>OZ244119.1:0-1755000 GCA_965215755.1 Hyphomicrobiaceae bacterium
CCCGTAGCACCTGCACGTAGCATAATTGCCATTCGCGCATTGTCATCGGCTATTTGAGGATCAGCCCGAATCCAATTGGCCATTTGCTGATGCTTGTTGGCAATCAGCGTCAGCTGTTCGCTGATGCGGTCCGTTACTCCACCGACGATCAAATCGAACTCTGTTGCAAGACCGCGCACGACTTCCTGGCGCGCGTTGATAAGGGACAGCACGACAATGCTGCCGACGGACAGCAGCACAACGCCACCCGCAATCAAAGAAAACAACGTTTGTAGACGGAAGCGCCGGGCGGATGTTGGTACGCTTTGCAAATCTGGTCTTTGCCTGAATGAGGTGAAGCTCTTCGGACAACTCTGTGCACCGAAATTGGGTCTGTTACTATGCTATACGGATCACATGGCAGTTACAGACCTGCGTTTGCTTGTCTCGCCATCCACCCTATTCATTCAGGCGAACAGTGAACGCGGATTTGCTCATAGTGATGTCGATCTTCTGCTGCTTTCTGATCTCACTCAAGCATCTCGTACCAGGATCAGGCTTTCAGTGGGATGATTGCTGGAGCGACCAATGCGCGTGGATCAAAATGGCATTGCAGGCTGCGTTTCAAAAACTGCGAGGCGCGAGGGCAATGCTTGGCCCGCCCAAATGCATTTTGATGATCTGGATTCGACTGGCTGGAAACGATACCGAGTGACCTGCTTCCTACGAAGGGAGACGTAGGTAGCGCCCGCAGAGAAGACAACTTTGTGGCCGTCGACACCAGTCATCTCGCAATTCAGAAGCCGCTCAATGCTCGGTCTCCAACCAGTCGAACCTAGTGCATCAAATGCATCCAAGTCTGTCGTCATCGAACGACAGCCCGATCATTATAGATGCACCCGCGCAAAATGGTAAAGGACAATCTCCGAAATTTTGACGAATTTGCCCGGCCTAATCTATCCCATATATGAAGGATAGAAGTCTCAAGGGCGGCTAGTTTGATAGTACGTCAAATGAACACCCGAGAAGCTGACCAGTCTTGTCCAGTCAGCTCGGACCTCGTATCCGTCTCGTAGCGCCACGAAGCACGATTCGCGCCGGGCTTTGAGTTGACCCTGGCTCCAAGACTAACCGGAACATCCGCGCGTTTCTGAAAGTCTGCCAATTGCAATTAGATCGGGGCGAAACTCGAAGTGCATGGTGTCATAATGATACCAGTGTCCTCCCCAAATGAAGCCGTGTTTCTCGAATATCCGAACAATCTCCAATGGGATCTTGTTTTGATACTTCGGCACATTGCCGGGCTTACCACCGCCCCATCGCCAGTAATTTGTGAACTTGGTATTGATGTCGATCGCTGCGCCAAAGCTGTGCACGGAAAGCCGCTTCGTGCCCGCGATGTTACGCCAGACGAATGTGCCGGCGGACGGTCTGAGAAACTTCTTCAATCCTGGCTTTTTCGCAACACGTGCCGTGAGGTCTTGGATGACCTGCTTCAGCGCTTTGTCTGCACCGCCGATACGAGCAAACGGCAAGCGCTGCCCAAACCAGTTCACCGTCGTTTGGTTGCGCCTGGCATCCGCTTTGTTCTGACCGAACAGAGCACGCATCACGCGATCATTTCGAATCCGTCCGGGATCGAAGTTGCGAGCGGGCTTGCCTTTGACGCAGGCGCCTAGAGGATAGACCTGTGAGAACATGTCTTCGACATCGGCATTCTTGAGCTTGTCGCGATGCGACTTCTTCAGGCCATCATCAATGGCAACCTTGGTGCCGTCAGAGAACACGACACTCTTTCCGGACACGTTGGTGACCCTGTCCGGGAACGCCTGTTGCAGCGCAGCCAGCTTTTCTGAAAGAGAGATGGCTTCGGCGTTGACATTCGTCGCCGCAAAGAGAAGCACCGATTGCAGGCTCAAGACGGCTGCTCCTGTCTTGAAGGAGCTTGCGAAATGCTTGCGTGACATGGGTTTACTGAACCCATACTTCGATATGGCTGCCGCGATTGCCGCGGCCATAGATTTCAACGCGGATTATCGGCGTACCGTTCACTATTCTTGAGCGAACGGCTCGCGTGCTTGTTCCCCTGTTCAACATACGCTCCATACGGGCGCAGTTCGCCTTGCTGGCAAAGAAACTATCCCATTGATCCTGCGGATCGCGGCGTCCGTAGCGGTGAAAATTTGCGCGATCCTGGCGGATAATCGCGGCTGCGCTCCTGAGGCGCGCTCCGCTGGAATTGAAGTGATCCTTGGACGAGAGACGCGCCGTGTAACTTGCCAATAGCTCTTGCGCGTTGGCAGCCACCGGCTGCAAAGCCGTGACCGCAACGAGCACAATTGCACATCTAATAAACTGCAGCATTATTCAAATTCCTTCACACTCGACGTTGCACCTGTCACTTGAAGCTAAATTTCAAACATCTCGTCTGGGATCGCGTCCGACACAAACACGCGCGTCCGGCTGCTGTTCATGCTTCTCCAGGCATATGGGATGCTGACGACCGCCAAAACAAAACCACCGAGCACGTCACCCTTCAGGTCTTCGCCGGAGATTAGCAACCCACCAAGAAGTACTGCGAGGACGACAAATATGGCCAGCATGACCATCCAAGTGATACGCATGACATTGCTGCCTGTTTGGAACCGGGCAGCGGGGTTGGCCGCAGCAACACGTGCGATCAACTCGCGAACCAATGGCTCGTAACTCGCTGCGCGAGATTCGAAGTCTTTCAGACCTTCATAATGATGCGATCTGATCTTGAGGGTTGAACCTGATTGCCCGCTCACGACCGCCTGGGCATGGCGCGCACCGGAGTTTGGATAAGTCGTCAGCCTAATTTCCTTGATGTCAGAGAACGGCAACTCCGTTCGTTGATCAGCAACAGCGCGGCGCAATGCTGTGTCCGATAACGAGAACGTCTGCAGTTTACTCAAAAGACTATCCCGCACTTCATGTTGATACACGCTCAATAACGGCTCCCAAACCGGACTTTGCAATACCAGTGATGCGTACTCATGACTGCGGGCGCAGGATGTCCGTCACCACGCGAAGCCGCTGTAGCTCGCTAACGGGCAGCGTGAGTAACTCTGTGCTGGGCGTCGCGACAGCGCGCTCGACGAACTGCGGATCGAAGCCAGCTGCCAGATAGTAATTGGCGTTCTGGCGATCGTTGCGCAGGGTCAAGGCATTCATGATACGGGTCATCATCTCGTCCATGAGGATGATTGATGTTGCATGAAATCCAATCCGTGCATTCGGTGACGCGAAGCGGCGCTGACCAGCTGCAAACATAATCGTACAAGCGCTATGGCAGGCCTCTGGCACGACGGTTGTCATCGTCCTGGTGCGCAAGAGGTCGTTGACACGGCGCGCCGCTATCACATCACCGCCACCACTATGAAGGACCAGCGTATTGATCTGCGGGTCAGCCTGAAGCCGCGTGCGAAAGTCCTGGACCATCGGCCAGATAACATCGCCTTGGAAGACCAAGACGTTATCACGTTGCGTCAGGCGATAAGAGGAACCGTCTCGGGCATGGGCGGGATCACCATACCGAACCCAAACGCCAAGCAGCAGCAATCCCGCCAGCGCGGCGGCGGCGATCGGCCAAATTATGAGTGTCCAGCCGAGCGCGCGAGCACCGCCGGACAAACCGCGCTGCTTGGCTTTCAGCAGGGACCGCACAAGGCCGACGATCTGCCAAATACAAATAGCGAGTGCGATCGCGCCAAATACAACAAGGCTGGCGATAAGTGGCTGGGCTGATAGCGATGGGGCGACCGCCGACATGCCGTTTGCGAGGCCGAGAACAAAGATGCCTGATATCAAAACGACGTTGACAAGAAACGACCGCAGCAGTCCGTATTCCCCTCGCCAGTGCCTGCGCAGAAACCCGCCTTTAAGAGAACGTTGGTTAGCGGTTTCACCTGCTTGTACAGCGCTATCGTCCTTGGTTTGGCTATCCAGCGATGGTCTCCGGCTGACGATCGTCGCCTGCTCGTCGAGGCTCTGCTCAAGGGCAAATCTTGCCGGCCCGATCTCAAGAATTTGATTGGTGCCCCAATCGGCCTGAGAGACCGTTTGCCCATCGAGCCGGGTCCCATTGCTGCTGCCGAGATCGCGGACGGTCAGACGGCCGTTTGCCGAAGATATCGTTGCATGCCGGCGTGAGACTGTATCTGAGGCAATGACGATATCGCAGTAGGTGTCCCGGCCAACAACAATCTCTGTCTGATCGCTTAGGTCGTACTGCTGGGGTTCAGCCTGCCGGGCCGTATCAATTATTCTGCTCATAATTGGAGGTCATCTTGGAGTTGTGCCTGGAGGTCAGACGGCCATTCCGGATAGACGGGCAGTTCTGAACCAGGCGATGGCTTTTGCATATTCTTGGTCATCTCTTTGGTTACCCCTCGCTATGCAGGCTGTTGCGCATTGCCAGGCTTCATGGCGCGAACCGCATGAAAGCGTGTCACCAGGATCGCCACGCAGAGTATTGCTGCACAACTTGGTGCGAACAGAAAAAGATAAGTGTTGGCCAACGGCACAGCACCAAAATTGCTCACATTCTGAATCGCCAAAACATAAACGTAGAGCCCCAGCAGGAACAGACAGAACACAAGAACCAAGAGGTTAACGATGCCAAAGATCCAGCGACCGAATCCGGTGATGGTTGCTGTCGACACTGCTACAGCAAGAAGCCCGGTTGCCGGGACGCCGATTATGAATGAGAGCGTTTCAACGGGTGTGTCCGAATTGCCTGACTGATGCGAGCCGGCCAGCATCGGGATGATCGCAAGCAGGCCGAGTATGGCCGAAGCCAGAACCGCCGTTTTGGCCGTGATCTCCGCGGTGTGGGTTGCGATATCAGCGGGCGCGAAGTGGCGCAGGTGGATATTGAAGCGGTATAGTTCAAATATCCCTCCCGTCATCAGCAACACGATAGCTACGACCTGAAGGATGGCTGAGAGCGGGATGTTCCACCCCGCACCGAACAGAGAGAGGCCAGCAAACGCACAGACAATCGCGAGCGGGAGATAGATGCGGGCAAACAGGACAGGGGCATAGTCGCCAGGATCGGGCAGCGAATCCAATGTGGTGACGAGGCGGGTCGCAAACCGCTGTACCATTGTTTGATTTGAGGTATCCAACGCCTGCCCGCCAGCAATCGGGATTTGATCTTTCGGCCCATTTGGCGGAGTGCGGACTTGCGTGCTCTGAGGCCGGGGTGGCGCCAGTGCCGGGTCAACGGGTGTATCGACTTGGAGCCAGTCCGGCACGGATTGCGGGCGATCGCCAGGTGGGAGCGCAAGTGCAGCATCAATCACTGCGAGAAAGCTCTCGCGATAGTCTGCGTTGGCCAATTCACCTGCAGGCACCAGTTTGTCGTTGAGTAATCTGTTGGACGCACCAGGTGGCGGTGCCCCGGTGATGGCGTCGTAAAGCGTCGCGGCCAGGCTATAGATGTCGGATGAAAGAGCCGGTGGCCCTGATCCCTGATGTATTGCAACTTCGGGCGCCTGATACTTTGTATCAGCCCATGTCTCTGTATTGCCTGTTGATTTGTTCGTGTCGCTGATTGCAGCGTTCGCGAAGCCTGTCAGCACTGGTGAGAGATCACTTCGCACCAGAATGTTGTCTGGTTGTATGTCGCGATGCAGAACGCCGGCGCTGTGTACAACACCGAGCGCCTCAAGCAGCCGGCCCGTCAGCCGGTCCAGCTCGGCCTGCGTTGGCGACCTGCCAAGACCATCGAGCCAGGTTCGTAGCGTTGTCGCCTTTTCGAAATCAAGAATGATGTAGGCAGTGCCGTTGGCCTCAATTACGCGGTGAGCACGAATGATGTTTGGATGGTGGAAGCGGACTAACGCCCGGGCTTCCCGAATGAATCGCTCAATACCTTCCGTCGCCTGCGTATCGGTTGCTTCAACGTTGAGTTCAAGAGACCCATCATCAGACCGGCGCACCGCGTTTGGTGGCACGAATTCCCTGATCAGGACCGGCATGCCGAGATGACGGTCTTCAGCCTCATACAAGATGCTCGAGTTATCGAAATCGATTGCATTCCCGACCAGATAGTCATCCACCAAAATGATGCCAGCGGCGATGGGTTGCATCCGGCCGGGACCCTTCAGATCGGTGTTGTCAGAGACCGTTGGTTCCACCTGGTATTCCCATGCCGTATTCTCATGCGTTCGGACTGACGGGCCGTGTTAGACCCTTAGTCGTGGTCGCGGTCGCGGCCTACCCACCTAGACAGCCGGAGAGTGCCTGGCGTGATCCGGTCAATGGGTAAGTTTCGCTGAAACGAGGATTTGTGTTGCTTACCGTGAATTGGTTGCTGCGCCTCATCTGCCCAAGGAAATTCTGAATGATCTGGCGAGAATTGTTGTCCGTCACCGGATGATAAAGAACACCAGTTAGTGAGTTCCCGACAGACCGCATAAAGAAATCACCCGTCCGCTCGACTCCACCGATGGTGATCGCAGATCTGCGCAACCCAGCGGCCACGTTCGACCTACTCGGTGTTGTAAACAGGACAACTGCGTTGCCACGATTTGCCGTCGTATCACAGCGCACGACCAGGGTGGCACCGTTGGCTTTGCGGACTTCGCCGCCGGCCACACGATCATGGGGAACGATTGCTCGCCATGCCTGCTCAACATCTGCCCCAAAGCAGACATTGAGTGCTTCCTCGGCACCATTCATCAAGAAGGTTTCACTGTACCCGATACTTGGAATGGTGATGACCATCTGATTCGACAGGAAGGCCAGATGTAGAAAATTCAGAAGCTGACCAGTGGTCTCAGCCGTCTCGTTGATCGATACCGTCCCTTCGGACAAGCCGTTGGCAGACGTGAACGTCATCGCAACACTGTCATTGTGGCCGTTCAACTGGGCGCGTACTTCGTGTTGCCCGCTCAATGGACTCCCAGCGGTTGGGACGCTCTCAAGCCGGAAGACGCTATCGCGCCGTGTATCGTTCGTCCCTCTGCAGCCAATGGAGAGACTCGACCCATTCGAGCCTGAATTGGAAGCCGTCCAATAACCGTTCTGAAGGCCAGCGCTCAACCACGATGCTGTTGCAATGCGCCGGAATGATGGGTCAGTTGCGAACAATGATCCGCTTGCTGGTCCAAATGCTTGCCTCGTAGGCCCTGGATTTGCTGGGACCCGGGGCGAAGGAGTGACAGGTCTGGTGGCAGGTTGCTGCGGCGTCGTCGGCTGTGTTTCGGGCTGTAGTGGTTGTGTGGGTGTTGTGTCCGGCTGACGGGTCGTGTCCGGTGTGGTGGAAATTCGACTCGCCGTGTCCGTGTCCGGACTTGACTGGAAACTACTATAGATTTGAGTCAGGCCGGCTATTCCCATAATGACCGCGACGGCAGCCCAAAGCCAACGCATCCCCTTGTTTGAAGGATCGGCAGTCGAGGGAGGAGGCGGTTGAGCCGTCCGGTTTGCAACAGTTGGCGGCTCATTGCTCCGACCGGGCGGCGGATCAACAACCCGTGTCGCGTTTTGGTTTGCAATCACTGTCGCGCCGGGATCCGAAATGACCTTCGTTTCAGCTGCGGGCCTCCTGACGACGGTTTCAGCATCAACCATTGTTGGCGAGAACTGCTCGCGCCAGGCCGCAACTGATTGCGGGCGGTCTTCACGGCGCACGCTCAATGCCTGATCGATCGCGGCCAGAAACCCAGGCCGGTAATCGCCGGGATTTGGCAGCTGCCGGGCCAGCGGCACGTAGGTGTCGTGCGATACACGGCTCAGGACCTGCGCTGGCGGCCGGCCAATCAATGCACGATAGAGCGTTGCTGCGAATGAATAGATGTCCGTCCACGGGCCCTGGTCGGTTGGATCGTTGAGATGGGATTCGCTGGGAGAGTAGCCCGGTGAAACAAACGCTGCTGTTGCGCGCGAATGCTCGCCCAGCGCTTGCCGCGCGGCCCCAAAGTCAAGAATGATCGGCTCGTTGTCTTCGGCGCGAATGAAGATGTTTTGAGGTTTGATATCACGATGGACGAGGTCAGCTGCATGGACCGTTTCAAGTGCCTTGAGAACCGGCTCGATTAGCGCGTCGAGCTCTTCCTGTGTCGGCGCACGACCAAGATTTTTGAGATGATCCTCGTAGTCCTGGCCTTCCACAAACCCAAGCACCATGTAGGCCGTGTCGTTTTCCTGGAAATAGCGTGACACGCGGACAATGTTGGGATGGCGCAATCGTGCGAGTGTTTGCGCCTCTGCCAAAAAGCGTTCCAACCCCCACTCGTAGTCGGCGCCACCCTGGTTCGACAATGGCTGTACGGTTGCCCCATCCTCCCGGTAGGCCAATGAGGCCGGGAAGTACTCCTTAATGGCGACCTTGACGTCCAATCTTTCATCATGGGCCAAATAGGTGATGCCGAAACCGCCGACACCGAGCACCTTTTCGATCAGATAGTCGCCGCCGACAGTTGTCCCAGACTGAAGCGGTATTCTGCTATCCATCTTCAAGATTCTCCCACAGGCGATGCACCTCAGAGCTCATCGCAAAAATTTGATAAGGCGGCAGGATACGGCCAACCGCACGCGGCCGCGGGATCCATCGCGAAAGCATATGCTGCAGTTAAACATATCGAACCACGCATGCAAACGGTACAGATCGCGAAACGTCAGTAACCGAACTCGTAGCAAGCATCTTGCCAGTTCGCTCGGAACGTCGTTTAAATTGCAGGCCGATAATCTCAGCTCTGCCGAATGGTCTGAGCGCCTTCTCGCAGCTCAGGTGCTAACTGGTTAATGCCTGGGCACGAGACACAGACTGACTTTACAGGTTGCACTGCGGGGACCGCACGAATGAGTGACGGAATCAAACTGGACATCCACGATCGAAAGACCGGGGATCGCCGGATTGAAAATACCGGTTTACCAGTTGAAATTGGCAAGTCGCCCAGCGGAGCAAACGGCATTGTTCTCGGCGATGACCGGCCAACCGTTTCACGCCGTCACGGCCGGATCGAGCGCCGCGGTGCTGAGTTGAGATACATCGATACCAGCTCCAATGGCACGACAATCGATGGCCAGCTCATCAAGGGCGGCGAGCGCACGATTGAGGCCGGCGAGCTGATCTTCATCGAAGACTACGCAATCCAGATCGTCGGGCAGGAGACGGTCAGCCTTAAATGTACCGATGCTCAACTGGCACCCTTGGCAGATCTGCGTATCGCGACTGACGAGAGCTGTCTCGTTTGCCAGGATGGCGAGACGTTTACTCTGAAAAAGAAAGTGGCAGACCAAGACGGCGCTGATGTTGTGCTTGAGATGTCATTTGATGGTGCTGTGTTTCTGGTTGAGAGCCGCTCTGACGAGAATGCACCTGAGGTTCGCCTGAACAACAGATCCGTGAACCTGCCGGCCCGAGCCAATCTTGGCGATGTCGTCACGATTGGTGCCAACCGTATCGAGCTGCTTGGTGGCGGACAACAAAAGATCGTCTGCGGAAATCCAGAATGCCATCTCCTAAATGACCTTCCCTTCGAAGAAAACTGTGTCTGGTGCGGCTACTATCTGGCAGCGTCCGGAAGCTTCACGCGCGTGACCCCTGCTTGAGATTATTCCACAGATGCTGAATTCAACCTTGTTCTTTCGGCGGCCAGAAACCTCAGCCGGAGCTATGCCGGAGAGTTTGAACTAGATGAAAATCCAGCTAATTATTTACCCCAGCGGCGAGAGCTCTGCCGCCACCCGCCAGGCTCTTACCCTCGATGGCAACGGACCGTTCAGCATCGGTCGGTCGTCGACATCCGACGTTGTTGTTCCTGATCAGGCAGCATCAAGAAATCATGCGGAGATTTCGATTGATGGTGGAGACCTGGTTATTGCCGACAAGGACAGCGCAAATGGCACTCTGCTTGATGGTGCAGAGATATCGCGTGCGGTTTGGCCGGTGGGTTCAAAAGTCATCATTGGTGGGTACACTCTGGAAGCTTTCCTTGCTGACGGAGATGCGAGCCGGACCTCCGTCAAAGTGCCGCCAACAGGAGGGGCTTTCCCACCAGAAGCTTTCGACCAGCCCATCGTTGATCCGAGCGCGATCAAGGGGACCGGCATTCCGATCGAAGAGGTCGACTACGTCACGCTGGGCGGCGGCCTCGGCAGTTTCGTGTGGGTTGATCATTTGCGTGTCTATGGAATTGCCGCCGCGCGCATCCGGGCAATTGGTGTCGATCCCGAACCGCATGGCAAATACGAGCGCCTTTGTCTCAATTCGCAGATCCCGCGGCACGAACGCTTGCGATCAAACTCAATTTCGACACCAGACAATATCTGGGGCTTTCCCGGCTATGCCAGCCGAGAGACCTGGCGCGATTTGAAGAAGAGCGACTTCGGCGGATTCAAGTACATCTTTCAAGTCTTCGGCGAACCGGCGATGGCAGAAAGCTACACGCCGCGGGCCGGAGATGTTTTCGAGTCGGTGGAAGCCGAAGCGCGACGGATCGATTGGCAGAATATTTGGACGGCTGGGCGCATCATCAAAGTGCGCAAAACATCGGACGGCCGCTATGCCGTCGCGTTTCGTGTTCCTGCTGAACACGCACGCAGCGGGCCGCGCAATAAGATCATTGTGGCTGCTCATCTGCACATCGCGATGGGCTATCCGGCCTCACGCTATCTCGATGATCTGCAGGATTTCAAGCGCGAGCACCCGACTTCGGATCAAGTCATCAATGCTTACGAGCAGCATGACGAAATCTACACCAAGCTGCAGCAAACAGGCGGAACCGTGCTAGTGCGAGGCCGTGGCATCGTCGCCTCACGGATCCTTCAACGTCTTTGGGAAGCCCGCAAGGTCAATCCAGGTATTCGAGCCCTTCACGTTATGCGATCGCGCATCACGAAAGGGCGTGAGTACGACCTGGCCCGCCGTCATGCCGAGCATGATATTGAGTACCAGCCCTTCAACTGGCCGAAGTCCTGTTGGGGCGGTACGCTACGTGTACGGCTTGAGTGTGCGGACCCGGCGGAACGGGCGAAGTTGATGCAGACCTGGGGCGGTACCACTACGGCCGATCGTAGCGACTGGGATGCGATCATCAGCGAGGGCAAGAAGGATGGCTGGTACAGACCGTTCTTCGGCAACGTCAAGTCGATTGACTTGGTTGATGGCAAGATCGCAACTCGTCTGGAATCAACTGGTGGGTTCAACGAAGCCGTCCAGCTCGATGCCGACTATGTCGTCGATTGCACCGGTCTGGTCGCTGACCTGGAGGCCAACCCTGTCCTGCGTGATTTGATCGATACTTACAATCTGGAGCGCAACGGCATTAGCGGCAACGCAGCGGAGCAGAGACTGAGCGGCCTCAAGGTCTCCAACAGTTTTGAAGTTGAGGGACTGCGCAATCAATCGGCACGTGCCTATGCGGCCGGCGTCATGACCCTGAACGGACCCTATGCAGCGGTCGATAGCTTTCTCGGACTGCAGTATGCCGCGCTCAGATCCGTCGATGATCTTGCTGCCAACAGAGCTCCTGCACTCACTCACCTGGGCCCAATACGTTCCGCCACGCAGTGGCTCAAATGGTGCCGCAATGAGGCTCCTTGATAATGAAGCAGACGATCATGTTCGACGCGGCACACGCGGTGCCATGAATGGCAGGTGGAGACCTATAATATGACACCAACACTAATGGGTCGATTGCAGACACGCCTCCTGCTCTACATCTTCGTGGCCCTGCCAATCACATTCTTATATGCACTGTATCTTGATCTTGGCGAAGTCGGGCGGTTTTACGACCCGTTTGTCTTTATTACCTCGATGACAATCGTCGGCTTCATCGCCGATCCAATTTACATGCAGATCCAGCGGTTCAGATGGGACAACGACTGGCCTTTTGCCTTTCAGTTTTTCTTCACGATCGTGGAGTTCTTGATCGCCTGGGGCTTGATGAATGCCGGCGCGCTCGATGACTTTTTAGTCTTCCGGATCGATTGGGCGACTTTGCTAACCCACTTCACATTGGTTTTCATTCCCTCGTTTCTCGCCCTGCTTGGTGGCATTCAGATCTTTATGATCCAGTGGCGGTTCAAGGGCGGCGAAGTCGGCCGGTTCTAGCTGCTCTCAATTTCCAATTGACGGGAGAGGTTCGCAAATCGATGGCGGAGACGGGTGCGCAGGGCAATCAACTGGTTCAGCAACGCATAAGGTTTATTTCAAAGCTATATCTCGCCGCGTTGGGTGCGTGCCTGATCGCGTTGTTGGCGCTCAACATCTCCGAGATTGCACAGTTCTTCAGCCATATCTGGGTGTTCACGCCAATCGGTGTGTTCGGTGCCATCATTGCCAACTCGACAGGTACCGGCGGTGGCGTCGTGTTTGTTCCGGCATTCAATTCGTTGAGTGGGGCGGCTGAACTTGGCCACATCCCCATGGAGATTGCGGTCAACCCGGTTCAAACCGTCGGGATCAGTTTCCTCATCCAGTGCTTTGGCATGTCGGTCGGTGCCGTCGCATGGACCCTGCGGTTTTACGCCAGTAGCGCGCCAAGTCCCGGAGCGATCGACGGCCTGAGTTTCATACACATTATTTTCACCGTTCTTGCCACAACCATTCCAGCACTTCTGATCACGCAGTGGGCATTCTTCGCCTCGGTTGATGGCGCGGTTCTGTTGACGGCATTCAAGTGGTTTTCGTTGATCCTTGGTGTCGTGTTGCTGGTCTTCACTTGGGCCTACAAGCGGGTTAAGCCGCATCGATTCCAGCCGGCCATCGTTGATACCTACTGGTTGCTTGGCCTGGGAGCGATCGGCGGGGTCATCACTGCCTTTTTCTCAGTTGGTGTCGGTGAACTCGTCGCGGTCTATTTGATCTTCCGGAAGTTTCCAACGCCAGCAGCCGTGGCCATTGCGGTGATTGTCTCTGTGATTACGGTGATCAGCGGAGTTGGCTATCACATTGTCAACGACAACATCATCTGGCCGATCGCACTGATGGCAATTCCGGGCGCTATGGTTGGCGGATTTCTTGCCAGGATATTTGCAGTGTGGCTCGGGCCCCTCTGGCTGAAGACATTTGCGTCCGTATGGATTATTGGCTCAAGCGCCTTTCTCATCATTGGCCCGCTGTTAGGCATGTTGAGCAAATGATGGCCAATGAACCAAACATCAGACGCGCTACACTTGTGGTCGTTCGCCTGGAGACGTCATATAATCGGTCAGCACAACAAACGTGCGATCGCCCGATGGATTTGGAGATCTAACATGAAACTTTTGCCTTTAGGCGTCGCACTCATTGCAGTCATGACCACAGCGGCTCCAAGCCAAGCTTACAAGACGCTGACGGTCGACTACCAGATCTGCACCGCCGGGGCTGGCAAGGTTGCAAATCAGAGGATTGTCGATGCCTGTACGCGGCTTATCAAGAATGCCTCCAAGAAAAACGAGCTTGTCGGTTTTTTCCATGCATTACGAGCCACGTCGAATACCAACAAGCAGCTGAATTGTCAGGACGCCAAAACCGCATTTCAATTACTAAGCGACCCGGACCACAAGAAATTAGCGCGTCAGTTGGAACAAGCGAATTGCTGACCGTTTCGCTTGCTGCGTTGATGACAGACTCGCCCGATCGCAGTACGAGGTCCTCGCGCCCGGCCGTCGGTGAACAATAGCGGAGTACAACGTTGAGATTTTTGAAAATAAGTATGTGTCTCGCTGCACTGCTGTGGCTGACCACACCGGCATACGCGAATAATTGCATGAGAGCCCATGCTGATGGCGAGACTGCACAAGGGCGGCTCGCGCTTGGCAGCTTCAAAGATGGCGCAGGGCGTCCGCGAACAGCCTACATCCTGTTATTGGCGCAGCCGGCTTGTGTCGATGCAGATGACGCAGATGACAGAGTCGAGCCGAGCGCCAAGATCCATGTGTTTTCATCGCAAGACAGTGTGCACAAGACGATCCATCGGTTTGTTGGAAAGACCGTACAGGTGACCGGTCGACCTGGTGCCGCACATACGGTCTACCATCATGCTCCGATCATTATGGACATCACAGCAATCAATCCAAAATGATCGACGGCGCCTGGCTCATCTGGGGTAATTGGAAATCCGAGAGGCGGCGCACATCTATGCGACCTGCGCGCCACACACGACGCATTTTGATGTCTCATTAGAATTGGACACGCTTCTCATGGACGCGTGTCAGTGCACCTGCCGTCGGCATGCGCCCGCAGAGGGCGATGCCGTCCAATACAGGCTGCTCGCCTTCTAGCGCCGGCGCAAGCGGCGGCACCGGCGGAGATGACACGTGCGTGTTCTCGGGGTTCGCACAGCACATTCACAAAGGGCGCGGCGCGCGGCACTCCTGCGATACCGATGTGTGCCCAATCCCCAGGCCCCCGTGCTGCTCGATGCCCTGCAATATCAGCCGCGTGCTTCAGCAGAAGGAATACTCGTTAACGTGATCGTGGCAGCTGCCAATACCCCGCAAATAATGCCTTGAAATTTCATTGTATACTCCGTGGCGCGAGTTTCAATGATGAATGGATATTGTATGAAGTCAATCACCCGAAGATGAGCAGGTTAATCAATTCTACTCAGACGTTATCTCTGATAGCCAACACTCCAAATCCGCAAGGCAGTGCGGGTGAATTCAATCAACGAACGGTATTGCGTTGTTCCGTTTTATGGGGCGCTGCCGACTTTCTCGTTTCGCTCTCCCAAATCCCAAAACAGTCCCGTCATAATCCGAAGCCCATCAAGCGCAGCGGCTTCGAGCAGATGCTCATTCGGCGCGTGCTGGCGACATTCGGAATAGGAATGCGGCAGCCAGATTGTTGCCAGACCAAGGTCGTCGGCAAAAATGTGATTGGGTATCGTTCCGCCGAGATTGGGTAAGACGTGCGGTGGGACGCCTGTGGTCTGCTCAACAGATGCGACAGCCCATTTCGCCCAAGAATTGTTGGCGTCCAACCGGGTCGCATTTGTGTAGGTGAGCCGATCAAGCTCGACTTTGACATTACCAAAGCCAGCTTTGTCCAGATGCCGCCTCAGTGCTGGAAGGATGTCTTCAGCGTTCGTACCTTTGACAAACCGCAATTGGCAACAGGCCCGCGCCTTTGGCTGAATTGCGTTGACCGGTCTCGCAGGATCTCCAAGCTCCAGCGCTAAGACCGCAAAACTATTCCAACCCAATAGCCGCTCGCCAGGTGTCAATTGCTCTTCTCCCCAATCCGGCTCAACCAGGCTGGGATCAAGCGCGTCCGGCCCGGTGCAGGCGCGAATGAGTTCTCGGAGGTCATCGGAGAGAGCGGGCGGGCGCCACTCTGGTACTTTGATCTGCCCCCGCCTGTCCGTGATCGCTGCCAGTGCGTGAATGAGTGTTTGGGCCGGATCAGAGAGCAAGCCGCCCCAGTTGCCTGAATGACGGGCAGTATCTCTGGCTTCAATCGTGAGATTGAATCTGATCTGCCCCCTCGACCCGAGCACAACGGCGGCACGGTCCTTGACGATGCGCGGGCCGTCCGAAGCAATCAGAACATCTCCCTTGAGTTCTTCCTTGTGGGCCTGG
Source organism: Hyphomicrobiaceae bacterium (assembly GCA_965215755.1). Classification (GTDB taxonomy): domain Bacteria; phylum Pseudomonadota; class Alphaproteobacteria; order Rhizobiales; family Hyphomicrobiaceae; genus Tectiglobus. Next base: position 15,520 of record OZ244119.1, read on the forward strand.
CAAAACTCGCGCAGCCCCGGCGAACCAATTTCCTCACTCATCTCGATGAGGACTTTGCAATTGAAGCCGAGAGCCTCTCGTTCCGCAATGATGGTTCTCAGCGCTTCGAACGCGATCAGGTGTTGGCCCTTATTGTCGGCAGTTCCACGACCAAAGATGCGACCATCGCGGACAACAGTTTGCCAAGGCGACAGGCTTTCGTCCCATTGGTCGTCCTGACCGACAATGACATCGCCGTGGCCATAGATCAGAATGGTTGGCAGATTGACATTCTCAATCCGCTCGCCAATCAGAATGGGGCCACCGGCTGCGACCGGGTTATCATAGATGGTGCAATGAAAGCCGATCTCATTCAGTCGCGGCGTGATCCCGGATGCAAGATAGTGATAAAGTTCGCTACGGGACTCGGGCCGCTGGCTCTCGGTTTTGACGGCGATCAGTTCGGCAAGTGCACGAACGAACTCGCCGCTTTCGAAATCAGCTTGGATTCTCTGAATGGCTGACTGGCGCGAGCCGATTTGTTGTGAAGACATGTCCCTGTCCCTGACTGCCGCAGACTGGATGCGAATAGAGCATGCGAACGGGAATGCGGTCTACAAGGTTCAAGTGGTGGCCTCTGGCGGTGTGCCGATGGTTCTGCAGCTGCTCCGGTAAAAAAGAGCGAAGGCCATCGCGGCCGATGACCAGACTCTATCAACCCGGACTAATTGATTGATATCTGCGGTGATCTCTGCTTGATCATCTCGATTGGCGCGGTCGCCGAACCCAGCCGCTTGTGTCGGCTCCTCTCGAACAATGTTGGAGTGCATCGAAATGGCAGGTGAGTACTACACACCGGATCTTGGTCGTGATCCCAATAGTCCATTTGCCCGCAATGCCGACGGGAAACTCGAACGCCGTGCATTCTGGCTCGATATGAGTGACCGATCCGTTATTCTCGCCATGACGCAGGGCATTGGCGCTCATCTATCCAACGAACATAAGCGGGCGCATCTTCACGACATCGGGCGAGGAGCGCTGATTGATGATGTCTGCGTTCAAGAGATCCTGCCACCGGGCACCTAGATGAGCCTTCGAATAAGCCCTAGTTGCGCGCCGACTGGCAAGCCTCCATCGGATGGAATTACTATTATAAAACAATAATTTAAATCACGATACAACAGTTGTGCCGCTTGATCCTGTTGCGCATTCACCAGACCGAATAAGCTTGGACTAAAATACTCAAATAGAGCATAAAATCGTCATTTTGCCGGACGATCGACTGGACTTCGGACATTACGTGGCCCATTGCAGCTCTCGTGCGGTGTCACGCGGACCGCTCCAGACTGCTCGATGATCCTGCTTTCGACTGGAAACCTCACAGGAACCCTGCGGGCACCAAAGCTCTGACGAACCACATTTTTTTTGTGGAGCCTTTTCCGTCAGTTATGATAATAACCACCACAAACGTACGTCGCGAACGCCCCCGCCTGGAACAATCCTTCTCCACGCTTCCTGTATGTTACGACACGACACCTGGTCGCCACCGAAAATTCGATCGGTCGCGGCCAATAATCCGCGGAGCTTTAGTCATGAAATTCGGCGCTTTACGAGAAACAAGCGATGGCGAGAACAGAGTCGCACTGACCCCGAACTCAGCGCGGCAGATCCAGAAACTGGGGCACACGTGTATCATCGAAGCCGGAGCAGGAGCTGCCGCTGACTTCTCGGATAATGACTACCGGGCTGCTGACGTCCAGGTCATAGAGAGTGCCGATGCGGTCATCGCCGAAGCCGATATTGTGGCCAAAGTCCTTCCTCCGACCGAAGCTGAGCTTGCCAAGATGAGGCAGGATCAGACCCTGATTTCCTTTTATTATCCTTCCGACAATGAAGCCCTTCTCAAGGCATCTGCTGAGAAGGGCGTCACGGCACTGGCCATGGATATGGTGCCGCGGATTTCGCGCGCACAAAAGATGGATGCGTTGTCATCCATGGCGAACATCGCCGGTTATCGTGCGGTCATTGAAGCCGCAAACAATTTTGGCCGCTTTTTCACAGGGCAGGTCACAGCCGCCGGGAAAGTCCCGCCTGCACGCGTGCTGGTCATTGGTGCCGGGGTCGCCGGTCTGGCCGCGATCGGTGCAGCCCAATCACTTGGCGCGATCGTCAATGCATTCGACGTCCGACCAGAAGTTGCAGAACAAATCGAATCCATGGGGGCGAGTTTCCTCTTCCTGGAATTTGAGGAGGACGGCAGTGGCGAAGGCGGCTATGCAGCGCCATCGAGTCCCGAATTTCGCGAAAAGCAACTGGCTCTCTTCCGTGAGCAAGCGCCCGATACAGACATTGTTATTACGACGGCGCTTATCCCTGGCCGGCCGGCACCTGAACTCTGGCTGAAGGACATGGTTGAAGCCATGAAGCCAGGCTCCGTTATCATCGACCTTGCTGCCGAACGCGGTGGCAACTGCGAGTTGACAGTGTCTGGCGAGAGAATCGTAACTGACAATGGCGTCACGATCATCGGCTACACGGACTTTCCAAGTCGCATGGCAACGCAGTCGTCGGACTTGCTATCGACAAATATTCGACACCTCGTCAGCGACCTCACACCTGAGAAGGACGGTGTCATTGTCCATGATATGGAAGATGACGTCATTCGCGGTGCGACGGTCACGCACAAGGGTGAAGTTACCTGGCCGCCGCCGCCGCCCAAAGTACAGGCGATCGCCAAACCGAAGCCGAAGCCTGCAACGAAGACACCAGAGGAGATACGCGCTGAGGAAGAGTTGGCGGCGAAAACCGCGCTCAACCGCACAGCATGGATGCTCGGTATTGGAGGTCTGCTGCTGCTCGCAGTTGGCTCTATTGCTCCGGGCAGCTTCATGCAGCATCTCGTTGTTTTCGTTCTCGCTGTCTTCGTCGGCTTTTACGTCATTTGGGGTGTTGCTCACTCGCTGCATACACCGCTGATGGCGATTACTAACGCCATCTCGTCGATCATTATCGTAGGAGCGTTGCTCCAGATTGGCTCCAGCAATTCGCTCGTGCTCGTTCTATCGGCGCTGTCCGTGCTGATGGCGGCGGTCAATATATTCGGTGGTTTCCTCGTCACGCGCCGCATGCTGGCGATGTTTGAGCGCAGCTAAGGGGAGCGGAACATGAGCATTGGATTAGTCAGCGCAGCCTACGTCATCGCTGCGGTTCTTTTCATCCTCGCCCTTGGTGGTCTCTCCAATCAGGAGAAGGCCAAGCGTGCGATCTGGTATGCCATCATAGGTATGACGCTTGCGGTGGGTGCCACAATCGGCTCGCCCGGCGTTGGCAATATGACTGTCATTCTTGCCATGATTGTCCTCGGTGGCGCCGGTGGCTGGGTCGTTGCGAACCGGGTACAGATGACGCAGATGCCGGAATTGGTCGCTGGCTTTCACTCATTAGTCGGACTGGCGGCAGTATTCATCGGTATCAATGCCGACCTGGAGATGAATGCCGCCCTTGCCGCTCGCGAGGCCGGAACCGTTGATGCGTTGGCCGGTTTTGCGAAGACGATTGCCAAGAAGACACCGATCGAGATCTCTATTCTCAAGGTCGAGCTGTTCCTCGGCATCCTCATTGGTGCAATCACCTTCACAGGCTCCGTCGTCGCCTACGGCAAACTGGCAGGCAAAATCTCCTCGTCCGCGCTAACGCTTCCCTTCCGTCATCAAATCAATCTCATCGCGTTCGTTGCCTGTTTCGTGCTCGGATACATGTACCTTCAAGGCGCCGGTCTTTGGACAATGATCCTTGTGGCCATCATCGCTGGTGCGATTGGCTGGCATTTGATCATGGCAATTGGCGGGGCGGACATGCCGGTTGTCGTCTCCATGCTGAACTCCTACTCCGGTTGGGCTGCGGCAGCGATTGGTTTCACCCTTGGCAACGATCTGCTGATCGTAACCGGCGCCTTGGTCGGCGCATCAGGTGCCATTCTCAGCTACATCATGTGCCGCGGCATGAATCGCAGCTTCATTAGTGTCATCGCTGGTGGCTGGGGCGGAACTGCCCAGGTCAGCGGAGATGGCCCAGAAGGCGAGCAGATTGCGATCGATGCCGACGGTGTTGCAGCCGCTCTTGAAGACGCCGATAGCGTCGTCATTGTACCTGGCTACGGAATGGCCGTGGCACAGGCTCAGCAGTCTGTCTCCGAGTTGACTCGGCGCCTGCGCGACAAAGGAAAAACTGTCCGCTTTGCGATCCATCCTGTTGCCGGCCGTCTTCCCGGACACATGAACGTTCTGCTCGCGGAAGCCAAAGTGCCGTATGACATTGTTCTGGAGATGGATGAGATCAACGATGATTTCCCTGACACTGATGTTGTCATCGTCATTGGCTCGAACGACATCGTGAATCCATCGGCTCAAGATGATCCAAATTCACCGATTGCCGGTATGCCGGTTTTGGAGGTGTGGAAGGCCAAGCAGGTATTCGTTTCCAAGCGCGGTCAGGGAACGGGCTACTCCGGCATTGAGAACCCATTGTTCTTCAAGGAGAACACAAGGATGTTCTTCGGGGATGCAAAGGCCTCTATCGACCAGCTCGTTTCGCACATTTAGGCAGCCTGACTGAGTCATCGTGCGAACAATGGGACCTTCAGTCGGCATCAGTCCGGTTCCGACTGAAGATCCGTTGCTTCTGGCAAGAGAGAAGAATTCAACGCGTTCATGACGTCGAGCGCGTTGCAGGCGTTACTCGCGATCTTGTGGCTCACGGCTGGCATCTTTGACGAACTTTCTCAGCTGTGCTGATGCCTGCTGCAACTGGTCTACGCGTTCCTTCAGCATGTCGCGAATGCTCAACATTCCCAAAAACTCACCACCATCTTCGACGGGAACGTGGCGGATATTGCGCGACATCATTGTCGAGGCAACGCCAGCTACCGATTCAAGCGGTGAACACGTGATGACCTTTTCGGTCATGACTTTGGACACTGGCGTATTTGGGAGTTCTGCGCCGTAACTCACCAGTGCATTGATGACGTCGCGCTCAGTAATGACACCATCAATGGCCTTGCCGTTGTGGCTGACCACTGCGGCGCCGACACGCTTTTCATGAAAATGGGCGGCAAGCGTTGCAATCGTATCGGTTGGTTGGACGGTAAATACCGGCTTATTCTTCGCCTCAAGAATCTCTCGGATATTCAATTTGCACACTCCCCAACTTTTACGACCTTGTTCATTATCGAATAACAATGTGCCAAGGGAAAGGTGTATTTCAAAGTCGATGTCAGGACACCAGCCCGTCGTGCCACTCGTTGGAGCCTCGTTGTCGAGACAAATCTAAAAAGGAACGAGCGATCGCAAATTGAGGACATGGCTGCTTTTCGCATCCTCTGACACCGTTTCGAGCCTACGAATCAGTGTCTGGCTTTGGCGTTTTAAGACGCGCACTTCAGCAATAAATCCGGCGATGCCACACGCTCAGAGCTATCAACGGAACAGATTTTTCACTTTCATGGCGCGCGCCCAGAGCCCGCTGCTCTCAACACGTTGCTGGCGACATCAAGCGATGACCGCGATCGCGTTGATTTCGATGAGCGCGTCCGGCGTGGTCATTTTAGTGACTTCCACCATCGTGGACGCTGGCAAAGGTGGAGAGAAGTACTCACGGCGAACTGCATGGATGGCATCAAAATGCTCCATGTTGCGAATGTAGACATCGACGCGGCAGATGTCTTCCAGCGTTCCACCGGCCTCCTCGACTGCTGCCTTAAGGTTCTCACAGACCTGGCGGGTTTGCGCGCCCGGATCCCCGACGCCAACAATCTGGCCCTGCGTATCCTTCGCAAGCATGCCGGAAATGAACACGAGGCGCCCGCTAGCCTCCGCCACGGTTGCATGACTGAAATGGCCGCTCGGCTTGCCAATCTTATCCGACACAATTTGTTGCTTGGGCATGACACAGCTCCCTCTCAAAGCAAATGACGTCAGCTTGCGACAGCATCGGCGCGATAGCAAGCGTTCGGCTCGACAGCTCGCATCCATCCGAGCCCCTTCAAGCGTGGCCACTCGCAGCTGTTCCGCGCCCCGCCCAGTCTTGGTGAACCTGATGCCGACCTACCGCGACCTAAGGGGATCACGCCATAGAACAGGAATTGATCAATGCTGAAATTGCTTTTTACGATCGCAGCCCTCTTCGCACTCACAACTTCAGCCTCAGCCACCGCCGGGTTTAGCACCTTTTCAGCCAGCGCCACACACGCAGCTGCCGCCAAGGACATCACGCCTGTCGGTGCACGGCAGACGTTCAAAAGTGCGCAAAGTTCTGTTGTGAGCAAGAAGAGTGATCGGCAAAAGTGCCTCGATATGATGTTGCCCCAGGATGGCGCTGACTGTTTGAAGAAGCTAAAGGCGAAGACGAAGAAAGATTAGAGCGCGATATCGCTCCCTACCCGACCACCAATTGATCGCGTCTCAAACTCCCCGGGGTAGGGAGCGGAAATCTGCATGCACGGCTGCCTCGTTCCTGCACTATACGATGCGGGAGATCACTTCTTTCGCGAACTTCTCGATATACTCTGGTGCGGGACCTTGGGGAACATGTGCCGGCACCGGGTGCGGAAGTATCAGATCAATCTTGTGACCGCACTCGAGTACTCGAGAGATCTGATCGGCGATTTGCCCTGGCGGTCCGTAGAGTGCAAAAGCCTCGGCGATCTCGTCCGACAAGAACGAAACAAGTTGACCAGAGGCTTCGAGATCGGCCGCATGGTGGAAGTCAGGCCAGACCTTCTTCTTGAGTTCGTGGATGTCCGGCCCCTCCCAGCGAAACCCTGGCGGATCAAAGAGAGCTGGCGTGTATTCATAGTAACCCGCTGCCATCGACCGGCTCATCACGGCAGCTGCTTCGGCATCTTCGGTCAGAATAGTGTGAAGAATAATAGCGATCTTGACGTCGTCTGGATCTCTGCCGGCCTCTTTTGCGCCTGTCCGGACAGCATCAATCGCAGTCCTCAGATTCGCTTCGTGACGACCGACGCGAATGAACACGCCGTCCGCGACCTGCCCGGCCATGCGGAGTGTACGCGGCCCACCAGCAGCCAACCAAATCGGTACGGATTTGGCGTGGCGCAGCTTCGCCGGTTGCATGGCTCCAACGTCGACACCTTCTCCCGCGAGCAGCTGGCGCGTGAAGATCGTCGCCTCCTCCAACTCTTTGACTTTGGCGGGGCGCTTTCCGATCAACCGCACCGCAGTATCACCGACACCGTAAGCCAGCATGGCCCTCTTTGGTGCCATGGCTTCCAACGTTGCAATGGACGAGGCGATAACGGCGGGATGGCGGATCACCGGGTTTTCGAGCAACGGCCCCAACAGGATCTTGCTGGTCGCGATTGCAGCGTGAGATAAATAGACATAGGGGTCTTGCAGCAATAGCGGAGACGAGGGAATGAATGCCGCTCCCCAGCCGTGGTCCTCGGCCCGCTTGACATCATCCGCGAAAGCCTGAGCCGAAGTAAAATTGAATCGATTGAGCCCAAAGATCGGTTTTGCGGACATAGCTACACTCCGGTGACGTCTGGGAGATTGTGGATTTCACATTGCTCAGGCATTGCACCCGCGCTCATCGGGCCTGCTTGCTTCAATTGGATGGATCGACGGGAACTTCGCCTACTTGCCGTCCGCCGCATAATAGCGATCAAGATAGGCATCGGAGAATTTCTCGGACAAGCGGTCTCTGTCTCGGTTTTCCTGGCTCCGATCACCGGCCTTGCCGTAGCCACCGGCACCCGGAGTCTCAACAATGACGGCCTCGTCCGGCTTCAACCAACAGCGACCGGTTTTGTGCGGAAGCTCTTTGACCTCGCCATTGCTTTCGCGCAATCGAAAGCGCCCGCTTGCGCCCGGCTCCCCGCCAAAAATTCCCCACGGTTGGTGACGGAAGCGTTCGCCGACACCGTTCATCTCACAGACATGCCCGATCGGCCGAACAACACGACGGATTCCCATGCCGCCGCGGAATTCTCCTGCTCCTCCCGAGTCTTCAACAAGCCCGTAAGACTCAACGCGCAATGGATACTCCATCTCAATGGCTTCGATGGGCAGATTGGACGTATTGGTGATATGGACCTGGACGCCATCTTTGCCATCCTTGTCCGAACGCCCGCCCATACCGCCGCCGAGTGTTTCCAGATAAACATAGGGGGTGTTCGTTGCCGGATCTGTGCCGGCAAACACGATACTGGTGTTCGCCCCGTTGGCGGCGCCGATGGCCTGTTCCGGCAGCACGTCCGCCAATGCCCCAATGATCACATCGACCACGCGCTGACACGTGTTGGCGCGCAGGGCCACAGCGCCGGGGCTCACACAATTCGCGATGGTCCCGACTGGCGCGATGATTCCAATAGCATCAATCGCGGCCTGATTATTTGGCAGTGCTGGATCCAGAAGCGACTTGAGCGCATAGCAAACAGCCGATTGTACGGCATTTAGTGTCAGGTTGACGTTTCCCGGCACCTGGCGGTCTGAGCCCGTAAAATCAAAGACGATGTCTTCGCCGGATTTCCTTACCTCAAGTTTGAACAGAATGTCTTGGGCATCCAAGCCATCGTCATCAAGAACGTCCTCGAAAGCGTAGGAGCCATCGGGAATCTGAGCAATCGCGGCTTTCATCCGCATATTCGTGCGCACCAGAATTTCCGAGAATGCTTCAGTGACTGTGTTGCTACCGTATTGGCCAAACAGTGTCTGCATACGTTGGACACCGAGATGACAGGCTGCAATCTGGGCGTTGAGATCGCCGCGGCGCTCTTCCGGCAGGCGCATATTCAGGAGCAAGAGCTCCATGACCTCGCTATTGAGCTCTCCATTGCTGTAAAGGCGCATCACTGGAATGCGCAGCCCTTCCTGCCAGATCTCACGCATTCCGCCTGACATAGAGCCCTGTGCTGCGCCACCGACATCGGCATGATGCGCCAGGTTGGCAACGAATGCGGACAGCTTGCCATCGACGAAAACGGGACTAACCAACGCGAGGTCAGGCAAGTGGGTCCCGCCCGCGACATGCGGGTCATTCGCGATGAAGATATCGCCTTCGTGAATATCGTCTCCGTACTTCTTGATCAGAATGTCAAGAAGACCAAGCATGGATGCGAGATGGATTGGCAGGGACCACTCCGCCTGCGCAACCAGACGGCCAGAGGCATCGGCTATTGCTGTCGAATGATCGTGCCGTTCTTTGATGTTGGTCGAGAATGCGCTCTTCTGGATGGTAATCCAGGTTTCATCGTTGATTGAGCGCAATCCATTCCAAACAATTTCAAGAGTTATTGGATCCAGTGTGCCGCCTGTCGACACGCCGTTAGAATCTGACTTTGTCATGAGCAGGCCTCAATCAGCAGACTGCCACCAGCTACAACGCGTAGCTTGTACCCTGGCGGGAGCAGTGTCGTTGCATCGAATTGTGTAATGACCGCGGGTTTCTCCAAGGCCATCCCTTCATACAGTGTTGTGCGATCGACCAAGTCGGCTTCTGAGGCCTGGCCAGCATCAAACCAGACGTTTTGTGCCCCGTAGGCGGCTGGCTGTGATTGGGCTTCGAGTGGTTTGTCTGAGGCCCTCTGAACCGGAGGTCGGAGATGGCGCGCAACCACCCGTACATTCACGACCTCAATCTCGGCTTCAGGATCGGCATGCCCGTACTTTGTCTTATGGGTCGCGAGGAAGCCTTGCCTCAGAGATCCGGCATCAACACGGCCGCCGCTTGTCTCATCAATAGGAACTGACAGCTCGAAGTTTTGTCCGATGTAGCGCATGTCGAACGACACCAATGTCTTGCGCAACGCACGTGGCACCTCTTCGGCGTTGAACCAGGCCTCCGCCTCCTTCAGCAATCGTGACATGCTGGCTTCGACCGCTTCCAAATCACCGGTGAGGGGCGTTCTGCATGTTGCAACAAAAGCCTCCTCCAGGTCAGCGGCAGCAACACCTTCGGCACACAAAATTCCGGGTGCTGGCGGTACTAGGATGGTCCTCATATCCAATTCACGCGCGACCTCAACCGCATGTAATGCTCCAGCCCCTCCAAATGCGGCGAGGGTGAACAATCGTGGATCGTGCCCGCGCTCAATCGAGACTGCACGGATCGCGCGGACCATATTCGAGTTTACAATTCGAATGATGCCGTGCGCGGTTTCAATCGTTCCTAATCCGAGTTTCTCACCCAAGCTCGCGATAGCTGCCTCGGAGCGCGCTGTATCGAGCATCATGTCACCGCCGACCAGCTGAGCTGGCAGACGACCGAGTACAAGATTTGCGTCCGTCACCGTCGGCTCGGTGCCGCCCTGGCCGTAGCACGCAGGTCCGGGCATTGCACCGGCACTGCGGGGCCCAACCTTCAGCAAACCATCGCGGTCCACGAATGCAATTGATCCACCGCCAGCGCCGACGGTGTGGATATCGATCATAGCCAGGCGTACAGGAAATTCTGCAACGTTGCGGGCGTAAGCGACCTCGGCCTGCCCTTCGCTGACCAGACACACATCAGTTGAGGTGCCCCCCATGTCAAATGTAATGAGGTTCTTCTGACCGCTGAGCCGGCTGAGAGAAACGGCTCCAATGACGCCTGCTGCCGGCCCTGACAACGCAGTTCGGATTGGTACTTTTGCAGCACGCTCGATACTCATCAGTCCGCCGGATGACTGACTGATGCCAACCTTGGCGCCTTTCGCTTTTGTCTCTAGCGCGTCCGACAACACAGTCATATAACGACCGACGAGCGGCTGAAGGTAAGCATTGAGCACCGTAGTTGAGAGCCGCTCATATTCCCGGAACTCGGGTTGAATGTTCGACGACAGTGAAATTTCGACGTGCGGCAGGCTTTTGCGAATAGCTTCTCCGACGGCACGCTCATGCTGCGGATTAAGGAAGGCGAAGAGAAAGCAAACAGCAACACTTTCGGCTTCACTTTCCTTGATCTTGTCAATCAAAGCCGGAATCGCAGCCTCGTCCAATGGCGTGTCGACTTCACCAGCTGCATCAACCCGTTCGATGATTTCAAAGCGGCGCTGGCGCGGAACCAACGCTTCCGGATTGTCGGCCTTGAGGTCGTAGATCTTCGGGCGGGTCTGGCGTCCAATTTCGAGTAGGTCACGGAAGCCGGCGGTTGTGACGAGGGCAACCTTGCCGCCGCGACGTTGGATCAGAGCATTTGTCGCCACAGTCGTCCCGTGGGCCAGAAACGCAAGCCCATCCGGCATCTTCGGCGCCAGTGCCTCAATACCTGTCAAGATCGCTCGGGATGGATCATCGGGAGTTGAGTTGACCTTGTGGACCCAGGTTTCGCCGGTGTCCTCGTCAACGAGAAAGAAGTCCGTGAAGGTCCCACCAACGTCGACCCCTAGAGTTCTGGGCATTGACCAAAGATCCTGAATGCTGTTTTGACTAAATTCGCTGACCTGACAAGACCAGCTTGAAGGCTTTCGAGTCTACACCTTTCTGGGACGCGTTTCATCGCAGCCCTTGGACAAATCACAGGTGAGTTGCAGCTCAGCGAACTTCCTACCCCGACAATCTGCCGACACATCTATTGTCTTGTTGCGCAAGCCCCACCAACGACTGCCCGTCGACATCTCACGCGGGCAAAATGCATGAGACGCGCTCTGCGGCATCGTCCATTCATGCCCGGGTTTGAGCGAACTGCCATCGCTCACAATTTAGGCTTGGAGCGCATTGATTCCGAGTTCTGCGCGCAGTTCGCGCGTCCGCTCGGCTTTGGCTTATTCCAGTGGAATCCCGGTCCCGTCGGCAATCTTCACCACAGCATTGAAGGACGCCACAGTTGCACAAACATCTACGAATGCAGCAGCGCCAAGAGCATTCAGAACTGCTTGCCGGGCTGCCGCTAACTCCGATGGCTCACCCTGTAGTGCCGCATCGACGAATTGCACCAACTCAGAATCATAAGCGACACCACTATTGGGCACGGCAGGGCTTATCAGGTTGGAGAGTTCATAACTTTCACCAGTGACATCGCTGCTCTCACGGAGCAGAGCCGCATGGCTGGTGGTTCAATAAAAACACGCGTTGATTGCGGAAGCGCGCGCTGCAATCAGCTCGATTTGGGCATGACTGATCGCCCGATACTCGGTTGCAAAATCCCTGATTTCCTCGTCACGGAGATAGATCTCCACATCAAGATCAAAGAAGTTCATGACTTCCTGCGGAACGAGGCTCACGCCGCGGTGGATATTTTTGTCGCCGTGAACGGCGAACGGATCGAGCTCTCCCTCGGCAATCGCGTCGGGCGAAAGCGTAGCGACCCAGGCAAGGTCATGTTGGGCCCCGGCAGGGCGGTTGCGCGTCGGCGATCCTGGTACAGGCGGAGGGGCCACGCGACGTTCCCGTCCCAGCGCATCATCAAATGTATCCAAGGCGGTTACAATGGCAGTGATAGAAACGATCTCGACATACTGCTCTTCACTGAGGTCACCACCAACGATTGTCCGCACCCATTTTTCGGTAATGCGACCAGCATCCGTCTTCAAGCGATGAATTGCTTCAACGGCATCGGCGGGCAGAAGGTCAGTGGCTGCGTGTTCACCCGGAATTGTGTATGGAGACAATGATGCCTTACGTTTCTGGCACAAAACGCAGGTCTCGGCATTGCGCACCTCGGCAACAATCGCAATGCGTTCAGGGCCACTCCACCACGTTCCCGGTTTTGCCAGTCTTTGCCAAGCGTCATCTATGGCTTCAGCCAAACTCCGGCGAATAGGCATTGGCTGCCCATTGACATCGATCTGCGTTGCGGGATGTTCCATGTTGCCACTGCCAATCCGTAATTCGACCAGGGTGTATTTGTAGCAGTTCCGCACCCGTGACCAAAGACTGCTGCATTCAGTCATCATATTGGCGCTGTGACATAACGTTTGGCTTTTTTCGACCGCTACCGGATGCTTTGAGCGGAATTGTTAGGTAGGACCTGCGCGCAGACTGCTTCACAATAGCCGCGGCCACGAGAGAATGACTTCCATTTCTGCCAAACACGCACTAGACCATCGGATGGTACGTTGGACCTGAAGTCGGCATCAGTCCGCCTCCGACTTGAGGTCTGTTACTCTTGTAGTGCCGGACAGTGATTTGAATGCCGATAGGGGCGTTGGGCCATGACACCTGAAACGATCAAAGAGCTCCAGACCATCACAGCTCAGCAAGTTGACCACCTTCTTGGCCGCGTCTTTGCTGATCTGGATAAGTTGCGAACCGATATCCAAGCTATCAGTCAGACGACACCTGACGCCGACACGCTGATCGCCAATGCAATGCCATTCCAGTATTTAGAATTCCTTGCTCTGGCGGCTTACCGCCACCGAGGCAAGTGGAAGCGTGCGAACGATGCGGCAAAGTCATTGGAAAAGCGGCGCGTTGAATGGAACATCATGATCAGCGCGGCGCTGTTGCGGACGCGCCACGAACTGACCGAGTTCGAGAAGGGCTCGGCTGATTACGATGCGCATGTTGATAAAATGATTGCGTTGACTGATTTGCTGGCCATGACATTCCGCCCGCTCGCGGGACCTGCTGCCAAATGGATTCCGGTGACTGCTGCCACAATCGGCACGGGCGTAAGATAAGTCGTTGCGTTGTCCGACGATCGGCGCAGTTAATTTGCGGCAAGCTCCTTGCGTGCCGCTTCGAACCATTGGGCGATCTTCTCCCGCTCTTGTGGCTCCATGAATGAGACATTGGCCGGCGGCATCGCATCGGACCGCGCAGCTTGCAGATAGATCGCGCGGGCATGCCTGGCAACCTGCTCGGGCGTTTCCAGCACCACATCCTTCGGCGCCCTGTAAACGCCTTCCCAATTCGGCTCCTTCGCATGGCACATTGCACAGCGTCCGAGAACAATACTGCTGACTTCTTCGAAGTTGGCGGTTTGCATCAGCTGGGCTGCAGCAGGTGGCACACTCTGTGACGATGTCTGATCAGAAGATCTCTCCGGCGGGCCAAGCGTTGAGAGTATGACACAGGCACCAAACAACAGGATCGTTGCCGGAATAGTCCATCCAGGCTCGCCTTTCCGCGCATGCATCGAGTTGAAATAATGGCGGATTGTCACCCCCATGAGAACCACCAGCGCTGCAATGATCCAGCTGTATTGCGTCCCGTAGGACAGCGGATAGTGGTTTGAGATCATGAAGAATATGATCGGAAGGGTCAGGTAGTTGTTGTGAGTTGAGCGTTGCTTTGCGATTTGACCGTACTTCGCATCCGGCTTGCGCCCGGCCTTGAGATCTTCCACCACGATCTTCTGATTTGGAATGATGATTAAGAAGACATTGGCCGACATCAGCGTGGCCGTGACGGCCCCGATGTGGAGGAACGCAGCACGGCCAGTAAAGATCTGCATAAAGCCCCAGGCCATGGCGACGAGAACAATATAGAGGAAGATCATCAGGCGCGTATTGTCGTCGCCAAAGCGGCTCTTGCAAACAAGGTCATACGCAAACCAGCCCAGCACCATTGAAGCGAGTGATATTCCGATCGCGGTCCAGACCGAGATGTCCAGCTTATTGGTATCGACCAGATAGATTTCAGCATTGAGGTAATAGGTCAGTACAAGCAGGATGAAGCCCGACATCCATGTCCAGTAACTTTCCCACTTGAACCATGTCAGATGTTCCGGCAACCGGGCGGGCGCTACCAGGTACTTTTGGATGTGATAGAAACCACCGCCATGCACCTGCCATTCCTCGCCATAGGCACCCTCTGGCAGGTCATCCGCTTTGCGTAGCCCCAAATCCAGGGCGATAAAGTAGAATGACGAGCCAATCCACGCGACCGCCGTGATGATATGCAGCCAGCGCGCAGCAAACTGGAGCCACTCAAACAGCACCGGATCGTGGAATAGGGACATTCGAACCTCCGTTGGAAGTCATCAGTTAGCGCAACCAAATTATCTTGAAAACCTGGATAAGATTCGTAATTCTTTCAAAAAATCCCAAAGAGCGGAGTTGTCAGTGTAGCGCATCTGAAGCTGAGTTCTCACTTGCCGCTGGCCTCGAAACCAGGCGGCAGATGCACAAACTAAACTAGAATCATTGTTTAGCTCGTGTTCCTTCGGGCTCCGACATTTGAATTGAGATGAGCGGAGACGGGAACCAAATGTCGGAGCCGGAACACCAGTGGCATACATTGACAATGTTCGCAGCTTCGTCCGCATTTTCGAGCTTGGTAGCATGTCCGCGGGCGCACGCGACCAACGTGTTTCCCCTGCAGTTGCATCGAGCCGCATTGCGGAGCTGGAAAAGCATCTCGGTGTTCGCCTTTTCAATCGCACCACCCGATCTTTGCAGCCGACAGAGCACGGTCGGATCTTTTATGACCAGGCTATCCGGATCTTGGACGCGATCAGCGAAGCGGAGGCCGCCGTCGCAGATGTCACCCAGAACCCGCGTGGATCGATGTTTGTTGCGGCGCCACTTGGTATCGGCCGTCGTTTTATTGCCCCTGAGGTTCCGCGTTTTCGTGACTTATATCCACTCGTTGATGTCCGTCTCAGGCTCTCGGATCGCGCGATCGATGTCGCCAATGAAGGGTTGGACGTCGCCTTTGTTCTAGGTGAATTGAAGGACTCAAACTTGCGCATTCGCCCGGTGGCAGAGTGCAGGCGCCTCCTGTGCGCTGCACCGTCCTACATTGAGCGCCACGGCAATCCCCGGGACGGCAAATCATTGGTCGACGGGAAGCACGACTGCCTCATGTTGCGTTTCCCAGGAGCTAGTGAGTTTCAATGGGTCCTGCAAACCAAACGCGGTCGTACTCGTTACGCGGTCACAGGCCCGTTCGAGGCTGATGACGGAGATGTCCTGACGTCCTGGGCTCTCGATGGCCGTGGAATTGTCAACAAGCCCTATTTTGAAGTGGCGGAGCACCTGAAGGCTGGCCGGCTTGTTGAGGTCGCCGAGAAGACGCCTCCGGTTCCCATTCAACTGGCCTGCCTTTTTCCACACAAGCGACTACAGGATCCGAAATCTCGCTTGTTCATTGATCATATGGTCGAACACTGCCGCCGCTCGCTTGCCAAGGTCAACCAGCAGCGCTCAACGGTCAGCTCCCCCGATACGTCGAATAACCGAACGGCGAAAGCAAAAGCGGCACGTGGTAGTGAGCAGTAGCATCACTTATGCCGAAGCGAATCGGAACAAGATCAAGAAACAATGGCTCATCGACGTTCAATCTGTGGCGCCTCAGATAGTCTCCAGCATGAAATATGAGTTCGTACTGCCCGACCTCAAATTCATTAGAACTCAGTATTGGTGCATCGGTTCGACCATCGGCATTGGTCAGCGCAGAGGCAAGCTGCTCGGACTGATTGTTGCGGACAGCAAAAAGTTCAATCTTGATACCGGATGCGGGTAACCCTCGCGCTGTGTCAAGAACATGGGTTGTTAGAAACCCACCAGCATCTGCCATATTGACCTCATCCCAGCATTGTTGCTTCGCCTTCATTGCGCAATCGATTGAGAGACGTCCACCTTAACCAGCCCTCCTTAAAGTCCTTCAAGATTTTCCGAACAATGCAATCTGAGTTTCGCGCTATTTTGGAATTGGAATTGTAACGCGAGGATATGCATGCATCGCTACCTTCGAGATCTGCACGGTCATGGCGCCAGTCCACCCGACCCGCAATGGCCGGGTGCCGCGAAGATCGCTGTGCAGTTTGTAGTCAATTTCGAGGAGGGCGGTGAAAACAACATTCTGCATGGAGATAGCGCATCTGAGGCTTTTCTGTCGGAGATTGTCGGTGCGGCCGCCTGGGAAAACCAACGGCACTGGAATATGGAGTCCATCTACGAATACGGTGCCCGAGCTGGATTCTGGCGCCTCCATCGGTTGTTCGTTGCGAATGAGATCCCGGTTACAGTGTATGGTGTGGCGACAGCCCTGGCTCGCGCACCGGCGCAGGCGGCAGCGATGCTCGAAGCAGATTGGGAGATCGCGAGCCACGGCCTAAAGTGGATTGAATACAAAGACTTCGATCGCGACACGGAGCGCAAGCATCTCCTCGAAGCCATTCAACTGCACAAGGAAGTCACGGGTCACGCTCCGCAGGGTTGGTATACCGGACGATCTTCAATCAATACGGTCGACCTTATCGCGGAGCACGGCGGCTTTGCGTACGCGGCGGACGCATACGCCGACGACCTTCCCTACTGGCATCTCTCCGATCACGCGCCGCTCCTTATCGTGCCCTACACACTTGATACCAATGACATGCGATTTGCCACGGCGCAGGGCTTTAATTCTGGTGACCAGTTCTTTGCGTATCTCAAGGATACCTTCGACACACTCTATGAAGAGGGTGAGGCAGGCCAAGCCAAAATGATGTCGATTGGGCTGCACTGCCGCCTCGTCGGTCGCCCTGGCCGTTTTCGTGCGCTTCAGAAATTCGTCGACTACGTCAAATCAAAAGACGCAGTTTGGTTCGCCACGCGCCTTGATATCGCCGAGCATTGGCGGGCTCATTTCCCATACCAGGATCCTACGCAAGGACATCCGAGCCAAATCAGCAAAGCAGATTTTGTCGAACGGTTTGGCGGTGTGTTTGAGCACTCGCCTTGGATTGCGGAACGCGCGTTCGCGCTCGAACTTGGGCCAGCCCACAACACTGCCAGCGGCCTACACAATGCGCTGAGCCGGGTGTTTCGCACCGCCACAGATACGGAAAGGCTTGGCGTTCTGCGTGCGCATCCAGATCTTGCCGGCAAATTGGCTCAAGCCAAGCGCCTGACTGCCGAGTCGACATCAGAACAGGCATCGGCGGGTCTAGACGCTTTGACGGACACGGAACGCACAACGTTTGAAGATCTCAACCAGCGCTACGTGGAACAGTTTGGATTTCCGTTCATTATCGCTGTTCGCGGTTTGACCAAACATGACATTCTGAACGCCTTTCAACGACGTATCAATCACACACGCGACGTTGAATTTGCGGAAGCCTGTCGACAGGTTGAACGCATTGCCCAGTTGAGATTACGCGAACTTCTTCCGGACACCACACAACCGCTCGCAGATGAGGCAGGCCCGCGCCGATGACCAAACGTCAATACTATGTACCGGCAGGTGGCCTGCCGCCTCAATCGCAACTCCTGACGGATCGAGCTATCTTCAAGGAGGCTTATGCCGTCATACCGAAAGGCTGCCTGAGCGATATTGTGACCAGCCTTCTGCCTGGGTGGGATAAAACTCGCGCATGGGTACTGGCGCGTCCCCTCACGGGCTTTGCGGAAACATTCTCGCAAATGATACTGGAGATTTCCCCTGGCGGCGGTGCCGTAAAACCGGAGCCTCAAGCCAATGCTGAAGGCGTCTATTTTGTTGTCAGTGGCAAGCTGAAACTGATGCTCCAAGGCGAGGAGCACACACTCACAGCCGGCTCTTTTGCGTATCTGCCGCCGGGTATCAACTATTCAATTCAGAACACAGGCAATGAGATCGCGGCGTGTCATTGGATCAGAAAATCTTACGAACCCGTGCCAGGACTGACGCCACCTGACCCTCTGATCTCACATGACGATGACGTGCAGCCAACGCCTATGCCAGATACGGACGGGCGATGGTGCACCACGCGATTTGTTGATCCCAATGATCTCCGCCATGACATGCACGTCACCATCGTCACGCTGGAGGCCGGTGCCGTCATTCCATTCCTCGAGACCCATGTGATGGAGCATGGTCTCTATGTGCTCGAAGGCAAAGGAGCTTATCGGCTCAATCAGGACTGGGTGGAGGTTGAAGCCGGCGATTTCATGTGGCTCCGCGCATTCTGTCCGCAGGCTTGCTACGCTGGTGGGCCCGGACCGTTTCGCTACTTGCTTTACAAGGATGTGAATCGATTTCCGAAGCTCGATATCATACCCAATAAGGCCAGTGGAGAAGCGTTGTGAGTTCCGTCGCGTTGAAAGCAGCGGCGCTGACCAGCGCAGCTTTCGCGCCTTTTGGTGACGTCATTGAAGTCTCAGGTGAGCCTGACCGACTGATCAATGAGGGACGTTGCGGCCGTTATCATGACCTTGCAAATCTCGACTTTCATCATGACGGTCGTGCCGGGATCAACTTGTTTCGATCTGAGCCCATTTCTCTGCCCTTCAGCCTTGCGCTCGTCGAACGCCATCCACTGGGCAGCCAGTGCTTTCTACCAATGACGGATTGCGACTACCTTGTCGTTGTTGGCGAAGACCTGGACGGTGAGCCAATAAACCTAAAGGCCTTTCTGGCTGGTCCGACACAAGGCGTGAACTATCACCGTAATACTTGGCACGGCGTTCTTATGCCAATCGGTCGCCAAGCAACATTCGCGGTCGTTGACTGGATCGGCGACGACAAGAATCTCGAAGAATTCCACTTCCGTACTCCTATTGCCGTGTCGAACAATGGGAACGGATGAGTAGGCCGTACGGCCGGCGCAACACCAATTCTGGTACGTTTCTGGGGAGGAATGAATGTCAGTTGGAACACCGGAACAATTAAGAGATCCAAACTATATGCCGCCCATACATAAGGCGGTTCCATTGGGTATCCAACATGTCCTCGCGATGTTCGTGAGCAACGTTACGCCGGCGATCATTATTGCGGGGGCGGCTGGCTTTGGCTTCGGCTCAAAGTCACCCGACTTTCCGCAAATGATCTACATGATCCAGATATGCATGCTGTTTGCCGGGGTCGCCACATTGCTTCAGACAGTCGGGCTGGGCCCTGTCGGCGCCCGCTTACCGATTGTTCAAGGCACCAGCTTTGCGTTTCTTCCAATCATGATCCCAGTCGTCGCCGGCAAGGGCGTTGATGCCATGGCAGTCCTGACGGGCGGCATCATTGTTGGCGGCATTTTTCATGCCTGCCTTGCCCCGTTTGTCGGGCGGATCAGATTTGCGCTCCCGCCTCTGGTGACCGGATTGGTGGTGCTGATGATTGGCTTGGCGCTCGTTAAAGTCGGCATTCAATATGCGGCGGGTGGTGTTCCTGCGATGAAATCCGGCGCTCCGGAATTTGGCAGCTTGTTGAATTGGTCGGTTGCCGGAGTCGTCATTGTCGTCACGCTCCTCCTGAAGTTCTTCACTCGCGGCATGACTTCGATCTCGGCGGTCTTGATCGGCCTGATCGCAGGCTACGCTGTCGCCTATGCGCTCGGAATGGTCAGTTTTGGAAACATCGCAAAGGCTGCTCCATTTGCTGTTCCAAACCCATTGCATTTCGGAATCGAGTTTAGTGTTGGAGCAATTATCGGCATCTGCCTGATGTCATTTGTCTCAGCCGTTGAAACTGTTGGTGACGTCTCGGGTATCACACGCGGTGGGGCTAAGCGGGAAGCAACAGAAGAAGAGCTACGCGGCGCCACATATGCTGATGGCATCGGGACGGCAGTGTCGGGTCTGTTCGGTGGATTGCCGAACACGTCGTTCTCTCAGAACGTCGGCCTCATCGCTATGACCGGTGTCATGAGCCGACACGTTGTCACCATCGGAGCCATTTTTCTGATTGTTGCCGGCCTGGTGCCGAAAGTTGGCGCGGTGATCTCAACCATTCCCATCGAGGTGCTCGGCGGGGGCGTAATTGTGATGTTCGGCATGGTGGCTGCGGCCGGCGTATCGATGCTTTCCGAAGTGAACTGGGATAGGCGCAACATGGTGATCTTTGCTGTGTCATTGGCAGTCGGCCTTGGCCTTCAGCAAGTCCCTCAGGCACTTCAGCACCTGCCTGAAACAGCAAAGATCCTTTTATCCTCGGGCCTTCTACCTGCTGCCTTCCTGGCAATTTTTCTCAATCTGATCTTGCCAGAGCAGATGGATGAAACACAAACTGAAGAGATCTCTGGCGGGATGTCAGGGCAATCGTCTGACGCTCACTAGATCATTCTGCCCTGCGTTGGAGCCGCGCGATCGGTTCCAACGTAGGGCGCTGTGATGCTCGCCTATTAGGAACGACCAGTCTTTTTTGCTTTATGACTTTTCGATATCGGCGGCCAGGAGGTCGTAGAGTTCCTTGGTGACTTCCGGACGCTTTCCGAACCACAATTCAAAACCACGAACAGCCTGATGCAATAACATGTCCAGCCCATTCGAAGTGGCAAGGCCGCGCTCCTTGGCAGCTGCAAGCAACGGAGTTGTCAGAGGGACGTAGACAATATCGGCAACCACTCCATCGTTAGCCATGGAGCTGATATCGATCTCCAACGGCGGACTATCGTGCATTCCAAGCGAGGTGGTATTGGCAAGTAATCGGGCACCAGCCAGCAGGTTCGGCAGTTGCTCCCATGTCGCAGGTTGAACACACGTGCCAAACCTGTCGCGCAATGCCTCCGCCTTCTCCAACGTGCGGTTGACAACGTGGATCGTCTCAATCCCGCGTTCGATGAGACCATAAACAACGGCGCGGCCTGCGCCTCCTGCTCCTAGTACGATCGCCTCGGTCGCGGAGCTGTCCCAGCTCGGCGCAGCTGCATCCAAGGCGTTTACGAATCCCTCGACATCGGTGTTTGTCGAACGCAAGATCCCGCCGTCAAACCAGAGTGTGTTCGCTGCGCCGACAGCGATCGCCCGTTCATCTGGTTCGGACAACTCGAATGCAATGTCCTTGTGGGGCATAGTCACATTGGCACCGACATAACCCTTCCCAGCCAGATCGCCGATAAAGGCGGCAATATCATCGGGTGAGATTTCTTCTGCCCGATAGTCGCCGTCAATTCTGTAACGCTCAAGCCAATAGCCGTGGAGCTTTGGTGAACGGGAATGCTTGGCCGGAAAGCCAATCACACAGGCGGAGCGATGCTGTTCAGGCATGTCTCAATATCTCATTTGTTTGCCGCGGCGGGCGGGAACATATCATCGATGCGGATGGCTTGTCCGGTCTTTGCTGATTCCGTGATTGCCAGCGTTGATGCCAAAGTCACTGTACCGTCGCGACCAGAAAGAACAGGCTTCTCAGTGCCGCGGATTACACCTGCAAAATTTGCCATCTGCTCGTAGTAGGGATCTGCCGGGATGATTGGCTCGCGCCTTTGTACCAGAGGCTCCTGCCAGCTCTCTTGGCCGGCATCATGCCACCGCAGGTCAAGCGACGGAACGGTTAGAGATCCGCGTGTCCCACCGATGAATATGCTATCGAGACCCGTTTTGGGAAATTGCGGGTTCTCGCCTGATGTCGTCTCCCAGGACCAAGGGCTTGAAACAGCGTCAGACAACAACAGGGTGCCCAATGCACCGCTCTTGAACCTGAGGATTGCGGCCGCCGTGTCTTCGACTTCAAAACCGCGGACCGCATTGGAGTCGGCTGCTTGCACCGATTCAATATCACCGCAGAGCATCCGCAGGCAGTCAATGTCGTGAATTGCATTGATCAGAACCGGGCCACCACCAGGCTGGCGGCGCCAGGCAAGATCGTGATAGCCAACCGGCTTGTGCGCAAGCCATAGCGCGGTGGCCGCAACGACTTTGCCAAGAGCACCCTCATGGATGAGTTCGACCGCCCGCCGCATGATCGGATTGTGACGGCGATGATGTCCTGTCAAGGTTGTAACACCGGCTGCTTCTGCAGCTTCAATCAGTTTGAGAGCTTCTGCTACGGTATCTGCGACGGGCTTCTCGATTAGGATCGCAACGCCGCGCTCGATGCATTGCAGACCCGTCTCAACATGCATTTGGTTCGGAACAGCGACAACGGCACCATCAGGTTTTGCCTTGTCGAGCAACTCCCCAACAGATGCATAGCATTGATAGCCAAGCTCCTGAGCTTCAGCTTGCGCTTCTGGCGATGGATCCGCGACCCCTGCCAGCTTATAGGCTTTGTCGCCTGAGCGCAGAACCTCGATGTGTTTGCGTCCGATTAAGCCGGCGCCGATCACACCGATGCGCACCTGAGACATGTCCGGCAATCCTCCAAGTTAGTTTTCACTGAAATGCACGTCGCACCGCATGTCGCGTGCTCTGGAACCAAGTGAATTGAGCACGCTCTTCATTAAGACTCCAGATCACTGAGACTCCAAAGAACTGCCAAGATGAAGGAAACTGCGCATCGTGCAAAGCGTGCCGACATCAATGCTTTGCGAAAGTCACATGTGGTCATTGCGCTTGGCTGAAAAGCGATCTGACTCACTCCGCAGCATTGTGCACCCTCACCATGATTCAAAGCATCGAAGCAACGCTCAGGTCTCGAGCAGGTCTGCCATTGCATCAACGGCCAGCGGGTAACCCTTGACACCCAATCCACATATCAGACCGGTCGCCGCCATTGTCACGTACGAATGATGGCGGAACGGCTCGCGCTTGTGGGGGTTCGAGATGTGCAGCTCAATAACGGGCTGATCAACCATGTTAAGGGCATCGAGTATGGCAACCGATGTGTGTGTGAATGCCGCCGGATTAATGATGATGCCCGATGCACCGTCTATTCCATCGTGAATCCAATCGATGATCTCGGCTTCGCTGTTTGATTGCTGAAACAGAATAGTATGTCCTCGTGCGGCTGCGCGTTGCCGGCACATCTCTTCGACCTCCTGCAACGATGTCGAGCCGTAAAGATGAGGTTCGCGTTTACCAAGCCTATTTAGGTTTGGCCCATTGAGAATGAGTATCGGTTTGCTCACAGAAATTTCCTTGGTGTGATTGGAGCGTGATATGGGCGCAATCTGTTTGTGCCGACACGAGTGGTGTGACGCATGGGAGGGGGCTTTGGCAAGACTTCGTTTCAACGGCAGTCGCACCGTCCGACGTCGTCCATTCAGATGCGATGATAATTCATAGTTGGCTGCTGTTGCAATCAAGAGGCACCAGGCATACACGCAGCCCCGTCCGAATCCGGGCAGCCAAAGCGCTGCTTTTTAGCGGATTGAGCAATAACTGACGCTGAATTAATCTGAAATGTTATGTGAATAAATTCGATCTTTAAATCACATTTCCCCTGCTTAGTTGTCTGTCACTCGGCGGCAAGTGGCTCGACTTCACTTAGCTGCCATTTGTGAAGCGAAGCGAACTGGAGCAACATCATGCCCAAGGTATACTTGGCCGTTGCAGCCGCATCATTCGCGTTGGCGACTGTGATTGCCTTAACGTTGGGAGCAATGATCGCGTATGAGCGCGTTGCATCTCAAACCGGCCATGCAAGCGAACAACTCCGCACGCAATTGAGCGACCGAGCGAGCTCACATCACAGCTCGCCGCGCTCGTGATCGCCGAAAACCACACCGCGACGAGCCACACCGCACTCTTGCGGTGAGAGGCCACTAGTTCCTGGCTGATGGCACCCGTTCGCCGTCCGTCCGGATACCCCGGATCGCCCAATAGTCTGATCCATTGAGATCAGATGACCCCTGACTATGTGGCGGTCCGGGGGCAACCCAATACCGTGCAAAACCGTGCGGTATATACCCGTCCGCTTCGGCGGACATTGGAAGGAGCAGAACGATGAATAATCACTCTAAGCTCATGATCCTTGCACTTTCACTTGCCAGCGTGATCGGCTTTAGCCAGGTCGCATCTGCACAGGGCGCCAATCCCTGCAGCGCGAAATGGGAAGAAGTCGACAAGAATGGCGATGGCAAAGTCCTCATCGACGAGGCAAACGATGCCTTGAAGGCCAAGTTCAGCGACGTTGACAAGAACGCCAATGGCGCGATTGAGCTGGCCGAATATGAGGCTTGCCAGAAGGCCTAATTTGCCATCGGCCTTCATATGACTAGGTAGAATATGCGGCCCGAGGCTCACGCGAGCCCCGGGTCGTTTTCGAAGTTATATTTATGATGAGCAAGTCTTGGCAGTCCGCGGCCTGATGCACGGACATCTTTTGCGGCGCCCTGGTTTTTGATGCCGTGGCAATAACCAAGGGCGACTTTCAATGCTCGACCGACCGGGACAATCGTTTGGGAATACTGAGACTTGAGCCATCAACGTCAACCGGCAGATTTTTTGATTGGTCGAGGACAACTTACGCATTGCCTCCGTTCTCTAATCGAGACAGATGCTCTCCAAAGATCATCTTGTTGCCGTCGACATCCGCCACTTCGAATTCTCTCATCTGCCAGGCGAAGTCTTGAATGTGCTCCGTTATAATCGCATCAGTATTCGTAAGCGCGTCGTAGTATTCCCGAACGCCATCGACAAAAAAGTACGCGATTGATGGACGCTGTTGTTCACTCTTGCTGATATGCAGCTCTGTGCTGTCCTTGCGAAGAATAACATAGCGCGGGCCGTCTTCATTCTCCTCTACCCACTCAAACTCAACATCAAAACCGAGCTGATCGGTATAGTAGGTTCGTGCGCGCGCGACATCCGCGACCCAGAAGACGGGGGCTACGACCGCAAAGCGCGGCTTGCTCTGTTCTGTCGACACATTTCCTCTCCAATTGCGCTTCTGCAAAGAGTTGCCAGCAAGACAGTTTGGTTGCCTGCCCCATCCGGCCCACCAATCTGAGCAACGACCCCGAGCCCAAAACGGGCACGCTGCACGACAAACGCCAAGCGCCCAAAGCCGGCATCAGCAGGGATCGCGCGTTACCCAGATTCGCAATCGTCGCAACAATCAAACAGCGGAAGTTGCACGAATTGCTGCCGTTGCAAAGCATCCAGAGGCTGAGGCAGATTTCAATCTCATCGGTAACAATGTCTAAACGTTAGCACAGGCTCGGCACAGTGGCCGGTCTAGCCTCTCCGGCATGGGCGCATCGCTTCAGATCCTGATCAGCTTAACTGGGTGATGATGAGGGCGGTTGAAGATGTGAAACTCGGTACGCGAGCTTCGAACATACCCACAGCATACCCAAGAACAGCGGGAGCGATAACGCCGCCTCAGAGTGCATTATCCAAACTACTGACTTTATTGAAATCATTGGTTGCGGGGGCAGGATTTGAACCTGCGACCTTCAGGTTATGAGCCTACGATTAAATTCTATAACTAATTGATATTGATTATTAAATACGAGTTGCGCACTGTGTATGTGTAAGAAACTGTGTAAGTATTGAGCGATTTTGACGCTCGAGTCAGGCCGTCACATCGACTATAGCACAGCTCTTCTGCGCAACGCTCAACGCAGCGCCGGAAAAGCGGCCACCAAAGCGGCCAAATTGACGGTCAAATCTGTCCTGTCTATCTATGTAACTTTATGATATTATTGAATCTATGACTGATGATGAAGCAGACAAAGAAGTGGCCAAATATGCGGACGATCAAGGCGAACGGATCGCTTTGATGGAGCCGTTGGTGCTGTCTGAAGGCAGCCGTCATCGAGCCGCTCTTACTGATTTGGCGCTGGAACTAGGCCAAAAGGCTGCCGGTCTTAGACGAAGCCTGCCCGAGACAATCACAGTCGCTCTCGCCGATCTCGTGCGCTCGATGAACTGCTACTACAGCAACCTTATCGAAGGGCACAACACGCACCCAATCGAAATCGAACAAGCGCTCAAAAACGACTACAGCGCTGATCCTGAGAAACGCAATCTTCAACTCGAAGCAACTGCCCATATCGCTGTTCAGGCCTGGATTGATGGCGGCGGCCTCGATGGGCGCGCCTTCACGCAAGACGGCATTCGCGAAACGCATCGACGCTTCTGTGAAGGCCTGCCGGATGATCTCTTATGGGTTGAGTACCCCGATAGCGGCGAGCGCGTACGTGTCGAGGCAGGTGAGTATCGCGATCGTCATGTGCAGGTCGGACGTCATATTCCGATCAGTCCCGGAGCGATCCCGCGCTTCATGGAACGCTTTGAGCAAGTCTATGGACGGGTAGGACGCACTGACACGATTTTCGCAGCGGCAACGGCGCATCACCGGCTTGCATGGATTCACCCGTTTGTTGACGGCAATGGCCGCGTTATGCGGCTCATGTCTCATGCGGTGCTTCGCGAAGCGCTTGATACCGGAGGCGTGTGGTCGGTGGCACGTGGATTGGCGCGTAATGTGAACGACTACAAGCGCCATCTCGCAGCATGTGACCAGACGCGGCGAAACGATCTTGATGGTCGCGGAAATCTCAGTGAAGAGGCGCTGGCCGAGTTTGTTCGCTTC
This sequence comes from Hyphomicrobiaceae bacterium, assembly GCA_965215755.1. Lineage (GTDB taxonomy): Bacteria > Pseudomonadota > Alphaproteobacteria > Rhizobiales > Hyphomicrobiaceae > Tectiglobus. The sequence continues at coordinate 42,537 of OZ244119.1, forward strand.
TTTCTATCGATCTGTATCGACCAGATTGATTTTATGGAGTCGCTCGTCCAGCCGAACCGCTTGCGCGATCGCGTATTGCTCTGGGCGGAAGAGGAAGTGCGCGCGGGAACGATCGAAGCGAAGAGCGGTGCAGTCTTGGAAGCAATTCTTTATCGCGGCGAACTTCCACGCGGCGACGTTGCTGATCTCCTCAGCGTCAGTTCGCGCACGGCGCGCCGTGTGATGTCGGCCCTGCTTGATCAGGGTGTTGTCACATCTGACAGCATGCGCGCACCGCTGCGCTTGGCATTTCCTGCCACACTGGCGACGCGCTGGATGCCGGGACTGTTCCCTGATAAAGCCTAGCGAGCTTACCGCTTCAAAAGAACTCGCCACTGTCTGACGTCAGCCCCCCTGGAACCTTCTGAGATCATTTTTTAACTGAGTGTTTCTAGGCTCATCCTCACCACTGAGGAGTGCCACATGGGACGTAGAACTGAAGCTTCTGACCGCACCGTCAAAGACATCCGGCGTCAAACTCGGAAGCGATATTCATCCGAGGAGAAGATCAGGATCGTCCTTGCAGGACTGCGCGGCGAAGACAGCATTGCCGAGCTGTGCCGTCAGGAAGGTATCGCACAGGGCATGTACTACAGCTGGTCAAAGGAGTTCTTGGAGGCTGGCAAAAAGCGGCTAGCCGGTGATACCGCACGGGCAGCGACCTCTGATGAAGTGAAGGATCTACGACGCGAAGCGCTACACCTCAAGGAGGTTGTCGCGGAGCAGGCCCTGGAACTTCGGCTGCTCAAAAAAAGCATGATCGGAAGTGGGGGCAACGACACATGAGGTATCCCGCGACGGAGAAGCTGGAGATTATTCGCCTTGTCGAGCAATCACATCTGCCAGCAAAACGCACATTGGATACGCTCGGCATCCCACGTACGACTTTCTATCGTTGGTATGACCGGTATCTCACCGGTGGACTTGATGCATTAGAAGATCGAAAGCCGATGCCTGGCCACGTCTGGAACCGCATCCCGGACGATGTCCGAGAGCAAATTGTCGACTTCGCACTCGAAGAGCCAGAACTGACGCCGCGCGAGCTGGCGGTGAAGTTCACAGATACTCGGAGCTACTTCGTATCCGAGTCTTCCGTCTATCGAATACTCAAAGCGCTCGACCTCATCACAAGTCCCGCGTTCGCCGTCGTCAAGGCTGCTGATGAGTTCCACGACAAAACAACGGCGATCAATCAGCTTTGGCAGACAGACTTCACCTACCTCAAAGTCATCGGCTGGGGATGGTTCTATCTCTCGACCGTCCTTGATGATTACTCGCGTTACATCATCGCTTGGAAGTTATGCACTACCATGAAAGCCAGTGACGTCACTGACACGCTTGAACTTGCATTGGAGGCGTCAGGTTGTGACAAAGTCAACGTCAGACATCGACCGCGACTTCTGTCGGACAATGGTTCATCGTACATCTCTGGTGATCTGGCAGAATGGCTCGACGATCAATCGATGGATCATGTTCGTGGTGCGCCATACCATCCTCAGACGCAGGGAAAAATCGAGCGATGGCATCAAACTTTGAAAAACCGCGTGCTGTTGGAGAACTACTTTCTGCCCGGGGATCTAAAGGCAAGCATCGAAGCATTCGTGACCCACTACAATCACGAGCGCTACCACGAAAGCCTCAACAACGTGACGCCCGCAGACGTCTACTTCGGTCGTAACAAGATCATCTTGCTGGAGAGAGAAAGGATCAAACGAAAGACATTCGAAACACGGCGCTTGCAACATCGCAACGCCGTAGCATAACTTTGAAAACGATGAGCCAATCACTCGCTTAGATCAAACGCTCAACTGTTCCAGATTATGTGACGACGGACACGCTCTGATATCTCACTTGATGATCTGAAAAAAGAACGGGTCACGATCTATCTCGTGCTTCCGGCAAGTCGCATCGCAACGCATGCACGCTGGCTGCGGATCATTGTCGATCTTGCCCTGCTTGCTGCTGAACGAGTCCCGGATACGCCGCATCAGCCGGTTCTTTTCATGCTCGAAGAGTTTCCTCAACTCGGTCACATGAAATCGCTCGAAGCGGGTGCAGGATTGTTGGCAGGATTTGGAGTGAAGCTGTGGGTCGTGTTGCAAGACCTCTCGCAGCTCAAAGCACACTACCGCGATAGCTGGGAGACATTTCTTGGTAATGCGGGTGTGCTGCAAGCCTTCGGCAACGCCGATGTGACGACACTCGATTATTTGTCCCAGCGCCTTGGCGATCACAGCTACCTGGATGTGCAGTCGGTGCATGCCAGTTCAAGCAGTATGTCGATGGGTGATTCCGGTCGGCGGGAGAATTTACGCACCGTACCGCTCATGGCGCCGTTTGAGATCGGCCAATTCTTTTCACGCGAGTCGAAGAAGCAGTTGATCCTGATGCCGGGGCGGAAGCCCATGGCGTTGGATCGGGTGCATTACTCGGACGCGCGGTTTCAATCCATTCGTCACTAGCAAGGAGGGCAATCGATGACACGACGCCGTATCATGCCCTTCTGAAAGGGCAGGTCTCGCTAATTTTGATTAGCGGAATTCTTTTCCGTTCATGCCGCGCAAGGTCATCGCTTTGCGCGTCGGGGAAGCTGCGTGCCGAATTTTGGGCGCAGCACAATCGGTGGCTCGGTCGTCTCTTGAGAGGCCGAGCGCCACAATAGAAAGGTGGATCAGATGATCACCCATGATTGCAAACATGTTCATGAACGCGCTGATGTCGGCTTCAAGGTATCATCGCGGGTTAATCGCACAGGCGAGCTATGCGGCCTATGCCTGGCACAAAGTCTTGTTGCTCTTTCCATGCAGCTTGCCTTGCCGCCCGCGCATCACGATCCGGCAGAAGCCAAAGCGTATATCACGCATATTGCGCGCCTTCATGAAGAGATCGCGGAAACGCGCCTTGCCAATACCGGCAAGCTCAAAGGGCTGCAACTGACGCTCAATGAGGTCGGTCAGGTTGTCGGGCGCAAAACCCAGATCATTCAGCTTCCGTCATCAACTGATTGGAAGAAGTGGCTTTAAAGCCAAAACTCGATGCGTCGTGCGCTCCTGTGTGAGGTGCGGCGCATCCAACCGTCGGCCCGATACGGGCGACGAGAAAGGCATTGTAATGCCGTCCGACTATAAGAAGTCTTATGTACTATGGATAGTGTTCTATCTCACCTTGATCGGGGCGTTGGTTGTTGCGGGAGTAGCGCCCCCCACCTTCCGCCCCATTCCGCTCTGCGATGTTGCTCCGTTTGTCTTGCACGCGCTTGATCAAGCCTGTTCGCTTTACGGCACATCAACCACGGCCAAGGCGGCAGCGCATTGGGGCACAATCACCGTCGCGCAAGAACGTGTCATCAGCGTCTTCGCCGTCTATGCGGTCATCGCGATTGTTGCGGGTTTTCCGTGGCGCCGGAATCTCACAACCCATTTGTGGTTTGACGATCTAGCCAATCGGCAGTTTGTCCTGCGGTGGAACGATATTGATACCCATCCGCGCTACACATCGCCCAGGCCGTGGATCATCACCGTGTGGACGGTGGCAGGATTGCTGTTCGGGTTCTTCTCAATCCTGACCGCCTTGCATTGGCTGATCTGGGGTGCGGTTGGCGCAGCGATCGGTGTTCTGGCGTCACTTAATGTCGGGCGGCCTCGTCTGCATCGGCGCGGTATTGCCATCACCTATGACGGCTTTGTGAAGCCCGTTGGTCCGCCGATCAAAGGCGCTGCGCAAAAAGCCATCGCGCTCGATGCGATCACCGGTGTTGAGATCGGCACGAAGAAAGACTGGGTCGGCGCTCGCAAACGCTGGATAAAAAATCCATGGCACGACGCCTATGAGGGCAATCAAGTCGTCATCTATGCGATGGGGTCGTGGGGCACGCCGGTCTTCTTCTCCGAAAGCGTGTGGGATCGCTCGGCACATCTGCCGATCCAAACGGCGATCCTGCGCATGATCGAGGTGATGAAGCCGCGTGTTGCTCAGTATTGCGCGCAGGCGGAGCGTATCGGGTCGAACAGCAAAGCGAAGGAAAAGCTGGATGCGTGGATGACGGCGCAAATCCAATCCTGGATCGATCAAGAAATCCACCGCAAGAAACCTGCCGCAAAGCCTGTCGCGCCGATCGCGCCGCAGCGGAGCAGCACGGTCGCGGCACCGGCACCGCAAAGGGCGCAACCGCAGCCCGTCCCGGCGCATCGTCCGCCGCTCACGCTGCGCGAAGATGAGCCGCAGGCGGATGCACGCCCGCCCCGTCGGCGCAGAGGGAGAAGGCCTCCCGTAAGGGTGACGCCCATACGCCCCGTGATCCGCACACCGGCACAGGATGCGCCGCCGCGAAAGCAACCCGGAGCACAGTCAGTGCCGACCAAGCCTGGCAGACACGATAACGAATAAGGAAAGGAACGATTATGATCTTCTCAACCATCTATGCCGAAGACCACTTCGACAGTTTCATGCTCACCCTTGTGCAGGTACTCGAAGGCGGTTCGTGGCCGGACTACGCTGATTTCTTCAAAGAGGACTGCTGCTTTGAGGTCAAGTGTGGCGATCGGAGAACGCAGCTGTGGGGTGAGGAAGGATACGACGTTCTCAAGCAGAGCTTCACTGTCGGGCTTAAGCAACCGGAACTCTTGATCATCGATCAGAATGACCTTCCTAGCTCTTTCCTCGGCATCTTGCACGGTCTCAACGACAGGCATCCATTGCCGTCTTCGCCGATGCGTTACGTCGTTGAAATGAGCATGGCCATCAACGACGACGATCTCGTTTACAACATCATCGCACGAATAGAGCCGTATACGAATGGCGCTATGTGGAAGATGGATGCCGCGTAGTGGCAACGAAGCGATTTGAGTTCTGAATGCGATGCGTAAGCATCAGTCCCACGCCGAGCCTTTCGAGGCTCGGCGTGAACGCGTTACGCGTTAGAACAGGCTCGATTGCGCCGCCATCACGCGCTTGGCTTTCCAGTCGACGCGCTTCGCTTCAGCATCGAGCCAGTCGCGGACAAGGGGAACAATTCCCTTTTTCTTGTCGTCTTCCGTCGGAAAGAAATGATGGGAGCGATAGCCTGTCTCGGTGATTGGAAGCGGCATCATGTCCGGGACAATCGATTGCACTTCACAATGAGCAAGACCGTCGACGCTGTAGGAATTGGGTTGATAGGTGATCCTGATCGTAATGCCGTCCCAGACGAGTTCGTGGATTTCGATTGATGTGTTTTTCATCGCACCCTCCTCACGCTTTGTTTTGGACGGCGCGAATGACGATGGCGGCATCGCCGCGCGGGATCGCATCGAGCTTGAGGTTGAACCCGTTGCCGTCTTTATGCGGCCATAGGGCGCCGATTTCTCGCCAGTTGGTGTTCTCACCTTCGCCGGTTGTGAGGTAAGCGCGCATTGTCGGTGCGTTGGATTGTTTTTTCTTTGTCATGGTTTTTCTCCATTGTTTCGAGTTCTAAAAACCGCGAACCCTTCGCGGCTGTCGCGATACGTCCGGCGCATGTTCCGCATCGGAGGCACTCGACGTAACGAAGTGGAGAACAGCTTGCCTGTTGCCGACGTAAGTGCGGGTTATGAGCCAGTGTCAGCGAAAACAGCACGCGGGTAACGCGGATCAATGACCTCTCGAAACAGGAGAGACCTATCGACAAAGCAATCATAGGCATCACCTATCGCTGACCCTCATGACCAGGCAAAAAGGACTCCCACACGAAATCGCCCGACACGCCAAAGGCACATCGGGCATCAATCAATCTCAGAGGTGAGGATGTGTTAGCGGTTGCCGCTACCTGGCGCACGTCCACGCAAGGACATGGCAAGGTTGCGATCGTTCATCAATCGATCGGCGGTGAGAGTGGACAGTTTGATCTTGCCGCTCTTCAACTCCACACGCGAGGCGAAGCTATGCTTCAGCGTGTAGCGATCGTCTGCCGAAAGCTTAGTCTTTTCCTCATCACCGAGTTCGGTTGCGCTTTCGATATTCGCGGCCGGAACGTAGCGACCGGGAACGAATTCCACCAAGCCCAACCCCATCTCTTCGATCGTTTCGCGCGCGAAGCGCACACGGCTGTTGGTCTCGATGCGGGTATGGAATTGATCGGCATCGACATGCGGCAAGTCTTTCTTCAAGCGCTCGCGGTCGATGTCTGTCAGGGATCGAACTTCTTTGATCTCCCCGACGGCGATGACGGTGTCACCGTTAATACGTATGTTTGATTGAGTCATTTGACTCCCCCTTTCTTTCTAAGTTTCAAGAAAGGGCGCGCCCATTTACCCAGTGTACCGTGAAATGGTTAACGTCACGGTAAGATAGGTTAAGATTTTATTAAAACTCGACTCAAATGCCGCCTACTGCGCCGCCTTTAAGGCATCGATTTCCGCCTGCATGGCTTCGTTTTGGTTCTTGAGCTCTTTCACTGCTTCAATGAGAACAGGAACAAGCGAATCCATTGCAACATGCTTGTATTTAACCCGTTCCCCCTCCGGAATATCCGCAGGAATACTTTTATCATGTGAAAACTCACCCACAGCCAACGGCAGTACGGCTTCAACTTCCTGTGCAATAACGCCCAGATGATCTTGGTTCGGATCACCGAGATTGGCATCTTCATTCCACCGATATGTCACACCGCGTATGGCGGAAATTTTATCCAACGCATTCGGAATAGTTTTGACCGTATTCTTCAACCGTGCATCCGATGTACATGCCGTTGTACCGGTTCCTGTTCCAATCCAACATGTCTTGGCTGATCCGTAGATTACGGCATCTCCATTAGCGCGAAGATACATGAGCGCATTTGATGCGCCGGCTGATGTGCGCCTCTGCATGATGATCTGGTTCGTCGTGTTGCTGGAGTTATAATTACTATTGATATAAACAGAACCGTTCGAAGCACCGCGACCATACAGCAAAATTCGGGCACCTAGATTAGCATCGGGCGCGGCATATAAACCAAGATAATCATCGGCACCTGTCGAACCATAAATGATGGTCGCCGTATTATCTTGCCCAAAATATCCATTGCCATTGACATAGAGCGAGCCCGTACTCTTAATAGTTCCTGCCACATCCAACTTTTGTGTCGGACCCGTCGTGCCGATGCCAACATTGCCGGAGCTGTTAATATATAAAGCGTTTGAGCCTGCGCTGGCAGCAATCCCGAAGACACGCGCTGAACTATCGGTAATATCATAAATGGAAAACGTCTCGGTTGAATCCTGACCGAGAAACCACTCATTCGTATTATTTTTAAAAGAAAAATATCCGGCCGCTCCATCACCAACTTCAATTTTCATTTGCGCAGGACCGCCCGCTGCCAAATAAGAATGCATGGGATTCTGCGGATTCGTAGTCCCAATTCCCACATTGCCGCCATTATAAAACGCGACGCCGCCGGAGCCTTTGCTCCAGACATTCCCGCCGCCGATGAAGTTGAAGGCTTTACCTTGAGAATAGAGATCAGAGATGGACCATGTGTTTGTTACACAATCATATCCTGCCAAACTTGATTGCGAGCTATAATTCCCACTACCATCAAAAACAATATATGTTCTAGTGGCGCCTAACGCACTATGAGGGGTCTCGTAAACAGGATTTGCAGAGAGGTTTGTCAAATAAAGATGGACGTTATCGGCGCCAGAATTACACACAATAGTGTCCGGCCACCCATCCTGCATACTTGAACTATTCGTCGTAATCCCGCCGCCGGAACCCATGTTCACCCATTGATTGGAGCCATTGCAGAACTGCATCATGTCATAGGTGGAATTATAAATTTGCTCTCCCTCGACTCCCGCAGGATTAGTACAGGCCGCGTGAACGGGAAATGAAAGAAGAGAAATTAAAAATGAAGAAGCAAGAAGAGAACGAAAGGTCATGGCACGCAAAGAACTAATTAAAGAAATAAAACAGGGGCAGTTTACCTCTTTTCACGTCGTCATTCAATCGGCAAAATAACCCAATGAAATTTGATTACAGTAATTGCCGGCTACGTGAGTTATAGCGAACCTCTTCGCACAGCTGAGTTGTTTAAACCTGCCGTTGATGCGCTGGTGTCCTTTGCGGGTGACCCAAGCCTTGAGGCCAGCGTCTATACGCTGTGCGAGAAGACGTTGTTCGACCGCGAGCGTGATCCCGCGATCATCATTGCCCGTGCAGCAAAGCTGTCCAAAGCGCTGAACCTCTCCCCACGCGATCTGGTGCATATGTATTGCCGTGCGCCTCAGCTGATGTACCGCACAACAGAATCAATCACCGCTAACGTGAAGGGTTTTGCCGATCTTTTGGGGTTGTCTCCCAGCTCATTCATCAAGGCAGCAAAGCCTCGCCCGCGTATATTGCTGCACGCACCGGCAAGAATGGAGACGAGGATTCAGGCCGTGGCTGATGGCCTGTCTATTCCCAGCAATACCTACATTGCAATCTGCCGTCGTGATCCGTCTCTCTTGGCGCTGATGTCGAAGACGATCATTCTGCGGGTAAAACTGCTTGAAGAGCAACTCGGACATTCAACGGAAGATATCATGCGCGCCGCAAAGCGTGCGCCGTCACTCTTGTGGCAGTCCGATAAACACATTGAGCAGCGCGTTGACGGCCTGACGGATTTGCTCGGCTTACCGATGGCAACAGTGCAAACTCTCCTGATGCGCTGTCCTACCTTGCTGACGTATAAGCCGGAGACGGTCAACAACACTCTCACGGAGTTGAGCGATACGTTGGACATCGACCGCGCAGCGGCATTGGCCATTGGTTTGAAATTCCCGCAGCTGTTCTATCTGTCACCGAAGCGCATCGAGACAAAGATCGACACGCTGTCGATCCATCTCGACATGCCGCGTAAGGATGTCAGCACTCTCTTTCAGGCAATGCCATCACTGGCAGGGAGGAAGCCCGAGGCCATCATCTATCGAACGAAGATTGTGCAGCGGATTGCGATGGTGTTGGAAGAACCGTCCTCGGCATCAGACATTCTGGGCAGTATGTCTTACGCGCCCACCTATGGTGTCGAGCGGTTATTGCTGCGCCATTTGATTGCCAGGCTGGGCTTGTGGAAGGGCAAGACAAGCTCGCTTCTGATGATGAAAGACCCTGAGGTGAAGCGCCGCTTGGAAGATTACGGCGAGACGCTGTCTCCCGATTCAATCGAATCGTATCGTCTGACGCGGCTCATCAAGCGACGGCTTTCTTAATCCTCCCACCAGGGCTTTTCGATGACACAGTATCCGCCGAGCGCAGAGCCCTGCACCCATTCGGCAAGGCGGTGGCGCGGTGAGTCCTTCGGCACAAAGTGCTTGGTTCGTGCAAGCAAACGGTAGATGTCGCGACGAGCGGCAAAGCTCCGCACAGAACCAATCACATTCACGAACAAGGCATCCGCCAGATCATCGAGCAGGTTCTTATCGGACGGGATTGTATCATCCGCCATGGTCTCAATCTGATGACGCAGGGAAAACAATGGCGCAAGCGCGTCAAGGCACTCGGCCTCCTCTGCGGTCAATCGTGTCAGTCGCCGTCCAAGAAAGGCATGGTGATCACAGCGGTGATGGATAGCGACACGCACGATCGCTTGCGTCAGTGGATCGAAGGATTTTGCCTTGTCAAACACGTCATCCCATTGCGCTGCCGACATCTCACCACGCTCAATCGCTGTCACTTCGATGGCTTCCAGTTCGTGAAGCGCGGGCGTGGCATCAAGGCGAATAGGCTTTGGTTTTGGCGGTGCGGTGAACAGGCTCTGCAACATTATGATATCCGGCGTCGTGCACGTGGTGTGAGTGCCTTTCATGTCAGCGTAATTTCATGGCAAGGATCAGGCCGTCTGTGATGCGTTCGCCTCACAGTCCGAAGAATCGTGACCATAAGGCGGATGGCTATCCGCCTCTTTGATTGCCTGTTCAGGCTTGGGTCACACACAGCCTTTGGGGCAAGGCCGTTTAGCCTCGTGAAACAGTGATCTTGCCATTTCTCCGCCGCATCAAAATCCGGTTTTCGGCACAGTTCACAATCGATCCAATAATAATTCTCAGAAGCTGCATTTTATCGTGTTGAAGCCGTCGCACCACCGCGTGCTCGCACCTATATAGGCTCCATACTTCCCGCTTATAAAAGTCACCTCTCACCTTGGAAAGGAAACCTCATGCCAAAATGAAAAGCAGAAAGCTCGCCTATGTGTTGTTGATCCCCGGTGTTGCACTCGTGCTGTTATCCGTGGTGATGAACTTTGGGTTCGGCTTCACGATGGGGCAGGGTCCGCTGGAACATTGGGTCTATGGCTTGGCGCTTGCCAGCATGGATGTCGTTAAGGCGGTGCTGCCGATCGTCATCATCACCCTCATGGCGCAAAACCAGATTGGCTGGATGATATCGGCGGGGCTTACGTTCTTCGTGTGTACCCTGCTGTCATTGTCGTCATCCTTCAGCTTCACAGCTTTGAGCCAAGCCAGTGATGCCGGTGAACGCCGCGTTGAGGCGCAACGCTATCAGGTGTTGAACACGCAGCTGTCACGCGCAATGCAGGCACGGCAGTCATTGCCGGTGACGCAACCACCGACTGTTTTGTTGGCGGACATGAAGGCAATGCATGGTCATCGCCGTTGGCGATCAACCGCACAATGCAGTAATGCAACGGTAACACCGAGCATTGTGTTTTGTGAGGCCTATCAGAAGATCGCCAAGGCCCATGCCTCGGCAGCGGAAGCGGCGCGACTGGATGCCAGCATTGCCAAGCTGCGTCAGGAGCTAACAACCATCTCGCATAAGGGTGCGAGTGGCGAGCATCCTCCGCATTTGGTGGCGCTTGGTCAGCTTGTGGCACTTGAGCCGGATGAGATGGGACGCGTGCGTGCCGTTCTGATCTCAATCGCGCTTGAACTCACAAGCGGACTGGTCCTGGTCTTCGCAACGATGGTGTGGCCAAACGAACCGCTGCCACCCGGCAAAAGATGGAGGTTGCCATCATTCATTACGATGCGGTGTAAGCGACCAAGCGCACCTGCCATCGCTAAGGAGAAGCGACCGGCACTGTTGCCGCCTCCAGCGTCAACCGCAGGCGAAGGTTCTGTCGATGTCGTCGAGATGGATCAGCTTGCCACCTATGTTGCGGAACGTCTGATGCAAGTCGCGGAAGGTCAAGTGACGGCGAAGGAGGTCTATGCCGACTATCAGCAATGGTGTGTAGCGCAGGGCATCGATCCAAAAACGCAAACGGCTCTTGGCAAGGCGATCAAGCAAGCCGGTATCGGTAAAGAAAAGGTCAAAGGCCTGGTTCGGTACAAAGGCGTGTCGCTGCCACCTGCTTCGTAGCAGCATGGCGGAAAGTCAGAACGAGTGCATTGCGGCTCCGCGTCTCGCGGGGCCGTTTTGTTTTTTGTCCTCCGATTGTTGCCGCGCACCCTGCGCGGCCTTTCTAAGAGGCTCGTTATCGCACCCCCCATTTGGCGCAAGCGTTTCGCGAGGCGAAAGCTCCTCCACATCCGTTGCGGCCACTCGGGCGAGTGGTGCTGCCGAACACCATGCGTTCTAAGGGCGTGCGTTGTGCCTCCCCATGAAAGGCCGCGACGGTCGCGGTCTCCGAACCATGGAGGACAAACAATGCAAACCATCCCTGACTTCGCAGAACTCATCACAATGTCTGACTACCGGCTCTATGCCATGCTCGAAGCACAATACGCAGCGCTCGCCATCGCACCGGCCTACAGTGCCGATCGACGCCGCGCGATTGCCACTATCAACCTGATCCGCAAAGCCCTGCGCTACCGCTTGGCTCTTCGTAATCGCCCGACACTGACGCCATGAGCAGCGCTAAGTGCGATATGCTTTGATATATCATTCGGTTCATATTATATGCCAAAATAGATCAATTCTTGACAAAGGACCTTCTAATTGATATGCTATGACATATCTAGTAACAAGAATGATGCATCATGGCAGATCAACTCAATCCCGTCATACAAGACATTGCTGAGGCGCTGCAAGCGGCGCGCAAGAAGAAGGGCATGAGCCAGCGCGCGCTGAGCAAGCGTGTCGGCTTACCTCAAAGCCATCTCTCACGTATCGAGAACGGGGCGGTTGATCTCCAGCTATCGAGCCTTATTGAACTCGCCCGCGCCCTTGGCCTTGAACTGGTTCTTGTGCCGCGACATCGCGTTCCGGCAGTTCAGTCCATCATTAGTCATGACACCGCATCGCCGTCGCAGCGACCCGCTTACTCTTTGGATGAGGAGGAGGATGCCGATGGCTGATCCAACTGTTTTGACCGTGTCACTCTATGGCGAGGCTATCGGCACGCTGACATTGCTCCCCGGTGACAAGTCACTCTTTGCTTTTAGCCAAGACTATATCGACAATGCAGACCGACCGACGCTCAGCCTGTCGTTCAAAGATCACCTTGGCGCACTCATTACCGATGTGCGCACGACGCAAACACGGGTGTTGCCGTTCTTCTCCAATCTTCTGCCCGAAGGCCCGATGCGGGATTACTTGGCGCAACGCGCATCGGTAAAATCGGAGCGCGAATATTTTCTACTTTGGGCGCTCGGGAAGGATCTGCCAGGAGCTATTACCGTCACCGCCGCCGATGACGCGTCATGGCCTTCTGAGGCGGGCGACGACGCCAAAGACGCAGCTAAAGATACCGCAGCCAACGCGATGCGTTTTTCGCTCGCGGGCGTTCAGTTGAAATTCTCGGCGGTCAAGCAAGCCCACGGTGGCCTCACAATCCCTGTCGAAGGTGTCGGCGGATCATGGATCGTAAAGCTGCCATCGATGACTTACGCAAATGTCCCCGAGAATGAATTCTCCATGATGACGCTTGCGCAGATGATCGGCATGGATGTTCCAGAGGTTCAGCTCATTGATAGCGCGTCGATTGGCGGGTTGCCCGAAGGGATCGACGCTCTCAAGGCATCGGCCTTTGCCGTTAAGCGGTTTGATCGACCTGACGACGCGACCGCCCATCACATCGAGGACTTTGCCCAGGTATTTGGCGTGTACCCGGAAGGGAAATACGACAAGGCAAGCTATCGCAACATCGCTTCGGTGCTTGCGGCTGAGACGCCTGATGAGGACATCGTGGAATTCATTCGACGGCTGGTCTTTAGCGCGCTGATCGGCAATTCTGACATGCATTTGAAAAATTGGTCGTTAATCTATCGCGATAAGCGAACGGCGCGACTTGCGCCTGCCTACGACTTTGTCTCTACGATCGGCTATATCCCCGACGACAACGCTGCGCTGAAATACTCCCGCACGCGGCGCATGGATGAATTCACGCTCGATGAACTCGCTCACTTGGCGGCGAAGGCTAAGCTACCGCAGAAGCTCGTCTTGGATACGGCGAGCGAGACGGTCGAACGATTTCATGATGCTTGGAAAAAAGAAAAGACGAATCTTGCGTTGAGCAAAGACCTTATCGCGGTCATCGAGACCCATCTCGGTAATTTGCCACTTGCAAAGGCTTCGAGCTAATCAAAAACAATCGCCCGACGCTGACGCCATGATTTTGCTCATGGCGTCATGCCTGCTAGCGGCAGGCATAGATCAGCCGACGACCGGCGATCGTTGTTTCGGTGAAATCAACCGACAAATCCCGCGCGATCGCATCATAGTCGATGTAATGAGCAAGGCTGTCAGGGATCGGGCCATAGAGACCATCGTCAACGAACTGCTCGGCAAGGTCTTTCAGTGAATCCGCCTCGTAGATATCGACATCGAAGTCGGCAGGGCTGTCCTGCTTCGGATCGAAAGAATAACCGCATTCGCCAACGGCGATGATGAAGTGGAGCTTCTGATCGTCGGTCCAATCGTCAACCGCGTCGAAGTAGTCAGCGATATCACCTTGGTGAACTGACCAGGCCCTGGCCAACTCACAGTCAAGATCGTCGCCATCGATGAATTGGATTTCATACTCTTCAACCGGCTGACCATAGTCGTTGCGGTTGTTAGCATAGGCGATGTCGTACTCGTCCAATGAAGTGAAATAGAAGCCTGTGGCACTGATGTCGTAAGGCTGAGCAAATTGTCTGACGTCAGCCCCCCTGGAACCTTCTGAGATCATTTTTTAACTGAGTGTTTCTAGGCTCATCCTCACCACTGAGGAGTGCCACATGGGACGTAGAACTGAAGCTTCTGACCGCACCGTCAAAGACATCCGGCGTCAAACTCGGAAGCGATATTCATCCGAGGAGAAGATCAGGATCGTCCTTGCAGGACTGCGCGGCGAAGACAGCATTGCCGAGCTGTGCCGTCAGGAAGGTATCGCACAGGGCATGTACTACAGCTGGTCAAAGGAGTTCTTGGAGGCTGGCAAAAAGCGGCTAGCCGGTGATACCGCACGGGCAGCGACCTCTGATGAAGTGAAGGATCTACGACGCGAAGCGCTACACCTCAAGGAGGTTGTCGCGGAGCAGGCCCTGGAACTTCGGCTGCTCAAAAAAAGCATGATCGGAAGTGGGGGCAACGACACATGAGGTATCCCGCGACGGAGAAGCTGGAGATTATTCGCCTTGTCGAGCAATCACATCTGCCAGCAAAACGCACATTGGATACGCTCGGCATCCCACGTACGACTTTCTATCGTTGGTATGACCGGTATCTCACCGGTGGACTTGATGCATTAGAAGATCGAAAGCCGATGCCTGGCCACGTCTGGAACCGCATCCCGGACGATGTCCGAGAGCAAATTGTCGACTTCGCACTCGAAGAGCCAGAACTGACGCCGCGCGAGCTGGCGGTGAAGTTCACAGATACTCGGAGCTACTTCGTATCCGAGTCTTCCGTCTATCGAATACTCAAAGCGCTCGACCTCATCACAAGTCCCGCGTTCGCCGTCGTCAAGGCTGCTGATGAGTTCCACGACAAAACAACGGCGATCAATCAGCTTTGGCAGACAGACTTCACCTACCTCAAAGTCATCGGCTGGGGATGGTTCTATCTCTCGACCGTCCTTGATGATTACTCGCGTTACATCATCGCTTGGAAGTTATGCACTACCATGAAAGCCAGTGACGTCACTGACACGCTTGAACTTGCATTGGAGGCGTCAGGTTGTGACAAAGTCAACGTCAGACATCGACCGCGACTTCTGTCGGACAATGGTTCATCGTACATCTCTGGTGATCTGGCAGAATGGCTCGACGATCAATCGATGGATCATGTTCGTGGTGCGCCATACCATCCTCAGACGCAGGGAAAAATCGAGCGATGGCATCAAACTTTGAAAAACCGCGTGCTGTTGGAGAACTACTTTCTGCCCGGGGATCTAAAGGCAAGCATCGAAGCATTCGTGACCCACTACAATCACGAGCGCTACCACGAAAGCCTCAACAACGTGACGCCCGCAGACGTCTACTTCGGTCGTAACAAGATCATCTTGCTGGAGAGAGAAAGGATCAAACGAAAGACATTCGAAACACGGCGCTTGCAACATCGCAACGCCGTAGCATAACTTTGAAAACGATGAGCCAATCACTCGCTTAGATCAAACGCTCAACTGTTCCAGATTATGTGACGACGGACAATTCAGTTGCGGGGCCGTCCTGAAGGTAGGCATGGGATAGCCGTTCGAGATGTTGCGCATCGGCTGCCAGCGCCTCGATGGCCAACCACCTCTCCCAGTCCTGGCCAGGCTCCCATTCTGGTTCATCGATTCGGCAGTTGGGCAATCGTCAATGAAATGTCGGTCTCGGTGAGTTCTTGATTCCTGGCAGCGCCGCATCAACACACCCACTATCGACAAACGCAAAAATTGGTAGCAGGTCGAGTTCCATGTTTCGCGTCGGGTTGAATTGCATATAGTCTTGCATGAATGCCTGTAGGTCAGGTGCATACTTGGATGAAAGGACATGCCTCTTGTAAGCTTCTGGGAAGGGCTGAATGTAGTATTGCAAGTGACGAATAAGGGCGAGCCGGCTTTCGCGCCGAAGCCAGAAATCAAGCAATAGATAGGCGCGTGTTACAGCAAGGAGATGCTCGACAGTGAGTGCTGCAACCTCGACATTGAAGTGCATGCCAAAGCCCGTCAATACCGAATGCGAGGTTCCAAGGGCGCCGGTATCGGCTAGTGAAGCAGTCAGCGGTCGCAGAATGCCGAGCTCATTGTAAGCAATCGGAGGGCACACAACCTCAACCGGAAAAACACCGCTCAGTATGACACCAGCGGCTTGGCTAATACCCTCAGTCACTTCTTTGCGGATCTCTTCGGGCAGATCATTTGTGAACGTAGAGACGAAATCAGGATCAGCCCAACGCGTGTCGAATTCGACCAAGAACCGGCCATGGACCGTTGGAACCTCGTAGCGAAAGGGGTTCAGTTGTACCGCTTCTATACCGAATGTTCGTGCAACAATCTCTGCAGCCGTAGCCGGTGAAAGACCGCCGAATTCCACCTCTACACCATCTTTTCGAATTTCGCCGGATGCGTTTCTGGGTTGAGGTAGATCGATTGTATCGCGGTTCGAACTCATTGAGTCTCCATTGATCGCATAAGAATTTAATCGACAACCACCAGCGAAAGTTGCTCAACCAAAAGCCGTGCTGCAAGCTAGTCGCCGTATCACCGACATTGATTGACCGGCCTATGTACTGTGTCGCTCTTCGGGACACCACGGCATTTGAACACTCGCCATTCAATGCCGTCACATGGTCTCTCAGGCCTTACTTTCCCAATCGATCAATCCCAGTTTGCGGAACAGCCATACTTGACCTGCTCCGATAACAACCAGCAAGAACACCACAATCCAAAACGCGTAGGGCGTGTCTGTACCGGGAATTCCTCCAACATTGATACCGAGTAACCCCGTCAATAGGCCTAGTGGGAGGAAGATAGCTGCAACAATTGAAAGGACTAACATAGTGCGGTTCATCTGTTCCGCGAGCAGGGTGGTGATACTGTCCTGAATGACGGCGGCCTTTTCCCGCATGGCATCAAGTTCTTCAATGTAGCGTGTCAATCGATCGGCGCATTCGCGAAGCTGTCCGCGCTGCACGTCGCTCAACCAACTCGCGTTTGAAGATAAGATCTGGGAGAGTGCATCCCGTTGTGGCGAAAGGAAACGGCGCAGTGGAATGATTTTTTGGCGTTCTGCTGCAAGTCTTAAGCGAATGGCAGACGGCGCTTCGCTCAAAGACGCGCTCTCCAGATCATCGATTTCATCCTCAAGTGTTTGAATGACATTGCTCATTCGTTCTATGAGACCAATGTTGAGATCAACAATGAACGCGCCAACCGATGGCGGACCATCACCTGCCTCACACCGTTCACGAAGAGCCCTGACGCTCAGCAATCGTCGAATGCGGGTGCTGAGTACTCTGTTGTCCTCAACCCAAAGCCGGATCGAGATCATATCAGTCGGTTCAGAGTCGGGCTGCAAATTGACGCCACGAAGAATAATCAATGTGCCGTTGGTATATCGTGTTGCACGCGGGCGTGTCTCTTCTGATAAGAGTGCGTCAGCGACATGTGTTTCCAATTGCGAGGCCTGCTCTATCCAATGTCGCGTTGAGGCATCACGGATGTCAAAATGTGCCCACGTCCATCCGTCATGTTGCACAGGTGCTGTCAATTGTTGCAGATCAAGTGCCCGCGCAGTTCCGTCATCTCGGATCTGGAACGCACAAATGAGACCGGTTTCTTCGATTGCAGCTTCGCCCAATACTTTCTCGCTTGCCAGGTTGGGAGGGGTGGCCTGTCTCGCCGCACCGTGCCACACTTTCTGCACGTCTTGTCAGCGCTCTAAGACCAAATCAAGTGATCAAAGGTTGCTTCATGATATTCACGATTTTCCGCTACAGTCCAATGACAATCGAGCGGAAATTGGTGTTTGCGCTTCTGCTTCCTATGCTTCTCATCGTCTGCTCTGCTGCAGCCCTAGCGCAGCAGACCAATACAATAACAGCGCCGGAATGGGTGACGAGCGTTATTGGAAAAGGTGCCAAAAAGGAGATTATTGACAAGTTCCTTCCAAAACTGACCAACTGGCATCAAACAATTGCGACATTGGAAGTCATGGCCGGCAATTCGGCAATGACGTCCACCGACTTCCAACGCGCCAGCGACACGCTTACTGGTATCCGTTCGGATTTGAGCGTCTTTATCGATGAGCTGTCGCCGGAACTGGATGCCAGCAAAGTTCGCCTCGAGAAGCTTGGCCCAACTCCTGAGAATGGTGCCCAGGAAGCACCAGACATAACGGAACAGCGTAGATCACTCATCGACGAAGTTGCAGCCTATGATGGCTTGATCAAGCGAGCTGAATTGCTCCGAGTTGAGGCCAGGCAAATTTTGTCGTCCTACGCCGCGACTCGCCGCAGTCAATTCGTCAGGCAGGTCTTAAAGCGGTCCAGTGAATTTAGCGAAGGCTGGTACTGGCGGCGTGCGATCTCACTCTTTCAGGCCCAATCAACTGATGTCCTTCGACAAGTTAGCAACTGGTTTCAAAAAGCATTCGCCCAAAACAGGATCGGCTATACGAGCTGGTTCGTCGGCTGCCTATTAATTGCCTGGCTTGCGCGCGCGCTGTTGATTTCGGTCTTACGCTCTTCACCTGCAACCATCTCATATCCTGTTGAGACGCGTTCGGAGCGCGGTGCCATCACGCTGCGGCGAGCAGTATCGACTGCGGCTCCAGTAGCCATTGCCTTGCTTGCAGCCTACTTAGTGGGAATGTCTTTTGACCTGTTTAGCGGTCAAGATGCACTGCTGCTCGGGCGGTGCTTCGTCTATTTTGCAGTTGCCGTGTTTCTCATATCCGCCGCTCACTTTGCGCTTCGCCCAAACCATTCAAGCGAGCGCCTTGTCACGATTGATGATCGAAGCGCGCCTAAGATCTTTTACCTGCTGAGTACCTTAGTGATCGTTTGGTTGGTGGATCAGGTTTTCACTCAGATCGACCAGCATCTGAGTTCGCCACTTGCAGTGGTTGTGCTGCGCAGTGCACTTGTTGCTGTGGTTTTCGGACTGCTCTTGCTTGGCTTACTTCTGGTCAAGATTTTGCGGGAGGATGCCACACCCCAATCAGCAAGAACCAATGGCTGGCCGAGATGGCTTTTCGCGATCATCGCGTTCTTGGCGGTTGTGATCTTGGCAACCGTCGGCCTCGGCTATGTCAGTCTCGGTCGCTTTATCGGCACTCAGATCGTGACAACCGGCGGCCTTTTCGTATTCGTCACTCTTGTACACCTGACGGCGGAGTTTGTTTCCAGTCCCCGTCCCAGGTTGACTGAAACGGACGAGGAGGCCGCCAATCGCACGGTTTTGGGTGCCACGCTAGGAGTTACGATTGGCCTTGCCCTTGACCTACTTGTTCTGTTGATCGGCATCCCATTACTGCTGCTGCAGTGGGGTTATGAATGGGCTGAGGTGCGCAGCTGGGTGTCGTCTGCCTTACTCGGTTTTCAGATCGGTGATATCAAAATATCGCTGCTCTCGATCTTTGTCAGTATTGCGATCCTGGTCGTTGGGATTCTCTTCACACGTTTGCTGAGGGGGATGTTCGAGCGACGATCGGCTTATGTCTTCACAAGTGCTTCAGGTACACGCGATTCAATCGCAACGGTCCTCACTTACGCGGGATTTGTCCTCTCCTTAATTGCAGCTATTTCCTATCTCGGTTTCAATCTGTCGAACCTCGCACTGATCGCTGGTGCGCTGTCAGTCGGTATTGGCTTTGGACTGCAGAGTGTTGCCAATAACTTTGTCTCCGGGCTTATACTTCTGGCTGAGCGGCCTATCAAAGTCGGAGATTGGATTGTCGTAGGTGATCGCGAAGGACGCGTTCAGCGGATTAGCGTGCGGTCCACTCAGATTCGAACTTTTGATCGGTCCACCGTTATTGTGCCCAATGCCGACTTGATCACTGGTCAGGTCGTCAATTGGGACCATGGCGATACTTTGGGTCGCGTTCTCATCGATGTTGGCGTTGCCTACGGCACAGATCCTCGCAAGGTCATCGAGCTACTTACTCAAATCGGGAAAGATCATCCAATGACACTGATGAGTGAAGCATCGCCGCTTGTTGCGTTCGAAGGCTTTGGTGATAGTTCAATGGACTTTAGCTTGCGGGTGCTCATCTACGACATCAGGAATGTCCTCAAAGTGCGGACAGACCTGCGGGTCGCCATTGTCGAAAAGTTCAACGAAGAGAACATCGAGATTCCATTCCCGCAACGTGATGTGCATATCAAGGAATCATGAGCGTATCGCCGACCCAGGATGGTCGGTGATAGGTGTCACGGGTGACCGGGAAAGGAAATGACAGCGGAACCCAGGTACCTCTTCTACCATCAGACTGCAGCATGTAGCTTGCAGCGGTCCCGATACATGCGAGTCTTAGGTTGAGACAGCTGAGTTCGGAGTTCGGCCGTGCAGCAGAAACCAAGAGTTCTTATTCTCCACGACGTGGATGGAGAAACAGTCGAGGTGAGTGCAGACGATGTAGTGGCCGTCGAAGATGCCGCCCCCAAGCTGCAAACCAGTGACAAAGCCCGGGTCATTCTTTGCGGCGTCGACACCAAGGGTGAGAGTGTTGAGTTGCTAGTTAAGGAAGCCGCCAGTGCAATCACAAGCGAGCTTGTCACGGCTAAGGCTGCCGGCAATTGGGACGGCCAATAAGGCATATAGGCTCTTGATTGCGATTGGAGCCCCTTGCAAGCCTAGTGATTGAGACTGGTTTCGCCCATCTGCCTACCCCACTTGCCCGAACGCGCAGCGGTTGCCAGATCGCTCATTGACCATCCTCGTTTGAGCGCTCGCCGGGTTGCGTCTTGGTAAAATCCCTCAAGACTTTCGCCCTCGAGCCAATGGCCGCGAAGTGCGGGCAGGAATTTGTAGATGACGCGGTTTTTTTGTACATCGCTCAGCAGCATTGTCTTACGCCTTCTTCTTTCGTTAGTTCGATTTGAAAAGGTCTCATGATCTTGGCGCTGAGGTTGGCGAGCCCTGTACAGGCACTCAACCAATCCTCAGCACTGCAGACTACGTCCATGGCCTTAAACGCAGCCTTTGGCTTTCGCCTCCAAGAACGATTGTGCTGAACGACAGATCGGTTGGCGCTTCTTGTGTCTAAGACGGAGAGGAAGGTATCGCCAACTACAATCGGAGCATTGCAGTCGCTCGTTCCAAACGACATATCGTTTGTGTCGTTGCATTTGACAAATGAAACCTTTTGGCCTGACAAATCAAAAAAATTGCATTGAGAAAGACGGCCCAATGGATGTTGATCACGCCCGGACGTTACTCGCGATCGTTGAAACTGGTAGCTTCAAAGAAGCCGCGAACAAGCTCTATTTAACCCAATCAGCAATCAGCGCGCGCGTAAAAACGCTTGAAGACCTGATCGGCAAGCGCCTGTTGGAGCGCTCCAAGAGCGGTGTCCAGTTGACCCCGGCTGGAGAGCATTTCTATCGCCACGCGACGACCCTCGTCAGGGTCTGGCGCCAGGCCTTGCTCGAAGTTGCGCTGTCAGATGAGCACGTCGACCATCTCGCGGTTGGCGCCCAAATTAGTCTTTGGGAAGGCTTCCTTCTGAAGTGGATTGCCTGGCTACAAGAAAAGCATAGCAACCTTGCGATCAACGCAAGCGTCGGTGGTTCGGGTGAGCTCATGGACCGGATTCTGGATGGTACGTTGGATATTGCTGTTGTCTACAGAGCAACCCAACGGCCCGGCCTGATCATCGAGCACGTTTTTGACGAAGAGTTGGTTCTGATTACAAGTGAGAGTAAGACCAAAGGCATTCCCGGTTCGCGTTACGCCTTTGTCAACTGGGGACCGGAGTTTGCGGGAGACCATGCAGAAACTTATCCGCCGACAAGTCATGCCGGCCTCCAGCTTGATCTGGGTGCCATCGCTATCAATTACCTTTTCGATACCAAGGCATCCGGTTATTTCCCGTTGCGCGTAGCGAGACCCTATCTCGCAGATGGTCGTCTCCGCCTCGTCCCCCGTGCCCGCCGCTTCGTCTACCCAGTCTACGTCGTCTATCCAGAAAACCACAACGAAGACAGTTTCGAGCCTGTCCTTACCGGCCTACGAGAGATCGCGGAGGAAACCGCTGCAGCTACGTGACGCTGATTTAGATGAATTTTTTTGAATTAAAGCTACAAAAAGATTCGTTTGCAAAGATTGAGCTTCAGGAGCATCTGTCAGTTGCGGGCTCACTAGAGTCCGTTCTCAAATGGATCTAGGCAATGAAACGCAAACCCCAAAAGCCGGTTGCACCAAAACAGACAACCGTTGCGAAGCAGAGCGCGCTCAAAAAGCCAACGGCTGCTAGTTCCAAGTAACTCACTCCTAAATTCAGGACAAACATCGATGCTCAAACAACGTTCGGCGCAGTAGCGCTGACGATCGCTCTCGGCTTGTGTTCTGTCCAAGCTGCGACGTTGATCAACCGCGACGCGGCTACCCATAAGATCATTGTGGTCGAAGGCGATCACCGCCAGGAATTTATCGTTCAATCTACGCAGGAGATCCCAAGCCTTTGTCAGGTATCTTGTAGCGTTTATGTCGGTGATGATCCCGACTCATATGATGTCGCGCTAGACGATAAACTCGAAATTTTGGATGGTGAATTGCATTACCAGCCCGAACAAGAGACCAGCATCGACAAGCAATAGCGATTAGAACGACGACCTGACAAAGGACCCTCAGGTCGCCTTCTTCAAGAGCATGCAACTTTGGCTATTACCCCTAAAGCCCTGTGGAGGTTATCTCAATGACCTACGAAATCTTTGTTGCGAATATTGCGGTCACTCTTTCATTCGCCATTGTCGCGGCGATAGTCGTTGGACTGATCTAGAACCGCAATGGTCTCTGTTCCACCCAACTAATCCCGAGCCATCTTTGTCGCCGGATGCGACGGACGATACTCGCCAGACTGATAGGACCTCTAAGCAATGAATGTAACCCTCTCCCACAAAGCGAAGAACATCGATCGAGATGTCGCTAAGATAGCGGTCTCTCAACTTAACGAATCCGCCATCCGAAAGATGGCGAGTGAGTCGCCTGAGATCTATTACGCATGGTGCGTCGATGCCTACACGGCTCAACGCAAAGCGCGTCTCGAGTTGGAATTTCAGTCAGCGCTGCTGCGGAAGCTAAAGGGATGTGATCCTTCAAAGGCGAGAGCTTTCGTTGTGCCTGCTGCAGTTCAGTCGGAAGGCCTGCAACATGTTGGCCACTAAGGAAGCATTCCGCGCAGTCAAAACGGGAGTGGACTTCGCTTCTCTCCGACTCCTGTTCTGGCTTGCATTGCCTATAGTAGGGCTACCTGTTCACGTGGCACATACTTATCCGGCCTCTGTCCGCAGTGCGTGCAAGCACGATTACAAGCGCTTGTGCCCTCACTATGAGCCAGGCACATCCAAGATGCGAAGCTGCATGCGGGCGAGTATCTCAGGAATTGCACCTCGCTGCTATGACACTCTCATACGGCATGGTTACGCTGAACGACGACGTGCAATCAATGCAAGATAGTTGATTGAAGGCGGGTAAGCTGCTCGGTGAAGCTCGATTGATTGACTTGAGAAGGCTGCACTGCTGCCAGTCCAAACTTGGGCTTTTGGCAAGCATCTTTGAGCTTGACTAGAACCACGCCCCTCATTTCATCAATATTCTGCTTATGTTCAGGTTAGTCGGACGCCGGTGCGCTGCAGCTGATGATCGGCGCCTGCGCTGACGGTCGGCGTCGGACAAGCGTCAGTGGACGAAATCGCGGATCAGGTGTCGTGGCGTCTCAGCGCACTCTATGGGGATTTGCCGTCAGCACGAGGCCGGATTGGAGGCAAGACGTCACTGCGAGAGCTAAAGTCAGGCGGCTCATAGTGTGTCTCAAATGGTGATTTGGCGCTGTGAGGCGCCTCGGAACCTCTGTTAAGAGGGCCACAGCCATCATTTTGGTTGAGTTGGGACGAGCTTGTCGGTTGCGGCCCGTCTGGCTGCTCGCTGAGACTTGGATGTATGGCGACACTGGTTTGCGGTTCGTCATGAGCTGTCGATCGGTTTTGGTGTTGGCTGATGCTTCGGCTCCATGCCGGGTGCGAAAGCCTCGATGATGATCATGCGGCCGCCGCATGAGGGGCACGCCAGGTTAAGGATCTGCGGTTCATCGGACTTGGCCGCAGCCTCGTCATCTACATCGATCTCTGCCAGTGGCGGAACTTGCAATAATTTTCTGGCGCGTTCGATGTTGGCTGCGCGGCTGCCATTGGCAAGTAAGCCATAGTGTCGGATGCGATGGAACCCTTTCGGCAGAACGTGGAGCATGAAGCGGCGGATGAACTCGTTCAACGTGAGCGTCATCGTCTTCCAACGTTCACGATATCCGGCGCGGTAGTCCTTGTAACGGAAAGCAACTTGGTTCTCGTCCGCTCGCACGAGACGCCGGTTCGATATCGCGATGCGATGCGTGTAGCGTGACAGGTAGGCAAGCACGGCTTCGGGCCCGGCGAACGGCTCCTTGGCGTAGACCACCCATTCGGTCTTGCGCATGGGGCTGAGGAAGGCATCGAATGTGGCGCGATCGGCCAACCCAGCATGAGCCCCGTAGAAATTGAGCCGTCCGTCGTCGTGCGCCTTGACGAGCATCTCCAGAAACAGGCGCCGGAACAGCCGTGAGAGCAAACGCACTGGCAGAAAGAAGTTGGGCCGGCATGAGATCCATCGTGTGTTGTCGAATGATATCCCGCCGCCCGGTATAATCATGTGCACATGCGGGTGATGCGTCATCGCCGAACCCCACGTGTGCAACACGGAAGTGATACCGACCTTGGCTCCGAGGTGCTTTGGATCGGCGGCAATGGTCAGTGTCGTCTCGGCGCTTGCCTTGAACAGCAGATCGTACATGACGCGCTTGTTCTGTAGCGCAAGATCCGCGATCTGAGCGGGCAACGTGAAGACAACATGGAAGTATCCGACCGGCAGCAGTTCGGCTTCACGCGCTTCGAGCCAGTCACGTGCCGCTGTTGCCTGACACTTGGGACAGTGCCGGTTGCGGCAACTGTTGTAGGCAATGTGCATGTGACCGCAACTGTCGTTCTCACAGCGCGCAACATGACCGCCGAGCGCTGACGTGCGGCAGCGCTCGATCGCTGACATCACTTTCATCTGGTCGAGACTGACGTGGTCGCGGTTGACATCGCGCCATGCGGCTCCGTGATCACGGAAGATATCCGCGATCTCCAACTGGGGACGGGCCACCGTCGATGCGACTTAAGTCTTCGGCTTCGCCTTCTTGCGTTTGCGTCCTTTGGTCGGGGAATCTCCCAGCAGATCGATGGGACTGCTCAACCCGGCGATCAGACCGTTGGCAACTCGCGTATAACGCGCTGTCGACATTGGATTGGCATGTCCGAGCAGCGCCTGGATCACGCGCACATCGACGCCGGCTTCGAGGAGATGCGTTGCAAAGGAGTGACGTAACGTTCGAGTGTTCACCGGCTTGGTGATGCCGGCCTCCTGACGCGCCTCATGAAACAACCGGTTGAGCTGACGTGTGGTCATTGGCCCGGCCCGACCTGGAAACAGATAACGCTGCTCAGGCCGGATGCCGGTGTCATGCCGTCTTGATCGTTCTGGCCAATACTGGCGCAGAAGGTCAAGTAGGCCATCGGACAGCATGACATGGCGGTCCTTACGACCTTTGGACTGGATAATGCGAATGATACCCTGACCGCTGTCGATATCGCCGACCGTTACACGGCACACTTCGCCAGCTCTGAGACCACAGCCATAAGCCAGCGACAGCATCGCCTTTGCTTTGAGGGTCTTGGCGGAACCGAGCAATGCCGTGATCTCCTCTCGACTCATCACCGGTGGCAGCTTCTGTGGCTCACCGACATAGAAGATCTCGGCGACAAGGTCGTGCCGCCGCAGAGTCGTGCGAAACAGGAACTTGACGCCGGACATGACCATGTTGCGGGTCTGATTGCTGGTGTCACTTGCTGAGAGGTGAAGCTGGAATTGTCGTACATCTTCAGGCGATGCCGTATCCGGTGAGCGCCCAAGCCACTTGGCGAAGCGACGGCAACTCCTGATATGGCCAGTCTGTGTCTTGGCCTGTAGGCCTCGCGCCGTCATATCCTCAATCATGCGCGCTTGGAGTGGAGAGATTGGCCGTTTGACTTTGTTACTCATGAGAAAACTCCTGTCCTGAAGTGAGGTTCAAAACCCCGATCTTCAGGACGGCGCTCTCTCGGCCATTGATGTAGTCTCAGTTGTGGTTACCGGTGACGACCACCGGACCCGCCGCGGGCGATATCGCGTAGCGATTTAGTCCGTTTGATCAAAGCGACGGTCGCTTGAGCCTGGGATGCTGCCCTGAGTGTGTCCGCTTTCGGGTCGGCAATCGATTTCGGCAGCTTGGGAGATCCCGAAATGTTCTCTTGGCCGAAGACGGCGGCTTTCTCTGCATATCAACAATTTAATCAGGGCTACAGAACCCATCCTTAGTGTTTTCAGCTACTTGTCATCCCGAAATTGAAATCCTCCGGAGCCACCACCGCTCGCACAGCCACTGGAGCGGTGGTGCTTTAGAGGGATGCATCCCTTTGGTGGGCCGAAGCAAGCATAGATCAAGGTTCAGTGCTCTTCTTCGTATAGGTTTTGGTTGGCGGACCAGTTTCCCAGCCCACCAGCGTCTTCTAGAGAGAAAAGGTGACCGATGCCGAGATACGCGGTCGTAGTCCTCTGCGCGAGCGGCGGCGTGTGGCGGTAGATCGCCGACGCACCGGTCGTTTCCGGATACTTGATCTGCGGCGCGTGCTCCGGTACGAGCGACTTGACTTCTTTGGCTTAGAGAAGAACATGATGGGATCCTTGCTGATAGTTGCGTGTGGCTTAGTTTTCGAGCGTCGACTGATACAACTGCCCGGCTAAATACCGGTCCAGCTCCTCCTGTCGGTACCGTACGGCCCGACCAAGTTTCAGATACTTCGGACCAAAGCCGTAACATCGCCATTTGTTCAAAGTTGAAACTGACAGGCCGACATAGTTCGCTGCTTGTCGGGTGGTCAGAACGACCACTTCTGCCGGCAAGGTAGATCTGGGCGAGCCGTGCTTTTCTTTGGTGAGTTGCATATCCGCGTTCTCCATCGTTGTGTGTTGCAATGGAGTGAAGATGTCGTCATCAGAACGGAATTGCCACGGCAACAAGGGCACTTGTGACCCTCTAATGTGCCCTGATTCATTCAGGTCTGGTCGCACGACCGCCATACTTGGATCAAGTGCCCGAAACGCCAGAAAATACGGGCCCTTGTTGTCAACGTTTCCTATAACTCAAAAAGGACAAACGTGACCTTCTTGCCATCAATAATGATGCGCTCGGCGCTCTGCTCTATGAACTGACGACGGGTTTCAAAAGAGGCTGTAGCCCACAAGGATGTTAGGTTAGACCTATCCAGCGTTTGATCGGTCACGAGCCACTCGGCCACTTGATGTAGGTACAGGGCTTCCAGATCAACACTAGGAATTTTCAAGCGGCAAGTGGCACAGACATACTTGCTTGTGTTGCTCGGCACATACATTTTTGCGTTGCACTGACAGTGAACCAGACCAGCAAAGAGATGTGAGACCTTGCGGCGTGCCGGTCCTTCGCTGCGCTGCTTTTTGAGAATCTCATTGCATTGCTGCCAAAGCTCAGCGGGAACCAAGGCGTCTGCAATATCCGGAATGCCTTTGGCAGCCTCTTCGGTCAAAAGCCGTCCAATGGTTGTCCCGTTGAACTCGGCTCCACTGCGCGTGCGATGACCATCCGCGTTTAAGATCATGGCGACGGTTTTCTTGCGCTGATGCTCCGAGAACAGCTCAAAAATGTATCGGCGTATCGGTGCCTCATCCGGGTGAGCCACCAAGCGACCATCTAGTCGCTGAAAGCCAAAACTGGCCGGTCCAAGCCTGGTCATGGCGATACCTTGGATTGCGTCAGGAGCTGGCTTAGTGCCTGGCGCCGCTGAGCTTTCTGTTCGGTGGATTGCGGTTTAAGTTGTACGTCGATGTTATAACCGAAGGCGCGTGAGCGCTCGGTGGGATTGGCACGAGGTAGTCGTTCAATCTCTCGCAATGCTAACGGACGTGAGAGGAACTTCACCCTGGCAAGTTCACACGGTTGCAAAGAAACCGTGAGGTGCTCATCCAATCTGGTGAGATGAGTTGGATCTTCAGAGATCATCCAAACTTCGCAGAAGCCTGCCGTCAAGCACTTCCTGGCGTTTTGCAGCTCATGATTCGGCCTGGTAGTCACTGAGATCTCGCAGGCAATTCTCCGGCCTGTCGCGGTGATGGCAACATCGACACTGCCTGCGCCATCAAGCACCGGGAACTCAAGGTCGGCGCTATGACCATAGTGCTGTGCAGTCTGCTTGAGCAGCAGCTGCAGTTCACGATGCCCGGTACCGCTCGCTGTGGTGGTTGGCTCTCGGTCGTCAGGCGGCAGGTCCGGTTGCTCTGGCACAGTGGATTGGGCCTCAAAGCACTCCAAAGGCGCGGCATAGCGGGATCGGTTGTAGTCAAGAAGCGCAGCAAAGGTGTCCTCGCCAATCGTCGGAAGACCGCCGACCATGCCAAGCGGCACTGACAGTTCAAGCGCTGTCTCGGTTTGGTTGCGCACGTAGCAGGCAAAGCTCGTCTGGTTGCCAGATTTGCGCATCGACTGCAGAAAATCTTGGCCTGTGTGCATATCAGGTGCAAAGGCTTTAGCGTCTTTGGCGCTAAGCCCCCCGACGAACTTGATCGCAGTACTCGTCATCATACTGGCACGAAGTCCGGCTGAGAGTTGGTCGAGATTTTGGTGAGCAAGCGTAAGGCCAACGCGGTATTTCCGCGCCTGGTTCAACAGGTTCTCGATGTTGTCGTCGAAATAGTCGTGCGCTTCATCAATGTACACGAAGGTTTCGCGGCGATTGCTTTCAGCTATAGCTGCGCGCTGCAGTGCCGCTTGCGCGATCATGGCGATAAAGAAGCGACCGAAGATCTCGCAGCCTTCCTGTTTCAAAAGATCCTTGGCGGTGTTGATCATGATGATCTTGCCGGCATTCATGGCTGCAAACAAATCGACCTTGTTTTCCTGGTTAGAAAACATCCGTTCAAAGGTGGGATTGGAGAGCACACCCCAGAGCCGGCGCAGCGCCTGTGTCTTGGTGGCAGCAAATGATTTTGAGAAATACTTGGCTTCAAAGAAATGACGGGATGAGCCTTCCAGCCGCGCAAAGTGCGGCTTGAAGCGATTGCCATCTTCAAGTAGCTCGCGCAGCGTTTGAATGTTGGCGCCGGGTATGACCATCATCAGACGGGCGAGATAGCGAAAGATCAGGCCTTGCTTTTGAGTGAGCTCGGCTCCAAGCAGGGCGCCAAAGATGTACTCATAGAGCTCAATCGTGCCGTTGAGGACCTTTTCACGCTCAAGGGCTGGAAAGGCCTTCACCCGGTCCATGTTGACATCGAACATGTTGAGGGCTGCCGGGTAGGCAATGTCGTTGGGATCAATCAACATGAACTTGTCGGAGAGACTGTTCTCAGCATCTGGTTCAAATAATGCCAGATTGGAAACCGTGCGAATGAGATCGCCCTGACTATCGATTATGATTGTCTGACGTCAGCCCCCCTGGAACCTTCTGAGATCATTTTTTAACTGAGTGTTTCTAGGCTCATCCTCACCACTGAGGAGTGCCACATGGGACGTAGAACTGAAGCTTCTGACCGCACCGTCAAAGACATCCGGCGTCAAACTCGGAAGCGATATTCATCCGAGGAGAAGATCAGGATCGTCCTTGCAGGACTGCGCGGCGAAGACAGCATTGCCGAGCTGTGCCGTCAGGAAGGTATCGCACAGGGCATGTACTACAGCTGGTCAAAGGAGTTCTTGGAGGCTGGCAAAAAGCGGCTAGCCGGTGATACCGCACGGGCAGCGACCTCTGATGAAGTGAAGGATCTACGACGCGAAGCGCTACACCTCAAGGAGGTTGTCGCGGAGCAGGCCCTGGAACTTCGGCTGCTCAAAAAAAGCATGATCGGAAGTGGGGGCAACGACACATGAGGTATCCCGCGACGGAGAAGCTGGAGATTATTCGCCTTGTCGAGCAATCACATCTGCCAGCAAAACGCACATTGGATACGCTCGGCATCCCACGTACGACTTTCTATCGTTGGTATGACCGGTATCTCACCGGTGGACTTGATGCATTAGAAGATCGAAAGCCGATGCCTGGCCACGTCTGGAACCGCATCCCGGACGATGTCCGAGAGCAAATTGTCGACTTCGCACTCGAAGAGCCAGAACTGACGCCGCGCGAGCTGGCGGTGAAGTTCACAGATACTCGGAGCTACTTCGTATCCGAGTCTTCCGTCTATCGAATACTCAAAGCGCTCGACCTCATCACAAGTCCCGCGTTCGCCGTCGTCAAGGCTGCTGATGAGTTCCACGACAAAACAACGGCGATCAATCAGCTTTGGCAGACAGACTTCACCTACCTCAAAGTCATCGGCTGGGGATGGTTCTATCTCTCGACCGTCCTTGATGATTACTCGCGTTACATCATCGCTTGGAAGTTATGCACTACCATGAAAGCCAGTGACGTCACTGACACGCTTGAACTTGCATTGGAGGCGTCAGGTTGTGACAAAGTCAACGTCAGACATCGACCGCGACTTCTGTCGGACAATGGTTCATCGTACATCTCTGGTGATCTGGCAGAATGGCTCGACGATCAATCGATGGATCATGTTCGTGGTGCGCCATACCATCCTCAGACGCAGGGAAAAATCGAGCGATGGCATCAAACTTTGAAAAACCGCGTGCTGTTGGAGAACTACTTTCTGCCCGGGGATCTAAAGGCAAGCATCGAAGCATTCGTGACCCACTACAATCACGAGCGCTACCACGAAAGCCTCAACAACGTGACGCCCGCAGACGTCTACTTCGGTCGTAACAAGATCATCTTGCTGGAGAGAGAAAGGATCAAACGAAAGACATTCGAAACACGGCGCTTGCAACATCGCAACGCCGTAGCATAACTTTGAAAACGATGAGCCAATCACTCGCTTAGATCAAACGCTCAACTGTTCCAGATTATGTGACGACGGACAGTAAAGCACGTCGGGCGAACACCCGCTCCGACTGCCTCCAAAGATAAGTTTGGCAAGAAACGCATGAACTGATCAGGCGTCCTTTGGAACGCCTCTTTTTGACAAGTGACGTTCGTGCAAAAAACTGCGCTGGCGGCGGACGTTCAGCCACCAGCACGCGGTCAGTGGTAGCGTTCAAAACGACGACTTACACTGGTCAAACCATCTATTTCATGCTTTGAGCGATTGATCGGGGCCAGACTTTAAAACAAGCATAACCATGCTTGGAATGTATGCGTGCTCCAATCGTCCGCAGCTCGATGGCTGCCAGTCCTCCGACGACGCTTGCCACTTTTGATAAGATAGGGGGTGTTTGTAAGTCGATTGCGAAAAAGCCGACCACAAAATGTGGCCGGCTCGTCAATTAAGCCTGTGCTGCTGCGAGTTGTGCAACGGGCGCTTCTTGGTATGGCTCATACGTCCACAGAACCAATTCGCCGGTAACGGGCAAGGCGTGTAGCTTGACGTTGATGCGCTGTTCGCCCTTTTCATCGGTGTTGATCCAGCCAACCCCAATCAGACTTGAGCGATACCTGACCTGATTGTTGTCATCAAGATACTTCTCAGAAGACTTGACGGAGTAATCAGGTTGACGCGCTATACCATTTGACATGGTCGTTCTCCTCTCGTTTTGAACTGGCACCGGTCATGGTGCTGCCGCCATTTTCGCGCGCGCAGGTGCACGCGCGTAGCGGTGCAAAAGCGGCCACTGAGGCCACCTGTTGCGGACGGCCATGTTGAACCGGTATGAGCCGCTACTGACCAGTCGCCCAACGAGGGACGATAGTGCGATGTTACTCGACACCAAAGTTTCGTTGTTTGCGCGCACCAACGCCCGCGACCGGCACGTTGCGTTTGGTATCAAGCAAGCTGACCGCCTGTCCCACATTTACGTCATCGGAAAGACGGGCGTTGGCAAAACAACGCTGCTCGAGACACTGATATCGCAAGACATTGCAGCCGGTCGCGGCTGCGCATTAATTGACCCTCACGGTGATTTCGTAGAGCGCCTGATCGCGCGCGTGCCCGTCAATCGCCAGGCCGATCTTATCTACTTTGACGTCACCAACCCCAAGCAGCCTTACGGTTATAACCCGTTGATGCGCGTCAGATCAGAGCTCCGTCCACTCGTTGCGTCTGGGCTCATGGATGTGTTGAAGAAGATGTGGGATGACGCATGGGGCGTGCGCATGGAACACATCCTGCGCAATACGGTTTTGGCACTGCTGGATCAGCCGAAGGCGATACTGCCGGACGTGCTTTCGATGATCGCCGATAAAGCTTTCCGCTACCAAGCCATCAAGCAGATTGAGAACGCGCAGGTCCGGAAATTCTGGCAAACTGAGTTTCCGAAATACTCCTACCGCTATCAAGCCGATGGTATTGCGCCAATTCAGAATAAAATCGGTGCCTTCTTAGCTGATCCGCGTTTACTCAGAATCTTAACTCGTCCGGACGGACAGTTGCGGCTGAGATCGCTGATGGACGACAGTAAGATCTTGCTGGTCAACCTCTCAAAAGGGATTTTAGGAGAGGACAGCTCGTCGTTATTCGGCGGTATGATTGTGACGTCGCTCGGGTTGGCTGCCTTCAGTCGCGCCAACATATCGCAAGGAGACCGGCGATCGTTTCATGTCTATGTTGATGAGTTTCAGAACTTCACGACGTTGTCGCTGGCAAACATGCTGAGTGAACTGCGAAAGTTCGGCGTGGGATGTGTGTTGGCACATCAGTATTTGCAGCAGCTGGATCCGGATATTAGGGAAGCTGTCATTGGCAACGCTGGTACATTGATCAGTTTTCGGTTGGGGGCTAGCGATGCTTGGTTTATTGCGCGGGAGCTGGAGCCCATCTTTTCGCATGTTGATCTGTTGAGCCTGCCCAATCGTGACATCTACGTGAAATTGATGATCGACGGCGCCCCGTCACGACCGTTTAGTGCCACGACAATCCGGCTTGAACAGAGATCATAAACTAAACCGTGATGGATCGCGTTACTTTGACGAGGCGAATATCGTCCTCCCGCTCGTGAAGCCATCGTATCATTGCAGGAGAAGCCGAAAACGAACTAACGTATCACCGGGACCAATCATATGACGCTAATTCCCAAGAAGGGATAAGGCCTTACTTCAGTGCAGAGTTGGCAATGACGGCTTCTAGAACTGCTTGGCTGGTGCAAGGCTCATTGCAAATATTCTTTTGCCGCTCACTCAAAACTTGAATGCTCCAATGGTGAATTGCGACGATCGAAACTTTCACGCGCGGTTAGATCTCTTGTCTAACCTGCGCGTATGCAAGCAATGCGAACAACCCTGTGCCGCCGAGTATGTTCCCCGCCCCGGTCATTGCCAGTTGCACGATCCCGTCGAGCACACTCATCTTGCCGTGCAGCATCACTGTGAAGAGTTCAGTCGACCCAACAATGACATGCGACGTATCGGCGAGGGCAATCGCGTATGTCATGGCGATGATCGTCCAAAACTCGAATCCGTTAGAGCTTGGTAACATCCAAACCATGGCGGCAACCAGAAAACCTGCTGGTATCGCGGTAAAAAACGATTCTTCCGCCGTACGCTCGGCA
Source organism: Hyphomicrobiaceae bacterium (assembly GCA_965215755.1). Taxonomy (GTDB): domain Bacteria; phylum Pseudomonadota; class Alphaproteobacteria; order Rhizobiales; family Hyphomicrobiaceae; genus Tectiglobus. Next base: position 76,262 of record OZ244119.1, read on the forward strand.
AAGTGCATTGAGATGTCGAGCACCGCTTTGCCAACTTCATCGGATGCCAATGGCACAATCATGGGGAGACTCGCTGAGAAGAATGTCCCAACAAGATTTGCAATAAACACCACCGCCCACAAACGGCCGACGCATTTGAATGCCTCAACGCTGCGCTGATGCATGGCTGGCAGCACCGGCGTAATGGTGTTTTCGGTGAACAATTGCAGTCTCCCCAAGACGACAATCAGGAAGCCGAAGCAGTAGCCGAACTTCTCCAATGCTCCCGCACCCGGCACACCCTCCAAAGCGACCCGCAGCGATGCCATCATGAAAAGCGAAATGCTGATGCCAAGGCCCGCGGCAATGCCTGACCACCATAGCGAGGTCAGCGGCCGCTGCATTTCTTCGACCCCCGCTTTGGCCACGACGTCGTAGACGGTTAAAGCGTCGGGAAAAGCGTGCTCTTTCGCCTTTTCTTTGCGCTCCTCCTTGCTCTGCGCTTCGATCAGAGCTTCGGGACGATCATCGGCCTGACCGGGGAACTCCACTTTATCGTTCAATTCGTCGGCAGGCATATCCACACCTCACACTATTAATGGCAGCCAAGCAGTATCTGACTTTGACCGGCAAACCCACTTGATTCGCGTTCGAGCTTTAACCCTCAAAAACTAAGAGCGTTCCTCAGGAACTTCCACTCCGCCCAGGTGTTGTTACCAGGGAAAGTTGAAGCTGGTCACCGACTGACAAAGGAATCGAGAACCCAATGTCTCATGAAACCGATGCTACGCCGCAGCGACTGGTTAGCGACTGGCGTGAACTTGAAGTGGAGTTGGGCTCGTTTGGCACAATGTTGGAAGAGTTGCGGGTTGAGCTTAATTGCGTCGACCAGGATGTGATCTCGGACCTCGAACAACGTTACGACGACATCTCACGACAGGTCATTGAGCTGAAAGACAAGACGACTGACCGCCTGATAGATAGCGAAACCGGACCGGCCCAGGCACGGGATGATAGGCAGATTCTGCAAGGCGCGATTGATACCGTCACAGAACAAGCAGGCAATCTCTGCCAACAGGTATCTGACACAGTTGGTGCGGCCACGGACACGATAAAGGATTTGGCGTCCAACCTGAACGAGCGATCGTTGCATCATCGCGAAGCCGCAAGCGACGCTGTCTTAGGATCAGGCCATCGAGTGAAATCTGCCGCACAAGACATGGGTCACGGTCTGGCGAAAGCATGGGGCGCTCTCAAGCGAGATCTCGAGAGTGCATACCGGAAAATCAAGGATGGCAATGGCTCCGCCGGGAAGTCCTGACTCAGTGAAGCATGAGACAAACTTTACTCAATTCATCATAGGCACTCATTGTCTGCAGCGGATGATTTTGTGCCTTTTGAGTCTTGTGTATGCATCCTCCGCCCGAGCAGAAGTGGCGGTGTGCACGGAGCAAATAGAGCGCAACACCGTAGTGTTGCTTTTCCATAGGCCGACAATTCGACTTTTGGTCATCAAGTCCGGCCGCAAAACCAATCAGATCATTCTCACGAAACAGGCAACATCTGAGATGTTGCCCGACGGGGTCTACAGCATCTTACGAGAGCGGAGTGATCCCTCGCATTCACGTTTTAGGTTTGTTCCGCGTACGGTGCGGACACGCATCGCCTGGAGAGGCAAGGCACTGTTTGCAGAAGGCAGCATGCGACGGCTGGCAAAAGCGAAAGGGCTCCGCGTGCCCAAGCAGTTCGCGAAAGAGCTGTTGCGCGTAACCGCGCCGGGTGCTGTGCTGGTCGTCGCAAGTAACCCGTCCGCTCTGAAGCTTTTTGATGATATCGGATTTTTTCACGAGGAGGATTTGGCGAATGATGCGCCAAACAAGTGCGGCCCTCGTCAGAACAACTGGCGACCGCAAGTAGCCGCTTCTCCCGATGATCACGTGGCGATTGTGATCAGCGAACGCGATCGTACTGCCTATGTCTACGAGGGTGGTGAATTGCGCAGTGTTCACAAAGTTTCCGTGCGCTATCCGCATCGGGACACCGGGCGCCACCTCTTTGTTGCAATAAAGACTGACAAATCGAAGGCCGATCAAGTCTGGTTGGCTCTCAGTCTGGCCGGCGGTGGTTTCGAGATCGCGCCCCCCGTCAAACAAGCCAAAGATGTTCTTGACCGCTTCGAATTCGAACGCGGCGCGCAAGGCAGCCTGGACGAATACATCAACCGCGGCGTCGTCCTTCTGGTCGTTGAAAGAAGCGCGCGAGGCGAAAGCAAGGCCGAAGGTCTCATAACGTTGCTGCATTCGAGCCAAGAGAGTGCGATTTTTGAAACCAGCCCGTAGATTACAAAGGCAATAACTCTATGCAGATCCCTTCACCACTGCTGAACCAACTTGATGCGTACTATAAGTCCTTCTGGCAGCATCTACCTCAACTGCTCGCTGCCATCGTCGTTCTAGCTTTCATCTGGTTAGCTGCGAAATTAGCCCGCTATGCCATTGAAAAAGTCTTTTCCGCGGCGCGTGTCCGCCGTTCCTTAATCGAAGTGGTCCAGATGCTGGCATCAACGAGCATTTGGTTTGCAGGCGCCCTGATTGCAATGACCATTGCTTTTCCAACGATCACGCCGGCCAAGGCACTTACCGCACTAGGCTTGGGATCGGTCGCCATTGGTTTAGCATTCAAGGACATTTTTGAGAATTTCTTTGCCGGCATCCTTCTTCTTGTCCGCGAGCCTTTTCGGTTCGGAGATTTCATCGCTTGCAATGACATCGAGGGTCAGGTCCAGAATATTTCCATCCGAGATACACAGATCCGACAAACCGACGGTCAGCTGGTTGTGGTACCTAATGCGATGCTTCTCAAGCAGCCAGTGCACGTGCTGACCAATGCAGATTTGCGACGGACGACAGTCCTTTGCGGCGTTGCTTACGGTGAAGATGTCGACCACGCCCGAGAGGTCATTACGAAGGCCGTACGCGATGTCGATACGGTGCGCAACGACGTGCGAGATGTTCAAATTTTCGCACAGGCATTCAACAGCTCCTCGATTGATTTCGAAGTGACATGGTGGACCGGTTCGCAGCCAGTCGATATCCGCGCTTCGCGCGATCAGGTCGTGGCGGCCGTAAAACGCGCTTTGGACGAAGCAGGTATCGAGATTCCGTTTCCTTATCGCACACTAACGTTTAAGCCAGATATGCCTGTCGTGCACGTTGCTCAAAATCAGGAGCATCCATCTGAGAGCGATTAATCTGAAGCTGTCACCCGCGAAGGTACGTCTTTCAGGAAGTTTTCCTGAGCGTCTTCACTGGAGGATGGACTTGCTCGGCGTTGCGCCGTATTCTCATCCGCTTCCAGGTCGCCTTCACCTTCGGCAATATCCGGTTCGCCGACATGTCCACCTGAGTCGACTGTGCCGGTTGTTGGATCTCGGTGATTGTCGATTGGCTTGATAGTGTCCGCCCCCCGCAACAATGGAACACCTTGCGGGAAAATCACTTCGCGAGATTCGTCGGGCATGGATATGCCAGCGTCGGTGAGTGCCAGTTTTAATTGCCGCATCAATGCGGACTGTAGCTTGAGGCGCGAGTACTTTGTGTTGTCGAACCAGAAGTAGACGCGAACATTGACGGTTGACGCTGCCAGTGCATCAACCAGGGCCATCGGCTCTGGATCATCGATGACTGCCGGATGCTCTGCAAGCGTACGAACAATTACAAGCTGAGCGGCGCTGACCGGATCGTCATAACCGATACCCACAACAAACTCAGCCCTCATCGAGTGATTGCTCGTATAGTTTTTGATTATGCCTTTGAAGACTGTCGCGTTTGGTATCTGAATATGGTTCCCGTCGAGTGTCAGCAGCACCGTGCTGCGGGTATTGAGGTTCTGAACGATACCTTGATGCCCAGCAACTTCAATCAAGTCTCCGGCGTTGAACGGGTTTCGGATGCTGAGCAGCAAGCTTGACAGGAAGTTCTCCGCAATATCCCGAAATGCGAATCCGAGCACGAGACCGAGTACGCCAGTGCCACCGAGCAGTGTGATGGCAAGTCGAGTAAGCCCGGCAACTTGCAAAACGAGATAGATGCCCAGAAGAAAGAACGGAATGGCAATGACGCGCGACGTAACCTTGAGCAACAGTGGCGAGTTGATCTTGTCGCGCAATACCCATCGTGCCGTCGCGCTTACTGCTTTCGCTAGGAACCAAGAAATAATGAGAACGATCGCCGCCAGAACTAGTAGCGGAAGTAATTGACTGGCCTGATTGGCCATGTTGCGCAGCTCGCGCCAAGCCGGCGTAAAGTCCCATTTCACCTGCGGTTCAACCTCGATCCGATTGACCACCGCTACAACGTCCTGCGTTTTGCGCGCAACATTGCTGGCCCATTCACGATGCTGCTTTTGCGTTGTTTTACCGTCTAGGAAAACGATACCTTCATTGGTCGATGCACGTGGACTCTGAAACCAACCGCTTGCTTGCAAGATGCGTGTAAGACGCTGGGCGATATCGCCATCATCCGCGCGCGGATCAACAACAACTTCCTTGTCGGGGACGGTAGCAGGCGCTTCTTCGGGTACGGCCCCAGTCTGAGCGGTTGCGATGTTTGTGCCGCCCAGGGCCACAGCGATGCACATCGTCATCAGCCAGAAGAGATGACGTAGACCATACTCTCGTCGGGCTCGGTTTCTCATTTTTTATGCTTTCGCCTCATCACTCGGGTCTGTTGTCGCCATTCTTGATCAGATCGTCTCTAACCGATTTCAAGACCCGGACGTCATCAGGCAGGCGCAGGCCATCCTGTGCGCGCTCCAGGGACAAAACAGAATGCCGAAGCGCTTCTTCACGAACTTCTGCGCGGTCACTTGCTGCAAGTGTGGCCAAAGCTTTCTGGAGTCGAATATTGACTTCAACAATGCCGGCTGCGTCTCGCGCAATTGATGTGAACGCATCGTCAAATAGATCTGACATTTTCAATCCTGGTGCGAACACACCAGGATAAACGACCTCAACCCCTTCTTCGTTGGTTGTGTGTGAGGTCCAATGGTGCAATAGCCGGACAAGCCTACCAATGACGTCAATTGCGGTGCCTGGATCATTCACGGCGGGTGACAATGCCCGAGCTGAGATTTCAGACAGGACAATGATCCCGAAGCGTGGGTCTTGTTCGAAAGTTCTATTCTGGCCAATAACAAAGCAGTGACAGACTTGAATTTTCTGTTCTTCATTGAGCGGCGCTTCAGTGACTAACACCTCGCGCGCTGGATCGGTAAATGTACCTGGTAGAGCGGAAATGGCGATTTGCATTTTCCATGTCGCCGCAAGCTCATGCAGAGTTTCGACATCAATATGCTGCACATAGCCAATCGCCGTCGCGTAGACTGGATGATTGCCTCTCGGTAAACGGTAGCCGTCAGGGAGCGGTTCGCATCCGAGGTAAGGTCTCGCCAGCCGAACATCCATGGCATCGCGTGCCGCAGTTTCTACGCGATGAAGAGTGTCGCCAATGCGGCCCAACGTTGTCAGATGTCCGATCCAGCGCAGCAGTGAACCAACCACAACAATGATCACCACAATCGTCATCAGGTACAGCCCTATGCGACCTTGTTCGCCGTAGGCACCTGTCTGAAGAACTATAATGCCGACCAGGCTAAACAGAAAGGCGCCGACAAATGTCGAGAGAACGTTCTGAGTTGTTGTGTCTTCAATGAGGAGGTTGGTCGCTCGCGGTGTTGCTGCGGACGCCGCTGAGTTGTACGCTGATACCGCAATGCCCAGCGAAAACGTCGTAACTGTGAGCATTGTTGAGGCAAGAATACCGAGTATGTGATCCAGCGCATCGGCACCGATCGAGGTCGAGAGACCGGGCGGCACATATCTCTCACCAAAGATCGACACCAGCGCGGCCACCACGGCCAGCGCTGAGAAGGCCGAGGCGCGAAACCACATACTCTTAATTAAACGCCGAAGGTACAGGCCCAGCTTGGAATCCATGGCAGCTCTATTCCGTTATCGTCATCATTCGAATGACCGATATAACGTAGATCTGGAGATTGTCGAAGGCCCCAACGGTGTGGCGCAGCAAACCGATAAAGCAAGCAGGACATTCTGCTTGATATGGACGCGCACGGGCGACAGCTCGCGACCTAATCCGGCTCAGGTCAACACGAGCAAAATCAATATGACAGACAATGGCACACCCATAAACCATAGAAGAATTGGCATCTCAACTTCCTTTGCTGCTGGCGGGCAATGGACACGTCACCCGATTGGACTTTTGTCCTACGAGTATCGAACACCTGTTGAGCCAAAACGTTCCAAGTCGACGACAGAATTTCGACGGTTGGCGCCGGATCATTGATACGTTGCTCCAGGCCAAGATTGGATGCTGGGAACGAAATGTCCTTTGCTTTGTTTTCCGAACACGCCGCCGCTCATTGAGAAGGCGAAGCGGCCCAACGAAACCCTCTTATCGGAGCTCGAAACGTCATGAATCAGATCATTTATCTCGTCGGCCTAGTGGTTGTTGTCCTCGCCATCTTATCTTTTCTCGGACTTCGCTGAGGCGCGATACCGGTAACAACTTTCGATCCATCGCACATCGTCGGAGAAACAAAAAATGACCACATCCTTACAACCGGTCGCAACCGGTACGGACATCGGAGGACACTCCTATGTTGACTGGGGCGCAATCATTGCAGGCGCCATTTTTGCCGCTGCCGTATCATTTCTTTTCATCACCTTCGGCGCAGCCGTCGGGCTTTCTGCAACCTCACCTTTGCGTGGTGAAGGCTTCGCGCCAACAGGTGTTCTCATAGCTACTGGCATATGGGTAATCTGGGTGCAGGTTTCCGCTTTCATGATGGGCGGTTATTTGACTGGCCGGCTGCGCGGCCGCTGGCTCGATGCCAGCGCTCACGAAGTTGAAGTGCGGGATGGCGCGCATGGGCTGATGGTGTGGGCTGTCGGCGCCCTGCTCGGCGCCTATATGGCCGCCTCATCTGTCGGAACGGCAGTTAGTACGGGGGCCGCTGCTGTTGGTACGGCTGTCGAAACTGCGGGAACCGCAGTCGCTGGAGCGGCGCAATCTGCCACTCCCGATAATGTTGCCAGCAAGATTGACCCAACCGGTTATGTCGTTGACAGCCTGTTTCGCACCGACACTCCGCGCCCCGCAGCTGGCGCTAGTGACGCAAAGGCCGAAGTTGGTCGGATCCTTGCCGGCGGAGCAGCAGACGGAAAAGTTAGCGCAAACGATCGCGCTTACATCGCCCGCGTCGTCGCGGCACGCACGGATTTATCGCCTGACGCGGCGTCCAAACGGGTCGAGCAATTGCTGACAGAAGCCGAAATGACCGCGGCCAAGGCTGAGACAGCGGCGCGTGAAGCAGCTAATATTGCTCGCAAGGCCGGCGTGATCGGTGGGTTTATACTAGCCGTTTCGCTACTGATTGCGGCACTTGCTGCCTGGTGGGGCGCCGCGATCGGTGGACGTCATCGTGATGAAGGAACTGATTTCAGTCGATTCACACGCTGGACATGAGCCGAACGCTATGCCTCGTGCGAGTAAAATCTGGGCTGTCGGCGATTGGCGCTGGCAGCCCACCTTTTCAGGCCGTTCAGAAGTAGTTTGTTGCAGCTGGAATGCCGGTGGTCGATGTGCGGTGAACAGATGATAGGCAATTGAGATACCGAACAGCACGACAAAGACGAAAAACACCGTCGTTGCGGGACTGACCGCGGTGTCGACAAGTCCACCAAAACCAAGCGGGGCGGGCATGAGTGCCACGACAAGAAAGAATGCAGCCGGGACAGTACGACGTCTTCCCACGTTTGCTAGGTAACATCATGTTCTCTTGAGATTGCGAAGTATTGGCATGCTATCGCGCTAGATCGCATAAAAGTAAAACGTCCCCGCCGTGCATAAGTTAGGTGCCTACACAAAGGCATTGCGTCGTCTCAGTCCAATCCGCAATGCTTCAGATGGTGACATCGCGGACACCCAAAAATCGAACATTCTAGAAAACACATTACCGAGGGGAACGTCTCGTCGTCTTCGTTGTTGGAATTGTAAGCTTCAACCACTCGAAGGAGACCAACCCATGCGTATCCCAACCCTGTTCCTAGTTTCAATGATGGCAGCTACTCCGTCTTTGGCTACGCAGAACGAAAAATCACCCAAAGAGATTGTGAAGGACATTGTCGAAGACGCAAAGCGGGCACCGGACGGAACCGTACAGCCTTCTACAGGGCGCGCGAAACCGGTTGAGAACTGGTTTGGCTGCAAGCCAGGAAAAGACAACGCCGACAACTGTTCGAAGGGTGAAAGCCAGGCCGACAAGTCGTCGAAAAACTGAACCAGAATCCCGGGACTACATAAAAAAAAAACCGGCCTGGTCTGGGGCCGGTCAACTTCAAACTTCTGCCGCCAGGGTCGAACATTTGTACCGGTTGGACCATCAATTGCTTTGCCAGACTGCAAATTTCGCAGCACCGCCTACCCTGCTAAAAAACTTATGATCAACGATTCCGATCCGGGTCCGTAGAAGGGGAAGCGGCGGAACGTTCGACCGGCCCCATTGCTTCCCCTAGCCATGCATTTAATCTTGGAGGTGGCGGACAACACGAGTCGTTTCAGGTGTTCTCGGCAATACGACGATCAGTGTGTCGTTCTCAACTTTGACATCAACCAAACTCCGTTCAAAATCGTCTGGCACAGTAAATGTACGACTTGTTTGTCCACCGTCCGGGTCAGGCAATCCGTTGACATGGACTAAACCGTTTTCGACTTGGGCCGTTAAGCCTTGAACGCCGAGCGTTATGCGAACTTCGAAGGAGTGTTCCGGTTCATTTACTTCAACTTTAGGCGTTTGCTTCATCGCCATCGCACGCGATAGCTCCGCCGCGATATCCTCGAAACGTGAGATAATGGCTTCACCGGCTTTTCCAGGCGGGCGGGCGCGCTCTGGTGAGCGTATATGCACTGGCGTGTCTTTGGAAACAGTCATGTTAACCTCCGTTGTTATGGTGTGAGACCAACCTCGCTGCCAAATTGAACACCGAAGACGGAGGATTGTTCCAAAGCCGGTTATTGGTTTTCGCTCTATTTCGCAAATATAGAAATTCCGCGGCGGTCTTCTCGAGGGCAGATCTCCGCCACAGATGTTGTCGAGTTCATCTGCAGATTCTTAATACCGACGGGCAGCCATACTGTCTCTGCGGTTCCCGTATGGCCATGATTACGATGACTTAACGCGGAACTATTCGCCTCCACATTTGTTCTAACGAGACGCGACTCAATTGTTGATTGGTCCCTTAGAACGAAAGCGTCTTCGTCATGCCTGCTATGTCACGCAACGCTCGCAGCCCCGAAAGCCGTGTTATGAGCGGATTGAAAACGCCGCCAAGTGCGGTCGCCAGCACATTGATCGTGGTTACGATTGTAATGGTGACGCTGTATGTTGGTCGATCGATTTTAATGCCAGTCGCAATTGCTGTTTTGCTGGCCTTCGTTCTAACACCGCTCGTCAAATTTCTCCGACGCATCAGATTACCCACGGTTGTAGCGGTTTTGTTGGCGGTCGGACTATGCTTCAGCCTTCTTGTTGCTGCCGGACTGATGGTAACCAAGCAAGTGACGGTATTGGCCGACAACATCCCTAGGTACGAGTATTCACTTAGGGAAAAGATCAAGTCACTGCGCGGTGCCACCTTCCAGAGCGCTGCAATGAAACAAGCCGCAAAGACAATCAAACATCTGGGGAATGAGCTTTCCAAAGAACCAGAAGAATCAACACTAGGGTCTTCTCAATCAACCGCGTCGGCGGAAAACTCAAAGGTTACCGAGAAGCCTATCCCGGTGACGATACGTCAGCCGCCACCGACCGCGATTGAGACGTATATCGATCTTATCTCCACGCTTCTTGAACCGGTCGCTATGACCGGTCTGGTCTTCCTGTTTCTAACATTTATTCTGTTGCAACGACGCGATCTGCGCGATCGATTTATCCGGCTAGTGGGCCAGAATGACTTAGAGCGTACGACGACTGCCATGGTCGAGGCTGGCGAACGGTTAAGCCGGTTCTTCGTTCTGCAATCACTGCTCAACGCCGCCTACGGCGTCGCTATCGGCACAGCTCTGTGGTTGATTGGGGTGCCCAATCCAATTCTTTGGGCGGGGCTGGCATTCCTCATGCGCTACGTTCCCTACGTCGGCTCAGTACTGGCGGCTGCGTTTCCTTTGATTCTTGCGGCGGCAGTGGACTCAACCTGGACGATGTTTTTCTGGACGATGGGCCTTTACATTGTAGGCGAGTCCTTGATGGGCCAAGTCGTCGAGCCAATGGCATTCGGAACAAACACTGGCCTTTCACCTTTCGCCGTGATCGCATCGGCGATGCTGTGGACCAGTCTGTGGGGGCCGGCTGGACTGGTACTAGCGGTACCCCTCACATTGGTGTTGGTCACAATGTCGAGGCATATCGAGCAACTATCGTTTCTCAACGTCATGTTTGGAGATGAGCCGGCACTGGGTCAGGTCGAACGCTTTTACCAGCGTGCCTTGGCGGATGACCCGGTGGAAGCAAGCGAACTTGCTGAGAGTTTCGTCAAGGAGAACTCCTTACTCAAGTTTTATGACGACGTCGCTCTCGGCGGGCTTCGTCTCGCGCAAATAGACGCTGAGCGCGGCGTGCTAAACGAGCGCAGAATATCCGTCATCGTCGATACGATTGCGCAGGTAGCCGATGATCTCTCGTTCGTCGATGATGCAACCGAACAGAAAGCCCCCAGCATCATAAGCAACGCGAGTTCCGATGCCGATCAAGACACAGATGCGCCGGCTCTGATCCCGGTTATGACGGAAGCCACACTGGCGCCGACTTGGCGGCAATCAGCACAACCGGTCATTTGCGTCAGCGGCCGAAGTCCGCTTGATGCCTCAGCCGCTCAATTGATGGCTCACCTGCTTGAGACCCATGGCATTCAGTCCGGTCAGCTGTCTTTCGCCGACTTTTCCACGACCAACCTCAAGACAATCGATCTGACGGGCGTTCAGGTCGTTGTCTTGTCTTATGTCAGTATTGGCAAGGGCACGGTGCATATTCGCAGTCTCATTAAGCGTATCAGGCGTGCCAACCCGGATGTCATGATTGTAGCAGGCATTTGGAACAATATTGATGACGATGGAGCTTCCAAAGAGCAATTGGACATTGGCGCAGATCACACAACGAATTCGTTGCGAACAGGACTTGAGTTATGCGTTGAGGCGGCCTCGAACCATTGCCCATCGACATCACACGGAAACGATCAGAAACGTAAAATTGCATCTTGATGCGTCCTTCGAGGTATCACAACGACACAATAGCGAGAAAGCAACACGACCAATGACAGACCCGCGCGGGCGAACAGCCGCAACACCAATGAACTTCTCAATGGCTGCCTGGAAGGACGTCCTGTTGCGCATGTTGTCGGAATTTTCTGCCGATCGTATTCCGTTGGTCGCGGCCGGAGCTGCATTTTATACGTTGCTTGCTCTCGTGCCTTCGTTGGCAGCTCTCGTATCGATCTACGGGCTGGCATTTGACACCCAGAGTGTCGCACAACAGATGGCGATGCTGGACAACCTGGTTCCAGCGGAAGTTCAATCCATATTGGCTGAACAGCTGACAAGACTTACCTCGGAGCCCAACCACAGCTTAGGGATAGCGTTTGTTATATCGCTGGCCATGTCGATTTGGAGTGCAAGTTCCGCAACCAAGGGGATCATCGGAGGACTAAACGTTGTCTACGATGAGCGAGAAAAGCGATCGTTCATCGAACTGAACGGCACGGCACTAGCGATAACGATTTCCGGCCTCATAGTCGTTACCTCGTTGGCCGCTGTCACCATCGCTTTACCAATTGCAATCGAGTTGATCGGCCTGCCGCCGGTGATGGCAACCGCGATCAGCTATGCTGGTCTGATCATTCTCGTTTGGCTCGGGTTGATTGCCCTCTATCGATGGGGCCCGAGCCGCAGTCGAGCGCAATGGACATGGCTTGCGCCTGGCACGTGCCTTGCCGTGGTCGCGCTGATCGTTTTTTCAATCGCGTTCTCATGGTTTGCCCGAACGTTTGCCGGATACGCCGCCTATGGTTCAATCGGTGCGGTCATCTCTTTCATGACGTGGTGCTGGATTGGTATGATGATCCTTTTGCTCGGTGCCGAGTTGAATGCGGAATTGGAACACCAGACCGCCCGAGATACGACGGTTGGCCGTCCGAAGCCACTTGGTCTGCGCGGCGCAAACATGGCAGACAGCGTGGCACCAAGAGACGGCGTTGAGCCGCCTCCGACGAAAGTCGGGGCACCGGCATTGCCGCTTGCGTTTGCCGGCTTCGTTGCCGGAGTAACACTCGCCGCGGTTCTAACCAGACGCTAGGATCAGTGAATCGCGGCCGGATCAATTGCCGAATGGAACCCGCAATATCGCGGCTGTGGTGCACTGTTACCTTCCATTTTTATTTAGCCGGCACGGAACCATCCTGACGCTCAAGCGTTTGTCTTCTGAGAGACGCGAACACGCGCCTCCCCGGCTTGCGGCTCAGGTCCGAGTCAACTGCCGTCAACTGAAGTGTCGGCGCGTAATAATTTAATCAGGAGAGCATCATGAATTGGGATCAAATCGAAGGTAATTGGAAGCAGTTCACCGGCGAAGTTCAAAAACAGTGGGGCAAGATCACGGGTGATGAACTCGATCAGGTCCAAGGCAATCGCGAAAAACTGGAAGGTAAAATCCAGGAGAAATACGGCAAGACGAAAGAGGAAGCCAAACAGGAAGTCGATGAGTGGATGAATTCCCGTTCGTAGACTTGCAGTACAATAGATCATCTCGCGCCAACAGCTTGCTCTTGCTTTCACTCACAGGCTGTTGGCACTCCGATAATATTGAAAGATGAGCCCATGGACGATCAGCGAAGACAACCACTGGAAGAGCAAATCAATCAGTTGAAGAAGGAAGTGGCGGCTGTGGCCGGAACTGTCTCTGATGCGGCGGCGAACCAACTGGAGAACGCTCAGGAAAAAGCAAGCGAGGCAGCCAGCGGCCTTGAGCGGCGCGTGCGCAAGGATCCAATCACGTCGGTTGCCGTGGCAGCAGGTGTCGGCCTGCTGATCGGTGCATTGATCAGTCGATAGCGGACCAGCGTTATCGTGAATCCAGCCTTTTTCGAACGAATGGAACAGATATGAATACCCATAAAACATCTACTCCAGGTGGCGATGGCTCAACCGGCAACCGGTTCAAGGAAACGACTGCTGATGCAGCGAAAGAATTCGCTAGTGATGCGGTCGACCAGGGCGCCGAGTACGCACAGCAGGCTCAGGATGCCGCCGCTGAGAAACTCGGCGAGATTGAGAGCGCCATTCGCCGCAATCCACTCCAGGCTGCCGCTATTGCCGCCGGGATCGGCTTCGTGTTTGCGCTGATTGCCCGGCGCTAGGCCTTGTGGCGTGCGATCAAAAGTCGAGACTTCGGAGAGGAGATTGAGCCGTGATTGGGGATGCCGTAAATCGTGCAACGGACCGAGTAGGTGACCGTGTAACCAACATCCTGCTCAGCTACGTGCTCAAGGTTGTGTTCGCAGCTATCGCCTTCGTCCTGTTGCTTGGTGTTGTCGCTTGCGGTTGCATCGCCGCCTTCTGGTGGCTCGAACCGACCTACGGACCGATGACATCGATCGCCATTGTCGCGGGTAGTCTTGCCGTGGGCGTACTGATATTTGGTGCCGCTGCCATGCTCGCCGGCCGCAAAGTGACGTTAGCGGACACTGTACAGCCAGTGAAAGTCGTCAAGGAAGAATCCCACGAAGCGGTTGAAACGGTGGGACCATATAAGTTTGTTGCCGCTGCACTCGGCGCCGGCGCACTCGCCGGCGGATTACTCGGTGGCGGCGGTGGTCGGCAATCAGCAGGTCGTGCAACTGCCAGCACGCTTTCGTCAATCATCGATCTAGTGCCGACTGCGATTTCGGCGCTGACGCTTCTTAATTCGACAAACGCCGCGCGCGCTTCCGAGGAAGCCATCAGGTCTTCTGAAAAGGCCGCACAGGCGGCCGCGTCGCCGCAATCGGCGGCCGGACAACCACATACTGCTCAGTAAAGGCAAAGTCGACCGCTTGGTCATCAGCCCGAAACCAGGAAAACGTAAGATGTCTGAAACTCAAAACGATCGTGGCGTTGCCCAGCAGGACTCCAGCAACTTGTCCGAAGCCGATGCGCAGGATCAAATTGACGCTCTGCGTGCGGAACTGGCGCATCTTTCTGAAAAGGCGCGTAGTTATGCCGAGCACACAGCTCGCTCAGTCGCAGATGCGACCTCTCAAGGCACTGCGGAGCTAAAGTCGACCATACGCCGCCATCCAGCAACGTCAATTGCTGTCGCTGCGGGAGCCGGCGCTGTATTGGCGATGTTGATTGTGCCTCGACCTACAGCTCGTTCACGTTATCAGCAATTTCAAAACTATTTGCCCGATATGAGCGGCTACGGATTGGCGATGGAGCGAGCCTGGAACCGAGCGGCACCCACCGAACATCTGAACGGCCTCAGTGACCGCATATCTGCCTCTGTCGGTAGCGTCGATGTGCAGAACAACCTGACCGCTGTTGCAGAACGTGCGATGAACTGGTGGGATGAAGCAAAGAAGCGCGTCGCGGCGAAACAGAACATCGGGTAACCTGGGTGCGCCGGAGCCTGTACCAATCCGTTGCGCCAGCAGTACTATAGGCAATGGTGAGAATTGACGGAGAAGATGTGACGGCAAACGCGGCGACAGGAGACATACACGATCAGGCCAGCCAGGTCGCGCCGGTGGTTTGGCTGCTTGGCAAAGTCCAATCTGGGAAATCGTCGATTGTTCATGCGTTAACGGGTGCCTCACGCGCCGAAATCGGTCGCGGTTTCAAAGCCTGCACAACAACGTCGGATGTTTTCGATTTTCCCGATGACGCGCCGCTTATTCGTTTTCTGGATACACGCGGACTAAGCGAAGCTGGCTACGACCCAAGCCTAGACCTGGAAATATCTTCGTCGTCTGCACACGCGACTATTGCAGTCATGCGGGCGATGGACCCGATGCAAGACGCTGTCGTGAACGTCCTCACCGCAATTCGCAAACGTCGCCCGGATTGGCCGATACTGGTTGCCCAGACGAGCCTGCATGAGGGATATGCGAGCGGCAGCGATCACATTTTGCCCTACCCCTATGCCGGTGCATTGCTCGATCAAACCGCAGCCGTGCCAGAAGCCCTTCACAAAGCTCTGACCTACCAGCGCATGCTGTTCTCCAGTCTTCCGGGAACTGGCCTAATGCGGTTCGTAGCAATAGATTTCACTCTCGAGGGGGATGGATACACGCCGGTATTTTACGGATTGGAGGAATTGCAATCCGAGTTGGCCGACATTGCTCCGGCAGCTTTGAGGTTGGCCCTGGACGACGCCCAGGGTGGTCGCGAGGAAGGCCAACGGGAAAAGCGCATGCACCGCTCGATTATGGGACATGCCGCTGCCGCATCTGCTGCAGATCTGATACCTGTCGCAGCGGTTGCCGCAGTCCCGGCCGTACAGGCGCGCCTACTGCAAACAATTGCTAACGATTTCGAGGTTGATTGGACAAGGCGGACAGCAGCCGAATTTGCCGGCGCGCTTGGCGCCGGATTTCTGGCCCGCTATGCCGCTGGCTTTGGAATTCGACAGTTGACCAAACTCATCCCGGTCTACGGTCAGAGCGCTGGTGCCGCGGCCGCAGCAGCGACTAGCTTCGCGACGACCTATGCATTGGGTAAGGCAGCACTATACTATCTATCATCCAAACAAAAGGGTGTTGTTGATACCGCCGCCGTCCAGCAGGTTTGGGCTTCGGCTCTTCGTGAAGCATTTGACGTGGCGCGTGCGCGTGGACTTGATGATGAGCCCAGGGGAAAGCCATGAGCGTGCAAAAAGGAGCCGGCAGCGCCCATCGCTACTTGCGCGGGATCATGGTCGTCCTCGCACTCGTTCTGCCAACTCTGTCGCTTGCCGCATTCGGTACACTATGGCTTTGGCAACACGGCTATTTGCTGATCTGGGCTGGGGCAGCAGCGGTAGCGGCTGTCGCCATTTATGGCTTTGAGCGCTGGCTCGTGTCACGCGGCACGCACCAGATTGATCAAATCAAGACCTTGGGAGCGGAACAGGAAACGATCGATCCAGCACAAATCGGCGTTAATGAAGCGGAACGACGAGCCTTTGCGAGTGTCGAAGAGGTTGCAGCGAATGTTGATCCCGACAAACTGACAAGCCGCGACGCGGTGATCGAACTTGGCACGTCAACGATTGATGCGGTTGCGCGAAGCATGCACCCCGACCAAACAGACCCACTCTGGCGCTTCACGGTGCCAGAAGCATTGACGCTGGTTGGCCAGGTAAGCAACCGTCTTAACGGTTTTGTGGTCGACAACATTCCGCTAGGCGATCAATTGACGGTTGGCCAATTGATGGCTGTCTACCGGTGGCGGTCGATGGTGACGGTTGCCGAGAAGGCCTACGACCTCTGGCGCATTCTTCGCGTTGCCAACCCGGTGACGGCCGTTGCCGGTGAACTTCGCGAGAAGTTGTCCAGCGAGCTGCTGAAGGGCGTGCGCACAGAATTGACGCGCAAGTTAGCGCAAGCCTACGTCCGTGAAGTCGGCCGAGCTGCGATTGATCTTTACAGCGGACGGCTCAGGCCCGATTTAAATTTCTCGTCATCGGAGCTCACAGCCTCTGAAAAATCACCGTCCCAAGGTGCAATTCGCCTACTCGTCCTGGGTCAATCAGGTGTTGGCAAATCATCACTTGTTAATGCGCTTGCTGGCGAAGTCCGCGCTGTGGTCAATGTTGTGCCGATGGCCAACGATTATCTTGGGCATGAGCTTCAGCATGGCGACAACCAGAAGGTCAATATTATCGACAGCCCCGGCTTCAACGAGGAGGGCAGCTCCGCACTCAGTAGTCAGTCTAATCAAGCCGATGCCATTGTATGGGTATTGTCTGCTACCAGGCCAGATCGGTCTGTCGATGCCGAAGTGTTGGCAAGGCTGCGAACCGAGCTATCGTCGAATGCTCGTCGTCGATCGCCACCCATTATCTTCGCATTGACCCATATCGATCGCGTGCGTCCCTTCAACGAGTGGTCACCGCCCTATGATATAGCGGAACCTCAATCCGCCAAGGCGCAATCAATCCGCGAGGCGCTTGAGGCCGTTGCCAACGATCTCGCGATTCCTATCGATAAGATTATTCCGGTCATGAGCGCGTCACCCGAGGCGGCCTACAACATTGAAGCGCTATGGTCCAATATCTTGGAACTTCTACCGGCGGCTATTAATACACAATTGGCGCGAGCCTTGGACGAGCTAACGCGGTCGGGCGTCAAGTGGGGCTCGGTATGGCGACAGGCGCGCAACGCGGGTCTCGTCGTTGGCAAATCGATTTGGACGTCAAATAAATCGAACACAGACAACACCCTAGACTGACCGCATGCAAGGTGTCAGGAGATTAAATGCGTCAGACCATCCCCCGATGGTACTGGCACATAGCCGCTGCGCGGGGAACTTGTGCGGTCTCCTGACGACATTCAATTGCATTGATGACAGCGAAAGAGTCGTTGTCAAAAGACACACTTGAAGAGTTTTTATGTGGTCCGAAAACTAATGCATGTGGCATTTAAATGGATTCAAGATGTGCCAGAAAATGCCTAATCTCAGGGCGACTTCTGGCTCCGGTCTAATGCGACACGCTAAAACTGCGTTAGTCGTCGCTCAAATCTGACTCTCGGGCAAGATCCGCAGGCATTCCTACTCTGATGAATTCTTCAGACGACGTTTCCACCTCTACACCTGGCATTGTCGCATCTTCCAGAAATCGACCATCAACAAACAAGCGACCTGCACGCACGTAGGGGCCACCGCTGCCGCCCGTCGAGGTCACCTCCCAATCCTGATTGACAGATAACCAACCTTCTTGTGCGCCTGTCAGATTAGTCAATTCCTAGATCCTCCGTCTGTCGATTCCGTAGACACATGTAAATGCGCCAACCGATTGCGCAATTTATGGCTGAGCGCCGCGATCAAGTGTTCCGGTTCTGACACTTGATTCCCGTTTCCGCTTGTGCCCATTCGAATGTCGGAACCAGAGGGAATACAAGCAAGTTCATGATTCTAGAGTAGCTTTTGCTGCTGACGTTTGGCGTTAAAATTGGCTGCAAGTGGGGACCTGACGTTAGATGCGCTACGCTAGACAACTTCCCCCCGGGTCGACTGCGTCTTTGAGTTGCTGGCGTGCCCGCGAAAGTCTCGATTTCACCGTACCTGAACGAACACCCATTATTTTCGCGGCGGCTTCGTAGTTCATGCCTTCGATGACGACCAAGACCAATACCTCGCGGTGATCGTCGGAGAGCGTAGAGAATGCGTTAGCCACATCGCCATACTCAATGTGTGCATCCTGAGCGGCAGGTGTTGCGTGGTTCTCGCCCAATCCAATTTCAGTCATTGCCTCCCACTCGCGCTTGGAGCGGCGGCACTGATTGTAGAAAAGGTTACGCGTGATCACGATCAGCCAGGGCCGCATTTCGGTGCCGGGCTGCCATTTATCAATGTTCTGGATTGCGCGCGCCACACACTCTTGCACAAGATCATCGGCGCGATCGACATCTCGCGTCAGCGCCCAAGCATACCGTCGCAAATACGGCAACTCAGGTTCGATTAGGAGAATTGATTCGGAGGCGTGATTCGAGCGATTATTGTTATCACTATCAGGCCCAGAAGCTGCTGCTCGCGGAGTCTCTAGGTCGAAAGCGGACATTGACTCACCCTTTTCACATCTTCCGAATCTGAGATTGGCGGCGCCAGTCTCAGTTCGAACTTGGGTGAGGCTACGGAGAATGAGTGTTGGCCGCTATAAACAAAGACATACGCACAAAAGCGTTGAAGTGCCCGTTCGGACGCTACCTTTGCAGCAGCTGTCCCAGCGCAACGTCTTCCGAATCAGGCCCGGGCAGGTGCTAAACGAATAGGTTCTGTAGTAGACATTGGTTCCGAAGCATTGGCATTGGCCCCAACACTAAAGGAAGGGTCGCGTTTTTGTATCGTCGAACTCAAACCCGGCGACTTCGGCCAGACCATTGCGATTTCGGAGACGTACTTCACCCGGCTTCCACGAAATAAGTTCTTTGCCGACCAGCTTGCGCAAGGTTTTGTTGGTATGCACCAATGATAATCCAAGTGCATCCGCGAGATGATGCTGGGTAATGGGAGACTGCAACACCGTCCTTGTCGTGAGCCCGAGCCGGCGCGCACGTTCAAACAACGTTAGGAGAAGGTAGGCGAGCCGCTCTTCCGCGGTGCGCTGGCCAATGCTCAGCAAATGCTCGTCCAACGCGCGTTCTTCACGAGCTGCCAGCCATGCGATATCGAAGCCGAGGCTTGGTTGAGCCTGAAACAACTCCCAAACCCGGTCGCGCTGAAAGACACACAAGACAAGGTCGGATAAGGCTTCGACCGAATGATCCATCTTGCCGATCACGGTCGCCTGCAATCCAAGTAAATCACCAGGCAGAGCAAACGCCAGAATCTGACGGCGGCCGTCCTCAAGTAATTTGTAGCGGATTGCCCAGCCCGAGAGCACGGTAAACAGGTGTGCGCTATCGTTGCCTTCGTTCAGGACAGTCGCGCCTTCGTCGACGAGGAGCTCTCCGGTTTTGAATTGGCTAACAAATTTGAACTCTGATTTCGAAAATGACCGGAAGTAGTCATTGGCTCGCAGAGGACATTTTTCACAAAGTATCGGTGGGCGTCGATTTTGACGATTGAGGTTCGACGTGGCCTTGACCATAGGGATCTTTCAAGCTGACGATTGGTAGCTGATTGACAGCAATCACGGTGCAGCATCGTTCATCGCAAATTTGCGCACTAGGAGTCACCATCTTTTTTTACGGCTTCTCGACGAAGAAAATCCAACAGGTGATCGGGAATCGGATCCATTGCCAAGTCGCGCCCAAAATCTCTTAGTCGCTCATCCAGCTCTCGCATTTGGCGCAATTTATAAGCAGCATCGCGATTAGACAGCAAATAGGCGGCGACGCGCGCCCTGTCATGCCCCTTCAACCGCCCATCAAGAAAGTCTTGAAGCATGTCATCTGTTGGCTTCCACGGGTCGACCACGGCATACTCCGTTATCGCAGCAGACCAGTAAGGGGGCCAGCTCGCGCATCGCTGTCTGTTTGAACAACCTCTACCAAACACTTCTGTTCCATAAATACTTCGGTATCAATTATTTATACAACGGGGGAGCATGCGCGAATGATGCCTCAGCAGTCCGGGGGCTGCGCCTGGTTGGAATTGATCACGGCGGCACGCTCTTGCGTGTTGCATTGCACTCGTTGGTCAGTTGGCGACTGTCTTGCGCCCAAGCGACCCTCGTTGTGGGAAGCGGAGCAAATGAGCTGCTGCAGGTCTTGGCGGCGATTGGTTGCGAGGCGGATGACGGCCGGCGCTGCTAGATAGCCCCCTACTTCTGATCGCCCAAGGTATCCTTGATCCAAGCTTCCTGTACCAGAACCTTAGCAGCGGCCAACATGGGTGTCGCGACCATCAAGCCAATAAACCCGGTGAGCGCACCCAGGACAACTTGAAAACCAATAAGCAGTGCAGGCGGGATCGCTGTTTGATGCTGTTGTACAAGCGGCGTGATGACATTGCTCTCAACGAGTTGCAAGGCCCCATACGCGATCACCACCCATGCAACCGTCATCGGCCCCTGAGTCAGTGCCATGAGCATCGCCAGAATTAGCGCGAGCAATCCCCCGATATTGGGTATGAACGTAAGCAGACCAGTAACGATACCGATGGTGAATGGCATTGGCACACCTAATCCCCAAAGCGCTACCGCAGTGCCGACACCTGTAATCAGCATTGTAAAGAACCGGCCAATCAGCCAGCTAAACATCGCATCGCCCATCATGTTCATCACGTCACAAACGCGGCTGCGTTTGTCGATGGGGAACAATTTTATGGTACCGTCTCGATAGAGCTGTGGATCTGCAGCGACAAAGACGCCAATAAAGAAGATCATACCTACATTCACAATCAAACCGAGGGACGTATAGAAAACGCTCTTGAAAGCAGATAACGCGCGGCCGGTGGCCGACTTGACCAACGACGCAGAGCTTTCGGGCAGGGTCGCGCCCGAAAATGTATTTTGGCCCTCGGAGTTTGAGCGCGCCGATTGATCGGAACTACCACGAGGCCGCTGATCGTCGATTAGCATGTTGCCGAGATATGGGATGCGGCGCACGGCGTTTCTGGCCGTCGGGTGGCGCGACAACCATGCTTCGAGCGCGTCGGATGACTTATCCAAGTGGCCGGAGACTTCATCCAGGCGTGATTCAATCTTGCCCGCGAACAACATTGAGCTGCCCACCAACAAGGCCAACAACAGGCTGATCAGGAGCCCCAGACGCCAAGCGTAACTGATGGGCACCAACTGCCCGGCCAGCTGACTCGTCTTAGTCAGGAAGAGACCGAATAGAACACCAAGAAAGATTAAAAACACGACATCGGTGGCCAGGACGAGCGTCGAAACCAGGCCAAGCACGAGAACCGTTGCCAGGAGAAGCAGACCAATACGTCTGAAGTCTTGTTGCAGGGTGGTCAAGACACAAAGCCTCTTTCAGGGTCGTCGCTATGTTACGCATCCTTGTGCCTTGAACTCAGGCAAAGAACTCGGCTCACTCAATCAACAAGTTTCTCCAACTCAAGGTCAATTTTGCGCAGCAACTCGGCATCAGACGTGATTGGATCTGGTGCATTGCCTTTGACTTCGGCGCTTGTCGGCTCAGGCATCATGCCTTCTGAAGCGCTATCCAGTTTGCGCTGAATGCGTTGGCGCCAGTCTTTCAATGCGGCAACTTTGTCGGCACGACTCACTTCGGCATCCTCCGCCAACGCAGTGGGTGAAGCATACGGTCGACTCACGTTGGGGTCGTTCGTCATGCTGTGCTCCTGTCGGCTTCAATACTGAGATCATGCATCGACCGCGGCTTGCAGCGATTTTTCGATGTCGGCAACCGGACTGTTGGTCAGTGTCTTGGCCAATTCCAACACGACCCGGTTCGACACTTCCTGATGCAGACTAGGGCGCATTTGGCCGAGCGTTTCAGGGTCTGCGACGATTGCGATATGATTGAAGCCGTGGTTCGCCCAGCGCTCAAAGAGACTTTGTGCGAGCTGCTTCGCGAATGTCGCCTCATCGGTCTCCTGCTGGCTGGATTCGGGAGGCCGTTTGCCAGCAGGACCGTCGTCAAGCAGATTTTTGGGGCTGAGCTTGTCGATGTTTTTCAGTTTGATTTCGCTGCTGGTGCCGGTGTTCTCGAAGACGATGGCGCCAGTGCCGTCTGCAACAACGACGCATGAACCGCTGGGCAAAATGTCGGACATGTCATTCTCCTGGGATGTGGGATTGAGAAAATCAGATTGAGATGTGCCGTAGGCGTTCTAGTGTAACTTTTGCATCTGACGTTTGATGTCGAGTTCAGCTGCAAATGGGGACCAAACGTCAGATGCGCGACACTAGCGAACTTCGACGATGAGCCTCTCGCCGGCCCTAATTTCGAAGTCGACGCGTTTTCCATCTACCTGCAGCGAGTATGATCCTGGCGGCAGCGGAATCGTCGGACGCGCGATTGTGAGGCGCGCGACCAGGGTCTCAATGTTTGTGCGGAGAACGTGACCTTCTTTGTTGCCGCCTTTCACGGTCAGAATGCCGGGCTTCAAAACTCGCTTCTTGCCTTCTTCCAAGACGATATCCGGCCACACCACAGGTCCAAACTTCACGCCGACCACAGTCGGCAGAAGAACGGCTGAGGGCTTGCTCGCTGTCAGTTTCGCCAAAACCTCCCCGGTTTCGGTATCAATGACTTCATGACCTATCAGCGTCGCACCAGAAACCTCAATGACCGCCGGGCGCAACCGCGTCAGCTTGCGAGGCTCAACCTCGACGCTTCTCCACAGGCCATTCCCGAACGACACATTGTAGGTGCCAGCTGGAAGCTTGACGGTGGGTTTGGTCGCGCCGAGCGCCGCGATGACGGCATTGGTATCTGGGTCAATGATGCGATGCACCGAGCCGGCAGGTTCTACCGTCAAGCTGCCTGGCTGATCACGCTTGACCACAATCACACGGGGGCGCTTCTCGTGAAGTGGATCACGAGCAACTGGTCTGTTGAGAACCGGTTGCGCAGGAGCGACGACCGATCCGGAACTTGTTGGTAACGGCAATTTCGCGAGTATTGGCGCAACGTCGCCCAACCGTTGGGACAATTCGGCAGCGTCGCGAGCGTCGAAATACTGGCCACGCCCCGCCTTGGCGACACACGTGAGTTCGCTGCGGGCGACAGTGCCAACTGCGAAACCTACCGTGTGTATAGTCAAGCGGCTATCGGCTGCTGCTATGGCCCGCGCTGTCGCGCAAGGATCACCATTGCAGCGTTCCCGGCCGTCACTCACCAGGATGATGACGTGGTTGGTCTGACCGGAGGCAGCAAGATCATCTGCAGATTGGCGTAGCGAATAACTGATCGGCGTGTACCCGCGCGCGCTTACGTCCCGCATCTGTTGGATGATGCGGTTCTTTGCTCTGCGGCCGGTATCGATCTCGACGAGTGTTTCGCTGTCTCGGCAGTTTTTCGCGGCTGGTGGCGACTTGTGTCCGTAAGCCCGCAGTGACATTGCGTAGCTGTCCGGCAATGTCGAAACCAGGGTCTGGATTGCGGCTCGGGCCGCCGAAAGCTTGGATGCCCCGTCTGCAAGTTTGCCGTTCATACTACCGGAGGCGTCCATGACAATCTGGACAACAACGGGTGGCACCGACCGGCCGTTACCGAGCTTCTGCGGATCCGCTGCCTGCACCGATGATGCTGCAACGATGCCGCTGACCATCAAACCGTGGCGCATCAGTTGTGTCGCGGATGATAAGATCATGTTCGTTCCTCACTGCGCGTTTCAATTGTCATCACCCAACACAACAACTGCCGGGATGATTGGTTCCGTCGATGCTCAGGGAACTTTCGTGGTCGTTAACTGTTATCGAGGTAGCGAAAGGTGCTGAAATGAGCGACAGATACCCTGCTTTACTGACCATCGGAACGATTGGAACGGTAGCCGCTTTGCTGATTTGGGGGCCTGGAAATGGTCAGCTCGCCACGGCAGTAGCCGCCGAAGTCTGCCCGCCTGACCTTGCGGCCGTAAAGGAGCGACACGACTCCACGATCGAACTGCTGTCAACGCGCCAGAAGAATGCCATTGGGGCCTTCGATGTATCCTACATGAGCGTTGCGGCATTGGATGATCGCGATGCCTGTCGCTCGATAAGCAATGCGTTGCTTGATGTCCTCGATGCCCACCGGAAGCGGTTCGTCGACGCTGGTCGGTTGCCGCCATTGCGACTGGAGTTATCTCGCGAAGCGTTTGCCGATGCGATGCCGATCAGCAAGTTCTCCGAGCCTGTTTCGCTAACTCGATTTTTGAATATGCCCGTAACAACACCGCTTGGCCAGGACGTCGGACGCGTCGTCGATGTAAGGCTCGATCCGTCGACTGGGCGATGGATGTCCTTCGTGGTCGCCAAGACGGGTTGGTTCGGCAGCCGGTCTGAGCAGAAGGTCATCACGATATCGCGGCTTCGCTTCGACAAAGACGAAAAACGTCTCCTAATTTTCGACCGCAAGCGAGTTCGTCGAAAAGAAAAACCGAGTAACTCTGCACCTAAAGCCGTACTGCCGAAAGCCGTTGTCACACCTATGAAACCACTCAAAGATGCCATAGCCAAGGGTGCCGCGCAGATGACCGAGCCACCAGCTCTGCGTGATGACGAGCAAAACGCCATCGATAGAATGCCGACGCGCGTTCTGAAGGTAAAGTGACTGAGGCAGCCACGTTGAACGCCTCCGCAGGCTAATCTGACTTGGGTGTTCGAACCGACGTACAAATTTGAGGCAGCCGCCAAATCAGGTTCAACAAACAGTCAGCAAAGGAGATGACGAAGATGCTAACTGAAACCGAAGTCAAAGAGTTCCGATATCGGGTGAACGCCATCGAAAAACTCATCGAGAAGAAGAAGTCCAAGACGGAAGCGTTCGGCACATTGGACGGTCAGGAACGACTGGACATGAATGAATTACTCATCGAGAAAGCCAAATTGAAGGAACTTATCGAACATGGCCCCGATGCAGCTGACGCTGCGACGGTGGCAGCTCAGATCCAATCTCTCGAAAACAGTTTCCAGAGATGGTTTGCGTATATCGACCGTGGCTACAAGCACGAGAGCTGATCCTGAACCACTACTATGGCTAGATGTATGACGAGATAGCGTTTCAAGAAAAACTACAAAAGATAACTGGAACCAATGCGTCGGTGCATTGTTGACAAGATATCGATAGTTACGAGATAGGAGATTCCAAATGCTTGGATGGGCTGTCACATTTTTCGTTCTAGCAGTGATCGCAGCGGTTCTGGGCTTTGGCGGACTCGCGTCCGCATTTGCTAGTATTGCGCAACTGCTGTTTTGGATATTCCTGGTCGTGCTTGGCGCAATTCTCATCGCACACCTGGTGCGCGGCAAGCAGCCGCCAATAGCATAGGTTTGAGAATCGACCAGCTGGGCCGATTTAGTCGGTCCAGTAACACTATGTAGAGTCGGTCACTTGTTCTGAGTATTCGACTATCTGACTTGAGCTCGGGCGTTCGTTGGCTTCACAGGCAAGATGCTGGAATGAAATTTTGGCGGCGCTGACGCTTGACTACTAGCCTTCTCTCGGTTGCTCCTGTTGCTTTCGACGCTGTGTTGCGCGTTGCCTGGCGACCTTTCTCAGATCAGCAGCCTCATCATGCTCGTCAACGATTTCGCTCCCTAACAGGGTCTCCAGTACATCCTCCATCGTGACCAGTCCCGCAGTCCCACCATATTCATCCTCCACCAAGGCGATGTGCGCGTCACGATCCAGAAGGAGATCTAATAGTGAATCCAAGTCAGTTTTTTCAGACACGCGCGCCAAATCACGAATAAATTCTGCGACCGACCGCTCTCCGTGTCCGTTCAATGCTGCTACCAAAAGATCTCGGGTAAGAACGAAACCTGACACTTCGTCGATCGAGTCACCGATCACTACCAATCGGGAATGAGGGAAGGTGTCCCGCCCAACGACGACAGAGGCTACCGTTGCCTTGCAAGGCACATGCTCAATGACGGTCCTTGGCGTCATCACTTCATGCGCATTGATATGAGGCAGCCGAAATAGATTTGTAACCACACGGGTCTCATCTTCGTCGACGACTCCCTCGCGCTGACCAGCGTTCGCCAGCGCAGTTATTTCCTCGCGCGATACTTCAGCATTCGCCTTGCCCGGAGTTAACAGTTTGGCAATGGCCTGACTGAGCCATACAAGGGGCAGCTGCGCCACAATCAGCAACGGCAGCACTCTGACCGTGAATGGGGTCAAGGCGCGCCAGTAAGTTGCTCCGAGCGTCTTGGGAATGATTTCTGAAAGGACTAGGATGCCGAGAGTCAGAACTGCAGAAAAAACACCTACTTCGAAATCGTCAAATACCACGGCGGCTTGCGCACCAGCTCCGGTCGCGCCGACGGTGTGTGCGATGGTATTTAGAGACAGGATCGCAGCCAGAGGTCGCTCGATGTCGCCTCGCAATTGGCGGAGTGTTTTGGCTGTGGTCGGGCGTTGTTGCTCAAGCGCTTCTACGTAGGAAGGCGTTATCGACAAGAGCACGGCTTCAAGGATGGAGCAGAGAAAGGACACGCCAATGGCAAGAAGAACAAACAGAACGAGCAATGTCATCTTCGATGCTTTCAGAAAAATCCGCGAACCCACTTGATGTCATACAGGCCCATTGTACGGATTACCTAGTGGGCAGAAAGAAGCCAGACTAAACAATTGATTTGGATTCCCGTAAGAATTTGGTCGTTGAGATATGATTGCCGGTGTTCTGTCCTACTAGTCTGCCCAACTACCCATTGGTTCTGACGCCTATCTGGCAATGGCCGACGAGTCGGCAATCGAAGGATCGGTTCGTTATTTCGATCCAAAAGTTCGTGAATTGGCAGAATTGCGAATTTGTACTCTGGCAAATAGAATTGCCTCCGTCCTCGGCGCTGAAGCGGCAATTGATCATCGGGTGAGTTAGCCTCCGACTATCAATGCCACCAGAGAGACTGTAGTTGCCGCGGATGTGGCAGCTGAGTTGGTTGGGCCCGGTTGTGTTGTTCGAAGACACGATCCCTGTTCGGCGGGTGAAGACTTCGCTTGCATGCTACACGCTTGGCCCGGCGCTGATGAGCCTGTAGCGATATATCGGTGCTGTCAGATCACGCGATCATCAACCCATCAACCACGCAGCAAGATCAGTCCGATGGTAAGTAGGTTGACGATAGCGAGTGCCCATATGGCCCAGGTGAGACGCTTCTGCCGGATGTCAGCTGACTCGCTCAGCTCACTAATGTAGATTCGCATCTCGTTGATATCTGGCTGGATACCATCGACCACATTCGTTTCAACGCGCTGAGCGGCCCGTTCGACAACGTCAGCTGCCTCTTCGACTGCCAGTGCAGAATTTTTCATCCGTGTCGCAGCTGTCATGGGTTCGGCAATATTCATCATTTGTCCTTCTCAATTGGTTTCGCTGGTTATTGGCAGATGACAATGCCGCTGCGCCAGCTGCTCAACTCAGTACGACTCAAACAGAATTGAACTGGTGATCGAAAGGAGGGCGCGTCACCAGAACGGAACGGTGACGCGCCAGTGCTACCGTTTCCTCCCTAACTGGATGGATGACGTCATCCAGGCTTAGTGGCAGCACTTGTTCTCAACGTATCAAGGGGCGTGAATTGTCGGCTTTGCTAGATTTGCGGCCGCACTGCGCGCATCGAGGCGCCATTCTGTGCTGCCGCCGGCCAGAACCGATCGCGCTTACTGGAGGTTCGCGGGGCAACAATATCGACCCGCTTGCCAATCGGCGCAGGCCGCACAATCGGCGCGACATCAAGCGTTCCTCGCCATGTGATCCTTTGTACGAAGGCACGCGATGAATGGAAGATATCTTCCCGCTGGGATGACCAACGTTGGCTTGCCCGTGCATCTGGTGTGTCGCTTTGGGCAGTGTTCGCTTGGGCGACAATAAACATGTGTTTCTCGACCTTTCTCTAATCTGATGATCAGTGTTTGGTATCAGCCGCCTGTCGGCGGCTGATACCAAGGGAACAACTGGCGCCGCAAAAGGTTCCCTATTTTTTATATTGGAGGATACCCCCTCGTTAAAGCTCCGGCGTTACATTGCACCAAAGACGGCAGCGCCACCTGCACCTTCAAGCAATTTGGTGATGTCCGCCCGGTCTTCATTGCCGACAGAGACGGCCAGCAAGATGCCGCCGGACTCGGAAATCGCCGACTCGTACTGTTTGGCCTGGTCTTCCGACATGCCAATACCAACAAGTGCACCCAATAAGCCACCGGCTGCCGCGCCTGCACCAGCACCCGCGAGAGCAGCAATGATTGGTCCGGCGATAAACATACCGGCGATCGGCACTGTAGCCGGTGCTGCCACGACCAAGCCGCTCAGCAGCATGCCAAGGCCACCCCCGACGGCGCCCCCGGTTGCGACGCCCCCGGCCACGTGCGTTGAGTTGGCCGGACCGAAATACTCGTCGCGAAACTCATCGCCAACGAGAACGCTGATACGTTCGGAACGTACTCCTGAGGAGCCGAGAGCCTCTACGGCATTCGATGCTTTTGCCGGTGTATCAAATAGTGCGATGACCTGTTCTTTCATGAGAACTCTCCTGATTTCGAATGGATTGATTTGACAACACAACCGGCTGGCCAGTGTTTCAGGCTCAGACATCGGCTCGCTGTGTAGGCAAATGTCTTGATGGGGATTGTCATGCGATCAGCTCGTCCGCAGCGCCCAATAACTGACAGGCGGGGTGCCCGGCGGTTCCTTCATTGGCTCCGGTACGGGAATGCCCGGTGGAACCTGCGGTGGGGGACTGTCCTCACTGTCGAGCGGATCGCGAATAGCCGGACTCGGAAGAGGCGGCGCACTCGGTGGTTGCGGTGCGGGTTCGGGAGGGTTTGGCACTTCCGGCCTATGCTCAGGCGCAGGCTCGGGTGGCGACTTCTCCGACGGGCGTACGTGTATTCGCGGAACATTCTTCCGAAACATCCAACATCTCCTTCTCGTACTCGTCGGCTCGCCTGACGTGGTTCAAATCCGTCGGCCGCACTCATACGTTAATAAGGAAACACGCGGGGTCGCACTTCGTTCCGGTTCGCATCGGCAAACAATTGAGGGAACCAACAAGCAGCGCGATTGTTATCTCTGCAGATCGCCCCACTGGGAGGTCGGAGATCCATCTTGAGGAGGTCGTTATGACGATTGAATTGGGTGCGCTACTTGGCTTCGCAATTCTTGTTGCGGATTTGATTGCGATCATCGGGATCGGTCGTTCCAGCACGGCTGTCCACGTCAAGGTATTGTGGATCCTGGCGGTCCTCCTGCTCCCCGTGATTGGCTTCATCGGGTGGTGGCTCACAGGACCACGCGCATTGCCGGCTGCCAAAGACCTGGTAAAGCCAGGCAGTGCCTAGGTCCACGGAGCGCGAAAGTTGTGGTCGTGCCAGTTAACGCTCACTCGTATTGCAACAGAGAAAGATCATGATGCCGTCGCGATGGCCATTGCCGCCAAAACTGACGAACCACGAACAGCAGCCGCGTAGAATTGGTGTTGAGATCGAATTGGCAGGCCTCGATGCGATCAGCGCCGCCAACATCGTGCAAGAGCGCTTCGGCGGCGCGCTCAACGTGCTCAGCCAGCACCGTGCGGAGGTTACCGACAGCGCCCTCGGCGATTTTCTGGTCGAACTCGACTTCAAATACGCCCATGGTGATGATCCAACCAGTATATGGCACACCATACTGGGTGATGCAGGGGCGACGGTCTTACCGATGGAGATCGTTTGTCCGCCGCTCGAGATAGGTCAAGTTGAGCGCCTGGAAGAGCTGTTTCTCGGCCTGAAAGAAGCCGGCGCATCAGGGACACGTTCGAGTATTTTCTATGCCCTCGCCGTCCAGATCAACATTGAAGCAGCTTCTACCGATGTCGATGACACTTTGAACGTTGTACGATCCTATATCCTCCTGCGTGATTGGCTGCGCGAAGAGATCCAGGTTGACACGACACGGGAGCTGCTTGGTTTTGCTAAGCCTTTTCCAGATGAATGGTGCGATAGAATCCTAGACGAGGATTTTCAGCCTGATGTTGTCGAGCTGATCGACAATTACCTCGAGCACAATCCGACACGCAATAGGGAGCTCGATTTGCTGCCGCTGCTTGCCCATTTGGATGAAGCACGAGTTCGCCTTGCACTGCCGAACGAAACGATCAATCCGAGGCCAGCATATCACTATCGTTTGCCGAACATGGATCTGGAAAATCCCAACTGGAGTTTGTCCGCGGAGTGGGAGCGCTGGCTCAATGTCGAACGGCTCGCCAATCAGCCTGCGCTCATCAGGCAACATGCCAACAACTGGCGTCGTGACTATGCTGCCGGAGAGATTGCGGAGCGCGCCTTAAAATCCCAACGCGTTCAAGCAATACTATGAGCAAGGGTATCGTTGGCGTCACGACCTCGCAGAATCGAGGTTGGCTGCTGTGGATCTTTGCAGCACTCTCACTCAGGTTGCAGGGGCTCAAACCAGTTCGGATTACCGCGCCGTTCGAGACGCATAAGTTTGATCATTTAGACGGCTTGATTGTCGGCGGTGGCGATGACATTGGGGCAACGCTATATGGTGCCTTGCCCGCACCGGATATTAGGATTGACCCGGAACGTGATGATCTCGAGATCAAAGCCTTAGAATTTGTCTGGGAACGAGACATTCCGATTCTCGGCATCTGCCGCGGCGCTCAGATGCTCAACGTCTACCGAGGCGGGTCTCTGCATCAGGATATTTATCAGGCCTTTGAAGGCGTCCCTCGCATTCGCACACCCTTACCGCGCAAAGTGGTCGGCTTGGTTGAAGGATCAAGGCTGCAGCGGGTTGTCGAAAAGGACCAGATGGTCGTGAATGCGCTGCATCACCAGTCGGTCAATACGTTAGGCGATGGCATGACGATCGCTGCAACCGATGAATATGAAATCGTGCAGGCCATTGAGTACGAAGGGCACCGCTTTCGTGTTGGCGTGCAGTGGCACCCTGAGTTCTTGTTCTATCGTTCTGCGCATCGGAGATTGTTTGCTGCTTTTGCGACCGAAGCAAAACGCGCCGCGATGGAAGATTGAACGACCAACGCAAAATGCGCCGGACAAGCAGCGGAGCGACAGCAGCCTCCACGTGCCATGCGGCGCAATCAACGCGTTAACAGCGGTTCACCTAGTAGTAGACTGCGAAGCCAATGCCGACAAGAACTGCCATTATGAGAGAGCCGGCAAGCACGTATCGAAGTCCGGTACCCGTTATACCGCTACGCGCTTCTTCGGTCGTGATCTCAATCCGATCGTCATTGTTGGTTTGCGTCCCAATAATCATCTCGCCACTCCATCCATTGTGCTTTCTTCCATTGAACAAACGACCGGGAAGATATTTCGTTCCCTGCGAACTCGCGACGGAACCAAAGTTTCCAAAGCTTGTTTCCCTCCCGTATGCGGCCTGCCACGACCTGAAACGGGGCCAGGGATAACCGCGCTTCAAACAAGCCGCGATGCAGTTACGGCATGGCCTTGGGATTGAGTCGACCGGATAGAAAACGGATAGGATCATGGGAAAAGAACTTGCATCGGCATGCGCCAGGCTGGAAGAAGCAGCTCAGTTTGCCGGAGTGCACACGGAAGTTGTCGCACGTCTGAAATATCCGACAGAAACCCTGTCAGCGACAGTCCCAGTGCGTATGGATGACGGATCGCTCAAGTTATACAAGGCGTGGCGTTGCCGGTTCAATGACCTCCTCGGACCGACAAAGGGTGGGCTGCGCTTCCATCCAGATGTCTCGCTCGAGGAGGTTATGCCGCTGGCTTTTTGGATGACGATGAAGTGCGCCTTGGTCGATCTACCGTTTGGCGGAGCCAAAGGTGGCGTGCAAGTCAATACCAAGGAATTATCGCCAGCGGAGCTTGAGCGACTAAGCCGGAAATGGATGCAGGTCTTCTCACACGCCGTCGGGCCGGACCGTGATATTCCAGCGCCAGATATGTATACTAATAGTGCTGTAATGGCCTGGATGGCTGATGAGTATGGCAAGTGTGTCAATCGTCACGAACCGGCTGTCATCACCGGGAAGCCTGTTGCGCTCGGTGGATCTGCTGGCCGCGAGCAAGCGACGGCCATGGGCGGCATGGTCGTGCTTGAGACGCTGATGGACGATCTTGAGCTGCCGAAGAATGACCTCGCAGTGGCTATCCAGGGGTTTGGCAACGCTGGCGCTGGTTTCGCCAAGCTAATGGCCGACAATGGCCATCGCGTCGTTGCCGTTTCAGACTCATCCGGTGCGCTTTGGAACCCAAAGGGATTGGATGTCGCCGATGTGGCCGAGCACAAGTCGCAATGCGGTCGTCTACAGTCATATGAGGCACGAGATTGCAAAGTGATTGGGCGCGACGAAATCATTGGTTTGGATTGTGATCTACTTGTACCGGCAGCCCTTTCCGACCAGGTGAACGGTGACAATGCAGGCGACGTCCAGGCCAAATGCATACTGGAACTCGCCAATGGACCGGTCTCGAGCCAGGCAGACGCAGACCTCGACAACCGCGGCATCAAAGTTATTCCCGATATTCTGGCCAATGCAGGTGGTGTCTCTGTCTCCTACATGGAGTGGGTGCAAAACAGAAGCGGTGAACGCTGGGACAAGGAACGCGTCGAAGAGAAACTGAGGCAGCGCATGGAAGTTGCTGCGAGGTCGGTAGCGGAAGCGGCCACTAAGCACGACATCACTCTGCGCACTGCAGCCTATGTCGTGGCATTGGGACGACTTGGAAGTGCGGCTGAAGCGCGAGGAACCGAAAGCTTTTTTGCCGAAGCGCGCTGACAATAACGCCGTTGCGGCAAATAAAGACGGCAAAAGCACGATTGTCCAGTGTCATTGGTGTAGTTTCATTGGCACAATACTGGAAGGATCATGCAACCACGTTTTCGTACGTGCAGAACTCTGCTTCGTGACCAATTGAATTGGCGGGCAGACGCCTGAATTGAGAACGTGTGCTATCACGATTTGCCAGAGGAGGGGCGTGGCAATTGGCGCTAGAAATCGGGACCAGGTCGTTCATGCAGCGCTATGCAAGTGCTGCGGTTTTGTTAACCTGTATCTTGTTGGCTATGATCTACGGCGCCGGGCTTCTTATCCCGATAGTCGTCGCATTCATCGTAACGAACACCCTCGAAGCCTTGATCGGACGGCTTGAAAACTGGGGGTGTCCTGCCCTTCTGTCGGTCGCCATTGCGATTGCTGTGGCACTGTTCTTTGTTACAGGCTTTATTTTCGTTGTTCTTAATCAGGTCGATGAGTTCGTCTCAGCCTGGCCGCGCTATCTGGAGCGCTTACATGTGCTCGCCGGAGACGCATTGGCATTGGTCGGCGATGAATCCAGTCAGCGCATCCAGACACGTATCAACGAAATCAACTTGGCGAACCGAATTTCATCGGCCATTGGGTCTGCGAGTGGCGTTCTGCTCAACTCTGGGTTGGTGATGCTCTACGTCGGTTTCCTTCTTGCTGAACGTGGGCGCATCTTCCGTCGCATTGTTCTGCTCGGGCGCGATGAAACTGAACGAGACAACCTTGCTGGGGTTCTCACATCCGTGTCCGATGGGATTCGCCAGTACCTGTTCGTCAAGACGGCGATGAGTTTGCTGACCGCGATTACCAGCTACGTGGTACTCAGCTATCTCAGGCTTGATTTTGCCGAGACCTGGGCGGTCATCATTTTCCTGTTGAACTATATCCCGAGCATTGGATCGGTCCTCGGCGTTGTGTTCCCAGCACTGCTCGCCCTCGTACAGTTCGACACGCTGACACCGTTCCTCATAATCGCAGTGTTCCTGGCGGGGCTGCAAATTGCCATCGGGAATATCCTTGAGCCGTTGCTCATGGGGCGCAGCCTCGATCTCAGTCCCTTCGTAATCATCGTATCATTGGCTTTCTGGAGTACGATCTGGGGTATCGCTGGAGCGTTCTTGGCAGTTCCGATCACTGCTGCTGTCGTTATCCTGTGCCGTGAAGTCAAGCCTTGGCGGTGGATAGGCAGCTTATTGTCGAACAGTGAAGAAGACTAGCACTTCAGAATTTGCTCGAACCATTCGATGCCCTCGGCGCCGGGTCGCCCGTTGCCGCGATTGCCATTCGTGTCGATATTTCGAACACGAACACTGAATGGGCGGTCGAGCGGAGCAGACGGTGTGACTATGGCTTGTCCGGTGGATTGTCCGGTAGCGATCAAATTGACTTTGAAATCATGCATCGACGAAATCATGCATCGACGCTCAGGCGAAAGCCCCATATCTCAAGCATGGGCCTCAGACTGTCCACCCAAAGAATATTTTTCTGCCTTAGATTTCCGGCTCTAGCTGTTCGAGTTGGATACCGATTCGGCGCAACAAGTCAGCATCGTCAGACATGGATTGCGGCGCATCAGGTGCCGCGACCATGCCGTCGTCAGCTGCCTCCTGTCGCCTCTCTATATCAAACTGCCAGGCCTGCAACGCCTTGATTTTCTCAGCTCGTGTGAGACCGATCTCACCTGCAATTTCTTCAGGTGTATCGAATTCTCGCTCCGGGTTCGTTTTTGCTCCCTCGCGATCAAGTGACATGATAGTGGGCATTTAATTTTCCTCAATTTTTGTGAGTGGTATTGGTCATGACGCACGATGACTGGCTCGCCCAACTGAATGTCGGCGCGCATCATTTGTGGTTTCGATGAATGGGAAGTTTTAATGAACCGTTTCAGTCGTCGCGGCCAGCTCGCGTCTGGCGCGAGAAAGGCGTGACTTTACGGTTCCAACTTTAACGTTAAGAACTTCAGCGGTGGTTTCGTATTCAAGACCTTGGATCACAACGAGCGAAATGACGTCACGATGGTCATCTGAGAGCTGCTCAAACGCCTCTCCAAGGTCTTTGAGTGCCAGCGAATGCTCCTGGTTCGCAGGTGTGACGGTTGGAGATTTTGCCTGCAGTTCATCGACAGATTCACGCTCGCCTTTCGCTTTGCGGATCTTGTTGTAGAAGAGATTGCGAAGCATAACGAATAACCACGCCCGCATGCTCGTCCCCGCCTGCCACTTGTCGATGTTCTCAATGGCACGCAGAAGACAATCCTGCACCAAGTCGTCAGCCCGGTCGCGATCGCGGGTCAATGATCGCGCGAACCGGCGCAAAGTTGGAATTTCGTCCTCGATAAGATCAAGAGCGGCGGCGTTATGGCTGCGTTCCGTTGGGTCTGCTGCAAGGGCGTGGTTTGAGTAAGTCATTGTGATCACCTGTTGTGCTTCTTCCTACGTCGGGTGGGGCCGAGTTCGGTTTGGGCCTTAGTGGGTGGTCGCTTCCAGCTTTCGAATTGTACGCTTTCGGTTGTTTTGAGCTTCGACCGCCAAATCCTTGGCGCGGTCATCAGATGCAATCACTGATCGGACGGATTCGGCTTCGTCGCTGCTCAATCGGCCGTTCACAAAATCGACGATCATCTCCGGGCTCACAATTGTCACCATCGCTGGCATGACTAGTTTCCTTTTGTTGTCTGCTGACCATTAAGCTAATCGACTGAACGCACGTTTCAAGCACTTTCGTGTGGGTAAATATAGTAATTTCAATAGGTTATGTACCTTCCATGTGTGCCGCAGGATGCGTTCATTGCGGACTTTAAGGAAGTGATTGAAGGCTAGCAGGTGACACACAGACCTGAAGTGATGTGCAATCGGTAAGTGACACATCTGACTTATGTTGCGGTATGTAGGGAACATACGTAAGTAATGGGTGTTGGGTAGTGTGCAGATGCCGACCAATGCGATTCAAGCAGGAGCTGATTGATAGTGACGACAGACGCCAAACCCCCGAAAAGAACGGAAAAAATCCAAGTGATGCTCGATGACGATGAGCTTGCGGCAATTGATGATTGGCGCTTTGAGAAGCGCGTTCCATCGCGTGCCGCCGCCATTCGTGAGCTCATTCGTCGTGGAATGCGCGTTGATGATCAGTTCAATGATCCACCGCAGGACGCTGCCTCGGGTGAATTTCGGGTCACCGATGACCCTGAGAATTCGAAGTAGACGAAGCTCTTTCTCATCGGATCGGAACCAACAAGATCGCCGTTTGTTTTCTATTCGATTGTAGACGACAAGCGGAGCCTGGCATGCAAAGCGACACCCTGACTGGCGTTCTCAGTGAGATTTCCAGCTCGACTGAGGGATCGAAGGTTACGTTTGCCGATATCCTGCAAGCCCTTGATCAGCGCTCCTATGGCCCGATCCTATTGCTGCCGGCCCTGATTGCAGTGGCACCGACCGGCGCCATACCAGGTATGTCGATCGTTACCGGATCAATAATTCTAGCGATTTCCGTCCAGCTATTGTTGGGCCGCAAGTCGCCTTGGCTGCCAAATCGATTTGGCAGTTTTTCTTTCTCTCGTGATCGACTGGTCAGCGTCATTGACAAGAGTAGAATTTACACGCAGTGGATCGACAATATCTTGCGTCCGCGCATGACAGTTTTGGTCAGCTTTCCCGCAAACCGCATCGTAGCGTTGGTTTGCATGGTCATGGCTTTGACCATGTTTCCGCTCGCATTGCTGCCGTTTGCGGTTGCAATCCCCGGTACATCTATCGCGCTTCTCGCACTGGGATTGACTGCTCGGGATGGCTTGGTCGTCATTTTGGGTTTCATTTGTTCGGCGGCAGCGCTAGCAGTTCTAGTGTACTGGTTTTGGGCAGCCAAGGCGCTGATTTAGGTCGCTCACGAGAGGCACGGGTGCTCGAATCTGAATTCGGCTTAGGACTCGTTCTGCCGTTGGCGTAAGACTTCGACCATTAATTGGATGTTGCCGTCGAACGACTGCGGCGACCAGTTTCCAGCATCTTAAAACGGACGGCATCCATCCAAGATTGTGAACAGGTGTGAGCTGTCGGTGCACTCTAGAAATACGGTGCTACCGCTTTCAATGGTCAGCTTGCCCAATTTGAGATTCTCGACGTAATCGACCTCGCCTCGGGAGAGTGTACGAAAGTTAGAGTTATCGCGAATCGGACAGTCCTCGCACCCGACTTGAGGCCTCGGTATTGTACCCGCAGTCGCGGACGTGAGAGTCCCTTTCGGGTCTAACTCAGTCTATATCGGCTTGGGTTTTATACGATGCTCTACTCGCCTTTTCGCGCATTTCTCAGGATATCCATAAGGCGATCCGGTACCGACTCGTTGAGGACATCGCGATCAAGATCCTGCAGCGCCTTTGTCAAGTTTTGTAGATCTCTAACTTTAGCGGACTGATGCGGATCGCGTAGAAGATAGGCGGCTATGCGAGCTCGGGCTGCGCCATTCAAGCGACCGTCAACAAACTCCTGAATCTCATCATCTGTCGGTGCATCACTGCACATGAGTATACCTTGCTGAGTTCTTAGATTAGGCCAATTTGACTATCAATCATGACATCGATCGCGTCTACGTG
The DNA here is from genome assembly GCA_965215755.1 of Hyphomicrobiaceae bacterium. GTDB lineage: Bacteria > Pseudomonadota > Alphaproteobacteria > Rhizobiales > Hyphomicrobiaceae > Tectiglobus. The sequence continues at coordinate 114,012 of OZ244119.1, forward strand.
GAATCAACACGGGCAACGCTCGGATGTTCCCACAGTTTCCAAAAAGATCCAACAAAAACAACGACCGGCCGCCAAATTCAGCACTCGGAGCAAGTCATAAGCAATATCGATGCGAAAATCGAGATATGACATCGCCACCTTTATGTCGTGAAGTCGTTGCAAGGTCGAGGCGTGCGGACTTGCGATCGCACAACCCGTCATGAAACAGCGACTTGGATGAACCGTGTCTGGTCTCCTCCAACATTCGGTGATACTCGTCGTGAATGAGCGGCAGCCGGAACCTCTATCGAACTTGACAGTTTCACGCCTGCCGCTTCGGGAACCAACTGATGTCAATTTCGTGAAACCGGTCTTCGAACTTGCACGCTTTTCGCATCTCGTCTGGTTCCAACAGCTCGATGTCATTGCGGCTGCGCTTCAACCAACCGCGTTCGGTTAGTTCCTGAAACGTCCGGTTGACATGTACTTGACTGAGGCCAACGCAATCACCCATCAGCTCTTGTGTTAAAGGAAACCGAAACGTATTTGACATTGATTTGTTGGTCACTCTCAATCGATGAAACAGTTGTAAAACGAAGTGGCAGATTCGCTCATCGGCGGACATGCGCGCCACAGCCCTCAACCGATCCACGAAAAGCGTTGTTTGTAAGAGTGCCAATGTAAACATGAGTGCTGTGATTCGAGGCGACTGTTCAAAGACATCGTCCAATGCTGATTTCGGAAATGGGCAGAGCGTACATTCCGTCAGGGTCGATAAGTTGGAGGTTGCGGTTTGGAAAGCAACGTCTCGCATTCCGATGATGTCGCCTGGCAGGTGCACGTCCTCGACTTGCCGCCGCCCGTCCGGGAGTGAGGACCAAGCATAGACCCAGCCACGACGAACAACGTACAAGCGTGTCGTCGACTTGTCCGTTTCAAACACGCGACGCCGCGGTTCGAAATCAGCTTCTTCCTGCTCAAACATTGAGATTAGGCTTTTGTCTTTCTCGCTGAGATTCACGTAGTGTGACAGCTTAGCGATAAGACAACTTTCTGCATCTTCGGACTTATTCAACGTAGCGTTTCCCTATCGTCAATGACTGCTTAATCGAGGGCTGAAGATCGGATTTTGGTGACATCGATAACTCGACGAACCGTCCGCACGTGGTCGTCAAACGTTGCCTTCGCTTCGGCATCAACAACCGTCAGGGCAGGGTCGTAGGCTTCCAACAACCATTCTTCGCATTCGATCAGCTCGTCGCGAACCGCTTCCTCATCATAGTCCAAGCGAGTCTTGATCATTGCGTACCTACGTGCTGCTTGACCCAGCAATAGATACTCGGCGCCACAATCAATCGAGTGTGCGTGCAAAACCTTTTTGATCTCGCCAACAAAAGCCCGCCGCTGTTCAGCTCGCTCCCTGAACGTCTGAGCAAAGCGGCCGAGATCCGCTGCAGCGGCCTCCTCATATCCAGTTGCACTATCTAGCATCCGCTCCAGCAATGTGCACAACGTATCGTCAATTCGAGTTTCAGCCATATCGGTTGCCTTTCCGCCTCGTTGCAAGTGGCGCAAACGGACAACCGGCTAAACGTGGCCCCGTTCCTCGGTTTCGATGGAGAGTTATTAACCCACGTTAACCTCCGGTCGGGTTCAGCACGAAAGTAAACATAGGTTAAGACATTCGTCAGGAACGTACCAACTGCCCAAGGCGTTGATTGCTTAATCGACGACCGGATCACGTCCGTCGTGTGCCGCTCGTCGATCGGCGAGTCCGATTCGTCTTGCGGATCGAGTTCGCACGTCACTTGAAACCTTGAAAGGTACGTTATGAAACGGATTTTGTTTGCAACCGTCTCTGCCATTGCTCTCGCTGCGGGCGCATCCGCCGTCAGTGCGGCGGACTGCAATATCGGCAAAGAGATGAACTATACCGATGCCGATAAGAACGTACGCTCAGGAGCGGTACGCAGAGATCTGCGCTCATTGCGCCTAGCTGCCATGAAACTACGTGACCTTGGTCGCCACGATGAGTGTCAGGAAGTCGTCACATGGATCAAAGACATTCGCGCAGATGCCAAAGCTGAGCAAATGCGGGCCGAAAACCGTGCGAAACTCACGGGCGATGATCGAGAGATGAAGCGTGTACAGCGCGACACGAAGATGTCATACCAGGATCGCGCGAAAGCCCGGATGGCCAGTGCAAAGCCGATGACAGATATGGCTGGTCGGGTTTCAGCTTCTGATCTCATCGGTGTCGACCTGGTCGGCCCTGGCAATGACACGGCCGCCGAGATTGAGGATGTCTACGTAAGCACAGACGGCAAACGATCTTATGCCATTGTTGGATTTGGCGGCTTCCTGGGCCTTGGCGAAAGCCTGGTCGCAATTCCATTCAGCAAAATCAAAGTTGCCATGGATGAAGATGGTGATGCTACCTACTACATCCCCATGACGACTGAGCAACTAAGTAAAGCTCCAAACTTCAAGCGCGGCGATCGCACTTGGATGACTAACGCTGACTGGAACGCGAAAAACGACAAGTGGTTCGACGGAAAATAACACCATGTCGGCCTGGCGGCAGTTCGCTCATTGCTGCCGCCAGGTCGAGATGTCGGCAAAAAATGGGAATTGGCTTCAGAGATGGGACGCGCCAAGTGACCGAACCAGCATTTCCCAATTGCAATTGAAAAATGCACCCGCTCATAGCGATCAAGTTACTAGGATCGCATGTGGGAAACCCGCGTACACTACAAACTGCCTCATACCCTATTTCGGTAGGCAACAACTGCAGGCGACAGAATAGCTAATGACGAGTTCAGGCGATCGAGGCAGTCTCTCCGATTGCTCTCAGCGTCGCCCCAGTGTCTGTAATACTCGGCCAAAGCCGTGCCTCCCCCGCGCCGATAGAAGAAACCCTATCCCAGAAGAAAACCGGAGTGCGAAGATGGCAACGCAGCTTAACTCCTGCCGTGATCCGAATCGCGCCGGCAATCTGTGGCACACACTTCCTCTCATCCTCGATATCATCGAATGGACGCCTTCGTCCTCTATTGGCCAAGCGACCTACAAATTTCTTACTGCCGAAGTTTTAGCGAAGCGATGCCGACGGCTACGTTTAATCCCTGCTGAACTTGTGCGCTAACGGGTTGCAGTACGACTGTGTTGTCCGATCCGCCAACCAGGGCGTTGGCACCGATGCCTACGCCCAGCGTGGCCTGACCGGAAACGCCCTGGTAGTTTCCAACCAACGCCCCGGGGGCAACATCATCCGTTGGGGCGAAGACGGCCCACGCAATGATAGATCGAGCAGTGAAGCCAATATCAATGCCGAATTTCGAGATTGATCCAACATAGTATTCATCACTGCCTGGGCGATTGAATCGGCATCTTAGATCTTTTGACGATCCGAAGATGAAGCCAGCGCCGCCTTCGACCTGGCAATTTAAAACACCGACCTCGACGCGTTCATTGCCATCTTGCGGAGCGGCTACCTTGCGCGCTGCGAAATGGCCCGCTGACTGAGACGGACGCAACTCTGATACACGCGTTATCGCGTAGACGTCGACGACGGCGCGTTGACGGGACGCCGCCTTGCTGCGATACTTCATTCGAATTTCTTTGATGAAGCGTGTGTCTCCGGTGAGGTCGAAAACTTTGCTGCCCTTGCCAACTCTGATGAATTGCCGAATTGGAAAATCATCAACTTTACTATTGCCGTATACGACTTTTAGATCATCGAAGAATACGTCTGACTGACGGACCACCAATTGAATAGCGCTAAACCGGCCTTCGCGGCGCCCTACGGGCAATACATCTCTATCGCGCTGAAACTGAACACTTTGACTGCCAAGCAGTTGCCAGTTTTGCGCGGCTCGTGGCTTCCATCCTTGTTTGGCTCTATGGGACGTCGTGCGCCCGACCTCAATCTTTTCGGCTTTAACGCCATAAAGCTGGATTTCCGCTTTGGCAAGGCGCGTCGGATCACTGCGGTAGACGAGCTCGACGGCACTCAGGAAGCGATCGGTTCCTTTGAGATCGATGACACGCGTCCGGCTGCCGGCAGGGACAAGAGCTTTGACAGGAATCGCCTCGACGCGACCATCGCCGTACTTAACTCTGACACTATTCAAGAATACGTCGCCGTTCTTTGCGAGAAGTTGAATAGCTCTGAACTTTCCATCTGATCGGCCGACTTGAATGACATCGCGATCCAAGCGGAAATCTACAGCCCTGCTTCCGAGAAAGTCCCAAACCAAATCCCTACCGGCACGGGGTCCCCGGCCGCGACGCAGAAAGCCCAAAGACGCCCAGCCAGATAGCTGTGCATAGCTGACGCGACACCAACTGTTGGCGCAGTCTCCTGTTATCTTTACGCCGCAGGTATCGGCAGGGATACCGCCGACAATCTTCGCAAACTCACCTGGCCCTGTTCGCACGTTGAGCTCGTTGCCGGGTGACACTCCAACTACGCACCCGGCGTGCGAAGGCACTATCCCGAAGAGGAAATATAGTGCTGCTGTAGTCGTACCAACAACGATCATTGATTTGCCCATCTTCGATTCCTCTCAGAGCCAAGTGATTACTGTTCTGGCTGCGTCAAAAGCGGCACTGAATGCCTGAGCGGCTGATGCGACAGCCTTTGCGCATCGTTCTTGACCGGTACCATCGCCGTGACTTTCGCATCTGGCGACACCATCGCTTGTGCCTATGCCAACCACGGCGGGGATGATAAGCGCGATTGCAATGCGGACCGCGAATACGAGTACGCCCTTGACGTCCGTGAATAGGGACAATCGAAGATGCGTCTGTAGAGTGCAGAGGCTGTGGTAGAGGCAAACTTTCCGCTGAATGGGGTACGCTCGCGAGCATTGGCAGCATAAACAAAGCAGCGACCATTGATCCGGTTTTGAACATCAGCTTTCCTTTTCTTGCGTCACGAATGGTCAGGAAACAGCGCACAACGCATTAAGTTCCGGTTGAAGCAGTTTCTCGTTCATGACCAGAATTGGATTCGGCTATGCTCTGGAGGAGTTGCAGGGAATTGCATGATTGCTCGTTGGATGTAGACCTACGATTCATCCTGGGAGCTAGGGTGTTGGCAAGACGCGATTCTGATGTCGATTGCCGTTGCTTCCTCGGCATCGTTCCTCACTCTGATGGACCACCACTGCAACGTGCTGGTTATGGGCCTGGGCGGATAAACTTTCGGCAACTGTTCACGCGTTGGTTTACCGCTCTCATTGATTGAGAACATGACGTCTTTGTCGCTTCTACTCTGGGCTGTAGAACACGCGCTCCAACCTGCCAGATTTAAACTTCGTGGCTGTCCATAGGATCGCTCCAAAAGGGGCGTTTTTTGGCTGGGCTTGTTACTTACGTCTACCGGGATCTCAAAAGTGTTTCCCTTTAGCTCATTTTGTCCAGATGCCATCCTTAGTATTAAAAACTGCCACCCTATTGACGAGCGCAAATCGCGATTAAAACAAGATGAAACAGAACACTTCACTGGGAACAAAAGGATGGATTGATTGTTGATTTCGTATCAGTGAAAAGCTCGATACAATTCGGTTGGAAAATATGTTCAGGTCACCACAGCTGTCTGCCTCGCTACAACCCGCTGCGCAGACGCATGAAACCATTCTTCTGAAACATCCGTTGCGATCAATACGAGATACAATTTCAATGCACCTTTGCAAAACCTAAACAGGAGTTTTCCACCTTCTCATCCACCAAGGAAGCTGGTCAGAATACGGAATTCAAGGGCAATCTTCAGCCTCCATGACGGACCTGAACTCGTGTTTAGTTCAGATGGGGAGAGACTAACTTTCTCAGACTGGCATGTGTTATTGGTTATGAAGGAGCAAGATATTTTTTCCCGTTGTGAATGCACTTCTGAACATTTGATGGCATCAGTCATTTAACTTGCCCGACACAACGTAGATTAGAGGACAACAACGGCTGGCAGGATCATAGTGATGGCTCGTGTTCAAAAAATTCTGACGTTGCACGACAAGTGGGGTAATCCAATGGAAGTCCACGCTGACGAGGTATTGTCTGTCGAAGAGATACGAGCTGACGATATGGAACGCGCGCTGGCACGGATAACGCTCATAAGTCAAGATAACAACAAAAGAGGCGTGAAGTTTTGCGTTCGAGAATCCGCGGCGGAGATTACGCAATTACTTAAGGACGCAAAAGCGAGAGGCAACCGCGGGGGTGAATGACCCTGGCGAACAACCAACAATGCCCAGAATAGTACAATGCAATAACTGTTTAGAGGCTGCATATCCTAGCTTTAGGATCACTTTTCCAGGGACGCCCCAAGGGTGCCGAGGCGCCATCGAACGCATCGCATCGACCGTTTAGTGATCTCATTGAAGTTGGGCTGCCTCGCGAGCTGGCCCGTTAGAACATCTTCGGTTGACTTACTTGCAGGAGTTTCGCGCCGGTTCGTTGAAGTCGATTAGTCTTCGCTCGATTCGGACGCATCCCAGTTGTCGGTGTAGGGGGCAGACAGGACCAATAGAAGGAGCACAATGGCGGCAATGATGATCGCTAACCAGACTTCACCCATGCCGCTTAGCAACCCGATACCGCCAGCGCACCAGATTACTGCTGCCGAGCCAGCGCCTTGTACGTAATTGCCCTGGCGGAACATAGCGCCGGCACCAAGAAACCCTATGCCGGTTATGACACCACCAATGACGCGGGTCGGGTCAATCTTGCCTTGCGGATCTGATATCGATTGGAGCAGTTCAAGAGACCCAATCATCAATCCGCAGGCCGTCACGGAAACAATCACATATGGACGAAAATCCAATGGTTTTCTCTGAATGAACCGTTCGATCCCGAGCAATAGTGGCAACACAGTTGCCGCTGTCATCCGAACGAACAAGTCAAGCCAATCAATTGTATCAGGCCAAAATACGCTCATAGCTCTCTTCTGATCCGCCTCCCGGGAGATTGGTCCGTTAGCAGGCGAAGATAGTCTCATGCAACGAATTAATGTGCAGTTGAGGCGCGTGTCAGGTGGGATAGTAGGATTTCAACTTTTCTCCATCGGATTGCCGCGTTTATGTCGCTGATCCCACTGCCTCAAATTGCGTGTCTGTACCAGCGGACATGGTATGGAGTCGGGCTTGCTGCTAGGCCTAGGCGGAATGTATTCCAGCAATTTGATTGACGTTCGCTCGTCTACTTTGGTCTACGGCTACCCGACACTATTTTCCGGTAGCTCTCGTCGTGGCTGGCCTAGCCCCCGCTTGTTGCGGATGAGTGGTGCATAGGGAACCATAAGCTGCGCCGATTGTTATGCATCCAAGAGGTCAGTTCAAAGGAGATCGCAGCTCATGGAACGCGCGCATCCCGATCACACGATCATTTCGAGCAACCGAGTACAGGATACAAAAGTCTTCAGCCTGGCTGGCGAACACATTGGGGACGTTGATCATTTAATGATCGACAAGCAAAGCGGTCAGGTCGAATACGTCGTTGTCAGTTTTGGAGGATTCCTGGGGCTCGGCCACAATCATTATCCCTTGCCGTGGCCGGCCCTGACATACAGCACCGAACTTGGTGGCTATGCGACCGGTGTTACTGAAGACCAGTTGCGAGATTCGCCTAAGTTTAGCGACGACGAGCTTCCCGATCGGGCCTGGGAAGCCCAGATGTACAGTCACTATAGCGTCGTGCCGTACTGGTGATCCCTGTCGCAGATCCTACTTGCTGCGGCTTAGGCAATACCGCCCTGGCTTGAGCCTTCGGGATACGTTTAATCAATTGAGGACGAGGACATGATGAAACTTCGAGATTTGCCGTTGGTGCTAACCCTTTTAGTTGCCATGACCAGCCATATCTCAGCAGCTGATCCTCGCGTCAGCGTGGGCCAACTTCGTTGTACGGTTGAGCCGTTACCTGCAGGCTCGAAAGCCTTGAAACGCGATGTCTCTTGCGTGTTTAAGCCGTTGGCCGGGGCAACGGCGAGCTTTGCTGGAACAATCAAGCGCACGAGTGGTCCAGCTCTGATGGATGCGAATATCGTTTTTGTATGGACGGTGTTTGCGCCTGAGGCTGAGTTCGCACCCCAGTCACTTGCCGGCCGCTACTTGTCGAGCCTGACAGATGGCAACAGCCTGTCAGCAGCAAAAGTGGGAAGCCTGATTGGTCGATCAACTATTCCCGTGGAACTCCGTGCAGTGACCTCCGCCGCAACGGCAGGTAATGCCGAGCGAACGATCGTGATTGAGTTAGATTTGCAAGCGACACGCGCGTAGCGACTGTCGATCAGATTTGTCGGGTACAAGGGACGATCGGCCGGGCGTCACAAGTGAAGTTCGCCGACGCCCGAAATACACAGGCGTGGGCAACTCGTTCGAATTGAGGAACGCGTGGCGCCGATTGCCTGGTCGCCTACGCCTGCTCCCCCGGTCGTCACGCAAGAGGCAGACCGGCGAACCCAACGGGTAAGGAACCATCCGTAGCTATCGGTGTTTACTCTTTAGTCGCCAGTTTATCGCGTGCCATGCCTTGGAGTCGAATGATGTCAGACTGGACTTATAAAGATACGGTGTTGATCTACGACACGACGGAAAGCAAACCTGCGATTGCATCCCTTGCCCAAATGGCAGGTGCATTGAACCAATATGTCAATGCGAGGATAACCGCGCTCGGACTGTTGCCTGATCTAGAAGCCGAAGAGCTGGCAGTTGCTGCAGCTGTTGCAGGCAGTTCGGGACTGCCGCTCAATACAAAGGTCATTGAAGCGCCTCAGGGCGAAATGCTAACTTTGCTTCATGACACCAGAAGCGAGTTAGCGCAACAGCTGCAATTAGATGACTCTCTCGTAGGTTGGGACACAATTTCGAGCGCACGCTCGGAACTTGCAACCAAGATGGCTCGCATGACAGCGACTGCCGATATTGTTTTGATCGCTGCGGGCAGTTCCGAGACGACGTGCGATATGCGCGAGATCGCCTCAACCCTCGTATTCGACAGTGGACGGCCAGTCATTGTCATTCCAGACGACTACCGGGTGGAAGGTTTGCCAGCTCGAATAGCCGTCGGTTGGGATGGATCGAAGTCTTCAGCCCGCGCGCTGCATGACGCAGTACCACTTCTCGGCTGTGTCGACCAAGTGATGTTGCTGAACGCAGAACCGGAAGATGCGAGTGATCTAACAGCGCTATCAAAGTTGTCTCGAGCACAGTCCCATCTCGAAAGCCATGGCATTTCCTCGACATCCCACATCGTTGACATCGACAACGAGGAGACTGCTGGTGAAGCGCTTGCGAAGCGCTTACTGCAGATGGATTGCGACCTTTGTGTGCTTGGCGCGAACCCCACGTCTTGGATCGAACAGATGTTCTTTAAGTCAACAACAGATACGTTGCTCGACAACCTTCCTCGGCCGCTCCTCTTGGCCCACTGAAACGTGCACTGTCGCGTGTGGGTTGCTCCCTCCTTCGACTAAGCGTGAACGCATTAAACAGAGCCATGCGCGGCTGAGCTTTAAAGCGGTGCTCAGTCCACGCTGTTTCGAGCTAGCCAGATCATGGCAGCCATTAAGTGCTCGGGAGCGTATCGACTGTCGTCGGGTGCGTAACGCTCCTTCATCGCCCGCAATGCCTGCCAGTCAGAGTGCAATATCTGCTCGCCATCTGAACTGAACACAAGCTGAGCGCCGTCATGTAATGTAAAGGATGGTCGCGAGGTATTCGTTTGAATCGAACTCTTGGGCATGGAAGCAGGCGGAAACCGCCTGCCAAGAGTTTGTGTTGGGTGCATTGAACTGAACCCCATATTGGTGTGAATCCGCTAGAAGGGGCGTGGCGGGGGTGGTGGAACCGGTAGAGGCTGAGGCGGTACGGGATCCGGTGGTGGCGGATCTGTCGGATCGGGCACCGGTGACGGAGGTGGTTGAGGCGGCCGCGGAGGCTGTGGTGGTCTTGGTGTCATTCGAAATAATTTCCAGAACGTTTTTTCTAGTGCGCCGTAAACGTCTGAACGCACCAATCGTTCCCAACTCACATCACCGGTTTCATGATTTCCCAGTAGTTTCACAAAAATTTTTTGTTTCTATTCCGCTATCGTCACAAGATGTCGAGGACATGAGAATTGAGCGTGAATGATTACGCGTTGTTTGCATTTATGATCACTTCAGATGCAGAACTCCACACTTGAACTGATACATCGCTTTACCGGCAAGGGTTCGGTTGATCCCGTCTCAGCGTTCGCCCGCGTGGATGGTGCGTCGGAGGAATTGATCGGCTCCGCAAATTGGCAGTCTGTGAAAAAATACCTCTGACCGTAAATGCGGTTGCCGAGGCGCTCTCCCCTCTGGCAGCTGTGTTTTTGACAGCTCGCCTCCGAAGGGTTCGTGAACCAGCAGCGCCGCGACACTCCATTGTCCCGCCGCGAGGTTGTCTAGCGTCCACTGTCTCGCAGGCTTCAATGACCAGGATTTGCGCAGGGCGCTTCCTGTTTGTTCACCCTGGAACATGGACACGCTCTCCGTGCGTTGTCGACAACAATGCCATACGCCGCAATATTGCAATAACAACTACTCTCTGTGGCCCGAGAAGAGCGACGGTTCGGTTGCCAAAGTTGAGTATGAGGCTTGTCAAAAGGCCTAACACTCGCTCGCTCGTTCTCTCCAAGGACGATCTAATGAGCTGGGTGCCCTCAGAGAACCCAGCTCTACCTCCTCCAGGCAAGCAAGCGGAACAATTTCAGGACCCCGTTGTTTATGAGTAGCGGTCTTGTCCGTCTTCACGGCACATCGACCAGAAACGAATGACCTGAGGAGACTATGTCATGAAACGCAAAGCTATTGGAGCAATTGTAGCTGCATCTCTTGCAGCCGCCATAACCACGCCGGCCATGAGCGCAGGCAATGAAGTGTTCATTGCGAAACAATCAGCTGGGCAGTGGACTGCCAACACGTTGATTGGGCAGCCTGTTAAGAATGCGAAAGGCGACGCCCTTGGCGATGTTAACGACCTTGTCTTTGGTCAAGACAGCAAGCTTGTCGCTATTGTCGTCGGAGTAGGTGGGTTCCTGGGCATTGGCGAAAAGAATATCGCCATCCCAGTCGCACTCACCCAGATTGAAGGATCGAAGACAAGCGACGCAGCATTGCGTGTCAAAATTTCGAAGGCCGCATTGAAAGACGCACCTCAATATCAGCCTCTGAAAGGAGTAGGCGTCGGCACGGTCGACAAGCTCTTTCAACAGGCCAAGGATGTCGGCGCAAGCGTATCAGAAGCGGCGACGAAAGCAGTCGAGAAAGGCACGGAACTCGGCCAGAAGGCAGCCGATGAAGCAACCAAGCTGAAGAACAATGTAACAGGCGAACAGAAGAAGGTTCAGTAAGTGAACCGGGAAACAAATCGGTTTGGATGATAGGGAGTAGTCTTATGGAAACGTCGATTGTGTCACGCGTAATTATTGCGGTGCTCGCCGCAGCTCTCTTAATCCTGGGCTACCTCTACTACCAGGAACAGCAGAATGATGTGAAGATCAAACTCGACCTTCCTGGTGTCAAAATCGAAAAGTCGAGCTGACGGAATTTGAAGCGTACTCAGCGGCGGCAGCGATTGCGCCTGCCGCCGCATCATCATTCAGTCTCAGCGATTGGCACAAGGGCTATTTCGTTCAAGAACAACTCAACATTTGAGGAAGACGGATGACGAAAATCTCAGAAGTCAATCGAGAACAAGCTGAGTTAGATCCGGTCAGAGAATTCAGCACTCCGAATGAAGTCACCGGAAACAGGCTCCTGACACGTGCAGAAAAACTAACCGCACCGAGAAGCTGGGCCTTTGATGTACAGCGCAGATTGGATGCAGCTGCTGAAGGTATGGCACCGGAGACAGTTACGACCAGCCAGCCGGGATCAATTACTTCAGACACCGAGCTATTGAGATCGATAGAATTGGAAATTTCCTTTCTGGAGAACAAAAACAGCGAATCGGCATCACGGGACGATAGCTGACGGAGAGTCACCGAGGCGCAACCTGTTAGTGTTTTAATGCAAGACAAGGTCGTTTGAATCTAGGAGGTGGGACCAGTGAAGGTAAGCGCCACACTATTCGTTATCGCAGCAGCAAGCTTTACTGTGATAGCTGCTGCAGTTCTCTCGTGGGCGGTGACCGGCAATGAAGCCATCTACCAAATTGTGCGCTTTCACTACTCGCATGTTATTGCGGTCGCGATGGGTTTGAGCATTGCAGGCCTAGTGATGCACACACTGGGAATTAGCGGCATTGTCTGAGCAATCCCAGGCAAATGTTCCCAGCAACCGCAACCGGTCTGTTGTAAAATGGGGAGCCAGTCATGGCCCGAGATAGGTGACAGTTGCGGGAATCTGTTTCACGCTCACCCGTGCACACAATAGGAGCTGAAGGTGAAAAGAACGGTCCGCGAGTCAAACACTATCATGACCGGAATCCGCCAAGCGTCACATCTTCATCCACAAATGTAGATTTAATGACCGCTACCTGGATGATCGCGAACACAGGATTCCAATCGCAAGGCCGATAGCTGCACCGATAACCGCGCCAAAAATTGTGGCTTCCAGACCATTGTCCGAAGCGGTCAGAAACTTGGGAGCTGCCATCTCCAAAGTCGTAAATGCAATCGCACCGATGATCATGCCAGCGGCACCGAGAGAGTTCCAAGCTGGCTGCGTGTGAATAATTTCCTGTCGACGTGTATCTGCCATTTTGATCAGTGAGCCTCAGCTGATACGCACGCACTATGTAGTGAACACAGAATGCCCGGGAAAGTTCCAAGGGTTTTTCCTTACTGACGCAATTGCCATTCTAAACATACTTGCCAATCCGCGAATAAGACCACGGAACAAACGTACAAGCAGCGTGTTGGTTCCTGATCGTAACGAAAACAGGTGATCTGATGCAAAGAATAGGGATAATGGCAAGCATGCTGTTGGCATTGGTGATTGGGAGCCTTGTCTCACAAACGGCCAGCGCACTGACCTTGCCCACGGCAGCAACCAGTATAACTAGTGGCAATATGATCCATCAGATGCATGGCCGGCAGGGTCGAAACCGCATCCGAGGCCCGAGTTGTTACCGGGCCTACAAGCGCGGTCGCGGTTGGACCGGCATAGAATCTGGTGTCGACGCCTTCGAAAGTCACGTTACTAGTACCGCTCGCGCAGAATGCGGAAAGGTTGTCGCGTTAACTCCGCCGGAATTCAGTGCCGCTTCTGATTAGGTTCAAACTGGTGTCGGATCATCGGGTTTGTCCGCTATGTCGGACACCACGATGGTCCGTTTAATTCTGGTTTTGGCTCATGGTCATCAGCGCGAGATTAGGCGCTCAGGTTTGTTGAATGCAATCGAAGGGACTGCACCAAATGGGTAATGTGACACGAGTAGCGGGCCTCATCGCCTGCATAACCGGCATGCTTGTTTCTAACTCTGCAAATGCAACGACGACCGGTTGCGTTGTTGGTGTATCTCCGGGAAACGAGCTCAATCTTAGGGCTGGTCCTGGAAAACGTTTTCAAATAATTGGCGGCATTGATGCCGATTCTTGCGACGTCTTTATCGACTCTCAATGCATCGATGGCTTTTGTCGTGTCACCAAGATTGATCATTTGCAAAGAGCGGAAGACGAATCTGGCTGGGCCAGTGAAGGCTTTTTGCGGCGCGGTGCAAACCCAGGAAAGGTTCCAGAGCTGAAATGGGTTTCGCTCGGCAATCGTGTTGTGAACTTTTCAACTGATCGAGATGTCATACAGCTATCTCGCAGTGACGGTCGGTTTCGGGCAATCCAACTCGTGGTCAGTGACAACGATGTGTTCATGGAAGAAGTTCGCGTCATTTACGGCAATGGCCAATCGGAATCAATTCCTGTTCGCGAAGAGATCAAATCTGGCCGCCGCTCTAGAGTCATGGACCTTGCCGGTCGAGCCAGGTTCATGAAGCGCGTTGAGTTTCTCTACAAAAGCGATCGCTCCGGCAATCGCAAAGCCAAAGTCGAATTGTTTGGTATTAAATATGACCCGAAATCAACGCCGCAGCGGCGTAAATATCGCCCGCGGCAGGTCTCCATCTCTACACCGGCAACGTTGCAGTGGCAGCTGCTTGGTACAAAATCAATACAGGGCAAACTTGACCGAGACAGGGTCAAGGTTGGCAGAAGCGCCGGTCAGTATCGCGCAATACAGTTGGTCGTGAAAAAATCAGATATTGAGTTCGTCGACGTACAAGTTCACTTCGGAAATGGTCAAGTTCAAGACGTTCCAATTCGCTCCTTAATTCGTGCTGGATCTTCGTCTCGCGTCATTGACCTACGCGGGGAGAACCGTGCGATTACTGCGGTCGACCTAGTCTACAAACGCCGTAAGGACAGGGCTCAAAAATATGCGCGGGCAGTTGTTGACGTCTACGGCCTGCATGTTGGCGCTGAATTTGCCGGACGCACCATGGTCGCGCCTGCGGCAAGTACTGGAACGACCAAAACACACACAGAAATCGGGATCTTGAACTGCGAAGTATCAGGCGGCCTCGGTTTCATCATTGGCTCATCGAAGGAGTTGTCTTGTCGGTTCAATCGACCTGGACGTGATGAGAACTACTTTGGTTCAATCAATAAGTTCGGCCTTGATATCGGTGCGACGACGAAAGGCGTTATGTCTTGGGCTGTGCTTGCGCGAACAACCGATATTCCTCCGGGCGCTTTGACCGGGCAGTTTGTCGGCGTATCAGGAGAGGTAACGCTCGGTGCTGGTATTGGGGCAAATGCGCTGATCGGTGGATCAAAGCGCTCGGTCGTCCTGCAACCGCTGAGCGTTCAAGCGCAGCTAGGTTTGAACTTGGCACTTGGCGTGTCTGAACTCAATCTCCGCAGATAGTTTTGACTGAGCAAACTATCTGCCAAACAAGCTTGGTTCCGCGTGCGCATGGCGCGTGGAACCAAATTCTCAGTTGCAAGTCTGCGCAAACCGCCAAGGTTCAAATGCTCAAAGAAGATTGACATTGTCGATTCTTAACCTGTCTCGCATCTCTCCGCTTCTTTATGGCGATCCAGAAGTATTCCAGGCAGTGGATAAACTTCCGGGATACGTATGGCGCGTGAGCGGCTGGCATCAGGTGGGCGTTTGCGCAGTGGCTATCGGCGTCGCCATACTTGGTTTGATTCCAATTGAATTGCAGCGACGGATAGTCAACAGCCTTGTGGAGCGCGAGGGCATCGAAGTCTTGGTGCTTTTGTGCGGCATATACTTCGCGGTCATTGTCCTGGGTCAGTCCACGAACTGGTTCCTCAAAGTCTATCAGTCCTGGCTCACACAAAGCGCTACATACAGCACGCGAAAGATATTGATCGGGCAGATGGATACGAAGACTGCCAACGAGGAGGCCGGGCAGTCGGTAAGTATCGTTGGCATCGAGACAGAAAAACTCGGTGGATTTGTTGGCAATCAGATCTCTCAGGCAACAGCAAATATCGCAGTCCTGTTCGGCGTGGTCGCTTACATGTTTGTCGTTTCACCAACAATAGCTCTATTCAGCCTCGCCTTTCTTGCCCCTCAAATCCTTATCACGCCTATTGTGCAGCAGTGGCTCAACAAGCTCGTAAAGCGGCATATCTCGATGGTGAGACGACTAAGCCAGGTTTTAGCCGGGCCAACGCGCAGTAGTGATTCAAGTAAGCGCCTGGCGCTGCGCATATTTCGCAATCGCATGATTTTCGATGGATTGAAGTCCACAATGAAGGCATTGCTCAATCTCATCAATGCGCTAGCCCCAGTCATTGTATTTCTCTGGGGCGGCTATCTCGTTCTAGAGGGTCAGGAAGAAGTTGGAACTCTCGTGGCATTTGTCTCCGGGTACCAACGCCTGGCAGGACCTACCCGGGAGCTGGTCCAATTCTACCGGGTTGTGGCGCAGACAAGCGTTCAACACGAAATGATTAGCGAGTGGTCGACAGATCAGGCCTCGCACAATGGGAAATCTTGAAGTTTGATGCTGTAGAAGCTCGTTGCCGCTCAAGCCGAGGCTAAGCTCAACTTCCATAGGCGCCTGGCCCATCTGTCCGAGCCCCGCGCGTTCAAGCGCTTTCTGAGACCTTGCCCACGACGAAAATGGTTCGTCTAACCAGAGAAAGTGCAAGGATGGTGCGAGGCGCCTTCCCACTGCCAGCGAGTATCATTCCCGCTCAAACTGAATTGAACTTGCTTTGTAGCCCATGATTAGCTCTGGGCGCGGCAATGGAGTGCCAGTCCCCGGCAGGCGTTCCAAAAGCGGCTGTCGAATCTTTGTGCGCTCTCGGATTAGAACCAGGGCCTCGGTGTCGCTCAATCTCTGCGCAAGTACATCTACGTCCTGGACATGATCGTTCCAAACGGTGACGTCATGGACTTCAAGCTTTTCGAAGCACTTTAGTGTTCGCAGGCTATCAAAGTAGTCGTCGAGAACAGCAATCTTCATTTACGCATTGCCTAGGTAATTTATGTGATAGTTCGGGTGTTATCAGCAAGCATCAGATCGACTATTAAGGCTGATTACCGCGCAGACATATGACTTGTCGAATGTACCACATCGGGCAACGCCACTGTATTGCATAGCTGGAGTGAGCAATTCTGCGGGTGATCATTACCAATCGATGAAATGCGCATGGGTCAGATTTCGCCACGGTGGCGACATGGTGGCGACACGAACTGTACCACTAATCATCAGCAATTGGGCAACCCGATCAAATCATTGATTTTATTGATATAATTTGGTTGCGGGGGTAGGATTTGAACCTACGACCTTCAGGTTATGAGCCTGACGAGCTACCGGGCTGCTCCACCCCGCGTCACCAAATGCGTTTTGTCGCTGAAGCCGTTGAAGAAACGTCTCAGCCTTAGGACCGCAAATATCCTGGTAGAGGATCGCGCGACGACGGCGCGATGCAGAAGCGGGTCTATAGCAACAGCCGAAGCCGTTGTGAAGCCCTAACATGCAATTTTGGAGCTGTTGCGACAAAGCAGACGGCTACAAAAGAATTGCGGGAATCCAGCAAGCGGAACACGCACCGGCTATGTCTCCGAATGCGTGCCCCAGATTGCGGATTTAGCGGCCTTTATCGCAGCAATCGCGCCTTCTATTTGGAACCCGCTGCTGCAGCTGTCAGACCGGCGAGTGCCTTTGTCATCGTACCGAAGATCTTGTCGTGCTTTTCAACGCCGTGACGCTTTTTCAGAGCAGCCGGAGTTGTATAGGACAGGAAGACTTTTCCGCTCTTGTCCTGCCAAGCCAACGCCTTCATTGGAAGGTCTAACCCAATCATCCGATTGGCCTGCATCAAGGGCGTCCCGAGTTTCGGATTGCCGAATACCAATAGTTGTGTTGGCGGCAACTCAAGGCCCGCCGACTTGGCGCCGCCGGCATGATCAACGCGTGCCATCACCTTGATGCCCTTGCTCTTGAGAATTTTGGTCAAACGATCCAACGTTTCGGCGACAGAATGCTTGCTTTCGATGGTCTTGACCAGACCGTCCGCCAGTGACGGTACTGCCATCGGAAAAATCAAAATCAGTGCAGCAAAAAACGAACGCATGGCCAGAACTCCCTTTATCATCGCCTCATATCTCTGAGGTGACAGGTGTGAAGCATAAATCTGCGCTTCGAACGAGTTACTCTGTAGCAACTTTCCGTGAAGCGTCTGACTGTGCGGCCTCTTGCTTGCTTTGCCAGATGAAATGAATGTTGCGGGCATAAATCAACAGACCGGTGCCTTGCCCGAGGATGAAGACCGGATCGACTCGATATATCGCATAAGCGAAGAGCATCGCGCCGCCTGCAAAGCTGAAGTACCAAAAGACTTCCGGAACAATTGATTGCCTGGCTCGTTCACTGGCGATCCATTGGATAATGAACCGCATCGAGAACATCAGCTGGGCCGTGAACCCGACTGTGAGCCAGATGATCTCAGTCGTGGAGGCGCCCGCCCACCAGGATGCCACCTTGGCCACAAAGGTTTCCATTCATCTTCCCAAGCTGGGGCTTGTTGCCCGTTGCTATTTATACCTGTGTTCCGCGCAGCTTCGTTTCGTCATCACCTGACAGCACCGCGCTCTAAACTATCGAAAGCGCCTTCGGCAGCAGCTACTCGCTGGTGCGATCCACGGTCACCTCCGGTCGCCTCGAACGTCGGCGCAGCCAGCTTACCCCCAATAGATCATAAAGCCCAACCAAAGCACGAACCAAGTTTGAATACTTCGATTGTCCTGTCATGCGCTCGCGATCGTTCACTGGCAGATAGGCAACCTCGTATCCATAGGTCTGGAAGAGGGCCGGAAGATAACGGTGAATACTGGTGAAGAACGGAAGCAACAGGAACGCTTCACGCCAATAGACCTTGATGCCACAGCCAGTATCCGGACAATTGTCCCTTAGAACTGCATCTCTAATCCAATTGGCTGCCTTTGAAGCGAGACGCTTGGAGCTTGCCCCTTTGCGGCTCGTGCGAACGCCACCAACCAGGGCCGGACCGACTTCGCTCTGCGGTGGCGCCAGCAATTCAAGCATCTTCTCGAGATCTCGAGGGTCGTTTTGGCCATCGCCATCCATTTGGGCGATGACTGGTGCCGTCGCCGCCAGAATTCCGGTACGCAGGGCAACACTCTGCCCGCTCCTGGCCGCGTGCCGCATATAGCGAAGACCTGTGAATTGACCGCTCTCAATAAGTGTATTGATTTCATCGGGGGTCGAATCGTCGCTGCCGTCGTCGACAACAATGACTTCCTGCAACATGGCCGGTGGCACAACGGCATAAATCTCCTCCACCAGGCGCCCGATATTACCGGCTTCATTCATGGCTGGGAGGACAACGGAAGCGCGCATTTTCTGGCCAGATCGTTCACTGCGGTGTGGATGTGATGGCACGGGACCATGCATGATTGCTCACGGCGCACTTGGCGGGGTTTGCGCGAGAACAACAAGCGGGTAAATCAGCGCATACGGTAAGGCGAAACTCATTGATGTGACATTGAGGCGGACATAGCCAGAATCATGAAGCTGACAATTCCGAACTTTCAAGATGCGGCCAACACGAAGGTTTGGGGGCAGCGACTTGCCGTGGCACTGGCACTTCTGTTGGTGCTTCGGCTGATCGCTCTCTACTTCAATCGAACTGATTTGTTCTTCGATGAAGCGCAGTACTGGTCGTGGAGCAAAGATCCAGCATTTGGCTATTATTCAAAGCCACCCATGATTGCCTGGCTCATCGCGCTAGCGACAGGCGTATGCGGAATGGAAGAATACTGCGTCCGCATTCCATCGCCCATCCTGTACACCGGAACAGCGGTGGCGGTATTTGCCATCGGTACTAAGCTCTATGACGCCCGGGTTGGATTTTTCAGCGGTGTCGTGTTTGCCACGCTACCCGGCGTTTCGCTTTCTGCGGGTATCATATCAACCGATGTCCCACTGCTGTTCTTCTGGTCATTGGCGCTGCTCGCATTCGTCCATTTCCTCGATGGAGATCGAAAGTGGCTGAGCGCAATAGCCTTAGGAATCGCGATTGGCCTGGGGCTGAATGCCAAGTACGCAATGGCCTACTTCATTCTCTGCGCACTTCTCTACTTCGCTGCCACGCCGCATTACCGCCATCTGTTACGAAGCCCGCAATGGTGGATAGCCATCGGGATTGCTTTTCTGCTGATCTTTCCCAACCTCGCCTGGAACTACCAGAATAGCTTCGCCACATTTGCTCACACGGCAGACAATGCGAGATGGGGGGGGGCGCTGTTTGATTTCAGCAAAGCGCTGGAATTCTTCGGCTCCCAATTCGGAGTATTTGGTCCGATCCTTTTTGGTGGACTGTTGATCATCTCCAAGCGTGCCTACGATGGTGAGATCGAGCAAATTGACCGTCTCCTGCTTGCCTTTGCACTCCCAGTTCTCGTCATCGTCACCTTACAGGCCTTCCTGTCGCGGGCGCACGCCAACTGGGCCGCCGTCAGTTATGTTTCAGCAGCTATCCTTGTGACGGCGACTATGGTTCGAGAGTTGTCCTGGGGCTGGCTCAGATCATCGCTCGGCCTGCACGTGGGCCTGATGTTGCTTCTATCGGTCGTGGTCGCGTTTGCCGGCGGTTTCCGGCTACCAAACGGTCAGGACCCATTTGCCCGAACACTCGGATGGGAGAAAATCGCGCAAGCGACGTCCGAACAATTGAATAAGGCGCGAGAGCAGCAACGGCCATTCGGCGGTGTTCTGACGTTGGAGCGTGATATCACGGCCGAGCTGCTGTATTACATACGCTCTGAGAAGACGCCGATCCGCACATGGGCCCAGACTGCCCGACCATTGGATCACTATGAGTTGACGATACCGTATCGCGGCCGACTTGCAGAACCTGTTCTTTTGGTCGTGGTTGGCGATATCCCTCTGTCGGTGGCGGACCGCTTCTCGGATGTCGACTACCTCGAAGTGAAAAATATTCCCGCAGGCGCCGGGCCACAACGCCGCGTCACCTTCATCAAACTTGGCGGCTACAAAGGGCAACACTGATAAAGAGCGTCGTTTTCTGAAATACGACCTTACGGAGCAAAACATGGACCTTAAGAACAAAGTCGCTGTTGTTACAGGCTCAACGTCCGGCATCGGATTAGGAATTGCACACGCGTTGGCGTCAGCCGGTGCGAAAATTGTTCTGAATGGCTTAGGCAGCGCTGAAGAGAACTCTGGCGCGATCAATCAAGTGCAAAGCGCCGGCAATGAAGTCAGCTTCAGTCCCGCGAACATGCTCGAACCGTCGCAGATCTCCGAGATGATCAAGGGTGCCGAAGCGGAGTTTGGGCAGGTGGACATTCTCGTCAACAACGCCGGCATCCAGCATGTGGCGCCGCTTGATGAGTTTCCGGCGGAGAAATGGGATGCCATTCTCGCGATCAACCTCTCCTCCAGCTTCCATACCATGCAGGCTGTGATTCCCGGAATGAAGGCGCGCGATTGGGGACGCATCATCAATGTTTGCTCGGCGCATTCACTGCGCGCATCGCCCAACAAGGCCGCATACGTGGCGGCAAAGCATGGGCTTGCCGGTCTGACAAAGGTGGCTGCGTTGGAGCTGGCAACCACTGGTGTGACCTGCAATGCAATATCACCGGGATTTGTTGCGACGCCTTTGGTTGAGGCACAGATCCCTGATGTCGCGGCAGCACAAGGCCTGACGCACGAAGAAGCCAAAGCATGGATATTGGCCAAGCAACCAAGTGGCCGGTTCGCGTCGGTAGAGCAGGTTGGGCAGCTGGCGGTGTTCCTGGCTAGTGAATCAGCCGCCTCAATTACAGGATCAAACTACTCAATCGACGGTGGTTGGACTGCACAATAATGGCAGATCGCGGTTCCCTGCACCCAGATCACGACAAGCAGCATTCTCATGGCCACTGGCATTGGCCTGCTGATCCACGCATGAAACGCGTCAATATCGCCCTGCAAGGCGGTGGCTCTCATGGCGCATTCACATGGGGTGTTCTGGATCAAATTCTGGCTGACGGCAGGCTTGCAATTGAAGCGATATCAGGAACCAGCGCTGGCGCCGCGAATGCAATTGTCATGTCTGAAGGCCTGATGCGTGGCGGCCCGGACGTTGCCCGGGCACGCCTCAAGCAGTTTTGGAGAACCGTTAGCCACGAGGCTGCAACCAGCCCGCTTCAGCGCACAGCACTTGACGTCCTCATGCAGACGTGGGGGCTCGATGCCAACCCGGCGTTGACGGCGTTCGAAATGATGTCACGTGTGGTCTCACCATACCAATTCAATCCACTGAATATCAATCCACTCGAAGACCTACTAAACCGCGAGATTGATTTCGCCGAAGTTCAGGCCTGCGATTGCGTAAAGCTCTTTATATCGGCCACGGACGTCCACAGCGGCCGGGTCAAGGTCTTTACGGGCCCGGAAATCACCGCGAAGGCGGTCATGGCATCAGCCTGCCTGCCGTATCTTTTTCAAGCTGTTGAAATTGACGGAATCCCCTATTGGGACGGCGGCTTTATGGGGAACCCAGTCCTGTTTCCGTTTTTCGACTGCTGCTCTGCTCCGGATGTCCTGATTGTGCAGGTCAATCCAATAACGCGCCCCTCAACTCCCAAAACCGCGCGTGAAATCGTCGACCGCGTCAATGAAATCTCTTTCAATGCCCCTCTGATCAAGGAAATTCGACATGTTGACTTCGTCAATCGCTGCCTTCAGCGCGGCGAGTTAAGTGGTCTTGGCTACCGGGAGGTCTTCCTGCACCGGGTGGGTGGCGAGGAAATCGTCCAGTTTCCTGCATCGACCAAGCTGAATGCAGAATGGGCGTTTCTCAAGCATTTGAGGGATATCGGCAGGACTGCCGCGAGCGATTGGCTTGACCAGAACTTCGACGAAATTGGACGCGCCTCGACGATTGAGTTCGCGGCATTTCACGAGGCCGCAGCACCATCATCACCCAGGCGCGGATGATGCAGCATTGGTCGTCCTGATTCTGAAGTTAGAATTTGCCCAGGACTGATCCTGTAATCGCAATCACCGCTGAAATCGTGAGTGCGATCGCCAATACGATCTCTTTGGGCTTTAGCCGTGTTCGTTTGCGCATCTTGGGCCGCCGATCATAGCAACTCTTCTATCGGGAAGATGCAACGCAGCGTGCGAACGATCTATTTCGAAGAGTGCCGCGCGTCAGTTGGGCACATAAGTTATAAGCTTTGGGCGCATAATTCGTTTCAGTAGATATACTGTCACACCTGAAAAAACGGGATCAGATATGGACCTTCCGGGATAACGGCAATCTGATTATCGCCGTGCCGGGCTATTGATGCGGCAATCTCTCCTGTCAGGTCATCAATCTCGCTCACCCCCGTTACTGCATGATCCTGCTCACTCAGATTCGGAGCATAAAGCGCAATGCGTCCGACACGCATCGGCTTCAATTGCATTTCAGTTTGCCACTCGTCGATATCTGCAAGCGATTTCTGCAGCAATGTCTCCAGGAACTTGTCGGGTCCGAGTGCGACCAACCGTTCCTGAGCCGCGCGAAATTCCGACGAGCCGATGCCTTCCGAGCAGTCTGAGACGATTATCAGATCGCCGCCCGGCTCAAGAATGTCGATCGGTGTGACCATCCCCTTCACCGTTTGATAATAGGTGGTATCGAGCGGATAACCGGCAGCCGACGTCACGACCGTCTTGAAGCGGCGCTCGACCGGGATCGCTGTTGCCGTTTTCACAAACTCAACGGCTGCTTCATGGCTTGCGATGATTTCCCCATAGGACGCAAAAACAAGATTGCGCGCCTCATCAATAACTGTGTTTAAGGCAAAAATCTCACCTTCAATCATCCGCACAATCTGAAGCTGCTCTTCATGCAAAGGATTGTCGACGAGATTGCAGGACGTGGCGGCAGGATCCTCCATGAATCGCGCCGAGTGGAACGTGCGAATTGTGGTGTGGTGGGCAACTCCCGGCGCGATGACCTTTCGACCACCCGACCAACCAGCCATAAAGTGCGGCTCGACAAGGCCTGTCGCGATCTTGATGTCTGCTTCGACAAACGTGCGATCGAGCAGAACGGGGGTCTTGCGTGTTTCAGTCACGCCAAAGTCGACATGGGCAGCATCATCGCGCGCGTCGTGATTGAGCACACGAACGTTCTGTAAGACCCAAGGGTCGCCGACCAGTTCAGCTAATTCGTCTCCTAGGTTTGGGCGATGCAGCCCGGTGGCGACCAGGATGGTGATCTTGTCCATAGCGATGCCGCCGGCCACAAGGCGCTCGACCATCTTGCGCAGAAACAGACCATTCGGAACCGGCCTGGTGATATCGCAGATGAGGATGCAGGCGCTCTTTCCGCGGCTGGCTGCAGCCTCAATGCTGACCGATTGGATCGGGTTATCAAGCGCTGCGTCGATGACGGCTCTTGGGTCAGCAGGCACAGGCAGCGCAGGTTTGCGAATAATCTGCGGCTCGGCCATTTCCGGCAACTCCAGCTCAAGACCTTCCCGCCCGTAAGCCAGTTCAATTTTGCTCATTGCAGAAGTCCCCAAGATCGCTATCGCCAAGAGTTGCTACACAATAGTGAGCCAGGTCGGCAATTCTGCCAAGTCTCGATTATCCCCTCCCGCTTTGGGTTGTCAGCTGAATGTTCTCTCTGTGCCCGCATGCGTGGCAAGCCGGACAATTTATTCGGACTCCAGCTTGTGCTAACCTCTATCAAACATTCGATCCTATGAGGCCCGATAGGTGGCAGTGCGCCAGCGCAATTGCCTAACGCCGGGGCTGGAGTTGCCGAGAAGAAAGGCCAACCAAATGCAAGACCGCGTTGCCCAGAACAGTGTTCCTGTGGCCGATGCTGCGGATCAGCCTGTGCTCATCGAGAAGGATGGAGCCGTTGCGACCCTGACGCTCAACCGGCCGAATGCGCGCAATGCGTTGTCGCTGTCTATGATCGCCGCACTGACAAGCGCAATCGCCGACGTGTCAGAAGACCAATCAATCTCAGTTGTAATTCTGGCAGCAAATGGCCCCGGTTTCTGCGCAGGGCACGATCTCAAAGAGATGACAGCGCGAAGGTCTGACGAGGATCGCGGACGGGCGTTCTTCGAAGAAACAATGCGCGACTGTGCTAACATGATGCAGTCTATTGTGCGCTCGCCAAAGCCCTTCATCGCGGCGGTACATGGGATTGCTACAGCAGCTGGCTGCCAATTGGTTGCAACATGCGATCTCGCCGTTGCCTCGACGGAAGCCAGATTTGCAACTCCTGGCGTGAACATCGGCCTGTTCTGCTCCACGCCGATGATTGCCCTGTCGCGCAACGTGTCCCGGAAACAGGCCATGGAGATGTTGCTCCTTGGCGACATGCTCGGCGCCGAAGACGCGAAAGAGCAGGGTCTGATCAACCGCGTGACCTCACCTGCGGATCTCACGGCAACAGCACGCAAATTTGCAGATCAGATCGCCAGCAAATCTCCGCTGACCGTCGCCATCGGTAAAGAAGCTTTCTACAATCAGCTGGAAATGCCACTGTCTGATGCCTACGACTATGCTGCCGGTGTGATGGTCAGAAACATGCTCGCCCGTGATGCAGAGGAAGGTATTGGGGCATTTATCGAGAAGCGAGAGCCAGTCTGGACCGGAGAGTAACGTATGCTGCCGCAACGACTGACTATGATCACGCTCGGCGTGGATGACCTGGCACGTTCAGTTGCCTTCTATCAGTCGCTAGGTTTCAAGCCCGCCGCGTTCGATAGTGAGAGCGTAAAGTTCTTTGATATGAATGGCGTAGTGCTTGGTTTATTCGGCCGTAGAGAGCTTGCCCAAGACGCGGCGGTGGATGCAGCGGGTAGCGGATTTCGTGGCACGGCCCTTGCGCTCAATCTTGCAAGCGAACAAGCCGTTGATGATGCACTTTCATTTGCAGCAGCGTGTGGCGCGACGATTACAAAAGCTGCTGAGAAGGTTTTCTGGGGCGGCTATTCAGGATACTTCGCCGATCCGGATGGCCACCTGTGGGAGATCGCTTATAACCCGCACTCCCCACTCGATGAGCATGGACGGATGACCCTGCCAAAGCCGGCAGAGTAGTGAGAGACAATGGAACACGACCAATACAGCGATAACTACATCACAAGTATCCTCACGTCGGTTCGATCAATCGCAATGGTTGGAGCGAGCGCGAATACAAACCGTCCGAGTTACTTTGCGCTCAAGTATCTACTTGGCAAAGACTATGTGGTGCATCCGGTCAATCCGACGATGGCCGGGTCCATGCTGCTTGGCCAGAAAGTTTACGGCAGCCTCGAGGAGGTCCCCGGACCGGTCGAGATGGTCGACATATTCCGTGGCGCAGATGCAGCGCTCGAGATCACTAAAGATGCGATCCGGCTCAAGGACCAACTCGGTATCAAAGTCATCTGGATGCAGCTGAGTGTCAGGAACGATGAAGCTGCGCGCTTGGCCGAAGATGCCGGCCTTACAGTTGTGATGAACCGGTGTCCGAAGATTGAGTATGGTCGCCTGTCAGGTGAGATTGGCTGGGTTGGCGTTGACTATGGCGTGATCACCAGTGCCCGGCCCCGACTGGCCAAGACGGGGTATCAAAACCTCTTGCTGTCGGCACGGCGGATGTAAGGCGCGACGAGAGTATTGCTAGCGAGGATCGTGACAACACTCAGCAAGTTGAAGCGAGTCCGAGTGCTCGCCCTAACCACTGCAGTCTGCGCGGTATTGGGCATTCTGATCACGCGCTCCCATGGCGCCGCTCCTGGTTCGGCTCAGATCAAGTCGCAAGTCCCACCTGCTGCAGATGTCTGGCGTGCCATCTTCGTACGTCCGACCGGAATCCCGTCACCTGCAGAAAACCCACCGTCACTTCAGAAGGCCGCTCTAGGCCGATCATTATTCTTCGACACACGACTATCGGGAGATGGCAAGAGATCCTGCGCGACCTGTCACGACCCGAACCAAGGATTTTCAGACGGACGAACGCTCGGACTTGGGCGTGATGGCAACCCTCTGCAGCGCAATACACCAGCGCTCTGGAACCTCGCTTGGGGCAAGTCGTTTTATTGGGATGGCCGCAAGGCTTCGCTCGAAGAGCAGGCGCGTGTTCCAATCGAGCATCCCAATGAGATGAATGGATCGCTTGATACCATCGCTCGGGTCTTGAGGCGCGATCCACTCTACAAGCAGATGTTTCACGAAGCGTTTGCGCCGACCGGGACCATCAGTGCTGTCACAATCCTTCAGGCAATTGCCAGCTACGAGCGCGCACTCGTCTCGCCGCAGACGAGGTTTGATCAATGGATGGCAGGGAACCGCAGCGCAATAACAATTCGAGAGCATCGCGGCTTTCAGTTGTTTGTCGGCAAAGCTGGCTGTCTCGCGTGTCATGGTGGATGGCGGTTGACTGACGAGCGTTTTCACGACATCGGCCTTCAAACCAATGATCTTGGCCGCGGAGCCTTTGCCGACCCTGATGGACCGAAGGCTCCTCGTTTCAAAACACCCAGTCTTCGAGAGCTGTTGCACACCGCGCCCTATATGCACGATGGCTCGATACCGACTCTTGCTGGTGTGATCGATCATTACGCCGGTGGCTTCGAGGACCGTCCATCCTTGGCTGCAAACATGGTGCGCTCGCTCACGCTCACTCAGCAGGAGCGCGATGACCTGGTGGCGTTCCTTGGCACACTGTCATCCTCGCCGGAGTCCCTGGCGCCGAGGGCAAGGCGGCTCCACTCGGAGACGGAATGAAACTAAGCCATACCTCTCGCTCGCCGGACAGCTTGATGAGCTTCCACTGCGTCGGACCAACCCAAGTTCGATGATCTAGCTTGCCACGCGCCGAATGATCCCGAGGATGAAGCCCAGTAGCCCGCCGCCAGCTGCGCCAGACAGGAGATTTGCGAGAATTGTCATCGGATCGAGGCCGCTTGCTGCTGCTCCAAGGATCGGACCCAACTCCGGTCCGAGCAAAAACTGACCGGCGATACCGCCGACCAAACCAACCAAAGAGCCAGTACCAAGACCAACCTGCCTGCCTCCCAAGAGGCGAGCGAACAGGTTCCCACCGAACAAGCCACCAACTGCCCCGGTCAGTGCCGGAATGAGCGTTTCCATATCTTCTCCCCAGTCTAATCACCGGTCTTATTTGCCGGCACGATTGAAATAAGGCCTGTGGCTCCGGTTTGCTGCAATTCGCCTCGCCATTTCAACCGCAGTCCAATCACGCCACTCGATTGCTACCTGAGCATCATACTAAAGCATAAAATTCTTATATTGCGCCGGGTCTGAGTGAATTTTTCTGCGTTTGGCGGCCGTGCGTCAGCTCCAGATTGACGATCAATCATTGACTTAAATGGATTATTGCCCCTGAAGATAAGGAGAGTTTTACGCCGAAAAAAATGAGGAGACGAACCATGTCGGATGGCACAAACGAAGTTCAACCGAAGTTTGATACGCTCGCCGTACACGCGGGAGCTGCGCCAGATCCGGCCACCGGTGCACGGGCAACGCCGATCTACCAGACCACATCATTTGTGTTCAATGATGCTGATCACGCGGCTTCGCTATTCGGCCTGGAAGCGTTCGGCAACATTTATACGCGGATCATGAACCCGACGCAGTCGGTGCTCGAAGCCCGCATCTCTGCGCTTGAGGGCGGTACAGCGGCACTTGCTGTTGCCTCCGGCCATGCTGCACAGTTCATGACTTTCCATTCCCTGCTTGAGCAAGGTGACGAGTTTATCTGCGGGCGTCAGCTCTATGGTGGTTCAGTCAATCAGTTCAATCATGCCTACAAGAAGTTTGGTTGGAATGTCGTGTGGGCGGACGCGACCGACCCATCGACCTTCGAGGCGGCAGTGACTGACAAGACGCGGGCCATCTTTATCGAGAGCATTGCCAATCCGGGCGGTGTGATCGTCGACATTGAGGCGATTTCGGCGGTTGCCAAGAAAGCTGGCGTTCCACTGATCGTTGATAACACGATGGCGACACCTTACCTCTGCCGGCCGATCGATTTCGGGGCGGATATTGTCCTGCACTCTTTGACCAAGTTCATTGGTGGCCACGGCAATTCCATTGGTGGCATCATCGTCGACTGTGGGACTTTTGACTGGATGGGTGCCAAGCATCGCTACAGCACCCTGGTTGAACCCAATGCGTCCTACAACGGGATGAAACTGGCAGAGACGTTTGGCAATTTCGCCTTCGCAATTGCGTGCCGCGTCATGGGACTACGCGATCTCGGCCCGGCGATTTCACCAATGAACTCATTCCTGATCCTGAATGGCGTCGAGACACTGGCCCTGCGCATGGCCAAGCATTGCGAGAACGCGCTGGCTGTCGCTGAGTATTTGAAAGGCCACGACAAAGTTGGCTGGGTTAGCTACGCCGGGCTACCTGACAACCAGTACTATGAGATGCACAAGAAGATCTGCCCGAAGGGTGCAGGTGCTGTCTTCACGTTTGGGTTGAAGGGCGGCTATGACGCCGGCGTGCAATTCGTTGAGAATCTCAACATGTTCAGCCATTTGGCCAACATCGGTGATACGCGCAGTCTGGTCATCCATCCGGCATCAACAACACACCGGCAGCTGACCGACGAGGAGCGGACGGCGGCCGGAGCCGGCCCGGATGTTGTGCGATTGTCGGTTGGTATTGAGGATCAAGACGATATCATTGCCGATATCCGCCAGGCCCTGGAGGCTGTGACGGCCTGATCCAGTCGTCGGAATTCGATTTTTCGAAATGCAAAAACGGCGCTGCGGTTGCAGCGCCGTTTCGTTGTCAACTATCCCGTTCGAGCAGGATCAGATCATCGGTCATCAATGCCGGTTTTTGACGTATGATCCAGGCGCATCCTCGATGACACCAGAGACCTCACCTGGTTTGCGCGGTGGGATCTTCTCTCCAGAATGACCAGCCAACCATTCAGCCCAATGGCCCCACCAAGAACCCGGTGTTTCCTCTGCGGTTTTGAGCCAGGTTTCAACAGTATCGGCCTTTATCCCTTCGTTGTTGGTCCAGTACTGATACTTAACCTTGTCAGGGTTCGGTGGATTGATAACACCAGCAATATGACCGGACCCTGCCAAGACATATTCAACCGGGCCACCGAAGAGTTTTGCGCCCTTGAGGACGGACTCAGCTGGAGCGATGTGGTCTTCACGCGCAGCAAGATCATACACCGGGACCTTGACCTTGGTCACGTCGAGGTCAACACCGCATAGGCTTAACTCGCCTTTTGCAAGACGGTTCTCGTGATAAAACGAACGCAAATAAAACTGGTGGTTGGCTGCCGGCAAGCGCGTTGAATCTTGGTTCCAATAGAGCAGATCGAACGCCATCGGTTGCTTGCCGAGCATGTAGTTATTGACGATGTACGGCCAGATCAGATCACGCGGTCGCAGCATGTTGAACACATTGGCCATACGCGAGCCGTCGAGATAACCGCGCTCGCGCATCATCGCTTCCAGCGAGTGTAACTGGCTATCGTCGATAAAGACCTGCAGATCTCCCGCCCGTGTGAAATCCACTTGCGTTGTCAGGAAGGTGGCCGAACTAAACGGGTCGTCACCGCGACGCGCCAGATAGGCGAGCGTTGACGCCAACAGCGTGCCGCCAACGCAGTAGCCGAGCACATTGCACTGCGGCTCACCGGTCTCACGCTGGACGGCCGCGGCCGCTGACAGAATGCCTTCCTGCATATAGTCTTCGAAGGTTTTCTCGGCGAGTTTCTCGTCAGGATTGACCCAGGAGACCACGAAGACGGTAAAACCTTGCGAAACGACATAGCGAATGAAGGATTTTTGCTCCGTCAGATCCAGGATGTAGAACTTGTTGATCCAGGGCGGAACTATCAGCAATGGCGTGCGATGGACGTCATCTGTTGACGGTTCATACTGAATGAGTTGGATGATGTCATTCTGGAAAATGACCTTGCCAGGCGTGACAGCCAGATTGCGGCCAACCTCAAATGCCTCGCTGTCCGTCTGGCTGATCTTCAGAAGGTCATCGGACTTTTCCATGTCCTTGACCAGATTTGTCATGCCTTCGACAAGGTTCTTGCCGTTCGATGCGAGGGTCTCGCGGAACACCTCCGGATTGGTCATCGGGAAGTTGGTCGGCGCAAGAGCACTTGAAATCTGGTTCAGGTGGAAGCGCGCCTTCTGCTTTTCAGCCTCATCCAATCCGGCGGTCTTTTCGAGGACATCCTCAGCCCAGCGCGTCGTGACAAGATAGACTTGTTTCCAGTAATCAAAGTACGGGTTTTCGTCGTAGTCCGGATCCCTAAAGCGATTGTCACCGCGTTCCGGCTTCACAATCGGATCCGTTTCCTGCCCGAACATTTTCTGAACAGTTGTATTCCAAACCTCGGCATACCCCTGCATTAACTCGGTCTGAGCTTCCATCAGTTTGGCCGGATCAGTCATCCATCTCTGGGAAATATCGCTGACGGTGCGTGCGGCCTCCTGCACTTCCTGTGCATTCGAAAACGGAGTTGGGGCGCTTTCGGCGCCTGTCGCCATTCCGGTCAAGGCCTTGCTACTCTCCTCCATCAGTTGCAGCATGTTCTTGGCGAACTCCTGCGGATCCTTGATGGAGTAGGCGGCAGGGTCGATGTTGATCGGTGTCTTTGGCATGGTGATTCCGTCGGTCGCAGTCGAATGTACAGACAGGGATATAGGGGCTCACTACCGATTACGCATGATTCACAAATGTGGCGTAACGCCCGTAGCCTTGTATCAACCCATCGATCATACCGTCTTTTGATGAAGTCGGTGCGGTCCATGGATCATAGGTCAAGTGGACGCTGACAGGCTTCGATTGTCAAATAGTTAGGCTATCCCTCGGGCTGCAATCTCAGTGTCCGCTGCACACGAGAGCGCTCTAAAGTCAGCTAGCGGCCTTACTATTCCGATTGAAGCTGTGATCCTTAAGCGAAGTTGTTGGGACATCAACCCACCGCATATCTGAAACCTCGCTGAATCCTCCAGGGACAGCGGTTCCAATTTATCGCTTGATGCTCTAAACACAGCCGATAGGCATTCGTAAGCTGCTTTTCCCATCAACTTTAACCCTTGAAGAGGGTGTCGTGATCGAAGATTTCCACCGCATCAAACGCCTCCCGCCTTATGTTTTTGCTGAAGTGAACGCACTGAAAGCAGACGCGCGCGCGGCTGGAGCGGACATCATCGACCTCGGGATGGGCAACCCGGATATGCAGACGCCCCAGCATATCGTCGACAAGCTAGTTGAAACCGTCAGCAAGCCTCGCGTCCATCGTTACTCGGCCTCCAAAGGCATCCCCGGACTGCGTCGGGCCCAGGCGAATTACTATGCACGGCGGTTCGGTGTGAAGCTTGACCCGGATACGCAGGTTGTTGCGACACTTGGATCGAAAGAGGGATTTGCAAATATGGCTCAGGCCATCACCGCGCCGGGTGATGTCATCCTGACCCCGAACCCGACGTATCCTATCCATGAGTTCGGCTTCATCATTTCCGGCGCCTCCGTGCGCCATCTGACAGCCAGCAATGGCGACGAGTTCCTCGCAGCGGTCTCGCGCGCCTGCCGCCATACCGTTCCAAAACCGATTGCGATGGTCTTGAATTATCCATCGAACCCAACGGCCATGACGGCGGATCTCGATTTCTATACGGAGGCGGTCCAGCTGGCCAAACAGGAAGACCTGATCATTCTGTCAGATCTCGCCTATGCCGAGATTTACTTTGACGGCAATCCGCCACCATCCGTTCTCGAAGTTCCTGGCGCAATGGACATCGCCGTTGAATTCACTTCACTCTCGAAGACCTACAACATGCCGGGATGGCGGATGGGCTTTGCTGTCGGCAACCAGCGCCTGATTGCAGCGTTGGCCCGGGTCAAGTCCTACCTTGATTATGGTGCCTTCACCCCGGTCCAGGTTGCAGCAACTGCCGCACTCAACGGGCCGCAGGATTGTATTGATGAGATCCGGGCTATCTATCAGAGCCGCCGGGATGCGCTGGTCGAGAGTTTCGGACGGGCTGGTTGGGACATCCCCGCTCCGCCTGCGACAATGTTTGCCTGGGCACCGGTGCCGGATCAATTCAAAGACATTGGCTCCGTAGGTTTTTCGAAACTTCTGATTGAGAAAGCTGATGTGGCTGTCTCCCCAGGTGTTGGATTTGGGGAGCACGGCGAAGGTTTCGTGCGGATTGCACTCGTCGAAAACGAACACCGGATTCGGCAGGCTGCTCGCAACATCAAACGATTCTTGTCACAGGCTCCCGAGACATTGCACAACATGGTCGCAATGGATCAACAGCGAGCCGCGCAATAGCTGCAATGGAGAATACCGTGAGACTGGGCATTGCCGGACTAGGCACCGTTGGTGCGGGCCTCGTTCGCCTCCTCGAAAAACATCGCCAACGCCTTCAGACGGCAACAGGCAAGATGCTGACCGTCACAGCTGTGTCAGCACGTGACCGCAACAAAGACCGCGGCATCGACATCAGTGATGCAGAGTGGTTTGACGACCCGGTTGCGCTCGCTACGTCGCCTAACATCGACGTGTTCGTAGAACTGGTCGGTGGCGAAGACGGTGCAGCACACGATGCGGTCGCTGCTGCGCTATCGGCTGGCAAGCACGTCGTCACGGCGAACAAAGCACTGCTGGCGAAGCATGGCGTAGAATTGGCCACAATCGCTGAAGACAAAGGCGTCGCCCTGGCCTATGAGGCCGCCGTGGCAGGCGGTATCCCGGTCATCAAGACAATGCGAGAGTCACTTGCCGGCAATGAGGTCAGCCGCGTTTACGGCATCCTCAACGGAACCTGCAATTACATCCTGACAAAAATGCAAGAAGAAGGGCTCCCCTTCGAGGATGTCCTGAAAGAAGCCCAGGAACTGGGCTACGCGGAAGCTGATCCGACATTCGACATCGGTGGTCACGACGCAGCACACAAGCTTTCATTGCTCACGAGCATAGCGTTCGGAACACAGGTCGCCTTTGACCAGATTTACCTTGAAGGTATTGAATCCATATCGCCAGCCGACATTGAGGCTGCCGACGAGCTTGGCTACCGGATCAAGCTTCTGGGCGTTGCGGTGCGGACCGATAGCGGCATTGATCAACGTGTCCACCCGGCCATGGTTGCCAAACATTCCGCCATTGCTGAAGTCTCAGGCGTGACCAATTGTGTTGCCATTGACGGTGATTTTGTTGGCAATCTCCTGCTCGTCGGACCGGGTGCCGGTGCGGAAGCAACGGCATCGGCCGTCATGGGGGATATTCGGGACGTCGCCTGTCACGGTTCGACCGGCGCTCCATTCGTCACTCCGGCCCGGTCTTTGGCACCTTACCAGCCGGCACGCCTCGGCCAGCATACAGGCGCATACTATGTCCGCCTGTCCGTCTATGATCGTCCGGGCGCAATGGCGACGATTGCATCTCGCATGGCGGAGCAGGATGTATCTCTCGAAAGCATCGTTCAGCGCCGGCCGAAGCATCAGATGCCAGGAACCGGCGTGCGCCCCGAGCTTGGTAGCCCAACCTCTGTCGTTCTTATCACACATGAAACAACCGAGGCAGCAATGCGTGCGGCCCTGGAAGCAATTGAAAAAGATGGTAAAATCGCTCACACACCGCAAATGATCCGAATTGAGCAATTGCGGTAGCTGCCGCAGGAGCGGGATTTCAAACAACAAGACCGATGACGGTTGACTGGGAGGATATTGAAGATGCTGGGACGTACACTGGTTCTGGAAGTCGGCCGGGTCACAGAAGGTGCCGCGATTGCGGCGGCCAAACTGCGCGGCCGCGGTGACGTCAAGGCTGCCGACAAGGTCGCCGTCGATGCCATGCGGAAAGAACTGGGACGGATCAACATCGACGGCCTGGTCGTTATCGGTGAAGGCGAAATGGACGAAGCGCCGATGCTTTACATCGGCGAGAAGGTGGGCACAGGAAAAGGTCCGGCGGTTGATATTGCCGTTGACCCACTCGAAGGCACGACGATTTGCGCCAAGGCCATGCCGAATGCGCTAGCCGTTCTCGCTGTTGCCGAGCGCGGCGGACTCCTGCATGCCCCTGACATGTACATGGATAAGATTGCTGTCGGTCCCGGCCTGCCGGATGGCATCGTCGACCTTGATGCGACTGCTGAAGACAATATTCATGCGCTCGCCAAGGCCAAGGGTGTGCCTGTTGAAGAACTCACGGCATGCATTCTCGACCGACCGCGCCACGCAGATCTGATCGCTGCTGTTCGCGGAACTGGCGCCGCTGTGCAGCTCATTCCGGACGGTGACATTGCAGGCGTCATTTGGACAACGGACCCGGACCAGACGAATATCGATATCTACATCGGATCTGGCGGCGCACCCGAGGGTGTTCTGGCAGCGGCAGCACTGCAATGTATCGGCGGACAGATGCAGGGCCGGCTTCTACCATCCAATGATGAGGAGCGGGCACGAGCTGAAAAAATGGGCGCGGATGTCCAGAAGAAATACAGCATCGATGACATGGCTTCCGGCGATGTGATCTTCTCAGCGACAGGCGTCACTGACGGATCGCTCCTTGAAGGTGTTCATTTCCGTGGCGAATTTGCTGAAACCGAAACAGTCGTCATGCGAGCCGAGACTGGCACGGTGCGCCGCGTCAAGACGACATTCCGAAATATTGGAACCAAACTGGCCAAACTCTGACCTGGCCAAGTTACGAACACCATAAGAAGTAAGACTTGGGAGTAAGCGTTCATGTCCAATCCGTGCATTATTTGCGTCGCCATTACTGGCTCGGTGCCAACGAAGCAAGACAATCCAGCAGTGCCGATCACGGTGGAAGAGCAAATTGAGTCCACTCATGAGGCGTTCGAAGCCGGCGCTTCGATCGCCCATTGCCACGTGCGCAACGATGACCAAACACCGACAGCTGACCCAGAGAAGTTTGCCCGGCTGACGGAAGGACTGCGCAAGCACTGTCCGGGCATGATTGTCCAACTCTCGACAGGTGGTCGGACCGGGAACGGGCGCGAACGGGGCGGCATGCTCTCGTTGAAGCCGGATATGGCTTCGCTCTCGGTTGGATCTAACAACTTCCCGAACAGAGTCTACGAAAACACGCCTGAACTAATCGACTGGCTCTCGTCGGAGATGATCAAGTACAACGTCAAGCCAGAAATTGAGGCGTTTGATCTCTCGCATATCTTCCAAGCCGTGAAGATGGTCGAGGACGGACGGTTGAAGGGTCCACTCTACGTTCAATTCGTCATGGGCATCAAAAACGCGATGCCTGGTGATCGTCAGGTGTTTGATTTCTACAAGCAGACAGTCGAACGACTGGCACCCGATGCCAAATGGTGCGGCGCCGGCATCGGTCCCAATCAGATCAAGCTCAACGAATGGTGCATCTCTGGGGGCGGCCACGTCCGCACGGGCATGGAAGACAACGTCCGTCTGGATCGCAATACGCTGGCACCATCCAATGCAGCACTGGTCAAAGTGGCTGCCGAGATGTGTGATAAATACGAACGCCCTGTCGCGACATGGCAGCAGGCACGTGAGATTCTGGGATTGCAGTTGGCGAGCTAGGCCATCGGCTGCCTGGCCCTTGAGGAGGTTCTGATGAAAAAGGTGTGTTCCAACGCAGCAGAGGCGTTGGATGGTGTCCTGAAGGACGGAATGCTGATCGCAGCTGGCGGATTCGGTCTTTGCGGTATACCGGAGAACCTGATCACCGCCATCCGCGACTCAGGCGTCAAGGACCTGACGGTTGTCTCGAACAATGCCGGTGTCGATGACTTTGGCCTCGGCCTGCTGCTTCAGACCAAGCAGGTCAAGAAGATGGTGTCATCCTATGTCGGCGAGAACGATGAGTTCATGCGGCAGTATCTGGCCAAAGAACTGGAGATCGAGTTTAACCCGCAAGGCACTCTTGCCGAGCGCCTTCGTGCGGGTGGCTCCGGCATTCCTGGTTTCTACACAAAGACCGGTGTCGGAACCCAGATTGCCGAGGGCAAGGAACACAAAGATTTCGATGGTGTCACTTACATCCTGGAGCGCGGCATCAAGGCTGATCTTGCCATTGTCAAAGCCTGGAAAGGTGATGCGCAAGGCAACCTGATCTACCGCAAAGCCGCACGCAACTTCAATCCGGTTTGCGCCATGTCTGGTGTTTTCACAGTGGCCGAGGTGGAGGAGCTGGTCCCGGTTGGCAGTATCGATCCGGATCTGATCCATACACCTGGGATTTTTGTGCAGCGCGTCCTCCAGGGCGAGCACGAAAAGCGCATCGAACAACGCACGACGCGGGCCGCATAAGCAGCTAGATTTAAGGAGCATCTCATGCCTTGGGATCGCAATCAAATGGCTGCTCGGGCAGCACAAGAGCTAGAAGACGGGTTCTACGTCAATCTTGGCATCGGCATTCCGACGCTGGTCTCGAACTATATTCCTGAAGGTGTCGACGTCACGCTGCAGTCCGAGAACGGCATGCTGGGCATGGGCCCGTTCCCAACCGATGACGAAATCGATGCCGACGTTATCAATGCCGGCAAGCAAACCATTACCGAACTTGACCGCACGAGCTACTTCTCGTCAGCGGACAGCTTTGCGATGATCCGCGGCGGTCACATCGATCTCGCCATCCTGGGCGCGATGGAAGTTGCTGAAAACGGCGACCTTGCCAACTGGATGATACCAGGCCGGCTGGTCAAAGGCATGGGCGGCGCGATGGATCTTGTGGCCGGTGTCGGCCGGGTTCTGGTGATTATGGACCATGCCAATAAAAAGGGGGAGTCAAAGCTGCTCAAGTCGTGCACGCTCCCCCTAACCGGTGCAGGTGTTGTCAACCGCATTATCACGAACCTTGGCGTGTTCGATGTTGTCGACGGAGGCCTCAAGGTCGTTGAACTTGCGCCGGACGTTGACATGGACGAAGTCAAGTCAAAGACCGAGGCGACGCTGGTCGGTTAGACCGCTGCCAAGCAATCGTGCCTTGTTGTTCTCGGCGCAGATTTTGGGACTTGATTCCGAAGCCTGCGCCGTTTGCTTTTGTGGCGGCGCCCATCAGCCAGTTCGTTGAATTTCCGCCTAATCCTCTGCACACTCCTCCGTTATTCCAAGTATGACGTCCCTTCCGACTGCGGAGCATTTTTGTGGCCCAATTCATTGCCAATTCAGGCAGAACTGTATGGTTGTCAGCCCTGGTAGTTCTCGGCGCTCAATCAGCCTCAGCTCAGCACTTCTTCGAGAGTAAGCGCCGCTTTGTCGTGGAAAGGCCA
Source organism: Hyphomicrobiaceae bacterium (assembly GCA_965215755.1). Taxonomy (GTDB): domain Bacteria; phylum Pseudomonadota; class Alphaproteobacteria; order Rhizobiales; family Hyphomicrobiaceae; genus Tectiglobus. Next base: position 151,768 of record OZ244119.1, read on the forward strand.
TGTCAGGCCACTCGCTCTCTTTCAGGTGGCAGTCCGGTGCAGTTGAATCCGGGAGACAACCTGACCAGCCGCGGGGTCAACAAGGAACATGATGCCAGCCACGCATTCGTTCGGGTCGGCTCATCTAACAAATGGGTGAAGCTCTCCTGTGGGAAGTTCGCTGACGGCAAAGTGCAGTCGACCGGCCATCAAACTCAAGCATCCCATGGTGAAACCTGTCTTCCGTTCTTCGATCAGAAGGATAATCCGGTCCCGATCGGCAAAGCCGGCAAAAAGATCGATATCACTCCCGAACCTCCGGCACTCACGGACTTCGATCGGGCGGTGATGAAGGTTTGCGGTCCGCCGCTCAAGAAAGTCACACGGGATGAATTCAAAGAGTTGATGCGAGAGTACTCGCACATTCTTATGGACATTCGGGATTTTACTGACGGAAGGGTTTTCGCGGACCGCCCGGCACGTTCCTCACCGGAGGACTATCTCAATGACCTGACCGATGCCTGGTTTAACAGGAATGGCTTCAACCACATTTTCTGCGGTGAGAAAGGCAAAACCAAAAACGGCGTGACGTCCATCGGCGGCATGCATCATCACGGCCGCTATCTTCAGCTGCAGAAATCAAAACGAGCCTGTCGCATCGCAGCCGACCGTGACGAAGTCGCCCCGGGCCTCATCTATTCCATGGGTGTCAGCTTGAAAGACCCGCAAGGCCGCCAGCTGCGCAGCCCTATCAAAGGCTATGGCCTGACATTGAGCGCGCAAGACATCTTTAAGCTCGCGACGCAAGCCTTCAAAGACAACCCAAAATCGAAAAAGAGCCGGAACCTCGGTTGCTGGTTGCCGGTTCGGGATGAAGGACGAGACTTCACCACTGTCTTTGTGCGTAGTCGGAAAGGGATTGTAACATTCTATCCGGATGCTACGCCGCGCGGACCCGGCGACTATAAGAATAGTGACTGCCGGGCAAAGATTGTGCTGGAGAGCGATTGAGCTCTCCATTCGGGTGTCGTCTAACCGACGTAAGAGCCACCGTTGCAGTCCAGAATGGCGCCAGACACGTAGGATGCCGCAGGCGTTAGCAGCATCATCACCATCCAGGCCATCTCGTCCGGCCGGCCTTTGCGGCCAGTTGGAAGCTGCTCAGCAATGGTGGTATTGCCGACCGTCATCGGCGTATCGATGGGACCCGGTGCAATTCCATTGATGAGCACCCCGCGCCCCACCGCGCGGCGTGAGAGCCACCGGATCACAACATGCACGGCGCCCTTGGATGCCGAATAGTCAATTGGTGTCGACATCGATGTACCGCCTGTTCGTCCAGCCACGGAGCCGATCATGACGATTGCACCACCTCCGTTTTCGGCCATGTGATCCGTCAGGGCGATGCCAAGATCAACCGGGACACGGACATTGACATCCATCGTCTCCATAAAGCGCTCGCGCGGATCATCCAGCTCATGCAGTGGCGTTCGGCCGAGGATACCGGCACAATGAGCCAGACCATAGACCGGCCCTTCAGCGATCAATTTGTCGACGAACCCTGGCTCAGTCAGATCCCCCTCGATCGCCACGACCTCTGCACCCTTTGCGCGAAGTTCGGCCACGACATCGCTCAATGATGCCCGGTCATTGAGGATCAGGCTCGCGCCAAGTTCTGCTGCCGCAAACGCGCAGGCGCGCCCAATGCCACTAGCTGCACCTGTTACGATGACCTTCCTGCCCTCAAGACTGAGTGCTGTTGGAAGTGGGCGAGCAGTGTTCTGATCCATCACAATTTCCCTTTCATGGATTCGTGGTCATGGGATAAGCGAGGCGAAAACCACGGTCCCAAGCGAGTGCGCGTTGCTCGGCTCTTCGGTGGCTGTCATCTGTGGACCTTAGCCTGAGACATACTTTGCGCCTCCGAGTTGAAACACGATCATCTAACTCGAAAACCAAACGGAATATGAGTAAGGTGCCAGCATAAACGGCAGATGATAGCGCGCTGTTGGGTCCGGCATCTCAAATCTGACGACAACTTCGCGCAAGAACTTCCTGCCGCTCACTGGCAGTGACCTTGCATCAAAGTAGAGGCCCGTTTGCAGAATGATCTCGTAGTTGGCATCCACTTCGATGCGATTTGGATCGATCTCTTCTGAAAAGCGCCCTCCGTCGTCCGTCGCCAAACTCAATAGCTCGGTTCGCGAACCATCTTTCGATATGCGCGTCAAGGTCACGGCGATGCCGCCAGCGTGTGTTCCGTCAACAGAGTTCAGCGTATGTGATGAAACGATAGCCATTGTCTGCAACCTTCTTTCGTGACCGGCAGCACACCGCAGTCAACCGGCCACTATGTGACTTGCACTACTCGAACTTCAGCAGGGCGCGGCATCATCTCGTCCTTTCCGGAAAGAACTGATGATGCCTCCGCTCTGATATCAATCCGGCACTAATCCACCATCAATATTGAAACTCTGGCCTGTAATGTTGCGGGATCGGGCTGAAGCCAGAAAGACGGCCATGTCACCGATATCGTCCGGTTCGTTGGCACGGCGAATAGGCACGGTCGCGATGGCTGCCGCTTCAATCTCTTCAACCGGCTTGCCTGTCTTCGCCGCATCCGCTTCAACGATCCCCTTGTAGATTTCCGTGCGCGTAATGCCGGGACAAATCGAGTTGACGTTGATGTTATGTTCGCCGAGTTGCTGGGCGGCAGTTTTGGTCATCGCCAGCACTGCCCCCTTGGTGCCGGCATAGATAGCGTTGGATGTCCCGTGAAATCCTTTGCCGGCAATCGATGCGATATTGATGATCCGTCCTGAGCGCTGTTTGATCATCTCGGTTGCTGCGCGTTGCATGCAGAAGAAAACGCCCTTGGCATTGACGCGATCAATCCGGTCCCAATCTTCTTCGGTCAGGTCCATGATGTATGCGCGCCGCGTGACGCCGGCATTGTTGACGATGATATCAATGCGGCCGAACTCAGCTATGGTCTGCTCGACCATTCGGCCGATCTCTTTGACATCACCCAGATCTGCCGTGACCACCAGCGATCTGCGACCGAGATCATCAACTGCCTTTGCTGTATCAGCCGCCTTGTCCCCGTTGATATCTGCGGACACGACATGTGCGCCGGCTTCAGCAAGCTTGACGGCGCAGGCGCGCCCAATCCCCTGGCCAGCACCTGTGACGATTGCAACCTGGTCCTTCAGCTCCATACTCTTTGTCCTCCCGGAAATCCGTGTTTGGATAAAGCATAGGCCGGATCGGGCCGCCAATCCCAGTATTCCCTCACGAGAGGTCCCATAAATGGCCAAGCATCTGCATTTTGATGTCTCAGAGTTCCAAGCGCGCCAGAGCGCGGCCTGCGCCAAGCTGAAAGAACAGGGCCTCGATGCGCTACTGATGTTTCGCCAAGAGTCGATGTACTATCTAACTGGCTACGACACATTTGGCTTTGCCTTCTTCCAATGCCTGGTCCTGACAGCAGACGGGCAGGTCACTCTGCTGACGCGCGCGCCGGATCTGCGCCAGGCGAAATTTACGTCGACGATTGAAGAGATTAGAATCTGGAAAGACGGAGCTACAGCCAATCCCGCTGCGGATTTGAGGGGTTTGCTTGAAAGCATGGGCCTCAAGGGCGGCAGGCTTGGCATAGAGCTGGAGACAGTTGGCCTCACTGCCAAAAGTTACGTCCGGGTTCAGGACAGTATGGAAGGCTTTGCGCAACTTGAAGATGCGTCCGGCCTGATCGATGCACTTCGCATCGTAAAAAGTCCGGCAGAGATCACATATGTCCGACGTGCAGCCGAACTATGCGACACAGCCCTAGAGGCAGCCATCGCACGGGCTGGCTCCGGCGTGGATGAGGGCGATATTCTAGCAGACATGCACGCCGCCCAGTTTCGCGCCGGTGGAGACTATCCAGCGAACGAATTCATTATCGGCTCAGGTCCTGGCGCTCTGATGTGCCGTTACTACAGTGGCCGTCGCAAGCTTGACGCACAGGATCAGCTCACCCTCGAATTCGCCGGTGCCTATCGCCACTACCATTGCTCGATGATGAAGACTTTTGCCATTGGGTCTGCGCCAGAGCGGCAGCAGTATTTATACGCTGCCGCAACCGATGCCCTTCTCGCCTGCGAGGACGCACTTAAACCTGGCAATACGGTTGGTGATGTTTTCCAAGCCCATGCGGACACGCTCGACAAGGCGGGCCTCCAGGGCTACCGGCTCAATGCCTGCGGATATTCGCAAGGAACGACCTTTGCACCATGCTGGATGGACCCTCCCATGATTTATGAGGGAAACCCAATCGAACTGCTGGAGGGGATGGTGTTTTTCCTGCACATGATCATCTTTGACGATGATACTGGGCTGGCTGCAACCAATGGCCGGACAAGTCTGCTGACTGCCACGGGATCAGAGTCTCTCAGCGCAGCCAGTCTTGACCTGATCGTGAAATGAAGCGTCAGACAATCACCCAGTCAGAATAGAATTGATCGCAGGCGACGGAGGTTCCAATGAGCTCAATGGTGGCATGGCAGCCGGATAATGAAGCTGTCAGCGCAGCAATGGATGTGCTGGACGAACACTTTCGCTCACTCAATGCGCGCGACGCTTCTGCGCTGGCCGCGACGCTGCACTTCCCACACTATCGCATGGGGCGCAATGGGATGAAGACCTGGCAGACCTCAGACACCTACCTGGATGACTTTTTTGCCCGGGCCGGGGATGGTTGGGCGCGTAGCGAGTTCCTATTCCGCAATGTCGTTGCAGCCAGCGCCGACAAGGTCCATCTGGACGTAGCTTTTGTGCGTTACAATGAAGAAGCGCAAACAATGGGGGCGTTTCGGTCGCTTTGAGTGATCACACGTAAGGATGGCAAGTGGGCAGCCGAGATGCGATCCAGCTTCGCCGTTTGAATTCGCCGCCACGCGTAGCCGAACTGTTGCCTTCATCAGGATGCTGCGCTATTGCCGGGTGAGCACAAAGACGACTTCACTCTTTCCCAACAACCAAATTCGGTGATGGCCTTCGAGATGACAGCAGACGAACTCATTGCCAAACTTGGTCTGACCCCGCACCCAGAGGGTGGCTACTTCAAAGAGACGTTTCGTGATGCCGTTTCTGGTAGTGAGGGCCGCGCCGCATCGACTGCTATCTATTTCCTCCTTAGGAGCGGAGAAATCTCTCGCTGGCATAAGGTTGACGCTACCGAGACCTGGCACTGGTACGCGGGCGCTGCTCTGAAGCTATCCATATCACCGGACCGCAATGGGCCTGTAAAACATATCCAACTTGGAACCGATTGGGCAAACGAAGAGAGACCACAAGCGGTTGTTCCGGCGAATGCTTGGCAACAAGCGCAGTCTCTTGGCGACTGGACGCTTGTCGGATGCACTGTGGCGCCCGGCTTTGAATTCTCCGGATTCGAAATGGCTGATGCGGACTTTGATCCGAACTAGGTCGCGTCCATGATCCTGCCGCAAAGTCAGCTGCGCTTGCCTGCCGGCACAAGCAAGTGCCGACTTTTCCACGACTAATTTAATCTACAACCTGACCATAACCACCTGAAACTCAAAACATTTCCACACCTAAAAGTGTGTGATGCCTGAGCGTTCTTGCGGCGAAGAAGCGACTCGGACAATGCTTCGCCTAAGAATCAGTTTCATCAGCGACGAGTGGGGGTCGTTTAACATGAATAATGAGTCTTCCAGACCCATTTTAAGTGCCGTTTTTGTCGACTACGACAACGTCTACCTGTCGCTGAAGCGGAAAAATGAAGAAGCGGCCAAGCGGTTTGCCAAGGATGCTGCCGGTTGGATCCAAGCTATCGCTTCAGGCGATCTCATCACACCCACAAACTCCTTCGGTGGTCAGGTTGAGCGGCGTCTTGTCATGAACCGTTGCTATGGCAATCCAGTACCAAGGCGCAATCAGGCTGACAATTCGACGGATATGAATTCGTTCGCCTTCGTGCGCCACCACTTCCTGCGATCTGGCTTTGAGATCATCGATTGTCCACCACTCACGGCACAACTGAAGAACTCTTCCGACATTCGCATGGTTATGGATGTGCGGGACTATCTGGATCACAAAACCAACTTTGATGAATTCATCATCTTGTCGAGTGATGCGGATTTCACTCCAGTTCTTCATCGTCTGCGGTCGCATGCCAAGCGTACGGTCATTTTTGCCAATGACAACACGGTTGCCCCTTACACCGCATTGAGCGACGGAGAGGTGCGTGAGGCTGACCTGATTGAATACCTCATCGGTGGTAAGATCGGTGCAGACGTCAAAACCGCTTTGCCGTCAGGCGAGGATGCCAATACCGTACGCGGCCAGATCATCGATCAGGTTGTTCAGGCGGTATTGGAGGCCGACACGCCACTTCCTCTGGAAGCGCTGGCCGACAGAGCCATTCGTGTTCTGGGTCATGACAAGACGGCGGGCTCGAACTGGGCAGACTCTGGTAGCTTCAGAGATCTGCTGGTCGCAGAATTACCAGACTCGATCAAATTAACAGGCGAGCCACCTTATCTTGCCTATGAGGCCTCACGCGCTATTCCACAGCAGCCTGCGCCGACACCACAACCACAGCTGCAGTCCCAGCCAACTCCACAACCGGCTGCTCCGCAGGCAACAGTTGCACCTGAGCAGCCTGCTGCAACACCAAGCGGTCTTGTTGCTCCAGTGGCAGCCGCTCCTGCAACTGCTGAGCCTGCGATACCTACCGCAGCGCCAGCGACGATGGCCAGTCCTGCTCCTGCAGAACCAGCTGCAACGGTAGCAACCCAATCTGCGTCTCCGGCCGTTCCACCAATGACGGCTGCTGCAGCGCCTGCTCCCCAACCAGCGCCAGAGCCAGTTCAGGAACCTGCAATTGCAGCTGGAGATCTCCAGCAATCAATTTCTCGCATTCACGAAGCCTGTCAGGCTCCACCATTCTCGCCACCTGAATATAGAGCATTGTTCAGTATCATGGCGCAGGAGATCGGCGAAAACCAACTCCAGGGCGTCAAGACACTTCAGAACGTCATCAACCGTGCGGCAGGCCTCGGACTTGAAGTCAAACAAGAAGATGCCCGCTACGTACTAGACGCGATCAGTGAAGCAGACCCCTGGTTCGAGAACGGTGCATCAGCTTCTCTGTTTGCTAGCCGGTTCCGCAACTTTGTTGTTTCGAAATGCCGTGAACATGGCCTGACACTGTCAGCAGCTGAGCTTGATCTGATTGATGCTTGGTTTGCCGGTTCACCTAAGGCTGAGCAACCTGCTGGAGATCTTGTTCAGACCGCAGCCGAGCCAGTAGCGCAGCAGCCAGCTGCTCCAGCCCAACCCGTTGCTACCCCGGATCCGGCGGCTGCACCAGGTGGTCGGCTAGATTGGTTGCAGCCTACAGCCCAACCTCAGATCCAGCAGCCAATGCCGGCCAGTGGTCAGCCAGCGGCAACAGGTTCTGCGGCACTTGAACCTGCAAATGCTCCTGGGCCAGGTGTCAATGAGGAAGATTTTCCACGGATCGTAAGAAATCGCCTCCGCGGGTAACCAGCACTCAGAATTCTCTATAAAAAAGCCGCTGACGTAAATGTCAGCGGCTTTTTCTATTGGCTATTCTTTGTTTCGAACTCGTGTGTCACGACTAATCGCGCTCGACACACATCGCAACTCCCATGCCGCCGCCAATGCAAAGCGTCGCCAAGCCCTTCTTGGCGTCGCGGCGCTGCATCTCATAAAGCAAAGTTGTCAGAACGCGCGCGCCCGAAGCGCCGATTGGGTGCCCGATAGCAATCGCGCCGCCATTGACGTTGACCTTGTCAGTATCCCAGCCCAATCCTTTGTTCACGGCGCAAGCCTGGGCGGCAAATGCCTCGTTGGCTTCGATGAGATCAAGATCATCTACTGTCCAGCCCGCGCGCTCGAGAGCTTTCTTGGAAGCCGGGATTGGGCCTGTGCCCATTACCGATGGATCAAGTCCGGCATGCCCCCAAGACACGATCCGTGCCATCGGTGCAATGCCGCGCTTTTTGGCTTCTGCTGCTGACATCAAGACAACCGCAGCGGCCCCGTCATTGATACCTGAGGCATTGCCGGCGGTTACGGTGCCTGCATCCCGGTCAAAAGCCGGGCGCAGTTTTGCGAGACTGTCTGCCGTGACGCCTTCCTTTATGTACTCGTCAGCATCGCACACAATCTCGCCCTTGCGGGTCTTGATGGTGACTGGTGCGATCTCATCTTTGAACCGCCCTGCCTTCCGCGCTGCTTCGGCTTTATTCTGTGAAGCGGCAGCGAATGTATCCTGCTCATCGCGTGTGATCTGCCATTCCCGGGCAACGTTCTCAGCAGTGTTACCCATGTGGTAGCCATGGAACGCGTCAATCAGGCCGTCACGGAGCATGGAGTCGATAAACTTAGTATCGCCCATCTTCGTCCCGTCACGCATATGCGCCACGTGAGGAGCCATACTCATATTTTCCTGGCCACCCGCCACGACGATACTGGATGAACCGTCGGTGATTTGTTGAGCACCAAGAGCGACCGCGCGCAGTCCTGAACCACACAACTGGTTCATGCCCCAGGCTGGCGCCTCGACCGGGATACCTGCGTTGATGGAGGCCTGGCGGGCTGGGTTTTGGCCCATGCCTGCAGCCAGGATCTGGCCCATTATCACTTCCGAGACATCACCGGCCTCGACTTTTGCGCGCTCCAAAGCAGCCTTGATCGCCGTTGAGCCAAGATCATGAGCGGCAATGCTTGCCAATGTGCCGTTAAAAGATCCGACCGGGGTGCGTGCCGCACCGGCAATTACAATGGTATCTGCGTCGCTCATGCTGCTTTCTCCTAAAACTGAGTTCCGATCCGGTGAATGCCGTGTTCTGCTCAATCGGCATTCATAAAACATTGCGGGTTGGCAGATATTGATGCACCGCAACGAAAGCAATAACAACCAAGACTATGGTTGTTTCGCTCAGTCTTCATCGAAACTCCCGAACCAACTGCGTTTGGCGCGACAAAACGACTAGCTCGCACCCTTCTTGCATGTTACTATTTCGCAACGCACAAAAGACGTCAATTTAATCTGGGATGGATCGGCAATGGCAAACCAAAGTGAGCAAGCAGCCGGCGGCTCTGGCCCAGTCGTAATTAAGAAATATGCCAATCGCCGTTTGTATAACACCGAGACCAGTACTTACGTCACACTCGAAGATCTGGCACAGATGGTGCGCTCCGATCGGGATTTCATCGTTAAGGATGCAAAGAGCGGAGACGACCTCACACATGCCGTGCTGACACAGATTATTGTTGAGCAGGAAAGTAAGGCCGGTGGACCGTCATTGCTGCCAGTGCCGTTCTTGCGGCAGCTGATCCGCTTTTATGACGATGCTGTCGGCAAGATGGTGCCGAGCTATCTGCAATACTCCATGGCAGCACTCACCAAAGAGCAGGAGCGCTATCGGTCCCAGTTCACGACTTGGGGACCAAATGCGATGGAGGCCTATCAGGAGCAGGCGCGGAAAAACCTGGAGATGTTTGAACAGGCCATGGCAATGTGGTCTCCGTTGAAGGCACATGCCTCGACGACCGACGCACAGCCAAATGGTCATCCTGAAATGAACGGAGCTGACAGCCAAGCAGCAGCCGGCACTCAAGAGACGGAGACGTCCACTCCGTCTGACGTCCAAGTCAAGTCGGAGCCGGACGCGAACAACGCGCCAGATGCAAAACCGTCAGAAATCGATATTCTCAAGTCCGAACTCGCTGCCATGCAAGAACGCATTGAGCGTATCTCCCGCACTACGTAGAGCAACGGAACTTAAGTCGGAATCGAACGGATGCCGACTTAAGGCAAGTTCGCTTAGCGCAAATGGCACAACGCTTCGATCTGGTTCTTGTCCGGGCCGGAATAAGCAATGACGTCGCCGCGCGTAAGGCCGATATCTTCAAGCAATCGGCTATCTAACTTGGACAATTCGTCCATCTGACGTCTTCGCCGACTTGCGCGAGCAACGGCATCGAGTGGATTGACTATTCCCGAGAACCATCGGCGTGCCGTACCCAACGAGCTGCCCTCGGTGATTGTTGTTGTATAAGCCATGATCATTTTTCCTGGTTTTGTAGTTGCCGGGGACATCGGATATTTCACGGCTGATTTGTAGTGCTTAGTCGGCAATACAGGCATGTCCGAAAAGCATAGCGGGATTAACACTCCGTAAGCGAGCAACCCTCGGATCTGGCTTCCAGTTACCCTTTGAAGCTGTTTACTTTTTCCCGTATTGGCTCATGTTATACGTCAGCTGGAAAAAAGCTGGATTAAGCCCATGTCGCGTAGACGCGTCTTACTGATTATTGGCGGCGGAATTGCTGCCTATAAATGTCTGGAACTGATCCGACGTGCGCGCGATCACGGTATTGAGGTGCGCGCAGTCATGACGCGAGCCGCGCAGGAATTTGTTACGCCCTTGTCCGTTGGTGCGTTAACGAATGACCGTGTTTTCACCGACCTCTTTGATCTTAATGATGAGCGCGAGATCGGGCATATTCGCCTTTCGCGTGAAGCGGACATGATCGTCGTTGCACCTGCTACGGCAGATCTGTTGGCCAAGATGGCTGGCGGTCACGCAGACGATCTTGCCACGGCTATACTGATGGCGACCGATAAGCCTGTGCTGGTCGCTCCCGCCATGAACCCGCGGATGTGGCAGCATCCAGCGACACAGCGAAATAGCGAGCAGCTCCGTCGAGACGGGCTTTCGTTCATCGGCCCAAACGTCGGTGAGATGGCGGAGTCCAACGAAGCGGGTCGCGGGCGGATGGCCGAGCCACACGAAATCCTCGCTGCAATCGAAGCCGCGCTCAGTGTTCAACCCCAACTGCTGGCAGGACGCCACGTGCTCGTGACGGCAGGCCCGACGCACGAGCCAATAGACCCGGTCCGCTACATCGCGAACCGATCATCCGGAACGCAAGGTTATGCTATTGCAGCAGCAGCCGTCGAACTTGGTGCGCGCGTTACGCTCATTTCCGGGCCGGTCAATCTGCCAGATCCAGCCGGCGCTCACGTCATCCGGATTGAGACGGCGCAAGACATGTTATCGGCGGTCCAGGCTGCTCTTCCCGTTGACATCGGCGTGTTCGCCGCAGCTGTTGCTGATTGGCGGGTCGCATCGCAATCCGATCAAAAAATCAAGAAAACCGGTAAGTCACTTCCCACTCTGGAGTTCCAGGAGAACCCGGACATCCTGCAGACTATCGCGAAAAGCAAGGGACCGGAGCGGCCTCCTCTGATTATCGGGTTTGCTGCCGAAACTGAAAATGTTGTTGCCAACGCCAAAGCCAAGCTCAAGAAGAAGGGTTGTGATTGGATCGTTGCAAACGACGTCTCTCCTGAAAGTGGCGTCATGGGCGGCACCCACAACTCCGTGCATATCGTTTCCTCAGCGGGCGTCGAGAGCTGGCCCGAAGCCGACAAATCAGAAGTTGCCCGCAAGCTTGTCAGCAAAGCTGCTCAGGAATTGGCAGCAAGGATTGCCGTGAGCTAGAGCAACGGCATTTCCACGGCACCTAGCAAAGGTGCAAAATCAATCGCTTGCTAAAAGGGCACCATCTCAATGCGCTCACCGGCGCCGATTGTCTGGTTCCACTTGTGAGCATGATGATTTAGGGTCCGCCGATCGTCGTCAATCTTGGGGACCGTCAGCCTATGGCTCAGCAAAAACTATTAAGCATCAAGGTCCTTGCGCATGGCGAAGGCCTGCCGTTACCGGCTTACGAGAGTGAGCAGGCCGCCGGCATGGACCTTCGGGCAGCGCCAGATAACGGGACTGACATTGTTTGCGAGCCCGGTGCCCGGTGCCTTGTTCCAACCGGACTTGCTATTGCTCTGCCACAGGGTCTTGAGGCTCAGGTCAGGCCGCGTTCGGGACTTGCACTTAAACACGGGATCACTGTTCTCAATTCACCGGGCACCATTGACGCCGACTATCGCGGCGAAATCAAAGTCATTCTGATCAATCTCGGCCAGGACACATTTCGGATCTCACGTGGTGATCGTATCGCCCAGCTTGTGATTGCCGCGGTTCAACAACCCCGATTGGTGGTCTCTACCGAATTGGACAATACTGAGCGCGGTGATGGCGGGTTTGGTTCAACGGGCCGCTAGAACCAACTTCATGTTTTCAGTTTGAATTGCGGAGTTGATTGTTTGTTGGGATGGGCAAGCATAAGGGATTCATCTCCTGGACGAAGTTGATCTCAAGCTGAGAGACAGCAGGATTGAGATTACGCCTCACAGTGATCACATAAGCTGAAGCTGCCTTTTGCGATCGCCCCGCAATCGACTACACTCCGTGGAACCAATAACCTGTTTTACAGGACATATGGCAATGAGCACTGAACCCATATTCAAGACGCTCGCAGGGACATCCGCGTGGGGTCGAGGCCGCATCTTCAATAACATCACTGAAACGATTGGCCAGACTCCTCTCATTCGACTAGGAAAGCTGGTCGAGCAGGCGAATGTCCAGGCTGAAATCCTTCTCAAATTGGAGTTCTTCAATCCACTGGGCAGCGTGAAGGATCGCATCGGTGTCTCCATGATTGACGTCATGGAGGCAAGCGGGCAGATCCGGCCGGGCGAGTCTATTCTGATTGAGCCAACTTCAGGCAACACAGGGGTTGCACTCGCATTCGTGGCGGCAGCACGCGGATATGACCTTATTCTAACCATGCCGGAGTCGATGTCTCTGGAGCGCAGACGGTTGTTGACGCATCTGGGTGCTCGCCTTGAACTGACGCCGGCCGAAAAAGGTATGCGCGGCGCGATTGAGCGCGCCAACGAATTGACAGAACTGATCCCCAATGCAGTTCAGCCGAAGCAATTTGAAAACCCGGCAAATCCGGCTGTCCATGAGGTGACAACAGCGGAAGAGATTTGGTCTGACACAGACGGACAGGTGGATGCTGTTGTTGCTGGCATTGGCACCGGTGGAACCCTGACAGGTTGCGCCGCCGTCCTCAAACCACGGCAGCCTCAGATGATCGTTGTCGGCGTTGAGCCAACTGACAGCGCCGTGCTCTCTGGTCAACCACCCGGATTACATAAGATCCAAGGCATTGGTGCGGGATTTGTTCCTGAAGTTCTCAATACGGAACTCGTCGATGAGGTCATCAAGGTCCCAAATGAGATGGCCTTTGAGGTCGCACGGCTGCTTGCCAAGGTCGAAGGTATTCCAGGCGGCATTTCTACCGGTGCCAACGTCGCTGCTGCGCTCACGATTGCGGTGCGAGACAACATGGCCGGAAAGCGGATCGTGACGTTCGCCCCGTCTCACGCGGAACGCTATCTATCGACTGAGTTATTTTCGACCGGTGGACCTGAAGACGGAAACGTCACCGAAGATCCCGGTACCTAAGCCAGAGCCTGTCGAGCGAGATCAAACAAGGCAGCACTCGACACGAGGTGGTGGCCCACAAGCAGGATAAGCAAGACCCAGCAATGACATCTCTCAACTCAGATGAAATCGAGCGATACAAGCGGCACCTCGTCTTGCGCGACGTGGGTGGGCAGGGCCAGCAGAAACTCAAAGCTGCGAAAGTGCTTGTGATTGGTGCTGGTGGCCTCGGGTCTCCGGTCGTCATGTATCTTGCGGCTGCCGGCATTGGCACAATCGGCATTGTTGATGATGATGCGGTCTCTCTTAGCAATCTTCAGCGGCAAATCCTTCATGATACCAATGACGTGAACATTCCCAAGGTCGACAGTGCAAAAGCAACTGTTGCGCGCCTCAACCCGCACGTCGATGTGCAGTGTTACAATGCGCGTATCGATGCCCACAATGCACTGGATCTCATCGGCCAATACGACATTGTCGTTGATGGATCGGATAACTTCGAAACCCGCTACCTTGTATCTGATGCGTGCTACCTGGCCCAGAAGCCGCTGGTCTTCGCAGCGCTAGGACCGTTCGATGGATACCTGACAACCTTCAAGCCACACGAGACCGACAGCGAAGGCCATCCACACCCGACCTACCGATGCGTGTTTCCCGAGGCGCCGCCGGGTGAAGCAGTGTTTAACTGCTCAGAAGTAGGGGTCCTTGGCGCCGTCGCAGGTGTGATGGGGACGTTGCAGGCGACCGAGGTCTTGAAAGAGATTATCGGAGCGGGTGACAGCATGGTCGGTAAGCTGCTGATTTATGATGCCCTCGGCTGTCGGTTCCAGACGATTTCGCTGAAATGGGACCGCAACAATCCGCTTTCTGGCGATAACCCGACGATCCATGATCTATCATTGCATCAGGTCGCAGCAGCCTGAGCCGGCATAAACAAACCTGCAACGGAAATCAGCTTGAAGCCGCTTTGATCGATGTTGTGAATGGGCACAAGAGCTCGAACATGATCGATGCGCCAACCCACGCCGTCATGCCGCTCGGATCGAATGGTGGTGAGACTTCAACCAGATCGCATGCGGCGATATTCAAGCCGGACAGTCCACGGCATAGTTGCTGCGCATCGAACGTGCTAAATCCACCGATCTCCGGCGTACCTGTTCCTGGTGCAAACGACGGATCAATGCTATCGATATCGAAGGATACGTAGATCGCATCCTGGCCTACGATCTCGCGCGCTTCTGCCATCACTTCGTTGACGCCGCGCTCAAACAATTCTTCGATCCGCACGATTCGGACGCCATTGGCCAGAGCGAAATCAATGTCTTCCGTGTCGTAGCCTGTTCCCCGGATGCCGATCTGCACGACTTTCTTTGGATCGAGTAGACCTTCTTCCACCGCCCGTCGGAAAGGAGTCCCGTGGGTATATTTGAAGCCACCGAAGTAAGAATTGTAAAAGTCCGTATGGGCATCGAAATGGATCATTCCGAGAGGGCGGTTCTTCGCCAATGATCGCAGTATCGGTAGAGACACTAGATGGTCGCCGCCAACGGTGAATGGTCGGATCCCCTGTGCAACGATCTTGTCATAAAAGGATGTGACCCGCCCGAGAGTATCCGTAACGTCAGCTGGATTTACCGCCACGTCTCCCAGGTCGGCGCAATTGACTGCTTCAAATGGATTAAGGCCGGTCACAGGATGAATCTGCCGGATCATCGTTGATGCATCCCGCAATGCCCTCGGGCCATGCCGGGCGCCCGGTCTATTCGTCGTGCCACCATCCCAAGGTACACCGACGAAGCCAATCCCGACATCTCCGATATCAGCGGCGGTCAACTCCAGATGCGGCAGTCGCATGAATGTGGGCACGCCCGCGAACCGAGGTAACTCGAAGCCGGAAATCGGTAGGAACGAACGAGACACGGCAGACTCCCCCAAAGGTATTGTTCCGGCCGTCAAAACATCGCCGGGAAGACACGGTCCGGCGGTGCGTGTCCGTCCATGAACGTCTTGATATTGATGATCACCTTCTCACCCATATCGACCCGGCCTTCTATGGTCGCCGATCCCATGTGAGGCAACGCAACAACGCGGCTGGAATTCAAGAGTTTGGGATTGACGGCAGGCTCGTGCTCGAAAACATCAAGGCCGGCCCCAGCAATTTTATCAGCCTCGATCAGTCGTGAGAGCTCGTTTTCGTCGATGACTTCGCCACGGGCCGTATTGACGACAAATGTTGTTGGCTTGAGCAGCTTCAGGCGCCGGGCAGAAAGCAGATGATAAGTCGCGGGCGTATGCGGGCAATTGACCGAGATGATGTCCATTCGGGCTAACATTTGATCGAGGCTTTCCCAATAGGTCGCCTCAAGCTCCTGCTCGATTTCCTCCGCCACACGCCGCCGATTGTGATAGTGGATCTGAAGGCCGAATGCCTTCGCTCGTCGGGCTACCGCCGTACCAATCCGTCCCATTCCAATGATGCCGAGCCGTTTTCCGTAGATGCGATTGCCAAGCATCCAGGTTGGGGACCAGCCACCCCAGGCCGCATTCTGCTCCTTGAGATACGCCGTACCTTCCGCAAGGCGCCGCGGAACTGCGAGGATCAAAGCCATCGTCATGTCCGCCGTATCTTCGGTCAGCACGCCCGGCGTATTTGTGACGATGATGGATCGATTGCGGGCGGTGTCGAGATCGACGTTGTCCACGCCGGTTCCAAAATTCGCAATCAATTTCAATTGCGGGCCGGCCTGCGACAGTACTGAGCGGTCTATGCGGTCTGTCACTGTTGGGACAAGGACGTCCGCTGTCTTCACTGCCTCAATCAACTCGGCCTGAGACATAGGGGTATCGTCGATATTAAGATGCGTTTCAAAGAGCTCGCGCATGCGGGTTTCGACGATATCCGGCAGCTTCCGGGTGACAACAACTTTGGGCTTGCGAGCGGTACTTGGCATGTTTGCACTTCAATGATGTTGGAAAGAGCTGACTTGGCGACACTGACTGCCGAATCCCTATATGGAATGGGCCGTACAGCGTGTCTAACAGATGGTCGTTTGGTTGACAAAGGTCGTCATTTTTCCCAGCTGGACAACGATTGACCTATCGAAGTCACAAGTCGGATGCAATTAGACCTGAGGATGAACAGAGTTTCCTGCAAATGAGAGCCTACAAGTTGTACAGGGACGGATCCGTGACCAGGAAGATTTTCGGGATCGCTATTGTTAGCTTGCTTATTTTCCCGTTCATCTCAGCCCAGGCGCAGCAGCGAAAGGGCGCAAGTGGCCTACCACTGCCCAGATTTGTCAGCCTGAAATCTAATCCCGTCAATCTGCGTAAAGGTCCTGGCCGTCAATTCCCCAAAGCCTGGGTATTCAAGCGTGCCGGGTTACCGGTTGAAATATATGAGGAATACGGTAACTGGCGCCGTGTTCGTGACTCAGAAGGCGCGAGCGGATGGATTCTGCGCACTCTCTTGTCCGGTCGACGTACTGCGCTCGTCCTGCCTTGGAACAAGGCTTCGGCAGGCGATCGGACCTTCGTCAACCTGCTCGCCTCTGCCAGACGCAGCGCCACGCCTGTTGCCAAACTTGAGGCGGGCTCGCTTGTCAGTATTCGGTCATGCGATGGTCGGTGGTGTTCGGTCAGTGTGAGCCAATACAGAGGCTTTATGCAGCAAAAGCAGCTTTGGGGTGTGTACCAGGACGAGCGGCTCAACTGACTTCTTGATCAGTCACCGCGGCTAAGCGCTTGTCAGGTTTAGGCTCCTATCGAAGCGCTCGGATCTATTCCCGGACGAGCCGAACAACGACATCGACGTGAGAGATCCGCATACCTGGCGGGGGCGTCGGAAGCCCTTCAACACGGACCGAATCTTCGGGAATATCGATTAACGCCGCCTTTTGCTCATCAAAGAAATGGCTGTGGTTCGACGTATTCGTATCGAAGTACGTCTTCGACCCGTCAATTGCGAGCTCGCGCAGCAGCCCGGCTTGCCGGAACTGATGGAGTGTGTTGTACACCGTCGCCAATGACACTTTTTCACCGGCAGCCACGGCTTCGGCATGGAGCGTCTCGGCAGTGACATGACGGTCACCGCTGCCAAACAGTAGAAAAGACAGGGTTATGCGCTGCCGCGTCGGACGCAAATTAGCCTGCCGCAACAGCTCAATTGTACAGGATTGGCGCTCAGCTGGAGTTTCTGTCATTCGCTTGTAACGGTCCTTGCAGGGCGCACGTGTCACGGCACTACGCGTCCAACGGTTGTCGCAATCTGCTAGATATATACACCCTCACAACTGTTCATATCAAGACCTGGGCATCGCAGTTGGGATGGTTTCAGCTTGACATCGGGAGCTGAACGACCGATCGGCGCCGAATGGCCTTTTGAAGGGTAGCAGTCATTGTGCTAGGGTTAACGCCTAAACTGGCAAATGACCGGTGTTGTACGACTGCGGTTTTGGAATCGCTGTAAACGGGGAAACAGATAGATAAGATGACTGAGCGGCGTTCGAGTTTTGACTATGAGGATATCCTGGCCTGTGGGCGCGGCGAGTTATTCGGACCTGGGAATGCCCAGCTTCCCCTACCGCCGATGCTGATGTTTGAGCGCATTACGTCAATTGCCGAATCCGCCGGCGAGCACGGCAAAGGCCAGATTGTTGCTGAGATGCAGATCGCCGACAATCCGCAGTGTGAGTGGTTTTTTGCCTGCCATTTCAAAGGCGATCCTGTCATGCCCGGCTGTCTGGGTCTTGATGCGCTTTGGCAAATGACTGGTTTTTTTCTCGGATGGCTCGGTGCACCGGGCCGTGGACGGGCGCTCGGTGTCGGCGAGGTCAAGTTTACCGGAATGGTTCTGCCCAGCGTGAAGCGCATTGAGTACGTCGTTGATCTCAAACGTGTAATTCTGCGCAAGTTGAAGCTCGGTATCGCCGACGGGCGTGTTATCGCTGATGGTGAGACAATCTACACCGCCACTGACCTTAAAGTTGGCCTGTTCGATGCCGCGGATACAGTGCAGAATACCGCCTAATCAATAAGCGCGCACTGCCTGTCCGAATCTCGGAGAGACCGTCGTGGTGGGGTCGGCCGTGGCAACCGCGTAGGAGCGCGGTTCGTCACAAGCAAAAGGATACGAGATGAGGCGCGTTGTCGTCACAGGCATGGGGATTGTCTCAAGTATTGGCAATTCCGCGCAAGAAGTCGTTGCGTCGTTGCGGGAAGGGAAATCCGGACTGGTTCACGCTGACCGCTACGAAGAGCTTGGCTTTCGCTGTCATGTTCACGGTCAACCACAACTGGACTGGAAAGAGCACGTTCCGCGCAAGCCGAAGCGCTTCATGGAAGCGGGCCTCGCCTGGAACTACATCGCGATGGATCAAGCAATCCGCGATGCTGGCCTTGAAAGTGATGAGGTCATCAATGAGCGAACCGGCATCATTATGGGCTCCGGCGGGCCATCGACGGTCGCAATTGTAAGGTCGGCAGCCGTCGCAGAAGAAAAGGGCCCAAAGCGCATCGGCCCCTTCGAAGTGCCTAAAGCCATGTGCTCGGGTCCATCCGCGGTGCTAGCGACAAGCTTCGAGATCAAGGGCGTTAACTATTCAATATCGTCGGCCTGCTCGACATCTGCGCATTGCATCGGCAATGCGGCTGAGCAGATTCAATGGGGCAAGCAAGACATCGTCTTTGCCGGTGGCTGTGAGGAGCTCGACTGGACGCTATCTTCACTGTTTGACGCCATGGGTGCCATGTCTTCAAACTTTAATGACACTCCAACTAAGGCCAGCCGGGCGTTTGACCGCGACCGCGACGGCTTTATCATTGCTGGTGGAGCCGGCGTCCTGGTGCTAGAGGAACTCGAACACGCCAAGGCTCGCGGTGCAAAAATTTATGCTGAAGTTGTGGGATACGGTGCAACTTCGGATGGCTTCGACATGGTCGCGCCGTCAGGTGAGGGTGCCGCCCGGTGCATGAAGCAGGCGATGCAAGGCCTGGATGGTAAAGGCGTTGGAAAGGTTGACTATATCAACCCCCACGCCACATCGACACCAGTTGGCGATACAAAGGAAGTTGAAGCCCTGCGAGAAGTCTTCGGTCAGGACATCCCTGCCGTTTCGGCGACGAAATCGCTCACAGGGCATTCGCTTGGCGCCATCGGCGTGCAGGAGGCGATCTTCTCATTGCTTATGATGAACAACGGATTCGTCTGCGCCAGCGCGAATATTGACAATCTGGACACGGAATTTGAGGATATCCCGATCGTCCAAGAGCGGCGGGACGATGCGGCGCTTAACTGTATCATGTCGAATAGCTTCGGTTTTGGCGGAACCAATGCCACTTTGGTATTTCGCCGGCTGGACAGTTAATGAGCGAACTGATTCGCGCGCACATGCGCGAGGACAGATAGTCAGCATGACTGGCGGCCCAAAGTGCAAGCGACTGGATAGCATTGGGACGTACGAAAATGCGGCTCTACAGGAGCGGATGTGGCTGGTTTGAGGCTGAGGGGCCCGTGGCCCAAAGGCGTTCAGGGAAAAGACGAATGACAGAAATCGATGTCGCGAAGCCCGGTCCGATCATGGCAGGTAAGCGCGGACTGGTGATGGGCGTAGCAAATGACCGCTCGATTGCCTGGGGTATCGCTCGCGTACTCGCTGGGCAGGGCGCTGAGCTGGCCTTCACCTATCAGGGCGATGCCTTCGGCCGGCGGGCTATCCCGCTCGCGGAGTCAGTTGGTTCGAAAATCATCGTGCCTTGTGACGTAAGCGACCTCGACAGTGTCGATAACGTGTTTTCCGAGATCGAGAGCAGTTGGGGCTCACTGGATTTCGTCGTCCATGCCCTGGCCTTCTCAGATCGCAGAGAACTGCAGGGCCGATACGCTGACACGACCCGCGATAACTTCGTTAACACCATGGTTATCTCGTGTTTCTCATTCACTGAGATCGCAAAACGGGCAGCCGCACTGATGCCCAACGGCGGTTCAATGATTGCTCTGACTTATGGTGGTGCCACCCGTTGGGTGCCATCCTACAACGTCATGGGTATCGCAAAGGCAGCCTTGGAAGCCTCTGTGCGTTATCTGGCAACAGATCTCGGTGTCGACGGAATTCGCGTCAATGCCTTGTCGCCAGGACCAATGCGGACACTGGCAGGCTCCGGTGTTTCAGATGCGCGTTATATCTTCAACTATCAGCGCGATCACTCACCTCTTGGTCGGACACCGACGCTGGATGAAGTCGGAGGCTCCGCCCTCTACCTGCTTTCCCCGCTTTCTGGTGGTGTGACCGGTGAAGTGCATTTCGTCGATTGCGGTTATAACTCGGTTTCAATGCCCAGCCTTGAACAGCTGAAGGCACTTGAGGCTGCAGCCCGCGCCGATACGAAAGCAGCTGAGTAGTAGCGCCAAGCCCGCTCGCCTTCTGGCCTGTGACCGGTAGAAGATCTCATCATGATCGGTGTCTTTGACTCAGGCATTGGTGGATTAACCATACTGAGAGCGCTTGCAGAGCGGTTTCCAGAGCTGAGCTTTGTTTATCTTGGCGATCACGCGAATGTCCCCTACGGCGAACGCCCTTCGGAAGAGATTGTTTCGCTGACACGTGCCGGCGTCGAGCGATTGTTTGAGCAAGGATGCCGCCTTGTTCTCCTGGGGTGCAACACAGCGACTGCAATTGCCGCCCGTGAACTGCAACAGAATTGGCTACTAAGAAGCCGTTATCGTCAGCACAACCTCCTGGGCATCGTTGCGCCAACTGTCGAAGCCGCGACACAGACCCCATGGGCTGTAACCACTCCCCAGTATCCGCAGAAATACAACAGCGATACAATCGTAGTTTTTGCGACAACGCTGACGACCTCATCAAACGTCTACGTGGAAGAGATCGCCAAACGCTGCCCGAATGTTCGAGTTCATCAGCAAGCTTGTTCGGGCCTGGTTGATGCGATTGAAGGTGATGCGGGCCACGAGGCAATTGCCGAGATCATCTCAATGGCTTGCGACACGGCGATGCAAGCGCTTGATGGCAGAGTTCCTGAGCGCGCAATTCTGGGGTGCACGCACTACCCAATCGTGGAGCACTACTTCGCAAAGCAACTGCCGGCCTCAACACGCATTCTTTCTCAACCGACAATCGTCACAGACAGCCTGGAAGATTATCTTCAGCGACATCAGGAATTCGCTGACGGAGCACGCACATCTGGACCAAGCCGCGGTGGCTTGCGTCTACTCACCACCGGCTCAGCGGATGAGATTGCTAAGCTCGCCTATCGTGTGTGGCCAGGGGCACCATCCTTCCAGGCTGCATAATCGCATGCCAGCTAACATCGTGGATGATGCAAACGAAAACGGCGGGCCAAGGCCCGCCGCTGTCATCGTCAATTGTATTCGCCCAACCATGGTTGATTAGTCAGAGCGCTCGCGGCGGCGGCGCGGTGGACGGCTGCGGCGATCATCTTCATCTTCTTCACCTTCAGCGCGCGGGATCTCTTCACCGGTTTCCTGGTTGACGACTTTCATCGACAAACGGACCTTGCCACGATCTTCGATCGCCAAGAGCTTAACGAAGACTTCCTGGCCTTCCTTGACGATTTCGCTTGGATGGTTCGGGCGGCCTTCGTTGGTCAGTTGCGAAACATGAACCAAACCGTCCTTCGGACCGAAGAAGTTCACAAAGGCGCCGAAGTCCATGATCTTGACGACCTTGCCCTTGTAGATTTCACCGACTTCCGGTTCTGAGGTGATCGCCTTAATGCGGGTGAGTGCCGCATCGATGATTTCGCGACTGGTGCCGGCAATCTTAACCGTACCGTTGTCC
This sequence comes from Hyphomicrobiaceae bacterium, assembly GCA_965215755.1. Taxonomy (GTDB): domain Bacteria; phylum Pseudomonadota; class Alphaproteobacteria; order Rhizobiales; family Hyphomicrobiaceae; genus Tectiglobus. The sequence goes on from OZ244119.1 coordinate 173,960, forward strand.
TCGATATCGATTTTCGCGCCACTTTCCTCGACGATCGAGCGAATAACAGAGCCGCCGCTGCCGATGACTTCACGGATCTTATCGGTCGGGATGCTAATCGTCTCAATACGGGGTGCGTGGTCGCCAACATCGTCACGCGCTTCGCCAAGTGCCTTGCCCATCTCACCGAGAATGTGCATGCGGCCGTCCTTGGCCTGGTCAAGCGCGACGCGCATGATTTCTTCGTTGATGCCCGTAATCTTGATGTCCATCTGCAACGACGTGACACCAACTTCGGTACCCGCGACCTTGAAGTCCATATCGCCGAGATGGTCTTCGTCGCCGAGGATATCAGAGAGGACTGCGAAGTCATCGCCTTCCTTAATGAGTCCCATAGCGATACCGGCAACGGGCCGCTTCAGCGGAATTCCGGCATCCATCATAGCCAGAGACGCACCACAAACGGTCGCCATCGACGACGAGCCGTTCGACTCGTTGATCTCAGAGACAATCCGAACCGTGTATGGGAATTCTTCGGCATCCGGGATCAGCGGATGAACAGCGCGCCAAGCCAATTTGCCATGGCCGATTTCACGCCGCCCTGGTGAACCAATCCGACCTGTTTCGCCGACAGAGAATGGTGGGAAGTTGTAGTGCAGCATGAAGCGTTCACGCCGCGTACCTTCCAATCCATCGATGAACTGCTCATCATCCCCAGTGCCGAGCGTGGCCACGACCAGCGCCTGTGTTTCGCCACGCGTAAACAGCGCCGAACCATGCGTCCGCGGAAGAACATGCACTTCGGAGATAATCGGACGGACTGTTTTCAGGTCGCGGCCGTCGATGCGCTTGCCGGTGCTGAGAATATCGCCGCGGACGATATCGGATTCCAAGCTCTTGAAAACGTCACCGATCAAAACCGCCTCGGAGCCATCATCCTCTTCCGGCTTGAGAGCCTCGAAGACTTTTTTCTTGGCTTCAGCAACGATGTTTTGACGTGCTTGCTTCTCTGGTGTTGCAAATGCCTTACGCAGATCGGCTTCAGCGATTTCCTTGGCTTTGCCTTCGTACTTTGATTTGTCCGGAGGAGAGATATCCCACGGCTCTTTAGCTGCTGTTTCAGCAAGCTTGATAATCGCGTCAATGACAGGCTGGAAATGCTTGTGCCCAAACATAACGGCGCCAAGCATGTCTGCCTCCGGCAGTTCCTGCGCCTCGGACTCAACCATCATGACCGCGTCCTGGGTGCCGGCGACAACCAGATCCAGTTTGGTCTGGTCCATTTCGTCGAGCAGTGGGTTCAGGACGAACTCACCATTGATCATGCCAACGCGCGCTGCTCCAATCGGGCCAAGGAATGGCAGTCCGGACAGCGTCAAAGCGGCACTTGCTGCGATCATCGCAAGAATGTCGGGATCGTTCTCATTGTCAAACGAGAGCACTGTTGTGATGACCTGTGTTTCGTTCTTGAAGCCATCAACAAAGAGCGGGCGGATCGGACGGTCGATCAGGCGTGACGTGAGGGTTTCTTTCTCAGTCGGCCGCCCTTCACGCTTAAAAAAGCCGCCTGGAATCTTACCGGCGGCATACGTCTTTTCCTGATAATTGACCGTGAGTGGGAAGAAATCCATTCCGGGCCGAACACTCCGGGCGGCGACTACCGTCGCCAGCACACTGGTGTCGCCATATTGTGCAAAGACAGCAGCATCAGCCTGGCGTGCCATCCGACCGGTTTCCAGCTTCAGCTTGCGGCCACCCCAGTCGATTTCCACGCGGTGAATATCAAACATCGTTTCGTCTTTCGTTTTCGTTTCTATCTTCGTCGTCGTACGTCTCAGCGGCACCAACCCGTGGAAACGCGCCGCTACTTTCTCGCAAATGCTGTTTGCGCCGCTGACCGATTGGCCTGCAGCGCGTTGCGATAAGCGATCTTTTGGTAAACTGAATTGAGAGCCATGAACGGCCTCTCCGGACCAGCCGTGTTAGCGGCGGATACCCAGTTTCTGGATGATACCCTGATAGCGGGCCTCGTCCTTTGCTTTCACATAGTCTAACAACTGCCGTCGCAGACTGACCATTTTCAGCAGGCCGCGGCGCGAGTGGTTGTCTTTCTTGTGCTGCTTGAAATGCTCGGTCAGATTGGTGATCCGCTCAGTTAGGATCGCGATCTGGACCTCTGGAGAACCGGTATCACCGGACTTCGTAGCATTATCCTTGATAAGCTCGGCTTTACGCTCAGCCGTTACCGACATCATCAGTTCCTTTCATAAAAGAGATCAAATTCTGAGGGAAAACCTCTGGCTGCAACTGCTGCCGGGATGTCGTCCAGCACATGCTGCAAATGGAAGCGCGGACCTTTGACCCTGGGGTCTGATCCGCGCCTGGGGCGGTGTATACACGAATTCCGGTGAAAAGCGAACTTATTCTTATCTACCCTTTTTGTGATCTGGTTTTCAATCAGCCTAGATTGAAGACGCGCGTCGGGCGCAATTCCCCACGAGCAATCTCAACGAGCGCAACTAGACGTCCCTTGCAGGTTGCATAAGCAGCCCCAGTCAGAATTGGCGCATCGCGACCACGCATCAGAACCCCTTGACCGCGAGCCAGCCTCGATGCGTCCGTTGTAGTCAGTGAGAAATGAGGCAATCCATCCAGAGTTGCATGGACTGGCAAAAGGATATCACTCAACTCAGAGCCGGTTTCCAGGCCCTCCACTGCGGCTTCCAGCTGCTCCAGCGACCAGGCTGTGGCCTCATCGAATGGGCCAACACGCGTTCGCCGCAGTGCAATAACATGACCAAAGCAACCGAGTTCACGTCCAAGGTCCCGGGCCAGGGCACGAACATAGGTGCCTTTGCCGCAAGTCGCAGTGAAAACGGCGGTGGATTCGTCCACAATCTCAAGTAGCTCGAGCTGTCTGATTTCGACTGCTCGTGCCTCAAGCTCTACTGCTTCACCATCCCTTGCCAGATCGTAAGCGCGATTGCCGTCCAATTTGATCGCTGAGTATCGCGGCGGCACTTGGTCAATCGTGCCCTTGAAGTTGCCCAAGGCCGCTTCAATTTCTGTCTGTGTTGGCCGCTTGTCGCTCTGTTTAACGATTTCGCCTTCGGCATCATCAGTCTCGGATTCACCACCCCAGCGCACTGTGAATTGATAGGCCTTCTCGCCGTCCATTGCGTAAGAGACTGTTTTGGTCGCCTCTCCAAACGCCAAGGGCAAAACGCCCGTCGCCAAGGGATCGAGCGTCCCTGCATGACCAGCCTTTTGCGCTGTCAGCAGTCGCTTGGTCCGCGCGACAGCGGACGTTGACGTCATGTTCAGAGGCTTATCGAGGATCAGCCAGCCATGAACCGGGCGTCCCTTTTTCTTGCGTGCCATCCTCTCGCTCTTCTCTGATCAGTCCGCTTGCAGCGTTCGCCTGCCGAAACGGTTAACCTTTTTGAATGTCCTGGCGGACACGATCGCTCTCCAATAACTCGTCGATCCGCTTCGCTTCATCGAACGAGTCATCGGCACGGAAACGCACATCTGGAGCGAACTTTAGTGCCACAGCTTTGGCAACCTCGCCCCGTATGAATTTCCGGTTCCGATTGAGCGCCTCAACGGCACCGTCCATCTCTCCGCCGCCGAGCGGCATAACGAAGGCCGTCGCAATCTTGAGATCGGGGCTCATGCGGACTTCCGGAATGGTGATAAAGAAGGCCTGTAGGGCATCGTCGTGGATCTCTCCGCGCGTCAGCATCTCGGAGAGCTTATGGCGGACCAATTCACCCACGCGAAGTTGTCGCTGGGATGGTGCCTTTTGTGATGATCTAGCCGCCATTGCGACATGCCTTTCATTTGAACATGAGACCCCACGAACGCGCGCGGTGAAATCTTAATTTACCCGGAGAGATGGCGTTGATGCCAATCAATGATCAGACCTGCAACGGCTTCCGGTTGCTCATACTGGGGAAAATGGCCAACGCCTGAGAGAACATCGTAGCTGTAGCCTTCCGGGAAAAACGGATCGCAGTTTTCTGATATCTCAGCCAGGCAGCAGGTGTCAGCCGCGCCATAGATAATCCGCGTTGGGACCGAGATTTTCATTGCACGCCGAACCTTCGTTTCATCGCTATCATAGTCAGGGTCAGGTTTATAGGGCCGCCATCTACTGCGGTAGAAATGAAGCACAATGTCGTGCCAGTCTGGGTTTGACCACGCCTGTGAGGCTGCCAACCATTGCTTCTCGCTGTACCAACCGTTTGGTGCCCAGGTGTCCCAAAGATGACGACAGAAATTGTTTGACCCTTCGCGAAACGCAATCTCGCCGTGACGTGTTGCAAAGTACCATTGGTACCAGAATGCCCTGGCCTGCTCAGGTGATAGCGGTAGGACATGGTTGGGCGTTTTCCAGCCAAGCGACACGGCTACAGATGAAGAGAGCCGCTCCGGTGCCAAGATGCTCAAATCAAAGACGGCTCGAGCGCCCCAGTCATGCCCAACGACCATAAACTGGTCCAATGAGAGAGCATCCGCCAGCTCAATGACGTCGCGTGCCAGAGCCACAACCTGACCACTGCGCGGCGTTTCTGATGATAGAAACCGCGTCGCGCCATAGCCACGCAAGCTTGGGACGATCGTCCGTATCCCACTGTTGTGCAATGCTGGTAGCAGCTGATCCCAGCAGCGCAAACTGTCTGGCCAGCCGTGCAACAAAACAACGGGGTAACCGGACTCTGGACCGGTGATTTCGACTTCAATGTTGAGCCGGGAGGTTTCTACGCTGCTCGCGCTGCTGCGCATCATGGATCAACATCCGACACACTGTTGGGCTGCCGTTCAACACGTCTCTGAGAGCCGACCAAAGAAGTCACGTCCGACCGCTTATCAGCTCAATGGTCGCCGATTATCCTGGCAGCAGGCGATAACTTGCTTCGTTATGAGCGTCTGAGTTCAGGCGACTGCCTGAACCAGATGCGAGCTCATCAATGCGCCGTTGGCCGGAATCGCTCAGATCCCGACCGAAGGCGCATTACTCTAGAGCGTTCGTTCAATGGTCTCGACTTGGAAACACTCGATCACGTCGCCAGGTCGAATGTCCTGGTAATTCGCGAATGCCATACCGCATTCCTGACCACCCGGAACTTCCTTGACCTCATCCTTGAAGCGCTTGAGCGTCGACAAAGTGCCTTCGTGGATGACGACGTTGTCACGCAGCAGTCTGACTTTGGCGCCACGCTCGACCTTGCCATCCGTTACCAAACATCCGGCAACCTTGCCGATCTTGGTGATGTTGAAGACTTCGCGGATCTCCGCGTTGCCAAGGAAGATCTCGCGTAACGTCGGATCCAACATGCCGGACATGGCCGCTTTCACGTCATCTACGAGATCGTAAATAATGCTGTAGTAGCGGATTTCCACGCCTTCCTGCTCAGATGCGGTTTTCGCCTGAACATTGGCACGCACGTTAAAGCCGATCACCACCGCGTTCGACGCGGTCGCCAGTGTAATATCTGACTCCGTGATCCCACCAACACCAGAGTGGATGATCCGGGCGGCGACTTCCTCGTTGCCGACCTTCGCCAAAGCACCCGCAATGGCTTCGACTGAGCCCTGCACGTCGCCTTTGACGATGAGCGGGAACTCTTTCTTACCTTCCTCGTGCAGCTGCTGCATCATCTGCTCGAGTGTACGTGCAGATCCGGCAGAGCCGAGTGTCTCGCGGCGCTTGCGGACACGGTAGTCCGTAATCTCCCGAGCGCGAGCTTCATTTTCAACCACAGCGAATTGATCACCAGCTTCCGGTGCTGAATCGAAGCCGAGAACCTCAACCGGGAACGATGGTCCCGCTTTCGCGACGTTCGAGCCGGTGTCGTCAATCAACGCTCTGACGCGGCCCCATGAGGAACCGGCAACAACAATATCGCCAACGGCAAGAGTGCCGCGCTGAACCAGCAAAGTTCCGACAGGACCACGACCGCGCTCCAGCTTGGCTTCAATGACGAAACCTTCGGCTGATCGGTCCGGGTTCGCCTTCAGATCAAGCAATTCGGCCTGCAAGCTGATGGCCTCAAGTAGCCCATCAAGGTTCATTTGCTTGAGTGCTGAGACTTCCACTTCCAGCGTCTCACCGGACATGCTCTCAACAATCACTTCATGCTGAAGTAGTTCGGTCCGAACACGGGAAGGATCGGCGTCAGGCTTATCCATCTTGTTGATCGCTACGATCAACGGAACTTCGGCTGCCTTAGCATGCGCAATCGCCTCGACCGTTTGTGGCATGACGCCATCGTCAGCAGCAACGACCAGCACAACAATGTCGGTCACCTTAGCACCACGCGCACGCATCGCTGTAAAGGCTGCGTGGCCTGGCGTATCGATGAACGTGATCCTGCTGCCACCCTCAGTTGTGACCTGATAGGCACCAATGTGCTGTGTGATCCCGCCGGCTTCGCCGCTTGCTACATTTTCGGTGCGGATGGCGTCGAGCAGCGAGGTCTTACCATGGTCAACGTGGCCCATGATCGTCACAACCGGAGCACGCGACTGCAGTGTTCCATCTTCATCGATTTCGCCGATGAAGCCTTCTTCAACGTCAGCTTCTGAAACCAGTTTTGACGTATGGCCGAATTCTTCGACGATCAGCTGGGCTGTTTCGGTATCAATGACGTCATTGATCTTGTGCATCGCGCCCTGCTTCATCAAATACTTGATGACGTCGACGGCGCGTTCCGTCATGCGGTTGGCCAGTTCCTGAATTGTAATCACTTCAGGAATGGTGACCTCGCGAGAGATCTTCTCGCGGGTTTGCGAGATGCCCATAGCCTTTTGCTTTTCGCGTTCGCGCTTACGCTTCAGAGAAGCGAGAGAGCGTTCGCGTTGGCGTTCATCGAAGGCATTGGTGATCGTCAGCTTGCCGCGAACACGACCATCGTCACCACGGCCCGCACCACGCTTGCCGCCACCGCGACGGCGACGATCTTCTTCTTCCTCACGGGCGGACGGCGCCGGCGCCGCTGGCTTCAACGTGCGCTTTGGTTGCTCGTCGGCCTTCTTCGGTGGTTCCGGCTTCTTTGGTTCGGGGCGATCCGTGCGCGTCACAATCATCGGCTTAATCATGCCGACAGATTTAAGTAACGGTTGGTCTGCGCGGCTTGGGCTCGCCTCTGCAGCCGGTGCACGAGTTTCTGGCGGCGGTGCCTTGGCGGCGGCCTGACCATTTGACTTGGCTTCTGCCTTCGGAGCGGGCGCTTTGCTCTCAGCCGCCGGTGCCTCAGCTTGCTCGGCTGCGGCGTCTTTGGCAGCAGGCGCTTCGCTTTCGGCAGGTTTTGGCGGGTTCACAAGAGATGGCGTCATGGCTGTCTTCTGGGACAGCTCGCGATTGACGGCTTCCTGCTCGGCGAGTTGGGCTTGGCGAAGCTTGCTCGCAGCTTCAGCCGCGGCCGCTTGCTTGGCTTCTGCCTCCTGGCGCGCAGCCTCGTCTGCCGCCTGCTTGCGCACAGCCTCTTCGGCATCCATCTGCGCTTGGCGCTTGGCTGCTTCAACGGCCTCTATCTCAGCGTCCTTTGCGGCGCGTTGCGCGGCCGCCAGGGCTGCAGCACGCTTTGCCACTTCCTCCTGGGACAAACCACCCGCCGACTTGGCCTGCGCCTTACCGCCTGCCGCCGCTTGCGCTGGCTTGCGGGCGCCAGCCCGATCGGGCTGCGCGACCATCCGCTTGCGCTTTTTCTCGACAACAACCGACTTTGACCGCCCATGGCTAAACTTTTGTTGCACATGCCCGGCGTCGACAGTTCTGTTCAAACTCAAAGGCTTTCGGCCCTTGGTTTGTTTTTCGTCGGTGTCCTTCGATTCGCTCATGCTTGTTCCGTCTCTAGTCCTAAATCATTCGCCGACTCCGATGGCGATGTTTCCCCAATGGCTACGTCACGGTCTGGATGTGTGCCGCCGGCCTGCAACCGAAAACTGCTCAGCCGATGTGCTGCCAAGACAAATTCGTCAGCCACTCGTCCTTGATTGAGTGCAGCATGTACCACATTTGGCCGGCCCATGGCCAAACTCAATTGATCAATGCTGAAAAGATCTATTATTTTGGGCGCAATCGCCAGCTCGCGGCAGACGGCGATATACTTACTTGCTAGGCGTCTCTTGCCATCTATGCTCGCATCAGATGCCTGCGTAAGTACTCTAACATCGCCGGTGCCAACCGCTGAGTTAACCTTCGTAAAACCGGTGATAACATTGCCTGCCTTGTTCGCCAAGCTCAAACTCTGGAGCGCACGGGCGCTCAGCAACCGGTCGACAAGCCCTTCGAAATCATCTGGAACCGTGACGGATTTGCGGAATGCGCGGTCAAATGCTCGCTTTTCAATCGCTGATTGCAGGCAGTCCTTCGAGCATGTCACCCAAGCACCACGACCTGGCAGTGCGCCCGCGAGATCCGGCGTCAGATGCCCATCAGGAGCAAGCGCAAATCGAATGAGTTCCTCGGGCGCACGCGGCTGACGCGAGGCAATACAGGTCCGCATGGGGCGATCTGCCCCATCCTTTCGGACATGCTGTCTTGGCCTTGCGTTCATCGCGCTTATGTTGCTCCGCTCTCATTATTCGGCAGTAACAGGCGCGGCTGCGTCTGCTGCCTCATCTGCCTCGGGAGCACTCTCGTCTCCGCTGGCTTCTGCTTCGTCGCCCTCTTCGCTGGCTTCCAGAACTTCGTCGGGATTGATCCAGCCAAGCAGGATTCTTGCGGCCAGGATCATCTCCTCGGCTTCTTCGCGACTGAAATCGAAGCTGCTCAGGATGCCTTCGTGCTTAATCGGATCTACGCCTTTTTCCTTGCTGCGTTCGACCCAGCCGATGAGATCATCGGTTGCGCAATCAGCGAGGTCTTCCAGCGTCTTGACCTCATTCTCGCCAAACGCAACCATCATTGCGGTTGTCACACCGGACACACTGGCCAATTCATCCTGAACGCCCAGCTCTTTGCGCCGCTCGTCCCGCTCCTGTTCTATACGATCGAGATATTCACGGGCGCGCGTCTGAATTTCTTCGGCGGTCTCTTCGTCAAAGCCTTCGATGCTTGAAATCTCATCCAGCTCAACGAAGGCAACCTCATCCACCGACGTGAAACCTTCCGTTACCAGCAACTGGGCGATGACTTCGTCAACATCGAAGGATTCCATGAACAGCTGTGAGCGATCATTGAACTCTTTCTGGCGGCGCTCACTTTCTTCCTGCTCGGTCAGGATATCGATATCCCACCCGGTAAGTTGTGATGCGAGCCGGACATTCTGGCCGCGACGACCAATCGCCAAAGAGAGCTGACTTTCCGGGACGACCACTTCAATGCGTTCTGAGTCCTCGTCGAGAACAACCTTAGACACTTCGGCCGGTGCCAAGGCATTAACGATGAAGCTCGCCGCTTCCGGGTTCCACTGGATAATATCTATTTTCTCGCCCTGAAGCTCGTTCACCACGGCCTGAACCCGCTGACCACGCATACCGACACAGGCGCCGACAGGGTCGATTGAGCTGTCTTTCGATATAACTGCGATTTTGGCGCGCGACCCGGGATCTCGGGCAACCGACTTGATTTCGACAACGCCGTCGTAAATCTCAGGAACTTCCATGGCGAACAGTTTCGACATGAACTCCGGGCGGCCGCGAGAGAGAAAAATCTGCGGACCACGAGGTTCGCGTCGCACGTCATATACGTAGGCGCGAATTCGATCGCCATAACGCACATTCTCACGTGGGATCATCTCATCGCGGCGAATAATTGCTTCTGCGCGCCCGAGGTCGACAATCACATTACCGTACTCGACCCGCTTGACTGTGCCGTTGGCAATCTCAGCGACACGATCTTTGTATTCTTCAAACTGGCGGTCACGCTCGGCGTCGCGGACCTTTTGAACGATCACTTGCTTGGCATTTTGTGCCGCTACACGGCCAAAGTCCATCGGTGGAAGCTCTTCGACGAGTTCTTCGCCCATCTCGGCATCAGCCTTGATGCGCTGAGCCTGCTCCAAGGTGACTTCTGTCGACTCGTTTTCGACTTCCTCAACGACCGTGAGAATCCTGGTGAGTTGGGTTGCACCGGTCTTTGGATCGATTGCGCATCGAATGTCGTTTTCCAGACCATAGCGCGACTTTGCAGCCTTCTGGATGGCATCCTGCATCGCGTCGATGACGATGACGCGGTCAATTGATTTTTCCCGCGCGACTGCATCCGCAATCTGCAGCAATTCAATCCGGTTCGCGCTGACCCCTGCCATAGCCATCGTCAATCTTCCTTTTCATTCGAGGCTGGCGCAAGCGCCGTATCCTCACTTTGTATCTCGACATCGGTATTTGCTTCGGATTGCGCCTTTTTTGAGCGCCGCAGCGACTCGCGCACAAGTTCATCGGTCAAGACGAGGCGCGCACTCTCGATGATACCAACCGGTAGCCCGAGAGTCTGCTGTCCAAGTTGGTCGAGATCGACCTCCAGGCGAACCTCTCCGTCGGTGAACCCTTCAATAGTGCCGCGGAACCGGCGCCGACCATCGAGCAGCTCTTTCAACTCGACCTTCGCTTCGTAACCAGCCCAATCTTCGAAGTCGCTTCGCCTGACAAGCGGGCGATCAATGCCAGCGGATGAGACTTCAAGCTGATATGCTTCGTCAATTGGATCAAAAGCATCCATTAACGGTGAGACTTGCCTCGAAATAGTTTCGCAATCCTCAATGGTGAACTCGCCGTCTTCGCGCTCTGCCATGATCTGTACGGTTTGCTTGTCGTCGCGTCCCATCAATTGGACACGAACCAACCGGTAACCAAGATCCGCAATGGACGGTTCGATAATTTCCGCGATTTGTGCCGCTCTGCCGCTTTCCTTGATGAAGCGTTCGTCAAGCGAAACTGCGTCGTGGTTTCCCATACGTGACTGCGTGATCTCTGTTGCACACCATGTGTCGGGTAATTGCCCTAACGCCCATTTACATCTGCGGGCGGCGATCAGCGTTAACTAGGGCGAGAATGTTCCAAATTAAAGGAGACCGTGCCTGCCTCAACAAACAAAAAAGAGCGAGCCCGGGAAGGGCCCACTCTCAGAGTTGAGATGATCATGAGCATGTAAAGCTTATGTGAATGATTTGCCCATTGCAAGCGCATTTTGTCACTTTTTTGAACAAGCAGCACCAATTCACTCGATTAGATAAATCCACGGGTGTTATTTGCGACGAAAACGAAGAAACGCGCAATTTCGCCCCTCACGCAGTGCTTTCGCCTCATAGCGGGTCGGCGGCCAGTTCGAAGGGCGCTGGCGCCAGTCAGCGGGCCGCTCTACCAGCCACTCGAAATCATTCGATTGTTGTAGCGTCAGCAAGATCGACTTCAGGTAATCATCTATGTCGGTTGCTATGCGCAATTCCGCGCCGGGCCGCATGACCGTCGCCAGCATCTTCAGCAGGCTTGTATTGATGAGGCGTCGCTTATTGTGTCGCTTCTTCGGCCAGGGATCAGGGAACAGGATGAAAGCGCGCGCTATGGATCCTGGCTCAAGGCGCCGCAACAGCGGCCGTGCATCATCAGCTAGCAGCCGGATATTGTTGATGTCTTCCTCGTCGATTGCAGATAGCACTTTCACGACGCCATCGCGAAATGGTTCGCAACCGATGAGCCCGATGTTCGTGTTCTGCCGCGCCTGCCAAAGTAGATGCTCGCCGCCTCCAAACCCGATCTCGATCCAAACCTCGTCGACGGAGGCCTTGAATAGCGAAGACGGTGCAAGTGTCTCTGTTGCAGTTGCATCGATCTCGATGCGAGACGTAATACGTTCAATGATCTCCTGCTGACGCGCGGTGAGGCTGCGGGTCCGCGTCCGCCCGAATGAGCGCAGTTCGCCTGGTCGTTCCCGCTGCGATTTTGGCTCTGATCGTGTCATTGGATCAGTTCGGTCTTTGCCTATCTTGATATTTACCTTCACTCGCAGAAATGGGGGCATTCGCCCCCAATTCGCATTTCCAAAAATGAGATTGATGGCTTTTGATCAGGCCATAGCTGACTTCAAATCGTCAACGAGATCCGTGCGCTCCCAGCTAAACCCACCGTCGGCGTCAGGCTGGCGTCCGAAGTGCCCGTAGGCTGATGAACGCGCGTAGATCGGCTTGTTCAAATCTAGATGCTGACGAATACCGCGTGGACTCAAATCCATGATGTCGTTCAGCTTCTCTTCGAGTTTCGCCTCATCCACATTGCCCGTGTCATAGAGATTGACGTTGATGGACAGCGGGCGAGGAACCCCAATCGCATACGACAGCTGGATTGTGCACCGCTCTGCAAAGTCTGCTGCAATGACATTCTTGGCGAGATATCGCGCGGCGTAGGCTGCCGACCGATCAACCTTCGTCGGATCCTTGCCGCTAAATGCGCCGCCTCCGTGAGGGGCTGCACCACCATAGGTATCAACAATGATTTTTCGTCCGGTCAGACCGCAATCGCCGTCTGGGCCGCCGATCACAAATTTTCCGGTTGGATTGACGTGCCACTCAGTTTCCGTTGTCACCCATTCCGCCGGAAGCGTCTTAAGAATGAACGGCTCGACAACGGCTCTCACATCCTCGGATGTCATGTCTTCATCCAGGTGCTGGGTCGAAAGTACGATATGGGTAATGCCAACGGGCTTGCCGTTCTCATACCGCATTGAAAGCTGGCTTTTGGAATCCGGTCCGAGCTTGCCGCCCTGCCCATCACCTGACTTCCGCGCGCGGGCCAAATCTTCCAGAATCTTGTGACTGTAGTATATCGGCGCCGGCATCAGATCAGGCGTCTCACGACAGGCATAACCGAACATGATGCCCTGGTCCCCCGCACCCTCGTCCTTGTTGCCGGCAGCGTCAACGCCTTGAGCAATGTCCGCAGACTGCTCATGCAGCAGGATCTGCATATTGGCGTTCTGCCAATGGAACCCTTCCTGCTCGTAGCCGATGTCCTTGATTGCGGCGCGAGCCACTTCTTCGATGTTATCTTTGGTGACGCCTGCCGGGCCACGTGTCTCGCCTGCAATCACAACCTGATTGGTGGTTGCCAATGTTTCTGCAGCCACACGCACCTGCCAAGGATCCATTCCTGTACGCAGGGCTTCCCGAAAATAGAGGTCGACGATTTCGTCAGAGATTCTATCGCAGACTTTGTCTGGATGGCCTTCGGAGACGGATTCGCTGGTGAAAAAAAACGTCCGAGCTGACACTTAGAACCCCCGATCATGTGATTGTTAACTATCGGCCGCTGTTTTGCAGCCTTTACTCAGGTGGGTCAAGCTTGGCTGATGCGGTCTTCGGCCACTCGCATCCGAATGTCGCCCTGGAACCAGTGGAGTTGCTGGAATGGCTTAATCAGCCGAAAGGCGTCTTGCGTCTACGTTCAGCCTGAGGCTCGCTGACCATTGCGATGCTTTTCCTGAAAGTCATCTTCGTCAGCAAGCGATCGAACCAAGTCAACAACCGATCGCCGAACTTTGGGGTCTGCGATCTTTGCGAATGCGCGGTTGAGCTCAATTCCTTCGCGGCTTTTAAGAAAGCCACCGACGTAGTCGTTGTTTGGCTCTTCGGCCATCCCGGCAACATTCTTTGGCTCACCAAATTCCGGGGCTTCATCGTAAAAGAACTGAACATTCACGCCGAGCACGCTGGCAAGCTCGAACAACCGACTGGCGCCGATGCGGTTGACACCCTTCTCGTACTTCTGAACCTGTTGGAACGTTAGCCCCAGGCGATCACCCAGCTTTTCCTGGCTCATCCCCAGCAGCATTCGACGAAACCTGACCCGCGACCCAACGTGAATGTCTATTGGGTTGGGTTTGCGCGCATTTCGGCTTTGGACCTCGGCGTTTTCCAATTCGTAGTCCCCTGCTTAGCACCAGGATGGTCCCCCCCGCCCTGGAATACTATCATTCGTCTTGCACCGGGCCGGCAGAGCATAGCCGTTCACAATTGAACGGCGCGGTCTCAACTACCAACCCGAAGTTGCAATTCACCTTGCGAACCAAATGAACACCCCAAGTTGAATGCTAATCACAACTCCACCTGGTTCATTCAGTAGTCTTCCTAGATAGCACGGAAGGCCCCCAATTTGTATCGAATTTTCAGTTCAAAGAGTCATGATTCAACCAATTCGCAATATTTCAGATGCCTCCACCACACCTCAATCATTCCCGATAAAACGTTATGGTGCTGATATTACAACCAATAATAGTTAGAAATCCGATCAGAACCGCGAAGATCAACGCAGCGGACATATTCCCAAATCGACTGTAAATCGTGGGCTCTATTGATCCCGGCAAGCTTGAGATCAGAACCTTAACCTCGTTCACGCCGCCTGAAGTCACGACGCGCCCTCGCGCATCGATCACGCCAGATATGCCGTTGTTGGCTGCACGCAAAAGTGGTGAGCCTTGTTCGACAGCTCGAACTCTCGTCTGATGAAAGTGCTGATGCGGCCCGCTTGAGTTTCCGAACCACGCATCGTTGGTGAGATTGATCAGCAGCCGCGAACGCGATCTCTCCGAGAAACCGTAGCGGGGAAATATCGCTTCGTAGCAAATCATGAACAACACCGCTCCCAGGTTCGGAAGCTCTTGGCTGCCACCACTTTTGGGGCCTGCAGCAAAGCCGCCTCTCTGGCGTGTTAGTTGTTCAAGACCGATTGCTTCGAGTTCATCCTGGAACGGCAGATATTCGCCAAATGGAACGAGATGATGCTTGTCGTAGATGCTGACTGGTTTGCCAGTCGCATCATAGACGCCTGCCGAGTTGAACACCTTGATGTCGCCCTGCGGCTGTCCTTCGATTTGTACAGCCCGCAATAGGCCGGTGACGAGATAGGTGTCCTCTGGCAATAGCTCCTTGATCCGCTCGGTCACAGACGTCTCTCGCAAAGCAAGGAAGGGCATCGCTGCCTCTGGCCAAAAGACCAAGTCCGTTGTGTCTTTTTTTCTCCCAAGCTCGGTTAGCTTTGTACGCGTTAGGGCTAGGTGCCGTTCGAAGATCTGGTTCCATTTCTGCGGGTCGAATTTGTCTTTCTGTCGGATGGATGGCTGGACGACAATCAAGCGGACGCTGTCATCTCCGGCTGGCATCGCCTTGTTGAGCGCACCAGCACCGAAGCCCCACATGGCTGCAAGAGGAACCATAGTGAAACACGTCAGTCGAACAAGGACGGGTCGCCAGCTCTGTTTGCCAGTTGCCAACTTCGGCGTTGCCAGAACGGCTATGGGCGTCGCAAGGGTCAAGACGGTGATCAACGTCAGACCGTAGATACCGACAACGCTTGCAAGTTGCATCAACTCAATTGGCTGCGTGAGTGCATAGCCAAGTATGTTCCAAGGGAAGCCTGTGAAAATCGTTCCGCGCAGCCACTCGCTCGCACCCAGTACGACGGACAACGCAAGAACTCTATAAAGCGGAGGTCCTTGGATAACCGCCAGAACCGCCAGCGCCAGGCTGTGAAACAAGGCAAGGCCGGTGGGCAGTAGCACTATCGCAAAGGGCAGGAGCCAGGCGAAAGCTTCGGCCTGAACCAAAAAAGCATTCCCAATCCAATAGAGACCAGCGGTGTGAATTCCGAAGCCAAACCACCATCCGCACCACGCCCCTCGCCGCATCATCCGGCTGCTCAAGACCAAACGCGGCTGTGGCTCTGGGTCCGTGGGGTTATCACCGGTCAACCAGATCAGGATTGGTAACGTCAGCAACAGAACTGGTGAGAGAAAAAACGGAGCAAAGGCCAACGCACTCAGGGCGCCGGCAAGCAGTGCTATCAATGCCGATTGCCAGCGGCCCGATGAAGTGGCGAGCTGACGACCTTCATTCAGCCTGGCGATCAGGAAGAGAACTGCGCTCATCAATGCCTCTCAGAGAAACAGACCGGCGAGGCAATGGCTCGCGTAGTTGCTAAGCCGTCGCTTGAACAGGCTCTAAGCTTCGTGTGGTGGCTGCGGTGTTGTCACTCTTATCTTGAGCTTCTTGACGCGCCGCGGATCGGCGTCCAGAATCTCGAATTCGACACCAGCCGGATGCGGAACAAGTTCCCCTCTTGCCGGAACGCGACCTACAAGCGAAAACACCAACCCACCGATCGTATCAATATCCGCCTCGTCATCATCGATAAGGCGAATACCGAGACGCTGCTCCATATCTTCGATCGGCATGCGAGCCGCGGCCACCATAGTTGTACCAGCGTCATCGGTCAGTTGAGACGGCTCATACTCGTCATGCTCGTCTTCAATCTCGCCGACAATCTCCTCGACAAGATCCTCAATTGTCACCAGACCGTCTGTGCCGCCATATTCGTCAACCACAAGAGCCATGTGAATACGGGTTGATTGCATGCGCAACAGCAAGTTCATAGCCGGCATTGACGGGGGGACGTATAGAACGGGCCGGCGGACCTTGGCTGCTGATAAGGGCTTCGAAGTTGTCTCCCGGCCAGTGCCGACTGCGTCGCCCGGAGGGACCTGGCGCCGCTCGTCAGGCGTGTTGTGGTCAGGAGCCGATTTTTCGCCAACCGCCTCTTCGGCGTCAACGACCTGTTCTGAGGCAACATCATCAGCAGCTTGCGTTGCCAGTGCCGCGCTGACGGTGCCATTCAGAACGCCGCTCTTGACGAGCCATTGTACCAGGTCTTTGACGTGAACCATTCCGCGGGGATCGTCCAAGGTATCGTGATAGAGAGGTAGTCGCGAGACACCGGCTTCGACAAAGACCTCCAAGGCCTCGGCAACCGTTTTGCTCTCCTCGATTGCGATGATATCGGCCCGCGGCACCATGACGTCATCGATCCGCAAAGCGCCATAGCGCAGGAGCCGCGAGAGCATGGCACGCTCTTCTGTCGAGAAGACGTTGACTTCTTCCTCGGCGCTCAGCGCTGCCTCAAGAGAGTCCCGGAGAGTTTGGCTTGCTGGCAATCCGAGGCTTGTACGAATCGTATTCAGCCAACTTGTTTGGGCTGTCGGATTCGAACCATTGGTGCTTGATTTGCCGCTTCCGGCTGTACTGTCATCGCTCATCGGCTCTGGCTGTTCGGGCCTTTCACATCAAATGTCTTTGTTTGTCTCACTGGTCTTTGCTCATTCCTGTCGGTGCGCGTCGTCTTCATCGTAAGGGTTCTCAATACCGAGATCGGCCAGGATCGCGACCTCGAGACTTTCCATTTCCTCGGCGTCTTCATCGTGCTCATGGTCATAGCCCAACAGATGCAGGACACCATGGATAACCAGATGCTTGAAATGAGCGGCAAGTGGCGTGCCGGAGGCATAGGCTTCCCTCCGCAGCGTCTCATCAGCAACAGCAAGATCGCCGAGAAGATGTCGAGCGGCCTTCCGGTTGCCCTCCAGGGAGTTGGCATCCTGATTTATTGGCGGGCTGGGAGCTGGGTTGGGGAATGACAGCACATTGGTGGCGCTGTCCTTCCCGCGGTAGCGTGAATTGAGTTCGCGGACAGCATCATCGCTGCATAGCGCCAGACACACCTGACAGTGCTCGCTTGGCAATTCAACATGGTGCACAACAGCGTCGGCAATCAGTTGCAGGTGGGAAGCGACCGGTTCAAACGCCTTCCAGTCGCCGCTTTCAGGCACGACATCGAATATCAATCGTTGGTCTGGTTCATCGTCTTCGCAGCTTTCCGTCGTTGGCGCTGCCAGTGAACCGTCAAATGTAGCCGTCATTTGCCTCAGGATGCGGGTTTTGCACCCAATGCATCATATGCCTCAACAATTCGCGCGACCAAGTCACGGCGCACCACGTCAGACCCCGTAAACCGAATGGCTTCGATACCGGAGACACCATCCAACAAGCCGACAGCTTCCATCAAACCCGATTTTTGGCCCGGCGGCAAATCAATCTGCGACGGGTCACCCGTGACCACCATCTTGGCGTCTTCGCCCAACCGGGTCAGAAACATCTTCATCTGCATGCTTGTCGCGTTTTGTGCCTCATCCAAAATGATGAAGGCGTCGGCCAAGGTCCGACCGCGCATGAAAGCGAGCGGCGCGATTTCGATTACCCCGGTCTCTATGTCCCGCTCGACCTTTTCGGGCGGAAGCACATCATAGAGCGCGTCGTAAAGCGGCCTGAGATAGGGATCAACCTTGTCCTTCATGTCGCCTGGCAAGAAGCCTAGTCGTTCGCCTGCCTCCACGGCCGGACGCGAGAGGATGACACGCGAGACAATCCCGCGCTCGAGATAGTGGGCTGCTGCTGCGACCGCCAAGTAGGTTTTACCGGTTCCGGCCGGCCCCAAACCAAAGACCAGATCGACGGTCTGGATCGCCCGAATATACTGGCTTTGCGTCGGCGTCCTTGCTTTGACGACACGGCGCCTTGTGGTGATCTCGCCCTGCCCACCCGGTCCGACATCATCCATCTTGGCGTGGCGGATGAGGCCATCGAAATCGCCAGGACCGACGTCCTCACCTTTGGCAACCCGGGCGTAAAGCGATTCCAGAACCTCGCGTGCAATTTGACAGGAGGCCTCAGAGCCAGCCAGGACAACCACGTTACCGTGCGCATGGGCTTCGATGCCCAATCGATCTTCGACAAGCGCCAGATGGGCGTCGTATTCACCGAGTAGTCTGGGAAGATGACGGTTGTCTTCAAATGGAACGACAACGCGCTTCTTAGCCTGGCCCCGACCTGCCTGGCCATTTCCCGCCGAACCTGATCCGCGTGCTTCTGCCAATTCGTCAGCTCCGATCACGTGTTGGACGTTTCAAGCAGTACCACTCCAACATTCAACTCACAGTCGAATCCAGGCCCAGCCTCCCGAATAGAAGATGAGGATTCGTGTTACAGGGCAATATTCTAAACCGACAACTAAGCTGCGAGTACGACGCCCGAGAGTGAATTCTTACTCGCAGCAGCGATTTCCACAGAATGGATTTCGCCGAGCAGTCGGCTATCGGCCGATGCATGGACTGGCTGCAGATAGGGCGAACGGCCGACGATCTGCCCTTCTGATCGGCCATTCTTCTCGAACAGTACGGGAATAATCTTGCCGACACAGCTATCATTGAACGCGCGTTGCTGATCCTCAAGAAGTGCCTGAAGCGTATGCAGACGCGCTGTTTTTTCCGACTCGCTCAGGTGATCTTCGAGTGTTGCAGCCGGTGTTCCCGGACGCGCGCTGTACTTGAATGAATAGGCCTGGGCAAAGCCAACTTTCTCAACAACTTTGAGAGTTTGATCGAATTCCTCGACCGTTTCACCGGGAAATCCAACGATAATGTCTGTTGAAAGAGCAATATCCGGGCGAGCATCGCGGATCTTGTCAATCAGACGGAGATACTCATCAGCGGTATGCTTGCGGTTCATGGCGGCCAAGATGCGATCGGAGCCGGCCTGAAACGGAAGATGGAGATATGGCATCAAACTGGGATTGTCACGATGAGCGGCAATCAGATCGTCGCTCATATCGCGTGGATGGCTGGTCGTGTAGCGCAGCCGGTCGATCCCGTCGATCTCACTCAAGTGATTGATTAACTTGGCCAAAGTCGATTCGCTACCATCCGGAGCATCACCATGGTAGGCATTGACGTTCTGCCCGAGCAGCGTGATCTCGCGTACGCCGCGCGCAACAAGTGCCCGCGCTTCGGCTTCAAGCTGGGCAACCGGGCGGGAGAACTCCATTCCGCGCGTGTAGGGGACGACGCAGAACGTACAGAATTTGTCGCAGCCTTCCTGAACCGTCAAGAAAGCCGACGTGACGCGCGGGCCGACCCTTTGCGGAAGCTTGGTGAACTTGTCCTGCTCGGGGAAGTCGACCTTGATGATCTTGCGCCCTTCGCGTTCGGCATCAAAGACCAACTCAGGAAGCATGTGATAGCTTTGAGGGCCGACAACGATGTCAACCACCGGTGCGCGGTCTAAAATCTCTTTGCCTTCCGCCTGCGCAACACACCCGGCTACGGCAACCGTTGTCTTGTGCCCGGCATTGCGGCGATCGCACCGGACCTGGCGGACGCGACCGAGCTCGGAATAGACCTTCTCAGCTGCCTTTTCACGAATATGGCAGGTGTTGAGAACAATGAGATCAGCGCTAGCCATCTCAAACGTCTCTTCGTAGCCGACTGGTACCAGCGACTCAACCATGCGCTCGCTGTCATAGACATTCATCTGACAGCCGAACGTTTTGACATAGACTTTCTTTGTCGCCGGCATGCCAACCTCACTCTTGGCCGAAGACTTCAAGCTGTCCATGATACGCACCTAAGCCGTTTAACCAGTTAACCTTGCAGGCTTTGCTCGCTGCCAATTGAGGTTATGGTTACCAAGTTGTCATCGTTTTGTCGCACTGCAACATAGCGCGCGTCAATGGCTCAGAAGCACCACTCATAGCAAGCTGTAGTTTTGCGCAAATCGACACAGGTCAGCCGTGGTTGGTCATTCTCGCAAGTGGTTTTGAGATTTGCTACCGGATCACACATCGCGCCCGGCTCCCGGCGAAACTGGAGCTCGGGCGTTTTACTTGGCGTCGCCCAGCTTTTCATTCGGCGCATCACGGAGAGCGGCGGCGACCTGTTGGCGTATGTCCGCTTCGGTGAGATTGGCCAGCTGTTTACGATCCGTGAAGCTCGCGAGCTGGACAGGCACGCCGATCTGGATCTTGACGTCGATGGGTCCGGCGGAGAGCAGTTGCCAGGCGTGGCCACCCATCTCCATATCTCCATACCATCCGATAAGATTGCGATCGGCCCGGCCGAGCGGAATACCATGAACGTGGGTGTAAGTAAGCGCCAACGTCTGCACTGCCAAATCCCCGCGCTCCGCTTCTTCAGCTCGGGGAAAGACAGACGACAGCAGCGCTGATTTAAAGGGCAGCACACGGTTGCCGTCACTCGATGTGCCTTCTGCAAACAGCACCAGAGTGTCTCCGGAAAGCAATCGGCTTCGAATTTCACTGGAGACTTTGCCAACTTCGGTGCGGCGCGAACGATTGACAAACACGGTCCGCTGCAAACGGGCGAGCCATGATACGAATGGCCAAGTTCCGACCTCACTCTTGGCTACAAAAGACAAGGGGGCAACCGCAGACAGGACGGGTATATCCAGCCAGGACACATGGTTCGAAACAATCAAGACCGGTTTGTCGCGCGCAATGCTGCCGGATATGTGCTGCCTGATTCCAATGAGCTGACAAACACGTCGATGATACCAATGTGGGAATGTCCGTGCCCAGGGCTTGTGAAACCGAAGCAGGCAGAACTGGATCGGCATACAAAGCAACGTGAATGCGAGAAAAACCACAAGGATGGATGTTGCGCGCAATGCGCCGCCGACTTTGGACTGCCCTGGCAGTTCAATAACGTCTGGGCTGGATCGCTCTTGCGCTGGAGTACGGCCGGAGGCTTTGGGCATCGCCTTGCTATGTTTCCTGATGGAGGTGGAACTTGGGCGGGAAGCCCTGCCTCACCCCACGGGGCTCACTCACTGCCAATGTCTTTCTCAAGACCAAAGCGTCGCTGCGCTTTCCGTTTACTGACTTATAATAGAGCTTTCGTGTCCCGATCTTGCGAAAGTCCTTTCCAAGGTAAAGTTTCAATGCGGCTGTGTTAGTTGCATCGACTTCAAGGAAAAGTTTCTCAGTACCGCGCGCTCCCAGTGTGAACTCAAGCTGATTGAGAAGGGCTGAACCAATTCCTAGGCGACGAAAAGAAGTCAATGTCCCTAGCGACAGGAGCTCAGCCTCATCGCCGGTATGGCGAGCAATGATGTAGCCAGCAGGTGCTGCTTCCCAATAGGCGAGAAATCCCAACGCCGTGGGACCAGTCAGCAACGCTCGAACATCGGTTTCGCGCCAGGGCTTCTCAAAGGCGGCTGACTGCAACCGGGCGACTGTCTCGGCAGCAACCGGCTCGGCAGGGACAATCAACAAGCAATTTGTTTCGGCTGCGACCGTCATTGGCTTTGCCTTAAGAGCGACTTTCCAACCTGGGCTTTGGCATCGGGCGGTCGCAGATAGAGCGGCCTGACCGGGCTCATCTCTAACAGATCAACTTCCGTTAAGGCCAGTGCTGTTGGCTCCGAAGCCTCGATTTCCACGACATCAATCTGCTCAGCCGCCTCGGCGGCAGCATCGAGGAGTTGACGGCTCGCCGTGCCCGTCACTCTGGACCTGCCGATGGATTGCGCAAAGGCCGCCAGGTCCGTTGCCGGCAGCAGCCGCGCATCACTGACGGGAGTTCGTCCAGAACCATAAAACTGCTGCACGAATACGTTGCCACGGCGGGCATCCTGCACAACCACTACATTTGTCTTTGCCCTGACCGGCTCCGGCTTGCCTTCAGCCTTCGAGGCTGCGATACGGGCCAAAGCCGCAAGGCTCGTGGCGCCCCTCGTCGGTAATCCGGTGGCGAGTGCGAGCCCGCGAGCAGCAGCAATCCCAACCCGGACACCGGTAAATGATCCCGGTCCGACTGTGACGGCGATTGCGTCCAGGTTGTGAAACTTCAGCGCCGCCTCATCCAGCACATCCTGCACCAAGGGGAAAAGACGCTCAGCGTGGCCTGTCGTCATCGGTTCGTGACGAAAGCACGTTGGCCCGGCAGCCTGCCTGATCGCCACCGAGCAGGCGCCAAATGCCGTATCGATAGCCAAGATGTTGCGGTCGACGCTCATTGCGTGCGTGCTCTGTGTTGCCACGATTGTTAGTCAGTCGGCTTAGGCAATCTCTGCAATCTCATTGAAGTCGAAGCGCGGCAGCCGCCCGTAGAGGCCGGCGGGATCGCCATAGCCGATATTGCACAGAAAGTTGGATTTGATCGTCGTTCCAGCGAAAAACTCAGCATCTACGCCAGCGTTGTCAAACCCGGACATGCCGCCGACATCAAGACCGAGCATCCGCGCGGCAATCATAAGGTAGGCGCCCTGTAGCGTCCCGTTGCGGAATGCGGTCTCGTAGACGAGTTGCTCGTTGCCGGTAAACCAGGCCTTGGCATCATCGTGGGGGAACAACTTCTTGAGATGCTCGTAGAATTCCATGTCGTAGCCGATGATCGCAGTCACTGGCGCAGTCATGGTCTTCTCTGTATTGCCGCTTGAGAGGTGCGGCCGGAGACGCTCTTTCGCTGCCTGAGACTTCACGAAAATGAAGCGGGCCGGCGAACAATTCGCGCTTGTTGGGCCCATTTTCAGGATATCGACCAATTGCTGCAGTGTCTCATCAGAGACGTCGCGATCCTGCCACTTATTGTGCGAACGCGCTTCTGTCAGAAGTTGCTCGATGATGCTCTGATCAATTGTTTCCGTCATCTTGATTCTCTCGTCCATGATCATGCGCGGCGCCAAGGCATTGTGCTTGGCGCCGGTGCTTTATTGCCGTTTCAAAGCAACCATACATTGGCCCGGCCGCACGCCACTCAAAAACAAAGAGCCCCGCTCAACACGGGGCTCCAAAATCTAACCTGATTGGTCGCTCCGACCAAGTCCATTGCCACCAATTAGGCCGCTTCGACAGCCTGAACCTCCGGGCAGAAGTGCCGCAACAGGTTCTCAATGCCGTGTTGCAGAGTTGCTGTTGAACTTGGGCATCCGGCACACGCGCCGCGCATGCTGAGATAAACGATACCATCGCGGAAACCGTGGAACGTGATGTCACCACCATCCTGAGCGACTGCGGGGCGCACCCGCGTGTCCAGTAGCTCTTTGATTGTCGTCACCACTTCTTCGTCTTCTGGGTCATAGCTACCGACAGCATCGTCATTTGCGACTGATGATCCAGCAGCGTCCTCACCAGAGGAGTAATGATCCATGATGGCGCCGAGGATGGCCGGCTTGAGGTGCTGCCACTCACCGTCAGTCTTGGTCACCGAAATAAAGTCCGCACCGAGAAATACGCCACTGACGCCATCGACATCAAACAGGCGCTGGCCTAGAGGTGAAAGCCCGGCCTCTTCCTTGCTTCGGTAATCTGCTGTGCCTTCCCGGAGCACCGCGCGGCCAGGTAGAAACTTCAATGTTGCCGGATTTGGTGTCGGTTCGGTCTGAATGAACATCCTGTGAAGCCCCTGTAACTTGGTATTTGAGCTAGCTGTCACCACCATACAGAAATCCTGAGTTGTGGAGTCAGCTTTTATTTTTAGAATAGTTCTAAAATCACCAGATGCAAGAGCAAAGCAACCTGTTGCGATGCGTCATGCCGACATTTTGGGCTGAAAAAGTTGCCTCCGGCCCACGAGCCCCGAACACGACAGCCAGGCTGCCATTGAAGGCTGGTCAGCGAGCGATTTGAGAAAGAGCTTCGGGTGGCTGGAAGGATTGCGCCGGAAATCAGGCTAGCGCCGTAATATTTTCCAGTGTCATGTCGCCTGGAACAATTGTGATCGGGACAGGGAACGTGCCGGCTGTGCTGCTACCAGCAATCGTTTGAACCAATGGACCTGGGCCCTTGGTGTCTGTTCCAGCACCCAGAATAAGGATGGCGATATCCTCATCCTCTTCGATTTCGGCGGCGATCTCATCTGTGAGGTTGCCTTCCCGGATACGTTCGGAGCACTCGACTGTATCTAACTCGGCATTACCCAGTTTGCGCCGGAACAACCGAAACAGAGCCTTCGCCTTGTTGGTTTCTTCCTCACGCTGAATATCACGCACACCCATCCAGTGCTGAAAATCTTGCGGTTGAATGACGTATAACAGCACAAGTCTGCCGCCAACCCGCTTCGCGCGGCTCGCTGCAAAGTAGAGTGCCGCATCAACTTCGGACGTCTCGTCGACAATC
Organism: Hyphomicrobiaceae bacterium; assembly: GCA_965215755.1. GTDB lineage: Bacteria > Pseudomonadota > Alphaproteobacteria > Rhizobiales > Hyphomicrobiaceae > Tectiglobus. Next base: position 198,677 of record OZ244119.1, read on the forward strand.
ACGAGAAACTTCCGGACGTGGCCTTCTTCGTGGGCGCGGCGCTTGTTTAAAGTTACCATGGAAAGATCGTGCCATTTGTGGAGTGATCGGGCAATGCCGAATTTTGTAATTATTCAGCATTACTCATAATTAGAGCTGCAGGCGGTCAACGGGTCTGCAGCAACCCGACGATAGCTTTGACTTCGTCCATGATAGGTGTCGCAATCGCCCTTGCGCGTTCCGATCCATCTCTAAGGACTCTGTCGATTTCTGTGGGATCTTCGACAAGACGCATCATTTCATCGCGAATAGGTCCGATCTTTTCGACTGCAACTTCCGCCAGTGCGGGCTTAAATTGTGAAAACTGCGCCCCGCCATGGTCTCTGAGGACGGCTTCAGCCGTGCTGCCAGAAAGCGCCGCGTAGATCCCGACGAGGTTCTGGGCTTCCGGCCGGCCCTCAAGTCCTCCGACTTCTGACGGTAGAGGCTCCGGATCAGTCTTGGCTTTGCGTACCTTGTTCGCGATTGCGTCGCGATCGTCCGACAGATTGATGCGTGACATCTCTGACGGCTCGGACTTTGACATCTTCCTAGTGCCGTCACGCAAGCTCATCACACGCGTTGCGGGCCCCGTAATCACCGGATCCGGCTGGGGAAAGAAAATCGCGTCTGCATGGCCGCGCTCTTTGATCTGAGAACTGAAATCATTGTTGAACTTCTGGGCGATGTCGCGTGACAATTCCAGGTGCTGTTTCTGATCATCGCCGACCGGGACATGAGTCGCACGATATGCCAAAATGTCGGCTGCCATCAGGTTCGGATAAACGAACAGGCCAGTCGATGCGTTTTCGCGATCTTTGCCTGCCTTCTCCTTGAACTGCGTCATCCGATTAAGCCAGCCCATGCGGGCAACACAATTAAAGACCCAACCCAGCTCTGCATGCGCCGAGACCTGGCTCTGGTTGAAGATGATGCTCTTTTGGGCATCGAGGCCACAGGCCAGATAGGCTGCCGTAACTGTGCGAATGGAGTCGCGCAGTTCCTTAGGATCCTGCCAAACCGTCAACGCATGCATGTCGACCACGCAGTAGATGCACTCATGCGTCTCTTGCAGCTTGATCCACTGCACCATTGCGCCAAGGTAGTTGCCCAGGTGCAAGTCACCCGTTGGCTGCATACCGGAGAATACGCGCGGCGAAATCGCTGGCAGTTTGCTCATTGTTCCAATGTCCCTTGGGTTCGGCCCTGCTGACACCAGAAGCGCCAGTATTCGCGGGCCAAGGCAGCCTTATTGCCTGCCGCCTTGAGAAGTGCAAGGGGTATCCGCCGGAAAAATCGGCATCAACCGGAGCTTCGCAATAGTCGGCGTAGGCGGAAGGTGCCTGTCACCATCAGGATGCCGAAGAACAGTACGCCGCCACCAACAACCAGCGCGGCCAAACCGGCCACGCGGTGAGGCAGCGTTGCGTCTGCATTCGTATAGTTTGCCAAGTAGGGCATCGCGTACCACAAGCCGGCCCCCATGATGGCACTGGCGATCGCAATCATGGGCAAATTGCGCACGAGCTTACGATCCCATGAGAATTGACCGTTGCGCGCAAGAACCGACCAAAGGAGCAACGCATTGACCCAGCCGGCGGCAGATGTTGCCAAGGCTATGCCGACGTGAGGCATCCACCCCAAGGACTTGAACCAATAGAAGAGTGCGAACGATCCAACGACATTGACCACCATTGACACGCCGGCAAACCACATTGGTGTCTTTGTGTCTTCGCGGGCAAAGAAGGCTGGCTGAAAAACCTTGATCAAAACAAACGCGGGCAGACCGAGCGAGAATGCCATCAAGGCCCAGGCTGTTGCTGTGGTGTCAGCTGCCGAAAAGGCACCACGCTCGAACAAAACACTGATGATCGGCTCGGCTGCGATACCCAGCGCGATTGCGGCCGGGATGGTCAACATCAGCGCAAATTCGAGTGACCGGTTCTGACTCTCCTTGACGGCTGCCATGTCTCCAGCCCGCAACTTGCGAGAGAGATCGGGAAGAAGGACCACACCAATCGCAATTCCGACGATGCCAAGTGGCAATTGGTATAGACGATCGGCATAATAAAGAAACGAGACCGCACCGGCCTGCAGCGAGGCAATAATTGTCCCAACGACGATGTTAATCTGCGTTATACCGCCTGAGATGATGCCTGGGATGCCGAGCGTGACGAGGCGCTTCATGCCATCTGTATATCTCGGCCAGCGAAACAATAGCTTGATACCGGCCCGGCGTACCGCAATCCAGAGCATTGCCAGTTGAGCAAATCCAGCAATGGCTACACCGCCTGCCAGAACATAACCCGCGCCGGGTTGGTTCGCATATCCCAACACCAACGCAATCGCGATTGCTGAGATCAGGACAATATTCAGCAAGATAGGAGCAGCGGCAGCGGCCCAGAAGCGCTGGTACGTATTCAAGACACCGGACAATAGTGCAACCAAAGACATGCAGAGCAGGTATGGAAACGCGATTTGCGTAAGATGAACTGCGAGATTGTACTTCTCGGTCTCCTCCGCAAAGCCAGGGGCCAAAGCAATCATCAGCCAGGGCATAGCCAGCATTGCCGCCGCCGAAAACAAGATCAGGACCCAAGTCAGGCCGGATAGAGCTTCTTCGGCAAACTTATGGGCCTCGTCGGGGCCCTCGCCTTCGAGGCGTCGCGCGAAGAGCGGTACGAAGGCTGCATTGAATGCCCCCTCACCGAACAAGCGCCGAAACAAATTGGGAAAACGGAATGCCACAAAGAAAGCATCGGCAACAAAGCCGGTGCCAAGTGCGGCAGCAATCAGGATATCGCGAATAAAGCCGAGCGCGCGGCTGATCATCGTCAGCCCGCCGACTGTTGCGAAAGCACGGTACAACATCATCGCCCGGCGATAACCGACCCTTGCGCCCAGAACAAGACCCGATATCCGCTATATGAATTGCCTCAAGGTCGCATTCGGCCCAAAGTCACGCCGGGATGCCGTCCACCCATTTCCTTTCGGCCGTGGCCTTTGCCCGGACCAGCGACCTCAAAATCAGCATTTTCCAGATTGGAGAGCCCAGCGCATGTCGACTGCCGACCTTCCTGATGAGTTTCAAAACATTCCCGCAACTGTAGAGTCAGCAGACAATCGGATGCCGCCTCAACGCGAGGCTGACTATACGGATGCGCAGAAAGCCGCGATCTCTGCATTTGAGAAGCAGCGCGGCCGGTCCATTGGCGGACCATTTGTGCCGCTGTTGAGATCTCCCCGGGTCTTCGAAATCGCAATCCAGATGGGTTACTATCTGCGCTATGAAACGGGTTTGCCTGCAACACTAACCGAATTTGCGATCTTGATCACAGCGCGACGCTGGTCGCAGAACTACGAATGGTTTGCCCATCGCAAGATCGCCGAAGAAGTCGGCCTTGAGCCAGCAAAGATCGAAGCCGTACGCGAAGGCCGTCGCCCGGTGGATATGTCGGATGAAGAGGCGGCCGTCTATGACTATTGCATGGAACTGCACCAGAACGGTCAGGTCAGTGATACGACTTACAATGCTCTGCAGCAGAAGTTCGGCGATCAGGCCGTGATCGATTTCACCGCAATCTGCGGGCACTACTCGCTGCTTGCCATGGTCATGAACGGGACTAAGACCCCACTTCCGGTTGGAGCCGAGCGCGAGTTGGAGGGCTTCCCCAAGTAAGTATCACTCCGCGCCAACCGATTTGCGCGAAGACAACCCTTAAACAACGCCGGTCTTCAGTGCAGGATCGAGCAAGGAGGAAACAATGGAACTAGGATTGAAGGGCCGCACGGCTGTCGTAACGGGCGCATCAAAGGGCATCGGCTACGGCGTTGCCGAGGAACTAGGACGCGAAGGCTGTAAGGTGCACATCGTCTCGCGCGACCCTGACATGCTCAACGCCGCAGCAGAGAAGATCAAGTCTGAAACTGGCGCGACCGTTACCGCTCATCCTATGGACTTGTCTGTCTCAGGCTCGGCGGATGAACTCCTGCAGAAGGTCGGGGCACCCGATATCCTCGTGAACAACGCCGGAGCAATTCCTGGTGGCAATGTTGAAGCGATGGATGAAGCACGCTGGCGCGAGTCATGGGAGTTGAAAGTCTTCGGCTACATCAATATGTGCCGCGCCTTCTACGCTGCGATGAAAGCGAATGGCGGCGGTGTTATCTGCAATGTCACGGGGCTTGCAGCCGATCGCACAGATGCCAATTACATCGCGGGGACCACTGGCAACGCATCTCTGAATGCATTCACCCGGGCACTTGGCAGCCGAAGCCTGGAAGACAAGATGCGGGTGTTAGCATTGAGCCCCGGCTTTGTTGCAACAGACCGACTTGTCAATTTGCTCAAGACGAGCGCCAAGAATGCGACCGGTGACGAAAACAATTGGCAAAGCATGCTCGGCGATGTGCCTGACGGCCGGGCTGCAAGCGTTGCTGAAATTGCCGACGTTGTGACATTCCTGGTCTCTGATCGAGCATCGTATGTCAATGGCACGGTACTCAATGTGGATGGTGGCCACGGTTCGCGTATCGGCATGATGTGAGGAACCTCTCTCAATGACAGATATTGAACTGAAGCACGATGACGCCGGGGCAGGCAGTCCGGCAGTTGTTCTCATCCACGGTTTCTCGAGTGGGCCGGAAGACTGGGCCGCCCAGGCGAAGCACTTGTCATCCCGACATCGCGTTATCTCAGTTGCCCTGCGCGGGCATGGCGTTTCCGATCGTGGAAGCGCGCCGATGTCGATGGAGCAGCTCGCCACCGACTGTCTCGATCTGTTGGCAAAGAAAGGCATCGACAGTGCAATTCTTGCTGGCCACAGCATGGGGACGCGGGTTGCGATCGAAGCGCATCGCCAATCTCCATCTGTCGTCAAGGGATTGATCCTGATGGATGGTAGCAACTCGACCTCCCAGTCAGACCTTGATACCACCCTAGCTGGCTTTGAGGCTGGAGTGGACAAAATGGGATATGCCGGATTTGCCAAAATGCTGTTCGAGCAAATGTTCTACGATCCCAAGCACGATGCACTGAAAGAACGTTATGTGGCGCGGGCACTCAAAGTTCCTGAAAAAGTCGGCAAGCCGCTCTATCAGAACTTGATTACCTGGGATGGCACGGTGACCCAAGGTGCGTTGCAAGCCGCGAAGATCCCCATTCTTGTCGTTCAGTCAACGACCCGGGATGCCAAAGGCGGCCGTCGTGCCCTGGAACCAGGTGAAATCGGTGCCTACGAGAACTTCGTGCTCAAGCATGCACCACATGCGGACGTAGTTGGCATGCCGGGTCTCGGACACTACACGATGATCGAGGCGCCCGATGAAGTGAACGCGGCTATCGATAATTGGCTCGACCAGCATAGCCTGCGATGATAGCGAGACCTCACAAACCCTAAGAAGGCTGAACCGATGAAACTAATGATGTATGTCCACGGTGGCGCATCTAAGCTTGGCGCTGTCGTTGGCGACAGTGTTATCGACTTGCAGGCCGCAGACCCATCGCTGCCTGGTAGCATTCTCGATATTATAAACGGAGGTGATGCCGCACTCGGCAGAGTGCGCACCGCAGCCGACACTGCCCCGGCTGATACGAAGATCGCGCTGGCGGAAGTCTCACCTGCCCTGCCAATCGAACGACCAGAGAAGTTTTTCTGCATTGGCCTGAACTATGCGCTTCACGCGAAGGAGGGTGGGCACGATATCCCGACCTATCCATCGATGTTCACGCGCGCAGCGAATTCGATCATTCCTGCGGGTGCACCGGTCGTTAAGCCGAAGTCATCAGAGCAGCTCGATTACGAGTGTGAGCTTGCCTTCATCATTGGCAAGGGCGGTCGCCACATCTCTGAAGACCAGGCACTTGAGCACGTCTTTGGATACACCATGTTCAACGATGTGTCGGTGCGCGACTACCAACGCAAAATTCCACAATGGATCCCTGGCAAGAACTTCGACTCGACCGGTCCATTCGGGCCACACGTCGTGACTGCTGATGAGTTGCCAGCAGGTGCGTCCGGACTTCGCATCATGACGCGTGTCAATGGAAAAACCATGCAGGACTCCAACACGGCTGACATGATCTTCTCAACGGCACGGATCATAGCCATTCTTTCAGAATTCATGACGCTCTCACCCGGCGATGTTATTGCAACAGGCACGCCTTCCGGTGTGGCCCATGCACGCAAACCTCCCGCCTGGATGAAGGCGGGTGATACGGTTGAAGTGGAAGTTGAAGGCATCGGCGTCCTGTCGAACCCGATCATCGATGAAGTCTGACACTCGCGAGACCGAACTCAAATCATTCTCATACCCAAACAGGAGACAATCCAATGGCGATCGAACGAATTGATATTACGAGCGGATCATCACCTCGCATGAGCCGATGCGTAATTAACGGTGATACGGTCTATCTAGCCGGACTGACGGCGCAGGACCGAACTGGCGACATCAAGAACCAAACTCAGCAGATACTGGATGCTATCGATAGTTACTTGGCGAAGGCCGGCACGAGCAAGTCGAAGCTCTTGCAAGCCAACATCTGGATTACTGATACGGCGAACTTTGGCGCCATGAACGAAGTCTGGAATGCCTGGGTTGATCCGGAGAACCCGCCTGTCCGCGCCTGCGTGAAATCTGAACTCATGGCGCCAAATTTGCTCGTAGAAATCATGGTTACGGCTACCAAGTAAGCGCTCGCCACCCTTGAGCGTTAATTCATCATGTAACTGCGAATTCGCTGGTGCGGGTTCGCAGTTTTCGTTTCAGCGGAGTCCCACAATATGAGCAAACCGGTTATCGGCTTTATCGGCCTTGGGCTAATGGGCACTGGCTTTGTCAAACGTTTGTTGGCTAGCGGCTATGATGTCATTGGTGTTGACGTTGTCGAGGAACGGCGCGTGGCCGCGAAAACGCTTGGGGCAGAGATTTGTGAGACCCCCGCGGAACTGGCCGGACGTGCCGACATCATCGCAACCTGTGTCACCAAACCGAGCGATGTCGCTGCGATTGTCGAAGCGGAAGGCGGCCTGGTACGTGCGCAGAGCCCACGCGCTAAGGTCCTGGTCGATCATTCAACCACTGATATTGCCACAACCAAGCGCCTTTCAGAGATCCTTGCAGAGACGACCGACATGGCATTTATCGATGCCCCTGTGTCGGGTGGTCCCGGTGCGGCTGAGGAGGGCACTTTGGCGATCATGGCTGGTGGCAGTGATGATGCAATAGCGCTCGTCCGTCCTGTGATGGACAACCTTGGACGCTTTACACACATGGGACCGGTGACGGCAGGGCAAGCGACAAAACTTGTCAATCAAACACTCGTGCTCACTAATTACTGTGTCATAGCAGAGGCCTTGCGGTTGGCTGAAGCCTATGGCGTGGACGCGACCAAGATCCCTCATGCGCTCGCTACCGGCCATGCCGGTTCAAACTTGTTGCCTGTTCTGTTCGAGCGAATGATTGATCGTGATTGGGAACCGCGTGGCTATGCACGTCAAGTCCTGAAGGACCTCGAGATGCTGAGCGATGCCGCTGGGAGCCAGCAAGTCGCGATGCCGATGTCAGGCCAAGCGCTATCACTCTTCCGGATGTTGGTCGCGCAAGGGCATGCCGAGATCGATGGCGCAGCTGTCTATAATATTCTTGGAGACGACACCTAAACCCATTCTGAGTTGGTCAAGTGGGCTCACGGTTCTTCGTCATACCAATTGAACTCGATGAGAACGCAGCCTTCGTCAGTTCTGATCGGACCATGAAAGAACCCGGGCTTGCGGCACGCGTAAGCCGGGGCAACGATCTTGTTTTCGCTGGTCTCCGGTGTGCCCTCAATCATACTACCCGAGATGACGTAAAGCTCTTCCCAATAAGGGTGGTCATGGGCGGCGGGCGTCTGGACACCGGGCGCCAGACGCAACAATCGCGTGCGCTTGCCCTGCCGTGCCTCAAGGTCAAGATCATTCACAAGGATCTTCTCATCGATCCCAGCAACTTTACCTTTGACCGGGGTAAAGCCGTTCTCCAGGTCGAGGTTCTCAAACAACATATTCGGTCGTGAGGTCATGATCATCTACCGTGGCTTCAAATTGGATGAACACCATTCTGGATAAGGTTACTGCGGAAAGCAACAATACGGTTCGGTGTCCGACGTTCAATCGAGCAGCGGGCGCTTAGGTGAAGAGCTCGATTAGGGTCGTCTACAAATCAATATCCAATATCAGTGGCACATGATCACTGAGGCCACTGCCGCACCAGTCGGCAAAACGACCAATCTCAAAATGCGAGATGCGCGGCAGCCAATCACGCGGCACGAATGCGAAGTCGATATGATACGTTGGACCGTCCTGGCGGCGGTCTCGCCAGTAAAGTGTCGGTGTTGTCTCTTCGCCGTCCCGTTCTCCAGTTAAGTTGTGATACACGCTAACGATATCCAGGCGCGCAAGAATGCGCACCTTGTCCATGTGATTGATACGCCACCCGGGTTTGTCCCAGATGGCATTGCTGTTCCAATCTCCGGCAATCATCGCAGGCCCTGGCTGCAAGTAATTTCGATACTTTGCCAACGCGCGCCTCAACGGACCCAGCTGATGCTTGCGCGTGATACCGCCACTCGCGTTTTGCGCCCAAACGGCCAAGAGATTAAATGAGCTGTTCCCTGTCACGTGAATGGGTGCGATGTAGCGCAGGTGTCTATCGTAACTTGGCAGAAGATCCACGATGACATCGTTGAATGCAAAAACACCGAGCCCTTTGTGCCGGTTGAGACCAATCCAAACCGGGTCTTGCTCAATCCAGTTGGTCTCGGATTTCTCAAATAGCAGGTTAGGCTCGGCGCATTCTGATACGATGGCGACGTCCGGCTCTAAGGACAATAGTGCGTCCACCTTTCGGTGCAGCGCCATATTGCAATTCCAGATCACGAACCGCATTGCGCTGCCATCGTCCCTACTCGCGTTCGGTCAACTATACCCGGCTCGTCAACAGCTTGAGACCTGCAAACGTGAACAGTGCGCCGAGTGTTCCCTGCACCCAGCGCCGCGATCTTGCATATATACGCACCATCGGTGGAGTTGAGAAAGCCAGAGCATAGAGTACGTGGCAAACCAGCGATAGGATCGAGGTCCCCACGACGATGACAACTGCAACCCAGGCCGGCGCCCCGGCCTGCATGCCGAGTGAGACAATGGCAATCCAAGCAAGTGCTGCCTTAGGATTGGTCATCTGAACCGTCAAACCTTTGAAGAAGAAGCCGGTCAAACCACGTCCTTCGTCATCACTGACAATGGCGTCAATATCATGGGCCGAGGCGGCGGACCGGAAGGCTTTGTAGGCCAGCCATAGTAGGAATAGTCCTCCGACAATCTTGATAACAGTCAACAGGATTGCATAGGACGCTATGATGGCTGTGAGGCCAAGCGCTGTCAGCGTTGCCCAAATCATAGAACCACTTGCTACACCGAGCGCCAGGGCTAGTCCGCTTGACCTGCCAACGCTCATTGATGTTCCCATGATCGCCAGAATGTTCGGGCCCGGACTGAGAATTGAAACAAGAAAGACAGAATAGGCCAGGAGAATGCCTGGCAGGTAGATGGCAATATGGTCAATCATGCGAGCTGGCTCCGAACGTGTGTCATCGAGGCCAACTGTATTGCGCCACTCCTGACAGCATCGTGTCAGCAACCAGACACGCCAAGTGATTGGGAACAGATGGGCTGGCCCGGTGAAGCTCCCTCGTGCATCAAGGCAAACCGCGCTTCTTGCGCTGCTCTGTAATGATGCGAACCATCTCCGCCAAATTGCCAAGGGGCCAGCGCCGTTCGACCGTATGACCGGATTTTTCTTTGATCAAAAGGATAAGCGTCTCAGCTTTGGACCACTCGTCCAGCATCTTTCGCCCCAGTGCACCTGTAAAAACACACTTCGCTGTTGGGCAACCACTCGCGTCGATTGCGGACATGGTGCCATCGCGTCCCATCACTGTCATTTCGGCATGACGCGCGTATGAGAGATCGGGCTCGATGTTGAATGTGATGACAGGTTCCGGATGACCATCCGAACCCTTTCGGTAGAGGAAATCGACAATAGCAGCGCGCAGGTTTGGTCTCGGAGAATAGACGTCAACGTATTGGGCATAGCAGCGCGCATCGCTGCCGTCCGGTGCGGTGTCGCAAGCTACATCCCACCAGGTGTCGAAGACTTTGTGATACGTGATCAGCCGACCAGGGAGCTTCGTTGCACTTAACGGCGTGTAACCACCTGACGCAAGCGACAGAGCTGCAGCAATAGCAATCAGAATAGAGAGGCGAAACATTCTCGGGGTCCATTCAGCTGCAATACTGACGCATCATGCTGGGTCCGCCGGAACACGGACAAATCAATTGCCGGTGAGGGCTCGCTATCGTGTGCGGGCGCGGTATACTGAGTTCAATCACTATTGAACCTGAATTCGAGGAGTGACTGACATGGATTGGGCTGCAATCACACAAGAGCTGGAGGGTCTTCTGAAGCTTCGCTCAATTCCCTTCGGGATGAAGATGTTCGAGAATGTCGCCGACATGGAAGCGATCCCGCGGATCCGGCGGCCGGATTCAATCCATACACTTGATCAGGTCGTCGGACAGGCCTCGCGCCTCGGGCGCACAGTCGGCATCACGGCAGATGATCTGGTTGGCGCTCAATGCCGGGCAGTTGTCGGATTGGGTAAGGCCAAAACACCTGAGTGGAAGTCAGGCAAGCACATGGTCGGCGTCTGGTTCGCCGATGATGAAGGCGCTGCCGAACACCAGGCCTCAATGCACTGTGTTGATGACGGAATTTATGAAGCCCTTGCCGTATCGCCGCTCTCTTCAGGACGCCTCGATCCGCCAGATATTGTCCTCTTCTACGCAACGCCCGGCGCCATGATGTATTTCATCAATGGTCTACAATGGTCCGGTTACAAGCGATTTGATTGGTCGGTCGTTGGAGAGTCTGCCTGCGCCGATAGTTGGGGCCGGGCACTCAAGTTGCGCGCCCCGTCCCTCTCCATCCCGTGCTTTGCTGAGCGGCGCTATGGCGGTGTGCTCGACGACGAAATGCTGATGGCGCTACCGCCCGAACATCTCGAGAAAGCCATAACCGGCATGAAGGCCCTTGCCAAAAATGGTTTCCGCTATCCGTTCGCGCAGTACGGCATCCAACAGGACGTTCGTGCCGGCATGGCCGTGAGCTACGGACAGAGATAAAAGCAGCGACAGGAGCGGCCCACATGGCCCAGGGTTTTCTAATTAGTGTGGCGTCATCTCTCGGCTTGAAGGATGCCGACAAAATTGCAGATGGTGCCCTGCAGGCGGGGCGGTCTGAAGACATGCTGCCGCTTACTGTTGCCGTTCTCGACTCCGGTGGACAAATCGTTGTCCTAAAGCGGGAAGATGGCTGCGGAATTGTGCGAGCAGAAATCGCGATCGGCAAAGCGTCCGCAGCGTTGGGCATGGGTGTTGGCAGCCGCACTCTGCGCGATCGACTGAAAGAGCGACCTGCGTTTCAAGCCGCCATATCGGCGGCCTCTGATGGTCGTTTTGTTGCTGTTCCAGGCGGCGTTCTCATCTTAAATGATGCTGGGCAAGCGATCGGGGCGGTCGGCATTAGTGGCGACACCTCGGACTGTGACGAATACGCGGCTATTCGGGGCATTCACGGTGCTGGATTTACCAGCCACCCGGAAAAAGAGGCAGACAACTGGCGCGCAGCTAAGCTCTGACCCTACGACGTCCGAACAGCTGTCTCATGGAGATGCAGCCAGGTAAGTTTATCTGTTGCTGGATCTCTGCGGAACAACACGGTCGATATACGGTCGTTGTCAGGCGGTGTCGTATTGCGGGCACCAGTCTGATGTTCGATGTATGTTGCCTGAATCAGAGTTTTGTCATCGCTGACAAAGCGGAGATCAACATTGCTGATCGCAATCCGAAAGTCAGGATTGACTGCATGTGCCGCCTCGATTGGGTCCAACAAGTCTGCCCGACTGAGGACCTGCCCGCTTGGCTGGATGTTGACCAGGGTCTCAGTCAGTCGATTGGAAAATCCCTGCCGGTAAACATCATGTGTCCGCTCCAGCTCACCACGAAACCATCGCGAAATGAAGTCATGCAAAGCTTCAATCTCGTTTGTGACAAGTATCTTGAGTTGCTCTTCAGCCATTGTAGTCCGGCCTTCTGGTTCGCGTGAATTGCCAACGTCTGCAGGCGCCTGCAAAAGCCAAAACCCGGTTGCCTTTCAAAACATAATCTCGTGATCTGCTAGCCGGTCAGGAGCATTTGCACTGCCTCTCAGGCAAGCTGATGAAGCCACTTTTTATATCATTAGAATGGTTGCCGTGTCCTGCCTCGCTCTGTCTCCACATAGCTTTCAGGTTCATATGAACTGGTGGCAATTCATGATGGTTGCCGATAACGTCGCCGGCAACGCACTGTTCTGTGCGAATTGGCGAACAATGAGAATTGAGGCAGGTCATCGATCGCGCCAGATCTCTTTAGTTCTTGTTCTTGCCGCGATGTTGAGGTGATCAAAGCCGCCTCCAGGTCGGTAACGGGGTAAGACATGCATAACGATGTTTCGCCGGATGCTCCAGGGAGCGCGGCTCGGCAGCCCAAAGGCGGCTTTCATGCCACGATGTTTGTCTTCCTCACCGTCTGTATTGACTCGATGGGTATCGGAATCATCATTCCGGTGCTGCCAGACCTTATCCGTGAAGTGACTAACCTCGGATACTCCGGTGCTGCATTATGGGGCGGCTGGATGTCATTTTCCTATGCCATCATGCAATTTGCGTGTGGTCCCACAGTGGGCAATCTATCGGATCGGTTTGGTCGCCGCCGAGTATTGCTCGTTTCCCTTGGCGTCCTGACAATCGACTACATCATTATGGCGTTGGCGCCCTCGCTCCTCATTCTCTTCATTGGCCGCATAATTGCTGGCGTTACGGCGGCAACCTATTCGGCCTGCAATGCGTATGTCGCTGATGTGAGCAAGCCGGAAGACCGCGCCAAGAACTTCGGCCTTCTAGGTGCTGGATTCGGGCTCGGCTTTGTTATCGGACCGGTGCTTGGTGGATTGGTTGCTGAACTTGGAACACGGGCGCCGTTCTATGCAGCAGCTGCACTCGCCTTTCTCAATCTGTGCTACGGAGCATTTGTCCTGCCGGAGTCGCTCCCAAAGGAGAGACGGCGCAAGTTTGACTGGTCACGCGCCAACCCATTCGGCGCTTTCAGCCAGATGCGCAAAGTTCCGACAGTGGCCTGGTTTCTTGTTGCGCTGTTCCTTTTTGACATTGCCCACTTCTCCTACCCAACGATCTGGGCCTACTACACCAAGGAAGCGTTTGCCTGGTCGAGTGCTGAGGTCGGCCTTTCTCTTGCGGTCGTCGGGATCGGATTTGTCATTGTTCAAGGTTGGTTGATCCGGATATTGCTGCCGAAGATTGGTGAAGTGCGGACCGCCTACATGGGCTTTTTCTTCAATGTCATCAGCCTGGTTGTTCTAGGCTTTATAACCGAGGGCTGGATGGTCTACGCGATCCTGCCACTGACGGCGCTGAGTGCCATTTTAACTCAGGCACTGCAGGGCCTGATGTCCAACCGGGTCTCGGATGACGCCCAGGGTGAGTTGCAAGGTGCGTTGACGAGCGTGACCGCAATTACCCTGGTGGTTTCACCATTGCTGATGACGCAATTGTTCGGGTACTTTACCAGTCCAGCTGCTCCCCTGTATCTACCTGGGGCTCCTTTTTTGGCAGCTGCAATCATTACCGCAATTGCTATTGTTCCGTTTGTCATCGGTCTCCGTCAAGCCGGAATTAAGTAACATCGCCCGCGAATCTGGTGCAGAGCGCTGAATAAATTGTGTATCAATGTCTTAACGCCTGCCGGTTGATGCGTTAAATGCGACGTTTGGATCTTTGGCAGCAATCTCGGTGGACTGCAGTCCTCAATGGCGCAGCAAACGAAAAACAGAAAAAACAGCGAGCAATCGTCCGGCGCACAGAAGGTGCCCGCCGGCGTGACGCCATCTATGGCGCAGTATCTCGAAATCAAAGCCGCGAATCCTGACAGCCTCCTATGGTATCGGATGGGGGACTTCTACGAGCTTTTTTTTACCGATGCAGTTATTGCAGCTGAGGCGCTCGGTATTGTGTTGACCAAGCGCGGCAAGCACCTTGGCGAAGATATTCCGATGTGTGGTGTGCCGGTGGTGCGCGCAGATGAGTATTTGCAGCGCCTCATTCGACAGGGATTTCGGGTCGCCGTTTGCGAGCAGCTTGAAGATCCGGCCGAAGCGCGCAAGCGCGGCTCCAAGGCCGTCGTGCGGCGCGATGTCGTTCGATTGGTGACGCCCGGCACGTTGACTGAAGATGCGCTGCTTGATGCCAAGGCTCGCAACTATCTGACGGCGATTTTCGCTGAACCCGGCGATCAGGCAGATTATGCTCTTGCATCTCTGGATATATCGACCGGCGAGTTCGAAGTTGGGGTCATACCGGCCTTGGATTTGACCGGGGAACTTGTTCGCCTACTGCCAGGTGAGATCTTGTCAGTCGATGCAGTGATCAAGAGCGCGGAGGTTGAACGCACTGCGCACCTTATCACAGCAGCACTCACGCCCGTCGCGGCAGTGTCCTTCGACAGCCTCAGCGGCGAACGCCTGATGCGTGATTACCTTGGGGTGGCGGATCTCGGCGCATTTGGTGAATTCTCTCGCGGAGAACTTGCTGCCGTTGGTGCGCTTCTGACATACGTCGATCTTACCCAGCTGGGCAAACGGCCGACCGTACGGCCACCACGCCGGTCAGGCCGTGGCGCGACCATGATCATCGACGCCGCCAGCCGCTCTAGCCTGGAGATCTTGAGAGCTACGAACGGTGACAAGGCCGGATCACTGCTCTCGTCAATCGATCGTACTGTGACAGGCCCTGGAGCACGCGAACTTGCCGGATGGGTCTCCAGCCCGCTGCGGGACCTCTCGGCCATCGCATCACGGCAGGATGCTGTCACGTTCATGGTTGAAAGCCGTGATCTGCGGGAAGATGTCCACGGGATGCTGCGCGGCGCACCCGACGTCGCACGTGCGATCTCGCGCTTGAGCCTTCAGCGGGCAGGTCCGCGCGATCTCGGCGCAGTCCGCGATGCGATTGCGACAGCGGCTAGCTGCGCCCGAAGGCTTGAAGACGAGGGTGGTGCCGTTGGTCTGCCCTCGACACTCAACGATATCGCCGGAAAGCTCAATGGTCCGCCTGATGAGCTCGCCCAGATGCTGACCGCAGCACTTGTTGACGAACTACCCTCACTGAGGCGCGAAGGCGGTTACGTGCGCCCCGGTTACAACCAGGCTCTCGATGACGCTTTGCTTCTTCGCAATGATAGCCGCAACGTGATGGCCAGTCTGGAGACCAAGTATGCCGAGGCCTCAGGCATCAAGACACTCAAAGTCCGGCACAACAATATTCTTGGCTACTTCATTGAAGTGACGGCTGCTAACGCCAAGCCAATGATGGAAGAGCCGCTCTCGGATTTGTTTCGGCATCGCCAGACGATGGCGAATGCCGTCCGGTTCACAACCGTTGAACTGAGTGAGATTGAGGGCCGAATTGCTTCGGCTGCGGAACGTGCTCTGGCTATTGAGAACGATGTCTTCGCAGATCTGGCCAACGCGATCGCCGAGCACGAAGGCCTCCTGAATGCTATGGCCTCTTCCCTGGCCGAGTTGGATTGCATCACGGCGCTCGGAGAACTCGCCGTTGATGAAGCTTATACGCGGCCAGTTGTGGACGATTCTTTGCACTTCGACATCCGCGGTGGTCGACACCCTGTGGTTGAACAAGCCTTAAAAAAGGAACTCGCGGGACCATTCATTGACAACGACTGCTGTCTTGTGCCGGTTGCAAACAAGGATAACCCTCAAGGCTACGATGCTCCAGCAGCTGGCCGCATCTGGCTCGTGACCGGTCCGAACATGGCAGGTAAGTCAACATTTCTGCGCCAGAACGCTCTGATCACCCTGCTTGCACAGATTGGCTCTTATGTCCCGGCCCAGTTCGCACATATCGGTGTTGTTGATCGCCTATTCTCTCGGGTGGGGGCATCTGATGACATCGCGAGCGGCCGCTCAACATTTATGGTTGAAATGGTTGAAACGGCAGCAATTCTCAATCAGGCAACCGAGCGTTCGTTTGTCATCCTCGACGAGATCGGCCGTGGAACTGCGACGTTCGATGGCCTCTCTATCGCCTGGGCTACGGTGGAAAACCTGCACGATGTCAACAAGTGCCGCGCACTCTTTGCAACGCACTACCACGAACTAACCGCGCTTGCGGACCGCCTTGGCGAAATCGCGAACGTCACTGTTGATGTCAAGGAATGGAAGGACGAGATCGTCTTTTTGCATAAGGTCCGACCGGGCGCTGCTGACCGCTCCTACGGTATCCACGTCGCGCGACTGGCAGGTTTGCCGTCAGCGGTTACGGCACGTGCAAGCGAAGTTCTTGAGCTTCTTGAACAGGAGCAGACAAATGGGAAGGGAAGCGCTGCCCTCGATGAACTCCCGCTTTTTGCTGCTGTGCGTGAAACCGCGGAGACCAAGGCATCTCCACTTCAAGATGCGATCACATCGATCAACCCCGACGAATTGACACCGCGCTCAGCACTCGAATTAGTGTATCGTCTGAAAGAGATTTCACGCGAAGCTGACGAGTGACATCATGGATGCCGTTGCGCATAGTACACCACCCTACTTTGACCCTCACGCTCTGCGCGAGGAACTCACGGCGATCTATAAGAACGCGGATCATGCTGATGCTGCGCGCCCTGAAATCCTCGCCCGCCTTAAGAAACTGGTATCGCAGGCCAGGGAAGCCGCCCGCGCGCAGTTGCATCGAGATGGAGACGGTGCGGCCTGCGCCGAAGGCCTCTCGCAATTTCAAGATGACCTGATCCAGCTGATCTACGACTACACAATTCACCATGTCTATTTTGCAACGACCAACCAGTCAGATGCAGAGCAGATGGCTATCGTCGCAACCGGCGGTTATGGACGTGCGATGCTGGCTCCCGGTTCAGACATCGATCTTCTGTTTCTCTTACCCTATAAGCAAACGCCTTGGATTGAGAGTGTCGCCGAGCACATCCTGTACCTCCTCTGGGACCTGGGCTTCAAAGTGGGTCACGCTACGCGGACGATCTCACAATGCATTAGCCTTTCGAAATCTGACTCAACAATCCGAACTTCTTTGCTCGATGCGCGACTGATTCTGGGTGACGAAACGCTCTACGCGCAGTTTGAGACTCGCTTTCAAACCGACGTCGTTGCCGGTACCGCGCGCGAGTTCATTGCAGCGAAACTGGCCGAACGCGATGACAGGCACCAACAAACAGGCACAAGCCGCTATCGGGTGGAGCCCAATGTCAAGGACGGCAAGGGCGGCCTCCGAGACCTTCACACACTGCATTGGCTCAGCAAATACGTAGCCGGGAGCGGTGTGGGTAGGGAGACCGTGGCTGACGGCACATTCACGCAGGAAGAAGCGCAGACTTTCCGCCGCTGCAGAGATTTTCTATGGACTGTACGCTGCCACCTTCATTTTGAGGCCGGCCGCGCGGAAGAGCGCCTGTCGTTCGATATGCAGCCCGTGATTGCCAAGAACCTTGGTTACCGGGAAGCCGAAGGCTTGCGCGCAGTTGAGCGCTTCATGCGGCACTACTTCCTGATCGCGAAAGATATCGGAGAGCTGACAGCAATCTTGTGCGCCAATCTTGAGATTCAGCAGCTGGCTGCAACACCGACGTTGACGAAATTGCTCAACCCGATGAACTGGTCTGTACGACGTGAAGTCAGGAAAACCACTGAATTCAAGATCGAAGGCGACCGCATTACCATCAACGACAACAAGGTTTTCGAGCGTGATCCGTTGAACCTGCTTCGGATCTTTACTCAGTCGGCAAGGACTGGCGCCTTCTTTCATCCCGAAGCCATTCGGCTGATCCGTCAATCGCTCCGGCTCATCGATGACAAAGTGCGTAATTCACCGGAAGCCAATCGGTTATTTTTGGAACTCCTGACGTCGCGGAAGTCACCAGAGTGGATACTACGGCGCCTGAATGAAGCCGGCATCCTGGGACGGTTTGTTCCTGAATTCGGGCTTGTTGTCTCGATGATGCAGTTCAACATGTATCACCACTTCACAGTGGACGAGCACCTTTTGCGCTGCGTCGGTGAGTTGTCCTCGATTGAAGCCGGTGACCTGGCTGACGAGGTTCCACTTTCAACTGAGATCATTAGCTCCATTCAGAACAGGCAGGCGCTTTATGTTGCCGCCTTCCTACATGATATCGGCAAGGGACGCCCAGAAGACCATTCGGTGATTGGTGCGGAGATTGCGCGCAGCCTGTGTCCCCGGTTTGGATTATCGAGTGCGGAAACGGATACCGTCTCCTGGCTTATACTTGAGCACCTGACGATGAGCGACATCGCGCAGCGACGCGACCTGTCCGATCCAAAGACCATTCGCGACTTCGCCGATATCGTTCAAACGCCGGAGCGCCTGAAGCTACTGCTGTTGCTGACAGTGGCGGATATTCGTGCTGTTGGGCCTGGCACCTGGAATAGCTGGAAGGGCCAATTGCTGCGCCAGCTTTATTATGAGACCGAAGTGCTGGTGTCCGGCGGGCATACGGCGGAAACCAGGGAACACCGAGAAGCTGCAATCAAGGCACAGCTGCGTGAAGCTTTGCACGGTTGGGCGCCGGCCGACGTCGATGCCTTTATTGACCGCCAATACTCCGATTATTGGCTGAGAACTGAACTCGAAACACAGATCGCCCATGCAAAGTTGGTCAACGATGCTGAGCGGTCAGGTGAACAGCTCGCGACTGCCTTTACGTCGGATACCTTCAAGGGGATGACGGAACTGGCCATTCTCGCGCCCAATCATCCACGCCTTCTAGCGCTGTTTGCCGGTTGTTGCGCAGCGACTGGTGCAAACATTATTGGCGCACAGATCTCATCCACGCGTGATGGCTTTGCGCTTGATACCTTTGTGCTGCAGCGGAGTTTTGTCGACGACGAAGACGAGACGCGGCGCACGCAGCAGATCAGCCGGACAATTATCAAAGTCCTCAAAGGTGAAGCGCGGCTGCAAACCTTGCTCGATCAGCGCCGCATGCCGGAACCGCGCATTCATGCTTTCACAGTTGAGCCTGAAGTGGTGATCTCCAACACGTGGTCAGATCGTTTCACGGTGATTGAGGTCAGCGGCCTCGATCGTCCTGGTCTGCTCTACGATCTAACCAGTGCGATTTCCGACCTGCGACTGGATATTACTTCAGCACACATCACCACCTACGGCGAAAAAGCCGTCGACGTTTTTTATGTGACCGATCTGACAAACAAAAAGGTTGTTGATCCCACGCGTCAGGTTTCGATTAGAGAACGGTTGACGCAAGTGCTGGCTGATGAAACGGCAGATGCTGCCTGACAGATAGACTGTGCTGCGCCGGCATGAGCGGTCACCCGGCACATTGTGACATGTGCATTTGGCTCCGCATCAGTGTCGTGCTGCTCTACTTTGTTGCAACTCGTTCAGATCAATTTCTTGGTCAGAGCGTAGGCTTTCCTGCACAGATTCTTCGGTTCAACAAGCATCTTCACAATATCAAAACGGGCCGTAGAATGCTCTCGCATTATGGATCACCGTGTCGAGTTCGCCGGTGGCTTGGATTGCTGCCCACAATTCGCTGACTTGCATGCCAGAATAAGCGGGGTCATCTTCGCGATGTCTGCGGATCAATGATTTGTCCTTCTGCCCCAGATAGAATCGCAACCCCAACGTGGCGCGAGTCTCACCGTGGTCGTGTAAAACACCACTTGCGATCATGGATACAGACGTGCCAGCGTTTCCATTGAATGCCCATTCACCCCCCACTTTGAACTTATGGTCGCGATACGCGTATGCATGCCCCACGTTCAGCCTAAGGTTTTCAGTTGCGTAGTAGGCAACCGTCGCATGGCTCTGGAATTCAGGATCAAGGAAATCGCCACTGCTCATACCGACAACACTTTCGAGCGTGATGCGGTCCCAGTAGAGTTCCCCCTCAAGAGCGGCAAAATGGGAATCGAGGCCGCCGAATTCGGCAACGTGTATTGTATGGCCATAAACACCGAGCAAAGCGCGAGACGGGTCGCGCCAAAACAAATGCATGCCCACTCCGAAAAACGGAACCTGCCCAAGAATGTCTGCATCGGCCTCAGCAGCTATAGCATCAACCTGCAAGCCGACCCGTTCGCTGAGGGGAATTGCGAAACTCCCGCTTCCCCATTTCATGTCTGCTTGATCAAATGAATAACCGACGGTCAATTTCCCGTTGACCCCATCCACAGCCGGTCGCGAATCGGTTGAATCCTCAAGAGGCGCGACGGGTTCGCTCGCAGTCGCGGTTGCAAGAGTGAATGCAAGACAGGCGAACCCAATAGCGATTTTCTGAAGTAGGTTTGTCATGGTTGGCACCTCATTGAAGACAGCCGAGTTGACCAGTGCATATGCTGGACCCTTCCCAGCGGCTATTGGTGATGGCGTTGGCAGCGTCGCTAGTTGCAATGGCCAGGATCACCTGCGGATCGTCTTCTCGATGACGGCGGATAAGCGAATACTGATTCTAAATTACAGCTAACTGTATAAATTCACTGAGTAGAGCTTCGTTATGCTGTTTGCGCAATTCTCAGAGTGAATTGGAGCGCGATCGACGGGCCTCTGCAGAAAAGAGATTTGTGCGATGGTCGAATGTCGAACGTTAATTGTCTCGATCGAGCCAAAACCTTTGGAGGCGAAGCCAACTGCAATTGGGGACCAAGCGTCAGATGCGCTACACGTGTGCGTTTCGCATATCCGCTACCTCCCGAGGAATTGCCCACCCTGACTGAAGACATCGATCTTCCGACCAAGGAATTGACCGTTTTGGCTGAAGACGTCGATTCTGCGACCTAGAATTTGGCCGCTCTGGTCAACAATATTGATCTTGCGACCCAAAAACTGTCCCTGTTGCGGGCGAAGAATTTGCAGGAGACGAATGCCTGGCGGATCATCCTCGCGATGGCGCCGGATCAACGTCTTATCGCGCTGACCAAAGTATGCATTCAGGCTCAATGTGATTGCGGCTTCTCCGCTGTCATCCAAGGCACCTTCTGCGGATATCGACATTGCATTGCCACCGTGTCCACCGATAGCCCACTCGCTGCCGAACAGCAGATTGTGTTGTTGGAATGCGTAGACATGACCGATGTGGACGTTCACGTTGTCAGTTGGATAGAACGACAGGCGTGCGCGGTCCGTAAAGCCGCCATCAATCAGCTCACCATCTTCGTACCCAATCATCGCATCGATAGTAAACCGGCCACGATAGATCGCAGCTTCGCCACCCCAGGAGTAAAATCCAAAGCCTCTGAAGACATCGATGTGAACATAGTCACCGTAGATGCCGAGTAGTCCTTGTGAGGGGTCGCGCCAGAAAAGGTGCGCTGCACCGCCATAGACAGGCACATCGCCAAGAAAGCTCAAGTCGGCGCTTGCGACGCCACCATCGAGCTGCAGACCGAAGTGATGTCCTAGTGGAACCGCAATAGCCCCTGTTCCTCCCCAGGCATCCGTGCCTTCGATTGCCTTTCCCAAATTTAGCTTTCCATTTATGCCATCGACCGCGGGTTTGGCTCTTGAATGATCGCTGTTTTCTTCTGCGCTCACCATGCTGGTTGCGAGCATAGGCATTGCAATCAAAGCGCTTATAAAAAGCGACGTCAGCGAACGTGCCATAGCTAGGGTTCCTCGTGGCTGTGTTCCGAGAACAAGCGTTGAGCTTCTTCGAATCTCTGAGTCCTGACTGAGGCTATGATCGCAAGCCGAGCATGCGTTATGCCATTTGCGAAATCCCGGAAAGATGAGAGAGCCTTACTGATTCTGCGCCCCGCGATACGGCATCGGGGAGTGCTATCGTCTCATTGGGCTGCAGTAGGTATGTACCGCGAATAGATCAGTATGATTTTATCGGATGCATCGTTGCGACATGAGTGGATGCAGTTGTTATTGTAAAGAAGATGCAACTCCGTGTGAACGTCAGCTGCTGCTGGATCATCTTCTCTGTGACGTCGCAACAGAGACTTGTCGCTCTGGCCAAAGTAGAATCGTAGTCCTGCCATCGCGCCTGCGTCGCCGGTCTCGCTGACAAATCCATCGACAAACATAGAAGACGCCGTCGCGCGGCCAGCGGCAGGCAGCCCCCACTCACCGCCAGTAATGAAGACATGATCTCCGTTCTTAAAGGTATGTCCGGCCTGCAGAGCCAGTTGGTCGGTAGGATAGTACTTGGCAATTGCAATGCTCAGGAATCCCGTATCGACATCACCTCCCGATACCCCGGCCATGCCTTCAACTGTGAATCGCCCACGGTAAACCGCACCCTCGGCCGTCAAAGCATAGGTCGTCAATCCACCAAAGACGTCGGCATGCAATACTCTCGAATAGATGCCTATGAGACCCTTAGATGGATCCCGCCAAAAGAGATGCGCAGCGCCGCCGAAAACACCGATATCTCCAAAGGGCCCTGCATCAACCTCGGCTGCTACACCATCAAGCTGCAGCCCAAATTGGTGTCCTAGCGGAAAGGTGATGGCTCCGACCGCACCATAGGTTTCTGTCCCATCTGCGGCGCCGACGAACGATAGTTTGGCGTTTATGCCGTCGACCGCGGGCTGAACTTGAGTGACAGAGATCTCACCACCGGTGGGCTCGCTTGCACCTACTGCCGTGACTGCCATAGCTGCACAGCACATGATGATGGCCAGATGCTTGATTGCTGAAGTCATGTCCGCTGTCATTGCCCCCTCACTCGACTCTCCAATTTTTTCGCGTATCACTCCACGAGTCCTACATTTATAGAGACAATCTCATTTATTCTTTATGCTGTAAATCAGATAAGTTATTAATACGCCGCTGCACGCGTAACCTGTGGATGATGTTTGCAGGCATAGATCTCCCGCTCTCCGCGAAAACTGATTAGGCTTTCCAAATTGCCCGACCCGCTCGGGAACCTGATCAGCCAACGAATGCGCGAGGGAATGCACATGGCTCAGTTCTTGGACGGCAAAGTCGCAATTGTGACGGGCGCTGCAGGCGGCTTCGGTCGTGTCATCACAGCGGGCTTTTTGGACGCTGGCGCATCTGTGCTTGCGACTGACGTCCAGGAAGCCGGACTCTCAGAGCTTGCGGACGCCGCCAAAGCAAAAAGCAACGACACACGGCTAACCGTGCAAAAGCTGGATATCTCTGACAATGCTGCATGTGAAAGAGCGGTGGAGGCAGCGCGGCAGACTTTCGGATCAGTCGACATACTCATCAACAATGGTGCGATGGGCATGCAGCTGTTCGGGCCGCATCATATGACCGAGCTCGTCAAGATTGATGAGATCCCGCCAGAGACCTGGGACAAGTTCGTGTCCGTCAATCTCTCGGGAGCCTGGTATCTGACACGGGCCGCGGTTCCTCATATGAAAGCCAAAGGCTGGGGCCGCATCATCAATGTCACGACCAGTTTCTTCACGATGCTGCGCGGCCGTTTCCACCCATACGGCCCTGCCAAGGCCGGACTTGAGGCGATGAGTGCGGGCCACGCGGCCGAATTTGAACCGGATGGTATTACCGTCAATGTGGTGGTGCCGGGCGGGCCATCCGACACGGCCATGGTGCCGGAAGAAGCACCGTTTGCGCGGGCTGACCTTGTTCCAACAACGAAAATGGTGCCGCCGATGTTATGGTTGTGCTCAGATGAAGCCAATGGAGTTACCGGCAATCGCTACGTTGCCGCAAACTGGGACGGCGCGGTGCCAGTTGCTGATGCCAGGACTGCCTCGGAATCACCAGCGGCATGGCCCGATTTGGCAACTGCGCCGGTTTGGCCGGGCGGCAAACCAAAAGAGTAGAGGAGAGACACGTGGGACGCTTGGATGACAAGGTGGCCTTCATCACTGGTGGTGGCGGAGGGATCGGTCGCGCCACAGCGGAGCGGTTCGCCGAAGAAGGCGCAAAAGTTGTTGTTGCAGAGATTAATTCTGAGCTGGGAGAGGCTGCTGCTGACTCGGCCCGGAGTTTTGCAGCTAACAGCGGCGGAGATGCACATTTTATCAAGTGCGACGTGACCGTGAAATCCGATGTCCAGGCCGCCATCGCTGAAACCGTCTCGCGTTACAGCAAACTTGATATCCTCCACAATAATGCTGGTGGCTCGACTGTCCAGGACGGCCCGGTGACGGAAGCGCCAGAAGAAGAGTTCTGGAGGGTCATCAAGCTCGACCTGTACGGAACCTTCCTTTGCTCCAAATACGGCATAAGAGAAATTATCAAGAGCGGTGGCGGTTCGGTGATCAACATGTCGTCGAACGTGGCACTGATGGCTCTACCCGGTCGTGACTGCTACACCGCAGCGAAAGGCGGGATCGCATCCATGACACGCTCGATGGCTGCCGAGTATGCCGAACACAAAATCCGCGTGAACGCGATCGCACCTTCCGTGACTCTTTCGGACCGTGTGAAGAAACTGATGGCAGCATCGCCAGAGGTTGAAAAGATCGGGCAATCGCATTTGCTGGGGCTTGGGCTGCCCATTCATATTGCGGAGATGGCGGTTTATCTGGCGTCCGATGAATCCGCCATCACGACCGGCCAGATTTTGTCCGTCGATAGTGGCGTGACAATCGTGTAGTATAGTGCCGGCTTGCAGTGCGGCCGGGACGTAAGCGCAGCGGATTTGACCGCTCAATGACAGGAGGAAACCATGGGTGACTTGATCGATCGCAGCGACTGGGACTTCGTCCATAACGAGGCCGAGAACGCCGAGTGGACACCAGGCCTTCGTGAAATATTTGAATATCGGGATCTCGGAACGAAGGATGGCACAAATGGCGCCTACGTAGCGCATCTCATCCGCCACAATGGCAAAGAAACCAAGGATGAAGTCCAGCAGTGGCACATTCATGAGTGCGACTTCCAGTTCGTCTACGTGGTGAACGGCTGGGCGACCTTCGAATACGAAGGCGAGGGCGTGCGCACGATCAAGAAGGGTGACTGCATTCTGCAAAAACCCATGATCAAACATCGCGAGATTGCGTGCTCGAACGACTTTGAAGTGCTTGAGATCGTGTCACCGGCTGACTTTGCAACAAAGATCGTTGAAGGCCCGGAAGAAAAAGCCGAGGCTGCCGAGTAGCTGCAGCTACACGCGATGAGCATGTTCTCATCGCCGCCTCTATAGAAGTTCATCACGGACTCCAGATGATGTCTGGGGTCCGTTTGCTTTCTGGGCCCAATCTGAGCGTAAACCAGGCTATTGTATTATCTGCTCCATCATCTATTGCAGGTTTGCAATAACCTTTTGGAGCGTAGCCTTCACGACTGCGACTTTGTCTTTCAATGCAACCACGTCACCCATTAACGATTTGAGATCAGCTTTGAGGCTCGCAATTTCCTTCTGCTGTTCTGCAATCCTAGTTTGCGCCAAATGAAGATCAGATCGCTCTGACTTGGTGCCCGCCAACGGCCCGACTTGATTAATCGATTTGCCTGGCTCTGTTCGGCATGCGTGAGCGTAAAAGCCGAGACCCTTAAAATGCACAAACCGGATCGGCTTCTGACTGCCCTCCTCGACGTCTGCAGCGTCAAAGTCGGCCATGACATCATTCCCGAGCCTGATGCCGCACTCAAATGAGGCTCTACGAGTTAGAATCGGTCGACCACTCTCAAGATGGAACTGGATGCGGGCCAAGTTCCAGCGCGCATCAGGATCAGCGATGTCAATTGCCTCTTCTTCTCCAACCGCCCGATTAAAGTACTGCCGGGCAAATTGCAGGTAAGGCTTGAGGTAGGTCTTGCGAACAGCGATGTCCATTCTGCTGTGGCCTGACATGGCCAGAGCTAGTTGGCTAAGTGTCACACGGCCTGTGGCTCCAGACCCGTAATCGCCTAGTTTGCCACGGTTACGTGCACGCTTCAAAAGCCAGTACCACCACGCACCGATACCTGACTGCTCACTCTTGAAAGCGATAATCCGATCGCCTCGCTTGTCACGCAAGAAACCTGCTGGATTGAGCCCCGGCCATTCTCGGATATAACGTGGCATCTCTGCCAGCGTGGTTTCCTTCGGCAGAGTCAGCGCGAGGAAATTGCAAGTGCGCTCGCTCTTCGACGGGAATATCTTGCCTGCCGCCTGCTTCGGCATCTCACCCGTTTTCAATGCATAGGGGCAACTTAAACGTGCGGTCGTTGGTAAAGGTGGGGCAGGATCGTCGTTTGATAGGTTATCATCCCGGCCTTGAGTTATGGCAGGGTTCTTACGGAGATCGATGCGCTGGAAGACGAGCTTCTCGGCGACCTTGACGCTATCACAATTGACGTTTTGGAAGCTGTCGCGCAGGCCTGTGAGAATTAGCTTACTACTGTCCAGTGATTGAACCCCGGTCACTGGGAACCTGTGTCCGCCACATAAACTGCTGAAGTGGAAAGCGTTACCCCGCCACTCACCACCGTGTATTGCGGCTGATACTAAAATCGGACTCTTCGCAGCGGTTTGGGCGATTGTAGCGCGCGGCCTGACGTAGACCAGCTGCCGCTCGGTGCCAATCTCGACCAAGCCCATCACCGAATTATTGTGACACCAGAAACTTACAAACTTGAACCTGGCCTCCGAGCCGATACTTGGCTGATTGAGCGCTAAGGCACAGGGCTCGGATGAACGCTGGGCCTCGCCTTCTCCCGCCCTTATCTCAAACTCGGGATCGAACTTCAGATTGCCGTCCTGATCAATCAACTCGGTAACATCGTGCCCAAGCGCCCTGCGATAAGCCACGATCAACGATGGCAAGGGATCCATATATCGAAAGCCGTCCGGCCCCTTCAGCTGGACTTCCAAATGCAGATGGATCGACGTATTTCCGGGACGATCCGATACAAGTCCAAGCCTTTGCCCTTTCCTAACAACTTGGTTCTTTCGAACAACGCGTTTGTCCATATGGAGATACGTCCAAAGGTGCGATGTGTTGCTGACGGAAACGAGGTGTCCTTTGCCAAGTCCGGAGACCAGACCGCCGTCCACCGCAATGCCTTGAAAACTTCGATTGATTGGCCGTCCGGGCCGGCAATCTTGACCAAGGTGCTCGACGTAGCGCGTGCCACAGGCCTGCAATTGCATTGTACTGCCGCGTCTCCCTCGCTTTTCGCAAAAATTGCTCGTCCAGGGAAATTGATAGTTCGCTGGGCTGTTCACACTTGACGTTGGGACATTCGCACCTCGCGGTCGTAGGAAACCGCCCAGTCCGTAGACTTGTGAATTGCAGTACATGTGGACGCCATTCTTCGGGTCAACCCGGATGGGAAGTCCGATGTTAGGCGCAACGACAAAACGCGACAGAGGATATGGCTTTCTCCCGGAGCGGCTCGGCGCATGATGTCCGAGTTCGTAATAGCGGAACGTTGTTCGGTCCGTCCGCAACTTGTAAAACTCATTGGGATCGTTGCGTTCCTGAGCGCGCGTTTCCGGAAAAACAATGATGCCACCCGGCACAACAATAGCCAGGACAATTACGAGAGCTATGGCAGCGCGTCGTTGCATTGAGTTCGGCATACTGATCCCCTCGCTATGTGGCTGCGAACGGCGAGCTGGTTTCGCTCGCTAGCGGCCCGCGCGGACGACGACCATGGCGTCGACCAGCGCCTTGGCTCTGGCCTCGCAGGCATTGTGCTTTTTATGAGTGCGACCTTGTCCCCAGAAGGCCTTCCATCGTGGGTGCGATAGGCTTTGGCAGATGACTTCGAGCTGACACGGCCGACCACCTTTTTTGAATTGACGCCGAACCCGGATCAGATTGCCGCCCTCGGGGGCGAACAATGGCAGAGAGCGTGGCTCTGGCGAACTTACCTGCGCGTCCTCCGTGATGGGCGTGTCAGTCTCAGGATTGACCTTAAGTGTGCCCTTTGTCGCGCTGTGTAGAGCCTGCTCGCGGGCCTTTGCCTCTGCGGCTGCCAACTGACGGACCAGTCTTTGGTCGTAAGCCCAGTAGCAACGCAGTTGGGCATTGAAGGATGGATACTCGACGACGAACTCTGTCGCATCCTGCCCTGGCTTGTCATAGGCAATGCGCTTTCCGCCGTCTGTCGCGAAAAGAGAGCTCTTGCGTTGTCCAGTTGAGGTGACGTTTGCACGGTTCATTCTGGCAGGGTCGATGTCAACCAGGAATCGATCATCTCCAGCAGCGCTCAAGAGATAACTCGCCGAACTTG
Organism: Hyphomicrobiaceae bacterium; assembly: GCA_965215755.1. GTDB lineage: Bacteria > Pseudomonadota > Alphaproteobacteria > Rhizobiales > Hyphomicrobiaceae > Tectiglobus. Next base: position 227,034 of record OZ244119.1, read on the forward strand.
CTTCGCGTCTTGTGGCTGCCATCACCTCGGGATCATCACGTCGCAATTCAATTATCTTGATGCGTTCGGCGGTCAGGACTTTGCTGCCCCTCTGCGTCTGAGCGAACGTCGGTGCTGCCGCAAGCATTGCCAAGATCCAGAGTACTCTTGAACAGACCCGGCCGTGGCGACAGTGTATACCCATCATGAGTGTCCTCGAACCAGCTTCGCGTCTGCCCCATCACACTGTGTGCTCAAGTGCAAGAGGGACAGGCCTGGCGATTGTTGAGTTGGGAAGACTAGAATAATCGGGAGCAGCACGGCGGGATTAACTTTTCGCTTGCTCTGCGAGCCGCGTCTCACCGCAACGGCCGCAGTGGCGCCTGCTTACGCCTGCTAGTTTGCAGAGCTCGTCACACTTTGGGTCGACGGCACGGCACAATCCGTCCCAAGCTGAGGCGACAACCACTTCAGAGCTGGAACGATTGCCTCACGCCAATAGCGCCAGGTATGGTCGGCATCATCAACCCGCAACTCGCTCTCTATATTCCTTTTGAGAAGCTCGAGATGGAGCCTGACTGTGCCCCTCAGAATCGACGGAAAGTCATTGTCGCCTGCTGCAAGCCAAATCGCCGGGCGCTCCGATGCTTTTGCCATCTTGTCGAGTTTAGCGAAGACATTGAACTTGTTGAAACGGCTAGGGTTGAATGGTTTTCCATACACGCCGCCAAACAAACCGGTGAACCTCGGCGAGAATTTCTTCTCGAACGCCAGCCCTTCGGAGAACAGGCTGCCGGATAGGCTGATGGCGGCTACATACTTGTCAGGATTCTCGAACGCAAATTGAATGGCTCCGAACCCACCCATCGACAGGCCGGCAATAGCCCGCCCGCTGCGACATCCGACCGTTTGGTATGATCGGTCGACGTGGGAAATCAGATCGCTTGTCATAGCCTGAGCAATTGGGCCGAATCCGTCAGGCCTGACATCATCCACATACCAACTGTTACCGGCCATCGGCATCACAACCAGCGAAGGCTGCAACGACTTATTTGCTATGAGCCTGTCGAGTGTTGTGCGAATTCTTCCAAGCTGAATCCAGGTGTTCTGGTTATCGTTCAAGCCGTGCAACAAATAAAGGACTGGTAACCGACGCCTGCCTGACGCTTGTTCGGGCTTGTAGACCGTATAGGGAATCAGGCGACCGAGCTTTGCACTTTCTGCCTGGCCATTTAGGATTGTGCCGCCGCCTGCTCGTGCCGGATCGACGGTCACCGCGAAACTGAAAAACCAGGTAAAGACTGGCAACCAAGCCCAGGCTGCCCAGCCCTGTCGTTTAGAGCGAAAACCCATCCTCATGAATGTCTTATTCGGCAGGGGACGGTTTGCCCGCGGCAGCCCCGCCGCCTGTGCCTGTTGCAGTTGCCTGTGGGGGTTGAGCAACCCCGCCCTGGTTGTTCACTGCTGGGTTGGTAGGCCGATTCCATGGTGCCGACTTAAACCACGCCACACTGTAGGCAATTGCGATTAGGATTGCGAAACCACCCAAGTTGGCCAGCGGAACAGTAAAGTAAGTCCGTCCAGCAATGTTCAGGAATGTGGCGCAGAGGAACGACAGGACAAGCCCGGCAATGAAGATCCCAAGCGACTGCTGGCCAACCTTGCTGATGACGCGCACAACCGGCCCGGTCAATCGTCGTCCACCTTCACCCACTGCGACGTAAGACAGATACGCAAGCGCGAGGAAGTGAACAAAGCGTAGAACACCAAAGTTGGTTTTATTGATCACAGGTGCCAGTGCCTCGCGGCCATCTTGCAGGATTTGGAATCGACTCAGAAGCGGCCACCAGTCAAACGGGATCGAGGCAACGAGAATAGCGATGCATAGATAGACGAGACGCTTGTCCGTTGGCGGAGCCGGCAGCCATCCGCGCATAAAGGCAAAGCCGGAGAAGAAGATCAACTGCCAAGCGAAAGGGTTGAAGAACCAAACATCGTCCGCCCACGGCTGGCGTGGCAGATGTGTGAGATTGAACTGAGAGATGAACCATAATCCGAGAATAAAGGCTGCAGCGTAGATCCGCCCGACTTGAGCCAAAGCGACTACGATTGGCACCATGATCAGAATGACCAGATACATCGGTAGGATATCGAAGTAAGGGGGCACGAACGTCAGCGTCAGCAAACCGACCAGGGCGGCGCGCGCATTTTCGTTGAAGAAATGCTGCATTAGCAGGCCGCGAATGTAATCATCTCCGCCAAGCTGCCAGTCAATGACGATCATTAAAACCAGGGTGACCATGAAAACTGAGATATGGGCCCAGTAAACTTGCCAGATACGGAACGCGATCCGTCCGATGCCAACCGCATATCCATGCCGTTGAAAGACGGCGCCAAAGGCGATTGCCGAAGCCATGCCTGAGCAAAAGACAAAGATCTCTGTCGCATCCGAAAAACCAAATTTGGCGGGAATCCACTCGTTCCAAGGATTGCCGATCATGTGGGCAACGAAAATGATGAACAGACAGACGCCGCGGAAGAAATCGAGGCGAACATCGCGCTTGCGTTTGGCCGGTTGCACTGCTGCGGAGGTCATTAATCCCTGCTCATTCCCTGAATTGGCAAATGTGACTCTTGTTGGCCGCAACTGACGTCGATTATCAGTCTCGCGTCAGCGCTTGTTTTGTTCTTACTGATTGGTGCGCACTTGCGGAGTTGGGAGCGCAGATAGGTCCACGCTCCATCATCTTGCGACGGCGCTATTTTATCAGCTTCGGCCAACGCACGTCCGCTTTACGAATGTAATCATCCGGGCTCTTGCTCCAGGTGCGTTGGACGCTCTGACTGTAATTGAGGTAGAGCTTGCCGCCTCGAATGGACCATGCATCCGGTTCAATTTTAACAAGATAGCCCTGAGCGACACCGTAGGCACAGTAGCCGCCATAGGCCGGCATGTATTTCCCCGGGTTCTGCTCGAACTTGGCCTTGTTTGCAGCGGAAGAGAATTGCCATCTCACGCCAGAATGCTGCACGGTGAACTTGGCCAATCCCGCGCGTGGTCCGCCCTGTTCAAAGTAGGCGACGGGATCATAGCCCTTAATCGCAAGCCCCGGGCTTCCGATGGTGTTGATAGCAGGCGTCGCTAGAGCACCACTCGACAGCAACAGTGCTGACAGCCAGATAGCTATCAACGATCCGACGGACAATCTCGCTAACAAGCGCATAAGCGGATCTCCCTATGTCTTTCCGCAATTTGAGGGCAATGTCGCGCACGAGCCTCTTCACGCGCAAACAACATCTCCGCGAGGATGGTGCTCAAATCTGTGAGCAGATTACCGCATTTTTTAGGCACATCAGCTAACCGGCAAGCCAGCAGCGACGCGGCTCTGGCGCTCATTGGGCGCTCCAAAGTGCTCGAAGTAGCGTGGATCGATCCGTTCAACGGGCAGAATGATCAGAACGTCAGTCGTCCCGAATTGCTCATCGATGACAGCGCCATCGCCCACATAAGCGCCCAACCTGAGGTAGCCTTTGATCAGTGGTGGCAGTGAGCGCAGTGCAGCTTTGCCGTCGATTTTGTCGGCTTCAACCATGTTCATGTCCACGAACAGATTATCGTGCGCGCGCACATACCAATCATCCGGAGCTAGGCGTTCATGGTAAAGCATGCTCAGGGCCTGGGCGTGTACTTTTGGATCGGTGCCCTCGAAACTGGCACACCCAATCATCACGTCGATGTCATGCTCGCGGACATAGGCCCAAAGACCCTGCCAAAGCAATTCAACGGTTCGCTTGTTGCGGTACGGCTTGAGGACGCAGGACCGCCCGAGCTCCATAAACCTGTAACGCGGGGTTTTGGCTGCAATCAGCGGGGCAATATCATACTCGCTCTGCGTGTAAAAACCGCGCGAACCGTTGCGCATTTCCTCGCGTAACACGCGATACGTGCCGACAACACTCGATTTCCTAGGACGGCCCAGCACTCTCGTTGTTTCGTTGGATGACGTATCATAAACCAGAAGATGATCGCAGATCTTGTCGTAGGGATCCTGGTCGCGCTTTTTAAGCTGTGCGAGCGTGTCCGCTTTCGCTGACATCTCTTCGTAAAACACCTTGTAGCGCAGCTTTTGCGCCTGGCGAATATCGGAACCCGATGTCGCTAATCTCACTTCCAGAGGGCCAATCTGCCCGTAAACCTTGGAAACTTTGCGACGCAACCGGAAAGGTATGCCGGCCGCTCTCCTGCCTATTCTTGAACCGGCCGCAAGAAGTCGCTGAGTCTTTTGTCTCAGTCCGCGCGTCGGCGAACGGCGGCTGTCCCTGCGTCGTGATCTCAGTTTCATAAAGCTATCTCTCCGTGCCCGCCGGAGAGACTAGCACGTGTTAAGCTTAATGTCGCTGCTCTCGCGCGCAAGGACCGTTCAGTCCTATAACACCTTGATCAGCTTGCGGCTTTCAGGCTGCTACGGCACTTTGAAAGGATGTCAGCAAGCGCTGCAGGATCAAATGGTTTGGCGAGATAATAGTCCATGCCAGCCGCCAGACAGCGCTCCTGATCCTCCATGAAGGCATTCGCGGTTACGGCCACGATCACGGGTGGGGTCATTCCTGAGCCTGCGCATGCCTTGCGGATCTGCTTGGTAGCCAGCAATCCATCCATTTGGGGCATATGAACGTCCATCAGGATCAAGTCATACTGCTGCCCGGTCTTAAGCGCGTCGGCGACAAGCTCCACCGCCTTGCTGCCGTCCGGGGCACGTGTGATATCGCAGTCCAGGTTCCCCAACAACTTGCTGGCCAGCATGGCGTTGATGTCATTGTCTTCCGCCAGTAACACCCTAATTTGTTTGGCTTTTTTTCTATCAGATCGCTGCACGACTGTGCGCTGACGAGCAGCATGCGGGCTAGTCCGAAGGCAGGCTTGCTCTGTCAAAAGGTGTAGCATCGAGAGTGGGCGAATAGGCCGGATCAAGTGCTTTGTGAAGCCCTGATCGAAATAGTCCTGAGAGGAGACCTTCTCTACTGCATTGACCATCACGACACCTTCGATCTGGCGGCCTGGCTGCATCCGCCGGAGGCTCATCAAGACAGATCCTGCCTCTTCTGGCGGCTCATTGACATCGACAATGAATAGATCAATCGATGCATGGTCGTTTCCGAGCGCATTGCTGGCCGCCTCCAGCGTGGCTTCACCGGTCTCGAAAACCGTTGCTCCGAGACTTCTGAGGATGCTTGATAGTGCGCGGCGCTCGATGAGGTGACCTGAAGCGATCAAGATCGCCAACCCAGTTGAATCATGACGTTGCAGGTCTAAAGTCGGTGCAGGATCATCAATCGATAGTCGGAAATCTGCTATGAACGTTGCCCCACGGCCTGGGGCAGACGTTACGCGAATATCACCGTCCATTGCGCGTGCGATCTGACGCGCAATCGCCAGCCCTAATCCAGTCCCGCTCTCGAATTGCCTACCCTTCTCTCCAGCCCGTTCAAACTCACCGAAGATGCGATCAATATCAGCCTCGTCGAGACCAATTCCGGTGTCTTCAACCGTGATTGACAATTGGCAACTCGAGTCGTCGAAGTTCCCGACATCCAACACCGCCGATACGCCGCCACGGTCCGTATACTTGATGGCGTTGCCAACAAGATTGATTAGTACCTGGCGGAAGCGGTTGCGGTCACCTGTTACGGACGTCGGTGTGTCAGGGGCGACTGACCATGCAATCTCCAAGTCCTTCTGATGTGCTTGTGGGGCCAACAGCTCAACGACGCTCTGCAGGGTTTCATACGGCGAGAACGGCTTGTCTTCCAGAGACAGGTGGCCGGCTTCAATTCGCGAGAAATCCAGGATCTCGTCGATCAGCGACATCAAGGTTTGGGCCGAATGATTGACGGCTTCGACGTAGGTTTGCTGCTCCTTGCTCAAACTTGTTTCACGAAGGAGGCCGCCCATACCCAGGATTCCATTCATAGGAGTCCGGATCTCGTGGCTCATTGATGCCAGAAAACGAGATTTTGCGCGATTGGCTGCCTGCGCCTGGTCGCGCGCAGCAAATAGCTCGCATTCAATTCTCAGCTGCTCTGTAATATCGGTGCCGACAAACTGGCGGTCAAAACCCAGGCCGTCAACTGATGGCACTTCTGTTTCGCGCCACGCAAACCACCTCGGACCATGGATGGTTTCTAAAACTGATTGCCGGCCTTCAGCAAACAATAATGACTCTCGCGCAATCGAAACGTGCCGCTCGTCATCGACTTCGGCTTCGGCTTCTTTCGGTCGGTATTCTGATTGCAATACGTCATCTGCATCAACGCCAAAAGTCGCGCAAAATGAGCGATTAACGAATGTCAACTTGTTCGTTCCACTACAGGTGTAAATGACATTCTCTTGCGCATCAAGCAACTCACGCATGTGATGCGAGCTATCATGCATCCGCCAGCGGGCGTCTTCCAATTGCTCGATCCGACGCTCGACACGTCGACCAATTGTCCTTAGCCGATGAAGCGTTTTCTGTGCTCTTGAACCCGCAGTTGTTGTGCGGTCCATATAGAGTGACAGCAGAAGCAAAGATGCGCCGCCCACGAGCATCACCACTGGGAATGATTGCTCGGAACCATTGATTGCAATCCCAAGCAGCAGCAGCACCAGGCCGGCCCAAGCCACCATCAGATGCGCTTGTAGCTGTGACAGGGCAAAACCGGTCGCTTTTGCGGCATTGGCGATTGCGACCGCCGTGGAAACACACGCATCACTAGCACGACCCAGCACGCGCGCCGAGGCCCCGCTGACCTTCGCCAGCCGCCGGATTTTGTTTCTAAATTTCAACGCTTCCTGCTGACCACGGAATTACTTACGCAACCCAACAGGTCATGCATAATAAATCTTGACAACTCGTTATATTAATTGGTCAACAAACAATTAATAACTGTCCATCGAATGAATTTTCTATTCGATCTAATTTTATGAAATGATACAACGCCTTGTAATAGACATTATGTCTATATAGCTCATGGATCGCACAGAATAGACATAATGGAGACAACCATGCAGCCGGCCAAAACCGGACTAGCTCACTATAATAGAAACTTACGGCATGTGCTCATGAATTCAACCTCCGAGTCAGCCACTCAGGCTGTACGGACCAATATGTTCAGAGCCTCATTGGTTGACAATCCCCTGGGCGAGCGCAGCTCCATCAACAAAGCCCTGACAACGGTTCGGGAGCGAGACTTCACCAAGTGAACTTGCGCCGACGTCTATGATGGACAGAGCTGCGGGTTCAAAGCAGCTTCCTCCTCTGTCTATTCTTGCACGCATCTCTTCGTGCATTTTCGCCTGAATTCTCCTGTTCGCCCGTCTCTCGTTTTTGGCAGCACTGTCACTGCACCTTGCCTCAGGCATTGGTGTGATGATAACTGACGACACCTGTCTCGGCTATCGAGGACGCCGCTCAGCGTTTGTCAGGAGTATCGCCTGCCCATTTGACTGCTGATTTCCAGTTCTCAGTGCGTCTTGAATGGTCGAACTATGCTATTTCGGGCCACTTCCTCGGTAGTTTCAGCGGGTGACATTCCGGACCTGAACGACTTCCACACCGTGATGGGGCGGTCATGATCGCCCAAGTCGTCCGACTTGCGTCCCAACACAGACAATGGACCGCCGGTAGAGCGGAAGGGACCAGAGGCTATGAGCTGGGATTTTTTGCTTTTCGTCGCTGCTGGCGCTCTTGCGGGCGGCTTCGTGAATGGTTTGGCTGGGTTCGGAACCGGGATCACGGCGCTTGGGCTTTGGCTTTATGTGCTTTCGCCGTCTGTCGCAGCTACGCTCGTGGTCGTATGCTCCGCCGCCGCCCAGGTCCAGACGCTGCCGCGCATCTGGCACGCAATCCAACCCTCTAGGGTGTTGCCCTTTATAGTACCCGGCCTTTTGGCGGTGCCACTGGGCACTTTTTTACTAACGTTCATTGATGTTCGGGTCTTTAAGCTCAGCATTGCCGCATTGCTGATTAGTTATGCAGCTTACTCCCTTCTCCTGCGCGGACGCTCAGCAATGACCTGGGGCGGCCGCCCGGCTGACATGTCTGTGGGCTTCACTGGCGGCTTGCTTGGCGGTCTGGCAGGATTGTCCGGCCCGCCATTGACCGTCTGGGGCGACCTGCGCGGCTGGACGAAAGAGGAAAAGCGCAGCACATTCCAAACGTTCAATCTCTCGATATTGATGGCAGCCCTGGCCTCTCATTTTCTAGCGGGCCTCTTTACGACGGATTTGTTGGTTGCTGTGGCTGTCGCTTTACCGGCGACATTTCCTGGGGCCTGGATCGGCGCAGCAATTTACGCAAGGGTCAGTGACAAGCGATTCAACGAGATCATCCTCGTATTACTCGCAGTCTCGGGGATCGTACTGATCTGGACGAACATCTAGCGCATCTTTGCACCTTGCTTCGTCTTCGCTTCTGTTCCGAGTATGGTCGCGATGACTTTGCACCGCGTTCAATCTGGAAGAGACGATGAAACTCACACTATTAGGTACTGGCACTCCGGCTCCATCCCTCAAGCGAATGGGTTCCGGCTATGTTCTTGAAATCGGTGATGATGTCATCGTTATTGATCACGGTCCGGGTGCACATCATCGGTTTCTCCAGTCCGGTCGACGGGCCATTGATGTCACACACTGTTTTATCAGCCACTTGCACTACGATCATTTTATCGATCTCCCAAGGCTGCTGATGACAAGATGGGACCAAGGATCGGGCAAGATCCCGGAATTGGAGATTTTCGGACCTGATCCGATCGCGCAGATCATCGGCTCACTGATCGGCACGCAAGGGATCTTCGCCGCCGACATTAAGGCTCGCACACAACACGAGATGAGCCTTGAAATCTTTAAGGCCAGAGGCGGCGAACATGAGCGGCAACCGCCGCGGCCGATTGTCAAACAACTCGCGCCAGGTGCCGCCGTCGAAGGATCCAGTTGGCGGGTGACGGTTGGATCTGGCTGGCACGCGGAGCCATTCCTCAACTGCCTAGCCTATCGTTTTGACACGGATGAAGGCTCGGTATGCTATAGTGGCGATAGTGGGGGTGTCTGCCCCGACATTATCAGCCTGGCCGAAGGTTGCGATATTCTCATTCATATGAACCACTTTTTCTCCGGAACTGAGCCCGGGGACGTCTATCGCCGCTCATGTGGCAACCATATCGATACAGCCCAGGTTGCGAAGGAAGCTGGCGTTGGAACAGTGGTTCTGACCCATATGACCGACCAGATCGATCAGGTCAGGGTGCGCGAACAGATCATTCGCGAGATGTCAAAAATCTATGATGGCCATATAATTTGGGGCGAGGACCTGATGGACGTTCCAATAGAGCCGGCACCTTTGCTGCGGATCGACTAGGGCAGGTCTGTTGCTGAGGGCAGCGCCACCGCAAGTTTCTATGATGCAGGCGGGTGGTGACACGAACCCTACTCCACTCAGTTGATTGACAATTTCATGTTTCGCGCGCGTGCGCTTTGCCCTTTCGACCAGATGCGACCATAACATTGGTCTTAATAGGGGGTTTGGGCGGCAAAATCGGAGATTTTTGCCAAAAATTGGTGCAGTCCAGGCCCAGCAGAACAACAGTTATCACCGTAGCATAGAATTGTCTTGCCTGAACGGCTACTTAGCCGCCAGAATAGAACGAAGTTGACGGCAAGAGATCAACGACTGTAAACGCTACGCTTCTACGACTTAAGTAGAACACATGAAGGAATCGGAGGAAGAATGTCTAAATCCATTTCGCAACTCGCCAAGCGCGTTGGCCTGTTCGCAGGTACAACAGCACTCGCGGGTGCGCTTGCCGGTGCAAGCGCGATGGCTGAAGTCACGATCCGCATTGCGTCGGATACTGTTGGCCCGCCACACCCAGCCGGTATTGCCATGGAAATCTTCAAAGAGAAGGTTGAAGCGGCTATTCCTGGCAGTAAAGTTCGTATCTACGTATCGTCTTCGCTGTACAAGAACCCAGAAGCTGTAGAAGCTATGACCGAGGGCAACCTCGAAATGGCATGGGGACAGTTCGGCAAGACTGCAATCCTTGACCCTTGGACTAACGTTGTTCTTGGCCCGATGTTGCTGACAACACCTGGCGCGATCAACTCGCTCGACAGCTTCGAGACTTTCAAGATGCTGCAGGCGCGCTTCAGCAAGGTCCATGACGTAACAATCTTCGGCTCAGCTCACCTCAGCTTCTACATGGGTGCTGGTTCCGGCTCGCGCCTGATGAAGCCAGATGACTTCAAAGGCAAGAAGATCCGCTCTATGGGTCCTGCCGAAAACGCGATGCTTCGCGCATTTGGTGCGAACCCGACAACAATGGCTTTCGGTGACGTTCCACCGGCGCTTGAAACCAAGGTCATTGACGGCCTGCTGACCAGTCTCGGTGGTTTCAACAAAGTCAAGGAACAGGCACCATTCTACACCATTGCCGGCATCAACGGCATTGTTGGCGACTACTACTACATCGCCGGCTCGAACAAGTGGTGGAAGAAGCTGAAGCCTGAGCATCAGGCAACCATCCAGAAGATCCTGGTCGAAGAAGTTCTGCCTTGGGCGAAGCGCGCTAACTTCTGCAACGATAAGCGCCTGATCGATAAGTTTGGCACTAAGGATCCCTCCAAGCCAGGCATCTACATCATGACCTCTGCAGAAGCAAAGGCCATGGCCGACAAGCTTGGTTCTGCCACAACAGATTGGATCAAGAAGAACACGCCAGCTGACGCTGACAAGTGGGTCGACAAGTTTGCCGAGGAAGCCAAGGCGGCTGTTGCAGCCAACCCAGTCGGCAGCAACTGGCTCGAAAAGACCGATTGTGCGAAGCTGGAGCCCATCTTCGCAAAGTACAGCAAGAAGTAACAACTTCTGATCGATTGCCCGGCCGGTTTAACTCAAACCGGCCGCTTCTTTTTCGGGACTACTACATCAACGCAAGGCAATTCCGCAGGCAGGGGGGATACATGGCTGGGGTCGATTGGGTCGTCGATAAGCTCTATCGAGCGTTTCGGTTCTTACTAGACTACGTCGTCGGTTATAGTGCTGTCGTCATTATGCTGGTCGGTACCTGCCTTGCCGTCGCAGAGGTCATGAGGCGCTACGTTTTCGGCCTCGTGTTTGATTGGGGCCAGGACGCTGTGACCTACGGGATGGTTGGCTCCATCTTTCTTTACTTCGCAGTGACACAAGCCCGCCGCTCACATCTGAGGATGTCGGCCGTTATGGACGCGCTTGAGCAAGCCGGCTGGGCTCGCTTTGTGATGATCGTAAGGACAATAATAACGTCCATTTCGGTCGTCGTTTACAGCGCGATTGCCTATTGGGGCATTCCAACTCTCGAACGCTCAATGATGCTGGGACGCAAAACACAGAGTATGGTTCTCGTGATTTGGCCGTTCCAAGCCATTCTGATCATCGCTTTTACACTGCTGGCACTCGTATGCCTGTTCCAACTCTACCAGGACGTCCGTGCACTCATGGGCAAAAAAGTCTTTGAGTGGGCTCCCACTGAAGAAGGGATTGAGATCTAATCATGGGCGTACTTGGACCCGCACTTCTTGCTGCTCTCGCACTCGGTGCACCGATCGCGATGGCGCTGATATCGATCACCGTTGGCTTTATTGTTTACGACCCACTGCTTTCTGAAGCAGCGATCTTCAGGTCGTTCTTCAGCTTCGTAAACAAATACACGCTGATGGCGATTCCGTTCTTTATCTTCGCCGGCTTCCTAATGGAGCGGACTGGTCTGATCGCCAAGCTCTTCCGATTTGCGGATGCTCTTGTCGGCTGGGTTCCTGGTGGATTCGCCTACGCGACGATCCTGGCAGCCGTTATGTTCGGCGCAATTTCAGGATCCTCAACGGCGATGGCGGCCGCGATGGGCGTGGTAGCCTATCCGGAGATGATCAAACGGGGTTATCCGAAGTGGATGGCTGCTGGCGTGATCGCAACTGGCGGCGGCATCGCAATCCTCATTCCGCCGAGCATTACACTCATCCTGTACGGCGTGCTCACGGACGAGTCGATCGTCAAGCTGTTCTTCGCGGGCGTTATTCCAGGCCTCATGCTGGCCTTTAGTGACGCAATTATCGTGATGACCATGGCGCTAGTTATCAAACTGCCAGCCGCCAACTTTAGCTGGAAGGAACTTCGCGACGCTGCTCTCGATGCACTTCCGGCGCTGCTCATGCCGGTGTTTGTTCTCGGTGCTCTTTATGGAGGTGTGCTAACGCCGACAGAGTCAGGAGCCGGCGCTTGCGCCTATGCCTTGGTATACGGCTTCATTTCTATGCGCGGGAAATTCTTTAAGCAGATGCTTGCCGCGACTGAACGCGCAGTGAACCTCACAGCAATCTTGTTCTTCCTGCTCGGTGGTGTCGGTATCTTCCAGTTCCTGTTAGCCAACCAGGGATGGCCTCAAGATATCGCAACCTGGGTTACCGGTATGGGGCTATCGCCTCTTGGTTTCCTAGCGGTGCTCATGATCGTTCTCTTGTTCCTGTCGATGTTCCTGACAGGTGTTGCGATCCTTGTGCTGGTTGTTCCGATCATCTACCCGGTATCACTGTCGCTTGGCATCGACCCGATTCATCTCGGAATTCTCTTCGCACTCTGTATCGAGATGGGCGCGGTCATTCCTCCTGTGGGTCTGAACTTGTTTGCTGTGAGCGGGACGACAGGGGTGCCTGTGACAACCGTCATGCGCGGGTCGTTCCCGTTCCTTTGCACAGACAGCTGCGTTCTAATGCTGTGCATGTTCTTCCCGATCATCACGCTTTGGTTGCCAAACCAAGCGGTGCAGTCAGTGTTTGGATAGGTCGGACAACAACAATAGCTGCGGCAGATCCTGCCGCAGTCGCACGTCTCAACCCAATTGAAGGTCAGAGATCGACTGGTGCGACGACCTCAATGCCGAGTGCGCGCGAAACGCTTTTTGCTGCCCTTAACAGCGCTTGATCGTGACGATATCGCCCGACAAGCTGGAGCCCGACAGGCAGGCCTGATGGACCGGTGAGCGCGGGAATACTGACGGCTGGAACATGAAGCGCTGTCCATGCCGTGTTGAAAACCGGGTCGCCTGTGGCGGCTAGACCTTCCCAGGCTTCTCCCGGCGCGGACGGTGTTAGCAACACATCATAGTCCTGCATCAGCTCTGAATATGCGAGGCGGGCGCGGACCAGCTTTTCCTGCGCGGCTGCATAATCTTCGTAGCTGACCGCAAACCCGTCACGGCATCGCCCATCGACAAGCTTAAGGCTTAGCAGGCGCGGATGCTCAACCCGCTCGAATGTGATGGCCCGCGCGAACTCAAACCCGGCGATCCGTCTATGTAGTTCGGCCATCTCGGCAAACCATTCCGGCGTCGTAACATCGCTCACTTTGCATCCGGCCTTGGCCAGTTGATCTGCCGCCAACTCGATTGAGTTTTGCGTGTAGCTTTCTGCCTTGTCCCATTCAGATCCACGAAATACACCGATGCGCAACTGACCAAGACTGACCATCTCCAGAGGAGACGTTGGCAATCTCATGAGTCCCTGGCGTGCGATTTCGATATCATCTACTGTGCGCGTGAACCAGCCAACAGTATCGAAGCTTGTTACGCACTCAAAGACACCTGATCGGCTGACATCCCCAAAGCTCGGCTTGAAGCCGAAAACACCACAGTATGATGCTGGTCGCAACACCGATCCGGTCGTCTGGGTTCCCAATGCTAGCGGCACCATTCCTGCGGCCACAGCTGCGGCACTGCCGCTTGATGAGCCGCCGGGGGTGTGGGTCAGTGCATGTGGGTTTCGTGCCTTACCGGGATGAAAGTGCGCCAGTTCAGTCGTCACAGTCTTGCCAAACGCAAGGGCACCCGCTTCCTTGAGAAGGCCAACGCAAGCCGCGTCCCGCGCACTCATGTTGTTCTGGTAGATGGGTGTCCCGTATTCCGTCGGAAGGCCGGCTGCTTCGATGATGTCTTTAATTCCGAAAGGAATACCGTAGAGTGGATGATCAACCGGACGCGTGTCAGCCAAGCGCGCTGCTCTCAGTGCGACATCAGGATCGAAATGTGCCCACGCCCGGACACTTCCCTCAACAGATGCTGTGCGGGCTACGCAAGCCTCCATCAACTCTGACGGGCTGAATTCACCGGCTGCAATTCCTTTGACAGTCTGCTCGATCGTCAGCGAAAAAAGCTCAGGCATTTTCGTGCCTCCGATTGCTATGTTTGACTGGCTGCCTATCAGTCGGGTGCGCAAGCCCGAATTGCCAACTCGAAAGTCGCTTTCGCAGTCTTGCCACGGGCGAATGGGGAAATAATTGGAAGGTCAATTCCCGACTGGCGATACTCTTCTAATCGTTCGCGACAGTATTCGGCGGTCCCTGCCACGCTTGTTGCATCGATCATGCTGTCACTGACTGATCTGATGGCCGCATCGCGATCGCCGTCCGCCCAGGCCCGGGCGATATCGTTGGCTTCGTTGTCGAAGCCATGATCGGCCATCAACCGATTGTAGCGTGGAAAGAAACCTGCATAGAGAGCAAGGCCGGGGCGGATCTGATCGCGTGCCTCTGCCATGGTGTCGGCGACGGCCGTGGGGAGTAGTGTCGTCACAACGATGTCAGAAACTTCACGCCCGGCACGTGTCGCACCTGCCCGAATATGCTCGCGCGCATTGGATGCAGTGTCCAAGGTACTGCGGGTTAGGATGATGCCGTCGGCAACTTCACCGCATAGTGCAGTCATCTTGGGAAAAACAGCAGCGATATAGATCGGTATACTTGGCCTGTGCGGAGTAAACCACAGATCAAAGCTCTCAATCGAAACGGTTTGGCCTGCATACTGCAGCTGACCAGTACTTGTGAGTTGGCGAACGGCCTCTACCGTTTCGCGGACACGCGTTAAAGGTTTGTCATAGACGACACCGTGCTCAGGCCCGACCTGCACCTTGTGGCTCGATCCAAGCCCCAGCATGAAGCGGCCCTGTGACAGTTCATCAACTGTCATGGCAGCCATAGCAATCGTCGGTACCGTACGGACGAAAACACTGGTGATGTCAGTACCGAGACCAATATTGGTCGTGCGTACAGCTGCTGCTGACAGAATTGCGAATTGATCGCCGCCATGTCCTTCAGCAACCCAGGCCGACTCGTAACCGAGACTTTCAGCGAGTTGGATGCACTCGACAATCTCCGAAGCATTCGGACCGCCCGAAAAGCCCACCCCTATTCGCTGCTGCATGGCCTGCCGCCGTCCTCTATGCGTGATTGCACCGATCAAGGTGGATAGTTTCGCGCTTGTACCGGTTGCGAACAAGAGAATTGCGCATCACGTCAACGATCTTGGATGTCGCTGACGGCTGCAGACCAGTGATTTCTTGTAGACCAAAGAAACAGTGTCCCCGCATCACCTGCTGCAGCAAGACGCGAGGTGCCACCGAAACGTTCTTTCAAAACCAGCGAACTGGCCGAAGGTTATTTGTTCTTAAACTCTGCTTTGCGCTTTTCTGCAAAGGCTGCCATGCCTTCCTTCTGGTCTTCCGTCGCAAACATCGAATGGAATACGCGACGCTCGAAGCGAACGCCTTCTGATAGTGTCGTCTCGTAGGCCCGGTTGACAGTTTCCTTCGTCATCATGACGATGGGCAGCGACATGCCGGCGATTGTTTGTGCTGTTTTGACTGCTTCATCGATCAAATCTGCAGCGGGGACGATCCGCGACACCAGACCGGAACGTTCGGCCTCATCGGCATCCATCATGCGACCCGTCAGGCACATGTCCATAGCCTTGGATTTGCCGACAAACCGAGTGAGACGCTGCGTTCCCCCAGCGCCTGGCATCACGCCAAGCTTGATTTCAGGTTGACCGAATTTGGCTGTATCGGCCGCGATAATCATATCGCACATCATGGAAAGCTCGCAGCCACCGCCAAGCGCATAACCAGCGACAGCAGCTACTACAGGCTTGCGAAACTCGTTGATCCGCTCCCACTTGCGAATGAAGTCGCCCTGATAGGCATCCATGTAGGACTTCGACTGCATCTCCTTGATGTCAGCACCTGCCGCAAAGGCCTTCTCAGACCCTGTCAGCACAACGCAACCGATGCTGTCGTCTGCCTCAAAAATTTCGAGCGCAGTGTTGAGGTCGTCGATCAAAGCCGAGTTGAGTGCATTGAGCGCATCCGGTCGGTTCAGCGTTATCAGTCCGACACTTCCTCGTGTTTCGACAAGGATGTTTTCATAGGTCATGACACGGTTCCGTTTCTGTCTCTCGTAATGATGATAATGCGATTCAATAGGCCTGTTTAGCGCTGACAGACGCTGCAGTAAAACGTTGAACGCCCAGCCTGTACAATCCGGCGCACCTTGGCGCTACAGCCTGGTGTCAGGCAGTTCTCACCTTCGCGACCGTAGACTTTGAATGCATGCTGGAAATATCCCAGTGAGCCATCGGTTGATGCATAGTCCCGCAATGTCGAGCCACCAGCAGCAATTGCTTCATTCAAGACATCGCGAATGATCGGCACAAGACGTTCGTTTCGATCTGTCGGCTTGCCAGAAGCGCGTGCCAGGCAGAGAGCCTTGCGTTTAGGGCTGAGACCAGCACGATACAGCGCCTCGCATACGTAAATATTGCCAAGCCCTGCGATATTGCGCTGATCAAGGAGAAAAGCCTTCAGGTCGGTCGTACGCCCGCGTGCACGACCCGCCAAGTACTCTGAGTTGAGTGCATTGCCGAGAGGTTCTACACCCATTCCCGCGAAGTGCTTACAGCTATCAAGCCCAGCTTCTGGCACAAGATCCATGTATCCGAAACGTCGCGGGTCGTTGTAGGTTACCACCGCGCCGTTCGACATTCGGAAGACAACATGATCGTGCGCTGGAATTGTACCGGTCTCGTAAACGTAGTCTCCGGGTTGCTCAAGCGTTCCGGATGGTGGCTCGATCGTAAATCGCCCGCTCATCCCCAGATGCATAATCAGCACCTCACCCGTCGAAAGGTGAGCGCAGATGTATTTCGCCCTTCGGCGAATGCGTGTCAGGCGAGCTCCTTTTAGTCTGGAAGCGAATTGGGCTGGAAATGGAAAGCGCAGGTCAGGCCGATTCTGGTCAACTGCTGAGAATGTCTCCCCTTCCATTGCAGGCGCAAGACCGCGGCAGACAGTTTCGACTTCTGGCAGTTCCGGCACGTCCGTTCTTTCCTCTCAGTAGAGCATTCCGGGCACCAAGATCAGTTTCGCTTGGTCGTCATCGCACTTTGGCGCGGAAATTGTTGGCAGCAGACAACTGCTTTTGACAGAATGTTGCAACCCAAACTTCAACTCATGCTTCGAGGTTCCATGACTGCAGTTCTGCGAATGGCAATTGTATGCGCGATTATCTTGGTGACAACGGCCGTCAGCTGGCGGGCGTATGCGGGTGGACCAGACGTCGATCTGGAGCTCGTGCTTGCCGTCGACATCTCGCGTTCAATGGATATCGAGGAGCAGCGCCTACAGCGCAACGGATATGTCTCAGCACTTCGGCATCCGCGCATTATCAAAGCTATTGAGACAGGACTGCGCGGTAAGATCGCATTCGCCTACATGGAGTGGGCCGGAAAAGATTTCCAGTCGATTGTCATACCTTGGCGGATCATCGCCAACGCCACTGATGCCAACGCTGTTGCTAATGAACTGGCCGCACGCCCAATTGCTCGTGAGAAACGGACATCGATATCAAGTGCTCTGCTTGCCGCAGCATCACTCATAGAAGGCAACAAGATTGAAAGCCTGCGGCAGGTGATTGACGTATCCGGGGATGGACCGAACAATCAAGGGCTACCGGTCCAGCAAGTCAGCCGCAAGGTCATCGGCAAAGGCATTGTTATCAACGGCTTGCCGTTTGTGATCGAGCGGCCACCGGGGCCATCCAGCTTCTTCGCAGTTCCTGATATCGACCGTTATTACTCGGAATGCGTGATTGGCGGCCCCAATGCCTTCGTAATGCCAGTGACTAACAAGAATGAATTCGCCTCGGCGATCTTACGGAAACTGCTTCTGGAAATTGCCGGAGCCACTCCAATCCAAAACGGATCGCTTGTTCGCAAAGCGCAATACAAGGCGTCGCGCGCAACCTATGATTGCCTGAGTGGCGAGAAGAAATGGAGCGACTTCCAGAATGAGTAGGCCACAGGCGAGTCAGCCACTTCGGCAGCTGACTCTGCCATTCAAACGCTACTTCTTTGCGAGCTTGCTAGATGGGTTCAAGTTGCCGATCCTGCCGCTTTCGGTGCCTGCTGTCTCGTCGATGACCGCGTTGACAAGAGTTGGCCGACCTGAGTCCATTGCTTCGTTGACGGCTCGCGTGAGTTCATCGGGTGTTGTTGCGTAAACGCCAACACCACCAAACGCCGCCATCATTTGATCGTAGCGGGAGTCTTTCACGAAGACAGTCGGTGCAGCATCGTTGCCACCAGTCGGGTTCACATCAGTTCCCCGGTAGATCCCGTTATTGTTGAAGACGACCACACAAACCGGCAGGTTGTAACGGCAGATTGTTTCGATCTCCATGCCGGAAAACCCGAAGGCACTGTCACCTTCTATGGCGAGTACAGGCTGGCCGGTCTCCACCGCAGCTGCCGTCGCAAAGCCCATGCCGATGCCCATGACACCCCAAGTGCCGACATCAAGGCGCTTACGCGGCTTATACATATCGACAATGCTACGCGCGAAATCGAGAGTGTTCGCCCCTTCGTTGACCAATATAGCGTCGGGGCGCTCTTTGATTATCTCTCGAAGCGCACCAAGCGCACCATGGAAGTCCATTGGATTATTGTTATTGCGCAGGCGCGGCGCCATGCGCTCGACGTTGGTCTGGACCTTTGTTCGGATTGCATCAGTCCAAGCTGCAGGTGGGGCCTTCCAGTCGTCTGCCATGCCATCCAGGAGGGCAGTTACGCAGGACCGGATGTCACCGACCACCGGAGCGGTAATCGCAACGTTGCTATCCATTTCCTTCGGTTCGATATCAATCTGGACAAACTTCTTGGTATGCGGCTCGCCCCAAGTTTTGCCTTTGCCATGAGAGAGCAGCCAGTTCAATCGCGCGCCGACAAGCATGACAACGTCTGACTCTTTGAGAGCCATCGAACGTGCTGCACCGGCGGACTGCGGATGTGTATCAGGCAGCAGGCCCTTTGCCATACTCATAGGCAGATAGGGGATACCTGACTTTTCGACCAACGCGCGGATCTCGTCATCGGCCTGCGCGTAGGCCGCACCTTTGCCAAGGATGATAAGCGGGCGTTCAGCCGTTTTCAGCATCTCAAGAGCACGTGCGATCGAGTCGCCACTGGGGATTTGCGCTGGTGCAGGATCCATAACCTTCACCAGCGATTTTTGACCCGCTTCAGCACCCATGGTTTGCGCAAACAGCTGCGCAGGGAGGTCAAGATAGACGCCTCCAGGACGGCCTGAGCAAGCTGCCCGAATGGCACGAGCCACCCCGATGCCAATATCCTGCGCATGAAGAACGCGGAATGCGGCTTTACACAACGGCTTGGCAATGGCCAACTGATCCATCTCTTCATAATCGCCTTGCTGCAGGTCGACGATCTCGCGCTCCGAAGAGCCGCTGATCAGGATCATGGGGAAACAGTTGGTTGTTGCATTTGCCAAAGCGGTCAGACCGTTGAGAAAGCCTGGAGC
This sequence comes from Hyphomicrobiaceae bacterium, assembly GCA_965215755.1. Taxonomy (GTDB): domain Bacteria; phylum Pseudomonadota; class Alphaproteobacteria; order Rhizobiales; family Hyphomicrobiaceae; genus Tectiglobus. Next base: position 246,721 of record OZ244119.1, read on the forward strand.
GGATACCGTGAGGCAAACACCCGGCTTTTGCGTGAGGTAACCAGCGATAGATGCGGCATAGCCGGCATGCTGTTCGTGACGAAACGAGATCACCCGCATACCCTCTGCCTGAGCCAGCCGGCCAAGATCTGTGATCGGGATACCCGGGACACCATAGATCGTATTGATATCGTTGAGCTTGAGCGCATCGATGACGAGGTGGAACCCATCCGTCAGTTCCGTCTCAGCGCCCACACCTTCAGCTGCCGTGTCCATTGCCATCCGTCGTTTCCTTATCTAAGCGGGCTATGCACTGTGGAGCATAGCATCAACATGCGCCTGTGCGCCCTACTGGTCATTATCTCTAAGAATTTCGATCTCTGGTATACCAAGTACCACGAGCCAGACAAGCCTGGATCAGCGCCACATCAACGCATTGCCTTGGACTTGGTCAAGCTCATTCCCAGCTGAGAGTATTGGACCCGGATCAGCTGCAACATGATCCGTGCAGCAAGACCGGACTAGGACTTCCGGTACGACACACGCTGCAGCACTGGTTGCGCGCTCAGTTGGCCCAGTTCATCGCGCATGGTAATTGATTGCGAAGCTTGAAGGGAGCCGCTTGAGGATATCGATGAGTGAATTGACGTCACCGGCGCTCGTATTGAAGCGGTTTCAGGAGCTGCGCAGCCAAGTTGTAGTCGCATTGCAAGACGGGAAAGGCCTTGCTTCCGGGCTACCCGCTATCTCAGAAGCCGTTGCAACGGATTTTGAGGCAGCGGACCGCCTCATCTCGAACATGAGCCTTTCTCTCATGGTCGTTGGTGCCGAAGGGGTTGGCAAGTCGACGCTCATTCGCGGCCTTCTTGGCGAGGAGCTTTCACCAATCGAAGCGGACCAGGCTGGAACGGTTGCGCCGGTGTACTTCCAATTCGGCCCCCAGCAACAGCCTACGTTCGAGATCGTCTACAGCAGCCCCGCAAAACCGCCTTTCCAATGTGACAAGGAAACTTTCCTCGACCACATTCGCCAACGCACCAACGAAAACAATCAAAAAGGCGTAGCCTATGGCATTGTCGAAATTGATAAAGAGATACTGAGAAACGGGTTGCTGCTTGTCGACATGCCGGGGACGGGCGGCATTTCCGACCAAGTGCGCAGAGAGGCACAACAGTTCCTTGAGAGCAATACGAGTGCTGTTATCGGCATTGCTGCCAATCGTTCATATGGACCGCTCATCGACCTTGCCCAAGTCCTGCTTTCGAAAGAAAATCGCGTAGGATTTCAAGCCATTTTATCAAACCGATTTGCAGACTACTTCGTCGAGAGCCCGGCCACACTGAAGCCACTTGAGTCTACCGCCGTTGCCGACAAAATTATAAGAAGTCGCGAAGAAGGTTTTGAGCGGATTCAGGAGTGCCTCACCGCCGCAAACCTCGACAGCGCACTTAAGTCAGATCAATTATACGTCTTCAGCGCTGAACTGCTTTTCCATCGCGAGGGGCCACTAGCAACAGACGCGCATCTCAATGAGATCGATCGATTTCTGGCCGATTTGGCGCGCTACATTCGTCAGAATAGTCTGGGCCGTATGGTTCAAAACGCGGCCAGACGTGCCGAGCGGGCACTCTCAGACAAACTCAAGCCTTATGTCGATCTGCGCCACGAACTCGTTGAGCAACTTCTGGCGGGGGATCAACGCCCGGCTATTCAGTTTCGCAATGACGCCAATCGCGCGCTCAAAGATATCTGGCAGACGAAATTTGCAACGGAAGCCGTCGTCGATGACACACAGGAAGATGTCTGGACGCAGTTCGACAGTTTGATCGTCGAGCAGAATGCTATGATCACAAAAGACATTGAGGACTTGATTGGGCGCATCACACAGGCCGGGCAAGATGACCTGTCAGCGGAGTTGAGCAATCAGGTGGCTATCCTGCGCGCTGAGAACGAGATCCGCGTGCAACGGACGAACCAACGGTTGTCACAATTGCTGGAGGAAACCGTTGCGAAGTTTGTCGGTGGTGCGAACGATACAATAACGTCTGCCCTGGGGGCACTGCCGGTGCGAATGGCTCAGATCTCCGATGCTATTCGTGTCACACCCGATGACGTTGTCCAACAGAACCTGTTGCGTTCGATGGATGATGCAAACGGACGTTTGTTCTTGAAGGCAACAGGTGGAGCAGCTGGCGGAGTGGCCGGCGCCGGCATTGCCTCGCATGGAGCCTATCTGGCGCTCGTTCCAGACCCAACACTTGTGACACAAACCATAGGTTTGATTATTGGTGGCGTTTCGCTGTGGGTTGCAGTTGGCTATTCACTCAGACGTTTCTTTGGCTCTGACAAGGACATGATCGTGGCACAGCTCCGCGATATCCAGCGCAAAACGGCCAACGCCCACCAGTCTCGCACGCAAACACTGAAGCCACTCATTGGGGACGCAGTTGTCCAGATTGTCGAGATGACCGAGCAAAGGCTTCGTGCCCAGCTCAAGTCGATCGATGCAACGCTGAGCGAATCCGACGGGGCGGATCTATCACACGAGAAGAAGCAACTCGATGCAACGCTTGCCGAGATCGACAACCTTTCGGCAAGGATTCTAGCCATTCGGAAAACGGCCTATGACTTGTCAGAAGCGTCGGAGGCTTAGGTAGAACCCATGTTTCGACTAAGTCTTGCAATTGTGCTTGCTGTCTTCGCCGGCATCCAGGGGAAGAAGGCTCAGAAGAGCGCCGCACAAGCATTTTCGGAAATGAAACGCCACTCGTCGTTTCCCTTGTTCGTTGCCTTGCTCGTTCTTATCCTCCTACTCATTGTGGCCGGATTCGTTTTGTCCGCTGTTGCTGATGTTTGGGAACACGCCAGCGAGCTGGGAGGTATCTGGTTCGCAGTCGCAACGTTGGTCGGTATTCTCTCTATCAGCATTGCTGCCTACCTGATCGTCAGGAGGATCAACCGGCCGACGCGCCGCCGGCTCTCACAGAATGATGAAACGCTGTTTGTCACCCAAGATCTCGCCAAGCCACTGCCGCCACCGGATGACGCCGATTTGCGCCTCAAACGAATTCGGACTGCCATGCAGGCTGCTCTGAAAAACCAAGAAACTAATTTCCTGAAGGACGGCGATGTTGAGTTCCTCAGAGCTGACGACAAGCGGCGCAGTTTGATTGAAGATGAGATTAAAAAGAACATCCGCAACCTCGTTGACGCCGCGAGTACCGAACACGATCGCGCCGGCGCAAAAGCAAATGAGCTGGCCGAGCATCTCATCAAGATAAATCCTGCGCAGGTGGACTGGTGCCGGGCAGAGCTTTCAACCCTGAAGCAAGAGCAGGATTAAGTTGACCTTACATCTCCCTTAGACTTTCAACGTGCGCCACGATCAACATGGTAGACCCTTGGCCGAGCCTAACGCCCCACACTTCCAAACTGATATGGCCGAGGCCCAGCAAGCGCTCTGGAGTCTGATTGATAATTTCGAGCGGCTCGTTGAGGACAGGCTTGAACCACAATGGGCGCGTGAGCTCAGCAAGAGTGCCAAACCCTCGATTTCCCTCAGGCCTATCTTGCAGCGCACTCTCAACCGCAAGGTCGGCATTGCAGGACAGGAAGGCGCCGGCAAGTCAACACTGGTCAATGCCATTGTCGGCTTTGACGTGGTGCCGACAGATGAGAACCAACCAGGGACAGCTGTGCCGATCGACATCTGTACCGGCGATGTGGAACAAGTGACATACGCTGTGCTGAGCGGAGGCAAGAACAATCAATGCGCAAGCGCGGCAGAATTCAGCACGCGTGTCTTGCAGCGCAACGGCGCAAGTGACGACACGCCTGTCGAAAAGGGCAGCGTCACGCTCCCGCAGCCGCATCTCCCAACGGGTCTTTGCCTTATCGATCTGCCCGGAACGGATGGCATGTCACTTGGATTTCGTGCCATAGCCAATGAAGCCCTTACTTCAACAGACTCGGTCATACTCGTCGTTCAAGATCGCGCAGCTGGTCCGGCGGCACGGTTAGCACAGGAGATCCTGCAGCGTGGTATTGCGATTAATGCCGTCGCCATTAATCTGCAAATCTCCAAGATCATCGACGGCAGCACGCTACGACCACTACCTGATGACGACGTGCGCGATCACTTATCTGCCACGACGCGTTATGTCAGAGAGAGTTTCACTGGAGAGAATGTAGCCTTGGGCGAAGAGTGCGCCTTCTTTGCTCTCCACTTCCCGTCGATGAATGCAGGCAGTCGATCGCCAGAGGCCGTTCAACGATCTGCTGCGCACGCTCATGAGATTGCTCTGTTCCAGCAATGGTTCAGTGATACTTACGGTCAAACGGCTGTACTACGAGAGATGCGACAGCTCGTCGAACAAATCACATCCAGCGTTGCCCAACACAAACATAGTGCAGCACTTGAAGGGCGAAAACTCGATGGTCTGCAATCATCCAACCAAGATATTGTCGGAGATCTCAATAGTTCAATAGAGCAACGTCGCGCCCAATTGAAACGGGACTGGGCTGACGAGATGACCCGCGGCGACGTCAAGCAAGCGATTGACCAAGCGTGGCGAGAACTCGAGCCCAGCATTCTTGAACTCAAGTCCCGACTGCGGGAACTCCATCAGACATCGCGTGCCCGACTGCCTGAGAGCTGGTGGTCTCAGAACTGGGGATTGAAGGACAAGATCGCCGATGATTTGAACCAAGCTGTTGGCAAGCTTCAGTCCCGCTTCGTGAGCAAGACAACGGCCTGCGTGCAGCATTTCGCCGACCGATGCCGTGGGATCGCCGATTCTCATGCTGCCAAGGAAACTGTGATCCTACCGATCGACCTTGGCCCGACCCTACTATCTCCCGTGAATAAAGTATCCGTTTGGTCTCCACCAGAGTTCGATGCTGGTCCCAAGTCACTCACCGAGTACGATTCCGCACGCGTTATCCAACGGCTTCTCGACGAGCTGACAGTGGCGGAGTTGACGGTCCAGACTGCCCGCGATGGTCCGCTATTCGAAGCGTTTCGCAACATCCTGATCAGCCAAGCCTTGGGCATTGGGGCAGATCTGGACCGTCGCCTCACAGAAATGAAAACCATCATAAATGACCCGTCTTCGGTCTATATCAACGCGGCCAAGCAGCGGCTAGACGATCGGGCATCGGCGTTGGATCGTTTGGAAAAAGAGGCGGTCGACGTCCGGGTAAAGCTTCTCGCCATAGAACGGTCGACGGCCGTGTATGATCGACAATCCGGCGCGGATCATATCCAGCAGCAAGACGTTTCTCCCGCTAGCGCGCTTCAAGCAATGACTGATGTGTACCCGCTGGTTGCGGCCAATACAGAAGCTGGCACTAGAGCGGGTACAATATGGGAGCGACTTGTTCGTACCGTCAGGCACTGGTTCACTTGATCCGGGTCGGACAACGTTGCCAGTGGTGCCGCAGGCCTGCACTGAAAGCCCGTCTTTTGCTGTATGGAATTTACCGGCTAGCGCCTCAACTGCATGAAAAATCTGTGAATATTGTCCTCTCTTGCTCTGATCTGTCTATTTGTGTCCGGTAGCGATTGGTGGATTGAAATGAGGGGTAAGCATTGGCTTTCCGCGGCTTTTGTCCGCAATCCTCGTCCAGGCAAATATTGCGACGGTGACAAACTTTGGCTGCACGTTCGACCGGACGGAGGAGCACAATGGGTATTCCGCCCCAACATTCACGGGCGCAGCTGACGTCCTGGAAGTGCTCTATCCCCTGCTGCTCAAGCGCGGCAAGCCGGATTACATCCTTTCGGACAATGGCCCGGAGTTCTCAGCAGCGCCGTTCCAGGACTGGCTCCGGCGTGTTGGCATCGAACCAATCAGGATCTATCCAGGGGCACCATGGGAGAACGGCTACAATGAACTTTTCAATGGCACACTACGCCGCGAGGTGCTCAATGCTGAGTGGTTCGCAACTGTGCGTCAGGCCCAGGTGGTCATCGATGGCTGGCTAAAGCAATACAATCACATCCGCCCGCATCACGCTCTTGGCATGCGTGCGCCGGTGCCTGAAACCATATTAGAGAAACCGCAAATCACTGGCCCAGACACAGGGAGCTAGACAAGCTCACGTAAAAATCTCTCAGCATAACGTCTGTGTCCGCTCTCCAGAAAAATGCCGACAAATGCTCAGTAGCACGTCAGTTCAAACCACGCGGCCTTGCAACACGGAATCACAACAAGACACACGGTCACTAAGATCAATGACCGGACCAACGACGTTTCATACAGATTGAGTTCAGTCGACACCTAGCGATGTCAATTTGATCTTTGACCACAGCACAACTGACCAATCTACTTTGCTAAAGCTGTAATCGTCGCCTGCGATTCAGAAGATCTGAGTCAACGCAGTCATCTTCTTGCGTTAAGCTTCTTCCAAGACCGGCTCAGCGCGATCACTGAAGTGCGTTTCGCTGAAGGTACACATCGTATCACAGGCATCGCGCAAGTCTCTTACAGATGAAACCGCACCGGTTGCGTCTCCGCAGCGCGCCAAGCCATTCGTATCGCGTGCGAGTTGCGCAATCTGACTTGCACCGAAAGTGGCTGCAAGACCAACCAGTACATGACTTGCACGTTCGATGGCCTGCAAATCATCACGCTCCGTGGCGTTATCGAGACTTTCGCGCTGCTCGCGGATATCCGCGAGAAATTGTGTGAGCGCCTGGCGCTTGACCGCCGCCGGTTCGCCATCGAACAACTCATCAAGAACGGATAGATCTATCGGGGGCTGATTGGTCGGCTGGTCGAGCGTCTGATCCATTGGGGCTTCGATTTCGGCTAGTGCGGCATAGAGTTTGCGCCGAACGATCGGCTTAGTAAGGACTTTGTCCATACCGGCCGCCAGACAACGTGCTTGATCTTCCGCGAGCGCGTACGCAGTGAGTGCGATTATTGGAATGTTGCAGGTAGGTGCGCTGAGCTGACGGATCCTTCGCGTGGCCTCCAGTCCATCCAGCTCTGGCATAGCCACATCCATGAGTACGACGTCGTAGGACTGACGCTCAAGGCAGGCCAAGGCTTCGAGACCGTTACTAGCTGTATCAACCTTGCAGCCGCCAGCTTCGATCATCGTTCGGAACACAAGCTGGTTTGTCATGTTATCTTCAGCGAGAAGAACGCGCAGGTCTTTCAGGTGTTCCGCCGGGACCGCAAGGTCATCGTCGCGTGGGATCAGCGAACTGTCCCCCACCGGCAACTGGACTGTGAAGCTAAATGAGCTGCCGACGCCAAATTCACTCGAGAACTCGATTGTTCCGCCCATCGCCTTGGTAATAGCTTTGCTAATCGCCAGTCCCAAGCCAGTCCCACCGAGCTGACCGTTGGCGCCCGGATCAAGAGTGGTGAACTCTGAGAAGATTAGCTCCTTCTTTTCGTCTGGAATACCAATGCCAGTATCTATGACACGAAACGTCAACTCGGCCATGTCCTCTGCCGATTGCATGTCACAATTGACGTTGATCGTGACCGATCCGGTATCAGTAAACTTGACGGCATTGGAAGCAAGATTAAGGAGGACCTGACGCAAACGACCGGCATCACCAACGCACGCTTCGGGAACAGTTTTGTCAACGGACGTTTGCACAACCAGGCCCTTCTGCTGGGCCAACGGTGCAACGATCTTTGTGACATCGCTGAGGAGTTCGTCGACGCGAAAGATGCCTTCCTCCAGCGTCATCTGACCTGCTTCCAGCTTTGAGAAATCAAGGATGTCGTTAATAATCGTCAGAAGCGCGTTGCCGGACTTATGTGCGGTGCGGACATACTCTCGCTGGTGCTCCTTGAGTGGCGTGTCCTGTAGGAGGTTCAGCAAACCCAGAACGCCGTTGAGCGGAGTGCGGATTTCATGGCTCATCATTGCAAGGAAAGCGGCCTTTGCCCGGCCGGCGACCTCTGCTTTGTCCTTTGCTTCAATCAACGCCGCCTCACGCGCCTTTTCATCCGTGATGTCGCGCAGGTATCCAATGAAAACCGGTCCTTCAGGACCGTTTGATTTTTGAACTGCGAGTTCGACGATTATCTCTTTGCCATCAGAGCGCATCCCTTCAATCTCAATGCGTTTTCCAATGACCGGCCCTTCTTGAGTTTTCAGGTAATGAGCCAGCCCATTGCGGTGTGCAGATCGATACTTGTCAGGGATGATCAGTTCAGCCATGTCACGGCCGATCACTTCATTTGCCTGGTATCCGAAAATGCGTTCGGCGGCTGGGTTGAAGCGTATAATGTTACCTTCGTGGTTGATAACAATGATGGCGTCAAGCGCAGCCTTGACTGTCGCGCCGAGAAGATCCTGTGATTGACGTAGCGCTTCTTCGCGTTCCTTGAGTGCTGTGATGTCGACACGGAAGCCAACGGTAAAGCCACTATTGGTTTTTCGCTCGATCACACGTAACCAACGTCCATCATCCAGCTTTTGCTCAACACCTGCGCCAGGATTCCGGTGTTCTACTAGGCGTTGCTCGATCCAGGTCTCGACATCGTCTGACTGATACTGGCCACGTAGCGCACCTTCGCGAATGATTGTCTCGAAGGTATTGCCCGGCCTGATGAGGTCCGCGCTCGTTCGGTAGATGTCGCGGTAATGCTCATTGCAGATGACGAGACGATCATCAGCATCATAAAGGACGAATCCGTCAGGCAGTGCTTCGATGGCCTCGATCAATCTTGTTTCGGCTTCTCGCGCTTTCGCCTCCGCTGCCTTGCGGACCGTTACATCTCTTACAATGGCGGTATAGAATGGTTGACCGCCACGCATGAACGCGCTGACAGATACCTCTATTGGGAAGGTCGTGCCATCTTTGCGCTGACCAAGGCTTTCGTGTTCTCTCCCTGACGCACTCTCAAGCCGATAGCAACCACCACCATCGTCCAGTCGATCGCCAAAGTCTGGAAGAATGAGTGAAACATGTTGCCCAATCAAGGCATCAGCATCATAGTCAAATGCGACCTTAACGGCTGGATTGACGGCATCGATTTTCCCGTTGGCACCGACGGTTACAATCGTGTGAGCAGCTGTCTCGAGTATACCTTTGATACGCTGCTCACTCTCTTCAGACAGTGCCAGCGCTGTCTGTGTGGCATTCATTTCTTGCTGGTTCCGTTTGTGTCCGTCGTCACATAATCTGGAACAGTTGAGCGTTTGATCTAAGCGAGTGATTGGCTCATCGTTTTCAAAGTTATGCTACGGCGTTGCGATGTTGCAAGCGCCGTGTTTCGAATGTCTTTCGTTTGATCCTTTCTCTCTCCAGCAAGATGATCTTGTTACGACCGAAGTAGACGTCTGCGGGCGTCACGTTGTTGAGGCTTTCGTGGTAGCGCTCGTGATTGTAGTGGGTCACGAATGCTTCGATGCTTGCCTTTAGATCCCCGGGCAGAAAGTAGTTCTCCAACAGCACGCGGTTTTTCAAAGTTTGATGCCATCGCTCGATTTTTCCCTGCGTCTGAGGATGGTATGGCGCACCACGAACATGATCCATCGATTGATCGTCGAGCCATTCTGCCAGATCACCAGAGATGTACGATGAACCATTGTCCGACAGAAGTCGCGGTCGATGTCTGACGTTGACTTTGTCACAACCTGACGCCTCCAATGCAAGTTCAAGCGTGTCAGTGACGTCACTGGCTTTCATGGTAGTGCATAACTTCCAAGCGATGATGTAACGCGAGTAATCATCAAGGACGGTCGAGAGATAGAACCATCCCCAGCCGATGACTTTGAGGTAGGTGAAGTCTGTCTGCCAAAGCTGATTGATCGCCGTTGTTTTGTCGTGGAACTCATCAGCAGCCTTGACGACGGCGAACGCGGGACTTGTGATGAGGTCGAGCGCTTTGAGTATTCGATAGACGGAAGACTCGGATACGAAGTAGCTCCGAGTATCTGTGAACTTCACCGCCAGCTCGCGCGGCGTCAGTTCTGGCTCTTCGAGTGCGAAGTCGACAATTTGCTCTCGGACATCGTCCGGGATGCGGTTCCAGACGTGGCCAGGCATCGGCTTTCGATCTTCTAATGCATCAAGTCCACCGGTGAGATACCGGTCATACCAACGATAGAAAGTCGTACGTGGGATGCCGAGCGTATCCAATGTGCGTTTTGCTGGCAGATGTGATTGCTCGACAAGGCGAATAATCTCCAGCTTCTCCGTCGCGGGATACCTCATGTGTCGTTGCCCCCACTTCCGATCATGCTTTTTTTGAGCAGCCGAAGTTCCAGGGCCTGCTCCGCGACAACCTCCTTGAGGTGTAGCGCTTCGCGTCGTAGATCCTTCACTTCATCAGAGGTCGCTGCCCGTGCGGTATCACCGGCTAGCCGCTTTTTGCCAGCCTCCAAGAACTCCTTTGACCAGCTGTAGTACATGCCCTGTGCGATACCTTCCTGACGGCACAGCTCGGCAATGCTGTCTTCGCCGCGCAGTCCTGCAAGGACGATCCTGATCTTCTCCTCGGATGAATATCGCTTCCGAGTTTGACGCCGGATGTCTTTGACGGTGCGGTCAGAAGCTTCAGTTCTACGTCCCATGTGGCACTCCTCAGTGGTGAGGATGAGCCTAGAAACACTCAGTTAAAAAATGATCTCAGAAGGTTCCAGGGGGGCTGACGTCAGACAGTAGCCTTTGTCGGCAACGACATCGAGTTTATCGACACCCAGTGCATCACGTGCCAGGTTGGCCATGTCCGCCAATGCGTTGCGGTCCGACCCGATGTTAGTAACTTCGTGCGCAACGATCAGATGGTTCTCGGTATCAACCACACTTTGCACATTGTAGCCGATGATACGGGGATGCCGGCTGGTGATCGCCATGGAGCGTGCATCCGGGTCTGTTTCCGAGATCTGGTCGGCATCAGTGCGATCCATCTCGGCTTTGATCGCTTCCAACTTTTCGGACTCCTTCTTGAGCCACGCCATTTTGTCGGTGATCCGCCGAACCTCCGCTTCGCTGACTGGCATGCCGGTTGCCGACTGAACTTCATCAGCGCGATCGAGTTCCGACAGATAACGTCCGATACGTTCGTCAATCTCTTTGAAGCGCTTGCGCAACTTCTCACGCGTGAAATTCTTGGCCTTGGCGTTCACCGCCTTGAACTTGCTACCGTCAATGGCAACGCTGGCACAATCGAGCAGCTTGATGTCACGGCAAAGTGCAATGAATTGGCGGCACACATTACGGATCTCTGGCCCATTGTCCTTGCGGAAATCGGCAATGGTCTTGAAGTCGGGCTTGAGTGAGCCTGTCAGCCAGATCAGCTCGACATTGCGGCCGCACTCGCGTTCCAGGCGGCGCGAGGATTGGATCTGATTGAGATAACCGTAAACGTAGATCTTGAGTATCGTCGCCGGATGATAACCTGGCCGGCCAGTGGTCTCCGGCACAACATCAAAACCGAGTGCGCTCAAATCTAGTGCATCAACAAACGCATCGATCGCACGTGCCGGATTATCTTCGCTGACATAGTCGTCGAGCCGCTCGGGAAACAGCGTCGCTTGATTGCGATCAGCACCCTCGATGAACCGCTTCATGATCCACACCGCAGAGAATCAACGAAATAAGTCTATCACAAGCGACGAGCTGTCTTTTCACACACCCTCTGGACTTTTTCGCGCAGTTCCTATCGGTTACCGAAGCTGATCTCCTCTTGGCAAATTGAGACGAGGCGACAGGGCATGAGCACAGTTAATCCTGGTCGTATCGATGCAATGCCGCAAAGTCTGTTTGCTGGGCGGGAGGCCTACGTGATTGAACAGTTCATAAGCTTGCAGGGTTTAGGTGCATGATCAATGGAGTAAAAACGAAGCACTACAAAGTCCGATATCAACATACATTTTCTAGGCGATTATCATAAGATGATGTCATGTGAGCTGAATGCACCAATGTTTCCGAGAAATCGCACCAATGAGGAATACAAGACTCCTGCAGAGACTGCCATTCGATTCGCAGCTCTGGTGCTGATTGAGACCGCAGTGGACGTCCGCAGGTGCCACATGAGCGAAACCTAAAAGTGGGCAAAGGCCAAACAGATGAAATGAAGAGCGAACTTTCTTATTGGTTGCGCTTGGTCCGCCCCCCCTTGGGACGTTTCTGCTTCGGTGATGCCGAGGACCCCATAGGTAAGGAGCGTTCTTCATTCTTGGTTGAATAGAGTTCACGTGCGATTTCAATAGCGGTCTCGACAAATAGCTTTGTGCCCTGCGATGCCGCGTTCGTCCGCCACGCCATGGCAAGTTCCATCTGCAGATCATCCGGCACTCCGCTAAGTTCGCGAAAGACTATCCCGTCGAGCTGCAATCGCCGGCTCTTTTCAGGACCAATGCCGACGCCCATGCCGGCAGCAATCATGCTAACCATGTAGATTGGGTCGTGGACAACTTCGGGTTCAATCCCGTTATTGTGGCAAAGGCTCACGATGCGTGTCTGAAAGGTCGTGTGCCCGACCGGTGTTGGTGCCTGAACATACAGCGGCATCGTTAATTCAGAGAGATCGACGATCTCCTGACTGGAGAGCGGATGTTCCTCCGGTAGTATCGCCACAACTCGTTCGGCATAGATGCGTCTTACAGATAGTTGCTCAATCGCGGTCAACGGGGGACGCAGAAAAGCGATATCGATCTGGCGTTCCTGCAGGGCCGTGATCATCTCGGCGGTGTTCATAGAGTGTAATTCAACATGGATATCCGGATTTGCTTTGCGGAATACGCGAGCGACGCGAGGCAGTAACTCGTAGCACGCCGTTAGAACAAATCCGATTTCGATGCGGCCCTTATGGCCGTGTGCCACATCGCGGATATGGGACACCGCTCGGTCGGCCTGGCCAAGAACACGCAGGGATTCATCAAGCATAACTTTGCCTGTGCGGGTGAGCACGACTTGCCGCTTGCTGCGATGAAAGAGTTTCGCGCCGACATCGGCTTCGAGCCGTTGGATAGCCTGGCTCAATGGTGGCTGAGACATGTTCAATCGCTCTGCAGCACGACGGAAACTCAATTCCTCTGCCACGGCCACGAACTGGCGCATCTGTCGTAAATCAATCATGCTGTTGATACGTAAATGATATCAAATGATCGTCAACATAATATTGGAGATATTTGTGGCGTGGCATTACGTTGATTCCAACACAAGCGCCGTGGTGACTCGATGCCATCACGCAATGTTAGGAGAGCAACGATGGAAACTTCGAACAGCCATCCAACTCGAACCAATGGCGAAATGATCCAGTTCCCCAGCCACGAGAAACTTGAACTGCAGATTGCGCAGGCCAGACAGGCTCGCTCAGCATTCCTGCGTCAGTGCGTGGCCGGCTCATTGGCAGCTCTTGACAGACGTTTCCATCAAGGCAGTGCAGCAACAAGCTAGTTGCGTGACTGTTTGATCGCTCGATCTTAAGTGATGACGCGAGATGTTCGAAATCCGCAAATCATAGCAACCTCTGCCACTTGTTGGTGGCCGCTCAAATGATGGTTCTAGTGTCTGATGTTTGGCGGTCCCCTTCGGTCAGAAGTTGAGATCGCCGCCTAATATCGGCCCCGGTGCGTCCTATCTCTCAGACCGAAAGCTTCCGACAAGAGTTGGCGACACGATCGACCTTTCGAGTAATCAATTCTCACTTGCGCCGATGCGGCAGACCGCGCTTTTAGCACATGACGAGAGTAGACTCTCGGCTGTGACGTCAGATCGGCTAGTGGCGGTTATGTGGACGAAGCTACGTTGATGCGATGCGGCGCGATCTACATGGCTACGTCCGCTACTACTCGAAAGCCGAACTTGGTCGGATGAACCCGGACCAAGTAGCGTTGACCGCAATTCCTGGAGGCTGTGTGAGAACGCGCCTTGATATCAAATTTGGTCAGCTCCGGACGCGATTGGCGCAAGTTCGCGCTTCGTAAGCGATTTCGGCGTTTGTAAGTCGTCCTGATCGGTCCTGCGCCACGTGTCCGTGGTATCAGAGCGCAAAAAAGGCGCATCTAATGGCCTCATTGCTTGAATGAGCTTTGGTACGCCAACAACTGCTATAACCCTCATCATATTGTAAGCCAGCACGTGCAAGGCCATTTCGGTGGCGACGTGCTTCAGCGTCTTCATCTTGAAGTGTGTTGCCCCCATCCAGGCTTTGATCGTTCCGAATGGATGTTCGACCGTCCGGCTGCGCAGTGGGATTTTGCCGGAATCATCATCGAGGCGTTGTTGTACCTTCTCCAAGATGCCTTCGTGCTCCCCAACGCCGGATACGTCGTTCCTTGCCAGTCGTGCATCTGTGCTTGATCACGCAGCCTTGACACTCATTCGTCCAGTAGTTGTGCAGCGTCTTGCCGTCTTCCTTGTTCGTGAAGTGAATTGCGAGCAATTTGCCAGCCGGACATTCGTAGGCATCCTTGTCTGCGTCAGACACTGCAGCGCCAATTCTCACTATAACATCGTTTTGCGTCCAGTATTGTTTGCCCCGTTTCACGACCCTTACGCCATCATGGCTGCAAGACCTCAGGTGGAAGGATCTGCCAAACTTGATCTGTCGCTGTTTCGCGTCAGAACCAAGTGGACCAGCTCGTTCATATCGGGAGCGGATGCGGCACTTCCGCAGCGCGCACGACTTGGACCATTTGAACTGCTATTATCAGATGGTTGCTGCAGCTGGTGTTGTTTCCAACTCATTCTAGCTGGCAATTATCAATCTTGCGATTTTGGCGCGCGCCTTTTGCAGGACCAAGTATACGGATCGCAATTGAGCAGCGTCGCCTCATCATTCGAATGCAAGACGCCATCTAACAGTTGTAGTGACGTTATCATAACCCCACAAATAGAAGATGCACATCGGAGAACTATGAGAGCCTTCAATGACAAGAGCCTGACTGAGCGGCTGCAAACTTCCAAGCAAGCCAAACAAGAGCTTCTTCAAAAATTTAAGACGCGACCTGGACCTGACGATCCGATCGTTAAAGCGCGACGTGCCGAGAGGCAGGAAATCGCTGCTGCAAGAAAAGCACGGGCGCAAGAAAAAGAAGCCGCCAAGCAACGTGCAGAGCAAGAGCGCGCTGAACTTGAGGCGCTAGCGAAGGCGGAGCAGGAGGCGGCGCGCGAGCGAGAATTACAAGAGCATATTGCGCGTGAGGCCGAGCAAAAGGCGATCCGTGACGCCAGATATGCTGCACGTAAGAAGAGAAAGAAGTGATCCGTTAATATTGGTATCGGAATCTTGATCTTGCCGCCTTATGCGCACTAGTTGCAGAAAGCGCTACAGCGACCGCCTTCGATCTAACGACGCGGTGCACGATGATGCATGAAGTATTGCGTCGTCAGCAATACACTGGGTTCACTTGAACTGACCGCAATTGGGTTTTGTTGTCCAAATTTTTCAGCTGCGGTCATCCACCCGGGAAAAGCTATCCGCGGCTAAACGACAGGAAGGGGTCAGCCTGTTTCATCTCAAGGCTGAGCACATCACGTTCGCGGTAGGGACGGTTGTTGCCAACCGCCCCCCGCACAGATCCGTACGAGCGGAATTCCCGCATACGGCTCCTACCTTGAGTGTCTGACGGCAAATCGCGCGTTCGGCCAAGGGTGAAGGATTTTCGGTTTCGGGAGCCAGTCATCAGCAAGTTTCTCCAGCCGCTCCCACGCAAACTTGTCCTTCTGACTGCGCCGCCGCAGCGTGCGCAACCAGTGACGAGCGACGTGATGGCGGAACGCACCGAGCGCCGATAGATTGGTCGGCACGGCGTGATACGCGAAGTAACCCTGGACGACCAGGCGCAGCCATTGCCCTTGTTCGGGTATGGACTGATGCATATGCCGCCGCAACTCTTCCTTGATTTCCTTGAGCTTCGATCGCATGCGGTCACGCCGGGATTTCCTCTTGACTTGGAACTTGCCCTTGCGCGATCGACCACAGATGAATGTGAAGCCCAGGAAATTGAAAGTTTCCGGCTTGCCGAGCCCTTTTCGAGCACGCCGGTCCGCCGCGTGGCGGCCGAACTCGATTAGGCGCGTCTTGTCGGGGTGAAGCGACAGCGCAAACTCCTGTAACCGTTTCTCAAGTTGCTCCCAGAAGCGCCGAGCGTCTGCCTCATACTCGAAACCGACGACAATGTCGTCAGCGTATCGCACGATGATCATGTCGCCCGTGGCTTCGCGCCGTCGCCAGCGCTCGGCCCACAAATCGATCACGTAGTGGAGGTAGACGTTCGCGAGCAGCGGTGAGATCACCGAGCCTTGCCCCGTCCCCTTAGCACTGGCCGTGACGACCCCGTCTTCAAGGATGCCCGCCTTTAGCCATTTTCGGATCAGGCGGATGATGCGCGGATCACCAATCCTATGTTCGACAAAGCAGACCAGCCAGTCTTGGCTGACCGCGTCGAAGAAGGATCGGATATCTGCATCGAGAATGAAGTTCACGCGCCGATCTGTGATGCCAACCACAAGCGCATCCAGACAATCATGCTGTCCGCGCTTTGGCCGGAACCCGTAACTGAACCCGAGGAACTCTTCCTCGTAGATGGAGTTCAGTACCGCGACGGTCGCCTTTTGGACGATCTTGTCCTCAAGTGCGGCCACCGCCAGCGAGCGCTCAGTACCATCGGCCTTCGGTATATATGTCCGGCGCGAGGGCAGTGCCCGATAGGCTCCCCCATGGACCCTCATGACAAGATCAGTGAGATTCCGCTCAAGGTCTTGCGCGTAAGTCTGCCACGTCAACTCGTCGACGCCTGGTGCCGCATTGCGCTTGAGCGCGAGGAACGACTCCCGGAGCAGATCGATATTGATATGGTGGAAGAGGGCTGTGAACTTCTCCTTCTTCCTAAGCCTTGCGGCTTGCCGTACGCGGCGGAGCGCTTGTGACACGCGAGCCCGGCCCTGAGTCCGGTGCATGCTTTGCTCTCCCGCGTTCCTCTTGGTCGCCACCCTTGGCTCTACCAACTCCGCCGCAGCAGCACGACGTGCTACCGCTTTGTTCGTCGGCTTCACAGCTACTATGGCGGCGTCAGACTTCTCACGATCGTGCATCATCGGCTACGGCTTCTCACCTTCCCGATACGGACCAGAGCAGCACGCGAAACGATTGCTGTTGGTCGACCGCGAGATCTCCCGGTTCCCGCTCAAGGAGCTTCTGCACATGCCAGGGTCTCCGACCACGCCGGGTCGTCCGGGCACTTGCATAACGCACCCGCCCGTGTTGCCTTCCGCCTTCTGCACGGCGTCAGCACCCGAAAAGAGGGCACTTTCGCGGCTCGATGGCTGGCCTATGCATACCCCTGTCAACGCTTCGCCGACACCCTCGCGAGTGCCTGCGCATGACTCGGGGCCGATGCGGTTTGCTAATCCTTCATCGCAGTGGACTTGCACCACCTACTCCTTGCCGGTCTCCCGGCGCACGCAGAAGTTGACCCACTAAGCGGACACGATGTGCTCAATTTCCCTATGAAACAAACGGGCCAGCACCTGCCGCGAGCAGGTGCAGCACGCTTTGAATGACTCAACAAGACTCAATGATGAAACCGCACAGTGTCGGTATTCGCATCGGTGCATCGCACCAACGACGCAGGGTCCACCAAGCAGACATTCTACACTTTCGCTAGTGCTGAGAACGAACAGCCAACTCAAGCTGGTCAAGCGCTGAGGCTAGGCGTCTGTGGGTGCTGACGTCGGAGAGATCACGGCCTGGATGCACAGGTCGCCTTCCAACCCATCAATATCATGTGCAGGCACCTTACGGCTCTAAGTCCGCGTACCATCCTCGTAAATCACATTGAACAGCGCAAACTCCGTTTGGGTCCTCGATTCTATGCGTCCCATGATGTGCCTCCAGCCTCGGTCCAACTGAAAACTAGTGTTGCTGCATCAGCTGGCTCTCTTTGACGATACGCTCGCTGTTCTCGTATGTGCACTTGATCCGGTATTGGTATTCGCCATCCTCAACGGGCATCAACTGCACCACTTTGCAAGTATGGTTTCCATCTCGATTGCCGATTCGGCGAGGCGAGAACACCAGAGATTGTCCCACCTTGAATTTGTGCAAAGCCATGTCCTATTCCTCTCTCGGGAGTTGGTAGGGCAACGAAGTCGGCACAGCTCACACCGCGATGACGCGGTGCCTCCTCGTTCCGCCATTTCGCTTTCCACCGCTCGCTTTTGGTTTGGCAGCCTGTCGGCCACCTGCAGTCTTCGCTAACGGGTTGCCTGTCTAAACACTATGCTTGGTCAATTCGACCGACTACTCACATACAAGTTTGAAACGACCTATAGCTTGCGCTTTTTCTTCCCAAGAGAGCGCAACGCGGCAACCTCCCTGGCCCATTCGTCAAATGGTTTTGCTGGCGTACCGCCCATGCGTGCCCCCGGGGCTACATCATTCTTCACATGAGCCATGCCGGCGATTTGGGCACCAGTTCCTATTTTGACATGACCCAAGGCTCCTGACTGCGCTCCCATGACAACGAAGTCACCCAGTTCAGCCGATCCGGCAATTCCGCTTTGAGCTACAATCACGCAATGACGACCAATGATAGCATTGTGGCCGATTTGAACGAGATTATCGATCTTCGTGCCTTCGCCAATCCGCGTATCGCCGAGCGTTCCTCGATCGATGGTCGAGTTCGCTCCGATTTCAACGTCGGCACCAATGATGACACACCCAACCTGAGGAATCTTTGAGTGGCCGCGTTTTGTCATGGCAAACCCAAAACCGTCCTGGCCGATACGAACGCCAGCATGGATGATCACATCGTTACCGACAATTGCATGCGTAACGCTCGCACCGGCACCAATGTAGCAGTTGTCGCCGATGACTGATCGGTAACCGATGACAGCTCCGGCAGCGATAATGGTTCCACTGCCGATACTTGCTTCACAACCGACGATTGCTCCCATTTCGATCTCAGCATTCGCTGCAACTTGGGCCGACGGATGAATGAGGGAATTCGCCTTAGGTAATGTTGCCATTGCTGCCTTGCTACGCATGGCATCGCCATAGAACAAACTCATAACTTTGGCGAATGTCTCGTAGGGCTGCTCTGCCTCGAGAATGGCGACATGTTTAGGAGCACTGCCAACATCGCCAGAGGCGACAATACAAGCGCCGGCAAACGTACGTTCTAACTGGCCCACGTATCGACGATTATCGAAGAACGCGATGTCGCCTTCCGAAGCTGTAGCCAGTGGCTTTACTCCATCGATAACTCTTGAACTGTCTGCTGCGCACAGCAAGCGTGTGCCTACGTGCTCGGAAATCTCGCCTAGGGTGAAAGGGCCTGCCCTTTGAAAGAAGCCTGGATGCATTGGCGTTCACTCGGGTATATTGTCTATAAACCGGGATAACCTGGTGCAGTAACTTACTACCCAGGCTTATTGTTCCTCGTTGTCAGCAACGGTAAGTGGAACGGCATCGGCCAACGGATCCGAAGTGTCATCGTCTTCCTCGAGCAGGACATCGGCCGCCTCTGCAGCTGCAGTCTCATCTTTGCCAACCTCTTCGCCATCGGTCACTTCATCTAACTCTGCCGCTTCATTATCAGCAGAACCGACATCAGCAGATTCGGCAGAGACAACGATCGGTAATTCTCGTGGCTGTTTGCGGCGGACATAGGCAGCCGAAGCATTGCGTAATTCGGCTTGAGCCGCAGCATGAGCGTCTTGGTCGAACTCCATACCGCAGACTGGGCAGTCGAACTTCTCCCGGTTAAGATCATAGAAGGAAGCGTCACACTCTTCGCTTTGGCACTTGCGCTTTTCGCCACGCGCTGCTCGCTTTGACACAACGATTAATCCAATCCTGCACGGCTAGCGGTGACACATGTATTGGAACGTCTCTGAAATGGGCGTTCGCACTGCCAATCATTGCCGCTGTCATCGAGGAATGCATGCTCAGGCAGACTGATCTTGTTGCACTCAAGGCCAGACCTCCTAAAACCGCGCTCGCATTGCCACGACCTACCATTGGCGGTGAGATAGCCATGCTCCGGAGTAGCGACTGCAATACACTTGGTATCCGTCTCGCGGAAGCCTCTCTCACATTTCCAACCTTTGCCGTATTGTGTATCGACCAAATACGCATCTGCAGGGACGGCAATGCGAACACATTGGTCGCCTTTCGCGCGATAGCCTCTGCGACACGCCCAGGGTGGGTTGGAAGTAATACTCGTTAGATAGGCGTTCTCAGGGATCTTGATTTCGAGGCAGGCATTCTTAGCCTCCTGGAACCCACGCTCGCATTCCCAGCCCCTGCCAAAGCTACTATCCGACAGATAAGCATTCTTAGGAACATTGACCTTCGTGCAAGAGTTTCCCGCAGGACGATAACCTCTATTGCAATCCCAAGACCTACCATAGGCCTCATTGTTCAGAAACGCATTGGCAGGTAATTCAATCTTGTTGCATCCGTTACCGGCCTTTCGATAACCACGATCACAGGCCCAGCCGGAACCGTATTGCGCTGCAGTTACGTGGCCGTTTTTCGGAACCGCAATGCCTTCGCACCCATTCTTAGATTCTCGGAAGCCATGCCGGCAGGCCCAACCGCTGCCGAAATTTTCACCGGTCAGGAATGCATTCTTTGGCAGCTTGATCTTGAGACATTCCGTTCCAGATTCACGAAAGCCTGCTAGGCAGTTCCAACCTGAGCCAGATGTTCGGGCGCGTGCATTGGGTGGCGCTTCGCCTGAACCGGCCATAGCTGTGAGGGGGAACGCTACAACGAGTGCGAATGCTGCGAGAAAAGCGGCGTTACGAGACATAAATGTTCCTTTCCGGAACGCTTGAGGCAAGTGCTAATGCTCTGCCCCGTTCAGTCTTCGTGCCCTCGAAGCATTACTGTGCATCCGAGAGTTCGTCTGCCCTCCCCCTAGATTGCATTTGTGGATCGACCTAGCGTGCTCAAAGCAGAGGCTGTCAAATTACAAAGTGACGGCTCTATTCGGCCTGGATGTTTGCTACAGCAAGCTTGCCGCTGCGCCTGTCGGTTTCCGTATCGAACGATACCTTCTGTCCTTCGGCGAGACTATGGAGTCCGGCTCTCTCGAGTGCCGAGACGTGTACGAACACATCATTCGTTCCATCGTCAGGCTGAATGAAACCATAGCCTTTTGACGTGTTGAAGAATTTTACTGTTCCAGATTGCATGAGTATATGCCTTTGCGAGTAGAGACATTGACAGCACGCACCTCGCGAGCCGTCTCGTTGTCGTCGATTATGGGTATGGTCTAGATCGTGCGCCCAGTCGTGCAAAGGCGAAACGGCCAGATTGTACGGCCAACGTCGATTTGCATTCCTTAGCACGTTAAAGCTCGCCAGCATATCAAATTAAATATCCTTATCATTGTCGGCCAATCGCCAGCTACGCAATACCAGATAATCCGTCGTTTACCGCACAATCGAAATTAGCGCTTGCATATGCGTCGATCACAGGCGACTGTGACCCGGTCGACGTATTGCCGTTTGGATTGCATACGTCCTCACTCGCGAGTGAGCACTTGGCATCTACAGCATTGTGCAACACTGGCATTGAGAGTGGATTGCCGTCCAGAACGGTCGCTTTTGTCTGACACATCCAACCAACCAGGCTGATTGATCAGAAGTGCGACGGGCGGGTATTTCAATACCTCAAACCTAAACGGCTGTTGTTGCGTTCGCGTAACGCGATGACAACTAGCTCTGCCAGTATTCTTCGGTTCAGCTGATGACGCGCGCAAGCCGCGCGAGGTTTTAACGCATGCCATACGTTCACGAAACCGCAGAAGTACGCAGCAAGCGCATTCGAAATGGTTGGCTCGTTGCCAGTCTATCGATTGCTTGGTGGGTCTTGTCGATTGGCGGGATCATCTACGTTATCAATACAACCGGATAATTGTGATGCATTTGCTGCGAACTAGCATCACGACCAATTCAATCGCGACCACCTTACGCCAGGCATAGGAAAGCATAGTCAATGACCAACAAGAGTATTCTGACACCTATGCTTTGGGGAGCTGCAGGTGGTGCAATAGTTGCCATAGTACTGGGCTTTTCCACCGGGTTCTGGATCACGACGAGCAAGGCTGAAACCGTCGCAAAGGACCGTGCTTCGAATGCTGTGGTTGGCGTGCTCGCACCAATCTGCCTGGACAACTACCGCAATAGTGCAGATTCCGACACGCAACTCATTGCGCTCAAGAAACTAGAGCAATGGAAGCATGCGAACTTCATTGAAGAGCGCGGCTGGGCCAAAATGCCGGGCAGCGATCAGGTAAACTCCAGTGTCGCTGCCGCGTGCGCTAAGTTGATCCTTGGAAAAAAGATCTAGTGCAGTCGGTCTCATTGCAGGATCAGTTTGCGACCCACGGGAGAGCGATGCGCGAGTCGTGATCAAATAGTGAGAGCATCGTATGCCTTTGAGCTTCCCGAATCAAAGTCGCTATTTTGACGCCGAGCGAGGTGCGGTACGCTTTTGGGGCTATGACGGAGCGCTCGAAGTAACATGCTCCATAGATTGTGCGTCGTTGCAAGCCCTAGTCCCCAGTCTGGAATTGAGCGAAAGCGGCTTTGCTGCAGCCTTTGATGAGGTCCGGTCTCAGATTTACAGCGTTGCCGATCGCACATACTCCAAGGCGCCCAGAGGAACTTTCGTCATCGAAATCTTCGCCAACGACTTATAATCAAGCCCGTTCATCACTCGGCCTTTCTATTCACTGGCAGCGGAGTTAACGGTCCCTGTACTTAATTTGAACTTACTATTTGGTTATCTGAGAAGCTTCACTCGAAAAAAGGTGACACGTCGAGCGGCTCGTATGTCAGGATTGACTGTCAACGACGATCTGACGGCTATCGCTCAAAGCAGCACTATGAGAGCAGAAATACAGCGCACATGGGGACGCTTTGGTGCTCTGGAAATCGCAGCGTTAATCGACAACCAAGATTTGGTTCGAAAGCTCAGCAAGCAACTTCGCCTTGATCACTTTAAGGCAGTGCAAATCGTAGAAGTGTTTGCGCGAGGCCGGCAGCTCTGAATACGGCGGCGCCTTGATCACAGAGCCTAGCTTTTAAGCGAAGTAA
This sequence comes from Hyphomicrobiaceae bacterium, assembly GCA_965215755.1. Taxonomy (GTDB): domain Bacteria; phylum Pseudomonadota; class Alphaproteobacteria; order Rhizobiales; family Hyphomicrobiaceae; genus Tectiglobus. The sequence goes on from OZ244119.1 coordinate 269,738, forward strand.
AAAACGGTACTTCGGCGCGAGATCGATCGCTCCCATCTTGAGTTCAGACCGCAAGCTCCGGGACAGATCAAGCGGAGCCGCGAACGACCGTGAACGACCAGGAATTCACTTGGCTAGATTTAATACGGCCAGTGGTAAAATGCAGCGCGGGACCTATTCGATCGCAACAGCAAGGCCAAAAAATGCAGGACACGATGACAGACATGCAGCGTCTGCTAGCGAACGTTGCTGAGCAACTGAAGTCAGGCGAAAAGTCCGAGCGAACGGCTGCCATTAAGAATCTACGCCGAATTGCAGACCTTGCAACAACGTTGGCATTCACGATTGAAGCGCAACGTTAGAGGGTGCTGCAAACTATCAATAAGAGAGCAGGGATGCTGTGTTGGCAGGTTGTGCAGTTCGATGCTGCACGGCACAGACTCAACACGTCAATTGGGAAAGTAGAATATGACCAGCTCGGGTTCACCAAATCGCCGATATGGGAACAAGTGGAACGCTAACGGCTCAAGGCAGGTGTCAGTGCATAGAGGGTCGCGCCGTTCCGATCCAAACAACTCTACAAGCAACCAACGTCGGTACGAACACTACATGTCGCTTGCTCGCGATGCCGCAACGAATGGAGATGCGATAGAGGCCGAAAACTTCTACCAACATGCCGAGCATTACTTGAGAAAGATGCAAGAGTGACTGCCAAGCATATCGTTTGTCTACGACCAGCTGAACATTTTTCGAGCGCTCTTTGGTTTTTCGAATGTCTTGCGGCCAAACTTTGGGTTTTGATTTTTTCGACGCTTGGCCTCGGCGCTCTCTTGTGCGGCAACATCGGATGTTGACAGCCTGAGCCTCCGAGGAGCTCTGAGCTTCACCTGCTTCTTCTTCTCATCATCGAGGAGCTTTTTGACAACGAGCAGACCTACAATCCCAATAACGGCAACAAGAACTGCCCCAGCGACTGTATAACTCATCCGCAACCTCCGATCCGCAAACACGCACTCAATGGCATGACGCGCAATTCAAGGCGGCGGGTCACTCTCGATAGTTGGTATATGAAGAACCTTAAGAATATGTGCGTGCCAGATAAATGGATTTTATAGCTCACCTCGTTTGATCGGGATTATCGAAAACTATGGCTTCTGCGCTCACAGTTACAATCACATTCGCCAATCGTTCAGTGAATTCATCATCTGGTAGATTGTTCGACCAGCGCACGAACATTCCACCTGTCAATAGATGTCTCAGTATGTGCTGCAGTCCTGGCACTTCATAGAAAGCACGACTACACGCGCCCCATAGGGACTCATGGGAACGAACTATGCAGTTGTCACGCACGGTGATTTGCATACATGTTCCTCATCTTGGTGACCCTCTGATTCGCGCGTCAGAAGTTCGCCGAATAGTGCCGACGGTTTTTATTCAATCGGCAGTCATTTAGGGTTTTGCTCGCTGTATGCGTCTTTCTCTGGGGTGCCAGTCGAGTAAGCAGGTATCTACTGTATGACGTCGGCGCCTCTGGAGCATTCTGAGAGCTTTTTTTTCTGAGTGTTTTTAGGCTCATCCTCATCACTGAGGAGGCTACATGGGACTTAGAACTGAAGCTGCTGATCGCGCCGTAAAAGATATCCGGCGTCAGACCCGGAAGCGATATTAATCAGAAGAGAAGATCAGGATCGTGCTTGCTGGATTGCGTGGCGGTGTGAAACGCGAGTAATTGATTTGGGCATGACGCGTGTTTCCCGTCTTACATGTCGTCAAATAGTCGTGCTCGCCACCCAAGTGCCAAGTTTCTTTCGATGAGCCAGCGTTCGAGCCGCCCGAGCAAATTTCAGGAGTTTTTTTGATCAAGAGGGCGGAGCAGCATGTTGAAAGCGGCCAACGAGCCATCGGGAAAATGCCGGAAATCAAATGCCCGATGACTCTGAAAGTCACGCTCCATGCATGAGCGCCCGCGCAGCATGGATGGATTAGCAATCAATTACAACCCACTTGCGGACATGTTCAATGAACCTCTTGAGTTCTTCCCAGTTAGAAACAACTTCGATGCTCGATCAGCATACAAGTGTGACTGTTGCAACAATGACCGGAGGCGAAGAGACTTGCGAAAACGACCTGACAGACAGAGGTTCATCGTCCGTCTGCGTTCCCTTATCGGAATGTGGGACCATGGGACCAGAGTGTGAGCGAATAGCGTTCGCCGTCCAACACGGGGCTGACACGATGCAACACGAAGCTCGGCAGGATGAGCATGGTACCGATTTTCTTCGACGCCGATTCGACCGATCCATTCGAATTTGCTTCCAGGAATCCACCTTCGTATGCATTATCAGCCGAAAGCTGCACAACCGCCGTTAGCTTGCGCCTTGCTGCTAGCCGCCCGTTACCAATATCGACATGCCAGTCGAAGAACCCCTGATGCTCAGCAGTATAGTGAGACACCTGCATACGTTCGGCAAATTCCTCGATCTCAAAGCCGAAATGCCGACGATTGCTCTCAGCGATGGCTCGTAACATGCGGTCAAAAATCCACGAAGATACAGAATTTTCGTCAAGCCAATAGGTCTCGGCCCGCCTAGTTGACAACTGCTTATCTCCACCGACCAGAGTTCCAACGGAGCTGTCGCCAGCAAGTGCTTCGCCAATGACGCGGCGACATTCATCAGGCGAGAGAAACCCTGCCATCTCTATCGGTGAAATCATTGCCTGGCTCGCGGGCAGCAAGGGTGGCTTGGTGCGCTCCGATACTCAGCACTTGTACATGAGTTGGCTTGTGATTGCGTAATCAACAGGCAAGACCTTTGGCAAAAGTCACTATCAACACAGTGTGATGGATGTCCAATATTGGAGGGCAAATGGGCTCACTCAATGTCCACACCGATTCTACAGGATGCTCGACGCGGCAATGACACTGCCTACTGCTGGCTAAACGGCACCATTCCTCGTTCCGCCACGAACTTTGCGAGCTCCCATTTGATTTCGAACGTTAGATCGACCGGATCGCCGGCAAACTCGTTGCTCTCCACGATATTGCGTAACATCAAATCTACTCGAGGGGCAGCATAGACTTGCTCAACGAGCCCAATAGGGATCTTACCCAATGCGGACCGCTACTTTCCTGCCTTGGTTCGCTCATTAGCGGCCCGAGCCATGCTCAATAGGTACGTAACAAGTCCCATTTGTCATTCTCGACCAAGTTCCGTGAATGATTCAGTATTACTCTGGTCGTCGACTAATGCTTGCAAGGTTCCGACTGCTTCTGAGCCGCCAAGATTTCTGGCAAGTGCAATATCGATTTCTTCTGATTTAAAGACCAAGAGAATTCCCTTCTCGTGGTCCTAGCCTAGCCAACTTCTAGTGCGTCTCAAGCATGTGTCGAAGAAAGCGTGGGGGACGACATCAAATATAAACCGCATTGCAAGGATGCCTGAATCGTCCCCTCATGAGCTTGAGTTATGGTTGAAGTGCAGAGACAGGTGACCGTGTGTCTCGCTCTGTTCAGCGCCAGCATTTTCTGTTGCGGGCCATCCAACTACAATCTGCCAATCTAAGTTATGTTTGGTGCAGTTCTCAGATGCACCAAAGACTAGCATCAGTAGAGCGGATGGTTGAGGAACGCAAATCCAATTGCTACACGACTTATTCGTCAAACAGCGCTCGTACCAACGGCTCAAGCTTTGACCCTTGCCCCCACGGCAGCCCACCTAGGATGTCTGCTGTTTGATCTTACCGGACTTGGTCCCGGCTAGTATGCCTTGTTGCGCCTGGAGCACCAGCTCACCGACTGTTAGTAACGTTTCACATCCGCTTGGTCCAGAGGGCGTGTGAAAACGTAGCCTCCCACTCATGATACGCTTGCCTGATTGATTCTCTGTGAGGGCGGGTCATGAAGCGGTTTCTCGAGGGTGCCGATCGCAATCAAACAATGCTGTTTCCCGAGCGCCTGGATGACTATGTGGACGATGACAATCCGGTACGCGCGATCGACGCCTTCGTCGATGCGTCGGATTTGAGTACGCTTGGTTTTGACATTGTGCCGGAAGCCACGGGGCGACCTGGTTATCATCCGGCGACGATGCTCAAGATCTACGTCTACGGCTATCTCAATCAGGTTCAGTCTTCGCGCCGCCTGGAACGCGAGTGCGGTCGCAATGTCGAGTTGATCTGGCTGACGGGGTCATTGAAGCCCGACTTCAAAACCATTGCCGACTTTCGCCGGGACAACGGGTCGGCGATCCGCAACGTATGCCGGCAGTTCGTTGCGCTGTGTCGCGATATCAATCTGCTCAACAGCGACAGCGTTGCCATCGACGGCAGTAAGTTCAAGGCCGTGAATGCCAAGGCCAAGAATTTTACGCGCGAGAAACTGCGCAAGCGCTTCAAGGAAATCGACGAACGCATTCAGCGCTATCTGTCAGAGCTTGATCGCGCCGACGAGGTGCACTCTGCAACTGGCATGCCGGTCAGCGCCGCGCAGATCAAGCGTGTCGTCGACAAAGTTGCGTGGCTCAGGAAGGAAGCCGACAAGCTCGCTGAGGTCCAAGCAGAGATGGACCGTACAGGCGTCAACCAGATCTCGGAAACAGATCCCGATGCACGCTCCATGGCCATCACCAGCCGGCATCCCCGCGTCGTTGGCTACAATGTGCAAAGCGCCGTCGAGACCGAGCATCACCTGATCGTTGCGCACGAGGTCACGAACATCGGGTCGGACAGAAGCGCGCTGTCAGATATGGCCAATCAGGCGCGCGACGCACTCGGTGTCGAAAAACTCGATGCCGTTGCCGACAAGGGCTACTACAAGGGCGAGGAGATCGTTGCCTGCGAAGACGACGGCATCACGGTGACGCTGCCGAAGGTGACGACATCAAATGCAAAGGCGCGCGGTCGGTTCGACCGCAGTGCGTTCATCTATGACGCCGATCAAGATCTATATGTATGCCCTGCGGGCCAGCATCTCACGCAGCGCATGACACGGCATGAGGATGGCAAGGTTCTTCATCGTTACTGGACAACCGTCTGCGAGACATGTCCGGTCAAGCACCACTGCACGCCAAGCAAACAGCGCCGCATCTCACGGTGGGAACGCGAAGATGTTTTGGATCGCGTCCAACAGCGTCTTGAAGACAATCCTGACAAGATGTCTCTGCGCCGCCAGACAGTCGAGCATCCTTTCGGTACGATCAAAGCCTGGATGGGTGCGACGCACTTCAAGATGCGAACGCTCAAACACGTCGCAACTGAGATGGCGCTACATGTGCTCGCCTACAACATGATGCGGGTTATCGCGATTGTCGGTGCACCGGAGTTGATCAAGGCTATTCGGGCGTTCTTATCATGGTTCGCGGTGACCATCATCCCGCAGAACGCCTTCTGCCAGCTACAGAGGCGCTTCAAAGCGATTTGAAGCGAAAAAACCAAATCGCCGCACGCCTTGTGCATTGCCCCAGCAAGAGCCCGATCCAAAGGCGTTTTCACACGCCCTCTCCACAGAGCCGACATCAGACCAACATATTAGAAGAACTCTTATCGACTATCGCTTCCCCGGCAAACGGTAACTCTTAGACGTCGGTCATCACCGGTACTTGGGCCATTGAAGATCGCACAGATAATTTATATCTCGACTAGATCATCGATCAATCGGAGGTCGCCATTACTGGAAGTGGCGGGAGACGCACCGCATGAGGCCATTGCGGTTGGCTGGTCATGTCTTCAAGGAATTTTTGGCGCTATTCTCTTACCTGCTCAGACAAGATCATGAGCGATGCAACTGGGTCAGAACACTTTCGATGGTCGTTGACGCATATTTCAGCGCCGTATCATCGATCCCACGATGGGTAACAATTCGAAGCTTGTTTGATCCGAACGGCAGCAGCAGGATGTCCACTTTACGCAATTCTTCGATGACGTTCTCAACACAAAGCTCCGACTTTAACGAGACAAACACTATGTTCGTTTGCGGCTCTGGACACGCGGAGACGCCCGGCATCTGGGCCACTTTTTGAGCGATCTCTCTTGCACGCCGATGGTCTTCATGGATGTGATTAAACGACTGGAGCGCCGCTAACGCTGCCGCACATACGATTGATGTTGGTCGAACACCACCGCCATAGCGTTGGCGGACGCGCAATGCCTCTGCGATGAAATCACTATCGCCTGCCAGCATCGCACCGAATGGTGCCCCGAGGCCTTTGTTGAGGCTGATCGAAACCGACGAACTGCTCGCCGCCAGCTCTAATAGTGTTCTGCCTGACGCGACGGCCGCATTAAACAACCGAGCCCCGTCGATATGAACAGCGACGCCACGATGCTTGGCCAACCTCGATAGATCTGTCGTGCCGACGTAGTCGAGCACAGAGCCGCCTGACCTCAGATGCGTATTCTCGAGAAACAACGCTCCAATTCGCGGTGTGAGAACGGAGGTGGGCGTCACAAGCAGCTGCTCCACCCGGGCATAATTCGGCAGGCCTTCGCTACCGGTAAGCCCTATTACCATGACACCGGAATTACCGCCGGGGGCGCCACCCTCTGAAGTAATGATGTGTGCATTCTGTTCTGCGATCACCACATCTCCCGGCCGACTATGAACCGCGAGTGCTGTTTGATTGGCCATCGTGCATGTCGGGAACAGCAGTGCGTCTTGCTTGCCCAATAGCGAAGCAACTTGCTCTTCGAGATTCCGTTGATAACGATCACCGCGTAAATCAAATTCTGGCGAGGTCTCCATAGCCTCAAGCATTGCCGCCTTCACGGCCGCTGACGGTGGGACAAGCAGATCGCTTCGAAAATCGATTATCGGGTGCATCAATTCAGATCCGATCCAGACTCTCGGTTAAAGCTTGATCGAGGATGGTAACCGCGCGATCAACCTCGTCGCGAGAGACGGTCAGGGGCGGTGCGATGCGCCAAACCGATCCACGCTCTGGTCGTCTCCGAATGTTCATCGAAAGTCCCATCTCAAAGCAACGCTCCGTGGTCAATGCGCCAAGGACGTGGAATGGCTGCCGAGATTGTCGATCTTTGACCAGCTCGACCCCAATCAACAAACCTTCCCCCCGGATGTCTCCGATCACTTCGTGGCGTTGCTGCAAATCCCGGAGGCCCGCCATCATGTAATCACCCATTTCCAATGCGCGGGGCATCAGATCCTCTTGAGCGATCGTTTCAAGCACTGCGAGGCCGACATTGGCGAGAAGGGGATCAGAGACATGGCTGGTATAAAAGGTGAAGCCGGCGCGATGTGCCGCCTCTTCGATTTCCGGCGTTGTAACAGTGGCAGCCAATGGCAGTCCGCCTCCAAGGGTTTTGGAGAGCGTCATGATATCTGGTGTCACGCCGATCTTGGCAGCCGCTGTCGGTGTGCCTAGCCGGCCAAAGGCAGTTTGCGCTTCATCGAAGATGAGTTTCATGCCGCGCTCATGTGCGGCTTTCTTAAGCGCATCGAAATAGCCCTCAGGCGGCACAATGATGCCACCAGCGGAAATCACAGGCTCGGCAATGATCGCCGCTGGTTCGCCGTCGGTTGCCATGTCGAACATCTTGAGCCCGACCCGTAGGCAACTCATGTCGCATGTGTCCCGACAATGCTCTATGGGGCAGCGATAAGCGTTCGGCTCGGGAATGACATGGCCGCCCGGTACCTTCGGACCGTAACCGCGCCGATCACTGGCAAATGTCGCAGCGGCTGAGCCGCCAGTCGTCCCATGCCAGGAACCGCCAAGTGCGATAACTTCGTATCCGCCAGTCGTGATTTTAGCGAGACGCAATGCCGCCTCGTTCGATTCGCTGCCTGTGTTGACGAAGAGAGATTTCTGCAGCGGACCAGGAAGCCAGTCCTTAAGCATGCGGCCGAGTTTAACAGCAGCTTCTGGGATCATGCCGGAGAAAAGATGCAGGGCTGTATCGCAGCTCCTTTTGATTGCTGATGTTATTGCTGGATGGTTGTGCCCGAGGGTAGCGCACATCTGGCCGGAGGTGAAATCCAGAATCTCACGACCCTCGTCGTCGGTGACAACAGTGCCCTTGGCCGTCTGGAACAGGTTTGGGAATGCATCTCCACCATAACGGATTAGAACATCTTTCGCGTCAGCTCGCAGCTCTGGGTCCATGATCGTCTACTCCCAACGATTGCACTCGCCTTGCATCATTCCTGATATCCATAATCACGCGCTGCGGCCTCGCGACTAACGAAGCCATTGGAGATGTCTGCTGCAATAGCCGCACGATCGCGCTCTGCCGGATTGCCGAACCCACCGCCGCCTGCTTCGATCAAGCGGACTGTCTCGCCAGGCGCAATAGCAATTCGGCCTTTGGCATGAATCGGCTGACCCTCCAGCATATGGACACGCAATGCACCTTCATGACCACCGGAAAACCCTTTGGCGGCATGTATTGTGCGATTGCCCATGCCCATTAGTGTCATGTCATTTCCGGTATCGTTGCGCAGGACCACCTCTTGACCAACGCCACCGCGCCACTTGCCCGCTCCTCCAGTGTCCGGAAGCAGACGCTTTGAAACGATTGTCGTGTTGGTCAGGTTTTCCCAGATCTCTACTGGAACTGTCGCCATATTGGAGGGGTGCGGCATTGCGGGCCATCCATCCAGCCCTTTGAGGGCGCCGAAACCACCCGAGGCGAAATAGAGCGTGGCGAATGGACGACCGTCCACCCGAGTTCCCTGGAAAGTTACAAGGTTCATCATCCCGCTGTCAGCCTGTAGGTCATCTGGCGCGGCTTCCATCAGTGCACCATAAACAAGCGGTGTGATGAAGTGGCCCATGGCATGTCGACCTCCCGTCGGCCACGGAGATTGAGCGTTGAGAATGCAGCCCTCCGGTGCCGTCACCGTGATCGGCGCGGCCGAGCCCTGATTGTTTGGAATGTTGGGAAGCGTCAGGGTCTTGATCGCGTGGAGCACCATGGCATTGGTATAGCAGAATGGCACGTTGACGCCCGCCTTGACGCAACCCGACGTGCCTTCAAAATCGACTGCAACCCTGTCACCTTCGATTTTGATTTCGACAGCGAACTCGACCGATGTGTCAAATCCCTCGACCGAAACACGATTGGTGTACGTGCCATCCTCCAACGCATCGATCTTCGCGCGCATCTGGCGCTCGGACTGTCCGCGGATCGCTGCTGACAGATGCTCAAGTGTATCGAGACCATACTCTTCCATGAATGCTTCAACTTCACGGGCGCCAACTTCGCTGCAAGCAACGTTGGCCATGATGTCTCCCATCGTCTGCTCAGGAACGCGCACGTTGGTGCGAATAATTTCAACAACAAGCTCGTTCCGTTTTCCCGCCTCGAACAACTTGTGTATTGGTAATCGCAGCCCCTCTTGGAACACTTCCGTCGCAGAAGAACCAAAACCGGTGCCGCCGATATCCGGCAGATGCGTGATACTGACGGTGTAAGCAACTATCCGCCCTTTATAAAACACCGGCCGCATCATCGTGATATCGAACAGATGTCCGGTGCCGAGCCAAGGGTCATTGGTCATGATAATGTCACCGGGTTGCAACGTCTCCGGCGGGAAACGTTCAAGCATGTGACGCGCGGTAACCGGAGCGCTCCCGATAAAGACCGGAACGCTGAAAGTCCCCTGGGCAATCGTCTGGGCATCGGCATCCAACAATACGCACGTAAGATCATAGCTCTCGTTGACGATCGTAGAGAATGACGAGCGCACGAGTGTCGATACGATTTCATCAGTGATTGACACCAAACGGTCCCACATGATGCCGAGGCTGACGGCATCGAATTCGGTTTGCGGAGTCTCTTGCATGCGTTTAGGCCTCTAAATCTAAATCAGCGATGAGATTGAAGCGCGCGTCTACGACGACCCGATCGTCCGGCCCGATAACACAGGTGCTTTCTCGCTCTTCAATTAAGGCTGGTCCTTTGATCTCCATGCTAGGCCTTAATGCGTAGCGATCGTAGACGGGCCATTCGACAAAGTTCTGCTGTGTGGGATGATAGGCTGAGCGCGTTCCTTTTCGTGCGGTTCCTGCATCATCTCCACCGTCTAGCTCGTATTGATCACCGAGGCTGTTGGCAGGGCCAACGGCCTCCAGCTTCCAATTGATGATCTCGGCCGGTTCATCGAGGCGTAACGTATAAATTGACTTGTACGTTTCGCCGAACAGCTCTTCGACTTCAGGAATCGTGATTGGTCCGCTTGGCAACACCACCTCGATTTCATGTCCCTGCCCCTGGTAGCGCATATCGAGCCGTCGCACGATGCGGATATCGTCGGCCGCAATCCCCGCTTCGGTAAGAATTCCGGATGCCTCCGCTGCGAGTGGCGCAAATGTTGATTCAATATCAGTATCCTCAAGGTCGGAGAGATAGCCCCTTCGTGCCCGGGCAACCTCGAAAGCAAGTGGAGAAACCAGCAGGCCAAGCGCCGACATCACACCAGCTGCAACGGGAAAGACGACTCTTGGAATCTTGAGTTTCCGCGCAACCGACATAGCATGCAACGGTCCGGAGCCTCCAAACGCGACCATGCTAGCACTGCGATAGTCAAAGGCCCGTTCGCTAGCGTGAATTCGGAAAGCACGCGCGATGTCCTCACTGACAATATCATGGATGCCATAGGCCGCCCGCATTGTGTCGACACCAAGCTGCTGAGCAATGCCATCGCTGATCGCGGCCTCAGCAGCACTGACGTCGAGATCCATCGTTCCGCCTAGAAAAAATTCGGCGTCGAGATAGCCCAACAGCAGGTTGGCGTCGGTCAGAGTCGGTCGGTCACCGCCTTGGCTGTAGCAGGCCGGACCCGGCATTGCGCCTGCGCTGCGCGGACCAACCTTCAGTAAGCCGCGGTCATCAACATCGGCTATACTCCCGCCGCCAGCGCCGATTTCGATCATATCGAGAACGGGAATACGGACGGTTAATCCGCTGCCTTTGCGAAACTGGTAGCCGCGAGCAACCTCCATGTCGTAGTGTTTGATCGGTTCGCCGCCAACGACCAGGGCGCCCTTTGCGGTAGTGCCGCCCATATCAAATGACAATAGGTTTTCTAATTCGAGGGCGCGACCATGACTGGCGCTCATCAGGGCGCCTGCGGCCGGTCCTGATTCGAGCGCACGAACGGGAAACCGGCGAGCAGTTGCTGTTGTCATCATGCCGCCACTTGATGACATGATGTATAGCTTGCCTGCAAATCCACTGTCGTTCAGTCCTGTCTCAAGCCGGTGCAGATAGCGATCAAACATCGGCCCTGTGAAGGCATTCACACTGACTGTGGTCCAGCGCTCGAATTCACGCATGCTGGGTGAGACATCGGCTGATGCTGAAATAAAGACGTTTGGTAGTGCTTCTCGAAGAATCTTGGCGGCTTCAATTTCGTGTGCTGGATTGGCATAAGCGTGCAGGAAGCACACAGCAATGGCCTCCACGTTCTGCTCGGCAAATTGATGTGCAGCCTGGCGTACGGCATCTGTGTCAAGCGGCGTTGCAATTGAACCGTCGAAGCGCACACGTTCCGGAACCTCGAGTCGCAGCTCGCGCGGTACAAGTGGCTGGGCGTACATGACCCGAAGGTCAAATAGATCGTATCTCCGCTCAAGTCCGGTATCCATGATATCGGTAAAACCGGCGGTGCCGAGCATACCAGTTTTGGCACCATGGCGTTCAATCACGGAGTTGGTGACGAGCGTCGTTCCGTGGACAATTTCCCTAATATCAGAAACCATAATTGCATTGTCGGCTGCTAACGTTCTGACTCCTTCAATCACAGCCTGTGACGGATCCACTGGCGTCGTTAGCTGCTTGTGAATCGCAAGTCGGTCATTAGCACTATCGTGCAGTGCGAAATCTGTGAATGTGCCACCAATGTCGACACCTACTCTGTACATAAACTGCCGCCGCTCCCGATTGATCTCTAAGTTCTAGGCGCAGACTTACACAGTTGAGGCATTGTTGAAAGCAGCCGACGGATAGTAGTGCAATTTCCTGATGTACACCGCACACGGCTTCAGCTTCGTCCCGTCACGGCCGCAACTAACGCTGAAATTTTTGCAGACGAAATATCAAACCGGCACATTGGGTGATCACTGTTAGGTGCCGACTCACTGATTGCTATCAAGTACCAAACAAATTCAAGCTATCGAACGATCGTCGCTCCAACACATGATAGGTACTCCAATAGGGAATGGTATCAATGAGCATACACTCTTCCGCTACGGCCGCCAGGCTCGCAACACCCCACGCATGCTAGATTGTATAGGACAGACAGTAGGCTTCTGTGTGCCGACTAAAGAAAATAATGGTGTCGGCAATTCTTAATCAAAGCTGACTTGGTGCCCGGTGGTTACCTCTGCTCCGCTGTGGGTACCAGTGAGCCGAGTTTCAGCTATCTGCCATATCCGCGAGGTTCACAAATCGGACATGGGCTGCTGGTTAGCACGGTGAGAATTGCGTTCGCGACAGATGGCCGATTCTAAATGACATGCAGCCCCAATGCACAGTTAGCATTTCAATTTTTTGACCCCGGGGAAAACATGCAGTGCAGTCGGCCCAAAATCGACTTTGCAGACAAAGCAGAAATTGGATACTTCGGCCTACCGATTGTCTTATTCCTTGTCAGCAAGCACAGCGGGCAATTCTTGTTTGAGGAAGTCAAGGAAAGCCTCATGCGCCGGCAAAAGTCCCCGCCGCGATGGCATCAATAGGCTGATCTGCGGGCGGCCTGCAGTCCAGTTTGGCAATATTCGAGCGAGGGACCCCGCTTTCAGTTCCTGCCTACAAACATAGGACGGCAGAGCTGTTACTCCCAAGCCAAGTGCAGCCGCGCGCTTGAGGGTGGTCATGTCATCGCTGGCCAATCGAACGTTGCAAGGCACGGAAGCAGTTTGACCATTATAATCGGCGAGTAACCATTGATGTGTTTCTCTCGGGCGGCCAAGAACCAGAGCTGGCTGGTGTGCGATTGCTATGGGCTCATCCGAAGAGTCGAGCGCGTCGCGATACTCGGGAGAGCAGAACAGATGCCATTCCACATGCGCGAGCCGTACCTGGATCAGACTTGAGTCCGGTAGCTTGTCCATATGTCCACGGATCGCAAAGTCGATACCGCTTTTCACCAAATCCTCTAACTGGTTCGACGCCTGTTGAACCACCGTCACTCGAGGATTGTCTTGCAAAAAACGGGGCAAGATCTGATCGAATGCAAATTGCGCCATTCCCACTGAACAGGAAACGGTAACGGAGCCCTCGATGCTATTGGTTCTGCGGCGGATAGCAGTTTCGGCGGCCTCAAACCGGATCAAGGCATCCTGCGCGTAGCGATAGTATTCTTCACCAATTTCTGTCGTGGTCACGATGCGTGATGTGCGCTGCAAGAGGCGCACGCCGAGGTCATCCTCAAGTTGCTTCACTCTACGGCTGAGCTTCGATTTCGGAATATTCAGCGTCCGCGCCGCAGCCGAAAAGCCACCCTTTTCGACCACTTGAACGAAGAAATAAGCGTCGTTTAGATCCATGCCGCATCGTCCTTCATCGTTCTGAATTTAGAACGATAGGTTCTGATATTGGCGGATTTTCAGGGAATTGTCTCGTGGATATTGTCAATGCAGCAAACACGAGAGAGCGACATGAACATGCAAGTCATCGGCAAATCTGCAACCGCGCCACGCAAGAGCCTAGCGCAAAGCGACGGCCAAACGATCGCAATAGGCAAAGGGTTCTCGGCCCAGAGCTACAAGCACACTGACTTTTCAGGGCTGATGGACCCGCTGATTATGGTGGATCACTTCGTCAAGACCAAGCCTACCTTCGGGACACATGCCCACGCCGGGCTATCTGCAGTGACGTTGATGTTCGAAGACAGCGAAGGCGCCTTTCACAATCGCGACTCGCTCGGCAACAACATCGATTTGGCGCCCGGCGACCTTTATTGGTTCAAGGCTGCGCGCGGGGCGCTCCATAATGAAGAGCCATGCCCTGGCGCAAGAACCCACGCGCTTCAGGTATTCGTCAATCTACCTGCAGATAGGCGTCATGACGCGCCTGCTGCATTCCACGTCCCAGCGAAAGACATTCCACGTATCTCCGGGGACCGGGCCAACGCTCGGCTTGTTCTCGGCAACAGCAGCGGTGTTGCGGGTGCGGCTGCACCGGTCGTTTCGCTGACTCTTCTTGATATCGACCTCCAGGTCTGCGGACGCTTCCAGCATCATGGTGAAAGCGATCAACACGCATGGATCCTTGCCATTGAGGGGGCGGTTACCGTTGCGTCGGGGGTGATAACAACAGTCCTTCAACCTGGTACGGCAGTCGCTTTCGCAGACGCCTCAGACATCTCGATTTCCTCTGAACTTGCCGCACATGCGGTTCTGTTTTGCGGACACCCACTGCGGGAAGCCTTTGTTCAACGCGGCCCATTTGCAATGGGCAGTGAAGCCGAACTCGATGCCGTTGAAGCCGACTATCGCGCCGGCCTTCTTGGCTCCATCGACTGACAACTCAATCCCACTGCTAAGGACCAACCTTGAAAGGAGAAGACCATGACTTTCCTACATAACCCAGCCCCCTTGACTCGCGACAATGCCGCCCTGGTGCTCGTCGACCATCAGGTCGGTCTGATGACCGGTATTCGCGACTATTCGATTGCGGAACTCAAACACAATATCGTCGGATTGGCTAAGGCTGCGAAGGCGCTCAACCTGCCAATCGTTACAACGACGACATCGTCAGAGACGCTTTGGGGACCAGCTTTTCCAGAACTGGCAGATGCCTTACCCGGGCAACCTTTCATCGACCGGACGAGCGTGAATGCCTGGGACGATGAACGCGTCGCTGAGGCGATCCACACCACGGGGCGAAGCAAACTGATCTTTGCCGGCGTGTCACTGGAAGTCTGCGCCGCATTCCCGGCCATGCGCGCCGTTCGCGAAGGGTTCGAGGCCTACGTTGCAGTCGACGCAAGTGGAACGTTCAACACGACCAAACGTGAGACGGCTCTTGAGCGTTTGTCACAAGCCGGTGTCGTCGTCGCAGATGGCGCAAGCCTCATGGTCGAGATCCTCGCAGACAATGCAAGCGCCGAGGCCGGTGATGTGTACGCAGCACTTGGCATGGACTGGTCAATACTTGTCGGCCAAGTCCGTAGCAGTGCAGCATAGCGTCGAAAGGCAAACAAAAATGACGGACCAACCTATCCTTGTTATCGGCGCCACTGGAAAAACCGGCGCACGCGTTGCCAGAAAACTTGAAGCCAAAGGACTGCCCGTCCGGTACGGCGCGCGGCGTTCTACCACTCCGTTCGATTGGGAAGATCCGGCCACATGGGCGCCCGTTCTCAGCGGCGTCGCCAAAGCCTATGTGACTTACTTCCCCGATCTGGCATTCCCGGGCGCGGTGGAAAAGCTGGAGGCCTTTACGAAAGTTGCAGCGGAGAGCAAGCTTGAGCACATTGTGCTGCTATCGGGCCGCGGCGAGCATTTTGCCAGCCTGGGCGAGGAGATCGTTCGCAACTCGGGCGTTCCGTTCACCATTGTTCGGGCCGCATGGTTTGCGCAGAATTTCAGCGAAGGATATTTGCGCGACCCGATACTTGGCGGGGTGCTGCCGATGCCGGGAGGCGAAGTTGCCGAGCCGATTATCGACATCGACGATATCGCTGACGTAGTGGTAGCGGCATTGACTGAAGATGGTCATCTCGGCATGCGATACGAGGTAACTGGTCCGCGACTGCTTACCTTTGCCGAGATGGCCGAAGTGCTGTCCAGCACTTTGGGCCGCAGGGTTCAACATATTCCGATCTCGTTCGATGACTTCCACGACAATGTCACAGCGTTGGGAGGTGAGAATGTCGCCGACGTCTTCACCGCGGTTGCGCGTGAAACACTAGATGGCCGCAATGCCCACACATCCGATGGTGTTGAGCGGGCCCTGGGTCGCAAGCCACGGGACTTCTCGAAGTTTGCGCAGACCGCAATGGTCGCCGGTGCTTGGTCTAGGGCTGCATGATCCCACCACAACACAGGGCAGGTGACCAACGTCCCCTGCCCACCCCGCAATGAGGAGTGACTGACATGGACACCGCATTCTTCTTTCTGATTCATTTCGCCGTGATTGCCTATGCCCTTGTCGGTGGCGTTTTCCTTGCGTTCTCTGATTTCATTATGCGCTCTTTAGTGCTCACTGGCGGTCACGGCGGCATTGAAGCGATGCAAACGATCAACCGCGAGATTTTTCGTTGGGTGTTCATGGCGCTGTTTCTCGGAATGGCCGCGATTTCTGTTGTCGTCGCAGGCTACGGAGCTTTCGGCCTGTCAGGTCCGGCAGGAACGCTGATCATGCTCGCCGGGCTCGTGTATCTCATCGGCTGCTTCTCCGTCACAGTCGTTTTCAACGTTCCGATGAACGAGGCATTGGCAGGACTGGAGGTGTCACTCGAGACCACCCGAGACTACTGGTCTCAGACGTACGTACCCCGTTGGACCTTCTGGAACTCAGTGCGAACAATCGCCTGCGTCGCATCAGCTGCGCTGCTGCTCGTCGGGCTCGTTTGGCTGACCCAGACCCAAGCACAACCTGTTTGATGCAAATCCGTTGGTGGGTCGCGGCAATCGATTCTGACGCGGCGGCCGCTCTTTCGATCGAACATTGAAGAGGACTTCTGAGCATGCTGTGCCTGCTCAGGACCGGTTATGTGCTCCGGCCCGAAGGACCTGAACCGATTTTGTGCACATCTTGTCTGCTGTTTAAGACGTTGCGACGCCCCCAAGACCCACCGATGGGTCGTTCAACTTGCGGCATCAAACTTCTCTTGTTCGATCTTAGTGACCGTCTCGCTCTTCGGCATGTTCGCGCCGCTTTGAGCCAAAGTTGCAGAGAGCAATTTCGGCTCTCGTCAAGATCAGACATCCGGTTCTGAAAAGTTAGATTCGGCCAAACGGCAGAGATGGGTCAAATTTGCTCAACCTCACAGGTGAGCAAACGACGACAGAAGTTACCCCGCCAAGCGGGCACGAAGTGCTCATTCTCGCTACGAAACAAAGGGCCACAATCCAACCCTCGTCACCCAGCCATAGGTCTCATTGGTCACCTGGCTGCGAGACCATCGTTCGTTCGACTAGCCGAGCCCAAAGCGCTGAACCCAGCGGTATGGCGTCGTCGTTGAAATCGTAGCGATCATTGTGCACAGGCGCACTGTTCTCGCCGTTGCCGATATACATGAAGGCCCCTGGTACTTTCTCAAGCATAAACGAGAAGTCTTCGGACGCCGGCACCGGCGGTTGATTGCGATCAACGTTTGCCTGACCAACCAGATCGGCTGCCGCATCCGCAATCGTCACAGTCGATTCCGGTGCATTGACCAAGGGAGCAAATAACATCCTATAATCAACCACTGCCTTCGCGCCGAGCCCGGCGGCAACGCCATCGGCAACGCGCCTGAGCCCACTTTCAATCAAATCAAGCGTCTCTCGCTTCATGGCGCGAACCGTACCGCTCATGTGCGCGCGCTCGGGAATGACGTTATAAGCATCGCCGCCGGTGATTTTGGTAACGCTGAGCACACCCATATCGCCGGGTGTCAAATTGCGCGCAACCACGGTTTGCAACGCTGTGCCGATGTGACAGGCCGCTACCACCGGGTCAATTCCCATGTTTGGCCGCGCTCCGTGTGACCCACTTCCGGTAACCGTAATGTCAAAGAAGCCGCCGCCGGTCATGCCAGTCCCCGGTGTAATGGAGAAGTGCCCAATTTCAGCACCGGGCCGGTTGTGCATGCCGAAGATTTCGTCGCAAGGGAACTTTTCGAACAGTCCCTCGTTGAGCATCGCCAATGCACCACCCATGCCCTCTTCGCCCGGCTGGAAAATGAAGTTGATGGTGCCATTAAAGTCGCGCGTTTCGGCCAGATAGCGCGCTGCGCCCAACAACATCGTAGTATGGCCATCGTGGCCGCACGCGTGCATGACGCCTCGGTTGCCACTCTGGTAGGTAGCACCGGTCGCTTCAAGGATCGGCAAGGCATCCATGTCAGCTCGAAGTCCGATGCTCCTTGGACCGTTGCCGGAGCGCAGAACGCCGACCACGCCAGCACCATTGACCATACGATGTACCTCGATGCCCCATGACTTGAGCAGCGTTGCAACGACTTCTGCGGTTCGGTGTGTTTCCAGTCCAAGCTCCGGGTTGGCATGAATATCGCGGCGGATGTCCGTCAGCTCGGCATGATAGCTTTGAACTTTCTCAAGAACGCTAGCGGCATCAGTCGATGGCTTGGCAGGCATTGGCAGCTCCGGAACTTTCAATTGATCGTTATGGGCAGAGCAGATGGTGAGATTGAGCAATCGCAATTGCTCGCCCACTAGCTCGTATCGTAGACGAACGAAGTCTAACAGCAACTAGCCCTGAACATTGCACGTTCAAGGGTCCGGGAGAAGTGTGTCGTGGGTGTCGCCCGCGATGCAGATCAGAGGGAAACCACACGTTCATGATGCGTTCATGCAGAATCGCCGATCCTCAAATGGTCGGCAAATCAAAGTTCGCGTTGTAGAGCGTCAACCAAGCTGACAAAGGCGCGGTTAAAGAGTTGTCAAGCGTAACCGCGCAGCTTTCAACTTGGCCTCCATTCCTGATCAACAGGCCGCTGGTAAACGACGTTGCCCCCCGTATCGGGGATATGGTTCATTGGTCGCCGCCCGGTAAATTCTTGACGAAAGCGTCCTGAGGAGCAGCCTTTGCGGGCTCCAGCCAACGCTGCCGATAAAACGGGATGTAGGGGCGAAACTCGTCGAGCAAACGCCTCATCTCGGATACCGCATTCGGATGGGAATCCACCCTCAAATCGAGAGCTGGATGCTCGTCGACATGGTGCATAAGGAGGCTGGTGGATCGTTCCGGCAGTGGACCATCGAGGCCGTGCTGTCCGCCGGCACCACGTCCAGCTTCGAGTGCCAACATGATCCGTTCGGCAAGATCGTCCTCTGGTCCCGATAAGAACGCTTGTTGCATCGCGTCGACCACGCCTTCGTTCTTGAGGACATTCCCCAGCGCCGCAAATCCGTCGCCAACGAATTGACCGCTCCAGCTTCTCGTTTCGGCTCCGGTGTGACATGCCACGTTACCCCAGCGGTCAACAACACCAATCTGACGATACTCAATGTCAGGGTCCGCGTCTTTTAACGTCTCAAGAACCTGCTGCGCAGGATGGCCATTATCTAGCAGTCGCAGCCCGAGGGCTTTGAATGTCGGGTTGACAAAGGCCTGGGTTGTTATTGCGCCGCAACGCGTTGCAATAGCCGGACACTTGCTCCCAACAGCGAGGGAATAAGTTGCAATCCCAATTCCAAAGGCACCTGATTTTGGACACCGCGCAACAAGCGTATAGGTCATGCTGAATTCTCTTTTGGAATTGGATCTACGGGTCGTGGACCGAAATGAGCCGTATCGTGCGATCCACGGTGCGCAATTGTCAACGCTGGTTAGTTGGTGCGGCAAGGACTCCGGTCGAGGCTTAGCTCGCACGATCGGCAGAAAATGTTCTCAAGCAGTTTCTGATTTAGTGCAGAGGATGATGAGGAGTTCTTTGGCAGCACAGATAACTGACCGGGAACACGGGTGTAGCCACATCGACCAATTGCGATGAGCTTGCTGTTAGTTTGCTTGGCTTGGGAGGTTGGTTTTGGTGAGCCTCTGGAAGCACTGTTGGCCGCGATACAATCTCAACCCAATACCCGACTGCCGAGTGAGCGCCGATATGAATGTCGACGCAAGGCCGAACACGATGGTGTCACGATTGAGGAACCGCTTTCGGATCAGCTCCTGGCGCTTGCGGACAATACCACTTCCTCACCGGATTGATCGGGAAGGGCCCTGACGACTTTTTTGGTTCAATGGCTCAGCTTCCTGGTAGCAACTGTTCTGACACTACATTTTGATCTTGCGAACAACAGCAAGACTCTTGTCATTCTCTTGATCAAACGCCCAAGTTGCGCCGGAACACCCGACGCACACAAATCCTCTGCCTGATCGATAGCACTGGCGTATTGCGACTATGCTTCAACGCATATCGCAGCGCGCGTGGCATATGACTCAGTGTCTGAGTGCAACAGATCTGATGACCGGAGGAGCATGATGGGGCAAACGATTGCAGAGAAAATTCTTGCCGCCCATTCCGGCCGTAAAATCGTTGAACCGGGTGATATTGTGATGGCCGATCTCGACTTGGTCGTCGACCTGGACATTGTTTTTGGCATTACCGGTGGGCACCAGACCCCTGCCCGGGTTTTTGATCCCGAGAAAATTGTTGTTGTAGCCGATCACACCGTTCCTGCACCGAGCATAGCGGCAGCCAACGCGATGGTTCGCATGCGGCAGTTCGTTGAGAAATTTGGGATCAAGAAATTCTACTCCGAAGGCCGTCACGGTATTGCCCATGTCGTTCTGGCTGAGGACGGTCTGGCTTTACCCGGCACAACACTTGCCTGCGATGATTCCCACTCCTGCTCTTCCGGTGCCTTGAATTGTCTCGCACGGGGGCTTGGTCTTGCGGACATGATGTACGCGCTGTGCAAAGGACAGGCTTGGTATCTGGTTGGGCCCACCGTTAAATTCACGCTTGATGGGGAACTTGGTGAGCGCGTCTATCCGCGCGATATCATGCATCACATCGCCAATGTTTACGGCTCGTTCCCAGGTCGCAACCTCGAATGGGACGGTGAAACCATCGCAACAATGCCAATGCAAGGTCGGTTTACTTTGGCAACACTATCAGCCGAGCTTTCATGCGACTTCTCGTTGTTCAAGTACGACGATGTAACGGCCTCGTATTTGAAGGAACGTGCCAGCAAACAGTTTGAACCAGTCGATCCGGACCCGGATGCGAACTATGAGCAGAGTATACACATCGACGTAACGGACCTCGAACCATTGGTTGTGCTCCCTGATAAGATTGCTCATAACGCCAAACCGATCCGTGACCTTGCCGGCACTAAAATCGATCAGGCATTCATTGGGTCCTGCGCCAATGGACGCATAGAGGACTTCGCAATTGCCGCTGAAATCATGCGCGGCAAGCAGGTGGCACCCGGCGTGCGAATGATCGTAACCCCTGGCAGCACCAACGTCATGAAGGAAGCCGTCGCTAAGGGCTACGTTGCAACCTTGATGGATGCCGGCGCAGTTGTAACGAACTCAACGTGTGGTGCCTGTTATGGAGGACACATGGGCGTGTTGGGTGATGGCGAGGTTTGTATCACCGCCAGCACGAGAAATTTCAAAGGTCGCATGGGAAGCCCGGAAGCGCAGATCTATCTTGGGTCTCCGGCAACAGTGGCAGCATCTGCCATCGCGGGCACGATTTCAGATCCGCGGGAGGCTTAAGATATGGCGCTGCAGATCGAAGGTCGTGCTTGGGTTTTTGGGGATGATATCAACACTGATTTGATCCTTCCCGGGTCAGCATTTCTGCTTCCGGTCGAAGAACAGGTTAAGTACTGCTTCTCTGCCAATCGACCTGGCTGGAGCGACCAAGTCAAACCCGGAGATATTATAATCGCCGGTGTCAATTTCGGTGTGGGCTCTGCCCGTCCGATTGGGAATGTCCTTTCGAAGCTCGGAGTCGTAGGTGTTGTCGCTTCCTCTTTTAATGGTCTAGGCCTGCGCAATTGTGTGAACTACGGCATTCACGTGCTGCCATGCCCTGATGTCGGTTCTATCGTCCTTGATGGCGATCAAATCTCTGTGGACTGGAAGACTGGATTAGTGCGCAACTGCGCGAGTGGATCGCAATTGCAAGGCAAGCCCCTGCCCGATCAACTGCTAGAGATCGCGGAGAAAGGAGGGATTGTACCCATCCTGCAAAGTGAAGGACTTCTTGAAGACGCTGAGTGAGCCTTTGTTGACGCGTAGAGCCTGCTTGGTTTCTTGATCCCAGATGACCTCCGGCCTACCAGCTCAATTTCAACCTACCTGGTTCGTCGTCCATCGCATCATCGATCTATTTCCGACCTTCGTTCGCCTCTAAGGGTGGCAGAAAAGTAGACGGCAGCTGCGCCTGCGATGCCGAGTGTAGCAAATGCCGCCCCCCAAACCTGTTCTTCGGTTGCTTGTAACGCTCGGAGCCAATCGATGGTCAGTCCGAACACAACAGGTGAGGCAGCACCCGCGATGAAACCGAGCAGTGAGCGTATTGCCAGCAGCGCGCCCAAGCAACTCGGATTGATCCTCTCAGCTGTGGTCGTTGACAGCACTGAAGAGTCGCCAATCGCGAAGAATGAGTATGCAAGCATCAAAACAAACAAGAAGTAGGGATCAATGTACACCAGCCAACCAATCGTGAACGAGAAACCGGCTGCCAACGCGGTGTTCCAGATAAGGACAGGTTTGCGGCCGATCCTGTCAGATAAACCGCCCATAATCAGCGCGGCGACAGCGCCGACAACGTGTAGCAGAGTTATCAGGCCCGCACTGACTTGCGCCGCCGCCGCAACACTGTTGCCGTGCAATACAAGACTAGCAGCCAGAAATGACGGCGCCCACGACCACATGCCCAAAAGTTCCCAGCAATGGCCGACATAGCCTCCCAGCAGAGTTCTGCTCTCTCGGTTCTCACGCAATTCCGTCGTGATGTTTCCACTCGCCGCGGAACCACTGATCTTGTTTTCCACCTTTGCTAGAGCCAAAAAAAGAAGAGCCGCACCGAACACCGATGCTAGGCCGGCGACTTGAAATGCAAGACGCCAGCCAGACAGATAGATACACAATCCAGCAATGCCGATAGACAAGGCATATCCCGTCGAGGTGGACGCGACCAGCCAACCGACAGCGGTTCCAAGTTTGTCGGAAGGAACATTTTGCCTGAGTAAGATGACGAGAGGTGTGTAGATGCCGCCATGACTAGCACCAATGAGCGCATACGTTGCGAGCGTCGACCAATAGTCCACGGCCCAAACTGCAAAGGCGACCGATGTCAAAGCCGTCGCCGCAACAGAGATGTGTCCGTCGTCACATAATCTGGAACAGTTGAGCGTTTGATCTAAGCGAGTGATTGGCTCATCGTTTTCAAAGTTATGCTACGGCGTTGCGATGTTGCAAGCGCCGTGTTTCGAATGTCTTTCGTTTGATCCTTTCTCTCTCCAGCAAGATGATCTTGTTACGACCGAAGTAGACGTCTGCGGGCGTCACGTTGTTGAGGCTTTCGTGGTAGCGCTCGTGATTGTAGTGGGTCACGAATGCTTCGATGCTTGCCTTTAGATCCCCGGGCAGAAAGTAGTTCTCCAACAGCACGCGGTTTTTCAAAGTTTGATGCCATCGCTCGATTTTTCCCTGCGTCTGAGGATGGTATGGCGCACCACGAACATGATCCATCGATTGATCGTCGAGCCATTCTGCCAGATCACCAGAGATGTACGATGAACCATTGTCCGACAGAAGTCGCGGTCGATGTCTGACGTTGACTTTGTCACAACCTGACGCCTCCAATGCAAGTTCAAGCGTGTCAGTGACGTCACTGGCTTTCATGGTAGTGCATAACTTCCAAGCGATGATGTAACGCGAGTAATCATCAAGGACGGTCGAGAGATAGAACCATCCCCAGCCGATGACTTTGAGGTAGGTGAAGTCTGTCTGCCAAAGCTGATTGATCGCCGTTGTTTTGTCGTGGAACTCATCAGCAGCCTTGACGACGGCGAACGCGGGACTTGTGATGAGGTCGAGCGCTTTGAGTATTCGATAGACGGAAGACTCGGATACGAAGTAGCTCCGAGTATCTGTGAACTTCACCGCCAGCTCGCGCGGCGTCAGTTCTGGCTCTTCGAGTGCGAAGTCGACAATTTGCTCTCGGACATCGTCCGGGATGCGGTTCCAGACGTGGCCAGGCATCGGCTTTCGATCTTCTAATGCATCAAGTCCACCGGTGAGATACCGGTCATACCAACGATAGAAAGTCGTACGTGGGATGCCGAGCGTATCCAATGTGCGTTTTGCTGGCAGATGTGATTGCTCGACAAGGCGAATAATCTCCAGCTTCTCCGTCGCGGGATACCTCATGTGTCGTTGCCCCCACTTCCGATCATGCTTTTTTTGAGCAGCCGAAGTTCCAGGGCCTGCTCCGCGACAACCTCCTTGAGGTGTAGCGCTTCGCGTCGTAGATCCTTCACTTCATCAGAGGTCGCTGCCCGTGCGGTATCACCGGCTAGCCGCTTTTTGCCAGCCTCCAAGAACTCCTTTGACCAGCTGTAGTACATGCCCTGTGCGATACCTTCCTGACGGCACAGCTCGGCAATGCTGTCTTCGCCGCGCAGTCCTGCAAGGACGATCCTGATCTTCTCCTCGGATGAATATCGCTTCCGAGTTTGACGCCGGATGTCTTTGACGGTGCGGTCAGAAGCTTCAGTTCTACGTCCCATGTGGCACTCCTCAGTGGTGAGGATGAGCCTAGAAACACTCAGTTAAAAAATGATCTCAGAAGGTTCCAGGGGGGCTGACGTCAGACACGATGCATCGGGTCTGCGATATCCTGCGGCAAGCGTTGTCGCGTAGTCGTTACATCGAAGTCGATGGCGCTGGCCACATGTGTCCATTCACGCACGTCGATGCGATAGAGGCTGACATTGCGGATCACTTGAGAAAAGCGGAAAGCGTGCTCCCCAGCTTAGCGACCGCGCCGGCGGCATAAGCGCCGCTCTGAGGCCGTCGAACGATGCAGTGTTCTTCCCACGCACTCAGCTTATCTTTCTGATGCGGGAACCAGCACTTGGGTGTGACTGCGCAGGCTAAGCCGCAGGTTGATGTCTCTTATGTGGAGAGGGTGTGTGAAAAGACAGCTCGTCGCTTGTGATAGACTTATTTCGTTGATTCTCTGCGGGGTGGATCATGAAGCGGTTCATCGAGGGTGCTGATCGCAATCAAGCGACGCTGTTTCCCGAGCGGCTCGACGACTATGTCAGCGAAGATAATCCGGCACGTGCGATCGATGCGTTTGTTGATGCACTAGATTTGAGCGCACTCGGTTTTGATGTTGTGCCGGAGACCACTGGCCGGCCAGGTTATCATCCGGCGACGATACTCAAGATCTACGTTTACGGTTATCTCAATCAGATCCAATCCTCGCGCCGCCTGGAACGCGAGTGCGGCCGCAATGTCGAGCTGATCTGGCTGACAGGCTCACTCAAGCCCGACTTCAAGACCATTGCCGATTTCCGCAAGGACAATGGGCCAGAGATCCGTAATGTGTGCCGCCAATTCATTGCACTTTGCCGTGACATCAAGCTGCTCGATTGTGCCAGCGTTGCCATTGACGGTAGCAAGTTCAAGGCGGTGAACGCCAAGGCCAAGAATTTCACGCGTGAGAAGTTGCGCAAGCGCTTCAAAGAGATTGACGAACGTATCGGACGTTATCTGTCGGAACTCGATCGCGCTGATGAAGTTCAGTCGGCAACCGGCATGCCAGTCAGCGAAGCGGAGGTTCGGCGGATCACCGACAAAATGGCGTGGCTCAAGAAGGAGTCCGAAAAGTTGGAAGCGATCAAAGCCGAGATGGATCGCACTGATGCCGACCAGATCTCGGAAACAGACCCGGATGCACGCTCCATGGCGATCACCAGCCGGCATCCCCGTATCATCGGCTACAATGTGCAAAGTGTGGTTGATACCGAGAACCATCTGATCGTTGCGCACGAAGTTACTAACATCGGGTCGGACCGCAACGCATTGGCGGACATGGCCAACCTGGCACGTGATGCACTGGGTGTCGATAAACTCGATGTCGTTGCCGACAAAGGCTACTATAAAGGCGAGGAGATCGTTACTTGCGAAGACGATGACATCACGGTCACGCTCCCCAAACCGACGACATCGAATGCCAAGGCACATGGCCGGTTCGACCGCAGCTTGTTCATCTATGATGCCGAAAGGGACAGGTATGTTTGCCCGGCGGGGCAATATCTCACCTCTCGCATGACACGCAAGGAAGGCGGCAAGGTGCTACATCGCTATTGGACAACGGCTTGCGGAAGTTGTCCGGTCAAGCATCACTGCACACCCAGCAAAGAGCGGCGCATCTCCCGGTGGGAACGCGAAGATGTCCTTGAGCGTGTGCAACAGCGCCTTAAAGATAACCCGGACAAGATGGCGACGCGCCGCGAGACCGCCGAGCATCCCTTTGGCACGATCAAAGCTTGGATGGGTGCAACTCACTTCAAGATGCGAACGCTCAAACACGTCGCAACAGAAATGGCGTTGCACGTCCTTGCCTACAATATGATGAGAGTCATCGCGATCATCGGCATACCGGCACTGATCAAGGCCATCAGGGCCTTTTTATCTTGGCTCTCGGCAATAATCGTCCCAGGGCAAGCACTTGGCGGATCACAGAGAGATTCCATGGCGATTAGAGTCACCGAAAACCAAATTTCTGCACGGGCTTGGCCGTACCCGAATAAGAACTCAATCCCAGCATGTTCTCACACGCCCTCTGGACGTTTCGACGCTTGTGCGCTGCGAAGATCAGCATTGAGGCTACGACCGGTGTTCAACTTATCGCGGCAGCATTCGGAAGTCGCGAACGGACCATTGCGGACATTGCGGAATTTTGCGGCCAGCCCAAGCTTCCTCATTCAGACCGTTTGCTGGCTTAGGCATTGCCGGCGTTAAGCTACAGCGCATGAACAGTGGAGGGGCGAGTGGGCCTGACCTCGTCTTTCCCAGTCAAACGGCTTGTTGACCACCACCCTTGGATCGGAAACAAAAGTTTGTGCGGCCCTGTGTTTGGTACCGGGAAGGCCAAGCTCGACCGATAACATGATGAACTGGTAGAGTGGCAAGTCCAATTATGGAACATCGCAATGCAAGACCGATACTTGAAACGCCTGCGTAAGAAGGCAAAGAAGGGCATGCGGGGGTGGCCCGCGGCGACGATAGCCTTCTATGGTCCTGATCTCAATCGAGCCAGCAAGGTTGCGGTCGGCATCATACCTACCGAATTCGCAGAGGCGCTTGAGGTACGCGATTGGCAGCTTGCAATCGGCGATGTGCGCACCGATTCACAAATAGCGCACGAAGTCCTTGACTTCATTGAGCGGTACGAGGTGTTGTCGGTGATTATGACTGACACCATTATCGGTTGCCCGCATCAGCAGGGCATCGACTACGAAGCCGAGTGGTGTCCGCAATGTGAGTTCTGGAAAGGCCGCGACCGTTTTTCAGGCGAGTTGGTTCATTGAATTCAGCGCTGGCTCACAATCCATAAAACGCGATGGACGAAGATGCCTCAAAAGCTGACGTCTACCGCTCATCTAGAACGCAATCCAAGAGGCTGAACAAGGGATGTTGTTCAGCCTCAATGCCACGGTGACAAGACGTCTGCATCGACCGGAAACGGTCGTATGGTGAGCTTCGGATGTCGTGTCGATTGAGTCACCTGCGGTCTGATTTTCCGGTAGCTGCTAATGGTGAAACGTCCAGAGGGCGTGTGAGAACATGCTGGGATTGAGTTCTTATTCGGGTACGGCCAAGCCCGTGCAGAAATTTGGTTTTCGGTGACTCTAATCGCCATGGAATCTCTCTGTGATCCGCCAAGTGCTTGCCCTGGGACGATTATTGCCGAGAGCCAAGATAAAAAGGCCCTGATGGCCTTGATCAGTGCCGGTATGCCGATGATCGCGATGACTCTCATCATATTGTAGGCAAGGACGTGCAACGCCATTTCTGTTGCGACGTGTTTGAGCGTTCGCATCTTGAAGTGAGTTGCACCCATCCAAGCTTTGATCGTGCCAAAGGGATGCTCGGCGGTCTCGCGGCGCGTCGCCATCTTGTCCGGGTTATCTTTAAGGCGCTGTTGCACACGCTCAAGGACATCTTCGCGTTCCCACCGGGAGATGCGCCGCTCTTTGCTGGGTGTGCAGTGATGCTTGACCGGACAACTTCCGCAAGCCGTTGTCCAATAGCGATGTAGCACCTTGCCGCCTTCCTTGCGTGTCATGCGAGAGGTGAGATATTGCCCCGCCGGGCAAACATACCTGTCCCTTTCGGCATCATAGATGAACAAGCTGCGGTCGAACCGGCCATGTGCCTTGGCATTCGATGTCGTCGGTTTGGGGAGCGTGACCGTGATGTCATCGTCTTCGCAAGTAACGATCTCCTCGCCTTTATAGTAGCCTTTGTCGGCAACGACATCGAGT
Organism: Hyphomicrobiaceae bacterium; assembly: GCA_965215755.1. Taxonomy (GTDB): domain Bacteria; phylum Pseudomonadota; class Alphaproteobacteria; order Rhizobiales; family Hyphomicrobiaceae; genus Tectiglobus. Next base: position 297,877 of record OZ244119.1, read on the forward strand.
TTATCGACACCCAGTGCATCACGTGCCAGGTTGGCCATGTCCGCCAATGCGTTGCGGTCCGACCCGATGTTAGTAACTTCGTGCGCAACGATCAGATGGTTCTCGGTATCAACCACACTTTGCACATTGTAGCCGATGATACGGGGATGCCGGCTGGTGATCGCCATGGAGCGTGCATCCGGGTCTGTTTCCGAGATCTGGTCGGCATCAGTGCGATCCATCTCGGCTTTGATCGCTTCCAACTTTTCGGACTCCTTCTTGAGCCACGCCATTTTGTCGGTGATCCGCCGAACCTCCGCTTCGCTGACTGGCATGCCGGTTGCCGACTGAACTTCATCAGCGCGATCGAGTTCCGACAGATAACGTCCGATACGTTCGTCAATCTCTTTGAAGCGCTTGCGCAACTTCTCACGCGTGAAATTCTTGGCCTTGGCGTTCACCGCCTTGAACTTGCTACCGTCAATGGCAACGCTGGCACAATCGAGCAGCTTGATGTCACGGCAAAGTGCAATGAATTGGCGGCACACATTACGGATCTCTGGCCCATTGTCCTTGCGGAAATCGGCAATGGTCTTGAAGTCGGGCTTGAGTGAGCCTGTCAGCCAGATCAGCTCGACATTGCGGCCGCACTCGCGTTCCAGGCGGCGCGAGGATTGGATCTGATTGAGATAACCGTAAACGTAGATCTTGAGTATCGTCGCCGGATGATAACCTGGCCGGCCAGTGGTCTCCGGCACAACATCAAAACCGAGTGCGCTCAAATCTAGTGCATCAACAAACGCATCGATCGCACGTGCCGGATTATCTTCGCTGACATAGTCGTCGAGCCGCTCGGGAAACAGCGTCGCTTGATTGCGATCAGCACCCTCGATGAACCGCTTCATGATCCACACCGCAGAGAATCAACGAAATAAGTCTATCACAAGCGACGAGCTGTCTTTTCACACACCCTCTCCACATAGCGGACATGAGCCTTCAGCTTGGACTATGCGAAGTACGATTGCAGTCATCGAGTGGTCTCGGGAAACGTACCCGAGACAGTCTTCATTCGGCCACTCTTGCGATTGCTGGCTGCGTCCAAAAATAAGTTTTCAATTGGCAAGTCATGACTTCGTTGAATCCATCACATTTTCGGTGCGTGTTGGATTGATGATAGCGTCGGAGTGGTGATGCATCTCCTCAATTTCTTCCGCACTACGGTAAGCCGGCTTCACGCCGGTAATCTGGCTGAGTTTTTCTGCCTCGATGTTGCGGCGGACTTCAGCCGTGAATGAGTTGAGCCGGTGATAGGCCTCGGAAACGGTGCGTCCCAGCGATGTCAGTCCATGGCCAAGCAACACAACCAAATTGGTCTCGCAGATAAACTCCTTGACCGGGCCGACATCCGCTTCAACATCAAGATGAGCCGGCAGGTAATAGGGGTGTTTGCCGTGGATGAACGGCATGTCGAGAGACAACACCTTCACCTCTTTGAAGCCCGCTCCGAAAAATGCGATCGATGCATCGTCATGCACGTGGATAACTGCATGAACATCCGGCCGCAGCCGGAGAATCTCACGGTTCAGATTGTGCCCGATGCTAGTTGTCCGTGAACCGTAAAGGATACGGCTGGTAGGAATATCGGTAATAACAATATTCTCCATCCCCATTTCTTCCAGCGAGATGCCAGCGTGTTTGGTGTAGGCAACTCCATCAGGAAAGTCGGGATGTGGTGCACGCATGGCCATGTTACCGAGCGTGTTGTGGATATAGCCACGTGCAGCGACCATACCAGCATAGCGTAAGAACTCGCTGCCGATGGCAGCATCAAAGTGGATCGGTGTTGGCATAAGTATCTCCTTGCAGCTCAATTCACTCTGACAGCTGCCGGCCCTGTCAGTGCCGGCAGGTGATCTTACCTCTGTTATTCAGTTTGCCCAATTCTGCCTTGGGTATCATACGGCTTGTTCGTACATTTCGTGGGCTTGCCAACCTAAGTGCTACCAAATTTAATTATTTGAGATTTCTGCAGTTAAGGAGCCTTAAGACATGAGCCGATTGTTCGGAAACTTACGACAGATTGGTATCGTTGTTAGCGATATCGATTTTGCCATGAAGCATTGGGTTGAAGCCTGCGGGATTGGTCCATGGTTCTATACAGACAAGCTACCACTGACTGAGTTTAGCTATCGGGGTTCGCGTTACGATGACATTCATATTTCCGTAGCTTTAGCGAACTCGGGAGAAATCCAACTCGAATTGATCCAACAGCGGTGTGATACGCCGAGCATGTATCGCGATTTTCTAAATTCGGGCTATGAAGGTATGCAGCACTGGTCCAGCTGGCCAACGGACTATGACTCATTGATGCATAGGGCTCTCTCGTCTGGCTACGAGGTCGGTCAGCAGGGAGACAGCCCGCGCGGTCGCTTCGTATATTTCTGGAATGAAGGTCATCCAGGAACGGTTATCGAAATGGCGGAAATGACAGCGGAGCGGGAGACGATATTTAGTAGTATACGAGCAGCTTCGATTGGTTGGAACGGGGAAGAGCCGATACGTAGCCAGTGGCCTTCATGAGTAACGTGATGAGGCAACGGCCCTGCTCTTGCGGATATTCGTGACGCATGTTCCAAGATTGGCACACTCCGCTTAGACCAGTGGCAGATCGGAAAAACTCGAGTGCGGTACTGACGTTTTAAGGTCAACAGGTCAAATAGGAACAACTGTCTCAGGAACGCTGGGACGTCTGTGAAGGGACTCGCAGATCGGAAAAACTCGAGTGCGGTACTGACGTTTTAAGGTCAACAGGTCAAATAGGAACAACTGTCTCAGGAACGCTGGGACGTCTGTGAAGGGACTCGCATAAATATTGCGAGTGGCACCGCTAAGGCAGCGACCAAGCCAATGAGGAAGAATGCGTTGAGATACCCAATCATTGCGGCCTGCCGATTGATTTCACCTGCTATTCTCAGTAGCCCTAATGATGTTTCAGGATTCCAGACATCCGGCAGAGCTGTGAGGCCGAGATTGCCGTTGAACGGTGTCACCCGCTCCGTCATTTGCGAGTAATTGATGCTGGTTGTCCTAATCGCAACAAGGACGCAGATTGAAATGAACAAGCTAGACCCAAAGTTGCGCATCAGAATAAAGACCGCAGACCCCTCTGTTACCTGTGATCTCGGCAAGGTTGCAAATGCGAGGACAGTCATGGGCGTGAAGGTCACGCTTTGCCCGAGGCCGAGTAGATAGTTTGTCCAGAAAACATCGAACTCGGTGAGATTGATGTCGACAAATGCCATCCAGAATCCGGATAAAGCCTGGATTGCCAATCCCACTGCAATGCATGACCTCGGTGCGAGCCGAGTGAGCTTGGCAATGAAGAAGAAGGCTGTCCAGTTACCTAAGCCCCGCGCAGCTATCAAGGTTCCAATGACAGTTTCGGGATAGCCACGTAGATCATTGAGCAGCGTCGGTAGTAAGCTCAAGGCAGCGAAGCTCAGCATGCCCATAACGAATGCGATAATTGTGCCTATCGCGAAATTTCTATCGAGAAGCAAGCGAGGATTGAGGAACGGTTCTTTTGCTGTCAGGCAATGCGAAGCAAATATCCAGAAGGACAGACAACCCACAAAAGTTAGGAAAGCAATTTGCGGGGACTCATACCAATCCAGTTTGTGTCCTCGGTCTAGTACGAGCTGGGCGGCTATAATCGCTACAGCAAGAGCAAGAAAGCCGGTCCAATCGAACTTGATTGCCTCACGTGAAGTATAGGCAGACAGAGCAAGCCAGATGCATACGAGAGCACAAATGCCTGGCGGCACAATCATGAAGAACGCAGCCCGCCAGTTAAATGCTTCAGTGGCAATTGCACCCAGTATCGGCCCAAGGACAGGTCCAAACACGGCACCTATGCCCCACATGACGATAGCAAACGGCTGAAGATGGGGTGGAAAAGTTGCCAGTAATATTGCCTGCCCCATTGGCATAATCGGCGCGCCGAAAATACCTTGAGCAATACGCGCTAGAATGAGCTGATCGAGATTGGAGGCAATTCCGCAAAGGAATGATGCAACTGTAAATCCCAACACCGTATAAAACATGATGTTGCGCCAGCCGATACGGCTGGAAACCCAACCGGTCAGCGGAGTTGCCACTGCGGTTGCCACTAGATTTAACGTAATGACCCAGGAAATCTCGTCTTGCGTTGCCGAGAATGACCCTCGGATTTGAGGAAGTACGAGATTGGCCACAGTAATCGTCATGCCAAAAAGCAAGTTGGATAACTGTACCATCAGTAGGATAAGCCATTGCCGGCCTGTCAGGCCGAAAAGGCCGCCGCCAGCGGCCAGGTCGTTCATGCCGATTGGACCTCTTGGACTGTTCCATCGGCCGATCCGTCTTCGCCGAGCTCAAAATACTAAGGAGGGACCGGACGACCCGGCAAGGTCGAATTCCGACTACCAGATCTGAATTATGATATTGGCGAGATCGCTACACTCGATTCACACGCGGAGGAGCGTACTTCTTAGCTAAAAGATGCGTCCACCAACCCTGCGCAACAACATATGGATGATGAACTATTTGCGGTGCTTGTGTTCCAGTTCATGATCTATCAAGTTCCAGCATTCCCTTTTGTGTGCTTCATGCGCACAGGTTCCTCCCAGACCCGTCACTCTTGTGGCGGGTCATTTTTTTTCCGTCCGAAACTGGAATTGCTGCGGAATTTTGGTTGGTGAGCTACATCTTCCAAGTTTCGTAGCCACACGCGCGTTGAACTGACATACCTCAGAATGAAATCGCGGTTTGCAGATTATTCGCTAATGCCTGATTTCGCGATAGGCTTCGGCCAAGGTCCTACCCTAGGACCTTTGTGGACAGGCGGATGTATCTTCGTCGTTGAACTCCTCAAGGGGAGCCATAGAAGGCATCGGATTGTTTGGCACAAATGCCGCTTCCGCGACCGCTGATCGGTCATCGATGGTGTTGGAGCTCTTGAGTTCGCGATAGCCATAGTAGAGGCCGCTCGAGACGATCAGAGTCATACCAATCAACGTCGTTTGATGCGGAACTTCATTCCAAACCAAATAAGCGAGTAACGCAGCGGCCGGGAGATACGTGTAGTCGAACGGTGCAACGAGACTGGCGCTGGCCACCTGATAGGCTCGCGACAGAAAAAGATAACCGGCCATACCTACCAATCCAAGCGGTAGGATCACTGCTAGTTCGCTTGTCGTCGGAATGGTCCATTCCCATCTTAGATGTGGAAGGGATTCTGCCACCCCGAGACCTACATCCAGCATCCAGCCAACGGGTAATACGAGAAGACCGCCAAATACGATAGTGTAGAGGCTCATTGTCAATGTCGATTCACGCTCGCCAATCTGGCGTGCCAGGGTTTGCGATGCTGCGTAACAAATTGCGCAAAGTAGCGGCAGAGCGGCGACCCACTTGAACTCACCGCCAGTAGGGTTGAATGCAACGATGACGCCAAGAAAGCCGACTCCGAGTGCTGCCAGCCGATGCGGCCCGACTTTTTCACCTAGAAGAATGACAGCAAACAAAGCCGTAAACAGCGGCGCAGAGAAAAAGATAGTTGAGACTTCGGCCAGTCCCATGAAGGGAAAAGCTGCATAGAAGAGCGAAAAACCGGCCACGAAGAGAAGTGCGCGCACGAGGTGCAGTGGCCAGAACGGCGTCAGAAGTTTGTGCGATCCGCCCAGAACCAATATCGTCGGAGTAAGGATGACAGCCGTAACAATAGCGCGGACGACAAACAGAAACCATAGTGAATAAGCGCCCAACAAGTCCTTCATCAGCGCGTCCTGCCCGACAAAGAAAAGCATCCCAATGATGGCGCATGTGATCCCCTCAGCCGCACGCGTTCCCGCGCCAGCCGGCACTGCCTGCGAAGCGTATGACATGGCTTGTCCGAGACCAAATTTTGAAGACGACCGCGCAATTCTCACGCTAATGAAACATATGGTGGATCTGATGAGCTCTGTCTTGTCTCAAATCGACGTGCTTGTCGGAAACTGGAAACTCACCGCCGCTATGACATTCGCGACTGGCCGATGCCACGGCTCTCACAGTGTTTCTTTGGTCTGAAGATCAAAGAACGAACGCTAATTGATCAAAGCTGCCTTGGTGCTCGCCGATTGCTGCGGTTGGCCTGTGAGCAAGCCGGTATCGCCGTCACCGTATCCAAGCCGCACACATCCAACGCCTCGGCTGTTGGGCGTTTCGATCGGGCCGACTCCTTCTACAACGCTGACAAGGTTGCCCACGAGTGTCCGGCCGGCAAATGGCTGACTTACCACTACACCAATAGAGAGGCGGGCAAGACACTGCGGGCCTATTGGACGAATGAGTGCCAAGACTGTTTGATCAAGCACAGGTGTACGACTGGCAAGGAACGACGCATCCGACGATGGTAGCACGAAGATATTCTGGAACGCGTGCAGAAGCGCCTCGACGATGATCCTGGCAAGATCCCTCTACGCAGTCGAACAGTTGAGCATCCTTTCGGCACGATCAAAACCTGGATGGGTGCAACACACTTCAAGATGAAGACGCTCAAACACGTAGCAACCGAGATGTCATTGCACGTGCTGGCTTACAACATGATGAGGGTCATAGCAGTCGTTGGCGTACCAAAGCTTATTCAAGCAATGAGGGCATGACGTATCGCCTTTGTTGGCTTCTGAGACCGCAAATATGCGGCGCAGAGGCCGTCAAGGCGAGCTGTAGATGCTGAAATCGCTCACTAAGTGCGGACCAGCGCCAAGCAGGCGCGGAGCTGACCAATCTTGATATTAATGCGAGTTCTCACACAACCTCTCCACAAACCAGACAATAGGCAACCGCTGTAGCGCAAAGGAAGAGAAACTTTTCAGTTGCAACAGCCAGATGCTGCTCAAGATTCACTGGCTCGGTGTGCGACGATTTCTCGTCACACACCGAGCTCGATAACCGTTGCGGTACCCATGGCCTCTAGGCACTGCAACGGTATGAAGGGAGACTGGCTACAACATGTAGGTCAGCTTCGAGTGAATGAAGCCTCTTCGCTATAGCGCTCTATTCATCGGCTTCTCTTTTAGATTTGACAAACAAAATATTTTGGTGCGTTAGATCAAAATTCTTGCATCAAAGAGGTCTTGAAATGGACGTCGATCTCGCGCGTACGCTGGTGGCTATTGTTGAAACCGGAAGCTTCAAAGAAGCTGCCAACAAGCTCTACCTTACGCAGTCTGCGGTGAGTGCAAGGATCAAGATCCTGGAGGATGCGGTAGGCAAACGGCTCTTGGAACGATCAAAAAGTGGGGTGGCTCTCACACCCTCCGGCGAACACTTTTACCGTCATGCCACAACGCTCGTCCGCGTTTGGCGTCAAGCACTTCTCGAAGTTGCTCTTTCTGAAGAGCATGTCGATCACCTGGTAGTCGGCGCTCAAATTAGTTTATGGGAAGGGTTTCTTCTCAAGTGGATTGCTTGGCTCCAGGAAGTACGAAGCGATCTCGCTATTAGTGCGAGCGTTGGTGGTTCTGTTGAGCTCATGGACCGCTTAACCGATGGTACGCTGGATATTGCCGTTGTGTATCGAGCGACCCAGCGGCCAGGGCTGGTTGTCGAGCATATCTTTGATGAAGAGCTGGCGCTGATCACAAGTGCCGCAAAGAATGATGGGATACCAGGTAGTCGGTATGCTTTTGTTAATTGGGGACCGGAGTTCTCAGGCGATCATGCCGAGACTTACCCGGCAACACAAAACGCTGGGCTGCAACTGGATCTGGGCGCGATTGCCATCAACTACCTATTTGACACACAAGCTTCAGGTTACTTTCCACTGCGAGTCGCGGAGCCGTATCTGGCCGACGGTAGATTGCGCCTGGTGAAACGCGCACGGAGGTTCGTTTATCCTGTCTACGCTGTCTATCCTGAAGACAGGGACGAAGAGACATTCGATCCAATATTGGATGGACTTCGCGCGACTGCCGCAGAAACAGTCCAGGCGATTGAGAATTAAGGCATCCTCTTCCCTTTTCAGCCTGGCCAAATCTTTAATATCAAAATTTTGATCTTATCATGCAGAAAAATTCGTTTGCCAAATTTAACTGATGAGATCATCTGATCTGCAGCGCTGCGATTTTCGGGCGCTCTAATTCTTGGAAAACCAAATGAAGCGCAAAACGAAGAAGCCGTCGGCTGCGAAAGCCGCGGAACAAAAGGTTGCGACTAACGACCAGTTACCAGCCAAAAAGGCGGCTATGCCGTCCAAGGCGAAGTGATGCTCTCAATACAGGATGCAAAAAAACTATGATTGCAAAGATGTTCTCAACGTCACTCTGCGCAACCGCTTGTGTCGCGGTTTTGCTGAGCACACCGGCAGTATCCGCAACACTCAAGAACCTCGATAAGTCGGCACACCGAACTCAAGAACCTCGATAAGTCGGCACACCGAATTGTGGTTGTTGAGGGAGACTTGCGGCAGGAGCATACTGTGGCTAGTCAGCAAGAACTCAACAGCATTTGCGTGAGCGCGTGCAGTGTCTACGTCGGCGAAGACCCAGATCCTTATGAGCTAGCAGCAGCTGACAAAGTTCAAATACAGGATGGCGAACTTTATTACCTAGATGAGAAGGATCCTTCAAACTAGTGGTCGCATCGGCGACCTACGTCATTGCCGTGTATAAAAGGAAAAACTGAAATGAAAGCTCTAACGATTGTCATTCCGGCAGTTGCGATGCTGCTTGCTGCAAGTTCGGCTAACGCCACTTCATGGCCTTCCGCCGCTGGTATCACAGGCGAACAGAATGCTGTGACGCTTATCAAAGCCGAAAAATCTGAAGTCCAGAAAGCGACCAAGTCTAAGAGCAAGCAGAAGACAGTCCAGAAGAGGCGTCGTGTTCGTCGCTCGTTTGCCTCGCTTACCTGCTCGGTAGAGGCGAACAAGAAGGGATTGAAGGGAAAGGTACGTAAGTCCTACCGTAAAAAGTGCCTGAAAGCTGCTTCAGCGTGCTCGGTTTACGCTAGGAAACGCGGACTAAAGGGCAAAGCACGGATAGCTTATCGTAAACAGTGCGTTACGCGAGCTGCACAAAAGGCAACAGCGTAATTCCACAATTGTAAGCGTAAGCCCTAAGTCGTCTCTCCAGGCGAATTGTTGCACAACAGGTTCGGTGCGCTCATTGAGGGTGCCGAACTTTTCGGATCACTCGGTTGTAAGTGTTGCCGTACGTCAGCTCAGTAGATCTTGAGGTATCTCGATGAAACGTCGGAGTTCAAATGTGGCGGCCTTAACCGCTCAATCAATACGATTATTTGCAGTAATGCTTTCGTTCTTAATGCTGGTGGCCATCCTACTCGATTGGTTTTGACCAGCACTGACCTGAACGAGATATCCACCGAAAATAAGAGACTTGAAAATGGAACTCAGTGAATCACAAAGACATCGTGTCATCGTTAAGTTTTTCCCGGTGCTACGTGGCCATCGGCTAACCGGTGAGAGCTTGGATGGGTTTTATGCAGAGGCTGTAGCAAGGGCATTGAAACGCGGTTGGTCTGAAGATGAAGTCCAAGCGGCTGCACGCACGGGCAAATGGAAAAAGTTCGAGGAACTAGATCGTGCAACGAGCCCCGACGAACGTTGAGATTTGGCCCGTTTGAATGCCCTATCACTTCAGAAGACCATTCCAGCGACAAACGTTATTCTTGGTCCCATGAAGGCGCCCGACTCCCTAACTGTGCAGATAAGCAAGCCGACATTGATCGGCATCAACTTTCACATTTTGAGTCCAATTTCAAAAATGCATCGTCCAACAGCTTTGCATCATTCGATTCAGGTGCAATCGAGTCGTAGACTTCAAGCAACATCTGATATTGTGGACCAAAAGACATCAGTACTTTGGAAAAATTCTCATCCGCCTCAGCTTGCTTCGCTGGGTCTTCGCCGGCGGCATAAAGCTCCTTCAGTGCACCGCAATATGCCTTGAGCTTGGTGCTATCCAGGGCAACCGAATCCAATGTTTTTATTGCATTACTTACATCTTGAGTCGCGGCGCTCGCAGACGCTGTAGCGAGTAATAAAGCTGCCGCAAACATAGCAATCAATCGAAGCATACTATCCTCCCGAGCCTGACTGTTTCTTCTGGCAAGCCGTCTGAAGCAAGGCAAACAAATAAAATCGATCCGTAAGATCAAAATTTTTGTATTAACGAGGTTTGAGAGGGATGTTCTCCTGGCTATTCAGAGTTGGCAGAAGGGCAGCTCAACAAGTATTCTTTGAACATCGACTGCAGGCCTTACGATTTTTCGGCAATGTCGCCTTCTTGATGATGTTGTTGTAAAAGTCTGATTTGGAGCGCGTTGACCTCCGTTCTTGGGCTTTGCGATCATATTCCAACACGTGGTGCCCCTGGTCAGGTGGGCTTTGGATCCCCTTGTTCAATTGGCTGCAACCACGTGTGCCTTGAGCTTCGCCATCCGCCTTAGATTTTGTGCAATGGCTGCAAGTGTGAACTCATTCTGCGCGCCCTTTGGTCCGCGTAGTCTCAGTCGATTGAGACCAAGAATGCGTTTGAGGTGGGCAAACAGCATCTCAACCTTCCTGCGATTGTGACCTGCGCGCTCATGTGCATCGGTCTTGGCCAATGCCCGGGCGATATCGCGAGCCGGCTCGAAGATGTGGCGCGGCACGCGCCGTTGCGGTGTCTTCGGACAGCAGATCGGTTTGAATGAACAGCCCCTGCAGTCACTGACGCGAGCGAGATATCGATAGGTGTCATCAGATCCAGGCCTGCCACTCGACTTGAGCTTGCAGCCGGCTGGACAGAAGTAGCAATCGCGTTTGGAGTCGTAGCGGAAGTGGGCGCGTGAGAAGGTGCCGTCGCTACGTTCGGATTTGTCGATCACCGGTATGTATGGATCAATTTGCTGTTCGTTGACCAACCAGTTGAGATTGTGTGCATTGCCATAGGCGGTGTCGGCTGCCAGCCATTCGGGCTTCATGCCGAAGCTCTGCGTGGTGCGCGTGATCATGCGGCGAGAAGCTTCGACTTCGGCCTGACGGATGGCACGTGATGCTTCAACATCCATGATAATGCCGAACTTCACGTCGATCAGATAGTTATCCGAGTAAGCGAATATGGCTTTGTCGCGCTTGGCGCCGGTCCACTGTGCGGCAGGGTCGGCAGGTGAGACAAACTTTGGCGCGACCTTTGTTGCTGTGCCGTAGGCGGCATCATCCAGTGTCGCAAGATACTCGCGCGTTGCGCGGCTAGCGGTCTCGGGAACAATGTCCTTGCGCCAGTCCTTGCCCTTGACCGAGCGCGCCCGATTGGCATCGGCCTGGATCAGGCTGGCGTCAACGGCAAAGCCTTCGCCACCGACTAAGTTCTCTGCAATGCATGACGCAACGACGCGTTCAAACACAAGCCGCAGAACGTCACCATCGGCAAAGCGTTCATTGCGTGCGCGCGAAAATGCTGAGTGATCTGGAACCGCATCTTCAATGCTCAGGCTGCAAAACCACCGGTAGGCGAGGTTGACTTGCACTTCGCGCACGAGCGCGCGTTCCGAGCGGATGCCGAAGACATAGCCGAGGATGAGCATGCGTAGCATCAGCTCGGGATCAATCGACGGTCGACCAAGATTGGAATAGTGATCGGCCAACTCAGCGTGGACCCAGGACAGGTCGAGGACGGCTGCAATCTTGCGCACCAGATGATCACCCGGCACCGCATCATTAAGATTGAAGGAATAGAATAACTGATCCTGAACGCGATTGAGCCGTCCCATCATCGCCCGTCTCCCATCTCAGCGCTGAGAAAACGGAATCACTGTTCGCCGACAGCTTCAACGACTTTTGCAACAACATCTGATCTCAACGGACTCGATGTTCGTCGGTTGATCGTGTGGCGCTGGGTCAACCAGCTCAACGACGTTCAGCCTCGTGCCATATCGGCAAGGTCCACGAAGCCGACATCCAATCGATCAGCCTCTGCAAAATTGCCGTCAAGACCGGCCTTGCCGTGCGGTTCGCTGTATCCCAAGGTTAGGCCTGAGGGTTGGAAGGTAACCGGTTCAATTGGCGTGCTCAATCCAGAGCTGCGATTCCCTTCCAGATAAGCGCAGCAGCTGCTAGGAGCAGAAGCCAGCGGAAGAGACCGAAATACCGCTGGGCCGATAACCTTCCAGTCAGAATTCTTCCGCCCCAGACGCCAGCGTAGACGGCGGGCATCATGAGCAGGGCCTCGACGGTGAGTTTGATCGTAATCAGACCTGCGACAAGCGTAATCAAGGCGCGCCAGAAGTTCATAAACCCGGAAATGACAATATTCGTCGCCCGAAACACTCGCGGGGTCGGCGCGGCCCAGCGAATATAAAAGGATAGGAAATAGTTCGATCCTGCGCCGGCAACGCCGGAAATCAGCCCTGCCAATGTCGCCAAAGAAAAAGCAAATCCAGCTCCATCAAGACGCAGCTTCGATGCAAGACGCTCAGCGAGCCGAGCCATGTCGGTCAGCACCGCGACGCTGAGCACCAACCCCAACACGATCGTTAGCCAAGCTGTACTGAGCGAGACAAATATCCAGACGCCGATGATGGTGGAAACAAGCGTTCCAGCCAGTATCGGTTTTGCGACTTTCCAGTTCGCATCGTGGAACCCTTGCGGCAGCAGCTGAATTTGGGCGAAGACTGACGTCAGCAGCGCAAGCAATACCGCGTCATGCGGTGGCAGCACCCAGGCACTGCCCAAGATCGCCGGCATAGCCGAACCAAAGCCAAGGATGCCCCGGATGAAGAAGGCGAGAAAATAGATCACAAGCACGACGACGATTGAAATGCCATCGAGATTTGAAAATGGGACGAAGTCAAACGTCATGGACAGGCGTCATTCGGTTGGCCATCCATGCAAACACATTCGAGCGTCGATTCCTGCACCAAGGTACCCCTGCAGGCGTTTAACAAGCTGGACGAGTCTACCACGATCGCCGCTCAATAGTTCACGGATTCGCCGGAACCACCGTCTACGGCAATGCACTGCCCGGTGATCATGCCTGCTGCTTCAGAACAAAAGAAAACGGCTGCGGCGGCCAGATCTTCCGGTTGGACGAGTTTTCCCAATGGCACATCTTTGGTTCGTCGCTCCATGACCTCGTCGATCGTGCTGCCCGCTTCCTTGGCTTCGCGCTCGAACATTTTCATCATTCGCTCGGTGACTGTATAGCCAGGGTGAACGCAATTGACGGTCACGTTGTGCCGGGCGGCATAGCCTGCAAACTGCTTCGTGAAATTCGACACCCCGGCATTTACGACGCCATTTGTCATGCGCAAAGGCGCCACGATGCGCGCTGTCATACCTCCAATGTTGACAATTCGTCCTTCTCGGCGCTGCTTCATATCCTCCAGTACGAGGCGAGCAATACGTATATAAGCCATCAGCTTCACATCAATGTGGTAGCGGAAGAGGTCGTCCGTGAGTTCATCGAATGGCGCGCTGGTCGACGTCACAGCATTATTGACAAGCACGTCAATCTTGCCGGCCGACTGTTTGACGTCCTCAACAAGCCGCTCGATGTCGTCGAGCTTGCTCACGTCGGCACGAATGTCCCAGGCCCTGACGCCGTTTGCTTCGATGTCGCGCCGTGTAGACGACAACGACACTTGTGTGCGCCCGCAGATTGCGACGTCCATGCCAAGGCGGGAAAAGGCAAGTGCAATCGCGCGGCCAATACCCCGGCTACCTCCAGTAACCAACGCGACTTTCCCCTCGTAACCTGATCGCTCAAACATCGACCTGCCTCATATTATCCAGCGTCACTTCATGCGTTTTGATGGTCGCGACTTCGTGACAAAAGAAGGCGAAACGAAAAGAACAGCGTCAACACTGTGAACGCCAGAAGGACCATGGATACCGGCCTCGCCAGAAAACCAAGAGGGTCATAGTCGAGCATCTGCATCGTCTTCACGAAGTTTGACTCGCCAATCTTACCTAAGATGGCACCGAGGACGATGGCCGGCATCGAGTATCCGGATCGGCGCAGGAAATACCCAACTATACCGGCAATAAACATCACCCAGACGTCGACCACCAGGTTGCGCAAAGCATAGGCTCCAATAGCGGACACGATGACGATCAGCGGCCCCATGATGCCAAAGGGGATTTTTAGCAAATGCACAGTGCTTTTCGTCTCGAGCCAGCCCAGAAGTAGGATCGCGAGGTTGGCCAAGAACATGGCCACAAAAACCACCCAGACGAGTTCCTTACTGGTAATCAAAACGAGAGGACCCGGCTCCATCCCGTGGATTTGAAATGCGCCGACCATCACGGCTGTCAACGCCCCGCCCGGTAAGCCGAGTGCCAACAGTGGAATCATCGCTCCGCCAGTTGCAGCGTTGTTTGCTGTTTCCGATGCGATCACGCCTTCCAGTTCGCCTTTGCCGAAACGCTCCGGGTTCTTCGACCAACGCACGGTTTCGCTGTAGCTCAAGAACGATGCCAGCGTCGCGCCGATGCCGGGCAGCAGGCCGGAGAAAAAACCAATGACTATGGAACGGATCAGCGTGATCTTTGCGGACCAGAACTCCGATAGGGTTGGGAATGCGTAGTCGAGTTTGGGTGCCTTGCGTGTTCCTTGGGCGATATATCGACTTTGGGTGAGCACTTCGGTTATCGCAAAGAAGCCAAGAATCAGAGGCACGAAATGGATGCCGGCGCCAAGATATGCGTTGCCAAAATCAAATCGGCGCAAGCCGCCGGCCGCGTCAGTACCGATTGTGGCGATGAGCAATCCGAGACCGACGGAGAGCCAGCCGCGCCACAGGTCTTTCGCACCAACTGAGGCAGCAATTGCGATCCCTAGAACAATCAGGCAAAAAATTTCAGGGGGACCGAAAGCTCGAATAGCCCAGTTCGCCAAAGGCTCAGTGGCGATCATCATAATGACAGCCGAAGCCGCGCCGCCGATCGCAGAACATGTGATGGCTGCGCCGATCGCTTTCGATGCCCGCCCCTGTTGGGTCATGGGGTAACCATCGAAAGCCGTCGGAGCATTTTCGGGACTACCTGGGATGTTGAACAATATGGCGGTCACCGCGCCGCCGTAGACCCCGGACACATAAATGACCGCGAGCAGCATGATCGCTTGCGTCGGCTCCAGGAACCCGGTGAATGGGAGAAGGATAGTCGCCAATACCACGCCATTTAGTCCGGGAATCGCTCCAAATATGAGCCCGCCAATTAATGCGCCGAAAAATATGAAGATATTGAGCGGATCAGAGAAGAGGCCTTGAAAACCAAGTATGAAGTCCTGCATTTGGCCACCGGCGAGTGCGTCCCATTGGACGGGATTTTCAATTCCTCAGCAAAACGAGAAGCCAGTTGCTGAAGTCGTAGAACCCTGGCCAATTTCCTGTCGGCAAAGGTATGTAGAGCAGCTTCGAAAACAGCAGCAGCAGGAACGCATATGCGACCGATGTGACAGCCAATATTGTTCGCAAACTGCTTATTCCTAGCACGTACATGTACGATGCAAGAAAGAACGGCGTGGTCGCATAATACCCTGTGCGCGGCAGCAGCCAAACATAAAGCAACGGGATCAAGAGCGCTGCAGCTAGGCGAAATCGTGCGCGCGCATCTATACGCTCACCAGATGCGACGGGCTGTTGCTGACCGGAATTGGTTTGTCGCAGCCGCAGCCTTCGATCAGCGACGAACGCTCCAATTGCAGCCAGTACGACCAGCACGATGATCGCGCGCGGCCAGGAAACAGGCCCAAGCGCATACGTCGACAACTCAATGTCGAAGGCATACGAGTAGATCCACATGCCAAGCGCGATTGCGAGCCAGATCGCGAATTCGGCAATATGCCCAAATCGCGATCTGGCAACGTCTTGTTCGTCGATTGACGACATTACCGCAACTGCTTCCTAGTTCGCCGCGTTGCGGTAAGTTTGCATCATGTCCGTCACGAGCTTGGCGGCGTCTGCGCCATCGTAGTAGCTGCGCGCAAGATGCATGTATTTTGCCCTGTTGAACTTTTGATAGTCGGGCGTATTGAAAGCGACCTTGCAGGCTTTGCGCAGATAATCCTGGCGCTCTTTGGCCACATCCTTGTGGATCCAGAACCCGCGAACCCGCAGCAGTATCGGAATATCCAACTTGGCATCTGTCAGTGATGGTACACCGGCGAATGCCTTCGGCGCTTCCCTCAGCACCGTGAGGATGGGCTTCATCTGTTTGGCTTCGAGGAATTTCCTCACGTCACCGGGCTGCTCGAACAAGACGTCGGCGTGTGAACCGAGCAACGCCGCGTATCGCTCTGTCGGCTTGTCATACGAAATTGTCTTGAATTTGATGCCCGCTGCCTTGGCGAGTTCGTCAACCTGGATAACTTCCATCGACTTTGCAACGCCGATATTCGCGAGCGTCAACTTGCCGGGGTTCTTCTTTGCATAGGCGACCATCGACGCCCAATCCGTGAAGCGCGTCTCGTTAGGGCGAATGTAAATTTGGCTGAACGTTGCCTGCGTGAAGCAAATTGGAATGATGTCCGTTCCAACGCCAGCCACCTGATTTGCTGCACCAGCCGAGATCAGACCATCAGTTTGCTCCAAAATGGTGTAGCCATCTTTGGGCCTTGAGATGAAGTCAGGCATCGCCGCCAAACCGCCGCCGCCAGGCTTGTTTTCAACCTGATATGGCACGCCGGTCACCGACTGCATCGCCTTGCCCCAGGCGCGGGAAACCTGGTCGGAGCCACCACCGGCGCCATACGGAACAATCACGCTAATCGAGCGCTCTGGAAAGCCAGCGGGCTTTTCTGGCCCCGCGGCAAATGCAGTTGCAGCCGTCATCGTTGTTACGGCGACAACTGCGGCATGTTTAATGTATTTGGTCACGATTTTCCTCCGACTGGAAATGGCTGCCTCGAAGACGCATTTACTCATGTGCATTCTCTGTGCACGGGATCCATCGACAGCCTGCATAAAAACTTAGGCAGAGGCAGGTAGCCAAAGCAATCGATGGCTGAGCGCACACGTGCCGTGATTACATATGAAATGTGTCGCTTGACTGTCGCAAGTTGGAAGCTCTGGTATCGACACGAGGGTCTGAACTAAGATCGTTAGAGCTTGTGACGATTGGTTTAGCTGGGACACTTTAGAATGGAACGCTCTCTGCATCTCAACTTGTTCATACAAAGTCGGGGTCATCATGAGGCATCTTGGCGCCATCCAAAGGCGACTCTCCTGCCGCTCACAGATATCTCGTATCTCGAGGAACTCGCAAGAAAAGCAGAGGCCGGTCTGTTTGATTCAATCTTTCTTGCCGACGCTCTTGCCCTCTGGGATGACGCAGCCCATGCGCCACACAATTGGCTTGAGCCGGTCACTTCTCTGGCTGCCATAGCGCGTGCAACCGAACGCATTGGCCTCATCGCAACTGCATCGACCACGTATACAGAGCCATACAATCTTGCCCGACAGTTCGCATCGCTCGATCACATGAGCGGCGGCCGCGTCGGTTGGAATATCGTCACATCCTGGTCGGCTGCGGCAGCAGGCAACTTTGGTGATACGAGACAGATCAGCCATGCAGAGCGATACGAGCGCGCGGAAGACTTCATGGGCGCGGTCAACGGCCTTTGGGACAGCTGGGCCGATGATGCCGTGATAGACGATCGCGAAGGTGGTCAGTATGCAGACCCGGGCAAGATCCGCTCCACGAATTACTCCGGACCCTATTATCAGGTTTCGGGCCCTCTCAATGTCCCCCGCGGCCCGCAGGGACGGCCGGTACTGGTGCAGGCCGGATCATCAGACGTTGGACGGCAGTTCGCAGCGCGCCACGCAGAGGCAATCTTCACCGCCCACATGCATAAGGAAACTGCGCAGACGTTCTACAAGGAACTCAAGAAGCTTGTTATCGAAGTCGGCCGCTCGCCAGAGCACGTGCACATTCTGCCAGGTCTGAGCGCCGTGCTCGGGTCAACAGAAGCGGAAGCAAAACAAAACGCCGATGAAATGAACGCACTCGCTAATGTCGATGCAGGTCTGAAACGGCTGTCCGGCCGCTTCGGTGGTGCCGACCTTTCCCACTTGACACTAGACCAACAGCTTTCACCGGACGATCTGCCGGATCCGTCAACCGTTCAAGCAGCACGCAGTCGCACCGAAGTGATCGTCGATCTCGTACGCCGCGAGCGGCCGACCCTACGGCAACTACTTCAAAAACTGGCTGGCGCACGTGGACATTTCACATTTGCTGGCACACCGGAACAACTCGTCGACGAGATGACATCCTGGCTCAATGATGGTGCGGCTGATGGCTTCAACCTGATGCCACCTGTGCTGCCTTGGATGCTCGATGTCTTCATTGCCGAAGTGATCCCAATTTTGCAGCGCCGGGGCATCTTCCGAACAGCCTATGACGGTTCAACCTTACGCGATCATTTCGCCCTACCTCGGCCGACTTGCCAGTTCGGATAATCCCTTTTGCGATTGGCAGTATCGCGTCATGCCGCAACCGGCCGCGCTTCGTCCCGAACCTGTGTCCTATGCATCATGCGCCTCGTCAATGGATCAAGCTTGTTCCGGCGGTGCAGCGTGCATCGATTGTCCCATATAACAAGGTCACCGGGTTCCCACCGTTGCGCCCAGCTAAAGTCGTGTTTCTCGATGTGTCCCCACAGCTCGTCCAATAGCTGATCGCTTTCCGCGTCACTCAACCCGACGACCCAGGCGTTCGGCCGACGACCTAGGTAAAGCGCTTTTCGGCCCGAACCGGGATGACGAACAACGAGCGGGTGAATGGCGCCCGGCCGGTCTTCGTTGGAATAGGACTCCTCGTATCCGTGTCGCAATTCACCGGACGAATTCCGCGTTGCATCGTGTTTGCAGGACAGGCCATCGATTCGCTTAATGAGCTCGTCGGGGAGCGTTTCGTACGCCTTATAGAGACTGTAAAACAGCGTCTCACCACCTTCCTCCGGAACCTCAATGCCATAAAGCAAACTCGCCTTGGGAGGCAGGTCGTTATAGCTCATGTCCTGATGCCAAACGAGTTCCGAATTGCCAAGAGCACCTGTTGGTTTGCCGTCGATGACAATGTTGGAAAGGATGGTTATCTCAGGCCGGCTTGGATCAAACGGCGTGCCACCGCGTCCCGTTGGAGCCATGTCCAATGCGCCGAAGCGTTGCGAGAATTCCGCCAACGCATCGTCATCAAGATCTTGCCCGCGAAAGCGAAGAACACTGTGCTGGTGCCAGGCGTTGAGGATCTGCTTAAAAACGGCATCATCGATGTCAGTCCTGACGTCCAATCCGACGATGTCTGCACCGAGTGCAGCTCCGCTTGGGAGTACTTCCACTGTTGAACCTGTCATCGTGCTTCCTTTCACCATAGAAAAACCGACGGTGCCAATATAGTTTTAGACTGTTTAATCGAGTTGCAATCCACAGCATGATTTGATCTGATTTCTTCCAACAGCGGATTGCCAAACGTGCTTGTCTGACTGCCGCTCCTACCACTATCACAATTACCTCTGACTGAAGGGGGTTACGTTGGCCAAAATCATAGCTGCAACATTGCGTCAGCTAGTGCTGCCGCTGCACACACCATATCGACTGTCCTATCGTACGTTCACGGAATTTGAGCCGCATCTCATTTCGATAACGGACGACGAAGGACGCACCGGGATATCCGACAGTCACATTTCGCCCGGTTCCTCGACCGAGACGCGTGAAGGCGGCTGGCAATTCTGCCATGAAAACCTCAAATGGATGATTGGAAAGGACATCAGCGAGGCGAAGCAGACGATTCTTTCCAGGATGCAGGAGAGCAAGGTGGCCGCCACCGGACTGGTCACCGCCATCGAGGTGATGGAAAGGCATTCGCTGCTCAACATCCCAGAAGATGTCAAGCTGCCATTACTCACGCCGACCAATGCTGACGATGCCGCATCCATCAAAACCGAGGTAGAGCGGCGATTGAGTGAGGGCTACCGATGCCTCAAGATCAAAGTCGGCAAAGATGTTGAGGCCGACCTTGTTCGTGTTGCGCACTATCAGGATGCGATCGCGGGGCGCGGAACACTTCGAATTGACGCCAATCGCGCATACAGTCAGGCAGACGGCGAGAGATTTGCTTCAAGCCTGCGCCCGGAAGCGATCGAGCTCTTTGAACAGCCATGTGCTGCTGAAGACTGGGATGCGAACGCCGCCGTTGCAGCGGTCTCGACCGTGCCGCTGATGCTCGATGAGCCGATCTGCGCCATCGAAGATATCAAGCGTGCCGGGACCATGGCTGGGGTCGGCTTCTGCAAACTGAAACTCAAAAGGTTTGGCAGTCTTGAGAAGTTGGCTAAAGGCCTGAAGACGGTTCGCGAATGCGGTATGGAACCGGTCCTGGGTGATGGCTTGGGCAGCGATCTTCACGTTTGGCTCGAGGCGTGCGTCGCCCGCACACACATCACCAACGCCGGTGAGTTCAACGGCTTCCTTAAATGCAATGATCGCATTTTGGCTGCACCACCAGAGTTCCAGAACGGTTCTATCGAATTTTCGAAGGGCTCCTATCCGGAACTAGATCTCGAGGCCGTCTCACGGTTGACGAGGCAAACCCTCGAGTTCGGGAGCCTTGATTAATCTTCATTGCGTCTACCTCTGCCTATCCTTTACCCCTGCTGAGCGCCAGTTCCCATTGCCTCATGAATCAAAATGGCTCGGTGGAATGGGAAGTCCATAATGCGAGCGGAGCGTTTCGCCCCCGTATGCCCTGCGGAACAAGCCGCGCTGCTGCAGGATCGGAATCACCTCCTGAATGAACACTTCCAGCATCATCGGCAGGATCGGCGGCATGACGTTGAAACCGTCAGCCGCCTTGTCGCGCACCCACTGCTCCATGAGATCTGCAAGTTGTTCAGGAGTACCGGCAAACGTGTGATGTCCGCGGGCTCCAGCAAGCTTGGCAAGCAGTTGCCGCAGTGTCAGCTTTTCCTGACGCACCATGTTGATGATTACTTCAGTTCGGCTGCGCGCGGCTTCAATCGTATCCGGATCGGGAAAATCATCGGGTGTCAGTGTCTGGTCAAGCTCCAAATGCGAAAAGTCGTGGCCACCGAAACGGGCAGACATACGCGTGCGGCCAACTTCCGGGTCGGCAAGTTCTCCGAGTTCATCCGCCAGCTTCCGAGCCGCTTCCTTGGTTGAGGCGATGACCGGACTGAGGCCAGGCAGGATCAGGGTATGCTCTGGCTCACGCCCTTCAGCGGCGACACGAGTCTTGACGTCCTTGTAGAAGTCCTGGGCAGAAGTCTTCTCCAATTGTGCGGTGAATATGGCTTCCGCATGCCGAGCAGCAAAACCACGCCCTGTCTCGGACGATCCAGCCTGGACGAGGACCGGGCGGCCCTGCGGACAGCGCGGCAGATTGAGAGGGCCTGATACTTTGTAGTAGCGGCCTGCATGGTTGATTGGCGCGAAACTCCCAGGCTCAATGAACACCCCCGTTTCCCTATCATCGACGACGGCATTCGGAGCCCAGCTATCCCAGAGCCCTTTTGCGATAGACATGAATTCCTCGCCGCGCTCATAACGCTCTGCATGGCTGAGTGGGGCATCTGCATTGTAGTTGGTGGCAGCCGCTGCCATCCACGATGTGACGATATTCCAGCCAATGCGTCCATTGCTGATATGGTCAAGTGACGAGAATTGGCGGGCGAGGTTGAACGGTTCAGTATACGTCGTCGAGGCGGTGGCAATTAGTCCTATCCGGCTGGTTACGGCAGCCACTGCTGCCAGCGTGGTCAGCGGTTCAAGTCCCGTTCTCGGACCGTTGGTAATGTCGTCCGGCAAGGCAAGTTGATCTGCAAAGAAGATCGAATCAAACAAGCCTTCCTCCGCTGTCTTGGCGAGTTGCTGATAGTAGCGAACATCATAGACTGAAAACTTTGTCGCCTTCGGATGTCGCCAGGCGGCTTCATGGTGCCCGCGATTGTGAATGAACAGGTTCAGATGCATATGGCGCGACATCAGGGCATCTCCGGTTTGAAATGAATCGGGTTGTTCAGCTAAAGCTGCGATTACGGTCCGCGATTGTCCATGACAAGTCAAATCGAATAGGTGAATTCAAAGCTGCCAAGTTGCCGAGCGAATTGTTTGTTTGGATTAGTGACTACGATCGCAGAGGTTCTGCCCTGCAGTCAGGACTTGTTGTTGAAGTAAGAAGGGAATCCGGAAAACGTCATGAATAAACTCGAATTTGGTTGGTTTCTGCCGACCCGGGGCGACACGCTGGACTATTCGATCCCGCAGCAGATCCCCCCTTCGCCCGACATGTTCCAGCGGGTTGTCAAGACGGCGGAAGACAACGGCTTTGAATACATACTACTGCCGGTTCATGCGCTTTGTTGGGATGCCTGGATGACGGGTGCGCTGATGACGCGGCACACCAATTCGATCCGCATGCTCATTGCTGCCCGTCCGCGCTACATCAATCCCGTGCTGTTAGCGAAGATGATTGCCACCTTCGACCAACTGACATCGGGACGCATTTGCATCAACTTGATTGCCGGTCAGAACGAGGGCGAGAACATCGCTGAAGGGGTCGGGCTCAGCAAAGACGAACGCTATGAGGTGATGACCGAAGAGGTCGAGATCTGTAAGGCGTTGTGGGCGGCCAACAGCGGCAAGATCGACTACGCCGGCAAGCACTACAATCTGCAACAGGCCTATATCGGGACGACGGTCTATCAGGACCCTCACCCAAAGTTTTATCTTGGTGGCGGCTCGTCCGAAGCCTCTGAGCTTTCCGCAAAGCATTCCGATGTGCACCTCTTCTGGGGTGACACCATCGAGCAGATCGAAAAAAATATGGCCGATATAAAAAAGCGCGCTGCAAAATATGACCGCGCCGACAAGATCGGTTTCGGCATGCGCCTTCAGATTCTCTGCCGCGAAACCGAAGCCGAGGCGTGGGAAGTTGCAGAAGGGCTTGTGCGCAACGTTTCCGATGAACACAAGGAAATGATCCGAACGACATATGCAACGTCCGTCGCCAACCAACGAGTGCGCCAATTAGCGGATGAATATGGCCGGTTCATCGCACCGCACATGTGGACCGGCCTGACCGAAGCACGTCCTGGCGCCGGAATCGTGATTGTCGGAACACCTGAGCAGTGCGCCGAAACGCTTCAAGGGTACATAGACATCGGATGCGACTCATTCTGCCTATCCGGATACTATCACGACGAAGAGGCTGAACGGTTTGGCAAACTCGTGCGACCGCTACTCGTCGAGCGCAATCCGGGCCGGATTGAACCGCTGCCCGCCTGAATGCTCAAAGCGGCAATGGCCCAACCGAGGAACCGCCACAGACCTGTAGCACTTGGCCCGTGACGAAACTTGCGCGGCGGTCGAGAAAGAACGCAATTGCCACGGCGATCTCATCAGGTGTACCGAAACGTCCCATCGGAACATCTGCTAGAAAGCGCCGACGGTTTTCCTCGCCTTCCGGCCCGGTCAGGTTATTGCGCCGGAACATTTCCGTCTCAACAGGGCCTGGCGAAACGACGTTGGCGGTGATGCCCTTGCCGGCAAGCTCCAAAGCCCAGGTGCGTGTCATGCCAATCACACCGGCCTTGGCGGCACCGTAACTCGTACGTTTGGGTCGACCGAGCGCGCCGCGGCTGGAAATATTGACAATTCGTCCATGGCCGCGCATCACCATGCCGGGCAGCATGGCCTGGGTACACTGCACCGTCGCGCGAATGTTGACATCGAAGACCTGTTGGAGATGGTTGAGATCAACGTCTTCGAGCAACTCCGGAATATTGAGACCCGCACAGTTCACGAGGCCGTCGACGTCATGTTTCGCCGCCACCTGCTCCAGTGCTGCCGCTGTCTCGCGGGCGTCGGCCAGATCGGCAGCAAAGAACGGACCTGAAAATTCAGGTTTGGGATTGCGGGCGATACCGACCACCGTGTGCCCTTCGGCCATCAGCAATTTGGCCGTCGCGAGGCCTATGCCTTGCGTTGCACCCGTTATCAGGAACGTATCGGACATTTGCGTTTTCCCATCGAATTGTTGGCACGGCCCAGCTAATTGGAACGTTCCCGGAACCAGTTCACGAGTCCGCCGGCAAGGAAAATCTCGATCTGCCTTTCCGACATATTGTGTCTCGCCAGAATTTCGATGTCCTTGGGTTCGATCCGAATTCGGATCGGCTCACCTGACTTCACCGCGGCACGCAAATCGCTGACACTCAGCCGGTCGTTTTGATCAAGACTGTCGTAATCTTGCGGATCGTCGAAGAGCAAAGGTACGACACCGGCGTTCACCAGGTTTTGCTCGTGGATGCGTGCCATCGATTTTGCAATGACCAGACGCAGCCCGAGGAACTGGGGTGCAAGCGCTGCGTGTTCGCGAGATGATCCCTGGCCGTAGTTTCGGCCAGCCACCAGTGCATGTCCTCCTTGGTCCAAAATGTCTTTGGCGCGCGCCACATATGTTGCGTCGAGGCGCTTGAATGAAAAGTCGGCAAGCCCAACGAGGTTGGACCGGAATGGCAGCGCTTCGGCGCCGGCCGGGCTGATCGCATCGGTCGAGATATCATCGCCCAATTGCAGCAGGATGGGCACGTCCAATTGATCTGGCAGCGGCTCGATTTTCGGCAATGGTGTAATGTTCGGCCCATAGGCTAGCTTGACCGCGCGTGCTTCCGCGATCGGCAACGGTTTAGCGATCGCATCGGGAAGTTTGACGACTTCGGTTGGCTCCGAGATTGCCGGATATTCCAAACCGATGTCCCTTGGGTCCGTGATACGGCCCGTCAGTGCCGAGGCGGTTGCTGTTTCCGGGCTACAGAGATAGACGCGGTCATCCTTGTTGCCGGAACGCCCGGGAAAGTTCCTCGGTGTTGTGCGCAGCGAATTCTTCCCCGATGCCGGCGCCTGCCCCATGCCGTTGCAGCCATTGCAACCGGTTTGGTGGAGACGTCCGCCGCATTGCACGAACTTGGCGATCGAGCCGTCGAGCATTAGATCGGCCAGCGCCTGGCGACTGGTTGGGTTGACATCGAACGACACCTCGGTCGGGATCGATTGTCCGTCGACCATTCGGGCAGCGATTGCAAAATCCCGAAATCCTGGGTTCGCCGATGAGCCGATATACGCCTGGTAAACGGGCTCGCCCGCAACATCACGGACCTTGACGACATTATCCGGGCTACCCGGCTTCGCGATGAGTGGCTCAAGAGACGAGAGATCTATATTATCATAGACGTCATAGCTGCAGTTCTTATCGGCGCAGAGTTCTTGAAACTCATCGGCACGACGATGCGATGTCATGAATTTGCGCACTTCATCATCTGCAGGAAAAATCGATGTCGTCGCGCCAAGCTCTGCGCCCATATTGCAAATGACGTGGCGATCCATGGCTGAAAGACAAGCGAGCCCAGGCCCATAGTATTCGATGATCCGGCCGGTGCCGCCCTTGACCGAATGACGGCGCAACATTTCAAGAATGACGTCCTTGGCACTGACCCATTCCGGCAGTTCACCATGAAGCTGCACACCCCAAACCTCCGGCATCTTCAAAGCCAGCGGCTCTCCGGCGAGAATCGTTGCAACCTCGATCGAGCCCGCACCAACGGCGATCATGCCGAGCGACCCGGCGGCGGTCGTGTGCGAGTCCGCACCCACCAGCAGTGTGCCGGGCTTGCCGAAAGTTTCCATGTGCACCGGATGCGAGATACCGTTTCCCGGCCGGGAATAGTGCAGCCCGAAGCGTTGGCAGGCCGATTGCAGGAATAAGTGGTCGTCGCCATTCTTGTAATCAGCCTGGAAGAGGTTGTGATCGATATACTGGCAGGCCAGGTCGACGCGAATGCGGTCCAGTCCGATGGATTCGAGAGCCAGCATGGTCAGTGTCGCCGTTGCGTCCTGCAACAAGACCTGATCGACGCTTAACCTGATTTCTCTTCCGGCAATCAAAGAGCCACCGACGAGATGCGACTCGAGAATTTTGGTCGTCAGGTTCCGTGGCGATGGCGCCATGTTTAATCCCTTTGGTTTCGCTTTCGATGTCGGCGTGGCCAGAAAGTCGATCAACCGGCGGCAAGCGGAGCGTTGAGTTCAACTCCGGGCACGAGGATGCCGTTCGGTCGTCCATCCTTGGTTGCGCCTTCGTAAGATTGTGTCATCCAATCGGGCAACAGAGGTCCATCGCTGCAAGCAAGCCACAAGCGCAACAAGTGCCGCCGTTTTTCGGGCTCTGGAAAATCTTCATAGGCGGTGCGACTGTGCATGATGGAATGGTTGCAGACCAATTGGATGTCGCCCGGTGCAAACGTCATGTCGAGGTGGATCGATGGATCGGCGGCAAGCGTATCAAGAAAATCCAAAGCTTCTTCCTGTGCGGATGTCAGTTTTGGAACCCCATCCAGCAACTGCCCTTTGCGGATGGCACTGCGCACATAGTGGGCAATGATGCGTCCCTCATATGGCATGAAAACGGGTATCTCGGCCCAAGGCTGCTTGCCTTTGGGAACCTCACCCCATCGCGTACGAAAGAAGGACTGCTTCAAGACCGCAAGCAGGTCCGGGCGCCGCTTTTTAGTTTCGTTGTAGAGCGTTGTTGAGGATACGATCGATGACAAGCCGCCGGATCTCGAAGTGTTCAGGCACAACAATCCGACGATGTCACTCGAATCGGTATGGTAAGGCAGCCGAGCATTCGTCTGATAACCGCGCGTCGTCGGATCCCGGTAGTCAAGTCCTAGATTTTTGACGTGACCGAGAACATGTCCCTTGCCGTTTTGTGAGCACGGTTCTCCAAGATGGAGACCAATCCCCCAGAACGCTGTAGCCGCCTCCTCGATGCTCCAGCGCGAAACCGGCAGTCCGCGCAGAAGGTGGAAACCTGGACCGTCGAGCACATATCGTTTGATCTGTTCAAGCCGGCGAGATACTTTTGGAAGTTTAAAATCAGTGACGGAAACTTTCGTCAAATTCTGCGCGTGGTTTTTTATCTTCTGAACTGCATCTTCAATTTCCGTGATCTCGTCCAGCGACCACATATGGGTCCATTCGCTGGTTCGCGATTGCATCGCAAGCCCGTACCAAGCTTGTGCTGACTTTACCGTTTCACTTTCGACGGCATGAATGCCATTAGACGGACGGTTCACAACTGTCTCCCGTGACTGGTTTTTGATCTACGAAGGGTAACATTCGTTGGCTTCTCTGCGTTATCGCCCCCAAGGATCGCCACTCTAAATCTTGGCAACCCTAAAACGCTGATCGTCGTCGCTTGCCATCTGGTTCACGAGGTCGATCTCCCAGGCGAGATAGGCGCGCATCGCACTTTCCCGGTCTCCGCCGCGCTCACGTGCGGGCAGCCAGACATCATCGGCCGTATCGGCGAGCCTTCCATCGCCAGATTCCAACGGAAAACCTGCGGCTGTCCAGGATTCGGTTCCACCTTCTAGCGCCAGGATTGATTGGCCAGTGGCGGTCGACAGTTTCGTCGCTGCGATGCGCGCAAGGTCACCGTTGGGCGATGTCAGCACGAGCCTTTCCGTTGTCGGCACTTTGTCGAGGGCAGCAGAGAGGCGCCCCGGTGTTGCAAACCACGCACCGGGGATATGCCCTTTTCGGTACTGTTTCGAATATTCAAGATCGATTAGCGATGCCGTTCCGTTGTCGAGCGCCGTCTTGAGATCATCCATAGAGATTGTACTAGCAGCCGCCTCGTCCCGTCCCAAAGCAGTCGGCACGTGAGATCCTGTCACGCGTTCACCGTCCAGATCCTCCAACCTGATCACAGCGACATCTTCCCAGCCCATTTGTTTCAACCAGGATGCGGTCATCACGCTGCGCACACCATCCGTGTCGGCGAGCACGACACGTGCGCCCCAAGTCGCGAGGTAGTTATCCGTTTCCTGAACCAATTGCCCGCCCGGCGCCGAACGAATGCCGTTGATGTGGCTGCTGAGATATTCCTCGGGCGAGCGGACATCAAGCACGTAGAGCGATCTGTCTTTACACTCGGCGCGCCACTTCGACAATGTCTCGGCATCAATGCGCAATATGCCAAATCGCTCGGCAATTCTGTCGACTGCCGTAACGGCTGAATCAGCACCTGTCTCCGAAACCTCCGGTGGACGGCGGTCGGCACCGTGCACCACGTCGAAGCCAGAAAGATGCCAGGCCATCGTGCCGTCCTTCAGCGAGACGACCTTGTTGGGAACACCAGCATTGATCAAAGACTGCGCACCAATGATGCTGCGCGTGCGCCCGCCGCAATTGACGACAATCGTCGTGTCCGGAGAAGGCACGAGATCTTTGATGCGATAGACCAGTTCGGCGCCGGGAACACTAACCGCCGTTGGGATCGAATTGGTGTGGTATTCGTCGAACGAACGGCTGTCGAACACCGCAATATCCTGGCGGGTGTCGATCATCTGCTTGAGTTCCGGCGCTGTGATCCACGGTGTCTCAAGATCATGCTCAACGACCTCGGCAAACGCCTTGCTTGGAACATGCACGCCACTGTAGATGCGATATCCGGCGGCCTCCCAGTCCGCGATACCGCCGTCCAAAACAGAGACATCGCTGTAACCAAGCTCGGCCATTCGACTTGCGGCCTTTGCAGCGAGCCCTTCTCCATCGTCACACCAAACAACGCGTGCCTGCCGTCTCGGCACCATGTCATCGGCCAGGACTTCGATGCGCCCGAACGGCATACAGGATGCCATCAGAATGTGCCGCTCACCGAAGGTCAGCTCTTCGCGGGCATCGAGCAACGCTATTTCACCACCATCGTGTAATGCTCGTTTGAGACCCTGGGCATCGATTGTCTTGACTGCGGGTGACATGCCTCTTCTCCATTAGAACTTGTTCGGTCTCGCTCATTAGGCGCCCAGATAATGCCTGAAGTGCGCAATGGTTCTTTCGCGGGCGATTGCGGCCTGATCTTCATTGTGTGGCGGATATCCGTAGCGATTGAAGCCGTGCTCCGTTCCTGGGTAGACGTGCATTTCCACTCGTTGCTCATTCGCGAACGTACCGCGGATTGCCTCCAAGGTCTCAGGCGGAACATGCGGGTCATTTTCAGCAAAGTGCATCAGCAGCGGGCAGTTCAAGTTTCCTGCTTCGTCGAGATGCTGATCGATCTGCACACCATAGTAGCTCACCGCCGCATTTATCTGATGGCGCACGCTCGAAATGTACGTGAACTTGCCGCCCAGGCAAAAACCCATGACGCCGACTTTGCCGGTGCAATCGTCTCTGGCTCGAAGTGCGTTGATCGTGTCCTCCAGGTCCTGAGCAAATCTATCGGTGTCGAGTTCGGCGCGCAGAGCCTGTGCCTTTGCACGCCCTTCATCTGTATAGGCGAGGTAGGCACCAGGTTCCTGGCGCCAATAAACATCCGGTGCAATTACAGTGAAACCGTCGGCGGCATAACCATCACAAACAGACCGGATGTGCGGGTTCGTATTGAAGACCTCCGGCAGCAGGACAATGCCTGGTGCCGGTGTCTGACCTGGACGCGCGAGATAGGCTGCAAACGACTTGCCGTCTGGTGATTGAATTTGGATCTCTTCTCCCATGGACTCCTCGCGATCAGTGGTTCTTGATAAAGTGTTGGCTGCGGTTTTCGTTGATGGAGTATACAGCGCCGCCTAGGCTCGGGAAGGTTCCTCAAGCCTTTATCAGTTCAGTGAAACAAGAACATGAGAATTGCCATGAGCGCGACGGAAAACTCTTCAATCAACCGGTGCCCGCGAATTTCTTTAACGCACTTTGGTGCAGCGGGATGGTCCATCACTGATGGCAGCACGACGGTTCTGCTCGACCCTTACCTGTCGCGGATCCGGTTCAAAGGGCGCAAGTACGGACCGCACGACGCAACTGAAGTGCCGGGAGACGAACGGACTATCGTCCAAATGAATGATACACCGACCATTGACACGGCGACCGTTGATGAGCGTGTTCCAGAGGCGGACTACATTCTGCTTTCGCACTCGCATTTCAATCACTGCATGGACGTGCCTTATATTGCGAAGAAGACAGGAGCCGTTGTTATAGGCACGGAGAGCACGGCGAGCGTCGCCCAGAACGGCGGTGCCCCGGAGGAACAGACCATCGTCGTCAAGGGCGGTGAAGATCTCGAGTTCCCAGACCTGTCATTGAAAGTCATTCCCAGTTTGCACTCGCCGCTGTCCTGCAAACTTTATCGAGATTTCGGCACAATTCCCCTCCAGGACGAGCGATTGACGCTGGATGAATACGTCGAAGGCGGGACACTGGCCTATCTCTTGCGCTTCGCAGGCCGTGAGCTCCTGCTGTTTGGGTCGATGAACTACATTGAACGCGAGATGCACGGGCTCAGGCCGGTTATCGCCGTTATCGCGTCGGCACCGCCTCGTCTCCACATTCACGACTATACCGGCCGCCTACTCCGAGCGATCGGCAAACCTCCGATCGTCATCGCAACGCATTGGGACGACCAGGGCCTCCCATATGGCGCATCGCAGGATGCCGCCCTGTCGCACACCAAGCGGTTCGTTGAGGAAGTGAAATCAGTCAATCCCGATGCATCGGTCATTGTGGCATTGCACTTCCAGACGATCCATATCGAGGAAACCATCACAGTCGCGGATTAGTCAAAAATCCAGCGCAAGCGCACCGCAAACCGCCGAGCCTACTGAGACATTGTCTCAGCCCCCCTAAAACTGTGCCATCATTTGGTTAGGAGTTGGAGAGATTGGCATGGCCCGGAAGCGGTATTCGGACGAAGATATCCTGAAGCTTTTGCGTGAGATCGAATTGCATCTGGCCGGCGGTTCGGACGTTGCGACAGCCTGCCGAGCCGCCGGGGTAAGTGACGCGACCTATTACAACTGGCGCAAGAAGTTTGGTGGCATGGCGCGATCGGATTTGGCTGAGAAGAAAGCCCTTGAGAAAGAGAACCAGCGGCTGAAGAAGATCGTTGCTGATCTCGAACTCGACAAGCTGATCTTGAAAGAGAGTCTGGATTTTTTAAAGCCAAAGGCTTGACGGCAAACAATCTTCGTCGGGCTGTTGTGCATGTCCGCCAAAAGCTTGGCACATCAGAGCGGCGAACCTGCCGTGAAGTCGGCGTCGCACGCTCGACGCAGCAGTACAAATCTAAGCTTCAGAATGATGATGACTTGCGCCTGGCGCTGATCCGGCTGGCCAAGCAGTATGGGCGCTATGGTTATCGCAAGATCGGTGAGTTGTTGGCCGCCGAAGGCTGGCGTGTAAACCACAAAAAGATAGAGCGGCTGTGGCGCGAGGAGGGGCTGCAGCTGCCGACCCGGCATAAAAAGCGCAAACGTCTATATCATCATGACGCGTCGGTCATCCGGCTCAGGCCACAGTATCCAAACCACATCTGGGCAATTGACTTGGTGCACGACAAGCTGAGCAACGGGCGCCCGTACAAGATACTCACCGTGCTCGATGAATATACGCGTGAAGCTCTGTGCGTCGCCGTTGCTGCCAAGATGGGCGCAGCTGATGTCCTAGAAGCGCTCTATCCTCTGCTGCTCAGGCGTGGCAAGCCGGACTACATCCGTTCGGACAATGGTCCGGAGTTCTCAGCAGCGCCGTTCCAGGACTGGCTCCGGCGTGTTGGCATCGAACCAATCAGGATCTATCCAGGCTCACCATGGGAGAACGGCTACAACGAGCGTTTCAACGGCACGTTACGCCGCGAGGTGCTCAATGCGGAGTGGTTCGCAACGATGCGTCAGGCCCAGGTGGTCATCGATGGCTGGCTCAGGCAATACAATCACATCCGTCCGCACCACGCCCTCGGTATGCGTGCGCCGGTGCCTGAAACACTATTAGAGAAACCGCAAATCAGTGGCCCAGACAGAAGGGGCTAGACACTCGGCGAGAGCGTGTCTGGCGGGCGAACGAAGATCTGCGTCAGCGCCTTTCGCAACGGAGATGGGCCACGCTGAATGGCGATGCCGCGCTCCAGCAACATGCCTCGGATCTGATTGATAATGCCCGTTCTCTGGCGTACCAGACGCGAGCGCACCCGGTGCATCGATAACAGATCACATTGCTCAGGTGTCTTCACGGCAACGAACTTCATTGTCGGGCGCTGCACGGCCTCAGCAATGGCTTCGGCATCACGGTAATCGTTTTTGTGTCCTTTGAGGAACGGCTTGACGTACTGTGCCGGCACCAATCTCACCTCGTGCCCGAGAGCCGTCAGACGACGCCCAAGGTGATGCGCGCCGGGACAAGGTTCCATGCCAATGACGCAGCGCTTGGCATTGGACAGGCGAAGCATCAACTGCGCACGTGTCAGCTTGGCCCGCAAAACAATCGCACCACGACTGTCTTCACCGATCAGATGAAATGTGTTCTTGCCAATATCGATGCCGATCGTCTTGACGTCGGCAAATGTGCTCTTCTGGGATGACATCGCAAAGCTCCTTTCGCATTTGCGTAATGCCCCCCGAACCGGGCAGCTCCACATTAGGGCACTGAACGCGGCCGGACCATCCCACTACCAGACATCCAATACAACAGATTGATGGTACGCGTCAGTGAAGGACGGACAGGAACTGCTCTAGCTTAGCATCAGCTGGTTGACGCCAAACCGCTATCGTCTCGATGGTGGTGATACCTCTAGCGAGTGGCCGCATCACGACGCCGTCGGGGCAATAGCTGGTCATTGCCTCTGGAACAATCGTCATCCCGGCGCCGGCTCTTACTAGACCAAGCATGCCCAACATGTTCGATGCTTCGAACTGAATGTTTAGCTCGATGCCATGATGGTGCAAGGCTTCCTCGACGCGGCTACGATAGACGTCCCAGTGGCGATCAGTGCCCAGGACCATCGGTTCTCCTGCCAGCTGTTCCGGTATTATCCGCTTCTTGCTGGACAGCTGGTGTTCCTTGGGAATGGCGATGAAAATCGGTTCGGCTACGAGTGTCTTGATTTCGAACTCTGAGTGTTGAAACGGTCCTAGCATCAGGCCTATGTCAATCTCGTTGCGTGACAGAGCTACTTTCTGGTCTTGCGTCGGCAGATACGTCAGTGACAAGGAGACTTCAGGATACTGCTTGCGGTACTCGGTGACCGCTCTTGGTATTAGTTCAATACCAGCGAAGGTCATGTAGCCTACACGCAAGTGACCAACACTGCCTCTAGCAACTCGCCCAGCTGCAGCAATTGTTTCTCTCAAGGAGCCAACCAGCTGTTGGTTGCCCTCATAAAAACGTCGTCCGGCCTCGGTAAGTTTGACAACCTGCGTCGTCCTGAAAAGCAAGGGAAAGCCCAGTCGAGCTTCAAGATCCTTGATCCGTCGCGACAAAGCTGACGCATCAATGGCAAGTCGTTGTGCCGCTCGTTTGAAGCTCAATTCTTCTGCAACAGCGATAAAGGCGGTGATTTGGTCGAGTTCCGGCAATCTTGGCATCATTTCCTGCAGCAGGTTATTGCAGTTTCTGCATCAACTGCGGTCGAAAAGGCCTTTGTCAAGGCAACAAATCCAAGATTTGATGCGTTGAATACCATTCCATCACTATTGGCGAGCAAATCCATGACCATTGAAAATCTCGATGAAATGCTGCAACAAGCCTTCGATGAGAGCACGAAGATCTACCAAGCACGTGGCTTTCAGCGGCGAATAGGCTTTGGCAAGAAGCCAGCGATTGTAAGTGTGGATCTTGCAAACGCCTGGACTCGACCAGGCAATCCGTTCACTTGCGACATGGACAAGATGGATAACGAAATCATCCCTGGCATGCAGCGTCTACTAGAAGCGGCGCGTGCCAATGGTCACGTCGTTGTTCATGTGACGACCGCCTATCAGAACACGAACCGTGACGACCAACACACCGATATGGGTCAATGGCACAACAAGATTCCTGTCGAAGCAGTCAATCTCAAAGATGAGGATCTCTGGGCAATTGATTCTCGGATCGCTCCCATCGAAGGTGAATGGGTGATGCTGAAGAAGAGAGCTTCTTCATTTTCAGGAACACCGCTTGCCGGTTATC
Source organism: Hyphomicrobiaceae bacterium (assembly GCA_965215755.1). Taxonomy (GTDB): domain Bacteria; phylum Pseudomonadota; class Alphaproteobacteria; order Rhizobiales; family Hyphomicrobiaceae; genus Tectiglobus. The sequence goes on from OZ244119.1 coordinate 331,903, forward strand.
TTCGAACATGCGGTGTCGATACGATCCTGGTCACTGGAGTCACCGCAACGGCATGTGTTCGAACAACCATTTGTGATGGTATTCAGGACGGTTTTCGCACAATTGCAGTGCGCGAATGCATCGGCGATCGCGTGCCCGGGGCCGTTGCATGGAACCTCTACGATATCGATGCAAAATTTGCTGACGTCGAGTTGGTCGACACATGCGTGAACTACCTCAACAATGTCGAGGGTTGGAACAACGCTGACGCCCACTAGTATTTCTGACAATGAACGCGCCCTTGAACGTTGGTGAGCTGGTGCGTCTACAGCAACACGTTAGACCATTGGGGACCACGTCGACTTTGATCAAGATGCGGACGGCTCGCAATTTTGGATCTACGGTGCGGAGTTTTTCGGCTCGTATCTTTTCGCAAGAATTTTGATGGTCTGTTGCTACCTGCTACACCGTAATTCGGTGAACTCAAGCTGCGGTTACGTCGCCTCTGGAAAAGCTCACTGAGGAAAAATGGCGCATAGAATGGACAACTGTCATGGAATTCGATTTTTCCGCAGAACATGAGCAGGTGCGTGAATTGGTACGAAGGTTCGCTGCCGAAGAAATCGCGCCACTGGCAACCGAGGCTGACGACACAGAACGGTTCCCGCGAGAGATATTCGCGAAATGGGGTGAATTAGGCCTCCTTGGTGTGCGTTATCCTGCAGCCGACGGTGGTGCCGGAATGGATAAAATCAGCGACTGCTTGGTACGAGAGGAACTGAGTTATGTTTCTCAGGCGTTTGCGACCAGCTGGTCAGCTCACACCCACCTTGGTATCTGGCCAATTTGGAAGATTGGTACCGAGCGCCAAAGAGTAGACTATCTCAAGCCTGCGCTTACCGGTCAGAAGATCTCTTGTTTTGCGCTTAGCGAGCCAGGAGGTGGATCAAATGTTCGCGGCCTGACAACGAAGGCGGTAAAAGTTGACGGTGGTTGGCGCATTAACGGCTCCAAGCTCTATATCACGAACGCCCCGTTTGCAGATTTTATGATGTTGGCCGCACGAACGTCTGCTGAACTCACTGGAGATGCCATAAGCCTGTTCATTGTTGACCTACCCAACCCTGGGATCGAGATTTCGCATCTCAAGAAGGAAGGTATAAAGGCCTCTGAGACGGGGCTCATACACTTCACCGATGCATTCGTACCGGATGAAGCTTTGCTCGGTGAGCAAACCGGCACTTACCCTGTAATTCTGGAGAGTCTTGCCGAGAACAGAGTAGGCGTGGCGGCAAATGCGGTTGGCATGGCGCGGGCCGCAATGGACGCGTCAATCCGTTACGCGAAGGAGCGCGAGATTGCCGGCAAGGCACTTGGAACCTATCAAGCGATTGCCCACAAGATTGCTGACATGGCAACCGATATCGAGGCCGCGAGATGGCTTGTCTATCGCGGGGCCTGGTTGGTTGATCAGAACCGCCTGGACACGGCGACCGCATCGAAAGTGAAACTTTTCGCAAGTGAGGTTGCGGTCCGCGTCAGCGAGCAGGCTATTCGCATTCACGGTGGTGCTGGCATTATGCGTGAATACCCAGTCGGTAGGATCCATCGTGATGCTTTAGTTTATGTCATTGGTGAAGGGACTAGTGAGGTTCAGCGCAACATCATCTCACGAGCCATGGATATTGTTTGACGGTTTTCTGATCTTACAGATCGTCAAGCAGCCGCTGACTGCTATGTGGACAACACGTCGATTGCGTGACTGGGCACTCAGTTCACAGGTGTTCCCAGCGCAACGCGTGCATCGGACCGGCACAACGGTCACTTTGATCAAGAAGGAAACGCAGCGCATACCCAAGAATGTTTGTAACGGAATATTCACTCAGTTTGCCGGTTCAGGGCGTAACGGGCCAGTGGGTCACTAGAAATGCAGACCTAAAGAGGCAATTGAGTATCAAATCCTTTCTGTGGGTCAGGCTGCTTGTCCATCTATTTGATGCCTGACATCTCTATATCCCGGAGTGCGTCTAGGAAGCGGTCCATGTGTTTGCGGAGATTGAGATCAACGCGCATATAGCGGCCTCCGAGGCCCTCGATATCTTTGCCATCTTTAACAATAACACCACGCTCAAGCAGACCGTTGAAGACATCTGTCGAGTCGATTTCCGGATTGAGGATCTCGGTGAGAAAGAAATTGCTGCGGCTGCCGGGCACCATGCGGAAGCTATTCATACCAGCCATTTGCTCTGTCACATACTTGCGCGATTGAGAGATCGTGGCCACGGCCCGTGCCACGTGTTCGTCATCGAACACGGCCGCCGCTGCGCCGATAATCTGCATCTGTCCCATGTTCCACGTTGGCTTGATGTTGAGTAACGGACGGATCAGCTCTGGGTTTGCAGATATGCCAAAGCCGACGCGCAGGCCGGCCAGACCATACGCCTTTGAGAAGGTCCGCAACACGATCAGGTTATCATACTCGTGCAGTAGCTTCATCAAGCCATCCGTCTCGGAGTAATGGATGTAGGCCTCATCGAGGACGACCAATGTTTGCTGATCTGATGCCTCGCAGATGCGGCGGACCTGTGCTTCGTGTAGGAACACTCCGGACGGATTGTGCGGATTGGTGATGAAAGCAATCCGTGGCTTCTCTTCAAGTCGTTTGACGTAGTCATCCAAGAGTGGGTCGAAGTCCTGCCCCATCGGGGTCAATAGCGCTTCGCGACCCTCGCATACTGAGTAGATCCGGTAGATTGGGAAGCACGGATCATGCATGAGTATCGCTTCGCCGGGAGCGGCAAAGGCGCGGATGACCATTGAGATAACTTCGGTCTCACCGGAGCCACAGACGATGTTGTCGGGCTCGAAGCCATAGCGAAGCGCAATGGCCTCCCGTAGCGGCCGCGCCGTCCAATCAGGGTAGATATCGAGCTTGCGGTCAGCCTGTTCAATGGCTGCTATCGCCTTTGGTGAGGCGCCGTGCGGGTTTTCCGCCGACCCGAGCTTGGCAATATCATCAAGCGGGATGCCGTACCGCTCGGCAACATACTCGCGCGGCAGTCCGGGTACATAAACGGGTCCCTCAACCAGGGCTGGATGACTCACCTGCACCATCGTGGCATGTCTCCTTATACTTCGATCATTCATTGAGCGGGACGAGTGTCTGCGCTTCCTCAGGGTTTGCCCCAGCCGCCGCCACCCGCCGTCTCCATCACCAACGTATCACCAGCTTGCAAGTGGCCCGCGAGTGTCTTTGAACTGAGAGGCGTTTCGCTGCCATCCGGATGGCGGACAAAGAATCGGGCGGGGCGTCCGATTTGGCCACCAGCTGCTCCTTTTGCCGGATGCAGCGCACGTTCAAACAACAATGAGAATTGGACGTCGTCGATGAGTGCATGCACAGATCGACGTGCACCCATCCCACCCCTTTGGTTGCCATTGCCACCTGAACCGTCAATCAGTTCATAGGTCTCGATGCGGATCGGTAGCGCTGCCTCGACGGCTTCGATCGGCAGGTTCATGGTATTGCCCATATGCACACGATGGCCATCAAGGCCGGGTCCATCTGCAGATGCGCCCATGCCGCCACCGGTCGTTTCGAGATGGACAAAACGCCGATCGCGCGTCGGATCAACGCCGCCAACGGCCCAGACGCCGGCACAGCCGTAGCTGGCGCCGATTGCAAGTTCAGGTGCTGCCGGCGCCAATGCTTCCAGCAGGAGATCAACCAGCCGGTTTGACATTTCCGTATTGCCTGCAACGACAGGGGCCGGATAGCGTGGGTTCACGAGTGTCCCCTCGGGTGCCGTGATCGTCAGCGGCCGATAGGCTCCTGAATTTGGCTGCACTTCGCCGCCGGCCAGCGCGAGGAGTAGGTAATTGCAGGCTGACGTGGTCACCGACAGTGGTGCATTCATCGGGCCGCGCGCCTGCGGCGCTGACCCGGTAAAGTCGCAATGGATCTCCTTGCCGGACTTTGTGATCGTCACCGCAATGCTCAGCGCGCCATCTCCGGTGTCCTCCTTATAGCCATCGCCATCAAGATGATGGGTCGCGCGGTATATGCCGTCAGGAAGGCCAGCGATGGTCGTTTCAATCAGTTGCTGGCTGTACGCCTGGGTGGCGGCCAGGATATCTGTCAACGTCGCAGCACCATAGCGACGTGCCAGACCTTCGACACGTTCAACGCCGCGACTGTTGCCGGAAATTTGTGCCTTGAAGTCGCCAATGCGATCTTGCGGCACGCGCACATTGGCGAACAGGACAGACCAAAGTTCATCGTCGACAACACCCGCTTTTACAATCTTGATGGGAGGCAGACGCAGGCCTTCTTTGATGATCTCGTCTGTCACGGCCGAGCTGCCTGGCGCAATACCGCCAACGTCCGGCCAATGGACGCGGCTGGCCGCAAAACCGACCAGCGCGTCTTCGGCAAATATCCCGGTCAGCAAGGTCATATCGGGTAAGTGTGATCCACCCGAATAGGGATCGTTGCACAAAACCGCGTCACCAGGCGTCCAGCTCTTCGCCGGGTAACGCGCAAGAATGCCCTGAGCAGAATGAGGCATCGCGCCAAGATGCACCGGGATGTCATTGCCCTGCGCAACGACATTGCCTTCGGCGTCCAGCAACGCGCACGAAAGATCGGCTGATAGGCTGAGCAAAGGAGAGAACGAAGCGCGCATAATTGACGACTTCATTTCCTCACAAATTGCATATAGGGCACTGCGCACCACTTCAAACGTCACTGGATCGTTGGATTGAATGCTGCCTTTGCGGTTTGTGTCGTTGCCGTTCGCCATTATGCCTCGACCTCGATCGTCAATGTACCCGTCTCGCCGACGGTTACGGATTGTCCCGCAAGGACGCGAATGGTGGCGCCAAAGTCCTCGATGATGAGCGGCCCGTTCAAAACGGTTCCTGGTGTCAACGCACTTCGCACGAAAGCATCCATGTTGACCTGCTGATCAGCAGCCAACCAAACATCGCGACTGCGCTGCGTCGCTGTTTGATTGGCAGGTCCTTGGTCGAGGCGGGCGTTGGACCAAACTGGAGCCCGGGCGACCAATCGTAGATTGACGACCTGGACGTTGTGCGCCGGCAGATCAAAGTCATAAATCTCTTCATGCTTCTCGCGAAAGCGCCGTTCCAAAGACGCTGGATCGCTGTCTGCCATCGCGGCGACATTGATGTTGAGCTCGAATAACTGCCCTTCAAAGCGCAGATCGATGCTTCGCTCAAGAACGAGCTCAGTATCGCTTGCGACGTCTTCTGCCTGCATCAACTCCATGGCTTTGTTTTCGAGATCGCCAAATCCTTCGCTGAGTTTGTCGGTGTCGACCTCGGTCACACGGCTTAAGTGGGTTTGGACGAGGTCGTGACGGCGCTCGCCAAGGATTGTTCCGATGGCGCTGAAAAGGCCCGGATAGACGGGCACGATAACTTTCGGGATCCCAACTTCGCGAGCAATCTCTGCGGCGTGCAGCGGACCTGCGCCACCAAACGCTACAAGGGCAAAGTCCCTAGGATCGAGACCGCGGCGCAACGTTGCGAGGCGAACCATCTCCGCCATATTGGCGTTCGCCAGCTTAAGAATTCCGAGTGCCGCTTCCGTAACCGACCATCCCATGGGTTCTGCAAGATGCTGACCTATGGCCAATTCGGCACGGTCAGGGAAGATCCCGACATCCTCATTGCCGAAGCCGTCAGTTGCGATATGACCAAGTACAACGTGCGCGTCCGTAACCGTCGGTCTCTCGCCGCCTTTTCCATAGGCGGCCGGACCTGGCACCGCGCCAGAACTTTCCGGTCCAACCTTGATGATGCCAGCACGGTCCACACGGGCCAGTGAGCCGCCACCGGCACCGATCTCGATGATGTCGATCACCGGGCTCATGATCGGGTAACCACCGACATCTCGACCATCGACAAACCGATCGGCGTAGAACTCGGTGCTAAGCCGCGGGTGGCCGTCTAGTACGACTCCTGCTTTTGCTGTCGTACCACCCATGTCAAAAGCGATCAGGTTATCGTAGCCTTCGGCTCGCCCTAAAGCCGCTGTGGCAATGACACCGGCCGCCGGTCCGGACTCAATGAGATGGACGGGGTAGCGCTTTGCATTTGTCGATGACGTGAGGCCGCCATTGGACTTCGTGATGGCAAGGCTGTCGATGCCGCGGTGGCTCAGTTGTTCTTCGAGTGATTCAACGTAGCGGGCGACGGCCGGACCAATGTATGCATTGACCGCGGTGGTACTGGTGCGCTCGAATTCTCGGAACTCGCGATTGACATCACTCGAAATGGTGACGTAGGCGCCCGGCAGTTCCTTCTGAATCTCGTCTGCCAGTTGGCGTTCATGGCGATCATTCGCGTATGCATGCAGTAGACTAATCGCAACTGAGTCGGCATTGGAACGGCGGACGGCTTCAATCAGACGATCGACCTCGCCATCTGACAAGGCAGTTTGAACCGTGCCATCAAACAACATCCGTTCGTCTGCTTCGAAGCGCAAGTCACGGCTCGCCAGTGGCTCGGAGACAACCGGCTTGAGGTCGTAGAGACGGGGGCGTGCCTGCCGGCGCAGGGCAAGCACATCGCGAAAGCCTTTGGTTGTGATGAGCGCGAGCCGTGCCCCACGCTTTTCAATCAACGTGTTTGTGCCCACCGTTGTGCCATGGAAGACGGCGGCGGCTCGCTCACCGGTTCGCTCAACGAAACGATCAACGCCTGTAATGGCACCATCAGCAGGATTGGAAGGCGTAGACGGGACCTTGAACACTGCCGTAATACTGCCGTTGGTCCGGTCGATTGCCAAGATGTCGGTAAATGTCCCGCCGACATCAATGCCGAGGACAACGTCGCCGTATTTGTCTGATCGTGTCATGCGGAATGAACGCTCTTTCACCTAACGCGCGATCTAAACACGGTCGTCTGGCCAGTAGATGCCAGCCGCTCGTCTTTCTTCATCAAAGGATTCAATATTTGCGACGGCGTCGTTTCCAGTCTCTGAAACAATGAATGCGAGCAGACTTTCCAGCAAGGCCACCATCGCCAGTGTTGACGGAAAGAACTGCGGCGTCGTGGTTGGGACCAAGAGCAATAAGTCTGCGTCCGCCGCAATGGGTGACGATCTGCTATCGGTCATGGCGATCAGTTTGACGCCGCGGGCCTTGGCCGTAAGCGCGGTCTCGACGGCCTCTCTTCGGTATGGGTAATAGGTCGCTGCAAACAAGACATCCTTGGGCCCAAGGCGGGCAACATCATCAAGAGGCGTACTGGCCGGTTGTGGCGTGAAGGACAGGTTGGGCAGCGCCATACGACCAACGTAATAGAAGCCCTGCATGGCAGAGTAACATCCGCCCATGCCGAGTACGCAGGCGTTGCGCGCTTTAATGATCAGGCGCGCTGCCTCTCTGAGGTCAGCGATGGACATGTGAGCAAACAGTGTCTCGACATTCGTAACAGACGACTCGGAGAGTTGCTGGAAAAGGTCATTGTGGCGTCCGGAGCGTGACGCTTTTTGCAAGGATCTCGCGCGATCCGGGATGCTGTCACCGCCACGCTTCAAGGCTTCACGAAATGGATGACGAAGCTCCTCATAACCGTCGAAGCCGATCGCCTTTGCGACCCGCACCAGCGTGTTGGGTGGCACGCTCGCGGCAAGAGCGATCTGGCGCATCGAACTCACGCCAATCTCGTTCGGGTTGTCCATCAGGTAACGCGCGGCTTGGCGCACACGCGGCGACATCGCGCCATAGCTCGCTTGCAGGCGATCAATGATGCTGTTTGGCTGACTGTTCTCGGCGCTAACAGAGTTTTGCATGGCCTTGGTTCGTCTGCGTAACGATATGGATCACATGTTCCATATTGACTGATAATTAGTTCATATGTACCAATAACCACATCAGTGCAAGAGGAAACTGTTCGAGCGAGTCCGTTAGATGCAGGCAGCACTTCCCCGTCACGCGGAGATCGTCGTCATTGGCGGTGGCATTATCGGCTGCTCGACAGCCTATCATCTCGCCAAGTACGGAAAGCGCGATGTCGTCCTGCTGGAGCGCTCGAAATTCGGCAGTGGCACGACTTGGCATTCAGCAGCGATGGTGCGTCAGCTGCGCTCGACCAACAGCTTGACTCAATTGGTTCGCTATAGCGCAGAACTGTACCAATCACTGGAAGCCGAGACGGGCCAATCGACCGGTTGGATGTCTTGCGGCAGCCTCAGCATCGCGACCAATCCAGATCGCCTTATGCACATCCGTCGTCAGGCGTCGCTGGCACGTGCATTCGAGATCGAAGCCCACGAAGTTGATCGCGCCACCGTGCAAAAGTTTTGGCCGATCGCTGAAACAAGCGATGTCATTGCCGGCGTTCACTCACCAAGCGACGGGCGGGTTAGCCCGATGGATACTCTCGCGGCCTTGATCAAGGGCGCACGGATGCATGGCGCAAAGCTGTTTGAGGACACAGCCGTGCTGGGTTTTGAGATGACCAACGGCCGCGTGAGTGCGCTTCGGACAACGGCAGGTACGATGACATGTGAGAAGGTCGTTCTCTGCGCCGGCCTATGGTCGCATGATCTGGCGAGGCGCGTCGGTGTTGCAGCACCGCTCCACGCCTGCGAGCACTACGCCCTGATTACCAAGCCGTTCGATGGCATCTATAACGCAATGCCGATCCTCGGTGATCACGACAACCACATGTACATCCGCGACGAGGCCGGCGGCCTCATGGTCGGTTGCTTCGAACCAAACGCCGCGCCGGTCTCACTGAGCCAGCTCCCGGCAGATTTCTCATTCGATTTGCTCGACGAGAATTGGGAACGCTTTGAGCCCATCATGGAGGGTGCCTTGCGCCGAATTCCGGCATTGGAAACGGCAGAGGTTCGAATGTTGCTCAACGGTCCAGAGAGTTTCACTCTCGACAATAGCTTCCTATTGGGGGAGGCGCCGGAGCTGCCGGACTTCTATCTGTGCTGCGGGATGAACTCGGTCGGTATGGCGAGCGGTGGCGGTGCGGGACGGGCACTTGCCGAGTGGATCATCGAAGGAGTGCCATCGCTTGATCTGACAAGTGTGGATGTGCGCCGCTTCGCTGGCATGCGCAATAACCTTCGGCTTCTGGCCGAAAGGGCGGCAGAAAACCTTTCAGCGCACTATGACATCGGTTACCCCGGCCGCACTTTTGCCTCCGGGCGCAACCTCCGCCTGACGCCGCTCCATCGCGAACTGGAAGCGCACGGGGCGCACTTCGTCGAGCGCTCCGGCTGGGAACGCGCCGCTTGGTTTCGACCGAAGGGTAAGGATGTCCAACCCGAGCTGACGTTTGACCGACCAGCCTGGTTTGCGCAGGTCGCACATGAACACCGTGCGGTGCGCGAAGGCGTTGGTGTGATCGACCAGTCGACATTGGGCAAACTGCTGGTCCAGGGGCGCGATGCTGAGGCGTTTCTTCAGCGCGTTTGCGCCAACAACGTTGCATTGCCTGTCGGACATTTGACGTATTCACCAATCCTCAATCAACGCGGCGGCTACGAAAGTGATGTTGTGGTGATGCGATTGAGTGATGACGAGTTCCAATTGACGACGGGCACAGCTCAGCCAAGGCGAGATCAGCATTTGCTGAAGTCGTCCATTTTGCCGTCAGAGTTTGTCACAATCACTGATGTGACCAGTGCGTGGGGCGTTCTGAGTATTGCCGGGCCGCGATCACGCGAGTTGCTGCAAAAGCTAAGCCCGGAGGATTGGGGCGCCAACGCCTTTCCTTTTAAGTCCCATCGCGAGGTTGAGATCTGCGGAACTGTCGCGCGTGCGGCTCGGTTGTCTTACACCGGAGAATTGGGCTGGGAGATCTACGTCCCAGCCGAAGCTGCACTTCCGCTTTTTCGAGCGGTCTTAGCTGAAGGCGAGAGTTTCGGCGTCACCAACGTCGGCGCGTTCGCACTTGAATCGCTCCGAGTGGAGAAAGGGTTCTGTTCGTGGGGCCATGATATCGGACCAGATGAGACACCACTGATCGCCGGCATGAGCTTTGCGACAAAACTGAAGTCGGACATCGCGTTCGTGGGTCGTGACGCGCTGCTGCAACAGCAATCAGAAGGACTAAAGCGTCGCCGCGTCAATCTGATCATGACGAATCCAGAGCCACTTCTTCTTGGGACAGAACCAATTGTCGTTGATGGAAATTATGTCGGCCAGGTCATGTCAGCATCCTATGGGCACTCTGTTGGTGCCTCAGTCGGCATTGGGTTTGTCCGGCTTGCTGGCAGTGAACTTCAGGATGCACTTGCCAATTCACGCTGGGAGGTTGAAATTGCATTGCAACGACATGCGGTCAAAGCATCTCTCAAGAGCGTTTATGACCCTGATGGACGTCGCGCCCGCGAAGTGACATGAAATAGTTAAACGCAATCGCCAAGCAGGCGAAGTGAGTAGCACGTTTGCTAGGAGCAGCTGCAGACTCTGACAATGGCACCAAAGTTGATTGTGAGAATGGGACTTCTATGATGACAACTACCGACAATCGCAATGCTCTAGTCTTTCATCCCGACCCATCATCCGTCGCTACAGGCCACGCCGCGCGCATTCAGTACCGGACCAGTGAGGTGGCACCATTCACCCAGACCACGGGCGTTGCAGCTGGTTACGTTCAGGGCAGCCCGGTGATCATTCCGGGAGAACTCGCGCTCGACTTTCTCACGATGTGTCAACGCAATCCGAAACCCTGCCCGCTGATCGCAGTCTCCAATAAAGGGGATCCATCACTGCCGACACTGGGCATGGACATCGATGTGCGCACAGACATCGGCGGTTATCGTATTTGGCGCAGGGGTGAATTGGTCGACGAAGTGACGGACATTCGCGATCTTTGGCGAGACGATTTTGTCACCTTTGTCATAGGCTGCTCATATTCTTTCGAAGATGCTCTCATTCGTGATGGCCTTGAGCTGCGTCACCATACGGAAAACGTTTGTGTCCCGATGTATCAGACCAATATTCCGCTGGTTTCGTCTGGACCGTTCTCTGGCAATGTTTGCGTTTCGATGCGGCCTTTTCGAGCACGCGACGCTATCAGAGCCATAGAAATCACAAGCCGCTTTCCGCTAACTCACGGGACGCCCATCCATATTGGCGATCCAGCAGAGATCGGGATTGATGATCTTGATCAGCCTCTCGTTGGTGATCCTGTCACTGTGCGACCGGGTGAGCTACCTGTTTTCTGGGGATGCGGAATCACACCGCAGTACTCTTTGCTCTCCGCAAAGCCTGATATTGCGATCACGCACAAACCAGGCTGCCTCCTGATCTCAGATGTCCTGTCAACATCTGATGCCATGGATCTCCCGGCCGTCCCCAGTTCGAATATTCACTAGCGCTCGTGTTTGCGAGGCGGTTGAGGCGAACGGCCTGAAACGCGCGATCAACAGATCCTGTATGTCGGCTATGTGGACTTTTCACCATTGGCTGCAATCCGAACATCAGAGCGCTGGTGTGATCGGGAACACAGCTCCGAGTTGAACCTATAATGTCTGCTCCGGGATAATCAGCGGCCGTACTCGGCGAAACTCAACAATACCTGACAATGGTCGTCCTTGCATCTTCCAAGCTAGGCCGAAGTGAAACGATCAACGTCCGCTATACGATCAACTTCGAGTGTTGGGATAAACTTGCATAGCGGAGTGTCATAAACTGAGGTCGGAGTGACCCGAGGTTAGGCGCACCGTTGGATAAACGTGCCTTCAACCAAGCTGCAGAAGTCTTGTGGGAAAGTCATTGAGTCGGTGTTTCGACAAATGAATCGATTTAACACTACAAGTTAGTAATCCCTTAGAGGTCAACAAAGCAATGCCCTGGTACAACGTCGTCAAGACGATCAATGGGCGCAAATATCTGTACCGCCAAAGAACCTATCGTGCAGGCGGGAAGGTGCGCACGGAGAGCCAATACATTGGTGCCTTTAACGAGACTGAACAGGATAAGTTTCTCAAGATTACGAGCCTCGATAAGCAGACAACGCAATCTCTGCACATCGTGGACCGCACGCCGCCCGAGCCAGTGCCACCACCCAGCCTACGCATCCAAAAATCAGTTCGCCATCGGGAAGACTTGAGCATCCACGCTCTCTACCGAGAAGAGGAAAAGGTGGGCGAGTGGATGCGAAGTGAAGGACTTAACACTACAAGTTTGCTACCGGTCCGAGTGCATCAGCGCAGTGCGATTGGGCGAATTGCGCGCAGCGATGGATACTACGTTTACGCGACGCTAAAGGGAAAGCGAACGCTCTTCAAACGAGAGTTTCGCAAGGCCTTGGCAACGCGTTGGGTTGACGCGCTCCAGGAACAAGATCCAGATCGCTATGGTCAGCTGTGTGATTTGCTTGGTGAATTCCACCACTGGACGATGAGTGGTATCAAGCCGGCTTGGTTGAGCTTTCTTTGCGATCTTTGGTACCGCCGTCGGAGAGGACATCACGTTGCAATAGAGATGGCAGCAGAAGCGATCCAGCACGGTGCCGAGGCAACGCATCAGAAGTACTTCAAGAGCGCTGTGGAAGCAGACCGGCAAGCCGAGCGAGCTTGGCATCGATTTCGGAAACTCAAGCAACGAGCGGCACGCAAGCGCCAATTTGCGAAATGCAAAAAGCTGAGCGCCAAGGCGGATCTCCTCTCAAAGAAGCACCAGCAAGCGATGTGGGTCCGCATCTATCTTTTTGGAGAGCGATTGCCATTTCCTGGCGCGGGCGCATCCAAAATGGGTTTTGCTCGATCTTCCCGCCCCGCGTCGGTCAGGCGAAGCTGGCCGACTTCGACCGAAAACCCGATCAGAAAATCAATCCAGAAATCAAATTGTCAGTCTTTGCTTGGGAGCATAATCACCCAACAGGGCAAGGGCGTCGTCGCATCAGCTAAAGGACATGGGCGATCGACGGCCGCAGTGGATTGGTCCTTTACTGGCGGTAGGAGATATAGAGACCCATTTTGGGTCGAAGTCGGGCGTCAAGCCCGACGCGGGGCGGGTCAATTATCGTTGTATTCCAACACGCTACAGACAGTGTTCAGCTATGTGCCCCTTCCAATCTGATTGGTAGGGTGATTTCCAGGGGTAAGAGAATAGCGAAGAACAAGGATCAACGTTTTACAGCACATCGCCCGCTACCTATTTGCTACCTTTTCGGGCTTCTGAAAATCTCAAATCATCTAAGTCATTGAAAATATGGTGCCGCAGGCCGGACTCGAACCGGCGACCTACGCATTACGAATGCGTTGCTCTACCAACTGAGCTACTGCGGCAATAGAAGTTGGCGCGTTCGTTACCTTTTATTGCAGAGTTTGGCAAGTGCGCGTGCCACCCGGGGTCGCGTCACGAAGCCAATGTCACCCCTTCGCAGTTTGGAATGGTGGGACACGTCCGGACGGGTGCGTGAGATTCGAATCTGCTGCGTCTGGACCTGGATCGTCCGGCGCCCGCGGTGAGACGAAAATATTGGTTTCCGATTTCGATGTCGTTGGTGTGCTCGCTTTCTTGGGTTCCGAGGCTGGGCCTGACTGAGCCTCGGCTTTGACATCGGTTGGGTTGATTCCAGTCCGCGCAGCAGCCGCAACCGGCGTAGTGGCTTGCTGCTGCGGGCTGGTTTTCTCCCCCGCCACATCACTCGTCGGTGTGGAATTAGCGGCCGCGCTCGCCACGACAGCTTCCGGCCTCTTCTCTCCCGCATCCGGTTCAGATTCTCGAACCGGACCTGCGGACGATTGAGCTGTTGTCGTCTGGTCGCTTGACACTTTACCGTCACCCGAAGGGTTGATGTTTCCCTCAGGTTTTTCTGGATTATCTGTTGCTGCGGCTGAGGTTCGACCTGACCGCGGCTTTACTTCGACGGCTTCTACGTCAACAGCCGATTGGACATGAGATGATTTTGCGCCATTGCTCCCGACAGCATCTCGTCCGGCGCTGCTCCCATCGTCACTGTTTGCGGGTTGGTCTTGGGAAGCAGCCGCCGCAGAGCCTCCGCCTGACATGTCCGCCGACATCGGGCCTGTCGCACCAATCATAGTCTCGGGACGGACACCAAGCTTGACCAGCTCTTCGATCTTTTGTGCCAAAAGCTCTTTATCACGCGGTTCGGTTGCTTCGATGGGCACACGCCACTGAAAGGCATCCAACGCTCCGGTGACAGGCGACACCGGGAGCCAGGTGTCTGACACCATGCCGTCGGCCGTCCATGCCGGATCGCGTGGCGCATTCACGGCGCGAGCCAACCATTCTCTCACGCCTCCGGCATTGTTGTGCTGCTCTCCCTCGATACGCGCCATCAGCGTACAAACACGCTGCGTCAGGCGACCTTCAACAAGCGGCTCCAGCGCCTGCCGGGCGGTATCGAAGTCGCGTGCCTCAATTGCGGCGTTAGCAACGGCAATCGGGCTCTCACTCACATTGGGCGTAAGAGCCGCCAGTTGTTTAACCCGCTCCAGGCGATCGCGCGGACTGTCGCCGAGGCGGGCGTAGGCATAAGCAACGGCCAAATCAGGATGCGGGGATTTGCGCCAAGTCTGCTGCAACACCTTGGTCGCGCGTGGTGTATTTCCTCTTGAGGCAAGCAGACGGCCGGCGACAGCTGCCGCGGGTACCAGGTCAGACGCGAGCTTGTGCGCTTCCAATGCCAAATTCATAGCGCGCTCGGGATCGTTGTCTTCTGCATCCTGGGCCTGACCAGCCAGAAGCACCGCGCGCCGACGGTCGGCAGCCTGCTTCTCGACGTGACCATGTTTCTTCGCGACAGCCAGCGTTTCCAGTGCACCCTGCCAATCAGCACTCCGGCACTGGATGTCGAACAAGGCATCGACGGGCCAGGACAGTTTGGGGTTCAGCTTAACAGCACGTTCTGCAAACTGGCGCGCGGCTTCTTTCTCGCCTTCTTTCTCGGCTTCCAGGAACAGACCGCGAAGGCCCAGCGCCTCAGTATCGGGTGAGGCCAGCATAGCTTCGAAAATGCGCCTCGATGTTGAACGATCGCCTGCGAGTTGCGCGGCCTGAGCCCGCAGAAGATGCGTCATCGGCTCATTGGGCAAAGTTTTTCGCGCCTGGATGGCATAACGTGTCGCCAAAGAACGATCACCTGCACCAATTGCGATCATGCCGCTGGACAGCGCCTCTAGACCACGCTTTTCGCGGCGTCGGTTGAAGAAATTGCCAATTGCTGCGGGGCTCTGCCAAACACTGCGCAGGGCCGTCCAAAGCAAGATCGTCAGCGCCGACAGGACGGATAGAATGATTGCAATCTCAAAGACATCCGTGTTCCAGATGTAGCCTTGCCAATTGACGATGATGCTGCCGGGGTTATCCGCCAACCACGACAGGATTGCTGCCAGTGCAGCGACAATCAAAAAGTAAACGACAAGACGCAACATAACTTAGCCCTTTGTGGCGGCGTTCGATCCAAGAGAGGACTTGAGCTGTTTTTCGAGTGAAGCAATTGCACGATCGATATCAGCGCGGGCCGCGACGCGGTCCAACCACTTCTGGGCTGGCTCGCGTGCTTTCTCACTGAGGTTCTTAGCCTGATCCAATGCGGCAACCAAATTGCCCTGCTTCAGCTCAGCATCGATGCGAGACACGACAGCTTCTGTTGAGGTGTCACTTGCCGGCAAATCGGCACGCCTTACGCGGACAAGCGACTTGGCATGATCGACGATGCGATCAAAGACCGTGTCACCAGCAGGCTCGTCCTCTGAACGAATGATGCCGTAAGCCAATTTCGTGAACTCACTATGTAACTGCGCTGCTGTCGGAACACCTTCATTCTGGAATTTCTCCAGAGCCGCCAGATCAACTGTTCCGCCGCTGAGCCGTTTGACCTCTTGTAACTCGGCGCGGTAAGCGCCGCCACGATCCAGGACACGCTTCAAATTGCCTAGCTCGAGTGCCATCACAATCCGCTGCGCGTTCGATTTGCGGGCACTCTCACTTTCAACCACTGATTTAAGTTGGGATTGAAGAGCCGAAAGCTGCGAGCTCACCGGTTGAATAGCGGTTGTTACATCTGTCGGACGGGCAACTGACTTGAAGTTCTGCTCCATGTCCTTTTTCAAACTATCCAGGTCCGCGCGGAGTTTCGCAGCCTGCTCGCGCGCAACCCGAACCGAACTGTCCAAGGTGTCCTGAGCGGCCTTGATGTTGTCCGTGCGTTGACCAAGGCGCGCTGCATCGGTCTTGAACGCGGCAAACTCGGTATCAAGCCGTTCAGTACCGGCGCGCGCTGCTGCACTCACTTCTACGGTCTTATTGACCTTTTCTTCGAG
Source organism: Hyphomicrobiaceae bacterium (assembly GCA_965215755.1). Lineage (GTDB taxonomy): Bacteria > Pseudomonadota > Alphaproteobacteria > Rhizobiales > Hyphomicrobiaceae > Tectiglobus. The sequence goes on from OZ244119.1 coordinate 348,176, forward strand.
CTGCTTGGTTAAGCCATCACGCAGAGCTGTGATCTGGGTCTTCAGCGTTGACTCGATATCTGCGACCCGCCCGCTCAGCTTCGCGAGACGACCAAGATCGGTCTCGTTGCCATTGGCATCTGTGGTGGAGGCCAGAGATTTTAGAGTGCTTTCTAGTTTGGTGACGCGCTCTAGCAATTCCGGACTGACTGCAGCGGCTTGCGGCGTTGACGAAGCACTGGCTGCAGAGCCCGCATTTGCGCCATCGGCTTGCTTGGTTTGCGTAGCAGCGAGTTCATCGACACGATTTGCAAGGTCTGAAAGGCTCGCCAGTTTTGACTCAGCCGCTTCAATCTTTTCAGCCAGACCTGCTACATTCCCTTCTGCGGGCCCGGCCGGCCGGCTTTCCAAAGCGGCGATGCGGTTGTTGAGTTCCTCCGGGATTTCAGCCTTAGGAATGAACGATACGCCCAGTTCCTTCTCGATAGGCTGCGCACCAAACAGCACCAGCCCACCGCCAACAATGCCTGCAAGCATGTGGGTCACGAGTCCCATAAAACCACCCCCAGACCGCGGTTGAGCGGATGCCGGGGGAGGGGCAGAATTTGCGGCCCCGTTGTCCGCGTTCGACAGCGATCCTGAGGTTGGACTGGTCTTATCTGAGCCTTTTGACTTGTTGCCGTCCTGCGAAGATGAGGCTGCAGATTTCTGCGTCGCAGATGACGAGCTGCTCGCTGAAGGCTGCGGACCGGGCGAAGATGTCGCCCCCGATTTCGCGCTATCGGACGTTGTCGCTGTTCCAGTCGCCGCCTTACCAGGCTCAGGCTTCTTATCGTCCTTGCCGCCGGCCTTGGGCACCGAGGATGTCGCGCTAGCGGACTTGGATTGACTTGATGCAGCCGAGCCGGCTTGACCTGGCTTTGAGGTGTTTGACTTTACCTCGGTTGCCTTGAGATCGATGATCGGAGTTGGTTTCTTCGACTCTCCGCCCGTCGCCGCTCCCTTGCTGGAAGACGGATTACCTTTTTTGCTGCTGTCGTCGCCGCTGTTTGCCATGGGAGAGACGCCTCCAATTACGCGTGGCCGCGAGATGATCCGCGCGCCGCTATGCTATAGGGTTTGGCCTAATGGAACTAGGTTAGCGATCGATTGACGATCCCTCATTTGCTCGATGCGATGTCTTGCTCCGTCAGGCCCAGCAATTCAGTCAAATTCGGCTGCGATGCGATCTTCGTCACCACAGGTTGTATTGGCTCCAATTGCTCCGCGACTGCCTTTGAAAGACAGAAATGCTGCATTTGTCGTGCGCTGCGGGTTATCTGGTGCGCATTTATAAGGCTTACATACGTTTGTGCAGTCCTCGGTGACAAGAGAATAACACCATCTACTTCGCCGGCAGCAATACGAGTGAGAAGCTTGGTTGATAAATGAGTTGCCTTTCGGGCAATGTAAACCGTGGGCTGGAGGACATGGTAACCCAAGGCGGTGAGTTCCGAGGCTAGATCAAACGCCAGATTCCCGCCGGCCAGATGCAGTAGCGCACCGTCATTAACGTTGACCCTGTCGACGATTTTATCGAGCAGAACGCTGGCGGTTGAGGTGCCGCGGACAATCCTCAGAAACCCTAGCGCTTCAGCTGTTGAGGCCGTGCCGGGGCCGACGGCAAACAGCGGAAGTTGGCGGATATAGTCTGCTTCCGGCGATTCAGCGGCGGCGCGGACGCCGTTGCGGCTGGTCGCAATGAGTGCCTGAACGTCATCTAGTTCAATCGGATCGGCGTCCTCAAAGTCGATCAGGAGGAGCGGCTCGACGAGCACCTCGTGACCCTGCGCCACAAGTCTGGCGCGCAGCACAGCGGCATCCTGATCGGGACGTGTCACCCACAATCTCATTGTGATCCTGCCTTATTAACCCCAAAAATAGTCAGAAATAGCGAAACCCAACTGGCTGCATTGTTGCAACCTACACAATTGCGGCGAATTGGTTCGGTGTTTGCCCCCTTAAATTCGCCGTCATCTGATATTTTTTCTAGCAATCATGAGACCAAGCAGTTCCCACAACCCCTTTGCTGGAGACAGGTGCCAATTAAATGCTGGGATGGTCGACGGTTGGCAAATGACATTTCTCAGTGCAGATATGCGCCATGGCGATACCCTTAACCAAAAGTCCAGGCGCCGCACTTGTTCTCGGCATCGAAACCAGCTGCGACGAAACCGCAGCGGCAGTGATCCGCGTTGGCATGGCTGGTCGCGGCGAAATTCTGTCAAATGTTATTCGATCGCAATGGGAAGAGCATAGGGAATTCGGCGGCGTAGTCCCGGAGATTGCTGCCCGGGCCCACACCGAGTGTCTTGATGAAATCATCAGGCTTGCGCTCGAACGCGCCGAAGTCACGTTTTGCAATCTCGACGCGGTCGCAGCCACTGCCGGTCCGGGCCTGATCGGCGGCCTGCTGGTCGGTCTGACAACAGCCAAGGCTGTTGCCATGGTTCACGATTTAGAATTCGTTGCGGTCAATCATCTGGAAGCTCACGCGCTAACAGTGGGCCTCACCGACAACCAACCACCGCCCTATATGCTGTTGCTCGTCTCCGGCGGTCACACGCAGATTATCCTGGTGCGCGGATTTGGAGATTACGTCCGACTTGGCACGACGATTGATGACGCCCTAGGCGAGGCGTTTGACAAAACTGCCAAACTTCTTGGCCTGGGTTTTCCGGGAGGACCAGCCGTCGAGCAACACGCGCGGGGCGGCGATGCCCATCGGTTTGCCTTTCCCCGACCGCTCAGCAAACGCAAGGAACCGCATTTCTCCTTTGCCGGGCTTAAAACAGCCGTCCGCCGCGCTGCAGAAAAATTGCAGCCGCTGTCTGATTCCGACATTGCTGACTTGTGCGCTGGTTTTGAAGCGGCCGTTTGTGATGTTGTCTCCGACCGCCTTGAACGAGCCTATCAGATCGCCAGTGACGATTATGGAGTGACGCATGCACTGCCGCTCGTTGCTGCTGGAGGAGTTGCACGGAATGCTCAATTGCGCGGCAGCCTCGATGCATTGGCGAACCGGCTCGGCTGCCGGCTAGTCGTTCCGCCTCCGGAACTTTGCACCGACAATGCCGCAATGATTGCATGGGCGGGGGCACAGCATTACGTTGACGGTCGTGTCAGCGGGTTGGATGTTTCAGCCCGCGCACGCTGGCCACTCGACGAAACCTCACAAGCGGTTTATGGCTCGGGCAAACATGGTGCAAAGGCCTGATGCGGATGGCACTGCTAAGCTGGACAGGCTCGGTCGTTCAAGTCCACATCGGATAGGCTGCGCCTTAAACGTATGGCTGGGTGTCAGGTTATTGGGGCAGGCCTCGTGTAGAGATTAAAGAGCTGAGAGCAGGCGTGACAGAAAACAGTTTCAGTAGAATCGGTGTCGTGGGTGGCGGTGCCTGGGGGACAGCGCTGGCACATTCGCTCTCTAGCAATGGTCACAACGTTCAACTTTGGGCCTACGAGACCGCGACGGTGCGGGAAATTGGGAACCACAAAACCAACCGGGTTTATCTGCCGGGCGTAGAACTTCATGCAAACATCCAGGCAACCGATGACCTCGGCGATCTCGAACAGGCCGAACTGATACTGCTGGCGCCGCCCGCCCAGAATTTGCGCCGTATCGCTGCGCAACTCAACGAGCGTTTGCCGCGGTCGCTTCCGGTACTGATTTGCGCTAAAGGCATTGAACAGGCCAGTGGCAAAATGTTGGGTGACGTCTTAGCCGAGGAGATGCCTAACGCCAAGGTTGGCGTGCTTTCAGGTCCCAGTTTTGCTGCCGAGGTCGCGCGTGGCTTGCCAGCTGCGGTTACGGTCGCGATTGGCGAAGAGGCGTTGGGGAAACAAATCGCCAAAGCCCTCGGATCACAAAGACTCCGGATTTACTGGTCGAATGATCTCAAGGGCGTTCAGCTCGGAGGGGCGATCAAAAATGTTCTGGCCATCGCAGCTGGCGTTGTGGATGGCAAGCAACTCGGTGCGAGTGCCCACGCAGCTCTCGTCACGCGTGGCTTTGCCGAGATGCGCCGCATCGGACAGGCCCTCGGGGCGCGCTCGGAGACACTGTCGGGATTGTCCGGACTAGGCGATCTTTTGTTGACATGCGGCAGTCCGCAATCACGAAACATGTCACTTGGCCGGGCGCTTGGTGAGGGCCAGTCGCTGGAAGACATACTGGGCGAGCGCAAAGCCGTGACAGAAGGCGTCTACACTGCTCAGGCCGTGGTGGAACTCTCAGCCAAGCATGGCATTGAGGTTCCGATATCGGCATCGGTGAAAGGTATCGTAGAGGGCCGCCTCACCGTTGATGAGGCGATTGAAGGCCTGATGGCTCGACCGCTACGGTCAGAAATTGAAAACTAAGCCGGGGTAACAAAGAATGGCGAAGGCAGCAACGCAAGCAAAGCCCAAGAAAAAGACGACCAAGAAGACGGCGAAAAAAGCAGCCACAAAACCGAGCGCCAAAACGACTGCACCCGCCAAGGCCGCAGCCAAGAAGGTTGGTGCACCGCCGAAGCGCGTCGGATCAAAGCCACTCTACTGGCTGTTCAAGTCCGAGCCTGACAAGTTTTCCTGGGACGATCTCAAGGCCAAAGGTGCCAAAGGCGAAGAATGGGATGGCGTGCGGAATTACCTGGCGCGCAATAACATGCGGGAAATGCGGCTTGGTGATCTTGGCTTTTTCTACCACTCCAACGCGGGCAAGGACATCGTCGGCATTTGCGAGGTGTGCGCGCTTTCCCATCAGGACTCGACAACAGATGACGAGCGTTGGGACTGCGTTGATGTTCGGGCCGTTTGCGAAGTGCCGAACCCCGTGACACTTGGTGATGTCAAAGACAACCCCAAGTTATCGGAAATGGCACTCGTAACATCCATGCGCCTTTCTGTGCAGCCGGTTACCCCTGCGGAATGGGACATTGTTTGTAAAATGGGCGGTCTGGATCCCAAGAAGATCGGCAAGTGATGTCGACGGCGACCCCCGAGACGGCTTCCGCGACAGTCGCGACAACGGATCGAACAGCCTTTATCCAGGCCAATACCCGGCTGCTGACCCCACCTCTGGTGCCGGAGATCAAACTTCATCTCGCAGAGGAATCAGTTCCACTTTGGGAGAAAACCGAAGAGGAACTCGGTGAAATGAATGTACCGCCGCCGTTTTGGGCCTTTGCCTGGGCTGGCGGGCAGGCCCTGGCAAGGTATGTGCTGGACAACCGCGGTCTCGTTGATAGGAAGCGTGTTATCGATCTTGGCGCGGGCTCCGGCCTCTGTGCCATTGCGGCCAAACTGGCCGGTGCAGCAGATGTCCTTGCAGCCGATGTCGATCCCTTTACGCCGCATGCGATCGCATTGAATGCCCAATTCAACAGTGTCCAAATCCGTGCCACAGGCGACAATCTCCTGGACCATTCACCGCCAGATCATGAATTGCTGCTGGTCGGTGACTTGTTCTACGAAAAAGACCTGTCCGACGCCGTTCTGAGTTGGTGCCGGGTGGCAGCGGAACGTGGCTCAGTTGTCCTGATCGGCGACCCGAAACGCAGCTTCTTTCCTGTAGACAAGTTTGAGCCGGTGGCAGAATACTCCGTTCCAGTGACCCGTGCGCTCGAAGATTCAGAAATCAAACGTACGTTGGTCTGGAAAATGAAATCATCATGCACCACCGCCTGATGATCCTCGCTGGATCTGGAGAAGCAGAATGGAATTTGCAGGAATGAACTACTATGCCATTCCGGTCGCAGCTGTCGCCAGTTTCATGTTCGGCGCTGTCTGGTACGGCGTTCTATCGAAGCCATGGCTTGACGCAGTTGGAAAAACGGAAGCAGACATCAAGGCTGCCAGCGAGGGCTATCCTATACCGCCGGCGTTTGTGATTGCGCTTGTCAGCCAACTCGTCATGGCCTGGGTCCTGGCAGGGCTGATTGGTCATCTTGGTCAGAACCAGGTGACCATTTGGAACGGGCTCATCTCGGCTGTCTTTGTATGGGTTGGCTTTGTCGTTACGACACAGGCGACAAATCATGGGTTTCAAGGTCAGAAATTCAAACTCACATTGATTGACAGCGGTCACTGGCTTGGCGTGCTGCTCATTCAGGGCCTGATCATCGGCATGTTCGGCACCTGACGTTTACAATCTGACAACTGCCACTTTTCGACAAAGCAAGCTGGAAGACCTTTGGAGCCGCATATTCCAACGCGTCTGACTGCGTGCCAATCGAAAAGCGAACAACATAAGACGAACGGGGCAATTGCGTCTTTGCCTTGCATCGTCATAATGCGGGCAAACCAGAGATTTTTCTAAGAAACGGCGAGGAAACCGAGGATGTCCGAGACCATCTATCCTGTTGCAGCTGAATGGGCCGCCCGGGCCTGGGTTGATGATGCAAAGTACCAGGACATGTATAAGCGATCGGTTGAAGATCCCGATGGCTTCTGGGGCGAGATGGGTAAGCGGATTGATTGGATCAAGCCTTACACCAAAGTGAAAAATACGTCCTACGACCCGGAGAACGTCTCCATCAAATGGTACGAAGACGGTACGCTCAATGTTTGCGCCAACTGCGTCGACCGCCATGTTGCAACGCGTGGTGATCAGGTCGCGATCATCTGGGAAGGCGATGATCCAACCGAAGATGAGAAGATCACTTTCAACCAACTGCTGGAGAGGGTCTCGAAATTTGCCAACGTGATGTTGGCCAACGGTGTCAAGAAGGGTGATCGCGTCACCATCTATATGCCGATGATCCCGGAAGCCGCTTATGCCATGCTGGCCTGTGCCCGGATCGGAGCCGTCCATTCCATCGTGTTTGGCGGGTTTTCTCCAGACAGCCTTGCCGACCGTATTGTCGATGCGGACTCCAACTTTGTTATCACTTCCGACGAAGGTATCCGTGGTGGTCGCAGCATCCCGCTCAAAGCCAACACCGATGCCGCGATTGCAAAATCCGGGCGCACCGACGTCAAGGTCCTGGTCGTCCGCCGGACGGGCAACGAAGTAGCCTGGAACCCATCACAGGACCTCTGGCTGCATGAAGAGCTTGTCAAGGTAACAGCTGATTGTCCGCCGGCTGAGATGAATGCCGAAGATCCGCTGTTCATCCTTTACACGTCGGGATCGACCGGCAAGCCGAAGGGTGTGCTGCACACGACGGGCGGATACATCACCTGGGCATCGATGACGCATCAGTACGTTTTCGATTACCAGGATGGCGATGTTTATTGGTGCACAGCCGACGTTGGATGGGTCACCGGGCATAGTTATATCGTCTACGGCCCGTTGGCGAATGGCGCCACAACTCTGATGTTCGAGGGCGTTCCTAACTACCCGACAGCATCGCGCTTCTGGCACGTTGTCGACAAATGGAGTGTCAACACGTTTTACACAGCGCCAACTGCTATTCGCGCATTGATGGGTGCGGGCGAGGACTTTGTAAAACGGACTGACCGCTCGTCTCTGCGTCTACTTGGCTCTGTCGGTGAACCGATCAACCCAGAAGCCTGGGAATGGTATTACAAGGTCGTGGGTGAAAACCGTTGTCCGATTGTCGATACGTGGTGGCAAACTGAGACCGGCGGCATCATGATCACGCCGCTGCCGGGCGCAACCAAGTTGAAACCAGGCTCTGCGACCAAGCCATTCTTTGGTATTCAACCGGCTTTGGTGGACGACAAGGGCAATGAACTGGAAGGGGCAACCCAGGGTAACTTGATCATCAAGGATAGTTGGCCCGGACAGATGCGCACGGTATACGGCGATCATGAGCGCTTCGTGCAGACCTATTTCTCGGCCTATCCGGGCACATATTTCACCGGTGATGGCTGCCGGCGGGATGAAGACGGTTATTACTGGATTACCGGTCGAGTCGATGACGTCATCAACGTGTCGGGCCACCGGATGGGGACAGCTGAAGTCGAATCTGCTCTGGTCGCGCACCCGAAAGTATCTGAAGCCGCAGTCGTCGGTTACCCGCACGACATTAAAGGTCAGGGGATCTATTGCTATGTCACGTTGATGGCTGGCGAGAGCGGTGCCGATGATCTCAAGAAGGAGCTGAAAGACTGGGTCCGCACCGAGATCGGCCCGATTGCATCACCTGATCTCATTCAATTCGCGCCTGGGCTTCCCAAGACACGTTCTGGCAAGATCATGCGGCGGATCCTTCGAAAGATCGCCGAAGACGATTTCTCGAACCTCGGCGATACGTCGACGCTGGCTGAGCCCGCGGTGGTTGATGATCTGATTGAGAACCGCCAGAACAAGGCAGGCTGATCGCGGTAGAAAGATACCGCTTTAGTCCATCATGATGAAACAAGGCTCGCCCGTTCGTTCACTGGCGGGCCTTCGCTTCTTTCAGACAACCGCAGCCAGTTAGTTGTAGAGGCGGATCTGGGTCATGCTATCGCCGATGTTCTTGAACGCTGCCATCAACTTGCTGCTGCTGGTGGCGTCATAGAAGTCGGTTGTTCGTGAAGCGCAGGACTCAAGCAGTGACTTGATCGTGCTGTCTGAGACTTCGAAAGCGATTGTGAAGACTCGAATTCCTTCAGCTTTGACGTTGTTGCAGAGCTCGGTCGTGAGATCGTTGGATTGGGATGCATTTGATCCATTGTGATCGGGATAGTTCGGTGACCGCGTATTGGCGCCATCCGTCATCAATACAAGATAGCGGTGGATCTTCTTGTTGCTACCGTTATCTGCTGCAGCTTCGGCAAATGGATCGGCTTTGGACAACACGCGCCACCCCCAGGCCAGGCCCGATGGGACATAGGTGTCGCCACTCGTTGTCATTGCGCTGATCGCAGACTTAAGTGCCGTCTTTGATGATGACAGAGGTGTCAATGCTGACGGACACCACGTATTCAGTAGGCCCGGCACCTTGTCGCCGTAGCCACTGTCACTGACATTCAGCGGATGATTGCGAGATCCGACACAGCCCCGCCAAACATGATTTGTGGTTTGATCGGCGCAGTTCGTTTCTTCCGGGCCGTAGGTGTAGCTGGTGCACTGCTCATAGGTGTACGTATAAGGTACGCCGTCGTTGTAGCCGGTTCCCGTCATCTGCGAGCAGCCGGACTTGGAGGTCACCGGGCGCGTGGTGCGGCAGACATTCTCCGTCGTTGAATAGTCGTCGGCGACCGTCAGCCACGGTGCGTTTCGATTGTGCAGGCCAACGTTCACATAGCGAGAGAACGGTACGATACCGACCTTGATATTTTGATCTGCATTGGGTGTGTCGTAGAGCGTATCGACCAGGTCGGAAGCTGCCCGCTTCAATGTGTCGAATTTTGAGCCAGCCATCGATGCAGTTGCGTCCAGAACCAAGACAGCATGTGCCTTGTCGATCCCATATATCACCTCGGAATCAACACTGATGTCGATGCTCTGAGTACCGAACACGCGCATGAAAGTGGTGTCGACCTTGGCGCTGGCGCTGCCTGTAAAGACATTGCCGTTCCGCTTGCCGCCAGCGACGTTGGCAATTGTGACTTCCGGCTTGAGCTGGGCAGAGGAATTGAAGAACTGCCGTACCGCCGTATCCGGATCACTGCCACTCTTGACCGAGGCTTTGGCTGCATTGAATACGGCTGAGTCCAGAACCTGCTGAATTTCAGTGCGGGCTGAAAAGGCGCGGCCGTAATCGAGCGCGATACCCGCTGATGCTGCGATCAGCAGGATAGCCCCACCAAACATTGGAAGAATTGCGCCGCTCTCACTTGCGCGGTAGCGTGCGAGTAAGTTTTTCATGCCCAGCCTATTGCTTTTTCTTTTCGTCGATCCGCAGGCATTAGGCAGCTTAAGATTAGAATTTTCTATTAATGCTCCGGGCAGCACTAAGCGGTTTTGGAAGATTGTTTCCGGATTGGTTTTTGATTGCCCAAGAGGCCTTGGCGCATTCGTCGTTTTGTATTTACGAACCGTTAAGGCAATCGCCTACACGTCAACGACACGTCCAAAGGTCACCACGATCAAAGTGGAAATGATCATGATGGGCCTTGTTAAAATCAGGACTGAGCGCGACCCTGAAATAGTTGCACGCGCCGCCGTGGACCGCCCTCAGGAACTGCGCTTTCTTACCGTTCCCTTTCCAATCGCGCTTGATATCTATTCGGGTGCCATCGGCGAGCCGGAAACTTGAAATATCAATCGCATTGGCGCGCGCATGCTCGCTCAGACGGTTACTCCAAAACTTCGAGCCAATGATTTTCCGGCAAGAATACGTTCCAAAATTCTGGATACGGCTCACTTTCTGACCAAAGATACGCTGAGCAAGCGGTTGCACCTCAAATTTGGCCCAGAGCGCAAGTCCTGCTGCCACTTCGCACGTGACACTGCGGATGCCGATTTTGGCGCCACCTATCTCTGTCACACGGACGCCGTTCGACCAACCGCACCCATTCTTGTCGATGCGAGGCCCGACCGGTCGCGCTTTCAGGGTCTTGGATGCGTCGATCACACGCCGGCACAATGAGCGATCGTGCCTCAACTCGGCCAGCTGCCAATCAATCATGATCGGCAACGGACTGTCGATATCAAGCGGCGGGAGTGGCGTGTAGCGGGCAGGGATCCAGCCCTGACGGAACGTGATGGCGATACCCAGCAGTGCAATAATGATCAGGAATGAACGGCTGATCCAGCCACGTGGTTTGCGCACTGCGCTGCTCCATAACGAAACATCCCGTGTTCTGGTCCAGACATTGGCAAACGCCTGTCGTTCAGCCAGGAATTAGCAACTGCACCGAAACACCAGCAGCTTCTATAGCGAGCATGCCGAGCCGCGCCAACCTCGCCGCAGCGAGAATTCCAAGCTGCTGCGCCCCGGCCACAAAAAAGGACGCCGATGGCGCCCTCTTCAAGTTTGTCGGTTGGGAGTTTGGAGGCCGTTTGCGCAGTCCGTCAGCTCGTCAGACGAAGGCGGTTGATGCTTTCTGCGATATCCTGGAAAGCCGACTGCAACTGTGCGCCGTTCTCAGCAAGGTAGGCCTTGCCGCCATCTGTTGCGCAGGTGTTCATCACAGCCTTGGCCGATGCTTTGTTGAGTTTGAAGCCCACTGTGTAGACAATGATGCCTTTGGCCTTCATCGCTGCGCAAGTGTCGGTGGCAAAGTCGCCGGATGTGACTGCCGTCGATGAGTTACAGCCAGTGCCGCCAACCGTGTTGTACTCGCCGTCGGTCATCAGAATTGCAACCTTCTTGACGCCCGTGTTGTTATAAGCTTCGGGCTTGCTGGCAGACGGCCAGATTGACGACCAACTTGGCGAGAGCAGATACCAGCTCCAAGCTGTTCCAAGATGACCTGCTGTGCAGCCGCCTGCGGTGTAGCTATCGACCGTGCTCTTCAGGATCGATTTGTTGTCTGTCAAAGGCAGCACCTGTGCACTCGGGCAATTCATGGCGCCTGGCAAATCGTTCTTCGTCTTCAAGTTGGACTGGCCCGAAGGAAGGACGTCGCTGTCCTGGTAATTCGCATTCTGCCGCTCATAGACACAGTCGCCAGGCGCAGAGGTGCCGGAGACTATGCTTGAGGCGTATGATCCTGCATTCACGCCTGCTGCAAAAGGCGCATAGCCGATGCGAACTTTCTGATTGCCTGGGTTGTCCGGGATCAGCGTGTCGACCAGTGCCTTCGTGGCCGTCTTCAAGTCGGCGATCTTCTGACCACCCATCGAGCCCGTTACGTCGAGTTGGACCGCCACTTCGATGTCCTGCTGCTCAAAGATCGCCGCGCCGCTGACTGGCACATTGAACTTGTCGACGCCTGCCAAAGGGCCGAAGTAGTTCTGGACATGTGCGTCGACCGTGACTTTGACTTCGAACTTCGTGCGGTCAACGTCGACCTGCACATCGTTGATTTGGGCATAAGTTCCGTGGGTCCGGGCGCCGCTCGCATTGTAGTTCTCATTGAACATCTTTTTCGCAAGCGCGATCGTCTCATTGTTCGTCAGGTTCTGAAGTCGAAGCCCTTTGGCTGCAGACAATGCCGCCGCGTCGATCGAGCCTACGATACGGGATTTCGCATGAAAGGCGCGGACATAGTCCAAGGCGAGGCCGCAAGCGAGCAACATCATAATCACACAAAAGGCGAACATGATCGCAATTGATCCGTTCTGATCCTTTTCAAAGCGGCTCAGCTCTGAGCGAAAGTGTTGCAACATGACGGTCGTCTCCAAAGGGTCGAAAGATTTGCCCTCTCCGAAGCAACCGCCGTGCCGAGTAAGGTTTCTTTAGGAAAATCGGCCGGTTGGCCGCCTGATGTGGTTTCTGAAGCGTTAACCGGTGTTCAGAGTTCGATCTGACTGCCAGGTGGCGCCGGGTACCAGTTGGTGTTCGCGGCTTTTGGCCAAGGCCGTGCGCAAAGCCGGCAAACGCGCCAGACAACGCCCATAAAGCCTTGATGTCAGCGAGCCCTCTGAAGATCAGTAAGATGCCTGGGCACCACGGGCATCAGGAGGCAAGTGCCAAGGCAGTTCACTCGACTGCAGTTGCAGCCGAGATCTCAAGACCGTTCACTGCTTTAGCTGTCCGGTATACGCAGATTCCAGACGGCGCGCTTGAAATCAAATGGCACACGGCGGCTGAACGCCTATTCACTGTCCGACTTGAGGGATCCGCCTAGTGCGAGACCAGCGACGGAGAAAAGGCGATTCGCGCCTTGAACCTTGCGGGCGAAAACGCCAAATCGCGCGGCAACTCAATCGGATTATCCCATTTGGGACACAAGCACGGAGAATAAGATGCGCGCACACGGCATAATGAGCCAGATCACACTCGCGCCGGCCGACGCTGCAGCTGCAGCCAAAGTCGATCTTGGTGATATGCCGGAGTGGGATCTCACAGATCTGTTTCCCGGTCCTGACAGCCCGGAGCTGGCTGCAGCGCTTGAGCAAGCCGAAAGCGACGCCAAAGCATTCGAGACGAAGTATAAGGGCAAGCTCTTAGAGAACGGTGCTGAGGGAGCATTCCTCGCTGCTGCTCTTCGTGACTACGAAGCAGCTTCGGACCTGCTTGGCCGCATCGGAACGTTTGCCTTTCTGAACTACGCCGGTGATCAACAAGATCCAGCTCGCGCAAAGTTGTTTGGCGATACCCAGGGCCGGCTGACCGACATCTCGAACGCGTTCATCTTCTTTGAGTTGGAGATGAACCAAATCCCGGATGAGCAGCTAAACACCGCGCTGCAGAATGCAGAGCTCGCACGCTACAAGCCATGGCTCGATGATCTGCGCAAAGAAAAGCCCTATCAACTCGATGAGAAACTTGAACTGCTCTTCAATGAAAAGTCATTGACGTCTGGCGCTGCTTTCAATCGCCTGTTCTCCGATACGATTACCGCGCTACGGTTCGATGTGAATGGCGAACAGCTGAGCCTGGAGCCGACCCTCAATTTGATGCTCGATCCGGATGAAGCCAAGCGGCAGGCTGGCGCCGAGGCGCTATCCAAGACCTTTGCCGATAATATCCAGGTCTTCACGCTGATTACCAACACATTGGCCAAGGATAAAGAGATCTCCGACCGCTGGCGGGGCTTTGAGGACATCGCCGATAGCCGCCACTTGGCCAACCGTGTCGAAGGACCAGTGGTGGACGCATTGGTCAATGCCGTGCGCGAAAGCTATCCCAAGCTCTCACACCGCTATTACAAGATGAAAGCCAAGTGGCTCGGCAAAGACGTGATGCCCCATTGGGACCGCAACGCCCCCTTGCCTGAAAAGCCTGAACGCACAGTCAAGTGGCCCGAAGCGCGGGAAATCGTTCTCGATGCCTATTCCGGCTTTTCGCCCAAGATGGCGGATATCGCCCGTGACTTCTTCGACAAGCGCTGGATTGATGCGCCGGCCCGGCCCGGCAAGGCGCCTGGTGCGTTCGCGCACCCAGTGACACCCAGCGCGCACCCTTATGTCCTGCTGAACTACCTCGGCAAATCGCGTGATGTCATGACCCTGGCGCATGAGCTCGGCCACGGCGTGCATCAAGTCCTAGCCGCAAAGCAAGGTGTGTTGCTGTCACAAACTCCGCTGACGCTGGCTGAAACTGCTTCTGTGTTTGGTGAGATGCTGACATTTAAAGCCCTGCTCAAAGACACCAGTGATGCCAAAGAACGCAAAGCGCTGGTTGCCGGCAAGGTGGAGGATATGCTCAACACCGTCGTTCGACAGATCGCGTTCTACGAGTTCGAGCGCAAGATCCATTTGGCGCGTCGCGAGGGCGAACTGACCAGCGACAAGATCAACGAATTGTGGATGAGCGTGCAAGCCGAAAGCCTTGGACCGGCAATCGAGTTCCGGCCCGGCTACGAGGTGTTCTGGGCTTACATCGGGCACTTTATTCGGGCGCCGTTCTATGTCTATGCCTATGCCTTTGGTGACTGTCTCGTGAACTCCCTCTATGCGCTTTACGACGAGGCCCACCCTGATTTCGTCAATAAATATTTCGATCTTCTAAGCGCTGGCGGATCGAAACATCATAGCGAACTGCTGGCACCGTTCGGGCTTGACGCCTCGCAGCCGGAGTTTTGGCACAAAGGCCTTTCGATGATCTCCGGTATGATCGACGAACTCGAGGAAATGGACAGGGCCGGCTAGGTGGTAGGGCCGGGATCAGCTCACCGAATTCCTTAGCGGACACCGTCGTAGGGTCCTGCAGGCCACATTAGAGAAACTGAGATGTCCTATCACGGCCATGTGTATTGGAATGAACTCAATACCTGGGATCCAGACAAGGCGATGGCCTACTACGGGCCGATTATGGGATGGCGGTTCCAGGAAGTTCCCGTGGCCGGATCCGACGATCCTCGACCTTACTACATCGCATTCAAGGAGGACCGGGCCGTCGCGGGTGTTTTCACGCTGACCAGTCCGGAATTCGATGGCATTGGCGAGCACTGGTTCACGTATCTTGCGGTTGATGATTTGCAGGCGGCGATCCAGGCCAGCAACAAGGCAGGCGGCAAAGTCTGCCGAGAGCCGTTTGAGGTTCCCAACTTTGGAACGATGGCCGTGATCCAGGCTGTTGGTGGTGCCTTCCAGGCCTTCATTGAACCGGCACCGATGCCTGCTGAGGACAACTGATCCAGCAATAGTCAGTGCCGGTGCATCAGTGGCGCTGGTGAGGTTGTTGGGTTACTGCAAATACGCCCAGATCTAAGTCGGCTCGTGGGTCGCTTGGTGTGAAGACGGAGCTTGGCCGGGCCACTTAGAAATCTGAGACAATGCCATCCTTTTCCCAGTCGCCGTAGCGCACTGGATCCGGCCCATCGCGTCCACCGACCTCCTTTGAAGATTGTTGCGCCTTGGCCTGCTGGCGCCGTTCTTCAGCTTCAGCAAGGGCGCGCTTCGCGGCTTCGCTCAGCGTTTTTTTCGCCTGTGTTTCGCCCTCAGGCAGGTCAGAGGTCTCAGGATGCTCGCCAGTTCCGGATGGTTCGCTCATCTATATTCTCCTCGACGAACAGCAACAGACATTGAAAAAGCCCCCCTTGCTACACGATATATGGCTATACGATATAAGGGCGTAATGGATCAAAAACGACCCGGTTCTGGCTGCACGCGTAAAGGACGCAAAACGCGACATGTTCTTCAATGTTCTGAAAGTTGGCATGCTCCTGGCTGTTTTAACGGCCATATTTGTTGGCATGGGTGCGCTGATTGGCGGCGAGGTTGGCATGATCATCGCCTTCGTAATCGCCGTCGGCATGAACTTTTTCAGCTTTTGGAATTCTGACAGTCTTGTGTTGCGCATGCATGGCGCCGAGCAGGTCGATGCGTCATCCGCACCGGAGTACTATCGGATGGTGGAGGATCTCGCGCGGCGTGCCGAGTTGCCTATGCCGAAGGTCTATATCATGCACAGCGCCCAGCCCAACGCATTTGCGACGGGGCGGAACCCGGACAATTCTGCCGTATGTGCTTCGACCGGCCTGCTCGAAATGCTGAGCCGCGAAGAGATTGCGGGCGTCATGGCGCATGAACTGGCGCACATTAAGAACCGCGATACACTTATCATGACGATTGCCGCGACGTTTGCCGGCGCCATATCAATGCTGGCGAACTATCTACAGTTCAGCATGCTGTTTGGTGGCGGACGCGACAACAAACTGGGCCTGATTGGCTCGATCATCGCAATCTTCCTGGCTCCGATGGCAGCCATGCTGGTCCAGATGGCGATCAGCCGATCGCGCGAATACGTTGCTGATCGTGTTGGCGCAGAAATCTGCGGCAACCCGCTGTGGCTAGCTTCAGCGTTGCAGCGGATCCAGGGAGCTGCATCTCAGATTCATATGGAAAGCGCAGAACGGGCGCCAGCAAGCGCTCATTTGTTTATCATCAATCCGCTATTTGGCGGTGGCATGGATAACCTGTTCTCAACACACCCCAACACAGCCAACCGCATTGCCGAGCTAGAAGAACAAGCGCGCCAAATGGGAGCGTCCGGATATCAGAGCGACGACTACAGCGACGGTGGTGATCAGTTTGAAGCGCCAAGTGGACCCAGCGTGCACGGCATTCCTGGCACGGGCAGGGCGGCAGGACGAAGCCGCTCGCGCGGGCCTTGGGGCTAACCCGGCGTGGCAGGCAGAGCGGATGCACCCAAAGCCAATAGGAAACGCTCGCGCAAGCCGAGTAAAGGCCATGGCGGCAAGAGTCAGGCCGGCAAAAGTCAGGCCGGTCTTGCTTCGCGGCTACTAGCACTCGAGGTTCTCCACACGGTCCTCATTGAGCGCCGCGGTCTCGACGATGCGCTTGACCAGTCCTTAACCAGTGATCAGTTCCTCGACATGGAACAGCGGGACAAGGGGTTCGCCCGACTGCTGGTCGTCACCGTTCTCAGGCATAAGCTGCAGTTCCAGAAAATTATCGATGGTCTGCTAGATCGACCACTGAAAGCGCGGGCTGCACGTGCCAATCTCATCCTGCTGATGGGAGCAGCGCAGCTCCTTAAGCTTGCTGCGCCGCCTCACGCCGTCATCGATACCGCTGTCGACTTGTGCCGTCAGCATCGCTCGACAGGTGGTTTTGACCGCCTGACCAACGCCGTTCTGCGCCGTGTTGCCAAGCCTGAGACCCAGGAACAGCTGGCCGCTATGACAGATGCGGAGAGCTTTCCTGACTGGATAATCCAAAGGTGGCAGGCTGCCTACGGTAACGACGTGACGGAAAAGATCGCGTCCGCATGTCTGGAGGAAGCCCCCCTCGACCTCTCGGTCAAGGCAGATCTGCCAAGCTGGGCCGAGGCCCTCGGCGGCATTGCACTTACGACCGGCAGCATTCGCCTCAAGAATGACGGACGGATCGAGGACTTGCCAGGCTATGAAGACGGAGCCTGGTGGGTCCAGGATGCGGCGGCAGCGCTTCCTGTGCATTTGCTCGGCGACGTGCAAGGCCTCAAGGTCGCCGATTTTTGCGCTGCACCCGGCGGGAAGACCGCCCAACTTGCAGCGGCCGGTGCAAACGTGGTCGCCCTAGATGTCTCACGCAAGCGCTTGCAACGGGTCGAAAAGAACTTGGCGCGTCTCGGATTATCTGCCGAACTGCAGGTTGGAGACGCTGTATCCTGGCCTGATGATGCAGCCGCAGGAGGCTTCGATGCCGTTCTCGTCGATGTGCCATGCACGGCAACGGGCACCATTAGACGTCACCCTGACATCATCCACTTGAAACAACCCGATGATGCCCGCAAGCTCGCTGAACTCCAGGAGAAGATCCTTGCAAACGCCGCGCGCTTGCTGAAGACCAACGGTGTCTTGCTGTACTGTACCTGTTCATTGGAGCCAGAAGAGTGTCAGCAGCAGATTGAGACATTTCTTGCCAAGCATTCTGAGTTCATCCGCAACCCCATCGATGCAAAAGAGCTTGGCGGAATCGCGGAACTTGTCACCGATTCAGGCGATCTGCGCAGCCTGCCGTTCCATTTTGGCGACCAGGCCGAAGGTCTAAGAGGTTTGGATGGCTTCTATGCTTGCCGTTTGATCAAACAGTAGTGGCGGACGTTCTGAACCGCAGGTGCCAGTATCCAGACTTGATCCGGTGCGATTTTTCAACAGATTAACTTGTCGTTTTATAGAGACGTACTGCCTTGTTTCGGTACGATCAGACCGCTATTCCAAGGCAGGGATCGATTCAGTATTGCCAACGGGGCCGGAACCGGCATGACTTCGCTAACTTTTCGAGAGCGACAACGCATGACGCGCCTCTGGCTTGATCGGGCGAAGCGATCAACCATATCCCGCGTTCTGCATTCTCCGCTGCTGCGTTGGCAGTTCGGTGCGCCGGTCGCTGATGAGTTGTTGCTGGCTCCACAAGAGCTCAGAACCGCAGATGCCAGCTTTGCGAACGAAGTCGCGCAGGGCCTGTTCGGTCTTGGTGGAACGGTTGCCGCGCTCGGCCGTGGTTCTGTGTTTGATGTCACCCCGCCTAACCCGATGTGGAACAAGCGACTACATGGGTTTGCATGGTTGCGGCACCTTTCAGCTGCAGACTCAGATGATGCCCGGCAGTTTGCACAGGCGACTGTTGCCGAATGGATCAGCAGCTACGGTCGGCGAACGGATCTTCCCTGGTCACCTGACGTTGTTGGCCGGCGGATCTTTTCGTGGCTTGCAAACTCTGAACTGATTCTCGTCGGGTCTGATCAGGCGTTTTACGATCGATTTGCGGACAGTCTCGGCAATCAACTCATCCATTTGTCAGCCCGATGGCGGGATGCGCCGGGTGGGCTCCCGAGACTCGTCGCCCTCAATGGTCTCCTGACCGGTGCGCTCTGCATTGAGGGACATGACCACCTTGTTCGACGGATTAGCCGTGAGTTAGCAACAGAGCTGGACCTGCAAATTAATGATGATGGTGGACACATCAGCCGCAATCCATCCGCGTCGGTTGAGCTGCTCCTTGATCTGCTGCCGCTACAGTCCTGCTTTGTTTCGCGCAAACGGCAGATGCCAACCAAAATTGCCGCGAACATCCCCAAGATGCTGGGCTTTCTGCGCTACATGCGAATGGGAGATGGCAGCCTTTCCAGGTTTAACGGCATGGGCACGACACCGCTCGATTCTCTGGCGACGTTGTCGGCCTACATTGAAGATGCCAGTCAGTTGCAGGCCAACGCAAATACGACCAGCTACGCCCGACTCAACGGAGGCTCAGCCATCCTGATTGCGGATGTCGGCCCGCCGCCTGATATGGAGAACGCAGCACTTGCAGGCGCTGGCTGCTTGTCGTTCGAACTCTCCAGCGGAACATTCCCGATCCTTGTCAATGGTGGCACACCGGGACCAGCAGATCAGGACTGGCTTGCCAGATCCCGATCGACAGCCAGCCACAATACACTTGTCCTTGGCTCCAAATCCTCGTCAAAGATCGTTCGTCATCCGACGTTGGAGTGGCTCGTTGGTGGGCCACCGATCCGGTTGCCTGAGAATGTCACGTTTTCTGTCCTTGGCGACAACGATGCGCTGCTGCTCGAGTGTCAACACGACGGATACCGGCGGAGATTTGGACTGCTTCACCGGCGCCGCCTACGACTGGACAAGCAGGGTCATTGGCTGGAAGGCCAGGATCATATCAAGTCGGCGGCTCAGCAGGTGCGCCTGCCGCGTGACATCCCCTTTTCCATCCACTTCCACTTGCATCCGGATGCGCAATGCGACCCGTCTCAGTCGCCTGACAATGCCGAAATTGTCCTGATGGATGGATCTGTCTGGGTGTTTACGTGCAACAATGCGACCGTCTCGATTGAAGAGAGCATCCACTTCGCCGACCGGGTAGGACCGGCCAGATCGCATCAGATCGTCCTGCGCGGCACTTGCTTCGGCGATAAATCGATCAATTGGCGCCTGCAACGGCGCGCCTGACGCCTTCTGTTTCGGGCAAGGCACGCGATCGGCGCGCGTCGGTCTCCTCATCAAATCGACAGAAGTCGTACTTTTCCAGCAGTGCGACCCGGTGCTAATTCTCTGGACGTCACTGACATGTTAGATCCGGATCTGAAAACTCTATCGAATCAAGAAGCTCAAAGGCTAGCCGAAGCTATGACATCTACTATTCGCGTCCGCCGCGCCCTGCTCTCCGTCTCGGACAAGTCAGGTTTGATTGATCTTGCACAAGCGCTTGATAGGGAAGGTGCTGAAGTTCTCTCAACGGGTGGAACGGCCAAAGCCCTGTCAGATGCCGGCATCAACGTTGTCGATGTCTCCGACCACACCGGCTTTCCTGAGATGATGGATGGCCGCCTCAAAACACTCCATCCCAAGGTCCATGGCGGACTATTGGCGGTACGCGGAAATGAGGCCCACGATGCGGCTGCCACGGAGCATGGCATTGCGCCAATCGACCTACTCGCTGTCAATCTCTACCCGTTTGAGGCGACAGTTGCCAAAGGCGCCGAATTCGACACCTGCATCGAGAACATCGATATAGGTGGACCAGCTATGATCCGTGCGGCTGCGAAGAACCATGCTGGCGTCGTGGTGCTGGTCGACCCCGAAGACTATGACGCGGTGATCGACGAACTGGATGAAACCGGCGGCCTGGTCAGCGCAGAGTTGCGGCGCTATCTGGCAGCGAAAGCCTATGCACGAACAGCGGCCTATGATGCAGCTATTGGAACCTGGTTCGCTGAACAGCTGCAACAGACCGCACCACCTTTCTGTTCGTTTTCCGGTCGTTTGGCGGAAGCGCTCCGCTACGGCGAAAACCCACACCAGACAGCGGCCTTTTATCGAACAACCGAGAGCCGTCCCGGCGTTGCGACCGCTGTGCAGCACCAAGGCAAGGAGCTTTCCTACAATAACCTCAATGATACTGACGCGGCGTTCGAACTGGTTTCAGAATTTGATCCGGATCGCGCGGCGGTGGCGATCATCAAACACGCCAACCCTTGCGGTGTCGCCACTGGTCCGAGCCTACTAGAGGCCTACAAACTGGCACTCAGATGCGATCCCGTCAGCGCGTTCGGTGGCATCGTTGCTGTCAATCGCACACTCGATGGAGAGGCGGCGGAAGAAATTGCGAAGATCTTCACTGAGGTCGTGATTGCACCGGCAGTGAATGAAGATGCCAAGTCGATCTTTGCTTCGAAGAAGAATCTACGATTGCTGACGACGGGAGATCTTGCCGATCCGCGCGCACTTGGCACGACCGTGAAGAGCCTCGCAGGTGGGTTGCTGGTGCAGTCGCGGGATAACGCGACGATTGATGATATGGAATTGAAGGTGGTCACCAAGCGGCAGCCGAGCGAACAGGAGCTCGCAGACCTCAAATTCGCTTTCCGCGTGGCGAAGCATGTGAAGTCAAACGCGATTGTCTATGTCAAGGAAGGCGCAACCGTGGGCATTGGCGCCGGTCAGATGAGTAGAGTGGACTCGTCGCGCATTGCGGCTCACAAGGCGAGTGATGCTGCGGAGGCAGCCGATCTGTCAGAGTCGCTTGCAATTGGCTCCGTGGTGGCATCCGACGCGTTCTTCCCATTTGCGGATGGCTTGCTTGAGGCTGCGAAGGCCGGCGCCACGGCAATCATTCAGCCTGGCGGTTCAATGCGTGATGACGAAGTGATTGCTGCTGCTGATGAGAACGATCTGGCCATGGTTTTCACGGGGCATCGTCACTTCCGCCACTAAGACGGTGCAGGTTGGTGTGCTGTCGAATGATGCCGTACAATGGCGCAATGATGCCTGGCGCCGGAGCACGATTATTGAGCGGAACGGGAGAGCGTGTGTGAGCGAGGTTTCGCTGCGACCGGCTACCGATGCGGATTGGCAGCAAATTCGTGCCTGGCTGGCGCAGCCTGACATCCAGCGCTGGTGGGGACCATCAGCAGCATCAGAGGCGGAAGTGATCGTGGCGCTCGGCCATCAGCACGCGATTGCGCGGATGGTTCAAGTGGACGGCGCTGATGTTGGATACGGCCATGCCGTTGATGCGTCAGTGTGGGGTGATGACTTGCCGGCAGATCTGGCTCCTGGCACGTGGGACCTTGATATCTTCATCGCAGCGCGGGACGCGCGGGGCCGCGGTATTGGCTCGACAGCCCTCGCGATGCTGCGCGATGAAGTTTTTTCGACGACACTTGCTGTCGCCGTCTCAGTTTTTCCGTCGATTGAGAATGAACCTGCCGTGCGGGCCTATGAAAAGATTGGCTTCCAGTGGAAACGAATTTGGGATGACCCCGTCTATGGGCCAAGTTGGTTCATGGTCTACGAGCGGCCGCAGGCTTAGTCGCTCACCGTCAAGTGGATTTGGCTCCCGGCCCCAGTAGCATCATAAGCGCTCCTGCAGATGATGTTCCGGTCGGAATGTCGGCGGCAGATCGATCGTTCTTGGTGTGCCGGTGATATCGTCCACGATACACTGCGCCATGCGATGCGCGATTCCGAAGGTGATCTTGTAGCCGCCGGTTGCCGCCAGAACACGTCCGCGCGCATCCAGAGCGCCGATAATCGGATCAGTTCTGAGGCATCTTGGTCGAACACCGGCCCAGCGGCGTACGAGAGGTGCCCTGCGCAACGGGGGACATAGCAGCTTTGCGCGCTCGATATAGTCGTTGCGCTCGTCGTCAGGTCGATCAGGCTCAGTCCATGTTTTCTCAGTCGTGCTGCCGACTGCGCACAGCCCATCCTCGTGTGGGACGATGTAGATACCGTCGTCGTAAAGTATCGGCTGGCCGGCAAGGTCCGGACACGCAAACAATGCGGCCTGACCTTTGACGCCACTTCCAATTGACCGGTCGAGGATGGGTTCGGCAAGTCCGAAGGTTTCATAGCCAGCAGACAGGACGATGCGCTTGGCGGTCAGTTCGAGCTCGCTGCAGCGCGTCTTGATCCGTCCTGTTTCGACGTCAGCTGAGACATAGGCGCAACGCTCGACAACGCGGACACGATCGGTGATTGCAGCCTTCAGGGCACGAACATACATCGCAGGGTTGACGCGGGCGGCCAGGCTGTCACGCACAACGCCCAAAGGCGCCAAGTCCGGATTGATGGCTACAGGGAGGCCGTGCTGATCTGATAAGTCGAATGAAAAACGGGCGTCTTCTGATCGCCAGTGCCGCCGACTGGCTTCAGACCGAACCTTTGCTTGCTGGCGAAATTTCTCTGTTCGAACAGGCATGATCCGGCCACATCGGGCATAGCCGGTAGCAAGCCCGGTTTGGCTTTCAAGTTGATCAATCAGCCCCGGCAGTTCCGCGAGTGCATCGAACTGAAACTGCTTCTTGATGTTCCAATTGTCAGGCGCATGCGCCATCAATGCGCCGAGGATGCCGCCACTCGCTCCGGAGCCGCAGATGTCACGCTCGATAAGCACACAGTCTGCACCGGCATCAGCAAGGCGGCGTGCGACCCAGAGGCCCACAATTCCACCCCCAACAACGCAGACATCATAGGCTTCTGCCATTCCAACTCCGGAAAATGATCTGGCCGTCCCGACAAACGGTGCGTCCGCCCTCGACAAATGATGCGGACGGCCATAGCACACTTCCAACGCAGCAGTCAGCCGGCGGAGCGAGCCGTGAGCATAGTTACATGGGACGAGAACAATACGCCTGTCTCAGCGCAGTTCGACGATCCGTACTATTCGCGAGGTGATGGGCAGGCTGAAAGCCGGTATGTCTTTATCGCGGGTAATCATCTCCCGGCACGATGGGATGGGCGGTCCACTTTCACTGTCGCAGAACTTGGATTCGGGACCGGCCTTAATTTCCTGGAGACCGTGGCGTGCTGGCTCGCGTTTGAAAAGGATCTGCGGCCCGCTCTGACGTACGTGTCGTTTGAGCTCTATCCACTAGCGCGGCCGGATCTGGAGCGCGCGCTCAGCGTCTGGGACGGCCTCGATGACCTTGCTGCCGAGCTGGTCGCGCAGTGGCCGCCAGCGCCAGGTTGGTCGACAATCGACATCTCCGGTGTCCGGCTGGAACTCGGAATAGGAGATGCTGGACCTATGCTGCCCGACTGGAATGGCGCCGCCGATGCCTGGTATCTCGACGGCTTTAGTCCTGCGAAGAATCCAGAATTGTGGTCGGCTGAACTAATGTCTGCTGCTTTTCATCACACCGCTCCGGGTGGCACATTCGCGACTTTTACAGCTGCCGGCTGGGTGCGGCGAAATCTCAGCGACGCCGGGTTCGAGGTTGAGAAAATGCCGGGCTTTGGGCGCAAGCGCGAGTGCCTGCGCGGTTTTCGACCGGACTGAGGCAACGCGCCTGGGTTACACATATTGGCGGGTGGATTTGGGGATTGTAGTGTCCGCCAACCCCACGACCTTGACAAAGGACGGTTCCTTGCGCCTCGTTGGGACGGATCAGACTTCGCCAGTTTAGGAACACTACATGAACAGCAAGCCACGGGGCCGACAGTTCTTCTTCAATCCAGGCCCGACGCATATCCCGGATCGCGTGCTTGCTGCCATGCACAGGCCCACGGTTGATTTCCTGTCAGAAGAGTTCAAGACCGTTTTGCGGGATACGCACTCCGCCTTGAAGCGCGCCCTCAAAACCAAGCAACACGTCTTGCTACACACAGCGAATGGACACGGTGCGTGGGAGGCTGCCCTTTGCAATGTGTTCCATGAGGGCGACAAGGTCCTCATGCTTGAATCCGGTTATTTCTCGTTCCATTGGACCAAGATGGCAGAAGATCTTGGCCTCAAAGTTGAGACTCTGGCATCAGACTGGCGAACAGGTGTCGCGCCGGATCGTGTGGCTGAGCGACTTGCCAAAGATGCCGAGCATGAAATCAAAGGTGTGTTGCTCGTCCATAACGAGACAGCGACCGGTCACGTTCAGCCACTGGCCAAGGTTCGAGCAGCCTTGGACGGAGCTCGACATCCGGCAATGCTGTTGGTTGATACCATCTCCTCGTTCGGCTCGATGAACTTCGAGTTTGATAAGTGGGGTGTTGATGTTGCCGTCGGCGGCAGCCAAAAAGGCCTCATGATGGTCACTGGCATGTCGTTCAGCGGCATCAGTGAACGGGCCATGGCAGCGTCTCGTGAGCACCGGATGAAACGCAACTACTTCGACTGGCAGCAAATGCTACTGGTAGAGCCGCAGAGATTTCCAGGCACGTCGCCGGTCCACTTGATCTACGGCATGAACGAAGCTTTGAAGATCATCGAAGAAGAGAGCATGGACGCGGTGATCGCCAGACACGGTCGGTTGGCGAATGCAACGCGTGCAGCCGTAAATCACTGGGGCGGTGGGGCGACCAACCGTTCCGTCTCGATCAATGATGACGGTTTCACCGGTCCGATTTCTCAAATCGAACTGATGATGCACGAAACAGAGCGGCAATCAGACTCTGTGACGGCTGTTCTTGTCCCGGATGGTCACGATTCAAACCAGATGCGCAAGATTGCCATAGATCGGTTTAATCTATCGCTCGGTCAGGGCCTGGGACCGCTCGCAGGCAAGGCATTCCGGATCGGGCATCTTGGCGATCTTAATGAGCCAATGTTACTAGGTGCATTGGCCACAACGGAGCTGGCACTCAAGGCCAGTGGTATTCCGCATCAACCAGGCGGGGTCAATGCTGCTATTGATGCCCTGAGTGACTGAAAACCGTTATCAGTCGGGCGAAAGGAGACTGCGCAATGAATAAAGAACTCGTCCAGGAGCGTTTCGGTGCGAACGCTGCCAATTACGTTGGTTCGACGGTCCATGCCAAAGGCGCATCTCTTGAAGGTCTTGTGACAGCTGTTCAGCCGGAAACGAGTTGGACGTGTGTCGACATCGCGACCGGTGCCGGGCATACGGCGATCGCATTCGCGCCGCACGTTTCGCACATGTTGGCGACCGATCTCACGGAAGAGATGTTGGAGCAAGTTCGTAAGCTGGTGAAAGAGAAAGGCCTGGGCAATGTTGATACAGCCCATGCCGATGCCGAAGCGATGCCATTTGAGGATAACACCTTCGATCTGGTAACCTGCCGGATTGCACCGCATCATTTCCCTGACATCGCGAAATTTCTCTCCGAAGTACATCGTGTGTTGAAGCCCGGTGGAACATTCGCGCTGGTTGACAATGTCTCTCCCGACGCGACGACGACGCCCGGATTTGGGGATGATGAATTGCAGGAAGCAGCTCAGTCCTACAATACGCTTGAGAAAGTGCGGGATCCCAGCCACGGGAGGGCCTGGACACCGACGGAATGGCTGGCTTGTATGCAGCAGACCGGCTTCCGAGTTACGCATCAAGAGTTCTTGGACAAAGGCATGAGCTTCAACGCCTGGTGCAAGAACCAGTCTGTGCCCGCCGACAAGGTGCCTGGTCTGGCTGAGATGCTACGAACAGCATCACCGGCTTTTGCTGCTTACATCCGTCCAGTTAACAAGGATGATGGTGACATCGGCTTCACCATTATCGAGTTTCTGGCCGTGGCGAAAAAGGCCTAAAACTCGAGAGATTTCGATCGGAGCGAGCCACAGCAGGTGACGATTTGGTTCACACAACGGCGCCGCGCTTCTCGCTCCGCAACCGGCAAGGCCGGCCACATTTGATTTGAGCCGGCCGACCGACTTTGCTAATGGGTGTGTTGAGAGAAATTGCCGATTCGTTACATGCGATGAGCACCATACTATCTGCTTGCAGAGTGACTTAACCAATACGCAGTACCTCAAGACCCTGATTCGTGGATTGCTCTACAATCGACAAAATTGATCAGAACAATAGGGGCTGGTGTGTTGCCCATTTGGTCATGCTGGCGCATTATCACGCCAGCTGCTGTGACAAGACTGAGGGACCCAAAGGAATGCCATTGACGGGCAGACGCGTCTCGGTAGCCGCGATTGTTGGTTTTGCTGTGCTATCAGCCTACCTTATTACTGCGTTTACGCCGACACCAGCCGTGAGCCAGAGGCCACCAAGCGTCAATGAGTACGCAGCCCATGTTGGCAATGCACGCATTATTCCGGCCGGCGGGCTCGTCCTTGACGGCAACAAGCTGATCTGTGGGCGCCGACCAACGGTTCTTGACCCAAGCCTTGATGACTATGGCGCAGCTTATCCCGGATTTTTGATCCTGAACCCTAAGCTCATCTCCCGTGTCCCGACAGCCGTAAAGCTCTGGATCTACTCACATGAGTGTGGCCACCAGTTTCGCGGACCAAGCGAAGAGGCAGCCGACTGCTTTGCTGTGCAGCGCGGGCGGCGACAGGGTTGGTTGACGACAGACGGCCTCAATCAGATTTGCAAGTTCATTCGACCGGCGAAGGGTTCGAGCATGCATTTCTCAGGCCCGCAGCGCTGTGAGTTAATGCGCAGTTGCTTTGCCGACAGTAAGGTTCACTGACAGTCAACCGCTGAGTATTGCGAAGCCTGCAGGGCGAGAGCCATCGAAAGGCTATTAGCGGCCCTTGAATTCCGCGTCCCGGCGTTCTCGAAATGACGCCGTTCCCTCTTTCAAATCTTCAGACTGGCCGAGATCATAGAAAGACCTCACCTCGGCTTTGAGCGCCTCGTCCTCGGTCAAACCTTCCATACGGCGCATGACGTTTTTTGCAAAACGATGTGACAGCGGCGCACGAGATGCCAGCATTTGCGCATATTCCAATGCTCTGGGCAGCAAGTCCTCAGCCGGCCAGATTCGATTCACGAGCCCGATGCGATACGCGTGATCGGCGTCAATGCGCTCTCCAGACAAAACCATTTCCATGGCATGGCCATGCCCAACGATGCGCGGGAGACGTACAAGACCACCATCGCAGGCGTGGAATCCCCACTTTGAGTCTTGCAAACCAAACTCTGCTTGAGGTGCGCAGAATCGCAGGTCACAGGCCAGAGCAATTTCCAGACCGCCGGAAATCGCAAACCCATTCACAGCTGCGATAATTGGTTTGTCGATATGGAGGCCACGCGTAATGCCGCCAAGGCCATATCCATCGACCCACCTTTGCCGGAACTCATGTGGCGGCAGTGTCGCGAAGGCGATGGTGTAGGTTTTGAGGTCTGCGCCGGCACAAAATGACTTTTCTCCAGCGCCAGTTAGAACCGCCACTCTGGCGCTGTCATCATCCCGAAATCGGAGCCAGGTCTCGACCAATTCCTCGTGCGCGGTAAAGTCGAGCGAATTCATTTTGTCCGGCCGATTAATTGTAATCAGCCAAACAGCACCTCGTTGATCGACGGCAATATCACCCATTTCCTTACCCAAGGGTCCGTCCTCATTGTTTAAGTATTCAATACGCGTTCTGATTTCGCCAGACAACAGGCGCGTGGGCGCAGGACATGCCGGACATATTCAAGCCAGATCTGCGCCGAATGTTTACCGCCTCTGGCCGATATTGAGATTCTTCAATAACCAGGCCAGCCCCTAGATCGCGCCGACTTGACCGGCTTCCCAACCGATCATGGCACGCTTACGGGTTAAGCCCCAGTGATATCCACCCAGCGAACCATCAGTCCGCAGAACGCGATGACATGGGACCACAAACGAAATCGGATTGCGCCCGACTGCAGATCCAACGGCGCGAGACGCGGTCGGTTTCCCAATGTGCTGAGCGATATCGGTGTAGCTCACGGCCTTGCCCATCGGGATTTTGAGGAGCGCTTCCCAGACCCGGACTTCGAAGTCGGTTCCGATCAAAACCAGCCTCACCGGCTGCTCGCGAGACCATTCCGATGCATCAAAAATGCGCCTGATCAAGGGAGCAGTCTTCCTCGGTGCCTCAGTGAACTTTGCCCGAGGCCAACGCCGCATCATATCCAGAAGTGCATCGGCACGAGATTGGCCGATGTCCTCGTTTACGAATGCCAAGCCTGCCACGCCACGCTCCGTCGCAAGAATCAGCGTGTCGCCAAACGGAGAAGGATGAAAGCCGTAGAAAACGTCAATGCCCTCTCCGCGGCGCTTGTAGTCACCCGGCGTCATTGCTTCATGATCGATAAAGAGGTCGTGCAGACGCCCGCTGCCGGATAATCCAACGTCGTAAGCACAGTCGAGCACACTGGCCGAGTTCTCCAGAATTCCGCGCGCATGATCGAGCGTGACGGCTTGGAGGAATTCCTTAGGGCTCAATCCACACCAGCGTTTGAAGAGCTTCTGGCAGTGCGCCGGGCTGAGGTTCAGCTCTCTCGCGAGCGTGTCCAGATCGGGCTGGTCCGCCCAGTTTTCTGACAGGAAAACAATAGCCTTACGAACAACGTCATAATCCTTGCCGGCCTTCGCGGGTTTCTCGCTGATGGGCTGTATTTCGGCTGTTTGCAACATGATCTCAGATCCAAAAACCTTGTGTTCTTGTCTACAATCTAATGATCGCCTCCGAGCAGAGCGACCCGAAACTTGCGATGTGGACAGTTTGTGGGAGAGCCTTGGTCAGGCCCGAGATCAGGCTACGAGGAGCGACGAACGAATCTCGTTTTCCAGCACCTCGGCGAACGAACGGCGTTCGTCATCGCTTAGGAACCGTCCGAGTTGAACTTCCTTACCGTGCGAGCGCAAGCGTAGATGCGTCCGGCCGCTAGGTTCCTCGTCCAGAAAAATGCGGACCCAATAGGTTTGGAAATCGAACCGGTTGACGGATCCATCAAGTGCATTGCGCGTTACAACAAGAGCATTCGGCGATATCTCGACGGTCTCGAATTCGCGGGCTGAGCGGTAATTGGCCCGGAAGGCCCAGTAAATCAGCAGTATGTCGAGGCCGAAAAAGCCGAGGACCGGCCAGGCTCCCATCACCAGGAATGCGACCCCGATGGCGAAGCTGATGAGACACAAAAAGCCCATCAGAACGACAAAACCCAAGGGGCTCAAGGACCTGTTCGGGGTTAAAATCGCGCGGAACGTGATGGCGGATTGATCGCTGCCACCTGCTCCATTGCTGCTATTGGGAGACGCTTCGCCTGTTATCAACTTGCCTTCCCGTGCTTCCTGAGAGTTGATCTTGACCGCGTGACCGGCTGATACTCTCCTGGAACGTAACTCATAACGTCATCGATCGCGAGTTCTGACCAAATGCCGCAAGCAAAAGCTGCATCGAAGAAGTCAGCCCCGAAAAAGGCTGTCAGCAAGAAAGCAGCGGCGAAGGCCGCCGCGAAGACGAAGGCGCCTGCCAGGAAATCTCCCAAAAAGACCATGCGACGGCGCATTTCAACGGAGACGATTGAACAGATCTTCGCCCGCTTTGCCGAGGCTGAACCCGAACCGAAAGGCGAGCTTGAGCACTCCAATGTCTACACGCTCTTGGTTGCCGTCGTGCTGTCCGCCCAAGCAACTGATGCCGGTGTCAACCGCGCAACCAGGGATCTCTTTGCGATTGCCGACACGCCGGAGAAGATGGTCGCGCTCGGTGAAGACACCGTTCGGGACTACATTAAGACCATTGGGCTCTACCGCAACAAGGCAAAGAATGTGATCGCCTTGTCCCAAGAGCTGATCGAGAAATACGGTAGCGAAGTTCCGGCTGACCGAGATACTCTGGAAACGCTTTCCGGCGTTGGCCGCAAGACCGCGAATGTCGTGATGAATGTCTGGTTTGGTGAACCGACAATGGCGGTTGACACACACGTCTTCCGTATTGCGAACCGGCTTGGCCTGGCACCAGGCAAGACTCCGCTGGAAGTTGAGGAGAAGCTCTTAAAGGTGGTTCCACCTCAATATGGTGTGCCTTCGCATCATTGGTTGATCCTGCACGGGCGTTATATCTGCACTGCGCGTAAGCCGGCCTGTCCAAGATGCATCATTCGTGATCTCTGTATTTTCCCAGACAAAACCCCCGACCCTGACGAATCCTGACGAACCCAGACGCTGGAGGCTCCTATGGATAAGCCCGTCATTGAGGATGCTGTTGCTATTGTTCCAGTGCAAAGCATTGCGCGGACAATGGATTTCTATGCCGACGTATTGGGCTTCGAACGCCGCATGGTGTCAGACGATCAGAGTTTTGCCATCGCAGTCCACGGAGATGCTGCGATCCACTTCGTTGCATGCGACGACGAAGACGCACTCAAGGCAACTGCCAATAATATCTCAATCTACCTCTGGGTACGCGATATCGATCAGGTCTATCTCACATTCAAGCCCCGCCTTGATCCACTCCCAAAAGGCCGGGTCCGGCCGCCGTTTGATCAACCCTACGCCATGCGCGAGTTCCATGTGAAAGATCCTGATGGTTGCCTGTTGCTCTTCGGTGAGCCAATCCGCGATGACTAAATGCCAACTGGCTTATTAGCTGCTGACTGGTAAAGAAGGGCAGGCACTTAGCTTTGGACCCGTATTACCATGACCACTCGTCCAACATCTCCGCACGTCGGTTTGTTCGTCACCTGCCTCGTTGATGCTATGCGCCCGTCGATTGGCTTCGCCAGCCTAAAACTGCTCGAAGACGCAGGATGCAAAGTCGATGTCCCCGAAGCTCAGACCTGCTGCGGACAGCCGGCATTTAACAGCGGCGCGGACAATCACGCACGCGACATCGCTAAGCAGATCATTTCAGAGTTTGAGCGTTTCGACTACGTCGTCGTCCCATCAGGATCGTGTGCCGGCATGCTGAAAGTTCATGCCGCTGAGCTGTTTGAGGACGAGCCGGGCTGGGCTCAAAGACATTCTGATCTGGCTGCGAAGACACACGAGATCATGAGCTTTCTAACCGATGTCATGGAGTACACGCCGACAGGCGTCCAATGGACAGCGACGGCGACGTACCATGATTCCTGTTCCGGCCTCCGTGAATTGCACATCCACGATCAGCCTCGTCAGTTGCTCGCCGCAGTTGATGGCCTGACCATGACGCCACTTCCAGGCAATGATGTCTGCTGCGGCTTTGGTGGAACCTTCTGTGTGAGGTATCCTGACATCTCGAACCAGATCGTCGTTGATAAGGCCCGTGAAATCACGAAAACCGGTGCTGATTTCCTACTCGCCGGCGACCTCGGCTGCCTCATGAACATGGCTGGCAAGCTCAACCGGGACGGGGGCTCCGTCAAAGCCTATCACGCTGTCGAAGTTCTTGCCGGCATGACGGACGAACCCGCGATCTGTGAAGCGGAGCGCGAAGGCTCATGAAGCAGACGTCACATGCCTTCAAGGCCAACGTCAAAACGGCTCTATCACAGCCCAATCTGAGAGTTGCGCTTGACCGGACGACCGATCTCTTGCAATCGCGCCGTGTCGGCATGCTGGAAGCCTTTCCCCAGTATGAAGCGACACGAAGAATCGCGGAGCGCATCAAAGATCACACGCTTGCGCACCTTGATCACTACCTGGTGGAATTCGAGAAAAACGCTGTTGCATCCGGCGCCCAAGTCTACTGGGCCAGTACGCCGAACCAGGCGACTGATATCATCGTCGGGATTTGCAAGGAAAAGGGCGCCAAGACCGCGACCCGGGTCAAGTCCATGCTCGGCGAGGAAATCGGACTTCCCGAAGCACTAGCCGATGCCGGCATTGAGCGCGTCGAGACAGACCTGGCGGAGCACATCATCCAACTTGCCGAGGATCCGCCATCGCACATTGTGATGCCGGCGATGCATAAGACGCGTGAGGAAGTCGAAACTCTATTCCGGGAGAAGCACCGCGAGCCCCTCGCTGATGGCGAGGTGGCAACGCTGGTGGAAAGTGCCAGACAGGAGTTGCGGCCAAAATATATGTCGGCGGACGTCGGCATCTCCGGTGCAAATTTCATCGTTGCTGAAACCGGTTCGGTGGTGACGGTGACCAACGAAGGCAATTCCGAGCTTACAACCACGCCGCCGCCCATTCATATCGTCAATGTCGGAATCGAAAAGCTGGTGCCGACGATGGAGCACTGCACGGTACTAATCCGGCTGTTGGCGCGCGCGGCACTTGGCACGGAAATCACGCAATACACGACCTTCCACAACGGGCCAAAGCGCGACGGCGACCGCGACGGGCCGGAAGAAATGCACATCGTGCTTGTCGACAATCGGCGCACTGAGATGCTCGACAGTTTCCTCAAACCTATGTTGCGGTGTATTCGCTGTGGCGCCTGCATGAACCACTGTCCGGTCTATGGTGCCGTCGGGGGCCATGCCTATGGTGCAGTCTATCCCGGCCCGATGGGCGCCATCCTCACGCCTGCAATGTCGAGCCTGAAGGAATCCGGTGACCTGCCTAATGCCTGCACGCTGAACGGACGGTGTCAGGAAGTCTGCCCGGTCAATATCCCGTTGCCAGATCTGATGCGGAAGCTCAGAGAAAAACAATGGCGGGAAAAGCTGACAGCAAAACCTTATCGGTTCACTTTGGGCCTCTGGGCGGCACTGGCCAAGCGTCCCCGGCTCTATCGCATATTGAGCCGTGCAGGAGTGCGGGTGCTTGAGCTAATAGCCGGCCGCCGGGGATATGTCAGATCACTGCCAGGCGCAGGTGGCTGGACACGCCATCGCGACCTTCCTTCACCACAGGCCGGCACATTCATGGATCAATACAAACAGGGGCGAAGGCGATGAGTGATGCCCGATCGGACATTCTCAGCCGCATTCGCAGAGCTGCAGGTACCCAATCCGCAGCCCCGGAAGCAATTGCAGCGGAAGCGTCAGCCCTGCTGACGGGGACACCGGACATTCGGCCAAACTTCGAAGCCCTCTCGAACCGGGAGAAATTCATTGAGCGAGCGACGTCTGAGAGACTGACAGCGACGGTCGATGAAATCGGTGACTGGGACGAAGCCGCATCGGCGGTGCAGAATTACTTGAAGCGCTGCAATGTTCCCCAGCGTATCGCCATTCCGCCGATGACAAGGCTGACGGAGCTCAACTGGGGCGATGTCACGATCCACCACGATATTGATCCAAACGAAACTACCGCTGTCGGCCTTGCTGACTACGGAGTTGCTGAAACCGGAACGCTGGTGTTCTCATCACGAGCCGATAGCCCGACATTGTTCAACTATCTTGGGCTGCATCATATCGTGCTTGTTGAAGCGAAAAATCTGCTTCGATACATGGAGGACTACTGGAAAATCGTGCGAGACGGCGGAAATGTTCATCCGCGAAATATTAATTTTATCACCGGGACAAGCGGCACTGCCGACATCGAAGCGAAGAATACGCGCGGTGCACATGGCCCACGCTTTTTGCATGTTGTGATTGTCGGCCAATAAAAATCAAAGCACTAACTTTTTTACTTCACACTGGATCATAACGTTTAAGATTCCGTCGAGTCTTCGGACTGCCGTTATGGCTCAACTCTCCTTATGCACAGTGCCTTCGACGCGCGAAAAAAAGCGGCGCGTCGATGTTGCGCAGAGCGCGACAAGATGTTCTCATACGAATCGAAACGCATGACTCGCGACTTGTTTTGTGCGGTCTGCGTCACTGTCTAAGTCGAGGGGAGCGACTTTATGACGTTAGCACTTGGAGCTTTGTGTACAGCTGCGATCGCGGCTCTTTTGAATGTTTCGATCGGTGCCAATCTCAGTTACGAAAGCCTGATTGCAACGCTGCAATCAACTTCGAATCTTCAAGCCAGCATGCAAACCCTATTCGATTGCTTGAAGGCCCTAGTGCCGTTTGTGCTGCTGCTTGCTATTGGCCAGAGGCTCTGGATGCAGACCATTGCGACATCAATGGTCATGGGGGCAATCCTGTTCCAGTCATTGCCGCCGGTGCCAACCTATGCAGACCAGCTGGTGCCTTACCGCATAGGTGTCTTTGCGTCGCCGGCTCAGACGGTTGCGGATGCGCGCGCAACTATCCCATCACCACGGCAGTTCGGGCGATATCAGTAAGTCGCCCGGCCACCTGAAATGTCGAAGACGGCTCCGGTCGTGAATGCGCATTCCTCGGAAGCCATCCAGGCCACCATGGATGCCAGTTCTTCGACTTTGACAAAACGCTGACGTGGGATCTTCGAGAGCATGAAGTCGATGTGCTCTTGTGTGATCTGGTCAAAGATTGCGGTTTTGGCCGCAGCCGGAGTCACGGCATTCACCGCGATATCATAATCCGCCAACTCCTTGCCGAGTGACTTTGTCAGGGCGATCACACCTGCCTTTGACGCAGAATAGTGAGCGGCGTTGGGGTTGCCTTCCTTGCCGGCAATCGAGGCGACGTTGATGATGCGCCCGTAATTTTGCTTGATCATTGTCGGCACGACCGCTTTGGAGCAGAGGAACGGGCCATCGAGATTGATACGCATCACTTTGCGCCATTCTTCGACTTCCGTGTCCCAAGTGGTTGCATTGGCACCTGCAATGCCGGCGTTATTGACGAGGATATCAAGCTGGCCATGAGCTGACAGTGTCGCTTCACGGGCGGCTTCCAGTGAAGCAAAGTCAGAAACGTCAGCCTTGACTGCCCGGACACCGGCGCCAATTTCGTTGGCAGTCTTTTCTGCCAGCGCCGTATCGAGATCCCAGATATCAACTTTTGCGCCGGATGCTGCAAAACGCTCAGCAATTGCGCGGCCAAAGCCTTGCGCTCCGCCCGTGACAACAGCCACGCGGCCGCTTAGATCAATTGAGTTGGCCATTCCTTGGTTTCCTTACATGACGTGACAATGACTATCAGTTCTCGAAGCGCCGTTGCAGCTCATCGACCTGTTCGCTGGTCAACATGCGCAAACGCTGTCCCTGCAGCAGCAGAAACAGACGCGCCGTCTCCTCGAGTTCTTCAATGGCATCCATTGCTGCTGATAACGAGTTTCCTGCAACGACGGGACCGTGGTTTGCCAGCAAGACAGCATGGTGCGCGCTGGCAAACTCGCCGACGGCTTCGGCAAGCGTTTCGTCTCCCGGTGGGTAATAAGGAACCAATGGCAATCTGCCGACACGCATAGCGTAATAGGCGGTGATCGGTGGCAAGCAGTTGTGGTGATCAATGTCTTCCAGACAGCTCACGGCAACCGAATAGGTCGAGTGCAAATGGACCACTGCTCCTGAACCCGGGCGTTTGTCGTACATTGTGGTGTGCAGAAATGCTTCCTTGGTCGGCTTGTCACCCTCAATGTGGCGCCCGTTCACATCCAATTTGGAGATCTTCGCGGGATCCAATGTACCAAGCGAAGATCCTGTCGGCGTCATCAACCATCCGCCATCATCCAGCCGAACTGAAATATTGCCCGTTGATCCATGCGTCAGCCCGCGTTCAAACAGTGACGTGGCGGTCCGGCACATGTCTTCACGTGCCTTGGTCTCTTTACTCATGCGAGTTTATCCCAAGCCTTTGTAAAGAAGTCTTCTGCGCCAAAGTTTCCGGATTTCAATGCCAGCACCAAGCCGTCGTCGCCGAGGCTGCGGGTCCAGGGCACACCCGGATCAATCTCCGGTCCGATTTTGATCGCGTCGACACCAAGGCCGTTGACCACTGCGCCTGATGTCTCGCCACCTGCCACGATAATCCGCGTGAAGCCTTGACTGACCAGGGTCTTGGCGGTTTCAGACAGGGCATTTTCAACAATGCTCCCGGCAGCCTCACGTCCGAGTTTCTCCTGAACGGTTGCCACGACCTCCGGCGTATCACTTGAATAAATCAGCACTGGTCCATCGCCCGGCTGATCTTGGGCGAAGGCAACCATGTCGCCCGGTGACGTGTTGCCGGCGGCCAGATCAAGCGCATCGACACGCAGCGCCGGCATACCGGACAGCACCGCCTTGGCGACCTGGCCACGGGTTGCCTCAGAACAGCTACCGGACAGGATCAGCGCGCGGCCTGGCTTGGCCTGCATGGGCTTGGTCGCATCAGCTTTTTGCAACAAGCCCTGGCGTGCGAAATTCTCAGGCAAACCGAGCGCAATACCGGACCCACCGGTAATCAGTTTATGATCGGCGATTGCTTCACCAATCGCCATCAGATGGCGATCGCTGATTGCGTCAACCACAACAAACCTTGTGCCGTCAGAAATCGCGTCGGAAAACGCTGTGTTAATGGCATCTGCACCCTGCTCCACCGCTTCATAAGGGACCAATCCGGTTGGAAGACTCGTCTGGCGTTGCATCACGCTCACCAAATTGGCATCGCGCATCGGCGTGAGCGGATGATCCTTCATCGGGCTATCTGATAGCAGCATGTCCCCCACGAAGAGATGGCCGTGGAAAATTGTCCGTTTGTTGGTCGGAAAAGCCGGACAGACAACAGCGAGCTGCGCACCCAGTTTGTCCATAAGAGCTTCTGCGACAGGGCCAATATTGCCCTCGTCGGTCGAATCAAAGGTCGAACAGTACTTGAAGATGATCTGGCGTGCCCCGGCGCCCAACAGCACGTCGCAGCTCTTCAAAGACCAATCGATCGCTTCCTCGACAGGATTTGTCCGAGATTTCAGGGCAATGACCACAGCGTCGAACTCGGCGTAGCGGCCGGGGTCCTCCGGTACTCCCATCACCTGCACGGTGCGCATGCCGCCGCGCGTCAGTGTTAAAGCCAAATCCGTAGCGCCGGTCAGATCATCTGCAATGCAACCGAGAAGCACGTTCCACTCCCACCATCATTTTTCAGGATTTTTCAGCACAGGCGGGGCGCCATGTCCAGGTTAGCGATCGGTACAGGGTTTAGTCGCAATGCGAAAAAACAGGGACGCCGCCATGATGCTGCAGAGCTGTGACGCGTGAGCCGGGTGCTAACTCTCCGGCAGACAAGTCCAGCCGCCCGGTGACTTGGACGCCCGCGTCGAGTGCGACAACGGCCACAGCGTATTCGCCCTCTTCTCGGAAAGCGGTCGGCGGTCTACGGATCATGGTCCAACTGACAAGATTGCCGACGTTCTCAACTTCGCGAGGCGCCAAGCCTCCCGCAAAGCAAGCCGTGCAATTCTCTCGCGGGCCCGGATCAAGCTGCCCGCAATTGGGACAGGCCAAAACGGAGATAGTGTTAGGCATCGGACCGCTCCAGAATTGAAACAGTGCAAGCCACGCCGGCGCCACCAACGTTTTGGGCCAATCCCAGCCGTGCATTCGGAACCTGATTGGCGTGCTCACCACGCAGTTGCGTTACAATTTCATAGAGCTGACCGACACCGGTGGCGCCAACTGGGTGGCCTTTGGATAGCAATCCGCCCGAGGCATTGATGGCAATGTCACCACCAACCTGCGTCCGCCCTTCAGCCGCCCACTTGGCGCCTTCGCCCCGCGGCACGAGTTGTAGATCCTCACTGTGAATGACTTCTGCCATGGAGAAACAGTCGTGGATCTCAGCCAGATCCAGGTCACCTGGCGTGACACCAGCCTGCTGATAGGCCTGGGCTGCGGCAAGTTCCGTCGTCTTGAACGAACAGAGGCTCTCGTGGCCGGCTAACCGTGCCGACCCGCTTGTCTGAATGGCTGCCTTGACTCGGATTGGTTGATCAGGTGCATCTGCGACGCGATCGGCTGCAACAACCACGAGTGCTGCAGCGCCGTCACTGACCGGGCAGCAATCGTAGAGCTGGAGTGGATCAGCGATTGGCTGCGATTGCTCAATAACATCCGCTGTGAGTTCAGCGCCCATTTGTGCAAGCGGGTTCTTGAGCCCATTGGCTTTGTTCTTAATGATGATTGATGACACTTCATCACGTGTCGTGCCGTACCTTTCGGCGTGAACCCGCCATGCGAGACCAAAGAACCCCGGGAACGTCAAACCCGACGGCCCATCGGATTGATTGTCCATCGCGTTATTCAGTGCGGCAGTAACATCGCTGCCACGTGCGTGGGTCATCTTCTCGGTCCCTACGACAACCGCTGCATCACACTGACCAGAGGCTACAGCCAGCACCGCATGCCGGAAGGCAATCCCGCCGGACGCGCACGCGCCTTCGACTTTGGTACATGGAATGCCTGACACACCGATTTCATCCGCAACAATGCCCGCGAGCACTTCCTGGCCCGCCAGTGGCCCAGCAGCGAAGTTTCCAAGGTACAGCGCGCCGATGTCCTTGCGTTCGACACCCGAGCGGGCTAGCGCACTGTTCGCCGCCTCAACAGCGATGCTTTGGACACTGCGCCCTTCCAACTTGCCGAACCGGGTTGACCCGATCCCGGTGATCATGACGTCGCGCATGTGTTGCCGCCTCCTTGCCTTTGTCCTGTAACTGTAGCACGGAAGGCAGGCGGCGCGCGAGTGACGTGCGTCGTTCATGGACGGACCGCCCCGCATACACCATGAGCCATTGAGACGCCCGAATGCCTGAGGAAGAGAAACTCGAACAGCTGATTGATTTCACAGACGGCCGAACGAGCTACAAGATCAGACGCGGCGATATAAAGGGCCATCCTCTAACCAGGGCCACTGGCATTTTGAAGTCTCCCGACCTGAAGCTTGTAGAAGCGACGGCCGGGCTTGGACGGGATGCTTTTATGATTGCATCGCTCGGCGTTGATATCACGATGATTGAGCGTGCTCAGGATGTTCATGATCTGTTGGCCGATGCCTTATCTGCAGCGCGTAAAACAAATGATGAGTTGGCCGCAATTGTCGATCGTATCACCCTTCTCTTTGGTGATGCGCGCCAGCTTCTCCCAGAGCTGAACCCAGACGTGGTGATCGTCGATCCGATGCATCCTGAGCGAACATCGAGTGCACTTGTGAAACAGCAAATGCGGACATTACGCGATCTTGTCGGCCCGGACGAAGACTCTGCCGAGTTGGTGCAGGCAGCCCTTGCGGCAGCGCGTAGGCGCGTTGTTCTCAAATGGCCGCTTCGCGCTGACCCGATTGTTGGATTGCGCAAACCAACGTTTACACTCTCCAGCAAAACGGTACGCTATGATGTCTTCGAGGTTGCGACCTGAACGCGAACCATCTGACGAACCCGGCTCGGCGAAGCGATCCAGATGGCAAGCATTGATATGATCGATACGGCCCAACAGACCCAAAGGCCGCTTTCATAACTACCCGACTGGTCATGCAACGCGCCGAGCAACCAGGCCCCCACGCCGGCACCCAGGTTTCCGCCCATACCAATCAAGCCAACAATACTGGCTGCGCGTTTGCCCGCGAATAACTCCGTTGCGATGGCACCGAACAACGCAGCCATGCCGTTGCCGAGCAGTCCTTGTACTGCGACGGCCAGATAAACAAAAATGATGAGTTGTGATTTGAGAACCAGGATCAGGAAGATCGAAGTCGCGCCGTAACCTGCAAGTGAGATGGTCCACGCGAGTTCGCGACCAATGCGATCTGAAAGTGCACCAATCCCGATCTGCCCGAAGATGCCGAAGAATGCGACAAATCCCAGCGCCGCTGCCGCAAACTGCGCACTAAATCCCTGGTCAATCAGAAGCTTTGTTTGATGCGCCTGCAGGCCGTACCAGACAAAGAGCCCACAAAACATCGCGGTAAACATCGCCCAGAATCTGACCGTAGTCACAGCTCTTGCTACTGTCCATTCAGTC
The DNA here is from genome assembly GCA_965215755.1 of Hyphomicrobiaceae bacterium. GTDB lineage: Bacteria > Pseudomonadota > Alphaproteobacteria > Rhizobiales > Hyphomicrobiaceae > Tectiglobus. Next base: position 388,431 of record OZ244119.1, read on the forward strand.
GCGACCCAGGCCTTGTTGCGAATGACTTCACGGCTTTTCCGGGGTTGGGCCTGCCCCCTGGCTTGTTCGACGTCTCCGTCGGGAAGCAAGCCCATTTCAGCCGGCGAGCCTCTTTGAAACAGGAGATTAAGAGGGATGATGACAACGACCGTCGCAATCGCCATGTAGAGGCAGGCATTGCGCCAGCCTTCCGTTTCAATGACGATCTGAATAAGTGGCAGCAGAATAATTGCGCCAACACCAACACCGGCAAATGCCAACCCGACGGCGAGACCACGATTGCGAACAAACCAATTCGGTAGAAACATGGAGTGGACAATGTAGCTCATGCTCATCGAGCCATTGACGATGAGAATGCCCATGGCGATGTAGAGCCCAACCGGGTCGGTGATCGAAAGCATCATTATAAAGCCGCCGGCAACCAGCAGCGCACCCAGTGGCACGACATAACGGGGCCCAACCCGTTCCATCAACAGCCCAACCACGGGCAACAGCAGGATCGAGGCCACAAAGCCAGTGGAGTACGAACCGGCGGTCACTGCGTGCGACCAACCAAACTCATCGAGGATTTCCGGGTAGAGAAGTGAGAAGCTGGTTCGTGCCGTGATCGCGACGGCCATCGTCACGAAGGCAACGGCAACAACGATCCAACCATAAAAGAACCGCTGCCTTGGCCTTCCCGAGTTCACGTCTTCAACCTCTGCTGGTCTGGCTGCGGCCTGTCGGTCCGGCTGATTCCTGCAATAGGTTAGCAGTTCGGCCACAGTTTTTACATTGATGATTTCGCATCCACTGTACTTCGGGCCAGGCCTCGCAAATAATGCAGCAACAGCAGTCCTAGTGTAGCGCAACTGACGCTTGGTCCCCGCTTGTCGCTAGCCTCGCAACCAAGTGTCAGGTGCAAAAGCTACACTAGAAACAAAATCTTGCTAGTGTTCCTTTGACTCCGACATTTGAATCGAGCCAAGCGGAAACGGGAATCAAATGTCGGAGCCGGAACACTAGACTTCCACGAACCATCGGGCACCTACACATGACAGCTGGACAAGCCAACGCCATAGAAGTCACCAAGCGGCATCCGCTTATCGGCGCTGAAGTTCATGGGATTGATCTGTCCGCGCCAATGGACGATGCCACGCTCGAAGCGATTGTCGATGCCTGGATGCAGCACCTTTTGCTGATTTTCCCCAAGCAGGATATTTCTGATGAGGCGCAAATCGCGTTTGGACGCCGCCTCGGACAACTTGAGATCCATCCGTCGCTGGCGCATCGATCATCAACCAACCAGGAAATCTATCGTGTCTCCAATGTCGGAGAGGACGATCGCATTATCCCGCCCAAGGACACGTCCTGGCAATACCTCAGCCAATCCTGGCGTTGGCATACAGACAGCTCGTTCCGAGAAGTGCCGAGCAAAGGATCGATCCTGCACGGCATTGAAACAACGAATGCCGGGGGCGATACGCTATTTGCTAATCTCTACGCCGCCTATGATGCCCTCGACGATGCGACCAAGTCAGAGATCGAGAAGCTCTGGGTCATCCACGATCACGACTACATTCTATCGCTCTCTCCGGAACTCTCGAAGAAGCAGGACAAGGGGACTTACGAGGCACTGCCTGCGGTGCAGCATCCGCTTGTCCAGCTTCACCCGGTCACCAAGAAGCGCTGCCTTCTGCTTTCACCACATACGATGGTCAACATTGTTGGATGGGAACCGAGCCGAGGACGGTCATTGCTCGACAGGCTGATCGCGCATGCCACCCAGGAGCAATTCGTTTACCGGCATGTCTGGAATCAACACGATGTGATTATGTGGGATAATCGTTGCACCATGCATTCTGTCGAGCCGTTTGATAACGTCAAAATCCGGCGGGTTATGCATCGTGTGACGCTGGTTGGAGAGAACAAGCCTATTCCAGCTGCAACCAATCGCATGTCGCATTAAACCGGAGCCAGAAACCGCCCTAAGATGAGGCGTTTTCTGGCACGTCTTGAACCCGTTTAAACGCGACATGCCTTAGCTCAACTGCGAACGAATTGAGAGAGTCGCAGCACGATTTGAGCATTATGGTAGGGTAAGAAAAATTGCCCCCAATCCAGCGGCAACGAGGCTGAACCTTATCCAGGCCGGCCAGGCGCTGATCAATCCGTAAGACACTGCCGCAAGGCCGACCAATAACTTCAAACCGGCCAGCACCGCCAGGTAAGGAGTTGTTTCGAGGGCGATGACGGCCGGGTTAGCAATCATGCCCAGCGGGATAATGTAGAGACCGACGCCCAGGGCCATGGCCGTGACCGCCACCTTGAGCCAGTTCTCACCTACCATTCCTGCTGCGATAAACACCGCTCCACAAACCGGTGGGGTAATGGTTGACAGGAGTGCGAACCAGAAGACGAACAGATGAGCCGTCAGTAAATCGAGACCGAGCTTTTCCAGGGCCGGACCAGCAACTGAGATACAGATAACGTAGGCCGCCGTTGTCGGCACTTCCATGCCGAGCAGTAGGCATGCGGCGGCTGTCAGCAACAAAGCCAACCATAACTGTTGGTTGCCCGCCGACAGAATGAGCGAGGTGATCTTGACGCCAAGCCCGGTTTGTCCAAGTACGCTGATGATGATTGTCGCGCATAGAATAATCGATGCAATCACCGCAATCTGCTCGCCGGCACTCAAGACGACGCGCTCCAAGCGACCAAGCGTTCGGGCCACATCGACTTTCAATGCTGCATCGAACGGCAGCAGAAGAAACGCAGCGAGAATGGCACAAGCCGCCGCATATTGTGGGGTGTAACCGCCGACAAACATGCGCTCCATCAACACAACGAAGGGTACAAGAAAAAACGCTGCCGTAATCATGACAGTGCGGGCGGCGGGCCGCTCGTCTTCGGGAAGCGGTTGCAAGTCATGCCGGGACGCGAACGCATTGATGCCAATCCAGACTGCTGCGAAGTACAGCAGCGCCGGCAGCAATGCGGCGGCCATGATGCTGGTGTAGGGAACGCCCGTAAGCTCGACCATGACGAAGGCCCCCGCCCCCATCAACGGCGGCATGATCTGGCCGCCAGATGAGGCCACTGCTTCAACTGCGCCAGCCAGCGGTTTGGGATAACCAAGGCGGCGCATCGCTGGCAACGTGATCGCGCCAGTGGACGCGACATTGGCGGATGCCGAGCCCGAGATCGAACCAAATAGTGCCGACGAAACGACGGAGACTTTGGCCGCCCCACCTTTGAGGCGCCCGGCAGCAGCAGCGGCCAGGTTCATGAATCCCTGCCCGGCTTCGCCCGCGTTCAGCACCGCGCCCATAATGACAAAAACAGCAACGATATTGACGGACACGCCTGTCAGACTGCCCCATAGGCCACCTTCTGCGACGACCATTGTTCCCAGAAAACTCTCGACGGGGAGACCGGGATGGCCAAATTCGCCGGGTAGATATGCGCCAAGAAAACCGTAGAGCAACGCAAGGCCAGCAATCACCGGTAGAGGCCACCCGATCGCGCGGCGTGCCATCTCCAGGACCGTGATCAATAGCGCGGCGGCGATAGCGAGTTGGAGTTGGCCTTCAAGCGAACCGTACTGTTCGGACAATTCCGCTTCGTTCGCGACGATATAGAAACAGCAGGCAAGGCCAATCAGTGTAAACAGCACACCAGACCAGCGTTGCCAGTCCGTCTTCGCAGCGAAGATGAAAATCCACGGCAAAGCTAGGGCCATGTGCAGCGGGCGCGCAACGAGGTTGGGCACCAAACCGCTGAATATGAGCCAGATGTGGAAGATGACAGAAGCTGCGCCTAGCGCAATCCAAACCGAGCGAACCATCAATTGGTGGCCATCATTTTGCGGGGGCAGCAATTGTCGAAAGAGGCGGCGATGAGTCTGGGAGTTGCAAGGTGCAAACGGACGCACGCCCTATCGCACCTTGCAAACTAGGCTTCTTTAGCGAAGCGCATCCGGAAACTTGATACCGGCTTCATCGTAGTACTTGATCGCACCTGGGTGCAGTTTGCCATAGACATTGGCCAGCATTTCACCAGAGACACCGTTCCACCATGCTGCCGCTTTACCGAGGTCGGTCTTCTGCGACCAGTAAGTCTTGGTCAATGCGTATGCGGTGTCATTGTCCATAGCTGTTGTCGTGTGGGCGACCACCGGCAACGACGTGGTGACCACATCATTTTTGACACCTGCATAGGTGCCGGCCGGAATGACAAGGCGGGTTCGCTTGGTTTTCTTGATTTGCTCATCGCTCAGCGAAAGAACTGTAACACCCGTGCTGGCTGCCGCTTCAATCACGTTCGGAGCCGGATAAGAACCAGCGGTGACGAAGCCGTCGATCTGCTTGTTCTTCAGGGCTGAAACCGCTGCATTCAGTTCAACGTTGGCCAGCTTAACCTTGCCCTCAAGGCCGAATAGCTTGAGATACTTTGCGCCCTCGCGTGCGCCGAATGATCCCTTGCCGATGAGAATTGTTTTACCTTCCAGATCAGCGAACGACTTCACACCGCTATCTGCCCGCACGACGAAATGCATGGTCAGCGACGGAATCGGGAACAGTGCACGGATCTCGTTGTACTTTGGATCAGTCTTGCCCTTAAACATGGCAAGGCCCTTCTGAGCCAACTTGACCAGAACAGGCGGTGTCGTGAACACATAGTTGCCCTGGCGCTTGGCTGCTTCCTTGACGTTCTGGACCGAGCCCTGGCTTTCCTCGACAGTGACAATAATCTTGCCGTCAGAACCCTTCTTAATCGCTTCTGAAATCTGTACCGACATCTGATAATATGATGATGTCGTCTTGGCAGATTTGAACGTGACGCGGGTCTCGGCGTGCGCTGAACTGGCGACGACGAGGGAAAGGCCTGCCAGTGCAGCCAATCCTGATTTTGCGAAAGCCATCGGTTTCCTCCCTCAATGAAATCGCGTTGAAATCAAGTTCCCTGCTCTAAAGCACCTTTTGGGACCGACCGCAAATGGCGGGATCGGGCGTTGCTCGATCCCGCCCATTGTCAGACGTAGATCATCTTTTTGGTCATACCGCCGTCGACGATGAATTCCTGTCCGGTGACAAAGCCGGCCCTCTCGTTCGACAGAAGGAAAGACGTCATCTCAGCAATGTCGTCAGGGCGCCCAACGCGCCCTACCGGATGTTGATCATGATCGTCCTGATCAATCGGGCCGTGCTTACCCGTATCGATCCACCCAGGCAGAATACAATTGACGCGGACGTCAGGCTGCAGAGATACCGCCAGCGAATGTGTGAGGGCAACAATGCCGCCCTTGCTTGCAGAATAGGCGAATGTACCTGGTTCGGACATTTGAGCGCGTGATGAAGCCATCAAGACCATCGCCCCCCTAGCATCGCGCAAGGACTGCTCGGCGGCCTGGGCGAGGAGGAAATTGGCGGTTAGATTTGTCGCAATAATGCGATCCCATTGCTCAAGGGTCCAATCTGCTAGTGGTTTGTACTGATTGATGCCTGCGTTGGACACGACACCATCTATGCGGCCAAAGCTGCCGCGTGCCTGGCTTACGAGTGCATCCACATCTGCCTTCTGTCCCACATCACAGGTCACCGCCAGGCCGCCAACTTCCTTCGCCGTTGCATTGTTCTCCAGCTCATCGACATCAGCACAAACCAGCTGCCAGCCCTCGCCCGACAGCTGTCGGGCAATTGCACGGCCGATGCCTTTTGCAGCGCCTGTTACGATCGCAACCTTTGTCATCTTCAGATTCCTACAGATTGAGAGCCGGCCTAAAGATCTCGAGGCGGCTGACTGATTAAGGACTGCCTTGATGAATAATTGTCAGTCCCAACAGTGGCGAGCAAGATCCTTGCCTTGCCATCGTCACAACAACTTTGTCCATACCGAACGGTGGTTGGTTGATTGACGATATTGATCAAACAAAGAATTTTCGAAACGGGGCTGGGAGGACAAGTTATGTGGCCAAGAGGACAACGTGGCGGTGAACACGCGACGCATGAAGCATTGGAGGTCGCGCGGGAGGCGCGTCATGGCGGCGGCACACTGGCAACGATCGTCTCAGCTGTCGCGCTCATTTTCTCGGGCTTCAGCTTCTACGAGTCTGTGTTGAAGGCCGCGAAACTCTCCGTTTTTGTGCCGCCACAAATCGCCTACACGGATCCGGACCGCCCCGATAGCCCATTCGAGGTCTTCGTGCTTCCGGTCACGCTTGCTAATGATGGCGCCCGCAGCGGGACTGTGCTTGCGCTGGAGCTTAAGGTCTCCAATCCGCGCACAGGGAAGTCAAAACGATTCTATGCGGCGCAGTTCGGACCATGGGCCTCGCAGCCGAACAGGCCATATGCGCCAATATCCCTGGCCGGCAAAGCTGCCGTCTCCGAAGCGGTTCAATTCTTTCCGCGCGTCGGCGAGAAAGTCCCGCGTATCATGGACTTGGAGCCAGGCGATTATGAATTCGAATTGAAGGCCAATCTGGTTTCTGCCGGGGATTCCGACCTGTTTGCGCCGGGGCCTGCAAAGCCGCTCGTCTTTAGAATGCAGGCTGGGCAAATGGACTACCGAAATTTCAATGGCGGCGGCACAATGCAGATGTGGTCACCCGATTATCAGCCGGCTGCTTCGCGTTAAACACCGGGTGTGCAAAGATTGCAGTCAGGCTTTCAATCCGGCATCGGGAGGATGACATGAAACCAAGAATTATCCGCGCAAACGAAAGACCGACAGGCCTCGGTGGATCTGACTCATTCGTGGGTACTGTCCTACAGGACCCGGTTATTGTACCGGAAGCGCCATCGCGGCTGAGGGCAAGCAAGGTGACCTTCACCCCTGGTGGCCGAACCAACTGGCACACCCATGCTGTGGGGCAAATCCTGTATGTTCTATCAGGTGTTGGCCGCTATCAGATTGAAGGTGAAGCGCTCCACGAGATCCGACCGGGTGATACCGTCGTCATTCCGCCAGAAGTGAAGCACTGGCATGGCTCATCTCCCGGTCAGATGATGTGCCATCTCGCTATGTCGGAATCCGACGATCAGGGTCGCGGCACGGATTGGCTGGAGCCAGTGAGTGACGCGGACTACAAGGCTGATCCCGTGAAGGAATGACCCCCAACAGGCTCTGTCCCGATGGCCGGACAGGGCCTGTTCCAGCGTCACCCGTTCTAAGCTATTGCATGTCGCATTAAACCGGAGCCAGAAATCGCTCTAAGATGAGGCGTTTTCTGGCACATCTTGAACCCGCTTAAACGCGACATGCCTTAGATGAAATCGAAACCCAGTTGGCGAAGCTGTTCGCGCAGGCCCTGACGTAACTGCGGGCTGAATTTCTTATCGATATCGTGGGTCCATGAATCCGACGTCGTTTTTTTGCCCTGACCTTCGTAGTGGGCAGCCAGCGCCTGATCATAGGCATCCAGCGCTTTTGATGGGTCGAAACCGTCACCCTGACCGCCGAATTGCTCGCGGTGCACGACAGCACCAAAATCCATGCGCGGCTTTTGCGGCGGCACATCACCCGGCCATCCGAGGCACATGCCGAAGACGCAATACACGTGCTTTGGCAACTTGAGGATCTCGGCCGTCTTGACTGCATCATTGCGGACGGCGCCGATCATGACACCTTCCAAGCCAACCGACTTTGCCGCGATATAGGCCGACATCCCGACCAACGCAGCATCGATACTGGACACCAGGCCGACCTCGAGATTGTTGCCCTCAATCGTGTGGCCATGCCGTTGAAGCGCATCCTCGATACGAGTGAGATCAGCACAGAAAGCAAGAAAAATCGGTGTCGTCTTCACGTGCTTCTGGTTGCCTGTGACAACTGACAACCGATCCTTCGTGTCTTGATTGCGCACGGTTATGACGCTGTACGATTGAATATTGGATGACGTGGGTGCGCGGAATGCTGCCTGAAGTATGACATTGATCATCGCGTCATCGACGGGCTTATCAGCGAAGTCGCGGACGCTGACGCGCTCGTTCAGGCAGGCAATGGTTTCGCTGAGTGGGGCACCTGCAAGGGCATCTACTTTGGTTTGCTCGTTCATCCCGGATCCTTTGATCGTCAAACACGGTTCTAAGAAGTGTCTCTGATCTGTTATACACCTCGGCAGGAACTTGAGGGAGGCTAGGATGAAGTACAAGTTGCTAGGCCGCACCGGCGTCAAAGTATCAGAACTCTGCTTCGGCACGATGTCTTTCGGTGGTGAAGCCGATGCTGATGAAGCCGCGCGGATGTATGGCGCCTGCCGGGATCGTGGCATCAACTTCTTTGATACGGCCAATGTCTACACTGGTGGGCGGTCTGAAACGATCCTCGGTCGCCTCATCGCAAGTGAACGGGACGATCTGGTGATCTCGTCCAAATGTCATGGCCCCATAGGACAAGACATCAATGCACGCGGCGCCAATCGCCGCCATATTACGCAGGCAGTTGAAGCCAGCTTGAAGCGGATCGGCACCGATCGGCTCGATGTCCTCTTCATGCACCGTTGGGATGACAATCTTCCGCTTGAGGAAACATTGCGGGCGCTTGAGAACCTCGTCCAGTCGGGGAAGGTGCTTTACATCGGCGCAAGCAACTATACGGCCTGGCAAATCGCCAAGGGCCTTGGCATCTCAGACAAGCGTGGCTGGTCGCGAATTGATGTGGTGCAGCCCATGTACAGTCTCGTGAAGCGTCAGGTCGAAGTTGAGATTCTGCCGCTTTGTGAGGCCGAAGGTGTTGGCGTCATGACTTACAGCCCGGTTGGCGGTGGCTTGCTGAGCGGAAAATACGGACCGGGCAAACGACCCAATGAGGGCCGCATTGTACAACAGGCGAATTATGCCAGCCGCTACCGTGAGGATTGGGTTTACGACGTGGCAGGCGCATTCACAGAGTTTGCAGCATCCCGCAATTTTCATCCGGTGAGCTTGTCTGTTGCCTGGGTGGCAGGCCATTCCGCGGTGACATGCCCGATCGTCGGGGCCCGCAATCTGGAACAGCTGACGCCGTCTCTCGACTCCATCGACATTGATATGACTGCGGAGCTGCGGGATGAGATTTCGGCCTTATCGCGCACACCGCCGCCACCAACAGATCGACTCGAAGAATCCGAGTAGGGGTGGGTAACGCGCCTCACTCTCCCGGTCGCGCTATTTCACGGCTGCATGGAGATCCCAGAACTCGGCTGCGGCATTGTACTTGGCGCGATCGATCGCAGCTCCTGAGCCGCCTTCGCCGGCGCCCAGTGCATTGCGTAGCTGGGTGATCGGCGGCATCGGGGGCTCGACAGGCGAAAGCGTCCCGATAATGCTGACGATGCCCCAATCACATTCGGGCACCGGCTGCTCCTCGGGAAACTCGGCTGCCTCCTTCATGAGCTGCGCGTGGGAGTAGAGAATCACATCGAGGTGCGCGGCAATAGGGGCTTCCAATCCTTCAAACCAACGCTCAAGCACGGGAAGTTCTCCCTCGCGCCGGCTACGATAGCCAGACTCCAGGAGATGGCGGTTGCCATCTGTGATTGGCGCAAATCCGCAGCGCGTCGGCGTCGTATTTTCCAAGAACAAATGCGTGCAGAATGGCGCATAGCCTTCCACGAGCTTCGCACCAGCGCTGACAGCGGTGTTGCACTTCGCCACAAGTTGCTCCGGCTCAATGCCTTCGATCTTTGTCCCGCTGGCGCCTGGCTCCCAGTTTCTCAGCGCAAATTCCGTCATTGCGATTTTCACTGCCATATCCTTTCTGGGAGAAGCTCGTTTCACCATCTCTACCATCACCGGGCACGAAAAACACACCGGCACATTGCGGCGGCACGCAATCATCGCTGACAATATTCGCCGCCTTGCGAACGGCGAGGCGCTCGTCAATCAGAACCGCCAAACGGCCTGCACAAACTCACTTCGATGCTGCTATCGTTGGCCTTGTGGACGCGTTGCCGTATAATTCTTGCAGCACTCACTTCGGGTTCGCTTCATAGCGACGTCTGGCTGCTCGGAACTATTCTAACTGCTGCTCTCAAATAATGCTTCCTCAGCGCCTGATCGGCACTTGCAAACAGAAAGCGAAATCAAATGCAAACCAGACGATTCGGGCGAACCAATCTTGACCTCTCACTTCTCACGTTCGGCTGTGGTGCCGTTGGCGGCCTGATGACAAAAGGCGAAGCAGCCGAACAGGATCGCGCCGTTGCCTGGGCTCGCGACAATGGAATCAATCACTTCGACACGGCACCGCTTTACGGTAACGGCGCCTCGGAGGAAAACCTCGGCCGTGCCCTCGGAAGCAATAGGGACGGCGTCATCGTCAGCACAAAGGTTAGACTTACGCCGGCAGACCGCGGCAACCTGGAAGGGGCGATCCGAAAGTCGATCGAGGCCAGCTTGAAGCGCCTCAAACAAGATTCTGTGGATCTCTTCCAGCTGCACAACACGCTTGGCCCGACAGCCGATGGTGAGGTGTTCACGACTGCTGAAGTGCTCGACGGCGTTGTTCCAGTGTTTGAGAAGCTTAAGCAGGAGGGCAAGACACGCTTTGTCGGCTTTACTGCGAATGGCGAGACGGATGCAATTCATGCCTTGATCAACTCGGGCCACTTCGACGGCGCACAGATTTTCTACAACATCCTCAATCCGACGGCCGGTGAGGCGATGCCGGACGGCTATCCGGCACAAGACTACAAAGGCGCCCTTCGATCTGCCTTTGAAGCCGATGTCGGTTCGATCGGAGTTCGCGTGCTGGCAGGTGGTGCACTCACCGGGACTGAGACACGGCATCCACTAGGCATGCAGGACGTTGCACCTATCGGCTCGGGCCGCGACTACGCGACCGATGCCGAACGGGCCAGGCGGTTCCAGCGGCTGATTGACGAAGGCCATGCGCGCGACCTTGTGGCGCTCGCGATCCGCTATGTCATATCCAACCCGCAGTTGACGACCACAGAAATCGGTATCGCTTCACTGGCGGAAGTTGAAACAGCGACACAAGCCATCAACCAAGGACCGTTGTCTGGCGAGGCGCTTTCAAAACTTGGAGATATCCGCTCCGGACTAGTCGGTGAAACGCGCTGATGACTCACAAGAGCTGCGCAACGTCGCAGATTCGAGCCCTCAAGATGAGTGCCTAAAAAATAGGCTGGCTGCCGCCTCATTAGCCACAAAAGCTGCTGGTTTTTCAGGCGTCGACAACTTATCTCTCTGCTGTGAAAAGAAAAATCGTTTCTGGCATATCGCTTGCCATTGATTGCACGAGCGTTAAGAGGGAATGAAATCGACATGTTCAAGTGGTTGTTCGGGCGCAAAGAAGCGCCCAAGACGGAAGCGAGTACTGCGCCTGCCCCAAGCCCAGCACCCGTCGCCGTAGCGCCAGTGCAAACCGCCCCTGCCGCGCCGTCTGCGCCTGAAGTGGTCCAAGCTGCAGCCGCACCAGCTCCATCAACCGTGAGCACACCTAGCGGTGCATCGCGGTCGACGCCCAAGGCGGTCCTGCTCAAACAAAGCCTGTCTTTGCTGGCGCAAAGTGATGACGTCGAACCCAAAGTGGGCCTTGATGCCGTCGCCGTTGCCCCGCCGCTCGTGGAAGCAGGCAAAGTCGTCAAGGTGCAAGCCGGTGGCCGCCGCGTTGTTGCGAGTGTTGGCGATAGTGCAAAGATGCGGGTCTATTCGAGGCGCGCTGACGGTACCTATCGTCTTGAAGGTGCGCCCGCCCAGTCGGCGTCGCGGTTGATTGTGCGTGCCAGCGCATAGCATTGCGCACCCGGCATTTGCCACCTCTTCTCAGCGCCCCTTTCAAGCCGACGTCTGAGCCAGCACACGTGCTGTTCGGCGGTGACGTGAGTTCACCAATTGATATACTCATAAGGCAGCCCTGCGCTCATGTCGGCGCGGGGCTTTTTGTTTCAAGGGAGTCTTGGTTGTGGGAACGGATGTATTTTCAGACGGAAATGTCGCCGTCATTACAGGCGCTGCAATGGGGATAGGCCGTGCAACGGCCATTCGCTGCGCGGAACTTGGCATGTCGGTGTGCCTGGCTGATCTGGCGGGTCCGGACCTGGACGCGGCAACGGCTGAGACAATTGCCGCTGCATCACGCGGCAGCAATGCGGTCTTTGCCTGCGCGACAGATGTGGGCGACCAGGAGCAAGTTACATCTCTCGCGAAACAGGTGACGGACCGGCTTGGCGGGCCGCACTTCCTGATGAACAATGCCGTAACGCGCATCGGCCGCGACAAACCTATCGACATTGCGCAATGGAAACGGGCGATGGACGTCAACTTCTGGGGCGTGGTTCATGGTGTCGAGGCGTTCCGGCCCGCTATGGCGCAAGCGTCCTCCGCGTCCGGGACAACCGGCTGCATTGTCAATGTGGGTTCGAAACAAGGCATCACGAACCCGCCGGGAAACACGATCTACAATACCTGCAAGGCGGCGGTGAAACACTACACCGAGGCTCTTGAGCACGAATTGCGCAACGACGATGCGACCGAGCTTACCGCGCATCTTCTCATTCCCGGATGGACCACGACAGGCAAAGCCGAACACAAGCAGGGCGCCTGGCTGCCGAGACAGGTCATGGATTTCATGATCGATGCTGTAAATGCCGGTTCGTTCTATATTCTCTGCCCTGACGATGAAGTCTCAACCGAGATGGACCACAACCGCATTCGCTGGGCCGCCAGTGATATCACCGAAAATCGTCCTCCGCTGTCGCGCTGGCATTCAGACCATAAGGAAGCTGCAGCCAAGGCTTGTAACTGATCGCCAGCATGATTGCTGCACGGACGGCAATCGCCCATCATGCCGCGCAATGAGATCCGGCAGGTTTTGCCGACATTATGAGGAAGCGCGCTATGGATGAATCCCGTATCCCGATACTGGTCGGTTGCGGTCAGCTCACACAACGTGAGCCGGACCCTGCATCTGCGCTCTCTCCAATGGACCTGACGGCAGCCGCGGCCAGGCAAGCCAGCAAAGACACTGGCGCGGGCCAAGCTGTTCTTGATGCCCTCGATACAGTCGTCGTTATTCGCTCTTTTTCGGATACCAGCTGGCGATTTGCATCGCCGTTTGGGCGCTACGCCAATCCGCCAAAATCACTGGCGAACCGGCTCGGCATCAGTGACGCCAAGCGATTGGTCTACACCTATCCGGGTGGAAACATGCCGCAATGGTGCATCAACCGCATGTTCGAAATGATCACGCGTGGCGAACTTGGTGCTGCTCTGCTGGCAGGAGGCGAGTCGCTTGCAACGCAGAAAGCCGCGCAACGCGCCAAGCTCGAACTGGACTGGAACGAAGATCCCGGCGGCGAACCGGAAATGTGGGGCGTCGAGACCCGGGGCTGGAACGATGTTGAAGACCGCCATCGCATGGCAGGGGCTATCTTTGCCTACCCCATGATTGAGAACGGAATACGAACCCACCTCAATCGATCAATTCCCGAGCACCTGCAGGCCATGGGTGAGTTGTTTGCCGGCTTTGCCAAAGTGGCAGCGCAAAACCCGCTCGCGGATCGCCGGAACGGTTTTACAGCCGAACAGATTGCAACAGTTGGCCCCGACAATCCCTACATCGGTTTTCCCTATACAAAACTGATGAACTCAAACGCTTTTATCGACCAGGCGTCGGCGCTGATTCTTACCTCTGTTGCGAAAGCCAAGAGCCTTGGAATTCCCGAGAGCAAGTGGGTCTATCTGCATGGCTGTGCGGATGCGTATGACCATTGGTATCTGTCTGATCGCAAGAACTTCCACTCGTCCGATGCCATGCGCATTGTCGCCCGCGAAACAATGGAGATGGCTGACACCGCAATCTCCGATATGGCGCACTTCGACCTTTACAGCTGCTTTCCGTCCGCGGTGCAGATTGCCTGCCAGGAAATGGGCATCGCAATTGATGACCCGCGCGGCCTGACGGTGACCGGCGGACTTCCATATTTTGGCGGTCCGGGCAACAACTACGTGACACATTCGATAGCTGAGATGATGAATAAAGTGCGCGCTACGCCGGGCGCCAAAGGCATGGTGACAGCGAACGGCAACTACGTCACGAAGCAGTCTGCCGGCGTTTACTCGACCGAGCCGCCCGCCAAGGCGTTCGCGCCGAAAGATCCGAAGACCTATCAAGCCGAAATTGATGCTGATAAGGGCCCTGCTACGACGGAGCAGGCGAGCGGCGCCGCTTCGGTTGAAACCTATACCGTGATGCACGATCGCAAAGGCCCGAGTTACGGCATCTTGTTCGGACGGCTTGAAGACGGCACACGCTTCATCGCCAATACGCCTGAGGATGCCGGCTTGCTGCAGCAGATGACCGAACGTGACTATGTCGGGGCACGCGGACAAGTCACAACATTGGCGGACGGGCGGAACGAGTTTCGTCCGGATTAAACCCGGACGACCTGGAGGGAGACAGGGACGGACCTGTCGTCCCGCTCGGCTGTTTCAATGGTCGATGTGCACTCTCGCGTCAGTCCTCCATGACACCGCTTAAGCGCTCCACAGCCTCGATGAAATCGCGCTTGAACTCGTACACGACTTCGCGCGCCGAGGTCTCCTGATTCATCAATCCAACAGCCTGGCCGACATAGTATGTCGCAAGATCCTTCGCGCCATCATGACCCGACGCTGCCAATCGGTCGATCTTGTCCATCGGCGGACGGCTGAGCAGCCCCTGCAACGGCATTGGCAGTGGATCAGGTGCACCGGGTGTGTACCAGGCATCGGTCCAGGCCGACTGCAGTTGCCGCGTTGGTTTGCCTGTTCGGCTGCGTGACCGCACCGTATTGCGCGGGCTCGCCTTCAGCATCTTCTCTTTGACGGTTGGCGTCGTTTCGGCCTCGGCTGTTGTCAGCCAGACCGAGCCACACCATGCCCCAGAAGCACCCATCGCCATGCAGGCTGCCATTTGGCGTCCTGTTGCGATCCCCCCGGCGGCCAGCACGTGCATGTCCGGGTAGTCTTTGATGGCGTCGATAACATCAGGTACGACAACCATCGTCGAAACTTCGCCGCAATGGCCGCCGGCCTCGGTGCCTGAGACCACCAGAATGTCGACACCGGCTGCTGCGTGTTTCAATGCGTGTTCGCGTGCTCCCGTCAGGGCGCCAACAGCAATGTTCTTGGACCGGCACTGGTCTATGATCGCCTGAGGCGGCACGCCAAGTGCGTTTACAAACATCTTGATGGGGTGATTGAACGCGACTTCCAACAATTCGGCGGCGCCGGCTTCCCGCATATTGTTGGTGTAGTCGGTGCCATATTCCCCGGACCAAAGATCGGACGTGTCGATGCCTTTGTCCTCGAGAAGTTTGTTGACGTGGGCGGTGTGCTCCGGCGGGATTTGCTTACGCAGATCCTCGGTGGTCATCGCGTCTTCGCCCTTGTGTTCCATTTTGTTGGGGATCAACAGATCGATGCCATAAGGCATTCCGTCGATATGATCGTCGATCCATTTCAGTTCGATTTCGAGGCTCTCAGCTGTATGCCCGACCGCGCCCAAAACACCGAAGCCGCCAGCCTTTGACACCTCGACGACGACATCACGGCAGTGGGTGAAGGCGAATAGTGGAAACTCGATACCGAATTGATCGCAGAGTGCAGACTTCATGGCCGGGACCTCGCGCATGAGCGTTGAACGTTCGCAATCGTGGCGTGCGCCAGCTCAGTAGGCAAGTGATGGATTACCGGACGGCGGCCGCCACGATCGTAACAGTTCACCGTTATGAAACGAATTCACTCGCCAGGTGCACTTGCCTGGATCGCCAGGGCATGGACTTTGCCGGCCATTTCCTCAGAGAGGATTTCGTTGACCATGCGATGCCGCTCAACCCGCGACTTGCCCTCGAACTTTGCTGAAACAACATTCACTCGAAAATGGCTCTCCCCCGTCCCGGGCGACGAGCGATGGCCGGCATGCAACTCACTCTCGTTGATGACATCGAGCCGGGTGGGTTCCAGACCAATCATAAGTTTTTCACGAATTGCTGCTTCTGTGGACATTGTGTCGACCGCATCGGTTAGGGCTTTGCCACACCAAAGCCGATGTGCCACCCAGGTGCAAGCTTTGCGATTGACATAGTGCGTGCCAGCAACGAAGCCCGCTTCGCGCCAACACGCCGCTTGTAAGTTCGCGCTCAGGTCATCATAATCTCGCGCCATGAAATTGAATTCGAAATACTTTGATAGCATTAGGATCAAGTCCGGAACTCCTGAAGAGGAGAAGATCGAGCCGGAGTTTCCTGAGTGCCAGTGGAAAGGCTGCGCCAAGTCCGGCAAGCATCGCGCGCCGAAAGGCCGTGGCCGCGAGGGCGAGTTCTATCTTTTCTGCGCGGATCACATCCGGCAGTTCAATGCGAATTACAACTACTTCGACGGCATGTCCGATAACGAAGTCGAAGACTTCCAGAAAGATGCGGCGTACGGTCACCGTCCAACGTGGAAGGTCGGCGAAAACGCCTACGCGGGTGGCAAGCGGCGCGCTGCAAACGCAGATGACGTGCGACGAATTGATCAAACTCGCAGTGGCGGCCCGCAAGGTTTTCATGCCTGGCGGGCCAAGCAGGCCCGTGATGACGCACGTAAACCGCAGCGAAAACTCAAGCCGATCGAGAAAAAATCCCTTACAGCCCTGGGTTTGGCCGAGGGCGCGGATAAGGACGAGATCAAGACCCGCTTCAAGGCTCTGGTGAAGCGACACCATCCAGATGCGAATGGTGGTGACCGTGGATCCGAGGAAAAGTTGCGCGAGATCATCCAGGCCTATAATTATCTAAAGCAAGTTGGTCTGGTTTGACGGCGAGACCGTTGAAGTCATAGAACATTGTAACGTAACCGATGCGCCTGGCGATCCAGCTGGTTTGTCAGTGCCGATCTTCAATTCAGAATTCATCCGGAAAAAGACGCATGCTCGCTACCGCTCAAGCTGGTGATCCTGGCCTGCCGGAAACTACCGTTTCCGTCCGTGAAACTTTCAACATCGACAGCGACATGGAGGCTCCAGCGTACGCTGAGCCTAACGAACATGTTCCTGACTTCGATGAGGATTATCTGTTCAACAAAGAGGTGACGCTCGCCATTCTCGCGGGCTTCAAATTCAATCGCCGCGTGATGATCCAGGGCTATCACGGCACTGGTAAATCAACGCATATCGAACAGGTTGCAGCGCGCCTGAACTGGCCCTGCGTGCGCGTTAACCTTGACAGCCACGTCAGCCGGATTGACCTGGTCGGTAAGGACGCGATCGTCCTTAAGGATGGTCAGCAGATCACAGAGTTCCGTGAAGGTATTCTGCCTTGGGCGCTGCAGAACAACATCGCCCTTGTGTTCGACGAATACGATGCTGGCCGTCCTGATGTGATGTTCGTTATCCAGCGCGTGCTGGAAGTGTCCGGCAAGCTCACTCTGCTTGACCAATCGAAGGTCATTCGCCCGCACAAGGCGTTCCGCCTGTTCTCGACGACGAATACTATCGGTCTCGGTGACACGTCAGGCCTCTATCACGGGACACAGCAGATCAACCAAGGTCAGATGGACCGCTGGTCGATTGTTTGTGCGCTGAACTATCTTCCGCATGAAGATGAGACAGGGATTGTTCTGTCGAAGGTCAAGAGCTTCCAGAAGGACGAGGACTCGAAGAAGGTCATCTCCAATATGGTCCGCGTCGCTGATCTCAGCCGCAACTCTTTCATTAACGGCGATATATCAACAGTCATGAGCCCGCGAACAGTGATGACCTGGGCCGAGAATGCCGAGATCTTCAATGACGTCGGGTTTGCTTTCCGACTGACCTTCCTGAACAAATGCGATGAGTTGGAGCGCCCGCTGGTAGCCGAATTCTACCAGCGTTGCTTCGGTGAAGATCTGCCGGAAAGCGCAACAAACATCGTCCTGAGCTGACCTGAAAGAACATACCATGAGCACTGGCAGCAATCGCAAAGAAGCGCCGGCAGAGCCGTTTAAGCGCGTGCTTGGCCTCGCGGTCCGCGCGATTGCAGCCGATGACGAGGTTCAGGTTGGTTATGCCGCCGGTCGCCCGCAGGCGGATGGCAAGATGATCCATCTGCCAGAGCCCTCGCGGGTGCCGACCGAGCATGAGATCTCGGTTATGCGCGGATGGGCCGACAGTCTCGCACTCACTGTTTCATGTCATGATGACCGCCTGCACAACAAGCTTGTCCCCGGCGCGGGGCAGGCGCGGTCTGTATTCGAAGCGGTTGAGCGTGCGCGGGTCGAATCGCTAGGCTGCAATCGCATGCCGGGCATGGCCGACAACATCACGGCCAAGATTGAAGATCAGTATGCCCATGGGCGCTTTACGGAAGTGCAGGACACTGCCGAAGCTCCCTTGGAAGACGCCCTAGCCCTAATTGTCCGCGAGCGTCTTACCGGCCTCAAACCACCCGAAAACGCCCAAGCCGTCGTTGATGTTTGGAGACCATGGGTCGAAGAACGCGCAGCTGAATCACTTGATCGGCTCGACGAAATTGCACACGACCAGGAGCAGTTTGGCCGCATGGTGCGCGATATGCTGCACATGCTTGAGCTGTCGGAAGAGCTTGCTGAGGGCGAGCAGCAGGAAGACAGCGGCGATCAGGATGAACAGCCCGATAGCGGCGAGCAGTCCGAACAAGATCAGGGTGAAGGCAGCGAAGGCGAAGAGCGCGCCAACGAAGAGCAATCCGCCCAGGGCGAAGAAGGCGATTTCGAAGAGTCCGCAGACATGGCTGACTCTGACCAGTTCGACATGGATTCCGAAGGCGAGGAAGCCGCTGATACCGACGAACCATGGCGGCCGAATTTCTCAGTTCTCGATGATCCAGAATCGTTCGGCTACAAAGTCTTCTCGCGCGAATTTGACGAAGAAATTGCCGCTGAGGAGCTGTCCACCCCAGAAGAGCTGGAACGGCTGAGAACCTTCCTAGACAAGGAACTGAGGGCTCTTTCCGGGGCTGTTTCGCGCTTGGCCAACAAGCTTCAGCGCAAGCTCCTCGCCCAGCAGAACCGCGCCTGGGAATTCGATCTCGAAGAAGGCATGCTCGACATCGCGCGCTTGCCGCGGATCATTATCGATCCAATGCAGCCATTGTCCTACAAGCGTGAGCTGGACATGGACTTCCGTGACACGGTCGTGACGTTGCTGCTGGACAACTCCGGCAGTATGCGCGGTCGCCCCATCATGGTTGCTGCGACCTGTGCGGACATACTCGCACGTACGCTGGAACGTTGCGGCGTGAAAGTTGAGATCCTGGGCTTTACCACACGGGCCTGGAAGGGCGGCCAGGCTCGCGAGAACTGGTTGAGTGCGGGGAAACCGGCTGCACCCGGCCGGCTCAACGATCTTCGCCATATCATTTACAAGTCGGCTGACGCGCCTTGGCGGCGAGCCAAGCGCAACCTCGCACTCATGATGCGGGAAGGCCTGCTGAAGGAGAATATCGACGGCGAAGCCCTGGCCTGGGCCCACAAACGCATTCTCGGCCGGCCTGAACAGCGCCGTATTCTCATGATGATTTCCGATGGTGCGCCCGTTGATGATTCGACGCTGTCCGTGAATTCGGGCTCCTATTTGGAACTGCATTTGCGGCAGGTCATTGAGGAAATTGAGACCCGATCGCCTGTAGAGCTCATTGCGATCGGTATCGGGCATGATGTTACGCGTTACTACAGGCAGGCGGTTACCATTACGGATCCGTCCGAATTAGCCGGAGCGATGACAGATCAGCTTGTTGAATTATTTGACGAAAAACTGGCCGGGAATGCCGGTCGCGGGAAAGAACGCGGCCCACGGCGCGGCGGCAGCCGGCCCAAGAGCTTCCTTACGCTTTAGGCCGGTTACCAGCTCGAATTGGCTTAGCCGACTACAGGCGGTATCGTTCTCGCCTTTGGTCTTGGCGGCCTTCACCACAGGTTTAGCCACGACCATCGCTGGCCACGATCCAGCGCACGCTAATCAGAAGCGGTTCAAGCCTGATGTCGGCTCAGTTCAGGTTCGCAGCATTACCGTCAACTCGCGAGCGATCAGGAATTTTCATCGCGACGGCGGCGTGCGACCGATCGTGGGGAAAATGAGATGGCGCGGCGGGCTGGTTGTGTCCTCCGACGATAGCGCTTTCGGTGGGTATTCCGGGCTAACTCTGTCGGCTGACGGCAAATCGCTTATGGCCGTCTCAGACGCCGGCACCTGGCTGGCGGCACAGCTGAACTACAAGAATGGACGTCTCGCCAGCGTCAGCAAAGCCCGGATTGGGCCACTGCTTGCACTGAAATCCCGACGCTTGCGACGCAGGCGCGATCGTGATGCTGAGGCAATCAGGCTTCTCAAGGGCAACCTTCAGACTGGGACGGCGTTGGTCGCGTTTGAAATTAATCAGCGAATTGGCCTGTTTGACATTCGTGGTGGGCGCCTGGGAGGCCCGGCCCGTTATCTCAGACCCGGTCGGCGGCTCCCAGCCAACAAGGGATTGGAGTCGATCGCGCTGTTTGGAAAGACGAAGGGCCGGCGGAAGAATGTCATTGCATTCGCGGAACGCTACCTTGATGCGAACGGCCATCATCGCGGTTGGATCTGGAAGAATCTGAAAGGACCGGCACGGCCCGTAGCCCTTCGCAATTTGAACGGCTTCGACATAACCGATGCCGTTGGCTTGCAGAATGGGGACCTACTGGTGCTTGAGCGGCGCTTCCGGTGGAGTGAGGGTGTGAAGATGCGGCTGCGGCACATCAAAGCAAGCACCGTTCGCCCTGGCGCCGTTCTCAACGGGCTGACCCTAGTTAGGGCCGATATGCGCTATGAGATTGACAACATGGAAGGCCTTGCGGTGCATAAGGATGCAGCCGGCAAGACCGTTGTCACGATGATTTCAGACAATAACTTCAACTCTTTCCTGCAGCGCACATTGCTGCTGCAGTTTGAGTTGCTGGACTAGCGCAAATGCCGAGTATTGCTACTTAGGCAGAAACGGCTTCGTCAGACGCAGCTGGTGCGACGTCAAGCTTGGCCAATTCGCGCTTCAGCTTCTGGCATTGTGGTGAAAGATCGTCCATTTTTGCCTTCTTCAGGAAGGCATCAAGACCGCCACGGTGCTCGACCGTGCGCAGTGCACTTGCGCTGATGCGGACGCTGATCTTGCGCTTCAGGGCTTCACTCATCAGCGTTACGTTGACGAGATTTGGCCGAAAAACACGCTTTGTCTTGTTTTCAGCGTGGCTGCGAAGCTGGCCCGACATTGGAAGCTTGCCTGTGAGCTCGCACTTTCTAGTCATAAAAATGGCTCCCGAACCGCCAATACCGCAGCGCGGCCGAGGCGTGTTACCTCTTCAAGGTACGATTCTGCATGTTGCTAAAAAGGTTGCAGCGGCACGCAGGCGCTCCACCGCGGAACGCGCTCTATATAACCAATCGCGTCATCTCGTCAAGAGTTCCACTTTGTTGTGGTCATTGCCGTTCGGTCACTTCGCGCCGATTGAGCAATATGTATATTGCCACTCGATGGACTGTCTTCAATTGACACAACAATGACGAAAAAGCGCCACAAGCGCGGACCATAAGTGACCTTCGCCTGATCTGGGGGATGTTTAGGAATGATCAATCATTCGGCGCGAATTCTAGCAACGGCAACAGCCGGTGCAGTCGCGACTGCGTTGTTCACGAGTCAAGTTTCTGCTGCCGACTGGCCCAGTCAGGTCATCGCCAAGTATGATGTAGCGTTCGCAGGTTTCAGGATCGGATCGTTCAACTTCCGCTCCGATGTTGGCGGAAAATCCTATTCGCTGGCCGGTGAGGCAAAAGTCTCGGCGGTGTTCGGTGCTTTCAAGTGGCGCGGCTTTACACGGAGTAGCGGCCACGCGATCAAGAATGGCCCCCTGCCAAAAAACTATGCCTTTGATTTCCAGAGCAACTCCAAACGCGGATCGGTCCGTCTGGCGTTCCAGAAGCGACGGATCATCAAGTCAGAGGTCATCCCTAACAAGCCCTACTCCAATCAGCACGTGCCACTGCTGGCCGAGCATTTGCGGAATGTGTTCGACCCAATTTCAGCGGTGATGGCGTTAACCAAAGTGAGCGCAGGACAGCATCCGTGCCGCCGTCGGATTCCTATCTTTGATGGCAAGCAGCGATTTGATCTTGTTCTCTCACCAGCGGGCCGGGAACGGATCCGGGAGCGTCAACCGAGCGGGCAACCCGCTTTAGCTTACGTGTGCCGGGTTAACTATGTTCCGCTCGGCGGCTTCAAGAAAAACCGGCAGACGAAATACATGGCCTCGAACAACAACATGCGTGTCGTGTTGCGCGCGGTGCCAACCGCGAACCTCTACATTCCGGTTGAAGTCCGCGTCCCGACGATTGCAGGTGAAGCCGTGCTTTCCTCTCGCCGCGTTAATATCGTCACGGCGAAACGCCAGCGGATCGCACTGGTCCATTAGTGCGGAGCAAATCGGCAAACGACACGTCAGTTGCACATCGTCAAGCGTGGCTCGATGGTCGGCCTTGCTTTGTCCTGTTGGCGCGTTAACGTTGTTGCGGTCCTGGCTCCGCTTACAGATGACCTGCAAAACCGGCACATCCCTAGACGTCAAAATAGTACCGAATCGCCGGCGCCAGCACGCAGTTGTGGGATCTAGTAACAGCATTATCAGCCGTGGCCGTTATGGAAAGATCCACGCTTGCGCTTGATCTTGACCGTCATGTCTGCGATGCCATTCCGTAATTGTTGAAGGCTCAAAACGCGGTACCACTTGCCGCCGAGAATTCACGCCAGCTGTAGGCCTCCCAATTTGGGTAGCGTAAGAAGAGAGCCAGGCCATGGGCGCAGTCCATTCCCCCCGCATCCGCAATGTTACTGCTGTGCTGGGTCCTACGAACACCGGCAAGACACACCTGGCCATCGAGCGGATGCTCGATCACGAGACAGGTGTGATTGGCCTACCGCTCCGTCTTCTGGCTCGCGAAGTCTACGATAAGATTTGCGCGCGCGTGGGAGTCGACAAGGTTGCCCTGGTCACAGGCGAAGAAAAGATCAAGCCGGAGTCTGCCCAGTATTGGGTCTGCACAGTCGAGGCGATGCCGCAAGATGTTGGCGCGCAATTCGTTGCGATTGATGAAATCCAGCTGGCCGCTGATCCGGAGCGCGGCCACATATTCACCGACCGCCTGCTGAATACGCGAGGCGATGCAGAAACGCTCGTACTCGGTTCCAGCACGATGCGGGAAGCAATCACCGATCTCATACCTGGGGCAAATTTCATCGCCCGCCCCAGACTGTCGAAGCTGACATATAGCGGACAAAAGAAAATCACACGGCTGCCGGCCCGTTCAGCGATCGTTGCGTTTTCGGCTAGCGAAGTCTATCGCATCGCCGAGCTGATCAGACGGCAACGTGGCGGTGCAGCGGTCGTACTCGGCGCTCTGTCGCCACGTACAAGAAATGCGCAAGTCGCGCTCTACCAGTCCGGCGATGTTGATTTTCTTGTCGCCACTGACGCTGTTGGCATGGGTCTCAATCTGGACGTTGACCACGTTGCCTTCTCAGCGGTTCGGAAATTCGACGGATATAACTTCCGCGCCCTCACGCCCTCTGAGCTGGCGCAGGTCGCAGGCCGGGCCGGCCGACATCTTAATGATGGGTCGTTTGGTGTGACAGGCGATGTCGAGCCGTTTCAGGCTGATCTGATCGAACGGCTGGAATCACACACGTTCGAGCCAGTGAAGACACTGCAATGGCGCAACAACAAGTTTGACTTTGCGTCCGTGAACGCGCTGCGCGATAGCTTGCGTGAACTTCCCGATGACCGTCGCCTGATCCGGGCACGGATGGCGGATGATGTTGAAGCGCTCGAAAATTTGTCCAGTGATCGCGAGCTGATGGACAAGGCGTCATCGCGTTCGGCGGTCGAGCGGCTATGGGATGTCTGCCAGATTCCCGACTACCGGAAGATCTCATCACAGAACCACGCCGAGCTTGTTGCAACTGTCTACGGCTATCTGATGGGCGGCAGCGGTCGTATTGATGAGGATTGGTTTGCCAAACAAGTCGAGTACTCTGACCGGGTTGATGGCGACATCGACACGCTGTCAAACCGGCTCGCACACATTCGAACGTGGACATTTGTTGCCAATCGCCCGGACTGGCTGAAGGATCCGGAGCACTGGCAGGGCAAAGCGCGAGAGATTGAAGACAGCCTGTCCGATGCGCTGCACGAATGCCTGACGCAACGTTTCGTCGATAAGCGGACCAGCGCGTTGATGAAGGGCCTTAAAGACAAAGAGAACCTCAACGCAGATATCAGTGAAAACGGTGAGATCAAGGTCGAAGACCACTATGTCGGCCGACTGGATGGATTTCGTTTCGTCCCTGACACACAAAGCGACAGCGTCCAAGGGAAAGCGAGCCGGCATGCTGCCGCGCAGGTGCTATCGCGAGAGTTGTCGATGCGGGCACGCCGCGTCGCGGCTGCCAAGAATGACGCTTTCACGCTTTCGCGACAGGGCAAAATCATTTGGCGGGATGCTGAAATCGCCATGCTGACCGCCGGCGAGGACCCGCTCAAGCCGCAGGTGGTGCTTGTTGCAGATGAGCATTTGCAAGGGAATGATCGCGAGAAGGTCCACGAGCGTGTGCGGACCTGGGTGGCGGACACAATTAGCGAGCGCCTGAAGCCGCTCGTCGACATCCGCCAATCTGAGGAGGTGACCGGCCTTGCGAAGGGTATCGCATTCCAGATTACCGAAGCGCTTGGTGTGTTGCGTCGCGAAGAAGTTGCCGACGAAATTAAGTCATTGGATCAGACCGCTCGTGGTCAATTGAGAAAGTACGGCATGCGCTTCGGCGCGTTCAATATCTTCTTCCCGATACTGCTGAAGCCGGCTGCCGCTGATCTGTTACTGTCATTGTGGTGTCTGAAATTCGCAGCGGAGAACGGTTTGGACCCCGGTAACCTGCCGGAGGCACCACGTGCCGGTCTGACCTCGGTTCCAGCTGATCCGGGCGTCCCGGAAGCCTTTTACAAAGTCTATGGCTTCCACGTTTGCGGACCGCGTGCGGTCAGGATTGATATCCTCGAGCGTCTTGCTGACCAAATTCGTCCACTCATGAGTTGGCGAGCAAGTGACGCCCAGCCGCTGGCACCCAAAGGGGCGACAGGAATCGGCGCATTTGTTGTCACGCCGGAGATGATGTCCATCCTGGGATGCTCGGCCGACGAATTGGGTGAAGTCTTGCGTTCGCTCGGCTTTCGCAGCGAGGAGCGCAAACGCTCGGAACTCTCAGCCCTGCAGCCTGCTGCACCTACCAAATCACCAGGCTCTAGCGAGACCGAGAGCAAGCCAGCCCCGACCGAAGAAGCCGCTGAAGCCACAGAGACTGAGAGCGGGACGCCAGCGGCAATGTCCAGCGATGCGCCCAATCAGAGTGAAGCCACTGCCGACAGTTCGGCAGCCCCCGCCGCGCAAGCTGACGTTGCACCATCAGAGCACGCTGGTTCTGAGCAATCGGCAGATGAGCCGACGTCGGCACCACCATCAACTGATGGCGAGAATGCCTCGGAGACGCGTGCTTCCGAGGACACTCCAACCGCTGAGACCGGTTCGGCTGACATGGCCACCTCGACGGCCAGCTCAGAGGAAAGTCCAGCCGAAGCCGCCCAGCCTGGAACCACAACTGAAGATGACGTCGTGATTGTCTGGCGTCCGCAACGCCGGCAGTCCGGACCAAGACGAGACCGCAGAGGGCGCCGGGGCGCAGGCGGCGGACGCGGTGCTGGCCAGCAGTCGGCGTCGCAATCAGATCAGCCTGCCGGTGCGGACAGCAAAGACAACCGTTCGCACCGGAACGGCTCTGCGGCCAATCGCAATGATGGCCGCTCGGATCAACGCCGGGATGGAGCGCGCGGCGACTTCAAACGCGGGAAAGACAATCGGCGCAAAAACCGCGATCGGCATCGCGACGACAATCGTAAGCCTCGGGTCCACACCTCATCGCCCGCAAAGAAATCGCAGGCCGTCGATCCGGATTCACCGTTTGCAGCCCTTGGTGCTCTGCGCCAGACGATGGACGACAAAGACTAAGCCGCAGCAGTACACTTAACGTCAGGTAGGACGAGGTGTTGAGCTGATCTCGCTTTTCAGTCCTGCGTCCTAGCTGATCCTTGCGAACGCTTTGGCGTGCTAGGCGGGGTTCTCTTACTCGTCTGTGGGACGCCTGCTCTGGCCGACGGACCGAGTTCGGCGGAGCGGCCATCTCCTGCTGAGCACCTCTTCGGACCACTATCTGACCTTCCAGCTGTGGACGGGATCAACGGCAAAATGGCGATTGTGACATCCGTAGATGACACAGACGCCAAGGCCATTGCCGGCTCTCTGACAATCCCGATGGGACATGCCTTCGGCCTTCAGATCGATGGGGCCGTGGCGGACCTCGATCTGAACTTTACCGATGATGTCGCTCTATACGGAGTTGGCGTCCATGCCTTTTGGCGTGATCCATCCCGAGCGCTTGTTGGCGTCTACGGCCACGCGGTCCAGCTCGACGTTCTCGGAGGCGTCAACATTTACACCGCAGGCGTTGAAAGCGAGTTTTATTTGGATCGCTTTACGGTCGAGAGCATCATTGGCTTCACCGATGCCGATTTCGTTGAGCCCGCATTTCACAGTCGCACGCAGCTTGCTTATTATCCCACGGACAATCTGAAACTGAGCGTTGGCCACACTCACAATCACAACCTTCATTCATTTTAGCTTGGTGGTGAATGGGGTTTGAGTTCCGGCTCGAGTACAACGGCATCTCTGTTCGCGGACACCACAATAACTGAGAATGGAGAAACAAATGCCTGGGCCGGCATGCGGTTTTACTTTGGCCAAAGTGACAAGTCTCTCATACGCCGTCATCGTGAAGACGACCCCGCCACGGATGGGGCTTATTTACTTGGCAGCCACATTTTCTGGGCGGAGGGGATGTTGCTTGAGATGTTTCTGATTAAACAGCAAGAACTGAACGTATGGCGCAGAAACTGCATCCCGCTCTCTTTGGCAACGTGCTACCGGCTCAGACAAAGCGTAAATTGAAGCTCTATCACGGTGGTTCGATAGCAAATCCTGGAACGGCGTGAGCGATTGCCGATCTGAGGCGGATTGCGCGGGCCACGCCATAGGATACACCGGTTCCCAAGGTGGATTGAATTGACACCAGTCATTGGTCTACTCTGAAGTGATCGGCGAGCGCGTCTTTCATCAACAAGACGCGATCGCTCAATGATTATTGAGTGCTGATCAACCAATCGCCGCAATGCGCGTTTCTGTTTGAACCATACGTGCAGGTCGGGATTGGCGCCTGGGAGATCAACCGAGTATTGCAAATGATCGAATATGCCAAAGAGTGACAAGCAAGCGGCGCACGAGGAACCGATTACACAGCGCTTGGACAAGTGGCTCTGGTTCGCGCGCATCGCCAAGACACGTACACTGGCATCAAGTTTCGTGACCGCCGGCAAGGTCCGGGTCAACCGGGTCAAAACGGAGAAACCCAGCGCATCTGTAAAAGTTGGCGATGTCATAACGATTGCAGCACACAGTCGCGTGCGGATCCTGCGGGTGTTGGCTGCCGGACAACGCCGCGGACCGGCTCCAGAGGCAGCCCTGTTGTTTGAAGATCTGACGCCCCCACCCCAGCCAAAAGCTCTTAGTGTCGGTCAACCGCAAGTCCATCATGGCGGCCGGCCGGCGAAGAAAGAGCGGCGCGACTTTGAGGCAGCCCGCCGGCGTTACGGGTTGGGCGATTGAGACGAGTCAAGCATTGCTGCATGGCAAGTGCCCGAGGCTTGCGCTCGCATTGCTCTCAACACGCACAGCGGAATTGACTAAGGTGGCTGCGACGGCGCAAGTGGCTAGCAATTTCTTGCGATCGCGGACCTGCTTCTCGACAATTGCGACAAGTTGCGCATAGGCAGACGCTTGGTAGGAAATTAAATCCGAATGGAGCTAGAATTTGTTGCTGGAAGGACGCCTATCGGCTTCCTTATCCGTTCAACTAGCCTAGTTACTGAGCCGCATTCGAAATTCCAACCACGTGCTCGCAGCGCGATTGGAGACACAATGACGTTCATCGTCAATGACAATTGCATCAAGTGTAAGTTCACCGATTGTGTAGAGGTCTGTCCGGTCGACTGTTTCTACGAAGGTGAGAACATGCTCGTCATTCATCCGGACGAGTGCATCGATTGCGGCGTGTGCGAACCAGAATGTCCGGTGGAAGCCATTCAGCCGGATACAGAACCTGGGATTGAACAATGGCTGGAGCTCAACCGCAAATTTGCTGATGAATGGCCGAACATCACGGCGAAGAAGGATCAGCCGGCTGACGCTGATGAATTCCGGGATGTTAAAGGGAAGTACGAAAAGTATTTTTCTGACAAGCCAGGCTCAGGCGACTGAACCGTTTGTAATCAAACAATTATTCACCTGCACCCCGAGTGTTGGGAGAGGTCTCGTTCATCTTAAATGATTGAATGAGCATCGTTCACGCATGTAACCCCTTCTAAACCTCCCGGGATTGTGCTATGTTCTTAAATGTTGGCGTAGCTGGACAAAAATAGAACAAACAATGTACCAACTTCTGTGGTCTTTTAGATCGGGAAACTATCCTGAGAATTGGCACGCAGACTGATCAGCAAGCCAGAAATATCGACTTTCAGCCTATCCAGCGGCAGCAGGATGGGAACGATTGTCGAGTCTGAGGGGGCGAAATCCTGCCGTCAGCCGGGCGTCAGGAGCGGCAGAGTGTTGCTACTCGTTTGAAGAGTGGCCGGAGCTTGCGATTGCCAATCGCTAGCCCCGCGTAGCATGAGAAAGTGAGATGATTTTCATGGCTCAGAAAAAAAGCGTTTCTGTCAAGCCCGCATCCAAAGCCTCAACGAAAGAAAAAGCAAAGAAGAAGACAACCGCCGTGAAAGCTGCGCCTCAAAAGAAGGCGGCAGCAAAAACAACCCCAAAGGCCACAGCAAAATCGTCTAGCACTGCAGCAAGCACCCGGAAAGTCGCCGCAAAGGTAGCCACCAAAAAAGTTGCTGCGAAGAAGCCTGCAGCCAAGCCTGCCGTTAAGGCAGCTCCTCCTAAGGCTGCTACAGCCAAAGTGACCGAATCCGCTGCAACAGCTGCCACGAAGAAGACAACGACCCGCCGCGCACCAGCTGCGAGCAAGGCACCCGCGGCCGCAAAAGTGGCTGCAAGAAAGCCTGCAGCGGCAGCAGCTGCACCTGCGGCAGCACCGAAAAAGGTTAAGGCAGTGGCAGCAGCCGTGCCGAAGTCGGTTGCCAAGCAGTCTACACCGGTTTCGGCGCCCCGGCCGTCGGCGAAAAACCCAGCGTCTCAGCCGATTGTTGCACCTGCTGCAAAGCCCGCTGGTGCCAAGCATCACGGCTTCAAAACCGAAGAGTACATTGTCTATCCGGCACATGGTGTCGGCCAGATCGTCGCCATTGAGGAACAGGAGATCGCTGGTCACACACTCGAGCTGTTCGTTATTACGTTCGAGAAGGACAAGATGACGTTGCGGGTTCCAGTCAACAATCACGCCAACGTCGGCATGCGCAAACTGGCTGTTACCAAAGTCCTTGAAAAGGCAATGACGACGCTCAAGGGCCGTGCGCGTGTTAAGCGCACCATGTGGAGCAGACGCGCTCAGGAATACGAAGCGAAGATCAACTCCGGCGACCTCGTATCAATCGCCGAAGTCGTTCGTGACCTCTATCGCTCCGAGACACAGCCTGAGCAGAGCTATTCTGAGCGCCAGCTCTATGAACAAGCTCTCGATCGGATGGCCCGCGAACTCGCAGTTGTCGAGTCGCTTGACGAACGCGGTGCCGTTCAGCGGATCACCGAAGTGCTGTCAAAGAGCGCCAAAGGGCGGCGCGCTGCTGAAGAGGCTGCCGAGGCAGCAGAAGCTGCAGCCCAGGCTGACGTCGAGGCGGCGTAGCAACACCAGCAATCCTCGCCCATTATAGGGTGGGACATTGACTACAAATCGAGAACGTCCGGCTTGGGCAAAGCCGGGCGTTTTTGTTTGGGTTCCCGCGTTGGCATGGTGCCACCTCGGCTTGGATCCAAAGGTCCACGCGATAGCCTTTGACTTGGCACAAGGCTCAGCTGCGCAGCGGAATGCAACTGAATAAAGGGGCCGCCGCGACGCTCAATCCAGCCGCGAATGCGGACTTCCCTGCCTTTCAACTGTTCAATTTCAAGTCCACTGATGCGGAGCTTCTTCGCCAATCGCCGCCGAATACCAATCGTGAAGTCCGACTTCCATTGCGAGCCGAAATTCACAAAGACACGGGAGCGGACCTGCGCAACCGATTTCACCCGTCCCTCAACAATCTGCAGAGTACTGCGAGAGCGCAACAACGCCCATGGCTTGTCGGCTGATTTGATGGCGTAACCGGCCTCCGTCCATAGGCCAACGTGCTTACCACGCGCCGCAGTTTCGCGCTTCAGCAGAGCCTTCGATTGACACATGTCATCGATTTCCTGGACGGCAACACGGGCGTGACCCATCTCGACCAGATAGGCCTGCAGCCACAAACGCCCACCGGTTGCCTTGATATGAACCTGCGCGACATGACGGCCATAACGGTCGCGCGATTTCCTGCGCACTGTTAGTTCCAGCGATCTGCCAACTGCTGCCTGGAGCAGAGCTTTTGAGGCCTTGGCCGGCAATGCCCAACCTTCGATGACACTGCGATGATCGAGTCTGGTCGGCGGCAATATACCTTCAAGGACGACCTCAGTGCCGTCATCCAGCCGCAGCGATCTAGGCCCACTTACAGCCGTCGCGGTCCGGGTGGCATCGATTGAAAATTGGCAATCCTTGGACAGGGCGCGCTTTTCATTAGCCCGGCTTTGCTCAAGACCAACACAAGTAAGTGCGAAAAAGACCAAAGAAAACTGTAATACGGCATAACACTTCCCAATCAACCAGCGTAGGCTTGCGCCGCCGGGGAGCGAGCGTCGCCGCACATCACCCCGGGCCTGTCCCAGCGCAGTGGGTTTGGTCAAAAACCACTTCGTAAAACTGCAACGCATACCGGGCTCGATCTCGCTACCGTTTCGGAGCCTGTTTCGGAGGACTTCACTTCGATGCCGTCCACGTCAATTGTCAGTAAGCTTCTCATAATTCCTCCTGTGATCATAGGGGGTGCTATTCTTTGGTACACGGCAGCGCGGCAAAAGCCACCGGAACGCCTACCAGCGGTTGAACAGACAAAGGCCGTGCGGGTGCTCACGCTGCAGAAGACTGACGTGTCGCCGCGGCTGGTGGGATATGGCTCGGTCCGGCCGGAGAATGTCTGGAACGGTGTCGCGCAAGTTGCTGGCCGTGTCGCCTCAGTCAATCCGCGCTTCAGACGCGGCGCAACGCTCCAGGCGGGAACGGAACTGATACGAATCAGCCCGGACGATTACAAGCTCGCCATTGCGGAAGCCGAAGCTCAGATCCGCTCTGCTGAAGCCTCACTCGCTGAGTTGACCGTTAGCGAGCGCAACACCAGCGAACTCTTACAAATCGAGATCGAGTCCGAGACCCTCAAGCAGAAATCAGTCGATGCCAAGAGGGCGTTACTCAATCGAGGCAACCTTGCCCAATTGAGCTTCGATGCGGAGCTACGCGATCTACTGACGCAAAAGAAGAGAGTGCAAGACTTACGAAACTCACTGCGGCTGCTGCCAACGAAGAAGGCTGTCCAGCAAGAGCAGATCCAGGTCAACCAATCAAAGCTGGCGACGGCCAAGCTCAATCTTGAACGTACCGTCGTGACTCTGCCGTTCAATGCCCGTATTGCGTCCGTGGATGTCGAGGTGTCACAATATCTGCAAACCGGCGCAAAGATTGGCACGGCTGATGCCACGGCGACGGCGGAAATTACTGCGCAATATCCCCTGACCCGAATACGTAACTTCTTCGATCGACTACGTGAAGAGTTCGGCGTTGGAGAACGCGATTGGAAAAACCGGCGCGAATTTGCTCAGGCAATTGGCCTTTACGCATTGGTGCGGCTGCGCACCGGTGATCGCGACGTCACCTGGCGCGGCCGGGTGGCCCGGCTGAATGACACGCTTGACGAACAAACCCGGACCATCGGTCTCATCGTTTTGGTGGATGGACCCTACGCCAATGCCAAGGCGGGCGAACGACCACCCCTGGTGAAGGGCATGTTTGTTGAAGTCGAGCTGCGCACCAAACCACTCAAAGGCAAGATCATCGTTCCAAGCGCGGGCATCAGCGACAGCCAAGTGTTTGTCGTCAACGCGGAAAGCCGGCTGCAACGACGGGCCATCAAGATCGGATACCGCGGCGATGGATTTGTCATCGTTGATGAAGGTCTGAAGGAAGGCGATAAGGTTGTTGTCTCTGAGCTGCAGATTGCGACGCCGAACATGCTGCTTAAGCCGTCAGAAGACGAAGACCTCAGGATGCGCATGCAGCAGCTGTCAGGCGATGCGGAGGTTGGCAAGTGATCAGATTTTTCGCCAGGCATCCGACGGCTGCCAACCTCTTCATGGGCGCGTTTCTTGTTCTCGGACTGTTTACTCTCCCAAACCTGCGGCGAGACACGTTTCCGCGCATTGAACCTTCCAAAGTCCAGGTCAGCGTTGCATACCCGGGCTCCCGTGCGGCCGACGTGGAAGATGCGATTTGTCGGCGGATTGAGGATGCAATTGACGCTGTCAATCAAGTCTACCGCGTCTCATGCGAAGCACGCGAAGGCCTGGCACAGGCTACAATTGAAATGGCCGAAGGTGGTATCCTCGATCGCTTCGCGGCGGATGTGAAAACCGAGATAGACGCGGTAACCGATTTCCCGGACCGCGCCGAAGACGCGATCATCAAGCAACTGGGCCTGACGGACTTCGTTGCCGCTGTCGCCATCACCGGCCTGGATGAACCGACGGCATTGAAGGCCTACGCCGAAGCACTCAAGCAGCGGCTGCTGCAGGACCCGCGCATCGCAAAGATTGAAATCGAAGGATTCTCTAATCGCCAGATCCGCATCGAAGTCAATGAGGCTGCACTGAAGCAGCTGGGCATGAGTGTTGCCGACGTCGCCGCCAAAGTTCAACGCCAGAGCCTCGATCTACCAGCCGGATCATTGACCACCCGGGAACGAGACGTCCTGGTTCGGTTTGCGGACGAGCGTAAGTCGGCGACGGCTTTCAGAGATATCATTGTGGCCTCTGACCCAAGCGGAAGCCAGATCCGGCTCAGCGACGTTGCCACGATTACCGACCGTTTTGAACTCGACGAGGCCAAGACCCTCTACAACGGCAAGCGCGCTGCAACACTGCGGATACTGAAATCGCTACAGGAAGACAAATTGAGGTCGATGGACGCCCTGACCGCGCTTCTTGAGGAAGAACGCAGGCGGGTGCCACCGGGCGTTGAATTGTCGATTACAAACGATGGCTCGTCGATTGTCCGAGATCGCCTCAAGCTGTTGACGGACAACAGTGTGCAGGGGCTTGCGCTCGTCTTCCTCTCGATGTGGTTGTTCTTCGGGTTCCGATATTCATTCTGGGTCGCGATGGGACTACCGGTGTCCTTTGCCGGTGGCTTCGCTGTGATGTTCGTGATCGATTATTCGATCAATATGCTGACCATGGTCGGCCTTCTTATTGCGATCGGCATCCTCATGGATGATGCTATCGTTATCTCAGAGAACGTTGCGTCTCATCGTCAGAAGGGAAAGAAGGGCTGGCAGGCCGCCGTTGACGGGACCCGCGAAGTGTTCCCCAGTATCGTTGCCTCGTTTGTGACAACAGCCTGCATCTTCGGCTCACTGGCCTTCATCAAGGGCGATATCGGACAAGTCCTGCGAGTGATCCCCGTCGTCATGCTGGTGGTGTTGACGGTCAGTTTGGTCGAGGCCTTTCTTATTCTGCCCAATCACCTTTCACATGCGATTGACAAGTCAGGCGATGGACAAGGCCGCGTTCAGACATTCGTCAACGGTCGACTTGACGGCCTTCGAGAAGTCGTGGGCCGCTTCGTGGATGTCGCCATTGCGTTTCGCTACCTGACGATCGGTACGGCAATCGCGGTTTTCCTCGCGACGTTGAGTATTATGGTGGGTGGTTACGTCAAGTTTGTCGCCTTTCCGGAGATTGATGGTAACACGCTGGAGGCGCGCATTCTCCTACCACAGGGTACGCCACTCTCCCGGACTGAAGAGGTTGTCGAAAAGGTCTCGTCTGCGATCCGCGATGTCGGACAACGCTTCACACCGGAGCAGCCGAACAAGCAGCCGCTCGTCAAAGCAATCACGATCGAGTTCAACAGGAATGCAGACGCCTTTGAAACCGGCCCACACGTGGCGACAGTACGCGCGGACCTGCTGAGTGCCGAAGAGCGTACCAAGTCCTCCGATGAAATCCTCAGCCTTTGGCGCAGCCAGGTCGGTCAGCCGCCGGATGTCATCAACTTGAAATTTACGACCCCGACAGTCGGTCCGGGCGGCCTGCCGATCGATATCCAATTGAAGGGTGCTGATCTCAGCGAGCTCAAGTCAGCTGCCGTCGACCTGAGAAACTGGCTCAGCCAGTATAAGGGCGTGTTCGATGTCTCGGATGATCTGAGACCTGGCAAGTTGGAAATTGGCGTAAAGCTGAAGCCTGAAGCGACAAACCTTGGTCTTGATGCGCAGACCATTGCCGATCAGCTGCGAGCCGCCTTCTTCGGGACGACCGTCAGCGAAATTCAGGTTGGTGCGGAATCCATCGAGATTGATGTCAGACTTCGCGAGGCTGATCGTGACAGCCTGTCGGACCTTGAACAGTTCCAGGTCACAGACAACCAAGGACGGCTGATCCCGATTACTGCTGTCGCGAATTTAATCCCGGAACGTGGATTTGCCCGCATCAACCGCGTTGATGGGATCCGCACAGCGACCGTGCAAGGTGATGTTGATGTGCGGGTCGGAAATGCATCGGCCATCGTCAATGATACGTTGAAGCGGTTCATGCCGGAGCTTCAGAAAAAGTATCCGGACGTGCGGGTCGGCCTGGAGGGGCAAAACAGGGAAACCCAGATCACACAGCAATCCATGATGGCAGGTTTTATGCTTGGATTGATTGGTGTCTACCTGCTGCTGGCGTTTCAGTTCGGAAGTTATCTGGAGCCCGTTGTGGTGATGGTCGCTATTCCGTTGTCACTGATTGGCGTCATCCTTGGGCACATGTTGATGGGTCTCGATATCTCGATGCCATCGATGCTGGGCTTCGTATCGCTTGCTGGTGTCGTTGTGAACAACTCGATCCTCTTGGTGAATTTCGCCAAGGAGAACCACGACAATGGCATGCCGCTTGATGAAGCCGTGAGCAAAGCCAGCCGTGCGCGGTTCCGGGCGATCCTGCTTACAACAACAACAACGGTGGCAGGGCTCTTTCCGATCCTGATCGAGACCAGTCCGCAAGCCCAGGTTCTTATACCCCTGGTTACGAGCTTGTCATTCGGCCTGCTCTCATCGACTATTCTTGTTTTGTTTGTCGTGCCGTCGCTCTATCTCATTTTCGATGATATGGGGCTGACGACCGTGGCTCGAGACAGGCGGGCGGATGACGCGGCGCCTGAAGCTGCAGAGTAGGCTATCGTGGCAGAGCGATTGGGCAACGAGAAAAATGAGGATGCGGCGTGAAGGAGCTGATGGCGGGTTTTCCGCCCACAGAACAGGACCAGGTTAAACTCGGCAATTGGCGGACGGCACCCTACTGCCGATGGGCTTTTCAGCATGTTCGGGAAATCGTCCCGTCCGCAGATATCGCCAATGATCCTGACAATGTCTGGCTGCTCGAAAACGCGCCTATTGAGTTCAGCACACTTCAAGTTGCGACAGATGACGGAACACTGAGATGGAAAGACGCCCTGGAGGCAACTGATACTGACGGCCTTATGATCCTTCATCGTGGCCAGGTCGTCTGCGAATACTATGCCAACGGGATGACGGCAGCGACGCCACACATCATCATGTCCGTTTCAAAGTCGATCCTGGGTCTCATCGCTGGAATCCTAGTCGAACAAGGCAAGCTCAATCCAGACACCTTCGTCACCGATATCATTCCGGAAATCAGCAATACGGCCTACCGTGGCGCAACCGTGCGCCATCTGCTCGACATGCGTGCAGGTATTGAGTTCGATGAGGACTATCTTGCGACGTCAGGGCCGATTATCGCTTACCGCAAGGCGACGAACTGGAACCCACTTGAACCAGGTGAGACCGCCAGTGATCTTCGATCCTTCTACCAGCTGATGACATCATCTGACGGACCGCACGAGGGGCGCTTTCATTACGTCTCGCCAAATTCGGACTTGCTAGCATGGGTGGTCGAGCGCATATCCGGCCAGCGCTATAGTGATCTCGTGAGCGAGCAGCTGTGGAAACCCCTCGGTGCACACCGTCCAGCGTACGTTACGGTCGACCGCCTTGGTGCGCCGCGCGCTGCTGGCGGCGTCTGTCTCACCGTTCCGGATCTTGCGCGGCTTGGGCAATTGCTGGTTGATCATGGGCAACGTGGCGGACGACAGGTCATACCGTCAGGCTGGATCGATGACTTAATGTCAGGTGGAGATCCAGACGCCTGGACAGCCGGCGACTTCATGGATTTTTATCGTGGTGCGCCGATGCGCTATCGCGGCCAATGGTATGTCCAAGATGGTGATGCGCCACTGCTCTTTGCTCTTGGCGTGCACGGTCAGAACGCCTTCATCGACCGCAAGAATGAGATCGTGATTGCGAAATGCTCGTCACAGGCAGCACCACTCGATGAACGCAACAATGCCACCACAATGCAACTCGCGGAGGCTATCAGGTCTTTCCTAGCACGATGATCTACCTTCAAGCGGTAGAGCAACTTTGGACCTTCAGCCGGCAACAGTGCGGTCCCGGCTTGAGGATCGTTCCTTTAGGAAACCGCCGGCACGTTCCCCGGACGTGGATCGATTGGCACTGATGTTGTGAGGCCAAGGATGTCTTCCAGGCATCTTGCTATCTGCAATAGGCGTGCTTCTCCGCGATGATGTCCGACAATTTGCAAGCCAACAGGCCGACCGTACTGGTCGAAACCGCAAGGCAATGCAATGGCAGGATTTCCGGTGACAGATACCGCGCCAGTGATGACGGAAGCCCCCATGTAGTTCTCCAGCTTCTTGCCGTTGATCGTCTCCGGCATGCGCAGATTGACGTCGAATGCAGGTGTGGATGCCCCGGCAGTTATCAGGCAGTCATATCTTTCGAAGAATTCCGTCATGCGCGCGTACAGAGCAGCCCGGGCGCGTTCGGCGGCAGCCAGATCCCGCGTCGTCTGGTTGTATCCGCGCTCGGTGTTCCAGATAATATCTGGCTTGATCTGATCACCGTGCTTGTTGATCAGTTCCTCATTGGAGACGACGAAGTGCTGTGAGCGCAAAGCCAGGAACGTCTCCATGATATTCCCAAGATCCGGGCAGGCATCCTCAACGATGACGCCGGCCTCTTCGAAGCGGCGTGCCGCAGCGGCACAGATTGCCTGGGTCTCGGCATCGACGGGCACCTGCCCTGCGAAGTCCGGCGCGAGTGCGACACGCTTCGGTGGACGCGGATCTGCCGTAGCAGCTGCAAAAGACTGGGTTGGTGCATCGAACGTCAACGGATCGAGAGGGCAAAGACCTGTCATCGTGTCGAGGAACAGCGCAACATCCTCAACAGTCCGCGCCATCGGACCCTGAACGGATAGCGTTGAATAGAGATCCTGCTTCGTGCCTCGCGTCACGCGACCGGGAGACGGCCTGAGACCGACCACCGAGCAGTAGGTTCCCGGGCGCCGCAAACTGCCGCCATGATCTGACCCATGTGCCAGCCAGACTTCGCCAGCTGCCAACGCAGCAGCGCCACCGCCCGTTGATCCGCCGGACGTCAAAGAGGTGTTCCATGGATTGCGCGTTCGCCCGAACACTTCATTGAATGTCGAGCCACCGGCGCCGAATTCTGGCGTGTTTGACTTGGCAATGACAATGCCGCCCTTACGCTCGATCCGCTCAACGACCGGATGTGATGCCGTCGGCACATAGTCCTTGAAGATGGGAGAGCCATAGGTCGTGCGAACACCAGCGACGTCATTGAGATCCTTGATCGCAACCGGTAGGCCGGCCAAAGTGCCCGCTTCATCAGGGCGATCGGCGGATGGATCAGCCATCATCTTCTTCGCGTGATCGCAGGCGCGATCAAGACACAACGTTGGCAGGGCGTTGATTGCCGGCTCAACCGCAGCAATGCGGTCTGCGGCTGCATCAATCAGATCCAGCGGCGTGATTTCCTTTTTGCGCAACAGACGGAGAGCTGCTGTTGCCGTCAGAGCGGTGAGATTGGTCATAACGATGCCGCGACTTTCAGATGTTGAAATTGTGCGGCAGCTTAGCTTGAGGCTTTGACCTAGAGCAATTCGATCATGTGGTCTGAGCGCTGCTCTATCACTGACCCGATCACAGCCGTGCCGACATAACCCGCTTTTAGCAACTCTTCCCGGCATTGGGCCACGCGGTCAGCCGGGACACTTGCCAACAACCCACCAGCGGTTTGCGGATCGAAGAGGAGTTCGCTCATGTCTTTCGACGCAGATACGCTTTGGTCGCTAATCAGGACTGAGCTGGCATCTCGGTTGGCGCGATGCAACGTGGATAGTTGTCCGCCACGGATGGTGTCGAGAGCGCCATCGATTGCCGGCAATTGGTTGACGACTATCTCAGCAGCCGCATCGGACGCTGTCAGCATTTCGATGAGATGGCCCGCCAGGCCAAATCCGGTGACGTCGGTGCAGGCCATCGCGCCATGTGCGAGTAGAATTCTTGAGCCCTCAGCATTCGATTGCGTTGCGGAATGAACAGCCGCTTGCAGCCAGCGCCCTTTAGCGGCGCCATGCATGCTGGCAGCAAACAGCGTGCCCGTTCCAAGCGGCTTGGTCAGAACGATCGCATCACCTGGCCGCATCCCTGACTTTCGCTTGGCCTCTGCTTCATCGACCGTCCCATTGACGGTAAAGCCCAGAGCGAGCTCCGCACCCTCTGCCGTATGACCACCGACCAGGCAGCAGCCCGCTGCATTGAGAACCTGTAAAGCCCCGGACATCAGCTGCAAGAGCAGGTCCTGGTTTTTGTGGCGCAGCCCATGAGGCACGGTGACAAACGCCAGCGCGGAATGGGGCTCGGCACCCATCGCAAAGACATCACCCAGCGCATGGTTTGCCGCAATCTGACCAAACACGAACGGATCATCATGCATCGCCCGGAAACCATCGACCGACTGGACCATCAGCTTGTTTGCTGGCGGCTTGAAGATGGCGGCATCGTCGGCCGAGGCGACACCCGCGATGATGTCAGGTCTGGTTTCAATATCGAGCCTTGACAGAACGCCGGCCAATGTCGACGAAGCAACTTTAGCGCCGCAGCCACCGCAGCGCATATCCAATGGGCCGAGTTCATCCTGGATTTCTGGTGTCAGAAGCTGAACCTTGGCAGGCAGAGGCGCAGGGCTGAGATCCATTGCGGGGAGCTTGCTAAACTTGTCCATGAAGCTGCGATCGATCTGGTCCTTCCACCGCCAGATCCAATCTCCGCTCATACACCAGCTCCCTCGCGAAGCAACAGCGTGTTTGCCGCCCGTTGAAATCAGGCTCAGGAATGCTGTCTGAGGGTGAAATTCTCTCGCGTTCTGGCCCAGAACGACACGTCTGATATTGGCTTCGAGAGGTGGCCCCTGACGCACGGCAAAGACGCCGGACTTCGGCCGCGGATATCCTTCGACAGCTGCAATATCTCCCGCTGCAAAGACATCTTGCTGTGACTTTGCCTGCAAGGTTGGAAGGACTTTGATAAAGCCGCGCTCATCCGTTTCGAAGCCAGAGTCTTTGATCCAGCCTGCAGCACTGGCACCAGTCACCCAGAGGATATCGTCTAATTCGATAGTATTGGACCCAGCATGGACACCGATTTCGCTGACGCGGTCCACATCGAAATTTGTTTTCAGGGCAATGCCACGCTGCTTGAGCGTATCACGGAACGTGGCTTGTACGCGGGCATTGTGCGTCGCGAGGATCTTCTCGCCTTTAGTAATGACATGAAAGCTGGGCCGATTGGACGCGTTCGATCGGTCTAGCAGATTGTTGATTGCGAATTCGGCAGAGAGTGCCAGCTCGATTCCTCCGGCACCAGCACCGATGATCCCAATCTTTCTGTTTGGCTGTTGAGTGATACGCTGCTTGAGCTGCTCCCATGAGACCAGGAACTCGGAGACCGGCTTGACTGGAATCACGCGGCCCAAAGCGCCTGGAACCTCGATTGGATCCGGTGTTGAGCCAGCATTGATCGAAAGCACATCATAAGAGATTGGTGGCCGACCCATGATGTGTACTTGCTTCGTCAGGGGATCAACGTGCTGGACTTCTGCCACGACGAATCGCGCATTCGCGAAGCGGCTCAGAGGGGCCAGATCTATGTGAGCCTCATCGTAGTTGTAGTGCCCGGCAATAAACCCTGGAAGCATTCCAGAATAAGGTGTGTGTGCGTCGGGTGAGATCAGCGTCAGGCGCACCCCGGGGACGGGTTTCATGCCAAAGCGCTTCAACACGGTGACATGAGCGTGCCCACCGCCGATGAGGACAATATCTCTGATGACGGGAATGCCTGCTGCCTGCATTTATTCTTGTCCTGCTCGTCTCATTCTGCACCTAACACCCATGTCTTTTGAGCGCTGGCCACTGCTGTTGAAGCGCCGGCCGATTTCGTTTGACTATCACAGCCAAGCACTGTCCTTGGTTCACCCGAAGGCCTGAACAAAAAAACGGTCCGGCAATCGCCGAACCGTTCGTTTCACCCTGACATAGTCTTGGGCGCTATTTCTTCGACAGGAACGTGACAAGCCTGATGACATCATCATCAGACACGCGTCCGATCGGTCCATCCGAGTAGCTCGATGCCATGACCTTGTTTTCCGGCCCGAGCACAAATTCCGACGGCTGGATGATCTGGCGTCGATCTTCCCACCACGAGCCAAGCGCGTTGGCAATGTCTCTCGTAACACCATAACCGATGGGGAAATTGACCTCGTCGGCCACTTCCTTCGCTTTGTCGATGGGGTCGACGCTGGCAGCGACAACCGATATGCCGAGCGCTTTCAGCTCAGCTGATTTTTCTGCAAAGCCGACCAACTGTCGGCGGCAGTATGGTCACCAGTGACCTCGATAGAACAGGATGACTTTCCAGTCCGTCTCGAGCCCACCCGGCACATCGAGTGTCCCACCACTGACGAGATTGAGCGTCAGGTTCGGGAAAGCCGATCCAATGCCAAGTTTCTCTGACATGAACTCTCCTTTTTATAGTGCTGAATCAGTATAAGGAGAGGCGTTCGAAAGTCCAATCACGGGATTGTCGCTGGGTGTGAACTCATCAGATTTCCATGACGCCCGTTTCTTTAGGCAAGCGTTGTATTGATCGTTGAATTGGGTTTGCAGAGTTTCGATCGGCAAAGGTCTTGCGCGAAACGCCTGATACGACTATTGGCAAGCGTCCTGAGCAGTCAGGCGCGACTGGCGGTGGATGTTGCCCATGGCAAGCAAATGGCCGGATATCCAACAGGTAACTGGTGAAGGCGACTTCAAGAAAATCCGGTTCGTTGATGACATGGCGATGATCGAAGTGCCGGTCGAATGCCTGGACAATCTACCGTTTAAGAATGCGGACCGATCGAAAAGCGCGCGTCTCCGGGCCGTTGAGAAAGCCATCCGCGTCCGCGGCTATGATAGTTTGCAACCAGTGATCGTCAGGCTCGGCCGTCGCGGCCGATGGGTGATCGTTGATGGCGGCCACCGCGTCACGGCAGCCCGGCGGGTCGCCAAAGAATTCTTCACGAATCTCTTCGGGAAAAAAGTCCGCAACTTGCATTTCCTGCTCTACCGCACGCCGCTCAGCAATTCTCGTCTCAGTGAGCCGGACGACTTGGAAGACGACGGTGAGGATGAAGAACACGTCGATCCTACACTCACAAGATGACAAGACGGTGCGGCCGTTACACCGGCACCGTCTCAGCAGCAAGATTAGGCAGCAGCATTAGGCAGCCAGGGCTTCTCTTGTCCGACCGATCATGAGTGCGGCACGCGCTGCCTCGCGGCCCTTTTCGACAAAGTGCTGCGAGAAGATCTCGTTGTGATGTCCGGTTTCCTGATACTGATGCGGCGTCAGGGAAATCGATAAAACGGGGACACCGCTGTCCATGCCGGCGCGCATCAGACCGTCAACCACAGCCTGCGCGACAAAGTCATGCCGGTAGATGCCTCCGTCCACGACGAATGCCGCCGCTGCAACAGCTGCGTACCGCTTTGTCATGGCAAGGTCGCGCGCCAGTAGAGGCATTTCAAATGCCCCGGGCACATCGAAGACATCGACTTCGTCCCTCGGGATGACGTCGCAGAAGCCGGACAGTGCCTGATTGACAATGCCCGCATGCCAGTTGGCTTTAACGAATGCGTATCGGGTGAGTACCATTGTGATCTCCTAAGGTCATGACACATTCACCCAGGGCGATCACGAACGAACGCGCGCACCTGTTGGTGCGTCGTCGCCTGTTCTCTTCCATCCGGACTATAACCGTCGGCTTAGGAGTTGCACCTAATCTGCTGACCCTTCCCTTAAGAAGGCGCTCGCGGGCTTACAGTAAAACTGCTTACCGCCGGTGGGGAATTCCGCCCCGCCCTGAGAACATGACTAGAATTGGTGTAACTCGCCTGAATGCGCAAGATGAGGTTGATCGACGATGTGATTGATCATTGCGCGTTAGTGTTCTGGTCGACTGCATCATGTGCGACAGACCGAATGGCTGCGCATCAATCGAAGCGTGTATCACACACCACCTTGCTACCTCGGGTGCGAAATAAGCTTGGAAAGCAGACGCACAACAAGCGGCAGTTCTCCAGGAATCTGCTAGTCGAAACCACGCGGGCGCAACCGTCTGTTAACCATACGGCCCAGGCAAATGAACCTTTGACTATCAGTGCACGACTGACATTCAGGATCACTGCAAACGCGAGGAGGATAACGCATGCAAGGAACCACTCACCGACAGAAATACGCCTTGCGGCACGCCACGACCACCCTCGTAGCCGGACTATTCGTTGGTATGTCGTCATTTGCGGGTACGACGGCGGCTACCGCTGCCGAGAAAGTCATCCTGATCCTGGATTCGTCGGGAAGATCAAAGGCAAACGCAAGATCGATATTGCCCGGAATGCAGTCGACAATCTGGTTTCCACAATGCAACCAGGGACAGAATTAGGTGTCATGGCTTACGGCCATCGCCGTAAGGATGACTGCACCGATATTCAGACCCTCGCGGCCGTCAGCAAGCCTGATCGGCGGACAATTATGCAGTCCGTCAATGCGTTGCGCCCAATCGGGAAGACACCACTAGGCAAGAGTGTTTTGCTCGCTGCTCAGAAGCTCAATTTCACCGAAGAGAAAGCGACCGTCATTTTGGTCAGCGACGGTAAGGAGAATTGCGGCGTTGATCCATGTGAACTCGGCCGCGCACTGGCAGGCCAGGGCATTGATTTCAAAACCCATGTGATTGGCTTCAATCTCAGGCGTGGCGAAGAGAAGGGCCTCAGATGCCTCGCTGAAAATACGGGTGGCCTCTATGTCCCAGCGCGTGATCCACAATCCTTGCAGAAGGCCTTGACCGTAGCCGTCAAACAAGCCGCAACACCGGCCAAGCCGGCACCTGCACCTAAGAAGGTTGCAGCGCTTTCCGGTCTCAAGGTTCGCGCATTTATCAAGGATGGCGGATCTGAGTGGAAAGGCCAGCTCGGCCTGACTCTGCTTGGTCCGAAAGAAGGGCTCGATGGTAAGCGCAAGAAGATTGCAAGCGTCTGGCGAAAGAACTCAGGCTTCGTATTCAAGGGTGTCAAGCCGGGCCGCTATCTCATGCAGCTCGTCCTCCCTGACCATCGTCACATTGCTGCGACGCGGGAAATCGAGGTGCAAGGCGCCGGTCAAATCGAGGACTTCATACTCAATATTGGTCAAGTCCGCTTCGACTATTCACTCAGCGAGGGCGGCAAACCGTTTACCTGGCAGGCCGGTTGGACCGTGCTCGGCAAACCGCAAGGCCTCGATGGCAAACGAAAGAAGATTGCGGGCTTCTGGCGCAAGAAGTCAGGTTCCGTCTTCTGGCTGCCGGCAGGTGAGTGGCTGATCAATGGCGTTATCGCAGAT
Source organism: Hyphomicrobiaceae bacterium (assembly GCA_965215755.1). Classification (GTDB taxonomy): domain Bacteria; phylum Pseudomonadota; class Alphaproteobacteria; order Rhizobiales; family Hyphomicrobiaceae; genus Tectiglobus. The sequence continues at coordinate 432,673 of OZ244119.1, forward strand.
GCCCGCTACATGACCGTGAAGAAGACGATCAATGTCGAACCGGGCAGTGCCAATCGACATGACTTCAATTTCAATGGCGGACTTGTCAGGTTCGATGCCAAGCTAAGTGAAGAAGGTGCACCATTTAAGGGGCAACTGGGCTGGACCGTCTTCAGCAAACCACAGGGTCTGGATGGCAAGCGCAAGAAAGTTGCCGGCTTTTGGCGCAAGAAGAGTGGGCAGATTTTTGTACTGCCCGCTGGTGAGTGGATGATCGCCGGCCTGTTGGTTGACCATCGCCAAGTAACGCTCAATTCCCAGATCAAAGTCGAGCCGGGCAGCGAGCGATTGCATACCTTTAACTTCAAGGCCGGTGTCGTGCGGTTTGACGTGTCCGTCGCCGGTCAGCCAACCAATGATCAGCTTGGCCTAACCGTCATGACCGGCAAGCCTGATCTTGCTGGCAAGCGCAAGAAGGTGGCGGGGTTCTGGCGGAAAAAGTCGGGTCTGATCGCCATTCTGCCTGAGGGTGCCTACGAGCTGAACGGTCTTCTGGTGGATCAGCGCACTGTTGTCGGCAAGACAGGTTTCACGATCGCAGCCGGTGAGGAAAAGCCGGTGAAGCTTGATATGCAGAAGCCGTAAGTTACATCACCGTTGCCCAGAACAAACAAAGGAGCCCTCGCGGCTCCTTTTTTATGAATGCGTCGGCTTAAATGGTGATCGCAGCCCGAGAACCAAGATTGACCGCTATTCCTTGTAGATCTCGATGCTTGCAGAATCGATATGATAGCCGACTGAGATGTTGGCGCTGCCGTCAATCAGATTGAGTTCGCGGCTTGATGACTTGGTCTTCATTTCACCGGTAATCCAGACGGCAGTGTAAAGATCGTTGACTGCATATTTCTTGTCCAGACGCACGAAGACAATCTGATTGGCCGGCGGTGGGGGTACGTGAATGCACGCGCCAACATAGGGCACCAGCAGAAAATCGGTTACGCCGTCTTCCGAGAACTCCAACGGGAGCAAGTAGCCTGGCATGCGAATACGCTTGCCATTCAGGGATTGATTGACCTGCTTCTGGCGCTTCTCGACGTCCGCCTGCCAGGACCGGTACTTCTTCAGGAGATCATCGACGCTGATGCCGGCTTCCTTGAACTGTTTCTCGTATTTGGCCGAGTCCTTGATGCCCTGCTTGTTTTGCACCAGCTTCTTTTCTTCTTCAGACAGTGCCCGCGCCCACGAAATCGTTTCAATATCAAATCGCTGATCCTGGGTCAGACCTTCGAGCGGGTCTTTCAGTGGTGCCAGCTGTGGCCTGAGTGTCTTCCACTCAATCTGTTGCGCCGCTTGAGCGCCAACAACGCCCGTCAAAACCAGGAGAATCGCACCAACAAGGCTTGGTATCAGCGACCGGATTGTCATTTTTCTCTCTCGTTCTGCCATTCGTTTGCACTCGTCATACAACGAAAATGGACAGCCATAGGGCCAACAAATGTTCAAAAGGTCGCGAGTCAAGCGATCGTTCCTCTATGTCGTGCTCCGCCAGCGCGTTGCAACCCCCGTGCTTAACAATTAAAATGGGCCTCAGCGAGCTTTCGGGGAGGAAGAACGCCAATACTCTTGTTCCAAATGAACGCTGGTCATGCCTTGATCAGTCGTCGTTGCCAGCTATCACTCAAAAATAAATGGATAGAGAATGTCGAAGAAATACAACGTCCTATTGATGGGCGCATCCTATGGTTCCCTTTTGGCAACCAAACTTGCGATGGCCGGCCACTCAGCAACCATGGTGTGTCTTCCTGCAGAAGTGGAAGCCTTTAACAATGACGGCGCCGTTGTCCGCTTCCCGGTTCGCGGCCGTGAGGGTCTGGTTGAAGTTAACTCGAAGTCGCTGCCGGGCTCAATCAAGGCTGCTGGCACGACCGACGTCAATCCCGCCGACTATGACCTGATCTGCCTTGCCATGCAGGAGCCACAGTACAGGTCACCGGGTGTCCGTGAACTGCTCGAATCCGTTGCCAAGTCAGGCAAGCCTTGCATGTCGATCATGAACATGCCTCCTCTGCCTTATATGAAGCGCATTCCAGGCGTGGATGCTGCTGCGATTGAGAAGTGCTACACAGACGCCAGCGTATGGTCGAGCTTTGACCCAGCTCTGCTGACACTTTGCAGCCCAGACCCGCAAGCTTTCCGCCCGCCGGAAGAGCCCGTCAACGTCTTGCAAGTTACATTGCCAACAAATTTTAAGGCCGCCCGCTTCGACGATGAAGGTCACACGCAGATGCTACGCGATATGCAGGCCGACATTGAAGCCGCCCGCTTCGAAGTCAACGGCGAGCAGATCGAGCTACCTGTGAAGCTGAAGGTGCATGACTCTGTTTTCGTTCCACTGGCTAAGTGGGCCATGCTGCTGACAGGCAACTACCGCTGTGTCCAGGAAGGTGATGCCCGATCGATCAAAGAAGCCGTGCACACTGATCTTGAAATGTCGAAGTCGGTTTACAACTGGGTCAACGAGCTTTGCCAGGCGATGGGAGCCGACCCCGGCGATCAAGTCCCTTTCGAGAAATACGCCAACGCCGCGCAAGGCCTGCTCAAGCCGTCTTCCGCGGCACGCGCACTTTATGCCGGCGCTCCGAACATCGAGCGTGTTGATTGCCTCGTGAAGACAATTTCAGGCCAGAAGGGGCTGCAGTCTGATTCAGTCGACACAACAGTGCGGCTGGTCGATACGCGGCTGGCAGCCAACCGCGAAGCTGCAAAGTAGGCGTTTAAGAAGCATAGGCAGCCGGCATGTCCGCCACGAGCGGAGGCTGGCTGTCTGGTGCAACTTTGGCGAGTCATCAATTGGAGCAGTGCAGCCTATGACGGGCGATGAACGCGACAAGGACTATCTCGAAAAACTGGCCGAAGTTGATGACAAGATCAAAGATCGCCTGGATCAACAGTTCGGGCAACTTCGCGTCATCGCAATTGGCGCCGCCGTGCTTATCGTAGTACTGCTTATCGGCCGCCGCATTTTCGGAGGTTGAGGCTTCGAGGCAGGTTGGATCGAACCAAGCACTTCCTGCTTGCGCCAGATAATCCTACTCAGGTCCTGAGGCCGGCCTGCTGACCTGCCAGAATTCCCATCGTGGAAAGAATAATTCGGGACACGACCAGAGCGCCAAGTCCGTCGACATCAACCTCCGGCATAAACTCCACAACGTCGACAGCAGCAATACGCCCTCGTGTTGCTGCACCTTTGATCAGGTCCAAGGCCTGGTAATAGCTCAGACCACCTGGTGCTCGGCCGATGACACCCGGGATGATCGCGGGGTCCAACGCGTCGACATCTAGGCATATGATGATGTCTTCACCCTCAGGAATCAGATTGAGTGCCGCTTGAACTCCATCGCGATGCAGATCGTAGGCAGAGACAAATTTGACACCCCAATCAACGGCATCCTGATAGTCCTGGACATGGGCTGAACCGATCCCTCGGGCACCAACCTGAACAATCCGTTGAATATGCTCCATCTCAGATGCACGCCGCATCGTCGAAGACAGCCCCATATCCTCATCCATATGCGAGGTTCGCCAATCAATGTGGGCATCAATCTGGAGGATCGTGTACTTCTTGCCCGTGAACGCGAGTGCCTGCAGCATTGGGATCGGTACCGAATCGTCACCACCGACGACTATCGGAACAACCTTTTTCGACACGATCCGCTCAACCGCTGACTGGATGACCGCGCGGTTCTTCGCGAAGTTGCCTGCATCAAACTCGAGATCACCGCAATCAACGGCCCACTTCGATTGAGGCGGAAAGGTTGGACCCGACAAATCGAAATTGTAGCGATCGACGTTTGCCGTCAGAGCCGCCGCCGACTTGCGCAGTGCCTGAGGAGCATTGCGGCAGTAAGCCCCGACTGAACCATAGGGCGTCGCGCCCGGCACGCCGAGGAAGGCTGATGATGCATCTAGCGCGGTGAGATCAGCGCAGGCTTCCAGACCTAAAAACGTCGACGCATCGGCGGCACCGAAAAGTGCTGCAAGATCCGGCTTGTCTGTCATGGCGTCCTCGCATGTGGGCATTGCCTTGGTGATTGACTCTCCAAACTGCGATCGTCAGCTCACTGGCCTGATTGCAATACCGGCATCCGCCATATGTGCTTTGGCCTCGCCGATTGTGTAGGTCCCGAAATGGAAGATGGATGCAGCCAGAACCGCGCTGGCATGACCTTGCGTGACACCATCTGCGAGATGCTGCAACTCACCGACGCCACCGGATGCAATGACCGGCACCTGCACGGCATCAGCGACGGCACGTGTGAGTTCCAGGTCGAATCCGATCTTGGTGCCATCGCGATCCATTGATGTCAGTAGGATCTCGCCCGCGCCCAGCGCAACAACTTCCTTGGCATATTCGATCGCGTCGATGCCGGTTGGCTTGCGGCCCCCATGTGTGAAGATCTCCCACTTTGGTTGCACACCCTCACCTGAGACACGCTTGGCATCAATGGCAACGACGATGCACTGCGACCCAAACTTCTCCGACGCTCCTTTGACAAACTGTCGGTTCGAGACCGCGGCCGTATTGATCGAGACCTTATCGGCGCCGGCTTCTAGCAAGCGGCGGACATCATCGACAGTGCGCACGCCACCGCCCACAGTGAGCGGCATGAAGCAACGCTCCGCCGTGCGTTGCACGATGTCCAATAAAATGCCCCGGTCTTCGTGGCTCGCGGTGATATCGAGGAAACACAGCTCGTCAGCACCGGCCTCATCGTAGGCCGTTGCCGCTTCGACCGGATCGCCGGCGTCCACGAGGTCAACGAAATTGATGCCCTTCACGACGCGACCGTCTTTCACGTCAAGACACGGTATGATGCGAACCTTCAGCATGTGTGGCTCTCTCGGTCCTAACCGTCTGATAGCTTATCGGCAATGGCGAGCACATGCTCGACGGCAATACGGCTCGCCTTGGCAACGTCGGCTGCAGCCGGGTCCAGTCCCGTGATGGCAATCGACGAAATCTGGTTGAGCGACGTGAGCGTAGACCGCACATCTTCGACCGATGGACCGTTCGGCACGGCAAACATGTTTGTGCGCACGGCCAATTCATCGTGCACGTCCATATCAAGATGGACGTAGGTTGACTTCGCACCTGACAGCCTGGCGTTGATATCGGCCGCTGTTTTGGCAACGGGAACGCCATGCATGTCCATCAAAGCTTGTTCTGCGTCATCAATATCGCGAGCACCAAAGAGTGCTGTCTTCTCCAGTGAAATCGGCGAGGTCAATCCAGCATGCTCTCGCGCCATGCCGTACCACGCGAGACCGGCAGCTGCAGCTAGTGCCATACCTTCAAACAAACCACTCGTTGTGGTTTCCGGCGTGTTGAGATCAGGGTGGGCATCGAACCAGGCAATACCTGTATCCTCACCGCCCAGCGCGGCGGCGTTGGCAATAGCTGCCATGGAACAGCTACCGCACAGTGTAACAGGAAGCTCGCCCTGCTCGCGTGCAGTTTTGATCTCATCCGCAATCTGCTTGGCCATCACGAAGCCGCTACGCAGTTCCTCTGGATGAGATTCTTCCGACATTAGGATTGATTCACGAACATCGTGGCCATCATCGCTGAGGCGCTTCGGTAAACCGGCATCACGAACCGCCCAGGGTAGATCGCACCAGGTCACCTCGAATGGCTGGTTTGGCCAATAGGCATAGATGAGTGTCAGTTTCACGTCGCACTCCGATGAGCTGAAATGAGGGACAAGGCTTCGGCAGGATTGAGCCGGCCATCATAGAGGGCGCGTCCGGAAATGGCACCCTCGAGCTTTGCGCAAGCCGGCTGGAGTAATGCTCTGACGTCGTCGATAGACGCCAGGCCGCCAGACGCAATTACGGGAATGGATGTTGATGCCGCAAGTTCAATGGTTGACTCGAGGTTTAGTCCTTTGAGCACGCCATCGCGATCAATGTCGGTATAGATGATTGCTGCAACGCCGGCATCTTCAAAGCGGTCTGCCAGCTCGATCGCTGTAAGCTCGCTGGTCTCCGCCCATCCTTCAACGGCAACCTTGCCGCCCTTGGCATCGATGCCAACGACAATCTGGCCAGGGAAGCGCTGGCAGGCTTCGCGCACCAGGGCCGGATCGCGCACCGCCACCGTGCCGAGGATCACACGCTTGATCCCCTTAGACAGCCACATCTCGATCGTGGCGAGATCGCGAATGCCGCCGCCCAGCTGTGCCGGAATCGACAAAGCAGCCAAGATTGCCTCGACAGCGTCTGCATTCACAGGCTCGCCTGCGAAGGCACCATTGAGATCAACGATGTGAAGCCATTCGAAGCCTTGCTGCTCGAATTGTCGTGCCTGATCGGCCGGGTCATCGTTGAAGACCGTTGCCGCATCCATTGCGCCGAGTTGCAGGCGCACGCACTGACCATCTTTCAAATCGATTGCGGGAAACAGGATCACGAATGGCCTCGATCAAAGTTGAAGTAGCAACGGCGGACTCAATCGCTTCACTGTCCCGCCATGACATTGCTGTTTTGTTCTGCAAGTGTTCCGTCTATAAGACTCACAGGTCACCAAAGCGCAAGGCCGCCACGAGGGAAATGCGACGAAACCGACGCATTGTTTCGAATGGAAGTTGGAGCGCTGACAACTGAAAGCAAACATCCGGTCCGCGTCGATGATGGTTCCAGCGTTTTTCGAAGAAACTCCCAAGCCCCGGCCTGCGATGCGCGCGCTGAGCGAGACGGATGCGGTTGACATCTGGATTGCACGTTGGCTACGCGTCAGGCGCAAAGATCTGGTTTCGCGCTATGGCTGCGATCCGCGACGGCTCTACGAAATCTGGGAAGGCAAGAAACACCCCGCTTCAAGGCGGAAGGCGCTTGAGCGTTTTCAAACCGAGTACCCTGGCCTGATGGACCGTGTAGACTTTGGCCGTCACAAGAGTCTGCCGCGCGCGCCTGATAATCCGGATCAGCTGTTCTTGTTTGAAGACGACCGATAACCATTTGACGACTCCGGCGGACTCGGAAGTCCCGCTGCAAATGCCATTGCTGATCACGTGCAGCAGCTGTTAGCTTCGGCCATTATTCACGCAATCAAGCGCGGGTCGTATGACACCAGACATCAAACACGCCGACCGAGAGCTGCGCGATGCAATCCAAGCGTTTGTTGCGAACTTCTCGCATCCGGATCTCGACCGATTCAAGCCTGGGATTGCGCAATGGAGTCGTGACTGGAAGAGCGTATCGCCATCCCGATTGCCGGCGGCAGATTTCCTCACTCAGTCCCTCGCAAATGCCGCGCCTCAGACCAGGCATATGGTCGAGCTGCTGGCACGCTATGCGGACGACGTGAAGTGGGAACAGACTTACACCAAGGCCGATAGCGCGATCAGTGAGAAGATGCTCGCGACTTACGGCTTTGTGGAGGTGATCGGCTCGCGCGGTCCGTTTTTCAGCGACCAAGTGCGCTCAGGGATCGGGGTATACGGCCCTGGTATCGGCTACCCGCCGCATCGGCACAAAGCGGAGGAGATTTACATCGTTCTTGCAGGAGGCGCAGAATATCGCCTCGATGGTAAGCCACCGAAATACGCGCAACCAGGTGATCTGGTGTTCGTTCCATCCATGCTCACACATGGCTTCTACACCGCCGATGAGGCCATGGTGGTCTACTATATCTGGCAGGCTGGCGACCTTCGCGAAGTCTCGACATTTGTTTAGTTCCGTGTCGGGGCGGACAGTCGGAAAGCGACAGAAGGCAGGCGGGTTGAGATGCCGTCGCACTCTAGAGTTTTGGCTCAACCTGGTAGCGTTCGAAGGTTTCGGTTGCTTCAGGAAACGGGCAGCTGAACTCGCATGCTTCCTCCAAGCATAGTCCATAGCCGACCAATTTCTTGGCATCGCATCCGACGCCTGAGACCGGGTCTTTGCAGGCATCGATCGCGATCGTGAAGCAGCAGACCTTGGCATGGGCAGGGCCCTTGTTGCAGCGCTTATCGAATTAACCCAGAAGTTTCTTTCGATCAGCCTCGGGCAACGACCGCGGCAGCTTGAGATCATGCCCGCTGATGCTTCTGGCAAGCTGAGCCTGCGCCTGGAAAACCGGAGCCAGCAGAAGTGCCAACCCCGCGACGAACGACAGCATCAATGTGCTTTTCAGATTAACCACGGCATCTCCAAACTCAGCGCTACCGCAACCAAAGTTGCGTAACCACGAAAACACAAGACAATTGCGTTGCAGCAGGAGATGTCAAATCACCGTATCGTGGGCTTTGCGATGTGTGATGCAGGCGAGATTGATTGACGTCAGTCTGTGGGCCGGCCGCCCTTGCCGCCGACGGGGCCGGGGTGACTTGGCAGACCATCAGCGAGCTTGATGTCAGGTAGGCGGCTCTCGGTGTACGTGTGGCACTTGACGGTGACGCGCTCCGGCTCATCCAAACTGCCGAGCGTCAGAAATAGGACTCCATCGGCCTCGAAGGTCAGGGGACTCCCGCAATTGGCGCAGAAGCGGCGGGCAACGCCTCCTGATGACTCGAATATTGCAGGCTGAGTTGCCACCCAATTCAGGTCATCCGGCCGAAACTCGAGGTAGCCGGTAAACGGTGCGCCAGACGCTTTACGGCACATCCCGCAGTGGCAATAGCTGGCCCAGTTGGTTGCCTGATCGGCTTCATAGCGTACTGCACCGCAGAGACATCCGCCCGTCCAGGCACTCGTCCGTGTCATTGCTAAGTCTCGCTCAAATTGCCCGGCGTATGGCAAACCCTCTATTGCGGAAGGGTCATACCCAGATCTGTGGCCTGGCGGCGATCAAACGCCTTGCACGTCTCATCGTGACAATGGCCGCGGATACCGCCGCGCACAGTGCCGGGCTTGGTCGAACGATAGAAATCCCACCATGCATCGGGTAGTTGAACGGAATCCGGCGGTGCGATCCAAAGACGATGAAGCAATCGCTTTTCGGCCGGATCGTCATGGTCGATATAGTTGGTGCGTGAGTGCAGCATGGTGTGATTGTTGATAATCTGCAGATCACCAGGTTCCAGCCACATCGTGAACATCACATCCGGTCGCGACAGGATCTCGTCCATCTTGTCCATCGTCTCGCGCTGAATGTCTGTCAGCTGCGGTACACCTTCGACGTTTTGGGCGGATTGCACGCGGTTGCGGTTCCACTTGCCAAACACGCGGCCCTCGCAGACATCAAACAACGGCTGACCATAGGCTGGCGTTTCGTCTTCCGTTTCTTCCTGCTGACGGCTGAAGTAGAAATTCTGGTGCGCGACCTCGGCCAGATCGGGCCTTTCCTGCATGATAATCTCGCGTGCTGTGACGCTGCTTGAGACCATAGATTGGCCGCCGGACTTCGCTTTGTTGTAGCAGCCGAGCGTGGCGATATCGGCGCCATCGGCATGGAAATCAAGCTTGGCGTTCGATGAAAAACCGCGACCGTTGGCGGCGCGGTAGTTGGTGCCGATGTCGCGCACCTCAGAGATATATTGCGTCGCCTTACCCTGCGGTCGCGAAACACCATGATGCAGGCCAATCGCCCAATTGAGCAATCGGAATTCCTGCTCAGTAAGTTCCGGCCTCGGAAGACCTTTGACCATGGCGAGCCCGCGCCCATGCTTGGCCTCCTGCATTGCGCGGTCGATGGCCGGTGCAGCCGGGCCGAGATGAACGTCATCTCGTGTGTAATCAAATAGCGGCTTTTCGGGATCAAAGGCGCCCTTGACGGCTGCAGCGAGGTGCTTTTGCGCGGCTTCATCAAGACTATGGACCCAACTGCGATCGTCCAGATCACTCACTCGCCAGGACGCCGCGGTATCGGCAACGTGTCCGTCCATTTGCGATCTCCTTCATCGTCGTGCGATTGGCAGTTCTGATTTCCATTAGAAATAGAGATCACGTTGATTGGGGCAAGACAACGGGGGCTGTGCATTGTAGGGCTGAACATCCGGATTGAGATGCTTTCCTAGTCTTCCGGTTCTGACGATTGGTGTCGAGTTCAGCTGCAAGCGGGTACCAAACGTCAGATGCGCTACACACGTCGATGTGTCGCCAAACCGTGTTGCAGGCCCGGATTGGGTATGCGAAGTGAAAGTTGTTTTTGAGTTGATCTGTTCGTCTGGAGGCCGCGATCGTCATGTCCACCCTCATCAGCCAGTCCACAATCGATGACTTTCACGAACATGGCGTGGCTGTCGTACGAGGCGTGTTCAGCGACTGGGTGGAGACTCTCCGCGCTGGCATCGCTTATAATATCGACAACCCGGGGCCTTCGGGTCGCAGTTATACCGGTGACGATGGCGGCGGGCGCTTCCTGAGCGATTACTGCAACTGGCAGCGCATTCCCGAGTACCGTGACTTCATTTTTAAGTCGCCTGCTGCCGAAATCGGACGCGCCTTGATGGGCAGCAGGACTGTGCAACTTTTCCATGAGCACGTGCTCGTCAAAGAAGCCAAGGCCGGCGTACCGACACCGTGGCATCAGGATGCGCCTTACTATTGCGTGCAGGCCCCTCAGTCTGTCAGTTTGTGGATCCCACTCGACGAAGTACCACGCGAACGCACGCTGGAGTTCATTGCCGGCTCACACAAGTCAGGGAAGATGTTTCAACCGCAGTTCTTCAACGGCAATCCACTGAATGAGGGCGACGGACTTGAAAGTTTGCCGGACATCGATGCCAACCGTGAAGCCTTTGATATTCGCGGCTGGGCGTTGTCGCCAGGTGATGCCGTAGCGTTCGACTATCGCACTGTGCATGGCGCCCCAGTGAACAACAGTCCGAGCGCCCAGCGGCGCGCCTTTTCTCTGCGCTTGGTCGGAGACGATGCAAAGTTCGCGCGACCGGAAGGCAAGACGACCTCACCGCCTTTTCCTGATGTCGCACTCAAGAATGGCGACAATCTCCACGGAGATGAGTTTCCCGTGCTTCTTAAGGACTGATTTGCCTCTGTTTCGCGCGGGATCGCCAGGCAATCTGCAGCGCGTACCCCTCCTCATGCGATTTGAGGAAGGACGCGCGCAGTGCAATGATGCCTAACCTGCCACCCAACGGTGCCTTGTCAAAGTCTATGAGCTCAACTCTCAACCTTGGCCGTGGCATAGCCTGAAACCACCACATCGCCTTTTTGATTGGTCGTTGTGATTGTGAGATCAACGAGGGTTTCGCCGTTTTCTTCGCGGATCTTGTCGACCACGGCCTTACCCTTCAGATCATCGCCAGGCCAGACCTGATTGGTGAAACGCACGCCATACCGTTTGACATTCTCTGCACCAAAACGATCTGTCACCAGCCGGCCGGACATTCCCATTGTCAACATACCATGCGCAAACACGCCCGGATAACCGGCGGCCTCGCGGCAATACGGGTCATCGGTATGCAGTGGATTATAGTCACCTGACGTGCCGGAATACATCACCAGCTGGGTCCGCTTGAGGTCCTCGACGAGAACATCTTCGTAAGTGTCACCAACGGCGACTTCGCTTGCCTTCATTGTCATTGCTTGCTCCTCAACCCTGATCAACTGGACGTTCGGTGGTGACACCGACACTACGCGCCGTGCAAACCAACTCGCCCTTTGCGTCACGGTATTCGGCAATCTTTTCGGTAAACTTCAGCTTGCCCGCGCGCTTGCTTTCCTTTTCCCACGACTTGCCGTCCTTCTCAGTGACTGTGAGAACATCGCCAGGCATGACAGGCCGTTCAAACTCAAAGTGCTGCTCGGCATGGAGCCCGCCTGACGTCTTCGGCTTGCCCTCAATGCCAGTCGGGTTTTTGCCAGATCCGAACCAGGGCTCGTCAGTCTTGAGGCGCAATGGGTAATCCGGATCGAATTGCGCGACCGCGCGTGGGAATGTCGGTGGCGCAGCCGTTGCCTCCAAGCCTGTATCAGGAACCGCATAGTCGCCGATGGAACGGCGAAACATCATGATGTGCGTTGCTTCAACCGGGAACGTGACCGTTTTCTCGTCTGCCATTGTCTCGAGCCATTGCCTCCACTGGTTCTGAATTATCGACCGCAGGTCTCCAAGCGTGCGCGCGACCGACTATGTGGGAACTCTAGCGGGGTGCGCGGGATAAATCCAAACGGGTTGTGATAATTGCGGGGCTGCGAAACGATTGTTTGACCGACCAGAAGATATCTCGCGGTCGCTACCGAACTCTGCTCCCAGGTGAGACGCATTACTTGTAAGTGTCGGGCGAAAAACGGATGTTCTAAGAGCACCTCAGAACAACGAAACAAAATTAGAACATTTGCCGAACTTTCTCTAGACAGCCTGACCGATTCATGAGATGTTCTCTTTACGTTCTCAGCCACTCCCAACACCGAGAACCCCGACACTAAGCACTTGAGTTAGTTGATTTTTGCGTCGCTTGTATCGCGTTCTGTTTTGCGTACTTCCCCCACTTCACAGGCCTTTTCCAGGTCCTGGCTGACGAAATGTTCCCGGCCCTGCCGTACGCCCAACAAGAAGAGACCCGCCATGCAAATGTTCCTGATCTCCTACGACCTCGCAGCCCCCGCACAAAATAAGAATGCCATGACATCAGCCATCATGATGCTTGGTCAGTCCTGGGCTCGTCCACTTGATCAGACTTGGTATATCAAGGCGGATGTCGAAGCCGGTGATATCGAACAGATCCTTGGCCGTTTGATTAGCGATGATGACGGGCTGCTCGTTCAAGCCGTCGAAGACGAGGCGATCATGGCCAACACTCAGTTGCGCTGGTTTAAGCAGCGTGCTCAGCCGCTTGCTGGTGTTGACTCGAACGTCGTTGCTTTCCCTGCAACCAGCGAAACACCTGATCATGTTGCAGGCGATATGGAATTCACGAGCGAAGCTGCGTAAGTATCTGAATGGCGGTAGTGGCGTGGGCTCATCTGGTCGAGCTCACGCCAATGGGCTACCAGGCGGCTGGGCGCTGTTACGGCTGCCAGCGCAGAAAGTTTTCGAGAAGTTTCAGACCCAGCTTCTGGCTTTTTTCAGGGTGAAACTGCGTCCCCACAATGTTATCGCGGCCAACCATGGCCGTGACTTCGACACCATAGTCTGTCGTTGCGATCCGGGTTGAGGGATCGGCAGGCTGCAAATGGAATGAATGCACGAAATAAGCATGCAAGCCATTCGCCCCCAGCGCTATTCCTTCAAGTAAGTCATGCTGGTTGATCAGCTGGAGCGTATTCCAACCCATATGCGGGATCTTGAGTGATGGATCAGACGGTTCGATTGCGGAGACGTCACCGGTAATCCAATCGAAGCCTGGCGTCTTACCAAACTCCAGACCGCGTGTTGCCATCAGCTGCATACCAACACATATCCCGAGGAACGGCCGTTGCCGTTCGATAACCGCACCCTGCAGCACATCCAGCATACCGGCGATTGAAGTCAGACCCGACTTGCAATCAGCGAACGCTCCAACGCCCGGCAAGATGATGCGGTCGGCCTCCTCGACGTCCTTGGTACTTGCCGTAACGCGCAGGTCAATTTCCAACCCCGCCTCGTTGGCGGCGCGCTGTACCGACTTGTTGGCCGAGTGCAGATTGCCCGATCCGTAATCTATAATGACGACGCGCTGCATGAATCAGGATGATCTCCACGACATGGCACTGCGCCAACCGGTACGCTTGGGCGGGATCACGCTCCCGCTGAGCGGTGCAGCGGTCGATGCATCTGTTGTCGAAGTCCCGAGGCCTCCCTCTGCTCCCGGTGGCGTGAAGCTTGACGGGCTGACATCCGGCACGTTTGGCAGCCATTCGGAAAAGAATCGGCGCTCGCACTCTTCGTCTGTCGCCCCAGTGACGCTTGCGATCTGACGATAAGCGCGACGATCAAGCGTCCAGCGCGTCAGAGAGTCCGCCTCAAAACCAATGATGAGACTGATCGCCAACGAGGCATAGCCAAGCCAGTAGTCGGCAATACCCAGCAAACCAAATCCCGCAATCACAGACCCGATGACAGCGATGTAGCATAGCAGAACAAGCCACAGCCTATTTGCAATCATCCAGACCGGAGGGATGAGCGCGGCAAACAGGGAGAATCCATCCTTGACGAACACAAGCTGTTCGGCACGATCATCGCGTGCAGCCGGTGGGTCCGGCGCCTCGTGCACCGTAAAAGCCTTTGTTCCGCTTCGCCACATTCGAAACAGCATCGTTTTTGCCTAACCGTTGAGCGAACCTTTGGTCGAGGGAACGCGATCAGCCTGCCGCGGGTCAATCTCAACCGCTTTGCGCAGCGTCCGCGCCAGTGCCTTGAAACAAGTCTCCGCTATATGGTGATTATTCTCGCCATACAGCGTGGCAATGTGCAGCGTGATTCCGGCGTTCTGAGCAAAGGCCTGGAACCATTCACGGAACAGTTCGGTGTCCATTTCTCCGACCTTGTCGCGAGAAAACTCGACCTGCCAAATGAGATATGGCCGTCCGGAAACATCAATTGCGCACCTTGTCAGCGTCTCATCCATCGCCAGGTGACAGTCGGCATAGCGCGTGATGCCCTTGCGATCGCCAAGTGCCTTGGCCAAAGCCTGGCCCAGGACGATCCCAGAATCCTCGGCAGTGTGGTGAAAATCGATGTGTAGATCACCTTTCGCGGACAGCTCAATATCGATGAGTGAGTGGCGCGCTAGCTGCTCCAGCATATGGTCCAGAAATCCAATACCTGTGCTAATGTTGTATGCACCGGTCCCGTCGAGATTGATCTTGGCCTCGATCTGGGTTTCCTTGGTTTCCCTTTTGATGGTCGCGGATCGCGTCACGCCGATTTGCTCCAGTCCGTTGCTCGAACTGGGGGTTTAGCAGCTTGTGCAGTTGATCGAAAGACGCCGCGTGACGTATTTCTGCCGGTTCAACCCCTTGTTTTCACAGTTCAGCGTTCCGAAATTCTCCCTCTATGACCCTATACGCATCGCACAATGAAGACCGCGGTGCCGCCTCGTCTGGCGGCGCCTGGCACGCAACCACAATTCTGACAGTTCGAAAGGCCGGCAAGGTGGTGATCGCCGGGGACGGCCAGGTCAGCCTTGGGCAGACTGTCATTAAGGCTAATGCCAAGAAAGTCCGCTCTGTCGGCCGTGGCGACGTCATTGGCGGATTCGCCGGAGCAACTGCAGACGCCTTCACTCTGTTTGAGCGGCTTGAGGGCAAGTTGGAGCAATATCCGGGGCAGTTGACCCGAGCTGCTGTGGAACTGACCAAGGACTGGCGGACAGACCGCTATCTGCGGCGGCTTGAGGCCATGATGCTGGTGGCCGATGCCGACACGACATTGGTGCTCACTGGGACAGGAGACGTTCTGGAGCCTGAAAACCACGTTATGGGTATCGGTTCGGGTGGCATGTACGCACTTGCTGCCGCGCGCGGCTTGCTGGAAACCGATAATGACGCCGAAGCGATCGCACGCAAAGCAATGGCCATTGCTGCCGACATCTGCGTTTATACCAATACAAATCTGATCATCGAAGCGCTATCGAGCAACACCTAAGCCCTTGTCGATGAACCGCAGATCCTGATAACCCCCCAATACACCACGAGACGTATGAGCAATTTTTCACCCCGTGAGATCGTTTCCGAACTGGACCGCTATATCATTGGTCAAAACCCCGCCAAGCGCGCCGTCGCTATTGCGCTCAGAAACCGTTGGCGGCGGCAGCAGCTTGAAGGCCAGATGAAAGAGGAAGTTCTCCCAAAGAATATCCTCATGATTGGCCCTACCGGCGTCGGCAAAACAGAAATCTCACGTCGTTTGGCGCGACTTGCCGGTGCCCCCTTCATCAAGATCGAAGCGACCAAGTTTACCGAAGTGGGCTACGTCGGCCGTGACGTGGAGAGTATTGTGCGTGACCTCGTTGAGGTTGGCATTGGCCTGGTGCGTGACCGCAAACGCGAAGAAGTGCGCGCAAAGGCTGAGCAGGCCGCGGAGGAACGAGTGCTCGATGCCCTTGTCGGCGATCAGGCCCAGCCTGCCACGCGCGAGAGCTTCCGCCAGAAACTGCGCGCCAACGAGCTGAACAAGAAAGAGATTGAGATCGAGGTGTCCGACAGCGGTGGCTTGCCGATGTTCGATATCCCCGGTCAACCCGGATCATCGATGGGCATGATCAACCTGAATGACATGCTCGGCAAGGCGCTTGGTGGGCGCACCAAGACGAAGCGTGTGACGGTTGAGGACAGTTACCCCCTGCTGTTGGCTGAAGAGGGCGATAAGCTTCTTGATGAAGATCAGATCGTTATGGAAGCGATTGAGGCAGTCGAGAATGACGGTATCGTCTTCCTTGATGAGATCGACAAAATCTGTCGTGTGACTTCGGATAGCGGCCGGGTTGGCGGCGACGTCAGCCGCGAAGGTGTGCAGCGTGACTTGCTGCCGTTGATCGAAGGAACGACAGTCAGCACTAAGCATGGAGCGGTCAAAACGGACCATATTCTGTTTGTGGCATCCGGCGCATTCCACGTCGCTAAGCCAGCAGATCTGCTGCCCGAACTACAGGGCCGATTGCCAATCCGTGTCGAGCTGCGGGCTCTGACACGCGAAGACTTCCGTCGCATCCTGACTGAACCTGAGGCCAGCCTTATCAAGCAGTATATTGCGCTGATGGCCACTGAAGGCGTCACGCTTGAATTCACTGAAGATGCGATCGATGCACTTGCCGACGTCGCCGTGCAGGTAAATGCCAGTGTCGAAAATATTGGAGCACGCCGCCTCCAGACCGTGATGGAGAAGGTGCTCGACGAAATCTCTTTCGATGCCTCCGACAAGTCAGGTCAGACCATCACCATCGATGCGGACTACGTACAGACAAACGTTGGTGATCTGGCCAAGGACGCAGATCTCTCGAAATACATTTTGTAGCGCCAAGCGCTATCAGTCAGTCGCGCGACGCTTCAGTTGCGCGACGACGTGAGTTGCACGAAGACTGGCTCACGCAACTGAGCAATCCCGCTCGATTGCTCTTTGGACTTAGTGGCCGACAGTTCAAGCCTCATCGTAGCGATCATGTCGCCGGACCCAGGCCATCGTGAACGGTAGTTCAGCTTCGTCACGGCCCTTGGGTACGAGATCGAGCAGGTGGTAAGCGGTATTCATCATGTCGAGCCCGCGCGCATAGCATGAGTATGTGTGGAAGATATCGCCGGCACTATCTTTGTAAAAGATACTGAGACCCGGAGCTTCCGTCACTGGGAAGGGGCCGTTCTTGTAGTTGTAGTTTACGCTACCACCGGCCAGTTCATCCTCACTGAAAGACACGCCGAAGTCCTGATTGAAATCATAACCCAGCGATGAAACCCAGTTGAAGGACCACCCCATACGCGTCTTGTAGGCCTGAAGCTTTTCAAGCGGTGCCCGGGATATGCAGGCAAATGCAACGTCGCGGGCGGCCAGGTGCACGACCATTGGATCGTAGCCATCTGCCCAGAACGAGCATGACGGACAGCCCTCCTCCCAGTCGGGACCGAACATGAAGTGAGCGACAATTAACTGACTGGCCTCGCCAAACAAGTCGGACAACGACATCTTCCCATCCGGCCCGTCGAACACATAGCTCTTTTCAATTTTCACCCAGGGCATGGATTGGCGTTCACGAGACAGGTCATCGCGTGCCTTGGTGAAGGCCTTCTCTTTGGCCAGCAGCGCCTTGCGTGCCTCGAGCCACTGATCCTGTGTCACTACTTCATTGCGGGACATCACAACACCTCATTGCAGTATCGGGCCAGCATCCGGTTTCAAAGCTGATCAAGCGTCTTTGGTGAATGGACAATTCGGCATATCAAGCAGGCGCTGATTGTAGGCGATGACATTCGTGAATCCGCTCAAATGATCGCCCATGCGGCGCGCCCAGTTGAGCGCAAATCCGCAGAAAATGTCCGTGACCGAGAACCTGTTGGCGACGAAGAAATCATTGGAACTGAAATGGTCTTCCAGTGGCGCCATGGCTCGTTTGATCTCTTTTGCATTTTGGGCGTGCACAACTTCGAGACGCTGATCTTCCGGATAAACGAACGTGTTTCGCGCCGAGCTCCATAAATGTGCTTCGACTTCGGTCATGATGTAAGCGCACCACTGGTCGTGAAGTGCACGTTCCCAGGTTCCGGACGGCGCTATCAAGCCTTTGTCAGGATGGCTGTCGGCCAGCCAGGTGCAGATCGCTGCTGACTCGAACAGAGCGCGACCGTTGTCAGTGATTGCAGGCAACTTGCCGAGCGGATGCACCTTCCTAAGCTCGTCCGAGCCGATCAAGCTTCGATCATCTTTGCTTTCGTGCTCGATGCCGAGCTCGGCTAAGACCCAGCGCACGCGCTGCGATCGTGTCGGGCCGAATTCGTAGTTTACAATTGTCATGATCAATATCCCTGCGGTCTTTGAATTGATTGCAGTTTAAGCCATTTAGAGGGTCGTGATGTTGGCGGCCAGACGATCCAGCGACGGCACCCAGCCGCGATTGTGATTGTCTCGAGCCTCTTCGCTGACAAACTGCTCGTGTGTCAGCTGCAGTCGGGTCGCGTCACCCTCCGCGCGCAGCGATACCGTGACTTGCGAAACGTTCTCCGGCGTTGTCTCCCAGGCCCACGAAAACACCAGCTTTTGATTCTCGATGATTTCTTTGTATTCGCCGCTGACGCAATGGCGGTCGCCGGCCGGGCTCAGAAGCAAAAGCGTGTAACGACCACCGATGCGGAAGTCGAACTCCGGCGTTTCGCACGTCATCTTATCACTGGGCCCGAACCACTTCACTATTTTGGCCGGGTCGGTCCAGGCCTGATAAACCACTTCGACCGGAGCATTCAGCGTGCGATTGATCACAAGACTAGGCGCAGTCGCGGCGTTCATCGTTTTGCCTTCCGGGTCAGTTTGGACGATCGAGTGGTAGCGGCTTCCGCCTCAACAAAATCTGCAAGGGCGTCGAGGCGGCTTTCCCAGAACTGCTGTGTTTGTTCGAGCCAATCCATGGCTTCGCGCATCGGCGTCGGAGTCAGCGTGCAGCGGACCGTTCGGCCGATTTTCTGGCGAGAAAGCAAGCCGGCATTTTCAAGCACCGCAACGTGTTTCATGACTGCGGGCAGCGACATATCGAAAGGCTCAGCGAGTTCACTTATTGTGCATGTCCCATTGTGCCCGAGCCTGGTTACCATCGCTCTACGGGTTGGATCAGAAAGGGCTCCAAATGCGCGGTCGAGTTCTTGAGATTGTTGCATTGACCATCCATCACTTAACTTAATGGTTAAGTATAGATTGAACAGACCAATGTCAACGACCAATGCTGGTCGGCGATCGGGCGAGCCTTAGCTAGCAGGTTGCGCCCGGTTCCCACATTCTGTGAAATGTAGTAGTACCGACATATATTTTTCTCAAATCGACCAACCAATGGAACGGCTTGCCACTCCGGCACCGTGCAGAAGGAGCCCTTCGTGGAAGAAAAACTACTGGAGACTTCGGAAGAACTGTCGCGCGTAGCATTCGGTTTTATGGCGTCCAAAGCAATGTTCGCGGGCCTGCATATCGATCTCTTCACGCTGCTGTCGGAAGGTCCGAAGAACAGTGATGAGATTTCAGCAGCGACAAAAGTTCCGCGAAATCGAGTCATGACTCTATCGACAGCGCTCTCCAGTATTGGCGCTCTGAAATACGAAGACGGCCGCTATTCCAATTCACCGGCGGCGGAGCACTTCCTGGTGCGCGGCGCCAAGTACGACTTCGGCGACTATCTGCGCTACCAGATCGACAAGCAGATGTATCCCTTCCTGCAGCAACTCAACGAAGTGCTGGATGGTTCCCTCAATGCCGATCAGGTCGATTCCTATGCCCATTGGATGTCGGATGGCGACCAGGCGATGCTCTACAGTGAATCGCAGCATGCAGGCTCATTGGGACCGGGCCGGACACTGGCGCGCACCGTTGATCTTTCGAAAGCAGAGCGGCTGCTGGATGTCGGAGGCGGCACCGGCGCCATGACGATCAGTTTGTGCAACGCCTATCCGGAATTGACATCGACGATCATTGACTTTCCAAACGTTGCTGAAATCGGCTGGCGGTTCATCTCAGACGCTGACCTTGTCAACCGCGTCAGCTACGTGCCGGGCAATGCGCTGGAGTCGACCTGGCCGACAGAGCAGGATGCCATCTTGATGTCCTACCTCCTGAGCGGCGTTCCCGGCGACCGGATCAGCGAACTAATGGAATGGTCCATGAATTCGTTGCAGCCCGGCGGCGTTCTGATGATCCATGACTTCATGGTTGAATCCGATCGCCGCGGTCCACCGTTGGCGGCGCTCTGGCAATTGCAGCACATGGCCTTCACGCCGGACGCTCAATCGCTGTCGATTGCGTGGTTGCGGACGGCCCTTATCGAAGCTGGTTTCGAAGTCGAGCATAGTGACGATCTCATCCCGGGGATGACAAAGCTGATCGTCGCGCGCAAGCCGAGCGCCTAACTTGCTCAAGAGGAACGCGCCTATTGTCGGAATCGGAACGATGCCGATTAAGGGCGCGTTGCTCGCTTCTTAAGTGATGATCATTGCTCTGTCACACTTGACGAAACGCTTGCAACTGTGTGCTCTGCCCGTAGACATCAAAAGACCTGAGAGATGGGCAGAGCATGGCACGTTCCGACTACAAATTTTTTCATCGCTTCCGCGTTCGCTACTCTGAGATTGACGGTCAGGGCATCGTCTTCAATGCGCACTATCTGACTTACTACGACTGCGCCATTACGGAGTACTTCCGGACGCTGCCCTACGACTACAAGTCTGAGACGGAGAAAGCGGGCATCGACTTTCACACAGTGCGTTCGCTGGTGGAATATTCCGCCCCGGCATACTTCGATGAAGAGATTGATGTCTGCGTCAAGGTTGGGCGGATCGGGCGATCGTCAATCCGGTTTGATTTTGAGGTCCATGGCAAAGATGCCGACGACCTGCGTACGACCGGCGAAATTGTCTGGGTCTATACCAACCAGACGACACACAAGACTGAGACAGTTGATGAGCGGCTGGTCTCACTGATGATTGAGCGCGATGGAGAGGCAATCAAAGCATGATGTGATCCGCTATGGTTATGTCTGCTCTCGCACACTCAAGGAGCGCGCTATGCATGTCGGATTGATTGGCGGCATAGGTCCAGCCGCGACCGACTTCTATTATCAACGTCTGATTGGCAACTTCGCGCGTCGCGACATCCCGCTTGATTTGACGATGGTGCATGCCGATTCACCAACACTGCTTACAAACCTGGCTCACAACGACACCGCGGCACAGGTCGCGATCTACAAACGGTTGACAGAGCGTTTGGCTGCTGCCGGGGCAGGCTGTGTTGTGGTCACATCGATCGGCGGTCATTTCTGTATTGAAGAGTTCGAGCAAGTTTCGCCGCTTCCCGTCATCAACATGCTGAGCGAAGTTGAAAAGGCCGTCACGGCACGCGGTCTGAAGCGTGTCGGGATCATGGGTACGCGGACTGTCATGGAAACCCGGTTCTATGGCGGCTTTAGCCAGACTGAAGTGATACCGCCGCTGGGTGCGCAACTCGATCAGGTTCATGAGGCTTACGTCACAATGGCCAGTGCCGGGTTTGTGACCGAAGAACAGCGCCGGGTGTTCAATGATGCCTGCACGTGGTTCGTCACGCATGGACAGGTTGATGCGATCATGCTTGGCGGGACCGATCTAGCCTTGGCATTTGACGCCAACAATTGCGAATACCCACTGGTGGACTGCGCGGCTATTCATGTTGATGCAATCACGGATGCTGCAGCTTGAAGCCAAGCCGTCGGCGACGTCTATATCATTTCCGGACAAGCTGGTGTCACATCGCCTGCGTCCACCCGGCCCCGTGATTGTCTGCCTCAGAACGAGATTTCAAACCGTGGCCGCGCCGGTGCGCTTGCCGCTGTGCCTTGCTCCAGCGACCTCGGTGCAATCTTGCGGAAGCTTGATCTCGGCATAACCCTCTTACCTTCAGGCGTATCGCATTTGCCGTTGTCCCAGTAGCTTTTGGCGACGGGCGAGCGCACAGCTTCATACATACTGTAGAGTACGAGTTTGTTCGGTCCCCCGTACTTGGGATTCTCCATAACGGTTTTTATCGCTTCAGCCATCACTTGCGCTGCTTTGTCGACGTCATACTTTTCGTGACCAGAAATCTTGCAGTGGTTCATCACGAAGAGCCAATCGTGGATGATGAATGCGGGCGCGTATCCCCACGGCGAGTAGCTCTTCACAGCGCGCAAAGCCCTGGGAATGGAGCCCCCATCGGTAAACATTGTCTGAGGTTGGATTTTTTCGCCGCTGCTTCTGGTGAAAACCAATGGATTTTTCTCGTCCGGGAGGAAAACAAATTTGTCCTGATCAATCCACTCAACGACGAGTTTGCCCGAAAGCTTGCCACTTGGTGTCTGGTCATATGTCCGGCTATAGTACCAGTCCAAACAGCCGGTGAGCGGGAGAGCGAGCAGCGCGACGACAATGCCCCTGATCATGATTGCTTATCTCCTTTCACGCCCACTCGGCAATTTGGAACGGTGGGCTCATATCAATGCCGGAAAAGCTACAACAGACAGGCGCTTCGAGCCAGAGATCACGTCTTGCTTCTGGGGAAACTGGCTCGGGTTCGTGGAGCTCACATTCTTCCATTCGTGAAAACTGGGGCTATGACTTCGGCGCTACTCGACTGATACTGATGTGTAGAGCCTACACTCAAGCTGATTGCTCACCCAGAAACCGCAGCACATGCCGGCTTACCTCGGAGTAGTTGGTCTCGAGAATCATATGACCGCCAGTATCCAATTGAATGAGCTCAGAGTTTGCAATGTCCGCAGCTGCTTCGTCGGCGAACCACGACGGCATAAGTTGATCGTCGCGAGCTGTGATGACCAAGGTCGGCGAGGAGATCTGGGCAAGAAGCGGCCGTGCGTCAAAACTCAGGATGGCCTGAAGGCGTGATCGGATGGCGTCGGCATTATGTGGTTGTTCCGATGCTGCGTTGGCGAGCTTTTCAAATCCCTCAGCATTGCTGCGGCGATAGTCAGGCGGATAAAGCAGCGAGGCATTGAAATGAGCATATGGGACCGGCGCTAAGCTGCTCGCCAGCTCAATTCTGAGATTTTGCATCGTCGTGAGATGCCAGTCTGCGTGTGTCCACGGCGATGCCAGAACAAGGTTCTCGACGCGGTCCGGGTGTTGGGCTGCAACCGATATGCCGATCCCGCAGCCGGTTGAATGACACAGCAGGGAAGCCCTTTCAATGGCAAGTGCATCCAATACTGCGACCAGATCTGAGGCCTGAGCCGACATCGACATCCCTGCCTGCGCCGGCGAACTCCTTCCGGTTCCGCGTTGATCATACGTCAGCAGCTTATGATCTTGCGCCAGCGCATCATGCAATGGTGCCAGTCCAACGGGCCCGCGCGACTGTGGGAGAAGTAACGCCAACGGCGACCCATCGCCTGCCATCTCAAAATGGATCTGAGCGTCACCGATATCTGCCAGCGGCATGATTTGCCTCCATTTGGTTCAGTCAATCCGGTGACACGGCTCAGGCGATCTTCGCGAATGCCGGCTCAGGATAGTGAGAGCCCGCCATCGACGATGATGGTCTGGCCATAGACGTATGATGCAAGTGGAGACGCCAGGTAGAGTGCAGCGCCAGCCATGTCCTCTGGTGTGCCGAGGCGGCGGGCTGGTATTTTCTGGAGTGTGCCCTGCAGGCGCTTTTCGTTTTCAGTCGTGACCTTGGTGATCTTGGTGTCGACGAAGCCGGGTGCGATGCCGTTGACGCGAATGCCGTCTGCAGCCCAGGCCTCGCCGAGTGTGGCGCACAGTCCAACAGCGCCGGCCTTCGAAGCAGCGTAGGCGGGATTGCCCATGGCGGCTCGGAAGCCCGCCACTGAGCTGACGATGATCAAGGCGCCTTTGGATTGTGCAAGCATCGGGTGAAACTTGGTCGCGCAATGCATAACCGAGTTGATGTTGACATCCATCACAGCTTCCCAGCCCGGGCGTGTGAACTCTTCCCGCTTGTAGCGAACAATTCCCTGGCAAAGGACAACGACATCGACTGTATCGAACGGTGGCTCGTAGTGCTCCAGCCCGTCGAAATCGGAAACATTCACACAGGCATAGTTCAACCCCGCCAGGTCAGAGCCTTCTTCGGCAGCGTAGTCGTCGACGGTTGCGCGGGTGCCCCAGATATGAACCGTAGCGCCGCGCTTTCTGAAACTCTGTGCAATCCCGTTGCCGATGCCGCTGGAGCCACCGACAACCAGAACAGTCTGATTTGTGAAATCCAATTCGCTCATGCGATCAGTCCCATTTCTGCAACCAGCTCAGGGTTGTCTTTGACGCTATCCATGTCCTGGGTCGTGACGCGGCGCAGGTCACGCTTGTATTTTACATCATCGTAGCGGCGGCCGCGATGTAGCGTGCACCGGTTGTCCCAGATCACCAAGTCGCCAACGGCCCACTGGTGTGCGTAGGTGAATCGCCGTTCTGTGGCATGGGCGGTGAGTTCGTAGAGCAGCAACCGCCCCTCCGGCATTGGCCAGTCAACGATGTGCGAAGCATGGGCGCCGAGATAAAGCGTTTTGCGCCCCGATCCGGGATGCTTGCGCACCAATGGATGGCGCACAGGCGGCAGTGCTTTGCGCTCGTCGTCCGTGTAATCGGTATGACCAAGCAGGCCGCGAGAATGGAAGATCGAGTGTTCCACCGAGAGCCCCTCGATCTCTTCCTTCAATTCCGTGTCCAGGTCGTCGTAGGCTGCGCGCAGGTCAGCAAACTCGGTATCGCCGCCCTTTGGGGGAATGTCGTGGGCATAGAGCATCGATAACGCGCCCGAGATCGGTCGGAACGAGGCATCGGAATGCCAGAGCTGATTGCCCAATCCATCGAGGCGACGATTGTCATCGCGGCGACGTACTTCGCCTTTCTCATTGAGATTTGAAATGTCGGCAATGCCTGCTTTCTCGATGCGCTGTCCAGCCCTGTGATTGCGCGGAGCCGCTATCCTGCCGAAACGCTCTCCGACTGCGTAGAGCTCCTCGTTGTCCAGCTTCTGACCGTGGAAGATCAGAACTGCATAGTTGTTTATGGCGTCATCAATGGCAGCAACCGTCAGGTCGTCCATGTCAGGCGAGAGTGTCACACCATCAACCTCGCCGACGAACAAAGAATGCTTCTGCTCAATCGAAATCGTCATCGCATGTCTCCTCGACACGCAGCCCGCTTGTCCATGCGGCTGTCAACCAAATGCTGCGCCTATTTTAGACTGCTGCAGGACGATAGGAAAAGCCGGATCGCGGCGATATCAGATCTGCTATCGAGATGTGGTGCAGCAAATTATAGAGTGTCGGGCAGTATCGACTGCGATTGTCTACTCTCTGGAGGTGTCTTTGACCCGCTCTATGACCGGTATCACCGTACTTGACCTGAGCCATGCATTGTCAGGCCCATTCTCGACAATGCTGATGACGGAGCTGGGCGCTAATGTCATCAAGGTTGAACCGCCTGGCGGTGATCACTTCCGGCCGGCAAATGGCGGGGCGACATTCGCCGTGGTCAATCGCAACAAGCGCAGCATTTCGATTGACCTCAAGACGCCGGAGAGCCGGGACGTCATGCATCGGCTGATCGCCAAAGCGGATGTTATGCTCGAGGCCTTTACACCGGGTGCTGCGGAACGGCTCGGTTATGGTTACGAGGCTGTCGCCAAGCTGAAGCCGGATATTATCTATTGCTCAATCTCCGGATTTGGCCAGACCGGCCCCTACAGTGAGTTGCGTGGCTATGATGCCGTGGCACAAGCGATCTCAGGTATTATGTCGGCAACGGGCGAGCCTGACCGATCACCGGTGCGGGTCGGGCCTTCGCTGATCGACATGGGCACCGGCATGTACGTCGTGATCGGCGTGCTGGATGCGCTTAGATCCCGGGATCAAACCGGCGAAGGCAAACGGCTGGACTTCAACTTGCTTGAGTCAGCGCTGTCATGGATGTCGCAAGGCATAGCGCGATATGCGCAGACGGGTGTCGTGCCACCGCGTACCGGCTCCGCACTGGCGACATTCTCGCCCTATCAGGTTTTTAACGGCCGCGACGGGCTGATTTTTATTGGCGCATCAACACAGAGGTTCTGGCAACGCTTGTGCGATGCACTCGATCTGCAGGACCTTCTTTCTGATGACCGCTTTGTCGATATGCCGGCTCGGGTTGAAAATCGGGCCGCGCTCACGGAGATCATCGAGGCCGCGCTGTCCAAACAATCAAACGACGATGTGCTGGCGAAGCTGCGCCAAGGCCAGGTGCCGTGTGCACCTGTTCTGAATGTCGAAGGCGTTGTGAACGATCCACATGTCGCCGCGCGCGGCGTGCTGCAGGAGTTCGATGATCCCGCAATCGGCGCTATCCTCCAGACCAAAATGCCGATTGGTGACGGACGCACTCCTGCGCCAGCGCCGCTGCTTGGCGAGCACTCACAGGATGTTCTGCGCGAGATTGGCTTCAACGACGATGAAGTGAACCAACTGATCGAGAGCGGTGCCGTTCTCGCACCATCCACCGATACATCAACCAGCGGATAGATGATCGGTTTTTGATTGTCGATCCGCTGCAATCAGAAGACTATACAGGTTAGCGTTCACACACACCGGAGCTCACAAGATGGCAGACGCATCCGTCCAAAATGATGTATCCGCAGAGGACTACGCGAACACGATGAAGGACTACCTCCGTGAGGGTGAAGCCAAGGCACGCGCGCTCGGCAATCGTGGACCAATTCGTCTGGATGAGAACGGCAAGCTACATCCAGACATCGTTGCCGCGTACTGGAAACATGGTTTTTACGTCTTTGAGAATGTGGTTGGCAAAGAGGAACTGGCGGAGCTCCGCGCGGATGTGCAACGGGTTCTCGACGGTGCACCGACAGAGCCTGATGGGAACACGGACCGCTTCGGCCGACCGGCACTGGCACAAGAGTTCAAGCGGCCTGCCTACCGGTGGGCCAAGCCGTTGAGTGACCCACTCGGTGGCACGTCGCTTAACAAGGGCCGCCATCCGGTCAAAATGGCTGATGCAAAGCC
This sequence comes from Hyphomicrobiaceae bacterium, assembly GCA_965215755.1. Classification (GTDB taxonomy): domain Bacteria; phylum Pseudomonadota; class Alphaproteobacteria; order Rhizobiales; family Hyphomicrobiaceae; genus Tectiglobus. The sequence goes on from OZ244119.1 coordinate 459,744, forward strand.
GGCCGACGATGCGCCGGATTGGACGGTACAGCTGCTGGACGGAAATCTACAGCTGATGGATTCGTGTTTTCATCTTTATGGACACCCCGGATTGCTTGCGGTGGCGGAAGCCATTAACGGCGCCGATTTCGTGCCCTACAACGAGGTCACATTCGTGAAGGAACCAGGTCTCGGGCCATCGGTCGCCTGGCATCAGGATGGCACGACCCACTGGGATGCAGCCGATTGGGACGAAGGCGCGCACGGCTTCAACTTCATGACGCAACTCTATCCCAGTACGGCAGCAAACTGTGTTTGGACGCTGCCCGGCAGTCATAAATCCGGCAAAGTGGATATCAAGAAACTGGTCGCAGAAAGTGGTTCGGAGCGCATTCAAGGTGCTGTTCCGATGGTCTGCGAACCAGGTGATGTCATGGTGCTCAATCGGCAGGCGGTGCACGGCTCATTCGCGAATGCCTCGCCGGATCGGCGGATCACGCTCAATGCCGGTTTCTTTCCGCGCAAGCGCGTGCTCAACGTGACGACCGAAAAGCTGGATGGTGTTGAGCACACTTACACTGAAGAGCGTGTCCAGAATCGCTCGCGCCTGATTGCGCTGGCCGTTGATGCCCGCCAGCAGAAGTACCCTCATGAGAAGCGTTACACTTACCAGCCGTTTGCTGGAAAGGACGAAGAGTGTCGCTGGAGTGAGGACAAGCGCGCGAGCGTCCTCAAGGATTACAATCTACAGGACATGTACATCTAGACTGGCATCGTGAGATGCTGTGCGTGGCCGACGGCTGGCCGATGGCGTGACACCTCTAGTTCGCCATCATCAAGCCGACGATTACGACCGCGAACAGGCTGGCTCCGATCCCCATCCACTTCGCGCGCTCGACCTTTGACCCGGCGATGAGCCAAATCAGGATTAGGCTCAGCACGACGATGCCCGGAACAACGAATTCAATGCCGATTGTTGGCGGCAGTCCTAGCTCGTGGAGGCGAGAGGCTGCCAGGTTAACTAGCGTGTCGAAGTCATCTCTGCGTTCCAGCCATAGCCCCCATCCGACGACACCAGCCAAAGGCAAGGCAAAACCGGACGCCAGACAAAGCAACGCTCCTATGAAACTTCGCATGTCACTAACCGTGCTCGTTAATCATCAGCCTTCTACAGCCGCTACGCTGGCAAATGTGGCTGGTGCTGGTCAATAACCCCATCGAAAAAAAGCAACCATCTGATTAACCGGCCGTTTTGGCGATCAGCCGCTTGAGCACGGTGTTTTGTCCGGGGATTATGACATGGCGATGAGTGGGCGCGCCAGCTGTTAGCCCAGCACCTCCTCGGCCACCGTCAGAGCGTTCAAGGCCGGCGGGAAGCCAGAGTATGGTCCTGTCTGAATGATGGTCTCTATAACCTGATTGCGCGAAACCCCAACATTGGGAGCCGACTGAAAGAATTTGCGCTGTTGGCCGGCCATCTGTGTTGCAGTGAAGGCTGCCACCGAGCAAACCATACGTTGGCGCCGGCTGATACCAGGGCGGTTCCAGATCTCACCGTAAAGATACTGGATCGCGTTCACGTATAGCGTGCTGGCAGCTGAATCCGGTGCTGCATAGCCACCATCTGCCCGTTCGCGATGTAGATCACGCATCGTGTCATCACCGATCTTCATGAGCTCATCAAGATTATGCTCCTGCAGGTCTTCGTCTGGTTTCGGCAGGCCTCGTTCGCTGAATATGTTTTTGATGACTTCCAGTGAGTTCAGCGCGGTTGGCATACCGGAATACATCGCGCAATGCAGCATGACTTCCTGGATCAGGCGTGGCTCCATACCGATGTTTAGCGCGCCTCTGACGTAAAATCCGAGTTGCGGCATATACTGTTTGGAGGTTAGGGCGGACAGGGTTGCCAACATGCGGTCTTCGAGTTCCAGGCCGGGTCGGGCCCAGACGCGACCGAAAATTACTTCGTCAACCAGATGCGGCATACCCGGCAGAAGCTCAACTCCGATATCATCCGGCAATCCCAACTTTCGGCGGACTTCAGTACCCTTCTGGCGAAGCTTCTCTCGTTCAGTCATTGCGGGCCTCTCTCGTGTCGTGCATCTGACGTCTGGTCCCGTTTGACAGCAGGTCCCAACCTCGAACGCCAAATGCAAATGTCTGAACCGAAAATCGGACTATTCCGGATATCAATTCTGTCTTCGTTCATGGGACAAGCAATGATCAATCCCGTTTGGCAACTGCTTATCGCGTCGGTGATTAGCAAAATTCGCTACTTGGTTGCCATTTTGTGCCGGGCAGGGTTGTCTAGCTGCACATTGGAGTGAGCAATTTCCAGAGCCGCTTCCAGGCAACTGACCCAGGCACTGCTATGACCCCTGAAGACATCCTTCGGCACAATCCCTCACTGTTGAGCCAGACACAGCGTGAGCAATACTTTCAGGATGGCTTTGTCACGATCCCGAATGCGATCCCGACCGGGTGGATAGAACAGCTCAAGTCACTTTCAGAGCAATTCCTCGACGCCAGCCGCCGCTTTTCGGTTTCTGATAACGTCTTTGACATCGGCCCCAATCACTCTTCCGAGACACCGCATGTCCGGCGCCTGAAGGCGCTTGTCGACCGCCATCCAGACTTTTGGGTATTTGCAAGCGATTCGCCGCTCACGGAGATTGCATCGGATCTGCTCGGCCCGGATGTGAAGTTTCATTCCAGCAAGCTTAACTACAAGTGGCCTGGCAGTGGCGAGATCGTGAAGTGGCACCAGGATATCAGCGCCTGGCCGCATACGAACTATTCTCTGGTTACGCTTGGCGTCCATTTGGATGATGTCGGCACTGATGAAGGTCCGTTGAGCTGCGTACCCGGATCGCACAATGGTGAACTTTTTGTGCAACGGGATGAGGACGACCGCTGGACTGGTTCAATCTCCGAACAGGATCTGGCTGGTGTCGATTTGGATAGCGCCGCTGATATGACGGGTGGTCCGGGCACGGTGATTGCCATCCATTGCCGCACGATCCATGGATCACGCTCGAACCTGACACAGCGCGTCCGCGCCCTGCCGCTATTCGTATTCGCATCTGCAGATGCATTTGCGTGGATGCCGGCGCCCTCGCCGACGTCAAAGACCGGCGAAATTGTCCGCGGCCAGGAAGCCAGGTTTGCGCATTTTGACCCGCGGCCCTGTCCGGTGCCGCCAAACTGGGCCAAGGAAGGCTACAACTCGATCTTCTCTGCTCAGAAATAGACCGCGAGACACGGAGCAAAATAGATGTACGGTGCAAAAGAGGTTGGGCCACAGCGATATCGTGAGTCGCTCGGGCGTTACTTTGAAGACTTCAATATTGGCGACGTTTACGAACATCGTCCCGGCCGCACGATCACCGAGGCCGATAACTCTTGGTTCACTCTGCTGACGATGAATACGCATCCGCTGCACTTTGATGTGGAATATGCCAAGCACAGTGAATTTGGAAAACCGCTGGTCAACAGCACCTTCACTTTGGCTGTGGTCGCCGGCATGTCAGTGTCTGATACCAGCCAGAAGGCAATCGCAAATCTTGGTTGGGACAACATCGCTTTGACCGGACCAGTATTCGCCGGCGATACGATCTATGCAGAATCTGAAGTCCTGGAGAAGCGCGAGTCAAAATCGCGACCCAACCAGGGCATTGTTAAAATTCGCACCATCGGCCTGAAGCAGGATGGCTCTGAATTTATGTCGTTTACGCGGTCCATGCTGATGCCGATGCGGGGGCATTCAGTCGAAGACAAGGTCGCAAACTACTAATTGGCATCGTGCCTAGTGTTCTGATTCAGACATTTACCTCCCTTCGCTGCGTGCTCCGGAACAAATGTCTGAACCGAAAAGAACACTCGCAAGTCGTGAGGACAAGCGGCTGCTTAGCTACAATCGTCGCTTTGTCGCGCGAAAAAAAGTGAATGAGGCTGGAGATTATGGACGGACATCAATCACCTGAAGTCATCGAAGTCGAAACTCAGATCATCGATGCGGTCGACAAATTCCTTGTACGTGAAGTCGAGCCGCATGTGATGGCTTTGGAACATGCCGATGAATATCCGGCCGACATGGTTGAGGGTATGAAAGAGCTTGGTCTGTTTGGCTCAATCATTCCTGAAGAATACGGCGGGCTTGGTCTGAACGTGACGACCTATGCCAAGATCGTCGAACGGGTCACTGAAAGTTGGATGTCTCTCTCCGGCATCTTCAATTCACACCTGATTATGGCCAATGCGGTTATGCGATTTGGCACGGAAGAGCAAAAGCGGACCTGGCTGCCAAAATTTGCAACGGGTGATGTCCGTGGCGGCCTGGCGCTGACCGAACCCAACTGCGGCACTGACCTGCAGGCGATCCGCACTTCTGCCAAACGCGATGGCGATGACTACGTTATCAATGGGACCAAGACCTGGATCTCAAACGGCATCCACGGATCGTGCTTTGCACTTTTGGTTAAGACCGACACGGAAGTCGAGCCGCGCCACAAAGGCACCAGCTTGTTTATCGCGCCCAAGGGCGAAGGCTTCACGGCGAGTCGGAAGCTGGAGAAACTCGGCTACAAGGGTATCGATTCGGCCGAGTTGGTGTTTGAAGATTACCGGCTGTCAGCAGACCATCTGATTGGCGGGACCGAAGGACTTGGCCTCAAACACGCCATGGGTGGACTTGAACTTGGCCGCATCAATGTCGCTGCACGCGGTGTCGGCGTTGCCAAGCGAGCCCTTGACCTGGCTGTCGCCTACGCACAGCAGCGCGAGACGTTTGGGCAACCGATCGCACAGCACCAATCGATCCAGATCAAACTTGCGGATATGGCGACCAAACTCGAATCGTCACGACATTTGACCCGAGCGGCAGCTGAGGCACTTGATGCCGGAGAGCGATGCGATATGGAAGCCGGTATGGCCAAGTTGATGGCGACAGAGACGGCGCTATTCAATGCAACAGAGTCGATGCGTATCCACGGAGCCTACGGCTATTCGAAGGAGTTCGAGATCGAGAGGCTCTATCGAGATGCGCCATTGCTGTGTATCGGTGAAGGTACCAATGAGCTGCAAAAGATTATTATTGCCCGTCAGCTGGTGGCGCGGAATCCGATCTAGCCGCTCAGGCGGCGGCACCCCGCAAATGCTGAGAGCCCTGCTTGCCTGAGTGACTCCATGCGGCGAGCCTACCTCACAGCACTCAACTCCGACAGACCATTGACTACCAACCAGGCAAGAAGACATGAACTTCCCACTTGAAGGCGTCCGCATCATCTCCGTCGAACAGTATGGCGCCGGCCCGTTCAGTACCATGCAACTGGCCGACCTGGGTGCTGAAGTCATCAAGATTGAGAACACGACTGATGGCGGAGACGTCGGACGCCACGTTCGCCACCCTGATGATCCGCTGCCGGCGGGCGACAGCATGTTTCACCAGGCCTTCAATCGCAACAAGCGCAGCATCACGCTTAATCTCAAGACAGACGAGGGCACCGAAATTCTCCATCGCCTGGTCAAGACGGCCGATGCCGTGTTCAACAATTTGCGCGGTGATCTGCCAGCGAAGCTCGGGTTGACCTATGATGCTCTCAAACACGTCAACGAAAAGATCGTGTGTGTGCACCTCTCAGCTTACGGTCGCAACAACGAGCGCGAGTCGTGGCCTGGCTATGATTATCTCATGCAGGCCGAATGCGGTTATCTCTCGTTGACGGGGGAACCTGATGGACCTCCATCTCGCTGCGGGCTCTCCCTGGTCGATCTGTCAACCGGGTTGCAGGCCGCCGTTGCCCTGTCGTCCGGCATCATTGGTGCCCGGACAAGTGGCAAAGGCAGTGACTATGATGTCAGCCTATTCGACGCTGCGATTGCCAACATCTGCTATGTCGGGACCTGGTATCTGACCGCCGGTGTCAATACCGGCCGGGTTGCTCGATCCGGCCATCCCAATCTGACCCCCAGCCAACTCTATAAGACCAAAGACGGCTGGATCTTCATCATGTGCAACAAGGAGAAATTCTGGCCGGTGATGTGCAAAGCCATGGACCGACCGGAGCTTGCCACTGATCCGGACTTTGCCCGCTTTGCTGACAGATTACGCAATCGCGACCAGCTCACTGACGTTCTCGACGAGGCATTTTCGATCCACACAACGGACGAATGGATGGAGAAGTTTGCCGGCCGAGTTCCAGCCGCTCCGGTCAACGACATTGCCAAAGCACTGGACAATCCATTCGCACGCTCGACGGGGCAGATCATCTCCTATGACGCGCCGGATGGCACAACCGTGACCTCAACGGGTCCGGCTATTCGCATTCCTGGCCAGGCACCGTTGACCAAGGGAGCGCCGGAGATGGCGGCAGATCTTGAAGACGTGCTGGCGGAGATCGGCATTACGATGGACCAACTTGAAGAACTCAAGGCTCGCAAGATCGTTTGACCAACAATCGCATATGAGAAGCCCGGACGCTTGCGGGCTTAAAACCGCTGCGCCTAAACTCGTTTCAAATAAAGAAGGCTGGAGGTTACGCCGTGGTCAAAGTGCATGACACAATCGATTTCGATGCAGTGGAATGGCGTCACGTCACGGATCCATCCTGCAAAGAGTTCAAGATCGACTTCGAGTACAGCCTGCTGGGCTACGATGAACCGAGTGGCCGACTCGACATGTTGCTGCGCTATGCACCCGGCAAGGGCCACTGCCGTAGGCATCGCCATGTCGCCTCGACCATGACCTTGGTATTGGAAGGCGAACAGTTTCTCAGTGAAACCCAACCGGACGGCACGATCAAAAACATCCACCGCAAAACCGGCGAGTACGCACTCGCCAACCCCGACGCTTTGCCCCATCTGGAGCACGGCGGTGACGGCGGAGGCACTGTGCTTCTCTCGATGTACGCACCGGATGGGGTCCTTTTCGAGTATTTCGATGAGAATATGAAGAACGGCTGGACGGTTTCCATTGCCGAGTATGTCGAGAGCTGGAACGACGGTACGATCCACGGCGCTGCTCCTTCGGCAGCGTAACAGGCAACAGAAACCAACGACCCTTCGGAAGTGACAGCCAGACTTGGCGGTGAAGAAAAGAGGAAGCACGATATGTCCATTCTAGCCATCGGTGGCGCAGGCTTTATCGGACGCCGGTTGATACCGCTGCTCGTATCGGCCGGACATGATGTGACGTGCATGGACATTGATGTGGCCGGTGCCACGTCCGCCTTCGCTGAGTTGTCGGATAAGGTCACAGTCGTGCGCGGTGACGTCACCCAGTTCGACGATGTTATCGGCGCGATGCAGGAGTCGAAGGCCGAACGCGTGGTCAACTTATCCTATTTCATCGGTGAGCTGGCGCCGCATATCGCTTTCAAACTCGATATTCAAGGCATGGATAACTGCTTCGAAGCGGCGCGGCGACTTGGCGTCAAGCACACTGTATTCGCAAGCTCACTTGCCGTCTCCGGTCCGCAATCCAAGTTCGGCGAACGCCTGGTTGATGAGACCGACGAACGTCATGGCGACAAGCAATATGCCGTCAACAAGATCTATAACGAATGGCAGGCACTGGACTATCGCCGGGCTTACGGCATGACAATTACCTGCATCCGCCCTGCCAACGTTACCGGGCCGGACAAAAAATTTGGTTCGATCGACCATGTCAACTGCATGTGCCAGCCGGCGCGTGGCCAAATGGTGGAGTTCCCACATTCGGATGCCATGCGCTGTGTTATCCACGTTGAAGACATGGCCGAAGTGTTTGCGCGCGTGTTGCTATCCGACAAACCCAAACACGAGACTTATAATTCGAGCGGCACGACTATTAGCATGGGCGACCTGGCTGCGTTGGTTCGCGAATTTCTGCCTGACGCCGACATTCGCTTTGGGGCTGATTCTGGCGGGCGTGAAATCTCGAGCAATTTTATGATCGACAATAGCCGGCTCGTCGAAGAGTTCGGTGTCCAGTACGCCCCACTCCGGCAGCGCGTGAAGGAAGTGATCAACGACATCCGCCGCGACGAAGGACTCCCGCTCGTTGAATAGTGCGGCCTACCAGGACCGGTTGAAGCCCTGAAACTGCATCGGAATCTTTTTGATATCCTGCAGCACGTCGGCTGGGATGGCTGGGCGTTTGTCGGATGATGTGCTGGCATAGACAGCGTCCGACACGCCTCCGAACCGCGCTTCAATGGCTGTTGCCAGTTCATCGTATCGACCGACAGCGGTGAACATGCGAACAATATCATCGCTGACCTCGCCTGCGATCTTGTCCCACTGACCTTCCTTCGTCATTTGATTGAGTTTGCGACCGAGATCGCCAAGTCCGTGGTGCTCAAACACCGGCCAGTAGCCCGGTGTCGATCCATAAAATGCTACGCGGTAGCGAACCCACTCGACCATTTGCGCGACGTCTTCATCGGTTTCTCCGGTGGCAATGAAGCCGCCGCCGGTTACTTCGAAGTTCTCTCGCTTGCGGCCTGTCTTCGCCATGCCTTGCTTGATAAGAGGGATTGCGACGTCTTCAGCATAGGCGCGCGTGCAGAATGGATGCAGCCTCACTCCATCGCAGGCCTCGCCGGACAATCGCAGAGAGTGCTCACCAACAGCTGCTATCGTAATCGGCACCGGCGGTTGACCGGTCGATGGCGGTACGAAGTTCGGAATCATGAGCGTGAATGTATAGTGCTTGCCGTCGAAGCGCAGCCGCTCACCGGTTTCCCAAGCACGCCAGATCGCACGCAATGCATTGACGTACTCACGCATGCGCGGCACGGGCGGTGACCATGGCACGGAGAAACGCTTCTCATTGTGTGGGCGGATCTGTGGTCCAAGACCAAGAACAAAGCGGCCTTTGCTGGCCAGCTGTAGATCCCAACTGACATTGGCCACAACCATCGGACTACGTGGAAAAGCAATGGCCACGCCGGGGCCAAGCTCGACACTATCCGTTGCGACGGCTGCGACAGCCAAGGCCAGGAACGGATCGTGCTTATTCTCCATGGTCATCAGCATGTCGAAGCCGGCATCCTCGGCTGCCTTCGCGGCAGCCGGTACAGCGCCAAGGTCACTCTGTGGCAGGGTTTGAATGATTTTCATTGTTCACTATCCCTGATTGGGCATTTCTTCGTGCGTAATAAGATTGTCGTTCCGCAACTGAACGATTTCATCATCTTTGAATCCGCTTTCGCGGAGAATGTCTGCGTTGTGTTCGCCGAGCAGCGGCGTCGCAAGAATGCTGGGATCGCGATACTCACCTTGTCCGATGTAGCGACACACGGCAGTCAGCCTACCAGCCGTGGCATGGGGCTTGGTGACGGACCATCCGTTAAGTTCCGCCATCGGGTCCGAAAAGAAAGCATCGCTTTCTGCAGCGGCCACAGGCGCACTAGGCACACTTGCAGCAGACAGCTTTTCCTCCGCTGCATTGGTTGTCATAGTCGCAAAAGCTTGGACCAGTTGTTGTGCTGCTGCGCTCTCATTGGGGTGGCGGTCGCCTGAACCAATGAGTTCCGATACAGTCAAGTTTTCACTTGAAATAGCAGTTAGCATCGCGACCCGTTGTTCGGGCGTGTCCGCAGCAACGTAGATGAACCCATCATTCGTCTCGTAGATCCGGTGAAATGGATTGGGTCCGAATTGCTGCTTGTCGGCGAGTTCACGATCCGGGCGTCCCGTATAGCGTGTGAACCACTCCGAGCTGAGAACAATTCCTCCATCCAGCAGATTGACTTCAACCCTCTGTCCTTTGGCACTGCCGCGGGCCTGGGCAAACAACGACAAGACGATACCGAATGCCGTCATTGTCCCGGTTGTGAAATCCGTTGGTGCAAGTTGCGCCGGAAAAGACGGTGGGTTGCCCTGACCACCTTGCGCCCGTTCCAGTCCCATGAATGCCTGGGCCAATGGATCAATGCCGGGGCGGTGGGCATAGGGCCCGGTGAAGCCATAGCCGCTGATCTGGGCCTCGACCAGGTTCTCGTCAACCGCATTGCCAATACCCATGCGTGCAGTTGCCCCCGGCCGCAGATTGGCAAGCATGGCATTGCACGTCGCGGCGATTTTTCGGACCACCTCCTTGCCCTCCGGCTTCGAGGTATCGACCGCGATTGACCGCTTTCCGTAATTAACGCTGTAGAAGTACGTGCGACCAATCGGGCGGGAAATATCGCCTGTCGGCGGTTCCAACTTGATGACATCTGCACCGAGGTCTGCCAGCAGTCTCCCCGCCATCGGCCCCGCAATAAGATTGGTAATTTCTAAAACCCGTATTCCGGAGAGAGGCAACTGCAGGTCGCTCTCGTTGGTGGACTCGGCTGCGGCTTTGGACCTCAATGGTGACCAGTTACCTTTGCTTTCAGCCTGTCTGGCACGCGCCTGCAAATCTTTCGCGGGCGTCGCGCTTAGTTTCACGGGCACGCCCATCTGCTGAATTGGGCCAACTTCCGGGTCATCCAGCTCGACAACCATTTCGTTGTGTTGGACCTGCTGATCGTTCATGCCATCATCAGTGGTTTGCGAGTGAGCAAACGGAACATCATTGGCTTCGAATTCCGCAGACCATTCGGCAGAACTGCGAGTCAGCATCGCATCTGTTACGCGCTTGCGAAGATCGGCATCGGCCTCAGGTGTCTGCGGGTTGTGCCCCAGTCCGTAAACTGGATCCTTGATCAATTCGCCGAGCCCCATGAGACCAGCGGCGCGCGCGATGAAACCAGGATGGACACAACCAAGCTGAATCCATTCATGATCCGCACATTCGTAGACGCTGTAGAATGGCGCGCTACCGAACGGGTTGGTTTGAAACACGTGCGGCGCCAGATGATCGCTCAAAACCTTTGGGTGGTAGAGCAGCGCACCGGCGACCAATGATGTTGAAACATGTCGCCCACTGCCGGTCAGCTCACGCGCGTACAAACCGGATGCAATAGCCAAGGCTGCGAGCACACCCGCGCCAGCGCTTGGCAGTGGATGGACGCAATGGATGGGCGGTGATCCACGAAACGCCGGCAGGCCTGAAAGAACACCGGTACGAGCCAGCACCAAGTCATCAATCTGCGGCTGATCTCGGTGCTGTCCGTGCTCGCCATAGGCGGTTATGGAACAAGCAATGATGCGCGGGTTCAGGCTTTGCAGCGCGCTCCAATGCAGATAGTCCGGGCGATCACCAGGCGTGCAATCCTCTACCACGACATCGGCTCGGGCGATCAATTGCCGGCTTTCCTCGCCACCGCTCGTCGTGTCGATGATCACGTCCTTGCCACGGTCCCAGACGCGAAAACCGCCACCTCGATGGACCCCGGATGCATCACTAATAACCCGTACGACCTCAGCACCGTGGTCGGCAAGAAACATGGTCGCCAGCGCGCCTGCGCGATGTTGGGTCAGATCAACTACGCGTATGCCGTCTAGTGCACTTACCATGGTCGTTTGTATCTCGCTCCCGATTGCACCCGGATCACCCAAGGCACGTTACTGTTTCTGCCGTTCCTCGTAGAGCGCACGCACATAAGAGTACGCACCGGGTGAGCCATCGACCACAATGCTTTCTCCGCTCAAATATCCAGCGCAGTCAGATGCTGAAAAAGCAATGACGTTGGCGATTTGCTCCGGCGTGCCCCATTGCGCGCCTGTTGGGAGCTTTTCCGATTCAAGCTTATCACGCACCTGGCTGGCTTCCTGTTCTTCAAGCTCACGACCGTGGGCTTCGCGTTCCCACTTGCCAAATCGATCCGGTGTCATGACAACGCCGGGCACGATGCAGACTACGCGAATACCGTATGGCTTTAATTCTTCTGCCAAATCCGCCGAGAAACGGACTTCGGCAGCCTTGGCGGGGCCCGTGCACGTCGAACCCGGAGGGTAAGCCGTGCGCACAGCTGTGCGGCCAGATATATTGATGACAACGCCGCCACCGCGCTCAATCATTGATGGTACGATGCGTTGTGTGAGACGGAACTGTGCGAAGAAATTGATTGCCATGCCGTGCAGCAAATCCTCATCCGTCACTTCCAGGAACGGCTTGTAGGTTCCGGTCCCGGCATTGTTGACGAGAATGTCCGCACCGCCGTAACGGCTCTTCACGTGTTCTGCGAGACGATCAAGATCTTCCGGTTTCGTCACATCAGCTGCCACAGGATCAACGCCGATGCTCTCAGCTGCTGACTTCAGATGCTCGGCTCGCCGTGCTGCGATGACAACTTTGGCACCTTCTTTGGCAAGCAGCTCGGCTGTTGCAAGGCCAATGCCGCGGCTGCCTCCGGTGACAACCGCAACCTTCCCGTTCAAGCCGAGATCCATGATGCACTCCCTCTCGCGCCAATCTGCGTTGGTCCATGGCGCCAGAGACCATCCGTTAGGCGCGTCATCTGTTCAACGAAGTGGCAGCCGAATTCACACTGGTGATGCGGACACTGCGCATAAGGTGGCATTGTGGCCGGGTATCGGATTGAGCGGAGATGCGAGACAACAAGGGGAAGCAGATGAGGCTGAAGGGGAAAGCCGCGCTCATAACTGGCGCAGGGGGCGGGCTTGGTTCCGCCATCGCCAGGAGATATGCGCAGGAAGGCGCGTCCGTATTATGCAGTGATCGCGACCTGGCTGCTGCCGAGAAGACGGTCGCTGCCATTGCGGACGCGGGCGGGATCGCTCACGCATACCGGGCCGATGTCGCTGAAGCCGACCAGTGCGAGGCGCACGTCGATGAGACTGTCGCTCGCTATGGCCGGATTGATATTCTCGTCAACAATGCCGGCGTGTCATTGCACAGTCTGGCACTCGATACTGACGTCGAGAATTGGGAGCGCGTCCTACGGATCAACCTGACGGGATCATTTCTCACAGCACAGGCCGCAGCCAGGCACATGGTAGCCCAAGGTGGCGGCCGTATCGTTCAAATTGGCTCCATATCAGGGCAACGCGGGAATATGGGTGGCATTGCTTATGGCGCGTCTAAAGCTGCCGTCATGCACGTCTGTAAAGTGTTGGCCGTCGAATTGTCGGGAAAAGGCGTGATGGTCAATGCCATCGCGCCCGGACCAATCGAGACAGGTCTCAGCAAACACGGCGCAACGCGCCGCCAGGGGTATCTGGATCGCATTCCAACCGGAGATTACGGCACGGCAGATGCTGTCGCCGACGCAGCACTCTTCCTCGCATCCGACGAATGCAAGTGGACGACGGGAACAGTTCTCAATGTCGATGGGGGATATGGTGCTGCCGGTCTCAGTTACGATCCGGCGGAAATCGGAGGCAGTTAATCTGCCTCCGACAAATCGTATGATCCTACTCGGCAGCCTCAGCCGTGATCGCAGCCAGCACCTTCGGTGGCGACATTGGCAGGCTCGTCATGCGCAGGCCGACGGCGCCCTCAATGGCGTTTGCAACTGCAGCCGGTGCCGGCACCAGTGGCACCTCACCGACACCACGGATGCCTTGTGGATGCTTGTCGTTTGGGATCTCCAGGATGACTGAATCCAGCATTGGCAGATCTGATGCAACCGGGATTCGATAATCGAGGAAACTGGCGTTATCGAGCCTGCCCTCTTTATCGTAGATATACTCTTCGTTAAGAGCCCAACCAACGCCCTGCGCGACACCGCCTTCCATCTGGCCTTCGACATAACTCGGGTGGATAGCTCGGCCGGCATCCTGGAAGGAAGTGTATCGCAGAATCTTGACGTGGCCGGTTTCTGGGTCGACTTCAACATCGCAAATGTGCGTCGCGAACCCGCCCTCAGCGCCAGTTGTGTTGAGCGACTGCTTAGCGGTGATCGGGCCGCCTGTCGCGCTGGCCTTGCCTGCAATATCCTTCAATGAAAGTGGATCGAACTCACCTGCGTTCGCGCCGGCAGGACGCGCGTGGCCGTTCTCCCACTCGACAGCTTCCGGCTCAATGCCCCAAATCTTGGCCGCCCGCTCACGCAGGGTCGTGATGACTTGTTCTGCAGATTGAGTGACAACCATTGCAGATGCGAACGTCACGCGGCTGCCACCGGTTACCGCACTGAAGCCAACGGAACTGGTATCGCCGATCAAGACCTGGATCTGGCTAATGTCGATGCCAAGAAGTTCGGCGGTGATGTTTGCGATGGATGCACGCGAGCCACCGATATCCGGGTGGCCGGTCACAACCACGACAGTCCCGTCCTCATTGACGTTCACCTGTGCACTCGAGTCACCACCGGCATTGAACCAGAAGCCACTGGCAACACCACGGCCCTGGTTGGGCCCGAGCGGTGACTGATAGTGCGGATGCTCCATTGCGGCCTGGACAGTTTCTTCGTAGCCAATGCGATTGAAGACCGGGCCATAGGCCGCCTTGGTGCCTTGCTTGGCAGCATTTTTGAGGCGCAGCTCCAACGGGTCCATGCCGATTTCTTTGGCGACTAGATCCAGCGTACTCTCAGCCGGGAACGCGCCAATCGGTGCGCCCGGTGCCCGATAGGCCGTGGCCTTCGGTCGATTGCAAACAACATCGATACCGGTCAGCTGAATGTTCTCGATGTCGTAAGGCGCGAACGCGCAGCCGGCTGCGCCGCGTGTCGGCGACCCTGGGAAAGCGCCTGCCTGCAGACAAAACGTTGCTTCGACAGCGGTGATCTTGCCATCTTTGGTAGCACCGATCTTGACCTTGCTTGATGAACCGGATGTCGGGCCCGATGCACGGAAGACGTCTTCGCGCGACATTTGCATTTTAACCGGGCGCCCCGTTTTGCGAGACAGCACCAATGCTAGCGGCTCAAGATAGACAATTGTCTTGCCACCAAAGCCACCACCAATTTCTGCCGGAATGGCCTTGACGCTACTCTGCGGAATGCCGGTCAGGTGTGCACACATGGCGCGAACCATGAAGTGGCCCTGGCTACTGCTCCAGACGGTTGCCGCGCCGTCCTTTGAAACACTCACTAGGCAGGCGTGCGGTTCAATGTAGCCCTGGTGAACAGGCTTGGTTTTGTAGCTGCGCTCAACAATGACATCAGCAGCTTTGAAGCCAGCTTCAACGTCACCAAGGGTGTGCTCCAGCTTGCCTGAGATGTTCGATGGTTTGCCCGATTCATCGCCCGGCGCTCGAATGTGATCGTGAAGGATCGGCGCGTCGGGACGCATGGCTTCTTCCACGTCAATAACGTGGGGCAGTACTTCGTACTCAACTTCGATGAGCTTGGCCGCATCAGCTGCGATTTTTTTCGAAGTCGCTGCGACGGCGGCAACCGGGTGGCCCGCGAACAGCGCCTTGTCGCGCGCCATGACGTTGCGGCAGATCCAGCGCATGTCGGCGATACCGACCAACACCGGCGGTCCGGAGATCGGAAACTCGACGATATCCTCGCTGCACATGACGGCCTTGACGCCCGGCAGTGCTTTGGCTTTGTCGAAATTGATCGATTTGATGCGGGCATGCGCATGGGGCGAACGCTTAACGGCGCCCCAGAGCATACCTGGCTGGGAGAAATCCGCGCCATAAGTCGCCTTGCCGGTCACCTTGTCGGCGCCGTCAGGACGAATAGTACGCTTACCGATGTATTTATGGTCGTTGCCGTTGTCTGACATTTGTTTTCCCCTCATGATCGTGACCAGCAATCGCGCCTCTGATCACCAGTTCCGATTGATATGTTTGTAGTTTAGCACGGTTTTGAATTGTGCAAGTCTGCGGCGAAAATCAGCAGCATCTGTGCTGACAGCCTGAAATCAATGCTGGATCGATTTTATTCGGTTTCGGCCGAACGATAAAGCTGTCGGCACAATGTTCGACTATGTGATTGCACAATAAGTACAGGGCACAGAGGGAGGGGCACTGACAGAATGGCCAAAACATATACGCCGGAAGAAATTGCCGACATGAATATCCAGTATTCGCCGCGCACCAGCGTGCCGGATGCGGAAGATTATCTGGCGAAGAACGCTGAGATGAGCGCGGCAGTGTGTGAAAAGCTTGACTGCACACTCGACATTTCTTTCGGCGATAGTGACGGTCAGAAGCTCGACGTTTTTCCTGCAGCCCAGCCGAATTCGCCAGTCCATCTGTTCATTCATGGCGGCTATTGGCGCGCACTCGATAAAAGCTTCTACAGCCACATGGCTGCCCCCCTGGTGGAGGCGGGGGCAACAGTTGTGGTCGTTAACTATGACCTCTGCCCGCAGGTTCGGGTGTCGGACATTGTCGAGCAAATGCGCAGATCGCTCGTTTGGACCTATCAGAATGTGGCAAGCCACAATGGAGACCCAACTCGTATTCATGTTTCAGGCCACTCGGCCGGCGGCCATCTCAACGGCATGATGATCGCCACCGATTGGGAAGCCTATGCCGGCGTGCCGAATGACCTGATCAAGTCAAGTGCACTCCTCAGTGGCTTGTTCGATATCGAACCGCACCGCTTTCTTGATGTTCAGGCAGACATTCATCTGAGCGAAGATGAAGCGACGGCGATGAGCCCGATGTTCAAGCCACCAGTCGCAATGTCGCCGGTCCTTCTTGGCGTTGGCGAGCACGAACCGCATTTGTTCCACTGGCAGTCTCTGGCTTATGCGGCGCAACTGCGAACGCATGGTGTTAAAGCCGAGTACATCTCAACGCCGGGTGACAACCACTTCAGTATTACGGATCGTCTTGCCAATGGTGATGACTTCCTGACCAAGCTGCTGATAGCGCAGATGGGGCTGTAAAATCGATGTCCAGTGAAGTTGGCGAAGCAACGGCTACCGGCGAGATTGCGAAGGTGTTTGCTGAGGTGCGCCAACTCTGGGGCGTCCCTTACGTCTCGGCAATTCATCGCTTCATGGCCGCGCAGCCAGGTCTGTTGGAGTGGTCATGGGCGGCCGTTGCTCCGGCCTTTCGCAATGGATTGGCGCAACAAACTGCTGCTCAATGCGCCGAGGGACTGGATCTCAACGCGATCGACCCTATTCCAGATGAGGTGCTCGCGGCCTGGCAAATGTCCGACGACGACCGCAAGGCAGTACTTGATATCTGTGCCAGCTTCATTCGTGTGTCGCCGATCAATATGATCTTCGCCGGATTGACGGCAACATTGCTGACCGAGTCTGCTGCGCCGGTGATGACCAGCGCTGATTCGGTCGAACCACCTGTCATGTTGCCGGCACTGCCGGAGATGGTAGACATGACCACACTCGGAACCGGGCAGAGCAGCTCGCTGCATCTGTTCGCATCTGACATGGTCGGCCAGCCATTTGTTCCGGGCCTGTACCGTATGCTGGCGCATTGGCCGAGCCTCATGATGCATCTCGCGATCGTGTTGCCACCGCGGCTGGCAGATGCGCGCAGCATTGCTGCATACGATGAGCTGCGCGCACAGATTGATGCAGCCGTCCCAGGCGTCCGCGCAACGCTTCCGGCAGAGCCGGCAGAACCACCGCGACCAAGCGATGAAGCTGGTCAGCACTTCCTTGAGATCATCAAAACATACCGCAAGACAAGTCCCGAGATGGTCGTTGCAAGCCGTATCATTCAGGCTGCCATTGCTTCCAAAAACTCGTAACCCATCACCCGCAAAGACCGGAGTATTCAGTTGCCCCCATCCCCTATTGATCTCTATTTCTGGCCAACGTCGAACGGCCACAAGGTCACGATTATGCTCGAGGAATGCGAGCTGCCTTATAAGATCCATCCCGT
This sequence comes from Hyphomicrobiaceae bacterium, assembly GCA_965215755.1. Lineage (GTDB taxonomy): Bacteria > Pseudomonadota > Alphaproteobacteria > Rhizobiales > Hyphomicrobiaceae > Tectiglobus. The sequence goes on from OZ244119.1 coordinate 477,358, forward strand.
CAATATCGGCAAAGGCGATCAGTTCGAGCCAGACTTCCTGGCAATCGCGCCGAACAATCGCATGCCGGCCATTGTCGATCCGGATGGACCGGGCGGTGAACCGATCTCGATTTTTGAAAGCGGCGCGATCCTGCAATATCTTGGGCGCAAGACCGGCAAATTTTATCCAAGCGATGAACGTCAACGCACGGACGTTGAGCAGTGGGTCTATTGGCAGATGGCTGGTCTGGGTCCGATGGCCGGGCAGGCCAACCATTTCCGCAACTATGCACCTGAAAAAATCCCTTACGCTGCCAAACGCTACACCGACGAAGTCAATCGCCTCTACGGAGTCTTGGACGGAAGGCTGGCTGGCCGGACGTATATCTGCGACGACTATTCGATTGCAGACATCATCATATTTCCATGGATCCGTCGTCACGAACATCAAGGGCAAGACTTGAACGACTTCCCAAACCTCAAGCCTTGGTTTGAACGCGTCAGCGCGCGGCCGGGTGTCCAGCGCGGTGTTGAAGCCGGGGCGGAACTCAGACCTGAAGACTATAATCTTGGAGATGACAAAGAAGGCCAGAAAGTTCTCTTCGGTCAGACAGCGCGCTAGATTAGCTTATACGTTTCCCTTTCCAGACATCACAATCGGAGCCAGACATGGAAAAAATCGATATCCAGTTCACATTGTTCTCTGCGTTTTATTCGCCCCTAATTTCCACCATGTCAGGTGGTTTCCTCAAGGAAGAAGGCCTTGACGCCAACTGGTCTGTCGCGCCGCCAGGAGTCTCTGCGATCAAGGCGCTTGAGGACGGCACGGCCCAGGTCATTCAGTCCGCCCCGAGCCAGGGCTTCACGTCACTGGGCAAAGGCGAAACGCCGACTGCCGTCCACTTCGCGCAGATCAATGAAATGGACGGCTTCTTTCTGACAGCGCGCGAGCCAGATCCGAATTTCACCTGGAAAAAGCTGGAGGGTTCCGAGGTGGTCTTGTTCGGCGGCGGGCAGCCGTTGGCGATGTTCAAGTATGCGTGTCACAAGGCCGGGATCGATTTCGATAAGCTGAAGGTCATCAACGTGGGTGGTGCAGCCGACATGGACAAAGCCTTCCGTGACGGCCAGGGCAACTACGTGCAGCAGCAGGGACCATTCCCCCAGCAACTGGAAAAGGACGGAATCGGCCATATCGTTGCAGAAGTCGGCAAGCAGATTGGCCCGAATGCGTTTTCCAGCCTCGCTGCCACGCGTGAATGGCTCGCCACCGACCAGGCCAAGGCATTCACCCGCGCCTATAAGAAGACACGCGCCTACATGAACGAGACGCCGGCAGCGGAGATTGCAAAGGCGGAGAAGTCGTTCTTTCCGATGATCGATGAAGATGTGCTGGCAAACTGTATTGCCTCCTACCAGCAGCTCGGTTGCTGGACGCCGCATATCGAGATTACGAAGCCGGCGTTTGAAGTGGCACTCGATGTGTTCGAGCATTTCGGCACGTTGAAAGAGCGCTACGCCTACGAGCAGGTGTGCGCATTACCGCCTGCTGTTTGATACCTGCGATGGGTTAGCTCTTCCACGGCCTGCATGCAGGTCGTGGGAGCCGGCCATTGCGCGACTACCTTACCCGCCACGAACATTCCGAGCCTTAGCATGACGACACCCGTGTATGAAATTTATGCCATCAAGTATGCCGAGCGAATGGGAACGCGGGGCTCCATTTTTATCGGCGGCGATCCGCATGATGCGCCACTGGCGATGGATTACTTCGTCTGGGTTATCAAATCACCAGAGCGTACCTTTGTTGTTGATGTTGGCTTTGGACGCGAGGAAGGTGAGCGGCGCGGGCGTACGTTTCTGCGCTGTCCTGCGGAGAGCCTGAAACTTGTCGGTGTCGATGCCAATGACGTCGAAGACGTCATCATTACTCATATGCACTACGACCACGCCGGCAACATTGATAAATTTCCGAAGGCACGGTTCCACATTCAGGATGCCGAGATGGCGTACGTCACCGGCCGCGCGATGACGCACAAGGTCTTGCGTCATTCGTTTGTGCTGTCGGACGTGACCGAGATGGTCGGCATGGTTTACAGCGACCGCGTTGATTTTCATGACGGAGAGGATCGGATCGCACCCGGCATCTCGGTGCATCATGTGCCCGGTCACTGCCGCGGGTTACAGTCGCTGACGGTCAATACTGCACGCGGCACGGTCGTCGTCGCTTCCGATGCCGCACACTACTACGAGGGTTTTCTCAACGAGATTCCATTTGCGACGCATGAAGACCTGTTCGGCATGCTCGAAGGCTATCGGAAGATTCGCAAGTTGGCTGATAGCGATGATCACATCATCCCGGGGCACGATCCGCAGGTGCTGCAGCGCTATCCAGCACCATCACCAGAGCTTGAAGGCATTGTCGCGCGCGTTGACGTGGCGCCGCTCGTTTAGATCATCGTGCATTAGAACATTGGAGGCAACAAAATGTCCGCCGCAGCAACGCTCTCATACTCGGTAGAAGCCTATAACCTCTCGCATGCATCAGAGAACAAGATCCACGATGATACCGTGGCCCAGCAGCTCGGATTCACCGGTGGGCTGGTTCCGGGGGTCGAGGTGTTTGCCTATGCGACGCATCCAGCCGTTGCGCACTGGGGAGCCGCGTTTCTAGAACGGGGCCGGATGCAGTGCCGCTTTGCCAAGCCGCTTTATGATGGCCGCACGGCGGAGGTGACCGGCGCCCCCGTCGACGGCAATGCCCTTGCCATCACCGTCGAAAGTGACGGCTTGCAGTGTGCTTCTGGACGGGCTGAACTGCCGGACGCCACACCTCAGGTTCCACGCCCCGACGACTATGAAGCCAGTGTGCCGCCAGCCGAGCGGCCTCCGGCTGATAAGCAAAGTCTGGCCGTCGGCACGGTGCTTGGAATTGCGCCGGAGGCATTGACTGCGGAAGTCGCCAATCAGTATCTCGCAGATGTTCGTGAAAAGTCACCGCTCTACCGTGATCTTGGCGTAGCGCATCCCGGATGGTTATTGCGGCTCTGCAACCTGGCGCTTAAGGACAACGTCGTCCTGCCGCCCTGGATTCACGTTGGCAGCGACATCCAGTTCTTCTCGCAGGCCAAAGTCGGCGAGGCGTTATCGGTGCGATCGAAGGTGACTGACAACTACGAGCGCAAAGGCCATCGCTTCGTGGACATGGACTGTCTGGTTCTGGCGGGCGACACGCGACCGGTCGCGCAGGTCAAGCACACGGCGATCTATCAGTTACGCCATCTAACCGAGGGTGATACCTGACGCTTGTCGCATTTGACTGGATTCGTGATGTGCCAGAAAACGCCTAACCTTAAGGCGGTTTCTGGCTGCGGTTTCATTCGACACGATTAGAATTTCACCGCGACGTTGGCGGAGCCGCCGAGAGACCAGGCGCCATCCTGGCCGTCGGTGTATTCGGTGCCGAGGGTGATCATGGTGTTGCCGTGGAGTGAGGCGCGTAAACCGGCGCCGACTTTCGCGGACCAACCCTGTATGGAGTCGGCGTAGCTCAGGGCCAGGAGATTGTCGTCGCCTGTGATCAGGTCGTAGTGGACGGCCAAGGCCTCAAAGTAGGGGCTGACAGTGCCGTCGGCGACATTGTAGGTGCGCGAGATGCGGCCACCAATCTCGCCATGGACCAGCTCAACCGTCGTTTCAGGAATCGCGCCATGGACGTTGGAGATGTAGGCCTTCGATCCTTCCCGGTAGAAGTCAACGCGGGCGATGGGTGCGATCAGCAGTCCGCCATAGGCGAAGTCTCCGACGATATGGAGCTGGGCGAGTGCGCGATCCGACTCATACTCGTCGGTGACACCGGCGGCGCGCGTCACGTCGGTGTTGACTTTGCCGAAGGCAAGCCGGACGTCGACGAACAGGTTGTCGATGACGCGGCTGTGGAAGTAAGGGCCGATCATCCAACCGGTACCGTCGAACTCATCGCCGGTCGGCGTATCGGTATAACGCAGGTTATCGAACTGGACGCCGAGCCCGAGGAGCGTGCGCGTGCCGAGCATCATTTCAGCGCCGGAATGGACTATTCTGAAGCGTTGGTCTTCGCCGTTGCCGTCTTTCAGGCCGACGGCCGTGCCTTCGGACCACAACATCAGCGGGCCGAGCCTGCGGGTGTCTGACTTGTAGGCCAGCCTGTCGTCTTTGAGGGAGACCTGAACCGGTGATTTGATCGATGGCTTGCGACCAAGATCGCTGCGATTGGCGCTGAGGTGATTGTTGCGACCGAGATAGCTCAGCGGCCCGGCGTTGCCGTCAGGCGCTGCGTTGGCCTGATCGTTGCCGGGATTGTCCTGCTTTGCCCGCTGTTCCTTCAGCAGGGCGATGCGGCGGTGCACATCCGGCGCATACTCGGTGATCAACGCACCACGGGTGGCGGCTACGGTGATCTGCTGGCGGACAGCGACGTCAGTGGTGGATGTTGGCGTGTCAGGTGACGCTGGTGGGGCTAAAAATCTTAGCGTTCCTTGAACAGCAATAGAAACAAGTGGGCCATCGTTCAAATCTAGGTAGTCGGTCTCATTGAATGGTCTACCACCACTATTACCATCACCGCATGCTGTATTCAGATTAGTCCCCGCGTTTCGGTCATCGGGGCTATCTCTCACAACAATCCTAATGCTCCCAGGCTGACCTGCGGCCAGCGCAGCAGCAAATTGAACTGGCGTGATGTCAACATTCCTGAGAATTTCCCGACAAAGCGGGCCACCAACGACTGGGCCAGTATCTGAGAGGATACCAATCTGTTGCTCGATGTTTCCATCTACCACAATGTAGACGAAAGCGGATTCAGCATCACCGTCGAAATCACCCGCGAATTTAAAATCAATCTCTGCAGGCCCAGCGCTTCCAGCCGGGACTTCGATGTCCCAAGTCAACAGAATATCAGCCCCTTCATTGTGGGAATGCATCAACGGCAATTCTGCCGTAGCGTCTTCAAGCGTAGTCTGCGCCCGCAACCCGCCGACACCGACAAGCTGAAGCATCGCGCACAGCGTGATTGCCAGCACAGCGGCAGACCATCGCTTCGTCATCGAACCACAATTCAGCATTCGCATTCGTCTTCCCCCCTCGGGCCGCTCAGCCCCCTCAGGCTTGCCCGGCAACGACACATGTTGGCTTGTCAAATCTGACGAGCCGTCGGCTTCTGAATTTCATGAAAAATGCTTTTTTCGCATTATTTGGACTCACTACTCTTCAGCCGAATTGTCTGGTTTGCCGTTGCGGATCGGCCCGGTTGCCAAACGATGCGAAGAGACAGGCATGGCGTTAGCTTAACAGCCGTGCCGCGACGAGCATGCGATCAGCAAGCGCAAAGTATTAAAGAATCTGGAGCGTTTGCGTTATGCAGTTTGCGCAAACTAGAGATTATATGGTTCACTTGATTTATTATTATATTTCAATTCATTAATGCGCAAATGGTGCCCTCCAAGCCACATTGAATAGGCTAAGGGCGCAGCGTCGAATGAGCAATCATTCAGCCCCGTGAACGAATCACTCGATAAGTTGGGGATCTCTCATTGCGATCGCACATTGCGCTGGCCAAGTTTCCGCCTGACTCTCGCGCGTGGCAGTCGACGCAGAACGTACCTCTGTCGCCTGCCATCTCACAGATCTCTCAATACTGCATATTTTTACTTGCAACACTCAGATAACGACATATCCTGCGTGGAATGGACATCCATGAAGTCTGCAGCCCGGCATTCGTGGTCTGCCTGTGCAGGACTGCTCCTCCATCAGCATTCGTGACGGCCAACGACCGGCCCATTGAGCCGATCAACGCTCGCGGTGCTTCCAAGCAGGTGACAGCCGGTGCTGTCCAATATCGAATCGAACCAGATTGAATGGCCGATGCAAAACAGTTCCGAAGCACACAGTCATAGTCATACGCACGGCAACGAGCGCGCGGTTGGGATTGCAGCCGTGCTGACCGGCAGTTTCATGCTGGCGGAAGTGGCCGGCGGGATCGTCTCGGGATCACTGGCCCTGATCGCCGATGCCGCGCACATGCTGACGGACTTTGCATCACTGGTGCTGGCCTGGCTGGCGTTTCGTCTCGCGCGGCGGCCAGCTGATTGGAAACGGACATATGGCTTTGACCGGTTTTCGGTGCTGGCTGCGTTCGTCAATGGCTTGTCGCTATTCGTGATCGCGGGCTGGATTTGCTTTGAAGCCTATGACCGGTTGCACCAACCGGTTGAGGTTCTGGCGGGAGTCATGTTGTGGGTGGCTGTTGTTGGTCTCGTGGTGAACATCCTCGCATTCTGGGTGTTGACGCGGGCCGAGGGCGACAACCTCAACATTCGTGCCGCACTGCTGCATGTTGCCGGGGATTTGCTTGGCTCGGTGGCCGCGATTGTCGCTTCCCTGGTGATCATATTCACCGGTTGGACACCGATTGATCCGATCCTCTCAGTGTTCGTCTCGCTGATCATTCTGCGTGCCGCCTGGACGGTTGTTCGTGAGAGCGGCCACATCCTATTGGAGGCGGCACCGCCGGGCTTTGATCGCCGGGACGTCGCGCGCGAGATTGAAGCCTCCTTGCCAGGCGTTGCAAAAGCTCACCACATCCACGCGTGGGCCATCACGCAGGAACGCAAGATGGCGACACTTGAGATTGATATTGAGCCCGATGCTGATCCAGAAGCCATCAAGGATAACGCTAAAAGCCTGCTGCGGGACAAGCATGCCGTTGCGCACGCAACGATCGAAATCAATCAGGCAACCGGTGACGCGAAGTAACCGAAATTGGCCGTTCGCGTCCTTGTGTGCGCTTGGCTGGCGATGGTCCTGACGGGCGGCGGAGAGTACCGGAACCTTGCCGAAGTCTTAAAAGGCGATCAGCCATTCTTATTAGAAGCCAGTGCAGTTACGATTTTAATGATCACGTCCGCGGCAGTATGTTTACTCCAGAAACGATCAACGAAAGGAGACGCGCAATGCTTGCTGGGATCATGTCCGGACGTATCGAAGCACTGGAGGCTAAGAAGGGCATTCTCGAGGCCCGGATCGAGCAAGAGCACACCCGCCCGCAGCCGGATACGATTCGGTTGCAATCGCTGAAACGCATGCGGCTCCGCCTCAAAGACGACATCGTTCGCATGCGGGTTCGCGCAAGCCGCGTGGCACGGAAAGCCTTCAAACTCCGCCGTGACCTCACCCTGGCACACTAAAGCTACGGACCCTAAGCCGGGATCGGGCTGATGCCGACTGAAAGTCCAAAGATGATTTGACCAAAGCCGATCTCCCTCCCCTGTCACCGATCGGCCCTACCCGACCGCCCAAGCTGAACTCAGCGTGGGCGGTCGGGATTAACTGTCAGGGGGCTCAGTCCAAGTCCCTCGCACGCCCAAGTCCCTCGCACGCCCAGGCCCCTCGTACGCCCAGGTCCCTCACACGCAACGAAACACTCACGCGAGAAAAGCCGTGATCGACCCGCGTTCACATCAGTGCAATCGTCCTCGTTCGCTGGTCATTCGGCGCGGCGTGCAATGGTCGGTGACGAGTAATGGCGTCGAGACAACCGATTTGCAGGTGCCGCACGTGGTCATCGCTGCAGCCGATCTCGACAGAATTGACGATATTCTCGATGGAACTTACGCGACACTGCTGCCGCGCGGTGCCGAATGGCTCGACGAGGGCGAGTTTCAGGTCATGCTGGAACATGCCAAAGACCTGCATCAGCGTCGGCCACGCTAATCAGCTTGGCAACTCGATCCCGGTCGCTGCCTCCCAATCCGCACGCGTCAACGTATAGCACTTGGTCAGGGCGGCCCGCTGACTGATCGTGAGTTCCGCATCATAGGCGAACTTTGCGCCGAGTCGGGTCGTTGCAATCTGAGAGCGCAGGTTGTTTGGTGCGATGTGAAACCAGACGCGGTCGAAACTCTTCAACACATGCGCGACCATCAAGGTTTTCATCTCCTTGTTCCAGCTGCCACCCCAGTGTGAGCGGGCCAGGAACGTATAGCCGATGCCGAACTCCTCTGGATGGTCGGGCACCGGATAGAAACGCGAACAGCCAATGACCTGATCAGCTTCGCGGGATACCGCCGCGAGCGTACCACCGGCATTTAGAAGATAATCGAAGTAGGGATCGAACACGTGCCTTTCGTGCCGGTCCGAAGCCGGGTGCTGTGCCCACAGTTCGGGATCGTTGGCGGCTATAAAGAGGGCGTCGCGATCCGTTTCTTCAAGCGGCCGCAGCAGGAGGCGTTCGCTGCCCAACGTTGGCTCGTTATCGAATGCTATCATTGGATTCACTCTTTGATGGTGTCGGAGAGCTACCGTTTGCTCATGGCACGCCACAGGGCTCGCGGTTGGCTGGCTTGTCAATGCGATGGATGATCTTCCGGTTCAGACGTTAAGGCGATGCGCTGCTTGCTCAAGGCACGGTTGGGGAGCGCTCCGGATGCTGGGGCAGGCCATCGTCGAGCTTGAGCCATTCCGCCTTCTCTGACACCCAAATATGCTCTGTCGGGGCGAATAGATCCGGCTCATCAAATGCAGCCAGCGCGATCCCCATGTAGGTTCCATTGGTGCGCCGAGCCCAGAGACGGGTGCCGCATTTGGGGCAGAACACACGTTCAAGCGCTGGCGAAGTGAGATGCGCCGCGGTCGATCCATTGATCGTCACCTTTGCCTGCTCAAACAAAGCACGGGCAAAGAACGGCGATGAGAACGCGGACTGGCACTGCCGACAATGGCACGCCCGAATGTTGATTGGGTCGCCCTCAACAGCGAACGTCACGGCACCGCACATACACCGGCCTTTGTGGGTCATATCGAATTCTCCAGCGATGCCGGCCGTCAAACAAGCCGAGCCTACGAATCTTTTGATTGCAGGCTGAGAATAGCGGCCGATCGCGTCCGGCTGCAACTGTTCGCAAAATCATACTGATGCTTCGCGTCAACGACCAATCAAAGGTATGGTGTCCGCCGCTCCAACCAACCCCTCAGCTCCGCGCAGGAACACCATATGTCCTCCAAGATCATTGTCGTCTCGCCATCTCCTGAAGTCACGCCGATTGCACAGGAAATGGCACCGCTGGGTTTCGAGACGCTGATATTCGATAGCGACAATCCGGACTTTCTGCCCGCGCTCTCCGATGCTTCCTACATGGTCTGCTATCCGCATGTTCCGATGGGGCCGGAGTTTCATGCCGAAGCGAAGGATCTCAAGCTTGTGCAGCTGTTGAGTGCCGGGTACGACCGCGTCGACATCGAAGCTGCGCGTTCAGCCGGCCGACCCGTTTGCAACAATGGCGGTGCAAACGCGATCTCCGTGGCCGAGCATGCCATGATGCTGATGCTAACCGTGGCGCGGCGCGTGATCTGGCAGCATGATAACGTCAGCGGCGGACGGTGGCGCGGCAACGGCCCGTCACCCAGAATGTATGAGCTTGCGGGCAAAACGCTTGGCATTATCGGCCTCGGCAACATTGGCAAGAAGGTTGCGAAGCGGGCGCAGGCGTTCGGGATGAATGTGCATTACTTCGACATTGTCCGTCTCAGCGAGGATCGCGAAGACCAACTCAACGTGCGCTTCCGATTGTTGCGCGAAATTCTGGCCGAGTGCGATGTCATCTCTCTCAATCTGCCGCTGAATGAGTCGAACCAGCACATGATCGGCAAGGCGGAACTGGAACTGATGAAACCAACCGCCATTCTTGTTAACACCGCCCGCGGACCAATCATCGATGAGAAAGCGTTGTACGAACACCTCGCAGCCGGTCGCATTTTTGGCGCCGGCCTCGATGTCTTCGACCAGGAGCCGACACCGCCGGACAACCCACTGCTCAAACTCGACAACGTTGTCCTAACTGCGCACTTTGCCGGCCCGACCTGGGACAACCACGTTGCACGCTTCCGCAATGCTTTTGACAATGTTCAGCGTGTCGAACGCGGTGAGTTGCCATTTTGGATCGTACCAGAGCTGCAGAATTCATTTTCATGAGGAGGTCCGGATATGGCGGATCGTATCAAACTCGGAGCCGGCCTGCCGCTCGGTGATATTGGCGGCGAACCGCAAACGGTTATCGCCTATGCCCAAGCGTGCGAGGCGATGGGATATGATCACCTCTGCGGCACCGATCATGTGCTCGGAGTGAACGCTGCAAGCCGGCCGGATTGGGGCAACCGCAACACGTCGAAGGACTACTACCACGACCCATTTGTACTGTTTGGTTTTCTAGCGGCGGCAACCAAGACAATCGGCTTCTCAACACAGGTGCTGATCCTATCCCAGCGCCAGACCGTGCTTGTCGCCAAGCAAGCAGCCTGCGTGGACGTCTTGTCCGGGGGGAGGCTGCGGCTCGGCATCGGCATTGGCTGGAACGAGGCCGAATTTGTTGGCTTGAACGAAGACTGGACGACGCGAGGCATTCGCTCTGCCGAGCAGGTTGAAGTGATGCGAAAGCTGTGGGCGGATGAACATGTCGACTTCAAGGGAAGATGGCACGAGATCCCAGATGCCGGTATCAATCCACGTCCCCAGGCCGGCCGGATACCGATCTGGTTTGGCGGTCATCACCCAAATTCGATCAAGCGAACAGCAGAACTGGGCGATGGCTGGATGATGTTGGAGCATCCACCTGGAGACGATGCGCTCGCGTCATTCGACAATCTCAAGACATTGATGCGCGACGCCGGACGCGATCCCAATGACATGGGCCTCGAAGTCTGGATGTCGGCGGTTGGTGAGCCTGATGAGTGGCGTGAGGAGGTCCGCTTCTGGAAGCAGGCAGGCGTAACCCACATCACGTGTAACAACACCTACAAGCGATACGCCCACAAGCGAATTCCGGAACGCAGCTTTGCTGCTCACATCATGGCATTGGAAACCTTCATCGATGCCGTCCAAGATGAGCTTTGATAGTCCAGACATGACAATCATCGAATCCAGCGTCAATCCACGCTCAAAAGAGTTCAAGGCCAATGCGGCAACGTTTGAAGAACGGCTGCAGGTGCTGCGTGAACGCAAGGCCTATGTCATGCGCGGTGGCGGCGAAGCGCACGTTGCACGCCATCACAAGCGCGGCAAGCTGCTGGTGCGCGATCGCATTGATTTGCTTGTCGACCCGGCAACAGCGTTTCTCGAGCTCTCGCCGTTGGCGGCCTGGGGCCAATACGACAATGAAGTCCCGGCTGCAGGGATTGTCACTGGTATCGGCATCGTACATGGCACGCCGGTGATGGTGATTGCGAATGATGCAACCGTGAAAGGTGGATCGTTCTACCGCGAGACCGTCAAGAAGCATGTTCGCGCGCAAGAGATAGCCGAGGCCAACCGGCTGCCGTGCATTTATCTGGTCGACTGTGGCGGCGCCAACCTGCCACAGCAGGACCAGGTGTTCCCGGACAAGGATCACTTCGGCAATACGTTTCTGCGCCAGTGCCGAATGTCAGCAGCGGGTCTACCACAGATTTCCGCCGTTTTCGGGGGCTGTACAGCGGGTGGCGCCTATATCCCGGCGCTTTCCGATGAAGTTGTGATGGTGCGCGGTCAGGCGCGGATCCATCTTGGCGGACCGTCAATCGTCAAGGTCGCTATCAATGAGGACATTGATGGTGAGGCGCTCGGCGGTGCTGACATGCACACCAAGGTGTCCGGCGTTTCCGACTATCTCGCCGAAGATGAGTTCGAGGCGATTGCCAAGTTGCGCGATGTCGTCCGGTCGCTGGCGATGCCGCGAACCATGACACCGCCACAGGCCGTGCAGCAACCCAAGTTTGCAATCGAAGAATTATCGGGCGTGGTTCCAGCGGACCGGCGCACGCCTTATGACGTCCGCGAGATTATTGCGCGCATCGCTGACGACAGCGCCTTCGTGGAATTCAAACCGGAGTGGGGCTCGACACTAGTGTGCGGCACCGCGTGGATCCATGGATATCCAGTTGGCATTCTTGGCAACAACGGACCTCTCTATTCAGATAGCTCGCTAAAGGCCGCACAGTTCATCACGATGTGTGACCAGCGTGGGATTCCATTGCTGTTCCTGCAAAACATTTCGGGCTTCATGGTTGGCAGCGCAGCGGAGCGGGGCGGCATCGCGAAGGACTCGGCAAAAATGGTCTACGCAATGGCCACAGCCGAAGTCCCGCGCCTCACGGTGATTGTTGGCGGCTCCTATGGCGCTGGTAACTACGGCATGTGTGGTCGAGGATTCTGGCCGGAGTTTCTATTCGCGTGGCCGACGGCTGAATGTGCAACCATGAGCGCTGACATCGCGAGCAATGTCATGCTTGAACTGCGCCGTAGCAGCGTCCGACATGGTCCGCCAACCGAGGACGAATTGAGCGAAATTGAAAATCGTGTCCGCGGGCAGTACGCCGAGCAGTCGGATCCCTACTACGCAACTTCACGCCTGTGGGATGACGGGATTATCGAACCGGCCGAGACGCGTGATGTGGTCGGCCTCTGCTTGGCACTCTGTGCCAGCCGCGATGCCATTCCCGAGCGTGGCCAGAAACGCGTATTCCGGATGTGAGGTCAGAACCATGGTGAACGAATCACGACTGCCTCGCTCCATCCTGATCGCCAATCGCGGAGAAATCGCAATCCGCATTGCACGGACGTGTAAGGCCCTCGGCATTGAAGCTATTGCCGTTCACTCGTTGGCTGATCGCGCTAGCCTGCATGTCCAGCACTGTGATCGCGCAATCGAGCTCACTGGTCCTTCGCCCGCAGCCGGATATCTTGATGCGGAGCAGATCGTTGCGGCTGCGAAGCAGGCTGGCGCAGACGCAATCCACCCCGGCTACGGCTTCCTTTCCGAGAATGCCGACTTCGCGCGCGCCTGCTATGACGCGGACCTGATCTTCATCGGGCCATCCGCTGAGGTCATCGGGAAAATGGGCGATAAGATTGCCGCCAAAGCAATTGCCGATCGCGCGGGCGTACCAACGGTTCCAGGCCTATCGGACGATGACGATGATAGCGATGACCGCGATGCGCGATTGATCGCTGCTGCACAAAGGCTGATCTTCCCATTGTTGATCAAGGCCAGCGCCGGTGGTGGCGGACGCGGAATGCGCATCGTTGACACTCCTGAAGGCTTGCAAGACGCAATTGCGTCAGCCCGCCGGGAATCCGAAACTGCCTTCGGCAGCGACCGGCTCCTTGTCGAGCGCTACATCGCAAATCCACGCCACGTCGAAGTGCAGATTTTTGGCGACAAGCATGGTGGTGCGGTGCATCTCTTCGAGCGCGATTGCTCGGTGCAGCGACGACATCAAAAAATTGTCGAGGAAGCGCCAGCTCCAGGACTTCGCGATGACACGCGCGCCGCACTCTACCGGTCTGCACTCGCGCTGGCACGCGAGACGAACTACGACAATGCCGGGACTGTCGAGTTCATACTCGACGCCGAAACACAGGAATTCTTCTTCCTCGAAGTCAACACGCGACTGCAAGTTGAGCACCCCGTCACTGAAGAGATACTCGGATTGGATCTGGTCGACTGGCAGATCCGCATTGCGTCCGAACAGCCGCTACCCGTGACCCAAGATGCTCTTACTCCCGATGGATGGGCGATGGAAGTTCGCCTCACCGCTGAGAACGCCGCGCGCAACTTCATGCCGCAAACGGGAACGCTGGCCCGAGTGATTGAGCCTCAAGGTTATGGTGTTCGATTTGACGGTGGCGTGACTGATGGCAGCGAGGTCACTCCGTTTTACGACTCGATGCTGGCGAAGGTCATTGTCCACGGCAAAGATCGTGAAACAGCTATCCGAAAACTGGACAAAGCCCTCGCAGACACTGCACTGATCGGGGTCAAAACCAATACGCCGTTTCTGCGTGCCGTCTTGCAAAATGAGACGTTCTGCTCCGGATTACATACGACTCATCTCGTCGCTCAAATGACCGAGTGGCAGACACCGGTCGATGATACATTGGATATGGCGGCCGCCATGCTGGCTGTGCTGCTGTCGAATGGCAGTGCGCCATCGCAATCCCCCTGGCATTCCCTCGACGGATGGCGTGGAGGCAATGAGAGTGCGTGGCAGGCGCGGACGCCAGTCGTTCTCATCGATGATGCTGATCAGCGCAAGGCGTGCTGGGTTCGCCTCGCGGATAACCAGGCAGTTTTGTCATCCATGGATGGGGATGAAATCGCTGCGATTGCAGTGAGCTTCAAGCGATTGAGCGACCGACTTTATGTTGGGCACAATGGTGCGGAGCAGTCGTACTTTACAGTCGTCGAGAGACATCCGAGTAGTGGCCACCGCGTCTTTATCGACTGCGGTCAAGGTCCTCGTGTCTACCATCGTCCGGCGGGACTGGCTGCCTGGCGCAAAGGATCAAAGGCCGTATCGTCCAAAGCCAGCGCGATTTTGGCTCCCGGACCAGGCACGGTTTCTTCGATTGCAGTCACGGCTGGAGACAAAGTCAAATCCGGAGGGGCGGTTGTCGTCGTTGAGTCGATGAAAATGCTGCAGACCCTGACGGCACCACGCGCAGTCGAAATCGCCGAGGTGCTCTGTGAGCCGGGGCAGTCCGTCGTCAAAGACGATGTGCTAGTGACATTCAAAAGCAATGATGGCGACGCGAATAGCTAGACGTCGCGTCCAATGAGTAGAAAGAAGAAATAATGGCGCAATCGATCTATGCCAACGAGACGCTTGATGCCTTAAAGGATCAGGTCCGCCGCTTCGTCAACGAGGAGGTTGTGCCACACGGTGATAAATGGGAAGCCGACGGTATGGTTCCTCGCGATGCGTTCCGCAAGATGGGCGAGCTTGGTTTTCTCGGCATCCGATATGCAGAAAAGTACGGTGGTTCAGAAATGGACACGCTGGCCACCGCGGCATTTGCTGAAGAACTATCCCACTCAACTTTCGGCGGTTTCAATGTCAGCGTTCTGGTGCACACCGACATGGCGTCGCCACACCTTGAGAGGTTTGGCACACCAGATCAGCTCGACCGCTATCTGCCGGACATCATCGCCGGGCGAAAGGTGAGTGCTGTTGCAGTGTCTGAGCCGGGCGGCGGTTCTGACGTTCAGGCACTTAAAACCAAGGCCGAGCGGCGTGGCAACGGCTGGGTGCTCAATGGGTCCAAGATCTTCATCACAAACGGCGTCCACGGTGACGTCTACTTCGTCGCGGCACGCACGGATGACGATGCCAAAGCCTCCCGTGGCATATCGATGTTTATTGTCGAAAAGGGCACGCCGGGCTTCTCGGTTGGTCGCCAGCTCGACAAAATGGGATGGCGTTGCTCCGATACGGCCGAGCTGATCTTTGAAGATTGTGAGCTGCCGGGAGATGCGCTGCTTGGCGAAGAGAACCGTGGTTTCTATTCGATCATGCAGAACTTCCAGAATGAGCGGATCGTGATTGGTGCGATGGCCGTTGGGGAGTCACAAAAAGCGATCGATATGACATTGGACTACGTCAAGGATCGACCGGCTTTTGGTAGCACGCTATGGGACAAGCAGACTATTCGTCAGCGCCTCGCCATGCACCAAGCCGAAGTGGAGGCGGCTCGTCAACTCGTCTATCATGCCGCCTGGATGGATGCGCAGGGCCAGGACGCGGTGCGTGAAGTCTCGATGGTCAAAGCGTTGTGCGGAGAGTTGGTCAACAAGGTCATGTACACCTGCCAGCAATTCCACGGCGGTTATGGCTACATGCGGGAGTACCCGATCGAGCGCATGGTCCGTGATGCGCGCGTCCAATCTATTGGTGGCGGTACCACCGAGATTATGCTCGAAGAAGTCGCCAAACGGATGTAGGTCACCGCGTGACGAAGAGGTGTGATGCCATGGCCGGGTTATTGCCGCGTTCGCCGAGCTACGAGGCGTGTTACCAAGAGTTTCGGTGGCAGGTTCCGGAGTACTTCAATATTGCGACAGCGGTTTGCGACCGTCACGCCAGCGCGGGGCCTGATGATGTCGCGATCATCTTTGAAGGTGAAGGTGGTCAGGCCGAACGACTGACTTTTGGACAGCTGCAGTCTGAAGCCAATCGGTTGGCCAACGTCTTGAAGCATCATGGCGTGCGTTCGGGTGATCGCGTTGCGATCCATCTACCGCAAAGTTTCGAGACAGCTGTTGCGCACATAGCCACTTACAAATTGGGCGCTGTCGCTCTGCCGTTATTCAGCCTGTTCGGTCCCGACGCTCTTCGCCACCGATTGATAGATAGCGCCGCCAAGGTTCTTGTGACATGTGCCGACAATCTCGCCGTTCTCAATGGCATTCGCGATGAGTTGGGAGACCTCCGGCACGTCCTGGTGACAGATGCTGTGTGTGACCAGGGTCACGATGCGCGTCAGCTTATGGCGGCGGCGTCAGATCGGTTTGAGACGATGCCAACCCGGGCTGATGATCCCGCGATGCTCATCTACACATCAGGAACGACGGGCGATCCAAAGGGTGCGCTGCATGGCCATCGCGTACTTCTTGGGCATATGCCGGGCGTCGAGTTCCCGCATCGCTATTTTCCAGAAACCGGCGATCTGTTTTGGACACCGGCTGACTGGGCTTGGGCGGGCGGACTTCTTGACGTGCTGTTGCCAAGCCTTTTTCACGGCAAGCCTGTGCTCGCGAAACGGTTTGCCAAATTCGAGCCGGAAGCCGTATTTGCGCTAATGGCAAAGCATAAGGTGCGCAACACATTCATGCCGGCCACGGCATTGCGGATGTTGCGGCAGTTTCCTGATCCTGGGCGGTTTGATGTCAACCTGCGTAGCATTGCGAGCGGCGGTGAAGCATTGGGTGAGGATTTGATCGGTTGGGGACGCGAAACCTTCGGCCTGACGATCAATGAGTTCTACGGCCAGACGGAAGTTAATCTGGTTGTTGGCAACAATGCCGACGTCATGGCTATCAAACCCGGCTCGATGGGACGCCCGATTCCCGGACACAGGGTGGCCGTTATCGACAATGATGGAAACGAGACAGCGGCTGGTGAGATCGGCGTAATGGCTGTCAAACGACCAGATCCAGTGATGTTCCTGGAGTACTGGAACAACCCCGAGGCAACCAAAAACAAATTCATTGGTGACTGGTGCGTGCTCGGCGATCTCGGCTGGCGCGACGATGACGGATATCTGTGGTTTAAGTCGCGCGACGATGACGTCATTATTTCATCGAGCTATCGCATAGGCCCAACGGAAGTGGAAGAATGCCTCATCGGCCATCCCAAAGTGGCGATGGCCGGTGTCATCGGCAGTCCTGACGATGTCCGTGGTGAAGTGGTCAAGGCATATGTCGTGCTTGCCGATGACGTGGCGGCAACCCCGCAAGTCCACGATGAGATCCAGGCATTCGTGAAGAGTCAGCTGTCAGCCCACGAATATCCACGACAGCTGCGCTTTATTGATGAATTGCCGCTCACGGTTACCGGCAAGATCCAACGAATGAAGCTCCGCGAGTTGGACAAAGCAGAACGCGAAGCTCCCGAAGTATGAATAAGAACTGGCTGCAGGATGCTTGATGTAGCCTGCCCTAATTGAGGCTCCCTGGAAGAACCGCGATCTACTATTTCTTGGTCGTCTTCGCGTCAGCTTTTTTAACAGACTTCTTGGGGGTCGTCTTCGTTGTGTTGCTGGCCTTTTTTGTGCTGCCGGACTTCGTGCTTGTTTTCTTCGTACCTGTTTTCTTCGCGCTCGACTTTTTGGTATCGGTTTTTTTCGACTTCGCGAACCCGCCCGTCTTGCGGCAGTAGGCCTTCAACTTGCGACCGCGCGTATCAACTTTCTTCTTAGGTGAGATCCAACTACATAGGTCTTTCTTACGCTCGCAGGACGACTTCGCGAGGCCCTGGCAAGGTGACGTCGGCTTTTTCGTGTTTGCCGTCTTTTTAGATTTCGTTGCGCCTGATTTCTTGGTGCTCGCGGATGTCTTGGTCTTTTCGGCAGACTTCGTTTTTGAGTTGGATGTTTTGGCTTTGCTTGTTTTGCCTGGCTGTTGGTTCGCCTTTTGAGCAAAAGTAGGATTCAACGCCAGACATGTCAGGCCTATGGCAGCGACAAAGGCGGTAACTGCTCTCAAAAACTCACTCATTTATCTGTCCTCCAATTGTCGACCGCTTGCATAGTGTTTTCCAAAATACCTTTCATTGTCAATGCAGTAAGCAAGGTGAATAACTGAATCTCCTTTCAGTTACAGCAATCAGCTGTGCGGAATGTTACGCGCGAGCGTTGGCACAAAGCGGCCACTCGTGGCACTGTTTCGGGATAGGAGAATTGAGCATGAACAGAGTTGCTGTCGTTACCGGTGCCGCGTCAGGAATTGGGAATTCGACTGCGAAACGGCTTGTCGGTCTTGGTTGGTCGGTTGTTGGCCTGGATGTCATGTTCGCGTCCGAGCTTGCGGCGTCTGACGGCGTTGATGGACTGCAGACCCTCCGTTGCGACGTCACCGATGAAGCAAGCATCCGGGGCGCATTCTCCAAGATCGACAGTGAACATGGACATGTTGATGCCGTCATCTGCTCAGCAGGAACGCTTGAGATCGGGCCGTTAAGCGAAATGCCGGTGGCGGATTTCGACCGGCTGTATCAGGTCAACACCCGTGGAGCATGGCTCTGTGCACGGCAGGCTATCCCGCTCATGCGCAAGAGCCCGCATAAGAGCAAGCTTCCTCGGATTGTCTTCCTCGGTTCGATTGCCGGCATTCGACCCAAGGTTTCCGGTGGCGCCTATGGCGCACAAAAAGCTGCACTGCACGTGATCACCAGCGTCATGGCAGCCGAGCTCGGGCCGGAGGGCATTCTGGTCAATGCCGTCGCGCCTGGCACGGTCAATACACCAATGGTTCAGGCCAAGTCCGATAGCAGCAAAACGGGTGACTACCGTCCCAGTGGCAACTCACCCCTTGGGCGCGTTGCTGCCCCGGAAGACATCGCTGCCGTGATCGAGTTCCTCGTGAGCGAGCAGGCCAACTATGTCACCGGCACAATTATTCCGGCCGATGGTGGCACACGGGCGGCTTTTATACCGCCGGCGGTTCAGGCAACGTAACACGTTCAAGCCTACACAACGCCTTTGCTGCGCAATTCGGCGATATCCGATGTGCTGAAGCCGAGGTCTGCGAGGATCTCTTCACTATGTTGGCCGGTATCGGGCGTTGGTTTTAAAAATTCAGGTTGAGGTGCATCCGACAGATTGATCGGTTGCCCGACAACACCATAGTCACCGAGTTTGGCGTGGTGGACTTTGCGCGCGATGCCGACATGCTGGACCTGCGGCTCGGCGAAGGTCTTGTCGATTGAGTTGATCGGTCCACACGGAACGCCAGCCATGTTTAGTGCCGTAATCCAATGATCGCTTGGTTTTGTCTTCGTGATGGCCGCGAGATCTTGATTAAGCTGCACTCTGTTCTCTGAGCGCAAAGCCTTGGTCCTGTACGCCTCGTTCTTCAGTAATTGCCCTGCATCGAGGGCCTCACAGCATCGCTTCCAGAGGACGTCACCTGATGCAGCGATATTAATGTGACCATCCGAAGTCTCAAACACCCCGGTGGGAATAGAGGTTGGGTGATCGTTGCCGGCCTGTCCTGCAACGTCCCCCTTCATAAGGTAGCGCGCTGCCTGAAAGTCCAACATGAAGATCATCGCCTCTATGAGCGAAGTGTGGACCCACTGACCTTTGCCGGTCTGCTCGCGATCCAAGAGGGCCATCATGATAGCCTGTGCAAGGAGAAGACCGGACGTCAGATCCGCGATCGGTATGCCGACACGAACCGGACCCTGACCGGGAAGGCCGGTAATCGACATCAACCCGCCCATTCCCTGGGCGATCTGATCCACACCCGGGCGGGTCGCATCCGGGCCGGATTGGCCGAATCCAGAGATGCTGCCATAGACAATGCGCGGATTGATCTCGGCAACATGTGGGTAATCGATCTGCAGCCGCGTCTTCACGTCAGACCGGTAATTCTCGACAATCACATCTGCCGTCTCTGCCATCTTGAGGAATACCGCGCGGCCTTCCTCCGATTTCAAATTGAGAGTTAGACTGCGCTTGTTGCGATGAAGGTTTTGATAGTCGGGTCCGTGCTGACCTCCTCCAGCGGCATCTCCGGAGTCCGGTCCCGGTCGCTCAATCTTGATGACATCGGCACCCCAGTCGGCGAGCTGGCGGACAGCCGTCGGGCCGGCACGATGTGCAGTCAGATCCAAGACCTTGAAGCGGGATAGCGGCAGCCGTGCCATAGTGATTCTCCTAGTTCATCCAATGCCGAAGCAGTTCCCCGGCAGACAGATCAATGACGTTGCCGGCATCGTGGTGCGGATAACACCGAACTGCAACTCCTGAGATCCATTGATCAGGCTGACGCTGCATGCGCAAGATGCTATCAATCGAGCAATCAAAGAAGGGCTGGGATTATGACGAAACCAACAGGACTCGGTGTCTGGTGCTCAACAAACGTACTCGACAAAACTGAACTTTCCGAGCTGGCGCAAGGCGTTGAAAAGCGCGGGTACACATCATTGTGGTATCCGGAGTCGCTATCTTATGAGTCATTTGCGATGGGCAGCTACCTGCTCTCTCAGACGAGTGAACTGCAAGTCGCCAGCGGTATCGCGAATATTTATGCCCGTGACGCCCTGACATCGGCGCAAGGCCACGATAGCCTCAATGCGCTGTACAGCAACCGGTTCATCCTCGGTCTCGGCGTCTCACACGTGCCGCTTGTCGAGCGCGCGCGTGGCCATACTTACAGCAACAAGCCAGTGACTACTATGCGCGCTTATCTGAAGGCAATGTCAGAGGCCATTATTGATCCAACAATCAAACAAGACGATCGCAATGTCGTGCTCGCCGCACTTGGTCCCAACATGCTCAAACTCGCAGCATCGGATAGCAAAGGTTCGCACCCTTATTGTGTGACGCCGGAACATACCGCCCGGGCGCGCGAAATCATGGGTCCTGACGCCTGGCTTTGCGTCGAGCAGAAATTCTGCCTGACGACCGATGCTGCAGCGGCGCGATCTACGGCGCGAAAGCATATGAAGCGCTATATGGTCCTGCCCAACTATCGCAATGCATGGCTCAGCCTCGGCTTCACGGAGGCTGACTTCGATGGTGACGGTAGTGATAAGTTCCAGGACGCCATGGTTGTATGGGGCTCGGAAGCGCAAATACGAGACTGTATCGAAGCCCATCAACGTGCCGGTGCCGACCAGGTCATCCTTCAGGTCTTTCCACCTGATGGCAGCCACGGCACGGATTTTAAGGCCTTGGATGCCTTTGCTCCGGGATGATGCATGGAGTAGCCCTAGCTCGTCAAAACTGGACAAATCTTAGGACTTTGTTGGCGAAACTTAGGTTGCTCAGTGCGTCAAAATTAAAATCGATTTAGCGATTGGCCCGTAGAGTGGTGCTTTCAAGGTTTGTACAATCTCTGGGAGTTCCACGGTGCCTGGACTGTTTTGGCGACGCAGAAATGCCAAGCTCGATGCACGGCTGAATACTGTAGTCGAAACATCTGAGCGAAAGAAGCAGTCCTACAAGCGTAAGCGGCCGGGATTGGTGATCGATACGTCATTTGTTGATCAGCAAGCGCATGAAGCCGATCCGGACTTTCAGCCACAAGACCTCATCGATCACGCGGAATCACTCGAAGGCGTTACCTACCAAGACGAACTTCATGCCGAAGACTACCCCTCTCACAGCGACGCAAAACTTGGTTTCCATGATGATGAAGTACACGATGCCGAGGCGTCGGGTGCGGACGTCTTCTCAACGACAAGTTCGACTATCGCCGGTAGTATTGCAAGCCGAGCCCAGCCAACCGCTGATAATCAGGCCACCAAGAGCGAAGAGCTCGAACTGCTTGAGCTTGCCATCGAACGTTATGAGCTCGCCGAAAAGCAGGAAGAAGAAGCCAAAGAACGAGAAGCCGCGGCACGCCGTGAAATCGAAGAGCAGCTTGCCCGCTTCGCTGAGCTCGAAGAACAAATCACGCAGCTTCAATCTTCCGAACGCAAGGCACAGGATCAACGTGACCTTGCAGTGCAGCTGACCGAAGAATCCCAACAGCGCGTTGCAGAGTTGGAAGCCGCCGCCCAATCGCATAACGACACGCCCTCCGCTGGCCCAGGCCAAGCGGGCGACGAAGCAATGCTTCAAGACCTCGCGGAACTGGAGAGCCGCGCCGCCGCGCTTGAGGACGAAGTCGCGACGCTACGGCAGGAGTTGACTGCGGCCAATGACGACCGCGATACCGCGCTCGATCTGGCAGAAAGCTCAGAGACTGAGCTGAATCGTCTACGGGATGCGGCAGAGTCCCACAGCGAAAGCGAACGACGGCATGCCGATGCGCTTTCACAGCTTCAGGCCGAATTGGAGGCCGCGGTCGAGAAAGCCGAGACGACCGCAGGTGAACTCGAAGAAGTGAAACTACAGCTTTCCGACTTCGAGACCAATCGAGCCGAAGACGCGCAAAACCTTGAGGACGAACGCGCACAACGTCAAAAGGCAGAAGACGAACGTGACACTGCCATTGAGCGTGTCACAGCTTCTGAAGAGGCATGCGAGGCCCTGCAGGAACAGATCGCTGCGCAGAACGACGAACTCGAGCAACTGCGCGAGCGCATTGAGCAAGCCCAGCAATCCGAGGGGCAGGATGCTGAAGCACTTGAGAAGGAGATCGCGCAACGCCAGGTTGCTGAGGGTGAGCGCGAAGAAGCTGTCGAGCGTGTAACGAACCTCGAAACGGAAGTCGCGGAGCTACGGGACGCGCTGAAGCAAAGCGATAACCGAAGCAACGAGAACGCTAAACTCCTTGAGCGCGAGAGCCAGGCTCGGCGGGCAGTCGAGACGGAGCGTGACTACGCGCACCGGGAAATCGACGAGCTGAATGTTGAACGCAATCGCCTGCACGCCAAGATCGATCAGTTTGAGACGAGCAACCAGGATGAGTCGGCGGCACTGCTGCAGGAAATAACCCGTCGTGAGACCATTGAGCTAGAACGCGATGATGCGTCACGGGACTTGGCAGCAGCTCAGAAAGAGCTTGGTGATTTACGTGATCTCCTCGATGAAAATGAGGGCGTACGGCGTGACACCGAGGCGGATCTGACTTCCGAAGTCGAACGCCGTAAAGGGATTGAGACCGAGCGTGATGAGGCTAACGAGCGGGTCGAGGTCGTTGAAGCTAATTTGCTCGAACTCCAGCAACGCATTGCAAAGTTTGAGGAAGCAGAGCAAGGACGGTCTGAGCGTCAGGACCAAGACCTTGCAGACAAAAACCGCATCGCCACCGAGCGGGATGATGCGGTGCTACGCGCGAACAAGCTTGAGGAAGAACTACAGTCTCGGCAGCATGAGATCGAAGCGCTGGAAACCCGACTGGATGAACAAGACAAGCAACGCGATGAGGAAACAGGTTCACTAGACACTCTGCAGAAGGAGCGCGATGAGCTCGAGCGTCAGCTTGAGGAGATATCCGCGCAACATACATCCGAGAACACCAAGATCGAGCAAGCTCGCCAAGAGCTCAACACCAAACTGGATGACGCGTTGCAGCGCTCCGTGGAGGCTGAGGAGCGTGCGCAGGCCCTCGAAGCGGAACTTCAGACCGCACAAGACGAGTTGGCTGCGCAGGCGACGGTGAACTCTGCGTCCACGCCGGATATCGATAAAGTTCTGGCGGAACGCGATGCGGCTATTGAACGTGCTGAAGCGGCAGAAGCCCAGCTTGAGGGCCAAAGCCAAACTGCCGAGGACAATCAACAGCACGTTGATGATATTCGCGCGGAACTGGAAGTCGAGCGCGATCAAGCCCTGCTCCGCGCGGCCAAGGCCGAGCAGGCGTTGATCACGTTCAAGGCAGCACAACAGGCCAAGGCCGATGCTGAGGCTGCCAAGAGCAAGGCGGCCGCGACCGGCAAAGGCGCAGCGTCAGCGGAAGAAGAAGCCCGCATGATGGCCCTGCGCAACGCAACGGACAAACCCGTCATCGTCAACCGCAGGAAGAAGAAGGCTCCGGCCAAGGCTCCAAAGGACGAGCCTAAGGCTGCA
Organism: Hyphomicrobiaceae bacterium; assembly: GCA_965215755.1. Classification (GTDB taxonomy): domain Bacteria; phylum Pseudomonadota; class Alphaproteobacteria; order Rhizobiales; family Hyphomicrobiaceae; genus Tectiglobus. Next base: position 501,365 of record OZ244119.1, read on the forward strand.
AAGAAACCGAAACCAAAAAGCGAACCGTTGTCCGGAAGCAAGCTCGACCGCAAGGAGAAGCGCTCAGGTTCCAACATGCGGGCCAGCGTGACGTTCGAAGACTCAACCCATGCACGCTCTTGCTACGTTCATGACAAGTCATCCTCCGGTGCCAAGATTGAGATCATTCGTAGCAGATTGAGCGACACCATCGACGATGTGTCTGTCGGTGATAAGCTGACACTATCATTTTCATCTGCACAGGAACGCTCATCGGTTGAATGCGAAGTCATGTGGACTGAGAATGGCAGCTGCGGCGTTCGCTATCTCGGTCAGTTCCGGACCCAGTACCTCAAGCAGCCAAAAGCTTCAGTTCAGACCGACAGTGATGGCGTAAAGCCGGGCAGCGGCAAGGGTGCTGCGCGTGGGTTTGGCCGCGCAAGCAATACACGCAAAATGGGTTGAGCGTGTTCAAGCAGTGATCACCCCGGGATCGCAGCCTGCTTCTGCGCTTTGACCTCACGCTGCAACCACGGATCAAGCTTGCCGCGATCGTGACGACGTAGAAGCTCGCCATGCAGGCCAGAGTCTCAACAACGGATTTGCGGCGCAAAGATCGCACAAGGTGACGCTGTGCCGACCTCAGCACCATCGATCAGGCGACCTGGTACTTGTCCGCGCATGAAGTTGTTGCGACTATCCAACAAATCTTTGCGACACGAAAGACCCAGTCATGGCAAGACAACCTCGACCGATGCGCACCAAAGTCGAAAACCAAATTGCGAGCATGGACTCTTGGAACCCAGTTACGAACGCGATGATGGCGCGAAACGATGAGGCGGCAGTGGTTGCGGCCGATCAGATCGACGAGGCTAGCGACAATGGTATGTGGTGCGGTCTTCTGCATGGCGTTACGGTTATGGTTAAAGACAACATCGATACGGCCGGTATGGAGACGACCTACGGGTCTTCGTTCTTCAAGGGGCACGTCCCGAACCAGGATGCCCCCGTCGTCCGCCGGCTGCGCGATGCCGGTGCCGTTATTATGGGCAAGGCAACATTGCACGAGTTTGCCTTCGGTGTGCGGTCGTATAACCCGGTGATCGGTCAGGCATGCAATCCCTTTGACGCATTGCGCATTCCCGGTGGATCCAGCGGCGGATCAGGCATTGCAGTCGCGACAGGAATGGCCGACATGGCATTGGGCACCGACACTGGTGGTTCCGTGCGCATTCCTTCATCGATCAATGGAATCTCAGGGCTTCGCCCCACCGTCGGGCGAGTGTCCAACCACGGATCGTTCCCTGTCAGTGTCACCAACGATACGATTGGGCCAATGGCGCGAACGGTGAGTGACGTGGCACGCCTGTTTGCAGTGATGGCTGGCTATGATGACGCTGACCCGATCTCGGAAGATCGACCGCTTGAGAATTTCCTCCCAACACTCGGAGCAGGCGTGAAGGGTGTGCGAATAGCCGTCCCGCGGAACTACTATTTTGATTCACTTGATCCGGATGTTGCCGCTTCCGCCGAGGCCGCGATCAAGGTTTTTGAGTCACTTGGTGCGACCGTGTCGGACGTGACGCTGGACGGCGCTGAAACCGCCCTGGAAAACCTGGTAACGATTATCTATGCCGACGCCAACATCGTCCACGAGCAGCGCCTGGAGGGGCAGGATGACAAGTGGGGCGCTCAGACCATCGAACGTATGCGCACGGCACAATCACAATCCAGCCGCGATTATGCCCGGTCACTCCGCGCAAAAGAGCAGTGGCAACGCACGCTCAAGCGTCTGTTTTCAGACCACGACATTCTGCTGAGCCCGACGCTACCGCACCTACCACCCCTGATCGATGATAATCAATCACTCGGCGAAGCAACCACGCGGGTAGCTGCCAACACGTATCCGGGTTCATTGGGTTCACTTCCAGGGCTGTCCATTCCCTGCGGGATCAGCCGGGATAACCTTCCAATCGGTCTGCAGCTTGAAGCGGCCTGGTGGAACGAGCCGGCACTCCTGCGCGCCGGGTACGCCTTTCAGCAATCGACAAGCTGGCATAACCACCGGCCAAAGCTGCCAGCTTAGTGCCCTGTTTCAGATCCTGGCTGCGGCTTCCGTCAAGCGCGCCTACCGACGGCAACAACGGTGATCAGGCATCAAGACAACCGGACGTCACTCGCCCGGGACTACCTGATCACGCTTCTGCTTGTCGCCAAAGTCAATGTATCTCTGCATGGTGTGACGGAACAGACGATAGAGAAGTGGTGCCAGCGGAATGACAATAAAGATCCGGACAAGATGATAGGCGGTTACGAGGGCGACGCCCTGGCCGAGTAGCTTGGCTGTGAGCGCCATTTCGGTGACGCTGCCTGGTGCCGTTGCCAGGAAGTACCCGCCAAACGGTTTGTCCGTCATCAACCACAGGCCCAGGGCTACTGCTGCTGTCAGAACTAGGAGTGCGAATGTCGTGATGACCGCGGCCCACGCAAACCGAACGTCGCGGCGGATCTGTGCACGTGAAAACTGGGCCCCCAGCGAGACGCCCAATAGCACCTGACCGGCTGCCAGCAATGGCCGCGGAACGTCGGAGAAATGCAGCCCGAAGGCTGATATCGCGGCGCCGATTGCCAACGGACCAAGGAAGTTACAGTTTGGCACGCCTACTTTTCGGAAGACAAATGTTCCACTGGCCGCTAACGCATACAGTGCCGCGAGTCCCGCCACATCAATATTCTGCGGCGGTCGTACCACCGGAATAGTGTGACCACCTGCCATCATCAGCAAAGGTGGGATAAATAAAACGATAAATACAATGCGCAGTGTCTGAGAGAAAACCACCGGCGCCGGTTCTGCTCCCCACTTTTCAGCAAGCACGCTCATCTCAGCTGGTCCGCCAGGCATTGCGGAAAAGAATGCAACCGTACCGTCGCAGTGCGAGAGCTTGCGCAGCATGATCGCCGTCACGATACCGGCAGCGATCGTGAGGACTGCCGCCCCGACCATGAACCAGGCGTTGTTGATTGTTTCTGTCAATGCCTGGGGTGTGAAGTAGAGTCCGACTGCGGTGGCCACGATCAGCTGACCAACAGGTCTGTAATGGCGATGACGCGGGACTGATATTTCACCAAAGCCCATCAAAACAGAGAGGAGAAGTGGCCCGATCATCCAAGGCAAAGGCATTCCGATGAGTGTGGCCAGATACCCTGCCGCACCGGCGGCTGTGAGCATGGCTATGCGCTTGGCCCAGATGTCCAATCCCCGTCTCCTGTGTTGTTGCGGACGTTATCATCCTACGGATCGGGTTGGATAGTGACAAGGAGAGGGCTCTTACGGCATGTCATAGCGAGGTTGCCGTATTTGCATGGCTTGGGTTGAGGCAACCAATGCGTGGGCATCGAAACACGCGATAATTTAAGGACAATGCCGAGCAAGCATCGCCACTGCTATGGAATTCAAACCACTCCATCCCCTATTTGCCGCAGAGGTCATCGGGCTTGATCTCGATACCGAGCTTGATGGCACAAGCTTCGCTAAGATCCATTCTGCATTCGAGCAATACGCCGTGTTGGTCTTCCGCAATCAGCAGATCACGGACGAGCAGCAAGTCGCGTTCAGCGAACGATTTGGTGAGCTTGAGACAACCAAGGTTGGCACACCCGGCGCTGGCAGCAAATTGATTACGCTGACCAACATCGGGCCGAATGGAGAAATCATGCTGCCGACCGACAAGCAGATTCTCAGTAGCAAGGCTAACCGTCACTGGCATGCTGATAGCTCGTTCAAGGCGATCGGAGCTTATGCCTCAATGCTGTCGGCCCGCGAGATTCCGTCGAGCGGCGGGAATACAGAGTACTTGTCGATGCGCGCCGTCTACGCCGACCTGCCCGAACCGCTCAAACGACAGGCGGATGAAGCCGTAGCGGTTCACGATTTCTCTTATGGGCGAAGCAAGATCGATCCAGACCTTGTCACTGACGTTGAACGCCAGGCCGTCCCGCCTGTGCGGCAGGCCATGGTAATCGATCACGGTGGTCACGGAAAATCACTCTACCTTGGAGCTCACGCCGCAAGTGTCGAGGGCTACTCAGAGGCCGACGGCCGCGCCCTTATTGATGCACTGATGGCTTTCGCCACCCAACCGAAGTATATTTATAGCCACACTTGGCAACCGCACGACCTGATCTTGTGGCACAACAGAGCTGTGCTTCATCGCGCCACTCCCTTCGATAGTGCGCATGAGCGCCGCCACATGGTGCGCACGACGATTGCCGGCAAAGCACCAACGATCGCCACAGGTGCCGCCTGACTCTACTGAAGACGTCGAACCCAAAGATCCTGGAGGCCTGAATGCTACAAGTAAAAAACCACGCCAAGGAGATGCTGGAAAAGGGTGAACTATCCCTCGGGGTTGGCATCCGGAACGCGCGTACGAGTGATATCGGCAAGGCTATGAAGACGGCGGGCTTCGACTGGCTGTTTATCGACATGGAACACAACACCATGGATATTGATATGGCCTGCCAGATCGCCGTTGCTGCACAGGATGCCGGTATCACACCGATCGTTCGTGTGCCTGGGTTCGAACATCATCACGCGACGCGCGCGCTCGATGGCGGTGCCCAAGGGATTGTAGTCCCGCATGTGGATGATGCCGAGACTGCCGAGCAGATGGTTTCGAACTGTCGTTATCCGCCAGTCGGCAAGCGTTCGATGACCGGGGCATTGCCGCAACTTGCATTTGAGTCACATCCCTTTGGCGAAGTGGCCGAGTCCGTCAATGCTGCGACGTTACTGGTTTTGATGCTTGAAACACCGACAGCCATCGCGAACGCTGATGCAATTGCCGCGGTGCCCGGAGTCGATGCCTTGCTGATTGGCACCAATGACCTCTGCATGGAGATGGGTATACCTGGTCAATTCGATCACCCAGATGTCGCTGCAGCATACGAGACCATGGTCGCGGCCTGTAAAAAACACGGCAAACATCCGGGAATGGGTGGCGTCTACAATCCGGATCTGATGAAAAAGTACATTGGGATGGGGGCCCGATTGATCCTATCCGGCAGCGATATGGCATTCATGATGTCGGGGGCAAAGGCTCAGGCCAGCACGGTCAGAGGTCTGAAATAATATTATATTTCAATATGATGAAGCGTTAATCCGCTGGTCCGATTGACTTTTCGGACCGGCATCTCATTACTGTCATCGGTGGCTGTTATCAGCCCGGCAACTCTTTACCAATTTTGTTCGCTTGCGGGGCTCGCCAAATGGCAAAAATTGTAACCGTCCACGGCACATTTGCGCATATCGATACGGCAACTGATGGAACTGCCGGTGATGGCATCAAACAGTGGTGGCAGCCGGGTAGCACCTTCGAAGTCAGCCTCAAGAATATGGTTGAGCCCGACCCTGCCGCCAACGAACCTGGCAGCAGCGTCGAATTCAAGCCGTTCGTGTGGAGCGGCAACAATAGCGAGCGTGAACGCAGAAAGGCCGGCTCGCGCCTCCTGCGGGATCTACAGTCGCTTGAAGCACGCGGCGAGAAGTATTGCGTCGTCGGACACAGCCACGGCGGCTCGGTGGTTTCATCGGCCCTCCTCGAAGCGGCGTCGCGCAAGATTGAGCTCAATGGGCTTCAGAAGTGGATCACTATCGGAACGCCATTCGTCGAATTGCGCCGCGAGCGGTTCCTCTTCCTGCGTTTACCGTTGCTTCTCAAGGCGATGTTTGTCGCCTCGCTCATGCTACTATTCATGTACTTGTTTTACGTCGTAGGTGAACTCCTCGACGGCCAGCGGATGATCGAAAACGAACGGCAACTCATTCGCTTGCTTGTTTCAACGGCGCTGACCGCGATCCCGTTTATTGTTTTCTATCTTATCGCCATGATCCTGGATCGACGGCGCCTGTACTTCTATCGAAGGAGCAGCCAGGAACGCGCCCGCCAGCAGTTCGGCGACAAGTGGCTGCCATTGTCGCACGAGGATGATGAAGCCGTGCGCGGCTTGGGATCCTTGCGCAAAATGCAACTGCAGATCTTCAGCAAGAGCTTTGCTGTCCCTGCCCTCAGCTTGATGTCAGTCTTTATCCTACCGATCCTCTATCTCTATGTGCTGTTCTCGCCGACAGTGATGGTCTCGATCGCCGACTATCTGAAGACACAGGTCTACAGCATTCAGGATTATTCAGGCCAGGAAGCCGGTGTGAGGTCGATGATGCAATCGATCCGGCAAAGGACACGGGAGATCCGGCGGGCACGCCAGCGCCTCAACAATGTCGATAACGATCTTGGTGCCCAGCTTGAGGAGCGGTCAAAGATCAAACAGCTTCGGCAGGAGCGCAGCGAATTGCGGGCACAGCTCAACAAGCGGTATCCGAATGCCACTGCTATTCAGCGCGCACAGCGCTTTGAGCGGCGCTTTTTGCAGGAGCGGGTGAACGGCAATCGGCAGACGTGCGCAGGCGGCAAATTATGTGGCGAAGGTCGAGACATTCTGCTGAATGCCAAGCTGTTGTTCCACTTGGTGACAGACGAGGTTGCGAGCTGGACGCTCGATGAGTCGGCCGGCCGGGGCATCTGGGGCCTACTGCTTCGGTCTGCCGTCCCTGTGCTACTTGTGCCCCTCGTTTTTGGTCTGTCTGCGGTCCTGCTGGTCCTTCTGATCCAGTTCCTGGCCAAAATCTTCAGTTCATTCATCAGCCGCTGGCTGGACAGTCAGACCTGGTTCGAAGTGCGCAGGACCGCACTCGGCAATGACACAGAAGCGGAGGTTGCCATCGGGACGGTTCCATCACCCACCTGGCAGAACAAGTCGGCAGGCTTTCTACCGGCAGCCGTTGGCGAGCCCATCGCGATCCACTCCAATCAAGCGATGTCGCATGCCATTGAGAAAATAAGAAACTCAATCAGCGAGTTCGCGCTGCACGAGGGCCAGCACGGCCAGATTGGCAGCGTTCTCAATTATCTGACCTGGCAGGAACTGATTCACACCACCTACTTTGAGGTGCCTGAGTTCCGCGTTCTCCTGGCTCGTGCGATCAGCGAAAGCGAAGGCTTCGAACCAAGCACTGCCTTCCGGTCCCGACCTGATTACAACGATGTTGGGACGTGGTTGCAGATGATTGAGCAAAGCGTACAGAGCAAGGACAACAATGGTTGAACTTGGCTAACCAGCTGAGCTCGGTCAGTCTGGCACAACCGGCTCGCCGAAGTGGTAGCCTTGTAAGTAGTCTATTCCGAGCGCCGAAACGGTGTTAGCTGTTTCGGCGTCGGTGATCCACTCGGCGACCGTTTCCATACCCATCGCTTGTGAAAGCTCTACCATGCGCTGCAGGAAAACGCTGTGTGAGGGAACCCGATTGACGTCAATTACCAAGCTGCCGTCTATCTTGACGATATCGACCGCCAGCGCCTGCAGAACTTCGAATGACGTATAACCGGTGCCAAAGTCGTCGATCGCCATGCGGCAGCCCAAACCCTGGAGTTCTTTGACAAACCGGGCGGCCTGCTTGATGTCCTGGATCGCGGTGGTCTCCGTCACTTCCACGATCAGCCGGCTGGCTATATCAGGGCGTTTGGACAATGCCTGCACCATCGCTGCCAACGACCGCGGGTCCGACATCGTCGGGCTTGAAACGTTCAGCGATAAAGTGAGATGGCGATGCTGCTCCAGAAGATCCATCGTCAATTGGAAGCTGCGCTTGTCGACAAGGTCACTTTCACCAGCGCTCTCGGCGGCTTGAATAGTGCGCTCGGCTGACCGGTATTGACCGTCGGTGTCTTCGAAGCGCATCAAGCATTCATAGAACCGAGTTTGGCGCGTCACGCTATCGACAACCGGCTGAAGTGCCAGATGAACCCGGTCGCTGGAGATAGCAGATCGTGCCTGTTCGATCGGAATATCAACCGCATCAATGACGTTGTCGAGCGAACTGCCAGCGCTTCCTAAATCCTTGACGGCAAGCGCCATTGCGTCGCTCGCAGCCCGGATCTTCAAAGTTACTGGGTCTGCCTCTGCCAATTGGAATTGCCTTGAAGGTTGCGGAAACAGCGGTTGCAAATCTGGCGTCACATCGGCTTTCTCGGCACGATGCGTAACAGTTCGGTAATCTTCTGGATAAGTATTGACCATTCGCCGGCAATTTTTAAGCGGAAGCCCGCAATTCCCGACAAGAAATAAGCGGCCCAATGACCGAAAATGCTAATCTCCAAATCCTAACAACGGCTGAAATTCGATCTGAAATCAGGTCGATTGTGATAACGCGTCTCAGTATTGGGGAGCCACACTTCCTTGGGTCTGTCCAGGTGCAAAAAAGCCCGGCAGCAGAGGCCGGGCTTTTAGTAAAGCTTCGTTGGGGCAGACTAATGTCCAGTCACGACTGAAGCGCGCTACCCGCCGATCGAAAGGTCTCGGCGCGCCACCCGGATACCGATGGTGTAACCCGCTATCACATCTATTAACGTCGCCACCACGATAAAGAAAAACACTGAAGTTTGCGCCTGGCGCACCATCAGGAATTCGATCAGGCAGACAACAAACACCAACATCGACAGGCCGTGATCGAGCAATGATGCCGACGAGGTGTAGGTCGCTTTCAGCAGCTCGACAAACAGCATGATGAGCAGCAGCAGAATGACCAGGTCGCCCCAGCTGAAGGTCCACGTATGCCCGTTCAACATCGGGATCGGGAGCACAACCTGCCGCAGCACCTCATCCGGATCTGTGCCGCCGCCAAACAGAACAATGACGTTGTAAAACAGGAAAACAAAGATGAGCAGTGGTATGGCTCTTAACGACATATCTTACCTCTGGTCTAGCAGCGAACTAGGTCGTGTGGGCGTTTACCGTGGTCCTCGTGGCTGAATGTACCACAACACCGGGCCCAACAAATTCACTCGGTAAACTTCGAATGTGGCGCAGATCGACCGATCTTTTGCTCATCTTGTGCAAATAGTTATGCGTCTTCCTGTGGCTCAAGAACCTGCATGCCGCGGTATTTCCCACTCTTCAGGTCAATATGATGCGGTCTGCGGCGCTCACCACTTTCCTTGTCTTCAATGTATGTCGGTGTCTTCAGCGCGTCGGCAGAACGACGAAAACCGCGCTTCATCGGTGATGTTTTTCGCTTTGGAACGGCCATTTCAGCTCTCGTTTGCTCGTGACTAACCCATTGAATTAGCTGCTCGAAATCACGATCGCACAACGCGAAGCGCGAATGGCAAGCCGGATGGATTGGTCGATGGACTCAATATGTCAGGATCTCTGGACTTATGATCCCGCGATCTCGAATGACAGGCTTGGGCGCGCTTATACCGGCTTTCTGCGCAAAATACCAGCAGTTAGGTGCCGCGATATGATGGCTTTGCGATACAGGCCATCGACAGCTCCAAGCCTTTGGTGCGCTGGATGAGGCGGCGGGATTTCCGGCGCAGTGCCGCGTTCGGAGAAGCCGGCCGGCGGATGCGCGGGTTTGGCAGGGCTGACGCCATCAGCGCGGCCTGGGCCGGAGTGAGCCGGTTTGCCGGCCGACCGAAATGGTAATTGGCTGCTGCCTCAGCCCCAAAGCGCCCCGGGGCCCACTCTGCAATGTTGAGATAAACCTCCAGGATCCTGCGTTTTGGCCAGATCAGATCCATCATCGGCGCAACGGCAATTTCAATGGCTTTGCGCATCAGGGACCTGTCCTGCCAGAGGAATAAGTTGCGCGTGACCTGCATGGTGATTGTACTGGCACCGCGGACATCGAATGAGCCACGCCGATGGGCCTGACGCATGACGTAGGCCAGCTCACCGAGGTCCAATCCGTGGTGACGACAAAACCTGGCATCTTCGGATGCGATGACCGCGCGCTGAAGGCGTGGTGATATGCGGGACAGTGGCACCCAGGCCTGTTGCACGGGGCGGCCGCTTAGCCAGTGTTGTATCATCACCGATGATGTTGGTGGGTCGACGAAGCGGAGCAAGAACAGCACAAGTACCACCGCAGCGGCACAGACTACTCCGGCAATCACTAGAAAGCGGCTGCCGTAATAGAGCGCATCGATCAAACTTCGGCCGGCAAAAGCCATCGGGCTCGATCTGTCCTGCTTGTCGGGTATTGTTGAAGTCCGCATTCCTCTCCCTGCCGAGATGGTCAGACCAATGCTGCGCTGACCGCGCGCACGGCGTCCAACCTGGGTTTTGTTGGTTTAGCAGACATTGTGCCACTTGGCTGCAATCTGGCTCGTTTCTTGTTGATGTGGGATAAAGAGACAGTTGCAACCGACAGGCAGGCGCATGACGGCAGAATTCGCAGCCAGGCTGCAGGAAATTGCGGACAAGACCGAAGCAGCGCTTGCTCGCGAGATCGAGCACGCGCCTGGCATACCGGACCGCCTGGCTGATGCCATGCGCCATGGCCTGCTCGCCGGCGGCAAGCGGTTTCGCCCCTTCCTCGTCGTTGAATGCGCCCGCTTGTTTGACGTGCCGGAGGATGCCGCGCTTCCGACCGCGGCTGCTCTCGAATGCCTGCACTCCTATTCGCTGGTCCATGATGACCTGCCGGCTATGGACAATGACACGCTGCGACGCGGCAAGCCGACAGTGTGGACTGAATTCGATGAGTGGACGGCCATCCTGGTCGGCGATGCCTTACTGACGCTGCCATTTGAGATCCTGAGCCGGCCCAACGAGGCGGTTCGCCCTGATGCGCAGATTCGGTTGGTTTCGAAACTTGCTGCCGCGGCTGGTGCGGTCGGGATGGTTGGGGGACAGTACCTGGACCTGTCGAGCGACAAGCGCGGCGAACCTGCTGCGCCCGATGATGCCTATATTCGCAAGATGCAGGGCATGAAGACGGGCGCGCTACTAAAATTCGCCTGCGAGGCAGGTGGTATTCTCGGTGACGCCGATGACAAGCAGCTGGCTGCCTTGTCGGACTATGGCGCACACCTTGGTCTCGCCTTCCAAATCTCAGATGATCTTCTCGACGTCGAAGGTGATCCGGCTATCGTCGGCAAGGCAACCGGCAAAGACGCTGACGCCGGCAAGGCGACGCTTGTGGGTATTCTTGGCATTGATCAGGCCCGCGCGGAGCTGGCGGCGGCTGAAGCGGCTGCATTGACCGCTCTGGAGATCTTCGGTGCGCGAGCCGACGTGTTGCGCCAGGCCGCCCGCTTCGTGAGTTCGCGAAACAGCTGATCGCGAGTCAACACTGCAGCCGTCTAGGCCGGTGCGGACTCCGCCTTCTCCTCCCGAGATGCGAGGAGTTGATCACGGACGTGTTCGCGGTAGTAGATCGACACGAACGTAGCGAAGACGAGTATGGGGTAAAGCCCGAGAACGAAGCTCAACAGCATAACTGTGATCATCGACGTTGCACCAACGGCAATCCCAGTTGGAAACATCTGAATGTTCACTGGTCGCCCGTTTGCAGAGGCTTCCTGCAACCGCGCAATTAACTCGGGTTCGACCCAGTGGATCAAGAACACTGCTGAAAAAAAGAGTGCAGTTGTTAGCGCCCAGACTATGATGAACGGAAGAAGAATAGATAACGCAAGTGGAAAGCTCCATTTTGGCTGAGGTAAAGCGAAGTCAGACAACGCCGGGGCGGTCTGATCGGCAGAGCTATCGCTGGCTGCAAACACCAGAGCCAGACTTCGCCTCTTGAAAACTAAGGCAAAGATGATGGTTGGCAGGATAAACATGATCACATTCGGAACGAAGCTGGCGACTAGACGTCCCGACGAAATCGACGCCCCATTCGGAACTGCCTCGCCGGTCTCCATGTGAGCTTTCAATATGAGCGACCCAACGATGAGAGTTAGGATTGCAGTTATTAAAATCATGCCGGTATATCCGAGGATCAGGCACAGTCCATTGAAAAAGTATCGCCAGCCACGTCCCTTGTGATCACCGCTTGCTCGATACTGTCTTTTTGAGACCTCTCCAATCGTGTAGTGGCGATGCCACCCGACGAGCCCTCGAATCGTAAGCACGATGCTTATCACTGAAAGAATGGCAAGTGGCAGCCAAGCGCTGGCTGCCACTATGGCCGAATATTCTGCTACGAGATGATACAGTAACCCTACAAGCAGAAACATGAGGGTGGCCCAAACTATGGTGCTTCCCAAATTGAATACCAGCACCGGCCAGAAGAACCTCCAAACCAAATCAAGTCTGCGGACCGGGGCAGCAAGCGCCGTTCCGAGTATGTGCCAAACTCCCATCTTGTCCTCTCCGGCTGTAACGCTCTTTAAGCGCTACGGCAGAATGGCAGCTGTCTGTTAGTCTGCTAGCGAAAATTGGTTGGTGGTGTGCCCTGTCTCGCCGGGCGTATGGCTGTCCGGCAAAGGGTGGTCGAGACTTCAATCAGCCCGGACAAAAAACGACCCCGGTGGCGGGGGAGGGAGTGCCACCAGGGTCTTCAGGCGACCGACGACCACGACGGGGAGGGAGTGTAACGGTCGGCGGCTGCAAACTTCATGGCGGGAGGAAACCGTATCATTCGCTTGCATAGTAAATATAGGTATCCTCAGCGCCGAAAAAGGTTCACGCATCAGCAAGAAAATGTGAGTCTGTTGGAGCTTGAATTTTTGCGCGCCGAATACGGGCATCCGATTGCCGCAGCCAGTGATCCGGTAGTTGAAGTCCCTTGTGACAACACGGAAGCGACCGCAACTGTTCGCGGCACACTCAGGACGCGCTGCTCAGAATTCGATCAGTTTAGATTAGCTGACTGCGGTGGCCCTGCTGTGCAACATCATGCCGGTGCGCTGGTAAGGAGCTGGGACCGGCAGCATTGCTCCCAATCGATGCGCGACGATCCGGTGCCCGCAGCGATCGCCGCGAGCACCTTGATGGAGCTTACTTGCCAGCCACTGTTTTCACGCCGGCCTGGATCAGAGCCTGGGCATCAACACGACCGGCACCGAACTCGGCATCGAAGCCTGGCTTACCAAGATCGATGGCCGTTGATATCAGAATTTCTCTGACCGCCATCTGGTCCAGGTTGCGACGCTGCTGAACGATCAGAGCGATCAGGCCCGAAACATGAGCCGCCGCCATGGACGTGCCCGTTGAGAAACTGTGAGTGCCTTTTGGTGCCAGGACGAAGACGTCTACACCAGGCGCAGCTAACTCAATGTAATTGCCGCGGTTCGCCTTGGCGTAGAGCTTGTCGTTGGTGTCTGTTGCCGTTACCGCGATCACACCTTCATAAGCTGCTGGATACGCAGCCGGTGCATCAGGACCGTTGTTTCCGCCAGCGGCAACAAGATGGACCTTGCGCTCGACCAGCTTGTCGATGGCACGGCTAAGTGACGGATCTTTCGCACCAGCAAAGCTCATGTTGACGACATTGGCGCGCTTCTTGGCAACCCAGTCCATGGCCCGCAGAAGGATCACGGTACTGGACTGTGCAGACTTCTGGCCTTTTGACTTGAAGAAGGCTCGCACCGAGAGAATGTCGGCCTGCGGTGCGACTCCCTTGGCCAGACCATCAGCCCGGATAATTCCGGCAATTGCCGTGCCGTGTGCATCCACGCCCAAGCCCTGCTTCGGCGCTGCATCGTAATGATCGGTGATGCCGCGGCGGATGTCGGCATGGTTGCGGTCGATGCCTGAGTCAATCACGGCCACTTTCACGCCTTGGCCCTGACCGACGGCATGCGCTCCCGCCAATCGGATCTTGGTGAGCGCATACTGTAAGCCGGATGAGCCCGATGAGGACGGATAGCTTTGATTGACGACATATCGGTTGTTGCGTTGTGCAAACAGCACCCGGTTGTCATTCAACAGTGCTGCGATCACGGTATCAGCTGTGCGGCTGTCGGGAATGCGATAGTGCACAAAGCGGCTGCCTAACAGTGCATTCGTGTCACTCGAAATTCGCTGGATGCCGTAGTCCTGTGCCAGAGCATTCTCCGCGGCTGCAGGCTGTGACGGATCGAGTTCAGCAACCACCTCGCGCGGCCAGTACTGATCATCATTGGTCGCGGCAATGATCGGTGGCGGAACAGGTGTTGCTGCAGGTGTCACGCGCGGCACAGTTGGTTGCCGACGCTGCGGTGTCTTACCTGCATTGCGCTTGGGCGGTTCGGTTTGCCCAGTTCCAGGATTGGTGACCGGATCGCGCGTATCGACGCCCGGCAATGGCAATACAGGTACGGGGACGTTGACGCCGACTGACCAGCGCGGACCTATGCCTTCCGTATCGGTGCCTGGCTGCTCCGGCGTCACATCCTTGTTGTTGTCGTTGTCGTGCGGATAGCGGTCAGCCACCTGCGGCTGGCTCTGCTCTTCCAGCTTGCGCCGGCGCTCTTCCAAACGTGCACGGCGTTCTTCGCGGGCCTTGCGGGCACGTTCCTTGGCGCGCTGCTGAGCCAGGCGGCGCTTTTTGGCTTGTTCACGCTTGCGCTTGGCTGCTGCCTTGCGGCGCTGCTCGTCACGCCTTTTCTTACGCGCGGCCTGCTGTGCTTTGCGCTTCGCAGCCGCCTTTCGTGCACGGTCCTTGCGCTTTTGACGTGCTTTACGACGGCGGTCGGCTTCCTTCTGCTTCTGGATCGCGCTGATAGCTGCAATGCCGACAGCGATACCGACGCCGATTGCGACCCCTTTGCCAACACCCCCACTGCGGCGCGGCTGACTGGTTCTGCCATATTGACCCGCCACCCGGATACGCTGCTCAGTCGCGGACGTATTTTCAACAATTCCGAGATAAGGGCTCTTAAATTCGGAGCCGTGCGCGCGCAGGCCATTGATCGGCTGCTCGGTGACCGCAGCTATGGCAGAACCCTGCCAAAGACACGCGAAAAAGAGCATCAAAACACTGCAACGGATAACTTCGAGTCGACGCATGGCCTTCACTCTCGTTTGATGGGCCCAGTTCAGCCTGCTTTCACAGCCTGCATTATGGAAGACTTTCTACTGCCTACTGACCAAAAAGCCGGCAATTTCTGACCATAACAGAAAAAGTCTTACTAAAGAATCGCAAAGCAAGGTTAACCCTTCGGCAAAACCAGGAGAACCGAGTTCGTGTTTGCCTTCAGCTTACCGATAATCTCTTCGCGGGCATCCTTACTGTCTTTTTCGAGCGTGAATTTGACCTCAAACAGACCACCTGGCTTTGGGCCAGAAACAATCTGGCCATTTAGCGGTGTCAGCGCTTCGGCAATCGCGGATGCTGTTGCTGTTGGCGCAAATCGGACGATCACCGCAAATCCGCGACCTTCTTCCCCGCTTGCTGTCGCATAACCGCCCGGTGGTGGACTTGCTGACGGTTGCTGCCAAAGGCTGCCGATAACACCGGCCTGAAGCATTAAAACCAACGCGGCGGCAATGCCTGCAAACTGCACGGCCCTTGGCGTTGGGCTCGTAAAAATCCGCGCAATTTCCTGCCAAATGCTTTGACCGGCTGTGACAAGCGGTGACGGTGCCGGCGTTTCGGCGGCGATTGCGGCGCGCAGCTTATCGAGCGCCCCCGGCGATGGAGCACCGAGCATTTCATTCGCAATGGTCGTCTCAAAGCGCTCATCACCAATCAATGCGAGTTGCGATCGCATCTCGGGATGGGATTCGAGATAGCGCTCCACACGCTCGACGTCGGCAGTTTCAAGGGTTCCGGACTCGTACCATGGCAAGAGCATCTCGATCTCTTCGCGCTCGGTAAATTTTTCCATCGTATCGGTCATTGCGTTTCCGTGTGATGCGGCCGCGGTCTGGGTTCATGTTCAACTATGGCCAGCCGCGGTCGACACCTGCCTCCATCAAGAATTCTGACATCTTCTTTCGCGCATAGAACATGCGCGTCTTGACGGTGTTCTGTGGGATACCGACCGTTTCGGACACTTCGGCAATCGACATCTCGTGGTAGTAAACGAGATCAATGATCGTCTTGTGCTCGTCTGAAAGCCGTTCCATGCACGCTCTAAGGAGTGCGCCTTTGTCGGTTTTCTGTGCGACGACTTCCGGGTTGTCTGCATCATCAGGAATGGCGCCGGCTGCATCATCATCCATTTCGGACTCTCGCCGCTTGCGCAACGAACTGATGGAGCGGTTGTGGGCGATGCCCAATATCCAGCTCGACAGTGACGATCGTCCTTCAAAGCGCGATGCATTGCGCCAAACCTCCAAGAACACCTCGTTGGTCAACTCCTCAGCGACAGCTTCGGATCTAACCAGCCTCAAGATGAACCGGAACACCCGGACCTGATACCGCCCGTACAGAACTTCGACCGCAGTCTGATCCTGCTTGGCAATACGTTGGATGAGGTCGGCGTCTGATGGTCCGCTCATCGCTCAAGGCCCGGCGCTGTTTCGGCGCCATCTGATGAGTATGTCGCCGTGGTTTCGATAAAGGTTCATGATCGCAGTGGAATTCTCTGGAATCAGGTTTAGGATCCCAATTCTACAGTGTCTGGAGCAATTGCACAGCCTCGGTGAACACGGGATTAATCAGCGTATCATGTCAACCACAACACTGGAAAACGGCTTTTATTCAATTGGTTACAGCCAAGATCCCGGAAATCCATGGCCTAAGGTTGTATATTATCCTGCAAAATCATCGATGCACCCTTTTCGGCGATCATGATTGTCGGGGCGTTGGTATTGCCGGTTGTGACGGTTGGCATAATCGAGGCATCAATGACACGGAGGCCCTGCAGGCCATGCACCCGCAGCCGTGGATCCACGACCGCCATAGGGTCTGTTCCCATCTTGCAGGTGCCTACAGGGTGATAAAGCGTGGTGCCGAAATTGCGTGCGTGCTCCAGCAAATCTGCATCCGTTTCCAGACCCTGGCCGGGTGTAATTTCGTGAACGGTATGGTCGGACATAGGCAAAGCAGCAAAGACACTGCGCGCGTGCCGGATGCCGGCCAGCAGCACATTGGCATCGCCAGGTGCTGAGAGATAGTTGGGCTTAATCGCCGGTCGAACCGAAGCATCAGCTGATTTTGCCATGATCGAACCACGGCTTTCAGGACGCGCAATGCTCACCGCAATCGTGGCACCCGGTTGCTTTTCGAGCTTCCCAAACACCTTCTCATCATAGCTCGCAGGAGAAAACAGGAGTTGTATGTCGGGACTCGCAAGTCCTTCACGGCTCCGACAGAAGACCTGAGCGCTGGACACACCGAATGTGAGAGCGCCCTTGCCGGTCGCAAGCCATTTGACGGCCTCGCCCGCAAGTCGAAGACCTCGTGAATACTCATTGATCGAGAGCAGGTCCTTGATGCGGTAGGAAACCCGCAAGGCATAGTGATCAGACAAATTCGATCCGACACCCGGCAGATCATGGGTCACCGGCACGCCGATGCTTTGGAGATGACCGGCCGGGCCAACGCCCGAGACCTGCAATAACTGCGGTGAATTGACGGAGCCACCGGAGACGATAACTTCGCGGGCAGCGGTCAGCTTTCGGGCTTGGCCGTTTTGGTTAAACACCACGCCGGTGCAACGCTTGGCGTCAAACAAGAGCTTCGTGGCGTAGGCTTTGGTCTCGATTTTGAGGTTCGGTCGGTTGCGCGCCTCGGCGAGAAAGGTTTGCGCGGTCGAGCCACGATAACGACCATTGCGGGACATTTGCGAGTAGCCGACGCCCTCCTGCTGGGCACCGCTCAGATCCGGTGTGAACGGAAATCCGGCAGTTTGAGCCGCCTCTACGAAATGATGCGTCAGCGGCAGGATCGTTCGATAATCTTCGATCTTGAGAGGACCGGATTTGCCACGGAGCGCGCTATCGCCGGGAGGATAGCTCTCCATGCTCTTGAAATGCGGCATACAATCTTCGTACGACCAACCGGTGCAACCCATCTGTGCCCAGCCGTCATAATCGGCGGCGTTACCACGAACGAACAGCATGCCATTGATCGAGCTTGATCCACCCAGAACCCGGCCGCGCGGCCAATAGATCTGTCGCCCTCCGGCATTGGGCTCGGCTTCCGTCTCGTACTTCCAATTGACGGCTTCGTTGTAGAGAAGTTTCAGAATGCCGGCGGGAACGTGGATCATCGGATGCCAGTCTGATGGGCCAGCCTCCAGCAAGATAACTTTTGATCCATCGGCACTTAATCGGTTGGCCAGCACGCAACCGGCTGATCCCGCTCCAACGATGAGGTAGTCGCAATCAGCACCTTCGGACATTCGAAGTCTCCCGCGTAATTTTTCAGGGAGCACTTTGGGGCAAAGCCGCGGGATTGTCTTTCGTCATCATGATACCTGTAGCCGATCCCGTCTGAACCAGCTGATTTTCCTGGTTCCGGATCTGGATCTTGAAAGTGACGGCACCGCGATCAGGTGTTTTTCGGCTCAACCGTGCTTCAACGACTTCTGCTTGGACATGAACCGCATCTCCGGCCTTAATCGGACCGTCGAACGACCATTCTATGCCTTTGAGCGCGATCACAGTCCCATCCAGGAGATCCAGCTTGCTCAATAAACCAAAGGTTATCCCGACCATCATTGGTCCGTGCGCAATGCAGCGACCAAAGACACTGCGCGCAGCGAAATCGGGATCTACATGGATCGGATTGTGGTCCTCAGTGAGGTCGGCGAAGGCTGCAATGTCCTGTTCGGTGATGACCCGGTCTGGCGTGATGTACTGATCACCAACCGAGAACTCCTCGAAAAACTTTCCCATTTTTCTGTCCTCAAGAACCGGCATGGCGGACGGTAGTTCTGATGGACAACCCACGCAGCTGCCAATGCCTACGAGTGGTTTAAGACGTCACAGTAACGTTTGTTCAGCGCTGGAAGAACCATCAAGCCGGTGGGCCTGGAAAGGCGAACTTAATTTCAGTGTTGTCCGGGAATGTGATCGACATCTTGATCATGCCATAGCCGGGCGCTGTCGCGGGACTCGATGCATTGCCAAATTGCCAAGGCCAAAAGGCAGCAGACGACTGCGGATTCATGGCTGCAGAGACCGGAATACACCATGCATTGGCCCATAGGTTCATCATCGCAACTGGCGCTGCAAAGAAAATCTCCTGACCGGGAGAATTGCCCTGCCACGTCAACGGCGAAAACAACGCGAAGGCGTTCAGAGGCGAGAAGGCCTGACCGGCTGGCATCGACGCAAACGGCCAGGTCCCAGAAAATGGGTCCTGCGGTGGCGGACGATACCAGGACTTCCCGCTTGGCGGTGGCGGCTGATACGCCTTTAGCAAATCTGCGTACAAATCCGCATATTCAGATGCCGCCCGCGTCAGGCTGTTGAGGATTTGCATTTGCAAAGTCAGCATTCGGTGCACCGGTTGGGATCAACGATTATCAAGCATCCACGGCTTCCGTAAACGATTGGTATCGAACGCTACTTCGAAGTACCTGCGCCACGCAAGGCGTATCGAGCCGAGCTGTCATTGCAGAACTACGTCGACAGAGCTGAAAGCAGCGGTAGCAAGCGTTTTGCCTTATGCGTCATACGTTTTTGGTTTCGGCCGGGTGGATGGCACAGTTCCCGTAGACGGCTTCGACTGACTGGAAGAACCTGCCGCGCCAGCCCCCTCTTTCGGAATATTGGGCGGGCTTGGCTTGTCAGCTCCAGTTGAGGCTTGTGGGGTCTTTGCTCTCTCATTCCGGATCATGTCATTCAAACCGGAACTTGAGCTAGAGCGTTCTTTGGAGGGTGCTGCAGATGGGCTGGCCAATCCGCTCGGGCCTGACCGATCGGTCATTGGCGGCGGACGGTCGGGTTTGTATTCACCCTCCAGTGCCGGGCGATAGGCAAACCGTCCGGCAAACAACCAATAAGTGAAGCCTGCAGCCAGTCCCGTCGTTAGGAACGCGGCCATAGCATAGCTGTTGACAATTGTTGGGACGCCGTCTGCCTCACCTGTTGTGATGAGACCGAAACCTGCAATGGCGATAGCGATGCCAACGAAGCCATGATAGGCGAAGCTGCGCACACCAAACCACTCGCTGATCAGTGCTGACACGGCTGCGAATGGCAACGCGAACACCGCAAAGATTGTTGCCGATTCAAGTACCCAAACGCCGCCCTGGTTCCAATATTCCCAGCCAGCATCCGCCAGCTCGGTTGGTGTGACAGCAAATAGCACCTGCACCGTGCCGGCAGCCAGGCACGACAGCACGAAACCAAAGATGACACGTAACAGGCCGCCAAGAAATCCAACCATGGTGCGCCTCAAGAATGAAACTCCAAGGCGTTTCATACGCCCGGAAGCCTTCTGCATCAACGCGTTTCACACGGACTTGCTTAACTTAAACCCAAAAATTCATTGCATTTCAGACGGTTCTGCCAGCAATTAACCAATAGGTGAAACCACCGAGAAATCCAGCTGTTGCAAAAACCTGCCATACGGCAGCGCTCGGCATTTCGATCTGGCTACTGAGACCGGCCTGAGCCAACGCCGGAATTGCAACCAACGCAAGACCGCCACCAACAACATAATAGATAATCGACCGGATCCGGCCGACCTCACCAATTATGATAAGCGCGAGCGCTGGCACAATTGTCATTGCCGACGTCAAGACCACGGCTTGGCCCATCAGGTCAAAAGCCGCTGATAAGGGAACATCATTTTCGCCCTGCAGGGCATGCGTAATGCGTTCCGAGCCCAGAGTGACGAGCACGAAGAACGTGACAATGAACGACAATATGATGCCGAGTGGCACTAAAACGACCCGCCCCAAGAAATACATCATCGCCTGATCTCCCTGCTTTCGCAGCCGTCGCGCTCATTGAATCCCCTTTAGGCTGACGCCAGATAGGTAGAGACTGACTTACGCGATTGGCGGCGGCATGGGAACAGGCGAACGGAACGCGCCCACAACTTGGCTCTCGTAAGCAGTGCTATACGCACAGCTTCACATTGTTCCGCCGTTATTGACTTCGATCAGCTCCGCCAGCTTATTGCCAGCTAACTTGCTAGCCTGCCTGACCGAGGCCAAATAGGGCGATTTGAATGATTTTCTGGATTTTGAGCGCAGTGATTACGGCCGCGGTTCTGGCACTGATCCTGCGGCCCATTCTTGCGCCTGACAATTCGCCGACACAGACGTCCGATCCTGATATCGCGATCTATGAGGACCAACTGTCTGAGATCGAACGCGACAAAGATCGCGGCATCCTGAGCGACGAGGAAGAGCGTGCGGCCAAGCTGGAAGTCTCACGCCGGTTGCTGACCGCTGCGGACAAACAAGAAAGCAACACTGAAGCGCCTTCCGGTCACCTCAGCGATTCGTCACGCGTCTGGGTTGCCGGTGTTGCGGCAGGGTGCGTCACGGTCCTGACTTTGGTGAGTTACCTGAGCCTCGGCTCACCAGGCTTGCCGGGGCAGCCTCACGCTGAGCGGGCCCGCAAGGACCCAAGCACACTGCCGGTTGAAGAACTGATTGCGCGTGTCGAATCGCGCCTCAAAACCAACCCGAATGACGCGCGCGGTTGGGACGTGATTGCACCGATCTACTTGAAAAGGAGAGAATATCGCAAGGCGGCAAATGCCTTCCAGAAATCGCTGCAGTTGAATGGCGAGAGCCCAAGACGTTTAGCGCAATTCGCTGAGGCGCTTCTCGGAGCAACCAACGGCTACGTCAATGATACCGTCAAATCGGTCTACGAGCGGCTCTTGAAGCTTCGACCGGACTACTACCCAGCGAGGTTCTGGCTCGCCATGCGTCATGAACAGCAAGGGCAGCGTGATAAGGCCAAGTCTGCTTACTCCGAACTTCTTGGCGAAGCTGAGCTTCCGGGCCAGATGCGCGCCATGATTCAACAAAGACTAGCTGAAGTAAGCAAGGCCGCCGCACCGAGCAAAGCTCAAGGTCGTGCTCAGGACAATCGGGGCGCTACAACGACTGATGCAGGTCGCGCGCCTGAGCTCAACAAGGATGCCCGTCAGTCAATGGCTGCTCTGACGCCGGCGCAACGCCAGCAACGTATCCGCCAAATGGTCGATGGCCTGGCGGAACGGCTGAAATCCGACGGTGGCGAGCTGAGCGAATGGCAGCGTCTGATTCGAGCATATTCCGTGCTTGGCGACCGAGAGAACACCTTGCAGGCACTCAAGGACGCACGCGCTGACCTTGCCACCAAACCAGATCAACTTCAGCAGTTGGATGCGTTTGCCACATCACTTGGGATCAAGCAGTAGAGCCCTTTGCGCTGCAGCTTGTATTGGACGCCGGGCCTTCGGTTTTCGCATCCTTTGCTTTCCACTACTCTCCCCCGACGGAAATCACCGCGATCGGACGTTCAATGAGATGGCATCAGATGGACGCAAATGCGCGCTATCTTGCAGAATCTGGACAACCGGGGAGAGCCGAATGGACATACAGCGGCGAGACCTTGGCCGACTCGCGCTCGGCGGGCTGACAACACTTGCTGCCGGCAATGTCTCGTCTCCGACAGCCGCGGCCGCACGATACCGTGGACCCAAAGTCATCCTGGTCCGGTTCGGTGGTGGTGTTCGGCGTCGGGAGACAATCGATCCGGCGCACACCTATGCACCCTACTTTCGCAATGTTCTGGCCAAGCGCGGCGTGCTGATCCCAAACGTTATGATCGACGAGCTCAAAGGCGTCGACACAAGTCATGCTGAAGGCACGCTCAATCTGCTGACTGGCCGATATGCGGCGTACAACAAAGTCGGCTCTCGCGGCTTGGCTCCGCTGCTCGAGCCCAGCCAACCATCATTGTTCGAGCTTCTGCGCAAGACGTTCAGTATCCCAGCCCATCAGGCCCTACTGGTCAACGGTGAAGACCGGCCACAGGAGGAATACCTGACATACGGTGGCCATAAGCATTACGGCGTTGCCTACCGATCGGAAGTGATCGGGCTGTTCCGATATAAGCTGCATAAATTCAAGCGTATCATTGAGGCCAAGAGCAGCAGTGAGGCTGAGCTTAAGAAAGCCACTGAAGAACTGCGCAAACTCTCGGCGTTCGACTATCGCAAGGCCAGTGCCCGGTCATCTCCCATCATGGACCGCTTCTGGGATGATTGGCGCAGACACTATGGGGACAGCGGCCTTAAGAACCCACGCGGCGACAGGCTCCTCACTGAGCTCGCGGTGCGCGCCATACGACAACTTCGGCCGCGATTAATGATGATCAACTACCAAGACCCTGACTACGTGCACTGGGGCAACGCTTCGCACTACACGCGCGCCATCGCCATCATCGACCAGGGTTTGCAAAGGCTGGTTGAAACCGTCGAAGCAGATCCTGAATACCGTCGCGATACAGTGTTCGTGATTGTCCCGGATTGTGGCCGGGATGCCAACCCATTCATGTCAGTGCCATACCAGCATCACTTCAACTCGCGTTCAGCGCATGAGATTTTTGCATTGGTGTTTGGCCCGGGTGTTGCGCAGAACCGTGTGCTTGACAAACAAGTCGACCAAACCAGTCTGGCGGCGACGATTGGGGCGCTGATGGGTTTCCGGGCCCGTGATGCTGAAGGGCGTGTTCTTTCAGAGATATTTCTATGACATCTGACACAAAGTCTACCTTGGATGAGCGGTCGAAAACTCTGGCACCACAGTCTGGTCTCGTGGCCTCGACACTGCACCGTCTGTCGATGGCCGCTAAGATCTCGATCGCCTTCGCTCTTGCCCTGACACCCCTCACAGCTGTGCTTGTTCTCGGTTGGATTGTTCGCCTGATGCGGCGCGAGAGCATCGTCTTCTACGTTCGATCCACCCAAGGCTGTCATCGCCGCGATGCGCTGGCTTATCTCGACAAGGTTGACACGTTGAAGCCCTACGTCCGGTTCCCTGGCTGGTGGTCAGGGCTTTGGCAGACTGTGCTTAGCGGCTTGCAGGCCCTGGTCGTGCTCGCTGCCCTCACGCTGCCATACGGATTGCTACTGCTCGTCTCGTGGTGGGCCGGCTGGGAGAACTCATTCAACAAGGGTTACGAGCAAGCCTGGGCCGGACCAGCGATGGCTCTTGCCGGATTTGTCCTGGCGGTATTGATCCTCAGCCATTTGCCTATGGCATTCGCGCGCTTTGCTGCCGAAGGCCAAATTTGGTCGATCACTGAACTGCATCAGATTCGACGCTGTATTCGGCTGGTGCGGTGGCAGTATCTGGCATTGAGCCTTATCACCGTATTGGCGACTGTTCCGTTGTTCCTTGCTCAGATGGGAACGACGTTCATAGAAAAAATCAATCCACGGGTTCTCACTGCTGGTCCGGACGAAATCCAAGAGATCGCCAATCGTTGGCACTTGCTCACCACGGCATATCTATTGTTCGCGTTGTTCATTCTCCGGCGATGGGCCGCTCGGCTCTATGCGCGTGCGATATTGATTGAGCCGGAGCTTGCCGGAGCAGCCACGAATGGTGTTCTGAGTGAAATCAATGCTACTGCCAGAGTCGAGGAAAAACGGTCGCGCAGATGGATCGGGATGGTATTTGCCACGCTCCTCGGCCTACTCACCTGGAGCGGTTTTCTTGCAATGCTCTACATCGCCCAATTTGCAAACCATGCCTGGTGGAACTGGGTCAATCACGCTCTGGTTGGCATTCCATGGATTTTCCGACCGGTGTAAGCCAGTTCCCGGAATGCGCTCGATGTCTTCTGGTGTGCCCGAGCTTTGATAATCTTACCCATGAAGTCAAAGTAGACGCCCAATGAATGCGGGCGCCGATGGCGCACATCACAGATCCATTCCTGCCGGAGACTTGGCACGACAAGCCGGAAGCTGTCAGCTTTGGGGGAGCCGTATGCAAATTCCAACAGTGCGCCTGACGTGGAAATATTGCGAATGATGCAGGGGACACGAGCGCGCCCGCTTGGGAACGCCCAGGCATGGATCACACTTGCTCGTCGTCCGAAGTCGCGCCGGTCTGCACGATTGCCCTGCTGCCTCATCAACCCAGATCCAGTTTGTCTTCTTTATCTTTGATGAACGATTTACTCATCGAAGATTGAAGCAAAACTGAAAACAATTCGTAAAACTTGTTTCATATTCGAACAATTCACCCGGCTATATGCTGACTGATGTTATTTGAGCTTACAATTTGCAATTCAACCTACGCTCGATACTCGTCTTTCTCGGCGATAGACCCTTGCGACCAATCAACATCGCGTGTCGCAAACATGACGACGGCCAGCAGCACAAAGGCTGAGAGGGACCCAATCAACATGGCGTAGTCTTCGACCCGCAATAGTAGGTAAAGCAAGCCATATATGACCGCTATGACGCCACCGAGGTAAAGCCCACGCCGCACCGACTGTGTGACTGATCCAAAGTAACTGCCGACGAGGGCCCCAGTTGCCAGTGCTGCAAACAAATAGCCTAAATCAAAACCAATGTGTTCCGCTGTACCGATTAACACGAGGTAGAATATTACGAGGGCGAGGCCGACAAATAAGTATTGCATCCAATGCACGCGCTTTCGACTTTGGATCTCCATTATGAAAACCGCGAGGAAAATGATCCCAATAAAACCAAGCGCGTATTTGAGCGCTCGTTCAGCGAGGCTGTAAAACCGGACGGGTTGATAAAAATCGACACCGAATGATTTACTTTGCATCAAATGCTGGAAGTTCTTGAGCCGGATGGACTGACCTATGCCGCGCGCCAGTCTGGGGACCTTCCAGCTGGCGGAAAAGCCACTCTCGGAGATGTCCCTGTTTTCAGGCAGATAAGCACCAGAGAAGCTTGGATGTGGCCAATCGGACTTGATGGCGACCGATGTTTCCCCGCCGGCTGGGATGTAGCGGATATGGCTTGAGCCGTTCAGACTGAGCTCGAAGGCGAATGTGAATCCGTTCTGGGCTTGCTCGGCTGAGACGGGCACGTGAATGCCGGGAACGCGCCCAGATGATGCAACGCCCGGCCCGGCTCTGAATTTCTCGCGGCTCGCGCCGCCGTCTAGAATCAGCTCAGCGGTTTTCTTGATACCCCGGACATCGTTGAGGGTGACGACAAGTGCGGCTTCCGACCATTCGATTGTGAAATCCGGTTGCTGGAACGAGCGCAAAACTGGCTTTTCGAAATGCCCCTCGAAACGAGTCAGGCTGCGATAGACAGGAATATTGAAAATTCCGCGACGGCGGACTTCATTCGCCACATCGCTCTTGATCTTGAGTTCTTCCGGCAAAAAAACCGCAAATTCACGAATCTTTCGCCGCTCAATGCCTTCCCGCGTCCGGGTTTCCTTTTCATACGTCAAAGGAACAACAACAAAGGGGCCACGTATGGTTTGCTCGCGCCCCCACATCTGGCCCACGTCGCTCCGTGCCTTGCGGGCGTAACTTTGGCGCTCAGCAACCAGTAGGTAAGCAAAGAGGAGCGGGATCGTCAGGGCAAGTATGAGAATGATGACAAGTATAAACTTGAATGCCGGTGAATTCAGCAGGCGGTTCAGTGTGTTGGTGAAGCTCATTCTCAGGTCCGTAACCACTATAAGAGAACGTCGTCATTCGCGCAGAATTATCATGGAATTGAGGCGCCAAGCCTGGAACTGGCCGCTTACCATGGCCTTGAGATCATCTATCTGCTTCATAAAGGCCGCGAATTGCGGTATGCGGCAGCCATTGATTATCATCTCGACGATACCCCGACGAACCAATCACCCGACTGTCAGATGCTTGGCCAGATGCGAGCATTTGCCGGGTTCGAAACGCGACAGGACACAGAATGAACGGTGCTGAAAGCCTTGTGAGGACGTTGCTGGCCGGCAATGTCGATGTCTGCTTCACCAACCCCGGCACGTCGGAGATGCACTTTGTGGCAGCACTGGACCAAGTGCCAGGTATGCGCTCCGTCCTATGCCTCTTTGAAGGCGGCGTTACCGGTGCAGCCGACGGCTACTATCGCATGGCGGGCAGACCCGCTTCCACGTTGCTGCACCTTGGCCCCGGCCTCGCGAATGGCCTTGCCAATCTGCATAATGCCAAAAAGGCTGGTTCCGGTATCGTCAATATTGTTGGCGAACACGCGACCTATCACATCGAACTTGATGCGCCATTGACGGCAGATATTGAAGGTATCGCACGGCCTGTCTCACACTGGGTGAAGACATCTAACTCGTCGAAAGAGATTGCAATTCACGGCGCAGAGGCGATCGCAGCTGCCATGTCTCCACCAGGGCAAATCGCGACACTCATTCTGCCTGGGGATACCGCCTGGAACGAAGGTGCCGGCGTCGCGGAGATCCCTGAGTTTGCCAAGCGCGCACCTGTTGACAGTGCCAAAGTTGATCAAGCAGCCGAGGTCTTGAAAGAGGGCTCCAACACACTACTCCTTCTGGGAGGTGCGGCGTTGCGCGAGGAAAATCTTGTTCTCGCAGGCAAGGTCGCTGCCAAGACCGGTTGTGGAATTCTCACCGAATGGTCCAATACTCGATTGGATCGTGGCGCAGGGCGCATCGAAGCCAACCGAATCCCTTATGTCGTCGAGAAGGCACTCGATGTGCTGAGTGGCTACGACAAAGTTGTATTGATGGGCGCGCGGGCCCCAGTTGCGTTTTTCGCCTATCCTGACAAGCCGAGCATTCTGACGAAAGATGGTTGCGAGTTCGTCGAAGTTGCCAGCGAGAGCGATGACATCGCCACTGCATTGGCCGATCTTGTCGATGCTGTTGGTGCGGAACAAGCCGAGCCGAAAGGCGTTGTCGAACCATTCCGGCCCGACATCCCGGATGGACCGATCGAGCCGGGCAGTATTGCTGCCGTGATCGGCGCACTGCTTCCGGAGAATGCCGTCGTTGTCGACGAGTCGGTCACGACCGGGCGTGAATTCTTCCCACTGACTGCAGGTGCGCCTCAGCATTCCTGGCTGAACAACCGCGGCGGCTCCATCGGCTATGGACTGCCGGTCGCGACTGGCGCTGCTATCGCATGCCCCGGACAAAAGGTGGTCGCGCTCGAAGGCGACGGCAGCGCGATGTACACGGTGCAGTCTCTCTGGACGATCGCGCGAGAGCAGCTTGACGTCACGGTTATGGTTTTCGCCAACCGCAGCTACAAAATTCTACGCGGTGAGTTGACCAATGTTGGCGTGCAAAACCCAGGTCCACGGGCTCTGGATATGCTGACCCTCAATCGACCGGATCTTGACTGGGTCAAGATGGCGGGCGGCATGGGTGTCGACGCTTGCAAGGTCAGTGACACCAAGCAACTTGCCAAGGCCTTCGAGAACGGCTTGGCGACAGACAAGCCGTATCTCATTGAAGTTGAAATGTAAGCCAAACCCGCCCCGCCAATGGGTTCCGGCATTCAAAGCCTGTGACCTCAGCGGCGAAGCCATTTTCAGTGCCATAACCCGAGTTGGAGAGCATCATGGCCATTCAACAAGTTGATGACTTTCGCGAAGAAGCTCTCGATCTCGCCAGCCTCCTGGAGCCGCTCGCCGATCCCGATTGGGAGCAGGAGACGACCTTTAAGTCGTGGACAATCAATGATGTGATTCAACATCTCCATTTCAGCGATCGCATGGCTTATTTGTCTGCATCCGATGTGGACGCCTACGACAAATTCCGCGGCGCTCTGACCGCAGCACGTGAGAACGGCGGGACAATGCAAAGCCACACCCATGAGATGTTCGGCCACATTCGCGGCAGGGAGTTGCTCAAGACTTGGACAGAGGGCATGCAGAATCTTTGTGATACGCTTTCGTCCAAAGGGCCAGACACCCGGTTCAAATGGTCGGGTCCGGATATGGGCATCCGCATGTTTGCAACAGCCCGGCAGATGGAGACCTGGGCGCACGGACAGGAAATCTATGACATTCTGGGCAAAACACGTGTGAATACCGATCGCCTCAAAAATGTTGCCGTGATCGGTGTGAAAACGTTTGGCTGGACATTTGCCAACCGCAAGATGGATCCACCGGGTGAGCCACCGTATGTGCGCCTGGAAGCGCCATCCGGTGACACATGGGAGTGGAACGAGACCAACACCACTGACTCCGTCATCGGATCAGCCGTCGATTTCTGCCAAGTCGTCACGCAGGTGCGAAATATCGCGGACACCAAACTCGACTTGAAAGGTGATTCAGCGACAAAGTGGATGGCCATTGCACAGTGTTTCGCTGGACCGCCGGAGGACCCGCCAACGCCAGGCAGCCGAGCACCTAGGGTTAGTTGACGTAACGCACGATGAACCGGAATCGGGATGTTTTGCCCTGTACTTGAGAAACGATGATCTAGCGCAATGCATAGTTCGTTGGCGCGCTGCCTGATGCTCTGATGACCGTGTTTGATTTTCTATCAACCTGTTTCGTCCAACCCAGTAGACCGTGTGGACGAGGCGCCATACGTTAATAACGATAGCTAAAAGCGAGGAATGGATCCATGACCATAACGCTCGAACACCTGGCGAACGAAATTCGCGACGCCTTGACCGCCGACTCTGGTCGGGGTGGCAAGGAAAGCGTCTGCAAGATTGTTTCCAAGGCATTGCTCGACAAAGACTTCGTCGCCGAACATTTGAAAGATCGCGCCGAAGGAGAGCATCCGCGCGAAGTTCTGTTCGAAGATCCCAACATGGGATTTTGCATCTGTGGCCATGTCTACGGCGGTTCCGCACATGGTGAGCCGCACGACCATGGATCAAGCTGGGCGATCTACGGCCAGGCTATCGGCGAGACAGAAATGACAGATTGGAAAATCGTCAAGGCCGGCTCCGATAGCGAGCCTAAGCTGGTAGAGAAAGAGCGGACTTATACGCTCGTTCCAGGCGACGCGCATTTCTACGACGTTGGCGATGTTCACTCACCATCCAGGGCCGCTCCCGTGAAGCTGATCCGGATCGAGGGTGCCAATCTCGACGACGTACAGCGATCGAACATCAAGGCTGCTTAGTTCTTTACATCAGCTTGGAGCTCCAAAGGTCCTACTTTAACGGCGACGACGACGCCGGGCGTACCTTCTGCGCCCGCGTCGTTTCCGGTACCAGCGGCGCTTCCGCGAAAACGTTGGCTTGTTCAGCAAACGCCCAGGCCGGGCCATTTTGAGCCGACGCCTGAGTAGAGGCATCACGCGCCCGATCATTTTCAAATCTCGCTCGGAAATCTCGCCGCTCGGCAGGCATCCTTTAAGGTAACGGGTTTGCGGCAGCATAATGGGCGCAGGCATGCCCTTCTCCGGGCACTGCGTATGCCCAAGGCCCAGCAGATGACCGACCTCATGATTGATCAGGTATTGGCGATAGGCGGGAAGGTTGTTGCCATCCCAAGTCTCTGCTCCGCGGAACCAACGCTCCGCATTGATGACAGCCTTTCCGGAAATTGCGCAGGACAATTCTCCCTCTGTCGTTAACGGACGGCAGAGCCGATCGACAGACCTAGGCTGCGCCAGAAACACGGTGAAGTCTTCGCCGGTTTCGACCTGAAGGAAATTGAGATCAGCCTGCGTCCACCCTTCCTTGGAATTGAGAATGGCCGATACATGCTTGGCATATTCGTTGGCCGCTGTATCGAGCCCTTTTTCGACCAGAACCCGATAACGAAATACAGCTGCGTCGGAAGGTACAATCGGTTGGTCGACGACCGGTGACTTACAGAAAGCCAACCGTTTCACACGAACAAGATAGTCGCCTGAAGCGCATTGCACTGCTGCAAAATCCGGCTCCAGCTGAGCCGTCCAATCAGCTGCCATAGCCGCGGCGCGTTCGCGTATGTCACCTCTGCTGGAAGACGGTCTAGCTTCAGAGGACGCAGCGCCCAGGAACGACACTGACGCCATCAGCAGAGCAGCGTACACGAACCTGCAATTGCGTATCACTGACCGCCTCAAATCTCTGCTGCAATATTGCGACAACGTCGTATCACATCGCTCTACATATGGCCCATCACAATAGTCCGAATTCGGTAATGTCAAAGCCTCTACGCCAACCTGTGGACGGTTGGCCTCAGTCCGGGCCAGCTTAACAGCGACGCAACAAAGAATTGATTAACTGCTTACTGCTTAGCCGGAGGCGAGCTGGAACATCGCTCTCTCCTGGGTATCTAGCTGGTCCACCAAGTCGACTTCCCACTTCAGATACTGGCGCGATGCATCCTTGTTATGGCGGCGTTCAGCCGTGAAGAACAAGTGATCTATGCGCTCGGCATCTGCTGGACTATCAGGTGTCGTCGCCAACTTAAGACCGGCGTCTTTCCAATCGATCGGCGTTCCCGTCAAGCGCTTTACATCTGTCAACCCAGCGGCTTTGAGATCTTGCCCAGCCAGCGCCGCGGTCGCTGCATCACCAATCAGGACAACAGGTCGACCGTTATCCAGGTTCAGCGCAGCAAGGCGTGGTCGGATACTCCAAACAGC
The DNA here is from genome assembly GCA_965215755.1 of Hyphomicrobiaceae bacterium. Lineage (GTDB taxonomy): Bacteria > Pseudomonadota > Alphaproteobacteria > Rhizobiales > Hyphomicrobiaceae > Tectiglobus. Next base: position 532,561 of record OZ244119.1, read on the forward strand.
TCCTTCTATGTGTCCATCGCGATAGGCGAGGCTTGCTCTGAGATCCACAAGTTGTACGGCGGACGCGTCTAGCCTCGCTGGATCCTGCTCCGGCAGTTCTACACTGCCATCCGTTGAGTCGGATGATGGTAGCCTGAGTGCCTTAGCAGCTTCGACGCCTCCCTCGAGCACGTTCGCCTTGTGCCCCATCTGGCGCAGCCAATAGGCTGCCAATGGCGCTCTTACCCCATCGCTGTCGATCAACAGAATGTTCGCCTCACGCACACCGACCCACTCATCGGTCGCCTGTACGAGTTGGCCGCCCGGCGCATGGACCGTACCCGAGACACCGTCGCTGGCATATTCTTCGGCCGTGCGAACATCGAGCACATAGTGTGTCCGTGATGGTTCAGAAAGGGCGCTGTTTGCCTGCTCAGCCGATACGAATTCGACTCCGGCGTTGTTGGCACGTTCGCGTGTGACTGACCGGCGTTGATCGATTTCGCCCTGGCTTGCGTTCTCCGGATATTTGCGCGTCGCGCCATGATCGAGTGGCAGATCGACAAGGAACCAGCCCTGCGTTCCGTTTTCAAGTGCGTAGATTGGATTGGTTACGCCTGCATCGATCAGCGTCTGGGCGCCGAGGATTGACCGTGTCCGGCCGGCGCAGTTGACTATGATTGTCGTGTCCGGACTTGGCACAATATCGCGGATACGAAGCGCCAACTCGCCATTTGGGCAGCAGATCCCGCCCGGAATACTGAAGTTGTTGTATTCCGCGTAGGGCCTGCCATCGACGATGACATGATCGGTCTTTTCATCCTGCATGCGGCGCACTTCTTCAGCGCTGAGCCGTGGTGTATGGCGTTCAATTTCGAGAAGCTCACCAAATGTTTTGCTTGGTACGTTAACGCCGGCATAAAGCGTGAAACCTGCTTTGCCCCAAGCCTGCGCCCCGCCTTCGAGCACGTGCACGTTGCCATAGCCGAGAGCCTCCGCACGTGCTGCCGCTTTTTCAGCAATGCCATCATTGCCATCAACAAGCACCATGCGAACCTGCCGATTGGGCGCGACCTCCACAAGCCTGCTCTCGAACGTGCTGTAGGCAACGGGGATCACAAACAGCGGATGCGCCTCACCGTATTCGCCGTACTCGCGCACATCCAGGAACGCGAGTTCGCTGCCATCGGTTAGCCAGGTCCGGACAGTCTCAGGAGATACGAAGTTTGCCATTATATCTTTCCGCCTTACTTGCTGCTGTTTGCGCTTCAGCTCTGGACGTCATTTCCTGACTCAGTTGCGCACTTCGGAACCGCCGACCCTGCAGGATGAAAGGAGTTCCGGCTTGAACTCTAGTCCATGACCTGGAGCCTCACCCGGCTTGATCATACCATCGATGGGTATGACAGGGTTGACCCAGATATCGTCGTTCCAGTCCATGTACTCAAGATAGTTGGCATTGGGGATCGATGCCATCAGGTGGACGGTCAATTCATGAAATAGGTGCGGCGCAATCTGCATGCCCCAGGTTTCTGCAACGCTTGCAATCTTGCGCAGTTCCGTCAAACCACCCCGCTGGTGATCGGGCTGGAGGATTGGCGAACTGGGCGTCTTGAAAAACGGGCGAAGATCAAACCGCGTGAAGTGGCTTTCACCACCGACGACCCGGGTTTTGAGAGCGGCAGCAATGCGCTGATACCCGTCGAAGTCCTCGCAGACGACAGGCTCTTCGAGCCAATAGAGATCGTAGTCATCCAGGTGATGGCCTGCTTGAATGGCTGTGTCCGTAGTCCAACCCATGTTGGCATCGATCATGATCTCAATGCCATCGCCCAGCGCATCGCGCATTGCTGCAACGTTCTTGATGTCTTCGCGCCACGGCCTGATGTGAGCGGCCTGCATCTTGATCGCCTTGAGGCCCATCCCGGTGAAGTGCTTGGCGCGCTCAATCATCGCGTCGCGATCAAGGCCACGCCAGACACCCGAACCGTAGGCCTCAACCTCGTCCCGGCATTTGCCCCATAGTCGAAACAACGGCAGATCAGCCCGCTTGCCAAGAATGTCCCACAGCGCAACATCAACCGCGGAGAGGGCCCAAGTGGCAATGCCGCCGCGACCCATCCAGTAGGTCGATTTCCAAAGTGTCTGCCAGATTTCCTCGACCGCGGTTGCATCGCGACCGAGAACGTGAGGCGCAATCATCTCCTTCAGGCAAGCATCCAGTGTGTGCAATCCGCCCGACAATGGCTGCAGGTAACCCATTCCCGTCAGCCCGCCCTTGGTTTCAAGCTCAAGCACTAAAAACTCACGATGGGTTGGCGGCATAATACCATTGGCCGGAGGTTCGCCTTCCCAAGGCACCTCCAACAGGCTCGTGCGCATCGCTGTAATTGTCGTATCGGACATTGGCTTCACCGGAGAATTGCAATCTGATCGCGGCCTTTGGTGGCCGAACGTGCCTGTAACATGGCACGGGCAGGTGAAATCTGACAACCAGACGCCGCTACGGTGGGCGTCGGATAGGTCTGCAGCGCGCAAGCTATTGCATGCCTGATCTCGCTGTAGCAGTGTCCCGGTGAAAAAGACCACCAATGGGAGAGAGACATGGGTCCACTTGCAGGCGTTAAAGTTGTCGAATTTGCAGGAATTGGTCCAGGACCGTTCTGCTGCATGCTGCTGGCAGACATGGGTGCTGAGGTCATACGTATCGACCGCGCCGACCGCGTCGGCAAGGATGCCATGGAACCACGTTTCAACACGTTATTGCGCAATCGCAAGAACATCGCCGTTGATTTGAAGAATGCTGAAGGCAAGGAGGTGGCTATGACACTCTCCGAACAGGCAGACATTCTGATCGAGGGTTTTCGTCCCGGCGTCATGGAGCGCCTCGGCCTTGGTCCGGAAGATATGTGGGCGCGCAATCCCAAACTTGTGTTTGGACGGATGACCGGATGGGGTCAAGATGGACCGATTGCGCACACCGCCGGCCACGACATCAATTACATCTCTCTTTCCGGTGCGCTCTATTCGATCGGCACCAAGGAGAGCGGTCCTGTTCCACCGCTCAATCTCGTTGGTGACTTTGGCGGCGGCGGAGTCTATCTCGCGATGGGAGCCCTTGCGGCCTATATCGAGGCCAAGCAAAGCGGCAAGGGTCAGATTGTCGATGCCTCTATGGTGGAAGGAGCTGCGTCGCTCATGACGTCTGCCTACGGTGTTCTGGCGCAAGGATCATGGAAGGAAGACCGCGAGACAAACCGGTTGGACGGTGGTGCACATTTCTATGGGGCCTTCGAAACCAGCGATGGCGAACACATGGGCATCGGTCCGATTGAGCCTCAGTTTTATGCAATGTTCATGGACAAGATGGGGATCGATATGAGTTCGCTGCCGGATCAGATGGATCGCGAGCAATGGCCGGCCGTACGCGAGAAGGTTGCAGCCGTATTCAAAACCAAAACTCGAGATGAGTGGACAGCCATATTTGACGGTACTGACGCCTGCGTTGCGCCGGTCCTCCGGATGAGCGAGGCCATTTCTCATCCTCACAATGTCGCCCGCAAATCATTCGTCACCATCGACGGTGTCACGCAACCTGGACCGGCACCCAAGTTCTCGCGGACAACGCCTGCGGAACCCGGCAATTGCGCGTTTGCCGGCGAGCACACCGATTATGTAATGAGCGAAGCAGGTTTTGCCGCTGAAGACATCGCTCGGCTGCAACAGGCTGGCGCTATTCGACAACGATAATTTGCTGATAATTCTTCATTGCGCCGCGTTCTTTTCTTAAGATCGTCACTGTAATTTGATGAATGCGCCACAACTGCTGGGTCGTGAACACAAGCATTTGTGAAGCATGTTATGTGGTTTACGCAAGTGTCGCAACGTACACTGATGCAATTGTACCAGGGGAAAGCTTCTGCAATTGGAGGCTTTGTCCTGCACCCGTGAGAGACAGGCTGTGAGCCCCGCGAAAGATACTCAATTGTCCATGCCGACGAGAACGGTCGACGAACAGCTCGGACACCGCCTCAAGCTGCGCCGCACCTTGCTCAATCTGACACAGGAGCACGTGGCGCGAGAGTGTGGGATTTCCTATCAGCAGGTGCATAAGTACGAGACCGGTCAGTCAAAGTTGAACGCGGCGCGTCTTGTCCAATTCGGCAAGGTCCTCAACGTCCCAGTCGGTTGGTTTTTCGATGGACTGGAAAAGCTTGACGACGCTGTCGCGGTCAGCCGGGCCGATGCCCAACTTGAGCGCACAACAATTCGTCTTGTTGGCATTGCACAGCAGATTCAGAGCAAGCAGAAGTTGAGACAGCTCATTGATTTCGCCAAAATCCTGGTCGAAGAGGATCAATGTAAGTCATAGCTGACAGTGCTACGTGCGGTTTGCCTATCTCGCTCATGAATCACAATTGGCATCGCACGATCTGACATATGCCGACTGCGGAATTGATCTGCTCGCGAGCAGCCCCATCAGCCTTCAGATACATTATCATCTCCCCCTACATCAGTTATAGACGCACGCCGCAATCAGCTCGATGCTGCGGTTCCCGACGACCTGGCAATTGAGGTGTTCGATGCTTGACCGACCAAAAGACTCCCAGGAACTGCAGCCGTACCGTGGCCCCGTCAGTTCGTTCGCACTCAGTGAGATTTTCATTCAGGACGCCTTTGCGAATGATGATCCCAGGCTGTGGGCGCAAATGACGGAGTACAGCTGGTCACGCCCGCTATGCTTGTGCGCAAGCCAAGGGTACTGGGTGCACCTGTCAAAGTTTCGTGGCTCAGGTGTTGTGTCTTGCCATCGTCATCCCGCGCCGGTCCATGGCTTTATCATCAAAGGCGGCTGGAGATACCTCGAGCATGATTGGGTTGGATCAGCCGGCTCGTACGTGTTTGAGCCGCCCGGTGACATTCACACCCTGGTTACGCTGCCTGATGTGGAGGAAAGCATCACGTTGTTTCACAATACCGGAGCGCTGATCTACTGCGATGCCGATGGCAATACGACCGGATACGCCGATGTTTTCTCTCGCATTGACGCGTATGCCAAACACTTTGAAAATGTTGGCCTAGGTGCTGACTACGTCAAACAATTCATCCGTTAGTGTTCCCGTTCTCTTGTTTGGTTGCGAGACCTGCCGCAGGTGAAGACCCAACAGTAGATTCGTTGGACCAGCCTTCTGCTCAGACTTAGACTAGTGAACAGACGCCGTTAGGAGTTGCGACAGTGATTTATGAATTACGGACCTATACCACACCGCCCGGAATGGCACCGAAGCTAGCCAAGTATTCCAGCGATATCGGACGCCCTATCCGAGGCGATGACTATGGCAAGCTGGAGGGGTATTGGCTGACAGAAATTGGACCACTCAACCAGGTCATGCACTTGTGGAGCTATAACGATTTGAATGACCGGCAGGCGAAACGTGCCGCCCTTGGTCAGAACGCCAGATGGCGGGATGAATTTCTACCAAAGGCAGGGCCTTTGATCCTGCGCCAGGACATTCGCCTGATGGACCCTGTGCGTCCGCTGTCGCCTCCAACAAGCAGTGGAAATGTATATGAGTATCGCTACTATCGCTGCAAAACCGGCAAGGCAGCGGCTTTCGCCAGCAACTTGAAAGACGGTATGGCGGCCCGTGAGCGGCATTCGATAAATGTTGGGCTGTGGATTTCTATTGCCGGGCAGCCCAATGAAGTCTCACACTTGTGGGTTTACGACAGCCTCAATCATCGCGCCGAAGCGCGTGCGGCGGCGGCGGCAGATCCCGACTGGAAAGCTGTTCTGGCCAAGAACGGACCGCTCCTCGAGGAAATGTCGTCACTCATCATGATCCCAACGGCCAGCTCTCCTATGAAGTGAGCGACGTTCCATTTCGATCAGAAATGGCTGGAAAGACGCTCATTTCTGGTTGAAGGTGCACAGCTGATTACTTAGTCGATTGCGCAAAGCGATGCGATCGCGGGCTGCTGGACGACACGAATTGCGGGATACTAAAACATGCTGCCACAAACAGGTTGCAAAGCATTTGATAGCGACTTTGCCGAGATACAACGGCTGGCAGCTCAGACTGTCGGTAGCGAATCAGAATTGGCCAATGCACTACAGGCGCTCTATGGGAAGATCCTGGGCGTCAATCTTAGTGTCTATGATGTCGATGAGCTTCGCGCAGAAGCCCCGCTTGTGCTGAGGTCCATGTACCAGTTGCGCCTCGACCTGAGGGAGCGGCTGAAGGACTGGGAGAGCCGTGGACTGGTCTCGGCCGAGGCCGAGCATGCTCTGCGGTCAGTATTTCGCGCCATACGATACGCCACTGACATGCTCGGCGAACTGGCGATCGGTTACGATCAAATGGACGCTGGTGAGAAAATCCTGCCCGCTTTCACCGGCTCCGAGATTAATACGCTTATGCACCCATACTTTGAGGTTGCTGAGGGGAGGATCCCGTTTCAATCCGGTGACGTCATTATCGTACGCGGGCTCAGACATAACAGTGCAGCGATTGCGCGGGTCGGCGATGTTGACTCTCAGTTTTCCCACGCTGCAATCATTCATGTCGATGATACTGGCCGCCACCGCGTGCTTGAATCGTTGATTGAAGAAGGTGCCACAATTTCCAATCTCGACTACACGCTGGAGCACGGCCTTGGCCGGGCGGTTTTATTTCGGCACCGCGACTCTGATATTGCGGCCCGCGCAGCCGACAAGATGTATGAGAAAATTCGGGCCTCCCGTCGCAGTGGCGGGAAGCACATCTTCTATGACTTTACGATGGAGCTCGATGGCTACGAGGAGTTGTTCTGCTCCAAGGTCATCCGCGAGGCCTATGACCGTGCAAGCGGTGGCCTCGTGATGTTGCCGACGTACCCCACAGAGTTTCGCAACTCATCGCGGGACTTCCTTGACCGCATCGGCGTGACCGCAGAGGTCAGTTTCGCTCCCGGCGATATGGAACTCGAAACCCAATTCGACGCGATTGCTGAATGGCGGGACTTTCGGAAAACCTCGCGTATGCGCCTGATGGACATGGTGATGGTGAAGCTGTTCGAATGGATGGAGCAACGAGGCTATCAATTCAAGCCAGGCTTCAGCATTGGGTTGATCAGCTTCTTCGGAAAACTCAGCGGCTACCTGCCAAATTTCCTCAAGGATTTCTTGTCATTTGCCATTCCTAAAGTGCCATCGAACATGACTGGTCGCACAATCGGCGCCATTGCCATGCTGCACTCAACCGCAGAGCCGCTCTATCAAGAATTACAGAAGATGGAGAATGCTTCGATCAAGGCCCACGACCGGCCCCTCCATCCCTTCCAGATCTACGAATATCTTGATGAAGTCGAGCGGAAATCCAACGGCAAGATTGGCTATTTGCATAAAGCCTGATGGGCTGGCGCAGTGTCATTACCAACCACTCGCTTGCCATACAGGCCAAGATCGGATCGGTGATCGTCAACGAACGAGCGATTGCCTTGCCTTACGGCATCGGTAGGGCTTCGTGCTCTTTGAGTAGCTCGCCGGTGTCGTAGTCCATTTCCATCATCTTGACACGATAGCCCCAGAGATGGGCGACGTGCAGCAGCGTGCGATCGCATTCATTCTTGTCCAACAGAACACCATTGCGGACACGGTGATGCAGAACCATTCGTCGGTCGCCGGACAGGTCCGCACTCACGACCTGGATGTCGGGATCGCGGACACCGGTATCGTACTGCTCTGATAATTGCCGACGGACATTGCGATAACCAATCTCATCGTGGATCGCGCCGACCTGCACAAATGGAGAGTCGGAGCGGTCGTGAATGTGGAATAGCCGGAAGTCTCGAATGAGTTTCGGCGACAAGTACTGCAGGATGAAACTATCGTCCCGGAATTCTGCCCACGCTTCCTTCAGCGTGCCCATGGCATCACCGTTACCGGCAAACTCCGGGAACCAGTCGCGGTCCTCATCCGTTGGCTCTTCGCAGATGCGCTTGATGTCCCGCATCATCGCAAATCCGAGAGCGTATGGGTTCATGCCACTGTAGTGACCGCTGTCAAAGCTGGGCTGATAAACAACCGATGAGTGCGAATGCATGAACTCCAGCATCGCACCTTCACTGATCTGGCCGCGATCATACATCGTGTTCAAGATCTCATAGTGGACGAAGGTGGCACAGCCCTCGTTCATGACCTTGGTTTGGCGTTGCGGGTAAAAGTACTGGGCTAGCATCCGCACAATACGGAGCAGCTCACGCTTCCAGTCGTCCAGCTTGGGCGCATGCTTTTCCAGGAAGTAGAGCACATTCTCTTGCGGCAGGTTTAGTTCAAGATCTTCGCGTCCGGTTTGTCCGAAGATGCGCTCTGAGACTGATTGCGGCAGCTCGGAGCGGGGAATCGTGCGCCAAATCTCATTGTAGGTTTCTTCCTCGTGGCGCCGACGCTGGCGCGCTTTCTCCGCCATGCCTGCCGCTGTCCGCCTCGACATTGGATGGCGACTAATGCCCTGATTCATGAGGGCATGGGCGGAATCCAAAACGGCTTCGACAGCTTCGACACCGTACTTCTCCTCACACTCGGAGACGTACTCCTTGGCAAAGGTCAGGTAGTCGAGAATCGATGTCGCGTCAGTCCATTGCTGGAAGAGATAATTGTTCTTGAAGAAGTGATTGTGGCCCATCGCGGCATGAGCCAACACCAGTGCCTGCATCGTCATGGTGTTCTCTTCCATGATGTAATTGATGCAGGGGTCAGAATTGATCACCAATTCATAGGCAAGTGCCCGGGCACCTTTACGATAGAGCCCTTCCTCACGGGCGAAGTGCTTCCCGAATGACCAGTGCCGGTACATGTTCGGCATACCGATCGAAGCATATGCATCGAGCATCTGCTCAGCACGAATAACCTCTAACTGATTGGGATAGATATTGAGACCCATCTCTCCGACGCCAATTTCATGAATGGCATCGTAAGTGCGGTCAATAATCTCGAAGTCCCATTCAGGTCCATCGAACAAGAGTTTGCTGCTCTTTACGGCTGGCGCATCCATTGGCATTACTCCGACGCGCTGAAGAGTTCACGGAAAACAGGGTAGATATCGCCCGGGCTCGACACGCGCCGCATGGCGAAATTCTCATGCTCTTCGGTTATCTCGTCGTAACCGCTCCACACAACGCTCAAGAACGGTGCGATCTGATCTTCGGAGTAGGCTTCGATGTAAGCGTAATACTGGCAAATCGGCAGAATCTCGTGTCGCAGCATTGACATGCAGCGCCCCATATCATCATCGAAGTTGTGACCGTCAGACGCCTGGGCGGCATAGATGTTCCAATCATCGACCTGGTAGCGGTCCTTGACGACACGCATCATTTCATCCAGCGCGGAAGAGATCACTGTGCCACCGGTTTCCGTTGCGCGGAAAAATGTATCCTCGTCGACTTCCTGTGCCTCAGTCGTATGGCGGATAAAGACGATATCGACCTCATTGTAATGACGCGTCAGAAACAGATGAAGGAGCATAAAGAAGCGCTTCGACAAATCCTTCAGATCCTGAGTCATCGAGGCTGAGACATCCATCAGGCAGAACATGACGGCTTGTGTTTTGGGGCGCGGACGATGCTCCGTCCTGTTGTATCTGAGGTCAATTGGATCGATGTAGGCCACGACTTTGCGCAGATGATTGAGGTGATGAAGACGGGCACGCAGTTTATCGATCTCCTCCTCATCGCGAGGGTTCCGGGCTTCGGCCTCTGCTAAGTCCAACTGCAACCGCTCAATTTCATCGGTCTTGGGACGGCGGAGTGCGATGCGGCGGGCAAGGGAATTTCGCATCGTACGCACGTGGTTCATTTTGGCTGGCGGACCGTCCGTCATAAAACCTGCGCGAAACGGCTCCGGCGACTTGAGATTCTTCAGTTTTGCCTTCACCAGATTAGGCAGCGCCAAGTCTTCGAAAAAAATATCAAGGAATTCTTCGCGGCTCAGACTGAAGACAAAGTCGTCTTCGCCGTCACCCTGATTTGAACCTTTGCTTCCGCGACCACCGCCGCCAGACTCAGGCTTGCGGATGACATCGCCGGAGGTGAATTCCTTGTTGCCAGGCAAGACTTGGTCGCGTTCACCAGTGTCACGTCCGAGCCCGAACGTAGGTTCGCGCAGACTTTTGGTTCGAATGCGAACGTCTTCGCCGCCGTCAACATCAGCGACTTTGCGCTTCTTCAAAGAGTCGCGCACAGCTTCGCGGATCTCCGCCTTTGCCCGGCGCAAGAACCGCTGGCGATTGCCAAGGCTCTTTGCTTTCGGATTGAGACGGCGATCGACGATGTGCATGTGTTCATGCCTTTCATTGTATTCACTTGCCAACCAGCACAATGGAGGTGGCAATCAGTAGAATTGATCCGGTGAGCACTGCGCGTGCGGCCCAAAGGAGATAATGCAATTTGTATCTGCGGTAATAAGCATGTTGGCCGGAAGCGAACATTCCAACAGGCTGCCTGTTTGAACCATAGTCGACAATCTGCCGGAGATCGTTGTCGAACCTTCGAGCGACGCTGGAATTTTCCGTGTGATCGCGATACCAAGCTGTCATCATCCATAGCACGGCGTATGACGAGACCAACCCTGCGAGGCCGAACATTATCAAGGTTGATGCACTGACCTCGCTGTTGAACATCAACATCATCCCGACTTCTTGACCCGCATGTACCATTCAACAAGGCGGCGAACCTGACGTGGGGTGTAGCCGCGGCTGACCATGCGCTGCACGAATTCCTCGTGCTTCTTTTCGGTGTCGCCATCCTGCTTGGCGCCGAATGAAATCACAGGAAGTAAGTCTTCGACCTGGCTGAACATCCGCTTTTCGATAACGTCACGAATTTTCTCGTAACTCGTCCAGCTTGGGTTTTTACCGCCATTCTTGGCACGGGCCCGCAGCGAGAACTTCACCACTTCGTAGCGGAAGTCCTTTGGGTTGGCGATGCCAGCCGGCTTCTCGATCTTGGACAACTCCTGATCGAGAATCTGCCGACTCATCAACTGCCCGGTATCAGGATCCTTGAAGTCTTGATCTTCGATCCAAGCGTCAGCATAGGCCACATAGCGGTCGAACAAGTTCTGCCCGAAGTCATGATAGCTTTCGAGATAGGCCTTCTGAACTTCGTTGCCGATGAACTCTGCGTAGCGCGGCGCCAGGTCTTCCTTGATGAACTCGATGTATTGATCTTCGGTTTCTGCCGGCAACTGCTCGCGGCGAATAGCCTGCTCCAGAACATACATTAGATGAACCGGATCGGCTGCAACTTCACTGGTGTCGTAGTTGAACGTCTCCGACAGCACTTTGTACGCAAATCGTGTTGACGTACCATCCATGCCTTCGTTGATGCCGGCCGCATCCCGGTATTCCTGGATTGTCTTTGCGTGCGGATCTGTGTCCTTGAGGCTCTCACCGTCATAGATCCGCATCTTTGAGAATGTACTCGAATTCTCATGGTCCTTCAGGCGGGTGAGCACGGAGAACTGCGAGAGCATTTCCAGCGTCCCGGGCGCACACGGTGCCTGGAAGACTTCACTCGTTGCGAGCAGCTTTTCGTAGATCTTCATTTCCTCGGACACGCGCAGGCAGTACGGCACTTGGATCACGCATATGCGGTCCAAGAACGCTTCGTTGTTCTTGTTCGCGCGGAAGCTCTGCCATTCGCTTTCGTTGGAGTGAGCAATGATGATGCCCTGATATGGTAGCGCTCCAACGTTTTCCGTGCCGACGTATGTGCCATCCTGGGTAGCTGTCAGCAGCGGGTGAAGCATCTTGATCGGCGCCTTAAACATCTCGACGAACTCAAGAAGTCCTTGCGTCGTGCGATTGAGGCCGCCTGAATAAGAGTAGGCATCGGCGTCATTCTGGCCGTGGAACTCCAGCTTGCGGATGTCGACCTTGCCGACCAGCGAAGAGATATCCTGGTTGTTCTCATCGCCTGGTTCCGTCTTGGCAACGCAGATCTGGCGCAGCCGCGACGGTAGCAATTTCACGACGGAGAACTTGGATATGTCGCCACCGAATTCGTCCAAACGCTTGATCGCCCATGGGCTCATTCGGCCGGTCAACTTCCGCAGCGGAATGTTGTACTTGTCCTCAAGGACTGACCCCATACTTGCGGGATCGAAAAGGCCGAGCGGACTTTCGAAGATCGGGCTGATTTCATCGCCCGCTTTCAACACGTAGATCGGGCATGCCTCCATCAACTCTTTCAGGCGTTCTGCCAGCGAGGACTTGCCGCCGCCGACGGGACCGAGGAGATACAGGATCTGCTTGCGTTCTTCCAAGCCCTGCGCCGCGTGCCGGAAGAACCCCACGATGCGCTCGATGGTCTCCTCCAGTCCGTAGAAGTCTTTGAAAGCCGGGTAGACCTTTATCGTCCGGTTCAGGAAAATGCGGCCGAGGCGTGCATCTTTCGAGGTGTCGATCATTTCCGGCTCGCCAATAGCCGTGATCATCCGCTCGGCGGCACTGGCATACATGGACGGGTCGTCTCGACAATCTTCCAGGTATTGTTTCAGCGAGAGCTCCGACTGCTTTTGGCGATCGTAGCCCTGCGCATAGATCTCAAAAAGTTCGTTCGCGGTCGTCATATGTCTTTCTCGCTTGCCTTCTTAAGTCCGGGTGACCTGCTGCTCAAGCAGCGCCAATCTCACCTTTCGAACTTGGTTGCCGGTTCGCAATCTCGCAATACGTCTCCACAGTTTGGATCTGCGCTCACGCCACTAGTGTAACACGGGTGGCTTGAATTGGTTTGCCTTTTGAACAGTCGCTGCCTGTTCGATAATTACTCACCAAAAACATGTTGCCTTGCAGATCTGGCGAAACTGCGCCGCGAAAGCGGCAGAATATGAACATTGTGAAAATTACTCACAACCCTCGATAAGGCCCTGAGAAATAATGTGAAAATTTTCATATTCACTGCAACATGGACATCATTTAATAATTGTGAAAACGCGCAAAACCGAATAGCGAAAATTTGAATGATCGTAGTTCACTCAATTTTCTAACAATTCGCGCAATGCGTTGATAACTCCGCCAGGTCACGCGGAGCATTATTCGCGATCCGTAGAATTTGTTCGACAAGGCTTTCGTTCTGCCAGGCGACTGCACCGGCATATGAACGCTTTAGATGATGGAGAAAAGGTTCGGTTTCTCCGCTTCTCTGGTGGCATTTTGCAGCGATAAGATGAAGCTGAGGTAGTGCAACGACAATCCCTGTTCGGCGGCTGTGCAATAGTCCACCTTTGGCGAATTGCTGTGAATTTTCAATATCTTCAACGTGGAGATAGGCATTTGCCAGCCGGCAACAGACATACCCTCCGAGTTGCCTGACGCCCTTAACTTGATACCGCTCGTCTGACTGAACAATGCCGTATCTTGCCTCGCTGGGGCGGACATCCAAATCGATTGATGCGCGTAAGGTTGCAGACCATTCACGCCAGTAGGAAAACGCGTGTAAGTCGGCCAGTGTTGCGGCTGTCATGCAGTGAATGAGCGCAGTTGTGCGATTGTTGAGAATTTCGTGAACAAGTGCGAGCACACCCGAAATCTGGGCCAAAGTATGTGGATGATGGAGGCTTCTGGCACGAGCGATTGCTGCGTCCGCATCTTTGATCGCCATTGCGGGTTTTCCACGCATGGCGGACGCCCAGGCGCGGTGGGCATGTGCTGTCGCTAGTGGGTCCGAGCCATAGATGAAGCGGAGTTCGGCGTGGTTCGCCGGGTCGTAGATTTCGATACACCTTGAGAGATGGAAGAAGGCTGCAGTCGGCCGCCCCGCAAGCAGCTCCGTAAGCCCCACAAGGCGATGGGTCAGCAGGTTGTGCTTGTCACTTTGATGTCGTGCCAAATTCAAAAGGCGCCGCGCAATTCTTCGCGCAGTGTAAACATTGCCAGATGTCAAATGGTATGCCAGTGCGCACCAAAGTCCATTGAATTGGCTTTTGGTATCGCGTTCGATATTGATGCCTTTTGGCTGAATGTGTCCGCGCAACGCCATCCGCGTATCTGATGCAGCGATACCTTTGGTGACGGCGAGTTGAGTTCCTAGGCTATGCAGCAGACCCGTGTGCTCGAACCTGTTCCTTCTCACATCCGCATCACTGAATTGATCAAGAGCATTTTCGAACAACGCACGTGCGAGCTTGGGTTGGCTGCTTCGCACTGCTGCTCGTCCAGCGATGGTCCACCAACGTACGCTTTCTTTTGCATTCCGGGATCGTTGAAAGTGTGCCGCAAGCTCGCAACTCGCACGGATAGAGGTTTGCGCCTCTCTGGCCAAACTGAGTAACGCGTCCGCCGCCCTTGAATGCAATGTCGCCAGCAGTGGCCCAGGCAGATGCGAGTAGGCGACATCTCGCAGTCGTTGATCACAGAAACTGTATCGTTTCTCGCCGCTTCTTTTGGTCGAAGATATCAGAATGTCGTCACAGACAAGATGGTCCAGCAGTGGTTGCAGCGCTGGGCGCGACAGTCTCAAAGTATGAGCAAGCTGGTCCAAACTAAATGGTTGGCCCAGTACAGCGGCCGCTTTGATGACGGCGGAAACCTCTCCGAGCTTTACCAGCGCCTGATCACACCGAGCAGTCAGGAAACTCGGGGTAACTGTCCACGTCGGATCAGCGAGGATGTTTTCACAAGTGCGCTTGTTGTCTGAATCAAACGTGTTGGCAACGTCTATTTCATCTCCAGCAAGGTCGAGCCAATCTTCCGGAAAACTGTTGAAACTCGCCGAACGCCACATCCCACCCGGGCTTGTCAAGCGTTGTCGATGCGTAGCCTCTTGCACAATTGGGCCGGCAATGTGCCAGGCACCTGATCCGTTTTCTTCGGCATCTGAACAGCGGACGGAACCAGCATGAAGACAGACCGAAGCAGGTGGCTGGTTGTTACCCGACACAGCCAACGCCTGGGCGGACGCTTCCGCTTTCCTCCACGCGCTTAATCCGAGACATGGCCAATAGCCTATCGTCACAGCATCAGTACGAGCGCCGACACGACCGCCGTGCCTGCCGATCACTGCGCGCGCCTGCGCCGTCAATTCAGCTTGATGTTGCAGGGACTGATCAAGGTCATACGCCTCATCGTGCCGAAAGCTCAGTCCGGCAACAAGGATGAAGAGGCGGCGCGTTTGTGCTGCACCCAACTGGTTGGAGATCCAGTTCAAAGCCTGCCTGTCGGCCTGTGCAAGGCTGGACAAACGCGGCGGCGGCGTCGGTGCCGGCATTGGTTCCGCTGCCTCCGGTTCTTTGCCAGATGACGAAGTCCTGGCCGGAAGGCGTTCAAGAATTATGCCGCTTCAGCGCAATCATCACGAAAATTCAGCAACGTGATGACTTAGGTTGAGATTTTTGGGCGACGCTCAGCCGATGTTGCCGATGCCAAGAAGACGTGCAGAGTTCCTCAGATACCCCTCCAGGTAGCGCCCGAATGAGCGCCAGCATTCGAGACGAAAGACGGGAACCTCATCCGTCTTTGCAACGATAACATCGCACTTGGCAAAGACAGTTCGCGTCGCCATGCCCGAGGGGAAGGATGTTGGAAGAAAATCCAGGGGACACCCCGTATTGAGGACATCAGTCGCGCGTGTACCGCTCAGCTGCAGCGCAACATTGCGCTGTGAAATGTCGACAACAGAGAATCTCTTGCCGTTGAGTGCCGTTGCCAATTCATTGGCTAGACGCTCTGCATTTTGATTCTCAGCGATCAACAGCCACTCATCCGGGCCAAGCCGCAGAGAGAGTTTCTCTTCGCCGACCACCCCATTCATAGGCTGAGCCAATCCGAAGCCTGCTGCGGTCGAAACTTCTGCGGCATCATCAGGACTCAAGCGCAAAGAAAAACGAGCCGCAGGCAAGGCCTGAACAAGTCCGAACTCGGACGCCTGAACCCCATCTGCAACTGCATCCAGCACACTCGTGCGTTCGAGCTTTATCATCGGCGTTTCTGACATCGTTGTCTCAATCCAGGAATCTCGGCTCAGTGACGCGAACCTCAGCAAAGCCGTCCGGAGTGGTTGCGTGAATAGTCCGTCCAATCAGATTTCGGCCATCGCGGAGAAGTGCCATAGCAATCGAGTGATTGCAGTTGGAACTGTAGTAGCTCGACGTTACATGTCCTCGCATATCCATCGGAATGCTCTGCTCTTTGTCCAATACGAGCTGGGCACCATCGTCAAGGACAATAGAGCCATCCAGTGTCCGCAATCCGACCAGCTGCTTGCGATCGGTTGCAACTATGTCGGGTCTCTGCAGAGAGCGCTTGCCGACAAAGTCCGGCTTGGTTTTGGACACCAGACCACTGAGGCCAAGATCATCGGGTGTAACCGTGCCATCGGTCTCCTGCCCGACGATTATGAAGCCCTTCTCAGCTCTCAGCACATGCATGGCCTCCGTCCCGTAAGGTGTCACTCCATGCTCCTGCCCGCTCTCCATCAGCTTGGCCCAGAGATCGGAGCCATAGTCCGCGGGTACGTTGATTTCGTAACCGGCCTCACCGGTAAAGGAGACCCTAAACACACGGCTATGCACGCCACCGACCCGGCCCTCACGGACGGCCATGTGGGGGAATGCCTCGTCTGACAGGTCAATATCGTCGATCAGAGGAGCAACGGTTTCCTTCGCCCTTGGCCCCTGAACCGCGATGACCGCCCACTGCTCGGTAATCGACGTGAGGTAAACATCGAGATCTGTGAACTCGGTCTGGAGGTAATCCTCCATGTGCGCCATCACACGCGGCGCACCGCCGGTTGTTGTCGTCACATGGAAGCGGTCGTCTGCAAGACGGGCAACAACGCCATCGTCGAAAACGAAACCGTCCTCTTTTAACATGAGACCGTAACGGCAGCGTCCGGGCGCCAACTTAAGCCAGGCGTTTGTGTAGATGCGGTTGAGAAACTCGGCAGCGTCCGGTCCAACCACCTCGATTTTTCCGAGTGTCGATGCATCGAGGAGGCCAACCCCCTGCCTTACCGCGCGGCACTCACGGCGGACGGCTGATTCCATGTCTTCGCCGGCACGAGGGAAGTAGAAAGCCCGCTTCCATTGGCCGACATCTTCGAACTCTGCGCCGTTGGATACGGCCCAATCGTGGGTAGGCGTGACACGGATCGGGTCGAACAACTCACCGCGGTTCTGGCCAGCGAACACACCGAATGTGACCGGCGTATAAGGGGGGCGGAACGTTGTTGTTCCTACTTCACTGACGGGCTTACCAAGCTCCTGAGATGCGATCCGAAGTGCATTGAGATTGGAAGTTTTCCCCTGGTCCGTTGCCATACCCGTCGTTGTGTAACGCTTGACATGCTCAATGGACTCGAAGCCTTCACGAAGCGCCTGCTTGATGTCTTTTTCCGTCACGTCATTTTGGAAATCAACGAAGGCCTTGCCTTTCTGCCTGGCTGGGGCGGGGTATTGATCTGTTTGGAAGCCGACAAATGCCGAAGTGGCAGAAAAACTCGCAGATCCCGCACCCCCGTTGCCTGCCCGCATACCTTCATTCAAGCAGTCCGCCAGATCGAAGCTTCCCTGGCACGCCCCCACGCTCTGCTCATTCTGATTGCTCTTATCTGGAACAAACGCGTCAATTTCGGACACATGACGCAACTTGGCGCGCGATTGTGAAGCCATGTGGACGGACGGCGTCCAACCACCAGACATTGCGATGCAATCACAAGATACAACCTCAGGGGCTGCATGTGGGGAACTGACCGGCGTGATCATCACGCCCGTAACCCGGCGACGGCCCTGCGCACCAACTGGCCTCATACCATTGCGGACTTTGATGCCGGCCTCCTTCGCTGCTGCGAGCTCGGGTCCGCAATCCGCCGATTGACGACTGTCGATGATTTCCACATTGATATTGGCTGAGAACAAATCGATTGCTGTCTGGTAAGCAGACGCACCACACGTCAGCACAACAACGTTTCGGCCAGGGGCAACAGCATATCGGTTCACGTAGGTTCGTACCGCATCGGATAGCATGATGCCCGGTAGGTCGTTATTGGCAAACACGAGCGGCCGTTCATGCGAACCCGTCGCGATGATGACCCGCTTGGCGCGGACCTGCCAGAGCCGCTCTCGAGCATGTCCTGTTACCGGCCTCGCCACATGATCGGTTAAACGCTCATTCAGCGTAACAAAGTTCTGGTTGTAATAAGAGAAGGCTGTTGTTCGTTGCAGCATCCGAATGTTGTCGCGTTGCTCAAGATCTGCGAGCGACGATGCCAGCCATTCGCCTGCCGATTGTTCGTTGATGGTCGATGTCACATCATGTAGTAGAGATCCACCCATCTCACTTTGCTCGTCACAGATGATGACCCGCTGGCCGGCATCATTGGCCGCAAGCGCGGCTGACAGACCGGCCGGACCCGCTCCGATGATGAGGACATCACAATGAGCGAACTGCTGAACGTAGCGATCTGGATCTGCTACGTCAGGCGCTTTACCCAGCCCTGCAGCGCGGCGAATAATCGGCTCGTACAGTTTGGCCCAGGCTTTCGGCGGCCACATGAATGTCTTGTAGTAAAAGCCTGCCGAGAAGAACGGTGAAAGCGCATTGTTCAGCGCCCCGACATCCGCACCCAATGACGGCCAATGGTTCTGCGAGCGAACAGACAGTCCTTCGAATGCCTCCACCACGGTGGCTCGATTATTTGGTTCGCGACGATTTCCGCCCCGATCGACATCGAGCAGCGCATTTGGCTCTTCTGATCCGGCAGCTACAATTCCACGTGGTCGGTGGTACTTAAACGAGCGGCCTACAAAATGGATGCCGCTTGCCAGCAGTGCAGACGCGGCGGTATCGCCTTCAAATCCCGGCACTTCGGTGCCATTGAAGCGCATTACGATAGGTTTGCTACGATTTATCCGGCCGCCCTTGGCCAGACGATAAGGCTGGCTCATGACAGGTCCTCGCCGTCGGTCGTGATTGAGGGGCGCGGCGTGCCCATCTTGTAGGTTGTGATGAACTTATCGGTAACGGAATCGCGCAACGCATTGAACCAGCGCTGGCAGCCACTCTGGTGTATCCAACGTTCGGCAACGACGCCTTTTATATTTTCGCGATAGAACAGGAATTCTGCCCACTCCTCATCGCTCATCGTTGAAGGATCCTGCGGCCTGGCAATGTGCGCTTCGCCACCACAGTGGAACTCAAGCTCGGGGCGTTCACCGCAGTAAGGGCAATCGATTAACAGCATGGTTGTCTTGAACCCGAATTAGTGCGCGACAGCTGCGGCTGCAGCCTCGTCAATCAGTTGGCCGGTACGGAATCGTTCGATTGTGAACGGTGCCGCGATTGGGTGCGGGTCGTCCTTTGCCATCGTCCACGCAAAGACATGGGCCGACCCAGGCGTTGCCTTGAAGCCGCCAGTGCCCCATCCGCAATTCACGAACAGGCCAGGAACATAGGTTTTCGAAATGATCGGTGATCGATCGTACGTTGTGTCGACTATTCCGCCCCAGTTGCGCAACATGCGCATGCGCCGGAACTGCGGGAACAATTCACAGATTGCCTCCAACGTGTGATTGGTCACGGCGAGTCCGCCCTGCTGGCTATACGAAACATACTGATCCGTTCCTGCCCCAATGACCAGCTCGCCCTTATCCGACTGACTGATGTAGGCGTGGATCGTGTTTGACATCACCACACATGGGAAGACCGGCTTAACCGGCTCAGATACCAGAGCCTGGAGCGGGAAGCTTTCGAGTGGCATTCTTAGCCCAGCGCGTTCCATCACGACGCTGGTATGGCCTGCAGCCACAACGCCGACTTTCTTTGTATTGATGTAGCCACGCGTTGTGTCGATACCCGAGACGCGACCGGATTCATCTCGGTCGATGCGCATCACCTCGCAGTTTTGGATGATGTCGACGCCAAGCTGATCCGCAGCGCGGGCGTAACCCCATGCAACGGCGTCGTGGCGCGCGACACCACCGCGGCGCTGCAATGCGCCTCCCAGAACAGGGTATCGGATTGACTTGGAGATATTGAGCGGCGGACAAAATTCCTTGGCCTGCTCAGGTGAGAGCCATTCGTTGTCGACACCATTCAGGCGGTTTGCATAAACGTGACGTTGCGCGCTCTGAACATCATGGATCGTGTGCGCCAACATGAGAACACCACGCGGCGAATACATGACATTGTAATTGAGCTCCTGCGAGAGCGTCTCCCACATCTTGACTGCGTGGTCATAGATGCCGGCGCTTTCATCATAGAGGTAGTTCGAGCGAATGATTGTCGTATTCCGCCCGGTATTGCCGCCTCCGAGCCAGCCCTTCTCAATGACAGCAATGTTGCGCAGGCCATGTTCCTTGGCCAGATAATATGCGGTGCCAAGTCCATGCCCTCCGGCACCGACGATAACCGCATCGTAAGAGGACTTGGGCTCCGGCGAGCGCCATTGGCGTGGCCATTTGCTATGTCGGGAAAGCGCATTGCGCGCGATTGAGAGTGCTGAGAATTTCATGTGTTTCGCGATGAGTTGCTGTGACAATGCGAAAAATCGATTTGATAAGTCGACTTGCAACCGATCCTACACGCCGGCTTGCTACCGTGCGACGTGCGGTTTTGCTGCAGCGACGGGTTTCGAGCTCAGCCAACGTTAGTCAAAGACGGTAAATGTGAGCCATGTTAACACTTCGACCGTATCCCGGCTATGTGGGTGCCATATTGTTCGGGCAAAAAGCGTTACGCGAGCCACTGAGTGTGGCGAATAATACAGCATAGAGATGATCAGGTTTGGAGATTGATAGTGGAGCCGCGCGACAAGAACGAACTGGCGCGAATCGAGACGACCCAGCCGGTCGTGCAGAAAGATGGCGAAGTCAGTATCGGCGCACCTGCACAAGACCGACGGAGCTTTGCGGCCAGACTTGGCCGAGTCATATTGCAGTGCCTATTCCCAGTGCTGATCCTGGCTGGCGCGTTCGCCGGGTACAAGTACCTCAAGGCAACCAAACCCGAACCGCCTCAACGAACGGCACGGCCGATTGTCTATTCTGTTCAGACGCTACCGATCAAGTTCTCGAACTATGAACCATCCCTTGTTCTTTATGGAACCACAGTTGCCGGGCGTGAAGTTGAGCTGAGATCGCTGGTTTCCGGAAAGGTTGAAAGCACCGGGCCGCAACTGCAGGCTGGTGGTGTCGTCAAGGCTGGCGAAACCCTGTTGGAGATCGACCCGTTTAACTTTCGCGTTGCGCTCGCTGAGGCAGAAGCGCAAATGGCAGAGGCCGAAGCCAAGGTCGTGGAAACGTCAGCCTCGATTGCAGTCGAGCAAGGCAACCTCAAGTCTGCCCAGATCCAACTTGAGCTTGCCGAGACTGATCTTGAGCGTGCTATCCCACTGGCAAAACAAGGGACTGTTTCAAAACGCACGCTCGATGATCGCAGGCTCCTTTCCGTGCAGCGCGCGCAGGCTGTGACACAGATCGAGAACAATCTACGCGTCTGGGAAGCGCGCAAGGTGCAGCAGCAGGCTTCTGTCCGCCGTATCAAGACGGTGGTTGAGCAAGCCCAACGACGCCTGAAGGAGACCCAGCTGCAAGCGCCGTTCGATGCCTATGTGACAGAGGTTGGCGCCCAGATAGGGCGGATGCTCAACGTCAACGATCGCGTCGCCACGCTGATTGACAAGAACTGGATCGACGCAAGGTTTAATCTGACCGACCAGCAGTTCGGTCGATTGACCCGCGATGGTGACGGATTGATCGGTCGAAAGGTCAAGGTCACATGGAACGTCGGCCGGAAGCCGTTAGAGTATGATGCCGTCATTGAGCGGATTGACGGTCGCGTCTCAGCCGAGACCGGTGGCGTTCAGGTCTTCGCGAGAATCTCCAACCCGCAAAATAGCGTGGCGATCCGACCAGGCATCTTCGTCGAGGTTCGCCTCAATGATGCTCAATTTCAGAAGGTCGCCAAGGTTCCGGCTGAAGCTGTTTACGATGCTAGAACGGTCTACGTCGTCGATGACGGCAAATTGGTCAGCCGCAGCATCGCCATTGTTGGGCATGTCGAGGGCGGCCTCCTGATCGAGGGTGACCTCAAGGACAATGAGAAGATCTTGATGACCCGGTTGTCACGCCCGGGTGACGGTGTCCGGGTCAAGGAGCGCCCCGCCGATGGTGCATAGAATTTCCGATGAGAATGCATCCGAACGCCCCGCGTCCGAGCCGCCTGTGAACCCCACGCCAGGCAACAGCCTGATTTCACTTTTCGCCCGGCACGGCACAGCAGCAAATCTTTTGATGCTGACGTTGATCCTGATCGGCGCCTTCAGCCTGACGAAACTCAACCGGCAGTTCTTCCCCAACTTTGCCGTGCCGGTAATCAACGTCACGGTCGCATGGCCGGGTGCGAGTGCGGAAGACACTGAGAAGAGCATCCTCGATGTGCTGGAGCCAGAGTTGAGGTTCATCGATGGTGCCGAAAAGGTATTGTCGTACGCCCGCGAGGGCTCGGCGACAATCTCACTGGAATTTGCTCCCAACGCTGACATGCAGAAGGCGCAAAGTGATGTTGAACAAGCCGTCGGAAATGTAACGACCCTGCCAGATGATGCGGAGACGCCGAAGGTCACACGCGTTACCGTCTTCGATCGCATCGCGCGGGTGACCGTGACAGGCCCATTCTCCGAAACTGTTCTCAAGTCCTACGCCAAGAAACTGCGAGACGGGCTGCTGGCCAGCGGTATCGATAAGGTCGATCTCAGTGGCACACGGGATGAGGAAATCTGGATCGAGTTACGCGAAGCTGACCTGCGACGGCTCAATATCAGTATCGAAGAAGTCGCGCAGAAGGTTCGAGACAACACTCAGGACCAGCCAGCCGGCACACTTGATGGTGGAAGTGAGCTGCAGCTGCGCGCCAAAAGTGAACGAAAAACGCCGGAGCAGATCGGCACCATCGAGATCAAATCCCTGGCTTCTGGCGAGAAGATTTATCTGAGAGACATCGCCCAGGTTCGCACCGAGTTTGAAAGGGACGGTAAAATCGGTCTCGCCCGTGGGGCAAGAGCGATCGACCTGGTCGTGAGGCGGTCCTTGTCTGCCGACACGATCAAGACAATGGAAGCGCTGGAGACCTACATGGTCAAAGCGCGTAAGGAAATGCCGTCGACGCTGAATATTACGGTCTACGATGTCACCGGCAAGTTTGTAGAACAACGGCTCGGCATTTTGGTCGAGAACGGCCTGATGGGGCTCGCCCTTGTTCTCCTGTTTCTATTCATTTTTCTGAATGCCCGCGTTGCGTTCTGGACGGCAGCCGGCATTCCGATCGCTATGTTCGCGACACTGGGTGTCATGTATGCGACCGGCCAGAGCATCAATATGGTCTCGATGTTCGGGCTCATCATGATGCTCGGCATCATTGTCGATGATGCGATTGTCGTCGGCGAACACACAGCTGCCCTGGAAGAGGGCGGGATGTCGCGTGCCAACGCTTCCGAAGCCGGTGCACTGCGGATGTTTGCCCCGGTTACAGCGGCAACTCTGACAACTGCAGCCGCATTCTTGCCCATCTTTTTCATTGGCGACCGCATGGGCGACATCATGCGCGGCATACCGCTGGTGGTCCTCGCTGCCCTCATTGCAAGCCTCATCGAATGCTTCCTGATTTTGCCTGGCCATCTGCGGCACGGTCACGCTCGTAATCGTCAGCACAAACCAGGTCGTATGCGGCTTGCGATTGACGGCGGTTTCAATTGGTTCCGTGAAAACCCATTTCGCCAGCTTGTGACGGTAGCGTTTCAGTGGCGCTACTCTTTCATTGCCCTCATGATTGCGTCGCTTATCATTGCCGTCGGTTCATTGGCGGGCGGGCGCGTCAAGTTCGTGTTCTTCCCAAATCTCGAGTCGGAGAATGCGTTGGCGTCGATCTATTTCGCGCCGGGCGTGCCGCGCGATGAGCAAATCAAAGCTGTTACAGCGATCGAGGCAGCACTGTTCCGTTCTGAGAAGCAACTTCTGGCTGATGCCAAATCGACAGCGGGCGACGGTAAGAAGACCGATGACAAGATTGTTGAGGCGTCGTTTGCGTTGCTTGGATCTGCCGGACGCTCAGTCGGAAATAATTTGGCGGAAATCAACGCGCAGCTGACCCCGAGTGAAGCGCGGACGATCCGCACGAAGACGGTACTCAACGCCTGGCGCAAAGCGATACCTCAAATCCCGGGCGTTGAGCGGATTACGGTCTTCGGACGCCGCGGTGGCCCTCCAGGTCGTGACGTCGACGTCCGACTCCAAAACGGTCCAGTTGACGTCCTAAAGCGTGCCGCAGAAGAATTGAAGGATCGCCTAACTGCTATCGCCGGCGCCAGTGCGATCGGAGATGACCTACCGTACGGCAAGCAAGAACTGGTCTTCACCCTGACACCGCGTGGCACGGCCCTTGGCTTTACCGGCAGCTCGGTTGGCAGGCAGGTCAGGAATGCTTTCGAAGGTGCAATCGCAACACGCTTCGCACGTGGTGATGAGGAAATCACAGTCCGCGTCTTACGGGAGCAGGAAAACACCGGTCTGACAGCTTTGCAGGCGATGTACCTCCGAACGCCGACTGGCGCCCGCGTCCCTCTGCTGGACGTGGTCGAGATCTCTGAACGGCAAACGTTTTCCGTCGTCCAGCGCCGGGAGGGAATTCGGACCGTCGCTGTCACTGCGGATCTCGATGACACGATTACCACACCGACAGACGTGGTGGCCCAACTGGAGCGGGATGTGATGCCCCAGCTCGCCGAGAAATATGGGATCACCTATGTCTATAGCGGCAAGAATGAGGAGCGCGGCAATGCATTTGCAGATCTTGGCTCTGGCTCCCTGCTGGCATTTGCGCTGATTTACATCATCCTGGCCTGGGTGTTCTCAAGCTACGGCACGCCGCTTGCCGTGATGGCAATCATTCCATTTGGTTTTGTCGGTGCTGTCGCCGGCCACTACATCATGGGATACAACCTCACGCTGCCATCTCTGATCGGCCTATTGGGTCTCAGTGGCATCCTAGTGAACGACTCGATTGTGCTGGTCAGCCGCCTGCAAGAGAGGCTGAGGCTTGGCGAATCACTCGAATCGGCCTCGATTAACGCTGCCTGCGATCGCCTGAGGGCTGTTTTGCTGACATCCTTAACGACTGTCGGCGGCCTGACGCCTCTCATTTTCGAGACGAGTCGACAGGCCCAATTTCTGATCCCTCTTGCCATTACGATTGTGTTCGGTCTGGCAACCGCGACGCTTATCGTTCTGATCCTGGTGCCCTGTTTAATAGGGCTTGGCCACGATGTGGGGCGGATCTTCCGCTCCATCGTCGGGCTCTATACCCGGCCCGGCACAACGCCGGAGCCAGCCGGGACCAATCTTCCAACCGCGCAGCTACGATGACTTTTCACAATTCGGCGTTAAAGTTTTGATGCCGGCAGGCAACTTCCGAATTGCAACATGAATTGCAGTTGCTAATGTCGTTCGTATTGAGTTGATGGCACGCTTCCGGTTGAAGGGCTGGCGCATTGGACATCAGGACGACATCGCTGCACACGGCGGGCTTTTTTCGGCGCTTCGATGAAGTGTGTACGTTCGGGCTCATGATGGTGCCCGACTTCTCGATGATGGCGTTTACTTCCCTCATTGAACCGATGCGTATTGCCAATCGCTGTGCGGGCCGCACACTCTACGATTGGCGGTTGCTGTCAATCGATGGTGAGCCCGTGCGGGCCTCGAATGGTCTGACGATCAATGCCGAGGGAACCTACCGCTCAGCCGATAAATTCTCCGCTACAATCGTCTGCGCGGGAGAACGCGTCCCGAAATATGACCACAAGGAACTTATCGCCGTGTTGCGGCGGATGAGTTCGTTTGGCTCTGCGGTCGGCGCCGTCTGCACCGGAAGCTATATTCTGGCGAAAGCCGGCCTGCTGAATGGCTACCAGGCCACGATCCATTGGGAAGACTATCCCAGTCTTGTTTCGGACTTCCCGGACCTTGATATTTCTCAAGAGCTTTTTGAGATCGACCGCAATCGCTTTACCTGTGCCGGAGGCACAGCTGCCATAGATATGATGCTGGCGTTGATTGCCCGGGAATATGGTCCGGAGCTGGCTGCCCAGATCACCGACATGCTCGTGCATCATCGCATGCGCGAGGCGGATGAGCGGCAGCGGATGGACCTGAGAAGCCGGCTTGGTGTTGCACATCCCAAGCTGCTCTCCGTGGTCAAGCGGATGGAAGAGACTGTTGATAGTCCAGTCAGCTGCGCAGAACTTGCCCGGCATGAGAGCATTTCGACCCGGCAGCTGGAGAGATTATTCTCGAAATACCTCGGGCATTCGCCGACGAGACACTATCTGACCGTTCGGCTGGAACGCGCCCGCTTTCTGCTGCTGCAAACCAGTATGCCGATACTGTCGGTGGCGATGGCGTGTGGATTTGTATCGGCGTCCCACTTCTCGAAGAGCTACCACGAGCACTTCCGTCGCACGCCCAGTGCTGAGCGGCGTGGCGCCAAGGCTGAATGAGCAGCCCTTTGCGGCGGCCTATAGCGACCCTGGTTCTGCAATCACTTAAAAATACTCCAACCGGATGACGCTCCATAGCTGGTCAAATCGCGATGCGTAAGATAGCGGCCCCACTTCTCGCTGTACGGATGGACCAGCTTTGTAACTTCACCGCTCCCTTTGACCAGTGGCTTGGCATCATTGTGCCATGCAAACACGCCACCTCTCAGATTGTAGACACCTTTGGCGCCCAACTGCCTGAGTCTGTCCTGCATTCTGGCTGCGAGCTTCGAGCTACGATAGCCAACTGAGCAGTAGAGCACGAAGACCTTGCCTTTAGCTTTGTCGGCAAAGCGCTTCAGGAATTCCGGCTTTGATATGTCCGGGCTGATCTGCTGCGAACCAGCTAGGCGGCTGACGGCGAACTCGCCCTTCTCGCGCACATCAAGGACGATCACGTCTGCTTCATTTTGTAGGTTTGCTTGGAACTGCTGCGGCGCAACCGATTCGACGGTAGGGAAGCGCTTGGCGATGCTTTGCTCCAATCCCGGCAGCGCGTCGCCATCGCTGGCCATTGCCGGCATTGCGAGGCCCGCCAGGACCATACAGAGAGTGCATATAATCGCACGAATTCGATTCATTTTGGGCCGCAATCACAAGGCGCCGGTACTCGGCACGATTTCATCTCTGTGAGAGCCTAACGGGTTCAGCTGGGCGAGTAGAACTCAAATCTCGTCACAAAACCATCAGCTGCCGCGCAGTTCTTTGCCGGGGAAGCCTTCAGGATCTGCGAATGACCTTACGAGTCCGGCCGAATGAAGTCGCCGGTTTCACTATCCATGACCCAGAGTTCGCCAGTCGAAATATCAAACCAGGCCCCATGAAGCTTCAGCCTGTCTTTGCCTTCCAGGATCGATACACATGGAAAGGTCCGGAGATTTTCGACAGAGTGACGAATTGAAATTCGCTCCAGTGCGGTCTGGCGCTCGGTGCTCGTCATGAGCTCATTGGCATTGACCGCCTCTGCGGCTGGTGTCAGCAGATCCATCCAGCGGCCAATGAAATCACCGGGAGAGAGCGGCTCCTTCGCTGGCCCCAGCGCTGCCGATATACCGCCGCAGCGGCCATGCCCCATCACAACGATGTTGCTCACCTTCAAGGCCTGCACTGCGAATTCAAGTGCCGCCGATGTGGAATGGTATTCGCCATCGGGCTTATAAGGCGGAACCAAGTTTGCGACGTTACGGACGACGAAAATCTCGCCGGGTGCCGTATTAAAGATCATCTCAGGCGCCGCGCGCGAGTCGCAACACGCGATCACCATTGTCTCAGGTGTCTGGCCCTCTTCGCTCAACACGCGGTACCGCTCGCGCTCGTTGACGAACCTGCCACCCTTGAAGGCTGAGTAGCCCTGGAGAAGTCTGTCAGGAAAACCGGTCATGAAATCCGACATACGAGGATGAGCATCATTACGCAATGCAAAAACAGGTCCTTACGGTCGCAGATTTGAGCTAAATCATTGCCAGACAGGCCGATTTCCAAAGTCCTGTTGCCGATCCCCTCAACTTCGGTTAGTTCCCTCAAACTGCCCAGCAATGTTCACTCCAACGAGGAAGAGTCGTGCCAGATACATCGGTTAATAAAGTTGTACTTGCTTACTCAGGTGGTCTGGATACTTCGATCATCCTGAAGTGGCTGCAGGAAGAATATGGTGCCGAGGTCATTACATTCACTGCCGACCTTGGTCAGGGCGAGGAGCTCGGGCCGGCGCGTAAGAAGGCTGAGATGCTGGGCATTAAGCCGGAAAACATCTTCATCGAAGACTTGCGCGAAGAGTTTGTCCGTGACTACGTCTTCCCGATGTTTCGCGCCAACGCTCTCTACGAAGGGATCTACCTGCTCGGAACCTCTATCGCGCGGCCGCTGATCTCGAAGAAGCAAATCGAAATTGCCCGCAAGACTGGTGCAGATGCCGTCTGCCATGGCGCCACCGGAAAAGGCAACGACCAGGTCCGGTTTGAACTTGGCTACTATGCGCTGGAGCCTGGCATCAAGATTATCGCACCTTGGCGGGAATGGTCGTTCTCAGGGCGGGAAGCGCTTCTCGACTTTGCCAGAGAACACCAGATCCCTATTGCCAAGGACAAAGAAGGTGAAGCGCCGTTTTCGGTCGATGCCAACCTGCTGCACTCTTCATCAGAAGGTAAAGTGCTGGAGGATCCTGCCGTCGAGCCGCCACCGGTTGTCTACCAGCGCACGATCAGCCCCGAAGAAGCTCCTGATAGGGCAACCAAAATTTCTATTGGGTTCGAGAAGGGCGACGCTGTCAGCATTGATGGTCAGGCCATGAGTCCGGCGACCATTTTGGCAGCGTTGAACGATCTCGGCCGCGATAACGGCATCGGGCGAATCGATCTCGTTGAAAACCGGTTCGTCGGGATGAAATCGCGCGGGGTTTATGAAACACCGGGTGGCACGATTCTGCTGCAGGCTCATCGCGCGATCGAGTCCATCACCCTGGACCGCGGTGCCGCTCATCTGAAAGACGAACTGATGCCGCGCTACGCCGAGCTCATTTACAATGGCTTCTGGTTCAGCCCAGAGCGCGAGATGCTACAGGCGTTGATCGACAAGAGCCAGGAGCGCGTGTCGGGAACCGTGTATCTTAAGCTCTATAAGGGAAACGTCATCGTCATCGGGCGCGAGAGCAACCAATCGCTCTATTCCGAGGATCTTGTGACCTTTGAAGATGACCAGGGCGCATACGACCAACAAGATGCCGAAGGCTTTATCAAGCTCAACGCATTGCGGCTGCGCACTTTGGAAATGCGCAACCGCAAGTAGTCTGCATGTGACGTGCCGGCGTTGTGAAATGGGCCGCGCATGCAGCTGCGGTCCACCAACACCCCCGTGGAAGTGGTTATGCAGGAATACCTGCAGTCGGCACGCCACCTGACAGATAGATCAATCCGCCAAACAGGACAGCGAATACGATTGCAGTCATCAGCGCGTTCCAAAACCGGTTCGAAAACGTCAGCATATTGGCGATGAAATCGATCACGAAGACCAATACAGATGCCATGCCGATAATCTGGATCCATTGCTGCTGACTGATCTTTGGCATATCAGCAGGTAGCGACGCCGGATCGATGAAATAGACCAAAGCTCCGTATACTACCGCGAATACGATTGCCGTGACCAAGGCATTGACGAAGCGGCTCGAGAACGAGAGCAGGTTACCGATAAATCCGATAACAAAGAGAATGGCCGCGCCTGGTAGCACGACTGTGAGTAGTGCGGATTCCACAGGTGACATTGTTATACTCCCCGTTGCGTTATCACCTCGCATTGCACACTTTTTGTGCAGTTGGAGGCGCGGTCGATATCGCAGGTCTGTGATACCTGCGCAAGCATCACAATAAGCAAAAGATTTTTTGCTGTGCCTGACCGCATATGGAATGCTACGAATTTCGGAGTTGTCGTGCGAGGTGCACTCAGAGGCTTTCATGATCTTGAATGGCCCAAAGGTAGAACCGCCCGGGCGCGTTTCGAGCGCGGTCATCCTTTTGCATGGATACGGAGCCAATGGCGATGATCTGATTGATCTCGCCAACTATTGGCGGAAGAGATTTCCTGAGACTGTTTTCCTTTCGCCGAACGCTCCAGAGGAACTCCCGTTCCCAGGATTCGGTGGTTTGCAGTGGTTTGAACTGCGTACACGTTCAGCTGATGAGTTCTGGCAAGGCGTCAATCACGCGGCTCCAGTTCTCAATAAGTATATCGATGAGGTTCTGGCTCATTATGAGCTTTCATCAAGCCAATTGGCTCTGGCTGGCTTCTCTCAGGGAACGATGATGGCACTGCACGCCGGACTTCGGCGAAGTGATGCTCTGGCAGCCATAGTTGGGCTTTCAGGGCGGCTCGCCGGGCCGGAACACTTATCCACAGAGTTAAAGACCCGCCCACCTGTGCAACTGATCCATGGCGCTGTCGATGAAGTCATTGATGTCGATGCGATTCATGTGGCGCGAGATGCTCTCACCGAAGCCGGCATCCGCGTAGAATGGCACATCCGGCCCGGTCTGGGCCACGGTATTGACGAGCAAGGTTTGCAACTCGCAGGAGATTTTCTGGCCGAGCATCTGCCGCAATCATGACTTAGTCTATCGACGAGCAAAAAGGCACGATTTCCAACATGAAAGGACCAAGCCTTCACATATCTGACATGGAAGTCTAGTATCCGGTCCATGCATGAGTGCGACGTGCGTATCTCTTCTCCAGAGGAACTGGATTACGGGAAGCACGAACATTGACTGGATTGACAACAACACGGCCGGAAAGCAGCCCGGCACTGGTCCTTAACGCGGATTTCCGCCCGCTTAGCTATTACCCGCTCTCGTTGTGGAGCTGGCAGGAAGCGGTGAAGGCGGTGTTCATGGACCGGGTCAATATCGTTTCTGAGTATGATCATTGCGTTCGTAGCCCATCGTTCGAGATGCGGTTGCCCTCCGTGGTGTCGCTAAAGACCTACGTGAAGCCGGCGCTCTATCCGGCGTTTACACGGTTCAATGTATTCCTGCGCGACCGCTTCACCTGCCAGTATTGCGGTTCGGGCGAGGAACTGACATTCGACCACGTAATCCCCCGATCGCGCGGTGGACAGACCCGTTGGGATAACGTTGTTGCCGCGTGCTCTCCGTGTAATTTGCGCAAGGCCAATTCCCTGCCGAAGGCATGCGGCATGCACCCGAAGCAGCGGCCATACCGGCCTACGGTTCACGAGTTGCACCGCAACGGCCGTGCGTTTCCACCCAACTACCTGCACGATAGCTGGATGGATTATCTTTACTGGGACTCCGAACTCGAGCCGTAGACCGCGGTATCGAGAGGCGGCTTATCAGCCACACGATAGTAGCGCGCGCAAAACTGCGCGCGTTTTATTTTGGCTGCGGTCCTCGTAATATGAGCTCGTCGAGCCACACTCAAACCCGAGGAAATCAACCGTGAAGCTTTCAGAACCGACGTCGCACGCCAAGTCTTCTGGTTGGCGGGAGCATCCGCGCTATCCGGACCCGCTGGTTGAGTCCTTGGATCCGCGGTTCGATGCCCTGCGCATTGGGCCAGCCGCTGTTGAGCGTCTCTACACCGGATGTCGGTGGGCTGAAGGACCCGTGTGGTTTGGCGATGGGCGCTATCTGCTTTGGAGCGACATTCCGAACAACCGCATTCTTAAGTGGGAGGAAGAAACCGGTGAGGTGAGCGTATTCCGGAAGCCAACGGATTTCTCGAATGGGAATACACGCGACCGGCAGGGCCGGCTGGTGAGCTGCCAGCATGGCGAGCGCCGCGTGGTGCGCACGGAATATGACGGTCGCATAACGGTCCTGATGGACAAATACCAGGGCAAGCGCCTGAACTCACCGAACGATGTGGTCGTTAAATCGGATGGTACTGTTTGGTTCACAGACCCTCTATTTGGCATTCTGGGCAACTACGAGGGCTTCAAGTCAGAGTCCGAGGTCAATCCAAACGTTTACAGGCTTGATCCGGAAACGGGTGAAGCCACTGTCGTCGCGGATGATGTTTTGGGACCGAATGGACTGGCATTTTCACCGGATGAGAGCATTCTCTACATCATTGAATCCCGCGGTGTCCCGAACCGCAAAATCCTCGCTTATGATGTCAGTGCAAACGGCAAATCCGTTACTAACAAGCGCACATTTGTCGATGCCGGCAAGGGCACGCCCGATGGCTTCCGGGTTGATATCGAAGGCAATCTCTGGTGCGGCTGGGGCATGGGTGATCCGGAACTCGACGGGGTCGCAATCTTCGCTCCGGACGGTGATCAGATCGGACGCATTAAGCTGCCTGAGCGCTGCGCCAATGTTTGCTTTGGTGGTCTGCAACGCAACCGGTTGTTCATGGCGGCGAGCCAATCACTCTATGCCCTTTATACAAACACACAGGGTGTTGCCGGCGGGTAAGGCAACCGAGGCAGGCTGCCGCTGACTTTTCGCCGGATCGCCGATTTTGTGTCTATAGTCAGATTAGCGCCATTTGGCGCTAAGGCCCGGGCACAGTGATTGCGACCATGACCAAGCGACCGAACTTCCTGTTCTTCATCACGGACCAACAACGTGCCGATTGGCTTGGTTGTTATGGTCATCCCGTCGTCAAGACACCGCACATCGATGCAATCGCAGCACAGGGCACGAGGTTTGAGAACTTTCACGTCGCCTCACCGGTGTGCATGCCCAATCGTGCCTCGCTGATGACCGGGCGCTACCCCACGGTTCATGGCCTGCGCTACAACGGTTGCTTCCTGCCGCAATCAGCGAACACGTTCGTCGATGTGCTGGCAGCCGGCGGTTATGCGACGGCAGCCATCGGCAAAAGCCATTTGCAGCCGTTTACGGACTTTCCGCCCAAGCGACCGGACATGCCCGAGACAGGTCCTATCACCGAGGCCTGGAAGGATGACCCCAGCGACTACAAGCATGAAGAGCCGGAGCGCTACACGGCCGACGGGCGTTACGAGATCACTACGCCCTATTACGGTTTTCAGCATGTCGACATGGTGACGAGCCATGGCGACAAATGCGGTGGTCATTATCAGCAGTGGTTTCGCGACTCGGTAGAGAATTGGGAGGCGCTGCACGACTCGGCCAACCAGCTGCCGCACAACTATTCATGCCCGCAGGCCTACCGTACGCCGATCCCGGAGGAGGTTTATCCGACGGCCTTTGTCCGCGATCGTACCATTGACTATCTGAAGTCGCGCGCGAATGACGAACAGCCATTCTTTGCATTCGTCTCGTTTCCAGACCCCCATCATCCCTTCAATCCGCCCGGTAAGTACTGGGACATGTACTCGCCCGATGACTTCTCGGTGGACTTGCCCTATAGCGCGCATCGCAACCCCATTCCGCCGATGACCTGGCTGCGTGGGAACTGGAAGTCCGGCGCCGGTCAGATGTCACCACAGACGGCCACGATGATTGATGATCAACAGGCGCGCGAAGCCATGGCGTTGACGGCAGGAATGATCTCGTTCGTCGACGACGCGGTCGGCCAGGTTATGGACTGTCTCAAATCAACCGGACTGTTTGATGATACGGTCGTCTGCTTCAACTCTGACCACGGCGACTACCTCGGTGACTTTAATATGCTTCTCAAAGGCTCGATGCCGTTCCGAGGCATTACACGGGTGCCGTTTATCTGGTCTGATCCACAGGCGCGCGAAGCTCAGGTCTCAGAATCACTGGCGTGCACAGTTGATCTTGGCATGACAATTCTCGAACGCGCAGATTTGGGGCCCTATCACGGCATGCAGGGTCAAAGCCTGCTACCTGCTATTCAGGACAACGGCGAAGGTCGGCAGGAAGTCCTGATTGAGTACAATGACAGCATGGCCCGGCTCGGCTTCGAGAAACCACCCAGGGTGCGCGCGCTGGTTTCGAAGGATTGGCGCTTCACGATTTACAATGATCAGTCGTGGGGTGAGTTATATAACTTGCAGAATGACCCGCATGAGACGCACAATCTCTGGGATAGTCCAGATCACCGCCCTATTCGCGATGGCTTTGCCGAGCGCATGAACCACCACCTCATCGCCCTCATGGACGAAAGCCCGCTCGCCCAGCGATTGGCCTAACCGAGAACCGGCCTGAGTTAGAAAACGACAGGGAGCACGTACCATGGATCGCGCTGAACTCATCGAGAAGGCCAACAAGCTGGCAGCCGAGCGCGTCACGCCTGAGATGGACCAGGACGAAAAAATGGACGTCCTGGAAATGGCGATGATGGAACTTCTCGATGTGCAAATCATGAAACCACCGATCGGGCGTGTCGGTACGTTTACGTCGGGAGGCCCCACTCCGGCCAGCGGCCAATGGCTGATGCACTTCGATCCACGACTGCCTGAGATGCCGGACAAGCCGACTTTGATGGACTTCTTTCGTCACCGGTTGATGCTTGACAAGCGTGGCTCCAATCATCTGTTGCAAAGCGCCAAGCTTGCCAAAGACAATGGCGTTCCCGAGAAGATCGTTCTCGCGTGCCTGCTCCACGACTTCTCAACGGTCGGTTTCATCCGGACGGACCATGGCCACTGGGGTGCTCAAATCGTGGCGCCCTACGTCGACGAAGAAGTGGCGTGGGCGATCAAGCATCATCAGTCGCTGCGCTTTCTGCCGGCCCCGGAGCTTGGTTATGAGTATCCGAAGCTCTACACGATGGCGTTCGGCGAAAAGTACGAGCCGCCAGAGTACATCAAGGCCGAATGGGACTACTGCCGCAACCACAAATGGTACATGTCGGCCATGCAGGTTGTCCTCAATGACCTCTATGCCTTTGACCCCAGTGTGAAGGTTGAGCTGGAGGAGTTCGAAGACATCATTGGCCGCAATTTCAAGCAGCCGGATGACGGTCTCGGATTTGATGGCAGCCCGGTCGCCCACATGTGGCGGACGATGATCTGGCCGAATAATTTTCTTTAGGGCACTGCGCCCATCGTTTAGGCGGTTTTACCCACCGGACCATCAGAAAGCAGGGTGTGCTAGCGAAGCGTAGCGCACCGTCGATACCATCGACGTATTCTGTGCTTGCAATGGTGCGGTACGCCGGGCTCTGAGAGCTCGGGCGAGTGGCATTCACAGTTGTGAAGCTTCTTTCATTTTGCTACGCTTGCTGATTAATTGACCCGAATTTCTGGGGATGTTGTCGTCCTTCCAGAAGTCTCTGGCATGGACGCCTCCATGCTCCGCCCAAACCTGACCGGAATGCAGAGTGCAATGCAGCGCGCCAACCGCAACATCCGTTTCCTCGCAATCGGCCCCAAGGGCCGGGAAGTTAAGGTGATGTGATGACTTGGTATGTTTACTACGGAACTGAATTCTATGGTGAGCCGGATCGGCGCCCAGACAGTCAGAATACGGCTTGGTATGACGATTGGGCAGTCGTCGGCCGCCTTCAGCCCAAAATCAAACCTGAATGGTACAAGGATTTCGCGTCCGTTGTTTTCGTGGACAGTAACGGGCAACGGCTGACCGATACGATTGGCATCGGTGGGACGTTTGTGTCGGAAAAGTTTCGATCAGCGGTCGAGAGTGTTGAACCGGGCGTCCATGACTTTCTACCGCTCGAACTCCGCTACGGCAGTCGGGAGACTTACGAAGTCCATCAATACTACTATTTTCACATTTGCCGATACCTGACGTCAATCGATGCCGAACACTCGAACATCGAGAGAAGCGAAACCAAGATTCCCGGAAGGGGAGCGATTCCACTCTTGGCGAAAAAGAGCGGGTTTCCCGTCATCGTCAATGAGGAAGCCGTGGCCGGCATCCACTTATGGGAAGAGTTTGGGCCGGTGCAGGCTGTTGGTGGCTTCTTCATTTCGGACGACCTGCACGACGCGTTTCTCGAATGCGAACTCGTCACGGACTTCAGGTTCGAAAAGCAGCTGACACGATAATCGCAGAGCGCCGATCACAATCAGCTTGCATCCTCTCCGGCAGCATAATAAACAGTTAGCTTATTATATGCTAACTGATGGAATGCGCTTGATGTCCAAGGCAATCGCTCAATCGTCCAAGCTCCTCTGCTTCTCATTGGTCTTTTTCGCCGGTACGGTTGCGATCAGCAGCCACTCTTACGCGATGCGCAAGTGTACCTGGGGGGCTTATACCAATGGTGAGAGGTGTCTACATCCATCCGGCAAAGCGGTATGCGAGTTCAACGCGCTCGCGCCACAAAGCGATCGAGCTGCACGGTGGAAATGCTGGGACAGGAAAGGCGCCCGCCTTTACCTCAAGAAAAATCCCAGGGACGGGAAGTATTATCTGACGTATGGCCGAGGCGGTCACCGCGCACGCCGACGGAGAGATCCAAATTTTTAGGGTATGAACAAGTCAAGCACGGGCCGGGCATAGGGCTGAACCCTATGCCCTCCGATCTTCAAGGATCATGTCACTGGCTTTTTCACCAATCATAATCGCCGGCGCGTTGGTATTGCCTGAGACGATGGCAGGCATGATCGACGCATCGGCAATTCGCAACCCTTTGAACCCATGAACCCTCAATCGCTCATCGACGACAGCGCGATCATCACGCCCCATCTTGCAGGTACTGGTCGGGTGATAGATTGTTTGTGAAATATTTCGCGCGGCATCGAGCAGCTGTTCATCGGTTTCAGCAATATCGCCAGGCTTCTTCTCAGCAACGATGTACTTCGAAAGCGCGTTGGTCTTGGTCAGGCTGCGCGTGTATCGCATGGCAGCAACCGCCGTATCCTGGTCGAGTGGTGCCGACAGGTAGTTCGGGATAATTTTGGGATAAACGTGCGGGTCTGGCGATTTGATCTCGATTGAGCCCGTGCTTTCCGGACGCAACTGGCAGACAGATGCCGTTATTCCAGAAAACCGATGCATCTCAATGCCAGGCTTGTCAGCACTTAGCGGTTGCAAATGATACTGAATATCGGGCCGTTCCAGTTCCGGTCGCGTCCGAGCAAACACACCTACCTGACTGGCCCCCATGGCCATTGGTCCCTTACGCCGAAACACGTAATTCATGCCAATCAAAGAACGGCGGGCCAAGTTATTGATTTCGTCATTCAGCGTTGGGACATTGACTTCGTAGATCATTCGGATCTGCAGATGATCCTGCAGGTTTTGGCCGACACCTGACATCTCATGGCGCACATCAACGCCGGCATCCTTCAAGATCCTCCCTGGTCCGATGCCCGACGTCTGGAGGATCTGCGGTGAGCCGATGGCACCGGCAGATAAGACAACCTCGCCCCCCGGTTTAAGATTGGCCGAGCGCGTCTCGCCCTTGGTGGAAAACCTCAGGCCTTCGACAATGCGCTCGTCTCCAGCTGCAAATGAGAGCTGCTCGACGTGGGCGTGCGTTACGACTTCGAGATTCTTACGGTTTGCCACCGGCCTGAGGAATGCAACCGCCGAAGAGCATCTGCGGCCGTTTGCCGATGTCAGCTGGAAATAGCCAGCACCCTCCTGGATTTCGCCGTTGAAATCGTCTGAGCGCGGCACACCCATTTCGACAGCCGCATCAATGAATGCGTCGCAAATGGTGCGCTCGGCGCGCATGTTCGAAACTGACAATCCACCGTCTTGCCCATGATGGTCGTCGCCTCCGCGCTCATTGTTTTCTGAACGCTTGAAGTACGGCAGGACGTCATCGTAAGACCAGCCGGTATTGCCGAGTTGGCGCCAGTAATCATAGTCCTGGCTTTGACCTCGAATGTAGAGCAGCCCGTTGATTGAGCTTGACCCGCCAAGCGTCTTCCCGCGCGGCCACTCCAGTGATCGGCCATTCAGACCGGGGTCGGGCTCAGTCTCATAGCACCAGTCAGTCTCAGGATTATGAAGCGTCTTGAAGTAACCAACGGGAATATGAATCCAAGGATTGTCATCAGGGCCCCCTGCTTCAAGCAGCAAGACACGAATGTTCGGATCTGCAGACAGGCGATTGGCAAGCACGCAACCGGCCGAGCCAGCCCCCGCGATGATGTAGTCGTAGCTGTCTTTGCTCATGTTGTTCCGTCACCCTGCAGTGCGGGTGATCCTTTGCGGCGTTGATACGTCAGGAAGACGATGGTCAATGCGGTCAGCCCCCAGAAAAAGATACAAATCCAACTGCCAAAGAAGATCGACCAGTCGCCTTTCCCGAGCAAAAGCGACTGCCGGAAATTGTCTTCTAGCAGAGGGCCGAGAATAAAAGCTATGAGGAACGGCGCCGCGGGAATGCCAAGTCGCAGCATGCCAAAGCCGATCACGCCCATGACGAACATCACCAGGACATCGAAGATCGTGTTGTTGATGGCGTAAGCGCCGAATACGCAGAGGATTAAGACGACGGGGAACAGGATACGCTGCGGAATGTCGGCAATTTTTGCGATCATCCGAATGGAGAGCTTGCCGACGATGAACAGGTAGAACGAACTCAACATGATCCCCATAAAGAGTGCGTAGATCAGCGTAATGTTCTCCTGGAACAACAGTGGCCCGGGCCTAAGGCCGTGGATCATAAAAGCCCCAAGTATGATGGCAGTTATGATGTCGCCTGGAACGCCGAGCGCCAATAGCGGGATCATGGTGGCGCCCGCCACGCCGTTATTTCCAGCCTCGGCCGCAGCAACGCCTTCAATTTCACCTTTGCCATAGTTGGCCGAGTTCTTCGAGGTCCTGCGCGCTTCACTGTAAGAGAGGAAGGCTGCCGGGGCCCCTCCAATGCCAGGGATCACACCCAGAATGACCCCGATAAATGACCCTCTGATGATTGTCTTGAAGGATGAGAGATACTCGCGAAACGTCGCGCCCTGCCCTGCCAATGCTGAGAGATTGCGGGCCGTCTCAGTCCGGGAATAATAGTTGAGGACTTCAGGCAGAGCGAACAATCCAATAAGAACCGGAATGAAATTCAGGCCGCTCATCAGGTTCACTTCGCCGAAGACAAAGCGGTTGGTTCCGTAGATCAAGTCCAGACCAACGATAGAAAGCAGCAATCCAAGACAGGCTGAGCCCAAGCCTTTCAGCAGCACATTGCCCGAGACACTGGCGATAATGGTCAGCGAGAAGACGATTAGCGTGAAGAACTCCGGTGAGCCAAAACTCAGCGCAAATTGGGCAAGGACACCGGCAAAAAAGATCAGCGAGAGATTTGAAATAAAGTCCGCCGTACATGATGCGTAAAGCGCCATGTCCAAAGCACGGCGCGCCTCACCACGCTGCGCCAAGGGATAACCATCCAGGCCGGTGCATGATGCCGCCGGTGTTCCTGGAGCATTGATCAGGATGGCAGTGATTGAACCACCATACAAACCACCCTTGTAGACACCGAGCAGCAGCAGGATACCTGTCACAGGCTGCATCGTGAATGTGAATGGCAATGCTAACGCAACGCCCATCGGGGTTGTCATGCCGGGAATCGCACCAATCACGGTTCCAATGAGAACGCCGACCAACAAAGCCAGTGCATTGTCCACCTGGGCAAAAAGCGCGAATGAATTAGCAAGGATGTCCCACATGTGATTCAGATCCTAAGCAGCCATGGCTCAAGGATGCCCATCGGAATGGGGACGCTTGCCGCCTTCGTGAAAAACAAGTGCAGCGCCATTGGAACAATGAGTGCCACCGGTATGACAATGTGCGGCCGGTACTCCCCGGCCAGGACCATAAGTGCCACAAGCGCGATCGCCGTCGTCAAAACGAATCCCAGAGGTTCGAGCCCGAAATAAAGGGCAAAGCAGATTGCGAGCGCGACGACCGGGCGGAAGGCCAGCCAAAATGATCCCTCTTGGCTAGATGCCGCGGGACTGTCGGTTTGGTCGTCCTTTGCCCTCTCGGTGATAATCGATGCGATTATGAGCGCAAGGCCGAGGACCACAATCGCGCCTGCTACGATATTCGGCCAATAGGAGGGTGACAGCGCCCGGTACTGAACTGATGGTGGCTGCTGAATGCCAAACGGAATGAGGACCGCCAGTGTCAGCACTCCAAACAAGAAGAATACGATGCCCGCAAGCACATCCTTGTTCGAGAACATTTCTACATTTCCTACCCGTTGTTGGCCCGTTACCGACGGCATTTCTCAGGTCAGCGGCCAGAGTTCTTAACGTTATGCAGTTTTGAAGCGATCAATCTCCAAACGCTGATTGAAGATGTGATGCTCTAAGGCGAGGTGGATGGCTGACTGTCCGGTCGTGAATTGGCTGGTTCGGATCTCAATACCGCAACCGCGCAATCGCGCTTTCACGCCATCGATGTACTGCGATTGTCGGATGACAAACCCAGCGAGGATCACGACCTGAGGCGAGAGTACAGGGGCCAGATGCGCGATTGCGCGACCGAGTGCTTCTCCGCTTTTGCGAAATGCTCGCTGCACAAGGCGCTCCTGAGACTGGGGCGACGCTTCTGAAAGATCTCTCAAGAGCACACCCGGATCGATGCCTTCTGCAACTGGATAGCCTGCCGCCTTCAACCGATCGAGAATGGCGAAACCCGACGCATCATCGTCCAGCGTTGCGCGCGGTCGTGACTTCAGCCGCCCTAGCACAAAAGCATCGTTGGCTGCGCCGCGCAGAAGACGTCCGTCCACCATAAATGCTGACCCGAGCCTGAGGCCGATATTGATCAGCAGAACATCCGTGAGATCCACCGCCTGACCGCGAAGCTGCTCGATTTGGAGCAGAGCCGCCGCACGGCCCTCTGAGACGAAAGGCAAACCGAGCAGCTCTTCAAATTGTTCAGCAACGCGTTGGCCATCCCAGTCCAATGGATCGGCGCCAATGATGCGGCCATCTTCTGGGTCAACACGGCCTGCAACAGATGCCGCGCCTCCGACAATCCGAGTTCGCCCGATGCCCGACCGTGTAAGCAATGCCTCAGCGCGACGTGCGAATTCCTTCAAGGCTTTGGATGGCTTATCTAATGAAATATCCGAACAGTCCTGATGGGCGACAATCTCGCCATAGCCATTGGCAATGACGACCTCGCGCGCATTCAATGTCACGGCTATGCCAATGACAAAAGCACCGTCCTTCGAAATTCTCAGACAGACCTGACGACGACCAGCCTGCCCCTTGAGCGCAATCCTATCGCCCTCTTCTATCAGGCCGACATCGATCAACTCCTTTGTGATGCGCGAGACCGACGCATTCGTGAGGCCGATGGTATCTGCGATCTCCGTTCGCGAGACATCACCACGCTCACGGATTGCGCGCAGCACAGCGTCGCGATTGTAGCGTCGAAGGTCGGTTGTCGAGCCGGCAAGCTGCAAGACG
Source organism: Hyphomicrobiaceae bacterium (assembly GCA_965215755.1). GTDB lineage: Bacteria > Pseudomonadota > Alphaproteobacteria > Rhizobiales > Hyphomicrobiaceae > Tectiglobus. Next base: position 573,848 of record OZ244119.1, read on the forward strand.
TTGGTTCCAGATACTCTAATGTCTATTTTGTACAGTCGGTAAATAATTATTGAAATGCATCGCCGGTTGAGTCAAGCTGACAATTGTCAGTGACTGCAATGACAATAAAAGACAGCCCTCAATGCCATACCGAGGCAGGGGATCCCCAAATCCGGGAGGAGATTTTTGCAATGAAACTCAGACAACTGCTAGCGGTTGGCATCAGCGCGGCCAGCGCGCTTGCCATTGCCGCACCAGCGCATGCCGCAGATTATCCATCACGTCCGATCACCTTGGTGGCGCCGTATGGTCCGGGCGGCGCTTCAGACCTGCACGCGCGCGTCGTTGCCGGCACCGCGACCAAGTACTTACTGCAGGCCGTCCTCGCTGTGAATAAAACCGGGGCAGCCGGCGTTGTCGGCTCGAACTTCGTCGTCCGCTCGAAAAAGGATGGCTACACTCTGCTGTCAGCCCGCGTCGGTAGCCAGGCTGGCGTGCCGGCGTTTAACCCGAGCATTCCCTATAAGTGGGACGATTTCACATTTCTCGGACTGACGGAACGCAATCCATTTGTACTTGTCGTTAACGGCAAGTCGGACATCAAAACGTTCAAAGACTTCGCTGAAGCTGTGAAGTCCGGAAAGATCAGCAAGTACTCGTCAGCCGGCATCGGCACCTTGTTGCATCTTGCGACTCTGGTGATGGCTGATGACATGGGTATCGACCCGAACAAGCTTACTCACATCCCTTACAAGGGCGGCGGGAAGGCGAGAGCCGCAGTCGTCGGTGGCCAAGTTGATTGGTCCTGGCAGAACCTGTCTGCAACCATTGGCGCTATTCGCGCGGGACAGGCAAGGGCGGTCGCAGTCACAACCCAGAAGCGCTTTGCTGCAATCCCTGATGTCCCAACTGTAGGCGAGCTAGGCCACCCCAACATGGAAACGATCATTGGTTGGAGCGGCATATTCGGCCCTCCAGGCCTGCCAAAACCGGTTGTTGACAAGTGGGTCAGCGTGCTTGCCAGTCTTAAGGACGACAAGGCTTTCAACAAGCTGATCAAGAACCTTGGATCAATTCCTGACGTGCGCAGCCCGGAAGAGACCAAGGCATTCGTCAAGAATCAGTATGACACGTTCAAGAAAGTGGTCTCCAAGATTAAGAAGTGACCGCCTACGAAGTGTAATTGCGGGCGGGCAGAAATGTCCGCCCGTACTGCATTGTTAGATCGTTGCTGTTTCAAATCAAAATCCTGGCCAGGGGCACAACATGACAGAGAAGAAGCCGAACATATTGCTCGTCATGGCCGATCAAATGGCGGCCCCTGCGCTACCGATCTACGGCAACACCAAAGTCGTTGCACCGCACATGATGCAACTCGCAAACGCGGGCGTGGTGTTCGACAATGCGTACTGCAATCTGCCGATGTGTGCGCCCTCTCGCGCTTCATTACATGTCGGGCGATTGCCATTTTCGTTCGGCATGTATGACAATGCGAGTGCGTTTGGCGCGGAAGTGCCAACGTTCGCGCACTACCTGCGCGGTCTGGGTTACCGAGTCGAGATGTCCGGCAAGATGCATTTTGTCGGACCGGATCAACTGCACGGATACGAAAGGCGGCATACTACAGAGATTTATCCGGCCAACTTTGGTTGGACAGTCGATTGGTCCAAGGGCCGCGAATACCGCCCGACCAACCTCACGATGGCACCAATCATCGAATCAGGCGTCGCTATTCGCACGATGCAGATGGACTATGATGATGAGGTTGCCTACCACGGCGTTCAGGCGCTCTATGACCTTGCCCGCGCTCCTGATGACCGCCCCTTCATGCTTACCGTGTCGTTTACCCAGCCACACTCACCCTTCGTCATCAGCGAGGAGTTTTGGAACCTCTACGATCACAACGACATCGAGCTGCCCGCGGTTCCCGAGATACCGCTTGAAGACAAAGATCACCTGAGCCGCAACCTGCACTATTGCCAGGCCCGCCACCTGTTCACCGTGACGGATGACCATCGCCGCAACGCGCGGCATGCGTACTACGGCATGATTTCGTTCATTGATTCCAAGCTGGGCGCCTTGATGGATACGCTCAAAAAGACCGGACTGGATGACAACACGATTGTCATCTTCACTGCCGACCACGGTGAAATGATGGGCGAGCGTGGAATGTGGTACAAGCAGCACTTCTTCGAATGGGCTTCGCGCATTCCGCTGATTGTCCACTTCCCGAGCCGCTGGAAACCGGGACGCATCGAAGAGAATGTCTCACTCATCGACGTGATGCCGACGCTATTGGAAGCGGCTCAGGGCAAGCCGTATGAGTCTTACCTGTCTGAGATTGATGGCCAGTCACTTGTCCGCTCCCTTGAGGGCGACGCCGACAGCTTGTCGGATGTGGCGATCTCAGAATTTGCGGCAGACGGATCCACCGGACCAAGCCGAATGGTCAAGAAAGGGCCGTGGAAATATATGTGGCTCGAGGGGAAAGACACACTTCTCTACAATGTCATCGAGGATCCGAAGGAACTCGACAATCGGAGTGGCAACCCTAACGTTGCCGAGATCGAGTCCGAACTCCATACGATCGCGATGAAAGATTGGGATCCGGATTATTACTTTGATGAGATTGCTGCCTGCCAACAGCGTCGTCTCATGATTCATAGGGTGACGAACGGAGATCCAACGTACGTCAATATCGTCCGGACAGATGATGACAGACGTTACATTCGCAATGCTGGCGCAGCTGACACCAAGGCACGTGCGCGACTACCGTATGTTGCACCAGCCCAACCTGATAAGACGGGATAAACTGGCGAAAATTGACGCCACTCGCCCACTAGGCCAATGGTCAACCGTAAGCGGCCAAAGCTTCAAGGCGATTGCTTGTAAACATCAACCCGGCGCTATCACTCGCCAAATGACGGACTTCGCATTCAGCCTCAAACAAGTCTTCAGGGATCAGAAGCTTAAAGCGATCAGGGACCGACAGATTAGAACTGAACTCAATCCGAGCACCACCTGCTGAAATGTCTACGACACGGCAGGGAAGACGCTCGCCCGATGCAATCCGGATCATAGCGGCTTTACTAGATGGCATTCGCCTGAATTCACGCCGATTTGCACCCTGCGCATAGGCCGAACGGGGGCTTCCCTGAGGCTCTCTCGCGTCGGAGGGCGGCATGGTCGATGAGGAAAGGCAGATTTGGGGCATCCAGAGCGCTTTCAGACCGAGACTATAATCAGCCTAAGTTGTTTCATGCTTTCCTTACGAAAGCGTTGCGCCTTCATACTCTTTTGCACCACTCGATCAAGCAGATAGCGAAAATTCAGAACAACAAAGAAAAACCAGCACGTGGGGAGCGCGCTGGTTCTTGTGGATTTGACGTCCAGTTTGGGCAATGAACTGCTGTGCTAGGCGATGCAGCAGCCGATGAGACTTTTATTAGATCTGCAAAGTCTTCTTTATTCGATCGTAGTCGTTACTTCTTGGTTCAGTTTGAAACGCTTTTGAATGTGCAATCTAAGCGGCCCGCTTCAGCGGAGCAGCACAGAGCGATTGCGCAATTGCATCAACGGCCTGCTGCCAATCGGAGGCACCGTCATTTGTTGCGATGCCGAACGCCTCCAGTGCGTCAGCCGGCGCGCCGCCATCACGAAAGATGCGGGCGCATGTCTGACGCGCGATTCCGACTGCATGTTGCCACTGCTGGGGATTGATGTGCTTCGGTGTCATCGGATTGGCCTCCGGTTGAAACAGTTACGCTGACGGTTCTCAACTCACTCTGTCACTCGAAACGCTGTGACGACTAACGCTGTGACGACTAACGCTGCACTTACTGATACTAATTACGCTAACAACTCGGTTTCGCTGTGCCCGGGGGAACAGGGCGGCAGGTACGCAGGGGCTCTTGTCTCGCGACGCGCAACTGTTTCAGCCGAGACGACTGAGCTGGACTTTGGTTCCGTTCACCACGCGCACCTGCCAACTTTTTGGAACGTGACGACATCATCATGCGCTCCTGAAACTGGCTGCATCCGGATCACCTCCGCGGGCCCGAACCCATTGGCCGAACTCCAGCGGCCTCACTCGATACGGATGACTGTTCCTGGACTGTCGCCATAACGCGGGACAAAACTGAACCGACAGGTTGCCAGGTTTCCGGTAGATTACGTGGCGAACTCAACTTGACTTTGTTCGTTACTCTCACTCTGACGCCTCACGACTTGAATTAAACTCTGGGGTACGCAAGACAACGCGCCTGGACACTACGCAGATTCAACAACTCACAAACGCAAACGAAACTCTGACGCGAACTTCACGACGCAACAAAACTACTGGGGATCGGCAAACCGCCTACGCATACGCTTGAACCGAGTACTGACGGCGGCCTGCCGCATTCTCTGAAACACGCGGGGAAGCGTGTCTTTCGGGGACGACCGCCCCAACGCAAACGCAACAGGTGACAACGCAACGCTACGGGAACAACGCAGTACTGAACTCTGAAACTCATGACCGGTTACGGCGCTTAGGGATGAAGCCGCTTCCGGTGTACTTTGATCAGCGAACGAAACTCTAGAATCGGGCCCGCTGATGTTACTTACTCGACCGATGAGATTTCCAAACTCAGGAACAAGTTCTGGAGTAATTCTACGCAACGGTTACCCCCCTCACTTGAAATCATCGGTTCGCTTTGTGTTCCGCGATTGAGGGAGAATAAATCGTGGTTCGGTGGCCACATCTGGGCACGTTCTAGGCATGAAAACGGTAATTTACTTTAAGTATGTTCAGAAAGACACATGCCTACTGCAGGCAATCATGAAGCCAACATTCGAAATTATTATTTAAATTCAATGGCTAATCCGATTTTCGACATGAAAGCGACCGCAACTCAGCGATCATCTACCTGCGTCAGTTTTGTCCACAGGTTGCTATCGGAAACGCTTTTAAGAGAATCGAAAGATCCGGCTTAGGCCATCAGCGATTCTTCGGAGCTGGCGAATGCAGCTTTGAGACACCCGATCGTGAGTGCGATGCAGACCACTACATTCCATCCGGCAAATGACAGCCCGAGAAAGCGCCAGGTCGCGTCTCCACAACTAGCGAATGTCTTGCCCGACAGACTCTGGGCGAGACTGCCCCCGCCGCCTAGCGGTTTGAGAACGGAGTTGTCACAGGTTGCAGGCCCCTCCCACAGCTTCCATTCAACGCCGGAGTGATAAACGCCGAGACCTGCATTGGCGAGGAACGCGATCGCCACCAGGAAGAAAAGCACCGTCGCTGCACGATGCTGCTCCAGACTGATCAGCAGCAAAGCAAGGAATAAAACTGGAATTCCGATGTAATAGGCGTAGCGCTGTTGCAAACATAACGGACACGGATCGTAACCGCCGATATACTCGAACCCGAGCGCCGCCAATATAATCCCCGTCGCAGCGAAAAAGCAGGCCGCCCCCCACTTATAGGCATCCTTACCAGAGATCTTCGCGGTCGACTGAACCATTTCTTTGCGCTCGTGTTGCGTATCTGACGTTCAAGGAGCTTCTTGGTAAAGGCTAGATACAAAGTTCACAATGTTGTTCGTGTTGTTTGCGGCACTCACACTTGTTCCGGAGCGGGCAACGAGGCGAGGCCGATGGTTGAACCTCTATACCGGGTCACTTTTGCCTGACCTGGATACTTGATGCGCCTCGCCAGGCCAAGATCACGAATTGGCGCGATCCGGTCCGGATCATTGTGCGCTAGGTTGGACTCTTAGTCGGCATCGGTCCGTTTCAGACCTGGGGTCCGTCGCTCTAGAACGCGCCCATAATGAGATCCTTGAAATACAGGTAGCCTTGATACCCGAAGAAAATGATCGTCAGGGAAATTGCCAACGCGACTAAGCTCGCCAGGAAACCGACAATCAGCATCAGCCCATCTTCTTCAAGCAGCGCAAAGCCAATCAGAAATACGCCGAAGGCCGGAGCAGTGTTCGTGCCAGGTATGGGCAGTGCCATTGAGGCTGCCAACGTAATAATGAGGATCCCAAGGACGGCCCGCGTAATCTTGGAGCCAGTCAGCCAAGAGAGGCGCGGCTTAGTGAAATTCTCAACGAATCGAATGAGCCGCAACATGCCCGCAACGAGCTTCCGGCTAAACGACTTTGAATCAAAAGCCCGCTGCCGGAGCCGGTCAGGCAGCCAGATCGTGTCATAGCCAGCCAGCAGGCGAAAGCCGATCAGAAACAGTGGGATCGACAAAATGGTTGAATAGCCAGCCGCAGGAATCGGTAATGCAGATGGCAGCGCGAACAAGATCAGAATGACTGCCATGCCATGCTGGCCAATCTCATCGATCATATTGCCATAGGTTGTCGGCTGTCGCTCCTCGTCGAACACATTGGTCACGATCTCAGATAGCGGCTGCTTCATGCCGTAGCGTTCCCTTATGAGTACCCGGACACCCACAGCCCGCGTCTGCCGCCTCGGTTAGAAGGGCACTTAACACTTGTCCAGTGTTTGCGGCGGGATCAACGGGTTTTCACAATGCAACTGTCGCATTTGCAACGAAAAAGGCCGGCCCATTGAGGACCGACCCTTGCTCATGATGCCCAACTCCGAGGGCTGCGGTTGCCGTTTTCGGCTTAAGTCGTATGTGTTCGTTACGGTCCGATTGGCGCATCAGATCAATCAACGCCAAGGGACTAACTTGTCATTACTTTTCGCCAGCTCAGTGGTTCGGCCTCAGCGACTGGCAACTGCTTTGCCTGCAACCTGCTTGGCTACATAGTTTGCAGCGCCACTAACAGCTTTGGCTCGCTCTGCACGAACCCGTGCTTCCAAGGCGCGCATTTCTTCGTCGGTCGGGGCCCAAACTGGCATGCCATAACGTTCTTGCATTTTTTATTTCTCCTCATGTCATCTTGTTGTTGATTCGAATATGCACGCGTATTTACTGTGCTACAAACGACGATGTCTCACAGGATGCATTAGGAAACCTCATCTATGTCAGGTGCACTCCCCCCGTTGAACGCGTTGCGGGCCTTTGAAGCCGCTGCACGCCACCTAAGCTTCTCTCGCGCAGCAGAGGAGTTGCATGTCACACCGGCTGCGCTGAGCCATCAAATCAAGGGATTGGAAGACTTTCTGCAGATGAAGCTCTTCCTGCGTAAGACGCGGTCGATTGAGCTGACCGATGCTGGCCGCTCGATGTATCCGGGATTGCATACCGGCTTTGGACAGCTTCGGCAGGCCGTCAACAGTCTTGACCGGTTACGTGATGACCATGTCCTGGTCATCAGCGCTCCTCCGGGATTTACAGCAAAGTGGCTGACGCCGCGGCTATATCGTTTCCTCGAACAAAACCCGGATACAGATGCCCGAATCTCATCGACGCAGAACATGGTGGATTTTGCAGCCGACGGTGTCGATGTCGCTATTCGGAACATGACGATTGCGGCACCACAGCCGGAAATGGTGAGCGAATTGCTGGTGGATATCTGCCTATTGCCTGTCGTCAGCCCACGTTATCTCGAAACACATGGTCCGATTGAAACGCCTGATGACCTGCGAGGCATGACGCTGATCTTCGACCGCTCGATGCCAAACATCTACGATCTCCCGACCTGGGGGGAGTGGCTTGCCGAAACGGGGGTCGAGGATATCGATTTGAGCCGCGGATTGTCATTTAACAGTGCCGACCACGCCTTGGAAGCCGCTATTGAAGGTGCCGGCGTGCTATTGGCACACTATACGTTGGCCCACGACGACCTAAGAACCGGCCGGCTGGTAGCGCCATTTCCTCAAAAGCTCAAGACGGGCCGAGGATTTCATTTCGTATGCCCGGAAGGGAGCGAAACGCGCCCTAAGATTGCAGCTCTGCGTAATTGGTTGCGCGAAGAAATGGCGATGATGCAGAAGAAGAGCGTCCTCTCTGGCTGCGAGGTCAAACCCTCTCGAAGCAAGAAGAAAGCTCGAGAACCAGTCTATTCAAAATGAAGCGGCCCTGCTGTGTTGCGTGAAGCCGCTGAGCTTCACCGCTAAAACGCAGCAGCCCCATGCCCTCCAGTTCCCTGATCTTGCCTTTGCTTATTCGGACACCTGCGAGATGTTCCAGCCGCTGCAGGTCGACCCCTTCCGAAATACGAAGGCCCATTAGGAGAAGTTCATCAGCCTGTGCGGCCGTTTCGACCCGTTCGCATTCGGTAAAGGCCGATCCAACCTCCAACACACCGTTCAGCCAGCGCTCAGGCATGCGCTCGGTTGATGTTGCATATCGGCCGTCATCGAGAAGCACCCTGCCGTGTGCCCCTGGGCCAATGCCGACGTATTCACCATAACGCCAGTACAGGAGATTGTGCCGGCTTTCCTCGCCTATTGCGGCATGGTTCGAGACCTCGTAGGCGTGCAGCCCAGAGGCGTTCGTCATGTCCTGCGTGATCGCATAAAGCTCGTCGGCCAGCTCAGGATCAGGTATCTGAAGGCGACCCGCCTTGTGTAGCGCCGCGAAGGGCGTGCCTTCTTCGATCGTCAATTGGTAGAGCGAGAGATGCTGCGTGCCCATTGCTATCGCCCGGCCTAGCTCATTTTCCCAATCTGACTTCGACTGACCTGGCCGGGCGTAAATCAAATCAAAAGAATAGCGGTCAAACGTCGATGCCGCGACCTCAAGTGCCGCCAAGGCCTCGGAAACATTGTGCAGCCGTCCAAGGCTTTTGAGATCGTCGTCATTGAGCGCCTGCACACCCAGTGAGACCCGATTGATACCTGCCGCGCGGTAGCCTCGAAACCTTTCCGCCTCAACGCTTGAAGGATTAGCTTCCAGTGTTATTTCCGCTGACGCCTCGATCGGCCAAGCCTGATCGATGGCACCGAGCAGCGCCTCTACGGTTGAAGCCTTCATCAGCGATGGCGTGCCACCGCCAAAGAAAACCGTGCCGGCAGTGCGCGGGCCCGTCATCTCCCGGAGGGTTTCTATTTCACGGAGATATCCGGAAACAAAGTCTGACTGGTCAACGCCGCCATGGCGGACATGGCTGTTGAAATCGCAGTAGGGACACTTGGCAGCGCAGAATGGCCAGTGAACGTAGACGCCAAATCCAGCAGCATCCGGGTTGCTAGCCATTACGGCCGGCTCCTTCAATGCAGGCTGAAACGAAGAGCGCCAGCGCGCGGGCGCGGTGTGACAGCGGTGAACCATCGCTCGCGCTGCCGCTTTTCTCATCGCGTGTCATTTCGCCGAAGGTCTTGGTCTGTCCATCCGCCTGGAACATCGGATCGTAGCCGAATCCCTCATCACCACGTGGTGGCCAGACAAGGCGGCCAAAAACCTTGCCTTCGTGAAATTCCAGTTCACCGCTCGGCCAAACCATCGCCAGAGTCGCATTGAAGTTCGCTCCAGGTGCGCCTTCGGACCAGGCGTTTTTCTCCTGCAGCTCGTCATGTACCCGCTGCATTGCACCCGCGAAGTCCTTGTTAGGACCGCCCCAATCGGCAGAGTAGACGCCTGGAGCACCGCCCAGCGCCTCCACCTCGATACCCGAGTCATCAGCGAGCGAAGGTATGCCTGTCGCTGCGGCGGAGGCCCGAGCCTTGATCTCGGCATTTTCGCGAAACGTTGTCCCTGTTTCCTCAGGTTCTGGCAAAGCCAGCTCACCGGCAGAGACGACCTCGATACCATAGGGCGCCAGTAAATCCCGCAGCTCTTTGAGTTTGCCAGGGTTATGAGTGGCCAGAACCAATTTATCTCCGGCGCGCAGCTTGTTCGTCATGTCAAACCCCAGATGCGTGGTTCAGCAAACTCCAGGCTGTTGCCGGATGGGTCGCGGAAATAAATTGATCGACCGCCCTGCGGCCATTCGAAATCAGCTTCGATTTCAACACCTTTGCTTAAAAGGTGCTGGCGCCAATCTTTGATCTCTGTGGCACTGGCCCGGAAGCAGAGGTGGCCCTCGCCGACTGCGCCGTGGGTTGGAACAACAATAGCCGCTCCCTCGGCCGGAACACGTGTGGCGTCAGCGTTGAACAACAGAATCACCTGGTTGCCGCAACGATAGAACATGTGGCGGCCTTCAATTGTCGTGAAAGGCTCCAGCCCGAGGACATCGGCGTAAAACACGCGCGCGGCATCCAAGTCACTGACGTAAAGTACCGTTTCCAATACCCCGTCAGGTGTCATGCCGGCCTCACGATGTGCTTTTTCGCGCGATGGTGATTTATGAGACTGTCAGCTTCTGAAGTGAAACCAACTCGCCGATACCCTTGCGCGCCAATCCCATCAACTCGTCGAACTTATCCTGGCTAAACGGCTCGCCCTCTGCAGTGCCCTGGACTTCCACGATACCGCCGGATCCCGTCATGACGAAGTTGGCATCAGCTTGGGCATCAGAATCCTCTGCATAGTCAAGATCCAGGACGCAGGCGCCGTTGTGGATTCCGGCTGAAACTGCAGCAATATGGTCTTTCAGGACGTCGTCGCGGACCATGTCACGCTCCTTCATCCAATTGATGCAGTCGTATAGCGCAACCCAGGCGCCGGTGATGGCAGCTGTTCGCGTACCGCCATCGGCCTGGATGACATCGCAGTCCACCGAAATCTGACGCTCGCCCAGCTTCTCAAGATCAACGACCGCGCGCAGAGACCTTCCGATAAGTCTTTGAATTTCTTGCGTTCTTCCAGATTGCTTGCCCTGTGTCACCTCACGCCGCATACGATCGTGTGTGGCGCGCGGGAGCATGCCGTATTCCGCTGTGACCCAGCCGCGGCCATTGCCCTTCATCCAGCCTGGAACGCGCTCCTCCAGACTGGCCATGCAGAGGACGTGTGTATTGCCGAACTTAATCAGACAAGATCCCTCAGCGTGCAGAGAGACGGCACGCTCGAAGGAGACACGGCGAAGTTCATCGGGTTGGCGATTGGATGGTCGCATTTGATCAGGCCATTTTCTTTGGGGTTTGTGGCAGCGATCGCCGGTCGACTGGCCACCGCGCACGGATTTGTTGGCCGGAACCTAAGCGACAGCGCACTTGGCTTCAACAACAATTCGTCGTCTCCTCGCCTAGAAGTTGACGAACAGTGCCCCGGCACCCAACATACCGCGTGAGCACGAGACTGAGGATGTCGAATTCCATCGATGCGTAAGACCAGCGGACTAGAGAGCCTTGATGGCCTAAGTGATCGCTCCCTCGCGGTCCTGAGGCGTGTCGTTGAGTCGTATCTGGAAACAGGAGAGCCTGTCGGTTCGCGAAACTTGTCACGCGACCTGCCTATGACGCTTTCGCCGGCTTCGGTGCGCAATGTGATGGCCGACCTTGAGCAGCTTGGCCTGATCGCGGCGCCACATACATCTGCTGGCCGTCAGCCGACCGAACTGGGTCTGCGGCTCTTTGTCGACGGACTGCTCGAAGTTGGCAACCTGAGCAACGACGAGCGGCAGCAGATCCAGCGGCAGATGGGATCAAGCCCTGATCAATCCGTTGAACAGGTCCTTGATGAGGCAACAGAACTGATTTCTGGTCTATCTCATTGCGCCGGACTTGTGCTTGCGGATAAGCAAAACCTGAGACTGAAGCACATCGAGTTCGTCTCATTAGAGCCAGGCAAAGCCCTCGTTATTCTGGTGAGTGAGGACCAAAGCGTCGAAAACCGTATTGTCGAGGTGCCCGCTGGCCTACCGCCGTCGGCACTCGCGGCCGCTGCAAACTTCCTTAACAACTTTATCCGTGGTGCAACCCTGGCCGAAGCCAGAGTGAAGGTCGGCCAGGAGCTGGCCGCGCGGAAGGCTGAGCTTGATGAACTTACGCAGAAAGTGATTCAGGCTGGCCTCGCTGAATGGTCGGGAACGCAGGGCGATGATCGCCGCAATCTCATTGTGAGAGGGCAGTCCAACCTTCTCAACGACGTCAAAGGGATGGAGGATCTCGAGCGAATCCGCCAGCTTTTTGATGACCTTGAGGCGAAGCAGGATGTCGTCAACATTCTGGGTCTGGCGGAGAATGCCGAGGGCGTGAAGATTTTTATCGGTTCTGAGAGCAACCTGTTTTCCCTCTCCGGCTCGTCCCTCGTGGTCGCGCCGTTTCAAGATGGCAATCAGAAGGTGGTCGGCATGCTCGGCGTTATCGGGCCCACCAGGCTGAATTATGCCCGGATTATTCCCATGGTTGACTACACAGCGAAACTGGTTAGCCGGATCATCTCTTGATTTCTTTCTGCAACGACTGATATCCACCTGATGAGTGGGGTTCCTGTCTGGCGTAGAGCTCGGCAGTGTGCCGGAAAAGTCGATCATTGATTTAAAAGAGAAAAATGAGCGCGGAAACCAACGGCAACGAACAATCAACCTCGGCAAATGTGAATCCTGGAGCCGAGCAAGGCCCCGACACTGTGCGGGCACCTGAAGTTGATACCAATAACGCCACATCACAGGCGTCAGATAGCGGCAGCGCTGAGGCGTCAAAGCCGGAGGCAGCTAAAGCCTACGTCGATCCCTCGATCGCGGCAGAGGCTCGGATTGCGGAGCTGGAAGCCCAGGTGGCGGAAATGCGGGACCGCTACGTGCGTGCCTACGCCGAGACTGAGAATGTCAGAAAGAGGTCTGAGCGGGAAAAGGCTGATGTCTCGAAGTATGCCGTTACAGGCTTTGCCCGAGATATGGTTGCAATCGCAGACAACCTGAGCCGCGCGATCGAGGCCGCCGGTGGGTCGAGCGAAGAGCAATCACCCCAGATGAAGTCCCTGCTCGAAGGTGTTGTCCTGACCGATCAGGAACTTAAAAAAGCGCTTGAAAAGCACGGTGTCCGCGGGATTGCTGCACAGGGCGAACAATTCGATCCTCACAAACACCAAGCAGTGATGGAGCAGGAAGATGCTTCGGTCGCCAGCGGGACAGTCCTGCAAGTCTTTCAGGAAGGTTACGAAATTGGCGATCGCGTGTTGCGACCATCAATGGTTGTTGTATCAAAAGGCGGTGCGAAGCCGATTAAAACAAGCGATGCACAGCCGCCAATCGAGCCGGCTGCACCGGCCAGCGATGAGGCTGGAACCAGCGCGCCCAGTGGCGGTGAGCAAGATCCGGCACAACCAGATACACCCGACACAAGCTCTGCCTAGTTATCATTTGCGCATCTGCGCGGCAGCTACTTAGGCTGCCGTGACCCGGCGCATTGTCAGATTGTATCGGCCAGGCTCGTCGAGCAGATTCGATGTGCCAGGCACAATACGATCGACGCCATGGTACGCGAGGCGTGCCTCCCCTCCCAGAACAACGACGTCGCCAGAGCGCAATAGGATGCGTTCCGTTGGGGCCTTTCGGGTGAGCCCCCCAACTCGAAACCAGGCATCATCCCCTAAGGAGATCGAGACCACCGGTGCCTGGTTATCCTCCTCATCCGCATCGACATGCTGTCCAAGCTTTGTGCCGGGTTCATACCAATTGATGAGACAGGCCTCGGGCTCGGCCGGATAGCTTGTTATCTCGCGCCAGAGAGCCTGGAGTTGCAGCGGCATCGACTCCCAGCTTCGGCCCGTTTCCGGGTGCGTTGACTGATAGCGATACCCTCCGTCCTTACTGGCAACCCAACCCAGCGTGCCACAATTCGTCATTCGAACGGAAAATGGCTTTCCTGTTCTCGGCATTGTCGGAACATATAGCGGGGAAACGGCAAGGATTGCGCGAACTTCGCTCAGTAGTTCGGTCTGGGCGGACGCTTCCAGATATCTGGGAATATGTCGAAAACCACTCAACATTCGGCATCGTCTTCTTGTAAGTCGAATATGGCGAACACACTTCCTCCGATGCGGAACGATTTCTGCGGCAATGACGCGTCACATCATGATGTTTCAAACCGTTGCAGGTCTGATTCTATGCCCCTATATACCATTCGATGCACCACTAGAACTCGAGGGGATCGCGTCTTCCGGTTGCACAATGACCGGAGACTGACCAGGGGCCGTGTTCGGACCTGGGCGATCAGCCGATAGAAGAGAGGACTGACACGATGTCAAAAGTTATCGGGATTGATCTCGGAACAACGAATTCATGCGTTGCCGTCATGGACGGGGATCAACCCAGAGTTATTGAGAACGCCGAAGGCATGCGCACGACTCCATCGATCGTCGCGTTTTCCGATGACGGCAACGAAAAGCTTGTTGGTATTGCCGCGAAGCGGCAGGCTGTTACCAACCCTGAGAGTACATTTTTCGCGATTAAGCGTCTCATTGGACGCCGCTACGATGATCCGACTGTTGCAAAGGACAAGGGCCTTGTTCCTTACAACATCGTTAAGGCTGGTAACGGCGATGCCTGGGTCGAGTCATTCGGCAAGCAGTATTCTCCATCTCAGATCTCCGCTGATATCTTGATCAAGATGAAGGAGACGGCTGAGGCGCACCTCGGAGAGACCGTCAACGAAGCCGTGATTACAGTTCCGGCCTACTTTAACGATGCGCAGCGGCAGGCAACCAAAGACGCCGGTAAAATCGCTGGCCTTGAAGTGCTGAGAATTATTAACGAACCAACAGCAGCGGCGTTGGCCTACGGGCTCGACAAGAAGGATGCTGCCAAGACGATCGCTGTCTACGACCTTGGTGGTGGTACGTTCGACGTATCCATTCTGGAGATCGGCGACGGGGTTTTTGAAGTTAAGTCGACGAACGGTGACACGTTCCTCGGCGGTGAAGACTTCGACATGCGTCTGGTTGAATATCTCGCAGCCGAATTCAAGAAAGAGAATGGCATCGATCTGACGAGCGACAAGCTCGCACTGCAGCGCCTGAAGGAAGCTGCTGAAAAGGCCAAGATCGAGCTGTCTTCATCGGCTCAGACCGAGGTCAACCTGCCGTTCATTACGGCAGACCAGTCTGGTCCGAAACACCTGACGATGAAGCTGACGCGCGCCAAGCTTGAAAGCCTGGTCGATGATCTCATCAAGCGGACAGTTGGTCCGTGTGATGCTGCACTGAAGGATGCTGGCCTGAAGGCTGCTGAAATCGATGAGGTTGTTCTCGTCGGCGGTATGACGCGCATGCCGAAGGTTCAGGAGACGGTTAAGAACTTCTTCGGCAAGGAGCCGCACAAGGGTGTTAACCCGGACGAGGTTGTTGCCGTAGGTGCGGCCATTCAGGCCGGCGTTCTGCGCGGCGACGTCAAGGACGTGTTGTTGCTTGATGTAACGCCATTGTCACTAGGCATTGAGACGCTTGGCGGTGTGTTCACACGATTGATCGACCGGAACACGACGATCCCGACCAAAAAGAGCCAGGTTTTCTCTACTGCCGAAGACGGCCAAAGCGCTGTGACCATCAAGGTCTATCAGGGCGAACGGGAAATGGCTGTCGACA
Source organism: Hyphomicrobiaceae bacterium (assembly GCA_965215755.1). Classification (GTDB taxonomy): domain Bacteria; phylum Pseudomonadota; class Alphaproteobacteria; order Rhizobiales; family Hyphomicrobiaceae; genus Tectiglobus. The sequence continues at coordinate 589,146 of OZ244119.1, forward strand.
ACAAGCACCTCGGCACTTTTGATCTCGTCGGTATCGCACCGGCTCCGCGAGGAGTTCCGCAGATCGAGGTCACGTTCGATATCGATGCGAACGGCATCGTGAATGTAAGCGCCAAAGACAAGGCGACGAACAAGGAGCAGTCGATCCGTATTCAAGCCTCTGGTGGTTTGTCCGACGGTGACATTGATCGAATGGTCCAAGAGGCCGAGCAGCATGCTGATGAAGACAAGAAGCGGCGTGAGCTTGTGGAAGGTCGTAACCAGCTTGAGGCCCTGATTCATTCGACTGAAAATTCGATCACAGAGGCCGGTGACAAACTGAGCGACGAAGCGAAGAGCGAAGTTCAGTCTGCCATCACAGAAGCCAAAGAGAAGCTTGAGTCGGAAAATCCGGAAGAGCTCCAGGCTGCCAGCCAGACCCTTGCTCAGGCTGCCATGAAGATCGGCGAAGCGATCTATGGTGGTCAGGCTCCTGAAGGAGCAGCCGAGGGTGCGGGTGAAGCTGGTGGTGCCGCTCAAGAGGACGATAACGTCGTTGATGCTGACTTTGAAGAAGTCAAGGATGACGATAAGAAGTCTGCCTAGACAGACGGCCTGAACATTCCCCGGCAATGCCTGCCGGGGAATTTTTTTGGCAGGCAAATGCTCCTCATGATGCTTAGGCTGGCCAACGCGACACAGAAGTGTGATCCCAATCAGCTGACATGATGATCGACGGCGGGCCTGCAGATTGACAGAAGCTGATCAGCTTCAAACTTGCCTATAGGAACACAATCGACGATGGCCAAGCGAGACTATTACGAAGTTCTTGGTGTCGATCGCAATGCAAGCGAACAACAGCTCAAATCCGCCTATCGAAAGCTGGCCAAGGAACACCATCCTGATCGCAATCCGGGCGATGCCAAAGCGGAGCAGAACTTCAAAGAAGCAAATGAAGCTTATGAGGTTCTGAAAGACCAACAGAAACGTGCTGCCTACGACCAGTTCGGCCATGGCGCATTCGAAGGTGGCAGCGGAGGGCCGGGTGGTTTCGGCCCGGAATTCGCACACTCTATGGAAGATATCTTCGAGAATTTTTTCGGAGATATCATGGGTGGCCGCCGTGGTCAGCGCGGTGGATCGGGTCGCGAGCGGGGATCCGACCTTCGCTACAACATGGATATCACGCTAGAGGAAGCCTACTCGGGCAAGACGGCTGAGATCCGTGTGCCGACCAGCGTCGGCTGTGATGAATGCTCGGGCAGCGGCTCCAAGCCCGGTTCATCACCCCGCAGCTGCGGCACGTGTGGTGGCTATGGCAAAGTTCGCGCCAGCCAGGGCTTTTTCACGATCGAACGTACGTGTCACGCCTGCCAGGGCCGAGGCGAAGTCATCGACGATCCCTGCTCCAAGTGCGCCGGCGCCGGGCGGGTCAACAAGGAGCGTACACTCTCAGTCAACATCCCAGCCGGTGTCGAGGACGGCACCCGCATTCGGCTCGCGGGCGAGGGCGAGGCTGGACTGCGCGCTGGTCCGGCGGGCGATCTATATATTTTTCTGTCCATCCAGCCGGATCCGTTCTTCCAACGTGATGGGCCGGACCTCTTCTGCCGCGTCCCCATTTCAATGGTGAAAGCCGCCCTCGGTGGTGAGATCGAAGTCCCAACCGTCAGTGGCGGTGTGTACAGCGTGAAAATTCCTGCTGGCAGCCAGAGTGGAACACAGCTGCGCCTGAGCGGGAAAGGCATGCCGGTTCTGCACAAGAAAATGAACGGTAACCTGTTCATTCAAATCGAGGTCGAAACACCGAAACAACTGACCAAGCGCCAAAAGGAACTTCTCAAGGAATTCGAGAAGGAAAGTCGAGAAGAGACCTCGCCAGATAGTCACAGCTTCCTGGACCGTGTTAAGATGTTCTTTGGTGACGACTAATTTCAGGTCCCATGCGACGGCGTTGAAATTGCCTGCGATTCATAGGACAACCTGCGCTAACTGATGGTTGAGGCAGGAGTCTGATTTGAAACCGAATAATACACGAGACCGCCTTATTGTTGCCCTGGATACGGCCACAGTCGATGATGCACGAGCCATTGTTGACGAACTGGCCGATGACGTGAATTTCTTCAAGATTGGTCTCGAACTGATCACCAATGGCGGGATGGAACTGGCGCGCGAGATTATCGCAAGCGGTCGCCGCGTCTTCCTAGATATGAAATTCTTAGATATTGGAAACACGGTTGAACGCGCCGTGGCCAATGTCGCCCGGAGTGGCGTTTCATTTCTTACGATCCACGGAACAGACACCAAGACAATGTCAGCTGCGGTCAAAGGCGCGTCAGGCTCAGACCTCAATCTGCTTGCGGTCACCGTTCTCACCAACTTGACCGATGCCGATCTGGAAGAGCAAGGCATGGCGGGCATGACCCCTTCACAACTCGTTCTGAAACGAGCGATGCTCGCCAAAACCTCGGGCTGCCACGGGGTCATTGCATCAGGTCAGGAAGCATCTGCGGTTCGCGCAGCGGCTGGCGACAGTCTCTTGATCGTTACGCCCGGCATTCGCCTCCCGGACGATGATGCTGGCGATCAACACCGGATCACCACACCAAATCGAGCCATTAAAGATGGAGCCGACTATCTTGTCGTCGGACGCCCGATCACACAGGCCCAAGACCGCCGGGCCGCCGCATTGCGTGTGTTTGATGATATCAACCAAGCGTAGCCCAGAAGAAAACAGGCACAGCCACAAGGCTGACCATCCCGGCAACCAACGCCGTGCGGACAACCCAACCCGAGAAGCGTAGCCAAAGGGCAATCATCCTAACCAGACAGAGTGCGAATTCCGCTGCCATGACGTAGCCGCTGTGATGATTTGTGTCCCAGTAGGAGAGCGGTGAATAGTACCGCCAGTCGGTCAGGGGCCAGAAGTGCTTGTGGGCATCATCGGCATGGACGGGAAAGTCCAGTGCAAGGTGAATGAACGCCGCGCCCGCCACGGCAATAACGATCTTCGACCGGGCCACCAGTCCAATACCAAGGACCACGGCCCAGATCGGAAATGAATTGGAGATGGCTCCGAACGTTTGCCACGGCTCCTGCCAGTAAAGCTCACGCCATATTTCGGCCTGCGAGAAGCCGTTGAATTTAGCCCACGCAAAAAGGGCAAAGATCGACAGGTCAGGAAGAAACGCACCGAGGATCACCGCCGCATTTCGATAAGGTTGATTGCTGCGCGTTAGTACCGCTGCTGCTGTCAGAATATGTGTGGCTGTGTTCATGCTCTGCTGTGTTTGTTTTCTGGCTTCCAATCGGCACGGTATACGACCAGCCCAAAGACAGTTAAATCACATCCTCAACAGGTCATGTTAGGAGACGCTCATGGCGAAAGGCTTCTTGATTGCACGGGCTATCGTCACCAATCCGACTGCATGGTCCGCTTATGCAGAGAAGGCGACCGAAGCAGCGAAGGATTACCGAGGCCGCTACCTCGCACGGGGCGGCCGTGCAGAGGTTGTCGAAGGCGAGGGTCGCGCCCGCAACATCATTATAGAATTCGAAAGTTTCGAGGATGCCCGTGCCTACGCGCATTCCGAGCAGTACGCCGACGCACGGAAGTTGAGAGAGAATGCCGGAATTATCGACATCGTTATCGTTGAGGGGGCAGATCCTGCCTAGAGAGATGTGAGTGAAGCTGTTTGGCATGCACAGGTTCTGACCCTGTACCCGTCGATGTTTCCTGGACCACTGGCCGACTCTGTCGTTGGCGGTGGCCTCGCAAATGGCAAGTGGCGCCTCTCGACCGTCAACATTCGGGAATTTGGAATTGGCCGCCATAACACCGTCGATGACACACCAGCTGGTGGCGGTCCTGGAATGGTTATGCGCTGTGATGTTGTTGGAGAAGCAATCGATCATGCGCGCAGCCTGGCACCAGATCTTCCGCTAATCTACTTGTCGCCACGTGGCAGACCACTGACGCAAGACCTTGTCCGTGACCTTGCTGATGGTCCGGGGGCCGCGTTGCTCGCAGGTCGGTTTGAAGGTGTTGACGAACGCGTCATCAGCCAGCGCGCCATCGAGGAAATCTCGATTGGAGATTATGTCCTGTCCGGCGGTGAACTGGCCGCCATGGTACTTATTGATGCATGCGCAAGGCTGCGGCCGGGAGTCCTCGGCGCCGAGCAGTCGCTGCTATGCGAGAGCTTTGAGCAAGGGCTCCTAGAGCATCCACACTACACCCGGCCACGAAGTTGGGAGGGCCAGGACATACCAGAGGTCCTTCTCAGCGGGGATCACAAGCGGATTGAGCTCTGGCGGCAAGAGCAATCGCGGCTTCTCACCAAGCAAAGACGACCGGATTTATTGGCCGAATGAGCCGTTTCCTAGGACTTTTGGTGTCGACATAGACGTGGACTTCGGTTATATAGCCGGCTTGAATTTCCCCAAATGGGTGCCCTGAAGGGCCGCACGAACGGCGAATGCGGCGTTAAAGTCGCTCGCAGAGTTCCTCTGCATTAACGAATGACAAGGAAAACCAAGAATGGATATCATTCGCGAGCTCGAAGAAGAGCAGATGAAATCGATTGCCGCAGTTCGTGCGGTGCCGGAGTTTGAGCCAGGCGATACAGTCAGAGTTGTCGTGAAGGTTGTCGAAGGTAAGAACGTTCGCAACCAGGCCTACGAAGGTGTTTGCATCGCCCGTGCGGGTGGTGGCATTAACGAAAACTTCACTGTCCGCAAGATTTCCTATGGCGAAGGCGTCGAGCGCGTTTTTCCGATTTTTTCTCCCTTCATTACAGATATCGAGGTTATTCGCCGTGGTAAGGTCCGCAGAGCGAAGCTTTACTACCTTCGCGGTCGCCGTGGACGTTCAGCGCGCATCACCGAACGGACTGACGCCCGCGCCAAACGCCTGAATGCAGCCTTCAAAGGCTTCCGTAAGCCGAAGGGTGAGAAGGATGATTTGAAGCTCATCGAGACGATCGCACCTGACCTCGAGACAATGCTGAATAAGCTCAACATCATGAAGTTTGAGCAGATTGCCGCCTTCTCAGATGATGATATCGCGAATATCGACGATGCGTTGAAGCTGGGTGGCCGCATCGAGAAAGAAGACTGGATTAGCCAGGCACAGCGCCTGATGGCTGAAGCGACTGTCGAAGAAGTGCCAGCAGAAGAAGAACCAGCTGCTGATGCTGAAGCTGCCGAGGGTGGTGAAGGCGAAGCGAAAGAAAGCTGATCTAGCTTTGAGAGAGGCAGGCTCCGGTTTGCCTCTGACCCTGTGAGAGTCTATTAACGGCCCGGCGCTTGCTGGGCCGTATTGTTATCTGGCAAGGCCTATCGTCAGAGATTTGCACAATGGTCCAATTTGAATAGGCTTGTGGAAACTGGTTCCACCTCAGACGAGACGAGATCAAACAGAACAACTGCGGCACGATCACCAATGCGCACACGTGACTCCGATATACCACTTCATGGCGAAGAAGCATTCGAAGGAATGCGTAAGGCTGGACGGCTCGCAGCATCGGCTCTCGATATGCTTGTACCGCACGTCCAACCAGGCACGCGAACCGACACCCTCGATGAGATGGTCTTCCAGTTCGCCGTGGACAATGACGCCATCCCGGCAACGTTGAATTATCGAGGCTTTCCGAAATCCTGTTGCACCTCGATCAATCATGTCGTCTGCCACGGAATTCCAGGGGCAAAGCAACTGCGTAAAGGCGACATCGTCAATATCGATGTGACACTCATTGTTGATGGTTGGCATGGGGATTCGAGCAGAATGTACCCTGTCGGAGAGATTAGCCGTAAGGCCGACCGCCTCATCGATGTTACTTTCGAGTCACTGCAACGTGGTGTTGCGGCAGTGAAGCCTGGACATACGACCGGCCACATAGGAGCCGCTATTCAGCAGTATGCTGAGAATGAGCGTTGTAGCGTCGTACGTGACTTTTGTGGTCATGGCCTCGGGCAGGTATTCCATGACAAGCCGAATATCCTGCACTACGGCCGTGCCGGTGAAGGCCCGGTTTTGCAGCCAGGGATGTTGTTTACGATTGAACCCATGATCAACCTGGGTCGGTCGAAAGTGAAGACCCTGTCGGATGGCTGGACGGCGGTTACAAGCGATCGGGAGCTGTCGGCCCAATTCGAGCATACGGTCGGCGTAACAGAAGACGGCTGCGAGGTTTTCACCTACTCACCCGCCGGACTGGACCGGCCGAGGTACCAACCAGCCTGATAGACGGCAGTTGCAATGTCGAATGGTTCGGCGGACGGACAAGACAATTCCGAAGCGCAGGGCGCTCTGTTTGAAGTCTCACAACCGATTTCCAACGCCGGCCATCGCCAGCGTCTGAGAGACCGCTTCATGCAGGGCGGGGCGGATGCGATGCCGGACTATGAGCTGCTGGAAATGGTGCTCTTCCGGGTGATCGAACGACGCGATACTAAACCCATCGCCAAATCACTGCTCAAAAAGTTTGGCACGTTTGCGGAAGTTCTGAACGCACCCGATAGTCGCTTGCGCGAGGTCAAGGGCGTTGGCACGGCAGTCATCATCGAGCTTAAGCTGATCAAGGCTGCGGCGTTGCGATTGATGCAGACACGAATCCTCGAAAAGCCAGTCCTCTCTTCATGGACGGAAGTTCTGGATTACTGCCATGCCGCCATGGCCAATGAGGAAAAAGAGCAGTTCCGGATCCTTTTTCTCGATAAGAAGAACCGTCTTATCGAAGATGAGGTTCAAAGCCAGGGCACTGTCGATCATACGCCAGTTTACCTCCGAGAAGTGATGAAGCGGGCACTTGAGCTTTCCGCCAGCGCACTTTTGCTGGTCCACAATCATCCATCAGGAGACCCCCACCCTTCGCGAGCCGACATTGATATGACGAGGCGCATCATGACTGCGGCAGAACCGTTTGGGATCGTCGTTCATGACCATATTGTTGTTGGCCGTGAAGGTCATGCCAGTTTCAAAGGACTCGGCTTGATCTGACTTTGCCCGACGGTCAGGAAGCAACCGTCACCAAGATTGGTGCTTCCCAAACTGATGACGGATTTGTAATTGGCCTCATTGGTTTCGATATCAGTCCTCGATGAATTGCGGTATGGTTCTTCCACGACTCTTGGTGGCATTAGGATACGTACTGCCCTCTCGAGGTTCCAGAGCAACGCGCCCTTACTCGGAGTCATGATGCCGGCGTCAAGGCGGACAAGTGCTCGCTTCTTACGTGGCGATAATCACCATGTTCACAGTTGATGCCGACAGCGTGGTTTCAGCCGAGAATTGAATGATGTCGCTGTACTCGATTTTGCCTGCTGCTCCCGGTCCACGTGCCCTCATCCCTGCGCATATTTGCTAATCCGGATTACAGACGAATCTGGTGCTTCGGCCTACTGACGGGGACTGTCAGATGGTTGGAGTTTCTGGCTGTCGGCATCTATGCCTTTGAGATAACGCAGTCGCCGCAACTTGTTGCGCTCCTTGCGCTTTTGAGAATGTCACCGTTCGTTTTCCTCGGCTTCTTCATTGGCGCGCTCACCGACATCGTGAACCGAAAGCGCTGGCTGATTATTCTCACTAGCCTGGTCTTTCTGGTCAGCGCCGGAACCGCAGTCGCCGCGCTTCTAGGTCTTGCAAACTATTCGGTGATTGCGATCGCTACGTTCGTCACGGGGATCTACTGGGTCACAGACATGCCGTTACGGCGGAGGCTGTTTGTCGATGCAGTTGATAGCGGAGCACTGGCGTCAGCCTCGGCGTTTGACAACATCACCAACTATCTGACCCGTGCTGCCGGTCCGATCTGCGGCGGCATTGTCTATCAATGGCTTGGAATTGCTGGGATTTTTGCACTCAGCGCAGTACTTTATGCTGTGTGTCTTCTGCTCGCGCTCGGAATTACACAACGCCAAAAACCTGACAACAGAAACAATGGAAAATCGAAGTTCGCTCTCGGCATGCTACTGCCCCCTGTGTCTCTGCTGCGCGACAGATCCTTTGTCATCGTTCTAGGAATTACCATTGTCTACAACGTTTGGTGTTTCCCATTGGTGGCTATGGTTCCGGTTATGGGTGAACGCGATCTCGGGTTGTCTGCAGCCGCCATCGGATTGCTTACCGCTAGTGAAGGGCTCGGTGGCGCGATTGCGGCGATGATCATCGGTCTCACGGCCAGCAACCGGACGCTGTTTCCGCTGTATTTCTGGGGTCCATTCTCATACCTGATCTTCGTGGCAGCGCTCGCCCTGCAGCTGACGGTGAGCACCGCTGCCCTTGCATTTGTCATCGCTGGCGCTGCTGCGGCGTGTTTTTCGGCCGCGCAGTTCGTGCTGGTTTATCTGATTGCCCCGCCGGATATGCGCGGTCGTGCGACTGGAATTTTATCCATCTTCATTGGGACTAGTGCACTAGGAATGTACAACGCCGGCTACCTTTTCGAGCAATTCACATCCCAACAGGCGCTCTGGATCATGGCGGGGCAGGGTCTCACCGTGATGACGTTTTTGGGAATAGTTTTGTGGTTCGCAACGGACCGCTCACGGGTTGCCTGACGCCGCAAAATGGCCCATTGACCAGGCGGTGATTCATCTCCACGTTTCAGGCTCTAGAATTTTGACGGAGACACTGCAATGAGTGCGCCGAAACATGCCAAAGTAATCATTCTTGGCTCCGGCCCAGCCGGCTATACAGCAGCCATCTACGCTGCACGCGCCATGTTGCAGCCGATGCTGATCCAGGGCATTCAGCCGGGTGGCCAGCTCACGATCACCACAGACGTGGAGAATTATCCTGGTTTCGCAGATGTGATCCAGGGCCCCTGGCTTATGGAACAGATGCAGGGTCAGGCTGAGCACGTCGGAACGGATATGGTCATGGACCATATCTCAGCCGTTGATCTGGATAGCCGTCCCTTCAAGCTGACTGGGGACGGTGGCAACACATATACATGCGACTCGCTTATTGTTTGCACAGGCGCCCAAGCTAAGTGGCTGGGGCTGCCAACGGAGACTGAGTTCCAAGGCTTTGGCGTCTCTGCCTGCGCGACCTGCGATGGGTTCTTCTACCGCGGCAAGGAAGTCATTGTCGTTGGCGGCGGCAATACCGCTGTTGAGGAGGCTCTGTTCCTGACCAACTTCGCATCACGCGTCACCGTCGTTCATCGCCGTGATGAGTTTCGTTCCGAGAAGATCCTGCAAGAACGGTTGTTCAAGAATCCGAAGATTGAAGTGTTGTGGGATACCACCCTCGAAGAAGTACTCGGTACAAGCGATCCCAAATCAGTCAATGCCGCTAAGCTGAAGAACGTGAAAACCGGAGAGATCACTGAGCGTGCCGTTGACGGCATCTTTATCGCAATCGGGCATGCACCGGCTACAGAGCTTTTCACCGGCAAGCTGGAGACAAAGCAAGGCGGCTACGTTGTGACCGCACCAGATTCCACGGCCACATCAGTACCGGGCGTTTTCGCAGCTGGCGATGTCACTGATGACATCTACCGACAGGCCGTGACGGCTGCAGGTATGGGTTGTATGGCCGCCCTCGAAGCTGAGAAGTACCTGGCACATCTCGACGTCTCGAAAGAAGCAGCGGAATAATCCGCGGTTGGTGTCAAGGCGTCGCAGTTTTTGCCATGTGTTGGCTCAATCTGGCCTTTATCTAGCTTGTGACGCTTAGAGATGAATCGATGTCCGGGCACTGGCAGCAGACCGGTCCGCGATGTTGGCAAGCCCAGTCGTCACCCCCTCCGGGCTTTTTCTGACTGGGTCAGCGTTTTGTCGGCACCGCGCACTTGGGCCTTTCCTTGGTTAGCGATGGCGCGGGTATGCGTGTTCGTGCAATTTGAACAGCGGGCGGTGTAACAGCCATGGACTGGGACAAGCTGAGAATATTCCATGCTGCGGCTGAAGCAGGCAGCTTTACGCACGCCGGCGAACACTTGCACATGAGCCAGTCAGCCGTTAGCCGGCAGGTGTCGTCATTAGAAAAAGACTTAGGTGTCGCGCTCTTTCACAGGCATGCGCGCGGGCTGGTTCTCACCGAGCAGGGTGAGACGCTGTTTGGCACTGCAACAGAGGTAATGAACAAGCTTCATACCGCCGAAACGCTGCTGAGTGACGCAACCACGAAACCAGAGGGCGACCTGCGCCTGACGTGCCCGGTCGGCATTGGTACTGTCTGGGTCACTCAGCGGATGCCGGAGTTCATGGAACTCTACCCTAACATTCGCGTTGAACTCGTCCTCAATGACGAGCAAATCGATATTGCTATGCGAGAAGCGGATGCGGCGCTCTGGGTGCACGAGCCCGAACAGAGCGACCTGATTAGGCGTGTCCTGTTCCACGCGCGCGTGCGAGCTTTTGCGTCCGCGCAATACGTTCGCCGCAACGGCGCGCCAGAATCTCTGGAAGATTTGGAAAATCACCGGATCGTTTCGCACGGAGGAGCACCGGCTCAGCATTTATCAGCCATTCGATGGTTGGAAACCGCCGGTCGAAATGATGCGTCGCCACGCATTCCTTCATTCCGCGCAAACAGTGTGATCGCCATGAAATACGCCATCCGATCCGGCGTTGGGATCGGCCTCATCCCCGAGTACCTGGCCGAGGAAGAGACTGATCTTGTACCGGTTTTGAACGATGTTAACCTGCCAACCATGCCGGTGATCTTCGTTTATCCGGAAGAGTTGAGAACCTCAAAAAAGATCCAAGTTCTGAGGGATTTTCTCGTTACACAAGCCAAGAAATTCCGATTCTGAGAACTCGAAATTGCCAAGCCATGCATTGAGCGCATGGCTTACATGCGGCGATTGAGGTTGCCCAGCAGCTGCCTGATCCGATCTAATGAGGATGCTGTGACGGACAGCTACTGAAGGCTGTACCCTCCCTTCAACGCCTTCGACCCATCCTTTGTGATGTGGCTAAACTTTATAGCCGGGCTAATGCCCGGCTTTTCTTTAGCTGGTCCGGCCTTTGATCCCCACGCATATGATTGCAGGCCCGCTGCTCAGGCGGTATCACTGCGTTTAATTCTGCTGAACTCAAAACACCACATCCGATCCGGGAGTCCACCTGCATATGGCCAAGACCCTCTACGACAAAATATTTGACGACCACATTGTTGACCGTCAGGAGGACGGCACATGTCTGCTCTATATTGACCGCCACCTCGTGCACGAGGTGACCAGTCCGCAAGCGTTTGAAGGTCTTCGGCTCGCCGGGCGCCCCGTCAGATCGGTTGAACGGACGCTAGCAGTGGTCGATCACTGCGTTCCGACATCAAATCGTGCGAAGGGCATTGATGATCCCGAAGCCAAGATTCAGGTCGATATGCTGGCCAAGAATGTCGCTGATTTTGGTGTCGAGTACTACGATGAGACCGACAAGCGGCAAGGAATCGTGCACGTCATTGGACCTGAGCAAGGCTTCACGTTGCCTGGAACGACTATTGTTTGCGGTGACTCGCATACATCGACCCACGGCGCGTTCGGCGCATTGGCGCATGGAATTGGCACCAGCGAGGTGGAACATGTTCTCGCCACCCAAACGCTGATCCAAAAGAAAGCCAAGAACATGCGGGTGACGGTCGACGGCAAGCTGCCGGCCGGCGTTACCGCCAAGGACATAATCCTGACGATCATCGGCAAGATCGGCACCGCGGGCGGCACAGGCCACGTCATTGAGTATGACGGCGAAGCGATTCGCGACCTGACGATGGAAGGACGCATGACGGTCTGCAATATGTCGATCGAAGGCGGGGCGCGTGCCGGTATGGTCGCCGCTGACGAGAAGACCTACGATTACTTGAAAGGCCGCCCCAAGGCGCCAAAAGGCGCGGCCTGGGAACAGGCAATGAAGTACTGGGAAACCCTGCACACCGATGAGGGTGCCCACTTCGATCAAGTCGTAAAGCTTGATGCGTCTAACCTGCCGCCGACGGTTACGTGGGGCACCAGCCCGGAACAGGTTGCAACGATCGATGGCCTGGTACCGGACCCTGCAAACATCGACGACGAAGCACGCCGTGCTGCCGTGACCCGCGCCCTCGAGTACATGGACCTGCAAGCCAATAGCAAGATCACCGACATTGGACTGGATGTCGTCTGGATCGGCTCGTGTACCAATGGCCGGATTGAAGACCTTCGGGCCGCAGCGGCTATCATTGATGGAAAGAAGATCTCGGAACGTCTGGACTATGCGCACATCGTCCCCGGCTCGGGACTGGTGAAAGAGCAGGCCGAAGCTGAAGGTCTCGATAAGATCTTCAAGGATGCCGGTTTTGATTGGCGCGAGCCTGGGTGTTCGATGTGCCTCGGCATGAATCCGGATCAGCTGAAGCCGGGCCAAAGATGTGCTGCAACATCAAACCGGAACTTCGAAGGCCGGCAAGGTTACCGAGGACGCACCCATCTGGTGTCTCCCGCGATGGCTGCCGCCGCTGCAATCGCTGGTCATTTTGTCGACGTGCGCACGCTAAGTTGAGGTGAGTTCATAGGAATTCGTGCCTGATTGTGGGCGGTTTGATCGAACATTTCCGAGGCGGTGCCAATGCAGTGACACCGCCTCAACATAACGTGATTATTTGTTCATTGTGTCGCATAACGCGATCCTTAATTGGTGGTCATAGCAGGCAGGCATTGCCTGCGAGATCCAAGTGAAGGAGCCATAAGTATGAGCAAGAAGATTTCGACCGCTGCGTTCGTTGCCGGCGCCGTTGCAATGGCTGCAACCGGACTTCAGTCAACAGCCGCCAATGCTGCTGATATGGAAAAGTGCTACGGGATTTCTCTCGCTGGCAAGAATGATTGCGCCGCCGGTCCTGGCACAACGTGCGCCGGAACCTCGAAGATCGACTTCCAAGGCAATGCCTGGACTCTGGTTCCAAAGGGCAGCTGCGAAGGTCTGGCTTGGGACAAGGTTCTGCCGGAAGGACGCAAGGGCAGCCTTGCAGCTCTAAAGCGTGATATCCCTAAGTAAGATTGTTCACGGCTCACGTCGCATATGAGGCCGACATGCCCGCACACCGCACAAGTCAAACCGCGGCGCTTCCAGCCCGCGCAGGTGTCGGGCTGAAGGCCGAGCACTATGCCGATATCCTGGAGACCAATCCGGATATCGGCTGGTTTGAAGTTCACCCAGAAAACTACATGGGCCTTGGAGGTCCACCGCATCACTACCTCACTCGCATTCGAGAGCACTACCCGATCTCCTTGCACGGTGTCGGGCTTTCGATTGGCGGAAGTGGGCGGCTTTGCCGGCAGCACCTCGATCGTTTGAAGTCGTTAGTCGAACGCTATCAGCCCGAGAGCTTATCCGAGCATCTGGCATGGTCGACGCATGAAAGTGCATTCTATAACGATCTGCTGCCGTTTCCTTATACCCCAGAGACACTCGCTATTGTTTGCGACCATGTAGATGAGCTGCAGAACTACGTCGGGCGCCGCATGCTGCTTGAGAACCCGGCGACCTATGTCGTGTTTGAAGACAGCACCATCGAAGAGATTGACTTTCTCTCAGAGATTGTTGCCCGCACGGGCTGCGGCCTGCTGCTAGACGTCAACAACGTCTTTATCTCCTGCACCAACCACAAGAGAAATGCGACCGACTATATCGATCGATTTCCGATGCAGCATGTTGGTGAGATCCATTTGGCTGGCCATGCCGAAGACCAAGATGATGCAGGCGAACTTCTGCTGATCGATGCACATGACCGGCAAGTGATAGAGCCTGTCTGGGAATTACTGGAGCGTACGCTGGCGCGATCCGGCCCCTTGCCGACCCTGGTCGAGTGGGACAATGACGTCCCGCACTGGTCGGTGCTTCACGCCGAGGCCACAAAGGCCGAGATTTACCTTGAACGCGCGCGACAAGCCTCGAAAGAAACCGCATATGCGGTGGCATGACCTACAGGCGCAGTTTATCAGGAGCTTGAGAGACCCTGAATACGCGATCCCCGCCGAGCTGGGCAGCTTCACGGGAACTGCATCAAACAAACGCTTCAACGTGTATCGCAACAACGTCGCTGTCAGTCTGACCGACAATCTTGCTGCGAGCTACCCGGTTGTCAAACAATTGGTCGGAGACGAGTTTTTCACTGGCATGGCCCGGGTGTTTGTCGATCACAATGCGCCGACATCTGCCGTCATGCTGCACTATGGTGACGGATTTCCGGAGTTTGTTGCCGCGTTTGAGCCGGCCAAAGGTCTTCCGTTCCTTGCTGATGTCGCCCGAGTCGAAAGAGGCTGGAACCAGACTTATAACGCGGCAGACGAAGAACCTATCTCTATCGATGTACTACAAACCATTGCAGCAGATGAGCTGGAGAGCGCCGTGCTTCGGCTGCATCCATCGCTCAGAATTGTCCGGTCCGATTGGCCGGTTTTCTCGATCTGGCATCTTCACAAGAGCACCGATGACCCTACTGCGGCGATGCAGGATTTATCACCGGAAGCTCAATCCGGCCTCATCGTCCGCCCGCGTCTTGATGTCGACGTTCGGATAATTCCCGATCTTGCGTCTGCGTTCTACCTTGCCCTTCACGACGGGCAATCACTGGGTGCTGCTGCGGAACCGCTGGCAGAGGCGCAATCCGATGAGATGGGCGCGATGTTACAGATGCTATTCGCCTGCGGGGCGGTTTGCCGGGTCGACATCGCAACTGACGACGATGTCAAACCTATGAGTATGGATGGCTGAGATTTTTCTTACTGACTGACCGGAGGACAAAAAATGATCACTGCGCTAATGAGCTTGTATTCTGGTGTATTCGGAGCGCTTGAGCGACTCACGAATGGCTGGTTCATGGGGCTTGCCGCCCGACTCGCATTTTCCAGTGCTCTGATGCTGTTCTTTCTGAATTCCGCGGCTACCAAAGTTGGATCAGGTTTCCCCGGGAGTTTAATACCCACGACCAATGCCTACGCCCAGATGCTGCCGCCAATAGCCGAACAGTATGGCTATAACGCAGATAAAATTCCGACATTTCCTTATGCATTGATTGTCTACGGCGGGACTTATGCAGAATTCATTCTACCTGTATTGATATTGGTTGGCTTATTCACGCGCGCGGCCAGTCTCGCCATGATTGGTTTTATCGCCGTCATGACTTATGTCGACATCAACTTCCACGGCCTAGACGCAAAATCAATTGGTGCATTTTTTGATCGATTCCAGGATTCAGCCATTGCAGACCAAAGACTACTTTGGTGTATCCCCCTGATCTACCTTCTGCTTAAAGGTCCGGGCCTGTTATCGCTGGATGCAATCTTCGGAAATATCTTCAAGAAAGAAGAGATTTAACCTGGCGCTAAGCCAGCGCCGACAGTTTTACGTTCCTTCGGAATGAGACTGTAATAGGCAGTAAAATAACCAAGAAGAAATCAATAAAAAAGAGCGGACAGGAGGCTGTCCGCTCTCAATTTTGTGGTGGGCTATGTCTGTCTTCTAGTTTGAGCTTGTTTTAGTGTGCAGTTGCAGCGCCATTGAGAGACGATGTTTCTGCTTTTGTCGAAGCTTCTGCGGCGAGGGTACCGTTCGGCTTAGCTTTGGGCTTTTTACTGATTTCTGGGTCGGCCTGGTTCAGTTTGGCCTCTGAGATTGGGTTCTCTTCGAAGTGAAGCGCACCCTTGATCTGGGCACCTTCAGCAACTGAGAAGGAGCGGTGGTAGATTTCACTGTCAACAACAGCCGATTCTTCCAACCGGACACGGTTTGAACGGATCTCGCCAGATATCGTGCCGCGCACGACGACTTCCTCAGCAATCATTCCACCTTCAACCATTGCATTCTCATCAACGATCAGAAGCTTGCATCGAATATTTCCGTGGATTTTACCTTTGACGAGAATATCGCCCTCACTTTCGAGGTCGCCTCTCATTGTGAGCCATTCATCAATAATCGAATTGGATGCTGATGGTTTGGGTGGCTCTGCCTTTTGAGTTTCGATTTTAATTTCGGGTTTTTTTACTTCGGTTGATGAAGATTCTTGTGTTGTTTCTTCGTTGCCGAAGTATGACATCGAGTCATTTTTTTTGTTAAACATAGTGCCTTCCTGTCCTGTCGGTTTTTTATGGCCGATCACTTACAGTCGTGCCTTGTATATGAGCCATGACTCTCAATGGTTAACAAAAGGTTAACAAACTTACCTAGATAATTGATTTACATGAATTTAAGAGCTGATTCATGCAGGTCTGCGTCATAACCAGCACGAAACATCTCTAAAGTACTTCGCGGGGTCAGCACGTCGACGGTCATATCTTTCTCAACATCGACCACAGCCGTGTAACCCTCAGGCGCCCAGCGCAAAAGTCGACCCGCAAGTATCAGATAGGCGCCATCACGCCAACGAACCATCGCGCCAGTTGGGAGCTCTTCGATCGTGGTTTTAAAGGTGGCCTTGCGGCCCTCGGCATTGAGGCGCTCAGCATGCAAGGTGGCGTCGATCTCGCCCGCCTTGGCACGTGGGCCTCCGCCGAGCGTTTCGCCCCATAGTTCGGCGAAAAAGACCGCCTCTCTGCGGCGGCATTCGTAACATGGCCGATGGCCGGCAGCGAACGAGGTCGCTTCGTCTAGAAAGAACAACTCAGTGTAGCTGTTCGGCGCCATGACTTCACGCCAGCGCCCTTTATAGGACAACCTGCAGGCGATCCACTGTTTCGAAACCCAGCGCTTGGGACCGAGTGTCTTGTCGACACGATGCAGCATGCCGCCGCGATTCCCCATTAAGGTTCCACGTGCCGCGGTCGCGACGATCTGGCCGTCTGGAGTCACGCGGTTTTGCAGTGGCATACTTTCCCCAGCTCCTTGTCTGTTCGGTCTTGCGAATCAGTCGATCACATCCTGCAAGCTTATTCGCCGATGTGTCGCCCGTTTTGCAACTCGAAAACGACTGAATAGTGTAAGGCTGCGCATTAAAGCAGCTCACCTTAGCCCATCACGGATGGGACTGCTGAATATTTGAGGCATGACATGACAACTCCTGAAGTCCGCGCACGTATCCACGAGCATGGTGGTAGCCATGCTGTCGCAACGATCGAAGTGGACAACAGCTCCCGGCTGAACTGCCTCTCAACGGAACAGGTGGTTCGCTTGAGGCAAGTCTTTGAGGAGCTGCGCGACAACCGTGAACTGCGGGCTGTTATCCTTACCGGAGCCGGTGACAAGTCCTTTATTGGCGGTGCCGACCTCAATGAGCTTGGCAGCCTTTGCGCAGATAGCGGACGGCTTTACATTACGCGATTGCATCAGGCCTGCCGTGCAATTCGAGACTTTCCACTACCTGTGATTGCCCGTGTGAATGGCTTCTGCCTTGGTGCCGGGCTGGAAGTTGCAGCGAGCTGTGATATGCGGGCGGCGGCTGAGTCGGCTGTCTTTGGGATGCCGGAAGTCCACATGGGTCTGCCGTCGGTGATTGAAGCTGCATTGCTTCCCGGCCAGATCGGGTGGGGACGAACGCGGGAGATCCTACTGACCGGGCAGACATTCTCAGCGCTGGAGGCCCTTCAGATGGGCTTTGCCCAGCGTGTTGCTCCTCTGGCAGAACTTGACCGCGCGATTGAAAGATGGCTCGACGGTATTTGCGCAGCAGCGCCGGAAGCGGTCCGAAACCAAAAGCAGTTGATGAACCGGTGGGAAAGCGTTTCTGTCGAAGAAGGCGTTCTAGCCGGCATAGATGCGCTTTCAGACGCTTATAAAACCGGCGAGCCACAAGCGCGAATTGGCGAGTTTTTCGCTGCAAAGTTGAAGCATAAGGCCGCACAGAGCAACGAGACTTGACCTTCCAGTGACTGGAGGGACGATATTAGTCGCATGAACAGTGTGAACGATACACCGGCAAGGCGGCTCATTCAGAGTAGCTCATGCTGTGGCAATCCTGACCAGGGTGCAGGGCAGAACGATTTGCCAACCGCGAAAGAGCTGCAGGATTGTTGCGGCGCACCTCCCGCGGCTGGCAGCCGGCCGCGCACTGATTGGATGTTGTGGGGCAGTGCGGCATTCGTTGTTGCAGGTTACCTTGGCTATCTGCTTGCTGGAACTCCAGGTGCACATTCACCGCTAATGCACTTCAGTCATGGCGTTTTCGACATGATGAATACCATGTGGTGGGGCATTCTGCTGGGCATCTTCTTCGTTGGCCTGCTCGATCGCATTCCGCGGGAAGTCGTCTTTACCGCTTTGGGAGGCGCAAGCCGCCTAGGCGGGATCCTCCGGGCGACAGCCGCAGGTTTGCTGTTTGACCTCTGTAGTCACGGCATCCTGATGGTGGGCATGAAGCTATACGAACGCGGTGCCAGCATTGGCCAAACTGCGGCTTTCCTTCTCGCCAGCCCGTGGAATTCGCTGAGCCTGACAGTGATTTTGATTGCACTGATCGGTTGGCAATATGCATTAGCGTTCATCCTGCTATCCGGCGTGATCGCTGTTGTGACAGGTTACATATTCGATGTGCTGGTTGAGCAAGGCCGCCTGCCGGACAATCCGGCACGTCAGTCCGTATCTGCCGAAAACTTGAACTTCAAGGAGGAATTCAAAAGTTGGTGGGGCGGCGTACAACCTAGTTGGTCCGGCTTCGTCGGTATGTTGCGGGATGGCCTGAAAGGCTCTCGGATGGTCCTTCGTTGGCTGCTGTTTGGTGTTGTGCTGGCAGCTGCAATACGCGCCTTGATGCCTGCAGATGTCTTCGCGGACTGGTTCGGGCCGACGCTTCTCGGCGTGCTTCTTACCGTCATTGCCGCGACGATCATTGAAGTATGCTCGGAAGGCTCAGCGCCCATCGCGGCCGATCTCGTGACACGGGCCGATGCCCCTGGCAACGGGTTTACGTTTTTGATGGCGGGCGTCGCGACTGACTACACCGAGATTATGAGCCTTAAGGATACGACCGGATCATGGAAGTTGGCCTTGATGCTGCCAGTCCTGGCCGTTCCACAGACACTATTCATAGCCGTGCTACTGAACGCTTTTGCCTAAGGTGCGACTACGACAGCATTGAAGACCTATAGTGCTGTCGGACTGTCACAGCTGTCCGGATGCGTCCCAGGTTTCAATCAACTTGAGATACTCAGGATCACCATAGCGCGCCGGTGCAAATGCTGACGCATAATGCGGGAGTTCGGCACCATTGATATGCTTGGCGACCAATTCTGCGGCGGCACACGACGCCATGATGCCAAACCCTGAGAATGCCGAGTTTACGAATGCGCCAGGGACTGTTAGCGGTCCAATAAGTGGCCGGTTCTCTGGTGTCTTAGTGTAGTATCCACCATCAACGTAAGGTCTCGGCATCACGTCGAAGTAGCGCTTCAAGCCTGGCAACAGCTCCGCCATTCCGCGGAACGTGATCTCCGGAAGATTGTCATCCCAGGTCAACGGGAATTCCGGCTGATCGCCTAACTCGCAATCATACGTCCAATACATCAAGACCTGATCACCTGCGCCGACCGGCCGACCATGCACGCCGGCTGGAAACTCCTGCAGCAAATAGCGTGTTTCCTCAGCCTCATTCAGGGCTTCACGCTCCTCCGCTGTCCAATCCAACGCGATCGGGTCCGTCCAGATGACGAGTGGAATCTGGCGAGGCACAACGCCGAGGGGATCGGGCGCACTGATCTTAATATGCTTCTCAACGGACACAGGCAGCGAACAACCTAGCTTGGCCAATGACTGGGCCAGATAGGGACCAGGCGAAAGCACGACGGTGTCGGTCTTGATCAGCCCGGCCTCCCCGTCGCGAGATATGTTGACTCCGCTGATCCGACCGCCGGTCGTCTCGAAGCCCGTGCACTCCGCAGAAATGAACTGCGCTCCGTTCTCGCGGGCCTGCTCGAGCAGATACATGCCCAGTGTTTGGGCGCTCAAGGAACCACATCGCCTGGCATGAAGCACAGCGACCGTCTCGCTGTTGAGATATGGGAACTGCTGACGGATGAATGCACGATCGAGGATCAGATCCGCACCATCCAGCTGGCTTTCGAATCCCTCGGACGCTTCCGGTTCGTAGCTTGAACCATCTCTATGTCGGCGCAACGCTCCGGCACCAAGCTCTTCAGCTTCGAGGGCCTGTGCCTCGAAGGTCTCGATCATCTCTTTCCGCGCCGTCGCGAATACGTAACCGCGCCGACCCAATTGGAAACAGTTGTCCGAGGCGCGAGCATGGTGCTCCATTAAGTTGATGCTGCGGTTCATCAAGGCAACCATGGCATCCCCCGGACCCGGCCACCAATTCCGGTAGCATTCGGTCGACTTATCGCTCGTTAAGGCAAGCGGCGGTCCGTGGTCCAGCAATGCAACACGCTTCAGGCCTGCTTCCGTCAAAGCATGCGCTGCCGCGACCCCGGCAATGCCGGCGCCGCAAACAACTGCATCAAAGTATTCTTCGATTTCCGCCATCTCGCCCCTCATAATTCGAGGCATTAGATTAGCGAAGAATCGGCAATAGGTGAATTCTCAAACAGCGGCGTCATTCAGCAGCAACATTGCATTGGTCGAGCCAACCCCTTGGAAGTCAATAGGTCACCGAATTGCCGGTATTGCGCGTTTGGCGCGATATGGAGGAGGAACAGCTCACACCCGCTCTCTCGATGATCGTGCGAAAAGTTGATCTACATTTAAACGGTAGAGCAAATTTGGACCTCAAGTCAGCATCAGTCGGATCCCGACTTGAGGTCAGTTGCTCTAGTACTCCGAGATGCCCGTATGCTTCTTGAAGAATTTGTGCTTCAAGAGTTCCATCTCCTGCTGCTTGTATGCGCGCTCTATCAAGGTCTGGTAGTTGCGCTTCCATTGCATATCCAGCTTTGCTGACATTGATAACGAACGCATTGCGGCGATGTCAGGATCAATTGTGCGGGACCGCTTGGCATCGTCCCATAGGTCGTCCTTCTTCCATTCCGGCATGCCGACTTCCTTGATGACATCCCAAAGCGTCTTGGTTGGTGTGTCGTCATCGAAATCGATATAGCTGGTCCCAGTGTAGAGGCTGTCGGAATACGTGCTCATTCCCGAGATTTCCATCTGGGCGGCTTCGACGGCCTTGGCCGCAGCTTCACGTGCAGCAAATGGGGACGCAGCGGCTACTCCGAAAAAACTACGACGATTGACATTCATGGCGGCACTCCATTGCGCGTTGACGGTGGGCACGGGTCGCGCATCGGGCGACAGCGTGCTTACAGAAACAGGACAAAAGGGGAGTTGCCAGCCGGGGCGTGTTTAAGTTTCCTCTTCCTCTTCGGATGGCGGCTGTAGGTGCCTAGCAAACATCGAAGAGGAGATCATATGGCCGGAAACTGACTGGCAGATATCGCCCAATCTGACAGACCGTGGCCAAACAAGACTGTCAGCAATCCCTCACATGGTGTTTCAATATGGCGATTTTGAGCCGGGACACACAAAGAAACCCAACATAGTTTCACCCGGCACCTAGATTGGAGCACCGGAGCTCTTCTGTTTGGTGATCCGGTAGTACGACCATAGCAATCGCGCGGCAACGGCCCTCCATGGTCGCCACCGCTCCGCCAACTCAAGGAGCTGCTTGGCAGATGGACGCTCGCCCAGCTGGTAGGCGTCCTGCGCTGCGACCTGGAGCGCAAGATCGCCCGCAGCGAAAGCATCAGCACGACCAAGGCACATGATCAGAAAGATATCGGCTGTCCATGGACCGATACCGGATATTGCCGTGAGACCATCATAGATCTCGCCATCGGCTGTCCGATGCATGGTGTCAAAACTCAATTGCCCGACCGCTGCAGCATCGGCAATCGCGCGAAATGAACGAACTTTGGGGCGAGACAAGCCGGCCGACCGCAGTGCCTTGTCGTCGAGTTCTGCTACGCGCTCAGCGGTGAATGGCTGGATCGCATTTTCACATCGCAGCCATATGGCATCTGCGCTCGCGACTGACACCTGCTGGCCAACAATGATGCGGGCAAGTCCTTCAAAACCAGGTGGTCGGCGGCGCAGAGGCGGCATGCCGGTTACGTCGTGAATGTGCCGCATGACAGGGCACTTCCGCCGTAGTATGCGGATGCCCTTCTCGATATCAGCTTCAGTTTCAATGATCGGTCCCGCAAACTTGACGGTGTTGACGCGTGCCATTGTTATCCTTCACCGGAGCAGCTTGAAAACCCGGCCCAATTGGCTTCAATAGAACTACGTCACCTTGCCCGCGAGTCTGTCTATTGCCAACCCAGTCCCTGCAGCCCACGCTAAGGTTTGCACCAAGCCCCACAGGCGAGCTGCATATTGGCCATGCATTGTCCGCTCTGATCAATCAACAATTCGCACATAAACTCGGCGGGCGATTGCTGCTCAGGATAGAGGACATCGACACAGGCCGTCGGCGGCAAGCATTTGTCGATGGCATCTTTCGCGACCTCGAATGGCTTGGGTTCGAGTGGGAAGAGCCCGTACTGCAACAGTCTGATCGCTTCGAAATCTATCGCAGCTATCTCAACCGACTTGATCAAGCTGGTCTCCTGTATCCCTGCTTTGCTACCCGCAAGGAGATTGCAGAAGCGGCACAAGCACACGGCAGCGGCTTTGACCCAGAGGGCAGCCCTGTCTACCCGGGGATACACAAGGATCTGACACTGGCCGAGGTGGCGCGCCGCAAATCTGCTAGTGAGGCCTTTGCGCTTCGCTTGAATATGGACCTCGCACTGAAGCACTTGAACGATCGCAGGTCGGCACCTCCTTTGCGATACCAATCTGTTGACCACCAAGGCCGCCTCACTCGTCGCGACGTTGACCCGGCCCGGTGGGGAGATGTTGTCCTGGCACGCAAGGACAATGGTACCAGCTACCACATGGCCTGCACCATCGACGATGCACTCCAGAGCGTAACACATGTCGTGCGCGGCCAGGATCTCGAAGGGGCAACCGACATTCATCGGCTACTACAAGAACTGCTCGGCCTGCCCGAACCGTTGTATCACCACCATGACCTCATCGTTGAGACGGATGGTCGAAAGCTATCGAAGAGTTTTGGAGATGTATCGCTCCGTCAACTCCGCGAAGCAGGACTGAGGCCTGACGACATTGTGGCGAAGCTTCAGAGCTTTCTGCTTCGCTATAATCAATGATCGACCGTGAGAGATCGATTGAGCCCGCAAAAATCCGTTTGGGCAACTGCGATATCCTGCGAATTGACATTTGTTAATACGTATTAGTTTTTTCTTCCGGATCTCGCTGGTGTGAAACACGTCTAAATATTGATACGGATTTTTATAAAATATTAAGAGAAACAAACTATTTCCTAATCACTGATTCTCATGTAGAGTGGACATTCGCCCGTAACTAACTGAGATCACGCAAAGAATCCCGATCCATTAGATTGTCATGGTCGGCATCAAGAAGAGGTTGAGATCGTGAACCGCCAACAGATAAGCTGGAAAAAGGGTAACACCGGCTGGTTCCCCAGGTTCATTAACCTCGCTCGGACATCGCTAAGCAATTCCCATGAATGCTTATCCCGGGTGACGTTCGGCCTTATTCGATCGGATGCCCGATCAAAGCAGTCGCGTGATCAAATCCGTATGCCGGCCCCGCCCCGCATTTCTCTGGCTTATCAGTTTGAACGTGCAGCTCAGGTGGTCGAGGATGCGGTTTCGCGCGGCGACGCAATCCAGGCGCTCAACAAGCAGACTGCACAGCAGCTGGATGCGACAGAGTATGCCCTACATCGGCTGTTCGACGAGATCCACAGCGTGTTGCCCCGCTTCGAGAAGCCCGTCTACGACAATGCGATTATTCGCACTGGAGAGGCCGAAAGTTTCCGTCCGACAGCCTTGGCTGCCTAGGCCATTCGCTGCGATTTAGATGATCCGGCCATCAGCGCGGTCACCTCATCGAATTGATCCGATCATGCCAATCTAGCCGGGCATTTGTCCTGTCTGATTAAGCAGATAGATCGTTGCCGCTGCGGTGACCACCGACAAAAGCGTCCCCAGCGCGACAGCGCCCGACGCCGAATTCGTTGCCCTACCGTGTTTCTCGGCAAACAGGTATGCATTGGCACCTGTTGGCATCGCTGCAAAGACAGTGATCACTCCGACTTCCAACGGTGGCAGTTGAAAAACGATGGCCGCGAGATACCAGGCGCCTATTGGCATCAGGATCAGCTTCAGGACAACAATCAGGCTGAGTGTCGGCAACTGCCCTGCAATGCGAAACCCAGTCAGGCTGAGGCCAAGAGAGACCAGTGCCGAGGGGATTGCTGCTTTGGCCAGCATCTGGACGATCTGATCCAGCTGCGGGTGAAGGCCAAGCCCCGTTTGACGCCACAGCAGTCCCGCCAGGATTGCGAGAATGATCGTATTGCCAGCGATGTCACGAAACAACTGAGTGGCTGCCCCGAACAGAGAGTTATCGCGCGCGCTGCCCGCGATCACTAAATGAAGCGACGCCATCAACCACAGCAGCGGTGAGTGCAGCGCTACAATCAACGCGCTTGTGCCAGCGGATTCCGGGCCAAACGCAACAAGGCATAGCGGGATACCGATCATAACGACATTGGCAAAGCCGGCGCTCATCCCGATCGCAACACCATCAGCTGCCGGCCGGCGCAGATAGATCGCTGTCAAGAAAGCAGCCAGGAGCCAGGTGCCGAGAGCGGCTCCGAAATAGGCACCCCAAATTCTGTAGGGCTCGACGTCAGGCAAGTCCGCAACGACCATCGTACGGAACAATACCGCTGGGATCGCCAGTGTGAATGAGAAGGCCGCCAGACCAGAGGCCGTAGTTTCCGGAAGCCATCGGAAGCGGCCACCCGCATAGCCAATCGCGATCAGCGCGAAGATCGGCGAAATGACCGCCAAGACATCAAACATTCAATCGCCTGTGATGACCGGTCCAGAGTAGGACCGCTGTATTTACAGAACAATGTGCGGGACGAGCAAGGCTGCGGATTGACCGACATCGCATATCGGGCATGCGCTCATTGCGGCACTTCGATCTTGACCCAGTCGATACTCACAAGGCTTTCCGTCTTGGCTGGCAGATGGTTGTCGGTACGCGTTGTGCGAAACAGCAATGTGAAACGATCGCCAGGGACACGTAACGACGTTAGTTTGGGTAGTTCAACCCAATCCTTAGCCACGGCCTTCGATTGATCCAAGGATGCCGGAGCTTCAAACCGAATCGATGAAATATATCTCCGGCCCCTCTTTTTCAGTCGAAGATAGATTGTCGAAACATAGCCGGCGAAGGCGTTGGTTCGCGCTTTGATATTACGCCCGTCCTTGACGTACAGCTTCAACAGCTCTTGTGAGAATTCACTGGTTTTGCGCGTTCGCTTGTCCCCCCGCACATAAACGCGGGTATCACGACCATAGCTGTGCGTGGAGAGCTGCAGCGATGACATGAGCCCATTGCCGTCGCGCTTGGTTACACCGATCCGCATCCACTCGGACATTGTCTGAGGAACAAACTCCAGCTTTGCCGTCATCGTCCAATCGCCCTTCGGAATCGGCTTCAGCAACCGGAATATATTTGGAATGTTGTCCATGGTCGGCTTCTGGGTGTCGCTTAGGAGGACCGTCAACTTGCCATCCTCAACGATGTAGGAGTCCGGATCGGGATTCATGATGTCCCAATCCTTGCCGAGCTCGTTGCCATTGAAGTCGTCGAAGAAATAGGTTCCAGCAGCGGCTGTGTTCGTTGTCTCCACCGGCTTCGCATCTGCCAACTGCTTGAGATCATCAATGCGTTCACTGGCAAGCAGAGTAAAAGTCCCCTTTGGGTGCTTCTTCAAATAGCTGCGAAAAGCACCGGGGTCACGACTGTCACGAATATCCTTCCAAAACGTAGCCTCTTGCTCGAAGGCCTTACCATCCCAGGCAGCGGGCGCCAGAGATGCCTTTTGATCCTTCTCGAAGAAGTAGAAATCGGTAAAAAGCGACGATTCCTCCCAGGGGATTTGCTTACCACCGGTGACCTCGTTGACCTCCGAGCGCGCCTGCTTAAACGACTGCTCAATCGTTTGCCCGGGCTGGCGGATGGCGCGGTGTAGTGCAATCGCATAAGGGCTGTACCCATTGGTGCCGTCATAAGCGACATTCCCCGGCTGGGTGGAGTAACCGATAAGGGTGCTGGCCGGCGCGTGCATCGGTGCGAGTCCCTGGACCTGCGAGCGGTAACCGCGCTTGAATGGATTGTTGCGGCATGAATCCAGAATCACCAGATTCATCTTGTTTCCCGCGCCTTCCAATTGCGCCAGCAATCCGCTTGCCGACACAGCTTCGGACTCGACTTGCGCCTCATTTTCAATGTTGGCGTCAACCGGCAGCAGGTAGTTCACGCCCTTCACCTGTGTACCGTGACCGGCATAATAGAAGAAGCCAACACTGTCTTTGCCCGCGGCTTTCAGCTTGGCGGCGTGCTCCCGGAATGCCTCCTTCAGTGTTTTGAGGTCAGCGTTTGTCTGAATGGTCACCTCGAAACCGGCGTGGCGCAAAGCCGATGCGATTAACTGAGCATCGTTCTGCGGATTCTCTAACTCGCCGGAATGCTGATAGGCGCTATTCCCGATCAGCAACGCAATGCGCTTTGCAGCCCCTGCAGGACCCACCATCAGGATGAGTGTGAGAAAGATTGAAAGCGCCGCGATCGCAAAATTGCGTGGGTTGCACATTGAGCCACTCCGTCGCAAATCAGATAGACTTTCAACGTAGCAGACTATGATCTAGCAGACAGCCGCTCAGTCCAGCGCTGTGGGAAACTTGCTCTGGCTGATTGCTGGCCTAGTTTCCTTCTTGCCTGTAGGCAAAGCTCACAGGGGCTCTGGATGTCGGCTTGGCAACCTGGCTCGAGAATGTTTGCGGCGCTGGATCCAGAACGCGATTGGCGAACTTCTGAACTTCCATCACTGCCAGGCCGCGCTGAGGCAATCCAGCGTTGGTGAAACGAACGACACCGTCAACTCCGGAAAAACCTGCAGGTCGGGTCAGATTGGCAGCTGTGTACCGCTGCCCCTTTGGGTGGGCCTTGGCAAGCTGCATGGCGATCGTCACTGCGTTGTGCGCCAGGCTGGCAATACGCGGCGGCGCGTTGCCGTTGGCTTTGGTGTACTTCTCAGAGAAACTCCGCCAATTCCGAGGATCTGGTGACGGGAACCATCCTCCAACGTATGCACTCTCGCGGCCAATATTAGGATAGTCCCAGCCACCCGTTCCCAGCAATTTGATTGTGTTCGTGTCCAGGCGTGCGTGCTTGATCGATGGGGCAACGATTGAAAGCAGTTCAGGACCACCCGGAATAAAGAGTGTGTCGACAATCACGCCGTTCTGCTTAGCAATCTCAATGCTCTCAAAGAGCTTTCCGGCTGGCTCCAGGATTCCGCCTGTGCCAGGTGGATAGCGTTCAAGACCAACAACGATGCCGCCGTTGCGCTGGACAGTCGCGCGAAAGACGTGCTCGACGATCTTGCCGTATTCATCATCGGGGATCAGAGCTGTGAACTGCGTCCGTCCCTGAGCGGATGCGAAACTAATGATCCTCTCCACTTCCTCTGAGACGAGGAAGCTCAATAGATAAGTTCCGCTCCCCGCGACTTGAGGGTTGTTTGAAAAGGCCACGACCGGAATGCCAGCCGGCCGCAACACATCCGCAGCGGCTTTGACCGAGGTTGAGAAGAGCGGACCAATGACCAATTCCGTTCCATCTGCAGCGGCAGCTGTGGCAGCAGCCCGTGCGCCCTCGGCAGTGCCTTTGGTGTCTTTCACCAGCAGACGGAAATCAGATTGGCTGTTTTCAAACAGGGCAAGCTCGGCAGCCTGTTTCATGCCATTCGCCACTACCGCGTGCTGACCTTTGGCTGACAATGGCAGCAACAAAGCGACTTTCGTCCCAACATTTCCGCCAATCGGAGCATTGGCCGCAGGTATTGACGCGGTGGCATTGCCTTGTGGGCTGGCAAGTTGTGATGCGGGAGAACTACCGCCCCCGGCACAACCGGCGAGGTAGATAGCCGTGGCTATCAGCAACGCGACTGCGGCGGCTGCTCTCAGCTGAATGAGATGGCCAAGGTCTGTTCTCAAAGCGCGAACCCTTTAATACCGTAACCCTGCTAACGTGCCGCACATCGAACAATCGCATAAAACAGCCGAAACTTCGATTCGAATGCGCGGAACGGGTCAGGAACACGCATATTCGCATTGATTGCACCAGCGCAGTTGGTGGATAACCGCACAAAACATCAAGAGTGGGGCATAATTGCTGCTTTTTGCGCCTACTCTAACGGAGTGTGATATTGGCGAACGTTGAAAACGAACAGCGACAAGGATCGGATACCGCTGGCGGGCTCATACAGGCCGTTGGTGCTGAGCTTGAGCGCCTGATGGCGAGCCCACTTGAGCCCGGCCTTTACTTCGTCGCCACTCCCATCGGCAATCTTGGTGACGTCACGCTCCGTGCCCTGGCGACCATGGCCAATGCCGACCGCCTCTATTGCGAAGACACACGGATCAGTCGGCGTCTACTGGAGCGGTTCGGGATCAATCGGCGGCTCTCAGTTTACCACGAACACAATGCCGGTGACGTTCGACCCGAAATCATGGAGCAACTTGAAGCTGGCGGGTCTGTGGCTTTGATTTCAGACGCTGGCACACCTGCCATTTCTGATCCCGGGTTCAAGCTTGCCGTATCCGCTTTGGAAGCCAATCACAAGGTTGTTCCGGTGCCTGGGCCGTCAGCTGTCACATCAGCTCTGACTGTCTCGGGGTTGGCTACAGACCGGTTTCTGTTCGCAGGCTTTCTGGCCCAGAAAAGTACAGCGCGGCGGCAACAAATCGCTGAACTCGCAGATATTCCAGCAACGATCGTGCTGTATGAGTCACCTCATCGCCTCAAAGACTGCCTCAAGGATCTTGGCGAGATGTTGGGAGAACGGCCAGCAGCGGTGGCGCGCGAGATCACCAAACGTTACGAAGAAATCAAACGCGGCAGCCTGACAGAGCTTGCTGCATGGGCGGATGATGTCGCGGCGCGTGGCGAAATCACGATCGTTATTGGCCAAAGCAAGACTGCACCGAGCGAAGACATCTCCGACGAGACCATTGAAGACCACCTCGGAGCGCTGCTCAATGATCACCCGCCTGCACGGGCTGCAAAGATGGTTGCGGCAGAGCTTGGCGTTCCCAAGTCGCGCGTATACGATATCGGACTGAAATTGAAGCAAGCCAAGCAGTAAAAGCTGAGAGAGTTCGCTTAGTGGCAGTGACACGCAGTAATAGCGCCGATCGCGGCAGAGCATCACGCTCTGCGAGTAGACACCAGCGCCGACTGAGCGAAAGACGCGGCCGGTGGGCCGAATGGCTGGCAGCGAGCCTTCTGATCTGCAAGGGCTACCGTGTTCTGGATCGTCGCGTAGTAACACCGTTTGGTGAGGTTGATCTCATTGCTCTCAGAGGTCGGCGGGTTGCGTTTGTGGAGGTTAAATACCGCGCAAATCTTAGCGGCAGCGAGAGACCGATTACGCGCAAGCAGGCGCATCGGATTTCGAAAGCCGCCGAGCATTGGTTATGGCGCCAGAAGGCCTACCGTTCCCATCATATCGGGCTGGACTGTGTTCTCGTATCACGTGCCTGGTTACCCCGACACTATCCGGACGCATTGCAGCACACAGCGTAACCGCCCGCCCTTCTTCATTGAGTTTCAATCTTCCGACACAGCAGGACCGAACCTATGCCATTGAAAATTGCCTGTCAGATGGATCCGATCGAACTAATCGACGTTCCCGGCGACTCGACGTTTGCGATCCTCTTGGAAGCTCAGGCTCGAGGCCATGAGATCTTTTACTACACACCGCCGGATCTTACTCTTGACGGGCAACGCTTGGTGGCCCACGGCGCAACTTTGAAGGTTGTCGATCGCGCAGATGAGCATTTTGAACTCTTCGACAAGCGCACGGTTGACCTGCGCGAGCTTGACGTCATCCTTCTGCGACAAGATCCGCCGTTCGACATGGGATACATTACGACGACCCATCTCCTCGAGCGGATCCATCCCGATACACTGGTGGTCAATGATCCCGGGCACGTGCGCAATGCGCCGGAGAAGGTTTTTGTGCTCGACTACCAGGACCTGATGCCGCCAACGATGGTGACGCGCAACCTCAATGATGTCCGTGCATTCCGCGACAAGTATCAGGACATCATTGTGAAGCCACTCTATGGCAACGGAGGTGCCGGTGTATTTCGCCTGAAGGACGGCGACACTAATCTTAACTCGCTCGTCGAGCTATTTCAGTTGTCGTTTCGCGAGCCTTTCATGGTGCAACAATATCGTGACGAGGTTCGCCAAGGTGATAAGCGCATCATTCTAGTCGACGGCGAAGTCGCCGGAATCATCAACCGCGTTCCGGCAGAAGACGAAGCACGTTCCAACATGCATGTCGGTGGCCGGGCGGAACCCGTGGAACTCAATGACCGCGATCGTGAAATCTGTGAGCGACTTGGACCGGCCTTGCGAGAGCGCGGCCTGCTCTTCACCGGCATTGACGTCATTGGCCCTTACCTGACCGAAATCAACGTGACGTCACCAACTGGCATTCGGCAGGTGAAAGAGTTCGGCGGCAATGACATTGCGGCACTCATCTGGGATGCGATTGAGCGCAAAGTGAAATAGCACGATCTGGATGTTCGATCTTTGTTCTTGACATTGATCAGTAAGCGGATAACCTCTCCGGCGTGGTGTTTGGAGAGGCTCTATGTACGGTCGCATTTCTACCGTTGCGTTTGTTGGGATCGAGGCTCGGCCGGTTCAAGTCGAGGTCCAGATCACCTCCGGGCAGCATAATTTCGCGATTGTCGGCCTGCCTGACAAGGCTGTCGCCGAAAGCCGAGAGCGTGTCCGAAACGCGCTCTACGCTGTTGGCATTGGCCTGCCGTGGACACGCATTACCGTCAACCTTGCTCCCGCCGATTTGCCGAAAGAAGGCAGCCATTTTGACTTGCCGATCGCACTCGCTTTGCTGGTGGCGATGGAGGCCATATCGCCCGACGCCATCAACGGTTATGCTGCAATCGGCGAGCTCGGGCTTGATGGCGCACTTCGCGACATCCCTGGCGCGCTGCCCGCCGCAATAGGCGCTTCTGCCATGAACAAAGGGCTCATCTGTCCTGCCGGGTGCGGTGGCGAAGCCGCCTGGGCTGGTGACGACACAGACGTACTGGCTGCACCGCACCTACTATCATTGGTTAATCATTTCAAAGGTTCACAGGTCCTGAGGCGTCCGAAACCGGACCTGTCGACGATCACAGAGCCGCTGCCTGATTTGCGTGACATCCGCGGCCAGGAGACCGCCAAGCGCGTTTTGGAGATAGCGGCTGCCGGCGGTCATAACCTGCTGATGGTCGGGCCGCCGGGTTCAGGAAAGTCGATGCTGGCCCAGCGCCTACCATCTATTCTGCCGCCTCTCGATACCACCGAGATGCTGGAGGTGAGTATGGTCCACTCGCTTGCTGGCGAACTGATGGGAGGCAAGATCAGGCGCGAGCGACCGTTTCGGTCCCCCCATCACTCTGCCAGCATGGCAGCCCTGGTGGGTGGCGGATCCCGCCCCAAGCCCGGCGAGGTCTCGCTGGCGCATCTCGGCGTGCTGTTTCTCGATGAGCTACCGGAATTCATCGCCATTGCGTAGCACTTACCGGAAGCCAAACTATCGCTGATTTGCCTTCATTTTGCTAGTTCTCTGACATGTCAGAGAGACCGAATACTGTGCATGGATTGATTGCCAAGCGAGCGGAGATCGCGGGCAAGATCGAGCATCTTCAGGATGAGTTGAGATCCTTGGTCATTGATCTCGACAATCTGGATCACACAATACATCTGTTCGATCCGACGATTGAGCTGGCCGAGATCTCCAAGCGGCCAGTCCCGCCACGACATCAAGCCTTCAAGGGCGAAGTCACCCGCATCGTTCTGACAACACTCAGGAACGCCAAGAAGCCCCTCACAACGCACGACGTCGCCCAGCGCGTCATGGCAGAGCGCGGACTAGATACAGCCAATGAGAAGCTTCTGAAACTCATGGTCAAGCGCGCAGGGGCTTGCATGCGGCACTGGGAGCAGAAGGGCGTGCTCAAGAAAGAGCAGGGGCCGAACCAGTTTAAGATTTGGTCGGTGGCGGATCCCCATCGTCGTCCGAGTCCAAGTTAGGCAGCCGTTGCTTATGGAAGCCATCCTTGAAGAGCTGATTGGCCCGCTCTGTCAGCAGAACCCGCGCAACATCATTAGGCCCTGGGCCTAGCATCGTTCGGCGCGCAAGCAGCCTCAAATAGTCATGCAAGTTTTCCGAGATGGCGATCTTCAGATTAACTGTGCCAGCTTCATTGCTCGGTCTGCCAACTTTACTCTGCTCTTTTTTGTTCAAAAAAGTGCCTTTTATGTCCGATTAAGTATTGCCATCATCATCGAATCAAAGCATGGACAAGGCAATAAAAAAGAGGCCACCCCGAAGGGTGACCTCCCGTTGCCACCTACTTGCTGCGCTTCACAGACTTTGTAGTTGGCTTCTTGATGGTCTCGACAACCGTCGTCGAAGGACGCTGTCGAGCCACCCGGACCGGGATGAACCGCCCATTACGGGCGTCCCGGCCGATTTTCCTTCCCTTTGCCATGAGTTACCTCCTTGGCAAAACATACGGAAGGGCCGCACGCCCCGAAGCAACACCACATTGCCCCGCGCCGTAACAGGGTTGCGATGGTTCGGAAGTCGGCATCTGCCGGATACCGGGATTCGCGGGCGGCGTCTAGCGATCGCAAAAGACAGCTGTTATTCTGCAAGACGGGGGCTGTAATGCGAATCTTCCTCGTTCTTCTATTGGTGATTGGCGGCTGCGCGCGATACGAAGCGCCAGTCAAGCCGAAGATGCGAGTGGTGAAGCCAAGACCTGCTCCGGTGGCCATCCCGAAGCCTCCACTGCCCCAACCAGCACTGCTTCCGGGGCTATGTAAGCGCAAGTCTTACGGGCCAGTGAAGGGCGTCCCGCGACCCATGATCAAGTTTGCCCGGTCGATGGTGCCTGGAAAGACGCCAATACGACGGTCGATAAGGGGCTGCTGCCCATGTCCTTATGACTTTGATCGTGCGGGTGGTGTGTGCGGCGGAAACAGCGCGTGGAGTCGCCCAGGAGGCGAAGAGCCCAGATGCTACAAATAGAAGGCCTTTGCATGCAGTGTGGGCATGCCTTAGGTCATCAGTTCAGGCAAGTCGTAGCGCTCCAAGTCAAGCACAATCTCGTCCTCATCCTCATCATTCAGTCTGAGCACCACTAGTATAGCTTCGTTTATCGGCTCTTCCTCTTCGACCTCATCTAGCGCTGCTTCGAACGCGTGCACTTGGCACTCTCCGTCCATGACGTCGTTAGAGGCGTATTCAATGAAAATTAAACCGGGGTGGATCTCCTTGTTTTTGTAGATTTTCTCAAAATCTATTGTGTTGTTAGTGACTAAGATCATGTCGTGATCTAGGGCATATTTAGAAACTTGGCGATCGGTTTTTCTGGTTAGGTTGGCCCAGTTGACATGGAGAGCATGAAAACCCCGACCTAGCGCTATTTGAGCTAGATCGGGGCTGAGGCATTCGTCGATTAAGAAACTTGGATCAGGCACGCGTCTTTTTTCTAATTGATCTGCGCACCACCTTCTTCGTTGACTTTTTCGGAGTGCTTGAGACTGCTATTGCTTTTGGCCTTCCTCTTCGAGGATTCGCTTTCGCGTATAGCACAGCTAGCTGAACTTGCTCCACAGTCAAGAAGGAGTATGTCTTCTGGGCTGCGTCGTTGCCGTTTTTCTTTGCGATCGCAGCCAGGGTGTGAACCGGAACACGAGTTCCCGCTATACACGGCTCGCCTTGCAAAATTTCTGGATCGCATGAAACGCTTGCTTCTGCGGCTTCAAGCGTAGCGAAACCTTCCTCTGCTTTAATTCGGTACGGCTTCACCATAACACTCAAATTTGTGCTTGGTACATCAACGCGATCAGAGCTGCTGCGCAATGCTGTCTTGATGGCTTTTTGTCGAAGAGCTGGCTTTAGCTGGTATTGCGTCAGCTCTTTTGCCAGAAGTATGACAAAAAGATCATCTTTACGTACGGAACGATGTCCACCACCGCGCCTAGCGCCTCCAGCCTGAGCGACCTCATCGACTAGATTATTCACTTGCGTCTTAGGCATACCCAGAACAACAGATGCTTCTGTGGCTGTAAGTTCCCTACTCTGCACTCTTGCACTCATCTTTCTCAAGGCTGACATAGCGCCTCTCCAATCAAGAGGGTTAATTCGTATCCGGCTGGATAATATATATACTGAGGTGCACAGGTTATCAAGCGGTTAATTTGGTCGATCGTTGCCAATATCCGGCCCAATCCCGGCTGACGCCACGAGACATTGCAAGACCAAGCGCACGTCGCGCCAGCTTGCCATTGTCGTCCCTGCGATGGTCCTCAAGGAACGCTGCGTGTGCGGCATAGGCTGCCAGATAGCGTGGTGACACGTGATGATGCTGACCACGGATCATCCGGCGCAGACGGCTGAAATAGCTCTCAACCTGGTTCGTGCAAACGCCATTCTGCGAGTAGGCTTCCGAGTGGTTCACGGACGCCAGATCGAATTGCGCGGCGAGCGCATCCCAGTGACGACCTTCGTCGCTGTGGACCTTCGAACCCGGCTCAATGACCTTGGCGATCGGCTCGACGCCATCGGCTTCATGCTCGACTACGATGGCACGCGTCCGGCCTGACTTTTCACGGGCAGCAACAACAGCGCGGCGCTTGCCGGTCTGGTGTTCCAGCAAGCGGCGGTCAACGCGGTCTTCAGCCTTGTTCTCTGGCTTGACGTGGCCGCCATTCCACATGCCATCGACTTCAACCGTGCCGGAAAGCGTCGCGGCTTCCATGTCGTCGGCAAAGCACTCCCGTAGCTTGTGAACTAAGATCCACATGCTTTTGTGCTGGTGGTTGAGGTCGCGCGAGAGCTGCATTGCTGAAATGCCCTTGTGAGCATTCGCAACGATGACGATTGCGGCAAGCAGATCGGTGAAGCTGAGCTTCCGATTGGCAAAGATTGTCTGCGATGTCACCGAGAACTGACGCTTGCACGCCTTGCATTCGAACTGGCGACGCTTCTTCAGTGTGTAGCACTGATCGTGACCGCACTTCACGCACACAGCTTTCCCGTCTGTTTCCTGCCAGCGCATCTGGCAGAACAGCTCGTGCGCCTTGTCTTCGCCCATCGTGAAGACGTCCTTGAGGGAGATCGTGCGGGCTTTGGCGAGAAGGTGAAAGGGTGTTTGTTGTTTACTCATGGTCATCATTTCCAGTGCCTGAGCACTACAAATGATGTTTTTAGGTCATCTTGTCAAGGTCAAAAGCATCTTATATGATGACTTTAGCACGAATCGGAGGACTCATGCCCGAAACATCAGCCTGGGAAGACAAGGCCAAGGGCCTTCTCAAAGCCGAGATCAAACGGCGCAATCTCACCTATGCGCAGGTGGTCGAAAAGCTGAATGAGATCGGCGTGAAGGAGGACGAGAAGAACTTCAAGAACAAGATCGGGAGGGGCAAATTCACGGCAGCGTTTTTGTTGGCGACGTTGGAGGCTATAGGAGTCAAGGCGGTGCAGGTCTCTGACGAAGCATAGACTTTGCATCGTAGTAGGATGACTCATATTCGGGAGACATTCGGCCAGCACCTCTTTTTATGTCATCTGCAGCCAGGGAAAACGAAGACAACGCTGACATTTTCCTTGGCCACAGAAGCAGCACCTCGTCACGACACACATGCAAATTGAGCCGTCTGTGTGCTGCGCCGATGTGAACATTGAACTGGTGAACCTGCATATTTTCTTCAGGTTCTGGACTAACGAGCGTTCGGATTGAAATCCTCTGTATTCGCCAATCCTCTGCCGCGATTGGCGCAAGAGGGCCATCTGGAAATTCCTCCCCCCATGATTGCAGTGTTCCATTTCTCAGTCTGTTTGTGACCTCCTTGCTTATGAAAACACAGGCCTCGTAGCTGTCTTTCTGGTCAACATCATCCATGTTGTATACTAGATAAACAAACAGATCGCGCATGGGCATGTCGGGCTCTGCTAAGCCAGACTGAAGCTGCCTCGCTCTATTGATGATCCATTGGACACGGATGTCAGACCAAGTCCACGCAAGGACAATACTTCCTGCCAACAATAGTGGAACGGCAACATAAGGATCGCTGATGAAAGGGATGTACTCTTTCATTATGCGACCCCATGTCTGGGTGTCGTCGCCGAGGCCAGCAAGTCCGATGACCCACAAAGCAATCGCAATGATCTGCCGCGCAATATGATAAACGAGTCGTAGCAATTGGTTTCTCGCCAGCTGGGAATCAAGCTGACTACATATATCAGCTCACTAGCGGCATTCATTACCTTCCTCCATCGCCACGCTATAGCTGAGGAAAAGGCGGCTGGGCGCCTTCCTGTAACAGCTACGCAATGGCGGAATTCATGCCACCTGTTCTGGACTCGCTGCGCCAACCGCTAGAAACCGGCGAAACAATTATCGCCCGGGCCAGTCATCGCATCTCCTATCCATCTCGCATTCAGCTTGTTGCGGCCATGAATCCTTGCCGATGCGGTGGAAGCGGACCCGGGCAAACCTGCCGACGCGGCACGAGATGCGCGACTGACTACCAGGCACGGGTCTCGGGTCCTTTGCTGGACCGGATCGACCTCACAATCGAAGTGCCTGCAGTTTCTGCGACGGACCTTTGTCTTCCACCGCCGTTGGAGGGCAGCGCAGAAGTCCGCGCCCGCGTCACGGCTGCCCGCGCCAGACAAACTGAACGTTGGGTCGGTAGCGGCAAGAAAGCAGGCCGGACAAATTCTGACCTTTCCGGGCAGGCCTTGGATACGATCACCGCTCCTGACGTGGATGGGTTGTCGCTCCTGCGCCAGGCGGCCGAGAAGTTCAGCCTATCTGCGCGAGGCTTCCACCGCACATTGAAGGTCGCCCGGACACTTGCTGACTTGGGTGGGCAGGAGACTGTCGGTCGCAATCACATCGCCGAAGCACTGAGCTATCGGCGAGAAGCGCTTTCAGCTGCGGGGGCTCAGGCTGCATGACCGCCGTTCAGTCAGCGCAAGCAGGCAAGCCTGATTGCTCTGGCACTGCCGCCCGGTCCGCGATAGATAATCGGATTGTCGAGTTACCGAGTCGGAACCGGCACGTCGTGGCGGTAGTCGTAAAATCCGCGTTGTGTTTTGCGGCCAAGCCAGCCGGCTTCGACGTACTTAACAAGCAATGGGCAGGGTCGGTACTTCGTGTCCGCGAGGCCTTCGTAGAGCACCTGCATTACCGAGAGGCAGGTATCAAGGCCAATAAAGTCCGCAAGCTCAAGCGGCCCCATCGGATGGTTGGCTCCGAGGCGCATTGCCTTATCGATGGCATCAACCGTGCCGACGCCTTCGTACAGTGTGTAGACAGCCTCATTGATCATCGGCAACAGGATACGATTCACAATGAAGGCAGGAAAATCTTCCGAGACAGCTATCGTTTTCCCAAGGCTCTCGGTGAAATCGCGCGATAGCTGAAAGGTTTTCTCGTCGGTTGCGATCCCACGAATAAGTTCAACCAACTTCATTACCGGCACTGGATTCATAAAGTGCATGCCGATGAACTGCTCAGGGCGATCAGTCTGTGCAGCAAGTCGGGTAATTGAAATCGAGGACGTGTTGGAGGCCACCAGCGCACTCTCTTTGACATGAGGCTGGATACTATTGAAGATCTTGCGTTTAACGTCCTCGTCTTCAGTGGCCGCTTCGATCCAAAGATCGCAGTGCTCAAGGCCCGTGTAGTCCGACACGAAATTAATGCGCCCGATAGCTCGTTCCATGTCTGACTGCGTAATCGAACCGCGCGTGACCTGGCGCGTCATGTTCTTGGTGATCGATTCAAGCGCCGCCTGAAATCGGCTCTCGTCGATATCATTGACAGAAACATCGTAGCCCGCCAGTGAAACAACGTGCGCAATGCCGTTGCCCATCTGGCCGGCGCCGATGACTCCCACGCTCTTGATCCGGGAACGGGCGTCAGCTGCTTGTGAACTGCCTGCCACTTGATCTACGCCCATTGACCGTGTCCTTGCTCGTATTTAGCCAGCTGCTTTCGCAAGTTCCGCCTCTAGTTCCGGC
This sequence comes from Hyphomicrobiaceae bacterium, assembly GCA_965215755.1. Classification (GTDB taxonomy): domain Bacteria; phylum Pseudomonadota; class Alphaproteobacteria; order Rhizobiales; family Hyphomicrobiaceae; genus Tectiglobus. The sequence goes on from OZ244119.1 coordinate 627,291, forward strand.
ATGGCCTGGAACAAATCGGCAACGAGACCGTAATCCGCCACTTGGAAAATTGGCGCTTCACCGTCCTTGTTGATGGCCACAATGACCTTGGAATCTTTCATGCCGGCCAGGTGCTGAATGGCACCGGAGATCCCAACAGCGATGTAAAGCTCTGGAGCAACGACCTTCCCGGTTTGTCCAACCTGGTAGTCGTTTGGTACGTAGCCTGCGTCTACGGCCGCCCGGCTCGCTCCGACAGCTGCACCGAGGCGATCTGCAACCGGCTCGATATATTTCTCGAAGTTTTCACCCGACTGCATACCGCGGCCACCCGAGACAACAATTTTGGCTGATGCCAGTTCAGGGCGATCAGACTTGGCCAGTTCAGCTTTCTCAAAGGTTGTGATGCCCGCTGCTTCGCCGGCGGCTACGTCCTCGATTGAAGCTGAACCATCTTCTGCCGGCGATTGGAATGCAGCAGTCCGAACGGTGATAACCTTCTTAGGATCGGTCGATTGTACCGTCTGGATCGCGTTGCCAGCGTAGATCGGGCGCTCGAACGCATCGGGCGACTTGACCGCAGTGATGTCAGAGATCTGCATGACGTCGAGCAGCGCCGCAATCCTTGGCAAAGTATTCTTGCCGCGGGCTGTTGCCGGTGCCACAAGCGCGTCGTAACCAGACATCATCGGCACAATCAAAGCGGCCATGTCTTCGGCAACCTGATGCTCCAGATGCTCGGCATCGGCTACCAACACCTTGGCAACCCCGCTCATCTTGGCCGCCTCTTCTGCTGCAGGGCGACAACCTTTACCTGCGATGAGTACGTGGACGTCCGAACCGAGATCCAGGGCCGCTGACAGGGCTTTGCCGGTGGCCGCGTTGAGCGCATCGTTGGTGTGCTCAGCTAGGAGAAGAACTGCCATTATATTACGCCTGCCTCGTCTTTGAGTTTGCTCACCAATTCGGCGACATCCGAAACAATTACGCCGGCTTTACGCGAAGGCGGCTCGACGGTTTCAAGGACTTTCAGCCGTGGGGCAATGTCCACGCCATAGTCGGCTGGTGTCTTGGTATCCAACGGCTTCTTCTTTGCCTTCATGATATTCGGCAAGGATGCGTAACGTGGCTCGTTGAGGCGAAGGTCAGTGGTCACGATCGCTGGCATGGTCAGACGCAATGTCTCAAGTCCGCCGTCCACTTCGCGGGTCACGCTTGCGGCGTCACCATCGATCTCAATGTTGGAGGCGAATGTCGCCTGAGACCAATTCAACAAGGCTGCCAACATCTGGCCGGTCTGGTTGCAGTCGTCATCGATCGCCTGCTTGCCCAGGATAACGAGGCCGGGGCTCTCTTCCTCAACAACGGATTTCAGCAGCTTTGCTACGCTGAGCGGCTCGACGTAAGCGTCATCATCAACCTGGACCAGGATTCCGCGGTCGGTGCCCATGGCCAGAGCAGTGCGAATTGTTTCCTGGGCCTTGGCCGGGCCGATGGATACAGCAATGACTTCAGAAGCTGTTCCGGCTTCTTTCAGCCTCAACGCCTCTTCGACTGCGATTTCGTCGAATGGATTCATTGACATTTTAACGTTTGCCAATTCGACGCCAGAGCCGTCCGCTTTTACCCGGATCTTGACGTTGTAATCGACCACGCGCTTTACCGGCACGAGGATCTTCATGAGTTCAGTGCTCCCGAGAAGTTCGTCTGGAATTTCAGCAGATTTCCGATCGCTCAAACTGTCAACGCTGCGAGGCAAAGGCAAGTTGATCGCTCCGAGACCAATTGCCTCAAACTGCAATCAACGGCGCCACCCAAACAAGCTATTGTGCAAGTGCGAAATGGCACGATATTCACTGCCAATAGGCCTGTCAAACTGAACATGGCAAGGTTGTCGTGCCCACCAAGGTTAAACGGCAGGCCGCGATTGGCCATCGCGAGCGACGCCGGGCAGCGTGCTTTCCGGCGTTTGATCGAACGTCAGGCCTTAGCGCGATCGCTATCGAATAATGGCACTCCAGGACGCCGCATAATCAAAATAAGAAGTGCGCCTGCGATCAGGCCGCCAATATGGGCCCACCATGCGACCGGCCCTTTGTGAATGCCGGCCTGCGCCAGGTAAACCATCACGAACTGCAGGGCGATCCACGCGCCCAGTGCCCAAACGGCGTAGATTTTGATCGGCAGGAAGAGCCGCAGGACAAGCACCCAGACCATCACGCGGGGATGCAGCATCAGGTATGCCGCAATGACGCCTGCAACAGCGCCACTCGCACCGATCAGTGGTCGCGGGGAGTCAGGCGCCATGTAGGCATGCAGCAGGCCAGCAAAAATTCCACATGCGATGTAGAAGAGCAGGAATTTGAAGTGCCCCATCGCGTCTTCGACGTTATCGCCGAACACCCAAAGAAAAAGCATATTGAAAAGCAGATGGAAAAAATCGCCGTGAACAAAGGTGTATGTGATCAGGGTGTAGGGCTCGGGTACCAACAGTTGGTCGTAAGGCCCTTGGGCGGAACCACCGAAATACCCAACCTGGAAGAATTCGGCTGGCACCAAAGCGAAACTGGCGAAGGCAGCTAGCGGTTTTCCGCTGGCTTGCTGCACCATGAAAACAGCAATGTTCAGCGCGATCAGGATCAGCGTCACATACTGGAAAGGAATTGCTTTGAGTTTGTTGTTGTCGTGGATAGGCACGAACATGTGCTGACCTTCTGAAAGTTGGGGTCGGGCTTAAGGTACTGCCAAGATATAGCAGGATGTAGCACAACACCTATCAACAATCACAAGGCGTTACTGATTGGAGCCTGGCACCCAAAGCACGTCGGTTTGCCCCTTACTGTTGGCATAGCGTGCGGCCACAAAAAGGAAATCGGACAGTCGATTGACGAATTTCATGGCCGGTTCACTGACCGGCTCGTCTGGTTCGGCTGCCAATTCGACAATTAATCGCTCGCTCCGTCGGGCAATTGTTCGGGCAAGATGAAGGGCAGCGGAGGCAGGTGAGCCGCCGGGCAGGACGAATGACTTAAGCGGCTCCAGCTCCTGGTTGAGTTGGTCGATCTCTGATTCCAGCCGGTCAACCTGTCCAGAGCTGATCCGCAAGGGCTCGTAAGGCAATTCCTGACCATGATCCGGCACACAAAGATCGGCACCGAGATCGAACAAGTCGTTTTGTATGCGCAAGAGCATGTCGCGGAGCAGGTTCTCACTGTCCGTTAGAGCAACTACCGCGAGACCGATCGCCGCGTCGGTCTCATCCACGGTCCCATATGCCGCAACTCTCAATCCATCTTTTCTTACGCGCTCTCCGGTTCCGAGGGCCGTCGTGCCATCATCGCCGGTGCGCGTGTAGATCTTATTCAGAACAACCATAGGTAACCGCCCGTTATTACATCGAGAACACTTGCAATCACTGAAGTGCCCGCCACGCCCGCAAGTGCAATCACGACTTGAAGTAGAGCGCCGCCATAATCAAAACAACGGCAACGAACTGAAGACCGACCCGCCATCGCATGAAACTCTGAGACAGGTTGGCGCTGTTACCGCGCATCATTGTCATGAGCCCGAGGATGAGAACAACGAGAACAGCGACGACAGCCACGACGATCGCTGTGGACAAAGCAGTTTCCAAGTTAACGCTCCTTAATGCAATTACGCTGGCATGTTACCTTACGGACAGGTGCTTCGCGTAGATGCGCGTTAGTGAGTTTAATCTGACCTCAGAATGTGTGCAGCGTGACCGGTTTCAATCATGTGTTGACCATCGATCGTTGATCGGTCGGACTATTGCTCTCGTATGCGGTCTGTAGTTTTTCTTCTCGACGGCATTTTTCTGACATCAAGAAAAGCCTTAAATGTTCGCAGTTACAATAGTTTCACGCGCAGGTCGCGTCGTCGCACATAGGGAACATCGCCGATCGTGGCCAAAGTGAAGCACGAATCCAGTCCGCAAAAGCCAAGACGTCATGCCGCCGGCGTCTTGAAGACTGCCGTGACCGCCGCCGCATTGACCATCTGCGGTTCGTGTTTTTTGGCTGTTCCGGCCCATTCCCAGTCGAATTCAGCCTCCGATCCGGCGACTCGCGGCACAAAACTTCGTGAAGAGCTGAACTCGAACAAGCAGTTGCTTGAGCGCAGCCGCGCGCGACGCGAGGCCCTCAAAACACGGATCGGTTCGCTGGAAGGCGAGCTGCAAAAGATTAACGGATCCCTTATCAAGGCCGCTGACGAGGCTAAGCGCGGTGAAGCTAAACTCGACCAGCTTGAGACAGAGCTGGAGAAGCTGGCTGGGCAGGAGAAGGCCCAGCGCGCCAAACTGTCAGTGCAGAACAAGTCCATCAGCCAGTTGCTCGGGGCCATGCAACGGATCGGTCGCAATCCACCACCCGTCATCGTGACTGAACGGCGTGATGCGCTCAAGATGGTGCGGAGCGCGATGCTGCTGGCTCGCGCTTTTCCAAGGTTTAGAGAACAGGCGCGGGCGCTGGGCGATGAATTGAAGTACCTGGTCAAATTGTTAACGGCGACCAAAGACAGGCAAGCTGACCTAAAGCGCGAAGTAGCAGCTTACCGTGACACGGAAATCGAGCTCGCCAGCTTAAAGACGAAGAAGCGGGAGATTCTGGGGGTCAGAAACCAGGAACTCATTGATGTCCGCAAGATTGCGGCACTGGCCACGCGCAAAGTTGCCAACCTGAATGAGCTCATAGCGAGCAATGATCGGCTGGTCCGGCGTCGTACCCGCCTTGGCCGCTACGATAAGAAACTGAAAGAAGCAAAGAACGTCAAAACCCAGCCGACGGTGAGCACTCCGCCGAAGGTCAAACTGCCGACAAACGGCGCCCCCAAGCAGGGAGAGCGGAAGATTGCCTCGCTCAGCCCGAATGCAATCGGGCCTGCTCCCATTGAATTGGCACCCCGCGGCGGAGGCCTGTCGACAAATCCCGGCCGCCTTGAGCCGGCTATTCCGTTTCATCGTGCACTTGCAAAGTTGCCTTTGCCTGCGGCTGGAAGACAGGTTATTCAGTTTGGGCAGCAGACATCACAGGGTGGTCGTTCGAAGGGACTCGTCATTCGGACACGGCATGGCGCTCAGATCACATCACCGTGTGATGGCTGGGTTGTGTATGCAGGTAGCTTTCGCAGCTACGGCCAGCTATTGATCATCAATGCCGGGGGCGGCTACCATGTCCTCCTGGCCAACTTATCGCAACTCGACGTGCAATTGGGTCAGTTTGTACTCGCTGCCGAGCCGGTTGGCTCAATGGCCCCACGGGTCAGCCGACGTAAAAAGGGTAGTTCGCCAGTCCTTTACGTCGAGTTCCGGAAGAATGGTAGACCAATCGATCCCAGCCCATGGTGGTCGAAAGGACAAAGAAGGATGGAAGGTTGATGCGCAAGTCAGACTTCGCGTTTTGGAGCTTCATGGTCATGGCTGGCATTGCCGGGATCACGACGATCTTCAATGTCACCAAGACCTATTCGGCAACAACGCCGAATTCCGAGATTTACAAACAGCTTGATTTGTTTGGTGACGTGCTTGAGCGCGTGCGAACCGACTATGTCGAGAAGCCCAATGACGGCAAGCTCATCGAGTCAGCCATCAACGGCATGTTGGCCGCGTTGGATCCTCACTCCGCCTACCTTAGTCCGAAACACTTCCGTGATATGCAGGTGCAGACGCGCGGAGAGTTTGGCGGTCTGGGCATCGAAGTAACGATGGAAAACGGCGTCGTTAAGGTTGTGTCTCCAATCGATGACACCCCGGCTCATAAAGCCGGCGTTCTGGCGAACGACCTGATCACGCATCTGGACGGTGAACAGATTGTCGGCCTGACGCTTGAGCAGGCCGTTGAAAAGATGCGCGGGCGAGTAAAAACGCCGATTACGCTGACAGTCGTGCGCAAAGGGTTGGAGGAGCCTTTTGATATCAAGATCGTTCGTGACGTCATTCGCATCAATGCCGTCAAAACCGGCCTGGAAGGCGAAGGTGAGATCGGTTACCTCAAAATCACAACCTTCAACGAACAGACGCACGCCAACCTGGTTAAGGGCATTGAGAAGATCAAACGCGAAGCCGCTGACAAGATCAAAGGCTACGTCGTTGACCTGAGAAACAATCCAGGCGGACTGCTTGATCAGGCCATATCGGTGAGCGACGACTTCCTTGATAAGGGTGCCATCGTTCTCACGAAGGGCCGCAATTTGCAGGAAACTCAGCGGTCACAGGCACGCAAAGGCGATATCACAAACGGCAAGAAGATCTACGTCTTGATCAACGGTGGCTCAGCCTCTGCGTCTGAAATTGTTGCTGGTGCACTGCAGGATCACAAGCGTGCCCTCGTTGTTGGCACCCGGTCATTCGGCAAAGGCTCCGTCCAGACGATCATTCCTCTGGGCAGCAATGGCGCCATTCGCTTGACGACAGCGCGCTATTACACGCCCTCAGGCCGCTCGATCCAGGCCAAGGGTATTGTGCCAGATCTGATTGTCGAGCAGCAGCTTCCAGACGAACTCAAGAAGCGCCTTGCGAAACGCAAGCCACGCGGGGAAGCAAGCCTTCGCGGGCACCTTAAGACCGAAAGCAAGGACGGCAAGGAAGATTCTGGTTCAGTCGCATACGTCCCACGCGACAAGGCAAAAGACCTTCAATTGCAGTATGTTATCGCGAAACTGCGTGGTCTTCCAACCGACATCGTTGCCAGAAAGCCAGGCGAGAAGAAGCCAGAACAGAAGGCAGAGGCTACGGGAGCAGACAAAGAAAAGCAGCCAGCTGCTGCAACAAAATAGAACAGCAGCGTTGACTAATTAAACTGAGATCGGGCGTCGTTGCGGCGCCCGATTTTGTATTTGGTAGGCGGACCGCCTACATCTGGTATATCAGCTCACCTAATGCGCCGTTGCCCGAAGCCAGTCCGATGACATGGCGGGGTGCAAAATTATCAAGGCTGGTGCGGAACGAGATTAGCGAAATGGATAACCAGCGTGAGTTCGCTGCTGAAGCAATGAACGACAGACCAGATGTAATTCCTGAGACGGCGCAGGAGTTGGCGTCACTGACCGGCCGAGACCGGCCTGCCATTGAGGTTGTGTTGTCCCGTCTGGGCATTGCGTCCAAACAGCTGCGGATGCGGCGAAGCCAGGTATGGAACTGGCTCTACGTCAAGGGTGCGCGCAGTTTCGAGGAGATGACGGATATCTCCAAGTCTGTCCGCACAGAACTAGCCGCCCATTGCACGATTGAGCGGCCAGAGATCGCTACCGAGCAAATCTCTACAGATGGCACCCGGAAGTGGTTGTTGCGTCTGCGCAAGCAAGCCACAGACAGGCGGGCACCCGAGGTCGAATGCGTCTACATTCCCGAGATCGACAGGGGCACGCTTTGCATCTCAAGCCAGGTTGGGTGCACGCTCAATTGCTCGTTCTGCCATACAGGTACGCAGCGGCTTGTGCGCAATCTCACAGCCGAAGAGATTGTTGCCCAGGTCCTGGTGGCGCGAGATCAGCTGCACGACTGGCCAGGCCAGGAGCCCCTGAATGACGGCCGCCTTGTACCGGAAGGCCCACGTAAAATTACGAATATTGTGCTCATGGGCATGGGCGAACCGCTCTACAATTTCGACAATGTTCGCCAGGCCATCGATATCATCTCAGACAATGAGGGCATCTCACTTTCGAAGCGGCGCATTACGCTCTCGACTTCGGGGATTGTCCCTCAGATTGGGCGCTGGGGCGAAGAGGCTGGGACTATGCTGGCAATCTCGTTGCATGCGACCCGTGATGAACTGCGTAATGAACTGGTGCCGATCAATACCAAGTGGCCAATCCGCGAGTTGCTCGATGCCTGCCGGAATTATCCCGGCCTGTCCAATGCACGGCGCATCACATTTGAATATGTGATGCTGAAGGATGTAAATGACTCCGTAGCCGATGCCCGTGCGCTGGTGCGCCTCCTGGCAGGCATACCGGCCAAGATCAATTTGATCCCGTTTAATCCATGGCCGGGCACGAAATATGAGTGCTCAGATTGGGAGCAGATCGAGAAATTCGCGGCCATCGTCAATCGGGCAGGCTATGCAAGCCCCGTCCGGACACCGCGTGGTCGCGATATTCTTGCGGCTTGTGGCCAGCTCAAATCTGACAGCGAACGATTGGCTGCCAGGGCTCGGGCAATTACCGAGCCGGTAAGCGCGCCTGATCCCGCTTGAAGACGCCGCAGTTGCGTTTCTCAATGTCAGCGCGACTGCCAAACCGGCTGTGAGCGGACGGACTTCACCGTCGGCTGACCTGCCAGCAGCGTCTCATAAGCCGTGTTTACCCGACGCGCCATCGCTTGCAGATAATTGCGAATTTCGTCCGGTAGATCGGCGTTGGCGTAGCGGTCCGGATGATATTTCTTGGATTGCTGCAGGTAAGCTGCTCTCAATGTCTCCGCATCCGCACCCCGATCAACACGCAGGACCGTGTGAGGATCGAAGTTATCCTGATTGGCGTTGGCAAGTTTCGGAGCCGGTGGCGTCTGGACCAAGCGAACGGCGCGTAACGTCGACTTGGCGATGAACTCGCGCTCTCCCTCAAAAGGCTCGAAGTCCAAGAATGCGTCGGTCCCATTCAGCGCATCAAAGAATTTGCCCGCCGAGGCAAATGCAATCTTGCCGGTCATGGTCCGCCCATCATCCAGCTTGATTTCCACAATCGCCGTCTTCATCTGGCGGGTGTTGTCGGTTCTACTGCGGTCAAACATGTAAGATACTCGCTCAATATCGATCAGGGGCGCTGTTGAATTTGATTATCTTGCCATTTGCGTTGCAAGCGGCGTGCCGGAAGTGCGCAATCGCCATTCGGCCTCCCGCAGCAGGTGCGGCCGAGACCAAAGAATAGATGCGATGACCCGCAATCCACCATCAGGCTTGAGAATTTGCTGTTGGATACCGATATGGCCAGTCAGCCCGGGCCCGACCATCGGGAGAGCCGAGCCGGCACTGAAACACTCGTTTTGATGCCGCACCGCAATATTCTCGCCGTGTATTTCTGGCTATGGCAACGCGGGTGTGTTACGCCGCGTGAAATTTTATAGCCCTTACCAACCGAAAAGAACGCTTATGAAATTGCGAAACATCGCGATTATCGCGCACGTCGATCATGGCAAAACGACTTTAATCGATGCGCTTTTGCAGCAATCCGGTGTCTTTCGAGACAACCAGGCGGTGGCGGAACGCGCCATGGATTCCAATGATCTAGAGCGCGAGCGTGGCATCACCATCCTGGCGAAATGTACGTCGCTGGTCTGGAAGGATGTCCGCATTAACATTGTCGACACTCCTGGCCACGCTGACTTCGGTGGTGAGGTCGAGCGGATTTTGAACATGGTTGACGGAGCGATCGTACTGGTCGATGCGTCCGAGGGGCCGCTGCCGCAAACCAAGTTCGTTGTTTCAAAAGCGCTGAAGCAGGGCATTCGGCCGATCGTTGCTATCAACAAAATTGACCGCCCCGATGAGCGCCATCAGGACGTGCTGAACGAAGTTTTCGACCTGTTTGCCAATCTCGATGCTACTGACGAGCAGCTCGATTTTCCCGTTCTATATGGTTCCGGGCGCGATGGTTGGATGGCACTTGACCCGTCCGGCCCCCAAGAAGGCCTCGCTCCGCTCTTCGACCTGGTACTGGATCATGTTCCTGAGCCTGTCGTGGAGGAAGGCGCCTTCAGAATGCTCGCGACGACACTGGAAGCCGACCCATTCCTTGGGAGAATTCTCACCGGGCGCATCTCAGCCGGTACGGTCAAAGCGAACCAGCCAATCAAAGCGATTCGCCACGATGGCACGGTCGTGGAGACAGCTCGCGTCAGCAAGGTACTCGCGTTTCGTGGTCTTGAACGGCAACCCATTGATATCGGAGAAGCCGGCGATATCATTGCGATTTCCGGCATTACGGACTCAACGGTGGCGGACACGTTGTGCGACGCATCTATTGAGAAGCCAATCCAGGCTCAGCCAATTGACCCGCCAACCCTCTCGATGACGTTCCGCATTAACGACGGTCCGTTAGCCGGTCGTGATGGGGACAAGGTGCAAAGCCGCGTTATTCGCGAGCGTCTTCTCAAGGAGGCCGAGCGCAACATCGCGATCCGGATCACGGAGACGGGGGACAAAGACGCGTTTGACGTGGCTGGTCGTGGCGAATTGCAGCTGGGAATCCTAATCGAGACAATGCGGCGCGAAGGTTTCGAGCTCACCGTGTCGCGCCCCCAAGTCGTGATGCAGACCGATGAGAACACCTCTCAACGACTGGAGCCGATTGAAGAAGTTATTATCGACGTCGACGAGGAGCATTCCGGCGCCGTTGTCCAAAAGCTGACGGAGCGCAAGGGTGACCTGCTTGAGATGCGTCCGTCCGGCGGTGGCCGTCAGCGCCTTGTATTTCATGTGCCGACACGTGGCTTAATTGGCTATCAGGGCGAATTGCTCACTGATACACGCGGTACGGCTGTCATGAACCGCTTGTTCAACAATTATGCTCCGCACAAAGGCAACATTCCCGGGCGCCGCAACGGTGTCCTGATCTCTAACTCTGATGGTGATGCAGTCGCGTATGCGCTGTTCAACCTGGAAGATCGCGGTCCGCTCATGGTTGAACCGCAGGCGAAAGTCTATCAGGGCATGATCGTTGGACAGCATACGCGCGAGAATGATCTTGAGGTCAATGTCCTCAAGGCCAAGAAACTCACCAACGTGCGGGCTTCTGGCAAAGATGAGAATATCAACCTGTCGCCACCGATGAAGATGCCGCTGGAGCGCGCATTGTCATACATCCAGGATGATGAGTTGGTGGAGATCACACCGAAGTCGATTCGCCTGAGGAAACGATGGCTGGATCCGAACGAAAGAAAGAAGCGAGAGCGCGCGAAAGAGAATGCGGCCTAGTCCAGCCTGCCCGTGTCAGACAGTGTCGTCTCGTCAATTGGCAGCTGAATCTATACGTTGAGTTGGTAGCGGTTTCAGCATTCCACCTGAATGCAACCCACCCTATGACGCGACAGCCGAGGTCTTTGTTAAGGTTACTCGCGCACTGGTAGAAACGTTGTCGAGCAGACAAAAAAGATGCGGGCCCCGAAGAGCCCGCAGTTTGGATCGACGAGAGCCGCAATAGACATCGACCTCGCATGACTACATTGGCCGCTAAGTGTTAAAGCGTCCTTTAAAATTGGGGGAATTCTTCGCCTGGAAGCGGCGTTTTTCGCCTGTTTTTGGGAAAACAGCCGAGAATGCAACCAGAAATTTTAATTTTCCCGACCTCACACCTCTCAGGTTAGACGCGCTCATGATCGATTGGCCAGCCGACGTTACCCCTACTGAAGAGTACGAAGCTGCAGTTCAATACCTGCTCGATAGCGATGGGCACCTCTTCGTCACCGGGCGAGCCGGTACGGGAAAATCCACTCTTCTTCGCGTATTACGCGAAGTTATGGGTGACAGTTGTGTTGTAGTGGCGCCGACCGGCCTCGCTGCCATCAACGTCGGTGGCCAGACTATCCATTCCTTCTTTGGCTTTCCGCCTCGATTGATCAATCCGGAAGATATTCGCCGCAGCCGCAATGGCCGCGTGATGCGTCAGCTCGACTTTCTCGTTATCGATGAAGTATCAATGGTACGGTCTGATCTGATGTGGGCGATTGACCAGTCTCTCCGCGTCAACCGTGGCCGCGCGAAGGAGCCATTCGGGGGCGTCCGGCTGGTCTTGTTTGGCGACCTACAGCAATTGCCACCCGTGGTACGTGGCGAAGAGGCTGCAATACTCGCCGATACCCACGGTGGTCCCTATTTCTTTAATATCTCGGCGCTGTCGGATGGTACCGGCACACAATACCTTGAGCTGCAGCAGGTCTTCCGGCAGACCGATGAAGTCCTGATCGACGTCCTCAACGCCATTCGGTCCGGAGAGGTCAATGAGGATGAACTTGCAACCCTCAACGAACAGGTCAATCCCATCAGGACGCTTTCCGAGGGCCAGGACTATGTGATCCTGACCCCGACCAATGCCGCAGCCAACCGCATCAACAAAGCCTACCTCGACGCCTTGCCAGCACAAGAATTCGTATTTGAGGCCGGCATTATCGGCGATTTCAACGATAAGGCCCATCCAACCGACGCAGCGTTGACCCTGAAGGAGGGGGCCAAGGTCATCTTATTACGCAACGACCCTGATCGTCGTTGGGTCAACGGCACAGTTGCGACAATCGCTAAGCTCAATGAGAGTCAGGTCTGGATCGACGTCGCCGGCAAAGAGTACGAGTTAGAGGCGGTTTCGTGGGAGAACCGCAGGTATTCTTTTGATCAAGGTGAGGAAAAGATCGTCGAGTCAGTTGCAGGCACATTCAAACAATTTCCATTAAGACTTGCCTGGGCTCTGACCATTCATAAAAGCCAGGGCCTAACGCTCGAGAAAGTCTATGTAGACCTGGGACGTGGCACCTTTGCTCACGGACAGGCGTATGTGGCGCTTTCCCGTTGCCGTTCATTGGATGGGCTTGCTTTGGCCCGGCCCTTGCGCCAAAGCGACATACTGTTCGATCCTCAAGCCTCTGAATATGAACGATTATTTGACTCACTCATTTGATTGAAGCGGTTTTGTGCGGTGCACCATAACATGTGCGACATCCGCGGATTGATTGCAGGTTTCGAGCTCAATTGATAACTGATTCAGACTTTTTCTTCTGCAATGCAAAATTTATGTTGCAATGCAAAATCAAGCTGTTATATTGCAGTGCAACAGAGACATTCGCGGTCTTATGACCGTGGCGAATAGAACAGCTCGCTGTCGCGTCTGTTCCCTAATGATCGTTAAATTGGAGCAAATACGATGAACGAACAATTCACACGCCAGGCACAAGAAATGTTCAATGTCGCCAAGGATGCCCGCATCCCTGAAAACTTCCAAAATATGGCTGAAGATGGCGTCGAGAAAAGCCGCGAGATGTACAATAAGATCAATACTGTTGCGCGTGAAAACGTAAATACCGTCGAAGAAGCCATGTTGGCCGCTCACGCCGGTACGAAAGCAATCAGCGAAAAGGTCATGACCAACGCTTCTGCGAACACTGAAGCGATGTTCGATATGGCCCAGGCTGTCGCGAAAGCCAAAACCGTGCCGGAAGCAGCACGCCTCCAGGCTGACTTCATGCAGCAGCAGGCAACTGCCATGAGTGCACAGACGAAAGAACTTTTCGAACTGTCTTCAAAGGTTGCCAAGCAGACATTTGAATCTTTCAACGCCGCTGCTACGAAATCATTCGAGCAGATGAAGAAAGACGCATAACTGCGTCCTGAGACGCCTACGTCTTAGACCGTCGACACCATTTCGCCCGTGGCCAACCAGGTCGCGGGCGCTTTTTTGTCTGCCGTCATGCACTTTGGAATTGCAAGGCGAACTCACTCTCTCCTAACCTGTGATGTCTCAAGGATGCTGATCAGTTATGTTGGGAACGAGTTCGAAATTCCAGGTCCGGCCTGCGCAGAACAACGATGTGCAGAACCTGACGCGCGTGTTCAAGTCAGCCTGGCGCCAGACCTACAGCGGCATTATTCCCAAACAACATCTCGACTACATGATCGATGCCCGCGGTCCAGTGTGGTGGCGGAGGGCGCTGCGTTGCCGCGATACAGTTCTTGCCGCAGAGTATGATGGAAAGCTCATGGGTTACGCGACGTGCGGTGCGGCGCGCCACCGCGGGCCCCTCCGAGGAGAGATTTACGAGCTTTACCTACTGGCCGACTATCAAGGGCTTGGCTTTGGTGAATTCCTATTTGAAGCTTGCCGCTATCAACTCGATCAACAACATCGACGCGGACTGATCGTGTGGGCTCTGGCGGACAATGCTTCGGCAGGTCAGTTCTATATGCGCCGCGGAGGACGCCCGGTTGCTGAAACTTTCGAGATGATGGCCGGAGAGCGTATCGACAAAGTCGGATACGGATGGATTGATTAAGCTTTGCGGATTCAGGACCGCATTGACGGTTTGTTTGCCCGGTGAACATAAGCTCACGATCTGGTAGGCCATCAATTTACAATAATCACAACCGAAACAGGCGAACGGTATGCGTATAGATGCCATCACAGCAGGCGATAACCCACCTCAAGAGATCAATGTCATTGTCGAGGTCCCGGTTGGTGGCGAACCGATCAAGTACGAGCTCGACAAAGCATCAGGCACATTGTTCGTCGATCGCTTCCTCTATACCCCGATGCGCTATCCTGGCAACTACGGGTTTGTCCCCCATACTCTCTCAGAAGACGGCGACCCAATCGACGTGCTGGTTTGCAATACCCGCGAAATCATTCCAGGGGCGGTTATCCCATGCCGGCCAGTCGGTGTTTTGATCATGGAAGATGATGGTGGCGGTGATGAAAAGATCATTGCTGTTCCAAGCTCTCGCGTCACACGGCGGTATGACACGGTACAAACCTATACTGACCTGCCGGTGATTACGATCGAACAGATCCAGCATTTCTTTGAGCATTACAAAGACCTGGAACCCGGCAAGTGGGTGAAAATCAAGGAATGGGGTCATGCCGATACGGCGAAACGGATGATCGTGGAGGCCTTGGAGCGCCACAGCAACGCGTGATGACCCAACCTCTTTGACACGGCCAGCCTATTGATTCACAACAGGTGGCGTAAATCGTGTGAAAGAGGACAAGCCAATGAGCGATATGGCTATTGCGGTTATGGGCGTGGCAGGACGCATGGGCCGGGAGTTGGTCCGAGCCGTTAACAACGCCGAAGGCTGCCGCGTTGCCGGTGGTACGGAGCCAGAAGGTTCAGACGCACTTGGCCACGACATCGGCACCTTGGCCGGACTTGGACCTCTTGGCATCCAAGTGACATCTGATGCAGAAGCCATTATCGGTCAAGTCGATGGCATCCTTGATTTCACAGTCCCGGCAGCGTCTGTCAGCTTCGCCCGACTCGCTGCAGATGCCGGCATTGTTCATGTCATGGGAACGACAGGTTACACAGAGTCAGAAGAGGCCGCCGTTGCCGAAGCCGCAACTAAGGCCACCATTGTCAAAGCCGGCAATATGAGTCTGGGTGTCAATCTTCTGCTGGAGCTGACGAAGAAAGTCTCCGCTGCTCTCGATGAAGATTATGATATCGAAGTCGTCGAGATGCACCACCGCTATAAGGTTGATGCTCCATCCGGCACCGCACTGATGCTCGGAGAAGCCGCAGCCGACGGACGCAATATCGCTCTGAAGGACCGCAGCGTTCGGGTTCGTGATGGCCAGACGGGGGAACGCAGACGGGGCGACATCGGATTTGCGGCCCTTCGCGGTGGCAATGTCGTCGGCGAGCACTCCGTCATTTTCGCCGCCGATGGTGAGCGGATCGAAATCGCGCATCGGGCAACGGACCGGGGAATCTTTGCGCGCGGTGCCGTCAAAGCCGGCCTCTGGGCGCGCGACAAGGACCCGGGCCTCTATTCAATGGTCGACGTTCTGGGATTGTAAGAGCGCTCAGCCGACTACCACGTCCATCCTTAAGCCCCTTGCCAACATCAGTACCAGAACAGCAACGTCATGACTGAACACGATTATTCGCCGAGCACTCAGAGACCTGTTGTTTTGTGCATTCTCGATGGTTGGGGCTTGCGTGCGGAACGCGATGACAATGCCATTGCGCTTGGCGCGACGCCAAACTGGGACAGGCTCATTCAGTCCTGCCCCATTGGGCAACTGGCCTGCTCCGGGGAGGATGTCGGGCTTCCGGACGGGCAAATGGGCAATTCAGAGGTCGGTCACCTCAATCTTGGTGCAGGCCGCATTGTTTGGCAGGATCTTCCTAGAATTAATCGGGCCATTCACGATGGCAGTCTTGCGGAATCTCCGTCGTTGAGTGCTTTCATCGCCAAACTGAAAGCCTCAGGTGGTGCCTGCCACCTAGTCGGATTGATATCCCCCGGCGGCGTTCACGCCCATCAGGAGCATGTCGCCGCTCTGGCCCGCATTGTGTCAGCTGCCGGTGTCCCAGTGCATATCCATGCATTAACCGACGGTCGCGATACACCGCCAAGGAGTGCGGCCGAGTATGTTGCGCAGCTTGAGCAAGCCATCGGGACGCTCGACAACGTTGCCATCTCTACAGTTTGTGGACGCTATTTTGCGATGGACCGCGACAATCGCTGGGAGCGCGTATCGCGCGCTTATGACCTGATGGTCAGCGGCATAGCGGGCGGGACATTTGATGATACCGGTAGCGCCATCCAGGCTTCTTACGCAGCTGGCGTGTCCGACGAATTCCTGGAACCCGTTCGCCGCAATGACTATCACGGCATGAGTGACGGCGATGGCATTCTCTACGCCAACTTCCGTGCCGACCGAGTCCGTGAACTGCTCAGTGCGATCCTTGAGCCCAACTTTGATGGTTTCGAGCGCAGCCGAACCGTGGGCCTTGCAGCGGCACTCGGTATGGTGACTTACTCGGACCGGCTTGGTGAGATCTGCGAAACGATTTTTCCCCCGGAGCCGATTGCGAACACGCTCGGCGAGGTTGTTGCTCGTGCAGGGCGACTTCAGCTGCGAGCCGCGGAAACGGAGAAGTACCCGCACGTCACGTATTTCTTCAATGGCGGCGAAGAAACGCCAAACGAAGGCGAAGAGCGACTGCTTGTTCCGTCGCCCAAAGTCGCGACTTACGACCTGCAGCCGGAAATGTCAGCACCGGAGCTCACCAAACGCCTCGCCGAGAAAATCCGTTCAGACACGTTTGATTTGATCATTATCAACTTCGCGAACGGCGATATGGTCGGGCATACCGGTGACCTCGATGCTGCCAAGAAAGCGGTTGAGACCGTTGACGCGAGCATCGGGATACTCGAGGAGGCCATCGGTGAAGTTGGTGGCTCAATGCTGATTATTGCCGACCACGGCAACTGCGAATTGATGTTCGATCGTATGGCCGGCGTCCCTCACACCGCTCACACGCTCAATCCAGTGCCAGCCGTGCTTGTTAACTGCCAGCGCGCCGGGGCGACTGTTGGCGATGGGCGTCTTGCCGATGTTGCTCCAACGATCCTTGATCTTATGGGGATCGAGCAACCGGAGGAGATGACGGGCCGGTCTCTCATGGGGCCGGCATCAACCTGAATTTAGACCTTCGGCGCCAATTCTGCGCCGCCAGCGTAGGGGGGACCGTATTATGGTCATTGAGGAACTTACGGATCCGAACAAGGACGATGGGGAAAAGCGTCGGGCCAAATGGATCGGGATCTATATTGCCATCCTTGCGGTGCTGTTAGCGATCTGCAGCATGGGCGGCAACAATGCAACCAAGGATGCCTCAAAAGCCAATCTCGATGCGACGAACCTCTGGGCGTTTTTCCAGGCGAAGAACATTCGGCGAATGCACTATATGATGTGGCGTGATGATCTGGAGCGCCAGCTTGTCGAATTGCCGGATTTGTCGGAGGAGGCAGGCCGCGTGATCGACAAGCACCTTGTCGAATACAAGAGTTTGATTGCCAAACTGACCTCTGACAAGGAACGCAACGAAGGTCTCGACGAACTGTTTGTGCGGGCCAAGGCGTTGGAAAAGTCCCGCGACATTGCACTCGCACGCGACCCTTATTTTGACTACGGCATGGCGTTTCTGCAGATTGCTATTGTGATGGCCTCGGTCGCGATTGTGACAGGCGGCGGCTTAGCCATAACGCTGAGCCTCGCACTCGGCGCCCTGGGTAGTGTGTTCACGATCAACGGCTTCTATTTGCTGGCCCCACTGACGGCGGTGCTGTCGCCCTTGATGGCGATCGGCTGAGAATACGGTTCACACAAGTGTCCATTCAGACATATCTCATTCCTGCTTGCGCCTCGCGGAACGGCGCGATAGCACCAACGCTTGATATTCCAACACTCCACGAAGGCTGAAACAATGACGACTCACAATCTTCTCTTGATGCCCGGCGACGGTATTGGCCCGGAAGCAATGGCCGAGGTTGAGCGCGTCCTGGCTTTCCTCAATAAGAAGTCCAACAAGGCTTCGTTTGACACGCAGTCCGAGCTGGTCGGAGGCTCGGCCCTGGACGCCCACGGCGTGCCGTTGACAGATGAGGCCATGGCCAAGGCACACGCGGCAGACGCCGTGATTTTCGGTTCAATTGGTGGGCCGAAGTGGGATGACGTGCCGTTCGACAAGCGGCCAGAGGCTGGGCTCCTGCGGCTGCGCAAAGAAATGGATCTGTTTGCCAACCTCCGCCCAGCAATTTGCTATCCGGCACTTGCAGAAGCGTCCTCATTGCGGCGCGAGATTGTCGAAGGCCTGGACATCCTGATCTTGCGCGAACTAACCGGTGGCACCTATTTTGGTGAACCGAAGGAAGTCGTAACCCTGCAGAACGGCGAGAAGCGTGCGGTCGATACCACGCTTTATACGACATCCGAGATTGCGCGACTGGCCAAGGTCGGCTTTGACCTGGCCCGCAAGCGCAGCAACAAGGTGCATTCTGCAGAAAAGCGCAACGTCATGATGACCGGTGTGCTGTGGAACGAAGTCGTTACGGAAACCCACAAGTCCTATGCTCCTGACGTTCAGCTCGAGCATATTCTGGCCGACAACTGCGCAATGCAACTGGTGCGCAACCCGAAGCAGTTCGATGTTCTCATCTGCGATAACCTCTTTGGTGACATGCTCTCGGATGCAGCCGCGATGCTGACGGGTTCGCTCGGCATGCTGCCATCGGCTTCCATCGGTGCTGAAAACCCGGCTACCGGTAAGCCGTCAGCCTTGTACGAACCGGTCCATGGCTCAGCTCCTGATATTGCCGGTCAGAACAAAGCGAACCCAATCGCGACGATCTCGTCATTTGGCATGTCGCTGCGATATTCGTTCGGCCTTATCGAAGAGGCCGATTTGATTGACAAGGCAATCGCCAATGTGCTTGCGCAGGGCTACCGCACCAGCGATATCATGCAGCCGAACATGCGTGAGGTGGGCACCACTGAGATGGGTGCCGCAATCGTCAAAGAGCTTGAGACGCTGACGGCTTAAAGCAAGATCGGCCCGGACCGATTGACCAGTCTTTAATTGAGTCCGTGGACCGGATGCGCCGCCACCTTGGTTGGGCGGCGCATAACCAGCATACGCTCTGCTTCTTCGGCCCGATCCAATTTCAGAAGCGCGTTGAGATACGTAAATTCTATGAGATCGCGTTGCGCGCGGCTGCCACCAATGCGCTCGTGTTCGGACATGGCTGGAGACAGGCGCGCGAGCACGTCAGCCCATTCCTGTTTGGCAAACGCGCGGTAAGCCTCGCCCAGCTTCGACACGACATCACCAGCCGGGCCTTTTGCATCGGCGATGACACGCTCTAATTCATCGCGATTACCAGCCATGGCGTGTGCCAGGGCTGCATGAGCATCCGCGAATGCAAGACCTGTGTTTGGGAATAATTGCGCAGCATAGTCGCTGATTTGCTTCCAAAGCTCGGGCCGCGGCTTGCCACCGGCCATTTCCGAGCGCAGCAAGAATGAAGCCGTGTCGGTTAGGACATTGATTGGCGGCCCCCAGGCGCCGTTCGGCATAACGTCGTTCTCCATCACTTGCCAGGCACGGGCCTCGTCGCCCTGCTCCAACGCCCAAAGCGCGATGTGCCAACTGATGTGGCAATGCAATGGTGCACGCTTGTCAAAATCCTTTTGCCACTCACTGATATAGTTGTAGCCAGCTTCCGTCTCGCCGCGCTCATAGTGGATATGTGACTTGATGTGTGCGCCGTTGGCATTGCGCGGATTGGCAGCCAGTGACCGCTCGATCGTTTCAACCGCAATGTTGGTCTGGCCGGCCTCGACCTGCGCAAATGCATAGAGTGCGTCGAACCACCAGTCGCTGCCATAGTGCGGTGCCAGACGATGCATAAATGCGAGCATCTCTGCTTCCCGACCAGCGAGCCCGCTAAACCCAATCAGGCCAAACACACTTGTGCAAGGCTGCGCCACGAACGCGTCGCGCGGATGATCTTCAAGGTGCGCAATGATCGCTTTGTAGGCGGCGGCACCGTTGCCACTGACAAGATGGTCTAATGCTGCGATGTGACTCTGCTCTCGCTCACTCGCGCCGGCGGCATGCTGCCGTGCGACTGTCATCGTCTCTACCGCTTCCTTGCCGCGAGCCACCAACTGATATGACCGCGCCAAGCCAGCGTGCGCTAACGCGAATGAAGGATCGGCCTCAATCGCGCGCTTGAAGGCATCCTCTGCCCCGTGATTGGCGGAGAGTACATAGTCCACGCCCTCAATGTAGGCGTCGCGTGCGGGCTGGGATGATGTCGTTACGTCATTGCCGTAGCGGTCTTGAAGCATCAAAGTTTCCCTCTATTTACTCGGCCGCTTTCGGGTTTTGGTTGCTGCGGCCTACGAAGCCGGACGGATTGCCGAATCTTTCTGTCATAACGTCGCTCAACGATGTGTTGTTGATGATGATGGCACCTGAGCGCACGGCGTATTTGTCGGCAGCGTTAACAGACGGTGGTTCCGTGCCGCCCTGTAAGGCTTTGGCGGCATCCATGATGTACTTTCGGAAACGCATGATGCCGAGGTCGGTTGGGCCCAAATGTTCCTTCGTTCGATCAACGATTTCGCCCTGACTGTCCTGCACCGCAGCGTCCTGTTCGGAGATGCCGCGAATACCAGTGTAGTTCGACGTCTTCTGCAATTGGCGATCAATCAAATAGTTGTTCGCTTTTGAGCGCAGTGGGACATAGTTCTCATCAACTTCGGAAACGACGCCATTGCCTTTACGGAATCCTTCGCGCTCCGCCTCGGTCAATGGCCGATCAGGGTTCCACGCGTAGGTGAAGATCCAACAGTTCGTGTCGGTGAAGGGGACGAAACTCTGGCCGGAAATATTCTCGCCCGGCATGGCGTTCGGAGCGAAAGTGTGGACCGGCATCAAGAACTGGGCAATGCGCCAGTAGACATCGTCGTTATCGGTTCGCCGTCCGCCGCCGACGACAAGCCCTGCCTCATGCTCCTCGACTTTGATAACCGGCCGCGGATCCTCGGCAATCCAACGCACGTGATCCATGTTGAGCCGCGCAACCGGCTTGACAAGATGTTGCGCAATATCAAGCGCTTCGTTTTCGTCCTTGTCAAAGGTGAGATGGGCGAAAGTAAAGTGCGCCGTGTCGATGCTGCCTTCCAGGGCCTGTACCCAATTGCAGTCCTGCCACTTTTTGCTGACGTAGCGATGCGTTGGCGGAACCAGTGCGAATTCCAAGTCCGGCAACTCGGGCAACTGCTCTGTCTTTGGTCCCATGTAGGCCCAAACGATGTCACCCCATTCGCGTGTGGGGTAAGACTTGATCTTGATCTGGTCCTTGGCATTGAGATCCGGATACGACGTCGGCATGTCGACGCAATTGCCATCAACGTCAAACTTCCAACCATGGTAGACACAGCGGATGCCGCATTCCTCGTTACGGCCAAGCCAGAGATTGGCGCCACGGTGAGGGCAGTGTTGATCGATGAGGCCGACTCGGCCATCGGTATCGCGAAAGGCTAACAGTGGCTCGCCCATCATGGTGACTTTGACCGGCGGACAATCGGGCCCGGGTAATTCTTCGGTGAGAAGTGCGGGTATCCAGAAGCGGCGCAGCAGCTCGCCCATGGGCGTTCCGGGCCCGGCTTCTGTGAGGAGTTTGTTGTCTTCGGCAGTAAGCATGACAGCCTCCGGTTCGTCGGAATGCAAGGCTAACCGAATGCTTGCAGCAGCTGAAGCCATATTACGGTTTTATCAATCACGATGAGGAAGAGTTCTCAGCGCTGGTCGCTGTCCGCTTCTACCTGCGCTCGGGTTCCGACGCCTGCTCGACGCACTAGCTGCCTGGGGAGGCAACCCTCAACTTGTCGATGTTAGGATGTACGGAGACGACTTCTCGCGCAGCAACTCGACCAGTTCCGGATCCATGTACTTGTAGTCGTCAGGGATATCGAGAACATGCAAGGCCTTATATCGGGCTTCATCGCGATAGTCCGCCATGATGCGAGACTTATGCTTTTGCTCCATGACCAGGATGACATCAGCCCAACGAATATCCCCAACCGTCAGCCGCCGCCGCGCTGACCGGCTCGTACCGGCCGACTGGACATGCACACCAGGTGTTCGCCGCCAGACCTGCTCACCGGTTGGGCTGCGCCATTGATTCTTGCTGCATACGAAGAGGACGTTCATCGCATCCCACCTATACGGCAGATTGATTGGAATTCAAGTGGGCGTCCTCGTGTCGCCGATATCAATATGGGGCATTTTTGAAGAAATGATTGGCTCCGGCACCTGGATTCGAACCAGGACTGACCGATTAACAGTCGGGCGTGCTACCATTAACACCACGCCGGAATCTCTATGCCTCATGGCGCCGCTCGGCAGCGGAAATGGCCGACACCCCAACTGGGCGCCTGACGACATCAGGTGTTTACGATATCGTCGGTTCCAAACTTGCCCGGGAACATCCGAGCCATTCGCCGTGAGTCTTTCTTGCTCTCAAGGATGGATGTTCCAAGAGATGAACAGTCAGTGTTGGTGACCACCGTTGATCTGCGAGTGCGACGTCACATATCAGCTTCCCTAGAGGGGCGGTGGTCACCAATCCAACTCAGCCGACAGTTGCCAGCCGATCTCGTCCTTCGGTCCGCTTGCGCCGGATAAACATCTCATCAACGAGTTGTTCCGATGCATGCTCGACCAGCCAGGGCCGCGTGTCAGGGTCTTCAATCAATGACACAACACGACCTGCAGTCACTTCCACGCCATTCGTTCCGTGCATTGGTAGGTAAGTAACCAACTGCTCGAAACCTGTGCCGGTGATGTGTTCTCGCCTCAGTCTGCATTGACGATAGAGTCTCATGACGGTTTCCTTTCAGTTGGCCCGTTGGCATCAGCCTCAGGGTGTTGGTAGGTGCGGTGAGATTCGAACTCACGATCACGGGTTAAGAGCCCGCTGCATTAGGCCTGGCTTTGCTACACACCTAGTTCAGTCTCAGTCGTTCATTGCCATCGGCGCTCAATCGCAATAGTTGCGAAGGTCGCCAGTGGCCTCTGTTGGAGCGCCTGGAAGGATTCGAACCTCCAACCATCCCGTTCGAAGCGGGGAGCTCTGATCCATTGAGCTACAGGCGCTTTATCGTCGCTCACGGTTACTCCATCAGAGCGCTGCAAGCTGTGTCCCATTCTTCCGAATGGGGTTTGTTGGTGCGCTCGGTGAGATTCGAACTCACGATGGAGGATTAAAAGTCCCCTGCCTTAACCGACTTGGCCACGAGCGCAATCTGGAGCGCCCGGCAGGATTCGAAACTGCACGCTACCGCTTAGAAGACGGTCGCTCTTGTCCATTGAGCTACGGGCGCTGTTGACTTCGCTCGCGGCGCTACTCCTCTCTCGGACAAAGTCCGGCTCGGGCACCTCCACGGTCGAGCAAAGCGAGAGATACGCGTCAGCGAAGTATTGGCGCCCCTGAGACGGTTCGAACGTCTGACCTCCGCCATCGCAAGACGGCGCTCTAATCCAGCTGAGCTACAGGGGCGTGATTGGTCATGCGCCCCGCACGGAGGCGCTTAGGTATTTTTGCGCTTTTGTCTCAACTGAACTGACATCGGTCTCGTTCCTTCTTATTGCCGAGGCTGGGTCGGCTTTCGATTAGACTGCATTACGCGATTCAACATGAACCGGAGATGATTTTGTTGTTGGTCCGCCCGACGAGATTCGAACTCGCATCTCCTCGATTGAAAGTCGGGGGCTCTAGGCCGGTTAAGCTACGGGCGGTGTCAGGGTCCACCCATATTGTTGCTGGTTGCACTACGCGGTCTGATTTGGTCGACCAACAGAAGCGCGAGTGAAGGACACCAACAGGTATTCAAGCGAGCGCGACGCATTGGATCGCCCAAATCAGTCGCGCCCTTTGGGTCGCTAAGTGAGGCAAAACATTCGGCGTCGACCTGGCTGAATATGCCCAGCATGTCCCACGCCATCTCAACCTGCCTGTTTTGCGTCACTCAACGATAGTGCTGTCCAGCAACAATATGGATGGACCCTTGGCCCGTTCCTCTCGATTACTTATTCGTCTCGTCATCGTCTTCACTCATAATCGGGCAATTGGTGCCCCAGGCAGGACTCGAACCTGCAACATCCTGTTTCTAAGACAGGCGCGTCTACCAATTGCGCCACTGGGGCATAAGCAAATGCTTGCAATGGTGCGCGCTGTCGGATTCGAACCGACACTTTCCGAGTCTTAAGCTCGGTGCCTCTTCCGGTTGGGCTAAGCGCGCTCCTCGGCGCGTCGCGAATTGCTCTCGCTCAGTCGTGTCAGATGATGCCCACCCTTCGGGCGATATCTGACACCGTCGAAACGCGACACGCCGCTGATGCGCAGACGCAGCCACAATTTTTCTCGATTCATCATCGTCTCATTCCTTCGTGCGCCCGCATGTTGCGAGCAATTGGCAGCTCCTGATGGAATCGAACCACCATCTTCGGAGTCAAATTCCGACGTCGTAGCCGTTGGACCAAGGAGCTAACGCATTTCGGCCTATTGGCCCCGGCTGGGACCATTCCACTTCATCGCCCGGCGGGGGAGTAGGCCGGCGATGCGCGTCCGCGCCAAGCGGACATGCAGAGTATTGGTCCTGGCTTGTGGAATCGAACCACATCCTCCGCGCTCACAACACGGCGTGCAAACCATTACACCTAAGCCAGGCGTTGGTCTGCGTGGCAGGATTCGAACCTGCGATCTCTTCATTCCAAGTGAAGTGGGATGACCAGACTTCCCTACACACAGCCAATGCGGCGTGTCGTGTGGGGCACGATACGCCTTCGCTCAACCCTGATGGGGTTGGCTTGGATGCGGTTGCGTATGGCTTACTATCTTGGTCATCGGACTAATCGCTTCTTCTAATTCACTTCTGGTTTCGACGTTTGTTCTTCGGTTTGACCGAAAGGTCATGTTTCTCTTCAAGCAGTTCAAGTGCGACGATCGCCGGCCCCGGAACGGGCACCTTGCCGGCAACCCATCTGCGGACCGTTCGATCATCTATCAGCAACCGCTCGGCGAGCCTGGTTTGCCAACCCCACTCGCCGAACAGCTTTATGCCGATCTCACGCAACCGCTCTGGCGTCATAGCTGAGCCCTTCGGTTTCGTGAATGAAGCGGAAGATCGACTCACTGAAGCCGTCGATATGCGTCCACTTCCCGCAACCCACACCGTGTTGGTATGAAGCCACGTTGATCATATAGGCCCTCTCGGCAACCGGATCCGGGACCCGGTCATGAGATTGCTCGTCCGTGATCACAATGATCCGATCGAGCGTGAGCCCGTTTAACCTTTCGACCGCCTTGCCCAGGTACGTGCCCTGATGGATCTGCGAGTCGATGATGGCATCAACACCGGCCATGCCTGTCCGTGCCGGAACCTCCACGACGTTGTTCGAGAATGAGAACATCCGAACGTTACCGTGGATGAGCGCGGCCAATGCAGCGGCGGCATCCATGCGCTTCATATCCGAGCGCTTCGATAGGCGGTCATACATCGAGTACGATACGTCCACCAAAACACCCGTCTTGCCAGGCAGAACCGGCATGGCAGAGATTGCCTCTGACAATGCCTGGTCTAAGACCGGCTCGAATTGTGGTGCCGCCCTTGCCGCCGCTACGTAACGAAACGGCAACACACGATCAGCACCGCGGCGCGCAAGAATTGCATCACGCACCAACTCATCATCGACGCCAACCTCCGCCATTTTGCGTAGGTTGCGCAGCAAGGCCATGTAGCCAAGCTTGCGTTGACGCAGCAAACGCTCGAACGTCTTGCGCTTGTCATCACCACGCAACAGAGCCACTTCCCAGGTATCCGGGACAGCCAACTTATCGGCGATCACGCGGCCCCAAAGTGCGCGCTGCTTGCCATCCTGCGGACGCGGGTGCGTCGCATTCAGAATTGTGCGCGGGCGAATGGCGCCGTTGTTGTACTTCGCAAGTTGATACTCGTCGAAGTTTGCGATCGCTTCGGCAAGACCGCGCTTCAACTGGTTCTGAAGCGGTCGCTTGCCGTTACGGTGATAAAGCGCCAGAAGTTCTGTCGCATCGTCAGCGCGTTTCACGCAGCGAACCACCGTGTCACGGATGACACGTGATTGACCGGTCGCCGTCTTGCAGAGAGCGACGATCAACAGCAACGGCACATGCCGCAGGTTCATCTGGTTCCGCGCCTCGACAGCCAGGTTGGCCACGAGTTGCGGCTCAACCTTTTCCGCCAGAGCCAGGGCGCGGTCAGCGATGTCGACACCGCTCTCATAGAATTGCTTCTCCCAGAGCAGGCACGACAATACCGTCCGACGCAGTTCCTGATATGCTGTCAGGTTTGCGGCAGCCCGCGCGCCTTCATGCGTCCGCGCAACATTCTTTCTGTTCAGCCGTGCCATCACACTCTCACTTTCTACCCACTCACTTACGGGCAGTACGAAACCCCGAGGAACAGAGGCAACGGTCTTTTGGATCGTTTGGTCGAACGAAGTAACCGCGGCCATGACTACGGGGTCATTTGAGCCGACCAGAGGAAAGGCGGAAATGGTACGTAGGTGCTCTATCCACTGAGCTACATCCCCCCAAATGATGGAGATGACGGGATTCGAACCCGCGACCACCCGGTTTCAAGCCGAAGTAACCACGTCCTTGACTACTGGTCGGTAATCTTGCGCCCGAGAAACGGCGGTAGCGGTGCTCAGTCGAGGGAAAGTCGAAGTAACCGCGACCATGACTACGGGCAGGTTTATGATTAGGTCATTATGTCCTAATTGTCAAGCGAAGATGCTGATCTTTTTTCATTTATTCTACCCTTTTGTTTCTTCTTTTTTTTGCACGTTGTTACTAATTAGAACGAGCTTTCCTGTTCACGCTGAATGATTAATTCAGCGTGTTTCACCAATCGGTGAAAATATTATATTGGCGGACGATGGAGGGATCGAACCTCCGCAGCCTGTCGGCCTCGACGGCTTAGCAAGCCGCTGCATTACCACTCTGCCAATCGTCCAAATTCTCTACCTCATCATCGTTAGTCGCTATAACGGCGCAAACCGTTCAATCTCTCAATTGGTGCCGGCGGTAGGCATCGAACCCACAACCTTCGCTTTACAAGAGCGCTGCTCTGCCAGTTGAGCTACGCCGGCTGAAGTCTTTGCCAAGCGGTGCTCATCGCCATGCGCAGCACCTCCGGCCGACGGACCCAAGCGATGGGGCGGACTGTCGGGATCGAACCGACGACACCCTGGGTGGAAACCAAGCGCTCTTCCTCTGAGCTAAGCCCGCTTTGTTGGTGCGGAAGGCGGGACTCGAACCCGCGTCTCCGAAGTGGCGCTCCGGCGTTCTGCCTTTGAACTACATCCGCATTTACTCATCTTGGATGTGCGCCCCGGAATCGAACCGGGTCATGGCCGGGTTGCAGCCGGCAGCGTTCCCATCTCGCCCGCGCACCATTTTTCGTTCATCCACGGCTCAACTGATCATCGGCTGTTCCGCTGTTGTTGGCAGGAGCGGTAGGAATCGAACCCACATCCTCTGGGTTGGAACCAGACGCCTTGCCATTAGACGACGCTCCTGAATTGGTGGAGCCGGCCGGAACTGCCCCGGCATCTCCCGCTTGCAAGGCGGGCGTTCTCCTGATTGAACTACGGTCCCATATCTTCTGCTTCGACGACTGTGTTTGGTAGGGACTGACGGGATCGAACCGCCGCTGTCGGAGGGTGTAAGCCTCCCGCTCTTCCGCTGAGCTAAGCCCCTGAAAATGGTGCCAAGGGTTGGTTTCGAGCCAACATCTACCGGGCTTCAACCGGCTGCATGAACCACCATTGCTACCTTGGCGAATTCTCCTTCTTGTTGTAGCGCCGAGGGGTGTTTTCGAGACACCGCCGCACGGGATTTCGGTCCCGCCGCTCTCCATCTGAGCTACCTCGGCCCTAACTGGTCCCGGCGGCTGGATTTGAACCAACGACCTCAACCCTTATGAGGGGCGCGCTCTTGCCTGACTGAGCTACACCGGACTATGGCTCATTGCTTGCAATGCGCCTTGCTTTGGTCCCCACGGGTGGAGTCGAACCACCGCACATCGATTATCGGTCGACTGCTCTACCGCTGAGCTACGCGGGAAGTTGTTTGCGCACGACCACAGGTCCGCCCCCTAAACCAGAGGACAGGTTGCGATCGCAATGATCGTTCTTTGAGCGGAAGCGTGGTTGAAATAGTTCCCGATCTCGGGCACGTCACCTGATAGGCAAACAGGGACGGGCGCCATCCATCGAATGCGCTTCCTAGTTTGGCTGTTGGCGCGGGCGGATGCTGCTCAGCAGCGTCGCAATGTCGGGGATTTTGATCTGGTTAAGTCAGCAACCCTCCGCGCATCAACACTCAATGCCACACCAGCCTAGATGGCTGGCGGTGCTACCGAGTTTCTCGAATGCTGCGGACATGAAGAACATTGGTCTTCTCATTGGTTTTCTGACAAGCAGCTCCTGGCTGCGGAGGGACTTATAATGCGAAGAGAGTTTCAAAGTCAATAATGTTTTTGTAGAAAATTTGGTGATTGTTTTGTGGCTTTTAATTGACGAGGTAATCGACGCGGTGCGTGAATAGAAACCGCAGCTTTAAGACGGGACACTCATGAGCTGGCCTACACGCGTAATATGTTGCCTCGTTGGTTGACTTCGCGGTTGGACCAAGACGGGCTCAGTGAGCTTAAAGGTACCGACAGCTCACAAAGGAGCTTAACGTCCAGCGCGCCGCATGAACCGCACGTGAAGCCAGGATCGGTTCGTTGGCTGCGTGGCAGGGAGACGGCTCGATCCGTTAACGGACCGAGCGTGACGTACTCCCGTGACAGTCGTTTTGCGCGACATGCTTTGGCTGTTTGGCTAGGGCGCGGCCCGCTTCCATCGCCACAGTTAACTCACTGTTTCTAAGATCTGAATTGAATTCCTCACCTCGCTCGACAGCTCAGGAGAGGATAGCTGGCATGCATCCTGCTGTAGTCCGAAGACATTCGAATTACGTGCAGTCAAAGCCGCCAAGCGTACCAAAATTGGACAGTGATCAATCATGAATGTTTCGCGTCGCACCGCTCTTGGATTGCCCTTGCTTGCCAGCGGGTTTTATTTTGCTGCAACAACAGCTTCAGCTGCAACAACAGACCGTAAGCACAGGTCTCCGATGCCCGAAGATTTGCAACAGGACGCAGAAGCTGCATGGCGTTATTTCACCGCGACGACGGCAGGGCGCAAGGCAGGCCTTCATCCGGCTGCTGTTTGGCCGCAAGGCCAGAGCTTTGGACGGTACAGCACGATCACAATGTGGGATGTCGGTTCACTTGTTCTGGCGTTGGTATCCGCCCGATCACTTGAATTGATTTCGAGTGAGACTTTTGATGTGCGCGTTCAGGCTGTTATGAAGTTCCTGAAACGCTCCCGCTTTAGTTGGAAGGGTGCGCGCCTCCCAAACTATCGTTCACATGTCGAGACACAGCTCTCCATTGAAGCTGGATACGATGCGACTGACATGGGTCGACTGTTGCTCGCGCTCCATGTACTCGACCAGACAACGGCCAAGTCTTACGACGTCAAAGCCATCATCGAGAAATGGGATATCGACAAAACGATCAAGGATGGTGCGCTTCACGACATTAAGTTCTCGAAAATCCTTCCCAACGCATCGAACAATTACCGGTACTACGTTTCACGCGCCCATCGGCTTTGGGGCTTCGATGTTGATCGCGGCTACGATGGAGAGCTTTCAACAGATGGCGCGCGCAATGAGTTCATCGAGGGCATTCAATCTGTCGGTGCGGTCGCGACAGAGCCGAGTGCCAACGAGATCATAGAGCTCGGTCATTCCCCGCATGCAGATTTGCTGAGCGACATCATTTACAATGCGCAACGCGACCGATACATCGAGACCGGCCAACTCACGGCTGTATCGGAAGCCCCTATCGACAGCAGACCGTGGTTTACGTACCAGGGCTATGATCGAAACGGGTATGGCACATTTGTTTGGCCGGTACATTCCGCCGTTACTGAGAAACAGTGGCAGACAGAAGAGTTTGCCAAGCGATTCCGAATGGTCAACACGAAGGCTGCATTTCTTTGGTTTGCCGTCCGCACCGACGCCTACGCGCGCAAGCTCCGGGCATTTGCCAGCTCAGAAGCACAGACAGGTTCCCTCGGATTTGTACCCGGCATCTACGAGTCATCCGGGACCAAGCCAAAGCTGATGGACATCAACACAAACGCACTGGTTCTTGAGTCGCTCGCCTATGTTGCGAACGATCGAAGGCCGCTTGTCGACATTCGCCTAACGTAACGCGACGCCCTACAGTGCGCCGAAAAACTATATTCTTCTCATCTACAATTGACGATGACCCTCGCTCAATTGACGGCGGCAGCGTATGAGGGCAGGCACCCAGCCTTTGCACCCAATTGCGCGTTGCTAATCGCACTCCCTGCTGACAGCAAATCATTTCACCCACTCCTCGTCCTGGCATCAAGGTTGCAACGCACCGCGAAATAGCAACGTCAGCGCGCATGAAGAAGCGCCCGACCGCTGCACCGAATTTGCGCGCCGACTTAATTTTCTTGGCGACGCCTTCCAGGATCATCGCGGTAGATGGCACAGAGCAAACAGGTCTTCTATGATCCGACCGGTCGTCGGACCCAGGTTGTCCGTATCGCGACGCTGACCATCGTGCTTGCGATTTCCGGCCTGGCGGTTGCATTCTTTATCAGCGTGCTTGCCTCGCCCGCGCTGCCATCCATCGACCTCAAGATCGAGAACCAGTATGCGCCGCTCGCTCCGGATCGGCCATGGCGTGGCGACGTTGAAGACTCCGCGCTCAATCTCAAGCATCGCCGAGCTGGTAGCCATGACAGGCCGTCCGCGACTGAGCGTTTCGCATTCTTCGTGAACTGGGATGAGAACAGTTTCGTCTCGTTGCGCAATCATGCCAAAGACATTGATGTTTTGATTCCAGAGTGGCTACACCTGACTTCTGACACCGGCGATGTGGTGTTGGATGATCCCAAGCGCCAGCGCACGACGGCTTTCTGGCTTTCCGTTCACGCGCCGAAGATGAAGGTGATGCCGCTGATCAACAATTATGATCCGCGGAGTAATCGCTGGTTGGGAGCGGAGACCAGCCGCATGTTGCGCAATGCGAAAGCACGTACGCGGTTCATTCGGAACCTTAAGGCAGAGTTGGTCAAGGCTGACTACGGCGGGGTCGTTCTTGATTTCAAGATGTTGCACGAGGAAGATGACGCCTATCTGATCACGCTGGTCAAGGAGTTGAAGTTCCAGCTGGCCAATACCGAGCAGCGCGTTTTCGTTGTCGTTCCTGCCTACAACCGCATGGGCCGCTACCACGAACTCACTGCGGCTGCTGACAAGATTATTCTTCTGACCTACGACCAACATTGGACCGGTGACATCAGCGGTCCGCTCGCCAGCCAAGGCTGGTTTGAGGCACAGCTCGACAAACGCTTTGCGAAGACAACGGGTGATAAGATTGTTGTCGCTATCGGTTCGTATGCCATTGACTGGCAAGGGCCCGGCCAGGGCCGGGTCATATCGATACGCTCGGCCTGGGATTTGTTGCGCCAGTCCCGTACCAAGTTGGCGTTTCATCCGAAGCTGCTCAATCCGAGCTTTTCCTACCAGGGAAAGCAATCGCGCCAACGGCATGCGGTTTGGATGCTGGACGGCGTGACAATGTACAATCAGGTTGCTGCAGCCCTCGCGATGAAACCGGCGGGCCTTGCGCTCTGGCGGTTGGGCACCGAAGATCCAACGGTCTGGCATTCGTTTGGGAGAAAGCGGACAGCGAATGCGGAAGCCCTAGCAGCCCTGAAGCGGATCGACCCTGGAGACGGCGTTGCCTACAATGGGGAAGGCGAAGTTCTCAAATTCAAGCATCGCCAACGTACTGGCAAACGCACGCTGCGGCACATCAACGAGTATAACCTCATTGTGCATCAGTCGATTGTTACCACTCCACGCTCGCTGACAATCGAACGTTGGGGGCGCAGCCGCGATAAACTTGTCGCCCTGACGTTTGACGATGGCCCATCACCGATACACACTGCCAAGGTCCTCGACATCCTTGCCCGCAAGAATGTCCGCGGCTCGTTCTTTGTCGTGGGCGCGGCGTCCGCCATGCGGCCTGATCTTGTCAAGCGGATCTATGATGAAGGCCACGACATCGGGAATCACACGTTTACGCATCCAGACTTGTCGACGATCTCGGGTGTTCAGCTCGACCTCGAGCTCAATGCAACGCAGCGGGTCTTGGAATCAAAGCTCGGCATACACAGCGTGCTTTTCCGTCCACCTTTCCTAAAGAACATTGAACCGGCGACAAATAACCAGGCCAACACTCTGCTTGCATCAAGCGCGCTCGGTTATATCACGATTGGTCAGCGGATTGATCCCCTCGATTGGGGTCGGCCGGGTGCCGACGAAATCGTTGATCGCACGATTGCCTTTACGACTGCTGAGCGCGGTAACATCGTACTACTTCATGATGGCGGCGGAGATCGCAGTCAGACCATCGAAGCTCTACCGAGAATTATCGATGACCTTCGCGCCAAAGGTTTTCGGTTCGTCACGATCCATGAGTTGCTTGGTCTGAAGCGCGATGAGCTGATGCCAAAGGTCGGCGTTCAGACGGACTACCTGCCCTGGTTCAACAATGTCAGCCTATCGCTGGCCAAGTGGTTTGCTCTTTCGATTGGCGTGTTCTTCGTCGTCGGTATCGTATTCGGCGGCGCAAGACTTATCCTGGTTTCATCGTTGGCGGCCCGGCAGGCCTATGTGTCCCGGCGGCGGCAACCACCCTCACAGGCGCGCCGCAGCCTTTCTGTCATTGTGCCGGCCTACAATGAAGAGAGGGTCATCGTCGACTGCATCCAATCGTTGCTGCAGTCACAACGAACGGACTTCGATATTCTTGTCGTTGATGATGGCTCCACCGATCGGACTGCTGCACTGGTCGAGCAGCGATTTAGCGGAGAACCTCGTGTCCGGCTACTGATCAAGGGCAACGGCGGCAAGTCGAGCGCTCTCAATCATGCGATCCGTCGGTCAGCGTCAGAGTTCATCGTGTGCATCGACGCCGATACGCGCCTCGCACCCGATGCCATCGATTGCCTGCTGACGCAATTTGATGACGCCAGGGTCGGAGCGGTTGCAGGCGTTGTTGCAGTCGGCAATCACAACACTTTATTGGCGCGCTTCCAGGCCCTCGAATATACCATCGCCCAGAACCTTGACCGACGCGCACTGGAATACGTGGGTGGCATCGGCGTCGTACCTGGCGCCATTGGTGCCTGGCGCCGGGCGGCCGTCCTTGAAGCGGGCCTCTTCGGCTCTGACACCCTCGCTGAGGATGCCGACCTTACAATTGCGTTGCAGAAGAACGGCTGGCAGGTGCGCCATGAAGAACGAGCCAGTTCGTGGACAGAAGCGCCGGCGACACTGCGTGAATTCCGTAAGCAACGGTTCCGTTGGATGTTTGGAACGCTGCAAGTTGCCTTCAAGCATCTTGACGTCTACCGCCAACGTGGTGCCTGGGGACTAAAGACGTTCACAATTCCCAACATCTTCCTTTTCCAATTCCTTTTCACGGTGATTTCTCCAGTTATGGACGCTGCGTTGATATGGGCAGTCTTGTCTGAGATCTCAGCGCTTGTTGATGCGCCGGATTGGTCACCCTCGACGATCTCGTCTCAGATTGTAGTGTACTGGGCAGCGTTCCAGGTGATGGAGCTGCTAGCTGCCGGCCTAGCCTTCAGGCTTGGTCATTTGCCCTTCACTTACCGGCAGGTTGGTCTGGTTGTGTTGCAGCGTTTCTGTTACCGCCAACTGCTTTATCTTGTTGCTATCGAAGCCTTATTCGCTGCCATGTTGGGCAAATTGAATGGCTGGGGCAAGTTACGACGCAGTGGTCTTAGTCTTGCCAGCGTGCGCGCAATGGCAAAGCCGGCCAATCGATGATCTCGATAGTACTGTTCAAATCGACCTGAAAACGACACTGCCATCTGCCTTTCCAGGCTATCGGATGCCGCAAGGCAACACGCATTGCCACATACACATGAAAAGGCCGGCGCACTGGAGTGCACCGGCCTTTTTATATTCTTCTCAGCCTTTGGTGATCGCCGAGAAACTCCCATGAGATGTACTGGGAAGCTGTACCGTTTAGTAGACGATCGAGAAATTCACGGCGCCATACACGCCCTCACCGCCGCCTGAAGACCCACCGCTGCCGCTGTTCGGCGTATCGAGGAACTGGTAGCCACCCGATAGCGTGAGCTCAACCGGCCAACTTGGTGACAGATGGGTGCGCATGACCGCGAAGCCACCAACCCGTTGCGCATCGAACCCATCGTTGCCAATGGCTAGAGCTTCAGGCCCGATTGAGAAGCGTCCTCTCGTCATACCGATACGGAAGCGCGACCAGTAAGCATTGAAAGCTGTTGAGTAGGAACCCTCCAGTGTCAGGTAATGCTGGTCGGTCACGTGGCGGACGTCTCCGGTCACTTTGAAGCCAACTTCGCTACCCGAGATCTCATTGGATGGGTCTGCCGGATCCAGATCATGATCCTGATAGTCAACACCCACGTAGACAGAGGCTGAACCTGTCGAGCGCACGAACATATATCCGACGAGGCCGGAGAACTGCAGCAGATCACCGTCAACGTTGCCACCGGTCACGGAAGGATTGTCGTAGTCGTAGCCGCCATAACCCATAAACCCTTGCAGCATGATCCCGCTCTTTGAGAGATCACGCTTTGTCGAAACGACAATTCCTGAATAGCTGTAGTAGGCATCTTTGGCGACATCGATGCCGGAGTAGCTTACAGCCCATTTCGGTTGTTGTGCGTTTGCTGCGCCGACATGGGCGCATAGCATCAGCGCCGGAAGCAATAGCCCGGCGAAAAGTAGTCTCGCGATGTGCAGCACGGTAGGCGTCCTTTGTTTCTGCCTTCGGTCCTCGGTTTTGAACCTTGTCTCGTGGAAGGCGCCGGACGCTACACACTCAACTGAGCGGTGCCCTTAGTCCTCTAAAGGGTTGTGATTCGTCATTTTCCGCAACTTTTATCACCATTGCGCCGCTGGTTCACGCAACCCGTGTGAACCTGTTGCTACACGTCGGAATCCACTGAAAAGTGCTGCAGATAGGCGCAGGGTTCCTCAATGCATCCCATTTGGCAGCCTGCGTTGCAGATCCACTCTGGAGGCGGCAGGCTGCACTAAAAATCGATTTTTTCAATAGGTTATGGCGGAAAAGAGTGGGATTCGAACCCACCGGACCCGTCTAACGCGTCCCACCGGTTTTGAAGACCGGGCGCCCCACCAGGGTGCGATTCCTTTCCAATTTTCGCTTCTGCCACAGTCTGGCAGTTAGGCAGTTACCGCAACATCGACACGAATGTCGAACCGGCCTGCGGTAGCTCAGTTCTTCTGGGCATTGGGTCGTTCATAATTCGAGCTTGTTGCAGTCTAGCGGCTTGCGAACACCTTGTCAGCCGGTTGGATGATACGACGCCCTTCACCTTCGCGTTGAGTGAACTTCTGCTTGTCGAAGTATTCGAGTATCTCGATCGTCATATTGCGTCCAACGCCACTTTCGTCGCGGAATGGCGCTACCATCAGGAGTTGATCATCGGCCTCCCCCGCGAGCTTCTCAGCAATCCCACCGAGTAGTTTGAGGTTAGACGGCGTGACAAACCGGGTCTTTGAAATGCGATGTACCAGACCAACCCGGCTCGCCCGCGCCATGAAGGAATCCATGCGCTTCAGCCCGCCACCAACCACTTGCTCGATCTCACGGGCCGTTATTGGCCGCAGCCCCGAGTCTTTGAAAACCTGCTCAACCGATTGCCATAGCGTTGCATCAGCGCCTTCCAGCCGCGCCGTGTGTGTCGGAAGGCGGACACCGAAACCCTCGCGCGTCAGCACTTTGTCACGGACCAGCTCGGCTGCTATCGCTGCTGACAGGTCCCGGGACATTCGAATGCCGGTACCTTCCAATATCCGATTGTCACCCATACCGGTGTTGTCAGGTTGGGACTTGTGCCACTCCTTCAAACGCGCGAGGACTGCTTTGCGCAACTGCAGCCAGCGCGCGCCTGCGAACGCCACTCTCTGGTGATCGCTTTGAACAACCTTCCCAGCGCATGCGGCAACGACCCTTTCGCATTCGCTAGGGGTCAGGTTGCGATTTATGGCAAACTGATCCAGGTCGACACCAGAGGGCGCCAGATCGAGTAGCGCCGTTAAAGCAGCCTTATCGTCCGGCTCTCGAACAGCTCCGAGCCAGGTCAACCGATCGGGCTTCGATCGGCCCCGCTTGGGTGGGAATAGGTCGATGACCCGACCGCCACCGATCGTTCGGCGGGCGGATTGATCGCGAATGATAAAGCGATCTCCGTGGACCGCTCCGATTGGTTCATCGAGCACGAGTTGCGCGAGGTCTGTCTCACCGACAGCAATGGATCGTTGACCGAGGACTGCGACACGTCCGGTTGTTTCCGCTGCTCCGAGATGAACGTGAACCGGCGTCCAATTGGCCAGAGCGCGAGGCTCGCTCGCCAAAACTGTCAGCTCGGAATCGAATTTCGAGACCGGTTCTGAGCCAGCGGCAGTGGTCAGCCACTGGCCGCGTTCGATGGCCTCCTTACGCAGTTCGGGACCAGCGAGATTAATCGCGCAGCGCTGGCCGGCGCGACCTTGCTTCGCCTCCGCGTTCTGCGCATGTATCCCGCGAACGCGCAGCTGCATATCGAGTCCCAGCACGCCGACACTATCGCCAACCGCGATGCTGCCGGAGAAGACCGTGCCCGTCACGACAAGGCCGGCACCGGACACATCAAACCTGCGGTCGATTGCAAGGCGGAAGTGATTTTTGATCGGACGCTGCGGCAGCGCGCGCGCCTGCTGCAGTAAGTGATCTCGCAATTGCTCGATACCAGATCCAGAATGCGCCGAGACTTTGAAGATCAGCGGATCAGCCAAGCCCGTAGGCGCGAACACCTCGTTGATCTCTTCGGTGGCCAGTTCAATTTCGTCTTCCGACACGCGATCGATTTTCGTCAACGCAACAGCGCAATGCGTAATGCCGAGCAAATCAATAATCGCCAAATGTTCGCGTGTCTGCGGCATGACACCATCGTCTGCTGCCACAATGAACAGGACAAAGTCGGTTCCGGCGAGACCACAAAGGGCGTTCCGGATGAAACGCTCATGACCCGGCACATCGATAAAACCGATCGTCTGGCCTTTACCGCCCGGCATATAGGCAAAGCCCAGATCGATGGTGAGATTGCGCTTCTTCTCTTGGGGGAGGCGATCGGTATCGACACCCGTGAGTGCCTTAACGAGTGACGTCTTGCCGTGATCGACATGTCCTGCGGTGGCAATAATCATGGTGTCAGGTCGAGCTCGTCCAGCTGCGCCACGAATGCCGCTTCATTATTGAGGCATCGAAGGTCCAGAATGAACGTATCATCTTGAACGCGACCGATGACCGGAATTGGAAGGCGTCGGAAGGCCACGGACAGATTGTTCAGCCATGTGCCACGGCTGGACTTCGCGTTGCTGCAGGGCGTGAGCGCGATGCCATAGCTCGGGATGGTCCGTGTCGGAAGAGCGCCCGAACCAATCTCGCTTTCACAAGCTTGGGCTGTAACCCCCAAATGATCGCCGAATGCTTCAAGTATCTTCGAGGTTACTCGTTCGGCAGCCTCTTGAATATCTCCCAATGGACGGGCCAGTGCTGTGAGCACTGGCAGACGTTGGGCGAGCCGCGCGGGATCACGATAGAGCCGCAGCACAGCCGAAAGGGCCGCGATTGTCATCTTATCGCAGCGCAAGGCGCGCTTCATAGGGTTTGATTTGATCTTTGCGATCAGGTCCTTGCGTCCGACAATCAGGCCTGCTTGTGGGCCTCCCAAAAGCTTGTCGCCTGAGAAAGTCACGACATCAGCGCCATCTCGCAATGCATCCATTGGCGTTGGCTCATGCGGTAGGCCATAGTCTTCGAGATTGGCGAGCGTTCCACTGCCGAGATCATTGACGAATGGGAGACCATGCTCGCGGCAGAGATCCGCCAGTTCGCTCTCCGGAACTTCCTTGGTGAAACCCTGAATGACGTAGTTGGAGGTATGCACCTTCATGATCATCGCCGTGTCCGGGCCGATGGCTGCTGCAAAGTCTTTGAGGTGCGTGCGATTGGTAGTGCCGACTTCCGCAAGCCTGCAGCCTGATCGAGCCATAATATCCGGTATGCGGAATGAGCCGCCGATCTCGACGAGTTCGCCTCGTGAGACTGGGACGTCTTTGCCAATCGCAAGTGTATTGAGGACCAGCATCACCGCGGCGGCGTTATTGTTGACAACCGTTGCAGCCTCGGCGCCTGTTATTTCGCAAACGAGCGCCTCGAGGTGTGTGTCGCGATCACCTCTTTTACCGCTTGCCAAGTCATATTCAAGGTTACTGGCACCACGTGCAACAGCGGTCACGTCGGCGACAGCCTCCTCGGGAAGAAACGCACGACCCAGATTAGTGTGTAGAACTGTGCCTGTTAGATTGAACACCGGGCGAAGGGATGGCCCATCAGCCATGCTCAGTTGATCTCCGACATTCGCCAACACGGCCGCCGTTGAAACCTGCACCGGCACACCGGCTCGGATCGCGGAACGGCACTCGTCCAACACCGCACGCACGACCTTCACGACGGCAGCGTGGCCGTGCGCTTCGATCAGGACCGCCGCTCCGTCA
Organism: Hyphomicrobiaceae bacterium; assembly: GCA_965215755.1. Classification (GTDB taxonomy): domain Bacteria; phylum Pseudomonadota; class Alphaproteobacteria; order Rhizobiales; family Hyphomicrobiaceae; genus Tectiglobus. Next base: position 666,131 of record OZ244119.1, read on the forward strand.
CTAGTGAGCAGACGATCCACTGATGGTAGTTTTGCAAACTCTGACTGGGGCTTTTTCTGCATTGCGTGCGGAGATTATCGCGGCTCGCGGACAATCGCCAGCCCTATCAAGGGCACAGCTTAATTCCCACTGGAGATGACCTGTGACTTGGGCGGTTTCCCCAGAAGACCTAAGACATCAGTACTCAGGGGCATATACCCGTTTTGCCCCTAAGTGCCGGATCGCCTTGTTCCCGGTCTGTCGCTAACTCTGGACTTCATCCCAGACCTTGTCGGTCAGCGGCAGGCCTGCGATGTGTGCCGGTGTCACCGTTTGCTCTGGCGAGATGCCGGCCTGCTCCAATAGCGAGGCAACCTGGCGAACATGTTGCGTTGAATGCCAGACCGTTCGTTCCAGCATTTCATGTCGGGTGGTGTTACCGAAATATGTCGGAACCGGACCAGAGAAGTCCTCACCGGCGGTCTTGGCAGACCAGGCCGCGAACCGCGCGCTCACAGCCTCTCCGAAGTCGGCAATAGCTGCGGATGTTGTCATGTCGTCCGGTGGTGGAGCCACCATGTTCTCGTATGTCAGCGTTTCGCCGGTCTCTTCCATATCCAGAAATGCTGTCGGGATCTGAAACACATGATGCATGAGAACGCGCCAGGACCGCGGCCGGTTGGGTAACTGATCTTCCAGCCGATCGTCCGGCATCTGTCGGACCAGATCGGTAGCAATTGCCACAACATCGGCATAGCGTTGTTTCAGTTGATCGGGTGTCAGTTCCGGTGCTGTGTCATCCTCAAGGCCGAGGAATTCAACGACATCCTTGATGACCTGGGCAAATACGAACTTGTCGCCCTGCGAAACGATCGGCACGGTCCGCGCGCCAAGACGCTGCAGCTCGTCCATGCCGGCTGCGTCAGCCATAACATTTACAGATTCAAATTCGATCCCACGGACCGACAGGTATTCTTTGACCCGGAGACAGCTTGTTCAATGAGGCTGCCAGAAGACCTTGATAGGTGCGGACATGATTGTTGCCTTTCATGAGGTGTATGTGGCGCAGGTTAATTGCCGTGACTGGTCGTGACAAGTAGGCAGCAGCAGAAGCCTCACGGCGAACCTCCTGCAAGATGCCAATGGCTGTGGGGAACCAATGCGACCTGGCCGACGCGCTTGATCTCCTGGTCGTCGCTTTGCATACAGATTGGACGGAGCGCGATCAGCGTTCGTCCCAACTCTGTTTCTTCCCAGATCCAATTCGTGATCTGACGCGCTTCCTTATTGCCCGGCATTGCCAGCGCGGCTTCCGAATAGAATGCCTTGAGATCTTCGCTGCCAAGTTTCAGGATTTGCGCCGCGGTCAGACCATTCGCGGATCGCTGAACCTGGCCATCCGCAACCGAGCCGCTCATGAAACGCACTACGTCCTCAAGTGGCTGGCTACATACACCGACACTCGTGCGGCCACGTTTTTCGAGGAACAAGTCATACCACTGGCGCAGAGATGACAATTCGGCCAGCAGCGTGCCTGCGGGTTCGGCTGCCGCGTCGGCGGAAGGTCGAACCGGCATCGGACAGACCCAACCGTCCATATCTTCGAGATCGACTGACGGAGCGTCCTCTGGATAGTCGACAAGAAGTGGGCCGGCATCGGCGTCGAGCAGATCCATTGCACCCTTCAGCACCCGATGCTGAAATTCAGGATCGTCAGGCACTCCAAATGGACGACCGAGTTCGAATGAGACCCACAACGCTCTCGGCGGATTTGTCTTCTCCGTGTGAATACGGATCAGACTGATCTGGGTGGTCGCGATGCCAGCTGCCTCAATGTAGTGTGCGAGCGCGCCCACGGCGCGCGTGCAGAACGGTCATATGGGAACAAGCAGAACCGTGTCGACGCCGTCGTCTTTCATGAGGTCAATCATGCGCTCGGCATGCGGGCGCATCAGTTCAGGATCGGTCGCACCCATAAATGAATAGTGATAATCCGCGACCGATCCGATCGTGCCGGCATCTGCCAGTTCACGCAGACGGTCAATCGGCAGAGCGATGTTGATGTCTTGCTGGAAGCCCGACCGATCGAAATTGGTTGAGATGTGGCTCATCACGATCTCAGAAGACGGTGTATCGCCTGGGATGACGCGGTAGTCCTGTCCGCCCATATCGAATGGATGATCGCCGCGACGCTGCAACCCAGCCGTCGAAACGATGGCAATTCGCCTATCGGACATTGGCTTGCGGGGAACCCACGGCTGATCTGCAAACTCCGGACATGGCAGATCAGCCATGCGACTGCGAGCCGGTTCATGAATATCTTCTAAGCGTGCCAAACTTGTTTCCTGCTTAAAATTGCCCGGCTGCGGAAGCTCCTGGCTTTCGCTGCATTCGAGGACCGATTGTGCCAAATCCCAAACCAGCAGTATATTGTGCACTGCTGAGCTTGAATAGCTCTGATAGCTCAATGGATTGCACCGCATCTATGTCGACGGATGATAACGCCCCATCGGACCGCAACGCAGCAGGCAGTCCGACGCCAACCTCCAGCGAGGCCATGCAGCTTGCTTTGCGCAAGATTGCGCATGAGCTGCGTTCTCCGATTGGCGCCATCGCATCAAGTGCCGACATCATGCGATCAGAATCGTTCGGGCCACTCGGCGATGATCGCTACAAGGAATATGCGACATCAATCAGCGAAAGTGCGGACTTTGCATTGAGCGTTGTATCGCAGGCAATCGAGGAACTCGGATCGACTGGCAATGCATCAAGCTCGAAACTTCGCGACATCGATGCCGGCGCCATCGTTCGCCGGGCGCTTCAATTGATGCACCCTGCAGCGGACGATTCGGGCGTACGGCTTGAGACTCGCTTGAATGAAGGCGTACTCATGGTTCACACAGACCCAGTCAAGCTCCAACAGATCATCATCAATGCTGTCGCGAATGCTATAAAATTCAGCCCAGTGAAATCCTGCGTAACAATCAACGGGGAAGCCGCTGGATCCGAGCACGTCCGGTTGACCGTCGTGGACCGAGGGCTTGGAATGGGTACGACCGAGCTCTCCCGTATTCGCCAAAACCGATCAACAACAGGCCAGGGCTACGGGCTGATGCATCGGTTGTGCCAACAAATCGGCGCGGTAATTGAGATCGACAGTAGACTTGGTGAAGGGACCACTGTGCGGATTGACGTGCCAACAAGCGCTAAACCGTGAAGCCTTACGAGCGGCGACGTGAAGGCTGCCCGGCAGCAATGCGGATGGAAGGCGGGCAACAAGCGGTCCAACTTGTTCGCTTGATCAGTTCTGATCATCAGCCTTGGCTGGCGGTGGTGGCTTGCGCGGTGGCGGCGGGACACGGACGCCTCGCGGAAAGCCTTCGAAAAGCGCAGCAAGTCGGTCACTCAATCGTTCACCGTGCTCGTCCCAGAACGCTGCATCACGTCGTAAGCCTTGCGGCAAGCGGATCTGCGACGTCGGCATGAAGGGGGCCAATTCGAGATCCAGGGTGGCGTGTCGCCCAACCTTTGCAGCAGCCGACTTCCTCATCGGACCATACGGCCACTGCTTCGCCTGTTCTGCCAACCGGGCCGGAGATGTCGCCAACTCGACAAACTTTTTGGCAAGCTCCTTGTTCTGAGCCTGGTTCGAAACCACCCAGGACAGGTAATCGTAGACATGCCCGTCCCACAATGCGGAAATATTGCCGGCAATCGTCTTTCGGAATGCCCGACCACTGAAACCGGCAGCAAAGATGACATCACCACTCTCTAATTTGGCCAGGGCTTCCGACGGTGTATCAACCCATACAATATGGGGAAGCAGAGCCTCCAGCCGTGCGAATACCTTGTCTCGGTTGTCTCGTGTTGCGAGGTCTTCATAGACAGTCGCAGAACTCGTCCCTTTGAGGGTGACGACGGCCAACATTTCAAAGAGGTTCTCAGGCTTGCGCAGGAAGGCTCGCTTGCCTTTGAAGCGTCGGATGTCGAACACATCGGACAGACGGGTTGGTTTGCGCTTTTTGAACCTCGAGCGATCAAACAAAATAAGCGACGACCAGGCGAAACTGGCAACGCCGCAATTTGAGAGACCGCCTGTCAAATAGTCGGCTTCCGGCGCGGCGCCGTCCTGCGATGGTGCGAGTTGGATCTCACTACGCCGCAGGTAGTCACCTTTTTGACAGCCATGCAGCAAACTGTCCTGGCGCAACTCAAGCACGTCTGCGCTCTGGTCGACTGGTTTGCTTTCGCTCAACTCAACCCTTTGAATCGTGACGGATAGCTCTTTCTCGGCAGGTTTTATGATTGCGGCCAGCTGTGCCTGACCATATGCGCCGCCCCAGCTGGCAATACGCAGTCTTGCGGGCCGTTTCGTCTTTGGCGCAGGCTCGGCCGTGACCGTTTCAGTGGCCGGCGGCTTTGTCTCGTCCGTGGCCGCCTCGGTCGCGGCTGGCGTAGCTGCGTCTGGCGCAGATGCGCTCCGTTCAGTGATGGTAGGCTCAGACGGCTTAGTTTCGGTCGTAGTCGTTTCTGGTGCCGCTGTCTCTGTTGTTGTCTGAGCCGAGACCGGCGCAACAAGCGTACTCATCGCGGCAGCGACCGTCATGAGCAGCGCCGCTCCAAATATTCTCTTCACGCAGTCGACCTCTTTACCGATGGGAAACGCTTACACGCTGCCTCTTGTGCTGAAGCAGTAAGGCAGAATTCTGTGCTTTAGCAGAATTCTGCTCGCCCTGGGAAGAGACTACGCGTGCCGTGCTGTAGGATTACCGACGCAGAAATCAAATTTCAGTCGGGTGTCTACTGTGCGAAATTACTTCGTCGCCGCTGACGAAGCCACCCCATCGCGCACTTCCAGATTGAGTTTCGATAAGGGTCCGGTCAGCCTGATGCTGCGACTGCCTTCGCTATCGCTCTCAGCCGACGACTCTGGAGCAACGCTGGACGTTTCTGACGACGGCGCCACGCGTTTGTTGACCGTGCCGTAGAAGTCAATCGTGCGCTTGACGAGATCTGCATTTCCCGAAAGCTGAAGGCGATGGTCATCAGAAAGCGCTTCAAACTTCTTGCTCAGCAACTGACCGGAGTGCAGGCCGAAATCCACTTTCAGTGCTGACAATCGCGTTGTTCCTCTAAGGAACTCACTCAGCAGATTAACAGGCCGACTGCCGGCTACTTCCGAATTAACCGTCAGGTCCTTGGTTGCCAGCGCATTGAGATCAAAACCGACAACACCAGTGTCGCTCAGTTCCAGCCGCAGGTCACCTTCCAAACCACTCAGGATATCCTTTTGCTCAAGCCCTTGGGAACGCAGATCAGCTGTTACCGTGGCACGGCCCTCTATGCCCCGAATGCCAAAAATCGAGCTCGTCAAATCACCCAGAGGTACGTTGACAAATCGCCCATGAAAGCTGGTTTTCGGGATCAGCCTGCTTTGATCGATAGTGACCTGACCGCTGCCACTGCCGCCTGCAAAAGATAGTTTCGCCAACTGCGCTGACAGCTTCCCATCCTTCAAGGCAACCGTTGCTGCAGCTTTGCCGAGTGCCATGCTGTCGACTACGACCTGATTGGCTGACATTCTGAGATCGGCATCGAAATGGCGAATGAGCGGCTCCGACCAGGCAGCAGCTACTCTCTCCCACCAGCTCTGCCCAACGGCCTCGCTTTCGGATGCCCGCATGGTCCAATATTTCGTCAGATCAAGGGTATCAAAGGCGAGTGTCCCCGTGATCTGTGGTTTTTCACGAGACCCTTTGACTGCAACAATACCAGTTGCTTCGTTGTCATCGAATCTGGCCCGGACTTTCTCGAACGTGAGCGCTGTCGCAGTCCATGTCATCGGGCTCGACATTTCGAAATCTGAAATTCCAGCCCATTCCGGCCAAATTATTCGGAGTGATCTCGCAAACTGACGTGTGTCCTTGCCTCCAATCTCAGCATTCCCAGTCAGTTCGAGGCCATTCGAGAAGCCGATCTGACCATTGAAACTCACAGAGAAAAGCTGGCTGGAAAGTCTAACCCTGGCGGGCAGTTGGTTCTCAGTGGTGGATACTCGGCCGGCATCGACATCGATTGCAATCTTATGTCCTCGCCAAACCGCAGTTCCCTGGGCTGATAAGCCTTGAGAGCGGCGCGGCTGGACAACCAAATTGACGTTGAACAACCACTCATTTCGACCCGAAGGCAGAATAACTGAGATGCGGCCCTGCGAAATCTCCAGTACTGAGAATGAAAGCGATCTGAGAGCTGCGATAAGCGGAGGATAAGGCGAAAACTGCTGCTCGAGCGCGTCAAGCGGACTGCCGATGACCATCGTGCCTTTATGCAGCTCAAGAACAGCCTTGCCGGCTTTGAGTGTCGCTCGGGCCTCGCGGCCTGTCAGCCGTTTCCCGCCTATCGCCTTTTGCGTGATCTTGCCGCTGCTCAGCGCCACACCATAACGGCCATCAAGCAGCGTCGAGCTAGACACATCGTGCTGGTCCCGTGGTGCCGCAACGACACCTGGTGTTTCAATATCAAAATCTATTCGATCTCTGTCTATAAGCAACGTCGCCGAAATGCCGGCCAGCAGAACAGCGAAGGCGACTGCCAGGGCAGTCATGTAGCGGATTTTTTTTGTTGTTCGCCTCATTGAGTTCCGCGCTGCTACGAGAAGTTGCTCGTGATCGGCAAACGTGTTCGATCGCACCGTTTGCCGGGTCCAGATCTCCGCTACACTGAACCGTAATAGTACTACGACTGCATGCGCGCAATAAGCTCAACATGTAATCGGCATTGAAACTTGACAGGGTCAGTCACGACTCAGTTGTAGACGTTCTGAGAAAAAATGGCGAGAGACTTATCGGTAAACGCACAATTCTTCAGCCAAGGGCGGAAGCGCCGCTCGCAAACCCGGCGCGAACCATCAACAAGAATCCTGTGGATTACTCGTTTGCCTGGACATGTCGTCAGACGGAAAGCCGCTTCCCAGCCAACAACTTAGGCAGTTCACCGGTTTGGCCGGCGGCGTGTCGGACAATCATTGCTTTCAGTCCGTCCATTTGCTGGACGGCTCCGAGCCCAGCCTCCCGGACTGACCTCAAAATCGACCAGTCGTTCGCAAACAGCTTATTGATGCCGGCGAAAACACCCGCGGCCACAACGGAATCAAATTGGCGCCAATTCTCGTAGCGTTCGAGAATGACGGGGTCTGCAACATCAAGACCGACTGCCGCGCCTGAGACAAGACTCTCGGTCAATGCAGCAATGTCACGGTAGGCCAGGTTCAAGCCTTGGCCCGCAATCGGGTGGACTGCGTGAGCTGAGTCACCGACCAAGGCGAAACGCTCAGCAACGAATTTGCGCGCGATTTGAGTTCTGAGTGGAAAGCTGCGCGGCTTTCCCTCAAGCTCGACTGCGCCGTATCGTCCTGCAAAGCGCTGATCAAGCTCTTCGAGAAACCCGCGCTCATCCAGCCGCATGATATGTTCGGCGGTGGCCTTCGCCTCTGACCACGTCACGCAGGATCTTTGTCCAGGGAGCGGGAGAATGGCAAACGGACCAGCAGGCAGGAAGTGCTGAACTGCCGTTCCGTTGTGTGGCCTGTCATGGCGTACAGTGGCAACGATACCCAATTGCTCATGGTCGACGGAGACCGCATCGAGCCCGGCAGCCAACCGCAGTGAACTTTCTCGGCCTTCGGCAGCCACCAATAGTCTTGAACTGACTTCACCCCCGGACTGAAGCACAGCTGTCGCTCCAGCGGCTGCGAAAACAGCATTGGCAACCTGATCGGGCAGCAGCGACACTGCGCCGTCCCGCTGCAGCGCTGCGCAGCGATCCAGTAGGGCCTGCCCGAGCGCAAATGAGGGCACAATGTATGCCGCCGGCGAACCATTATCGAGCATGTTGCTGTAGGTGAGATGAACCGGACGAATTCCAGCAGACAGCGGGCTATCCGTCAGCTCAATCGCTTGAACCGGCTGGGCCTGAGGTTCGATTGATGACCAGAGCCCCAATGCTTCCAAAAGGGACTTCGAAGATGCTGACAGCGCAAATGCACGTGGGCTGCCTGGGTCCGCTATGGTGTCGCCGTCGACACCGGCCACCATGACATCCAACTCAGAACCAAACGCATCCGCGATCGCGATCGCCAGCGTCAAGCCGGTAAAGCTGCCACCAGCAATGAGGATGTCGATATTCTTGGGGCCGGTTACTATCATATGGTGCACACTAGGACTGGAGCGGTGACAATCTGTTCGTGAAAGCAATTGTCTCGATCGTAATTACGTCTATCACTGCGGTCGAGCGACCTCGAACACCAGAGTGACGGACCTCAAGTCGGAACAGGACCCATGCCGACTTCAGGCCAAAAGTTGCTCTACCTCTCAAGTGTAGATCATCTTGCAACAACGGGTTGACGCTCAAGTCGGGCAATTCACCTTCTAAAGGACTGATATAAGCACCATGGCCTCCGAACCAAACAGTTCAAAGAGCGCACTTGATGAACTCATCTCGCTGATGGACCTCGAACAGCTGGAGATCAACCTGTTCAGGGGGCAGAGTCCGCAGATCGGCTGGCAGAGAGTGTACGGCGGCCAGGTATTGGGCCAGGCGCTGGTTGCCGCTGCCCGAACTGTCGAGCCAGAACGTTCAGCGCATTCACTTCATGCCTATTTCCTGATTGGCGGCGACCCAAACCATCCGCTGGTGTATGATGTTGAGCGAATACGCGATGGCGGTAGTTTCACGACCCGGCGCGTTCGCGCTATCCAACACGGCCATCCGATATTCTCGATGAGCGTATCGTTTCAGAAGTTCGAGGATGGCTTCGATCACCACAGCAAGATGCCGGACGTCCCGGCACCGGAAGAGCTTCCGCACGAGCAGGAACTGCGCGACCGGATCATCGAGCGGCTGCCAAAGGCCATGCGGAACTACTGGGACCATGAACGCCCAATCGAAATGCGGCCGGTTGATTCGAGCCGCTATGCCGATCGCCCAAAGGCTGATCCGCAGCAAAGCATCTGGATGCGCGCAAACGGCGACTTGCCGGAGGACCCGCGCCTGCATCAGTGTATTCTTGCATACGCATCGGACTTCACGCTGCTGGATACCGCGCTGATTGCACACGGCAAACCGCTGTTTGCAACCGACGTTCAAATGGCAAGCCTTGATCATGCCATGTGGTTGCATCGGCCGTTCCGCGCCGATGAGTGGTTGCTCTACGTGCAGGACAGTCCATCAGCCTCCGGCGCCCGCGGGTTTTGCCGTGGAAGCGTCTACACTCGCGGCGGTCAACTCATCGCGTCCACCACGCAGGAAGGTCTTATCAGGCGCCGCCACACACCCATTGACTAATTATTGTGCACTCAGGCGTATATGCCTATTTATCAGGCGTTTATTCCTCGCTGAGCATGCTCAATTTTTAAACGAACACATTTTTTATTTATATTTTTCAATATCTTACAATTATACTCCCAAACTGGCACAGCCTTTGATTACCCGTTTACGCAGGGTGTGTCGGGCATCACCGAACCTGGCATTTGAACAAAGCGGCTGACGGTAACCCTGACCTGACGTCGAACAACCGGGGGTTCGTCATGAAACTCGTGACAGCGATTATTAAGCCCTTCAAGCTTGATGAGGTCCGCCAGGCGCTCACCTCGCTCGGCCTTGAAGGCATGACCGTTACTGAAGTGAAAGGCTACGGTCGGCAAAAAGGGCATACAGAGATCTACCGCGGTGCTGAATACGCGGTGAATTTTCTTCCAAAAATCAAAATTGAAGTGGCCGTTTCCGGCGACGACGCCAACAAAGCTGTCGAAGCGATCAGCGCGGCAGCGAAGACCGGCCAAATCGGAGACGGCAAAATCTTCGTCTCAAGCATTGAACACACGGTTCGCATCCGAACCGGCGAAACCGACGCAAGCGCTATCTAATCAGCGGAGGAGAACTTATGAAACGTACTGCGAAACTTCTCGGGCTAGGGGCGCTGAGCGCTGCTGCCATGGCGGCGCTGGTTGAACCCAGTCTTGCGCAAGATGCCACAAAGGTCGAACCGGAAGCACTTCAGAAAGAAGTGCAGTACGTGTTCAACACCATGCTGTTTCTGATTGGCGGCTTCCTCGTCATGTGGATGGCGGCGGGCTTCGCAATGCTTGAAGCCGGCATGGTGCGGACGAAAAACGTCGCCATGCAGTGCACGAAGAATATTGCACTCTATTCGCTCGCAGGCCTGGCGTTCTGGCTGATCGGCTACAACCTGATGTATCCGGGCGATGATGGATGGATTGTTGCTGATGTGATCGGCAAGATCTCCCCTGTCACGATGCCTGATCCGGCCAAGGACACAGCCAATGCCTATTCGACCGGCTCGGACTGGTTCTTCCAGATGGTGTTCTGCGCAACGGCAGCTTCGATTGTCTCCGGCACAGTCGCCGAGCGTATCAAATTGTGGCCGTTCCTGATCTTCGTCGTCCTGTTGTGCGGCGTGATCTATCCGATCCAAGGCTCCTGGGAATGGGGCGCCGGCTGGTTGGACGACATGGGCTTTTCTGACTTTGCGGGATCGACCCTGGTTCACTCGACTGGTGGCTGGGCCGCTCTCATCGGAGCAATCATCATCGGCGCGCGTAAAGGCAAATACGGCCCGAATGGCGAGGTCAACCCAATGCCAGGCTCCAACATGGCACTCGCAACGCTCGGCACGTTCATCCTGTGGCTTGGCTGGTTTGGCTTCAATGGCGCCTCACAGTTGGCGATGGGAACAATTGCCGACGCGTCATCTGTCTCCAAGATCTTCGTCAATACCAACCTGGCCGCCGCCGGTGGCGTTGTTGCAGCGATCGTTTTGAACCAGATCTTCTATGGCAAGGTTGACCTGACAATGGCTCTCAATGGCGCGTTGGCCGGCCTTGTATCGATCACCGCAGAGCCGCTGACACCAGCGATCTGGCAGGCTGTTGTTATCGGTGCGGTTGGCGGCGTCATTGTCGTCTTCACTGTACCGCTCCTCGACAAGCTCAAAATCGATGACGTGGTTGGTGCGATACCTGTGCACTTGTTCGCAGGCATCTGGGGCACCCTGATTGTTGCCTGGACCAACTCCGAAGTCTCGATCGTGCCCCAGCTTACCGGCGTGGTTGCGATCGGCATCTTCGTGACAGTCGCAAGTGGGGTGGTCTGGCTATTCCTGGCCGCGACGATCGGCTTGCGCCCCACGGAAGAAGAAGAGTTCGAAGGTCTCGACAAAGCCGAGATCGGATTGGAGGCCTATCCGGAATTCGGATCAGGAAGCCAGCGAATTTAACCCCCTCCCAGGTTGCGGGGAGGCTTCTCCCCGCGCCTCTTGACTGGGCCTGCTCCGCGCAGGCCCTTTTTTTGTGACCGCCACTTCGGATCCACGAAATCTCGGCTTTCGATTGGCCGCGGGCCGCGATCACTGCTCGCAAGATCTGGATAATTGCTCTAGCCGAGCTTCCGCAAACCAGCGAAATTCGCGCATGGCCAAAGCAGATTTCTCTTGCCAACCGCGCGCTCAGGCAACCAAGCTATTTAAGTGGTGCGGGATCGCGAGAGGACTGAATTCCGCAATGAGCAACTCGTTCAATAGACTGAATTTAGTGCCAGCCGGCCTGGCTATCATGGCCGTGCTCATCTCATTTGGACCAGCGCCAGCCCTCGCGCACCTGTGGTACCCAAAAGAATGCTGCAATGACCAAGACTGTTTTCGTGCCACGTCCGTTGTCCAGTTGCCGGATGGCAGCCTGCGCATGACAGCAGGCCCGATCAAGGTGACGGTGCCGCCTGATTTTGAAAAATTTCCTTCGCAGGATAACGATGCTCACGTTTGTGTGTACAGCGATCTGCAAGGTCGCTATCGGCCGAGATGCGTATTTCTGCCCGGAATTGGCTGAGTCGATCAAATCGAGCATCGCGCGAATGGTACCGGCAGGTTCGACGACGCCAGGCTGTTGACGATCGCTCACCGCGTCGTGTGGCAATTTTATTGGCTATGAACCGGCAATTCGCTGAACTCGTACCTATATCCAAAACGCCCGATACCAACCGTTATACCTTGGGATTACTCAACCTTGGTGGTAATATTTGAGGCTGAAACAGAATGCAATCACACGGAGAATTGCAATGAGCACTGCGCGCAAGCTTCTCATCGTTGACGACGACGAGGACCTTCGTGAACCGTTACGTGAACAGTTGGCTCTACACGACGAATTCGAGGTAACGACGGCTGATAATGCGGCGCTTGCTATCGACCAGACCAAAGTTGACCGGTTCGACCTGATGATTCTTGATGTCGGACTTCCAGATATGGACGGTCGAGAAGCATGCAAGGTCCTCAGGAAGAATGGGTTTAAGGCACCCATCATCATGCTCACGGGCAACGACTCTGATGCCGACATGATCCTGGGTCTCGATGCCGGAGCGAATGACTACGTCACCAAGCCGTTCAAGTTTGCAGTCCTTCTCGCCCGCATCCGAGCACAGCTGCGCCAACACGAGCAAAGCGAAGACGCTGTGTTCTCTCTCGGCCACTATACGTTCAAGCCTGCATCGAAACTGCTTGTCGATGAAGGCGGGTCGAAAGTTCGCCTCACAGAGAAAGAGACATCAATTCTCAAGTACCTTTATCGCGCAGGTGAGAAAGTCGTGACACGGGACGTCCTTCTCCATGAGGTGTGGGGCTACAACGCTGGCGTTACGACCCATACGCTCGAAACACATATTTATCGTTTGCGCCAGAAGATCGAACGAGATCCATCGAATGCGGAAATCCTCGTGACAGAAACTGGTGGATACAAACTGGTTCCCTAGCTCCAGCCGATACCCCTTCAAGCCGGCTTTTCCGCTCAAGAGTTGGATCAAACGCTCACAACAAGACCTTCCGCTGAGACTGGCCGCTGCGATCATTGGCCGAAACCATAGCGGCAAGCGCGTGTCATTGCTTTTGGCTGACTTCCCCAGAACGACGACGTAAAGACCCGTCGATAATTGCGGCTTATCAGTAGACCACATTGCCCGAATCATTGGATTCTCACGCGTAAGTATTTCTGCGTGAGATCGTAGTCTTGCGCCCGGATGTTTCTCGTACCGGCGCGGCGTGACAGTCGGAACGAGGTATTTTTGTCCATGATACAGCCAGCAATATCAGCACACATCGCCCGTGCAGCAATCTTTCAGGGCCTGAGCCCAGCTCAGATCAATAAGATTTCTCAGGGCAGCGAACGTGTTCTTTTCCAGCCGGGCGACGACATCGCGGTCCAGGGTGAGCTCAGCGACAAGGCCATTTTGATCGTTGAAGGTGAGATCGATTGTGTCGCCGGTGTCGGTGCCGACGTGGAGCTCGAAGGCGATCAAGGCGGCAAGATGCTGGGCGAGATGGCAATGTTCATCGATGACTTTGAGCACCCCGCATCGTTCAAATCACGCAACCATACCAAGGCGTTGCTGATTAATCGGACAGAGATGCTGAAAGAGTTGGCCGACGATCCAGAGATGACAGATCACCTGGTGCAGCGGGTCAGCTCCAGATTGCAGGGCTTAATTGCCGAGATGCGCGAGATCGAGGCGCATTTCACCGATGATGCGGATGATCTTGCTCCTTCGCAGAGCAGCTAGTTGTTTAGCTTCACAGAACTTCTGATTCGTTGTGATGGTCAGCGATCTTGCATCTAGATCAGGCTGCAACACCTAAGCCAGCGTTCCTGGACCGGTGCAGCTGACGACCTCTGAACAGTATGCCGATATAGAGGCAAATTCGCCCCATGCATCAATCGAGTTCGGCAGTGAGCCGGATAGAGGATTGACTACTGCGCGGCCGACTGGTCAGATGCAGGGGTATTGACGGTCGTTTATCGCGCGACCACGCTTTCATTGAAATCCATTCGAATTCGACGGCCCAAACGAAAAGCGCCCAACACTCGGGGGGAGAGAGCTGGGCGCATGCGCTAATCGCGCGAGCACCGGGAGGGATACCGGTGCACCAGATGGACATCGTCGGCTAGACGGGGGGCACTACCGATATGGGGTGATGCCATCTGTCTACCACTATATAAGCGCAGAACAGCCGGCTTCAACAACATCCAATGGTAATGATCACTAAAATGTTACCGAATGTAACAAGTTTATCCACGACGAATTCGTTGGTTGTGGCGGACCAGACACTCGAATCAAGGTGACCAGACGCCTGGCCGACGTTCTATTGCCGTCGAGAACTATGACCGATCTTCCAGTGTTTTATCGTCCAAATCTCAATGTTGGCAAGTAACAATAACCGCCACTGACTATTGTTGTATAGCATCCTTAAAGAAGGCTTTGCGCTTGAATAGCTCAGCTTTGAGACTATCCGGGGTGGAGAGCTGCGATACGTCAACCTTGGTCTGCAGACCCTGAGCGTCATAGGTGATCCAGCCGGCGAGGTTCACTTCAGGCTGGCGCGTCATGATCACGGTTAGCTGACCAACTGCATCCGGATCTTTATCAGCAAGGGTAACCGATACGGCCTCCGGGCTGTGCTCAACCTGAAGGACACGGGAGTCGCGAAGCAGATCAACGTCGGCGCGCAATAGGATCCGAAACGGTGTGTTGTCGAGCTCATAGATATCTTCGTTGCGAAGATCCAGGTCCTGAATTGCGAGGAACCGGCCATCGGACACCACAATCTTGCGGCTTGGCCGGGCGTAGTCAAAGCGGAACTTACCTGGTTTTTGGACGTAGAATTTACCGCGAGTCTTCTTTTTGTCTGGATCAAGCTGTTCGAAACGGCCCTGGAGATTCTTCAGGGCATTGAAATATGTGTTTACGGTATCAACCGCCGCTTTCTGTTCGGCTGTCATCGTCCGACCGCCCGAAGCCGAGTCAGCCGTTTTGACTTTACTGTCCCACCCGGCTCCGACAGGATTGGTCGCTGGCTTCTTCTCTTGTGCCTGAACCGGAGCTACGGAGAATGCGATCGCAGTGGCCAAACCAAGTATTGCCGGCAGATACCGCGTTGCATGCCTGTAGCCGTAGCGAAAATCAGCCATCTATCCCTCGTTGCGTTGGTATGGGAGCCTCTACAGGCTTCAATTCCCTATCTTTGCGACCAGACGAGGGCAGATGAATAGCAGCAGTCTGCCGAAGAAAATCGATTCGCGATGTATTGCGGTCCACCCTCGGCGGAGGCTGTACGTCAATCGCGTTGCAAGGACAAGCAAAAGCGAGCGCGACCATGACCTCGGCTGTGGGTTATTGGATCATCCCAGCGCTCGTCAGCTCACCGACTTCCGCTGCCCGATCGATAGGCCCCGGTTCCCAGTGCGCACTCGAATGGCGGCTGCGGAAGCCTAAATTTATGCGGCTGCGGCGATGGAACTGCCATGTGGCCGGGGATCTGGTCGCAGAGAACGCGTGACCGCCTCAACTTCTTCCTCGGTGACCATCGGACCATGGATCCGCTGAGCCGGTCGACCGGTGACAGCAAGCAGCATATCGCCGCCGCCGAGAAGCTGTTCAGCACCCTGCTCTTGCAGGATCGTCCGGCTGTCGATTTTTGATGCCACCCGATACGCCAGGCGCGCGGGGAAGTTGGCTTTCAGCGTGCCCGTTATCACGTCGACTGATGGGCGTTGCGTGGCCATAATCAAGTGCATTCCTGCAGCCCGGGCCATTTGTGCAAGGCGCTGCATGGCCGCTTCAATTTCCTTGCCGGCGACACTCATCAAGTCCGCGAACTCGTCAACAACGATGACGATGTTCGGCATCGGCTCCAAGTTGACGGTGCGCGTTTCGAAGGTTGGAGACTTGCTGATCGGATCGAAACCGGTCTGGACATCGAAGCTGGCGCCAGTGCGGGCCGCTTCAATGCGTTTGTTATAACTCTCGATGTTGCGCACACCGAGATCGGCCATACGCTTGTATCGTTCTTCCATTTCACCAACTGCCCAGCGCAATGCCTCGACGGCTTCGGCAGGATCGGTGACAACAGGCGCCAACATGTGGGGGATGCCGTTGTAGGCCGACAGCTCCAACATCTTCGGGTCGATCATCAGGAATTTGCAATCCTGCGGAGACCGCCGATAGAGGAGCGATAGGATCATCGCATTGATACCGACCGACTTGCCGGACCCAGTCGTGCCCGCAACCAAGAGATGCGGCATACTTGAAAGGTCAGCTACGATCGGTTGGCCAACGATGTCGACGCCCAACATCAGAGGCAGCCGCGCCTCGGTCTGTTGAAAGGCGTGGCTATTGAATAACGTCTTGAGCGCGATGCTGTCCCGCGTTTCATTCGGAATCTCGATGGCCAGTGCATTGCGTCCCGGCATCGGCGAAATGCGTGCCGACGCAGCACTCATCGAGCGTGCGATGTCGTCAGCAAGCGCTACAATTCGTGAGGCCTTGATGCCGGCTGAAGGGACGAACTCAAACAATGTAATCACGGGGCCCTTCTTGACGGCCGCGATCTCTCCAGTAATTCGAAAATCTGCCAAGACACGTTTTAGCTTCGTTGCTGTCGCGCGGTGTTCCAGGGCTTCATCCTGAGAAACAGGCGCGACGGGTTCCGGTTCGCTCAATTGCTCAAGGCTTGGCTGACGATAGACTTCTTGCTTAGGTGCAGGTGCAGACGCCTCCTCGATAACGGGTTCCGTCGGCGGCGCGATGTCGACTTCGGTGATAGGCTCGAATTCGAATTCTGGCTCGTCGTCGAAGGTGCCCCCATCTGCGTTGAGCAAAAAGCTTGGCAAGTCTTGGGAGCGCTTTTTGGATACCGGCTTTGCTGGCGACTGCTGAAGAGGCAACTCGGGCTGAGAAGCGGCTTTGTCGTTGTCGCTGCCGGTCGGCGCGAAAATCTTGGCAATGCGCTTAGCATCTTTCTCCACGGACGCCTCGAGACGCGTCTTCAGGCCCATTATGGAATCGTCACGTTCTTCTGCCCCATCCGCTTCGATAGGGATTGATCGTTCAGCTTGCTTCGGCTCAGGCTTGGTGGAGAGCGTTGGCGGCTCTCTTTCCGGCTCAGACATCAGCTTCTCGCGAGGCATTGCGGCCGTCGCGGGTTCTGTTGTCGGGCGTAGATGATTGCCAAGTGCCGAAGCCGCGCCTCCGATCGCCGCTTGCGCCCAAGACCTTTCCTTGACGCTGGGCCGTTCCGGCTGCTGAGCCCTCGACCCGTTCGTTTTGGCTGTACGGCTCTGCGGGCGCATGATCAGAATGATGTGCTTGCGGTCCAACCCGACGGCGCGGGAAAACGCCCAGAAACCTACAGCGAAAAGGGACAGGCCGGCCAACGTGTCTGCAAACGAGACCTGGAACTGGGC
Source organism: Hyphomicrobiaceae bacterium (assembly GCA_965215755.1). Taxonomy (GTDB): domain Bacteria; phylum Pseudomonadota; class Alphaproteobacteria; order Rhizobiales; family Hyphomicrobiaceae; genus Tectiglobus. The sequence continues at coordinate 683,410 of OZ244119.1, forward strand.
CAACAGACCTACGATGAGATTGAGAACGACATCGCCAATGATGCCGCCATAACCGTGGTGGAACAGCCAACCTTCAACCGTGGGCAGGGCGGAACTACCGCCGGCAATCCCAAGCAACGCCATCGCGGCATAGAATGCACGAACCTGGAAGCCTTCTACTTCATCTGAAAATAGAAGTTGCAGGCCCCACACAACGCAGGTCACTAGGACAAAGACCGCGCTTAGGCCGATCGTGTTGAGCAGCAAGTCGGCGACCGCCGCCCCGGGGGCACCGAGCCAGTTCGTCGGCGGCTGATTGCTGGTCACGCTCAGACTTGGGTCGGACGCGGACCATGACAGCAAGGCAAGCCACACTGCAGCGCTCACAATAAGAACTGCAACGCCACCAATGCGGCGCACCCATCCGATCAGAAGATCCTCAAGTGTCGCCGGCAATAGTTTGGTCTTGTCCGGATCGATATGTTTTGACGCCATTACGCTATACCATTGGCAATGAGTTGACTGGATCGGGTCACGGCTTGCGGGATCTCACATGCCCCGCCGGGCCGACTGACCAGACAAACTTCTGGAACTGGTTCGATTTTTAGAGAAACAGCGTTGCCAATGCGTTAGTCGTCAGCTAACGGAAAATGATTGAATGACCCATTTCGGGTCAGTTGCAACTGTGCGGAGTGATTTTCGGCAATTTCTGATTGGTTGCAGTGCCACAAATAGCGATACGATGCGCACTGTTCGCGGCGACAAACGGGATCACGTTAAGAGATTTTTGCCGGGCCTTGACGCCGGATGCCGACCACTTCCGTGACTTCAGCCGACGACAAGAAACCACTAATCATTGATCGCCTGATAGACCAGAGACCGCGCCAACTGACGATAACGCAGACGCATCAGTCCTGGACAGGCAGCCATGAAAACAACCGCCAGCTCCTCGATTGGGTCTACCCAGAAGTATGTGCCGTAAACGCCCGACCAGTAGAAATCTCCCGCCGTACCGGCGCTTGCTGACAAGCCATCACTGCGGCGCACCGCAACGCCCAACCCAAAGCCATACCCTCCGCAGGCCGGATCCATTGTATCGGCAATGCGGTTATCGATTTCTGGGCCTAGGTGATCGGATGTCATGAGCTCGACGGTCTTACGGCCAAGGATGTCTTCATTGGCGTGCCGCCCGCCTTGCAACAGCATCTGAGCGAACGCCATATAATCCGCAGACGTGGAAACCAATCCTGCTCCGCCAGCCTGCCAATGTTTGCTCTGCCCGTCAGTATGAAGGACAACAGGTTTTGTGCCAGTCAGCGGGTCCTTCTCAAACGGCTTTGCATATCGCTGGTGATTGTCTTCGGCGAGGTCGAAGCCGGTATCCTGCATTCCCAACGGGTTGAACACATTGTCCTGCAAGTACTGACCGAGTTGCTGATCCGACAGGCGCTCCACGATGAAGCCGAGAACGTCTGTCGAGAAGCCGTACTCCCACTTGGTTCCAGGGTCGAACAACAGCGGACATTCCGCCAAAGTTGCAAGCATCTCTTCACGCGTCAGTAGATTGGGTGCGGACGCGGATGAACCCGGGTAGCGCTGATAGACAGCAGACGTCCCGCGGTTCTGGTAGGTCAGGCCTGACGTGTGACGGAGAAGATCCTGGACTGTCGGCTGGGTCGCAGCCGGCCTGGTGATCAAAGTACCGTGGCGAGCAACTTCACCGACTCGCAGTTCTGTCAGCTCGCTCAAATGCTCACCGACACCGTCGCCAAGCAACAACCGGCCCTGTTCGAAAAGCTGCAGAGTGGCGACCGACACCACTGGCTTCGTCATTGAGGCAATCGAGAACAATGTGTCGGTTGTCAACTTTGTTTGGGCCACAGGATCGCTATGCCCAAAAGCCTCATGGAACAGCACCTGGCCTTGCCGTGCGACGGCCAGTACGCAACCCGGGATACGCGCCTCGTCGACTTCGCGCTGGAACGCTTTGCGCAGAACATCGAGACGCTCAGGTGAGAAGCCAACTTGACCGGGCTCGATGCTCACTTCCGAATTTGCTTTCGGCGTTTGAGTTGCCGTGCCCATGTCGTTGCCTCCGTGCGATTTGCATTGCTTGATCTATTGATAAGCGACATTCGTCAAAACCACAAAACGCACAGCGGCTCCACAGCCGTTGAAAGGCTGCGAAGCCGTTGCTGTCCTGCTTGGACCGGATCACAAAACGCCGCGCTGTTACTCGATATCGTAACCGGATCGAGTAACAGCGCGACAACCTAACGTCCGGCCATGTCATCTTCCGGATTGGCACTAATGCTGTGGATTGCCAAATCGGCACCACGAGCTTCGTCTTCTTCGCTCATCCGGAAACCAAATATGGAGTCGACGAGCTTGAAGACGATGAAACCAGCCGCAAATCCGACAGCTGCGCCAGCGATGCTACCTGCGATCTGACTTAGGAGGCTGACACCACCCATGCCGCCGAGCGCCTCAAGGCCGAAGATCCCGCAGGCTATTCCGCCCCAGACACCGCACAAGCCATGTAGTGGCCAGACGCCAAGCACGTCGTCAATCTTCCAGGTGTTGGACGCGAGCTGGAAAAAGTAGACAAAGATCACGCCTGCGACTGCGCCTGTGACGAACGAACCAATCGGGTGCATCAGGTCCGAGCCGGCGCAGACAGCGACAAGACCGGCCAACGCACCGTTGTGTACGAAGCCCGGGTCATTGCGGCCAGCGATGACCGCAGCGAGAATGCCGCCAGCCATTGCCAGCAGTGAGTTCATTGCAACCAGACCGGAAACGCCTTCCAGCGACTGCGCACTCATCACATTGAAGCCGAACCAACCGATACACAGCAACCAAGAACCAAGCGCCAACCAGGGGATCGATGATGGTGGAATGCCCATGGATGCGCCATCCTTGCCGTAGCGACCGCGGCGCGCGCCGAGGACCATCACAGCAGCGAGCGCCGCCCAACCACCGAAACCGTGAACGACCACCGAGCCAGCAAAATCGTGGAAATCAGCTCCGAAAACGCCACCGAAGACATTGCTTTGGAGGCCGAAATTGCCATTCCATACAATCCCTTCGAAGAACGGATAGCAGAGCCCGACCAACAACGCCGTCGCTACACATTGAGGAAGGAACCTTGCGCGTTCGGCGATGCCGCCCGAGATAATCGCCGGAATAGCCGCAGCGAACGTGCAGAGGAAGAAGAATTTCACAAGGCTGAGGCCGTTACCATCAAAGCCCTCAGCTGCACCTGAGATATCCTTGGCGCTCATAAGGAATGTCACGCCGTAGGCGACGGCATAGCCGATAAAAAAGTAGACAACGGTCGAGATTGCGAAGTCGACGAGAATTTTGCAAAGCGCGTTGACCTGGTTTTTGCGGCGAACAGTCCCGACTTCCAGGAAGGCGAAACCGCCATGCATTGCGAATACGAGGATTGCCCCCATTAGGAGGAAGAAGACGTCCGCCCCCGGTTGAATTTTATCCATGCCCCAGCCTCTTTGGTAGCGCGCAGCTTTGCTGCTTCTTTTATGTGCAGACGCCTATTCGAAAGGCGATCTGACGGCGACAGAGGCTTACTGATCAAGAATTGTGCCAATCATTAACAAAAGATTAATCCATTGAAATTACAACTTAATCCGTGGGCTTTCGGAACATGCTTGGAATTTCAGATTAAATTTTAGGCTAACTTGGTGATGCATCTGCCTAGTTTTCACTCAGCGCCAAAGTTCAATTCTGCTGCGCATTGTCTTCATTCAGTTGATCCGCGCGACAACACCCCGTCGATTCTGCCGTTTGTGTTTCCAGACAACCCGAAGCTATAAGACAGCCAGGAGCGAGATAACGGCATGAGCGGCACGCGAACGATACCGATCCATAAGATGAATGGTCTGGGCAACCAGATCGTTGTTGCCGACTTGCGCGCGGCAACTGTCCGACTGTCTGGTGATCAAGCTGCAATTATTGCGCAACACCCCCGCACTCCGTTCGATCAGCTTATGGCGCTGGAGCCTTCACGGGCGGCCGGCACGGAAGCATTTATTCGGATATTCAATCAGGATGGTTCGACCGCGGGGGCCTGCGGCAACGGTATGCGGTGTGTTGGGCTGGTGATGCAGGAACCCGGCACAGCGGCGACTTATCAAACAGATGCTGGACTGCTTCCAGTTCAGCGCAACGATGCCAACACGCTCACAGTCGATATGGGTGTGCCACGCTTTAATTGGGATGAGATCCCGCTCAGGGATGAATTCCATGACACAACCCGGATCGAGCTTCAGATCGGACCAATCGATGATCCTGTCCTGCATTCACCATCGGTCTGCAGTATGGGCAATCCACATGCCGTTTTTTGGGTGCCTGACGTAACCACACCGGCACTGGACAGATTTGGGCCAATGCTTGAAAACCATCCGATCTTTCCCGACCGTGCCAACATTTCTGTTGCGCAAGTCATCAATGATCGCCATGTCATGACGCGGACGTGGGAGCGCGGTGCCGGCCTGACGCAGGCCTGTGGATCGGCTGCCTGTGCGGTTCTGGTCTGTGGTGCGCGGCTCGGATACCTCGAGCGAAAGGCAACGGTCAGCGTTCCGGGCGGTGATCTGCAAATTGAATGGAATGAGGCCGGACGCGTGCTCATGAGCGGACCTGCCGAGCATGAGTACCAAGGCGAGGTGACGATCGCCGATGACGGATCGGTCGAAATCAATATCTGATGCTGTGGCAGATGACGCTGACGCGGAAGGCTCGCCGGTCGAGAGCGGGCCGCGCGTGATCACGCTCGGCTGCCGGCTCAACAGCTACGAGTCGGAGATCATCCGGCAAAACATGACCGGTGCCGGACTCGATGAAGCGATCGTGGTGAACACCTGCGCTGTCACCAGCGAAGCTGTTCGTCAGGCTTCGCAGACAATTCGGAAGCTGAGGCGCTCCAGCCCCAAGGCAAAAATCATCGTCACCGGCTGCGCCGCCCAGATCGAGCCCGAACGGTTCGCGGACATGGGCGAAGTCGACCATGTGGTCGGCAATGCCGACAAGCTCAAGTCCGAAACATTTGCATCGCTCGCCCTTCCGGATGCCGAACGCATCCGGGTTACGGACATAATGGAAGTCCGGGAGACGGCCGGCCACTTGTTGGACGGCTTCGAATCCCGTGTGCGGGCCTATGTTCAGGTTCAAAACGGCTGTGACCATCGGTGCACGTTTTGCATTATTCCTTACGGACGCGGCCCGTCCCGTTCCGTGCCAGCGGGTGCGGTCGTTGAGCAGGTCGCTCGTCTAGTCGATAACGGCCACAAGGAAGTCGTGCTAACCGGCGTTGACATGACATCCTACGGACCCGACCTGCCGGGCTCGCCGACGCTTGGATATCTGATCAAGCAGGTTCTGAAGCATGTTCCCCAACTCGAGCGACTGCGGCTGTCTTCCCTTGATCAAGTTGAAATTGATCCGCATCTGCTGGACGTCATCGGCAGTGAGCCACGGCTCATGCCGCATCTTCACCTCTCGATGCAGGCCGGCGATGACCTCACACTGAAGCGTATGAAGCGCCGTCATTTGCGTGCCGATGCGATTGCGTTTTGCCGGAAGGCCAAGGAGCTTCGGCCGGACGTCGTGTTTGGTGCTGATCTCATTGCCGGGTTCCCGACAGAGTCTGAGGAAATGTTTCAGCGGACACTGGATATCGTCGACGAGTGCGAGCTGACTTACCTGCACGTATTTCCATTTTCCCCGCGCAACGGCACGCCAGCTGCGAAGATGCCTCAGATAGAAAAGCGGGTTGTGAAAGAACGCGCATCGCGACTTCGCGACAAGGCTCGTGTAAGACTGACATCATTCTTCGATACGCAGGTCGGCTCGATGTCCGAGGTACTGATGGAGCGCAAACAGATGGGCCGCACACCACAGTTCGCGCAGGTTGGTTGCCGCTCGGTCGATGCCGCGCCGGGAGATGTGGTACGCTTGCGCGTGACAGGACACAATGGACAGCAACTGCTTGCGGAGCCGACCTGATGAGCGACGGTGAAAAGAAACAAGGCTTTTTCGGCCGTCTGTTCTCGCGATCTGAGGCCCCAGAGCAAGCGGATACCGCCCCACGTGAGGAGGCCGCTGAGCAACAGAAGCCCGACACGCCTGAAGAAGCCTCAGGCAGCGAACCCACCGAACTTGCCAATAACGAACCCATTGAACCAATCCCACAAGCTTCGGAACCAAATCAAACGGAGCAGGTTAGCGAAACCGGAGCGGAGCCCGAGCCGCCAAAGCAGTCGTGGTTCCAGCGCCTCAAGACGGGACTGTCCAAGACCTCGTCACAACTGACGGAAGGCATTGCGAATGTCTTCACGAAGCGAAAGCTGGATGCATCAAGCATTGATGATCTGGAAGACCTCCTGATACAGGCTGACCTCGGTGTCGATACCGCTATGCGGATCACCGACAAGATCTCCAGTGGAAAATACGACAAAGGCATCTCAGCGGACGATGTGCGTGAGATCCTGGCGACCGAGGTCGCCAGCGTGCTCGAACCTGTTGCCCAACCGCTGATGATCCATGCAGAAAACAAACCACATGTTGTGCTGATGGTCGGAGTCAATGGGACCGGGAAAACCACGACGATTGGCAAGTTGGCTGCCAAGTACCGCGCTGAAGGCAAGAAGGTTCTTCTCGTTGCGGGTGATACTTTCAGGGCTGCTGCGATCGAGCAACTGCAGGTTTGGGGTGAGCGCACCGGTTGTGAAGTGATGTCACGCGCAGTCGGTGCGGATGCCGCGGGTTTGGCATTCGACGCCTTCACCCGTGCCAAGTCCGAGGGCTTTGACGTCCTGATGATGGACACGGCTGGGCGCCTCCAGAACAAAGCCGGATTGATGGACGAACTTGAGAAAATTGTGCGGGTTCTGAAGAAAATCGATCCTGACGCCCCGCATAGTGTTCTGTTGGTTCTCGATGCGACGACCGGGCAGAACGCGCTGAGCCAGGTTGAAGTCTTCGGTGAGCGTGCCGGTGTGACCGGTCTTGTCATGACAAAACTTGATGGGACGGCACGTGGTGGCATTCTTGTCGCAATTGCAAATAAACACCAAATCCCGGTACACGCGATCGGTGTTGGAGAGGGTGTCGAAGATTTGGCACCTTTCGACGCTAAAGAATTTGCTCACGCTATTGCGTTAGACTAGCGAGCTACCAAGTTACCCAAGTAACTCACGGACAACCGAGTTCCTTTCCTTATGAATTCCGGGATATCGCACGCATCATGAAGTGGCTACTGAAGAAATACCCATTCAATGCCGAGCAAACAGTCAATATTCTCGGAGAATTCGGTCCCCTTGTCGCAATGTTTATCATCAATGCGACGCACGGTATTATCGCCGGCACATGGGCTCTGATCGCCGCGACAGGCCTATCTGTTGTGGCAATGTTGTGGGTTTTGCGCCGTCTGCCGATGTTCCCTTTGATCGCCAGTGGTGTCACGATTGCCTTCGGGATTATGACGCTGATTACCGGCGATGCGATGTGGATTCAGATCAAGGTCACAATCTTCAATATCATGTTCGCTGTGTTCCTGTTCGTCGGACTTTGGACGGGCAGGAATTTCTTCAAGTACATTTTCGAGAAGACTTTCCATTACACCAAAGAAGGCTGGGATAAGTTCACGTGGAGCTTCGCGTGGTTCTTTGTCCTGACTGCAGTGCTCAATGAGGCTGTCCGATTGGGTTTTGCAAAGGATGAGATCTACAACATCTTGGGCTTCACAATGGACGGTGTGAATGTCTGGATCCTGTTCAAGATCTGCCTCATTATGCCAATGAGCGGACTTTATGCCTGGTGGCTGACACAGCAGATGCAGCGATATCGCATTGACACGGACGAGAGTTCTGCGCCAGCAGAGTAATGAACCCGGCTGGCACCGGCTGCGACCCGTGTTGATACGTTGACGGTGTCGACCGAACAGGTTTGCTGCCCGCCCCGCCTCGCGAATGGTAAAGGTCCCGGTGAGCGCATGAGCAACGAACCTTCGAAATCCAACGCCCAAGCCACAGACAGCGAACCGGAGATCGATCCCCAGCAGTTGCCAAAACTACTGCTTGAGACCGGGCCCCTGGTCGTCTTTTTCGTCTGCAATTCCTACGCAGTCGAAATCTTTGGGGCGACTGACAAGACCAAGATCTTTTGGGCGACCGGTGCCTTCATGGTTGCCACAACGATTGCACTGATAGCATCACGCATCCTGTTCAAGCGGCTGCCGATCATGCCGCTGGTGGGCGGCGTTTTCGTCCTGGGATTTGGGGCGATCACACTGTTTTTGCAAGATGAATTCTTCATCAAGATCAAGCCGACCGTGGTCAATCTGATGTTTGCCTCGATCCTTTTCGGCGGACTTGTTATGGGCCACGCCCTATTGAAATTTTTGTTTGGGGAAGTCTTCAAGCTCGAGGAACGCGGCTGGAAGCTCTTGACGTTCAGGTGGGCCTGCTTCTTCGTCTTCTTGGCTATCCTGAATGAGTTTATCTGGCGGTCGTTCTCGACTGACTTCTGGGCCGGGTTCAAGCTATTTGGTGTCATGCCAATCACGATGGTTTTCGCAATTTCGCAAGTCGGCCTGCTCAACAAGTACCAAATCCGGTCAGACGAGAAGTCCACACAAGAGGATGCACCCGCCTGAACAAGTGACCCAGAGCAGGTGACGGTTCCGATCGGAGCCGCCCGGCAGTTATCCCGGATGCCCGCCTTGATCGCTTACCGCGGTTGGGTACGACGATGGCAGCAATGCGATTGTCGTGCCATCTGCTGCCAATCCCCTGGCAGCGGATTGCACAATGAACTTCACCTGAGCTTCTGTTGCCGCATAGTCAAAATCACCGAGCTTTTGGTCGAGCGCAATTGACACGATCCCATGCACAGCAGCGAACAGCGCGCGTGCAGCGAGCTTGCGCTGTTGGTCATCTTCGACATGGGGTGAGAGTTTGGCTTCAACGATCGAGAACAGCTCGGCCTGATGTTCACGGTACCAATCCGGCACTATCTTGTCCTTGGCCAGCTGGTGCTCAAACACCGCGCGCCAGGATGTTTGACGATCCAATGCGAACGAAAGGTAAGCCAATGCCATTGCCGTCAAGTCATCGGCCAGAGTGTTGCTGGAACTCTGTAGCGCTGAGAGCTTGGCACCCAACTCCTCCAATGTCCCGGCGTTGACGCGAATGATCAAGTCGTCGAGGCCGTCATATAAATTATAGATTGTGCCAACCGAGCATCCAGACTCCTGCGCAATGCGGCGAGCCTGCAATGCGCCAAGACCTTCTGTTTCAACGATTCGCCTGGCGACGAGTAGAGTGTTGGCTTTGAGTTTGTTGCGATAATTCCGATCGGGCATCAGCTGCCTCCCGGTTTCCACGCGTCCCACATCACATTTCAGGGTGGTCGCAGGGCAATTATTGCCCGAACCTGCGGCAGCTGGAAGCAGAAATTTACTGATAGTGCCTGACTTCAGGGGCTGAAGCAGGCAATAGCGTCCATTCTCAGTAGCCTGTTGGCGCCTCCGGAGCTTTCATCTCGACCACGAAACGCGCCACGAAGGCGAAGGCGGCACTGACAACAACTAGGTAGAATGCCATTGCGATGCATTGGGACTCAAAGCCGATGCCGACGTCGATCAGCCAGCCGGTGATTCCCGGACCGATGGCTGATGCTGCAACCGTGAAAGCAACCACCAGCGCGCGGATAGCTCCAAGGTGGCGGGTGCCGTAGTACTCCGGCCAGATCGAACCGAGAAGACTATGGGCGCCGCCCTGGCCAATAGCGAGAAAGGATAGCCCGATGATGGCTACCCAGAAGCCGGTGAACGATCCCATAAACGCTAGTCCGACTGCCAAGGGCAGCAAATAGAACGGCAGCAGTTTGGCAGATCCGAAGCGATCAATCAGGATTCCCGCACCGAGATTGCAAGCGACGACAATGAGTGAGTACAGAGGATAGATGGCGACATAACTCGCTAGGTCCCAACCCTTGATGCTGGTCAGGTGGACCTGGTGGAAGAACAGCGATGTAATCATGAATGATGGTGCCATGATTCCCGGCAGCAGCACCCAGATAAGCCAATGCCGAATGGCTTCTTTCCGCTCCCAATGGCGGCCGCCAATGCCTGGCGTATGCTCGTTGACCGCCAGAGACTGAGGCGTTCGTTCACGATGCAGCAGATACATCAACAGCGGTGTCGTGAAGAAGACCAGGCTGGCCGCAGCCAATAACCAGCTGCCACGCCAACCGACAGTTGCTGCAATCGCGACGAACAGCATCGGCAGCAGCGCTTCGCCCAACGCAAATCCAAGCGAACCGATTGCAACCGCACGACCTCGTTGGGCACGAAACCAACGGCCCATGGCTGTCAATGCAAGGTGGCTCATCATGCCCTGGCCACAGAAACGAAGGCCTGCCACGACTGCGATTAGCAGTAGCCAGTGGTTTACGACAGCCATTGCCAAGCACATGCTGACAAATCCAACGAGAACGAACAACGCAAGCGTCCGGACCCGTAACCTGTCTGCGATCCATCCAATCTGCACAAGCAGAATGGCCGAAGCCGTCGTGCCGATGGTATAGATTCCGCCCCACTCGCCGTGGCTTAGGTCAAAAGTCTCACGAATATGCCCGGCCGACAGGGAAATAAAGTAGGTCTGCCCGAAGCTCGACGACCAGGTGAGAAGGACGCCGGCCGCGAGCCAGCGCGCATTGTCCCGTGCGAACTGTAACGTGCTCATCGGCGCCACGACCGATCGTGCAAACAAGTTGGCAACCGAGTTTCAAAGAGATGCAAGGAATATGGCTTTCCGGACCGGCGTTTCGTAGTTGAGGCTGGTATAGCCAGCAAATCCGGTCACGGCCAGCGCACATTGCGTCCATGGAGCCATTGCAACCCAGAAAAAGCGAACCGGCAGTCGAAACCACCGGCTCATTGCTCATGATCAGACTGTCGTGATCTAGATCAGACCGATACGCTCGGCATCTATGCGCTGTTTCCTGCGCCTTGCCAGGTAATTGGCCGGATCTTCGGTCCCATTTGCTTTTAAGGCCTGAACGACATCCTCACGTGTCACACCGATATCGCGCAGCATCCGGTCGTCCTGGTCCAAGAGACTGGCAACAGCGGCACGAGCCTCCGCGCGCTGCCGGGACCGCATGACGGTGTCCCAGATCCGGCCTAGTATTGTGCGATCCGAGCCGGCTTTGGTGGCGGTTCCTGGCATTTGTGTCAGTGACAGCATCATCATCTCCATCTCTCAAATTGCTCTATTTGTTTCGCCTGTTTGGTTCTGTTTGTTGGCGATGAAGAGATAGTGCCAGAGGCCTCCTGACAGCTTAGTGTCATGAGGAATGCAGGCTCCTGACAAGGCCTGTCAGGAGGGATATCGTACAGTGTTCCTTGTTGAATTTTTGGCTGCGTTTGGAGGGTGAAACGTGCGCCGCGCTGATAGACTATTTGAAATCATCCAGCATCTGCGCCGGCGCAAGCTGGTGCGTGCTGCTGACCTGGCCGAATCGCTAGAGGTGTCGGAGCGTACGATCTACCGCGATATCCGAGACCTCATGGCGAGCGGAGTGCCGATCGAAGGCGAGGCCGGTGTCGGGTACGTATTGCATGACGGCTTTGATCTTCCACCGCTGATGTTCAAGGAAGAAGAGATCGAAGCACTGGTTCTGGGCGCCCGGATCGTCCAGACATGGGCTGATTGCGAACTCGCGGAGGCCGCCAGTAACGTGATTGCCAAGGTTGAAGCCGTTATCCCGGAACGCCTGCGCTCCTACATGGCCGATACGGCGCTCCTGGCGCCATCGGACCATTTTGTCGAACCAATAGGCTTCGACATCGCTGAACTGCGCCACTCGATCCGAAATCGCAACAAGATCTCGTTCGGCTATCGAGACGCCATTGGCGACATATCAGAGCGCACGGTGCGGCCGCTCTCCCTCGCCTTCTTCGGTCCGTCCTGGTGCCTGGCGGCCTGGTGCGAGTTGCGGGACGATTTCCGCACATTCCGCCTGGACCGCATGACCGACTTTGCCATCCTTGAGGAGCATTTCAAGCAGGAGCGGGGAAAGACCCTCAACGATTTCCTCAAGCGTCCTGACACGTGGACTGCAGGAATCATCGCTCAACGCAACCGGCGATCGCAAGCTGCTGAATAGCAACCAACTTCTGCGTATTGCCTGATCACAACCTTAAGTGTTGCCGAAGTACCATCCGGTGCTTAAGGATTAGCTATGACATAACAAAAGGCCGACGCCTGCCGTATTGTTGGCGTACACAAAACGGTGGTCAGACCAGTGGAGAGAGATCGTGAGCCAGCAATCCGGCGTGATGACGATTATGGAGCACACTTCAATTACCGGCAGGATTGCGAAGTGCAAGGTCCTTGAACTCCATGGTTACGTTGACGGCGAAGTTGAAGCCGATCGGATCGTCGTTCATGAAACGGGTAGGCTCTACGGCACGATCAGGGCTGGTGAAGCCGAGATCAATGGCGAGCTTCAGGGCGAAGTCATGGTCCGTAATTTGATCAAGATCGGCCGGGTCGGTTCTGTCAGTGGCAACGTTCAGTATGGCCAGATGGCGGTCGAAGCCGGCGGCAACCTCAGCGCGGATGTTCGCAATGTTCCGCCGCAGATTGCAGGAGATCTCGATCTATCGGTTAGTCGTGGCCAAACTGTCCGCATTACGCCGCTTGATCTCACAGCAGTCGATCCTGACGACACAGCCCAGAACCTGACCTTCTCTGTTTCAAACGCCAATTCCGGGTTCGTTGCCAAAACCGGAGCCGCCACTCAGGCGCTCAGTCAGTTCACCCAGGCTGAATTGCAGGCTGGCTCCATCATGTTTGTGCACGATGGCAGCATGGGTGCCAAGGCCAGCTTCAATGTCGTCGTTTCTGACAAAGAGGGGGCAACATCCGGGCAGCCTCAGACAGTCACGGTGAATGTTACGTAGGGTCTCTCTAGACCTCCTTCACCGATCTTACAGCCACTACAAATTTACTTGATATTTCCGTGTTCTCGACCAGCGCGCATGTGAACAGCTGTGTAATTACGATCGCTACCGCAACTCTATAATTTGTGAGGGTTCACGCCCCACCGAGAGTTGTTTGGAGGATCCATGAAGCGATCGATTGTGTTATCTGCTGCGACCGTGTTTGCCGGTCTGACTTTGGTTGGTTCCAGTTCCGTAGCCAGTCCATCTGCCCTATCAACCGGATTTGCCGCGTCCGGTCTACTCGGGTCCAATCACAACGGTATCCATCATGTGGACACCCGAAATAGCCGGCACTGCCACAAACGCCAGCGTACCTGCCGGTCCGTGACAACTTCCAGTGGCAAGAAGGTTCAGAGATGCACCACCCGGCGTGCCTATTGCCACGGCTCTGCACCTGCCGCAGCCGCGCCGCGAGGCAGTCACTGAGTCGATAAAAAAAGCGGGGTTTGCGCCCCGCTTTTCAGTTTCTGTGCTTTGAAGCTCGGATCAAGCTGCCTTCTGCATCAGCCCCTGCTTGACGATTGTCTCGGCAATCTGGACTGAGTTGAGCGCCGCGCCTTTGAGTAGGTTGTCTGACACGACCCATAGCCACAGACCATTTTCGATTGTCGCATCTTCGCGAATCCGGCTGACATAGGTCATGTATTCGCCTGCAGCCTCGATCGGAGTGACGTAACCGCCATCTTCACGCTTATCGACAACGTCGATATTCTCTGCTTCACGCAGAATGCTACGCGCCTCGGCGACAGTCATGGTCCGCTCGAACTCGATGTTGACCGCTTCAGAGTGCCCTACGAACACAGGCACGCGAACACACGTAGCGGTGAGCTTGATCTTGGGATCCAGGATCTTTTTCGTCTCCGCCATCATCTTCCATTCCTCTTTGGTGTAGCCGTCTTCCATGAAGACGTCGATGTGAGGAATGACGTTAAAGGCAAGCTCTTTGGTGAACTTTTGAGCGCTAACTTCCTGACCAGGCACATACTTACCTTTGGTCTGGTGCCAAAGCTCATCCATACCTTCTTTTCCGGCACCGGATGCCGACTGATAGGTTGACACCACCACGCGCTTGATCGGGTTCTCATCGTGCAGCGGCTTCAATGCAAGCACCAGCTGGGCGGTCGAGCAGTTCGGATTGGCGATGATATTCTTGCGCTTGTTCTTCGCCATGTAATCGATCAGGGTCGATCCATTGACTTCTGGCACAATCAGCGGGCAATCCGCGTCGTAGCGCCAAGCCGACGAATTATCGATGACGATACAGCCAGTCGCGCCTATCTTAGGCGACCACTCTTTCGAGACACTGCCGCCGGCGCTAACCAGCGCGATGTCACATTTGCTGAAATCGAAGGTCTCGAGGTCATGGCATTTGAGTGTTTTCTCGCCGAATGCCACCTCACGGCCAATAGAACGGCGTGATGCAACTGCGTAGACCTCATCGGCCGGGAATTTCCGGTCGGCGAGGACGTTCAGCATTTCCCGGCCCACGGCTCCCGTGGCACCGACAACGGCGATATTGTAGCCCATTGTTCTGTCCTCAATTTCAGGCTGTTGCGCGCACTATTGCAGCGCAGCGAAGACTGATACGCGCGCGCGCCAAATAGTGCAAGTTTCATAAGATCAATTGATTAGGGAATTGCTAGTGATGCGTCGCTGGCTTTTGTGCTGGGCGCACCTCTCTGGTGAGACCCGCGGGCAAATGTCGGCGTCGCAACACAGAGCCGACCAGCCCGTATCGGACTGTCACTAAATTGCAGGTCCTCAATTTTAGAGAGCCGGCAGTATCTGTCGCTGGAACACTGCCTACTGTATCGTTCCGGTCGCGAGTGTTTGTGCCTGCCTACTTGCCTTGGCCTTCTGCTTTTCTGGTGCCAGATCAGCCATGTTGCGATTGATCTCTTCAGCGCCCTTTAACGGGACAACCTTGCTGACGCGATTGTCGATGTCGTAGTGCACCTCAACACTCAGCTCTGTGCCATTGGCATGACCTTCAATCGGCGTGCCGATGACTTCCCAAAGCCCCAATGTCGCGACCGATGCTGCGCCATGGAACACTGCCCGGCCCGCTCTGACGGCTCCATCATATCCGTGCGTGAACTTGTAGATGTCCATACCCGGCTCAGAATGAATCGGCTTCCCAAGCTCAGCAATGACCGCACCGCGGGGCGTCCCTTGTTTGAGAACCGCGAAGTTCTTAGCGGCCGGCTGATTCGCTGCCATATAGGCCGAACACCCTGACAACAGAGTGACTGCGACTAGAGCCGCAAACAGGGCTCCCATGAAGCTTTCTATTGATCTGCCGACAGTCATTTTGGACGCCCCCGCGGCAATTGTATTGAGAATCGCATCAGTCAATATTCACTACACTGTACAAATACAAGCCAATGCAAGGTCCTGATGGCATTTGTCCCGCTTCCATTTCGGCTCAATCCGCCCTAATACGAAAGGAGAACAACGACCGCCAAGAGAAGGAATGATCATGTACGAAGATCTCAAGCTCTATATCGACGGAGAATTCACCTCCGGAAACAGCGGCGCCGGCGAAGACGTGCTCAACCCATCGAATGATGAGGTTTTGGCACATGTGCCGCACGCAAAGCAGGCTGAGTTGGACGCTGCAGTTGTCGCTGCGGAGAAAGGCTTCGCCGAATGGCGCAAGATGTCTGCTTTTGAGCGTTACAAAATCATGCGCAAGGCAGCTGACCTGATGCGCGCACGCGCTGACGACATTGGCCGCGCAATGACCATGGAGCAAGGCAAGGTCAATGGCGAAGCCAAGCTCGAAGTGATGATGAGCGCTGATGTCATCGATTTCTTTGCAGAAGAAGGCAAGCGCGCCTACGGACGTATCATTCCGGCCCGCGTCGACGGCGTTCGCCAGATGGTAATCCCCGAACCAGTTGGTATTGTTGCCGGCTTTTCGCCTTGGAACTTCCCTGTCAGCCAGGCTGCCCGGAAAATCGGCGGTGCGTTGGCGGCCGGTTGCTCGATTATCGTGAAGTGTCCGGAAGAAACTCCTGGCTCGCCAATCGGCATGGTACGCTGCTTCCATGATGCAGGCTTGCCAGCCGGCGTTCTCAATCTGGTCTACGGTGTGCCGGCCGAACTCTCTGAGTATCTCATCCCGCATCCCTCCATCCGTAAGATCTCTTTCACAGGTTCAGTGCCAGTCGGTAAACATCTCGCAGCTCTTGCCGGCGCGCACATGAAGCGCGCGACCATGGAGCTTGGTGGTCACTCACCTATGTTGATCTTTGATGACATCGACACCGATCACGTTGCGACCCTGACCTCCGGCCTGAAGTGGCGGAATGCCGGTCAGGTCTGCATCTCGCCGACCCGCTTCTTCGTCCACGAAAAAGTCTATGACAATTTCGTCGCCAAGTTCACCGACATCGCGAAGAACATGAAGGTCGGCGACGGCCTCGATCCGGATACCCAGATGGGGCCACTGGCCAACCCACGCCGGATCAACGCTATGGAGTCGATTATTGCCGACGCGCAGGAAAAAGGTGCAACGATTGCAGCCGGTGGCAGCCGCATTGGCAACCAAGGCAACTACTTCGAACCAACTGTCCTGACTGATGTGCCGGAGGATGCCCGTATTATGAGCGAAGAGCCATTCGGTCCAGTCGCTGTCATGCTGCCATTCAAGGATACTGACGAGGTTCTCGAGCGCGCCAACAAGCTACCCTATGGTTTGGCCAGCTATGCCTTCACGCATGACGCGGGTCTGGCAACGAAAGTTGCTGATGCTCTGGATCACGGCATGGTCTCGATCAACCATCACGGTCTTGCCGTTCCGGAAACCCCATTTGGCGGCATCAAGGATTCCGGCTATGGGCATGAACAGAGCATCGAGGGTCTACAGGCTTACATGAGCAACAAGTTCGTCACCCAGATGGGCTGACAAACGAAGCTCTGAAGTCATCCCCAAAAGAGCGAGAAGACCTGGCTGCAAGCTGGGTCTTTTTTTGTGTGGCCTGCAACGGCAACGCGGTCGGCATGCTGATCAAGCCGCGGCGTCCCATTCGTACCGGCAGAACAACGAATGCTTGAAAGGCCGGTCGTATGGACAGATGGATCACGCGGGCGAGCTGCGGGATGACGCTGTGTGTGGGTGAGGATCTTGCGCCGAAAACACATCCGCTCGTCTGAGCAGCATCCAACTGTTAGATCCGCGCGTTGGCTTCCTCGAACAGCTTCATGTTCTTTTCGACATCGTAGTCTGCTTCAGTGAGGCTTTCCGGGTTCCACTCACTGCGGTGTTCTTCGTAAAAGTCACCCGAGTAGACATGCAGCGCACACGTAAGTTTGCTCGTCGGGTTGGTCACGGAATGAATGATATTCTTGCCAAGCTGAACGGCATCCTTCGGTCCAAGCGAATCTGCACCTGCAGCCTCGATCCGGCCTTCCGCATCGTCTTTGAGGCGCCGCCAGAAAATATTGTCTTCGCGGCCAGTGTAGACACCTATGACGGCCGCCATGTTGTGATTGTGAGGCATGATTGTCATACGTGGCGCCCAGATGACATTGAGGACGGTGAGGTCGTCAGACTTATGAAGGCACTGAACCGTTCCGCGCTCCGGTTCTCCCAACGTCTTCAGCAACTCCGATGGGTCGGAAACGGCCTCGGCAACGAGTTCCCGGACGCCCTGCATCGAGTCTGTTCCCTGCATGGCGGCACGGCAATCGGCGGCAAATCTATCGATCTCAAACATGTCCCAGCTCCCACAGTTTCGTTTCTTGTGGAGTCAGCATAGCAGCCGAACACCGCGATCCGAAGCTTTTGGAGCGTTATCTTGCCAACTGAGCGCGTGCCACCACGACGCCACTTGATATGACAATAGCAATCCCGATCCATGACAACACACTCGGCAGGCTGCCGAACACAATGAAGCCGATCGCAATTCCGGCGACGAGCTCTGTATACGTGAATGGTGCGAGTTCAGCTGCTGGTGAGCGCGCAAAAGCAATTGCAAACATTGTCTGGCTCATGGCCGCCAGCGCACCCAGCAGCAATAATAACAGCAACTGTTCAGTCGCTAATTCGGTCCAGAACGGGAGCATGATAGGCGTCAACAACACCGTGGCAGTGCCGGCGCCCCAGACGGACGTCAGCCATGGATTGATATCCCGTCCGAGTTTTCGATTGAGTAGCAGCTGAGCTGCGACGAGCAAACCTGTCCCAAGCACCCAGATTGTTCCAGGGTTGCCTAGGCCTTCCGGCGAAGGTCGCACGATCAACAGGATACCTGCAAATCCACCGACGACACCCAGCCATGACGATAGGCGCGTGGGCTCGCCTAGAAACCAAGGGCTGACCATCGCAATGACGAACGGGTAGATATACAGAACTGCGATTGCTTCCGCGTAGTCCATTGTTTGAACGCCAATCACGAAAAAGCCCGTCGATAAGGGCAATAGACAACCACGGACGGCCTGTAACCAGGCAGGCGTGGGCCTGAGCACAGCGTCACGAAACCGGATCGCTACAATCGGAAGCAGTAGTGCAAAAAACCCTGCAAAGCGAAACCATAGGATCTGGGCGACCGGCAGGTCTTCCGATAACAGCTTCATTATTGCGCCAGCGAGTGCTGCCAACGTTAGCCCGGTGATCAGAAGCAATACGCCACTGATGTTGAGACCCGTCGCTTCTTTAACTGTCTGCACTTGCATCACCACATGATGTCGCGAAACAGTTGCCTGGCCAATAGCCGCCATCAATATTGGAGATATCGAATGCTGCCCGATTCGACATTTGTGTTCAAAGGCCTCGCTACAGAGGACGTGGGAATGATGCGCGAACTCCTCAATGTCTTCGGCAAGGCATTCGAAGATCCAGCCAACTATATGTCCAAGCAGCCTAGTGACAGCTATCTCCAGCGGTTGCTCGGGAGGGAGACATTTATTGCTGTTGTGGCTGAGGCAGCCGGCAAGGTTGTCGGCGGATTGGCTGCCTATGAGCTGATCAAATTTGAACAAGAGCGCAGCGAGATTTACATCTATGACTTGGCCGTTGCAGAAAGCCATCGGCGGCAAGGCATCGCGACGGGGTTGATTGAGGAGTTGAAACAGGTGGCGTCCAGCCGCGGTGCCTATGTTGTGTTCGTCCAGGCCGACATCGACGATCCTCCGGCAATCGCTCTCTACACGAAACTCGGTGTACGCGAGAATGTCCTGCACTTCGATTTCGATGTGCCGTAAGTGACGGTTGCACTTCCAGAGCGCGCGCAAATGGGACCGAGCTGTTCCTTGATCCGCCGTTCCGCGTTCACAGTAGAATTAGAACGCCTCTACGCTGTTCGCCAGAGATCGGGAAATACACGCCTCAGTGCCCATCCAGAATGGCGTCGGCGATTTTCTCGGCGGCCATAATGGTTGGGAAGTTGGTGTTAGCGGATGGCACGACCGGAAACAAGGACGCATCGACCACGCGCAATCCATCCACACCATGCACGCGTCCGGCATTGTTCGTGACTGCCATTGGATCATCGGCGGCACCCATGCGGCACGTACATGAGGCATGCCAAACACCTACTGCCGCTTTGCGAATGAACGCTTCGGCCTCCTCCTCATCATTGCAGACGCCATCAAGAGTGAAACCTTCCATTATGAGGTTCTTGATCAAGAAGCTCCGCAGTGGCGCGGGGCCATCCAACAGCCGCGCCATGATGCCGGTCAGGATCTTATTCTTGGTATTGATCTCACCGACCTGGCGGACCTTGTCTGAGTAGCTGGCAGGGAAGGGATCCGTCGTCACTGCCTTGAGGGCCGGATCATTAAACAATGGCACCAGTCTGCGGATGCCATCCGCGAGACGTTCAAGGTCGCGCCGGTCAGACAGCAAGTTGAACTCAACCTCAGGCTCGTCGCGCCAACTTGTCGATGCGAGTTTGACCTGGCCGGTCTCGGAATAAGTCTTATTGACGAAGAGCAGGAAGCTACCAATCTGCTCACCAACGGCATGCCAGGATGTTTTGGTCGTATTGACGACGAACATATCGCCCGGAGGAGCGCCACCAATGCCGGACGAGTACCTCATCGCATGGAACATGTGGCGGCGGGACTTGCTTTTATCGACCCGGGCCCCGCGCTTCACGAAGGCTGCAAGAGCGATCGAAGGATGGTCCATCAACCGCTTACCAACACCGAACGATGCATGCCGCACGGGAATTCCGAGATCATAAAGATCGCCGCTAGGGCCAATTCCGGCGCGCATCAAATGGGCCGGTGAATGGATGGCGCCGCTCGACAGAATGATCTCTTTTCCGCGAAACTCTTCCTGGCGCCCCTTGACCAGGGCCTTGACGCCGACGCAGCACAATCCTTCAAAGATGAGTTCCGTTATCTGCGTCTCGGTAGAAATCGTCAGGTTTTCGCGGCTGCGCACATCAGTGGTGAGGTAGCCCATCGCCGCCGAGACGCGTTGCTCCTCGGCGTTCGAAATCGTGACGGGAAAATAGCCATCCTCGAAACGACCGTTCTGGTCATCGAGATATTTGTAGCCTGCCCGGTCGAGGGCCTCACCCACCGCAACCGCATGTAGAGGCCAGTGCTCTCTTGGGACCCGGCGCACTGGTATCGGCCCATCCTGGCCGTGCCACTCATCATCGATGTCAAGATCAGTTTCCAACTTCTTGAAGTAAGGAAGTACGCTCTCCCAATTCCAACCCTGGGCGCCGCGCTCCTGCCATTCATCATAGTCGGTCGGTGCACCGCGGTTCGCCATCTGGCCATTGACCGATGATCCGCCTCCCAGAACGCGAGCCTGTTCGTACTTTCGCAAGCGCGGTTTGGGTGCATCCGGATTGTTGTGTGAAACAACTTCCGTGCTGACCTTCAACTCGGACCACAAGAAGCGATTGTTTAAGTACGCCGTGCCCGGATAAGAATCGAGGATCTCTTCAGGCACCTTTCCCGGCGGCGTGTCTTCGCCTGCTTCGCAGACTAGGACTTTGTTTGTACTGCGCGCCGACAAGCGATTTGCGAGCACCGAACCGGCAGATCCTCCACCGACGATAATGTAATCATATTGCACGACCGGACACGCCTTCTGGCTATGGTTTGGAAGTTCTATTGTGAGGCGATGATCTCGGCATCTGCCTTGACCCGCATCGGTTGCCAATTGGTCGAGCGCACATAGTCGGGACGCGGGTTTTCAACGTCGACCGGTCGGTTCACGACACGATTGAAACAGAAGTAAGCCTGCCAGCGGTCATCTGCCGAGAGGTTATGGCCCGAGGCATGCAGCAGGTTGCAATGGAATATCGCTGTTGTCCCGGGTGGTCCAACAAGAGGGACCGGCGACGGCGCATCCTTCATATAGGCTTTGACTTCCGTGGGCCCGACCGCCCAGACTTTGTATGCGGTTGATTGGTCAAAGTAGGGATTGACCCGGCCGTCACGATGGCTGCCTGGAAGCATGTAGAGGCAGCCATTCATTTCCGTTGCCTCGTCGAGCATGACCATGATTGTCGTCATCTCCGGGTTGGCGATGCCGTCGAGATGCCAGCTACCAAAGTCCTGATGCCACGGCCAGGCCGTTCCCTCTACGGCCGCCTTCATGTTGACCTTGCAGTGATGAATGTAGATTTCGTCATCTCCAAGCGCTTGTTGCGCCATACGCAGAATGCGCGGACTGTAGGCAGCTGAGCGATAGGCCGCCGAAGCTGTCGGCCCATCTGGCTCGTGCATCCGGAACATTGCTTTTGGCTGCTGTGACTCGCCCTCGCGAAAAACGCAATCGGACTCAATCTCTGAAACGCGAGCAGCCTCGCCCTTCAGGACGGCTGCCTCCTCAGGGCTGAACAAGCCTGGAAAAACCAAAAAGCCATCGCGGTTATAGGCGGCGATTTGTTCGGCTGATAATTCCATCGCGTCGCGCTCCTACGTGAGTTTCGATGAGATCGTGATTTGAGCGATCAGTCTACGGTTGGTGACAATCGCAGGCCACCATCCGGTCTGCAATCACGGCGAACTATCATGACGTGGATGGTGTCTGTTGCCAGATCAAGCGGATCAATCGTCGAGCCGTGGACTTGTGGGAGTGTCTAGGCGGCGCTTACGTTACTGATCTGTGCCGACCCGAAGCTAGGACTTTTTGTGAGCTGCCAAGAGAGCTGCGATTTCTCCAATGTCGGCGCCAACGGACCGTGCTGCCGATTTGATATCGTCCAGCGTGTCATCATTGAGTGGGATGCCGTTCGTCGCGAACTCGGCTTCTAACGACGCCTCGATTTCGCCGGGCACGAACAATCGATCGGTACCGGCTGACCGTGCACTTTGCCTAATCTGGTTCAGAATAACGTCAGAACGTCTGCGGATGTCGCCGATATCCTGAAGTTCAGCAACATTGATCGCCATAACGAACTGACTGTCTCGGCCCGGGGACGGCCCATCGATCATATTGCCGGTCTCTGTGCCGTAACCTGAGCCCGACGACAATGCCGATAGCATTCCAATCGCCATGCCCATGCCAACGCCCTTATGGCCACCGATCGGCCTGATCAATCCTTCCAAGGCAGCAACTGCATCGGTGGTTGTATTGCCTTCGGCGTCATAAGCCCAGGTTTCAGGTATTGGCTCACCCTTTTGAGCGAAGACACGGATCTTGCCGTGAGCCGTTTCGCCGAAAGCTATGTCGAGGACAAAGTCCCCTTCTTTGCCGCCAGGGATTGCAATGCCAAAAGGATTGATGCCGACCAGCTTGTCCTTGCCGCCCCACGGTGCCATGGTTGGCAACGCGTTGGTGCCACAAATGCCGATCATACCTTCGGCCAATGCCTGACGCGCGTAGTATTCCATTGTTCCGGCATGATTGGAATTTGCAATAGAAGCAAATGCGATGCCGGCTTCTTTGGCTTTTGCAATGCTCCACTTAGTGGCGAACATCATGCCGATCTGGCCGAGATTGTTGCCGCCGTCGATGACAGCAAGGTTGCCGAATTCCTTGGTGATGCCAGGCTGGCCCTTAGGGTCGACGCCTTCCCGGCGCAACTTGCCGACGTAGTCGGGAATTCTCAGCACGCCGTGTGAATGTATGCCTCGGAGGTCGGCTTCGACCAATGAACCTGCAACGACATCCGCATCCTGCGGTGACATTCCACACTGATGGAAGATCGCGACGACGGCATTGCGGAGGACCTGCTGGGGCACCCTCAGTTCGTTTTCAGTTCCTGGATAAAGCGCCATCGTTTACCTCTTGCGCCGCCGGGATCACCATTGCGAAACGTCAATTCAGCTGAAAAATCGCAGCGTTCAGGACCGATGCAAACCCGACCCATGCAGCATAGGGGACCAGGAGCCAGGCCGTCACGCGATCGCGATGCCATGTTAGCGAAATGATCGCGAGGATCGTGACGAGCAGCAGCAGAATGATTGCCAACGCCGAGCCGATCTGGTGGGCGGTAAAGAATGTCGGTGACCAGCTGAAATTCAGCGCGAGCTGAAGCCACCACAACCACTTGGAAATACCTGCATCTGCTGACGTCCACAGCCGCCAACCGGCGACTGCGATCATGATGTAAAGAACCGACCACACCGGACCGAACAACCATCCAGGTGGATTAAAGGATGGCTTGGTTAGCTGCATAAACCAGTCGTCCGGGCGTGTCAGATAGCCAATAGCCATCCCGCCGCCGGAGACCAGAGCCAAGAAGGCGACGAGAAACAATACGCGTTGCGTTGTCATTCAGTGGCATGCCCGTTCTGTTGATCCCTGCAGCCCTGCTGGGGAAATCGCGTGGTTTACGTGCAATTACTCAGCAGCATCCCGCTTGGGCTGGTGGCCGACTGAATCTGCGTATTTGGAGAGCTCTTCCTCGCCCATGAATTCCTTCTCCCAGGCCATGACCTGGTCGAACCCGGCGAAGGTATGAAGGTCACCCATCGCATGGTTCTGATACTGTTCGTTGAACTCTTTCTCGGCTAGTGGTCCCTCATCCCGCAGTTTCACCGCCAGATCATAGACCGCCATCATCGTCTGCCTGAAGGTGGCGCCAGGCGTGATCGTCATGGCTATGCCGAGTTCGCGAAGATCTTCCATGCTGAAGCGTGGCGAAACACCTGTTTGGTTGTAGAAGATCGGCCCCTTCACCTCCGCACAGATGCGCTTGACTTCATCGACATTGGTTGGGCCTTCCACGAAGGCCATATCGGCGCCTGCTTCCAAGTAGGCGTTGGCGCGCGCGATGGCATCATCCAGAGTGCCGCCGTGGGCGCCGCGTGCGTCAGTTCGAGCGATGATAATGAAATCCGGATCGATTTCCTTACGTGCGTAGTCTGCTGCGCGGTACTTACCAACCGCCTCATCAATCGGAATGACACGCCGTCCTGCCACGTGTCCGCAGCGCTTTGGGATGACCTGATCTTCGATGTGAATGGCTGCAACGCCCGTCTGAACGTATTCCTTGACCGTTCGGATTGTGTTGATGGCGTTACCATAGCCATTGTCCGAGTCGGCGATTACCGGGACATCGACGGCGTTGGCGATGTAGCGTGCATTCATCTGCATCTCGGTCATTGTCGCAAGGCCGGCGTCGGGCATCCCGAGCAGCGACAGCGACGTGCCATAGCCAGTCATATAGATCGCGGGAAAGCCAACTTTATCAAGGACCCGCGCGCTCATCGCGTTGTAGCAGCCTGGGATGAATACGCTCTCGCCGGAATTCAGCATTTCGCGCAGCTTGGTGGTTTTTTTCATGGCTTCGGCCTCCCGGAAGTCTTTGTTTGGATTGATCCTAGAGCAAGATCGTTCCGGATGGAATTGCCATCCCTGGTTTAGAGACTGACTTACGTTTCAGGTGAGTGAGCCAGGCACATCCGTCAAAAGCGTCGTGGTTCCGGGGGAGACTGCAAAACAAAGGCAGCTGGAACGCGCCGCTCCAGCTGCCAAAATCTTGTCAATGATCGTTCGGTTCACTGCCCTTAGGCCTGTGAACGCCTACGTCAGCAGCCAGCCGCCATCGACATCAACGGTTGTGCCGGTCACGAAATCATTCTTGATGACAAACATCAGACCCTCGGCCACTTCTTCAGCCGTTCCGGCGCGCGGAACGAGATTGTTCTTGGTCATGTTGGTGTAAGCTGACTCACGCTCAGCACCTTGCAAGGCTACCATTGGGGTATCGATCGTGCCGGGTGACACCACATTGACCCGGATGCGCGGGGCGACCTCTTTCGCAACAGCCCTTGCCATCGCCTCAACCGCACCACCAACTGATGAGATCGCGATCTGGCCTGGCCGGCAGTTTCGTGCAGGTGCACCGGACACCAGAGTTATAGATCCACCATCCGTGACATGCTTGGCGCCAAAGCGGACGACGTGAGCATATCCCCAAAGCTTGGCGAATGACCCCTTGTAACCTTCCATATCCATTTCCAGGAATGGTCCAACGGCGCGCGCGCCACCTGTCGCTGCGCTCACGAGGATGTCGTAAGGCGCCAGTTTGTTCAACAGAGCCTCGACTGCAGCCGCGTCGGTCACATCACATGCTTCGACGGTGACACCGGCAGGCAGGTCTCCGGCCTTCGATGGATCACGGCTGATGGCCACCACCGTTGCACCTTCTGCTGCAAGCATCTGCGTCGTTGCCAGACCAATGCCTGACGTTCCGCCAAACACGACGGCCTTCTTTCCCGAGACGTCCATGATGTCTCTCTCCTGAGTTGATTGTTGTTATAGCCCATGATCTCGGCTGCCGGAGCGCGCCTGTCAAGCCAAGTTTCTTTGGGCTTTATTCTGCTGCCTCTGCTGGGTCCTTTGGTCTGATCGCCGCCAGCTTCTTGCCAAAGCGCTCCCGATAGGGCGCCGTGTCGATCTCATCCAGTTCAATTTCTCCTGAGAGGACTTTGCGTTTCCAGTCCTGATGGGCCGACTCCATGGCGTGGAACTCAGGCATCACCTCGTTGGCAAACAGCTCCAGGCTTTCACAAATGTGTTCGTGGGTGTTGTTGCCGGCCTGGTTGAGAAGAATGATTTGGTCGACGTTGCTGGACGCGAACTTTCTGAGTTTCCGACGGATGGTCTCCGGCGAGCCGACGAGGCCTCCTGATAGGGCGGCTGCTACCGCCTCCTCATTCTCCGCCTTCCACTTCTGATACTCTTCCCAAATATTGAGAGAGCCTGCCTTCGGGGTCATGTGGATGTCAGGCCCGTGCGCGTAGTGACGGAGTGCGAACTGGAAAAAGGTCAGTCCGTCGGCACGTTGGCGGGCTTCCTCATCGGTCTTGGCGCACATGAAGTAACTGACCAGCGCGATGTTTGGATTGATCTGATAATCTGCCAGCTTGTCGAGCCGCTTGGTGATGGCATTGTAGTAGGCATGGACCCATGCCTGGGCGGCATCCGCACTGACAAACTGGAAGCCCAACGCGCCGATACCACGTTCACCGGCCATCTGGATGGTCGGCAATTGAGAGCACGCAACCCACATCGGCGGATGCGGTTTTTGCAAGGGTTTCGGGACGACGTTGCGCAATGGGAACTTGTAGAATGGTCCGTCGTACTCGCAAGGGTCGTCCTTGAACATCGGCGTGACGCACCGGACGGCATCTTCCCAACGCTCCCGCTTATCGTCGAAGGCGACATCGAACGGCTCCAACTCCGTCCAGGTATTGCCTTCGCCCATGCCGAACTCAACCCGGCCCTTGCTCAAAAGATCCAATGTCGCAACGCGTTCGGCGACGCGGGCCGGATGGTTGGTTGTGAGCTGGATAATACCATGTGCGAGGCGAATATTCTTGGTGCGCTGCGTTGCGGCCCCGAGGAAAACCTCTGGCGCCGGTGAATGCGAGTATTCTTCCAGGAAGTGATGCTCGACTTCCCAGGCATAGTCGTAGCCAAGCTGGTCGGCCAACTCGACCTGGTCTAGAGCATTCTGATGGAGCTGGTACTCCGTGTGAGGCTGCCACGGACGGGGTATCTGGAACTCATAGAAAATGCCGAACTTCATGAAACTCTCCCCGAGCCTGATTGCGCTGCCGGGGAGTCTGCTGTTTCAGCACCGAACAATCAATCCCTCAGTGATGATCGTTCTGATAGTTGCCGGTCGATTGGGCTGATGCTTCTCGTTGATAGGACATTTCTGTCTAGATCAAGCAACGCTTGACAATCCAATCCGCCTACTGAACATAACGATGACTATCCGTAAGATTGAGGTTCAGATTGTTGGCGGTGTTGGATGCTTGACGAAGCATATCAAGAGGCTCAAAGAAGAATTCTGGAATCGAGTGCGATCTGCGCACCGACACTCGACCTTTGCAGCGACGTCCCTGGTCGCCCCCGTTTGGAACAGTTAGATCGAATTCCAAGCGAAGTGGGAGAGCTATGCGAACAGTTGATCGAAATTCGTATTGGTCGGACCAACGTCAGCTCTCTGGACCCCCTTCAGGGATTGAAGGAGCTGAGACGCCTAAGTGTGGAATCAACAAGAGTCACTGACATAAGCATCGTTGCAGAGTTTACTTGTCTGGAGAGTCTGAACATAAGCCACAATAGGATCTGCGACTTAGCCCCAATCTCTAATCTGTTACGACTTCGCCAGATCAAGCTTGATGATACTGATGTGTAATACACCGCTCCATTGAAGGAATTAAAGAGCCTCTTTTGGTTGAGCTTAGATCGGACTCGCATCAGAGATCTCGCAACGATAGATCAACTCGAAAGGCTTAACTGCATTAGTTTCAACGGGACACCAATAGAGAGCGTCGAACTGTTAGTTGGCTTACGTCAGCTTACAAGCATCAAAATGATTGGCAGCAGTGTGAAGAACCTTGCACCACTTGCTGAGATGACTTGGATCTCTGCTGCGGCTCAAAGAAAGTCAGCATTGTCGAACTCAATATCTGGTGTTTTCTATCGGTCAACGCCGATCGCTCGGGACCACCCTTTCGATAAGTTTGCTCGATTGGGCCAACCCGCATCGACAGTAGAAACGATACATTACTTGAGGAAACTTCGCTGCCTCCCACTGCGCATTCCAACTGGCCATAAAAAGCCTAAGCACTTCGAACGTCCTAAGATCTAGCAGAGCAAATTGCTCCGCCCCGTCCAAACCGCCTTCTGTCTCATCGCGTGATCGGCTTGTCACAACTGACAGTAGCTGCCCAGCGCTCCTGCTTATGATCAAATGCAATATTGAGCGGCTCCAGCTCTGTCCAAGTATTGCGTTCGCCCAGGTTGGCTTCATGGAACGCTCCCCGAGCCTGATTGCGCTGGCTGAGGAATTCCGACCAGGAACAAGAGGATCGATCCGCTGATCGCCAGATTATGGCGCGATCAGCTGCGCATGGGGATTCGTGGCAAGCTGTTTGCGCGAACTTGTGCTTTCTGAGAGCAAAGGAAGCCTGCTAATGTGTCGATCCTCGATCCTATCTGCCAGCAGGCCCTGAATATGAGTGACGGCCCTTCTACCACTGACAAGATCAAATACGGATTTGGTATTCTCGCTGCCTTTGTGGGTGGAGGCGTAATCATCCACGGCCCAGGCACCATGCCCCAAGAAATACCCTACCACGTCCAGATTGGTTGGGGTTTCATAGCGTTTGGCGTACTGATGATTTTGGCACTCATCAACGTCCGCGTGAAAGCGCTCTTGCTCACCATGGTCACGGGCCTGTTTTCCACGGGCGCTGTCCTGACTGGTTTGTATGCGGATCTACCAACTGTGCAGGCTGCCGTGATTGGAATCCTAGGTGCATTCGGCTGGGTTTACGTTCTATTCTGTTTCGTCAGCATCTTTACCGGCAAAGACCCGGCTTGAGACTACTTCCGTCACATTCCGTTACCGACGCGATGATCAGCCGAACCGGCGGTTGACTGGTTGAGTGAGAATGGCGAACGTCTTCTCAGGAACTTAGGCGAAGCGGCTCGGACGCGGCTGCCAACTGACCGGCCCTCTGCAACCGGATACAGACCATGCCCTCAAAGAAGGACCTTCTGCGCAAACTACTCAAGGGTATCGAGACTGGCGACGCGATGGCCGCGGCGGTTGTAGACGAGGAGCGCTACATTCAGCACAATCCGCAGACCCACGAGGGCGGCGAGGGCTTGGCGTCGCTGTTCGCACGCCTGTCAAAGACAGACCCGAAGGTGACATTTGTGCGTGTCTTCGAAGATGGGAATTTCGCTTTCGCACATAATGAATACGATTTTGACGGCGTGCGGATCGCGTTTGAAGTGTTCCGTTTCGAAGGTGAGCGCGCGGTGGAGCATTGGGACAACATCCAACGCATTGCCGGGCCGAATGCGTCAGGACACGGCATGACCGATGGTGTAACGGCAATAACGGATTTGAACATGACCGAAGCGAATCGTGGTCTTGCCCGCGATTTCGTCGAGACAGTCCTGATTGGCCGGTGCTTTGAGAAATCTGGCAATTACATGCATGAATCGCTGATCCAACATGCGCCCGATATTGCCGACGGCATTTCCGCGTGGAGCGCCTCTATGGAAAACTACCGCTACGACCGCCTGCACCGAGTGCTGGCGGAGGGCAATTTCGCGCTTTGTATGTGCGAGGGCGCCAAGAACGGAGTCCATTCCGGCCTCTACAGTTTGTTTCGTATCGAAGATCAGCGGATCGCCGAGCACTGGTCCACCGTTGAAGCCATTCCACCGTCGGATCAATGGAAGAACGACAATGGGAAGTTCTGAACTGGAGCTGCACTGCAAGTCATAGAGAATCGGAAACGTATGCTGTGGGGAGCAACTTTCGCCGCCATAGGCTCAAGAACCGAATGAAACAAACTGGCCGCTCTCCAGAGTTACGGCAGAGTGTGATAGACGGAACGCCATGGGCTTTTACGATAACGAAGAGACTGCCAATCAGTACATCGCCATGGCGGAAGGCTACGATGGTAAACTGCTGATTGCTGTGATGTTAGGTTATGTTCCGAACGGCGCGGGCGTTCTTGAAATTGGGATGGGACCGGGGGTGGATCTGGATCTTCTCTCGGAGCACTATCAAGCGACGGGTTCTGACAACTTTGAGTTTTTCGTCGACCGATACCGAGATGCTCATCCCGGCGCGGATTTGTTAGTATTGGATGCCGTTACACTCAAGACAGATCGCAAGTTTGATTGCATCTACTCGAACAAGGTTCTCCATCATCTCGATGATGGCGAACTGTGCGAATCGCTGCAGCAACAGTATGGACTGCTGAATGAAGGCGGCTACGTAATGCATTCTTTCTGGCAAGGTGACAGCGTGGAAGAAATGCATGGATTGAATTTCTTCTACCGCACCGAGATGCAACTGCATTCTGCTTTTGACAGCCTGTTTGAAGTCATCAGACTGGTTGCCTACACGGAGTTGGAAGACAACGACTCCCTCTACGTGCTCGGTCGAAAGCGGGACGGTGACTGTGCCTCGCCTTGAAATCTGGAGCGGGCGATAGGGCACCAGTGGATGAATGTGGCCACTGCCCCCGCAGCGACGTCATTCGACATAAATGTGAACGTGCACTCGCGAATAACTTTCCGGCTGCACTTACGTTGGACTGTGCGCTTGCCCCAGCGTTGCCTGGTTGACTGGCAACTATGTGCCCTTGTGATCTTGCAAAATTACCGGCCGCGACCAGTATGACACGTGTACTTCGGTGTACTGGTGCACGTCACTTTTGGATCAGGCTGACAATCCCGCATCAACAGATTGCGCTGCCGGGCAAAGCTGCTGTTTCTGCACCAAGCAACCAATTCCTCAGTGAGGATCGTTCTGATAATTGGGGGTCGATTGGGCTGCTGAACTGAACAGCTAGATGATGTCGACGTGACCGCCTATCTCCAGGCCGATCCACACCCATGTCGCAAGCATGACGAACGCGACAAGCATCCACGAGGCTTGTGCTGACTCAGCCTCTTTCAACTTGTTCTTGGCACTGGAAAGTCTGCTGGCCAGCTCTTCTTTCTCGGCAATGAGTCCTTCCACCATAGCGCGCGCGTCTTCAATGGTTTGCGGGTCTTTGTAGGTCATCTCCGTGTCGTCGGTGTAAACCCGGTAGTCTGTTCCAATGTCAGTTGTCATGTGATCCCCTCTCAGTCTGATAACAAAAGTACATCCGAGGAACTCACTTGTCATACGCGCAATTGCCAGAACGCCCAGACTGGCTCTCTGCGGTACAGCGTCGGTGATATCTGCTGTGTGCTTGGGTGAGCGGTGCAAATCCCCTCGAACCGTGGTCGACCCCGCAGTTAACACCCGATGCCCCCCTATGCGTCATAGTCGAAATGGGCACAGCAGGTCGGCCATGTGCTTGAAGCCCGAACCTCTCCAGCCCGGTCTACAGAGCTGCTATCTCGTCACCAGCAGGCACTGTGCAAGTAAACTGGTCAGTTTTCGATCGGCAACCTGCTCCCAGCCATCACCACTGAGTTCTGTATTCATGCATGTCATAAGCCCTTCGGCGGCAACTTCAGCGCGTTGGCGATTAAGGGATCGTCGAATGAGCCTGACGGCCTGCAGCGCCATTTCTTCCTTCTTGGCCTGATCAAGCTTCTTCCAGTCGTGTCCCGTCAAGTTCGCCGGGTCACCCGAAGCTGATGACGCCAAGAGGATAGTTGCACATGCGGCGATCGCGATACCGAGCTTGACCATTTCAATCTCTCAATTCTGCAACGGAATGCCGGTTGACTACCTGTTCACAGCAAAGAAGTTCATGACTGCAAATTCGCTTTCTCGACGTGGCTCTCACCTGTCTTGCATCCAGCATCATACGCGCGGCGAGCGCGAACGTAGAAGCAATTTATCAGACTGCATTGTTACGGATGCCGTCAGCCAAAGTCTAATCATGACTTGGCATTAGAAAAACACGACCAATTGAGGGAGGTGGCGCATCACGACAGCGGCGTCAGTAAGCACTGCTCCCTGTCTGAGAACACGAGGGCCTGGGTGGGGCAATCCACCAGACTTCCACTCACCGGCCTGATCTGATCATACTGGATGATCCGGCTATATTTCGCTTTGTAATCGTCTTGAGAGGTAGCGATGCAGAAAACCGTCGCGTCGTCTGGTTCTGATTCCGCTGCCACGTCAGCCACAGCAATGCCCGTGCTTCTGGCTTTGAGCGCTGCACACCTGCTCAACGATATGATGCAAAGCCTTGTGCCGGCGATCTATCCTATCATCAAGGATGTGCATGGCCTGAGCTTTAGTCAGATAGGATTGATTACATTTACGTTTCAGCTGACTGCCTCCCTGTTCCAGCCAGCCGTGGGTTTCGTTACAGATAAGAAACCGCAGCCCTATTCTCTGGCACTCGGGATGATCTTCACGTTGATCGGACTTGTCGTGCTCGGCATGGCTGGGAGCTTTTCAACGCTGCTGATTGGGGCTGCCTTGGTCGGTACAGGATCTGCGATCTTTCATCCGGAAGCGACCCGCGTGGCGCGAATGGCATCAGGTGGCAAGCAGGGGTTCGCACAGGCTGTCTTCCAGCTTGGCGGGCAAGGTGGCGGCGCGCTCGGGCCCGTCCTGGCGGCGTTTGTCGTTGTTCCCAACGGGCAGATCAGTCTCGCCTGGTTCGCTGTGACTGCCCTGTTGGCGATGCTTGTGCTTAGTTATGTGGGGCGCTGGTATTCGGAGCAATTAGTGCACCTCAGCCGGCCGAAAAAGGGTGGCAGCGCAGAGACGACCAGTCCCTTCTCGTCCAGCTATGTCTGGTTTTCTGTTTTCATTCTGATCGTGTTGATGTTCTCCAAGAGCGCTTACACGGCAAGCTTCACGTCCTATTACACCTTCTTCGTGATCGACCGGTTTAGCGTGTCGATCGAGACGGCACAGTTGATGCTGTTTACCTATCTGGCGGCAGGTGCTCTCGGCGTCCTCGTCGGCGGGCCACTCGGCGATAAAATTGGACGCCGGCGGATCATATGGTTCTCGATCCTTGGTGCGCTGCCCTTCTCGCTGATGCTGCCGCATGCCAACTTCTATGGCACGATCACGCTGACGATCCTGGTTGCATTCATCATGGCCAGTGCCTTTGCCGCTATTCTCGTATTCGCCATGGAACTCCTGCCCGGGCGGATCGGTCTGATCGGCGGCTTGTTCTACGGACTCGTATTTGGATTGGGCGGCGTCAGTGCAGCGATGCTTGGCGAGGTGGCGGACCTGACCAGCATCGCAACTGTCTTCCAGATTTGCGCATTCCTGCCGGCGATCGGCCTGCTGACATGGTTCTTGCCGGACATCCGTTCGTAGCCTGACACGCCCGGTCTTCAGGCAGGCTTTTGGCCTAACGCCTGTTCGATGTCATCGATCAGATCCTGCTCGCCTTCAATGCCGACGGACAAACGGAGCAGGTTATCTGGCACGGCGCTTTCCGGCCCTTCGACCGTCTTGCGGTGTTCGATCAGGCTTTCAACGCCGCCCAGCGACGTTGCCGGCATGAAGACGCGGCAAGCAGCAGCGGCGGCGCGCGCCTCACTTGCATCCCCTTTGATCAGCAATGACATCATACCGCCGAAGCCATTGGTCATTTGCTTGGCCGCAACGTCATGACCCGGATGGCTCGATAAACCTGGGTAAAGCGCGCGCTCAATTTTCGGGTGGTTATCGAAATGGCGAGCCAAGGCGAGTGCGTTCTGCGACGCACGCTCAAAGCGAACGAATAGCGTTCGCATCCCACGGATCAGGAGCCAGGCTTCAAATGGCTGCAGTATTCCACCAACGAACGTGCGCACATGCTTGATCTCCTGCCAAAGTTCGTCTTCTCGCGCAGTGGCGAGCACGCCGCCTGTAAGATCACTATGACCGCCAAGATACTTGGTGGCTGATTGGAAGACGATATCAGCGCCCAGTGTGAACGCATCGGTCGTGCATGGCGGCGCAACCGTGGTGTCCAACCCCAGTACCGCACCTGCGTCGTGCGCAAGGTCTGCTGCCTCGGCAATGTCGATGACATCCCAGGTTGGATTCACCGGTGACTCGATCCAGACCATGGCCGTTTTACCCGGCTGGATTGCCTGCTTGAGTGCGTCCGGCTGGGTTTGATCGAATAGCGTCAGCCCGATGCCTCGGGTCTTTTCAAGATGTCGCAACCATTGCTGTGCGCCGTGGTACATAATCAGAGGGGCAACAACATGCTGTCCTGGCTTCAAGGTCTCGTAGACCGCTGAAACGGCAGACATGCCCGAGTTAAATAACAAGGTATCTTCAGCGCCGGACAAAGCCTTGATGATTTCTTCAGCGTTGCGAGTCGTCGGATTGGCTTCGCGTGAGTAGACGAAGCCGGAGCGGACATCATAGCTGTCATCGCGAGCGAACGTGGTTGCGGGCTCGATGCCGGGCACCACGCCCCCCGTCTGCTCATTGATGATGTGCAGTGCTTGCGCCGCGATGGTTGCTGGTGATCGATTGTGCTGGTCGCTCATGCTCGGCCCGGCTCCCGTGCTGAAATCAGTTCGCGCGCCAGCTTATCAGGAACCGGCAAGCATGACCTGCCACAATGCGTCGCCAGCGCCGGTTACGCTTGAGCCAGTCCGAGCGCAACGCGGAAGCGGCGTGCAATGGCCGCTCCGTCCTTCTCTGGAAGCATCCAGGGATCTTCACTAAGCGCGATCTTAGCGACGGCGAACGTCGGTCCGGGAGTCTTGAAGACAAGTTCGGCCAGATCATCGACCGCACTATGCTCTGTCACCAGCATTGTTTTCTTGATGCCGAAGCCTTCAGCAACCTTGCAAAGGTCGGCCTGGTTTGATGTCAGACCGGTTTGCTTACCGGTTTCGCCGAAGTGCTCGTTGTCGAGTACGAGGATTCCGAGGTTCTCCGGCGCGTGGTTTCCTACAACGCCGAGCGAGCCTATCCCCATCATCATTTCACCGTCGCCCGTCAACGCAAGAACGCGGCGATCGGGTCGTGCCAGCGCAAGACCGAGGGCTGTTGGCACAGCCATCCCCATGCCGCCCCACGAATAGAGGTACTCAGGGCTGTCACCCGCCGCAAATGTGTCCCAGGTCGGTGAGCCCAATCCAGGGACGACAAGGGCGCCATCTCGCTTGGCCAACAGATCTGATACGAACTGCCGACGTTGAATCTTATTTGATCCGGTATTTGCCATCTTGCTCAATCCTAGTCCTGTCCGAAGCCTTTGGCGCCCATGACGCGCTGACTGATCAATACTGCGCAGGACATGCCACCATGAAAGGCAATGTCGGCGGCGGCTGCAAAGGTCTCGCCCACCTCAGCTGGATTTTCGACAGGGAAACATCGGACCCCGACGGCTTCCAGGGCGGGCTTGGCTCCCATACCCATCTGGACCTGCCATGGATTGAACTCTCCCCACATTCCACGCATGGTCACCAACATCAGGCATGGTGCCTTGAGGATGCTAGGATAGCCCAGTGCATTGATGCAGTTCCCGACACCAGACGACTGCATGGCAATCATTGCCTTCTTGCCGCCGAGCCACTGCCCTGCAACCAGACCCATACCCTCCTCTTCGGTGGTCATGGTGATCAAGCGCATGGCCTTGTCATCGTTGATCATGTTGAGGAATTTTGTCAGACCACCGTCCGGCACTGTGCAGACGGTTTCGATATCGCGCTTCTTGACTTCAGCATAGACATCGTCTGACCAATGATGGCCGTTGCTCATTTGATCTGTCTCCCGGGGACACCGCAGGCACTGATGCGATGCGACTCTTGTGGATTTGAGAACGTTGCTTTAGCGGGGTTTGTGGACCGTAGCAAAGCAGCGGGCTACAACCGGTAAATGAGAATCCGGGATGTGATCGAGCGACGCTTAGAGATGCGTTCGTTGCTAACAACTGCAATCCAACCGACACCGCTCGATGCCTCCCTGCAGGCCCGGCAGCTTCGGGATGGAACCGGCGAGCTTTGATGGAGAACGCGTTATAGAATGTCTGACCAGCCGCTCGTGACAGTTGGAATGCCGGTCTACAATGGTGC
This sequence comes from Hyphomicrobiaceae bacterium, assembly GCA_965215755.1. Classification (GTDB taxonomy): domain Bacteria; phylum Pseudomonadota; class Alphaproteobacteria; order Rhizobiales; family Hyphomicrobiaceae; genus Tectiglobus. Next base: position 719,331 of record OZ244119.1, read on the forward strand.
GAAGTTTCTTGCCAAGGCGATTGACGGCCTTAGCCGGCAGACAGCGTCCAATATCGAGATCATTGTGTCGGATGATGCCTCGAAAGATGAAAGCCCGACTATTCTGGCCGAGTGGGCCAGGGCCGATCCACGTGTCCGCGTTGAGCGCCATGTTGAAAATCTTGGAACGATCGGCAACTTCGAATGGTTGGTGCATGAAGCCAAGGGCGACTATTTCATGTGGGCGGCGCAGGATGACAGCTGGTCGCCAGATTACATCGAGGTGTTGCGCGATACGCTCAACGCGACGTCCGACGCGGATCTCGCAGCCGCTGGCAACATTCTATTGACAGAGGATTGGCAGGAGTTCCGCAGGATCGGGGCACCGGACACGCGTCAACCGAGCAGTCTTTTCTTTAAGCAGTACCTCCTGAGACACGCACGCAATGGCTGGTTTTATGGGCTCTACCGCCGCAACGTCTTGATGAATGCGCTTCCGCTTGTGCGGGAATTTGGCCATGCCTGGGGTCATGATTTCATAACGCTGTTACCCATTCTGCTCTCGGGGCGCGTAACCGGTAACGACAGCGTCGTTTATTATCAGCGCATTACGACGCGCTCGGCAGATACGCTGAAGCCAAGGGCACTTTCAGAAGAGCGTCGGCTTTATCGTGACTTCACCAAAGCGGCCCTCCAAGGTCTCAGGGCAGCACCACTGTCGGCCACCGATCGTGCCTACCTTACTGCCTTCGTTATTAAGTACTGCAACCGCCATTCCGTGACATGGAAGCGCTTGCTGAAACGTCACTTAGGGCTGCGCAGCTGACTTCAATGCTGATCTGACTTCCGCTGTGCCTGGATGGTTCTGTGCCGACGACAAATCGATCCCGGCAACACGTGCCGGGATGATGCTAAGAGTGGAGGGTGTTCGTGACGGGGAGGACTATGACAGCAAATGCTGGCTTATCTCCCGAATCAGTTTCTTACGGATCGCCTCCGCGTAGTCCTCGTAACGGTTGGCTTTCATGACAAATGCATTCGGTCCACCAATGACACGATGGTGGTAATAGTCCGTCAGGCGCGGTGTTTCATTAAGGATTGCAAGGCCGTTGATCGTGACGCCGGATCTGACCGCACGGTTGCGGGCAAAATCAGGTGCATACCCGACATTGTCCATGCCATCGCCGGAGATATCGATCACGTAACGGCCCGTTGTTGCCGGCGCCTGCAATGCGACCTTGCTTGCAAATTCAATGATCCCGGCGATGTGGGTTTCGCCATTGATGAACATGCGCGGCATCGCTTTGACTTGATCGCTGAAATCCCCGGCCGCGTCCTGCGCGCCGATAATCTTCCATGGAACGGATATCGCCTGCTTTCCAACACCGGCCCACTGGACCACTGCCACCGCAATGCGCTTCCTCTGACCGAGTTGTATGGCAGCCAAGACCTCGGGATCGCGGAATGCGGCCGCGACGCCGTCACGCTGCAGACCATACTCATAAGCATTGACGCTGCCGGAGACATCCATCGCTAAGACGAGTGCCATGTCGACGGTATCCGTTGACCGTACAGGGGTTGCCGCGGGGCCAAGGAAACAGACAACGGCCAAGATGCCGGCGAGCATAATGCTGCATTGCCTGGATATCGTGCGAAGAGCAACGTCGCGGAACATGAACTGCCACCGCCTGTTGGTTGAAAGGCGCTGACGTCATCATGAACGAAAATCAGGCGATGGCAATTGAATTGCAGGCGCGCAAGTCAGGGCAGTGCGCGCTATTAGCAGTGGATCACCAAAGTTTGAGGCCTGGAGGAATGGGGAGACCGCCGGTCATTGCCTTCATCTTCTCCTGACTGGCCGCGTCGACCTTTGCCTTGGCATCGGCGGCTGCCGCTACAATCAGGTCTTCAACAATCTCTGCCTCATCAGGCTTCATCAGAGACGGATCAATTTTCACTCCACGCATCTCGCCCTTACCGTTGAGCGTGACGGTGACCATGCCTGCGCCGGACTGCCCAATGATTTCCATGTCCGCAAGCTCTTGCTGCATCTCCTGCATCTTGGCCTGCATTTGCTGGACCTGTTTCATCATGCCCATGAGGTCTTTCATGTCTCACTCTCCAGTGCGTAATCGCTGTTCTAGCTATTCTTTATCAATATCTGAGTCGTCAAGCGGGCGGATCTGTTTGATCTCCGCATCGGGGAATGCCTGCAGCACGGCCGCCACGGCCGGTTCCTGCTTGATTGCGGCAATCTCCGCCTCGTGCCGTGCGCGCTTCACATCACCGATTGTTGGCTCACCACGCTCGCGGCCAACCGCAACAACCCAGCGGATACCAGTCCATTTGGTGAGCTTCTCACCCAGCTCGCCTGCCAACCCCTTTGGTGCGCCATCCAAGGGATAAAACTCGATTCGTCCTGGCTCGAACGCAATCAGGCTCATGTGCTCTTCGATGTGAACGCGCAACATGGCATCACGCCGTTCGCCGACAAAGGCTGCCACCTCCTCGAAAGTTTGCGGCATAACGGCAGTTGTTGGCGATGGGGCGGATGCTGGTATGGCATCGGCAGCAGGTGCGAGATTGCCGGTTCCGCGATCAGCCACGGCAGCCGGACCATTCGTCGGAGGTGAAGCCCCTCCGTTGGGGCCCGACGCCGCCCGCGACTGTGACGCGCCGCCGTCGCCCAGCGCCTTGATTAGCTCATCGGGAGTCGGCAGATCGGCGGTGTGGGCGATACGGATAATCACCATTTCAGCTGCGGTTAGCGGGCTTGGTGCGCCGCCGACTTCGTCGATGCCTTTCAGCAACATCTGCCAGATCCGCGATAGCAGCGGTATGGATAGTTTTGATGCCAGTTCAACTGTTCTGGCCGCTTCTTCGGCCGAGACTGTTTCTCCCGATGCATCGTCACCGGCAATTTTCGATCGTGTGGTGAGATGGACGGTCTCTGCCAGGTCATTCAGGACTTGGAGCGGATCGGCTCCGTCGGCGTGGAGACCTTCGAAGCCAGCTAGAGCACCTGCTGTATCGCCGCGCAGGATCGTCTCAAGCAGGTCAAAAACCCGGCCACGATCGGCAAGCCCGAGCATAGCTCGAACGTTTTCGACATTGACCTGGCCGGAGCCCATTGCGATCGCTTGATCTAGAATGGAGAGGCCGTCGCGAACCGAGCCTTCTGCTGCCCGCGCAATCAGGCGCAAGCCATCTTCTTCGGCTGTAGCGCCCTCATTCTCGACGATCCGGGCAAAATGCTTGGTCAAATCAGGAACGCCGACGCGGCGAAGGTCAAAGCGCTGACAGCGCGAGAGCACCGTTACCGGAACTCTGCGCACTTCGGTCGTGGCGAAAATGAACTTCACATGCTCCGGGGGCTCCTCCAAAGTCTTCAGCAGCGCATTAAATGCACCTTTCGACAGCATATGGACTTCGTCGATGATGAAGACCTTGTAGCGCGCCGTCAGCGGACGATACTTTGCGCTTTCAATTATCTCGCGAATATTGTCGATGCCGGTATTGGAGGCCGCGTCCATTTCAAGGACGTCGGGGTGCCGGGACTGGATAATCTCGAGGCAATGCGCACCATAACCTGCCAGATCGACAGTGGGGCGATCCTCAACACCGGGACCTGAGTAGTTCAGCGCCCGTGCCAGGATCCGAGCCGTGGTTGTTTTGCCGACACCTCGTACGCCTGTCAGCATATAACCTTGGGCAATTCTTTCCGAGGCAAACGCGTTTCGCAGCGTTGTGACCATGGCCTCCTGGCCGATCAGATCTTCAAATGTCTCCGGGCGATACTTTCGCGCGAGCACGACATAGGGCTGGGCCTGTTCATCGTCGCCGAGCAGCGAAGAGGTTGTGTTGTCGGTGGGGTCTGCCATTTGAGATCGCGGTCCTGCTCCGAATACCAACTGTGCGGACCGGTATGGTCAACAAAACTTTATGGGCGGAGAGACTATATTCCGCCACGTGCAAGGATGCGAAGTGGGAGGCTGATCAACGACCCATGTCGGGCTCGTTAGGGCTGCTTCCTTCCGGATCTGACCCGGTTGGCGAGGGACACGTCCGCGCCAACCTCCCGACCGGAATATGGCGGTTTCGATACGGGAGGGCAAGGGGGGTTCTACGCCGCACACGTCAGATGCCGGTCGAACCTGAAACGACGTAACCGGATGAGACCCAGAATAACACCGGCACATACCTGATTTTGCCCCGAAAACGGGGTGTTTCAGCGAGACGCCGTTGCGTGCGATCGGTACGTGTGCTGTTGTCGCGGCGCTGGAGGGACCTAATGTTTATACCGACTATCCGCGAGTCATCGCTACTCGATCGCCAAAGCGTCAAGCGCTCGGATCATGACTATATCGACGCCCAAATGGATGATCCAGATACCCGGATCCTTGTCCTGCTCGGCGACAAACCGGTGATCATCGCCGATGAGGAGCGCTCGGAGGCGAGTGCGAAGTGGTTCACGAAGCAGGATCTGGCGCAGTACGGGCTTCCCGTTGAGAAAAGCTACTTCCTGGGTACGCATCCTGATGGCGGTGCCCGCTTCGCGCTAGCGTTGGGGGAAGTTGAAGTTCAGCATGCCCCGGAAGCGATGCAGATCCTGTTCCCAATGGTCGACCTGAGATCGTTGGCGATGCAGGGCATCATGGGCCACGAAGACCTCTCAATGTTCGGGATGGCCAAATCCCTTGATCACTGGCACCAGAATGCGCGGTTCTGCGGCGCCTGCGGCAGCGAAAACATGATCCGTGATGGCGGTTGGCGGCGGAAATGCACGGGCTGCGGCAAGGACCAATTCCCGCGCACTGACCCTGTTGTCATTATGTTGATCGTCGACCCCGCGAATGACCGTTGTCTACTCGGTCATGAGGCGCGGTTCGTGCAGAATATGTGGTCTACGCTGGCAGGCTTCCTTGAACCGGGCGAAGACATTGCGCATGCCGTGCAGCGCGAGACATTCGAAGAAGCCGGGATTGTAGTTGAAGATGTCCGCTTTCACCTGACGCAGCCCTGGCCGTTCCCGCACTCGCTGATGATTGGTTGTCATGCCATCGCAAAGACAACCGAGATCAACATCGATCCCAACGAAATCCAGGAAGCCCGTTGGTTCTCACGCAACGAAATTCTTCTGATGCTGGATGATTCACATCCTGAAGGGCTGTGGGTTCCCGGCAAGCAAGCGATTGCGCGCTCGCTTATTCAGGCTTTTGCCGACGGTGAGGTGAAGTAATCGCCCATCTGGGCGGCTATCCAAACTAGCAGCACAGGCTTGCGCCAGCCTGTGTTACCCTCAATCCCAGTGTCTACGCGCTGCCCTTCACGTAAATCGGCGGCTTGGCGATGGTGCGGCCAACTTCCGGTGGCACCTCAAAAGCACCCTGTTCTTGCTGCAGTTCTGTCAGGCGTGAGACCAAAGGTTCGCGCATCGGGCAGACACGGCGTGCGGTAAGATCAACATGCAGGGAAAGAGCTTCCTGCAGCGCGACCTCCGACCCGTCATCAGCGCGGAACATCTGGCTCATGTAGCGGATCCGCTTGTCATCAAAACCTAACAGCGTGCTCTTGACTGTGAAGGCATCACCTTCGCGGATTTCCTTTTTGTAGTAGATGTGGAGGTCACCGGTGAACGTCGAGCACCCTGTTGTATCGCGGTAATGCTGGTTAAGCCCGAAGTGGCCGAAAAAGTCGTAGAGGCTCTCATCAATCGCCAGGACATAATAGGCGACGTTCATATGGCCGTTGTGGTCGATCCACTCGGGCAGGACCTTACCTTCGTAGGGCTTGGGTAGCGGCATCGGAAGAAATCTCTCATTCCTGGTTTGTTTCGGTCATTGCCGGTCAATTAGCACAATCACTGCTGCAGATCTTCAGGTTTCGCACCCGATTTATCAACCGAACGCCGTTCATTAACCGAGGTTTAACCTCTTTCCGTTGCCATGAGATTTGATTGTCCGCGTGCTCTGAAAAGGTACTTCGATCATGGTTTTGGAAGTTGTATTGGCGACAGTTGCTGCTCTTGCATTTGCCCGGTGGATTGCGCCGCGCGTGCGGGAATTGCTGAATTACTCACTAAGCTGATGCCGGGAAGCCGCCTGCGCTTCTCTTCCAGCATCGAAATCATTGACATTCCGCGTCTTCTGAACGATTGTGCGGCGCATATCCGGCCCGCCTAGATCGAGCCGCTCCGACGTTCCGCCATATTATTGGATTTGGCCGTTCGACGGGGTCAACACCCGCCAGCGAGTTTCGCCCGCGGGTGCGTTTGTGTTTGGGCGGTTTCGTATTCATATTTGATCTGACAGGCGGGGACAGGCCCCAACGCCCAAAAGATCAGTTCGAGGACACATGTTCGAGTCGTTATCAGATCGCCTTTCCGGGATTTTTGATGCGCTGACACGGCGCGGTGCACTGACGGACAGTGACGTCGCGACAGCCATGCGCGAAGTTCGCCGCGCACTGCTGGAAGCCGACGTCGCGCTCGATGTGGTTCGGGAATTCACCGATAAGGTGAAAGAAAAGGCCGTCGGCCAGGAAGTCGTAAAATCGGTCACGCCTGGTCAGATGGTGGTCAAGATCGTCCATGACGAGTTGGTCAACGTGCTCGGGTCCGATGCCGACCCGATTGATCTAACTGCTGCGCCACCGGTTCCAATCCTGATGGTTGGCCTGCAGGGCTCGGGTAAAACCACTACGACTGCAAAAATCGCCAAGCGCCTGACGGACCGCGAGCACAAGAAAGTGCTGATGGCATCACTGGACACACGCCGGCCTGCCGCACAAGAGCAGTTGCGTGTGCTTGGTGAGCAGACCGAAGTTGCGACGCTGCCGATCGTTGCCGGTCAGACACCGATCCAAATTGCCAGCCGCGCGATGGATGCGGCGCGCCTCGGTAGTTACGACGTTGTCCTACTCGACACAGCCGGTCGCATTACGCTCGACCAGGAACTGATGAGCGAGGTGGCGCAGGTCAAAGCAACAACCGGCCCTCATGAGACGCTGCTGGTTGCTGACAGTTTGACCGGTCAGGACGCCGTCAACACGGCAAAGGCGTTCGAAGATCAGGTTGGAATCACCGGCATCGTTCTGACCCGTATCGATGGTGATGGCCGTGGTGGTGCTGCGCTTTCCATGCGCGCTGTTACGGGCAAGCCGATCAAGCTGCTTGGTACCGGTGAAAAGTGGGACGCGCTGGAAGACTTCCACCCGGAGCGCATCGCTGGGCGGATACTCGGCATGGGTGACGTTGTTAGCCTGGTTGAACGCGCTGCCGAGACGATCGACGCCGAGAAGGCGCAGAAGATCGCTGACAAGATGAAGAAGGGGTCATTCGACCTCGACGATCTTGGTGAGCAGATTAAACAGATGCAGAAGCTCGGCGGGATGGGCGGTGTTCTCAACATGCTCCCCGGCATGGGCAAGATGAAGAACCAACTTGCCGACGCCAATATCGATGACAAGGTGCTGAAGCGTCAGCATGCGATCATCACGTCGATGACGAAGAAAGAGCGCTCCACCCCTAAGATTATCAATGGCAAGCGCCGCAAGCGCATCGCCGCCGGTTCCGGCACCTCCGTTCAGGACGTCAATCAGCTTCTCAAGATGCACCGCCAAATGGCGGACATGATGAAGAAGATGGGTAAGAACAAAGGCCTGATGGGCAAAATGATGGGCGGCCTCGGAATGGGTGGCATGCCTGAACCAACACCTGAAATGATCGAGCAAGCCAAAGCGTTGCAGCAATCCGGCCAGATGCCAAAGGGCCTCCCCGGTATGGGCGGCGGCGCTATGCCGAAGGGATTGCCGGGCCTCGGCGGTGGTGCCGGTCTGCCCGGATTGGGCGGAAGCGGGCTTCCCGGTCTTGGTGGACCAGGTGCTGCGATTGGCAAAAAGAAGAAGAAGCGCTAGACGTGATCGCCATCCCGACCATAGAAACAGCAAGGCTGCGCCTGCGTGCGTTCCGCGATGCGGACCATGAGGCATTTGCTGCGTTTCTGGCCGATGAAGAAGCAACGCGTTTTCTCGGCGGTCCTCGCGATGCTGCCGCTGCCTGGCGGGTGATGGCGACGCTCAGCGGTCACTGGCAATTGCGCGGCTACGGCCCGTTTGCAATCGAAGATAAGCAGTCCAGCTCGTTCGTTGGGTATTGCGGGCCATGGTTTCCGCACGGCTGGACAGATCACGAAATCATGTGGGGCATTGTGCCGGGCGCACAGCGCCAGGGCTTTGCCAGCGAAGCTGCATACGCTGCCAGGTCCTGGGCCTACGATACTCTCGGCTGGCCTGGAGCTGTCAGCCACATCGGAACTGAGAATGTTGCGTCGCAAGGCGTGGCGCGGCGGCTTGGAGCGACGGGTCACGAGATGACTGAATGCGCCGATGGGTTTCGCACCCAGGTTTGGCGTCATCCAAGCGCTCAAACGCTGCGCATCACCAGAGGTGCGGCATGACGGAGATCAGCACAGATCGCCTGTTGCTTCGGCAATGGCGCCGCGCGGACTTCGAGCCGATTGCAGAGTTTCTGCAGGATCCGGTTCAGACAAAGCACCTCGGTGGCGGCCAAAAGACTTTGTCTGAGGCCTGGAATTGGTTTTGCTGCGCCGTCGGCGAATGGCAGCTCTTGGGCCGCGGCATGTTTGCGGTCGAGGCGAAAGACGACCGGGCGCTCACCGGATGGTGCGGCCTGTGGCAACCCATCGACCTAGATGAGCCGGAACTGGCCTGGAGCTTGTTTCCGTCGGCGCAGGGCAAAGGTTATGCCACCGAAGCCGCCGAACGCGTCCAACACTGGGCTGCGATTGATCTCGGCCTGCCACCACTCTTCAGTTTTGTCCATCCGGACAACACCGCTTCGCGCGCCCTGGCCGAACGCCTAGGTGCCGAAATCGAAAGCGAGACGACGTTCCGCGGGCGCCCGCGCCTCGTCTATCGCCATCGTCAACTTTCGTAATTGAAACTTCAGACAAGACTAACCGGAGACTTAAACCAAATGTCAGTCGTCAAACTTCGCCTTACCCGAGCTGGTGCCAAGAAGCGCCCGTACTATCACATCGTTGCTGCCTCCAACACGGCACCGCGCGACGGCCGCTACATCGAGCGCATCGGTTCCTATAATCCGATGCTGCCGAAAGACAGTGGAGAGCGTGTCAAGCTGAAGGAAGACCGCTGCAAGCACTGGCTGTCTGTTGGTGCACAGCCGACCGATCGCGTCGCTCGCTTTTTCGATGCCGCCGGTATCCTGACACGCGAAGCACGCAACAACCCGAAGAAGGGTCTGCCTGGCAAGAAGCGCCGCGAGCGCGAAGAAGCAGAGGCTGCAGCAGCAGCTGATGCAGCCGAAGCTGCCAAGGCCGCGGCAGAAGCACCTTCGGAAGAAGCAGCCAGCGAGTAAGGAAGGTTCGGTCGATTGGCGAACCAGACTTGCAACTTGAGCGATGAGTACGAACCGCATAGTCATCCCGGCACGTGTTGCCGGGATCCATAGTGCAGCATGCGCTAGAGCCGGTTGAGAGATGGATCCCGGTGACGAGCACCGGGATGACACTTCGGGTTAGTTCAAGATGCGCATTCTCCTCGGACATATATCGACCGCTCACGGCATTCGCGGTGAGGTGGTGATCAAATCGCACACCGATGATCCGATGGACATCGGTGCTTATGGACCGCTGTCGAGCAAGGATGGCACCAAGACCTACACCATCAAGCCGCTGCGCCTCGCCAAAAAGGGGGTTGTTGCCCGCATCGAGGGGGTTACAGACCGCAATGGCGCAGAGGCCCTGCGCGGGACCGAGCTTTACATCGAGCGCGACAAGCTTCCAGAACCTGACGAAGACGAGGTCTATCACGCCGATATCATTGGCATGGCTGCCGTTCGCGAGCACGGTTCTGAGGTTGGAGAGGTGATTGCCATCCAGAATTTCGGTGCCGGCGACCTTCTCGAGATTCGCCTTGCCGGCAAAAAGCGCACGGAGTTTGTACCATTCGACGATCAGTTCGTGCCCGACATTGATTTTGATGCGCGACGTGTGACCGTCGTTATGCCTGATGATACGGCTGAGGAAGCCGGCGCCTCCAACACCACGCCCTCTTGATCGTCATCGCTTTCGCCATCACATCCGGAAAGACGCACTCGTTCGTCCAAGAACCAATCGGCTTTTCCGGAGCAGCTTGATGATGTTGCGAATTATCCTGTTCATTGTCGTGAGCATCAGTCTTGCTCCGGTAACGATTGCCGATCCCAAGGACTATGGCCATCTGCGCCTGAAGGATCGCCTCGACAGGCCGGTTGATGGATACTGTCTCGACATTCTCGGTGTCGGTCAGGCTCTGCGACTTGAGGTGCCGGTCTTTGCGCACAACTGCAAAGGTGGGCTGACGAACGACAGCGCGATTGAATTGCGCAAGGACGGAAAGATCGCATTTCCCGCTGTCGAACTCTGCATCACAGCGGCCGGTGTCAATGGGCGGGCGTTGCCGGGCGCTTCGATCTTGTTGCGGCCCTGCGGACATCGTGCGCCGTTCTTTGAAAGTGGTGCCCTACAAACATTTGACTTCAAGGACGACGGTCGGATCGTTCTGCGGGGCTCAAACCTATGTCTTGCTGTCGGCGATGTTTCCGATTCAACGTACTCGGTGGCGGATCGCTGGCGCGTCTTATCTGTCGAGGATTGTTCGAAAACACCTGCCGAATTCGCACGGTGGGAATTCAACAAGGGTCCGTTCCCGACAAACTAAAGCTTTTCAGACTTTGCTAGAACCAACCGACGCCCACGTCATCCTATCACGTGCCGACCTTGTCGTCGCTCAACTTGTCATTCAGCTGCCCGATTGTCCGCTGCAGTTCATCAAGCCGGCGATGCAATGACTCGACTTCGTCCTGGGTGAATTGCTTGATGTCGGTGCGGTCTTCCTCGCGCGGGCCTTCGTGAGAGGTCTGCATGGCATCGACAATGATACCGATGAAGAGGTTCAACACGGCGAAGCTGGTGATGACGATGAACGGCACAAAGAAAACCCAGGCATACGGGAACAGTTCCATGGTTGGCCGAACTATTCCCATGGACCAGCTTTCCAGCGTCATGATCTGGAATAGCGTGTAGGCCGACGCGCCAACTGTGCCGAACCACTCCTGCATGTTCGGATCAGAATGCTGGCCAAAAATCTTCGTCGACAGAACAGCTGACACATAGAATACGATGCTGAGGACACCGATGACCGACAACATACCGGGAATCGAATGTCCGATCGCGCTGATAACGCGGCGCAACTGCGGCACCACCGACAGCAGTCGCAGAATTCGCAAGATGCGCAACGCGCGGAGAATTGCGAACGGGCCGCTGCTTGGCATCCAGGAGATGCAAACAATCAGAAGGTCAAAGATGTTCCAGCCAGATCTAAAAAAGTCGAGTCGGTATGCGAAGAACTTAACAGCAAGCTCTACAGTGAAAACGACCAGGATGGCGTAGTCGAGAGTAACGAGGAGCCCGCCAAAGGACGCCATGATGGATTTGTCTGTCTCAAGACCAAGCGTGACAGCATTGAGAAGAATGAGACCGGTGATGATAGCTACGCAGATCGGACCTTCGACGAGGTCCGCAGCCCACTTCCGGTTCCCGCTCAACTTCGTCAGCGACTCTGGCTTGGCCACACTGTCCCCCTGATTGCAATGCTGGGTGCAACTCTATTCTAGTGTTTCGGCTCCGACAATTGATCCCCATTTCCGCCTGTCGCAATTCAAATGTCGGAGCCAAAGGAACACTAGCAAGATTGTGTCTCTAGTGTCGCTTTCGCAGCTGACGCTTGGATTCGAGTTCAGCGGCAAGTGGGGACCAAGCGTCAGATGAACTCCACCAGTGCGCCCGGTTTAAGATTGGTGTCGATATAGTTGCGCCGAAAGAGAAATCCAGCAATGCGCGCAAGGCAAATTGCAGCTGCGACGAATTTCAGCGGATCTGCCCACTTCGGCGCCGCGCTTGACGTCAGGGCGGGACGGCAGCAGGCTGCCCGCTTCGGATTTGATGATTGAACGGGAAAGCGCACCTCGATGTCCAGACTTGCGTGGTTGGCTGGCGGCGGTTTGATCGCTCTCTACGCAGTGCAAGTCGCGGCAAACTCGATTTATGAGGCTGCAACACAGGACAGGGTGGAGCTGTTACAAGAACGGATCGTCACGCTCTCACGTGTTGATCCGGATCATCGCGACATTGGTGAGATGCGCAAACTGATCTCCCAGGCTGGTTTTTCTATTTTCTCGACAATTATATCGACCGCAATTGCCAAGAGAGGCGCGCTAGCGAGATACCTCAACCGTAACCCACACGTTGTCATCGGCCTTGCTGTCGACGGGACCAGTCTGAGCGAAAGTGAGATGACTGGCGTACTCTCGAAGATCAACACGGAGCTGGCGCCGCATCAGGTTTCCGTTGGCTTGGCACAGCCTGCCGTTAGACTGAGCCTCCCGGAGCAGGCAACCCGGGAAGACGTTCTCCGCGGCGTCACAACCGTGTTCGACCACCGCCCAGACATCTACATCGCGCTGACACCACGCGACTGTCAATTCGCCGAAGCCCGACCGCAACGCCAGGGGCCAAGGACCAATCGGCTCTACTCTTTCGGGCTGAGAAAACTCTTCGTTGTGGACGGCGCGGTGGCCAACAACGAGCTACGCGACAGGCTGCTTACGGCACTTGCCAACACCCTGACAGGAAAATTCGTCGAGCGCCGTTGGAGCGAAACTGACTATAGCAAGAGCTTCAAGGACATCCTCAGCCGGAAAAACCTACTCGGACGCGTTGTCCGGGAGCCCAGAAAACCGCAGCCGCCCGATGCCAAGGAACGTCGCGTTTCCACCGTTATCGGTCTTGATAGCATTGCTCCCCAACAAGCCCGGTCCTACATCGAAGACATCAATCTGAAATTCAAAGACTTCGGCATTCGTTTTGATATCAAGCGGCTTTACCAGCACCGACTTGAGGACAAATGGAAGTGGCCACTTGAGATCCAGCGCATGCAGCTGGCCAGTCAGGGCGAATTATTCATGCTTCTAACCTCAGACGAATGGATCTCACAAAAGAGTGGCCATGTGCGCGGACTTGGCAGCGCGTTCTTTGGCTCGATTATGGTGCTGGTGGGAACACGACAAGAGACCATCCTGCGCCTTATGCACGAGATCGGTCACCAGTTCCGACTGCCGCATACGTTTCAGGCGGGAGCCGTGATGTATCCTAACGAAGCAAAAATCGGCTTCGACTGGTCACCGGGCAATCGGCGCCGGCTAATAGAGAACCGTATGAGTGCGACATGGCACTCGTCTCAGACGTATCGGGACCGCTTCGATATCTCAATCCGCATGGCCCCACCGATGCTGCGTTCGGCTCCGGACGGCGGCGGCCGGCAGCCGGAGGGGTTTGCCGCCAGTCAAGAAGCTTGGATAAAGTGCCGGTAGTGACACGCGCGGTGCCGAAGGGGCACCTTTACGGCGTGCAACATTGGCCTATCCGGCCGGCTTGAACTTCAATGGCAATTTGCGGGGGCCTCGGATCGAACCGAGCGACCAGGTTGTTTCACCTGCTGGTTCGAAATCTGGGATGCGCTTGAGCAGCTCTTCAAGCGCGACTCGGATTTCCATACGCGCTAAGTGCATCCCGACACACCGATGAATGCCCATCCCGAAAGCGACATGCTTGTTGTTTTCACGATCGAGAATGACCTCATCCGGTCGCTCGAATTGCTCAGGATCGCGGTTCGCCGCCGGGAAGGGTAAAAGCAGCATTTCGCCTGCCTTCATGGGGCAGCCATTCACTTCCGTGTCCTTCGCGACAAGCCTTGCCATTGTTACCGGCGCATAGGCACGCAGAAACTCTTCGACCGCTGATTTCATCAACTCCGGCTCAGCAACCAAGCGCTCGCGGTCTTTCGGATTGTTGGCCAGGTGCCAGATTGAAGCCCCGATCGCACTCCAGGTGGTGTCGATACCGGCGACCAGCACTAGCCGCAGTGAACCCAGCACATGGTTCTCTTTGAGCGGCTCTCCGTCGTCGTAGGTCTGCTGCAGAAGGAAGCTAATGATATCATCGCCTGGGTTCGCGCGGCGCTCCGGCAGGCGTTCATGAAAGTAGGTTGTGAGTTCGTGCAGGCCGGTGTTCATGGCCTCGTCGTCGATAACCCCATCGATCACGATCAGCCTGATCCACTTCCGAAATTGATCAGCATCTGATTCGGGAATCCCAAGCATGTGGGCGATGACATGCACTGGAATATTCTGGGCGTAATCCTCAGCGCCGTCGAACCGGCCCTTGGCTGCAAACTGGTCGATGAGTTGGTTGCAAATCTCCTGTGTCCGGGGGATCAGCTTTTTGATTGCATGCCCGGAGAATGGAGGCATGATTTTCATCCGCGCCAACCTGTGCCTCGGCGGATCAGAGGTGATTGGCGGGGCGCCACCCTGGGCCTCGGGCTGTGTCTCGCGCACAACGACCTGCCGAGACGAGAACGCTTCCGTGTCCGCAGTGATGTCCTGCATGTCTTTGAAGCGGGTCGGCATGTAAACGCCGCCGTAACGGTTGGTATGAGCGATCGGGCACTTGGACTGGCGGACCTTGTCCCAAATAGGAAAAGGATCGGCGCTCCACTCAGGATCCATGTGATCCCAATCCGTCATCCAATCCTTGACAGGTTCGCGCTCGCTCATGTCCAATCTCCGTCTGAAGCCGCCATATTACCTGGCCTGCTGCAGCGTGCAATGCTGCCCAGCCATGTCAGAGAGAATACTATCAGCCAGCATATCATATGCTAGCCTGATGGTCTCAACTTGGCACTGCAGCGTCGGATCAATTGCTGAGAATCCGGGCAGCGGCGCTGGCGAACACCTGGGCCCCGGTCACGATATCTTCGTCAGATGTATTCTCCAAATAATGGTGAGAGATGCCGCCGATGCTTGGTACGAACATCATGCCGGCCGGCAAATACCGGGCCAGGATCTGTGCGTCATGGCCGGCGCCACTCGGCATGCGAACGTGTTGTCCGGGCACATGAATGGTTGCAGCGGCTTCGAGAGCAGCCTGCAGGTCTTCATGCATTACCGCGGGCACGCTCTTGTTCATGGTTTCTATGCTAAGTCCGCACGGGCCGTCGGAATTGATCCGCTGCACGGTTTCGAAGAGGATCGCTTCCAATTCGGCAACTTTGGCTGGCTCTGCATCGCGGAATTGGAATATCACCTCTGCAGCGCCTGGTATGATGCTTGGAGCGCCCGGATCAAACGTCATCTTGCCGACCGTCCACACCGTACGATCACCAGCATGTTGTTTGAAGGCTCCGTTGATCTCGTGGCAGAAGCGGATCGCTGCCTGCCCGGCGTCGCGGCGGATGGCCATCCGCGTCGTGCCCGCATGGTTTTGCGCACCCGTAACCGTGATCCGATATTGGGCGATCGCGACAATACTGGTGACCACCCCGATCTTTTGATTGCTGCTTTGCAGCCAATCACCCTGCTCGATGTGCGCCTCGAGAAACCCGACATAGCGGTCTGGTTGCAATTGTAGGCGTTCAATGCCTGCCAGACCGGCATCAGCCAGCGCGTCCCTCAAGGTTATCCCACGTGTGCGATCGACAGCAGCGTCGATCTGGTTTTCATCGAGCTCGCCGACAAAAGAGTAACTGCCCAGGAAGCCGCCGAAGTGCGCTTCTTCATCGGCAAAAGCGATCACGTCGACAGCTGAGTCATTGAACCCGCGCGTTTCGGCAATCACCCGGGCCGCTTCTAGCGCGTAAACCACACCAAGCGCGCCATCCAACCAGCCGGCTTCATTCTGTGTTTCGAGATGGGAGCCGGCGAGCAGCTTCCTGCCCGTTACTGGTGAACTACCTAACACGTTGGCAATGCCGTCGATTGTCGTTTGATATTCGAGTGCTCTGAGCTGTTCAGCCAGCCACCGCCGCGCCTGCATGTCTTCAGCTGACAACGTCGGACGATGGACCCCGGTCTTGAAGGTTCCAATGCCGCGCAAATGATAGAGGTCGCCTAGAACTCGGTCGGGGTTGATAGTGACTTCGGTCATGCATCTTCCTGACTGGCGGCTGCCTGGCTAATGGCAACGTCATGGCTGCAATACAAATCAATTCATGCCTTTGATCAGCGGCCCCCTGATCAACGGACGCTGGCAGCCGCAGCATCGTCAGGCGCAGAGACTTCCGGCCGGCTGCTCGGCAACATGAAGGCCGCAATAGATGCCAGGATTGCAGCCATGCCGAACAGCATAAAGAGCGTGCCAAAGCTGCCGTCGTTATCGAACAATGAACCGGCAAGATGGACAGTCAGACCACCGACGCCAAGTGAGAGGACGAACTTTGCGCCATACGCCACCGCGCGCCAGCGGAATGGCGTGTAGCGCGCGACAAGCATGTTCTCTGCCGCAGCAAATGCCAGCATGAAACACATAATGAGTAGGACAGAGAGCAGCAGCGGCGTATTTGCGAGCGACACAACAACAAACAGCAAAGGCACCTGCAAGAGCCAGAAGACAACGTAAATCGTGCGCGCCGAATAGCGGTCCGCCATCCAGCCTCCAGCAACACTGCTGAATGATGCCAGACCGGACACCAGCCCGACATAGATCCCGATCTCGGTGTAGCTTGTCGCTAGATTCTTATCCAATCCCATCTCGAACAACTTCGGCATGGTATTGGTAAGCCCGCTGTAGACAAAGCCGGTGCAGGCCATGGTGATCGTCAGAATGACGAAGACCCGCACAAAGTCGCGGGTTTCTGGTGCGCCTGCTGAGACGCGATCGCTCGTGACGTCTTGGATCCAGCCGGAGCGCCAGACGAACAGCAGCGCAAACCCAGTTAGCATGGAAAGGACACCGGGCACCACGAAGGCTGCCCGCCATGAAACGAAGTCGATCATCAAGCCAACAAAGACAGGCGCAATCGCGCTGCCCACATTGCCGAAAAGGCCGTTGATACCCAACGTCATGCCCTGCTTCCGGGCCCAGGACACCAGCCAGGCTATGCCAACGGGATGATAGATGGATGCGAAGAGCCCGATCAGCGTTAGTCCGATAAACAGCTCCATCCGGCTGTCGGCGAGACCGACGACAAGTGCGCCGATACCAATTCCGATGAAGAATATCACCATCATGCCGATCTGGCTCCAGCGATCACCGAGCCAACCTGCCGGCAGCGCTGCAACACCGAACAACACCAGCCCAAGGCTTGAAAGGCCAAGAAGCTCGCCATACGGCATTTTGAAAACCTGCGGCAAATACAGGACGGCGGTTGCATAAAGCACCGTAAACATGTGCGAGAAGCTATGGCCGATGTTCGAGAAGACCATGGCCGTCAAAGCTTGCTGTTGCTCGGTACGCTGTTGCATGTCGGGTGGTGCCTTTGGATGCGGAACGCCAGAGACTAGCCGAAGCATCGTTGAGGCGCCATCGTCGTGGGTGTGATAAATTGCAGGTGCCGGCCAGATGCTGTTGAATATGCTAAACTAGGGTTCGTGTGGCTGCGCTCGGGTGCAAGCGCGGTGCTACACAGTGTGGGTAGTTGCCGGGAGATCCCTGATGGAATTCCGCCATCGCGTCGGGACGACGAGCTACGTTTTCCCGAGTCTGGGTGATTTGCTCGCTAAAGCGTCACCTCCGAGATCAGGCGACCGCCTGGCAGGTATTGCTGCCGAGTCTGCTGAACAGAATATCGCTGCGAAATATGCATTGGCCGATGTGACGCTGGCGCAAATCGTTGCCGAACCATTAATCGCCTATGAGAGTGATGAGGTCACGCGGCTCATTCTAGACGCACATGACCCTCTGGCGTTCGCGCCGATCGCGGCGATGTCGGTTGGTGAGTTTCGCGAACATCTCCTCTCAGATGCGACCGACGGTCAGACGATAAGCCGACTGGCGCCTGCCATAACGCCTGAGATCGCTGCCGCCGTCTCGAAGCTGATGCGGAACCAAGACCTCATTCTTGCTGCCAGGAAATGTCGTGTCACAACAGCATTTCGCAATACAATCGGTCTGGCTGGCACGATGGCGGTGAGACTGCAGCCCAATCATCCAACCGATGACCCGGATGGCATCCTGGCATCAATTATTGACGGACTGCTTTATGGCGCCGGCGACGCTGTCATCGGCATTAATCCGGCAGCCGACTCGCCGGCACGGGTCGAGCAACTGACCCGGCTCATCGATGAGCTGATCGAGAAGTTCGCAATCCCAACACAAGGTTGTGTCCTGACGCACGTGACCATGACACTCGATCTTATCGAGAAAGACGTTCCGACTGATCTTGTCTTTCAGTCGATCGGCGGCACCGAAGCCACCAATCGCAGTTTCGGCATCTCGCTTTCAATGCTGAAAGAAGCCAATGAGGCTGCGCGGGCGCTCGCTCGCGGCACGGTTGGCAACAACGTCATGTATTTTGAAACGGGTCAGGGCTCGGCGCTCTCTGCCGACGCCCATCACGGCTTGGATCAACAAACCTGCGAAGCACGCGCCTACGCTGTTGCACGGGCGTTCGAACCATTGCTGGTCAATTCCGTGGTTGGGTTCATCGGGCCTGAGTATCTCTATGACGGCAAAGAGATCCTTCGTGCCGGGCTGGAAGATCACTTTTGCGGTAAACTGCTTGGCCTGCCGATGGGTGTAGACGTTTGCTATACGAACCATGCAGAGGCTGATCAGGATGATATGGATTCGACTTTGACGGCCTTGGCAGCGGCTGGAGTGACCTACATCATGGGTGTTCCAGGTGCCGACGACGTCATGCTTGGCTATCAATCCACGTCGTTTCATGATGCCCTATACGTTCGTGATGTTTTCGGCCTCAAACGGGCGCCAGAATTCGAAGCGTGGCTCGACAGTATGAACATCACGGATCAGGCCGGGCGATTGCTGCCAAGCCGGAAAGACCACAGATTGTTGACCGAGACCCAATAGAGGCGATCACAGATGGCCCCAGCACGCCGCGACCCTTGGTTAGACCTTGCCATCCACACTCCGGCGCGGATCGCAATTGGGCGCTCCGGTGCATCATTGCCGACCCGAGAAGTGCTTGAGTTTTCGATGGCGCATGCGCGTGCCCGTGATGCCGTGCATGCTGTGTTTGATCGTGACAGCCTGGCTGCTGAGCTTGCCCGGCTGAACGTGAAGACCATATCGGTTGACAGTCAGGCCACGGAACGCGCCGTCTATTTGAGACGTCCGGACCTTGGCCGGCGCTTATCTGCTGATTCACGGGCGCGACTCTCCAGTCAATTTGGGCCATCGAAACGTGATCTTACGATCGTTGTTGCGGACGGGCTCTCTGCGGCTGCCGTCAACTCAGGCGCATTGGCACTGCTCACGGCGTGTTCTACGCACCTGGCCCAACTCAGTATCGACGTCGAACCAGTTATCTTGGCCGCTGGAGCGCGAGTTGCGCTTGGAGACGAGATCGGGGAGCTGACGGGTTGTGAACTTGTCGCCGTTATCATCGGAGAGCGCCCGGGCCTCTCAGCGGCTGACAACCTCAGCATCTATCTGACCTACAATCCTGCCGTTGGACGCAATGATGCCGAGCGCAACTGCATCTCCAACATCGGTGCGGGCCGCCTGTCTCCAACTGCCGCTGCAGCTAATCTCGCATGGCTGGTGAACGCCGCGCGCGAAAGACAGCTGACGGGCGTTGCATTGAAAGACGAGAGCAACGCACATCTGGCCGTTTCCGATGAGCGGGATGGCTGATCAGTAAAAGCTATCCGCTCATGCTATGCGGTTGACCAGAAGCGTGGCAAAACCGCGGTAAAAATTGAATCAACAGCGCTCCGGATTGGCTACATTCCACGTTTTAGGCAGATCATCAGGCCTCGCCCAGACTTGCCCTTGAGATCGCATCGCGGGTGATTGGCATCTCGGCGATTCGCACTCCAAGTGCGCGTCGGACGGCGTTGCCGATCGCAGCAGCGGTGGGTGAAACCGACGTCTCACCAGCTCCAAGCGGCTGCTGGTCGGGCCGATCGATGAGATCGACGTCAATGAGCGGCACTTCTGAGAATTTGAGAATCGGATAACTTTGCCAGCTATCGCTGGCGACGCGATCGCCTTCGAATTGTACAGCCTCTTTGAGAGTCCAACTCGCGCCTTGGATGATTCCGCCCTCGATCTGGTTCATCAGGCCATCCGGATTGACGATTTCACCAGCATCCGCCGCGGCCCAGACCTGGGCGAGCCGCACCTCGTCTTCCAGAACGACCTTGGCAACGACGGCACAGTAGGCGCTCTTGTTCTTGTATTGCGCAAAGCCAAGACCGAGGCCTTCATTGTCAGCCGGCGTTCCCGGCCATCCCGCCATCTCAGCCGCGCGCGAAATGACGGCTTTGGCACGTTCATCATCGAGATGGTCGAGCCGGAATTGCACGGCATCGATGCCGGCCATTGCGGCGGCATCATCCATGAGGGCCTCGACCGCAAAGACATTCACGATCGCACCGAGGCCGCGCAGTGCTGAGGTTCGATCGTGAATGTCTTTGACGATTTTCTTTGCCACATAGAGATTGGGGATCTTATAGAGCGGCGTTGCGTTGCGATCAGCCCCGCCGCCTCGGACCGGAGGCACATCGTCATTTGGGACCCAAGGAAATGGCGGATCAATCAGCTCTGCCGAGGTCATCCGTACGATGCCACCACCGCCCGGGCGCTGCGCGTGAGGCTGGCTGTGCGACGTGATCGAAAAACTGGTCAACTGACCGTTCTCATCAAGTGAAGCTTCGCCATCGACAACCATCGCCGGTCCCAATGGTGAGGCTATAAAATCGTCGGAGCGTGACCAGATAACCCGCACCGGCGTTCCTGGTACTTCTCTGGCCAGTAGTGCCGCGTCGCAGGCCACATCGTCCTGGCCGCTATGGCCGTAGGTTCCGGCACCTGGCTTGTGAATAACGGTGACATGGGACAACGGTTCAATCCCGAAGACGATGCCCAGCGCATCACGCAAACCGTGCGGGCCCTGTGAATGGGAATAGACTACGAGATGACCATCGCGCCAACTTGCAATCGCGCAGGATGGTGCAATGGAGGCGTGAGCAAAGTAGGCCTTGCGGGCAGAGATCGAAACTTGGCGGCCGGTGTCGGTCGGGCTTGTGCCATTCTTGGTAATTTCGATTAGGTCACCGTCCGCAGTTCCAACGGCACCAATCAGATCAGCGGGAACAACTTCGCCATCGTCCCAATGTGCTAATCCGCGCGCTGCATCAATGGCTTTGATTGCGATGTCCTCGCGATCGGCAATGACGCCAATAAAGGAGCCGCTATGGACGATTTTCACATCCGGGAATTTCGCCGCCAGGCCATCTCTGTCAAAGCTCTTGATCCGACTTTTCTGCGATGGCGGCTGCAGCACGCGGCCATGCTTCATGCCCTCCAAAGTGATGTCTTGAATGAATGGCGCGCCTGTGGCCTTCGCAGGCAAGTCGAGACGTGGCATGGACGTGCCAATGACGCGCCACTCGGCCGCTGGCTTAGGAGCAGCGTGATCCATGACCGGCACCTGGAGATCGACCGTCTGTGCCAAGGTCCATGATGTTAAGGGTGTCTCGCGACCTGCCACGTTCACGGCACCGTCGGCGAACGCAATGTCTTCAGGCTTCGCTTGCAGTAGTGTTGCCGCCTCGTCAGCCAACCGCTTGCGGGTCGCGGACGCCGCCAGCCGGATGGCCCGGCCGGAAACTTCAAGTGATAGGGAGCTGGATGTCTGGCCCTCCAATGGGCCAAGCCGGGTATGGCCGGAAAGCACTTCGAAGCGCTCGGGGCTGATGTCCAATTCGTCCGCTGCGATCTGGACCAGTGCCGTCAGAATGCCTTGGCCGATCTCAACCTTGCCCGTGCGCAGCAGAACTTTGCCATCCTGTGACAGGTCCAGCCAGTCGGCACAATTTGGATTGTCATCGATGCTGGGGGAAGCCTTAATGTCAATCATGACTGCACCTCTTGAGCCATGACGGCACCGGCTTTTTCGATCGCACGCATGATGCGGTTATGAGCTCCACAGCGGCATAGATTACTATCGAGAGCTGCTGCAATGGCGGATCGGTCAGGATTGCTTGTTTCGGCGAGTAAGGCTTTTGCGCGCATCAGAATGCCAGGCAAACAATAGCCGCACTGTCCCGCCTGCTCTTCGAGGAGTGCGTTGACAAGTGGATGGGGGGCAGCATCAGCCGTCAGTTGTTCAACAGTCTCGATATTCTGGCCCTCGGCCGCCTCGACCGGTGTATTGCAGGATGTGACTGGCCGGCCGTTAAGCAGCACGGTACAGGCACCGCAATCGCCTTCACCACAGCCATGCCGGGTGCCTTTCAAGTCCAGATCATTCCGCAGGGCCAACAGCAGTGGCGTGCTTGGCGCACTCGCGACTGTTACTGCCGTCCCATTGACCTGGAACGAAATACTTTCGGCCATACTCCGCATCTCCCCATCTTCTGGAATTCTGCTCTGACGGTACCCTGAATGGTGAAGATTGACCAAGCGATGAAATGGATCCCGGTGACAAGCACCGGGACGACACCTGCGTTTTGATGAGAGGTGTGTGCCGTAGGTTCGACCACAATCCGCGACGTCATCCGGGCACGGGTTGCCGGGATCTATTCATCACCAAGCCCAAACCAATCGCCCGGTCTGCGGCACGGGAATAGTTACCAATGCCTGGAGATTTCCCATATCGCTCGAAGTCATGTAAAAGGCGGCAAAATCTCACTAACAGCTGGATATTAGCCGATGCCGGTTCCTTATGACCGCCGCCGTACATTCGCGATTATTTCCCACCCGGATGCCGGTAAAACAACCCTCACCGAAAAACTGCTCTATACCGGTGGTGCGATTCACTTGGCTGGCACCGTGAAGGCACGCGGTGAAGCACGGCGAGCGCGCTCAGACTGGATGAAAATCGAGCAAGAACGCGGAATCTCGGTGACTTCATCGGTCATGACCTTCGAGCATCGCGGGTTGCTCTATAACCTCCTCGATACTCCGGGCCACGAAGACTTCTCGGAAGATACCTATCGCACGCTGACGGCCGTCGATTCTGCTGTGATGGTCGTGGATGCAGCCCGCGGTATCGAAAGCCAAACGCGCAAGCTGTTTGAAGTTTGCCGGCTGCGCGACATTCCGATTATCACCTTCGTCAACAAGGTCGATCGTGAAGGCCGTGATCCCTTCGAGACGCTTGATCAAATCATGGATGAGTTGCAACTCGATATTTGCCCGCGGGTCTGGCCAATTGGCATGGGCGGGCGCTTCCACGGCTGTTATGATCTTGAGACCAATCAGTTTGCGACATCTACCAAGAGTGCCGCCGGCGCTTTCGATACGGTCGTCGACTGCTCAGGGCTGGACGATGAGAAGCTCGATTCCATGGTCGATGCCGACGTGCTGGCGCAGGCGCGGGAAAGCGCTGAACTCGCAGTGGGTGGATACTCAGAATTTGATCGGCAGGCCTATCGTGAAGGGCACCTCACTCCTGTTGTATTCGGTAGTGCGCTAAGGGATTACGGAATTCTCAGTCTGCTCGACCTGATCGCGGACCATGCGCCGGAACCGCGCCCCAGCCCGACGAACATACGCACGGTTGAGCCTAAGGAAAAGCCGGTCAGTGGGTTTGTTTTTAAGGTCCAGGCTAACATGGACAAGAACCACCGCGACCGCATCGCATTCCTGAGGCTTTGTTCGGGTGACTTCAAGCGCGGGATGAAACTGCGCCAAGTGCGGACCGGCAAAGATGTCCTGGTCCATAGCCCAATCATCTTCATGGCTCAGGACCGCGAGATTGCCGAGGAAGCTGGAGCAGGCGACGTGATCGGTATTCCCAATCACGGCAGCATACGCGTTGGAGATACCTTTACTGAGGGTGAAGACATGCGTTTCACCGGCATTCCGGTGTTCGCGCCGGAAATCCTGCGTCGCGTGCACCTGGCGGATACGACTCGTATCAAGCAGCTGCGCCAGGCATTGCAGGACCTGTCCGAAGAAGGTCTGATCCAAGTCTTCAAGCCGGACATTGGCACGCAATGGATTGTTGGGGCGATTGGACCACTGCAGCTCGACGTCGTCTCCGACCGGGCGAAGAACGAGTACAAGGTTGATCTATCCTTTGAGGCGACACCCTATGCAACTGCGCGCTGGCTCAGGTCAGATGACGAGAAGGCGCTGGCTGCATTCATCAAGCTCAACAAGAATGCTGTCATGTCGGACCGCGACGGTGACCCCGTGTTCATGTGCCAGGGGCCATGGGAGCTCAAGTACAAAGAAGACGCCAATGAAGAGATCAAGTTCCTGAAGACCAAGGAGCTGGACTAGGGCATTCACAGGTGCCGGTGATACCGGAACAACTGCAAGGCAGCAGCAACGAGGGGAAACGGTATGAGCGTTCTTGTTTTGTATATGGTCAAATATGAAAATGATCAGAAGGCTGCGATGGTTTCAGACGACGCCGTCCGCGACCGCGCCGCGATCCACCGCAAGGCAATAGCAGATTTCGGCGGCGAACCGATTGCGCAGTTCGGCTCTTACGGTGAGTATGACATGGTCTATATTTACCGCATGCCCGACGACAAAGCCCTGGCAGCCAATCTCCATCTGACGGACTCTTACGGTCTCGCCAAATACAGCAAGACGATCCCGCTGATGCCCGGCGACGACTTCGTCGAGTCACTTAGGCTGGCCAATGACACGCCGACCAATTACACACCGGCCAAGACAGACAAGGGCTGAGGCGTGAACGACAGGAGCCAGTCTCGCAAGAAAGCACCCGGCGTCGCCACTTATCCCCCGTGGCGCTGTCTCATCTAAACTTCATCTCACCCGCCTCACTCAGGGACGCTTTCCGGTGGCGACTTGTTGGCGAGAGGCGGGGTTCGGTTCTATGCGGGCCCGGCCACGCAGCCACCCGCATGGCGATGTTCTTCCCGGGACTATAATGTGACCGAGCTGATTTCAGCTTTGGCCGACACTGTGGTGAACCGGGATTATGGAGAGGACGGCAGGCCGCTCAATGGCGGCATCTGCACGTCGGGCAGCGTGCCAAGCCAGGACCCTCCGCTGTCGACCGAGACGCGGGGCGTGTTGTGCTCCAGTTTTAATAGAGTTGCGGATCACTTCACGTCCCGTGCTCCTGAAAACTGTCAGACCTCCGGCGTAAAGAGTGCGTGCGGAGCATAACGCATTGGCACGCCGAGTTACGCCGGTTGCGGTTCCGCGTTAACCGGATCATGGCGGCGGCGATGGCGCATCTGCCTGTACACCAGGAACGCTAGGATGGCTGAGTTGATGATATTGAAGATCAGTCCGGCAGCGAACGCCGCTGCATAAAATGCTACTTGATCGAAGATGTAGCCTGCGAACCAACCGCCGAAGGCCATGCCCGAGCCACCAAGAAGGAGCTGCATTGGTACCCGCCAGGAGGCCTGCCTTGACGGGAAGAATTCACGGACAGCAAAGATATAAGTCGGGATCAATCCGGAGAAGCCGAGGCCAAAGGCTGCCGAGACAAAGTAGAGTCCGGCCTCGTCCTGGGTCAGTGAGAACGCCGCAATGGCCAGCCCTTGTGCCAGAGAACACGTCAACAGGGTAATCAGACTGCCAACCCGGTCGGCCATCCAGCCCCAAAACTGTCGCGAGATGATCGCGCAACCCAGCAGAAGTGACAGCATGGTCGCGCCGGTACGCGAAGACAGGCCGAGGTCACCACAGAAGGCAATGAGATGCGCACTCGGCATGGCCATTGGCACGCAGCAGAGGAAGTTCGCCAATACCAATAGCGCGAACAGCGTATTCGGCTTCAGTCCAAGGTCGCGGGTTGGTGACATCTTTGAGGCGTCAGGATTGCCCGCAGCTGCGGCCGGTTCCGGTGGGGCACGCCCGAGAAACAGGAGCGCGAGTGGGAGGATGATCGCGACTTCGAAGATGCCGAAATACACCATGGTCTGACGCCAACCGATTTCGACTATGACCCGCTCGAAGATGAGAGGCCAGACGGCACCGGAGAGATACATCCCTGATGACACCATCGCGAGAGCGACGCCGCGATTCTTATCGAACCAACGCGTGGTGTAGATGAGCATTGGCGCATTGATCCCGGCATTGCCGAGAGCACCGACAAATAGACCATGGCCAATGTAGAGCTGCCAGATCTGACCCTGTGACGACAGATAAAGGCCCGATGCTGCCATGATAGCGCCGAATGACACTGTCCACCTTACGCCGATGCGTTCGGCGATTGGCCCCATGGCCAGGCCGCCCACCGCGCCGCCGAACCAAGCAAGTGAGTAGGCCAGAGCTGGTATTGCACGCTTGTTATCGTATTCTTTCGCCATCTCGGCGAGCGCGACGACCGAGATGTAAATGCTGCCGTAGGCAACAAACAGAACCGTCAGAGCGACAGCAGCGATCCACCATGATCCTCTGGTTTCAATGGACATGGTTGTCGGCGGCCCTGTTGTGATTACAGTGTTGATACATTGCCACGACAATAGAACAGCACCCGGCGGCGCGGCATCACACTCGGGATAACAATGGCTGATGAATGCCAGTCGATGACTAGCCACCCCACACGAACTGTAATTGGCCGAGTTGATCAATGCTGACCATCGGTCGTGTGGGCCTTGGCAATCCGCTTCAGATCTCTTCAGAGGTTAGGGTATAATGAGTGATATAGTTTCAAGCCTGCCATTTCATTGCAGTTGAACGATGGAGAGTGTCTATGGAAGGCGCCATTCGACGACCCGATGCACCGAACCACTTCATGGTCCTCAAGCCGATCAACAGGCGCATTGTGATCCGCCTTCCTGACGGAACGGTGCTTGCACAGTCAACGCGCGCCACGAGACTGCTCGAATTTGGAAGAACGCTCTACGATCCCGTCGCTTACCTTCCCAAGCAAGACCTCGTTCAAAAGCTCCCTAGGCAAACCAACACGACCCACTGTCCACTCAAGGGCGATGCGACTTATTATGGCTTCGAGAGCGAGCAAGGAATCGTCTCTGATCTCGCATGGAGCTATGAAACGCCTTTTGATTTTGCGCAGGAGATTTGTGGGCTGATAGCCTTTTACCCCGACAAGGTTGTGCTTGAGGAACATCCGGCGTGATGAACCGGCACGTGGCAGGTTAGATGCATGACAATCTCCGATATCACACTCTCAATCCTGAGTTGGAAACAACACGACGTCCTGCGCAACACGTTGCAGTCCTTCGACCGTAACGGCGTTCTCGATGTGTTTCCTGCGCGTCGGATATTTTTCAACGAGATTGACCAAGCCGATCGGGAAATCGCAGCGGAATTTGGTTTCGAGGCTACTGGGAACGAGACCAATGTCGGAATATTCGGTGGCGCAAAGGGCCTGACCAATGCCTGCACGACCGCGTTTATGTTGTTTGTCGAAAACGACTGTCCTGCAATCGTCTCAGCGGAGGAATTCAGGGACGGAATGGTCCGGGCGATTGCTGACATGCGGGCATATGATGTGCCGGTCTTCTCAATGCGGTCGCGGCGCCGACCAGGTGAGAAATTCAATCGGCGGGAACGCTATGAGAAGTACTACAGGCTGGAGCGGCCGTTATCGGCAGAGGAAGGCGGCAATCCTGCATCGCGTAAGCCAACCCATCCCATGTGGCGTAAGGTCGAGGATCTGCGACGGCCCAGCCTTCGTGGCAGCGCCATGTTTGCGGAAGAGGACCCCCATTTACGGCATCCGAGTTGTATACGAAGATCGAGCAACGGCAATTTTCTGATTTCATCGCGTATCCATAACTGGTCAAACAACTGTCTGCTTGTAAACACGCAGTTTATGCGCGAGGTGATCATCCCACAGGTCGAGGCACATCCTGCGCCGACTGCGATCAACGGACATCAGGATATCGAAGCCGCTCTGAAGCTGGATAATTGGTGGAAGTCACAAGAGGTCACCATGGGCCAGGCTGACCCCGGGCCTTTGACGCATGCCCGCGGTGGAGCGGGGGAGTAGTGCAATTGCGGTTGCTGCGGATCAGCGCGGTGCCGAGCCAAGGCCCGAAGTCAGTAAATCCTCAGACGTTGAGATGTAGCTGCACTGCACCCTGCAATGCTCGAGAGGAGCAAAGAAAATCACTTTCTCGGTTTTTCGAGAGCCTTAGACCCTTGCCCTGCCACACAAAATGTTAATCTTTGAGACAACTGATTCGTTGCAGATCCCTCATTCTCTGCAAACACTGTTCACGCGCGTTGTGCCTTGCGTCCTGACCACAGGAGTATTCTATGGCCAACGTTGCCACCGCCGACTTGATGCGCGAGGCTGATCGCGCTGCAGATGACGCCGCCTACGAGGCCCGCGCCGAGGTGCTAGAGCGCGAAGCTCAAACTGGTGATGATATTGTTGCCCCGAAGCAATCGAAGCGTCGGCAAAAGCGGCTTGCCAAGCAATCGACGTCCGGGGGTGGATACAAGCACTTCATTGTTGATGTCTGGCTCGTCGACCTCAACCCGACCGAATTCGGCATTTTCAAGCGATCAAGGAACCGCGCCAAATCCCGCCAGTTTACGCAGGATATGGATATCTATGCAGAAGTGATCGAAGAAGGTAAGCGCACCGGGCTGATCGGCTATCGCAAAGACCTCTGGAAAAAAGAAGAGAAAAAGACACGCCGTCTCGTCTTCAAGCTGTTTTCCGACAAGCTCAACTGGCGTGCAACGATGGACCTTATGCTCGCCCGCTCGGTTCAGCAGACAATGGGTGCCAGGCTGCTCCCTGTCATGACCTATTCTCTGAATTCCGCTGACGAAGATCAGGTCGTCAATATTGAGCGTTCAGCCAATAAGTGGCCATTGATGCCGGAGAATTTCTCTTTCTTCCTCCTGCAAGACGGCAAACTGGAGTTCTATCGGATCCGCCAGGACTTCTTCCGGTTTGGCGATGATTACTCAATCTACAACAGCCACAACGAACGGATTGGCCGGCTGGATGGAGCATTCTTCTCGATTTCCGGTAAATGGCGATGCCGCGTCAAAGAAGAATATGCCAGCAAGCAGCTGCTCAACACTCTCAAAATGTTCACCGGGATGTTAATATTCAACGATCGCTGCCGGAGCCATATCAAGCGACTTGCAAAGCAGGTGTTGCAAGGAAAGATCACACCGAAGCTGGAGAAGCAGGAAGTTGATCTCTACATGAACCCGCGGCGGGTCCGCTAGTCTGTTTCAGTCGCCGAAAACAATCCGTTGGGAAGGACTTGGGCTGGTCCCCATCCACTCTCAAAGGCCATGCACCAATGATCAGAAATAATTGATCAGCGGAAAACACTCTTTCCGCGAGCACCAAGCGATACGATATGATGCCGGAGCACCTCAAAATGGAGTTCCGGCATTATGCATTTTGCAACCGCCTTCACTGCTGCGACCGTGCTGCTGGCTGTTCCTGCCGCAGCGATACAAACGAAAGCCCCCAAGCCTGGCAATCCAACTGGAGCGAAGACCGAGGTCATTGCCAAAGGGCTCGTGCATCCATGGGGTATGCAATTCCTTCCCGACGGCCGCGTGATTCTTACTGAGCGGCCCGGCGCTATCCGAATTGTTGACAAGTCCGGCAAGGTTTCGAAGCCGCTTAGTGGAGCACCACAAGTTGTTGCCCAAGGGCAGGGTGGGATGCTCGACATTGTACTCGCGCCAGACTTCGCCACGTCGCGCACTCTTTATGTCGCTTACTCTCAGCGCCGCGGCCCCGGCAAGAACGGCACGAGTGTTGCCCGGCTGAAACTTGTCTCCGATGCGAATGGAGATCGTCTGGAGAACGCGAAGGTTATCTTCAAGCAAGTGCCAGCAAACGGTGGTGGATTGCATTTTGGTTCGCGGCTCGCCTTTGCAACAGATGGCAAGCTATTCGTGACACTCGGCGAGCGGTATCAGAAGTTTGCCGCGCAAGATCCAAAAACTCACTTCGGCAAAGTTGTCCGAATCAACGGCGATGGTTCGGTGCCAGCAGATAACCCGTTCGTTGGAGATCAATTCAAGGCACAGCCGCACGTCTGGTCAATCGGACACCGCAATCCACAGTCAGCCGCGATCCATCCTGAGACGGGCAAGCTCTGGACGGTCGAGCATGGTGCGCGCGGTGGCGATGAAATCAATATCCCGCAAGCTGGCAAAAACTACGGTTGGCCGGTGATAACGTATGGCCGCGACTATTCCGGCGCGAAGATTGGTATTGGACGCAGCAAGGCTGGTATGGAGCAGCCGCTTTACTATTGGGATCCATCGATCGCGCCGTCAGGAATGGCGTTTTCCTGGTCCGACACGTTTCCCCAGTGGAAAGGTAATCTATTTGTTGGCGCCTTGAGAGGTCGACACCTTGCCCGTCTGGTCCTCGATGGTGAGAAGGTCGTTGCCGAAGAAAAGCTCTTGGAGGATCTGGGTGCCCGCATACGTGATGTACGCCAAGGGCCGGATGGAGCGATCTATGTTCTGACTGACAGCCGCAACGGCCAAATCCTGCGGGTTGTTCCCGGTCAATGACGCTACGGCCATCCGGATCACGCCTGTGGGTGTGATCCGGATGGTTCGATGGTTGTCATGCTCGCGCGTCAGTATTTGACGGATGACCCTGATGAATTACCCAGACTTTTCCGCATGGATTTGCGCTGCACATTCCAATCTCGCTTGGAAATCTCCGACTCGTCCTTGCTGTATTGCTTGCGCAGGCGATCGAGACGCGATGAAGATTTGTAGTTCAACTTCGCACGCACGGCTTGCTGACCCGTAATCAGTTCGCGGCCCTGTCTGATTGCTGCCTGCGCTGCCGCCACCTTACCCTGGTCCCGCAGTTTGATGGCCTGACGGCTTTTCTCGCGGGCCTGCAGTTCAACAACGGGGTCCATGACGATAGGATCCATGCTGCGCTTAATGCTTTCGTCGTCGGAACTGAAAGACGCCCGCACAGCAGAGTTGCGCGTCTCCCGCGATGTGCTGCCCTGTGGCTTGTAGCGTACGGTCACGTTTGCAAGCTCTTGGTCGCCTGATGCAATCTCCTGATCGATTTCCAGCTCAAGTTGCAAGCTGTGCGTCGACTTGGAATAAGCCTGTGCGACTTTGAAGACAGCCTTGCGGCCCTGGATCTTGGCGCGGCGACCGAGTGAACGCCGAGGTCGAACACCGTCACGGGTTTCGATAATAATCTCTATATCCTGCGCGATGACCGACAGGACATCATCGAACTCGCGATTGAAGATGCGACGCAGATCACGAGCGGTTTGTGCGAAGTCGTGGTTTCCGTCACTGGCACCCGCCAGCCGCGCCATCAGGTCTTCGTTGTAGCCCCGGCCCAAGCCAATGGTCGTCACGGAGATTCCCTGGCTACCAAGATCGGCACCGAGTTCTTCAAACGCATAAGGATCGCGTGGTCCAACGTTAGCGAGGCCGTCAGAGAGAAGTATAATGCGATCGAGCCGGCGCCCGTTGCTGTGCTCGGCCAGCTCTTCTGCGGCGGTCTTCACGGCGGCATAGATGGCCGTGCTGCCGCCAGCTCGAATGCGGTCAATTGATCTGGCGTAACGACGATGATTGCTGACCCTGCCAGCAGGGATAACCACGTCAACCGTATTGCTGAACGAGACGACGGAGGCCACGTCGCGTCCGCTCAGGCGCTCCACAGCCATGATGGCAGCTTCCCGAGCTTTCTCAATCTTGTCGCCGCGCATTGATCCGGAGCGATCGATCACAAGCGCGACGTTGACGGGAACACGCTCAACCTCTTCCGAAGGATTATGAATACCCCTGATGCCAATACGTAGAAACACGCGCTGCTTTGTCGACTGACGCAGCACCCTGTAGCCAAGCCGCGTATCGATCTCGAGCGATCCATCTTGTGATTGTGCGGCCATTGCCATGCTGCCGACTGGCAAGCCGACCGCCAAAGATGCGATCAGGGCAAATGTCTTTCGCAACATAATTTCGCCTTTCTGGGAAACAGTTTAACGCCTACCTGTTTCGCCAAAACACGGGACTTATCAGGCTCTACGAAGGCGAGTTTGGTGCAATTCTGTGACGTGCAGATTGAGTGATAAATCGGCCACGTCAAAAGCAGCGGCACCAGTTCAGCGAAGCGCGTGCGCATTAATCATGGTTTTCGAAAGGTTAAGCACCGTCCACCAGCCAGGCTTAAAATAGCAACAACCTTGATTGTTATTCCTGTTCGGAGACTACAATGTTCCGCTCACTCTTACTCACCCTGACCGTGACATCCCTGGCTGCGCCATCCGTGTTGGCACAGGACGCCTCGCTGATCCGTGTCGAGCCTCGGCCCTACTACGGTGCAACCATTACCATTGAGGAAGGTGTCCGAGTTTTCCGCCCACTCCCGAAGACGAAGACTATGGTCATAAACCCGGGCCAGAAAACACCACTGCACCTGCATGTGGATGGGCAGGACCGCGCTGGTCAGCAAGTAACCAACAATATCAATGTCGATACCCGTATCATCCGACGGAGCCGGCCCGTCACGCTACCGGTCAACCCACCGATCCGCTGAGCCAAATCCCCTTGAGCCTGCGTCTTGCGGCTTACCGCGGGTCAAACGCGAGTTGTGCCTCATAGTCGACGGGTGTGGAAAGCCAGCCGTCGCGCCTCCGTTCCCAATAAAGGTTGTCGAGCCGGCGTGTAACAGGGCCAGCAGATCCGCCGCCAATTGTGCCACCGTCAACTTGTGAAATGGCAATGACTCCGCCGCCGGTCGTTGAAATGAAAACCTCTTCAGCAGAGCGCAGATCGTCGGCTGGCAATGCTTCTGCACTGATTTGGAGATTGGTCTCTTTGGCCAGTTTGAAAACTGTGTTGCGAGTCATCCCATCGAGGCAGACGTCGTCTGGGGGCGTAATGATGCGCCCTTGCCGAACTGCAAATATGTTGAATCCCGGCCCCTCGGAGATGTTGCCGTCACGATCTACCACGGCGCACGTGTCAGCACCGTGATCGTAAGCTTCCATCAGCGCCATCTGGAGATCGAGCCAGTGATAATGCTTGATGGTTGGGTCAACGGATTCCTTCGGCACGCGTTGGATATCCGAGACATGCATCGATAGGCCTTGCTCCTTTTGTTCCGGCCGGGCAACCCACACATACGGAATACAAAACATCCAGAATTGGTTGTCGGCCAATCTGACATCACGGCTCCCGATTGGCGCCCGGCCACGTGTCATGATCATCTGGACATAGGCCTCGCGAAATCCTGTTCTGCGTACGGCCTCCAGTAGTATCTTGCGGACAGAGTCGCGGTCATACGGATTCGTCATTCGCAACTTCTGACAGTTGCGCGCAAAGCGGTCGAGATGG
Organism: Hyphomicrobiaceae bacterium; assembly: GCA_965215755.1. Classification (GTDB taxonomy): domain Bacteria; phylum Pseudomonadota; class Alphaproteobacteria; order Rhizobiales; family Hyphomicrobiaceae; genus Tectiglobus. The sequence goes on from OZ244119.1 coordinate 752,639, forward strand.
TCCTCAAGCCTAAAGAAAGCGCCGTGAAAGACCGATACCGTATCCTGAACCGCATCCGAGCGGAGAAAACCCCAGTCGAGCATGGGAATGCGCGCCTCAGCGACGGGTACGAACTTGCCTTCACAGAATGCAATTCCGTTCTCGAAGGGATTGTTCTCGATCATGTTTCTCAGCGCTCCGTCTGTTCGATTCGTTGGATCGCTGATCAGGATCAGGATGAAGGCGGCATTGTCAATCCGGAGGCTTGCGGTCGGCGCGTGCCAAGCACACGATCCGGGAAATCATTTCGGAGCCTCACTACTGATGCCAGCAACGCCTGATCTATTCGATCCTGTCAGGATCGGTCGCAAGACTGCCAAGAACCGCATCATGCGTGTTGCGACGACGGCTAACCTTGCTGATGGCAACCGGGCCGGCCCGCGCGTGCTTGCGTTCTATCGCACCCTCGCCAAAGGCGGTGTCGGCACCATTGTGACCGAGGCCCTGCGCACGCAGCCGGATGACCCATTTGGACCAGGGGCATTGGTTATCTTTGATCGCTCCGCATTGGATACTCTGCGCACTCTCAGCGACGTTTGCCATGCGGAGGGCGCGCTGCTGATTGGCCAACTCAACATGGGAGGACGACAGCATCTCGCGTCGCGTGTGATCCCGTTTTCGATTGCACCGTCGGCCATTGCTTGCCCGAGAAGTGGCGGTGTTCCGCACGAGCTGTCGGCTCTCGAAATTGAAGACATCATCGAGACCTACGTCATGTGCGCGGTACACTGTATCGAGGCCGGCATGGACGGCGTGGAAATCCATGGCGCACAGGGACACCTGATCCAACAGTTCATCTCTCCATTCTCTAACCGCCGAAGCGATGAGTGGGGTGGGAGCTTTGAGAAGCGCCTGCGATTCCCCATGGAGATCATTCAGCGGGTCAGAACCCGGATCGGTTCCCGATCGATTGTTGGATATCGTATGGGCGTGGAAGAATTCACGGAAGGTGGACTGTCTATCGACGATACGGTGGCCGTTGCACGTGCTCTCTGTGCCGAAGGCCTTGTAGACTACCTGTCGCTGGCTCAGGGCAACTTCAACTCGATCGAGACCCACCTGCCCGATCGTCATTCACCAATCCTTGCCTATCGTAGTCTTCACGCGCGTTTCAAAGAGGTTTCCAATGGGGCTCCAGTCGTTACTTCCACCAGAATCCAGCATCCTGACCAGGTTGCAGATCTGATCGCTGATGGCGAAGCTGATATGATCGGCTTGTGCCGTGCATTGCTTGCTGATCCTGACTGGCCGAAGAAGGCGCAGAGTGGCCGGGGCGACGAAATACGCCGCTGCATCGCCTGCAACCAATGCTGGGCATGGATCGCTAACGGGGAGCCAATTGCCTGCGCGACCAACCCAATGACCGGCCGGGAGTATCGTTGGAAGAAGCTGGAGAACGATCGGGCGGAGACGCCCAGATCAGTTGCAATCATCGGCGGCGGCCCCGGTGGACTTGAGGCAGCGCGTGTCGCTGCCGGACGAGGGCACAACGTAACGCTCTTTGAGGCTGCTGATCAGCTTGGCGGTCGACTGAAAAATATCCACGAGGTTCCATACTTTGAAGAGGTGGGAAACCTTTTGGCCTACCTTATTCCGCAGGCCCAATCGAGCGGTGCAAAGATTGAGTTGGGTGTGACGGCAGGTGCGGAAGATATCCTGCAACTCAATACGGACGAGATCATCGTTGCAACCGGCGCCGCGCCGCGAGCTCCGGAGATCGAAGGCGATGGTAGCGTACCGGTGATCACGACTGATGATCACATTCCCAAACGTGCTTCGATTGGCGATTTGAGCGGACGCAACGTGATCATTATGGACGAGGACGGCTACTACTGGACATCCGCCGTTACCGAATCTGTCATCGCCAGCGGCGCCAGGCCGGTTGTTGTGACGCGGGTTTTCGAAGTGTGCCGTGAATTGCCGATGGTGTCACGGATCGAGTACTTGCGCCAGCTTGACAAGCATGGCGGTGAAGCGATTGCCAATTCCTACATTGCCCGTGCTGAGAAGGGAAATATTGTCGTCCGCCACTATCTCACGGAACGCGAGAGCGTCATTGAAGATGTCGCGGCCGTTGTCTGGGTGGGAGCTGCGACACCGAATTCCTCACTCGCCGTCGAACTGCGAGAGGCCGGCATAGAGAAGCATCGTATCCACCTAATCGGCGACGCTTTTGCGCCGCGGCGCCTGGCGCATGCCCTTACTGAAGCCCACACAGTAGCCCGACAGATTGGCAGCCCATCGCGGCTGTAACAAACAATCGCGCAGCACCCGAATTTAGCGAAGGAGATCTGATGTCGAGTTTCGAGAAGAGAAGCATTACTGCGGAGTCCGCCCTGGTCGCAATTCAAGGCGCAACCGCAAAAGCGAAGCAGCTTGGCCACAAAATGAGTGTCGTTGTTTGTGATGAAGATGGCGCCGAGAAGCTTACCTACAGGATGGATGGCGCATCCTCGTCGACCCTGCGGATTGCACGTGACAAGGCCTTCACTTCAGCGAGCCATATGATGGCCACCCATGCGCTGTGGGATTTCATCAAGAACGATCCGCCCTTGCAGCATGGCTTTCCATCTTATCCGAACATCGTTGTGTTTGGAGGCGGCTACCCCATTCTCGAGGATGGTCAGGTGATCGGCGCGATAGGAATCTCTGGCGGCCACTATAGTGACGATATGGAAGTCGCGCGTGCTGGACTTGCAGCGATCGGCGCGCCTGTCAGCTAGAGATAGCGGCTGCTTGTCAAAGATTGGGTACTGCTGCTTCCAGCAAGGGCGTCTGTGATCTAAATCACAGCACCAAGACATGAAGCGGGTTACAGATTGGGAGTTGCCGGCGATGGGGTCTGTTGTTGGTGACGTTCGGGATCAGTCCCGTTTCCTCCCTAGCCTTAGAACCCGTAGCCTCACAGCTACGGGTTCCTTTTATTCGGTTGTTGGGTAGTCAACAGCAACAAGATAAAGACCAGCTGCCGGTGCCACAGCAGCGCAACGTGTCCGGTCGCAGGCGTCCCTTGCAGCAGAAAAGTCTTCCAACGACCAGCGCCCTTCCCCAACCGCTTTCAGGCATCCGACCATTGACCGCACTTGGTTATGCAGGAAGGCCCGGGCTGATGCCGAAATACGAATCTCCTGACCGTCGGTTTCGACTTCCAAACGGTCTAATGTCCGGATGGGTGACTTCGCCTGGCAATGCGCTGCACGGAACGTTGTGAAATCGTACCGGCCAACGAGCAGCTCAGCAGCGGCCTGCATTCTTTTGGTGTCCAGCGTTACCGGCACCTGCCAAACGCGATGCTTTTCGAGTATCGGCGGCGCGCGGCGGCGCAGAATTCGATAAAGGTAATGCCGTGCTGTCGCCGTGAAACGAGCGTCGAAATCGTCAGCTGCGCGGCGGCAATGTGTGACCGCTATCGGGTTCGGACGGAGATGATAGTTTGTGGCATCGCGAATTTTATCAGGCAACCATTCGGATTCGAGATCAAAATGCGCAACCTGACCTGTCGCGTGAACCCCAGCATCAGTCCGGCCTGCCCCTTGAACACGTACCGTCTCGCCCGTGAACTTCGCAATTGCTTCGACGAGCGAGCCCTGGATCGACGCTCCGTTGGATTGGATTTGCCAGCCAACAAACGGCGTTCCATCGTATTCTATCGTGATTGCATAACGAGGCATGCTTCCGACGTAGCGCATGTCCCGGGTGCAGACAATGGAGGTTTTGGTGCCGCAGTAAAGAAAAGGGAGCGGTTGCCCGCTCCCATCCTAAGTCACCGTTCATTTGCTCTATGTTTATCGAGAAACGAGGCAACGACCAATCCGCTGGCGATCCAACTGTTCACCATACTCATTGTAGGTGAAGCGAACGCGATTGCGTCCACGGCAGCCTTCAATGTGGATGGTGGTCTTCTTCACACCGTTGTCATTCAGCTTCTGCAGAATCTGCTCAATCCGTGGCGAGACACATGTGCCCAAACGCTTCTGATCCAGGACTTCTCCATAGCGCGAGAAGCGTACACTCATCCGTCTCTCCTTCTGGCAGGCGATCGTCGAGTACTCATTCGTGTTTGTCGAAATCAGCTGGATTTTTGAGAAACCATTCCGCGTCATCAAGCGGCGCAATTCGCGTTCGTTGATTGGCGGCGGGCAACGGCCCACACGGGTCTCGCGGCGGATCTTGCCATAACGGCCAACAACCAATTCAAAGCGATTTGTGCCTCGGCAGGCATCGGCTTCATATCGCGGCAACTGACCATCTGTTACTTCAACCCGATCGTAACCCTTTTGCTCGAGAAATGCGACCAGATCACCCGGTGCGATTGGTCTTGCACAGCGGCCTACACGCTTTTCGTCGACAATCTTGCCCCGCCGGTTGAGTGAAATCTCGTAGCGACGCCCTTTGCGGCACCCCTCTGCGAGAATTCGGCGGCCACTCCGGTCGACCAGGAATTCGATCCGATCATAACCCTGTTTGCGTAGACTGACACGAATGTCATCCTGGCTCATCCGGCGGTTGCAGGCGCCCAGTTTACGTCCGACATTCACGTCACCATATCGGTTGACGTTGATCGCAAAGCGGTCACCGCGGCGGCAGCCAGTGGCGACAAAAGGAACGTCACCCTTCTCTTCAATTTCGATGCGGCGGTATCCACGATCACGGATGCGCTGACGTGCATCGCCAATTGTAATTGGCGGACGGCAATCGCCAATCTTGTTTGCTGATCTCACACTGCCGCTGGGCCTCAGTTCAACACGGTATCGTGCGCCGTTTCTACAGCCGTCAGCCAGAGCCTTTGTCAGGCCCCGGTGGACAATATTAATCTCGGTATATCCCGCATCACGCATCGCGCGCCGAACGCGTTTGTCGGATGTACCCAGGATAAGCTTGAACTGCACTGGCTGAATACTTGGAGTGGTCGGTGTCACCCCTGTCTGGCCCAGCAGGCCCGAGTGGGCGAATGCCACGCCGGTCGACGCGACCAACGGGATCGCATAGACAGCGAGCCGATTAATTAGCTTCATTTGTTTCCTCCCAGATTCAGAGTCTTATACCACCATTGAATTGGCTGTATTGGCAGTCGAAATCGACATGATTGGCGCAGCTTCTTGCCGGCTTAGTATTTCCGCCAGTCAGCTAATAGGCGCGGAAGATGTCACTTTCGCTGTCGTATTCAGGTGCAGCAACTCCGGAATCGCAAAACACCTTCAATAAATACAGGATGTGAGAATAACTTCCGAGTTCCACCATTGCCGAGAAATGCTGCGTTGGATCGGGTTGGTTCTGACCTCTGAGGGAAGAACGCCGAAGTTATGCTTTGCCCTGTTCCGCGGTGAGCTTTGAGCGCAAATCGGTTTTTAGGATCTTGCCATAGTTGTTCTTTGGCAAGGCATCTACGAACCGATAGCCTTTGGGTCGCTTGAAGCGGGCGATGTTGTCGAGGCAGATCTGATCCAACTGTGTTTCATCAATCTCATGACCCTGATTGCGGACAACATAGGCAATCACCTCCTCTCCCCAATCTTCATGCGGCTTGCCGACGACAGCGCATTCAGCGACGGCATCGCTGGTAAGTAGAACTTCCTCAATCTCTCGCGGATAGATGTTGGTGCCACCGGAAATGATCATGTCTTTTGAGCGGTCTTTGATGGTCAGGAAGCCTTCATCATCGACGCTACCCATATCGCCGGTCCAAAGCCAGCCGTCGCGCAAGGCCGCCGCATTGGCCTCTGGGTTTTCCCAGTAGCCCTTCATGACGATGTCACCGGTGGTGATGATCTCTCCGACTTCACCCGGCGCCACTTCATGGCCCGCAGGATCAACGACCCGGAACGTGCAGCCGGTTCTTGCAACACCTGTGCTGCCGAGCCGCTCTTCGTAGCGAGGGTTGTCTGAGTCGGCGTGTAGTTCCTGTGAAAGGCCCGAGATTGTCATTGGCGACTCGCCCTGACCGAACACCTGGTAGAACCTGGACCCTAACATCTCGATGCCACGCTTGATGTCGGCGACGTACATCGGCGCACCACCGTAGGCTATCGTCTTTAGGCCACTCGTGTCGGATGACCCGAGACGGGGATCAGCTAGCAAACGTGTAACCATCGTCGGCGCTGCAAACATCGAGACATTGTTGTATGTGGTGAAACTCTTGATGATCTCGCCTGTGTCGAAACCGGGATAGATGACGTTGTTCGAGCCGCGCGCGATGTGTGCCAGACCGTAAAGTCCAGCTCCATGGGATAATGGCGCAGCGTGGACGATCGTGTCAGTCGGACCAACGAAGTCGATGTCTGCGTAATAGGTGAAGATCATGTACTGCAGATTGCGGTGCGTTAGTTGCGCACCTTTGGGGCGGCCGGTCGTACCACTGGTGTAGAAAAGCCAGGCTACGTCCTCCGGCCCGCTGAGGATATCCGTCACCGCCTCACCTTGAAGCAAAGCCTGATAGTCCGAGCCAACCGTCGATATGGTTGCGGGCCAGTCTTCATCGGGATACTCCGACATTTTATCCATCAGATCGGGAGTTGCGATGACCAGCTTCGCGCGACAATTCCCGAGAATCCATGCCAGTTCGCGGGCGTGCAGCTTGGAATTCATCGGCACAGCTGTCAGCCCAGCCCGCCAGATCCCGTAAAGCACTGGAAAGAACTCCGGGCAGTTGGTCATTGCCAGACCAACGCGATCACCTGGGTTCAGGCCGTGGCGCTGTCTAAGAGCTCCTGCAATGGAGGAGGCCTGGAACTCCAGCTCGGCATAGTTGATCACCGCATTTGCTGACGTTACCGCGGGCCGCTCACCGAATGCCTGCGCCACGGTCTTCAAGGATATTGAGAGGTTCATTGATTGCTGCCTACCGTTCGCATTCTTGTTCCTGGTCCAGACCTTGGCATCAATGACGCTTGAGGAGCAATCTTGCAGCTTGAATATTCTTGATCTGGATCAACATCAGGAACGAATTTCTTTTTAAGTTTGGCCCAACTCACGAGGCTTGATCCCGCTCTGGGTGGTCACTAGGTTCGATTAGAGCAGTAGCTGAAAATCCCAACACTGGAAATGACTTCAGGCTCAAGTAAGAAAGGGCGAACAATGCCTCTTCGCATCGGTTCTCAAGCGCCAGACTTCACAGCAGACACGACTGAAGGAAAGCTGACGTTTCACTCCTGGCTGGGTGACTCATGGGGGATTATCTTTTCCCACCCAAAAAACTTCACACCGGTTTGCACGACTGAGCTCGGACAGATGGCAGCGCTCAAATCTGAATTCGACAGTCGTGGCGTCAAAGTCATTGGCTTGAGTGTTGACCCTGTTGATAGTCACGAGAAGTGGTCTCAGGATATCGCCGACGCGACCGGGACCGCTCCCAACTATCCAATGATCGGCGACAGTGATTTGAACGTTGCCAAGCTCTACGAGATGCTCCCCGAGGGTGCAGGTGGTTCTTCCGAAGGCCGCACCGCCGTCGACAATCAAACAGTGCGCAACGTGATCATTGTCGGACCGGACAAGCTCATTAAAGCCGTCCTCACGTATCCTATGAGCACCGGGCGCAACTTCGACGAGATCTTGCGCCTTGTTGACTCGCTGCAGTTGACCGCCAAGCACAAGGTCGCGACGCCAGTGAATTGGAAGCAGGGTGACGACGTTATCATTGTTCCTGCCGTTTCGGATGATGAAGCGAGAGAAAAGTTCCCCGATGGATGGAAGGCTCCGAAGCCGTATCTCCGCATCGTTCCGCAGCCGAAGGACTAAATTGCACGGTCACACCTATATTGGCTGATCAGCGTTAGCGGGCATCGCGTGGGTGATGCCCGTTTTTGTTTCGCGTCCTCTGGTCCTTCCGCTGATTGACGACTGTCCGTCCGCCGGGCATCTAGTTCTCTCAACACTGGGAGGACGCGATGAAGATTGCAATCATTGGGACCGGCGCGATGGGTTCCGTGTACGCTGCACTGCTGGCTGACAATGGTGGCCACGATGTCTGGGCGATCGACAGTTGGCAAGATCACGTCAACGCCATGAACAACGGCGGTCTGCGTGTCGAAGGCGCCAGCGGCGATCGGACTGTCAAAGTCAGTGCGACCTCTGATCCTGGTGATGTCAGCGATGCAGAACTGGTCATTATCGCAACCAAGTATGATGGCGTTGGCGACGCGGCCCGAGCAGCGCTTCAAATCTCGAAAGCGGATGCTCCGATTCTGACGATTCAGAACGGACTGGGTAGCGCTGATATTGTTGCGGACGTGGTGGGCTCAGACCGGATCATGCTAGGCGTCGTCGGTGGTTTCGGGGCGTCCATGAAGGGTCCAGGCCATGCACACCACAATGGTATGGAGTTTTTGCGGCTTGGGGAAATGGATGGCGGTATGACAGATCGCCTGGAAGGCGTGGCAGAGGCCTGGCGGTCGGGCGGCTTCAAAGTATTGACCTTCGATGACATTCACAAAATGGTCTGGGAAAAGCTAATCTGCAACTGTACTTACTCCGGCACCAGCGCTTTGACGGAGTTGTGCGTTGGTGAAATCCAAGCTGATCCGCACGCTTGGTCAATAGCCAGCCAGTGCGCACTTGAAGCGGCAAACGTGGCGCACGCAAAGGGTATCAAGCTCGAATTCGATGACCCGGTCGCCTACGTCAAAGCGTTCGGTCAAAAGATCCCGAATGCACGACCCTCCATGCTCCTGGATCATCTCGCTAAGCGCCCTGCCGAGGTCGACAACATCAACGGGGCCATTCCGCGCGAGGGCGCAAAAGTCAGCGTGGCAACACCTGTGAACTCAATGGTGTCGGCTATGCTCAAGGCTAAAGAGGCAAGCTTCAAGAAGTAGGCACTCGGCAAACACCGCGTAGCGTTCGCCATTGAAGAAACTGTACCAAGTAAGCACACCGGGCAGGCGCACGTCGCAATTCGACTGCTGTCAGATTGTCGATTGCCTGCCCTTGCATATGCGTTAGCCATCCAGCGTTTTTGCGAATTCCCAGCCGAATGCAAAGCCGGTGTCACCAGCTGTGTTGAGGCTGTCGAACCGCTGCATGGCCTCATCAATCGTTGGACGGTGGCCTACTGGAATTTGCCAGAGAACCATGCGAATGCCCTGCTTGGGGGCAAACCACTCAGTGCTGCGGTCAAGGAAACGGCGATGCAACGTTTGCCAGACAAATTGCTCCAAACTTGCCAGGTCGCTCCAAACCGACAGTGTCGACGCCCGACGTGGATTGCCACCCAGTGCGCCAACAGGATCGCACTGCGCTGCCTCCATCTCCTCATCGGGCATGCGCCAGATGAAACCGGGGCTGCGTGCCGCAATGGCATTCACATCATCAAGTGCTTCGACGAAATCTGCTACGCGCGGATCATTCCAATCGTAACGAAGTAGGCCTGTATTGAACTCAGCTAGGTGGAAACTCATCTGCTACACCGGATCTGAATTAATGCTTCTGTCGAGCGTGGTCCCACCGTCCTTGTTGAGGAAGCATGCCACACTGCAATGGATTGGTCTCGGTATCTCTGTGAGACAACGCATTCATGCAATCGATTGACCCGCCGATAGATGGGTGAATGGATGGCCATCCACAATTGCTATTTGCATTTGATGGATTTGCTTGAGGGATCAAGTCTTCACGCAGTTGCGCCCATCATCTTTGGCTCGGTACAGCGCGGCGTCAGCTGCTGAAATCAAAGCTTGTGGATCACTGCATGCGTCGGACAACGTCGCCAGGCCGATCGAGACCGACACGCTTGGCAGTGTGTGTTCACCATAGCGGATCTTGAGCGCCTCAACTGAGGACCGAAGTTCTTCCGCACGTTGGCAAGCGGTTTCAATATCTGTTTCGGGAAGCAGGATCACGAACTCCTCGCCACCGAACCGGCAGTTGATCTCATCCGCATTGAATATTTTGCGCATCAATTCGCCGAGAGAACGAAGAACGGCATCTCCGGCATCGTGGCCGTGGTTATCGTTGAATCGCTTGAAGTGATCTGCATCGAACGACAGAAGGCTCAATGGCTTGTCTCGCTTGACCGAGCGGCCGATCTCGCTCCGGAGTGCTTCCATCAAGTACCGCCGGTTGTACAGCCCCGTCAGAGGGTCTCGGATTGACTGGTCACGGAGCTGGTCTCTCAATTTGACGTTGGCAACCGCTAGACTGATTTGCTCGGCACATTGAATGGCAAACGCGCGCATGTCGTAGATCGAGCCAAAATCAGCGGCCTCCGGATGTGATTGACAGGCCATCAGCTTCACATGGAGAAGCCCGACGGTATCGCCGTGCGCCACTATCGGGATGCAGAAGTAGCCACTCCACTCGGCCTCCTGGTCCTGTTCGTCGACATGACCACAAACGAACTCAACCTCGTCAGTGCCGTAGATATATGACCGACCACGACGCAGACTCCAACAGTCATCCGCATGAATGTGATCAAGCGCTGACGATTCACCCCAATGGCAAACGCCGTCGAGCACATCACGCGAATTGCTGTAGATATAGAGTTCGCCGCCAGTTCCCGGCAACATGCGCATCATGTGTGCTGTCACGACATTGTAGAGTTCGTCCAGCGACTTGCAGGACTGCAGCCACTCGCCGAGGCGAGATAACATGTGGATCTGCTTCTGCCGACGTTGCTCAGTGGCCAATGCGAGTTGCGACTGTGATTGGGCGACCTCGGCAGTTTGCTTGGCCTCTTCGAGATCCAAAACGAGCTTGCGCGCCTCGGTCACATCAGTGAATGTCACCACATGACCACCTTGCGGCATTGGACGCGCCGTGATGGCAACAATCCGGCCAGACCTGAGATACCGATCAAAGCTGAACGATTCTCCACGTTCGGTTGCCAGCGTAATTTCATCAGCTGACTTTGATGACCTCTCCCCGCGTCCTTCACACCGGCGAACAAACTCCTTGCGATCCATACCGACCGCTAGATCGGTTTCGCGCAGTTCGAGAACACTGCGCAGCCGCTCGTTGAAAAATGCACACTTGTCATCAGGCCCCCAAACCAAAATACCCTGTTCCATCGCGTCAATAATGGCTTTGCGGATTGGATCGCTCTGCCCGCCACCTTTTGTGGTCTTCCGGCGCGAATGCTGGCTCAGTTTTACGGCCTTCTGGCTGCACTTTTCAGGGCTGAAGGCGCTTGCCTGTGATTTGCTCATCTTACTCATTCACCAACATAAATTTCCGGACGAGGTTCCGGACAAGATACTCAGCCTATACTGATGATGTTTCGATCGCGTTAGCGAAGCATTTACCCGGCTCCAACCTTGATTGAGCAACGGTTGCGATCTGAACGGTTTTGGGACGACAAGAGGGTTTGGGATGACTTTTGTCGCCCAACGCAACCGGCCTGCGTGAACCAAGACAGCCGATTGAGCGACTTATCATCGAATGGCTCTAACAACCCCTGGTTCACTCAATGCAAAGATCACCGTTTTTGACCACCTTTGCTGTCGCCTGGATTGCTGGCACTTTCAGCGTCGCGACTGCCCCGACCGCGACTGCCAAGATGAAAACCGTCTATTTGAAGAAACACTCGATGGTTCGCATCATCTGGACCGGCAAGATTGCCAAACCGATGGCGCGACAGCTGAATCAACAGATCCGCAAATGGCATGCATCGGCACAAAACGGCTTCGAACTACTGCTCAACTCCAGGGGCGGCCACATGAGTGAGGGCCGAAGAGTGATCCGGCTGCTTCGTCAACTCAAGCAGACACGAAGCCTCAAAACCGTTGTGCGGCCTGGTCATATCTGCGGCTCGAGTTGTATTCCGATCTTCCTTCAGGGCGAGCAACGCTCGGCCAGTGCATCAACGCTTTGGCTACTCCACGAAGTCAGCAAGACAGATAAAAAGTCAAAGAAGTTGATCGCCCTTCGCCCCGCGAAGACCCAACAGTATTTTAAAGAGTACTTTTTACCGGCCGGTGTGCCGCAATCGTGGATCGACATGATTACCCGCAAGATCCGAGGCAAGGACCTTTGGTGGACGGGCCGACAGATCTATCAGTCCGGCTCTCATTTCATAACGAACCGTCTCGGCAACACACGCGTCCGCAAGGTCTTTCCACCAACTGGTTCTTGATTGGTAGCAATTGATCTTAGGGGACCAGTTCGCTCCGCTCTTAGATTGGCTGACAGTTTGGACAGAGCCAACCGGAGACAGCTCCGCCTTGGGTCTTGCTTGAGATCCAGGAATGCTCAAAGCATGACCAACATTGTCCTGGGCACATGTACGCCACGTACTGTTTCCGCGTGGAATCGACGCAAGACATGTTAAGCACACGACATTGGCAGCTGGAATCTATTCTTGAGTATTATTCGCCAATTCTTGAAAACATCCGAGTTGCATCAACATATACTATTTCCAGATATCTATCTTCAGTCGTGAGTAGGCTCAATATTCTCTTTCTATTCGGTGCAAATCACTCAACGGGTAAATCCTATTGCAAACACTCACCTCGCAAAGAATTCGTCTGAAGTGCTGAAGATGATCTCATTTTTTCTATGAATTCCGCATAGGAACCTTTTGTTAACTATAAGTTTTTTGTCACATCGAACATCACTTAACATTGTGTCAATCGCCCTCGCTGGGCTGGGTGCACAAACAATTCCGAAGAGAATTCCCCGGCCCAATTGGCCGCCCACTTAAGTCCGGGCGGAGCAAATCAAATGAGCATGGGGCTAGTTATGGGTTGTTCTATCGTTTTACCGCGCATTCGAAAACGCGGACACCATTGGCGTTTAGCACAGGTGATCGCGGCAATCGTTGCTCTCGCCTTCACGTTGCCCGGCACTGCCAGTGCCGATTCCGCTGAGGGCGGCGCCACGATGGAGTGGCGAAAGGGCAGCGTGAACTTCAGGGTTTACGGTCCTTCAGTTAGCAGGTCTGTCGCAAAGAAGCTGCGCAAGAAGATCAAAAAGACCAATCTGGGTGGACTACGCAAAAAGCGCCGCACTAAGAGGGCGACAGCAGCGAGGACAGGGAAGAATTCTCGCAAGGCACGAAGCCGGTCACGGGCCAAGAGCCGGCGCGTACGCGTGGCCAGCCTTGGAAACTCGTTCAAGCTCGCAGTTGCAGCTCGAAAGGGTGGACAGGCGAAAAAGCCCAAGAGCATCACGGGTGGTGCACGCGGCGTAACGTGGGTCGCGAACAAAGGTTGTCTTAACGGCCGCCTGAAGTCTGCAATCTATCATGTAGCCAGAACTTACGGCCGTGTGCGCGTGAACTCGACCTGCCGCAGCCGCAGACATAACCGTCGGGTTGGTGGCGCGCGGAAATCACATCACTTGACTGGAAACGCCGCTGACATCCGGATTTGGGGTAATGTCCGTGCAGCTGCCCGGTATCTTCGCTCGATTGCCGGTGGTTACAAGCACTATGGCGGTGGCCTTTTCCACATCGACACGGGCCCGCGCCGCAGCTGGTGACAACCACTCCCGACTTTTCATATGGCAGGCATTCGAACGGGGCGCATCGCGCCCTGTTCAGCGTTAGGGCCGTGGCGCCCGTGAGCTGCGAGAAACTCGTGGCCGGCAGATGTCACTTCAACCATTGCTTCCTGACCAGGAGCAAACTTTCTGGTTAGGAAACCGCGATCAATCGCATCTTCCCAGACCGTCAATCGCGGACATGACGTGCGCCAGACATCGAGCACCTCCCGATACGACCTGTGTTCACGAGCGACCCATTCGACGAGGTCCAGAACGAGTGGGTCAAGTTCATCATCCATTGTCTTCTCCTCAGCGGCCCAAAAGCCTGAAGTCTTGCGTCTACAATCACCTGCTCTGCTCATTCATGCATTTGGCGCCAAGATCATGAGGTAGCTCCCGTAAAGCAGATAATAGCTGCCAATTGCGACGATCAATCCATTGGCCCAGGCCCTAAACTGCGCGTCTGACATTGCCTCCAGGGTACGCCTTGCCAGCATTGTCCCAAGCATAGCAGCCATCACCGCAATCGCAGCAAGAGCAAAATCGATTTGGGCTGCCTGATCGATAATGGCTCCAAAGTAGAACAGCTTCACGCCATGCCCGAAGAGCTGGCACATGCCTTTCGAGGCGATGATCCGACGTCTGTCCATGTCACCGCCGAGAAAAAACGAATCCAGCAGTGGACCAGCCACACCGGTCAACAGCATCAGCGACATGCAACCAACACCATAAATCACACCCTGCTGCGCACTCGCGGGATTGGGCTTCAGGCGCGCCGGCATTGCCTTCACCATGAATGGCGTTAGACCAAGAAAAATCAATGCTGTGGCGACGTCGGGGACGTAGCGGAAGTATGACCAGACCGTCAGCGCGATAAGGCAGCCTGAGATGTAGGCAATGACCGTTGGCCATCGGACATGCTGCCACCACAGGATAGCTCGCCAGCCGTTGGAAGCCATTTGCGTTATGGCATGGAGGACCATAGCGGCAGGGACAGGCATGAAAAGGAGAAGCGCGCCAACGAGTACTATGCCACCGGCCATGCCGAAGACACCTGACAAGAAAGATGTTCCGACGATCACGACCGCAAGTGCGAGGACGGCGATTGGTGTCATGGCAAGTCTCCTTGCCTGAATCCTGAAGGATGTGGACGCCGGTCGCAAACTGAGTTATTTCACTCTGACCATTAATTTATTTAATGCTTGGTCAAATCCTCGATGCGGCAGCTACCCTTCTTAAATGGTATTCGTGCGTTCGAATCTTCTGCACGTCTTGGTAGTTTCAAAGCAGCGGCGGAGGAACTGCATGTCACGCCAGCGGCGATCAGCCGGATGGTCCGACTGCTGGAGGAGCGACTTGGTGTCGAGCTCTTTGAACGCCAGCCGAACCGGCTCGTTGTTACGTCGGCAGGGCACGCCTATCAAACTGGCTTAACTCCACTGCTCGACTCGATCGCAAACCTTACAGTTCGGGTGCAATCGATGGCGGGTTCGGGCGTACTGACCATCGGCGTCGGCCCGACATTTGCGACGCGGTGGCTGATCCCACGCCTGCCGCTGTTCCAGCGTGTTGCACCTGATGTCGAGCTGCGCTTTGCAACTGGTGGCGCTGCTGCTCCGTTCCGCGAGGACTGGACATGTGGAATTGAGCAGGGCTTTGGGGAATTTCCTGGATACGTGTCACACGCGATGTTCTCTGCCGATCTCACTCCAGTGTGCACGCCCAAATTAGCCAAGAAGATTCGCAACTTGAAAAGCCTGCGCGGCCAACCGCTGCTACGGGTTCATCATTCACCGGGTGACTGGCAACATTGGCTAAATGCAGTGGGCTTAGGTGATCTGGAAGCCAAGGGACCAGAGTTTGAGTTCTACGGCCAAGCTCTGCAGGCAGCAGTCGATGGTGTTGGGATTGCGCTCGGGGTTCGGCCCTATATTGATGACGATCTGAGCGCTGGCCGCCTAGTCGCCCCATTCAAACAGTCGGTCTCAAATGGCAAGCAATGGCATTTAGTCTATCGTGAA
This sequence comes from Hyphomicrobiaceae bacterium, assembly GCA_965215755.1. Taxonomy (GTDB): domain Bacteria; phylum Pseudomonadota; class Alphaproteobacteria; order Rhizobiales; family Hyphomicrobiaceae; genus Tectiglobus. Next base: position 768,112 of record OZ244119.1, read on the forward strand.
GACAGAACAAATGATCCGGCTTTCATGGCTTTTCGCGACTGGATCCTTGATCAAGCCGAAGCCGCCGCTGGTTCAGTCGAGAGCTAGCCCGGGCGTGAGTTGGTAGCCACGCTGGAATTCGTCCACCTGCATGGCACGCTTGCCAGCTCTCTGTAATTCTATCAAGCGGATACTTCCTTCACCACAAGCAATAGCCAAGCGATCGTCGAGTATCTCTCCGGGCTTTCCGTTTGATGCATTTGTATCTGAAATGATTTCTGACCGCAGGACCTTCACGCGGTCTTCCTTGGCATCCTTAGAGATTGCGAACCAAGCACCAGGAAACGGTGACAATCCGCGAATGTGATTGTGCACATCAGAAGCCGGGCGCGAGAAATCTATCCTGGCCTCGGCTTTTTCGATCTTTGCAGCATAGGTCACACCATCAGCCGGTTGGGCCGTTTGACCGAGCGAGCCTCGCTCTAGCGCCGCCAACGCCCTGACCACCAGACTCCCACCGCTCTGCGCGAGTTGATCATGGAGTTCGCCCGCAGTGGTGTTTGCACCGATGGGGACCACCTCCGCCAAACAAATCGGCCCGGTATCCAGCCCCTCATCCATTTGCATGACCATGGCTGCTGTTTCGGTGTCACCTGCCATAATCGCACGTTGGATCGGCGCGGCTCCCCGCCAGCGCGGGAGTTTTGAAGCATGTAGGTTTAGGCAGCCATAGGCGGGTGTGTCGAGTATGGCCTTCGGTAGAAGAAGACCATAGGCGATCACTACTGCGACATCGGCCTGATGCGACCTGAACTCTTGTTGGACTGCCTCATCTTTCAGCGATTTCGGAGTTAGCACTGGCACCCCTGCGCCTTCGGCGTACCGGTGTACCGGGGACTTCTTGACGTCCATGCCCCGGCCTGCGCGCCGCGGGGGTTGAGAATAGACCGCAACGACGTCGTGACCTGCGCCAAGGATCTCAGCAAGAGCTGGAACCGAAAAGTCCGGCGTTCCCATAAAGATGACACGCAGCAAAGCTCAGTATTCCTTGATTGGTTGATGCTCTGACAACACAGAAGTTGGATGCACGATGACCTAAGCGCGCGCCAACTTCTTGAATTTCCGGATCACCATCTCCCGACGCAACCTGGACATGAAATCAACAATCAACCTACCATCGAGATGATCGATCTCGTGCTGCACGGCCGTTGCCAACAAGCCTTCCGCCTGCAGCTCCTGTTGATGGCCCTCTCGATCGATGTACTTTACTGTGACGTTTGATGGCCGCTCAATTTCAACCCGTACATCGGGGATTGATAGACATCCTTCTTCATAGACCCGCTTTTCGTCGCCCTTTGAAATAATCTCCGGATTGGCCATGCAGATCGGATGCTTTTCCTCGCTGTCTTCATCACCGACATCGAGCACCAGGACACGTTTCGGGACTGCGACCTGGATGCCAGCCAGCCCAATACCTGGCGCGTCATACATGGTCTCCAGCATGTCATCGAACAGCTGGCGAAGTTCGTCATCAACGCGCTCGACAGGCTGAGAGACTTGCCGGAGAATGGGATCGGGGAGCGTTATTATGTCAAGTTTAGCCATGCAGCTGACATAAGCGAGGCCATGGGCACGGTCAATATTACCGTGGGCCGTGTGGCGAATAGCGATAGCATTCGCAGTTAGTTCTGCCCGCCTCGTTTTTTCCGGCTTCTACGCTTCAGCCAGTGTCTGATGGCATGTCGTCCAATCAGGCTGAGTATTTTGTAGCCCGCAAGGATAGTGCCTCGAACCGTACCAGAAACCTTGGATTGGCCGATGCGACGGCGATAACGTGCGGGAACCTCGATAAAGGTTAGTCCTTCTTCGATCGCGCGGATCTGCATTTCAACAGTCCAACCATAGTTGCGATCGCGCATGTTGAGTTGTATGAGAGCCTCATGACGAATGGCGCGAAACGGCCCAAGATCCGTGAATTTCGCCCCCCAAATGAGGTCAATGAGGCGTGTTGCCAACCAGTTTCCAAAGAGCTGCTGTGGTGTCAGAGCGCCAAGTTCACGCTCTCCAATGGCTCGTGAGGCAATTACCATATCGCATTGGCTTGCAGCAATTGGGTTCACGAGCTGCAACATGTCCTCTGGATAGTCGCTGAGATCGCCATCGACGAAGACGACAATGTCGACTGCATTAAGTGCGGCCATTGCAGCGAGACATGCCGCGCCGTAGCCGCGTTCGGGCTCCGGCACAACAGTTGCCCCAGCTTGTTTCGCTACGCTTGCGGTTGCATCTGTCGAACCATTGTCGGCAACAACAATCTGATCCACCCAGGCTGGGATCTCGCTGATAACTTGAGCAATTGCCTGCTCTTCGTTGAGCGCAGGAATAATCACCGCCACTCTGCAATTGCTATACATCTGCCCGCCAAACCAACGGTCGCCGCCAGATGCGCCACAAATCGACTGCAAATCCGAACCAGATGGGAGCCCAGATCCACCACAGAACCCCGCTGTTGAAGAGTTCGTAGTTGCCCAATGCTGCGAAGTGAAATGACAGATAGTAGAGCGGTAAGGTTGCTGTCATGATCAGCAGGCCCCAGAGGGGAAAGAACGGCAGCAGGATGATGACCCAGGTTCCATACCAAGGGAACTGGGCCGGACTAAGCAGGAAGAGGGCCATCATCACTATTGCGCAGCGTTGCAAAACATCCTGTTCATCACGGTAATACGACCGCGACAAAGCCACGGCTATCAGGCCGACAATGGCGGCGAACAACAGGCGAACCAGAAAACCGATGAACTGATCACCCAAGCCCAATCCTGAGAAAAGGGACTGAGCAAGCGTATTTGCATTCTGAAACAAGGCGCTGTTGGTCTGCCAATGTTTTGCGAAGGCAACAAAGCCTGACTTTTCGTCAATCCCTCCCAGAATAGGTGCTACGACCCATGCCAAGGTCATCAACGAGAAGATGAGCAAAGCCGCAGCTAGTCTGCCAGGCTTCTGCAGCAGTGGGCGGAGCATCAGGGGCAGCAACATGATCGGCCAGAGTTTGGTGCCGGTTGCAAGGGCAAGGGCAACGGTGCCCATGACGTAGCGCCGTCGCACTGCAAAGGTGATCGCCAGCAGCACAACAGGCAACAGCAAAAACTCCATGTGGGCTGAATTGACGAGCTCCTTAATGACCAATGGGTTCCACCAGTAAAGCGCACTCCACAGCGGAGATCGGCCAGACATCTGCAATAGCTGTAAGATCAGGGCGATCGTCGACAGTTCGGCGGCCACCCCTAACAGACGCCACGCTAGCAAACTCCATGGCTGAATGTTGTGTGCAACCGCGAACCAGAATTGCGCGACGGGAGGATAGATTGTCTTGAGCTGCGGATGATTGACACGTTCAATGACTGCACCAGATTCAGCTGCCAGTTGCTGAATGGATTCCGGAGCTGAAACGTCGAAAACTCCTTTGGGTGATAGAGCATAGGGATTCTGGCCGGACGCCGCGACTCCGCCATCCCAAAGATAACGATAGAAATCATCCTCCAAAGCCGGCGTTGTTGCCAGCATTGCCAAGCGAAGCAGTAGGCCGAATGCGAGCATAAACCATAGCAAGCTGGATCGCCCAACTGGCTGACTGTTGAGTGACCAAGGTATGATCCAGGCCAAACTCAGGAAGGCGATACCAACCAGACAGCTTGCGACTGCTAGCGGGACCGCTGGGATTTCAATGAGATTGAGTTGCCAGTCAAATCGGTCGGAATAGATTATCAAGCCGCCTGCAGCCACTGCCAAGACCAAAGCCACAGCAGCCCAGCCGAGCAACGGCCAGTTGCTGACTTCCGGCTCTTCATACATTTCGGCCGCGATCAAAATGGCGCATGAGAGCAGCCGTGAGAACCGCTCCGACACCGACAGCTGCAACGTCGACAAGCGGGCTCGACGACTCAACACTGAGCAGCGCCAGCAAGCCCAGCGCCACATTCAATCCAAGGATACGGTTCGTGACTTCCGGCACTTCGAAGCCGCGCTGAACCGCCAATTGATAGAAGTGCGAGCGGTGCGCCTCATGGAGTTTTTCCCCACGCTTCCAACGGCGATACAGCGTCACCGTCGCGTCGGCAAGGTAATACATCGGTAGAAGCAGCGCAGCGGCAATGAAGCCTTCGGCGGCCACTACGATCAGCATCCATCCTGTTAACGCGCCGATTGGCAGGCTCCCGACATCCCCCATGAAAGCGGAGGCAACATGCTTATTGAACGGCATGAAGCCGACCAGAGCGCCAAGCAGTGCGATTGCCGCCGGCCCGACATAATTCCCGGCCGGAGATGCGACATTGGCCAACAACAGCACAACGCCCAATGAAATGCAGCTTTTCTGAACGACTGTGATGCCATCGATGCCGTCCATAAAATTAGTCAGATTGATGAACCAGACGAGACCGATGACCAATCCTGCCGTTTCCAGCCAATGCGGCAGGAAGTGAAAGATCTGACCCTGCTCCGGCCGCGCGATCACAACCAGGTAAGCCGCTAGAACCTGAACGATAAGCCGCAGGATGACTGGCAGCGGATAGACGTCATCAATCGCACCGATCAGAGCCAAGAGTATCAAAGCTGCCGCCAGTAGAAGCTGCCAATGGTCCTGACCTTGAGCCAGATATCCAAACACCAGCACCGAGATAGGGATGGCGATAATCGCAATCCCAGCGCCTTGGGGCGTTGGGACCGAGTGGCTGGAGCGCGCGTTTGGTCGAGCCAACGCATACCGGCGCAGCAACGGCATCAATGCTGCAATCAGCATTGCCGAGACGGCTGCCGCAACCAGCATGAGTCCCAAACCACTCAGAATGTTCAAACCGCTGGCTAACACGGCAGCCCAATCACTCGACCAAACCAACAAATCGCGAGCTAAACTGCCATGGTAGGACCGACGCCGTCTTCCGGTGCTATAGTCGCAGGACGGAGATTGGAGTCTTGTACCTTTCTGTGGTCAGAAACCCGAGGCTCACCGATTTACCGGCAAATCTCATACGCAACAGGGTGCCGACGGGCCGATGCTCATTTCAAGACGTCAATTTCTAAGCACCACACTTTCAGGGCTTAGTCTTGCCAAGAGCGGAAGTTTGGGAGCCTCTACAGCTGCGGCGCAAGGGTTCAAGGTGCCGGGCCAGTCGCGCCGTCATGAGCGCACATTTATGCAGTGGCCAGTCAATCGGGACATTCACACAGACCGCATTTTCCTGGACATGCTCCAAGGATCAATCGCACAGATCGCCAACACCGTTGCCGAGGTTGAGCCGGTCGTAATGCTGATGGACGCCCAGTTTGAGAAGGCCGCTCGACGCAAACTCGGGAAAAAGATCGAGATCTGGGATATTCCGACTGACGATCTTTGGTGTCGCGACTCTGGCCCGCTATTTATTGTGAACCATCGTCGTGAACTCGCTACGGTCGATTTCAATTTCAACGGTTGGGGAAACAAGCAGCCTCATGCACACGATGGGCGAATTGCCAAAAGAGTTTCTAACCGGCTTGGGGTTCCGCTGATCGATAGCGGACTGGTTGGTGAAGCAGGCGGTATTGAGGCGGACGGTGATGGCACCCTGCTTGCCCACGAGAGCAGCTGGATCAATGCGAACCGGAATGCTCAACCGAAGGCATTAATTGAGAATCGGCTGATGGCAGCCCTGGGTGCGACGAAGGTGATTTGGGCACCTGGCATCAAGGGCGCTGACATTACCGACTATCACATTGACTCTCTGGCACGGTTTGTGAGACCGGGCCTCGTTGCCATCCAGCTTCCGGAAAAACCGGTCGTCAATGATCCTTGGTCAGTTGCAGCATTTCAAACGTACGAAATCCTACGCAACGCGCGCGATGCGGAAGGACGGCCACTACAAATCGTCAAACTAAAAGACCCGGTCAGCCCGCGAGTTCGATCAACCGACTTCGTCGCTTCGTATGTCAACTACTACGTCTGCAACGGTGCCGTCATTGCGGCCCAATTCGGGGATCAGAAGGCTGATGCCGAGGCCAAATCAATACTCGCACGGCTCTATCCCGGCAGGGAAGTCATCACGCTGAACGTCGATCCAATCGGCGAATGCGGCGGCGGAATACATTGCGCCACAAAACAACAGCCTATCCCTTAACGCAGGCGCCGCGTCTTTGACAGGTAATGCTAGTCGATCAATGGATTGTCCGTGGTTCATCTTCGAGCCACTCAACGTCAGCCGAGGCCTTGGCAAAGGTCTCCTCACGTGGCTGATAGCCCTCAACAAGATCACAGAGAATATCCCGGACTTGCCCGGCGTCATAGGCATCCATCGCTGCGCTCAGCGCCGAGAGCTCATTGTCCAGCTCACCTTGCAAGACGAATGGCTCAGCCTGCCGCATAATCCTTGGATGCAGGGTCTCGCTGGTGCCGTCACCGAGCTGTAGTTCTTCAAATAGCTTTTCACCAGGCCGCAAACCGATAAATCTGATCTCGATATCACCGTCCGGGTGATTTTCGTCGCGGACATCCCTGCCCATGAGACGAACCATCGAGCGAGCCAGGTCGGCAATCCTGACTGGTTCGCCCATTTCGAGGTTGAAGACCTCGCCGCCGCGTGCCATTGCACCGGCCTGTAGCACGAGTTCAGCCGCCTCCGGGATCGACATGAAGTAGCGGATGATATTGGGATGCGTGACCGTTACCGGCCCACCCGCCTCGATCTGGCGGCGAAACTTTTTAACGACTGATCCTGAGCTATCGAGCACGTTTCCAAAGCGAACCATTGTGAAAACGGTCGTCGCATCAGGGTCTGCGGCTTCCGCCTGCAGGACAAGCTCCGCAAGGCGTTTGGATGCGCCCATGATATTGGTTGGCCGCACTGCCTTGTCGGTCGAGATCAGGACCATGCGCTCAACGCTCGCGCGTTTTGCCATCGCGGCTACAGACCTTGTACCAAAGGCATTGTTGCGTAACCCCATCATCGGATTGTCTTCGACGATTGGCACGTGCTTGTAGGCGGCTGCGTGGTAGATCGTTGCTACATTGTGACGGTGCAGGATTTCCAAAACCCGTCGCTCATCCAGAACTGACCCGAGAACTGCGTAGATTTCAGGTGTATGCCCATCCGACTCCGGTTCGCCGAGGCTTTCGCGAAGCTCGCTTTCGATTTCGTAGAGTGCAGCTTCTGATTGCTCGAACAATACAAGTCGCTCAGGCATCTGTCGCAGGACCTGACGGCAGAGTTCGGAACCGATCGATCCGCCGGCGCCCGTCACCATGACGGATTTTCCGGTGATATTGACCGTGAGCAGACTGGTATCCGGCGGCACCGGATCGCGACCCAGGAGATCTTCTACATCAACGGAGCGCAGATCACTTGCTGTCACTCGGCCAGCTGCGAAATCCTCGATGGCCGGCAAGAGCTTGACCCTCACCGGGTAGGTCTGCAGCCAATTCAATATGGCCTTGCGCTCTCGTCTTTGCGCTTCCGGCATCGCAAGCATCACTTCCTGAACGCGTTCGCGCTCAATCAGCTTTGCCAGCTTATCCGGCCGGTAGATTTTCTGCCCGCTGACATACTGCCCCCAGAGGCTGCTCGAGTCATCCAGGAAACCCACCGGCCTGGCTTCGCCGCTCTGTTTGATCGCCTCTAACAGTTGAACACCTGTGCGGCCCGCTCCATAGATGACGACAGCGGGGCGCTCCTGCTTGGGGATGGGTATGGGAATGCCTGCGCCACGCAAGAGTAGGGCCGCCAACTGACGGGTCGCATAGATCAATACGACACCAAATGCTCCATACAGCACAACGACTGAGCGTGGAACGCCCGGAACGCCAGACAACACAATTGCCATCGTCCAGATCAGGACAGACAACCCAACGCAGACTGTTATGGCCGTCGTTCCCTTATGGCCAATATAGCGGGTTACGAGACGGTACAGCCCAAACCAGGCAAATGTCGCGACACCGATGCAGGGTGCGGCGGCAAGAATGAGTAAAAATGAGAGATCGTCGGGGATATAGACTTCAGCGAGGCGGAACGACATCGCCAGCCACATCGCGAGTGACAGAACAAGAAAGTCCATGACCACGAGGACGGCGCGCTTGTGAAATCGCGGCAGACCAACCAGCCATGTGCCGAGTTTCACGACAAATGTTCTGACCCGCCCACGGATTCTATCCAAAGTGTCAGTTTCCACGACTCGTTCCGGCCCCAAAGAGAGAACGTCACTCGTTTAGCATGATCGGTCTCGCCTGTCGTTCTCCATTACGCGTGTTGTAATGCGCTGCAATAATCTATGTCGACACGTTATCGATCTCGGCGTCTGTCAAACCCAATTCACCAAGAATGGTGGCCGTGTCGTGACCGACCGGTTTTGCGCCGTGCCGGACTGCACCCGGTGTCCTGCTGAATCTCGGGGCCGGGGCCGGTTGAGTGACGCCGTCTACGTCCACATAGGCGTTGCGATCAGCATTGTGGGGATGGTCTGGTGCTTCGGCGAAAGTCAATACCGGGGCATAGCAGACGTCTGTTCCCTCCAGGATGGTTGTCCACTCATCGCGTGTCTTCTTGCGGAAGATGTCCGCAAACCTGGATCGCATGTCCGGCCATACAGACTGGTCGAGGCGCGTGTTTGCAAGATCGGAGGGTATGCCGAGCTTTTCGAGCAATAATGCATAAAACTGTGGTTCCAGCGAGCCGATGGAAATGAACTTTCCATCCTGAGTTTCATAGGCTCCGTAGTGGTGGGCGCCGCCGTCGACAAAATTGGAAGATCTCTCGTCGTTCCAAAAATCATTGGCCCGGTAGGTCGAAAATATGCCGGCGAGAACCGAAGTGCCTTCGGTCATGGCTGTGTCAACGACTTGTCCGCGACCAGACGTCTTTGCCTCCAGCAGAGCTGCCAGAACACCTGTGATCAGAAACATCGCGCCACCGCCGTAGTCTCCAATAAGATTGAGCGGCGGCGTTGGCGGACGATCGCGATCACCCATGGCATGAAGAGCACCGGTCAACGCAATGTAATTGATGTCGTGGCCGGCTGACTGCGCCAGCGGTCCGGTTTGGCCCCAACCCGTCATTCGGCCGTAAACCAGCTTGCTGTTGTTGGCGATGCAGATGTCCGGACCCAGACCCAGGCGCTCCATGACGCCGGGACGAAAGCCTTCAATCAGAATGTCCGCTGTTGCGATCAGCTTGGTCGCAGCAGATTTTCCCGCGTCAGACTTGAGGTTCAGAGCGACCGACATTTTGTTGCGTCTGGTCACGTCGTTTTCCATTGACCAATTGGGATCACCACCTGGCCGGTCGATAATTATAACCTCCGCGCCCAGATCCCCTAGTATCTGGCCGGCGAGTGGGCACGGCCCAATACCTGCCATCTCAACCACGCGAATGCCACTCAGCGGACCTTGGGATTGTTGTTCTGACATTGCTCTGATGCTTCTCCCACTTGCCCTGGATGGAGCCGCGCCATTCTGACCGCGTCTTAGCTGCAACACCGTCTGAACCGCGCAACCGAAACTGCGACGCGGATTAACCCGTTTGCGGACTTCGTTACCAAATCCCTAACAGGATTGCGCGCCGGTTCGAGGAAACCGCGCGAGTTAACCCTTCGTCAACTACATCATTAACGGGGGATTATCCTATTCCACTTAATATCCGTGACAAATAGGGTACAAAGATAACGCACACGCCATGATGAACGGTTCGTTCGGTCATACTCGAACAAACACATTATTGAACGAGTACTCGTCGCTTCTGGGCGATGCAGTGCTGCGTCGTCGGGCACGCTCGGCAGAACAAACGGCACGGTTTGAGGCCGAGTTGGCGAGCCGGGTGAAGTCCGAATTCATTGCCAATATGAGCCATGAACTTCGCACGCCGCTCAACACTGTCATTGGCTTCTCCAAACTCTTGTCGAAACACAAAGAATCGTCGATCACGGACGAAGATATCGTCCAGTACGCCGAGCTCATTCATGATTCTGCAGGACAGCTGCTGGCCATCATCAACGATATTCTCGACATCTCGAAGATGCAGAGCGGCCGATACACGCTGGACGACAACGACTTCCCGCTTGCCGAAGTGGCTGAGGCTGCAGTGGAGAACCTCAAAGCTTCCGCGGAAGAGGCAGGTGTCTCACTGACCTGCTCGACTGATAAGCAGCTTCCGGCAATCCGCGGAGATGCAGCCAAGCTGCAGCAGGTCCTGGCAAACATTATTTCGAACGCGATCAAGTTCACACCAGCAGGTGGCGCCATCGACGTTTCAATGTCGCGGATCGCCAATGTCGGCGTTTGTATCCATGTCAACGACAACGGTGTTGGCATGACAGAAGAAGAAATCGCAATTGCGCTGACACCGTTTGGTCAGGTCGACGGTTCGCACACACGCTGGCGGGAAGGCACCGGCCTTGGTTTGCCGATTGCGCGTGCGCTTGTTGAGCTTCACGGCGGTGAGATCCTGATCAATAGCGAGAAAGACAAGGGCACCGAAGTCACCATCACGCTGCCCTCGCGCAATCTCGTTGCCGCGCTTGATCCTGATATTGCAGCGGAATTGGAGTCGTCGGCTCCGCCCAATCATAATAGTTACCTGGAAGGCAAAGATGTCTGAGATGTCGACCGCAAAATCCATTGTGCCCGGCCCATCGCAGGATGGCTCGATTGGACGAATTGTGTCGGTCACGGGCTCGAAAGCCATCGTGCTCCTCGACAACCAACACAATGGGCAGTCGTTGAAGCTGTCTGAGCGCCCAGAGATGGGTACTTTGATGGCCATTCCGCAAGCCAACACGACCGTTCTTGCCATCGTCTCGGCGCTGAGCGTACCCGTCCCGGCCCAGGGCGACAACGATGTTGAGATCTGGATTGCCGAACTTGGTCTTGTTGGCGAACTGCGTAACAGCGACGATGGCAAAAGCGCATCTTTCAACCGCGGCGTGACGGTTTATCCTTCGCTGGGCGATCGTGTTCGAGTGGCCTCAACCGAGCAACTTGAGTGTGCCTTTTGCGGAGATATGACAGGCTCGGTCCGGGTTGGCGGTATTCGGCAGGACTCGACGATTCCCGCGATGGTCCGCGTCGATGATCTTCTAGGCAAGCACTTCGCTGTTCTCGGAACAACGGGAACAGGTAAATCCTGCACGACGGCGCTCATCCTGCGGGCCATTCTTGAAAAGAATCCGAACGCTCATATTGTCCTGCTCGACCCGCACAATGAATATGCGACAGCCTTCAACGAATGGGCTGAGGTCATTTCACCGCGCAATATGCAGCTGCCCTACTGGCTGCTGAACTTCGAAGAGCTTGTCGAAGTCTTGATGGGCGGTAGCGCTACCGATCATTACAAGTCGGAAATTGAGATCCTGCAAGAGCTGGTTCCGATTGCCAAAGCCAACTACCAGACCGGCCGAACCGGCAAGGATGGGCAATCCGTGCGGCGTGGACTGGAGCAGAACCGCTACACTGTTGATACTCCGGTGCCGTATCGGATGTCGGACATCCTGGCGATGATCGATGACCGTATGGGTCGGTTGGAGAACAAAAAAGACCTGCATCCCTACCGACAATTGCGTCAACGCATCGAAATGATCAGCCAGGACGGCCGATACGCCTTTATGTTCGGCCAACTGACCGTCTACGATGGTATGGCAGCGATCCTCGGACGCATTTTCCGCGTTCCTGTCAACAACAAGCCAATCACCATACTTGAGTTGACCGGTCTGCCATCTGAGATCGTCAATGTCGTTGTGTCTGTTCTCTGTCGCATGACATTTGACTTCGCACTCTGGGGCGATGGGCACATCCCTGTAACGCTGGTTTGCGAAGAAGCCCACCGTTATGTCCCTGCCAAACAGGACTCCGGATTTGATCCGTGCAGGCGGTCGATTGCTAAGATTGCCAAAGAAGGCCGGAAGTATGGCGCATCGCTGTGCATTGTGACCCAGCGCCCGGCCGAAATCGATCCAACAATCCTATTGCAGTGCAATACCGTCTTTGCGCTGAGGATGTCGAATGACCGCGACCAACAAATCGTCCAGTCTGCTGTGTCCGATACCGGATCAGGATTGCTGGAATTCCTGCCGGCACTCGGACAGCGCGAAGCGATTGCATTCGGAGATGGAGTGACGCTCCCAGTGCGCCTGCGCTTCGACATGTTGCCGCCGAATGCGCTACCGCGTTCTTCCACGGCACGTTTTAGTGAAAAGTGGCAAAGCTCGCTGGGAGATGAGGACTTCCTCGATCGTCTCGTCGAACGGTGGCGGACGTCCGGCGGCGGAGCAACCGGCGATGAAATCGACCCATCAGGGGTTATTGGAGATACTGTCGGTATTCCTCCGGTAGCCGATCCAGCCGTGCAACAAGCGCCTGCTGTCCATGCCGGCCAGCACGCCGCTCCTCAGGCCGCACCCGGACAACGCCGTGTGGCCGGTGGCCAGACCGCACAACAGGCAGAAACACCAGCCTCGCTGCAACGCCGTGCTGCTGCACTGCGTCGTGAGCCGGCACCAGAGGCAAGGGCCCAGCCGTCGGCGCCTCGCCCTTCCATAAGGGCTACGCGGACAGAAGCACCACCTGCTGCTCCGGCAGAACCACAGGCAACAGGCTCGGATGCTTTGAGGTCGATTCGGGAACGACTGCTGCAGCGCAAGCAGTAATTTGTCTTGCGGGCCGTAATGGCTATTAGATCTGCCGCCGCGACTTGATTGCGGCGGCGAGTGTACCCTCATCCAGATAATCAAGCTCACCGCCGACCGGAACGCCCTGTGCAAGGCGCGTGACAGTCACGTGGGCGTCCTCCAGAGCATCGAGAAGATAGTGCGCCGTTGATTGTCCTTCGACTGTTACATTCAGCGCGAGAATGACTTCTTTGACGCTTTCGTCGTGCGCGCGCTCAATCAACTTTGGAATATTGAGTTGGTCCGGACCAATCCCATCTAGCGGCGATAAATGTCCGCCGAGAACGTGGAAAAGGCCTTTGACGACGCCCGCTCGCTCAAGCGCCCAGAGATCCGCAATCTCCTCCACGACCACGATAGTTGATGGATCCCTACGCGGATCGGAGCAAATCGTGCACGGTGAAACGGTATCAATGTTCCCGCACTGAGGACAATCCATTAGCTTTTCTGAGGCCGTCCGCATGGCGTCCGCGAGGGGGTTGAGCAGGTCCTCACGTCGCTTTAGCAGCGCAAGTGCTGCCTTGCGCGCCGATCGATGACCCAATCCAGGCAAGCGTCCCAAAAGCTGGACGAGCCGTTCAATTTCTGGTCCACCTATTTTGTTCGAGCTCATGATCTTTCAAGCCTCGAGCGAAGCGAATCACGTTGCCCTACCGGATAGCCCGTTTCCGTTGACTTGGGAACGCGATCAATCTGCGTTTCTCACAGCACCGATATTGATCAACTCGGCGATGTCATCGCCTGACAATCCGGCTTCGCCCAGGATCTCGTTGGTCTGTTCGCCAAGCTTGGGAGGATGATTGCGCACTGTCTGTGCCGGGGTTTTGGAGAACTGGAGCGGCGCAGAGGGTGTCTTAAGGCGGCCTTCACTTGGGTGATCATAGCCTTGGAAGAAACCAAGTGCGCTCAAATGGACATCGTCTTCAAGATCCTCGATGCGGTTGACACGCTCCGACGGTACATCGCCTTCAGCCAGCAAAACCTCCCACTCTGCTGTGGTCTTCTCCGGCAGTATTTCCGATATCATGGCATACATTTCAGCATTTTGACTGGCGCGCAGCTTCGCATCATGGCAGCGCGGGTCGTCCAGCATGTCATGGCGACCTGCGGCCTTGAAGAAGCCCTGCCACTGCTTGTTGTTGTACGGCAGCACAACCATGAAACCATCGGCCGTGCGGTGCGGTCTGCGCTCCTGGACGAGCACACGATTGTAACCCATCGGGCCTAACGGTGGATCGAACACCGAGCCCGCCATATGTTCAGCAAGGTTAAACGAGGCGACACTCTCGAACATCGGCACCTCGACAGACTGTCCCTCACCTGTCTTTTCGCGGTGGAAGAGCGCGCTGGTTATCGCAGCAACAGCATGCAAACCGGAAACCTTGTCCGCCATAACCATCGGTGCGAATTCGGGTGAGTCAGCCCCTCGTTTCGTCGGCAAGTCTGCTATTCCAGCCATCCCCTGGATAACATCATCGTAAGCCGGACGCTCCGCGTAAGGACCATCCGAACGAAAACCCCACGCGGAACAGTAGACAATGCCTGGATTGGCGGCGCTTACGTCATCATAGCCGAGGCCGAGTTTCTTGATCGCTTGCGGCCTTAGCGAATGCACGAACACATCTGCTGTTGCACAAAGCTTGAGTAAGGCTGCCCTGGCTTCCGGCTTTTTGAGATCGAAGACAGCGCTGCGCTTATTGCGATTTACGGTGAGATAGACGGCGCCCATGCCGGGTGATCGGCTGAACGATGCCGCGCGCATGATGTCGCCTTCGGGCGGCTCGATCTTGATCACGTCAGCGCCCAGGTCTCCCAGCATTTGCGTGGCATAGGGGCCAAAGACGACGGATGTCAGATCCACGATGCGGACGCCGGCAAGCGGACCGGTTGCTTGATTTGTCACTCTGATCACCTAGTGTTCGGGTTCTAGCGTTGCTTTCATATCTGACGTTTGCCTGCGAGCCACTCCGAAAAGTAGGGGCAGACCTCAGATCCGCAACACTGGGTTTTGGTAAACGAGTGATAATATTGCCCTGCTACTCGCCCCCCGCAAGCAGCGCCTGCGTGCGATCCAGTATCTGTTGGGCTACGTTGCCGCAACATGCATGCGCGAGCGGAGACCAAGATGTCGACGTCTGAACTAACTGCCTTCCATGGCAAGCTTCCGTTGATCCATGAGTTTGCCGATGTGGCTGATGCTTCAGGATATGAGCCTATCCCTGACGGGTGGCTGGTCGGAACGTCAGACGTTGTCGATTCCACGGGGGCGATCACGGACGGTCGTTACAAGGCCGTCAACATGGTTGGTGCGAGTGTCATCGCGGCGGTTCGCAATGCGCTTCGATCGGCCGATATTCCGTTCGTGTTTGGCGGCGATGGAGCTGCATTTGTCATTCCGGCGAGCATGGAGGAAGCGGCCTCCGGCGCCCTGGCAGCGGTCAGCACGTGGTCAAAGGAAGAAATCGATCTTCAACTGCGGACCGCACTCGTTCCCATCGAGGCGGTTCGCGCACAAGGATTGGATGTTCGCGTGGCGCAATTCGCGGCATCTCCCGACGTTCGCTATGCGATGTTTGCGGGCGGTGGGATTGCATGGGCAGAGGACCAGATGAAAGCCGGGACATATGCGATTGAACCCGCACCAACCGGATCACGTCCGGATCTTACGAGTCTGTCATGCCGGTGGCAGCCAATTGAAGCTTTACGCGGCATCATTGCGTCGCTTTTGGTTCTGCGTCGGGAAGATGCTGGGGTTTCAACTTATCGCCATCTCGTCCGCGAGATTGTGACATACATTCACGACAGGGAAATTGAGGAGGGGCGCCCTGTCACCGAGCAGACCGCCAAGTTTACTCTGAGCGGGCAGGCCATGTCTCTCGAAGCCCGATCAATGGGTGGCTCAGGATCCTACGTCTCCAAGCGCATCCGGCTATGGTTCTACTACCTGTTTGTTTGGTATCTGTTTGCGAGACGCCGAAAAATTGGTGACTTTGATCCGGTCAAATACAAGCAGGAGACCGTCAGAAATACCGATTTTCGAAAATTTGACGACGGGCTGAAACTGACAATCGATTGTTCGCAGACGACCTTTGAAGGGCTGCAGGAGATCCTCGATCGCGCGCGCGCCAGCGGGATTGCAGATTATGGTCTCCATGCACAGTCGAACGCCCTCATGACGTGTATCGTTCCAAGCCATACCGACAGCAGTCACATGCATTTTGTAGACGGAGCGGGCGGTGGATACGCCAAGGCTGCAGAGATGCTGAAAGCACAGCGTCGCGACAAGTCGTGAGTTGATGCTTGACAAAATACTATATTTCTAGAATTATCGAATTATGAGCAATGCATATAATATCAAACTAGTCAGCAACAGTCTCGGGCTTGAGGAAGCAGCACAGGGTTTTGCTGCGATTGGCTCGGAGCCGCGGCTGGAAGTGCTTCTGGCATTGGTCAGAGCCGGACAAAAGGGCCTGACAGTTGGAGAAATCCAGCAGAAGACAGGTATCCCGGCATCGACGCTCAGCCATCACTTGCGTTTCCTATCCGCCGCCCGGTTGATTGACCAAACGAAAGATGGCCGAACAATCCACAACCAAGCAGCGTTCTCTCATATAGAGTCACTCGCAAATTATCTTTTGCGGGAATGCTGTGCCGACGAAGAGGAGAGGTAATCATGACTGCCCTCGTCGAAAAGCTCCGGCAATACAATTTCCCTAAGATTGATGGCGCCTGGTTGGCCGTTGTCCTATTGCTGGCAGGGATTGGAGCCTTTGATTCTGACCAGTTGCCGAAGTCGATCCAATTTGCGGCCGGTGCCCTTGCCAACACCGCCCCGTACATCTTGTTTGCGATCCTCGCCGTCGCCTATCTCAAAGCATCCGGTGCCGAAGCGATCGTCGCCAAGGCCTTCGAGGGCCGGCAAATCAAGATGATTATTCTCGCTTCAATGATGGGCGGTCTCTCACCGTTCTGTTCATGTGAGGTCATTCCGTTTATTGCTGGCTTACTCGCGCTCGGTACACCCTTGGCACCTGTCATGGCCTTCTGGTTATCGTCGCCGCTGATGGACCCTCCGGCGTTTCTGATTACCGCCGGCGCACTCGGATTTGAGTTTGCGATCGCCAAGACCATGGTTGCTGTTGGGATGGGTCTGCTGGGTGGCTTCGTGATGCTGACCATGACGCGCGCCGGGCTGTTTGCTGATACCCTGCGTGAGCGCAGTGGCGGCGGATGTTCAAGCTGCGGGTCTCCGTTCACAGGCAAGCCAAACTGGACATTTTGGAACGAAGAAAAGCGCGTCGGTGTATTTCGCCGGGAAGCGATTGCTAACGGATACTTCCTGCTGAAATGGCTGACACTGGCTTACGTGCTCGAGTCGATGATGATCGCGTATATCCCTGCAGAATCGATTGCACATCTTCTCGGTGGCGAAGGTCTCTTCCCGATCGTGCTCAGTGCATTGATCGGAGCACCTGCCTACCTCAACTCTTATGCCGCGCCGCCGCTGGTCGCCGGCTTGATGGAGCAGGGGATGAGCGCTGGTGCCGCTATGGCCTTTGTTGTAGCCGGTGGTGTTAGTTCTATCCCGGCTATGACGGCGGTTTTCGCCCTCGTCAAGCGGCAGGTCTTTGCGGCGTATATTGGGCTTGGCTTCCTTGGTGCCGTACTCTCCGGCTTGGCCTACGGAGCGTTTGCCAGCTTCGTCTAGCTGGGTTTCAGTCCCCAAAGCAACTTGATGAATGATCAAAGATCGTGCCTTCGGGCTCGGTCTTTTTTCGTTCACACGGTCGATGCCCGGTACAGGGGCCGCCTGGCTCTGTTGTGAACAATACCGTTCGATTACTCCTAAATTCTGCATACTGATCTATTGACGTTCCTTAAGTTTCAGCTGGCTAAATGACCCAGGTGAAACGAAAGGATGTGCAAACATGAAGTGCCCGATTGATAATGAGCCCTTGGTCATGACCGAACGCAGCGGTGTTGAGATTGACTATTGTCCGACCTGCCGCGGTATCTGGCTGGATCGCGGTGAGCTCGACAAGATACTTGAACGGTCCGCGAACAAGCCCCAGCCAGACCTCAGTTCGCTTCAAGGAGAGACAAGCCACGGTCGACACGGTGACCGTCATGGTGGGCACGGCTCTTCCAAAAGCAGGCGCAAAAATCTCCTCAGTGAGTTGCTTGATCTGTGATTACCGTGATGCCTTTGCAATCACATCTGAGCTGATGATCGAGTAAAACTGACACTCGCCTTCTGTATCATGCGACGGTCCTTGGATAGGACTGTTTGTTCGCTGTTGCGAGATCGCGGAGCACTGCCCCGCTGACAAAGTTCCTGCTCAATGTCCCTGTATCGGCTACCGTCATGGACAAGAGACTCATCAAAGCAAGCAAATTTCTCAGCCTGGTCCTGAGACATCAACCGGAGGCGATTGGGCTCAGCCTGGATCACGCGGGCTGGGCATCCATTGACCAGCTTGTAGCGAAATCCGATGGGCGTCTCAGCATCGACGTGATCCTCGAAGCGGTCGCGCAAAACGACAAGAAGCGCTTTGCCATATCCGACGACGGCCGGTTTATCCGCGCCAACCAAGGGCACTCCGTCAATGTTGATCTCGGTTTCGAGCCTGTGGAACCTCCGACCGTGCTGTTCCACGGAACGGCAGACCGTTTCCTTGAATCTATCCTGGAGCAGGGTCTGACTGCGCAGTCCCGGCAGCATGTTCATCTGTCGCCTGGCCGCAAGACCGCGGTCAGCGTGGGGCAACGCCACGGACGGCCAGTTGTTCTTACGGTGGCCTCCGGTGACATGCAGGCGGCCGGCTACGCATTCTATCTCTCACGGAATGGTGTCTGGCTGACAGATGCCGTGCCCCCGGAATATTTGAGCCAAGATCCACAATGATCGACGCCGCCCGGCCGTACGTCATCTGCTCTCACTCTGCCCTATCTCGCGGTTCACTCACCGATTGCTGAAGCGATGTGACTGGTGTTCGCGAACGACCGAGCCACAATGCATAATCTGGAAGAATTGCTTCCGCGTGTCCTGCGTGAATTGTCGAGCAGATCAGCGGAAGATATACGAAAGGCCGGCCTCATGGTGATGACGAAGCATGTATGGATGCCATTCGTCTACGCAGCTCTACTAACGACCATTGCACTGGCTTGGCCTCAAGGCTCGAGGGCTGGGACCAAGGCAGCGCTGCCTGAGTACGTCATCAAACAGTTCGGCAACCCTCCACAAGTCCCCGACGGTCCGCTTGGCAAAGACCTGAAGGTTGCCGTCAAGGCTGCGTTCATCGACAGCGTGACCAACTCTAAATGGGGGCAAGACCAGACATCGGCTATTAAAACGATCTCAGAGTCTCAAGATCCTCGGCTTGTCTGGTTGATTAGCGATCTCATGCGTTTCATCGCCCAGCCGACCGTGAGCATTGGACTGGCGAACGTTGCCGCCGGACTTCTGGAAATCAAGCCGCCAACCAAAAACCATTGGGGTGTCATCACAGATCATCTCATTGCCTGGAACATCCCCGCACCGCCAGACTACCTCACCGCGAAACGCGCAATCTTCACGAGCTTCGTCCCTGGTTGGGAGAAGATCTTCACGAAAGGCGACATTGATTGGCGGCATGTCTCCTGGGGCGGGGTCCTGATCGACGACCGCAAATACGATAAGACCGACAAAGCGTGCAATTGCATTCCAGCTGCAGACAATCCGAACGTGAGCAGCGCGAAAGATGCGACCTGGCTCAAGGATGACGATATCGTTTTTGGGATTACCATCAACGGCGAATCCCGAGCCTATCCGCGGCGCATTATGGAAGTTCGAGAGATGGTCAACGACACACTTGGCGGTCGGCATCTCGGCATTCCGTATTGCACGCTATGCGGAGCCGCGCAGGCCTACTTCACCGACCAGCTACCCGATGGCATCGACCGTCCGATACTCCGCACATCAGGGCTTCTCATTCGCTCCAACAAGGTCATGTACGACGTCAACACCTACTCTGTGTTTGACACTTTTCTCGGCAAAGCCGTCACAGGACCTCTTGCCGGGAAGAAACTGCAATTGAAACAGGCGAGTGTTGTTACGACAGACTGGGGAACGTGGAAGAAGGCGCATCCGCAAACCACCGTTCTCGTTGAGGCACTCGCACTTGGCCGGGACTTTGATTTCCGCAATACCCGAGATGCTAAAGGACCGATTTTCCCTGTTGGTGACATCGATCCACGCCTGCCCGTACATGAAGACATCATTGGCGTTGTCACAGCGGCGGGGAAGCCGGTCGCGTTCCAGCGAAGCAAGGCGTTCGTTGCCCTCAAGAAGGGCCGTGAAATTGCCTACGAGGATGTCCGGCTCAAGTTGGATGCTGGTGGTATCCGGGCCGTTGATCGCGATGGAGAAGATCTTGGCAGCCATCAGGCGTTCTGGTTTGCCTGGTCACAATTCCACCCCGGCACGGAGCTTTGGGATGGATAGTGCGCTCTGACCGTCAGGAATTGTCGCCGCCCGGCACGGCCTTGGGCGGCCAGACGATAAGAGCGATCAGCGGGTAGACGATCAGCGTTGTCCAGAGGAACAAGTGGAATGCATTGATGTAGCCAATATTGGTTGCCTGACGGGAGACCTCACCCGCGATCCCAGCAAGCCCACGCGCTGTCTCGGTATCGATGTTGCCGCTTACGCCTGGTGCTGACAGGACGCGAAACGGGTTCACCCACTGGACGAGATCGGCATAGCTCATCTTCTGCGTATGAAACACCACCACGAGGCTCGCAGAGATGAAATAACTGGAGGCCACGCTGCGCACGAAATGGAACATCGAAGCCCCCTCCGCGGATCGTTTTGGATCAAGGTTCGAGAAGATCACCATTGACATCGGCACCCACAGCCAGCCGACTCCGAAGCCCTGTACCGCCATCGTCCACACAACGTCGTCAATCGTGACGTTCATGTCGAAGTTCGCCATCTCCATCCCGGAATAAGAGTGAAGGCCGAAGCCAATCAGGAATAGAATCCGCGGATCCCAACTATTGGCGAAGGCGATCATGATGATCATCGCGACAACCGTACCGGCACCACGCGCAGCCAGCAGCGTGCCCGTCGTAAACTCAGGGAAATCGCGTAACTGCTGCAGCATCGCCGGCACCAATACCATCGGCGTTACGAACAGCATGCCAAAGATCGTGGCAATGCCAATGCCGAGCGCGAAATTGCGGTTGAGTAGCAATCGGGGATCAAGAAACGGTTTTTTGGATGTGAGGCTGTGGGCGATGAAGATGTAGCCGAACAGCAGTGCCAACAAACATTGCACGATGATTTCGGTCGACGCGAACCATTCAGCCCGCTCGCCTCGGTCAAGCATCAGCTGGATGCAAGCGACAGTGATGGAAAGACTGATGAAGCCCGTCCAGTCCAACTTTGGTCTCTCTTCGCGGGGCGGGTCAGGTTTCACCGCCGTCAGAAGACCAATAAAGGCTATCATCGCTATCGGGAGGAGAACGAAGAATACCCAGCGCCAGGACAGCTCCTGGCTGACATAACCGCCAAGGACCGGAGCGATGGTCGGCGGAATGCTGACCCCAAGCGTGTATATCGCGAGTGCGCGGCTGCGCTTATCTCCGGTGAAGTTGTCGATCACCACAGATTGCGCAATCGGGGTGAGCGGCGAACCAAATGCCGACTGGACGACCCGCCAGAAAATCAGCTCACTCAGTGAATTTGAGAGACCGCACATCAGCGTGGCCCCGGCAAATCCGACAACGCCAAAGATCATGGCGCGGCGACGACCAAAGCGGTTTGCTATCCATCCGGCCAGGGGAATCGTCACCGCGGTTGCAATCAGATTGGACGTGACGACCCAGGCGACCTGATCCGGGCTAGCCGATAGCGCTCCCTGTATTTGTGGCAGCGAGACATTAGCGATTGTGATGGTGGTCGCATAAAGCGTTGTCACCATCGTGCATGTGAGGAGAAGCCACAAATTGCGTGTACCTTGTGCGCTGGCGGGAAGCCGGCAATCCTCTCAGCATGCCCCGAGACACACTTGATAGTCCACTGGACACATTCCAGCATAGTTCACGCTGGTGCTCCGGTTTAAAGACTGACGTCAAGTTGCAGCTTGTTTGATCACGTTGGTTCGGGGCATGCCGCGCCCGCGAAAGCATCGTATGATCTAGCGGCGGATAAGACGGTGCGGATGGTTTCTGGCGCATCTGCGGTATCTTAAGGTATTCATTTGCATCACCAACAAAGAGAGAAATCTTCATGAAGCTCATTGGGAGCCTTGTCTCGCCGTTTGTTCGACGGGTCGCTGTCAGCTTGAATCAACTCGGTTTGCCCTACGAATCCATCCCGCTTGCGACATCAAAAGAGCCTGAGGAGGTGCGCAAGCACAATCCGTTGACCCGGGTTCCCGCCCTGATCCTGGACAGCGGCGAAACGCTCATCGAGAGCTGGGCCATCCTCGACGAGATTGATCAAATGGTCGGCCCTGAACGCGCGTTGATCCCAACGTCCGGTCCTGCCCGAAGGGATGTGTTGCAACTGGTTTCAATTGGGACCGGTGCGGCTGAGAAGACGGTGTGGGCCTATTATGAACTTGCAAAGCGGCCGGAAGAAAAAGTCCACCAGCCCTGGCTGGAGCAAAACGAAGACCAGGTTCTTGCCGGTTATGCCTATCTAGAGGGCAAGCTAAAAGCTGAAGGTGCTGACAAGCTGTTCCGCCATGGGTCGGGGCTCAACCAGGCAGGCATTACCTGTGCGGTCGCCTTTCGCTTCACGGGTTTCGTTCGGCCCAATCTCGATCTCATAGCAGCTGCGCCGACGCTCGCAGCTTTCTCGGAAGCGTGTGAAGCGTCGGATCACTTCCAGAAAGTCGCGATTGGGTGAGGTCATGTTTGGTGGGTGTGAACTGAGGCAGCCTATTAGGTCGACTGCTTTACCGCACCTTCCTGCAGCATTGCGGGTGCCGATACTCCCATTGTCACATAGATCGAGGTGAGGCTTTCAATACCGACGTTTGCGGGCTTGACCCATTCTTTGCGCACGAATAACAGCCCGCCGCCGACCGGGACCGGTGCAGAAGGCACAAGAATCGCCAGATACTCATGGCCGTCGATGATTACCGGTTCGGAGTTCGGCAGCAGCGCCAGAACAGCCGTACCGCCCTCACCTCCGAAGAAGCACCAGGCCGGCGTCATGTTCTTCATGTCAGGGTCGTCGCTGACCCCAAATACACCAACCAATCGTTCCGCAAGATCATAGATTTTTCCGACAACTGGAATTCGCCGCAAGATGCCACTGAACAATGAGAGCGCAGCTCGGGCTATACGGCGTTGTAGCAGAACACCCAGGATGAAAATGATGCAAAGGACCAACAGAATGCCGCTGATGTAGGCCAGTATTTTTGAGTCGGCGAATGACAGGCCGAGATCCGTCAACAGGTTGCCCACGACGCTTGTCGGGCCGACGAACCGCTCAACCAGACTTGCGGTCCAAACAATCGCTACCACTGTGAGTGTAAGCGGCAATAACGCGATCAATCCGATCAAGAACGTTTGCATAATTGAGGAGGAGGGTTTCTCGCTCATGGATGCGCTCCCAGCTGTTCCTTCATACGGCGACTCACCGTCATATCGGTGCGAACGTATCATGCCGTCCCGCGCTACGCAGCAAGGCATGTGAACTTAAGGCGGATGCACGTCCAAGTTGGGTCGGACAACTCAGTAACATCTAATCAGTTGACAGAACATTAAATTACAGCTTCCATCGTTTGGCCAGCACGCGAGTAAGGCCTAAGCAAATGCGGTGGGTGGAACCGGTCTCTGAGATAGCGAACAGACTTGCAAGACGAATTAGTGATCCGGCGCGGCTTCGGCTTCCTCGCACGATATTGATCATCCTAATCTCTCTCATTCTGGCCAGCTGCACACCCTATCACCAGACGCTCGATGTGGTGGGCTACAAGCCCAGCATGATGATCGATGGCCAACCTCGCAACTTCGGGCATTCCGAACAACGGCTTGGTCAGGGATGGTATCGCGTGAGAGTGAGTGGCCACGCCAATACGCCGAAGGTTTGGTTGAAGCGCATTGCTGAAGCCCGTGCTGGTGAACTGACCCTCAATGCAAAGCAGACCCATTTCCTTGTCGAATCGACTGATACGCTCACAAACTGCTCGCTCGATGTCACCAAATTGAAACAGCGAGATAAGAAAAAGGACAATCGCCGAGAGGAGCCGCGGTTTGATGTACTTGCGACTGGCGCTGAGAGGGTTGTTTATCTGACTATTCGCATGACCCGGCAGCCGGGCGGCTCAAATCTGCTTGATGCGCAGCAGACATTTAGCAGTGCGTTGAAAACCCTGGCAGGCCCGCAACCTCTTAAGGCTGAAAAACACGCGGCTTATGAAAGCGCGATGCAACACTGCCGGGCGATCGCTAGGGATAAACAAGAAGAGCTGAACCGACATACGTCGAACCGGAGGCTTGAGACCTGGTCGGAGAACGTCACTGTTCGCCACTAAGCAGTCGAATCCTTTAGAGTGAGCCCAGAATCAGTTGCTGCAGCGATTTTGAGGCTATCCATGCGCTCCACCCGTATTATCCAGACTGTGTCCTGCCATGCCGAAGGCGAAGTCGGCGATGTTATTGTCGGCGGGGTAGCGCCACCGCCCGGTGAGACGCTGTGGGAACAGTCGCGCTGGATTGCGCTCGATAACACGCTGCGCAACATCATGTTGAATGAACCGCGCGGTGGTGTCTTTCGGCACGTCAATTTCCTTGTACCTGCGAAAAACCCCAAAGCCGCAATGGGCTTTATCATCATGGAACCCATTCATACTCCGCCCATGTCCGGGTCAAACTCGATGTGCGTTGCGACAGTGCTGCTCGACAGTGGCATCGTTCCGATGAGCGAGCCCGAGACATCCTTCTACCTTGAGGCACCATCTGGCCTGGTGCATGTGCGGGCCGACTGCCGCGATGGGAAAGCTGAGCGCGTATCCATTCGCAACGTTGCGTCTTTCGCAGATAAGCTGGACGTGAGACTTGAAGTCGAAGGCATTGGCACACTGACCGTTGATACCGCGTACGGTGGCGATAGCTTCGTCTTGGTCGATGCCGCTGCCGCTGGTTTTGACCTCAGGCCCGACGAAGCCATCGATCTTGCCACCACGGGACAGCGAATTACCCGCGCTGCCAATGAACAGCTGGGTTTTTCCCATCCTGAGAATACTGACTGGAACCACATTTCCTTCTGCCAGTTCACCAAGCCAGTCGAGAAAACCGCTGAAGGATTGATGGGTTGGAACACGGTCGCCATCGAACCCGGCAAGCTGGATCGCTCACCCTGCGGCACAGGCTGCTCAGCGCGGATGTCTGTGATGCACGCCAAGGGGCAACTCGAGGTCGGGGAGGCCTTTATCGGCCGGTCGATCATTGACTCGCGATTTGATTGCCGGATCGTCGAGACCACGGATGTTGCTGGTAAACCCGCAATCGTCCCAGAGTTGACCGGGCGTGCTTGGATCACCGGCACACATCAGCACATGATTGATCCGAAAGACCCCTGGCCCGAAGGTTATCGATTGTCCGACACTTGGCCGATGCCAAGATGAATTAAGCTGCTCGACCGTCCTGCTACTAGGTCCGGCTACCAAAAATTGCGCTGCCGACCCTGACATGTGTTGCGCCGAATTGGATCGCGGTCTCGAAGTCAGCGGACATGCCCATCGAAAGGCCCTGCAGTCCTGTTTCCTTGGCGAGCTTGGCCAGGAAAGCAAAGTGCAGGGCCGGCTCCTCATCGATGGGCGGTATGCACATGAGGCCTGCGATTTCAAGCTTCAGCTCATCGC
The DNA here is from genome assembly GCA_965215755.1 of Hyphomicrobiaceae bacterium. Classification (GTDB taxonomy): domain Bacteria; phylum Pseudomonadota; class Alphaproteobacteria; order Rhizobiales; family Hyphomicrobiaceae; genus Tectiglobus. The sequence goes on from OZ244119.1 coordinate 793,626, forward strand.
GGCACATATCGACGAAGGCTTTCGCGTCAGCCGGCATGACTCCGGCTTTCTGCTCCTCTTCACCGGTGTTGACCTGCACGTATAGTTGTAGCTGCTTACCTTGGTTACTCATCTCGTCCGCAATTGCTTTGGCAATCTTTGGGCGGTCGACGGTATGGATGGCATCGAATAGGGAAACGGCGTCCTTAGTTTTATTGGACTGCAACGGACCAATTAGATGCAGCTCGACGTCTGGAAAGGCGGTGCGCAGTCCTGGCCACTTAGCCTGTGCCTCCTGAACGCGGTTCTCGCCGAACATGCGATGCCCGGCATCCAGCACCGGGCGGATCGCTTCAGCGGGAAAAGTTTTTGATACGGCGATGAGATGCACACTCTCCACGGGGCGATCCACTGCACGGGCTACGGCCCCGACATTCTCACGGACTGCCGACAATCTTTCCTGTGCGCTCATCGTGCTTTCCGCCATTTCAGTTCCGTCCAACCGTATTCTTCGCTGTTCGCATCGACCTGTGCGATTTCCACAGCTTGACCGCCGGCTATGATCCGGCGCATTACCTGCTGCGAAAACTCAAGATATCGTTGGGCGCTTTACCCAATATCAAGCGCGACGACAATAGTGCCGGACAGGACAAATGGCGAGCGAACGTTACAACGCGCCAGAGCGCGAACAGCATTGGCAGAAGGTATGGGCGGACGCCGATATCTTCACAGCACAAAATGATTACTCCAAACCCAAGTGCTACGTGCTTGAGATGTTCCCGTACCCGTCCGGCCGCATTCATATGGGCCATGTCCGCAACTACACCATGGGTGACGTGCTCGCTCGTTATAAGAGGGCCAAAGGCTTTAATGTCCTGCACCCGATGGGCTGGGATGCGTTCGGGATGCCCGCCGAAAACGCTGCCATGGAGAATAAGACCCATCCGGGCACGTGGACCTATGCCAACATCGACGCGATGAAAGCGCAGTTGAAGTCAATGGGGTTGGCAATCGATTGGTCCCGTGAATTCGCGACCTGCCACGTCGACTACTACCGGCACCAGCAGAAGCTGTTCCTGGACTTTCAGAAGAAGGGCCTGGCTTATCGCAAATCATCGAAGGTCAACTGGGATCCGGTTGATCACACGGTGCTGGCCAATGAGCAGGTTATTGATGGCCGCGGCTGGCGATCGGGTGCGTTGGTCGAACAAAGGGAGCTCACGCAGTGGTTTTTCAAGATCACTGAGTATGCGGATGACCTTTTGGCCGCACTGGATGGTCTTGAGAACTGGCCGGACAAGGTCCGCACAATGCAGGCCAACTGGATTGGCAAGTCACGCGGCATCGAAATCGACTTTCAACTGGTCGAGCCGGTCAACGATCAGCAGACGATCGTCTGCTATTCAACACGGCCCGACACGATGCATGGCGCCAGCTTTATTGCGATCTCGCCTGACCATCCGATCGCCAAGGCTCTTGAAGCCAGCAATCAGAACATCGCTGACTTCTGCGCGGAGTGCCGCCGGGCAGGAACGTCGGAGGAGGACTTGGAGAAAACCGAAAAACTCGGCATTGATACCGGGCTGACGGTCCACCACCCTTCAGAAGACCGCGAGTTGCCAGTATGGATCGGTAACTTCGTCCTGATGGATTATGGCACCGGCGCTGTTTTCGGGTGTCCGGCGCATGACCAGCGCGACCTCGACTTCGCACGAAAGTACGATCTCGGCGTTCAGAATGCCTTCTACATGCCAGGTGACCATGTCGAAGTCGGCAACGAGGCGTTGGTTCCTGACAAGTCCGAAACCGTCGAATACGTCGATCACTTCGCCGGCGTCGGTACAGCCACCAGCCAGGACGGCATTGACCGGACGATTGATTGGTTCGAAGGCCAGGGCAAGGGACGCGGCGTCATCCGTTATCGCCTGCGCGATTGGGGCATTTCGCGCCAACGATACTGGGGTTGTCCGATCCCGATGATCCATTGCGAGGACTGCGACGTGGTGCCGGTGCCCGATGATCAGCTACCGGTCGTGCTGCCTGACGACGTCAGTTTCGACAAGCCCGGCAATCCACTTGACCGCCACCCGACCTGGACCAAGGTCGACTGCCCGAAGTGCGGGAAGCCCGCACGGCGCGAAACCGATACGATGGATACCTTCGTCGACTCGTCTTGGTATTTCGCGCGTTTCTCAGACTCCAATGCTGAAACTCCGACCGACATTGATGCAGCCGACTACTGGTTGCCGGTGGATCAATACATCGGCGGCATTGAGCACGCCATTTTGCACTTGCTTTACTCTCGCTTCTATACGCGCGCGATGAGCGTCACAGGTCACCTGCCGCAGGGATTGAATGAGCCGTTCGGTGCACTCTTCACGCAGGGTATGGTCATCCATGAGACTTACCGTGCCAAGGATGGCCGATGGCTGCTGCCCACAGAGATCCGCTTTGAGGGCGACGGTGACAACCGCAAGGCTTTTGAACTAACCAGCGGCGATGAGATCACAATCGGCTCCATCGAGAAGATGTCGAAGTCGAAGAAGAACCTGGTCGATCCAGACGACATCATCGCAAGCTACGGTGCGGACTGTGCCCGCTGGTTTATGCTGTCTGACAGCCCGCCAGAACGCGATGTCATTTGGACAGAAGCTGGTGTGTCCGGTGCCAACCGGTTCATGCAGCGCATCTGGCGCCTCATTGATCTGGTCGAAGACAAAGGCTGTGATCATGGTTCATCTATGCCGGCCAAACTTGGCGATGACGCACTCGCTGTGCGTAAGGTTGTGCATAAGACACTGCATCAAGTCGGCCAAAACATCGAGAATTTGCGCTTCAATGTCTCTGTTGCACAAATCTACGAGCTCGTGAATGCAGTTCAAAACACATCGAACAAGACCGGAGACGGCTTGGACTGGGCCATCCGTGAGGCTGGGGAAGTGCTTGTTCAAATGATCGGCCCAATGATGCCGCATCTTGCTGAAGAGTGCTGGACGCGACTTGGATACAACACCTTGCTGGCTGAACAGCCCTGGCCAGTGGTCGATGAGGCTCTTCTCGTTGACGATACGATTACCATTGCCGTACAGGTAAATGGTAAGAGACGGGCAGAACTGACAATCGACCGGTCGGCCAGCAAGGATGACGTGGAAGCGGCTGCTATGGCACTTGAGCCAATAGTGAAGCTACTCGACGGAAAAGCTCCGAAGAAGGTGATTGTCGTGCCGCAGAGGATTGTCAATGTCGTTGCTTAGGGCACGAAAAGAGTTTGCGTCGGCCAGCCAGTTGGGCGGGTATCTGCGTATTGCCGCGATGGCAGGAACTGTTGCGGTTGGAGTCATTCTTAGCGGCTGCGGATCATCTGGTTTTCAGCCGATGTATGCCTCCTCCTATAACGGCGGCTTGAGCCAGAAGCTGGCCAGCGTGAATATCACGACGATCCCGGGTCGAGTTGGCCAACGTATCCGTAATGAGCTGAGATTTCAGACAACAGGTGGTGGAGCCCAGGCTACGCCGAAGTATCAGCTCGATGTGACTCTGACAGAGAAGGTCACGTCAACGCTGGTGAACATCCAGGGTGATTCTGCCAGCCAGATCTACAGCCTCGATGCCAAGTATGTTTTGATCGACACATCCACGGCGAAACCCGTGCTGACCAGCGCAAGCTTTGGCCGTGCCGGTTTTGAACGCTATACGTCGATATACTCGAATGTTCGTGCAAGGGAAGATGCTGAAAACCGTGCGGCACGTACGGTTGCACGGGATATTCGGAGTCAGCTGGAAGCGTTTCTATCTCGCAGTTAAACTCCGGTGATACCTTGTTGGCAGATTGAGTGCTTCGCCTTGGCGAACCTGGGTTTTGCTCATTCAATTGCGAGCGACTTCGTACAATGGTGGCCATCAAAGCGGCGCGGGCTGAGGCGTTCGCCAAATCCCCCCCTGACAACTGCTCTGCCGTCCTGATTTTCGGTACCGATGTCGGACTGTGCTCAGAGCGGACGCAGCAAGTATCCAGGGCTCTCGCAAACCGCAGCGACCCTCCGGGCGATGTTATTCGGATTGAAGATTCCGATCTCGAGCAGGATCCGGATCGCCTTGGAGTGGAGCTTGGAACGGTTTCCATGTTTGGCGGCACACAGGTCGTCCGGGTCTCACTTGGTCGCCGGATCAATGCCAACCTCCTGAAAGCCATCCTGGAAAATGGTGCTCCGGCTGCTCAGCTTGTTGTTGAAGCTGGCAACCTCAAGCCAAGTGATGCCATCCGCAAACTTTTTGAATCGACGGCATGGGCCGCAGCTCTGCCATGCTACGCCGACGATCAACGGGATTTAGGCGGTTTGGTTGGCGAAATGGTCTCGGGAGCAGGGAAATCAATTGATGCTCAAGCGAAGGAACTCGTGCTTTCGCGCCTGGGAGCTGATCGGGCCTTGTCGCGAGGTGAGATAGAGAAACTGATTTTGTTCGTAGGCGATAAGCCGGCGATTGGTGTCGATGACGTCGACGCCGTTGTTGGCGATGCGTCGGAGCTTGCCATCGACTCGATTGTTAACGCGGCCGCCGGTGGTCAGCCTCTCGCGGCCATCCATGAATTCAATCGCTCGGTCTCAGCCGGCGAAAGCCCGCAGGTCGTCATTAGCGCACTGCAACGGCACTTTCGCCGCCTACACCGCCTCCGTGCGGGTATCGACGAAGGCAAGTCGTTTGATGACGCTGCCAAGATGTTGCGACCACCAATCTTTTTCAAGCAGAAGGCAAGTTTCGGTGATCAATGCCGGCGCTGGCCGTCGGAAAGGCTCTTGTCCGCAACCAACCGCATATCTGAAGTGGCAAAGCTTGCGCGGACGAAATCAAACATGGAGACCGTTTTGGCTGAGCGGCTCCTGCTTGAACTCGCGACAATGGCCAAGCTGTCACGCTGACCAACGCTGCTGTTGAGCCAGATTCGCGCGTGCGACGTCTTTGCTGTCTTAAGCCTCCATGACACCTCTATAGTTCACCACGATTTGGAATTCGAGGTCCGATATGACAAACTCTGCGCACGACGTCGTTGGAATAGGAAACGCGATTGTCGACATCATCGCCCGCTGTGACGATGATTTCCTTGCACAGCAGGCGCTTGCCAAAGGCCACATGCAACTGGTCGATCGAGCGGCCGCCACGGCGCTTTATGATGCCATCGGACCAGCAGTTGAAATCTCGGGTGGTTCCGCTGCCAATACAATTGCCGGTGTCGCATCATTCGGCGGGAGCGCGGCGTATATAGGCAAGGTGGCCGACGATGATCTCGGGCGCATCTTTGCTCACGACATTAAAGCCAGTGGAGTGAATTACAGCACCAAGCCCGTTCAATCCGAAACGCCAACTGCGAGATCAATCGTGTTGGTCACCCCTGATGCCGAGCGCACGATGTCAACTTATCTGGGAATTAGCCCAGAGCTCAATTCGTCAGAAATAGAACCAGAGCTGATCAAGAACAGCCGTATTCTATATCTTGAAGGTTATCTATTCGATGCGCCGCAGGCTATGGAAGCCTTCAAGTTAGCGGCAAGTATTGCAAAATCGGCCGATACTGAAGTGTCGCTAACATTGTCGGATGGGTTTTGTGTCGATCGCCATAGAGAAGAATTTTTGTCGTTTATTAAAAGCGATATTGATCTGCTATTCGCGAATGAGTCAGAAATTCTCTCTCTTTATGAAACTGACTCTCTGGAAACAGCTGTCAATAATATTTCAAATGATGCCAAAGTCGCTGCAATTACTCGCAGCGAAAAGGGTTCCGTCATAGTGTCAGGCTCGAACCGGTATGAAGCGAAAGCTGAAAGCATCGACAATTTGGCCGATACGACCGGAGCCGGCGATCTGTATGCAGCAGGTTTTCTTTTTGGTCATGCGAAGGGAATGCCGTTAGACCAGTGCGCGAAACTCGGCCATATCGCTGCTGCCGAAATTATTTCCCATGTAGGCGCCCGTCCAGAGACGTCCCTACGCGATCTCGCTATCAAGCACGGGGTTGTGCAGTAAGGCATAAGTAGGCACCGCAGTACGTACCTCCAGGTGCCCTGATGCTACGATAGGTTCTCCGATAAAATGTGGCGGCGCACGCAACCCACCCATCGACCCAGCAGTAAGCGTGAGCTGCTGGGCAATCTGCTTCTGACAATTCAAAAATCAATGTCTGTTGGGCTTTCAACTACTATCACCGGCGCTTTTGAGCAATGTTCATGTTAATTGGTTGTATCTACCTCCTGGAAAATTTTCAGGATATTTAATATCATCAACTTAACGTATTTCCCTATACAACAATCTTAGTTTACATCTCTAATGAATTAAAATCCTTGGCAAAATTATTTTGTCTCGCATAATAACTGCAATTGATTCTCATAGATGGATAAAACGCCATGTCAAAAAAGAGACGACAGCGTGGGCGCCCGGTTGGATCCGGAATAGACGATTGGGAACGATTATTAACGATCGCTTCTGTTATGTCCGCTGACCCGCGATTAAAGGTGACGACTGCAATCAAGGAATTGGGTTTCTCTGATCCGTCCGTCATTCGGCGGTTGCGTGACAAATTCAAAGCCAATCGGAGCGTGTTACTGTCGCCAAACCGTTACCGATCAGTTTTTCGTGCTACGCCGGCTCGCTTTCCCCGAGACGAGCATGCGCCCTCAATGTAGCGACGAATACTATTTCCCCAGAGCAGAACCTGCGCCGCGCATTTTGCGCGGTTTTTTTTACAGTTTTCTCAGAGAAATGCTTTCGATCCTATGATCAGCTGATTTCTTTAATATGAGATCGGCTCGTCTTCGCGTGGGTAATATGTTTTCAGTGAGGTTCTTTAAATTGATGGTGCGCCAAATTTCGCGCGCGCGTTCTCTGGCATCGAGATCATTCAGATGAGTATAGCGGTGGAAATATGCGTCAGGATCACGGAAGGCGGTCTCCCGAAGTCTGAGGAACCGGGTGATATACCAATCCTCACAAATTGCCGGGTCCGCATCGATATAGATCGAGAAATCAAAATAATCGGACACATATGGAACAGCGTCACCATTCTGAGGCAAGCGGGCGGGTTGCAGAACATTCAAACCTTCGACAATCAGAATGTCCGGGCGCTCGATCTTCAGCGACTCATCGGGGATCACATCGTAGTGGAAGTGTGAATAGATCGGCGCTTCAGTCAGTGAGTTCCCAGACTTTACTTCTGCCAGAAACCGCAACAGGCGGCTTGTATTGAAGCTCTCCGGAAAACCCTTGCGGTGCATGATGCCCCGTCGTTCAAGCTCCGCATTAGGATGCAGAAATCCGTCGGTCGTAACGAGGTCAACACGGGGATGGTCGGGCCAGCGGGCCAAGAGTGCGCGCAAGACACGTGCTGTCGTGCTTTTACCCACAGCGACTGAGCCGGCTATGCCGAGAACAAATGGGATCTTGCCATCGCGATTGCCGAGAAACTTTTGCGAAACCGCATGCAGCTCCTGCGCTGCCTGGACGTAGAGATTCAATAACCGCGAGAGTGGCAGGTAGATCTGCTCAACCTCTTCCATCGACAGTTCTTCAATCAGGCCGGAAAGATGGTCGAGATCGCGCGGGGCGATCGTCATGGGTGTATCAGCCCGCAACCTGGCCCATTCTTGGCGTGAAAAGGCCCGGTATGGCGAGAAGCCAAGTGGTGGCTCGTGTTGCATGGTCAGGACTCTATGGCGATACGCATGAGAAGCACTCTGTCACTCACTCTTTGGCCGGGCAGCCTTTTCCTCAATACCTGACTGCGCTGTGCGCTCGTGCAGTATGTCCAGAACGTCCTGGAGATCAATGGCCCGAGACTCGAGGAGCACAAGCAAGTGGTACAAGACGTCAGCCGCTTCAGCCTTTAGCTGATCCCCACTGCCTGAGGTAGCGGCGATAATTGTCTCAATCGATTCTTCGCCAAATTTCCGAGCGCAATACTCAGTCCCCCGGTCGAGCAACTTTTTCGTGTAGGATTTGTCGGCTGTGGCGACGCGGCGTGCCCGTATGGTGCTCGCCAGCTGCGCAAGAACCTGATCACTCATCTATGCCTGAACGCTCCAATGGCGCTTTCTGCCGGGAAAGAGAGCGTTATCCAGCAGATCAGCGTATTGGACGTCAAGGAATAATCAGAGAAATATCAGCTGATCACAATGCTGGTTACTATTCCTGCCCGGCCAGACGCTCGCGGATGAACTCCAGCTGGTCATAGTTAGTGTACTTGATGGCAAGGGTACCACTTTCACCGTTACCCTTTTTGACCTCAACCTTCAGACCCAGCGTTTCAGTGAGTTCCTTCTCGAAGGCGCGGGTATCCGGGTCCTTTTCGCGGACCCGGCGCATTGGTGGCTGTTCCTTAGCCAGGTCCATCGCCTGGACCAACGCCTCGACTTCGCGGACATTGAGATCTTGATCTATGATCCGTTGCGCCAACTCTTCTGCATCATCCCGGCCAATCAGTGCCCGCGCATGACCAGCCGTCAATTGGCCCTCACGAACCATAGCTTGGACGATTGCGGGCAGCTTGAGCAGGCGAAGCGTGTTTGCAAGATGGCTGCGGCTCTTGCCGATAACATCTGACAACTTGTCCTGTGTATAGGCGAACCGTTCGATCAGCTCTCGATAGCCACTTGCTTCTTCAATAGCGTTGAGATCGGCCCGCTGGACGTTTTCGATAATCGCAAGTTCCAGCACTTCCTGATCGCTGAGGCTGCGGACGATAACCGGCACCATATGCAAGCCGGCCCGTTGCGAGGCCCGCCACCGCCGTTCTCCAGCGACGATCTCGTAACCACCTTCGCCGCGCTCGCGCACAATCAGCGGTTGGACAAGGCCTTTCTGGCGAATGGAGTCTGCCAGCTCTGTGAGCTCGTCCTCACGGAATTCCTGCCTTGGATTGAGCTCACCTGCAGACAGTTGATCCACGGGAACAACCCGCTGCACACCCTCGTCAGGCAATCTCGGCTCAGGCGCATTTTGCTCGCCAATCATTGCCGCCAGTCCCCGACCGAGGCGTCCCTTTTGGATGGGTGTGACCGCCATATTCTCTTCTTCCCCGCGAAGTCCTTTTACGTCTTCTTCTATATCTACGTCAGGCGGCTTTGACGGCCTGCTCGCGATTTATGATTTCACTCGCCAGGTCGACATAGGCCTGACTGCCAGGACAATCATAGTCGTATATCAGGATCGGCTGGCCATAAGACGGTGCCTCTGCCACGCGGACATTGCGCGGGATCACCGTGTCGTAAACCTTGGCTCCGAAGTAATTGCGGACTTCTTGTGCGACTTCTCGCGATAGCGACGTCCGGGCGTCGTGCATGGTTAGGACGACACCCTGAATTTCCAGACGTGGATTCAGTGAGCCGCGAATCTGTTCGATGGTCTCGTTGAGCTGCGCGATCCCCTCGAGTGCGAAGAACTCGCACTGAACCGGCACTAAGACCGCATCTGCAGCGACCATGGCGTTAAGCGTGAGTAAGCTTAACGATGGCGGACAGTCGATCAGCACATAGGTGTAGGGCTTTTCGCTGACCATTGCCTGCTGGGTGCCAATCAGACCGTTTATGGCATCCCGCAGCCGAAAGGCGCGATTACGATCAACGAGATGCTCGGCTTCAAAGCCAACCAGATCAGTTGTCGCCGGAACAATCATGAGATCAGGAACTTGAGTTCGCTGGGCGGACTGATAAAGACCTGCCTGGCTCGCCAAGACATCATAAGTTGTCAAAGCACGGGAATCCGGAGTCACACCAACGCCTGTACTGGCATTGCCTTGTGCATCAATATCGACAATCAGCACCTTTTCGCCGATCGCAGCCAATGCCGTTCCGAGATTGATCGTCGTTGTCGTTTTGCCGACACCGCCCTTTTGATTTGCCACGGCAATGACGCGAAGTCCTGCTGAATCAGTCGCTCTATCAGACATGATCTTCACCTTCCGTCTCTGGCTCCAACTACCGCCTCGGCATCAGATTCCTAACGATTGCAATCCGTCCGCCTTGATCGGTTAGGCTTTCGTGCAGCTCCACATCGAACAACCAATTGGCTTGCGCATCCTCAATTTCGCGATCTACCTCGCGTCCTTTGAGGAACAAACCAACTGTATTACTGCCGAAAACTGGAGAAACCAGACCAAAAAGCCGGTCGAACGGGGCAAACGCACGCGCCGTAATCGTATCCACATCATTTAACTGTTTGACACTTGCATCGCTTTCGATTCGTGTCGACAGAATCTCCACAGGGATTTCCATCCGCCTGGCCGTTTCGCGCAGAAATGCTGCCTTTCGCATGTCTGATTCGACGAGTGTGACTCGAAAGTCACGACGGGATTGACAGAGCACTGCCAGCACTAATCCCGGAAATCCTCCGCCCGCACCGACATCGGCTAGATGCCGCGATTCAGCTGGCAAGTGTTCCAGCAACTGAGCACTATCCGCGAAATGGCGATGCCAGATTTGGTCGAGTGTAGAGGGTGAAACAAGGTTAACGGCCTTTTGCCACCGCTTCAATTCGTTCTCATAAATCTCAATTCTTTCAACTGCTTCACGTGAAACATTGAATTTTGATATGAACTCTTTGGGGGAAGATATAACCGTTGACAATCCGCGATTGGTCATCATGCGATCCGGCGCCTATCAGCCTTTTTGATATGCGCCCTCACAAGCAGCAGCGCCGCCGGCGTCATGCCATCGATCTTGGCCGCCTGCGCCAAGGTGGATGGCGGCTGATTTGTGAGCTTTTGGCAAAGCTCAGCCGACAAGCCTGAGATGGCTGCAAAGTCGAAGCCTCGTGGAATTTCCGTTCGCTCATCTTTCTTAAGGGCATCAACATCAGCCTGCTGGCGCTCGACATAAGACGCGTAACGAGCATCGATTTCCAATTGATGCCGGTGAGCTGTTGGGACACTGTTTAGTTCCGGCCAAATATTGGCCAATTGGGCATAATCGACATTAGGAAAAGCGAGGAATTCGAAGGCCGTTCGGCGGCGACCATCCTGATTGATCGTAATGCCGGCTTTGGCGGCCGCATTCGGCGTCATATTGAGATCGGCGAGCATCTGGCGGCCAGCCTCAAGTTCCCGGGCCTTTTCACCATAGGCCGATGCGCGGGCCTTGCCGACACATCCCAGCTCGATGCCAATCGGGGTCAGCCTTTGGTCAGCATTATCCGCGCGGAGCTTCAGCCGGAACTCTGCTCGCGATGTAAACATCCGATAAGGCTCAGCCACGCCACGGGTAATGAGATCATCGATCATCACGCCAATGTACGCATCTGATCGTGACAAGACGGCCTTCTGAGATCCAGGATTCAGGGATAGGGCCGCATTCAGACCAGCCATAAGACCTTGTGCGCCAGCCTCCTCGTATCCCGTTGTCCCATTGATCTGACCCGCTAAATAAAGGCCGGGTAGCTTGCGGACTTGAAGCGTAGGATCAAGCTCGCGCGGGTCGACATAGTCATATTCAATCGCATAACCGGGCTGCACAATATCGACGTTGGCCAATCCGGGAATCGTCCTGATGAACTGATCCTGGACGTCCTCCGGCAGCGACGTGGAAATACCATTCGGATAGACAAGATCATCCTCAAGTCCTTCAGGCTCGAGAAAGATCTGATGACTATCGCGATCAGCAAATCGCACAACTTTATCTTCAATTGATGGGCAATACCTTGGCCCAACACCATCTATTCGACCGGAATACATGGCTGACTTCAGAAGATTATCTTTGATTATTCGGTGGGTTTCAGAATTCGTGTACGTAATGTGGCAAGCGATCTGCGGAACCGTGATCTTCGACGACAAGAACGAGAAGGGTATCGGTGGATCGTCAGCCGGTTGCGATTCCAGACCGTCCCAATCGATCGTCTTGGCCGACAATCGCGCTGGTGTGCCGGTTTTGAGCCGGCCGAGCTTGAGATTGCAGGCCATCAGCCGGTCTGAAAGCTTCAGGGCCGGTGCGTCACCAACGCGGCCTGCCGGTATCTGCTTCTCGCCGATGTGAATGACACCGCGCAGGAACGTTCCCGTGGTGAGGACGACCGCTCCAGCCGAGATTTCCTGGCCGGACTGGGTGACAACGCCAACCACGCGGCCATTGTGCATGAGGAAATCTTCAACGCCCTCTTCAATGACTGTCAGATCTGAGATCGCTTGTATCTCAGCCTGCATGGCTTCCCGATAGAGTTTGCGATCGGCTTGGGTCCGCGGACCCTGCACGGCTGGTCCTTTCGACCGATTGAGCAGGCGGAACTGAATACCCGCCGCGTCTGCCACGCGACCCATCAGTCCATCCATCGCATCGATTTCCCGAACCAGGTGGCCCTTGCCGAGCCCTCCGATTGCCGGGTTGCAGGACATTTCGCCGATCGTCGCGAATTTGTGGGTGACTAAAGCAGTTGCAGCCCCCAGGCGTGCGGCAGCAGCAGCTGCCTCTGTCCCGGCATGACCACCGCCAACAACAATGACATCGAAGCTTTTGGGCATCGTGCGAATCTACGTCTCTCTTTTCGCGAAGTTGGGTGTTTTTAGCCGAAGACTCGCAAATCCGTCAAAATGACTCTCCAGCCACGAACAACCAAGCATTCATTCAAGTATTGAATCCACCGAATACTGGATTCAACCACCGTTAGACTCTGTTGTTTCACGTGAAACAATTTGGTTTGACTCACTTTCCGATACAGAATCGAGAGAAGATCTGGTCAAGAACATCTTCTACGTCAATTCTCCCAGTGATGCGGCCGAGAGCTGTTGCTGCAAGCCTCAGGTCTTCCGCACGGAGCTCAAGTTGAGCGTGATCACTGCTCAGAAATGTTTCCAGATGCTGCCGGCAGTCGCCAAGATAATGCCTGTGCCGGCTGTTTGTGGGTACGACAGGATCATCAAGGGTCAGATCCTCGCGAATGACGTCGCATAACCGATCAACCAATTCAGGTATGCCAAATCCCGTCTTGACCGAAATCTGGTACCTGCCACCGCCATCCACCGCGCAAGTATTCGATGTTAGATCTGCTTTATTGAAAACCTCGATGACTCGTCTTGCCTCAGGTGGTGGTGCGGCTTGCTCAATATCCGTTGTAATATCGCGAAGCCACAGCACGAGATCGGATTGCGAAGCTCGATCGATCGTTCGTCGAATGCCCTCTTGCTCGACGGTGTCACGAGTGGCTCGCATGCCAGCCGTATCACTTACGATCACAGGATATCCAGCAAGGTCCAAGTGCACCTCAATGACATCACGTGTTGTGCCGGCTTGGTCCGATACGATCGCGACATCGCGCTCTGCCAGAGCGTTCAACAGACTGGATTTACCTGCGTTGGTTGGACCGGCGATCACCACCCGGTATCCCGATCGGACAATCTCACCACGCGAAGCCGAATTCAGGTGCGTACTAAGGTCACCAACTAAAAGCTGGATGCTTTGGTGAGCCATTTGGAAGGCTTGGTCATCGACGTCGGCTTCATCGGAAAAGTCGATATCGGATTCAATGAGTGCTTGAGACTCAATGATCTGATCTCGCCAAGCATCATACTTCCGGGCCAGCTCCCCTCCAGCCTGCCGTTGCGCCTGGCGGCGCTGAGCTTCGGTTTCGGCATCAACCAGATCAGCAATGCCCTCTGCTGCTGTCAGGTCAATCTTGCCGTTCTCAAAGGCACGCAGGCTGAACTCGCCGGCTTCGGCTGGCCGACAGCCATCGAAGGAGGAAAACGCCACCAGTAGGGCTTGGAGGACGGCGCGGCCGCCATGAATATGGAATTCGGCGACATCTTCGCCCGTGGCACTCGAAGGTCCTGAGAAAAAGATCACGATGCCATCGTCGATGATCTCATTGCGGCCAGGCTTCCGGATATTACGTCGACTGGCTTTGCGCGGCTCAGGAACGCCGCCTGTAGTGGCGGCAAGAATTGTCTTAACCTGTGGGCCAGATACCCTGACGACGGCGACGGCGGCCTTCCCAGGTGCGCTTGAGAGCGCAAAGATGGTGTCGTTCGCCATGGGTTACTCAGATTGTGGTTACTCAAACTGCGTTGCCGGTTGACCGATCAACCGGGGTGAGCGGTCGTCAGATATCAGACAGGGCGAAGTCGAGTGCAGCCTTAGCATGAAGTTCTGTTGTATCGAATGTTGGAGTAGCGAAGTCATCCTGATCGATCAGAAGTCCAACCTCAGTACAGCCGAATATAATACCGTCGATATTCTTGGTCGCCTGGGCCCGTTGCACGACTTCCAAATACTTTTGCTTGGACTGCGGTTCGATGATGCCCTGGCAAAGCTCTTCGTAGATGATATCGTGCACGATCGTCCGGTCATTACCGTCCGGAATGACAGCATCGATGCCATGCGATGCGTGGAGATAGCCCTTGTAGAAGTCCTGCTCCATCGTGTAGCGCGTCGCCAGCAGCAATGGACGGTTACACTGCTTCCGCTTGATTTCAGCCGCTGTCGCATCGGCGATGTGGATCAGTGGGATGTTGGTTGCATCCATCACGTCGCCGGAGAGCTTGTGCATGGTGTTCGTGCAGATCACGATGCAGTCGGCGCCACCCCTTTCCAGGTTTCTACCCGCTTGGACCATGGCATCCGATGCAGCTTTCCAGTCTCCTTCAGCCTGAAACCGCTCAATTTCGGCAAAGTCAAAAGACCAAAGCAGCACTTGGGCTGAATGCAGGCCTCCGAGGCGTTCACGCGCCATCCGATTGAGGAGCTGGTAGTAGACGACAGTGCTTTCCCAGCTCATGCCGCCGATCAAGCCAATGGTCTTCATAGCGTCTTTTCCCTCGCAGTGTCCGCGAGATCGGGCTCCAGGCCTTAAGCCTGGGCGAGTTTGGCTTTTTCAAGCGCGATAAGGTCTGCGAGGCGCTGTTTCTGTTGGCCGTCATCACCGAAATTGTCGGGGCTCAGCCAGGTTTCATAAGCTGCTTTGAGCGCCGGCCATTCCGCGTCGATCATTGAGAACCAGGACGTGTCGCGATTGCGGTTCTTATAGATCACTGCCTGGCGAAACTGACCTTCATAGACGAAGCCAAGTCGTTTGGCAGCAGACTTTGAGGGGGCATTGAGGGAATCACACTTCCACTCATAGCGCCGGTAGCCCAACTCGTCGAACACGCGCTGCATCAAGAGATACATTGCTTCCGTGGCTGCTGGCGTGCGCTGGAGACGTGGAGAATAGCGAATATTGCCGACCTCGATAACGCCATTGGATGGATCGATACGCATCAAAGCCGCCATGCCGACGGCTTCTCCAGTTTCATTTTCGATAATTGTGTGAAACAGCGGGTCAGATCCAGCCGCCATAGTCTCCAGATAAGTCTGGTACTCAGAGCGATCGGTTGGCAGATCCTGGAAGAGGTAGGTCCAGTTGGCGCCGTCTACATCCAGCTTGTCAGCGGCGTAGAGCTGATCGCCGTGCTTCTCGGAATTGAGCAGCTCCAGGCTGCAGTATCTGCCCTGCATGGACGTGCGTGGCGGCTGCGACCGTGGAGTCCAATCCTGCAGAGGGAAGCCAATAGGATGGCCAAAAGTATTCGTGTAGTTATTACTCATGACTTGTTTCACGTGAAACAAACAGAACAGTTTAGACTCTGTTTGACTCTACGAGACTCTAACCACTTCATGTCTTCGTTTCGTTTGACTTGTATAGACTCTGACTTTGACTCGCAAAGCCAGAGTCTATTCTCGATCGAACTAGGTATTCATTGAATCGAAGAATTCGCCGTTACTCTTGGTGGAGCGTAGCTTGTCGATCAAGAACTCGATGCCGTCCTGTGCACCCATTGGGTTTAGAATTCGGCGAAGTACGAACATCTTCTTGAGATTATCTGGGGTAACAAGCAGATCTTCTTTGCGTGTTCCAGATTTGGCAATGTCAATCGCCGGGAATACTCGCTTGTCAGAGACTTTGCGATCCAGAACGATTTCAGAGTTACCGGTACCTTTGAATTCTTCGAAGATGACCTCGTCCATTCGCGAGCCGGTGTCGATAAGTGCGGTTGCAATGATGGTCAGGGAGCCGCCCTCTTCGATGTTTCGTGCGGCACCAAAGAAGCGTTTCGGACGCTGTAGTGCGTTCGAGTCGACACCACCCGTCAGGACCTTACCGGATGATGGGACAACCGTGTTAAAGGCGCGGCCCAATCGGGTGATTGAGTCCAGCAGGATGACAACGTCGCGTTTGTGCTCAACCAGGCGTTTGGCCTTTTCGATGACCATTTCAGACACCTGCACGTGCCGTGATGGTGGTTCGTCGAACGTTGAGGACACAACCTCGCCGTTCACAGAGCGCTGCATGTCGGTCACTTCTTCGGGGCGCTCATCGATCAAAAGTACGATCAGGTAACACTCAGGATGATTGGCCGTAATGGAATGGGCAATGTTCTGTAGCAGAACGGTCTTACCTGTCCGCGGTGGTGCAACGATTAGCGCGCGCTGGCCCTTACCGAGCGGCGAAACGATGTCGATGACACGTGGAGACAGGTCCTTGACCGTCGGGTCTTCGATCTCGAGCTGCAACCAGTCGGTTGGATAGAGCGGTGTCAGGTTGTCGAAGTGCACCTTGTGACGTGCTGCTTCGGGCTCTTCGAAATTGATCCGATTGACCTTGAGCAACGCAAAGTAACGTTCGCCGTCCTTGGGACTGCGGATCGGGCCTTCGACGGTATCGCCCGTTCTGAGCGCGAAGCGTCGGATCTGCGACGGGGAGATATAGATATCATCGGGACCTGGCAGGTAGTTCGCGTCGGGTGATCGCAGGAAACCGAAGCCATCCTGCAAGACTTCGACGACACCTAACCCAGTAATTTCGATCTCTTGTTCTGCAAGTTGTTTGAGAACCGCGAACATCAATTCTTGTTTGCGCATTGTACTGGCGTTTTCAACGCCATGCTCTTCAGCAAATGCAAGCAATTCAGTTGGTGATTTTGTCTTTAATTCTTCTAGTTTCATTTCGCTCATGGCGAGACTCCGAACAGGTCAGGGCATGTGGGGCGGGCGAGAGGTCGAGCCGTGCCTGGATTGAATAGGGGAAAAGGGCGCGAGTTGCGCTGGATGCGACTTCGACCGCTTGAGAAATCTGGTCAAAGTGTCAGCGAACCTCTCCGCCGCTGACGTTGCAAAGCAGATATAGCAAATGACTGCTTTAAATTAAAGAAGTGTTACAGCGGAAAATGTTGAGATACTGGATTCAGGGGATTTCGTACTCAAAACGGTTTCACAATCACCAGGATTACGATTGCGATCATGAGGACGGCAGGCGCTTCGTTCATAATGCGCCAATAGCGGGCTGACTTCTGATTGGCATCAGCAGCAAACTTTCTCACGGCGGCGCTAAAATGACCATGGATTCCGGACAAGAGCAGCACAGCCGCTAGCTTTGCGTGGAACCAACCCGCTGAGAACCAATCCGCCTGCCACGCCATCCACAGCCCAAGGATCCAGGTCAGGATCATAGCAGGGTTCATGATGATGCGCAGCAGTCGCCGTTCCATGACTTTCAGAGTTTCGGAAAGCTCGGAACCAGCTGTGGCATCGCAGTGGTAGATAAACAGGCGCGGCAGATATAGCATCGCAGCCATCCAGGAAATCACAGCAATGACGTGAATGGCCTTGATCCAAACGTAGGCCTCATCGCCGAGTATGACGATCAGAAGTACGGCTGCGATGGCCGTAATGATGAGAGCCATAGCCGCACGGAAGCCGGGTGATTGCGTGAGCGAAGACATACGGTGGGTGCCTTTAAGCTTGGTCGCCTTAATGGCTCAGTAGTCGATTTGGTGTGTTTGCTGCAACGAGGCTTGTTGACCTCTTCGCCGGAGCGTGTCGAATGACATTAGTGTTGCATCTACATATAACAATCCGATCGATCGCCCTTTGAACATTGTTCAAAATCTTGGATTAGCCTGATCCCATGGTAGTCGATTTTGAATGTGTGGATCTGGTCGCTTCAGCTGAAGCAGTTCAATTGGATGCATAGTCAACTCATAATGATACTCAGAGTTCTTTTATGTGAGTAGGTAGTGCGGTGGTGTGTGGTGAAGCGTGACTGCGAGTTCTGGCGTTGATCTGGTTTCAATAAGTCCATTGAAAGCCTTTTTGGTCGGAGTACGAGGACGTGCGCTTTTAGATGGGATTGCATTGCTTGGGTGTGTGTCATCCAAGGGTTTAGATCCAAATCTGTCCCCCTCTTCTTAGAGTCTTCAGAGTTGTTTTTTTGACTCTTAGTGCAGTGGGTTACGGCAATAAGTTTGTTACTCAGCACGATCCGCAGGTTATCCAATGTGGAAAGAGATCGAGTCTAAATCTAGTGTTGACCAGAATTCAGGGGCACTAGAGGTGTTGATCGGCCTATTCACGGTGGTCATTCGAGCCTGTGAGTGTTGAAGTGAGTTGGGATAATCTGTCGAAGTCTGTTGGTAACGTGTTGGGAAGACTCGCCATCAACACACGATGAGAACATGAGGATGTGCGTTTCCACTCCGCCGAATTTGTGGATGACTTTGTTGAAGGGTCCACAGTTTTGCCGTGAGTAAACTGTCTGAGCGGCGACGCGGTGAACAAGTGCTGGAATTTCCACAATGGTCAATACGACGGCGAGCTTCTTTCATCTCCACCTGGTGTCGGACTCAACGGGCGAGACCCTGACGACGATCGCCAAGGCAGCGTCGGTTCAGTATCCTCAGATTAGGGCGATTGAGCATGTGTATCCATTGGTGCGCACGGAGCGTCAGTTAGATCGCGTGCTGCAGGAGATCAAATCGGCGCCGGGCGTGGTTCTTTACACGATCGTCAATCGCGAGCTAACCAGTGTGCTTGAACGTCGATGCCGCGAGCTGCAAGTGCCTACTCTCCACGTGCTCGAACCAATTATGTCGGTGTTTGAGAGCTACCTCGGTGCGCCGCAGACACCGATTGTTGCTGGTCAGCATACGCTCGATGCTGATTACTTCCGGCGGATCGACGCGCTGAATTTTACGATGGCGCACGATGACGGCCGGTTGCCGAACGACCTTAGTGAAGCTGACATCATTATTCTCGGCATTTCTCGCACATCGAAAACCCCAACCAGCATCTATCTGGCCCAACGGGGGTATAAGACTTCGAATGTGCCGTTGGTCCCATCCGTGCCATTGCCCGAGCAGTTGCAGCGGGCGGAGGGCGTCTTTGTTGTGGGGCTCGTCGCATCGCCGGACCGAATTGCTGAAATTCGCCGTAACCGTGTGCGTTTCTTGGCCGACCGCGATATGGGCACTTATGTCGATCGCGAGGAGATTGCCCGCGAGGTCCGCGACTCGCGCCGCCTATTCGCCAAGCATGGCTGGCCGGTTATCGATGTGACCCGGCGCTCAATTGAAGAGACTGCGGCGACGATCATTAAACTGTTTTCGGACCGGAACGAAATACCGGCGAATGGGGAAAGGGGTGAGGCCCGTGATTAGAACTCCTGATGACAAGCCCGCCGATATTGTTCTTGCCTCGGGCAGCGAAGTCCGAAAGCGATTGCTTGCGGCGGCGGGCGTCCATTTTGAGGTTATGCCTTCGCAAGTC
Source organism: Hyphomicrobiaceae bacterium (assembly GCA_965215755.1). GTDB lineage: Bacteria > Pseudomonadota > Alphaproteobacteria > Rhizobiales > Hyphomicrobiaceae > Tectiglobus. The sequence continues at coordinate 813,155 of OZ244119.1, forward strand.
GATGAGGATGCGATCAGAGTGGCATTGGGCGATGCCAAGGACGAGATGCTGCCTGACGATCTGGCAGAACTGCTGGCGCGCGCGAAACTTGAAGATGTCATAGGTCGCGCCGGCAAGCGCTGGATCATTGCGGCCGATCAAGTTCTGTATTTCGATGGTCGCTTTTATGACAAGCCGAAGGATAATGACGAAGCCCGCGCGCATCTTCTGGCCTTTCGCGGGCGTACACATTCCCTCCACTGTGCTCTGGTCCTCGCGGAAGAACGCGAGGTTGTGTGGTCCTACACGGAATCCGTCGACGTCACGATGCGGGACTATTCGCCCGCATTTGTCGGTCGATACCTTGCCGAAGTGGGTGGGCGGGCACTCAACAGCGTTGGCTGTTATGAGTTGGAAGGCATCGGCGCTCAGTTAATCGAGAAAATCAGCGGAAACTATCACACGGTGCTGGGTCTTCCGCTGCTGCCATTGCTTGCAACTCTGCGGGAGCGCGGTGCGCTCGATACATAACTCACTATGCAACGTGCTCTACTCAGCAATCTGCTGAGTGTCGGCTGTCGCGAAACGGAGAAACAGAACGTGTTGATTGTCGGACTTACAGGCTCGATCGGTATGGGAAAATCGACAATTGCCGGCCGTTTCCGAACACAAGGTGTTCCGGTCATCGATGCGGATGCGATCGTGCATGAGCTATACGAAGGTGAGGCTGTCGCCCCGGTTGAGGCGGCGTTTCCAGGCAGTGTCGTTGATGGCAAGGTGGATCGTGCGAAACTCAGTCAGGCCCTGATGGCTCAGCCCGATGGGTTCAAGGTGCTCGAAAAGATCGTGCATCCATTGGTGCGCGCCAAGCAAAAATCCTACCTGAAGCAGGCTGCCGACGACGGTGCACCGTTTGTCGTCATTGAAATTCCCTTGTTGTTCGAGACGCGTGGCGATGCGCGCGTCGATGTCTGCCTGGTTGTGTCGGCGCCATACGACATGCAGCGACAGCGCGTACTTGAACGCCCCAATATGACGCCTGAGAAGTTTGAGCAGATCCTTGCGAAGCAGGTGCCGGATGAGGAGAAGCGTCGACGCGCTGATTTCGTTGTGGATACCGGTCAGTCAGTGGAAGCCAGCTTTGCCGAGGTCGATGCTATTATAGAAGCACTGAAAGTTCGCAAGGGTACTGCCTACCGCAGCCACTGGGTGGACTGATGTTGATGTCTGCGTCTGCGTTCAATCATCACGAGCTACGGAGAAGGTTATGCAGCGCGAAATCGTTATGGATACCGAAACAACTGGTCTGGATGCCAAGAACGGTGACCGCCTGATCGAGCTTGGCTGCGTGGAGATCATCAACCGCATTCCGACCGGAAATGAGTATCATGCGTTTATCTTCCCGGAAGACAGGGAAGTGCATCCGGAAGCTGAGGCAATCCACGGCATCTCGAATGACTTTCTGCAAGGAAAGCCGCTATTCCGTGAGGTCGTCGATTCATTTTTGGAATTCATCGGTGATTCCACGCTCGTGATCCATAATGCCAATTTCGATATCGGTTTCATCAATATGGAGCTGGGCCGGTTGCGGATGCCGGCGATTGAAATGGATCGTGTCGTCGATACGCTGGCGATCGCACGGCGAAAGCACCCTGCAGGGCCGAATAACCTGGACGCGCTCTGTAAGCGCTACGGCATTGACAATAGTAAGCGCGACAAGCACGGCGCGATTATCGACTCACTTCTGCTGGCTGACGTCTATGTTGAGCTATTGGGCGAAAGACAGGCAGCACTCGGCCTCGGCGCGCGTGGTGAGACAGGCAGCCAGTCCGCAGGCGAAGCTGGAGAACGCAGGAATGCACAGGCTAAGCAGCGTCCGACACCTCTTCCATCGCGGTTGACGGATGAAGCACGTCGCTTGCACACCGAGTTTGTTGACGGACTTGGTGACAAGGCGATCTGGAAACAGCGGTCAGCCGGATAGGTTCTGACTGATTCCGAACTCCGCGATAGCAGCCGCGTACTCCGTAGGCTTTTGTTCAATAGAAATCGCGCAACCTGCCTCGTTTTCAAAGGCTTAGCCTGCTGCGCGATGATAATTCAGTGTGCTACAGCTCAGTTGATGAGCTTGCTCGGCGCAGCACCGTTTTCCGTTTGCTCTTTGCGCTGGAGATAAAGTCCGGCGAAGTCCATCGGGTCAAGGAAAAGGGGCGGGAATCCACCCTCTCGCGTCAGGTCGGCCACCAATCTGCGCAGAAAAGGGAACAGAATCGAGGGGCAATTCACGAGCAGGAACGGCTCGAGCGCGTCGCCAGGCATGTTTTCGACGTGAAACATGCCGCCGTAGACGATTTCCAAATCGTAGATAACGCCGGTGTCGCTTGCAGCGCTGGCTTTGAACTCGATCGAGCTTTCGTAAAGGTCCTGCTTCACGCCGCGCGCATTAACGTTCACCTCGATGTTGAGATTAGGGTTTTCGCCAGGGCCTGTGATCAGGTTCTCCACGTTCGGGCTTTCGAACGACAGATCGCGCACAAATTGTGCAACAACCCGGATGGATGGTTCCTGCTCTTCATCACCGAGTGCAACTGTTTCGTCTGCCATTTGGTTTCCTTGCGCTTTGCGACCCGGTTGGGGGCTAACATGCGGCGTGTTCGGCTGCAATTGAAACACTCGGGAATTCGACGCTAGTCCCGAGAAGTTTCGCCACGCTTGCCTGTCTTTGAAGTCGAGCCTGGGTTTGGTCGCGTCGTCTTCTCGTCGACCCGGACATATTCCCCGTCGATCACGGGGCCGCCGCCGAAATCACCACGCGTTGGCCCCGATGGATGTCCGTGCTGCTGCGGATTTGGCCTATCGCTTTCCATTCCGCTCATGTGGACGTGCACGCTGGCCGAGGAGACAAATCGCTTCAGACTCCATTTTGCAATAGCCTGCCTTACCGGAGGGATTAAGAACAGGAAACCTATGCTGTCGGTCAGAACTCCGGGTGTGAGGAGGAAGGCGCCGGAGAGAAGCAGGAACATCCCTTCGACCACCGGCATGATTGGCGGTTTGCCGCTGCTAAGCTCCTGGTTGATCCTGGCGAAGGTTTGTAAACCTTGGCGTTGTAAGACTGCAGTCCCGATAACCGCAGTCAGGATCACAATTGTGATGGTCCACCAGAACCCAATGTTGCGTCCGAGTTCGATCAAAAGCGCAAGCTCGATGATCGGCACGGCGATAAACAACAGCAGGATTGATAGTCGCATTTGAACTCCGGGTCGCGAATGGACCAAGTTAAGCCATAGAAATGGATCAGATTAACGTAAGAAACAAGGTTCGCTGCCAACGAATTGGTTGGCTTGCTAACTTCAATAATCTAAGTTCTCTGGACGCATCGTATAAGAATGTGCTGGAAGGGACGTTGGCGCACTGGATAACCGTTCCATCCGGGCCTACATACACGTTGACGACTTAAATCTCCTCCGAGAAAGCCAATAGCATGCAAGGCAACATCGATATTGTCACACTTTTATCTCTAGTGGTGGCGATCATAGTTATCCTGAAGCTACGGAGTGTGCTTGGACGACGCACGAACGAAGACGAGGCACGTATTGATCGTCAGATGCGCGCCCGCCAAGCCCGGGAGCAGGCCGCTGCTGCCGGTGACAAGGTGGTGACACTTCCGCGTCGTGATAACGACGATATGCAACCCGTACAACAGAGCAGTCAGGGTCGCGAAGACTTCGAAGAGCGCATGCGCTCGATGGGTATTCGGAACGCTGAGATCGAGCGTGGCCTGTTGGCAATTCGGGAGCAGGACGGCTCTTTTGATCTCGAGCACTTTATGTCTGGTGCCAAGCAAGCCTACGAGATGATCGTCACGGCATTTGCGGAAGGCAACCGCAATCTGCTGCAGGATCTGCTCGACGATGAAGTTTTCGAAGGGTTCGAGGGCGCAATCACTGACCGTGAAGAGCGGCAGGAGCAGGTTGACCAGAGTTTTGTCGGTATCAACAAGGCTGACATTATTGAAGCCGACCTGAAAGGCAGCGAAGCCAGCGTGACGATGAAGTTCGTCAGTCAGTTGATTTCAGCGACGCGCGATAAGGATGGCGAAGTGATCAGCGGTGATCCGCAAAGGGTTATGGAAGTCACTGATATCTGGACGTTTGCCCGAGACCTGAGTTCGCAAAATCCCAACTGGAGATTGATTGCAACCCAATCCCCGCATTAATCGACGGAGATGGTGCGGTCCGCGTTCGGGCGGACACCTTTCGTTAAGCCGGAGCCTCTGAATTGCCAAAAGCAACTTACGAGGCCTCGGCTTTTTCGTTTCTCAAGGGTTGGCAGCAGGAAACTGACTTGGCAGAGGCGCTCGCCGCTTTTGCTGATTGCTGGCCTGCCTTTCGTCGACTTGGCGCCCAGCAGAGATCAGATCCAATTGTTTGTTCGCTAGCGGTCCTCTCGGTAAGAGCTGCCGAGCTCAATGAATCTGAGGTGACAAGCGAAGCGGCGCGGGCGTTCTTCGAAGAGCATTTTCTACCCCACCGGGTCGTTCATAGCGCGCCGCAGGGCCTTCTGACTGGTTACTACGAGCCCATATTGCATGCTTCGCGGTCTAAGTCGGATGAATTTGGCATTCCGCTCTATGCGCGCCCGGATGATCTGGTCGACCTGGACGAACATCGATCGTTGCGTACCGATGGGCAGGTGCTAACGCATGCCAGGTCAACCGACGAGGGGTTGCTGCCCTATGCGACACGCGCCGAGATCGAGAACGGCTATCTCGAAGGCCGTGGCCTGGAAATCGCCTATCTGAGCGATCCGGTTGACGCGTTTTTTATGCAGGTTCAAGGCTCAGGATTGCTTGAGTTCTCACCGAACGAAAGGGTTCGGTTCGGCTTTGATGGTAAAAATGGTCGTCCATATACCTCGATCGGCAGGAAAATCATCGAAAACGGATTGATGTCCCGTGAAGATATGAGCTTGCAAGCGCTTGGGGATTGGTTGCGGGTGGATCCTGAACGCGGTCGCGACATTATGCGGGCCAACGAGTCGTTTGTGTTTTTCAAGGAGACCGGCGCGGCGGCAACCGTCCGTCCGACCGGCGTGCATGACATTCCGCTGACACCAGGGCGAAGTCTTGCGGTGGACGCGAGCTGTCATCCGATCGGAGTGCCGATTTTCGTTGCGTCTGACGATCTGAAGCACGCCCCCTGGAGCGATAGCGGCTTCCGGCGGTTGATGGTTACCCAGGATATTGGTTCTGCGATTGTTGGCCCGGAGCGTGGTGACATATATTTTGGGTCTGGCGTCGCGGCCGGTCTGGCTGCTGGTAAAACGCAGCATTCGGGGAACTTTTTCGTTCTGTTGCCAAAGCAATTAGGGATTCAATGACATCCGGTTCCGGAAAGCGAAAGAAGGGATCTGGCGGTCTCAACGACGATGATCAGGCGCTCTGGAACGCATTTAGCAAGAGCGTCAAACCCTTGTCGCATCCCAGGCACGTCGGAAAAAATATAGAAGAATCAAAGGCTCAATCTGATTCACGTGAAACAAAGAGGGGCGGTGAGCATATCCAACCCAAGCGGCCCGTCGTTGGGAAACAGTCCAAGTCGACGGAGCAATCCCACCCGCCAGAAGCCAAAGTAAAGTCGAATCTCGGTCAATTCGACGACCGGAAGGCCAGAAGGCTGAACTCGGGTCGATTGAAGGTCGAGTCACGGTTGGATCTGCATGGTATGCGGCAAGCGGAGGCGCACGCTGCCCTCCGACGGTTTCTTCATGCGTCTGTCAGCAAAGATTACCGCACGGTGCTGATTATCACCGGCAAAGGCTTCGCAAAAGACGATAACAGTCAGGATTGGGACGGTGGCTCATACCGCGAACGCGGTGTTTTGCGAAGAATGCTTCCGAATTGGCTTGAACAGCCGGAAATGCGCGGATTGGTCGTGAGTTACACGAGTGCCGGTCCTCGCCACGGCGGCGATGGCGCATATTATGTTCAGCTGCGCAACCTGCGTCGTCGCAGCTGAATACGCGTGCCCGAATTAAGCTCCACAGCCACCCTGGCTGAGAGTATTGACGGCTGCCGTGACGCCCGAGAGCGAATAGACGTCTTCGATCTCAGTACCGTCTGACGTTGTGCCGCGCACAAACATGAAGCTACCGCGTTTCATCGAGTCGATGAGCTTCAGCTCCTGATTAGGATCTTCAACGAACGCTTTGTCACCCTTGGTGAACAGCGAATATCGAGCGGATCCGATCTGGATGTTGACCTTGCTGCCTGGCTGCAAGGCCTTGCCGATCTTGACGCTGACCTCGGCCTTCACACCGTCGTCCGGCCAGGACGACACGTAGAAATAACTGCGTTCCTTGGCGTAACCGGCCGGCTTCGTCTCACGCGGCTGCGCCGTCAGAAAACAGATCGTCGCCGGATTGCCGCTATGAGAATAAAGGACCCAGTCCTTGAACTTCTGCACCACCTTGGTGCTCTGGGCATTTGCTGCGGTCCCTGCGACGACAACAATCATGGCAAGTGCTGCGCCTAGGGTAAACTTTTTCGACATTGATTCCTCGCCGTTCCGTGACTTTTGCTCGCCCCGACAATTGCCTTGAGCGTATAAAATGGGATGGACCTGTCTGTCACCCCGTAGATCGAATAAATCGTTGACCGTGATGATGTTTCGCGGGTTTGGAAAGAGGGGCTCCCTCTCGTGTGGGACGATCGGCAAAGCGCGCCATTGATTTCACGCGATCGTACATCACGATCGCACCTGCCATCGCGACATTAATGCAAAACTTGGTTGGAATTTTGATGGTGTAGTCGCACTGATCCAGTAATTCATTGGACAGAGAGCCTTTTTCAGGCCCGAGAACGTACGCTGCCTGCATAGGATGGCGGAAACTTGGTAGGTCGACCGCATCATCAAGCAACTCTATGCCAACGAGTTTGCAGCCCTGCGGGAGGGCAATGCCGCTTACATCAGACCAATTGTAGTGCGGCAAATGCTGCGAACCCTTGGAGGTATCAGCCTGCGCCTCAAGCGCCTTGTAGGTTGCGCCGACAGTAAATGTGAAACTGGCGCCAAAACCATGGGCGGAGCGCATCAGATTGCCGAGGTTGAGTGACTTCGAGATTCGCTCGGCTCCGATTGCGAAGTAACCGCGTGGCTGTGGTGGCCAAGGCTCCGATACCATTTTGTTCAACCTTGTGCTTAGAGTGACACCCGAAAATAGGTCTGTTCGCGTCCGATGTTCTCGTAACATGCGCGAAACGATCGGAATTGAGAGGGGTCACACATGAAAGCGTTGTTATGCAAGTCTCTTGATGGTCCGGATGCGCTTGAGGTGCAAGAGATTGACGCTCCTGTTCCGGCTCCAAATCAAGTCTTGGTCCGAGTACGTGCGGTTGGTTTGAACTTTCTCGATACCCTGATGACGCGTGGCAAATATCAATTCAAGCCGCCGTTACCGTTTTCCCCCGGTGGTGAGATTGCCGGCGATGTGCTGGCTATCGGCAGCAATGTTGAAGGATACGTCGTCGGCGACAAGGTTTGCGCATTTGTGAGTTGGGGTGGCGCCCGTGAGCAGCTGGCGGTGGATGCGGCGACCGTTATCAAGATGCCTGACAATGTGGATTATGTGACCGCGGCTGGCATTAGCGTCACCTACGGAACGGCCATGCACGGGTTGCGTGACCGGGGGCGTCTCAAGGCTGGTGAGACCGTAGCGGTTCTCGGAGCCTCGGGTGGTGCTGGCCTGGCGGCAGTCGAGATTGCGAAGTTGATGGGGGCGAAAGTGATCGCAGCTGCATCAAGTGCGGACAAACTCCAGGTTTGTCGGGAACATGGTGCGGACGAGTTGCTCAACTATTCGGAGACGGACGTGAAGGAAGCGCTGCGTGCCCTAACCGATGGCGCCGGGGTCGATGTCATTTATGATTGCGTTGGTGGGCCCTATGCAGAACCTGCTCTCAGGGCGATTGCATGGCTTGGGCGCTATCTCGTCGTCGGTTTTGCGGCTGGCGATATTCCGAAATTCCCGATCAATCTGATGCTTCTAAAGAGCTGTGATGTCGTCGGGGTCTTCTGGGGGCAGGAGGCAGCACGGAACCCGGGCCAGCACCGCGAGAATATGGAGCAGGTTCTCGCCTGGGTGGCAGATGGTCAGCTCAAGCCGCACGTCCACGCAACCTACCCGCTGGAAGAAACGGGTACGGCAATCCGACTGCTGGACCAACGCATCGTGAAGGGTAAGGTCATCATAACTGTCTAGGTGAACGGCGGGCCCTACTGGCTATCGCTTTTGTTGGAATGGTGATCAGAAGGAAGACCACATGGAACTGGGTTCGGGAATTGCAGCGGTCGTCACAGGTGGGGCGTCGGGGCTTGGTGCAGCAACAGCACGAAGGCTAGCCAGCTTCGGTGTCAAGGTTGGTATCTTCGATCTGAACGAGGAGCAGGGGCAGGCCGTTGCGAATGAGATCGGCGGCACTTTCGCATCCTGCAACGTCACCGACGAAGCCAACGTCGAGACTGCGCTTCAGACGGTCCGTGGCGCTCACGGGCAGGAGCGGATTTTGGTGAACTGTGCGGGTATTGCGATTGGCAAGCGCCTGCTCCGCAAGGACCGCGAAACCGGCGAAATCACACCGCACGATGTCGCATCGTTCTCGAAGGTCGTGCAGATCAATCTGATCGGGACCTTTATCATGATGTCGAAGTGTGCCGCCGGCATGGTCACACTCGATCCACTGAACGATGATGGAGAGCGCGGCGTGATTGTCTCGACTGCGTCAATTGCCGCCGAGGAAGGGCAGATCGGTCAGGTTGCCTACGCTGCTTCGAAGGGTGGTGTTCAATCGATGACGTTGCCTTTGGCGCGTGATCTTTCAAAGGATGGTGTACGCGTCAACGCTATTCTGCCGGGGCTTTTCCATACCCCTATGTTTGATGGCCTGCCAGATGAGGCGCGAGATGCGCTGGCGGCCAGTGTTCCGTTCCCTTCGCGCCTCGGTTCGCCGACGGAGTATGCCCAGCTGGTTTCTGACATTTGCCAGAATGTCATGCTGAACGGCGTCAACATCCGGCTCGATGGTGCTGTTCGTCTTGCGCCGAAATAAGCTGCCTGCTGCTGAAATCCGATGCCGCTGTTAACCGGCATCGGGGTGATGTTGGATTGCAAGCTGGTTTGTGTCTTGGAGATTTAAAGATCGTCCATTCGTGTTTTGTTGCGCGAAATGGGCCCAGCTGACTAAACCGTCACATAACGTACTAATCTGGCACTTCATCTCTCTTGGAACAGTTATTATTCCATGAAGTTCAAAAACATTTTATCCATCAGTAACATATGCTGTTGGAATGAGATCCATTCTCGGCTAGGAAAGGCTATCTCGTGAGTATGTTTGCATATGTAGGACCAGCATGGCGTTCCAAAGTTGGCAGAGCCGCGCGTGCAGAAGCGCTGTCTTTATCACCTGTTCAGCAACGGGGTTAGCACTAGCTAGCTGTCTTTCCGTGCTGGTCGGGGTTGGCTTGGCGAAGGTGTGGTTGGAACCGGCCAAAGTTGAAATCCCTGTTGCAACTCCGGCAGCGAAACCCGCAGAGACAGAGCCTTACTCAAAGGTCCTCTATGAAACAGATTTTCTGCGCGATCTAGCCAACGGCACTGCCTTTAAGCGATTGAAGAAATCCAGCAACTGGGGCAACCGTAATTCGCTTGGGCGAATTGAGAATCCCGAAACCAGGCCGGCGATCACGGCCGGCGCCAACCGCACCTATCGGACAGTTTGCGTCAGGTTATGTGACGGCTATTACTTCCCCATCAGCGCGGCAACGACCCGATCGCGTTTTCGCCAGGATGCCCGTGCCTGCCGCAGTCGTTGTGGTAGCGAAACCCGATTGTTTGCCTATCCAACGGCTGGTGGGAAGCCTGAGACGATGACCGATGTCAAAGGCCGCCAATACGCATCGTTGTCGACAGCATTCCTTTATCGCACGCAGTATGACGCCTCCTGCAAGTGCCGGGCACACCCTTGGGAGCCGGATGCGATCAAGGCACATCAGCTCTATGCCACCACGGGTTGGCAAAAAAAGGCTAAGCGGCTGGCACGGATCAACGCGCGGAAATTCCGCAGAGACCGCCGCCGCCGGCGTGCTTTTGCCGGGTCGCGCTATGTGCGTCATCTGCCAAAGGCCGGCCAAACGGTCAACGTCGTCGATAATTCAGGCCGTTCGGTCGCGATCAACGGCTCGATTTACGAACGCGAGGTTGTTGTCCGTCAAAAAGGTCGGCGTGTTGTCCGGAAGCGGCCGCGCGGCAACTACATGAGCCTTGGTGTGAAGCCAAAGCGCGTCAAGCGACCAAAGCCGCGCTACCGTCCGAAACGGCGGAATTGGCGAGACTCTATCTTGAATGGGTCATCGGACTAAGGATCCGAATTTCTGCTGGATCACATCGGCATATGTCGGCGTCGGCTGATCATCGCGCTGGGTGGCCTGCCACGGGCTGCATTGGCCTGCTGCATCAGTCTGGAAGTTGGGCCGGTTTGAATGAATTGCGAGCGTTACGGTTAATCTATTGCTTGCGATGGTTTCATTTTGTTGGCTGCGTTTAGGAAATATTTGGACTAAATCACTATTTTTGCGGGAAATTTTTCGACTTCGGCGTCATGGATGACTGTCCGATAGCCGAATGAGTTGTCGAGTAGGTTTTCTGCGTATGCGTATATTAAAGGGTCTTCGGGCCGGCAGCGTTGCTGTGTTGGTGTTTTCTGGCGGGTTACTCGCAAGCATCCCAAGCGGAGCAGCACAAGGCGTCTTTAGCGAGTTTTTCAGTTGGATTGTGAAGCCCAGTCAGCCCAAGCGGCAGCGGCCCGTTGTTCTGCCGAAACCAACTAACCCGTACTTGCTCGCGCCACAAACCGTGCAGCCGCGAATGAGCTCTCGCTCATGGAAATATCGAACTGTCTGTGTTCGGCTTTGCGATGGTTATTACTTCCCCATTAATCACTCCTCGCCACGCAGCAGTTTCCATAGCGATGCGGATCAGTGCCAGTCCCGCTGTCAGGGACAGACGCAGCTCTTCTACATGCGGAGCAGCACCTCAGACATGAAAGAGGCCCGCGATATATCTGGCAAACCTTACAGCCAGCTGGAAAACGCATTCCTGTATCGAAAGAAGTACCTGCCGAGCTGCACCTGCCGACCGGCGCCCTGGTCAGCAGAGGAGCGCGCACGGCATGCAATGTATGCATCACCGATGCCGAAGGTTGCGCTCAATGATGAAGTTTTGGACAGAGTCGCAGCCAAGTTGGAAAAGCCAGCCGCTGATAGTGCGTTGGAGCAAGGACCGAATCCCTACCAGAATGCTGCCGCACCGCCCCGTGCCGACAATCCCTATCGGGTCAGCAATGTCCGCCCTGTCGCCCGAAAACGGCCGAGTGGCCGGTACATGGGTCTTGGCGCAAAATCGAAGAAGGTCAGGCAGACTCGCAAACGGCGACGTCAGCGGAACTGGCACGACTCGATCCTGAACGGCACACTGAATTGAGCTGCATCCGGCCAAGTCTGATACGTCACCAACGACCCGCCATTGCAGACAGCTGATGATTGTGGGCGCTGAGAATTGGCTGGCCGTTTCCGGCCAACGTTCCAGCAACTGGTTCAGGCCAGTTGATCCATGACTTTGGCGAGCTTGATATCTTTCTCTGTCACACCACCGGCATCATGGGTCGCCAATGTGACATCTACCCTGTTGTAGACATTGAACCATTCGGGATGATGATCAGCTTTTTCGGCGGCGATCGCTGCCATTGTCATGAAGCCGAAGGCGCGAGTGAAGGTGTCGAATTTGAAGGTCTTGGAAATGGCATCGCGGCCTTCCACTTCAGCCCAGTTATTGAGTGATGCAATTGCTGTTATTCGTTGATCGCCGGTGAGTTTGGTGCTCATGTCTCTCTATTCCTGGTTCGATTGGCCCGTCCGGCACGACTACGAATAGTCGTGCTCATCCTCCAGCATTAGTCCTGGAAGCAGGGGGAAACGCTCCTCGATGACATACGGGCCACCACCGACCTTTGGTTTGGCTGAGTAAAGCGCGAAGTGATCAACCACGAAATCAGGGCTGCGAATTGCAATATTCCGGCGGATTAGCTGATCGACGGCACCGGGGGGAGAGTTGCGCAGTCGCGCCAGCGTCACATGAGGCTTAAATGGCTTTGGGTCTGGCTTGAGGCCGGCGGAGCGCGAGGCCCTCTTGACTTTTTCCTGCAGATTATCGAGTTCGGCGCTTGGGCTGATGCCGGCCCAAAGGACATGAGGGTCATCGCCGCCAAACACGTCCAAGGAGGATATCCTTAACGGAAACGGGGTCATTTCGATCCGACTGAGCTCATCAGCAAACTCGGTCGCGTCGCGATTGTCAATATCTCCGACAAAGCAGAGTGTTAGGTGATAGTCACTCGGTTCTATCCATTTCGCGCCAGGGATGGGCTGGCGGAGCTTGAAGAGACCATCAGAGATTTCGCTCGGAATCGGAATTGCAGCGAACAACCGGATCATTAAGCGATTCCTAAATTTGTGGTCATCAGCTTCAATGCTTGTTTTTGATAGATAAATCTGATCGACGGTATTCTTGAAATTCGCTGGCAAAAACGACATATTGGGGGCACGTCGCTAAGACGACAACAGTTTGAAGGAATCGGGAACAAATGTCTCAGTACGACAAGCAGTATGCACATGCTTCGTCCTCGACGCAGGGAGCGGTCCAAGACGAAGGTCTTCGCTCGTACATGCTCACTGTCTACAATTATATGGCAGCTGGCGTGGCGCTCACGGGTATCGTAGCATATTTCCTCTTTACCCAGACAATCACAATGGATCCTTCTCTCGCTGCCAAGTCAGCTGAGGGGGCTGCTTACGGTTTGAAGCGCGGCATGTACTTCACCGAGCTCGGTGTGACACTGTACGCGACGCCGATTAAGTGGGTTCTGATGCTGGCTCCGCTGGCATTCGTGTTTGGTCTGTCTGCGATGGTCTACCGGATGAGTGCCGGTATGGCGCAGATGATGTTCTGGATCTTTGCTGCAGTGATGGGTGCATCGCTGTCATCGATCTTCATCATCTACACGCACCAGTCCATCGTTCAGGTGTTCTTCATCAGCGCAGCCGCATTTGCCGGCCTCAGCCTGTATGGTTACACGACAAAGAAGGACCTGTCCGGCTGGGGATCATTCTTGATAATGGGTGTGATCGGCATCGTCATTGCGGCGCTGGTTAACCTGTTCCTGCAGTCATCTGCTCTGCAGTTCGCGATCTCTGTGATCGGCGTTCTGGTGTTCGCAGGTCTGACGGCTTACGACACACAGCGCATCAAGGACGGATATTACGAAGTCGCCGGCAACGCCGAGATGGCTGCAAAGACAGCGATTATGGGTGCACTCAGCTTGTACCTCGACTTCATCAACATGTTCGTTATGTTGCTGTCTCTTTTCGGCAACCGCGAATAGAACGCGACTATGTCGGACTAATCGAGTTAAGGGCCCGCGAGGGCCCTTTTCTTTGTGCGCCGGCGAACGCTGCCTTCCAAGGTTTGGGAGCCTGCTCATGTGAAATGGGCATTGGCTTTGTTTCGCAGACAGCGCGGTGACGGATGGGGCCAATGATTGGCGAAGACAGGTTGTCTTAATCGCCGACCAGGGTGAGCCGCTTCTTGTCGATGGCACTTAGGACGCGGCGCAGATCACTACCGCGCTTCAGGATCAATCCTGTTGCGGTGATCACACTGAACGCCCCCTGCTTCCTTGCTAGCTTGGGATTCTTCTCGACGCGATAGAGTGGCATCTCGCTTGTGCGTCTGTAGATGGAGAAAGTGGCTGTGTCCTTGCCCATGTCGATGGCGTAATCGCGCCATTCACCGGCGGCGACGTTGCGGCCGTAAACGTTCAAGATGTCCTGGAGTTCTTGTCTGGTGAAACAGACTGGGCGGGGACTGGGCCTTCCCTGATTGTTTCCACTCACTTGGGTTGGCGTAGCGCCCGACTGAATCGGGCGAAAAGCTATTGGGTCGGTTTCGCTCACCGGCGCCTCCTTCATGGAACGTTCATCCACCATGTTCTATGCGGAGAAGACGGATTGCAAGGGTTGTGTTGATGATCTGTCAGCTCCCCAACGCCAATCTGTACAAATTGTAATAATCGGCAATAAAATTCACGGAACTGCCACAGTCTCAACCTTCGTTTGCCCAAAAGGCTCGCTACATAGATATCGTTACTGGTTTGGCCCAGTTCGGTTAGTCTCGGATCTCAGCCCCCCTAGTCCCCCGAGCCTTCTCTCCCCGGATTGGGCCACACTTACTACCCCGAACCTAGCGCGTGATCCTTCCCCCGGGATCACGCGTTTTTCGTTTGTGGTGGGCTGTAAGGCGAGGACGGGGGATGAGCACGCGCAGAGGCGCAGGTGTCCACCGAGCCGGCTCGGGTCCACTGTCATTCAGTCTCGATGGATGGGGCGGCGCTGGGCGTTTGGCAACCTAGCCGGACGTCGACATCCAGCGTGCCGCAACGACGGGTCCGCCCTTGCCGAGCTGAACCAGGACAGCGCAGTTGTCTGCCTTACCTTGAAGGACATCCTCGTCCTTGAGCTCGATGACCGTCTTTTTGCCAGACCACATGCCGATCGGTGTCAGCCGGTGGACGACGTTGTAATAGGTCAGTGTTCGTCCATGGTTCTCGCCGCGCTTTACAGTAACCTTGACCTTGCTGCGCACTGTCGCGAGCCAGACCGTTGCCGAGCGCTGCAGTGCTATCGGTTGATCGCCGCCCACGCTTACTGTGAGCTTACCATTGCTGTGAATGACGGTGAGCGGGATTTTCTGCTTGCCGAGCTCTGCGTTGGCAACCTGGATGGCGCGATCGACCCGCTTCGGCATGCTGCCGACGGCGTGGGTCAAGCCATTCACGACAATCTGGGGGGTATAGACTTCGCCGTCGCCGCGCTTCATCGCGTAGGTGCGCTGGCGATCGGAAAACGCGCGTTGGGCGAGCGTATCCTTCCAACCAAGGTAGTCCCAATAGTCGACATTGAATGACAGTGCGACAATGTCCCGGCGTTCTGCATAGGTCTTGATCAGCTTGTCAGCCGGCGGGCAGGACGAGCACCCTTGACTGGTATAGAGTTCCAAAAGTGTCGGAGCAGGGTCGGCGCCCTGTTGAGCTGCTGCCATGTTAGCTGAGATCATCAGACCGCAGCCGAACGACACAAGCCAGCCTATTGCCATGCTACGCATGAGCATTCTTCTCCAACTGTTTGAAAACTCTGTGAGTACAATATCCGGATTTCATCCTTCAAATAAAAGTCACGAATGGGTGACGCTGATCACGAAATAGAAAGGGCCGGTGATGGTTTCACCAGCCCTGGTTTCGCCTGATCCAGCGTGATCTCACTCGCTGGAACGCTAGTCGACTTACGCAGCTTCCGCCAGGTTGCGGAGGACGTAATGCAGGATTCCGCCGTTCTTGACGTAGTCCAGCTCGTCGACGGTATCGATACGACAGAGGATGGGAACCTCTTTGGTTGAGCCATCGGCATAGGTGATCTCGGCGACCATGTCCTTGCGCGGAGCAATGCTATCAAAACCGCGAATCGTGACCTGCTCATCACCCTTGATGCCAAGGCTTTCCCAGGACTGCCCATCCTTGAAGGTAAATGGGACGACACCCATTCCGACCAGGTTGGAGCGGTGGATGCGCTCGAATGAACCAGCGATCACTGCGCGAACGCCGAGAAGATTGGTGCCTTTCGCGGCCCAATCGCGTGAAGAGCCGTTGCCGTACTCAACGCCGGCCATCACGACAAGTGGCACACCTTCATCGCGGTACCGCATGGCGGCATCGTAGATGTACATCCGGTCGCCGGATGGATGATGCATGGCATATCCACCCTCTTTGACCGAGCCGTCGGTTTCCTTCGCAGCGTGGTTCTTGATGCGGATGTTGGCGAACGTGCCGCGCATCATGACATCATGATTACCGCGCCGGGTGCCGTACTGGTTGAAGTCCTGAGGACGAACCTGACGCTCCAACAGATAGTCACCGGCCGGGCTTTCTTTCTTGATCGAGCCTGCTGGCGAAATGTGGTCGGTTGTGATTTTGTCACCGAACAATCCGAGGATGCGCGCACCGACAATGTCGTTCAGTTCGGGGAGGTCCTTGGTCATGCCCTCAAAGTAGGGAGGGTTTTGAACATAGGTTGAGCCTGAGTCCCAGGTGTAGGTGAGGCCGGTCGACGTTTTGATGTCTTTCCAGTTTTCATCACCTTCGAAAACGTTGCCGTACTTCGACTTGAACATCTCGTTGGTAATGTTCTCGGCGATAAGCTGTTGAACTTCATGGTTCGACGGCCAGATGTCCTTCAGATATACCGGTTGACCATCGCTGCCGTTGCCGATCGGTTCGCTGGCAAGGTCTTTGTTGACGGTTCCTGCGAGCGCGTAAGCGACCACAAGCGGTGGTGATGCCAGGTAATTCGCTTGGACGTCCGGGCTGACGCGGCCTTCGAAGTTGCGGTTACCGGAAAGGACTGCGGAAGCAACCAGGCCATTCTCATTGATCGTGCGGGAAATATCTTCCTGCAGTGGGCCCGAGTTACCAATGCAGGTGGTGCAACCGAAGCCAACCAGATTGAAGCCAACCTGATCGAGATACGGCTGGAGACCGGCCTTCTCAAGATATGCGGCAACAACCTGCGAGCCAGGGGCGAGCGAGGTCTTAACCCAAGGCTTGGCTGTCAGACCCTTTTCGACGGCATTGCGAGCCAATAGACCGGCAGCGATGAGAACGCTGGGGTTTGACGTGTTGGTGCAACTGGTAATCGCTGCGATCACCACATCGCCGTGGCCGAGATCAAAGTCGTGATTGGCAACAGCGTGACGCTTTTCGAGTTCGGCAACAGGTCGCTTGTATTCGTTCTCTAATGCTGCAGCGTAACCAGATTTGACGTCGCCAAGCGAAATACGGCCTTCCGGTCGCTTCGGGCCGGCGATTGATGGAACAACGTCAGCGAGGTCGAGTTCCAGCGTGTCTGTGAATTCCGGCTCACCAGCACCGGAGTCGCGGAACAGGCCTTGTGCCTTCGTGTAGGCTTCGACGAGTGCGATGCGATCATCTTCGCGGCCTGACATGCGCAGATAACGCATTGTCTCATTGTCGACAGGGAAGAAGCCGCAGGTCGCCCCGTATTCCGGTGCCATGTTGGAAATCGTTGCACGGTCGGCCAGAGTGAGTGCGTCGAGGCCAGGGCCATAGAATTCGACGAACTTGGCGACAACGCCTTTCTTGCGCAGCATCTGTGTGACGGTGAGCACCAGGTCGGTTGCCGTGATGCCTTCTTTCATCTTACCGGTGAGGCGGAAGCCGATCACTTCAGGAACCAGCATCGATTGAGCCTGGCCGAGCATGGCGGCCTCGGCTTCAATGCCGCCGACACCCCAACCCAGGACCGACAAACCATTGACCATGGTTGTGTGGCTGTCTGTACCCACGACGGTATCCGGATAGGCAATTGTTTCGGAGCCTTCCTGGCGTGTCCAAACGACCTGTGAGAGGTATTCCAGGTTGACCTGGTGACAAATGCCGGTACCTGGCGGGACAACGCGGAAGTTGTTAAAGGCGTTCTGACCCCACTTCAGGAAGTTGTATCGTTCGCCGTTGCGCTCATATTCGAGCTCGACATTGCGGGCAAAGGCGCTTTCGTTGCCGAATGCGTCAACAATGACTGAATGGTCGATGACGAGGTCAACCGGCACCAGCGGGTTAATCTTGCGCGGGTCTCCGCCGAGGCTGGTCATACCGTCACGCATCGCTGCGAGGTCAACCACCGCGGGAACGCCTGTGAAATCCTGCATCAGCACGCGCGCCGGCCGGAAACCGATTTCGGTGCTGGCTTTGCCCTTCGTCTCAGTCCACTTTGCGGCGGCTATGATGTCGTCCTTGGATACAGAGCGGCCGTCTTCGTTGCGCAATAGGTTCTCAAGGAGAACCTTGAGTGAGTATGGCAATGAAGAAATGTCGCCGAGACCGTTTGCGGCGGCGTCGGGAAGTGAATAGTACGTATAGGTTTTGCCACCAACGGTGAGCGTCTTTTTACAGTTGAAACTGTCGAGCGAGGTTTGTCCTTGCGCGGCCATGGTGAGTCCTCCTCACGAGATGTTGTCAATTCCGCGCCGCCGGAGCGCCGGCGTTGAAGAAATACTCTCGTGCACGGGCGGAGCAAATCGTTGATTCCGCCGTGACATTGGCGCTCTAAGCGCCCCAGCGCGGTGCTGCGGTGACGTTATAGCTGCTTGGCTTGGAGTGCACTACCACGCTTTATGGGTAAATCACATCTCAATCGCGTGATTTCGACGCGTTAGCGGTCATCCAAGAGATTGCAGGAGCCTGATTGGCGCATGGTATCTGCACTTCATGCAAACAGAGTCGCTCTCGAGCGTGGCGGACGTCTGATCATCCAGGACCTCTGTTTTTCCGTGGCGAGCGGACAGGCGTTAATCCTGAAAGGCGCCAACGGTGCCGGGAAAACGTCACTTCTAAGGGCCATTGCAGGTTTTTTGCCCCTCAGCGCTGGGAAATTTGATCTGGAGGGCAGTGATGCCGAGCTGGATATCGGCAGTCAACTGCACTTTATCGGGCATCAGAATGCCCATAAGGCGTCGATGACGGTTCAAGAGAATCTTGAGTTCTGGTGTGGGTACAACGGGGGATCGCCGGAGAAAACGGATCGTGCGCTGGTCGCTTTCGATCTTCAACGCCTGGCGCAGATCCCCGCGAGCTACCTTTCAGCTGGTCAGCGGCGGCGGCTGGGTTTGGGGAGGCTCCTGGTCTCGGAGCGAACGTTGTGGCTCTTAGACGAACCGACGACCGCACTCGATGCCGCCAGTCAGGATGCCTTGATACGCGTGTGCAACGATCACATCGGTGGCGGCGGTATGATCATTGCCGCAACGCATATGCCGCTTGGGTTCGAGAATAGCGTTGAATTGCAGCTGGATGCGATCGGAGCGTCCAGATGACAGGATTTGCGAGGCTCGTTACACGGGATGTCCGGCTTGCGGTGCGCGAAGGTAGTGCCATTGGTACGGCATTGGGCTTCTATCTGATCGTGGTCGCACTGATACCTCTCGCAATCGGCCCGGACTTGAAGCTCCTGGGCAAGATCGCGCCGGGCGTGCTTTGGGTTGCCTTGCTGCTCTCGTCGTTGCTGTCGCTGGGGCGCATATTCGAATCTGATTTTGAGGACGGGTCACTGGAGATTATGGCGCTTAGCCCACTGCCGCTTGAGCTGGTCGTGGTTGCCAAGGCTCTGGCGCATTGGCTGGTCACAGGGATCCCGATGGTGATCGTGACCCCGTTCGTCGGTTTGCTGCTCAATCTCGACCTTTCTGCTATTCCGGTTATTGTGGCCACGATGCTCGTCGGTACGATCGCAATTAGTTTTCTGGGCAGTGTCGCGGCCGCCCTGACACTCCAATCCAGGCGTAGCGGTGTTTTGATCGCTGTTATGGTGTTGCCGCTCTATATCCCGACACTTATTTACGGTGTGACAACAATAGCGATTACGCTGACACCGCCAGGGAGCCCTGTTCCGTCATTCTTGCTGCTGAGCGCGATCTCGCTTGCCAGTCTTGTTTTAGGACCCTGGGCATCTGCCATGGCGTTGCGTCACCAAATGCAGTGACTGTGGCCGCCAGGAAGTGTCATTGGTGTCGGAGTGAAGTGAAACCAGAGACTTTGAACCGCGGATTGATATGCAGAGCATAACTCAGAGATTTGCGAACCCGACACGGTTTATGGGGCTGTCCAGTTGGTTGGTACCGATTTTCTCCGGACTGGCTGCCTTGACGATACTCGTCGGGATGTATCTCGCGTTTTTTGTGGCACCGGTTGATTACCAACAGGGCCACACCGTCAAGATCATGTTTATCCATGTTCCCAGCGCCTGGTTGGCGATGATGGGGTATGCTCTGATTGCACTGTCGAGCTTTGGATATCTTGTGTTTCGTCACCCGCTGGCTGATGTCTCGGCGAAGGCGGCAGCGCCAATCGGCGCCGCTTTCACATTTCTTGCTCTGATCACGGGATCGCTCTGGGGCAAGCCGATGTGGGGGACTTACTGGGTCTGGGATGCCCGGCTGACATCTGTGTTGATTTTGTTCTTCATGTATCTCGGTCTGATTGCATTGCGAACGTCTATCGACGATGAGGCACTAGCGGCCAAGCAGACGGCAGTGTTGGCGATCGTGGGCGTGATCATCCTGCCGTTCATCAAGATTTCGGTGGAGGGGCTCAGCATCCCCTGGCTCGGGATTGACCTGCCGAGCTGGAATACACTGCATCAACCGTCGAGTGTGCTCCGGTCGGATGGTCCGAAAATTCACTCGTCAATCCTGATACCACTGTTGGTGAATGCTGCCGGATTCACACTGTTGTTCTTTGCGATGCACACCAAGGCAATGCGGAACGAGATATTGAGGCGGCGGGTCAAAGCCAAAACCGTTTCCGAAGTGGCGCGGGCGCAGGCCCAGCAGGCTTCGCCGGCAGAATGAGGGTTGTCAGTGTTTGATTTCGGGAAGCATGCCTTTTTCATCTGGGGCTCTTACGGGATTGCTGCCGTTGTCCTTGCGGGATTGATCTGGTGGTTGATCAGCGATGGCCGGCGGTATTCGGCTGCGTTGGAGCAATTTGAGGCCAGGCGCAATGACGCGCAGCAGAAAGATGATTGAGTTCCGGACATGACAGAAACACCAGTCGATGAGGGTCAGCCCAGCACCGCCAAAGCACGCTTTTCCTGGCTGCTGTTCCCTGTGATCATTTTTGCGGCTATGGCGATCATGTTCATGTTCGCGCTGCAGTCGGGTGATCCGTCCAAGCTCCCGTCTGCCTTGCTCGGAAAGCCAACGCCGAAATTCGAACTGCCTGCTCTTGCCGGGCTTGAAGGGGTGCCCGGGTTTGGGTCAAAGGATCTCGCCGACGGTGATGTTCGGATCGTCAACTACTGGGCATCCTGGTGTGGTCCCTGCCGTGATGAGCATCCTGTGCTCGAAGTCCTCAAGCGTGATGGCACGGCCAAGATGTATGGCATCAATTACAAAGATCCTGCCCCTGGCGGACGGCGATTTCTCGAGCAGTATGGCAATCCGTTTGCGGCGGTCGGGGTCGATGCGACGGGCCGAGTGGCTATCGATTGGGGCGTCTACGGGATGCCGGAGACGTTTGTCGTCGATGGGAAGGGCCGCATTGTCTATAAGCATGTCGGCCCGATGACGATGAAAGATCTGGATGAGAAGATCCGTCCAGCGATTGCAGCTGCGAAGGCTGGTGTGACACGTCGTCAGTGATTGGGCGGATGGCCACAGTTTTTCTAGTCAGCGCGCTCTGAAATAGCCTCAACGCGACGGTTATTATTCCGGTCTGGTCAAAGCTGGCTTACGGCTCGTGACCAATGCATTTTTTGCATTTCTGGGATGCACTTTTGAGTCTGGTTTGGTCCGAATGTCTGAACTAGATGGCAACCAATGCCGCAGCAAGCTCAATCCTGGTTTGACGAGGCGGGCAGACCTGAGAACTGCACCAACTTTTCAAAATCTCTGGGAGCTATCCAATGGCCACTTACCTGGACATGTACGCCGCTACTCGCCACGCAAAAGGCAGCACTGCTGCAGACGCGAGAGATGCTGCGCGGAAAATGAATACTGAAGTTGGCGTTGTTGCGCTGGTGAAGAGTGTGCTCGCCAACACCCGATAGAATTGCTGGCTGGCGATGTTGCATTCCGTCAGCTGGTCGGTTGTCTTCTTAGCGGGGAAGGACGACTGAAAGGGCGCTGTCTCATACGATTGAGGCGGCGCCCTTTGCATTTTAATGATGGCAAGTGACGCTTGCTCATTAGATCATAGGTGTCGGCGTGCCGTCGTCTCACGGGGCCTCAGGTCTGCCACTTTGGCGGGCGCTTGTTAAGGAAGGCGTCGATGCCCTCAGCGAAGTCAGATGTGTCCGCGAGATCTGCGGCTGTCCGATGTTCCAAAGCCATACCTTCTGCGAAAGAGAGCCCGCCACCTTCGGTGACTGTTCTTCGGATCGCAGCGAGTGCCGTGGCGGAGTGAGATGCGAGTTTCTCGGCGTAGGCTTGGACATGACCACGCAGTTGCTCTGGTTCGACCAGATCGTCGATCAGGCCCCAGGACAGGGCATCATTGGCAGCGATGAGAGTGCCGTCGTAGAGATACTGCAGTGTACGCGGACGTCCGATCAACCGAACCAGGGCCTGTGTGGTGGCAATCGGGGGAATGAAAGCGATCTGAATCTCCGGCTGACCGAATCGCGAGCCCGTCGCTGCGAATCGCCGATCGCAGTGCAATGTCATTTCGAGGCCACCGCCAACCGCCGTACCATGGATCGCGGCCAGAACCGGTTTCGGTGCACTGCGCAGAGAGTTTGCAATGTCGTGGCACATGTCGACCCAGGCTGACATGCCGTCCGATGTCATGCCCTTGAATTCATTGAGATCCGCACCGGCGCTGAAGTATCTGTCGACTGCGCTCGCCAGCACTATGACTCTCACCGCGGGATCTGTTGCCGCGGCCTTGATGGCCGTGCGTGTCTCTTCCACCATCTGCCGATTGAAGGCATTGACCGGTCCCCGGTCGAACTCCAGCCACCGAACGCTGTTGATGTCTGAGCACCGGATAAACTCAAAGGATTCTGCCACGACAAACCTCATGCGCCAGGGTCACAGGAGCATATGAGAATTTGCACCGTGAAGTCTCGCGTGCAGGTCGGGAATTTGGTGATTCTTAGCCGAGGAGCAATCCACAACCGCTACAACACGGCAATTAGGACTCCACAATCTGGTCGACTCGGCCATTGTGGAAACACCAACGTCGGCGTGGGCTGAACTCGGGGCATCGAGTTTGATCAGCTCACACCGTTCGCTGGCAGGTCCATCCAAGCGCAGGTTCCACGGTTTCGCTTCTCCTGCGGATGGGCCGTCCGCGATATGCCGGCCAGGGTGCCTTCACATCACAATTCGGTTTGGTTCTCGGCAGCTCAGCTCACCGCTGGGTCAGAGAGTTGCTTTGATCCAATGACGGCGAAAGGTTCACCGCTGGGTGAATCAATCGCTGTCCCTGCAACTCGTTGAATATGAGTCGACATCGCGTGACAAGCATTTTAATGATGTTTTTCCGCAAAAAAATGTTGAGTATTTGATGCGTGGGGCGCCGAAAAAGCAGCAAACAGTTCTCGTTCGAATGAGTGTTTCCGAGAAATTACACCGTTATCTCGGGCACTTAGCGCGTACGACGACTATGGGTGCATCTGAGAATGATGTCGCGCTTTTCCTGCTGACGCGGGAGTTGGAGGCGCTGCGCCAGAGTGAAGCCTATGGCTTTGATCTTAAAAGCGAAGATACGTAATCAATCGCTCACAGCGACGGGGGCTCAACCCCAGATTTCCATGCGTAATCCACGGCCATCGTACTCTGGCTCGGGTGGGAAGCAGTGGGCTTGTCCGTTTGCGATCCGCCCTGCACTCCAGGCTGCTACACAAGCGTCGAGGACATCGTCCGAACCCACTTTTCTTTTAGGAAAAGGATTGTTGTTCAATAGATTAGATGTGTAGCCGACTTTCTCGAGGAGTTGCCGGCGATAGGCAAGGCCCGGCTCGTTCGGTCTGGATTTGACCTTTTTGGCAAATGCCAGCGGGGCTTCGCCATTCAAGGCCCAAAACGCGACTTCCGGATGGCATTCAAAGACACGGCTCTGCAGGCTCGGCGACAATAAATTGTCGACTTCGCGAATTTTCGGGAAGAGATAGAATGTCTGCTTTGAGACTTTGCGGGCCGGTTCCGATGTTTTGAGTGCAACCGCGCAGGCTTCTACGTAATCTTCGCAAGCGATGGCGGCGCGGGAGGGAACCGCGAATACCGCGGATTGGCGCTCTCCAAGATTAGCACGTGCTAACCGGTCCGCGGTGCGGCCACCAGTTGTTGCGATTTCCGGCAGGCCGATTGGGATGTCGATGGCTATCGTTTCCAATGTAGGTTGATACCCCAACAGGTCTTCGAAGCGCTCAAATAGTTGCAACTGCGCGTCCTCAGGGTGGCCTTGGGGATGGATCACAGCGATCCAACCTGCAGGGCAACCGTCTACGCCGGCGATGAATTCTGCCATGGCTTCAGACCGCGAGTGTTGGGCTGGCAGCAGCCTCAAGCCAATGGGGTGCAGCGCCAGCAATGTTCAGGTGGTCGCGATTTAAGCTTGTCTCAATCAGGGTAGCTGTTTGTGCCGTGGCAAGACCAATGTCCTGATTGCAGGCGAAGACACCCGACAAAAAATCGCCCGTACCCTTTGGGACGCCTGAGCGTATCTGAACCACGGCTGCGTGAGCCTGACCGGCAGCGACATGGAGGTTTGCCAGCTGACCCGGTTGCCAGGGGACTGAAGTGACGACGGTTTCTGGTGCGTCCAAAGCCCTTGCTGCTGCCACGGCATCAGACACAGACGATAGCGATTGTCCCGTTAGCCACCCCAGCTCGAAGTGATTTGGTATGAGAATGTCGGCTAGTGGCACTAGCTCATGTTTGATTGCCTGGGCTGCAGCCTCATCGATGTAAACGCCCTCTGCCTCGTCACCGATAATTGGATCGCACAATACGATGACGTCGCGTGCCTGCTGTTTGGTTGTCAGAATGGCATCTCTGGCAAACATGACATGCTCGACCGTTGGGCAGTAGCCCGTCAGGATGATCTCGGTCTCCTGCAACCAACCATTGGCTTCAATTGCGTTCAGCATGGCTTGCAGTTGCGCCGGTTCGATCCGGCTGCCTGAAACGTGTGGATGCCCTGGGTGGTTCGACAAAAGTATGGTTGGCAGCGCAATAATTTGCTGCTGCAAAGCCTGAACGGCGGGAACGATTGCGGACAGTCCGACATGGCCGCAGGCGACCTGCGACGAGATAGCTAATATTCCTGGCATTTTCGTTGCCTATCAAGCGAGCACGCTTCGCAAGCGTAGTGCTATTGGAGCCTGCAAGGAATGCGTCCTGGCGGCAGTCGATATAGATATAGCGTTTTTCATACTCACATCAGTGGGTTGCGGATGAGAGGGTTCTGCGTGATGCCCCTGACGCGGCCGTACCGGGAGACAAATCAGACATGACACATCAACCGCGTCGTAGTGCTCTCTACATGCCAGGATCGAATGCACGTGCTTTGGAGAAGGCCAAGTCGCTTGCGGCCGATGTCATCATTTTCGATCTCGAAGACGCGGTGGCTCCAGAGGTCAAGTTGGCGGCGCGGGAGCAGGTGGCTTCTGCAGTGGCCAGCAATGCCTATGGTCGACGCGAACTCGTCGTTCGGATCAATGGTCTCGATAGTTCGTGGGGGCGCGACGATATCCAGACGATCGCGGCCAAAGGGCCAGCCGCACTTCTGATTCCGAAAGTCGAAACGGCGGAACAGCTGCATGCCGTCGCCGAGCTGGTGCCGGCAAACCAATCAGGAATCGCTTTGTGGGCGATGATTGAGACGCCGCTGGCTATTGTAAACTTGAAAGAGATTGCGGCTGCATCGAAAGATCTCCGGTTAACGCTTGGGTGCTTTATCGTCGGCCCGAACGATCTTGTGAAAGAAACTCGGGCTACTCTCGATGCGAACCGGACTGCAGGACTCTACTGGCTGAGCTCGATTATTACGGCTGCGCGCGCCTATGGCATCGACGTGCTCGACGGTGTCTACAATAATTTCAAAGATCTCGAAGGATTTGCGGCGGAATGCCGGCACGGCAAAATGCTTGGTATGGACGGTAAGACCTTGATCCATCCATCGCAGATTGAGATTACAAATGACGTCTTTTCGCCTGCGGCTGAGGATGTTGCGTGGGCTCGCAAAATCATTGGCGTATTCGAGCAACCCGAGAACCAGGGCAAAGGCGCCATCAGCGTCGAGGGTCAGATGGTTGAGCTTCTGCATGTTGAGATGGCAAAGCGTACTGTCGCGATTGCGGATGCGATCGGGATCTAAATCGAAAATTCCGCAAACGAAGTTCACGCAGGATATGAGATCGGCTTATGGCACCAAGTAAAAACAACCCGGGTAACTTTTTTGAGGACTTCCGAGTTGGTCAGGTGACCCAGCATGCAACGCCACGAACCGTGACCACTGGGGACGTTGCGCTCTATACGGGTTTGTACGGTCCGCGTTTTGCCATCCAGTCATCGAAAGAGTTTGCGAAGGGTATCGGCTATCCAGAGGCTCCAATCGATGACCTACTGGTCTTTCATGTGGTATTCGGCAAGACCGTCCCGGATATCTCGATCAACGCGGTTGCGAACCTTGGTTATGCGGAGTGCCGGTTTCTGCGCCCCGTCTATGTTGGCGATACCTTGTCGGCCTCGTCTGAAGTTATCGGTTTAAAAGAAAACTCAAACGGTAAAACCGGCGTTGTCTACGTCCGGTCGACCGGGTTCAATCAAAACGCAGAACCCGTTCTGACCTATGTGCGCTGGGTGATGGTTCGCAAGAAGGACTTGGGTTCTGCAGCGCCCGACGCGGTCGTTCCGAAACTCAGCGACCGCGTTGATCCCGGCGAACTCGCCAGCGGACTGCCCGAGCTCGACGTGACACAATACGATTACGCGTTGTCGGGGTCAGGGCTTCGGTTCGGCGACTATTCAGTCGGCGAAAAGATTGATCATGTCGATGCCATGACACTCGAAGATGCAGAGCATCAGATTGCGACCCGGCTCTATCAGAATACGGCGAAGGTCCATTTCAATAACTTTGAACAAGCGAAAGGGCGCTTCGGTGCCCGGCTGGTCTACGGCGGGGTTGTCATATCATTGGCGCGGGCACTTTCGTTTAACGGCCTGGTCAACGCATTTCATGTGGCAGCCATCAATGGTGGACAGCACGTTGCGCCGATGTTTGCTGGCGGAACTGTTTTTGCCTGGTCCGAGGTGCTGGAAACGGCGGAGCTCGACAGTTGTCAAGGACTGGGTGCGCTGCGGTTGAGGACAGTGGCGACCAAGGATCTGCCTTGTACAGATTTCCCGTATCGGAATGCTGATGGGAGTTATCGGGAGGGCGTCATTCTCGACCTCGACTACTGGGTGGTCATACCAGTCTGAGACACCGGTTTATCAATGCGAAACGCTGTTCGCTCGATATTTCACAACAACGCAGGCTAGGTTAACCAGATATCCAACGTTGTCGTCCTTTATGGACCCGGAAGGTCAGGACATGGCCTCTTCGGGGAACGGGTTATCCAGCAAGGCGGACCGGCGTGACGCATCGAACAGCAGTTATTGGAGCAGGGCTTGCCGGCCTTGCTTGTGCACGCGTGATGCGCCGTGCAGGCTGCTATGTTGAGGTTTTCGAGCAGACCAAGGCGATTGCGGGGCGCATGGCAACAACCCGGATGGGGATTGTTCCGTTTGATCATGGCGCACAGTACCTGAGTTCCCGTTCGGACCGGTTTCGCACCTACATTAAAGAGCTTGAGGCGTCAGGCTATGCGCGAGCTTGGGAGCCAAACATCGCTTTTGGCGATGACGGCGGAACCAAGTTGCTGAATTGGTATGTCGGACTGCCAGGCATGTCGGCTGTTGTGCGGCCGTTGGCCGAAAGTGTCCGGATCCACTTTGAGCGGCGTGTCCACACAATCAAGCGAGAAGATCGTTCCTGGTACATCTGGTTTGACGATCAGACCAAAGAGGGACCGTTTTCGGCTGTTGTTGTTGCGGTCCCGGCGCCGGAAGCGAAGCTGATCCTCGGACACATTGACGAGCTGGCTGATCCACTTGAGCGTGTCCGCATGGCGCCAGTCTGGTCATTGATGCTGCGTTTCGATCAGCAGGTATTGCCGGAGTTCGACGTTTATTCTGATATGTCGCAGGCTATTCGCTGGATTGGGCGAAACAGCTGCAAGCCCGGACGCAAGGGTAAGGGCGAAAACCTCGTCATTCATGCCAGTCAGGCGTGGAGCCGCGAGACAGAGGATGTCGAGGCAGACGTCATTGCCGAAGAGATGTGGTCGGAAGTCTGCCATCACCTCAGCTTGTCGCCTGTTCAACCAGTTCAGTCGCAAGCTCATCTCTGGCAGCATGGGCTGGTCGATAGTTCGCTTGGTGAGACCTATCTGTTCTCATCGGCAGATATGGTTGGCGTTGCCGGTGACTGGTGTCTCGGCCGACTCGCTGAACACGCGTTTGAGAGCGGGACGCAGCTGGGCAAAGCTGTGGTTGACGCTCTGAACTAAGCCAAAGCAAGCTGTCATGGGCATTTCATGCTGCTGATTCTCACGATCAGGGCTGACTTTTCGTCGCGATAAGCATCATGCGCATGTGATAGTTGTCATCACCACCGTTCGGTGCATTGCCGTAGTTGCCACAGCGCGCTAAAACCACCGGCGCAAATTGCTTCCCGTAAAGAACGGAGACCGCTAACCGATGGCAAGTGCCGGTGCAAGTGGTGGAGGTAGCGGACGTCCGCTCTCCCCGCATATTCAGATCTATTCGCCCAAAATCAATATGGTCATGTCGATCATTCACCGCATTACTGGGGCGGCTCTCTACTTTGGTACGCTATTACTGGCTTGGTGGCTGATTGCGGCTGCAACCGGACCTGACCAGTTCCAGCTCGCCAGCGACTTTTTCGGCTCGTTGATCGGACGGCTGATCCTGCTGGGCTATACCTGGGCCCTGCTGCACCACATGTTCGGTGGTATCCGCCACTTTATCTGGGATACTGGCCGCGGATTTGAGCTTGGGACAGTGGATCTGCTTTGCTGGCTTTCAGTGATCGCTTCACTCGGCTTGACCGTACTTATCTGGGTCATGGCCGGCGGCTTCGAGGGAGTGTTTTAAATTATGAATATGCGAACACCTCTCAAAAATGTGCGGCGCCTGGGATCGGCCAAGGAAGGCACGGATCACTTCTGGATGCAGCGCGTGACGGCGGTGGCCAATGTCGTGCTGGCCATTGGGCTCGTGTGGATGGTCGCCGGATTTGCCGGACAAGGGCATGCGGACGTCAAGGCGATGATCGCCAATCCTGTCATCGCGATTGGGCTGCTGCTCTTACTTCTATCCGGTATCATCCACATGCGATTGGGTATGCAGGTGATTATCGAAGACTATATCTCAGGTGAAGGCAGCAAGATTGTCTTCCTGATGCTGAATACGTTCTTTGCGATCGCTGTCGGACTGGCATGTGTCTTCGCAATATTGAAAATCAACTTTGGGGCTTGATCAGATCATGGCAGGAAGCAGCAATGGTGGTGCAGCACCAGGCGTGAACGGCAAGGCATACACAACCGTTGATCATACCTACGACGTGGTTGTTGTCGGTGCTGGCGGAGCCGGCCTTCGAGCAACGCTCGGCGCGGCTGAGGCGGGCCTCTCGACGGCCTGTATAACGAAGGTGTTCCCGACCCGCTCGCACACCGTCGCGGCACAAGGAGGTATCGCTGCCTCGCTTGGCAACATGGGCCAGGATGACTGGCGCTGGCATATGTTCGACACTGTGAAAGGTGCCGACTGGCTGGGCGATCAGGACTCAATTGAATATCTTTGCCGCAATGCTCCGGAAGCGGTGTACGAGCTTGAGCACTACGGTGTGCCGTTTTCGCGAACTGAAGATGGCAAGATCTATCAGCGCCCGTTCGGTGGGATGACAACTGACTACGGTGAGGGGCCTCCAGCGCAACGGACCTGCGCTGCTGCTGACCGTACCGGCCACGCGATGCTGCATACGCTTTATGGGCAGTCGTTGCGCCATTCTGCTGAGTTCTTCGTCGAGTATTTCGCAATTGATCTGATTATGGATCAGGACGGCGCCTGCCGAGGTGTTGTTGCGATGTGCCTGGAGGATGGCAGCATCCATCGCTTCCGTGCGAAGAAGACAGTCCTTGCGACCGGTGGTTATGGCCGTGCGTACTTCTCAGCAACATCAGCCCACACGTGCACAGGTGACGGCAACGCCATGGTGTTGCGGGCTGGATTGCCACTGCAGGATATGGAATTCGTCCAGTTCCACCCGACGGGCATCTACGGTGCCGGTGTTTTGATTACCGAAGGATCGCGCGGCGAAGGCGGTTATCTCACCAACAGTGAGGGCGAGCGGTTTATGGAGCGCTATGCTCCAAGCGTGAAAGACCTGGCCTCCCGCGATGTGGTTTCCCGCTCTATGACGATGGAAATCCGCGATGGCCGCGGTGTCGGCAAAGACAAGGACCACATCTTCCTGCATCTGGACCACCTCGATCCAAAGATTCTCGCTGAGCGACTGCCGGGCATTACCGAAAGCGCTAAGATCTTTGCCGGTGTTGACTTGCGTCGGCAGCCGATCCCGGTGATCCCGACGGTCCACTACAACATGGGCGGCATACCCACGAACTTCCATGGTGAAGTGGTCACTCTCAAGAACGGCGATCCGGATCATGTTGTGCCAGGATTGATGGCGATCGGTGAGGCGGCCTGCGTTTCTGTGCATGGTGCCAACCGACTTGGCTCGAATTCGCTAATTGACCTTGTTGTGTTTGGCCGTGCGGCAGGATTGCGTTGTGCTGAGACCGTTGAAGCAGGCTCGGCCCATGCCGACTTGCCTGCTGATGCCGATGAATTGGCGCTCTCGCGGCTTGACCGTGTTCGCCACTCGGCAGGTGGAAGCCCGACATCAAAGCTGCGCCTCGATATGCAGCGCGTGATGCAGACCAACTGTGCTGTTTTCAGAGACGGCCCGGTTCTTGAGGAAGGCGTCGAGAAGATCAGGGAGATCTGGCAGCAATCGAGCGACATCGGTATTTCTGACCGCTCGTTGATCTGGAACTCGGATCTGGTTGAAGCGCTTGAATACGAAAACCTGATTTCGCAGGCTGCTGTGACGGTCAACAGTGCAGATAATCGCAAAGAGAGCCGCGGGGCGCATGCGCGTGAAGATTTCGAAGAGCGCGACGATGCCAACTGGATGAAGCATACGCTGGCTTGGGCGGATGATGCATCACAGACGGTCAATATCGATTATCGGCCTGTGCATGAGTACACGATGACCAACGAGATTGGTTACATCGAGCCGAAGGCCCGCGTTTACTAGTGAAAGGGTTTATGCCCGCCAGGGGCCAATTCGATTGGCTCTGGCGGAATAGCAAAGGTGAAGCAGTATTGTTTCCTGCCCGTTGGTCTAGATTGTTAATTTCGGGCGCGTGCCATCATATGGCGGAGATTGAATCGTGACTGACAGTCAGACTCAAGCCTCTGACATAGAAGATGCCGACACGCGCATTGCGCCGGATCCGTTTTCCGCGGTGCTGCCTGCCCTGGCGGCGCTTGGCGCGATTGCATCGATTGCGGCTG
This sequence comes from Hyphomicrobiaceae bacterium, assembly GCA_965215755.1. Taxonomy (GTDB): domain Bacteria; phylum Pseudomonadota; class Alphaproteobacteria; order Rhizobiales; family Hyphomicrobiaceae; genus Tectiglobus. The sequence goes on from OZ244119.1 coordinate 844,523, forward strand.
TCAACTGGGTCGCGCAAGAGAGGACGCCAGACCGCTCGAAGTCTAAACGTAAGGTCGTTGTTGCCCTTAGAGACCTCGAAAAGTGTTGCTTGGGGCTTCAGGAGATCTTCAAGCGGTTCCACAAGGCACAAAAGCTCTTTGCAGGCGAAGGCGCAGCCGTTAGCTCGCCGCTTAAGTTCGGAGTGCATGGGACACGGGTGGGGCCGAACGCAATCCGAATCTATCACCAGTCGATGAATGATATTGCATCGATGCTCGTGCTGGCCTCGCAGAACGCGTACGAAGTTATGGCTGCGATCGAGGATGGCGAGGTCGATCCTCCTGATGAAATCTTCTACGGCTTTGGCGAGGCGCAGGAAGAGCTCAATCAGCTGGTTTTGGAGCGGGCGACGCTCAAGCAGTCGGTGGAGGCCGGTCTGCGCATAGCAGTTAAACTGACCGGTTTGGTTGGTCAGTTGAAGGAGTTTAGAGGCGCTTAGCGCCAAGGCTCGTCGAATAGGAATGTTCGGCCAGCGGGCCGATATTGAGATTGGAACTTGCGGACGCGAAGGATACGAAACCATGGTACAGCTAACCCTGCCCAAGAACTCGCAGATCAAGCGAGGCAAGGCGTGGAATAAGAAAGGCACAGGCGGCAAGTGGAAGGAGTTCCAGGTCTACCGTTGGAGCCCTGATGATAATGCCAATCCACGCGTCGACAGCTATTGGCTCGATCTCGATGACTGCGGACCAATGATCCTTGATGCGCTTATCAAGATCAAAGGTGAGATAGACTCTACCCTGACCTTCCGTCGCTCCTGCCGCGAGGGCATTTGCGGTTCCTGCGCCATGAACATCAATGGCACCAATGGCCTGGCTTGCCTTCAGGCCATCGAGGATGTGAGCGGTGCGGTGAAAATCTATCCGCTGCCGCACATGGAGGTCGTGAAAGACCTTGTGCCCGACATGACCAACTTCTATGCGCAGCATCGTTCGATCGAGCCTTGGCTGAAGACGACCAGTCCCAAGCCGCCAACAGAGTGGCGTCAAAGCCGCGATGATCGCGAAGGGCTCGATGGGCTTTATGAATGCATTATGTGCGCATGCTGCTCGACATCCTGCCCCAGCTATTGGTGGAATTCAGACCGCTATTTGGGCCCAGCTATTCTTTTGCAGGCCTACCGATGGGTGAATGACTCGCGTGATGAAGCGACAGGTGAACGGCTCGATGATCTGGAAGACCCATTCCGGCTTTATCGCTGTCATACGATCATGAATTGCGCAAAGGCCTGCCCTAAGGGCCTTAATCCGGCGAAAGCCATTGCTGAGCTGAAAAAGCTTATGGTCGAGCGTCGCGTTTAACGCAGGGTTGTAGACCATTTCTCACTGATAAGAGGCGCTGTTTGTGATGCAGCGCCTTTTTTATGTCTTAAGACAAAAAAATAACCGGCGTTACGAGGGGTAACCGCCAGTTATTAGGAATATCCAAAATGGAGACACGAGTTTCGCCCCTGCCCCGGTCGCCCATTACCAGGGCGGGGCGATATCGTGCAGTTTTAGTTAAGCAGCCCTGCGGCTGATAGTTGCCCGCTTGCGAGAGGCAGGCTTGGCAGACGCCTTTCGCTTTGATGCAACTTTCTTTGCTGCAGACTTGACTGTTGTTTTGCGAGCAGTCGACTTACGAGCAACAGCTTTCTTCGGAGCCGACTTCTTCGGTGCAGCCTTCTTGACAGCTGTCTTGCGAGCAACGGTCTTCTTGGCAACAGCCTTCTTAGCAACAGTCTTCTTTGCAGCGACCTTCTTAGGAGCTGCCTTCTTGGCGACCTTCTTGACGACCTTCTTCGGTGCAGCCTTCTTGGCAGCAGACTTGATGGTTGCCTTACGCGCAGGTGCCTTCTTTACTGTAGACTTTTTAGCAGCAGCTTTTTTAGCCGGTGCCTTCTTCGTAGCAGTTCTAGCCATAGTTCTTTCTCCCAATTTCGTTCGAGTGATTCGAACAAAAAAATCATGGGCAAATTCTTTTGATTTGTTGACATGTAAAATGAAATCTGAATGCAAAAACTTTTCAATTCGACCAAATGTGTTGCGCAAAGTCCTCAAAATTGAATGTTTTCATCGACTTCCAATTTTGTCTGAAGTTTGGATTCTCACTTGTCGGCATAAAAGTCTGATTGCAATCGATTGAAATTGTCGACGGTGACAGCACGAAAACGGTGGCATGGTTGGAGTCAAAGTTTTGATTTTTGGCTTCATAGTTTTCTCATTGTGAATGATGCGATGCGCATCGACGGTGTGTTTCGAAATGCGAAAAATGAAACTGTTGTTTGTTGTCGACGGCAGAGTTGTTTTTGGAAACGTGATTGTGGCTGTGGTGATTGCGCGAAGGGTGGCAGCATTTGTTCTGCCGGCAGGAAACTATTCTAAATACTGGAGTGCCAAGGTGAGAGAGATTGGCAGTGTGCATTTCTATGCACGGATTGGTGACAGTTAGCGTTTCCACAAACTCCAGGGATGTTTGAAGATCAGCAGCAACTAAGAGCAGCCTCTCGCACTCTATACATATATTGCCAGAGAGAGTGGGAGGCAGGCCAACTGCAGGGACGTCTGCAATGAAGTGGCATATGACTTGTTGTGCAGCGGGGCGATTGTGGGCTGTCTTCTGGGTGGGCAGCCGTGGCGGTGATGGCGAGGAGAACTCTGTCGCACCCGGTGGTGTTGACCTTGCAGGACGCGACCGGTAGCCGTTTGGCATGTCTGAAGACCTAGTGGAAATCTATAATGAGCGAGTGAAGTCGGGAGAGTTGGAGGACGACTCCCGGCAGAGGCTTGCTGCATCGCGATTTCGTCAACTGCAAACCGAACTTGGCAGTTGGCAGGAGTCTCGTGGTGGGTTGGGCTGGTTGTTGGGCCGCTCGGTTGCGCCACCACGCGGTATTTACCTTCACGGCAGCGTCGGTCGCGGTAAGACGATGCTCATGGACATGTTTTATGAGGCGACGCGTTTCGGACGCAAGCGCCGCGTGCATTTTCATGAGTTTATGGCGGAAGTTCACGACAAGATTGGTGACGCGCGCAAGCACATTGATGGCGATCCCATTCCTCACGTCGCAAAACAGCTTGCCGCAGAAGCGAAACTGCTGTGTTTCGACGAGTTTCATATTACGGATATTGCCGATGCGATGATCGTAGGGCGATTATTCACGGGAATGTTCGATGATGACGTCGTTGTCGTTGCGACGTCGAACGCTCAGCCCGATCAGCTCTACAAAAATGGCCTGAACCGGCAACTGTTTCTCCCATTCATTCAGTTGATTACTCAACATATGGATGTCGTGGAGCTTGATGCGGCCAAGGATTTCCGGTTGGAGAAGTTGAGCGGCAAGCAGCTGTATTTCTCGCCCCTCGACGCGGCGGCGGCTGAAGGGCTCGATGCAATGTGGAGTGAATTGACCGGTGGGGCCGCGATCGAAGAGAGCACACTAGAGGTCAAAGGGCGGACGGTGCGCGTTCCGCGGGCGGCCATGGGTGTTGCCCGGTTTACATTTGCGGACCTGTGTGGGCAACCGCTCGGGGCAGCCGACTATCTCGCGGTTGCGCGCGCGTTTCATACTGTGATTATCGAGGGCATTCCGGTTCTCACTCCGGCGCGCCGCAATGAAGCCCGTCGATTCATCAATCTGATTGATACGCTTTATGACGGCAGGATCTGCCTTATTGCGTCGGCAGAAGCGGAGCCAAACAAGATTTACCCGGAAGGCGATGGTGCGGACCTTTTCGAGCGCACTGAATCGCGGTTGTTTGAGATGCGGAGTGAAGAATACCTGGCGGCGCGGTCGGAGCGCTTGTTGTCGGCCGAGCCTGAGGAGGCAGACGTCAGTATTCCGTAGCCCGGCAAAACGTTTGCCTAGCAGCCAATGCTGTTTTGGGAATTGCCGAAGCTTACGGCCCGACGACTGGATGATTAGTCAGTCGAATGAACTGCTGAAGATCTAGAAGTTCTCATCATCGTTGAGTTCGCGGGCTGCATCCGGAGCCATCAATGGGATGCCGTCAACGATGGGGTAGGCGAGACGGGCCCGCCTGCTGATCAGCTCGTTGCGTTCACGTGAGTACATCAGCGACTCTTTCGTGACCGGGCAAACCAGGAATTCGAGAAACGATGGCTCTGTGGCACGGTCGTCTCGTGTGGCCGGCCTATCCGTGGGTTGGTCATCCTGCGGTGCCATCTATTGTACACTGCCCCCTGAGCGATCGTCCGAGGCCAGGTCCATGACAACGAGTTTTGCTAACACGTCAGCTCGTGCCTTCAGGTCTGGTGCCTCAAGAAGAGCCTGCTTCTCTTCGGGGCCAAACGGACAGATCGTGGAGAGCGAGTTAATCAGGAGCTCGGCCGGCGCATTGTTGAAGGCCTGCCAATCGGCCTTCAGACGCTTGGCTTCGAAGTAAGGCTGAAGCGTTTTGAGGAGAGCTGCGCGATCAACCAGCTCTTCGCCGCTATCGGTCTTGAGATCAGCGCCGAATTCAGAGTGATCAACTTCAAACACGCGATAGGGCGTTTCGAGATCCATTTCCTCGCCGATACGGAAACGGGCAATACCTGTGAGGCCAATCGCTAACCGGCCGTCGTCGAGTTCCTGGAATCCGGTCACGCGGCCTGTGCAGCCGACCGGTTTCATTTCGGCGGAGGGATCCTTCGGGCTCTCTTCCGCCGAATCTCCATCAACGGCCTTGGGCTGAATGATGCCCAGCAGGCGGTTGGAAGAGATCACGTCATCGAGCATTGCCAGATAGCGGGGCTCGAAAACGTTTAGTGGCAGGACAGTACGCGGTAGCAAGATAGCACCACGCAATGGAAACAGGGGTACTTCACCAGGTAGGTCGTCAAGATTACGATAGCGGGAGATCGGCGACATATCAGTCCCCGTCGATTGGTTGCGGTTAGGCGAACATCAATGAAGACAGTCGCCGTCGGCCTTCGAGCGTCATCGGGTCTTTCGGTCCCCAAGCCTCGAAGAACTTCACAAGCTGCTTGCGGGCGGCCTCTTCGTTCCAGTTGCGATCACGCCGGAAGATCTCAATGAGTTCATCAACGGCGCGCTGCTTGTCGCCTGATGCTGCCGCTGCAATCGCCAATTCCAGTCGGGCATCGTGGTCCGCGGGATTGGATGCGACTTTGCTCTCCAAAGACGCAAGCTCTCCTGAAGCTGGTGCATTCTCCGCCAACTCCAAAGTTGCCAATACGCTGGCAACCGAAGCTGTTTCGCGCTTGTCGGGTGGGACGAGCTCGATCGTCTGCTTGGCCCGCTCCGCGTCGCCGCTTTGGAGATAGCATTTGGCGAGACCAGCAAGCGCCTCTGGCTGCTGGCCGTCTGATTGCAGGATCGTGGCGAAGACCTGGGCGGCGGTTTGCAGATCGCCGGCCTCGAGGGCCTCGTTCGCTGCCGCGAGTGTCTCTTCGACGGCCGCTTCCTCATCTGGCCCCAGGAGACGGTCTATGAATTCGCGAATTCCGCTTTCGGGCTGTGCGCCCATAAATCCATCGAGAGGTTGTCCATTGCGGAAGGCATAGACCGTTGGCAATGACTGAATGCGCAACTGACCAGCAATAGCGGGGTGCGCGTCGACATCGATTTTCACGAGCCGAACCTTGCCCTGATAGCTGGTCACGACGCTCTCAAGCACGGGTGTGAGCTGCTTACATGGCGCGCACCAGCCGGCCCAGAAATCGACAAGTACCAAGCAATCGCGCGAGGCCTCAATAACATCTGCGCCGAAGTCGGCTGTGGTGGTGTCTTTGATCAGGTCGCCGCCGGCACCGCCGAGGGAGCCAGTCGCAGCACCTTCAAATTCGATCGTCATTCGTACTTCTCCGCATGCGGCGCGATGAGCCGCGCGCTATTGCCTACCCGGCTATTTGGGTATCTTGATCGACAATTGACATAATACGCGGTTCATGGCCGCAGTCTCGCATAAACCGCAAGAGATCATCCCGCTTGATTGTGGTTGTAGCGGTATTTGTCATGGGATGACAGTTCAAGTCATCGAACGCCATTAGGGTTTCGTCGAAAATTACCTGATCAAGCTTCTTCTGATCGTCAGAAATGACGCAGAATGCGGAAACCGAACCTGGTTCGACGCCAAGTACGTCCATCAGGAGGTCTGGTTTTCCAAAGCTCAGGCGTCCGCAACCCAGCGTTTTGTGTAGTGTTTTCAAGTTGATCCGGGTGTGGCTCTGCGCAATGACCAGAATGAGCCGGCCTTTGGCGTCCTTTAGAAACAGGTTCTTGGTGTGACCGCCGGGCAGTTTGTGATGAATGACTTCACTCTCTTCGACAGTGTAGACGGGGTCGTGCTCGAGCGTGGTCGTTTCGATGTTGAGTGCGGCCAGCCGTTCAAACAGGTATTGGCGCGAGGATGTGGGGGTCGACATCGGGTTTGGGCCCTTGCTGCGGGATGATGGATTGTTCTTCAGTCTGCAGGCGTTCGGCGGCGCTGGGTCGCTTGGGCAATGATCGTTCCGGCATGGCACAGGCGAGATGGCCAGTGGGGGCGGGTTCCGTCGTCACCCTTACCTAACGTTCGGCTCGGCCAGATCGTGTCTCGGAACCGGCCAGCATGACCCTAGCTCAGGGCGATTACCATGACGCAATTGAATGCTTGCAATCAGCTTCGGATTGGTACATAAACCGGTGCCTTGCCGGTAGCAAGTCTACATCGGCAGATGGACGCGGGCGTAGCTCAGGGGTAGAGCATCACGTTGCCAACGTGAGGGTCGTGAGTTCGAATCTCATCGCCCGCTCCAAAACTTCTCGAAAACTAGTGTCGATAGATCTTTCCCCGGACGTGGGGAAGTTGCGCCGTTTTGAGTCTGCGCTCGGACGGATGCTTGCCAGCCTGTCACCGGCGGCTTCGGATCAGGCTGACATCCGCTCGAGAATTTCTTTGGCTAGGCCGCGAAACGCCTGGCCTGCTGCACCCGGATACTTGGCTGCGAAAGACCGCGGCTGGCTTTGAAAGCGGGCGGCATCCTGTAGGGCTGTCATCCGGGGGATCACACTGGCGAAGCACCGATTGTCGGCATCATTGAGCAGCCATTGATGGTATTCTTCGTCAACCGGGGACATCATGTCCTTCATATTGATGACGACGCCGAGGTTCTGGGCAAAACCCATTTCCGGATGCAGCGCTTTGAACCGGCGGAAGACCTCCAGGCCGCAAGTTGAAATGTAATCCGCTTTTGTCGGACTGATGTGATAGTCCGCCTCGCGCAACCAGCTCTCGGTCAAAACCGAGAGTCCCGGCGGGCAGTCGACCAATACGATATCAAATGAGGAGCGGAGCTGATCGAGCAGGCTGCCGATCGCTGTCCTCAGGCGGGTGTGCTGGCTCTCGCGTGAGACTTCGCGCTCGAACAAGGTTAGCTGCACGTCACTGGGGAACGTATGAATGGTCTCCGCGTCGTCGACGTCTGACAGCTCGGAAACGATGTACTTCTGCCAATCCTCAGCGCCATTGTTGAGGACTGTGGCGACGAGATATTCGACGATGGTTTTGCCGGACGACTGCAGGGTGTAGAGATTGGGCGTGCTCATCAACATCGAACTGACGCTTGCCTGAGAGTCTGAGTCGATCACGAGGACTGACTTATTCTCAAATACAGACAAGGTCTCAGCCAGGCCCAGCACGACGGTCGATTTGCCGACGCCGCCCTTCGTGTTCATGACTGCGATGGTGTTCTTCACGGCAGTAATTCCAGACCTGTCTTTTATTCAAACGCAAGCCCCGTGGGCCGCACCCGGCAATCGAGACGCCGAATATCCGTATTCGTCGGCTCTGGCAGCTGCCAATTAAGAGCGAGAATCCGGCGCGAATCGGCGTTAGTCATACATCAAAAAGCAGGATTGTGTTACTGGCGGGTCGGCGGTGAGGATGAAGCGCGTTGAGATCTCGTTCCACTATGGCTGGATTGCCGCAAAACCCGGTGGCAGGGGTTTGCTACGATCACTGCGCCAATCGCTGTCTCAAGCAACTTGCGCGAGTCGCCATTGACCCTTGCGACGGCCTCAGAAAGCGTTGCCGCGCGTCAGCCGTTGAAGTGCTCACGCCTCGTTAGGCTGACAGTTTTTTGCTACCGCGCGGCTTTGATTGGTTGGCATGGGCCTCCCTGAGCGTTTCACGCAACCTGGCCAAGTAATGGTTTTCGCTACGGGCCGTTGCTTCGGACGGATGTGCCTCTTCGACAACTTCCTCGACTTGGTGTTCGGTTGGTGTGGTCGCCGGATCGTCAGCTTGTTCCAATCCAAGATCGGCTTTCAGTGCTTGAAGTGCATCGCGGGTGCTCTCGTTCAGAGGATAGCCGGGGTCGAGGTAGGTGAGTTCATTGGCCGTCTCGTAAGCCTTGATGACCTCTGTTTTGGCATCAGTTTCGTTTGCATCGCTCGCTAACATGTCACCGAGCGATGCAAACGCGCGTGGCAAGTAGGCCGATGAGTGAAGCGTCGCCGGTTCCGGAGCAGGCTTTGACAGTGCTTTCTGCAATGTCTCTATAGATAGTGTGCGGAGCTCGTCATTCTTTGTGCTCTGACCGAGGCGGGCGAGAGCCACACCGAGCTTGGCACCCAGCATACGGCGCTCGGCGTCATTAACATCAAGGCTGTCGGAGCCGAGCGCGGCCTGGTAGGCGCGAACAGCATCTTCGAGATGCTCTGCGTTGCCTCGGGTCCGCCCAAGTTCGTTGAAGATGTCAGCGAGGAGGATGACTGCATCCGATTTGTCTGTGACTAGGCCTTCCTGTTCGAAGGCATCAATGGCTTCGCTGATGTTGCGCGCGGCCAGTTCAAGTTGGTCTGTGTCGTTCTTCTGCTCAGCAGCCGTCAGAAGAATCCGCGCCAGCTGTGCCTTGGCATGCGCCTGGCAGACATGTTTGTTCGTATCGTGCAAGATCATAATGAAGCCGGTACCGATCTTGATGGCCTCATCAAGCGCGCTGACATCGCCATGCATTCTGTGCTGCCAAGCGAGCGCCTGGATCTGCCTTGCAGTGTACGTCCAGCGGCCGGTGTAGTTTTCGCGCGGAAGATGTTTGGCGGAAACTTCATAGTGACGTGCGGCGCGGCGAAAGTCGAATTGCAGCTCAGTCAGCTTGGCGCGCCAAGACCGGCATCGCGCGAGCCAGCTGTCGATGTTCCCGATCGAAGCCTCGTCGTCTGTCTGGATGTCCTCCAGGCTTTGTTCGAGCGATGACAAGGCGAGGTCAGCCTGGGCAAATTCTCCGTCGCCCAGGAGCTGCTCTGCACTCCTCGCGAAGGTGGCCAGCTCGTCTGTTGGGATCGCGTTGTCACCCAGAATGCGAAGCAGATCTTCGTAGTGATGGGTGAAGAATGTCTTTTGCAGATCATTCAGTTCCGTCGGACCGAAACGCTTGGCGATGGAGGCCTGAAGCATTTCAAGGGGCGGTGTATCAGATGCTGACGTGGGTTGCTCGTCGGATTCAACCGGAGCGGTGGGCGAAGGCTGTGATTCGGTGGTTGTGGCCTCACTGGTTTGCAGTTCTGGCTCTGCGTGTTCAATTATTGCTGGAGGCTCATCCGCGGCAGGTGGCTCAGCATTGAATTGCCATGGTTTGACGTCGCAGTGATATCGCAACTGCGTATTGGCGCAGTCGACGACCGGCCAGGCGCGCAGCAACTGGCCGTAAATGGCTTCGAGAAAATAGAATATGACCCCGTCACTGATGCCGAATTTCTGGAAGAAGTTGTTTTCGCGTGCGCGCTCGACAATCTCAGAGCTCAAACGGCGGGCCTGTGCGTTGATCGCGGCGGGTCCGAGTTTGTTGGTTGCCGTGGTGATCGCAATGGCAGCGATGATTGTATCAGTTGCCGGCTGGTGTTCCTGAATCAGCCTGGGCAAGATTTCCAAATGGGATAGTGCTACCGATTCCGGCATGCCTGAGCTGAGCCAGTCCGTCCAAATCGCTTGAACCGTGCTCTCCACAAATGCCTGGGTCTCCGCTGGCGCTTGTTGATGCATTGATTGCAGCAGGATCTTGCCGCTCGCTACTGCTCCCTGAGGCAGTTCCAATCCATATGTGGGTGCGAGAGAGCACCAACCTGCACCAACATAATTGACAAGCGCGACGTCCAGCACGGTTGTGCTCCTCCCAGGCGGTGGCTCGTTCAGACGTATCGCCTTCTGTCGAGCTTGGTGGATCTCGATGTCCCGGATTGATTCGAGAGTTAATCGATTTGAAATTTAACCTGGGAAGGTTCCAAAATGGTTACTTGGAAGGATGATCGAAGAAAATTGGCATTCAATTATTAACTGAAATTCATAAGCTTAGGCCAGGTAGTTCAGCTGCATAGGCAATCTGGAATGCTGAGGCCGATTCGATTTCGATGGCTGTTGGAGGCCGGCGGTATATAGTTGTTGCGCGTCGTGACCTTAGCCTTGGACCGCGTATGGGGCCGGGGTTACGTCTCCGGCCGAGTATGCAAGGGACTAGTGTTATGAAACGACTGATTGGCCAGATGTTGGGCCTGGGCGATGGCAAAGCAGCGGATGGAGATGGAGACGGAGCGTCTTCACGATCATCTGGAGAAGCCAACGGGGCCGAGGTCGCGCAACGCTTGGCCAATCATTTCGGGGCGAGTGAGATTTCGGAGTTTGCTACCGTCTTGCTCCGAAATGGTGACCTGCGTGCTCTGTCCGGAATTTCCGATGCTGAGCTGGCCGGCTGCGTGACGTCCATCCATGAGTTTGTCCAGGCCAAGCCGAAAGACAATCATAAGATCAGGATAGGTCCCTGGCCGGGTGCAGAAAAGCACTCAGGTGATGTGGTCATTGAGATTCTGAACGATGACATGCCTTTCCTTGTGGATAGCATTGTTGGTGAGCTTCGAAGCCACGGAGTAGACGTCAGCCTGTTGCTTCACCCGTTGATCGCCATTCAGGAGAAAGATGGGAAGCGGCACGTTCTCCCAAGCGTGACCCGAGGGGGGGATCACAGTGGGGCGACGCACGAGAGCCTTGTTGTCATTTTTGCGCGGCAGCTTTCCGAGGAACAATCGGACAAGATCAAGAACGGCCTCGATGATGTGCTGACGCTGGTGCGTACTGCGGTGCGCGACTGGCGGCCAATGCTTGATATGTTCGGTGCAGCGGTGACAGCGCTGAGTGAAAACACGTCTGCGGGTGATGAGCAGACCCGAGCCGAAACTGTTGAGTTTTGCCACTGGCTGCTTGCTGGCAACTTCACGTTCCTCGGACTCAGGCAGAACAAGCTTGAGGGAGATGTTGAGACAGGTCGTTTGGTTCCGGATATGGGCTCGGCGCTGGGTGTGCTGCGCGACCCGGATCTCAAGGTGCTCTGGAAGGACGGTGAGGCGCTGGAGCTGACACCGGACAGCCGGCAGTTTGTGTTTGGCGATGATCCGCTCATCATTACCAAGTCCAATATCGTTTCGCGCATTCATCGCCGCGCGAACATGGACTACATCGGGCTCAAAACATACGATGAATCCGGTCGGCAGGTCGGTGAGATTCGTCTGGTTGGTCTGCTGACATCAAACGCCTATACCGAGCGGCCAAGCTCGATACCGTTTTTGAGACGCAAGGTGCAAGACGTCGTCGAAATGTCCGGCATCTCACCTGGCAGCCATGACGGCAAAGCACTGCTCAACGTGTTGGAGAATTTCCCGCGTGACGAACTCTTCCTGATCGATACATCTATTCTGGTCAAATGGGCGCGAGCGATCCTGGATCTTGATCTCAGGCCGCGTGTCAGAGTTTTCGCGCGGCAGGACCGGTTCGACAGGTTCGTTTCAGTGCTCGTCTATGTTCCGAGGGAAAAGTTCTCAACCGGGGCACGCGAGCGGATCGGCGATATTCTCTGTGAGACCTTTGCCGGACATGTCTCGGCCTTCACACCGTTCTTCCCTGAGAGCCCACTGATCCGGGTCCACTATATTATCGGGCGTAGCCGGGGTGAGGCGTATCCCGCAATTGATCTGGTTGCGCTTGAAGAGCAAATCACCGAATTGACAACGAGCTGGGATGATCGCCTCGCGGATGCGATGGTTGCAGGACCTGATGTGTTTGCCGGTCTTCAGGGAAAGTACAAGGGTGCCTTCACGGCGGGCTACACCGAACGATTCTCAATCCCGCGCGCACTGGAAGATGTCAGCCGTATTGAGCGACTGAGCGACGACAAGCCTGTCGCCATTGACTTTCGCGGCAGCAGCGGCGGGCAGTCACGCGTGAATGCGACTGTCTACCGTTTCGATGAACCAATCCCTCTGTCCGAACGCGTGCCGGTTCTGGAGAATTTCGGCTTTCGGGCAATCGATGAGCGCAGCTATCGCATTACACCAAAATTCCAGCAGGGCGCTCGCTCTGTCGTGCTTCATGATATGGAGCTGGACATCGCTGATGGCCGTGCCGTGGATCTGGCAGATGAAGGCCTGCGCCTTGAAGCGGGATTTCTTGCCGTACGCAACGGCATTGCTGCCGATGATGGTTTCAATCATCTGATTCACGAGGCCAAAATGGATTGGCGTGAGGCCCATCTGTTTCGTGCTTATGCTGCGTATCTCCGTCAAACGGGAGTCCCGTTCGGGCTCAGATACGTTGCGGAGACGATTGTCTCCTATCCGGAAATCGCGGTTGATTTGATGGCTCTCTTCCGGACGCGGTTTGATCCGGAAAACGGAATGCCGGTTGAGTATCGTCAGGGCCCGTCTGACGAAGTTGAAAAACGCATCGAGGATGCATTGGCTGATGTGCCCCACCTTGATGAAGATCGCATTATTCGGCATTTCCTGTCGCTCATTCTGGCAACAGTCCGGAGCAACTACTTTCAGCTGGATCGCGATGGTGAACCGGTCAATGTTTTGGCTTTCAAATTCGATCCACAGAGAATCGGCTGGCTGCCCGCCCCGAAGCCCTATCGGGAAATCTGGGTCTACAGTACGCGCGTTGAGGGTGTGCATCTCAGGTTTGGACCCATTGCACGTGGCGGATTGCGCTGGTCGGACCGGGCCCAGGATTTTCGAACGGAGGTTTTGGGTCTCTGCAAAGCGCAGCAGGTCAAAAATACAGTCATTGTGCCGGATGGATCAAAAGGAGGCTTTTATCCTAAGAGACTGCCACGCGGTGGTGATCGTTCGGCTGTCGTGGCTGAGGCGGTGGAGAGCTACCGACTGTTCATTTCGACCATGCTCGAACTGACTGACAATGTCGTTGACGGTGAGATTGTTCCTCCGGAGCGAACAGTTCGCTTCGATGGTGACGACCCTTATCTGGTGGTTGCCGCAGACAAAGGAACAGCGACGTTTTCGGACTACGCGAATGAGATTTCAGAAGGTCATGATTTCTGGTTGGGTGACGCGTTTGCCTCGGGTGGCTCAGCGGGATACGACCACAAGAAGATGGGCATCACGGCGCGCGGCGGTTGGGAGTCGGTCAAGCGACATTTTCGCGAGATGGATCACGACATCCAGACCACCCCGTTCACGGCAGCGGGCGTTGGCGATATGTCAGGCGACGTCTTCGGCAATGGAATGCTGCTGTCGCCTGCAACCAAGCTGATTGCAGCCTTTGATCATCGCGACATTTTCATTGATCCGGATCCCGATCCGGAGACGTCTTTTGCTGAACGCCGCCGTCTGTTTGATCAAGGGCAGTCGAGCTGGCAGGACTATGACAAGAGCAAGATCTCGACCGGCGGAGGCGTGTTCTCGCGTCAAGCCAAGCAGATCAAGCTCAGTTCCGAGATCCGCAAAGTGCTTGGGACAGATGTTGAGACAGTAACTCCGCTCGAGTTACTGCGCATCGTTCTCAAGGCCGAAGTTGACCTTCTATGGTTCGGTGGTATCGGGACGTATCTGCGTGCAGACGGTGAGACAGATGATTCCGTTGGCGATCGCGCGAATGATGCGATCAGGATCAATGCCGCTGAAGCGGGTGCAAGGGTCATTGGAGAAGGCGCCAACCTGGGTGTCACACAGAAAGGCCGGATAGAATTCGCGCGCAACGGCGGCCGTATCAATACGGACTTTATCGACAATTCCGCAGGTGTGAATTCGTCCGACAAGGAAGTGAACATCAAGATTGCCGTGGGGGCGCCACTTCGCGACGGCCGACTGACGCTTGAACAGCGCAACACCTTCTTGGCAAGTTTCACGGAGGAAGTGGCTGAAGCTTGTTTATGGAACAACTACCAGCAGTCTCTTGCGATCAGTCTGGCAGAGTTGCGGAGCCCGCAACGACTGGGCTATGCGGGCCGGCTGATGCGGGATCTTGAGCAGCGCGGCTTGCTGGACCGGGAATTGGAAGATCTGCCAAGCGACGATGCCCTCTTGGTACTTCAATCTAATGGGCAGGGTTTGACCCGCCCGGAGCTCGCTGTTCTCCTGAGTTGGTCAAAGATAGCGTTGGCGCAAGATCTGATGGCCAGTCCAATTCCCGACCAGCCGGCAAACGAAATCTTCGTTGAAGAGTATTTCCCGGCAGCATTGCGGCGCGATTTTGGTGATGAAATCAAATCCCATCGCTTGCGCCGAGAGATTGTCGTCACGCGAATTTCGAACGCCATGATTAACCGCGGCGGCCCGACGATGCTCATTCGTCTGCAGGATGCGACAGGGCGCAGTTCTGCCGACATCGCTGCTGGTTTCATTGCGGTGCTTCAGACTTACGACCTTCCAAGCCTGTGGGCGCAGCTCGACGCGCTGGACAACGTTGTCGGCGGCCTCGATCAGTTGCGGCTTTACCAGCGGGTGCAATCGTTCCTGATTGAGCAGATTATTCGTTTGCTGCGTCGCGAGTCGGGACAGGATTTCTCTCAAATTGCTACGGAGCAGGCGACGAAGGCGGGTGAGTTGTCTTCGACAATCGGCAACTGCCTTTCAGAGGCGCAGGCTGCCAGGTTTGAAACAGAAACTGATGCGCTTACACGGGTCGGTGTTGGCAGAGAATTGGCGGAGCGGGTTGCGCAACTGGAGTTCATGGGACTTGTGCCGGCGATCAGCCGAATTGGCATTGCCACAGGGCGCGACACACCGGTGGTGGCAAGGGCGGTGCTTAGTTCGCATGACTTCATAGGTATCTCTGAGATCAAATCCCAGGTGCAGGCCCAGCGCGTGACCGACTACTATGACCAGCTAGCAATCTACGCAGCTATCGATCAGTTGGAAGCGACAAGTTTCCAATTGGCCGAGACGTACGTGGGGGCATTCGGAGAAGATGATGATGTCACGTTGGCCTCCTGGATCTCGGATAATGAGGTGCGTTTGAGCCAGTTCAAGTCGCAACTCGATGAAACAGTGCGCGGCGACGATTTCTCTGTTTCGCGATTGACGGTGGCGTCCCACTCGCTGCGTGATTCCTTGAGCAGTTGATGCAACTTTGTTTTGATTTTGCCGGCCTGCCCATTTGACAATGGCGCCGGTGTGGTAATGTTGTGTCCCGGATGGTTGATCTCTTCTGATTGAAGCAGGCAACTCAGCATCAGCAGCACAGCACGATGGTCTACACTTAAGAGGTAGAGCAACTTTGGATTTCACGTCGGAATTGGATTGATGCCGACTTAAGTTCTGTTGCTTTACTCTGGCAGCATTGATACCGCCCGTCTCGAATTCGGGCCCGCATAATGGGGGAGCGCACACCGTGGCACAAAAGAAACCTGAGGAACTTCGCTCGCACCGTTGGCTCGGCGTCAATGATCTCAGAGCGTTCGGACACCGCTCGCGGCTGCGGCAGATCGGTTACGATCAGGCCGACTGGGACAAGCGGCCTGTCATCGGTATCATCAATACCTGGAGTGATATCAACCAGTGTCATGCGCATCTTCGTGATCGGGTCGAGGATGTGAAACGCGGCGTGTTTCAGGCCGGTGGATTTCCTCTGGAATTGCCGGCAATTTCGCTTTCGGAGCCATTCGTCAAGCCGACGACGATGCTTTACCGAAACTTCCTGGCGATGGAGACGGAAGAGCTGCTCAGGTCTCATCCGATTGATGGTGCTGTGCTGTTGGGTGGTTGTGACAAGACCACGCCGGGACTGGTTATGGGCGCCGTTTCGATGGGCATTCCGATGATCTTCTGTCCGGCTGGGCCGATGTTGCGGGGGCACTGGGCCGGCAAGAGCCTCGGATCGGGGTCCGACGTCTGGAAATACTGGGATGAGAAGCGTGCCGGTAAGATCACCGAAGCCCAGTGGGCCGAAATGGAGAATGGCATCGCGCGCTCGTTCGGCACATGCATGACAATGGGCACAGCCGCAACGATGATGGGCATTGCCGAGGCGATGGGGCTGACGTTGCCGGGGGCGTCGTCCATTCCTGCCGCGGATTCTCAGCACGTTCGGATGTGTTCGGCGGCCGGGCGGCGAATTGTCGATATGGTGTGGGATGACGTAACGCCGGAATCGATCCTGACAGCGGACGCGATTGAGAATTGCATTACGGTCCACATGGCCATGGGCGGTTCAACCAATGCGATCATCCACGTTATTGCAATGGCGCGCCGTGCCGGGATTGCTTTGTCGCTTGAGCGGTTCGATCAGATTGGGCGTGATGTACCCGTCCTGGCGAACATTCGACCGTCCGGTGAGTATTTGATGGAAGACTTTTTCTATGCCGGTGGGTTGCCGGCGATGATGAAGCTCCTGGAAAACAAGTTGCACCTGGATGCAGTGACAGTGAATGGCCGGACAGTTGGCGAGAATATTGCTGATGCTGTCGTTCATAACGATGAGGTCATTCGGCCACTGGACCGGGCAATCTATGAGGGTGGCGCTACCGCGGTCCTGAAGGGAAACCTCGCTCCACGGGGATGTGTGATCAAACCATCCGCCGCCGAGGCCCGCCTGCACGAGCATCGCGGCCGTGCGATTGTTTTTCGTGACTACAACCACATGGCGGAGGAGATCGAGCGCGAAGACCTCGATGTCACCGCTGATGATATTCTGGTGCTACAAAGTGCAGGTCCGAAAGGCGGACCGGGAATGCCGGAGTGGGGCATGCTGCCGATCCCACGCAAGTTGGTTGAGCAGGGCGTGCGGGATATGCTTCGGATCTCGGACGGGCGGATGAGCGGGACGAGCTATGGAGGTTGTATTCTCCATGTTGCGCCTGAGAGTTTCGTCGGTGGTCCGCTGGCTCTGGTTGAAACCGGCGATGAGATCGAAGTCAGTGTGAAGAACCGGACCATTCATTTGCACATCTCGGATGACGAAATGGAACGGCGCAAAGCAGCCTGGAAGCCGAATGAGCCGCGGTATCAGCGTGGTTACGGCCGTATGTTCCAGGAACACATCGGTCAGGCTGATGATGGTTGTGATTTTGACTTCCTGGAAGCCGGCCCGGCCGTTCCTGAACCAGAAATCCACTAGAAATCAGATGCTGTGCTTTCGACACAGACATCCAAACTGAAATCAAGAAACAGCTCCATGTGAAGGATGACTATGGCTTACATTATCGATCCAATGCCGATTCCCGCCCTGCCGGTGCAGGGTGATGACCGCCAATTTCCTGTCCACCGTATCTACTGTGTGGGCCGGAACTATGCAGAGCACACGCGGGAGATGGGGCACGATCCGGATCGTGAACCTCCGTTTTTCTTCCAGAAGAACCCGGACAATCTCTTACTCAGCGGTGAGTTTCCCTATCCGATGGCATCAGAGGATGTGCATTGGGAAATTGAGATGATGGTCGCGCTCAAGTCCGGCGGGACGAAGATCGCCGTTGAGCAAGCAATGGATCATGTCCTTGGCTATGGCGTTGCGTTGGATATGACGCGCCGTGATCTCCAGGGTGTTGCCAAGAAGATGGGCCGGCCCTGGGAGGTTGGAAAGGCGTTTGAGAATTCCGCGCCTTGTACACCGTTGGTGAAAGCTGATGACATTGGGCATCCTGAAAAGGGTGCGATCTGGCTGGATGTGAATGGGACTCGGCGGCAAGAGGGCGATCTTGCGCAAATGATCTGGTCGATACCGGAGCAGATTGCCTACCTGTCCGGTTTGTTTGAGTTGCGGCCGGGCGACATAATTTTGACCGGAACACCAGCTGGTGTGAGCGCCGTGCAGCGTGGTGATGTCCTCAAGGGGCATGTTGATGGTTTGCCGGAGCTCAATGTGACCGTCGTTTAGGTCACGCGTGGCGGGGCCGCGATTGCGCGATCAGCCGAATGCTTTCAGTTGGCCGCGCCGTCACACGAACCGCTTTTCGCTGCGGCGCTACATCGTGAGGACAACCTTGCCGATGACGTCGCGGTTGGTGAGCATGTCGAAGCCCGTGCGGAATTCTTCGAGCGGTAGTTCTGCATGAACGTGCGGGCGTGATTGACCGGCTGCTGCCAACCGCCAGATTGCATCGAGATTCTCTCGCCCGCGTTCCGGATAACGGCGGCCATATTCACCGGCCCGGACACCGACGACCGAAAATCCCTTGATCAATGGGATGTTGGTTGAAATCTTGGCGATGCGGCCCGATGTAAAACCGATAACCAGGAGGCGGCCGTCAAAGGCGATGCAGCGCGCTGACTCGTTAAAGACATCGCCACCGACCGGATCAAAGATGACGTCGGCGCCTCTTCCGTCGGTGAAGTCCTTGACGTCCTCGCGGAAACCTTCGTTGACGTTGAGAACGAGGTCAGCGCCATAGGATTTGAGGAAGTCGAGCTTTGTCTTCGAGGACGCCGTCGCGATAACGCGGGCTCCAAGTATCTTCGCGAGATCAACGGTGGCCAATCCGACTCCGCCGGCTGCGCCATGGACAAGGACTGTTTCTCCCGGTTGTAGGTTGGCTCTGCGGACAAGCGAGACATAGGCGGTGAGATAGACTGACGGATAGGCGGCTGCCGGTGCATATGCCATGTCATCGGGGATTCGGTGCAGTGTGTCGGCCTTGGCAATTACATATTCACTAAAGGCGCCGGGCCGCAGAGATCCGGTGACACGCATTGAGTCCAGATTGTCCGGGACATCAGGTCCAACCTCGACAACGTTACCGGCAAAGTTCATGCCGACAACAAATGGCAGTTGGGGTTTGTGCTGATACTTGCCCTGGCACATGAGAATGTCGGGGAAGTTGATGCTCGCGGCCTGGACGTCAACCAGGACCTCGCCAGCACCTGGGGTCGGCACATCGATTTCGCGGATTCTGACTCCGGACAAATCTTCCGTGATTGAATCGCAAACAAGCGCTTTCATTTTTGCATGGGCCATGTGCGCCCTTTCGCGTTAGAGCAGCTTATCGCATGACAATTTAGTCCCTGAGAAAACCCAGCAACGCGTCATTAAAAGCGTCGGCCTGTTCATACATCACCCAGTGACCAGCATTGTCGACGATGCGATGCTGCAGTTCCGGATGGTGAGTTTGGAGTATTTCAATGCAGGTTTCCACACTGGGATGGGCGATGATGTCATTCCGCCCCCAGATTGTTGCGAGTGGCGCCTGAACCTTCGCTAGCCCGTCCTTCACATCTGAGGATGCTGCGAATTCGCGGGAACGGAACCGTGCCTTCTCAATATTGAGAGCTTGAAGATCGATCGCTTCATCATCAATGTGCTCGGGTTTTGAGATCATGAGAATTTCGAGAACGCTGCGATGAACATCCCGTTTTTCCTGGTCCGACATTGTGGTGCGCTCTTTCGGGAACGGCCGCATGTGGGGTGAGCGGGGAAGGCCGAGCGCTGCGGTGCCGATGATGACCATGCCGGCCAAGCGGTCATTGAGCTCGGATGCCGCCAAAGTGCCGACATGGCAACCGAATGAGAAACAAACCATCTTGGCTTTCTTGCTTGGGGAGAAGAACTCTCGGAAGCCAACGACAAACGCGTCAGCACAAGACTGGGGTGTGAACGGTTGATGTGGCATGGCACTGTCACCGAGTCCGGGAATGTCGATGGCCCAGACTTCGTGTTCTTTCCGTAAGGCCGTGATGTTCTTGATCCAATGGGTCCAGGAACCGGAACCACCGTGCAGTAGCACGATTGGTTGCGCATCGGGCCGCTCAGAAGTCCATCGCCGCCAAACCATGGTGCCATCGCCGCAGGGCGTGAGATGCTGCTCTGCCTGGGATTCAAGGTCCCGCATGCGTGATAAGGCCATTTGCTACATTCCGTATTTCAAAGCATGGATTGAAGAATCTGCTCAGGCGATACAAACTGACGGCAAGAATTACAATGAGGAACAGTGATGCGGCCTGATAGCAATCTTAAGATCAATGGCGACCGGCTTTGGTCAAGTCTGATGGATATGGCCAAGATCGGAGCGACGCCGAAAGGGGGTGTCAAACGCCTGACTCTGACGGACGTTGACCTTGAAGGACGCAATCTCTTCAAGTCTTGGTGCGAAGACATTGGCTGCAAGGTGTCCGTTGATAAGATGGGCAATATGTTCGCCCGCCGTGAGGGATCTGAGCCGAACTTGCCGCCGGTTATGCTTGGTAGTCATCTCGATTCACAACCTACCGGGGGAAAGTTTGACGGGCCTCTTGGCGTTTTGTCCGCCCTGGAAGTGCTGCGCACGCTGGAAGATCTAGACATCAAGACGAAGCACCCGATTGAAGTGGTCAACTTCACCAATGAGGAAGGCTCCCGTTTTGCACCTGCCATGGTTGCTTCAGGTGTTTTTGCAGGCGCATTCGACCTTGAGTTTGCCTATTCGCGTGAAGATGCCGACGGTCTGAAGCTTGGTGATGAACTCAAGCGTATTGGCTACGACGGGCCTGAAGCTGTTGGTGGCCGCCCCGTCCATGCGTTCTTTGAGGTGCATATCGAGCAGGGACCGTTCCTTGAAGAGGCGGGTACAGATATTGGCGTTGTCACCCACGCGAATGGGCAGCGATGGTACGAGATTACGCTGACGGGCGTGGAGAGCCATGCAGGGCCGACACCGATGGCCCGGCGGAAAGATGCGCTGGTATGTGCTGCGGCCGTGATTGAGAAGATCAATAAGATCGGTTGGGATTTCCAGCCGCACGCCTGTTCCACGTGTGGGATGATCCAGGCTTATCCAAATTCAAGGAATGTTATTCCTGGTGAGGTGTGGCTGACTGTGGATCTCCGGCATCCGTTTAGCGATAAACTGGAGGCTATGGATAAGGCGGTTCGAGAAGGTGTCGCTGAAATCTGCAACGAGCGCGGCATTGAACTGAAACTTGAGCAGATATTCGAATTTCCAGCACTTGCCTTTGATGAAGACTGTGTGTCGGCAGTTCGCAACGCCGCTGCTGAACTCGGGTTCAGCCACCAGGATATTACGTCTGCTGCCGGGCATGATGCAGTCTACATGGCGCGCGTTGCTCCGACCGCGATGATCTTCACGCCCTGCATTGACGGCATTAGTCACAATGAAGCGGAAGACATGACAAAGGACTGGGCGGCGGCCGGTGGAAGTGTGCTGTTGCGTGCAGCACTTGATCGCGCCGAGATCATTGGATAGCGCTGGGCTATTGTGCCCTCATCCAAAATGAGTTTGGCGCTTCCGGCGACCCGTTGCTTTACTTTTAAAGTCGATCATCTCTGTGCGATGGGTTGGGCGTACCATGAGCACCTCCAACCTATCGCAAGTTGATCGAGGCTTTTTGTTTATCAGGAATCCATCAGATCGAGACGGAACGTCACTTCAAGGCTGTTCGGGAAGACGGCGGCGGATGCGCCGCTTCGGTATTCTCCGGTGTGCTGGCGTGCGATGCTATATCCGGCACTGTTTGCCAAATCTGCCCAATCAGCTTGTGACAGGTATTGTGCCGTTGTCATGCCACCAAATGGGACGTTACCCAGAACATCGAGAACCGTGAGCTGGAAATCGCTCAAGCGGCCAGTGGATACGTGATCTTTGATATAGAGTGGGCCAGCAACGACCCGGCGGATTTCCTTGAAGATGCGCTTTCGATCTGAGACTGGAATATGGTGGACAACGTTGTTGATCGTGGCGGCGTCAAATTCACCTTCGCCAAAAGGCAAAAGCTGACCGTCGTAAGTCATAGTACGGACCGACAGGCCATCGGCGAATCGGTCTACGACATCAATGGCCGTGACGGAATCGACCGGTAAGAACTCAGAGATTGCCTCGGCCATCAAACCTGTGCCGCCACCAATATCGAGCAGTGTCCTATGATGTCCAACCCAGACGCGGGCGAGAGAGGATAGCATTTCAGTCTGGTATGTCGGCGGCTTGTAGTTGTAGAGCGATACATGCTTGCCGAGCAGTTCGGTAACCGCCTCTATCGTGATCTCACTGGTCATTGGCTAAAGCTCTCTACTACAGGTTCATATGCCACTGGGCTGGTCGTTAGGCCGGCTCGCGCCAGCTCGCGTTACGTGTCCTTCGGGCTCGGACGCGCTCGAATGGCGTAGACGCAGGCGTTGTCTGAACGCACCCATTCTGGGGTAACACGGTCTTCGAGTACGCCTCGAAGATTGTAAAAGACAGCCAGCGCGCCGGCCAAAGCAGAGCCAATGAGTGGCACTTTGCGAAGGACAAAGGCGAAGCTTGTCAGGCGGATCATGAGCGTCCAGGCCAAGGGCCCAATGATTGGGACGCATTCGGTAACTTCAAAGCCGCGCATTTCGAGATCGGTAATGAGACCTTGCCGGGTCCAGCGGCGGTGGTCTTCGGGATGTGGATGATAGAGCCACGTACCATGTGTCGACAGGATCAACTGGCCGTCTGGTTTTAGAATGCGGCGGGCCTCATTGAGATAAACATCAAGGTCACGGACGTGTTCAAGAACCTGAACACTCAAGACCGCGTCAGCATGGTTGTCTGATATCGGGACCTTGCCATCGGCCGAGATTGGTAGATCGCAGTTCGATCCGTAGTCGGCACCAAGATACGTTGCACCGCGCTCTTCAAAGGCCGTTCGGTAAGGTTCGCGACCGCAGCCGAAATCAACCACTTTCATTCCGGGTTTGATGGTCTTATCAGCTGCGCTTTCAATCGCCTTGCGCAATTCTTTCAGGACGAGCCAATCGGTATCGATAATCCGCGGCTCGAAGCGACGTTGTGCGGTCTCTCGCAGATTGTTGATTGTGGCATCAGCCATGTTCAGAAAATCCTTGCCGGTCCTTCGAGATGGCTGTTCTGGGTGTCCACTAGCGGGCGACAAAGCGGAAAAGTCCTGTCGCCTGTTTCGTGAGGAGGATAGTCAAGGTTGGCTAATGTTTCCCTAAAGGAGGGGCTGACTGGCTGATATTAGACGCAAATTAACGCTGTCCGCCTAACGTCGGGGCGCAGGATTGGGACGATTACCGGCACGGTAGCTGTGTAGTCGCGGTAAGTGGGGCAGCGGCGGATAGCAAATGAGCGTTAATGCATTGGGCGAGGTTGCCAAGGGTCCAGTTGTCAGACCAGACGACTCGCATACCGTTCCAGGTTTAAAGATGGCAGGTCTCGTGGGGCTCGCGCTCGCTGTGCTTTGTACCTGCGTCGCACTGCTTGCTGACCCGAACATCAATCAGATCAGCCATATTTTCTTCCGAGAGCAGGACATCTACGTCATTGCCGCGGCGATGATGCTTTTCGCCTCCGCCTGGTTCTGGATGCGATGGCCTGTGCCGGCCATTCCCGAGATTGGGCGTCGTGAGCTGCTGTTGGGTGGAGCCGCGTTGGTGCTTGTTGGCGCGGCCGGCCACTTTTTCATCATGCGTGAATTTGCATTCAGCCGCGACGAACAAATGGTGTTGTTCGACGCCGAAGTGTTTTCGGGCTGGCAACTGGTTGCGAGTATTCCGGATCGTTGGCGGGCTGTGCTCGACGCCATGAACCACACGTTCTTAATTGTCACGCCGGATAAGACAGGCTGGGTATCAGCCTACCTACCAGTGAATGCGATGATCCATTCATTGGTCTACGATGCCGGTCTGGGTTTTCTGATTAATCCTTTACTCGCCTTGATCGGTCTCTTTGCGACATGGCGGATTGCGCAAGATCTATGGCCGGACAACTCCGAGTCTGTCGCGGTTGCTGTTTTGCTGTATCTGACGTCCACGCAGGTGTGGGCCATGAGCATGACGGGATACGCCATGACGGGCCACCTCGCGCTCAATATGGTCTGGCTCATGTTCTTCCTGAGAGGTGGATGGCGTGGACACGCGGCGGCTATGGCTGTCGGGTTTATCGCTTGCGGGCTTCATCAGGTGGTATTTCATCCGTTGTTTGTTCTGCCGTTCATCCGCTTGTTGCTCTATCGTGGCGAGTGGAAGACGGTTGCCTGCTATGGTGTAGCCTATGGTCTGATCGGGCTGTTCTGGGTGAGTTATGCGAAGCTGGCCGTAGCGAGCGGTGCCGTTGCCGAGGGTTTTCAGGTGAGTGGGATTTCCGGCTATGCGGAGCGGCTGTGGGCCTTGATCGATGAGACCCCGCCTGATCGGAACAGTCTCATGGCGGCGAACCTGATGCGGTTCTTTGCGTGGCAGAACCTGATCCTGCTCCCTCTGCTGATCGTGGCGGCAGGAGCCGTTTACCGGAACCGCAAGCCGCTTTATCTGGCGATGTTTGGCGCTCTGATCCTGACACCGATTGTGATGTTTCTGTTGATCGCATTCCAGGGACACGGCTGGGGCTATCGCTATATGCACGGCCTGATTGGAGTAGCCTGCCTGCTTGGAGCCTGGGGTTGGCATCAATTGAGGGAACAGGGAAAAGCTCCCTTGCAGGCGATATGGGTTCCGACCGTCGCGACGGTTTTTCTCATCGCACCGTTCCTTCTGTTTCAGGCACGTGACCTGATCAGGAATTATGCCGCCGCAGATCAACTCATCAGCAAGTTGGATGTTGATCTCGTCCTGATTGATGCGTCGGCATCACCGCTGGCGGTTGATCTGGCGATTAATCGGCCGTCGATTGAGAACAGGCCGGTTCGGCTGGTATCGCAGAAGGTTGATGCAGCGCGTTTGGCAGCACTTTGCAAGAAATACTCAATTGCGGAAATCACTGACATTGGCCGCTTGACAACACCGAAGTCGCGTGTGGTGTGCAAGCCGTAAGGCTTGCGTCGCGCGTTAAAGCCTCAAAGACCGCCTCGCCGTCACGTCACCGGTGTGTGCGTTGTTGCATCGAACCACGATGCGGTTGTGCGGATTGCAAAGCCCTAGCAGCCTGGTGATGACCGAGCATGTTGACCAGAGCGACGGCGTTTCTCTGCCAGTTGTAATTCGCGATTGCGTATCGGGATGCATCGGCTGAGCGTCCAAGGCGATGTTGCTGAATGGCCTTTACAAACGCGTCGGCGCTTGCCTTAGGTGCCGCGAGATCGACGGGGTGACCTCGTATGATGTCTGACGCGCCGGGGTCGGCCCGTGCGCTTTCCTCACCGCAGAAAACAGGCAGTCCGTTGGCCAAGGCTTCCTGGATGACCAACGGATAACCCTCGCCGGTGCTGGGTAGCAGCAGCGCATCGGCGCCTCGGTAGACAACGGCAAGGTCATCGGGTTGGAGTGATCCGACTACGCGAACGTTTTGGAGTTTCCAATCATCGGGATTTATCGGGCCTGCGCCGGCGAGGACGAAATCATGTCCAGGAAGTGCGGTCGCGATCTCTCGGACGATTGCCATTCCCTTCTTCTCGACGAACCTGCCGACGAACAGAAGCGTTGGACGATCCGTGGAGAAACCGAACTGACGCTTTGCAGCGATGGTCTCGTCCCGGCTTGGTAGATGGTGACGGTGAGCGTTGATTCCGTTGAATAGGATTTGTGGTTCGCGCTGATAATTCAATGAGGAAAACTGCGCGCGCACAGTATGGCTGATGAACACCGTCTGATCGACAGCGCGCATGATTGGTCGTGTTACCAAGCGATTGGCGATATGCATCAGGCCTTTGAGAAATCGATTGGCAAACGGGATCGAACCGATGTGCTGAATGAGGATGATTGGCTTGCCGTACCAGCGTGCAGCCAACGTTGCGATGATTGAGGTGACGTACAATGCGTCATGCACAATGACTCCGTCGCTCCGGCCGACTGCACGCCAGAGCTTTGCAGCACTGACGGGCATTGGAACTGGCATCGGCAGCCCCGTCAGTTTTTCTAGTAGATCGACCGCATTCAGCGGGAGCGGCTTGATCTTGGTATCGGTTGGCGGTTGATCTGCTGCCGATGCAGCCCAGACACTTTCGTGACCGAGCTCATCAAGTTGCCGCGCCAGCTGGCCTGCCACAATCTCGATGCCGCCGCCGTGTCGTTCATAGAAGTGTGTGACTGAGAGGATCCTCATGCTGTGCATCCTTGCGAATTCCGAGTGAGAATGTCCATGAAACGATCACACCTCCCTCAGGATGCCTTGAGCGGGCGATGGTTTACGGCCCAACGTGCGGCCAGAAAATTCCAGACAAACAGCAGGACTGTTGCGACCGGTGCGGCAATGATCATGGGTAGGCCGATGATATCGTAGATCAGCCAGATAAAGGCGAATGAGAGGGGCATGTTGACGGCCATGACACCGCCATAGCGCCAGAATGCAGGCCAGCTTTGTTCGACGGAAAAGGTCAGCCGGCAATGTAGAATGAAACCGGTAGGGATCAGGATTGATGTACTGATGAGCAGGCTTAAGCCATAGTAGACGCCAACATAGTCCAACACGATCATTATGATATTGTGGAGTGCTGCACAGGTGGCCGCGACAACCGTATAGCGCGAACCCTGCGAGAACAGCCTATTGAGAAGTGAACTGCTGCGAACCATCGTGCTTCGCCGGGCTGAGGCTATTCAGCTTTGCGCTGGTACAGCTACGGCCTCGCGCACCTCCTGCTGATCCGACAATGGCCTGAGGAACATTGCCTCGTGACCGCCAATGATCGCCAGCATGAAACCGCCGAGGATATTCTGCATGCCCACGGCTCCCATGGTGCAGCAGATGACGATAGGCAGAACCGTCGGTAGTGCTGCAAAGGATGATGCCGACCAATAGGCTGCGATTCCGACGAGACCGGCTGCTGCTACGAGTAGGAGAACGCCGCCGCTGATCAGGAGGCCCTCCAAGGACAGCACGTAGCGGAACCGCCACAGCCACTGGTGCGGTAGGCGATAGCCAGCGTTGACGCCATTGAGATGGGCGGCGATCGCAATAATGCCTGCCATATGGCCAAGCATGATCAATGTCCCAGCAATGATTGCCCAGCCCTCGCCGAAGTAGCCAATGTCGGCCAATCCGACGAAGTCGAGGAGGGACAGCAACAGGATCAGCATTCCTACGCCCAATGCTGCGACAGCCGGCACACCGAAGGCCCATGTCGGACTAAGCATCAGCAGGTAGCGCAGATGGCGCCAACCATCCCGCCACGGGCGCAGATGTGGCTCGCGATCGCGCAAATCATGGGATAGCGTTGCTGGCACCTGGGTCATGGGCAGACGCTTGAGCGCGGCCTTGATGACCATTTCGCTGGCGAACTCCATGCCGCTTCCCGACAGATTGAGCTCATCGAATGCAGATTTGGTTATGGCGCGCAGTCCGCAATGGGCATCATTGATCCCGGTGCGGAAGAAAATATTGAGAATTCCGGTCAGCACAGGATTGCCGATGTAGCGGTTTTTCCAGGGCATTGCCCCTGGCGCGATGCCGCCGTCAAAACGCGAGCCGAGACAAACCGAATAACCGTCGACGAGCTTGCCAATCATGGCAACGCCATTGGTAAAATCATAGCTGCCATCGCAGTCGCCCATCAGGATGTAGCGACCCTTGGCAGCCTTGGCCCCACCGATCAGGGCTGCACCATATCCCTTTTCTGCGACCGGAACGACACGGGCGCCGAGTTCTTCAGCCATGGCCTGGCTGCCATCTGTCGAACCGTTGTCAGCAATGACGATTTCACCGTACAGACCGTAGGCTTGCTCGATCCGTCGCAGGGCATCCTTGGCATTGTCGATACAGTGAGGGATTGAAAGTGTCTCGTTGAGACAGGGCATCACGACCGTCACGTCGACGGTGCGGCTTCCAGATGTTGGCAGGTGCCTCGAATTACGCACGACAGGGCTCCACACGTGACAATGACATGGAAGTTAGTCTTGCGACTCTAAGAATCCGTTAAACATGGCGGCGGGAGACACGAGCACCCTGTCTTGTTGGCAACTGTCAATGCACCTGCAAAAGGCCTTCGGACTTGAGATGCACCAACCGTTTCGTGAATTGAGTCAAAATGGGTCGGCGCGTAGAGAATTGTTAACGGATCGGCGAGTGCGATCGTCGGCTGAACGAGCAAATCCAAGGTGGTGTCGCGGATGCTGAATCGAAGTTCGCAGTTTATTTCACCCACCGACGTTACGCCGGAGACCGATTATTTGAACCGCCGGCAGTTGCTGACGTCGGGATTGGGCGCTGGGGCTGTTGGTGTCGGCATGATGCTGCCATCAGCGAGCTTCGGTGCCGATGCATCTGTGCTCTCTTATCATAAGAGCAGATATTCAACTGGCGAGCCGACAAGCCGTTTGAGAGATATCGTTACGTACAACAATTTCATCGAGTTCGGCGCCCGCAAAACTGACCCATCATATTTTGCCAGTGCACTGCAAACCAAACCGTGGAGCGTAGTCATTGACGGACTGGTGCAGCGACCTCAAACCGTAGACCTTGAGACACTACGTCGACGCTTTGATCTTGAAGAGAGGATCTATCGGCTGCGTTGCGTTGAGGCCTGGTCGATGGTTGTGCCGTGGATTGGGTTTCCGTTGAGTCGTCTGCTGCAGCAGGTAGAGCCCCTGGGCAGTGCGAAATATGTGCGCTTCGAGACCGTATACCGGCCAAGCGAGATGCGCGGTCAACGCAAACGTCGGCCCATTATTCCTTGGCCGTATGTCGAAGGGTTACGGCTGGATGAGGCGCTGCATCCTCTGACTATCCTTGCTGTCGGTCTCTATGGACGTGTGTTGCCCAATCAGAACGGGGCCCCGATCCGGCTGGTTGTACCTTGGAAGTATGGCTTTAAGAGCATCAAGTCGATTGTCCGGATCACGCTGACGGAAGAGCAGCCCGTTACATCTTGGAATCGGCAAAGCCCGCACGAATACGGCTTTTACGCCAATGTGAATCCGGAGGTCGACCATCCCTCGTGGAGCCAGGCTGTCGAGCGCCGCATTGGTTTTGGTACCAGCCGCTTTTCGCAGCGTCAGCCGACCCTCATGTTCAACGGATACGGTGAGCACGTCGCGGAGCTATACAGCGGCATGGACCTGCGAAAGCACTTTTAAACGCCGTCACGCGCAACATCGCGGGCGAACAGAAACAGTTCTTCACCGAGGCGATCGAAGTCTGCATAGCGCGGATCGGCTTTTGCCCCGGGTCCATACAACGCGAAAAGCTGAAGGAATACGACGGCCAACTTATACATGGCCAGAACGCGGAACACGTTGAAATCGGATACGTCGATCCCGGTATTGGTGGCGTACATCTCAAAGACGTCACTTCTGCTGGGAAACCCAGGCAGCTTCGTTGGCATTTGAGCCAGTCGATGCATGCACTCAGGGTCATCGGCTTCGGTCCAGTAGCTGAGCATCGTTGCCAAATCGAACAACGGGTCGCCGCGGGTGCTCATGTCCCAGTCGACAATCGCCGTTGGCTCCAGCGTGGTTGAATCCAGGATGAGGTTGTCGAGCTTCATATCACTATGAAGTAGGGTTGGAGCACGATCATTGATTGTTTGATTGGCCAACCAGTCACCGAGCTCAACCGCAAGTGACAAGGTTGATGCTGCTGGTTTCAGTCGTTCTGCTCGTGTCCGCCAGCCTTTGATGCCGCGTGCGATGAAGCCATCTGGTTTGCCAAAATCCTGCAGGCCGATCTTGGCAACATCGACCTGGTGGACTGAAGTTAAGGTCTCAACCAACATCTCTCCCAGGCGTTGGCAACGATCGGGGTGGTCCTGCAAGAGCGTGCTGTCATCACCCTTGATTACTGTGCCGGGGCGATACTCTATGATTTGGAATGGCACGCCGAGGATAGTGGTGTCCTGACAAAGATGCAGCGACTGCGGTGCAAGGGGGTGGACTTCATGCAGTCGGGACAGGACACGATGCTCTCGTGTCATATCATGCGCACCGGGAGGCAGGTCGCCCGGCGGCGGTCTGCGTAGGACCATCAGGCGGGCATCAACTGCGAGGCGGTAGTTGATGTTGGCGAGACCGGTGGCGAACTGTTGGATTGGGATCTCGCGATTGAGATGCAGGCCTACGGTCGTCAGGTAGTCTGCAAGTTTTTCCGCATCAATCGGATGGGTTTCATTCTCGCTTTTGAATTGGTGAGCGTCAGTTTCGACGATCTCAATAGGCGCGTCGGGCGCTGTCATGGTTAATTGCCATTTCATTTGATACTTGGAGTAGCTTTGCCAACCGTGACTTGCTGTCAAGTCTCTGCAACTCTGAGACTATCTATTGTTCTTGTACTAGAGCTGTGTTTGTTTGCTGGCGACGAACATAGGTGCGAAGCCAACGTGCTGAGCAGTGCAGATGCGAAACTCCAGGGCAAAGCAAATGTCAAATGTCCAAAGTGGCGACAGTTTTGATTATGTGATCATCGGGGCAGGTTCAGCAGGATGCGTCCTGGCGAATCGCCTGTCGGAAAATCCAGGTGTCTCCGTTGCTATTCTCGAAGCAGGGGGACGTGACAACAACCCGTGGATCCATGTTCCTGCAGGCTATTACCGGACGATGCTTGATCCGACCGTGACCTGGCAATTTGGGTCGGGGCCGGAACCACACTTGAATGACCGGATCGTCAACTGGCCGCGCGGCCGCGTGATCGGTGGAACCAGCGCTATCAACGGGCTGCTCTATGTCCGGGGGCAAGCGCAGGATTTTGATACCTGGCGGCAATTGGGTAACTCCGGTTGGTCATATGAAGATGTCCTACCGTATTTCAAGCGCGCAGAAGACCAGGAGCGCGGGGCTGACGAGTTTCATGGGTCCGGCGGTCCGCTGGGCGTATCAGATGTTCGGATGAAGAATCCGTTGTGCGAGGCCTACATCAAAGCGTCGGTTGCAGCTGGTATTCCTCATACTACAGACTTCAACGGTGCCCGTCAGGAGGGGGCCGGATATTATCAGCTGACGACCAAGGACGGCCGTCGAAGTTCAACGGCTGTGGGCTATCTCAAGCCAGTTCTGTCTCGAGACAATCTCGAGCTCATTTCGGAGGCTGCTGTCGAGCGTCTTGTTTTGGATGGCAAGCGGGTCAGCGGTGTCACGTTTAGACACGCAGGAGAGAGCAAGACAATTCGTGCCCGGCGCGAGATTGTGGTTTCGGCAGGTGCTATTGGCAGCCCCCAGATCCTGCAGGTTTCAGGAATTGGTCCGGGCGCTGTTCTGTCTGAGGCAGGGGTTGAGGTGCTCCATGACTTACCCGGTGTCGGAGAGAACCTCCAGGATCACCTGCAAGCTCGGTTCGTCTACGAGACGACACTGCGAGATAGCCTGAACACCGTCTGGCTTAGCCGAGCAAAGCAGGTTCAGGTCGGGCTGGACTATATGATGTCACGGCAGGGTATGCTGACGATTGGGGCGGGTGTTGCTGGTGTGTTTGCAAAATCCCATCCCGATCTCGAGGTGCCGGATCTGCAGATTCACTTCATGCCATTGTCATCAGTCGGCCCAGGCCAAGGTCTCCACAAGTACCCCGGTGTGACCGCATCGGTTTGCCAACTCAGGCCTGATAGCCGGGGGACAATCAAGATTACATCGTCTGATCCAACTATTCAGCCGAATATCGTTTCGAATTACCTCGCTCAGGAAAATGATAGAGACGTTCTGCTGCGCGGACTGAAGTTACTCAGAACGATTTCGCGGCAGCCGGAATTTGCCCAGTACGTTGCGCGGGAAGTCTACCCGGGTGATGACGTGGTCAGCGATGATGAACTGATGGCTTACGCTCGCGAAGTCGCCACCACAATATTCCATCCTTGCGGCACCTGTAAGATGGGTTCTGATACGATGGCGGTTGTCGATGACCGGCTCCGAGTGCATGGCTTGGAAGGGCTGAGAGTCGCGGACGCGTCGATTATGCCGACGATGACTTCGGGCAACACCAATGCCCCGACCATTATGATCGGTGAGAAAGCGTCAGACCTTTTGATTGAAGACGCACAGGCGGTCTCGACGGCAGCCTGAGGCTTGCATTCGGAAATGGCTCAATGTGGGTAGCCGCGCCGCCGGCGCTCAGCCTCCGTTGGATCCGGAATGGTCCCCATACTTTGTCTGGTAGCGGTTTCAAGCTCGCAGACCGCCTGGCCAAGTGGTTCGGCGACATGTGTGAGATGCGGGATCCGAAGGAACGTTTGCCGAATGTCGTCGAGCGTCGCCGCAAGTGATGCCAAATCGAGGTCGGCTGACGACTTATCCTTGGGCGAATGGGACATGGGTTTCCCGGATTGGTTGAATATGACGTGCCAACGGTGATGCGTGGCCAATTTGGGTTTTGTTGAACTTATTCGATGCAATTTTGAGTCCAGGGGTGAATCTGTCAGCAGATTAATACTTGTTACGTCTTGCAAGGGCATTTTGGGCTCGGCGCGCGCTTTCGGGGGTGGATTGAAGCTCCAAGGGACCTCTTGATGGCTAAGTTTCCTAGGGAGCGACGCTGTTGATCTTGAAGGCTGGTGCGTTTCCAGCTAACCAACCTCAATCAGATAGTCCGTTGAAGAGCCGCAGTCATGCGCTCGCTCGGTCGTATTGGCCGTAGACTCAATTTCGAACCTGAGGAGATAATGGAATGGCGCGAACGAAGATCGCCCTGATCGGATCTGGCATGATCGGTGGTACGCTGGCTCACTTGGTCGGACTGAAGGAGCTTGGCGACGTCGTTCTGTTTGACATTGCCGAAGGCATGCCGAGCGGGAAGGCACTGGATATCGCTCAGTCTGGTGCTGTTGAGGACTTTGACGCGAACCTCAAAGGTACAAGCAGCTACGCCGATATCGAAGGCGCGGATGTCTGCATCATTACGGCGGGTGTGCCGCGTAAGCCCGGAATGAGCCGGGATGACTTGCTCAGCATTAACCTCAAGGTGATGGAGCAGGTCGGTGCGGGAATTCGTAAATATGCGCCAGGTGCCTTCGTAATCTGCATTACCAATCCTCTTGATGCGATGGTCTGGGCACTGCAGAAAGCGTGTGGCCTACCGTATAATCGTGTGGTTGGTATGGCCGGTGTCCTCGATACGAGCCGCTTCCGTCATTTCATTGCGGATGAGTTGAACGTATCTGTGAAGGATGTCAGTGCGTTCGTTCTCGGTGGCCATGGTGATGATATGACCCCGCTGGTGCGCTATTCCACTGTTGCCGGAATTCCTTTGACCGATATCGTCAAGATGGGCTGGTTGAGCCAGCAGCGTTTGGACGAGATTGTTGATCGTACCCGCAAGGGCGGTGGCGAAATCGTTTCACTGCTCGGCAATGGTTCAGCTTACTACGCGCCAGCCTCGTCCGCTATCGCGATGGCGGAAAGTTATTTGAAGGACAAGAAGCGCGTTCTGCCATGTGCTGCTTTCCTCAACGGTGAATTTGGTATCAAGGGACTCTATGTAGGCGTGCCAGTGATCATCGGTGAAGGTGGTGTCGAGCGGATTATCGAGATTGATTTGAATAGTGCTGAGCGGCAGATGTTCATGAAATCGGTTGAATCCGTCAAAGGTCTAGTTGAAGCCTGCACGCAAATTGCTCCAAACCTGAACTCCTAACAAACTTCGATCGAGCGAGGCGGTTCGCGCCGCCTGCACAGTTCTCACATCTTCAAAGCGAGCCAGAACTGGAATCCCAACATGACGAAACGTGCCATTACGGCGGCGCCGCTCGAAGCCCTCGGTCCGTATTCACTGGCTATTGAGGATGATGGAACCCTCTACATATCCGGACAGATCCATATCGATCCAGCTAAGGGCGCACTCCTGGAAGGATCAATTGGAGATCAGACACGCCAGTGCCTGGAAAACCTGAAGTCCGTACTTTCGTCGGCTGGTTACGACTTTAGTAATATCGTCAAAACAACCGTGTTTTTGGTCGATATGGCAGACTTTCCAGCCATGAATCAGGTCTATGCGACTTATATGGTTGAGCCTTTTCCCGCTCGTTCAACCATTCAAGTTGCCGGTCTCCCACTCGGTGCGAGAGTAGAGATCGAGGCGATCGCCAAGCGCTAGCCGGGACCTACAGCAGCTACGGT
Organism: Hyphomicrobiaceae bacterium; assembly: GCA_965215755.1. Classification (GTDB taxonomy): domain Bacteria; phylum Pseudomonadota; class Alphaproteobacteria; order Rhizobiales; family Hyphomicrobiaceae; genus Tectiglobus. Next base: position 878,645 of record OZ244119.1, read on the forward strand.
TTATCGGAGATGATGGCACCTTATTGCCGGATATCAGCGGGTCGTAGATTGTACCAAGACATTCCGTCAACGACGATAGAGCACCGAAACACAATGCCGGATGGTTGGCATAGGGGAGCTTCTGAATGAACATCCACGAATATCAGGCGAAAGAGCTATACCGTGCCTACGGCGTTCCGACCGCAACTGGCTTCCCAGCGTTCAGCGTCGATGAGGCGGTTGCTGCTGCCGGGAAGCTGCCGGGACCCGTTTGGGTCGTGAAGTCGCAAATCCACGCTGGTGGTCGCGGCAAGGGCAAGTTTAAGGAATCTGAGGCCGGTGAAGCTGGTGGCGTCCGTCTCGCGAAGTCGATCGAAGAAGTCCGGACATTTGCTGAACAAATGCTTGGCAACACGCTGGTGACAATCCAAACCGGTGAGGCCGGCCGGCCGGTTAACCGCCTCTATATCGAGGATGGGTCGGCGATTGAGCGGGAACTCTATCTCTCTGCACTGGTTGATCGGGAGACGTCACGGGTTTCCTTCATTGTGTCAACCGAAGGCGGTATGGATATCGAGAAAGTTGCTCATGATACGCCTGAGAAGATCATGACAATGTCCATCGATCCGGCTTCAGGCTATCAGCCATTCCATGGCCGCAAGATCGCTTCCGCGCTGGGTCTGACTGGCGGTCAGGTCAAGCAATGTGTTGCAATGGTTGGAAATCTCTACCGGATGTTTGTCGAAAAGGACATGAGCCTGCTTGAGATCAACCCGCTGGTTGTGACAAAGGACGGCGACCTGACCTGCCTCGACGGAAAAATGGACTTCGATTCCAACGCGCTCTACCGACATCCCGAAATTATGGAACTGCGGGATCTCGATGAAGAAGACCCGATGGAAATCGAGGCATCCAAGCATGACCTCGCTTTCATCAAGCTGGACGGGAATATCGGTTGTCTCGTCAATGGTGCCGGCTTGGCTATGGCCACGCTTGATATCATTAAGCTCTATGGTTGCGAGCCAGCCAACTTCCTTGATGTTGGTGGATCTGCACCGAAAGAACGGGTCAAGGCGGCGTTCGAGATCATCCTCAATGATCCAGCCGTCAAGGGCATTCTGGTCAACATCTTCGGCGGTATCATGCGCTGCGATATCATTGCAGAGGGTGTGGTCGCTGCCTCGAAGGAACTTGGCGTGACAGTGCCGCTGGTCGTCCGGCTGGAAGGCACGAACGTCGAGCGCGGCAAGGAAATCCTCGAGCAGTCGGGACTGGCCATTCTTCCGGCCGACAATCTGGCCGACGCCGCAAAGAAAATCACAGACGAAGTCAAGAAGGTTGGCTGAGGCCAGCTGGCAGCAGAAATCGAGACAGGGAAGTTAGAAAGATGGCGATCCTCGTCGACGCAAATACCAAGGTTATCTGCCAGGGCTTCACAGGCAGCCAGGGTACATTCCACACGCAGCAAGCCCGCGCTTATGGCACCAAGGTTGTCGGTGGTGTGACTCCCGGCAAAGGCGGGTCCAGGCACGAAGCCGATGATCTGGCCGATCTGCCGATCTTTGATACGGTTGCTGAGGCAAAAGAAAAGACCGGTGCGGATGCAACTTCGATCTATGTTCCACCGCCGTTTGCAGGCGATGCTATCCTAGAAGCCATTGATGCAGAGATCCCACTGATCGTGTGCATTACCGAGGGCATTCCAGTGATGGACATGATCAAGGTCAAGCGGGCGCTAACAGGTTCGTCGTCGATCCTGCTGGGCCCAAACTGCCCGGGTGTCCTGACGCCAAATGCCTGCAAGATCGGAATTATGCCCGGCAATATCTTCCGCAAAGGCAATGTGGGTATTGTTTCGCGCTCGGGCACATTGACCTATGAGGCGGTGAAGCAGACCACAGATGCTGATCTTGGCCAGTCATCTGCGGTTGGCATCGGCGGTGATCCGGTCAAGGGCTTGGATTTCATCAATGTGCTGGAGATGTTCCTTGCTGATGACGAGACGCAGTCGATCATCATGATCGGTGAGATTGGTGGGTCTGCTGAGGAAGACGCAGCGGAGTTCATCAAGCGTGAAGCATCGCGTGGCCGTAAGAAGCCGATGGCCGGTTTCATTGCAGGAACAACTGCTCCTCCAGGCCGAAGAATGGGTCATGCCGGTGCTATTATCTCGGGCGGCAAGGGTGGCGCCGATGATAAGATTGAGGCGATGCGTTCAGCTGGAATTGCGGTTGCCGATAGTCCGGCGTCGCTTGGTACGACGTTGGCCGGCGTTCTTAAGGGCTGAGTTGACTAAATTTTCAGCAAAATAACATCGGCGTTGATGATAGCGCCTTAATGCGAGATTGTACCGGATGGATATCTATCCGGCACTTCTGAGTCATTGGCCGGAACGTGAATCTTGCTCTAATCATCAGATTTAGAAACCTATTCAAGCTCTAATTGGAAGTACTGCGCGCTTCCAACTAGAGCTATCGGGCTCTTGCGTGCGGATTTTTCGTACTCACATAGAGGTTTGCGGGGTTGAACATATTCTCCAGATGGACCATTGGTCCTTGCTGCGGAATATGGTTTTGATATCAGCCAGCACAATTGGAACCCGACCGGAGGCAATAAGCCAATGTCCCGTCAAGCGCTTAACGAGTCTTTCGCTCTCACGTCCTTCCTAAATGGTGTGAATGCAACCTACATCGAAGAGATGCAGGGCATTTATGAGCGCAACCCTGGTGCGGTGAGCGACGAATGGCGGTTGTTCTTCGAAAGCCTGCATGAAGAGCAGGGCAGCGCGGCTGCCGAGACGGAAGGGCCGTCCTGGGGTGTGCCACTCGACCGCCTGCAAAATGGAAACGGTTCCAGCGATACGCTGGCGGCGCTTACCAGTGATTACAGCCAGGCCGAGCAGTATATTCAAGGGCAGATCCAGGCCCGAGCAGCGCACGGCGGTGTCGACCTTTCGATGGCGGCTTCCTTGCGTGCGACGCAGGACTCGATTCGAGCGCTGATGTTAATCCGGTCATATCGTGTAATGGGACATCTGGCAGCTCAGTTGGACCCTCTCGGTTTGACCGAACCAGGCGCACATCACGAGCTATTGCCGGAGACTTATGGATTTACCGAGGCTGACTACGATCGGCCAATCTTCATCGATTACGTGCTGGGGCTTGAGACCGCCACGATACGCCAGATCCTTCGCATCCTGCGACGGACCTATTGCGAGCATATCGGCGTCGAGTTTATGCATATCAGTACGCCGGCTCAAAAGGCATGGATCCAGGAACGGATTGAGGGTGAAGAGAAAGAAGTCAGCTTCACTGTTGAGGGAAAGAAGGCGATCCTCAATAAGCTGATCGAAGCAGAGGCTTATGAGAAGTTCTGCGATGTAAAGTATACGGGGACCAAGCGGTTCGGCCTCGATGGCGGAGAATCCATGGTTCCTGCCCTCGAGCAGATCATCAAGCGTGGCGGTCAGCTCGGCGTCAAAGAGATTGTCATGGGCATGGCCCACCGAGGCCGGCTTAATGTGCTGGCCAATGTGATGGGCAAGCCGCACCGCGCGATCTTCAATGAGTTCAAGGGGGGATCGTTTAAGCCGGACGATGTAGAGGGCTCTGGTGATGTCAAGTATCACCTCGGTGCGTCCTCCGACCGAGCGTTCGATGGCAACAACGTACACCTGTCGCTTACGGCCAACCCAAGCCACCTTGAAATAGTCGATCCAGTTGTGCTCGGAAAGGTGCGCGCCAAGCAGGATCAGCATGGTGACGTTGAGCGACGAGAGGTTCTGCCGCTCCTTATTCACGGTGATGCTGCGTTTGCCGGCCAGGGTGTGGTTGCTGAGTGTTTCGGCCTTTCAGGGCTCAAAGGGCACCGCACTGGCGGTTCGATCCACTTTGTCATCAATAATCAGATCGGCTTCACGACGAACCCGCGGTTTTCGCGGTCGTCACCTTACTGCTCTGATGTGGCGCGAATGATTGAAGCGCCGATATTCCACGTCAATGGCGATGATCCTGAAGCGGTCGTGCATGTTGCCAAGATCGCGACCGAGTTCCGACAGAAGTTCGGGAAGCCGGTTGTTATCGATATGTTCTGTTATCGGCGGTTTGGTCACAATGAGAGTGACGAGCCGATGTTCACGCAGCCGATTATGTATCGCAAGATCAAGTCGCACCCAACGACGGCGACAATCTATTCCAAGCAGTTGGTGAACGAAGGTGTGGTCACCGAAGGCGAGTCCGATGGGATGCGCGCGAATTTTCGGGCCATGCTGGATAGCGAGTTTAATGCTTCTGATGCCTACAAGCCGAACAAGGCTGATTGGCTAGATGGTAAATGGTCCGGGATTGGCTTCGCAGAAGATGAGGCGCGTCGTGGAAAGACCGGGGTAGAGATCGATACCCTGAAGGATGTCGGGCGGCAAATTACGACACTGCCGAGCGATTTCAATGCCCACCGAACCGTGAAGCGCTTGATTGATCGCCGCCGCCAGATGGTGGAGGACGGCGAGGGTATTGATTGGGGGATGGCCGAGCATTTAGCATTTGGTACCCTTATGAATGACAAGTTCCCGGTCCGATTGTCCGGTCAGGATGTTGAGCGCGGAACGTTCTCGCAGCGTCACGCTGTCCTGATCGACCAGGAGTCTGAACGCCAGTACACGCCTCTGAAATCCGTTGCTCCAGATCAGGCATCATTCGAAGTCATCAACTCGATGCTTTCGGAAGAAGCTGTGCTCGGGTTCGAGTACGGTTACACGCTGGCTGAACCAAATGCGATCACTCTTTGGGAAGCGCAATTCGGTGACTTTGCGAATGGCGCGCAGGTGGTCATCGATCAGTTCATCTCGTCCGGCGAACGCAAGTGGTTGCGCATGAGTGGCCTGGTGCTGCTCCTGCCACATGGCTACGAGGGACAAGGTCCGGAGCACTCGTCTGCCCGGATTGAGCGCTACCTGCAGCTGAGCGCGGAAGACAACTGGCAAGTTGCCAATTGCACCACACCTGCCAACTACTTCCATATTCTGCGACGGCAGCTGCATCGCAACTTCCGAAAGCCGTTGGTTCTATTCACGCCGAAGTCTCTGCTCCGCCACAAGCGCGTCGTCTCGAGTCTTTCAGAAATGTCCGTTGATACGACGTTCCATCGTCTCCTCTGGGATGACGCCGACGTCAAACATCATCCAAGCAGCCGGACACCGATCGACCTGAAACCAGACAATGAAATACGCCGCGTCGTGCTCAGTTCCGGAAAGGTCTACTACGATCTTCTGGAAGCACGCGAAGAAGCCGGTCAGAACGATGTCTATCTGATGCGCGTTGAGCAGCTCTATCCATTCCCTGCGCGTGCGCTGATCGAAGAATTGGGACGATTCCCGCAAGCTGAAATCGTCTGGTGTCAGGAAGAGCCCCGCAACATGGGGTGCTGGACATTCGTTGAACCCAACATCGAGTGGGTTCTCGAGCATATCGATGCAAAGTTCAAGCGACCGCGATATGTCGGGCGAGCCGCTGCTGCCTCGACGGCAACCGGTCAGCTGTCGCGACATATTCACGAACAGAAGGCACTCGTTGCTGAGGCCTTGGCAGAGTAAATCACAAGTTGAGACGGACAGGCTCCGAAACGAGCCGGGCAAGAGGATTTGAGAGAATGGCAATCGAAATTCGGGTTCCGACACTCGGCGAGAGCGTGACGGAGGCCACGGTCGGGCAGTGGTTTAAAAAACCCGGTGACGCGGTGGCCGTGGATGAGCCTCTTGTTGAGCTTGAAACCGATAAAGTGACGGTGGAAGTGCCATCACCGTCTGCCGGGGTGCTTGGTGCGATTGCCGTTGAAGAAGGGAGCACTGTGGAAGTAGGCGCACTGCTTGGCTCAGTGAATGAAGGCGAAGGCGCGCCAGCGAGTGCGCCGCCCGCTGCCGCTCCTGCCGAAGCGCCGGCTGCTGCCCCGGCATCTCAACCAGCAGCGGCACCTGCGGGTGATATGCCACCGTCTCCGGCTGCCCGGAAGATCCTGGACGAGAAAGGTGTTGATCCGGCAGGTGTGGCCGGCTCAGGCCGACGCGGTCAGGTGTTGAAAGAAGACGCTATGGCTGTCTCGGCCGGTGGCGGGTCCTTGCTGCCGGCATCATTGGCGCCAGCGCCGGTGCCGACGCAGCAAATGCGGGCTCCCGCCGTCGCGAACGATGCTGCGCGGGAAGAGCGCGTACGTATGACAAGGCTGCGCCAGACCATCGCGCGTCGATTGAAGGACGCTCAAAACACGGCGGCAATGCTGACGACATTCAATGACGTTGACATGTCTGCCGTGATGGGACTGCGATCAGAATACAAAGAGCTGTTCGAGCGCCGGCATGGTGTGAAGCTTGGTTTTATGAGCTTCTTCGTTAAGGCCTGCATCCAGGCGCTAAGGGAGATTCCGGCAGTCAATGCTGAGATTGATGGTCAGGATCTGATCTATAAGAACTACTACCACGTTGGTGTGGCTGTCGGCACGGACAAAGGCCTCGTGGTTCCAGTCATTCGTGAAGCTGACCGGATGAGCCTAGCCGAAATTGAGATGGCTATTGCTGAATTTGGCAAGCGTGCACGCGACGGCAAACTCGCTATCGAGGATATGCAAGGTGGCACGTTCACAATCTCAAATGGCGGTGTCTATGGATCAATGTTGTCGACACCGATTTTGAACGCGCCCCAATCGGGTATTCTAGGTATGCACCGGATCGAACAGCGCCCTGTTGTTCTTAAGGACGGCTCAATAGCCGCCCGGCCGATGATGTATCTGGCTCTGAGTTATGATCACCGTATCGTCGACGGCAAAGAGGCGGTGACCTTCCTGGTTCGCGTTAAGGAATGTCTCGAAGATCCGCAGCGCTTCCTGCTCGAGCTTTAAGACGTTCGTTAATTCGGCCCGAAAGGCAAACCTCAACGAGGAATTCTTAGACCATGTCTTATGATCTTGTCGTAATCGGCACCGGGCCGGGCGGCTATGTGTGTGCAATTCGTGCGGCTCAACTAGGAATGAAGGTCGCCGTTGTCGAAAAGCAGGCCACGCATGGTGGGACTTGCCTCAACGTTGGTTGCATCCCATCGAAGGCGCTCCTACATGCCTCCGAACTGTTCGAAGAAGCCGGCCATGGCTTTGCCGATATGGGCATCAACGTTGCGCCCTCCCTCGATCTCGGCAAGATGCTGGCATTCAAGAACGAAGGTATCAAAGGCAATGTTGATGGCGTTGCGTATCTTCTAAAGAAGAACAAGATCGATGCGTTCCACGGTGTTGGCAAGGTTCTGGCGGCGGGTCAGGTCCAGGTGACGTCTAGTGCCGGCGAAACTCAGACTCTCGAAACAAAGAACATTGTTATCGCCACGGGCTCCGACATCGCGCGGCTGCCGGGTATCGAAATTGACGAGAAGACGGTTGTTTCCTCAACTGGCGCACTTGAGCTAGAGAGCGTTCCGAAGAAACTGCTGGTGATTGGTGCTGGTGTTATCGGGCTTGAGCTCGGGTCGGTTTGGCGGCGCCTAGGTTCCGAAGTCGTGGTCGTTGAATATCTTGACCGTATCCTCCCTGGTATGGACGGCGAAGTTGCCAAGCAATTCCAGCGCATTCTGAGCAAGCAGGGTATGTCGTTCAAGCTCGGTTCAAAAGTCACAGGAGTTGCGGCCGCTGGTGAAAGTCACTCGGTGACAATTGAACCTGCTGCCGGAGGTGAGTCCGAAACTGTTGAAGCAGATGTCGTTCTCGTCTGCATTGGCCGTGTTCCCTTTACTGATGGCCTTGGATTGGATGAAGCTGGTGTGAAAATGGACGACCGCCGGCGGATTGCGGTTGACGAACACTTGCAGACATCTGTGCCTGGTGTTTATGCGATCGGTGATGTCATTGCCGGGCCGATGTTGGCTCACAAAGCTGAAGATGAAGGAATAGCTGTTGCCGAGCGGATTGCCGGCCAGGCTGGTCACGTCAACTATGATGTCATCCCAAATGTCATCTACACGTTTCCAGAAGTTGCATCGGTTGGAAAAACCGAAGAAGAGCTCAAGGATGCGGGGATAGCCTTTTCCGTTGGGAAGTTCCCATTCACTGCTAACGGCAGGGCCAAGGTCAACAAGACAACCGATGGGTTTGTGAAGGTCTTGGCGGATGCGGCTACGGACCGTATCCTTGGTGTTCATATGATAGGGCCGCATGTTGGCGAGCTGATCGCGGAAGCGGCTGTGATCATGGAGTTTGGCGGGTCAGCGGAGGATCTCGCCCGGACATGCCATGCGCATCCGACATTGACGGAGGCCGTCAAAGAGGCAGCCTTAGCCGTCGACAATCGTGCTATTCATATGTGATCAGTGGCGCACATGTGCAGCATCGTTCAGGCCTGAGTTGAATGAGTGGAGCCGGAGTTTCGCCCGCTCGTGCGTCGACGCCCACAGGCGGCAGAAGTCAGCAGCTCCTCGGCATTGGCATGATCATCCTGGCAATGTCGATCATTCCGATCATGGACGGCATTGCCAAACACCTGACGATGTCGATGAACACAATGCAGATTGTGTGGGGGCGTTACTTCTTTCATTTTGCTCTGTTCCTACCGCTGGTTCTGTTTCGGCACGGCCGCGCGACGTTCAAGTTGAAACGCCCGGTCCTACAGATCCTGCGGGGCGCCTTTCTGCTATGTTCGACGTTTTGCTTTTTCTCGGCCATTGGCTCGCTGCCACTGGCAGATGCGCTGGCCGTCGTGTTTGTTTATCCGTTTGTGGTGACGGCTTTAGCGCCGGTCCTGCTGGGTGACAGTGTCGGATTCTATCGATGGTCGGCCGTGCTGGTTGGGTTTGCTGGTGCCCTCGTGGTTATCCAACCGGGGTTTTCGACGATTTCAGTCGGGACACTGTGGGCTCTGGCAGCAGGTACAATCTACGCATTCTATGTTCTGGCGACGCGCAAACTGGCGGGATCAGATCCGACGTTGGTAACGCTGCTCATGACAGGTCTCGTCGGGACATTGGCGAGTACTATTGCAATGCCTTGGTTCTGGTCACAACCGACCGCTTTTGAGTTTCTGTTGATGGCGCTCACGGGCTTGCTAGCAGCCTGCGGGCATTATCTCATTATCCTGGCTCATGAGTATGCGACTGCACCCCAGCTCGCACCATTTGCCTACTTCGAGATTGTAGCGACGACGATCGTCGGGCTAATCGCATTTGGTGACTTCCCAAGTTTTGTAACCTGGATCGGAATTGGGCTGATTGTCTTGAGCGGCCTCGTGATTGGTTGGCGTGAGGCTGTGCGAAGCGGCCAGGCTTAAAGCTAAGGCGCAAGATTGCTGCTGGAATTGTGAGCTGCAGAGCCAGACGTTTCGTTTTAAGCTCGACGAAGCAATTCTTTGGAGCTTGTGATGCGCATTGCCCCCATTTTGTCTTTGTTGCTCGTATTGTCGGTCTTTGGCCCCGCCATTGCCTCGGCGCAAACGGCCATTCAAGAAGGCAGTCCAGCATGGCGGAAACAGCACGAGCAAAAACTTGGTGGGCTGTTCGAGAAACTCAAAGTAGCAAGGTCAGAGGCAGATGCCAGGCAGCTGACGGCCCAGATATGGCAGCTTTGGTATGAGTCTGGTGATGACGATGTTGATCAACTGATGCGGCAGGCCCGCCGGATATTCCGACTTGGCCGGCATGACACAGCAATTGCACTGATTGACCAGGCCTTGAAGCTTGCTCCGAAATACTCAGAAGCCTGGAACTTGCGCGCGACTGTGCTCTTTTACATGGGCCGTGACACGGAATCCGTCGTTGATATCGAGCGAACACTGGCGCTGGAGCCACGTCACTTTGGTGCACTGGCCGGAATGGTGTTGATCAATATGCGCGCCAAGAACTGGTCTGGCGCGCTCAAATCCCTGCGATTTGCACTGACGATACATCCCTTCCTCAATGAGAGAAACCTGATGCCTCGTCTTGAGAAGCTGGCCAAAGAGAAGAATCTTTGACTGCGGCATGCTCCTCAATCGAGTGCTTAGAAATTCTCAACCCAGGGACGAAGCTCTACTTCCCACGTCCAAGCTGACCTCGGTTGATTGACAATCGAGAGATACGTCTCGGCGATAGCGTCGGGGTCCAGGTACTTATCAACGGGATCATCAGCACTTTCCTGGCGCCCCTTTGCAGGATTGCGAACCCCGCCGTCGATAACAAAGTGGGCTACGTGGACGTTCTGTGGGGCCAATTCACGTGCAAGGGATTGTGCCAGACCGCGCAGGGCAAACTTGCCCATCGCGAAGGCGGTGGACCGGGCATAGCCTTTGACGCTGGCAGAGGCGCCAGTGAACAGGATATTGCCATGGCCCTGCTTGAGCATGCGTATTGCTGCCTCCTGCGCGACGAGGAAACCGCCAAATGCGGAGATGTTGATTGCCTGGGCCACATCAGCCGGCGGGAGATCGACAATCGTTCCAGGTACGCGTTGGCTTGGATTGTACAGGACGACATCAATGTTGCCGAACGAGCTGTCAAGTTCTGTGAACAGCGCTGCGACCTCGTCGATCTTTGTTGCGTCGCAGGAGATGGTCTTTGCGCCGGTCTCTGACGCCAGTGCTGACAGCTTGTCTGTATTGCGTGCCGTCAGAGCGAGTTTGTATCCTTCGCGGGCAAGGACGCGTGCGAAGGATGCGCTGATACCGCTGCCAGTGCCGACAATCAATGCGGTCTTGGACATGTTTCAGGATCCCTATGTTGGTTTCTCAATGCGCCTGTACTTGGTAACGAGGTGATGGCGAGCAAAGGCTCGCTGCTCGATACCAAGGTAGCGATCATCTTCGGGCGTTGATCTTGAGGCAATTGCGGCTGACTAAGCAAGTCACGCTTGAGATATATGTGGTGTTGGCACGTTATGCGCGTGGGTGAGCAGCATCGTAAACTGCCAGTAGGCGTTCACGTTCGACCTCGGTGTACGACTGTGTCGTTGAGAGCGACGCATGACCTAGCAGCTCCTGGATCTGTCGTAGGTCTGCACCGGCCGAGAGGAGGTGGGTCGCAAATGAGTGACGCAGTGTGTGCGGTGTTGCGTTGTGAGGAAGGCCAAGCCTTTCGCGCAGCTTGGCGACTGCCAGTTGAATAATGCGCGGCGACAATGGCCCACCCTTTACACCAATGAAAAGTGGACCGTCAGCTTCAAGTGTGTGGGGACAAAGTTCAATGTACGTTTCAATCGCATCGATCGTTATCGGTAGAACAGGAACCAACCGTTCCTTGTTGCCCTTGCCGATTATCCGAATGGTATTGCGGCGAGGTGTTGGCCTGTCTTGCACGTTGATTGAAAGAGCTTCGGAGATGCGAAGACCGGCGCCATAGAGAAGGAGCAGGACAGCGTTATCGCGTGCGGCGACCCAATCGAGGTCAGTCTCAGTTCTAGCCTCGACAATGTCTTTGGCTTTGATCTCGGTCAGAGGTCTCGGTAATGAGCGAGGCACCTTTGGCATGGTGACCTGCAGGATTGCTCGATTGCGTAGTAGTTCTTCAGCTTCCAACCAGCGAAAGAATGACCTGAGGGCTGAGAGCGAACGGGCGAGGGAGCGGCTTGATGCGCCCTGACTTCTGCGGGCTGCCATAAACGAGCGAAAACTGCGCGTCGTGATATGGTTCAGGTCTTCAAGTTTCGGAGTATGACCGACCGTCGTTGCGAGATGCAGCTGGAACTGCTCCGCGTCGCGGGCGTATGATCGATAGGTATTGTCGGAATGACCGCGCTCAGACGTCAAATGATCTAACCAAGCCGAAACGACCTGATCTAGCGGGCTGTTATCTGTGAGTCCGTGTCTCATCATTTGCCGATCTGGGCGCACTTGGCCGGTGTATCTTTCAAGCGAATCTATACCACACGATCTCGTTGATTTGGTTAATAAAGGCTTACTTGGCCGAGTGATCGAGATAGATTGACAACTGGCAATCGCGCATCGCACCGGTGCGCCTGGGATAAGAGGAAGCGTTCATGGGAATGCTCGTGGATGGTCAGTGGCAGACGCATAATCAGCGCCGCAGTGATGACGAGGGGAAGTACCAGCGGTCCGCTGCTCAGTTTCGGAACTGGATTACGGCAGACGGCGCAGCAGGCGAAAGCGGCAGGCCAGGCTTTAAGGCCGAACCCGGCCGCTACCATCTTTACATCAGTCTTGCCTGCCCTTGGGCGCATCGCTCGCTCATCATGCGTAAGATCAAGGGCCTGGAAGACATGATTGATCTTTCGGTCGTCCACTGGTTCATGGCTGAAAATGGCTGGTCATTCGAAGACGGCCCGGGCGTGATCGCGGATCCGATTTCAGATGCGCGTTACATTCACAATGTCTACACGCGGGCTGATGCGCAATACTCCGGGCGAGCAACGGTTCCGGTGCTCTGGGACAAGGCCGGGCAAACGATTGTCAGTAACGAATCGTCTGAGATTATCCGGATGTTCAATTCGGCGTTTGATGGCGTTGGCGCGAGGCTTGGAGACTATTATCCAGAAGCCCATCGTGCAGAGATCGACAGTGTCAATGAGCGTATCTATGAGACGCTGAACAACGGTGTTTATCGATCAGGCTTTGCAACCTCGCAAGCCGCCTATGAGGCGGCAGTGTTTCCGCTGTTTGACACGATGGAATGGTTGGAGGAGCGGTTGGGGCAGCAGCGCTATCTCGTCTCTGGGCAGATCACTGAGGCAGATTGGCGATTGTTTCCCACCTTGGTGCGGTTTGATGCGGTTTATCACGGTCACTTCAAGTGCAATCGCAAACGTCTGGTGGATTATCCGAACCTTTGGGCTTACACGCGTGATCTCTATCAACAGCCTGGTATTGCTGAAACAGTCGATATGGAACATATCCGCAATCACTATTACTCAAGCCAGGAGAATGTGAATCCGACCCGCGTGATTGCGATCGGGCCGGAGCTTGACTTTAACGAGGCGCATGGCCGTGAGGCGCTCTCATGAGCTCGATCCTGGTCGCTGTGATGACTTCCCGACTGCGATTGATCTCTGTGATGCCTCAATCATTAGGGTAGGCTGCAGCGTTTGATTCGTTTGCTTATCGTTGGTCTGTAAGGTTTGATTTGTCGAAGCTGTTGGAACTTGCCGGTGACCCTAACGCGACGCTGCATCGCGTTCCCGTTGTGCTGCCGGTGGCACTTGACCAGAGCTACGACTACCTGCTCGGCGATGAGGGGCCGGTAGAGCCAGGCACGTTCGTTTTGGTTCCGTTTGGTCCACAGGTGCGGATTGGCGTGGTCTGGGATCAACCCGTCGGCCCGCAAAAACCGGTCGCACCTGCCAAACTCAAAGCCTTGGCTGGGCGGGTGGACGTTCCCAAGCTACCAATCGACTCGATGCGGTTTGCCGAATGGATCTGCAAGTACACGCTGTCGCCTCTCGGGATGGTTCTGCGCATGATGATGGGTGCGCGCTCAGCATTCGAGCCCGAGAAAGTCAAATATGGTGTACAGATCGTGCCGGACGCCCAGCTGCCGGCGCGGATGACACCGACCCGGCAGAAGGCCATCGAAATTGCTGGGGATGGGCTTATTCGGGCTAAGTCCGAACTTGCCAAAGCTGCAGGGTGTACGAGCGGCGTCATTGATGGCCTTGTGCAAGCTGGCGTCCTCGTCGATGTCGCCATTCCGGAGCGAACCTATCCACGGCCCGATCCTGAACATTCGACGGTCGAGTTCAGCGACGATCAACACGTTGCCGTTCATGCGTTGAAAGCATCAATCGATGCGCGGGCGTTCTCGGTTACATTGTTGGATGGCGTTACCGGGTCCGGTAAAACAGAGGTTTACTACGAGGCTGTTGCGGCAGCGTTAGCACAGGGACGGCAGGTGCTGATCATGCTGCCGGAGATTGCGCTGACCAGCCAGTTTATGAGCCGCTTTGAAGCACGGTTTGGGTGTTCACCGGTGGAATGGCACTCGGCGCTGGGATCTGCAGAGCGCGGCCGGATCTGGAAAGCTGTTGGTTCTGGCAAGGCACGCTGCGTGGTTGGTGCGCGGTCTGGCCTGTTCCTGCCCTACACGGATCTCGGACTCGTCGTCATCGATGAAGAACACGATGGTGGCTTCAAGCAGGATGATCGTGTCAACTATCAAGCTCGCGATATGGCTGTGGTGCGTGCTAGTCTCGGTCAGTTTCCGATTGTGTTGGCATCGGCGACACCTTCCATCGAGAGCCACGTCAACGCACGGACCGGACGTTACCGCCATGTTGTGTTGCCGGGCCGGTTCTCAGGTGTCGAGTTGCCGGAGGTCTCGGCGATTGACATGCGCCATGATCCTCCCGAGCAAGGTCGGTGGCTGTCACCGAAGCTGGTAGACGCCATCAAAGAAACGCTCGAACAAGAGCGACAGAGCCTGTTGTTCTTAAATCGGCGCGGCTACGCACCGCTTACGCTTTGCCGGGCCTGTGGTCACCGGATTGAATGCCCGCAGTGCTCGGCCTGGCTGGTGGAACACCGGTTCCGGCGACGGCTCAATTGCCATCATTGCGGGTTTTCACTGCCGATCCCTGAGAAGTGTCCGAAGTGCTCGGAAGAGGGTGGTCTGGTTGCCTGTGGGCCGGGTGTCGAGCGGATCTCGGAAGAGGTCGCTGAGCGCTTTCCAGAGGCGCGCACTGTCATCCTTTCCAGTGATCTCATTCCGGGACTAACCGAGATGCGCGAGATCATCGCCAGAATTGAAGCCGGTGAGGCTGACATTATCATCGGCACGCAGATCGTTGCGAAGGGGCATCATTTCCCGGATCTTGCGACGGTTGGGATTGTCGATGGTGACCTGGGTCTTGTTGGGAATGCCGACCCGAGAGCCGGTGAAAGATCCTTCCAGCTTATGCACCAGGTTACCGGGCGAGCTGGTCGGGCGATGGTGCGTGGTCGAGGTTTCGTCCAGACACATCAGGCTGATCACCCGGTGATGCAGGCCATCGTGAATGGTGACCGTGACGCGTTTGTCGAGTATGAGATCCGGCAACGCCAGCTCGGCACGTTACCGCCCTATGGCCGCTTGGCCGGTCTCGTCATTTCAGCTCGCGACAAAGAACTATCTGAATTGTTCGCCCGAGATGTTGTCCGGCATGCTCCGCCGTCGGAGAAGATCTCAGTGCTGGGGCCAGCTGAAGCACCACTCGCCGTGGTTCGGGGCCGTCACCGCTGGCGCGTGCTCGTCAAAGCACCTCGCGAGATTGATATGCAAAGTTACTTGCGAGAGTGGCTCAGTCAAATTCCCGCGATAAAGGGTGATATTCGCCTCAACGTTGATGTGGACCCCTATAACTTCCTGTAGGTGGTCGCCATCTCTGGTGCATCACGACTTGGTTCAGGGAGATCGGGCTATGGCCGTCACAACAGTTCGCAGCACATTCGCGGGTCACGATGGCGGGGAGCTGGCTGCCCGATTGGATATGCCGGCCGGGCCGGTTCTCGGCTATGCCCTGTTTGCCCATTGCTTCACCTGTTCCAAGGACCTGTTTGCCGCCCGGCACATCGCACAGAGTCTCGCGCAGTATGGTTTTGCTGTTCTGCGCTTCGACTTCACCGGTCTCGGATCGTCCGAAGGTGAATTTGCGAATACGAACTTCAGTTCGAATGTTCAGGACCTGTTGAGCGCAGCTGACTATCTGCGCAAGAATCACCAGGCGCCGTCGATATTGGTGGGGCATTCACTGGGCGGAGCAGCTGTTCTGGCGGCTGCAGGCGACATCCCGGAGGTTAAGGGTGTTGCCACTATTGGTGCACCGGCTGACGTCGGCCATGTCCTGCATCAGTTCGGAGGATCACTTGATGAGATCCGAGAAAGTGGCAAAGCCGAAGTCAGTCTGGCAGGGCGGCCATTCACCATCACCAGGAATTTCGTCGAGGACGCTGAAGGCAGTCGGCTGGAAGATCGTATTGCGACGATGAAAAAGGCGCTTTTGGTTCTGCATTCGCCTGTTGATCAGACTGTTGGCATCGACAATGCGGGTAAGATCTTCGGTGCCGCCAAACACCCTAAGAGCTTTGTCTCGCTGGATAATGCTGATCACCTTGTCTCGAAACCGGCTGATGCGGCGTACGCTGCTGGATTAATCGCCGCCTGGGCTGCACGGTTTGTGGCTGAGCCTGACGTTGCAGAAGAGGCCGGTGAGTCCGTCATAGTGACAGAGACCGGACTTGGGAAGTTTACCAATGCGGTGATGGTCGGCCGCCATCGGTTGAGTGCTGATGAACCGAAGTCCGTTGGTGGCCTGGATACTGGGCCTTCACCCTACGATTACCTCTCAGTTGCACTCGGCACCTGCACCGCGATGACGCTACGCATGTATGCCGGCTATAAGAAACTGGCACTGGGCAAAGTAAGCGTTGAGGTGTCGCACGGGAAAGTGGCGGCAGATCACTGTGCAGATTGCGGTGAGGCGGCTGAAGGGCGCGGCGGAAAGATTGATCGCTTCGAGCGGATAATATCAGTTGACGGAGATATTGATCCTGAATTGCAGGACAAGCTCATCGAGATTGCCGGAAAGTGCCCGGTTCATCGGACTCTGGAGAACACAGCTGCTGTTGTTACAAGGGTCCGTTAAAATAACTGACCGTCGTTAGGCCATCATCAGGCAGGTGCATTGAGTAAGACCTTAGAATAAGTTCGGCCAAATGCGGCATTGCGGCCCGATTCGCGCGGTTGATAGCGCTTTGAGCGCGTGGTAGGAACGCTGCGGCTTACAGGGGTCTAAGAGCCGGGTCGGCTTGGTTTTTCATCCCTGATAGTGTCCCTCCTCAGCGCGGGTGATAGGCAACTAAGGGCGGAGAATTCCTATTAGAATTCAACGCTTTAGCCCACCCCACAACGCATGAAAGCGCGCGACGTGGCGACGGAAGACCAAATGATGGCCAGCGTACCGGGGCGGTACGCGTCAGCGTTGTTTGAATTGGCGCAGGAGCAATCACAGCTCCAGCCGGTTGAAAACGACCTTAATCGAATACAGGCAATGCTGGATGAAAGTCCGGACTTGCTACGTATGGTTCGCAGTCCGGTGTTCTCGGCAGACGACCAGACCAAGGCATTGGATGCTTTGCTGAGCAAGGCGGGCATCGGTGGCCTGACACTGAATTTCGTGAAGCTGATCGTCCGCAACCGGCGGTTGTTCGCCATTCTGGACATGATCAAGGCTTTCCGAACGCTTGCTGCGGGCGCTCGTGGGGAAGTTCAGGCAGACGTTGCAAGTGCTACGGCGCTCAATGATAGCCAGCTCCAGGCGCTCAAAGAAACACTCAAAGCATCTATCGGCAAGGACGTTCAGATCAATGCATCTGTTGATCCGTCCCTGCTTGGCGGTCTCGTCGTGAAAGTCGGCAGCCGCATGATCGATTCGTCGCTTCGCACGAAGCTCTCAACGCTCAAATTGCGCATGAAAGAGGTTGGCTAATGGACATCCGGGCCGCTGAGATCTCCTCAATCCTGAAGGAGCAGATCCAAAACTTTGGCCAGGAGGCTGAAGTCTCCGAAATTGGTCAGGTGCTTTCCGTCGGTGACGGTATTGCCCGTGTTTATGGTTTGGACAACGTCCAGGCTGGTGAAATGGTCGAATTCCCCGGCGGAGTTAGCGGGATGGCCTTGAACCTGGAAGCCGACAACGTTGGTGTCGTGCTTTTCGGTGATGACCGGGCCATTAAGGAAGGCGATACCGTTAAACGGACCGGCGCCATTGTGGAAGTTCCGATTGGACGTGGCCTGTTAGGTCGTGTCGTCGACGGTCTTGGGAACCCAATCGACGGCAAAGGGCCGATCGAGGGCGCAGAAATGAGCCGGGTTGACGTCAAGGCTCCAGGCATTCTGCCTCGTAAATCTGTGCATGAGCCGATGTCTACTGGTCTTAAAGCCATCGATGCTTTGATCCCGGTCGGCCGCGGTCAGCGCGAATTGATCATCGGCGACCGTCAGACCGGTAAGACAGCAATTATTCTGGATACTTTCCTTAACCAGAAGCCGATGCACGCTGGCGACGATGAGAGCCAGAAGCTTTACTGCATCTATGTTGCTGTTGGTCAGAAGCGTTCGACTGTCGCCCAGTTCGTGAAGGCGCTCGAGGAAAGCGGCGCAATGGAGTACTCCGTTGTTGTTGCTGCCACGGCGTCTGATGCTGCTCCGATGCAGTTCCTGGCACCGTTCACCGGATGTGCAATTGGCGAGTACTTCCGTGATAACGGTATGCATGCTGTGATTGGTTACGATGACCTTTCCAAGCAGGCGGTCGCTTACCGCCAGATGTCGCTTCTGCTGCGTCGCCCTCCTGGTCGTGAGGCCTACCCGGGTGACGTTTTCTATCTCCACTCTCGTCTGCTGGAGCGCGCGGCAAAGCTAAATGACGACAATGGTAACGGTTCGCTGACGGCTCTCCCTGTAATTGAGACACAGGCGAACGACGTTTCTGCTTACATTCCGACGAATGTGATTTCGATTACGGATGGACAGATCTTCCTTGAAACAGACCTGTTCTATCAAGGTATCCGACCTGCTGTGAACGTTGGTCTGTCGGTTTCCCGCGTGGGATCATCGGCGCAGATCAAGGCCATGAAGCAGGTCGCTGGTTCGATTAAGGGTGAACTGGCGCAATACCGTGAGATGGCTGCTTTTGCCCAGTTCGGCTCCGACCTCGATGTCGCCACGCAGCGCATGCTTGCACGCGGTGAGCGTCTGACGGAACTCTTGAAGCAGCCACAATTCTCGCCTCTCAAAACCGAAGAACAGGTCTGTGTCATCTTCGCAGGTACGAAGGGTTACCTCGACGCGATTCCGACAGCATCGGTGGGCAAGTTTGAAGAGCAGTTCTTGGTATATATGCGCGACACGGGCAAAGGGCTACTCGATACGATCCGCAATGAAGCCCAGCTCAGTTCCGATAGTGAAGCCAAGTTGACGAGTATGCTCGACGATTTTGCTAAGGGCTTTGTGGCCTAGTTCTGAAGCCAGCTGAACGCAAGAACCGGCGGAGTTTCGGATGCCAAGCCTCAAGGATCTCAGAAATCGTATTGCCTCGGTGACAGCCACGCGCAAGATCACCAAGGCGATGCAGATGGTTGCAGCGGCCAAGTTGCGCCGGGCGCAGGAGGCAGCGACAGCTGCACGGCCTTACGCGCAGCGCATGGATGCTGTCCTTGCCAACCTCAATAAGGGACTGACGAGCAAAGAAGGTGCTTCGCCATTGCTGGTAGGAACCGGCAAGGAGGATGTTCATCTTCTAGTGGTGATGACAGCCGAGCGTGGTCTTTGTGGTGGTTTCAATTCGAACATCGCGCGTCTCGCCCGACAGGACATTGTTCGTCTGCAGGCTGCCGGCAAGACAGTCAAACTGCTGTTTGTCGGGCGTAAGGGCTACGATGTACTGAAGCGTGAGTACGACTCCCTCACGGTTGAGCGGATTGAACTTAAAGACGTCAAGAACGTAGCATTCACGAACGCGGAAGACGTCGGCAAGAAGATCTTGTCGATGTTCGAAGATGGTGAGTTCGATGTTTGCACGATGTACTTCTCCGAGTTCAAATCTGTGATTGCGCAGATCCCGACACCGCTGCAGCTGATACCCGCCAAGTTACCAGAAGCGGAAGAAGGTGAAGAACAAGCTACTGGTGCTGGCGCTGCTTACGATTATGAGCCGAGTGAAGAAGAAATCCTTGGCTTCCTGCTGACAAGAAACATCTCGACGCAAATCTTCCGCGGATTGCTAGAGAATGCCGCGTCCGAGCAAGGCGCGCGTATGTCAGCGATGGATAACGCGACCCGCAACGCCGGTGAGATGATTGATAAACTGACGATCTCGTACAACCGACAACGTCAGGCTCAGATCACCAAAGAACTTATTGAGATTATTTCGGGTGCTGAAGCACTCTAATTCGAACACACGTGCACGAGGACGAAATCAATGGCTGGTAACATCGGACGAATTCGACAGGTAATGGGTGCCGTCGTTGACGTGCAGTTCGACGGCGAACTGCCGGCAATTCTGAACTCTCTTGAGACGTCCAACGAAACCACGAAGTCTAAAGACAACCCAGACGGTCTTCTGGTTTTGGAAGTTGCACAGCATCTCGGCGAGAATACTGTCCGTACGATTGCGATGGATGCGACGGAAGGACTAGTTCGTGGCCAGGAAGTCCGTGACACCGGCAACGCAATTGCCATTCCGGTTGGTGACGAGACACTCGGCCGGATCATGAATGTTATCGGTCAGCCCGTGGACGAAGCTGGACCGATCGGCGCGGCGAATACGCGTCCGATCCACGCTGCAGCACCAGAGCTAGCTGATCAGTCCACCGAGTCTGAAATTCTGGTGACCGGCATCAAGGTGGTCGACCTGCTCGGCCCATACGCCAAGGGCGGTAAGATCGGTCTGTTTGGTGGTGCCGGCGTGGGCAAGACCGTTTTGATCATGGAATTGATCAACAACATCGCGAAGACCCACGGTGGTTACTCAGTGTTTGCCGGCGTTGGCGAACGCACTCGGGAAGGCAATGACCTCTATCACGAGATGATCGAATCGAAGGTCAATAAGGATCCAAAAGAGAACGGCGGTTCAGCTGCTGGTTCCAAGTGTGCCCTGGTTTACGGTCAGATGAACGAGCCTCCAGGCGCGCGCGCAAGGGTTGCTTTGAGCGGTCTGACTGTTGCTGAAGACTTCCGCGACAAGGGTCAGGACGTGTTGTTCTTCGTTGACAATATCTTCCGCTTTACCCAGGCCGGTTCAGAGGTGTCCGCGTTGTTGGGTCGTATTCCTTCAGCTGTGGGATATCAGCCAACGCTCGGCACAGACATGGGCGGTATGCAGGAGCGCATTACGTCAACGACCAAGGGTTCGATTACGTCGGTGCAGGCCGTCTACGTGCCGGCCGATGACTTGACCGACCCGGCGCCTGCTTCGACATTTGCTCACTTGGACGCGACAACGGTCCTATCACGATCGATTGCTGAAAAAGGCATCTACCCGGCTGTGGACCCGCTCGACTCGACATCACGTATGCTCGACCCTCGTGTCGTGGGTGATGAGCACTACGGAGTTGCACGAAGCGTTCAGGCGACGCTGCAGCGTTACAAGGCATTGCAGGATATCATCGCTATTCTGGGTATGGATGAACTGTCGGAAGAAGACAAACTGACAGTTGCCCGGGCCCGTAAGATCGAGCGGTTCCTGTCGCAGCCGTTCGACGTTGCTGAGGTGTTTACCGGCTCGCCTGGTGTTCAGGTCAAGCTGGAGGACACGATCAAAGGCTTCAAAGGCTTGGTCGCTGGTGATTATGATCACCTGCCTGAGCAGGCTTTCTACATGGTTGGTACCATTGAGGAAGCCATTGAGAAGGCTGAGAAACTCGCAGAGGCGGCTTAGAGCCGTCTGATCATCGGATCATCACATTTGGTGGTGGTCCGAAACCGGTTTGGGACGTACTGTTGCGCATTTGCCTTGACGCTGTGGCCAATCCACCATCTGACTATGGGTTGGAGCTGAGTATTAGCGAAATGCTCAGTCTAAGGTTTTAAAAGGGGTCTAGGCATGGCGGATGACAACGGTGGCGGTGGCGGACCAGCAGCAAAGTTCGGCGATTGTTGCGAGGAACTCAAAGAGGCAATTGCCGGTGAAGATTTCGAGCCGATGATCAATATCGGCGATGACGGAATCCTCTACATGGCTGTGGGTCTGATCGAGCTTGAAGATGACGAACCTGGGATGGTTGATCATCCCGTCTTCTTCTGCCCGTTTTGCGGTACCAAGGCCCAAGATCCGGAAGTGGTACGCGCGCAGATTACGAGCGAAGGGGAGCTGCCGCAGTAGCACACATAGAGTGCAGTTGCCTTTGCTCCTGGAAGTAGAATGACGCTATCACTGTGAGCGTCGCCGATATGGTTTAAACGAGGACGACATGGCTGAGTTTAATTTTGAGCTTGTGAGCCCCGAGCGCGTACTGATGTCAGAGTCGGTCGAGCACGTCGTCCTGCCAGGTAGTGAAGGCCTCCTGGGCGTCTTGTCTGGACATTCACCAGCGGTCGTTACGCTGAAGCCTGGTGTGATTTCCGTGCTCTCTGGGAGCACCGTGACACGTAAGATTTACGTGCGCGGCGGTTTTGCAGAGATCAATCCAGAGACTGTTACGGTGCTGGCCGAGCACGCGCTGGACACTGAGGGTGCTGGCTCGGACGCCGTTGCTTCGGAACTGGAGATGGCTGAGAAAGACTTGGCCGCAGCCGGCAATGACGATGAGCGCTTTATCGCACAATCAGCGGTTGATGCTCTACGCTCACCATAGCTTTCTACGGCGCCGTACCGACTTCTATACTATGTCTCTTGAGCTCATCCGATCATTGATCTTAACGTAGCTGCTGCAGTGTACGATCTTAACTTAGGGTTTCTACAATTCTGGCTATTGAAGCCAGTATACTTAACGCATTAAATCAGTTGACGAATAATCAGTTATCATCTTTCATTGGTCTGGCACTGCAGGCTTGGGAGGTGAAGCAATGTCTTTGCGTGGAATCCTTGGAGTTCGCGACACACTTTGTCTAGTGCTTGTTTTCTGCATCTCAACGATGGCTCAATCACCGGCAAGTGCTTCCGTTTGCAAAGGCAACATGGTCTCCGCACAAGCAATTGCAACCGGGACTTTGATAAACAGAACCTCATATCGACACATTCGAAGATCGGCTATCCGGAAGATGGCCAGGAAATGGCGCGCCAAAGCTCGTGCAGCTTATGGTGCGCCTTACATTCGTCCGAA
Organism: Hyphomicrobiaceae bacterium; assembly: GCA_965215755.1. Classification (GTDB taxonomy): domain Bacteria; phylum Pseudomonadota; class Alphaproteobacteria; order Rhizobiales; family Hyphomicrobiaceae; genus Tectiglobus. The sequence goes on from OZ244119.1 coordinate 901,368, forward strand.
GAATGGGAGTTGTATTTGTAAGATTCATCCTCGGAAACGAAGTTGGGGCACGAAGATCCGCATCGTATGCCAAGGTCGCGCTCGCGCCTGTATGGTCAAGACTTTCCGGGGCACTATTCCCTGTAAGAATGGGTGAGGCCACTCGAAACAATGCGTGTCATCGGGTTCCGTCTGTGATTTGGTTGGCCGGGGCCTTGGCCGACGTTGGTAAGGCGTATTTCGTCGGTCCATTCGGCGGAGTGTGTTGAGCGCTGCTGGAAAGCGCGCACCGGTTTCAGGTTGGCACCGCAAACTGCTGTAGCTGCTCCATCACCTTGATGTAGACATCGCGCTTGAAGGATACGACGCGCTGAGTGACCTGGTCAGGTTCGGTCCAGCGCCAGTCGTCGAATTCTTTTTTGTGATCCTGGCCTTCAGGGGGATCAATATTGATCTCGCGGTCTTCCCCTGTGAAACGCAAAGCAAACCAAACCTGTTTTTGGCCTTTGTAGCGCCCACCCCAGGCATTTGCCTGTATCTCGGCAGGTAGGTCGTAAGTTAGCCACCCTTCGGTTCGGCCCATCACCTCGGCGTTTCGAATACCTGTTTCCTCAAATAGCTCGCGGTACGCGGCCGCTTCTGGATCTTCGCCTTCGTCGATGCCGCCTTGGGGCATTTGCCACCAGTCGCCTGGACCTTCGGCGTCACCTGGCGCATCGGCGCGCAAGCCCATCCAGACTTTACCTTCGCCGTTGATCACCATGACTCCAACGCAAGGACGGTAGGCATCGAGTGTGCGATCGTCGTCATCCATCATGCCATGGTGCTCACTTTGGTCGACAGTGCTGAGATTGAGTTTGATTGTTCCCGCGGTGTAGACCGTCACTTCGGTCAGCCAACCTGCTTGCTTAGCCGCCGGCGATTTGCGGGAGAATTTGGACGGAACTATCCGGTTCTATCGGCTGGATCAGCGTTTCCTGATAGATCTGGCCATCAATTGCCACGGCCAGACCATCTTCGAGATGTGGAGCGAGCTCCGGGAACTTTTCGCCGAGGCGCACGAACAATTGCCTAATCGAATTTGCTTCGACCTCTAACTCGGTCACTCCGCCAGTGAACTGGCGGAGATTTCCGATGAGCGTTACGTGCGCCATTGGCCTTTGTCCTCAACTAGATTTTGAGGTTTGGATCGCCTGCATCACTCGCTGCGTCGATTGCCTTGCGCACGCGTGGCGGCGACATTGGCAGGCTCTCGAAGCGCAATCCGGTTGCATTTTCGACAGCGTTGGCAATGGCAGCCATTGGCGGCACGATCGGTGTCTCTCCAACGCCACGAACACCGTATGGGTGGCGTGGGTTTGGCACTTCAACGATGATCGTATCGATCATAGGCAGATCGGATGCGACAGGGACGCGATAATCCAGGAAACTGGCGTTATCTAGAGTGCCCTTCTCATCGTAGATGTACTCTTCGTTGAGAGCCCAGCCGATGCCCTGAACGGCGCCGCCCTGATACTGGCCTTCCACGTAGGATGGGTGGATAGCGCGGCCGGCATCCTGGATTGCCGTGTAACGAGCGATCGAGACTTTGCCAGTTTCGGCGTCGACTTCAACGTCAGCGATGTGGACACCGAAGCTCGGCGCTGCACCCTGGGCGTTGATCTTTGCAGTACCAACAATGGCTCCACCAGTCTTGCCGGCCATCTTGCCGATGTCGCCAAGCGTCATTGGATCATGCTTGCCGGCATTGTCGCCGGCCGGGCGGACAGTGCCATTCTCGAAAGAGACAGCGTCTTCTGGGAGTTCCCAGATCTTTGCCGCGCGGGCACAAGCCTCCTTGATGACCTGGCGGGCGGCTTCAACGGTGGCCATGCCGCTTGAGAATGTTGAGCGGCTGCCTCCGGTCAGGAAGTTATAACCAAGCTGTCCGGTGTCACCGATCATTGGGCGAATTTTACCCAAGTCCACACCAAGCTCTTCGGCGGCCATCATGGCGAGTGACGCTCGCAGGCCACCAACATCCGGTGTCCCGGCTGTGAGGTTGAACGTGCCGTCTTCGTTCAGTGACAGGGTGACCGTCGTGTCGCCTCCGATGTTGAACCAGAAGCCGGCGGCAATTCCGCGGCCTTGGTTCGGACCAAGTGGGGCTTTCCAATGATCGCTTTGTTGCGCTGCCTTGAGACCCTCGATCAGACCGATCGGACCAAACTGTGGTCCGTAGGCTGCTTTGGTGCCTTCTTTGGCTGCGTTCTTGAGGCGGAACTCAATCGGATCGATGTCGAGCTTCTTGGCCATTTCATCAATGACACTTTCGACAGCGAATTCAGAGATTGGTGCACCAGGGGCCCGGTAGGCAGCCACCTTTGGGCGGTTGGAGACAACGTCATATCCAAGAACCTGGACGTTTTCCAAGTCGTACGGTGCAAAAGCGGACATTGCGCCCGGGCCTACAGGAGAGCCCTGGAAAGCACCGGCCTGGTACCGCAGAATTGCCTTACCTGCCGTGATCTTTCCGTCCTTGGTGGCGCCGACCTTAATGGTCATGTTGGAGCCTGAGGTTGGCCCGGAAGCTCTGAAGACTTCTTCACGGGTCATTGTCATTTTGACCGGATGCCCGGACTTTTTGGAGAGCGCGAGGGCAACTGGCTCAAGATAGACAACCGTTTTGCCGCCAAAGCCACCGCCGATTTCAGACGAAGTTACGCGAATCTTGGAGACGTCCCAGCCGAGGAGACGTGCACAGTGGGCGCGAACAACCCAGTGCCCCTGCGTGGTCACCCACAACTCGGCGGTACCGTCGCGCGAAACGTTGGCAAGGCAGGAGTGCGGTTCGATGTAGCCCTGGTGGACCGGAGCGGTTTCGAACTCACGCTCGATGACGACGTCAGCCTCACCAAAGCCTTTCTCGACGTCACCAAGAGCGAACTCGACCTGCTTGGCAATGTTGGATGGCTTGTCCGGCTTGGGCGTAACGCCGTCGGTGTACATATCGTCAAACAACAAAGGCGCATCCGGCTTCATTGCTTCAACAACATCAATGACGTGTGGAAGAACCTCATATTCGACTTCGATGAGCTTGAGGGCTTTCTTGGCGACAACGTTATTGGTCGCTGCAACGGCGGCTACCGGGTGGCCTGCGAAGAGTACCTTGTCGCGGGCCATGATGTTTTGGCAGACATCACGGTAGTTGATGAGCATCTCGCCGGCGGGTGAGAATTCTGATTCCTGCTCGGCAAAGTCATCACGGGTGACGATGGCCTTGACGCCCGGCAATGCCAGAGCCTTGGACACATCAATTTTGATGAGCTTGGCGTGGGCATGTGGCGAGCGTAGAACGCGGCCCACGAGCTGACCTGAAACGTTAAAGTCTGCCCCGAATTTCGCACGGCCAGTGACCTTATCCGCTCCGTCTGGGCGGATTGGGCGCGTACCGACGACGCGGAAATTCTCGTCAATTGGAGTCGTACCTACTTTTTCCTGCATAGATTAGGCTCCTCGCATTTCAGCTGCGGTGTCCATTACTGCGCGGACAATTTTGTCGTAACCGGTGCAACGGCAGAGGTTGCCGGCAAGCCAGTATCGAACTTCGGTTTCAGTTGGATCTGGATTGCGTTCCAGTAGGCTCTTGGCTGCAACCAAGAAGCCTGGTGTGCACACACCACACTGGAGAGCTGCGTGCTCCAGAAACTTCTGTTGTAGCGGATGTAGGCTGTCGCCGTCGGCCATGCCTTCGATGGTCTCGACGTCTTGACCTTTCATCTCGGTCCCGAGCATGAGGCAGGCACAAACAAGCCGACCATCGACCAACACGCTGCACGCACCACAGTCGCCCGTGGCGCAGCCTTCCTTGGTGCCGGTCATGTTGAGTTCGTCGCGGAGAACGTCGAGAAGTGTCTGCTCGGTCTCGCAAAGGGCTTCAACCGGGTCACCGTTCACATTGAAAGAGATATGATGTTTCATTACTTGGCACCTGCGCGCTTGTAAGCGATTTCAGCTGTGCGGCGTGCGATAACGCCGGCGACTTTTGTGCGGTACTCGATGGTGCCGCGCTTGTCGTTAATCGGGTTGCATGCGGCTTGTGCTGCAGCATCAAGGCCATCAAGCGCGGCCTTGTCCAGTGATGTTCCGATGATGGCATCAGCTGCCGGGCCGACCAGCAGAGGTGTCGGAGCGACAGCTCCAAGCGAAACGCGTGCAGCCGTAATTTTTCCGGAACCGTCCGTTTCAATGTTTACACCTGCGCCAACAACCGCGATGTCCATTTCTGTGCGTGGGATAAAGCGCAGATAGGCATCGGCTGAATGTGGCTTGCGCGGAGGAAGCAGGAACGAGACGACGAACTCGTCCTTAGTGATCGACAGCTTTCGCGGTCCGACCATGACATCTTCAACCGGGATGTCGCGTTTGCCGTTGGGGCCGACAACAGTGGCGATCGCTCCTGCTGCGATCAGTCCGGGAACGCTGTCGGCTGCCGGCGAACCGTTGCACAGATTGCCGCCCATTGTGGCCCGACCCTGGATCTGCGTTGAGCCGATTAAATTGGTGCCTTCAACCACGCCGGGCCAAGCACTCTTCAGCGCTTCATGTTCTTCCATTTCAGCGCCAGTTACTGCTGCACCAACCCGGAAGCCACCTGCTTCCTCGGTGATTGTGCGCAATTCGCCAATGCCTTTGATATCAACAACCAGATCTGGTTCAACCAAATCGGTCCGTAATTGAACTAGGAGGTCAGTTCCACCAGCCAGGATCTTTGCTAGTCCGGACTCGGAGGAGAGCAGCTGCACGGCTGCATCAAGCGTCTCGGGCGCCTCGTATCTCATGATATTCCTCGGGATTGCAGACAGAATGTCTCTAATGGGCCAACAAAATCACAGTGTTGCGACAGAGCCAAGCCTCTGCCACTAGAAATCGGATCTCAGGGCCGTTGTTTCAACCAGAAAGTAAGGATGTGATACGGTGCCATCTACTGTCAATGCTAAGGTTTACGATCACCACGAAATCTAGGAGAAATGGGGATGGCGAAGGGGTATTGGATCGCACACATCAAGGTCACTGATCCAGAGCGCTATAAGGACTATGTGGCAGCGAATGCGCTCGCCTTTAAGAAATACACAGGCCGTTTTCTTGTTCGCGGTGGCGAGCATGTCGTGAAGAACGGTGATCATCCCTATGACCGGCATGTCGTCCTGGAATTCGATGACTATGAAACGGCTCTGGAGTGCTATGAAAGCCCGGAATACCGTGCCGCAACGGTGATCCGAAACGAAGCGTCAGATGGCTATGTCATCGTCGTGAAAGGGCATGATGGCTAGGTTTTGTCACCCAGTAGCGCATCTACTTTAATTTGCAGTGCCTGGGTGTCTCCCTGCAGCAGCAGAACCTTTGTCCGTGATTTCGCGCCAGTCCGTAGGCTTATGGACGATTTTGGAATCCTGAGCCATTTCGCGACAAGTGCGATCAGCGCAGCATTGGCTTGGCCATCCGCGGGCAGGGCCCGAACAAAGACCTGAAGGGCTACACCGTCCGGGCTATCGACTAGAGTGCTGATATGATCTCGGGATGACTTTGGCGTCAGACGAATGCGCAATTCGATGCCGTGTTCAACGATCCGGTAATGCAGAGGCGTGTTCAATCGCGCCCCTCTAGCCGATTACCGCCTTCGCGATGTTCGGGATGATAACACTGCGTGCAAACAGACACGCCAAAAGCAGGATGATCGGCGAGAGATCAAGCCCTCCCAAGTTCGGCATGACTCGGCGGATTGGCCGCAATAGAGGTTCTGTTAGAGCATCCAACGCCTGGCCGAGTGAACGGACGAAGTTGTTGTTCCAATTGATCACATTGAACTGGACCAGCCATGAGAAAATGACGGTGGCAATGATGACCCACTCATAAAGCCGGATAATGTAGCTGATGAAACCCAGAAGTTCGATCATGGTATGCTCTTCCGTCGGGCCAGTTGATGCGCGAGTCGGTGTACTGGTTGAATGCGCGAGGGGCAAGGGCTTACGGCAAAAAGCCCACTTAATTCGGCTGTTTGGGCGGAAATATTGCCAGTGATCACCAAGGGAGATGACTATGTCGGATGAAATAGTTGAGCCAAGCGATGTCACTGTTTTGGGGGCTGGCATTATTGGAGTGTGTTGCGCGCTGCATCTGCAGGAGAAAGGTCTTAGCGTCACGCTTGTCGACAGGCTGGAGCCCGGAGAGGCAACCAGTTACGGCAACGCCGGAGTGATATCGCCCTGGTCCTGTGTGCCGCAAAGCATGCCGGGATTGTGGAAAAGCGTGCCGAAGTGGCTGATGGACCCTGAGGGGCCGGTGCGCGCGCACTTGTCCGTCCTGCCTCTCCTGATTCCCTGGTCACTCGCATTCTTCCGAAACGCCCAGATTGATCGTCTCGAAGCTATTGCCGATACGATGTCACATCTGGTGAGCGACAATGCCGTTGCCTACAAAGCCCTTCTGCGCGGCACGGGACACGAAGATCTCGTTCGCGACAGTTGGAACGTCAGCGTGTTCAAAGGGGAGGCAACTCCCAATCTCAATGATCTGGCGTGGAAGCTACGCATCGATCGTGGGGCGCCGGTCGAAGTCGTCGACCGGGCCGGGCTGAAAGAAATAGAGCCTGATCTTTCAGATGAGTATCACAGCGCCGTCATCTTCAAGGACCAGGCCAGGGCGTATAATCCGAGCAAGATCTGTAAGGCCTTGGCTGACAAGGCCCTCAAGAATGGAGCCAGATTTATTCGTGGGGACGTGCGGGAGCTGCGGCCGACAGGTTCGGGTGGATTTGATCTGGTGCTTGATGGGCAGGTCGTCCAAGCCAACAGACTGGTTCTGTGCGGCGGGATCTGGTCTGACAAATTGCTGAGAACACTGGGTATTAAACTTCCTCTGATGGCGGAGCGTGGGTATCACCTCGAGTTTCAAAATCCCGGGGTTTCGCTCAACAATTCACTGCTCGATGTAAGTCAGAAGTTCATTGTGAGTTCGATGGAAGGTGGGATTCGCAGTGCTGGTACAGCAGAGTTTGCCCACGTCGATGCGCCACCGGACTACAAGAGGGCTGATATTCTGGAGCCTTTGACCAAGAAGATGCTGCCCGGCCTGAACACGAGTGACGCCAAACGTTGGATGGGGACCAGACCGTCGTTTCCTGACAATTTGCCGGTGATTGACCGGATGCCGGGATTTCAAAACCTGTTTGGAGCCTTTGGGCACAGTCATTACGGTTTGGGTATGGCCCCGGGAACCGGACGTTTGCTTGCGCAGATTGTGACGGACACGCAACCGAATGTCGGGCTGGAAGGTGTTCGTGTTTCCAGATTCTAACTAACCTATCGCGTTGTGGGTTCCGGCATGCGACGCGCGTATAGATTGCGGCGTTTGTGCAAGACATCCTTTGCGCTCAGGGCCTTGGTCTTTATCTCTCGCGGTCAATCGAAACCACGGAAGAGCGGATACGCGGGATGAGCACTGATGGGCAACCGAACATCGATCTGAAAGATCGCTCCATATATCAAGCGTGGACGTCGCACACGATCCGCTACAATGACCTTGATCCACTTGGCCATGTCAACAATGCGGTCTATTCGACGTTTGTAGAGGCTGGGCGAACGGCTTTGCTGCAGCCACTATTCAAAGAGCATTCGCACTATAACCTTGATGTGGTTCTGGTGCGGACCATTTTGGACTTTCACAAAGAGCTGCAGTATCCGGGCGAAGTGGATGTCGGCACCAGTGTTAAGCGTATTGGCAATACGTCAGTGGTATTCGTGAATGGGATTTTCGGCCGTGGTACCGATGTTTGCCATGCAAGTGGTGAAGCTTATCTCGTGTTCTTCGATCTGATCGGGCGCACGTCGAAGCAGCCACCCCAGGTGTTTCGCGACGCTCTGGAAGATATCATGATCAGTCCGTCATAGTTCAGCGCGGCACGGGTTCGAGCGCGTAGCTGTTTCTAGACACCGTCATAGGTCCGCAAGCCTGAACTGCGGTGCCATGTCCGATAGAGGTGGCGTTTCTTAGCTGGGTCATCGTGATCTTTGAACGTTGAGCGGTAGTGGCCGGTCTCGTGATTGTTCAAGTACTGCAGCTGGCCACGCTCGATCGCCGCTTCGTACCAAATGTCTTCGTCCTGAGAGATGTCCTGGATCGCCTCCAATGCCGCCTTTAGCTCTGCATCCATCTCTACCCCCGCCACCTGGTACCCCTTGCGGACCAGTGAGACGTTGGCGCGGGATGATAAGGTGTTGCCGTTGCGGCTGAAGAACGGAGCGGATGTTACTTTTGCTGCGCCTTCGGTGTGCTCGGCCTGGCGGTCATAGAGTACCGGTTCGTAAAGCCGCGCCAGGAGTTCTGGATCGCGATCAAAGAGGCGATCATGCATCGTATACATCGAGCAGAAACGGCTGACTCCACCTTCGCGGGCCGGGTATTTGCAGAACAGCCCGACGTAATCCGGGACGCGCTGACCGAAGGCGTTGTCGACATGGAAAACGAGTTCGACGTTTGTCGTTGAGCCCCGGACGCCGTAACCAAACTTTTTGCCGGTGTCAGTGACGTCATAGATCAGCGTGCCATCCCACTTCTGGGCGACCGGGAGGCCGATCAACTGGCCTAGAAGCCAGAAGCACGAGATCATGCTGTCAATCGGGTTGTCATCCATGGGGAGCCGATCAAGAACGACGAAGCCGCAACCATCATCGAGAATCGACTTTGCTCGGGAGAATACTTTGCGGATGTTTGTCACTTCGAATTCGTCAATAGATCGGACGATTGTCGGTAGGGGTTGCGATTCCATTTGATGAACGAGTGCGCGGATTTCTTCCAAGCAGCCAGGGTCGAACTGAAGAAGCCAATCAGACTCGGCAATGTCGCTGCCCAGCCACGCTTTTTTCGCAGCGAGTGGCTTGTCCGGGGGAGTTGAGATTTCATCGTGGAGGTTCAGCGCGGCGATGGCCATTTCAATCTTCCTGGAAACAAGAATTGTCTGGAAGAGTGCAGCTATGCGCAAAGATATGCAACGTCCCGTGCGGGGTCATTGAGGGAGAACTTGAGCGAAAAACCGATACGTGATGGAAGGCAGTCGCTGCTCGTGGCAAGTTCCTCGGGTGAGCAAAAGTCCAAGAAGAAGCTCCGTCTGGAGGGCAGTTCGAAATGAGCAAACCGAAGGTTGTCTTGTGGCGTCCCATGTACAATGCAATTGGGCATGACCTTCTTGAGCGCGGCGGTGCTGATGTGGTCGTCGTCGATAGCTCGGAAGCCGACGAGTTGAAACAGGTCCTGCACGGTGCCAAGGCGCTTTGGGTTCGAACCCCTGAACGAGTTACTGCTGACATATTGGATGCCGGGAAGGATCTGATCGTTGTCTCGACGTCAGGTTTCGGCACTGACAACATTGATATTCCAGCAGCAACTGAGCGGGGAATACTCGTCGTCAACCATCGTGGAATTGGCCGGGTTCCCGTGTCTGAGCACAGCATTATGCTTATCCTTGCCGTTGCAAAGCGACTGGTGTGGGGAGATGGTGCGACCCGGGACTCGAGTGCCTGGACACAACGCTCCAATTTCTCGTTTGTCGAGCTGGATGGCAAAACCGTTGGTATCGTTGGCTTGGGCTTCATAGGCTCCGAACTGGCGCGCAAGCTCAAATATGGTTTCCGTTGTCGCGTCCTCGGCTATGATCCCTATGCTGATCCGCGATTGACGCGATTGGTTGATGCCGAAATGTGCTCTGATCTGCACGAGATGCTGGCACAGTGTGACGTTCTCGTATTGGTTCCAGAATTGACCGATGAAACGCGGAAGATGATCGGGAGCAAGGAACTTGCCTCGCTACCAAAGGGCGCCATCGTCGTGAACACAGGACGCGGCAATGTCCTTGATCTCGATGCCCTGTCTGAGGCCTTGGAAAGCGGGCATTTGTTCGGCGCTGGCCTTGATGTTGTTTTTCCTGAGCCGCTGGATGAGAAACACCCTCTGCTCAGAAACCCCAATGTTACGTTCTCGCCGCACATTGCTGGCGGCACAGTTGAATCATCGATCGTTTCTTCAGAGTCGGCCGCTGATCAGATTCTGGCTGCCATGAATGGTGATGTGCCGAAGTTTCCGGTTAATCCGGTCGCTTGGGAAGGCGATGTTTCGCGGCGGCCGCGGACCTGAAGCTTATCGGGAACCAGATTGAATAGAATTGGAACGGGCCATGCATGATCTCAAAGGCGGTTGCCATTGTGGCAATATTTCAGTGTCGTACAGGACTTCGATTGCGCCGGAGGATGCTAGCCCGAGAGCGTGTCAGTGTTCATTCTGTCGAAAACACCAGTCACGTGCCATTTCTGATCCCGGTGGCTCATTGACTTTTGCAATCAACAATAAGGGCGGGGTGAACCGCTATACGTTTGGGATTGGCTCCTGTCAGTTTCTGGTTTGTAAGAACTGTGGCGTTTATGTCGGTGCATTTATGCCAGACCCAGATGATGCCCATGGCTTTGGGACATTGATGGCGAACGCCCTCGATGATCAAGGCCGGTATCCGCAAGCCACACCCACGGTCTATGATGGTGAAAATGGCGAGGGCAAAAAAGATCGCCGGCGTCGCGTTTGGACTCCGGCGGTCCTTGAATTGAATGAGTAGTCCAGTCGTTGCCCGGAGGAATGCCGGCTCTTTAGTTTGACTGTCCGCTTTGAGAGCCGGTATGCCCGGAGCAGCTTCCGCTTGTTTCTTCCTCGCTTGGGTAAGGTGATTTGCCGCCGATACCGGTCGTCAGGAAAAGCACTTCTATTTCGCCAGTTTTCTCAAAGTTGAGGGTGACGTTGAAGGATTGTTCTTTCTTCAGGGGCGCTTTCAAGCCAACAAACATCAAGTGGTAGCCACCGGGCTTCAGATCGATGAGTTTTTTTGATTTGATTGCGAGACCATCGGGCAGTCTGCGCATCTTCATGATGCCATTGGTCATTGTCATAGAGTGAATTTCGACCCGGTCACTCACGTCTGATGTTGCCGAGACCAACCGGTCGTCGATCTTCCCGATGTTGAAGATGCTAAGGTAACCAGCACCGACCTTTGCTCCTTTGGGCGTTGCGCGTGCCCATGGGTTTTCGACAATCAGACTTCCGACAGAAATGTCACCCGAGATCGCGGGCCTAATTGTCGAGAGGGATGCAAGAGCGACGAAAGCAAGAATTGAGATCAGGCGAACCATTGCGGCCTCATGCGTTTGAACTCTGTATGCTTACAAATCGGTTGTTTCCTTTTGCTAATCAAGATGACCCTGCGTCGCTATTTGGTGATTGAGAGGTAACATTTTCCCATGACTTCTAAAGCTCCGATTGAGAGAGCAGTAAGTGGAGTGGCGCTCACGGTGTCTTCTGTCTGGATAGTCCGCGGGCTGTCACAAGTCCGCCGGGTGCCCTAGCTTGCTGAACTGCGATCCCGGGTGCAATCAGCTCTTTTCGGGCTTCCACCAGGATAATGCCGCCGATCGCAGGCCAGACCCGCGCGCCCAGCCGTTCAATTGCGACGATTGATTTGAGGACGACGTTGTGCTCAAGCGGTGGAACATGCAATGCCCAGCTCCAGTGTTCCGGTGAGAACATGGCTTCAGCCAAAAGTCTCTCCAGCTGGCCCTTGGAGTAGGGGCGGCCATGTCCGAATGGTGTACTATCGGCCCTTGCCCATACGCTCCGCCGGTTGGGCACGATCAAGATCAGTCGCCCTTCTGGAGTGAGAATGCGCCACATTTCACGCAGCAACTTGCGTGTCGATTCGGAACCCTCCAAGCAATGCACTGCGAGCAGGCGGTCGACTGAGGCGTCGGGCAATGGCAATTTGATTTCATCAACGAGTGCGCAACGAACATTACCGTCACGTGGCCATACGAGTGCGCCTTGTGAGGCTGGCATAAGCGCGCCTAGTCGAGTCGCCTGATCGCGGTAGGCCCCGAGATATGGGGTGGTGAAACCAAGTCCAATGAGCGTTTGTCCATCCAGGTTTCGCCACCGCGCGCGGATGCGGTGCCCGAGCAGTCTTCGGACAGCGTGACCCAGGGGGCGCGAGTAGAATGCTCGCAGCTCAGCAACATCCTGATACATGCTATCCCTGCTTTGGCAGCGGCCTATCCTGGTTTTGCAATCATGTTCGCGAATGCTATTCTTGATCTACAATCGCGCAGTTCAGACCTTTCAATCAATAGGATGTGGCAATGGCCGAGCTCGAAATCCATCAGTTCCCGTGTCTTTCGGACAATTATGGCGTCCTCATCCGGGACAGCGAAACGGGACACGTGGCTTCAATTGATGCCCCCTCGGCCGGTGAAGTGCGTGAGGCGCTCAAGGAGAAAGGCTGGGATCTGACGCATATCCTGACAACTCACCACCATTGGGATCATACGGACGGAAATCTTGATCTCAAAGCTGAGACTGGTTGTACGATCGTCGGCCCTCGGCCGGAAGCTGACAAAGTCCCGGGGATTGATGTCAAGGTTGGAGAAGGCGATACCTACAAGTTCGGGTCGTTTGATGTGAAGGTCTTTGAAACGCCGGGACATACCGCCGGCCATATCATTTATTGGATTCCCGATGCCAAGGTGGCTTTTGTTGGCGACGTCCTGTTTGCGATGGGCTGCGGCCGCGTCATCGAAGACTCGATGGAAGCAATGTGGACCAGCATCGAGAAAGTTGCCAAGCTTCCGCCGGAAACCATGCTCTACTGCGGCCACGAGTATACTATTGCGAATGCCAAGTTTGCGCTGACGGTTGAGCCGGGCAATGCGGCGCTTCAGACACGTGCAAAAGAGATGGAAGCGTTGCGTGCCGAAGGGAAACCAACTCTCCCGACAAGGCTTTCTGATGAGCTGGCAACGAACCCATTCATCCGTGCGGAAAGCGCCGAGATCCGCAGCGTCATAGGGATGGAAAGCGCGTCGAATTCGGATGTATTTGCAGAGGTGCGAGAACGAAAGAACCGTGGTTGAGCACTCGTGCGGCAGCCGACTTTGCTCAATATCGGGACGATGCCAAACAGCGACACAAGATTGCTCGATGCTTTTGCAGCGGGCAGCTTCAGGCTCTTGCTTGGAACCGGCGGCATACCACGCGCCTGAGACAACCATTTAGGTTCGACCAACAAGTTTGGCTTGGAATGGTGCCTCTGTTTACTCTTTGTTGACTTCGATTCTGAGCTTTGTGTTCGGCTTCGGTTGTTGACAGACTCGTGAGATGTTTCGAGGCTGTTTCAGCGCCTGCATGGCACAAAGCCTGCTTTCTCTTGGCACGTAATCCTTGTTTTGGACCGAGACGTGTCAAATGAATAACCAAGCTGCTGCGCTCAATGCGATATCTAACAACCCGAATTGTAGAGGGTCTTCCCGCGCGCGATCGGAGCATGTGCAACACAAGGTCATCACATCGGTCGAAGACTTGCTGGCTCTGGAGCATGAGTGGGCAGACGTCTTTGGGAACTGTGCCAACTCACAGCCGGCTTTTCTAAGCTTTGCATGGTGCCTCGAATGGTGCCGACACTTTGTCAGCGACATGCGGGGGCAGGATCGCTTGTCGATCGTGTGTGGATATGCTGACGGCCGGCTTGTTTCAGTCTGGCCGCTCGTGGCTGAGCGCCGGATTGGACTAACAACTCTCAAGTGGCTTGGCGCGCCGGTTAGTCAATACGGTGATGCGCTCGTTCTGAATGATCCCCGACGGACCACTTGGATTCGTGAGGGACTGCAATTCATCAAGACGAGCGTTCGGTGCGACCTTATAGATTTCAGCAGGGTTCGAGGGGATAGTCTTGTTGGCCAAGTGCTTGCCGAGGACGGCTGTCACCCGGTGGCGAGTGAGAAGGCACCATTTGTCAATCTGCGGCAATTCAAATCGATTGATGATTTCCGTAAAGCCCAGAGCAAGAAAACACGTCGGACGCGCCGGCGCATGCGTGTGTTGCTGGAAGAGCGCGGCTCACTGAGGTTTGAATTGCATCGCGGTGGTTGTGCGGCAGGCTCTGCGATCGAGCAGGCATTCGCGTTCAAGGCTGCGTGGTTGGAGCAACGTGGGATTATTTCGCGTGCGTTCTCAGACAAACGTGTGCTGGAGTTCTGGACCGGCCTTGCACATCAAGATCCTGAGCAGTCAGGCTTGGTTGTGGCGGTCTTATCCTGTGGTCAACAGCCGCTTGCAATCGAGATCGGGCTCCGAACGGGTGACACTCATGTCGCTCATATCGGATCGTTTCATCCAGAGTTTGAAAAGTTCAGCCCGGGTTCGCTGCAAATGGAAGAACTCATCAGTGTATGTCTTGAAGACGATGTATCGACGTATGACCTGTTGGCGCCACATGATACCTACAAGGAGCGGTGGGCGAGCGGTAGCGTCGCTGTACATGACTATGTGTTGCCAGTCAGTACTGCGGGAACGGCCTGGTCAAAGTTCAGTGGATTGCGACTTCAGAAACTTGCCAAAGATCAATTCGCCAAACTGCCGAAGTTCGTGCGCCAATCAATAGCCCAAATGTCAGGTCGCCGATCAATGGCCGGCTCATGCTGACAGGTTCATGCTGGACAACTCTATGAGCTTGGTCCCGTTGCTGGGCAATAGTCTATCGCGGCATTGATGTTGGCGACCCAGGCGATTGTTCGGGATTGCTTGCTCGAGTGATTCTATTTCTGAAAGATTCCGTACCCCCGCGTCTTCAGAAAGTGCGATTCATCCGGAAGATAGAAATCCATCTTGCCGGGTCCGTTGTACTTGCTGCTGCGGTCGGTGAGCCAGAGACGCATGAGATGCCGACGGCGTTCTGCGCTGTGGTCAAGGTAGGCCTTGCGTGAGTGCAACAATGTGAAGTTGTTGACCAGTTGAATGTCGCCCTGCCGAAACTCCATGTTCAAGACGAGGTCTGGCCGCGCCAGAATCTCGTCTACCGCATCAAGAGCCTCGCGCTCTTCTGGGGTTTGATTGTGTCCCTGAGCGAGTGATGAGTCGATGGAAATGCGCGAATAGCAGTTGTGAAAAACGCCGTTAATGAATGAGAATACCGGTGTTGCATGCTCCATGACAGGAGCTTGTCCAGGTAAGGCCTGGTTGCGGCGACTGTGGTGGAAACCCCGCATTAAGACAGGCAAAACGTCGGGACGGGAGCTGGCGAGTTCGTTGTACAGGCTGGTGGCGCTTACCAGCAGGCTTTCGCCTCCTTCCTTTGCGGTTTCCATGCACATGAGCGCAACGATATTGGTTCCATCGTTGTGAAACTCAAGGAATGCATTAGAGTGATAACCGCGAAATTGGCTGTCGTAGGGTGCGCTTTTGTCGATGACATCGAGAATGAATTCGCCTTCGCGGTTCTGGCGTGTGATGTCACCGAAATAGCTGCCAATCAGTGCGAGGGCTGCCCGGGAAAGTTCGGGCCCCCAATCGGCAACCGGTAGGCCCCCTAGCACAGTAAATCCTGTGCCGTTTTCAACTTCTTCGTAGGCGTTTAAGAGAAATTCTGAGTTGATCGGCAAGCTGGTCTGCCTGAAGCCAATCGCTTGTGGATCGATGCCCTTGGCCATTATGTTTTCAGAAGCAATGGCAACTTCCTGAATCATAGCGTCAGTGAATTCGCGTCTGTATGAGGCAGGCGATGGAAAGTCCGCTGCTGTCCAGGCGCTACGGTCTTTGATTTGGGCCGGTTGTTCCCCTGGGGCTGCTACGTGCATAACACTTCTCCTCTGGCAGATAGTTCTTAGCCTCAATCACTTGCTCGCCTCCGTCAATCCGGTGTCGGATATAGGACCGATCGTCTAGCCGTGCTGGTTGTCGAGCGGACGATCAATCTTCACCATGCGGGGATAGCTGAATTGGAGCGATGAAATGAGGATTGAGCATATCGAGGCGATTGCTGTTGATATTCCTCTATCGAAGAATTTTGGTGGAAGCACCTATGATGTGCTGAAGCGATCGACCGTGATTACGAAACTGCGGACGAGTGATGGGACAGAGGGTCTGGTCTACAACGGCGATAATCGCGATCATGGCAAAGCGATCGCTCGCATCATAGAGCTGGAGTTGGCCCCGCTGGTTATTGGTCAGGACCCGTTCGCATATGAACGCCACTGGGAGGCCATGTTCGCGCTGTCGAAGCCTAGCCGTGATCGCAAGCTGCTGCTTGAGGCTATTGCCTGTGTTGATTGCGCGGTTTGGGACGTGATGGGTCGTGTGACGGGGCGATCAATCAACGAATTGCTGGGTGGTTACCGCAAGGACATGCCGTTGATCTCAATCGGTGGCTACTACATGGAAGGCAAAACCGAGGCGGATATTGTCACTGAGATGCGGATGTATGAAGCAGCTGAAATGGCCGGATGCAAGTTCAAAGTCGGCGGACTGTCGCCGGAGGAGGACGCAGAGCGCGTGCGTGTCGCCCGCGGTGCCGTTCACGATCGTTTTACATTGGCGGTTGATGCCAACCGTGGATGGACCGCAACTGAAGCCATTCGATTTGCTGGGCTGATCAGCGATTTGGATATCGCCTGGTTCGAGGAGCCCTGTATCTGGTATGACGATGTTGCAGAGTGCGCGCGCGTCAGGCAGCAGGTTTCGATTCCGATCACTTCGGGTCAGTCCGAATATACTGTTCAAGGCGTTCGCCGATTCATCGATGCCGGTGCGGTTGATATCGTCAACTATGATGTGTCTGAGTGTGGTGGCGTCACAGATTGGCGGCGTGCGGCAGCTCTGTGTTCGGCCAATGGATTGCACATGACGCATCACGAAGAATCGCAGATTTCACAGCATCTGCTGTCTGCGATTCCACATGGTCTCTACATTGAGTGCTTTGGTGACCCGGAGCGCGATCCTGTGTGGCATCAGATGTGGACCAATCGACCATCCCTAAACGATGGTCGGATGGCCGTCACAAATGGACCCGGGTTCGGTCTCGAACTTGATACAGCAATGATTGACCAATACCGGGTCAACTAGCGTCGCGCATCTGACACTTAGTCCCCGCTTGCTGCTGGCCTCAAATCCAAGTGTCAGACGCGCGACATTAGCCTTCAGGCTCACAGAATTGCTTACGGAATTCCGGAGTTGCTCCGTGGTGACTGAGACTTAGCTCTGAGCCCAGTCCGGAGGAGTGATGCCGTTTGCCAGGGCTGCAGACCTAACCGTGTTGGCTAGGAGGCAGGCGATTGTCATTGGCCCGACGCCTCCTGGAACCGGTGTTATGGCGCCGGCAATCTCTTTGGCTTCGTCGAAGGCGACATCGCCGACGAGGCGAGACTTCCCATCATCTTTCGGCACGCGATTGATGCCGACATCAATCACCGTTGCTCCCGGCTTGATCCAATTGCCCTTGACCATTTCCGGCCGGCCAACTGCTGCAACCAGGATATCAGCTTCGCGGCATACGGCTTCGATGTTCTTTGTGCGTGAGTGTGCAACCGTCACGGTGCAACTCTCGCCCAGTAGAAGCATTGCCATCGGCTTGCCGACAATGTTCGAGCGACCGACAACGACGGCACTCTTTCCGCTAAGATTGCCGAGGTGATCCTTGAGCATCAACAGACAGCCTAACGGTGTGCAAGGTACAAATGCGCGGTCCATTTGTCCTGAACCGAGCAGGCCGACGTTGACCGGATGGAAACCGTCAACGTCCTTTTCCGGAGAGATTGCGCGAAGCACTTTGTCGGAATCGATCTGATCCGGGAGTGGTAATTGCACGAGGATGCCATGGACGGCAGGATCGTTGTTCAGCTGATTGACGATTGCGAGCAGTCCGTCCTCGCTTGCTGTGGCGGGGAGTTTTTTGTCGATAGCGGTGATGCCGGCTTCTTGTGCCTGCTTTGACTTGCTCTTGACGTATACTTGGCTGGCCGGATCTTCGCCCACAAGAACCACTGCAAGGCCTGGCGTTATGTCGTGCTCTTGCTTGAGACGGTTTGTTTCCGAACCAATGCGGGAGCGCAGTTTGAGTGCAAACTCTTTTCCATCGATAATTCGTGCGGATGACATTGGCTTCCTCGCAGTTGGTCGTTCGGTCGGTTTTGAAGTCTCTTAGATCATTGTGGTTTGGGTTGGAACTGAATGCGTTGTCTCAACCCAAGTCTCGGCGCTTCATAGTGGAATGCCATGATTTGGAGCAGTCGCTTACTGGATTGCGACATTGGTTGAAGCCATCGCGCCCTCAAAGGCGAAAATAACAATGCGTGTTCTGCTTGGTTTAAGCTGAACCAAAATAGCGCTTGCAACGCTGCAGCGCTTCAACGATCTGAGTCGGGTTGCTTGCAAATGGCTCCAGGTTAATCCGGATTGTGTTGTCGCGCGTCATGCTCCAGGGCAGTTTCATGAGCAGGCGGTGGTAGGGGAGAGAGCGCCAGTCTGCGATCAAGGCGTTGGGCAGGGAGCGTGCGAGTTTGAGTGTCAGTTCGTTGACCTCGATTGTTCGGACAGCGTACGTGCTGAGTTCGATGCTTTCAATTGAGCGCCATGGAATGACGCCAAAGCCTTCAATAAACACACCGTGCTCGCCGGCTCCCAAGCGTGCCTTTCTGGTTTCTATGAGCGGATAGAAATAATAGCCGGTTGCTCCGAAGAAAACAGCGAGAGCCAGCACGATCTCGTTGCCCCGCAAATACCACCCCGCGAGGCAGATAGCGCAGGCAACGAGGCAAACGTAGACGCGGAAATTGCCTTTGTCCTTGCCATAGCCGACTGCGAATCCGCTTGCACCGGGGGGCTTATCTTGCTCGGTCATGGTTGCCGACTGTCCGATCTATCCGTGACAAGTCCGGAAAGTTGCACTGCTGCATGCATAGATCAACAGGCAGACGTGCCTAGTGTGTGTGCAGGCAAGCCAAAAGATTCGGCAGAGTTAATCAAACTCGCCTCAATTTGAGACTTGGCGAAGCGCTCCAATTTCCGGTCTCTTGAGGCCCAAATGGTCCCGCAAGGTCGTACCTGTATATTCCTTGCGGTAGATTCCTCGCTTCTGTAATTCCGGAACCACAAACTTCACAAAGTCTTCGAAACAGCCTGGCTGGTGGGTCGGGCCAACAACAAATCCATCGCAAGCTGGTGCGGACCACCATTCCTCAATTCGGTCTGCAATGTCTTTGGGACTGCCGACCCAGGCTTCGTGTAAAAGCCCGCGGCCAGTCACGCGCATGAAGTCGCGAACGGTGGGGTTCTTGTATCCGGCCTGGACGACGCGATCGCGCATCGATTGCATTCCGTTGATTGAGTTGATTTCCTCATCAGAGAACGCTTCGTCCAGCCCCTTGGATGCAAAGTCAAAGTTGAGGGCCTCAGATAGCAGCGATAACTGGTCCATCTCGTTGGGAAGCTTGTCGTAGGCGGCCTTTTTGTCTTCCGCTTCGGCGCGTGTTTCTGCCACCACTGGATAGAAGAGCGACGCAATTTTCATACTGTCGGGATCGCGTCCGTTGGCTGCTGCTGCTTCCTTCTGGCGCTTGTAGGCGGCTTTTCCCACCTCGAGGTCACGATAGGCAACGAACAACAGTTCGCCCCAGCGAGCGGCAAATCGTTGGCCGCGGCCGCTCATGCCGGCCTGCATAACGACTGGGTGGCCCTGGGGAGAACGCGGTACGGTAAATGGTCCGCGCGAGGCGAGAAAATCGCCCTTGTAGTCGATGCGGCGCACCTTATCAGGATGTGCGTAAAGGTTGTTGACCTTGTCTACGACAACGGCGTCGTCATCCCAGCTGTCCCAGTGACCAAGAACAATCTCCATGAACTCATCGGCGCGATCATATCGCATGTCATGTTCCATGGCTTCATCGCCGCGACCCATGTTGCGAGCCTCGTTGTCGTTGACCGACGTCACGCAGTTCCAGGCTGCACGTCCGTTCGTCATCAGATCGATTGTTTGGAACACGCGGGCGACATGGAATGGGTCGTAGTAAGTCGTGGAGTACGTGGCGCCGAGACCGAGGTGTTTTGTGGCCGCTGCCATCGTCATCAGGCAGGTCGTCGCGTCCAACTTCACGCACCGGATGCCGTTTTCGACGGTATGTGCATGGTCGCCGCTATACATGTCTGGCATTGCAAGTCGGTCATCGAAGAAACCGACGTCGAATTTGCCTTCCTCGAGGACACGCGCGATGTGCTGATAGTACTCGGGTGAGTAGGTATCCGTTCTCGCATCCGGATGGCGCCACGCGGCTGGAATCGTGGTGCAATTCTGGGCCTGGAGAAAGGCAACGAAATGGACCTGGCGCATCGAGTTCTCCGGTATTTGTTGATGGTGGTCTCAGCAGATTTGCAAGACGCACAAGCTTGAGACACAACAGCAGTGCGGGATACAACTGATCAACTGATGATTTTCAACATCAGCCTTGTGATGCCCTCGATCTGAATGCTGCTGGCCGATTGGAGATTATGCTTCGCGGCTGCCTGCTACTGCTTGAGTTGGTTCTCTGTTGGATCTGTTCTCGCGATAGAGCACATAGAGACCAGCTGCTGCTATGATGAGGCTGCCAATTAGTGTGTCGAGACCGGGGAGGTCTCCGAACACGAGGTAACCCAAGATCGTCACCCAGATAAGTTTGCTGTAATTGAATGGCGCGAGCAGCGAAGCTTCCGCCCTTGCAAAGGCCTGCAGCATGCAAAAGTGCGCTCCGGCACCCATCGCTCCGATTGCGAGGAACATGATCGCGTGGGTCGTTGTTGGCGTTGTCCAAAAGAACGGAACAATCAGGCTCGTCCAGGCGATACCGCCGAGGCTCGTATACATCAGTGTGGTCTGATGACGATCCTGATTGGCCAAGACCCGCGTTGAGATCTGGAAGCACGCGAACGATAGAGCGCCCAGCAGTGACATGGCCGCAGACCAATGCCAGACCGAGCCACCAGGCCGGACAATAATGAGAACACCTGCGAGGCCGATGATAACTGCCAACCAGCGGTGCCAGCCGACACGTTCGCCGAGTATTGGCACCGACAAGGCAATGATGAACAGTGGAGCCGTAAATCCGATCGCTGTTGCTTCTGCGATTGGCAAGTACGTCAGGCTCACAAACAAGCAGACAATCGACGCTGCAAGGAAACCGGGCCGCACAATCTGGAGGACGGGTCGGTTACACCGTAACAAATCGAATCTGCCGCGGATTGCAAAGTAACCAACGACAAAGAAGGCCATTGCGATGAAGTAGCCCCAGACCAACATCGTGGCGTGCAGTTCATTGGTGTAGAATTTGCCGACCGTGTCGACTAGTGAGATCAGCCCGATGGAAGTCAGCAAATATAGAATGCCAAGGTTCGGTTGGTTTAGCGGCACTTGGCAATCCTGACATTTGCTGAAGCTGGCGTTGTAACTCGCCGGTTCGGGTTTGGACCACGTGTTTTCGGGTAACCGTTGTTGGACGCCAAGTTGGCCGGCATGAGCTTCAGGCCGTTCCAACCAGTGGATCGGGTCCCCAGGAGAACATTGGTTGTCCTCCGTCTGCGCAAATTTCGACGACTTCTTCGCACCATGAGCGATCGTGTTCGCTGCCGGGATAGAGCAGGTGGATGGGTGCCACCATGCCTTCCTCCAATGTCCAGTTGCCGCCCGGACGTTCCCCCGTTGCAGTCATCAGTTCCAATTCCATATGTGACAGGCCGAGTCCATGGAAAAAGATGACAGCTCGGTCGGGGTCAGGAACGCCGGCTTTGCGATAGGTTTCGCGGGCTGTGGCTTGGAGTTCTTTGATCTTTGCCCCCGGTTTCATAGCACCGAGTAGAGTTTCCCAAACTGCGGACGTTGCGGCAGCCCAAGTCCTGGCTTCACTGCTGTCAGGTTCGCCGTCGACGACCCAGCATTTGCCGCCATCCCAACAGTAGAGATCTATTGTGCCATGGCAATCGAACATGACGTGCGTGCCTGCCTCCACCTCTGTGTCTTCGAAGCCAGTGGCGAGCATGATCGTCTGTTCCGTGCCGCGGGGATGGCCCCAGACCATACCGCCAGGGTCTCGGACAAAGCCGCCGAGTTCCGCGACGGCTGTGGCATACGCCAAGTTGAGATCGCGCCAGGTGGCACCTTTATCCCAGGATGCGATTGTTCGGTGGATTGCAGCTTCGTTCAATTTGGATGATCGGCGCAGCAAATCCAGCTCAGTCGGGGTTTTGATAGAGCGTGCGAACATGAGTGGATCGTATGCGTCTGCAACCTTGACGTTATCCAGGCCTGACCGCAGCGCAAAGCTCGGTTCATCAAATCCGACGTTCTTGCCGATGAGGCTGAGGTCCTTCAGTGCGCCATTCAATGCTGTTCCCATATCGAAGGTGTACTGCTGCCTTGCATTCTCAATCCATGGCGTACCGAGAGCGGTTGGTGGGATGAAGCGATCAATGTCTGAGCGGTCGGGCTCAATATCAAGCGGCATCATGACAGCGCGGAATGGGCGGATATCTTCGACCCATGTCTCCTGGCGGAGAAAAGACGCAAGGTAGTAGTCGCCGACAACCAGGATGGGATGATCAGGAGCGTGGCGCGAGAGGAGCACGGCAAAAACACGTGGCTCATCTGCCTTGTGTGCAATTGTGTTGAACCCGGTCAAGTAGAACACGTTCTGCGGTGAGGTAATCACGACACCATCCATGTCTCGTGCCTCGAGTGCAAAGAGTAAGCGATCCAAGTTGCAAAACCGCTTTGGGAGAGGTTTGCGGTCGAAGGCTTTTGCGGATGGGCGCTGGCCACTTTTCAGGCTTGTGTTGTTGTCGTTTTGGGAACCGCTATTGGCCATGGGTCATACCTCGACGAGTTGTGTGTGAGCATTACCTCATGTCCAATGGGCCCAGGCAAGCACGTTCTGAGGCGACGAAAGGCTTCTGTGAGGACCCGATGACCAATCATTCCAAATGAGATGATTGTGTGCTTGTTCGTTGAAACGGGCCTTGTCATTGTCGCTGCCGAATTCAGTTGCTTTGCATGAAGATTTTGGGGAGGAGCCTCGTATGAAGGCGATTGTTGTAGTTGATGGCGGCGTAGCCTATCAGGATGTCGAGAAGCCATCACCGAACGCGGACCAGGTTCTCGTCGAAGTTCGAGCTATGGGGCTCAACCGGGCAGACCTTGCCGTCGCCAGCGGGGCTTCTCATGGCAGCGTGGGAGGTGCAGGGACGATTGTCGGGATGGAATGGTCCGGCGACGTTGTTGAAGTTGGCGCGAACGTGAAGAACGTTGCCCCCGGTGATCGGGTCATGTGTTCGGGTGGAAGCGGCTACGCTGAGTACGCTGTAGCAGACTATGGCCGCGTACAAAAGATTCCGGATGGCAACGTTAGTTATGAGACCGCCGCGACGCTGCCGATCGCACTTTATACGATGCACAACGCTGTCGTTACACGAGGCCGGCTCACTCAAGGTGAGTCTATTCTCATTCAGGGGGCTAGTTCCGGTGTGGGCCTGATGGGAATGCAGATTGCCAAGTACATGGGCGCTGCCAAAGTCATTGGGAGCTCAACGAATGCAGAGCGACGTGCAAAGCTGACAGAGCATGGTGCTGATCTTGCGATCGACTCATCTGATCCGAATTGGCCGGATCAGGTTCAGGAGGCAACCGGAGGCAAGGGTGTTGATGTTATTGTCGACCAAATCAGCGGTGGTGTTGCCAACGAGAACATGAAGGCTGCAGCTATTCTAGGGCGGATCGTTAATGTCGGACGGCTTGGAGGCGGTAAAGGTGAGTTCGACTACGACCTGCATGCGCTGAAGCGGATTGAGTACATCGGCGTGACTTTCCGCACGCGGTCACTCGACGAAGTTCGCGAGATCGGTCGGTTGATGCGGCAGGATTTGAGCGCAGCTGTTGAATCCGGGGACTTAAGCCTTCCGATTTCAAAGACATTCCATCTGTCACAGGCAGCTGAGGCGCTTGAGCATATGAAGAACAATCAGCACTTCGGCAAGATTGTTATGACGACGAGTTAGGCCTTGCGGAAGGTTTGATGAGGCACCACTGCAACGCCGCCTCACAGCCCTTTCATGAATGGCGGTCGCGGATGAATTTGTAGATTTCTGCCTTATCCTGTTTTGGATCTTCTTCTGCGAAAGCGACTGTCGTTTCATAGGCTGTCGTAATGGCGGCACCCGGCGTGCCTTCGTTCTTTGCGCCTTCAACGAAGAGGCTAAGATCCTTGCGGAGGATGTGGGCGTCAGCGCCACTGAATCCCGCGGGATCTGTCAACATGTAGGTTGGGAAAACCTCGCGGGTCGTGAGGCTCTGGCCGGAACTGGAATTGATGACCTCGAGCATCTTTTCCAAGTCGAGGCCGCCGTTCTCTCCAAAGGACAGTGCTTCTGATACCGTTACGAGAGACGACAGGTAGATCGCGTTGTTGACGACCTTCATTCGTTGGCCTTGGCCGGCTTCGGTTCCGACGACAAAGATGGCACGTGAATAGCCATCGATGAGTGGGCGAGCGCGTTCAATTGCATCCGGGTCACCGGCCACCATGCTGGCGAGAGAACCTTCTTCGGCTCTCGCCTTGAGGCCGGATACCGGAGCGTCCACATACTGGATTCCTACTGCTGCTAGTTTCTTTGCATTCTCGGCTGCAGCGGCGGGGCCTATCGTGCAGGTATCGACGATGATACTGCCTTTGTTGGCGACTTCGACAATCTCGTTGATGACGGCCTGGTTGGCCTCGAGTGATGGCAAGGACAGTGCAACAACCGAACATCGACGTACGAGTTCGGGATTGGATTGCGCTGGCTTTGTCCCGTCAGGTGCGCGATCGGCAGTGCCAGCGATGTCGTGAACGACAAGTTCGTGACCTGCCTGATGGATGTTGCGAGCCATCGGTTGGCCCATGTTGCCCAGTCCAATAAAGCCAAATTCGTTGTCTGCCATAGTGCCTCCGCTTGCCACCAAAAACTCGGTGTCCGATTGTTATCCTTCTGATGTGCGCTGATGCCAGTCAGCCAGGCTTTCATCCGGGTAGTGATCGAAGCATTTGTCGTTTTCTTGAACGTCAGGTTCGACCCAGCTCGCGGCATATTCCAGCATAATGTGCGTTCGCTCTGGTGGAGATGGCAATGGGGTATCGATTACGCCCGCATGAGGATGAATGAGGTCGGGCCAGCGACTGTCGTAGTTCCAGAGCGGTGATCCGCACTGGCTGCAGAACCGCCGTCCAGAATGCTCGGTTACGTCGCTGCCGGTCTCGCCCGTGGCTGGGTGATAGCGGCGGATGTGTTCCTTTCCCTCAACTTCAAGGGTGCGGGTGCGCGCGCCGAGATTGATCCCGAAGCCACCGGAACCAGCTGTTTTCCGGCAGATAGAACAATAGCAAAGGAGATAGGGGGTGGGCTCTGGCGCTTCGACTGAAAATTTGACAGCGCCGCAGTGGCAGGACCCTTCGAGCTTCATTCATTCTTCCCGACATAACTAAGTTGCTGAGTTCATGCGCCTCTCCGAACATACTTGCATGGCTGAATCTGGTAGGCCAACATCTCAAATGTCTAAGATCAGCGATTATCAAATTCCCGCCCTGATGCCGAATGGGCGAGGTCATCAGTTTGTGCTTTACGGTGACGCCTGCTCAGGCGTGCCGGGCGCGTTGCATGAGCAGACTTTCGCGTCGGTCAATTCCGTTGTTCGCCGGCTTCAACCGCAGCCGGAATTTATCGTTTTCACAGGTGATGAAGTGATCGGTTTGACGGCTGATCAAGCCGAGCTTGAGGCGCAATGGCAGCATTGGCTTAAGAATGAGATGGCGTGGCTGGATCGCAATAAGACTCCGATCTGGCATTGCACGGGCAATCACACGACCTACAACCAAATGAGTGAGCGCGTTTTTCGTGAAGCTCTTGAATTGCCGCAAAACGGTCCGTCAGGCCAGGAGGGCCTTAGCTATTGGGTGCGCCGTGACGATGTGTTGATGGTGTTTGTGCACACGCTTTGGAGTGGGCTTGGTGGTGAGGCTTACGTCGAGGCCAATTGGCTGGAGCAAACGCTTCGTTCACATGCAGATGCCAATCACAAGTTTGTCGTCGGACATCATCCAGCTTTTCCGGTCAATGGATTTGCTGGTGATTATCAGCGGACAATCGCACCTGAGTGTGTTGAGCGGTTTTGGGATGTTTTGATTAACAACGAGGTAACGGCTTATCTTTGCAGTCATATCCTTGCTTACGATGTCCAGGTCCAACGAGGGGTCTTGCAGATTTGTACGGCTGGCGCCGGGACGGCTCATCGTATGCCGGAGGGTGATGAATACCTGCATGCAGTGCAGGTGGCGCTTGATGATGGTGGACTGCGGTTGCAGGTCCTCGATACGGATGGGCTCGTCCGTGAAAAACTTACATGGCCTCGAGGTGGTTGGAGCTTCTCTGAGCCAGAACTTCTGGAGAATAGTCAGAGCCGCGCTCGCAACGACCTTACCAAGCTTCAGCAGCCACTTCGTTTTCAAATCAGCGGCCTTGCGTCATCTGATGGCCATGGCGTCGCGCAAACACTCATTGCATGTGGGGAGCCTGACGCATTACCGAGCCTCTGGATCGGTTTGCGCGGGATGAAGCAGCGGCTCACGGTTATTGTTGGCAACACACCCGGTCGGAGTCCGCATTTCCGGTTGGGGCCGGAGGTTTCAGATGGCGCTAGATTCGCGTTTGAACTGCTCCTGCATTCCGGCATGGGGCCTGGCGGCTTGCTCTGCAGGAATGGGCTGAAAGACTCGTGGACGTCGCTCTCCGCAGCATCTTCCTGGGGATTGGAGAGACTACTACCGGCACCATTCTGGTGTGTCGGTGAGGGTTTCGAGACGTCAGGGCGCCTACCCTTTCGAGGAGACGGATTGGAGGTCCTTGTTTCGACGGCAAGAACCTGACGGCGGAATGCCGGCTGTTCGAGCATGGGCCTCACACACCACAATTGAAGTTCCGGAGGATCCGCGTAGTATCAGCGATACATCATTTTGCCGGAGGTTGACCGTGCTGCCAGACAATATCAGCTACATTGAGGACGAAGAGAGTCTCCGCGCCATTCATCATACGCCCCTTAGTCGAGCAACTGACAAGGTCTTGACGCATCTTGATGAGCACTGCCGCGAGATCATCAAGTTGTCGCCGTTCTGTGTCATTGCTACACAAGGCCCTGGTGGAGCCGATGTTACACCACGGGGGGATCCGGCGGGGTTTGTGCAGGTTCTGGATGATCAGCATGTCCTTCTGCCTGACCGGGTCGGAAATAATCGCCTGGATACGATGACCAATCTCTTCCGCAATCCCGCTATTGGCATGATCTTTCTGATCCCAGGTATGAACGAAACCCTGCGGATCAATGGAACGGCTAAAGCAACCGATGATGCAAGGTTGCTGGAGGCGTGCGCAGTTCAAGGTCGTGCCCCGAAAGTTGGGTTGCTGGTCAAGATCAAAGAGGCGTTCATGCATTGCCCAAAGGCTTTCATTCGTTCGAAGTTGTGGGATGCCTCGCAACAGATCGACCGAGCGCAACTGCCAAGCTTTGCGGAAATCTTGCTCGATCATTGTCGCGATCTCACGCAGGAAGAGAATGATCGGCAGACGAAGGTGATGACCGAGCGTGGGCTGTATTGAGTACGAAGTATTGAGTGTGATTGCCAATGACAACTTTCGCCATCCTTGCTTACGACGGCATTGAGCCAATCGATATCGGGGCGACTTTCGGTGTTCTCTCACTGGCCAAAAGGATTGCGCCTGATTTGGAGTTTTATGTCCTCTCGGATCGCGGCAGCGAGGTTGTTATGGCCAACGGCTTGCGCTTGTTGGCTGACAAGGGTTACGAGGATTATCAACCTGCCGACGTTCTAATGGTTCTCGGCGGGCCAGGTTGGACGCAGGCAAGTGAGAATGAGGAAACACTATCGTTTTTGCGGACTGCGAAGTTGCAAGAGACAGTCATTGCCTCCGTTTGTACAGGGGGCATGATCCTGGCCGCCGCAGGATTACTGGACGGTCGTACTGCTACAACAAAAGTCGAGGTGTTTGACGGCGAAACTTCGCCTTTGCAAATACTGGGTGAGCGCATTGGAGCAACGAACACCGCTGTTGCCCGCATTGTCGACAATGGTCAGATCGTGACAGGCGGAGGTGTGTCACTCGGGATTGATATGACGCTATATCTACTGCAGCGATTAATCGGTCCGGACGTCGCGCATGAGACGGCGCGCGTGCTCGAGTACTCTGCTGCTTGGCAA
The DNA here is from genome assembly GCA_965215755.1 of Hyphomicrobiaceae bacterium. GTDB lineage: Bacteria > Pseudomonadota > Alphaproteobacteria > Rhizobiales > Hyphomicrobiaceae > Tectiglobus. The sequence goes on from OZ244119.1 coordinate 929,504, forward strand.
GCGAATACAGAGCGTTTGCCAGACTTGGTAGCCTAGTCGGTCTATTTGTTATCCAAATGAATGCGTACGCCGCGTTGACCTGCTTCAATGCGAGAGAGATGGAAACTTGTGAGGCCATCTCCACGATATTGCTGACTTAAGCTGTGAAAGATTGCAGCAGCCTCTTGCGGATTGTTATCAAGTAGCTCGAAGGCCTCACGATATTGACCAAGGTAGTGTGATTTCTCATCACTTGGATGTATCGGCTCGTAACAGGTGACGGCCTCTTCTTTGCCTTTTAATATGACATCGCCGATTGGCCGATAAGTATGTTTTTGCGCGTGATGAGCGACGTCGCGACTAACGCAGATTCTGGTTCCGAAGTGCTTATTGGCTCCTTCCAACCGGGCCGCTGTGTTGACTGTGTCGCCAATTGCTGTGTAGTCGAAGAAGCGTCTGCCGCCGAAATTTCCGACAACTGCTGGGCCGGCATGAAGACCGACCCGTGTGGCACCAAGTTGGGTGTCTTGGATTATGTCAGACGTTCGAAATGCCTCGGCAAATGCGTCAATGGCAAGTGCTAACTGAACAGCCTGGTTCGCGTGATTTGGTTGTTCCTCGGGCGCCCCGTAAAGCCCAACGACCGCATCGCCAATTATCTTGTCGATCGTTGCGCCGTGAGAGATGAACAGATCACACATACCATCAAGATATGCGTTGAGGATCTCTGAGATTCTTTCCGGAGGCAGGCTCTCGCTCAATGATGTGAAGCCTTCAAGATCTGTAAAGATGTAAGTGACTGCGCGCTGCTCGCCGCCGAGTTTCAACGTGTCGTGGTTAGCCGCGATTTTTTCGACCAGGGCTGGGCTGACGTATTGAGCAAAAGCTTGTTGGATGAAGCGACGCTCTGACCAATCCGTATGCCAGTCACGAATGATAAAAGCTGCACTGGCAAGTAGAACGGCAACCAAGAGTGTCGCGACAGGTAGTTCTATGGCTAGGGAGCTATAGAGTGCCAATGTCAGTGCAGTTAAGCTACCCATTATAGTGCCGATGATCGTCAGTCGGCGAGGAAGCGAACTGACGGCACCAAATATCAGAGCAATCAGGCTCGCAAGCAGCAAGCTAAACAGCATTTTGGGGACGATTTCCATTTGAGAGATGGAGTCACCATGGAGAAGCTGAGCAATCATGTGGGCATGGATTTTAACGCCATAGATTGCGCCCACTTCGATACCGGCAGTCGTTGTGAATGGGGTTTGATGCTGATCGATGTTGGGCAGAGTGGCGCCGATCAACACGATCTTGTTCTGAAACCACTGATAGGGGAGTAACTTCGCCGCGTGAGCTGGGTAAGTGGCGAAGTTGAACGGTGTACCAGCTTCATTTCGGTAGAAGGTGATGCGACCTGCGGGGGCGCTCGACGTCGAGCCACCAGCATTGGCAATGGCGCGGGCGAAAAGGAGTGATCGGGTGGGCTGGTTGAGTGGATGTGGCCAATGTCTGACAATTCCATCGAATGCGTCCCGTGAGAGCGAGACATGACCAGTTTGCAGTTGCCTTAGCATGCTATTGATAAACTGGGTCTGCCTTGCTGTCAGACCATCGGCCTCTGACGCGTAGGCTAGGATAATAGGAGCCTCGGCGCTGCGCAGGGTCTTCAGAAGCTCGAGATCCTTAGCCTTTTCACTTGGCTGATCAAACAAGATGTCGATGCCGATTGCTCGAGGATTGCCTTTGCCGATGTGACCGATGAGTTCGGCTAAGAATTTTCGATCGATTGGGGAGCGGTAGGGAAGAGTTGCCAAGGATTGCTCGTCAATAGAGACGACTACGATATCTGTTTGAGCGACAGTCGGCCCGCCCCAGCTCGTCAACAGCCAGTCACCGATTTTGACGTCAATGCGGGCACAAAGTAGGAAAGCTGCGAGGGTGGATGCAAGAATGGTGAATATGGCAAAGCGTGACGACCCGCGAATGCGCCCCCCGCTGATTGCCTGCCACCAGCTGGTCTCTCGTTGCTGCACCAAAGAAAACTCCGCTGGTCAGATCAATCAAGCGGTTAAGACTGTCGTTCGTGTTAGGATTGGTCCACATGTGCGGAGACTGCCTTCTACACTGTTCCATATATTGCGCTCTTGGATCAAGTTCTGGGATCAAGCTCTGGTCGAAGAGTGCCGCGTGGTCCGGACCGCATACGCAAGGTAGAAACCCATTGACCTCTTTGAGTGAGTAATTTGGCGAGCCGAGGTGCGGATGAAAGTCCACTACATGTCTGACATTCATCTGGACTTTGGAGCGATGGATCAGCTTCCCAGTGGTGAACTACTTGTTCTGGCGGGGGACGTTACAGCGGCGGCCTGTCTCTCGCCGGACTTCAAAGACTCGCGAAAGCAGAGGGTGCGTTCTGCTACGCTGCGATTTTTCGAGCTGGTGCGGAAGAACTTCGACGTCATTCTCTACATTGGTGGCAATCACGAACCCTATGGTCTCGACATCGATGAGAGCCAGACCCTCATCGAAAACTATATTGGTGGCGATGGTGTCTACTATCTGGAAAACAAAGCTGCCACTGTGGATGGCATCACGTTTCTCGGCGCGACGCTCTGGACGGATATGAATAAGGGAGTGAGTGCGTCAGAGCGGTATGTTGGTCTGGGTTTATCAGACTTTCACGTCATTTCATGTGACGGGCGGCGGTTTACACCGCGGCAGGCTATTTCACGGCACGAGGCCTCTTTGGCCTTTCTCAGGCGTGAGCTTGCGAGTAGAGCAGACGAGAAAGTCGTCGTCATTACGCACCATGCACCGAGTTATGAAGGAATGATACCGAGATTTCGGCAAACCCCAGTCGCGCCTGGTTTTGCTTCCGATTTGGAAGGGTTTATCGGAGAGCACCCGCAGATCAGCGATTGGATATTCGGGCACACACACATCGTTAAGACGTTTGAGGTTGGCGAGACAACTTTGCGGACGAATTGCCGTGGCTATGTCGGGCGTGAGGACACAGGTTTCGATTTGGATGCGCACTTTGAAATCGGTTGAGTATCCCGCGCACGATTTTCCAAGCCTTCCCATTATGCTTGAACAGCGGCGTGCACCGCCGCATCATGCGTTTCGGTTGAACATCCGATGTGGATCTCGAAGGGAGTAGGTGTGTGAGGTGGATGCGTTTTACTGTTGCCGGCGAGACATCATACGGGCTGGTTGAAGGCGATGAAGTGGAAGCCGTTATCGGTACACCCTTTGGCGACTATCAACGGTCTGGGAAGCGCCACAAGCTCGATGACGTCAAGTTCGAGATCCCAGTTGAGCCAAAGACATTCTATGCGGTGGGCTTCAACTATCCTGAACACGTGATCAAGATCTCGAAGCAGCAGGGCATAGAACCCAACCTGCCAACGCAACCTGATGTCGGTTATCGCGCCAACAACGCATTGATCCCGCATGGGGAAGCGATTGTCATTCCGAAAAATGCGACTGAGCAGGTGCAGTACGAAGGTGAGATTGCCGTGGTCATCGGCAAGACGGCCAAGTACCTCAGCGAGGAGGAAGCCCTCTCATGCGTGCTCGGTTATACTATCGGAAATGATGTGAGCGAGCGGAGCTGGCAAAAGTCTGACCGAACCCTCTGGCGGGCAAAGAATACCGATACATTTGCTCCAATGGGCCCGTGGATCGAAACGGACGTACCCGATCTCGATGCTCTTGAGACGACAGTTCGTGTTAATGGTGAGATCCATTCGCAATTTCGGACAAATGCGATGCTGTTCGGCATTGAGACCTACATCAGCGCGATTAGTCAGTATATCACGCTGCATCCCGGTGATATGATCTGGATGGGAACAGATGGCACATCACCGAACCTGACAGCCGGCGATGTTGTGGAAATCGAAATCAGTGGCATCGGGGTCTTGCGAAATCCTGTTGTGAACGAGACATAGGCGAGGGACTGAAACGCATGAAACTCGCTACACTGCATTCGCAAGAGCGGCCGCGCGACGGTCGCCTGGTAGTTGTTTCACGGGATCTGACGCGGTTTACATCAGCTGAATTGATCGCGCCTACTCTGCAGGCAGCGCTCGACAATTGGGACAGCTGCCAGGCTGATCTTGAGGCACTCGTGGCCGGACTGGAGGTTGGCTCGGTGCCGGCCGAGCGGTTCCACGAGAGGGATTGCATGAGCCCGCTGCCGCGCGCGTTTCAGTGGCTAGATGGCTCTGCCTATGTCAATCACGTGCAGTTGCTTCGCCAATCGCGTGGCGCTGAGTTGCCTGACAGGTTTTGGAACGACCCGTTGATGTATCAGGGTTGTTCCGATCCGTTACTGGCACCACGTGCTGACATTGCACTGCCAGATGAAAGCTGGGGGATCGATTTTGAGGGTGAGGTCGCTGTCGTAACCGGCAGCGTGCCGCTTGGCGCTGATGAAGCGACTGCCTTCAAGGCCATTCGTCTGATCATGCTCTGCAATGACGTTTCGCTGCGGAACGTTATTCCTGATGAGCTGTCGAAGGGGTTTGGTTTTGTGCACGGAAAGCCGCCATCCGCTTTTTCTCCGGTGGCCGTTACTCCTGATGAGCTGGGGGACTCATGGCAAGATGCAAAGGTCCATTTGCCAATGCTCGCCTACTTCAATGGTAGTCCCTTCGGTCACCCGAACGCGGGGGTTGATATGACATTCAGCTTTGCGACGCTCGTTTCTCATGCGGCGAAGACCCGGCCATTGGCAGCAGGAACGATCGTCGGCTCCGGCACCGTTTCAAATCGTGATCCAGGCGGCGGACCGGGCTTGCCCGTGAATGAAGGCGGGATCGGATATACGTGCATTGCTGAACAGCGGACCGTTGAAACTATACGCCATGGTCAGGCCACTACGCCGTTTATGGCGTTTGGTGATACGGTCCGGCTTGAAATGAAAGACGTTGCTGGTCAATCCGTATTTGGAGCCATTGAGCAAACCGTCGTAGGTTCAAAGTGAGGCTGGAGACGTGGGCGAAACTGCGCATTCTGTCGAGGAACATGCACTCAACAACGACGGCATGAGGCTGTTGCCAGAAGCCACAGCCCACCAGGTTGCATCGAACTTTGATCTGACACAGCTGAAGGCGGCATTCTACGAAGACCCTTACCCCACCTATCACGCCTTGCGGATGTATGATCCGGTCCGGGCCATGCCTGATGGGTCGTATTTCTTGTCTCGGCATGCTGATCTTGAGGCGGTCTACAAAGACACAACGCTCTATTCCTCGGATAAGAAGGTCGAATTCAAACCAAAGTACGGTGATGGCTATCTCTTCCAGCACCATACGACGAGTTTGGTGTTCAATGATCCCCCATTGCATACGCGAGTCCGCAAAATCATCGCCGGGGCGCTCACTCCGAGAGCGATTGCCAGCATGGAAGCGTCGGTTCTCTCATTGGTTGGTGATCTGTTGGATGCGATGGAACGAAAGTCGCAGCCCGACCTTATCGAAGACTATGCTGCGGCGATTCCAGTTGAAGTCATCGGCAATATGTTAGACGTGCCGAGAGATGAGCGTGGACCGCTGCGGGATTGGTCCCTAGCAATCCTTGGTGCGCTGGAACCGGTTATTGATGATGCACAGTTCAAGGCGGGAGAAGACGCTGTAAGAGACTTCTCGGTTTACCTTGAGAGGCTTGTGGCGCGGCGGCGCAAGCAACCTGGGGATCCTGACAAGGATGTTCTGACCCGGCTGATCGAGGGCGAGGCAGAAGGCGAACGACTGTCAGAGCACGAGCTACTCCATAATGTGATTTTCATTTTGAATGCCGGGCATGAAACAACAACTAACCTCATTGGGAATGGCTTGTTCGCCCTAACTGAGTGGCCTGAGGAGAAATCGCGCTTGATTGCTCATCCTGAGTTGATCAAGACAGCAGTGGAAGAGTTTTTGCGGTTCGAAAGCTCCAATCAACTTGGCAATCGCATCACAACGGCTGCAACCGAGATCGGTGACGTGTCTATGCCGGCCGGCACGCGTATCACGCTGTGTATCGGTGCGGCGAACCGAGATCCCGAACGATTCAAAATGCCAGATATACTGGATGTTGGGCGGCAGCCAAACCGGCATCTTGCGTTTGCCTCTGGTGCTCATCAATGTGTGGGTATGAACGTAGCGCGATTAGAAGGTCGTATTGCGATTGGGCGTTTTCTGGAGAGGTTCCCAGACTACAAGGTCAGTAAAGGTGTTCAGCGTGGGGGCCGAGCCCGTTTCCGGGGGTTCTTATCAGTCCCGGTATCACTGTGACAGGTGGGCGGAGAGGGAGTGATGATACGCAAAACAAATCCATCACCCCCGATCCTGCCAGAGGACGCTATCACTCATCTCTGACGCGGGTGATTGAATCGCGAAAGCCTTGCCAAAACTCTAACGCCCGGCCCGAATTCGGAATTTTATTTTTTAAGTAGGTTTGCGGGACATGTCGTTCCGGATGAAATGTAGACCAGGATCAAACATTTACGCCCGTTGCGATCCAGTCTTTCAAGTAGGCATCGAGCCAATGCCTCACCTTGGGGCCATGGATTAGGTGATTGGTCAATTGCTCTGCTCGCGGTCGTGCTCCGGGAAGTTTCAATCGGATGCTGTTGTTGCTCCAGCGATTAACCTGCGCGTAGGTGATTTCGGGATGAAACTGCATGGCTACTGCATTGTCGTATCGGAAGGCCTGGTTCGGATAAGGACCATCCTGTTCAGAACTGACCATGAGCTCTGCATCTGCTGGAAGATCGAAGCCGTCTCGATGCCATTGGTAAAAGTGGGTTGGCCAATTAACGCCATTGATCGGCTCTGCGTGGACATCGACTGCGTAATAGCCGATTTCGGCACGGGCATAAGGATCACGGAAGACCCGCGCACCAAGATGATTGGCAAGCATCTGTGCACCGAGGCAGATCCCCAGAAAGGGTTTCTTCTCGCGCAGAGGTACACTGATCCAATCCGTCTCACGAATTAGAAATTCCAGCGGGTCGTTTGCGCACTGCGGCCCGCCGAAAATGACGGCCCCATCATGTTCCTCAAGGGTTGATGGTAGTTCGTCACCGAAGCGTGGTTTGCGGATGTCGAGTGCATGGCCTTGGCGTCGTAGTGTGTGGCCAACCTGAGCCGGGGTTGAATGCTCTTGGTGTAAGACGATCAGGATCGGCTTCTTTAACCGCGATGCATCCGGGCTTGGATCCATCGGCTCACCCGCATCTGAACTACCAGAGTGATCAGTCGATTTTGTTTCCAGTATCACTTTCAACATCTCTCGGATTGAGAAGGAATGCCACGACGGGGATCGTTAGGAAGCCGGGCAGAGCCCACAAACAAACAGCCAGGATTGTGTTGAGTATGCCAGGCACCACCACCGTTCGGCCAAGCTTGTACCAAAATAACGTTGACCGGGCGACTGATTGCGGGGGCATCGCCGGGAGAAAGCGACGATAGAACGCGCGCTCGGCATCCATTTGTGCATGGAATTGCGTCTCGACCGGGCCGGGTGCAACAACGGTAAAGCGAACGCCCTGACCGCGGTTCTCATATTGGAGTGCCTGGGTGAGTGATATGACGTAGGCCTTACTCGCATAGTATGCAGCTTGATAAGGTCCGGGTGTCAGGCCGCCCAGCGATGCCATGTTGATGATGCCGCCACGGCCCCGAGTTAGCATGTCAGGTAGAAACTCGCGAGTGAGCCCCGTGAGGGCGGTGACATTCAGCGCGTTCAAGTCGTTTAGTGATTCCGGGCTCGCTGTCGTGAAATGACCCGATAACCCTATCCCGGCATTGTTGATCAGTTCGTCGACGTAGTAGCCTTGATGGCTGAGCTGATCTCGGATCGATCGGCCTGCATTAGTGTCCATCAGGTCAATTGCTATCGTTATAACCTCGGGCCGGCGGCTTGTAGTCTGTTTTGCCAAGGATTTCAGAAGCTGGTCCTTTGCATTGCGCAGATCTGCTTCCGATCGCGCAACCATGACGACGTGGCGGTTTTGCTCAGTTAGTAGGCGAGCGAGCTCAAATCCAATTCCGCGAGTCGCGCCCGTGACGAGAGTGGCCGGGCGCTGGTTTTCGAACTCAGACAGGGCTGTTGGATTGCTACGCCAGTATCGTTTTCGCCAGCGGTTCAGCATTGCAATCAGGCAGCTCTCGTTCTTGGGCGTTTCTGCTGGTTCAGATCTTGGGCGAGGCCGAAGCGTGCAGCAAATTCGGCTCTGACGTGGTGTGCGAGCTCTCGGCCCAACTCGCTGATGCCGGATCTGGGCAGGTACAAGTTGATCTCAAACTCCGGTAACGGCGGCAGGCCACAGTCTGGATCCAGAATTGTTAGGTGGCTTGGGACGTTGTCGCGCAACATGGCCGTAATAGCCAAGCCCGCCGCCACCGTTGCATTAATGGCTTCTTGATTGGTGACCTCAAGGACGATGCGCCAGTCAATGTTTGAATCGGACAGTGCCGCAATAACCGGTGGTCTGAAACGGCAGCTTCTTCCGCCAATTGAAATCGGCAGTGGGCGCTGTTGATGAGCAAGCGAATCCTCTCCTGCCACCCAAACTAACTTGTCTCGCCGGAGAGTCTCGCAATCGCGTTTCGGCTTCAGGTCCGTGGTGAGCGTAAGGTCAATGTCACCGTTATCCAACTCCTCAAGCAATTCATGCGAGTTGCCGGCCTGCAAACTTACGCGGACATGTGGCCAGGCGTTGTTGAAGCGGCGCAGAATTGCCGGTGTGTAGTGGGCCACGATATCCATGGGGACGCCTAAACGAACTTCTCCACGAAAACTCGGCGTTGTCATCAAACCCCATGTCTCATCGTTCAGAGTGACGATCTTTTGGGCCTGAGCAAGAAGGCGCTCGCCATCGAGAGCAAGGGTGATACGCTTGTGTTCACGGGCGAACAGCTCTGTTCCGAGAAGCTCTTCGAGACGTTTGATTTGCTGCGAGACCGCAGCCTGGGTTCGATTGAGGAGGCGGGCCGCGCCGGTGACACTGCCGGTATCGACGACGGCAATGAATGCGCGAAGCAGTGAAATATCAATGTCGCGGGGCATGATCGATCTCGAATAAAGATTTGTTATGCTGGCCATTAGATATATTCGATTTCGTTATGCAATGGAACCAACTATCTCGACTCCATCGACACTATCGAAAGGTTCGTAAACACAGGAGGTTCAAATGCGAACGAGTGTTCCAAGCATCGCCCAAATTCCGGTAAGGCCAACGACCGGCCGCGCGCGTTGGACCAATTTCGTGGCGCGTCTGGGCCTGATGTGGCAGGTCTTCAACGAACGCAATCAGTTGAAATCGCTCGATGACCGGACATTGAAAGACCTCGGTTTGGATCGTGATCAGGTCGAACGTGAGGCCAAGCGTTCGTTCACAGATGTTCCTGGAAACCGCCTCTAGTCTCCCATTAGAGGTTGGTTGCAACGGGCCTTCGGCTATTCTGATAGCCGGAGGTCTCGCAATGCATCCGATTTATCGTGTCAAAACAAATGCTTCAGGGCAATTGCACATCATGGGGGCCCCTCCTGCTCGTTCTCTGGCCGCCGTCTTCCGTGAGCTATCGGCCCGCGACGTGAGCAAGCTCGTATCTCTCTTAACAGATGACGACATGGCAGCGCTGGATTTGGTTGAGGAGGCCTCTGCTGCAGGGGCTCAAGGTATTGAATTTATAAGGTTTCCTGTAGTTGACTTTGGTTTGCCGGACCCAGAGCTTCTGCGAGCTGAGGTGAGCCGGTTGTGCGAGGCACTGAGGCAAGGTGAGAGCATTGCCATTCACTGCCGGGCAGGGATTGGCCGCACCGGTGTGCTGGCCAGCTGCATCCTCAAAGGCCTCGGTTATGCGAGCGAGGATGCCATGGCCCACGTTGCCGCCGCGCGCAGAGTGAGCATTCCGGACACCGAAGCGCAACGAGAATTTATTGAAGAATTTCAGGTGGATATGTAGCTAACCACTAGCGTCCACGATTGTGTGTGCGCTCATACAATTCAGCGATGATTGTGCTTGCAGTCTTTTCAAAACAACACGGCAGGATGGCGTGTACCAAGGCTGCACCAGCTGCAGTCGCGAGGCGGGAAAAGAACCACAAAGCGAAGCACATGTGTTGGAAATAGCTTTCATCGACTGACTTGGGGTGGTCGAGGAAAATGCGGCTGATCATGGGTTGTGCTCCGGTCAAATGTGCGAGTTCGCTCATTTTTCCAATTCTTTCCGATGAAATCTTCCCAATTGATGGCTATAGACGTAAAATATTGGGATGGTGTCCCAATTTATTGGAGTTTTATGGTTTGTTTGACGAAATCGACCGTCGGCTGCTGGCGGAGTTGCAAGTGGATGCGAGCGAGAGTCTTGAGGCGCTGGGCAAGCGGGTTGGGCTGTCACGCAATGCCTGTTGGAACCGTATCAAGCGGCTTGAGGAAGCCGGCATTATCACTGATCGTGTCGTTCAACTTAGTGCAAAGAAACTCAATCTTGCACTAACAGTGTTCGTAGCAGTGCGCACAAATCAGCATGATCCGGAGTGGTTGGAATTGTTCGCACGTGCCACGCGCAGCATTCCTGAGATCCAGGGTGTCTATCGGATGACGGGTGATCTTGATTATCTGATCAAAGCACGGGTGCCGGATGTGGAAGCCTATGACGAACTCTATCAGAGGCTGATCCGCAAGGTGCCGCTGTCAGATGTTTCGGCCAGCTTTGTGATGCAGGAGATTAAGGAGACGACAGCGCTGCCGCTGACCTATTGCTGAGCGAGCGCGAAGCTTGCAGTTCGTTTCAAAAATCAAAGGGATGTGCGCCTGACACGACTTTAGGCATCAGCCAGGTTCAGCCGAGTTTCAACCCGGTCAAACCGATGTCGAAACTCACCGTTTGTCTGGTGAAGACTGCTTACCTGCGTCTCCAGTGCTAACAGTCGGGTGTCGATGCTATCGAGCTGTTCACGCATATCGGCCCGCATGTCAGAGATTTCTCGCTGAACATTGCAGAGGATTGCAGGCATCAGGTCTTCGGATTCTTCAGTCACAGTCATTTATAGATCTATTGCTTTGGAACGGCCAGTATCGCGCTGTCGTTCTGCCCTCAACCATCCTGACCACCCACAATTGTTTTATATTTTCGAGGCAGATAAACTGCTGCACTCAACCCTTTAGCAAATTCTTCGGAGGCGGATGAGTATGGCCAGGAAGTCAATTCGCGCGCGCGCTATGGCGGGCGAGAGCGTGCTCGGTGCGATGGTGTTTGAGTTTTTCTCACCCGGTGTCGCGCAATGTCTGCAACTCGCCGGTGCCGAATACATCATCTACGACATGGAGCATACCGGGCTCGGCTACGAGACACTCAAGACCCAAGTGGCGCATTGCCGTGGTCTCGATGTGGTGCCAATGGCGCGGGTACCGCGTTCTGATTATGCCTATATCTCGCGGGCGCTGGACGTCGGCGCCAAGGGCATCATGGTTCCGATGGTCAACAGTGTCGAAGAGGCCAAGGCGATTGCCGAAGCGACGCGCTATCCACCGGTTGGCCGCCGCGGTGCCGCATTCGGGTTTGCGCACGACGACTATGAGGCTGGATCCCCGATCGACAAAATCAATGCTGCTAATGAAAACAATCTTCTGATTGCCCAGATCGAAACCGAACTTGGCCTCGAGTCAGTCGAAGGCATTGCTGCCGTCGAGGGCATTGACGTGCTCTGGGTCGGTCATTTCGATCTGACCAATTTTCTCGGTATTCCCGGCCAGTTTGATCATCCGAAATATCTTGATGCCCTGAAGCGCGTTGTCGATGCTGGCCGCAAGCACGGCAAGGGACTTGGTTTTATGGCTGGTGATCAGAACTGGGCACAAGAGTATCAGGATCACGGTTTCAATATGCTGGCATGCGGCACTGACCACGGCTTGCTGAGGGCGGGCGTGGCCAATATTCTGGATAGTGTGCGCGACCGCAAACCGAAAGCGACTGCGGGTGACGCGAAAAAAGCGAAAGATGCAAAAAAGGCCAAGGGCAAGAAATGACATTCAAAGTCGCGAGCACGCGAGATCTCATGACGGCGGCCGGCGAGCCGTGTTTTCCACCGCGTGCTTTCGACGTACTCAAGCAGGAGCCCTCTATTGAATGGGAGTGGCTGCCGGAAACTGTCACGGAAATCACGCCCGACATCATGGCTCGCTACGATGGCCTGCATGTCAATCTGCCGTTGGTGACGGCGGCTTCTGCCGCGCGCGATGACTGCCGCTGCAAGATCATTGCGCGCAACGGTGTCGGTTATGACACTGTCGATCTCGATGCCATGACGGCCAAGGGCATCATTGTCACCAACACACCAATTGCGGTGCGCCGGCCGGTGGCGGTGGCGACTCTGACATTGCTGTTCGCTCTGGCAGGTCGCCTGTTTGACAAGGACAAGCTGGTCCGCTCAGGCCGTTGGAATGAGCGTGTCGAATATATGGGAACCGGGCTCACGACCCGGACGCTGGGTCTGGTGGGTGCCGGCAGCATCGGCAAGGAAATCATGCGGCTGGCGGCGCCGTTCTTTGATCGCGTTATCGCGTCGGACCCGTTCGCGGATGCCAAGGATGTGGCCGCAGCCGGTGGCGAGCTGGTGTCGTTCGATGATGTCCTGGGTCAATCGGATTTCGTCGTGGTGTGCTGCCTGCTCACCGATGAGACGCGCCACCTGATCAATGATGCGGCCTTCGCCAAGATGAAGTCGACGGCCTATTACCTGAATGTCGGGCGTGGGCCGATCCACGATGAGGCGGCTTTGGTGCGAGCGCTGCAGGCAGGGCGCGTTGCCGGTGCCGGGCTTGACGTGACCGAGCAGGAACCGATCGAGGCCGACAGCCCGCTTATCGGGATGGAGAACACGATTATCACCCCGCATGCGCTCTGTTGGACCGACGAATGCTTCGAGGACATTGCCTCGACCGCGCTGCAGAGCATTGTCGATGTCGCCCAAGGCAAGACACCGACACATGTGGTGAATCCGGGGTAGTTAGGATAGTGGCTGGGCGGAGAAAGGCGATACTGTCCTGAGACGCGAATGAGTGGCCGCAATGTCAGCTTCTGCCAGCAGCAGACATACGTTGTGCAGCGCGGAAGTTCACTTTTGACCCTGGTTGTGTCAAAACGCGAATGCTGATTCAGTTCTTCTGCAGCTTTGCGGGAGCATGGCATGAAGCGGTTCATCGAAGGACAGGCACGGGATCAGGCTACATTCTTTCCTGAGTGCCTTGAGGATTGGATCGACGAGAACAATCCTGTCCGCGTTGTCGAAGCGTATGTCGAGAGTCTCGATCTTCGCAATCTTGGTTTCTGCGGTGTTGATCCTAAAGAGACTGGACGCCCCGCATATCACCCATCCGTCCTGCTCAAGCTCTACATCTACGGCTATCTCAATGCCGTGCAGTCGAGCCGCCGATTGGAACGTGAAGCAGGCCGCAATGTCGAGGTGATGTGGCTGCTTGGCCGCCTTGTTCCTGACCACAAGACGATTGCCGAGTTCCGTCGCAACAACGGTCCCGCCATCCGTAAGGTCTGCGCGCAGTTTGTTGAGTTGTGTCGTCGGATCGGCTTGTTAAACGAAGCGAGCGTTGCCATTGACGGCTCAAAGTTCAAGGCGGTCAACAACCGCGACCGGAACTACACCACCAACAAGATGAGGCGTCGCCTGGCGCAAATCGATGAGAGTATCGGGCGCTATCTGCACCAGCTTGAAAGCGCCGACCGCCAAGAGCGATCCAAAGCGCGGGCGATGCGCATCAATCGCTTGCATGAGAAGATCGACAAGCTGCAAGAGGAGATGGAGCGTCTGGCCGCGATCGACAAGCAACGGTTGGAACAACCTGATGAGCAGATATCGCTGACCGATCCAGATGCCCGATCAATGGCAACGAGTGGCCGTGGCTCGGGTGTTGTCGGCTACAATGTTCAAGCTGCCGTCGACACCAAGCATCATCTGATCGTGGCACATGATGTTGTCCAGACCGGCAATGACACGGGACAGCTGGCGGCTATGTCGAAGAAGACCAAGCAGGTCCTTGGTGTCGACAAGCTCGATGTTGTCGCCGATCGCGGATACTTCTCGAGCGAGGAGATCCTCAAGTGCTCCAAGGCTGATATCATCGTCACGTTGCCGAAACCGCAAACCTCGAACAACAAGCGCAAGGGCCTCTTTGTCAAAGCGGACTTCAGGTATGTTCCTGATTATGACTTCTATATTTGTCCGGCGGGCGAGGTCTTGGTCTTCGTCTCGCATAAGCGCGATGGAGGGATGAACTTCCGACGATACACGACCAAGCAATGCTCGGGCTGCAAACTCAAGACACGGTGCACAGAAGCTGCGCACCGCGTCGTCTCGCGTTGGGAGCACGAATACGTTCTGGAGGACGTCCAACGCCGCCTTGATGAAGATCCAAAAGCCATGCGAGTGCGCCGGGAGACGGTCGAGCATCCCTTCGGGACGATCAAGGCGCGCATGGGAGCAACCCACTTCCTGATGAAGCGCCTGCATAACGTGACCTGATTACCCCGATATGTCCGCCGTCATTGGTCCGATTGCGATGATTGCCTTGCGTGTCTGAGGTGCGATCGTTGCGGCGGCTCGGGCAAGGCGGCGGAGATTGTCCTTGAGATCGAAGCGGCGATTGTAGCGCCACTCAAAGGCTGCGAGATAACGTGGCGCATGCTGGGGATCGCACGAGCGCAAGGTACCCGTGATCGCGCTCTTGACGTTGCCGAGTCCAGTGTTCACCCAATTGAAATCTGGATCTTTCGGACGCCCGCCGCCGGTACTCCTGACTATGTGCTTCAGGCCCGCCTCGGCGATCCCATCGAAACAGCCGAGGCCATCGCTTAAGACACGCGAACCAGCCGCGATCGAGCGCACCGCATAGTCCTTGATCGCCTCCTTCGTGAAGGCTGCGACGGCCCGCATCTGGCTGTAGATCGGCCGTCCATCACGGGTCTGGACGGCGATGACGAAAGGGGTTTTGTTTTGCGCTCCGCGCCCGCGTTTGCCAGGCTTTTCGCCGCCTTGATAGGCATCGTCGATCTGGACATCTCCGGCGAGCCTGTAGATCAAGTTGCGCTGGCGCATGACCTCCATCAGCTTCTGTTTGATCAACCAGGCCGTGTCCCATTTCACATCAAGTTGGCGGGCGAGTTCGAGGGCTGCGATATCGTTCTTCGAGGCCGTCATCAGGTGCATCGCAAGGAACCACTTGCTCAGTGGCGTGCGCGACTTGTGGAAGACCGTTCCGGCCCGGGCCGAGCTCTGCACGCGGCAGGCCGTGCACTGGAACAACCGTTTCGGCGCGAGATAGCTGTGCCGCCGACCGCCGCACTTCGGGCACTCGAAGCCATCCGGCCAACGCATCTCAACAAGTGCTGCGTGGCATTGCTCCTCGCTGCCATAGAGCCGATTGAACTCGGCCATACTCAGACCCTTCTGGAACTGTACCGCGTTGCGCGCCATTCAATCCTCCGTCATCAACCAACGAAACACGAGATATCAGGGCTTCGTGGCAGCATGGCGGAAACATCGGGGTAATCAGGAAGCTTTATGGCATGCTCGCAGTATCATTCGTAGCTTATGTGTTTTTGTTTTCAAATTTTACCGTACGAGTGAATGAAGATAAGAAAATATATATAGTCGGCTACGCATGCACACCCGCCGCCCTCAAAATCCCGAGGTATAGAGATGCTTGCCCCTGGCTCGGTTCTGATGAACTGGCTGGAGTCCCCGCGCAAGATGTAACGAAGTTGTGGACAAGATTTTCTGTGTCCGTGAATAGAACGGTGATCGTGTCGATTTGGCTAGTGTTTTTTTCGTGCTTGGCGGCGATGTTAGGCAAATTTCTAGCCTATCAAATGCGTGTAACTAGAGGCGAGAGGACTGCAAAACAACCGGAGGCGGATTCAAAAAGGTGATTCGACTAGGTGGCCTCCAAGAGAATTTGATTCTGTTCCTGGCCCATCGCGACAAAGCCTTGTTGCACTGCAACGCTGGCTATCGCCGGAAGCGGACATAATGGCTTCATCGAAGCAGGCCGGTCGATGTCTACTTCTGGGATTTTGCAGTCTTCTGGCTTCTTGCAGTAGGTGCTTAATCTGGCGATATTTATCAACTCGCATTGCGTTTTGGGACAACGGCTCCCGGGGATGAGCATCGGGCTGACACGGCGATCGCCGCGTAGCTTTTCGGGAACGTGTCGCTTGTTCTTTTCCGACCGACTTAGCCACACTCATTTGTCCACTGGATCATTCTCTATGCCGACGACGTTGGTGATGTGTTCGCGGTCGGGGGCGGTCACGGAGAATGAGATGCCGATGGCTGCTATGTCGTCGCGCGGGTTGTGGCCGCGATGGATCTTGCCGATCGGTTCGGAGTAGACATCGCCGGCCTTGGCTCATGCAACTTGGGTATTGGGGCCAGCGGGATTGAAGCCAGCCAACACGATTATTCGTTATTGCTCGGGCAGATGCGCGACGATGCGCAGTGGACCACCAGAGCCGCCGTCGATTTTCATTGGTAGTGCAATTATCGTCGCGCCTGTCGGGGGCAGCATGCCCATATCAGCAACATTCTCAAATGCCGGAATGTTGTTGGTCATCAATCGCACGTGGGAGGCGAACTTTTTCGATTGGCCGCGATCAATTGATGGAGTGTCGATGCCGACTGCGCCAATCCTGCGGTCGACGAGCAAGGCTGCAGCCCGCTCGCTCAGGCCTGGGAAATGCAGTTTGGCAACCGCGGCGGCTCCACGTTCGTCGGTTCCCATGTAAGCTTGGCGATTGTGATAGTGCTTTGCCTGCCCAGTATTGAGCAGAACAATTGCGCCAGCGGGTATTCGACCGTACTTGGCTTCGAACGCGCGAATGTCATCAGCACCAATAAGGTAGTCGATGTTTTCGCTGACTTGCTTGGTTACGTTGATAACAAAGCCCGGGCCTATGAGTTGACTGAGTGGAACTTGATCGGTCGATCGGGTCCGGTCCGCAAAATGTATTGGAGAATCCATGTGAGTGCCGCCATGTTCGGCGGCCGCGAAATTGTAGGCCGAGTAGAACCAACCTCCCGGCGTCAATCCACGGTAGACCTCTGTTTTTGTGAACATCTTGGCGGTCGGCCAGTAGACCGTATCTTTGTTGAAAGAGTGTGTGAGATCTATCCAGCGCCCCTTAGTTAAATCCTGGGCTGAAGCTGTGAATGCGAAGAATAATAAGGCAAAAGCAATTGCAGGCCGGAGTAAGGACATTGGAATCCCCTGACGACATGATTGACCAATGAGATAGCTCAACGCGGCATGGCACATTCATCGTTCGCTATCACATAGCGGTCGAGCATATACGTGTTACTGAAGAAAGGGGAGCGCACATCTGAGCGTTCGGTGTTAGCCCATGGCAGCACGTTCGGTGCTCGAGGCAATGGCAGCGATTATCAACAGCCGCCATTATTGCAGCTGGCCGACGCTTTCCCGGGCTGATGCCGGCGTGAGGTCCGTTGCTCTACGCTTTTGAGCGGAGGTGGCCAGTATGCGATAAGTTGGTCGCCCCTTGAGCGCGTCCAACATCTCGCGGGATGGTCAACTTTGGCCAATACGGGAGCGGTTCTTTCATCCAATCCGAATGGACGGCGAGTTGCCTGATCGACATCTCCGGCTCTCTTGGAGATGCCTAATCAAAGTTCACAAACACGCCTTTGCCGGTCTTGGCTTCGTCGAAGAGGGTGTAGGCCTCGGCGGCCTGGTCGATGTCCCATTGGTGGGTGAAGATCTTGTCGAGCTCGATCTTACGGTCCGCGATGAAGCGGGCGCAGTCGGCTTGTATGGTCTTGGAAAACGTCCAGTGGCCGACGATGTTTAACTGCCGAAAGATCAAATCCGGCATGACCTCGATCTGCAGTTCGCCGCCGACGCCGACCATGCAGGACGTGCCCCAGATGCGGGTGGAGCGTACGGCTGCGCGGCGGGCATCAACCGAGGATGTGCAGTCGACCGTCTTGTCGGCGCCTTCGCCGTGGGTCAATTCCTTGATGGCTTCAACGGGGTCTTGGGCGCTGGGGTCGATCGCAACATCGGCGCCCCAGTCGAGTGCCAGTTGGCGGCGTTCCGGAGACATCTCGACGGCAATGACGCGCGCGCCCATTTCGACTGCCAGCAGTGTCGCCGATAGCCCGACGGGGCCCTGGCCAAATACGGCAACGGTCTCGTCGCCTTCGAGACCGATGCGCTTCAAGGCGCCGTAGGCCGTGCCCGTGCCGCATGCGATGGCTGCGCCTGCCGGGAATGAGATCTCATCAGGGAGTGGTACGAGGGAGTGTGCGGCGACGTTCATGTATTTGGCGTGAGCGCCGTGGCCGCCATAGCCGTAGGCAACCGCTCCATCGAGGCACATTTGCGTCCAGCCGGTGTTGCAATGGCGGCAGGAACCGCAGCCGTCATAGTGGTGGTCCATGACCCTGTCACCGACTTTGGCTTCGCTGTCGGTTATGGCGGAGCCAACTGCAACCACGACACCACAAGGTTCGTGACCCGCGATGACTGGCCCTTCCACGCGCTGCTGACCAACGGCGACACGACCGGTGGGGCTGCGATAGGCGCCAAGGTCGGTGCCGCACATGCCAGAAGCTTTAATCTCCAGGACGACGTCACGCGGGCCGGGTGTTGGATCGTCAAAATTCATAATGTCCAACGCGCGATTTCCGGTGAATGTGATGCCTTTCATGGCGACCTCCCTATTTTTCGTCAGAACGCAGTTTGCCGCCGGATAGATGAGCGGCGCAACCCGGGGCGGACAGTGGAGCTGGATCAGCCGTCAGTTTCACGTCCTTGATGGCAGTTGAGAAGCCTGGTGGCGCTGACTGGCGCGTGAAAGGGACTGCGGGAACTACATAACGTCGTGGGATGAAGCGCGCCTACTGTGTCCGATCGTTGAGATTCGCCGAAACTCCGACCCGCAGAAGCCTCGGGTCAATTCCTGGGGGAGTTCAGACTTGGAAAGCGAGAGCATTGTCACAATGGTCATCTTTGTGATGGCCGTTGTGATCCTCGGAGCTACCTATTATGGAAGGTTCTTCCTTTTTGTAGTCTCTTTTTCTATCACCATCGCATCGAGTGCAACCGCCGATACCATATTGGATTTTTTCGGGTATTCATTTTCGATGGGCGTGGTTATGTTCTCTTTTTCTTATGTGATTACGGATATATTGAATGAGTTATTTGATGAGAAATCAGCTTATCGTCTCGCATTGATGAACTTTCTCCTCCAAATGGTTCTGTTGACTTTCGTGTTTGCGACGTCGCCCTTGGGCGCAGAGGTAGCTCAAGTATCCATTGGTTCGCCGGAGCTGCACTACCTGACAACGCCACACATTGCGTCTGCTCTTTTGATTGCAACGTTGGGCACGCTGGTCAATATCTGGGTGTATGGAAAGATCAAGAAGGTATTTTATGATGGCGATAGGGTTTGGGCGGGATTATGGTTCCGAAATAATGTCAGCACTTTTATTGGGATGACTGTCAGCACTGTTATATTTATTCTGATATCCTTGCTGGAGTTCGCTCCGAATCCGATGGACGTTATTGTTGCTGCTTTTACAGTAAAGGTTTTTGTTGCTCTTATTGATACACCGATATTGTATTTGGCGAGGGTGATGCGCGAATGTAAAACCGCAACGCCACTGGCTCCGTTTACAGGCAGGTCGCCTTGATGTTTCCGTGCATCGGTGTCTCACTTGTGTTCAAGCGTTATTCCAATTCCCGAACCGACCATCGGTTCTCACGGCGTTGGAACACATAAGGGACAGCATTGCGGCCTTCGAGACGCTCGCCGATCAGCAATTCAGATAGGGCTGCTGAGAGGCCGTGATGGGATACAAACAACAGATGCTCCTGCGGATGGTTTTCGAGCCAGTGACCGATGGCCCGTCGCGTGCGTGACAGCGTTTCGGTCCATTGCTCTGCTTCGGGTGGAAGATGACCAGCTATCGGTGTGGTGGGTGGAATGGCTAATTGCTGTTTCACGTCGTGCACCACTTGTCCTTCGAGCGGGCCGAAGGTTCGCTCGGTCAGCAGTGGATCGATTTCGACATCGAGTGCCAGCTGATCAGCAACAATCCTGGCTGTGGTAAGCGCCCGCGACAATGGACTGGCAATGATGCGATCAATGCGCTGGCCGGCAAGTGACTTTGCTGCCGACGTGGCTTGTGCAAGACCTGTCGCATTGAGTGGGATATCGGTCTGGCCCTGGAATCGCCCCTCGACATTCCAATCCGTCTGGCCATGGCGCAAGAACAGAAAGTCCGACCAATTCTTCATGATGCTGCTCTTGTAGCCTCACGCACGTGACACTTGTTGACACACGAGATTTTGCGCGGCGCATTCCCTTGTCGTTTGTTCCTGCAGCGGGTTGGCCAGAAGCTGATGGCAAGAACATAACTCCGTTCACGTTATTCATCACAGCAAGATCAGAAGACAAATTGCAATTCCGGAATTTCCGACGAATAATTTCGCAGTCCCTGACGTTTGGCTACGGAGGATGAGGCATGACAATTACAGTGTCGCCTGTTGGCGAAGATTTTGTTGCTGAGATTTGTGACGTGGATCTGGCTTGTCCAACGCAGGATGATGTTGCGCAGATCAAAGAAGCCTTCTGGACGTTTGGTGTTCTTGTGTTTCCTGATCAGGAATTGACAGCTGAGCAGCACGTTGCGTTCGCAAAGAACTTTGGGCCGATGGATCATTCGGTCATCAAGAAGGCGGTAGCAGATCAGAAGCTACGTGTTCGCGATGATATTGCAGACGTCTCCAACCTCGGTGCTGACAATAAGGTTCTCGCAGAGAGCAACCGGCTGCGCCGGCTGCAACTGGGGAACCGGCTCTGGCATACGGATAGCTCTTTCAAGCCTGTGCCGGCTCTGGCCTCACTCCTCTATGCGCGCGAAATTCCGCCGGTTGGTGGGCAGACGGCGTTTGCGGATCTGCGTGCAGCTTACGATGCTCTGCCGGACGTCAAAAAGGACCAGCTAGTGGGCCTCATTGCTGAGCACTCGCTGGTCTATTCTCGTGAGCGCATGGGCTACACGGACTGGGAGGAAGGTGAGCGGCGCGCCGTTAGCGCAGTGCCGCAGGCGATGGTTCGCACCGTTCCGCAAACGAAGCGCAAGAATCTGTTTGTTGCCTCGCACGCCGGATACATCATGGGAATGGATGATGCTGAAGCCAAGGCGCTGATCGATGAGATGTTGGCGCATGCGACGCAAGTCCAGTTCACCTATACGCATCGTTGGCGCGTGGGCGACCTTGTGATGTGGGACAATCGCTGCACCCTACATCGCGGGCTGCCGTTTGACGACCTGCGCTTCCGCCGGGATGTTCAGCGCGCGACGACGCTGGATATCGCCAACAGCTGTGAGCAGGAAGGTCTGCCGGTTCCGGAGATCGCACTACGCGCGCCTGAGGCCGCGGAATAGAATAGCCGGTCCAAATTGTCCGCATCGCACTCGGCTGTTTGGCGTCTCGCTCCAGCCGGGTCTGAGGATGGGTATTCAGTATCCGTTAACCATTTGGACCAACCAACTGAATTTGCCCGCACTTTTGCTGAAACGGGTTCGAACCTTTTCCGATGCCGTCACGACTTATGGTCGACACGGACGATCAATCGAAACACGGAAAAGGAATTGCGGTCATGACTGCCATTATCATTGTGACTTTGGCGATCTTCTCACTTATCTGGGCACTTGCTTTCAAGCAGGTTATTCGCGGCGTCATCTATGGCGAGATGATTGAGTATCTCCGGCGGAATAACCCAACGCGATTGTGCGCCCAAGGCAGCGAACCGGTGCCGTTCGCACTCTTATTTGTATTCTATTCGGCATTGACGTTCGCCGTCCCGATCTTGCTGCTGTCGCTGATGCGAGCGGGCTAAGCCAGGTTCATTTGAAGCGCACTTGCGGTGACTCTTAGGTGGCCTCAGGCTCACCAACAGGTTTCACTCTTAGGGCCGTCAAACGGTTGCGGCTCTTGCGCAATATTTCGAAGCGATAGCCGTAGAAGGTAAAGGCCTGACCGGGTTCCGGTATCGATTGGGCTTCATGGATGACCAGGCCTGCGATGGTCACGGCCTCTTCATCTGGAAGATCCCAGTCCATCTCGCGATTGAGATCCCGAACTGCGACGCCACCGTCAACATTAACTGTCCCGTCGGATTGCGGGCGAATCGAATTGTCACCGGCATCATGCTCGTCAGTGATCTGGCCGACAATTTCTTCGAGAATGTCTTCGAGCGTTATCAGGCCTTGCACTTCGCCATATTCATCGACGACAAGCGCAAGCTGGACTTTGCGTTGTTGGAATGCGTTCAGCTGATCACTCACGCTTGTCGTGTCAGGTACAAACCATGGATCTTTTGCAATCTTGCGAATATCCAGGCTGTCGATATCCCAATTCGACCGTCCGAGCGCAGCCAGCAGGTCCTTTGAGTGAAGAATGCCGACAATATTGTCCGGCTGCCCCTCCCAGATCGGCACGCGCGTGTAGTGGCTCTTCAGGACGTCGTCGACAATTGTTTTGGGCGGGTTGGATGCATCGATGGTTTCCATCTCGGTGCGGTGGACCATGATGTCGTCCAGCTGCAATTCCTTAAGGTCGAGAACGCCACCCAGCTGTTGCGCTTCGTCTTTGGCGACCGTTCCTTCCAACGTCGATAGTTCAATTGTACCGCGCAACTCGTGTGCTGCCAGGATATTGGCGTCATCATCGGATCGCGACGGAGTGAGCCACAGGATGTTGCGGACAATCAGGTCAATCGCCGCTGTGAATGGGCGTAACACGTGGATCAGCAGCGACATGACGGGTGAAACCGTCATTGCGAAGCGGTCAGGCGACATAATTGCGTAAGTCTTCGGCAGAACCTCACAAAAAATCACAACGATCAGTGTCAGGATCAGTGTGGCGTAAACGACGCCGGCCTCGCCTGCGAGTTTGATGAGGAGGCTGGTCATTAGGGCTGACGCAAGAATGTTGACCAGGTTGTTGCCGAGCAAGACCGTGCCAATAATCCGCTCTGGCTTGTCCAGTAGGCGGCTGACGCGTTTTGCACGGGCATTGCCGTCCAGCTCCAGCGCATGCATGCGAGCCCGCGATACAGCCGTCAAAGCTGTCTCCGAGCCTGAGAAGAACGCAGACACCACGAGCAGCACGAAGACTGCTAAGAGGGTCAGAACAAGTGAGGTTTCAATCAACATTTCTCTGGTCGTTGCTTCGTTGCGTAGCGCGTTCGGTGCACTTGTTGTGCTTCGGTAACGGTCGCTTCGGACGTAGGAAGTGAACGTCCCAATCCGTAGAGAGACAATCCGACACGAGCAGGCATCCTTGGTCTTCCATGTAGCCTAACCAAATCGGAATGACGTTTGGTTAAGAACATCTTGATGGTGCCAGCAAACGCCGAGCAACGTTGCGCTTTCAGCCGGCGTTGCCCCGCTTCCGGTTGTAGAACACTAATGGGGCTCGTTGATCTGTCTGGCCAGGAAATCGCGCACCTGCGCATGTTCGACGTCGCGGGTGATGAAGGCCTCTCCGATGCGGCGCATTAGAATCAGTGTCAGTTGTCCGTCTTTCACTTTCTTGTCCTGCCCCATCAGGTGAAGCAGTTGGTCTGCATCGGCGGGACCTTCAGCCTCAATCTCCGCAATTGTGGTCGGAAGACCGCTACGCTTGAGATGTGCGGTGATCTGAGCAGCGGTTTGCGGCGGGCAATGACCGAGTTCCTCAGAGAATCGGGCGGCCAGTGACATACCGACCGCAACGCCTTCGCCATGTAAGAGGCGTGATGAGTAGCCCGTCCATGCCTCAAGCGCATGTCCGAATGTGTGACCAAGATTGAGCAAGGCCCTGTCACCTTGCTCCGTCTCATCGCGGGCTACGATCTCGGCCTTCATCTCGACACTGCGTCGGACTGCATGCTGCAAAGCAGCCTTGTCACGATTTAGAACGCTGTTCACGTTGTCGTCGAGCCATTTGTAAAAGCTCTCATCGCCGAGTAGGCCGTACTTGATGACCTCGGCATAGCCGGCACGCATTTCGCGTGCAGGTAGTGAGGTGAGTGCATCGATATCTGCCAGGACAAGATGCGGTTGATGGAAGGCACCGACGAGATTCTTGCCGTGTTTCGTGTTGATTCCTGTCTTGCCACCGACGGATGAGTCGACCTGGGCGAGCAGACTGGTCGGAATCTGGATATAGCGCACGCCACGACGGGTCACAGAGGCTGTAAAGCCTGCGAGGTCCCCGATTACTCCGCCGCCGAGCGCCACAACGCATTCCCCACGTTCCAGGCCGGAGGCGAGCACATCTGAGCACGTCTTTTCGAGACTGGCGAAGCACTTGGTTGCCTCGCCAGGTGGCAGGATAGATGTCCCGCGAAGTTTGACGCGATCACCAAAGGATCGCGTCAACGCGTCCAGATGGGCCTCTGCAACATTCTCATCACTGATGACAAAGACTTTGGCTGATCCGAGGTGCTCGGTGATCAGGGTGCCAGCATTGGCAATCAGGTCGCTGCCAACAATGACGTCATAGGAGCGTTCGCCAAGGTCGATACGGACGTGATCAGGACTATCGGAATTCAAAATTCGGGCTTTCTTGTTGAAGGATTGGTTGAATTCGAGAGCTGCTACTTAGCATGAATCAGCATTGCGTGAGACTTCGGCTCGGCACTCGCGTTTGAGATCACCCGCTGAGGCGCAGCCGCACTAGCTCAGGTTTGGCAGGTAAGTATTGAGCTTACCGATGATCTCGCGAACAACAGTTTCATGCGATGTGTCCCGGCTTTCGACCGTGATATCGGCTGTGGCATACACCGGATAGCGCTCTTCCATCAGCGCCTTCATCTTGGCTTCGGGATCTTCCAGCTTGAGCAATGGGCGGTTGTCACGACGAAGAACCCTGGCCATCAAAACAGGAAGTTCAGCCTTCAACCACACCGAAACACCGGCTTTGGCAATGAATTCGCGAGTTTCGCTGCGCATAAAGGCGCCACCGCCGGTTGCCAGCACTTGCGGACCCGTTCCGAGCAACCTGCCGATGATGACGCTTTCGCGATCACGGAAGTGGGCCTCGCCGTAGTCTGCGAAGATTTCACTGATCGTTTTACCGGCTGCTTTTTCGATTTCGTCGTCTGCGTCTACGAAGGGCATGTCAAGCGCATTGGCCAGGCGGCGCCCGACCGATGATTTGCCACACCCCATCAGCCCGACCATCACGATTGAGCGCTCGCCGATAGCGCCGCGCACGAATTCGGTTTCGGCCGTTGTTTTTGAACCAGCGTCCTTCATATTTCCTACCGAACACAAATTTTCGTAGCTGATCAAGCGGACAGAGTCGGCGAATAATGATACCAAACAGGTGGTTCTGTTTGTTGCACTGCGGAATTAACTGCATTTCAGATGTTACGGATCAGCCGTTGTGTAGCCGTAATCGCGCCATCCTCGCATCTGAAACTCATTTTATGAGGACTGTCATTGCATGCCGAGCCTGTTTCGATTTCTCTTCGTAGTTGGATCGATCATCGCCGTCACATACGGCGGCTTGTATGTCATGGCAGTTTATTTCGAGCCTGAAACAAAAGAAGTGCGCAAGCCGGTCCCCGGCGTGAAGATCCAGAGGCAATGACACGAAAGTATAAAACTTTCAAATGCTTAAGTTCTGTGGTCGGGGTGCCATTGCTGTTGCCGGCGCTGGTGCTTACCCCGGTTGCAACGACAACGGTATTTGCCGAGGGCAGCTGGAACCCGTTTCGAACCGACCAAGAGACTGTCAGACCGCGCAAGAAGCAGTCGGCCGTTAGAGATGACCGCCCGTACCTGCCGCCGATGTCAGGCAATCGAGACGCCGGATCACAAGGTGATCAGAGATTTGTTCCCGGCCAGCGTTATCCTGGTGCTGACGATCCCGGCCGAACTCAATCGCCTGGTTACGGCAACTCGCCATCTTACGCGCCCTATTCACCACCGCCTGGCGCATCCGGCCGGCAATTTGGAACTGCAGTTCCAGAAGTTGAGCGAGGTGAGCTGGCGCCTGTCATGTCGGAGCGGTCGGGCCTGCCGGTTGCCATGTGGCAGGGCCTGGATGCGGCCGCAGTGGAGCAACTCGTTGGTCCGCTTGATCTTCCGTCCAAATCAGCAGAGCTCGAATCGCTTTGGATCCGGCTGATGCAGCCGGAGGAGCAGACGCAGGAGGCTGCCAACTTAACCGCGATCCGGGCGGAAGCCTTGTATCGGTCCGGCAAACTGCGAGCTGCCGCAAAAGCGCTCCAAACGAGGCCTGGTGACAGGTCTGGTGAGAACAAAGATCCGGTGCTCTCAGCTTTGCGGGCGCGGGTCGAAATTCTTCTCGGGAACACGGACGAGGGCTGTTCTGCGGTGACAGACGCGGGGCGGAAAAAGTCCGGGCTGCCCAGGAAGTTGCGCGGGGAGATTGCCGTTCTCGTTGGATATTGCGCGGTGGTGAAAGGCAATAAATCTGCTGCTGGCCTTGCTGCTGAGCTTGCGCGCGAAGAACGCTATCGCTCGCGGTTTACTCTGGCGATCCTGGAGTCGATTGCATCGGGTCGGCGGTCCAAACGTGTGCTGCCGAAGAACGTCACGGCCATCGATTATCTGCTGCTTAAAAAGTCTGGCTTTAGTCAGGCTGACAGATTGGTGGCTCAGGCAACGCCAGCGTTGCTGAGTGTCCTGGTGAACGACGCAAGCTTGCCGTCTGCCGTGCGCATCGCCGCGGCGGAGAAGGCGGCACAGCGCAATGTGATATCCCCGGCGGACCTCGCTACAGCTTATCGCAGCTACCGGGCGAGCGAAACGGCGTCAGCGCCGGGTGACGAGCTGCGGCGTGCGGAGCAGTTTCAGATTGCCGAGAGCGTACCGACTCCACTTCAGCGAACCCGCGCTATTCGGGCGCTGATTGATAGTTCCAGGCGTGTTGGGCTTTCTGCGCCGGTGATGGCTGCGGTGAAGCCGTTCGTGGACGATATTCGTCCAGCTCAGGAAATCAGTTGGTTTGCGTTTACGGCCATAGAAGTATCGCTGGCTGCGGGCGACTATGACGGCATTCTGCCCTGGCTTGCTCTCACGCAGGCTTCAGACCGTGTATATGCCAATCCGCTGACCCATTGGCAGGTGCTGGCGGATATCAGCAATCCGCGACGTTCGCAGCGGGACACAAACCTCGCTCCTTTGGAGCGTGTGCTCGCGCGTAACCGCTTATCGGGTCCGTCACTTCATCGGTTGGCAACCGTGCTTGATGCGTTGGACTACAATGTTCCACTACCGGTCTGGGATGCTGCCAACAGGGCACCGAAGCCCTCGACTGGCCATCTTCCGCCAACCGGTGTGCTGACACAACTGCAGGAAGCTTCGAAGAAAAAAGAGGCTGTTCGCACCGTATTGTTGGTTTTGCGGACGATGGGAAGCGATCATCCCCGGGATGCGCATTTGATTGCGCTCGGCGACTCAATTCGTGCCCTCAAGCGCGCCGGTCTCACGCGTGAAGCCAAGCGGGTGGCGTTTGAAGCGTTGTTCCACTTCTGGCCACGGCCGAGCGGATACTGATCCCGTTCTCAAAACTGTTCAGTTTGTGTATTCGTCGCGTGTGTCCCAACACACTCGTTTCGCGTCTTTGAGCTTTATTCATCGCGTTCAGTTCGGAACAGCCCTGTCAGCGAGGCGCCATGACAACTGCCCAACAATTCTCGATGCAGCTGAATGACTACCTGATGGCAATCTCTGCCGAGCGTGGAGCGGCACGGAATACTGTCGAGGCCTATCGACGGGATCTTGCCGATTTCGGGCAATTCGTTGTGGCGAACGATCTATCTCTACAGACGATGACAACAGCCAATGTGAGATCGTATCTCAGCAGTCTGACCAAAGGTGAGTACTCTGCGTCGTCGAGGTCGCGCCGCTTGTCTGCTATCCGCCAGTTTCTGAAGTTCCTGGTGGCGGAAGGTCTCCTTGAGGACAATGTTGCTGACGGCATTGCCAGTCCGAAGAAGCAGAAGGCTCTGCCAAAACTGCTGTCAATCGGTGAGGTTGATCAACTGATTGAGACCGCGCAGCAGCGTATCCGAGGATCGGTGGGAAAAGACCGCTACCGAGCGTTGCGCCTCTACTGCTTGATGGAGCTGCTGTACGCGACCGGCATGCGGGTTTCCGAACTGGTTTCGCTGCCGACAACGGTCCTGAAGGGCGATCGACGGATTCTAACCATCACAGGCAAAGGTGGTCGTGAGCGGCAGGTGCCGTTGAACCAGGCCGCCCAGAAAGCGCTTGATCAGTTTCTTCAGGCGGCTGAGACCGAGACAGAAACCGCACGGCTCAAAGGCCGGAACAAGTGGCTGTTCCCGGCCAATAGCCAGGAGGGGTTCTTGCCGCGACAGCATTTTGCCCGGGAATTGAAGGACTTGGCGCTTGAAAGTGGGCTCGATCCAGAACGGGTTAGCCCGCATGTTCTTCGACATGCATTTGCAAGTCATTTGCTCGATCGGGGTGCGGATCTCAGGGCCGTCCAGAAGCTGCTTGGTCATGCCGACATCTCGACAACAGAAATCTATACGCATGTCCTGGAGGAACGCCTGAAGGCTGTCGTCTTCGAGCATCATCCGCTGGCACGCTAGATTTGGGACCTTTCAGCGGAAGCGCCATCGTGGCAGCTGGATCCGCCTAGCATGCATTGACGAAATACATTGATAATACTTGACAATCAGCCGCTCGCGCTCTCTTTCAACAGCGTATCCGGCGCGTCAGGCTGGTCTGATGCCAGCTGCGCGTTGGTCGAGTGAATTTGCACAGGTGGTCGTATCGTGGAAGCAGCTAACATCCGCACCTATCTGGATTTCGAGAAGCCGATCGCGGAGCTGGAAAGCAAAGTCGCGGAGCTCGAAGCACTGAGTTCCGATGAATCTTCGGTCTCGATCGCCGAGGAGATCGAGACGCTACAGCAGAAAGCGCAGCAGGCTCTCGTTGATACTTATGCGAAGTTGACGCCTTGGCAAAAAACACAGGTGGCGCGCCATCCTGACCGTCCGCACTGCAACGACTTTCTCGCCGAGCTTGTGACCGATTTCACGCCGCTTGCGGGTGATCGCTATTTTTCTGAAGACTACGCCATTGTCGGAGGGATTGGCCGGCTGGGCGAGCGTTCCGTTGTCATCGTCGGGCATGAGAAGGGCGCTGACACGGAAAGCCGTATCAAACATAACTTCGGTATGGCGCGCCCTGAGGGCTATCGAAAAGCGGTCCGCCTCATGGAAATGGCCGATCGCTTTCAGCTGCCAGTGGTGACTTTTGTCGATACGGCGGGAGCTTATCCGGGAATTGGCGCTGAAGAGCGTGGGCAGGCGGAGGCCATTGCGCGCTCAACCGATTGCTGCCTCGGACTGGGTGTGCCGATTGTGTCGCTTGTTGTCGGCGAGGGTGGATCCGGCGGGGCGGTTGCGATTGCGACAGCCAACAAGGTCCTTATGCTCGAACATGCGATTTATACCGTGGCTTCGCCGGAAGCTGCTGCATCAATTCTTTGGCGCGACTCCGATCGGGCGATCGATGCCGCTACAAACATGAAGATCACGGCTCAGGATTTGTTGGCGATGAAGGTCATTGACGGCATTATTGAGGAGCCTGTGGGCGGAGCTCATCGCGATCTTCCGACGACCATCCAAGCTGCAGGTGATGCGATTGAAGCGGCTTTGGCCGAGTTCGACGGACAAACACCTGAGCAAATCCGCAAGCAACGGCATGATCGGTTTCTGGATATCGGCCGCAGTCTCTGATCTGCGTCTGCGCTGTCCTCACGTTGACAGTTTTGTCCGGCTGCCAAGTGGTAATCCGCTTCGTGTTTCAGCGGATTGCCCGATAGATGATGTAGATCCCCATCAGCAGCAGAGCCGTGAAAAGTGCCTTTCGGAAGGCCGCCTCCGACATGCGTTTGCGTAGCTCCTGGCCAGCGACCATGCCGATCAGTGCGGGGATCACGCCCAGACACGACAGGATAAGAAGGTCTTCAGAGACCAGTTTCTTCTGGCCCAGAGCAATCGCCAGGATAGCTGTCGAGACTGTGAACAGGATGCCCATGGCTTGGACCAGCTGATCTTTGTCGAGCTTCAGTGATTGGAGATACAAAACACCCGGGATCACGAACGAGCCGGTCATTCCAGTGAGTATGCCGTTGATCCCGCCGATGATCGGTGAAAGCCAAAACTCCTGGCTAGTCAAATCCGGTACGACAGGGCGCAAAAGGCCAGTGCCGGCGTAGGCGACAAGGAGCACGCCGAACAGAGCCGAAAGCCAGGACGTATCAGCCGTTGCAAGGATCTTAACACCAAACCAGGTGCCGACGCAGACTAGGATGAGCAAGCTTGCCATGCGCCGCAGCAACACCCAGAACGATCCACCTACGACCGCTTGCCAGAAGTTAGTGACCAATGATGGCACGAGAAGCAGCGCCATGGCCGGTTTGAGTCCAATGGTTGCGGTAAACACTGCGAGCGTCACGGTAGGCAGGCCAAGCCCGACCACTCCCTTGACTGCCCCGGCGATAAAGAATGTCACCGCCGCGAGCGTAAGGATTTCAGCTGACCACACGTCGTTGCCCCCGTTTGATGCTCATCGAGCATATTTTAAACATTGTGCACTTCCGTGCCCGGCTCGCAACGAATTGATTTCAATGCCCTTGTTGAGCCCGAATCGCGACGTAGTAAGTATTGACACGAGGCCGGTCCGGTAGCCTAAAGTGGATTTCGAATCGGATGCTTAACGGATCGTTAAGATCTCGTGTTTAGGGGTGCGAAAAGGTGAAAACGGGGGCCAAGGTATGAGCCTAGCTCGCCTCAGGCGTATTGCGGGAGTTTTGAAGGGGCCAGCTATGGTTGCTGCCTCTGCTACGCTCGTGATGGCCTGCGCCAAGGTTGACCTGCCGAAGCACCTGAAGCCGATTTCCAAAGACTCGATGATGTTGCTGGGCAAGAAGCGTATGAACCAGCATGCACCGATATTCATTCGCGTCTTTAAAGAGGAATCGGAGCTGGAAGTTTGGAAGCAACGCTCGGACGGGCGTTTCTATCATTTCAAGACCTATCCAATTTGCGTCTGGTCTGGCGGCCTTGGGCCGAAGCTGAAGCAGGGTGACAAGCAGGCGCCCGAGGGTTTCTATACTGTCAATCGCCACCAGATGAACCCGAACTCAAAGTTTCATCTGGCGTTCAATCTTGGTTATCCGAATGCGTATGATCGGGCACACGGGCGAACCGGCAATTTCCTGATGGTGCATGGTAAATGCAGCTCGGCCGGTTGCTATGCGATGACAGATGGCCTGATGGAAGAGATCTACGCGCTGTCCCGTGAAGCCTTCATCGGCGGCCAGAAGAAGTTTCATGTCCACGCCTTCCCGTTCCGGATGACCGACGAGAATATGGAGCGGCATCGCAAGAGTAAGCATTACCGGTTCTGGCAGACGCTGAAACAGGGATATGATTACTTCGAGTTCACCCGGACGACACCGAAGATCGCGATCTGCAATCGGGGCTACCACGTCAACGTCGATTGGCGCGGACGACGTCCAAGTGCGACAGGCGCATGTCCGCGATTTGAGCGTCCGGCCGTTGTACCGTTCTGGCCAACCCCGGGCGAAGAAGACATAGCGAATCAGCGGATTGTGGTGCAGGGACCCAAGAAGCGCGTGTTTGCCCATCAACGGCCGCTCGATCGTTCTTCGATGTATGGCCTGACGAAGGTTCCTGGCAAGGCCTCATCAAGCGTGAAGCCTTCGGCCACGAAGCAAGATCCGATTGCGATGCTGATCAAGCTGACGAAGGCACCGACGCAGTAATCTGTCTGTGGTCGGTGACCTAGCTTTCCCCGACCATTCCCAGATGCACAATCCATAATACTATGATTTCGGCGGTGTTGACCGCCTTCAAGGCCATTTCCTGACTTTGCATCTATTGTTCTGTAGAGTGGTACCGCCGGTTGAGTATTTGATCTCACCACCAATGTATTTAAAGATGACCTTCTTGGACTTTCGACAGCTCTTGCTGTTACCGGACAGAATGTTGACCTTTCCCCAAACCTCCGTACCGGTGGGGATATACAATCCTCTTTCCAAGCAATCTGCCGGCCCGTCGTATTGACGCATTTCGTCAGTTAGAGCTACGCGTACCCATCGACCTGCAAGAATGGAATTGGACAGGCCCTTTGGAAAAACAGCACATTTTTGTCCGTTATTGATATTGTAGCGGACATAGAAGTTTGCTTGATACTCTGCGTTGTTCTTGTAACGCATTGTACTAGCCGTCACAGTCTCTGCTTTCGCGGCTCCTGCGAAAAGAACTGACACGATAATCCAAAGCCACCAATTCATTTGATCTGACATTTCCCAAGTGAAGTTTCATTGACGAGAGACTGCCCGCCAATCGCCTCAGCTTGTGATATTTTGGGAATATCTTGCGCTAAACGTGCAATCCGACAGCCTACAGATCATTGTGATCCGACAACAAACGTCAGTCAAGGCGGAATCAGTCAAGGTTGTTATTGGGGTGTCTGCAAACTTGTCGGAACTTGCGACGCTTGTGGATTGCTGCCTGTGCAACGATGACGGGAGAGAAGCTATGTCGTGGGAACCCGATGAGGTCTCAGACCTATTGCATGACGCATTAAATCGGAGCCAGAAATCGCCCTAAGATGAGGCGTTTTCTGGCACATCTTGAACCCGTTTAAACGCGACATGCCTTAGATCAACTTTGTGCGTCAAGTGGCCATCGTTCCGCTTCGGACCAAAGGCACACTGCTTTAGTCCATAAGTGAACGCCCAGACCGCATTTTCTTGATTTCACCGCGCCGCCCCTTCTGTTTTAGACGACGCTCTTTTGATGCTTTGGTGGGACGCGTCTTGATGCGCGGTTTCGGGGCAACGGCTGCCCGCTCGATCAGGCGGATCAGGCGTTCGCGTGCGTCGTCGCGATTGCGTTCCTGGCTGCGAAACCGATCAGCTTTAAGGATAAGAATGCCTTCATTGGTCATGCGCTGGCCGGCAAGGCGCTTTAAGCGGGCGCGAACCGGACCAGTCAATCCTGGCGATGCATTGACATTGAATCGCAACTCGACCGCCGTTGAAACCTTATTGACATTCTGGCCGCCTGGACCTGACGCCCGGACAAAGGTTTCCTCCAGCTCGCTTTCGTCAATGGATATGGTGGGCGTAATCTGGATCATGTCGCAAGCATAGCTGATTTGAATTACAGTTTGGCTACCTGTTTGGTCCTGATGTCAATTGGCACACGACCGGCATTCGAGGAGAGCAACGCCATGGCACGCGATACTATTCTTTTTGATATCAATGAAACGGTTTTGGACTTGTCATCGCTCAGGCCAAAGTTCGAATCTGTTTTTGGTGATGCCAGTGTGACTGCGACCTGGTTTGCCATGCTGTTGCATTCATCGACTGTGTGCGCATTGACGGGTGTGTCGACTGGGTTCGGTGCTCTTGCGGGCGCTATGCTCGACTCACTTGCAGCGCGCCGCGGACTAGAGATATCAAAAGAGCAACGTTCGGAGATCCTCGACGGTTTTGCCAGCTTGCGCCCTCATGATGATGTTGTGCCGGCCTTGGAGCGGCTACGCCGGATCGGTTATCGTACTGTGGCATTCTCAAACTCATCTTTGGATTTGGTGACGAGCCAGATCTCGAACGCCGGGTTGGCGGCGCACTACGACGCTATCGTTTCTGTTGAAGAAACCGGAAGCTTCAAGCCTGACGCCAAGGTTTACCAATTTGTTGCGCAGAAGGTGGGACGGGAGCTCGATGAACTGCGGCTGGTTGCGACCCATGATTGGGACACACACGGCGCAATGACCGCAGGGATGTTGGCCGCCTACATTGACCGCACCGGGGCACCCTACCATCCACTCTTCCGTAAGCCGACTGTCTATGCCTCAGAGCTGGGCGATGTGGTTGAGGCCATCATGGCTGAGGATGGGAGAGATTGATCGTGGCAGCACGTGGCTACGGCTATTGTTAGCTGATCTGTTCAACGGGCTTAGCGTTAGGAAACCCAATGTGACGAAGGCTGAAACTCGATTGTTTCCGCTTTATCGTATGCTATCGTTTCATTCGCAGTGACTGGATAGCTTATGAGCGAACCTGCCGGGATGCGCCGCCGAGTGCTCGTGCTTGGAGCC
This sequence comes from Hyphomicrobiaceae bacterium, assembly GCA_965215755.1. GTDB lineage: Bacteria > Pseudomonadota > Alphaproteobacteria > Rhizobiales > Hyphomicrobiaceae > Tectiglobus. Next base: position 963,710 of record OZ244119.1, read on the forward strand.
TATGGCCTGATAGGTGCAGAGGTTGTACGCCGCCTGCTGGACGAAGGGTGTCAGGTTGTTGGTATTGGTCGCGATGGACGAGTTGCGCGATCCGTTCTGCCACAGGTTGATTGGATCATCAAAGATCTGGCCGATCTGTGCTCGGCCCAAGCCTGGTCTGAGATCATCAGAGACATTGATGTTGTGGTAAACTGCGCGGGCGCGCTGCAGGACAACGGTAGTGATGATTTGCGCGCAGTGCATTGCTACGCCATCGCATCGCTTGTGGAAGCGTGTGAGCCTGCCGGAGTGGGCATCGTCCAGATATCGGCGGTTGGTGCACAAGCGGATGCCACAACGCGTTTTCTGCGTACCAAGGCTGAAGGGGATGCTGTCGTTAGGGCTGCAAAACTCCCGTATTGGATTTTCCGGCCTGGGATGGTGATCGCGCAGACTGCCTACGGTGGAAGCGCCACTCTGCGGATGCTTGCCGCTTTTCCAACTGTTCAACCGCTGGCCAAGGCTGATGGGCTGATACAGACCGTCGGGAGTGCTGATGTTGCTGAGGCCGTTGCGCGCGCAGTGACCGGCAAACTGGAGCCGGGGCTGGAATGCGATCTGGTTGAGGACGCGCCGCACACTTTGCGGGATGTTATTCTGAAGCACCGTAGTTGGCTAGGCTTCGCCACGCCCCGAACCTGCATTGAGCTTCCGGACTGGGCATTGACGCTCACGGCAAAGGCAGCCGATCTGCTTGGGGTTTTGGGATGGCGTTCGCCTTTGAGGAGCACCGGCGTGCAGGTCCTAAGTGGTGGTGTTGCTGGTGATCCAGCCGTATGGACAGAGGTTGCGGGCGCACGCATTTCCAGCCTTGATGATACGTTGGCGCAACTGCCGGCTGGCGTGGAACATCGTCAAGCTGCCCGTATGTCATTGATAATGCCGTTAGTATTTGCAGCGCTGTTCGTGTTCTGGCTGGTCTCAGGTGTGATTGGCCTGCTGCAAGTTGATGATGCGGCGCAAGTCTTGCGGGACGTCGGTTGGACGAAGGGCGCAGCGATGGCGAGCGTTGTCTTTTGGAGTTTTGTTGATATCGCCATTGCGTTCGGTCTCTTAGTCAGAAGATTTGCTGCTATCGCCTGCTGGGCGATGGTTGTTGTCAGCGTGATCTATCTTGGTTCAGCGACACTCCTGGTGCCGGACCTGTGGCTTGATCCGTTGGGATCGCTCGTCAAAGTCATCCCTAGTGTCGTCCTCGCGTTGGTCGCGCGCACACTATTGGATGCGCGCTAATGGAGTACGAGATCTTTCTCCGCTGGCTTCATGTTCTGGGAGCATGTGTCCTGATTGGAACCGGCAGCGGCATCGCGTTTTTCATGCTGATGGCGCATCGGACGGGAGAACCCGCTCTTATCGCGCATACGGCAAGAGTGGTCGTGGTTGCCGACGCGGTGTTTACGCTGTCAGCGGTGATAGTCCAGCCGATTACGGGATACTTGCTCGCCCAATCTATTGGCTGGTCAGTTGATGAAGGATGGATTGTGCTGTCGCTCATCCTGTACGTCGTGATCGGTCTTTGTTGGCTTCCTGTCGTCTGGATCCAACTCCGGTTGCGAGACCTGTCCGAGGCTGCCTGCCAAGCGGGCACTGGGCTTCCCGGCGCATACGATCGGTACTTCAGGGCCTGGTTTCTCCTGGGGATCCCAGCATTCACCGCCATACTGTTGATTGTCTGGCTGATGCTGGCGCGTCCGGATATTGGTTTCTCAGTCGAAGCGTTGATCTAAGTGATTGCGCGATACTGACCGACGCAAACCGGGGACCAGATCGCTCGGCAAGGCTACGCTCAGTCTGCTCTGTCGAGATATCCTGCAATGGCTGTATCGGACTCAACCAGAGCGTTATTGAAGGTCCAGCGCGGTACCGATCTAATCTGACCGAGACCGGCAAATGCATCGGGCAGCTCAATTCCTTCAGGGAGATCTTCCCGGAGGGCATCTCCAAACGCCTTGCCAAATCCACTAAATCCCTGCGGGTCAAGTTCACATACGTGGAGCTGATTCCAGTCTGTCGATAGGTCTGGGCTTTGGTATAGCACAGCGGCTGTTTCCATAGCCCTGAATGTTCCGAAGCTGTTCGATCGCACAAGTTTCAGGGCTGCAGGACCGCAATAGTCCCTCATCACGGCTCGATATGTTCCAAGATGGTTGTGCTGCACCTGGATGAACTCCAATGACGCTTGCAGTTCGGGCCTCTGTGCTGAACCATTCCAATCACGCGGCAAGACAAACGACGATGGTGTTGTCAGAAGGAGCTCGGCCCGTAACAGCCTCAGTCCCGCGGGCGTGGGGTGACGGACCAGTCTATCAAGCGCCACATCAGGAACGACCGTGCGAAAGTAACTGAGTGCGACATGGCTCCAGACCGGGGCCTCTGAATCGCTCTGGAATATACTGCGATGACGGTAGAGTGCCTGTCCCACACAGGTATCGCCAAAGCGAGCCCGGTTCTTTACATCAGCAATGAGGGATGTTTCTGCCGCTGGATCGTTCACGTCAATCACTCTGGCGACCGCGACGAGACGATCTTCGGGCTCGATCCGAATAAGATCAGAACTTTCTGAGTGATGCGTAATATTCGCCATCAAGTGAGCCTCCGGCATTGCGTGCGTCTGTGTCTGATAGCAAACAATCGGTACCTCTCACACCTTCGACCTCAGTCAATTGGTTGTTCCTCAATTGCGAGAGGCACGCATAACCTGCACCCGGAGCGCCCGTGCCAAGCGAAATGTCTGAATCCAAATTTTAGGCTGCGGCTGTCGCGGGGCTGTGTTCATCGCGGACCTGCGTACGATACATCAGGCGGCGTTGAGACGGATCAAGTTCACCACGCCGGTGCAGTGTGAAACGATTGTCCCATATCACGACGTCTTTGGGTTGCCATTGCTGCGCCCATGAGAACGGACCGTTTTCGATATGTGCCCAAAGCTCGTCCAATAAGCGATCGCTGTCGTCGTCTGACAAGCCGACAATCCAAGCGCCTGGTCTCCGCCCCAGGTACAATGACTTTTTTCGGGTGATTGGGTGACAAACAACAAGCGGATGCACCGCTCCCGGGCGGTCTTCATTGCGATAAGTCTCAGCGAAGCCCGCCCGGAGCTGCCCGGCAGAATTCCGCGTCGCGTCATGTTTGCAAGTGAGGCTCTCGATCCGAGCAGCCAGGGCCGGAGGAAGCGTTTCGTAAGCGAGTTGAAGGTTATAGAAGCTCGTATCGCCGCCGGACGCGGGTGTCTCGAGACCGTACAGAATGCTCGCCTTGGGTGGGAGATCCTTGTAGGTCATGTCCTGGTGCCAAACGAGTTCGGAGTTGCCAAGAGCTCCTATCGGTTTTCCGTCGACGACGATGTTGGAGAGTAGATTGATTTCTTTTCTTGTCGCGTGATGGGGAACGTTCGCCGGACGCGTCGGGGCCGGATCAAGTTGGCCGAAGCGTGCCGAAAAGCGGATCAATTCATCCTCATTGAGGTCCTGTTGGCGGAAACGGAGGACGAGGTGCTCACCCCAGGCCTTCAAGAGGTCATTGAATGTTGCCTCCGTGATCTCCTGGCGAAGGTCTAGGCCAAGTATATCAGCACCAAGTGCGCCGCCGGTTGGTACAACTTCAAAGCCTGTATTGTTATTCATCTGCCTCTTCCTTGTGTCGCGAATTTCGATTCTGCTGCGGCTATGCAGAGCACCTATTCGGCTGTTTCGAGGGGACTGTTACACGACGCATGAAATGCAGAAAAATGAATAAATGCATGCTATTTATGCAATAATGACACATGATATTTGACATGAAACCAATTCAGTTCAAGTGGATTGAAGCTTTCCGCGCGGTTGCTTCAACTGGGAGTACAATCGATGCGGCCCGACTTCTAGGAATTGACCAGTCAGCGGTCAGCCGACACATCGCGTCTCTGGAGGGCCAACTTGATGTGCAGCTTTTCGATCGGCGCCAGCGCAGCCTTAGGCTGACGGATGCGGGAGAGCAGCTTCTGCCGGAGGCGGAGCTGGCTATCAACTCGCTGATGCGATTCAGAAGAAAGGCGCATACCATCGGGCAGGGTGAAAGCGGCCTATTGCATGTTGTGACGTCAGCGACGTTGGCCCGTGGGCTGCTGCCGAGTGTCATTGGAGAGTTCTCCAAAAAAGCTGCAGGGGTGAGCGTGCAGATTGAAGTCGTCTCGCGCGCTGAGCTTGAGAGGAAGATCGAGAGTCAGGATTTCGACCTTTGTACGGTCGCGTTGCCGACAGCATATCCGGCTGACCATATGCTACATCTCGGAAAGTTCTCGGGTGTCTGCCTGCTTCCTCGCCGTCATCCCCTCGCCAGCGCCGAAAAGATACGACTTAAGGATCTCGCGACCGAGAGGATGATCGGCCTACCCTTCGGCACTGTTGGCCGTATGAGAATTGACGAGTTGTTCAAAAGTGCAGGGCTCAGTTTTGCGCCAGCAATTGAGACAACTGCAGTTGCTTTGAATGAGCTTGTTGCAATAGGAAGCGGTATTGCGATTACGGACCCGCTGACATCCCGCGCCGCGTCAGCGCGTGAGACGGTTGCCAAGCCGCTTGTGCCGACGATCACCTATGAATTCGCTTTGCTGTTTCCGATCGGTCGATCGCGTTCACCTGCGTCCGACCTTTTTACACAAACGCTCGAACAGTGCCTTCCGAGTTGAGCAGAAACATGCGCTGTCTGATCTAGCAGGAGGAGGTTACACGCGCAGGACGTCGTTTAATTCCTTACTCACCCCGGCCTGATGAGGATGGGCGCTTGTGCTTGCTAGATCGAAAGGTGTTTGACCGCCGCCATACATGTTCGCAACCGCATCGCGCCTGGCACCGTGCGCTATCAAAAGCTCGGCCATTTTGGGTGCATTCAACGGCGTTTGCTGGCGATGGCTCTCAACACCGTTGGCACCGATATAGTGCAGCAAAGTTGCGCGATGCCCGAATGAGGATGGAGCGGTCGTTAGGCTGGCGCGTGCCATCAGCCGCGATCGTAATACTTCGTATTGGCCGTCCAACAATTCATCCAGTGCAGTTTCAAACTCTCCGTCCGGTCGCGCTTGCTGTAGTGCTTCAACGGCTGCCCAGCTTTCGAAGCCGTATTCGCGTGCGATCGTCAACCTTGCATCATCGAGGTTGAAGTCCGCGAGCATCAATTGGTCAAGCGATAGGCCGCTTGCTTTTGGCCACCAGGACCCGAGTTGGATGCGGGCCCGGCTGTCCCTGTTGGCATGGGCGGCGTGTATGGTTGCTGCCTGCACCGTTAGTTGCTCAAGAATGGGACTTGCCCGGAAATCCGCATTCCGGAGATAGGGGTGCAGTGATTTGACGTCGGCAACCTCCGGCGCAATGTAGATATCCATAACCTCACCTGAGTTGGAGATTGGGGGCTCTGAGCAAGTCTTGTCATATCAAAATGGCTGAGTTGGGCCAGAAGACGCTTGTTTGCTGTACTGCGAATGGCATCGCCACGGCGATTGGATGATTGTTTTCGACGGGAATGCCGGTCGCGTCGTTCCATTGGATTACTCAGTCCGTTGTTGCGCGTGCTTTTCTCACGGGGTCCGTATCGATGATAGTTTGATCGAGTTGGAGTAGCCGGACTTCGAATGCTGCGCGGATGTGATCACGGGCAGCTGCGCTCGCCGCTTCACCGTCGCGAGCTTTGATTGCCGACACGATCATTTCATGTTCCTCGATGGACTTTGCACCACGTCCCTCGGCCGAGAGCGTCGTCGGTCCAAGCAGGGCCAGTGCTTCGGTCAATGTGTCGGATGCCTTGACAAGGAACCTGTTATGGGCGGCGCGGTAGATCGCAATATGGAATGAGCGGTTTGAAGCCGCCAGCTTCAGCGGATCGTCAAGCATCGTTCTGTCGCGTGCGATTTGCGACTCCATGGCAGATATTTCCGTTTCAGTGGCATGCTGGGCCGCGAGGCGAGCAGCCGTGCTGTCGAGCACTTCGCGCATGACGTAGAGCTCGCCGATAGCGCTTTCTTCCAGGCGGGCCACGACCATGCCGCGGTAGGGCTCGTGAGTGAGGAGTCCGCGCGTCTCAAGACGTCGGAGTGCTTCTCGAATCGGTGTGCGGCTCAGGCCGAATCGTTCCGCGACTTCTGTCTCCTTGATGCGGTCGCCCGGCTGTAATTGTCCTTCGAGGATCTCGTTTTGGAGTGTTTCGAATATATCTGCCTTCATGGTCCCAATTCTCACCGATCCGACCTTGCGATCCCGGCCCAGTCTACGGCGTGGGAAATACTAGCTCTACTTAATGGAACGCTAGCTCCTGCATCAGTCTGCCACGTAGGCCTCGTATTTGACAAAACCGACCCACTGCAGCAAATTGTATCCAATCGCATACAAAATTGTAAGATCTAATTGGTGGCGTTGGGCCAATCAACCTAACTTGCTGTGAAAGAGGACCGGATGGCAGAGATCAAGACGAATGACTCCTACGACGTCGTTGTTGTTGGCGGTGGCAATGCGGCGTTCTCAGCTGCTGTTTCCGCTCGCCAGAAAGGTGCACGGGTGCTTGTGCTGGAGTGCTCGCCAGAGGATGAGGCCGGTGGCAACTCGCGCTTTACGGCCGGAGCTATCCGGTTCGTCTACAACGGTGCCGACGACATCGTGAAGCTGGTTCCGGATCTCACCCAGGATGATCTCGATAACACCGACTTTGGGACATACACGGAAGACCAATTCTTCGATGACATCTTTCGTGTGACGCAGTACCGGGCCGATCCTGATCTCGTTGAAGTCTTGGTGAAGAATTCGAATGACACAATGCACTGGATGAAGGATGCCGGTGTGCGCTTTGTGCCGATCTATGGCCGGCAGGCCTTCAAGATCGATGGCAAGTTCAAGTTCTGGGGTGGGCTGACGCTTGAGGCATGGGGTGGTGGTCCCGGTCTCGTTGAGGCCTGGACCGCGATTGCGAAAGGCCTTGGAATTGATGTGTGGTATCAGGCGCGCGCCAAAGAATTGCTGAGCGACGGGTTTAAGATTGAAGGTGTGCGCGTTAAGCGCCCTGATGAAATTGTGGATGTCCGATCACGAGCTGTCGTGCTGGCGGCTGGTGGTTTCCAGGCAAACCCGGAGTGGCGGACGCGCTATCTCGGAACGGGCTGGGATATCGCAAAAGTACGTGGCTCGCGCTACAATACCGGCGATGGCATCAAGATGGCTCTTGATATGGGCGCTGCAACGGCGGGCAACTGGTCAGGCTGTCATGCCGTTGGCTGGGAGATGAATGCGCCAGAGTTTGGTGATCTTGCTGTTGGGGACAATTTCCAAAAGCATTCTTACCCGTTCGGTATCATGGTCAATGCGCGTGGTGAGCGGTTCCTGGATGAGGGAGCGGACTTCCGCAACTACACGTACGCAAAATATGGCCGCGTGATTTTGGAACAGCCGAACAGTTTCGCGTGGCAGATTTTCGATAAGAAGGTTTTGCATCTACTGCGCGACGAGTACCGGATTCGTCAGGTGACAAAAGTTTCATCTGATACGATCGAAGGATTGGCCGACCAGCTTGAGGGTGTCGATGCGGCCAAGCTCAAGCAGGAAATTGCTGCCTATAACGAATCTGTCCGCCAGGACGTACCCTTTAACCCCAATGTGAAAGATGGGCGTTCGACAGAAGGCCTGGCTGTGCCAAAGAGCAACTGGGCCAATACAATTGATGAGCCACCATTCGAAGCCTATGCTGTGACGTGTGGTGTCACGTTCACATTCGGCGGGGTTCGGATCGATCCAGAGGGTCGCGTGCTGAGCACAGACTATCAACCCATTCCCGGTTTGACGGCTGCAGGCGAAATGGTTGGTGGTGTCTTCTACCATAACTATCCGGGTGGTAGTGGCCTGATCAACGGTGCAGTCTTTGGCAAGATTGCGGGTGCATCAGCGGCGGAATACGCCGTTGGTAACTAGGGCCGTCAGCGCCTAATTGTTATCTTTGTTGTTACTGCCAACCAGGCAGTGAGAGAACGTGTGGGATGGACCGGCAGTGCCTGGTCATCCCTGTAAAGGGGCAGGGCTCGTGCCGGATTGGGATGCGGCTTATCGCGAGGCGCCACAACCGCTGTTCGGTGGACAGCCGTCCGAGTTCGTTCGGCGGGTGATTGAAAGACAGGACTGTCATATCCAATCCGCATTGTGCCTGGCGGACGGGGATGGTCGGAACGGCCGATGGCTTGCCATGCAGGGCGTGAACGTGACGGCTATTGATTTGTCAGAAGTCGCGACGGAACAAGCGTTGGCCAAAGACCGCGCCGCCGGAGTGATTGTTTCGCGGTTCGTGGGAGATCTTGAGCATTGGCGGTTTCAGGAGAATGATCGTTGGGATGCGGTCTTCTTGATCTTTCTGCAGTGCGAGTCGCGGGTACGCAACGCGATCGCTGCGGAGGCGTGCCGTCATCTTTTGCCCGGAGGCTGGTTCGTTGCGGAGGGTTTTTCCGCCGAGCGTGGAGATGCCGGTTTGCTTGGGCCTAAGGATCCTGATCTGCTGTACTCTATTGCGAGTTTGCAGGAGGCGTGCCGTGGCCTTCGTGTGCTGGAGGCTGGCACGATTACAACCGAACTTAACGAAGGCGTGCGCCATCAAGGCCGCGCTGCGCTTGCAAGGCTTCTTGCACGGCGCGTCTAAGTCCTTACTCATGCGATCGAAGGAAGACGAGAGTTCCATTCCAGCGTAGAATGGCAGGCACTTGTTGCTGCGCTAATTAGATCGAACGGCGCGCTCTTTCATCGATTTGGAGTGACCAATGACTGAAGCCCGAAAAAAACTGACTATTCCTGATCTTGCGGCGAAGAAAGCTGCTGGTGAGCGGCTTGTGATGGTCGCGGTTGGCGAAGTTCTGAGCGCCGCGTGGGCTGAGCGCGCTGGTGTCGACATTGTCGGTGTCGGGGACAGTCTTGGGATGACGCTTTACGGCCATGAGAACACGCTGGCTATGACAGTTGATCAGATGATCGAGCATACTCGGGCTGTGAGGCGCGGTGCGCCCAATACGTTCTCACTGGTTGCAATGCCGTACGGCTCATATGCTACTAAGGATATCGCCGTTCGAAATGCTGTTCGCTTGATGAAAGAGAGCGGGGCTGAAGCCGTCAAGCTTCAGGGTGGGCGAGAGATGTTCGATATCATCAAGGCTGTTGCCGACGCCGGGGTGCCGGTGATGAGCCATGTTGGATTGCTTCCGCACTACGTTCATCGCCATGGCGGGTTCAAGATGCAAGGGCGGACAGCTGAGGATGCCCTCAAGATTGTCGACAATGCCAAGGCTATCGAGGAGGCTGGTGCCATCGGCCTGGAAATCGAGGCGGTGCCCTATGAGGTCGGCAAGGCCGTTGATGACGCGGTTTCGATCTTTACATTCTCTATTGGTGCCGGTGCGGCAGGCACCTGTCAGCTCTTGAATGGCTATGATCTGATTGGCGCGTTCGATACGTTCAAGCCGAAATTCGCAAAGCGCTACGGCAATGTTGTTGAAGTTGCTGTGGACGCCTTCAAAGCCTATGCGGAAGACGTACGATCAGGTTCATTCCCTGACGCTGATCACTCCTACAAGATGAAGCCTGAGGAAGCCGAGAAACTTAAAGAAGCCTTGAAATCCGCCGACTAGACGGGCTGTCTTTGACCTTGGGTGGCGCTGTACCTCGATATTTGCCCTGACCACCCTGCTCGTGAGCGTTGTGGTCAGGGCGTCGATCGTCCGTTATTTGCCTTTGAGCTGACGGAGGGCGCCGGCCCAATCTTCAACGTGGTAGGTCTTTACAATCTTCCCGTCTTTCAACGTATGGATGTCGATGGACATAATGGTGAAGCTTTTGCCTTTGCCATCGACGCCGAACAGTGGGCCTTTTGGCGTTCCGCTAGCCCGACCGCGCACGATGACGCGATCGCCAGCCTGGATCATTTCTTCGACCTTCCACGTCATGTCGGGGATCAGTTTGGCAAAGAAACCAAGTTGGCCAATAAATGCGCCGGCAGTTTTGTTCTTGCCTGAATAGTTTCCAACGCTCTCCCAATTCGAGGCAACGCTGGCCTGGAACTTCTTTGCATGGGATGCAGATCCAGGATTGCTCAAGAAGTCATAGAACGTTTGAACAGTCGCTTTGTCGTCAGCGAATGCGGAAGCTGACATTGTGGCGATGGACATTATGGCGGCGGCGAATAACAGCGTGAGCTTTCTCATGCTCGATCTCCTTTAAAGAAAACTGGGCATGCCGTTCTCGGACATGTCACAGAAAGGTAGACGTTGCCGATGTGTTTTATTAGATTGTATTGTTATCATTCTTTGTTCGATTATATGGAATAATGATCAATCATCTTCGCGGTCTTGCTGTGTTTGCCAAAACGGTTGAACATGGGTCGTTTCGATTGGCAGCGCGCGAGCTTAAGCTGTCGCCGTCTGTCGTCAGCCACCATATCTCCCAGCTTGAGGAACAGCTGGGTGTGGCACTGCTTTATCGGTCGACGCGGTCATTGTCTCTGACCCGCGATGGGGAGCAATTGATTGGGTCTGCACGTGAAATGGTGGCAGCGGCTGAGCGTGGGCTTGGTCTTGTCCGTGACCGGGTCTCAGGGCTCAGCGGAGAAATTCGGGTGACAGCCCCGGCCATCCTCGCGCAGTCAGAACTGGCCGAGAAGATAGCGCGTTTCGTTCGGGCGCATCCGAATGTGAAGCTCAATCTGGATTACTCGGATAGTCCACGCGATATCGTTGCTGACGGCATTGATGTCGCCATTCGTCTGGGTTGGCTCCGCGACAGTTCCCTCAAGGCGAGGAAGCTCTATGATGTAGAGCGGGTCGTCGTCGCATCGAAAGGGTATCTGACAGGGCGAACCCTGCCGAAATCGCCCAGGGATATCGAGGGTTGGGACTGGATGGACTTGGCGCCCGTCCATGTTGCTCATGTTTTTCGTCATCAATCGCAGAAGGCAGTGACGCTGCGCCCGCCGTCGAGACTGACAGCGAACAGTGCGCTAGGGCTCAGTGAATTGGTTGCACGGGATGCCGGTCTTGCCATTCTTCCGCGGTTTTTGGTGGATGCCGAGGTTCGCTCGGGTGCGATGGTTATTCTTCTTGCTGACTGGAAACTTTCGTCGGTCGCCGCGTATGCTGTGCGTCCTAGTAATGCTCCACGGCAGGGTCTATCGGCCGAGTTTGTTAAGGCGATTGCCGGTTAGATGATGGCAACCGATATGCCGGTGCTCAGTCTTGAGGAGACGACCGCAGAGCTGCCAAGGCTTCAGGTGTGTCGACATCAGTGAAGATCGCATCGGTATCGACGTCGACCTCCACCAGATCTTCTGCGTGTTGGGCTATCAGATGTCGTGCGCCGGCGTCACCAGATAACGACTGTAGCTGATCGAAGAACGCAGAGGACCACAGAATTGGGTTGCCTCGGCGACCATGGTTGAATGGCACGCATATGCTACGACCGTCGTGCGGTGCGAAAGCAGCTATCAGCTGGTTGATCAGCTCTGCCGAGACCAGCGGCATGTCGCCGAGCAGTATAATCGCGCCGTCGCTGCCCGGAGGTAAGGCGCGAATTCCGGCTGCCAGAGATGTCGCTAGGCCATCTGCAAAATCCGGGTTGCTTGTGAACTCGACATTTAGCCCTGACAGTGCTTCTTGAACGCGGGTTTCTTCGTGGCCAGTCACAACAATGGTATTCCGGGCGAGGCTCTGCTGTGCAGCCTCGATGGCATGTCGGACCAGTGGTTTGCCGCCGAAGTCTTCTAGAAGTTTGTTGCGCTCTCCCATACGCGTTGAACGCCCACTGGCCAAAACGATGGCAGTGATATTCGCAGCATATCGCCCGGCGTTGTCGGGTTGTGCCTTTGCTGTCGCTTTTGCACGTGGTTGCGGCCGGCTGGGTATTTCCATCAACAGGCCACCGGGTGCCATGGCAGTGATATCGTCTCGTGTGACGGGGATATCCGCAAGCACACGCTCAAGAACCCAGTCCAGACCGTTAATCTTCGGAGAACTTGCGCAGCTCGGAACGCCAACAACATTGCGGCCGTGTAGTTCGGCAAGCAAAAGCAGGTTGCCCGGATCAACTGGCATACCAAGATGAATGACACTGCCGCCAGCATCGGTTACGCCGCCCGGAATGACGTCTTCGCGGTCGACGATGGCCGAAGCCCCAAAGATCAGGATAGGGTCGGCGCCGGCGGTGTGCATCTCCTCAGCAGCCGCTTGGACGGCACCTCGCTCATGTGGAATGACCTTCTGATCCAGGACGCTACTGCCACAGGCCACGATGCGATCGCTGATTGCTTTGATGCGCTTGTCGATCAATGAGGCCTTGGCGCCGGGCAAATCCGTGAGGATGAGGCCGACGTTGTGGCGATTGAATTGGGCGATGGAAACGAGCGGTGTATTTGCGGCGCACTTCTCCAAGGCTCGATCGAGTATGGACTGGTTGATGGCGAATGGAATGATCTTGATGGTGGCAACCATCTGACCGGCTGCAACCCGCTCAAACGGCGAGAGTGTTGCAACTGTTAGTCCTTCGTCAATCCGGTTCAATGCGATTAGAGCGTCGCGATCGACCTGGAGAACACCGTCCGTGGTTGCAAAAACATTGGCGCGTCCAGTGAAGGCTTCAGCCAATCGGACACCTTTTCCAACAACTGCCTCGGCAATGGCGGCGGCGGCGTCGTCTTCACGGATATCGTCGGCGTCCAGCGTTGCCGCTATGACGCTTGCAACATTGGCACGCTTCAGTTTTGCGATGTCTTCGCTTGAAAGTTGGCGTCCCTTTTTGATTCGACCGTCGGGCGTGTTTGCCGTGTGGGCAAGGATGCTGCCTTCAGCTTGATCGATATCGATGGGGCCAAACTTCATTCTGCCGCCGTCAGTTTGCCGCGAAGAGCAGCTGTCACCTCGGCCATAATCGAGATCGCAATCTCATTTGGACCGATGGCACCGATATCAAGCCCGATGGGCGCGTTGATGCGGGCCAGGGCTTGCTCACTCAGGCCTGCTGCGGTGAGTCGGTCAACACGCTTGGCATGTGTGCGTCTGCTACCCAGAGCGCCGATATAGAAGACTTCAGATGCAAGCGCGATCTCGAGTGCTGGATCATCAATCTTCGGGTCATGTGTAAGCGCCACGAAGGCGGTTCGTGTATCCAGTCCGACCTCGGGCAGTGCTTCATCTGGCCAGCGCGCATCGCGCGGCACGCCGGCGAAACGCTCTTCGCTTGCAAATGCGGTGCGGGGGTCGATAACGATAGGGTCGTAGCCTGCCTGGACCGCCATCGGGATCAGAGCCTGGGAAATGTGAACTGCACCTATCAAAACCAGCCGCAGCGGCGGGTTATGAATGTTGATGAAAATCTCTTCACCGCCGACCTCCATGGTCCGGCTGCGGTCGGTTCGGAAGCCGTCGGTTATGGCATCTGACAATTCGGCATCCGCGATGGCTTGACCGCGTTCGATGAGCTGTTGCTTGCCACTCGCAAGCCAGGTTACCAGCGCAACGGGTGTGCGTGCTGCCTTTGCCTGCAGCAATTGATCGAGCAGCGTGCGTTCCATGACGTATTGGCCTCTTCGCAGCTAAGTCGTTACGGGGCTGGCGGCTTAACTCGCCGTGATTGGCTCAACGTAAACGCGAATACGCCCGCCACAGGCCAGGCCAACCTGCCAGGCCGTTTCGTCCTCGACGCCGAACTCCATAACTGTTGATTTGCCGCTCTCGATGACATCAGCGGCTTCAACGATCACGGCGCCCTCGACACAGCCGCCTGAGACGGAACCTTCAAAGTTACCGTCAGCATCGATCAGCAATTGACTGCCGACGGGCTGTGGCGCCGAGCCCCATGTTTCGATAACAGTTGCGATGGCGACCTTGCGGCCGGCACCAAGCCAGTCACCGGCCATGCTAAGTATCGGTTGTTGTCCATCCATCGGGCAGTTGATCCTTGCTCACTCAACCGCCGTCAAACACCAAAGACCGGGTATGGTTCGGTCTGAGGTCTACCTGGTGAAGTACCATGCAGCGCCGACGACGATGATGCCTCCTATAATCCACCATATATAGGACGAACCGCCGGAATTTGCACTAGCTGGCGCTGATTGTTGCGTTGCGGCTGGCGCAGCTGAAGGTGCGGAGGCAGCTGACGCGTTTACTTCAGTCGACGTCGTGTCGTTTTCTGCGGGTCCGAACTCCGCTGCGAGATTGTCGAAAAACTTGTTGGCAAGGTTGGCGGCCGTGGCGTCGATCAGGCGGGCGCCGAGTTGGGCGATTTTACCGGCGACCTTTGCATCAACATCGTAAGTGAGTTCTGTGCCACCGTCTTTGGCTTCCAGCTTGACGTCTGCGCCGCCACTGGCGGATCCGGCTGCGCCGCCCTTGCCGGTTCCGCTGATCCGATACGAGTTCGGCGGGTTCATATCGCTGAGTGTGACTTCGCCGTTAAACTTGGCATTGATCGGCCCGATCTTGAGACCGACGGTCGCCTTCAGTTGATCGTCAGCGACTTTCTCCAGCGACTGGCAACCAGGAATGCAGCGCTTGAGCACATCGACATCATTGAGGGCAGCCCAGACGTCTTGCTGCGCAGCAGGCAGTTGGCGTGTTCCAGACATTTTCATTGTTCAGTCCTCCCAGGTGCCGTTTTTTGTGTACGGCAGTAACTTTTACAAAAGAGCCATAGGCGCAGTTGGGAATGGTCCGCGGTCTTGTTCGTAGGCCGCTGCAATTCGGGTTGCCATAGCCTCGTCGTTGCCGCGCGCGACAATGTGCAGTGACGTCGGGCCTGCTCCGTCAGCAATACCCATTGGAACTGCGAAGGCGCAAAAACCGAGGTAATTGACGACGCGTGTGAAGCGCGCCGGCGTTCGGGATTGGTCAACCTCACTGATCGGTTGAGGAGGGGTTGAGAGTGTCGGCGTCAGGTAAGCTGCAAATCCACGCATTCCTTTGACAGCGCTGATCTTGTTTTGCTGTCGCCGCTGCAGCATCGCGATGTACTCCCGGCTTGAGACATCGCGTCCTGCGAGGATGCGCGGCTTCACGTCTTCATCAACCTGGTTGGAGGGGCGCTCATACATGTCCTTGTGGTGATAGTATCCCTCACAAGAAATGATCAGGCCGGTGCCATCACGCATATCTTCGGATGTTGCATCGAGTTCCAATGGAACCACTTCGGCGCCGAGGGTGCGGAGCCGGTCCAACGCAGCATCGTAATGTTCGAGGACAATACTATCGATACCGTTGCGTTCTGGTTCGGTCAGACAGCCGAGCTTGAGGCCGTTGATCCCTCTACTCAGTTCGGCATAGAGCCCTTCACTGTTCGCGAGATCACTGCCGATCGCTGTCGGATGCCGGCCATCCATTGTTTCAAACATAATGATGGCGTCGCGAACAGTACGCGCCATGGGGCCTGGTGTGTCGAGTGTGTGAGACAGTGGTTGAATGCCTTCAAGTGGCAGACGGCCTTCAGTCACTTTGAGGCCGGACAGGCCGCAAAAGCCTGACGGAATACGAACTGAACCGCCGGTGTCGGTACCGACAGCACAACCGGCCATGCCAGCAGCCACTGCGGCACCAGAGCCGCTTGATGAGCCGCCTGGCGTTCTCGCGACCTCGGTATCCCATGGGTTCCAAGGTGTGCCGCGAACGGTATTCGTTCCCCAGGCGCCATAGGCGACTTCGACTGTCTTGGTCTTGCCAACAAGAATGCCGCCGCCGGCGAGCAGGCGCTTGGCAATCGTTGCGGTTTCCGTGGCTGGTTCCTGACCATAGACCATGGTGCCGCCGGTCGTGATCATTCCTTTGACATCGACAAGGTCTTTGAGTGCGAACGGGATACCATGAAACGGTCCAATGGTGTGCCCTGTCTTGATGGCCTTTGTTGCGGCTTCAGCTGCTTCTCGGGCCTGGTCTTCCAGTACGATCTCGAAAGCACCGATCTTGCTTTCCAGTTTTTGAATCTGGCCGATCGTTTCTTCGACAACTTCGCTGGGTGTCAGGCTGCCATCTTGATATCCTGCCGCCATGTCTGAAATCGGCAGCAGCGCTTTGTTGGTCATTCTTGATTCCGAATTTCTGGTTCTTTGGAGCTGGTAGAGCTCGCTTCATGGTCATAACTCGACCTGGATGCTAAAAGCTCAACGAGCACGGCGCAAGCAGGACGAAGGATTGACGATGCAACCTATGAAGGTCAACGACGAGATTACGGTTTGCGGAGCAATCAATGCAGCCGATGTGGCCGCGATCAAGGGGGCTGGTTTTCGTTCGATCATTTGCAATCGATTTGACGGTGAAGATCCTGGCCAGACGAGCTTTGCCGCGATTGAGGCAGCTGCTGCCGAGCAAGGACTCGAGGCCGTCTGGCAGCCTGTTGGTGGCATGGTCGAAGATGCGGACGGCCAGGAGTTTGGCCGAATATTTGACGGTCTACCAAAGCCGGTATTTGCCTATTGTCGAGCAGGCACGCGTTGCGTCGTGCTTTGGTCTTTGTCGCAGGCTGGTCGGCTTTCGTTCAAGGAGATCATGGCAGGAGGAGCCGAAGCGGGGTATGATCTTCGCGGACTGGCTCCGAGGATTGAGGCTTTGGCAGAAGTCCGCGGCAAGTAGCCAAGCTTACGACCGGTACTGTCGGGATCTTTACCGGTGCAACACACCTTTTGCCGTCGACGCAGGTTGTTTGGCTCCCTGCCGGTCATCGCTTTCGTGTTAGCGGTTGTGAGGAGCTGTCCGGTTCTACTTGAGACAATGATGCCTCAGTACAGCGTGTTGTCGACGGGCTGCAATGGTTCCGGGATATTGTTGCTTTGTAGCGCTTGCTTCACGTCAATTTCGATCTGGCGGATTATTGCTGATAGCGGGACGTCAGTTGCGCCGCCTTCGAACGGATCTTCATGGCTCTCGCTGACCCGTTCCATCATCAGGAATATCCATGAGATCAGAACCGCGAATGGGGCGAGGGCGAAAACGTAGCCGTGTGTTATGTTGGTGGAGAGGTCGTGGAGCCGTGCTTCTTTCTCGAAGACATCAAGGAATGCGAGTGGCAGCATCATGACAAGGACCCACGTAAACAGTCTACCAAACAACGTCACCTGCCGGGGGAAAGGTGTGAACTTGATGCGTTCGCAGGCTCCATAGGCAACGGTGAGGCGGCCCAGTAATTCAGTCAAGGCGACGTGGCGGATGGGGTCGAGTACGCCTGCATCAGCCAGTTTGCGCAAATCGTTTGCTTGTTGCAGCATTAGGAAGTAGGGCGGGTTATGGTAGGCCTCTGCGGCTGCGCATTCTTTGCTGTCAAGAAACTCAGGGTATGCGTTGGCATGCTGGACTATGCGCACGTGGCTGGGTTCAGTACTGCGATGTCCAAACAGTCTGCGTCCGCGACTGTTTTTGAGGCGTGATTGGCGCCTTAGCATATGGGCCGCCAAATAAACCCATCCGATATGCCGTTGGAGTATTCTCTCAACAATCGGATGCTCGGTCGGCTTTTCGGAGCCGTCAGGGTTAGTCTGCACGAGGCTATTGATCTGGATGACGAATTCACGGCTTTGGGCAAAGATGAGACCGAGGGCCGTCCGCGCCTCCCACCAGCGACTGTAGGCTGATGCATTTTTGAATGCGACGTACAATGAAACTGCGATACCAACAAGAGTGACCGGTAGGACAGGCAGCACGATCCATTTGAAATTGGCAACTTCATGCAGGTACACGACGGTGACGGACCAAGTGGCCGTCACGATGACTGGGACGAGTGCTTCCCGCAGGAGTGGGCGGACTTGCAATCTTGTGCTGAGGTACATGGCGCAGGCTTGGCTTAGATGGGGTAGGCTGCAAATTTGCGTGCCCGGCAGAACAGCGGACAGTAGGCGCGGACGTTTCCTGAAAGGGAAATCTGCATCAGTACTCCGACTTTCTCAGTCCCTACGCCGTCCAAGACGAGGAAACAAACACACAACCGCAAAGATCGCGGCTTCGTTTCTCTAGCGATCCTTTCTACCGTGGTTGGGCCTGGAGCGTTATGACGTTGGCGCGAAAACGGTCATTGAGAGAATTTTCTTGTAGTCACGGAAGTTGAGCAGTGGATTGCAATCAAGCGCCCAGAGTGTCTGCATTTCGATTGGATATGCCGTGTTGTCCGGCGTTCCGAGCGTTCTCAGTGGCCGATTGAACGAATGCTTAACGCCCCGGTTGACCAGCATGCTTCAGCTATAGCGAGTCGCATTTGATCGGAGCCAGAAATCGCCCTAAGACTAGGCGTTTTCTGGCACACCTGGAATCCAATTAAATGCGACAAGCGTTGGGTGATTGACCAATTCGGTGAAAATCTTGCGCAAGTCCGACGCGGAGGATTCAAGCGAATCCACCCGGTGCGGTATCTTGCTGATCTGGCCTTGCGATTGGGTCGGTCGATCGCTTGGCTGCTTATCGGAAAAGATAAATCGGGCTTGACCAGGCCTGATAGCCATCTTCCGTTGTGACGCAAATCCACAGCGGATTGTCACCTTCGGTTTTGAGACTGACATCTTGCTTGATCTTGACGCTTCGGCCAACCGCATCTTGCGGCATCCGGAACACCTTCAGCTTGCGGTCCAGACCACCAGCGTCGAGAGTTTGATCTTCGAGGCCTATGTCTGATAACGCAAGCGAGAGATCGCCAAGGCTGGTCTTGATGTCCAATCGGCCATCTTGTGATCCATCCAGCCAGGCATCAAATCCCATGAAATTTCCGGTGGTCACCGTATCCCAGATTACCGTGTTGGATCCGCGTTGCTCGAAAAGGCGTTCGTGGTTCCATTGGTTGATCATTTCGAATTGCTGGATCTTGGCATCAGAGAATTGAGCGCGGCCGCGCCAGGTGGTGTTGCGGCCACGACCACGATACTCGGCACCACTCCAAAGCACGCGGATACGATCACCGAGGTCACTCTCGGCGTATGGCCGAACTGTTTCCAAGACGTCAGTCCCATTGCGGATTTCAATGCGCTCTATGCCGGCGTGAGCAGCAACCTCCAATGAAAGCTCAACTGTGTCAGCTGAAGTTTTGACGATATCCCCCATGATGGCGCGATCTACGGCATGCGTTGGCGTATCAGGGGCTGCGTCAGGGTTGCGCTCGAACAGCGTTCCGCCACTCGGGATGTCGACGGACACGTCCATATGCATACGGCACCCTGTCGTGCCATAGTGATGTCGTCGGCGCATGGCCTCGAAGATTGCATCGCGGCTGAGCTCATCGCAGAGGAAGCATGTTAGTCCGCCATAGGCGCCAAACGTAGAAGATCCCGGATAGCTTGCTCCGGGACGCCCCTTGTGGCCGTCGCTGTTACAGACGACACCGACCCTCCGTCCCAGTGGGAACCCATCTGTCAATATCCACTCGAATGAACCCCATGCCGAGTGCATCTCCACGGCGGTCTCAATCAGTGGGTTATGGTCATAGAAGATGTTGGCGTAGCGTCCACCTACGTGGGCGTACATCACTGCGTCTTCGTCTTTCAGGCCGTCATAGAGATCTGTTAGCGTGTGGCAGTCAGTGTCCATATCGGACCGGTCTTCCAGAAGCGCATGTGAACAGCGGCGAATTTGCCGTCCCTCATGGCGGAAGAAAACATTGTGATCGCCGCCAACCGCTGTGTTACCGGACCATTCGTAACCGGGAAACACGACGAACCTGCCCGGCTCGTCGAGAGCGCCGGTGAGGTCGTTCAGTTTCTTCCAGAAGGCGATGTTTATCTGGAAGTCATTGCCTTGGTGGCTGGTGACATCGAGAAACGCCTTGTTGCGAGCGAAGTCGAAGTAGCTCTCAATACGGTTGATGCCGACGGTTTCTCCGGTCTGACCGTGAAGGTCGCCCCAGTAACCAGCCATATCACCTGACCGCACGATGAGCGGTCCGGCTTCTGCGACTTCGTTCTCATCAACGAATACCCTGATGCGTAACTCGCCTTCACCGGCGACGGAGAGACCCTCCAGTGTCAGCGCGCGATCGTCTGGATTGTAATCGAACTCCGTCGGCAGACCATCGACCTCCATTGATGGCTCCAGGCGAACTTTGCCGTGCGCCTGGGCCGTTGGATTGCCCCAGACGTCTTCGGCTTTCAGCCCGAATTGAAACTTTTCACCGGGTCGGCGGAGCGACGGCAAGACAGCTTTCCAGGAATGCGTCGGGCCGGCAACGATTGGCACCCAGAGCTGTTGCGGTAACGGTAAGAAGTTTCCCGTCGCCTGGACATCCGTCATGACGCGGAATTCGCAACCGCTTTCAACGAAAGTCTGCATCAGCATGCCTGGCGAACCCTTGTTGGTATCGCCGAACATGATCTCAATCTGCTCACCTTCTTTGAGATAACCACCGCTTTGATGCGCGGTAACAATGAGCGTCCAAGGGCGCTGGCCGCCCATGCTCACTTCCAGATCAATGCGGCCTTCGCCATTGCTTTTGGCCGTGGTGTAGTTGGCTGCCGTTGGTTGTGTTATCTGCGGTCGACCCATGTCGCCAATTCGCCGGAAGGCAATACGAATGCCGCCGGTATCGTCGATACCGAGCTTGCCGACGGTGTAGACCATCTTGAACGTCTGGAAGCTGCGTGCTTCTACGGGGGTGACCGGTGTCAGTGTTACCGAACCGTAGAGAGCTGGGTCATCACCAGGTCGAACCGAAGGTGAGTTGTCGCCAACGAGTTCGGACGGGACGGGACCGTCAATTTCCAGCTTCACTTGTCTGATCCTTATTGAATTGAGGGCTGAGGAATCTTTTAGCCAACGCACGATGGCCGGCACGAGTGTTTGGTTCCGTACCGGCCTTTAGCTTTGAAGAAATGCGCGCCACCGAGGATGGCAGGTATCAAGCGGCTGCGCGGGCCTCATGCAGCTCAACGCCTTCGATTGTGATGCGGTGCATGAGGCGGCGGTGACCAGCATAATCGTTAACAGCTTTGTGCCAGGTGGCGCGGTTGTCCCAGATTGTGATGTCGCCTGGACGCCAGCGGACACGGCAGGTGAATTCCGGCTTTGTGCAGTGCATTTCAAGGAAGTTCAGCAGGGCTTCGCTTTCATCCTTGTTCCAACCATCAAACTGCACAGTGAACTCTGGGTTGATATAGAGCGCTTCACGGCCACTGAGTGGGTGGCGGATAATGACCGGATGGAGTGAGTCCTGAGTGGCTGCGTCGGAGTTGCCGATGCGACCGGTCTGTGTCGTTTCCTTGTTCTCACGGGCAGCGCCGAAGATGTGGCGGGAGGAATGCCAGGCTTTCATGCCGCGAAGCGTATCCTTGAGCCCGTCGGACAGAGCTTCGAAGGAGGCATACATCGATGCGAAGGCCGTATCGCCACCGACTTCAGGGGTTTCGATGGCATGCAGCATCGAACACATGGCTGGTGCCTGATCATAGGAGTGGTCGGTGTGCCAGCGCTCTCCGATGGCGGTTTGCTGGTCCGGCTCCTTGAGGACCATTGCCACTTCGGGAAAGCCCTCGACGTGTGCAAAGAACCTGTTGACGTTGATCTCACCGATTCGTCGGGCAAAGGCGATCTGCTGGTCGGGGGTGATCTTCTGGTCCCGGATGACAATCACTGCGTGATCAGCGAACGCTGCGAGCAGGTCATCAGTCTGACCTGCATCGCTGACGTCAGCACCAAATATCTCCGCGCCAATGTTTGCCGTGAGCGGCTTGATTTCCAAACCCATGTTTTTCCCCTGCCTTGGATTGTTACTCGGCAGCTACCGCGGAGACCTGACGCCGCCCTAACCAGGCGAATGCTACTCCGATCGCGATGATCACTGCGGCAGCTGAATTGATTTGCCAGTGGCTGTATCCAATCACTTCATTGCCCGGCAGGGCGAGAACGATGCCGCCGATCACCAAACCGGTCCTGCCCATCCAGGCCAACGGATTACCATCGAGCTTTCCGATGCCATAGAAGTAGCCTTGCAAGCCGCCCGCGATCAGCGTGATCCCGGCGAATGTCGTCACCAGGACGATTGCGATTTCACTCGCCTCACCGCGGCCGATCAGAGCCGGATTCAGTACAAAGAAGAATGGCACGAAGTAGATGATACTGCCAAGCCTCATCGCTTCGAATCCGGTCCTCATTGGATCGGCCTTGGCCACGGTCGCGGCTGCGAATGCCCCAATTGCAACCGGAGGTGTGATGAACGAGATCATTCCCCAGTACATCAGGAAGAGATGAACGGCTAGCTTGTCGAGACCGCCTTCAGTGAGTGCTGGAGCAACAGTTACAGCGAGGAACAGGTAGGCCGCCGTGATTGTCATACCAATGCCGAGGACAAAACTGGTCAGGGCTGCCATGACGAGGAGGAGTAACGTGTTGCCGGCGGCGAACTGTGTCAGTTCGTAAGTAATCGTGCCGACTTTGCCGGTCAGTGTCAGGGCGCCAATAATCAGGCCGACGCCTGCGAGGATCGCCATCAATTCGGCAAACAAGAGGCCGACACCGCGCACAAAATTGATCAGGCCCTGCCAATCCCAGCGGTGTTGTTTGGAGAATTGGTTGATGATCAGCAAAACAGCTGTTGCATAGTAAGGTGCCTGTGCTTCGCGCTGCATGTAGAGCAGCATCACGATGAGCGCAATGAATACCGCAACAAAATACCAGCCTTCTTTCAAGACTTGGCCAACGGACGGCAATTCCTCGGCCGGGAGGCCTTTGAGATCGTTTCGGGCTGCGTATGCGTCAATCTGCAAAAATAGACCCAGATAGTAGAAGACCGATGGAAAGGCCGCTGCAATCACGATTTGCCCATATGGTATTTCCAGGAATGTCGCCATGACGAACGCCGTGGCGCCCATCACCGGGGGCATGAGCACACCGCCGGTCGAGGCACAGGCTTCGACACCACCGGCATAGGGAGCGCGAAAGCCAACGCGTTTCATCGCCGGGATTGTCATCACGCCTGTTGTTAGAACGTTTGTGATGACACTGCCCGACATTGATCCCATCAGGCCGGATGAGAAAATTGCGACCTTGGCGGGACCACCACGATGCTTGCCAAGAAGCGCGAATGCGAGATTGAGGAAGAAAGCGCCGCCGCCGGTATACTGCAGGGCCACGCCGAAGATGAGGAAGCCGACGACCAGGTTCGCAAAGGCGTTCATCGGAATGCCAAGGACACTCTCCGTGCCGAACATATGGAAGCCAACAGTTACCTCAGGGGTAACGGGGTCGCCGTACAGGAAGCCGGGTGCGTAATGCGATACCATTGGGTAGATCGATACGAGTAGGCAAATGTAAAAGATGGCGGTCCCGCCGGCTCTGCGCGCCGATTCCAGTATCAACGCCCATAACAGGAATGCGAGATACTTGGCATATTGTGGGGCATCGTACTCCCAGCCAACATCAAGTATCTCATTGCCTTTCAGTGCGAAGAAGCCAGCAACAGCAAATGAGGCCACGGCTAGCAAGACGTCGAACCAAGGCACGAACTCTTGATCGTGGCGCCGGTAATAGTAGGGGATTGCAAAGAGCGCGATAAGCGCCACGAAGGTAATCGCATCGCCAACCGTACCCATCGCGGAGAGTGGAGTGATGCCGGCCAGCTGCAGCGTTAAGTATGCGGGTACGGTGAGGGCAAGACTGGCTGGAAAAACATCAAGCAGTCCAGTGGCTGACGATCTCGGATCGCCAGTTGGATAGATCATGAATGGCAGAGGCAAGAGCACTGCGATCATGAAATAGAAATACTCAGTCTCAAGTGGAACATAGAGCCCGAACTGGTTGCCGAACCCGAAGATGACATAAATCGAAATCAGCATAGAAACCAATGCTGCGAGTATCAGCCATGCGTTGGCCAGCCAGGGGAGCGTCCGATAGCGTGAGAGTTCTGCTTTGTCTGCAGACGCTACGGCTTCCTCGGCAGTGGGACCATTATCGGGTATTTGTGGGCTCTGTTGGTTCATCGGGGGCAAGCACGCTTGAATTGGAATTATCGACTAGATGGGCTAGAGGCACGAAGGGCCGACCACGACCATGGCCGGCCCTTACAACTCTAACGTTCAGCTGGGTGTCTATTCCCAGGTTGGGAACGGTGCGCTCATGCCTGCCTTTTCTAGTGCTGCGACACGTGCAGCCTGCCAGCCCTTGGAGAAGGCCTCATCGTCCTTGTCCTTGTTAGCACCCATGTAGTCTTTCCACGCTGCCCCAAGAACATCTTGGCGCTTCAGCATGGATTGGTTATGCTTCTCTACATCATCCGTCCAGAGCCCCTTTTCCTTGTAGTAGGTGATTGCGCCCGGGTGGATCGGGAACACCCACTTCAAATTCTGGCGGCTGAGTTGATAGCCACCCATCGCTGGCCCGGCTTCCTTGATCTGATCGAAGTTTTCCATAACAGCCTTCGTCAGGCCATAACCAACATCGTCCGAAGCTTTGGAGGTTGCAACAAAGATTGGGTAGGGCTGAGTGCTGCCTTCGAACGGCATGTTGCCAGACGTGTTTTTCTTGCCGTCGATCGCATTTTTGATCATGGACGGTGCGCGCCAAGGAGCTGCATCAATCGAACGCTGCCAGGCTTCCTTTTCGGCATGTGGGAAAGTTGTCCAGAACAGACCGCGAGGAGAAGCGGCAAGTTTGTTATAGGCGCCAGATACAGTTGAACCGAAGGTTGCATCGGCCTGGCCATTGATCACGGCTTCGGCAGACTGCTTCCAGCCAGGGACGACGACTTTCTGAACATCATCCCAAGTGAGACCACCAAACGCCAGGACGCCGGCTGTGTTGATGTTCAATGCAGGAGCACCCTTGACCCAGGTTACGCGCTTGCCTTTGAGGTCAGCTGGCGTCTTGATCCCAGCGTCACCGGCTACAACGAGTTGGAACCCTGTATTCCCAATATTATTGAACAAGCTGTAGAGCCGCATTGGACCCCACTTCTTTGTTCCAAACATGTGAGTGCCTTCAGCAGCCATATAGGCAGCAACACCACATGCACAAATCGGACTCTGGCCGCTTCTTAGTGGCACCATACGGGAAACATCATTCTTACCCGGTATGACGCGTAGGCCAGTGCCATAATTCTTTTTCAGCATTTGGCCGATGCCTACGGATTGGGCATAGCCAGACGACGTCGTGCCGTATGCTGTCCAGGAAATCTGCTTCGGCAGCTTTACGTCCGCGCCGAATGCAGCGCCAGCACTGAGCGCGAGGCCAGCACCGGTAGCAACGGCAAGTTTACCCATTTTCATGGTGGTAGTTCCTCCGTAATTCCATCCTTTGTGAGGCCGGTTTGATCCGGCTTATGCGACAGAGTGTACTTCATGCTACAACGAGGTCAAACGTAATGACGCATCAGAGATGAAATAAGTCGTTTGTCTAACTCTTGCGGATGGGTGGCGGAAACGATTTGAAGGTTCGCCAAGCGTTGCAGAATGCCTGGCATCAAACCGGCACCACTGAGAATTCGAGCTGAAAGTAAAGGAATAGATGGCTAGTTTTGCTGCCGCCCACGCGAGCGATCTTCTGCCGAATGACCTTGTTGAGCGATGTGTCGAGCAGTTGCGTGCGGCAGATGCAAAGGGTCATCGGCTTGGATTTGTCTACCTGACGGACGAGGTGTCGTCGGAAGCCAAGGGCATCATTGAAGGGCTCAAGCGAGAAACCGGTGTTCAGAATTGGGTCGGTACGATTGGTCTCGGAATATGTGGTTCCGGGGTTGAGTACTTTTCTCGTCCTGCACTCTCAGTTCTCACCTGTGACTTCGATGAACAGTCAGCGCGCATGCTGCCCCTTCTGGAGTCCACCGCAGACCTCAATGAATTTTCGACTAGCGGCTTCTTCTCTGCGATCGGCGTCGTTCACGCAGATCCTAGAAATGCGGCGACTCTCGATCTGGTGACCAATCTTGCCAACGATCACCAAACGTTTCTGGTTGGCGGACTAACGTCGGCGCAGGAGAATTTCACCCAGATTGCTGGATCTGTCGGGGAATGCGGTCTCAGCGGTGTGCTGCTCGGCGGGAAGGTGCAAGTTGCTGTCGGCCTCACCCAGGGATGTTCACCGATCGGCCCGCCGCATATCGTCAATCACGGCGAGCAGAACATTATTGCGTCGCTCGATGGTCGCCCGGCTTATGAGTTGCTGTGTGAGGATCTTGGCGTGGCGGATGGTGTCGATCCACGGCCTTGGCTGAGCAATATCCATGCCGCGGTTCTCGTGAGCGGATCTGATACCGGAGATTATCTGGTCCGCAATTTGATGGGTATCGATTCCACACAAGGGCTGGTTGCGATAGCTGATACGGTCGAACCCGGTTCCCGCATTATGTTCGTGCGCCGTGACGCAGAGGCTGCAGCCAAGGATCTCCATCGCATGTTGGATGACCTCAGGGCGCGGGCTGAAAGCCCTCCGCGAGCGGCGCTCTATTATTCATGCCTGGCCCGTGGACCAAACCTATTCGACGAGGAGTCCTTTGAGCTCAAAACCATTCGTGATGCTCTTGGCGGCATTCCCCTGGCTGGATTTTTCGGCAATGGCGAGATCTCAAACGACCGCATCTATGGGTACACAGGCGTGCTTACTTTGTTCTATTGACGCAGCGTTTGGCTACTAAACAGAGGTGCCTTCACTCACGTAACGGATCAATGCCGGCTGAGCCTTGACGATTGGGCAGCGAAGCCGTTCCATCCGAACCAACGGATTCATCCGACAATTTGGGGAATAATTTTGCAACGCTTCGGCCTAGGGATAGACATTGGCGGTACGTTCACGGACGTCGTGCTCTTCGATGCGCAATCAGGCGCACAGTTCAGCCACAAACAACTGACGACCCCGGCAGATCCGACCGTTGGCGTCATCGCCGGCGTCCAACACCTCCTCGATCAAACTTCAGTACCCGCTTCTGCGATCAGCCGGGTCGTGCATGCGACCACACTGTTTACAAATGCGTTGATTGAACGAAAAGGAGCGCCCACCGGACTGATCACAACGCAGGGTTTTCGCGATGTGCTGGAGATCGGGCGGGAACGGAAATACGAACTTTACGACCTCAATATCCAGAAGCCAGAACCACTGGTGCCGCGCAATTTCCGCGTCGGCGTCACTGAGCGCATTGATGTCGATGGTCAGGTTTCGCTAGCCCTCGATGAGAAACAATTGCTTGAGCAGGCTGGCGGGCTGGTGCAGGCCGGTGCGCAAACATTGGCTCTGGTTTTCCTCCATTCCTACAAGAACCCGTCGCACGAGCGGCGCGCGCTCGAACTACTGCGCGCCAAGTTCCCTGATGTGCCGCTGAGTGCGTCTATCGATGTGGCGCCTGAGATTCGTGAGTACGAACGCACGTCGACGACCGTTTGCAATGCGTACATCAAGCCTTTGGCCGAGCGCTATCTGAACTCGCTCGAAAACCGTTTGGAACAGATCGGCGTCACGGCACAGCTGCTGATGATGTTGTCGAGTGGTGGCCTCACCAATGTCGATGAGGCGAAACGCAATCCGGTCCAACTCTTAGAGTCAGGGCCTGCAGCCGGGGCACTCGCAGCAGCCCATCTCGCGGGTGCGGATGGCGGGGATCATGTCCTCGCCTTCGATATGGGAGGGACCACTGCCAAGCTCAGTGTCATCGATAATGGTATGCCTGCCATTGCTTATTCTTTTGAGGCGGCCCGAGCCAAGCGCTTCATTGAAGGCAGCGGTCTGCCGCTAAGGATCTCGACGCTGGAACTGATCGAGATCGGTGCCGGAGGCGGTTCAATCGCTCATATCGATAACATCGGTCTGTTGAAGGTTGGGCCACTGAGTGCGGGGTCTGAACCAGGCCCAGCGTGTTACGATCGAGGTGGCGCCGATCCGACAGTGACGGACGCCAACCTCTTGCTTGGTTATCTGAATCCTGACTTCTTTGCTGGCGGGACAATGTCTGTCGACCCTGGACTGGCGCTGGGTGCGATTGAGCCGCTTGCGCAAGAGACCAGCATCCCGGCTGAGCAACTTGCCTGGGGTGTGCACGAATTGGTCAATGAGAATATGGCCAATGCAGCGCGTGTTCATATTGCGGAGCACGGCAAGGACCCGCGCTCCTACAACTTGTTTGCGACCGGCGGCGGCGGTCCGCTGCACGGTTACTACGTGGCCAAGAAACTGGGATTGAAGCGCCTGATTGTTCCACCATCGGCAGGGGTTGCGTCAGCGCTTGGACTATTGATTGCGCCTGCACGCGTCGACCGTGTTGCGACCCTGGTGCAGGAGGTTTCGCAACTGGACTGGTCAGACTTTGAACGGCGCTTCCAGGGTCTGGAAGAGCGCACCAAAGCAGTGATTGCTGAGACGGGGCTTGATGCACTAGGTGCCGAAGTTAAACGCGCCGCCGACATTCGCTACCGAGGACAGGCGTTTGAGCTCGTCGTTGACCTGCCACCTGGCCCTTATACGGCGGGCAGTCAGTCGGCTCTGCTCAAGGCCTTCGAGTCGCACTACGTTGAGGCCTTTACCCGTACGCCTCCTGCAACGGAGGTTGAGATCATCAATATCCGTGTTTCAGCGAAGCTAGATGTCGCTAGCGCATCGGAGTTGCAAGCTGGACATGGTGCGCGTGGCCAGCAGTCATCTGCGACTCGGCTGGCCTACTTCCCGGAAAGCGCCGGTAAGATTGAGACGCCGGTTTACCAGAGAGCTTTGATTGCCAGCGGGCAAAAATACACGGGGCCGGCGATTATCGAAGAACCGGAGTCGACCTTGATTGTCGGACCGGGAGGCACCTTCACGAAACAAGCCAGCGGCAACATCGTTGTCGAGATCAGCTAAGGAAGGCCGAGCTCAATGCAGGACGTTCCGACGAAATTCGACGCGGTCACATTGGAAGTGCTTTGGACACGCTTGATTTCGACCGTTGACGAAGCGGCTAAGGCGTTACGGCGGACGTCGTTTTCGACATTGGTCAACGAATCCAATGATTTTTCCTGCGTTGTGACGGACGCCGAAGGATGTTCTCTTGCTCAAAACACAGAGAGCATTCCATCGTTCATCGGTACATTGCCGGTGTCGGTGAAAGCGTTCATCTCCGAAATTGGCAAGGACAACATGGTGCCGGGGGACATTCTGGTCACCAATACGCCCTGGATCGCCACGGGTCATCTCAACGATATTACGGTGGCCAAACCGATTTTCCATAATGGCCAGATCGTGGCGTTTGCGGCATCGACAGCCCATGCCCCTGATATTGGCGGCAAGGTGAGATCTGTTGAGTCGCGGGAGGTTTTCGAGGAAGGCTTCCATATTCCTCCGATGAAGATGGTAAGTGCCGGAGAACCCGACAGGACCTTTTTCAAGTTGCTCCGCGCCGCTGTCAGGACACCTGACCAGACCGAAGGCGATGTCTGGGCGCAAGTGACAGGGCTCGATCTCATCGAACAGCGTGTGCAGGAGCTGCTGAAGGAGTATGACCTGCCCGACCTCGTAGACTTCGGCGGTGAAATTATGGGGCGGTGTGAGACGGCGATGCGGAAGGCTATTCGCGCGTTGCCGAATGGCACGTACCATTACGACATGCAGACAGACGGCATCGAGGAGCCTGTCCAATACCGGATAGCACTCCATGTTCGCGGCGATGCCATTCATGTTGACTACACAGGCACATCGGATCAGATCGGCTACGCCATCAATTGCACGATGACCTACACGTTTGCCATGACGTGCTATGCCCTGAAATGTGCCTTGCTGCCCGATCTGCCCAACAACGAAGGAATTTTTCGGTGTGTCTCGGTGGAGGCGCCGGAAGGCTCGATTGTCAATCCGACATTTCCAGTTGCGGTCGGTGGCCGGATGGCGACGGGCCATTATTTGCCGGTGATCGTATTTGGTGCGTTGGCGGCGATTATTCCGGAGCAGCTTATGGCAGCGTCCGGGTCGCCGCTATGGTCTGTCATTCAGACCGGCGTGCGTGATGATGGCCGAACCTATGCATCCGTCTTGTTCTTCAATGGCGGAATGGGCGCAACCCATCACAATGACGGGCAAAGCACATACGCTTGGCCGAGCAACGTTTCCAATGTGCCGATTGAGCTTATCGAACGTGAAAGCGGGCTGAAAATCTGTTCGAAAGAGTTACGCAGTGACAGTGGTGGCTCAGGTCAGCACCGGGGTGGCCTCGGGCAGGAGGTCGTGTTGGAGGTGACATCCAAATCGCCTGTCGGCATGATTTTCATGGCTGAAAGGTGTAAGTATCCGGCGCGCGGGATCGATGGTGGTGGTGACGGTGCCCGCGGCGAGGTTCTTATCGACGGTGAGGCGATTGACCATCGCAAGAACGTCGTGTTGCAGCATGGTCAGGTTGTGACCCTACGTACGCCCGGTGGTGCCGGTATTGGTGAGGCTCACAAGCGGAGCACTGCCGCCGTAATGAGAGACAAGGATCTCGGTTACGCTTCGTAAGGCGTTGATTCAAAACGCTTTGTGACGAAGTGGGCGAGCTTTCTTCTATCGGGCGCTCCGAACAGTTCTATGCAGGTTTCCCGGACACGGCGATGCAGGTTGTCCAGGAATGCCAATTTCGATGCACACTATTTTATTGCAGCGCGGCTGCTGCCTCCTGGATGCGTTCGCAGGCGCGCGTCAGGTCGTCGGTGGAGGCTGCGAATGAAATCCGGAAGTGTGGGGAGAGGCCGTATGCTGCACCATGGACGGTGGCGACGCCAAACTCGTCCATCAGATACATCACGAAGTCTTTGTCATTCTCGATACGTTTCCCGCCCGGTGTAGTTTTGCCGATCAGATCGGCGCAACTGGGGTAAACATAGAATGCTCCTTCCGGCGACCTGCACTGGATTCCGGTGGCCTGATTGAGCATGGAAACAACCAGATCGCGTCGATCCTGAAACGCCTGGGCGCGTTCGCTGACGACGTCCTGTGGCCCGCTCAATGCCGCGACTGCTGCAGCCTGACCGACCGAGGATGGTCCCGACGTTGCCTGAGATTGCATTTTCAGCATCTCGGCCAGAAGAGGCGCCGGACCGCCACAGAAGCCAATGCGGAAACCCGTCATCGCATAGGTTTTTGATACGCCATTGATGACAATCGTTCGATCTTTCAGGCTGGGCTCCACGGCTGCGATGGTTGCGCAGGTATTACCATCGAACACAATGTGTTCGTAGATATCATCTGTCATGACCCAGACGTGTGGGTGCCGCAGCAAGACATCGGCAAGCGCTCGCAAATCGTCTCGTGTGTAGACCGCTCCGGACGGGTTGGACGGTGAGTTAATAACCAGCCATTTGGTGGCCGGCGTGATGTGGCGTTCCAGCGTTTCGGCGTCCAGTTTGAAACCGCTTTCGGCAGAACACTGTATCAGCTTGGCAGTTCCATTTGCCAGTTGCACGACCTGCTCATAGGCTATCCAGAATGGCGTTGGAATAATGACTTCGTCGCCTGGCTCAACGGTTGCCATGATGGCATTGAATATGACCTGCTTGGCACCGGTCGAGACCATGACTTCGGAGGGCGTGTACTCGAGGCCATTGTCTCGCTTGAACTTTTCGATGACAGCGGCCTTCAAGGCCGCGGTGCCAGACATGGTCGTGTACTTGGTATCGCCATTCACCATGGCCTGGTGGGCGGCTTCAATAACATGAGGTGGCGGCTGGAAATCCGGCTCACCGGAACTGAGAGCGATGACATCTTCGCCGGCGGCCTTCAATTCGCGGGCGCGCTGTGAAGCAAGTGCACTTGGCGATGCCGAAATGCGGGATACGCGGGCTGCGGGCTTGAGTTCAGACAATGGGAACCCCCTCACGAACGAGTCCAATTCAGAGATCGATGAGGACTCATGCCATAAGCTGATCAATCGCGCTACTTCGTGCGGCGCGGCATTCTTAATCATCCCAGCTGGAATGATTGATGGTGATCTTCGTCGCGGTTGTCGTATTCCCGTAGCCAGATCACATCGATCAAAGCTAGTCTTCGTAATAAAGAACACCCGGGAGGCAATCATGGCAGCTAATCTGAAACGCATTCTCACGACGTCCTCGCTATCACCCGCTGGGCGCGCCGTGTTGGCCACACGCGATAATATTGAACTGGTTGAGTTCCCGCACCATCTGACTGGCGAGGACTTTCAGGCGAAGCTGCGCGAGCATGCGCCTGTCCACGCGGTCATTCTCGGAGCGACCCGCATGACGCAGGCCGAGCTCGACGCCGCTGAGGATATGAATGTGGTTGCCCGAGTTGGCGTGGGATACGACGCGATCGACATTCCAACGATGACCAAGAATAAAGTGCCTGTCATGATTGCCGGCACTGCCAACTCACCGTCTGTGGCCGAGCAGGCGTTGTTCATGATGCTCAATTTGGCGAAGCGTGCCAATGAACTCGACTCGATGGTGAGGGAAAACCGCTGGAATGATCGCTTCACCGCCGTTCCATTTGATCTCTTCGAGAAAGATGTGCTGGTGGTTGGTTTTGGCCGCATTGGATCGCGGACGGCTAAACGCTGTAACGCTTTGGAGATGAAGGTTCACGTTTACGACCCATACAAGTCCGATGAGGAGATTGGCGCTGCCGGCTGTATTGCTGTCAAAGATCTCGACGCAGCGGTCGCGCAGGCGGATTTCATCTCTCTGCATTGTCCAAAGACACCAGATACCCTCAACCTCTTCGATGCAGATCGCATTGGGCGTATGAAGCCCACCGCTTATCTTGTGAACACGGCACGTGGTGGCATCGTCAACGAGGCGGCGCTACATGCGGCGCTGGTTGAGAAGAAGATCGCAGGTGCCGGGCTTGATGTGCTCGAGCTTGAACCGCCTTCCGAAGACAATCCGCTGATGAAGCTGGATAGCGTCCTGCTCGCGCCCCACATGGCTGGCGTTACCAAGGAGGCAATGGGCCGGATGGGTGAGGCTGCTGCCAAGAATATTCTGAGCGTATTTGATGGCGTGCCGACACGAGAGAACATGATCAACCCGGAGATCCTGGATTGATTCCGAGGGTGTTCTGATCCAAGGGCAATCTACTCATCCAGATGCGAGAGCTCTAACGGCTTTGATCCTGGCTCGTCCGACATGCGCGGACGGGCCTTTTTCATGGGTCGGAAAGAGACGTGGCCACCAAGCAGATTGTCACTCACGCGTCATGACGTATATCAATTTTCGCCGATATGGCGCGACGCGATACTTATGGCCGGACCCGTCATTGGTCGAAGCCATCATCAACTGACTGAGCCCCTCGGAAGCCATCCGAACCGTTCGCCCACTAAAAGGTAGTACCCACGCCGGTTGGCATTGGACTGATCGCATTCCTGTTGAGCGCTACGGCTTCTCCTTACTGGCTGGCCAATATCGATCCCTGAGCTCGCGCTTGTAGAGTTTGCCTGTGGCTGATCGTGGCAACTCGGCTTCGAAGTCAATCGAGCGGGGGCACTTTATGCTCGCGAGGTGTTCCTTGCAGTAGATGATAAGTTCGTCGGCCAGGGCGTCATCTGGTGTTTCTCCCGGTGCCAGCTGGACGACCGCCTTAACTTCTTCGCCAAGGTCAGCGTTGGGCACGCCGAAGACCGCAGCGTCGGCGACTTTCGGGTGGGTGATCAGCAGGTTCTCAGCTTCTTGAGGATAGATATTGACGCCACCCGAGATGATCATGAATGACGCCCGATCTGTTAGATACAGATAGCCATCGTCATCGAGGTAGCCAATATCACCAACGGTGGCCATTGTGCCGTCTGGCGTTCGTGACTCGGTGGTTTTCTCTGGGTCGTTGAAGTACTCGAATGGTTCAGCTGTCTTGAACCATAGTTTTCCAGGTGTGCCGGTTGGGCATGGCTTGAGATCGTCATCAAGAACCGAAAGTTCGCCAAACTTGACGCGACCCACTGTGCCTTTGTGGTTTAGCCATTCGACGGTTGTGCAGTCCGCAAAACCTAGGCCTTCGGTTGCACCGTAATATTCGTAAATGATTGGACCCCACCAATCGATCATTTGTTCCTTGATCGGTATGGGGCAGGGAGCGGCGGCGTGAATGGCTATTTCCAATGACGACAAATCGTATTCTTTGCGGACGGCTTCGGGCAACTTGAGGAGGCGAGAGAACATCGTTGGCACAAGCTGCGTGTGCGTGACGCGGTACTGTTCAACAAGCTGCAGGAAGCGCTCGGGATCAAAGCGCTCCATAACTATGGCCGTGCCGCCTTGGCGGATTGTCAGGCTGACGCCGCCATGCGGTGCTGCGTGATAGAGTGGTGCCGGTGACAAGTAGACCATGCCATCGCGCATTTGCCAGGCGCCCGCGATGAAGGACGTATAAGGCGTCGCGCCATTCGGTGGCAGGTCAGGCAACGGCCGCAATATACCCTTTGGCCGCCCTGTCGTGCCGGAGGAATACAGCATGGCCGTGCCAAGCGCTTCGTCTGCGATCGGTGTGTCGGGAAATGATTGCGTGGCCATTTCAAGATTGATCAGGTGGTTGCCATCTCCCTCAGCGTCAACGACGAGACATAGCTTGACATTTGGGCACTGCTTTAAGGCCGCAACGGCGACGTCGCACTTCTGAGCAGACGTGATCAGGACCTGAGACTGTGAGTTGTTGATGATATAGGCAATTTCATCCGGCGTCAGGAAAGAGTTGATGCATGTGTAATAGAGGCCCGATCGCGCGCCAGCGCCACAGCATTCGATGAAGTGCAGGTTGTTTTCCATGAAGATGGCGTAGTGGTCGCCGCGGCGGAGTCCTTCGGCGCGAAGCAAATGCGCCAGCCGGTTGGAGCGTGCTTCAAGCTGTGCGTAGGTCATCTGGTCGCCGGTGCCGGTCATGATGAATGCAGCTCTGCTCGCGTGGGTTTTTGCGTGTGCGCCCGAGTACATCAGTCTCTCCGATTCAGATCCGCAGGCACGATAGCATCGGGAGGTGATTTTTGATCTGATATCGTACTGGCTTCCATGTACCATCTTGGCGTTGGGCGCCGTTACGCAGATGATGCTAGAGTTCCGTTTCGTTGAGGAGTTTGTGTTGGGGCACTCTGCTTCCACAGGTGGGTGCATGAGCCGGAACACCAGTTAGGGTTGAGCAATTCCCGTATCGCCAGGAGCATGGCTTTGGATATTCCACGTACAGTCTTTGAGCCGGAACACGAATTATTCCGGCGATCGGTGGCTGCATTCCTTGATCGAGAAGTCGCCCCGCATTACGCAGATTGGGAGAAAGACGGCCAAGTCAGTCGAGAGGTTTGGCGCAAGGCGGGTGATGAGGGCCTGCTCCTGACTACCATGCCGGAAGAGTACGGCGGGGCCGGCGGTGATTTCCGGACAGCTGCGATTATCATTGAGGAGCTGGCGGCGCGTGCGTTCGCAGCACCCGGCTACACCCTGCATTCTGAGATTGTTGCCCCGTACATCTTGCACTACGGCACCGCAGAGCAGAAGCAGCAATGGTTGCCGAGAATGGCAAGCGGGGAGGCCATTGCGTCGATTGCGATGACTGAGCCGGGCACTGGGAGTGATGTTCAGGGAATTCGGACGACCGCAATCCGCGACGGCAATGAATTCGTCGTCAACGGGTCAAAGACATTCATCACCAATGGTGAGCTAGCGGACCTGGTCATGGTTGCCTGCAAGACCGATCCAGATGCAGGGGCCAAGGGCGTCAGTCTGGTGATGGTCGAAACCGACCGGGCAGGCTTCTCTCGCGGAAAGAAACTCGAAAAAATGGGAGAGAAGGCGCAGGACGTTGCAGAGTTGTTTTTTGACGATGTCCGGGTGCCGCCGTCCAATCTGTTGGGTGAAGAGGGGCGCGGCTTTGCGGCGATGATGGATGAGCTTCCCCAGGAACGCTTGATCGTCGTTATGGGGGCGGTGGCCACAATGGAGGCTGCGCTGCAGTGGACGGTCGACTATACAACTGACCGGAAGGCCTTCGGTCAGCCGATCATTTCATTCCAAAACACACGCTTCAAACTGGCCGAGTTGAAGACTGAGATCGCAATTGCGCGGACGTTTGCCGATAAGTGCCTGGAGTTACATCTCGAAGGCAAGCTTGATGTGCCGACCGCTGCCGGTGCCAAATTCTGGATTACGGAACTTGAACAGAAGGTGCTCGATACCTGTCTGCAGTTCTTCGGTGGTTATGGCTACATGATGGAGTTCCCAATCGCGCGCGCCTACACCAATGCACGCGTGCATCGGATCTATGCTGGGACAAATGAGATCATGCGCGAAATCGTTGCGCGGAGCTTGTAGGGCAGCTCTTCGAACTATCTGGTTGGATTGGGCGGCTGCCGGTGCTTATGTGCTGGTTCGCAGCGGTCAACGGCGAGTGTGAACGCTACAGCCTAATTGTCTGCGCCGGTATGCTCGGGCCACATCCGATCGATGAACCTGACAAGGAATGCCGTGCTCAATCCGAAATTCAGTACACCGGCCACGGCAGCCATCGCGCCAAACAATCTCGCATCAGGACGTAGTGTGACGTCGCCGTAACCGACGGTTGTGTAGGTCACGAGCGAAAAGTAGATCGCATCATCCAAAGTTGGAAGGGCACCGATTGCGAGGATGGCTGCGGCCCATAACCAGACAGGAATGGTGTGCGCAACGACGACAGCTGCTAATGCCGTTGCGGTCAGCAAAATGGGACGGAGCAATTGCTTATCGCCGATGCGGTCGTTGATCCTGCGCAGGATCATTATTCCGCCAAGCAGAACCGCGATATGGACGACAGAACTGGCGCCAAGGCCCAAGCTTCCCAGCATGATCTGAGTGAATATATCGACTTGTCCGTTCATGAGCCCCGCTACTTCTATCCAGATAGACACTGATTGCAATCACTAGATATTCCGTGAATAGTCTTGTCGGAAAAACTTGAACATTGGGAGACGTGCAGACGATGCAAACCGTATGGAGATCTCCAGTCAGACTGGCTTTTGCTCTACTCGCATTTTTCCTCCTGTCAATCTCTGCAGTGCATGGGCAGGCACCTGGTGGTGAAGCCCCAAGTGTGATCATTCAGACGATTGAAGAGAAGGATGTGACACCGGAGTTTCGCTATGTCGGACGCATTGTAGCGGTTGATAGGGTCGACATTCGTGCGCGCGTCGCCGGAATTATCGAGAAACGGAATTTTCTTGAAGGGCTGACGGTTAAGAAGGGACAGGTCTTATTCGAGCTGGAGAAAGAGGAATACCAGGTCGTTGTCGATCAGCGAAAGGCGGAGCTGGCTAGTGCCCGGGCCAAACTGGTCAATGCTGAAGCCGACTTTAAGCGCAAGACGTCGCTACAAGGCCGCAGTGTTGTTTCGGATGCATCACTTGATGAGTCGCGGGCTGGAAAGCTGTCTGCTGAAGCAGATGTTCTAAAGGCTGAAGCCGCGCTGCGCGCTGCAGAGCTGAACCTGGGATATGCGACTATTGTCAGTCCGATATCAGGCAAGATCAGCACCGCCAGTTACAGTGTTGGTAGTCTCGTGACAACAACCAGTGATCCGCTTGCGACCGTTACCAGTGTTGACCCGATTTATGTCACGATTGGAGTGAGCGAAAAGCAGCTGATTGATACGCGGAAACGCGGTGTTGACCTGAAGAATCCGCCCGTCGCGCCGTCCCTGCGTTTGTCAGACGGGACCGACTATGATTTACCCGGTGCCTTCAATTACCTCGCACCAGAAGTCAATCAGAGCACCGATACGATCACAGCACGTGCTCAATTTCCCAACCCGAAGGGCGTGCTGCTTCCAGGGCAGTTCGTGACAGTGGTCATTCGTCCCAAAAAGACTGAGCGTTCGATCGTCGTGCCGCAGGTGGCGGTTCAGCGCGATAGTGAAGGTTACTTTGTTCTCGTGGTTGATCGGGAAAACAAGGTCGAGGTTCGGCGTATCACGGCAGAGCGGCAGATCGAGACAGACTGGGTTGTCTCAAACGGCTTGGCGACCGGCGAGCGTGTCATTATTGACGGTGTCCAGAAGGTCAGACCAGCGATGGTCGTCAATCCGGTCAAAGCGTCCTAGCGCGGTCATATAGTTGACGATGCAATTCTTCAAACGACCTGACATGCTCCAGTGAGGCAACCATGTTCTCGGCCTTCTTTATCAGTCGCCCCAAATTCGCTTTGGTTATTTCTGTCGTCATCTCACTCGCCGGTCTGATTGCGCTGAGTGTGTTGCCAGTTGAAGAATTCCCGAATGTGGCGCCGCCTCAAGTGCAAGTGACGGCAAACTATACCGGCGCCAACGCAACGGCGGTTGAGCAATCCGTGGCGGCGCCGATTGAGAACAAAGTCAATGGCGTCGATGACATGCTTTACATGTCATCGAACAGCAATAACGATGGTAGCTATACGCTTACAGTGACATTCGATGTCGGTACCGATCCCGATATCGCGGCGGTGAATGTTCAGAACCGTGTGGCGACCGCCACCGCGCAGTTGCCCTCAGAGGTGACCCGCAGTGGTGTAACGACGAAGAAGCAATCATCGAGTTTGTTGATGGTGATTACGCTTCTATCACCGAAACAGTCGCGCGATGCATTGTTCCTGAGCAACTACGCGTCGATCAATATTCAGGATAGTCTGGCACGGATCAAAGGCGTCGGCAGTGTTTCGCAGTTCGGTCCGCTCGACTATGGGATGCGTGTGTGGCTGGACCCGGACCGTCTCACATCTCTAAACCTGACGACGGCTGACGTGTCCAATGCCATCTCTAGTCAGAATGTTCAGGCGACGGCTGGTCAGCTGGGCGCACCGCCATTCGATACGAGTTCGAAATTCCAACTGACGATCCAGGCCAAAGGGCGTCTCCGAACCGTTGAGGAGTTTGGCAACATCGTTCTGCGTGCCAATGCCGATGGGTCGTTCATTCGATTGAGGGATGTTGCACGGATTGAGCTTGGCTCACAGAACTATGGCTCGACCACAACCCTTAACAATTCACCGGCGGCAGGGATTGGAATTTATCAGTCGCCAGGCGCGAACGCCCTGGATGTCGCCGACAAGATCTATGCCGAGCTTGAGCGGTTGGAAAAGCGTTTCCCGCCGGATGTTGAATACAACATTGTCTATGATACGACGCTGTCGGTCCGCGCTTCGGTTCAGGAAGTTGTGACTACGCTGTTTATGACATTTGCCTTAGTCGTGGCCGTGACATTCCTCTTCCTGGCGGATTGGCGCTCGACATTGATCCCAACTCTGGCGATCCCTGTGTCGCTGATCGGCACCTTTGCGTTCCTTTACCTGTTCGGATTCTCGATCAACACGATCACGCTGTTTGCCATTATTCTCGCGATTGGTGTTGTTGTGGATGACAGCATTATCGTTGTCGAGAATGTCCAGCGGGTGATGGACGAAGATGGTCTTGATGTCCGCGAGGCGACGCGGAAATCGATGGAGCAGGTCACCGGCCCCGTTGTCGCTACGACACTCGTGTTGCTGGCTGTGTTTGTTCCAGTGTCGTTTATGCCCGGCATAACGGGCGTGCTCTATCAGCAGTTCGCGATCACCATCAGCGTGGCGGTCTGCATCTCATCTTTGAACGCGCTGACACTCGCGCCAGCTTTGTGTGCATTGATTCTGAAGCCTGGAGCTTCGAGGCCGACGGGGCTGCTTGGCTACTTTGCGGCTTGTATCAATTGGATGCGCGACCGTTTCGGTTCGTTTGCGGGTGCGATGGTCCGACGGGTCTTTGTTTCTCTGGTTGCTTTCGCATTGTTTGTTGCAGCGACCGGTTGGCTGTTCTCAAGAGTCCCGACAGGCTTTCTGCCACTTGAGGATAAAGGCGCCCTGATGGGGAACATCCAGCTGCCGGATGGTGCGTCGCTCTCCCGGACAAAAGTGGTTGCAGAGCGGGCGTCTGAAATGCTCAGGGAAATTGATGGTGTTCGGGATGTCCTTGCAGTTCCGGGTTACAGTCTTCTGTCCGGCGCTGCGCCAAACTCCGCATTGATCATTCTGATCATGGATCCATGGTCTGAGCGGACAAGCCTTGACAAGAAGTGGTTCAGTATTCTCGGCAAGGCGAATGCAAAGCTTGCCACAATCCCATCAGCCAATGCTTTTGCGTTTCCAATTCCACCGATCATGGGCCTCGGGACCGGTGGCGGAGTGGAAGCAGAGCTGCAGGATTTGAGCGGAGGCACGCCGCAGGAACTCGCATCCGCGACGCGCAGCCTAGTGTTCGCTGCGAACCAGCAACCTGAATTGGCACAGGCGTTCAGCACGTTCTCGGCCAATGTTCCGCAGTTGTTTCTTGAGGTGGACCGCGATAAGGCGCAGGTGCTGGGGGTGCCGATTTCTGAGATTTTCAGCACGCTTCAGGCGCAGTTTGGATCATCCTATATCAACGACTTCAATCTCTACGGTAAAGTCTATCGGGTGATGATCCAGGCAGAGTCACGGTTCCGGGACCAGATCGAAGACATCAACCGGCTCTACGTCCGGAGCTCTTCGAATGAGATGGTGCCGCTCAATACCCTGGTGCAGATCAAGCCGATCCTTGGGCCGCTATCGATCAAGCGCTACAATATCTACAAGAGTGCAGCGATCAGGGCGAACCCGGCCGCTGGCTATAGCACGAGCCAGGCGATTGAGGCGTTGGAGCGCGCAGCAGCCAAGGCCTTGCCGCCAGGCTATGTTGTGACGTGGACAGGCACGGCTCAGCAGCAACTGGCGGCCGGCAATCTAGTCGTTGCTATCTTTGCGCTGGCGCTGCTTTTTGCCTACCTGTTTCTGGTGGCTCAGTACGAGAGCTGGACGACTCCCGTTTCTGTGATTCTCTCCGTGGTGCTGGCGGCCTTCGGTGCGCTGATACCACTTTGGCTGTTGCCATTTCTCAATAACAACCTCTATGCGCAGATCGGTTTGGTGATGCTCATTGGACTGGCTTCGAAGAGTGCCATTCTGATCGTCGAGTTTGCGAAAGCGCGTCGTGAGGCCGGTGAGGGGATTGCGGAAGCGGCAATCGATGCTGCGAGGACACGATTCCGTGCTGTCATGATGACGGCGTTGTCGTTCATTCTGGGCGTGTCGCCGTTGTTATTTGCCAGTGGTGCTGGTGCTGCGAGCCGAGTTTCGGTCGGCTACGTTGTCTTCTTCGGTATGCTGGCAGCGACGTTGATTGGGATGCTGTTTGTACCTGTCCTCTACGTTGCAATCCAAAACATGCGCGAGTGGGCAACAGGTGCGCGGCGCGAACAGGCTGTCCCCGACGCAGCGGAGTAGCTCTGATAGTTTCGCCACTATTGCGTCGGACGGCTTCATCCCTGTGATCCGCGAACTGGGATGAATCTGGCCTTGTCAGCGACACAATGCTCGATGGCACTATGTTAGGGTTGAACGGCTCTGTTGTCGGAGTGTTGTCAACACTGGCAATAGGAATCGGATCAGCGCTGCCGGTAATGCAACAATTGAGCGCCTTGATAAGCATCCGTAGGACGAACCGAGATGGCGAGAAGCTTGGCCAATTTCCGATGTGTTGCTGCAGTGATTGCGGCTTTGCTCTTATCGCTGCCGCTCAGCGCGCGCGCTCAAGACGATTTGCAAGCTGCGATAAAGGCAAGGTTGGCGACGATAGCTGAACCAGGCGGCAACAAGATTGCCCGCGATGCGATTGTTGCAGGGAGTTTTCTACAAACGTTTTATGAAGCACGGGAATATCAGCCGGCATGGCGTGAACCGGCCAACTTTGCCGCTCTGAGGCGTGAAGTGCTAGCGGCACGTGATGATGGCTTGAGCCCGCATGATTTTCACGCGCACGCACTTGGATTTGGTGGGCTGGATTTCTGGCCGCCGGCGATGACACGTGCTGAGCGAGACATCCTTAAGACGTCCGCCCTGATCAATCTTCTCTATCAGCTTTACTTCGGCAAGGTGAGCCCTGAGCGACTGGATCCGAATTGGAATCTCAACCGACAGGCAGCCCTGCCACTTGAGAACGCCATTCGGACGATAGCGATTGCGCTGGAAACGCAGCAGTTACCTGCGTTGATTAGTCAGGCGCGTGGCGATGATCCGGGATACCTGAAGCTGCGTGCCGCACTGAAGTCCTATCGGGCAATTGTGGAACGCGGGGGTTGGGGCCGTGTGACTGTCGGCGCCGCACTCAAGCCGGGTATGACAGACCCACGTGTGCCGACTATCCGGCGGAGGCTTGCTGCTACGGGCGACTATCAAGAGACAGCATTGTCAAACCCCGAGCTTTATGATGTGCCGCTTGTCGAGGCGGTGAAGGCGTTTCAGAAGCGTCACGGGATTGATGTTGACGGCATCGTCGGCCCCGCGATGACCCGCGCCATGAACGTATCGGCAAAGCAGCGCGTCGATCAGATCCGCGTTAATCTCGAGCGTGCGCGCTGGGGAGCACGGACGTTGCGGAGCAAGAAAGATCTTGTGGTCGTCAATATTGCTGGCTTTTACTTGATTACCGTTTTGGAGGGTAAGTTTGCCTGGTCGACGGAGGTGATTACCGGCAAGCCCTATCACAAGACGCCTGTCTTCACCGACCAGATTCGCTACATCGAATTCAATCCGACCTGGACAATTCCGCCGGGGATCCTGCGCAATGAAATCCTGCCCAAGCTCAAAGCCAACGCGTCCTATCTCGATGCTGCGGGTTACGATTTGATTGGCTCGAGTGGCAAGAAAATTAGTTCAGCGAGCGTGAACTGGCAGGCCATAAGTGGCCGTGGGTTTCCCTATCGCGTGGTGCAACCGCCGGGTCCCAAGAATGCTTTGGGTCTGGTCAAGTTCATGTTTCCCAACAAGTACAATGTTTATCTGCACGATACGCCGGGCCGGCAACTCTTCAGCAAGACCGGTCGTGCATTTAGTCATGGCTGTGTCCGCGTGAAGGACCCGATGAAATTTGCGGAAGTCCTTCTCGGGCATCGCAATGGTACGAGCAGGCAGACCATTGATCAGACGGTTGCAAGTGGTCGGCTGACGCGGATCAATCTCAAGGCGCCGATACCGGTCGCCATCATGTACTGGACAGTTGATCCGCTGTGGGGCGACAGCATTCGGTTCTATGATGATGTCTACAATCGAGATCCGAAGGTTCTGAAGGCATTGAACGCCAAGTTTCGTCCCGTCGTGCGTTAAGGGCGAGTGCCTCATTGCGATGTTGGACGATTTGGTCATCCCTCTTCGCATGGAGACGGGAAACGGCGTTCAACAATCATTGTTTCGGGAAGTAATCTTCCAATACGCCTTCACGGTGGACATCAGCGGTTGCGCAATGCAGCGCACCTCCGAATGCGTAGGCATCTCGGAAGGGAACGGGGACAACCTCGAAACCGAGTTTGTCGAGCTGCTCCATCTGGTTGACTTCGCTTGCCTCGACGCAAATGGTCTTGGGGTCGAGAACCAGCACATTCATGGATAGCCAAACGGAAGAATAGCAAAGTGGTGGAGGTTGATTGTGAGCGGGACGCGCCGCGTCAATGATTTCCCAGCCGTTCTTTTCAAACAACTTGCGCTGATCGTCCGGCAGGCGGCGCTCCGGATTGTTGATGATCAGGCCCGGGCGCAGAGGCGTAAATGTAGCGTCGATGTGGATCGGGTATGGGTCGCCCGGGAAGTTGACGGCATGGACGCGATGATCGGGGAAATGGCGTTGCAACCAATCGATGCCCTTGAGGTTGGTCGTAAAGCCATGTTGCACCACTAGGTCTTTGCCGAAACGCAGAACATCAGCCGCATCGAACAATGGCTCTTCTTCGGTTGTCACAAAGAACTTTTGCGCAGTCCATTCCAGGCGCTTTTCGACGCCAATCTTATCCGAGAGATAGTCAGGATGATAATCTGCGTCTGTCAGCCGTGGTTTTGGCGCCGACTCATGGCGCATATTTGGGTCTTCATTGTAGTAGCGCTGCAGCAGCGGGCGATAGCACAGATACTCGAACCAACGACAGCGGTACGACATGGTCGCTTCCAGCATCTCGTTGCCAACGGTCAGGAGAACGTCGCGTGGTGGCATTGTGCCGAACATCGAATCCGTCTTCCAGTCCGGCGTTGCGATTGGCTGATTGAAGTCAACCGGGGTCGGGCGGTCAACGCGAACGCCACGTGATTCCAGGATTCTCGCAAAGCCATCGAGTTGCTCGTTGGCGCGATCGACAGTTTCCTGAGGTCTTGGTCCCCATTGCCCGCGCATATCGGAGTCTTCCGGGACTTTGGCATCCAATGCGGGCTCGGGAGGGGGGATACAGCAACCGTCAGCAACGCCAACAATAACATGGCGGAGGGGGTCCCACTCATTCCAGGAATTGACGATGGTTTTGGATTCAGACGACATCAGGTGGGCTCCGGAAGATGAATTGATTTGGCCCGTTTAGAATTCAATCTAACCGCTCGTCAATTGGCGAAATTTGCACAAACTGAGACGGATTGCTCATCCACTAAGCAGCAGTTTCCTGATATTTGGGCTTGCACAATGCTCTGGCATCATTAGTTTCGGGCGTCGGGTTGAAGGGTGAAGCGGTCGCTTCAGCGATAAATACGCGCAAAAAGACGCGATATTGCTGCTGGTGTTCGCCT
This sequence comes from Hyphomicrobiaceae bacterium, assembly GCA_965215755.1. Classification (GTDB taxonomy): domain Bacteria; phylum Pseudomonadota; class Alphaproteobacteria; order Rhizobiales; family Hyphomicrobiaceae; genus Tectiglobus. The sequence continues at coordinate 1,008,179 of OZ244119.1, forward strand.
GTATTGCAGTGTCGGTGTGAGGAATATCTTGAATTCAAACGATATTCACGTTGCTTTTCAGAACGTTCAAAAGAGTTATGATGGGCGGACGCTCGTCGTTAAGGACTTGAACGTCGATATTTCGCGTGGCGAGTTTCTAACATTGTTGGGGCCGTCCGGTTCCGGCAAGACAACGACGTTGATGATGCTCGCCGGGTTTGAAACAGCGACACACGGTGAAATTCTCCTAAGTGGCCGTCCGATTAACAATGTTCCGCCCAACAAGCGCGGCATCGGCATGGTTTTCCAGAATTACGCCTTGTTCCCGCACATGACGGTCTTTGAAAACCTGGCATTTCCACTGCAGGTTCGCGGGATTAGCAAAACGGACATTGAGGCCAAGGTAAAGCGGGCCCTCGACATGGTGTCGATGCCGGATTTTGCCAGCCGTAAGCCACTGCAATTGTCGGGTGGTCAGCAACAGCGTGTGGCCGTTGCGCGCGCACTCGTGTTTGAGCCAGAACTTATTCTGATGGATGAGCCACTTGGCGCGCTCGACAAGCAGCTGCGCGAGCAGATGCAGTACGAGATCAAACACATCCATGAAAGTCTCGGAGTTACAGTCGTCTACGTGACACATGACCAGTCCGAAGCGCTGACGATGTCTGATCGCATTGCGGTGTTTAACGACGGCGTGATCCAGCAACTGTCCACTCCGGAAGAGCTCTATGAACGGCCACTAAACTCTTTCGTTGCTCAATTTATTGGCGAAAACAATAAGCTTGATGCGACAGTCAAAGACGTTAGCGGGGATCGGGCAACGGTCGGCTTCGATAATGGCGAGAGCTGTGAGGCTTTGGCGATCAACTGCGGGTCAGCTGGGGCCAAGGCGCTGCTTTCGATCCGTCCGGAGCGCGTGACGATCGGAGCATCGCCGAGCGCAAATTCGACCGAAGGCAAAGTGCTGGAATTGATTTATCTCGGCGATCACATTCGTTGCCGTTTGAATGTTCTCGGAAATGACGAATTTATCGTCAAGGTTCCGAACGCTTCTGAGCATGCCACCCTCAATGTTGGTGAAACAACCCACGTGAGCTGGCTAGCTGAGGATTGCCGGGCGCTCGATCCTCTGTAGGGATTGATCTTTGCCAGGCAAAACGGGCTAACGCCCAACACCTAAGGGAGAAGGACGACAACATGCATTATGCAAAACTACTCACGGCCGCGGCCGTCGGGACAGTGTTTGCGGCAGGCACAGCCCTCGCGCAAGACAAATCCCTGACGATCGTTTCCTGGGGCGGTGCATATACTGCCAGCCAGGTTGAAGCTTATCACAAGCCATTCGCCAAAAAGACTGGCGTTAACATCAAGTCAGAAGACTACAACGGCGGCATCGCGCAGATCAAAGCGCAGGTGAAGTCGGGCAAAGTCACATGGGACATCATCGACGTCGAATTGGCTGACGCAATCCGCGCGTGTGACGAAGGTCTCCTCGAGACAATCGATCACTCGAAGCTTCCAAAGGGTGCTGATGGCACGTCAGCTACGGAAGACTTCATTTCCGGTACGCTTCATGACTGTGCAGTTGCCAACATCATCTGGTCAACGATCTACGCCTACGATGATACGAAGTTCTCTGGCGACAAGCCGAAGACTATGGCTGACTTCTTCGACACTAAGAAGTTCCCAGGTAAGCGCGGCATGCGTAAGAACCCGAAGATCAATCTCGAGTTCGCTCTGATCGCTGACGGCGTTCCTGCGAAGGACGTCTATAAGGTTCTTGAGACAAAAGAAGGTGTCGACCGCGCATTCAAGAAGCTCGACACGATCAAGGGCGATATTGTCTGGTGGACCGCCGGCGCGCAGCCTCCGCAGCTTCTTGCTGATGGCCAGGTTGTCATGACCACTGCTTACAACGGCCGTATCTTCAATGCTGTTGCTAAGGAAAACAAGCCATTCGTCATCGTTTGGGACGGCCAGGGTTGGGACATCGACCTGTGGGTTATTCCAAAAGGTGCTCCGAACAAAGATACGGCAATGGAGTTCCTGAAGTTCTCAACTGCAACTGAGCAGCTTGCGAACCAGGCGAAGTACATCGCGTATGCTCCTGCACGTAAGTCTTCTGTGCCATTGGTCGGAAAGTACCAGGACGGTAAGATCGACATGGGTCCGCAGATGCCAACAGCACCTGCTAACTTCAAGAACTCATTCCAGAACAATTTCGAGTTCTGGGCTGACCGTCAGGACGAACTGACCAAGCGCTTCAACACTTGGTTGGCTAAGTAATCTGATAGTTGATACCGGCGGGGAGCGCTTTGGTGGTCCCCGCCACCCAACGTTGCGACTATGATCTGACTCAAACACTTGGAAGTTCGCCGCACAATGGCTGTAACTGCTGCTCCGTCCGACACCGGTTCTGCGACACAGGACAATGGTCAACTGCTGGCAGCTGACGGCGTTCCACTTTCCACTAAGTTAGCCCGCGCAACGCGGCGCTCCCGTATCCGAGCCTTTCTACTTGTTCTGCCGCTGCTGGCTTTCGTGTTGGTGTTCTTCGTGACACCGATTGTGAAAATGGCACTCCTCAGCGTCAGCGATGATGTCTTTGTGACGGAGATGCCGCGAACGACGAAGGCGCTGGCCTCCTGGGACGGGCAAGGTATACCCGACGAGCCTGTTTTCAAGGCGCTAGTTGAAGACCTGGTCGAAGGCCGCAAGAACCGTACGACCGCGAAGGTCGGCGGGCAGCTGAACTTCATCTATTCCGGTGCGCGGTCCCTGGTCGTGTCGACCGGACGCCGCGCCAGTCGGTTCAAGGCGCCATTCAAAGATGCAGTCATCAATAAGGATAAGCGCTGGGAAGACCCGGTCCTCTGGCAATTGATCCGAACCGTCTCGAAGCCGACGACCTCGATTTACTATCTCAATGCCGTCGACCGAACTGTTGATGCCCAAGGCAATATCGTCAAAGTCGATGAGAATATCAGGATTCACTTGCAGATCTTCTGGCGTACGCTGTGGTTGAGCGCCTTTGTGACATTCCTTTGTTTCCTTTTGGGTTATCCGGTTGCCTATCTGCTCGCACATTTGCCAACGAAGACTTCAAACCTGCTTTTGATTTGCGTTTTGCTGCCGTTCTGGACATCTCTTCTGGTGCGGATCACGGCGTGGATTGCGTTGTTGCAGAATGACGGAGTTATTCTATCGACTCTCGTCAGTCTCGGGATCATTGCCGATCAGGGCCGACCGCAACTGGTCTACAATATGTTTGGCACCGTGGTGGCAATGGTGCACGTGTTGATGCCGCTGATGATCCTACCAATCTTCTCGGTTATGAAGACGATATCACCGTCCTACATGCGCGCGGCCCGCTCGCTCGGTGCAACCAAGGTGACGGCATTCAGGCGTGTCTACTTCCCGCAAACCCTGCCCGGTATTGCGGCCGGCAGCATGCTCGTCTTCATTCTGTCGGTTGGCTATTACATCACGCCGGCGCTGCTCGGTGGGCAAAGCGGTGTGCTGATTTCCAACTTCATCGCATTGCATATGGAGAGCACGCTAAACTGGGGGCTTGCAGCTGCGCTTGGCACGCTGCTACTGGCCGCGACGCTTGTCCTCTACTGGCTGTTCAATACGCTCATCGGTATTGACAAGCTCAAGGTCGGGTAAGGAGGCAGGAGCCATGAAACTTCCAGCTTATGCCTCGTTTGGCGACCGCGTCTGGCACTACACCTATCTGACTCTCTGCGGCTGTGTGCTGGCCTTCCTGATTATACCGGTGCTGATTGTCATCCCGTTGTCATTTAACGCGGAGCCCTATTTCAGTTTCACAACGGGCATGCTGACGCTGCAGCCGGAAGCGTTCTCGCTGCGATGGTATGCGGATATCCTGAACAACGGCACGGTCGGCGGGACCGAGTGGGGATCATGGGCCTGGTTCCAGGATGTCTGGAACAATGCACAGTGGGTCCGCGCGATGAAGAATAGTTTCTTTATCGGCATCGTCGCAACGCTGATTGCAACGACACTTGGAACGATTGCTGCGCTGGGTCTGACATCTCCCTATATGCCGGCGCGGACCTTGATTACGAGCATTCTGATTTCTCCGATGATCGTGCCACTGGTCATCACCGCTGCCGGTGCATTTTTCTTCCTGGCCGAAATTGGACTGGTGAAAACCTACACGGGCATCATCATCACGCACGCCATCATGGGCATTCCGTTCGTCATCATAACGGTGACAGCGACACTCGCTGGGTTCGACAAGAATCTGATCCGGGCATCGCAAAGCCTGGGTGCCAGTTGGCCGACAACTTTCTTCCGTGTGATCATGCCGCTCATTCTGCCTGGTATGATCTCGGGCGCTCTATTTGCGTTCATCACGTCGTTCGATGAAGTCGTCGCGGTGCTGTTTATCGCAGACATCGAGCAGCGCACGATCCCGCGTCAGATGTGGTCAGGTATCCGTGAGCAAATCAGCCCGACCATTCTTGCGGTTGCAACAATCCTGGTTGCCATTTCGATTATGCTGCTGACGACTTTGGAATTGCTTCGACGGCGCTCTGAACGGCTGCGTGGCGTGACGAGCAGCTAGGGCTCGATCTTTACCGTCATTCGCTTCGGCTGCCAGTCCAGGAAAGAGTCTTCGAAACTCCATCTCGCATTGGTTGTTGCAACCAATGGGTGTCGGTGGCACGAACGGACGTCATTGGATTGATTGAACGTTATTATTCCCTTCTTCCGATCATGATGACATGGGAAGCAAGCGCGTTCCTGAAGTCGGCAACTGCAAAGAGGCGATGAATGTCCCAGCATGGCTATGAAAGCGGACGGCTCAACCTTCCGTTCGTCGGGATCTGCACGTTTGGGAAATGGCCCTACCATCAAGACTGGTCAACGCTGGACGCGGATGTAGCCATTCTTGGTGCCCCGTTCGACTTTGGTACTCAGTGGCGTGCTGGTGCGCGGCAAGGCCCGCGCGGCGTTCGTGAGGCATCGACACTGTTTTCGTTTGGCCATGCCGGGGCCTATGATCATGAGGACGACATCACCTATCTCCCGGAAGGCCGGTTCAAGCTGGTCGATATGGGTGATGCGGATATCATCCACACGGATACGATCCAGAGCCACGCGAATATCGAGGCTGGTGTTCGCGCGGCACTGAAGGCTGGTGCTCTGCCAGTGGTGATCGGTGGTGACCACTCGATCAATATCCCCTGCATCAATGCGTTCGATGATCAAGGTGATATTCATGTCATTCAGATTGATGCCCATCTCGACTTTGTCGACGAGCGTCACGGCGTGCGTTACGGACACGGGAACCCGATGCGGCGGGCCGCTGAGAAGCCTTATGTGAGCGGGCTGTCGCAGATTGGGATCCGCAATGTCTCGTCAACGGCCAAGGAAGGCTATCAGGACGCGCGGAGCATGGGCTCCGATATCATGTCGGTTCGCCAGTTTCGTAAGCTCGGCGTGGAGGGTGTCCTGGATCGCATTCCCTCAGGCAAGAGATACTACCTGACGATCGATATCGATGCGTTTGATCCATCCATCGCAGCAGGTACGGGAACGCCGAGCCACGGCGGCTTTCTCTATTATGAGATCCTTGAGTTGTTGGATGGTATTTCGCGACGCGGGTCGGTTGTTGGTGTTGATCTCGTTGAAGTTGCGCCCGATTATGATCCGACTGGCTCAACATCAACTCTGGCTGCCCAGCTCCTGATGAATCTCATTGGACGGGTCTTACATTGGCGGGACGGTGGGCGTTGATGCCGACCACGCTTTCATTGACGTCGTCAGTATGATGGACAAACCTCTCAATTAATCTGGAAAGAAGGCGAGCATGGACGTATCCGGTAAACGGGCAATGGTTTTTGGTGGGACATCAGGGATTGGTCTTGCAACAGCTCGGCAGTTGGCTGCGCTTGGCGCGGAAGTGATTGCAATCAGCCGCAACCCAGAGCGGGCGGGAGAGGTGCCGGAAGGCATTACACTACGTCAGTGCGATGCTCTGGACCGTGATGCTCTGAGCAAGTTGTTCGAAGAGTATGCGCCGTTCGAGATTCTGATTAGCGCTGCGACAGGTGGCGCGCGTGCGCGCGGCAAACTGCTCGATATGGATTTCGATTCCTATCAAGCTTCGTTTGCCAAGCTCTGGGGATACACTAACGTTCTTCAACTGGGTACGCCTCACCTGACGATGGATGGCACAATTGTCCTGGTCAGCGGGACACCGGCTCGAAAGCCCAACCCGGGCCAGGTGGCAATTGCGACGGTTGGAGGAGCGGTTGAGGCGCTCGTCCGAGCTGCCGCTCCAGAGCTCGCCCCACGCCGCCTGAATGTCGTGGCACCAGGTACGATTGATACGCCGATGTCGTCTCTCGAAGGAGCGGAGCGGCAAGAGTTTTACCGCAATCAGACAGCGAAAAATCTGATCCCACGGGCGGGCGTCGCTGAAGAAGTCGCGCAAGCGATTCTATTCGTCGTTCAGAATGATTTTGTGACGGGAACGACCGTGGACGTCGACGGTGGACGGCTGCTGTCATAGCGCTCTCCGCGAGCACTGCCGCATGACGCTTGTACTGAGATGTGCGAGCGTCGGCGATTGCTCGGACGAACAAATCATTGCACACCTTAGGAAAGCGCACGCATGCAGATGGAGCGATCCCAACTCCTTGTCACGATGGAGGCAAACCCTGATAGCCGCGAGATTATTGCGGGTGTTATCGGTGAGCTGGCAGAGATCGTTTATCTTGATGATCTCTCGGAGACCCAAAGGTTGACCGCGTTGCATGCTGCAACCGCGCTGCTGTCGCGAAATACGGCCAAGGAGTTGCGGGATGGTGAGGCGGAGCAACTGCTTAACACCCGTCTGATTCAGTTTGTCAGCGCTGGGATTGATTTCATCCCGTTGAGCCGGTTTCCTGATGCGGCCGTCATTGCAGGAAATGGCGGTGGTTACGCGGAACCAATGGCTGAGCACGCCGTCATGATGGCGCTTGCCGCATTCAAGCGGCTCATTGTCGAGCACAACGAGGTTGCCTGCGGTGCATTCAACCAATTCAAGCGCAATAGAATGTTGGCTGGATCTGTTTGTGGTGTGCTTGGCTTTGGCGGTATCGGTATTGAGACGGCGCGTCTAATGCGGGCTCTCGGTGTCAACGTTCATGCGATTAACCGTTCGGGCAAGACAGAGCAACCGGTCGATTGGATTGGAAATACCAGTCAGACTGACGAGCTTTTGCGGCAGTCCGATATTCTGATCTTGAGTTTGCCACTGACACCTGCGACGCGGGGGCTGATTGGCGAACGTGAACTGGGACTGATGAAGAACGACGCTGTCATTATCAACCTTGCCCGTGGTGAGATCATTGATGAGGCAGCACTCTATGCGCATCTTCAAAACAATCCGACATTCACGGCTTGTATCGATGCCTGGTGGGTCGAGCCGGTCCGTCATGGTCGGTTTGAAATGAACTATCCGTTTCTCAAACTGGACAATGTCATTGCATCTCCGCACAATTCCGCAACGGTTGGTCGTTGGCGACCAGTGGCTCTCAAGCGCGCGGCGGAAAACGTCGCACGGTTGTTTCGTGGCGAGGAGGTTTTGTTTCGTGTGCCGCCTGCTGACCGCATGATGTAGCCTTGATCGCGGGCGTCCTGCCAGACAGTGAGCTGTTGCTTGGCAGTTTTGAAACTATAGTAAGCTCTGTCGTACTTGAGACTGGAGGGTCGCATGGGTGAGGAAATCGAGGTTAAGTCGCGCGATGGTCGTGCTTTCGCGGCGTATCTGGCGCGGCCCACCGCAGCACAATCGCCGGGCATCGTCCTCCTGCCTGAAGTCTTCAACACCAATCTGCATATTCGCTCGGTTTGTGACGGCTATGCCGAGGATGGATTTCTGGTTATTGCGCCAGACGTCTATTGGCGCCAGGAAGCAGGTTGCTATCTCCCCTATACCGATGACGGTCGTGCCAAGGCCCAGGCGCTAAGGGCCGAGCTTGGTACCGATCAATTTGCGATGGACCTTGAGGACACAGTTTCAGCACTGCGGAGCAGGGAGGATTGCACCGGCAAGATTGGGGTGATGGGGTTCTGTCTCGGCGGCAAGTTCACTTACCTGTCGAGTGTTCGTCATGCTATCGATGCGGCCGTCAGCTACTATGGTGTGCAGATTGACCAACATCTCAACGAAGCTGCTCATCTCAAGTGCCCTTTGTTGATGCATTTTGCTGAAACCGATCCACATGTGCCGGCCGATGCGGTCGAAGCGATCACGAACAAGCTTGGCGATGATCATCGCGTCGAGATCCATATCTATCCAGGCACGGAACATGGCTTCAATCGCTATGGGTATCCGCCACATAACGAGGCGCAAGCCGCGATTGCCAGAGAGCGAACCCTTTCGCATCTTCGACAGTACCTCGCCTGAGCAGCCAACCGGAGAGGCACTCAGTAGTGCGGTTCATGTCCACGATATGATGATCTTATCGTCCACGATGGCGACAAGTGGCGAGTGGTCTTAATACGCGAGCTCGAGGATCTCCATCACGTCAGTTTCCGTTTTGATCGGACGAGGATTGAGCAGCACGGGCTGGTATTGGAGTGCACGCTTTGCCAATTCGTCCAGGTTTTCCCGCTTAATGCCGACATCGCGCAGAGTGCAAGGCATATCAAGGCCGGCAATGAGTTTGCGGATGCTCTTCCAGGCGGCCATGGCAGGCTGGCCGGTGGCAGCTGCCAAAGCCCGATAACGCTCACCCATGGACTCGGCGTTCCATTGCATGACAGCGGGAAGCATGACGCAGGATGTGTGGCCATGTGGAACATGGAATCCGGCACCAAGCGCATAGCCAATGCCGTGGCTTGCGCCATGGTAGATACCGGATGAGCTGGGCCAGATCGCATGCCACATGCCGAATTGTGCTTGCAGGCGCGCCTTAAGATCATCGGGTTTCGCCTTGATCTGGGCCAGGCCAGTATGCAGCAATGTCAGGCCCTTGAGCGAGAGCGATTCTGTGGCCGGGTTGGCAATCGGACAGCAGTAGGACTCAACGGCATGATCGACAGACCGTATGCCGGTGCTAAAGAGCAGCCAGTCAGGTGTAGCCAGAGTTGCTGCCGGATCGAGAATGACGCTGCGCGGAACCAGAAGGCGATGGCTGAATGCGAGTTTTGTACGGCTCGCTGTGTCGGTGATGCCGGCCCGTGACGTGAAGTCGGCGGCAGACAAGGTCGTCGGCACAGCGATCATGCGAATGCCATCTGCAGGTACATCAAACGATGAGGTCTTGCGTCGATCGAAGCCTGTCGAGTGCTCGCTTAGGGCGTCGACTATGGTGATCGATTTCCAGAGGCAGAGTTGCACCACCTTGGTCGCGTCAACAACCGAGCCGCCGCCAACAGCGACGATGATATCGGATCTGGCTTTGCGCGCGGCATTGGCTGCCGCAATTACATCCTCGCGGGGGCTGTGGGATGAGATTGCTGCAAATGTTCCGACATGTCGTTCGCCCAATGCGCGTTCAACGCGCTGCAATGGGCCATTGTTGCAGTTGGCCAATGACCGTGTGGAAGTGATGAAAACCCGCCTAGCACCGTAGTGTTCGGTCTCTGCGATCACCGCTTCGGCAACCGGTGTTCCGAAAACGATGCGTTCCTGAGCTTGAACTTTGAAGACACCACTTTGCATTGCGGACGACCCATTATCTTTTTTGATGGTGGATTGAGGCGAGGATGATGCGAATGGCTCCATCTATCAAGACCGGATATTGCGATCCTCGATCCGAATGATTTATCACGTTCGCTGCTGGCGTGCCTGGCGTCGCTGCCGACTGTAATCACGGCGCCCGTCTTCGATGACGATGCGCGTTTCGGCAAACGAATTCGCAAGAATTAACAGATCAGATCATCAATGGCGCTCCATCCGATATTGTCGCGTGGAGCGATCAACACGATGCCCGAGCTCTTGTCGTTAGCCGCCGGCGTGACGCTCCAGCGCCGCCCAACAACTTGGATTGCATACATCTTACCGTCGGTGGATTTTGCAAACCCTTTGGCGCGAAGGAGCCCCAGATCTTTGCTGGCCAGCTTCTCGGCCAATGCGTGGACGTCAACAGGTCTGTTCGGAGTGAAGGTTCTCGTTTTATAGAGTGGTTCCTCGTTGTGGTGAGGAAGCGACCGCGTTGTTCTAGGTTCCGCGTGTTCTGAGGTGCCGAGCAGCAATGCAAGTGGAACGCTGGCCTGTGCGGTGGCTATAACGCGAACATCGGGTGATACCTCTTGCATCAGGGCCAGTCGCTTCTGCTGGGTCTCAAGGGGCACCAGATCCGTCTTGTTCAGAATGATGATGTCGGCTGAAGACAATTGGGCAGCAATCGTATCTCCCGTGAAGCGATCATTGATCTGGTCCGCGATTGTTTCCGTGTCAGCGAGTATGACGATGCAATCAAGATGATAGCTATCCATCAGGACAACGTTGGCTGCGATGCGGTCAGGCAATGCCACTCCGCTCGCTTCGAGCAAGACGTGGTCTGGCCGGGGCGACAGATTGGAGACAGCGATCAATCCGGACACGAGATCGTCACCATAGCTGCAACAGACACAACCACCACTAATGGAGAGGACATTGCCATCACGGCCCTCGATCAAGTCAGCATCGATTGGAAGGGCGCCAAACTCGTTCACCAACACTGCCAGACGTGTTCCCCCAGCATTCCGCAACAAGTGGTTGACCAAAGTTGTCTTGCCGGCCCCGAGGTAACCTCCAACCACAGTGAGTGGTATCGGTATTGTTGAGTTGCTTTGTGTGTCGATCAAATTTCAGATGCCGCAAAAACACGACCTCCCAGGACCGTGCCCCACACACGGACATCTTTCAGCGCATCAGCTGAAACGGCAGTTGGATCGTCCTCAAGGATTGCAAAATCAGCTTTCTTTCCGGTCTCAATAGATCCAAGCTCGCCATCGAGTTTGAGCGTGTAGGCAGCACCAAGTGTGATGGTTCTCAGCGCATCTGGGACACTGATTTTCTCATTTTCACCAAGCGTCCGTCCAGATGCGGTCTGGCGGTTCACTGCACACCAGGCCGTAAACAACGGCCCCAGCGGGGTCACTGGCGCATCCGAGTGAATAGCCATCGGCACGCCTGTTGCCAATGCAGTGGCGCATGCGTTCATACGTTCAGCACGCTCGGGGCCGACTGTTGTCGCATAGTGTTGATCGCCCCAGTAGAAATGATGGTTTGGAAACAGGTTCACACACATGCCAAGCGATTTCATGCGTCTGAACTGGGCGGCGTCGGCAAGTTGACAGTGTTGTAGCGTGAACCGGTGATCAAAGGACGGGTGCGCACGCAAAGCTTCTTCCACGCATTCCAGAACGAGTTCGGTTGCCTCGTCGCCATTCGTATGCGTATGGACATGCACGCCACTCTTAAGCGCCAACCGATACATTTCGCGCAACTGCTCCGGCGGCACGTACCAAAGCCCGTTCGGTGCGCCGTTGTAATAGCCCGGCCATCTAATGCGTGCCGAAAACCCTTGGATTGATCCGTCCGCGACGACTTTAATTATGCCGAGACGCAGACGCTCAGTACTCCTCTCGCGCAGCTCTAGTGCTCGTGCGATTATGTCGGTCACAGACATGTTCTGAAGACGTCTCAATGGGACAATCCTTGCCGGGAAATCACTCTCACCCGTGACGCGCAGCATCATTTCCACGGCGTCCTCAGGCAATAGATTGGCAAGATCGGTTGCAGTTGTGACGCCGCTGCGCACACAAAGTCTGGCAAATTCACGCAACCCCTTTTCATCACCGGCCAGGATTTCGCGATCAAAACCTGTATGCACACCGGCCAGTGTCATCGCATCGGGCCCCTTGAGCTCGCCAGCGGGCAATCCATCGTCGCCGAGCGGAATGCCGGGATGATTGATGCCCGTTCGAAGCAGACCTGCGAGCTCAAGCGCCTTGGAGTTAACATTCAGAATGTGGCCGGATGCATTGAGGATACCAATCGGACGTTCCTTCGAGACGTTATCGAGATCCTGTCTGCTGACGCGCTGATCGCCGTAGTAGATGGCGTCCAGAGACCAGCCGGGCAGAGGCGTCGTCGGATCAGTGAGTTTGGCTTGGGCTTCGCGAAGGCGCTCGACAACTTGTTCTATCGATTTGACGCCGGGCCAGGTCTTGCCGTCAGGATCGGTGCGATCGAAGTAACCACAATATACATAGCGCCAGAAGGTCCCTTCCATCGTGTGGCTGTGTCCTTCGACAAACCCTGGCGTGATGATCTTATCGGCAAATCTCTCATCAACTGTGTGCTCTCCCCAGCCACTCAATTCTTCCAAGGTTCCGGCACCTAGGATGCGACCCTCTCGAACTGCAACGTGTGAGACAGTCGGTCGATTTGGATTCATCGTGATGATCTTTTTTGCAGTGAAGACCGTGAACAATGTCGTTCTCCTATAGCGACGCGTGGCGCTCTTGGTACTTGGTTGGAACAATACAACCGTCGAGTTGGCTGAGGATCTCAGCTTTCGTGGTCAAGTTGGAGAGAAAAATGAGCGAGAGGAAAGATGTGTGTGTTGTCATCGGGTTTGTCGCTGAGCTGCCTGAAGAGACGCTCGTCTCCAGATTTTGTCCCTGCCGGATCTCAACCCGACTGCCGATCGCCTGAACGAGGCGCGGCGTGTCCGGCTGGTCAGCAAATCGAACCCATCCTTTGCATCTTGGGACAGCATTGGACATGCGCTCCAGCGCTTGAACCAAAAGCCTCTGATCGACGATGTGATCCGGATACCAGGTCGTGGTTGCAAAGTGACCTGAAGCGGCCTCCTCGTCGTCCATTGAGTTCAGTGACTGATGACCACGACCTGGGCCTTCAAGTAAATACTCCATAGCAGAATGGAGTTCAGAATCGACTATAAGGGGTGCGTTCGGGGCTAAATGACGAAGCCAGGTCATAGTCTCCGAGACCGCAGTCCCCTCTGTCAGATCTACCTTTGAAACGATGAGAACATCACCCGACGTAATCTGCCGCACCACGGTTGTGCCGACGTAACGGTCTTGCGCAAGACTGCGAATTGCAATGGCATCGACGACAACCACGATGCCGTCAAGGCGTAGATCAGGCCAGCCTTGAGCATGCATCGCAATTTTTGCCGGATCGGCAACACCGCTTGCTTCAATGATGATCTGCTCAATGTCGGGATCTGGTGATTCACTGGCAATTGCCAGCACATCGCGCAGGGCACTGGTTAAGTCCCCAGCGATTGAACAGCAAATGCATCCATTTGTCAGGCTCATCGTGCGCCCCTGATGTTCGCGTATGAGCGATGCGTCGACGTTGATCTCTCCAAAATCATTCACCAGAATAGCGAGCCGACGATCTGTTTTGGCAGTTAGAAGCTTATTAATCAGAGTTGTTTTTCCAGCGCCAAGATAACCGCTCAGGACAGTCACTGGGGTTGGTGGCAATGTGTTTGATCCACTGGTCATAGTGGTGCTGGTCGGCCTTCGAAGACCGTCCCCCAGATTGGAATATCCTTGAGTTTCTCGGGCACGGTCTCGTAAGGGTCGCTACCGAGAATGGTGAAATCCGCCCGCTTGCCGGCGCGGATGCTACCGATCTCGTGCTCCATGCCGAGCACGTAGGCGGCGTCAATGGTAATTGCACGCATGGCCTGATCAATCGTCAGCCGTTCCTCAGGCGCCAGCGTCTGACCTGACTCGGATAAACGGTTGACCGCAACCCACGCAGAATTGAGTGGCTGCGCCGGCGCCATAGTGAAATCTGAATGGAGTGCGGTTGTTACGTTGTGACGAGCGAGTGTGCCAAGGCGCGCCATTTGCGACGCACGTTCAAACCCGATCGAATGCTTCCAATAAGCGTCCCCCAGCTCGTGGACGTAGTAGATATTTGCAGAAACAAGTGCGCCGAGATCTGCTATCCGTCTGACCTGCTCCGGAGTCGAGACTCCAAAATGCTCGATGGTGAAACGGTGATTGAAACGTGGGCGTTCAAACTGCAGCTTTTCGAGAACATCAAGTGCCAGCTCTACTCCGAGATCGCCGGTGCAGTGCACGTGAATGCGGAAACCTGCATGCCAAAATGCACGTGCTAAACTCTCTACAACTTCCGGTGGTGTCAACCATTCACCGTGATGCCCATCGATGAAGCCCGGCCCCTGTAACTGCATCAGCTCAGCGAAGAAGCCGCCATCGGTAAACAGTTTGACACCATTTCCGAATTGCAGGCGATGTGTTCCTCTGGAGGCAAGGGCCTTGACGCGAGCAACTTGGCTTTCGGCATCGCTAGAACTCTCGCCACGTTCTATGGCACGCGGCACCATTTGCACGCGGAAAGGTGTATCGTCGGTTTCCATTACCGAGAGTATTTCGCTCCATTCCCGATCGAGGTCGTTGAGCGGGAATGCCATATCGGCGATTGTCGTATGGCCGCCGGCATGTATAGCTTTTTTTGTTAGTTCAAGGCCATGCCGAAATCGCTCGGGAGCATAGAGATAGTCTCGCATCCCGGCCATTGCGACTGACAGTCCTGTTTCAAAGAAGCGCCCGCTTTCCGGATCCACCTGCGGATGCCTTGTGAGAGCATCGCGATCCAGCTTCATCCAATCCATAGCTGCATCATTCATGATGATCTCGTGAAACGAACGCTGCCACACAACTACCGGTCGGGTTGCAGAAATGCCGTTGAGGGTTTCGCGCGTCAACTCTCCGTGCCAGATCTTGTGATAACCCCACGTGACGAGTGGTGCGGAGGGATCATCCAACGCCTCTTCTGCAACCTTGAGCTGATCGAGATAGGCATTGTGTCCGGTAACTGCGGGGGCAGTTCTATCGGGTAATTGCCATTCCACCGCGGTGATGAAATGGCATGGTAGAAGCACTGCCGCGAGTGCGGGATGTAGGTGCGGATCAATGAAACCCGGCATCATGACGAGATCCTGAAAGGTTTCGTCAATACGATGATCAAAAGCTTCTAACCATGGGGTTAGCGTCTCGAGCGTCCCGACTTCAATGATCTGTCCATCACGAACGGCGACCGCCTGTGCTTCCGGCAGTGACGGGTTCATCGTTCTGATCTTACGGGCAGTGAAGACTGTAATCTCTGACACGGGCGTCCCTTCTAGAGCGTAAGACTAACTTGTTTGTCACTGCATGCCATTGCCGGCACGCGCCATTTGATTGAGAAAAACCATTTGCATTTTTGAGTGTCGTGGACGACGCTTCAAGAGTTTTCTGGACGTGTGCTTTGGTAGAATCGGATCGCTCGATTGATTTGCCGTCAGTACTCCAATCAAAGGGTAAGATGTATGATAGGCTTGTTCCGTTCAATTGGAAGACTAACTGCGGTTGCTGCAATCGCAGTGACAGGTTCGACATCCATCATAGCTGGAGAGCCGGGCAAGCCCGGTGGAACCCTGACTATGGTGACAACCCAAGTTCCGCGACACTTCAATCCGGCGGTTCAGTCCGGCATTGCCACAATGGCACCAGGCGCGCAGATCTTCGCCATGCTGGTTCGGGCCGATGCAGACTGGAACATCAAGCCGTATCTGGCTGAGAGTTGGGAAACAGCGGCAGACGGTTTGAGCGTTACGTTCAAGTTGAGAAAGGATGCCACGTTCCACGATGGCAAGCCGGTCACGTCAAAGGATGTGGCATTCTCCATCAAAGTGCAAAAGGCCAACCATCCATTTAAGACCTCGCTTGGCGCAGTAGATAGTGTTGAGACGCCTGATGCCCACACAGCTGTTGTCAAGCTCAAGCATCCTCATCCGGCGTTGTTGCTGGCGATGTCTACGTCGATCTTGCCGATCATTCCGGAGCATATTTATGGCGATGGGCAGAACGCGAAGACACATCCACGTAACGCTACCAATGTCGTTGGCTCAGGCCCCTTTCTTCTGAAAGAATACAAGAAGGGCCAGTACATCATTCTTGAGAAGAACCCGAATTTCTTTATCAAGGGCCGCCCGTATCTAGACAAGATCGTGGTCAACATCGTCCGCGATGCCGCGAGTCGAATCATCTCGATGGAACGTGGACAGGCGCACATGTTTCCCTTCATATCCACGGTGTCGGATATCAAGCGGTTGCAAAAGTCAAAGCATCTCGTCGTAACAGATGACGGTTATGAGGGCATTGGGCCGAACACCTGGTTGGCGTTCAATACGAAGAAGAAGCCACTGGATGATGTCCGTGTCCGCCGTGCAATCGCATATGCGACCGACCGGACCTTCATTGTAAAAGCACTTCATCGAGGCGTTTCAACGCCATCGACAGGACCTATTGTGCCAGGATCACCGTTCTATACAAAAGACGTTGAGACCTATGACCTTAACCTCGCCAAAGCCAAGGCGCTTCTGGATGAGGCTGGCTACAAGCCCGACAGCAATGGTGTTCGGCTGAAAATTCAAGTCGATTATCTTCCGGCTGTTCAGGACGTGCAGCAGCGTATTGCGGAATATTTGCGACCGCAGCTCAAGAAGATCGGCATCGAGGTCACAATTCGCAATGCACCGGACTTTCCGACCTGGGCGAAACGGATTTCGAATTGGGATTTCGACATGACGATGGATTTGCCCTTTAATTGGGGAGATCCCGTCATCGGTGTACACCGCACCTATTTGTGCAACAACATCAAGAAGGGTGTGATCTGGTCGAATACGCAACAGTACTGCAATCCGGAAGTCGACAAGTTGCTGGAGGCGGCAGGCAAGGAAACGGATGAAGCAAAGCGCCGTGCGCTTTATGTGAAGTTTCAGAAAATCGTAGCTGCAGATTTACCAGTCTACTGGCTGACGGTGCTGCCCTACCACACAGCCTATCATAAAGATCTGGGCAACCCGCCGAGAACAATTTGGAGCTGGGTTGCGCCTCTCGATGAACTCTATTGGAAAAAGCAGCCGAAATGATTGCGGTCTTTACGACGACAATCATCTTGATCTGACCCGGGTCGCAAAGTGGTGCTGTAGGCAGTGCTCCGCGATCCGGTCCCTTACAATCGAATGCGATCTGTGAGCACCAATGGGTTTCCTTTTTTCTTTCTTCAAGCGGATTGGGTACGCTCTTGCACTGCTGACCGCAGTGCTGGTGTTCAACTTTACACTTCTTCATCTTGCGCCAGGTGACCCTGCCGATGTGATTGCTGGGGAGATGGGTGGCGCCACATCCGAGATGATGGCGAAGATCCGTAAGGACTACGGATTAGATCTGCCATTCCACGAGCAACTATGGCGCTACATCGGCGGTGTCGCGCAGGGGAACCTGGGGTATTCTATCTATTTTGACCGCCCCGTTACGGAATTGATCCTCGAACGCCTTGGCCCGACGATCCTGCTCGTTGTTACTTCACTCATGCTCGCGCTGGTGCTTGGCACGATCCTGGGCGTTGTCGCAGCCCGGCGACCAGATGGCTGGCTTAGTCACACTATCACGGTGCTTGCGCTGCTCGGCTATGCTCTTCCCGTTTTCTGGACCGGGATCATGCTGGTCATATTGTTCGCCTCCATACTCCCATGGTTTCCGGTATCAGGTATGTCGACTATCGCGAGCGGCTCAACGGGGCTCACTCTTGCGCTCGACGTGATGCATCATATGGTTCTGCCAGTCGTTACCTTGTCGACGATCTACCTGGCGTTCTATAGCCGCCTTGCGCGCGCGAGTATGCTGGATGTGCTCGGTGCTGACTACGTTCGAACGGCTCGCGCCAAAGGGTTGAGCGAGACGATCGTCGTATTCAAGCACGCACTGCGCAACGCAGTTCTTCCAGTCATCACATTTGCTGGCCTACAGTTTAGCGGCTTATTCTCGGGCGCAGTGCTCGTGGAAACGGTGTTCAGCTGGCCCGGTCTGGGAACTCTGGCTTTTGATTCTATTTTGAGGCGGGACTCGCCTACGTTATTGGGCATCCTGTTCTTTTCAGCGCTGATCGTCATCGTCGCTAATCTTATTACGGACCTCATCTACCGCCTTGTCGACCCAAGAATTAGAGCAGGGCTTGAGGTATGACTGACGCTTCCAAGCCAGATAACAATACAGACGAAGCACCCATCGTCGTGGTGGTCGAACACCCGTTCGCAGAAGCCTGGCGCATGTATCGTCGTAATGCAGCAGCGCTCGCGGGTCTTGTGACGTTACTTGCGATCATAGTGGTTAGCATCTTTGGGCCGATGGTCTATCAGGTCGACCCGTTTGAAATTGTCTGGGCACCATTGGCGCCGCCGGGCGATGGTGGTTTTCTATTAGGAACTGATCAACAGGGCCGCGATCTGGTTGCCTGTCTCATTTACGGTAGTCGGGCCACTCTCCTGGTTGGCGCTTCGGCGGCAAGTCTCACCATTTTTATCGGCCTGTTTGTCGGTGCGCTCGCGGGTTATTACAGAGGCTGGGTCGAAGAGATCCTTATGCGCATCACCGAATTTTTCCAGGTCTTGCCGCCGCTCCTGTTGGCGATGGTAGTCGTGATGCTGTTTTCACCTTCACTCGTGACCATTGCGATCGCTATTGGAATCGTGTCCTGGCCCAACACGGCTCGTCTGGCGCGTGCCGAATTCCTACGTATCCGAGAGTTGGATTACGTGAAATCAGAACGAGCGATTGGAGCCAAGAATGCCCGTATTATCTGGCAGGTCATTCTACCCAATGCAGCGCCACCCTTAATCGTCAGTGCGGCGTTGTCGGTAGGCGTTGCGATCCTGTTCGAGGCTGGCCTGAGCTTCCTCGGTCTTTCAGATCCCAACGTCATGAGCTGGGGGTATCTCATAGGCGTCAATCGTCCACACATTCTTGAGGCCTGGTGGCCGGTGACATTTCCAGGACTTGCAATCTTCGTCACGGTACTTGCGGTGAGTCTGATCGGTGATGGTCTCAATGATGCCTTTAACCCAAAGCTGAGACAGCGATGAGCGATAGCGATCCAACATTGAGTGTTGATGGGCTTTGCGTCGAGTTCAAGATGCGCGATGGCTCGGTATCTCGTGTGATCGATAGTCTCAACTTAGAGCTGCACGAAGGTCAAACACTGGGTATCGTAGGTGAATCCGGTTGCGGCAAAAGCATGACGGCACTCGCCATCATGGGGCTTGTTCCGTCACCACCGGGCCGCATCGCAGCTGGTGAAATCCGGTTGGCAGACGAAGATCTGATCGCTGCTAGTGAGACGCGCCTGCGCGAAGTGCGTGGCAATGAGATCTCCATGATTTTTCAGGAGCCGATGACGTCGCTCAATCCCGTCTACACGGTTGGGGAGCAAATCGCTGAGGCCGTCCGGCTGCACGACGGACTTGCCCGACGTGCCGCCCGCGAACGGGCGATCGAAATGCTGCGGGCAGTGGCAATTCCGGCGCCAGAGCAAAGAGTTGATGAATTTCCGCATCAATTGTCTGGCGGGATGCGCCAGCGCGTCATGATCGCAATGGCGCTTGCCTGTCGGCCGAAAGTCCTCATCGCTGACGAACCGACAACCGCACTGGATGTAACAGTCCAGGCGCAAATTTTTGACCTGCTGAAGCAGCTGCAATCAGAGACCAACACGGCGATCATTCTCATCACGCATGACATGGGTGCAATTGCGGAGATGGCAGATCAGGTTGTCGTCATGTATGCCGGCCGGAAAGTTGAGGACGCCCCGGTCGACGAAATTCTTTCGGCACCAATGCATCCCTACACGCAAGGACTGATTGCCTGCGTTCCACATCTCCACGCTGAGCCGCCGATCGAGCGTCAGAAGCTTGCCGAAATTCCTGGTGTCGTGCCGTCAGTGACCGAGCTGAACCGCGGGGGCTGTCCGTTTGCACCGCGGTGTAGCGATGTGATGGATCATTGTCGCGAAGCGATGCCAGCGCCGTGTTCTGTCGGCGATCGCCACACGGTCTCTTGCTGGCTACGCCAGTCTGGAGCGGATGCATGAGTGAGGCTGGCACTGACATTGTCATCGACGTTCAAGACCTTAAGGTGCATTTTGGGCGGGCACGCAGCAGCCCATTCGCGGCGGCTTCCAAAGTCCACGCTGTTGATGGCATCTCATTCCAAGTCCGGCGTGGAACGACCTTCGGTTTGGTGGGTGAATCAGGGTCCGGCAAGACCACGACTGCACTCGCAATGATGCGACTGGCACCAGTGACGGCTGGACATGTCTGGCTCGAAGGAATGGACATGGCGGCGCTGGAAGGTGAGGCGCTTCGTGCTGCCCGTAGGCACGTCCAGATTATATTCCAAGATCCCTATGCTTCGCTCAACCCGCGAGTTCGGGCCGGTCAGATCGTGCGTGCACCGCTCGATCTCCTGGATGTTGGTTCGCCTGCCGAACGCGATGAACGCGTCGATGAGTTGTTTCGTCTGGTTGGCCTCAGGCCGGAACAGCAGGCACTATTCCCGCATCAGTTTTCAGGTGGTCAACGTCAACGTATCGGCATCGCACGAGCCCTGGCGACACAGCCGGATGTGATCGTCTGTGACGAACCCGTGTCTGCGCTCGACGTTGCCATCCAGGCCCAGATCCTGAATTTGTTGCGGCGCCTGCAGCAGGATTTCGGCATAACCTATGTCTTCATCTCGCATGATCTGGGTGTTGTGCAACATATGTGTGACGATATTGGCGTTCTGTATCTTGGACAGATCGTTGAACAGGCCGATAGGCTGTCACTCTTCAGGCGTCCGCGGCACCCATATACATGGGCACTGCTCTCTGCTGTTCCTTCGGCTGATCCGGGCATGCGTGCAAAAGCAAATCGCATTCGCCTGAGCGGCGATCCGCCCAGTCCGATTGATCCGCCACCTGGCTGTCGGTTCGCATCAAGATGCCCATTCGCCGTCGACCGCTGCACGTCAGAAACGCCGGAATTAAGAACGCTTGATGAGAGACATGCAGTTCGTTGTCACCTGGTTGGAGATGACGGCGTACCTCCGCATGAGAAGTAACGCTGGGCTTCTCTATCTATTGCGCAGAGCAAGACCCTTGTCCTAGCCCCCCTAAAACTGCGCCTTCAATTTTGCGGCTCACTAAGGAGCAATTGATGGTCCGGAAGTGTTACTCCGGCGATGACGTCTTGCGTTTGCTGGGCGAGATTGAGCTGCATGTGGCATCAGGTCAGGACGATGGACGGCATGTCGGAATTCCTGACGTTCGCGCTTGATATGTGGCCGGTGATTGCTCTGGTGATCGCGGCCTACTTCGCGGCCCGGATCGTCGGGAATGGCAACCGGATCAGGTTGTTCCGGGCGCAGGATCAGAACGAAGGCCGGCATTTGGAGGCTGGGTCATGATGAGCTTCTTGAGCGGCACGGGGGCGCTGATCTTCGGTCAACGGTTTGCCCAATACGCGATGGTCGGTCTTTTGACTGTCGCGGTCGTCATTTGGTGGCGCACGGAGCGCTACTTCGAGCGCGAAGCGCAGCGCCAGATCGGACGCATGGAGGAACAGCAGGATGCACAACAGGTGGCGGAACAGCGGCAGGACCTGGCCGACAAGGCTCGTACTGCTGCTCGCACTGACAACAAGCGGCTGCGGGCCGACCCAATGGTTCGGCCAGACTGAACCGGCCCGGGCCAAGCTGCGGGTGGTCGACAACAGTCTGAAGTCTTTTAAGAAGATGCAGCCGTCGCGGCGCGATACTTGTGTCTCGCAGCGCCAGATGGTCGAGCACAATTCGGTCTACGACACGCTGAAGCAGGGCAAGGTCGTCGCCTATTGCGCACCGTGCGATTGCCCCGAGCAGTACGCACAACCGGCAGCCAAACCAAAACAACACGTTGGGGGTAGAACGTCGTGAGCGATGCAGCAGTTGCTTATGGACATCCACCGGTCACTGGGCCGGATCGAAGGGGCGCAGGGGGCGATGCAGGACGGTCTGACGAAACTGGAACACGACCTGAAGCGCGATCTCCGCGAGACCAGAAAACGGGTCACCAAACTGGAACAGAGCGCCAGCCGTCCGCCGGCGGTGGAGACGGCGCTCAAGCAGTTGCTCACCTACGGCTTGCCGCTACTGACCCTATGGCTGACCGAGTCCGTCGAACTCGCCCTCAAGGCCCTGTCGGCCATCAAATGGAGGCTGCCTGGCGCCGGTTTGTGCGCGGTGAGACGGTGGTCGATCGCCGGCTCCGACGCTCGCTGCTGTTGTGCCTGGCTGTGCTGTCGTTCACGGTGTTTCAGCGGTGGGTTTGGTGATGGTGCGCTAGACCCGGTCATGCACAGCCGGCAGCTCCAGTCAGAAAGCAGACAAAGTCTCGCTGACGCAAATGACCCTGAACAGACATTCCAGCGCTCCGGGTGCTCGTCTTGTTGACTAATTAGGACAATCGTCCTAATTGTGACGCATGAGCAAACAATCCACGCGTGGTCAGATTGTCGAAACAGCCGATGACCTCTTCTACAGAAAGGGGTTTGAGGCGACTTCTTTTGCGGATATCGCCAAAGACGTCGGGATATCGCGCGGAAACTTCTACCACCACTTCAAGAGTAAAGACGCCATTCTTGACGCGGTGATCGACCTGCGTCTGTCGAAAACAGAAGCTATGCTTGAGGCTTGGGAGAGCGAGGACGATTGTCCCGCTGAACGTGTCCGGGCGTTCGTCAACATTCTCATCGCAAATCGCACGAAGATCATGCTCCATGGCTGCCCCGTTGGCACGCTTTGCGCTGAACTCATCAAGTTGGAGCATCAAGCCGCAGATCGCGCTCGTGACCTATTCACGCTGTTCCGCGACTGGCTGACTCGACAATTCGATGCTCTTGGCTGCGAAAAGGCTGACGTTCTTGCGATGCATCTTCTGGCGAGATCCCAAGGCGTTGCCAATCTAGCTAGCGCTCTTCGAGACGAAGCGTTCATCCAACGCGAGGTGAACGATCTGAGTGCATGGGTGGATCAAATCGCGCCAGATGCGTCCAGCAAAAAGAGGAGTTAAATCGTGTTCGTTGTCTTTCTGAAATTTGCCGATAAGTCCCGGGCTCCTGCGTTCATGGAAGCTCACAAACAGTGGATCGCTGAGGGCTTCGATGACGGTGTTTTCCTCACCGTCGGTTCACTTCAACCCAATGCCGGTGGTGCGATTATAGCAAATGGTCTTGATCGCGACGCACTCGACAAGAGAATCGCTGAGGACCCATTCGTCGCCGAGGGTGTCGTCAACCCTGAGGTCTATGAAGTATCGCCGGCGCGCACCGACCCACGCCTCGACTTCATCAAGGACTGAGCCCATGACCAAGACGGTAACTGGGCCGGATGGTAAGCTACGTTGCGGCTGGTGTGCGGCTGCTCCCGAGTTCTGGGACTACCATGACCGAGAATGGGGCTTTCCTGTAGCCGATGATACGCGGCTGTTTGAAAAGATTTGCCTTGAGAGTTTTCAGTCAGGCTTGAGTTGGCGTACAATTCTGGGGAAACGCGAGAATTTTCGCACCGCATTCGAAGGTTTCGATTTTTGTAGAGTGGCGGCGTTCGACGACACAGATGTTGAGCGGCTGCTCGGAAATAAAGGCATCGTCCGCCATCGCGGTAAGATAGCCGCGGTTGTCAACAATGCCCGCCGAGCCTGCGAAGTTGCAGACGCTGAAGGTTCGCTTGCCTCGTATTTCTGGCGCTTCGAGCCTAACCCAAGCGAGTTGGAAGAACCGCAGGCAGCTTCAACATCCCCAGCTTCGGTTGCTCTTTCCAAAGACCTGAAGAAGCGTGGGTGGAAATTTGTCGGTCCGACGACTGTCTTCGCGTTCATGCAGGCGATGGGCCTGATCAATGATCATGCAGAAGGATGCATTATGCGCGCTGAAGCTACAAAGGCCCGGCGTTCGTTTCGAAAGCCAAGATAACGAGTACTTCTTTGTGGACTTCCGAGCGTCCGGTCATGGCCCTTCGCGTCAGCCGACTATGGCGAGTTGGGTGAACTAGTTTGGAAGCGGACGCAAACCTACTAACATTCCCGTTGAACATAAGGGATCTTAGCGTCGAAGTTGGCGCGCGTCAGTGGAGTGCACCTAGTAAAAAGTCGGAAATTGAGGTTTGTTCCCTCTATGTTCCAAGGGATAATTTCGCTTAAGTATCTGATTTTATTGATAAAATTGATGGTGCCGCAAGAGAGACTCGAACTCCCAACCCCCTGATTACAAATCACCACGTCACGAATAAACACGTACACCTACGGACGGTCGAGCGTCTTATTAAGTATTGTTTTTCAACAATAAATGTCCGCATGAGTTCATATCTGTTTGCTTGCAGCCGGCGATTCTAGTTACCCATAGGTTACCCAGAAACTAGTAGGGGGAGAAGTCGTCATGGTCAAAGCAGTTACTGGTGGCGCATCGGAGATCCGGGAATTGCCGGTTGGGCAACGCGTTGACCAGCGTGATGCTGTTCAGCCAGGCCTATGGATAAGAAAATCGCCGCGCACAGCGAAAACCCAAACTGTGCGTCCCGAAGAGCTGATCACGTACCGCGTCGTCTACAAGCGCAGATCGGACGGCAAGGTCCGACAAAAGAAGCTGGGCAAGGCATCGCAGATCAAACTTGCTGAAGCGCGCCGTTTAGCAAAATCAATCATGGATCAGGTGGCGGAGGGCAAAGACCCGGCCGCAGAACACGGCGAATGGGTCAATTCCGTTACCTTTCGCGAACTGGCTGATCAGTGGCTGGCCTTCAAACGCCGGCAAGGTCGTGCGTCAGCTTATTTGTCAGAGTCGGAGCGCCGATCGAGATCATTGCCGGATTGGTTCAAGGCCAAGAAGGCTTGCGACATACAACGCATAGACGTCGCCAAGGTTCTGGATAAGAAGGCTGACACAGGAAAGCGAACTGAAACCAATCGCGTGCACGCATTGCTGAGCGCTGTATTCAAGTGGGCAGTGTCCGAGGGCCACATCAGCCAGGACCCAGCTCAAGGTTTGCAGAAACGCTTCCCTGAAGCGCCCCGGGAACGAGTTTTAACCGATGCCGAAATCCGCGCCATCTGGAACGGTATCGATAGCGGTTACGGCTCAGAGGCCAGCAAGATTGCAATGAAGTTGTGTTTCGTCTTAGGGCAACGCCCCAAGGAAATTGTGTCTATCCGCCAGGAGAACATCACTCTTGATGATTCAAACCCAATGATCATTGTGTCCGCACAGTCTGGCAAAAACAGAACAGAGCATTGGGTGCCGCTGCCCAAGATGGCGGTTGAGCTGCTGAGTAAGGCAAAGGCGATTGCTGGTGATAGCGAATGGCTGTTTCCCAATCCGACCGGTACTGGCAGCATCCAACCAAAAGCTCTGACCAGACTGATCACTCGGTCCAAGGCAGATCAGGACGGCATGCTGTTTGGGGTGCCCGATGCACAATTGTACGACTCGAAGAAAACGATAGCCACGTACCTCGGTGATGCAGGTTATCCGAACGAATTGATCGGCATCTTGTTCAACCACTTATCGGCGAAATCTGGGACAGTGACAGGCCGGCACTACAACCATTCTGGATACCTGAAAACCAAGCGCGAACTGATTGAACTATGGGCGCGGCATCTTGAGATCGTCGTTGGTCACAATTGAATTGTCATGCGGAAACCTCAATCTTTTGCGGCGTCAGCTTATTAATCGATTGTCCATCGACATCGCGTCCTGTTTATCCCGAAGTTCTGTTCGGCAAAACTCCACCCCACAGTCGACAAAAATTCCCCAAAGTTTGTTGTCAGTTTGCCGGCTTTGGCATTGGCTCGGGAATTCGAGGACTACCATGGCTCGGAGCAAGAGATCTCATAAATACGAGGGTGCTTTGGCTGAGCCCTTGCCGCGCTGGGTAAGACTTGTAAGGGAATATACGCCAAAATCGGCGCCCGCCGAGTCGCCAGAATGGATAGCACTGCAGTGGGACGATCTTATTGCGAAAGCGCGCGAAGCTGACAATATCAACAGCAGACGGTTTTTCACAGAGTACTTTGCGAAATTTAAAATGCTGTATGATCATTTTGGGATCGATCGCGCGTCACCCTGCGCCGATCTTGATTTGGCACTAGAACTAGCTTGGCGTCACGAGCGTGATCTATTCATAAACGATGATGTTCACTTTTCCACATTGTATAAAAAGTACCGTGTCGATCCTGACTCTCCTTATGCTTTTTGCCGGTTGATTGCCAAGCTTGCGCAGACGTATGTGCCCGGTTTTCGCGAAGTCGAGCCCAATAAAACAGGTCGCACTTCGTTGGATGATGATGATTATGCATCACTAGTTTTGGCAGCGATGGTCGTGTCCACAATGATCGAAAACCGCACCGGGAAGAAACCGTCGTGCCGTCAACTCGCAGAAATTCTTCAGACCCCGCAAAAATTGCGAACTTACATAAATCCAACATTTGCTCGTCATATAGCGGGCATTATTGAGCAAAGTGGTAATATGCGTCGGACTCAGCCAGGTCCAATGTCTGACACGACAATTCGAAAATACCTTCGAGCGGCTGAAACAGCTACTCAGGTCAAAGGACCCAAAGAGCTCAACTCTTATCACCGGCAATATCTACTTAGGGTATCACCGCGTATTCGTGAGATTGCACGAGTCCTTCGGGCAGCCGGAAACATTGAAGAGCTATGTGCGGAAGTTGGTGACGGCATGAATGCATAAGGCGGGATATCGTGGAGTTTATTCAACGCCTCCACATCTCCAACCAGGGAATGATATGGGTGCCTCGCGATGTCGCCACAAAGCTCATTCAGACAGGATCGTTCGACGATCAACTCGCAGAAGTATCGCGCAATGGTAGCCGAGCACCTTACTCACCCAGGCCATCGATAGCGAGGTCGCCGAATTTCTTATCCAAGTATCCCAGCTGAAAACGGTTGACGCCCGCCTACTCAACGTGCGCCACGGTCATATGCCGAAGCGTGAGATCATGACCGGCATCGGCTTGAACACTTCCCTCTAGCAGCGCTTGCGCGTCTGCGGGCCAAGCCAGTTGCCGAAGGTCATTCGCGGTGTCGAATTCAACGGCGGGCTGGAGATCTCCCTCGCTGATCACCAGCCTCAAACCACCGCCTGATTCCGCACGCCATGACCAAGATTCGGCGATGCTCAACATTGGGCAGATTGGGTCAAATTTGTAGTTGTGAAAAAGGCTATGTAACTGCCCAGACGCTGAGATTAATGAAGAGGTCACCCGTGATCAGGAGTGACCATCATGACACGCAAACAAACATTGGAAGCTCACGAACTCGAGCCGCTCGCGTATACAATATCTGAAGCATGCTTCCGCCTTAGGATTGGTCGGACGAGTCTCTACAAGCTCGCAAACTGTAACAAGATCCGGCTCATTAGGATCGCTGGCCGCACGCTTGTGCCACATTCTGAGCTTGAGAGGCTCATCGTTGGCGATCACGATGTGTCTGACGTCAGCCCCCCTGGAACCTTCTGAGATCATTTTTTAACTGAGTGTTTCTAGGCTCATCCTCACCACTGAGGAGTGCCACATGGGACGTAGAACTGAAGCTTCTGACCGCACCGTCAAAGACATCCGGCGTCAAACTCGGAAGCGATATTCATCCGAGGAGAAGATCAGGATCGTCCTTGCAGGACTGCGCGGCGAAGACAGCATTGCCGAGCTGTGCCGTCAGGAAGGTATCGCACAGGGCATGTACTACAGCTGGTCAAAGGAGTTCTTGGAGGCTGGCAAAAAGCGGCTAGCCGGTGATACCGCACGGGCAGCGACCTCTGATGAAGTGAAGGATCTACGACGCGAAGCGCTACACCTCAAGGAGGTTGTCGCGGAGCAGGCCCTGGAACTTCGGCTGCTCAAAAAAAGCATGATCGGAAGTGGGGGCAACGACACATGAGGTATCCCGCGACGGAGAAGCTGGAGATTATTCGCCTTGTCGAGCAATCACATCTGCCAGCAAAACGCACATTGGATACGCTCGGCATCCCACGTACGACTTTCTATCGTTGGTATGACCGGTATCTCACCGGTGGACTTGATGCATTAGAAGATCGAAAGCCGATGCCTGGCCACGTCTGGAACCGCATCCCGGACGATGTCCGAGAGCAAATTGTCGACTTCGCACTCGAAGAGCCAGAACTGACGCCGCGCGAGCTGGCGGTGAAGTTCACAGATACTCGGAGCTACTTCGTATCCGAGTCTTCCGTCTATCGAATACTCAAAGCGCTCGACCTCATCACAAGTCCCGCGTTCGCCGTCGTCAAGGCTGCTGATGAGTTCCACGACAAAACAACGGCGATCAATCAGCTTTGGCAGACAGACTTCACCTACCTCAAAGTCATCGGCTGGGGATGGTTCTATCTCTCGACCGTCCTTGATGATTACTCGCGTTACATCATCGCTTGGAAGTTATGCACTACCATGAAAGCCAGTGACGTCACTGACACGCTTGAACTTGCATTGGAGGCGTCAGGTTGTGACAAAGTCAACGTCAGACATCGACCGCGACTTCTGTCGGACAATGGTTCATCGTACATCTCTGGTGATCTGGCAGAATGGCTCGACGATCAATCGATGGATCATGTTCGTGGTGCGCCATACCATCCTCAGACGCAGGGAAAAATCGAGCGATGGCATCAAACTTTGAAAAACCGCGTGCTGTTGGAGAACTACTTTCTGCCCGGGGATCTAAAGGCAAGCATCGAAGCATTCGTGACCCACTACAATCACGAGCGCTACCACGAAAGCCTCAACAACGTGACGCCCGCAGACGTCTACTTCGGTCGTAACAAGATCATCTTGCTGGAGAGAGAAAGGATCAAACGAAAGACATTCGAAACACGGCGCTTGCAACATCGCAACGCCGTAGCATAACTTTGAAAACGATGAGCCAATCACTCGCTTAGATCAAACGCTCAACTGTTCCAGATTATGTGACGACGGACAGTCCGCTATCTGGGTCAACTTCTGCCGTGATGCTCAGCAAGCCGCCAATGGCGAAATTGACCCACAAGAGACATCGGCGTAGCTGTGAAATCTGTTACAAGCCGCGGTAGAGCCGATCACATCCAGCAGGCATCACAATTCGGGAGTGCGGTCTCCCCTACCGCAACCAAGCGGGACACAACTAAATGAGGTGACGGTAAACTTGGCAGTCGATTAAGTCAGCCGCTCGTGTCAGTAGCGCATCAATACTGTGCTGACCGCACCACTTCCAGGCACTGTCACAATGTAGAGACGATCGAACTCGCTCCCCTCATCCATTGGAAACCCTGGTTCGCCACCAAGCATTTCGACCGTCTTCAATACGGTGTTGGTGTGGCCAACAACTAAATGTCGACCTTTCGCTTTACGTAGTTGCACAATCAGTTCTTGGAGCTTTCGTGGGTCGTACAGCTTCACTTTGAGGCCGAAAACACTTGCAGACGGCGCGGCGGTCGATCTAGTTCGCTTGAAATCGGTGCTATGGATGTGCTCGATTTCTGCATCGCTGAGCATTCTGGCCAATCGCTTGGCTCTTTTCACACCGACTTCAGACAGCGAAGCGTCACGAGTGGTATTTGCTTTTTCTGCATGTCGAATAGCAAAAACCGTTAAAGTTCCATCGTCGGCAAGGCTAGGTCTGGTGAGCACTGCCATGACCAATAGAATTACAAACCAAAGATAAGCTAGTCGCATCGATTCACTCGCGTTGATCGCCCGGTGCATGTCAGGCTGTTCTCATTTCTGATGTTCATGCCAATCGAGCATTGGCTTCTTCGAATAGCTTCATGTTTTTCTCAATGTCGTAATCGTTTTCGCTTAAGTTTTGAGGGTCCCACTCACTGCGATGCTCTTCAAAAAAATCACCTGCGTAGACATGGATGGCACCGGTTATAACTCCTGTTGGATTGGTCACCGAATGAATGATGTCCTTACCTAGTTGCACTGCATCCCGAGGCCCCAATGAATCGGCTCCAGCGGCCTCGATTTCTCCGGTAGCGCTATCCTTAATGCGCCTCCAAAAAATATTGTCCTCACGTCCCGAGTAGACACCAATCACAGCTGCCATGTTGTGATTGTGTGGCATGATCGTCATTCTTGGTGCCCAAAGAACATCCTGATTACCCCGATATGTCCGCCGTCATTGGTCCGATTGCGATGATTGCCTTGCGTGTCTGAGGTGCGATCGTTGCGGCGGCTCGGGCAAGGCGGCGGAGATTGTCCTTGAGATCGAAGCGGCGATTGTAGCGCCACTCAAAGGCTGCGAGATAACGTGGCGCATGCTGGGGATCGCACGAGCGCAAGGTACCCGTGATCGCGCTCTTGACGTTGCCGAGTCCAGTGTTCACCCAATTGAAATCTGGATCTTTCGGACGCCCGCCGCCGGTACTCCTGACTATGTGCTTCAGGCCCGCCTCGGCGATCCCATCGAAACAGCCGAGGCCATCGCTTAAGACACGCGAACCAGCCGCGATCGAGCGCACCGCATAGTCCTTGATCGCCTCCTTCGTGAAGGCTGCGACGGCCCGCATCTGGCTGTAGATCGGCCGTCCATCACGGGTCTGGACGGCGATGACGAAAGGGGTTTTGTTTTGCGCTCCGCGCCCGCGTTTGCCAGGCTTTTCGCCGCCTTGATAGGCATCGTCGATCTGGACATCTCCGGCGAGCCTGTAGATCAAGTTGCGCTGGCGCATGACCTCCATCAGCTTCTGTTTGATCAACCAGGCCGTGTCCCATTTCACATCAAGTTGGCGGGCGAGTTCGAGGGCTGCGATATCGTTCTTCGAGGCCGTCATCAGGTGCATCGCAAGGAACCACTTGCTCAGTGGCGTGCGCGACTTGTGGAAGACCGTTCCGGCCCGGGCCGAGCTCTGCACGCGGCAGGCCGTGCACTGGAACAACCGTTTCGGCGCGAGATAGCTGTGCCGCCGACCGCCGCACTTCGGGCACTCGAAGCCATCCGGCCAACGCATCTCAACAAGTGCTGCGTGGCATTGCTCCTCGCTGCCATAGAGCCGATTGAACTCGGCCATACTCAGACCCTTCTGGAACTGTACCGCGTTGCGCGCCATTCAATCCTCCGTCATCAACCAACGAAACACGAGATATCAGGGCTTCGTGGCAGCATGGCGGAAACATCGGGGTAATCAGGAAGAACATTGATGATAGTCAAGCTATCTGAGTGATGGATTTTTTGAACACCGCCCTTTGTTGGTTCGCCTAGTGCCCGAATGATGTTGCCAGGCTCGGACACAGCTTCCTGGACAACTTCTCGAACCGCCTTCATAGAGTCCGTGCCTTCCATGGCAGTGCGGCAATCTGCAATGAACCTGTCGACCTCGAACATCAACATCCTCCTCTCGTTTGACTATCCAA
Organism: Hyphomicrobiaceae bacterium; assembly: GCA_965215755.1. Lineage (GTDB taxonomy): Bacteria > Pseudomonadota > Alphaproteobacteria > Rhizobiales > Hyphomicrobiaceae > Tectiglobus. The sequence continues at coordinate 1,039,431 of OZ244119.1, forward strand.
AAAATTGAACCGGATTGCACCTTAACTCGCGGCAGGGTCAGCTACCAGAACGCACGTCCTGACCATGGTTAGCAAATCTTGAGTTCAGCGGAAGCCAGTCTCCTCATGGCCCGTCCCTGAAGAGGCTGTTGAGAGCAGAACGGGCTTGAAGCTGAGGGTAAAGCTGAAATACGCTAACTGAGCACACCCGATCGCACCATATCGTCCGCTGCCGAAGTATGTTCTGCCGTGATGTGTTCACGTTGGGCTCTTTTCTGCCTGACCCTAAGCGGCTGTCGCAGGTTTTTTAATGTCGCACCGCATCAACAAACGCCCCGCTCCGAAGCGGACCTGAGCAACAGCAGCATCGCGGTCACTCGTGACCGACGCAATGATCAAGAACCGGCAGTTATTAAACAAAGAAATACTGTGGCGGACTTTGAATGGAGTTCCCTTACAAGAGATCACCCAAATTCCTCACGCAATCGGCGCTCGATCCTATTTCAGCAATTCTACAATCTTCTCAAACTTGCGAACTCTTGCCAGCATCAAGGGAGTATGACCATTACGGTCCGGGATGGACTTGCTGGCACCTGCTCCGACGAGTGCGCGAACTGTTTCGACGTGATCGGACCCACCATCCCCAAGTACTACAGCTTCGATAAGGGCAGTCCAACCCAAGTTATTCACATGATCCAGTGGCGCACCTGCTTTGATAAGAGCTTTAACAACTTCATGATGCCCCAGATGGGCTGCCGCGATCAAAGCAGTGCCGTCATAGATACTCGTAATATTGCGCGGGCTTGCACCTAGATGAATTGCTCGCTCAACAAGCTTCGGGTCATTAGCAACCGCGGCGATTGTTACAATATCGTATTTGTCATTTTCCAAAGCGTTTGGATCTGCGCCGCCTTGGACCAACTGTGCAATGGCATCGTCATGCGAACCGAACGCAGCTACATGCAGAGGTGTCCGCCCTGCTCCATCTCGTGCATTTGGATTAGCACCGGAGGCGATCAATTTTCGAATTTGGGAAGTATCGTTATTCGATGCTGCCAGATGAAGACCTTGATAGGCTGAAAGTTCTTGTTGCGTTGGTGGTGTCTGGGCTAGGGCCACGTGAGAGCAGCAAACTATCGCTACAGCCAACAAGACTGGGTTCAGTTGCAGAAACGAAAGAATCGCTTTTCTAGGCATTCTGGTGCCTCAACTACACAATTTAGGTGGACCGCCGTCAGCACCGCTAGATCCATAAACGTAAGCTTGAAGGTTTGCCCAGTAAGCCGCAGCCTCGCACATCGGGCAAGGTTTTGATGACGAATAAATGATATGATTAGACAAGTCGCGCTTGCCCAAGCGGCGCGCGGCATCACGGATTGCTTCCAATTCAGCATGCGCCGTTGGATCACCTTTGCTCACAACGCGACTTGGTGCCTGGCCGATGATGCGTAAGGTAGTGCGATCTACAATTATCGCGCCGTAACCTTGATCACCTTTTGACAAAGCCAAATCTCGCATAGCGAATGCACGCTCGACAAATACCTTCACACCGGGGTTGATTGGTTGTTCAATTCGATCCGTATCGCTACCCGAGACATTTGAGTGCGGTAGCGCAGCCGTAATACCGAATGTACAAAGCCCCCCAGTGAGTAGCCGACGGCGAGACCATCGTTGATCGCGATCTGGTGAATTTTCCATGACGGTAGCCCTCATCATTGCGCCATGCCGGCCAGTTGCTGATTCCCACTGTGCTACATTCATTAATTTCAGCATGTTGTTGGCTTTGCCATTAGCCTATGATTGCGTCTGCGTGACCTAGCTGTCCTTGACATAGCATAGGAGGTAATTTGTCGATATTTACATCGCATTGAGTCCGCTACCGCCTGAATCATCTTCGGTGATTTATCTTTACCTGTTTGCGACACCGCAATGTCATACGCGTGAAAATGAGCAGGGGTGAAGACGTTTGTCGCTTGTACACAGGTAGAAAAGAGTAATGGACGCGAAGGATGGCTGACTGGCTGGAAAGTGTACATCAACTTTCGGACTTGGAATCCAAGTCAAGGACAGCATTGTCTATGCTTAATCCTGTCACCATAAGGAGCGGAACGGTAGTTTTTCGGCCTGGTCAACCAACCGAGAACTTCCCAATCATCATATCCGGTCGAATTGGTGTATATCTCACAGGCGCTACTGGCAGAGATATTCTCCTTTACTCGGTTAGCCCAGGCGAAACCTGTGTTCAGACGACGCTGGGATTGCTGGGAGGCGACGCCTATTCTGCAGAGGCGCTTGCTGAAACTGACATCGAAGCGGTTATTGTTTCACAAGAACTTTTTGAGCAATTGCTGGCGGAATCAGCGGGCTTTCGAAGCTACGTCTTCGGTGCGTTTGCTCGCCGAATGCAAACCGTGATGCGAGTGCTTGAAAGCGTGGCCTTCGTCAGGGTCGAGGTCCGTTTGGCCGAAGCCCTTCTGGAGCGGACTGACAGTCAGGGGCGAGTTATTCAAACACATCAGGAGTTGGCTACCGCGATTGGATCTGTACGCGAGGTCGTCTCAAGGCGACTGGAACATCTCGCCAAACACGGTTTGGTTGAACTTGAGCGTGGTCAGATTTGTGTCGTCGATAGAGTTGGGCTCAGACGACTCGTCGACAGCCCGGGATGACTTGGTGACTTGATCACAGACCAGCGGTATCGGACTCGCTACACTCCAACTGTTGTTCATGTATCCCGTGAAAAGGAGGACCGTGATGCTGAAAACCAATGTAGGGTCAATCGACAGAGCATTAAGGATTGTCGTTGGGCTATGTCTGATCGGCGCCTTCTTTTATTTTCCGAATGAGCCATGGCGGTACTGGACACTGATAGGCCTTGTACCATTGATCACGGGCCTTGCCGGAAACTGCCCGGCCTATTCGATCTTTGGTCTTTCCACCTGCCCCCTTAGGAAGGCGTAGGACAAAAAAAGCCTACCTTGAGCTGACTTGGCTTGGCATCGCTCGGAAGACAGCAATAGCAGGGAAAATATCTGATTCACGCGCATGCGCAGTTGCATGTCTGTTGGAAACAGCGCGCAGCTTCTCGCTATGCGTATGCTTCAATCATCGATGCGCTGTCGGACCAAACAATGTTCAGCTTTGCAACAACGAGCCGATCTGTCATCGCGCAAGGCATGTGCAAATGCGCACAACCTAACTGCAAAAATGTCGACCCAGGTAGGTTCATCCAATGTATAGTTTGATACTCGGATCGACTGACGTAGGAGATGTTCAAAATGAAGTTTACACTGATTTTATCTGCAGCGATTTCGGTGCTGCTTATGGCCGTTGTACCGACTACAGCACGTGAACCGCTGAATACCAAAGACCCAATTGAGAAAGCAATCAAGGCGCGTCAATCGTACTTTCAAGTAGTTGTTTTCAACGCTGGCCCATTGTTTGGAATGGCGAAAGGCAAGGTCACTTATGATGCCAAGAGGGCTCAAGATCTTGCAAACAATTTACTTGCTCTGACTTCTATGAAAAACGCGGCGATGTGGCCGAAGGGTTCCGACAACATGGCAAAGAAAGGCAAAACGCGCGCGCTTCCTGCAATTTGGGAATCTGGCTCGAAGGTGGGTGACGCTTCGAACGCGTTTAAGGCAGCGGTAAAGCAGCTAGCAGGCGTTGCTGGCAATGGACTTGATGCACTGAAGCCGGCTGTAGGCGCACTCGGTAAGTCCTGTGGCGGATGCCACAAACCTTATCGCGCTAAGGAATTCTGAGACGCTGTTGGCAGGCAACCGCCCGATCATGCTTCAAGACGCGAGGGCGCAAGACAAGCTCACACAAGCGTGCAGGCTCTAGGCGTGAGCTTTTCTTCTGGATCAACCTCTTCCGCTTATTGTTCAGAAGCTCGATACAACAGTCCAACCCCAGGCTGGCAGCATGAGGTCGACTAGAGCAACTGGGTCCCCAAAAAAATTTGAGACCAGATGCAAGACAATGATGACTTTCGGAAATTGGGCGCGAGATATTGGAGCGGGGCTGTGCGCCGCAATGACAGCCCTTGTGGCAATGATGCATATGCCGGTTCATTCCACCAGCTTAAATCCGCAACCCCTTGTCGAAGAGTTCAAATTCGACAAGGGACACACGGAGATCCGGTTTGAATACGATCACCTGGCAATGTCCAAACAGTCGGGCGAATTTCGCAAGTTTGATGGCATAATCAAATGGGATCGCAGAAACATTGAGAACAGCAGCGTTCACATCGTAATCAAAGCTGACAGTATCTCGACCGGCTTCAAACCACTTGATGATCATCTCAAGAGTGCAGACTTTTTCGAAGTTGAGAAATACTCGGACATTGTTTTTCGTAGTACGAAGGTTCGTCAAATCGGAACCCGTATGGGCAAGGTAACAGGGGACCTGACTATTCGTGGAGTCACGAAGTCCGTCACACTTGATGTCAGATTTAACTTCTACGGCACCCATCCATTGGCTGAGCGAGGCGCGCGATTTGCCGGTGCGCCGTATGCTGGCTTTTCTGCTAGAGCGCACGTGTCGAGAACGAGTTTTGGTGTTGGGCTTTATGCCCCTGGCACTTCGGACAAGGTCAACATCGTCATAGAGACTGAACTGCGGCGGCAGAATTGAGTTGCATGCCCAGAGCTGGTTTGACCACGACCTTTTCTATTGCTTGGAAGCTTGGCAACCTCAATGTCTTGCTCGCGAATTGGCCAAGCGAAGACGCTTAAATCCAATGTGTTGGGTGTCAAATTTGGCTCGAGCGCGATATCGGCTTGGTGGACAGCGCGCCGTTGACGCAATGCACCACCCTGGCCTGCGGCCGTGTCCGCTTTTGCGATTGGGCGATAATGATGCGCTTAGAGCGTGCTGCACCTGCTCATGGCAGGTTATGTGAAGAGTTTCGGATGCTGGCGATCGATGAGATTTCCACACGCACTGGAGCCGGCGTCCGAAAGTCGTCAGGGAAGGAACCCGCGGGCGGTTGGGCGAGGAGCGTGCCGCGACTGCTATGGGTTTTTGGCGGCCGGGCGTGGCCTGTCGGATTGGTGAGGGGTGCATACCGCACGGTTGTGTGAGGCATGCAAGGTGAGCCACCGGGGCTTGCCTGTCATTGGTAAGAACATTTTTGCGATCGTCGAGGTCATGATGAGGCGATCGGGACGCAGCCGAGCGTTGCAGCGCGGGGGCCGCCTTATGACAACGTTATTCTGGCAGCGCGTTGAGATCATGAACTATCGATGCCTGCCGGTTCCGATACGTTGTTTGGCGTTGTGCCGGGCGCGAAGGTCTCGATGATGCGCATAGCGTGGCCGCATGAAGGACATGGCATTGGCCAGGCGTCATCGGGAGTTGCCCCAGGCTCAGCGTCGTCGTTGCCGTTAGAGGTATCGTTGACGATTGGCTCCGGGGTCCCAAGGAGATCGCGCATCCTGGCGAGATTAACAGCCTTCACGCCGCTTGCGAGAAGGCCGTAATGGCGAATGCGGTGGAGCCCTTTGGGCAGGACATGGATGAGGAGGCGGCGAATGAACTCGTGCGGGGTGAGCATCATCGTCGTGTATCGGGCGCTGCCATTGCGGCGGTAATCCTTGACGCGGAACATAACACGCGCGGCATCGGCCTTGATCAGCCGCCGGTTGGAGATGGCGACGCGGTGGGTGTAGCGCGACAGGTAGGCGAGCACGGCGTTCGGTCCGGCGAACGGGCGCTTGGCATAGACGAACCACTTGCGCCGGCGCAGCGGCCTGAGGAAGCGTTTGAAGGCACGCAGATCGCCAAGATGGGCCTGCGCGCCGAAGAAGTTGAGCTGGCCGGCCACGTGCGCTGCCACGAGCTTATCGATCATGACGTTACGGAAGCGCTTCGAGAGCGCCCTGACCGGTACGAAGAAGCCCTTGCGGCAGGCGATCCAGCGTGAGCCATCCGACGACATCCCGCCGCCCGGCACGATCATATGGACGTGCGGGTGATGCGTCATGGCTGAGCCCCAGGTGTGCAGCACCGAGGTGATCGCGACCCTGGCGCCGAGGTGCTTGGGATCGGCGGCAATGGTTTGCATCGTCTCGGCCGACACCTTGAACAGCAGATCGTAGATCACGCGCTTGTTGTGGTACGCGATATCGGCGATCCGGGCAGGCAGGGTGAACACGACGTGGAAGTAGTCGACCGGCAGCAGTTCGGCCTGCCGCGCCTCCATCCACTCGCGTGCCTTGCCGCCCTGGCATTTGGGGCAATGCCGGTTGCGGCAGGAGTTGTAGGCAATGTGCGTGTGCCGGCACGCCCCGTTCTGACAACGCGCAACGTGTCCGCCGAGCGCTGCCGTGCGGCAACGCTCGATGGCCGACATGACCTTCATCTGGTCGAGACTGACGTGACCGCGGTTGGCATCACGCCATGCGGGACCAAAGGCACGGAAGATATCCGCGACCTCCAGCGATGGACGGGACACGATCGGGCTCGGCTATCTGTCCGGCTCGTCGTCCTTGTCCAGCGGGGCAATATGCAGCCGGTCGAGCGGGCTCATCACCGAGCGCAACGTGTTGGTTGCAACCTGCGTGTAGCGCGCCGTCGTGTCCAACTTCGCATGGCCGAGCAGGACCTGGATTACGCGTACGTCGATGTCACTTTCAAGCAGGTGCGTCGCGAACGAGTGTCTGAGTGTGTGCGGCGTCACCCACGTGCCGAGGCCGGCTGCTTCCGCTGCCATGTGGCAGACACGGTTGAGCTGCCGCACGGTGATGGGACGCAGCGGATCCTGGCCCGGGAACAGCCAGCCCTTGGAGCGGCACTGCAGCCACCATGAACGCAAGAGTTCGAGCAAGTGTGGGGAGAGCATTGCATGGCGGTCCTTGCGCCCCTTGCCCATCTCGACGCGGATCAACATGCGCTTGGAATCAATATCGCTGACGCGCAGCATGACGACCTCTCCGCCCCTGAGGCCCGCTCCGTAGGCGATGCTCAACGCCGCCTTGTACTTGAGGCCGGGTCCCGGAGCGGCGTCGAGCAGGCGGGCGACATCCTCGGGCGGCAGCACCCGCGGCAGCTTCCTCGGATAGTTCGTACGCGCCAGTTGATGGGCGAGATCGGCCCGCCCGAGCGTGACGGTTAGAAAGAAGCGTAGCGCGGAGGCCTGCGTGTTCATCTTCGGCGGTTGCGCACCCCCGGAAATCTGGGCCGCCTGGAAACGCCTGAGATCATCGCTGGTAACTGTGTCCGGCGATCGACCGATAAAATCAGCCAATGCCTCGACATGGCGGATATAGTCGTGCTTGGTCTTGTCGACGAAGTTGCGGTTCGTCATGTCCTGCAGCATACGCCGGCGCAGATCGGTAATCGGCTTGTCGGTCATCGGGGGCTCCTGTCTTGAGGTTGGAGTTGGGAACCCCTCAATCCTCAAGACGGCCTCCTCCGACCGTTACCGCTTGTTCCTCAGTTGGTTACTCCGACACTCGCCCCACCGCATGGTCCGCGCGCAGCGCACTCCCGCGTAAGCGGGTTCGTTCGCTGGCCCATCTGTTTCATAGGGAAATTGAGCACATCGCGTCCGCTATGAGGGTCGACTTCAGCCGTGGCGTTTAGTGAGGGGACAGTGGCGATCATGACCCTGGCTGTTACGAAACGCGCGAATGCTGATATGATTCTCGCATAGCTTTGCGGGGGCATGGCATGAAGCGGTTCATCGAAGGACAGGCACGAGATCAGGCGACGTTCTTTCCTGAGTGCCTTGAGGATTGGATCGACGACAACAATCCCGTCCGCGTTGTCGAAGCCTATGTCGAGAGCCTTGATTTGCGCAGTCTTGGCTTCTGCGGTGTTGACCCTAAAAAGACTGGACGCCCCGCATATCACCCGTCCGTCCTGCTCAAGCTCTACATCTACGGCTATCTCAATGCCGTGCAGTCGAGCCGCCGATTGGAACGTGAAGCAGGCCGCAATGTCGAGGTGATGTGGCTGCTTGGCCGCCTTGTTCCTGACCACAAGACGATTGCCGAGTTCCGTCGCAACAACGGTCCCGCCATCCGTAAGGTCTGCGCGCAGTTTGTTGAGCTGTGTCGTCGGATCGGCTTGTTGAACGAGGCGAGCGTTGCCATTGACGGCTCAAAGTTCAAGGCGGTCAACAACCGCGACCGGAACTACACCACCAACAAGATGAAGCGTCGCCTGGCGCAAATCGATGAGAGTATCGGGCGCTATCTACACCAGCTTGAAAGCGCCGACCGCCAGGAACGATCCAAAGCGAGGGCGATGCGCATTAATCGTTTGCATGAGAAGATCGATAAGCTGCACGAGGAGATGGACCGTCTGGCCGCAATCGACAAGAAGCGATTGGAACAATCTGGTGAGCAGATATCGCTAACCGATCCAGACGCACGATCAATGGCAACGAGTGGTCGTGGCTCGGGTGTTGTCGGCTACAATGTTCAAGCCGCCGTCGACACCAAGCATCATCTGATCGTCACGCACGATGTTGTCCAGAGCGGCAATGATACCGGACAGCTGGCGGCCATGTCGAAGAAGACCAAACAAGTTCTCGGTGTCGAGAAGCTCGATGTCGTTGCCGACCGCGGATACTTCTCAAGTGAGGAGATACTCAAGTGCTCCAAGGCAGACATCATCGTTACATTGCCGAAGCCACAAACCTCGAACAACAAGCGCAAAGGCCTCTTTGTCAAAGCAGACTTCAGATACGTTCCTGACTATGACTTCTATATTTGTCCGGCGGGCGAGGCCTTGGTCTTCGTCTCGCATAAGCGCGATGTAGGGATGAACTTCCGACGATACACGACCAAGCAATGCGCGGGCTGTAAACTCAAGACGCGGTGCACAGAAGCTGCGCAACGCGTCGTCTCGCGTTGGGAGCACGAAGACGTTTTGGAGGACGTCCAACGCCGCCTTGATGAAAATCCAAATTCCATGCGGGTGCGCCGCGAGACAGTCGAGCATCCGTTCGGGACGATAAAAGCCCGCATGGGAGCCACCCACTTCCTGATGAAGCGCCTGCATAACGTGAAGACGGAAATGTCACTCGCCGTTCTGGCTTACAATCTCACCCGCGTGGTCAACATCATTGGTATCGGGCCGCTCATAGCCGCGCTCAAGGAGTTCTTGACGCTTATTCTGGCGACATTGTTGAATACATCGCTGCCAGTGCTTTCTGGACCGCCGCAAATCGATTGCCGGGCCGAAATCCGATAAACTCGCAGATGAGCAAGCCCAACCGCTCTCAACACATCATCAAATCAGGTTTTGACACGACCAAGACCCTCAACAGTTTTAAGACGATCTCGCGTTTATTAGCCCGAGGGGGGCGCACAGCACGTGGGTGCGGTGCCGCTAGCTAATATCTTCGCTAATAAGCGACGGAATCGGTAGCTGACAGGCGTTCAAGATAAAGAGTGAGCATTTTGTGGACAGAGAACATCTATGACCACCATCAAAAGAATTCTGAACCATCCCTACTTTTTCTGGGCAATTCTCAGTATTCCAGCGTGGCCGATGATTGGCGCGTTGATCAACGCTGATGACGCAAGGGTCTATCATAAGCTCCTGCATCCAACCGGCGAATTCGCAGCCCGGTTTATGATATTAGCGATGATGATCACGCCAATAGTGATGCTTCTGCCTACTTGGCGCGGACCTCGGTGGCTGATGCGGCGTCGCCGATATCTTGGCGTTGCAGCCTTCACATATGCAATGGTCCATACAGTATTCTATCTGATCGATACCGGCAGCATTGCGTTCAGCACGTCTGAGCTCACCAAGACCGCACTCTGGACGGGATGGCTTGCGATGCTGATCTTCTTGCCACTTGGAGTTACGTCGACGGACGGGTGGGTCAGCAGGCTCGGCCCTCGCTGGAAAGTGCTACAGCAAACCGTATACGTGGCAGCGATTGCAACACTTCTGCATTGGGCATCGCTTCACAACTGGGGCGGCATCGTTCCAGCACTTGTACACTTTCTGCCTTTGGGTCTGCTCACTAGCTATCGGATTTATCGCAATTTTCAATCACGCGATCGGGATGCGGTCATAATCTAAAATAGCAATTTTATTCAGTGGCTGAGCACACAGTTAGATTGCTCTGTTTCTTGGACAGAACGCCCCGACACAGTACTCTAGAAACTTGCACAAATTTGCTGATAGTTGATGTAACCAGGGTCGCTCGCAGCGCACTTCATCAAAGCCCTACTGATGCATATCGTGTCTGCTTAGTGGGTCAACTTCTGCGTGCGCCGGGAGACCGGCAAGGAGTAGGTGGTGCAAGTCCACTGCGATGAAGGATTAGCAAACCGCATCGGCCCCGAGTCATGCGCAGGCACTCGCGAGGGTGTCGGCGAAGCGTTGACAGGGGTATGCATAGGCCAGCCATCGAGCCGCGAAAGTGCCCTCTTTTCGGGTGCTGACGCCGTGCAGAAGGCGGAAGGCAACACGGGCGGGTGCGTTATGCAAGTGCCCGGACGACCCGGCGTGGTCGGAGACCCTGGCATGTGCAGAAGCTCCTTGAGCGGGAACCGGGAGATCTCGCGGTCGACCAACAGCAATCGTTTCGCGTGCTGCTCTGGTCCGTATCGGGAAGGTGAGAAGCCGTAGCCGATGATGCACGATCGTGAGAAGTCTGACGCCGCCATAGTAGCTGTGAAGCCGACGAACAAAGCGGTAGCACGTCGTGCTGCTGCGGCGGAGTTGGTAGAGCCAAGGGTGGCGACCAAGAGGAACGCGGGAGAGCAAAGCATGCACCGGACTCAGGGCCGGGCTCGCGTGTCACAAGCGCTCCGCCGCGTACGGCAAGCCGCAAGGCTTAGGAAGAAGGAGAAGTTCACAGCCCTCTTCCACCATATCAATATCGATCTGCTCCGGGAGTCGTTCCTCGCGCTCAAGCGCAATGCGGCACCAGGCGTCGACGAGTTGACGTGGCAGACTTACGCGCAAGACCTTGAGCGGAATCTCACTGATCTTGTCATGAGGGTCCATGGGGGAGCCTATCGGGCACTGCCCTCGCGCCGGACATATATACCGAAGGCCGATGGTACTGAGCGCTCGCTGGCGGTGGCCGCACTTGAGGACAAGATCGTCCAAAAGGCGACCGTCGCGGTACTGAACTCCATCTACGAGGAAGAGTTCCTCGGGTTCAGTTACGGGTTCCGGCCAAAGCGCGGACAGCATGATTGTCTGGATGCGCTTGTGGTTGGCATCACAGATCGGCGCGTGAACTTCATTCTCGATGCAGATATCCGATCCTTCTTCGACGCGGTCAGCCAAGACTGGCTGGTCTGCTTTGTCGAACATAGGATTGGTGATCCGCGCATCATCCGCCTGATCCGAAAATGGCTAAAGGCGGGCATCCTTGAAGACGGGGTCGTCACGGCCAGTGCTAAGGGGACGGGGCAAGGCTCGGTGATCTCACCGCTGCTCGCGAACGTCTACCTCCACTACGTGATCGATTTGTGGGCCGAGCGCTGGCGACGGCGCGAAGCCACGGGCGACATGATCATCGTGCGATACGCTGACGACATTGTCGTCGGTTTCGAGTATGAGGCAGACGCTCGGCGCTTCTGGGAGCAACTTGAGAAACGGTTACAGGAGTTTGCGCTGTCGCTTCACCCCGACAAGACGCGCCTAATCGAGTTCGGCCGCCACGCGGCGGACCGGCGTGCTCGAAAAGGGCTCGGCAAGCCGGAAACTTTCAATTTCCTGGGCTTCACATTCATCTGTGGTCGATCGCGCAAGGGCAAGTTCCAAGTCAAGAGGAAATCCCGGCGTGACCGCATGCGATCGAAGCTCAAGGAAATCAAGGAAGAGTTGCGGCGGCATATGCATCAGTCCATACCCGAACAAGGGCAATGGCTGCGCCTGGTCGTCCAGGGTTACTTCGCGTATCACGCCGTGCCGACCAATCTATCGGCGCTCGGTGCGTTCCGCCATCACGTCGCTCGTCACTGGTTGCGCACGCTGCGGCGGCGCAGTCAGAAGGACAAGTTTGCGTGGGAGCGGCTGGAGAAACTTGCTGATGACTGGCTCCCGAAACCGAAAATCCTTCACCCTTGGCCGAACGCGCGATTTGCCGTCAGACACTCAAGGTAGGAGCCGTATGCGGGAATTCCGCTCGTACGGATCTGTGCGGGGGGCGGTTGGCAACAACCGTCCCTACCGCGAACGCTAAACTCAGTTTGCCGCCAATGGTGAGTTTGACCCTAATCTATGGACCGGCTGCGGGACGCAAGTGAAAATCGTGCGTGGAGATCGGAAGTCGCTAATATCTATCCGGCCTGTTGATCGGCTCGCGGGCCGTGGCCTTGATGGGAATACGCACGCGCCATTGGTCTCATTAGCGGACAGACTGTTTTGCAGTCCTTCGGGTCATCTGACTTTGCGGGCGTTTCTTGATCCGTTCCATGCTTTCATTTCATTCGCGAACTCGATGGATGCTTGCCCAGTTAGACTGCAATCTCATCCGTTAACAACTCGAACCTGCCTCCGTTATGGAGAATACTCCAGGCAATGCGCGCGAGCTTGTTGGCAAGCGCTGCGGCAAGCTTATTCTTGTGCATGCGCCCTGATGCTCGCGTCAGCCAGGCACCAAAACTGAACTTCGGCCAATTGTGGGGTCGCATCAGTAGGATTTGAGCCGACTGTACAAAGAGCGTGCGCAGATAGCGGTTGCCACGCTTCGAGATGCGCCCGAGGATGGTTTTGCCACCAGTGCTGTATTGTCGTGGCACCAATCCCAACCAAGCACCGAAGTCCCGGCCACGGTCGAAGGCTTCACCTGTGCCGATTGCGGCAACCATGGCTGTCGAGATCATCGGGCCAACACCGGGGATCGTCATTAGGCGTCGGCAGTTGCGTTCGACCTGGCTGACTTTCTCAATCTCGTTGGTAAGGGCCTCAATCCGCTTGTCCAACCAGAGCCAGTCCTCATAGAGCCCCATAATAATGTCGGCCATGCGCGGAGAAATCTCTGCAGCTCGTTTTTCAAGAATGACGAGAAGTGAATTGCGTAACGAATGCGCTCCTGTTCGAACCGTTATCCCGAGTTCAATGAGAAAGGCGCGGATCTGATTGATAGTGGCTGTCCGACGAGACACGAGACGTGCGCGCACGCGATGCATGGCTTGCAGGTCGAGCTGCTCTTGCGTCTTCTCTTTGACGACTTTCAGGTTCGGACGCAATGCAGCTTCGGCAATGCCTTCGGCATCATTGTAGTCGTTCTTTTGTCCTTTCAAGAAAGGCTTGGTGTATTTGGCTGCAATGATCTTTGGCTTGAAGCCGAGCCCACGCAAAGTGCGGCTCACGAAATGAGCACTCAGGCAAGCTTCGAGGCCGACGATGCAACGCGGCAACTTCTCAAACGTCGCGACAAGAGACAGCCGCTTGATCTTGCGCCGCAGAACAATCTTACCTTTCTTGTCGAACCCGACTAAGTGAAATGTATCCTTACCGATGTCGACACCGATGACCGACAGTTCTGTAGGGATTTTGGATGAACTCGATGCCATGGGATGCTGCTCCTTGATTTTCAGGTGAGAGGCTTAGAGCCTAACCTGCTGGCTCTAGGGGAGCAGCCGGTCCATCCCATTAGCGCGCATTCAGCGGAGGTTAGCCTTTCATGAGTGGATGTACTCTGCCATTAAAAACACGCTCCTTGTCAGAAAGGCGCTGTCACGCTAGCAGTTGCAAATGACGACATTTATGAGGGTTTGGGGCGTGCTTTCGTCAACATTGAAACTAATGGTAATTGCGGTTGTTGTTTTCGCTGCGACTTCTACGCCCTCAACTGCAAAACGCGTCGCACTTATTATCGGTGTTCAGGAATACAAGCACCTTGAGCCACTTGCCAATCCGGTAAGAGACGCGCAAGCAACATCCGATCTTCTTAGCAAGAATGGCTTCCTTGTTCACAAGTTGGTCAATGTTAACCAAGAAAGGTTCGAGACCGGGCTCGCAGAGTTCAAGAAGATCGCCAAGGACGCTGAAGAAGCGATTGTTCTCTATTCCGGGCATGGTATGACTGTTGTGAAAGACCGACGCCTAGTGAATGCACTTACCGCAACGGACTCCGCGATAGACTGCAAAACCCGCTCATCAAAACGCATGGTCACGATGAAGCAAGTACTTGCGACCGTCGCGAACGTGCCCAAGCAAGTCTTGCTCTTCGATGCGTGCCGCAATGATGCAATTCGTGACTGCGAGAGCACGCCGCTAACGGAGCAGTATTCCGGCTTCCAACAAATCTCCACAAAGGAGTTACGCTCAAAGTCGGGGCCAACGCGCAGCATGAGCAGGCGCGGCATGAAGCCAATTAATGAACAAGAGGCTCAGAAGGCCAACACTTCCATCCTAATCAGTTATTCCACGGGCCTCGGCCAGACTGCACTGGATGGACCTGAAGGAGGCAACTCGCCATTTGTTGCAGCCTTACTTGATGAGTTCAAGAAGGCTCCCACAACAACGGTGCGGAATGTTCTGGAGGCAACTTCGAAACGTGTGGCTGCAGTCGCTGGCCAACGTCCCTGGGTCGTGACCGACGGTGGCGAGCCAGAGATGTGCTTGTCTGGTGGTGCTTGTGTTAGAGATCCTGCAGAGCGCAATGCAAAACTTGCTACACAGTCTGAGTTTCTGGCCAACCTCGCCCAGCGGCCGGAAAGCGACGGGGCCACGGGTCTCTTGCTGGCTCTTGCTGGTGTACCTGACGAGACGTTGGTCAATGGGGTGCCGCTGGCAGCTCGTCCCGCCGTCCCGGCTATTCAGCGCGCACTCTACAATCGCCAGCGCGACCTACGCGAACGAATGGTGCTTGCCGACGAGGGAGCTGAGATTTCCAAGGCCCAATTTGCGGCCGACGGTAAGCTGATCGTCACTTCGGGCAAGCAGTTTGCGCGAATCTGGGACGCGAAAACGGGTCAGTTGAAGACAAAGTTTAAACCGCCGGGGTCCCCTCCGCTGAGTCTTGACCCCGTCACGAACGCGGACGCCACCCGTCTGGTGACGATAAACGGGAATGGTCACGTCCACGTCTGGGATGGCCGAACGGGAAGTCCAACCGCACGGCTCGACCCAAAGATGAGTGGCAGGGTGTCGTTCGTCGCTATGAGCCCCGACAGTCAGCGGATCGTGACGGTAGGCGGTTCGCGGTTCCGTGTTTGGGACGCAGCGACTGGTGTCTTTCTCAGTGGCCTCAATTTCCGTGGACTACGGCTTCTCCAGTCCTCTTTTAGCCCTGACGGTCGGTGGATTGCCATAGCATCAACCGCTGGCTCTGCAGTCTGGATTCTGGAAGCAGCAACTTTTCAGGTTACATCTGTACTCAAATCAAAACGCGGGGAGATGTTGACAGCTGTCTTCGGGCCGGATGGCCGCCATGTTGTTACAAGCGGCTCGATTGGACCGGGAAGGCTTTGGGAAGTGGCAACCGCAAAGCAAATCGCAGTCCTGGAAAGCCATGCTCCTTCGGTTGGTGCTGCCACCTTCAGTCGAGATGGCACACGCGTCATGATGGCAGCCTCGGGCGGGCCGGTCCGTATTTGGGATGTAGCTACCGGGACGGAACAGACCGTATTGCGTGGACAGTCTTATGCGAGAGCCACCGAGTTTAGCCCGGACAATTCACGGGTCGTTACTGGCCACATGGATGGCATTGTCCGAGTTTGGGACGTTGACAACGGTGAAATCATCACGGCTCTACGAGGTCACCGCACCGCGATCATTAGTGCCAGTTTTACACCCGATGGACGCACGGTGCTTTCAGCGAGCAACGATGGAACAGCGCGTCTCTGGGACGTCCGTGAACATCCGAGCGCTACGATTTTCAAGACCCACAGTAGTGCTGAGGATGCTGCATTCAGCCCGGATGGCACAAGGGTCGCGACGGCTGGATCGCGCGGCAAGTTTGGTAGGCCTGGTTGGCGCGGTGTAGTAAGACTTTGGGACGCGCGGACCGGTTCGGCACTAGCAGACCTAAAAGGCCATGTCGATCTTGTTTATCGCGTAGCTTTTGATCCAAAGCGCAAACACCTGGCCTCAGCGTCCCGCGATGGTAGCGTCCGAATTTGGGACGCTGGAAGCGGTAAACAACTCAAGGTGCTTGCGGGCGGTGGCGAAGACGGGTTTCGAACGTTGACCTACGGCCCACACGGCCGGCGGCTCGCGGCAGCATCGTGGAGCAGTGATGCGTTCCTGTGGGATGCCAAAACTGGCGAACGAATCGCTGTCCTTACCGGACATAAGAATGGTGTTTGGAAGGTCGCCTTCAGTCCTGATGGCCGCAAGCTTGTCACAGTAGGCAAAGACCCGCACGCGCGCGTATGGGATTCTACCACCGGAAAGCAAATCATGCTGCTCACCTCACGCGCAGAACAGCTCCGGAGCGTTACCTTCAGCCCGAACGGCTCTCGAATAGCAACAACTCCCTGGGGCGGACCAATCCAGATCTGGGACGCGGAAACGGGCCGTGAGATCGCGGCTCTCGAAGGCCAGCCGGGCATAATCTGGAGCGTTGCGTTCAGTCCTGACGGTACGAAACTAATCAGCACCGGCAACGATCACTCCGGGGCGCGGCTCTGGGACATCGATAACGCCAAGGAAAGCTGGCGCACCCCAGGCTTTCTCGTTGGTCTCACTTTCAGCCCTGACGGTCGCCGTGCCGTAGTGACCGGCGACGACGGAAGGGCAACGATATTTGACGTTGCAAGCGGAGTGAACATCGCCGAGGCCACCTATGTCCCGGAGGAGATCAAGCGTCCGTCCTTCTCACCAGATGGCAAGCGATTATTGCTGGTGCGGGGTAAATTTGGAGCTGCAGCTGTTCGATACTTTAAAACGCTGCAAGAGCTGACTGACCACTCCAAACGCATCGTTCCGCGTTGTCTGACGTTGGTTGAAAGAAAGAGATTTAAGTTGCCCCTCGAGCCTGAGCGATGGTGTATCACGGGTGCCGGGCGGGAAGCGGAAAAGAATCCGGCCAATTGGGCGCCGAAGTGGCCTTACCGAACAGCAAGATGGCGCGATTGGCTCGTTAATCTGGATCGGGGTGAGAATGTAGTACCCCCTCAAGCGACTGAAGAGCCAATTCAGTGGTAAAAATCTCCCACGCGGATTTTGCTTTCGCTTCTGGCCTGTCTGTTTCATAGGAAAAATGAGCACATCGTGTCCGCTTAGTGGGACAACTTCTGCCGTGATGTACTCAGGCACGACTTAGCGGCAGTTGTGAAGAGTTTCGGATGCTGGCGATCGATGAGATTTCCACACGCACTGGAGCCGGCGTCCGAAAGTCGTCAGGGAAGGAACCCGCGGGCGGTTGGGCGAGGAGCGTGCCGCGACTGCTATGGGTTTTTGGCGGCCGGGCGTGGCCTGTCGGATTGGTGAGGGGTGCATACCGCACGGTTGTGTGAGGCATGCAAGGTGAGCCACCGGGGCTTGCCTGTCATTGGTAAGAACATTTTTGCGATCGTCGAGGTCATGATGAGGCGATCGGGACGCAGCCGAGCGTTGCAGCGCGGGGGCCGCCTTATGACAACGTTATTCTGGCAGCGCGTTGAGATCATGAACTATCGATGCCTGCCGGTTCCGATACGTTGTTTGGCGTTGTGCCGGGCGCGAAGGTCTCGATGATGCGCATAGCGTGGCCGCATGAAGGACATGGCATTGGCCAGGCGTCATCGGGAGTTGCCCCAGGCTCAGCGTCGTCGTTGCCGTTAGAGGTATCGTTGACGATTGGCTCCGGGGTCCCAAGGAGATCGCGCATCCTGGCGAGATTAACAGCCTTCACGCCGCTTGCGAGAAGGCCGTAATGGCGAATGCGGTGGAGCCCTTTGGGCAGGACATGGATGAGGAGGCGGCGAATGAACTCGTGCGGGGTGAGCATCATCGTCGTGTATCGGGCGCTGCCATTGCGGCGGTAATCCTTGACGCGGAACATAACACGCGCGGCATCGGCCTTGATCAGCCGCCGGTTGGAGATGGCGACGCGGTGGGTGTAGCGCGACAGGTAGGCGAGCACGGCGTTCGGTCCGGCGAACGGGCGCTTGGCATAGACGAACCACTTGCGCCGGCGCAGCGGCCTGAGGAAGCGTTTGAAGGCACGCAGATCGCCAAGATGGGCCTGCGCGCCGAAGAAGTTGAGCTGGCCGGCCACGTGCGCTGCCACGAGCTTATCGATCATGACGTTACGGAAGCGCTTCGAGAGCGCCCTGACCGGTACGAAGAAGCCCTTGCGGCAGGCGATCCAGCGTGAGCCATCCGACGACATCCCGCCGCCCGGCACGATCATATGGACGTGCGGGTGATGCGTCATGGCTGAGCCCCAGGTGTGCAGCACCGAGGTGATCGCGACCCTGGCGCCGAGGTGCTTGGGATCGGCGGCAATGGTTTGCATCGTCTCGGCCGACACCTTGAACAGCAGATCGTAGATCACGCGCTTGTTGTGGTACGCGATATCGGCGATCCGGGCAGGCAGGGTGAACACGACGTGGAAGTAGTCGACCGGCAGCAGTTCGGCCTGCCGCGCCTCCATCCACTCGCGTGCCTTGCCGCCCTGGCATTTGGGGCAATGCCGGTTGCGGCAGGAGTTGTAGGCAATGTGCGTGTGCCGGCACGCCCCGTTCTGACAACGCGCAACGTGTCCGCCGAGCGCTGCCGTGCGGCAACGCTCGATGGCCGACATGACCTTCATCTGGTCGAGACTGACGTGACCGCGGTTGGCATCACGCCATGCGGGACCAAAGGCACGGAAGATATCCGCGACCTCCAGCGATGGACGGGACACGATCGGGCTCGGCTATCTGTCCGGCTCGTCGTCCTTGTCCAGCGGGGCAATATGCAGCCGGTCGAGCGGGCTCATCACCGAGCGCAACGTGTTGGTTGCAACCTGCGTGTAGCGCGCCGTCGTGTCCAACTTCGCATGGCCGAGCAGGACCTGGATTACGCGTACGTCGATGTCACTTTCAAGCAGGTGCGTCGCGAACGAGTGTCTGAGTGTGTGCGGCGTCACCCACGTGCCGAGGCCGGCTGCTTCCGCTGCCATGTGGCAGACACGGTTGAGCTGCCGCACGGTGATGGGACGCAGCGGATCCTGGCCCGGGAACAGCCAGCCCTTGGAGCGGCACTGCAGCCACCATGAACGCAAGAGTTCGAGCAAGTGTGGGGAGAGCATTGCATGGCGGTCCTTGCGCCCCTTGCCCATCTCGACGCGGATCAACATGCGCTTGGAATCAATATCGCTGACGCGCAGCATGACGACCTCTCCGCCCCTGAGGCCCGCTCCGTAGGCGATGCTCAACGCCGCCTTGTACTTGAGGCCGGGTCCCGGAGCGGCGTCGAGCAGGCGGGCGACATCCTCGGGCGGCAGCACCCGCGGCAGCTTCCTCGGATAGTTCGTACGCGCCAGTTGATGGGCGAGATCGGCCCGCCCGAGCGTGACGGTTAGAAAGAAGCGTAGCGCGGAGGCCTGCGTGTTCATCTTCGGCGGTTGCGCACCCCCGGAAATCTGGGCCGCCTGGAAACGCCTGAGATCATCGCTGGTAACTGTGTCCGGCGATCGACCGATAAAATCAGCCAATGCCTCGACATGGCGGATATAGTCGTGCTTGGTCTTGTCGACGAAGTTGCGGTTCGTCATGTCCTGCAGCATACGCCGGCGCAGATCGGTAATCGGCTTGTCGGTCATCGGGGGCTCCTGTCTTGAGGTTGGAGTTGGGAACCCCTCAATCCTCAAGACGGCCTCCTCCGACCGTTACCGCTTGTTCCTCAGTTGGTTACTCCGACACTCGCCCCACCGCATGGTCCGCGCGCAGCGCACTCCCGCGTAAGCGGGTTCGTTCTATGACCCAAACCGGCTGTCGCGAAGTTTTCAATCTCGCAACGCACAACAATTGCCCGTCGCTATAAGCGGACCTGAGCAAATGCAACATCGCCGAGGCACGTGACCGACGCGATGATCAAATAGCCGACATTCCAAGCGCACCCTAACTCAGCCAGGAAGTGCATACTCTTATGCATTCAGCTATCAGCTAGCAAAGACTGCCCAGCAGTGACAGTTGTCTGAATTCTAAGTACTCGCGGGAACAGGCGTCAGCACAGAGCGAAAAATGAAACTTGCCACCATCATGACGCGCGAAATAGTTCACCAAGGTCTCCGAATGCGGAGTGCTTAAGGTTCTCGTCTATGAACCGAGACACAAGCCTGGCGCTGCAACGGCGCTCACAAAAAAAGATGCCCACCAGAGAGATGGTGGGCAGTTAGTAAACGTATTGAATCTGTCCAAACAAATGACCCGTGTTTATTGCCGATCACGCTCCAGAGCTCAACTATTCGCAATGAACCATCAAAATGCTGCTGGGTGCAGGCAAAAACAAACCCCGCTCAGCAGGAAGAGAGTTGGAAACAAACTATCTTATCCGGTTCAGAGGGGGCAATGGGCTTGGCTTCATGCTATTGTGCGTTGTTGTAGTGGGTAGGATCAAGAAAGTCATGACAATAGAAGTAGTGCCCGGTCGCACGATAACTGATGAGCTTCGGCGTCAGATCAAGGAAGAGCTGCCAGAGATAGATCAGATCGAGGACCAGGATTTGCGCGAGAAGAGCGTAGAGGCATGGGCCTTCGCCATCACAAGCTCTAGTTTTACGTCAATCAAGCAAATCGCGCCATCTGGAAATCCTGACATCAACGAGGCACGGCGCGGAGACCAAACAGACCATCTGCGTGGTGTAACACGGATGGCATTGGCGATTGCTAAGGAGATGCAATCGATCTACCCCGAGCTTGAAATCGATATGGACGTCATATTGGCGGGCGGCCTTTTGCATGATGTGGGAAAGGCATGGGAGTTCGACCCAGAACGTCGTAAGCTATGGTCGCGTAAACAGAAACAAACTGGCAGGCCGTCGATCCGCCATCCGGCAATGGGCGCGCACATTTGCCTAACGGTTGGTTTGCCTGAGGAGATCGCTCACATTGCAATGGCTCACTCTGGCGAGGGTGAACTTCTTGTCAGGAGCCTGGAATGCATGATTGTCCATCAGGCTGACTACACCTTTTGGAACACGCTTATCGCAGGCAACTTTGTTAAGCCTGAGACCGTTCGCCCGAACATGCGAAAGTATGTTGATGGCAGTCCAGTCTGACCGAGGATTCGCTCGACTTTAGAGGTAGGCAGCCCAACGAATGCAAATGAAGATTACGAACATCAAACCAATTCGGGCTGGGCAGTTCCTTTTTGTTCAGATCGAGACGGACGCGGGAATTCAAGGTATCGGAGAAGGTGGTTCGTGGGGCCACATCGAGGCAGCTACATCTGCTATTGAAAAATTCGCGACGTATCTGGTCGGCAAAGACCCAACGCCTATCGAGCACCACTGGGGTGTAATGCATCGGTTTGCCTACTTTCAGGGGCATGCAATCAATGCAGCTATTTCTGCAATCGACATTGCACTTTGGGACATAAAGGGCAAAGCTCTGGGCATACCCGTTCATCAGTTGTTCGGTGGGGCAGTACGCTCACGCGCGAGGGTTTACGCACACGTCAATGAGAAGAACATTGATCTCGCCATCGACGAAATCAAACGGAAGAGAGCTCAAGGCTTTACCGCAATCGGTCACATCAACCCATTCAATGACGA
The DNA here is from genome assembly GCA_965215755.1 of Hyphomicrobiaceae bacterium. Classification (GTDB taxonomy): domain Bacteria; phylum Pseudomonadota; class Alphaproteobacteria; order Rhizobiales; family Hyphomicrobiaceae; genus Tectiglobus. The sequence goes on from OZ244119.1 coordinate 1,061,038, forward strand.
TCACAAAGGCGAGGCTTATTTTAAGACCCACGTAAAGAAAATTGATGATGCTGTAGAACGCGTCCGCCTCATGCGCCAAGCGGCGGGCGATGACATGGACATATGCTTGGAAGTGCACAGACGATTAACGCCTGCGGAAGCTATCGAGTTCGCGCGTGCCGTTGAACCATTCAGACCTATGTTCATTGAGGATCCGATTAGATTCGAAAACGCGGATTCAATGGCGCGGGTGGCAGAGAAGATCAACGTCCCAATTGCAACGGGAGAGCGCTTCAAATCAATCTATGAGTTCCGTGATTTATTTGTACGAGGTGCGGTTGAATTCGCACGGATCGACGTCTGTCTTTGCGGAGGAATTACGGGCGCGCGCAAGGTTGCAGCTATGGCAGAGGCTTTCGATATTATGGTGGTGCCTCACAACCCACTATCCCCTATTGGCCTTGCGGCATGCCTGCAGGTTGCCGCATCGATTGCCAATTTCGCAATACAGGAGTTTACTACTGGGTTGGAGGCGCAGGGTGCCGCAACAACTGAATCGCATTTGGGGTCGGATATCGTTGACGGCGTCCCAGAGCCCGAGAATGGCTTCGTGGATATTCCTACTCGACCCGGAATCGGGATTGAGCTTGTAGGCAATGCAGCAGAGATAAGGCCAGTCTTCACCCGACCGGTCGCAATGCGTCATCATGTAGATGGTTCACCTCTTGATCAGTAATTAAAAGCCGACGCTCCAAGAGGATAATAGAGGAAGATGCAGCCGTGTGGCCTTTTACGGGATAGTGTTTAGATCAGGGCTGACAGGGAACCCAAACCTGGAGCAAGCTGCAAGTCTTATGGACTTGGTTTGGTCTGACTGCGGTCTCTCGATTGAAGAGAATTCGCTCAATGAAGAAGTGGTGTAAATTGCATGAACTCGACAAAGCGGAGATGTTAGGAAGTTGAAGACCTATAAGATAGCAGCAATACCTGGAGATGGCATCGGAACCGAAGTTGTTTCCGCAGGTGTTGAAGTCCTTGATGCAATCGCACAGCGAGACGAGAATTTCGAATTCAAGTTTGAAGAATTCGATTGGGGCGGCGAATACTACAAGAAGCACGGGCGCATGATGCCCGAAGACGGCCGCGACCAAATCCGCAATCATGATGCAATTCTGTTCGGATCTGCGGGCCACCCTGAAATACCGGATCACATCACGTTGTGGGGTCTTCGCCTCAATATCTGTCAGCCGTTCGATCAATATGCGAACGTTCGACCGACGCGCGTACTGCCCGGCATCACGTCACCGTTGCGGAACGTCAATGACGCCGAACTTGATTGGGTGATTGTTCGAGAAAACTCCGAAGGCGAATATGCTGGGGTAGGTGGTCGTGTACATCAAGGTTCACCTTTGGAAGCGGCAACCGATGTTGCAATGTTTACTCGTCCTGGGGTCGAGCGGATTATGCGGTTTGCATTTCAGCTTGCTCAATCCAGACCGCGAAAGCTGCTTACAGTTGTTACCAAGTCAAATGCTCAGCGCCATGCCATGGTGATGTGGGATGAGATCGCTACTGAAATTGCATCCGAGTTCCCTGACGTGACTTGGGATAAGATGCTGGTCGATGCAATGACCATGCGGATGGTAGCAAAGCCAGAATCCATTGACACAATCGTTGCCACCAACCTTCACGCAGATATCTTGTCTGACCTGGCTGCGGCGCTATCCGGTTCACTGGGAATCGCTCCGACAGCGAACCTAAATCCCGAACGGTCGTTCCCATCGATGTTCGAGCCGATACACGGCTCTGCATTCGATATCATGGGACAAGGTATTGCCAATCCTATCGGTACGTTCTGGTCAAGCGTCATGCTACTGGAACATATTGGCGAGCAATCAGCGGCAACGCGATTAATGAGAGCTGTTGAACAAGTCACAGCTGAGCCGCGCTTCCACACCCCAGACCTTGGCGGAGAGGCAACTACGCGAGAAGTCACTGATGCGGTTATCAACGCGGTTCGTGGTGCTAACGATTAGCAATGGCAACTTAGTCCGGTTGTGGACAAGGCTCTATTGGGATGGGACTGACAGGCGGCAAGCTGGTGCTCAGAGCTCAAAACGCTCTGCCACTAAGCACCAAATTAACAAGGATCAATACTCGGAAATGTTCGATAGATCTAAGAGCTGCTGCAACACCCATGTTGATCTCCGAGCATTTCGCTGAGAGCGATTCGGCGAGTAATGTTCCGCAACGACTTGCTCAAGTCCCAGCCGCTGCTGAGCAACTTTGACGGTTAGCTGATAAACAGAAGCGGCCCTGGAGTTCTGACATTATGGCAGCCGCAGCAACACAATGCCGTCATCAAGAACAAAATACGGCGCAGAGTTTCTTATTCTGTCGGTTTGCCTATGACACCAGCCTCCAATAGGTCGGAAATATCGGCGGACGAATAGCCGACATCAGACAATACTGCTTCTGTGCTTTGCCCAAGATGCTCGGGATGGCGATAGTAGCCACCTGGTGTTTTTGAGAAGCTAACCGGAACTTTGATGTGTCGAATACTGCCTTCAGTCGGATGATCGACTACCGGAAACATTTCCACGCTGTCTAGGTGCGGACATCGAAACAGATCTTCCGGCGTATTCATAGGCATGACAGGAATGTCAGCAGCAGACAACGCCTCCAACCATTCTGTTGATGTTCTACTAGTCATGAGGTTTGCGACAACGGCATACAGAGCGTCAATGTTTTTTGAGCGTGACGCTTGGTCAGAAAATCTTGCATCGTTGCCGAGTTCAGGTCGGCCGGTCAGTGCAAAAAACGTGTTCCAATGCTTATCATTGTAAGGCAAAACACAGACATACCCGTCGGCGGTTTGATAAGGGCGCCGGTGGGGCGTCAGCAGTCTCTGGTAACCAGCTGGACCAACCGGTGGCTCGAACGTATGACCCTGCATATGTTCATTCATTATGAATGACGTAAAGGTCTCGTACATTGGCACATGGATCCGTTGTCCTTCGCCTGTACGTTCTCGATGAAAAAGAGCCAGTGAAATCGCGTTAATGAGATAGAGACCAACAGTCTTGTCGGCCAAAACACTCGGAGCGTAACGCGGTATACCGTCTACCTCCCCCGATAGTGCCGCCAAGCCCGATACTCCTTGAATCAAATCGTCATAGGCAGGCCTATCCGCGTAAGGGCCCTCCTCGCCAAACCCCGTTGCTGCAGCATAAACGATATTGCTCTTCCAATTGGCAATAGTGCCATAGTCAATACTTAGGCGCTTCGCGGCCTTCGGGCGAATATTATGAACAAAGACGTCTGCACTTTCCACCAAACGCCGCAGTGGTCCAAGCGCCTCAGGCCTCTTTAGATCGAGAACGATGCTCCGTTTGTTTCGCCCCTTAAGCATATGAGATGCCGACATACCAGGCGACTTTCCAACGCCAGTCCGTCGCGTAATATCCCCACCAGGTCCTTCCAATTTTATGACATCCGCACCCATCTCTCCAAGTATTTGCGTTGCAAACGGACCCAACATAACTGTTGTTAAGTCGAGGACGCGAACGCCAAGCAAGGGGCCGGCCGGCGCATTGTCCGTTGAGGTATCTTCCATTTTTGAACAAACCAAATCGTAAAGTTGATATTCAAGCAAGTCTGACTGGCGCAAACTCATCCCACAAGGTTGGAATGAACATCTATCCACGAGTGATCTGGCACCGCGTCTTCTATGCCGAGGCTGCAAAACCATCGGTAGGCGAAAATGACTTGCACTTCGCGCACTAGCGCGCGTTCCGAGCGGATGCCGAAGACATAACCGAGGATGAGCATGCGCAGCATCAGCTCGGGATCAATCGACGGTCGACCAAGATTGGAATAGTGATCGGCCAACTCAGCGTGGACCCAGGACAGGTCGAGGACGGCCGAAATCTTGCGCACGAGATGATCACCCGGCACCGCATCATTGAGATTGAAGGAATAGAATAACTGGTCCTGATCGCGATTGAGCCGTCCCATCATCGCCCGTCTCCCAATTCAGCGCTGAGAAAACGGAAGCATTGTTCGCTGACAGCTTCAACGACTTTTACAACAACATCATCAAGAACCGGAAGCTTTGCTTATTGTCGAGCTCTAGCTTTGCAAGTTGCACAATTGGAAGCGAGAAGCGACGCTTGTCGACGTTCACTCTGCAAGTAGCGGGACGGCCTCGTTTGCGGCCGCCTGTAAAAGGGGAAGCATCCGATTCAGGTCAAATCGAGTATCGGGACAAACAACAGACATTGACGCGGCGCAAGCTCCGACGCGGTTCATGAGCGGTACTGAGACCGCTGCAATGCCCTGCAGGGTTCTGCCACCCCCGCCGGTCGCATAACCATCGGCGCGGACCCGCTTGACTTCAGCTTTCGATGCAACGGCAACGCCTTTCACTCTCAGTTGATCAGTTAGCCCGCGAGGGCCAAACGCCAGCCAGACTTTACCCGATGGGCTATCTTTGAACGAGAGTTCCGCGCCAATCCTCTGGTCCACCCGCAAAGTATCATCCGACTGCACTCTCTGCACAATCACCGGACGAAAATCTTCCAGGGTGACGAGTGTGGATGTTTCACCAGTTTCCTGCGACAGCCGGTTTAAGATTTGTGTGACCCGCGCGTCGATTCCCGCTTGCTGCATGGCGGCATTGGCGACTCGACAGGCATGTGCCGTCAGGCGGTAGCTACCGTTCTCAAGCCGCTCAATCCAACCAGCCGTCGATAGCGTCAGGAGCCTCTGATAGGTCGTTCCACGGGTTTCGCCGATTAGACGGCCAAGTTCGGAGACTCGGACGGGACATGACTGGGCAGAGATGACGTCTAACAATTCAAAGCACTTGAGGGCTGATGTTAGAGGCTGAACAGGCATGAAGGCGTCTCCAATATGTCTTCGTATTAAAGACATTGACTGCTAATTAAATGCAAGCCTAGAATGCTTATTTGATGTCAATGATTGATGTCTTTCGGCATTTTTGATGTGGGTTGAATGATCGGTAAGAACGGGGATGACGTCTTGAAATTGATGGGATGCTTCCCTGGTTGCCGTGGATTCGATTGACCGAATCTCGCGCCATTGATCGGTCAAGGCGCTGCAGATTCTCGATGAGGGTGGATTGATATGTCGCGCAAAAGCCAGATGATTTTGACGGCTGCGCTGATGCATGGCCTCGGACATCAGCCGGGTGCGTGGCGAGTCCGTCAGGGCCCAGCGACCGACTACGTGTCTCCGGATATGTACGCGACAATCGCCCGCAAAGCGGAAGCCGGCAAGCTGCATGTTCTATTCTTGGCTGAACAGATCACGAGCCTCGAGGTCGGAGCACAACGCCCTTGCGGTGCAATGGATACCGCCTCGGTTCTGTCCTATATGGCTGCCTGCACGAGCCGGATCGGGCTGGTGGGAACAGCATCGACGACCTACAACCAGCCTTACGATATCGCCCGACGCTTCGCCACAGTTGATCATCTTTCGAAGGGTCGTGTCGGTTGGAACGCCGTCACTACGGCTCATGCTGTGGCTGCTCAAATGTTTGGCACCAGCGAGCACTTAGATGCTCCAGAACGCTACAGCCGAGCTGATGAGTTTCTCGAAGTAGTCATCAAGCTATGGGAAAGCTGGGAGAGTGACGCGCTTGTCGGCGACAAAGAAAATAATAAGTTTGCCGACCCGGATAAGATCCACGCCATCAATCATTCGGGCGATAACTTCTCGGTTCGCGGACCACTTCCCTTTATGCGATCGCAGCAGGTACGGCCGGTCATCTTTCATGCCGGTTCTTCGCCGACCGGCCGCAACCAAGCGGCAAGGTTTGCCGACGTCGTCTTCACGGCACAACACACCACCACTGGAGCAAAAGCGTTTCGCACCGATATCCGGCGTCTTGCAGAAGGTCATGGGCGGCATCCAGATTCAATCAAGGTTCTGCCAGGAATGAACGTCGTCCTGGGTGAAACATTGGAAGATGCAAAGCGCAAAAAGCTGGCACTGGATAATGCGCTTACACTTGAGCAATTGCTCGCCACCATGGCGCGGATTATGGGCATTAGCCCCGATATTCTTCGTGATAATCTAGATAAGCCTGTTCCGCTTGATGAACTGCCTTCTGATGAAGAGCTCAAGAACGGGGTCGGTTGGCGCCAAAGCGTTATCGATCTGGTCGTCTCCGAGAACTTAACAGTGCGTGAGCTCCTGACACGTGCGCCAAGCTCGCACCAGCATATTGTCGGGACCGCTGCAACCGTTGCTGATGCAATGGAAGAGCGGCTCGAAGCCGGAGCGGCAGACGGCTTCACAATGATGGTCGATATGCTGCCTGAGGGTGTCGATGACATTGTCAACTTGCTCGTGCCGGAGCTGCAGCGGCGCGGCTTGTTCCATACCGAATACGATCATCGACACTTGCGCGATTCACTTGGTCTCAAAAGCAGTGCCTCGCAGTTGGAGTTGGCCGAAGCCAGCGCTTGATGTCAGAGGAAACCGCTGAGCGTTCTGGCTAGACGACCGGCAAGCCAGCTGACAAATCTCCAGTCAACCACCGCGAAATAAGAGTTGAGTGGCCGCGGTGGACAGCAATAGCAATTTTCAAAGGATTGAAAGCGTGAAAGTCAAAGCAAACGGGATCGAAATCAATTGCGTTGTAGAAGGGCCTGAAGGCGCACCTTGGGTGACCATGTCCCACGCCCTCGCCAACAACTTGACTCTATGGGACGATCTTGCGGCCGCTCTCAATGACCGTTACCGCATTTTGCGCTTCGACAACCGTGGCCATGGCGGGACCGAAGTGGTGCCGGGACCCTATACCTTTCCGATGCTTATCGATGATGCAGTTGGTCTCCTCGATGCAGTCGGTGTCGACGAAACCCATTGGATCGGTCTCTCAATCGGTGGCATGGTTGGCTATGGACTTGGTATCCATCACCCTGAGCGCATCAAGAGTATCATTGCTTGCGATTCACGCCCGGACGCGCCACCTGATTATGCGGCTTACTTCCAGTCCAGGATTGATAAGGCCAAGGATGGCGGCATGGAGAACGTCGTCGAGACCACGATCGAACGATGGTTTACACCCGAAACGCGGGCGGCACAGCCTCCGGTGCTCGACCGTGTCCGCGCCATGATCAGGGGGACGGATCCGGTTGGTCATGCCGGTTGCTGTGAGGCACTGAAGACGCTGGCCTTCGGTCCGCACATCCACAAGATCAAAGCGCCAACTCTATTGCTGGGTGGCGCCCAGGACAAAGGGGCACCGCCAGAGGCATTGTCGGAGGCGGCCGCCAAGATCCCAAAGGGTGAGCATCTTGTCATCCCGGATGCTGGCCACATCACGCCGCTGGAAAACCCGGACGCGGTCCGCGCGGGAGTTGAGGACTTCCTGCAGCGACACACCTAGCGAAAGACATCGCAAGCGGAAGCGACCTACTACGAAGGAAATAACTGCTATATGGCCTACTCACTCGACCAATTCTGCGATGACACGCGTCGCATGCTGCAGCAAAAACCTGGACCGGAAGGGCGCGACGATGTTCGCGTCAATCTCACGAATTTATTGACTGATGATGCCTTTCTGGCCGAGTACTGCGGTCCTGATGCTCAACCCGGCATAACAACGGTTCATCGCTGCCCTGAAACTGGCTTCAACGTGTTGGTTCATGTTTATGCGGCAGGCAAATCTGGACCACCGCACGACCATGGCGACTCTTGGGCGATTTACGGTCAGGCGGTTGGGCATACGGATATGGCAATCTGGAAGCGCCTCGACGATGGTGCCACCAGTGGCAAAGCCAGGCTTGAAAGAGAAAAAGAGTTTCGGTTGGACCCAGGTATGGCCGGCACGTTCGAACCGAGGGACATCCACTCAATCGAGATCTCTGACAACAGCCGGTTCGTGCGTGTCACGGGGACCGACCTAAACTCCATTGAAACCTTGGTTTTCAACGCCAACGAGGGCTCGGTCGCTCCCGGTAGCCGCCTTTAAGCGATGAGCCAGATTTCTATTCCATGCATGCTGATGCGCGGCGGGACATCGAAGGGGCCTTATTTCCATTTGGCCGACCTGCCGCGGGATCGCAAGGCACTCGAAAAAGTACTGTTGGCAGTGATGGGCTCCCCTGACGAACGTCAAACCGATGGTTTAGGGGGCGCAGCATGGCTGACCAGTAAGACGATGATGGTTGGTCCATCGAGCCGTCCAGGCGTCGACCTTGAGTATTTATTTGGTCAGGTTCTGATCGATGAAGCCCGCGTCGACTTCGAGCCGAACTGTGGCAACCTGACAGCAGCGATCGGCCCGTTTGCGATCGAAAGCGGCTTGGTCGCCACAGACGAACCCGTCACAAAGCTGCGCCTGCTCAATCTCAACACAAACGCGATCATCGAAGTGGTCGTCCAAACACCTGGCGGCCAAATCACATACGAAGGATCAACCGCGATCGATGGTGTTCCAGGTGTGTCTGCTCCGATTGAACTATTTTTCACAGAGTTAGTCGGGACGCAAACCGGCAGGCTTCTACCAACAGGCAATGCGATCGATGTGTTCGAGAACGTCGAGGTGTCGTGTGTGGATGCTGCAATTCCAATGGTGATCGCGCGTGCCGAGCAATTGGGATTGACCGGCTACGAGCTGCCTGAGGAGATCGATGCCAATCGGGCATTCTTCGAAAAACTTGAGCAGGTTCGCATTGCGGCATCCCACGCTATGGGTTTGGGCGATCCGACCGGCAGCGTAGTGCCGAAATTTTGCATCGTAGCGGTACCGCGCAACGGTGGCACAATTTGTGCGCGTTACATGGTGCCGCACACGTGCCATCGCACGTTTCCACTGGTTGGCAGTCAGTGCCTTGCAGCAGCTTGTATTCAGAGCGGTACAGTGGTGGATGGGCTCGCCGGAGTCTCAGATGACCCGCGTCAAACAGTAAACATTGAACACCCGGTTGGGACGCTGGCCACGGTTATCGAGTTCTCAGGGGCCCGGGCCCATCCAGACATCAAAGGTATTGGGTTTGTGCGCACGGCGCGTGCCCTTATGGAGGGCCGGGTGTTCATTCCGAGATCAGTCTGGCCCTCGAACGCGGAACTCGGTGCGAACTAGACGAAGGCGCGGTGTTTTTATCCCGACGCCAACAACAGCGAGTTCAGGACAGCTGAGATAACTGCGCAGGCATGTTCGTCACGAGGTTGCCGCCGGCGTGAGCTTCAGTAGCTTTTCAGCATTTCCGTGTGTCAGCTTAGTCATGTCATCGGGTGAAAGAGAGATGCGGTCCAACAGCTTTCGCCCGCCCATGTTTGGCGCATAGGGATAGTCCACTGAGAACATCATTCGGTCAATTCCGAAGGTCTGCAAAGCAGCAAGGAAAGGCGGGACGGTAAAGACGCCACTCGTCGTGATCCAGGTTTGATCGATGATTGCTTCACTCACCGGTCTTTCCAAGTGGGCGACATCAAGCTTGGCGACTTGATCAATCCGCGCCAGCATCACGGGCAGCATTTCTCCCATATGGCCAACGATCAGTTTGAGTGTGGGGTACTTGTCAAGCACGCCAGCCATCGCGAGGCGTAAGACATGCAGTGCGGTTTCCGAATGCCAGCCCCAGGCAACAGTTTCCAGAATGCGATCTGTCCCCGTGGGCAGATCAGAGTAGTAGGCTTGGCGGACCGCCTCAGGCGCCAAATGGGGATGGACATAGATCGGCACATCCAGTTTGACTGCAGTCGCCAGCAAGTCGTCGTAGGGCGGATGATCCAGGAAGCGTCCTTCTGTTGTGCCGTTGATCAACGCACCACAAAAATTGAGTTGTGTGACGGCGCGTTCGAGTTCTGCTGCAACGGCCTCAGGACTTTGCATCGGAAGGACCGCAAGTCCGGCGAAGCGGCTTGGCTGACGCTCGACAGCTGCCGCCAGATAATCGTTCATCTCGCGCGCAATAGCGATGCCATCCGCGCCGGCAACAAGATCAGGACCGGGTCCGCTATTCGACAAAACTTGCATATCGATCCCGGCTTCATCCATGTACTGCAGTCGCTTGTCACCCATGTCAGGCAGCAATTCGAGCGGATTGGGGCCAGCAGCAGGAGCGTTGCGTTTGCGGAAGCCGCGTTGACTGATGGCCTGAGGGTCGATCCTGGCAACCAAATCAGGAACTGAGAAATGTTCTTCGAGTGCAATGACGCGCATCCGAGCGCTCCCTCTTTGTCTTGCCAGAAATGCACGCCCTCCGGCTCGGCCGAAAGGACCTGATTCAGACGATTTTCACACGCCTTAAACAGTAATGGGCATCCCGAAAGCTTCAAGCTGATATTGATTGAAAATGAGTGTCACCTTGATATTCGCGCTCGTCAGAGCCAGTACAGATCAGCAATTGCTGCGACCCAGAACTACTACATGTCTGCAATGTGGAGAGGGTGTGTGAAAAGACAGCTCGTCGCTTGTGATAGACTTATTTCGTTGATTCTCTGCGGGGTGGATCATGAAGCGGTTCATCGAGGGTGCTGATCGCAATCAAGCGACGCTGTTTCCCGAGCGGCTCGACGACTATGTCAGCGAAGATAATCCGGCACGTGCGATCGATGCGTTTGTTGATGCACTAGATTTGAGCGCACTCGGTTTTGATGTTGTGCCGGAGACCACTGGCCGGCCAGGTTATCATCCGGCGACGATACTCAAGATCTACGTTTACGGTTATCTCAATCAGATCCAATCCTCGCGCCGCCTGGAACGCGAGTGCGGCCGCAATGTCGAGCTGATCTGGCTGACAGGCTCACTCAAGCCCGACTTCAAGACCATTGCCGATTTCCGCAAGGACAATGGGCCAGAGATCCGTAATGTGTGCCGCCAATTCATTGCACTTTGCCGTGACATCAAGCTGCTCGATTGTGCCAGCGTTGCCATTGACGGTAGCAAGTTCAAGGCGGTGAACGCCAAGGCCAAGAATTTCACGCGTGAGAAGTTGCGCAAGCGCTTCAAAGAGATTGACGAACGTATCGGACGTTATCTGTCGGAACTCGATCGCGCTGATGAAGTTCAGTCGGCAACCGGCATGCCAGTCAGCGAAGCGGAGGTTCGGCGGATCACCGACAAAATGGCGTGGCTCAAGAAGGAGTCCGAAAAGTTGGAAGCGATCAAAGCCGAGATGGATCGCACTGATGCCGACCAGATCTCGGAAACAGACCCGGATGCACGCTCCATGGCGATCACCAGCCGGCATCCCCGTATCATCGGCTACAATGTGCAAAGTGTGGTTGATACCGAGAACCATCTGATCGTTGCGCACGAAGTTACTAACATCGGGTCGGACCGCAACGCATTGGCGGACATGGCCAACCTGGCACGTGATGCACTGGGTGTCGATAAACTCGATGTCGTTGCCGACAAAGGCTACTATAAAGGCGAGGAGATCGTTACTTGCGAAGACGATGACATCACGGTCACGCTCCCCAAACCGACGACATCGAATGCCAAGGCACATGGCCGGTTCGACCGCAGCTTGTTCATCTATGATGCCGAAAGGGACAGGTATGTTTGCCCGGCGGGGCAATATCTCACCTCTCGCATGACACGCAAGGAAGGCGGCAAGGTGCTACATCGCTATTGGACAACGGCTTGCGGAAGTTGTCCGGTCAAGCATCACTGCACACCCAGCAAAGAGCGGCGCATCTCCCGGTGGGAACGCGAAGATGTCCTTGAGCGTGTGCAACAGCGCCTTAAAGATAACCCGGACAAGATGGCGACGCGCCGCGAGACCGCCGAGCATCCCTTTGGCACGATCAAAGCTTGGATGGGTGCAACTCACTTCAAGATGCGAACGCTCAAACACGTCGCAACAGAAATGGCGTTGCACGTCCTTGCCTACAATATGATGAGAGTCATCGCGATCATCGGCATACCGGCACTGATCAAGGCCATCAGGGCCTTTTTATCTTGGCTCTCGGCAATAATCGTCCCAGGGCAAGCACTTGGCGGATCACAGAGAGATTCCATGGCGATTAGAGTCACCGAAAACCAAATTTCTGCACGGGCTTGGCCGTACCCGAATAAGAACTCAATCCCAGCATGTTCTCACACGCCCTCTGGACTTCACGTCGTTGGTGCGATGCGGCACATTCCACAATAGCTATGTCCGCTTTCTCAACCCGGCCCAGATGACCTGCTTCAACCATGCTGCAACTGCTCAGGTCGCTTGATGGCCCAGGGGAGAAAGGCTCGCACCGAGCACAATGCGTCGGCTATCAGGGGGATTGCTGCCGCGCGAACGTTCAGACGCCTCCAGCCAGCACCCGCTGAACCGCCGTCCGTGAGAGCTTCTCCTCTTTCTTGCGCCTGTGATTGATGGCATCGACGATCTTTCGTTGGCTCATTCCTTCGCGGGCCAGCCGCCTGATCGTAGCCTTGTCTTCCTTGCTGACGGTGATCCGTGGCCTTCCACCCACGCGGCCTTCTTTCTTTGCTCGCATCAAGCCCGCCTTGGTACGATCGGAGAGCTTGACGGCCTCGACTTTGGCGAGCGCTGAGAACACACCGATCAGGATGTCGCGCACCATCTCGTCGCGCGTTGAAAGCATCGGCTCGCTATACGAGTGGAAGCCTACGCCAAACGTATCAAGACGGCGGAGGTAGTGGACGGTCTGCGCCAACCCTTCCCTTGTCAGACGATCGAGCGCCCAGACAACCAGAAGATCGAATTGATTGCGAGCGGCGTCCTCCATCATGCGGCGGAGCTGTTCGCGGTCGCCGGCGCCTTTGCGCCCGCTCTCCTTGTCCACGTACTCAGCAAAGATCGCGTAGCCGTTGGCTTTGCACCAACGGCGCAACTCGCGGAGCTGGTTCTCGGGATCTTGACCTTTGTCAGTCGTGGAAACCCGAGCATAGATGGCGGCTTTGAGTTTGGTGGTCTTGGGCATGGCTCAAAAACGGTCGTTTTCAGACCACTTTAGCACGATGCTTAAAGCCCCGGGGACAGGGACGCTGGTGTAGGACAGTTTGATACACCGTTTTTGAGCCAGTGGTTTCTGCGTAGCCAGCTCTTGTGGATGTTGGCGGTCGCAATTGCGCAGGCATGGCATTAGGCGAACAGCAGTGCATCAGTGTTATCGGCGAGCGCACGAGCTGAGATTTCGTGTGCGTGTTGAAGGCGGTCAGACGAAAGATACAAACCAACTTCGATCAGCCGCTTTTATTTGACTCAAACGTTACTGCGCCGTTTTTGATGCGGCCGTCCGTCCGTCGTATGGCGGCTTGCGCAGTTCTGAGCACCAACGCGGAACTTCCGGCGGAAGGCCAAAATTGGCGCGCTCATCGCCTGTTAGACATCGCGGAACAACCCGCTTCACTTCGTCGACCAAGTATGCGGTCTCGGTCACGTAGCGCCAAACTCGCCAGCCTTCCGCCCATTCAGTTGCAACCAAGGACTCTTCCTTCAGATGATACGCCTGACCTGGATGACTTTTTCCTCTGCGGCGAGAGTTCCTCGCTTCACTCTCGTCGAAGTAGAACAACTTTTCCGACAGCCCTGTATTGATCATAATTGCGGCGCCCATTTCTGAAACCGCTTTGCGAGGGCGCGCTTTATCATCGGCACGATCGTCGAGAACGTCGCGCCACTTGGAATTGGACCGAATGAGCGCATCGCGCTCCTTGTAGACGGCGACGAGTTGCCCGTCGAGCTGCCAGATACGGGCCGTACCGTCATCAGACGCGGTAACCGCTAATGCGCCATTGTGATCAAAGGCGACTGAATTCACTCTCGCCTTGTGTCCTTTCAATATGGCAAGGAGATTTCCATTGATATCCCATAAACGTGCGTTGCCAGCCGCGAGGATGACCGGATCACCACTAGCTGTGAGGGCGCTGATGTTTGGTGCCGTTGCCGTCAATACACGCTCGCCGTGTCGGCCGAATGCCGCGGTCCACAGGCTGTCCTTGTAGTGTCCGCCGAGTTCGGCAATCAAATATCTGCCGCCTCCACCATTGGTTTTCCAAAGACGCGCTCGATCATCTCGGTGAAGTGTCAATATGCGCTCCTCGCCTGGATAGTTGCCGATATCGCGCGCAATGCTGGAGTAGACGTTTTTTATTCTTGATGGCGCACGCGACGTATTCTGCGGCCTGGCAATTTCCTGAATGCTGTTCCTTTGAATGCTGTTTCCTTGATACCGAACCCAGGTCTCAACGGTGTTGTACGACACGCCATCCGGGAGTTTCGATCCAATAAATTCAAAGCCAGTCAAAGTTGTAATGCTTATGGGCGATGGGCCGAAAACAGCCTTTTCCAGTGCAACCCGCCCCTTAGTTTCTACAGACGCCAACACCAACCCGTCGACGGTCGAATGGACCGCTGTACCGTCTCGGGATGCGGTCAATACGGTGTCGAACTTCTTGCCTTTCTGGAAGCTGATACTGACTATCGGGGCGCTGTGGTGCGTGGTAGGATCACGTAGCGGTTCGCCGTTCTTGTCCCATATGGCAATACTGCCGTCGTCTGCTGCCGTCACGATTGTTCGCCCGCTCGGGGAAAATCTAGCGCGGCGCGGTATGAGGGAGGATGAATCCGGCAGACGATGAGCTAGCGACTTGAGTGGCCTGTCGCCCATTAGCTCCCAAAGTTGTGTTGCGTTCTGAAAAACGATCAGGACATGCCGTTCATCAGGGTGGATCTCAGCACTAATTATCGACTGGTTTTTGTCTTGCGGGTCCGCGATCGCATAGGTGTTCAATAGAGTGCCCGAAGAACTCCAAAGCCGCACCTTGCGGTCGTTGGCCGTGGTCAGCACGTATCTGCCGGTCATGCTAAATCGGGCTGTTTCCACGTCCACTTCGCGACCATGGTCCAACACGCGAATGGGTACGCCTCCCGTCCGCCATGCGATATCCAATGCACTTCGTGCCGCAGGAACCTCCGGGCGCCACCTTGCTCGCGACAGGAACTCGGCATCGCGGTCCGGAAGGGCTTCGACCGCAAGCAACATTGCCGTCACGGCATCGCCTTCCGATGCCACCTTCCGGGCTCTCTCGGCCAACAGGCCGGACTGTGTGGCAAGGGCCAGCTGCCACTGCATATACATTAGTGCGCTAAGAGCCGTCATCACCATGGCCGCGGTGAGTGAGGCCACCGCTATCACTCGGTTTCTGCGGCGATCCCGGCGTTGTCGCAGATTCTGAGTATCGCGGCTCTCACGGATATAGCGCTTCAAAACGTCCGTCGGCTCTGGAGCGTGGTGTGGCCTATCGAGAAGCCAGCGTTCAGCATCCTCCAGTTCCTGCCCTCGCAACGGCTCGGCGCCAAGCTTTTTTGCCTGGTCCCATCTCTCGGCCAGTTCGACCAGTCTGGTCTGTTCACGTATCCAAGAGATGTCCGTTTTAAGCGCGCCGGCGAGTTCCGAAAGCCCGGAGCCTATTTCATGCTCTTCACGCATAAAAATGTAGTTCAACCGCTTTAGCCGCTGGGGGACGTCCTGGTTTGGAGTTTCAACAGCCACAACCGGGATCAGCCGCTTGCCCAATCGCTCAGCCTCGTTAACCTCCCAATCACAGACATCGGAGGCAACAAAGTTGGGACTGAGACAGAAGACGATGGTGTCTGCCCGCATGATCAGTCCGGAAAGTCTCTCCTGCCAGGGTTCTCCTGCAGCGACGTCATGCTTGTCGAGAAATGCTTCAAAGTCCTGTGCCTGCAGCGCATTTCGCAACGATTCAGCAAACATGCTTTCGCTGCGCGAATAGGAAATAAAAACGCGCGTTTGACGAAGTTCGCTAGGCTTATCACCGGTGGGCATTGGTCGGAATTATCAATTCAAGTCAAAGAAGGCACTGTCTCGTTCCCGATTCCGGATGTCAAGCCTGGCCCCAATGAGCGCTAACGACTATCGCACAATGATCGAAGGTCCGGCAGCCCGTGCCACCGCCTCTGGCACACCCTTGTCCGTCACACACGAACTGACCGAGCGATTGATTCCCGACGCGCTGCCACCATTAAGCTTCACGCTGGAGCGTTTGCAGCAGGAGTAAAGCGCTGGTGGCGCACCGCTTCCAGCCTACGAGAAGCTTGGCGGCGTCGAAGGCTCAATCCTTGCAGCTGCAACGGCAGCTATCGAGGAGCCTTCCATACATCCGGACATACCTTGCTGATGCAGATGTCCGCAACAAGCACGAAGCCGTCGTTATGCTGCGGGCAATGGGGCACGATGAACTCCAGTTTCAGACTGTCTTTCCCCTGCAAAGTTGTGCCGATCTGTTAGTTCGGTAATGGGAGTTTGGCATGACGCGGTCAGATCTTGCTGAGAAGAAAGCGTTGAGAACATGAGCACTTTGCCGGCCGGGCAGATATGCCTGTCCTTGCTGGCAACGTTGCGGTAGCCGGGCTTGGCAAACTGGTTGCCGGCACGATTGTTGAATGTTTGTGGCTTTGGCAGCGTCAAGCTGATCCCCGCTTCGCTCAATAAGCCGGTCCGGCGGCATGGCTCAACGAACTGCGAGCAGACTTTGCGAATAGAAGGGCCATTGTTCCGACGGAACTCGGCAATCTTTTTGTGATCCGCGAGAAGACGACCGAGCAACCACATGACTTGAACGTTGCGGCCAGCTTCACGCTCCAATCGGCGGCTTGACCCTAACGACGGACAGCCTCTTGGCGATGGTGCGAATTTTCGATGTGTTGAGCGAGATGTAGAATAGATCGTACCGGTCAATCGATAGCTGGTAGGGATGGTAAAAAAAGCCTGGGCATGAGACGTTTGCCGATTCAAAATTGAGTGTCGTTTGTTACACATGGAGCACAGGCAATGCGTTGCAAACCTATCGGTGGTGGACTCACCAAACGCGAAGCACCTTATTATTCGGTGGATGAACTCCTTGGAAATCCTGAGCTGCTTACAGCTTGGCACGTTGAAAAGCGCTATGCCGAGCTGGCCAAGAGATGTCGCGGCATTCTCCGTGACGTCGGGCTGCCGGACCGATCTGGTTGTTATGTCGTTGCTGACGCAGAGACTGACACACCTCTGGCTTGGTTCGAACTTAATGAAGAAAGCAAACCGCGCTTGATGAGTCTCCAAGCTGCACGTACGGGCTACAGCATTTTTCATGGCTATTTCGATGGCGATGCAGAACCTGAGAGTCCCGCATGGTTGGCAGCGCAAATACTTGGACGAATTGAGCAGCTCAATTCGCCTCATCTCGGCCTAAGGGTCGATGGCTTGTCTCCTTCAAATCGCAAAGAATTGTTGCAGTACATTCCTCACCGACGAGATGCGCTATTGTCGACCATCGGGGAGATGAAAGAGCGTTTGTTTTGGAAACTCCATCATGAGAAAGCGGCTTTGCGAGCATACGCGTCTGATGATAATCGCAAGGAAGGAGCAAAGGTTGGAGCCCAAGCCAATCGCAATGCAAAGGATCATCGCAAAACACTCTTGGGTACTTGGCTACTTCAAAACATTAGCGAGGATGAGTTGGCGACAACTGCTAACCGTCAACTCGCTCGGCGTTTTGCAAAGGATGGGTTGCCGGCACTAAGGGAGGAGTGGGACGGTTGTGGGGATAATGGCCGACCAGGACTGAGGCGGTGGTATGCGAACGACAGCCTAAGCTTGCTGGAACGCTATATTTCGCAGTTACGAAAGCAGGGGCGCCTTCCGGCGCAGCTCAAAAAAACTTAGTGCTCTTGTGCAAAGTCCTGTCGAGTTTGCATAGCTCTCCTACTAGCTGTCTCCGACGCGTTGTAACCGGAGGTAGCGTCAAATGTTGTGTTTGGGATCATTCAAGTCTTCCACCCCTCTCGTAGAATTTCGTGCCAATAGGTGGCTCAAGCGCACCCAAAGGATGCCGCGGCGGATCAAGGCAGCGACCCTTCAAATTCCTGCGCTCCCGCCTAAGCTCCATAGGCAATCAAATAGATTTCCCCAGACGCATTTTCATCATACGGTGGGCTTGGTCAACGAACTCGATCAGCGCGTCATCAGATCGCGGAAAGGCGATCCGCTGAGCGATGACGTTTCGGACCCGGGCAATGTGAATGCGCATGATAGGGCGTTTGCATTGACGGTGATCGCTTCACAGCGCGTCGCGATGTCGGCATCGAAAGTACTGTGCGGTCGCCGTCGAGAATTGCAGCTGGACAAGCCGCGTTTGCAGAAGTCAGCGCCTGACAAGCAAGGTGGAAGCTTAACGCCAGGCGACTATAAAGGCGGGGGTCGCTGCGTTGATCCGCCGGGCGACGGCGGCGATCCCGATGGACCATACGCAAGTATGGCGCCACATCTTGCCAGGCTGGGGATTGTAGCATTTCCGTGCGGTGGTGAGGACGGTAAGCGACCACTGATCGCGGGGTGGCAGATCCTCAAACCAGCTAGATTGAACCGACAGCTGCGCCGGCTCATCAGAAAATTCGGTAGCGCGAACGTTGGGATTTCATGCGGCCCCTCGTATCTTGTCGTAGTTGATATCGACGATCCTTCATTGCTCGATCCGATGCTGGCCAGGTTCGGTGACACACCGCTGATCGTGTGCACACCATCCGGCGGGTTCCATCTGTACTACAAGTCCGGGCAGGTGTCCGTCGGGAGCCGCAACTTGCGGACAAGCGAGGGTCTTGAGGTTGATATCAAGTCGACGGGCGGCTTTGTTGTTGCCCCGCCTTCTATCAATCCCAAAAGTGGTGCGCATTATACATTCTACCGCGGCTCGTTCGAGCTGATCGACCGACTACCTACGTTTCCTGCTGGTACACTCCCATCCAGGACAAGAAAGCCGACCGGGGCCATACCGTGCGAACGTTATAATGGCGATAAGATCGCTGTGGGTGGCCGCAACGACGGCTTGTTTCTGGAGCTGCTTCGCATTGTTCCAGACTTTCACGATCGCGATGACTTGATCGCTGCTGCGAGAGCCTTGAACGACAGCCGGACTGAAGTGCCCTTACCCGACTACGAGGTCTGCAGCTGTGCGGCCCAAGCCTGGAAATACCAGCGGGAGGGTAGGAACTGGGTAGGTGGCTCGCCACGGACCATTCTTACACGTGAGGAGCAGTTCTATTTTGCCGAGCACCGACATGGTGGCGATGCTCTCCTTCTTTGGTGTTACCTTGAAGCACAGCACGCCAAGCGCAGCAGTGCATTTGCTGTCGACCGCGAAGCCATGGCGCGCGACAATGTCCTGCCAGGCTGGACCGCGGCACGCTACCGAAAGGCGATCAAGGTCCTCAGAGAATTGTGTCTCCTGGTGTTGGTCGAGGGTGGTGTGCGTAGGTCTGACAAGACCCTGATGCCCAACAAGTACCTACTTCGCAGACCTCTGGTTCATTCTCACCAGAATGCAACACGGACAGCCTCTCCTTGGGGCAATGACCTCGAGACGGAGGATGAGTCATGAGGCAGATCCTGCAGCATGCATTTCGCTTTGGGAGGTGGCATGAGCGCGTGTCTACCGCCAATATCCGTGAGACTGACACAGCCGCGCGCCAGCATGACCATCTTCTCCGTCACCACAAACGGATATCTCAGGATGAGATGGCTTCACAACTACTCGTCTGGACTGCGAAGCAGGGTGAGGTCGGCACGAGGGACCTCCCCACAATCAAGGCCCTGTGCGACGAGTATGCAGACACGAACCGTCTTGAGACGATCGGGCGCGATGAGCTCAGGGATGCATTGATCAGACTTGGTATCGCGAATGGTCAGAGGCCGATGCATCCCTACGAACGTGGCTACGAGATTGCCCGCCGGCGCTCCTATCCGCGCAGGCCAATGATGGAGTATTTTGTATTGCCGCGGGATTATCCGTTCAGGAAATCGGTTGAACCCACTGCGCCCCTCCCAGAGCAAACTGAACTTTTCGAACTCGATTCACCGGGTGCCACTAGGACGACGCGTGATCCACAGCAACAGGCCTGATCATTTGGAAGGCGACTTCGACCGTGACCGCTACTGACCGGCGATATGAGGCATCACGCGCGGGCAGACCGGTACCGAACGAGGAATAGTTATGAACCTCGATAACAGTTGGCCAATGGTGGTCCTGCCACGGATCATCCGTTTGCGGGATGCGCCAGGCTATCTCGGTATAGATCGCAACCGTTTCAACGCAGAGGTTCGTCCGAGCCTGACCGAAATTCCCATCGGCCGACAGGGCATCGGTTTCGACCGCCTTGAACTCGATGCCTGGGTCGACCAATATATCGCCCGCAACGGGCGTCCCGCTCAGAAAGGAGTACCTTCATGGGACGCAAGACCATACCAGGCCTCATCAATCGAAAAGGGATCTGGCACATCGACAAGGTCATCTGCGGACGGCGCGTTTGCCAAAGCACTGGAACAGATCGGCAGGATGAAGCCGAAATGATCCTCGCGCGACTGATGGACCAAACCAGACAAGCGCAGGTCTACGGTCAACGCCCAAGCCGCACATTCGAAGAGGCAGCAGCAAAGTACGTGTTGGAGAACCAGCATAAGCGCAGTATTGGCGACGACATCCTGCATCTGAAGCATCTGATGCCTTGGATCGGGAACGTGCCGATCGATCGCCTGCATCGTGGGACGCTCGATCCCTGGGTTGCGCATCGACGCCTGCAGGGACGCGCTCCGGGAACGATCAATCATGGATTGAAGGTCGTTCGCCGCGTGCTCAACCTTGCAGCTTCGGAATGGGTGGATGACAACGGCCTGACCTGGCTGGCGACGGCTGCCAAGATCCGGCTGCTGCCGGACACGAACAAGCGTACTGCTTATCCTTTGTCCTGGGACGAGCAGGAACGTCTTGTCTGTGAGCTTCCGGACCATCTGGCAGAGATGGCGCTGTTTGCCGCGAACACCGGCTGCCGCGACCAGGAGATTTGCCAGTTGCGCTGGGAGTGGGAAGTGGCCGTCCCGGAGCTTGGAACCAGCGTCTTCATTATTCCAGGATCCAGGGTGAAGAACAGCGATGAACGCCTGGTCGTGTTGAACAGTGTGGCCAGGAGTGTCATCGATCGTTGTCGTGGGCGACATGCAACTCATGTCTTTGTCTACGAGGGCAGGCCGCTTTCGCGGATGTTGACCTCGGCGTGGAAGAAGGCGCGGACGCGGGCCTGTCTGTCTCACGTCAGAGTACATGACCTGAAACACACGTTCGGGCGTCGTTTGCGGGCGGCCGGCGTGAGTTTTGAGGACCGTCAGGATCTGCTCGGGCACCGCTCGGGCCGGATTACCACGCACTATTCTGCGGTTGAACTGTCAGGCTTGATTGAGGCTGCGGAACGGGTTTGCCACAGGGATGGTCAGCGACCCGACCTGGTGGTGATGCGTGGTTCTCTTTTGGCTCAGTCCCGCAAAAATCCCGCACAGAAGACTGTCAATCAGAGGGCAGATAAGGCTAAGTCATTGAAAAGACTGGTGCCGCAAGAGGGACTCGAACCCCCAACCCCCTGATTACAAATCAGGTGCACTACCAATTGTGCTATTGCGGCTGTCCTGTTGGACGTAACGAACCCTGTCTAACAGGCCTCGGAGACCACAGCTTGTAATCTGCGTCTGGCGAGCGGTCAAGGACTGAAGTGCTCGATCCGATGGCAAGTCGCATTGTCTCCAATTAGTCTGCGCCACAGAAGTCGAGCGGTTGATCAGGGCTTTGTCGCAATTCGCTTGCTGATAGAGGGCCAGATGCCTTTATCGCGTCTTTGGAAGCTCAAACGCCGCGGCTCTTTCAACCTGCTTCACGATGGTGGTGATGTCCGGCTTTGGTCCATCGCTAAACACTGCATGCTTGTAGACGAGGCGGGCTGCCTGACAGACCCACATCGGCACGCCCAGCCGTTCACCCTGCGCAATGGCAAGATCAATGTCTTTCATCAGAATGTGCATCTCGGCACCATAGTCGAAGCTGCGCGTGAGAACGGCACGTGGGAACTTGTCCAGTGTTGCGCTGTTGCGGCCGGAACCGTTGTTGATCGCTTCCGTGAGGACCTCGGGATCGACTCCGCCCTTGGCTCCCATGACATAGGCTTCGCTGGTCGCGGCGAAGGCAACAGCTGACAGGATGTTGTTCGTGAGCTTCAGGACTTGAGCGAGGCCGGGCTTTGGTCCGGCATTGGTGACCGGACCCCATAGGGAAATGGCGGGCATCAGTGTTTCAATTGTTTCCGGGTCTCCGGATACCATCACCGATAGTGTGCCGGCCCGTGCGCCCGGAGGTCCGCCGCTGATTGGGCAATCGATAATCGTAATGCCGCGAGCTTCGGCGGCTGCAACTATCTCTTCGACCAGTGGCGCGCCGACCGTGCAGGTGTTGACCAGGGTTTTGATTGTGCTGCCGCTGAGGAGGCCATCGTCCGCAAGGCACACGGTGCGAAGCGATTCAAGGTCGGGCAGTGAGACGAACACAGTCTCGTTCTGGTCGGCCATGTCGCGGATGCTGGAAGCCGGTCGAGCCTGGCGCTGGAGGAGCGGCCTCATGGTTTCATCGCGTTTATCGAATACCGTCAGCTCATGCCCGCCATCAAGAAATCGACCGGCCATCGGCAGGCCCATGTTTCCAATGCCAACAAATCCGAGTTTCATTTCATAAGCTCCTCGTCAAGAGATTGGATGCAGGTGCGTGAAAACACTTGCCGCCGGTACCAGACCGAAACAGTACTCTGACGCCTGGCGTTGCAAAAGAACAGCTGCTTAAGACCCATGTGATGATACTGTCCGTCAAGTTGGTTGGCGTGCTGGTATGCTCCTGCGAGCCAAGTCGATGCGACTGTGCTATCCTACATGACAGACATTGCCTTCGGCTGCCTGATAGGTTCCTGCGGGGATGGTCTGACTATCGTGGCTGGCAAATCCTGAGCGGCTGAACCTGTTTCGGCCCGATCGTCCACCATACTTTCTATTGTTGTCGCCAGATTGGCGCGCCGCCCTCATCGACGGATCCTGAATGAAGAGTCCATTAAGCAGTTTGAGAACGGCGCAGGCGCGTGCCAGCACTTTGTCGAAACCGGTGCAAGCTGCCATCTTTATGCTGATGGCGATGTCGCTGTTTGTTTCCATGGGTGTGTTCATTCGCCTTGCCGCGCAGGGCGTCCACATTCTGGAGGTTGTATTCTTTCGTAATTTCTTTGCGCTGATCCTTCTTTCGCCACTCATTATGCGCAGCGGTATTGGCTTGTTGAAGACGGACAACATGGGGCTTTACTGGCTGCGGTCGATCCTGAATATCGCTGGAATGGCTGCCGGCTTTACTGCGCTCACGCTGATCCCGCTGACCGAGGCGACAGCACTGGGGTTTACGGCGCCATTGTTCACGACACTCGGTGCGGTCCTTGTGCTGGGGGAAGTGGTTAGGATGCGGCGGATGCTGGCTATCGCTGTCGGCTTTTGTGGCGTGCTCATTGTGGTGGGGCAAAATTTAGGTGGGCTATCTTTTGGGGCTGGTCTGGCATTGACGAATGCCGTTCTGCTGGCGGCGACGGCGCTGATCGTGAAGCGGTTGACCGGAACTGACCGGGTGGAGGCGATCATTATCTGGATGGTCTTACTGTCAACGCCGATGGCGCTGGTGCCTGCGTTGTTCGTGTGGACCTGGCCGGATGCGATGACACTGCTTTGGTTGGTTTGCTTGGCAGCTGCCGGATCCCTCGGCCATTATTGTTGGACATCGGCTTGTAGCTTGGCTGAGATGACACAGATTCAACCACTCGAGTTTGTCAAACTGCCGCTGACGGCAGCGGCTGGATATTTGATGTTCACCGAAGTGCCAAGTGCAGCCGTATGGGTCGGTGGCATTGTGATTTTCGTTTCGACGGCGTACATTACGCGACGCGAGGCACAGCTGGCGCGACAGAAAAGACGCTCTGGCAGCTAAGTCTGTTGGGTTGTGAACGACTACCTAATGCTTTTCGCATTCAAATGTATTCAAGATATGCCAGAAAACGCTTGATCTTGGGGTGATTTCTGGCACCGATTTAATGCGACACGCTACAGCTTCCGCGATACCGGTCTGCCCCATCGCATCAAGATCTCTCAACGTGTTAGGATGATCTTACCGACAGCGCGTCGCTCCGAGAGCTGGGCAATTGCTTTTCCGGCGGCATCCAGCGTGTAAGTGGCCATCACACGTGGCTTGAACTGGCCCTTTGTGTAGCCATCGAGGAGTTCGGTCAGGCGCGCGCGCGTATCTGCGGGGTAGCGATGACTGTGCTCACCGAATACGACACCGGTTACCGAGAAATTCTTGACCAGGATCATGTTGGTTGCGACTTTTGGAATGTCTCCTGATGCGAAGCCTATGATCATAATTCGGCCTTCCCAACCAATGCAGCGGACGGATTGTGTAAACGCGTCGCCGCCAACAGGATCGAACACTACGTCAGCGCCAGCGCCGTCCGTCAGGCTTCGAACTTGATCGCGCAAGCTGCCTTCGGAGTAGTTCACGACATCATCAGCACCGTGCTCTCTGGCGATGGCAAGTTTGTCCGGACTACTGGCAGCGGCGATGACACGTGCGCCGAGTGATTTGCCGACTTCTATGGCAGCGAGGCCGACACCTCCTGCTGCACCAAGTACAAGAAGGTTCTCTCCGGGCTGCAATTTGGCACGATATGCAAGTGCGAAATGAGCCGTGCCGTAAGCCACTGGGAATGCTGCGGCTGTGACATAGTCCATGGCATCTGGGATGGGCGTTACGATCTCTGCGGGCAGCACAATCTCATCGGCATGAGCCCCACCGAAGCGTGCGAAAGACAGAACGCGATCACCAGGTTTTACGTGTTCGACTCCGCTCGCACACTCGATGACTTCTCCGGACAACTCAAGGCCCGGCACAAACGGCAAGTCCGGTTTGACCTGGTACTTTCCCTCAACCATCAAAATGTCAGGGAAATTGATGCCTGATGCCTTGACGGCAATGCGGACTTGTCCCTCGCTGATCCCAGGTGATGGGAGTTCTCCGACTTCGAGATTGTCCAATGAACCGAGAGAGCGACACAGTAGTGCTCGCATGGGGTTATTCCTCTTTGGCAGCGAGCGCCCTGAGCTCGCGGCGCATTAATTTGCCCGTGACCGTGAGTGGTAGGCTTTCTCGAATAATAACGCGGTCAGGGACTTTGTAGCGCGAAAGGCGCTCACGACAGAAAGCGATTACGCTCTCCAGATCGATGGTGTGCCCTGGCCGTGCAATCAAATACGCAACGATGATCTCACCACGGGAAGCATCATCAAGCCCGGTGACGCCGGCCAACGCAACATGGTCGTGTTGCTGAAGCGTCTCTTCCACTTCAGCCGGTGAAACATTGATGCCAGCGCGCTTAATCATCTCGGAGCGGCGGCCAGCAAAACGCAGGTGCCCATGGTCATCGAGTGATCCAAGATCGCTGGTTCTGAAATAGCCATCCTCGGTGAACGATTGCGCGTTGGCTTCGGCACTATTGCCGTCGTAGCCGCGGGTCAGGTATCCGGAGACTTCGATTTCGCCGATCTCATCCGGACCGAGCAGGTCACCTTTCTCAGGATCGCGGATCCGAATTTTCACACCAGGCAGGGGAGGTCCCTGGCATCCAGCCCTCTGATCAAGTGGCCAATTGTGAGGGGTAACACAGCAGTTGCCGTAATTCTCGGTCGCACCGTAGATGTTGCAGATTTGATCAGCACCCAGTTCGGTCGCTGCCTTTGTGATGTCCTGCGGCGCACCAATGGTCACGCCGGTTCTGAGCGTGGCGGTGCGTTCGGGGCGAAATGCATCATGTCCGACCAGAGCATTTGTCATAGCTGGCAAGGTATAAAGTGCGGTGCAGCGTTCTCGCTCAATCAAATCAAGTGCGCGGCCTGCATCGAAGTGGCTCTGCAGGACCATGGTTGCGCCGTGTGAAAGGATGGCTGGTAGTGCGTTGACAGCGCCATAGGACCAAAAGAGTGGGATGGAGATCAGCACGCGGTCGCCTGCGACCAGGCCTTGGTGTTCGCCAATGTTGAAACCATTCTCAATTGCAGCGTAGTGATCCAGCGGTACTGATTTCGGCCGGTTGCTGGAGCCTGAAGTATAGAGAAGGACAAGCGGGTCTGTTGCGCTGGCTCGATCGCCGGGGGGCAAGTCAGGAAGCGGTTGATCTGATCGAAAGTCGTCCAGGCTTGCCATCGCTGTGGACGTGGTCCCTTCGATGATGCAGCAAACTTCGAGCGCTGGTGTTTTATGCGAGGCAAGCAGGTCAGAAACGGCATTCGCGAATTTCTGCTCGCCGAACTGCTCAACAAGAAACAACCACTTGACGCGTGAGTCATTGATGAGAAATTCAAGCTCACTCGCTGTGGACCAGGTGCTGAATGGCACGAGAGTGGCGCCAAGAGCTGTCGTTGCAAAAAAGATTTCAAGCCACTCAATGCGGTTGCTCGCCAGCAAACCGACACGGTCTCCCCGGCGGATTCCCTGCGTTTGCATTCCGGCTGCAAGACAGCTTGCAGAGGTAGCGAGTTGCGAGAACGAGACCCTCTGAGCGCCATCAACCACCGCCAGCTCCTCTGGCGCTTTGTCAGCCTGCTCGCAGAGCAACTCGAAGATTGTGCGGCTATATGGTGCCTTCATGTGATTTCGTTATACTTAAGCGTAACGGTCGTCACGCAGGACACAGCGTGTGACACCTAGGCTATCAGGCCCGCTGCGGCAATGTCCACGCTAGCGCGATTGTTGGCCGCCAATATTGGGTGTCTGATTGCAGAACGCTGACTACCACTCAAGAGGAAATCCGACGTGCCGCTCATTGTCAGTCAACCCGCACCTTATGTCACACAGATTGTTATCGACAATCAGGCCAAGCGAAATGCGATGTCGCGCGCCATGATGGCCGAGTTCGCGGATCTCTGGGACGAACTTGATCAGGATGACAACTGCCGCTGTATCGTCGTGACCGGTGCTGGCGACAAAGCCTATTGTTCAGGTGCTGACATCGGTGGCGACTTATCCGCGGAAACAGAGATGGCAAACCTCGTTAACCGCGCCCTGCTCAAGAATACCACGTTCTGCAAGCCGATCGTCTCAGCGGTCAATGGCGACTGCGCCGGAGGTGGTGTTGAATTGATGCTGTCGACTGATATTCGGATTGCGGCCCCACATGCTCGGTTCGGCCTGCCAGAAGTGAAATGGTCGATCTATCCGTTCGGTGGGGCGACGATCAAGCTGGTTCAGCAGATTGGTTATGTCCATGCGATGGATCTTATCCTCACGGGGCGGCTGATCGATGCTGCAGCTGCTCAGAAAATCAATCTGATCAATCGGATTGTAGATCAAGCCTCCGTGCTTGATGAGGCGATTGAAACAGCATCGGCGATTGCCGCCAACAGCCCGGATGCCGTGCAGGCGGTGAAGCAGCAGATCAGCGCCGGCATTGCAGATTATGCTGAGAGCCGTGAGGCCATGGAACAGCAGCTTGGCGATCAGGTTCGAGCCGGACGGCATTTTGCCGAGGGTGTTGCAGCCTTTAGAGAGAAGCGGAAACCAAGCTACGAGTGATGTCTGGACGCTTGTACTCTCGGATGCAGTGAGAGAAGCCACTATTTATGCGAGATTCAAGCGGAGAGTTTCTTCGCTGTCTTGATCATTGTGCCGACGGGTCTTGCTTCGCCTTGCAGCATGGTGGAACGTTGTGCCTCACGGTCATGCAAAAAAGGTAGTGACGCGATGGACGACCTCTCCCCACAAAAGCAACGTGAAATGTTGCGCACTATGCAGGTGATCCGGCGATTTGAAGAGCGTGCTTCGGATGATTTTCATGCCGGCCACATCTACGGAGTGGTTCATTGTTATATTGGTCAGGAGGCCGTTGCCGTTGGTGTTTGCTCTGCGCTCGAGCGGAGCGATAAAATTATATCGACACATCGCGGGCATGGTCATTGTATCGCCAAAGGCGCTGATCTGAACCGCATGATGGCTGAACTGTACGGCCGAGAAGATGGTTATAGCAAAGGCAAGGGCGGCTCCATGCATATTGCCGACTTCGATGTCGGCATGCTTGGAGCCAATGGTATTGTGGCAGGCGGGATTTCCATCATCACCGGGGCTGGTCTTGCGCAGCAACTTGATGGCAATGGCGGGGTTGCTGTCTGCTTCTTTGGTGACGGTGCGTCGAATGCCGGACCGTTTCACGAGTCCATCAATATCGCGGCAAACTGGAAATTGCCAGTTATCTATGTCTGCGAAAACAATCTATGGGCGGTCAATGTGCCTGCAACTGATAGTGTCCCGGTGGAAGATATTGCAGAGCGTGCAGCTGGTTATGGTATCCCTGGTGTCGTTGTCGACGGCAATGATATTTTTGCTGTCCATCAAGCAGCAGCCCAGGCGGTCGATAGAGCCAGGCGGGGAGATGGTCCGAGCCTGATTGAATGCAAGACTTATCGCCATCGCCGGCATACGGAACGTTCCGATCAACCGGACAGCCGTAGTTCGGAAGAGATTGCGCAATGGAAAGCCAGGGATCCGATTGAGCGTCTGCGGGAGCATTTGATCTCAAGTTCGGACGAGTTCGCTGTAGGTGACTGGGATGCGCTTGATCAACAAGTTCTGGATGAGATCGAAGCCTCTGTGGCGTTTGCCAAGGCCAGTCCAGTTCCAAAGAGTGAGGCCGCAATGGACGATGTGTTTGCCACTTAGGGAGGCCGAGAATGCGTGAAGTTAGCTATAACGCCGCCGGCTTTGAAGCCATTGCTGAAGAGATGCGGCAGGACGCGAAAATTTTTCATTTGTCGACCGACCCACCAGGTTCGCTGTTATCTGAATTTGGCGCTGAACGTATCCGTGCAACTCCAATCGCGGAAAGTGCTCTGACAGGTATGGCAATCGGGGCGGCGGGTTGTGGTTATCGGCCGATCGTGGATTGGCGTCTGGTGACATTCAGTTTTGTGGCCATGGATCAGGTCGTCAACCAGGCCGCCAAGATCCACTACATGTTCGGCGGGCAAGCGAAGTTCCCAATTGTGTTTCGAACAACGGTTGGTGGCGGAACACGCCGCGCCGCGCAACACTCGCAAAGCCCTTATTCCATGTTCATGAATCTCGCTGGATTGAAGATGATCATTCCGTCGACACCGCGTGACCTCAAGGGGCTTTTGAAAACGGCTATTCGGGACAACAATCCAGTCATTTCATTCGAATGCGGACGCCTCGATGGGATGAAAGAAGAGATTTCAAGCGAGGATGAGACTATTCCACTTGGCAGCGCAGACATCAAACGCCAAGGAAAGGATGTGACGGTTGTTGCACTCGCCTGGATGGTGCCGGAGGCACTGGCAGCTGCCGAGGAGCTCGAGCGCGAAGGGATTTCTCTTGAGGTCATTGATCCGCGAACGCTGGTGCCGATGGATGTCGATGCTATTCGGCAGTCTGTTCGCAAGACCGGACACCTGCTGATTGCAGATGAAGCCTGCCCGACAGCCGGGGCCGCTGCTGAGATCGCGACAATTGCTGCTGAAGATGCGCAAACGTTCGCCGCCTTGAAGGCACCGATCAAGCGGGTTTGCGCTCTTAATGTGCCGATCCCCTATGCTCCGTCTCTAGAGGATCATGTCTTCCCAGACCGACACAGAATTGTTGCCGGTGTGCGCGAACTTCTGAAGCCAGCAAGCAGCGCCACGCCATAGTCTCTGGGTACTGCTATTCAATTTGGGAAGCGACCTTTGGGTCGCTTGTTAGGGACCCAAAGATCATAACTGTGGTTTCAGGGTTATTCGTTCTGGTGAGACACCTGTTATCTCACGATGAGCACCGGCGTCTTGGTGTGCGTGAGGACTTTCTGTGCTTCGCTTCCGAGCATGAGGCGGGTCAATCCTGATCTTCCGTGAGAGCCCATGACAATGAGATCGCAGTTGTCTTCGTCGGCAGCATCAACGATTGCCTGCCACGGCTCTTCATGTGTGACGGAGCGCGATTGGGACGAGATACCAGCCTGCTTGGCGAGACTCTCCGCCTTCTCCAAGACTGAGCGCGCATTCTCCTGTGCGCCTTTCTCATATTCCGCACTGGGGAACGCAACCATGACTTCGGCCGGTGCGATAACATGAAGAGGCTTGATGACAGTGATGATCGACACTGCAGCACCAACCTTAGCGGCCAGAGAAATACCATGCTGAATGGCTTTGTCTGCGAGTTCTGAGCCGTCCGTTGTGAGCAGGATCTTGGTGTACATGATGCTATCGGTTCCTTGCTTCTAGCTTTCGATGTGCTGAACAGTTTGCGGTTGACGGTCTTACTTGACGACAAGCACAGGTACATTACTCCTCGTTGTGACTTCGGATGCAATGCTGCCAAGGAGCATGCGCTTCAGGCCGGTACGACCGTGCGACGCGATGACGATTAGATCAGCTTGGAACTCACTGGCTGCCTCCAATATGCCTTCGGCTGGGTGACGATCTATGACGTGTCGATGTTGGCAAGTGATACCGTGTCCGTCTTCGATGGTTTTGGCGGCTTTAAAGGTGAGCTGCGCTTCACGTTCGGCCAAGTCGTGGTAATGCTTCTCAGGACTGTCAATGCCACCTTGGGCCTGAACTGCCGCTTCCACCAACGGCCAACGATCTGTCACTGTGATAACTGTCACATCGGCGGCAAGTGGTTTGGCGAGCCCAAGACCTGCTTCAAGCGCCGATTGCGAGAGTTCAGAGCCGTCGATTGCGATCAATATGTTCTTATACATCGGCCACTCCCATGCTGCTGCGGGCAGTCTAGGTGCGATGGGTGCAGCTGCCATTGAGGTGCATCAATTCAGGAAGGTGGTGTCATACAACCAGCACTGATTCGCTTGTTCCACAGGTGATGATTGATCCATATCACGGCGTCCTAACCAGCGAGCAGGCAACCTGACCGCAAAGGTAGAAGGACGCTGACAATGAGAGACTATACGGAACGAGAGAAAGTACTTCGCGAGCGATTGGTTGAGCTTGATGGTCGGGTGCACCGGATTGAGGATCATCTTGAGCAAACACCCGATCCTGATTGGGAAGAGAGCGCGACTGAAGCCGAAATGGATGAGGTCTTGGAGGGTCTCGGAACCGCCGGCGTCAATGAGATGCAGGCAATCCATGCTGCACTGGCTCGGATCAAAGGCGGTACATACGGCGTCTGTGTGCGCTGTGGAGAGGACATTTCTGATGAGCGTCTCGACGTTGTGCCTCACACGGCTCATTGCCGGACGTGCGCTGCGGAACTGGCCAAGTAAACGGCCGAGTCACTTCATATGACTAAGCATGGGTTCGTGCAGTCGCGACCGTCGTACGGCCTATGCGATCGGGTCTGCTGTGGAAATGCTCAAAGCCGCAGTGCATTAACACTGCGGCTTCCTCACCCTTAGATCTCATCAACGACTGTCAGCCGTATCAAGCTGCCGACCGATTTGCTGCGGGTCTTTTCACGCAGCAAACTTTTTGGAGGGACTACCGGACGACCATCACTGAAATGTCCGAATGCGAGGCCAGATAGCCGGCGCGCGATGCGAGGACGTATTCTTTCAGGCCGGGCACATGCGAGGCCATCACGACAAGGTCGGCGCTCAGTTCTGAAATTGCATCTTGCAGGACGTTATCAATATCGATCGACGGATCGTGCGAAAGAACGACTTTGGTCGAGACCGGATGACCAATTTGCTTGCTCTGTTCTGACGCGAACTGATCCAGCTTTTCGGCAAATTCTTCTGGGTTGTGGGCAACCGCGCTAGGGCCAGACATCGTCACGCTGACGAAGGTGAGGCCGGCTCCATAGTGTTTGGCGAGATCACCGCCGACAGCAATGGCTTTTCCGACTTGTTCTTTGTGCTCAAGGTCCACCGGTACGATTATGTTCTTATACATGTTGATCTGCCTCCGATGGTTGTGATTAGGCTGCTAGGAGACAGCAACCCAAGCCGCTCGGCATTGATGCAGGTCAACGGTGGTCTTGATGCCCCGGTCTTGATGCGTTGGTCTTGATGCGTTGGTCTTGGTCCAGCCATAACTGTCGCGGAGCCATTCAATGGTTCACTAGGCATATCCATTGCGTGTCTGAGGTAATTTTCGATCCAGAATCCCGCTTGCCACCATATTTCTTAGAATCTGCACGGTGCCTCCGCCGATCGTGAACATGCGTGCATCCCGGACCATGCGTTCCAATGGAAGCTCTCGCCCATAGCCTGCGGCGCCGTGAATCTGTAACGCTTCGTTGGTGACTTTGTTGGCCATCTCGGCGGTGAAGATCTTGGCTTGAGCGGAGAGTGTCATGTCTGGAAATGGATCGGCCTGACGTGCGGTGTCCATGATCAGCAATCGCGCAGCGCGGATCTGAATGGCCATGTCAGCCAGCATCCATTGTACGCCTTGGAACTCGGAAATTGGTCTGTCGAACTGCTCACGCTTGTCAGCAAATGCCAGTGCTTCTTCGTATGCTCCCTGGGCTAAGCCGAGTGCGACTGTCGCTGCGCCAATGCGTTGGGAGTTATAGGCACGCATGATTTGCCCAAAACCCTTACGCAGGCCCGCCGGTGGGACGAGAAGTGCCGATGCTGGAACCTGGCAGTCTTCAAAATGCAGATAGCCTTCCGGGATACCGCGAAGACCCATCGCTGGTATGCGTTTGCCCAGCCGCAAGCCGTCGGTCCCATCCTCGATCATGAACGAACCGATACCGAGATGCTCATCACCGTCGTAGACCTGGGCAAGGACGAGATAAAGCTTTGTTATTCCAGCACCCGTAATCCAATGCTTGGTGCCATTGAGGACATATCCGTTGCCGCGTTTTTCGGCCCGGGTTGCCATGTTGGTCGCGTCGGAACCTGCGCCTGGTTCAGAAAAGCAGATGGCCGGTTTGTCGCCGTCGAGAACCAGTTCGGCGGCGCGGCGCTTCTGCTCTTCTGTGCCGAATGTCATGATGGCCGGGATTGCGCCCATGTTGGTGTCCACGACAATGCGGCCTGAGATGCCGCAGGCTTTCGCAGCTTCTTCGACCGCAACACACACTGCTTCAAATCCCAGGTCCTGGCCGCCATACTCGGCCGGCATGGTCATACCGGCTAGACCGGCATCGCGAATGGCTTTGGCATGGGAGAATGGATACTCCTCCGTTCTGTCAATCTCAGCCGCGGCGGGGCGGAGTATCCGGTCAGCGACATCTTTGGCGCGCGCGCGCACGTCTTCGATCTTTGCCGGGTCATTATTCATTATCGTTGCTTTCTTGAATGGTTGCCTGGCGTCGCGGAGAAGCTAGCAGGCTTTCGAGCAGATCATTGTCAGCGCCGAGTTCACGGCCGAGATGATCGATTCCTCCGGGAGTTTCCATGAGGCGGGGAACGACACCTGGAACAAAGATGGGACCGAGTTCGGGGTGCTCAACTTCGACAAGTGATTTTCTGTGCTGAACCTGTGGATCGGCCATGGTCTCAGAAATATCGTACACCGGCCCGCATGGCAGCGAAGCTTTGGCACAAAGCTCCATGACTTCGTCGCGGGTGTAGCGAGCGGCCCAGTCAGCGACAATACCATTGACCTCGCCGCGCCGTTCAATGCGCGCTGCGTTTGTTGAGTACCGATCATCTTCGAGCATGTCACGCCGGCCCATCACTTCGGCAAAGCGGGCGAACAAGGCGTCATTGGTGCATGCGATTCCGACGAAGCGGTCATCTTTGCAGCGGTAGGTTGCATGAGGTACGGAGCGGTGGGTTTCTGAGCCAAGACGTTCTCGGATATGGCCGTTGTGCGAATAGACGGCTGCGAGTTCGTCCATGTAGCGCATGACACCTTCGTAGAGAGCTAAATCGATCCGTTGGCCACGACCGGTTTGATCGCGCGCACGCAGTGCCATCATGATGCCAAGTGCTCCGAACGTCCCGCTGACATAGTCACCAAGTCCGGATGCTCCAGTGATGGAGGGAAGTCCGTCTGGATCGCCGGTCAGGTAAGTGAGGCCAGCGATGCCTTCCGCGATGCGCGCGACACTGGTCAGGTTGGCCTTCGGGCCGTCTTGGCCGAAGCCTGATATCGATAGCATGACGAGACCGGGGTTCTCCTGCCGCAGTGTCTCGAATCCCAAGCCCCATTTCTCCATTGTTCCCGGACGGAAATTCTCGACGACGATGTCGGCAGTGGCGGCGAGTTTCCGAAACGTCTCCGCGCCGTCACTTGTTCTGAGATCGAGTTCGATGCTTTTCTTGTTGCGAGATTCAGAGAGCCACCAGAACGTATCACCTGTGGGGCTGGTCGTTCCCAGTCTTCGGAGCGCACAGCCCTCACCAGGTTTTTCTATTTTGATGACCTCGGCGCCAAACTCGGCCAATGTTGTCGCCGCAAACGGTCCAGCCAGGATTGTCGCGACATCCAGGACCCGTATCCCGTCGAGTGGTTTCATTGCTATCCCTTCAACTTGCGCTGTGATCGCCAGGCCAGTGAAGACTGCCTACGATTTAGCCCCAAGGATTTGCTTTGCAGGTGATTGATGTATCAAGTGAGCGTATTTGGCTGCTGAGCACGTTACGGGTCAAGTCAATCCGTTGCGATGGAAGATCAGCGCTCAACTGCGATGCTGCTTTCCAAGATTGTGGCGAAACTGCACACCCCAATGTCCCTGCTTGGAAGTGGCAATCCAGATTGCCTGATATGACCCATCGTCCTTGCCCGATTTGTCCAAGCGGCGAAACTGGACCTTGTATACGGCGGATGTCATCGAGCCCGCGACTAGGTCGAGATGGTCGAATTCAGTTGTTTGCCAATCCGGATCGGTTTTGAGAATGATTTCCCAGGGGGGCGGTGCTGTTTCGCCGATTTCAGCAGCGCTTGTGATGGTGAGCGCGACACCATTGTAGTTTTGATACGTGAATGGGTAGTTCATCGTCTCTCGGTAAGCTTCGAGGTCTCGATCGTTGATCGCCTGAGCATGCCGCTCGACCACGTCCCGCGCATCCTTCATCCCTGGGCCTCTCATTCGAATTGAACTAAGTTGGTAATGTCTATTCACTCAACTATAGCAGGCCGAAGTGCCACTGCCATTGTTCTGATTCTGGATCTAAAGCACGCTTATGGACGAAACCATCACAGGTTACCTGCTGACGCGAGGGTGGCGCGATACGCCGGGGGGCGTAGAGCTCACATTCTGGTGCGCGACGGATACAGGTCCGGTCCGGCTTGTGGTCGAAGGTCAGGAGGCGGTTTGCTTCGTGGAGCGATCACAGCCTTTGGCAATTCCGGCCAACGCCAGACGGCAGGCGCGGGACCTGAAACTCCTCAGCGGTCAGCCGGTTGATGCACTCTACTTTCACCATCAACGCGATCTGCAGGCCCTGCGCCAATCGGAAGCTGTGTTGGCAGAGTCCGATATCAAACCGTCTGATCGTTATTTGATGGAACGGTTCGTGACTACTGGGCTTGTGGCGACCGGGACGCTCATTCAGCGCGCCGGTGCCCCTACCATTGTGAATCCGCGATTGCGATGTGTGAAGGTCGAACCGAAGCTCAAGGCCTTGTCGCTCGATATCGAGACCCGCGGAAATTCTGATCAGCTCTATTCAATCGCCGGGGCAACGATGATGCCCGGAGCCGCGACGTCGGACGCAGCTGTGTTCATGATCGGCAGAGGGCAGAGTGAGACGCGTGACGGATATGAACTACGCTACTTCGAGAATGAGCCGGCTTTGCTGCGCGCGTTCTTTGACTGGTTGCATCGCGTCGACCCTGATTTGATTATCGGTTGGAGCGTTGTCAATTTTGATCTCAACTTCATCGATCGCAAGTGCCAGGCTTTAGGTCTTCCGTTTGCTATGGGACGGGGCGGTGAGAGTGCCGCCATTCTGCAACCTGGTAATCCAGGCCAGCCTCGCGTTGCACGTATTCCAGGGCGCGGTGTGCTGGATGGCATTGAGTTGTTGAAAGCCGGCTTCTGGGCATTCGACAGTTTTTCGCTCGACAACGTGGCTCATGAGCTCCTTGGCACTGGCAAGCTGATAACAACGGAGCAGAACAAGGTCGCGGAAATCAATCGGCAATTTCGCGAGAACAAGACCCAGCTGGCTGACTACAACATGCGTGATTGCACGTTGGTCAATGAGATTTTTGTCAAGGCTGACTTGATACCGTTTGCAGTGCAGCGCGCCAACCTGACGGGGCTGGCTATTGATCGCTTGGGCGGTTCTGTTGCGGCGCTGGATAATCTCTATCTGCCACGCCTGCATCGGCATGGCTTCGTTGCGCCTGATGTTCGATCGAGTTCTGGTGGTCTCGGTAGTCCGGGAGGGTACGTTCTTGATTCTATACCGGGCCTGTATGACAACGTTCTCGTCCTTGACTTCAAGAGCCTTTATCCAAGTATCATCCGAACTTTTTTCATTGATCCGCTTGGGCTGGCTCAGCCGGGAAAGGATCCGGTGCCGGGGTTTCATGACGCCACGTTCTCTCGAGACCGGCACATCCTGCCTGGTCTGATTGATGAGCTTTGGCAGGCGCGTGACGCAGCGAAGCGTGAGAAGAACGCACCTCTGTCTCAGGCGATCAAGATCATTATGAACTCGTTTTATGGAGTGCTTGGATCGAGTGGATGCCGTTTCCATTCGCAGCAACTGGCCTCAAGCATTACACGGCGCGGGCATGAGATCATCACGCGAAGCCGCGATTGGATTGAAGCGCAGGGCTACCAAGTTATCTATGGCGATACAGACTCGCTCTTCGTTTTGCTTGGCGCGTCAGTGAATGCTGAGAGGGCCCAGGAGATTGGCCAGTCTCTCATGCATGATCTCAACGCGTGGTGGGTTCAGGTTCTCCGCGCCGAACATGCAATAGACTGCCGATTGGAGGTTGAGTTTGAGACGCATTTCAAGCGTTTCCTCATGCCAACTGTTCGTGGCATGCAGACAGGAAGCAAGAAGCGCTATGCCGGTCTGGTTGCCGGAGTGGATAGTGAACCTTTGCTTGTGGTCAAAGGCCTTGAAGCTGCGCGTTCAGACTGGACACCGCTGGCGCGAAACTTTCAACGTGAGCTCTATCAACGTGTCTTCCTCAATCAGCCCTTCGACCAATTTGTTCGTGATACGGCAGAGGCGCTGAGGGCGGGCGAGCTCGATGAACACCTCGTCTACCGCAAGCGTCTGCGGCGGCGTCTGGAAGACTACAAACGGAATGTCCCGCCACACGTTCAGGCGGCACGAAAACTCAGAACGCATGGCAGCACAGTTCGATATGTGATCACTTGCAACGGACCTGAGCCAGTGGATGCACTCGAGTCTGTTCCTGACTATCAGCACTATCTCGATAAGCAGCTTGCACCTGCCGCCGACAGCATTTTGCAATTTCTGGATACCAGCTTCGGAGATTTGACGGACCGGCAGATGCAGATGTTTTAGTTGGGTGTTTATGCAGCGCAGCTACGCCCCTTTCTTGGCGACCCACTCCTTGACGTTGTCGACGACCGCGCCGCCGATTGGTGGATCCTCTTCGACGCCGAGCGTCTCAGTTACGCGCGCCAGCATAATGTAATAACCCGCCATCAGGATGAGTTCGACGATCTCGCGCTCGGATAAATGCTGGCGGGCGGCGTTCAGTGTTGCCTCAGACGCGCGGACATCGACAACGACCTCGCGGGTGAGCTTGAGTGCCGCTTTTTCCAACTCGCTGAAGCAGGCTGCATCGTCATGGCCTGCCGCAATCGCATCGATCTGTTCCTGAGTGCCGCCCAGGTCGAGAGTTACTGGGACGTGTTGGACATACTCATACATGCCGCCTTCAAGTTTGACGGCGTGTATGAGGCACAACTCTCGCAGAAGTGGGTCCAGCTTGGTCTTTCCTAGAATGGCACCACCAAGTTTCATGACCGGCTTCAAGCATGTCTCAGCATGCGAGAGCATGTCGAAGATGCGTATCTTGGCGGGGAGGCGCGACAGCATTTCACGTGCCTCATCTGAAAGCGTATCAGGGTCTGGATAAGGGATGCGTGCCATCATGAAGTCCTTGGTGAACAGAGTGTCGACGATCTCGTATCTGGGGCAGTTGCTATCGCAAACCAGAATCTTCGATCTGATCTGGTAGCGATGCTACTTCAGCTTGCTTAACCCCGTGCTGCGCCGCGAATGAGTTGATCACGTATGGCAGGCTTATCAGGTAGGTTGACTTGGAAGTGTCGTCTTAAGATATCCCGGATAACCTCATAGTTGACGCCGAAGCGGTGCACTTCGAGGGAGACGAGATCAATGATCGTGCTGGATATCAATTCAGGGTTATGAAGTGGAACTAAGCCGTAGTCGATCTCGATGGCGGCCGCGTCTCGTACAGACTGCTCAACATCCTGGAGGCGGAATTTGCTCCCCGTCAGCGATGCATTGGCTGACGAGCCGAGCACCGGAAACTTGCGCTGCCACGCCAGGTCCGCCAAAGCGTTATGCAGGCGGCCGGCATTGAGCAGAATATCCATCGTCCCGTTCTTAGTTGAGCGTTCGACACAGCGTGGGTCGATCTTGGCGAAATACTCGTGATCAGCGTGGTAGGGTCCGACTACTGACATGGCAAGGTTGTAGTCGACGACGACCGCCTCTGCGATTTCACGTGCCCGATTGTCGATGTCGAGGACCTCGCGCATCATCGCGAAGTTACCCAGCGAGCCACAGGGTTTCGAGAAGCTTCGGCCTTTGGCCTCGTAAGTCCGATCAATGGCGTCGATGGTCTGTGCTGCGACCGTGTAAGCAACATCAAGCGGTATCAAAGCGACGCCGCCGGATTGCATCGTATCCCAAATCCGTTGGGCGTCACCCTCGATATCTATCACAGCCAAGTTCGTGCTCCATCAGTGTTGGGCGGGCAATGCTACGTCAGCAATGCAGTGTCAGCGCAATTCGTAGTTCGCCCTCCGCGTTCAAGCGTATTCTATATAGGGCTTCATACCTCAAGCGACGTCCGATTATCGTAAGCTGATGGGGCGAACTTGTCCCTGTCTCTGGCTGATTTATCGGTTCTTTGATTGTGGTCGCTATGATTTGCAATGCTGCGCTTTAGAGACATCCGACCGCTCAAAGGCGTTCGTCACAGCTTGTTTCCAGAGTTTGTAACCGGCCCGGTTCATGTGCAAGCCGTCGGCGACATAGATGTTCTTTGGTTTGCCGTTTCTTAGCATCAACGGGACAACGTCGATGAACACCAGATCGGGACGGGTCGTTGCGTATTCGTGAATGAGCGCGTTCGTACGCGCTTGTTTTGCGAACTTGTCCCAATGATAGCGTGATGGTTTTACTGCTATGAAGTAGACGGGGGTTGTGTTCAGCGCCTTGCTCTTCAAGTTGAGGAAGTTCTTCAAGGCATTGAGAACGTCTTTGGGCGAGCGACCAGCAGCAATATCGTTCTCGCCGGCATAAAGCACGACTTTGCTTGGACGGTGAGGTCTGATCAATTGAGCGAAGTAACGGTTGACGTGAGTTAGGTGTCCGCCACCAAAACCACGTCGGACAATGTGCTGCTTTGGTACGTCCTTCTTCAGGGTCACCCAAAAGCGAATACTCGACGAACCAACGAAGACAACGCCACATGGTTTGGTGCCGGTGATTCTGTCTCGCTCTACAAATGCCTGTATCTCTGACCAGAACGGAGGGGATTGTGCAAACGCGCGATTGTTCGAGGTGCATGAAAGCGCAACCGTGAGAGCAGCGATCGCATAGACGAATTGGATAGATTTCAAGTTCATACCTAGTGCGACGGACCTTAAGTCGGAACCGGGTGGATGCCAACTTGAGGTCCAATGTTGCGCCACCCGTCAAGTGTCGATCATCTTGGTGCGATAAGTTGGATTGTGCAAGCCATGGCTGAGCGCTCTGCAGCATGCTATCAAGACGTCTCAACATCTTAGGGCGGTCTTATGTCAAATTCAAAATCAGCTGAGAGACGAAAGCCGTTTCATGGCGTCAAGGTTGTCGACATCTCGAATTTTCTAGCTGCGCCGATGAGC
Organism: Hyphomicrobiaceae bacterium; assembly: GCA_965215755.1. Lineage (GTDB taxonomy): Bacteria > Pseudomonadota > Alphaproteobacteria > Rhizobiales > Hyphomicrobiaceae > Tectiglobus. Next base: position 1,100,903 of record OZ244119.1, read on the forward strand.
GCGATGTTTCTGGCCGACTATGGTGCGGACGTTGTCAAGGTGGAGCGTCCCGGTACGGGCGATGAAGTTCGATACTGGGGGCGTAACAAGAACAATGTAGGCCTCTACTACAAGATCCTTGGTCGTGGGAAAAAGTCAGTTACGGCTGACATGCGCACGCCGCTAGGCGTTGAAATCGTGAAGCGTTTGATCAAGGACGCCGATATTCTCATTGAGAACTACCGAACGGGCACGCTTGAGAAGTGGGGCATCGGTCCGGAGGTTTTGCACGCGATCAATCCGGGCTTGATTATTCTTCGCGTGACCGGTTTTGGTCAGACCGGCCCCTACCGCAACCGGCCAGGATTTGGCACGCTCGCGGAAGCTTTCTCCGGCTTTGTCTTCATTAATGGTGAGCCCGAGAGACCACCATTGCTGCCAGGCTTCGGGCTTGCTGACTCGACGACTGGATTGATGGCCGCTTATCTCGCCTCCGTTGCTCTGCATGAGAAGCGTAATTCCGGGAAGGGCCAGATTATCGATCTCGCGATCTATGAGACGTTGTTTACGTTGCTCGGGCCGCAAGCAATTGATTACGATCAGCTCGGTGAGATCCAACACCGACAAGGTAGCCGGTTGCCCTTCACTGCGCCGCGCAACACCTACCAGACGCGCGATCGCAAATGGGTTTCAATGGCAGGTTCGGCGCAATCGACTTTTGAACGGATCTGTGACGCACTGAAAGTGCCTGAACTCGTCAAGGATGCGCGCTTCGCGGATAACCGAGCGCGTCTCGACAATGCCGAAGCACTTGACGTTGAGCTGCAGGCGGCCATTGGGCAGTTCGACTTCGAGACGCTTATGGAGTTGTTTCTTGCGGTCGATGCTCCGGTTGCGCCGGTCAATGACATTGCGCAGATTTTTGCAGATCCCCAGTTCCAGGCGCGAGAGAACATAGCCACGATCGACGACGATGAGTTGGGTGGTCCGGTGAGGATGCAAAATGTCGTCGGCAAATTCTCGGAGACGCCTGGCGAGATCAAGAGTGCCGGTCCGAAGCTGGGTGCCCATAACCGCGAGGTGCTGATTGAGGAACTCGGATTTTCAGAAGACGAGTTGAAAGCCGGAGGGTTAGTTCTATGAACTTTCCAGATGAAATCACGGTTGTCGATGTGGCAGCACGCGATGGTATTCAGAGCTTTAAACAAGCTGTTGATACAAACACCAAGGTCGCGATTGTGGACCGCTTGTCTGAGACGGGGCTGCCTGTCGTCGAAGTCACTGGCTTTGCGCATCCGCGCGTCATACCCAATCTGGCCGATGCTGAGGAAGTTTGTGAACGAATTGCGCGGAAACCGGGCGTGGTTTACCGCGGGCTAGTGCCGAATGCCCGAGGTGCGGAACGTGGCATCAAAACCAAACTCGATGAATTGCTTGGGCTGATCACGGTGAGTGAGGCCTACCAGAAAAAGAACCAGAACATGACCCTGGAGCAGGGTGTCCAAGCCGCGATCGATACGTTTCGAGTTGTGGATGGTGCCGGCAAAAAGTGGGTGATGGCACTCGGTATGTCGATGTGGTGCCCTTACGAGGGGCGCATTCCGGAAGATCGAGTCGTCGATATGATCGATGCGTTTCACAACGCTGGTATGCGTCGCTTCTATCTTGCCGGCAGCCTGGGTATGGAAGATCCGCGGCATGTCTCGGAACTCTTCGGTCGCGTGCTTGATCGTCACAATGACATCGAGGTTGGATTTCATGTCCACAACCTTGCCGGATCAGGGCTTGCGAACATCCTGGCAGCTTTGGATGCGGGTGCCGGTTTCGTCGAAGGCGCGATCTGTGGCATCGGTGGCGGTATAGCGATGCCAAAGACAATTGCGTCAGTGGGGAACCTAGCCACGGAAGACATCGTGCATATGCTCAACGAGATGGGCATCAAGACCGGCGTTGAGACGTCAGAGATCGCGCGTGCTGCGCAAGACGTTGCAAAGCTCCTGGACATTCAAGCCTCCAGTCATACTGCGCATATCGGGACGCGTGCGGATGTGATGGCCGGCGCCAAGGCTGCGCCGCGTCACCATCCGTGAGCGAAGCCGTTTGGTTTTCCGGTCATTGCGATGGCAAAGGCGTCTGCAGCTTCAGCGCCATTCTCTCTGATGGCAACCGTGCGGGCATTGGGCCGCGTCTTCCAAGTGACTTGGACTTGTGGGCTTTCAGAATCATAGGAGCGAGATTTGATGGATTCTTATGATGTCATCGTTACTGGTGGCGGCGCCGCTGGAACTGTTGCTGCAATCGCGAGCGCCCGTCTTGGAGCGCGGACGTTGCTGATTGAGCGCAATCATTGTCTCGGCGGTGCTGCGACCATGCGCAATGTGCTGACCTGGTGTGGTCTTTACACCTTGGCCAAGCCGCCGCAGCGGGTTGTTTTCGGCATTGCAGATGAAGTTCTGCATGGACAAAAGAACAGGGGCGGGCTGGGTGATGTCATGTCATTCCGCGGTGTGTTCGTTCCGTTTGATCCTGAGACACTCAAGGTTGTTTATGATGACCTTTGTGCCGGCGCGTCCGTCGACGTTCGATTTGGCTGTACGTTGATCGATGCAGTTCGCGATGGCAATCAATTGCACACGGTGACAGTAGCCAATCACGGCGGGCAGAGCACGTTCTCGGCCAAGGCCTTTGTGGATTGCAGCGGTGATGGTGATCTTGCGGAGTTCGGTGGAGCGAGCACGCGGTATGGCAATCCGGACGGTATCAATCTCGGTACTCTCGGGAGCAGGTTTGGCGGGATACCCGGCGACGTCAGTGTGACGGTTGATCAGCTTATTGAGGCAATTGCTGATCAAGGCTTTCCGGATGGCGCCGTTACAAAGGACCGGGGCGTTGTTGTGCGTCTTCCACATTCCAACGATCTCGTCGTCTATCTGGCCTCCACCGACTATGACCCCAGGGATAGCCAGTCGCTTTCGCAAGCTGAACGCGATGTGCGTCGGCAGGCCTGGAACTACCTGAGTGCCGTTCGTAGCATCCCAGGGTGTGAGGGCGCCTATCTTGCTGCGACAGGGCCTGAAATCGGAACCCGGGAATCCCGCCATCTGAATGCGCGTTCGCAATTGACCTGGAATGATATTGAAACCCGCCAGACGCATGATGATAGCATCGCGCTCGGTGCCTGGGGAGCAGAGTGGCACGACCGGAAAAGTTACAAGAGTGACTTCGATTATCCGCCGGAGCGGGGCAGCTATCAGATCCCAATGGGATGCCTGCACAGTATCGATACCGATAACCTGTTCTGTGCTGGGCGGCTGGCGGATGGAGATCGCAAGGCCGGTGCTGCAATTCGCGTGATGGGGACATCCATGGCGACGGGGCAGGCCGCCGGAACTGCGGCGGCTCTCGTTGCTGCGGGCAACTATTCACCGGAATCGGTAAGATCTACCTTGCATGCTAACGGAGCCATCTTGGACGCAAGCCAGCTCTGACTGACTATCGCCGAAATGCACGGTTGCCGATCTGGTTTGGCTCTATTGCTGGGACTGGCTTGCCGCTTCAGAGTCGTCGTCTGCCGGCGCAGGCCCAATCTCAACGTGGGCTTTCAAGTCAACTGCGCTCTCACTTGAGACGGCGCCGCGTATTGGCGCCGCGAAGTTTGCGTCTAATCCACATGCAAGTCTGACATATCGGTCTGTTGGGCACATGCCATTTGAGGGGTCAAAGCCCACCCAGCCGAGCCCTTTGACGAAAGTCTCTGCCCAGGCGTGGGTCTCAAAGAGCTGATCTTGATCTTCACCAGTCAACAGATAGCCACTGATGTATCGCGCCGGGGTACCGAGCTGTCGAGCCGAGGCAATGAAGAGGTGGGCGAAATCCTGGCAAACACCGGAGCCCTGTTCGAGCACATCGGCTGCCGGCGTCTCGGATGTGGTGGCCCCTTTGCGATATTCGACGGTGTTAGCGATGGTGTCCGACAATGCATGCATCCGATCAAGTTCACCGTCCATATCGATTGCGCCAGTGAGCTTGCCGATACGTTCGCTTGGCTCAGTCAGAGATGTTGTGCGCAGAAATACGCCGGCCGGAGGGCGCCGTGGCAGGCCGGCGACAACTCCGGCTTTGTCAGTCGTCTCAATCACACCGGACGCCGTGATGGTAACCTCCGAGCAAGGCGCACGGACATGCCATAGGGCGATTTGGTCACCAAATCCGTCGGTAAACAGTGGCTCGACCGTGCTGTCGTTGACCGCGACGCTCCAGGTCTCCTGTTTTTGACCATCAAAGCTGGATGGGAAGAGCCGCAAACGCAAGGCCACTTGCGCGGCAGGTGGCTCGTACGCGTACTTGGTGCGATGGGTAATTTGGATTCGCATCGCGAGCCTCAGAAAAAATAGGCACGGCCGATTTCATCCGACAGCCTTACGTTTTGCGCAAGGTAGTCCTGGGTGAATTCGTGCAGGCCGAGTTGGAAGATTTCGCCAATGCCGAGATCATCGAGTCTGCCGATGATTTCATTGGATATAGAATGGCATTGATGGCGATTGCCGTAGCGACGGGCCAGGCGATCGAGATGTTCACCAATGCGCGCGTAACTGAACGCCAAAGATCGCGGAAAATCTTTATTGAGGATGAGAAAGTCTGAGATCTTCCAGGGACTGTAGTCGCCGCCGTAAAGATGATGATAGGCGCGCGCAGCAGAGTTGGCATATAGGACAGAGGTCCATTGGTGATGATCACGCCCACCACCGACAACCTCGGTTTCCGGCAGTAGGACGTAGTATTTGACATCCAGGAGCCGCAGCATCATGTCGGCGCGTTCGGCATAACCTCCGAGCCGGAAGAAATCGAATCCATCGTTGCGCAGCATGCCGGTTTCGGCGGCCCCGCGCAGGGCCGAGGTTCGGCGTTTTACCCAGTCGAGGACTTGCGGGAGGTCGCGGCAGGCTGCTTCTTCATTGATGTCTTCCAAGCGCCGCCAGCCGTCATTCAATGCTTCCCACATGTCCTGGGTGAGGGCTGTACGAATGGCGCGGCCATTGGCTCTTGCGTTGGTCAGGCATGCACGAATGGAAGACGGGTTCTCGGTATCGAGTAGCAGAATTCGGACAGCGTCGCGCTCGGTGAGCTTGTCACCTGAGTCTTCCGTGTCGAGTTTGCCTGAGGCCTGAATGACCGAGCGCCATTCATCGTTGTCGATCGCGCTCGGTAGCATGACCATCCGACGGCCCATCTCGATAAGCCGCGCGGTGCTTTCAGCGCGCTCGACATAGCGGCCAAGCCAGTAGAGATTTTCTGCGGTCCGACTTAGCACAAGCTCACTCCATCAAGACCCATGTATCTTTGACGCCCCCACCCTGGCTTGAATTCACGACCAACGAGCCTTCTTTGAGAGCGACCCTGGTTAATCCGCCGGCAGAAAGACGGACCCTTCGGCCGACGAGGCAGAACGGTCGGAAGTCGACGTGGCGTGCACCCAAGGAGCTACCAGCGAGAGTGGGAGCAGCTGACAGGTCAAGTGTTGGCTGGGCGATGTAGGCTGTTGGGTTGGTTTCAATCTTTTTGGCAAACGCCTGGCACTCTTCCTTGGTGGCTTTCGGGCCGATGAGCATTCCGTAGCCGCCGGAGCCATGGACTTCCTTGATGACAAGGTCATCGATGTTGTCCAAAACATATTGTCGTTCCTGCGGGTTGCCGCACTGCCAGGTCGGTACGTTCTGCAGGATCGGTCGCTCTCCCAGATAGAACCTGATCATCTGAGGCACATACATGTAGATTGCTTTGTCATCGGCAACGCCGGCACCGGGTGCAGAGCAAAGAGTGACGCCGCCAGCGCGATAGACATCGAATAGTCCAGAAATGCCCAGCAGGCTCTCAGGCCGAAAAGCCAGCGGGTCGATGTAATCATCATCGATGCGGCGATAAATAACGTCGACTGTCTTGGGTCCACGAGTCGTTCGCATCCAGACCCGACCTTCGTCGACAAATAGATCCTGCGGTTCGACCAGTTCAATGCCCATTAGGTCGGCGAGATAGGAGTGCTCGTAATATGCGCTGTTGAGTGAGCCCGGAGTCAGGAGGACAATCGATGGCGTGCCCTTGCAGGCAGGTGGTGCCACTTCCTCAAGGGTGGCGCGGAGCTGTTCCGGGTAATCGTCGACCTGTTGCACAGTGCCTGTGGCGAACAAATCGGGGAACATGCGCATCATGATTTCCCGGTTTTCCAGCATATAACTTACACCGGATGGTGTTCTGCAATTGTCTTCCAGAACGAGAAAATCTTCGGGCCCGGTCCGAACAATATCAATACCGACAATGTGGCTGTAGACGCGGCCAGGTGGTTCTATCCCGATCATTTCGGGAAGGAAGGCCGCGTTCTGATAGACGAGGGCTTCCGGGACGATACCTGCGCGAATGATCTCACCACGGTGGTAGACATCGTAAAGAAAGGCATTTAGTGCCCGGGCGCGCTGCTCAATCCCGCGGGACATTCGGCGCCACTCCGAGGCGTTGAAAATCCTTGGCACAAGATCGAAGGGGATGAGGCGCTCAGGATCTCCACCTTCGCCGTATACAGCGAACGTTATACCGATCCGGCGAAACAGAGCTTCTGCATCTTCACTGCGCTGTGACAGGAGTTCGAAGCCGGTTTCGTCAAGCCATCTTGCAATGTCGGAGTAAGCCGGTCGGACGTTGCCGTCGTCGTCGTACATCTCGTTGAACATTGGCGCCTGTCACTCCGGCCGATCTGCGCTGTTGAAATCTGGTTCAGTATATACAGCATTGACCGTGAAGTGACTGTAAATCAAGCGGATACGTGGCAACTCCCTGATTCAATTCTAGGCCAGCGCAGGAATGAGCGGCTCAAGTGTGAGGGTTTCTGTTATTTGATGCCAAATCTTGGATTTCTCATCTCAGCACTTTTTATGGTCTTCGTGTCTCTGCTCTAAGCTGATGGAGCGATGTGGCGGTTGCCGCTACCAAATTTTGTTGGACCCAACCGGAGGGCAACTGTAAGGCTGGAACCAGCTATTCAGGCGGCAACACATGCACAGGCGATCATCTTTGGGAATGCAGTCCGCTCCGGCACAAAACGGGCGAGACCAAACTAGTTTTGGCATTCTGTTCATCCTGATCGCGACGTTTGCAATATCGGTCAACGACATGCTGATCAAACAGTTGTCTGGTGACTATCCCCTGCATGAGATGGTTTTTGTCCGATCGGCGATCGGTATCTTTTTCAGCATCTTGATCCTTCAGTTTGAAGGCGGATTTCGGATGTTGCGGACTGATCGGCCGGGTCTGCATCTCTTGCGCGGGCTCTTTATCGTTATCGCCAATATGTTGTTTTTTGCTGCCCTCGCCGTCATGCCGCTGGCTGATGCGACGGCACTGTATTTCGTCGCGCCGCTTCTCATCACGGTTCTTTCGATACCGTTTCTTGGGGAGAAGGTCGGTATTCGCCGGCTGGCGGCGGTGGCAGTTGGCTTTGTCGGCGTGGTGGTTATGTTGCGGCCCGGTGGCTTTGGCGGCCAATCTCCGGTGGACCCACTGATCCAGATCCTGCCGGTCGTTGCTGCATTCGCCTACGCTTGTATGCAGATTCTGACGCGTCGTCTTGGAATTTCCTCGACGGCGTCGGCTATGGCCATCTATATCCAGGCGACCTTTATTTTGGTCAGTCTTGGTTTTTGGATAATTGCCGGCGATGGGCGCTTCGCCGAAGGGGTCGAGAACAAGAGCGCAATCTTTTTACTTCGCGCCTGGACCTGGCCGGCGTCGAACGATTGGCCCTGGTTTCTTCTGCTGGGTTTGAGTTCAGCTGTTATCGGTTATTCATTGTCCCAAGCCTACCGAACGTCGAACGCGGCCACGATTGCACCGTTCGAATACGTGGCGCTGCCGATGTCGATCATGTGGGGCTGGGTGGTCTTCGGAGAATTTCCAGATATTTGGGTAGGTCTTGGAATTGCATTGATTGGTGGAGCCGGTCTCTATGTTTTCGTCAGGGAGAAGCAGAGATCACGTTCTGTTGCCAGTCGCCGTGGAATTCGACGGTATTGATCGCTTAATCCGAGAGCAGTCGGCGGACTGTATCGAGAACGTCTTTGTTCGCATAAGGTTTGGCGATGTAGGCATCGGCGCCGAGTTCGAGAGCGAGTTGACGATCGTTCTCCTGTCCGCGTGCTGTCAGCATGAGGACCTTGGGTTGCCTTGCTGAGTTATCAGCACGGAGTGTCTTCAGCACATCGAAGCCATTGATGTGGCGCATCATGGCATCAAGCACGAGAATGTCAGGCGATACCGCCTGAAGCTTCTCCAGTGCCTGCTTTCCATCAGTCGCAACCTCAACCGCATAGCCTTCGCGCTCAAAGAGGTATTTGAGCGACTCGACGATGACGGGCTCATCTTCGGCAATCAGTAGTTTTTGCGACAAGCCTCAATCCTCCACGGTCGGCAAATTGGCAGAGGGAACAAGGATATGATCCAATTTGACGTCGCTACGAGTCTACGAGGTCTCGGTCCATCCGACCAGTTGGTCATTGTGCTAACTCACTCGTCGGCAGGACCTGTGCGTAGGCACGTTGCTGACAGTTGTTGCGTGGGCAGAGTCTGCAGTTGACGCCAACGTCGGTTGCTGTTGATCCGTCAAGAGCTGCGGCACCATCTCCGTAGACCAACCGATTGGCGTAGCTTGCGTTGCAAGCAAGCATGACGCTGTAAACCTGGGGCGGGTCGCCAAATGCATTTGCTTCCTTGGTGATGGCCCGCGCCATAAACAGAAACTGTCGATCATCCGGCATTCTGGCGCGTTGTGTCACGATCCGGTCCGGAGTGAGAAACGCCCGATAGATGGCCCATATCGGGCAGGCTCCGCCGTGCCGTGGTAGGCGCAACTCCGGAAGGCTGAATCTTTTCGATGAATTGCCGGCGAGATCAGTTCGAAGAAAGGCAAATGGAATGGCGCTGGCGCCTGGTCGCCGGAGTGTCACCAGTCTATGACAGATTTGCTCGAAGCTGGCGCTGAACCTGGTCATCAGCATTTGAACGTCATAGCGAAGTTCTTCGGCGGCTTTGAGAAATGGATCATAAGGTAGCAACATCGCGCCGGCGCCGTACCGGGCCAGGGCGTGAAACGCACGATCGCGGGCTTCGCTGGAAACCAGCAGTGTGTCTGAGAGTTGCTCGTTGATCAGGTCTTTGCACAGTCGTGCAAACAACACGCGTGCGAGTTGAAATCTTGATGTAGTATGCGGGGCCGTAGCATTGAGAACGAGGTGCTGGTCCTTTTCATTGAAGACGAAATGAGACTTTTCAGGCCGATGCACCGATGGCGGCGTTGAGAAGCGCTCGAATGAAACTGCGACGTTACATTCTTCGGCGAGCTCATCTATTAGTGCGCGCTCGTCGATAAGGCCCGAATGCTGAAGCCGATCGAAAAGGCGGGAAGCTGCTGCCTCGAGGGACGGGAAGTAGTTGTTGCGGTCAATAATGAAATCGTCGACTTCGTCAGCCGGCGTCGTCGGCCTGCTATTTTGTTCGCGCTCGCTCATGAATCGGAACAAGGCTCGGGCACTGTTGCCGAGTTTCTCGCTCTCCTCGGCCAGCATTGACGTAAAGCGGGTTCGTTGCGATGTGGGCAGGTCGGCGTCGTCGTCGAGTATTTCCGCAAAAGATCGAACGGATGTGATGTGGGTCAGGATTTCGTGACTTGTCTCAAGGACGTATGGGTCGTGGTTGAGTTGGTCAGAAAGCGCTTCGACCATTTCACTGTTGGCACGCCATGCATTGTGCAGGCGGATCGTTGCCCGGGCCCAGTCCGCATCACGGCTGACGACGGACTGAGCGCCTTTCTCGGTCAAGGGCAGATCGTGCATCAGCGGTTCGGAAGAAAGCTCTCCGAGTTGCTGAACAAGGCGGGCGTCTTCCTGGCCTGACAGCTTGGAGACATCGAGGCCGAGCTGCTTCGCGAGGCGATTGAGTAAGGCACCGCCAATTGCACGCTTATTGTGCTCGATCAGATTGAGGTAACTGACGGAAATTCCAACTTCTTTGGCTAATTTGGTCTGTGTCAGGTGTGACTTTTTCCGCGCTTCCCGCAATCGAATTCCGATGGATGCAGATGCCATTGATACTCCAGCGATTTTGCTTGGCCTATTCAGAAAAACTTTACAGTTTTACAAATCGACTGCGCAAGTCTTGTGTGTTTTTACAAAATTCTTCACTAAATACAAAAGGATAATACCCAATTGACAGTTTCCTCGCTACGACTTGTGGAGGCGGTTTCGATGCGCAGTTACCTGGTTAACGGCCTCCAAACCGTCAATAGAACCAATCTGGGAGGACTGCCCGTATGAGTGTTTTTAAAAAGGACGTCAGCCGCCGCAACGTATTGAAGACCGGCTTAGCCGGCGCTGCTGCCGCGACTGCTCCATTCCATTTCGTTAGTGGTGCACTTGCTGCTTATCGTAACGAGCCAAAAGGCAAGAGCGTTACGCTCGGTTTCAACGTGCCGCAGACTGGTGCATATGCTGACGAAGGTGCCGACGAACTGCGCGCTTACAAGCTTGCTGTTCAGCACATCAACGGCGAAGGCGACGGCGGTATGCTGAATACCTTCTCTTCCAAGGCTCTGAAGGGCAACGGCGTCAACGGTAAGAAAGTTGAATTCGTCACAGGCGACACGCAGACGAAGTCTGATGCTGCCCGTGCTTCTGCCAAGCGGATGATCGAGAAGGATGGCGCGGTGATGATCACCGGTGGTTCGTCATCAGGTGTTGCGATTGCTGTCCAGGGTCTTTGCCAGGAAGCTGGTGTGATCTTCATGGCCGGGCTGACACACTCCAACGACACGACCGGTAAAGACAAGAAGGCCAATGGCTTCCGTCACTTCTTCAATACGGAAATGTCTGGTGCGGCCCTTGCTCCTGTGCTCAAGAACGCATTCGGAACTGACCGTACAGCATATCACCTGACAGCTGACTACACTTGGGGTTGGTCTCAGGAAGGCTCCATCAAGAAGTACACCGAGAAGCTTGGCTGGAAGACGTCGAAGGCTGTCCGCACACCTCTCGGAGCTGGTGACTTCTCGCAGTACATCACACCGGTTCTGAACTCCGGTGCCGACGTTCTGGTCCTCAACCACTATGGTAAGGACATGGTCAACTCTCTGACACAGGCCGTTCAGTTCGGTTTGCGTGACAAGCAGGTCAACGGCAAAGATTTTGCAATCGTTGTTCCGCTCTACAGCCGCTTGATGGCTCAGGGTGCTGGTAAGAACGTTGCAGGTATCTTCGGTTCGACGAACTGGCATTGGTCGCTGCAGGACGAGGGTTCGAAGGCATTCGTCAAGTCCTTCGGTAAGGCATACGGCTTCCCGCCATCACAGGCAGCACATACTTGCTACGTTCAGGCCATCCTATATGCCGATGCTTGTCAGCGTGCCGGTACATTCGAGCCGTGCCAGGTTGCAAAGGCTTTGGAAGGCTTCAAGTTCGACGGCATGGGCAACGGCCCAACCGAATACCGTGCAGAAGACCACCAGTGCTTCAAGGATGTTCTCGTGGTGAAGGGTAAGGAAAACCCATCCACCAAGTTCGACGTTCTGGAAGTTGTCGAGGTGACACCTCGTGCGCAGGTCGAGTATCCAGTCACAATGCTGGGTGGTAACCTCGGTACCTGCAATAACGGTGCATAAGCCGACGGCTTATTGACCAGGGTCCGGTGCCATCTAGAATGGGGCCGGGCCCCGATCTAATACCTCATCACTCCAGTCGAACGCATTTCCTCCTGGGGGCCTACGCCTCGCGGACGGCTGGAGCTTTGCTTGTCGCTTTGCGACATTCGTCAGTATTCACGGATTGGAGAGCGCACGATGGACGCCATCCTGCTTCAAATCCTCAACGGCCTGGACAAGGGCGGGGCCTATGCGCTGATCGCACTTGGTCTGACGCTGATTTTTGGAACACTTGGTGTTGTCAACTTTGCGCATGGTGCGCTGTTCATGCTGGGTGCCTTTTGTGCGGTGACCCTGAACAAACTGCTGTCGCTTGAGCAGGTTGTCCTCGATCCGACAAAGAAGACGGCCTGGGGCACGCCACTCGAGATCCGAACGCCTTATGTCGAGACCTGGTTTGGAGACTTCGGCGCCTTCCTGGTCGATTACTCAGTGCCGGCGTCGATTTTGCTTGCGATCCCGGTGATGTTGATCCTGGGCGTCATTATGGAGCGCGGCCTGATCCGGTTTTTCTACAAGCGCCCACACGCTGATCAGATCCTCGTGACTTTCGGTTTGGCGATTGTTGTTCAGGAAATCATCAAAGCTCAGTTCGGCGCCAACCCGATCCCGCAGGCGGCGCCTGCCGTGGTTGCCGGCTCGGCTGATATGGGAGTGTTTCTTGGCTTTGATGCCGGGACAGTCGTCTATCCCTACTGGCGGATTGTGTATCTGTTTTTCTCGCTGTCGATCATTGGTCTGGTCTTCGCCTTCCTGCAGTTCACGACTTACGGCATGGTCGTACGGGCCGGTATGGCAGACCGCGAAACTGTCGGATTGCTCGGTATCAATATTCAGCAGCGGTTTACCGTGGTGTTCGGACTGGCTGCGGTTGTCGCGGGGCTTGCCGGTGTGATGTATACGCCGATCCTGCCGCCTGATTATCACATGGGGATGGACTTCCTCGTGTTGTCTTTCGTCGTGGTTGTGGTCGGCGGAATGGGGTCGCTGCCCGGCGCTGTCGCTGCTGGTTTCTTGCTCGGGGTCCTGCAATCATTCGCTTCCATGAATGAAGTCAAGCAGCTGCTGCCTGGGATCGACCAGATCATTATTTACCTTGTCGCTGTTGTCGTGCTGCTCGTTCGTCCACGCGGATTGATGGGGCGCAAAGGCGTGATGGAGAGCTAAGCAAATGTCGCAGAAACTCGATAACATCAAGTCGCCGCTCGACATGGAGCCTGTGGCGATCGAAGTCCACGATGTCGAGGCATCCGCCCGCGAGAAAACGGCTAAGAATGATCTTATCCTGATCGCCGCGTTTTCCGCAGTCGTGCTTGCAGCCCCCTGGCTGCTGGCTCCGTTGGGTGCAGCCTATCCGGACCTACTGCAACGGTTCTGCATATTCGGGATATTTGCCATCGGGTTCAACATTATGTTCGGCCTGACCGGGTATCTGTCATTCGGTCATGCGGCCTTTCTGGGGATTGGCTCCTATGCGGCCGTGTGGTCATTCAAGCTGTTCACGATGAATGCCATTCCAGCGTTGTTTTTCGGTGTGATCTTTGCGGGATTGTTTGCTGCTGTGATCGGCTACGTCTCGCTGCGCCGGGCCGGGATCTACTTTTCCATTCTGACGCTGGCCTTTGCCCAGATGTCGTACAATCTCGCATACTCGGTGCTGACGCCAATCACCAACGGTGAAACCGGTCTGCAGTTGACGCTGGACGATTCGCGAATGATTGACTCGATGTTTGGTGTTCAGGCCACAAACAGCCTTCCGATTACCAACCTCTTTGGGATGAAGATGAGCGGGTATCCCGGATTCTACTTTTGTGCGGTCATTTTGATTATTGCATTCTACATCTCGATGCGGATCTTCCGCTCACCTTTCGGGATGATGTTGCGCGGGATCAAGACCAACCAAAACCGGATGTCCTACACCGGCGTCAACACGCGGCCCTACCTGCTGACGGCGTTTGCCATCTCAGGGATGTACGCCGGTCTAGCCGGATCACTGATGGCAATTACCGACCCGCTTGCTGGTGCGGAGCGCATGCAATGGACAGCGTCAGGTGAAGTCGTGTTGATGACGATCCTTGGCGGTACAGGCACGTTGCTTGGACCTGTCCTGGGAGCCGGCGTGATCAAGTACTTCGAGAACATCTTCTCTGCCTTCAATACGAAGATCCTCGAGGGCTTTTTCTCATTCCTTCCGGAAAGTCTGCAAAACCTTATGGTGGCGATCACGCATCCGTTTGTTGGCGAGGGCTGGCACCTGACACTGGGCGTCCTGTTCATGTTTATCGTGATCTTCCTGCCTGGCGGACTGATGGAAGGTGCCCAGCGAATTGGTGCTCTTTTCACTGGCAGCAAGTCAAAATCCGAAGATGCTGCCGGCCAAACGCAAGCGGCAGAGTGAGGAGAAGCAAGCAATGGCTATTCTTGAAATCTCCGGTGTCAATAAGAGCTTTGCCGGTCTAAAGGCCCTCACTGATGTAAACCTCAGTGTCGAAGCGGGAGCAGTGCACGCGATCATCGGCCCGAACGGCGCCGGCAAGTCGACGCTGCTGAACTGCATGATCGGTAAGCTTGAGCCTGACAGTGGCGTAGTCAATTTTGACGGCACATCTTTGCTCGGGGGGATCACACCGCACGAGATTAATCAGCTTGGCGTCTGCCGGGTGTTCCAGACGCCGGAGGTCTTTGGTGACATGACATTGCTGGAAAATGTCATGATCCCGTCCTTGGCACGGCGCGACGGAACGTTCCGCTTCAACGGCTGGCAGTCGGTGACCAACCGCGGTGAGGTGAGCGATGAGGCAATCGCGATGCTTGAAGAAGTTGGGCTGGCTGATCAGCGCAACACGATCACTGACTCTCTATCGCGCGGTGACAAGCGCCGCCTGGAGATGGCGATGTGTCTGATCCAGCACCCCAAGCTATTGCTGCTGGACGAACCAACCGCTGGGATGTCACGGGCGGACACCAACAACACAATCGATCTTCTCAAGAAAATCGGCGAGCGGGGGATTACGAAGATCATCATCGAGCACGACATGCACGTTGTGTTTTCGTTGGCCCAGAAGATTTCCGTACTGGCCCAGGGCACGGTGATTGCGGAAGGGGAACCGGAAGCAATTAAGGGAGATCCGCGTGTCATCGAGGCTTATCTTGGAGGAGAGTTAGGATGAGCATGGCAGAAACCGCGCCTGCAGCATCAACCAGTGCTTCAACTGGCTCAAAGGCCTATTTCTCGTGCCGCGATATTCATGCCTATTACGGTGAGAGTTACATTGTCCAAGGCATATCGTTCGATATTGCTGAAAGCGAAATCGTTGCTCTCCTCGGCCGAAATGGTGCTGGAAAGACCTCGACGCTACGCACTATTGCCCGGATGGATGACCCAAGTCTCAAGCGTGGTGAGATCTGGCTTGGCGGGGTGGCTGTGCATGAGATGGCCGACTATCAAGCGTCGCGTGCCGGCATACAGCTGGTGCCGGAAGACCGACGTATTATTCCGGGCCTTACCGTGGAAGAGAATTTGGTCCTGTCGCAGATCGCCAAGCCGATCGGTTGGGAACTGGACCGGATTTATGATCACTTTCCACGGTTGGCCGAACGCCGCAAGCAGGAGGGCATAACGCTCTCCGGTGGCGAACAGCAGATGCTTGCTGTTGCCCGGGCTCTGGCTCGTGACATTAAGCTGCTTCTGCTCGACGAGCCTTATGAAGGGCTTGCACCGACAATCGTGCAGGAAATCGAAAAGATCCTGCAGGAAGTGAAACAAGCGGGAATTACCACGGTCATCGTTGAGCAGAACGCTGTTGCGGCGCTCAAGTTGGCCGATAGCGCAATCATTCTTGATACAGGTGAGGTTGCCTTCAAGGGAACCGCACAGGAAGTGTTGGATAACGAGGAGCTTCGGCACGAATACCTCGCGATCTGATCTCGCAGTTCAGCGCGGGTAAGGCATCGCTGCGCTGACAATGAATGGCAAATCTACAGTTTGTTGGACACCCAGGCCGGTGGTGGGTTCTGGGACAGAGAACGTGCGCCTGGAAAGGACTAAGGACATGAGTCAGTCAATCCTCATTGTTGATGATGAAAGCTACATCGTGACATCGCTGAGCTATGTCATGAAGAATGCAGGCTTTGAAGTGGACTCAGCCGGTGACGGTGAGGAGGCCTTAGAGAAGGTCAAGGCGAAAGCTCCCGACCTCATTATTCTGGATATCATGATGCCGAAGCTGGATGGCTTTGAGGTCTGTAAGGCTGTTCGAGCAAACCCGGATTGGAATTCTGTCCGGATCATCATGCTAACAGCGAAGGGGCGCGACTCCGAACGCGAGAAGGGACTGGAGCTGGGTGCAGACGATTACCTGACGAAACCATTCTCTACTCGTGATATCCTTAAGCGGGCCCAAGATGTGCTGGCTGAGGAGCGTATCGCGAGCTAACAATTCTCTGCTGGCCTTATAATTCCGGCCGCAGGTTCACGGATTGAGGCCTGACATGAACAGCAGGTATGCGCACAGAGAAAGACTGGTAGCGTTGTTTCTGTTTGCTGCGCTGCTGTTCCATCCACCGTTGCTCTTGATATTCGATACACGCTCGACGGTTTGGGGGATACCGGCACTCTATCTCTACCTGTTTGTTGCGTGGGCGATATTGATCGTGCTGTTAGCGCTGATTATCGAATTTTCGACAGTGCCATCTGAGCCTTCCGAACATGATGATGAGGCCGATGCAGATGGCAACGGGGAGCTGCGAACGGAAGGCAGAGAACCGTAATGCTGCAGGCCTGGGTTATCATCACGGTTGCTTGCGTTTACCTCGGCGTACTGTTTGCGATCGCTTACTGGGGGGACAAGCGGGCTGATGCCGGTCGTAGCATCATTTCCAACCCATACATCTACACGCTTTCGATTGCCGTCTACTGCACGTCATGGACATTCTATGGTAGTGTCGGGCGGGCAGCCTCGAGCGGTGTTGGCTTTCTGCCGATTTATATCGGCCCGACGCTGACGTTTATTCTCGGCTGGTTTGTACTGCGCAAGATTGTCAGGATTTCCAAAGCAAACCGGATTACGTCGATTGCCGACCTGATTGCGTCCCGCTATGGCAAGAGTGCGCTGTTGGGTGGCCTAGTGACAGTGATTGCTGTGGTTGGGATCATGCCCTACATCTCGCTGCAGCTGAAAGCTGTCTCAACCAGCTTCACCATGTTGCTGCAGTATCCGGATGTAGCGCAAGCGGGTGCTCAGGCTGGTACGGTTTCGATACTGGCAGATACGTCATTTTATGTTGCAGCCCTGCTTGCAACGTTTGCTATTCTGTTCGGGGCCAGACATATCGACGCCAGCGAACACCACGAAGGTATGGTGGCGGCCGTCGCGTTTGAATCCGTCATCAAGCTGCTGGCGTTTCTGGCGGTTGGGCTGTTCGTGACGTTCGGTATGTATGACGGATTTGGCGATATTTTTTCTCGCGCCCAGGCCAGTGAGCAACTTTCCAAGCTCTTCACGATGGAAGGTGCTGGAGGCTATAGCAGTTGGGTCTCGTTGACGTTGCTGTCGATGGCAGCGATCGTCTTTCTGCCCCGGCAGTTTCAGGTGACCATTGTTGAGTGTGTGAATGAAGCCCATCTGCGCAAGGCGCTGTGGTTGTTTCCGCTCTATCTCTTCTTGATCAACATTTTTGTCCTGCCAATTGCCTTCGGTGGCTTGCTCCGGTTCCCGGATGGAACAGTCAATGCTGACACGTTTGTGCTGACTCTTCCGATGGTCGAGCAGCAAGATGCCCTCGCTTTGTTCGCGTTTATCGGCGGGCTTTCGGCTGCGACGGCGATGATCATCGTCGCGACCGTTGCCCTCAGCACGATGGTTTCGAATGACCTGGTTATGCCAGTGTTGTTGCGGATCGAGCGGCTTGGTCTGTCGCAGCGGCGGGATCTCAGCGGCCTTATTCTGATGATCCGACGATGCACGATCGCTCTCGTGCTTCTTCTCGGATACATCTATGTAAGGTTGATCGGTGACTCTTATGCATTGGTCAGTATCGGTCTGGTATCGTTTACCGCTGCCGCACAATTTGCGCCTGCCATCTTGGCTGGAATCTACTGGAAGGGCGGGAGCAGGGCTGGTGCTATCGCGGGCCTGTCAGCTGGATTTGCGCTTTGGGCCTACACGCTACTTGTTCCATCGTTTGCGCGTTCCGGCTGGATACCAGAGTCATTCCTGCGCGACGGGCCGTTCGGAATAGAAATGCTACGGCCCTACTCACTATTCTGGCTTGAGGGCCTTGACCCAATTAGCCACGCGCTCTTCTGGACGTTAGCCTTTAATGTCGGATTGTTCGTTCTCGTTTCCCTTTTGACATCACAGAGTGTGATTGAACGCAGTCAGGCGGTTCAGTTCGTTGACGCCTTCCGCCAAAACACAAACGGGCACAGGGTTTGGCGCGGAAGCGCAACCGTGGGTGAAATCAAGCGGCTCGTCGCGCGGTTTGTCGGCGAGGAGCGAATGGTTATTGCGTTCCGCCAGCTGGAACGCCGGCTCGGTCGACAACTATCGGATGACAGCGCGGCTGAAGCACCGGTTGTCGCTTTTGGAGAGCGGCAGCTGGCTGGCGCCATTGGCACGGCAAGTGCGCGGATTATGATCGCATCGGTCGTGCGCGAAGAGCTGCATGACATTGACGAGATGATGGAAATTCTTGATGAGGCTTCGCAGGTTATCGAATACAGCCGCCAGCTTGAGCAAAAATCCCGTGAGCTCCAAATTGCGACTGACGATCTCAAGGCTGCAAATTCACGACTCCAAGAACTCGATAAGCTCAAGGATGGTTTCGTTTCGACCGTGAGCCATGAGCTGCGCACGCCGCTGACTTCGATACGATCGTTTTCTGAGATTGTTTTTGATAACCCTGATATGCCGCCGGAGCAGAAGTCCGAGTTTGTCGGAATTATTGTGAAGGAAAGTGAGCGACTGACGCGTCTGATCGATGATGTGCTGGATATTGCAAAGATGGAAGCCGGCGAGATCGACTGGCGCCTCTCTGTCCACGATCCACGCCCCATTATTGAAGAGGCGATTAACGCTTCCGCTGGGCCGTTTAAGCAGGATGATACGGGCTTGCGCCTCGATACTGCAATTGCCGACAACCTGCCACTTGTCAAGGTGGAGCCCGATCGCTTGACGCAGGTTGTTGTGAATCTGATCTCGAATGCCGTCAAGTTCAGCGATAAGGACGAACGCGTCGTCACAGTAACCGCGGAAAATGATCAAGGCGCCCTGTTTGTTAGTATTGAAGATAACGGCATCGGTATCGCAAAGGACGATCACGACAAAGTCTTCCAGCGCTTCCAGCAGGTTGGCAATACGTTGACCGAAAAGCCGAAGGGCACAGGCCTGGGGCTGCCAATCTGCGCTGAGATTATCAAGTACTTTGGCGGTGAGATTGGCGTGGAAAGCGAGCTAGGTCGTGGTTCGCGCTTTTGGTTCCGCCTTCCGGTCGTCTTACCCGAGAATTCGCCTGCGGTCGCCAGTGCGCAAGTTCAACGTTGACGGAGATTTCGCATCATGCCTCGCATTGCAATTGTTGATGACCATCCGTTGTTCCGGAATGCTGCGGCCGGGGTGCTTGAGAAGCAGTTCAGTTCTTGCAAGGTGGTGCAGGTCGGGTCGTTCGGGGAACTGGAAACGATCATGGGCCACGATCCGAACTTTGATCTCGTCCTGCTTGATCTTAACCTTCCAGACACATCCGGGCTGTTTGGCCTGTTGTTGCTTCGTGCTGTTTATCCCGAGGTCCCGGTGGCGTTGGTTTCGGCAACCGACAATCCTAGTCTTATTCGCAGAGCTATCGACTGTGGTGCGTCTGGATTTGTTCCAAAAACGCAATCGGTGTACTCGCTACGCGAAGCAGTACGAAGCATTCTGGACGGGAATATTTGGTTGCCAGATCAAGGGGACGGCATCCTTGAGCCTCGCGCCAGTGAGATGGAAATGGCGAAGCGGTTCACATTGCTGACAGCACAACAACTGCGCGTCCTTCGGCTGCTGTGCCAGGGGCACCTAAATCGGCAGATGGGTGATGCTCTTGGGATCGCGGAGGCAACAACCAAGGCGCATGTCTCAGAGATTCTGAACAAGCTTGGAGCACACAGTCGAACCCAGGCTGTTGTGTTTGCCAACAAACTCAATCAGGGACAAATCGGAGGGCTGGCAACCTGAGATGCAGTGCCGCAATAGCTTGATGCTGCATCAGATTGTTCGCCCTATCTATCTTGCAACGCCAGTCGAACTCCCAGTCCACAGTAGATGGTGCCGACGACTTTTCCCTGCCACCGTAACACAGTGGGATTGCGGCGAAGAAAGCTGCCGACGCTTCCAGCACTGACGGCAAAAAAGACCGTACTGACGAGACCGAGAAGAACCAGGATCAGGCCGAGTGTTGTAAGCTGGAGCATGATCGACCCGTTCTCCGGTTTCACGAACTGTGGCAGGAAGGCGAGGAAAAACAGCGCCGTCTTCGGATTGAGTACCTCAGCAATGATCGCCTGGTTGAAAGCTTCGCGCGGTGTCAGGGCGACAATCTTGGGAGATGAGGGCGCTGCCGCCTTTGCGGTTATGGCCTGGATGCCAAGATAGATCAGATAAGCTGCGCCCAGATATTTGACCAGGCTGAACATGAAAGCCGAAGCATAGATGATGGCTGAGATTCCAACTACAGCCATCGCGGTGTGAATAATGTCTCCGACCGCGATTCCGAGACCCGTTGCGATCCCGGCTTTGGTTCCTGACGTGGTCGAGCGAGCGACGGTCAATAATGTTGCGGGGCCCGGAATGAATACGAAACCGAACACGACGGCGATGTAGGTTGCCAGAGTGACTGCGTCTATCACGATCATTCCTTGGAGATTGGTTATGCGGACCAGGGGTTACTTAGCCGTCAACCAGAGACGAAAGCAATCCATCGGCGTGATGACTGGATCGGACCCAATGTGATGTGGTGATCCTGACAGGATTCGAACCTGTGACCTACGGATTAGGAATCCGTCGCTCTATCCTACTGAGCTACAGGACCATCTGGGCAGGCGGGTAGATTACACCGATTTGTGGTCGGGAGTCGACGTTGTTGGCGAGGATCGAAAGGTGATTGGGATGTAGCGGCATCTCAAGGGCATTTATGCTCGTGGAGGCCAGCTGTTTAGCATGCCAGTTCTTGACGAAATTGACAGATTCTTAGCCATATTTTCATACCCTCACTCCAACGGATTGGGGATTTTTATGTTGTTGGCTTGGACGAAGGCGCTGTCGCAGGAGTATCTGTCGACCGAGCTTCGCGTCGCGCCCGGCATACGTGCCCGCATTGTGGAGCGCCCCGGTTATTCGATGGCGCCAGAAGCGTGTGCGCACATCATCAGCGACGTGCGAAGCATTGCGGCTCGTACGCTTCCGGATGACGAACCGCTGGACTACGGAATTCTGACTAGCATGCGAGACCGCCTCGAGAATTCGATACTGACGATCCTCTATGATGATACCTCCGGGGAGCCGATTGCCTTCAATGCATTGGCCGTTATGGATGTGCAACTCCATGGTCGCCCGGTCGAGGTTGTGCATCTTGGCCTTGTGATGATTGCGCCGGGTACTCGCAATCGCGGTTTCTCGTGGGCGCTTTACGGCCTGACCTGTATTTTCCTGTTGGCGCGCCGCCAGCTGCGGCCGATGTGGCTCTCGAATGTGACCCAGGTCCCGGCCATTGTTGGAATGGTTTGCGATGGCTTTAGTGATGTTTACCCAAACCCGCAAACTGGGAACCGGTGCAGCTTCGAGCACTTGTTGCTTGCCCGCGAAATCATGGCCAAGCACCGGTCGGTGTTCGGTGTCGGCACTGATGCTGTATTCGACGAGGCTAGCTTCGTGATCGCGAATGCCTACACCGGTGGCTCGGACAATCTTAAGAAGACGTTTGAGGAGAGTCCCAAACACCGGAATGACGTGTTCAATGACTTCTGCAAAGACGAGCTGGACTATGGGCGCGGTGATGACGTCCTACAGCTCTGTCAGCTCGACCTCAGTTCTATGAAGCGATTTCTCCTGAAAGATGTTCCGCGTCGCTCAATGCCGGCAGTGCTCGTGACGCTGGCGGTGGTCTCCCTGAACCGTTTCGTCCTGCCGCTGGTCTATTGGTTCAGTGCCAACAGGCAGTGGGGAGTTCTTCGGCCATCGCAGCTCGATGCGGAGGGTCAACGACAGTGACAGGAACGTTCACGTATGACGAATTCACGACCCGCAACCTTGGTTTCATCACTGAAGCGGAACAACAGGTTCTCAGAGACTCGAGCGTGTTCGTGTGCGGCACCGGGGGGATGGGTGGCGCGGCTGTTCTCGCACTTGCACGCGCTGGAGTTGGCCGGCTAGTCCTGGCTGACATCGATACTTATGAAATCTCGAACCTCAACCGTCAGGTTTTCGCGTTTACACACACCGTCGGTCAGCACAAGGCCGAAGCAGCAGCGGAGCAAATCCGCACTATCAATCCCGAGATCATCGTTCAGGTTCACAGGAGCGCGTGGTGCGAAACTGCGGAAGAACTCGTGCGTTCGACCGATGTAACGATCAACGGCACGGATGATCTCGCGGCTAGCCTCTTGCTGTATCGTACCGCGCGTCATGTGGGCCGGCCCGTTGTCGATGCGTATGCATCGCCATTGCCTTCTGTCTATGTGACACGCGTTGCAGACCAGACGCCGGAAGAGAGGCTTGGTTTTCCCACTATTGGGCGCGCATGGGACGAGGTGAGCGATCAAGACCGGGCTGCGGCCTTCCAATGCGAAGCGCTGCACGTGCTGATCCACTCGTCGTCGAGGCGTCACATTGATCTTGATGCGGCGGGAGACGTCGCAGCCGGTCGCCGCAGCCGGATGTCGTTTGCGCCGATGGTTATTACGACCGGAATGTTGATGGCCTATGAGACTATTGCGCTGCTTCTGGGCCGGAAAACCGGGACGGACAATCAAGGCTGGTTCTTCAACCCTTACAAACCGGAGGTCGAACGTCCCAAGCCTAAGGTCATTGCAATGGCGCTGCGCCCACTTGTGCGGCGTGCTCTTGAGCGCATGATGCACGAGGCCTCATGATGGAGACAGGGGACGCAAAGCTGATTGCGGATGTCATTATCAACCTGTTCGCCGCTGGGAGCCTTTTAATCATCTCGCGCAGTTTGTATCGAGCTGCTCCAACGTCGGCGGTTTATGAACGCGTTCGATTTGCCCTCTGGCTTGGGGCGGCTCTGTTCGGTATTCGAGCTGTTGCATGGTGGACGGGAAGTTCGTTTTTGAGTGCATTGGAAATTGGCCTGGCCGCGGTTTCACCGATTGCTGCATTGATACTTGCCGAAGGCTTGTTGCGCCGCCATGCACCTCTTGCGACGAAGCTCATTGTCGTATCAGCGACGTGTGTCGCATTGCTGGTTCATATTGTGCCAGGGCTGACACCGCCAGTGAAATTGACAACGCTGTTGATGTCAGTTGCTGGAAGTCTGGTAGCTATTGCCGTCTTTATGTTGACCCGGATCAGGGATGACCTCGATGAGGAGGAGAGCAGGACGGCGGGGCGCCTTCTTGGTTCGTTATTACTCGTCACACCCTGTATAGCTACAGACTTTGGCAATTTGTTCCCTGGGTTTCCGGTTCGCATTGGTGCCCTCAGTATCGTGTTTCTGCTCTACATTTCTTTCGGGGCCGGAAGCACGAGCAATAAGCTCTCCGAGCGAATCGTCTCCATCTTGGTTTTCCTGGCGACCGCCGCGGTGTTTGCAATTGCACATGCGATGGTTCATCCGGGTTTTAGCATCGATGCACTTTTGCGCGCTGCTGCCGTTGGTTTTGCAGGGTTGATATTTGCTGCCTTGTTTTCTGAAACGATGGGTGCGCGGTCGGAGCGTCGACGCAAAACCGGCGACTATCTGAACGCAACATCGTTTGCAGGCTACATCCGTTCCATGTTTGAGGATGATCGCCTCACCAAGGTGCGCCGGCTCGATCAGTCAATCTTGGCGCCACTCGATCATTCGGCTTTCTCAGAACTGCTATCCCGCCAACCAGTTCTTCGATTGAAGGATGCGCCCTGGTCGACGGCAGCCATAGATCCGGGTGTCGAGCGTGCGATGTCGCTGCTTAAAACCTACGATGCGACGCATATTCTCCGCATCGCGGATAGTCCTCGTGAGCTGCTGGTCTTCTCTATCCCATCAGCGATTGCAACCCCGCGCTTGGAAAGTGAAATTGATGCGGCACAGCGCATTGGTGAGCTGCTATGCGCGCGGGAGTGTGATCGATGATTGAGATTCGGCGTGGTGACAGGAAAGCTGCGTTCGAAGTCCCTTTTCGCGCTTATGGCCAGGGTCAGCCCTACGTGTCACCAATGTGGTCGGACATTGATCGTATTCTTGATCCGGCGCGCAATCCACTTTGCCACCAAGGTCATGGTGAGCTGGAGCTATTCACGGCACATCGGCACGGTATTCCCATTGGGCGAATTGTGGCCTCTGTTCATACTGCGTCGAACAAGCGGCATGGCACAAACTACGGCCAGTTCGGGTTCTTCGACACCGTCAACAACGCAGAGGTTGCGAGCGCGTTGCTCCGGGCTTCAGAAGACTGGTTGATCGCCCGTGGCGTTGAAATGGTTCATGGCAACTTCAATCTGACTGCAATGCAGATGATCGGGGTCGTCACCGATGGATTTGATAATGCACCTTATACCGACATGATGTGGTCGCCAGCCTGGTTGCCGGACTTCCTCGGTTTGAATGGTTATGAACCAAGCTTTCCGATGACGACGTTTGAAACGGAGATCGCCGGCCTTGACCCACGAGTCTTTCTGAGAGACGAGCAGAATGAAGTCTTGTCGGACCCGGATTTTTCCTGGCGTCCCATTACCAGGCGAACTTTCAAAGCGCGCATGGAAGACGCTCGGAATGTTCTGAATGACGGGTTTTCCGATAATCCCATGTTTGTGCCGCTAAGCCAGGAAGAATACTGGTTTCAGGCAGGCGAGATGTTGTGGGTGATGGATCCGCGCCTATCGACGGTGATCTATCATAAAGGTGAGCCGGCTGGTGTGATCGTCTGCATCCCGGATCTCAATCCGTTCGTTCGGGCAACCGGCTCAAAGCTCTCATTCTTATCGCCGTATCACTATCTGAAGTTTCGTTTGAAACGCGATCGAGCGGTTATCATCTATTATTCGGTTCGGCGTGATCTGCATGGTCGCGGCATCAATGGCGCGATGTTGCACAGAGTGGTCAGTTCGGCGAAACGGGCTGGCTATCGGATGCTTGGCGGCACCTGGATATCGGATGGGAATACCGCCAGCCTCAAGCAAATGCGTGGCGTTGGCGCCAAGCCGTTGCACCGTCTGCATCTGTTTCGAAAGTCGTTGAGGCAGACGACATGATTGAGGAGCTCAAGGAAACTCTGCCGTCACTTGTTGCGGATGCCAATCTTGCTCCAAGCGTACACAATATCCAGCCCTCACGTTGGCGGCTAACCGGGGATCGGTTGCAATTGCTGGGTGATCCCAGCCGCGCGATCCCGGTGGCAGATCCTACAATGCGCGATTGGCGTTTGTCTCATGGGGCACAGTTTGAGGGCATGTGC
The DNA here is from genome assembly GCA_965215755.1 of Hyphomicrobiaceae bacterium. Classification (GTDB taxonomy): domain Bacteria; phylum Pseudomonadota; class Alphaproteobacteria; order Rhizobiales; family Hyphomicrobiaceae; genus Tectiglobus. Next base: position 1,126,264 of record OZ244119.1, read on the forward strand.
ATTGCGCTGGGCGCCCGTGGTTATGGTCTCGCTGAAGTTCTCATTGCGCCGGCGCAGCCGGGCCAAGCAGAACCCAGATGCGTCTTGATTGCTGAGGCGTCGGTGGTTGCATTGGAAGACGCAGATGCTGACGCTGTTGGAGATCTGGAGCTGGCCAGTCGGCGGCAGTCCTGGCGTGGGACCTTTCAAAAAGCTGACCAAACAACAACGGGCGCGATTCGCGAACTTGATCGCCTGAGGCCGGATTGTGTTGTGATTTCCGCTCAGAGCGAACTGGACGAAATTGCCGGGTTGTATGACGCGGCGTCAATGCATTTCCTCCGTGACGCTGAGCATCGCCGGGAGCTTGTACATTGGATGCGGCTCAGTGCTTCGCACAATTGCTTCGATCGAGATGGACTGAACGCAACGGCGATGAATCTCGGTGCGCTTGGGGCAAAGGCAGCGGGCCTCGTGTTGGGGCCGCTGTTTTGGGGGCTGGATGCAACCGGACTTGCGAAGTTGCTCTTGTCTGAATCGAATAAGTGTCGATCGGCGGCAGCCGTCATTATTATGGTACGGCCTATTGATGAGGATCCGTTTGAGACAGGGCGGCACTTCTATCGCCTCTGGCTCGAGATCGAGCGGGTAGGTCTCAAAGGTTGCCCGATGTCGGTTCTGATCGATTGGGACGAGACACGACGGCATCTCGAAGCGGGTCTCAGGGTGCAAGCTGGTATGCGAATTGGCGCCATATTTCGTGTTGGTGTCCCGAGCCGCGCATCGGCCTATCCGCGCGCGCGACTGTCTGCCAATGAACTAGTCATCAAAGCAGATTGCCGTGAAGCCAACTGACTATGGGTGCTTGCTCAGCCCATCGACCAGGGCGCGAACGATCGTCGTTAGTTCCGCTTCGACAGCTGCAGCGTCAACACCGACAAAGCGACCCTCCAGACTGAGTGCGACGATACCATGTACGGCTGAGAACACGCTGCGCGCGCGCAGGGCCAGCGCCTGCTCATCCATTGACGGGTCTAGCTCGGCAAGTGGCATCATGACATGGCGAAAGAGCGCCCTGTGTTCGCTCAAATGCCATTCTGGTGAGGATGAACCAGGTGGCATGCGGTGTTCAAACAGGGCAGCCCAGGAATTTTGGTTCTCTCGGGCAAAAGTGAAGTAGGCTAATGCCAGCGCTGTCAGGCGCGTAGTCGGGTCATCACGCGCACTGCCTGCATCAGCCAGCACTTGTTCCAGCTGCTTGATCGTTATCGAGTTGACATGGATGATCAAGTCGTCGAGGTCGGTATAGCATTTATAGATCGTACCAAGACCACACTTTGCGTCTGCTGTGACGTCCCTGGCGCGCAGGCCCTGTAAACCGTCTCTTTTAATTCGTGCTGTTGCTGCTACCAGGAGCCGCTCGGTCAAATCCCGGCGCGTTGCTTCTCGCTTGCCTACCATTAACCACTCCGAAAAATATAGGAACGTTGTTCGCATTTTGGCTTGATTCGCCAGTGGAGCCAACTATCTTGTTGAATGTGAACAATGTCCACATTTGGAGATCACTCAATGTATAAGCAGGTTTGGACCCTCATTCGCGGCTACTCCCACAGCGCATCGGAGAATTTTGTCGACCGTCATGCGCTTCTGATCCTGCAGCAGCAGATGCGTGAGGCGGCTCAAGCCGTCACTGCTGCGCGGAAGGCCGTCGCGTTGGCGATGGCGCAAAACCGACAAGAGGCCGAGCAGCATGAGCGGCTGGTAGAGAGTATCCGAGACCTTGAAGACCGCGCTGTCGCAGCGATAGAGAATGGAAAGAATGACCTTGCCCGCGAGGCGGCAGAGACGATCGCGCAGCTCGAAGCGGAGCGAGATGCTTCGAAGCAAGCGCAAGATAAGTTTGCTGCTGAGATCAATCGATTGAAGGCGAATGTGCGGGAGGCCGAGTACCGCCTAAGAGAACTCCAACGCGGTCAACGCCTCGCGAACGCGACCGACAAGGCCCACCGTTTGCGCGAGCAGGCGCCGGCAACGGGTCTGTCCAGCCTCTCGGAAGCGGAGGCAACATTGGAGCGGCTCAGGCAGCGTCAACGCGAGATTGATCTGACTGCCGAGGCCATGGATGAACTCGACATCGATGATAGCCCGCAGCGCATTCGCGAGAAACTTGCTGAAGCAGGCTGCGGTAGCCCGCTGAAATCCAGCGCAGACGGTGTTCTTGAACGCTTGGCGAAGCGTGCGAAACACAGCTTTTCAGATCAAGACACCGGAAGTCCTTCACCTGAAGCAAGCTAAGTCAATTCCATCAAATTTGGAGAAAAAACATGCAAGATCCGACTATTAAGCATTCAAGCGCCTGGGTGAATTTCACGTTCTTCAATTTTGCAGTTTCAGTGGGGATGATGAGTGCCGGGATTTTCTTCCTGCCGCTGGAACTTGCGACCAAGGGATTTCTGTCGATGGCGACATTGATGATTATCTCGTCGTCGATCACAGTTACCAAAACGATGCGTGATAACCAGGAAGCCTCCAAACTCGTCAGCAAGATCGAAGACGCGAAGACAGAGCGCTTGTTGATGGATATCAATCGGGCGGAGGCGGGTTAGAACATCGCTTGTCAGGTTGGAGCCGTTGAGGCGGCATCAACATAGTTCCAGAAGATGATCAACACTTTTGGATCGAGCAATGCGCTAATGACCGATGGGAATTGGTCTGGCTCATGCTGAACGAGCAGTTGGTTGTGGGGCTTGCAAACCAAGCCGCGGAGCCAGGAATTGCTCAACCATGTCGATGAAGGCTTCTTCGTTGGTGGACTTGGTCAGCGACGCAATTGCGGAATCAGTCAATTCTTCACCGAGGAGGTCGCGGCGCAGGTTATAGATTGCGCGAGAGAAGTCCTTGCTCATTTCTGGATGAGATTGAACCGTCAGAACATTGTCGCCGATCGTGGTTGCTGCGATGGGGCAGAACTCTGACCGCGCAATGATCTGCGTGCCCGGTGCCGTATCGATGACTTGGTCATTGTGGCTGGCGCAGAATGAAAGTCTATCTGGCGGCGCGTTCAGCCATTCAGGTGGGTTGATCAAATCATAGTCGTGGATGCCAACTCCCCAGCCTTGCTCAGCCCTGACCACGCGACCGCCGAGGGCCTTATGGATGACTTGGTGGCCAAAGCAGACCGCGATGATCGGGACGCTTTCTGCTGCAACGCGCAAGAACTGCTCTAGTTTCCGGATCCAGTCCTCATCGTCATTCGCACTCGCAGCGCTTCCGGTGATCATATAGGCATCGCAGGGAAGAGTGGCTGATGTTGGGAGCTCACCATTGTAAACGACGAACGTTTCGAAGACGAGATTCAACCGGCTATCGGTGAACAGCCTTTCAAACCAGCTTGCAAAGCTGCCATGCTCGGCTAACAGCTCTGGTCGCGTATTCCCGGTTTCCAGAATGCCAATTCTAATCATTCGCATTGTCTTGGCATCGTGATAACGAGGCCCTTACTTTTGCTTCAACAGGTAGTCGGCGTATTGATCGCGAAGTTCACGCTTCAATAGCTTGCCGGTTGCAGTGTGTGGGAGTTCATCGACGAAGACAACGGCGTCGGGAAGCATCCATGACGACAGGTGCTTCGCCATGTAGTCGCGGACAGCCGTTTCATCAAGATCGCTACCCTTGTCCTTGACGATCACGAGCACAGGGCGTTCATCCCATTTTTCGTGTTTTGCCGGAACGGCTGCAGCCTCCGTTACACCATCAATCCCGACAGCGAGATTCTCAAGTTCGATCGAACTGATCCACTCGCCGCCCGACTTGATGAGATCCTTGACGCGGTCGACGAGTTGGAGATAGCCGCTTTCGTCGATTGTTGCGACATCGCCTGTTCGAAACCAGCCGTCGTCGTCGAACTGGCCGGCTCCCTCGTCACTGTTGTAGTATCCGGACGTGATCCACGGACCGCGCACGCAGAGTTCACCGGCGGCCTCGCCGTCGTGCGGCTGCTCCTGGCCATCGGAATCCACGATCTTCATATCGACGCCAAATGGTGGCCGACCCTGTTTGGTTGAATGTGTGTAGTAATCTTCGCGGCTCATATCGCGATTCTCGGGCTTGGGCGAATTATAGGCGCCAACCGGGCTCATCTCGGTCATGCCCCAACCGTGTTCTAGGCGGATGTCGAATTCCTTATCAAATGCTTCGACCATGGCCTGCGGTAGCGCTGAGCCGCCGACGAGACCGCGCATTCCCTTGGGTAATGTGCCACCCGTATCGCGCAAGTGCTGTAAAAGTGCCAGCCAGACTGTTGGTACGCCAGCGGCATAGGTCACACCTGCTTCCCATATGAGCTTGTGCAGCGACGGCCCATCCAGGCGTGGACCAGGCATGGCAAGGCCCGCCCCCGTCATGGCGGCGGCGTATGGCATGCCCCAGGCGTTCACGTGGAACATTGGAACGATCGGGAGAAGCACATCGGTTGCGCGCATATTGACCATATCCGGCATCACGACTGACCAGGCATGCAATACTGTCGAGCGGTGCGAATAGAGGACGCCCTTTGGGTTACCGGTAGTCCCTGACGTGTAGCAAAGGCTCGATGCCGTCGTTTCATCGAATGTTGGCCAGTCGTAACAGGCTTCTTCACCGGCGATGAGGTCATCGTAGCTGAGTAGCCTCGTGTGTTGTGCGAGCGTGGTATCTTCTGGGATGTCACCGAGAACGATGATCCCTTCAATGACGTTTGAGATTTCGGCGATCACGCCTTCTACGACCTTAAGGAGACCGGCATCGACACACAGCCAGCGATCCTCGGCATGGCGAATGATGTAGGTGATCTGCTCCGTAAAGAGCCGAGGGTTGATGGTATGGCAGATGGCGCCAATCCCGGAGACGCCGAAGTAAATTTCGAAGTGACGGCGATCATTCCAGGCGATAGTCCCGATGCGGTCGCCGAATTTGACGCCAAGCCGGTTCAAAGCATGGGCGAACTGGGCTGCTCTTTGATGTAACTCCGTATAAGACCAACGCTGCAGCTGACCGTTGTCGTCCATGCTGCAGATGCCGCTTTGGCGATGATACTGAGATGCATACTTGATCAACGATGAAATCAGCAGTGGCTGATCCTGCATGAGCCCGCGCATGCCGTTCCCTTCCAGTTACTTGTTTTTTGCCAGGATAGGGATTGCCCAGACGCGTGCAAGCGTCAATCTGATCAGGTTTCTCTATTGCTCCGACAGCAACCCAATCTGATTATGAATTGCGGACGCTTAGGTATCGCATTGCTGCTCATTGTCCATCTGAGCAGTAGAAAAAGCGGGCGCAACGTTGCTGTTGCGCCCGCTTCAATATCAATCCGATCAAAGACCCTTTTCCAGGAGCCCCTTGATGGCTTTTTTGCTTGTCGCGGCGACTAGCCGGCCGACTTCTTTCCCACCTTTGATGAGAACAAGTGTCGAGCGGCGTGGAATGCGCCGGCTCTTCGTTACAGCGTGGCCCTTGTAGCTATCCCAATCGACCAGCATGAACGTAATAGATTTGTTGAACTTGGCATCGCCCGCACGGAGCGATTTCAGCACGCGATCCTGGCGTGCGCAGGTTGGTCACCAAGTTGACTTATAGTGCAACAGGACTGTTTGGCCCTGTTCGATGGCAGCCTTCAGGGCACCTGGCTTGAATGCGACTGTACCGTCACCGGCATGTGCGGCGAACGGAAGAGTGATCGCAAACAATGCCAGTGCCATCAGGCCTGACAATACTTTTTTCAATGCTTTTCTCCTCTGCTGTGACGTCGTTAGAGCGAAACGGACAAATCCTGGAACCAGACCGGTAAGTACTGAATGGCCAGAGCTTCGGCGGCATGATGAAGGCCCATCAAGATGGCGACACCCACCGCTATAAGAGCTACGGCCATAACCCATTTGGAGTTTGCCGCGATTTTTTTAAAGGTCTCCTGCCGGCGAGCGATGGCTTCCCGTGTGCCATAAGCGAGGGCGAGGATGATGGTCGATGTGCCGAGCGCAAAGCTCGCCATGATCGCGGTTGCCCAAAGCAAGGATTCGCCTTGGGACGCCAGCGAGATAGCACCGCCGAGTGTTGGCCCAATGCATGGTGACCAGGCGGCTCCAAGCAGCATGCCACCCAGGAAGTGTCCCATGAGACCCTGATTCTGGAGTGTGCCACGCTGTTGCTCTGCCTGACTGGAAATCCCTGCAGTTGCCGCTGCAAATTGGATGTTGAAGGCGGGTACCAGGAGGACCAGGCCGAAAGTGATCATTAAGACGGCCGCAATCTGGGCCATCAGATCATTGTCGAGACCAATGGCTGGTCCGGCGGCTGCGATGCCGACACCCAGGATCACAAAGGCCACGCTAAGGCCGGCTGCCAATGCGACCGGGCCGAGGCGTTCCTCGCGCATCGCGGAGCCGAGAATAATCGGCAAGACCGGCAATACGCAGGGATTAATCAGAGTCAACAGCCCTGCGCCGTAACCAAGTAGTAGCTCCACAGTCGTACCTGTCCAATGGTGAAAGAGTCAGTCTGGTTGAGTCTGATCGTTTGCGTGAAATCATGGCGATTGTCTAACGACAAGCGCCTCGCGCGAGATCAAGTTCTTTTGAAGTTCAGTTTATTGGGCGATCTGTGGAGTTGATCTGTTAACGGCAGGCGAGAGCTCTGCCGGCCGGGCGGAAATTATAATGACGATCGAGTAGACCGTGGCGCGGGTTATAGCCACGATCGACATCGACGAAGGTGTCAATTTGGATCGTGGTGGCTTTGAGGCCAGGAGCTTTTTTCGCTGCCGATATGACGCGCACCATGATCAATTCATCGTCATAGTTTGCAATGGCCGGGTTGGCATTGGCCAGGCGGAGATTGACGTCAACCTGCAGATTATTGAAGACGGCAAAGGCCTCAATGTCATCCACGCGCTCTTCCAGGTCGTCAATGAGGTTCAACTGGATGACAAATCCTGAAATCAGTTCTGCATTGCTGAGCTGGCGGAGTGCCGCAACGACGGTATCACGGGTCTCCCACTTGAAGCCCGAGCTGACGGAGTGAGCGAAGCGGCTACCCTGCTTTGGCTCATGTTTCGATGAGTGAGACTTGCCGACGAGAAACTTGACGCCGTCAATTGCGCGCAGCCGGCTGCAATCAGGCGCTAGGTCAGAGAGGTCGTCCGTTGCGCCAATGAATTCGACCTGTGAGATCAAAGCGCGATTGGCCTCGATGAGGTCGAGTTCGGCTGCGGTTGGAATGCCCAGAGTGAACAGCGCAAAGCGGATGCCTGTGCTATTGAACTCTACCATTCGCGCCCGGATTTGATCATCGGCCAGATCGCTTAGCGGTACACGAACGTGATCAATGCCCATTTGCTGAAGACGCATTAAGACGTAGTCGTTGCGCGTGCGTTTGCGGGCGAATTCCTCCATGGGTCCGTTGTAAGGAAGGTCAATTGGCGTCGCCCAGGCATGGCGCAGTGGTGCAATCAGTGGGGTCGAAGGATTGGCGCTCCACTGGAGCTGGTCAGAACCAATACTTGATCCGTCGGCAAGCCCCTGGCCGTCTGTCGGAATGACCCTGACCCGATGACCTTGCGGCAGGACGTCGATTAACGTCACGCCAAACTTGCCTTCGTCATTGCGGCCGAATTCTTTTGGCGGATCGATGGCATACATCTCGGAATAGTCCTGCCGAATGAAGCTTGTCGCAGGCAGGCAGTAGAGCCGGGTTTGGCCGACCCGGTTATAGAAGAACTGGTGGACGTGTCCGGAGAAAACCGCCTCGATGTTGTGCTCTTTGACCAAGTTCAGAAACCAGGAACGGCCGGGTTCGGCGAAGTTGTCGTAATGGCTTTGTTCGCCGGGCTCAAAAATGAAGGGTGGATAGTGAGAACACAGAAAGATCCGCCGGCCTGTGTTGGCAGTGAGTGTTGTTTCCAGCCACTGCTTCTGTGACTTTTCGTGATCGGTGCCGGAATTCACCAGGGACGAGTTGATCATGATGAACACACAGCCTTCATGCTCAAAGCTGTGATAGCTCTCGCCAAACTGGCCTTCATACTGTGCAATGGTGTCGTCATCAGCGGGGCCGGCAGGTGCATCGGGATTGGGCTTGTCTCCGATGTCATGATTACCCGGCATGAATTGCATTTTGTCCCGGAGCGGGGCGAAGATCTCGTGCGCTTGTTCGCAGGCATCGAGGTAGGTTGGCAGGTGCGGCAGGGGATGGACCATGTCGCCAAGATGAAGCACCAATGGAGGCTGAGACTGCCCAATTGCTGCCATCGCAAAGCGGGCCCGATCATTGGCAAGGTCATTCACTGGAAACGGCGAAGATTCATCAAGTTTCTTCGGGCGGATGTGCGTGTCGGAGATGATTGCGAAGGTGAAAAGTGGCTGTTGTTGTGATTGCTCAGACGACATTATTCACCTCTGAATTCACCCCGGGGGCCTTGCTGACACTTTATCCCTGAGGACTTAAAGCAATCCACTGATCTCAACAACGGTGGAGGCGTATGTAGCAGGCATGAGATGCAATTCCGACTCGCATTCAGATGTGCTATGGTCGGTGCTAGTTGGTACAGCATGCTGGAGGATCTAATGAAGATTGAAATCGAATACTGCGGTGCTTGAAACTATGAGCCAAGCGCCCGTGCGGCGCAGGATCATATTCTGAAGCAGAACCCTGAGGCTCAGATCGAACTCGTTCGCTCCGGAGGCGGGGTGTTCGAGATTACGGTTGATGGGCAGCTGAAATACTCGAAGAAGGCCACGGGCCAGTTTCCGACGGACGCGGAAATCAGCGCCTGCCTCGGTTAGCGGGCATCAGATTGACCGCTAAACAAAACGTTCAGGGGCCCTTCAAAAGGTCCCTGACTGTTTGAACTGATACGATCGGGCGTCATAGCCGCCTTCGTGCGATGCGAATAGTCTGCTGATGCCCCAATACCTGGCAGTCTCTCGACGGTTCGCTATTGCGTGTCGCATTAAATCGGAGACAGAAATCACCGTAAGATTAGGCGTTTTCTGGCATATCTTGAATCGGCTTTAATGCGACAAGCATTAGGAGACTTGGTGAAACGGCTGCATGTTCAGCCTTCAATCAGCTTTGTAAAGCGCTTCTCTCCTCCGCGCCGGAACTTAACTGTGCGGCTATCCGGGATGCGCTCTGCCATCCTGGAGTTAAACAGGAAGTCGAGAATTGCTAATCCAAGTGAGCCTGCGAGGTGTGTGCGCCGCTCGCTCCAGTCGAGGCAGGAACGACATATAGGCCGACGTGATCCGCGCAAGTCGGCAATATCAATCTCCATCTGGTCGAGAAAGAACTGTTCGCCACGTTTGGATACAACAAGTTCACCGCTGCTCGCTCGAATGAGCTTTCGCTGTTGCAGAATATCGAGCATCCACACGGCCCGGTCTCCTGCGAGGTGATCATAGCAAACCCGCGCCGTCCGCATTTCCGGATCGCGCGGACCTGTCCGTGTGCGAACATGGCCGGTCCGTGCCGCCAGCCCCATCAACCGCTCAAGAACGTCAGCAACATCCGGCCCGGACAATCGATAGTAGCGATGGCGGCCCTGTTTAACAGGCAGCAGCAATCCGCCCTTCTCAAGCTTGGATAGATGGCTGCTTGCCGTCTGCGCGGTGACGCCTGCCTCGCGAGCGAGTTCCGTTGCGGTTAGCGCGCGGCCGTCCATTAGTGCGCTCAGGATGTTGGCACGCGCGGGATCACCGACCAGCGCTGCGACTCCTGCAATGTTAGGCCCTTCTTTCATACTTCGATCGTAAGCGAAGCATTGATGTCGCGCAATGGGGTACGATTGGCTGGGATTCAGGATTGGATGAGAGGATTGGCGGTGACTGTCACCTGCATGATCGAGTACAAGATTGACCCTGGTTGTGTCAAAACGCGAATGCTGATTCAGTTCTTCTGCAGCTTTGCGGGAGCATGGCATGAAGCGGTTCATCGAAGGACAGGCACGGGATCAGGCTACATTCTTTCCTGAGTGCCTTGAGGATTGGATCGACGAGAACAATCCTGTCCGCGTTGTCGAAGCGTATGTCGAGAGTCTCGATCTTCGCAATCTTGGTTTCTGCGGTGTTGATCCTAAAGAGACTGGACGCCCCGCATATCACCCATCCGTCCTGCTCAAGCTCTACATCTACGGCTATCTCAATGCCGTGCAGTCGAGCCGCCGATTGGAACGTGAAGCAGGCCGCAATGTCGAGGTGATGTGGCTGCTTGGCCGCCTTGTTCCTGACCACAAGACGATTGCCGAGTTCCGTCGCAACAACGGTCCCGCCATCCGTAAGGTCTGCGCGCAGTTTGTTGAGTTGTGTCGTCGGATCGGCTTGTTAAACGAAGCGAGCGTTGCCATTGACGGCTCAAAGTTCAAGGCGGTCAACAACCGCGACCGGAACTACACCACCAACAAGATGAGGCGTCGCCTGGCGCAAATCGATGAGAGTATCGGGCGCTATCTGCACCAGCTTGAAAGCGCCGACCGCCAAGAGCGATCCAAAGCGCGGGCGATGCGCATCAATCGCTTGCATGAGAAGATCGACAAGCTGCAAGAGGAGATGGAGCGTCTGGCCGCGATCGACAAGCAACGGTTGGAACAACCTGATGAGCAGATATCGCTGACCGATCCAGATGCCCGATCAATGGCAACGAGTGGCCGTGGCTCGGGTGTTGTCGGCTACAATGTTCAAGCTGCCGTCGACACCAAGCATCATCTGATCGTGGCACATGATGTTGTCCAGACCGGCAATGACACGGGACAGCTGGCGGCTATGTCGAAGAAGACCAAGCAGGTCCTTGGTGTCGACAAGCTCGATGTTGTCGCCGATCGCGGATACTTCTCGAGCGAGGAGATCCTCAAGTGCTCCAAGGCTGATATCATCGTCACGTTGCCGAAACCGCAAACCTCGAACAACAAGCGCAAGGGCCTCTTTGTCAAAGCGGACTTCAGGTATGTTCCTGATTATGACTTCTATATTTGTCCGGCGGGCGAGGTCTTGGTCTTCGTCTCGCATAAGCGCGATGGAGGGATGAACTTCCGACGATACACGACCAAGCAATGCTCGGGCTGCAAACTCAAGACACGGTGCACAGAAGCTGCGCACCGCGTCGTCTCGCGTTGGGAGCACGAATACGTTCTGGAGGACGTCCAACGCCGCCTTGATGAAGATCCAAAAGCCATGCGAGTGCGCCGGGAGACGGTCGAGCATCCCTTCGGGACGATCAAGGCGCGCATGGGAGCAACCCACTTCCTGATGAAGCGCCTGCATAACGTGAAGACGGAAATGTCACTCGCCGTCCTCGCCTACAATCTCACCCGCGTGATCAACATCATCGGGATCGGGCCGCTCATAGCCGCTCTCAAGGAGTTCTTGGCGCTTATTCTGACGAGCATGTTGCACAAATCGTCAGAACGGCTTTCTGGCTCGCCGACAATCAACTACTAGGTCAATCTCTGGCAAAATCCGAATGAAGGAAGCTCAACCATCGACAACGCCACGTGGAACCATGTTTTTACACGGCCAAGACCCGTTCCGGCGCGCGCAATTTGAGCACTATGCACAGAATTGGCTCCGTATCATTCCAGTTTGCGGCGGTGATCTGGTTGGTTACTTCATGCCCCACGAGGTGACGAACAATATTGCGGTCGCCCTAATTGCATTCGACAGTATGGCGGACTACGAAGCCTATCGTTACCGTCTAAAGGAAGATCCTGCAGGTATCGAAAACTTTCGGTTCGCGGAGGAAAACCGTCTCATTATCGAGGAACGTAGGACATTTCTTAAAAAGGTTTTTTAGCTTCGGCGACCAGCACCCGTTTAAGGAGAGCGAGATGATTGCGGTTATATTTGAAGTCTGGCCGGATGATAAGCATCGCGATGCCTATCTTGATATTGCTTCTGAGTTGCGGCCGCTTCTGGAAGAAGTTGAAGGGTTCATTTCGGTCGAGCGGTTCCAATCCATTACGGACTCCGGCAAACTGCTTTCCCTGTCGTTCTTCGAGGATGAGGAAGCGGTCCAGCGCTGGCGCAATATCGCTGAGCATCGTGTCGCTCAGGCGCGCGGTCGACTGGATATATTCAAGGACTACCGGCTACGGGTGGCAGGCGTGATGCGGGATTATGGAATGCATGAACGCGAGCAAGCGCCGGCCGACAGCGTCGACCGGCATGGCTAGTTGTGAATGTTCAGCTGGTTGTATGCATTTTTTCGGAACATTATCCATACGGCCCATAAATCAACGTCCTGCCTGCGCAGCGATGACGAATGAGAGTTTGTCTTGGTCAGCACCAAGTGGTCAGTTGTCCCTGCTCGGAAACAAATGCTGATCAGCCAATTCGGCCTGGCCGGGGACAACCTCTTGAAGCTTCACAACTTGTGACCGTCATTGCTAATCGTGGATGCCCAAGATTTGGCAGGCTGAGGCTGGTTTAATCTCCGGTCTCGGCTTCGCGGGCTAATACCTTGTAGACGACTTCGGATGTATCCTTTGAGGGTACGACGGGAACGATTTCAAAATCGGCGAGGTCTGACCAGCTTGTGACCCATTCCTGAAGCAAGCGGACATCGTCACATTCCATCAATTGAAAGCAGCGATCGAAGTTGGCTTCGATCCAGCTGCCAACATAGGTTAATCCTTCAGGTGACATCCGTCCCTTTTCCTGGAAACGTCTATAGACGGCTTTGGCATCCTGATTGCGAAAGCGCTCGATCACCATGAACAGCATGGGTGTTCTCCTCACTTGATCTCTGACTCAGTTGCCGGATGCGCCATATCTGAAACAGGTTGAGGCATATCCGGCGAATTTTGTGCAAGTTTTGCTTGCTCCGGTAGCGTGTTTGACGAACTGCCGGAGTTTGCAGTTGGGCTAGAAACCGACCTGATCGCCGCCCTTCAGCTGCAGGATCTCTCGCGCCTCATCGGGTGTCGCAATCTCGCGGCCAAGGCCTTCGATGATTTGACGGACGAGCGTCACTTGTTCCGCGTTGCTCTCGGCCATTTTGCCTGGTCCTGCCCACAGCGAGTCTTCCATGCCGACACGAACATTACCGCCCATGGCCGCTGCCAACGCTGCAATGCGCATTTGGTGCCGCCCAGCTGCGAGGACACTCCACTGGTAGTTATCGCCGAAGAGACGATCGGCGGTTCGGCGCATGTGCGCAACGTCTTCTTCGTGCGTGCCAATGCCGCCAAGAATTCCGAATACGGACTGCACGAAGAACGGCGGCTTGATGATTTCACGGTCTGCCATGTGGGCCAGTGTGTAAAGATGACCGATGTCGTAGCACTCAACCTCGAAGCGCGTGCCGTTTTCCGCACACTGGGTCAGGATGTATTCGATGTCGGCGAAGGTGTTCTTGAAGAAGCCTGACTTTGATCCTTCCAGATAAGTGCGCTCCCAGTCATGCTTGAATTCCTTAAAGCGGTTCAGCATCGGATAGAGACCAAAATTCATTGTTCCCATATTGAGACTGGCGACTTCCGGCTTGAAGTCGATCGCTGGTTGCGCGCGCTCCTCCACGGTCATTGTCATGGCGCCGCCGGTGGTAATGTTGATCACGGCAGGGGAGCGTTGCTTGATGACTTTGAGGAACGGTGAAAACGCATCCATGGACTGGTCGGGCTTGCCGGTTTCCGGGTCGCGGGCGTGGAGATGCACGATGGCTGCGCCGGCTTCTGCCGCACCGATGGCCGCGTCTGCGATTTGCTCGGCCGTGATTGGTAGATGTTCCGACATTGTCGGTGTGTGGATAGAACCCGTGACTGCGCACGTGATAATAACTTTGTCTGATTTGGCCATGTGAGTGCCTCCCGAGTTTTGTCGATCAGTTGCTATTGATGAGATTTCTGGGCGCGTTTGTGGGCGACCAATGCGGCCAGACGATCGTCGCGCCAGCGGCTTTTGTTGAGAACCTCTTCGGTTGTTGGCTTGCGCCCCCAGTCCTCTAGTACGCGGGCCCGGTTTTCCTCACTCCAGATTTCCGGTGTGACCGGAGGTGCAGACAAACCGTGCATCGTTTCAGCAAATCGATCGAAATAGTCGGCCATGCCTGCGGGTGCATTCAGCTCGATCGTTTCGAAAGGCCCCATGAACGACCACCTCAAGCCCAGCCCATGAGCGATTGTCTTATCGAGATCGTCGGCCGTGCAATATCCTTCGCCGACCAGCCGTAGGGCTTCAGCAACCAGGACAGCCTGCATGCGATTGAGGATGAAGCCATCAATCTCTTTCTTCACCTCGACGGAAACCTGGCCGACAGAGTCGTAGATCTGGCGCGCGCGCTTCACAACACCTGGTGAGGTCCATGGCGCGCCACATAGTTCGACGATCGGGACGACGTGGGGTGGGTTGACCGGATGTGCAATCAGACATCGGTCGCGCCCCTCAAGTCCTTCTGTAAAACGGGAGGCCACGATCGCGGACGACGAAGAGGCGAGGATTGCTGAGCGTGGCGTGGCGGCATCCAGCTGTTTGAAGAGTTCAATCTTCGCATCCACACGCTCAGGACCAGACTCCTGGACAAGCTCGACGCCGTCAACGGCCTCCTCAAGAGAGGCGGCGACGGTAATGCGCTTGGCAGCCCCGTCCGGATCATCCACAAGGCCGTGACCAGCCAGGTCCTTGAGTGATTCCTGGATAAGTCCCGGGGCCGCTGCGCGCGTTGGCTCGTGCGCGTCATAAACCGAGACATCCCACCCGGCGCGGGCGAATACGTTGGACCAGGCGCGCCCTATTAGACCGACACCAATGATACCGACACGCGGCATGGCTTCCTCCCAATTGTTTTGAACTGTTGGATGCACTCTAACATGTCAAATGCGCAGTGGGGGGCACGCAATTCATCACGCCCGCACAATATCGCCCATCTGGGAGGCCCGCTCTTGAACCGGCTTGCATCTGTGAGGGATCTCTGTCTTTGCTCGGGCAGAAATATGGGAGAAGACGATGTCGTGGGAACTCTGGATCGCGTTTGTCATTGCCAGCACTGCTATGCTGGCTATTCCGGGGCCAACCGTGATGCTGGTGGTGAGTTATGCGCTGGGGCGTGGGAAGCATACCGGTTGGGCGACAGTGCCCGGCGTAACGCTGGGTGATTTCACAGCGATGACGATTTCACTGCTGGGCGCGGGCGCGCTTCTGGCGGCCTCAGCGACACTGTTTACGGCTTTGAAGTTGATTGGTGCTGCGTATCTGATCTGGCTGGGGATCGGACTTTGGCGCGCCAAGCCAAAACTGTCCGCTGCCGATGATCATGATGTTTCTGACAATCCCTGGAGGATGTTCTGGAATGCCTACGTCGTCACGGCGCTAAACCCTAAAGGTATCGTGTTCTTCGTGGCGTTCGTTCCGCAGTTTATGGATCCAGCTCAGCCGGCGTTCCTGCAGTTTGCGATCCTCGAGGCGACGTTTCTGACACTGGCCGCAATCAACGTCGCAGTCTGGGCTATACTGGCCGGGCAACTGCGCGAGACATTCAAGCAACCGGCGACGTTGTCATTGGTCAACCGCATTGGTGGGAGTTTCTTGATAGGCGCTGGCTTTCTGACGGCAGCCGTCAGACATGGTGAATGAGCGGGAAATCAACTCGCAGCGAAACAGAGATTGGGAGGAATGAGGCAATGGATCTCGGCATCAAGGATTTGCGTGTGCTCATCACAGCAGGTGCATCAGGCATTGGATTACAAATGACCAAGGCATTCCTCGGCGAGGGTGCCAAGGTTCATACCTGCGATATCGACCGGGCAGCGCTTGAGGCATTATCCAGCAACCATCCAGAGGTTACGTGGTCGATTTGTGATGTCTCTAATCGTGAACAAGTCGCTGCGATGGTAGATGATGCGATTAGAGAGTTGGGGGGATTGGATTGTCTGGTCAATAATGCCGGCATTGCAGGACCAACCGGACGTATCGATGAGATTGATCCGGCAGATTGGGACCAGTGTCTTGCTGTTTGTATTACCGGGCAATTCAATTGTACGCGCCTTGCCGTGCAGCATCTCAAAGCAAGTCAGAACCCGTCCATCATCAATCTTTCATCTGCGGCTGGCCGGTTCGGCTTCCCTTTGCGGTCGCCCTATGCAGCGGCCAAGTGGGGCGTTGTCGGCTTTACGAAAACCCTGGCCGTCGAGCTCGGTGAGAATGGGATCCGATGTAATGCCATTCAACCAGGCCCGGTTGACGGTGAGCGCATTCGCCAGGTTATCGATGCGAAAGCGCGTGCAGCGAATATCGGCTTCGATGAAATGCAGGAGCGCGTGCTTGCCAACGCTTCGATCAAGAGCTTGATCCCACCGCAGCAGCTGGCTGATCTGGCAGTTTATCTCGCATCGCCACGTGCGAATACGATCTCAGGCCAAGCCTTCGCCGTCGACGGCGACATGCAGAGTTTGGCTTAGTGTAACGGACTTTAAGTCGGTATCGGGCTGATGCCGGTTTGAAGTTCAACTTATCGCACGATGATCTCGCCAACGTCCTGTGTTTGAGCTGCCTCAAAGCGCATTTGAAACGAGCAAAAGCGCTTTGACAGTGCGGGTCTGTGACGTGATGCAAGCCATCAGCGCTACATCAGCGCTACATCAGTGCTACATCACTGCACCGACCTGCCAGGGGACAAACTCATTGTCGCCGTAGCCAAGCTCTTCTGATTTGCTTGGCATTCCAGAAGCAACTTTCAAAATGTAATCGAAAATCTCGGTCGCCTTGTCGTCGAGCGAGACCCCATCAAGCACGTCGCCGGCATTGATATCCATGTCCTCGCTCATGCGGTGGTACATGTCGGAGTTCGTAGCAAGCTTGATCGATGGCGATGGCTTGCAGCCATAGGCGGACCCGCGCCCAGTGGTGAATGTAACGATGTTGCAGCCACCGGCGACTTGGCCCGTCACCGAGACAGGATCATAGCCAGGTGTGTCCATGAAACAGAAACCCTTGGCGTCGACTTGTTCGGCATAGCGATAAACACCTCGCAGAGTTGTCGAGCCGCCCTTGGCCGTGGCGCCGAGTGACTTTTCCAGGATTGTCGTGAGGCCGCCAGCCTTGTTTCCTGGCGACGGGTTGTTGTCCATGGACCCGTTATTTTTCGCTGTGTATTCCTGCCACCATTCGATGATGTCGACGAGCTTGCGGCCGATTTCAGGGGTTGCCGCGCGGCGAGTGAGCAGGTGCTCTGCGCCGTAGATCTCAGGGGTTTCGCCGAGGACTGCTGTGCCGCCATGGTGCACCAGACGGTCTGCTGCAAGGCCAAGTGCAGGATTGGCAGTGATGCCGGAGTAACCGTCCGAGCCGCCGCACTGCAGTGCTACCATCAGCTCGGATGCGGGCACCGTTTCGCGCTTTGCTTTGTTGGCGAGTGGCAGCATCTCCTTGATGCGGTCGACACCGGTTTGGATTGTCTTGCGGGTACCACCAGTATCCTGGATGGTCATCGTGAAAAGGTTCTCACCTTCTTTGAGATCGTACTTTTCTTTCATTCGCGCGATCTGAAACACTTCGCAGCCAAGCCCGACAATCAGTGCTGCGGCAATGTTGGGATGGCCGGCCATGCCCCATTGTGTGCGTTCGAGGAACTCGAAGCCGGCGCTGTTGGTTGCCATGCCGCAACCCGTTCCATGAACCATGGCGACAACGCCATCGACGTTCGGGTAATCATCCAGGACACCGGAGCGGTTGACTTCGTCAGCCATAAACCGGGCAACTGAAGCAGAACAGTTCACACTGGTTAGGATTGCAATATAGTTACGTGTGCCGACTTTGCCGTTATCGCGCCGGTAGCCCTCGAACGTGGCGCGCTGCTCAGCTGGAAGGACTGCTTCGTCTTTGGCGCCTTGCGCAAAGGCATAGTCACGATCGAACTCCGCGTAAGCGCAGTTGTGTGTGTGCACATGCTGGCCAGGCTCAATGTCTTCGCTGGCGAATCCGATGATCTGACCAAATTTCAGGATTGGCTGATCCTTCTCGATCTTCGAAATCGCCATCTTGTGCCCCTTGAGCACACGGGCCGACGCCTCGATACCGTAGGCAGCGGCGCCCGGCATCAAGCCATCAACCGCAACGATGATGTTGTCGTCGTTGTGGAGGCGCATGGTGCGGGGATCTTTGGCGGACGTGTCTGGCATGTTCTTTCCTCGCATGGGGCAGCGGCAATTCTGTGCCTTCTTCTGCCATGATTTCTATCCGGCCATGAATGCCGGATAACCAATAAGTATGTGTTTGCTCCGTGCTAGCAGGGATCAGTATCAAACGGAAGCCAGGCCAGCCCGTTCTCGTGCCTACCAATCCTGGGATGCTGGGAGTTCATCACCAAGTAGTTCGGGTTCGACAAAGTCTTCGAGGTCTGATCGATGTGAGAGATGATCATCCTTGAAAAAATGGGTTGCGATTGCGTTGGCCAAATGCGCGGCGCCTTCGCTGACGGCAGGGATATCGTTTGCCAAATTACCCAGTGAGACCATGGCCGCATGATTGAAGCAGTGGATGCGCCGGATCGAGCTGGCCGTTTCGTCATCTGTTCTTGGTGAGAATTCAAATCCCGAGCCGAGATGCGGGAAGTTGAGCAGTTCCTGATTGCGACCAGATGGGTCCAGGCGATCGGCCCATGTTGCAATTCCACTGCCCACGGCCCCTAGGAATGGCGTGGCACTGACATCAATATGAAAGCCGGTTCCGAGAACGACGACACCGACATCAAATTCGCCGGCTTGCGTTATCAAACGAAGACCGTCGACTTGCGGTATGGCCTCGCTTACTTCTGCACCCAGCACGAGTTCGAAATTGTTATGGCGGCTAACGCGCAAAACCGTATCGCGTGGGGGCGGAACGCCGTGTGATGCGATGTACTCAAAGAGTGCGAAACGTTCCTCATCTGCTAGTTCGGAAAACCCAAACGAGAATCCCGGGTAGACGATCTGCTTGGCCTTGTTGACGCGTGGAATGCGGTTCGCACGACCGAGGACCTTGACGCTGCGCGCGCCGGCTTCAAGCGCTTCCGCTGCATAGTCGAATGCTGATGCTGCCAGCCCGATAACGGCAACGGACTTGTTGGCGAATTCGCTGGCTGCCGGTGCATGCGACGTGTGAAGGACCTGCACGCCGAGATAGGGTGCAAGAACATCTGGGATCCTTGGTCTGGCGAGCGCATCGCGCCCCGTTGCAAGCACGACCCTCCGCGCTGCTATGATCTCAGTCTGATCGGTTTTACTATCCGTGACTGTTGCCTGGATGTGCTGCTGGCCAGTAGCCAGGTCAGTCAGCGTCTTCCCGTTTTCGATTTGCACACCGGTTACATCGCGATACCAAGTCAGATAGTCGGCCCATTGCGTCCGCGGGATTCGTCCCAGTTCATCCCATGCCGTCTGGCCATATTGAGCCTCAAACCAAGCACGGAATGTGAGATTGGGCAGTCCAAGAGCAGGGCCTGTGAGATGCTTCGGAGAGCGCAGAGTCTCCATCCGGGCATAGGTCAACCAGGGACCTTCGAGACCCTTTGGGTTAGAGTCGATCGTTCGGATATTCGTGATGCCGAGGCGGCGCAAAGCAAAATTTGCAGCCATTCCGCACATGCCACCACCGACGATCAAGACATCAAGCAACGGTGACCCGTCATCGGCTAGGCTTGGGATTACCCAATTGTTGGGTGGGAAGTTGAGATACTCGAAGTCCCGCTCGATAGCAACTTCAAGCAGGTCGAGGCCGGAATTGGATTTCTGCATTTCGACAATCCAGTCAGGACTCATGCTGGCGATGATCTAAACTCAACCGGTAGAACAACTTTGGGCCTTCGGTCGGCTTCAGTGCGATTCCGAATTAAAGTCCGTTGCTCCAGGTCGCATGATAAGCGAAGTGAACAGGGGCCAAACTATCGCGATGTTAGCGGAAAGAACAGTCCATGTGGTGGTACGCAACACCGCATCACTTGATCTGACGACAACTGCAATGAAGCTGCTTTGCAGCGACGAGGAGCAGAATGTTTTAGGTGTCGACCAGGGAGTGCTGAACGCAAACTGCCGGTTGCTTGCTTGCGGCTCTAAAAGTTTGTCAGAACCTGATCCCTCCAACTTCGATCAACGCGCTTTTTGCGGGATCGATAACGGACTTTCCTGCGGCGGACATTCGATACACGCGCGCGTTTCGGAGCAGTCCGAGCTTCCTCCTTGGCCTTGGCTTCGGGCTTGTAAACGCGTTCGGGCGGGGTAGTGTCATGCAGCACTACGATCTTCACCGGCGTCACATTGGTGACGGGTGGCGCTGGGAATGGCTGTTTAGGTGGATTGGCTGCTGCGGATGAGATCGAAAAAGGGATCATCATTCCGATTACGATCAGGCTGTAGACTTTCCCGCGCAATTTCACCGCTATCCCTCGCAATGCTCGAATCAGCTGTTTTTCACCCCTATGCTGTTTGAAGTGCTGGCCTTAAAGTTTCATTAACGTAAGGCTGTTGACCCAACGATAATCGTTGGTACTGCAGTCAAAAATCGCAATGTGCGGATCAAGGTGGGTTGGAAGAATGAGCAAATGGCAGATCGGTGACGTCACGGTCACCAAGGTTGTTGAGCTGGAGACGACGGGCGGAAGCCGGTTTATCCTGCCGCAAGCGACCCGCGAGGCCATACAACCTATTTCCTGGCTTTACCCGCATTTCGCTGATGAGAATGGGCGTCTGAAGATGAGCATTCACGCGCTTATTGTTGAGGTTGGTGATCAGCGCATCGTTGTTGATACATGCTTAGGGAATGACAAACAGAACCGTCTCATCCCGACATGGAATAATCGTCAGGGCCGGTTCCTTGAGGATATGGCAGCGGCCGGGTTCCCGCGAGAGAGCATTGATACGGTGCTCTGTACGCATCTGCATGTCGATCACGTTGGTTGGAACACGATGCTTGAAGATGGTCATTGGGTGCCGACGTTTCCCAACGCCAGTTATCTCTTCGGGCGTGTTGAGTATGAGCACTGGAGCCGCCAAACCGATCGAGCCGACATGGCGCACATCTTCGAAGATAGTGTGACGCCGATTCTCGATCGCGGTCTGGCCCAATTGGTTGAGTGGGACCATCAAATCTGCCCGGAGGTTCGGCTGATGCCGAGTATCGGGCACTCGCCAGGTCATGCGAGCGTGCTAATTGAGTCCCGCGGTGAGCGGGCTATGATTACGGGTGATTTTGCGCACCATCCCTGTCAGATGGCGCATCCGGAGTGGTCGTCGACCGCTGACTTTGATGCTGCACAAGCAGAGGAGACACGACGCAAGATTTTCGGCGATATGGCGGGCGAGCCGGTGTTGATGATCGGTACGCACTTCTCGGGCCCGACAGCTGGTCATGTCGTGCGCGACGGCGATGCGTTCCGGCTTGATGTCTGATTTAGCGGTCCCGGACGTGTTCTAAACGTCGAAGAATACTGTTTCGTTGTCTCCCTGAAGATGAATGTCAAAGCGATATGTCGGTGATCCGCCGGCCACATCCAGTTTGGCAACCAGCGTTTGGCGGCGTTCTTCGGGGACGCGCGCCAGAATGCTGTCGTGCTCGTTTGCTGTGTCCTCATCTGCGAAATAGATGCGCGTATAAGCGTGTGAAAGCATCCCACGCGCGAAGACGATGACATTGATGTGGGGAGCCTGATTGCTGTCGACCGGACCTGGTTTGATGGTTTGAAATCGGAATGAATGATCGTTTTCTGTTCCCGTGCCAAAGCGGCCAAAGCCTTTGAAGCCAGTATTCGATGGTCGAGGATCGTTGGGGTGGGCGTAGCGCCCTTCGCTGTCGGCCTGCCAGATCTCGATCATGGCATCGTTGACGGGTTGGCCCTCACCGTCGAAAACCTGTCCGATGATTTCAATGCGTGTGCCGCTTTCATCCGGCAGGTTTGCCAATAGGTCACCGCCCGTCAGGTCCGCAAATGGGTAATTGTACTGGCCGGGTGTCAGCCCGTAGGCAAAGAATGGCCCGACAGTCTGTGATGGGGTTTGTTTCGCGGTCATGGGTCAGGTCTCCATTGGGGTCGCGTTTTGACCGCGAAGAACAATATCGAATTGATAGCCAAGCGCCGTCCCCTCTTGCGTGGCATCGAGGGAGAATTCTGCAATCAGGCGGTCGCGTGCTGCTGCCGGTGTGCTTTGGAAAATCGGATCCAGGGCCAGCAACGGATCACCTGGAAAATAGAACTGGGTGATGAGGCGGGTGGCAATCGTCGGGCCAAACAGAGAGAGATGAATATGAGCTGGACGCCACGCATTGGTGTGGTTGCCCCACGGATACGCACCGGGTTTTACAGTGAGGAATCGGTACTTGCCGTTCTCGTCGGTGACACAACGGCCGCCGCCGAAGAAATTGGGATCGACCGGTGCATCATGCTGATCGGCCAGATGGATATAACGACCGGCTGAATTCGCCTGCCAGATCTCGATCAGTGTATCTTTGAGTGGACGGCCGCTTTCGTCACGGACAATGCCTTCGACGATGATGCGTTCGCCGATAGGCTCGCCACCAGCAGCCCCATTGCGAGTGAGGTCGGCATCCAATTCCCCGACACTTTCGTGTCCGTAAACTGGACCGGTCAATTCAGATAGTGTCTCTGCTATGGGGATCAACGGCTTTGTCGGCCCGCGCAGGCGGGTCGACTTGTATTCCTCAAAGATGTAAGGCGGGTGCGACGCCCAATCTCGCGGACCATTCTGGTCTGTCACGGTATTTGCTTTCTGCTTTTGGTCATGTCAGACGGTTGCTCGTAGTGGCCTCAGTATTGCCAGATCGAACGACAGGCGGTCAGTGTTGGTTCCCCACCATATTGGCAGCTCCACGGGCAAGAACCAAGCGTGGTTGCAACTGTGAGGTCTGAAATATCGTGGTACCGCTGGCGGAGCCTCCGCGGCGAATCTTTTCTTAAAGGTTCTGTGCTCAGGTGGTAGTGGTACGTATTGCACTTTGGTATGGACCCCAGCATGGCGACTATTGTCTGCATCAACGGTGATCTTGGTAGTGGCAAAAGTTCTGCGATCAGTCGGCTGTCTGAGCGGCTGAACTGGAAGGTCTTCTCGACCGGTGCCGCACAGCGTCAACTTGCGCGCGAGATGGGTATCACTACGCTGGAGTTGAATAGGATTTCCGAAACCGATCGGTCGATCGACGATAAGATTGATTCTGTTTTCGCGGACCTTGCCAAGAGTGATGTGGATCTGATCGTCGATTCCCGCATGGCCTGGCATTTCCTGCCGATGGGGAAGAAAATCCGTCTCGTCTGTCATCCTTCGACTTCAGGTAGGCGCGTGTTTTATGACACGGATAGATCTGCTGAGCAGTACGACACCGTTGAAGCAGCGACGGCAGATATTCAGATCCGGCGGGCCAGCGAGAAACTCCGTTTCAAGACGTTTTATGATGTCGATGTCGAGAACCTCTGCAACTACGATGCTGTGATTCAGACTGATCTACATGCGTTGCCAGACGTCGTGAACAAGATCGAGAGCATGATGCAGGCTCCGTCAAACGGGACAATGCTGTGTCTGTCTCCAAAATTGATATTCCCGACAAAAATGCTTGCGACTGATGGGGATGACGGACGGCCTGAAAAGACAGCTCCTATAGGTGCGGAGCTTGAAGTGGCATATGCTCGTGACTGCTTTTTCCTTGTCCGCGGCCACGACCAGTTGGCACAAGCTGTGAGGAGTAACCGGGCCTGGGTGAGTGCCAGCCTGAGCACCGACGATGATGTTGTCAGAAAGACATCAGAAACAGTGGGCCGCCAGGTCATCGACGGCTGGCAGAAGGATCTAGCCTTCGAGTTTCCGCTCATGCCTGATTTTGAGTCTTGAGACCCAACGTTGAGGCCTGTTTCGGCGCTCAACATTGGTCCAAGGTGTCAGTGCGGAACACGGCGGTCGAGCCGGTTCTGACTAAATCACTTCTTCACCGCGATCATCGGTTTCTCCAAACCGTTTGAGCACTGCTGGCCGTGTGCCTTCGTAAACCTTGTCCAGGCCGGCCGAGATCTTCTCGTTCTCCCGCTCAAACAGGCTGTTGCCTTGTAAATCGCTGTCGACGATGAACGGTCCAAAGTTTTCGACTTTGATCACCCACATCGCCTGGGCAAGGCCGAGTTCTTCGCGCCAATGGACGCCTTCCACTTTGGTTACACCGCGCCCGAGGAGTGCGCCGGTGCCGTAGCCTACTGTGGTTAGGTAGATTGCGCCGTGAGGAACGAAGTGCTGTTTGTAGTCGGCGGAACTCATCCCGCCTTTGCCAAGAATGAGCTTGGCACCGGACAACTCTAGCCACTGGCCAATCCACTTGGAGAATCTGAAGGATGCTGTCGCGGTGACTGCACCCATGTTGAACTCGCCGGCATCCGTGATCGTGGCAGCGGGTGAGCAATGAAAATTGGCTCCGCTTTCGGCGGGCAGATTCAATGGGAGCGGCTGTCCGTCCTCAATGACGCGTTTGTAGACGCCTTCTCGCGCTGTATAGACGGTGCCATCGAGGTATACGACATCGCCGATATTGAGCTGTTCGAGTGACTCACGATCAGGCTCGGTTGAAAGTCGGATCTGCTTGAATTTCTCAGTCGGTGCCACGTGGCGGTCTCCAACAATACCAAGGTTGTGCTAAGCACATTAGATGATCTCTGAAGTGATTTCCATGGCCGTTCCGGGACGCCTGGCGATGAACTTCTACAGCATGCTCAGCAGAGCAACAGGTTACGAGGAACAGATATGCGGTTAAGCGATTACAAGGTTCTGACATTCGATGTCTACGGAACGCTGATTGACTGGGAAACCGGGATGGTCAATGGCCTGAAACCGTTGACTGATCGTGCCGCCGGGGCGCTGACGCGGGATCAGATTCTCGAGGCGCATGCTTTTCATGAGTCAACAACCCAACGCCAGACACCGGCAAAGCGCTATTCAGAGCTGCTGGCTGTGGTTTACAAGCGGTTGGCCGAGGAATGGGAGATCCCGGTGACATGGGACGAGTGTGAGGTCTATGGTCAGTCCGTGGCTAACTGGCCGGCTTTCCCTGACAGTGCAGAGGCTCTGAAATACCTCAAGCAGCACTTCAAATTGGTTGTGTTGTCCAATGTCGACAACGTGAGCTTCGCGCACTCCAACGCAAAGCTTGAAGTCAGTTTTGATGCCGCCTATACGGCCGGCGATATCGGTTCATACAAGCCATCGCCGCGCAACTTTGAGTACATGCTGGAGAACCTGGCGCGGCTCGGTTTGCAAAAGTCCGACATCCTGCACACCGCCGAAAGCATGTTCCATGATCACGCGCCGGCCAATCAATTCGGCCTTGCCAACTGCTGGATCTATCGCCGTCATGATCAAGAGGGGTTCGGAGCTACTATGAACCCGGGAGACATGCCTAAATACGATTTCCAGTTCAACAGCATGGCTGACATGGTCAATGCGCACAAGGCTGAGATGAGCTCCGTCTGAGATGAATCGGGACTGATTTCGGCGGGCTAGCAATCAATAGGCAAGAGGGAAAACAATGTCTGACGCCGTCACTTACGCACGCGACAAGCACGTTGCGGTCATCACGATGAATAAGGCTGACCGCATGAATCGGCTGGATCCCGAAATTGTAGAAGGGCTCAATCAAAGTTGGAAGCGCTTCATGGCCGATGATGATGCGCGCGTGGCTGTACTCACGGGGGCAGGCGAGAAGGCGTTCTCGGCAGGTGCAGATCTCAAGAACGTTCCGCATGATCTTTATCGCGCAATTCCATCGATCGGTGTGCCGGTCGATAAGCCGGTCATCGGTGCTGTTGCCGGATGGTGTATTGGCGGTGGCATGGTGCTGACGACGATGTGCGACATGCTGATCTGTGCCGATAACACGACATTCTCATATCCCGAGGTGAAAATCGCGTTCTCGGGTGGTCTGATCTCAAACTTGGCCAGCCGTATCCCGCACAAGCTCGCAATGGAGCTCTTGCTGGTTGGCGATAACATGTCGGTGCAGCGGGCTTACGAGATTGGTTATGTCAATAAAATTGTGCCTGTTGCGGAATTAATGCCGACTGCGATGGACTGGGCAACGCGCGTTGCTGAGACGGCGCCAATGCCATCTCGGATGTTGAAGCGTTTCGTATATGAGACTATGCCGAAAGGGCCGACCGAGCAGGCGGCCATCGCCCGCGTGCAGGTTGAAGCCATCAACGACAGCACCGACTGGGTAGAAGGGCAGGCTGCCTTTGCTGAAAAACGCAAGCCTGACTACAAAGGGCAGTAATTGCAGCCAACGGTTTTGAGACGCAGTTGATTACTTCGGAGGGACCAGAACAGCTTCCGCCGATGTCAACGCAACACTCCCAACGAACCTTCAGACGGATGGGTAACCATCCGCTCTGGAAGGGTGGTTTCCCATGAACCGTAGCGCGGCAAACACTGCTCTGCTGGCGTGAATTCTGCCGCTCACATTGGCAGCCGAGGGATAGTGGATTTACCAACCCATGGCGCGGCTCATGCGGCGTGGGTCTGCGCCGCCTTCCATGATGCCCGTTGTCTCATCCTTTGTGATCGCGCAAACACCAGCGGTCTTGTAGGTCATATCATCCAATCGCTCGACCTTGTGGCCAAGGTCCGATAGTGCATCTGATGTGCCTTTTTCAATTCGTCCTTCGACCGTCAGCCGTCCGGGGAATGCGGTGTGTGGCTCGAACGAGTCAGGTTGGCTATGGGTCATGAAGCGCGGTGCTTCGATGGCTTCTTGGATCGGCATGTCGAACTGGGCAGCGTTGATTAGGACCTGAAGCATTGCCTGACACTGGGTGTCGCCGCCGGGTGTGCCAAATGGCATGGCCCATTCGCCTTGTTTCAGAGCTAGGGCCGGGTTTGGAGTGAGGCGTGGACGCTTGCCTGGGGCGACGGCAGACGCGTGGCCATGTTCCGCCCAGCTCTGCATCCCGCGCGACGATGGGCAGAAGCCTGTTCCCGGAATAACCGGCGTGTCCCATGACACGTCGCTCGGCGTTGCGGAAAAGATATTGCCCTGCTTATCGATAACACAACAGTAGGAGGTGTCTGCCGGCGGTGGTGGGCTGGCAGTCGAGGTGGAAAACTGCGCTGGTGAGGACGGATCGCTGTCAGATGAAAGGCTGCCTGGCGGAGGCAATTCAGCATAAGCTTGCTCGGGATCAATCAGAGCCCTGCGCTTTGCAGCATAGTCCTCGCTCAACAACTGCTCGAGCGGTACGTCGACAAATCGCGGATCTCCGTAGTAGTGCTCGCGATCTGCAAATGACAACTTAATTGCTTCAGCGATCGTGTGGATGTATTCGACGCTGTTGTGACCCATGGTCGGGAGATCATAGCCTTCGATCAGGCTCAACATCTGTTGCAGGACCGGACCCTGGCACCACGCTCCGCAGGTAAAGACATCAATGCCGCGATAGGAATGGCGCACGGGCTCCTCGATCGCGGATGAAAATTCTGCCAAGTCATCGCGACTCAACCAGCCGTCATTCTCAGCGTGGTACTCAGCCATCATGCGGGCGAGATCACCCTTGTAGAAGGCATCGCGAGCGGCCTGGAGCCCTGCGCTGCGGCCATTGCCTGCGGCGGCTTTCTCCTCATCAGCCATAAACTGGATGGAACGTGCGAGATCACTTTGTACGAAGTTCTCGCCAACCTCAGGCACGCGATCTTTAGGTAAGTAAATCGATGCACTTGATGGGAATGACCGGTAAGTCTCCTGGTGGGCGACCAGATAGTCCCGCATGACATGATGCATGGAGAAGCCATCGCGGGCGTAACGAATTGCGGCTGAGGCAACATCTGCGAAGGACATAGTGCCGAATTGATCCATTGCCTTGATCCAGGCGTCGGGAGCGGCTGGAACCACTGTCCGCCGAAGCCCTTTCGGGATCGTGCCACCGCATTCATTGACGAAATAATCGAGGGATGCCGCCTTTGGCCACCATCCGAGTCCGCTGATGGTAATGACCTTTCGCGTCTCAGCGGAGTAGATCATGATAGGAGCTACACCAGCGAATTGAACCATATCGCTGTGGACGACGCCGAGGGCCATTCCGGCTGCTACGCCTGCGTCAACGGCGTTTCCACCTGCTTCAAGGATATCGAAACCGGCCTGTGTCGCCAGGATGTGGCCGGCGGAAATCATATAGCGCGTTCCATGAACAGGTGGTTGCAGTGGCATAGCCCTGGTCCCTTTCAAAAGGTCTCGATTATTGACGGCATATTAGATGATTGGACCCATTGGGTCATCTGGCGGTTGCCCCTATCGCTCATCGGATCGCAGGGAGCCTCTGTCAATTGGCAATGAGGCAATGAAAAAGGGCAGCCCGCGTGCCGCCCTTTTGAACTCCATGCCTGTCAATGTCCGGACAGCTTCGTCAGAATCCTCTGAACAGGATCGTCGGGAGCCAAAGCGCCAGATCTGGGAAGAAGACGACAAGCGCCAGGACGATAAAGTGCAGGAATATGAACGGTATCACACCCCGATACATATGCAGCAAAGTGATCTCCGCGGGAGCGATGCCTCTGAGATAGAAGATCGCCGGTGCCATCGGAGGTGTCAGATAACTCGTCTGGATCATGATCAGGAAGAGAATAGAGAACCAGATTTTCACCTGTCCCGGATCGAGATCGTAGAACGGGAACTTGACGATGATCGGCATCGCAATCGGAACGACGATCAGCATCAGCGAGATCAGGTCGAGAACGAAGCCTGCAGCGAAAGCGATCAACAAAAGGATACCGAGGGTCTCCCAGTTGGTCAGCTGAGCTGCTGTGACCAGGTTCTGCATGCCGATCAATCCGCCTGCCGCAGTGAACACGCCCGCAAACATGGTGCCGCCGATCAGAATCAGCAGGATCATGGCCGTAATGATCACCGTCTTGTAGAGCGCTTCCTTGAAGACCTGGACGGACAATCCGCCGTAGGCCAATGCCATAATGGTCGAGGCAACAGCACCACATGCGGCGGCTTCGGTCGGCGTTGCGATACCCATCAGGATGGTGCCGAGGACAATGCCGATCAGCAGGAACGGCGGAATGAGAGCCGTTGCCGTGACCCACATTTTCTGTCCGAGGCTGGGTTCGTTTTCATCGGGCGGTAGGCGTGGTCCGTCGGTTGGAACAAGTGTACACCGCACGATAATGTAGATGATGTAGCTGGCAGCCAGCAAGAGACCTGGGATGATCATACCAGCGAACAGGTCACCGATTGAAGCATCCGCCACTGGTCCGAGAATAACGACCACGACAGATGGCGGGATGATGGTTCCCAATGAGCCGCCTGCGCAGATCGTACCCGAGATCAGTGATTTATTGTAAGCGTAGCGCAGCATTACCGGAATGGCGAGCAGGCCAACGACTGTCTCGGTAGCGCCAACGATGCCTGTTGATGCAGCAAAGACCACACAGAGCAAGATGGTGCCGATTGCCAGTCCGCCCGGCAGACGCCGTGTCCACATGTGGATGGCTTCAAACAAGCGGTCAGCAACACCGGATCGTTCAAGCAACGAACCCATGAAGATGAAGAGCGGGACGGCGCCGAGGACATAGTTGGACGCGACATCATCCACTTTGGAGAGGAAGAGAGCGACCGCAGCATCGCCAAACCTGATCACACCGAAGATCAGTGCGACACCCATCAGCGAGAACGCAACAGGAAAGCCCCAGAACAGCAGGAACAGCAGTGCCGGGAACATCATAAGGGCAAATTCAACACTCATCAGTGCAGCCCTCCTGGTACATCCGGCTCGGGAACGTCACGGCCCATAAGGTCCATGGCGCATTTGATGGCCTCAGCAATGGTTTGCATCGTGAACAGGAAGAAGCCAAATGCGAATGAGAACTTGAATGGCCAGATGATCGGGTTCCAGGCAGATTCGCCTGATGTCTCATTCACTTGATAGGCTTCCATGAAGTAGACGAACAGTGCCCACGATAGCCAAACAAGGATCGGTATCAGCAGGAACACATAGCCCGCCAAATCAACGACTGATTTGCCTCTGGATGGCAGGCTATCATACAGGAAGTCAACGCGGATGTGCTTTCTGACCTGACTGCACCAAGCGATGCCTAGCATCAAGCTGATGCCCATCAGCATGTAGGAAATTTCAAAGGCCCAGAATGTCGGTGCGCCGAAGGCATAGCGTGCAACGACCTCATAGGTGATCAGGATTGCCAGCACCGGTATCAATATTGCTGCGACCCGACCGAAGAACTTGACGACAGTTTCAATTGCTCCCGTGAACAACCAGATATTGGCTGAGAAAATGGCCCGGATCAGACCGATAATCATGTAGCCGGCGGATAAATAGAATAGTCCGACCAGCACACCAAGGAGGACCCCATACCCCTTGGGCTTGCCGGACAAGATAAACGCGTGCGTCTCTGACAGCACGCGAAGCACTTCTTCCATAATCAAGTCCCTATGTTGCCGATGTTAGCGCCCATTTCATTTCTACGGAGGGCGATTGCCCTTCGTTTTTTTCTTCCCCCAAGCTGCCGACAACCCGAGGAACTCGTCTGTCGTTGTCAGTGCTTTAGAAAGCTGATTAATCGCGAGACAAGTGACCCTGCCGCTTGGAAACTGGCACTCATGGGTGAGTTGCTTCGTCGTCTTGTATGGTCAATCGCGACGTTGTCCGTCGTTTTGTCACCTGTCAGCACGCCAGCATACACTATTCCGGATGAGTTGCATCAGAAGAGAGAAATGGGTGGCAGCCCTAAAAGAGCTGTCACCCATCGAAACGTTGCTCAAGACTTTCAGCAATTTAAGCGATGCGTCTGTCTGAGCTTCGATTCTTGCTTCTGAAGACCTCTACTTCAAGATCTTCCCGATTGCAGTACGTGAGCCCGGTGCGGAACGCATCTTCGAGTACACGGACATATCCATCTGGAATTGGCGCTGGTGGTTCAGGATTTCCTTGAACGTTGGGTTTTCAGCAGCAACCTTGTCGGCCCAGTCGTTACCAGCTTTTTGTGCGGTATCGATGAAGCTCTGCTCAAGACGCAGCATGGTGTTACCAGACTTTTCAAAGCGCTTATAGGCAAACAGGTCTTTGTAAGCGTGACCGGTCCATGAGTCGAATGTTGCTAATCGACTTGCGCGACGAATAGCTTTTTGATCGCGTTCCGATACCTTGTCCCAGGCAGCTTTGTTGAATTCGCATTCCTGGACAGCACCTGGTTGGTGGACGCTCGGGAATATGATGTACTTTGCGATTTTGTGGAAACCGACAGGTTCGTTTGCCGAAACACCACTCCACTCGGTCGCGTCGATGACACCGCGCTCCAGGGCAGCATAAACTTCAGCGCCTGGCAGAATAACAGTGGTCGCGCCGAGTGAACCGCCGACTTCGGCCCAAGCACCGGCTGTGCGCTGCTTGATACCTTTGTACTCAGCAAGAGTGGTAACTTTTTTCTTGGAATGCAGAAACACCTCAGCCGGGAAGATTCCGCACGGCATCGAAACGACGCCAAACTTTTCCATCCGGTACTTTTCCCAAAGTTCCAGTCCGCCCGCTCTGAACAGCCACAAGAAAAATTCTTCCTCGTTGAGGCCGCCAACATAGCCGCTGAAAATTACAGTTGTCTTGTCGATGCCCCAGTCATAGCCCATCCAGTTGTGGCCAGCCTGGGCGACACCTGACTTGACACTGTCAGTAACTTTGAGTGCCTTACCCAAGGTCCCCGACGGGAATACGTTGATGGTGACACGCCCGTCAGTTACTTCGTTGACCAGCTTCGCATAGTTTTTGGCTTCTTCCAGGAAGACACCGCCGCCCCAAGGCGTTGCCATGCTCCAGGTTGCCTTTTGTGCGTGGGCCGCAGTGGCGACAGCTGCCACACCCGTGGCGGCCACAGCCCCAATCATGAATTTTGAAAACTTCGACTTCACTTGTACTTCCCTTCTACGGTTCTTCGACCAGTCAGGCAATTGCCAGCTTGGCAAACCGTCATGCGCGGCTGCTCAAGCGAATGAAGGAACAGCAATATGGAGTCGACCACTACAGGGACGCTTAATCCCGTAACGCTCTTCTCCATGTGGTCGAAAGAAAGTCTCCGACCTGTCACCACTCCCTCAAATGCTAGTGTTCGTGATAAGGTGTCGCAGGTCAACCAAACCTTGGAAATTGATCCTATTTGAGATGGTCCTGCCTGGTTGGGATTTCCCAGAGCTATTTTGAAGCTTTTTTGAGCGGGAAAACCAGCCGCTCTGCCTAATAACTAAGCTCTCTGACTTGTCCTTGCGTACCGATTTGTTCGCTAAAATCAGAAGCCTGCTGAGTTACTACCCGCCTGAGAGGTCTTTCGGGTTTGGCGGCAAGCAGCTTAGTTTATGGTTGATGTTTATTGTCAGCCGATAGGGAGAGTAGGATGTCGAGCCACGCAACAGGAGATGGCGGTATTCCACCCAGGGACGCGACCAAGCGCGGCCTGACACGTGTGATGACCTTGGGCGGCGCTTATGGAACGCGCAACTACACAGTCAAAGGCCTGCGTGACCAGAAGGGTAAACGCGTGCTTTGTGAGACGCTGCCGTTCTCGCCGGAAGAAGCTGCCGCGGCGGAAGAAGCCGGCATTGATACGATGAAGGTTCGGTTCGATCCAAAGCAACCGGGACCAGCAATTGAGATTCGTAAAGCTGCGCCAAATACGTTCATGGCGTTTTCGGTTCCTCTGCTTGCGGCAGCCAGTCCTGAAGAAGCCGTGCGGCTTGGCTACGATGCCATGGCAATTGGCGCGGACGCCATTATGTGCCAGTGGAGCCCGCGATTCATCGAGGCCGCTGCAGAAGCGGGTATTCCAGTTCAGGGGCATGCCGGACTGGTGCCGCGGCGGAGCACCTGGACCGGTGGTCTCCGGGCCGTCGGCAAGACGCTTGACGAGGCTGTCTGGGTGTATCGCGAAATCAAGTCCTTTGAGAATGCCGGTGCCTACGCTGTCGAAGTTGAAGTCATTCCCGAAGCGTTGCTGACCGAGATTTCAAAACGAACGACGTTGATGACGTCGTCTATCGGGGGTGGCAAAGGTGGTGACATCCAATTCCTGTTTGCCGAAGACATCCTCGGGAACAACGCGCCACCCTATCCGCGACACTCCAAGCAATACCGCGACATTTATAAGATGAAGCAGGACATGCAGCGCGAACGTGTCGGTGGGTTCAAGGATTTCATCGCGGATGTCCGCAATGGTCAGTTTCCGGCAGGCGAGCATGTAATCAAAGCCGCTGATGGCTTGGTTGATGACTTTCTTGGTGCCATCGATAAGGACTAATGTCGCTGAACTGACGCGTCGGCAGCCTAGGCCATGCTAGTGTAGCGCAACTGACGCTTCGTCCTCGCTTGTTGCTAGCCTCGAATCCAAGCGTCAGATGCAGAAGCTACACTAGAAACAAAATCTTGCTGGTGTTCCTTTGGCTCCGACATTTGAATCCAGCCAAGCGGGAACGGGAATCAAATGTCGGAGCCGGAACACCAGTCGATTCCGGCTTTTCGGCTGTCGACATGCATTACGAAACGCCGGTGGGATCTAGCTGGTTTGACCTCGCTTCGCCATGCGCGCACGCACGGCTTCCCGGTAGGCGATATAGATGCCGCTAACGGCGATCACGGCGGCACCAATCCAAGTCCAGGTGTCAGGAAAGTCGCCGAAAATCGCGTACCCGACCATGGCGGCCACAATCAGCTCGGCATAGAGATACGGGGAGACGACTGATGCCGGTGCCTGCTCCAATGCTTTGGCGACGAAGTACTGCATCAGGCCACCAAGGATTCCCACAAGTGCGAATAGTGCCCAATCCAACTGTGATTTTGGCCACTCAATGAAGAACGGTACGACGCAGGAGAGAACCAGAGCTGCAACCAGGCCGGTGTAAACAATGTTGGTTTCCGCAGAATCGCGATCCGACATCATGCGGGTTAGGATCTGATAGATGGCGAAGCAGCATGATGACAGGAATAGCAACGATAGCCCAAGACCGGTTGCCTCGAATGTCGGTGTTTCCATGCCTGGCCGGATGATAATGAGCGCGCCGGCGAATCCGACAAATACGGCTAGCCAGCGACGAATGCCGACCTGTTCCTTGAGTAGCCATGGCGACAAGGCCGTGACAATCAGTGGGGCTGTGAACATGATGGCCGACGCTGTCGCCAGTGCGACCGTCGAGAGGGCGGCGATATAGACACTATTCGACAGGAACATGATGCCGGAACGTGTCAGTTGGATTGATAGCTTGGCACTACGAAAGAGTTGCCAACCTCGTACCGGCCAGAAGATCAAGGTCATGAAGATCAGATGGCCTGTGAAGCGGGCCCAAACCACCTGCATCAATGGGTAGTCGACGGTCAGCGTCTTGGCTGTTGCATTCATCACCGGCATCATCAGCACGGCGATGCACATGTACATGATGCCAGCCGCAGCGTTCTGGCGAAGACCGGAGGGCGGCTGTACTGGCTTCATGCGGTTTAAAGAACCTTGGTGACATGTGGAGCGAATGTCCCTGGCTAGGTGACGGAACGCCCGCAAGGACACCTCTTACGAGGTCAGGCAAAGAACTCCAACATCAATTTCGCAAGTTGGTCTGGTTGTTCTTCCGGGACGAAGTGGCCGCACTCCGCAATGACATGACCGGTTACATTGTCCGCAACGCGGCGCATGCTGGCCTCGACATCGCTTCCTCGCCCACGCCCATGCGGATAACTGACACCTCCCCCAACAGCCAAAACCGGCATTGGCAATCTGAAACCAGTTGCCAGCAGTTCAGCATTGACTTTGGCGTCCTCGGCGATGGCGCGGTAGAAATTGAACCCTGCTCTGAGTGCACCGGGTTGAGAGTACGTACGCACAAACTCATCCAATGCGGTGTCGTCAATGGCACCCGGCCGGTATGCGAAGGTCTGATAGAACCATTGCAAGTAGATGCGTTCGCGTCCTTGGACGAGTGCTTCGGGAAGATCGGGCGTGATGTGGAACTGATGGTGCCAGCGCTTGCCGCCTTCTGAGAATTCGCCGCCGTCGCCAGGAATAACGACGTCGATAATGGCGAGTTTTGTTATGGCATCAGGATGTGTGGAGGCGAGTGCAAAGGCGGTGGGTCCTCCCCAGTCATGGCCCGTTAAATGAAATGTCTTATGGCCGAGATGGTGATGAACCAGTTGCCAAATGTCGTTGGCCACGGTGCGCTTGTCGTACCCAGAAAGAGGGCGGGATGAGTCTCCGAGGCCCCGCAGATCGGGAGCGATCACCGTGAACTGTTTCGCCAATTTTGGGATCACATCACGCCATTCGTACCAGGTTTGTGGCCATCCATGCAGAAGGACCAGCGGCGGGCCTGATCCCGCCGTCACATAATGCAGCATAACCTCGCCCACTTCCGCGTAGTGATGCTGGACAATATCTAATTCGCTCATGTTCGTACCTGTTTCGGTCCGTTGTGACCGCTCACAACCCGTCTCGCAGCTCCGCAATGGATGGAGACATGCGCCTTTGCTTGGATTAAGTCATTCCAAGCTAAATTGCGACGGCTCAGTGTGTCGACTTGCCGAAATGTTCGCAAGGCAGAGGAATCCTGCATCACGCAGCGGATGCTTACATAAGGCATTTCCAGTCGTTGCTCGCCAATCTGGCAAACGTCATGATAGCTTTTCTGAGACCCAGACTGAGAGCGAGGGAGTGGACACCATGGCTATGCAAGACCTACACAGGCAATCGTCATCAAGCGGTGCTTACGGTTACCGCCCGGATCATGCAGAGCTCGAAGCCTATATGCGAGAAGGGGAGGCACGGGCTTACGCCCTCGGCAATCGCGGGCCTATTCGGTTCGGTGCTGACGGTAAACTCGATCAGGATATTGTCGATTCGTACTGGCGGCATGGGTTCTATATTTTCGAAAACGTTATCGGGACGGAGGAGCTCGCCGATCTTGAGCGCGACGTGAAAAACATCATTGATCGATTGCCGACAGAAGAGGGATCGCTTGTCGATTCACACGGCCGCCCGGCCCTGGCTATCGGTTGCACGGCGCCGACACTGTTCTGGTCAAAGCCGCTTGGTGATCCAATGGGTGGTACAAAGCAAGCGGCTGGGCGTCATGAAATCAAGATGATCGAGCCGACTGCAGCGGACGATGCTCCGAAGCAGATTGTTTATCTCATCCTGGGCTCGCTGCAATTCTCTGATGCCTGCGTCGTGACCTATGGACATCCGGAATTGCTCGCGGTCGCCGAGGCAATCAACGGGGAGGATTTCGTTCCTTATACCGATGCGTTGTTCATCAAGGAACCTGGTCGCGGTGCTGCGGTTTCCTGGCATCAGGATGGGACGACGCATTGGGATAGTGAAATTTGGGATGAAGGCTGCCATGGCTTCAACTTCATGGCTCAGGTCTATGGTAGCACACCAGAGAACGGGGTCTGGGTTGTTCCAGGAACGCATAAACTCGGCAAGATCGACATCAAGAAGATGGTCGCGGATGCTGGCACCGAACGATTGCCGAATGCAGTGCCGATCGTCTGCAAGCCCGGCGATGTCGCTATGTCAAACCGCCAGACACTTCATGGGTCATTTCCTAACACCAGTCCGAATTGGCGCGTGACGGTCAATATGGGCTTTCACCGGCGTTCGAGTGTGTTCGGTGTGCAAACGAAAAGCGGGATCGCGGCAGCTGGCGCCTATTATGATGATCAACGTATCAAGGCGCGTTCCCGCGTTGTCGGTTACGGGATTGACGCACGCCGTCAACGGTTCCCGAGCGAAAAACCCTTTGTCTATAAGCCCCATGAAAAGGCTGGCGAGAAGTATGTTTGGGACGATGCGGCGAAGGTGACGTTACACGACTACAATCTGCTCGATCTGGGGCTGTAGGAGCCGCGTGCGAGAAACCAGGCCTTGGAACGCCAGTAAAGCTGAATGTGTTCTGCTGACGATCAGTTCTGATCTTCCGGCAGAACGGGTAGCGGGTGGATTTCAACGCCTTCTTCGAGCAGCTCTTTCACATCACTCGCAGAGGCCTCACCGTAGATGCCCTTCTCTTCAGCCTCCTTGTAGTGGATTTTGCGGGCTTCTTCAGCAAAGCGTGGGCCGACGTACTCGGAGTTTTCTTCGACTACCTTACGCAATTTGCGCATAGCGGTCATGATTTCCTGCTGCGCTTCAGCCACCTTTGGATCGACTGGCGCAGTCGTCTTATTGGGCTTCTTTGCCGGGACTGGCAGATCTGTCTTTTTGTTGCCTTTGACCCCAACGTTTGGCGCCATAATCGCTTTTGAAACCTTGGTCGAGCCGCACTCAGGACATGTCACCAACTTGCGCTTCACCTGCTTTTCATAGGCAGCGCTGTTGTTGAACCAGGCTTCAAAGCTATGGTCTTTGTCACACTGAAGCTGATAGCGAATCATAATTTGCGATTGTCTCTTGTGCGTCTTACCAAATTGTTGCCGACACGCGTTAGGCGTGGGTGACGTCAAATGGCCTGTCATTCGTGAGTGACGGGACCCTGGCGCGCGCTTTGGCAACCTCTTCCACATCTATATCGGCATAAATGACCGTTTTTTGAAGACCATCCGCCTCCGCCAGAATTTCGCCCCATGGCGCAATTGCCACACTGTGGCCGTAGGACTTCCGTCCTGACTCATGCTCGCCGGCCTGAGCTGCCGCCAAGACGAAGCACTGCGCCTCGATTGCTCGGGCACGGAGCAGCGTCAGCCAGTGGCCGGCTTCTCCAGTCGGCACTGTGAACGCTGACGGGACCGCGAGGATCTCAGCACCAGACTTGGCGAGCTGACGATAAAGCGCGGGAAAGCGCATGTCATAGCAGATAGTGATGCCGAGCTTGCCCCAGGGCAGATCAGCCAGGACCGCGCGGTCACCAGCATCGTAGCGGCGGCTTTCGTTGAAGCGATTTGCGCCATCAACGTCGACATCGAACATATGTATCTTGTCGTAGCGGGCCTTGATCTGGCCGTCCGGTGCGAAAAGAAATGCTCTGTTCGCAAGCTTTTCGTCTGTCTTTCTGACAGCCATAGATCCGATGTGCAGCCAAACATCGAGTTCGTTCGCTAATGACGAAAACGCAGATGTGGCACGATTGGAGTGATCATCCGGCTCTGATTTGGCGATCTGGTCCGCCCCACGCGCCTCGATGACGTTTGTAACTTCGGGTGTCTGGATGTACGTGGCGCCATTGGCCGCCGCCTCGCGGATCTGTTCCGAGACGTCGCTTATATTGCGGTCAACGTCACAGCTCGTGCATGTCTGAACAAGTGCAGCGCGAAACTGTTGGGTCATTGTCAGGCTGCCAACATGGGATCGAGGCGGCCATCCTTGTCGAGAGCGTACAACTCATCACAGCCGCCGACGTGCGTTTCATCAATGAATATCTGAGGAACGGTGTGGCAGCCGCCAGCGCGCTCTTGCATCTCTGCACGCTTGGTTGAGCTCATCCCGATATTGATTTCCTCGAATTCGGCACCCTTCTGCTTCAACAGGCGCTTTGCCATGACGCAGTAAGGGCACAGCATTGTCGTGTAAATCGTGATCTTCGGCATGTTCAGGTGTGGTCCAGATAAATGCGCTACGCATGGATATAGGTGCACAACGCAGATATTCCAGCACAGGATTTCAGGGTTGGCTAGCCCGAATTGGCGGCTGCAAGGTTAATGGGTTGAAAATGGGCCAGCCAAAACATCGCAGGCTTCACGCCACTCCCACTCACAATACGATTTGTGATTCACTCGTGACTAAAGCGAGCGCAACCACGTCAACGCGACGGGCTCCAGCCTGCTTCAAGGTGTGGGCGCAGGATTCGATGGTCGTACCAGTTGTAATGACATCGTCGAGCAGCAGTATATTGCGGCCGTCAATTGCGGCTCTCTTTTTGCCCGGGACATCGAACGCGCCACGGAGATTCTGTCGGCGCTGGTCCCGCGTAAGACCAACCTGCGATAGCGTGTTTTTTCGCCGAACCAAAACTTGCGGTTCATATCTGAGGCCCGTTTCGCGGGCGAGGTCCTTGGCCAAAAGTGCAGCCTGGTTGAAGCGCCGCGCACGGAGCTTCTGGCGACTCAGCGGCACTGGAATAATGAGGTCGCAGCCCATGATGAGCTCTTCTGCTGCAGTGTTCAGCCATCTCGTAAAGGCGTGTCGAGGAGCCTGTTGATCGCCATATTTATACATGTGGATCAACTTGCGCATTGTACCGGTATAGTGGGCCACTACTCTGGCACGATCATACTTTGGTGGGTTGGCGGCTGCCGCAGCGGATATGATCGGCCCGCCGCCCGGATCGAACGGCAGCGGTATTCCGAGTCGATCACATACAGGCGGGACGATAAAGTGGATTTCCCGCCAGCAACCGGCACAGACGGCGTTGTGTTGTGCGAGCGGTTGGCGGCAGCTCAAACAGAGGGGCGGGACGAAAAAGTCTGCGACCCTTGAGAGGATGAGCCGGCTGATGCCTAAGATGTTTTGCGCTCTGGTCGTCTCGCGATGGACATCCGTCATGACGCTTTGTCCGTCGTTTTACGCCTCAATCATCTGATCGAGATTTTGGCGTAGCAGAGGGTTGAATTGCTCCGGCACCTCGACATTCGAAAAGTGATGTTGGTCAGGTATCACGCTCAGCTTCGAACCTCGAATTCGTTCATGGATGTCGTTGGACCGCTCGACGGGTGTGACGGGGTCTGCACCTGCAGCGATGACGTGTGTGGGGCAGGAGATCTGGTTGAGGCGGTCGCGGTAAGCGAGGTCGGCTACCGCGGATGTTCCGCCGAGATAGCCTGCAACTTGAGTGCGGATGAAGACGTCCCGCACGGCATGATAACCAGTTGGCTTGGAGTCAACGTAGCTGTCTGTAAACCAGAGGCGGTCGGTCATATCCCAGACCGGCTCCATGCCACTTTCACGAACTACGGCCTGGCGTTCAGCGACCCAACCCCGATACCAAGCGTCAGACTGAGAGGTCGTGTTGCAGAGCGTGAGTGACTTTATGCGGGACTGGTAGTTGATCCCTAAACCCTGCCCGATCATGCCGCCGGTTGAGATACCAATCCAATGGACAGCCGGTATGTTCAGTGCGTCGAGCAAGCCAATCGCATCGGCCTCGAATTGCACGAGCGTATATGGCCCGTCTGGAGCGTCAGTATCTCCGTGTCCGCGCCAGTCATACCTCAGCAAGCGATATTTGTCCGCCAATGCTTCGACCTGCGGGTCCCAGATACGATGGCTGGTTCCCATGGCATGTGCCATCATGACGATCGGGCCATGACTGTGCCCATCCCATCGGTAGGCCATGTCGATATCGCCGACGCGGATCTTCTCAACACTGCTCGTCATGATCAAGACCTGCTTTTGCTGGAGGTTGGGTCGGCGTAGCGCACCAAAACTTTTCCGGTGAATTTTCCTGCCAACATATCGTGTAGCGCTTGTGGGCTTCGTTCGAAACCATCCACGACGTTGTCGACCGACTTGATCAATCCACGTTTGCATAAGTCCATCATGCGTTCGCGGGAGGCCGCCCATTCTCGCGGATAGGAGTATCGTGAGAAGCACTGGATGGAAGCCTCGCGCGCCCATAGCTGCCGCATGTTGACGTAGTCGAGATCGGGGCGATCACTATTGTTCGAAGCTGTGCGCCCGACGATCAAAACGCGCGCGTACTTTGAGAGGTTGTTGAAAACGGCATCTGCAATCTTGCCGCCGACGGTATCGAAAAACAGGTCGCAGCCATTGGGAAGAGCAAAGCCAAGTTCACGATCGAAGGAGGGGCTTTTGTGGTCGATGCATTCATCGGCACCGAGTTGCTCGACGACGTGGCTGCATTTAGCTTCACCGCCTGCAATTCCGACGACGCGCATGCCAGCTAACTTGCCGATTTGGACCGCATAGGAGCCCACCGACCCGGCTGCCGAGGTCACCACCATTGTCTGGCCTGGCATCGGCTGAGAAAACATATCAAGTGCGCAGTAAGCCGTTAGTCCGGGTGAACTGAGAGCAGTTAGCCAGAGACGGCCGGCAAAATCACCGGTTGCAGGGAGTAACTGCGATGGTGATGCGACGGCATACTGTTGCCAACCAAGGCGGCCGGTAACGCGTGTCCCCACTTTGAATGCGTCATCGACACTGTCGCCAGCCTCAATGACTTCGCCTAGGACGTCACAATCGATCACCTCTCCGATTTCGAAGGGTTTGGTATAGTTTTTGAAGTCCTTGAGGCGCTGTCCCTGCCATGGCGATAGTGCTGCCATCAGAACACGAACACGGACCTGCTGCGGCGTGATTGCCGGATGGTCGGCTGCCTCGATTTCGAAGTGTTCCGGAGTTGGTAGATCTATCGGGCGTGACTTGAGGACAAACCGTTGATTGAATTCTTGTAGCGTTTGCATGTAACTCTCGATCGTCTGGTTGGGAAAAAGTATGAAAGAGAATTGCCATGGGCACAATCCGCTTTGCCGAACTCGGAGATATCACCATGGCGTACACATTGGAGGGGCCAGAGTCGGCTCCGGTGGTTTGTCTCAATCATTGCTTCTGTGCCGACCATCGATTCTGGGATGCGCATTTGCCGGCATTCAATGGGTTTCGGGTCTTGCGGTACGACACACGCGGACATGGGCAGTCCAGTGCGCCACTCGGGCCCTACAACCTATCTATGCTCTCCGGTGACACAGCTCGCCTGCTTGAGAATCTCGAGATTTCGCAGGTGCATTTCGTCGGTGTCTCAATGGGCGGCATGATCGGGCAGACGCTGGCGTTGGAGTATCCTGAAAAGATTGCATCGTTGTCACTCGTCAATACAACGCCGGAATATAGCGATGCGCAGAAGATCCTATGGCGGGAGCGCGCCGAAGTTGTTCTCGATCAAGGGATCGGCGCCGTGCAAGCGGCTTTGATGAGCCGATGGTTCACTGATGAGGCTATCGCCAGCAATCACCCGGGCTATCGATATATGAATGATGTTGTGAGCCAGTTCCGACCCGAGAGTTTCGATGCTGTAACGGCAGCGATGTGTGAGTTAAATACGACGGCGCGTCTGAAGAACATTCGTGCGCCGGCCATGGTTGTTGCTGCGCCAGATGATCCAGGCGTTCCACCCGAGCTGTCGGAGACCCTTGCCCGTGAAATCCCAACAGCAACGTTGCACTGGCTTACGCCGGCACGGCACCTTGCAACGCTTGAGCATGTCGGCACGTTCAACGGGTGGATGCGGGACTTTCTCAACGAGGTTGCCTGAGTAGGCGATTTTCCACGAACTGCTAGTTGCAAAATCTTGTTTGTTGGGAGTGCTTCGTATGAAGCCGTTACAGAACACTCGTGTATTGGATTTGACGAACGTGCTGGCCGGGCCGTTCTGCTGTCACCAACTCGCCCATATGGGTGCCGACGTTATCAAGGTTGAGGTGCCAGGATCTGGCGATCTCGCACGTCAGCTCGGAGCTGATCCTGATCTCAACAAGGATTTGATGGGCGTATCGTTCCTGGCCCAGAATACGGGCAAGCGCTCGATTACCATCAATATGAAATCAGACAAGGGCAAAGATGTTTTTAAGCGCCTGGTGCGGACATCGGATGTCGTCGTCGAGAATTTCAGGCCGGGAGTCATGGATCGGCTCGGCGTTGGTTATGACGTGCTGAAAGCGGAGCGGCCAGGATTGATCTATTGTGCCATCTCCGGGTTTGGCCAGGATGGTCCGCTACGTGACCTCCCGGCCTATGATCAGATCATCCAAGGCATGTCCGGCGTCATGAACATTACCGGTGACGAAGACAGTGCGCCGCTTCGTGTGGGGTATCCGATTGCAGACACGATTGGAGGGATGACGGCTGCTTTTGCCATTTCATCGGCTCTGGCCAATAGGAGCGAAGCCAAAGGATGCTTCATCGATGTGGCCATGCTCGAGGCCGTTATGGCGACAATGGGCTGGGTTGTTTCGAATTACCTGATTGCAGGCAAGACTCCGGCACCGATGGGAAACAACAACTTCACAGCGAGTCCGTCCGGCACATTCATGACCGGGGACGGCCCGATTAATATCGCCGCCAACAAGCAGGAACAGTTTGAAGCGGTGTGTCGTGTGGTTGGGCGGCCAGACCTGGTCGACGACCCTCGGTTTTCCGAGCGGCAAGCCCGGCTCGACAATCGCAATGCTCTAACCGAAATCCTAGAGGCTGCGATGCAAGCCAAGTCGGCGTCGCAGTGGCGGCAGGAACTGAATGATGCCGGTGTACCAGCCGGTGAAGTTTTTTCTGTTCCAGATGCGTTGGCACACCCGCAAATTGCCGATCGTGGCATGATTGGCACTTTCAAGGATGTGCCGGGTGTTGAGCGTGATATTCAGATCGCGCGCCCCGGCATCAAGCTGAATGGGCAGGCGGTCCAAACTGATGAAGCGCCACCGTTATTGGGCGCGCATACCTCTGATTTGCTGGGGGAGCTAGGATACTCAGCTGATGATATTGAGATGCTGAAGGCTGAGAAGGCCGTATGATGAGGCGCCACTCAGGTCGTAGAACGTTTGCGACCAGCCAGCCCAATGCCAACGGGCGGTCGAGTTGCTAGGATAGCAAGATGTCGTCGACACCGATCATATTTGACCGCCAAGTCGTGCTCCGGAATCGCGAGCGTGCGGGTATGGGCAAAAGCATTCCCGACTTTTTGTTAGAACGGGCAGCAGAGGACCTCTGCGATCGATTGGCCATCACAAATCGTGATTTCAAGACAGGCCTCAACCTGGGTGCTGCCACGGGCCATGTTGAGCGCTTCCTCAATCAGCTACCAAACGTCAATCTTGTTCATTCGACCGAGGCCTCCTGTCAGCTGGCCCGGTTGGCAAAATCTGATGTTGTGGACGACGTCATAGTAGTCGATGAGGAGTATCTGCCATTCGCGCCGGAAACCTTTGACCTCATCGTCTCGGCGTTGACCCTCCAATATGTCAACGATCTGCCAGGGACGCTTGCGCAGATCCGAAGAGCATTGAAGCCGGATGGCCTGTTCATGGGCGCGATAATCGGTGGTGGCTCATTGTCAGAGTTGCGTCAGGCAGTGCTGCAAGCGGAAGAAGAACTGACAGGTGGCGCTTCCCCACGCGTCGCGCCGATGGCCG
Source organism: Hyphomicrobiaceae bacterium (assembly GCA_965215755.1). Classification (GTDB taxonomy): domain Bacteria; phylum Pseudomonadota; class Alphaproteobacteria; order Rhizobiales; family Hyphomicrobiaceae; genus Tectiglobus. The sequence continues at coordinate 1,170,334 of OZ244119.1, forward strand.
ATGTCCGTGACCTGGGTGCATTGCTGCAGCGCGCCGGTTTTGCACTGCCGGTGACTGACAGTGATGTTGTCACAGTCACTTATGCAACGGCATTCGATCTGATGCGTGAACTTAAGGCGATGGGTGCCAGCAACGCCCTGGTGGAGCGCCGGCGTGTCCCTATGAGCCGCAGTCTGCTCACTCGCATTGCCGAGATCTATCAAGAGCGCTTTGCGACTGATGATGGTCGCGTGGTGGCAACTTTCGAGATCCTGACCATGACAGGTTGGGCGCCGCACGAAAGTCAGCAACAACCATTGCAGCCGGGCAGTGCGCGATCACGACTGGCTGATGCGCTGGGAACAGCGGAGCGGCCTACGGGAGAGGCTGTCAATGCAGGAATGACGAGACTGCCAACAGGAGGAAAGCCCGATGACGCGTGAGCGTTTACTGAAGGGCAGCTGCCTATGCGGCGCTGTTCGTTACGAGGCCAAAGGGCCCTTTCGCCCGGTGATCGCCTGTCATTGCGTCGAGTGCCGCAAGTCAACCGGTAACTACTTCACGTCGTCGGCCGCCTACAAAGAGAATTTTCATCTGACCGAAGACCGCGGCCTGAAATGGTATCAATCCGGGGCGAATACGAGGCGCGGGTTCTGCGGTGAATGTGGCGCGACGCTGCTCTTCGAGCATAGTGGCCGCGATCGGATATCATTTTCTGGCGGCACCATTGATGGTGAGTCAGGCCTCAAAATCGCTGGCAATATCTTTGCTGCAGAAAAAGGAGACTATTACAGTCTGGATCATGAACCCGTGGTGCGTGAGCGTGATGATCCTGAGCTCACCAAAATACCAAAGTGACTTTCGGAGCTAGCGAACCGCGCCATCAACCGAGCAAGTCGCGGAGCCAGGGAATGAGAGGTAGGTCTGCTGGAGGCATGGGATAATCAGCAAGCCGCATGGCGCGCACCCATTCGACCTTCTGGCCTTCTTGCGGCGTGATCTCTCCGTCCCAAGTGCGGCAGAGATAGAGCGGCATAAGCAAATGGAAGTCGTCGTAAGTGTGAGAGGCGAAGTTGAAAGGCGCCAGGCAGGTATCGCAGACCTCAATGCCCAGCTCTTCCTCTAATTCGCGTTGCAGTGCTTCTTCTGGTGTTTCGCCTGGATCCACCTTGCCGCCCGGGAATTCCCAGAGGCCGGCCATGCTTTTGCCTTCTGGCCTTTGCGCAATGAGCACGCGATTGTCGGCATCAACTAACGCAACTGCAGCGACCAGCAGGATTGGTTTTGTCACGATTTGCTCTTGTTTCGAGGGCCCAAAATATAGCAGGTATCGCGCATCCACGTCAGGCCGCGTTGCCGGAAGCGATCGGACAGGTCAGATGCTTCCTCGCTGCAAACCTGACGGATTGAAAAGCGGTCGCCATATTGGTCAATCAAGTCCTGTTCCGTGATGGAAAACGGGGGGGCGCTCATCTGCCTCTGATCATATTCGACCAAGGCCAGTAGTTGTTTGACGTCTGCCGAGAGTTCAGATTTGAGCTTGGCGCAATAGTCCGGGCGCAAATCGGCCGGGAGTGCAACCAGGCTGCCGCGATCGTAGACGGCATCTGCTGATGCGAGCAGTGACGGATCCAACTGGAAAAAGTCGCCGCACCAGATTTCAATACTGCCGGATCGCGAGACGTTGAAATCCCCAACCCGCTCTTTGGTTGCAGAAAGATCATTTTCGTCAAAGAAGGCGTCGACGGCAATCTGGCTAAGCTCGATGCCGATGACCTTGTGGCCTTGTGCTGCCAGCCACAGCATGTCGAGGCTTTTGCCGCAGAGCGGGACAAACACTGTCGCACTGGCTGCCAACTGGAGCTGCGGCCAGAACGTCGTCAGCCGCTCGTTGACCGCCTCCTGATGGAAGCCGAGCTGGTTCGATTGCCAGCGTTCGTGCCAGAAGTCATGTTCCATCTTAGCTTCGGTAGTCTGCGTTGATCGAGATGTAGCCGTGCGTCAGATCGCAAGTCCAGATGGTTGCCTTCCCATTGCCGATACCGACGTCGACGCTGACTTCGATCTCTGCATTCTTCATGTAAGCGGCAGCGACATCTTCGGAGTAGTCCGGGGCTCGCTCGCCCTCATTTGCAAGGACGTGTGGGCCAAACTGGATTTTCAGGCGGTCGCGATCTGCTTCCTCGCCAGATTTTCCGACGGCCATCACCACACGACCCCAGTTGGCGTCTTCGCCTGCGATTGCAGTCTTGAGCAACGGAGAGTTGCCCATTGCCAAGGCGATTCTCTTCGCCGCTTCATCACTGGCTGCCCCCGTGACATTGACTGTCACGAACTTTGTCAAACCCTCACCGTCTTTGACGACTTGCTGCGCGAGATCAAGCATCACCGTGTGCAGGGCCTCGTAAAAAGCCTTTGAGTCAGTGCTGTTCTTGTCAGCAATTTCAGCGTTCTGCGCTCCGCCTGTCGCGAAGACCAGCACAGTGTCACTTGTTGATGTATCACTGTCGACGGTGATGCAATTGAAGGTCTTATCAGCAATTTCGGATGTGAGTTGCTGCAGGAGTGGTTGTGTGATTTTGGCGTCTGTGAAGACGAACGACAGCATAGTTGCCATATCCGGGGCAATCATGCCGGAACCCTTGGCGAAACCACCAATCGTGACCTCTTCGCCAGCGATCTGGCAGGTGGCAGTGGCGAGCTTCGGGAAAGTGTCCGTCGTCATGATTGCGCTGGCAGCGTCGAGCCAGGCTGTTTCGGTTGCCGTGCCCGCCATTTGCTTGATCTGATGCGCAAAGGCGCCGGCATCCATTGGTTCACCGATAACCCCGGTGGATGCGAGATAGACCTCTTCAAGCTTGCATCCAACTGCACCAGCGGCTGCCTCGGCCGTTAGCCGTACGGCATCGTCACCCTTTTTGCCAGTGAAGGCATTGGCGTTGCCTGCGTTGACGACGACGGCTCTGGCCTTACCGGTTTGGAGCCGGTCACGACACCACGTGACCGCGGCGGAACAGGTTCTCGATTTCGTCAGAACGCCGCCGGCAACCGTACCTTCGTCCAGGATCGCGAGCATGAGGTCCTTGCGGCCCTTGTATTTGATGCCGGCCTCAACGGCGTCAAAACGAACGCCTTTGATGGCTGGAATGTCAGGTTGTGACGCAGGGGCGAACGGGGACACTGTCGTATCGTGGGCCATTGGCTCTTAAATCTCGGGCTTGAATTTCTGGTTTGCGGGCAGTTACTGCCGGAGTGAAGGGTCCAGATACTCAATCTGCGCCTTTTCGCGCAAGAGGTCAGCCAGTGTTCGCGCGCGATCATGCATTATCCGATTTAGGATGCGGTCTTTCACGGTCTCATAGGCCGGAGGCTGCCGTTTGCGCTTATCGACGACCTTGATCACGTGCCAGCCGAGCTGCGAGCGAACGGGCAAAGCGATTTCGCCGACCGGCGTCTCGAAAGCTGCTTTCTCCATAGCAGGAGCCAGGTGACCACGGGAGAAATAGCCAAGATCACCGCCCTTGGTGCTGGAATTGCTGTCTTGGGAGTGTTGGCGGGCCAGATCCGAAAAGCTGCCGTCGTGGGCGATTTGCTCGAAGATTTCCTTCGCTTTGTCTTCTGTGCGCACAAGGATATGGCTGGCACGGACTTCTTCGCCAGCAGTGAAATTTTTCAGCTGCGCGTCGTAAAAGGCGCGGGCTTCCGTCTCGCTCACCTGACTGCGAATTTTGGCGTTGAAGAATGCGTCTCGAAGGTTTCGTCGGTCCCAATAATGGGTCGGCGTCTTAAAAACCGCCGATGAATCGACCTTCTGTTGGACGGCGGCTTCAGCAAAAAGCTCGTTCTGTATGAGAAACTCCACGACGACGCGACGGCGCGTCGCAGCTGGATGTTGAGCCAGGTCGCTCGCGATTTCGGCCTCAGCCAGTCGCACGTCGGCTTCTGTAATGGAGCGACCATTCACTTTTGCGACAACAGCATCATCGGACGCGAAAACGGCTGATGGTGTCGCGGACAGAACCGCAAGTATTGCTACCCATACCGTCGAAACAACAAGAGATTTACTCAGGAACACTGTCTCTCACCCTCTACTGATCGTCTGCAGCCTTGCCGGAATAGCTGGTTGGTCATCCATTAACATCGGTGCGTGCAGCACCAGTCCCCGCGTTCTGGATGGTCCGCTAGGCCGCTGTTCAGGCTGCCTTCTAGCGTGCGGAATTCAGGCGAAATCATGGCCAATGCATCATTGTGCACCCCCATCAATTGACAATGGCCCATGTGGATTCTTATTTCATGGAGAGATCACGACTGCCTGCTGCCATTAGTCCCGGCAACTTAGCTCGCTCGTATGCGGTCAAGCAGGCGGCAATCCGCTATAGGATGTACCCTGGGTGACTGACCGTTGTCACTCGGGCCTATATCCGTTGAAGCCAAGCCATTTACGGTAAGGAATACAAAAACTATGCTTTCGTTCGGGCAATTTGCATCGAAGATTTTCGGGTCATCCAATGACCGCCGTGTGCGCGCATACAACGCTCGCGTTGAGGCGATCAACGCTCTTGAGCCCGAGATTGAAGCACTCTCAGATGAGCAGCTGCGTGCCCGTACGGCCGAATTCCGACAGCAACTGGCCAATGGTACCAAGCTGGATGATCTCGTGGTTCCGGCTTTTGCCACTGTCCGGGAAGCTGCCAAGCGCACCCTTGGTCAGCGTCACTTCGATGTTCAGCTGATTGGCGGCATGGTGCTGCACGAAGGCAAGATTGCCGAGATGAAGACCGGGGAAGGTAAAACCCTGGTTGCAACCCTGGCTGTTTATCTGAACGCGCTGACGGAAAAGGGTGTTCACGTTGTTACGGTGAACGATTATCTCGCCCAGCGTGATGCTGACTGGATGGGCCAGGTTTACAAGTTCCTCGGACTGACCGTTGGCTGCATTGTGAATGAGCTGGAAGACCATGAACGGGGTGAGGCCTACGCGGCCGACGTCACCTACGGGACCAACAACGAATTTGGCTTTGATTATCTTCGCGACAATATGAAAATGTCGAAAGAGGAGATGGTTCAGCGAGGTCATTACTTCTCGATCGTGGACGAGGTTGACTCGATCCTGATCGACGAGGCGAGAACACCGCTTATCATTTCTGGTCCGGTTGACGACAAAGCCGATCTCTACACAGCCGTCGATGCGCACATGCCGGAGTTGATCAAAGATCCGGCGCGCTTCGAACTGGATGAAAAGCAGCGCACTGTTGCCCTGACCGAGGAAGGCAACCTGTGGATTGAAGAACACCTGGGCGGGGCGGGCCTGCTGACGGGCACGCTCTACGACATCGAAAACGTCTCGATCGTCCACCACGTCAATCAGGCGCTGAAGGCTCACACGCTGTTTACGCGCGATAAGGACTACATCGTCAAGAACAACGAAGTGGTCATCATTGACGAGTTCACGGGGCGGATGATGGCCGGACGGCGCTATTCCGAAGGTTTGCACCAGGCCTTGGAAGCCAAGGAGAAAGTCGAGATCCAGCCTGAGAACCAGACACTTGCCTCGATCACATTCCAGAACTATTTCCGCCTGTACGACAAACTGAGCGGCATGACGGGCACGGCCGCAACTGAAGCATCTGAATTCCTCGACATCTATGGCTTGGATGTTCTTGAGATCCCGACCAACCGCGAAGTCGGTCGTATGGACGAGGACGATGAAATCTATCGCACGGAAGACGAGAAGTGGCGCGCAATCATCAAGGAAATTGTAGCGGCGAAGGAACGTGGTCAGCCATGTCTCGTTGGCACGGCATCGATCGAAAAGAGTGAACATCTTTCCGAGCTTTTGAAAGCTGAGAAGATTGAGCATCAGGTTCTGAACGCGCGCTACCACGAACAAGAAGCGATGATTATTGCGCAGGCGGGTGTTCCCGGTGCGATCACGATCGCAACCAACATGGCAGGTCGCGGAACCGACATTCAGCTTGGTGGTAACGCCGATATTCGGATAGCCGAGGAGGCCGGCGAGCCGGAGAGTGCTGATTTCGAAACTAAGGAAAAGACAATCCGCGAGGAAGTCGCGATTGATCGCGGCAATGTCCTGGAGGCCAGTGAGATTGTCGAGCTTGAACCTCCAAAGAACAACAAACCTGCGAAGACCGTTGTAAAACCGGGTGGGCTTTACGTGATCGGCACTGAGCGTCACGAAAGCCGCCGGATTGATAACCAGCTGCGTGGTCGTTCCGGCCGACAGGGTGACCCGGGCCGGTCAAAATTCTATCTATCGCTGCAAGATGACCTGATGCGCATCTTCGGTTCCGACAAAATGGACGGGATACTGAAGACGCTGGGTCTGAAGGATGGCGAAGCGATTATCCACCCTTGGATGAACAAGTCGCTGGAAATGGCGCAAAAGAAGGTCGAAGCCCGCAACTTCGACATTCGTAAGCAGATCCTGAAATACGATGACGTCATGAACGACCAGCGAAAGGTCGTCTTTGAGCAGCGTCTCGAATTCATGTCGAGTGACGATGTCAATGAGATCGTCACCGATATGCGCCATGACGTGGTGGAAGCTTATGTCACTCAGCACATTCCGCCTAACGCCTACGCCGAGCAATGGGATGTTGACGGGCTGAAGAAGGCTATTGATCAACTGTTCCAGGTCGACCTGCCGATCCCTGATTGGGCTGCCGAGGAGGGCATCGCCGACGAGGAAATTAGAGAGCGTATTGTCGAAGCAGTCGACGCCAAGGCAGAGCAAAAGGTTATTGAAGTCGGCGAGGCAATGCTTTCGAACTACGAAAGCGCGAAGGAACTCATCAGCTTTGTAAATGGAAATGAGCAGCTCAGTGGATTGCTCGGAGACCCGGCCGAGCACCTCGAAGATATCGGGCGCTTCCTGTTGAATTCGGGTGAAGGCGAAGTTCGCCTCAACGGAATGACGCGTCAGCAGGCAAACGAGCAGGCCGGCATGATCGGCTATCAGTTCCTGACCGACTACACTGATGCGAACCAACTGGTTGCTGAAATTGATGCGGCGGAAGACAAGTCGGCCAAGGCTATGGGCCAGTTGCGCATCCGTTTCATTGAAAAATCGGTACTGCTTCAAACACTGGATCATCTCTGGCGCGAACATTTGGTGATGCTGGAGCATTTGCGTGAAGTGATTGGTTTCCGCGCCTATGGCCAACGTGATCCGCTGAATGAGTACAAGACAGAAGCCTTTGTGCTGTTTGAAGGGTTGTTGACCAAGCTGCGGGAGGCTGTCACCGGCCAGCTCATGCAGATCAATGTTGCACAGGACGACATCGAAGACCTCTACGGTACTGACCCTGAGTTACCGGAGATGGAAGCCTATCAGGAAGATGCTGAGCCAGCCTTTGGCGAGTACGCCATGGCTGAGGCTGCGATCGCAAACGAAGAGCGTGCGCTTGAATATGCGGATGCCGGCGATGTGCGACTTGCGCCAGTTCGGACGCGGCAGGCTGCGGATGAGATGGATCCGAATGAGCCGGCGACCTGGGGCAAGGTTGCGCGCAACGCGAAGTGCCCATGTGGCTCGGGCAAGAAGTACAAGCATTGTCACGGGCGGCATTAGGGCTCCGCTTATCCATTCGTCACAATACGACTATTCAAATGGCGTCGCGGTCCGATCGGAACGCGGCGCCTTGCTATTTGAAGTGGAAACGGTCGACGCGCGCTTGCGACCTCAGCTAAAGTCTCGGCCATTCTGTCTGCTGCAATTGATCCAGACACATTCTCGGAGGAGACTGACGATGGCGAGCCAAGCCGAAAAAGGCGCTACGTTCCGCGCGCTGCATGAACGCGACGGAGCATTCATTATCCCGAACCCATGGGACATCGGGACGGCTATGATGATGCAGGGCATGGGCTTTGAAGCTCTGGCGACGACGAGTTCTGGGTTCGCCACCACGCTTGGCCGGTTTGATGGTCAGGTGAGCCTTGAAGAGAAACTCGAGCATTGCCGCCAGATCTCAAACGCTGTCGATATTCCGGTCAGCGCTGATATGGAGAACTGTTTCGCAGACTCTGCAGAGGGCGTTGCTGAGACAATCAGGCTGGCAGGTGAGACCGGGCTGGTCGGTTGTTCCATCGAAGATTACGATAACAAAGCCGATCCGAACGTCTATGATTTTGACTTAGCCGTCGCCCGGGTCAAAGCTGGCGTTGAAGCAGCGAATGCAATGCCATTTCCGTTTACAATTACAGCACGCGCCGAAGGCGTGTTGCGCAAGAAGCATGATCTCGATGAAGCGATACGCCGACTCAAGGCCTTCGAGGAAGTTGGCGCCCATGTCCTCTATGCACCCGGCCTGACGACCAATGATGATGTCCGCAAGGTGGTCGGCGCGGTTTCCAAGCCGGTCAATGTGCTCACGCTGCCGCATTTCAAGATGGATGAGCTGGCTGCGGCTGGTGCCAAGCGCATTAGTTTGGGTGGATGGCTTGCCCGTGTTGCCACTGGTGGCTGGCTGCGGGCTGCGCAGGAGATGCAGGGTGCCGGCACATTTGCGGAACTAAATAATGCCGCCAGCGGCCGTGACGTGGCGAATGCTCTGAAGGGCCAATAGTCTGGCGAGGCCGGCCACTGGTTTCAGAGTGGCCGGTCACGATTAAGCCACTACGTTCGGCGCTTTTCTACGAGGACGCCGGCTTCTGCCAGCTTTTCGATTGCCGCCTCGTCGAACCCATGTTCTGCGAGGACTTCGCGAGCATGCGCCGAGAACTTCGGCGGGGTCGACTTATAACCGCCGGGCGTACGCGACAGCCGAACCGGAGTGCCCATGCCCTTGTACCAGTCATCTTCATAGACCATGCCGCGGGCGCGGGTATGTTCGCTTTCGGCGACCTGGCCGGTATCAAGCACAGGTCCACATGGTAGACCTGACTTCAATAACTCGAGTGCGAAAGCGACGCCATCGACCTCGGCTAGCTTGGCCATGATGATCTCGTTTAGAGCATCACGGTTGTTGAGCCGGTCGCCGTTAGTCTTGAAGCGCTCGTCGTCCGCCAGCTCCGGCCGTCCAAGGACCTCGCAGACCTTCTTGAAGGCCCGATTGTTGCCGGCACCCAGCATGACCGGAACAGTCTTCGTTGGGTACATGCCATAAGGCACCAGATTGGAGTGCTGGTTGCCCGTCAATTGTGGGACCTTCCCCGACAGGAAGTAGTTCGGGAAGTGCGGGTGCATTAAGGACAGGGCTGAATCATAGAGTGTCACTTCGATTGCCTGGCCTTCTCCAGACGAGTTTCGCTCGTGAATCGACAGAAGGATGCCGATGACGCAATAGAGCCCCATCGAGAGATCCACAACCGGAAGGCCAAGCCGCATGGGGCCGGTATCAATGGAGCCATTGACACTGTAATGGCCGGCCATGGCTCCAACGATGCCGTCGTAGCCTGGGAAACCGCCCAGTGGGCCGTCGTTACCAAAGCCGGAAATCTTACAGTAGATCAGTTGAGGGAAGCGCTCTTTCAGCTGTTCGTATCCGATGCCCCAGGACTCCATCGATCCCGGCTTGAAGTTCTCTATCAGAACATCTGCATCTTCCAGCAGCTTGAGTAGGACTTTGCGACCTTCTTCCTTTGAAAGATCAAGGCCGACAGAGCGCTTGTTTCGGTTGATGCCGATGAAATAGGCCGCGTCGTCATCGTGGAATGGAGGGCCCCAGTCCCGGACTTCGTCGCCCTGCGGCGGCTCCAGTTTGATAACATCGGCGCCATGATCAGCGAGCAGTTGCGTTGCGAAAGGACCGCCGAGAACCCGGCTTAAATCAACGACTTTGACGCCGCTTAAAGCACCACCTGTTTTTGGCGCCGCAGCATCCAATCCATCCTTGGCCATTGGTCCCTCACCCTGCTCGTTGTGTCTATTGATTGAGAAGATGCGGTGCTATTCCGCCGCTTCGTTGGCTTCGTTGAGAATTGTTTCACCTGGTTTGACAATTGAGAAGATGACTGGCTCGTCGCTGATTTGAACCTTGCCGTCCTGCTGCCTCGCGATTGTGAAACGCGAGTTTTCAAGGTCACCTTCGCCCGGGAAATCTTCACGGAAATGCGCACCGCGGCTGTTTTCCCGCTGCAGAGCGGCCAGTGTGATCACGCGCGAAATCTCAACGAGAGAGCGGACATTGAGCCAATCATGCCAGGTCAGATTAAACGCGCGGTCCGAGTCGACAACTCCCGTTTTCATCAAAGTGGCTTCGATATCGTCAAGCTGAGTGAGTGCACTTTCAAGGCCCGGCTTGTCGCGCAGAATGCCGACCTGATCCCACATTAGATCCTGCAACTGGTCGCGAAGGACGTGGACATTGCCGGTTGAGCGTTCCAGTGGATAGGTCGCGCGGGCAATCTCGTCCCGGAGGATATCCTCATCAGGTTGCCGCCAATGAGGGTTCTGGGCAATGAAGCCGGGCATCACATCACCTGCAATGCCGCCGAATACGGTGGAGTTGGCGATGCCATTCCCGCCCAGACGGTTGGCGCCATGGACACCACCGGCATCTTCACCTGCCACGTAGAGGCCCGGGATTGCGGTTGAGGTATCCGTTTCGCAAACCAACCCGCCCATATGGTAGTGCGCCGTCGGCACAACCTCGACAAGACCGCCTGCGAGGTCGAAGCCACAGTCGGCGCATCGCTCGACCATGCCTTTGAATTTCTGGGCAACGATGTCGGGACCGAGATGCTCCATCTGAATGTAGAGACCGCCTAACGGCGTCGTGCGGCCCTCTCGCATTTCCGCATACATGGCGCGGGAGACGACATCCCGGGTGGCGCGCTCAAGCTTGTCGTCATAGTTGCCCATGAAGCGCTCTTTTTCGCCATTGAGCAGATAGCCACCGGCGCCGCGGAGGCCTTCTTCAAGCACAGTGCCTGTCATGCGCGTATCCGGGCCGGCGAGCAAACCGGTCGGGTGGAACTGAACCATCTCCATGTCACGCAGGCTGAGGCCCAATCGCAGTGCCATCGCCAGGCCATCCATCGACTTGTCGCCCGAGGGCGTGTGGTAGCGATACATTGTCGGACCACCACCGGTGCCGAGTAGTATGGCTTTGGCTTCGACCAGCTTAAATGTGCCGGTGCGGATGTCGATCATCAGAACGCCGGATAGGCTCTCACCCGACTTGTCGGGGATGAACGCTACGGCGCGGTGTTCTTCCAAGCGGTCGACTTTGCGTGCCCAGACCTGCTCCATGAGGCGGTTGACGATTTCGATGCCGGTCAGGTCGCCTTTGTGGACCGTGCGGTCAAACGTCTGACCGGCGAACGCCTTGCCGTGCAGAGTTCCATCTGGGTTACGATCGAAGAAACAGCCGACTTCGTTCTCAAGTTCCCGAATACGCTCGATTGCTTTAGTCACCAGCGTCCATGCAAGATCCTGGTGGGGAAGCCACTTGCCGCCATGGATGGTGTCCATGAAGTGGCGCTCAATCGAGTCAGCGGGGTGGACGGCGACATTGTAACCGCCCTGGACCATGCGACTGCAACCCGATTTTCCGAGCAGCCCCTTGGATGCAATGGTGATCGAGAGGTGTGGGGCGGCCTGGTGAGCATGCAGGGCTGCAAACAAACCGGCGCCGCCGGCACCAAGGATCAGGATATCTGTCTTATGACGCTCGAGCATTGCTGGCCTCACAAAAAGCGTAAAAGGAAGAGGGCGCCGACAACGACGGCGATCAGTACGGCAACAGTTGCCATGCGTTTCTGATCTGGATCCCAGGGCAGATTCTCAATCAGCATGAGACGGATGCCGCCGAGCAGATGTACAGCAAGCAACACGACGAGACCGGTTTCAGCGAACTTGACGAGCGGACTATCGGTCCACCTGAGAAACGCCTCCAGCTTTGCCTCACCTTCGATCGCCAGTCCCAACGCCAGGAAGTGCAGCGGGAGGAACACGGCCAGCAGAATGCCGGAGATGCGATGGATCATCGCCGCATACCACAGGATGTCCTTTCGGTAGCTCGTATCGCGGCGGTTTTCTATGCGTGCACTCATACGAACACCACTGCTGCGACGGCCCGCATCCCCAAGATCATCAAAATCATGCACATGGCGATTGCGAAGATGTCAGCCACGGCATTATCGAGCGGGGTCCATTCACGGATCACGGTGCGAACGCCAATCGCGCCATGGACTGACGCTAGGATAACGAATGCTGCATAAAACAGTCCCCATGTGATGCTGCCGCCGGTGCGGGCCAGGATCTGATCTGCTGTCAGCTTCTGCGAGATGGCATGAAAGATGACGGCCAAGTGCAGAAGGATGAATGGGACCATTAACAGCGCTGTGACGCGCTGAATGATGTAGAGACGGATCTCTGTCATTTCAGCTCCCCGCGAATGTAGGCCTTCATGGTCAGTCGTTTGAGGCCGGCTATCGAGGCCGTCGGATTGAGACCCTGTGGGCAATGGGCTTCGCAGCTTTGATGTGTATGGCAGGCATGGCAACCGCCATCAGAAGCAACAGCCATCAACCGCTCCTTCTGGCCGCCGTCGCGGACATCATTGACCAGTGACCAAGCCCTGTTGAGGGCGGCCGGGCCAAGATAATCCGGGTTCCAGCGCACCGTATCACAGGCTGCGAGGCAGATGCCGCAGTTGATACATTCGATGGCTTCGTCAGCCTCGATACGCGCCTCGTCGGTTGGCGAGATTAACTCGGGTGGATCGTGTCGCGTCTTGGTCGGTGTGAATGTCGCCTTGGCGTCCTGCCATTTCTCAAAGAAACGCGACATATCTGTCGCCAAATCCTTGATGACCGGCAGGTTGGCTAACGGTGCGATCTCAAGATTACCGTCCTCGACGACGTTGCCGACATGAGTACGGCACGTCCAGCGTGGTCGGCCATTGACGGTCATGGCGCAGGAACCGCAGACACCGACCCGGCAGGCAAACCTATAGGACAGTGTCGGATCGGCATTGCGCTGGATCCAGGTGACGACGTCCAGAACAGTCTGGTTCGCGCGTTGCGGGACCTCGAAGGTCTGATATCCACCTTCGTCGGCGCCGCGCCAAACCTTCACTTTCATTGCAGGTAAGGTGTCCTGCTCACTCGATTGGGCTGTTTCAGCCTGCGCTGTCATATCTACCCGACATTGTTGCTTCGTACTACGCGATGCCTAGACATAGCGACTTGTTGAGATTTTGCCAGTTCCGCTGCCATATAGACTTACCAAAATTGATCATGAGGTTTCCAATACCTCGGAAGTGATGATCATCCAGGTGCTGATGGTAAATTCTGAGTGGTATCAGTGTCATGGTTGCGTGAATGTGGCTGGCTGGCGATAATTGCTGAAATCACACGCGAACGCCAGAATAGTATGAGCGTCGGTGGATGCCGACGATATCTTCGCGCCAGATCGAAAGGGATGCCCGGTGCCAGGAAAGACACTGTTCGATAAAATCTGGGACCGTCACGTAGTGACGGAGAAATTCGGTAAGACGCTTCTTTATATCGACCGGCATCTGTGCCACGACGGCTCGATGTTCGGGTTCGAGCGGCTGCGTCAGAACAATTGGAAGCTGCGTCGTCCAGATCAGACCTTCGCTACCCCGGATCATTATACCCCGACCCACACGGCGTCATTGGACGACCTCGAAGATCCGCGAGCCAAGGAAATTGCGCTAGCTGTCAATAAGAACAGCGAAGAGTTCGGCGTGACGTACTTTCCGTGGGGTGATGAGCGCCAGGGAATTGCCCATGTCGTCGGGCCGGAGCAGGGGATTACACTGCCCGGCATCACGCTTGTTTGCGGAGACAGCCATACATCGACCCATGGCGCCCTCGGCTGTATCTCGTTTGGTATCGGCTCATCCGAAGTGACGCACGTGATGGCGACGCAGACACTTTGGCAGACGAAACCGAAGACGATGCGGGTCAATGTCAATGGAAGTCTCGGATTTGGTGTGACCGGTAAGGACGTTATTCTCGCGATTATTCGTCAGATCGGTGCTGCAGGCGGAACCGGTTATGCGATCGAATATGCGGGCTCTGTCATACGCAACCTGTCGATGGAAGGCCGCCTGACAATCTGCAATATGACTATTGAGGGTGGTAGCCGTATTGGCATGGTTGCGCCGGACGAGACGACCCTCAGCTACATTAAAGGCCGGCCGTTTGCTCCTAAAGGAGATAAATGGGATCAGGCTTCGGCGTTCTGGCAAACACTGCCATCGGACAATGATGCTGCTTTCGATCGTGAAGTCGATATCGATGGCGCCGCGATTGCCCCGATGGTGACATGGGGTAATAGTCCTGAAGAGGCTGTGCAGGTGACCGAGCATCTTCCAGACCCTGACCGGGAAGACAATCCGGATAAAAAAGCCGCGATGATTTCAGCTTATGACTACATGGGCCTGAAGCCAGGCACAGCAGTGACGGACATTGCTGTTGACAAGGTGTTTATTGGCGCCTGCACCAATGCCCGCATCGAAGATCTGAGGGCAGCTGCGGCTGTCGCCAAGGGGCGCAAGGCGAAGATCCAGACATTGGTTGTGCCTGGCTCGGGCCTCGTTAAGAAGCAGGCGGAAGCTGAAGGTCTGGACAAAGTCTTTACAGATGCAGGCTTTGAATGGCGCTTGCCGGGGTGTTCGATGTGTGTCGGCATGAACGGTGATATTTTAAAGCCGGGAGAGCGCTCGGCTTCAACCAGCAATCGGAATTTCCGGGGACGGCAAGGACCGCAAAGCCGGACGCATCTGGTTAGTCCGGCTATGGCTGCCGCTGCAGCGGTCAATGGTCATTTCACAGACGTGCGCAAGATGATGGAGGACGCGTAAGATGGAAGCCTTTACGACGTTCCGGGCTATGGGGGTTCCTGTCGATATTCCGAATTGTGATACCGACCAGATCATCCCAGCAAGACTGCTGAGGTTTGCAACGGACGATCCGAACTATCACACGTTCCTGTTCCACGATCTGCGGTTTAATGAGGACGGCAGCGAGAAGTCCGACTTCATCTACAACCAGGAGCCATTCCGCGATGGCAAGATCATCGTTGCCGATATCAACTGGGGTTGTGGCTCATCACGCGAACACGCTGTGAATGCTCTTGTCGCCAATGGAATTCGGGCGGTGATTGCGCCAAGCTTCGGTGACATTCACTACAACAATTGCATGAAGCATGGCGTCATGCCTGTGCGGCTGTCACGGGAGGATTGCGATACGCTTCGTCGCCACATGCACGAAGCACCAGGTGCGGAGATCGAAATCGATCTTGAGAAGCAGACTGTGACGGCGTTGAATGGCACGACGTTCAACTTCGATATTGCTGACTTCGATAAGCATCGCATGCTCAAGGGCCTTGACGATATCGGCATGACGTTTGAATTCGATGATGACATCTCGGCATTCGAGAAGAATCGCGAAGGCTACGGTTGGCTTTGACGTTCCGGGCTGCGGGCTGTCGTTCCTGTCCAAGCGTCTTCTCAAACGGAACAATGCGAGCCGTTCAAGGCAATTGCTCATTTGAAATTCAGAAACTGGGGATCAGAACTTGATCGATAAACGCGTTGGCAGCATTGAAGAGGCTGTCAAAGACATCAAAGACGGTTCGACCATCCTGGTTTCGGGCTTTGGCGGTGCGGGCAGTCCGATTGATCTGCTGCATGGAGTGCTTGACCAAGGTGCAAAGGATCTCACAATCGTTTCCAACAATGCGGGCAACGGCCAGATTGGGATTGCTGCGCTGATCGCGGCCGGCCGGGTTGCTAAAATCGTGTGTTCATTCCCACGTTCTTCTCGCAGCGAAGTTTTTACGAATGCCTACAGGGCGGGGAAGTTGGACCTGGAAGTGGTGCCGCAGGGTACTTTGGCAGAACGCATTCGTGCCGGCGGCGCGGGCATCCCAGCGTTCTATACTCCAACCTCAGCAGGAACGCCGCTTCAGGAGGGGAAAGAGGTTCGCGAGATCAATGGCCAGCAGGTGGTTCTTGAGCATGCAATCCGCGGTGATGTTGCCCTGGTCAAAGCGCGTGACGGGGACCGATGGGGCAATCTCACCTACAACCTGACTGCTCGGAATTTCGGACCGATCATGTGTACAGCGGCAGAAGTGACCGTCGCACAGGTGCGAAATACCGTGGAGATGGGCGATTTTGACCCGGAGAATATCGTGACACCGGGTATCTACGTTGACCGAATGGTCGAGGTCGGCAATCCTGAAGAAGAAGAAAAGCTTCTTGCCGCAGACGTGAAGAGGGAACCACGATGAGCTGGACAGCCTGGAACAATGATCAGATCGCAGCCCGGATTGCGGCGGACATTCCGGATGGGAGTTACGTGAACCTTGGCATTGGGCGGCCTGAAGCCATCGCAAACCATATTCCACCTGAAAAAGAAATCGTGTTTCAGTCTGAGAATGGACTGCTCGGGATGGGACCTGCGGCGAGTGGTAACGAAGTCAACTACGAGCTGGTCAATGCCGGCAAGAAACCGGTGACCGCTCTTCCAGGTGCAGCGATTTTCCATCACGCAGATTCGTTTTCAATGATCCGTGGCGGGCATCTCGATTATTGTGTGCTTGGTGGTTTTCAAGTTGCACGGAACGGTGATCTTGCGAATTGGTCGACCGGTGAACCTGATGCAATCCCCGCGGTTGGCGGGGCAATGGATCTCGGGGTCGGCGCGAAGAATCTGTTTGTCCTCATGACTCACACGACGAAGAGTGGCGAGCCGAAGATCGTTGATGCGATCACCTATCCGGCGACAGCCATTGCGGCCGTGACCAGTGTCTATACGGACTTGGCGGTGATCGATATTGGTCCGGATGCTGTTGTCGTTCGCGATATGGTTGATGGCCTGACGTTTGATGAGTTGCAGTCGAAGACCGGAACCAAACTGGTCATGCACTGATGCTTTGGAAACCCAAAAGGAGATCAAGATGAGCGCCGAAGCCAAAATCAAAGAGCTGGGAATCGAACTGCCGTCTCCTCCGAAGCCTGCCGGCAACTACGTCCCCGGCGTGCAGACAGGCAACCTGCTGTTTATGTCGGGTTGTGGCCCCCGCAATCCAGATGGCTCGTCGATCAGCGGCAAAGTTGGTGGCGATCTGACGGCCGAGCAGGGTTACGATGCAGCACGTCTTGTCGGTCTCAATATGCTGGCAAATATCAGAGCGGTTGCGGGTGATCTAGATAGGGTCAAGCGGATCGTCAAAGTACTTGGCATGGTCAATGCTGTTCCAGAATTCAAAGAGCATCCCAAGGTCATCAACGGTTATTCGGATCTGATGGTCGAAGTGTTTGGCGAAGACGCCGGAAAAGCTGCGCGCTCTGCGGTTGGAATGGGCTCACTGCCATTTCAGATCGCGGTAGAAGTCGAGATGATCGTCGAACTGAAGTAATTCGCTCCTCAACATGACAGGCTGCGGCAACCAACATGTGCCGTGGCCGCAGCATGATTGCCGTCTGTATTTAGGCGGCAATCTCCAGAATTTCGCGGACCTGTGCCGGAGTTGGGATCGGGCGGGGGTTGCGCGGGATCCAGGGTGTCCCCATCGATTGTTCGGCAATCTTGTCGAAGTGTTCTGCTCCGACATCGACAGCCGACAGGCTGCGTGGCATGTCGAGTCCCGCAATGAACTCATCCAATACGACGGCGGCATCCTCGCCCGGCCGGCCCATGGCAATCGATATGAGCTTTTGCCGGTCCGCATTGGCCGATTTGTTCCAGCGCATCACCGCCGGCAGCATGATGCAAGATGTATGACCGTGCGGAATATCGAATACGGCGCCGAGGACATAGCCAATGCCGTGGCTGGCGCCCATCGGTACGCCGCTCGCCAGCGGGCCCATCGAGAGCCAGGTGCCCATCTGGCAGTCGAGGCGTGCCTGGATGTCGGATGGGTCGGCTTTGACCCGCGGCAGCCCGCTTGCCAGAAGTGATAGGCCCTGCAATGCCTGGGCATCACCGTAAGAGTGGGCTTCGAGCGAACAGATGCCCTCGACGCAGTGGTCGACAGCGCGAATGCCGGTCGACAGCCAAAGCCACTCCGGCGTGTGCACAGTTACAGCAGGATCGAGCACAACAGCCTGTGGGATGATGTCGGTGTGGCGGATCAGTTCCTTGATCTTGGTGCGTTCGTCGGTGACGCCGGAAATTCCGCTAAACTCGCCGCCTGATAGTGTTGTCGGAATGGTGATCTGGCGCACGGTTGGTGGATTGATGTCAGGTGGGACGGGCACGCCGCCAGGCCCGATCACGGTGCGCAGGGCGTCAATAGCGTCGGGATCGTGGATACCGTTGGCAAGGCAGAGTTGGACCGCCTTCGCTCCATCGGTAATCGAGCCGCCGCCGAGTGTCACGATCAGGTCGGTGCCGCTGTTACGGGCCATTTCGGTGGCGGAGATGACTGCTGACCGTGGCGTGTGCGCGGGCATTGAATTGAATATGCCGACGCATTTGTTGCCCAATGCGGATTTGACCTTTTCAATCTCATCGGTTGTCCGGCTCATCGTGCCGCTGACCATGAGAAACACCCGCTCGGCACCGAGCCTGGCTACGATATCACCAATAGCTTCGGCAGCCGGCTGGCCGAAAATGACCTCATCCATCTTGCTGAAGGCAATGCGTCCGGATTTGGTCATTTCACTCTCCCGTCTGAGGTCGTTTATCAGTCGAAGCCGACGAATTTGACGACGTTGGCAAGGTCTTCGCGCTCGCTGACGAGTGTGTTTTCAATCGCTGTATCATCGGCGTAGCCGAGGCTCAGCCCGGACACCAGGACCTGATCATCGGGAATACCGAGATGCCTGTAGATCGGCTCCTGGAACAAAATCCAGGCTGCTTGTGGACACGTGTGGAGACCAAAGCCGCGAGCCGCCAGCATAATCGTCTGGAGATAAAGCCCGGCATCGGCCCAGCTGCCCCGACCGAGATAGGCATCCGTGGTAATGAACATGCCGACCGGCGCATCAAAGAACTTGAAGTTGCGGGCACCCTGGGCAGCGCTGCGCTCGCGATCACCCTTCTCAATGCCCAGTAGCCCGTACAGACCCCAACCCACGCGGCGGCGACGGTCATTGTGGATCTCATTCCACTTGGCCGGGTAATAGTCCGTATCCTCGTAGCGGCCGGCTTTACCCTGCCTGGCCAGCTCTAGCACGTCGGCTTCGATCGCGTCGCGCGTGTCCCCGGCGCAAACGTACGTGTACCAGGGTTGCGTATTGGTGCCACTTGGAGCGCGTTGAGAGATTTCGAGGAGTTCGACCAGGGTTTCCTTGGGGACCGGGTCGCTCTTGAACGCACGGATGGATTTCCGCGTCTTGATCGCTTCGAGGACGTCCATATTATTTTCCTTCCGGTTGGATCCGGATACGCTCAGGATCTTCGATTTCTGGCATTGTTGGAAATCTAAGCCGCGGTTGGCGACGGGACAACGCGACACCACACCTCGAAACCGGTTATCGTCAGCTGGATAGAACGACGCTCGGCAAGTCTTATTGGGTTTGAAAGGACGGTCATGACAACCAAACTCATTCAGGGTGGTCGCGTATTCTCCGGCCAGGACCGCTGCTTTCATCAGCAGGACGTGCTGATCCGCGATGGGAAAATCGTGGAAATTGCTGCTGGAATTGTCTCTGATGAGGACATGGAAATGATCGATGCGTCGGGGAAGATTGTTTCTGCCGGGCTGATCGATTTTCACATGCATGCGTTTCGCTATGGCCACTTCCTCAGTGTCGATGTGGACGAGGTTGCACCGTCATCCGGTACGACGACGTTTGTTGACGCAGGTAGCGCGGGTTCGCTGCATTTTCTCGCGTTTCGCGAATATGTCATCAAACCTGCGCAGTCTCGTATTCTTGCATTTCTGAATATCTCTGCGATCGGCCAGACGACGGATGGGGTCACCGGCCTTGGATTTCATGACTGCGATGACGAGCGTCTCCTGCATGTCGAGTCCGCGAGGGAGACGATCGAGAAGAACCGCGAATTCATCGTCGGCGTGAAGGTGCGGGCCTACACCAATCTGCCATCGATGCGCGCGATGGAACGGGCGCGAGAGTTGGCAGACCTGGTTGACCTGCCGATCATGGTGCACACCGCACCGGCTCCGCCGACATTTCAGGAGGTGGTGTCGTTCCTCAGGCCTGGCGATATCATCACGCATCCCTATCATGGCGGCGCGACGACGACATTGGACGAGAACAATGTTGTGCGGCCGGAATACTGGCAGGCGCGTGAGCGCGGCATTGAAGTGGACCTTGGCCTTGACCGGTTCCACGGCCTTCTGCCGATCATGAAAGCCTGCGTGTCACAGGGTTACTATCCCGACTACGTCAGTACGGACTTGACGACGACCAATCGGCATACGGTGGTGTTCGATATGCCGACGACGATGTCGAAATTGATGGCTTGCGGGATGTCGCTTGAAGAGGTGTTCGCGCGCTCGACAATTGATCCAGCGCGCAAGCTGGACCTGGCAGACACGATCGGCGATCTGCGGTCCGGCATGACCGCAGATGTTGCCATCTTCCGGTTGGAAGGTGGTGGCCACACATTTCATGATTATGAGGGCAATACCATCGAGGCGAGCCAGCGCATCATTGCGGAGAAGACTTATAAAAACAGTAAGCTGATGGCTATGCCAGATCGTGAAACCGAAGTGCCTGACTTCCTCAACATGGGAAATCCGTGGAAGAATTACTGATGGTTTGTCATCAAGGCGTGTGACTTACGATGCATGGACAGGGCATTGGTTTGGGGACAAATACCCCGTGAGAGTCGGTGCTGCAGGCGATGACGTCAACACTGTTGTCGCCTGGTTTCATGAAAGTCATCGAAGATAGACAGGTGACCCGGGCGTCATAGTCGATATCGCTTTCGCGGTTTATTGCTCGATTGCAACAGTCCGTCGGCGATGCTTCGGTTTTGCCCGGTGAAGCCCAACAAGTTGCGCAGTTTGCATAACGAGATCTCTGTTTGACCGGTCAGTTGGAAGGATCATTTCATCTGACGAGTACGAGATTGATATGCAAAAGAGTTCGAGCCGCCGTTCTTCCACCCGGTCCGTTGGGTCGGCCATTGTCGCCAAACTCATGGTTGCCGGTTGTTTTGTTGGTAGTGCTGCAGCGGATGACCGCGAAGCGACTGTCGCTGTTCCGGCGAGTGCCTACGAGAAGGTCCTGTCGCGCATGGAACAGATGGAGGCGGAGCTTAAATCGCTGAAGTCGAAACAGGTCAAACAAGCGAAGAAACAGAAGAAGCTCGAGGAGCAATCGGCATCACCGCAGGTGGTCGTGGTGGACCGGGCAGCTGAGGTGCCCAATGATGCGAGTGACAGCTCGTACATTCCGACTCGGCATCACGGTGGTGTCTATCCCTCCGGCGGTCTCAAGGATGATGTCGACAAGCCGGTGACAGCGCGGCTGGGCGCGTTTTACGGTGAAGCCGGTGTGACCGTGTTGAAGCTGTTTGGAAGCCGAGATACGGCGATGGTTTTTGAATATGACAATAGCAATTTTCATCAGGCGGTTGTCTTTGATCACAAGTTTGAAGCGGGTGGCCGATATGAAGTCGGCTATAAGTCGAACCGTGGTCTTGGATTGGCCGCACGTTTTTGGCATTACAAAACTCATGCGAAGGCAAGTCAGGCGGTGGGTAATGGGATCAGTGAGGTTGCGGCTTCGTTTTGGGGAGATAACCCTTCCATTAATATGTCAACTAGTTCTGATGGAGATCGTATAGACGCTGAGCGCTCGCTGTCCTTTCGTACATTGGATGTCGAAGCATCAATGGCCGGCGCACTCAACAATGGTATTCGGTTGACTTTTGCGGGAGGCGTTCGTTTTGCCGACATTGACATGCTCGGCAAGTGGACACAATTCGATGCCTCCCAAGGAGATATCGATAACTACGTTGAATTCTCGAATAAATTCCGTGGCGCTGGACCGGTTGTTGGCTTCAGCGCCTCCGCACCTCTCTACCGAGTGGGTGCACTGCAGGTCGATGCTTTTGGACTAGCTCGGACGAGCTTGCTGTTTGGAAGTGGGACCCTCGAAGCATTTGATACTGACGGTGGTCCAAACGACCCGAGGGATGATTCTTTGCGGATTGACCGCAATGGATTTGCTGTGACCGGCGAAGTTCAGATTGGCTTGGAAGCCATCTGGAAGTTGAGCCGTGCTGCGCCTTTAGAATTGTTTGCGCGTGGCCAAGTCGAAGCCCAGTATTGGAGCGATCTTGGATCGGTGAGCGCGGCGGATAGCCAAGAAGATGATGCCGCCGAGGGCAACTCCGTTGTCGATGCAAACATAGGCATGTACGGCGGTACATTCATGGTCGGTGTGAGGACGCCGTTGGGTCAGTAAACTATCGCAGATTCCCGTTGCGGATGTCCCGCCGCGACAATGCAAAAGCCGGCTGCGCATCATGCGTAACCGGCTTTTGTTTTGCGGAGCCGTTTCTCGAAACTATCTGAAACGCACTACGTTCCGCAGAACGTCTGTTGGACGACCGCGGCGGCAATTATGATGCGTGCTGTATTGCAAATCAGCCACTGCCTCGCCCTGCGTTTGTGCAGATTTCGTTAACTGCATAACACCATCCACGGCCCGGTTCGTATGCCTTGTCCTAACAAAGTTCGAAGCTGGTAGTAGGTGATTGCGTATGTCGAAAATTGATAACCGTCGGACGGGTTCAAGTCGGGTTCTGCCGTTAACTTTGGTCGTGCCGATCGTCTGCGCTAGCTTTGTCGGGAATGCTTGGGCTGCCGGTAGTGAGAAGAGTAGCGCACTGCCTGCGAGTGCTTATGAGAAAATTCTCATGCGCATGGAACAACTGCGCATCGGACAAAGAGCCCGCATGGAGCAGTTGGAAGCCGAGCTCAAATCGCTGAAGTCGAAGCAGGTCAAACAAGCGAAGAAACAGAAGAAGCTGGAAGAGCAATCGGCATCACCGCAGGTGGTCGTGGTGGACCGAGCGGCTGAGGTGCCCAATGCTGCGAGCGACAGCTCGTATATACCGACCCGGCATCACGGTGGCGTCTATCCCTCCGGTGGACTCAAGGATGATATCGACAAGCCGGTTACAGCGCGACTAGGAGCGTACTACGGTGAAGCCAGTGTGACGGTGCTTAAGCTGTTTGGAAGCAACGATAGTGCTGTAGGGATTTACGATGACGATGTGGTCATTGAGGGTGAAGCTTCTCGGATGTTCTCGTTTGAGCACGGTATTGATGTAGGCGGTCGTTACGAAATTGGCTACCGAGCCAATCGAGGGTGGGGCTGGGCTGCGCGTTATTGGCAGTACAAATCGACCGGTGAGAAAAGCTTGACGGCTACTGCTGACAATGACGTGGAGGCATTCTTCAATTATGATCTTGATCAAGAATTTGAGGCAGACCTGGAGGGTGATCGAATAGATGCTTCGCGATCGCTATCTTTCCGCACGCTAGACTTGGAGGCAACTTTTGCGCGCAAATCCGAGAATGGACTTAGCGTAGACCTCCGTGGCGGACTTCGATACGCAAAAATCGACATGACAGGCCTTTGGTCACAATTCGAAGCAGATGGAGAAATTGAGGAGCGCCTGGAGATGTCAAACGACTTTCAAGGTGCTGGGCCAGTGTTGGGTATTTCAATGAGCGGCCAAGTCTATCAGGGAAGTTTGTTTCAGATTAGTGCTTTCGGACTTGCCAGGGGGAGTTTGCTTTTTGGTAGCGGTGAATTCCAATCAGTAATGTATCAGTCCGACTCTAGTGGCACGCTTGTGAGTTCGGAACGCGGCCCTGTGGTGGTGACGGCTGAGTTGCAGCTTGGTATGGAGATATCTCGTAAGTTGAGTAACGCAATGCCTGCTGAAGTTTTTGCCAAGGGTGTTTTGGAGGCGCAGTACTGGGGCAATGTTGGTTCGATTGGTGCTTTGGAAGCTCTTGATGGTGATGGAGACATGAGCCATATCATTGATTCAAACCTAGGCATGGTCGGCGGCACATTCATGGTCGGTGTGAGGACGCCGTTGGGTCAATAAACTATTGCAGATTCCCGTTGCGGATGTCCCGCCGCAACATCGCAAAAGCCGGCTGCGCATCATGCGTAACCGACTTTTGTTTTGCGCAGTTGCCTCTCGAAACTATCTGAAATGAACTACGTTCCGCAGAACGTCTGTTGGACGACCTCATCAGGCATCGGCGGTGTGGCGTAGGCGCTGTTGTCCGGCTGCTCGTCGAATGGATTGGCCAGAACGTCGACGAGCTTTTCGAAGGGTTGATAGTCGCCAGCTTGTGCTGCGGCAAGGGCTTCCTCGACGCGATGATTGCGCGGGATATAGCGTGGGTTGACGCGCTGCATGGCCGTCTGGCGTTCCGTGTCTGCAAGTGCTTCCTTTTGCAATCGAGATATCCACTGCTCGGCCCACACATCGAAGGCTGCCGTATCGGCGAACTGCCCCCGCACCTGCCAGGTATCGACGGGAGAGTCCGTGGCGGCAAACGACAAATTCCGGAAGGTCAACGTGAAGTCTGCTTTCTGATCAGCCATCGCTTCGAGCAAGCCCTGTATAAGTTCGAGGTCTCCATCCTGCTCTGTGGTGAGGCCGATCTTGGCGCGCATGACGTCGAGCCACTTTGGTTGATAGATGTCAGGATAGGCATCGATAGCGGTTTGAGCCGCTTCGATGGCTTTGTCCTGATTGTCGTCCATCAACGGCAGCAGACATTGCGCGAAACGAGCCAGATTCCACTGGGCGATGCGCGGTTGGTTGCGGTAGGCGTAGCGGCCCATTTGATCGATGGAACTGAACACCGTGTCGGGATGGAAGCCATCGATGAACGCACACGGGCCGTAGTCAATGGTCTCGCCGGCGATCGACATGTTGTCGGTGTTCATGACGCCATGGATGAAGCCGATACCCATCCACTTCGCAACCAGCTCGGCCTGGGCGTGCATGACGGCCTGAAGGAGGTCATGGTATGGCGTGGCGCTATCCTTCAAGTGTGGATAGTGACGCGCGATGACATGATCGGCGAGAAGACGGAGGGCGTCGGTGTCCTGGCGGGCGGCGAAGAACTGGAAGGTGCCGACGCGGATGTGGCTTTGCGCGACGCGGGTGAGAACGGCGCCGGGCAGTGCGGCTTCGCGGAAAATCCACTCGCCTGTTGTGACTGCGGCCAGTGATCGTGTGGTGGGGATGCCGAGTGCGGCCATCGCTTCGCTGACGATGTATTCACGCAAGACCGGTCCGACAGCCGCGCGGCCATCGCCCATGCGCGAGAACGGTGTCGGACCCGAGCCCTTCAGCTGGATGTCGCGGCGCGATCCGTTTCGATCTTCCAGTTCGCCCAAGAGAACGGCACGGCCATCGCCGAGTTGTGGAACCCAGTTTCCGAACTGATGGCCCGCATAGGCCATGGCGATTGGGTCTGAACCACGCGGCAGACGGTTGCCGGCGAAGACTTCAATGGCGTCTGGCTGAGACAAGGCCTCCGGGTCGAGGCCCAGTTCTGAAGCAAGGCTGGTATTGAGCTTGATCAGTTCCGGCTGCTTGACCGGTGTCGGTGACAGTCGTGCGTAGAACCGGTCAGGCAATTTGGCGTAGGTGTTGTCGAAGTTGAAGACCTGATCGGCCGGCATCGGCATAGTCATGACTGAGCTCGCTTGCCGTCTTGCGTTTTGCCGTGTTGGGCGATGGTCAACACAGTGGAGCGCACCGGCGGTTGATTGCTTCCGAAGTTTAACGGGGTATATAGGCGCGCGAAACCTCGGCGTCACCTGCCAGTGTCGGAAAAGGTCAGCTCAGTCCTGAATGATGGGCCGCCAATCCTGCTCTGGCAGGCTGATAATTTCGCCTGGTTTGGTGCGGTCGAGAATGAAGGAGCGCAGCAACTGGCTTTCAGAGGTCTGGTGTAGGCCAGTTTTCTTGGCTGCCAAAGCCGCTGCACACTTGGCGTAGGCGCTGAAGCCGTTGCAGTGTGTCGAGCGCGGGGTGCGATGCAATCTGCGGCGGATCAGGCCATTGGCAAAATAGACCCCATATTTGCGCTGCGCCGCCGGCGTAAAGTAGTCCGTCGTCACCGAGACATTGAGACCTTCGAGATTGTCGACGCGATGCGGTGCATTTTGTGGCCAGCTTACCGCCCAGCCCGGCTCAAGGTCGATGGCTTGTGCATCGCTGTCCCATGCCGGATCGTATGGGATTTCTTCTTCGGTTTCTCGCAGTATGACACGCTCGAGAACTTCGTCCGGTAGATGGGTTTTGTTGGCGGCATCGTAGATCCAAACCCGTTTGCGCCCGCGGATGTGCCACAGAGCGACAAGCGGGATATCGGCATGATAGAGGACATTGGCACCGGGTGATGAGATCAAAATGCTTGATCTGCGGCGGCTCGTTTTTAGGTGTGGGTTTTGCTGCTCGATGTCATCAAATGCGTTGTCGATGAGTTCGTCATACGCGGGAGCGACAATATCCAGCCTGCGTAGTGAGAGCCATAGTCGACCCTTGCGGATGGCCTGGAGGACGTATTTGCCAGAGGCGCCATTGAGATCGCCGTTGCGCCAGACTTGCTGGTTGCCGTCGTCGGTCATCGTCGTGATCATGTAGTACCGGCGCGGATAGTTCTCAATGAGATCGGCCAAGGCGGCATCTGTGAAGAGGCCCGATGAGCTCAGATTGTGCTGATAGTGGATGAGGCTGTTGCCAAAATCGGCCGCGCCGCCCGGTGCAAACTCAACGTCATGATCTGAGATTTGAGCCGTATCGAGCATCTGCAACTCCCTTTGCATCGACTGTTGTGCGCCAGCGTTTCGATGTGGGACGCTGGCGGTTTTTACGCGAGTATGTTGCAAAGGCTGCACCAACCGATCAGGGCATTGGCCCGGGCGGGTAAGCGGTCTCGAGTTGCGACGACGTTGCGGCATAAAAAAAGCAGCAGCGATGGCCCCGCTGCTGCTTTCCAGTTTGTTAAGTGCAATGTGTTGGTGTCGTGCTCAACTACGCTGAAGCGACCGTCTTACCTGTCGATCGCAATTCGCCGAACGCCTGTTTGAGACGACTGACAACGCTCTTTTCGCCTTCGCGCAGCCATTTACGCGGGTCGTAGTACTTCTTGAGCGGTTCGTCTGTACCAGGGTCAATTTGGTATTTGAAAGCATTGCCGTGCTCGTCGGCATAGCCACCGACGCCGTGCGCAAAGGCAAACTGTGTGTCGGTGTCGATGTTCATCTTGAACACGCCGTAGTCGATAGCTTCTGAGATCTTTTCTGGCTCAGAGCCGGAGCCACCGTGGAACACGAGGTGTAGCGGGTTCTCGTCGGACAGATTGTGTGTCGAGCGAACCTTCGCTTGCGAGTCCTTCAGAATTTCCGGACGGAGCTTGACGTTGCCTGGCTTGTAGACGCCGTGAACGTTGCCGAATGCGGCTGCCACAGAGAAGTGTCCGATCGGTTGTAAGCGATCGTAGGCTGCGAGGACTTCATCCGGCTGGGTGTAGAGCTTAGCGTTATCGACTTCATCGATATCTGAACCGACGCCATCTTCCTCGCCACCTGTTACACCAAGTTCGATCTCGAGGCTCATGCCGAGTTCAGCAGTGCGCTTCAGGAACTTTTCGCACTCGGCCAGGTTGTCCTCAAGAGGCTCCTCGGACAAGTCGAGCATGTGCGAGCTGAAAAGTGGCCGGCCGGTTTTCTTCATGTGCTCTGCGCCATGATCGAGAAGGTCGGAAATCCATGGTAGGAGCTTGCGGTTGGCATGATCAGTGTGAAGCACTGCGCAAACACCATACGCTTCAGCCAGAAGATGGACGTGTTGTGCGGCTGAGACGGCGCCGAGAACCATGCCGGTGTGTTTGTCGGCAAGTCCCTGGCCGGCGAAGAAGCCTGCGCCACCATTCGACAGCTGGATGATTACATCCGACTTGTTTTCGGCGGCGGCTTCCAGAACGGCATTGATGGAATTTGTGCCCACCACGTTGACGGCGGGCAGTGCAAACTTGTTTGATTTGCAATGGTCGATCAACTGCTCGTATTCTTTACCGAATACGACACCTGGCTTTAACTGCAGACCCATGGTGAGAGCGTTCCCTTTCAAAAAGAATTTGGCGGCTGAGCTTGTCCTTAACCCTGAAACCTCTGTCGTTTCACGGGTGCTCCAGTGTAGTGAATTTGATGTTGACCTGCGCAAGCAGCCTGTGTTCTGCGCACACTTCAAATTCGAGAAGCCACACTTGTTGCTATGGATTCTGTAACAACCCGGCTGACTATTCCCGGTTTAGAATGGTTCATTCCGCCAAGTCAACTTCACCAGCCAGCTCCTGAACTTAGTTCTTAACAGGCAAGGTTAGCGCATCATGAACGCGAAGCGTGGCGGTGCGAGATCTTGAGAACAATGATCATGAGTCTGCGGTTGAACCAGACAATAGGGAAGCCGGCCAAGCCAGGTGTACCGGGAATGCGCCTTGGCAGTGCGCGGCTCTCAGCGCTGGGCGTCCGAATTCGGGGCTTGAAATCCAGCGGAAATCGTTTTCCGCAGTAAATCCAATACGCTGATGACGGAGAAATTCCTCATGCGATCACGGCCGGGTTGCAGCACAATGAGCTTGGTAAACGTGATTTCCTGGCAGCTGATGCCCATAATCACGGTGCCCGGAGCCGCGTTGTCCGCCGGATCCGGGGTGACGACTGATAATCCAATGTCGGCGCCATGCCGCTCGCGAGCCTCCCGGGCCAGGCGCATCGCAACGTCATCAGAAGTTTCACCTTGTTTCGGTAAGCCGTCTGCAGCTGATTTAACCGTGGCGCCCTTAAAAATATCCATGTCCGGATCGGTCAGAGTTAACCGCGAAGACAAGATGCCGCCGGTCAGCGTCTCGACCGCTGCCAGCGTGCGCCCATGCTTGCGCAAGGCTGTGATGACGGCCGACTCCATTGTCTCATCATCGACACCGAAGATTGCGCTTGTGAGGATCGGCCGGAGGACAGCTTCCTCGTCATCCAGTATGGACGCTGCTGTTGCCTCATCAGGAGCCTTGGCCGTAATGCGGACTTTGATGCCCTCGATACCGCTTGCCTGAAAAGCCAGGAACGCGCCACCGCTATCATCCAGAATTTTGATGCGGTCATCGAGAAGCTCGGCCAACCCGGATTCGCTCAGGCCCCAGGTCTTGAGGACGCGAGACCGGATGACGCCCTGATAACCGGCGCGGCGCTGCAGGTCAGGCAGAACCGTTCCCAGCATCATTTCCTTCATTTCGTGAGGCACACCAGGCATTGCGTAGATGACTTTATCGCCGACCGGGCAAACCAGTCCCGGAGCGGTGCCTGGCATTTGCGGAATTGTGGTGGCCCCATTTGGGACGTCTGCCTGGCGTAGGTTGTTCGGTGCCATGCGCCGCCCCCGGGCTTCAAAGCGGCGTTGGATTTCGGCCGCGATAGTGTCGTCGCGGGTCATGCCCTGACCCATGATCTCGGCGATCACATCCCGGGTGATATCGTCCTGCGTCGGGCCAAGACCGCCACAACAAATGACAGCATCTGCCCGTTCGAGAGCAGTGCGAATGGAGGATTCAATGCGGCCGAAGTTGTCGCCGACTTTGACCTGGAAGTAGGAATCGATCCCGCGTTGCGCGAGCTGCTCTCCGATCCATGAGGAATTGGTGTCATTGATAATGCCGAGCAGAAGCTCCGTTCCGATGGCAACGACCTCGCAGCGCATGAATGCCTGTTCCTTTGCAATTGGGATGCGAGGCTTTGATGACCCCGGTGTGCCCAAGTTCGATCTTGCCGATGTCTGTCTCGGCATCAAATTTCAGAGGCACAAGCTACACAAGAAACGTTCAATTGCCAGCGAAACTATTGCTGCTGTCGGTTCTCAGGAGCGATGTCATCGCGGGGGGACTGTATTCACTGGGAGGCTGCCAGCGGAGCAGGAACACAACTGCTCTGGCGCTAGGTTGACTGACCGAAAAAATGCTCAGGCGCGAAAAGCTCGTCACCGTTGCCGCGGCGGATTTTAATTGTGGTTGGAGGCAGTGCGCTATCGTCAAGTTTTTCGATCGCTTCACCTTGTTGAAGCTTTCGGCACGCACCGGACGAAAGTTTGTCAATCAAGGCAACGTCGAAGGCTGTTGGGATGGCCGACATCACCCGCAGCTGTTTAAGATCCTCAGTCGTCTTGCAGGCATAACCATTGGAGGCGGTCACAGTCCAACTTGCGACCGCAGGAGTGGCTGAAAGTAACAACACCGACGCGGCGATCATTCTGAAAAATTGCATGCGTGCACCTCACTTTTCGTGGCGAGCCTACTGCGGTTCTGACATGACGTCAGCTCACAATCTGTGCATACTCATCACGGTAAGATTATGTGCAGCGCTTATGTGACCGGACTACAGTCTTGATTGCTTTTACTACCAGAACTGTAGAGTCTCGGATGGCCCACGTATCTGCTCAATCATTCTTTTCACAATTGCGGTGTCTCTTCCGGCTGGGTCTGGCACTGTTGCTGTTGTTAGCGCAGTTTGTGAGCACGGCAGCCTGGGCGTGCCGTGAGAACGCGATGATTGTGTTTGATGCTTCCGGCTCGATGGCGTTATTTCGTGACGGTCGACCGAAGATGGTGACCGCGCGCAAGGCTGCCCGTGAGGTCCTACCCGAGCTGACGCGTGATCGGCCGACCGGATTGGTGACTTATAGTGGTGGACAAGGTCTTGCCTGCGCAGATGTAATCCTGCGCCTGCGGCCGCGACCGGATAGCGGCGAAGCAATCGCCAGCCAATTGGATGGCATTGAGCCGAATGGCGCTACGCCACTATCACCCGCAGTCAAGCTGGCAACCAGCACACTCAAAGAGATTGGGACGCCGGGGGTTGTCGTACTCGTCACTGATGGTCTGGAGAATTGCGGACATGACGCCTGCGCACTCGGCGAGCAATTGAAGCGGGATGCCTACGACGTGAAAATCCATGTCATCAGCTTCTATCTGCATGGCCGTGCCATCGACAAGATCACGTGTCTGGCTAAGTCAACCGGTGGCACTTACACGACGACAGCGTCGCTGGAAGGTCTGAAAGAGGCGTTGCGTAAGACGCTGAGCTGCCCACGCATCTCACGGTTGGAAACTGGCAGGCTGACGCGATAAGGCGGCTGGATCGCTCACGGCGATGCTGATAAAACCTCTCTCAAATCGAGAGGTTCAAAAGTCCATGACAGTCAAGATTACGTTTGTAGGTTCCGGAGACGCTTTCGGTTCGGGCGGTCGCATGAACACATGCATTTTGGTCGACGCACCGGGCCATCGCTTTGCCATTGATTGCGGCGCAACGGGCCTTGTGGCGCTCAACAAGCTCAACATTCCCCATAACTCAATCGACACGGTACTACTCACTCACCTGCATGGTGATCACTGTGCCGGCGTGCCGACCCTGTTCATGGACGCCATGCTAGGGGCAAAGCGGCAGTCGGCGCTGACGGTTGCCGGTCCGGTCGAAACGCAGAGTCGCCTGAAGCAGGTGCAAGAAGCGCTCTTTCCAGGGTCTGCGGGCATGTCGCCGAAGTTTCCCTATGACGTTATTGAGATGCCGACACTCGAGCCGTGCCAGATTGGAGACCTCAAGGTCACGACATATCCGGCGATCCATACGGCAGCGACGAACCCGACATCAATGCGCGTTGAGGTGGCTGGCAAAGTCATTGCCTATACGGGTGATACGGCCTGGACGGAGCACATTCCAGCGTTGGCTCAAGACGCAGATGTGCTGATCAGTGAGTGCTATTTTCACTCCAAGCCTGTGCCGTTTCACATGAATTACGTCGACATTGAAGCCCACCGGGAGGAGCTTGGCGCCAAGCGCATTGTGCTTACTCACATGGGGCCGGAAATGTTGGCGCGACAGGACGACGTGCCCGAGGAGTGCGCCTACGACGGCATGGAGATCGAGGTGTGATGGACGTATGACGTTGGCGCTTTTCTTATCGTGGCCTGCCGGTGAGTGCCCCAGGTCACGGGTCGAGCAATTGCATTGAGCCCAACCAATCCGCCGTCGAATATGGGGTGGGGGCCCTATCGCGTCTCGTCTTCTCAAGCTTGTCTATTTAGCGGTTCGCGGTCTGAAGATCTTCAAGCTCTGTTAGAAACGGGATATGCAGAGCCGGTCGCTCACATTCAAGGTGCCCGTTCATGTTCTCCATCAAAGACTTTGATGCTTTGACCTTCGACGTCTATGGCACCATCCTGAATTGGGAGCCTGAGATTGCGGCGTTTCTCAACCGTTGGGCCGAGGCTGGTGGTAGCGCAGTTGCGCAGGCTGATCTACTTTCGGCCTATGATCGTGTCAGGCAGCCGTTGCAGGAGCATCGTCCTGCCTGGCGGTATCCTGAGGTGTTGAAGCGGACACTTCAGCAGTTGGGAAACGAGTTTGATCTGGCCACGCCGCCGGACATGCTGGAACGATTTGCTGGCATTGCCGCAACCCATCAGCCATTCCCAGACAGCAAACCAGCACTCGATGAATTGCGCTCGATGGGCCTGAAACTTGCGGCGCTGAGCAACATTGATGAGGCCTCGTTTACTAAAGTGTTAGCGTCGACAAACATCCACTTTGACGTTGTGGTGACGGCGCAACGTGTGGGTGCCTACAAGCCCGATCAAGCGCATTTCTGGGCTGCTCTTTCTGATCTACAGGCCATGGGCATTCCTATGGATCGGGTCCTCCATGTCGCGCAAAGCAGACGGGCCGATATCGTTGTTGCTAACGCGATTGGCCTAAAGAGCGTTTGGGTTAACCGACCGGGACATATCTTTGGCCGCACCGGACGAGGGGCAGAAGTCTCAACCCCGGACTTCGAGGTGGATGGCCTCGCTGCGGTCGTGGCGATGCTGAAAGCTGGCTGAGGTCGGCGAAGGAAAGATGGGGAAGGCGCAACATGACCACGCGGTATTCGCCACTCATTGTTACCATAGCATTGCCCGAAGCTGACGACATCGCGCGGCCTGTGGAGCTCTAACCCGATGGCGATCGTTACAGGTTGCCTGCCGGAACGCTGATTTCAGGTATCGCCTATGAGATAGGTGGTTGGGCTGCATCATGCTCACGCCGGCCCTAGCGCTGATAGCTTCGGGATTTTCTGCCTTGGCGCTGGGAACGGCCTTCCCGGTGGATCTGCAGAGTGCGGATCGTCTGCCGCACCGCAGTTGACGGCGGTGCCAATCACTGAGAGTCTGAGTGACGGTTCGATTGGCCAAGATGTGCCAGAACCCGCGATTAGCAAGGATCAGTGATATGCCTGTCATCTCACACGACGCGGTGAAGCGTGAAGCGTTTCGTGGCGGCGCGCACTATCAGACGTTGGTTGGCAACGATGAAGGCTCAACACCGATTCGTCTCGGCGTTCAAACCTCACCGCCTGGTTATCGTACGCCGGTTCACTCGCATCCGTACATGGAGACGATCACTGTTCTTGAAGGACAGGGTGAGGCATGGCTGGATGGCAGTGACGATATCGTTGCGTTGCAGCCGGGAGTCACACTTGTGCTGCCGCCTAACGTCAGGCATTGGTTCGGTGCGACCGGCGAAGAGCCACTCATTACTCTTGGTGTGCATGCCTCAGGCGAGCGGATCGTGGATGTTCACAACGACTGACGAGTTTGGGTCGCGGTTGTGTTTGCCAATCGTTTGTCTCGGTGGAAATGACCGGACTCAACCAAACTGGCACCTTGCTGCTCTAAGGGACCGGTTTCCCGGAGCTGCAATCGACACTTTTTATGACCGGCTGATCTAGGATCGCAATGGAAGATGAAACAAAGGTTGCACCGCTGAGCCTGTTTAGGCGTGTGACCATTCTCATCTTCTGCATGCTCACGCTGACCCTCTATTTCACGACAATACTCGTTGTCTCGGCTGTGCTACCTCAGATTCAAGGCGCGCTCTCGGCAACCGCCGATGAAATCTCCTGGATCATGACATTCAATATTCTGGCGATTGCGGTTGTGACACCGATGACCGGCTGGTTGGTGTCGCGCTTCGGGCGAAAGCGAGTGATGTGTACCTGTGTAGCCGGATTCTCGTTTTCAACACTGATGTGCGGTCTTTCTGATTCACTTGAGGCACTGGTGTTCTGGCGTATCCTGCAGGGTGGGATTGGCGCGCCGACGGTTCCACTGGTGCAGACGTTGCTGCTCGATAACTGGCCGAAAGAGCGCCATCAGATGGTGATGGGCATCAACGGTATGGGCGTTATTCTCGGGCCGATTATCGGTCCCACTTTTGCGGGTCTGATTGCGGAAAGCTATGGTTGGCGATGGGCATTCCTGATGCTTTTGCCGATATGCGTCGGTGGTTTGATCGGCCTGATTTATTCGCTCCCGCCTGAAGAGCCGGGTGAGAGAAAACGGTTTGACTGGGTCGGCTTTCTTTCATTGTCGATCGCAGTATCGGGACTTGTTTATGTCTTGTCGCGCGGCCACCGTCTCGACTGGTTCGAGTCCGATGAGATCGTTATCGCGACGGCGATATCAGTGCTCTCATTCTACGTATTTCTATCCCATAGCCTGACGACGGAGCGCCCGTTTCTTGATTTCAATCTGCTCAAGAATCGCAACCTTACGCTGGGCTATATTCTGGTGGCGATTTTTGGAATGCTCAGCTTCACGCCGATGGTCATTCTGCCGACGTTGCTGCGGCAGTTCTTCAACTACCCGGACGCGCTGATCGGGCTGCTGGTCGGCAGTCGTGGCATTGGTGGACTGATCGGATTTTTCCTAGCGATGTTCACCGACCGTCTTGATCCGCGCATCAGCATTGCAAGTGGTTTTACGCTGCTGACCCTCGCTGGTTACTGGATGATGCACTTCGACCTCAACGTAACGCCGCTGGAGATGGCTTTGAATGGCGTCATGCAAGGCCTTTGTATCGGAATGATATTCGTACCGATCAGCGTCCTGGCGTTCTCCGAGCTGCCGGCTAAGAACCGGCCAGAGGCGCTTGGGGTTTTTCATCTCATTCGCAATGTCGGATCGAGCGCCTTTATTTCAATTTGCGTTGCCGAAGTTATTCGCTCTTCTGGTGCCAACTATGCGCGGATGATGGAATTCATTACGCCGTTCAACCCCGGCCTGAACTCACCGTGGGTGGTTGGCAATTGGGATGCGACGACCCTGACAGGCCTGGCGATCATCTCGAACGAGGTTAGCCGGCAGTCGGCGATGATCGGTTATCTCAATACATTCGGGCTATTCACCATGTTTGCCGCGGTTGCGATTCCATTTGCCTTTCTTGTCAAACCAAAGCGTGGCAAGGTCTGATGCGGCTCAATCGATGCCGCTACCACGATTAAATAAGACTGACACAATAATCGCCAAGACCGGCGGGACACGCCGGCTCGGAGGAAAAAGCCTTGAGTGAAACTGCGGCCAAGCCGTCGTTATCCTCAATAACGCCGCGGCAATGGTTGATCCTGTTGATGGTTCAGCTAACGACGCTGCTATTTGGCATGTCCATTACGTTGGCGAGTGTCGTTCTGCCCCAAGTCCAAGGTGCCATGGCGGCAACCCAGGACCAGATTGCCTGGGTGGTGACGTTCAATCTGATTGCATCAGCAGTGGCGACACCACTTGCCGGATGGATGGCCAATCGGTTTGGTTGGCGCAATGTGATGATGGCGGCCATGATTGGTTTTACCGTTAGCTCGTTGCTTTGCGGACTTGCGACCAACCTGGAGTTTCTCGTTGCTGCTCGGGTCGGGCAAGGATTCTTCGGCGCGGCCGTCATGCCTTTGGGGCAAGGCATTCTGATCTATACCTTCCCGCGGTCTCTGCATGCCGTCGTGATGATGATCTGGGGGATTGGCGGCGTGTTCGGGCCAATTGGCGGACCAGTGCTCGGGAGCGTCATGAGCGAAATCTGGGGGTGGCGCAGCGCGTTTCTGATGATTGTCCCAGGCAGTATCATTGCCTGCCTTGTGGTCTGGTTTGCGTTGGCGCAACATACTGAGCGGCGGCGCGTATCATTTGACTGGATCGGGTTTCTCGCACTTGCTGCCGCGATCTCTGCCGCACAGCTGATCATGGATCGCGGGCAACGGCTCGACTGGTTTGAGTCGTACGAAATCTGGATTGAGGCTTTCGTTGCTGTCACAGGTTTCTGGATTTTTATCGTCCATAGTCTGACGGCGAAAACCCCACTGATTAGTCCGCGATTGCTGCTCGATCGGAATTTCTCAATTGGTCTGATCGTTGTCTTCGTTATTGGGATGCTGAGTTATACGCCGATGGTTTTGTTCCCGGGCCTGCTCAGCGACTTGCGTGACTATCCCGAAGGGGTAATCGGTTTTCTGATCGCTGGGCGAGGGCTCGGTAACCTCGCGTCGTTTCTGGTGGTTGTCCCAGCGACGCGATGGAATGCGCGCTATGCTATGGCCATTGGGTTGGCGATCCAGGCGGTTGCCGGTTTTTGGATGGCGCAGCTTGATATCAATCTGACGGCAGCTGATGTTTTCTGGTCCAATCTTATGCAGGGCTTTGGCTTTGGCCTGGCGTTTACGCCCATGTCAGTGTTGGCATTCGCGACATTGCCGAAGCATCAGGTGCCCGAGGCCATGTCGCTCTTTCATCTCATCCGCAATTTCGGATCGAGCTTGTTTATCTCGATTTCAGTGGTGCTTCTAATACGCTCTGCAGCGACGAATTATTCGCATTTCACTGAGCACATCTCGCCGTTCAATCGTGCGCTTCAATATCCGGAGGTTATCGGCAACTGGAACCTGGTGACGCCGAGTGGCCTGATGGCGTTGGCGGGAGAAGTCCAGCGCCAGGCGGCCATGATCGGTTACATCAATGCGTTCTATATGTTTGCGATCGCTGCCGCCGTTGCCGTACCTCTGGCATGGCTGATGCGACCTGTACCTAAGGAAAGCTGACGACGCTAACTGGTCCTTCGAGATGTCAATCTGTGCACACTGGCGATATCGACCGTGTCGAAATTGACACCTGCGCGGACTGTGCGACGCTGAGCAAAAGGCTGGACACAGGAGTGAATGTCATGGCGGTAGAGCGCTTGGAAATCACACATCGAGCGCCGTATGAGGGCAATGAGAGCTTCGGTGATGGCGGCATCTATGAGCGGATCGATGCCATTGTCCATTACGCTGTGGATCCCGCACATCCAGCGAATGCACCGATCGCTGATCTTGAACTGGCTGAACGGACGGATGGTCTGGTCCGATTTACCGGGGACCTGACATTGCTGGTTCCGCAAAGCGGTGGGAATCGTTCGATGCTGTTCGAGGCACCGAACCGCGGCAACCGCGTTCTCAACCGGATGCTCAATCAAGGGCCTGTGGATCTGATGCCGACACCTGACATTGTACCGGGTGATGCGTTCTTGATGCGGCACGGCTGGACGCTGGCATGGTGCGGTTGGCAGTGGGACGTGCCGAAGCCGGGCCCGCGTATGGGTATTGATCCTCCCCTTGTGCCAGCGGCTGCGCTTTCGCCAAATGCTCCGATGAATTGGCGCGTCCAGCCTAATGAGAAGACGGCCTCGTTTCCGCTGACGGATCATCACGTTGGCTCCATTGGAAACCATAAGCTTATCGCAACGCGCGATCTGGATGATCCAAGTGCACGGCTGCTGGTGCGCGATCATATGTATGGCGAGGCGGAGGAGATTGCGCGTGATAGGTGGCAGTTTGCGAAGGATGTCTCAGGAGAGCCGGTCGCGGATGCCGAACATGTCTGGCTGGAAGGCGGCTTTGAAGCAGGCAAGGTCTACGATTTGATTTATACGCCGGCGCTCTGTCCGGTGAATGGAGCAGGGCTGATTGCGCTGCGTGATCTCGCGACATTCCTGCATCGCAGCTCGGACTCGCCCGTCGCCGGTACGATCGATCACGTCATTGGTGAAGGCATCTCGCAATGTGGTCGCTTGCTGCGAAGCTTCCTTGATCTTGGAATGAACACCGATGAAGATGGACGTCAGGTGTTTGATGGGTTGTTAGTTCATATCGCAGGTGGTCGGCGCGGTGAATTCAATCATCGCTACGGACAACCCTCCGTGCAGCCAACGCCAACGTTCGGGCATCTCTTTCCATTTTCCGATGATCCACAAGTCGACCCTCATTCTGGCCGGACAGCCGGTTTGCTTGACCGGCAGCGCGCCAGCGGCAACATGCCTAAGATCTTCTACACGGATACGTCGTCGGAATACTGGCGCGGGGATGCTTCGCTGCAGCACACTTCAGCAGCTGACGGACAGGATGTCGAACTGCCCAAACATGTCCGCCGGTACTTGTTTGCGTGTACGCAGCACGTTTCCGGACTGCTGCCATTTGCTGATAAGAGCGCGTTTGGCAGTCATGGCAGCAACTACTTCAATATCATCGACTATCGCCCGCTTTACCGTGCTGCCGTCACCAATCTGCTGGCCTGGGTTAAGGATGGGGCTGAACCGCCTGCTAGTCGCTATCCGATGGCAGCCGAAGACACAGCAGTGCCGCGCGAAGTCATCTCTGAAAAGCTGCGCGCTATTCCCGGGCTAACAGTGCCTGCCGATGCAGTGTTGCCATCGGTCTATCCTCTCGATTTGGGGCCGCATGCCAACAATATGATTGGAACGTTTCCCGCCAAACCGGTTGGGCCTGCCTATCCTTGTTGTGTCTCAGATGTCGATGACGATGGGAACGAGACCGGCGGGGTCCGAATGCCGGATGTCGCTGTGCCAGTGGCAACCCATACCGGTTTCAACGTGCGGCATGCAAAGAGTGGTGGTAACGGGCAAATTCTCGAGTACGTCGGACTGTCTTTGCCATTCGCGAAAACCGAAGGTGAGCGCGAGCGCAAAGGTGATCCAAGGCCGTCATTGGCGGCGCGCTATGCAACGCGAGACGAATATGTTGCGAAAGTTAGAGCAGCAGCTACTGACCTGGCGCGGGACCGCTACATTCTGGATGAAGATGTTGAGTTGTGCGTTACGATTGCCGTCGAACGCTATGATGGCGTGTTGAATAGCTGACGCGCGCTATTCTGGTCTAGGCAGAGAAAACCGACCATCGGGAGAGGATGTCGATGAAAAAGATTGTCATTATTGGTGGCAGTATCATGGGCTCCTCAACGGCCTATCACATGGCCATGGCCGGTGCTGCCGACAGCATTGTCGTTGTTGAGCCGGACCCGACCTACGGTCTGGCGGCAGCGCCGCGGTCTGCAGGTGGTGTCCGACTGATGCACGGGCTCAGTGAAAACATAGAAATGTCGCGCTATGGGCAGGAGGTTTATCGCAACTTTGCAACCCTCATGGATGTCGATGGCGATCCGGGTGAATTTCCCTTCCGGGAGTACGGCTATCTCTATCTTGTCGCCGGCAGCAAGGACGTGGCGGCGGCAGAGGAAAGCCTGAAGCTACAGAAAGACGCCGGTGTCGCGAATGTGCTGTTGGACCGTGATGAAGTTGCAGCGCGGTTTCCACTGTTGCGAACAGATGATATCGACGCCGGCCTCTATGGTCCTGGTGACGGATTTGTCGATCCCTATGCTGCTGTGACGGGCTTTCGCAGGAAAGCTATCTCGCTTGGCGTGGAATATATTCAGGATCGTGTTTCGGGATTGCAGACAGCTGATGGGCAGGTGAGGCAGGCCATACTGGCTTCAGGCAAGACAATCGATGCTGCGGCTGTTGTCAATGTGGCCGGTGCCTGGGCGCCTGAGGTTTGCGATATGGTTGGCATGGCAATCCCGGTTGAGCCGCTCTACCGGCCAACGTTCTACTTTGAGACTGATACAGAGATTGATCACCTGCCACTGACAAAAGATCCGAGTGGTGTCTCCTTCCGCAAAGAGGGGATCGGATTTGCAACCGGTCTGACGCAGACATCAATAGATGGAGGCTTTCGCTGGGATGTCGGTGAGGCAGAGCACAATCAGTTCGAGACGGAGATGTGGCCGGCCCTGGCACATCGCCTAGCCGCGTTCGAGTCCTTGAAGGTCAAACGGAGCTGGGCCGGGCACTACGCCATCAACCGGCTGGACGGCAATACCATTATCGGGCGGTGGGATGGTCAATTGGACAACTTCTTTTTTGCCACCGGCTTTACAGGTGCAGGGTTGCAGAAAGGTCCGGCTATCGGACGCGCACTGAGTGAGCTGTTGCTGCACGGCGCCTATCAAACACTGGATCTCAGCCGATTGTCCTACCAGCGGGTTGTCGACAACAGACCGTTGGTCGAGGTTGGCTTTTCGGCGTGATGTGCTCCCACCGCCGGTTGCCGAATAGACCGGTCTCCAGGGTTCCTTAACCAGTTTGTAAGAGAATGTTGCTGAGGGATCTGCAACAATCTAGACGGGTGGCGGATGAGCACGGCAATGGATGGCCGCGTGCCGATGAAGGCGATTGCCTTGATGATCATGGCGATGGTGCTTGTCGCTGGCAGCGATGCTATCGGGAAACAACTGACGCAGACTTACTCGATCTGGCAGGTGCTCTGGCTGCGTTCCTGGGTATGGATGGCTGTTGCAATCTTTTGGGTCATGCGGCGCGGTGGCATTAGCCAGGCCCTCAAAACGCAAACCCCATTTCTGCATATTGCCCGCTCGCTGATCCTGGTCACCGAGATAACGATCTTCATTCTGGCATTTCGATATCTGCCGCTAGGCGATGTAACGGCCATTGCCTCTGCGACGCCGCTCGTGGTCCTCGTATTTGCAGTTCTTTTCCTGGGCGAGAAGGTGGGCGTTCATCGATGGTCAGCGGTTATCATCGGGTTAGCGGGCATGATCATGATTGCGCGGCCAGGGTTCGGAAGCTTCGGCTGGCTCACGTTGCTGCCAATTCTGGGGGCGCTGCTGTGGGGGTGCTATCAGGTTCTCATTCGCTACCTCAGCACACAGGATAGCGAGGAGACGGGCCTGCTGTGGACTGGATTCACGCTCTACATCGTGACGGGGCTTGTCTCGCCTTTCTTCTGGCAGACGCCTGCGGCGCTCTCGGATTGGGGGCTGTTCTTCCTAGCCGGTTTGTTTAATGCCCTCGGCCACTTTGGTTTGATCTCGGCAATGCATATGGCGCAGGCGTCGGCGCTGCAGCCCTTCTCATATGCGCAGGTGGTCAGCGCTTTTGCCATTGGTTGGTTGGCGTTCGGCGAAGTTCCGGACACGTGGACAATTCTTGGACTGACTGCCATTGTTGCCGGTGGGCTTTACGCGATGTATCGCGAGCGGCGCGCCAGATCATCTCTCTCTCAGTCGTCATGATACAACCGCTTCCGAAATGGGGGCGAGTCGTTCTTGCACTCGGGGTGCTCAGCTGAGGATCCTGCGAACGCAGGCATCGATGCCATCCTTCCAGTCGGGCAATTTGACCCCGAAGGTGCGTTCGGCCTTGCCACAATCCAAGCAGGCGTGGCGAGGCCTCGGCGAGTGTGTCGGATACGCGCTTGCTGAGATGGGTTGCACGGTCGCTGAGATTCTGATCAATGTTTTGGCGCTTTGCACCGCTGCTGCCGCAACTTCGTGCCAACTAGCTCCACCCGATCCACCGAGATGATACGTGCCGTAGAGGTCGGTGTCGGGCGATTGCGTGATGCGTGCTGCGATGTCGAGCAGGGCGTCTGCGAGATGGATCGCATAGGTTGGCGATCCGGTTTGGTCTGCAACAAACGCCATTGCCTCTTGCTGGTGTGCGCGTTGCAGCAGGGTTGTCACGAAGTTTTTCCCGAAGGGGCTATGGACCCAACCGGTTCTGACGATGACGTGTGCAGCGTTGGCAGCTGCAACGGCCTGCTCGCCTTCCAGCTTGGTTCGGCCATATGCATTGATCGGTGTCGGGATATCGTTTTCAGAATATGGGTCGACCTGCTCACCATCAAAGACATGAACCGTCGAAAGCTGGATGATTGGAATGTTGCGGCGCGCTGCATCGGCGGCGAGGCTGGCTGCGGCGACGGTATTTTCGAGGCGCGCTCGTTCCGGATTGGTTTCGGCATTGTCGACGTGCGTGAAGGCTGCAGTGTTGATGACAACATGTGGATCAATGTCGAATAGTAAGCGACCGATACTCGAGTGATCCGATAGATCCATCGCCGGGCGTCCGACTGCGGCTGCCGTCACATCATCACGCAGCGTAGAGCGCTCCGATAGAGCATGCGCAACTTGGCCATGCCAGCCTGCCACAAGTATTCGCATTGAGATCCTTAGCCGATCATTGATGTTGGAAGATTATCTTGCTGGATTGTAATCCCATTTGTTAGGGGGAAATTGAAGAGACCAAGGCGCTATTGCCAGTTGCCGCAGGGTCGCCTTCGCTCCATGATACACGCTTCAATATATTTGTTTTCTAGGAGATACTTTATGCCTGATGGATCACATCTCGAACGATTGAAGGCCGCTTATGCAGAGTGGGACCGAACTAAGGGCGGCAACCATGAGCAATGGTTGGAGGTGCTCGGTGAAAACATGCACATTCGCAGCGTCGGTGGAGAAAATGCCGGCCTTGAGTTTGCGGCACCATGCAGCTCAAAACAGGATGCCTTGCGCTACTTCACAGGACTGCTCGGCGCATGGGACATGATCCACTGGACACCGGAAGTGTTTGTTGACGGTGGAAACCAGATTGCGATGTTCGGCAAATGCGCGTGGCGAAACAAGGCGAGTGGCAAGGATATTGAGGTGGCAATCGCACACCTCTGGACGTTCGAAAGCGACGGAGCGGTTGCCATGACTGAGGTGTTTGACACGGCCAGGGCGGTCGCTGCAACGCAATCCTAGTACAGTGCAACTGACGCTTGGTCCCGACTTGGCGCCCTACTTGCTGCTAAGCTCGAATCCAATCGTCAGCTGCAAAAGCTACATTCGAAACATAGTCTTGCCCGTCTCCCTTCGGCTCCGCTATTTGAATTGAGACAAGCGGGAACGGGCATCAAATGTCGAAGCCGGAACATCAGATTGCTCAGTTGGAGTATAGCGTGCCGATACTTTTTTGGGCTCGCGACGGGATGCGCGGTTGTCGATGAACGACGAGATGAATAGGTAAAAGCTGGTTGTTGTGACCGGGTTGTGCGTTGGGATCAGCGTCTCGTTGTTCCCAATAGAGTTTTTCGCGCATGCGTGGCGTGCGCAACAGGTAATAACCAGTTGAGCAAAGTCATCGACCCAGTATCAAAGCCGCGCGTTCGTGTTCCGGATTGTGCGCTTCACAATACCGCTCCAACTTTGCCGGCGCCGCAAGGGCCACTGACGTCTTATCAGGTCATTCGCGGGTTGATGCGTAATCCTGTGGAGACCTGGGCGCGCGAACTCTTCGAAGAACCTGTCGCGTCTTACAATTTTGGCCGCCAATGGGTCTTCGCGATGGCGCCGGAGTACGTCAGCGAAATTCTTGTCGGTCAACAAAGCAACTTCCCAAAGAGTGAACTTGATCGGAGAATTCTCAACCGGCTTGTCGACGATAGCGTGCTGATCACGCGTGGACCGCGTTGGCGCTGGCAACGGCAGGCGGTTGCCGGAGTGTTTCAACCATCTGCGTTGAAACCTATTGTGCCGATGTTCACAGAGACTGCGCGGCGTCAATCAGAGCGATGGCTGGAAGGACCACCGACATCCCGCGTGGATGTTGATCTGACGCGTCTGGCCTTTGATATCATCCAAAGGTCGATGCTCGGCGGGCATGCAGCAACGTCGTCGGTAGAAGCGGAACGTCAGATTGAGGCGTTTACGCGCTGGATACCTTGGGAGATCTCGTATTTTGGGATGGGGCTGCCGAGCTGGTTTCCACATCCTGGGTCGAGGACGATGGCGCGTGCAAGTCGTTACCTGCGCACCGAACTGAGGTCGGTCATCCGGCGGAGGCGGGAAGCGGACGGCATGACGGATGATCTGCTTGACCGCCTTCTAGCGGCGAAGGAGCCGGAGACCGGCGAGCGCATGTCCGATGACTGTGTCCTCGACAACCTTCTGACTTTTCTGATTGCCGGACACGAAACAACGGCATCCTCTCTGACATGGACTTTGTATCTCCTGGCCAAGTATCCAGAGTGGCAAGAGCGCATCGCGCAGGAAGTGCATGATGTCGTCGGGCATGACGCGCTCACTGC
The DNA here is from genome assembly GCA_965215755.1 of Hyphomicrobiaceae bacterium. Classification (GTDB taxonomy): domain Bacteria; phylum Pseudomonadota; class Alphaproteobacteria; order Rhizobiales; family Hyphomicrobiaceae; genus Tectiglobus. The sequence goes on from OZ244119.1 coordinate 1,214,344, forward strand.
GGATCACATCGCGAAGCTTGATGTTACGAGAAAGGTCCTGAGTGAAGCGATGCGTGTTTATGCACCTGCGCCGATGATCGCGAGGGTGGCTGAGCAAGCGACCCGAATACTGGATGTCGATGTCGAAGCCGATGCTCTGATCTTCTTACCTCTCTATGTCATCCATCGTCATGAGACGTTGTGGGATCGCCCAGAGGTTTTCTGGCCAGAACGGTTTTCGCGCGAAAACATGAAAGACATCCCGAAGTTTTCCTATATGCCATTTGGTTCGGGGCCGCGAACGTGTGTTGGCAACAGTTTCGCTATGATGGAGTCGGTTGCGCTCCTGGCCGAATTCATGCGCCGCATTCGTTTCAGGCTTACGGATGATGCGGACCCAGTGCCGGTCGCTCGCATCACGTTGCGCCCAAGAGATGGACTGACTCTCGCGATTGAAGCCGCATGACTCTCGAATGTCCGTGTTAGCCCAAGCCATCGGGCGGCCATGTCAACGAGCATTGTTGGCATGGCCACCCGCTTGAAAGCTTCGTTATTCTGCTGGTTGCACTGCAGGGGGTGATTGCGCTTCCGGGAGCTTGCCCGGCAACATGAGAACTGCGCAGAGAATGGCCAGAGCAGAGGCTGCCAGGATGTAGAACAACACATCGAAGCCCCAGTTGTGATGCACCCAGGCGATCAGAGGAACGACAATGGCCCACACGCCGAAACTGACAATGTAGCGGGCGCCGAAGATCGATGCGCGCAGCTCAGACTTCGCCATTTTGCCGATCATATAGTCGTTGATCGGGATCTGGCCAAAAGCACCGAGCATAAATCCAAGTGCAACGGCGAGGGCCGTCAGATTGGTCAGGCCTGGCATCAGTGAGAAGAAGACGACCTGGACCAATGCAACGACCGCAAAGACGTTTCGAGGACCGTATACGTCAAGCAACTTGCCGACAACAATCTGGGCAAACGATGCAACACCAAAGACGACAAATGCCAACCAGCCGACCAATGTGGCGCTGGAGGCAATATCACCAAGGCGCTCTTCAAACACTTTGGGCAGTGCGAATGTCGTGCTTTGGAAAATGATGCTGGAAATCGCGGTCGTGAAGAAGATAATGATACTGATGCGGATCAGCATAGCGCGCCACTCAGCCGTCGTTGTGCCATCACCGGCCACTTCCGTTGGCTTTGCGACAGAGGCTGTCGCCGCGTTCTTGAGCGGCACGCGTTCTTTATAGTTATAAAGGTAAGCCAAGCCGAACAAGACAGAGAAAATTCCTGGCAACCAGAAGGCGGCCCGCCATCCGGTTTGGTCGATCAGGAAGCCCGTCAGAAGTGCGGCGCAGCCAACACCCATGTTTCCCCAGACGCCGTTGACAGCAATGTCGAGGCCCATGTTCTTGCCGCCGCGCGCAATCATGGCGAGGCCGACGGGATGGTAGATCGCTGCAAACATGCCAATCAGGAACAGTCCCATAGCCATTTGAATGGGCGTCTCAACGAACGATGTAATGATTGATGCACAACCGATGCCGACAAAGAACACCACCATCATGCCTTCGCGGCTCCAGCGGTCCGCAAGCCAACCGGCAGGCAATGAGAATAAGCCGAAGGCAACCAAGCCCGGGGTCGCGTATGGGATCAACTCGGCATATTTGAGGCCCCATTCATTGGTCAGAACCAAGGCTGCCACGGTTGCAAAGATCAATAGGAACAGGTGATCCAGGAAATGACCAACGTTGAGAAAGAAGAAGTGTTTGCGGTCTTCCATGAGATGAAACTTTCGTTGTGTTTGTTCGTGCGTGTCTAACAATCAGCTGGCCAGAGCGGAGCTTTGGTGAAACTGGATGCGGCTGATAAAAAAGCAGTTTGAATTCCTATGCGTGGCGCAGGTGGAGTTCAGCGCCTTTGTGTTCCTGGCTCTATCGGATAGGGCATCATAGCGCTGTCCGCCAATCGATGTTATGCCAACTTCTGTCGATTATCCGCCATTTGCTGAGATGGCTGTTGATCACGTGTTCAAAGGTGGCAATTCACTTTCCAATGGCGCAACGTTCGATCAACCCAGACGACTATCAGGAGCTTCCGGTTTCTGTTGCCGTCATGCCGAAGCACTTCCCGGCCGGGTATGTGATTGCACCGCATAGCCATCGCCGTGATCAATTAATCTACGCGGCATCGGGCACCATGCGCGTGCGTACCGATACGCACAGCTGGATCGTGCCGGCTGAGCGTGCGCTTTACGTGCCCGGTGGCGTGGTGCACTCGGTCTCAATGCGCAATCCGGTTGAGATGCGAACGCTTTATATTGAGCCAAAGTCACACGCCACGCTGCCGAACGCTTGTGCTGTCATTACGCCGAGTTCGCTATTGAAAGAGCTCATTGCGTCGTTGCTTGACGAGCCGGAGAATTATCATCTGAGCGCGCGGGGAACGGCACTGGGGCAACTCATTCTGGATGAGGTGGGGCGCGGAGCCAAGCTCGATCTTGGTATTCCAATGCCATCAGATCCGCGGTTGCTCCGGGTCTGTGAGATGGTTATTGAAAACCCGGGCGCAAGCGGTGGCCTTGGTGACTATGCCGAGATTGCGGCTGCGTCTGAGAGGACGCTTGCCCGCATCTGTGACAGCCAATTGGGGATGGGGTTCGCGGCCTGGCGGCAACAGGTTCGGTTTCACTTTGCGCTTGAAGATCTTGCTCGTGGTGCACCGGTCGGTGAGGTGGCGCGCGCCTGCGGTTATGCCAGCGCGAGTGCCTTCACAGCTGCATTCCGTAAGAATTTCGGCTATCCACCTAGCCGGATACTCGCAAGCCTGCCCGCAAGTGACTGAGTGACAATCAGTTCGGCCGGGGCATCACCGGTGTTTGTCAGGCCGGCATTGCGGTTGCCTGTTATCTCGCCGTAAGTTGTGACTTTCTGAATTGACGTCACTCGCAGGAAAATGGAGCCAAGTGTGAAGCTGTATCAATCTGTCGGGCCGAACCCGTTTGTCGTAAAAATGTTCATCGCAGAAAAGGGGATCGACGTCCCGCGGGAAGAGGTCGATATACGCGGTGGCAAGAATCGTGAAGGTGATTTCCTCAAGATCAACCCGCGCGGCCAGAGCCCTGCACTTGTCACTGATAGCGGACAACTGATTACTGAGATTACCGCCATCTGTGAGTACCTTGAGGAGGTGCATCCGTCGCCACCGCTGATCGGAACGACACCGGAGGAGCGCGGTGAGACCCGGATGTGGACTCGGCGAATCGATCTTGGCATCTGCGAACCACTGGCGAATGGCTTCCGCTATAGCGATGGCATCAAGATGTTCGAACCGCGGATGCGTGTTCTGCCGGAAGCCGCGGATGGCTTGAAGGCGTGTGCCCAGGACATCCTTGGTTGGCTCAACGGGCAGATGGACGGCAAGACCTGGATTTGTGGGGACCGGTTCACACTCGCCGATGTCCTGTTGTTTGCGTTTCTCGATTTCGGCGGCAATGTGGGGCAGAAGATCAATCCTGACCATAGCAACATTGCTGCTCACTATGCGCGATGCAAAGAGCGGCCAAGCGCGTCCGCCACTTAAGGAAGACTTGCAATCTCCGAGGCGTCGGTGTGCGGCGTCTCGGGTGTGGTTACAGGGGCCACCGAGTTGTGGTTCATTCGCCGCGATGTGATTGTCAGCACCTGGCAAATCATCGTACGGATGTGGCCTTGATATTTTGGATCTTGGGTTTGGCGGTGACACTTTCCCGGACTTCGGTGCTTCGCTGTGCAGTTCTGACGGGCCTTCTTGTTTCGGTCACGCAAGGCTATGGTCTGGCCTCCGAGAAGACTGGCAAATTCGGAACCTACGACGCCGAGATTTCTGCGACTTGGCAATCCGGTCAGTCATCACGCGCCATGCGGCTTGATAAGTCTGGGACCTATACGGATCCGAAGGGGCAAGTCTGGCATGTCCCGCGTGGTGCGGTCGTCGATGGCGCATCCATTCCACAGAGTTTACAGCCGATCGTTGGGACGCCTTTTGTCGGCCCGTACCGCCGGGCGACAGTTTTCCATGACTTCTATTGCGATACCAAGCTTCGCCGGTGGAAGGATGTCCATGAGATGTTCTACTACGCGATGCGCGCGGACGGTGTGAGCAAGCTACGTGCCGAGATTATGTGGGCGGCCGTTCACTACTTCGGGCCGCGATGGCGCGGAATGGAGCGATCCGGGAGATGTGTCGATTCATGTGATGAGAGCGTACCTCAACAATCCACTGTCAATGTCAGCTGGTTCCGGAAGTATGTTGACTGGCTGAAGAAAGATCGATGGGATCTCAATTTCGAAGTCCATCAGAGCCTTGCCAGAATTTGCGAAGAACCACAGCTGGCGAAAGACATCTGGTCGGTGGATGGCGGCTGGCGCTATGAGCGGTCTGTTCGTGAGAAGTGGACCCGATGGAGTACGGCGCGGCATGGACCACCAATGCTCATGATCCGTGACTTTATGTGGACCGTTGGCTGCCCAACGTGACAGCTGTTTGGCGTTGTCGTCTTGATGCCGTGCAATCCACCCACCACCCTAGCTAGGAACTCATGAGTTTCGACCGGCAAGGCCCTCCAGGTAAAGGTCCTTTGCCGTTGTTGGTATGGTCTAGCAGCAATTGGACGGCGCTCTCTGTTGGCTCTGAGGCGGAATACTCATGTCTTGCTGCTGCCAAACCCGCACATGCAACTTTATATTGAATTCAGAATTCAATATGCTACAAGAACTTAAGACTTAGGAGAATTCTGCGTGCTGCATCAGCTCAAATCCCAGCCGGCATTGATCGATCAGGTCCACGAACAGCTCGTTGCCGCCATCGCGGAAGGAGAGCTGGTGCCGGGGCAACGCCTGACGCAGGAGAGCGTTGCGGATATGCTTGGAGTCTCGCGGCAGCCAGTCAGCCACGCGCTCCAGATGCTGAAGCGCCGTGGGCTGGTGATTGAACATGGGCGGCGTGGCGTAGCGGTTGCGCCGATGGACGGAGATAAGATCCGTCATCTTTATCAAGTGCGTGAGGCCCTCGACGGCTTGGCGGCGCGTCTCGCAGCCGAACGTGTCAAGGCCGGCTTGGCCGGAGATGCAGAAATAGATCAATTGCGCTTGGCTTTTGAGACCGGTGCCGCGCTTGGTCGTGCGGCGGCGGTTATTGAGTTGATCAAGGCTGATGTTGCGTTTCACTGCGCCTTGCATGATCTGTCAGGCAATCCGGAGATCGCGCTCACGGTGGAAGATCAGTGGCCGCAGTTTATGCGCTCCATGGCAGCCGTCCTGGACACCCCGGCTCATCAGCAACAAATCTGGAACGAGCATCAAGAGATATTGCAGGCTGTCCTAACGGGTGACGCTGTGGCAGCTGAAGAATGTTCGCGCCGGCATACAAAGCGGGCGGGTGAGGAAACAGCTGCACGCGTTGAGGCTTCGCAACAATGATGTGAATGGCGACAATTCAAGCCTGACCGACAGGCAGGATAGATAGGAGAAAACGCATGAAAATAACTGATGAACAGATCAAGCAATTTGACGAAGAGGGCTGGATCTTCATCCCTGACTGTTTCTCTCCCGAAGAAGTTGCAGTGCTCAATGCCGAAGGTGAGAAGATCTATGCCGAAGACCGCGAAGAGGTCTGGCGTGAGACGACCGGGGCGCCACGGACAGCGTTTGCTGCGCATCTCTATAATGAGGCATTCGGTATTCTTGGCCGCCATCCGCGGTTAATCGAGCCGCTGGAGCAGGTCTTTGGCGAGAAGGTTTACATGCACCAGTACAAGGTCAATGCAAAGGCCAAGTTCGATGGTGATGTATGGCAGTGGCATCAAGATTTCGGGACTTGGCATCGCGACGATGGTATGCCCGAACCGCGTGCGATGAATATCTCTGTATTTTTGGATGAAGTATTCCCGTTCAATGGACCGCTGATGCTGATCCCCAAAAGCCATAAGCATGGTGTCTTTGATGCGGGGCACGATCTGACCACGACGAGTTATCCGCTATGGACACTCGATCAAAAGACAGTCGAAAAGCTTGTCGATGAGGGCGGTCTGGTGGCACCAACGGGCAAGCCCGGTGGCGTCCTGATGTTCCACGGCAATCTTGTCCATGGCTCGGCAGGCAACATCACACCGTTTCCACGCAAGATCGTCTATCTGACACTGAATGCCGTATCGAACTACATTCGCACACCGACGCGCAAAGAATGGATTGCACATCAGGACTTCACTCCAATTGAGCCGTGCGCCGATGATGCATTGCTGAAGTTCGCGAAGACCTACGCGCAGGCGGCAGAGTAGGTGGTCGAAAGAAGTGCTTGGTATCTCAGACGGCGATTGAACGGGTTACCAAGGACTTGCCTGGTACCCGCACATTTGACGAACAATTTCAGATAAAGTGCGAGTCAACTGCAGGCGTCTATTGACTGAGAAGATGCATTGCGATTGCCTGACAGCGCTCGTGGCTGTTAAGTTCAACTCGTTCGATAGCCCACCATCAGACGCTGCCTGCCCAAACTCATCATCGTCTGTGGTCATCTAAGCAGCCCTGGCACATGCCCGCCGGGGCTGTTTTTTGCCGGCTTCGCAGTTCTGCGCTACGCGCCGTTGGCTTTTGCCTTTGAACGAAATTTGTCTTGGATTTTATCTGAGGTCAAAACAAATGCTGATGACTGGTGAACCAGACATTACTTCATTCGTTCGAGGCGATAGCCTTCCCATGTCGTACCGATCCGAAAATTTAGGACGCAAGCCAAGCGCGACGTGGGGCCAGTTTAGTCGCCTGGTAACGGCAGGCCGACCCCTGCAATGACGCCGTCAATGGCCAGTTGATCGAGTTCATCCGGGGCGAAGCCCACACTTGAAAGTATTGCTTTGGTGCTTTCACCAAGGCGTTGTGGCGGAGTGAGTTCACGCTCAGACTGGCCGACTGCGCTGAAGGCCAGACCCGGTACGCCAATCTTATGATCAATGCCTTTGGCTTCGACCATATCCATCGCGCCGATGGCCTCGACCTGTGGATGTGAAACAATATCACTGACACTGCGGACTTTGCCGGCAGGAACGGATGCCGCTGATAGCTTTTCTTCCCAAGCGAGCGCCGTATCCTGCAAGAACGTTGCCTCAAGTGCCGCGCGGGATTTCTTTTTCTGCGCGGCGGTTAATTCGCCACGAACACGCACGATGGCGAGTTCTTCGGTGAGCGATGAAATTCCCATGGTCGCAATCATGTTGTCCGCTTGAGCGGCTGTGTTTGCAGTGACGACGACTTGTCCATCTGCGGTGTCGAACCGACCAGCAAACGGGCTGTCGCTAAACGGCTGATTGCCCATCAGAGCGCGCTGCTCACCTGTGGTTTGGTATTCGACTGCGGCGGCGCCTAAGACCGGGAGTGTGGACGCCAACATGGTGACATGAATGTGCTGACCTGTCCCTGTCACCTTGCGATTGTAGAGGGCACTCATAACTGCAAATGCACCATTCAAACCCGTCAGGTAATCCGTAATTGGAATACCCATCCGCAAGGGCCCGCTTTCTTCGGTACCTGTGACACTCATCAATCCGCTGACACCCTGGACGATGTGATCGTAGGCAGGCGCATCACGCATTGGTCCATCATGACCGTAACCAGTCAGGCTGCAGTAGATGATATCGTCCCTGACAGCGCGGATTGCCTCATAGCCAAGACCGAGTTGCTGCATGACACCGGGACGAAAGTTTTCCAGCATGACATCCGAAGTTGCAGCGAGCCTCTTCGCGATCTCAAGGCCACGGGGATCCTTATAATTGAGCTGGATGCAGGACTTCCCCGCGTTCTGGCTGACAAATGATGCACCCAAACCGGCCGCCTTCATGTCGTCATTGCCACCGTGATAGCGCACAAAATCTTCACCCTTGATCCTGTCGATGCGAATGACATCCGCACCCAGTAGGCAGAGCTGATAGGATGCAAATGGGCCGGCAACGACATGACTTGCATCGAGGACGCGAATGCCTTTGAGCGGTTGCAACGGGGGACTCCTTGGAAGTTTGGACCGAATACTGTGTTGACACTAGATCATCGAAAACAAAGTTGGAACAGGAGCTGCCGGCTCCAACATCGGCCACTGATCTTACCGGGTGCGCGATAGGTTTGCGGCAACAATCAAGTCAGCTGCAGTCGGGCTGCAGGCCAATGGCATGTCGTGCATGATTGCAAGGCGTGTCAGTGCCTGGAGATCAACGTCGTTTGGTTGGGCGCGTGGATCGGCAAAGAAGACAACTGCATCCAGCTCACCTGTTGCGATCATGGCACTGAGTTGCTGATCGCCGCCGCGGGTGCCACGGTGAAGGCGATGGATCGCAAGTTCCGGATGGGATTGCTGCAACATGACGCCGGTCCCGCCCGTGCAGATCAGGCGGTGGTGCTGCAGGGCTTTGGCGTGGCGGGCGACCCATGCTGCCAACTGTGATTTGCGCCCATTGTGGGCCACAACACCGATGCGCTTCGGAGCTGTTGATTGTCGCGAAGCGCTCAAGGTAATCGATAGAATTGACTGGACCTGTGCGGTTAGCCCTTTGTCTTCGGTGGGAAACTCACCGCTGAGTGCAGCTGTTCCTACCGTGAATCCAGAGGCTCCTGCCTTTGCAACAGCGTTGACACGCTCAGCGCTATCAATGCTACCTGCGACAACGACCGGTTTCTCAGTTGCGTTGCAGACTGCTTCCATGAGTGCTGGAACATCACCGGCGAACCGATAGGCCAGTAGGTCCAGCCCGTGAACACCCTCCAGATCCGTTAGCGCGCGGGCGCTGTCGGCAATTTCCGAAATTGTTCCTTCGAGTACACTCGGGTGGCCAACAATTTTACCCGGAAAGGGGAAGTACCGGATCGGGTGAGATTTAATAATTGGAACGACATCGACGGCCCGCGTGCCGCCGAGCAAACAATCCACATCGAGCTCCACGGCAGCCTTTGCCGAGGTCAATTCACTTTCGGGATCAAGGCTGACGACTTCCAGATACGATCGGCCGCCGGCTGCCCGGATTTCGTCAGCCAGTGTTTTGAGTTCCGGCAATGGGAGACCAACGTCTTTGAAACCAATATGGCGTGCCCCACCGGCTAAGACCTCATCGAGGCGCTGTCGGGCATCCGGCACCGTGCTGTCATTCGCCGTCAGCATGAAAATGAAATTGAAGCTCATGTCTAACCCTCTATTCCGCTGACCGGGCGCGTGCCTTGACAAGCCTATCGGCCTGGACGACCGCCATTCGCAGGCTTGCTGCGTCGGCGATCCCCTGACCGGCAATGTCGAATGCAGTGCCATGGTCTGGGCTGGTGCGTACGAACGGCAGGCCGAGCGTGATATTAACCCCGTTCTCAAGCCCCAGATACTTCACGGGTATCAGTCCCTGATCATGGTATTGGGCAACGACGACATCATACTTGCCGGCGCGGGCCTGCATGAAGACCGTGTCACCGGGCCATGGTCCGCTGACATCGATGCCTGTTTCTTGCATGGCCTTGATGGCGGGTGAGATAATTTCAATCTCTTCTTGTCCGAAGAGACCGCTCTCACCCGCGTGTGGATTGAGGCCTGCGACAGCAACACGAGGCTTTTCGATCCCAAACTGTCGTGTGCCATCGTGGGCGAGTTGGATGGCGCTGATTACGGATTGCTTGTCGATCCGCTCGATTGCTTCACGAAGAGAGCAGTGGATAGTGACGAGTACGACGCGCAGGTCATCATTTGCCAGCATCATGGCGGACTTCTCGGCGCCGCCGAAGTCAGCGAGCATCTCGGTGTGGCCGGGATATTTGATGCCTGCTGCCGATAGCGCCTCTTTATTGATCGGGGCCGTTACGATCGCGCTGATGTCGCCGGCCTTTGCGAGATCGATTGCCGTTCGGATGTAATCGTAAGCTGCCTGTCCGCATCGAGCATCAACCGATCCTAACGTTACGGCATCCAGTGGCTTGCCGGCCGGAAGCACGGATACGCAGTTGCTGTCATCATTGACCTGTTGTGCGTGCGCGATTTCTTCGATGCGAAGATCGAGCGTCAACTGATCAGCGACCATCTTGAGATGATTGGGATCGCCAATGAGTATTGGCCTTGTGGGAAGCGATGGATCCGCTGCAACCTTGAGCGAGATCTCAGGCCCTATTCCAGCGGGATCACCCATGGTAATCGCCATTGGAGCATCGTCTCTGGTCATGTCTTTATGATCTTATGCTTACATCTGCCAATGTACATAGCACCGTTTTTCGGCGGTGTAAGGAGAGCAGCCATGGTCATTCCCCTGCAAGGAGGTCTCATCCACATTGCAGGTGTTGTCGATCGCGCAGAAGCCGAGATGTTGATCGACTGTGGTGCTACTCACCTCGGATTTCCACTTGTTCTGGGCTATCATCAGGAAGATCTCACAGCAGAGGCAGCTGCAGCCATTGTGGAGGAGTTTGGAGCTTCAGCTGAATTCTTCTTGATCACGTATCTCAAGCGCGCAGTTGATATTCTTGCGCTTTGCAACCGATTGAACGTTCGCTGCGTCCAACTTCACGATGAAATTGCTTCTGATGAAATTGCCAAGCTGCGTGATGAGGCGCCGTGGCTCAAGGTTATCAAGAGCATTATTGTTCGCACTGATGGAGTAATGGCGTTTGAAAGGGACATCGAGATCTACAGCCCGTTTGTCGACGCATTCATAACTGATACGCATGATCCAATGACCGGCGCGATTGGTGCGACCGGCAAGACCCATGATTGGGAGATCAGCCGGCAGATCGTAGAGGTATCACAACATCCGGTTGTTCTTGCCGGTGGTCTCAATCCGGAGAACGTGGCAGATGCTATCCATTACGTCCGCCCGGCCGGAATTGACGTGCATACAGGTATCGAACGCGCGGATGGGCGCAAGGATCGGGAGATGACCTTGCGCTTTGTTGAGGAGGCGCAGCGCGGGTTTGCCAGCCTATAGTGTGCTCGAATGGAGCAGGAGCGTCACGGGTTCTCAGGCGGCGACGGCTTGGTCGACCGCATTCTCCCGCGCGAGCAATCCACTCAGATAGTCGGCAATCGCACCCATGCCACTTTGGCCGGCTTTGGCCTCAGCGGCCGGGTTGTAGTTGGTGTTGGTATTGACGTCGTACGTAAATGCGTTACCGTTCTGATCCACGATAAACTCGATCCCAGCGATCTGTATGTCGTTCGCTGCGAGGAATTTCTCCCATGCCGGGACCAGGGGATCGTTGAAGCCCTCGACGATTTCAAACTTGTCCCTGGTTTGAGGTGCGGCGCAGACGGCCTCATCATCGCCGAGTTGGCAGACATCAGCCGGGCAAAGTTCGAAGCCCTTGGAGGTATCGACTCGGACGGCGTAGAGGAATTTTCCGCCAACGAATTCCACCCGAGTGATAAACGGCTCGGGTGCCTCGATGTAGCGTTGCACGAGTGTTATGCCATCAATCGATTGGGTGAGGTCCTGACTTTCGAGATGTTCTTCAAGCGCCTCAGTCGAACGAATGAGCTGCACACCCAATCCTTTTCCGGCACGGTTGTGTTTCAGGATGATCGGGAACCCGAGGCGCTGGGCTGCTTGCCTGATCAGCGCATGGCCGACAGCTGCAATCGTCTCGGGAGTGCGAATGTCGAAGGCTTTGAGTGCTTGATACTGCGCGACCTTGGAGACTTCGAGTTGAAGGGCTCGCTGACCATTGATTACTGTCCGACCGCTTGCTTGAAGCCACGCGAGTGTGGCGCCGGTTAACTCTGGCGCATAACGATGACCGCGCGTGTGCGATGACGCGCTCATACGATTGTAGAAGATGCCTTGCGGTGGAACCTCAGTCAGGTCAACCAATCCATCCCGCATATGCCATTCGCTGAAAGGAGTTCCACGGGAGTGAAACGCGGCGCGCAATGGCTCGACCCATTCATCGTTTTCGTGGATCACATGAACTGCGTTTTCTTGTGCCGAGGACATGTCGAGTGGCATCGCGATTTCACCTATTTATTGAGGCAACTGAAGGCAAGTAATAGCGTCGTCTGCCTCTAGACATAGGCTATTCTCGGCGTCTACCAGCGCTTCTAAGGTAAATAAAAACGCAATGCTCAGCTCGGTTATCCGTATAGAAGTGCGTTCTCCAAAATAGAGGTCCTGAGCAATCCTATATCGCTCATTTTAATGCGTTTTACGGTTTGCGGATGTCTGCTGAGCAAGCCGGCGGATGACAAGGACTATCCCCAAAGCGGAAAACAGTTGTTTTCAATTTCGATATAAGTCGCCACACTCTTCATGCCGAATCATGCACAAATCAACTGCATGAGCTAGGAGGTAGAGACATGGATCCTGTTGCAATTATCATTATGCTTGTCGTTGGTGCGATCGCCGGTTGGTTAGCTGGTCAGATCATGAAGGGCGCCGGATTTGGATTAATCGGTAATATCATCGTTGGTATTCTAGGTGCTGTCGTTGCTGGTTTTCTGTTGCCAGGCTTTATACCCATTGGTGGTCTTCCTGGAGCAATCATCAGTGCAACGATTGGTGCTTTGATATTGTTGTTTATCGTTGGTCTGCTGAAACGAGCCTGATGTTACTCGTAGCGTCCAACTCTTGAATACAGATGGCCGGCACCTCGCCGGCCATTTTTTTTGAACTCATATCTTCCAACCGCGCGACTTATCACATGATGATCTACTACCAAGCTGGTGCGTCTGCTCCCAGGGCAGGTGTCGAACGTACCCAGTGTGGACGGGTCTCAGATAAGTTCAGAACAGGACCGAGATGCCTGAAGCGCCCGGCAGCGCCTGTCGTCTCAATGCGGATCTGGTTGATGACATCCGGTCCGACATCGGAACTGTTTGGCACGTTGTCGAGTTGGCCCTGACGGTAGATGAACATCCCGGACTGACAGAGCGAAACGCGAACATGATAGCTACCGCCTTCTCTTGCGCGTCTGGCGAGGGCTAGCAGGACACCGTAGGCTCCAAGATACCCTGTGGTGTAGTCACAGGCGGCGGCTGGTAGGCGCTTTGGTCCTTCGGGACTGCCGTCCTGACAGATTCCGGTGACAGCCTGTCCGATTTGCTCCCAGCCGGCACGATGGCTGAGTGGCCCGTCGCTGCCGAAGCAGCTGATCGACAAATATATTAGTCCTGGACGGCGTTGGGCGAGCTCCTCCGGACCAAAGCCATGGTCGGCAAGGATGCCTGGTCTGTAACCCTGCGAGAAGATATCTGCTCTGGCCACCAACTTCTGGAGCTGGGCACGGCCTTCGGCTGTTTTAAGATCGAGAAAACAACTGCGCTTGCCATGGCTGGTGTCAACAACGTACTCCGGCACTTGTGGGAGGCCATCAGCGCCGACCATTAAGACGTCCGCACCATGTTCTGCGAGAGTCCTGGCTGCAATCGGACCAGCCAGGATGCGGGTCAGATCAAGAGCCCTGATGCCGTCAAGTGGCCGCCCCGCACTGTCTAAGAATGGTTCTGGCGCGCTGTCGCCAATCTTTTCAATCTCGACTAGTGGTTTTGCGCGCAGGACCTTACCATGCGGCTCATCCAACCATTCCGCGTTGGAGCGCACCATTGCACCGCACCCGCGGGCTTCATCGATTGCGGCTTCCAGGTCCAGCGCGTCCCATTGTGCGATAGCGTTTCTAACGCCTTCAGCTGATGCTTCGCAGCTGAGGATACCAAGGACACGATCCGCTAGGTGTGGGAGGCCAAAGTGCGGCAAGAAATGCCTGCCGTCTTTCGTGGGCCATGGATCCGTCATCTTGGCGGTTGCTTCGCGCGCCTTATTGACGACAGGTGCAAACGTTCCGTCCGGTGTCGCCTGTTCGAGATACCGCGCGCTTTTTAATGCTGCGGCTGCCCGGCTGATATCGATCGAAACTTTCTGGCGCCGCCCGGTTTTCATTTCCCAAATGTCGGAAACAGCAACGCCGACACCGGCGAGAACTGAAGCGCAGCACTCACCGATCTTGAAGGGTGTTGCGAGGACGGGGTCAGCTCCAACGATGTCGACCTCATCGGCGGCCGGTGGTGAAAGCGCCCGAATTGCCAAGATCTCTGAGAATGCCGGATGCAATGTCCGCTCCTATCATCAAGCTACGTCACGAACTAGTTGTTACCGTGCGCAGCTGCTCACGAGTTGCAGTCTTCTCGGTTCACGAACAACCAACGCAGACTGCCATTGAGCATCGAGCAGCCGTGGCGCCATTCGCGTTGCTCGCGGGTACCGTCGGCCGCGGTGAACGTGCCTTGGCCATGAGGTTTGCCGCTTTGCCATCGGCCATCATATTGATCGCCTTTTGGAAACACCACCTTGCCTTGGCCATGGCGCAGGCCGTTTAAAAATTCACCCTTGTAGTAGGTGCCGCCAACCCAGGCAAAGACACCTTCACCATGGCGCTTTCCATTCTCGAAACGGCCAGCGAAACGGTCGCCGTTCGAATAAACGATCGTGCCCAGTCCATTGGCTCGGCCGTTGCGATATTCACCGTCAAACGCAATGCCTAGGCGTCGGCCACGGTATTGCCAAGTCAACTTGAGCTTTCCACGACCAGTGGCGATGCCGTCAATGCAGGTGCCATCCCAGATTATGATTTCCTGGGCGACAGGCCGGGCATTCCAGACTTTACATTCCTGGTTGGCAACTGTTGTCCACTGCGGCTTTGTCTGTGGATGACTGCGCTCCAGCCGAGAGACGAGCTCAGCGTCGACCTTACCTGAGACTTCGAGGTGCCAATCACGCTGATAGGCCTTGATTGCTGCTACCGTCGCTTCATTCAGTTGGCCGCTAGCAGCGGTTACTCCGTAGTTGGCGAGGCGCTGTTGGACACTGCGGATTTGGTCGGGCGACTGTGCTTGTGCTGCAAGGCCCGTGGCAATGATTACCAAGACCACCAATGCGATGATCTGCCCGAGCGGCGGCAAGAGTCTCACCGCGCGTACCATTCAGGCCAAACCCTTCAGGAATGCAATCAGATGCTCATTCACTTCATTTGCTTTTTCCTGTTGGACCCAGTGTCCGGCGCCGTCGATCAAGTGGCATCCGCGAAAGTCTGTGCAAGCTTTCGATTGCATCCGTTCGATGTCGCCAGGCTTCTGGTAAATCCCCCAATCCTGGCGACCTCCTATGAACATGGCTGGCACATTGATCGTCATTCCTGAGAAGAGCCGCAACTGGCCAGCATAACTTGGGTCGGTCATACAGCGATACCATTGAAGGCCACCTTGAAAGCCGTTGCGCTGGTACTCGCCACTGTAGACCTGCATCTCGCTATCCGGCAGCCACGTGCATGATGCAATCTGTTCGGTGTTGGGCATCTCCTTGGCGACCGTCTCGGCCATGTTCTGCCCGTGGTCCATGATGTAGTAGGTCGGCATCCGTGCCAGCTCGTTAGCAACCCAGCCTTCCAACGGAAACGGCGCGTTGCCCTCCCAATCGGCACTCTTGTGATGATAGTAAGCGCGCATAAAGTCATGAACGCCTTGCGGGCACTTCCACATGTCATCATTGGCGGGACGGGTTGAGTAATACCACTGGTAGTGCTTGCGTGGTCGGACGAGGTTGGCGAGATCCTGATGGATTGACGTTGATGAGAGTGCGGACGCAGCAGGGACTTCCGAAAGCGTACCAGCTGTGTTCACAGGAAAGGCTGGTGGTCCTCCAAATGGCGAACTCATCATGATGACGGCGTTGAACACGTCGGGGCGGATCAACCCCGACAATGCCGCGACAGGAGATCCAAAGTCATGGCCAATCACGGCTCTGACGGACGCGTAGCCAAACGCATTGACTAGGCCGAGTGCGTCTTGCACAAGATTGGCCATGCGGAATTGAGCGAGATCGCCATCGTAATCCGGGTCCCAGCCAGTTGTCAGGCCGTAGCCACGTTGGTCCGGCGCAATGACGTGATAGCCCTCAGCAGCCAATTGCGGGATGACCTTGCGCCAGCTGAAGGCAAGTTCTGGAAAGCCATGTAGCAGCAGGACAGCAGGTCGGTCTTTATCCTCGAAGCCTGCTTCCAGGACGTGCATGTCGAGACCGTTGTTATTGGTCACCATGCGCGAGCGGACGCCTTGAGGAAGCTGATCGGCGTAAGGTGCTGCAGGTGTCATGTCAGGCTCCGCGTAACTCTGTTGGCAGCACTGGCAGGTTGGGCCATGCCAGATTGTGATATCGCCAATATCAGCGCGATCAGTCCTCGATCACAAGATAGTTCTCTTCGACACTGACTTCGAATGTTTCGGCCTGGTAAGGGCCTTCGACCAACTGCTGGCCGGGCGCAACTTCGACATTATATTGCTTTGTGAACACGCGCTCTGGATCGCCCCAGGATTGCCCCGTGCGGACATCAAAATGCCAACCGTGCCATGGGCAGCGAATGAATTCACCCGGTCGAGAGTAATTGTATTGGCCTGGTTCGTCTGATGCCACGAATCCCGTCAAGACGCCGGCACACAGACTTCCGCCCTGATGCGGACAGCGATCCAGTAAGGCCAGGAACTCGCCGCCCACATTGAAGACGACGACCTTGCGGTCTCCGACGTCAACTAACTTTCGTTCGCCTGGAGGGATTTCATCGACCGTTGCAACAACGTGGCGTGCCACGATCAAACTCCGTAGACTGCGCGGGCATTCTCGCGGAAGAACATCGCCTTCTTCTCGTCATCCAACCGGATCGGCAGTGCGTACTCCGGATCATCGAAGTCCCAATGAGGATAGTCGGTTGCGAAGATCAGACGATCCCAGCCGATCCACTCCATTGTATCGGTCAGATGTTTCCGCTTGATCGGTTCTTCCATCGGCTGAGTTGTCAACCAAACGTTGCGCTTGATGTACTCGGACGGCTGCATCTTGAGGTGTGGCAACTCACTCTTGAATTTCTGCGCGTGCTTGTCGAGTCGCCAAGCCAATGGTGGTAACCAGGCAAAACCTGCTTCGATGAGAACCAGCCGCAGTGATGGAAACTGCTCGAAGACGCCTTCCAAGACCATGCTGGCGAGTAGCGCCTGGCAGCATTGCGAGTGGCCGCTCATCTCCTCAATGTAGTAGGAAGGCCAGCCGCCGCTGGTGATTGGATGACCGCCATAGCCAAACGCGTGAACCCCGAGTGGGATGTCGTTCTTGCAAGCGGCTTCGAAGATCGGCCAATATCTGCGTTGGCCCATTGGCTCGGCAGTCCGGCTCATCATCAGGATTTGAGCAAAGTCATCATGACCTGCCCACTTGTCGATCTCCTTGGCGGACGCATAGGGATCTTCATAGGGCACCACGATTGACGCCTTCAGACGAGGCTCTGGCGTAGTCCACTCGGCTTGCTGCCAATCGTTCATGGCGGATGCAAGTGCAATCGCCAGGTCCGGGTTTTGTGCATTACCCGGTGCCGGTGTGATTGCATTCAGAATGCCCAACTCGACGTTATAGCGATCGAGCAATTGCTCGCGCATGAATTCCAGACTCGCACCTGGCGGGCTACCATCCGGGGCATAGGAATCGCGGCGGCTCGCATCAGGGTTGCCTTTCGGATAGAGCGGCCCGGCCTGATAGCCATGCTTTAGTGGCATGCCGTATGTGTCCATATGATCGCGCCAGCGCTGCGCCAGATAAGGATGCAGCGACTTTGCGGTCTTGGCTCGCGGGTGGATGTCGCCGTCAGCAATGGCTAGGCCGACTCGGGACTTGCGCTCCGTCTGCGGAGGCGTCGATACGTGGATGTTCATGGTGCAGCTCCTTCTTGGCGGCGACCAACTTAGGTGGCTGATAGGCGCGGATACGTAGCGCGCGGGTTGTCGACCAGTATCTTACGGATCAGGTCTTCCGGCAAACCTTTCGGCAAAACGTCCTGATCATCGAATTGCCAATGCGGATAATCGGTTGAGAACAGAATCAATTCGTCAGAACCCAGCTGATCAAGCACCTTGGCTGTGGTGGCGCTGTCTTCGGGTGCATCGAACGGCTGCAGCGAAAACCGGACCTGCTCATAGATGATTTCTTCCGGCGGCCGGTCGACCCAGGGGATTTCCATCGTGAGGCCGCGCCAATACTTCTTGAAGCGCCAGATGAATGACGGCAGCCAGGTGATGCCGCTCTCGAGCATCACGAATTTTAGCTCGGGAAACTTCTTGAACACGCCTTCTGAGATCAGACTGGCAAGCTGGGATTGGAACGTAATAGCCTGGTTGACGTAGTCTTCCGCAACATAGGACGACCATCCAACCGGCGTTGCCGGATGGCGATAGCTGCTGCCGGCGTGGATGCCGACGGGAAGTCCGTGTTTGAGGGCTGTCTCGTATATCGGCCAGTGATGGCGGCGGCCAAGCATCGTTTCGCCAGCGACGAGAAGCAGAATCTGGACGAAGCGCTTGTCGGCTGCGCACCGTTCAATCTCCTCGACGGCGACGTCGGTGCCCTGGATGGGAACGATGATGGAGGCCCGGAGACGATCGTCCTGATCGAGCCACTCCCTGGCAATCCAGTCGTTGACGGCGCGAGCATAGGCGGCTGCCATGTCTTCACTGAAAGGGAGCTGTACGCCGTAAAGGCAGTTGCAAATTGCTGTTTCGATGCCGAATGGATCGAGCAGCTGCGATTGCACCCCAGCCAAAGTGGTTGCTGGCTTGCCCGTTTCGGCCTGCCAGTCTGAACGCGCGGTCAGTGGTCCTCGATTGGGATAAGAAATCGAGTCGAGTTCGTGCATGCCGCGTTGGGTTAACGTTTCCGCCCAGTGCGGCTCCATATATGGCAACAGCGTCTTCAACCCGGGCACGCTGGGGTGAATATCACAGTCTATCGCGGCATGGCCTTCAATCATGGCACTAGAATCGCCGGTTTCGGACGATGAGGCAAGGCAGGAATGTGATTGTTGCCAAATAGACGGCCGATCAATCAGTTGGCGCTGTTGTCAGTATTCTTTTCTGCGAACCGGTAACTGTCGTGAACCTCATAGTCGATGCCATGTTTGGTCTTCAACTCAGCAATGAAATCCAGCGTGCGCTCCGTGTGCGGGCTTGCAACAGTAAAGCTGCTGCCATGCGGGATCTTTTCAAAGCTGTGCAGGAGGATCTCTTCCAGTGTTTCACTCAATGTCAGGCGTTTGTGCTTGGCAAGATCATGCAGCAAAGCGAGCATACGCCGCTCCAACGGGATGCCAGGATCAACGCGTTCGATCTCGATCGGATCGCCAGACTTGAAATCAGAATGGCCAAAGCAAAGCTCGTAGCCGTTTAGATCGCGCACATAAAACTCTCTCATGCCCCATGGCTTTGTCGTGGGCTCGCTTAAGAGTTCGACACCATTTTCCTGGTACCAGGCATAGAGTTCATCAACATCGCCAATGTGAAAATAGAGCCAATGTCGACCGGTATTGGGCTGGCCGGCAGAGAAATGAACCGTTGAATTGCCGAGCGCGACGCCGGCATGAATGGGCGGATCACCCCAAAGAAAGCGTTCCTCAAAGCCCAGTCGATTGACATAGAATGCGACCGTGTCAGAGACGCTTGTTACCGGCAGTGTCGGGTAGTGCGCGATGCAATCGATGTCGGGGCGATTGGTCATGGATCATGCTCCAGTATTTCGGCATACCGATGACTGTTGCAGCGCGTCTGACGATAGCAATTGTCAATGTCTGGTGCCATGCAACTTGATAAACGGATCCCGGTAAGGCGGGCCGGTATGACGCCGAGAGGGTCGCAAGCGGGAGCGCATTCAGGGGGCAACAAACAAGGTTGTCGTCCCGATCGCCTGTTATGGGTTCTATGGAACGAGCCAGGCGGGGGCAGCTTTGATCCGTGCACCACGTAGTTTGTTGCCTAGGGCAGGACTTTTGCCGGTTCCCTAAGAGACAGACATTCTAGGCCTTTTCGTCGGACAATCCCAAGATGACAATACGCAAACTCAATAACTCCGATCGTCCGGCTATCGAGGCGTTCCTGTCGCGGCGTCTTGAGAGTAGTATGTTCTTGTTGAGCAATATACGTCGGTCCGGGCTTGAATTCGATGATAAGCCGTTTCATGCGGACTACTACGGATCGCTATCCGATGATGGCCGGGTCACGGGTATACTGGCCCACTGCTGGAACGGCAATATCCTGATACAAGCCCCGGATCGCAATTGCTTGCGCGACATTCTCGAGGCTTTCAAGCGAGATGGGGCACGCAACGTTGCCGGTATTCTCGGGCCGAGTGCCCAGGCGGCTATCACGATTGATGAACTGGGTTTGCAAGCGGCTTCTTACGATATCAATGTGGATGATGGTCTCTTTGCGCTCGACCTCGCTCAGCTTCAGACTGGCTCTGACAGGGGAGATTCGGGGTATCGCATCTTGAATGTCTCTGATGTCGATCCGGCATTGATCGGAGCTTGGCTCAAGGGGTTCGAGATTGAAGCGCTGGGCAAGGATGACGACGCTGGGCTGGCCGAAGCCATTGCCGATCGCATCGTGCGTCTTGCAGAATGGCGCGACCTATGGGTCTTGAGCATGGATGGCGTACCAGTCGCAATGAGTGGCTTCAGTGCGCGGTTGCCCGAGATTGTCCAGGTGGGAGCTGTCTGGACCCCGCTCGGGCATCGAAATCGTGGATATGCCCGAATGCTGGTTACCGCAACGCTCTGTCAGGCACGTGACGGCGGTGTTGAGCGTGCTGTGCTCTTTGCCAATAATCCGGCCGCTATTCCCGCGTATGAAGCGATCGGTTTCAAGCGAACTGACAACTATCAGATCGCAATGCTCAAGCGA
The DNA here is from genome assembly GCA_965215755.1 of Hyphomicrobiaceae bacterium. Taxonomy (GTDB): domain Bacteria; phylum Pseudomonadota; class Alphaproteobacteria; order Rhizobiales; family Hyphomicrobiaceae; genus Tectiglobus. The sequence continues at coordinate 1,235,062 of OZ244119.1, forward strand.
CCGATCAGCGTCAGATAGGCGAGGCGCACGCGGGCAACGCTGCCCCGGACCTTTGCCGGGGCGCAGATTTGAAAGTGGCTTGCAGCAGCTTTAAGAAAGATATGCCTCAGTGGATCTCGTCTTGCTTTTTGAGTGCGGCCTTGAGGTCTTCGAACTTAAAACCTGGAGCGCGTGCCATGTCTAAGATGACAGCTTCTTTGCGTTCCAGAAGCCCGCATGCGTCAGGGATCTTGTCGGCATGCTGCTCCGGAATGACGACGGCTCCGTGGTTATCCGCGTGAATGAGATCACCGGAGCGCACCGCCATTCCAGCGACGCGGACCTCCTTGCCGTAGCCATCAAGGTGCACGTGGCCATGACTCGGGACGATTGATCCGGCGAGGACCGGCAATCCAGGCGCCCACTGTGGGATGTCTCGAATGCCGCCATCGGTAATGACACCGGAGCAACCGAGGCCCTTGTGGATCGCACTCTGAACTTCTCCCCAGAAGCAGCCAAAGCCGATGTCGACACCGTCAAGATCCTGGATCACGATCAGCCCGGGATTTGGGCCGCCAGATGCAACATACTCGTAGTATCCAAGACGCTGTTCGCGCGCTGCATCACCAACGAGCTCATGGGCGTGGGTTGCCCGGATTGTCGCCGTACGGGCATAGCCGACGAATGGTGGCAGATCTGGAAACGGGCAGACCAGGGGGCGTTTAGTGAAGCCAGTCAGACGGCTTGAGGAGTCGATAATCTCAAGCGCATTGCAGATCGTCGGGGTGTCATAGGTGGCCAGTTTGGTCAGGAGGGCAGCGTCGATCATTGTGATGTCCTAGGTTCGTTCTTTTGTGCGGCTGTTTTCGTTTTTAGGGTGGGCCGGACCTAGCCTTCTGCCTCAGCAATCCGGGTGTCATTGATCCCGACGTCACGTGCAGCCTGGCAGATTGCTGTCCATGTGTCGTCGGATATCTCGATGCCGTTGACTGAACGGTCTTTCTTGGCGCGGATCTCCGGCTCTCCCGGGTGAAGGACTTCGCCTCCTTCTTCGATCGGTTGTGCTTCTTTGAAGAAGCTCAGGTAGCGCTCGACGTCAGCCGGGAAGAAGCCTTCCGGGTCAATCTTGTCGGGATCGACATACATCGACAGCATGCCATTTGACCAGCGCCGGCCTTCAAGCGGCGCTCCTGTTCCCGTCAAAGAGCCTCCCAGGATCTCGACCATGAATGCCAGGCCTGATCCTTTGTGATCGCCCATGGCGCGAATGGCACCCGTGCCATTGCGATAGCTGCGTGGACCGCTGGGCTCGTAGTCGCCATACAAATAGTGCGGATCACCAGCAATATCTCCGTCACTACTGACCAGAGCATCATCAGGGAGTTTCTTGCCGCCCTGGCTCGCCACCAAGACCTTACCTTCTGCAACGACGGACGTTGCGAAATCCAGAATGAGAGGATCCTTGCCCGGTCGCGGAATGCCAACTGCATAAGGTGCCGTTGAATAGCGCCGGTCTTTCGAACCGTAGGGGGCGACCAGTAGACTGGCCGGGGCGTTGACGTAATGGGTCGACACGATATTGGCGGCAGCGGCTTGCTCAGCCCATTCTCCGACGCGGCCGACGTGCCCGGTATTGCGCAACGCTACAACCGCAACACCAGTTTCCTTGGCTTTCTTTATGCCGACCTCAACGGCCTGCTTGCCGGTTGTCTGACCAAAGCCATATTGTCCGTCAAGGACTGCGAGTGATGGTAGGTCTGTGACGACCTGGACGGTACGATCGGCAACAAAGTCGCCATCTGCCTTCCACTGCAGGTAGCGCGGAACGCGAATGACGCCGTGGCTGTCATGGCCGGCGAGATTGGCGCCAACCAGAGACTCGCCCAATCGGGCTCCTTCAGTTGCGGAGCATCCGGCCTTCTGGAAGATATCACTTACAAAGGCCTGCAGTTTGTCTGCCTTGATTTTTACCATTGCTCACTCCCCGGTTTGCTGTTCTGCGCAGACAGCACGATCCGCCTGCGGCTGATTTGGGCGGCATGCTGGCGCAATGCTCGCTCATTTCCTAGAGTGACGGTACGAAACGCCCCATCCATCACAACGATGAAGTAATCGCAGCCTAGATCATCGTGTTTTTATGTCGGAACCTCGCAGTGGGATCAGACTTGAAGCACAAAGCTGATCGCTACTTGAGGATCGAGCAAGTTTGCGCCTTCACTCGGCATTGTCTTGATTCAGATAGAAGGCAGGTTGCTCTCGCAAGGACCGACCGCATGGATTTTTCACTCAGTCCAGAACTCGAAACGCTCAAAGACGAGGTCGATGCCTTCGTCCGAGAGGCAGTGATTCCTTACGAATATGATCCGCGTTGGACAGAACATGGACCAACAGATGAGCTTCGCAAGGAACTCAACGCGAAGGCGAAAGACGCCAATCTCCTTGCGGTCCATGTTGCGGAAGAGTTTGGTGGTCGTGATCTTAGTCACTTCGAAAAGGCGATTGTCTTTGAGGCTGCCGGCTACTCGATGCTCGGCCCGGCTGCAATTCATTGCCAGGCCCCCGATGAGGGCAATATCCATCTCCTACAAGAGATTGCCACAGAGGCGCAGAAAGAGAAGTTTCTGCGTCCGCTTGCAACGGCTGAGACCCGCTCCTGTTTTGCCATGACTGAACCTTCGCCCGGCGCTGGTTCTGATCCAAGTGCGCTTTCCACAACAGCTGAACCCGATGGCAATGGCTGGGTCATCAACGGACGAAAGTGGTTGATCACTGGCGCACAAGGCGCTGCTTTTTCGATCATCATGGCGCGGACCGGCGATGGGCCCGGCGACGCAACGATGTTTCTGAAGGAACTGCCCGATCCGACCTTCAAATACGAGCGTGGCTTGGACACGTTGGATTCATCGTTCATGGGCGGCCATGGCGTCATCGACATTGAGAACCTTAAAGTGTCAGGCGATGATGTGCTGGGCGAAGTCGGTAAGGGATTTCGATATGCCCAGATTCGATTGGCACCTGCACGCCTGACCCACTGTATGCGTTGGCTGGGTGCAGCGCGGCGAGCTCATGATATCGCGACAGACTATGCGCGGGAGCGGAAGGCCTTCGGCAAGCCGCTTGGTGAGCATCAAGGCGTGAGCTTTATGCTGGCTGACAATGAGATGGATATCTACACGTCACGGCTGGCGATCTGGCGAACCGCGTGGTCACTGGACAAGGGTGAGCGCGCATCATCAGAGAGCTCGATGGCCAAGGTCATCTGTTCCGAAGCGATCTGGCGAGTCGTCGATCGGTCCATGCAGATTCTCGGTGGCCTTGGTCTGACACGCGATACCATGGTTGAGCGCATCTTCCGTGATGTTCGCGCGTTCCGGATCTACGATGGGCCATCCGAGGTTCATCGATGGGCGCTGGGCCGTCGTATTGTCGAAGGGAAGTTCCGCTATTGACAGTTTTCAGATCAATTGGCGCAAAGGAAAAGGGATGCTACATCAGTGACATCCCTTCCGTCTCCCTAGACTTGGGACCGCGTTTTTTTTCTTCGTCAGGGTCCCCGACGCAAACTGCCGGGCGACGATGTCCGAATGACCTCTGAGAGTCAAGTTATTGACATCATCACGACTCACCACATCACGATTTATATACTGGGATTAATAGTCCAAACTGAGACAAAAGTGCGACAATCATGAACAATCCATCGACGAACCAACCGAATGGCGCCGAGGCAATGGTGCGCCTGCTCGCAGCTCACGGAACTGAGCATATCTTCGGGTTATGTGGTGACACCTCGTTGCCGTTCTACGACGCCTTGCATCGGCTCGACCACGGCATGGCCCATTTCCTCACGCGTGACGAGCGCCATGCGGGCTACATGGCGGATGCATATGCGCGCGTAACAGGAAAAGTTGGTGTCTGTGAAGGCCCGAGTGGTGGCGGTGCGACGTACATCTTACCCGGCGTGGTTGAAGCCAGTGAGTCGTCGATACCGGTTCTGGCGATTACGTCAGATGTTTCCGTCCCTTCGGCGGGGCGATTCCCGTTGACTGAATTGCGTCAGGACCAACTGTTTCAGCCATTGACCAAGTGGAATGGCCTGATCGAGCACCCAGATCGAATCGGAAACATGGTGCGCTCCGCGTTCCGCGCGATGACGACGGGTACGCCGGGTGCAGCACATCTCGGCTTCCCGTTCGACGTCCAGAAAGCTGCGGTTAACAATGACGATATCTGGGCTCAAGGTGAGTTCTCGAATTTCCCGGCATGGCCGACGGCGCCGACCTCGCAATCGATCGAGGCCGCTGCCAAGGCACTGCTCACGGCGAAAAACCCAGTGGTGATTTGCGGCGGTGGAGCTGTTATTGCCGGCGCTGAAACAGAGTTACAAACACTGGCTGAGACGCTGAATATGGTTGTCGCAACGACTGTCAGCGGTCAGGGCAGCCTGTCAGAGAATCATCCAAACTGCCTCGGTGTCGTTGGATCGAACGGCGGTGTTCCCGCAACGCGGGCCGCCATCACCGGTGCTGATCTCGTTATGTTCATTGGTTGTCGGGCGGGCTCGGTCACGACGGAGCGGTGGCGTTATCCGGCGCCTGGAACGCCGATTATCCATATCGATTCGAATCCGATGGCGATTTCAGCGAGCTATCAGACCGAGTACCCTGTGCTTGGCGACGCGCGGTTAGCGCTTGCTGCGCTCAATCAGGCGGTGGCCGATGAGGCAACGACGCCCAATTTCGGTGGCGACAAAGTTGTCGCGGCCGCAAAAGCTGAAAAGTTTGCCATTTTTGACAAACTAGCGGCATCCGACGATGAGCCGATCAAGCCGGAGCGGACAGTAGCTGATCTCAATGCAGTTCTCGACGATGACGCTGTTATCGTATGCGACCCGGGCACGCCCTGCCCTTATTTCTCGGCGTATTACAAGTTCAATCAGCCTGGCCGGCACTTCATCTCAAACCGGGCCCATGGTGCACTTGGTTTTTCTATTCCGGCGGCGATGGGTGCGCAGGTTGGACGACCGAACTCGAAAGTCGTCAGTGTCATGGGTGACGGCAGTTTTGCGTTTGCTGTCGGCGAGTTTGAGACCATTGTCCGCTATCAACTCCCGATACTGTTTATCGTGTTTTCCAATTCAGTCTTCGGTTGGATCAAGGCTGGGCAGCGTGCCGGCTTTGGTGAACGCTACTTCTCGGTTGATTTCAGCCAGACGGACCATGCCAAAGTGGCAGCCGCATATGGCATCAAGTCGTGGCGTGTTGAGAAACCGTCGGAGCTACGTTCGGTTTTGGCGCAGGCGGCAAAACATGATGGTCCGGCGCTTGTCGATGTCGTCAGCCAGCCACTCAATGAAGCCAACGCGCCTGTTAGTGAGTGGATTGCATAGTTAACGGGGCGATCCATATAGCAATGGGCGCCTAATCGACGGCTGCCTGGTGAACGGCACGAACTGGCGGGCCTCGGCGCCGATATCTGTTGGTAACGGTTTATCAGGCCCTAACCTTAATATTGAGGCGGCAGCTTTGGCGCCGCGGATCAGTGCTATTCAACGCGCTCGATTCGCGCCGGCTTATTTGCAGTCGTGCCACAACGCAGGCGAGAGTTCACATTGAGCCAGTTTCAATCCCGCCATTTGAGCCGGATGTCCGAAGTCCCTCGTGAAGACTGGTTGCGGGTCTACAACGGCGCGCCGGAAAGCTTCGACTACTTCAGCGCCTGTGATGACGTTCCCCCGCCATCATTTAAGTATTCCGCCATCGGTGTGTTCCAGGACGGAAAGTTGGTGGCTGGCGCGCCAGTTTTTGAGACACGGTTTGACCCTCGTGTCGTTCTGGACGGCACGACCAAGAAGATTTACGGAGGCATCGCGGCTGTCATTCCGGCTATTGGCAATGTGCCGATTGTTGGGCTCGGATCACCGCACTCGCAGGAGCCAACGATCGCGGTTGATCCGCAGCTGACCAATAAGGAACGGCATCAGGCGCTGGATTGTCTTCTGACCGGGCTGGATGACATAGCTGCCGCTTCAGGCGCGCGCCTTACTGTGCTCAAGGACGTCGGCGATCAGTTCAAATCCTGGACCCATGAAGATTTGCAAGGGGTTGGATATGCGAACCTGACGGCTCTGCCTGTCGCGACTTTGGACGTGCCAGAGTCGGAAGAGGCCTACTTTGCCTCTCTGTCGGGCAACATGCGAAGCAATCTGCGTCGCCGGCTCAAGCGCGCAAAAAACCTACGCGTTGACATCAGAAGTGACTGCGATGGTCTCAAGGACCAGCTGTACGCGCTGCGTGAAAGCACCCTGCTGCGTGCCGCGGTGGACTTCGCCCATTTCGCAGAGGTTTCTCCCGACTATTTCCCGAGCGTACTAGACCATATGGGCGACAATGCCCGACTTTTGGCATACTGGCTTGATGAAGAGCTTGTCGGTTTTTCGATCGTGGTCTTCAACGAGCACGCCATGATCCAGAACTATAATGGCATGCGTTATCCAGAAGGCCCGGACCATGGTCTCTTCTATCTCGACTGGATGACCCAGTTGCGCCTGTGTATGGAGATGGGCGTGCCTGTCATGCATTCAGGGATCACGACCTATCTCATCAAAGCGCGTCTTGGTAGCCGGTTCCATCGCCGCTATCTCTACGTCCGTCACCGCTACAAATCGATCAATGCCGTCCTCAAGTCGGTTGTGCCGTCCGTTAGCCTCGAAACCAATGACCCGGGTCTGATGGAATTGGGTGTCGATGCGCCATTCGTTGACAGCAGCACAATTGCTGTTGCACACGGCTGAAGCAGGCAACCCGATGGCGGATTTCTGCCAGGCGGTTTTGCGGTAGGCTTGCAACGGCTTGCGGCCTTGTGCAATTTCACTGAAGCAAATCCTGTCGTGTAGGACACGACTCAACCCTCAGGAGAATGCAATGCTCCGTATGGGCTCCGGCGCCGGTTTTTCGTCTGATCGGCTGCAGCCAGCAATTGACATGGCCAGAGACGGTGAGCTTGATTGGCTTGTCTTTGAAACCATTGGTGAGAGGACACTCGCTTTTGGTCATCGCGACAAGCAGCAGGACCCGTCGCGCGGGTACAATCCTCAACTAGCAACACGGATGCGCAAAGTCCTGCAGCACTGTCGTGATAACGGCACGCGCATCATGTCGAACATGGGTGTTGCCAACGTTCCGGCTGCCGCTGACGTGATTATCGATGTGGCTCGTGAACTTGGCTTGAAGGGTCTCACGGTCGCGACCGTTGAGGGTGACGAGGTCACTGATCAACTGACCGATGAGACCGTCCTGTTCGACTATGGTAACCGCACCATCGGCGAGGTGGGGCGCCCACTGGTTGGTGCCAATGCTTATCTCGGAGCCGAGGCGATTTTGCCGGCGGTTGAAACCGGGGCAGATGTTGTCATCACTGGACGGGTAGCTGACCCATCGATGTTCGTTGCGCCGCTTGCCCACAAGTATGGCTGGAAGCTTGATGACTGGGACGAGCTTGGCAAGGGGACACTCGTCGGCCATCTCATGGAATGCGGCATGCAGATCACTGGCGGCTATTTTGCTGATCCGGGCATCAAGGATGTTCCGCGGCTGGCGGATTGCGGCTACCCGATTGCCGAAGTGGATAGCGCCGGCAATGCCACAATCACCAAACTGCCCGCTGCTGGCGGAGCGGTGACGGCGCGAACAGTCAAAGAGCAGATGCTCTATGAAGTGCACGATCCAACCAGGTATCTGACGCCCGATGTCACCGCAGATTTTTCAACAACCTCGATCGCGGATGATGGCAATAGCCGTGTCACAGTTTCGAAGGCAACCGGACACCAGCGACCGGAACAGCTGAAGGTCACGGTTGGCTTCGATGGTGGGTTCCTCGGTGAAGCCGGCTTCAGTTATGCCGGACCAAACGCAGCGGCGCGGGCGCGATTGGCACGCGATGTCATGATCGAGTTGCTCGACCGCATCCCAGGGGCAAAGGGTACCTACCGTGTTGACTTGATCGGTTTGAATTCGCTGCATGCAACGGCGCATGATCAGGCTTCGGAAAGTCAGGATGTTCGGGTCCATATCGCCATGCGCGCTATGGATCGCGATCTCGTCGCCATGATGTTGTGGGAAGCCGAAGCCATGCTGTGCTGTGGCCCTGCCGGTGGCGGCGGATACCGCGGTCAGATCACGCCATGCGTCGTGACCCATTCAACGATGCTGGATCGCGATGCTGTCTCACCCAGCGTGAAGGTCTACACCGCATGAGCCAGCAAATCCCCCTTCACCAACTCGCACATGCGCGTGCCGGCGACAAAGGCAACATTTCCTGTGTTTCGGTATGGGCCTACGATCCAGGCGACTATCTGCTGATCAAGGAGCAATTGACGGCCGACAAGATCAAGCAGGCCTTTGCACGCCTTATTGAGGGCGATGTCGTACGTTACGAGCTTGACGACTTACACGGCCTGAATTTCGTGATGTACGATGCGTTGGAAGGCGGCGTCAACACGTCACTGGGGCTCGATAGTCACGGAAAATCGTGGAGTTTCCTGATCTTAGGTCTGACGATCGAAGTACCGGATAACCGAAGGCCTGACACTACGGACAATTGATTGGTCTACGAAATCTGACGGCTGTACGACCCCTTTGCATATGCATGCAAAGTCGACTAGTCCTCATATTTCGTGACAGGAGCACATCATGCGGACACAGCGTCATTTGACCCTGATGGCAGTCTTCCTGGCCTGGCTGATGACTGCCGGGCAGGCTGCGCATGCAGACGCGCTGGCCAAGCACGACTGCTTTGCGAACGACGCCACGATGCGCATCCGCGGATGTACCAAACTACTTGAGCGCAATAATCTCGATCCTGTAACGCGCTCAACGGCCTATGCAACACGGGCGCTGGGGCTGTCGGTTATAGGACGATACAAAGAGGCGATTGCTGATTATGATCGGGCGCTGCGCATCCTGCCAAACTATCCGGTTGCACTGAATAACCGAGCCTGGGCGTTGTACAAACTGGGCCGTATTTCAGAGGCCGAGCCCGACGTCGAAAAATCACTGGCCCTCGATCCGACAAGCCCGCATGCCTACGACACGCGCGCGCATGTCCGTCAATCCCAGGGGCGTCCGAACGCGGCGTTTGAGGATTATAGCCGGGCTATGCGTCTTGGAGGTTCACGGATGGTGAAACTCTATCAGTGCGGGCTGGCTGGTACTGGCCATTACCTCGGACCACAGACCGGGATTATCACCGATCAGCTCGAGTCGGCGTTGAAAGAATGCGTGAAGTCGACGACCTGTGATCCCCTACCACCGGATGAAGAGTGCAAGGTCGCGACGTCGTAAAGTCTCAAGTCGGCTTGAGGCGGGACACGATCGGATCATTGTCGCGGTTATTGCAGTGTCTGGTGATCAAATCGGAATGTGTAACTTGCCTGCTATTGTCTGATCGTTTGCTGATCCGATTAGGCGGCATCTGTCCAATACGATCCGATCTGCGTGCGATGCATGCGACGGCGGGCACTGGCGTCGAAAGGGTCACGCCGGTGGAGCACTTCCAGGTTACTCCACATCAAGACATCGCCGACTTTCCAATCATGGTGATAGACAAATTTGTCCTGGGTGGCGTGAGCCCATAGTTTATCCAGAAGCATATCACTCTCCTCAACGCTGAGGCCTGGCACGTAACTACGCGGGCGGCGGCCGAGGAACAGGGCGAGCTTGCCGTTCGCCGGGTTGGTGCGTGCAAGTGGATGATGCGCGCCTGGTGTTTCGCGGACATCCGTCACCTCGTCGTAGCCCTTGCGCAGGATGCCGGCGCTATTGTGGGAGGCGTCATGAATGGCAGTTTTGCCTTCAATCTCTGCCTTGAGATCATCGGGCAATTGTTCATAGGCGGCATACATGTTGGCAAAATACGTGCTGCCGCCGGTGGGTGGGATTTCAAGCGCGTAAAGGACGGCCGCGCGTGGGGGCGTGTCCTTGTATGTCATATCGGCATGCCAAACGGCCTCGCCTGCGCCGAGGTTTCCAGCTGGCTGGCCGTCGACCATGATGTTCGAGATGACATTGATTTCAGGATGCGCGGCATGAAACGGCTTGCCGGTCGGGTTGACGCCGGGAATGTCCAATTTGCCAAATTTCGCGCTGGTTGCGACCAGCTCATCGTCTGACATGGCCTGGTTGTGAAAGACCAGGACCAGGTTGTCGGCCAAGGCCTGCTTGATTAGCTCGATCTCAGCGTCGTCGGCTTTGCCGAGTTGAACGCCCGAAACTTCGGCTCCCAAAGCTGTGTCAAATTTCTCGATCCTGATGGCTGACATAATGATGTGATCCTAATGTTCGAGACGTTGCTTCAGCTTGTGCACTGCGCTGTCCGGACTGGTGAGCACGGGGCAGCTGACGGCATGGGAAACTGCTCCGCGCGCAATCGAGGTCGAAAACTGTGCGAGCATGATGGCATCGCACTCTGAGAGTTCGCCCGATGCAGCGGACAGCAGCGCGTTGTGGCGTTCAGCATCGCCAGCCTGAAGTGCAGTCATGGCGTCCGGCACGCAGACAGATTTGATCGATGCGGTTGCCCGCCGCTGTCTCACAAGGTCGTTGAATTCGGCTTCCATGGAAGGAATGGATCGTTCGAAGGTTGCGAGCATGCCGATGTTGTCACCATGCTCAAGTGCTGCCTCAAACATCGCCTCGTTGGGCTTCAAAACAGGATAGGATTTGCGTTCGGCGACCGCTTCAATTGCCTCGCCAAAGGCTGAACAGGTGTAGAGAATTGCGTCGGCACGGGCACCCTCGGCATAGTCGGCCAGTGTCGCGATACGCTGATGCATCGCAGCCGTCAGCTCGTCATCTTTAGCGCGATCAACAGACAGGCGGTCATCGAGGAGATTTGCCGTCTCTGCCTCGGGCCAAAGCCTTGCAAAAGCCTCGGCAATCGGTTGCATCGCGACAGTTACGGCGTGAATGAGGGCAATGCGCATTGGCCGGGCGGCTGCTCCATGCTTAACGTTGTTCGAACTATCTTTAGAGAGCGAAACGATGAACAGTGTCAAGTTTGATCGCCATGCTGAAATGATCGGCTGAAGGCAGCAACCCGGATAGGCGAAAGCCTCAATTTCGCGTACCAGTGAAGAGAGGATGACTGATGAGGATGATCAACGATGCCAACACTGACATTGTCACCAGGCAACACACTTGCCTATGAGTACGTCGAGCCGAGCAAGACTGGTAAGACGTTCGTCTGCTTCAATGCGTTGAGCGGTGACATGGGAATGTGGACCGCCAGCATTGGGGATGCCTTAAAGGCGAATGGGCATGGCTGGTTGATCTATAACCTTCGCGGACAAGCAGGCAGCGATTACACAATTGACGCTTTTACTGAACAGCAAATTGTCGAAGATGCATTGGCACTGCTGGAAGAGGTCAAGCCCATACGCCCGGTTCATGTCGGTCTTTCGATTGGTGGTGCCTTTGGTTTGAAGGCCCACATGGCAGGCGGTGCGGGTCGGGCTGATGGTTTGGTTCTGATCAATACACTTCGGAATGATAGTCCGCGTCTCAATTGGATTAATGATGCTGTCGTCCGCGTGTTCGAAACCGGCGGAGGGGATCTGCTCAAGGATCTTTATAGCCCGCTGTTGATGAACGAAGAGTGGCAGGCGGAGAACCGAGCCGGATTTCTTGGTGGCGCAGGTTATACTCCAAGTGCAGCCAACGATCCTGCATTGATGCTATTGAAGTCCGGGCCGACGGCTGACTGGAACATGGCATATGAGACGATTGATGTGCCGGTATTGATTATTTCAGGTCTTCAGGACCGGGTCTTCTTTAACTCCGAGCATGTCGCTGAATTGTCGGCACGGTTTCCAAAGGCACGGCGGGTTGATTTGGCTAACGCGGGTCATATGGTTCCGGTTGAGCGTCCGAAAGAGCTGAGCGACGCCATTGTTCAATTTGCTGCAGATCTGTGACCGCATTAACCATCTCCAGCCGTCCAAACACCGGATCTCAACCTTGTTACCGGTTCTGCCACGATTTCGTCGGTTCTAGTGGTATGCCTCTGTATGCAGCGGTGAGAGGCTGCATACAGAGGCAATCCGCAGTGGAAGTCGATGGCGAATCCGACGATCAGTGTGCTCATACCGATCTACAATGAGGCCGAGGTTCTGCCGGATCTTGTCTGGCAATTGCGGAATGTGCTGGAAGGCCTGCAGGATAGCTGGGAGGTTGTCTTCGTCGATGATGGATCGCGCGATACGACCTGGCTGCAACTGAGCGATCGACATGCGCAGGACCCCCGGTTTCGCGGCATCTCGCTTAGTCGCAACTTTGGCAAGGAGATTGCGATTGCGGCGGGGCTCCGTCATGTCAGAGGTGATGCCGTTATCCTAATGGATGCAGACCTGCAGCATCCTCCGGAAGTTGTTTCGACGTTTGTGGCGCGATGGCGCGAAGGCTACAAGATCGTTTATGGGCGGCGGGTGGACCGTCGTACGGATGGGCCAATGCGGCGCTTCCTGGCTAAGATTTTCTACCGCACCTACAACGCGCTGGTTGATACTGATATCCCAGAGGGGGCCGGCGATTTTCGATTGCTTGATCGGCAGGCGGTTGATGCTCTGAACGCGATCGGCGAACGGTCACGCTTCAACAAGGGCCTCTATTCCTGGATTGGCTTCAAGTCGATTGGGGTTCCGTATTCTGTTGTTGAACGGCAGCATGGCAGTTCCAAGTGGAGCTTTTTCGGTCTCGCGACGTTCGCTGTTGATGGACTGACATCGTTCACGACCATTCCGTTGCGTGTCTGGTCGCTATTGGGCGTGATTATTTCGCTGTTTGCTCTGGTTTATGCGATGGCGTACCTGTTTCGAACCCTGGTTTTCGGGATCGACTTACCCGGATTCCCATCGTTGATTATTTCTGTGATGTTCTTCTCCGGCGTGCAGCTGATATCGCTTGGCGTGCTTGGGCAATACATCGGCCGGATCTATGAAGAGGTGAAGGCACGACCGCTGTATATCGTTGCAGAAGAGTTAGGTGGAGAACCTGGAGAGATTCGTCCCCGTCCCGTCGTGGACACATCGAAATCCGATGCCAAGCAGGATGATGTTGAGCCCACAGCCTGACCGCTTGCCGAACTGCTTCCTGTCCGCGCTGATTGCCACAGCCCGCGTTACCAAAAACACTGATTGGTCTATCGGTGTGTGCCGCACTGGAGGCACGGACCTTAAGTCTGAACCGGATGGATGCCGACTTATCGTACAAAGATGTTCTAGGGCGGGATCAAACACTCAAATCGGGTTGAACTGCTTTGCCACATTCAAAGATGCCGCCAACTATTGCGAACGCAGGCGAACTGCTGTCGAACTATGATGTTCTGTTCTGCGATGTTTGGGGTGTCGTCCATAACGGACGAACGGCCTACGAAGAGGGCTGTTCTGCGCTGCATCGCTTCCGACAGTGTGGTGGATCCGTGATCCTGGTCTCCAATGCTCCACGGCGAGCGCCTTCTGTTGCCAAGGTGTTGGCTGAGAAGGGCGTACCAGAACATTGCTGGGATGCGATTGTGCCTTCCGGAGATCAAGCGATTGCCTTCGCACGTGGGAAAGCGATCACCAAGGTACATCACATCGGGCCGGACCGTGACCTTGATGTATTCGAAGGTAGCGGTCTGGCGCGTGTCGCATTGGAGGATGCCGAAGCGGTTTTTTGCACCGGCCTCATTCGTGACCGTGAAGAGACAGGTGAAGACTACCGGGAGTGTTTGGGCACTGCTCTTTCGCGTGGTCAAACCCTGATCTGTGCCAATCCCGATCTTGTGGTTGATGTTGGAGGTACGTTGCTGCCGTGTGCCGGTGCGATTGCGAAAGTCTATGAGGACATGGGAGGCGACGTGTTCTGGGCAGGCAAGCCATTTGCGACAGCGTATGACGCAGCAACGCTTGAGGCGTCGCGGTTACGCGGATCGGCAATTCCGAAGTCCCGTATTCTTGCGATCGGAGATTCTGTCCGCACGGACATTGCTGGTGCGGTGGGATGCGGGATCGATGCATTGTTTATCGGGCAGGGCATTCACCGTCAGGACATCATGCCAGACGGTGCGTTTGTGCCTGAGCAACTGCAAAGACTGTTTGACGGTCAGCCAAAGGCGATTGCCGCGATGGAGACGCTGCGTTGGTGAGGTGCGGGTAAGTCAGTCGCTACTTGAAGTCTTTGAATACCATGTCGGGTGAACTGGTGTTGTGCTGTGATGGCGCGGTACGTCCTGCCCAAAGGCTTGTGATTTGTCCGCCCTTGAACGACATGATCGTGTCTTCCTGCCATCCTTTCTGACCGGCAATACGCGCTGCGACGCGGGCAACATCGTTGTTGAACTCAGTCACATACATCGAGCGCAGCGCGGCAAACGGTGTGCCGGAGATTGGCTTGTCAAATTCGATATCTAAGGCTGTGCGATCGGCAGAGACATCGGCGAGGGACACAACCGCTTTGCCGCCCCGGGCAAAATCCAACGTAAAGCTGCGCTTTTTCGGTTCGAATGCGATGTTCTTCAGTTTGACCAGCGGACGCTCGTCGATTTCGACCGGGCCAATTAGAAATGAGCTACCAAAGGCAGTCAGATCCCGCCCCTTGGGGCCAAGTGGACGGGCTCGCCAGTAGCCGTCCTGCGGATACATGACGAGGACTTCCTCGCCGCCATTGGGCCGGATCTGCCAAAGTTGGATGAGATGCAATCCCTTTTCGACACGATCGCCCACCTGGAAGGTCGCGGTGGATGGACGCCAGAAATGGTCGAAGCGCCAGCCAACAATCCATTGTGCTGGCTCCTCATAGATTGTTACGCGCTGAGGCGGTTTCGGAGGAGCTGCGTTGGCTTTTCTCGGTGGTGCAGGGCCAAAATCACAGTTCGTCCAGTCGGCCTTCCAGTTGTCTCTTTGAACGGTCGCAAGATAGACTGGATGGGCGGCCTCGATGCGAAATCTGCGGACGGAAGGCTCGGCAAAGGACAGGGTGATGTTGTCCTTCTCCGCGCACAAGACAGGCTCGCTGGTGTTCTTGACGGTGACAGCTTTGGCCTTGTCGGCGGCGTGGAGTTGAGATGGTAGCATGAGACCGAATGCGGCTGACAGCGCCACTCCGGCGAGCAAAGAGCGTCGTCGTGTTGGCTCAAACGCGGATCGCATAGACATCTCCTGAATTGGCTTCTGGTGGCAGGCTGTCAATGTAGGCCTGGATTGATTTGCGGTTGATAGGTGCATCGAATTCCAGTTTCTGAGATTCACCTAGCGCAATGTTGAAGTGGTAGTTTGCTAAGCGTTCGATGATATCGAGGCAGTTGTAGGCGACGGGTTTCTGGATCGTTGTGAGCTCAAAGGATAACGCCTGCACAGGTTGGCTGAGCCCTTGAAGGACATCGGCTTCGAAGCCTTCAACGTCGATTTTGATAAACCGGGGCTCGCCGTGTCTGGCAATGAGGTCATCGAGCGTAGTGCAGGTGACCTCCAGCTCTTTGTCCCAGTGCTGCCCTTCCCAGCCAACAGCGCCTTCAGCGGCCTTTGTGAACTCGGTGGACGCAGTCGAGATGGTTGGGTTCGCTGAATTGATTTTGAGCGAGAGAACACCTTCCTCAGTGCCGCAAGCCGCATTGATCAACGTCACCTGTTGGTCGCGTCCATGAATGATCTGGAGAGCGCGATAGGCACGTGGCTGCGGTTCGAGAGCTACCACGCTTGCACCGAGCCGACGAAAAGATGAAATACGGTCACCGACATGACTGCCGATATCGAATGCGACATCGCCAGCTGTCAGGAACTTCGCATAAAGATGATCCATCGCGGCCGCGCGATGTGGGTGGCCATGATAAATGCGGAGTGATCTCAAGATGCCCGCGAGTTCGGCGGAAACCATCAGTTGACCGTGACCAGAGCCCCATCCTTGGTCGATTGGGCGGTGGTTGCCGTTTGGGATATCTCGCGAGGGGGATCAAAGTCTTCCGGAATGCCTGCCAATCCAACCCGGGCCATCCAGCGTCCCACGGTCGGGCTCGCCGTGATGATGGCGAATGGAATGGCCAGAATGTAGCCGGCTGTGAGCGGCAAGCTCCACCAGAAGAGCGCAGGATTGATCGCAATCAGGCTGCCGCAGATGACCAGTCCAAACAGCGTCTGCAGCCATAATTGTGCGGCTGCCTGTGTCAACTTGAGGCCGTAGCTGTCGCGTTGTTGACCACCCCAATTGACCGTTGTGCCGAAGAGTAGGCCGATCATGAATACTGCGGTCCGGATCGTCGAGATTGCACCCTGCAGGAACGAGAATACAAACTCGATGGCAGCACTAGCCACAAAGCGCAGCGGGCCGCCGTAGCGTTTGACGCCGCCAGGGGTTAGCGCTGCGTCGATGAGGCCGGCGAATTTCGGCATGAGGTACATCGCGAAGAAGCTGATGTAGAGACCGATCCCCAGCTCACTCGGGAAGCCAGGTGAACTCTGGTAGACCCAAGCTAGCGCTGGTAACAGCGCGATCAGCAACGTCCAGGCCGGTATACCGGCGAACATCAAGATCGCCCAGATAAGCTGGAAGCGGCTTACGCCGTAAAGCCCTGGAGTTTTGAGCAGATGGATATATTGCAGGTTGCCTTGGCACCAGCGGGTGTCGCGCTGCAGGAATTCCAGAATGGTCGGCGGGTTTTCTTCCCAACTACCCTCTTCGGTCGGAAGTACGCGCACCTCGTAGCCGGCGCGGCGCATGAATGTTGCCTCGACCTGGTCATGCGAAAGAACAGGACCGCCGAGTGGCGGTGCACCCGGTAGATGCGGCAGACGGCATTGCTCATGGAATGGTTGAATTCGGACAACAGCATTGTGTCCCCAGAACGGGCCACATTCTCCTGTCCACCAGGCCTGGCCTGCCGTGTACGCACGCATGCCGTGACGCATCCCGAACTGGAAGACGCGCGCGAATGCGCTGGTCGATGGCATGCCGACGACGAGGCTCTGCAAAATCCCAAGCCGGGGATGGGCTTCCATCATGCGAACCATACGCACAATCGTTGCACCAGACATCAGGCTGTCAGCATCGAGTGGCAGCATGAATTCGTAATCGCGGCCATGCTCTTCACAAAACTCACGAACATTTCCGGCTTTGAAATCTGTATTCAGTTCGCGGCGGCGGTAATGAATACGCTCGGACCAGGCATTGGGTACGCTGGCACGCCAGTGGGCGATCGCTGCTTCTTCTGCAGCTGCAACTTCCGCGTCGTTCGTATCGCTAAGAACAAAGTAGCTGAACTTGCCGTCCTGTCCTGTGGCTTCGACACTCTGTTGGACAATTCGCAAGCGGGCGATGGCGCGTGCTGCATCTTCGTTGCGCAGCGTCATCAGGACGGCGGTTTTCGAGGCAAGCGGCAGAGCGGTATCACCGGCAGCAGCGAATGGTGCAATCTGTTTCATCGGAGAGCGAGTTGCATGCAATACCGTGAGACCGATGACAGCATTCCAGAAGCCCAATACCGTCCAAGGAAGGCCAATGGCGAAAGCGGTGAGGGTAACCACATCAAGCCAGTGCCAGCCACCATGCGATAGGATATAGCCGGCCAGTCCCATCATTGCGGCGTAGGTCACGACATTGAGAACAGCAACCAGCACACGACGGTTGCGCAACTCGCCCATCGGCTGTATGCCCGCCGGCGACATCACCGGGGCTGATTTTGGCGGGATGGCGCCTGTGATATGATCAGCGTTGGTCTGCATTTCGATCCAACTTGCCTCTTATATGTGCCCGAAATCGTGAAGTAATGGTCGAGCAACAGAATTTCAAAGGTCGGTCCCGCGGCCAAAAGTACATGTCAAAAGCTCTATGGCACATGGCACCAGGGACTATTCACGCGCAAATCGATACTTTGTTACCGGTTCGCGAGGGCGAGGTTCGCGTTGAGACTCATTACTCCGCCATTAGCCGTGGTACCGAGCGACTCGTTTCGCTTGGTGCCGTGCCCGAATCGGAATGGCAGACGATGCGTGCGCCGTTTCAATCCGGGGAGTTCCCGTTCCCAATTAAATACGGCTATTCGACGGCGGGTACCGTTGCGGAAGGGCCGGATGGGCTTATGGGCAAATCCGTGTTTTGCCTGTTTCCGCACCAGGACCACTTTATCGTTCCGGCAGAAGCAGTTGTTCCCATTCCTGAGCATATCCCAATGCGGCGCGCGACGATGGCGGGCAACATGGAAACGGCTTTGAATGCCGTATGGGACTCTGGCGTCAGCGCCGGCGACCGGGTAGCGGTCATCGGTGCCGGAATTGTAGGCCTGCTGACTGGTTATCTTTGTTCGCAATTGCCCGGTGCTGATGTCACAATCGTTGACGTGAGCCCCGATCGCGTTGCGCTTGGCCAGGAGATGGGGCTGCGCATCTGCTTGCCGGATGACCGGCCGGAGGGTTGCGACGTCGTATTTCACACCAGTGCGAGCAGTTCTGGTTTGCAGACGGCAATCCGTTGCGCGGGTGTCGAAGCAACCCTCGTTGAGATGAGCTGGTACGGAGATAGGGCCGTCAGCGTAGGATTGGGCGGGGCGGTACACAGCAGGCGACTCCGAATTCTTTCATCACAAGTCGGTATGGTATCTACGCAGCACCGGTCGCGATGGACCTATCGCCGGCGGCTCGAAAAAGCTGTCAGCCTGCTCAATAATGAGGCACTGGACTTACTCGTGTGTAAAGAAATCGCCTTTGAAGATGCGCCGAGCCTGCTTCCAGCCATACTAGATGCCTCAAATGCCGATCTGCCGCCATTGATCAGGTATCCGTCGGCAACCACCTAATCCTTTAAAACCACACCAATCGTCTCTGCGAGGGCTGCCAAATGTTCGCTGTTGAAGTTCGCGAAGCCATTATGATCGCGCATAGTTTACCGGATCCGTTTTTTGGGCCTGCACAAAACAAGCATGGCGCGACGTTTGTCGTGGACATTGCGTTTTTCCGAAAGGAACTCAGCGAGCACAACGTCGTGGTTGATATTGGTCGGGCCGGGACGGCACTGAAGAAGGTTTTGGCCCCGCTCAACTACAGTGATCTTGATACTGTTGCGGGGTTCGAGGGTAAGCTCACCACGACCGAGTTCCTGTGTAAGCATATCTTCGATGAAATGCGCGCATGTATTGCAAGTGGTGAACTAGGCCCTGGCTCTGAGGACCTAGTCAAAATGCGGGTCACCCTTGGTGAGACGCACCTTGCTCGCGCCTGGTATGAAGGTGAACTTGGTGATTGATCTCGCGTTTGCCGTTCCCGGTGACCTGGAGAAGATTACAGGTGGCTATGCCTATGCGCGCAGGCTGTTTGCCTGGTTGCCGCAAGTCGGAATTGCAGCGCATCATTTGCAGCTTCCAGGCAGCTTTCCATTCCCGACTGAGGGTGATCTGGAGGCGACAGCGAAGGTTTTCGCGCAAGTGCATCCTGGTACAGTGCTGATGGTCGACGGTTTGGCCTACGGCGCACTGCCAGGCGATGTGGTGGATGGGATCGAGCAACGTATTGTTGCACTGGTCCATCATCCGCTGGCACTTGAAGATGGCTTAAGCCTTGACCAGCAGACACAGCTGAAAGCGACAGAGACTTATGCACTCTCCAAGGCAGATCGCGTGATCACAACGAGTTCTGCGACAGCGCGGTTGCTGCATGGGGACTATGATGTGCCGGTCGAATCACTTGCTATCGCGGAGCCTGGTACGCGGCGGGCGGAGCGCGCGCGTGGTGGCCGCGATATCGTTCAGCTCGTGGCGGTTGGCGCCGTCATTCCGCGCAAGGACTATCTGGGGCTGATTGATGCTCTCCGCCGATTGGACATGCCTGAGTGGCAGCTGACAATCGTCGGTGCCACTGATCACGACGCTAGTTATGCGCAGCAGGTGCGTGAGGCGATCCTGAGTTCGGGGCTTCGACGGCAGATCTCATTGGCAGGTGAAATTCCCGGAGAGCAATTTAATCAGCAGTTCCATGAAGCGGACATCTTCGTGATGTCATCACGCTATGAAGGCTATGGGATGGTCTTAACAGAGGCCGTTGCGCGCGGGCTGCCAATTGTTTGCACAAACGCCGGCGCGATGTCTGAAACTGTCTCAGACGACGTTGCGATCAAGGTTCCACCAAGTGATCCTGCGGCGTTTGGAAAGGCACTTGAGTCATTGCTGGTTGATCCCGCGGAGCGCCGGCGCAGAGCTGATGCTGCTTGGGCGGCAGCCAGGACATTGCCAACCTGGGAAGGGTGTGCCGAGAAAGTCGCCGCCGTTATCAAATCAATGAATGGTGCACCATGAGTGGTTTTTCTGCCGACTGGCTGACGCTCCGCGAACCGGTTGATCACGCCTCGATTAATCATTTGGTGCGGCAGGCTTGCCTGGACTGGTGCGCTCAGCATGAGCTGCTGAAGATTGTCGACCTTGGAAGTGGCACGGGATCAAACTTTCGCAGTCTGTCGCGTGATATTCGACAGCCGCAGAGTTGGACGTTGGTTGATTATGATTCCGGTTTGCTGGAACTGGCCGAACTCCGCTCGGCTCAGCTGATCCAGGCGACGTCCGGTGCGTCGGTGCAGACGAGACTGGGTGACTTCTCGTCAGGTGAGATTGCTGAGCTGATTGGTGACTGTGATCTCGTGACCGCCTCGGCTTTGTTTGATCTTGTCTCCGCATCAATGATTGAGAAAATGGTTGGGCAGATTGCGGCATCCGGCGCGGCGTTCTACACGACCCTGACATACGATGGCATTGCAAGCTGGCTGCCTGAGCAGAGCATCGACAACGAGATGCGAAAGGCCTTCAATCGGCACCAGTCTACAGACAAAGGATTTGGTCCTGCTGCCGGCAGTGAGGCGAGCCAAGTTCTCGCTCAGGCGTTTGAAGGGGCCGGCTATCGGATCGCGCGGGGAAAGAGCGCCTGGATCCTTGATGGAGACTGGCTGGAGTTACGCCGTGAGACGGATCGTGGGTGGGCGGGCGCCGTGCGTGATATCGGTGAAGTGCCGGCCAATGATATCGAGCATTGGCTCCAGACGAGACAAGACAATCCGGACGCAATCTCGATCGTTGGCCATGAGGATCTGTTTGCGGCGCCTGCAGTCTGACCGATCGATTAGAAACTTCAGCGACGTGGCCACATGCGCCGGATGATGCCGTCACGCAAGACGAACTGATGGAACAAGGCGCCGCCGATATGTGCAGCGATCAAAGCCAGTAGTCCATAAGCCAGATACGCATGATAGTCATAGATGAGCCGTGACAGCTCACGGTCCGGACTGGCGAGTGCTGGAAGGTTGAACAATCCGAACACATTGAGTGCCGGGAACATGGATGTGGCAACCCAGCCGGTTAGGGGGACTAGCAAGAGCAGCAGATAAAGAAGATGGTGGGTGCCGTGCGCCGCGACCTTGAAGATCTTCTTCATCGACGGCTCATCAGGTGGCGTACCGCCAACTCGGTTGTTGATCAGTCGCGCAACCACTATCAGCAGGACAATCACGCCAAGCAGCTTGTGCGAACTGTAAAGCGTATTCGTCAGCGAATCCCAGATCTTGAGTTCGCCGCCGCGATAGGTCATTGCGAAGCCAATCGGAATTGTCGCCAACAACAAGATAACAGTCAGCCAGTGCAGAACTCTGGCTGACAAACTGTATTGATACTTTGGTTGCTGCACGGCTCTGCCCGCTATCGACGATCCTGACGCAAGTCACAGTCGAATAGCACTTCGCCATCGTCCAGTACATGGGCGGTGGTCTTGGGCCTTAAGGCTTTGGATAGTTGCTGGATGGGTTTCAGATCCAAGCCCGGCTGACCGGAGCCAATGATGACCGGAGAAATCATGAGGTGCAGGCGGTCTACGGCGCCGGCATCGATGAAACTGGAAATTGTTCTGGCGCCGCCCTCAATCAGGATCCTTGTCAGGCCCTGTGCGAAGAGCTCGCGTGTGATTGCGCGCGGGCAAATCATGTCGCTGGATCCGGCTTCCAATAACAGCGTCTCGTAGGCGCTACATTGGGTGTTGCCACCACGCCGAATGACAATCTTGCGTGTGTCGTCCGGGTTTAAGCACTTGGCTTGCTCCGGGAGACGGCCGTTCGGGTCAATCACGATGCGGGCCGGGTTCTGTCCAATGGCGCGGCGCACGGTCAATTGTGGATCATCGGCAATGGCTGTTCCAACGCCAATAACAACAGCATCAACCGCTGCCCGGATGCGATGAAGATGATCGAGGGCTGGACTGCCGCTGATCCAACGGCTTTCACCGGTTGTCGTTGCTATGCGTCCATCAAGCGATTGGCCGAGCTGCGCAACAACGAACGGCTGGGTGGTCGGTGCGTTTTGGATGATCGCAATCGGATCGGATGCAGCATTGGCATCACCAATGTCACGATCGATCTGTCTGGCCCTAAGCTGTTGATAGGGACGAATCGGTTCTAGCAAGCCGTCCTCCACAATCTCATCCGCGGAATCACTCGATAGTTGATGACTTTCGCCGCTTTAGGGCGCGACCTTGGCATTAGCAAGATGTTATACGGCAACGGCCTGGTGAAACGGATTGAACACACCGCAACATTTCGTGAAGATCAGAATGCTTAATGATAGTCTGAGATACGCTGTGTCTGACGAAGAGACGTCCGAATTTGGGCACGGTATCCACTATGCTGCCTCGATTGCGCTCTTCTCATTGATTTGGCTGGCTTTTTCCTGGCCGTGGCTGAGTGGCGCGGTGACTATTCCCTGGGATGCGAAGGCTCATTTTGCACCACAAGTGCAGTTCATGGCGGCCAGTTTCGGGCGTGGTGAACTGCCGTTCTGGAACCCTTATGCTTTTGGTGGGCATCCTCAGATCGCCGATCCGCAGGCGATGATCTTTTCACCACCTATGCTGTTGTTGGCGTTGGTTAACCATTCTCCCAGCCTGTGGGCGATCGATACCGCTGTGCTGGTGATGCTGTTGGCGGCAGGCACTGGTGTTCTCTGGCTTGCCTATGATTTGAAGTGGCATTGGGCCGGCGGGCTGGTGGCGGCGCTTGGGTTTGCATTTGGTGCGGCGATGGCCTGGCGACTGCAGCATTTTGGACAAGTGTTCAGCCTTGCTTACCTGCCGTTCGTTTTGGTTTTCCTGCGCCGGGCGATGATTCATCGCTCAATCTGGTATGGCGGTTTGGCCGGTGTTGTCGCGGCCTTCCTGGTTCTGGGGCGTGACCAGGTTGCTTTGCTCTGCGTCTATCTTCTCGCGGGTTATGTCGTCTGGCATTGGTTGCAGGCGGACCGGTTGGCATCTGAAGTTTGGAGGACGCTGCCGGCGCTGATAAGTGGCGTTGTTGTTGGTAGTGCAATGATTGCACTTCCCATCCTGATGACGCTGCATCTCGCTGAAATCTCTAATCGGCCATCAATTGACTATGCGGGTGCTGCTGCTGGGTCGCTGCATCCGGCGCTGTTGGTAACTGGGGCAGTTCCGCATCTATTCGGTGCTGCGGGAGAGATGGCCGACTATTGGGGACCGCCTAGTTTTGTGTGGGAAGGCACAGGGCTCTTCATCGCTCAGAATATGGGTCTGGTTTATCTCGGCTCAGCCTCGCTCTTGCTACTTGCCTTGGGTGGCGTCCGTGGCTGGCTGTTCGCGCGCGAGATCCGCTTCTTTGTGGTCGGCTGGCTGATTGTTCTGCTTTATGCGCTTGGCTGGTACACGCCGTTCTTTCGGCTTGCATATGAGGTCCTGCCCGGCGTTGATCTCTATCGCCGCCCAGCGGATGCCGTGTTCGTGATTGGCGGTCTCGGAGGGTTGCTGGCTGGATATTGCGCGCATCGCTTCATGACAGAGCTTGAGCTGTCGATGTCGCGGGCGCAGTGGTTATTGTTTATCGGGCTTGCCGCACTACCGTTTCTGCTGGCATTGGCTTTTGCTACTCACTATGACCGGTTGGTGCAGGCTGCGACGCCGCTAGCGCTCGCTGCTGCCTGGTTTGCGGTATCTGGCATCTGTCTTTATCTGGTGTTCTGGCTCAAGCCGATCAGGCCGGTGTTAGCGGGCCTTGCACTGGCTTTGCCGTTATCGGCTGATCTGGTTGTGAATAATGGCCCGAACGGGGCGTCCGCACTGCCGGCTTCGGCGCTTGAGATGCTGGAAACCAATAGCCCGAACAAGCTGGTGCAGGAACTCAAGACGCGGATAGCGGATGCGACCACTGATCGTGAGCGACCACGTATTGAACTTGCCGGTCTCGGTTTTCATTGGCCGAACGCCAGTCTTAGTCACCGCCTCGAGCATACGTTGGGTTATAATCCTGTCCGTTTGCGGATCTATTCGGATGCCACGGGGGCGGGGGATACGGCCGGGCTGCCGAGTCAGCGCAAGTTTCCTGCGCTGATGCCTAGCTATGACTCGCAGCTGGCCCAAATGCTTGGCCTCCGATTTGTCGTGACGCCGAAGCGAATCGAAGCGATCAAAAGCTTTCCAGCTGCGGCTGATCTGGCATTGGTCGGCGAGACACCGCAAGGCTATATTTACGAGACGAAGCGGATACTTCCACGCGTCTCGCTGGTGGGTGGAGCCAAGCGGGCCAACTTTGAAGAGATTATTGAAAGCGGCATCTGGCCGGGCGTCGATCCAACTCAGACAGTGCTGCTCGAGGCGGACATACCAGTAGGTGTTACGACCCGTGGAGGTGAAGCGCGCATCAGAAGGTACACCAATACGGTGGTCGAAGTGGATGTTGTCAGCCCCAATGGCGGATGGCTTGTACTGAATGATGTCTGGCATCCGTGGTGGTATGCCGACATTGACGGAAAGGCAGCCAAAGTCCATCGCGCTAACGTCTTGTTTCGCGCGGTCCGCGTTGAGGCCGGACGCCACACCGTGCAGTTTGAATTTCGCCCTGTTTCAGGTGTTCTGGAACGTTTCCTGAAATAGTCGTTGGTGATAGTGCAGCAGACATGA
This sequence comes from Hyphomicrobiaceae bacterium, assembly GCA_965215755.1. Taxonomy (GTDB): domain Bacteria; phylum Pseudomonadota; class Alphaproteobacteria; order Rhizobiales; family Hyphomicrobiaceae; genus Tectiglobus. The sequence continues at coordinate 1,259,993 of OZ244119.1, forward strand.
CTCTCGTCACAGTTTATAAGCGCGCGCTTTCGTTGCTGTCCGGTGAACGATGGCTATGTGCCGGTCTTGTGCTGGCGAATGCCGCCGTGGGCCTTTTGCAGCTTGCTGAGCCGGTCTTCTTCGGTTGGATCGTTGACGCGCTTGCAACTGGGAAGCCAACGTTCGGCCTTATTGGTCTGTGGGCGCTGCTCGGATTTTTCTCAATTCTTGCTAGTGTCCTGGTGGCGATTTCGGCGGACAGGCTGGCCCACCGGCAACGACTGGCTGCAATGGCAAATGCCTTTGAGCATGCGATTACCCTGCCGCTCAGTTATCACGCGGATCGGGGCACCGGTGCGATCGTCCGCACTATTCTGGCGGGCGCCACGTCATTGTTCGGGACGTGGCTTACTGTGATGCGTGAGCAGATAGCGGCGATCACAGCCATTCTGTTCCTGGCCCCCGTCGCCTTCTGGATGGAGTGGCGGCTCGCGTTGCTGCTGTTGCTGCTCTCGATCTTTTATGCGTTTCTGAATGTGCTGGTGATCCGGCGGACATCGAAAGGCCAGGCCGCGGTGGAGCAGTATCATGTCGATGTTTCCGGCCGGGTCGGCGATGTCGTCGGCAATATCACTATTGTACAGGGCTACTCGCGGCTTGCAGCTGAAGCAGACATGATGCGGCAGACGATGCAGCGTCTGCTATCCGAGCAGTATCCTGTGCTGACCTGGTGGGGGGTGCTCACTGTTCTCAATCGTGCGGCTGCCACGGTCACAATGGTGGCCGTGTTTGGGTTGGGTTCATACCTTGCAAGCAAAGGAGAAATCACCGTCGGCGAGATTGTTAGTTTCGCAGCGTTTGCCTCCCTATTGATTTCCAAACTTGATCAGCTGACCAGCTTCGTCTCTCGCCTCTTCATGGAGACACCGACACTGGCCACGTATTTTTCACTGATTGATGAGCAAGCCGTCCTCAAGGATGCGCCTGGTGCAACGAACCTGGTGGACGTCAAAGGGACGATCCGTTTCGAAGATGTGAGCTTTCGTTATGGGGAAGGCGATCAAGGTGTTTTCGATGTGAATGTCGAGGTGCCAGCCGGTCAAACGATTGCCGTGGTTGGCCCGACAGGGGCGGGCAAGACGACGCTGATGGCTCTGCTGCAGCGGTTGCGAGATCCTGAAGATGGTCGAATTCTGATTGATGGTCGGGACATCAAGTCAGTGACATTGCACAGTCTGCGGCAGAACTTTGCTGTGGTGTTCCAGGACGCAGGTCTGTTCAACCGAAGCATTGCAGAAAACATCGCGGTCGGTCGGCCCGATGCCGGCGATGAGGCGATCCGGGAGGCTGCGCATTTGGCGCGCGCTGAGGCCTTCATCTCTGCTAAGCCTGGTGGCATGTCGTTCGTGGCGGGGGAGCGCGGTGCATCGCTATCGGGCGGCGAACGTCAACGTATTGCGATTGCGCGCGCCATACTGAGAAATGCGCCAATCCTTATTCTGGACGAAGCCACCAGTGCTCTCGATACGAAGACAGAAGCGGAAATCAAGGCTGCCTTGGACACACTGCGCGAAGGCCGAACGACCTTGATCATTGCGCATCGACTGTCGACAGTCGCCAACGCTGATCTGATTGTTGTGATGGATAAAGGGCGTATTGTTGAGACGGGCCGCTACGATCAATTGGTTGAGCAGGACGGTCTGTTTGCATCGCTCGTCAAGGCGGGGGATTTTTCGGTGCCGCAATCTGATGATGACAGCGCCGATGAAAAGGGGACCGTCGACAAACGGGCGGAGTAGTGGCCCGGTCTAGACCAATCATGCACAATCTAACTTCGTTGATGTCGTGCGAGACGCCAAATGGCAAATGCTGCGCCAGCGTATATGCCGCCAAAAATGTAGAAGGCCGGCTTCACAAAGGCGCTGATCCAGGAGCTGGGATCGAACGCCGCCATTAGAATGAATCCGACGGCGATCAATCCGAGTGAAGCGGTCAATACAAAGCCAAGCCAGCGCTGCTTCACGAGCCGTGCAATGATGTAAGCCGCTATCGGAATGCACAGAATGAGTGCGATGAATTCCAACGCTGCCCTCTCAAACAGGCCTTTCAGCGGTGCTATCCGGGTTCTGAGCCAACGGTGAGATCAGCTGCCGGAGCAGCCAATTCTCACTTCAACCCGGCCGCTCCTCAACCAGGGCCTCAGAGCTTGTGGGCCATGCGATCGCGCTTGGTATTCAGGTACCGCTCGTTGTGCTCGGACGGTGCCGTTACGGTGCGGCACTGCTCGACCACTTCAATACCGTGCTGCTCAAGCAGTTCGATCTTCAACGGATTGTTTGTCAACAGCCGGATCTTTTCATAACCAAGATCACGCAGCATCTTCGCTGGGAGTTCATAATCCCGAGCATCAATTGGTGCGCCGATCGACAGGTTTGCATCGACGGTGTCAAGGCCGCGATCCTGCTCTGCATAAGCCTTGATCTTGTTGACCAGACCAATACCACGACCCTCATGGTGCGGTAGATACACTATGATACCCAGCTTGGAGTTCGTGATTTTTTCCAACGACAGCTGGAGCTGCGCGTAGCAATCGCATCGTAGCGAATGGAAGATATCGCCGGTCACGCAGCCGCTGTGAACACGAACGAGAGGGACCTCGTCGTCTCCTGGATTGTCGCGATGAACAAGTGCCATGGCCTGATAAGATGCCGTATCGTCCTCGTAAGCGTGTGCTTCGAGTTTCAGCTCCTGGCCTTGGAATTCGATCGGTAGTGTTGTGCGGGCTATGTCCCGAAACATTTCGTTGTCTTCGCTCTTCTCAGTCGGCTGCTTTTTAGTGCTAGCCGATGGAAACGAAAATACCGCCGCCGCACGTTGACGCTCTGGAGTAGGACTATAGTTTGGATTTTCGTCTGTGTCGTCCGTTCCAACAAGTGGCGCAGTTGAATTTGTCATACTTTCCTCATCCAGCTCATGGCGGCTATTCGCCCGTAGCTGTTGGTCGATCATCTCTCACCTTGTGTCGAACACAAGACTTTGCGGCTCGGATTGTTCTGAATTAGCTCCCCTGATCCTTGCATAAAACGGCTGGAGCATGAAATCGGTTCAAATTTTCAGCCCTTCATAGGTCCCCTGTTGGCCAAATGCGATTGAGCCGCAATAGTATGGCGCTAATGGGATCGCCGGGATGTGCAAGTTTCACGCTGGTAAATCAAGGTTGCCACGGCAGTTTTTATTCTAATCGCAAGATACAACGCTTGTATGGCAATTCAGAATTTATCTCATATTTTCATGTGATTATCGTGCTCCTGCCTAAGCTTTGAGCAGGTTCCATGTCGTGCTTGCGACGCAGCGCACGAGCGCCCACGCCGCGTCACATGTGCGTGATGGGGATATGCAACTGGCCTATTGGACGATTTTTCCGTCGAGTTCGTCTTCGATGTGGGCCTGAATGATTTCCTCGAATGACGCTTCAGACTTGAAGCCGAGGTCTATGGAACGCGACGTATCGAAGTTGCGAGGCCAGCCACTGACCATATCGATAATCATCTGGTCCGGTTCGCGTTTAATGCGGTCGGCGACGGTGTCGCCAGCGACATTCCGCAAAGCCTGGATCTGTTCTCCGACAGTGACTGAAACACCAGGCATTGAGAGATAGCGACGCGGCCCGATCGCTGCACCATCAATCGTTGCTGCGTGGATCAGGAAATTCACTCCAGAGCGTGGTGATGCGTGCCAATGGCGGACGTCTTCTGACACAGGCAGGACGGCTGGCTCGCCGACAAGCGGTTCACGTATGATGTTGGAGAAGAAGCCGGAAGCGGCCTTGTTGGGCTTGCCGGGTCTGACGCAGATCGTGGGTAGTCGAATGGCGACACCATCAAAAATGCCTTTGCGCGTGTAGTCCGCGAGAAGCAACTCACCAATTGCTTTCTGTGTGCCGTACGAGGTGAGGGGTGTTAGATGGAACTCGTCGGGGATTGCTTCAGGGAAAGGTGCGCCGAACACCGCAATCGAACTGGTAAAGACGATCCGTGGTCCGTGGCCTGCTGCGCGGATGGCGTCGTAGAGATTGCGCGTGCCATCAAGGTTGATGCGGTAGCCTTTGTCGAAATCCATTTCGGCTTCGCCGGAGACGATCGCGGCGAGATGGAAGATGACATCAGGCTTGTCTGCGAGCAGCTTTTCAGCCTCGCCGTCGGCTGGAAGGTCGCCTGTCAGCGTTGCGACCGGAAAGCCGGCACCGTCTGGCACAGCCGGAGAGACTACGTCGTAGAGTGTCATGCCGGTGATTGATTTGCCACCAAGCTTGCCGTCCTTTGCAAGGCGCTCGGCAAGCTTGCGCCCGACCATGCCCGCGCCGCCGATAATCAGTACTTTCATGTTCTTGTCCGTTCGTTGAATGTCAAAATTGCAGGAGAAGCTCTGGCCAGTTTGTTCGATAGTTGTGTTCAGCCAAGTTGAACGCCGCAGCGCTCAACCCAGGCCAAACCCTCAACCGTATCGCCGCGGGGGATGTACTCGCAGCCGATCCAGCCATCAAAGCCGGTCTTGTCCACTTCCTTAAACAAGTAGGGGTAGTTCATTTCGCCATCGTCCGGCTCGCCCCGGTCTGGCGGGCTTGCGATCTGATAGTGCCGCGCGATTGGGCCGAACTCGCGGATTGAGCGGGCAACGTCGCCTTCCTGGATTTGGCGATGGTAGAGATCGAACTGGAGTCCGATATTGGGTTCACCGACTTCATAAATCGCGGCCCGGGCTGTTGCCGTGGTGTTCAGGAAGAATCCGGGGATGTCGACCTGATTGATTGGCTCGATGATAATCGTAACGCCACTGCCGGCTGCCATGCGGCAAGCGTTTCGCAGATTGGCGATGTATGTTGACCATTGCGCGCCATGATGGCGGAGGCCGGCCATGGCATGCAGGAGTTTGCACTCAGTCGCTTCCGCATATTCGAGAGCCTTGGCGACAGCCGCCTCGAATTCAGCCTCTCGACCGGGTAGGCTCGCGAGACCACGCTCTCCGTTCTCCCACTTGCCGGGAGGGAGATTGAACAAGGCCTGGGTTAGGCCATTGTCTTTCAGCCGAGAGGAAATCTCAGATGGTGCATGGTCGTAGGGAAACAGGAACTCGACGCCTTTGAAGCCAGCTTTGGCCGCCGCCTCGAAACGGTCAAGGAACTCGAACTCGTTGAACATCATGGAGAGATTGGCGGCAAACTTTGGCATCGGTGGTGGTCCTCGTAGCAGATGGCTCAGTTGAGGTGCTTGACCATGTGCGTAATGGCACGGTCGCGGAGTTGTTCGATGTGCTCGATCGAAAAGCCGTTGCGGCTATACCAATCGATCAGGTGTTTTAGCGTTGAACCGGTATAAAGCCGAACGCTGTCGTGGCCAAGTTGTCTGGCTCTGATATCAGTGGCTGAGAGCAGCTGGCGACCGATGCCGGTTGCCTGCATTCGAGGATCTGTCGCGACGCTGAAGATCAGGATGTCGGTTTCGCGTGGTTCGAGAATGAGTGCTGCGGCAACTCCTGAAATGCTGTTGTCGTGCAGCCAAATTTCGTGTGTGGCGAAGATCTCCTTGTAGTCGACCAGGAGCGGAAGCGGCTCAAGGCCGAGCAAGTCGCGGTTTCGCGCATAGGCCGCGTGTTGAAGCGCAACGACCTGGTCAACGTCGTCGATTGTTCCGCGCCTGAGCGTCGGTGCCTCCGCACCGTCGCTGCAGGCCAATGCAACCGATCCGGCTCCAGCCGTTGTCACAGTGCGAAGCCACCATCGATCAGCGCGATATGGCCGGTCGTGAACGCACTTTCTTCAGAGGCTAAGTAAACGGCGCTAGCGGCCACTTCTTCAGCTGTGCCAAGGCGGCCCATCGGCTGGCGATCGATAAATGCCTGGCGCACGACATCTTCGGGCTGATCAAGAGCCTTGGCCTGAGCCGCAATTCTATCGTCCAGTGACGGCGATTGAACTGTTCCCGGACAGATCGCATTGCAGCGGACCCCCTGGCGGATGTAGTCCGCGGCAACAGCTTTTGTCAGGCCAATCACGGCAGCCTTGGTTGCACCGTAAATGTAACGGTTTGGAATACCACGTACTGAACCTGCGGCTGACGCGATATTGACGATTGAGCCACCGCCCGCATCCAGCATCGCTGGCAGGAAAGCCGAGATCGTACGGTGCATCGATTTCACATTGAGGTCGAATGAGAAATCCCAATCCTGTTCGGAGCATTCCAAAACTGTGCCGTGGTGAACGAAGCCGGCGGCATTGAACAGGATATCGACGTTGCCGACTTCTTTTGCCGTCCGCTCAACTGACTGGGTCGAGGTGACATCAAGTATATGGGTTTCGGCAATTCCCTCTTCGGCTAGCCCCTTGAGACTCTCCATCCTAATGTCGCTGGCAATGACCTTCGCACCTTCGCGTGCGAATGCGATTGCTGTCGCGCGCCCGATGCCTGCGCCTGACGCTGTGCAGAAGGCTGTTTTCCCCTCTAGTCGACCTGCCATATTTCTCGTCCCCAGACCTTGTTTGTTATAATCAGGCTTCGTTTTAGCGGGTTCGGACAATGAACCCAAGGCTCTAATTCCTGCGACGGATCGGCTGCAGGATCATCATGTGAAGGTCAAGAGCGCTATCGAAACTTTGCGTATTGCTTCTGTCGCAACGTAGCGACAAACCGAATTATCAAGTAGCGGCCAGCGAAGACGGACAACAGACAGATCAAGGCTGACCCGGCAGGCTCTCCCAAAGCAACGTAGAATTCAAAACAATCAGTTAGCTGAATTTAAAGTTCTGCTGAGCTAGAAAAATGGCTGCAGCAGAACCAGAAGGAGACTTGCGAATGTTGAAGAATTCTACCCTCAAGCTTGTACTCATGAGTTTCATTCTCGCTTGCAATTCCAATGTTGCAGTAAGCGGTGATGGCGAGAACAAAGCATACCAGCTTCAACTCCTGAATTGTGGAGCCTATCAGTTTTGGAAAGTATCGCTTCAGCGAAAGGCCAGCGGAAGTTCAGACTGGAAAGAAGTGACAAACAAGCAAACCAAAGTAAGGAATGGCTACGCTATATGTTTTGACGCAAGCCAGTGGTCTGAAATCCAGGCAGGCGATGACATCAGGCTGAAGGCATTTATTGATGCGGGTGACTCGAAAAAGTGTGACTCGACGAACTATGGTGCTTCGCAGACGCCGCGGCGCAAGATGAAAATGGCCGGGACGACACGCAATAACAACGGTTGCCGATCCAAAGGTTATGCCAATGCGCTGACTTCCAGCCAGTGCGGAAAAAACGGTACTGTGATAGAGTTGAAGTGCTAGGAGGCGACTTCACTATTAAAGGGTCTTGGTTTCGGCCGGAGGCGGAAGACGGGCAAGTCGAGATGGCGCAGGACATGCCGGTTTTAGTGTGAGGTTACTGTCCGCAAATCGTATCCCAAGCGGGGAAAGTGGACGATGACCTCACCGACGCGCGGGTCGGACCGCTGCAGAGCAATCTCTTCGGCATCAAGGTAAACCAGCGTGCCCTCGATTGCGTCGCGACCATAGTCATCGGCCCGGATTCTGACGTTTGACCCGAGTGCCGGATCTTCGGAGAACGGAGATGACAACGATGTAATGCTTGCCTGACTGCGGGCGGCAATATCGAGCGCCTCTTGCGATTCCATCGATTGAACGTGGCCATGACCGAATGCGCGCATGCGTGCCATCCAGGCATTGATGGCATCGAACGGTTCGAGTTCATGTGCAAGGCGTGTCGTGCGCCCGGTGATGAACCATAGGGCGTGGTAGATGGAGAAATCCGCGGACGTCACTGCTTCGCCAAGTATCCATGTTCTACCGTCAGTCAGCATGTTCTCGACGTGCTCAAGTCCCCGACGGACCAGCGGGGCATTTCGCTTGGCGGCACGCGCCATTGTTGCCGGATCAGGTGGCGGAAGTCCGCGCATCGCGGACCGATCGGCCTGTAGATTTGGCGGTAACACATCGGCATTTGTGCCAGAGACATACAACGAGATCGGCCGGAACAACTGGTTCTCCGCCCAATACCCAATTGCGTTGGCTGCTCCGTGAAGGGCTGGAGGATAGAGGATCGGTTCCCGAGCCACACGATCCAGAACACGGAGGATGAGGCGCGTGTCGCAATAGATGTCAGCCCCGATTTGCAGGACCGGTGTTCGACGGTAGCCGCCGGTTAGGGGGACTAGATCGGGCTTTGGTGCGACAGGTGGTATGTCAACGGCACGCCATGTCAGACCTTTGTAGCCAAGAGCAAGCCTGACTTTCTCGGCATAGTTCGAGAAGTCGTACTGATGTAGGATCAATTCCATCGGAACTATTTGAACTCCGGTTCGTCCCACCACGGATAAACCGCAGGCATGTCCGCCGAGGGCTTCATTGAGAAGGCTGGTGGACGCTTCTCGAGAAAAGATTGGATGCCTTCGCGGGCATCTTGAGCGGCTCCCATCTGCTGCATGCCACGTGAATCGAGCTTGTGGGCTTCCATCGGGTGCGGTTCGCCAAGCATCCGCCACATCATCTGGCGGATCATGGCAACCGACACTGCGGACGTATTGTCGGCGATTTCTCGCGCCAATTCCTGCGCACGATCAAGCAATTGACCGGGCTCCAACACTTCGCTCACGAGGCCGCCGTCTTTGGCTTCGGTTGCTGGGAAGACCCGGCCAGACATTGTCCATTGCAATGCCTGTGAAATGCCAACCACTCGCGGCAGGAACCAGCTCGAACAGGCCTCGGGCACAACGCCTCGCCGCGCAAATACGAACCCAATGCGGGCTTCGGTCGATGCCAGGCGGATGTCCATCGGCAACGTCATTGTCGCGCCAAATCCTACGGCGGGTCCATTGATGGCGGCGATCACGGGTTTCTTGCAGTTAAAGATCCGGAGCACGACCAAGCCGCCGCCATCCCGGTTGAGGCCATCGTCGCGGAGGTCGCCACGCTTCTCATAATTGAACGTCTCTTCGCCTCTGCTGAGGTCGGCTCCCGCACAAAAGGCCCGGCCTTCTCCGGTGATGATGACGGCCCGGACATCATCGTCCTCGTCTGCCTGATCGATGGCCGCGATGAGAGACTCGCGCATGCCGGGTGACAGGGCATTTAATTTGTCCGGTCGGTTCAGGGTCACCAGCATCACGCCGTCGTTTGTTTCGCACTTCAGGTCAGTGAACGGCATGGTGATCATCGCTTTCTGCTTCAATCTGTAAGCTGGGAACTTTCCAGGGTTGTGATGTGGTCGGCATGGCGCATGATGCCTTGGTGCAAATGCTTGGCCCACTTGATTTGGAACACAGTCTAGAAAGCAGCTACTTCAGTTGGCAAGATCAATGATAGAGGTCTGGCAATTGTTGGCTGGAAGATTTGGCAATGCATAGCCTTCCAGGCATCGACGGCGAGATTTGCGTTTTCAATGTTCAGCATTTAACCAGATGGCGAGTTCTTTCTCGGCATTCAGCACGTCGTTCGTATCGCGCGCAGGCAGTTATTCAAGGATTTGATCATGGTCGACAGTACAGAAACCGGCAAAGTGAGGCTCACGCTCGACGATGTCTTCACGCTCTCGAAGTCAGCCTTGATGAACTGCGGAGCTGATGAGGCCAATGCAACTGAGATTGCGACGCAGTTGAGGATGGCGGAACACGCTGGCGCTCATGCCCACGGCTTGTTCCGACTGCCTTGGTACACTGGTATGCTGCAGTCGGGAAAGGCCAATGGCAAAGCTGAGCCACGTATCGAGAAGCTTACGTCTTCGGCTGTCCGGTTGCATGGAGACAATGGGTTTGCGCCGCTCGCGCTTAAGGTTGGACGGCAGCCGTTGATCGAGGCGGCCCGCGCCCAAGGCATTGCTGTGTTGGCAATGACCCGGATCATGCACATCGGCGCGCTTTGGCCTGAGACGTCGGCTCTGGCCGAAGAGGGATTGTCAGCGATCGCGATGACATCGGCCAAACCTATGGTGGCACCGGCCGGAGGGACCAAGCCGTTTTTCGGAACCAATCCGTTGGCGTTTGCTTGGCCACGTGGCAACAAACCGCCAATGATCATCGACATGGCCACGGCAGCGATGGCGCGTGGTGAAATCCAGATTGCAGCGCGCGATGGCCACACCGTACCTGATGGTGCTGGGATTGATCCGAATGGCAAACCGACAAACGATCCGAACGAGATCCTGCAGGGTGCGCAACTGGCATTCGGCGGCGCCAAAGGAGCGTTGATGGCATTGATGGTTGATATGATGGCCGGTCCGCTGCTGGGAGAGCCCTATAGTAAAGAGCAGTCGCGAACAGGCGCCACCGATGACGGCGTTGCGGCGGGCGGCGAGATTATCATCGCGATGGATCCCCAACGGTTGTCGTCCCGTGAGAATGCCATTGCTCATGGTGAGGAGTTGATTGCGGAACTGCTGGCTGAGGATGGAACGCGGCTTCCAGGTGCGAAGCGGATCGAAGCTCGTCCTCGGACAGAAGCCGAGGGCATCGAGATCCCTGTCAGTCTGCATCAGACGATTGTTGAGTTGTGTGGGCGGTGAGTTGACGGAACGCTGTCGTCAGTTTGGACAAGCTTCGGGATTACCTTGATCCCGAAGCTGCAAGAAAGGACTCAGAATTGCTCTTTGAGCCGCCTCAAACAGCAACTTTTCCCGGTTGTTTTGGGAAAAGTACAGGGAGGCGCAGCCGAACGACTTCTTCACAGACGACTCGAAAGTGCTTTTTGATAGCTCTTTCGACTATGGCTGTGGCCCGCGCAAGCGTGGGGTACGGCTATTTCACCTTGCCGGATTGCTTTAGATAGCGCGCCATGCCGCGTACGTTTAATGGGCGCCAGGCATTGTACTGGCCCCAATTACTGTAAGCGTCCATGGTCACTGATGCTACGAGCTCGTCTTCCGACTTGCCATCCTTGAGGCCGGCCATCACCTGGGTGCGAAGTGCCTCCATATATTTTCGGGCGTCTGCTGCATCGGCCTTGACGCCAACTTTGCCATGCCCTGGGGCAAAGACTTCGAAATCCAAAGTTTCGATCTTCTTGACCTGGTTGATCCAGCCATCGATGTCGGAGCGTGGAAAGTCGCGATAAGGCAGCCGCTTGGGTGCCGCAGCGTCAACTATAAATGCCACGTTTTCAGGTCTGACGATGACTGTGATGAGGTCCTTGCCATGGCCTTCGCCGAGCCAGGTTAATTCAAACGTCTTGTTTCCGATTTTTAATGTCTTGGTGTCATCGAAGCGTTCAGTCGGTGAAACGCCATCGATCGCTTCCGGTGCATTGGCGTGAGCAACAACGGTCGGTGCCTTAAGCTCTGCACCACCCGATGCATGATCCCCATGGCTATGGCTGTATATGAGGTGTGTGATCGGTTTATCGGTGACTTGGCCGAGATTGCGGCGCAACCAATTCGCGGCAGATGCGTTGATCGGATCAACAACGACAACGCCGGCGTCCGTTACAGTTACAAGTGAATAATGGAAGTTATTCTGGAACCGGTAGACATCGCCTTTAACCTTGGTGATCGCGCGATTGACGCTTTGGGCACTAACAAAGGACGTGGCTAGAAGTGAGCTAATCGCTGCCAGAACAACGGTTGCAATAGTTCGACGCATGAGAGCCTCCAACAGTTACGATGACTTGCTGGGTTTTGGAGAATTACTATCGGGCATTGCTCCGCATGCTGCAATGTTTTCTTGATCACATTGTCTCGAAGTTGTCATTGCTGACTGAGCCTGGAATATCGTGCAGTCGGCCGGGCGCGCCACTCGTGCGCTCGGCTTATCATACAATCAGCTTGAGTACCGGTCTGCCTGATGGAACCAGCCTCCCAAGTCTTCGGGTACCCGGCTGGAGTTGCGACTCGGGCGTTATTTGTCTTTGTCGTCAGTTTCGCCAAGTTCGGCGCACAGCTCGTTCATGCGCAACTCACCCGCGCGCGTTTGTCCTCCGATTTCCAGAAACCGCTTCATGTTTCGGCGCGCATCGTCGGTGTTGAGTAATTGTTCGAACAAATAGGCTTCTTCAAACAATCCATCCAACCACGGCTTGTCAGCCTCATTGACCGATTGCTTGGCCAGTCTGACGGCTGCAACCGGGAATGAGGCAATACGTTTTGCAAGTTGATCAACATAAGGCCCGATGGCGTCCGGCTCGAAGATGCGATTGAGATAGCCCCAACGCTCCGCTGTTTCAGCATCCATGTCGTCGCCGCTCAAGATGAGTTCAAGTGCGCGCCCACGCCCAAGCAGGCGCGGCAGACGCTGTGTGCCGGTGCCACCCGGGATGATCCCGAGCGGGACTTCCATTTGGTTGACCCGGGTCTTGCCGCGAACACCAAAGCGCATGTCAAAGGCTGCTGAGAGTTCGCTGCCACCGCCGCCGACCCGGCCTTCGATCTGGGCGATGATCACCTTGTTCATTTTTCGGAAGCGTTCGCACAGCGCATGAAACGGTTTGGTTTGTGCATCGCGTTGCGGTTCGTATCCGGTGGGCCGCTCGAGGATGGCTGCGACGTCGAAGTGAGCCAGAAAGAAATCTGGATCGGCGCTGCGCATGATGACTACTGTGAGATCAGGATCGGCTTGAAGCTCGCGGGAGAGCGCATCGAGCTCCGCGAAAAGTTCCATCGTGATGACGTTCACTGGCGGATTGTCGATTGTCACGGTGGCGACCCGGTCCTGGACTGCCACGCTCATCAGCTCGAAATCGTATGCCATAACCGGAAATCTCCAGCGGTTTGATTGTGATGACCGTCGCGCCGGGGGGACTGCCTTACAGCTTCTCAGCGATCTCCCACGCCATTCGCGACATGTCTTTATAAGGTCGCCCGCGCTCAATGGCCCGTGGGTCGGCGGCGTTGCCGTCCAGGCCACGGCGATAGACTCCGGCCTGGATCGCTGCAAGCCGCCACATCGAAAAGACGATGTAGTAGTCGATATTCGGAATGCTGGTGCGGCCGGCGGCTTTGGCGTAGGTCTCCAGCAACGCTTCTTCCGGAGGGATGCCGAGGCCTGAAAGGTCCATCCCCTGGATGCCGTAGGTCGACTGCTCGGCATCCAGCCTGTACGGCATGATGAAGTAGCCAAGGTCGGCCAGCGGATGGCCGATTGTGGCAAGCTCCCAGTCGAGTACTGCAACGACTTCTGGTCGATCATTGGCAAAGATGAGATTGCCCGGGCGGTAGTCGCCGTGCACGATCGAGGCTTGGTCGTCTGCCGGGTCGTTTTCGGGCAACCAGGCAATCAGCTTGTCCATTGGCTCCCAGTCTTCGACCTTGGAAGCCTCATATTGCTTCGACCAGCGTGCGACCTGGCGTGCGACGTAGCCTGAAGGCCGGCCGAATTTTTCGAGCCCGACTGCCTCGTAATCGACAGCGTGGAAAGCGCCAAAGACGTCCGCCATGGAATGGAACATGGCGGTGCGCTCTGCCGGCTCAACACCAGGAAAGCCACGCTCAGTCAGGACGCGGCCTGAGACATAATCCATGACGTAGAACATCTGCCCGATGATGCTCTCGTCTTCGCACAGCACATGGGCCTTGGCAACCGGAACGCGGGTATCGGCCAGGGCCGAGATCACCTTGAATTCCCGATCGACGGCATGGGCTGAAGGCAATAGCTCGCCAGGCGGTTTCTTGCGCATAACGTAGCTGCCGGAAGCGGCTTCGATAAGGAAGGTCGGGTTGGACTGACCACCCAGAAATTGTTGAACTGTACAAGGGCCGGCGAAGCCCGGGATGTGATCCTTGAGGTAAGCGGCCAGCGCCGCCTCATCGAATGTATGAGCTTCGAGAGGCGGTCCAAGTTCGCGGCCGTCGCGGGGTCCGGTCATGGTATTGGTGGTCTTCCCAGATTATCGCGGTGTGTAACGCCGGGAGAGTGCCGCCCGGCGTTCGTTGGTGTCGTATTGTTCTTGGCAGAAGAGGGCTTGACCCGTCTACTTATACTTGCGCAGCTCAAGTCTCGCGATCTGGTCGCGGTGAACTTCGTCCGGACCATCGGCAAGGCGAATGACACGCGCACGTGCGTACGAGTAGGCCAGGCCAAAATCACTGGTGAGGCCGCCGCCGCCATGCATCTGCATGGCCCAGTCAATGACCTGGCAGGCCATGTTCGGTGCTGCAACCTTGATCATGCCGATTTCCTTGCGGGCTTCGCGGTTGCCGACCTTGTCCATTTTGTCGGCGGCGTTGAGAACCAGCAGGCGGGCCTGGTCGATCAGAATGCGTGATTCCGCGATGCGTTCACGCGTGACGCCCTGTTCGGAGAGCGGTTTGCCAAATGGGTGGCGCTCCATTGAGCGCTTGCACATTTTTTCCAGTGCGACCTCGGCCTGACCAATCAATCGCATGCAGTGGTGAATACGGCCCGGGCCGAGGCGGCCTTGTGCGATTTCGAAGCCGCGGCCTTCGCCGAGCAGCATGTTGGAGGCCGGAACACGGACGTTGTCAAAGATCACCTCGCCATGGCCGTGCGGAGCGTCCGAGAAGCCGAACACCGGCAGCATCCGCTTGATGGTGATGCCTTTGGTGTCGGATGGCACCAGTATCATCGATTGCTGGCGATAGACGTCTTCGCCATCAGGGTCGGTCTTGCCCATGAAGATGAAGAGCTTGCAGCGCGGATCACCGGTGCCGGATGACCACCATTTGCGGCCATTGATGACGTACTCATCGCCTTCGCGAATGATTGTCGAGCCGATGTTGCGGGCATCCGAAGAGGCAACGGCGGGTTCGGTCATGGCGAAGCACGAGCGGATCTCGCCAGCCAGCAGAGGCTCGAGCCATTCTTTCTTTTGCTCGTCCGTGCCGTATCGTTCGATGGTTTCCATGTTGCCGGTGTCGGGAGCCGAGCAATTGAAGACCTCCGGGGCCCATGACACACGGCCCATGACCTCGCAGAGTGGGGCATATTCAAGGTTGGTCAAGCCGAAACCACGCTCTGAGTCCGGCAGGAACAGGTTCCATAGGCCTTCTTCACGCGCCTTGACCTTGAGGTCCTCGACAATCTGCACCGGTCCCCAGTTTTTCCAGTTCTCGGCGCCATAGCCCATGGCATAGAGCTGCTCCTGGAATGTTGCCTCATTGGGGTAGACGTGCTCGTCCATGAAGGCCATGAGGCGGTCGCGCAGTTCGACTACCTTGGGGCTCATGTCAAAATCCATGGAGTGTCTCCTCGTTTGCCGTGATTTGCTGTTGGTTCTATCTGCTTCGTTTCTGTCTGGCAGCTCACTTCCCGCGCATGTTACGACAATGATAGGACAAGGCCAAAGGCGCCAATCAACACAACGGTGATTTGTCAGCGTCGGCTGTGCGGCCTGAGGGTAGATCAAGGGTGGGGCATGAACGCATGAAGATCGCAAAGATTGACGTCTACAACTTTGAGCTGACCTACATTCATGGTGTCTACAAGATGTCCGGCGGGCGCGATGTCGAGGCGCTGCCGTCGACTTTGGTGCGCGTGACGAGCGACGACGGCCACGAAGGCTGGGGTGAGGTTTGTCCGCTCGGCACGACCTATCTGCCATCCCATGCCGGTGGCGCGCGGGCGGCGCTGGAATTGATGGCGCCGGCCCTGATCGGGGTTGATCCAACCAATCTGGCGGCGGTCAACGATGCCATGGACTCGATGTTGATGGGCTATGCCTATGCCAAGAGCCCGGTTGACGTGGCGTGCTGGGATCTGACCGGCCGGGCCTGGGGTGCCAGCGTTGCCGACATGCTGGGCGGTGTGCGGCAGGAGACGTTTCCGCTGTATTTCGCGGTGCCGCTCGGTTCGCGGGAAGACATGGCCGACTATGTGTTGGCGCGCCGGGCGGAAGGCATTCACCGGTTCCAGCTCAAGATCGGCGGTGACCCGGTCGAGGATGCGGCGCGGGCGCGGTACGTCGTCGACAAGACCGGGCCTGATGACATTATCGTCGGTGATGCCAACTGCGGCTGGCGGGTTAACGAAGCGATTGTTGCGGCACGCGGCATGGAGGGCCTGCCGCGGTTCTACTTCGAGCAGCCGTGCCCGACGATGGAAGAATGCATCGAGGTGCGCAAACATACGACCATGCCGATGGTCTATGACGAAGTGGTCAGCGATACGCGCTCACTGCTGCGCGCTGCGCAGGAGGGTGGTGCCGGAGCGTTCAATCTCAAGGTGTCGAAGGTCGGCGGCCTGACCAAGGCGAAGCTGATGCGCGATCTTGGCCAGGAACTCGGCCTGCAGGTGACGATCGAGGATACCTGGGGCGGCGATGTCGTCTCGGCCACGTCGGCGCATCTCGCTGCTTCGACGAGGCCCAAGTCATTGTTGAGTGTATCGTTCATGAATGACTGGACGAATGAGCATGTCGCCGGTTACCAGCCGCGCAGTGAGAATGGTTTCGGCAGCGCACCCGTCGGAGCGGGCCTGGGCATCGAGGTCGATGCTGGCCTGCTCGGTGAGCCGCTGATTTCGGTGGGGACGTGAAGGTGGGCTTTATCCCAGAAGCTGTCATTGTCAGGACGTGCCGTCACCAACATACAATGTCCGCAGCTGGTGATCGCTGCCATTGCGGCGCAGCATGGGCATGTCGCGATGGGCCAAGAGACGACGTTACGACGATATAACCCAAGGCGCCTTCGGGCGAAGTAGACGGTTAGTTTTCCATGAGGGTGTCGCGAAGAATGGCGGCGAAAGCGCGAACATGGGCGCTGAGCGGTCGATTGCCGGCGCGAATAAGCCGAAGTTCGTAAGGCACCTTGGGTTCGAAGGTGATACGAACGATGCCCTTGCCGTCATAGGCACGTGCCGTTACCGGGTCGAGAACGGATACCCCGATGCCGTTCGCCACCAGCGCACAGATCGAGCCGGAATACGAACTGTCGAAGATGACGTCGGGCGCAATACCCGCCGCCTCGAACGATTTTACAATGCGTTGCTGCATCAGGCTGTATTCGTTGACCATCAGCATCGGCTCGCCGTCCAGGTCCCTTGGCCGAACGACTTTTTTCCGTGCCAACCGATGCCCGGATGGCACGACCGCCACCACGTGCAACGGCGGCAGGGGCATGATCTCGACACCGTCCGCTTGTGGGGGCAGCACTGCCAGTCCGAGGTCAGCCTTGTTGGCGGCAACGAGGTCCGTCACCTTGGGAGACGCGCAGCTATGCAGTGAGACGGTGACGTCCGGCCAGTCGCTGCGTAAGCGCGTAATTGCGTTGGGAAGCACGAAAAACGATGGTGCTAGCGATGCCGCGATATTGATCCGACCGCTGCGGTTCCGTTTCAGGTCGCTGGCGAACAGCGAGATCTGATCAAGGCCGAGGAAACTCCGTTCCACCTCCTGGTAAAGCGCTGTCGCATCCGGTGTCGGGGCGATCGAGATCCCCTCTCGCACGAACAAGGGCAGGCCGATTTCCGCCTCAAGGTCGCGGATCAGACGGCTAACGGCGGGCTGCGTGATGTTCATAAGTTTGCCGGCTGACGTCATGCCGCCGGTTCGATAAACGGCACGGAAAGCTTCAATTTGGCGTAGGTTGAGCCGCATCGGGTCAATTCAATCCATAATATTTAATTATGATTACCCTTATAATCCAAATTTGAAATTCTGACCAGTTGAGAGCTGATTCGTATGCAGGATTAAGCAAAATACATCCATCAACGCCACCCCTGCAGCAGGAAACAAAGCAATGCCGATTACAGTCACCCCACTTCATCCAATGTTTGCGGCACGCATTGAAGGTATCGATCTGACCGTGCTTCCAAGTGACGAGACGGTCGAAGAACTAAGGGCCGCCATCGACACCCATGGCGTGCTTGTCTTCCCCGGCGAAAAGCTGTCCGAGGATCAGCAGATCGCGTTCGCTTGCCTTTTCGGACCGCTCGACGCGCGCAACGGCATCATCCAGACGGGCATTAAACAGCGCATCAGTAAGCGCCTGGTCGATATTTCGAACATCGACGACAAGGGAGAACTGCTCGACCGTCAAAATCGTCGCCGAATGGGCAGCCTCGGCAACCAGCTCTGGCACACGGATGCGTCGTTCAAGGCAACGACGGCAAAGTATTCGCTTCTTCACGCGCATACCGTCGTCAGCGAGGGTGGCGAGACCCAATATGCGGACATGTGCGCCGCCTACGACGCGTTGCCTCGGAAGATGAAGGATAGGCTCGCCGGTCTCGAAGCCGAACATTCAGTGATCGCATCGCGTGCTTCCATGGGCTTCACTGATTTCAGCGACGAGGAGCGCGCGTCCTTGCCGCCGCAGGTTCGGCCGCTGGTGCGTACGCTGCCGTCGGGTCGCCAGTCGCTTTACCTAGCATCGCACGCCTCGCACATCATAGACTGGCCAGTGCCGGAAGGGCGAATGCTGTTGCGCGACCTGATGGAGCACGCGACTCAGCGAGAGTTCGTCTATACCCACGAATGGCAGGTCGGTGACCTGGTGATGTGGGATAACCGTCGCACCATGCACCGGGCGCGCCCGTTCGATGAGAGCGAGGCCCGCGACATGCGTCGCGCCACAGTCATGGATCCGGACTGGATGGCGGAACGCCGGGACATGGCGGCTGCCGGGTAATCCAAACACAGATGATCGGCGGATATCGGAAGGGTAGGGAGCAAGGCGCAGACGCCCTGCTATTTATCAGACTGCGGTTTTTCATGCCGCCGATACCAATAAAAAAGCCGTCAATCTAATGGGTTGGCGGCTTTTTGCTGTCTGGCGTTCTGATAGCCTTTATGCTTCCGTCCACTAGAGCCAACAAGCTCTGCTATTGTCCGCTAATGGGATGGACCGGCTGCTCCCCTAGAGCCAGCAGGTTAGGCTCTAAGCCTCTCACCTGAAAATCAAGGAGCAGCATCCCATGGCATCGAGTTCATCCAAAATCCCTACAGAACTGTCGGTCATCGGTGTCGACATCGGTAAGGATACATTTCACTTAGTCGGGTTCGACAAGAAAGGTAAGATTGTTCTGCGGCGCAAGATCAAGCGGCTGTCTCTTGTCGCGACGTTTGAGAAGTTGCCGCGTTGCATCGTCGGCCTCGAAGCTTGCCTGAGTGCTCATTTCGTGAGCCGCACTTTGCGTGGGCTCGGCTTCAAGCCAAAGATCATTGCAGCCAAATACACCAAGCCTTTCTTGAAAGGACAAAAGAACGACTACAATGATGCCGAAGGCATTGCCGAAGCTGCATTGCGTCCGAACCTGAAAGTCGTCAAAGAGAAGACGCAAGAGCAGCTCGACCTGCAAGCCATGCATCGCGTGCGCGCACGTCTCGTGTCTCGTCGGACAGCCACTATCAATCAGATCCGCGCCTTTCTCATTGAACTCGGGATAACGGTTCGAACAGGAGCGCATTCGTTACGCAATTCACTTCTCGTCATTCTTGAAAAACGAGCTGCAGAGATTTCTCCGCGCATGGCCGACATTATTATGGGGCTCTATGAGGACTGGCTCTGGTTGGACAAGCGGATTGAGGCCCTTACCAACGAGATTGAGAAAGTCAGCCAGGTCGAACGCAACTGCCGACGCCTAATGACGATCCCCGGTGTTGGCCCGATGATCTCGACAGCCATGGTTGCCGCAATCGGCACAGGTGAAGCCTTCGACCGTGGCCGGGACTTCGGTGCTTGGTTGGGATTGGTGCCACGACAATACAGCACTGGTGGCAAAACCATCCTCGGGCGCATCTCGAAGCGTGGCAACCGCTATCTGCGCACGCTCTTTGTACAGTCGGCTCAAATCCTACTGATGCGACCCCACAATTGGCCGAAGTTCAGTTTTGGTGCCTGGCTGACGCGAGCATCAGGGCGCATGCACAAGAATAAGCTTGCCGCAGCGCTTGCCAACAAGCTCGCGCGCATTGCCTGGAGTATTCTCCATAACGGAGGCAGGTTCGAGTTGTTAACGGATGAGATTGCAGTCTAACTGGGCAAGCATCCATCGAGTTCGCGAATGAAATGAAAGCATGGAACGGATCAAGAAACGCCCGCAAAGTCAGATGACCCGAAGGACTGCAAAACAGTCTGTCCGCTAATGAGACCAATGGCGCGTGCGTATTCCCATCAAGGCCACGGCCCGCGAGCCGATCAACAGGCCGGATAGATATTAGCGACTTCCGATCTCCACGCACGATTTTCACTTGCGTCCCGCAGCCGGTCCATAGATTCGGGTCAAAAGTGAGCATGTGCACCCCACAATGCATGTCCGCTGCTGTTGAAAGCTGACATCGGGGGCAGCAGATCATTGATGCCACCCAGGTCCGCATACTCTGGAGGGCGTGTGAAAACGTAGCCTCCCACTCATGATACGCTTGCCTGATTGATTCTCTGTGAGGGCGGGTCATGAAGCGGTTTCTCGAGGGTGCCGATCGCAATCAAACAATGCTGTTTCCCGAGCGCCTGGATGACTATGTGGACGATGACAATCCGGTACGCGCGATCGACGCCTTCGTCGATGCGTCGGATTTGAGTACGCTTGGTTTTGACATTGTGCCGGAAGCCACGGGGCGACCTGGTTATCATCCGGCGACGATGCTCAAGATCTACGTCTACGGCTATCTCAATCAGGTTCAGTCTTCGCGCCGCCTGGAACGCGAGTGCGGTCGCAATGTCGAGTTGATCTGGCTGACGGGGTCATTGAAGCCCGACTTCAAAACCATTGCCGACTTTCGCCGGGACAACGGGTCGGCGATCCGCAACGTATGCCGGCAGTTCGTTGCGCTGTGTCGCGATATCAATCTGCTCAACAGCGACAGCGTTGCCATCGACGGCAGTAAGTTCAAGGCCGTGAATGCCAAGGCCAAGAATTTTACGCGCGAGAAACTGCGCAAGCGCTTCAAGGAAATCGACGAACGCATTCAGCGCTATCTGTCAGAGCTTGATCGCGCCGACGAGGTGCACTCTGCAACTGGCATGCCGGTCAGCGCCGCGCAGATCAAGCGTGTCGTCGACAAAGTTGCGTGGCTCAGGAAGGAAGCCGACAAGCTCGCTGAGGTCCAAGCAGAGATGGACCGTACAGGCGTCAACCAGATCTCGGAAACAGATCCCGATGCACGCTCCATGGCCATCACCAGCCGGCATCCCCGCGTCGTTGGCTACAATGTGCAAAGCGCCGTCGAGACCGAGCATCACCTGATCGTTGCGCACGAGGTCACGAACATCGGGTCGGACAGAAGCGCGCTGTCAGATATGGCCAATCAGGCGCGCGACGCACTCGGTGTCGAAAAACTCGATGCCGTTGCCGACAAGGGCTACTACAAGGGCGAGGAGATCGTTGCCTGCGAAGACGACGGCATCACGGTGACGCTGCCGAAGGTGACGACATCAAATGCAAAGGCGCGCGGTCGGTTCGACCGCAGTGCGTTCATCTATGACGCCGATCAAGATCTATATGTATGCCCTGCGGGCCAGCATCTCACGCAGCGCATGACACGGCATGAGGATGGCAAGGTTCTTCATCGTTACTGGACAACCGTCTGCGAGACATGTCCGGTCAAGCACCACTGCACGCCAAGCAAACAGCGCCGCATCTCACGGTGGGAACGCGAAGATGTTTTGGATCGCGTCCAACAGCGTCTTGAAGACAATCCTGACAAGATGTCTCTGCGCCGCCAGACAGTCGAGCATCCTTTCGGTACGATCAAAGCCTGGATGGGTGCGACGCACTTCAAGATGCGAACGCTCAAACACGTCGCAACTGAGATGGCGCTACATGTGCTCGCCTACAACATGATGCGGGTTATCGCGATTGTCGGTGCACCGGAGTTGATCAAGGCTATTCGGGCGTTCTTATCATGGTTCGCGGTGACCATCATCCCGCAGAACGCCTTCTGCCAGCTACAGAGGCGCTTCAAAGCGATTTGAAGCGAAAAAACCAAATCGCCGCACGCCTTGTGCATTGCCCCAGCAAGAGCCCGATCCAAAGGCGTTTTCACACGCCCTCTCTGCATTGCTGACCCCGCCAACTTATCCCCCCTCACTGAACTTGTCCTATCCTCTCTCTCACCCGTCTCGACCAGGATTGCTTTCCGGTGGCGACTTGTGGGCGAGGGGCGGGGTTCGGTTCTGTGCGGGCGTGGTCACGCAGCCACCCGCATGGCGATGTTCTTCCCGGGGCCGCGATCGGCGTCGCAACGCGCGGCAGCCCTCGCAGCGAACCGGGGTTATGGAGAGGACGGAGCCCGGTGGTATCCCATTGGGCTCAAGTCGGGCAGCGTGCCAAGGTGGACCCTCCGCTGCCGGCCGAGACGCGGGGCGTGATGTGCTCCACATTTATAGATTAGCGGAACACTTCACGTCCCGCGCTCCTGAACGGATTTGATCGCTCCGACGCCTGAGGCGTGCGGGGTTTGACGCGCTGGCAGAGCGCAATACCTCTTTCAATCACCGGACTTCATGCACAGAAGGTCTGCTCCGTCTTACGTTAGAAACCGAAACGTCATCCCGGTGCTCGTCACCGGGATCTATCGGTCCGCAGGTCTTGCGCTCGATTGGGAGTGGGGCCCAGCAACCCCGTCCTCCGCTCCGGCAATCTGGCTACATTGGAACCGAGGCCGATGCCGATCTGCCGGATCAGCCGCTGATTTTGGTGGAGTTGGGTGAGGCTGTGTTCCGCAAGCGCCAGCGACCCGCAATCGACGGTGTGTCCGGAAGTTGCTAGTGTTGGGCTACGCCAACAAAAGTGAGTGCAACAACGATGAGCCATGATGATGCGGACAAGCGAAAGTCCGATCCGTTCCTGCAGCAGGCCTATGGACTGAAAGATCTTGAGGCTGCGATGTCGTTTTACGATCAATGGGCTGAGCAATACGATGATCAGATGGAACAAAAACTCGGCTATGTTGCGCCGAGGCTCATGGCGGAAAGTCTCGCCGCTTACGTTTCTGATAAGTCCACCCCGGTTTTGGATGTGGGGTGCGGCACTGGACTTACGAGCCAGTATCTGTCCGATCTCGGATTTCAGCTGTTTGACGGAATCGATATCACGCCTCGTATGCTTGAGCGCGCGCGGGAACGGGGTATTTATCGTTCGCTGATAGAGGCAGATGTCACGCAACCGCTTGATTTGGAGTCCTCAAGTTACGAGGCGATCATCTCATCGGGCACCTTCACGCTTGGTCATGTTGGGTGTGAGGCCATTCCAGAGCTTGTTCGCGTGTTGAAGAGCGGCGGGTATTTGGGCTGCACGATTCACGAGAACCTCTGGACCGATGCTGGCTTCGAACAGACTTTCCGGGAATTTCAGGACCGTGAAACACTACGGGCTGTGGCAAAGACCCCGGGAGAGTTCTTTAAGGGGCTGGGTGAAACCGCCCTTTATTGTGTGTTCCAAAAGGCCTGATGATGTCGCTTGAAGACAGAGGCCGCGGCAGCTGCCCTTGACCAGGCAGTCGACTAACATTGGAGCGATATCCCAAGAGGAGACATTCGCCCGCCGTGAGTTTAGCGGCCCACATCATGGCAGCGGGCATGTTCGCCTGTGGTGATCGCTGCCATTGCGCTGCAGAACGGGCGTGTAATGATGGGCCATCGATGGTCCCACATGAACTCAAAATATAGTGGGTCTGCCCCTTCCTGTCGGTCGTTGCCTCGGTTACTACTCAGGAATGTCTACAGTCCCCTCGCCCAAATTGGCTGCAGTTATCGTTGCTGATGTCGTTGGATATTCCCGGCTGATGGGCGTCGATACAGCTGGCACTTTAACGGCGCTCAGAGAGCTGCGGCGAGATATTCTGGCACCGCTTGTCGCGGAACACGCCGGCCAGGTCATCAAGAGTATGGGTGATGGGTGGTTGATCGAGTTCGCGTCCGTTGTGAAGGCCGCGACATGTGCCATTCGTCTGCAGGAGGCCTTGGCTGGGCATCGAACGATCAAACTGCGTATTGGATTACACCTCGGCGACATAACGCATGAGGACGAGGATATATTTGGGGATGGCGTCAATATCGCAGCACGCCTGCAGGACTTCGCCGAGCCAGGTAGCATCATTGTTTCTGATATTGCGTGGCGAAGCCTGGACCGGCAGCTCGCAGCGGCATTCCACGAGCTTGGCGTGCAGCAGTTCAAAAACATCGCCGAACCCGTGGGAACCTACGGTTGGGGAATAGCCCAGGTTGTGGCGAAAGCCGGAACAGCACGGCCCGCCGGTGATTTCTCTATTGCAGTGATGCCGTTCAGCAATCTGTCAAATGATGCTGAGCAGGAGTACTTCGTCGATGGCATTACTGAAGACCTGATTGCGGAGCTATCCAGAATACCGGAGCTACTGGTTATCTCCCGAAACTCGTCGTTCATGTTCAAAGGTAAAGCAGCAAGCGTTCAGGATGTTTGCCGCGAACTGGGTGTTCACTATGTGCTGGAAGGAAGTGTTCGAAAGGTCGGTCAGCGGGTGCGGATTAGCGCTCAGCTCGCCTCAGACTCGTCAAGTGGCCACCTATGGGCCGAACGATATGACCGAGACCTCGATGACGTTTTTGCCGTCCAGGATGATGTTACGCAAAAGATCGTCCGCGCGCTGGAACTGAGACTGGTCGGCAGCTCGGAAGCTCATGCCAGCCAGCAGCCGACGCAAAACTATGAGGCTTACGATTGCGTGTTGCGCGCGCGCGAGCAGTATCGGTTCTTTTCCCCCGCCAGCAATGCCGCGGCTCGCGAACTCTTCAAGCAGGCAATCGCTTTGGATCCCAACTATGCAGAGCCGTATGCGGGGCTTGCCGAGACTTACGTCCAGGACTGGTTCATAGGGTTGGAGCCGACGCTGGATCGTGCACTGGACCTAGCTTTGGAGGCAACGTCACGCGATCCCGCTCTGCCGCTCGTACTGGAGGCGATCAGCACTGTCCGCCTGTTTAATCGACAGCACGACGAAGCAGTGGATACGGCGCGCAACTGGATCACTTTGGACCTGGGCAACGCAGAGGCCTATGCTGCACTGGCCGGCGCTTTGCACTTTTCTGGCAACAACCATGATGTCAAGCAGCTGATCGAACGGGCTATCCGGCTGAACCCACTCCATCCATTCTACTATCCTCACTATATTGGCATGGCTAGCTTTATGATGCGTATGTTCGAGGATGCTGCTGTCTTCCTGAGGCGCGGCGTTCGCCGCAATCCCGATGCGCTGTGGCCGCGTGTTTATCTGGCCGCCTGTTGTGGCCATCTCGGCAATACTGTTGAGGCGCGTGCGCAACTCACGGAAGTTGAGCGGCTCAATCCAAATTTTTCAATTTCAATGACGGAACGGTTGCTGCCTTATAAGCATGACGCAGATCAGACACTGCTCGTTGAGGGTCTCCGGACCGCCGGAATGACTGTATAAACATGGCTGTAGAAACACGGTGGGTCATTCTGTTTGATTTCGGCAGTGCTCACGTCATGGTAGAGCTCTCCGCTCTTAGAAGGCGGGCGTGTCTAACAAGGTCATCGGCGAAGTGACGACCTATTCTACGTATCCAGAACTTGTCCCTATATCCACCGACAGCGGCGGTTCTTGGTCCGCGTTCCAGGCGAGCAACGCATCATTCGCCCACAGCTGTGCCGACCCGTTATAATGTATTTGACTTCACCGCCACTCCAGATCGAATAACTGGCTCTCGAAGCATCTTTTGGGGCATTTGGATTTGGCCTGTGCGGCATCCAGCATACCACCCAAACAAATACTTATGACGCCAAGTGCTAATAATGCGCGCATTATCTTGCTCCACTCGAACTGGCATCCTATTCTCATTGACCTCTACCAAACTATTGAATATGCAGCAATTATTGTTTGTGGATGAGGCGAGCACTCATCGCCTTTGTGATGTGGTAGATTGACTGGAGGCCCGAGGAGTATCGACTTGAAACTCATCTGACTGTGACTGGTTGGTGTAGTGTATCTGACGCTTGATCCCAATTTGCGGTTAAGCTCGAATCCAGGCGTCAGCTGCAAAAGCTACACTAGAAAAATAGTCTTGCTCGCGTTCCTTCGGCTCCGACTCTTAGATTGAGACAAGCAGGAACGGCAATCAAATGTCGGAGCTGGACCGCACGCCCATTGTGGAAAATAGTTTGCTGCTGTCTTGTTTTGCCGACGACTTATCAGGCATGAGTGAATGTCGGCTACGCAGACGCGGCTGATTAATCGCCTGATTGGATGTTTTTTTCCATCAGGTAATTGTGTATTGGAACACCCTGCCGCTCAAAATCGCGGCGTTTGATCATTGCAAACCCTTGGCGCAGGAAAAAGCGCTTGGCTGTTTCGCTCGCCTCCACGTAGAGACGCGATAGACCCGCTGTTACTGCCTCCTTCTCAAGCCGGTCATAGAGCTTTCTTCCGACGCCCGTTCCCACGACTTCCGGGTGGCAATAAAAACAGTCAATATGGCCATCTTTTTCCAGCTCAATGAAAGCAATTGGTTTCTCGGCTTCGTCAACGCCAACGAACACTGACCGCCCGTCGGACGCACGCGCCAGAAACACATCGCCTGTCATTGGCTTCGGGCTCCACGCCTCAAGCTGAGCTTGCGTGTAGGCCTTTCGACCGACCGCGTGAACTGAGGCATGAAGGACTAAGGGAAGGTCTTCGGCGTCATCGGGCCGGAATTCGCGGACTTTCATACTCGCTGTATAGTCCATCGCAGGAGGATGGTACAGTGAGGCACTGCCTCCGCCCATGTCCGAGACTGCTGCAAAGCTATCCCCTTTTTCTATCCGCGCTTAGCAAACCTGCCGTATTTTCCGTCTCACTCAGGATTGCCAGCGAAGTCCAATGTTTTGAGCTTCGCATTGCTAAATTGCGAACTCGGAAACAATCGAGTTCGTGGCGGTGGCGACTTGTTGGCGAGGGGCGGGGTCCTGTGCAGGCGCGATCACGCAGCCGCCCGCATGGCAATGCTCTTCCCGGGACTGCGGTGAGCTGGAGCTTCCTGATCGCGCTCAGGCCACGCGGCGAACCGGGGTTATGGAGAGGATGGAAGCATGGGTCCTAGCCTTATGGCTCTCTCCAACAACAGAATGCGATTGAGAAGAATAAACTTCGAAGGGATAGCACAAGCTATCTCAGTGGCCAGGTCAGTGGTGTTGTTTTGCGGTTACGACGATCTTGCACCACCAGCACAATTTCACGCTTTCCTTCTGCAATCACTCTCCCTAGTTGGGCCTGAGCATGTTTCAGGTCACGGACAGGTATTATCCCGCCGATGCTGCTGATATCGGAACCTGGTTTAACGTGCTCTGCTAGCTTGGGCGTGAGGTCACGATCAGTTTTGATAATGCGAAGCGCTTTTCTGGGACCATTTCTGACGTACACATACTCTTCAACCCAGATCCCCAAACCCTTCAGGAGAGTGCCCTTCTTTCTTTGGTTGGTCTTGGCTTTGCCGTTTATTTTACGTCGATCAAGTTCCAACAGTCGCTGTTCAATTGCTAGTGCAAGAGATGACTTTGCACCGGTGGCGTTGTTTCTCTTCTCGAGGCGGGCTGCCCTGTCCAATGCTAAGCGAGCGTATGTTGTTCCAGGAAATCGTTCTGCAAATTTCCGGAGCCTAGATGCATCGGACGACCGCTCAATTTTTTGCCACTCATTCAGCGCAAGGCTTGGCTGGCTTGATGGCTTGGATTGCGATATGGCGGCAGATCGGCTTCTTGCTGAGAGCGTTCTATTCTCTTCGAGCTTGTCGGCATCCAACAAGGCAACGCGCTGATAGATCGTGCCGGGAAACCGCTTCGCAAACGCGCGCAGCTGAGCTGGATCTCCGGAGGTTTTGACCTTCTCCCATTCCCGGCGGGCTTGTTCCTCCTTTGACTGTTGAACCTTCCCTCCCAGATAAACGGCAGGGAGCGCAGGAAAGGAGAGCCATGGATCCTGGCCGATGGCAGCTTTGACCTTGAGCTGGACCCGGCGGAACATCTGAACAGCCTCAACACCAGGTTTGACGAGCTCTTGCGCCAGGGGGCGCGCATAAGGGTTGCCGCCGGGCCTTCCATCACTCGCGGTTGCGCCGGGCGACGTCGCATAGGCGATTAACATGCCAGAGGTGTCATTGATCGCAAGCATGCCCTTGCGCTTGCCAAGCGATTTATTCAGCGGCCCACTCAGTTGCAACTCGTCTCGGCAGGCGTCGAAGACAACAAAGTGTGTCGCATTCGAAGCTTGTTTTTGAAGTCGGTTTATCAAACCCGATTGCTCGATGGAGTTTTCCCAAAGTGTGGCGTCTGCGCGTTGCGCATCGACTGGGACAATGTAGTTTTCGCCTGTGTCGGGATTGGCGACACCGTGACCGGTGAAATAGACAAAACTGACGGCGTCTGGGCCGGCCCGGCGCACGCGTTGGACGTGGCGCTTGAAGGCCTGATCCATTTTCTTGTAGCCGGCATCTTTGATCGTGGTGACCTTGAAGCCGATACTTCGCAGTGCGTCGCCGATAAGTCTGACATCGGTGTGAGGGTTGATCAGCGGGCCGACGGCTTTTGAGTACGACTGGTTGCCGATCAAGAGCGCAATGCGTTGTTCAGCCAGCACGGGGCTCACGCACAAAATGGCAATTGCGATGACGGCAACTCGTAGGAACATGGGCAACTAGCAATCGGATGGGGATTTTGGGCCTGAGGGGTGATCAGATTGCCATCGGCCGGATTGCTTCGTCAATATTTCCAGTAGAGCAACGGCGCAGAATTGATCGTTTGCAACAGTGGATATCTTACCTCTCATCCGTCTCACTCAGGATTGCGGTTAGTAGGTGATATCGACATTGTTTGGAATGGAAAGAAGCACCATTCGAAGAGCCAACGCCTCGGACGCGCCATTCTTAGCGACCTGCATTGATGCTGCTGAACCATCCATCGTTGCAAGAGGGGTTTTCCTTCCGGCTGTCTCGGAAGCGCCTGCCGAAGCTATTGAAAGCAACATTGTATCGAAGGCAAATTTGGCTGTGGAACCGCCAGCTGCTGGACTGTGATTGAGCCAACGTGGCAACATTCAGTTTTCAATGTTTTCAAGTTCATGACTCACAATAGAAAAATTCCTCAAACAGCTTATAGCAATAGATAAAATCTATCAAATAACGTCTCGTTTATTTTGGCTCCTTGCCCATATGGTACTTCGCAAGCGCGCTCGGTCGATGCGCTCTCGAAGCGACTGCCGCGTTATTGGAAAGGTCGCTCACTCATTACCAACGAGGAGGTTCTGCGATGTCTGCTTCTATCGGAAATTGCGCGTTGCCAAGTGGCAACAATTTCGATCCTTACCGCAGACGTTCGATGGGCGCCTTGGATGCTGAGGAGCTGCAATACTGCCGTGATAACGGTATCCCGTTGGCCTACGACCCCGTGCAACAGGGGATGGTTGCTCTGACGTGTCTCGACGATATTACGTTCGGAAGCAACACAAGCACGACAGTCGCACAACCAACGCGCATTGCGGTCGAGCAGCTTCAGCGGCGGGAGCCGCCGCAACCACTTCAAGACGTCTGGATCGTGGGTGATGGGCCTTACAGGCTGCGTCCCTTGTCGAGCAAAGATATTGCCCGCTATGTCGAACTTCTGGGAGATCCTGAAGTCTGGCAATACTTGCCCGAAGACTATCCGGGAACGATGACTGAAGACTTGGCAGCCAGTTTGATTGAGTTGTCCAACTCGCGCGAAGATCATGTAGTGCGGGCCATTGAAATCGATGGCTTAGTCGTCGGCCAAGTGAGGTTACTATTCAACGATGCGGGCCCCACACATTCAACCGCAGAGGTCAGCTATTGGCTCGGGCGCGCGTACTGGGGACAGGGCATCGCAAGTCAAATTGTTCCAGGTTTCACGCGAGAGTGCTTTGCACGGTTCACTGACTTGGAATCGATCATTGCGCGCGTGCATCGTGACAACATCGGGTCGGCCCGCGTTATCCAGCGAGCGCAGTATTTGGTGACCGGCGTCGCAGGCAATACCGTTGACTGGCAGATCTTCGAGACCCGTCGTGCGTCGCACACGGCTCCGGCTCATCAGCCAAACCCAGCACCACTTGAGACCGGGATAGCCGCATAATCAAACTGATTGCGGAAGGCTGGTTTGTCGCTTGGGCTGATAGCGATGGGCGCCTGGAGGGCTGATCTGGCTGACGCTGGACTCGATTTGAATCGGGAATGAACTGAGCTTGCTCGCCAAGGGTGTTGAACGGTACTTTTCCTCATTCGTAGTCACGACACACAGACGTCATCCCGGTGCGTGTCGCCGGGATCTATTGACCCGTAGGTGATGCACTCTTTGAGGAGCAGGCCGCGGCAACCCGGGCCTCCGCCGGGGCATGTACGTTCCGAGGTGACACTGAGTTTGCTGTGAGGCAGAGGTGTCATGGCGTCCGCTCGGGCAATCTGCCGGCACAGGAAACGAGCTCGATGTTGGCCTGCTGGGCGAGCCATTGGTTTTGGTGGGGGGGATTGAGAGGGGCTGTATCCTAATTGCTGACATCTGCCGTTGGCTTCGCTGGTATGCTCGTCATGCCCGCAGCTGGCGATAGCTGCCATTGCACCGCAACATCGGTATGTCGCGAAGGGCCAACAGCAGAACTCGGGTCAATAATTCGTGTATCTTCACTCAATTGAGAATTCTTCTATGAGCCAGTTTTTCACAGCTATTAGGTCTGGCCTAGGCTCAACATCAACCGGCATCACGAACCAATAGCTGAACGAAGTCTGTAAGATCTCTTCAAAAGGGGCCGTTAGTCGGCCCGTTTGTAAATCCTCCGCAATCAGCACCGACCGTCCCATCGCGACACCCTGACCCTCAATGGCGGCCTGAAGCGTTGCAGCATCGTCACCAAGGCTTGGCCCCCGCGGCACCGAGTGGATCGCCAGACCGATCGTTCTGAACCACATTGCCCAATCTTCACTTATGTCCGTATGAAGTAGAGTTGTCCGAGCCAGATCATCAACCCCAGAGACTCTCAGTTTGGTGGCGTATTGCGGTGAACATACAGGCGTTACAGTCTCACGAGCCAACAGCTCGGCATCGAGACCTGGCCAATCGCCCCCACCATAACGTATCGCCGCATCGACCTCGTCTGCCTGGAAATCCACAAACTGTCGGGACGCGGTTATGCGCAGATCGATATCTGGATGACATTCAATAAAGCGGCCTAGTCGCGGGGCAAGCCACTTAGCCGCCACCGAAGGCAACATCGATAACGTGACGTGGCGAGGCCCGGATGATGGCCGTGCATCAGTCACGGCATTTCGAAGAAGCGCTAATGCCTGACTGGATTGTTCGCCAAGTTTGCGCCCTGTTGCAGTGAGCTTGATGTTGGGGCCTGAACGAACAAACAGGTCTGCGCCAATCCAACGCTCCAACTCTTGGACTTGCCGACTGACGGCGCCTTGGGAGACGTTCAGTTCACGCGCAGCCCCCGTGAACGTCTCGTGACGTGCTGCAGCCTCGAAGACCTGTAGCGACCGCAATGGTGGCAGCGGTCGTCTTTCATGATGTGAGCTCATGATTAGGCTGCCAATTTACTCGTTTTTCTGAGCCGTAACAGATCACTACAATGATTTGCAGGAATATCGAGGAGATTCTTATGAGCCAAACTTCAATAGCACAACCGCGCACGATACGTTCGCTGTTGCCCGATTGGCCACTGCTGATCTGGATGGTGGTGGTAACGTTGACGATTGGGCTAGCGGCCGGGCTCGAAGCAGATACCCTCGTTGAAGTTTACAACTCGGGATTCGGTAAAGCGCTCGGTGAATTCGCGCTCATTCTTCTTCCCTCGTTCCTTCTTGCCGCCGCTATGGATCGTCAAAGTGCCAAGCCGCCTGCGAGCGCAGCCGTTGCCGCATCGCCGTTAGCCGGTGCAGGTATGATCTGCCCTGATACAGCTTATGCGGCATTGTCACCTGTTGCCGGCACTAGGCGTTTGGATGTTGCCTTCGGCTCATATGCGGGATTTAAACTCCTCTATCCGGCTGGACCACTCATCGTAGCGACAGGGCTCGGCGTGCCACACGACTCGCTTCTGATTTATGGGGTGGCGCTGTTAATCCCGCTTTGGGCTGTCGGTGCGTTATGGGGGCGAATTGTCTCCGTGAGTGAAAAACCGAACACGTCGCCACCAGCCGGTGCGACGTCGATCGGAGCTGCGATCTGGACCTTTGCGCCTTTTTTATTGCTCGCAGGGTTGCTCGTAGCCGGCTCAGCCATTGATTTTTCCACGATGCCGCTACTCGATTTCCTGACAAAGCCGAAAGGGGCGCTGTTGACCGCGGCAGCTTTAGCCCTGGCCTCTCTTGCCGCTTGTGATCGGCGCGACTGCCTCGACAGCGCCGTACGTCGAACAGGTTCGCTATTGCTTGTGATCGGCGTGGCGAGCGCCTTTGGTGCTGTCCTCATGAACGTTGTCACAATCGAGAGCCTCCTGCCAGCAGGCTCTGGGATGATGGGTGTGATCGGGCTTTTTATGCTCACGGTAGTTTTCAAGCTCGCACAAGGTTCCAGCATGGCGTCGTTTGCTTCCGTCGCGCCCGTTGCAGCACCCTTGGTTGCAGGGATGGATGTTCCAGCGGTGGCGGCTGTCTTCGCAATATGCGTCGGCTCGTTCGTAGCAATCCTCCCAAACGACAGTTTCTACTGGCTTGTCCGTCGAGATGCGTTGGCTGGCCATAACGATACTGCCGCGACCAGCATTCTTGCAGGTGGTGCGATCGTTCAGGCGGCGACAGGTCTCGTGCTCATTTTGCTGGCTATGGCCGTAGGATTACTATGACAGATATACTGATCCGAAGAGCAACGCTCGACGACGCTGATTCAATAGCAAAGGTATACGGTTGGCACGTGACGAACGGGACAGGTACCTTTGAAGAAATACCTCCGACTGCACACGAGATGGGCGTGCGCGTCGGCCGTCTCCGTGACCAGGGTTTTCCGATTTTCGTTGCAAGCCTTGCCGACGAGGTTGTTGGATTTGCGTATGCGGGACCGCACAAAGAGCGCGCAGCCTATCGCTTCACAGTTGAGGACACAATCTACGTCAAGCAAGACCAGCACCGCAAAGGCATCGGATGGGCGCTATTGGCTGCAATCGTTACCGCATGTCAAGGCGCAGGATATCGACAGATGATGGCGGTAATTGGCGATGCGGAAAATGCTAACTCCATAGCATTACACACGCGTGCGGGTTTTCGTCTGATCGGTACTGCGCAGCGGATTGGATACAAATATGGCCGAGAGCTTGATGTTGTCTATATGCAAAAAGACCTTTGAGACCGCTTCGGGTCTTGGTCGTGTCAAAACCTGATTTGATGATGTGTTGAGAGCGGTTGGGCTTGCTCATCTGCGAGTTTATCGGATTTCGGCCCGGCAATCGATTTGCGGCGGTCCAGAAAGCACTGGCAGCGATGTATTCAACAATGTCGCCAGAATAAGCGTCAAGAACTCCTTGAGCGCGGCTATGAGCGGCCCGATACCAATGATGTTGACCACGCGGGTGAGATTGTAAGCCAGAACGGCGAGTGACATTTCCGTCTTCACGTTATGCAGGCGCTTCATCAGGAAGTGGGTGGCTCCCATGCGGGCTTTTATCGTCCCGAACGGATGCTCGACTGTCTCGCGGCGCACCCGCATGTAATTTGGATTTTCATCAAGGCGGCGTTGGACGTCCTCCAAAACGTCTTCGTGCTCCCAACGCGAGACGACGCGTTGCGCAGCTTCTGTGCACCGCGTCTTGAGTTTACAGCCCGCGCATTGCTTGGTCGTGTATCGTCGGAAGTTCATCCCTACATCGCGCTTATGCGAGACGAAGACCAAGGCCTCGCCCGCCGGACAAATATAGAAGTCATAGTCAGGAACGTATCTGAAGTCTGCTTTGACAAAGAGGCCTTTGCGCTTGTTGTTCGAGGTTTGTGGCTTCGGCAATGTAACGATGATGTCTGCCTTGGAGCACTTGAGTATCTCCTCACTTGAGAAGTATCCGCGGTCGGCAACGACATCGAGCTTCTCGACACCGAGAACTTGTTTGGTCTTCTTCGACATGGCCGCCAGCTGTCCGGTATCATTGCCGCTCTGGACAACATCGTGCGTGACGATCAGATGATGCTTGGTGTCGACGGCGGCTTGAACATTGTAGCCGACAACACCCGAGCCACGACCACTCGTTGCCATTGATCGTGCGTCTGGATCGGTTAGCGATATCTGCTCACCAGATTGTTCCAATCGCTTCTTGTCGATTGCGGCCAGACGGTCCATCTCCTCGTGCAGCTTATCGATCTTCTCATGCAAACGATTAATGCGCATCGCCCTCGCTTTGGATCGTTCCTGGCGGTCGGCGCTTTCAAGCTGGTGTAGATAGCGCCCGATACTCTCATCGATTTGCGCCAGGCGACGCTTCATCTTGTTGGTGGTGTAGTTCCGGTCGCGGTTGTTGACCGCCTTGAACTTTGAGCCGTCAATGGCAACGCTCGCCTCGTTCAACAAGCCGATCCGACGACACAGCTCAACAAACTGCGCGCAGACCTTACGGATGGCGGGACCGTTGTTGCGACGGAACTCGGCAATCGTCTTGTGGTCAGGAACAAGGCGGTCAAGCAGCCACATCACCTCGACATTGCGGCCTGCTTCACGTTCCAATCGGCGGCTCGACTGCACGGCATTGAGATAGCCGTAGATGTAGAGCTTGAGCAGGACGGACGGGTGATATGCGGGGCGTCCAGTCTTTTTAGGGTCAACACCGCAGAAGCCAAGACTGCGCAAATCAAGGCTCTCGACATAGGCTTCGACAACGCGGACGGGATTGTTCTCGTCGATCCAATCCTCAAGGCACTCAGGAAAGAACGTCGCCTGATCTCGTGCCTGTCCTTCGATGAACCGCTTCATGCCATGCCCCCGCAAAGCTATGCGAGAATCATATCAGCATTCGCGCGTTTCGTAACAGCCAGGGTCAAAAGTGGGCTTGTGCGGTGCGCAACAGATGTTCGTAGCTGGTCAGAGCGGACATCATCCTGCTCTAACTGCGCTGAAGCGGTGATGTCGAGAATCTCCGTATCCCAGACCACACCAATATATCCCCCCTTACTAAACATCCCGTATTCTGCCACTCACCTGCTTTACTCAGGGCGTGTTTTTGGTGGCGAACTTTTTGCCTCATTGGCTGTGGTTGGTTGGCTGGCCGCCCGCTCCTCCAGCTGTTTTCTGCGTTGGAGAGCACGTAGTCTGGCGACCTTTCGAAGATCGGCAGCCTCATCGTGTTCGTCAACGATTTCGCTTCCGAGCAGGGTCTCAAGCACATCCTCCATGGTGACCAACCCGGCCGTGCCGCCATAGTCATCCTCTACCAGAGCAATATGCGCGTCACGGTCCAGGAGGAGATCCAGGAGTGCATCGAGATCAGTTTTCTCAGGCACGCGAGGCAAGTCGCGCACGAAATCTTCGACCTCGCGTTCGCCCTGGTCGTTCAGTGCTGCAACCAAAAGTTCGCGTGTCAGAACGAAGCCGGAGACTTGATCGATGGAGTCGCCGGTCACGATCAAGCGGGAGTGAGGAAACGTGTCCCGACCCTGCACAATCGAGGCGACTGTCGCATTCCCGGGAATATGTTCAATCACGGTTCTCGGTGTCATGACCTCACGCGCCTTGATCTGCGGCAGCCGGAACAGGTTCGTCACCACGCGGGTTTCATCCTCTTCGACGACGCCCTCGCGCCGGCCGGCATTGGCGAGTGCCGTAATTTCCTCGCGCGAGACCTCTGCAATCGACTTGCCCGAGGTGAGCAGCCGGGTGATCGCCTGGCTCATCCAGACAAGCGGCAGCTGCGCAGTAATGAGCACCGGCAATGCCCTGACGGTGAACGGCGTGAGCGCGCGCCAATACGTTGCGCCGAGGGTCTTCGGTATGATTTCTGACAGGATCAGGATGCCGAGGGTGAGCAATGCAGAAAATACGGCCACTCCGAAGTCATCAAACACCAAGGCAGCCTGGGCGCCGGCGCCGGTCGCGCCAACGGTGTGTGCAATGGTGTTGAGTGACAGAATGGCCGC
The DNA here is from genome assembly GCA_965215755.1 of Hyphomicrobiaceae bacterium. GTDB lineage: Bacteria > Pseudomonadota > Alphaproteobacteria > Rhizobiales > Hyphomicrobiaceae > Tectiglobus. The sequence continues at coordinate 1,295,939 of OZ244119.1, forward strand.
CAGGGGGCGTTCGATGTCTCCGCGCAACTGGCGCAGTTGCTTGGCGACGTCGGGGCGATCTTTCTCGACCGTTTCGACGTAAGACGGCGTGATGGACAGGAGCACGGCTTCCAGGATGGAGCAGAGAAACGAAACGCCAATGGCAAGCAGGACGAATATGATGAGCAAGGTCATTGTCGGGACTTTCCGAAAGCGCCACCAGTTGGCCTGATGTCATTGCGTATGAGATGGGGGGTGATGTCGGGATGTGAATGTTGGGGCCGGCAGTTGCCTCGCAGGCAGTGATGGCCCTGCAGCAGACAATCCATCCTTGGACCATGCGGATGATGCGTTCAGCTGCTAAGTGCGGACGACGTAAACCGAACACTTGGCGTGCGCAACCACGTGGCTGGCCGTGGTTCCCAGGATGTAGTCTTTGATCCGTGGATTGGCCGAATCCATGACGATGACATCGACATTGCGGGTCTCAGCGAGTTTGACAATCTCACGATGCACCGCGCCAAGAATAACCAGAGTTTCCAGTTCGATACCTTCGGCGGGGTAGGCCGTGACGAATTTTTGCAATGCATCGCCCCAGAAAGCCTTGGAGTCGGTAATCATCAAATTGCGTTCCATCTCCGGCGCGACGGTTGCCACCAAGAGTTTGGCATTGCGTCGTCGAGCCATCGCAACGGCTTCCCAATATGCTGCGGTATTCCATTTCACGTGGCGCAGGTTGATTGGACAAAGGATGAGGTTCGTGTCTCGATGCATTGGAGTCTCTCTCGTGACTAGTCAATCAAGCAAATCTTTTCACGACGCAATGTTGCGGACTGTATAACATGAGACGGCCCGATATGTCTGCTGCGATGGGAATACGGAGCTGGAACAAGTCTTACTGGAATTGCCGTTTTAGAAGGAGTGTGCCCAGTGGGCTAATCAGCCTTCGAGTATGATCCGGGCAAGAGCGATGCCCGATTCACCCGCGATGGCATAGAGAAGGTATACGTCCCCGTCCTCTTCGTAGATGGCGGGGTCACGCAGTTGGTTGACATGACCATAGGCCGTACTTCGGATGGACGGTTCGATCGGTGCGTCTGCGCCTTCCCAAGGAAGTTCGGGGCGAAGTATGGTCACCGGCTTGGACTCGCGCCAGGTTGTCCAGTCGCGTGACAGATCGATCTTACTGAGCAGGATGCTTTCCGGTGCATCGCCGACCTGCGTCCAGAAGACATAAAGTGTGTCGCCGCGCTGCAGCAAAGCAGCATGGCGCATATCAGGATTGAAGATGCGGGAGCCTTCTTCAAAGCCGGTGTAGCCGTCCTGAGACTGGTACAGTTGTCCAGGCATTGCCAACGCATAAACTGCGTCGGGGCGCTTGAAAACGCGAAAATAAGTGCGGCCCAGAATTTCCGGATGGGCGGTGAAATCAATGCCGTTCTCTGAGACAGCAACCCGCGTCGCTTGTTGCGCGAACGATTCCAAGCCGTGGAAGTACATGACGATGCGGCGGTCTTCATCGTTGACGTGCACGTCTGGCGAAGCGATGTGAGTGGTTGTTGCTTCGGTGATGAAGTCATGCGTGCGCTTGCCAGGGACATAGCCAAGGCCGCTTTTGTTTGCCGTTGCGCCACCATCAGCTGGAACGGGTGGAGGTTCTGTCGGGAATAGCGAATCTTTCAGGTGTAGGCTTCCTGGAACATGCACCTGCCAAGGCCCCGTTAGAGCGTCGGCGTAAGCAAGGCGAATGTACTTTCCCTTGTGGTCGGCAAAGTACAGGTAGTATCGACCCAACAGGTCTTTGATCCAGTCCGGTACGCGGATCAACGAGGGACCTTGGATGTTGACACCGATTGAAGGGTGGTTGTCGGGTGTTATGATTGGACCAAGCCGTTCCACATGGACCATCATATGTTTCTTCTCCCCGGCTAGTGATCTTTAGGTATAAATCTACTGCCAGACTGGAATTACGTTGTCACGTCTCTGGTTGGGTTGAGCGGGTGACAAGTTTGATGGGACAAATCCGATCCAGATCAGACAAGCGGCCAAGGACGCAGATGGGCAAGCGCAACGGGAGAGTTGACCTGAGTTGAATTAAGCTATCCTCGAGCTGGGTATTTGAGCTAGCTTTGTTCGGCGGGCTAACGATCTCCAACAACCACGGGGCCGACCAAGACATGGGATTGATTGAAAACAAGATCGCTCAAATGGGTCACACGCTGCCTGAGCCATTTATATTTCCGAACCCAAATCGAACCGGTTGTGTTGTCGTTGGAGATCTTGTTCTGGTTTCAGGTCATGGTCGAGATCTGAGTGGCCCCGGCATTAAACCCGTTGGGAAAGTTGGGCAGGACCTTACCGTGGAGGAAGGATACGCCGCCGCCCGAGCTGTCGCGTTGTCTATGCTTGCGAGCCTGAAACAGGAGCTTGGGGAGCTCGATCGGATTGACCGCGTTGCCCGCTTGTTCGGGATGGTCAACTCCGCGCCCGGCTTTGATCGAATGCCGGATGTGATCGATGGTGCATCGGACCTTTTCTATGAGTTGTTTGGTCCTGAGAAGGGCCAGCATGCACGTACCGCTATCGGCATGTTTGAATTGCCACATGGCATTCCGGTTGAGATCAACGGAGAATTTGCGTTGAAGCGACGAGGTGAATGATCTGTGGTTTCACCGTGTGCTGCCTGAGTGAGAAGTTGCGGTCATCATAAAAGCCTGAAACTGAAACCTAACAACCAGTTTCAACTTCAGGCCGATGATCAGGACTTAATTCTCCAGCGCATCAAGTACGTTGGCCAGACGTTCTACGGTGTGGTTCACATCCTGAAGTTTGTCGAGGCCGAATAAGCCAAGCCGGAATGTGGAATAATCCTCTGGCTCGTCACACTGGAGTGGCACGCCAGCTGCGACCTGCATGCCGTGGGCGGCAAATGCACTGCCGTTCTGAATGGCTGGATCGTCGGTGTAGCTGACAATAACGCCAGGCGCTTCAAAGCCGCGGGCTGCGACGCTGGCGAATCCTCTCTGCGCCAAGACTTCCCGGGCACGACGTCCGAGGGATTCCTGCTCTGTGCGCAGTTTGTCAAAACCGTAATCACGGGTTTCCAGCAGTGTGTCACGGAACCCGGTAAGCGCGTCGGTCGGCATCGTCGAATGATAGGCGTGACCGCCGCCCAAGTAGGCCTGCATGATCTGATGCCACTTCGCCAGGTCGAGGGCAAAGCTCGAGCTGGTGGTCTCAGCCAATGCTGCGACGGCGGCATCGCTCAGCATGATCAGACCGCTTGACGGAGAAGAGCTCCAGCCTTTCTGAGGTGCGCTGATCAGAACATCGACGCCTCGTGCGCGCATGTCCACCCAGATTGCACCTGATGCGATGCAGTCGAGGACGAACAAGCCGCCCACTTCGTGGACGGCGGCAGTGATTGCTTCGATGTACTCGTCTGGAAGCAGGATGCCGGAGGATGTTTCAACATGAGGTGCAAAGACGACATCAGGTTTGCGGCTCTTAATTTCGCGCACGACGTCTTCGATGGCCGGTGGGGTGAATGGTGCCTGGTGGTAGTCGCCGACCCGGCCCGCCTTCATGACGAAGGCGTTGTCGGTGATTGTGCCTGCGTCTAGAATTTGTGACCAGCGAAAGGAAAACCAACCGTTGCGGACAATCATGACGTTCTTGTTCGTGGCGAATTGGCGGGCAACAGCCTCCATGCCGACAGTGCCGCCTCCGGGGACAACAACGACGGATTCGGCCTGGTAGACCTCTTGCAAAGTCGCGTGGATGTCTCGCATTACGGTCTGGAACCGCTTGGACATGTGATTGAGTGAGCGATCTGTGAAGACGACGGAGAATTCAAGCAGGCCGTCAGGGTCTACTGCAGACGCGGTATGGGACATTGTCTTGGCCTTTCAGTTCCGCCGACGTCCTGGGCGGTTCAAAGCGGGGTCGAATTTCGGTTGATGGTTTCTGTTCGGATCACAGGACGATTGAGCCGAATGTCCGAATGCAAAGAGATCTCCTCCATAGCAGCAATGATGCTATGTTGGTAACCGTAGACAGCACCACTGGTAGCGCACATCTGACGCCTGATCTCCGTTGCAGCACGGCCCGACACAGAGCGACAGAGCCAACCTGCGCCTCAGAATGGCGCATCTCTATTCGGACCTAGAAAGATACCGAACTCAATACGCAAAGTCGCGCGGTGCCCAAGTGGTGATCTTTTTGGTAAACTTGGGCAGTCCACAATGCGTCGGGCGTCAGTTAAACCTGAGCTAAAGTCTTCTCTATGAAATCGTATGCCCGTGAAATTTTCAAGGAAAATTTCACGGAGCCGGCAAACTATCTCCTGTTGCCCGCAAGACGAATGATACAAATCCGTTGGTTCTGAGTGATCTGGCTCCTGACAGGGCAAGCGGCGCGCTATCACAGGTTGTCATTGAGATTTGCCTCGCTTGATTGCGCTGGCTAGTCCGGCGCTTCGTGCCGTCTTAAATGCTTCCGTCACATGGCTCAGTTGATGGGTGTCAAAATGGGCGAGCAGTGAATTTCTCATACCCTGCATGTCGAGTGTCCGATTGAGAGACCGTTTGACCAGCTTGAGCGCGAACGGCTGCGCATTAGCGATCTGACGCGCCATGGCCAGGGTTTCGTCTTCGAGAATTGCGCGGGGTACGACCTTGTTAACCATGCCGACGTCGAAGGCCTCCTGTGCCGGCATGCGCCGTCCCGTGAATAGCAGCTCCTTGGCTTTGCGTGTGCTCATGACCCAGGGATGGACGAGGACCTCGACCGCACATGCGCCCAGGGTCTGGCATACAGGATCTGAAAAGAAGGCATCGTCGGAAGCAATGACCAGATCGCACATGTTGGCGACCATAAAGCCACCTGCAATACAAGCACCGTGGACCTGGGCTATCGTCGGTTTTGGACAGTCCCAAATCCGCATGGCGCATTCAAAGTAGTACAATTCCTCGTAGGCCCAGCGTTGCTCGACGGTGAAATCGGCACGGGTCTCGGCAGCCTCTTTCAGGTCATGACCGGCGGAAAAATGATCACCCTTGCCATCGAATATCAGGACGCGAATCTCATCATCTGCGACGGCGCGGGCCAGGGCGTCGTCAAGCTCACTTAACAGCAGCTGGCTCTCAGCATTGCGGGCGTCCGGGCGATTGTGGGACAGCCGGGCAATCAAGCCGTCGACAGTGTAGGCGATGTGTTGATAATTTGGTGTGTCAGTCATGCTGATGTTTCGCCTGCTTGGTCTGGTGTTGAAGGCTGCGAGGTTCTAGCCTGTGGTGTGGTTCAGCGGAGGTCTGAGCGTCCTCGATCATTTGGGAACGTTTGTCATCGATCGCCTCGAATGATGCTACCTGCGCGTGCTGTGGTAGGCAAACTGAATGGGGACACCACAATACGCGTCTGCGTGGTATTTTGCCTGGCACTGATTGTCGATCCTGATCATCCAGACAAGGTCCACTCAAATTCCGAGTGCATCTGCGAAGCAGCGGACAAAGGCTTTTCGTCTTCGAGTTCTCGTCGCACTTCGTCTGCGAGTTTGAAAAACCGATCCCGTACTTGGGCGGCGTAAGGGTTTTCGCGTTCGATGGCTTGAAACACGCTGGGTGCATCGTAGCGGACCATCTCCGTTGCCTGCATCAATCGCTCAAAGCTCGTCGTTGTCAGAGTTGTCGGCAGTGGGCCCATGCGCAACAGAACCTTGGCAATCATATGGGTCACACCTTGAACAACCGCCGCCTCTTGATCGTGGTTTTCTGCAGTTGTGATGTGGACATTCAGTCGAAGCTTACGGCGCAGGAAGATCCTAACGAGGCGGAGAACCTTTTGTCCTCGTACAGGACAGAGGGCGATATTATGGCCTTCGATACTATCACGTGCACTTTGCGGGCCGAACAACGGATGCGAGCCGATAATGTTCACGGTCGTGGGCAGTGTTGCCAACATCGTTTGGATGGGACCGATCTTAACGGAACCAACGTCAATTACGGTGCAACCTGGCCGCAGGTGCGGACGCAAACTGTGAATGGCGTCGGCCAGGCTGCTTACTGGGACGGCGAGTATAATGAGATCGGATCGACCGATGTCTTCAACTGATCCAGCAATCGCTTGGCCTGGCAGCTGGGGATGACGGCCGCGGTCCAGAACCGGGTCGTTAACGGTTAACGCTAAATGAGGGGTGAGATGCTGGGCGATCAGCTGCCCAAAGGCGCCAAAGCCCATAAGGCCGACTGTCGAGATTGTAATCTGTGAGGACATTCTAAAGCTCCGGTGATGCCGCGATACCGGATGCCTGTCTGTAATCAACCGCCGGAACGCGGCGGTTGAATGTGCAAGAGGATGCGCCCGCCGTTATTTTGACGGCAGATAATAAACGCTCGCTGGTGACTGCAGAGGATTGCACATGCGCTCTCTAAAGCGTGCATGCTCAGGCTTGTCAAGCAAAGTGGCCACCAATGTTGTTGCCGCCCGATAAATCCGGTCGGCGTTTGACCTGTATCAATGCAGTCATATGTGCGTTGCACATGCTGGGTTATCGGACCAAGGGTGTGTTGGGAGGGACTATGCGACGCGAGACAAACGGAATTGATCCCGACGCTCAAGCTGCCGATGCAAACACGCCTGCGGCTCAAGAGCCCTCGGCCGATCCGGTTGCTGCTCGCGCCGAACTGAACGCGCATGAAGGAATCGAGCAAGCCAATCAGCGTCTGATGGATCTGCGCCACGACAAGGATGCGATCCGCCGAATTTTCGAAACTGGGGAATATCCCTACAAAAGAAAGATCTCGCGCCGTTCCTATGAGAGGCAGAAGGCGGAATTACAGGTCGAGCTTCTGAAAGTGCAGGAGTGGGTCAAGCTGACCGGCCAGAAGATCGTTCTGCTGTTTGAAGGACGCGATGCAGCTGGCAAAGGCGGCACCATCAAGCGCTTCACCGAGCATATGAACCCGCGTGGCTCGCGCGTCGTTGCGCTTGAAAAGCCAACAGAGCGTGAGAAGTCGCAATGGTACTTCCAACGCTACATCCAGCAACTTCCGGCTGGCGGTGAGATCGTCTTGTTCGATCGCTCGTGGTATAACCGCGCGGGTGTTGAGCGGGTGATGGGGTTTTGCAAACCGAATGAATACCTTGAGTTCATGCGCGAGGCGCCAGAAATCGAACGTATGATGGTTCGCAATGGGATCATCCTCTTCAAATACTGGTTTTCGGTGACGCGAGAAGAGCAGCTGCGGCGGTTCAAGGCCCGCGAAAATGAGCCTCTGAAGAAGTGGAAGTTGTCGCCGATTGATGTGCAGTCACTCGATAAATGGGATGACTACACGGAAGCCAAAGAGGCGATGTTCTTCTATACCGATACGGCGGATGCTCCTTGGACGATTATCAAGTCCGATGACAAGAAGCGTGCCCGGCTTGCCTGTATGAAGCATTTCCTGTCATCACTGGCCTATCCGGAAAAGGACAGGCAAATTGTGAACGCACCCGATCCCCTGATTGTTGGCAGTTCCGATCATGTCATCGGTCGGTCCGACCATATTCTCGGTAAGAGCTTACATCCAGAAGCCCGAAAGACGACTTGAGCTTCGTTGAACAATTGCGTTGGCCCGACAGCCTCCTCGCCGAAGGCGCGCGGTGAGGCTGTTCGGTCATGTCGGGTCTCAACCGTCTTTTTCAAACGCATCCCAATTGAACAGCAGTGGTTGCTTTTCGACGAAGCGTCTGGCGGCATCTTTGTGATAGTCGCTGGCTGCGCAAATCGCCTGGGCGGCGGCTTCCATTTCGATCAACGCATGGGCATCAAGATCAAATGCCTGATTGGTAACACGCTTGGTGATGCCGAGGGCAGCTTTGCTTCCCATTTGCATCCTCTTGGCGAGCTTGAGTGCTGCCGCAGCGAGATGATCGGGTTCGTGGATCTCCATGACAATGCCAAGGGTTTCGGCTTCGCTTGCATCAATCACCCGGCAGGTAAACATGAGTTCTTTGGCGCGCTGCATGCCAACGATTCTCGGCAAGGTGAAAAACACGCTGCAATCCGGAACCAGGCCGATGCGTCCGAAGACAGAGCAAAAGCGCGTGCGTGGCGTTGCGAGTACGAGGTCACAGCAGAGCGCGAGTGCAAAGCCGCCGCCAAAGGCAGGGCCGTCGACCGCTGCAATCACGGGTAGCTCGAGCGTGCGAAGGGCCTGCAGCCAATTGTGCAACGAATACATGCGGCTGCGATTGAAGTCGGGTGGCGGCGCCTCACCCTGCGCCCGGGCCACCATTGCTTTGATGTCGCCGCCGGCACTGAATACTCCGTCGCTTCCAGTGAGAATCAAGACGTCGATATCATTGCGAGATTGGATCTCAGCCATCAACTCAGCGATGCGTTCCTTGAATTCCGGCGTAAATGGATTGCGCTGTTTCGGCCGGGACATGGTCATCGTGGCAATCCCGTCAGTCACATCAAGTGTGATGACCTGATCGGTTTCAACCTGGGCAGCGGCGTCATTCATGTTGGGGTCCTTCATCCTGAGAGTGGCTGAGGTTAACGCGTTGGCAGATGTTGCTGCAAGTTTCGACAGGCTGATGCCTTAACCTGGCCGCATCGGCAGGTTGCTGCAATCCAGACACTCAACGAATTGGGCTAGCGGTCTGGCGGTTCCGCATCCATACTGGGAGAGCCGATGTGTCTTCCGCAAAGAGTAGGTTTCGTTCGTGATGAGTAACCAACAAACAGCAGGCGACATGATTGTTGCCAATCTCATTGTGAATGGCGTTGATACTGTATTCGGCTTGCCAGGTGCGCAGACCTATCCGGTGTTTGATGCGCTGGCACGCAATGCCGACAAGATCCGCACCGTCTCGGCGCGTCATGAACAAGCCACAGCCTATATGGCGCTTGGATATGCAAAGTCGACGGGGCGGCCTTCGGTCTACTCTGTCGTTCCAGGGCCTGGAGTGCTGAACACCGGGGCTGCGCTATGTACCGCCTTTGGCGTCAATGCGCCGATCATGTGTGTCACAGGGCAGTCTCCGTCAATGTTCATGGGGCAGCTGCGCGGGCATCTCCATGAACTGCCTGATCAGCGCGCGACGTTGTCCACGTTTATAAAGGCGGCGTATCGGATCGAGCATCCGCAGGACGTGAATACGATTATGGCGGAGGCGTGGAAGACGATGATCTCGGGCCGGCAAGGGCCGGTGTCGGTTGAGATGGGCTGGGATACGATGGCAATGACTGGTCAGGCTGCCGCGCCGGAACCAGTTTCTGCAGCACAACATTCGATTGTCGATGAGGCAATGGTTGAGGCTGCAGTGCGCTTCATCAAGCGCGCGAAGCGCCCGATGATCATGATCGGCGGTGGCGCGCAGCATGCGGCGTCACAAGTGGTCGAGTTGGCCGAGAAGATCGGCGCACCGGTTACTACTCATCGTAGCGGTAAGGGAGTTGTTCCTGGCGATCACCCACTCTTCGTAGATATGGTGGCAGCCTATGAACTCTGGCGAGAGACGGACGTGCTGATTGGCATTGGCAGCCGGCTTGAGTTGCAATACATGCGCTGGACGGGCATGCGGACGATGATCCAAAGTCCCGCAGCTCCTCCGCATGTTATCCGGATCGATGTGGACGGTGCTGAGATGCGCCGGTTCAGGCCGCATGTCCCGATCGTCGCGGACGCCATCGATGGTACGCAGGCTCTGATCGATGCCTTAGCGGATTCCAAGCCTAAGACAGGTGCCAAGAAGCGGATCAAAACGGCCGTTGGCGGAACGCGCGAAGCGGTCAATGAAATTCAACCGCAGATGAGCTATCTCAATGTCATTCGCGACGTCCTCCCGCGTGATGGGTTCTTCGTCGATGACCTGTGTCAGGTCGTCTACGCAAGTTACTTTGGCTGGCGTGCATTTGAGCCGCGGACATATGTGACGTGCGGCTATCAAGGCACTCTCGGTTACGGCTATCCGACCGCGCTTGGCGTGAAGTTGGCCAACCCCGACAAAGCGGTTGTGTCAGTGCTCGGGGATGGTGGTTTCATGTTCGCTGTGCAGGAGCTGGCGACGGCTGTTCAAGAGAAGATCGGTGTGATTGCGCTCGTGTTCAACAATTCCGCCTATGGCAATGTCCGGCGCGACCAGAAGCAACTATTCAATGATCGCACCAACGCTGTTGAGCTGCAGAACCCAGATTTCATGATGCTCGCGCAGAGCTTCGGTGCGAAAGGCTATCGCGTGAGCAGCCCGGAAGAACTTCGCCCAGTTCTGGGTGAGGCCATTGCGAAAGATCTGCCGGCCTTGATTGAGGTCACGATTGAGCCTGATACGGAAGCTAGCCCATGGCCGCTGCTTGTGAGGACGCCCGGGGTATAGCCGTTGGTGTGCAATTCTTCAAAGCTGAAGTGGCGGTTGTCGATGTGGAGTTGATTGCCGTCTGTTCTCAGAACCCACATCTCACACGCAAATCATTTCGTTTCATTTGGCTGGCAACGAGCAACACTTTAAACCTTGTGATCGAAGAACTCTGTGAAAGACAACGAACATGACGCATGACGAGCTTTGTACTCTCACGATCGATGAGCTGGCCACCCACATCCGTTCCCAAGAAGTCTCGCCGGTTGATATCGTTGATGCATTGTTGGCGCGCATTGAAGAGCACAATGATGCGCTTATTGCCTACCTCCATGTGGACGCAGAGGGCGCGCGCGCAGCTGCCAAGGCAGCAGAGAATGAGATTGCGTCTGGCAGTTATCGCGGTCCTCTGCATGGTATCCCTGTAGCCTACAAGGACATTTTCCATGTCCAGGGGCTTCCGACGACTGCCAATTCACGTCTTATGGCTGACTATGTTGCCTCAGCTGACTGCACCGTTGCGAGCCACTTGCGCCAGGCTGGTGCCATCTGCATGGGCAAGTTGAACACGATTGAATTTGCGTCCGGCAGCATGGAATTTCTCGGCAATGCGCGTAACCCCTGGCATACCGAGTACCACCCTGGAGGTTCAAGCTCTGGTTCCGGTGCTGCTTTGGCTGCCTACCTTGTACCAGGGGCGATGGGGAGTGATACCGGCGGCTCCATCCGCATCCCGGCGTCACTCTGCGGCGTTGTCGGACTCAAGCCAACCTACGGGCGGATCAGCCGATCGGGAATACTGCCGTTGAGTTGGAGCCTGGATCACGCTGGACCAATGGCCCGTACCGTGCGGGATGTTGCACATCTGTTGCAAGCGATTGCTGGGCCAGATCGACACGATCCAAGTGCTGCGACCGTCGCTGTTCCCGATTATCTGTCTCCGCTAAATGGGGACGTTAGGGGGCTCCGAATTGGTGTTCCAAAGAGCTACTTCTTCGAAGCCTGTGACCCCGAGGTTGTCCAGGCAGTGCGAGTTGCTGTGAATACAATGAACGATCTTGGAGCAGAGACTATCGAGATTGATATGCCAACCTGCACTTATGCGTCGGCAGCGTCTTGGGCGATCGCCTATTCTGAATCGTTTTCAATTCACAGAGAGAACTTTTTTGCGCGTTCTCGTGATTATACTCCAGCGTTCATGCACAAAATAACTGGAGCTGCTTTGCTCACTTCTGACGAGATCGTGACGGCCCAACGGCTGCGAGAGATGGTGACGACTGAGTTTCTTGAAGTCCTCAGCAAAGTGGATGTGATTGTGTCTCCAACGACCGCCTATCCGGCGCATCCGATTGATGGACAGGCGCCGGAGTCGGCAACTCACAGTCTGGCGCGTCCTATCAGTCTGACTGGGCTTCCGAGCCTTGCCTTGCCTTGCGGGTTTACTGAAGGCGGTTTGCCAGTGAGTATGCAACTCACAGGACGAGCATGGGAAGAGGCAAGAGTACTTCAGCTCGGTCATGCTTATGAGCAGGCTACCACCTGGCACCAACGCAGAGCACCAATTGATGCGATGACGAAGCCAACCGTCCATGCACCGGAACCCGCGCTTCCTTCTGCGATCGATGGCAACTGGGTTCTAGATTACGCGCGGCTTATCGGTTTGACTTATGTCACAGCCGACGATGCGGAGGCCATCGCTCAATCCATTGGTCCGCAGAAAACACAGTTGAAACGTGCTCAAAAACTCATCGAGAGTGGCGCCGAACCAGCCGTGCGGCCGGTTCGCCTGTCATAATGTAAAGGCACTAGGATTGCTTCTACTTGCCCGGAAGGTCGTCCAAGACGGTGCAGGACAGGTTAGAGACAATTGGAAATCGGTGGTTGTAACCATTTGCCAGGCATCGCTACAATGATAGCGAAAACATGTGCTTTGAATGCAGGAAAATAACATGAGCGATAGTCCGATCAAGAATCTCATCGGCTCACCCGTGAAAGTCGTGAACGTTGGATTGGACATGTTTGCAAGTGATCTCAAGCGACAGAGTATTGATGTGATCCAGGTTGACTGGAAGCCACCAGCAGGTGGTGATCCGAAGCTTGCGAAACTGTTGTCAAAGCTTGGAACCTAGCGTCAATGAAAACAATAGAGACAGCCAACCAGGATGCGTTCGAGCGAATGCTTGCTGGCGATCCGGTTCTGATTGACGTCGTGCCAGCGCGGGAGGCCATTCCGAGCCTGCAGAAACATGTGGTTTTGCACTCAGGGCCGCCAATTTCGTGGGAGCGTATGTGTGGGCCAATGCGCGGCGCAATTATGGGTGTCGCAGTGTTTGAGGGTTGGGCGGCTGACCTCGAGACTGCCGCTCAAATGGCCGGCTCAGGTGAGTTTGAATTTCATCCCAATCATCACTTTTCTGCAGTTGGGCCGATGACCGGGCTGACGACTGCTTCTCAGCCGGTCATGGTTGTTGAGAATACGAGCTTTGGTAATCGCTCGTACTGCACGATCAACGAAGGCCTCGGGAAGGTCATGCGGTTTGGCGGCAACGACGAAGAGGTGCGCAATAGGCTCGGTTGGTTGAGGGATGTTCTTGGGCCGGCAATGGGCACCGCGTTGCGGGAACTCAATGGCATCCCACTCAAGCCCATTGTTGCGCGCGGGTTGACGATGGGCGATGAGATGCATCAACGCAATGTTGGATGCTCCGGCCTGACACTGCGTGCGATTGCGTCAGCTATGGCGGCTACAGCAAAGGACAATGCGAAACTTGCTGATGCTATGGCTTTCATTGCTAGCAATGACCAGTTTTTTCTCAATATCGCGATGGCGCTTGGCAAAGCGATCATGGATCCTGTGCGCGACATTGCTAGTTCGAGCATTGTTACAGCGATGTGCCGGAACGGGACCGATTTTGGCATTCGTGTCAGTGGAACTGGTGATCAGTGGTTTACAGCGCCGGTCGAAATGCCGGAAGGTTTGTATTTCCCAGGCTATAGCGAAGCCGACGCGAACCCTGACATGGGCGATTCAACGATTGTCGAAACGATTGGTCTGGGTGGTTTTGCTATGGCTGCCGCGCCTGCTGTTGCCGGGTTTGTTGGAGCGGGTACGGCCTCAGAGGCAGCAAACATTACGCGGGTCATGAGAGAAATTACTCATGGAGAGAATCCTGAATGGACAATACCGGGACTTGATTATGTGGGTGTGCCGACCGGCATCGATATTCGCTATGTCGTAGAAACTGGATTGGCACCAACCATCAATACTGGGATTGCGCATAAGGAGCCAGGCATTGGCCAGGTGGGGGCCGGCGTGGTGCGCGCACCAATCGCATGCTTTGAAGATGCGTTGTGCGCCCTCGCTGATAAGGTAGGTGTATCGTGAGCGAAGCCATCATCAATGACGTTCGCCGCGGTAGCTACGTCGATTCCGTTGCGCTGATGCGGCTTTCGCAATCCATTGTGGCGATGGAAGGAGTTCAGGAAGCCGCCTTAATGATGGGCACGCCGGCCAATCTTGTCATCATGGAAGAGGCTCGGCTGCTGGACGAGACGGGACGATCAGCATCCGGTGGTGATTTGGTCATCGGCATTCGTGCAGAGACGATTGACGCAGCATCGAGAGCTTTGGATAAGGCTAAAGAACTCCTGAATCAATCTGCATCAAGTGCCGAGCAGGCTTCTGCGTGGCAACCGCGAAGTTTGCGAGCGGCTGTTAACGCAATGCCGAGTGCCAACTTGGCATTGATTTCTGTGCCTGGTGATTTTGCAGTCGCTGAGGCGCGCAAGGCTATTCGTCGTGGTCTTCATGCTATGATTTTCAGTGACAACGTTGCTGTTGAAGATGAAGTGGCGATTAAGCAGGAAGCGCGTGAGCGCGGCTTGCTGGTCATGGGGCCAGACTGCGGAACCACGATCCTGAATGGAGTGCCACTTGCCTTTGCCAATGTTGTTCGGCAGGGCAACATTGGTATCGTCGGTGCTTCGGGAACAGGCATCCAGGAGGTGTCGTGCCTGATTGATCATCTCGGTCGAGGTGTATCGCATGCCATCGGAGTTGGTGGGCGCGATCTCAGCCATGACGTTGGTGGCATCTCGACACTGATGGCGTTAGATCTTCTGGCTATCGACAGTGCAACCGAGCATGTGGTTTTGATTTCCAAACCACCGTCCGAGGATGTTGCTGCCAAGGTTCTCGATTGTGTCGCGCGATCTGGAAAGCCCACGACGATCTGCTTTATCGGCTCTGGCGCTCTGGAGTTGCCGGAGAATGCACATCAAGCGCTAACGTTGGAGGACGCCGCGCTGGCAGCTGCTCAGGCGTCAGTCAGTGACCTTGATGCAAAATCTCATCCGGAAACTGCTGTGGTTGGCCGGCATGGGACCATTCGGGGATTGTTTGCTGGAGGCACCTTGTGTGCAGAGGCTCAGTCTGTATTTCGAGCGGAAGGTGAGCCGGTTCATTCCAATGCACCCATTCCAGGCGTGTTGTCAGATGCTGCGGTCACACAGGCTCACTCTCTGATTGACCTGGGTTCGGATGAATTTACACAGGGCAAGCCTCACCCGATGATTGATCCATCTGTGCGAAGTCCCGCGCTGCGTGATGCGATTGAGTCGGGCGAAACTGCTGCTGTGCTGTTGGATGTGGTCCTTGGTTATGGCTCACATATGGACCCGGCCGGAGAGATCGTTGCCGTTCTTCGGGAGGCACCGAGCGAACAAAGGCCTCCCATATTCGCATCTGTTACCGGGACTGATGCGGACCCTCAAGTTAGATCTGGGCAAGTTGCAAAGCTGATTGGTGAAGGTGTTCATATTGCGCACTCGAATGCGCAAGCAGCGCGCTGGGCTCTGGCAGCCCATCGGTCAGTCGTGTAATTTTGAGCCGTGTTGCCGGCAAGCATAGATGCGGCCTACGACTTTTCAGTCACCCAATGTGGTTTTGCCGCCTGGTCACACATTCAGCCGCTCAGAATCGGTCGGATTGCAGCCGTTTTCGACAGTAGCTTTTACATTGAGTTTGACGGGGTACTAATCTGCATAGTGGGTTCTGAGGTGCCGGTTGGGCCAATCAACCTAGTCGCAGGTTTTCCGGCGTCAATGCGATGGCGGTCCTCCGGTCTTCAGGTCGGCAATATGGTTCGCGTAACCCGTGATAGGAGAATTGTTGGACCTGCGTTTGATCTCGACGTGACTGACGCTTTGATCTGGCGGCCGCCGCCTCTTCCGAAAGAGTGGTCGGCGACGTCATTGCGCGAAGGCCTTGATGCGCTCGAGAGCTTGATGGAGGATCAATGGTCAGCAGCAGAGTTGGTCAGGCTTGTGCTTCAGGAGTGGGGCGCAAGTGGCCGCTCTGATTTCGATTGCTTCGGCTTCGCTCAATTCAGAGAGGCGTGCCGGTTCATTTGGGACGCACCGGGAAAACTAGAAGACGATACCCTGGTGATTGAGAACGGTGCGATCTGTCGGCTCGTTGGGGTTGGGGGCGGTTTGACACCTGCCGGTGATGATTTCCTCGGTGGCGTATTGTTTGTACTGAAGGCCCTTGGGTGTCGGCGATCTAGCGAGCATATCCGAGGCAGTGTGTTGACGGCCGCTGAGTACGAGACCAATAGGATTTCGTTGGCTCATCTTCGGTGCGCATCCCAGGGAGCAGCGACGGAGCCGGTGCATCGCTTTCTGTCTGCCTTACTGCAAGGGCGGAGCCTTAAGGTTTCGCGACTCGCCAGCGACATTGACCGGATCGGTCATACGTCTGGGTGGGACTTTGTGGCTGGGATGATATGTGTCCTCAAATTGCTTCAGAGCGACGAGCAGGGAGAGGTCTAAGGCGTTGCTAATCGTGTGTAGATGGCATCGCTGGTTGTTTAGGCGGCATCATGAAAAATGATACCTAAAGTGTATCGCATTCCACTACGCACACGACTGACACCATGGCGCATTTTAACCCGGTACGTTCCGTTGGCGCCTTTGACTGGGCGTGCATTAACGGGGAAAATGACAGCATCGCCCTTGCGCAGTGGCACAACTTCGGCACGTGACTGCATGCGTGGGCGTTGCTCGGTGAGGACAAACTCACCGCCTGCGAAGTCGCGGTTAGGCTCGGATAGGAGGATGGCGACCTGAAGTGGAAAGATGTGTTCGCCGTATAGGTCCTGATGCAGGCAATTGTAGTCGTTCGCTTCATACCGCAAAAGCAGTGGTGTTGGGCGTATCTGGTCCGCGCGATGGCAGCGATCAATGTAAGCGTCCAACGCTTTCGGAAACGGCTTTTCATAACCCAGTGAATGGCGCCATTCGTTGGCTATTTCCGCCATGGGTTGATAGAGCCTTGTTCGGAGATCTTGCACGACGTCGGGCAGTGGGTAAGACCAGTACTTGTACTCTCCGCGGCCGAAGCCATGGTGCGCCATTCTGATGTGGCTGCGAAACTCGTCATCGTTGGAATAGCGTTTGGCTATCGATGCGCATTCTCCTGATGTCAGGAGCCGGTCAATGCGTGCGGCGCCAAATTGGTCAAGCTCAGTCTTGATATTGCGCCAGTCGACATCGGCAATCCGATTTGCGAGCGTGGGTGTGGTATTCATGCTGTTCCGACAAGCCGTTTATTGGGCATTGTAGCATGGCAATCTACAGGTCTCTTCGCCACCCGAAACTTGCGCGGTGGTGTTAGCAATCAAAGGTTCAGTGACACGCGTCCAATCATGTAGATGCCAGTGAGCAGGATGACGACCAAGACAACACGTGTGAATTGTTCCTCCGTCAGATAGTGACGAAGTCGTTGGCCGACCAGCATCCCAATAGCGCAGGGTATGACGGCGCCGATCGTCATCACGACGAGCTCTGGCGTTAGGATAGCTCTTTGCAACATTGCTCCAGACAGCATGAGAGATACGATGACAAAGGCAATCCCCAAGGCCTGAACAAACATGTCGCGAGGCATGGCAAGCGACTGAATGTAGAGAGTGCCTGGCATCATGTAGCTGCCGGTCATGCCGTAGATGATGCCGGCAGGTACACCGAGCGTGGGCGTCAACCAGACTTCATGACGACCGGGTGATGGGAGGCGTGCGCGGATCAAGGCGATGAGAGAATAGACGATGAGAAGGATGCCGAGAAACAGCAGCAAGAGCTGACCGTCGGCTGCTGCGAGAATACCACTGCCAAACCAAATCCCAACACATGATGTCACCAGGAGTGGCCAAATTCGGCGCAAGATCTCGAAGAAGTTCCCGCCAACGAGAGCTTGCCAGACATTTGTTAGAACACTTGGACCCAGAACAAGCGCGACCGCTGCCTGGATGCCAATAACAGGTGCTGTGAAAGCAACGCCGATAATTGGCACGCCGAGGCCTGTGACCCCCTTGACAATGCCCGCCAGAAAATAGGTAGCAGCGACCAGAGTGATTGTTTCTGCGGTGATTGGCATGCGTGCTGGGTGTCGTCTTGGGCGTCTGATTCCGGGTAAGTAAATTCGCCGGCACACTCAATCAGATCGCGACCAATCCGTCACTTGCGCTATCGCGCCGCGAGCGCCATGTTCGGCGGCAAGATCAAGAGAAAAACACTGGGGGTTTGCAATGACTATACAGCTGTACGATCTCACGGATGCGAGCCGACAAGTCTTTTTTAGCCCCTATTGCTGGCGAATTCGAATGGCTCTGAAACATAAAGGGCTCGATTTCGAAAGTATCCCCTGGCATTTCACGGATAAGAATCTGATCGAGCAGTCCGGGCAACCGCGTGTTCCCGTCATTGTTGATAACGGCAGGTGGGTCAACGAGAGCTCAGCGATCGCGGATTATCTTGATGAAACCTATCCCAACAAGCCCGCCCTGATGAAGGATGCTGCAGCCAAGGCAACAGCCCAATTTGTTGAAGCGTGGTGCAATAGCAATGTGTTTGCGCCAATGCGGGCGATTGCGGTCATGAACGTCTTCAACATCATCCATGATAAGGACAAGGAGTATTTTCGCGAGAGCCGCGAAAAGATGCTCAAGGCCAAACTGGAAGAGTTGTCGAAGGACCCGATTGGTGAGAAAGCGGCGCTGACAGCGGCGCTGCGTCCTGCCGAGGATCTCCTCGGTAAGCAGAGTTTTTTTGGTGGAGATGCGCCGAGCTATGCCGATTACGTGCTGTTCGGCACGTTGATGTGGCCTTACATGGTTTGTCCGGACTCCCCACTGGAGCAAGGCTCCAACGTTGCGGGTTGGTTTGACCGTTTGTTGGATCTCAATGATGGTTTTGCACGTTCGGCAAAACGTGCAGCTGATCTGTAATTCGATCTGGACCTTCTGCAGTAACCACGTCTCGAAGTGACGTCTGCATTCTGCTGGTGAGCGGACTCCGAGACGACTATGTTGCAGCAGTTCCCTGCTGGGTAAAGTTTAACAACTGGTGCATCGCTGACGTGACCCGACTCGCAAGATCTCTGGATGAGCTTAAAACCAGATATGATGTCGTCGTTATTGGCTCTGGTTACGGCGGCGGCGTGTCTGCGTCCCGCCTGTCGCGGGCCGGTAAAAGCGTGGCGGTATTGGAGCGTGGCAGAGAGGTTCTAACCGGGGAGTTTCCGTCACGGTTCCCAGACATGCGCAATGAAATGCGTGTCACCGGTAAGCGCATGAGCCTCGGATCTGAGACGGGGCTTTATGACGTTCGTCTCGGCGATGATATGCATGTTCTTGTCGGACGTGGGTTAGGTGGCGGCTCGTTGGTTAATGCCGGTGTGGCTTTGCGGCCGGACCCGCGCGTTTTCGCAGACGCGGTTTGGCCCGGGCAGATCGCTCAAGATGGCCTGCTGGACGAGGGCTATCGGCGTGCGCGTCAATGGCTGGCACCATCACCAGACCCCAAGGCACAGGAGCAAACCAAGTTTCGTTCCCTTGAGGCGGCGACGCAGGATATGCCGGGGCGTGCCGTCGCCCCAGATACTGTCGTGAGCTATGAGGATGGAGTGAGCGCTGGTGGAGTTGCACAGTCGGCATGTACGCGGTGTGGTGACTGCTGCGCTGGTTGCAACGTGGGTGCGAAAAACACAGTCGCCCTGACATATTTGCCCGACGCGGTCCGTCATGGTGCCGAACTCTTCACACTGGCACGCGTCCGTCATGTCGAAAAAGTGGCTGACGGTTGGGTTGTCCATATCACCAACATGGATAGTTCGATCTCGGATGATGCGCGGGAGATCACGGTGCGTGCGCATTCGGTTATCCTGTCTGCTGGCACACTTGGTTCAACAGAGATCCTGCTGCGGTCCCGTGAGGCCGGGCTGTCGCTGTCGGACAGACTTGGCGAACAGTTCTCTGCAAACGGCGACATTATTGCGTTTGGCTATGGTGCCAAAGTGCCGGTCAACGCCATCGGTGTCGGGCATCCACTCAAAGATGGATTGCAATCTGTCGGTGCTTCGGTCACCGGGCAGTACGAGCATGATGATGCCGAAGATCTCGACAAAGAGCTGCGAGTTCAAGAAGGGGCTTTGCCATCAGCTCTCGCGCCAGTACTGCCTGTTATGTTTGTTCCCAACGGGCGCCTGCTTGGTGCTCTCAAGAGCTTGATTAGCGGTGTTTACAAGGGACCGCTAGCAAGCCTGCAAACGTTTTTTGCTGTGTCGCATGATAGTGCGTCGGGCCGGATTGTTCTGAACGGCGATGCCGCAACGATTTCGTGGCCAGAGGCTGAGAAGGAACCCGTGTACGAGCGGCTCGACTCGGTTTTGGGTGAGATGGTTGGTAACGTGGGCGGATCTTATGTGAAGAACCCACTTGCCGGCTCTGTCATGGGGCATCAGCCGGCAACTGCTCACCCGCTGGGCGGTTGTGCGATGGGGAGCGACGCTGATTGCGGTGTCGTTGATCATCGTGGGCGTGTCTTCGTGGGTAGCGAGGATGAGAATTCGACTGCTGTCCATCAGGGCCTTTACGTGATTGATGGCGCCGTCGTGCCGCGGTCTCTGGGTGTCAATCCACTGCTGACGATTACTGCTTTGGCTGAGCGATGCATGATTCTCATGGCTGCAGACCAGGGCTTGGAATTTGACGCCGCTCCTGCGCGGCTGGCAGAGCCGGTGCGTGCCGACGCGCCAGGCGACATTGCGTCGGCCATTTGACCGTCGACCAAATCTGTGTCCAAGCCTACTTTGCCGCCTGATTTTTGGGAAGCCGGGCCAATAGGCAGATTGGGATTGCGGCAAAGCCTATCAAGGCAAACATCCAGAACGCGTTGACGTACCCGATCAAAATGGCTTGTCGGTTGATTTCCCTTGAAAACCGAGCCAACCCCTCGACGGACTCAATTGACCACGAGCCCGAAGATGATGGCATACTCCAAACTTTGTTGAATGGAGTTACGGCTTCGGTCATACGCGCGTAGTTGTTGCCCGTTGATCGCACGATTTCGGCGACCGCTATTGAGATAAACAAGCTGGAGCCGAAGTTTCGCAGGAGATGATAAACGGACATCGCTTCGTTCCGGAGTTCGGGGCGAAGCGTGTAGAATGTGACAATTGTCATCGGGACCCAGGTCACACCGATCCCGGCGCCCTGAACCATTGACCAGATCGCCAGCTGTGTCTCACCGATGTTTAGATCGAACAGCATCATCTGGTAGCCGCCATACGCCTGCATGAAGAAGCCGACCATCATCATTGCGCGCGGGTCAATGCGGGCGGTCAGCATTGCGATAAAGAAACCGATCAGAGTCCCAAGTCCGCGCCATCCTATGAACACTCCGATTGCTGTATCCGGGTAGCCGGCATGGTTCTGCAGAAGTGGAGGCAGTAAGACGACTGGCGCGAAATTGAGCATGCCGAACATGAAGATCAACAACATGCCGAGGGAGTAATTGCGATCCTTGAAAAGAGACAGTCGGACAAACGGATTTTTTGCCGTCAGACTGTGGGCCAGGAACATGTAAAAGGCTACAACTGCCAGGAATGCGGCAGCGACAATTTCCGTTGACTCAAACCAGTCAAGGCGTTGCCCGCGTGAGAACATCAGCTGGACGCAGGCAATCGCGATCGACAGCGTTAGGAAACCGCTCCAATCAAGTTTCGCCTGGCCGCGTTCTCCGCGGCGTGGGATCGCAAGGCGACAGCCGACAAAGGCAATGATGGAGACAGGCAGCATCATCCAGAAGCCCCATCGCCAGCCGAATGCCTCTGAAACTTCGCCTGCGAGTGTTGGACCAACGGACGGCCCGATCATGTTGGCCATGCCGAATATGGCCATAACGAAATTATGCTGACGTCTCGGATAGGTGTCGAGAAGAATGGCCTGGCTGAGTGGCACGAGAGGAGCGCCGGCTGCGCCTTGTACGATGCGCCAGAAGATCAGTTCATTGAGGGATGTCGAGGCGCCGCAGAAGAACGTTGAGGCAGAGAAAATGAAGGCGCACCAGACCATCGTTGAGCGTCGACCGAACCGCTCTGCCAGCCACCCGCTCATTGGAGTGACAACGGCAGTTGCAACAATGTTGAATGTCATTGTCCAGGACACTTCGTCCTGCGTCGCACCGAAGGCGCCCTGCAGCTTGGGTAGCAAAGCTGATGAGACGAGGACTGACGAGGAGTAAGCTGTCGTCGCGCTCATGACCACGAGCAAAACTAATGCGCGCCTAGCCGGTGACAAGTCATAGACGGCATCTTCATCTGATGTCGCACTTGTTGAGGCGCTCTGCTCGGCCAATGCTGCTGCTCGCGAATTGATTTCAAAGCGTTCTTAGACGAATTTTAATGATGCAGCATGGCGTGCGGCACTTTGCAGCCAGCAAAGTGTGCCGATCACGATAAATTTAATCTTGACGACTTTAACTATGGATATAGTAATGTAGGTTACTATCTAGCGGTTGGATGCTAAATCCGACCTCAGGACCGTTTCTAACGAGTAGAATTCGGCGCTAATCTCTCAAATTGTCTGAGCAACCTGACAATGTCACCTGACGACGAACACTATATCGGTTACACCATGACCGATGTTGCGCGATTGCTGCGGACCGTTTTTGAACGGCGTGTGCGGAGTCTCGGATTGACGCGCGCTCAATGGGTTGTCATCGCCCGCGTGCACCGCCACCCAGGACTCAGCCAGACCGAGATTGCTGATCTGCTCGAGATTGAAAAGGCAACTGCGGGTCGTTTGATCGACCGAATGGAAGCCAAAGGATGGCTTGAGAGACGGGCTGATCCGAATGACAGGCGGATTAACCGCCTGCATCTGATGCAAGAAGCTGAGCGATTGCATGCGCTGATCTGGCCCATCGCCGAGTCGACTGTCGATGCGGCACTTGGAGATCTGAGTACGTCCGAACGCCGAACCCTTTCAAAACTAATGAGACGCGTGAAGCAGCAGCTGCTGCAACTCGCAGTAGATGATCCAGCTTTGGATGATGTTCAAAGCAGCTTGCCGGATGACACACCGGCGCTTGAGCTTGAGAATTCGAGGTAGAGTGAGATGAGCGGTTTTGTGCGGCCTGTTCTCCTAATTGTGGTGCCATGCCTAGCAGTCGTTGGCGCTATTATGTTCTGGCTCTGGGGCGGGCGCTACATCACGACTGAGAATGCCTATATCAAAGCGGATATCGCGCGTGTTTCCGCTGAAGTCACTGGCCGGGTGAAGCGCGTCATTGTCGACGATCACTCGAAGGTGGCGAAAGGCGAGGTCCTCGTGGTCCTTGATGATGAGCCATTTCAGATTGCGTTAGCCAAGGCCAAAGCCGATGTTGATATAACACGCCACCGGGTCGCGACACTGATCGCGAGCTGGCGTGAAGCGCAGAGCGAATTGAAAGAAGCGGAAGACCGAATTCAATACCAACAGGCCCAGCTCGAGCGGAATAAGAAGCTCGCTGAGCGCAAGATTGTCTCATCGTCGCGTCTGGAAGAATCCGAAGACAGTGTCCGTCAGGCGCGTAACCGTGTAGCGGTTATGAAGAGCAAGGTCGGCCGAATGCTGGCGCAGCTCGGCGGGGATACCAGCGCTGAAATTGATGATCATCCTGAGGTTCGCGAAAAGATCGCTGCAGTCAAGGAAGCAGAACTGAACCTCAGGCGCACAACGATTGTTGCGCCGGTTGCTGGAACTGCCGTTAACCTGAAGCTTCAGCCAGGAGAATTTGTCGAACCTGATAAGCCGCTTTTTGCACTCGTTGTGGACTCGCGGCCGTGGGTTGAAGCGAATTTCAAGGAAACCGAGCTGACACATGTCCGACGCCTGATGAAGGCGAAGGTCGTGCTTGATATTTATCCTGGTGTCGAGTGGGAAGGTGAGGTTGCGAGTATCAGTCCTGCGACGGGCGCTGAATTTGCACTGTTGCCACCGCAAAACGCTTCCGGAAACTGGGTCAAGGTCGTGCAGCGCCTACCTGTGAAGATCTATCTCAAGCCGCGTCCAGGTGAGCGACCGCTGCGGGCCGGAATGACGGCAACCGTGAGCGTTGATACGCAGAGGGAACGAAAGCTCAGCCACTTGCTTGGCGTCTTCAGTGCCTTCGCAACCGATGGCACCGAAGCCAACGCCGCGCAGTGATCCCGATCTGACCTGAGTTTTCTGGGTATTTGGGTTGATGTGGTGATGATTGTTGCGCCTCGATCGCTGTGCGCGAGCAGCAGAGAGGCCCTACCTAATAGAGCAGATACTTCTGTCGAATCCGCTTGAATGCGGAAACCTCGTCTTGCCATGACGCAATGATTTGATCTCCGGTTTTGCCATTCCGCAGTTGCCGATATAGACGACGTGTGCCAGCCATTTTGGCGAGCCAGCCAGGCTTGGATAGTAGACGCTTGCCGCCTTTTTGGCGTGCCTCCCGGCGTAGTTCGCTCAATAGCGTCACGCCGAGCTCGACAGGCTGGACGCGGTCATGATCCGTGATGCTGACTTTCACACCGTTGAGCTTTCGGCCCATCAGACGCGGGCGCGCCGCCATGCTTTTGATGGATCTCGGAGTGTACTGTGTGGCATGAAATTCGACACCGGGCAGGTCAAGACTATTCAGCCGCGTTACTACACGACGACTTGATATCCACTCCGCTCCAACGACCATGAACGGTATCTGAGTCCCGCGGCCTTCGTTGATTGCCGTCGCTTCAAACAGTCCGGTTCCGGGATAAAGCAGAGCGGCGTCAAATGAATTGATATTCGGACTGGTCGGATGCCAGGGGAGCGCTTGCGGCCAACGTTGTGACCGGCTCCATCCCTGCATTTTGCCGATGCTCAGTTTCAGCTTTCCCAGCCTCGGGAGAAGCGCCTCGCCTTTGATTAACAGCGCCAGTTCGCCAACCGTCATGCCGTGCGCGATCGGGATTTCAAACTGCCCGACAAATGATCGTTCTCCTGGCTCGAGCATGAAGCCTGACACGTAGTCACCGCCGAGTGGATTGGGCCGATCCAGTACATGGAAATCGACGCCGTGTTCCGCTGAGGCCTGCATCGCAAGTCCCATTGTCGAGATGTAGGTATAGAAACGGACCCCGATATCCTGAATGTCGAAGACAAGCATGTCGATGTCAGACAGCATCTTGCGGGTCGGTTTGCGTGTCTTGCCGTAGAGGCTTCGGATTGGCAGGTCCGTTTTGTCGTCGACCTGACTGCTCACTTTTTTGCCGGCCTCGATCGTTCCCCGAAAACCGTGCTCCGGGACAAAGATGGCTCTGAGGTCGACACTGCCAGACTCGTGTAAGACGTCGACAAGATGCCTGGTTGCGTGCTTTTGGCCTAACTGGCGGAGCAATGCCGTATGATTTGTGATCAGGCCGACTCGCTTACCTTGAAGCTCCTGAAAATCGGTTTCGACAAGGCGCTCTGCCCCAGTCGTCCAATGTTCGTGGGAGTTTGTCTCCGCGCGCTTAATCGGCCTCTTTGCGCGGGACGGAGCAGGGGGAACGGTTTTGAGATTCACTGGCTCTAATTTCTGTAAGAAAGCTCGCGCCAAGGCGGCGAATGTACCTTGCGGATAGCGGTCTAGGTAACGGCGAAGCGCAGCTGGATCCTGGCTGCCTTTGACCGCGTTCCAATGATCCAATTCAGTTTGCCAAGTATAGCGTTGCTTGTCACTGGCTGCTGCGGGACCAGTCAAACCGAGCAGTAAGACCATCAAGAATGAGAATAGGACTTGCGGTTTCATAATTTGACGAACGTCCGCTTGCAGTTGGGGGGCATTTGGATGGCAGCCTTCGCAATTCAAGTCTCAAATCTACTTGCCTCTTTTCTCACCGAGGCGCGGCGAAATTTTGGTGTGAGATGTAAGTCTTCAAGTGCGCTGGTTCTTGGACAATCGGGCGTCATGGGTTTGAGGCATATTGGGCGCATCTGGATCGGCGACCCAGGCCGCGACTGCGTCGAAAGTGCTTTCCCGGATTGGCGGTGGTTCCTGCGAAGGCTCATGCTTGGCGCGCGGTAAGTGGAGGACGTCGGCGCCAATGGACTTTGCAAAGCGCTGGACATAGTGCGCGATGACAATCGTGTCGTTGTGCGAGGAGATGACGAGGGTCGGCGTTCGGGTCTCATTCGGGCGCACGACTTTTGTGCCTCGAGTCCTGCTTAACAATGCAATGAGCGGGTTCTTGGCCTCGCCATCGATAATGATGTCCCACATCTTCGTCAGAGATCGATTGGCTTCGTTGAACCATCCGTAAGTCATGCCTCACATCGCGAGGTGCTCATTCTCGTGGTAAAATTTACAGATCCATTCGTGTCGTTCGCGATCACTGCCGATACTGCTCTTTTCCAGCGGCCGATCGCCAGGATGAAAGCGGCCGTGTCCCGGCACAAAGTCGTCAGATTTTCCAGGCTGCCTGACAGAAAGCCAGGCCGACATTTGCTGCACCATCCGCATGATCATGTTACGGGCTGAATTCATTGCAACGACAGGATTGACGTAAACTATTCGTGTGAAGCGCCGGCTGAATGCCGGTTGCTCCAGAATCAAGCGAGCGAACATGTGTCCGCCGAGTGAGTATGGTAAGGCGACGGCTTCGCTGTCGTGATCGTATCCTCGCTGGCGAACGGCGCGAAAGAGGGCGCTGCGCAAAAATTCCTTTAAGCTGTCTGTCCACATGTCGAATCCGTCAGGCAGGGCGTGAACCTTGCGGTGGTCGCTATGGAACCGGCCACTGCCACCCTGGCCTGCAAATTCAAATACCAGAACATCATTGCCGCGCGCACGGACGTCTGCAATTGCAGGGCTATGCTTTTCAATCGACTCTGCCGTCCCGACGAAGAGGGCGTAGATGTTCTTTGGCTTGTCTTTCGTGAGCGTTGGATACCATCCAACACGGGAGAACAGGCCGCGCGACCGATTGAAGGGGGCTGCGTAGCGGATTTGTGGATACGAGGCTGATGTGCGAGGCAGGTCAACTTCGGCAATGAATTCCTGAGTAAGATCGAAGGTGCTCATTTTTCAATGCAGGCCGTGCCAGTTGACGTATTGCAGATAGTTCAACGCAAATATCGGCCGGTTTCATGTCGGTTTGACGAAGCCGGCCGATCCTGTGACTTTGAGTTATTGCCGATGGCCTATGCGTCGGCTTTACCATTGCCATTTGAGTGAAGCCGTGACGATCGTGCTTCGCCTTTACCGGCAGCCGCGCCGTTGGCAATCGAAGCAGTCGCAGCACTGGTCAGGCCAGCCAGGCTGTTTCCGTCAAGCCCAACTTCATTTAAGAGGCTGTCAAGCAACGGTGCCTGGGTCCGGTAGCGGAGGGCCGCAGCTACGGCCTGGTCCGGCAGACTGTTTCCACCTGCACCTGCATTGGAGCCGGCAGATGTGCCTGAGGCGTCGCCATTGTGGCCGGTTCCTGCAGAGGTACCATTCAAGCCATCGACCTGCACGATCTTGATGCCATCAATCGCCTCCATCGGCTTGACAGATTGTGCAATGATTTCCGGCAGAGCCTTGATGAGCTCGAGCTTGATTTGCATGGCAATCTGCTCTGGTGACAGGGTGTTCGAAGCTTCGTTGACAGCACGCTTACCTTCGGCTTCGACTTCATAGACTGAGCGCTGGCCATCTGCATGTGCCTTCGCAGCATCTGCCTCAGCAGCAGCAGCTATGCGTTCTTTCTCGGCCTCGGCATCAGCTGCAATACGGATTGCTTCCGCTTTGTCGATGGCTGCTAACTTCTCTGTTTCCGCGGATACCTTGATCGCAATTGCCTGCTGCTCAGCAACCTTCTGAGCCTCGATCAGCTCAATCTGTTTCTCACGTTCTGCGACTTCGGTATGCCGTGACGTAACAACAGCTTCCTCTGCCTTGACAGCAACGGCACGGGCGGCATCAGCTGCAGCATCTGCTTCTGACTTCTCGCGAGATTTTTCGGCAACGGCGATGTCACGGCCCTGCTCTGCGAGGGCGATCTGCTTTGCCTTTTCAACAGCTGCCGCCTCAACAGACTGCTCTTTGGCGATCTCCTGTTCGCGAACCAGCCTGTCTTTCTCGATCTGCCGCTCGGCAACCACCTTAGCAGCTTCAATGCTCGCTTCCTTGGTTTGGCGACCCGCTTCAATCTTAGCTTGCTCAGCTTCGTATTCGCGTTGTGCCTGTTCGCGGGCAATCTGGGCAACCTGATCAGCCTTACGGACTTCGACTTCGCGCTGCTGTTCAAGTCGTGCGTACTCCTGGTCGCGCGAAATCAGCAGTCTTTGTTGCTCTGCATCGAGGTTTTTGCGCTGGATCAGAACTTCGGTTTCCTGCTCTATGTCATTGCGTTTCTTGCGGCGTTCCTCAATCTCCTGGGTGAGTTTGGTCAAACCTTCGGCGTCAAAGGCATTGTCAGGATTGAAGTACTCCTTGTTGGTTTGATCGAGCCCGGTAAGTGATACTGACTCGAGCTCAAGGCCATTCTTCAGGATGTCTTCCGAAACGGCCGCTTGCACTTTTTGCACGAAGGAAACGCGTTGCTCGTGTAGCTCCTCCATTGCCATCTCTGCGGCAACCGCCCTGAGCGAGTCGACAAATTTGCCCTCGATCAGCTCTTTCAGTGCATCCGGTGTCATTGTCCGGCGACCAAGCGTCTGTGCGGCATTGGCAATTGACTCGATTGTCGGCTGCACCCGGACATAGAACTCAGCCTGCACATCAACCCGCATACGGTCCTTGGCTGGCTCTGTATCGGCAAAGTCCCGCTGCTGGTTTTGCTGGTCGCGTTTCTGAACTCTTTGATGATGTCGAAGCAACTCGACCAATTCAGTCACCGGTTTCATTTCTCTACGAAAGTTATCTTCGGCATAAACGCGTACGGGAGACGTCAATCCAAGCGTAATAAAATCCTTCAAGAGAACCGTGATTTGATCAGTCAGTTCATCCTCGAATTGGATTAAGCTATCGGGGGCGTCTTCGGTTTCAGGGCCAGCAATTAATCTGGCCATAATATCAGGTACTCTCTCGTAAAGTTTTAAGACGAGGTCGGATTTCCGTTTTATTCGTCCCTCTATCCTGCGAACCTGGCGGCGGGCCGGCGTTGCCATTTCGCGCATCAGTAATCCACCTTCGGACGCATCTTTGAGCCCTGCGTGACGCCTCTTGGTGTCCTGAAGGATGGCGCGCAATTTCTCCGACGGTGTGACAGCATCGTCGATTTCAAGTCCGGCGAGGAAGACGGCATCGTCATCACTCACGCGCACGGATAGCGGTACTGTCTTTCCGGGCATTCGGGTTCAGCCCCCACGTGCTGTTCAACGTATCGGATCAGTGTTGTTTGTATTCATATGTATTCATTTATTGATATTTCAATACGCTGGTGTGACGAGTTCTGTTTAAGATATTGTAATAGTTAGCAAAAAAATATCAGTCAGGTGATTAATTGTGGTCGCTTTGCCCGATGGCTGGCAGGATGATCTGGAGTGAGATGATGGTCTGGCGGCATCGCCAATAGGACAGCCTTGCAGTATAAATGTCTGTGAAACTGCACCCTCCCCACGGTAATCTCCGGCAATCGCGATTTGGAAATATGACTGCAGAAAAAAGTGCTCGTCTTGCTGCCGATATCGGCGGAACTTTCACTGATCTCGCTCTCGAGTTTGAAGGGCAGCGGTTTACGACGAAGGTGCTGACATCGACGGACGCGCCGGAACGTGCGTTGGTTGAGGGCGCTGAGATCGTCCTTGCTGAGGCGGGCATTAACTTCGCCGATCTGACTCAGATCGTGCACGGAACGACGCTCGCGACGAATGCGATTATTGAGCGTAAAGGTGCGAAGACGGCTTTGCTGGCGACCGAAGGCTTTCGGGATACGCTGGAAATCGCTGATGAGAGCCGGTTTGACCAATACGACGTTTTTATCGAGAAGCCCAAGCCACTTGTGCCACGCGAGCTGCGCTTGACGGTGAATGAACGGATAGATGTTGTCGGGACGGTGCAGATTGCACTCGACGAGGATAGTGTTCGGGCTGCTGCGCGCCAACTGAAACAAGCGAATGTGGAAGCCGTTGCGGTTGCCTACATGCACTCGTACGCATTTTCGAACCACGAAGTCAGGACGCGGGAGATCCTTGCTGAAGAGTTGCCAGGCGTTGCCGTGACGATTTCAAGCGAAGTCTGTCCGGAAGTCCGCGAGTATGAGCGCACGTCAACCGCGGTGGCGAATGCCTATGTGCAACCGCTGATGGCAGGATATCTTGGGCGTTTGAAGTCGAGGCTGGCTGAGCTTGGTGCGCAAGCACCTGTGCATCTTATGACGTCTGGGGGAACACTAACCAGTGTCGATACGGCCGCTCGTTTCCCTATTCGGCTTGTTGAGTCGGGGCCAGCTGGCGGCGCTATACTTGCAGCGCACATTGCGGCAGAGCGTGGTGAAGACCAAGTCCTATCGTTCGACATGGGCGGTACGACTGCCAAGATCTGTTTGATCGAGAATGGCGATCCACTCAAGGCACGCAGTTTCGAGGTGGACCGTTCGGCCCGCTTTATGAAAGGCAGCGGATTGCCAGTGCGTATCCCGGTCATTGAGATGATCGAGATCGGCGCTGGTGGCGGCTCTCTCGCTCATGTTGATGCTTTGAGTCGTGTCCGTGTCGGACCGGAGAGTGCTGGTTCGAATCCAGGTCCCGCCTGCTATGGACGTGGTGGAACGCAACCGGCCGTCACCGATGCAGATGTTGTGCTCGGGCATATTGATCCCGATGCATTCGCGGGCGGCTCAATCATGCTCGATAAGATGCGGTCTGAGAGCGCTCTCAAGGAGGCGGTGGGGCATCCACTCGGATGCTCACTGGAAGCAGCGGCTAGTGCGGTCAACGAAATTGTCGATGAGAACATGGTCAACGCTGCGCGCGTGCATGCGGTTGAGCGTGGGATTGATATTGCGGGGCGGACACTCATTGCATTCGGTGGTGCTGCGCCATTGCACGCCTGCCGTCTGGCCGAGAAACTTGGCGTGTCAAAGATTGTCATTCCGAAAGATGCCGGCGTCGGATCGGCAATAGGTTTCCTGCAGGCACCAGCTGCATTCGAGATTGTACGATCGCATTACGTTAAACTGGACTCCTTTGACGCTAGTAGCGTGAACGTCATGCTTGAAGAGCTGACGACAGAAGCTACTGAACTGGCTGGGTCTGCTGCCGGTGATGAACAACTGCATGTTCACCGCCAGGTCTTCGCACGCTATGCGGGGCAGGGACATGAGGTTGCTGTAACGCTGCCCGACGGTTTGCTCGGTGCTGATGCCGCAGAGAAGTTGCGGAGCGATTTTGAGGCCGAGTACGATCGTTTGTTTGCGCGGCATATTCCGGATGCTCGCATCGAACTGATGAGTTGGTCGGTTCTTGCCAGTGGCAAGCAGGCAGGTACAGCAAAGCTCCCGGCTGCTCCTCGCAATTCCGAACGGGCGCCGTCGTTTGGAACCCGCAGGGTCTACTCCGAGGGGCGTGGTCACTCAGAGATCCCGCTGTATGCGCGTCAACAACTGAAGGCCGGTCAGAGTGTTACGGGTCCCTGTATCGTGACGGAGGACGGGACCTCGACAGTGATTCCCATCGGCTTCGATGTCACAATTGATTCCGCAGGCGCCCTCATACTGGCTTCAGCGGGGCATGTGGGCCGGGACGAACCGGTTAATCAGTCGGATCAGCAAAGCGAGATTGCGATGCAGATCATGTGGAATCGATTAATCGCAGTGGTCGAGGAGCAAGCTCAGGTTCTCTTGCGAACAGCCTTCTCGCCTATCGTGCGAGAAGCGGGCGATCTATCGGCCGGCATCTTTGATCGTCAGGGCCGTATGCTGGCGCAGGCGGTGACGGGGACGCCAGGGCACGTCAATTCCATGGCTGAATCGGTGAAGCATTTTATTGCTCACTTCGGTTTGGAGACCATGCGAGAAGGTGATGCCTATATCACCAACGATCCCTGGAAGGGGACGGGGCATACGAACGATTTTGTTGTCACCACGCCGGTCTTTCGTGATGGCCAGCTGGTCGGGCTGTTTTCCTGCACCAGCCATTTGATGGATATCGGTGGTATCGGGTTCAGCCCGGATGCGACCGATGTCTTCATGGAAGGGCTGCATATTCCGTTCTTGAAGCTGTTCGACCGCGGCGAGGTTAATCACACGCTTATTGAGATGATCAGGGCGAATACTCGGCTGCCGGTGGACACGGTTGGCGATGTCTATTCGCTCGCCAACTGCAACGACGTCGGATGCCGCTATCTCATCGAGATGATGGATGAATTCCGGTTATCGTCTCTAGATGGCTTGGCAGATTACATTTGTGAGCGTTCTGAGGCTGCAGTGCGTGCGCGGATTGCTGAATTGCCGGACGGTGAATGGTCGTACGACATGATGGCTGACGGCTATGAGACGGAAATCAGGCTGGCGGCAACCCTGAAGAAGCAAGGCGACAGCATTACGATCGACTATGACGGCACCAGCCCGGTGCAGCCGCGGGGCGTCAATGTGCCTTTGGCCTACACCACGGCTTATACGGTTTTTGGCCTTGGATGTGCCTTGGCGCCTGATGTTCCAAACAATGCCGGATCGCTTGCTCCATTCGCGGTCACGGCACCCGTGGGGTCTCTGCTCAACCCTGAGAAGCCAGCGGCAGTTCTCGTGCGTCACGTAACTGGGCAGATGCTGCCGGATGTGGTGTTTGGCTGTCTGCGTCAGGTGTTGCCGGATGGCGTTCCCGCTGAAGGGACGTCGTGCATCTGGAACATTACTCTGCGCGGTAAGCTGCAGGATGATGATACTGGGAACTACGGTTTTGCGACGACATTCACGTCGAATGGCGGGACAGGGGCACGGCCCAATGCGGACGGTCTCTCTGCCACTGCGTTCCCATCTGGTGTCAAAGGCACACCGGTTGAGATTGCTGAACAGATCCTACCGTTGTTGTTCTGGCGCAAAGAGTATCGTCCAGGTTCTGGCGGCGTCGGCAAGACACGTGGAGGGCATGGCCAGGTCATTGAGATTGCCAGCCGGATTGGCCAGCCGTTTGATTTGCTTGCGGCTTTCGACCGGATCAAACATCCGCCGCGAGGCGCATTGGGCGGGCGTGATGGACAGGCGGGTCGTGCCTACCTGTCGTCAGGCGGTGAGCTCAAGGGGAAAGGCACGCAAGTGATTGGTGCTGACGATAAACTTATCCTTGAGATTTCCGGCGGCGGTGGGCTTGGTGACCCCGCTGATCGTGATGCCGACCTGGTTGAGGCTGACCGTCGGGCGGGGCTGACAACTTGACTGGTTCAGGCAGACTTGGCGGCCTCGCGGATGGCGTGAATGTTGGCACCATAGACTTCCGGATTGTCGACAGATCCGCCCTTGAATACCGATGAGCCGGCGACGAGAACGTCAGCGCCGGCGGCTGCAACGGATGCCGCAGTATCCGGTGTGACGCCTCCATCTATCTCAATATGGATTGGGCGGTCGGCTATTATGGAGCGAATCTGGCGGACTTTCTCGACTTGTGACGCAATAAAGCTCTGGCCGCCAAAACCGGGGTTGACGGTCATCACGCAAACCAGGTCGATGGTGTCGAGCACATGCTCAATGGTATTTGCCGGCGTTGCTGGATTGAGAGCCACGCCAGCTTTTTTGCCGAGCGAACGAATGAACTGCAGTGAGCGATGGAGGTGCGGCCCGGCTTCGGCGTGGACGGTAAGCACATCAGCGCCTGCCGTTGCAAAGGCCTCGAGATAGGGATCAGTCGGTGCAATCATCAGATGGACATCCATGATCGCCTTGATGTGTGGACGGATGGCTGAACACATCTGTGGGCCGAACGTGATGTTCGGTACGAAGTGGCCATCCATCACATCGACATGGATCCAATCGCCACCTTGTGTTTCGACTGCCCGGCACTCGGCGCCCATGTTGGCAAAGTCTGCAGCAAGAATGGAGGGCGCAATTTTTATGTCGCGTTTGAAGTCAGTCATACAGCCATGCTCCTTCGAGAGGTAGGTGTGTTGGCCGCTGCAATACGCTGCCGGTACGGATAGTCAAGCGAAGTCGGCGAGTTTTCTGATCAGCTGGTGCTTTTTTTCAAGAATCGTTGGCGCGATGCTGAATATCTCAATGCGAGTTGCAATATCGCAAGATTGGTCTGAAGCTTTGCGATAGTCACGGCGAATGCACCTAGGCAGGTAGAACCACATGACACACGGAATGGTTTCAGCCCCGCAACCAGAGGCAGTGGAAGCAGGTCTCGATATACTGAAAGAAGGCGGCAATGTCGTTGATGCTGCCATCGGTGCCGCCTTGGTCCAAACAGCAGTTGATCCGCAGATGTGCGGGATTGCAGGCTTTGGTTCGATGCACGTCTATCTGGCGGATAAGGGGGTGCATACGCTGATTGATTTTCATGGCCGCGCGCCGCGCGCAACAAAGCCGGAGATGTGGCAGGATCTGATCGTGCGTGAATGCGATGACGGCTTTGGCTTTGTGCTTCAAGGCGAAGTCAATGAAGTCGGATATCAATCGATGACGACTCCGATGACGCTCAAAGCGTTTGACGAGGCGGTTAATCGGTTTGGGACCCGTTCGTTGGCCGAGTTGTTGGAGCCGGCGATTGCCTACTGCGAGGACGGCTTCCAAGTGCGTCCGAGTGTGCATGGTTTTTGGACGCGTGGCGCGGATAATGGTCGTATCGCGCGTATTCGTGGCCTCACTGACTGCCCTGCGACGGCGAAGATCTACATCAAGCCTGATGGCAGCCTCTACGATGTTGGCGAGGCCTTACGGAATCCGGATATGGGCAAGACATATTGCCGAATTGCAGAGCAAGGCGTGCAGGATTTCTACACTGGTGAAATTGCTCAACAGATCGATGCTGATATGCGCGAGAACGGTGGATTGCTTGCAGCGGATGATCTGGCTGCCTGTGCGACAGTGGAAACAGAACCGCTTTGGACGACCTATCGCGGACATCGCGTCGCGACCAATCAACCGCCCGGCGGCGGCTTGATGATTGTCGTGATGCTCAACATCCTCGAGAATTTCGATCTCGCGGCGATGGGGCATAATTCGACGGATTATATCGCGACTGTCTCTGAAGCGATGAAGATTGCGACCGTGGATAAAGACACCCGAATGGGGGATCCGAACTTCTTTGACATTCCCATGGAGGAATTGACGTCGAAGGATTATGCCGCGCGAATGGCCGAGCGGATCAAACGGGGTGAGAAAACCGAAGTCCCGAGACTGAGTTCTGGCGGAGCTGAAAGCAAGGAGACGACACACATCTGTGTGGCTGACCGATCTGGGAATTGCGTGTCGATGACCCATTCGCTGGGATCGAGCAGCGGTGTGGTCACTGACGGCCTAGGATTCATGTATAACAACTGCATGATGGTGTTTGATCCCCGGCCTGGACGCGCGGGTTCATTGGCGCCGGGCAAGGCGAGGTTTACTGCTTTGTCACCGACAATGGTTTTCAAGAACGACAAGCCATTTTTTATCGTGGGCTCGCCAGGGGGAACGACGATCACGATGGGCAACTTGCTGGCTATCTTGAATGCTGTTGATTTCGGAATGAATGCGCAAGAAGCCGTGCAGGCACCGCGGTTCATCACGACATCAAATACGATCGAATTGACTAACCGCATCCTGCGTTCGACGGAGCGAGAGCTGCAGACTCGGGGCTATCCTACACTTCGCCATGGTCAGAGCTATATGACGCCGATCGTTCATGCCATCCGCTTGGTTGATGGCGAGCTTGATGGTGGGGCTGATCCATCTGGCGATGGTATGGCTGCCGAAATCTGATATCCAGCAAGTGAGCCGGACTCGGCCGCGGACTGGATCATGATCAAGGGAAACGGACGATGCGCTGTTTCTGAAGCAGAGCTCAGAATGGAGCTGCAAGTTGGAACCGACTGCGCGATTCCAACTTGCAAGGTGAGCGTCTAGCTCATGAGTTTGACGACATCGTCAAGCGCCTTGAGTGCCTCGTCGCGAGTGCCGTCCGGAACCTCGTAGAGGACGCGATCGACGCCGGCCTCGCGGCAGGCATCAAGCTCGTGCTTTGTGGTTGGTCCACGGAACAACGTTGTCGATAGTTCCTTCGGATCACGGCCATGTTTGTCGGCCATGTCATGTAGTCTTTTGAGGCTGACCTTTGGATCAAAGTTCATGTTACCGCGTGGAATCCAGCCATCGCAGTATTCGACAATTCGCTTGAGCGTGTAATCTGTTTCGCCGCCCAGCAAAATCGGCGGGTGGGGTTTTTGAGTTGGCTTTGGATAGGACCATATCGGATCGAAGTTGACGAATTCGCCGTGATAGCTGGCTTCATCCTGCGTCCAGATCGCCTTGATCGCTTCGGTGTGCTCGCGCATCTGCTTGAAGCGGGTCTTGTACTCGACGCCGTGGTTGTTCATCTCGTCGACGTTCCATCCGCCGCCAATTCCGAATTCAACGCGGCCGCCCGACATCATGTCGAGGCTGGCAATAACTTTAGCAAGGACGATGGGATCGTGTTGAGGGACGAGGCAGATGCCGGTACCTAGCCGCAACTTCTTCGTGAGAGCGGCTGCGAAAGACAGCGCGATGAACGGATCATGTGTGTGGATATATTTCTTAGGGAGTTCGCCGCCGCCCGGGAATGGCGACTTTCGGCTTGTGGGAATATGCGTGTGCTCGCAAACAAACAAGGATTCGATATTGCGATTTTCAAGTTCGACAGCCAGCTCGGGAACCTGGATGCCGTAGTCAGTCGGGAAGTAGAATACACCAAACTTCATGGATTTCCTCCAAAGTATTCTTGTGGCTCACAAAGGTACTATGGGCCTTTTGATGGTCGTTGACCAGGGCTCGGGTGCGCAGATGGCCGGGGAGCGGTTGAAATGGCAAGTTGTGATTTCAAGTTTCAAATCGGTCAGTCTTGGTCAGTTTCAGGATGCGGCAGTGCAAGCCGCTCTTCGGCCTTTCCAAACGTGCCTTGAAACATGTCGACCCAATCATCACGCTCCAACTGCATCGCCATTTCACGAAGTTCTTTCAATAGCTGTAAGCGATCGCGATAGTTCTGCATGGCGATGGCGTCTGCTTCCAACTGAAGTTTGCGTGTCTCAGCATAAAGCTTCTCGGCTTCAGCGAGAATTTTGGCTACCTCAGCCGAAATTCTTTCACTTTGCTGGGCTGGTTTTGCGATGACAGCCTTCATACTGCCCATGGCATTGGTTGCGATGGTGCCGAGTTCTTCACGTAATGTAACGTTTGGGTTTGACGGCAGGCTTGTGTCGAGAAGAGACTCCATTTGCTTGAAGATCTTCTTTTGTAACCGTTTGCGAAACTTCTTTGCCTCCGGTCCCGGCAAAGTTGGTTCTTCCTGTAACTCGCCACGACGATATTTGACGAATGTATCAATGATCACTTTCGATAGTTGCACCGCGTCGTCACTTTTCATGCCCATCGACATCATGGCGACGCCGTGTTCCGTGTAGGCCCATGGGCGAACGCGACGCCCTCCATGCGAGCGGTTTGACATCACGCCTTGTGATTTCAAGTCGTGCCACTCATCGCGAGTCAGTTGGAATGCGTAGTCGCTTGTGAAGCGGTCTTCGTTGCGTCGGCGGTATTGGTTTACGGCGCTGGTTGACGTGCCGTAGAGCTGAGCCAGATCGTGCGCCAGAATGACGGGTTGGCCGCGGACAATGACGATCAGGTCAGAAACGCGTGTTGTTGTCTGACCGCCTGCAACTTTCGCAGGGGTGGTTTTCCTGCTCTTATTCTTCGGTTTTGCCATTGAGAGTATAAAACTGGCCTGAATCTATTGGTGCTTCGCTTGTGGGACGAGCCTATTGCTGGTTCAAGGTCAGCGCGTCTCGATTAACAGCCATAATGGTTATGGATCTTAGCATGCAAGATTGCCCCAACTGATGACGCGTGTCATTCGGATAGCAATCACTGGCAATGGCTCTAGATACATCTCCCTGTACGGCGGATAGCGAGAGCGCAGCGCTTTGTGCGCTATCATTTGCTCTTCGCAGTTTTCAAGGATTTCAGCTGATCCGCGGATCATGATCCAGCCAAGTTGGCTCCAATCATCTGCGTAACGATCTACGACAACTGCTGCCTTGGGGTTTTCGATAAGATTGCGAAGGCGCTTGAGTGGCCTTGCACTTATGTCCTTTGGTTTTTCGTCAATGCCGAAGTAGAGAGTTTTCCCGACAATGGCATAACAAATCGGAATCACATGAGGATTGCCTTTTGCGTCTGCCGTGGCTAATCGCGCGACCGGGTGAGCGTCGAGGAATGAGGTCTGCTCCGGAGTCAGCATGGTCGACTACTCGAAGCCCGGACGCGGTACAAATCCCATCAGTGTTTGTGACAGGCCACCATCAACCAAGATTTCCTGTCCGTTGATATAGCTCGCTTTGGAACTCGCCAGAAACACGGCTGCTTCGGCGATGTCCGCGGGCTTGGCGACGCGGCGTATGGGGACGATCGCTTCTCGCTTTTCGAGTACGCCGGGGGTTTGATAGAACGCCTCGCTGAGAGCCGTGCGTACAAGGCCCGGACTAACGCAGTTGCTGCGGACGCCCTGCGGTCCCCACTCGTAAGCCAATTGGCGAGAAAGCATGACCACGGCCGCTTTGCCGGGGCTATAGGCGCCGCTATTGGCTTGTGGTTCACTGGCAGCGATAGAGGCGACGTGAACAAGTGCCCCGCCTCCGCGTTCCAGCATTCCGCGGCCGAACGTTTGAGCGCAACGCAGGTATCCTGTCACGTTGACGTTCATCAGGTTTTCCCAGTCTGCAACCGGGATAGAGTCAAGCGTACCGGGGCGAAGAATGCCTGCATTGTTGATCAATATATCAATCGGGCCAAACACCTGTTGGGCCTCATTGGCGGCAGCGGAGACGCTCGCGTCTTCGGATACGTCACACATGACAGCAGCAGTTTCAGCGCTATTGCTACCGGCAGAGATCTCCTGAGCAGCTGTCTTGCAGGCTTCGAGGTTGACATCCAACAAGATGACTTTCGCGCCAACACTGGCGAATTCCGCAGCTGTTGCACGCCCGATGCCACTGCCGGCACCGGTGATTGCAACAACTTTGCCTTCCAGTCCAAGCCAGCTGTCACCAGGTCCTGCCATTATGTTTGTCCTCCCAGATCGTTGCCATTGGTGTTTTAATAAGGTTGCAATTCAATTGCCGCTTTCGCCATCACGTTTGGCTTCTTCAATATCTTCATTGTCCCAGAAGCCAATCAGAATTCCGCGTTTGAATTCGCCACCGGCACGGGCAGCGATTTGAGCGTCAGTTGCGGTGACACGGGCGTTCGGTTTTCTGCTCCACTCAAAGATTGCTTCGCGCAGTCTTTGCCGTTGCGCCTCATGAGCGGGGTCGCAGCCGAGGTCGGTGAACTCATCGGGGTCGCTTTCGAGGTCATATAACATCGGTGCCATGCCCTCGACGTGGATGTACTTCCAGCGACCGTCAAAGGCCATGATGAGTTTACAGTCGGGGATTGGTTGATCCAGTATCCGGCGAGCGCGGCGAACCGAGTAGTCATACTCGGATATTACGATTTGTCGGTCATGGGCGTGGTTGGAGTCGCGGATGGAAGGAAGGAGTGATTTACCTTCCAAGATGTTTGTCTTGGCTTCACCGCCTGCGAACTCGACGAACGTTGGGACGAGGTCAATTGACTCTATGAGCGCATCGCTAACCTTCCCGCGGGTCGCGTTGGCTTCACTTGATGGGTCGTAAACGATCAGCGGGATCTTGACCGAGATCTCATGGAACATTTCCTTTTCGCCTAGCCAGTGATCGCCCAGGTAGTCGCCGTGGTCGGATGTGAAGACAATCATGGTGTTGTCGAACAGGCCGCGATCCTGGAGAAATTTCCAGAGCCGGCCGAGTTGGTCATCGATCTGTTTGATCAAACCCATATAGGCCGGAATGACATGCTCGCGGACGCCATCGCGTTCAAACACTTTGGAAAAGCGATGTTGATAATAAGCTTGTAACAACGGGTGTGCGTTGGCGCGTTCTTCATCGCTCCGTACGACGGGCGTGACGTGTTCTGGACCATACATGTTGTGATAGGGCGCAGGCACGATATAGGGCCAGTGGGGCTTGATGTAAGATAGATGGAGGCACCAGGGTTGGTCACCCGCGGTCTCGATGAATTCCATTGCACGCGTTGTGGAGTATGGCGTTTCAGAGTGTTCATCCGGCACACGGGCAGGCTTGTCGGCATGTTCCATCAGCCAACCGGACAGGATTTCTCCAGCATCGTCCTCGCCTGAGTTGGCCCACTGTTCCCATGGGTTGGGGCCGCCGTATTGTAGGCCCCGCAAGTAGTCATTGTAGTGGGTCGGCGGATGGCCGTAGCCATCTGGATGTAGTCCGTCGAGCCTGTCCCAGGGCTCAAATCCGCACTCCGATTGGAGGACACCGATGGTGGAGTTGGGGTCGATCCCGAGGCGCTTGAGGCCTTCCTTATCGGCTTCCATATGGGTCTTGCCACAAAGCGCTGTTCGTACGCCCAATTCGCGAAGATGATCTCCCAGTGTCATTTCCCCGACCCGAAGCGGGATGCCATTCCAGGTCGAGCCATGTGAACGCACATAGCGGCCTGTGTAGAAGCTCATGCGTGACGGGCCGCAGATCGGGGATTGAACGTAGGCTCTGTCGTAGCGGATACCACGTGAGGCCAGCCAATCGATGTTCGGTGTCTCAAGGTGCGGGTGACCGGTGCAGCTCAGATAATCAAAGCGCAACTGATCGCACATAATGAAGAGAATGTTGCGCTGTTCGGTTGCCATCTATCGGATACCTTGAGGTGGATATGTCGGAGCGGTTGCCAGTTCGGCTGCAGTGTGCAACGGACGATGACTTCCTGACAACTGCACGCGCGAATTTCTTGCAAGGATGATGTGATTATGAGCGACACGACCGAGCCGCCACTTGATGGTTTTACAATCTACGACCCTGATGATCCATTCGAGATGCACAGCGGCCCGTTCTTCTGGCAGCGCACCGAAGGCGGTGGACATCACTTTGCACTCAAGGCTGAGGCCAGGCATTGCAATCGTCAGGGGATTCTACACGGTGGATTGATGATGACGATGATCGACCTCGCCCTCGCTGCCACTGCCAAGGAGGTGCTGGAGGACCGCTATGTTACAATATCATTGAACTCAGAATTCGTTGCCGCCGGGAACCTCGGCGAAATCATCGAGGCTAAGGGCGAACTCGTACGCCGCACACGAAGCCTTGCGTTTGTCCGCGGTCAGGTGACGAGCGGCGACAAGGTGCTCTTGAATACGAGTGGTGTCTTCAAAAAGTTGAAGTTGAGGTAGGTGACAGGAATACTGCCGCCCAAGGTTGGGCCGTTGGATGTTGCAGGGCTTGTCTTGTGAAGGTGGAAGAATGACCTGGACACTGGATGAGACTATTTCGACAAGGGCAGGCCGTGTCATGGCCGGTCGCACAGGGCGCGGACCTGATGTTGTTTTGGCTCATGGATGGCCATGGTCATCCTACTCCTGGTATCGCATTATTCCGAAATTGGCTGAGACACACCGCGTTCATTGGTATGATATGCCGGGATATGGACAGTCTGAGAAAGATCCTGATCAGCGTACAGCCCTTGACGTACAGGGTGAAGTTTTCCTTGAAGTGCTAGAGCACTGGCAACTTGAGCGACCAGTCGTGATCGCGCATGACATGGGAGGTGCTACGACACTGCGTGCTCACCTGCTGCATGGATGCGAGTTTGGCCGCTACATATTG
The DNA here is from genome assembly GCA_965215755.1 of Hyphomicrobiaceae bacterium. Lineage (GTDB taxonomy): Bacteria > Pseudomonadota > Alphaproteobacteria > Rhizobiales > Hyphomicrobiaceae > Tectiglobus. Next base: position 1,337,432 of record OZ244119.1, read on the forward strand.
ATGAATGTGGTGGCGATGCGGCCATGGGGATCCGATTTTTTTGATCATGTTGGCCGCCATATTGAGGCATTCTCCGGGTTGCCGCCGCATATTCATAAAGCGATCGTTGAGGCCTATATCCGCGGTGCGATAGTGTCGGGCGTTTCAGATGCCGACTTGAACGCGTTGGCCTCGCCCTGGTTGACCGAAGCAGGCAGCAGTAGTTTCTATCGTCAGTTCGCGCAGGCGGACGAACAACTTACGGCTGAAGTCGAGCCATTGTTTGCGAACATCCGCTGCCCCGTTGATATTGTTTGGGGTGAATCCGATCCGTGGATTCCTTTGGCGCGTGGTCAGGCGTTGCATGAACTCATTCGGCAATCATCGCTCACAACGTTGCCAGGTGTCGGGCATTTGCCTCAGTTGGAAGCGGCCGAGTTGACGTTGAAGACGTTGGTCAATTTGCTCAAATCTGTCTAAGGCCGCATCATGTATGAACGTGGCCCAGGCGTGCGGAGGGGCTCGGCGTAGTCTGCAAACTCACAGAGCAGGCGACGTGTGTCGCGTGGATCAATGATTTCTTCAATCCAGAATGCTTCTGCTGTTCGGAATGGCGAGCGCAGCTTGTTGAGGCGATCTTCGATCTCAGCCATTTTGGCCTTCGGGTCATCTGCTGCTTCAATGTCGGAGCGGTATGCTGCCTCGATCCCGCCTTCGAGTGGCAATGATCCCCACCATGAGGATGGCCAGGCGTAACGCATTGAAAAACGACCTGATGGTGCATGGCAAACGCCGGCGACACCAAAAATGTTCCGCACGACAATCGTGCACCATGGCGTACTGGACTGATTGATTGCAGCCATGGCGCGAACACCATTCCGGATGACTGCTGATTGTTCAGCTTCGAGGCCGATCAGGAAGCCTGGGCAGTCAGCGAGATGGACAACCGGAATCTGGAAGGTGTCAGCCGTGTCGACAAAACGGACAATCTTCTGGCAGGCGGCTGCGGTCCAGGCCCCACCGTAATGGAACGGATCCGACGCCATGATAGCGACAGGCAGGCCGTTGAGACGCGCCCAGCCGGTAATGATGGAGCGGCCATACATTGAACCGAACTCAAAGAACGATCCTTTGTCGACCAGCGTCTCAATGATCGGGCGCATGCGATAGACTTGCCGCCGATTGCGGGGGATCACAGAGAGCAGCTGTTCGTCGCGGCGATCAATTGGGTCTTCGTTGTCTGAGCGTTCGGATACGGAGTGAATTGAAGATGGCAGGTACGACAAGTATTTGCGGGCGCATTCAAAAGCTTCTTCCTCGGAGTCAACAGCGTGGTCGACAGCTCCGGCCTTACATTGAATCTCCCAGCCGCCAAGTTCTTGCTTTGACAAATCTTGGCCAAGACGTTTGACCACGGGAGGGCCAGCCACAAACATGGCGGACGTTTCCTTGGTCATAACCGAGTAGTGCGTTCCGGCGAGGCGCGCGGCTCCAAGGCCTGCGACTGAGCCAAGGCCCAGTCCGACGACAGGGACAGTTCCCATAGCATCAACAAGGAGCTGGTAGGCTATTGTTGATTTGCCTACTCCGCCGGGAATGTTGGCACGACCGGTCGTTTCGATTGTTTTTACAGACCCGCCACCGCCGGATCCCTCAATCACCCGAACAATGGGTACGCGCATCTGAGCTGCCATTTGTTCGGCGACAATATTCTTTTCTGGGATTGTTGCATCCGCAGAGCCGCCGCGCACCGTGAAGTCATCACCTGAAATCACGACAGATCGGCCATCGATCTTGGCGCGCCCGAAAACGCAGTTCGATGGTGTCAGCTTCTCGAGTTCGTTGTTGTCGTCGTACTCGCCAAGACCGGCAATTGCACCGACTTCATGAAACGTACTGTTGTCGACTAGCTTGTCGATGCGCTCGCGGATCGTATAGCGGCCACCATCGCGCTGGCGTTTGACTTTGTCCGCGCCGCCCATTTCCTGGACGAACGCTTCGCGCCGCTTCAGTTCATCAAGCTCGGGCTGCCAGCTCATGTCATCGTCCCTGCACAATTTTTATCTGAGCACTTTGATTGGCGGTGTTCGAGCATGCAAGCCGACCCGTCGGTGACGAGACAATAATCACAATTGTGGATATGGGGGTGAACAGGCCAGTGTCCGGCTGTGCAATGTGTAACGGGGCAAGACCGAATGAGTAAGGATGACGCGAAACCAAGCCTTGATGACATGGTCTCCTGGCGTGGTAGCTCAGGGATCGTTGATTTTGTTGGTCATAGAATTACAGATCTGAGGCCGGACTACGCTGTCGTTGAGCTCGATATTGGCGCTCAGTTCCTGAACCGCGGTGGGAGTGTGCATGGCGGAATTTACAGTCTGTTGATGGATACCGCTGGCGGGTATGCCGGTGTTTATTCGGAAGATCCTGAGGATTTGCATTCATTTATTACGATCTCTCTCAGCACGAATTTCGTTGGCTCACCCGTTGGTAGTCGCTTGATCGCGACAGGGCGACGGCGTGGTGGTGGTCGGTCGACTTTTTTTTCAGATGTCGAAGTCAATGATGATACGGGCAAGCTCCTGGCTACGGGGAGCGGTGCGTTCCGAAGAATTCCTGTCCGGCGGGCTGATGAGGACAGCACGACATGAGAATTGGTCTGATCCGTGACCTGATAGGAATTGTCTTGCCATCGGATGGCATTCCTAAAGAAGGAGATTCGCGGTAGCGTTCGCGTGATTTGATGGACTGACGCGGAGACTCCACCAATGTTGATTGCGACCTCGACGGCTGAAGCCAGGCAGAAACAGCGCACTGTACATGTCAACGGACGCGATTATACGCTGAGCGAGTATGTCGGAGCTGCACCTGTCAGAGGCAAATATGTTGAGGGCAATGAGGTCAACGACAATGGCCTGCCGCAAGGATTTCTCGTCGAGCAGCCGCCAGGATCAGTCACGCTACCGCACTTCCATGAGACCAATCAGTTCCAGGTTTTTGTGGATGGTACAGGAAGCATGGGCAAGCACGCCGCTAAGCCGCTGACCGTTCAATATGCCAATGGCCATACACCTTACGGCCCGATCGTCGCTGGTGACAGCGGAGTGACCTATTTTACGCTTCGTCAGAGATGGGACCCTGGCGCCAAGTACATGCCAGGAGCGCGGGACAAACTTTCCAAGGGCAATCAAAGGACACGGCTGAAGGGAGGAATTCCGCAGACCTCTTCGGAGGCGCAGGCAGCCCTGGTACGTCCAGAAGCCGAGACAGTTTTCGAGCGCGAAGATGATGGCATGGCGGCCTGGATCTACCGGTTCGGACCCGGGCAGGAATGCTTGATGCCGCCTGCCGCTGGAACTGGGGGGCAGTATCTCGTGGTCACGGCGGGAGAGCTCGTTCGCGATGGGGCGGTTTATGACAAATGGTCAACGTTATTTGTGACTGCTGACGAAGCCCAGCCAACCGTGACGGCGAGCGACAAGGGGCTTGACCTTCTCGTTCTGCAATTCCCTGCGCAACCCGGTCCAGCTGAAAGCTAGAAAATCATGAGTTATGACAGACCTTATGAGGGTCTTCGCGTTGTTGACATGTCACAAGGTGTGGCGGGTCCGTATTGCGGCATGCTGTTGGCACAGAACGGTGCAGACGTCATTAAAATCGAACCGGGTGACGGCGACTGGGCCCGGGCACTTGGCATGACTTACGGCGATCATACAGCGTTCTCGATACCGGCCAACATGGGCAAGCGCAGCATTGTGATGGATCTCAAACACGCTGACAGCCGGGCCATTGTCGATCGGATGATCAAAGATGCGAGCGTTTTTATCGAAGGCTTTCGCCCAGGTGTGATTGACCGTCTCGGATATTCCTATGAACGCCTAAAAGAGATCAATCCCGGCATCATCTACGTTTCGATTTCCGGCTTCGGGCAAACCGGGCCAATGCGTGAACGGCCGGCCATGGATCCCGTGCTGCAGGCGTTTACCGGGTTTATGTCCGAGAACAAGGGAGCCGATGGCATCCCGCATCGCTCTCCGGTGATTCTCAACGATATGTCGACAGGGCTGTACGCGACCCAGGCTGTTCAGAGCACGCTCTATGCCCAGCGTGATGGCGCCCCCGGACGTAAGATTGATATTAGCCTGATGGAGGCATCCACGAATCTGCAAGCCGTCCGTTTGCTTGACGGTTACCGGGAAGGGCCGTTCAAGATCGCAGGCTCACCGTCCGGCACATTCCAGACTTCAGATGGGTGGTTGCAGGTTATAGTCGCACGGGATCACGAGTTTCAATTGCTCTGCAAGGCAATTGGTTGGGACGATCACGCGAAGGATCCTCGGTTTCAAAAGAACCAAGGACGCCGCGAACATGCTGATTTCCTGGTGGAGGAATTGCGGAAACTCCTGGTCGCAAATACGACGGAGCATTGGCATGCACTGCTCAATGAGCATCGCGTTCAAAATGGTCCGGTGCTATCTTACCAGGAGTTTGTCCGGCACCAGCAACCTGAGGCTGTGGGGTTAATATCCTGGGTCACGCAGGCTGGTTCGGATGAAGCCTGGCCGGTTCCGAACATTCCCGGCATGCCGCGCTACGTGCAGGATGACCCCTACGCCATTTCGCCAACGCTTGGGCAGCATACCCGCGAAGTGATGAGCGATATCGGGTATTCAAACGAAGAGATTGACAGGCTTGTATCCGAGGGCGTGATCACATAACTTTGTATGCTGAGTAAATCAGCTGCCCGGTGATGTGATGCTGCTACGACGTGTGTCTGCGATCTGTTTTCTATCGGTGGTGTGGATCAATCTGGTTGCGGGGCCTTCGGCGACGGCGCAATCGATCTTGCCTGGCGGCAAGCCAGTGGTGGCAACAGGCGATCTCGTTCAGTTTGCGAAGTCGAAGCGGAAGGATCGACGCCGATTTGTTCCTGAGAAATACGATAGTCTGTCGCTCGGAGTGGGGCTTCTTTTGAACGAAGCCAACAACGGTGTCTGCACCGCCTTTTGTATTGGAAGCGACCTGATCGCGAGCAACGCGCACTGTTTGGAATGGTATCCCGCGCGCAAGCGACGAAACAACTTAAATGACATGGTCTTTAAGATTCTCTCAGGCGGGTATCTAGTTGGGGAATCGAGGCTTAAGTGGAACAAGGTCGGCAGCTCGGGGCAACCGCGCTTGTCGCTTCTGACCGAGGGCATTGAAGGTCTTGGGCGAAGGAACTTGTCCTACAGAGATTGGGCGGTTGCGCGCCTTGAATACGATATTTGCGAGCCGGTTGCACTTAAGTTTGCTAGTCGGAAACTGATGAAGAATTCGCGCCTACTTCGCCGATCGCGCGTGTTCATGATCGGCTATCACGGCGATCTGTTAAAGAAGCACACTCGGCGGTCGTATATCGAGTGCAAGATTCGAGGGGTTGATCGGCGCGCGGGACGAAGGTCTGGCCGGCATAGCTGCTACGGAAAAAAAGGGTCGTCTGGAAGTCCGATTCTTGTAGAGACAGCAAAGGGGCCGCGAGTTGTGGCTATCAATGTTGGTACGCTCCACAATCGCAAATATTATCGGCTTCGAGGTGGCCGGACGAAGACCATCTCGCGGTGGACAACATATACCGCCGTTATCCCGACACGACTGGTTGAGCGGCTGGAGCGTTTTTCAACATCTCATTATGTAGACGACGAAATGTCTCTGGTGGATTTTCAGAGAAAACTAAAAGCGGCAAGATACTTCCGTGGCAAAACGGGGGAGAGGTACATCACCAAAACCCGACAGGCCATCTTTCGCATGGAGCGGGCAAAGAAGCTGACGCCTTTGGGTATTCCGACACAAGAACTGCTGGATGAACTGAGTAAGTCACAGCCGCAATAGTTCTTATCCAATTGAACCCCGTAACTTGTGGGTGAGCCTATCAATGACGCAAGCGCAGGGCGTCGATGATTGCGCTGGTTTGCAACACACGCTGGTCGGTAATCGCAAAAAGAAACCCCGGTGGCGTGCACCGGGGCGCTACGCAAGCGTTCGCGAGCGCGTCGCATCGCTTGCGTTTGAACTGCTAGCATCAGCCTTCGAGACCAAAGCTGAACGAGATCAAATCGGATCCCATGGGAAGATGTCCTGTGAGCGGTCGAGCGGGTAGAACGTTGCCTTCATCGACGGGAAGGCATGCTCGATGATCGTGCCAGGTGTCCATCCCTCTGGACGCGCAACCGAACGCAACGGGCGGTTCTGGCTCATTAGCAGGATTTCGTTCGATCGGACGCAGAAGATCTGGCCTGAGACGTCCTTGGCTTCGTCGGAAGCGAGGGCACAGATCATCGGTGCGATCTTCGCTGGCGTCATGGTCTTCATGCGCTCGACGCGCTTCTTATCTTCATCACTGCTGACGGGAATGGTTCCGATCATTCGGCTCCAGGCGAACGGTCCAATGCAGTTTGACGTCACGCCAAAGCGGGCCATGTCGAGAGCGATTGACTTCGACAAACCAACGATACCGAGCTTGGCTGCTGAGTAGTTGGCCTGGCCGAAATTACCGATCAGACCCGATGTCGACGTGAAGTGGATGTAGCGACCGGACTGCTGGTTGCGGAAATGTGTGGCTGCTGCGCGGCTGACGTTGAACGTGCCGTTCAGGTGGACGTTGATAACCGAGTTCCAATCGTCTTCGGTCATCTTGTGGAATATGACGTCGCGCAAGATGCCGGCGACATTCACGACGATGTCGATGCGCCCAAAGGTGTCGATAGCTTGCTCAACCATGCCGTTGGCAGCTTTGAAATCTGAGACACTGTCATAGTTAGCCGCCGCTTCGCCACCGGCGGCTTTGATGAGATCGACCACCTCCTGTGCGGGCGTGTTGTCTGAACCTTCACCTTCCGTTGAGCCGCCCAAGTCGTTGACGATGACCTTGGCGCCGCAAGCCGCCATCAGTAGTGCGATTTCTCTGCCGATGCCCCGACCGGCTCCGGTGACGAGTGCTACTTTGTCGAGAAGAAGCGTGTTGTCGGCCATTCTGCTATCCTTATTTCCCAGGTTTATCGAAGCTTGTGTGATGGCGATATTGCGCAGCGATCGTAGTTGGATGCAAGGTATGTCGAGGGCCAACTGCAGCAAATTGCGATGATGATTGCCACAGTGTTTGGTGGCGGAGAGCACGAGGGAGTTTGAACGCGATGTTCCAGCGCACGATTTTTTCGCATGAGCACGAAACCTATCGCGACAACGTCCGCCGATTTATTGAAGAACACATCACGCCATACCACGATCAGTGGGAAGAGGATGGTCAGATCAGCCGCGAGGCGTGGAAGGCAGCTGGGGATCATGGGCTGCTGTGCGCAACAACACCCGAGAAGTACGGTGGTGCCAATGCTGACTTTCTCTACTCAGCGGTCTTGATTGAAGAGATGGCAAAGGCGAGTGCATCTGGGCCGGGCTTCTACCTGCATTCCGATATCGTTGCGCCTTACATCTATCATTATGGAACGGATGAGCAGAAGGAGCGATGGCTGCCGCCGATGGCTGCCGGCGACAAGATCGGCGCGATCGCGATGACAGAGCCGAGCGCTGGTTCTGATCTCCAGAACATCAAGACCCGGGCCATTCGCGACGGCAATGAGTTCGTGATCAACGGGCAGAAAGTTTACATCACCAACGGACAGATGTCGGATCTTGTGATTGTTGCTTGCAAGACGGATCCAACGGAGGGCGCGCGTGGTGTCAGCCTGATTATGGTTGAAGGCGACAGGGCCGGTTTCAAGCGCGGTCGTAATCTCAAGAAGATCGGTTGGAAGGCGCAAGATACATCCGAGCTCTTCTTCGATGAGGTGCGGGTGCCGGTTGAGAACCTGCTTGGTGGTGAGGGGCGCGGCTTTGTTGGTTTGATGGAGCAACTGCCACAGGAACGCTTGATCCAGGCTATACGAGCGACAGCCGTGATTGAAGCCGCGTTGGACTGGACGGTTGACTACGTCTCGGAACGACAAGCGTTCGGCCGTTCGATCTCGAGTTTCCAGAACACGCGCTTTCAGCTGGCGACGGTGAAGTCTCAGTCGACGATGCTGCGTGTGTTTGTCGATCGCTGTATTGAAATGCATCTCAAGGGCGAGCTTGATGCTGTCGATGCGGCGATGGCGAAGATGATGTCGGCGGAAATGATGTGCGAACTGCTAGACGATTGTCTGCAGTTGTTCGGCGGCAGTGGTTACATGTGGGAATATCCGATTGCGCGTGCCTGGGCGGATGCCCGAATGAGTCGTATCGCAGGGGGCACTTGCGAGATCATGCGTGAAATCATCGGACGCAGTATGTTTGGCAACAAACAGGTGGCCTGACCTGGCTGGTCACGCGGTACCTCCGTACGAAAACCATTTGCGAAGTTGAGCGGCGGCCATTGTTCCGCCGCAAACCTCCGGCATTAGCGCGTCCGCCTTGGGATGCGCCGTGTGTGCGGGCTCGTTGAGACCCGTCTGGCGCACGCTGCTTTGCGGTGGATGTGTTCCGCGCGCTTGAGGCTCCGCGGTTATAGCTCAGTGGGAGAGCGCCCGGTTTGCGCCGGGAGGCCGAGGGTTCGATTCCCTTTAACTGCTCCATAACGACTAGCTCAGTTGGGTAGAGCACCAGATCAGGAATCTGGCGGTCGTGGGTTCAACTCCCGCGTCGTTGACCAAGTGCCTGTTAAGCACTCTTTACGGACTGAGGGGAAGCCGGCTGCTTCCCGGGTGGGACCAAAGTTGTCCGAGGCTTCGGCCAACGGCAACAGAGGAAACACCAGGCGGTTGAGCGCTCTGTTTTCGCGCGGATACCGCTAGCTGGTAAAGCTCGCGCCCCGGGTACCGGCACCAAGATGTTGATGGCCTTGGCTGGACACATCGCGGTGGACGCAACCTGGCGACAACGGCGGCGCCGGTTGGCTCAAGCGCGAGACCGCGTCTCGGCCGCTGGGCGGTGGCCGGCGGACCTAGAATGGTATCGGCATATCGAACCGTTTGGCTGGTCAGTGTGACTAAGACTTAGGGTGTGTCCTAAGCAGTGATTTTGGATGTGTTGAAATTCCGCTCTCTGTTGGTGAATGCCGCAGAGTGAGTGGAACACAAGGACTCTTGGTGGGGGCAAGCCTTCCAGGAGTCGTTTGAAACAAGCCGTGTCGCGATCTGCCCGTTGCGTATGGCCAAGTTGGAGTGGATGTCATGTGGGCGCTATTGTTTTTTAGTGTTGTTGTTCGCGAGGATGAACGTGCGTTTCTGACGCGCGATGGAAAGTTCGTGCGCATGTTGGGGCCTGGCCGCTACCGCGAGTTCGACCCTTCGCACAAGCTCAAGGCTGAGGTCGTAAAGGTCGTGCAAGCCGAATTGCCCGTTGAGAAGGCGTTGCTCTTTGAAAAGGCACACCCATCGGTCGCGTCAGAACACTTTGTGATCGTTCAACCAGCGGCGAATGAGGTTGCGATCGTTTCAATGGATGGCGCACCAAAGCACCTTGTGCTGCCGCACACGACGCGTGCGTTCTGGAAGACACTGACACTGGTTGAGGTCGAGACCATCGACACTGCTGATGTCGTACGTGTCCGAAAGGAGCACCTCAGCAAGCTTGACGTGGATCGTACGCGCGTCGTTGTGCAGGACGTGGTTGCTTCGCATGAGGCTGGTTTGCTGTTCGTTGATGGCGACTTCGCCGAGCACCTCGCGCCTGGCATGCATGCCTTTTGGGAGATTGGCCGCAAGGTCAAGATCGTCAAGGTCGATCTACGTCCGACACCACTTGAGGTGACGGCGCAGGAGATCCTGACCAAGGACCGTGTCGGCATCCGCGTGACGCTCACCGCCTTCTACAAGGTGATTGACGCGCTGAGGGCGACAACAGGGTCAGCGGATATTGCGAACACGCTGTACCGACTGGTGCAGTTTGCAATCCGTGAGGCAGTGGCAACGCGGACGCTCGATGAAATCCTGGGCGCACGTGACACAATCGACCAGGAGGTTCGCGAGTATGTGGCGGCACGTGTCGGCGATCTTGGAGTCGAACTCAATGAGATTGGCGTCAAGGATGTCATCCTGCCGGGTGATGTGCGTGAGCTGCTGAACCACGTAGTTGAAGCTGAGCGCATGGCAAAGGCGAACCTGATCAAGCGTCAGGAAGAAACAGCGGCAACACGTTCGTTGCTCAACACAGCGCGGTTGATGGATGACAATCCGCTGCTGCTTCGCCTTAAGGAACTTGAGGCACTCGAGAAGTTGGTTGAAAAGGTTGGCCGTATCGACCTCCACACAGGCGGTGGAGCGGCTGGCCTCGAGGCCCTACTCAAGAACCTCTACCGGATGACGGACAAGCCAGATGGTGACGCCGCTTGATGGTCGGAGCTCACAATCGGCAGAACAACGAAGCCCCCGAGAGCGATCTTGGGGGCTTTCCTATTTCCAGTCTGGCGGTTGTAAGCGGAATCGCAATGTGACGTTGGAAGACTGGGGTTTCGCCTCCCACCAAGCGTTGAAGTAATTCCGAATGACGCAATAAATTGAGCAGTCATGGCTTGCGCGGCCCCACGGGGCGATGATCGCAACGGCCAATGCGCCGCCGACGATAACGGTGAAGAACAGCATGACAAGCCCGGCCCAGAGGGACTTGAGTAGGTCGACCCATACTGGCTCGCCGAACTCTGTCTGTCTGTTCCACCCCTTGCCTTGCTCGTTGGCTTTGGCCGGTTCTTTCTCTTGCTCTGACATCGTGTGAGTCTAACGGGCGAAGTGAATGCCGGCAATACAACCTGTGCCACACCAATTGGCTGAATAAATTATCAACACTTGTCTTCTAATAATACAGCCAAATCAGAGGTCTATGTGATTCGGATCGGCTTGCGCTGCATTCGAGTAGCAGCTGGCGGCTGCAACTCGGACGTGCGCTCAACATCCGGCGCAAGGTCAGGAGTCCTACTATGAATGCTCAAACCACCCCCCGTTTTCCGATGCCAGGTCCTGGAGGATTGTCGTCTTTGAGAATCGGCTCGGTTTTAGTTGGTGCGATTGCTTTCCTCGTTCTTCTTGGAATTTGGCTGGGCATTTATCGCATTGATGCCGGCCATGTCGGTATCGTGAAGCGGTTCGGGAATGTGATTGCGGTGGTTGACCCGGGCCTGCACGTCAAGATTCCCTATGCGGACACAGTTGAAGAAATGGAAGTGCGTGAGCGTGCATTCACAATGCAGATGGAGGCGGCATCACAGGATCCACTGGAGTTGCCTGTTACTGTTACTGTCAACTGGCTGGTCAAGCGGAATCATGTTGAAGAGCTCTATATACAATTCGGATCACTTGATCAGTTCGAGAAGCGCATCATCCAGCCGCGCCTGAACGATGCCGTCAAGGGTGTCACCAGCACCTATACGGTCAATGACTTGCTGCGGAAGCGTGCCGAGTACCGAGATCGCTCGCAGCAGTCGTTTGGCGCGCGGATGCCGGAAGCAATTCAGATTACAGGCTTTTCGATTGTTAATGTCGGATTTCCACCAGAGTACACCGCGGCTATTCGCGCGAAGCAGGTCGCCCGTGAGCAAGCAGAGACAGAGAAGTATGTCCTTGAGCGCCAGCGCCTGACCAGTACGCAGGTCACACAGACAGCGATGGCGCGGCGTGATGCAGACAAGGCGCGGGCCGACGGTAAGGCTTATGAGATCAAGGTGCAGGGTGAAGCCCAGGCAGAGGCAATCCGGATCATGGGTGAGGCGCTGGCCAAGCATCCTCGGGTTGTCGAATACAAGAAAGTCGAGCGCTGGGGCGGGACATTCCCGACGACGTTTATGGGCGGTGATGCTGGTGCAAAAACGCTGTGGTCGCTGCCAGGAACAGGTACGCCCAAGCAATAGTTGCTAACGATCGATATGCCGGCCTCAGGCGCGCTTGATCTTTTTCAGTTCGGGGAGGAGCTCGTCTGAGATCATCCGAATGCTCGCGAGTGAGTTGTAGAGCGGCATGCCTGCCCAGTTCGTTCGGATGAGCAGATGATTGACGCCGAATTCTTCCCAATAGGGTTTGAGCTGCTCATAGCAGTCTTCGGGTGAGCCTAGGATGAAGCGCCCCTTTGACAATTCGTCGAAGGACTGCGTGAAATCTTCCTGGCCAGGCATAACCTTATCCTGCCCCCAGGTCGCATAATCCTTGTACTTTCCCTCTAGGTAGGGACCAGCCATTTCCAGTGCCGTTGCGCGATCCTTGGCACAGTAGACTTCCTTGACAATCGGGAGTTCTGCCGGAAACGGCTTGCCGCTCGCATTCAGTTCGTTTTGATAGACATCCATTTGCCGACGGATGGTATCAATCGCTGCGTGGGGATTGATGAACCAAGAGTCGCCAAGCCGCGCGGCCCGCTTGATTGCTGGATCATTGTTGGCTGCGATCCAGATCGGTGGACGCGGCTTTTGGACCGGCCTTATATTCATGCGCACGTTGTCGAGCGTGCATTCCGGACTTTCGTAGCTAACACTGTCTTCAGTCCAGAGGCGTTGTACCAGATCAAGATAATCTTCGAATTTCCTAACACGCTCGCCCTTGCGCACACCAAAGGCTTCGAACTCGACATCCCGATAACCGAGACCAACCCCAAAGATGAAATTTCCACGGCAGATGATATCGAGTGATGCAATGGTCTCGGCTGTGTAGACCGGATTGTGAAGGTTCAAGAGCAAGATGCCGAGGCCCAGCTGCATATCGCCTGCTTCAGCCGCCATGCGTGCAAGAAAGGGCACGATCTGGAGTTGTTGGTTGTTGCCCTCGTTCAAGTAGTGCTGGCCGAACATGACGCTGTCCCACCCGCGATCTCGCGCCGTATGCAGCATTGTGATCTGATCATCGAGGCGGCTGACCATGTCGGCATCCAGCCTCTGCTGGTTCGTAATAAAGAGCCCAACCTTCATTATGCAGGTTCCTCTAGCAGGTGGTCGTTTCGATTTGAGATAACGTATTCGCTGATGGCCGATCTTCAAAGTGATGGTTCGTGGCCAACGAGGTTGGCGAACACACCAGTCAAGCCAGTAGCATTCGGCGAAAGACAGAACTTTCGAATTTGATAAATGAAACCCTAATATCAGTAAGTCCCGCGTTTTAAAGGGTTTTGATCGAAACTTTCTCGAACTGAGCAACAGTTACAATTTTATACGATGTTGCATTGACCTGTTAGCAGGCGCTCAACGCCCGGCTCCTATGGTGTCGACTAAACCGCTGAGACAAGCGGGCAGGACAGGTTAAGGCAAGCTGAGTAATGGCAAATATCACGGGCACTGAATACAACGACTCACTGGTTGGCACACGTGGCAATGACCAGATCCAGGGTGAAGGTGGTAGCGATAAGATCGATGGCGGAAATGGCCGCGACACCATCCGCGGCGGTGGCGGTAACGACAAGCTGTCTGGTGGCCACGGAGATGACATCATTTCCGGTGGTCACGCGATTACGGGCAAGGTTGATCTGGAAACGCTGAAGATCAGCGAAGACTATGCGGGATCGGTGACATTTCTCGGCGAGTCGGCCGGCTACAAGAATATTCTTGGCGTTTACAAAATCGCCGAAGACGGCTCAATCTATGACGTCGAAATCCTCTTCGACAACGCATCTCTGCGTGGTTCGGGTGGCGATCTTATCGGTGGAGAGAGTTCGGTTGGCCTTGATCTGGGCGACGGCGATGAGCTTGGCTTCTTCATCGTTGCCGATGGGTATTCGCAGCGCGGTGTTCCTGCTCTTCTCGATCAGGACGGTGCCAACTTCAAGATGATCGATGCGGATGGCAACATCGCGAACGCCAACGGTGAGGGGCCGGTCCAGCTGATCCACATCGATGAGGATGGTAAGGAGTCGGCAATAAGTTCGGCGAATGGTCGAAACCTTTTCCATAGCCGGCAGAACCTCAACCAGGATGGTCTCAGCCACGTCGTTGCCGAGGTGAACACGGCGAACGGTACGATCAAGATCGGTTTTGAAGATCTCTGGAACGGTGGCGATAAGGACTTTGATGACTCTGTCTTCCTGATCCAGGTTGGTCAGACGAATTCACGCCTGGTCGATCGCCGCGACTCTGGTGATGGCAATGACGATGGTGCGGATTACATTAGTGGTGGCACCGGAAACGATCAGCTGTTCGGCATGGCCAACAATGATGTTGTCGAAGGTGGAAGCGGTCACGACAAGCTATGGGGCAACTCTGGCAATGATGCGCTTGATGGCGGCACCGGCAACGACCAGCTGCGTGGCGGCAAGGGCGATGACCTGATCCTTGGCAAGGATGGCAACGATACGATCCTTGGCAATAGCGGTGACGATCGTATCTCCGGTGGTGACGGCAACGACAACATTAAGGGCGAGTCAGGCAACGACCTGATCAGTGATGATGCGGGTAACGACTTCGTCGATGGAGGCTCCGGCAATGACGAGGTCGTCGCCGGCCAGGGTGGACGCGACACCTACATCGGCGGCTCGGGTGACGACACGCTGGACTATAGCCAGTCGAGTGCCAACGGTTTGTCGATCGATCTCTCGAAAGGCACAGTGAAAGGTAAAAGCCAGAACGATAAGGTCAACAGCTTCGAGACCGTTGTGGCGACAGATGGCGATGACACCATCAAAGGCTCCAAAAATGATGACACCATCGAGGGTCGGGCCGGCAACGATGTTATTCGTGGCTACAAAGGTGCCGATGAGCTGATCGGCGGTGCTGGAGAAGACACCTACAAGTGGGAGCGCAATGATCTCGATGCCGTCGATACAATCGCTGACTTCAATAGTGACGACGACGTTCTCGATTTCTCAGGCTTGGTGAAATCGACCAAGTATGAGGATGTGTCCGAAGTGGTTCGCATTGAGCAGACGGCGGCTGGTGCACGTGTCTCTGTCTACAGTGGAACACAGCTGGGCTGGCAGGATGTTGTTGTTCTGACCGATACAGAAACAGACGTTCAGACCTTGCAAGATGATGGTGCGTTGATCGTCTGACGCTGAACATTCAGTCCTCGACCATTAAACTTCTTCGCAATTCTAAGTGCCGCGGTTCGTTCTGAGCCGCGGCACTTGGCTTTGTGAATACTACTCTTTCGTTCGATGAATCCTAGCGGTTGGCCTCAGTGTGGATCGCTTCAGGGCGAGTTTATTCACTGATTCAATCAAGTCATCGGCGATCTCGACATTGAGCTGAGGATGGCGTAGTTCAATGTCCTCCCGCGCCACGGTTCATCGGCGTTCCTACTGAAAGCCTGTCTTCATGAATGCTGACCACAGATTTGATCCGCGCTATGCGGTGGTCGTTGGTGCGTGCCTGACACAGTTTACAATTGTCGGGCTGATGTTTGCCTACTCGATATTCTTCAAGACTTTCGAGGACGAGTTTGGTTGGTCGCGGACGGTGCTCTCAGCTGCCATGTCACTGGCCTTTCTGGTTATGGGTTTGTTGGCGGGTGTAATGGGACACCTTGGAGACCGGCTGGGGCCGCGCCGGGTATTGGCCGTGACGGGGCTCGCCTACGGTATTGGCTATGCGTTGATATCGCAGGTGACTGAGCCCTGGCAGCTATTTGTGATCTTTGCCGTGTTTATCGGCCTTGGGATGAGTACACACGATGTCGTGACATTGTCGACGGTTGCCCGCTGCTTCGACAAACGCCGCGGTATGATGACCGGTGTGGTCAAGAGCGGAACCGCTGCCGGGCAAATGGTTCTACCGGTGTTCGCAGCGTTTTTGATTGCAGCTATAGGCTGGCGATCAACGGCCTTGGCACTCGGGCTAGGGGCGGTCGTTAGCCTCTTGATCGGGGCCTTTCTGATCGGCATCCGTGTGAAACCCGCTGAAACCAGCGCCAGTACTTCCGGGCCGAATACAGGCCTCGGCGACGCCGTGAAATCGCGGTTGTTCTGGACGCTTTGCGCTATTCAGTTCTTGTTTTTTCCAACGCTCTCGACCGTACCGTTGCATCTGCCCGTCCATGGCATGGACCTCGGTCTGAGTACGGCAAGTGCAGCCGGCCTTCTTTCAGTGATTGCTGGTGCGAGCGTCGTTGGTCGTCTGGCGATTGGGGCATTTGCCGATCGAATTGGCGGGAAGCGCGGCTTCATACTATGCCTACTTCCATTGATTGGCAGTCTCGCAGCATTCGTCGTGATTGACGATCCAACGGTCTTGTTTGTTGTTGCGCTTTTTTATGGGTTTGGCCATGGCGGGCTTTTCACGATTGTTGCGCCGACGGTCGCTGAGTACTTCGGGACACGATCTGTTGGTGCAATCTTTGGCAGTATCGTCTTTTTTGGAACTGTGGGCGGCGCGATCGGACCGATCCTGGCAGGCCGAATCTTTGACATGACCGGGAACTATGCAATTGCGTTTCTGACTCTTGCCGGGATGGCACTATTGGCTTTGGTATTGGTGCTCACCCTACCACGCGACGCTCAGGCAGAAGCCAAAGCTCAATCCCCGTAGACCAGTTGATCAGGCTATGCCAGTCATGATCCGCGGATTGGATTGCAACCCAAGCCGATGATGTGGCGTCGTCTGCCGAACGCGCTACAACAACAGCAGTTCAACGCGTACGCTATCAAGTCTCGCGGAAGACGCGTTGGAACTGATCGGTCAGTGGCTTCATAAGATAAGACAACACACTGCGGTCGTGGGTTTTCAGGAAGGTCTCGACGGGCATGCCAGGGATTAACGGGACCTGGCCAAGCCGCGCGAGTTCATCCTTTGGGATCTCGACGCGAACAACGTAGTGTGGTTCACCGGTTTGGTTGTCTTGGACCGCGTCAGGAGAGACCAGAACAACACGGCCGTTGAGTTCGGGTGTCGTGCGTTGGTTGAGAGCGCTGAGTCTCAGAAGTGCTGACTGGTCCAATCGGACCTGATCAATGTCACTCGGTGCGACTTTGGCTTCAATCACGAACTGATTGTTCTGCGGGACGATCTCCATGATGGTCTCAGCAGAACCAACGACGCCGCCAACAGTGTTGACGCGAGATTGTGTCACGACTCCACTCTCAGGTGCTCGGATCTCGAAACGGCGAAGTTTGACTTTCGCAGCAATTTGGCGCTCGCGCAGTTCTCCGATCTTGAGATCAACCTCACGCAACTCACGTGCGACTGTGCTTGCAAGATCCTGATCGATCTGAAGTATTTGTAGTTCGGTTTCGGCAAGCCTTGCCTTGGCACGGGCAATCATGGTGACAAAGTTGCCGTTTTCGCCTTCGAGCTGCGTGCGTTGACGTTCCAGGACTGTCAGGCGGTTGATGGCCATTAGTCCTTTCTTGTGGAGATGGCGTACGCCTTTTAGCTCCCGCTGAAGAAGTTTCAGTTCATTTGCTTTGGCTTCCGACTGGATCTGCAAACCATCGATTGACTTCAGGATCTGCTGTTTGCGCCGCTTCAGTTGCTCTTTGCGACCGCTGCGTGATTTGCGGCGCAAGTCGAACAGTCGCCGCTCACTCTTGACTGCCTTGACGATATCAGGATTGAGCCGCCATCCGGTATAAAGCGTCGGCAGATGAACGGAGCTGCGGCCGTCGCGCTCGGCGACAAGGCGTGCACGTTGGGCAATCAGTTCGTTGAGTTGTTTGGTGACTATTTCGAGATTGGCTTTCGGAAATGTTGCATCCAAGCGAACCAAGATCTGACCGGTGGAAACAGTGTCTCCATTTCGGGCTAGAATTTCGTCGACGATACCGCCGCTGGCGTGCTGCACCTTTTTCCGACTGGTTTCGACGACGACCTGTCCCTGCGCGATGACCGCACCTGAAATCTCAGCATTGTAAGCCCAGCCGCCAACAGAGAGAGCGAGCAGGATTGCCGTTATGTTGCCTGTGCGCTGCAGGCGCCGGATTGAGCGGCGGGCATTGTCGATATCGTTTGTTTTTGTCATGCCTGCAGTGCGGGTTTGTCCGCCTCCCCGTTGATTGGAGTCGTCCCTGTTTGTTTTGATTTTGTTTTTTGAAATTTCGCAATGACGGATTGCTTGTCACCGCTGGCTACAATCTGGCCCTGATGGACCGTGATCAGCATATCAACTCCGGCGAGTGCGGATCGGCGATGGGCAACGACAATAACGATGCCGCCGCGCTCCCTGACCTTGCTAATGGCCGTGTTAAGTGCACGGTCACCCTCTGAGTCAAGGTTAGAGTTTGGCTCATCGAGTACGACCAGGAATGGATTTCCATATAGCGCGCGGGCGAGGGCAACGCGTTGGCGTTGGCCGACCGACAATAGAGACCCATGTTCGCCGACCGCGGTTTCATAGCCTTCAGGGAACGCTGTGATCAGATCGTGAACGCCTGCGATGCGGGCTGCATCGATGATTTGTTCGGGGCGTGCTGCCGGGTCGAAACGCGCGATGTTCTCTGCGATCGTGCCTTCAATGAGCTCAACATTCTGGGGCAGATAACCAATATGCCGACCAAGGTCTTCAGGCGACCACTGCTGCAATGATGCGCCATCAAGGGTGACCTGACCCCGCACGGGCTTCCAGGCGCCAATCAACAAGCGAACGATACTTGATTTGCCTGCGCCGCTCGGGCCAACAAGCCCAAGGCCCTGTCCGGCCTGTAGTCGAAACGAGATGTTCTTGACGATAAGTTCGGACTGTCCAGGCGCTATGGCGCTGACATCCTTGAGCTCCAAGAATCTCTCCGGCGCGGGCAATTGCATCACGTTGTTGGTGCGAGCTGCTTCGTTCAAAACAACGCTCAACCTGCGCCAACTCTGCCTGGCGGCCACAAAGTTGCGCCACTGTCCGATAGCTTGGTCCAACGGCGCGAGTGCACGGTTCGCTAGGATGGCACTTGCGATAATGACGCCGGCTGAGGCCTCTTGGATGATGACCAGAAAGGCACCAACACCAAGCACTGCGGACTGCAGTAGAAGGCGCAGTCCTTTTGCTGTAGCGCCAAAGCCGCCTGTGACATCACTGATCTGACTCTGTTGCGCCAAGTACATTCCATCAGCCCGGTCCCACTTTTGCAGAACGCGCGGAAGCATTCCCATGACCGACAGCATTTCGGCGTTACGCTTGGCTTCGTTCAGGAGATTGCTACGACGCAACGATGCTGTTGATGCTCGCAATGTTGGTCGCCGGCTGGAGATGTCGGTTGCGAAGGTGAGCGCGATCAAGATCAAGGCACCTGCGACTGCCGTCCACCCGAGCCAGGGGTGTAGAGCAAAAACAATAGCCAGATAGATCGGCATCCACGGGAGGTCAAATAGGACCACCGGTCCCGGGCTTGCCAAGAAGCCACGGATGGTGTCGAGGTCTTGTACCGGCTCAGGTTGTTGATCGCTGAGACGCCTTGTTTGTTGAAGCTTCAGCTGAGTTGTGAAGACTTGTGAGGCAATCGATCGTTGAAAGACATTCCCAATTCTGACCAATAGCCTGTTCCGGATAATATCCAGAATGATCTGGACGGCGAACAAGACTACGACGATGGCGCCGAGTGCAATGAGTGTTGGGACGCTGCGGCTCGGCAATACGCGATCGTAAACCTCGAGCATGAAGAGCGCGCCTGTCAGCATCAGAACATTGACCAAGGCACTCATCAGACCTGCACTTAGGAAAGCGCTGCTGCAACTCGCGAGCAATCCTACTGTGCCCTCGGAGTTCTCAGGTTCTTTCCCGCGTGTGACTGGGCTGGTATCTTCCCGTTGCACTTGTTGTTTTGGTACCGGCGCTTGAAGACGCGGAAGCCCATGCAAAAGCCACGCAGCGACCAGGAATATCGTCCAGAATGGAAGTCGCAGAAGAGGCTCGCCTGTGATCTGCCAAACCGGAGATCCGAGCCACATTTTGAGCGCGCCGGTGATTGCAGACAGGCTGCTGAAATCAGACTGGGCCCATACATCGCCGATTGTTGTACTTGAGGGGCGCTGACCCGCAGGCAAAACTTGAGCAGCATCAACGAGGACAACCAGCATGGCCATGCCAAACAACAGCGCAAAGCCCAATCTGCCAAGACGCGTTGTTGGAGTCGTGCTGCTCTGGTCGTCTTCCTTGCCAGGTTGTGACCAGACCATAATGGCGCCGGCCAAGCAGAACGCAAACCATACCGGGACGAGTGACATTAAAGAAAACAATCGCTGCCAGATCGTAGTGTCATGGGCTAGCAGCCAGGCACCCGAGGATGGCGAAGCCGACGTGTCGGTCCACCAATGTCCGATGTCGCCAAATGTTGTTGCGGCAATACCGGTGTAACCACTGCCATTGAAGATAGCGTCGTAAACGACACCGATCGCTGCAGCGGCAAACGCCAGACAGGCCGACATTCGCAATACCATCTAAACGGATCCCACCCAGGTTGCTTGTGCTCGCCTTCGGGAGAGCCGCGCAACCATGTCCAGTATGACTAATCAAGTGGAAAACCTAGCGATGAAAATCTAACAAACCACCGTTGCCATGATTGCCAAAACGTTAATCCACGCACCCGGCTGGGACTGTGGAGACAACTCTTGTTCATAGAGTTTCCTCTAGTGTGAAGAGCAGCGGACATGGCGTGCCCCCAAGGCTGGGCGAAAGCTGATAATTGGTAAGTCATGCGACTAAATTCCCATTGCTGGGAGACGTTCTTGAGACGGCAATTGGTTGCTTTTGGCGGGGAGCTGGTGTCATAACCCGACGATGTCAAATCAAGCGCCATCCGACTTTGTTGCCAACGTGACTGCTGCTTCAGCAGCCGTGCGCACAGTGCTGCAGCCAACGCCGCTGCAATTCAATGCCTTCCTTAGTGATCGTCATGGCGCCAATATTTATCTGAAGCGGGAGGATCTGACCCCAGTTCGTAGCTATAAGCTGCGCGGGGCTTTTAATTTCTTCCGAAAGGCCGTGTCGCAAGCAGGTCCGGATGCAACGTTTGCTTGTGCGTCTGCCGGCAATCACGCGCAAGGGTTTGCATATGCCTGCAAACACTTCGGCGTGTCGGGCACAGTCTTTATGCCGGTGACGACACCGCAGCAAAAAATCCAAAAGACCCGCGTCTTCGGTGGCGAGAGTATCGAGATCAAGCTTGAAGGAGATATTTTCGACCAGTCTTATGCTGCAGCTATGGAGCATGCTTCTCAAACCGGCGCTCACTTTGTGCCGCCATTTGATCATACAGACATTATCGAAGGTCAGGCCACGGTGGCTCTGGAGCTTCTTGAGCAGGCGGGTCGGCCCGTTGATCTCTTGATCCTTCCCGTAGGAGGTGGTGGTCTGGCTGCCGGCATGACACAAGTTATGCGTAACCTCTCACCTAAGACTCGGATCGTTTATGTTGAGCCAGCTGGTGCACCCAGTTTCAAATCCAGTCTGGAAGCCAAGAAAAGAGTGCGGCTCGAGCGCGTCGACAATTTTGTTGATGGAGCTGCGGTTGCGCAAATTGGTGAAATTAATTTCGGTGTGCTTCAACACACTGATCCCAATTCGGTCTTGCTCATCCGGGAAGATAGCCTATGCGAAACGATCATCGAGATGCTCAATATTGAGGGGATCGTGCTGGAGCCAGCAGGCGCGCTTGAAGTTGATGCCTTGCGCTATCTTGATCCCGAAGACCTGAAGGGTAAGACCGTTGTCTGCCTGACCTCGGGGGGCAACTTCGACTTTGAGCGTTTGCCAGAAGTTAAAGAGCGCGCGCTGCGAGCATCCGGTCGTAAGAAGTATTACATTTTGCGGCTACCGCAGAGACCTGGTGCGCTGCGGGAATTTCTAGATCTGCTCGGCCCTGATGATGACATCGCGCGGTTTGAGTACTTGAAGAAGTCTGCGCGGAATTTTGGTTCGATCTTGATCGGGGTCGAGTCGCCAGATTCCGCGAACTTTGCGATCCTGAATGAAAAAATGGATAACGCGGGCTTCCAGTTTCAAGACATCACAGAAGATGATCTTGTCGCCAGCTTTATTGTTTAGCCCGCAGAGACCATCCTGAGTTCTAGCGGGGCTGAACCCCCAGGTTTGTGCTGCCGTACTTGATGGCTTTTCCGGTATTGTCGGATGTGATCGGCATTTGTGCCTCGAGGAGCCTGTCGCGAATTAGCTCTGGCCAGGCAGCTTGATGTTGCCCCGCTTGGCGTAGATCTTGGCAACCGCTGAGTCGTCTTCTCGACCAAGTCCGGCTTCTTGCGCTGCTTTGAATTGCTCGAGGGCTGTTTGTGCAAGCGGTAATTCGAAGCTCTGTCGTTGACCTTCGCCGGTTACGATCCCGAGATCTTTGACGAATATATCGACGGCCGACTTTGGTGTGTAATCTCCGTCGACGATGTGCGGGCCGCGGTTTTCAAACATCCAGGACTGGCCGGCGCTTGCGCAAATGACGTCGTAGAGGGTCTTGGGGTCGACACCAGCCTTGATGCCCAATGTCATGGCTTCGGCGGTTGCTGCAATGTGAACACCGGCAAGCAACTGGTTGATCATTTTAACGCGTGAGCCGGCGCCAGCTGCATTGCCCAAATTATAGACTTTGTTTGCGATCGCATCCGTTGCTGGTTTGGCTTTAGCGAATGCTTCCGGTAGCCCTGACGCCATGATGGTCATGTCACCCTGCAGCGCTTTCGCCGCTCCCCCTGATACAGGCGCGTCAACGACCAACATTCTGCTTTCTGTCAGGCGAGCCGCAATCTGCTCCGCAAATTCTGGAGGTGTCGTCGCGCAAGTCAGAAAGACACAGCCTTTGGGGGCGGTTTCTACAGCACCACCCTGGCCAAACAATACCGTTTCGGTTTGCTCCGCATTGATGACGAAGACGAGCACAGCATCACAGTCCGCTGCTGCTTTAGCAGGTGTCGTTGCTGCCTTGCCGCCTTGAGCAACGAACTGTTCCAAGACCTCTGCTCGGATGTCGACCCCCACGGTCTCGATGCCAGCTTTTAGAAGGGAAACAGCGGCGCCCCATCCCATGGATCCCAGTCCGATCACGGCTGCCTTGTAATTTGCTTTGTCCATTTCCCAGCTCGCTTTCAGGTCTTGTTTGCTCAATCAGTTGTTCTCAATGCACGTGACGCGATCGGGCCACGATGATGAGTGCATGCTGATTGTCAGTATTGAACGCCCAAAAGCGTGGCGCTCAAATCGCACGTCTGCACAGTCTTCAGAACAGTCAGTACGTGCCACGGTCCGGGATTTCAATCCTGAATCCGGCTCCGTTGTCTCGATCAATAAGTTCGACCTTGCCGCCGTGCGCCTGGATCAACTCTGCAGAAATCGCCAGTCCCAATCCTGTTCCGCCTTTGCGGACGGCACCCTGAAACGCGCGGAAGAGGTTCTCTCGTGCTTTCGGCGGTACGCCAGGGCCGTTGTCAGATATCTCGATAATAGTGCGTAGCCCATCCCGCCTCGCGCTTACTGAAATTGCTCCGTCGGATGAGTCTCCCTGTGCCTCCAACGCCTGTGCGCTGTTGCGGCAGATATTGTTGAGAACCCGATAGAGATGATCACGATCTGCATCGACCTGAACGGATGGATCGATGTCGAGCTTCCAGTCGATTCCGTTCCGCGGCAACTCCAGACCGTCGCCGACTTCCTCGATCAATCCTCTGATGGGGAAGACTTCGCGTCGCGGCGCTGCTTCCTGGGCCTTTCCGAACTTCAAAGTGTCATTGCAGAAGTTGATGGCCCGGTCGAGTGAGGCAATGAGTTTGGGTGCAAATCTTTGCACTGATGGATCCTGCAGAGTTGCCAGCCGGTCTGAAATCAATTGTGCGCTCGCCAACATGTTGCGCAGGTCATGGTTGATCTTGGAGACAGCCAATCCGAGTTGTGCCAGTCGATTTTTCTGCTGGAGAAGGCCGATCATTTCGGTCTGCATGTTTGCCAGCTCGCGTTCTGCTGATCCGATCTCGTCACCACGGCCGGACGGTTCGATAACCCGGCTCGGGTCCTCCGGGTTTTCACTGAATTCCAGCATGTTCCGGCTGATATTCATCATCGGCTGAACCAGGACGCGGATGAGAGCAAAGTAAACAAGTCCGGCCGTAATCACCGAAATAATGATGGATAGGATCAGAATGTTGCGCGCAAATTTAAGCATCGCCTCGCGTAAGGGCTTTTCCGGCAGGACGATCTCAACGAACTCATCCATTTTGGGCGGTTTTCCGAGACCGCTGGAGGCTTGGCCATAAACCCGGATCACACGGTTTTCTGGAGCGGTGAAGACCTCCATAGCATCAACGATCAAGCCGATGCGGTGTGAGAAGCGACTCCATAGTCCCTCTGAAGGCCGTTCGCGAAAATCAAAGTTGGCGTCGACGACAACTGGACCATCGGCTGGCAAGACAAGCTTGCGGATACGGTTCTTCTTGATGGCAACAGCGTGGACCTGGGCAGTGTCAAGAAGCTCCTGCTTCACCATTGGCGGGACCTGGTTCGGCTTGGCAGCTTCTGCGGATAAAGCCGCTAAGCGCGCCGAGGTTAGACGGGCGGTCAGCCAATTGACCCGGTAGTTGGCAATTGATGGCAGGAAAATCAAAACTTCCGCCAACATGACAAAGACCAGAGTTAAGACGAGCAGCTTTGACGGGAGACCTAGTCCGGACCAGCCTTGTTTGGTGACGGTCGACGACCCACGGGATCTGGGAGCCGCTTTGCCTAGCAATGGCGCCAAAGTTGCCCTTGCGCGACTCACCAGCGAAGCCTTGTCGTTGGGTGGCTTTGACGGGAGGTTCCCAGTGTCATCCATGGCAATGCTGTTGTCAGATCCAAGGCTTAGTCTACGTGAGCCGCGGCTTTCAATCCTAACCGAGCTTGGTCAACCAGTTAACTGCTGTTCGGACAAGGGCACTGCCGGCTGCAGCACCAAAGTATCGGTAAGCCGCGCGCTTGTTGATTTCAGACAGTGTTGGATAGGGCGAAATCCACTCGGTCATCGCTTTGATCTTCATCTTCTGCGAGATTGCAAGAGACCACATCTGAATGAGTTCACCGGCATGGTCGCCAACGATAGAGGCGCCGAGGATACGTCCGCGCTTGTCGGTCAGCACCTTGACCAGACCTTCTGTCGAACGTTCCGCCTGCGCCCGATCGTTCTCGTGATAAGGCCAACGGAGCACGTTGACGACGGGGAACTCCTCGCGCGCCTGTTCCTCACTCATGCCGCAATGCGCGAGTTCCGGCTCGGTGTACGTCACCCAAGGTACCATATTGGTATTGGCCTTGGCCGGCATTTGGAACAGAGCTTTTCGAATGACGATGCCGGCATGGTAGTTGGCGACGTGTGTGAACTGTAGCCCGCCAGTACAATCGCCGATTGCGAAGACTTTGCGATTCGATGTCGTTAAGCCGTTATCGACATTGATGCCGCTGCGCTCAAACTTGATGCCGGCTGCGTCTAAGCCGAGATCATCGATGTTTGGCTTTCGTCCGACCGCCATGAGCAAATGCGAGCCGTCGACTGTCGCTTCTCCGCTGTCAGTTTTGTATCGGACCTTTATGGCCCCCGCAGAGCCAGACACCTCCTGGACCAGCGAGCCTTCCAAGATTTCGACGCCCTCATCGCGAAGCCGCTGCAGAACAATGGCGGTTAGCTCGGGATCATCCTTTGCAAGTGCTTTTGCCCCTTCAACCACCGTGACCTTGCTGCCAAGCCGGTGATGGGCTTGCGCCATCTCCAGTCCGATCGGGCCGCCACCAACGATGATCAGATGGTCAAGTTTTTCCGTGTTGTCGAAAAGCGTTTCATTGGTGAAATAGGGAACCGTATCCAAACCAGGTATTGGCGGGACAAAGGGAGATGAGCCAGTCGCGATCACAAAGCGTCGCGCTTTGATGAGGTACTCGCCTGCTCGAACGGTCGATTTGTCGACAAACTTACCGGCTGCCTGAATGACCCGCACGCCCAGTCCCGTGAAGCGTTCGACGGAGTCATTTGGTTCGATGGCTGCAATCACGCTTTTGACGTGCTGGTTCACGGCTGCGAAGTCGATCGACGGTTCTACGGGGGAAATACCGAAATCCTTGCTCGACCGCATGATCTGGGCGCGCTTGCCTGCCGCCAGCAAAGCCTTGGAAGGGACACATCCGTAGTTCAGGCAGTCTCCACCCATTTTGTGCTTTTCGAGAAGCACGACTGGACGCCCGAATGCAGCGGCAGCGGCCGCTACGGAAAGCCCACCAGAGCCTGCGCCAATAACGCAGATATCGGTTTCAATTGTCTCTGATCCACCGGCTACGCCTTCCGCCGGATCAACTGCCGCGCTATCATTACGCAGCTGCATGGCCGCCATTCCTCTTCTTGTACCAGTTGTAGGCAACAGGTATCAGGGCAACAAAGCCCAGTGCTGCAAAAGCAATGATGAGGTCATTCGTCACCAGTGCGCTGACATCTATAGTATATTCGCAGGCATTTTCACCTTTTTGCGCAACACAGGCGTTGTAAATCTTGTTCTGGGCCTCGACGACGCTGCCAAGACCGGCCCCTACAAACGAATAAGCCGCTGTGCCGGGGATGATACCCAGGAAGGTGCCGATGACGTATGTCCGTAAGGGCACACCGAGGAGAGCCGGCGCCAGATTGACGATGGCAAAGGGGAAGGCCGGCACCAAGCGAAGAAATAGCAGGTAGCTGAGAGCATTTTCCTGGAAACCTTCACGCAACTTGCCGACCCAGGGGCCGGCCCTGGCTGCGAGCGTTTCGCCGACCGAGGATTTGGCGATGAGGAAAATCAAGGTCGCGCCTATTGTTGCTGCAATGATTGTTGCCGGTGCCCCAATCTGCCAGCCAAACAACAGCCCGCCCGATAGCGTCATAATGAGCCCGCCGGGAAGCGAAAGGGCTACAACCGCGATATAGATGCCCATGTAAAGCAGCAGTGCGACGAGCAGGTTTTCGGCAATAAAGGCCTGTAGCGCCTCATAATTCAGTCCGATGACCTTAAACGACAAGAACTTGTGCCAGCCCATGGCAAAGACCAGCGCCATCAAGCCTGCAATTGCGATCAGCGGCAGCCAACGTCCAATTCCGCCTGTGGGCTGAGTTTTGTCAGTCATTGCGATGTCCCATTCGTACGGACCTTGCGTTGCGGTCCAGGTCTTTGCATCCCTCAAGGTTTGTGGAAAAGCAAACAGATTGAGCCGAGAGAGCCTGAGGCGAATTATTTTTCGACGTCATTGAGCGCCCAGTCATAGTCAAAACCACTGATCGAGTTGACCTTGCTGAGCTTGGCTTTCAAGTCGGGATCCGCGTACTGCATCAGGTGCTTTAGCACGCCGGCCTGGCTGCCGCCGAAGTCGACCTGGAACCACTTATATATTGAGGATGCCGTGACTTGCCCTGCGGCCACGGATACGCCACGTGCGTTGTTGACGTAATCGCGGGCGCCGGCGTTGAGTTCCTTTTCCAGGTTGGCGCCTGTGAAAGCAGTTGTCCGAAGATTTGGGCAGCCGATAGAGGCACAGTTGACGGCATAGTGGACACGGGGATCCTTGAAGATTGGTCGCATGATACCGTGTTCGACATCATCAAGGCTCAGCTTCTCACCGCCGACGTTCATGATCTTCGCCTTCCAAGGGCCGCCGGCGCCGACACTTTTCTTGAGGAACCCTAAGAGGCTGGCCTTGATCGTAATTTTGCGTATCGACGTTACCGGATAATGATCGAGGACGACGTCGATTGTTTTCGCGTTGTATAGATTGGCCCAAAAGGCAAACTGCTCTTTCTTGTTCAGACTTGAGACCTGAGTGGCTTCGAGAGACTTGACGTAGGACTTTAGTGCGTCGTGGTCCTTCTCTTTGAAGGCTGCATAGTCCAGCCGGTTGAGGCCGGTACCATCTGGTTTAACGTATGCCTTCAGCATGCGGTCCCAGGCTGAATGGTCGACGGCGGCCTTAGAGTCCGTTGAGAAGCTCGAGAATTTCTGGGCAAGATTGGCTGATGCAACTTGGGTCCCGTGGAGCGTCGACAGTAGCAGAACCGCTGCCGAAAGGCTTGTCGCCCGGCCAATTGGGAGCTGGCTTTCGCGATGAGACCGTCCGCTGTCTCTTGTGCTGATACTGAAGATCATGGGATCACCTTTCGTGCCGCTGTAACGACAGATCTGCGCATATAACCGCGCTATGACCCCTAAGTGCGCGAATGGTGGCGGAATTGAAAGCCGCTCTCAACCGTTCGTGAAGCTTTGCCGGGATAGTTGATGGCTTGTTATCTGAAAGCAGTGTTTGACTTGGCAAGTTGCTGTCAGTATAAACCCGCTTTCCGAGATTTTTCCTTTTGTTCCGGGCTTCCGGTGCCGCCTTATAGACGAGCGGACCCAGCTGATAGTCAGGAACGCCCGACTTTGGAGCGGACCCGTGAAGAGAACGTATCAACCAAGTAAGCTTGTTAGAAAGCGCCGGCATGGCTTCAGAAAGCGGATGGCTAGCGTTGGTGGACTACGCGTGCTTGCCCGCCGCCGCGCTAAAGGCCGCAAAAAGCTTTCTGCATAAACGATCCTGTTGTTTGCTAGTTTCATGTCTCTGCCTGACGAACCGTCGACAGGCAGAGCTTTTTTGCACCCAGAGTACTTTTCAAAAGAGGCGGGCTGCTTTGTTGTTCGTGGCCATTGTACAACAACGCATTCCAAGCTCATCCGTGTGACTTTTGCGGCTTCATCAGCCGTTGAATCGCACCCAAGCCAAGGCGCGTCGATGAGACGTCCGAGTTCAGGCTGAGACCAATGGCAATTGCCACTCTCAAAAAACGACCTGAGTTCTTGCGCATTCGGGGTGGCCGGCGGTGGTCCGGACGTTCATTCTTAATAGAATGTAAACCTCGTTCAGCGATCAATCCCAGTAGCGAGACTGCGAGGTTCGGCTTCACTGTTACAAAGAAGTTGGGCAATGCCGTTGTTCGCAATCGAATACGACGTCGTTTGAAATCTGCTGCAGCAATGCTTGCGCCTGAGTTTGCCGAACCCACATGTGACTATGTCATCGTGGCACGTAGGTCCGCCTTGGATTGCGAATTCCAAGATCTCTGCCGAGATATGAGGTCAGCACTCGAGAAGCTCGCAATGAGCGAGGAAAATGGTGGTCATGGAAATGCTCGCCGTCACCGGCGGCGGCCTAAAAGGTCGTGAGACGTGACCCGGTGACACTTTCCTTAACCGAATAAATTAGGCAAACAGGGGCGAACGCCTGTCAACCCTGCCGCTTTCTAGGAACAAGCAATGTTCTCGCAAGATCCCGGTGATCAGAAAAATCTCCTTATGGCCATCTTGCTGTCGGTCGCTGTGATGCTGGCCTGGCAGTTCTTCTATGCCTCACCGAAGATCAAGGAGGAGCAAGAGCGGCGCCAAGCAATCGCCGCTGAACAGGCTAAAAAGCAGCAGAATCCAGGCAGTGGAGCGGCGCCTGTTGGAGGATCAGCCCCCGCAGCCCCGTCAGCAGCACCCGGTGGTGCGGCTCCAAGCGTTGGGAGTGCTGGTGGAAGTGCTCCTGTGGTGGCCAGCGTCTCGAGAGATGCCGCGCTCAAGCGCGATGCCCGCCTGCCGATCCAGACGACTGCCATTACAGGATCAATCAATCTAAAAGGCGGCCGGATTGACGATATCAAGCTCAATCGCTACCGCGAAGAGTTTCCAGCGACGAGCCCCAACGTCATCCTGTTCTCGCCGGCCTATGCGCCAAAACCCTATTTTGCTGAACACGGATGGGTTGTTGGTCCCGGGACTGATACCAAAGTACCGAGCCGCGACACGGTTTGGAAGGTCGCCAATAGTCAAACAACGCTGGGCCACAGCGAACCTGTGACGTTGGTTTGGGACAACGGTGAAGGTGTCATTTTTAAACGGACGATTTCGGTTGACGAGAATTATCTGTTTGAGATCAGCCAGACCGTCGAGAATAACAGCGGGAAGCCCCTGACATTGCGGCCGTATGGTCGGATCTACCGGTTAGGAACGCCGGATATCGAAGGGTTCTTTATCCAGCACGAGGGCATGATCGGCTTCTTGGGTGAGAAAAAGCTCCAAGAAATTGACTATTCTGAAGCTCTTGAAGATGGCGGCGGGAAGACATTCAACGAGACCGGCGGTTGGCTCGGGTTTACTGATAAGTATTGGGCGGCAGCATTGGTGCCGGAGCAGACTAAGCCGTTCATCGGTAGCATGCGTGCGACGCAGAAGAAGACTGAGAAGCAGCGCGAGGCTTTCCAATCTGATTATCTGATGCCCGAAGTGACAATTGCGCCTTCGGCGAGTCAGACGGTCAAGTCGCACCTATTTGTCGGCGCAAAAAAGGTCGACTTGATCAATAAATATGAATCTGAGCAACGCATCCTCGAATTCAACTACTTGATCGACTGGGGCTGGTTCTACTTCATCACAAAGCCTCTGTATCAGCTCATTATATGGTTCTACGACATTCTCGGGAACTTCGGACTGGCCATTCTGGCTGTGACCGTCGTCGTCAAAGCTGCTTTCTTCTGGTTTGCCAACAAGTCGTATGAATCGATGGCGAAGATGAAGAAGCTGCAGCCTGAGTTGGAGCGCATTCGTGAGCGCTACAAAGACGACAAGATGGCTCAGCAGAAGGAGATGATGGAGCTCTACAAAAAGGAGAAGATCAACCCGCTGGTCGGTTGTTTGCCGATGCTGGTGCAGATCCCGGTCTTCTTCGCGCTCTACAAGGTTCTGTTCGTGGCCATCGAGATGCGGCATGCGCCATTCTACGGTTGGATTCAGGATCTGTCGGCCAAGGATCCGACGTCGCTGTTCAATCTGTTCGGCTTGTTGCCCTATTCGGTGCCAGATTTCCTTGTCATCGGTATCTGGCCGTTGATCATGGGCGTTACAATGTGGCTGCAAATGCAGCTCAATCCGCAGCAACCGGACCCAATCCAGCAACAGATCTTCAACTGGATGCCAGTTATGTTCACGTTCCTGCTGGCGACATTCCCTGCGGGCCTCGTGATCTACTGGGCATGGAACAACGTTTTGTCGTTGGCTCAGCAGTACTTGATCATGAAGCGTCAAGGAGTTGAAATCGTGCTGTTTGATAATATCAAACGCAACTTTGGCGCGATTGGTAAGGCTGTGACGGGCCTAACCAAAAAGACCGATTCGAAAAGCTAACCGGGAGCGCACTGCGAGATACGACTATGGATGCCGAACAGGAGAGGTTCTCTTCGCAAGAGCTTGCGGCAGCCGATCGCTATTTCGCACAGCCCTGGGAGTTCATCAGGGGTATTCCCAGCCTCGACTTTCTAACGCCGGCTGACAGGCCGGAGATCGCTTTTGCTGGGCGCTCGAATGTTGGCAAGTCGAGCCTGATCAATGCAATCGCAAATCGCAAGAGTTTGGCGCGGACTTCGAATACACCCGGGCGGACCCAGGAGCTCAACTTCTTTACGGTTGGCCCTGGAGATTTCTATTTCGTCGATATGCCAGGTTATGGCTTTGCGAAAGCTCCGAAGTCTAAGGTCGATGCCTGGACCAGTCTCATAAAGGACTATCTCCGCGGTCGCACGACTCTTCGTCGTGTCTTCGTGCTGGTTGATGCAAGGCATGGCATTAAGCCGATCGATCGTGAGATCTTCGCACTGCTTGATGAAGCGGCTGTGACCTATCAGGTGGTTCTGACGAAGATCGACAAGATCAAGCCCAGTCAGGTCGAGCATGTTGAGGCAGAGACCGTTGATACGATCTCAAAGCACGCAGCTGCATTTCCGCTGATTTTGACAACATCTTCCGAAAAGCGTCAGGGGCTGTCGGAACTGCGGGCCAGCATTATCGAGGTTATCTCGCAGTAAGGTTTTGATGCTGCCTCGCTTCTATTTTGCTTGAACAGGCTTCAGGCGGCGAAGAAGGCTTGGCCGAGACTCAATATCTGTTCACCGAACTTTGCGAACAAGCCACCGATCACTGCGGCAACGGCCCAGCCGGTCCAGCGAGCTAACAGCTTACGGTAATTGGTCTGTACGCGAACCTCAAAGACCTGATCTGGAAGTGCCGTTTCGGCCATCAAGCCGTCACCACCAACTGTGCGCGCAGAGACGATCAATTGCAGCGTTTCACGTCCCGCGCGTTGTGGTGTGATAGTCCAGCGCCAGCTTGCAAAATCGTCGCTGAGCAAACCAAGCTTGCTCTCGACCCACTGCGTCTCCGGCGATGACGTCTCAATGAAGAAGCCGCCGTTTGGGGCGCGCAAACGCAGCGACATAGCTTGCGTGATGACGAGTTCGTGGCGCTGGGCCAATCCCTGGCCCTGCATGCCATCGGCAAGGTTCGAGAGATCAGCACGGGCAATCCGGACTTCGATGATCTGGGAGACATCCTTGGTCATACGGCGAGGTATATTCTCGACGAGT
Source organism: Hyphomicrobiaceae bacterium (assembly GCA_965215755.1). Taxonomy (GTDB): domain Bacteria; phylum Pseudomonadota; class Alphaproteobacteria; order Rhizobiales; family Hyphomicrobiaceae; genus Tectiglobus. The sequence goes on from OZ244119.1 coordinate 1,369,658, forward strand.
TGACCGGGATGAATCGGAACGCCGGACTGTTGAGGCGCTGGCGGTTCGACCGGAACTGGTAAGTTGGTGCCGGTTGGCGGAGCTGAATGTCCCTGAAGATCCCGCCGATCGGCCTGCTGGGCGGCTGTTCCATAACTGGATCCGGGTTGTTGACCTGCCGGCGCGCGCGTCGGCTGGTGCTGACCGTAGCCAGGCGGCGGCGGGCGATAGGCTGGTGGAGCCGGTTGCTGCGATGGCGGTGGCGGTCTGCGGATCCCGTCTGTGACCGGCGCTGGCGCAGGCGCGCGTGCACGCTCCGGAGGTGGCGATGGCCGCGGCTGCGGCGCGGGCGGGGTTGATTGCTGGGGCTCTGGCGGTTGCTGCGGAGCACGTTCGAATTGTTGCGGGTCCGGACGCCGCAACTGATCGGGAATGGGCGACGTCGCATGGCCTACGGCTGGCGGTTGCGCTGGTGGGCTGGACGATGGCACTGGTGGTGGGTTGTCACCCGGCGGCGTGGCTGAACTTTCGGAGACCTCGCCTGCGCTTTCCTGCAGTTGCTCGGGTGGTGGCCGACGCATTGGTGGTTGCGTCACGGGCACTTCGTCGTCTTTGCTTGCAGGGACAGGTGTTGCCATGGAGGGCATGGGGGTGGGTGTTTCTGGTTGCGGCTCGGAATTTGCCGCGGCCCCTTGCGGTGGTGTCCGGCGTTCGTACCGCGCCAGTGAATCCTCGGTTTGGAGAGCTTGTGGTGCGGGCTGGGACGGCGGCGAAGCCGGGGCGGCGGGAGCTGCTGGTGCTTGATCATGGCCCGATGGTTGCGACGCCTGGCCATTGACCTGGTTTGATGGACTCGTGCCGTTCTGCAGATTGCTTGGCTTCAATGGTAGATTGTGGCGCGCTGCTTCCTGTGTCGCGCGTATCCGTTCTCTTGCCTGGGCCAAGGCGTCTTCCGCAGTCGATGCTGTCGGGCGGCCTCGTTCGTCATTGGCCGGTGTGTCTGGCTGCTCTGGTTTGCCGTTGCCCTGCATGTGAGGCAGTGGCGTCGAAGAAGGGCCGGTTGACTTGGCGGTTTGCAATGCGTCGATCGCCGCCTTGAAGTTCAGACCTTGCGCCAGCAGCATCTGGGCCGCCGGCGTTTGTCCATCGCCTATAATTGCGGCCAGGACAATCGCCCCGTTCACTTCGGACCGCCGGCTTTTCTGCGCGGCGATAACAGCGGAATTTACGATACGCGCAGCTTCCGTATCGAGAACTGGTTGGGCGGGTTCCCCCGATGACAGGCGATCTTCCAGGCGGCCAAGGTAGTTCGAGACATCAGAGTGCAGTCGCCCTTGATCAATCTCGCACGCCTGCAGCATGAGCTCGGCTTCCGGGTCCTCGTTCAAGGCCAGCAGGATGTGCTCAATCGTGACGAACCGGTGGGACTGCTCGCTCGCATAGGTGCCGGCCCGCTGAAGCGTCACACGCAGATTCTGCGACATCTCCACGCGATTGTCCGATCCCTGTGCAACTTGCGACATTCACACCCCCTCGTAAGCACATTACTTTACCGAGTTTCGTAGCAAATAGCATCCGCTGGCCTGTAAATCCGATATGGGCTCGTGGTGACGGGCAGCGGGACTAGCGATTCTCTTTCAAACCTGTACAAGTACCATACCGATTTGAGCATTGCATGGCGGCCTAACAGCCAATTGTGAGCGAATTCGGTTGCCCTTTTTTCGTTGTTGGCATAACTGCCGCTATCGCTCCGTGGTTACCGTGTCCTGAGCTAAATGTTTCTTTATTGCCAGCTCTCGTCACAATGGAAGCCTTCAAGAATATCCACTTGCAGTTCGGAATGGGACAGGGTCGCATATCAGCGATCACAAAGTCCGAATTGCTTCCGCAAGAGGCCTGGCACAAATGGGAAAGCCCAATACCTCCAGCGCACCGTCCACGGGCGGACAGGACATCACAGCGCATTCAAAGGCTCGGATACTGGCCGAGGCGCTGCCGAATATGCTGCAATACGACGAGAAGACGATCGTCGTGAAATTCGGCGGGCACGCGATGGGCGACGAGAAGCTCGCGCAGGCGTTTGCCCAGGACATCGTCTATCTGAAGCAATCAGGCGTTAATCCGATCGTGGTTCATGGTGGCGGCCCACAGATCGCGGCGATGTTGAAAAAGTTGGAGATAAAGTCCGACTTCGTGAACGGCCTGAGGGTTACTGATAAACCGACTGTCGAGGTCGTTGAAATGGTGCTTGCGGGGGCCATCAACAAGGAGATTGTTTCTGCGATCAACGGCCAGGGCGGCAAGGCTATTGGTATCTGCGGCAAGGATGCCAATCTCGTGCTGGCAACCAAAATCACGGAAATGCCGGATCCTGAATCGAACATTATGAAACAGGTCGATATCGGATATGTCGGTGAGCCGGACCAGGTCAACACGCACATTCTCGATGTCATTTCAAATTCCGAGCTTATTCCCGTGATTGCGCCGGTTGGCGTCACGAAAGCCGGAGAAACGCTCAACATTAACGCGGACACATTCGCTTCGGCGATCGCGACCGCGACCAAGGCAAAAAGACTACTTCTGTTGACTGATGTTGAAGGCGTTCTGGACAAAAACGGGCAGTTGATCCAGGAATTGACACTCGAACAAGCCAAAGAGCTTATGAGGGATGGAACCATTACTGGCGGCATGATCCCGAAAATCGAGAGTTGTATGGATGTTGTCGAAGGCGGCGTAGAGGCCGTTGTGATTATCAACGGTACCGTGCCCCATTGCGTCCTGTTGGAATTGCTGACAGAACATGGCGCTGGAACACTCTTGAGAAGCACGTCTCGCGAATAGATGTGCAGTGGTGCCGCCAAAATTTGCGGCAAATGGTTTGATGCCTCGTTTTGATGACAAGCGGATCTGGATCTTTGATCTCGATAACACGCTCTATCCTGCAGAATCCAATCTGTTTGCGCAGATGGATATCAAAATGCAGGAATTCATTGCGAATTATCTTGGCGTCCCGCAGACATACGCGCGCCATCTCCAGAAGAACTATTATCGTCAGTTCGGTACCACGCTTGCCGGGCTGATGTCCGTGCACAAAATGGAACCGACGAACTTCCTGGAGTATGTGCACGATCTTGATCTTACTCCCGTTCCGGAAAATCCGAGACTGGCCGATGCGATTAGTCAATTACCCGGGCGGAAGCTGATTTTTACGGCCGGGTCGCGCAAGCACGCAGAGAACGTCGCCGGAAAAATTGGGATTCTGCATCTATTCGAAGATATTATGGATATCGTCGATGCGGGCTTCCATCCCAAAGAGCGTGCAGATGCCTATAACCTGTTTTTGGATCGACACGGTGTCACTGCGCAAGAAGCGGCAATGTTCGAGGACATGCCGCATAATCTGGTGGTTCCGCACGCGCTGGGCATGACAACGGTTCTTGTCTACTCAGCAACAGTCCAACACCCAGTGGCTGAGAAGGTGCGAAGTTGGGCATCACCGCCGGAGCATATCCATCACATGACGGACGATCTTTCCAAGTTCTTGGAGACCAGCGTGCTTTCGCAGGGATTGAACCCATCAATCGACTGATGAGATTGGCTTGCGGCAGCAGCGAGCCGGGCGGCCACCCGAACTGTCGAGCGATGAATACCTATGGCTGGAACCGCGTCAGGCCGGGTTTTCAAATGTCGATTTTCGAATGATCGGCGAAGATGCGATCGCCGCTGTTTATAGTGGCCGCGATAGTTGGAATGATTGCCCTGCGAGCGCAGGGCAATTCATGGCTCAATACTTTGATCTTAAATGGCGAAGCTCTCGAGCTTCTTGCCCTTTTTCAACTCTTCAACCAACCAGAGCGGCTGACGTCCCCGTCCTGTCCAGGTTCGCGTCGCATCCTGAGGGTGGCGATACTTCGGTGCGACCTTTCCACCTTTTCTGCCGCCTTTGTTGGTACCGATGAGCTCATCGAGATTGAAACCTGAGTCAGCTGCCATTTCAGCCATCTTCAGCTTTAGGTCTGCTTTCTCTGCCTGCCGTTTTTTCTCAATTGCCACAGCGATCTTTGTTTCTAGTTCCAACAATTCGCGATACGACAGCTTGTCGACATTCGGCGTTGCCATCTTGTTTTACTCCTCTAAATACCTGACACCCTAATTTTTACTTTATGCACAGGTATCAGCCAAAATGACAATGGACCTTAAGAGAATAATATTCACTGGTTAATTGTCGCATCGACTCTTGAAGGTAATGCATTGATAGGGTTTTGTTGGCCTGTCGTGCATCCAACTAAAATCTGAACTGGTCTTAAACCTCAAGTGAGAACGAGTATCATCTAGTGAAACTATGGATGACGGCGACTGCCCAATAGACCCGGCTTTTCACAAGTTTTTCTATGATTTGAACTATCGCACTATCTCAACCTCAGGGAAATATTTTCAATATTTTGCTGTTAGGATTGTTCTGTTGCCTAAAAGTTCTATTGGAGCCGTGTTTTGTGCGTTGACTGTCGCTTATTTTGAATGCTGTTCAAAGAGGCCCTCGAACTGAAGTGCCAGGTGTGGCTTTCGATGGAGTCGCCATTCATATCGCAGGTTAGCTCAGCAAGTATTTTCTGATAGAAGCTGTGACGTTTGTATCGTGATGATTCAAATTGGTAGCGTGACAAAATGTGGATTGTTGCGCATATCGCATAATGCTCGACGAATTCCATTTGAAAACTAAATCTCTCGATTGAAGTTATTTAGGCCATAATTCGGAATATCTTGTTTTGGCCGTTGGAACAGTTTTCTTTCTGGGTGGAAGGTAGGCGCGAGCTCTTTCAATGCCATTGGAAGGCCATTTGCGTTGCGTGATGTACCGAGAGGCATCCGCTCCGAGCAGACAATGTGCCATGACTTCTCTTTTTACGTTCCGTGTTTCCAGTCCGTAGTCGGACTGTGGATGCCACTCGAGATGATGATGCTTTGAGTCTAAGATGACAGCTTGGTTGCAACTCGGGACAACCAGATCTACGCAACGTGTCGGAGTTTTCGTGCTTGACGTATGTGCCTTCGGCACAAATATCGAGCTTCAGCATCTTATTTGTCCGGGGAGGGTGGATCGTGAGACAGGAGAATGTGGCTAATGGAGCTAGCCAACCGTTTCAGGCCGAAGTTGCCGAATTGCTTCAGCTCATGGTGCATTCGGTGTACTCGGAGCGCGAGATTTTCCTGCGGGAGCTGATCTCAAATGCGTCCGATGCTTGCGACAAGCTGCGATATAGCGCCATTGAAACGCCAAATCTGCTCGATGAACAGAACCCCCTAGCGATCCGCCTGAAGGCTGAGAAGGACACGGGTGTGCTGGTTGTTTCAGACACCGGTCTCGGCATGAGTAAGGATGAACTTGCTGAGAACCTCGGTACGATTGCGCGATCGGGCACTAAGCATTTCGTCAATCAGATCAAGAGCGAGCAAGGTGGATCAGGCCTGATTGGTCAGTTCGGCGTTGGGTTTTACTCTGCGTTCATGGTGGCAGATGAGATCGAAGTGATCAGTTCGCGGGCCGGAACTGCAGAGGCCTGGGTTTGGAAGTCAGCTGGTACAACAGGATTTGAGATTGTCGAGGCGACGCCCGAACAAAGGGAGCGCGTGGCTCGCGGCACTGAGATCCGCCTGCATCTCAAGGAGGATGCCAAAGAGTATCTGGAAGCCCACACGATTGAACGGATTGTGCGGTTGTACTCTGACCATATCCTCTTCCCGATTGAACTCGCCAATGATGAGGGAGAATTCCAACAGGTCAATTCGGCCAGTGCACTATGGCAGCGCTCGAAGAGTGAAATAGAGCCAGACGACTATAAGCAGGCCTATATGACTCTGGCGAATGCGTTCGATGAGCCAGCGGCGATCCTGCACTACAGGGTCGAGGGGCGCCAGTCTTACGCAGTTATGCTCTTCGTACCTTCTCAGCCGCCCTTTGACTTGTTTGATCAGGCGCGCAGGGGGCGTGTCAAACTCTACGTCAGGCGCGTTTATATCAGTGATGAAGCTGATCTTCTGCCTCCCTACTTGCGCTTCATTCGGGGCGTGATTGATAGTGAAGATCTTCCGCTGAACATTTCGCGAGAGATGTTGCAGAACAATCCGCACGTCAAACTCATCCAGAATGCGGTGACGGGCCGGGTTCTAGGAGAGTTAGAAAAGCTTGCCGAGAATGAGGGTGAGGCATTCAATAAGGTCTGGGCTTCCTTTGGAGCGGTTATCAAGGAAGGCATCTACGAGGATGTTGAGCGCCGCGAGCGGGTGCTGCAATTGTCTCGCTTTCAGTCGACGGCTGGAGATGAGTTACGCTCGCTCAAGCAGTACGTCGACGATCTGAGGCCGAACCAAACTGAGATTTATTATCTTGTCGGCGATAGTGTCAGCCAGTTGCAGGCCAGTCCCAAACTGGAAGCGCTGCGCGCGCGCGGCATTGAAGTTCTTTTGCTGACCGATCACGTCGATGCCTTCTGGACAGCAATGCCGTTGGAATTTGAGGGTAAGCCACTTAAATCGCTGAGTCAGGGCGATGTGAATTTTGATCTTGTGCCCAAGTTGGATGAGACCAATGATGCGGATGATGCGAGCGAAGATACTTCGGTTGATGATGCCGTAGTTCTGGCCGCCGTTCGGAGTGAACTCGAAGACATCATCTCTGATGTCAAGGCCTCGCAGCGGCTGACTGATAGTCCGGCGTGCTTGGTCGCGGAGGCTGCCGGGCCTGACCGGAAACTGGAACAGATACTTGCACAGACCGGGAACGGTGCTGCAACCAAGCCCATACTTGAGCTCAACCTGAAGCATCCGTTGGTGCGAGCAATTGCGAATTGCAAAGCGAATGCGGCAGATGAGGACGTGAATGATCTGTCTCATCTCTTGTTGGAGCAGGCGCAGATTCTCGACGGCGAGATCCCAGCTGATCCCGCAGCCTTTGCTCGGCGACTGAACCGGCTGGTCGCTCGTGGTTTAGGCTGATGATTGTTGGCGCATGGGCATGAGGTGCGGTGCAAAAAAGCCCGGGTTAACCCGGGCAGTTTCCAGTGAAGGGAGCACTGGTGAAGGGTGCATGATGGTCAGAATTATTCAATGATGACCATAGTGCGGATCTCAATACTCTCGCGTGGAGGGGCGTCCGGCTTGGTGTTCGGATCATCAAATGCGCCGTGCGGGGTATACTTGGCATGACGATCGTCGGTATCCCAACCCTTGATCAGGAAGATCTCTTCCTTGGTCATTTCCGGAGCAAAGTACCACCTGTGATCTTGTGAATGAGCGAGATGATAAATCTCACCGACGCGATCCGGGAAGACCTGATCCGTCGCTACGAGATCAGAGGCCGGCACTGAAGAGGCATCTGCCAGCGCCAATGGAGCGCGTTGGACTGGTCCCTTGATTGGGCGCCAGACATTGACTTGCATGACTCGTGCATCTGAGTTGAGTAGCCGTTCTGCCTCTTGATCCCCAACGACATCGCGCAAGCGTTGCGGGCCGCTGGCTTCCGTATAGTCGACGTGAACGCGCCGGGCCGGGCCGCGAAGCCCGTCCGGGTTGGCAGCACCCTGGCTGCTGTCCGAGCGGCGCGTGGCATCAAAGATTTCAATCCGATTGGCACCGAAGCGCTTTTTCAAGAGCTCTACGATTTCCGGGTAATACTCTTGTCTGATGGCTTCATCGTCGTTGAGATCTTTAACTGACGTTTGGGCCGTCATTAATTCGAAGCCCTCGCGGTCGATGTCTGCTGCTTCAGGGCGCAAGCGCAGATTGGCGATCCTGACCGGCAGTTCGACGGTCTCGAACATGACCTTCGGGTCCGAGCCCGTCATTGCTGAGCTCAGGAACTGCGGTTTTTCCTTTTGAGGGACTATAAACTCAACTGATGCTGTGACTGCGGTAGGTGGAGCTGCATCCTGCATGACCAAATCCTCAAGCGATTGTTGCTGCCTCGTTGTTGATCTCAAGATGGTGGAGGCGACTGCAAAAGACGAACGACTTTACTTCATGTGAGCTTGAGCCCTATTCAAGTTTCTCAAGCTGAGTATGGTCCCACTCTTCACCCATATCGACCAGCCAGCGTTCGACCTGCCGGGCAGCAACCGTCAGTGCCTGGTTGGCGGGCTTGCACAGATAGTAAGCTGCTCCGGTTGGGTCAGCCCGACCGAACGGGGCAACCAACCTTTCTTTTGCCAACCAGTCGTCGACGACCGGGCGCCGGCCCATCGCCAAACCATATCCGTTCTCGGCAAGCTGTAGTGCCTGTTCCTGAACGTCGAGTACGACTGAATCATTGAGCGATGGTGGTTTCAGGCCATGTGCTCGGGCCCATTCTTCCCATTCATCCGGAAAATTTGCGTTCACAATTAGCCGGATGCCCTCAAGATTTGGCACCTTGGCAGCTGTTTGCGTGGTCTTGAGGTAGCCCGGTGCGCAGACGGGTGATGCGGTCTCTTCCAATAAGAAAGTGGCATCCAAGCCGCGCCATTTCCCTCTACCGTGGCGGATTGCGAGGTCGATTTGATCGCGCCGTAGATCGGCAACGCGGGTGGATGTGACCAGCTGCAGATCGATGTTGGCGTGGGTCTGTTCGAAACCGCCAATCTTCGGGATCAACCAGTTGGCCGCGAGCGAAGGAGGCAGTGTCAATCGAACTGCGTTGCGGCCGGAGGTCGGGAGCAGGGCTTCTGTTGCTGCCTGGATTTGGAAGAGTGCCGGTTCAATCTGCTGCAGGTAACGCTGACCTGCCTCGGTCAATCGGGCCTTTGATCCTGACCGATCGATCAGTGATATGTGCAGATATTCCTCAAGGCGTTTGACCTGATGGCTGATGGCGGACTCGGTTACGCCAAGGGTCTCGGCGGCATCACGGAACCGATCATGCGTTGCTGCAGCATGAAACGCCCGGAGTGCTGAGAATGGTGGTAGATTGAGCTTGCGGTCGACCATCGGTCATAGTTGATCGAAATGTGAGAAATATTCAAGATTGTTCAAATTTGCGACCCAGCATCGTTGCGATCGCCGGTGTTGGATCACGGCATCGCTTGTATGGATTTCAGGACAGCAGACTTGAATACAATTCTAGTCGCGCGGCGTTGTCGATTTATGCTGCAATGCGGGAAAACCGCTATCCTGATGTCTGACAGGGCCTCTGACGCCTTGCTCAGGCAACTATGAATGACTGATTAAACGCGAATCTTTTCCGAATTTTTTCACATTCGAAATTCAATCGGCGAGTCCAATTGTCGTTGTGGAGAAATTCGCTGTCGCAACGGCGTTAGCTGGCGAAGCTTTTGAACAACGATACTCGATGCAATGGCTGTTCGGGTTTGCCCGTTTTTGCGTTGCAGTATGGGTGAACTTCATGCAGTCGCCCGATTGTAGGGTCGATGACATGAGCGACGATGATATTGATCTCAATGCGCTGAGTGACGACGAACTCGTCGAGCAAATGTTTGATGATCTCTACGATGGTCTCCAGGATGAGATTGAAGAGGGTGTCAACATTCTGCTCAGCCGCGGCTGGGCGCCTTATGATGTTTTGACGAAAGCTCTCGTCGAAGGAATGCGCATCGTCGGAGTTGATTTCCGCGACGGCATTCTCTTTGTGCCGGAAGTCCTGAGATCCGCGAATGCGATGAAGGCAGGAATGTCTATCCTGCGGCCGCTGCTTGCGGAGACCGGAGCACCAAAAACCGGCAAGATGGTCATTGGTACGGTCAAAGGCGACATTCACGACATCGGCAAAAACCTCGTGACCATGATGATGGAGGGGGCCGGTTTTGAAGTCATCGACATCGGTATCAACAACCCGGTCGAGAACTATCTTGAAGCCATCGAAGAGCACAAACCTGACATCCTGGGAATGTCGGCGCTGCTGACCACAACGATGCCGTACATGAAAGTGGTTATCGACACCATGGTCGAGAAGGGCATTCGCGACGACTATGTTGTGCTGGTTGGTGGTGCGCCGCTGAATGAAGAGTTCGGCAAGGCGATCGGTGCAGATGCCTATTGCCGTGATGCTGCTGTGGCGGTTGAGACCGCCAAAGACTTCCTGATGCGAAAGCACAACCAGCGGCCAGGAGCCTAAGCCGATGGTGGCCTCAATTGGGCGGAGCCAGGACCGGTTGCTGTTGATTGCATGCGGTGCACTGGCGCGCGAGGTCCTGGCCGTGACGCAGGCCAATGGTTTGGATCACGTCGATCTCAAGTGCCTGCCGGCTGAACTACACATGCGTCCGGACGCCATTACGGATGCTGTTCGCGACATGATTCATGCTCATCGCTCACAGTATGATCGGATGTTTGTCCTCTATGCTGACTGCGGCACGGGCGGCCTGTTAGACAAGATGCTCGAAGAGGAAAGCGTTGAGCGAATTGCGGGTCCGCACTGCTATAGCTTTTTTGCCGGCAATGAAGCATTTGCGGAGCAAGGCGAAGATGAGATCGCGACATTCTATTTGACTGACTTTCTTGCTCGCCAGTTCGAGTCTTTCGTGATCAAGCCGATGGGATTGGACCGCTGGCCGGAGCTGGCAGCGACTTACTTCGCTCACTACGAGAAGTTAGTTTATCTCTCCCAAACAGATGATCTCGAACTCGATGAGAAGGCACGAGAGGCTGCTGACCGCCTCGGGTTGAAATTTGAGCGCCGGTACACCGGGTACGGCGACATGGGGCGCTTTATCACGCAAGTTGCGCTCCCCCACGACAGGCCGGCAGTTGTCGCTGAAGTTCCAGCGCCTGCGATGAGTGATTTCTTGCGTGATGAGGTTCGTCCGGCAGTGGCGCTGCTTGATACGAAGTCCTAGGCGATTTTACCGACGGGTCTTGGGAAGTGTTGGCTCCCACGGTCAACTACCAAAAACAGGTGAGTGCTGCGAGAGCGGTTGCAGTTTGTGGTGGCCCCACGCTGGAGGCGAAAGACCAAATGGCGAAGTTGCAGATTACCTATTGGAGAGACATTCCTGCGATGCTTGCGGCAAAGCAGGGACGGAAAACTGCCAAGCGTGAGCTGCCATTAAGGTTCACTGAGGCGATCGATCATGCAGCCATGCGCAGCGGTGCCCACGGCACCGACGACTATCTTGCTGACTGGCGTCAAGGGGAAGCAAAACCCTGCGGTGATGATCTTGAAGCGGTCGTGGATGAGGCGCTGAACCAACTGGTCACAGAATACGACGACGAGAGACTGAAGAAGCTCGTCGAATGTCATGGCCGCGAGGCAAATGCCTAAGTCTGGACGTAGGCGCACGTAGAAAACACAAATGCAGGATAACAGGTCATGACACGTACTGTCGTTGCATCGGCGACCCGGGAAGCGGTGATCGGCTTTGATCAACCGTTCTGTGTGATTGGTGAGCGAATCAATCCGACAGGTCGAAAGAAGCTCGCTGCTGAAATGGTGGCAGGAGATTTCTCGACGGTCGAAGCTGATGCTCTCGCACAGGTGGCTGCGGGTGCCACGATGCTTGATGTCAATGCGGGTGTGACGGCGGTTGATCCGAATGAAACCGAACCTCCTCTCTTGAGACAGACGATTGAGTTGGTCCAGAGTCTGGTTGATGTTCCTCTCTGTATCGATTCATCTGTCCCGTCTGCTTTGGAAGCTGGTCTTGAGGTGTGCAAAGGCCGACCTCTTTTGAATTCTGTGACCGGTGAGGAAGAGCGTCTCGAAGTCGTTCTTCCAATGGTCAAGAAGTACGATGTTCCGGTGGTTGCCATCTCCAATGACGAAACCGGCATTTCTGAAGATCCGGATGTTCGCTTCGCGGTGGCTAAAAAGATTGTGGAGCACGCGGCCGACTACGGGATTAAACCGCACGACATTGTCGTTGATCCGCTGGTGATGCCGATTGGCGCGATGGCAACAGCCGGCCTGCAAGTGTTTGAGCTTGTTCGGCGCCTGCGGAACGAGCTGAAGGTCAATACGACCTGCGGGGCATCTAACGTCTCCTTTGGGATCCCTAACCGACATGGCATCAATGCCGCGTTTCTGCCGATGGCAATAGCGTCCGGCATGACGTCGGCGATTATGAATCCGCTGCGTCCGCAGGAGATGGAGGCTGTGCGAGCTGCCAATGTTCTGATGTCGACGGACCCGGATTGTATGACCTGGATTACGACACACCGCGAACCTGCAGCTGATGCTGGGGCCGGCGGTGAGCGCCGAGGCCGCCGTGGTGGGCGGCGGCGTGCCGGTTAGACGAACTGCAAGTGTAGTGACGGAATGAGCCGATGAGCACGGGCGACACAGCCGTAGTTGAAGAATTCAATGTCGCTTTCATGCCAAGCGGGCGACGCGGTCGCTTCGCAAAAGGCACGACTGTTCTCGATGCGGCGAGGGCGCTCGGTGTTTACGTCGAGTCCGCTTGTGGCGGACGTGCCATTTGTGGGCGTTGCCAGGTCGAGTTGGCTGAAGGTGCATTTGCGAAGTTGCAGATTTCCAGTGTCGCTGAGAACGTTACTCCCCCAAACAACATTGAAGAGCGCTATCGGCGCAAATTCGGGCTGCAAGCTGATCGGCGGCTCGGGTGCCAGACACAGATTCATGGCGACATTGTCATCGATGTTCCGACCGATAGTCAGATGCACCGACAGATCGTCCGCAAACGTGCTGAGAGCAAACGCCTGCCACTTGATCCGGTCGTGCGCATCTATGAGATTTCAGTTGCCGAACCCGATATGCATGAACCGTCAGGAGACCTGGAGCGCGTGTTGGAGGCGCTTCAGGTCCAGCATGGTGTCGACGCGCAATACATTGCGCAATCAGCTCTGCGAGAATTACAGAAGGCGTTGCGATGGGGGAGTTGGACGATCTCGGCAGCCGTCTTTGACAATGGACAGTTGCCGGTAGAGGTCATGGCTGTCTGGCCAGGCAAACATCATCGAAGACTTGGGCTGGCCGTTGATTTGGGATCGACAACGATTGCTTGTCATCTGGTCGATCTTAATCGTGGCCGTGTTCTTAATTCTGCAGGTCTCATGAACCCGCAGATCCGGTTTGGCGAAGATCTCATGAGCCGGGTCTCGTATGTGATGATGAACCCTGGCTCTGATCAAGACATCACAGCAGCGGTTCGTGATGCCTTGAACACACTCGCACAGAAGACGGCGGGCGAGGTCGAAGCTGATATTTCGGACATCCTGGAGATTGTCATTGTTGGCAATCCTGTGATGCATCACTTCCTGCTTGGCATTGATCCCACGGAGCTTGGCGGTGCTCCGTTCGCGCTGGCAAGTGGCTCGGCCCAGACGATGAAGGCATCTGAGATCGGCCTGGCACTCAACCCTGAGGCTCGTCTTTACACGCTGCCATTGATTGCCGGACACGTTGGTGCAGATACGGCTGGGGTCGTGCTCTCTGAGAAGCCTTACCTTGAAGACGAGATGACATTGATCGTCGATATCGGGACCAACGCCGAGATCGTGCTTGGCAACAAGGATCGACTGTTGGCGTGCTCGTCGCCGACCGGGCCTGCTTTTGAAGGCGCCGAGCTTTCATCAGGTCAAAGGGCAGCGCCTGGCGCCATCGAGCGAGTGCGGATTGATCCGGAAACACTTGAGCCACGCTACAAGATCATTGGAAGTGATCTTTGGTCCAACGAAGACGGCTTTGAAGAGGAAGCTGCGGTTACGGGTGTCATTGGGATATGCGGATCCGGTGTCGTTGAGGCGATCGCCGAGCTGTTTATGGCCGGCATAATCAATCAGGATGGTGCGTTCAATTCCGCTGTAGCAGAGCGATCAGGCCGCGTGCAAACCATGGGGCGGGTTCACTGCTATGTTCTGCGCGAGGGGACGCCGCAGATCACGATTACGCAAAACGATGTTCGTGCAATCCAACTGGCGAAAGCCGCGCTGCAGGCTGGTGCACGGCTTCTCATGAACAGGCTCGGTATTCAAAGCGTACCGCATATCAAACTGGCGGGAGCTTTTGGGAGCCACATTGATACTAAGTATGCGCTGATCCTCGGAATGGTGCCAGACTGCCTGCCGGACAACGTCGTGACAATTGGTAATGCGGCCGGGACTGGTGCCCGAATGGCGTTGCAGGACAAGCGTGCACGCATTGAGATTGAAGGTGTGGTTCGGCGGATCGAGAAGATCGAAACGGCGGTCGAGGCTGAATTCCAGAACGAATTCGTTGCGGCAATGGCGATCCCTCATCGCGATGACCCTTACACTTCGCTCAAGACCCAGGTGACTTTGCCGGCAGTCGCGTCGGTAGAGCAAGCCGGCGGCCGTCGGGGGCGACGGCGACGCGAGCGTACAACCGATTGATGCGGGACTTGATCCCTTCAGACTGGAGCACGATGCGATATGACAACCATTGATGAGCCAAAGACGGGGGCTGGTGGTTCGGGCCGATCCCGCCGTGAGCGAGCCGGCGGACGGGAAGGACGTCGCGCGAAACGGCAGGCCTTGGCTGGTAATCTGCCGGCGTACATCACGCGCAAGATTCCGTACTTCGATATCCTCGATGAAGACGCGTTGGTCAAAGTCGAAGAGCATGCTGACCGAATACTGGAAGAGATTGGTGTCGAATTTCGCGGGGACGAGGAAGTGCTGCGTCTCTGGAAAGAGGCCGGGGCTGATGTGGATGGGGAACGTGTCCGTTTTCCTCGTGGGTTGCCGAGGGCGATCATCAAGGAGTCGGTCAAGCCACAGTTCACCCAGCATGCACGCAATCCTGCCCGATCGGTTGAGATCGGTGGCAAGAATATCGTCTTCGTGCCGGCCTATGGTCCACCATTTGTGCGCGATCTCGAAGGCGGACGGCGCTATGCGTCGCTGGAGGACTTCGAGAATTTTGTGAAGCTGGCCTACATGTCACCGTCGATCCATCATTCGGGCGGTACCGTTTGCGAGCCTGTCGATATCCCGGTGAATAAGCGTCACCTCGATATGGTGTACGCACATATGCGGTATTCCGATAAGCCGTTCATGGGGTCTGTCACAGCGCCAGAGCGGGCAGAGGACACAATCGAGATGTGCCGTATCCTGTTTGGCGAGCAGTACGTCGACGAGAACTGTGTTGTCGTCAATCTGATCAATATGAACTCGCCGTTGGTGCTTGATGCAACCATGAGCGGGGCACTTCGCGCTTACGCTGCTGCCAATCAGTGTGCCGTTGTTACGCCGTTCCTTATTAGTGGCGCGATGGGGCCAGTGACAATTGCAGGCGCTCTTGCACAGTCACATGCTGAGGCGCAGGCGGGCATCGCATTGACACAGCTCGTGCGTAAAGGCGCGCCTGTGATCTACGGTAACTTCCTTTCGTCGATGTCGCTTCTTTCCGGTGCGCCGACGATGGGCATGCCCGAGCCGGCCCTCGGGTATCTCGCAATCGGGCAGCTGGCGCGACGGTTGGGCGTTCCCCTCAGATGCGGCGGCTCGCTAACGGCGTCGAAAATTGCTGATGGCCAAGCAGCACAAGAAAGCGCCGACAGTCTGATGCCGGCTATTCAGGGCGGCGCGAATTTCATGCTGCACTCCGCAGGGTGGCTCGAGGGCGGCCTGGTCATGGGATACGAGAAATTCATGATGGATGCCGATCACCTGATGATGATGCATCGCTACTTGGATGGGATTGCGTTTGATGACAATGGCTTTGCCATGGATGCCTTTCATGAAGTGGGCCCGGGCAATCACTTTCTTGGCTGTGCACACACAATGCGGAATTACGAGACCGCATTCGTCAATCCGAAATTGACTGACAGTGAGTCATTCGAGCAATGGGTCGAGAATGGTGAGAGGGATATTCAGCGCCGGGCATTTGAGCAGTGGAAGAGTATGCTGGCGGAATATGAAGCACCTGCGATCGATCCCGGCGTCGATGAAGCCTTGAAGGAATATGTTGCAAAGAAGAAGGCGAGCATGGACGATGCCTGGCATTGATCAAGAATAAACCACCGAGGAGCGATCGATGGCGGCGGCAAACACTGATATGAAGCAAGCCAAGTCAGCACAATCAAATCAATCCAGCGACCCGCTCCTACAACCTTTTCAGCTGAAGCATCTGACCTTGCGCAACCGCATCATGTCGACGGCGCATGAACCAGCCTACGCCGAGGACGGCTTTCCGAAGGAGCGTTATCGCCTCTATCATGCGGAGAAAGCCAAAGGCGGCATTGCACTGACAATGACGGCGGGCTCAGCTGTTGTGTCGGCGGATAGCCCGGCTTCGTTTGGCAACCTTCATGCTTACGACGATGGTATCGTGCCATGGTTGAAGGAACTCTCAGCTTCTGTGCATGAGCATGGCGCGGCTATTATGATGCAGATTACGCATCTTGGCCGACGGACGAACTGGAATAAAGCAGACTGGTTCCCAGTGCTTGCGCCGTCGCCGTTTCGCGAACCTGCCCATCGTGCATTTCCAAAAACCGCGGAAGATTGGGATATCGAGCGTATCATCGGCGACTATGCCGACGCCGCCGAGCGCATGAAAGAGGGCGGGCTCGATGGTATTGAGTTGGAATGCTACGGACACTTCATGGATGGCTTCTGGTCACCAGCCACGAATGTGCGGGACGATGAGTATGGTGGGTCGCTCGATAACCGCCTGCGGTTTTCGATGCGTGCGCTTGAAGCGATGCGCAAACGGGTCGGGAAGGATTTCATCATCGGGCTCAGGATGGTCGCCGATGAAGATTGGGATAAGGGCCTGTCGCGTGAAGAAGGTGTTGAGATCGCGCGGCGGATGGTTGCGTCAGGGCATGTTGATTTTCTGAACCTGATCCGAGGGCGCATTGAGAGTGATGCCGTTCTCAAACAGGTTATCCCGATCCAGGGGATGGCTGCTGGGCCGCACCTCGACTTCTGCGAGGAAGTGCGTCAGGCAACGAAGTTTCCAATTCTTCACGCTGCCCGTATCAATGATGTTGCAACCGCACGCTATGCGGTGGCTGAGGGCAAACTCGATATCGTTGGTATGACGCGCGCTCACATCGCGGACCCGCATATTGTCAACAAGATTGCCGGCGGTCAGGAGGAGGAGATCCGTCCTTGCGTCGGGGCAACTTATTGTCTTGACCGCATCTACGAAGGTCATGAGGCGCTTTGCATTCACAATCCGGCGACGGGGCGTGAAGGTTCGATGCCTCACGTTCTTTCCAAAGCGAAGAGCAAAAAGAGCATCGTTATCGTTGGTGCCGGACCAGCGGGTCTTGAGGCAGCTCGGGTTGCAAGCGCGCGCGGCCATCACGTGACAGTGTTCGAGGCGGCGGATGAGGCAGGCGGTCAAGTTCGACTGCTGTCGCGATTGCAGCGCCGCCGAGAAATGATCGGCATCTGTGATTGGCGCGTGGCGCAGTGTGAGAAATCTGATGTGGTGTTCAACTTCAATACCTATGCCGATGAAAGCGATGTTCTCGGCCTCGGGCCCGATGTTGTCATTGTGGCAACCGGCGGTCTGCCCAACACTGCCGTATTGTCGGAAGGCAATGACCTGGTTCATTCCGGCTGGGATATTCTCTCTGGTGATGTCAAAGCCGGTCAGCGTGTCCTTATCTTTGATGACAATGCCTCGCATGCCGGCCTTGTTGCAGCCGAGATGATTGCTGAAGGTGGTTCCGACGTCGAGATTGTTACGCCCGAGCGCTATTTTGCAGCAGACATCGGTGGGTTAAATCATGCGGGTTACGCCGAGAAGTTTGCAGAGTTTGGCGTTCGGATCACGATCAATTCGCGTTTGGTTGGCGTGTCGAAGAGCGGCAACCAACTGACCGCCTGTATTGGTTCAGACTATGCCGAGCGAACCGAGCAGCGAGATGTCGATCAAGTCATTGTCGAGCATGGCACTCTGCCTCTGGATGACCTGTATTTTACGCTCAAGCCTAAATCTTCCAACCTTGGTGCGGTTGATTATGTTGCCCTGAAGCATGGGAAGCCTCAGACGCTCCAGTCCAACACGAGTGGTGCGTTCCAGTTGTTCCGCATTGGCGATGCTGTCTCATCTCGTAACGTGCATGCCGCCGTTTATGATGCACTCCGGCTGATGAAAGACATCTGAGCAACTCATCGTGCGATGAGTTGCATTTCAACGGTAGAGCAACATTGAGCCTCCAGCCGCTATCAGTCCGGTTCCGACTTGAGGTCCATTGCTCTAGATCACGATTGACCAACGCTCGCGAATGGCACGATGTATGGCTGGGTCAATGAGTGGCGTTTGTGCGTTGTCCAAGATCTCGTTCTTCCGTCGGATTGCCTTTTGTAAGAGATCCGGTTTTTCGTTTTCTTCCCACTCCTTCGGGCTCGTCCGGTCTGCCAGTTCCGGATAAACGTACTCGCTCTGCATCAGATCGAGTGTCTGTTGGGACCCCAGGTAATGGCCTGGACCTTCGAGGCAGACCTTCTTCATGACTTCGATGCCAACTTTGTCTTCGCTGACATCAATGCCGCGAACGCAGCGCAATACCTGACCGAGCATGTCGTTGCCCAGAATGAGCGACTCGTGCGAAAAACCGAGCAGGGATGCGTGCATGCCGACAGCTTCATAGACCATGTTAAGTCCACTGAGGCCTGCCATGACGTTTGAGATCCCCTGCTCCCAACCAGCCTGCATATCCGGCAGCTTCGAGTCCGCAATGCCGGCGGCAGCGCCTCCAGGCAGGCCGTAGAACTGATGCATCTGTGCGCAACCTGCACTTAGCAACGCTTGTTCGCCAGAGCCGCCCGACATTGCTCCAGTTCGAAGATCGGAGACAAACGGCCAGGTTCCAAATACGGCCGTATGACCTGGCGAGATCGCATTTACGTAGACCACACCAGCGAGGCATTCGGCGACGGCCTGGACGATGGCTGTTGCGAGTGGAGCGGGAGCGGTTGCGCCTGCCTGACCGGCTGATAATAGGAGGACAGGCATGCCTGACCGAATGCAGGCCTCCATGACTTCGCAGCTTTCAGTTGCAAATTTCATCGGCGGGACGACAAAGCAATTTGTATTGAGGACGAATGGTCGTTCCCGCCAGGCCTCTTCGCCACCGGCAATCAAATGCAGAAGTTCCATGCAGAGGGGCACATTTTTCGGTTCAACAAAACTCGTTCCAATGTGTTTTTTGGTCCCGGCGCAGCTCGCATAAATCGTATTGATGTCGAGTTCCAGGCCGTCAGTTATGTCCCTGCAAACAATCGGGCGCTGAAAAAAGTGAACGTTGTCGAGGGCTTGGGTTATGCGGGCCGCATCGTAGAGATCCTGCGTTGTACTCTCCCGGTACTCGCGGTTTTCGCAGTCCACAATGTGGACGGCAGCGCCGGCAGTGCCAAAGTGGACCCGATTGCCGCTCAGCGTCAGATCGAACTTGGGATCGCGCCCGTGCAATGTCACATTTCTTGAGGCAACGGCCAGCATGTCTTCGACAAGTGATTGTGGAAAGCGAATGCGGCCATCATCGCCTTGGACGGCACCTGCATTGACAAGCAATTCAATGCCTGATGGCGGCGCATCTGCAAGGCCGATGATTTCAAGGGATTCGAGAGCTGCACGATGAATTCGCTCGACCTGTGGGCCACTCAAAGGTCGATACTGGCCGCCTTCCAATCCTGGTCTGACTGGGCGACTTGCCTCGTCCAGACCAGCTTTGCGTGCGGCCAGAACTGCTGCGCGGCCCTTGCCGCGACGACGTGGTGGAGTTTGCTTTTCAATCACGTCAGTCATTGGTACTCCGCCAGGTTGGCCGCGCCGTTCAAAGCTGCGAGCTGCGATTGCCACGCGCATTGTGGCGGGTGATGATTTCCAATCGACCCTAGTTTGTATCTCAATTCTGTTCGCGGCCAGGACCGACGCCTAGTTGGGCATTTACGACGATTGCCGATTCGATCGATCTCACTTGGAACTCATTGCGCGGTAGGCCTGGGTCTGCCATTCGTTGTCGCCAGCGCTTCCGACACAAGATGCCCTCTCGCCTTCCAGTGTGGAGATGCGTTAGCATGCCGAAATATCATTGTCAGAGCTGGAGACGATCTCGATGTCTGTTCCTGAAAGCATGGCCTTTGTTGAACTTGATGGTTTTGGCGGACCGGAAGTTCTCAAGCCCGCGCAGATGGCTGTGCCGCAACCGGGAGAAGGGGAGACCTTAATCAAAGTGTCTGCTGCCGGGATCAACCGACCGGACGTGCAGCAGCGATTGGGGCAATACAATCCACCGCCTGGCGTTACCACTGTGCCCGGCCTTGAAGTTGCCGGTGAAGTGGTGGGCGTAGGATCGGGGACGTCTCGTTATAAGGTTGGCGACAAAGTCTGTGCCCTGGTTGCAGGTGGGGGCTATGCGGAATATTGCGTTGCACCAGAGCCGCAGACTTTGCCAATACCGGACGGCGTTTCAATGATTGAGGCCGGTGGATTGCCGGAGACCTTCTTCACCGTCTGGGCCAATGTGTATGACACCGCCAAGCTGCAGCCGGATGAAACGTTGCTGATCCATGGTGGTTCAAGCGGCATCGGGACGACGGCTATTCAAATTGCTCATGCCTTAGGATCGCGTGTCTTTGTGACGGCAGGCAGCGATGCAAAATGCCAAGCGTGCCTGGATCTTGGTGCGGAGCGAGCCATCAACTACCGCGACGAAGACTATGTTGCGATTTGTAAGGAATTGACAGGCGGCAAAGGTGTCGATGTCGTGCTTGATATGGTTGGTGGATCCTACGTCCAGCGCAATATTGATGTGATGAATTGGGACGGGCGCATTGTGCAGATCGCGTGGTTGGAGTCGCCGAAGGTTCAGGCGAATTTCATGAAGCTGATGCTCAAGCGATTGACATGGACAGGGTCGACGCTACGTCCGCGGACAGTGGCTCAAAAGGGTGCCATTGCGCGTTCGCTTGAGGACAAGGTCTGGCCTTTGATTTCTTCAGGTAAGATCAAGCCGATTGTGTACAAGACATTCCCGCTAGCCGAAGCAGCTGAAGCGCATCGTTTGATGGAATCGAGTGCCCATATTGGAAAGATCATTCTCACCATGGCAGATTAGACGACTGCGCGGCCTGCTCTGCCTGGCGTTCTGAGTATTGGTCCGGATCGGTGCATTCCCTGAAAGATATTCGGTGTTGGGTGTGACGCCGTGATAGAGAGTTGAAAAAAACGCGATCATTTCTGGAGCCAACATGAGCCTTGAGCAACTAAAACTCGATATCTCGCGCGACTTTGGTACGCCTGCCGTTGTGATTGACCTTGATGTTGTGGAACGCAACATCGAGCGCCTTCAAAAAAAGTGTGATGACGCTGGAGTTGCAAACCGACCGCATATCAAGACACACAAGATTCCCGCTCTGGCTCACAAGCAACTCAAAGCAGGGGCTCAGGGTATTACCTGTCAGAAGCTTGGTGAAGCTGAGATCATGGTCGATGCGGGTATCGACGACATCGTGGTGAGCTACAACCTGATTGGTGCCGCTCGGTCAGGTCGGCTGTCCAAGTTGATTGCCAGGAAACCAGTCAAGGTTTGCGCTGACAATCCGGTTACTCTGCAGGCCTACGCGGAAGCAGGGCGAGTTGCCGACCGCGTTGTTGGTGTTCTTATTGAGTGTGATACTGGTCGCAAACGTGCGGGCGTTGAAACGGTGGCTGAGGTGATCCAGCTGGCGGAAATCATCAAGGCTGATGCGAACCTCGGATTCGAAGGTCTATTGTTTTACCCGACGGAGCAGTCCTGGCCAGAGACGCAAAAATTCTTTGACGAGGCTAAGGCTGGTCTGCAGGAGCTTGGTCTCAACGCCAAGATTGTTTCGACGGGTGGCACGCCCAACCTGGTTAATCTTGGCTCGCTTGAAGGTGCAACTGAGCACCGGGCCGGGACGTTTATCTTCAATGACCGAATGATGATGGCGTGTGGCGCGGCGCAGCAAGATGATTGCGCTTTAAACGTGTTCTCTACCGTTGTGAGCCGCGCTGGTCCTGAGCGTGGAATTCTTGATGCCGGCTCCAAGACATTGACATCCGATATTGGTGGTCTCGATGGGCACGGTCTTATCCTCGAGCATCCGGAGGCTCGCATTCAGGGTTTTGCCGAGGAGCATGGTTTCCTCGATCTTGCTGCCTGTAACGACCGGCCGAACGTTGGTGATGTTGTCCGCGTCATACCCAACCATGTCTGTGTTGTCGTTAACATGGTCGATCGATTGATTGGCGTGCGTAATGGCGAGGTCGTTGAGGTGTTCGATGTCGCAGCACGCGGGCAGCTGGTCTAAGGCAGGTCGCTAGGCTTGCCCATACCGTTGAACCTTAAGTCCTTGTCGCCTGTGGCGTTCGCGCAGTCTGATCTAGACATTGTCGAGCAAAGCTTTCTAAGTATGCGCTGCTCTAATTTCGAACGGAGGGTGGAGGATGTCGATCGCAAGTTCCAGGTCGTTGGTCAGCGGATTGCTGCCAGCGGAGAGCATCAATGGTGTGACGCGTGATATCGGGTTGATCGTGGTCGGGTCATGCTTGTTGGCACTATCCGCGCAGTTCAAGGTGCCAGTTGGACCGGTTCCGATTAGCTTGCAAAGCCTAGTCGTGCTTCTGATCGGTGCAGCCTTTGGTTGGCGTCTTGGCGCCGCGACGATCTTCGCGTATTGGGCGGAGGGTATTGCACTGGGCGGTTTGATGCCCTGGTTCGCCAATGGCAGTGGACTTGCCTATTTCGTTGGTGCGCCGAGCGCCGGGTTCCTTTGGGGCTTTATGGCAATGGTCGTCATTGTCGGCTTCCTGGCTGATACAATGCGGTGGCGAGAAAATGCGTTGTTGTTATTCCTGGCGATGCTGATCGGCCAGGTTGCACTGTACGCGATTGGTCTTGCGCATGCCTATTTGCTGGTGATGCCGGCTGTGACCTGGATGAACACGTCGGCTGAGATGCTTCAGCTCTATCTCACTCCATTCATCGTCGGTGACCTATTGAAGACTGCGCTGGCTACGCTTGTCGTAATCCAGGGATGGCAGTGGGTTGAGCGGCGGTTGCGCTAATGCGCTCGCCTTCGAAGCGCTTTCCGGAGAGTGGCGCTTCGAACGGCAGATGAGTACCGGGCACAAGGCGTCCGGCAGGGCGACGTTCGTGCGTGATGGCAGTTCGGTTCTCAACTACTCGGAAGACGGAGTTCTGGAAGGCGTTGGCCCCTTCCAGAAGAAATACCAGTATACTCTGACGCCGGACGGCATCGCGGTCACACATGATGATGCGCATAACCGCGATGCAGTCTTTCATACGCTGAGTTTCGTGCTTGCGGAACGGGACAATGGTTGGGTCGCCTCGGCTGAGGCTGAGCACTTGTGCAATCAGGATTTGTACCTGAGCATGTACCGGCTGAGTGACGACGTGCTTTATGTCAGCCACACAGTCGAAGGGCCGAACAAGGACTATGTCATTCGTACATACTATGCCCGAGGCGATAAGGTGAGTGAAGGCAGAGAAACAGGGTAGTCCGCCTCTGGGTAAAAGGCCCGGTTTATACCAATCTCTCAATTCGCCATGAGCTTCCTTCCGGTGCGAAGTAGTATGGCTCCGCATTCTGGCTCACCAGATGCTGATCTGCGAGTGATAGTGTCAGTGCACGAAAGACCAGGCCGTGGGCCGCGATGAGCAGTGTTTCATCGTGGTGCTTGTCGGTCCAGCGTTTCACCGATGCGCAAACCCGCGGCACGAATTCATGCCATTTCTCGGCGTCATCCGGTAGGATCGACATGAACGAGTCGTCCTCACCAATGCCATGAGCTTTCTTGGTCGTTGCGATGCATTGGCCTTCAAAACTGCCGACGTTGAATTCCAATAGGTCGGTATCGATGTGCATGGGCGCGCCAGATGCCTCGGCCGTAAAACAGGCTGTTTTGAGAACGCGATTGGCGGGGCTGGACACGATGCGTGCGAAGGGTTTGCCGTCCAGGATTCCAGCTGCGCGTTGGGCCTGAGCAACGCCATTGCCATTGAGTGGGACGTCGATACTTCCCTGAAACTTTCGCTCCAGATTGTATTGGGTCTCGCCATGGCGAAGAAAATAGAAGGCCCGCGTTGGGAGTAGGTCTGCAGGGACATCAATTCTTTCGGCCATGCTCTACGTCTCCTGGCTATAGTCTAACTATTCTGGAAGCAATCTATTCCACCACCCTGTCGTGGACTTGGGTGGAGGGGATAGGACTTGGCATGCATGGCAAGCTTTGGTCCTTGCCGCAAGCCCCCTAAAAGGTTTCGGCAGACGGTTTGAAACGCGCCTGCCGAAGCCAGATGACGATCCCTGGTTGTCGAAATCGGGATCCTTATAGCGGGTCTTATGCCGGTGTGAACATGGGCACAGGTGGGCCGCCATCAGTTGGCTTGAAGACAACCTTGACCTTCTGGCCGATCTTGAGCGCGTCGTAGTCGGTGTCGACGATGTTGGTCATCATAGTGATGCCTTCATCCAACTTGACATAGGCGATCGTGAACTCGATCTTGGCGCGCTTCATCACCGAGAAGGAGTAAATCTCGCCAGTGCCTTTGGCTTCGACCCATTCCACGTTGTCTGACAGCGTGAATGGAGATCGTGCGCGCGGATAGCAGAAAAACTTCCCCGTATCCTTGCATTTCTGGATCATCAGTTTGCCGTTTTCGGCTGCATCCCAATAGACCTGGGTTTCAGTGTTCGGCTGGGGCGCCGCAATGGTGCGTTGTTCGCTCATCAGGCTTACTCCCTCTCAAGAATGACGGTGGAACTGCAGTGGCGCGTACCGATCGATCCGCCGGTTCCGTGGGCGACGGCAAGATCGCAATTTGGTACCTGTACCTTCGGGTGGGCCTCGCCGCGCAACTGACGCACGGCCTCGATGACTTTCGTCATGCCGCCGCGGTTGGCCGGGTGATTGTTACACAGGCCGCCACCGTCTGTATTAAACGGCAGTTTGCCGACACCCGATATCAAGTTGCCATCTGATACGAATTTGCCGCCTTCACCCTTTTCGCAGAAACCCAGATCTTCCAGCTGCAGCAGTACTGTGATCGTGAAGCTGTCGTAGATGGAGGCATATTTCATGTCGGCAGGTTTGACACCGGCTTCCTCGAATGCCTTCGGACCGCTTTGACGGCCGGCCGTGTAGGTCAGGTCGACGTAACCGTTAAGCTGGCCTTTCACGGCAGTACCACAACCACGAACTTTGATCTTCGGACGGTTCAGCTCTTTGGCGACATCCGGATGGACAACGACAAGTGCGCCGCCGCCATCTGAAATCACGCAACAATCAAGGCGGTGAAGCGGCGTTGTGATCATCGGCGAGTTGACGACGTCCTCAACCGTCACGACTTCGCG
The DNA here is from genome assembly GCA_965215755.1 of Hyphomicrobiaceae bacterium. Taxonomy (GTDB): domain Bacteria; phylum Pseudomonadota; class Alphaproteobacteria; order Rhizobiales; family Hyphomicrobiaceae; genus Tectiglobus. The sequence continues at coordinate 1,394,903 of OZ244119.1, forward strand.
GCGCATCGCATGTTCGTTGTGTTGAGCGTGGGTTGATGCCGCGACTCGGATCCATGCCAGTTGCTCGGAAGTCGTGCCGAACTCGTGCATATGACGCATCGCTGCCATCGCATACATGTTGGTGACAACAGGCGCATATGGAAACTCGAACTGAACGTCTGGAGCTGCCTGATTGTAGACGCGCGGAGCCGTGCCGGTTGCCATACCTTCTGCAGCGGGACGGCCTGCCAGTGTAATCAATGCAATTTTGCAGCGCCCGGCCGCTATCGCCTGTGCGGCGTGCTCAACATGGACGACATAGGAGGAGCCGCCGGTGTCGGTTGAATCGACATGGTTTGGGTTGAGACCAAGGTAATCGACCATGTTAATCGGGCCGAGGCCCGGTGCGTCACCTGCACAGAAATAGCCGTCAACATCAGATGCGCTGATGCCTGCGTCGGCGAGAGCGCCTGCAGCGACGTCGGCATGCAGCTCTGGCAGTGACTTGTCGATCGCCTTTCGCGTCGGGTGTTCATAGACACCGGCGATGTAGGCTTTGCCATTCAGACTCATGCTGTGTGTTTCCCCCAGGGTTTGGTGATCATGGTCGTCAGATTACACACAGCCTGACGGAGCTGCGATCAGAGCCATGATGATAACGCCCGGCCTATGATGAGCTAGTGTTCCGGCTCCGACATTTGATTCCCGATCCTGCTTGTCTCAATTCAAATGTCGGAGCCAAAGGAACACTAGCAGGACTATGTCTCTAGTGTAGCTTTGCGCCTTCAATCGGCATAGTTCTGATGCCGACTCAGAGTGCATTGCGTGGGGGCTTGGCCTTCATTTGCAGATGAAGTGGATGTCAGTGAATTCCTGACGAAACTCTCGAACTTCGTCTGCCAGAGTTTCCGGTCCGTTGGACCTCAATGCCGTGGCGATCAAACTGGCGAGGCGCGGCGCATGTTTCTCTTCGACACCCCACCGGGCCAGCTCTGGTGTTCCGATCCGCAGACCGTTCATATCACCGTCGACAGCTTCGATTGGAAGGCCGATGCCACAGGCCAGGAAGCCGGCTTTGCGGAGTGTCTTTGATGCGGCCTGTCCGCCGCCGAACCTTTTTGCCTCGACGGCAAACTGATGCGATTGGGTAAAGCCATCTTTGGATTCAAACACAGGCAAGCCTGCTTTCGCGAACTCCTTAGCCAGTCGTTTCGACAGTTTGACCATGGCTCTAGCGTACTGTTTGCCGTGCTTGCGCCAGTCGAGCATGGTGAGAGCAAGTGCAGCTGATTTGGCCGCATCGAAATTCGCCGTCATACCAGGGAAGGCAATTGTATCTAGTTTTTGCGCGATCTCAGCACTGTTGGTGACGATCAATCCGCCAGCAGGACCAGCCAGGCTTTTATAGGTGCTCATTGTCATGAAGTGAGCACCATCTGTTAGTGGGTTGGGCCAAGCACCGCCGGCAATGATTCCGCATTGATGTGCCGCGTCGAACATCACCCAAGCGCCAACCTTGTCAGCGATGGCGCGGATCTCAGCGACTGGATGCGGGAACAGGTTGAGACTGCCACCTACGGTGATGAGACGTGGTTTTACTTTGCGCGCAAGCTTTGCAAGGCCGTCGAGGTCGATTGTGTAGCCGTCGGCGGCGATGGGTGCGGCATGGATTTCAAGTCCGAACAGGCCTGCGCAACCAGGATCATGATGTGTGACATGCCCACCGATTGTCGCCGGTGGAACGATGATGGCGTCACCGGGTTTGCATGTGGCCATGAAGCCGTAGAGGTTGGCGATCGCTCCGGAAGGCACGCGAATTTCTGCATGGCTTGCGTCAAACACCTCAGCACAGAGTTCCGCGGCGATGACCTCGATTTCCTCGATGGCTTCGAGACCCATCTCATATTTATCGCCGGGGTAGCCGAGTGATGGTCGGGAACCCAGCCCGTCTGCAAGAACAGCTTCGGCACGCGGGTTCATAACGTTGGTTGCTGGATTGAGATTGAAGCAGTCACGCTCATGGATAGTGCGATTGAGTTCGACAAGTTCGAAAATGCGGTCTGCATTTTTATTGATGCTGCGCTTGGAGGTCTGAGCTGCGATGCGCTGAACGTAGTCTTCACAGGTCTCCGGAACCCAGGTGCGGTGGGCGAGATGCGTCATGGCCGTCGTCCGATTTGTCAGAGGTTCTCAAAATCAGGTTGCCTGCTTATAGCAGGTGCTCAGATGATTGGTATCAATCAAACGCAACCACTAAAGCATTCAGTGGTTAGAGTGCGAAGACCTTTGTCGGCTCAGTTGTGATCCCGGCAGAGAAAACGGACTTTCGCCAACTTTGATGGATCGCCGCCAATCTGGCCGCGTTCTGCATTCGGTTGGCCATTGGCTTCGCGCAGTTCCACGTAATACGGTTGCTCGACTTTGGTTTTTTCATCGTCATCAAGGTAGCGAACGTGCCCACAGACATCGATGCTGGGTCCGTCTTTGGCCGGGCGGGCAATGTCACCAGTGAAGCTCGCTGAATCCGGATTGGGTATCATGCGGCGGACACCATCGTGGGTGGCGCTGATTTGTTCTTTACTCAATACAATTGCGTTCGGAGACTGGCCCGTGCCGAAGGCTGGGGCCTTGGTGTTGGTGCACGCGCCAAGAACGATGGCCAAAGTTAAGGCCGTCAATATTCCTGTCGATTTGGGAGCAAAGTCAGGCACTCAATATTTCTCAGCGTCTAATTCATTGTTGGTTCAATCGTTGTGAGAATACTTTGAAGGTTGCGGCGATTTCTAGGTGAAAGGCCGGAACCGAATGGTCTCTATCAACGATCAGGCCTCGCTTTCAGCTAGGCTGCCTTTGCGAGCATGCTTTTTGTCCTCATCGCTGATCTTGGAAAAGTCAGCATCGAAGATTAGGCGCTCAGTTCCTGCCAGAGCAATAAAGCGCTTCCCCTTGGCGCGACCCACAAGCGTGAGATTGGCCTGGCGTGCAAGATCAACGCCCCAGGCCGTAAAGCCCGATCGTGAAATTAGAACCGGAATGCCCATCTTGACGGTTTTGATGACCATCTCTGAGGTCAATCTGCCGGTTGTGTAAAACAGCTTGTCGTCCGGCTTGATCTTGTTGAGGAACATGTAGCCCGCAATCTTGTCGACGGCATTGTGGCGACCAACATCCTCCATATAGACGAGCGGTTTGTCTTCCTGGCACAGCACGCAACCATGGATCGCTCCAGCTCTGAGGTAGAGGCTTGGTGATTGGTTGATCTTCCGTGACAGCGTGTAGATCCAACTTGTACGGAGCCTGGCGTCCGGTGCGAGTTTGACCTTGTCGAAGTCCTCCATGATGTCGCCGAAGATAGTGCCCTGCGCGCAGCCTGAGGTGCGGATCTTCTTCTTGAGCTTTTCTTCGTAGTCGGTTTCGCGAGCGGTTCGCACAACCACGGTCTCAATGTCTTCAACGTACTCAATTGCTGTGATTTCATCGTCCAGCTGCAACATGTTCTGGTTGAGCAGATAGCCGACGGCCAGCAGATCCGGGTGATCGCCAATGGTCATCATTGTCACGATCTCGCGGGAATTGAGGAACAGCGTCAGTGGTCGCTCGTTGACGACCGCGGTTTCAATGGCATTGCCTTCATGATCAATGCCGTTCACTGCCGTTGACAGGCTGTCATCATCAGGATCAGGACGAACTTCGAATTCACGCATTCTAAGTGACCTATTTGGCTGATTGTTCTTATCTTTACGATTGTGAACGGCTGCCTTGGATACGCAACCCGGCCGGACTGCGGTCTGGGTATTTGTGAGCCAGCCGCGGTGATTTGGCAAGAATGCGTCAGAATGACAGCTGATGGCTAGCTTACCGCACTTGGTCGCCATATATCTGGCAGAGATTTACTCAGATCAATTCTAGGAGATGACGACGATGGCCGTAACACAGGAGCAGGTTCAGGACGCTTTGAGACGCGTCAAAGGACCCGATCTCGAAGGCAATATCGTCGATCTAGGGTTGATCTCGGAGATTTTGATCCGCGATGGCAAGGTTTACTTCTCAATTACGGTCGAGCCGGCACGCGCCGAAGAGTTGGAACCATTGCGCGAGGCAGCAGCAAAGGTTGTTAGCGACATCAGTGGGGTTGAAGGTGTAACGGCAGTCTTGACCGCCGAAAATGCACCAGGAACGACCCAGGCGCCCAGTGGTTCACCGATGGCCAATGGCGGTAGTGGTGGCAGTGCGCCTGAGCATCCAAGGGTTCAGCAGGCCCGCGCGGCATCAGCTGCTCGCCAGCAGGGTGGAGGTGGTGCCCCATCTCTAAGCCCCGGACAAAGCCAAGGCGCGGGCACCCAGGGTATTCCTGGCGTCAAGCACTTGATTGCCGTTGCGAGTGGTAAGGGCGGCGTCGGCAAATCAACGACAACCGTGAACCTGGCGTTGGGGATGCAGGCGAATGGCCTGAAGGTTGGCGTGCTGGATGCCGACATTTTTGGCCCATCGCAGCCGCGGCTACTTGGCATTTCTGGCCGTCCAACAGCCGGACCCAACGGTAAACTTCAGCCGATGAACGGGTATGGCCTCAAGGCTATGTCGATGGGTTTTCTCGTCGAGGAGGGCACGCCGATTATCTGGCGCGGTCCAATGGTGACGAGTGCCCTCAATCAGATGCTGCGCGAGGTCAACTGGGGTGAACTGGATGTCATTCTGATCGACATGCCGCCTGGTACCGGTGACGTGCAGCTGAGCATTGCCCAACAGGTTCCACTTTCCGGTGCGGTAATTGTCTCGACACCGCAGGATCTGGCCCTGATAGATGCGCGCAAGGGCCTTGCCATGTTCCAAAGGGTGGATGTGCCCGTGCTTGGCATTATTGAGAATATGAGCACGTTTGTCTGTCCGCACTGCGGAGAACGATCCGATATCTTTGGCCATGGCGGCGCGGAGGCTGAGGCTGATAAACTTGGGCTGCCATTCCTGGGTGGTATTCCTCTGCATATGGACATTCGGGCGACGTCAGACCGTGGTCAGCCGATCGTGGCCACGGATCCGGATAGCATGCATGCCAATATCTACTCTGATCTGGCTGGAAAGACCTGGTCAGAGATCCAGGCTGCTGAAGGCTCGCTGGTCAAGCCGACGCTGACGGTGAGCAATGACAACGCTTCACTGAGCGTCGCGGTTGCTGATGGGCCAACCTATGATCTGAGTGCCGAGATGCTGCGGGTGATGAGCCCGTCTGCCGAAGTGCAGGGGCATTCTCCGAGCCAGCGCGTTACAGTCGGCGGCAAGCAAAACGTCAAGATCAAGGAACTGAGGCCGGTTGGTAGTTACGCAGTTCGTATTGTGTTCGACGACGGACACGACACGGGCCTGTTTTCCTGGGGCTATCTTGAAGAGCTTGGCCGTGACAAAGAGCAGAAGTGGGCCGGCTATCTAGCTGAACTCAAAGAAAAAGGCCTCAACCGGGGTTGAGGCCTTGTCTGTGCGGCTGGGCCTGAGCGTCGATCGACTGCAAGAGGCCAGCGTATGAACAATGGAAGTCGGGGCTGTTTTTTGTCGCTCCGACTGATATCACGATGACGGCTCTATCAGCGCGGCATTCGTGGCAAATCTATTGGATTACCGACGTTGGTGCCGTTTGGCTTAGCGGACAGTAAGCCACTTTCATTTCTTTCTTGACCTTGAACTCGGTGACCTTCGCCATGTTGTTGGCCAGGCGCTGATACTTCGCCTCGGAAACACCGGCCATCAGTATTGTCGCGGTCAGTACACCGGCAACGAGGAAAAGCCCGTTGATATTGCTGAGCGTAAACTGCCTATTCGCCGTTTTTTGGTTTTTGTTCGACATACCTAAGCTCCTGATCTCTACGTTCTTCTTATTGTTAATGCCCCCATCCCAGGGAGATGCGGTCGGACCATGACCTACCGCTAATTGGTGACGTAAATGTTGTCATGCAATCGCAGTGTCACTCAAACCGGATCACATGGCGGTGAGAGTTAAGTGAATTGGTGCAGCACCTTCCCCTTGGCGCTGTTTTGCTCATTTTTTTCGTTTCGGCGCCGGCTTGGCCTTTGCCTTATCAACTATCTTCTGCACATACGCAGGAAGTGCAAATGCACCGGTGTGGTACGCAGGTGTCCAATAGTTGGTTTTGATTTCGCGCCGGGCAGAACGTCGCGCCAGCACTGCTATTGGGACGTCCAAGTGGGCTGCGTTGTCAGAAGCCCAGCTAATACAGAATTCGCCTCCGAAGTAGCATGGCTGCGTGCAGACGAAAGGCGAAACGGTCGTGTAGAGCGATGACAGCGCTTTTGTCGTACTCGCCAAATGACCAGGTGTGTGGAATGGCAAGCTGTTCTGAGTAATGAAGATACCGCCGTCTTTCAGCGCCTTCTTGCAGTCAGCGAAAAATGGCTTGGAATGTAGGACTGCGCTCGGGCCCATCGGCTCTGATGAGTCGACGATAATGGCATCATATTTCTCGGTCGTCTCGGCCACGAACTTCAGGCCGTCGGCGATGACGATATTCGCACGTTTATCCTTGAACGCCTTCTTGCCGATTTCGGGGTAATACTTGATCGAGGTGTCTATGACCTCCTGATCAATTTCCACCAGAGTTGCTTCCTGAACGCTGGGGTGCTTGAGAACCTCGCGAAGAACCCCGCCGTCGCCACCACCAATAATCAACACCTTCCGAGGGCGCTCCAATGCCATCAGTGGAATGTGTGCCATCATCTCATGATAGATGAATTCATCTCGTGTTGTCAGCTGAAACACACCATCCAGGATAAGGACTTTGCCCCAGAAGTTATTCTCAAAGATGACAAGATGCTGATGCTTGGTTTTGACTTCATGAAGTATTTTGTCGGCGCGAATGCGAGGCCGCCAATCTGCATGAAATGTCTCTTCGATCCAACGGGTTGCCATGCCTGCTGGTCCTTTCGAAATTGTAATTGGAATGACCAATGGCAATTGCCACCACGCAGGCGCTCTTCGGCGACAACGTGATGGCAATGCACTTCGGTGGATGTGAGCAAAGGCGCCTAAGCGGCCTTTACTTCGCGCACAGGAGCTGTTTTTGAAGCGGCCTGCTGCCACTCCATCAGATCAAGATCTTCGCCGCGCTGATGCGACTTGACCACGACTTCCCGAGCGTCAAAGGCTTCTTTCAGCACTTCGACACATAGCTCCGGCTTGGCATCGCCGCACATAAATACGTCGAATGCCGCATAGTCGGCTTCTGGCCAACTGTGTACCGAGATGTGACTTTCTGAGAGAACTGCAACCCCTGATACACCGCCATTGGGTGTAAAGTGATGCAGGTGCACGTGCAGTAACGTCGCTCCGGCGATCTCCACACAACGCTTCATTGTACGTTCGATATACTTGAGGTCATCAAGTCGCTGGGCACCAAACAAATCGATTATTAAGTGGTTTCCAGCATAGCGAACGCCGTTGCGTTCTATGAAGAAGTCTTTTCGTTCATCCGAATCGTCCGGAAAACTTGGACTATCGAACGAAGTCTGAGACGGATGCGCTACTCGCGCGTTTTCACCATGATCTTCCTTTTGGGCGGTGCTTGAACGAGTCAAGTCCATCCCCAATTGGAAGAGGGTGTCATCATAGGCCATGTGACCCTCCCCAACCAGCAGATAGATGTGACCCGTCCGCTCTTACCTTTGGGGTCTAGGACATCTACCTTACCTTCAGGGCAGGGGGTCGAACGGAGAACGCTGCATATGAAGGCAATCGCCTGTCATTGCAAGGAAAAATCATGTTCACGTGGCAAAAAACATTATCGCGGCTGTAACGAAGCCTTAACAGAATCTTGTCGCAAAGCCGGCTTGTTCTCAGTCCCAAGCGTATAAGTGCAAGAATTACTTCAGGAATTGAGCTTTATTACTCGGAGCTTGTCTGAGGAATTGTTGGCTGTTCCCGCTTGTCTCTATTCAAATGTCGGGGCCAAATGAACACGCCCAATATTATGTTTCTAGTTTAGTTTTTGCATCTGACGCTTGTAAACGCGCTTGGCGGCAAGTTGGGGCGGTGAGAGGTGCTCAGGAGTCCAGTCCGTTATAGGCAGGCCCGGATCCAAATATTGGCGTGAGAGTTTTGCCTGCAACTTGGATTGATTTAGCTCGCTAATTCTTAAAGAGGTTGTTCAGCAAGGTGCCAGCACCGCCCTGCTGCCCGTCTTTTTTGCCGAACAGGTCCTTCACGATCTGGCCTGCGTTCTTACCTTTGAACTTTTCACCGATGGATTTGACCGTTTCAACAACTTGGTTGGGGTTGTTCAGGACGCCACTGAGGTCAGGCTTGATTTGCGGGTCAGCCCAAGGCCCCGTGACCCGCACCGGTACTTCAATGCCGGCCAAATCCTGCTGTCCGCCCTGGCCGCTCAGGCTCGCGACGAGTTTTGGGCGTAGGATCATGTCGAGGCTGCGGTTACCGAGATCAGTGTTGCCGCTGCCGGCTAGGCGCATCAAAGGACTTGTCATGCGCAGATTCTGAGTGTTGGCAACGCCACGGCTGACGGTGAAGTCAGCCGCGAGTTCGGAGAAGTCGGTTTTTTGCGTCTCGCTTTTGGTCAGATTTGAAATCTGCCCTGTTTGTAGTCCGCGGAGCATGCCTGGAATGTTCCAGCCGACGATGGCACCGTCGTTGAACGTAAACTTAGCCCGCCCGGCGAGGCGTGACATGATGGCTTGCTGCGATACGCCGGTTCCGCCGAGCGCCATGAAGAGATTACCGCGTCCGGCAATCAAGTCGATTTCAGCGGCATCCTTGAGGAGTGGCTGGGCAGAGATGCCGTTGACCGTCAGGTTCATTCCAACTTTCAGTCCGCTTGGACCAGCTGTTGCGTTGATTATGCCGCGTCCGCGCCCGCCATAGAGCTTGATGTCCTGAATGTCAGTTCTGGCATCGCCGTTGTTGAGGGTCGCACGCAGCGTTGTCTGGCCGATTGATAGGCCTGACACGCGGAGACCTTCAACAAGGAGACTGGCGTCTGCATCAACAAGTTTGAGTGCAGACACATCGATGGGAGTCTTGTCCCAGCCCTCGTCTTTGCGGAAGCCACGGACTTGTGGACTGAAGCGACCTGCTCCACGACTGTCAGTCGCCGTGCCGCGCAGGATTTCTTCGATTGAGCGAGGTTTTGATTGTGCACCGGACGGCCCGCGAGCCGGCTGTGCTCTTGCAATGGACCGGGCTCCGCTGAAGTGGGCAGAGAGTTTATCGATATCCAGCTGGGACACACGCAGGTTCGCTTTGATAAACGGGCGCGATCTGTTGAGCTGGGCGGATACGACCCCCGACGCCTTGGTTTGTCCAAGCGAGATTGTGGCACCTCGGAGCGAAACATCAACGGGTGATGCGCGTAACTCGCCGTTGAGCGAGAAGCCGCCCAACGGCTTGCCATTGGGGAGTTCCGTTCCGATCCAGCGCGTCAGGTTGGCCAAGGATGGGGCTGAAAGCTGAGTCTTGCCAGTTACCAGAACGGAGTCCTTCAGTGTGACGTTGCCCGCAAACGTTGTGTTCACGGGTTGGCTTTTCAGGTCGAGCGTGACGCGGGCCGGCTGCTGGGTCAGCAACTTTTTCATTGTGTCCAGGCGCCCATCGATCTTCATCTTCTGGCCATTCCAGACGAGATCACCTTCGGCCGACATCGGGTCTGATGTACGGCGGCCGTCAATTCGGATGTTGAGGCCTGATACAGCTTCGCCCGAGCCTGTGCGTTCATCGAAGTACCGCAATTCGCCGTTATTGATGCGTAGCGATCGCAATTCCAGTGAGTCCAACAGCTCGGGGTTGAGCGCTGCTGGTACAACAAGCGTGACTGCAGCAGAGTGCACATGCGCACGTGGCGAGGCATCGGACTGAATTGCTGCCAGTCCAGACGGGAGGGCAGCGTATCGGACGGGGTTCTGCCAGCTGGCAAAGTCCCAGGACGGACGGCCGCTGCGGTCAATCCTCAAGTCGATGACGGGTCGGTCAAGATTGATCTGTTCGATAATAACTTTCTGGCTGAGCAGCGCCATCAAGCCGACACTGACTGTGATCCGATCGGATGTGAGGAGTGGGCTGCCCTGCATTTCCGGTGGAGCCGTAAGTGTCACCTTGGGAAGAGACACGCCGATGCTGGGGTAGAAGGTTAGTCCCGGTGTGCCGGCAATGATCAGGTCGCGCCCGGTGTTTGCTTTGACCTGGCGTACCAATTCTCCACGCACGAGCTCGGCGGGTGATAGGATGACAACGGCTGCTGCCAGTCCGCCGGCCAGGACCACGCAAATCCCGAAGACCCAGAGAAATGCTTTGAAGAGGCCTGATGAACGGCGCGGCGGGGCAGGGCGGCGTTGCTTGCGCTTACGACGGACCCGGCGTGTTCCAGGCGGCGGTGGGGCTTGGTGCGTCTGTTCCAGACGGCCCTGCTGCGGCTGCATGTCTGTCGGACGATAGCCTTGTAAATCGAGAGTTGGGCGTGTGTTCATGGTTCTCGCCAGTATTCCGGTTCAGACTCGAGCCTCCTAACACTACTTATCCCTGCGCAAATACTTGAAGCAAAAGGAAAAACAGCAGCACTAAGATCCAAGTGTAGCTTCCAGAGTTCGGCGTTGGCTTGGAGCGAGGGCTCGTCACGCAGGCCATGGTCAAATTCACTACACAAGAGCTTTCGCCGGGCGCTAGGCCCGTCGGGACGCGTCGTCTGACATGAGCTGCCAACCAATAGCTGACGAGCCGAGTCGAGACTCAAATAAATCCTTAGACACCAATTATGTCATGGTGCGGCGGAAATCTGTCCATACTTAGCGGTTTTCCACGATAAGTCTTTGCATCAGGCCCGTTTGACCGGTTACGACCGCCCGAGGGGTTGCTTGATCGGGGGACTTCCGATGTCTGGACAAATGTTAGCAGCGCAAAGCCTGTTGGGCGTTGTGCTCATTCCGCTGTTCGCCTGGGTGATTTCAGAAAATAGGCGAGACCTGGGGACGATGGGCGCGCTGAAAGTCATTGCGGTTGGGTTAGCACTGCAATTCGCGTTGGCTGCGATGCTGCTGCTCATGCCTTGGACGAAATCCGTTTTCGACGTGCTGGGGCAGGCCGTTCTAGCCTTGCAAAAAGCAACCGATGCCGGTGCACAACTGGTTTTTGGCTATCTCGCCGGTGGGGCCGCGCCATTTGATGCTTCTCAGCCGCAAAACGGGTTCATTCTCGCATTCCGGGTCTTGCCAATGATCCTGGTGCTGAGCGCTCTTGTTCGTCTGCTTTATCACTGGGGGGTATTGCAGAAGATCGTGCAGGGATTTGCCGTCCTGCTGCAGCGATCATTTGGGACGGGTGGTCCGCTGAGTACTGTCTCTGCCGCCTCGCTGTTTCTGGGCCTTGTTGAGGCGCCTTTGCTGATCCGGCCTTACATCAAGGAGATGGGGCGCGGTGCGTTATTTGCGGCCATGACGGTTTGTATGGCAACGGTGGCTGGAACCGTTATGGCGCTTTATGCCGGAATTCTGAGTTCCGTTGTTCCAGGTGCTGCAGGGCATCTGCTTGCGGCTTCCCTGATCAACATACCCGGTGCGCTGATGTTGGCGCGCCTGGCTGTGCCCACGGATTTTACGGGGGGACCAAGAAATGCGGACATTCAACTGGACGACCCTTCCGATAGCAGTGTTGATGCGATTGCCAAGGGCACGACCGAAGGCATCATGCTGGTCGCAAGTGTCGGTGCCATGCTGATTGTGGTCGTTGCACTCGTTGCTCTCGTGAATTCGATCCTTGGTTTGAGCGAAGGTCTGCTTGGCTTCTCGATCACATTGCAGCAGATCCTGGGATATCTGTGCATGCCGTTGGCCTTTATTATTGGTGTTCCTTGGAGCGAGGCCGCCGTCGCGGGTGGCCTGATCGGGCAAAAAGTTATTCTCAATGAGTTTCTGGCGTATCTCGATCTTGTGCGGGTACCAGCGGAGGAACTGTCTGACCGTTCGCGACTGCTGCTGACGTATGCTCTCTGTGGCTTCGCCAATCTCGGCTCGCTTGGCATTCTTCTGGGCGGGATGGCAGCGATGGCGCCTGAGCGGAGATCAGAGATCGTTGCGCTGGCGCCGAAGTCTGTTTTGATCGGTTTCTTGACGACATTGTTGTCCGCTTCGATTGTGGGCACAACAATGTGGACCACCTAAACCAGTAAAGCGAAAATGACCGCTGAGGTATTCAAGGAGCGCGGAATCGAGTTTGACGGCTATCGGCCAGGAGCCTTAGCGCAGACCGTGCGCTTGCATGTCGACTACTATGCCAAGCACTGGAATTTCGGCCTCGCGTTTGAGACAAAAGTTGCTGCGGAGATGGCGGAGTTCCTTGCCCGCCATAATGCTGAGAAGGACCTTTATCTTTCAGCTTTTAATGATCGTGGCGATCTGCTGGGGACGGTCACTATCGATGCGGAAGATGTGGACTCGGCGGGTGCACATTTACGCTGGTTTATCACAAGTGATGAGGCACGCGGCACGGGGCTTGGCCGCGAGTTGATCGCGCGTGCTGTCGATTTTTGCGATCGTCAGGGTTATCGCCGGATTTATCTGACAACGTTTGCCGGGCTCGATGCCGCGCGCCATCTCTATGAAAGCTTTGGCTTTCAGCTGGTCTCGGAGTCTGATGTCGATCAGTGGCAGGGCGGTGTTCGCGAGCAGCGGTTCGAGCGCATAGTATAGTTTGAAAACTGAGGGTGGGCCTGACATCAGTTTGTTCGGTTGCCCCGGTCTTGTTGATTGACTTGTTCGTCGGTGTTGATCGGTGTCATATTCGGAGAAGATATCACAGAGCGCTGTCTCGCTTTGCCCCGATGAGATCGGTCTTCTTGGCCGCAAATCCAAATCAGATGAAATTGAAACGCACGGATATCAGATCATGAACCATGTGAACCAACCGCAAGCTGCAGTTGCTCAGAAGGCCGGGCATGTCGCACCGGACACCGCCGGCTGGAATTTTTTTGAAGCCGATCAAGGTTTGCAAGATCTATTGGCTGTGTATCTGCCCGATGACTTGCGTCATCATCTGGAGCCGTACCTCACACAGCTTGGTGAGCTTTGCGCAGGGCGGCTCGACCAGGCGGCTCATCTCGCTGATCGGCATCCGCCTGTGCTGCATCACCGTGACCGTTTCGGGAATGATGTTCAGTCGATCGAGTATCATCCGGCATATCGGGAATTGGAGCAGGCAGCCTTTGGTGACTTCGGCATTCATGCCCTCAGCCATCGCGGCGACGTCATTGGATGGCCGGAGCCATTACCGGTCGTGGCCAAGCACGCGTTCACCTACCTGTTCAATCAGACTGAGTTTGGTCTTGGATGTCCGATCAATGTCACTGACTCCGGTGCGCACTGTGTTCGCCTGTTTGGCGATAGCGAACTCAAGGCAAGGTTTCTGGACAAGATGCTCTCGCAGGATCTTGGCGAGCTTTGGCAAGCGGCCCAGTTCATGACCGAGAAAGAGGGCGGTTCCGACGTCGGCAGTGCGACCACGCGGGCCGAGTTTGATGGTGAGCATTGGCGTATCTACGGTGACAAGTGGTTTTGCTCCAATGCAGATGGCAAGGCCGTGCTCTTGCTGGCCCGGCCGGAGGGCGCACCTGGTGGAACGCGCGGACTCGGCATGTTTGTGATGCCGCGGTTCCTCGATGATGGATCGCCTAATCACTACCGGATTATCCGATTGAAAGACAAACTTGGGACCCGCTCCATGGCTTCCGGTGAAGTCACGCTCGAGGGCGCAATCGCCTATCCATTAGGTGAACTCGAAAACGGCATGAAGCAGATGCTGGAGATGGTGAACTGGTCCCGCCTCTCCAATGGTGTGAAGTCATCGGCACTGATGCGCCGGGCTGTGCATGATGCAACGGCAGCGATGCGCGGTCGCAAGGTGTTTGGTTCTGTTCTGTCCGAAAAACCGCTCGCCAAGCGGCAGATGTTGAAGATCGCACTTCCTGCCGAGCAATCGCTCTCGCTATGGTTCTACACGGCTGATGCTTTGGATCAGTCGGAAGGTTATGGCGACCAGGCCCCAAGCCAGACGGCGAAGGCCATTCTGCGCTTGGCGACACCTGTTCTTAAATTCCGCGCAACCCGTGACGGGCGCAAGGTGACGGGCGACGCACTGGAAATGCGCGGTGGTATTGGCTACGTCGAAGAGTGGGTGAACCCTCGTCTTTTGCGGGATGCGCATCTCGGTTCAATCTGGGAGGGCGCATCCAACGTCGTCGCGATTGACATTGTTGCGCGCGCGGTCGGAAAGCACGCCTGCCAAGAACCGTTTGTGGCTGATCTCGATGTCCGGTTGTCGGAAGCACCTGGATTGCCCGATGCGTATTGCGAAGAGCTGCGCCGGTTGCTGCATCAGGCTGCAGATAACCTTGGCCGGGTTGCCAGTGATGCGGCAGGCGAAGCCGCGATGCGTCAAGTCTCGACAACATTCTATCACGCGGTCACAGCTGTGTTGCTCGCCTGGGAAGGCGCAACCATTCATGCCAAGCGCGGTGATGCGCGACGCTTGCTGTGGTCGAAGCTCGTCGTCGACCATCATCTCACTGCCCGTGATCCGTTTGCAGTTGGTGATGCAGAGCGAGAGAATGAGATCGCAGATCTGCTGCTAGGTGATCAGGCCGTCAGCATGGATCGGGTTGCTGCCTGTCTCTAGGGTTGTGTATCTGGCGTTTGCTCCAGTTTTTCGCCGATTCTCGCAGGCAAGCGTCAGATGTATGAGCAGCATTTGCGTTGCCGTAGGAAGCTCTTGGCGCACCTACCCAAAACGATCTCGCACTGAGACAGGCATGGCGCCCAACGAGATAGCATAGTCGCGCGCCGGCGATGATCGGGCCGCCCGTTGTGTCTATTTCTTCGCAAGCTGCTTGTGGCACGCGTTGATGCGATTGATGACATCTGCGGTTCGTGGAAGCTTGGCCTTCGCTTTGAGGCTCGGAGATTTCAGCTCCAGGTGCAATCGGTTGTTATTCTGAAGTTTCTGGATGTCCGCAGCGGTTGCCCCAATGGCAAAAGCAATGGATTTGTTGCTGTAAGTTGGAGCGTTGGTTGTGATTGGTTGTTTTGTTGCCTGGTCGATCAATCTGCTGTCCCGGATAGCATCCAGCTCAACCGGCCAGTTCTCATTGCGTAACTCGATCTTCCACTTGCTGTCGGCATTTTTGGACAGAGTGGCCACATACAAGCGACCCAGTCTCTCATCCATCTTGTAGTAGGCGCTACAGGTCAGACGCATGGCGTCTTTGCTGTTCCAAACTGCCAGCACGCGCCAGGCCCCTACTGTATCGAAGACTTCAATTCTCGTTTGCTTTCCTGTGCCACTTGCCTTCTGAGCATGCGAAGTCCCAGCTGTCATCAGCGCGGCGACACCCATGATGATAGCTATGGCAGCAGTTGACGCGCGCATCCGTCCCTCCAAGTTGAAGACTTTCAGTTTCTGCGTTTTTGGCCAAGGCTGTGATGGACGCAAGGCGCAAGCGGAAGCTTCACACATCATAATAGAAACTTGCCCTATCCATCGGGACAAGTGCAGACATGCTAAATGGCAGCATGGAATTATTTGCAATCAGAGATTGCTGCCAGCTAATCAATTTCGAAAAACAGGTCATTGCTTACGTCAGCGGCTGAATGGCTTTGGGCCAAGTGCTCAATTCAGTGCGCATAAGAATACGATGTTAATACAACACATTAACACTTGTGGCGACCTGATCAACAGATTGTCGTACTGCATCCCTATTTCAGCCTTTGAAAGGGCCAGCGACTCACATACCCACAACCTATGCGTGAGTTGTTTGGTGGTAATGTTAGTCGATCTGTCGGGAGCTGTGCGCTGGCCGGTAGTTTGGCATTAGGTCTGCATTTGGTTTCAACGTCCAGTCAGTCGATTGGGGCGACTTCTCGCGTCGTCTCAGGATACGCCACAGTGATTGATGGCGACACGATTGATGTTGGTCATGTTCGCGTCCGTCTCGAAGGGATTGATGCCCCGGAGAGAGCGCAGACGTGCCCGCATCATTGGTGGGGCACATGGTCTGCCGGAAAGCAGGCAAGCCAAGCCCTCAAGAAAATGATTGCCGGCCGGCAAGTGACGTGCCGGTCACGCGGGCGAGGGTCCTATGGTCGGATGCTTGGCGTCTGTTCCGTTGATGGCCAGGAGCTGAATGCCGAGATGGTCAAGCGCGGGCATGCCTGGGCATTTGTGAAATACTCTCGAAGCTACGTCGAACAGGAGCGTGTCGCGCAGCAGGCGCGGCGCGGTGTTTGGCAGCGCCACTGTCAACCTGCCTGGGCCTATCGCGAGGCGCGCTGGAGCAATGGCGCGGAAAGTGCGCCACAGGGTTGCGCCATTAAAGGAAATATCTCGCGATCTGGCCGTCGCTACTATCACATGCCATGGAGCCCCTGGTATGAGCGGACGAAAATCGAGTCGCAAAAAGGGGAGCGCTGGTTCTGTAATGAACGTGAAGCGGTGCAGGCTGGTTGGGAGCCGTTTACCCCAAGAGGCTGAATGGATTTGGTTGCCGCTGATTTTCGTGATGCCTCAGCGAGAAGGCGGGGACGCAGCATTTGCGCTCACTTGTGCAGGTTGCTCGCGGCGCCTAGGCTGATCATTGCGTTCACATCTACCGCTTGCGTGGAGGGTCATCGCACAGTGATGCGTTGCAATCTCAGTCTGTTTGTTCGAATGACCGCCGCAATCATCGGTCTCTCTGTGATGCCTTCCGCTGCTATGGCATCGGGGGAAACATCCCCACCGCATAACGGCAGCTCAGTAGCAAACGCCGTTGAGCAGACACGCTATGAGACTGATCTTCGTTTCATTGCCAAGCCCCGCCCGCCTGGGTCACGCCACTGGAAGGCTGTTCAGGATTTATGCAAGGCGCGGTTTCGAAGCTATGGCTATGATGTCTCGATCCCCACTTATGCGCACAACGATACCAGTCAGAACGTCATTGGCATCAAGCGCGGAGCGAAGAGTCCGGATACGCTTGTCGTGTTGTCAGCGTATTACGATTCAACAGATCTCAGTTGCCCTGGCGCTGATGACAATGCGACAGGAACGGCGGCTCTACTCGAGTCAGCGCGGGTTTTGTCGTCAGGGACGTATGACAAGACCTTGGTCGTGGCCTGTTGGGATGAAGAAGAGCGCGGTCTCATTGGTTCTCAGGCCTTTGCGCGTGTAGCTGCAGACGATAAGACCACCAAGATCGCGATGATGTACGGTTATGAGATGATTGGCTTTGTATCGAAGAAGCCGGGGTCTCAGAAAATCCCCTTCGGCTTTGGGGTTATGTTTCCCGATCAGGTCGCTGCTCTCAAGGCTCGTGGCAATCCCGCTGATTTCATCACATTGGTCTACGATCAAAATCCGATGCCGGAGGCAGCTGCTCAGGCGTTTGTGGCAGCGGCGGGCAAGATCAATCTACCCGTGATTGCACTGCTGGTGCTCAATGTGCTGAAGAACACCTGGGCCATGAAACAGCTGCGCAGGTCCGATCATGCAGCGTTCTGGAGCTACAATCTTCCAGGCATGATGATTACGGATTCATCGAATTTCAGGAACCCGAACTACCATTGTTTGAATGGCAGCAACGACAGCGTGGAAACGCTGGATCACGCGTTTTCGACAAAGGTGATCAAGGCAACCGTGGCGTCTGTGGAAGCGGTACTACAGGACTAACTGGCTATCGGTGTCGGCACCTTGCTTGGTGCAAATACGAAACCCGCACGCATCAGGTAGACAACAACAAACGTCGGGGCAAGGGCGAGGAGCTTGCCGAGTGCCGGATGCAGACCCAAATTGTCGACAGTCAACCAGATGATGGCTGTTGTGATGACAATGCCCACAGCACCGGTTGTTGCATACTCGAAGAAGAGCTGCCGGTTTGACTTGGCGGTCTGGGCGGGATCAAAGACGAAGTTCACAGCCAGGATGTAGTGGGCGATGAGGCCGGCGATAAAGCCAACCGCGCCCGCTGCAGTCGCGCTGAGAACGGCGGCCCACACCAGCAAGCCGAACGTCAGGGCATCGACAAACAGCGAGCCGGCGCTGACGGCGATGTACTTGAGAAACTGGGCAATGCGCCCAGGTGTGACTGCAAAGTCAATCAACCAGGATTTCGCAGGTGCGATATACTGCATGTCCGTTCGCCTGTCCCTGATGGTCCGATTTTACGAACCGATTTTTGTTTTTGCTCGCCAGGGCCGTTCGTTTGGCCGTGGCTCGTTTTGTTGTGTTTTTTCGTGCGCGGAGCGCTGCCAGATTCTTCAGTGACCGGTGTCATTCTCCTAGCTGTTGGAGGCCGCTGCGTGCCTCCAACCAGGAGCATCATGATCTAGCTTGCCTTTTTGATCCGCTCCGGAACCATGCGCACGCTACCCAGTGCCTGCTGTTCACCTGAGTTGCCGGACTCGTGGTATTCGGCATCCTCGTTAACATTCCAGATGTCGTAGACGAGCTCTCCAGCCTGGATGTTCTTGACCGTCAGCATGGCAGTCATCATGGCGTGGTCCTGATTGTTGTACTTGTGCATGCCGTTGCGGCCAACCAGGTGCAGCGTCGGGTACTTCTCAGCGAGATCGCTGCGAATGGCTTCGACGTTCTCTTTGTAGCCCTCATCGTAAACCGGGTAGGCTTTCTTCTGGCGAACGACGCAGCCGTCGATGATTTCATCTTCGGCAGCTAGGCCGATCTCAGCCAGTTCTTTCTTCGCCAGAGCGATGAGGTCCTCGTCAGAGGACGTCCACAGTCCATCGCCTTCGAAGCAGAAATACTCGAGACCGAGGCAGGACTGTTCCGGGTTTGGCACCATCTCGGGTGACCACGAGCGGAAGTTTTGAATGCGGCCGACTTTGACGCTTGGCTCGTGGATGTAAATCCAGTTGTCCGGGAACAGATCCGGCTTTTCGACGACCAGGGCGACGGTGAGGAAATCGCGATAGCGCAGTTTCTTCGTTGCCGCTTCGGCCTCTTCGGATACCCATAGTGATGACACCAACTCCGTGATCGGAGCTGACGAGATCACGTTCTTGGCCTGGTAGTGATGGGTGTTGCCTTCACCATCCTTGGACGTGATTGTCCAGAGTTTCTCGTTGCCGTTCCATGACATGGTGTCGAGGGCCTGACCCATGTGGATCTCGCCACCCTGGGCGCGAGTTTTGGCAGCTGCTGCATCCCACATCATACCGGGGCCTTGGCGTGGGTAGCGGAAAGAGTCGATCAATGTCTTGATGACCTCGCCGTTCTTCGTGGCGCCGCCCTTGGCTGGTGCAATGGAGTTTCGCAGGGCATTGGCCATCGCTGAATAAAGATCGAGGCCTTTGATGCGCTGGGCAGCCCAATCAGCTGAGATCTCGTCACATGACATGCCCCAGACTTTTTCTGTGTAGGTTTTGAAAAAGATGGAGAACAGTCGCTCACCGAATTGATTGGCAACCCACTGATGGAAGTTTTCCGGCTTTTCGTGTGGGAAAGTGCGCTGGTACATATACGAGAGGACGCACATTGCACTTTCGACCGGGCCGAGGTTGTTGAATGCCTCGAAAGCCTTGAGTGGGTAGGAGAAATAGCGTCCGTTGTAATAGATCCGACTCAACCGGGGCCGGTCGATGAAATCCTGAGGCAGGATTTCGTCCCACAGGTCGACGACTTCCTTGGATTTCGAGAAGAAGCGGTGACCGCCGATATCAAATTTGAAGTCCTTATAGTTGGCGGTCCGCGAGATGCCGCCCACGTATTCGGGATCAGCCTCAATAACTGTTGTGGATATTCCCTGCTTGGTCAGGAGATAAGAGGCGGTGAGACCGGCTGGACCGGCACCAATGATAAAGACGTCGGACGCACTCATGAATACTCTACCCTTGTAACTAACACCTGTTACGGCGCGCAGCCGCGGCAGGCGAATTCGTAGGTCAACGAAATAAACGGGAATGGTTGAGAAAGTGCTTTCAAATTCGAATGAATTGAAATTGGATCAAGAGTTTATTCACGATTAACTTTTGGTGTCTTTACGGCTTTTCAAGGCGGTTTTGGTACGGTCTCGGCATAGTTATTGTAGCTGCGTGGTCCTTTGAATATGCCGATCCAACTTTACTTGTCAGAGTTATTGACACGCCTGTCCGGGGTGACCAATCGGCTGTTTGGAGATGCTTCGGATATCCGCGAATTCTTTATGTCACGCTGGCTGTGGTGTGCTGCACTGGTGCTCGTGATCAGTGCCCGGGCGCTGGTCGCAAACTCGGAGCAACTGTTCTCCGGTGCCGGTGATACAGACGATGTTATGCGGCTCATCCAGGTGAGGGAATTCCTCAGCCATGGCGGTTGGTTCAATCAGTCTATTCCGCAGGTTGGTGCGCCTGATACGTTGGTTTCGCACTGGTCAAGACTGCTTGATCTTCCAATTGCGGCCTTGATCGTCCTGTTTGGAACAGTTCTGTCCAGCGAAAATGCGGAGCTGATCGCGCGCATTATCTGGCCGGTCGCACTGTTGTTCGCCTTGACGATGGTTGTGTTTCGAGAGACAGAGCGGCGTGGTGGCGTCTTTGCGGGTGTCGCAGCGTTGCTGTTTATCTTCGGTGGGCTTGCCGCAACAGTTCAATTCGCACCCGGTCGTATCGATCATCATAACGTTCAAATTCTCTGCGCTGTTGCCGGCATCCTATTTCTTTTGCGTAGTTTCAGTGAGCCTGGTTTCGGATGGCTGGCCGGGGGACTGCTTGGTCTTGGGCTCGCCGTCGGACTTGAAGCGCTTCCGCTGGTGGTTGCCGTTCTCGGAATTGCGACTGTGTGCGCGGCATTTGATATCTCGGCCCGTGATGGCGTGGTTCGGACGGTTGGATCTGCAGCAGCTGTGCTGGCGCTCACGTTTGCGATGACGACACAACCGACACAGTGGCTACACGCTGCGTGTGATGCCAATGCGCTCAACCTCATCGCTTTGGCGAGCTTCGGTGCCGCCGCGATGGTGGTCGTTATGGCGCGGTATCCACATGGCTCGCCCATCCATTGGCTGGGCGGAGTTATGATTGGTGGTGCACTCGGAGTTGGTGCCTACCTGGCGATCGAGCCGGCTTGTGCTGCCGGTCCCTTTGGCCAGGTCGATCCGGCTATTGGCCCGATATGGCTTGATCATGTTTTTGAGGTTAAGACGCTCATCCACCTGGCGGAAACGTCGCCTTCGACGGTGGTGAGCTTTCTGGTCTTTGTGATGCTCGGAGTGGCTGCCTGCTGGATCAATTGGCGGCAGCAGGGTGATATCAAGTCACTCGCTGCACTGCTGACGATGATCACAGTTGCGGTCTACAGCTGTCTCTATCTCAAGCTGATGTCGTATGCGATGTGGTTGGCGATTGTGCCGGTTGCTCTGCTGGTGGCGCGGCTGCCGGCCTTTGGCGAATTATCTGAACGTTCGGTGCGGCTCGGCGCTGTTGTCTTGTGCAGCCAAACCATGATGTTGGCGGTTGTCTCGGTATTTGTTGGAGCGTTTAGTGATGTTGAGAGCAAAGCCGAGGAAGCCTGGACAGTTTCTACCAATGATTGTCAACCGCGGGCACTGTACCAGGACCTGGCCGGCCTGCCGAATGGTCTGGTCGCTTCTGAAATCGACCTTGGTCCATTCATTGCGCTCAACACAAAGCACCGCGTGGTGGCAGCGCCGTACCACCGTATCGACAAGGCCATCCTTTCGGCATATCGGATCTTGGCTTCTGACCCAGGCAAGTCCTTGGAACTCATCCGTCGGCTTGGTGTTCGCTACATCGTTGTTTGTCAGCGTGATTCAAGGTCCATCGAATCGATGATCGATGGATCACTTATGCGCCGCCTGCAAAGGGGTGATACGATTTCATTCCTGGAGCCTGTGCCTCGGCGTGACGACAAATCACCTCTGCGGATTTGGCAGGTCAAGCTGAGTGGGGCTTAACGGCGATTGTGGTTTCAAAGGTGTGGGTGGCGTCAGGTTGCAGTTCAAGCGCCCCGTCTCTAACTGACCCGGTCTCCACACAGACCATGCTCCGGTAGCTTGCAGGAGGGCCCATGTCGCCGAGATGGCCGGCCTTCTCGATCCAAGGGTTCCAAACGACAACGCTGCTGCCGCCACTCTGGTTGATGAGAATCGATCGCTTCAATCCAGGATCACTGATTTCAATCTCACCTTCGCCGTGGCTGTAGACGCGGTCCAGTTCGCCTTCGAATGCGATATCACCCGACTGCTGGTTGCCGTCCGTATTGCTCACCTTGTCGTAGTAAGCCTTGCCGTCCAGCCCTTTCACGCGAATAGCCCCGATGTCACTGACATTGAAATAGGTATGGAATGCCTGTGCAATTGTGATGGGGGCGGCATCGATGTTGGTGACGCTGAGGCGAAGGTTGAGTGTGTCGGCCATCACAACATTCAACGTCGGCCGGGATCCATACGGCCAGTGTTCCTGGTCGTGATTGTGGGCTGGCAACGTCAGGCTGATGAGTGTCGCGTCGCCAGCGTTCTGGACACCTTCCAAGCGCCAGTCGCGCAGCCTTGCAAAGCCGTGCGCGGGCCTTAGTGAGTCGGTCGGATGGTCGCCGAACCAGGGCCAGCAAATCGGTATGCCGCCGCGGATGCTTTTGCCTGGCGCGAAAATGGCGCCGGGGGACAGCCATAGGACAGGCTGCTGGTTATGCGGTTGCCATCCAAGAACTTGTCCGCCCCGGATGGAGACACGGCCCAGACCGTGCGAATTCTGGACAGCGATGGAGGCACCGGATTCATGGTTAACATCCATGGTGACGCCAGCTGGTAGTTTGAAACCCCGCATTGATACGCTCCGATTTGGCCCTTCCAGAACTCAGTTTGAGCGCCGATGGCTCTCGATACGCACGAAGGGCCGCGCACGTTTGGAGAGTGACAAGCATTCGTAAACGGCATAGTCAATGCCGAGAGACCCGAATGATTGCAGCCACTGCTTTTGCGTGGCGGCTGAACAACGGGCAACGTGAATGATACTCCCCCACATCCGGCAAAGATCAGCGCACTCACCGTATAGTGCTTGCGCAGATTTGACGAGGCGGTCCATAAAATCAAGGACCCTTCATTGACGTGGAATTTTGAGAGATCGAGCGGGCGAAAATGGCAAGCGAATCCTTAGTTCTTGATAGTGTTACACATTTAACCAATGAGCATCGCGGACGTGCTGCTCATTGTGCGTCTCATGGTGGCGTTTATGCGGGCTATTTTGCCGCCAAAATGGGGATTGGTGCGGTTATTCTGAATGATGCTGGCATCGGGAGAGAGGCTGCCGGCCTTGCAGGCGTCAAACTACTTGACCAGCTCGGTGTGCCTGCAGCTGCGGTTTCACATCGTAGTGCCCGGATTGGCGATGGCGCGGATGGAGTTGCACGCGGCATCCTGTCCTTCGCCAATAACGCTGCCGAGCAGGCCGGCGTGCATGCCGGGATGACCTGCAGTGAAGCATTGGCGATTTTTGAGGCGCAAACCCTTTCTCCATCACCGGCGCCGCAACCGCTGGATGAAGCACGGTTCAATGCCGAGGATACCCCACCGGATGGTGCAAGCATCGTCATCATGGATTCGATTTCATTAGTGACGGCGGATGATGTTGGACAGGTGATCGTCGCTGCGTCGCATGGCGCCGTTCTCGGCGGGCGGCCGGAGACAGCGGTCAAGTACGACGTCTTTGCTGCGATATCGTCTGATGCGGACCGCGGTATTGATGATGCCGGCGTCTCACGGCTGCCAGCGTTAGATGCGCGCGGGATAGCCGGGGCATGCGTCTCAGCGTTTTCGGCGCGGATTGGCGATGGCCGGTCTCTTTACGAAGATGGGTTTGTGTCGGCTGTCAATGAAACGACGGCAAAGCTCGGCGGACAGATCGGCATGCATTGCCGCGAACTCGCGCACCTGCTGGCACGTGCAGCAAAGTCGCGATAGAACTCGCAACAAAGGAATACAACGCTCAGATAATTGGAATAGGGAAAGACTGTGCCGGACAATCCACAAACGAATACCGTACGACGGATCACAGGCGGACAGGCATTGGCTGAAATGCTGAAGCTCCATGAAGCCGGCCCCATGTTTGGTATGGGTGGCTTTCAGCTTCTGCCATTTTATGAAGCATGCCGTGCGCTCGGGCTACAGCACTATCTGATCAACGATGAACGTTGCGGTGCTTTCGCTTCTGATGCCTACGCCAAAGTCACGAACCGGCCGGCTGTTGCTGATGCCACATTGGGACCAGGTGCGACCAATCTCGTGACGGGGGTTGTTGAGAGTCTCAATGCAGGCATCCCGATGGTAGTGATCGCGGGGGATGCTAACCGTGAGCACGCCTGGAAGAACATGACCCAGGAGTCGAAGCAGCTCGAGATCCTTCGCCCGATTGTGAAGGAAGTCATTCGTGTCGAGGTGATTCAGCGGATTCCCGAGCATGTGCGCCGGGCATTCGCCGTTGCGACAAGTGGCCGGCCGGGACCCGTTCTGATCGATGTGCCGGAAGATATTGCGCATGGCGAGTTTGATTTCAGCGTCGATGATTTCTGGGTGGATCCTTCGACATTGCGCGCTCAATCTCGACGCTTTCGTCCAGATGGTGCAGAGCTTGATCGGGCTGCAGCGATGCTGTCGAAGGCCAAGCGGCCGATCATTATGGCTGGCGGTGGCATTCATATCTCCGAGGCCTACGATGCACTCTTCCAGTTTGCTGAGGCGCAAGGCATTCCCGTTGCTCACACAATGAGTGGGAAGGGCGCGATCTCCTGTAGCAGTGAACTTTCGGCAGGTTTGTTCGGGCGATACGACAGGATAGCAAACGCACTGATCGATCAATCTGATTGCCTGTTGGTGGTTGGTTGCAAGCTTGGAGAGATTGCGACGAAGCGGTTCCAGCTGATTGGTCCCGGCAAGCCGTTGATCCATCTTGAAATCGATCCGCATGAGATTGGCCGGACCACGAGAACCGATGTTGCCCTTGTTGGTGATGCCCGGCTTGGGCTGCAGGACCTGACAGATGCCCTATCTGACGGGGCTGCCGCGCGGAAGTCGTCTCGCGCGGATTATCTGGCCGAGATCCCGGTCCGCATGGCTGAGTGGCGTGCGTCGGCTGCTGATCGTCTGGAGAGTTCTGAGACGCCAATCAACGTTGGCCGTCTGATGGGCGAGCTCAATAAAGCGATGCCGGCTGACAGTGTGCTGGTGGCAGATGGCGGATTTGCCGGTCACTGGGGTGGTCTGATGTATGACACCAAGCAGGCAGGCCGCCACTTTCTGCCGGATCGTGGCTTTGCTTCCATCGGTTATGGCGTTCCGGGTGGTATCGGGGCCCAGATGGGTGTTGGATCATCTCGTCGGGTTGTCAGCATGACAGGCGACGGCGGGTTTAACATGAGCCTCGGCGAACTTGAAACCGCGCGTCGCGTCGGAGCGAATTTCGTGGCGCTGGTTTTCAATAATGCGGCTTCTGGATACGTCAAAGCGCTGCAGCACGCTGTCTATGGCGAAGGTAATTATCAATCTTCTGACCTCGTGGAAATGGACTATGCGGCCATTGCGAATGGTTTCGGCTGTCATGGTATCCGCCTGACTGATCCGGAGAAGATCGGTGCAGCGATTCAGGAGGGGCTGGAAAACACAACAACGCCAACCGTGATTGATGCCGTGGTGACACGGGACCCAGCACGCATGCTGCCGGCCGCGGACAGCCGAACATTGAAAGTGGAAAAAGGTGATCGGCCTGTCTAAACCACGTCGGGCATAGCCAATAACTCACGGCCATCCCAAGCTCCTCTTGGCCACCTTTAACTGTTGTCGACAGGGTGTGGCGGGGCGTGGGTTGGTTCTCACTCAATCTGAAAAGCCGTAACGGCTGATATGAAGGATTTGTCATGCCAAGCGGCGGGCCCATTGATGGGATTGTTGTCCGGCCGGTTGAAGCCAGAGATCTGGATGTCCTGCACCAGATCAACGAGGCTTCCACGCCGGGTGTCGGGAGCGTCACTCGTGAGCGTATGGCGAAGCTTGTCTTTGAACTTGCAGACGTCGTGCTGGTTGCTGAAAAAGATCGCCAGCCGATCGGGTTTGCCCTGCTGATGGTCGAGGGCAATCGCTACAACAGCAAGAATTACATCTGGGTCATGGACAACTATGTTTCGTTTGCCTACGTCGACCGCGTTGCGGTTGCTGAAACGGCGCGCGGGCTCGGTATTGGCGGACTGCTCTACGAGCACGTCTTTCAGCGCTACAAGGGTGTCAGGCCAGTGGTGCTTGCTGAAGTGAACCTTGAGCCGCCAAACCCGGGCTCACTCAAGTTCCATCAACGGCACGGCTTTATCGAAGTAGGGCAACGCTGGGAAGAAGACAATACGAAGGGCGTGGTCTACCTCGAACGTTCCCTGGTTGAGTTCAAGGTGTAAGCTGCTTGCCGCGCACGACGCGGATGGTCAAAGCGCCTTCGCATGGCTTTTGCCATTGCCAATGAAACTTGCGGAAAGCCGGATTGTACTTCATCACGGCGGGGCAGGACGGCTTCATGTAGAGCTTCCCCTGTTGACCGACTTTCCAGGTGCCTGCTCCGGTTGATTTGCCAAACTGCCAATTGTCGTAAGTATTGTCGGGTGCAAAATATCTGCGCATCGTGGGGGTCACGATGGTGTTGCCTTTCAGGACCCGCAGGGCTTCATCGCGGGATAGCTGATCATAGCCGCGAACGCGTTTCCACTTTGGCGTGTCTAAGCCGAAATCCTCTGCGGTTGTTGTTGGTTGATTGCTGGAACTGGCAAGTTTCTGCATCCTGCGCGTGGCCAAGTCAGCGAAGAAGGTTCCGCGGTATCTGTTCGCGAATGACCGAAGAACATCCTGGTCGTTGGTTGTCTTGATAGCGGACCATGCTGTGGCTGCATCTGATTGAGCGTTTGCGCGCGGATTTCCAGAAGATGACGGCGCATCATTCAGGTAGACACGCTTTAACAGACCGTTTCGTTCCCAAGGGCGTTGACCGCTTGTCGTGCGATGCACGCGTTCCTTCACGTTCTGGAAAAGGTCGAGGTGATCCTGCCCCGGTTTGACAAGTTCAGCAGCGAGTGCGCTGGCATAAGGCCCGGCGCCCGAACCTTCGTCTGATGCCGTCTCGCCGGGATCGGTTGAGAACGCAATCAGCATGCCGCTCTTCTCAGCCATCGGGACGAATCCCTTGCTTCCCTTCGTAGGCATCTTGAGAAGGTTTCGGCAGGCGTCGAAGATAACGAAATGAGCAGCGCTTGGTGCGCGTTTGGCCAGCTGAGTGACGACATCATCGAGTGCCACAGCCTCGTACCATACTGTTCGATCCAGCTTTTTCACACCGGTAGGAATGATGTAGTTGCGCCGGTCCTGTTGGCTTGCTGCGCCATGACCTGAATAATAAAGGAAGGCAATGGCGCCTGGTCCTGCAGCAGCGACCTTATTCGAATACTCGTCAATGGCTTGCAGGATCTGGACGCGGTTTGCATCGTTGAGCGTGCGGATGTTGTCCCGTGCAAAGCCGATTTGCTCTAGCGCTGATGCAACAAGATTGACATCGTTGCCGGGGTTCGCGAGGGGGCCAACCGTTGCCGCGTAGTCAGCATTTCCAATTAGCAAGGCTATGCGCTTCGGATCTGTGGGCTTGCTGGCCGGTGGCCCCATCGCCGTTGCGGACTGTGCTAGTCCGACGATGACTGCAACCATCAGTACAATCTTGCTGAACGACCGCATCTCATAACATCCATCGTTGTTCGTGATTCGGGTCTGTCATGGGCTAACGTGTAGCTAAATTGAAAGGATGGTCAAATGGGTTATGCACTCAATCCTGCAAGCGTTTGGCAACCGCGTGGACGTGGTTTCAGCATGGCGCTGGCGCAACACCCGGGTATCACGGTCCAGTTCACAGGACAGGTGGCCTGGGATGCTGCTGAGAACATCGTTGGGAAAGGCGATATTGCGCTGCAGACGCGGCAATGCTTTGAGAATATCAAAATGATTCTCGCTGAAATCGGCGGCGAGCTGAATCACATTGTTGCGATTACGACCTACTTCACAGACAGAAGTCAGCTATCGGCGATCCAGCGTGTGCGATCAGAGTACCTCGACTTTGAAAATCCCCCCGTCAGTACGTCTGTAATGGTGGCCGGGTTGGGCCATGAAGACTTTCTGGTGGAGTTGACGCTGGTGGCAGTCATTCCTGAGGACCGCTTTCGCCAGCCTTAGACTAGGTGTGAACTGTCAGGATGTTGTCCATTCGGTCTGCTTACCGCGACAAGGCGCGGTCGAGGCGAACTACGATCGGGCTCAGTGTTACGGCCGCGATGGTGGCCATAACGTAAGCCTGCAACGGTGTGAACGATTGGAGTGCATAAGCGGCGACGACAAAGAATGTCGTGAATGAAAACATCGATAGCATCATTGACCGCATGAAGATTGAAGCAGGTCGATAGCCCAAGCGCCCGTGTGTGAAGATGACCATGATTGTCGCCATTACCGGGACCGTTGCGATAATGCCGGTCCATGTCGGACCAACCAAGTTGGCGATTGTGGTGACGAGTGCGATCATGGCGGCAGTGGACAGCATACGCAGCCAGATTTCCCACGCCGGCACTGTCAATGGCGCGCCGGCCAGTTTGTAGTTCGGCATCACGACTACGGTGAGCAATATGGTGCCGTATGCGGCGAGCGCTGCCGTCAGGTGCGTGGTCAGAAATGGTGCAACCAGCCAGCTCACGCCAAAGAACGCGGTGTAGGCAGCGGCGATCGCAAATGGCCAGGAGCAAATCCGTGCTGTTAGGACGTAGGCGAGGGCGTAGACTGCGATGCCGACCAAGGCAACGAGAATGCCGATTGAAGTCGAGATCGTAAATTCGGCGCCCTGCTCTATCGTCAGAAAGATTGCAATTGGCGCTGTCATGAGTGGAAAGCCGGTAATCAGACCTGCAACGGTGTTGCCCCACCGCCGTGCGGCAAGGCTCGCCAGGCCGACCAGGATGGGTGTCACTGTGAATTTGAAGATGAGGAGCAGATCAGGTGACGCCATGGTCGCGATTGTCGATTGAAACGAGTTAGCGCTGTTTCAACAGAAAGACAGCTTTTTCGCCGAAAAGGTTCTGCAGGCGGATGGAGCGATTGATTGGTAGCCGGCGGCCCCAGGTGTTAAAGGCGACCGCCTGCTCGACTTCGGCATCGACAGCTTCGCATAGGTCAGCAAAGTCAGCGATTGAGCAGAGATGGGCGTCAGGGCTCATATACCAGGTCTCGGGAAGATTGCGCGTTACTGGCATGCGTCCGGACAATAAGAGCTTGGCACGAATCTCCCAATGGCCGAAGTTTGGAAACGAGACGATCGCATGACGGCCAATGCGGAGTAGATTCTGCAAGACAGTCTTGGGGTATCGCGTAGCCTGCACGGTAAGGCTTAAGATGGCGTAGTCGAACGCCTGATCCGGGTAGTCATCGAGGTCGTTGTCGGCATCGCCCTGAATTACTGAGAGGCCGCGGGCGACACAGGCATTGACCTTACTGCGGCTGATCTCGATGCCGCGTCCATCGACAGATCGGGTGTCTTGGAGCAGCTGCAGCAATGATCCATCGCCGCATCCAACGTCAAGAACGCGCGCGCCGACCGAGACCATTTCTGCGATCAGCTGGTGGTCGGCGCGGTACGGCTCTCCCGTAATTGGGTCGTGTGTAATCGGCAGTCGGCTTAGCATTTAGGTTTCCTTTGCCGCGGCGATGCCACGCCGTTTGGCGCCGGCATTGAGAAAACCACCGACCGTTGCGAACATTTCTGGTTCGTCGAGCAGGAACGCATCGTGGCCCTTGTCGCTTTCCACCTCAACGAATGACACATTAGCTGCGACTGCATTCAGTGCCTGGACGATCTCTTTGCTTTCGCGTGTCGGGTAAAGCCAATCACTGGTGAATGAGACAACGCAGAAGCGTGTTTGCGTGCCGCGGAACGCATTCGCGAGGACGTCATCGTGCTGAGCTGCCATGTCGAAATAGTCCATCGCACGGGTGATGTAGAGGTAGCTGTTGGCATCGAAGCGATCAACAAATGTCGAGCCCTGATGCCGGAGATAGCTTTCGACCTGGAAGTCAGCATTAAAGGTGAATGATCTGTCGTCGCGGTTCTGCAGGCTGCGGCCAAACTTATCCTGTAAAGCCTCCTCTGAGAGGTACGTGATGTGGGCTGCCATCCGCGCAACAGCGAGGCCTCGACGCGGCACGCGGTTTTCGATCAGATAGTTGCCCTCGCACCAGTCCGGATCAGCCATCACGGCCTGCCGTCCGACTTCGTGAAACGCAATATTCTGGGATGTATGCCAGGCTGCCGTTGCAATGGGTACGGCGGCGTAAACCCGTTCGCCGTGACGCGATGCCCAGTCTAGGACCTGCATGCCGCCCATCGATCCGCCAACCACGGCGAACAGCTCATCTATGCCAAAGTGGTCGATGAGTCGAACCTGGGCATCGACCATATCGGCGATCGTGACAATGGGAAAATCCAGACCGTAGGGTGTGCCGGTCTCCGGATTGATCGATGCCGGACCGGAGGAGCCCATACAACCGCCAATAATGTTGGGGCAGATGACAAAATACCTGCGCGTGTCGATTGGGCGGCCCGGACCGACCATCAGTTCCCACCAGCCGGACTTGCCGGTGATCGGGTGCTCGTTTGCGACGTGCTGATCGCCGGTTAATGCGTGGCAGATCAGGATGGCGTTCGATTTGGTTGCGTTCAGTTCGCCGTAAGTCTGGTAGGCGATCGTGAACGGGCCGATATCGCGGCCACACTCCAAACGCAAGGAAGCGTCGACAGGAAATTCAACCACAGGGCTGGTCGGATTCTGGGCTGCATCGGTTCCTGGGCTGATCGCGCCGCTTCCGGTGTTTAAGTTAATGACGGTGCTCATTTCGTACACGCTTGTTGATGCTTGCGCTCTGCATAACACACTTTGGCGGTGAAGGTCCTCTGTCCATTTGCCCGCCGTCCGGTGTGCGAGAAGCCTGCTCGCGACCCATTCGCCTTTAAAAGGCATACAACGTTTGATTTTCTCAGCACTTACGCCTATTTACGGCTGCTTGAGGCTTTAAATGACGCGCAATCCTGGGGCCAGTTCGAGGAATGTGCGTGCGCACGCAACACCCGACACACCGGTGTGGTGATCGGTCGGGTGTGTACAGAAGGTGTCGTCAGGGATGGTGAGCGAAGGACCCAAGCCGCGTAACGGGGTGATGGATATTCAGGCCTATGTTCCGGGGGCGCACGCCGTCGAGGGGCATGCTGAGCCGATTATCCTTTCGGCCAATGAGACACCGCTCGGGCCGAGCCCGAAGGCTGTTGAGGCGTTTCAGCAACTGGCCGGAAAGCTGTCGCGCTATCCCGATGGTGCTATGACTGATTTGCGGCAAGCGATTGCGCAGGTCTATGGGCTCAACCCGAACAATATTGTGTGCGGCTCAGGGTCCGATGAACTGCTCAGTCTTCTGGCACAGAGCTATTTGAGTGCCGGTGATGAAGCTATCTTCACCGAGCACGGCTTCCTGGTCTACCGCATTGCCATTCTGGCCTCTGGTGCTACACCCGTGGTTGCCCCGGAACAGAATATGACGGCGAGCATGGATGCCATTCTCGATTGCGTGACGGACAAGACCAAGATCGTGTTTCTGGCAAACCCAAACAATCCGACCGGGACCTATGTTCCTTTCGATGAAGTTCGACGCTTGCGGCGTGAGCTACCTGAGCATGTCTTACTGGTGCTCGACGCGGCTTATGCCGAGTATGTTCGACGCAACGATTATGAGTCTGGTCTCGAACTGGTGGCGACGACGAACAATACGGTGATGACGCGGACGTTCTCAAAGATATACGGTCTTGCGGCTCTGCGGCTCGGTTGGGTCTATTGCCCACAGGAAGTTGCTGGTGTTCTCAATCGCGTTCGCGGCCCATTCAATGTCAACGCGGCCGCAAGTGCGGCGGGAGCTGCCGCAATCGCTGATGTGGAACATGTCGAGCGCGCGCGCGTCCACAATGATGAATGGTTGCCGTGGCTGACAGCCGAGGTTCGTAAGCTGGGGCTTGATGTGACGGATAGCGTTGGCAATTTCGTATTGATCCACTTCGACAAGGCAGAGGGTAAGTCAGCAGCGGATGCTGACGCCTATCTCAAGTCGAAAGGGATTATTGCCCGTGGCACGGGAGGTTACGGCCTCGCAAATTCACTGCGCGTGACGATTGGGACCGGGGCGGAAAACAAGGCCGTTGTTCGCGCTCTTCAGGACTACCTCACTGGTTAGATACCGAGAGATCACATGTTCGAAAAAATAGCGCTGATCGGGCTCGGTCTGATCGGCTCATCGATTAGTCATGGAACCCGTCGTCGGGATCTGGCCCGCCATATTTCGGGGTCTGCGCGCACCGCGGAGACACGGGATACAGCGCTGCGGATTGGTATTGTCGATAGCGTATTCGAAGATGCTGCTGATGCAGTTGAAGGTGCGGATCTGGTTGTCTTATGTGTGCCGGTCGGTGCCTGTGGTGGCGTGGCCGAAGCGATCTCGAGCAAGCTGAAGCCGGGTGCGATTGTAACGGACGTCGGCTCTGTCAAGGGTTCCGTCGTGGCGGACGTGTCACCGCATATTCCTGAGGGCGTCCATTTCGTACCTGGTCATCCCATTGCTGGAACGGAGCAATCCGGGCCAGAGTCCGGGTTTGCGGAGTTGTTTGATGCGCGCTGGTGCATTCTCACCCCGCCTGAGGGGTGCGATATGGAGGCGGTTGCAAAGCTCAAACTGTTCTGGGAGCAGCTTGGTTCAAATGTCGAAGTCATGGCGCCGGCTCATCACGACATGGTCCTTGCGATTACCAGTCATCTGCCGCACTTGATCGCTTACAATATCGTCAACACTGCGGATCAGCTGGAGCGTGTCGCCGATGCCGAGGTGATCAAGTTTTCAGCGGGTGGCTTCCGGGATTTCACACGCATTGCAGCATCTGATCCAACCATGTGGCGGGATGTTTTCTTGAACAATAAAGACGCTGTGCTCGAAATGCTTGGGCGGTTCAGTGAGGACTTGAGCAATCTCCAGCGCGCCATCCGATATGGCGACGGCGATACACTGTTTGAGTTGTTCACCGATGCGCGGCGCATTCGGCACGGCATTATTGAGGCTGGGCAGGATACAGCGGCACCTGACTTCGGCCGCTTTGGCGGCGACGTGGCGGGGTCTGGAGACAAGGCCTGAAACAGTTTGCGATGAGCCAGAACCAGCATGATCACTGGGTGTTTGGGTACGGATCGCTGATGTGGCGGCCGGGCTTTGACTTCGTTGAGCGTGTGCCCGCACATCTGGTGGGGTTTCAAAGATCTTTCTGTATTTACTCAAACCATCATCGCGGCAACGATGCGCGGCCCGGGCTTGTGCTGGGCCTGGACCGTGGTGGTTCGTGCGCAGGTATCGCCTATCGCGTCTCCGGCGAGGACTGGGGACATACGCTAGACTATCTGCGGGCGCGTGAACTGGTCAGCGGTGTCTACCAGGAAACTTCGGTGCCGCTGACACTCTCCCGCGAGCAGAACCGTGAGGTCTCCGCTCTTGCCTATATTGTCGAGCGGGCACATCCGAGCTATGCGCATCGCCTGCCCTTTTCAAAGCAGGTCGAGATCATTCGCGGTGCACGCGGTTTGGCCGGGCCGAACATCGAGTATCTCGTCAATACGGCTCATCTCTTGCGCGATCTTGGTATCCCTGATCGCGGGCTTGAGCGTCTCGTGGTTGGGACTGGCGGGTTGTTCGCGTCAGCTGACGTCGAACAGGGTGGACTGCACCGTAGGGCGATGCTGGCCACGCGCTTCTACGACCGTCCTGTAAGGGGTGTGCGGCGCATGAGCAAGAGTGAGCACCAGCGCTTCATGTATCGTCAGGCGATGAGTTAGGCTGCTTCCGTTTGGGTGCAGTGCTGCTTGGGTGCTTCAAGCCCAATCGTTAGAACGATGGATGATGGTCAACTCTCCTAGCCGCAGTGGGAGTAGCCGCAGTCTCGGCAGATCCAGCAACCCTCGTGACGGGTCAGGGCTTGATTCCCGCATTGTGGGCAGGCACGCCCGAGCCTGGGTGGGGCGGATATTGAAGCGGCTCCCGCCTTTCTGTGATCCGATGATGCCGCGCATTCGAACGAGGCAAGCGCGGAAGGTTCCGCCTGCTTGTCGACATCGCGGAGGAAGCCGGTTGTTACCATATGGTTCTCAATGACATTGCCGATGGCTGCCAGCAGGCTTGGCACATACTCGCCATCCATCCAGCGTCCGCCCTGTGGATCAAAGATGGCTTTCAGTTCCTCCACGACAAACGAGACATCGCCACCTCGACGAAAGACCGCGCTAATCATCCGCGTCAAGGCCACGGTCCAGGCATAGTGCTCAAGGTTCTTGGTGTTGATGAAGATCTCGAACGGCCTGCGGCGACCATCCTGGACGATATCGTTGATGGTCACATAGAGCGCGTCCGGGCTACCCGGCCATTTCAATTTGTATGTGAAGCCGGGTAGGGATTGGTCTCGCTCCAAGGGTTCGGTGAGTTGGACAATGCCGTTACTCGCACGCTCCTTGATCTGAGCCATCACAGGTTGGGCGGCGATCGGAGTGGTGGAGGGAGATAGCGCGCTGGGTCTTTCAGATGGTTCCTTCTCACTCGCTTCGCTCGTTGTCGCCAGAATGGATCCGGTGATGGCGTTGGGGCGGAAGGTTGTGCAGCCCTTCAGTCCCTGCTGGTATGCGTCGCGGTAGACGGACTTGAAGGCTTCGAATGTTATGTTCTCAGGACAATTGATCGTCTTGGATATCGAACTGTCGACATACGGCTGCAGTACTGCCTGCATGCGCAGATGTTCTTGGGGTGTGAGATCGTCTGCCGTGACAAACAAGGCCGCTGGCAATGGTGTGCTGTCGCCGTGCAGCTTTTTGTATACCGCAGCAGCGTAGTCTTCGACTGTTTCAGTGCGATGACCGCCATCACGTTCCAGGATGCGCCGCGTATATTGGGTTGAGAAAATCGGCTCGATGCCGCTCGATACATTGCCTGCCAGCAGTGAGATTGTCCCGGTCGGTGCAATCGAGGTCAGGCAGCCATTGCGGATGCCATGCTGTGCGATGGCATCACGAACAGAATCATCCAGACGGAGGATGTTGGGTCGCTTAAGAAACGCATCCGCGTCGTACAGCGGGAACGCGCCTTTCTCGCCGGCCAATTCTGCGCTGGACAAGTAAGCGGCGTTTTGAATTGTTCGCAACCAGGTTGACGCAAGTTCCGCCGATGTTTCGGAGCCATAGCGTTCGCCGCACATCGCAAGCGCATCTGCCAGACCGGTGACGCCAAGGCCGATCCTTCGCTTGGCTTTGGCTTCCTTCTCCTGAGCGGCAAGTGGGTAGTTTGAGATGTCGATAATGTTGTCGAGAAAGCGAATGGCTGTCGACACGCGCTGGTTAAGGCGTTCAGTGTCAATGGCAGCGTCAGCTTCAAACGGACGTTCAACCAGACGCGCCAGATTGATTGACCCGAGCAGGCAGGCGCCGTAGGGCGGCAGAGGTTGTTCGCCACACGGGTTGGTGCAATCAATTTGTTCGCAGTAGGCTAGGTTGTTGGTCTTGTTGATGCGGTCAATAAAGATCACGCCGGGTTCGGCATACTCATACGTGGCCTGCATGATCCTTTCCCAAAGTTCTCGCGCCTTAAGGGTGCGCCAGACTTGGCCGTCGAAGACCAACTGCCAGTCTTGGTCCTTCTCGACGGCCACCATGAAGGCATCGGTGACCAGGACGGATAGATTGAAATTTCGCAAACGGTCGGGGTCGGACTTCGCAGCGATGAAGTCCTCTATGTCGGGATGATCACACCGCATCGTTCCCATCATGGCACCGCGGCGTGCGCCGGCAGACATGATGGTTCGGCACATGGCGTCCCAGACGTCCATGAAGCTGATCGGCCCTGAGGCGTCGGCGCCGATGCTTTTCACCAAGGCGCCCTTCGGGCGAAGTGTCGAAAAGTCGTGGCCGATGCCGCCACCCAGCTGCATGGTGCGGGCGGCTTCTTTGACGTTGTCGAAAATCGAGCCGAGGTCATCGGCGATTGTGCCCATAACAAAGCAATTGAACAGGGTCACGTCTCGCTGGGTACCGGCTCCGGCGATAATTCGGCCTGCTGGCAGGAACGAGAAATCGGACATCGCTTGCTCAAATCGAGAAGACCACTCCGCTTGCAATTTTACGCCACCAGATTCGTTGGTGGCGGCCGCTTTCGCGATGCGTGCCCAGGTACCCGCGACGGTGTGATCTTCCAGGCCAGCTTCTGTGTTTCGAAAGCGGTACTTTGAGTCCCAGACCTGCTGGGCGATAGGCGCTATTTCAAACGGATCGATATGCATAACGGGCTGACCAACGAGGACACTGTCTTGTCCGGTTTATATAGGGCAGCATTTGTTATCAGTCAATAAATGTTCTTAATTTGTTCTTATTATGTTTCGGCATGTTGTGAGATTTGGTTGAACTGAGCGGGCATCGGCCTTTGCTCTGCATTGTTGCAAGGCCACCTAAGGATGCGCGGGTTTGGAGCAGCGACTAGTTTGATGAACCGGCTGTGTGTCTTTTTAGCGCCGGGGTGATGGTGGTCGCCTCATCCACGAGCGCTGCTGTGGCTGGCTCGATTGTCTGCTGCAGGCGTTGGGCGAATGCTTTGCGTTTGAGGCCTGCTGGAATGGGAGGCAGAATTTCTACGATAATCGTGCCGGCGTTGCGCAATTGGGAATTGCGCGGCCAGAACAAGCCTGAATTCAGCGCGACAGGGACGACGGGCACATTGAGCTTGTCGTACATCATCAGAATACCCGGTTTGTAGTCCGGCTCGGCCCCAGCGAGGCGACGGGTGCCTTCTGGAAAGACAAGGATCTCGCGCTTGTGGTCGAGCCTGGTCTGTGCCTCTCGAAGCATCTCGCGCAAGGCTGATGGGCCTGTCTCACGCTTGATCGGTATCATGCCGAACTTCGTTGAAAACCAGCCATAAAGCGGTAGCTTCATGAGTTCAGCCTTCATCACCAGAGCCGGGTCATCGAAGATCGGAATGAGCGCGAAGGTGTCCCAGGCAGACTGATGCTTTGCTGCAATCAAAAATGGGCGGTCGGGAAGATTAGCACGCCCGCGCACGTCTAGCTTGGTGCCGCAAATCACCCGCATCCAAAACAGGCTGGCCCGCGCATGCGCCTTAAGCCCGGCCATGGCCCAGGCGCGCGGCGCAAACAGAAGCCAGGAGCCCAGGATCAGAAAAACCGCGGTATTGACGTAGAAGACGACGGTGAACAGCAGACTTCGCAATAGCAGCATTTCAGAGCAACCGGACCTCAGGAACTCGTTCCGGCATGCATCGTCTTGCCATTCGAAGTGGATTGGAGTTGCCCTTGCCGAAGGATGCGATCGACTGTGAGGTGAGCAGCAATTGGCAGGAACTTGATGTATTCCTGCGCCAGGATGCGGGCATTGGTGCTATGCAGCCACCAGGGTTGGGCGCGGAACTTCGACGGTAGAACGGCGTGCGGGATAAGCTTAATATCCGGCATTGCGAGAGCCAGTTCCGCCAGACTGCGCGGCATGTGATAAGCAGATGTGACAACAATCAGCGTCTTGAACTTGTGGCGGCGCATCCAATCGCGGGCTTCAATGGCGTTGCCGCGTGTATTTTGCGCGAAATAACCGACCTCGACGCAGCAGTCGAACTTGGCGCCTTTGACGCCGATGAGCTGCTGGACCTTGGCTTTGGTCAGTTTGCGGTTCACGCCAGAGATCAATAAATGATCGGCCTTGCCCTGGCGGAAGAGTTCGCCAGCACGGGGGAGACGGACGGAACCGCCCGTCAAAACGACCATCGCGTCGGCCTGGGCAAGCTCGTCCGGCTGTTCGCGCAGCGTTACCGTGGCGAAATAGAAAAAGCCAAGCAGGAAGACGGCGAGCCCGGCTGCCATGAGGACCAGGGACACCTTCCAAATTGAGGCGCTTCTTACACCTGTTGGTTGAATCGGCGTTCGCTCCGCATTTGACCTGATTTCTGGCGATCAGGATGGATTGTACAGAGATCTGGCCATACGAATGGACGAAAGCCGGATCTCCCAAGAACTCTACCCGGTTTTGATCTTACAAGTATGGCGGTGATTTGCCGGCATCACAATTTGATTCTGGTCAATACTGACAACTTGCAACCTATCGGTGACGGCTGAACGAGCGCCAACCTGGTTGGTAGCGTCAGCGCTAGAACAATTGACCTTAGGCCGGCATCACCAGGAATGAGGCCGGCTTATCGCGAGACGATCTAGCTCTGACTGTTGAGAATGCGGAAAACGCCAAATCTTGATGTCAGCATACAAAGTGCTGCAATCACGACAACAACCAGCGCGAGCAAAAGGTAGCCCGGGGCGTCGAGCACACCGGTCCCGACCAGACGCTTGAACTCAGCGAGTGTCACGGTGCCGCCAGCGAGAAGCTCCATCAGTGTCGGCATCAGGAAGAACACCGCCATAGCAAATAATGCTCCGACAACGCCTGCGCGGATTCCAAGTGTCAGAAAATGCTTCTCAAATTCTCGCGCTATGAAGCGGTCTGTCGCGCCGACAAAGTGCAGGACCTCGACGATCTCCCGGTTTGATGCCATGGCGCTGCGCGTTGCCGAGACGATGATGGCGGTGGTCGCTGCGCCAACCAACAACAGAATCGCGATGCCGCCAATGGCGAACGACCGGGTAACCGTTCGGATCTGGTTCTGCCAATGGCGATGATCATCGAGGCTGGCGGTTGGGAATTTCTCCTGCAGAACCTTGTTCAAGCCGGAAAAGTCGGGCTCGATGTTGCGGTCAAGCTCGATCGCGATCAGGCGGGGTATTGGTAGATTAGCCAGTTCCTTGTCGGTGCCGAGCCAGGGTTCGAGCAGCTTGGCGGACTCCGCCGTATCAAGGATGCGGACATCTAGCACGCCTGGCTGGATCACCAGCAGGTCGACAACGCTCTTTACGGTTTGCTCGGTTTGGTTCGGATCATCGCTAGGCTCAACCTGGACGGTGACTTCAGTGCTGATATCGCGCAGCCATGCGTTTGCCGACTGGTTGATGAGATAAACCGCGCCTGCCGTGAGACAGGCCAGGAAGCACATGATGGAGATCACCAGCGTCAGAGACTTGCCCGTGACCGAACCAGCCTGGACGATTGGCGCATTGGCGTGCTCTTTGCCGGGCTCGATGGCCGGTGCGGGTAGGTACAGTTCCTCGGAACGTCGGGAGCGTCCACCGGTTGGCGGATCAAGCGTCTCGCGTGTCGATGATCGTGTCGGAGGATCATCCAACGTCGGATTGCCATAGGTCCCCGAAGGAGAATGTGACAGCGTTGGCGGCGCTCGCCCGCTGCGGTCGTCGTCATACGGTCCGGACATTACCTTCGTGTAGCTCCAAGCGCGGCGCCTTGTATTGCCGCATCAATTGATGGTCGTGGGTCGCAATAACAACTGATGTGCCAAGGCGGTTCAATTCAATAAACAGGCGTAGTAGGCGGCGGGCCATTTGCGGGTCAACGTTACCCGTCGGCTCGTCCGCCAGAAGAAGTTCCGGTTTGCCGATCACGGCGCGGGCGATGGCAGCGCGTTGCTTTTCTCCGCCCGATAGCACAGACGGGAAGTGATGCATGCGGTCACCAAGACCAACCCATTGTAGCAGGTCTGTCACATCTTCCTTGTAGTCGGATTCGCGCTTGCCGCTCACGCGCAGTGGGAGAGCCACGTTCTGCCACGTCGTCAGGTGATCCAGCAGGCGGAAATCTTGAAATACGATGCCAATCCGTCGGCGCAATCTCGCCCGGCGCGCAGCATTGATATTGCGAAGCTCCTGATTAAAAAGCTCGATTCGGCCGCCGGTCGGCTGCAATGACATGAACATCAAGCGCAGTAACGACGTTTTCCCGGCGCCTGAAGGGCCCGTCAGGAAGTGAAATGAGCCAGGGCGCAGGTGGAAACTGACGTCATGGAGTACATCAATGCCGTAGCCATAGCTCAGAGCAACATTATCCAACCGGATCATGTTCACCTCGCTTCAATGTCAGGCCAGTGTGGATCATTCGTCTCCCAGTTCCTAGCATTCGTGAGCGGACGGCAACACTCGTTGCGTCTAATCTTGTTTGGGGGCCACATGTCAATACGAACGGACGTTATCCGAGATCAGTATGGCAGGCTGATGGGGATGAAAATTGTCTAAAGGTTGATCAGAACGCGATTGGATGCTTGTAAAACTCGTAAGTCAGTCTGGCAAAGGTGGAATTTGAAATGACCTCCAACGAGGGTGAACAAGATGCTATTGAAGTTGTCTACTCGCAGGCGACAATTCAGCAACAGATCAGCCTCTTAGCCAGCCAGATTGCAGCTGACAACTTAAAAGAACTGCTCGTTGTGGCGGTCCTCAAAGGCAGCTTCGTATTTGCTGCAGATTTGATCCGGGCATTGCACGAGAAGGGGTTGTCTCCCCAAGTCGATTTTCTATCACTTTCAAGTTACAAAGATGGGACGAAATCCACCGGCCGTGTCGAGATCCTGAAAGATATCGACCTGTCGGTTGAAGGACGGGATGTGTTGTTGGTTGATGATATCCTCGAATCCGGCCGAACCATGCATTTTGCTTCCGAGCTGTTGAAGTCGCGCGGTGCGGGGAAGATCAAGACGTGTGTCCTGCTCGACAAGCCGGGCCACAGAGCGGCACAGATTGATGCCGACTACCGGGCTTTCGAGTGCCCGGATGTCTTCGTCATCGGTTACGGAATGGACAAGGCCTACAAGTACCGCGAACTGCCTTACGTGGGTCGGATTGTTGAGTGATTTCTAACGCTTAGCGGGCTGTTGCTCGGGGGAGAGGGAAGACATGGCGAAGATTCTTCTCGTGGACGATGACGCAGCAGCGCGTGATATGCTCCAACATGCCCTGTCGAGCGACGGTCATGACATCATCGCGGCGGGCGATGGGCAGGAGGTCCTTGATGGTGGCCTCGATGCGGGTGTGGACATCGTCGTGAGCGATATCTCCATGCCAGCGGTTGATGGGATTACACTAGCAGAAACACTTTTGGCGAAGCGCTCCGATCTTCCATTGGTACTGATGTCTGCAATTGCCGACGAGCTCCAGCGGGCCCAGAGTATCGGCGGTAGCAAGGTTCGTGTTATCGGCAAGCCGGTGACGCTTGATCAACTTAAGAGTGAAATCAGCGGGCTTCTCGGCTGACACGGATTTCCTGCAGACTTGCTCAGTTTTCGTCAATGAGCCATGACTTCGACAGTCAATATGTTTGCTTTGGCCGCTAGAACATTTCAGGTTTGGCTCAAACCATCCCACACCCCCGCCCGACCGCCCAAAACCATGATCGCAATTCGTGTCGATGTTTCGAACACGAACATCGAATGTGAGGCCGGGCGGGAGTGTGGGCAGATGATGCGATTCCAGCTTGTCCGGAAATGAACTAGGACTGCGCCGGTCGTGCGTACCAGCCTAACCGCCGCAGACGCCAACCACTGATCGACATCTCGATCGCATAGGACAAAATCCACGCAGCTACTCCCAGCAGTGCGCCATTGATATCCGGATTAGCGATGCTCAATGTCCCGGCAGCTGCGGCGACCATGATGCGAAGAATACCGCTGGCTGCCAGTGACTTGGTTGTGCGTGCTTTGGCCAGCAACCCTCGAAATAGCGCTGTTGTGCTCCAAAACGCTGCCATGACAAACGCAATCGATAACGCCGGTTCGCAGTAGGCCGCCAGCTCGGGTGTAAGACCCATAACGCCAAGCAGAACTTCCTCGCGCAGGGGGGTGTGGAACAGGGCAATCGCAAGGAGAGCAAATATCGCGATTAGTTGTCCAGTAAAGACAAGCATGACACGGACATCTTCGCGCTGGGAGACGAGCGTCTGCGCTGTTTGCGTCAAGTTGCGCATCGGGCCCATCAATAG
Organism: Hyphomicrobiaceae bacterium; assembly: GCA_965215755.1. Lineage (GTDB taxonomy): Bacteria > Pseudomonadota > Alphaproteobacteria > Rhizobiales > Hyphomicrobiaceae > Tectiglobus. Next base: position 1,436,913 of record OZ244119.1, read on the forward strand.
GGATACCAAGCCGTGTGAGACGCCAAAGGCCGCAATTGCAAATTCTGCATTGTTTAAGCGACCAAGAAACAGGTTGATGGCGAAGATGACACCCATCTCCGCCGACGTGTTGATGATCAGTGGCCAGGCAAATCCCCAGTAACCGAGGAAGGTCGTGCGGTCGCTGCGTTCTGAAGGCAGCCGCAAGAGGTAGCGCAAGGCAAAGAACCAGGAGAAAACCGTTTCGGAGGCCATGCAGATCACCAGCGCGGCGGCGCCGATCGCAGCACCTTCCAGCCAGTAAGGGAGCACGACGAGAGAAACCGCGAGTGACGATAGTCGTATGAACGTGCTGCAGGTAATGATGATTGTGCGACGGTTCATCATCAGCAGTGCGAAGGCGGTTCCTCGCAGGAGGAGGACGGGGATGCTCAAGGTTAGCAGTCCGATACAGGTTCGCGCCTGCGTCTGCCCCCGCTCACTCAGTCCAAACCAGTTGCCAAAGACTTCATTGCCGAGATCTGTGAACGCGATCGTGAGTGCGACAGTCAAAGGGATGACAAGGATCACTGCCATGAAGCCGAGCAATCTGAGGATGTCACGTCGCGATTTCAGGTAGGATAGGCACAGCATGACGATGATTTCAGTCGCGCTGGTAATCGCAAAGTAGAACGTAAAAGCTGCATTGAAAGCCGCCAACGAGACGCTGGGCGTATCGGTTCGCGCGAGGAACGCGTGGATCGCCGACTTTGAGATCATGTTGAGCTCGACCATCAGGATCAATGGTCCGAAAAAGGCGTAACAATCGCGCAACCGCAATCTTGGCCGTTGGATGGTCGTGTCGTCGTCTGCCAGACTCATTTGCGCAGATATCCCATATAGAGGCCGCTGAGCATCACAAGAACCGCGCCGCCTAGAATGGCGATGGATGGAATCTCTGCCCAGAATACGAATCCGATAAGAACGGCCCACAGTAACGTCGAATATTTGAGCGGGGCCAGCAATGACGCTTCGGCATGACGAAACGCCTGAACGACCAGGAATTGGCCACAGCCACTGACACAGCCGCTGGCGGCGAGAATGGCAAAATGGAATGGATCTATTGCTGTCCAGCCGCCCTTCACGGGACCGGCTTCGATGGGGATGGCAATCAAGCCGACAAGCATTTGGCCGAGTACACTCATGAATAGAATCGAGACGGCGGTTTCCGTCCTGGCGAGGCTACGGCTGAGGATGTCACGGATTGATAGAGCCAGGGCGCCGAGCAGCGGTATGATCATCAGAGGCTGGAAACTCTCGGCGCCGGGTTGCACCATGATGAGTACGCCGGCAAAGCCAAGCAGGATGGCACACCAACGTTGCCACGAAACGTGCTCGCCAAGCATCGGGCCAGAGAGCGCCGCCATCATGATGGGGCTGGCGAAAAGCAATGCCGTAACGGTGGAGAGCGGCAGGAAGCCGAGTGTCGAGACAAGCAACAGCGTGCCGATAGCCTGGGCTGCACTGCGTGAGATCTGTCCTTTCCAATTGACCAGGCGAAGCTGCCCGATGCTCTGCGTGCAGGCGACAACGAGTAAGACGGAAAGGACTGCAAAAAAACCACGGACGAAAATGAACTCGCTCACCGGGTAGACGGTGGTCAGCCACTTCGAGATGGCGTCGTTGACAGTGAACAGTCCCGCACCCACAACGAGGAGGCCAATTCCAAGCAAGGGCCGATTGCTTGCCTGTGCCAGAGTAGCCGTCATTGCGACAAGCTTACGAGGATGACACCTGGGACGACCAAAGCGATGGTGGCATAGGTGCGCCAGGTCAGCGTTTCGCGGCCAAATACGAACAGGCTGAGCAGCATTGCAAAGACCGGTGTCACAGCGATGATCGGGATAACCGTGATGACCTTGCCAAGTTCCAGGGCAATGTTGAGAAAGTAAATTGCGGCACTCGTGATCGCGCCTGTCATGACAAAGTACTTCATGCCTGGGGTCTTAAGGTCGGGCATCCGTCCTTGGAACGCAAAGCGGACAGCCAAGGTGATGGCACCCATCGTGGTCGCCATAAGGGCGGCGAAGAAAGGGTCTGGGATTTCGCTGAAGCCGACCTTGGTGGCGGAATGGGCGATGGCTCGGCAGAGTTCTGAAGTGAGGGGAAATAGTATCGCCCACAAAGGCCAATCTGACTTGCTGTTCTTGCCGCGCAGAGAGGTGACAAGGATGCCGGCGATCACCGCGCCGGTCCCAATTGCGATTGGCAAGGTCATTTGCTCGCCGACAATTAGATAGGCAAAGATTGCTGTAAAGACCGGTCCGCTGGCACCAAGGGCTGAGTTCATGGTTGGGCCGAGATAGCGAATGCCCTGGGTCCAGAGAGAGACCGAGATTGTTGGCCGCAACAGGCCCGACAGGGCGAACAGGGCTGTTGCCCAGGACAACCAAATCCAGTTCTGGACGAGAAAGGGAGACGCGAGCCAGAGAAATGCGGACGACGTTGCAATGATGACAAATGACGCTGTCTGGCCGTTCTTACCGTCCAACCCCAGGCTTTGGACATGAGCTGATACCGCAAACAAAAATGCGGATAGGAGCGCCAGGAGGCTTGGGATGTAGGCGCTCATTTATGCTCTACCGGGTTCGCTGTTTTTCATTGAGACGCGCGACTGGGGCTGCTGTTCTTTGCACGCAAATCGATCATCTTTGCTGCAGGACCTCTCGCAGTCGTGGCAAGTGTTCGCGCCCCCAATAGAGGTCGCCGTTTTCAAACAGGAAACTCGGCACACCAAAGACCCCGCGTGCTTCGGCGTCATGTTGTACTTTCCGGAGTTCCTCGCGACCAGTGCCGCTTGCAAAAGTTGTAAAGTCATTGCCCGGCGCTCCGCAGGCCGTGAGCAATTCGCACATGATATCAAGGTTTTCGATGTCAAGTTCGCGCTTCCAGAATTGCTCAAACACTTGATCGTGGTAGGTGCGAAAGACGCCATGGTGTTTGGCAAAGAGGAGTCCGATATTGGCTAGGGATGAGTCGAATATCTTCTTGGGCCCGCGAATGGTGAGCCCGCGTCGGTTGGCTTCGCGCCGGCAGTCCATGTAGCTATACTTCACTCGGCGCCATTGATGAGCATTGCGCGTTTCCTCAATCACGTTGCCGCTTTCATCAACTCTGGCATCACCGAGATACGACGGGATGTCGAGTGTGTAAGGCAGCCAATCGAAGGTCGCACCGATTTCTTGTTCGAGTTCGTAGACGAGGTCTTTGACCAGAAAGGCGTAAGGGCTCTTGTAGTCGCTAAAGACCTGAATGGTTGGTGCGCTCATAGCTGCCCTCGTGCAGGATCAGATGTCGTATGGCCGCCAATCATCGGTTGTTCGTGCAAAGTGCTCAAGCTCCGCAGTTAGATGATCGCGCGTAACGTGATTGATCCGCTATTTGATGTGCGTGCCGTCCCGAGATGTGGAAATCTGCCGTCTCGTCGAATTCAGGGGCGACAAGGGCACTCAAATGGGTGGCCCAAGTTGCGGAAACGTGGGGAATTGCTAATGCCGGATATGGGGCTGGGAGACAAGGTCGCGATCGTGACGGGAGCTGGGTCGCGCGCCGATGGGATTGGCAATGGCCGCGCCGCCGCGATCCTGCTGGCGCGTGAAGGCGTCAAAGTTGCTCTTCTGGATGCCGTGGCGGACTGGGCACGGACTACCAAGGACATGATTGATAGTGAGGGCGGGACATCGCTAGTTGTCAGTTGTGATGTTTCAGATTCGCAGTCTTGTGCAGATGCGGTCAAAACAACGCTCGATGCCTGGGGGCGGCTCGATATTCTGGTGAACAACGTCGGCATTGGTGGTCCGGCCGGTTCAGCAGTTGAAATGGACACAGATGCCTGGGACCAGGGCATGTTGGTCAACGTCAAGTCGATGATGTTGATGGCTAAGTCGGCGATCCCGGAAATGGCCAAGCAGGGCGGTGGCGCGATTGTCAATCTGTCGTCTATCGATGGCCTTCGAGGCGGCAACCCAAGCTTATTCTATTCCACGTCCAAGGGGGCGATCATCAACATGACACGGTCCATGGCGGTGCATCATGGTGGGGACGGCATTCGGGTCAACGCGATAGCGCCAGGCTTCGTCTACACACCGATGGTCTATTCCCGCGGGATGAGCGATGACCTTCGTGCACACAGGGCGAGGAACAATTTGCTGCAGCGCGAGGGCACAGGGTGGGATGTCGGCAACGGTGTTGTCTATCTCGCCTCCGACATGGCGAAATGGATCACCGGAACGGTGCTTACGATCGATGGTGGCGTGACAGCCGGTGCAGCCAGCACGGTAACGCCGTCTGGATTGTTCGAAGAGGACAAATAGGGCAGCTGCTACCGGGCGGCCTGGGGGGCGGGTTTCTCGTGAGATCTACTCAGCGACTGTCGGTCCCTCACCGCGGACGCGGGTTTGGCGCATGTAACGGCGGTAGCGATCAGCGTCGTACCCTTCGCCGCGATGCAACAGACAACGATTGTCCCAGATGACAAGTTCTCCGGGTTGCCAGCGGTGCGTGTAGATGTGTTCCGCCTGTGTCGCTTGGTCCGTCATGTCGTCCAATAGCGCTCGTGCATCTGCCTCGTCCCACCCTTCAATGGTGCTGGCGTGGGAACCAATGAAAAGGTTCTTTGCATGCGCCGTCTTATTGTAGCGTACAAGTTTCTGCCGAACCGGGGGCAGCGAGGCGGCCAGCTCCGGAGAGACGGCATCGGGCGCGACTTTGGAGCGGGAATAGACATAGTCGTGGATGACGACTAGCGGATCGATACGCTCTTGCTCTTCATCGGAGAGCTGGTCATAAGCGCTGCGCGTACTCACGAACATTGTGGCACCGCCCTCATCCGGGGTCTCGTAGGCACACATGATCGAGACAAACGCCGGTACTTCTTTGAATGAAGCATCGGAGTGCCACATGTTGTTGCCGGTCAGGAAAACCGTTTTCTTATGATCGTTGCCAAGTGCCGTGCCATCTGCCTGTACGTTGCCTATGGTGCCGAAGTATTCAACACGGTCGAGCGCAGTGTGGCTTGGTTCCGGCTCGCCGATCTGACGCGTGAGTGCGAGTTGCTTGTCATCGTCAAAGTCCTGATCCGGAAAGAGCAGGAGGGAATGCTGGTCGATGGCATCACGCACGTTTGCCAGTGTCTCGTCATCCAGAGGAGTGCTCATATCGAGCCCCGTGATCCGAGCGCCGAATTCGGCATGGAGAGGTTCAATGTTCAAGGATGTCATGTCTTCGCTCCCGATATCGGACAAGCAGAATGAGAATATTGCGGCGTGTCTCTTCCTATCTGAGCGCTAAGCTGACAGGCTTGCAATCGAATGTAATGAATTATCCAGCGGCTGCTGGCCAGACGTAGAGGGAGCCAGCGATGGCGCAGGCATTTTCAGGTATCCGCATTCTTGATTTCAGCCAGGTTATCGCCGGGCCCTATGCAGCGCAGATGTGCAATATGCTCGGTGCTGAGGTGATCAAGGTCGAGCAACCAGGCGTTGGTGATCAGATGCGTGGGCTGCTGCAGGTCAAGGATCCTGAGTTCGCGAATATGTCGCCTGGGTTCATCTCGTACAACAGCGGAAAACGGAGCCTCGCCATCGATCTCAAAGCGCCTGATGCCAGGGATGTCATCATGCGGTTGGTCGAAAAATCGGATGTGGTTGTCGAGAACTTCCGTGCCGGCGTGATTGATAAGCTCGGCTTTGGCTATGACGCGATCAAAGCGGTGCGGCCCGACATCATCTATTGCTCGATCAGTGGTTACGGTCAGAGCGGTCCGAAAGCCGGAATCCCTGCCTATGATGGTGCCGTGCAAGCCGCGTCCGGGATGATGTCATGTACCGGCCATCCTGAAACGGGGCCGACGCGCGTGAGCTATCTTCCAATTGATATTACGACTGGGCTGACAGCTGCATTTGCTATTTCCAGTGCGCTCTTCCGCCGAAGCCAGACTGGTGAGGGGCAGTATCTGGATGTGGCGATGCTCGATGCGGCGGTAACGCTGCAATCTGCCCACTTCGCGAATTACCTCATGGGGGCGCCGGAGCCCGGCCTGCTCGGCAACACATCACCTGCCGGGCTGCCAACAGCGGACTCGTTTGAGACGGCCGATGGGCATGTTCTGACATCCGTGATCACCGAGGCGCAGGTTGCCTCGATGTTCAAAGTGCTCGGGCTCGAAGGTATGCTGGACGATCCGAAGTTCAAGGACAACGCCGGCCGGATTGCCAACCGTGAAGAAGTTCTCGCGGCGTTGCGTTCAGCTTTCAAGACCCGGAATTCGGATGCCTGGGTCGATGAGCTTCAGGCAGCGCGGGTGCCAATTGCAAAAGTCCGTGGCGTTTCGGAGGTGTGTGCGGATCCGCAGATGGAAACACGGGGAATCCTGGCGGACATTCCAAAGCCTGGTTCGGACAGCTCGACGATCAAGGCCATTGGTGCCGCGTTCATTACCAATGCTGATGGCCCAGGCGTGCGTTCCGCTGCACCTGAGATCGGTCAACACAGCATCGAAGTGCTCAAAGAGATCGGCTATAGCGAGGCAGAGATTGCGGAGCTCAAGCTCGGTCTGGCTACGTAGTGGGCGACTACTAGGCAGATTTCTAAATCGCAAAGAACATCTCAACCCAATCAATTCAGATCGGGCTATCTGTACATTCATCTGCAAGTTGAAGGCAGTCTCCAATCAGAAGAGGCGGGCAACCATCGCGCTCCCGAGCAACAGACCTTACGTCGAAATCGGACTGATGCCGACATAAGGTCCAAAGTCGATCTATCGCTTGGCGACAATCTTCTGGAGTTGGTCTGGCGTGAGGTAACCTGTTTCGGTGGCACCCTGTTGGCGTTGGAACGCCTTGATCGCAGCACGTGTCCGTTCACCAAAAACCGCGTCCAACTTCCCCGTGTAGAGTCCCATCGCCTGTAGTCGTCGCTGAATGACACGGCGCTGGGCGCGGCCCAACAAGGCCTCGACGACTTGCAACGACTGGATATTGGCCGGCGGCTGCCCCGTTGCCGGTTGCGGAGCGGATTTTTGCTGCAGGAGGGCAGCAGCCTTTTCGCGGCGGGCATCCTGCTCTTGTTTTGCTCTCGTCTCCGCTTCTTTGGCTCTTAGCTCCGCGCGGCGGGCGCGTTCTTCTGCGAGGCGAAGTCTGCGTTCGGCCAATTCCCGTGCCCTTTGTTCGGCTGCGGTTTTTGCGGCGGCCTTCCTCTCTGCTTCCTGGCGAGCCTTGGCTAATTCCTCAGCCTCGCGCTTTGCAGCCGCTGCTGCTGCCGCAGCTTTTGCGACTGCGCTGCCTGTTGTCTCGGTTGAGGACGTTGCAGGTGCTGCTTCCTTCTTGTCGGTGGTGAGATCAAGCTCCGGCGTCGCGCCGAAGATAAGTCCAGCCCCACCAGCCGAGGCGCCATCCACCAGGGTGGCAAGCGTCAAAGGTGTCTCCTTGGCGGCGTCGATTAAATCGGTTGCGGCTTGTGCTGACACGCGGTCGACGCTGGTCACGGGCACTTTTGTAGAGGTTGAAAATACGGTCACAAGATTTGGCGGCGACTGCTCTGAAAGGTCAGGTCTGACGCTGACACCGGCGACGGTAGAGGGAATGTCCGGAACCGTGGCCAGCATGATCAGGGCGCCTTTCTTGGCGCGCTTGGCAATGTCAGCGATTGATGTCACCGACAGGCCGCGAGAAAAAAGATCTGTTGCACGTCGGACGCGGCTATTGACCGGCAGATAGAATGATTTGCGCCGATAGGTGGCCATATGACCGCTGGCAACAATCAAAGCGAAATCTGCTGATTCAGCCTTGCCTGCAAACTCTCTCAAGGCTGCTCGCGCAGCGGCATTGTTCGGATTGGCGAGAAGCGTGACGGCAAACCCCTTCGCGCTCAATGACTGTCCGAGTGCCGCAATCTTTGCGGTTGTGATCGTTGAGGTTTTGAGATGCTCATACTTTTCGGCTGCCAGAAGCAAAGCAACACGTTTCGCTGCGAATGTGGCCTGGCTGGTCAAAACTGTGACGCACGTCACAGCTAGCGCGAATATTAACGGGTTAGCGTTTAGGTTCATCATGCGCATGGACTTGCCTCGGGAACCATTGAGAGTTTTTCTTATGATGCGCATGGATTTGGCCTTCAAGGAGCAGTCGTTGTAACGATTGGTATTCAGGTTCATTTTGGGAACCGTCCTCGTTGCGCTAATGTCTTTTATATGCAGCCGGCAGTGCCGGTGGGCGAACGGTGCGGGAGTGTCGCGAATGGGTTTACGGCTCAAGTTTAACGCCATCTTGGCATTAACCCTAGTGCTTGGGTTGATTGCATCTTCGATTATTTTCTGGCGCGTGGCGGAAAGCAACGCACGTGAGCAACTGCATTCACAGATTACGGTTCTGCGAGCCCAGGCGCTGGCTGTTCGACAGTACACCTCGGAAGAAATCAAGCCACTTCTTTCTGATCAATCGGACGTGCAGTTTCTCCCGCAAACCGTGCCATCGTTCGGTGCGCAGACAACTTTCGCGAACTTCCGCGATCGGTTTCCGAGCTTTTTCTACAAGGAAGCTGCCTTGAACCCCACAAATCCGTCGGACAAAGCGGTGCCGTGGGAAGAAGCCATGATCAAGAAGCTCCGCGCGGATCCGAATATCAAGGAACTGGTTGAGGTGCGATCGACCCCTAAAGGGGATCAATACACGGTCGCTTTCCCGCTGCAGATCAAGTCGGAAGGTTGTCTGACATGCCATTCGACTCCGGACCGGGCGCCGCGCTCAATGGTTTCGCTCTATGGCGACAAGAACGGTTTCGGTTGGAAAATGAATGAGATTATCGGTGCGCAGATCTTTTCGGTCCCATTGTCGGTCGCCCATCAGCAGATTTGGGACAATCTCGTTGTTCTCATCGGAGCCATGAGTGCGATTTTCGCCATTGTTATGGTGTTGCTGAATGTTTTGCTCAGTAGGCTGGTTATTACCCCGGTGACCCAAATGTCCAAGATCGCTGAAGCCGTGAGCATGGGAGATAATTCGCAACCTGAATATACTTCGCAGAGCGCTGATGAAATTGGCTCTCTTTCGCGGTCGTTTAACAGGATGCGCCGCAGTCTGGACAACGCAATGAAAATGCTTGAAACCTAGATCAGAGGAAAAAGTCGAGCAGTTGGTGAATATGTAACTGATTTGCTGCACGAATCTTGCAGCCTTGTTCATTAGGGCTGCCATTGAGCCGTTCGCGATCTGATGGATCTCGGACGGCGAAGATGTTTAACGCTGCAAGGATAATGCGAGTTGCCAATATCGTGCAGCTCCGGAATCAGTCAAATTGTGACCAGACCAGGGGACGGTAAGGAACGGCGCATATGAGCCCTGAACAGACCGATAATACCCAAGGTGGTCTGTCGAGCACGCCACAGGCCAACCCTGTGCCCACGCGCGTGGGCAAGTACCGCGTTGACGGAATCATCGGCCGTGGTGCGGTGGGCGTCGTCTACAAGGGCCATGACGAGCAGATCGATCGTCCCCTCGCCATCAAGACTTTACGGCTCGACACAATCGCAAGTGTTAGCGATCGCGATACGCTTCTCAAGCGATTCGCGGCGGAGGCGAGATCTGCTGGACGGTGTCTGCATCCTAACATCGTGACGGTTTTCGACTACGTCGAGCAGGATGATGCACCGTACATCATCATGGAATTCGTTGATGCCGGGACGCTTGAGAATGTCATCGACTCCGGCAGCATGCTGCCGCTGCGTCAGGTTGGTGAGATCATGGCGCAGCTTTTGTTCGCCCTTGACCATGCCCACACCAAGGGTGTCGTCCATCGCGACGTCAAGCCTGCCAATATCCTTTGTCCGTCGGCAACATCGATTAAAGTCACCGACTTCGGCGTTGCACGATTTGATGCCTTGGGATTGACCAACCCGAGTGGCCTAGGGGCCATCGGCACACCGAACTACATGTCACCTGAGCAGTTCCTGGGGCGCCCAGTTGATGGCCGCACGGACCTTTTCTCGTGCGGAGTTATCCTGTTTCAGCTGCTCGCCGGTGCCAAACCTTTCGTTGCGAACGATATCGCCGAATTGATGCGCAAGCTGTTGAATGAAACAGCTCCCAGTCTGTCAACCTTGCGGCCGGGATCGTGGCAGAGCCTTGACATGGTTGTGCAGCGGGCGCTGGCTCGCAATCCGGACGACCGCTTTCAAAGTGCCGAAGAGTTCATCGATACGCTCAATGCCGCAATAGAGGCGACTGCGACGGACAACAGTCCACCGTTGGACTTGACGAAGATTTCTACGGCGCCGTCGGCTTCAACTGATCCGAGCAGGACGGGCTCCAGTTCGCAGCGCAGTGGCTTTGACCTTTCGCAGACGATGGCTGCCAAACTGATGCCGGATACGCTGGGTGCGGTTGAATCCGCCCTGGCTAAATCAATCGGGCCGATTGCGAAGGTGGTTGTCAGACGTGCCGCTGAGCAAGCCACGGATCCTGACATGCTGCTCACGTCGCTGTCGGACCAGATCCCTGTCGATGCGGAAGCGAAGAAGTTTCGCAAAGAAGCGGAAACGACGATCCGCGCTGACCAAGGCGTGGCGGCCGTGCAGCTTGATGCCTTGATTACGACTGAAGATGTTCAGGCGGCGAGCGATGCTTTGGTCCCATTGGTTGGCCCAGTCGCCAGTGTTCTCGCGAAGCGATACGCGCAGTCGGCGATTGGTCATGAGGATTATTATCGCAAGCTGTCGGAGACGATACCCGAAGAGGGGCAGCGTGTTCACTTCCTGGCGAAAATGAAGAAGCACATGCCAGGGGCTGGATAATGAGCCAGTCCGACGGCGTATCGGGCGGAGACGGCGATCCTCAAGCCCCGCAGAATCGAACCCACAAGCGCATCCTTCGCGCGGTCTTTGCAGCTGATATTGCCGGGTTCAGCAGCAAAATGTCGTTAAATGAAACGAGTGCGGTGACGTCACTCAATGAAATTCGCACGATCGGTCTTGCCGAATTAGAGACTTACAATGGTTGGCTGTTTGGCATGCCGGGGGATGGCTTTTTCGCCTTGTTCGAAAGCGCTGTAGGTGCTGTCCAGTGCGGTCTGGAAATTCAGCGTGTCCTTTCCGGGCGCCCACACCTTGGCGATATGCCGATGCGTATTGGCATTCATCTCGGCGAAGTTCTGATGGATGAGGGGCTTCCTTACGGTGAGACACTGAACATTGCCGCGCGCTTGGAGGCGCTCTGCCAACCGGGCGAGATGTTGGTCTCAGGGCCGGTCATGGATGCAGTGTCAGCCCGGGTTTCTGCCACGTTCGAAGCACGCGGAGTGCCGCGGCTGAAGAATATCCCGCGCCGTATTGCAACCTTTGCCGTCAAGCAGCCTCCGGCCCGGACGCCAACGGATCAACGCGAGCCGCCTGGTTCAAGCCTTGATCAAACGACACGGCTTGACCGAGATGCCCTAAGGCGGATCCTGGACGAGCAGTCGATTGTGCAAATCGTCAAGCGAGACCCGCCGCCGGCGCCGACGAGTGTCCCGGGCGTTGCGTCAGAGCAATCGCCTGCCGCCTCAGACGCTGATGCTGTGCCCTATGATCCGGCAGCTCTTGAGCCGACTGCAACGGATAGAGCTGCTGATGCCCGGTCAGGAGGGCAGATTGGTTTTCCGGTTCCAATTGCTCAATCAACGCCTGAAGCGCAAGATGAGGCCGCGCCGGAGAGCGCGCCGCCGCTGGAAGCGGGAAGCATCGATCAGCAAGCTGCCTCGACCGAATCTGAACAAATCGGCCAGAACGCCTTTGACGAGCTTTCTCAGATGGCAATCGAGGCTGAGGACGAGGCAGGTGATGGCGCGAAGCACGTGCCCCTGCAGGTGCCGGATTTTGATCCGGAGTTACAGGGTGATTTCAACGCCTTGCCGGAGCAGCCGTCGGCAAAATGCATTGAGATGATTACCAAGGCCCTGGCTGTCCACATCGGTCCGTTATCGAAGCTGATTGTAGATCGCTACATGAAGGGCAAACCGAATGTCTATGATCTCATAGGTTTGCTTGAGACACACATTCCGGATGATGACGAGAAGACGATCTTTCGCGTTCGGGCCTCACATATCTGCAAGACGTTTGGACATTCACCGGACGCGTAAGGTCTTGGCGTAAGCAAAGTATTAAATGGTTGAAAGGCGCTACCAAGCCTTATCGATATTTGACGCAGCCGGTCGTGATTGATGCCCAAACGGGCCTATTCTTCCTCGCCGAACTCAGCGATGTCTTCCAGCCGCTCCTGATCCTTGACCGTTATCTTGCCGCGAGATTGGGCAAGCAGGCCTTCGTCGGCCCAGCGGTTGAGAATCTTATTCAGGCTTTCTCTAGACATCTGGGTCCATCGGGCCAGCTCTCCCTGTGTGAGATTGATCGACAATTGAACGCCTTCCGGGCTGTCAACACCGTAGTCATTGCAGAGATGAACCAGCATTCTGGAGAGCCGCTCAGGGGCGCTGCGTAGAGCCGAGTCCTCCATTCGCGCGCTGACCCAGCGAAGCCGCTCACAGAGGAAGGCGATCACGTTGCGGGCGAGTTGCGGGTCGCGGTCGAGGGCGTTGTCGAACGCTGCGCGTGAGATTGTCATGAGCTCCACGGCATCCAGCGCCGAAGCGCCGGCCGTGCGTTCGCTGCCATCCAGGAGGCCGATTTCGCCGAATACGGTTCCTTGACCGAGAACATTCAGCGTGATTTCGGCGCCCGCTGCTGACACTGTCCAAATTCGTATGCGTCCTGATTGAACGAGATACATTGAGTCGGACTCGTCACCGGGGCTGAATAAATGCTCGCCCTTTTTCAGTTTGCGTTGGCGGATCTGCTGGTTGAGCGTGGCGACTGTGTCGTCAGACAAGTTTTCGAACAATGCGATTTGGTCAATCATTTCAATATCTTCTGTCTTCTGATCCGTCGCTTGCGCTGTGCGGAGGAGCGCTGGCTTGGCGCCCACCTCGTTTCCAGCATGCATTGTGAAGCAGTTCACTGCGCCAATCCAGGGCGGGACCTAAAAACAGTGCAAGAGCAATCGGGTTCGGTAAACGAGCCGGTCCCGTGACATCTGAATTCGCAACAGCAACGCCATCTGCGCCAGACAACAACGGGCGGCGCTAATTGGAAGGAGAGACTGACATGAAAGACCGCCGCGGAACAGCAACGCAGGGGTACATCGATGAGACGGATAACGGTGATTTCCTGAAGCCAGCCGAAGGTTATGCCGCGGCTCAGCCAGAAGCAGAAGGCCTTGGCGCGCCGCCGAAGCCAGCAAAGACGACGTTGGCTGAAGAGACCACGCCGGAAGAGAGCGACGCCGGGCCATTAAAAGGGCCGTCGGTTGAGGCTGAAGCTCTCCCATCGAGTGGAGCTGCCGCCGACAGCACATCTTCAGAGAGTGGGGATGACGGTGCCGGCAATGATATTGGTAGTCCTGTCGGACAGGGGGCGGCACCACCGCTGCCAACGACAGATCAGCCGGAAGTTGCCAACTCTCCTGTCGATGTCACGCCTGCATCCTACGGTGGCGGTGCTGCTGGTGGTGGATCAGGTGATGGCTCCAACGGATTTCTTGGCGATGCGATGGGTTGGGATGCGGCTGCGTTCGCAGAGGCCGGCGGATATGAGGCTATTCTCACCGGTCAATTGCCACTGGGCGCCTACGGCGACGGCGATGGCCAGGATATCTTCGTCTTTGTCGAAGAGCTTGATCTGGACATCATCAACAACACGCTGATCCAGAACACTGAAATCAACCTTATTGCGGATGACGGCAGTGTGATTGACATTGGCGGCGATTTCAATGCGATCCAAACCCAGGAGAGCCTGGTTGTCGATGGATCAAGCGGACCGGCGCTGCCGCCGCCAGATTCTGGACCGATCCCAGGAGATGGTCCGGTAGTGGAGCCAGAAATGGGTATTGCTTGTTAAGAGCTACTCAATCCTCATTCAACCCCCGAAAGCCCCTCCCGTGCGGAGGGGCTTTTTCTTTGGGAAAATCGATGAGGTATTTTCTCACTTGAGCAGCGGGCTGGTTGATCTTTCGATTGATCGCGCTGAATATATCTCATCAAACTGTTGTTCTATAAAATCTCATGAGATCGAATTTGTAGTTTTGGAAAGCTGGCTGCCGGTCTTTGCTATTTTTTCTAGATTTTCTGAATGTGGATGTTGCTGTAATTGTTATGTTTTTTATTCGTGGTGAACAAAAAATGAAAAATGTGACACCTGTGTGATCCGCTTCACAGAATGTTTGAGCGCAATTTTATAGGTTGTGTTCATCGCCGGGGGGCAAACGGAACAAGCCCAGCGGCAACAACCTGAAGCTACTCAAACCATAGTGACCACACTCAAAGATACACACAGGAGAATTCAAAATGGCTACACCTTACACAAGCTGGCTCGCTTCTTGGGGTCCTCTCGTTGATGCAGGTCTTGACATCAACACTGGTGAGCAGATCCAAAACGTAACCGCATTCAATGGTACTGCCAATGCAAACTACGGTGACGCAGTTGTCGCCACTTCACAGAACGTTGGAGATGTTGAAGCACCTTCTATCGGTTCATTGATTGATGCTTCGACTGACATCAACACGGGCATCCAGGATCAGACTGTGACGGCCTTCAATGGCGAAGGTAACTTCAACGGTGGTAACTTCACCGCTGTAGCCGAGCAGAATGTTGGTGACGTTGAAGCACCTGGCGCTTCCATCCCGTCGCTTGCAGATCTCTCCCTCGATGACAATTTTGGTCAGCAGACACAGAATGTTACGGCGTTCAACGGTGCAGGCAATGCCAATGTCGGAGACTTCACAGTTGCAGCCAGCCAGAATGTTGGCGATGTCGAAGCCCCGTCCGCTGGATCACTCATTGATGGCTCGACTGACATCAACACGGGCATCCAGGATCAGACTGTGACGGCCTTCAATGGCGAAGGTAACTTCAATGGTGGCAACTTCACCGTCGTAGCTGAGCAGAATGTCGGTGACGTTGAAGCACCTGGTGCTTCCATCCCATCCTTCGGTGGAGCGTCATTCGAAGATAACTTCGGAGTTCAGACACAGGAAGTGACTGCTTTCAACGGAACAGGCAATGTCAATGCTGGTGACTTCACGGTTGCTGCAAGCCAGAACGTTGGCGATGTTGAAGTTCCAATGATGGACGACATGGGAATGTAATCCAAAACGGAGACTAAACTGTAAATTTCTCTAGCCCCCATGTCTTTTATAGACATGGGGGTGTTGGCGTTTCTTTTTATAATATTGAATTGCGTGCTTTGGAGTATCCCATTGGGAAATCATCCTAATTTTCATTTTTCATTGTGAGCAACATCACAGTCATTTTTTAGGTTAGCGCCTAGTCTTTGATTTGACTGCTCGCTCGTTGGGATAGCTCAGCTGCAGGTGCAGCGTGATTTAACGCAGAACAAAGAGAATTGGAGACCAACTATGTCTGTCTATGATGCATGGGCCGCTTCCTGGGGCCGAAGCAGCGATTTCAATGTCGCTGAGCAATTCCAGGATGTCACCGCCTTCAATGGAGCCGGCAACGTGAACGGTGGAGATTTCACGGTCGTAGCGCGCCAGAATGTCGGCGATCAAGATGTGGCGGGTGACGCCTCACCCGGTGGCGTCAACATTGGTACGCAAGTCCAGGACGTTTCTGCCTTTAACGGCTCTGGCAATGTCAATGGTGGCGACTTTACTGTCGGGGCGTTTCAGGATGTCGGTGATGATGGCCCGAGTGGCGGTTCAGGTGGCACCAACGTTGGAACTCAGGTTCAGAATGTGTCAGCTTTCAATGGTGTCGGTAACGTCAACGAGGGTGATTTCACGATTATCGGTGAACAATCAGTTGGAAATTACGCGGTGGGTCCAGATGGATCCGTGAATGGCGCGGGTGTAAATGTCGATGTCGATGTCAGCAATGGCGTGAATGTTGGCGTCCAGGTTCAGACTGTGTCGGCATTCAATGGCTACGGCAATGTCAACGGCGGTGATTTGATTGGGGTTGGCGACCAGGGCGTTGGCTCCAGTGGACCGCCGGCCCCACCGGCTGCTCCAGATTTGGGGCCTGAAGAGCCGCTTCCGGTTGAGGATATGGGCGCTTACTAGCAGTCGGATAGAGCTTTTCGTATTGGGCAGTTCAGGAAACTGGGCTGCCCATCAGCTTGAATTCAATGTTAAACTGCTGAAATCTAATTCTTTTCTTTTATTGGCGAGATGAGCAGCAATTTTTCCGGAGTGTGAAGCACGCCACTGATTGGAACCACCACTCTTCCTAGTCTGGGATCACTGAACACGGGCAGCCGCCGCGATCAACGCGAGGCCTGCAGGACGGACTTGAAGGGACAAAGACAATGAAAAATCCAACTCAGAACAATGGTGCAGGTCTGCTGCGAGATGCCGTCAAGATTGTTCGTGGCCCTCTGATGGGGGTTGGCGGGCTAAGCTTCGTATCAAACTTACTTATGCTGACCGGACCGATGTTCATGATGCTGGTCTATGACAAGGTTCTGGCCAGCAAGTCTCTACCGACTCTGATCGCGCTCAGCGCATTAGCTCTCCTGCTCTATGCCTGCTACGGCCTGTTCGAGGCCATGCGGACCAAATTGCTGGCGCGGATCGGCACAAGCTTTGATCATCGCCTGGCACCTCGGTTGTTTGATGCAACACTGCGGTTGCCACTCTATTTCGGACCGCATGCGCGAAAGCATGATCCGCTGCAGGATCTCGCAACGATCCGCAATTTCCTGATGGGTTCTGCACCGTCTGCCTTGTTTGATCTGCCGTGGATGCCGATCTACTTCGGTTTTCTTTACTTCGTTCACCCGACGTTGGCGCTGACCGCTGGATTGGGTGCGGTGGTCTTGATCATCATTACCGGCGTCAAACAGTACGTTATGCGTCTGCCGACGCAGTCTGCGAACCAGATGCACGGTGCAACGCATTCGCTATTGTTCGATGCCAAGCGGAATGCCGAAGCTGCGGCTGCTATGAGCATGGGTGATGACCTGTGCCGCCGCTGGGGTGCTGGATACGTGAACTCGATCGCGCTGTCGCGGGAACTGTCTGATCACGCCGGCATCTTCGGTGCAATGACCAAAACAGTCCGGTTCGTGCTGCAGTCTGCCATGCTGGCCGTTGGCGCCTATCTGGTGATTCAGGGTGAGATGTCGGCTGGCGCCATGATTGCGGGGTCGATTATCCTGTCCCGTGCACTCGCGCCGGTTGATCAGTCTATCGCGCAGTGGCGGTCCTACAGCTCGGCATGGCAGGCTTACAAGCGGCTGCGCAGTTTGATCGTCATGCTGCCTGGTGCCAATGACCGCCAGCACAGTGTTGGTGCGCCGCAGAAGAAGCTCTCGGTGCGTGACCTGGCGATTGTCCCGCCTGGATGTGGCGCAGCGACCCTGGCCGGCGTCAATTTTGAAATCGAGGCTGGTGATGCCCTGGGTGTGATCGGGCCCTCAGGTTGCGGCAAGTCAACATTGATCCGTGCGCTGGTTGGTGCCTGGAAGGCTTCTCGCGGTGAAGTTCGCTACGACGATGTTCCGATTGCCAACTACTCGGCAGAAACATTGGGCGATGCGATTGGTCACCTGCCTCAGAGTATCGAATTGTTCGACGGCACGATCGCTGAGAACATTGCACGCTTTCGCAAGGAGGCGACGACTGAGGAGATTCACGCAGCCGCGAAGATGGCAGGCGTGCACGAGATGATCCTGAGCTTTCCGAATGGATATGATAGCCCGGTTGGTGAGGGTGGGATGACTCTCTCAGGTGGCCAGCGGCAGCGGATCGGCCTGGCGCGGGCGGTGTTTGGTAACCCATTCCTGGTTGTGTTGGATGAGCCAAACTCGAACCTGGATCCTTTGGGTGAGCAGTCTCTGAATGAAGCCATCCAGCGGATGCGGGCTGCTGGAAAGATTGTTGTGATTGTTGCGCACCGACCGAGCGCGATCCTTGCGGCAAACAAGATCCTCTCTCTTCGCAATGGCCGTGCGGAAATGTTTGGCCCGAAGAAGCAGGTTCTGGCAGCCTTGTTCCCGCGCGTTGGTCAGCCGCATAAGCCGCAGGCCATGCCAAATGCCGGTGTGCAGCAGGCGCCTCAGATCACGGCACAGGCTGCCCGCGTACCACAGCAGCCGCAGCAGGCGCCGCAACAGATGCAGCCTGCAGGTCCGGCTGGTGCGATACCGTCCGCAATTCCTCAGGCGGCACCACAGCCAACTCCCTTGGCCCAGAAGACGCTGGAGCTGACGGCAACGGGCTAGCCAGGTTTGCAGCGATCTCGTTCGAAACGAAGCGGCGCGGATTGTATTCGCGCCGTTTGGTGTTTGTGGTCCGTTTCACAGCGCCGCTCAATCAATCCCGGCAAGTTGTTCTCATGGATCGGCAGCGCAGGACCACCTGATATGCGCGGCCACACAACAACGAACCGCCAGGTGATTGGCGAGAGAGATTGGACGGGAAACAAGGCAATGTATGAATTCGATACCGACCTAGAGCAGACGGCAAAGTCGATGCGCAACCTCATGCGCGGCTTTGCGGTCATTTCCGGAATACTGGTCGTCGGCGTGGGCGGCTGGGCATTCTCAGCGCAGGTTGAAAGCGCGGTGATTGCCAATGGCAAGTTTGTCGTGAAGTCCAGCGCACAAGAGGTGCAGCACCTCGAAGGCGGAACGGTTGGCGCGATACTGGTCCGTGAAGGTGAAGAGGTTCAAAAAGGACAGGTTCTTGTGCGTCTCGACAGCAAGCAAGTCGAGTCTGAGCTTGAGATCCTGAAGGGACGTCTGATTGATTTGACGGTTGAGCACGCTCGTCTCATATCCGAACGTGATGGTCAGTCGGTTATCCGGCGGCCCAATCCCCCATTTGCTCTCAAGAGCCAGCGTTCGAGCTTTAACGCAGCACTCTCACTGCAACAGACGTTGCTGACGGCGCGGTTGTCTGCAACACGTTCGCAACTCTCCCAGCTGAAAGAGCGTAAGCGTCAGACTGAAGAACAGATCCGCGGCTTCAAGCAAGTGCGGCGGGCACGATCGATTGAGCTGGAGCAATCCCAAGCCGATCTGGTTGCGCAGCAGCGTCTTGACAAGAAGCGGCTCATTCGCAAGTCGGTTCTCCGTCAGACGTTGCGTCAGGTGGCGCGTGCGCGTGGTGATATCGGTGACATCGATGCCAAGGTTGCTGGCGCCAAGTCCCGTCTGGCTGAAGCCCAGTTCCGCATTTCTGAGCTCAAGCGAACCGAGCGCTCCAAGATTCTTGACCAGATCAAGGTCAACAAATCGCAGATGAAGGAGGCGCGTGAGAAGTATATAGCTGCCTCATCGCGTTCGACCAATCTGGAAATCCGGGCGCCGCGCGCCGGTCTCGTGCATGAAGTAAAAATTCATACCGTCGGTGGTGTTATTCGGCCGGGACAGACCGTCATGTCAGTTATCCCGCAGGATGAGCTGCTGCTGGTATCGGCGAAGATCCAGACACATGAGATCGACCAGGTGTTTATCGGTCAGCCGGCCGTGGTGCGGATTGGAGCTTTCAAGCAGCGGATCACGCCAGAGCTTGAAGCAACTGTCACCGGTATATCTCCGGATGAGTCAAAGGATGAAGCATCGGGTCAGAGCTTCTTCAGTGCCAAAGTTGCAATCAAGGCAAGCGAGTTGAAGAAGCTCGGCGGGAAGAAGCTGACGCCGGGTTTGCCAGCGGAGGTGTTCATCCAAGGCAAGCGACGCCGGGTCATTACCTATTTGACACAGCCGCTCGCCGATCAAATGGCTCTGACCTTCCGGGAAGAGTAGGCATTTAAAACCAGGGTTGGTCAGGAGGGGCGTGGCGGCCAGGGCCGCTACGCCCTTTAAGTTTGCACTCTGCTTGAACAGGCTGAAATCTACGTTGAGTGGGAGTCTTCGCAACATTAGATGCCGGAGGCTGACATATTTGGCCCAGTCGAAATCTGTCGACTGATCGTCAAGTGCGCCGTCAAATGATAGAGCAATGTCATCTTTCATTTATTAGAGAGCGCCCGCCTTATGCCTGGACCACGCGTCGCCATCATCGGTGTCATTTTGGAAAGCAACCGCCAATCCGCAGTCGCCACGAAAGAAGAATTCGAGAGCTTTTATGTTCTGGAAGGCGATGCCATCGTAGAAGCGGCGCGGGCGGAGACATCGGTGATCGCACCGGAAGCTTCGGCTTTCGTTCAGACGATGGATGTCACGGGTGACTGGGAGCCTGTTCCGGTGTTGTTGGCTGCGTGTCATCCGCTGGGGCCGATCGATCAAGATCTGCATGAAGAGTATCTGGCAAAGATCCGAGCCGGTCTGGAAGCTGCCGGGCCTATCGATGCCGTCTATATTGCCAACCATGGCGCGATGGTTGCAACTGGCAGCCAGGACCCTGATGGCGATATCATCATGGCGGCACGTGATGTTGTCGGGCCCGATGTGCCGATCGTCGTCACGCTAGACCTGCACGCCAATATCTCAGACGAAATGGTGGCAGGCAGCGATCTCATTGTCGGCTACCGTACCAATCCTCATGTCGACATGATCGAGCGCGGCGAAGAAGCTGCCTTGTCGATGCGTCTTATCCTGGCCGACCGGGCTAGTCCGCAGATGTGTGTTGTTCGTTTACCTTTGACACCGGCTTCTGTGGCGTTGCTGTCAGCGCAGGCGCCCTACGGTTCAATGATTGATCTGGGTCAGAGACGCCAGGCGGAAGAAGCGAGCCGGATCCTCAATGTCTCGATTTTTGGTGGGTTTGTCTATTCAGATACCAGCTACAACGGCGTCGCTGTGGTCGTGACGGCGCGCAATGATATGGCGGAGGCCAAGAAGCTCGCCAATGAGATTGCCCAGTTTGGCTGGGATAATCGCGAGAAGTTTTTGCGGGAGCTGACATCAATCGAAGATGGTGTCGCGATGGCGATGGATCACGACCGCTTGCCGGTCATTTTTGCCGACTCCGGCGACAATCCAGGAGGCGGTGGCACCGGGCGATCAACAGATCTTCTGAAGGCGCTTGTCGAGGCTGATGCGCAGAACGTCCTTTACGGCAGTTACTATGATCCGCCTCTCGCCAAGGCTGCTCATGCGACCAGCGTGGGTGGCAAGTTCACTGCTGAGTTCAACACGTTGCCGGGCACACCATCCGATTTTCCGCTGACCTACGAGGCTGAAGTGGTGGGCCTGCACGATGGTAACGTGGTCGGTCGATTGGGGTTGTTTGCCGGACGACAACTTCATCTCGGCCCAAGTGCTGCCATTCGTATCGGCGGCGTTACCGTCGTTGTCATTTCGGACCGGAACCAGACGGCCGATCCTATGTTTTTCGAGATGTTTGGACTTGACATCGGCAAGGCCCAGACCGTGGTCGTGAAATCGCGCGGGCATTTCCGGGCCGGGTTTATTCCCTGGTTCCCGCCGGAGCGGGTTTATGAAATCGATACCGACGGTCTGGTGTCGCCAATACTCCACCGGCGGCAATGGCAGCATCTGCCGCGGCCCGTGTTCCCGCTTGACGATGATGTCACCTGGGCGCCGGATGCAATTTAGGGCGGTTCCGGTTCAGAGCCACGCGTCTCTAACCGGAACGGCATTTGCAGTTTTCTTGACCTGAACCGGAAAGACCCGTTCTCGATCAAGGCAGGACAAGGACCGCGCGAAAATCATTGACGTTGGTCAGCGTCGGTCCTGTTTTGATCAGTCCGCCGCTGGCCTCAAAGAAGGTGTAGCCGTCATTGTTTTCTAGGAGTGCCTTGGCTTCTGCGCCAGACTTGCTTGCGACCTCGATGCTTTCCGGCCCGAGGTAGGCACCGGCGTTGTCTTCACTGCCGTCAATGCCGTCAGTATCGCAGGCAACGGCGTAAATGCCCTCCTTACCGTCGAGGGCTATGGCCATGGCGAGGAGGAATTCTGCATTGCGGCCACCGCGTCCTTTGCCTCGCACGGTGACTGTGGTTTCACCGCCGGAGATCAGGGCTACCGGCTTGCCTGCCTTATGATGCTCAAGTGCGAGTGCAGCCTGGTCTACCGCGACCTCGCGGGCTTCGCCTTCGATGGCATCGCCAAGAATAATGGGCTCGATACCTTGTGCGCGGCAGACCTCGGCGGCTGCTTCGAGCGATGCCTGTGGCCGGGCAATCATGTGGAATTCTGTATTTGCTAGTCTGGGATCGTCAGCCTTGGCCGACTCGGCTTCCGGTGTTTCGAGGAAAGCGCGGATTTGATCCGGAACCGCGATGTTGTACTTCTCAAGAACGTTCCAGGCATCTCCAATTGTCGTGGAGTCAGAGACTGTCGGACCAGAAGCAATAACTGTTGGGTCATCGCCTGGGACATCTGAAATGGCGAGCGTGATAACCTTTGCTGGGTGCGCTGCCAGTGCCAACCTGCCACCCTTTATGGCGGAGAGATGCTTGCGCACGATATTCATCTCATCGATCGGAGCACCGCAGCGCAGGAGCTCCTTGTTGATGGCCTGTTTGTCATCGAGGGTAAGTGCAACTTCGCCATTCGCACCAGTGCCGATGCCGGGCATCGTCAGGAGCGCGGAACCGCCGCCGGAAATCAAGCACAACACAAGATCGTCGGCAGTCAAGCCTTCGACCATCGTCCGGATGCGGCGGGCCGCATCGAGGCCCTTCTGATCGGGAACAGGGTGGGCTGCTTCGACAACTTCAATGTTCTTGCAGGGGACGCCGTGCTCGTAGCGCGTAACCACCAATCCCTCAATTGGTCCTTTCCAACACTCTTCGACGGCCTTGGCCATGGCGCCACCGGCTTTTCCAGCACCTATGACGATTGTCCGTCCTTTAGGAGGAGACGGCAAAAACGATGGCAGGCAATGGCTGGGGTCGGCTGCTTTTACGGCAGCATCAAATAAATCTGTCAGGAAGGCGCGTGGATTGTCAGGCAGGGGCATGCGTTAGGTCCAGATTGGGATGAATCTCACTGCCAAGTAACATGGAAATGGTTCGCTTGCACGTTGTCCGGAATTGGGAACGTTTTGTGTATCCGCCAGTCAATACAAATAGCAAAACCCCCTCGGTGGGGGTCAAACCGAGGGGGGTGGCGCATCAGCGATCAGTTTGTTGTTTTTGTTCTTGAGTGACCGGCTTGATGAGATAGCGCCGCTACTGGGAAACTTGTTGTTCAGGTCTGGTTTGAGGGCCTGTCGTCTTTCGTTTGAATGTTGTCGTCTGCGTTGAAGAGACAATGCCAAAGACGCGGCTGGTTAGCTGTTCCGAAGGGAACAGGGTTCGAATTTTTTGTATCTGCAAGAAAACTGGCTGATCGGTCGTCGCCTGCCAGCAAGAATTGAGGGCAGGCGAAACGCCGACCGTTGTGGTCCGTTCAGCCGGTCATCGTTCTCCAGGCATCAGGCGCGGTAGCGCTCCAATAATTCAAGATCTGGCTCGAATCCGATGCCGGGTTTGCTTGGAACCTGAACCGATCCTCCGGTGGGGAGTGGAATGTCGGCGTCGAGGTAGTTCTCCGGCTGGATATAGAAGTGCTCGAACTGTTCACAAATCTCGCGTGCCGCCATGAGCTGGACGCTCGCCCAATATCCAGGTCCGAAGTACGGCGCGTGGGGCATCACGACTGCGCCGTGTTTTTCTGCGACGTCGCAAACTTTCATGAACTCGGTGACTCCGCCGACTTTGATGGCGCTCGGTTGGATGTACTTGATCTTCGGCGCGGTACGTTCAAACTCGACCGATGTACAGGCGTTCTCACCGCTTGCGATGGCGAGACCATACTGCTGCTGGAGACTGCCCAAGGTTTCTGCATCGTCAGGGGGGAATACCGGCTCTTCGACCCAGTACAGGTTGAGACGTTGCATGTGAGGCATGATCGCATGCGTTTCTTCCAGCGACCAGTTGCAGTTGACGTCGGTAACCAGCTTGATGTTGTCGCCTGCGCCCTCGCGGCCGGCTTCAATGGCATCGAGGGCAATTTCGTGAAGCTTCACCGTCTCATAGCCTTCTGAGACGGATTTGGCTGTGAACGACTTGACGAGTTCCGGGTCTGCATAGCGCACTAGACTGGCGTAGGCTGGAAGGGACGTTCGCTTTGTGCCGCCAATTAATTCAGCGAGTGGGACGCCCGCATCTTTCGCGGCAATATCCCAAAGGGCGATGTCGATTGCTGAAATTGCGAACATCGTAATGCCGTAGCGGCCATGGAGATGCAGGCGTTGCTGCAGTTCGCGATTGAAGGCGGGAATGTCGTCGATTTCTTTGCCGACCACCAATGGTGCAACCATGTCCTCAATGGCGGCAACTGTGGCACGGCGGCAGGCATAGGCAAAACCATCGCCCCAACCGACGGTTCCGTCGGTGGTTTCAATTCTGACGATGGCCATGTCGAGCTTGGTCCATTTGGTCGGCATCAGTCCGGTGCCGGCGCTGCCATCTTCGAATGGAATTTGCAGCGGGATAACGTCAACGGAACGGATCTTCATGGTGTCTATCCTTGATTGATCAGGTAGTGATCATGCGGGGCGGCGCGCGAATGCCAAGGCGATGCCCAGGCTGCACAGCACAAGCCCGGAAGTTCGTTGCAGGTGTTTCAGAACGTGAACTCTCTCGGCCAATGTTGTTCGCAACCCGCCTGCAGAGTAGGCGACAACGATATCGACAAGTGTGTTCAGGGTGACAGATAAGGCTCCCAAGATGAGGAACTGAAGCGCGATAGGGCCTGATGCGAGATCGATGAATTGCGGAAGAAAAGCGAGGAAGAAGGCTGCGGTCTTGGGGTTAAGGAGCTCAATTACAATGCCATCACGAAAGGCTCGTTTTGAGCCTGTCGATGAGACACGGTCCAATTGGAGAGGTCTGTTCGCTGTGAGGAAAGCAGAGATGCCGAGCCAGACAAGGTATCCAGCACCGATCAGTTTTATGACCGTGAAAGCTTCTGCGCTGGCAAGCAGGACCGCAGAAAAACCTGCGGCCCCAGCCAGAACTTGGCCAAATCCACCAATGGCTGTGCCGAGACTGGATGCGATACCTTCCTGGCGGCCACCAGCCAAAGTGCGGGCGCCGACATACAGAATACCGGGGCCGGGCATGACCGCGAGAACAAGGGCGGCCGCCAGGAAGAGACCAAGTGTCTGTAAGTCAGGCATCTTCTAACTTTCCAAATGCTTAGTCCCTGACAACGAGGCCGGCGCCCCGGAAACCGCCATCAACCGCGATAATTTCTGCCGTAACGTAACCCGACTGTTGGTCGTCGACGAGGAAGGCAACAACGTTGGCGATCTCTTGTGGTGTTCCATATCGGTTCATGGGAACGAAGCGATGATAGAGATCGCGGTCTGCCTGTGTGTGGACCGCAGCAACCATCGGCGTGTCGATCGGACCGGGCGCAACTGCGTTGACGCGAATGCCATACTCAGCAAGGTCGTTGGCCATGACTTGCGTGAGAGTCACAACGGCGCCCTTTGAAGCGCCATAGGCTGAGCGGCCCTTCGAGCCTCTCAAACCTGAAATAGATGCGATATTGACGATCGCCCCTCGTTCACGTGTTTGCATATGCTTTGCACAGGCTTTACCGACCATGAATGTGCCGACCACGTTGACGTCGAGGATTTTGCGGAAGAGATCTGCTGACGTATCGAAAACGTGATGGTCAGCGGCAATGCCCGCGCAATTGACAACACCATGTATGGAGCCGAAGTCGCTTTCGATTTCGTCAATCGTCGCCGTGACAGCGTCCTCATCAGTGACATCGAGGGCAGATATGAATACATCGGTATTGCCCTGGTAGGCTTGGCGAGCGTCTTCTAGCGCCGGGGTTTCCAGATCAAGTATTGCTGCACGCCACCCCTTGTCGATCAGGTTTGTGACTGATGCCTGGCCAATGCCGGATGCGCCGCCAGTGACCACAACGACGTCCGCCTTAGGCTCTGTCATCGGCCTGTCTCCATTGTGTGAACTCCACGTTAGCTACCGCTTAGGTTTCGTTGGGTCGCGCAAACATGGCTTCCATTTCGCGGCGGATCTTGACCGCATTATCGCTCTGGTCGATCTCGACATCATTCCATGTCAGTCGATCGCCTTCTGCAATATCGCGCTTGAGCTTTACGTCATGAGCAAGACCGAGTGGGAGGTAGCCGGCCTTGAGGGACATCTCAGCTGGCGTTTGCTTGCCCCAGACACAAGCACCGCCTTCGCCGTCGAGCATTTCTCCTGCCTTCAGATCGCGTTTGGCAGTTGCAGCCACGTCTGAGTTAAAGCAGATGGGGGAACCGGTCGGTTCATTGCGGATGGCGGCAGAGGCCACCGACAGGCCGAGTTCGAGGCCGATCATGTGTGTTGGGCGATATAGCGCGCCGTATTTTCCGGTTGAATCCGGCAGGCAATTATATTCCTGCATACAGGTTTTCGCGTAGTCGGCTTCGCTGGTGATGACAACATATGTGCCCATAGCCAGGTGATGCGGAACATCACTGCCGTCGCGGTAGGCACTTGATGTTACCTCGGTCACTCCGGCCTTTTCGAGAATGCCGCCATCGGACTTGGGCTTGCAGATTTCGGCATGCTCGAATCGCGTGGCCGGTGGGAAGCTAAGGCCATTGGTCTGTGGCACGAGCCCTGTGGCGTTGCACACGGCTGTCATCTCAATTCCGGATTTCGTGCCGTCGATGAACGAGTTGAACATCTTAGGGTTAATGTGTGAGCGATCTTTGATGTTGAGATAAGTACCGAGGATGTCCCACACTGTGTCCGGTGTAGAGGCGTGATAAGTGGGTAGGTAACGCGTGCCTTTTCCGGCGGCAACGACCTCGAAGCCACAGGTTCTCGCCCAATCGATATGCTCACAAATCAGTGCCGGTTGATCACCCCATGCCAGTGAATAGACGACACCCTTTTCTGCAGCCCGGCGCGCAAGCAGAGGGCCTGCTAATGCATCTGCTTCCACGTTGACCATGACAACATGCTTGCCGTGTTCAATCGCAGCCAGGCAGAGACGGATGCCGGTGGCTGGGTCGCCTGTCGCTTCGATGATCACGTCGATGTCAGGGTTCTCGATCAACGATATGGAATTATCGGTAATGTGGGTTTTGCCGGTGGTGATCGCCTCACCTAGCGAGGATGCATCAATCTGCGTCTCGGGCCATTGGACTCCGGTCAGTCGTTCTTTGGCGCGTTCGGGCAGGAGATCGGCGAGGCCAACCAGATGCATGCCCTTCGTGAGGCGGACCTGCGATAGAAACATCGTTCCAAACTTACCTGCACCGATCTGACCGATCCGGATGGGTTTTCCGTCGGCAGCGCGTTGTGCCAGGACGCGTGAAAGGCTCATGAAGCGTTTCCTCATATTTGAGCGTTGTTTTGGATTGGCCCGAATGCAGCACAAGCAGTCAGGCGGTGCAAGCGTTAGAATTCAGCATCAGCGATAGGATGCGGGAGGAATTCCTTCTGCCCTCAGAATGCGATAACCTGGAGGTGAGACATACAGCCAAGGTGCCAACGAACGTACCATGGTGTGAGACAAGAAATATCGATGGGAGATGCAACATGAGCACGGGGAACTTTGATTTTTCGACGGTTGCGCGTGGAGACCTGCCACCGCCGGCGGCCAAGTGGGGTGGGTTTCCGCAGTTCAATTTCGTCGGTGGCCACAATGCGCCAGAAACAATCCCGGTTGCAGACCTCGTCGCTGCCGCCACAAAGGTGCTGGAGAGGGAGGGAGCGACGCTCGCAACTTACAGCCTGGAAAGTGGTCCGCAAGGTTATCTGCCGCTGCGCGAATTCCTGGTCTCCAAGCTGAAGCGCCAAGCTGGAATTGAGTGCACGACGGACGAAATTCTTCTCACGTCCGGTTCGCTACAGGGCATTGATCTCATCAATCAGGTTCTATTGTCCAAGGGCGATACTGTTGTCGTGGAGGAGGCCTGCTATGGCGGCTGCTTTACGCGGTTCAACCGGATCGGGGTCGAGGCTGTTGGCGTTCCTGGTGATCGCGATGGCATGGATATGGGGGCGTTGGCAGCCACCCTTAATGATCTGAAAGCGCAGGGGCGTGCGCCAAAGTATATCTACACGATCCCAACGGTGCAGAACCCAACCGCAACGATAATGAGCCTGGAGCGGCGCAAAGAACTTGTCGCTTTGGCCAAGGCCCATGACCTACCTATCTTCGAAGACGAATGCTACTCCGACCTGATCTGGAGCGGAGAGCGACCACCAGCGATTTATGCATTGGATGACTCGGACCGGACCGTGTTTGTCGGCTCGTTTTCGAAGTCGATTTCTCCGGCTTTGCGTGTTGGTTACGTGGTGGCGCCTTGGAGCCTGATTAGCCAGTTGCTTGCGTGTAAGACGGATGCAGGTTCGGGTGCGCTTGAACAGATGGTGTTGGCGGAATATTGCCCGGCAAAGTTTGATGAGCATGTTACCTCGTTGAACAAGGTACTGAAGGCTAAGCTCGATGCTTTAACCGAGGCACTCAGCGAGAACTTTGGTACCGCAGCCGAGTTTGAGACGCCCCCGGGTGGGATCTTTCTTTGGGTCAAGTTGCCAGCTGAGGTTAATACAACCAAACTCATGCAGATTGCTGGTGCTGAAGGTGTCTCAATCAATCCCGGGGTGGAATGGTCAATTGAGGGTGACGGTGCCAAGCGGTCACTCCGAATATGCTATGCCAACCCTCCGATCGAGAAGATCCGCTCCGGTGTTGCTAAGCTGGCTGAGATTTGCAATCGCGAATTCGGTGTGCCAACTCGTATCGCCAACGTTAAGCGCGACTCATAGTTTACCGGCCGGAGATTGTCTGAGATGCCCCGCCTGTCAGTTTTGGACCAGTCCATTGCCGTCGAAGGACGCAGTCATGCGGCCGCTATTCGTGAAACCTTGGAGCTTGCGCAATATTGTGAGCAGTTAGGCTATGACCGCTTCTGGGTTTCAGAGCACCACAATCACGAGACGATCGCGGGATCTGCGCCCGAGATCCTGATGGCGGCTATTGCAGCCACAACATCGCGGATTCGAATTGGCAGCGCCGGGGTGATGCTGCCGCACTATTCCTCACTGAAAGTAGCTGAACAGTTTCGGACGCTGGAGGCCCTTGCGCCGGGGCGGATTGATCTTGGAGTTGGCCGGGCGCCCGGCTCTGACGGGCGGACGGCATTTGCGCTCAACCCCAATGCGGCGCGTGCGTCTGACCAGTTTCCGCAGCAAATCCGCGATATCCTTGCCTGGACAACGGGCGGGGCTTTGCCCGACGATCATCCGTTCAAGACCATTCGCGCGCATCCAGAGACTGAGACGGCGCCGGAGATGTGGGTCCTTGGCACGTCAGAATACGGTGCCCAGGTCGCGGCGCACTTCGGTCTTCCATATTGTTTCGCGCATTTCATTACCGATGGCGCGGGCGCCGAGCAGGCGATTGATCTCTATCGGTCTGTCTATCGCCCAAGCGAAAGGTTTCCGGAGCCTGTCGCGTCCGTGTGTGTCTGGGCCCTGGCCGCAGACACTGAAGAAGAGGCGCAATATCAGTTCACGCCGCGCGCCTACTCCCGTCTCTTGAGAGATCGCGGCATCCGACAACCCATTGCCAAGCCCGACTCTGCTCCACCCTATGAGTTGTCATTGCTGGATCAGCGCGCGATTGAGGACATGCGGAAGACGCACATCGTGGGAAGTGTTGATAAAGTTGCCAGCCAACTCAGCAGCCTTGCTGAGAGCGCCAAGATTGACGAGATCGCAATTTTGACGTGGGCGCATGACGTCAATGTCAGGCAGCGCAGCTATGAACTCCTCGCGCATGCGTTCAAGCTTGCGCCACAGGCATCGCAGTCAGCGGCAGAATAGGGCGCATTTTATGATGAGCCATCAATCTGACATTGCCGGAGTGTTGCTGGCAGGTGGATTGTCGCGGCGGATGGGCGGCGGCGATAAGAGTTTGCTGGACGTAGTTGGCCAGTCGATGATGCAACACGTCATCAATCGGCTGTCCCCGCAAGTCGGCAATCTTGCCATCAATGCCAACGGTGATCCATCACGGTTTCAGGCGTTCGGTCTGCCGGTTGTGGCGGATACGATTGATGGGTTTGTCGGTCCGCTTGCCGGCGTTCTGGCCGGTATGCGATGGGCCGCGGCATCGTCAACACCACCGAGGTGGATTGTAACAGCATCGACTGATGCGCCGTTTCTGCCGCTCAATCTGGTGGCACAGCTGCGCGGGCGATTGGGGCAGGAAAATACTCCAATCGCATTGGCTCAATCCGGAGGACATCTGCACCCTGTGATTGGTCTGTGGCCGGTCGAACTGGCCGATGATCTGGAGGCGGCGTTACGTGATGGCGTTCGCAAGGTGCTGCATTGGACGGATCGCCATGGAGTTGCTGCGGTGGAGTTTCCATTTGTGGATGTAGCTGGCGAAGAGGTTGATCCATTCTTCAATGCCAATACGCCGGAAGAGTTGGACAGAGCACGGGAATTGGTGCAACGAGAAGCCAGTAGCCCCGTGTAAACCAGCTTTGGACGGTGCGCGAGGCTTCGTGTTTGACGGGTAAGAAAGGCTGAACTGGTTGACTGCTCGACCCTTTAATGCGCCGGCACCGATCGTTGGGATTGTTGGATGGAAGAATTCCGGCAAGACGACTCTGGCCGTGCGACTGGTTGAGGAGATTTCAGGCCGCGGGTATCGCGTGGCGACCGTCAAGCATGCGCATCACAACCTCAGGCTCGATGATGAAGAGACCGATAGTGCGCGGCATCGGCGGGCGGGTGCGCGGCAGGTGGCGGTTGTTTCGAGCAAGCGCTGGGCCTTGATGACGGAAAATCCGGATGGGCCCGAAATTGACTTTCCTGAGATCATCGCGAAGCTGGATGAATGTGATCTCATCATTGTCGAGGGTTACAAATCGCAACCTATTCCGAAAATTGAGGCGCGGCGCAATGAGTCGGCTCCGGGTGCCCAATTGTCGGCACAGGATGATCGTGTCCTAGCCATTGCGGCTGACTATGCACTGGATGACGAGCGCCTGCCGGTGTTCGAACTCGATGATGTTTCTAAGATTGCAGACTTTGTGATTGACCGGTTTCAAGTACAAAAGCACTGAGATGATGCGAGGGGTTTGACCCGTCATGAAGCTCTTATCAGTTGGATCGTTTTTGCTTCTGCTGTTGATCCAGTCGATTCCAGGTTCTGCCTCCGAGCCCAAAGTGCCTGCCGGCCTCGATCCTGGCGGTTTTGCGATCGCTCTGCTGGGCGATGGCATCGACTATACGATACCAGTTGTTGCCAAGCGTCTGGCGCGAGATGGCGAGGGAGATCTGATCGCCTGGGACTTTGTCGACAATGATATCCGGCCCTATGCCAAGGCTAGTCAATCGACGGCTGATGCTGAGCACATCATCGCGGCGAATGACGAGGTGGCATTGATTGTCATCAGGGAACCTGCCGACCAGACGGCGGCGATCGGGCATATGGCAACATTTGTTGTCCGGACACCGGCCCGCGTGATCGCCTGGCCAGATGGCCGTCCCGAGCGTCAGGATTGGGATGTCTTGTTCCAGGCGGCCGAGA
The DNA here is from genome assembly GCA_965215755.1 of Hyphomicrobiaceae bacterium. Lineage (GTDB taxonomy): Bacteria > Pseudomonadota > Alphaproteobacteria > Rhizobiales > Hyphomicrobiaceae > Tectiglobus. The sequence continues at coordinate 1,468,463 of OZ244119.1, forward strand.
GGTTCAAGGATCGACTATTTGTCGTGCCGGGCCCTGCTCGTCAAAGTGATGCTGCGAGGGCCGCAGATAACATTGTGTTTGCAGTATCGAAGCAAGGGAGCAATGACCGGACAGGCGTATTGGATGCCGCAGTTGCTGCCGCTCAGCAGCTATCGAGGCGGCCCAAGCTGACTTTTGGTGACCTCAAGCGCGTTCTCGCGGGCAAGTCGCCGCCAAACTGACTTAGCGCAATGGCTTCTCCATGAAGATGCTCAATGGGTCTTCGCCATAGTTACCGAAGGGTGGACACTCGCTATACCCGGCTGTCTTGTAGAGAGATCGCGCTTCAGGCTGCGAGACCCCGGTTTCGAGTTGGATGACAGAGCAGCCCTGCAACCGGGCAATGGATTCAAGTTCACCCAGAATGCGCCGTCCGAGGCCTGTACCCCGAGCCTGGGCATCGACCCACATCCGTTTGAGTTCGGCTGAGCCGTCAGCCTGAAAGACGACTGCACCGCAGCCAACTGCTGATCCACCCAATCGTGCGACAATGAAGCGGGCATTGTCCTTCGCGAGTTCCGAAGGGTCCAACAGATAGTTGCTTTCGTCGGGATAAAGCGCCTGATGATAGGTGTCTGAGGCTTGGAAAAGTGACAAGATATCCGGCTGATACGGGCTCTCGAGAGAGATGGTCGGTGCAGTGGCAGCTTTACTCATTGTCCGTTCCCATCTTGCAGAGCCGCAGCAAATAGCTAAGTTACCAGAAAGCTGTCCGTGAATGCGGCAAAACCTCCAGAAAGACCGGTGTAGCAATCATGTCTGAGCACGTGCCACCCGCTGATCAAGCGTCCCAGATGATCGATCCATTCGGCCGCCATGTCACTTATTTGCGCGTGTCGGTGACAGATCGTTGTGATTTCCGCTGCGTGTACTGCATGGCTGAGAACATGACATTTCTCCCAAAGCGCGATCTGCTGACGCTTGAGGAGCTCGACAGGGTTTGTACCGCTTTTGTCGATAAGGGGGTGCGTAAGCTCCGTATCACAGGGGGTGAACCTCTCGTTCGACGGAACATCATGCAGTTCTTCCGTGGCATGTCGCGGCATCTGGATAGCGGGGCATTGGAAGAGCTGACACTGACAACGAACGGCAGCCAGTTGACCAAATACGCCGGCGAGTTGGCTGATTGCGGTGTGCGGCGCATCAACGTGTCGATCGATACGTTGAAGCCGGATAAGTTCAAGGAGATTACCCGCTGGGGTGATCTTGAGAAGGTTCTCGACGGACTGCAGGCTGCGAAGAACGCCGGCATGCAGATTAAGATTAATGCTGTAGCGCTGAAGGGCGTCAATGATGATGAGATCGATGATCTTATCCGCTTCTCGCACGGTCAGGGTTTCGACTTGACGTTGATTGAAACGATGCCGATGGGCGATATTGATGGCGATCGGACTGATCAATACCTGCCGCTTTCGATGGTGCGGGCCGATCTACAAGACCGCTGGACGCTCGAGGATATTCCTTACAAGACCGGTGGCCCGGCGCGTTATGTGGAAATCAAGGAGACGGGCGGGCGGTTAGGCTTCATCACTCCGATGACGCATAACTTCTGTGAGAGCTGCAATCGTGTGCGGCTGACCTGCACAGGCACGCTCTACATGTGCCTCGGACAGAATGATGCGGCCGACTTGAAGATCCCGTTGCGTACGAGCCCCGAGCCGGCTGCGCTTTATGCTGCGATCGATGAAGCCATTGGACGGAAACCCAAAGGTCATGACTTTATCATTGACCGGAGGACGAAGCGTCCGGCTGTTCCGCGCCATATGAGTGTGACTGGTGGCTGATAGCCACCCGCAGTCAGATTCAAGTGATGATCCAGAGGCTCGTCAACGAGCCAACAACCTGCGCGGTATCTTCTATCTGCTGCTCGGTATGGGCGCCTTTGCGCTTAACGACGCGCTGACCAAATCAACGTCGGGCGAACTGCCGACCGGGCAAATCGTTGCAATCCGCGGAATGTTTGCCTGCCTGATGCTGGCGCCAATTGTCGTGAGGACGGTTGGAATCGCGTCGATGAGGCAGGTTTTTTCATTGCCTGTCGTCATTCGCAACGTTTCCGAAGTGTTGATTGTTTTCTTCTTTTTGAACGCGCTGTTCCGTCTGCCGCTCGCCAATGTCACTGCAATTCTTCAGGCTTTGCCTCTTGTTATGACCGCCGCCGCTGCGGTGCTGTTCAAAGAGTCCGTCGGTTGGCGGCGCTGGCTTGCAGCAGGTGTCGGTTTGCTGGGGGTTTTGCTGATCGTGCGACCAGGGTCCGGCGACTTTTCCTGGTGGTATATGTCTGCCTTTGTCGCAATGCTGCTGATTGCTGTCCGCGATATTTCAACCCGGTATATCGCAGAGTCCATTCCAACGCTTACGTTGACGTTCCTGACTGCCGTTATTGTGACGCTCGCAGGCTTGGGGTTTGGTTTAACAGAGACATGGGTGATGCCGTCGACAGCGGCCTGGGTGAAGCTCGCAAGTGCGGCGGTTGCTGTCATGGTTGCCTACTACGCGTCGACCGAGTGTTGGCGTGGCACCGACATCGCCGTGATCTCACCGTTTCGCTATTCAATCGTCCTATGGTCGTTGTTCCTGGGATACGTTGTGCTTGATGAGATCCCAACCGGTTGGACGATTGCGGGAGCGGCGATCGTCGTTGGTGCCGGTCTTTACACGCTGCGTCGTGAGCAGGTCGTCAAGAATTCCTAAGCGCTTGTCCAGATAGACTCCCAGGGTTCGGCCTCATCATTAGAGGGTTCAATACGCTCTCTGACTTGGCCGGATCAAAGCGTTGCGCATATTAACTACGCTCAGCTCGCTTCATCCAAAGTTAAGCGGTTTTGCTTAAAATGCGATCATTGTATTGCGTATTGGGTGATCTATGAGCTCCGGATTTAGCCTTCCGAATGCTGCCATTGCCGTTGCCGCGGTGTTCGCGTTGTCGTTCACATCGAAGGCGGAATACGCTCCTGAAAAGTCATTTGCGCACTCCATTGAAATCGCATCAAGACCTGAAACAGTGTGGTCAGCGCTGACCAGGAAGGTGCATGTCGACCAGTATCATCCCGCGCCGGTGGGTGAAGATGTGTCGTCCAAGGAGAGCGAGATTTTTTATGGGACAGCAGACCAAAAACTGATCGTCGGAGAGGTGACGTTGTTCGAACCTCCTATGCGGCTTACGCATACCTTTCGGTTTGCGGGTCGCGATGGTGCGCGAACGTCTTACGTCACTTACTGGATTAAGCCGGTGGCCGGTGGTTCCAGGTTGACGATCTCGCATGTTGGCTACAAGGCCGGCAGCGAGGATTTTGCACATATCAGCAAGCGCTGGCCGACGCTTATGGCCAAGCTCAAGGCCCATCTGGAGCCTTAATCCTATCCCGGATTGTGCTGCGCGAGCGCTTTCTAGTCCTTACAGCGCGCTTGTCGAGGCATGCCGATCTGGCGTACTATTTCGCACTTTCAGAATTCAACTTGGCGGCAGTTTCTGCTGCTATTGTAGCAATTGGTGGAATGTTATGCCTGCAACCGAATACAACGTTGAACAATACGTCGCCGACATTCGCGCGATTGTGGCCGAGGAGTCGGAGACCAAGGCCATCACTGACCGTATCAAGCCGTTGGCGAAACAATTGGCAGCCGCGCCAGGCTGGCTCAAGGATGAGTATCGCGGTGTTGATGAGCAGCAAGGTTTTGGTGTTCACCTTCTGCATGAGGAAGAGAACCATGACCTTGCGGTGTTTGTCTTGACCTGGATGCCGGGGCGCGGAACCCAACCGCATAATCATCTGACATGGGCCGTCGTGGCCGGTATCGAAGGCGAAGAATTCGAGGAAGAGTTTGAGCGGGTCGACGATGGCTCCAAGCCCGGGTATGCGAAGCTCAAGAAAACTGGCGAGGTCACTCTCAAGCCGGGTGACGTGTCTGCCTGCACACCGCGTGCGATCCACAAGGTCTGGAATACAGGCGACAAACTATCAATTTCACTGCACACGTATGGTCGTCATATCAACCATACCGGACGCTCGGAATTTGATATCGAGAACGATGCCGAAAAGCCATTCATGGTGGCAGTAAAGGACTGAGGATCAGGCGGGCGCGTTGAAGTGCGCGCCCTAAGACCGTGTCAGCCATAGGCAGCGTTCAGGATTTCCAGGACCTGTTCCGGACGATCTATCTTGCGTGGATTAGAAAATGTCCAATCGTCCAGCATGCAGTTTTCTGCCAGGCGAGGTAGATCGTCTTTCGCGACGCTGACCTCTTTCAGCGTCCGCGGCATGCCGAGACCTCTGATCAGCTCGTCGAGGATTTCACTGGCGCGGCGATCGGGCTGGCCTAGGGCCGCGGAGATCTCGCGCTGGCGGTCGGCGTTGACCTCGTAATTGTAGTCCAGCACATACGGCAGCATGACACACGATGTGTGGCCGTGCGGGACATTCGCTGATCCTCCCAAAATGTGACCAATCGCGTGGCTGGCTCCGAGCATTGTGCCTGAGACGATACCGACCATCGATAGCCAGGCCCCCATGAGACAACGCAGGCGACCCTCAAGATCATTCTTGTCGGCCTTGGATCTGGCAAGTCCATCACTGAGTGCCCTGAGCGCCTGAAGAGACGTCCCATCGGTGTATTCATTGGCATCAATGGAGCACAGCGTCTCAACGGCGTGATCAATTGCCCGGACGCCGCTTGACAGCCACAACCACTCGGGTGTGTGAACGGTTACAGCTGGATCCAGAATGACAGAGACAGGGACAATGCCGGGATTGATGTAGCTTTGCTTGAGCCGTAGCCGGGTATCGGTCACGCCAGCGCGTGCGTTGAACTCTCCTGCCGAGAGTGTTGTCGGGACCGTGATCTGGCGAACCCGGGGTGGGCGGTATTCCGGAAAGCGGCGGACGCCATCTTCAACAACTGTGCGAAACGGTTCGAGCTGATCAACGTCGGTGATGTCGTGCTCAAGGCAGATTGTGACGGCTTTGCCGCCGTCTGTCGCCGATCCCCCGCCAACAGTTACGAGCAAGTCTGTGCCGGCGTCTCGTGCTGCATTTGCGCAGGCGACCACGGCCGAGCGCGGCGAATGTGATGGCATATCATCATGTAATCCTGCGAAGCGGTCATCAAGCGCATGTTTGATCTTGTCGATTTCGTCGGTCGTTGAGTTGAGCGTTCGGCTGACCAGCAAGAAGACGCGACTGGCTCCGAGGCGGTCAGCTTCTTTGATGATCGATTCAGCGGCGGGTTTGCCAAAGATCACGCGATTCATTTGCGTGAAGACCATTGTGCCTGATTGCATGATGCGGCCTCGCTTCCAAATTCATGGTCATCGTATCATGGCGTGTGGAGACGAAGCGATCGCAATCAGGATTGAACGGACGGCGCTGGCTTGCAAGTGCCGAATAACTCTCAGAAGATCTGCGCAGCTTGTACCTTAAATCCAAAAGTAGCTGCGTAGGAAATTGACAGCATCGCGGATGGCGAGCCACCCCAGCGTTGATGTTCCAGTGGTTATTCTGGCAACCCCTTCCATGCCGGGGCGAAGATCCGGATCGCTGTTCTCAGTCAAGCTGGCATCCACTCGGAAAACTGAGCGGTCACTCTGAACTTCGGCTAATGGGTGAATGCTTTGTACTTTGATCGGCAAGCTGCGTCCCGGCTGGGCTGCCAATGAAATCTGGCCATCCTGACCAGTTGCAAGATCGAGTATCCGTTTGTCAGAGACAAACACTTCGATATCAAGAGAGCTGGTGTCGGCAACTTCAAATAATGTTTGACCACGCGTGATAACCGTTCCCACACGGTTCTCAATCTCGGCTGCAGTGATAACCCCGCTCAGCTGTGGTTTGATCTCTGCCAGCGACTTTCGGTAGGTCAGGAGTGCAATTTCTGCGTCGGCGATATCCGCTTCAAGCTGAGCCCGTCTGATCTTTGCCGGGTCCTGTGCAATCCGCGCCAGCGATCGCTTGGCTTCCGCCGCGGCCTTCTTGGCGATGTTGCGGGATATGCCAAGGTCAATTTCGCGAGTTGAAAGACGTGCGAGAACAGTATTGCCCTTCTCCACGATCGCATCGGTCTTGACGTTGACTGTTTCGAGGACGGCATCAAACGGTGCGGTGACGACACGCTTTTCGCTGGCAACAAGCCTGAATGGTGCCTCGACACGGTCGGGATACGGAATGAGTGCGATTAGAGCGATCGGGACAACCAAGGCAGCGGCAGTCCGCCAACGAAAGGCTTCTGCTTTCATCTTGCTCCACGCACCTGCGAGGCCATGGTTGGTGCCGGCAGCGATCAACAAAGGTTTGTAAGTGGTGGCAATAGCGTGAAGCTCGTTGGTCGCTGTTTCTGCTGCAATCAACTCTGAGGGGTGCTGCTCGCCTAGGGCTGAACGCGGCCGAAACGCTAGGGCAACCGCAGGAGTGCCGTTTGAACCGATAATCGCGACTGACCAATCCTCGTGGCAGTTGGCAGCGACTTGGTCGCTCCCGGCATTCGCCTTCCAGGTCCGGGCGGATTCATCTATCGCACCTTTGACGTCATTGAGTGTGCGAGAAGCTGCGTGCGGCTTCCCCGTCTTGTTGAAGGTAATGCGCTCTGGTTTTCCGTTGGCAACCTGGGCGATGACCAACTCGGGTAGATCATAAGACCGGCAAAGTTGGTCGGCTATGATTTGGAGTTTTCCGTCGGTTGTTGCCTCCCCGGAGACGGCATCCAAAAAGTCTGCCGTGACACCGCCTTTGCCATCCATCAGTCGCGCTGCAGCGGTGTTCTGATAGATCGAGCGAAGCAGTTCAAGGCGTTCGAAGGATAGTGCGAGCGCAAAGCCAGTGGTCGGGTGCGTTTCGATCACCAGGAACCGAATGCATCCATTGATTTCCCCGGTCGACAGTTGGGCGACGACATAGGTGACAGCGTCAGTGCTGTTCGTATTGAGATCGAAGCGGAAGACCTGCTTGGATGCTCCAACCTGGCGACAAAACTCGGACTTCGAAATTTCGAGAGCTGTGGCGATGGCTTGATCGCCAGCTTCGAAAGAGACGCTCCCGCTCTCAGGCTTGATACTTAGAACTGCGGCCGCCTTCGCATTCACGAGGTCGCGCACCAGCTGGACTGTTCTGGCGTTCAATGCAGTGATGTTCGGCGCAGCATCAAGCGACTGCAGAACCAATGCCAAGCCCGAAGCAGTCGGTTGACTGTCGGGCTGGATGGCTGGGGACTTGGTTGCTTCCTGCATCAATGCGGCCATGCCGGTTGTTCTTCCGTTTGCTTCTTTGCTGCTGGTCAGCTCTTGGGGCTCAAGATTGTTAGCTCAGTTCCGGCCGGGATTTTTCCATCCTTATTCCCGATGAGAAAAATTGCACGGAAGGTGCGGCTGGCCGGCTCTAAGCGGCGATCAATGAACCTGAGTTGGGCTGTCGCGCGCTGGGTGAAGGGATGCCCGAACTCCACGATGTACTGGTTCCCTGCTTTGAATTCGGCGATCTGACTGGCCGGGACGTATGCGATCGCTTCCAGCGTTGTGAGATCTGCGATCGTAATCAGCTTGTCGCTGCGCTTAACCGTGGCGCCGGGATCAACAGTGATCTCAACGACTTCACCCGCGAATGGAGCAGCGACATGGTATTGCTTGAGCACCTTTTGTTCGAGGGCGAGCTTTTGACGTTCTACATCCAGGGCATCAGAGGCTAATTTGAGATCAGCCGTGGCAATACGCACCTGGAAGCCAGCATCTTCGATCTCCCATTTTGGTACAGAACCGTTGCGCGCGCTACGAAGTCGTTCATAGCGCTGCTTCATCCGGGCAAGCTGATGACGGGCCTTTTCGACGTTGCCAACCTGCCCTGCTGATTGCCTGGTCAACTTGACACGAGCGGCCTGCACTTCGTCGTCGAGGCTAAGCAGTGGCTCACCGCTCTTGATGCGATCGCCTTCGGTCACAAAGATCTTGGCAACCCGACCATCGACCATGGGGTTCAAAGACACTTGTTGGCCGGGACGTGTCATCGCTGTCAGCATTGTCTCGGCACTGGCAGGCGTGACGATGAGGCCGACAAGTATGAGGGCGAAGAAACGCGCGACTAGCATTCGTCAGATATCCCTAGAGTTATGGTCGGGTTGCAGTTTGTGTTCGCTGGAGCAGCGCACCTTCGGCCGAGATTGGTATGGTGCCAGATTGAAGTGCGCTGCTCGTGTGTTATGTGATGATCAACTCGCAGAACGTTGTCTTAGTGAATGTTCGACTTACCGTCGATCTTGCTGAGGGCCGAAGACAACTCTTCAAGCTGACCTAGTGCAGCCAATGAGAAGAGGTGAGCGTAGATTGCCCCCATTACGCCGCTCGTCGTCAGTCTTGCTAAGGTTTCAGCGGGCAAGGCTCGGAGTTTCTGTTCATCGACAATACGAAAGCCTTTGAGTTCAAGCGTCTGAGTGCCGCGAGAAATCTTGATGGCCGGATCAGCCAGGATGTCTAGCTCAGCCAGTTCCCGGCAAGTGCGCCGTGTCGTGTCGATGCTCTTTTCGTAGTTGACGCAGAAGTCCATAATTGACTTGGTCGTTTTCGTGGGCTGTCCGTCAGTTGCGAAGAAGGTATTGGTCGCGACATCGCTGACCTTTGCTGACTCGTTGTCGAAGCAGAGTGCAAAGTCATTGTTGTTTGATTTTGCGCGAACCAGCATGAACGGATAGCGGCGAATGTAAGCCGGGACATAGGCGGAGTTCTTCCAAGCGCCGTTGTCGTCGACGTAGGGGTTCCTACCTTGCTCGACAGAAACGAGCACCGCCGGCATTGGCGAGTCGCCCGTAGTGAATAGAATGGGGTAATGACGCTGTGCAGCGGCAAACTCGTCGATCGCCAAAGGGAAGCTGTTCGACTGAGCCGCAAAGCCATAGTCCTGCTGTTCGGCGAGCCCGAAGCTACCATGGTGCTCAGCTGTGAGAGGTGTCAGGGCCTTATAGAGTGGCGGCAGGTTTTCTGTCACGGATGGAAGTTCTACGGTCATGATCTGCTCCTTATTGCAGTAGAATTAGCTTTGTTCTGATAATCTGAATGTCTTTTGGACTAGACGTTCCAGTTTCAACCAGTAGACCAGTCCTAAGGCGCGCGACGGACGTTCAAGACGAACGCGAAAACGTTTCCCCTCGAGCCAGAATGATGTTGGTAGATCGGTGTTCGTCAGGGCCAGATCGACCTTGAAGGCCTTCCCGGTCCAAGTGCCGATACTGCCCGCACTGCTTGCGCCTGGACTTGTCCGGTCCTGGGCGGTGGCGGTAATCTTTACGACTTTGGCGGGATGGATTTGCTGGTTGAACCCGTCAAAGCGTAGCTGACCTTTGAGCCGAACGATCTGATCGTGTGCGTCGTCGGCCTGCCCCTGACTCAGTCGAGCAACCAGGCGTGGGGCGCTGCGTGGTATCAGTACGCCTATTGGCTGCTTGATTGTCGGGGCAATCCAGGCGCCATTCCAATACCTACTATTTGCGGTGAGCCACATGGAATCTGCCGTCGCGCTCAGCGATTGTGCTGCAACTTTTCGCTCTGCTTCTTTCAGCTTGTGCTCAGCCGAAGCAAGCGCCTTTGACTTGGCGTCGCGTTGCTCGGGCCCGGCAATGGCTGCCTGCCGGGAATCAAGACTTGCCAATTGTAGCTCGTGGGCAGCGATGGTTTGCTGATAGCGGAGTTCTGGATTGTCGATTGTATAGACGGATGTTCCTGTGCGAACGAACCTGCTGTCCCGGGCAATTTGTGCCCTCCCGGCAGTTTCGCTGTAGGCGAGTTGTTGGCCTTCCAGCTGCACTGCGCCATTTAGGATCAAGGGATCGGCAATTGGTATGAAGGGGATGGCAACAAGCAATGTTGCTATTCCAGCTATTCGCAAACGCATCGTCGTGACGCGACCCGGGTCAGTTTTCATTGCTGATGTTGCCGTCGACAGCATTGGGCGCACGAAGAGAATTGTAAAGCCAAGGCCGACAACTACGAGGCCAAGCCGCTTGTCGAGAAGGAAGGCAGAGTAAGCAATCAGAGACATGGTCAGGCAGCGGTAGCTGAGAGAGGCTGCCCAGTAGCCCAAGAGTGGTAACTGCTTCCACGTCAACGGGCCCGCAGCGCCGAGAAAGTAGTGACCAGCCTGGCGGGCAGTGCCTCCGGCGCGAGTTGCCAGGTTTGGCCGATCAAGGATGTCGGTCAGAACATAATAGCCATCCAGCCGGATCAATGGATTGAGATTAAAGAGCAGCGTCGAAGCGCCTGATACGATCATAATCTGCAAGAGAAAAACTTGCAGTTCACTTTCGCCAATCGACGCCCAGAGCAGGGTCGCAATGAAAGCTATCCATGTCTCGAAATAAATGCCGGCCAGGCCTATTGCGGCGCGGCGCCACTTGTTCGTCAAGACCCAAGATGCCGTCGTGTTTGTAAATGGCAACGGCAGCAGGAAGAAGAAGGCAACGCCCGCGCGGATCGGCGGGACGTCCTCCCCTTCGGTTTCGAGGAAATGGGCCATTGCCAGCGCATGACCAATCTCATGGAAGGCCTTGAGCAGCAGCAGAACAATGGTCAGGCTGATCAGAGTGGATGGGCTGAGCAGGTTGAAATTGGCTAGATTGGCCGAAAGCACGTCTGTGTTTGATAACAAGGCGTTCAGCGCCAGCAAGCCGAAGACGATGAAAGCGGCCGCGCCAGTCCGGCTAAAGAGCCAACGAGCAAGCCATTTCGAACGTGTATAGATCCAGCCGATTTCGAGAAACTCGATCAATGCGAAGGTGAGCCGGCTTTCCAACGGTGGCTTCGGCTTCGTACCGCTATTGGGATTTTGGCCGGGCTGTGCCGTTTTAGGCTCCAGGAGGCCAGCTTCAACCAGTGCTGGTAGCGTTCTCAGTAGCTGCGCCTGGCCTTCCGGATTGTTTGCCAAGGCCTTGGCAAGCGAAGCAGAAAGAGTGAGCTCTTGTAAGAAGGCATGTGTGGTCGCGTCGGTTGCATAGTACGCGCCCGTACGATCATTATTATAGACGTATGCCGTTTCACCGCCCAGGGTCGTGCGATACCAACGGGTATCGGCAGCAACAACCAAATTGATCTGTGATGGGTCGGGGGTAAACATTGCACCGGTACTTAATTGTGACCGATGTAGGGAAGCAAAATATCGATAATAACTTCTAAACTAATGTCCCGACCTGGGCATTAAATTCCAACGCGGTCTGGAACATCACAAGTCTCTGTGCGTTGGAAATGGCTGATTTTGCGAGTTCTAGTCAATAGATTTGATGAGGCTTCCAAATATAGTCGCTAATTTTTCGCATAAACATTCAATTTCCAAAACCCCAGGCATAATCTCAACGGCTAAGCTATTTTTAATTAATTCTCCTTGCTGATCAATTTTAATTAGCATGCTGATTAAATTGATTGCCTCGGGTTTGAGGTCTTTTTTGGCATTAATAAATCGTCCCGTAATTGGATAATTAGTTTCAACGGGATCAGGGAGGCAACAAGAAAAACCCCCCAATTGTTCGTATTCTGGAGATGTACTATTTCTCTAGATGCAACTATTGAGTGCTAAAATTAGCACAAGCCTGAGTATTTTAATGAGCTGTTAAGGCGGACAACCGCGAATCAGTCTAAATCGGTGGCTGACTTCAATTGAATTGAATGTCCAAGCAATACGTCAGCTTATCAACCGTTAATAATCCATAGATGCGTTGCTAGTGCAGCTAACGAGTTGTCAACCATGGTCAAGGAAAATGACGCATTATCAGACAGCTCGAAGCTTCTGCTCATCTTTAACGACGGCGTTGGCGTTTCTCAGTATGCCTCTTGCAGTATTACATGGCCTGGATAATTCGGCGCACGCGGAGAGCCGTGGGTGGGCGCCCAAGGTCAATCAGAAAATGCATCTTGGTGCCCGACATACGACGTCGGGTTGGGATACTGCGACGCGTATTAGAGAAGCTGGCCGCAAGAAAGAGCGTGTTGCTGACGAATTCGAAGCCTTTATTCAACAAGTCATCGAGAACCGAACGCTTTCAGCTACGCCGATTGTCGTCCGTTCGCGCGTCAGGCATCAGGATTTCAATCTCGCTTGGTGGCGCAAGCGCGTCAGGGCTCCATTTTCAAGTCGCAGAAGCCGTTCTGTGTTTTCGCTGAAGGCGATGATCGCGCGGGCATTAAAGCATTCCCACCAGATTGCTGTGTTTGGGCGTATTCCTGCCATTCGCGAAACTGGTGTGACGGAAGCGTGGGGGCGTTACCGACCAGAGTTTTTTGCTGAAGCCAAGAAGGAGCGCCGGAATGATCCGGCCAATAGCGCCTCACAGGCGCGGGGCGAGACGCGCGGCAAGTTTACGGAGCGTGCTCTAGAGGCTGGCATCCGTTCGCGAGTTCTCAGTGGCGCGGAAGTGGTCCTCTCGCATCGTGCTTCACGCTATAAGTCGAACCTGACGGAATATGATCCGCGAGAGCAGGGCCGCAACAAGACGTCATTGACGCTTGTGCAACCGCTGCTTCGTGACGGCGGTATCCACCATGGCAAGCGCATCATTCGAGTTGCTGAGCTTGATAGCGAAGTGGCGATGCAGGAGTTTATTCGTCAGGCCGAACAGCACCTGCTTGAGATTGTCCGGGCCTATTGGACGATTTACAGATCCCGATCCGTCTATCTGCAGAAAAGGCGACTAGCCCAGGCAGCTGCAGAAGTGATATCGCGGCTGCAGGCGCGTTCCGGGATCGACGCAGATCCTGTTCACATTAGCCGGGCGACTGCGGCGGCTTCGACGCGCGCCACGGATCTTTTGCGGGCTCGCGCAGCAATCAAGAATGCTGAGCTGCGGTTGTTGTCGCTCATCAACGATCCATCCCTTGACCGCAATCGGGCCGGTGAGCTGCTATTGGGAGATCTGCCACCACATCATGCCCTGCGTTTTCAGCGCCGACAATTGCTGCGTGACGCGGTTGAATATCGACCGGAGTTGCAGCAGGCGTTTGCGCAGTTCCGCGCGGCTCTCGTGCGTGAGGGAATTTCTCAGAATGAGGCGCTGCCACAGCTGGATGTCATTCTGGAGGGCAACCATCATTCTGGATCGAATGAGCACCTTTACCCAATCCGCGGCGACGATGGTTCCAAGATTGGCTATGCCGCTGGTTTCAGGTTCTCGGTTCCAATTGGCACCGATGAGCGGCGAGCACGTTATCGTCGCCGCCGGATCGAGACCATTCAGCAGGAGCAGCAGGTCCGTTCAGCGATTGAGACGGTTGCCCTAGAGCTCGATGTGTCGACCAACGAAATGCTGGTTGCTGAGGCTGAATTGGGAGCCAGGTTCAAAGCGTTGCGCCATGCCATGGAAGAGCTGCGTACCATCCGCGATCGATGGAGTGCTGGTTCGACGGCCAACTCAGGTTTGGCACTGCTGACAGAGCTTCTTGATGCGCAGGAACGCCTGCAGCGCGCCGAAGAGGCGGCTGTATCTGCCGAAGCGGCCTTGGCGGTTGCACGCGAAAACATCATCAGAGCCCGTGGCGGATACCTCGAAGCACACAACATCGTCATTGTGCCGGAAGGTGGTCGACGGGATCGCAAAATATACAGGTTGGAGAAAGGGCAGCACTAGATCGTTATGTCTTCGATGGGGACCACGCAGTCGGTCCGAACTTGGAGATTATGGATGATCGCATTTGTGAGTTGAGCAGTTAGCGCCATGAAACGGGATCTGTCTGGTTCCGATGGAGGGCGCAGGGCTCGCGTTGCCCGCGGAGTTGTGAGTTGAATTCTATGGTTGCCGGCCAGGCGTAGTTGGCTCTCGTCCGGTGCACCTTATGTGGAGTTGAGTTGTTATGTTGATGCGCAACCTGGACGTACCATTAGTCCGCTTGGAGGAGCGAATCCTTCTGACGGCGGAGCCAACGGCGACCATAGCTGGACCAGCCGGTGGCACGGTCGACCTTGGAACGGACTTCCAGGCAACGATCACCTTTGACAATACGCATCCGACAGATGTTGGCTTCGGGCCTTATGTTGATGTCATTTTGCCGTCCGGTATCGATGGTGATGATACTCCGCTGGATCAATCGGACGATGACGGTATCACATTCAACAGTGCCACTTTCCTTGGCCTGACGCTCGTCTCGACGGAACTTGTCTTCGACGCGTCGGGTGAAGCATTGCATCCCTACGCCGTTGACAATACGGGCAATCCAATCACGATTAATGGGACGCCCGGGGATACGCTGGTTGTTATTCAGCTGCCGTTTGGGTCGTTCACAGCCAATCAGACGCCCGCTGACATCGTTCTTGATCTGTCGCTCTCGGAAGATGCCGACCTCTCTCAGCTCCTGGACATCACGGTCAATGGTGGTTTCCAGTACGGCAATGATGCGCAGGACAATCCCGCAACTGATCCCTCAATTATCGGTCCAAGCCAGACCATCCAGGTCGAGCCGGTCGTGATGGATTTCGAGAAAGTCTACATCGGGCCGGAAGACGAAACAGCGACAGGTCCGAATTACACGCGGTTTTATGAACTGCAGGTTGATATTGCGGAAGGCCAGACCGTCAACAACGTGGTCATCGAGGATTTTCTGCCGAACAATATCATTCCGATCGGACACCAGGTCATTACCGGTACATCCGCCTCGGAGAGCTTTAGCGACGGGATTAATGCCGCAACCAACGGCAACGTCTTTACAGCCAACTTTGGATCGATCACCGGGGTTGCCGGCCTCGATGCGGTGGTGCGCATCGAATACTATGTTCCAGAGTTTGATGCCGACGGAAGTCGCATCATCAACGCCACGAGTGGCGATGATGCAACCGTGACGAATGATGGCCGTGCGATCGGCGACTTTCTCCCTAATGATGTTCGTGACCTCCCTTCGATCGCGATTGTTGACGATGATACGCCGACGGACCACGAGCTCGAGGCTGCCTCGATTGTTGTTCAGAAGAGCTCGTCGCTTATCGACAATGGTGCCACGGGGCTTAGTCCGGGGGACGTCGTTCAATATACGCTGGCCGTTCAAATCTCAGACTACTTCACCTTCGACAACATTGTTCTGAACGATGTCATGTCGGATGGTCAACGGCTTGACCTTTCGTTTGCTCCGACATTCTCGTTCAATGAGCGTGGCAACTCTGACAATGGCATTTTCACGCTCGGTTCGGCTTTGGGGCCGGGAGTGACCTTGGCGCATAACGTCGACTCTCCTGGCACGGGGCAGACGTTTCTAGATTTCGACCTCTCGTCCGCGATTGAGACTGTCGACCCAGATGGTATTCTGGAAGGTGGTCTTGCAAATGGCAGTTTTGGCGCCACAACGGCAACAATCACTTATCGTGCCATCGTACAGGACGTTTATACCGATCAGTTTCCATCGGGTGAGCAGCAGGTTGGCCAAGGCGACCGCCTGTCCAACAGCGTTGATATCACCGGCGATGTGCTGACCAATCAGACACTGGTTGCGACAGGGCAATCGGAATCTGACGACAGCGCAGAGAGTCTTGAGATCGCAACAGGCAGCGTCTCTAAGTCGATCTACGCGATCAATGGCAACACAACATTTGCCGATCTTGACATCGCGCCTGGTGACGACATTACGTTCCGGCTGGAATACAACCTGCCTCTCTCATCCCTGGAAGACTTACGGGTTGTCGATTTCCTGCCGTTGCCGGTGTTTGATGTCGATTTGCCGGACCAGGCAAATCCGGGCTTAACGTTCAACGACATTCTCTCGAACCTGGCGCCGTCTGCCGGGGAGGCGCACTTCCATACGGATGACACTTTCCGAGCCCTGTACGGAGCGCCTCCGGTTAATTTCGTCGATATCGACTCGACGTCAAACTCAATCGGATTCAACTACGGCGACTTTGATACCGACCCTGAACAGTCTACAAAAGTTGATATTCTATTCACGGTGCGGGTTGCTGATGCTGACTTTGCCGATGATCTACAGTTGACTAACCAGGTCACCGTTTTTGAAGGTAACACGTTTAACGAGGCTGTCTCGGACGACGGCATCATTCAATTCACCTACGAGCAGGCTGAGCTGAATATCTCAAAGGGTGTTATTGCGACTGATCGCGGTGATGCCACATTCACTGCGACGGCCGGCCCGGTCAGTTTTTCGGCTCCAGGAACTGTTGGCTTCCGAGGTTCCGCGAGTTTTGATTCGACCGATCTTGATACAACCCCGATCAACGCCAATCTGACTGGAATTGATGCGGGCGATACGGTGTCGTTTGCGATTGTCATTGAGAACACCGGTACGTTGGACCGCGGTGCGTTCGATGTTGTCTTCCGTGATACGCTGCCGCCCGGATTTGGTGAGCCAGCTGGCGGCTATAATTTGAGCGTGACCGATGCCAATGGTGCTGCCATCGGGTTCAACACGCTTGGTACTGGCCTATTTGATCCCGCCGGCGGTATTGAGCTGGTCGACCCCAGTGGAACGCAGGGCGCGCTTGCGTCTGCGGAAGAAGGCGCGGCTGGCGCCAATATTGCGATTATTACTTACGATCTTGTAGCGTTGGATGCTGTCGAGCCGGATGAAACGCTGACGAACGTCGCGACGGTTACAAACTATGCATCGCGTGAAGGTGGCACCGACCATGTGCCGGGTGACGATCTCACAGATGACGCTTCCGTCACGACGACTTCTCCGACCGTCAATAAGACGCTGGTTTCCAGCAATCACGCCGGGACGTCCGGGTCTGATCTGACGATTGGTGAAGAGGTCACATTCCATATCACGCTGACGCTGCAGGAAGGGACGACAGAGAATGTTGTCATTTCCGATATCCTGCCCGCTACGAACCCAGGCCAACTCGAGATATTAACCGCTGAAGTCTTTGCGATCGGCGCAAATATCACAGGCTCCACACTCAGTGTTGGGAATGCAGGGGTGCTGGCCGACAACGCCCATACGGATGGGCTCAATGATACGGCGACCTTCAATTTTGGCGATTTGGTCAACAGTGGCGATAACCTCAATACTGCCGATGATCAGGTCGTCGTCGAAATTGTAGCCCGCGTGAACAATGACGGGACGACGCAGGCCGGGTTGAGCTCTGCACCGGTTGAACTAACCAACACCGGCCAGGTGCAGTACGAAGATGCCAGTGGCGTGACACAAACCATCACAGAAGATGCAGTCGTCACAATCGTTGAACCGGATCTCGTCATTACAAAGAACGCGAGTCCATCTACGGTTGATGGTGATGATACGGTCACCTACACGATCACCGTCAGACACGACACATTCACTCCTGGCGTTGGCGATACGACGGAATCAACAGCAAACGCCTATGATGTCGTTATTCAGGATCTGCTTTCAGATGCAGACCTTGATTTGGTTGTCGGTACCGTTTCTCTCGGTGGATCAGCCGCGGGCAACGCAACGATTACATCGGGTAACACGGGTGGCGACACGACCGTTGGTGTGACCGCGACCCAGATTGATCAGGGTCAGACCCTTACGATCACGTTCCAGGCAACCGTTGATAGTGACGTCACGCCGGGGCAGGTGCTACCGAACAGTGTCAGCCTCAACTACGATACGCTGCCGTCCACACTTGCGGGATCAGAGCCGCACGATCGCGAGTACAATGAGGCTGCCGGTGCAAATGTCACTGTTCCTGCTCCGGGTATAACAAAGGCCGTCATCGATACCTCCCATGCAGGGACAGATAGCTCACAGGCAGATGCAGGCCTACCCGATCTGACGATCGGTGAGGTTGTGACCTACGAGATTGTCATCGATCTGCCGGAAGGTGAAACCGGCCTGTCGCTGACGGACAATCTGCCGAGCGGTCTGACGTACGTCTCGAGCGAAGTGTTTTTCATCGGCACTCAGGTGAGCACTGCAAATTTCTCACAGGGCGATACGGTGCCGACGTCGTCAAGTGCCGGTCAGGTGACCTACGACTTCGGCAATGTCGTTAACACCCCTGATGGAGCCTCCAATGCTGGCGACCGGATAACTGTACGTGTCGTTGCTGTCGTGTCCGATGTTGCAGCGAACCAGGACGGCCAGACAAAACAGAACGAGGCAGTGCTGACATATGATCTCGGTAGCGTGCGCGCTACCGCTGATGTCGACATTGTCGAGCCGGACCTGAATATTGTTAAGGGTGTGAACACGCCCACTGTTGATGGTGATGATACCGTCACTTATACCGTCAACATTTCGCACGATCCTGGTTCGACAGCGAACGCTTATGACGTTGTTTTGACCGACCTGTTGGCTGATCCCGACTTGCTGCTCGTTCCGGGTACCGTAAACGTATCCGGTACGGCTGCCGGCGCTGCGACGGTGACCTCCGGTAATGGTGTCGGTGATGCCACGGTTGGCGTTTCGATCACCCAGATCGACCTTGGTCAGACCCTTACGGTGACGTTCCAGGTGGACATCGACAGCGATGTTAGTCCGGGGGATGTTCTGCAGAATACGGCAGAGATCGACTATGATACTTTGCCGGGCGTTGATGCCAATGAACGCGATTATAATGAGGACGATGATGCTAATGTCACCGTCGCACCACCTGAACTGACTAAGACTGTCTTTGGGACGTCGATCACCGAAACGTCTGGCGGTGAGCACACGACTGGTATTCAGGATCTGGTCGTTGGGGAGCTTGTGGCTTATGAGCTGACGATCGAAGTTCCCGAGGGACACTCCAACCTGGTGCTGACCGACAATCTGCCGACTGCTAACGGCGTGCTCAGCTACGTTACTCATTCCATTCATTCTATTGGCGCAGACCTGACGGTTGGTGCACCAACGATCACGATCACAGACGAGGTCCATTCTGATAGTTTTGATGATCGGATCGTTTTTGATTTCGGTACGGTCATCAATACACCAAGCAACGTCAATGACTCGGATGATGAGATTGTCATCCGAGTTGTCGCGCGGGTTGAAGACGTCCCTGCGAATGCTGATGGTGATCTGCTGACCAATAACGCCCGGCTTGACTATGACAACGGCGGTTCGACGACTGCCAGTGCAGATGTTGAGATCGTTGAGCCTGAGCTTCAGATCGCCAAAGTGGTGGATGATCCCACGCCTGATGCGGGGGATGTGATCGAGTACACGCTGACGATCGATCACACGGGTGCGTCGACAGCGACGGCATTCGATGCGATCATTACGGATGCACTGTCGGACCCGAACCTTCAGCTGCAGACGGGGACTGTTGAGGTGCTGGTTGATGCTGCGGCGCCGGCTGTGCCGTTCTCGGTGAGTGAGCCGGGTGGTGGCGGCTTCATCGTCAATATCGATAAGCTGGACCAGGGTCAGGTGCTGACCATCACGTATGACGTGCTGGTGCTGGATACGGCTGAGTTCGGGACGTCGGACGATAACACGGCAACGGTGAACTGGGACTCGAACCCGTCGGATGTTGTAACGGACCCATCGCGGTCACCGGCAACGCTGCCGGAAGATACGGCAACGGTGACGTATCCTGTGCCGACATTCGCAAAGACGGTTCTGGCCGGTAGCACGACGGTTGCTGAGACGGGATCGTCGGAGAACGACAACGGTCTTGTTGACCTGGTGATCGGGGAGCAGGTGACGTTCGCGCTGACGATCACGGTTCCGGAAGGGTCATCCGAGCTGGTGCTGGTGGATACACTGCCGACCGGCCTGACGTATGTGTCGAGTGAGATCGCCACGATGAACGGCCAGGTGACGAGCACGGCGGGTCTGGCCCAAGGTGATGGCCCGACGTCGCAGGTTGGCCAGGTTGTGACCTATAACTTCGGTACAGTGACGAACACCGGCTCGCCGAATGACGGTGACCAGCAGATCATCGTGCATGTGGTGGCCGTTGCGAACACGGATGCAGGCAATGTCAACGATGCGGACCTGCAGAATGACTCAACCCTGACATACGCGACGGAAGACGGCAGCGGTAACCCGACGACTGTCGATATCGACAGCTCTGCGACGGTTGAGATCGTTGAGCCTGAGCTTCAGATCGCCAAAGTGGTGGATGATCCAACGCCTGATGCGGGCGATGTGATCGAGTACACGCTGACGATCGATCACACGGGTGCGTCGACGGCGACGGCATTCGATGCGATCATCACGGATGCGCTGTCTGACCCGAACCTGCAGCTGCAGACGGGGACTGTTGAGGTGCTGGTTGATGCGGCTGCGCCGGCTGTGCCGTTCTCGGTGAGTGAGCCGGGTGGTGGCGGCTTCATCGTCAATATCGATAAGCTGGACCAGGGTCAGGTGCTGACCATCACGTATGATGTGCTGGTGCTGGATACAGCTGAGTTCGGGACGTCGGACGATAACACGGCAACGGTGAACTGGGACTCGAACCCGTCGGATGTTGTAACGGACCCATCGCGGTCACCGGCAACGCTGCCGGAAGATACGGCAACGGTGACGTATCCTGTGCCGACATTCGCAAAGACGGTTCTGGCCGGTAGCACGACGGTTGCTGAGACGGGATCGTCGGAGAACGACAACGGTCTTGTTGACCTGGTGATCGGGGAGCAGGTGACGTTCGCGCTGACGATCACGGTTCCGGAAGGGTCATCCGAGCTGGTGCTGGTGGATACACTGCCGACCGGCCTGACGTATGTGTCGAGTGAGATCGCCACGATGAACGGCCAGGTGACGAGCACGGCGGGTCTGGCCCAAGGTGATGGTCCGACCTCGCAAGTCGGCCAGGTTGTGACCTATAACTTCGGCACGGTCACGAACACCGGTTCGCCGAACGATGGTGACCAACAGATCATTGTGCATGTGGTGGCTGTGGCGAACACGGATGCAGGCAATGTCAACGATGCGGACCTGCAGAATGACTCAACCCTGACATACGCGACGGAAGACGGCAGCGGCAACCCGACGACTGTCGATATCGACAGCTCTGCGACGGTTGAGATCGTTGAGCCTGAGCTTCAGATCGCCAAAGTGGTGGATGATCCCACGCCTGATGCGGGCGATGTGATTGAGTACACGCTGACGATCGATCACACGGGTGCGTCGACGGCGACGGCGTTCGATGCGATCATCACGGATGCACTGTCGGACCCGAACCTGCAGCTGCAGACGGGGACTGTTGAGGTGCTGGTTGATGCGGCTGCGCCGGCTGTGCCGTTCTCGGTGAGTGAGCCGGGTGGTGGCGGCTTCATCGTCAATATCGATAAGCTGGACCAGGGTCAGGTGCTGACCATCACGTATGATGTGCTGGTGCTGGATACAGCTGAGTTCGGGACGTCGGACGATAACACGGCAACGGTGAACTGGGACTCGAACCCGTCGGATGTTGTAACGGACCCATCGCGGTCACCGGCAACGCTGCCGGAAGATACGGCAACGGTGACGTATCCTGTGCCGACATTCGCAAAGACGGTTCTGGCCGGTAGCACGACGGTTGCTGAGACGGGATCGTCGGAGAACGACAACGGTCTTGTTGACCTGGTGATCGGGGAGCAGGTGACGTTCGCGCTGACGATCACGGTTCCGGAAGGGTCATCCGAGCTGGTGCTGGTGGATACACTGCCGACCGGCCTGACGTATGTGTCGAGTGAGATCGCCACGATGAACGGCCAGGTGACGAGCACGGCGGGTCTGGCCCAAGGTGATGGTCCGACCTCGCAAGTCGGCCAGGTTGTGACCTATAACTTCGGCACGGTCACGAACACCGGTTCGCCGAACGATGGTGACCAACAGATCATTGTGCATGTGGTGGCTGTGGCGAACACGGATGCAGGCAATGTCAACGATGCGGACCTGCAGAATGACTCAACCCTGACATACGCGACGGAAGACGGCAGCGGCAACCCGACGACTGTCGATATCGACAGCTCCGCGACGGTTGAGATCGTCGAGCCTGAGCTTCAGATCGCCAAAGTGGTGGATGATCCCACGCCTGATGCGGGCGATGTGATTGAGTACACGCTGACGATCGATCACACGGGTGCGTCGACGGCGACGGCGTTCGATGCGATCATCACGGATGCACTGTCGGACCCGAACCTGCAGCTGCAGACGGGGACTGTTGAGGTGCTGGTTGATGCGGCTGCGCCGGCTGTGCCGTTCTCGGTGAGTGAGCCGGGTGGTGGCGGCTTCATCGTCAATATCGATAAGCTGGACCAGGGTCAGGTGCTGACCATCACGTATGATGTGCTGGTGCTGGATACAGCTGAGTTCGGGACGTCGGACGATAACACGGCAACGGTGAACTGGGACTCGAACCCGTCGGATGTTGTAACGGACCCATCGCGGTCACCGGCAACGCTGCCGGAAGATACGGCAACGGTGACGTATCCTGTGCCGACATTCGCAAAGACGGTTCTGGCCGGTAGCACGACGGTTGCTGAGACGGGATCGTCGGAGAACGACAACGGTCTTGTTGACCTGGTGATCGGGGAGCAGGTGACGTTCGCGCTGACGATCACGGTTCCGGAAGGGTCATCCGAGCTGGTGCTGGTGGATACACTGCCGACCGGCCTGACGTATGTGTCGAGTGAGATCGCCACGATGAACGGCCAGGTGACGAGCACGGCGGGTCTGGCCCAAGGTGATGGTCCGACCTCGCAAGTCGGCCAGGTTGTGACCTATAACTTCGGCACGGTCACGAACACCGGTTCGCCGAACGATGGTGACCAACAGATCATTGTGCATGTGGTGGCTGTGGCGAACACGGATGCAGGCAATGTCAACGATGCGGACCTGCAGAATGACTCAACCCTGACATACGCGACGGAAGACGGCAGCGGCAACCCGACGACTGTCGATATCGACAGCTCCGCGACGGTTGAGATCGTCGAGCCTGAGCTTCAGATCGCCAAAGTGGTGGATGATCCCACGCCTGATGCGGGCGATGTGATTGAGTACACGCTGACGATCGATCACACGGGTGCGTCGACGGCGACGGCGTTCGATGCGATCATCACGGATGCACTGTCGGACCCGAACCTGCAGCTGCAGACGGGGACTGTTGAGGTGCTGGTTGATGCGGCTGCGCCGGCTGTGCCGTTCTCGGTGAGTGAGCCGGGTGGTGGCGGCTTCATCGTCAATATCGATAAGCTGGACCAGGGTCAGGTGCTGACCATCACGTATGATGTGCTGGTGCTGGATACAGCTGAGTTCGGGACGTCGGACGATAACACGGCAACGGTGAACTGGGACTCGAACCCGTCGGATGTTGTAACGGACCCATCGCGGTCACCGGCAACGCTGCCGGAAGATACGGCAACGGTGACGTATCCTGTGCCGACATTCGCAAAGACGGTTCTGGCCGGTAGCACGACGGTTGCTGAGACGGGATCGTCGGAGAACGACAACGGTCTTGTTGACCTGGTGATCGGGGAGCAGGTGACGTTCGCGCTGACGATCACGGTTCCGGAAGGGTCATCCGAGCTGGTGCTGGTGGATACACTGCCGACCGGCCTGACGTATGTGTCGAGTGAGATCGCCACGATGAACGGCCAGGTGACGAGCACGGCGGGTCTGGCCCAAGGTGATGGCCCGACGTCGCAGGTTGGCCAGGTTGTGACCTACAACTTCGGTACAGTGACGAACACCGGCTCGCCGAATGACGGTGACCAGCAGATCATCGTGCATGTGGTGGCCGTTGCGAACACGGATGCAGGCAATGTCAACGATGCGGACCTGCAGAATGACTCAACCCTGACATACGCGACGGAAGACGGCAGCGGTAACCCGACGACTGTCGATATCGACAGCTCTGCGACGGTTGAGATCGTTGAGCCTGAGCTTCAGATTGTTAAGACTGCCGCGTCTGAAGCTTACGAGCCCGGTGAAACGGTGACCTACACGGTCGTTGTGGATCATACGGGGGGCTCGACGGCGACGGCCTTTGATCTATCAATTTCCGACTTGATTGCTGATGCGGACCTGTCTCTGGTTGATGGCTCCGTGACGGTCACTCATTCCGCGCTTGGCAACCTCACTGCAACCCCAGGTGTGGTTGTGACGGGCAACGGTGGTGGCGATACGGATGTATCCATTGAACTGTCGTCGCTCAATCAGGTGGATACGCTGACGATCACTTATCAGGCGGTGATTGATGCTGGCGCGGACCGCGCTGACAACTTCACGAACCAGGCAAGCGTGTCGTGGGATTCGAATCCAGGCGTTGGTCCAACAAGCGCGGGCTCCGATAGCAGTACGGAGCAGGTTTTTGCCGCACCATCGATCGAAAAGACTATCACTGGAACATCTGACACTGACACGGGATCCGGGCAGTTCGATGCCGGCATTGTCGACGCCTCGCTTGGTGAGACGATTACGTATCTGCTTGAGATCACCCTACCTGAGATGCTCAACGAGAATCTCGTGGTGACTGACACGGCCTCAGATGCGTCCGGTCATCTCAACCTGATCTCGGGTCGAGTTGTCTCATTAGGTGCAGGCCTGACCGGATCATTGCTGACAGCTGGCACTGTCATCAACGCCGTGGATAACGATGCTGATGCTTACGGCGATATCATCACCTTCAACTTTGGTGATGTTGCCAATGCTTTCGATGGCTCGGTTTTCGCTGATGATGTCATCATCCTCGAAATCACGGCCCAGGTGCCGATCGATGCAGCGAATGTCGCGAACGTTGATATCACCAACAGTGCTGAGGTCTTCGTCGAGCTTGATGGCCGCACATTCACTGATGATGATACGGCAATTGTCGAAGTTGTGGAGCCTGTTCTCACAATTGATAAGGGAATTACAACTGCTACGGCGACTTCGGGTGATGCTGCTGATATCATCCAGTACACTCTCACAATCGCACATGATCCGTCATCGTCTGCTGTTGCGCGGGATGTCGTTATCATCGACCTCATGGGTGGCAATACCGATCACCTTGAGCTTGTTGCGGGAAGCGTAAACGTGACGGGTTCAACCGCTGCGCCGGTTATAACGACACCGACGGCAGATGGTTTCCAGGTTGACATCTCTCAGGTCGAGCTCAATGAGACGGTGGAGGTGACGTATCGTGCGCGCATCCTCGATAGCGCGGTTATTGGCATGACAGCACCGAACACGGCTGATCTGAGCTGGGACGGCACAACGGGGCCGACCGGACGAACAGAGACAGACACCGATAATGCATCTGTCTCGATTGATGGTTCACTCAGCTTCGAGAAAGAGATTGTCGCAACGAGCCTGTCACAAACGGGGGCACTTGCTTATCCGGTTGACGCGGATGAGCTGACCATCGGTGAAACAGTGACCTATCATCTGACAGCAACGCTGGCAGAAGGCACAGACACCTTGGTGATTGACGATCAGCTGCCATTCACAAATGGCGTGCTGAGTGTCGTTTCTTCGCGTGTTGTGTCGATTGGTAGTGATATTACAACGCAGTTCCTATCGGTTGGAAGTGCCGGTGTCGTTAGCGACAACCAGCTGGGCGATAGTCTGAACGATCACGTACGGTTCAACTTCGGTACTGTTGTCAACTCCGGTGACAATGATGTCGACAACGGCGACCGGATTGTGGTGGAGGTTATTGCCTTAGTCGAAGATCTACCCGCAAATGTGCGTGGTGATGTTCTCACGAATACAGGTACACTTACCAGTAATACCGAGACCATCAACGATACAGCAACTGTTGAGATCATTGAGCCGGCGTTGTCGATTGACAAGTCTGTCAGTACGGCGAATGCCAATGCTGGTGATGTCATTACTTATACGCTCGTTGTCACACACGACGGTGTCTCCAATGCGCCTGCCTATGATGTCGTCATTGAAGATCTGTTGTCGGATCCAGCGCTTAATCTGCAGGCTGGTACGATCTCTGTCACCGGCGTTTCCGGTGGTTTTAATCTGACCGGTGGTGCAGGTCAGGTCCGGGTTGAAATTCCAGTGCTCTTGGAGGGCGAGACAGCGACGGTTGAGTTCGATGTTGTCATAGGCAACAACGCTGTGATTGGAACGGATCTGCCGAACACAGCTACGCTGGATTATGACAGTGCGAGTGGACCGGGCGGGCGTGCTGATAGCGACGATGATGATGAGGACGTTCGCGTTGATCCGACGATCATTGTTGGAAGTGATCCCATTGAACTCGACAAAACCATCGTGGCTTCGAGCCTGACTGAAACAGGAACGGGTGCCTACCCGCTGACAACAGATCAGTTGGCGATTGGAGAGACGGTCACCTATCACCTGACTGCCGCAATTGCCGAAGGTACTGATACAATCGTTATCGAGGACCAGCTGCCATTCACAAATGGTATCCTGATGGTCGAGTCGAGCCGGGTGGTCTCATTGGGTGGCAACATCACACCGCAGTTCCTAGGCGTCGGCAGTGCTGGTGTTGTGAGCGATATGCAGTTGGGCGATAGCATCAACGATCATGTCCGTTTCAACTTCGGTACGGTCGTGAATGCCGGTGACAATGTCCGCAACGCCGATGACCTTATCGTTGTCGAAGTTGTTGCACGGGTCATCGATGTCCCGGAAAACCAGCGCGGCGATGTGCTGGTCAACACGGCATCCCTGATCTCGAATACGGGGACGCTGACCGACACGGCTGATATCGAAATCGTAGAACCAAATGTAACTATCAGTAAGACAGCTGCGGAGAGCGGGCTGTTTGTTGGAGATACCCAGACATTCAATCTGGTTGTTTCGAATGACGGAAATGGTCCGGCTTACGATGTTGTTATCGAGGATCTGCTGCCGGCCGGTATGACCTTGAACGGTATTCCGATGATTGTGAGTGGGCCAGCCGCAACGGTGAACCCGCCGATTGGCAATGGCTTTACTGTTGATGTTCCGTTGCTTGACCAGGGCGAAACGCTTGTCATCACGTACAGCGCTCAAATCGAGATATCGGCGCCCGCCGGTCAGACGATCTACAACAATGTTGAAGTTGAGAGCGAGTCTGAGCCAGGCGGCAATGGTCGCGATTATGAAACGAGTGATCGTGCTGGAACCGATATTCTTGTCCTGGCTTCAAGCTTTGCTGATGACAAGAGTGGAGAAACCTATGGCGGGTTCGTTGATAATGAAATCTTCGTTCCGCTGGTGACCCTCAATCCGTTCTTTAGTGGTACTTCGGAGTATGGTGCGCACATCACCATCACACTTCGCGATAGCACTGGCATCGTTGTTGGGACCCAGGGTGTGCTTGCCGATTCAGGCGGAAACTGGGTTGCTGCATTCCCATTATCCACGTTCGACAATGAGTTCGATCGTACGATTGTGCAGAATTCCCTGATCGGCAACTCGCGCTTGTTTGATGATCCGCATAGTTTGTTCGATAGCCAGCAAGTGACGCTGTTTGGTGGTGATTTGGCAGCGCGGTTCGTCAATATTGGTGCGGCTCTGCTGGACAATCCTTACACCGTTGAGATTGTCCAGGAACTGCCGACAAGTACGGTGCATCTGGACAACTCCTTCAACGCACGGGTCTACTTTACACCTGTCGTGACCAATGAGGTGTTCAGCCATGAGCAGGCCTTGGATATCAATCGAGTGTTTGAAGACCGGGCAGACTTTGCGCTGAATACACTATATGAGGCGGCACTCGCTCCGCTTGGTCTTGGCGGAAACCGCTTCACAGAGGAATTCCTGACGACGGCAGGCTCACCACATGGACGCTAGACCATGATGAGATGAGTTGGACGCGCAGATGCTGCGTCCAACTTGTCACGCAATGATGATCGAGACTCACAAGGTGCAGCAACTCTAGATCTTAAGTCGGCATTGGTCCGCTTCCGACCGCAGGTTCGTGGCTCCCGGTCTTTCGAACAAGGTTGTTCTGAAATGTTTCGGGGAGCTGCTGGCTCCTCGCTGTCGTTGGGACTGTGCTGCACAATTTCATTGTGATCTGTACCTGTTTGCGCGGATGCTGCCGGCGTATCTTGTGCGCACATCAAGCGAACAATTGATCCACGGGATATTGCAGTATGATCAGCCGCCGCTTCATTCAGTGTGACGTCTTCACATCAACGCCAACGAAGGGCAATGGATTGGCCGTTGTCGTCGACGGTGAGGGCCTTGATGATGAGGCCATGCAAGCGTTTGCCGCCTGGACCAATCTGGCAGAGACAACGTTTCTGATGGCACCGGCAGATCCTGCTGCCGATTACAAGGTGCGCATTTTCACGCCGGTGCGTGAGATGCTGTTTGCCGGTCATCCGACGCTTGGTAGTTGTGCGTCATGGCTGCATGCTGGAGGGCAGCCCAAGGCAGCTGGTGTCGTGCGTCAGGAATGCGGTGTCGGGATTGTCGATATTGACATTGCTGGGGCGGTACCGTCGTTTCTCGCGCCGAAGACGCAAATCGAGCCACTGTCGGCGGACGCGCTTGCATCGATTACGAAAGCAGCGGATATCCCGGCAGCCAGCATTGTGCAGACAGCGCAGCTGACGAACGGTCCGGTCTGGCAGGTATTGCAGTTGGCGAGTGCAGCCGATGTGTTGGCCATTGACTCTGCTAAAATCCGATATCCAGCCTTTCGCGGTGTCGGATTAATCGGTGCGCATGAGGATGGAGCGGAATGCGATTTTGAAGTTCGCATGCTTGGTGCCTCGAGCGGGATGAGTGAAGATCCGATCACGGGCTCTCTCAATGCGGCGATTGGGCGTTGGATGCTGGAGACGGGTGCCTGGAGCGGAGAGAAGACAATTGCGCAAGGCACATCGATCAATCGTCATGGCCGCGTTTATGTGCGTTGCCACAACGATGACGTTTGGATCGGAGGGGAAAGCCATATCCTGATTGACGGTACTTTGCAGTTTTAGACAGGACGACCCGGTTCCGGTCGTGCTGTCTTATTGCGGGAACGCCTCAGCTGCGCCGCCTTCAATATGATAGCCGATGGATATATCAGCGGAGCCGTCGACGAATGTCAGCTTCTTGCTGGATGCCCGGGTCTTCAGTTCACCACTGATCCACACCGCAGTGAACATGTCAGCAACTCTGAATTTCTTGGCCAATCGCACAAACACGATCTGATTCGGTGGCGGAGGGGGGACATGAATGCAGGCGCCGACGTAAGGAACGAGTAGGAAGTCGGTCACACCATCGTGGGAAAAATCCAGTGGCAAGAGGTAACCGGCCAGGCGGATCTTCTTGCCATCGAGCCCGCCATTGACGCGTTGCTGACGTTTTTCCACGGTCTTCGACCAGTTGCGGTATTTGACCAGAAGCTTGTCGACATTGATACCAGCCTTGGCGAACTGGCGTTCGTAGGTTTCCGCGTCCTGCACGCCTTGCTGATTTTCAACCAGCTTCTTTTGATCCTTCGTGAGTTTGCGGGCCCACTGGATTGTCTCGATGTCAAACCTCTGGTCCTGTGTGAGGTGAGCTAGTGGATCATTCAGAGGCGGAAGTTTGGGTATCAGTGTCTGCCAATCAATCTTGCGCTCGGCCGCCGCATAACTGGGAAGTGCAACGGCGAGCGTGATCCACGCCAAGGTGACTGCGGCCAGAATGACCTTGGCTCGTACAAGCAGCCAGTTCATTGCCTCACGACCTCCCAACGCTCTCGGTTACTCTGATCTCGGCCATCAGACTGAACCTTACTGCAGGGGCGCGGTTGTTGGTTTCTCTTTCAACGCACGCAGTAAACGCTTGAGTTTGCTGATGGCGGTCTGCTGCGAAGCCTGGCTGCCAATTTGTTCGATGAACTCCAGGATCAAGGCATCGGCGATGGCGTTGCGCGGGATCCAAGCCGAGCTGGCCAGCCTGCAGGCCTCGCGAATACCATGCCTGGCAGCGCGAACATCAGCTTCATGGACGCTTCTAATATCCTTGGGAACTGGCATCTTCGCGATTATCCTTGGTGAGCTAGAATGAAGTTTCGGTATTGCCTACTGGGCTTGACCTCAACTGCTGCGCCTCTCGCGAGGGGGGATGCGGCGGTGCGTGCGGGTGCCCTTGAGCGATTGAGAATGATCCCGCGATTGGTCCGATCTATCCGCCAAGTTCGCCCGATGCGTCGTGGCCTGCAAAACCGGCGGTAACGGCGGCGCCAGTCCCTCGATCCCGGCATGGTCAACTTGTTGGGTGATGTCGATACCAATGATGACGACATGACTTTTGTTCGATTTCAATACGTTATATCATTACGAATATTCGCAATTGGCTATCGAGACAATAGGATAGCTCGTGCGGGCTGATGCAAGTGCTGTCAGTGCGGCTCGATTGAAGCTAGCTTAATCGAACCGTGGCGGTTCAAACCCATGGCCTGAAATGAAGTAGAAAGCCAGGTTGGCTGCGTAGAGCGCCAGTGCGATCGTAAAGATCCAACCGACTCGGAACTTCTTAGGACTGCAGTCACTGTGCATGCAGCCGTTAGCGCGGCAGTCCATCCAATAGCTGAAGAAGTGCAGCGCGAAACCGAATGCGAGCAGCAGACCGGAGCCTATTAGGATGTAGAGTTCATAATCGTGGATAAACTTGTGAAAAACCAGGAACGCACCGCCGAACCCAATTTGGCTGCCGGCACTCATAACGGCGATGAATATTGGCAAACCGCAACAAAAAACGTGCGACAGTTCCGCTATTAGGCTCACCGTAGTGGCTGTACTCTTCAATCTTGCCATAGTTCTGTTACGGTGATCCAGCTCGGTAATTGCGACAAGGCAATACGTGTAACGGTTGAGTGTTATAGCATTACGCCCAATATATATCCGTCAACGATGAGCAGAATGTCAATGGCCACTCATAAACTGACCAAAAACCAGAGTATCGTACTGGATGCATTGCGCCAGAACGCTGCTCCGATGAGTGCCTATCAGATTTTGGATGTTGAAGATGTTCGCGCCAAGGGGCTCAAGGCTCCGTTGACCATCTATCGTGCCTTGGACAAGCTTGTCGAAGCCGGACTAGTTCATCGCATTGAAAGTCTAAATGCTTTTGTGTCTTGCGATCAGGATCATCATACTGAGCCGCCGGCATTCATGATTTGCGAAGAGTGTAAGAACATCATCGAGGTTGGAAATCGAGCGATTCAGCGGACTGTGATGAAGCAGGCCGAGGAGCAGGGCTTTGAAGTCAACCATATGCATGTTGAAGTGTCCGGGCGTTGCCGCAGCTGCACAAGTTGACGCTGAAACAGTGTAACAGTATAACATTTTTCAGAATATTTGGACCAGTGCAGCCTGAAGGAACTGATCATGACGCGTTGGATAATTGTTGGAACGACGTTCATTGCCTTTGCAACAGCGGCGGTCGCGGAGGATAAACATAACCACGGCCATAGCCATCGGCAGATGAGTGCCCACGAGCATGGCAGTGGCAGCTTCAATGTTGCGATTGAAGGCCAAAAGGTTGCGATGGAACTTGAGGCTCCAGGCGCAGATATCGTCGGATTTGAGCACAAAGCCCGGACGAAGAAGCAAAAGGCTGCCGTGGCAGCGGCCAAGACCAAATTGAAGACGTTGAGCAACGTCGTTACGTTGTCCGATGCGGCCGGTTGCAAATTGGAGAAGGCGAGCATCGAAATTCATATCGAGGGTGGTGACCATGACGGCCACAAGCATGGTAAGAAGAAATCCGGACATAGTCACAGTCACGACAAGAAAAAGAAAGAAGCGAAGGTTGAGTCCCACTCCGAATTCCATGCGGAGTATGAGTTGACATGCTCTTCACCGGAAAAACTGCTTGAAATCGCGTTCCCATACTTCAACAACTTCAAGGGCGCAGAGGAGCTCGACGTGAATATCGTCGGGCCGAAGTCCCAGAAGAAGTTTGAAGTTGGCCGGAAGACTGGCAAGATCAACCTGGGTGGTATCATTTAAGCACCGAGGGTTCGTTTTTGGACCAATCGCCTGACACATCCGAGGCTGCCACGCCCGACATTGTGAAAATGTCGGGCGTTCGTTTTGCCTGGCCCGGTGGCAACGGGTTTGAGATTGCGATCGACAATTTCTCGCTGAACGCTTCAACGCGGACGTTGTTGGTTGGGCCGTCTGGCGGAGGGAAGTCGACTCTGCTGAGTCTGCTGTGCGGGATTATTGCTCCGCAGCGTGGCGAGATTTCAATCCTCGGTACCAACATTGTTGGTTTGTCGAGTGCGGCGCGCGACAGATTTCGGGCTGAGCACATCGGTGTCATCTTCCAGATGTTCAATCTGCTTCCCTACGGGTCCGTGATTGACAACGTTGTTCTACCGCTGAGCTTTGCCAGCGGTCGACGGATGCGGGCCCAAAAACAAGTCGCAATTGAGGAAGAAGCTGCCAGGATACTCGGTGACCTCGGCATAGTCGCTTCGTTGCAGCGCGGCTCGGCGTCGGCGCTCAGTGTCGGACAGCAGCAACGTGTCGCTGCAGCGCGTGCACTGATAGGCACACCGGAATTGCTGGTCGCTGACGAGCCGACGTCTGCATTGGACGAGGAGCATCAGGAGCGATTTCTTGAACTACTCTTCCGTCAGATTGAAGATGCAAACTCCAGCCTTCTGATGGTCAGTCATGACAAGCGGATTGGATCAATGTTCGATACCGTCATCGAACTTGGCGACGTTGTGACAGTGCGGAGGCCTGCATGACTGTTGTCCGTCTCGCGTTTCAATCGTTGCGCAATCGATGGCTGACGGCATTGCTGACTGTGCTTGCTATTGCCGTCAGTGTTGTTTTGCTGCTCGGAGTGGAAAAAGTGCGGACGGGGGCTAAGGCAAGTTTCGCCAATACGATTTCCGGTACAGATTTGATTATTGGTGCGCGTAGTGGTGGCATTCAACTGCTGCTTTACTCGGTCTTCCGCATCGGTAACGCCACCAACAACGTGACATGGCGCAGCTATCAAGATATCAGTCGGAGGCCGGAGGTTGATTGGATCATTCCACTCTCGCTGGGTGACAGCCATCGCGGTTTTCGGGTTCTCGGAACCAGTCAGGAATACTTTGACCGCTATCAGTTTCGACGCGGTCGCAAGCTTGCGTTTGCGTCAGGTCAGCGGTTCGAGGATTTATTCGATGCCGTTGTCGGAGCAGATGTCGCTGAGACTCTTGGATACAAGGTTGGTGACAGCATAGTTGTTGCCCACGGCCTTGGCAGAATCGGGCTGAACAAGCACGATGATAAGCCCTTTCGCGTCTCTGGTGTCTTGGCAAAAACCGGTACACCGGTGGACCGCACCGTTCATGTCAGTTTGAGAGCGATTGAGGCGATCCACGTGGATTGGCAGGGCGGTGCGCGCAGAACGGATCGTACCGTTACGGCTGACGAAGTGCGTACTATGCGGTTGCGTCCTAAAGGGGTAACGGCCGCCATGGTCGGCCTCAAATCGAAGCTCGCAATCTTCAAGCTGCAGCGTTACGTCAACGAGTACCGCTCCGAGCCGTTGTCAGCCATCCTGCCGGGAGCTACCCTATACGAACTGTGGGGTCTTGTCGGTACCGCCGAAACGGCTCTGATGGTCGTCTCATTTATGGTTGTGGTAACTGCGATCCTCGGAATGATAACGATGATCCTGGCGACACTGAACGAACGACGACGCGAGATTGCTATTCTCAGATCGGTCGGCGCCGGTCCACGTACTGTGATCGGTCTGCTTGTTTCAGAGGCCGGAATGTTGACGTTGGCGGGAGTGATGGCCGGCGTTGCTATGACCTATACGCTGCTATTCGCATTGCGCCCTGCCATAGATGACGCATACGGTCTCTATCTGGACATTTCTCCGCCGACAGGGACCGAGCTTCTTGCTCTTACTGCGATCGTCATCGGTGGTGTTTTGGCCGGGCTGCTGCCGGCACTGCGCGCTTATCAGCACTCTCTTGCTGATGGCATGACGGTGCGAAGTTAGTCGCCGTGCCAGGCGGGACACAGGCAGGTGAGACCAATCGGTTTGATACGGCAACGACGCAGACGGCATCGCAGCGAATTCACCTGAACTCCTCTATCTAAAAAAAACACGAGGCACTTATGCGTGCCCCGTGTTTGTCGATCGTAGGCGTTTGCGAGAGAGTACTACTCTTTCTTCTTTGCCTCGGCCTTAAGGAAGGCAATGATGTTCTTGCGGTCTTTTTCCTTCTTCAGGCCGGCAAATGCCATCTTGCCACGCTTGATGAATTTGCGTGGGGCCTCGAGATACTTGTCGAGGTTGGCCTCATCCCAGACCAGGCCGTCTTCAGCCATCTTTTTAAGGGCCTTTGAGTACTTGAACTTCTCAACCACGCCAGCGTTGCGTCCGACAATGTCGACAAGGTGAGGGCCCACCCTGTTCTTTTCATTGTTATAGACGTGGCAGGCTGCACACTTTTTGAAGACGCTCTTGCCGGCGGCGACGTCGCCCTCCTGAGCGAAGGCTGAGGTGGCGCCAAATGTTGCACAAATCGCGAATGCGGCGCTGCAGGCGAACTGTTTCATGCTATCGGTTTCCCTCGTTATTTCGGTACGGTCGTGTGACTCTTTGTTCGGCGACCACAAAGTTGTCAGTCTATTTGCCAGTGACTTCGAGTGATTGAACGATATCGACCATGCCTTGTGATGCTGCGTATGTCCATTACGCGCGATCGTCGCATTCGGACTACCCTGCGATGCTTCGTTGGACGTATTTGATTTTTGATGCCTCCGGGGGAACATCCTCCGGTTCAGAGCTCTTCGACAACGATTGCGGACCGATACTTGTTATCCGTGCCCTCAGTTTATCCGTGCCCTCAGTGCGCTGCCATCAATTTCAGCGGATCTGCCGTCGGACGGGCTAGATCATGATCAAACCTCGAAGCAAAGTGATCGGCAAGTCGTAGGATGTTAGAGTCGGCCTATGGCCGCGACGCGTGAGACGGATGGTAACGTTAAGATCAGCGCATCCGTGATGACGGAGTCATTGGAAGCACGGCCGCTTTGGAAGCGCAAGAATAGCTAAGCCGCTATCGTTTTACTGATCGCGTTGGCGCCGATGGATGCTTGCGTTGGGCCTCACTGCGTAACGTCGCAAATCTGGAGCCGGCCTACCGCATCGAGAAGGAAGTTGGCGGCCAGATCCTCCGGGCGCGTTGCGAACCGGTTCCGCCACCTCCTTCAAATTATAGACTGCTTCGGTCCGAGTGCTTAAACTGAAAGAGATAGGCGCTCTACTTCGGTTGAATTGGCACGATCCAGGGATTGAGCGCACATCACCGTTGGCTCAGGAGCAGACTTCTGAAGTGAGGCGAACGGGAGCTGGTCCTTACTCCGCGTTGTGACCTTCAATGCGCTCATTGAGAGAACTGACTGTGTGCTGCTCGACTAAAGCATGATGGTCTGTCGTCTGGCTTCTACCGTAGGAAATTGGGAGAGCGTCTTCACTTCGTTGGAGCTATGACCCGGATGTCATTCGAAACCATCATAACCTGCTACGTAGCAACTGCACTTGTGTTCTTTGCACTTGACTATCTGTGGCTCGGCATCATCGCTCGAAAATTCTACAGTCAAGCCCTCGGCAGCTTGATGCTTGATCAGATCAAAATTGGCTTTGCCGCGGGTTTTTATGCGATCTACGTCATTGGTATCGTCATATTTGCAGTCTCGCCCGCACTGCAGTCTGGAAATGCGCTCGATGCGCTGATGTGGGGCGCGCTGTTCGGTTTCTTTGCTTACGCGACGTACGACATGACGAACTTGGCGACTTTGCGAAATTGGCCGATCGTCATGAGTATTGTTGACATCATCTGGGGGACATTCCTGACCGGAGTTGCCGCATTCGCAGGATATCAACTGACGACCTGGATGATAGTCGCTTAGACATGCGAGCTGGGTTGCGATGCCCTGACCATGGCCACCGTATCTGGCGATCGATACGGCGCCGGGCATGATCACCTACGAGAATGCGCTAGCTTCACCTGCCTGGAAGCACTACTGGTCTGCATCGCATGACTTTACTGATCGTGGTGGAGATCGCCGGCGACGCCTCAATAGCGCAAATAACGACCAGGCTCTCAGTTGGTCGCGGGCAGATTCTCGCCGAGCACGGAAACCAACCCTTGAGATTGTGGTGCCCTGGGCTTGTTTGCTGGCGGTTCATCGTCGAATGCTCGAGTGGTGCTGTTGTTCCCACGTCCGCCTTGCCCGCCATTCACTTCCATATGTTGTCGTCGTGACCACTCGGTACGGAGCCGCCCTCCAGCACCGCGTGGCTCATATCATTCAGCCAGCTCTTGCCGGATGGAGGGTCTCAAGGGCGGCGAATCGTGATCTTGCTCATTCGGCTCTAAGCGGCAATCGTCGCCGCTTTCGCGGCTGCTTCAACCGAAGGTGACAGATAGGTCCCCTGACGCAAAAGCTCTCTTTGGATCAGTGACGCATCAAGTGCGCGTGGAGTGATATCGGACGCAGCAGCAAGTGCAGCTGCCACACCGGCTGCCTGTCCCGTCATCCAACACTGTGGAATCTCGCGTAGGAATGAATGTGAGTTCGGATCGCAGGCAATGTGGCGGCCGGCACCGAGGACGCCATCGATACCTGTCGGAATCAGGGAGCGATACGGAACGGAGATGTTCGGGAATTTTGGCGCCAGAGACGTGGAAACGCCGATCTCATCGTCCCATACCTTGCCTTCGTCCCACTGCGCGCGTGTGACTTTGGCTTCAGCCTGAAAGCGCCGACTGTGGCGAATGCCGACCTGCGGCGCACCCAACATGAGGAAGGCATTCTCAAAGCCGGGGGCATTTTTGCGATAGTGCTCAACGTGGGCAACGGCCAGGCTGCGCGATCGCACCTCGACCTCGGATAGGTCTTCAACGTTAACGGCGTCATAGCCGGAAAGACGCGGTCCCATAAACAGCGCGACGTCACTGCGCCAGGAACAGAACGGTTTCTCGAAAGAGCCTACTGACTTGCGGCCAGCGTTCATGAATTCTGCAAAACCACTCTCATTCTGGTAGCGGAACGCCAGCCAGCGTTCGATGTCGACGCCGCCGACCAGGAACGCGGTATTGATGCAGTGATGGATATCGGCTGTGTCAATGTCGGAGTCGAGGGGCAGGCCGGCTCCAGCGAGCAAATCAGCATCGCCTGTCGTGTCGATAACGACCTTTGCCTTGATCGCCTGGCGTCCTTCCTTGCTCTCGAAAATAACGCCCTTCATTGTGCCATCTTCAACGATTGGGGCGGCAACCCAGGAATGAAAGACAAGACGGACCTTTTGCTCAAGGACCATATCCATCGATAATGTCTTCAGGGCTTCGGGATCGAGGGTTGGTGACCAGGTCACAATTCCTTTGTATGCGGCCGCGCGCTGGGACCAGTACTGGGCTGTTGCCACATCCTTGTTGCCCCAATCCATTCGTGGTGGGCCCATGACAGCTTCTTGTGGCAAGCGATCGAAGACATCGCTTGCGAAACCAGCGATCACCTGACGGCCGGACCAGTCCGTCATGCGATCAATCCAGATCACCAGGCCACCGGTCGAAAGTCCGCCGAGGTGATTGTAGCGTTCGAGCAGCATGACTTCGGCACCCAACCGGCCTGCTGCAACTGCTGCAGCAGTTCCGGCAGGACCACCTCCGACAACCAGAACGTCAGTTTCTGCAAAGACTGGAATGTCCCGCGCCGCTTCGTGATAAGTACTTTGCGGGCGTGGCCGACGTGGCTGCTTGGCACCATCATCGAATGCTTCCAGACCTTGTTCTGCAAAAATCTCATTTGTCGGTTTGTTGCTGGTCATAGCGTTTCCCTCGACAATTCGTTTCAGTATGTTTTGTCTGCATGTGCCAACTGCAAATTGGCTGCGATCTGCTCGGCTACTTTCATGAGCTCGGTCCCGATGTCTTTGCGGTGGCGACCAGTAAAGCGCCGGATCGGGCCGGTTGCACCGACGCTGAACGGAACACCGACGCCGCCAATCCGAATGGGGGCGGCGACACTTGAGACACCAACTTCGATTTCTTCAACGCATTCCGCGTAGCCGCGTTTCTGAATAGCTGAGAATTCGCGTTTGACTTGAGCCGGATGGGTCTTGGTTTTCTCGGTGTAGGAGCGCAAGGGGCCGCTGAGGACTTCGCTCTGAAACGCCTCGTCAGCGAATGCTGCAATCGCTTTTGAACAAGAGCATGCGTGCATCGGACGGTTGCCGAGCCCGGGGTGAATGAAAGATCGTGCGGCATCGAGAGGCGTTTCGACGTGGATGATCTCGACAGTCTTGTTCCGGAAACGTGAGAGGAATACCGCTTCGCCGAACTCGATGGCAGTTTCCCTGAGTGTCGGGGCAACAGCCTGGCAGACGTCGATGTCTGGCTGTCCAAGAACAGCAATCCGCCGCAGTCGTTCTCCGATGAGGTATCGCGATGAGCCCTCCGGTTCATCAAGAAGCCGATGTTCGGCTAGCGTCTGGAGAAGGCGATAGCAGGTCGGTCGTGGTAGGCCGGTCGCGCGCTGTACGTCCGCGGGTGAGACTGCCCGCCCCGCGATGGCCACTGTCTCCAAAACGGAGATGAGTCGATCTAAATGCATTGTTTCAATCTATAGGCACTTAACTTGTTTTCACTTTACGGACGCTTGTCTCATTGTGTAAAACACTGCAGCAAGTAATCCAAGTTAAAAACGGCTGATCGGGTGGAGACAGTGACATGAGTGAGACGTGCGAGACGACATGTTGCGGTCCCGGGTATGCGAGTCCGGCGGAAGCGATCAAGGCACCACGTGAAAAGTTGCTGTATACGATCGCGATTTACACGGGGACAGGAATTCAAAAACCGGATTACCTTGCAACTGTGGACGCGGATCCGGACAGTCCAACTTACTCTCAGGTGATCCACCGGCTGGAGATGCCTGGTATCGGAGACGAACTCCATCATATGGGTTGGAATGCCTGTTCCTCTTGTCATGATGACTCGTCAATGTCGCGTCGGTATCTGCTGGTTCCCGGAGTGCGCTCGAACAATATTCATATTGTCGATACGGCTACCGATCCGCGCGCGCCTCGGCTGCACAAGGTAATCGAAGGTGCTGACATTAAGTCAAAAGCCAATTTGTCAGGTCCGCACACGGTTCACTGTCTGGGATCAGAGATTATTATCTCATTCCTCGGCGATGCAATGGGTGAAGCACCTGGTGGCTATCTGCATCTCAACAAGGATTTTGAAATCGTAGGGCGTTGGGAAAATTCGATGGGTGACATCCCATTCGGTTATGATTTTTGGTATCAGCCGCGGCACAACGTGATGGTCAGTTCAGAATGGGCTGCACCCAATACCTTTATGCCGGGCTTTGACCTAGAGGAAGTGGGTCACCTGAAGTATGGCCGTCGTCTGCATTTCTGGGATTTCGAGAAGCGTGTGCCGGTGGAGACCATGTATCTCGGCGAAGATGGGCTGATCCCGCTTGAAGTCAAGTTTCTGCATGATCCGGACAGTACCCATGGTTTTTGTGGTGCTGCGCTTAGCGCCAACGTTATCCATTTCTGGAAGTCCGATGCAGGGAATTGGGAGTGGGAAAAAATTATCGACGTGGAAAATGAGCCGCATCCGGAATGGCCGATTCCAATTCCCGGTGTGATGTCGGCGATCCTTGTGTCGATGGACGACAAGTACCTATATCTCAATAACTGGCTTCATGGTGATATGCGTCAATACGATATCACCGAACCACACAATCCGAAGCTGACTGGACAGGTGTGGATGGGCGGCCTGCTTGGAAAGGCGCCTGAGGTCAACGGCGTCAAGATGGCGGGTGGCCCGCAAATGTTCCAGTTGTCGTTGGACGGTAAGCGGCTCTACGTGACGACATCGCTGTTCTCGACTTGGGACAATCAATTTTATCCGGAAATCCGGACCCAGGGCGGCGTCATGGTGATGATTGATTGTGACGTTGAAAACGGCGGGATGAAGATCAACGAAGACTTCATGGTCGACTTTGGCAAGGAACCAAATGGGCCGAGCCGTTGCCATGAAACCCGTTACCCGGGCGGTGATTGCACAAGCGACATCTGGCTATGACCGAGACGCGGACCATAACTATTGCCAACCGAAATGGGGCGACGTTCGAAGTCGATGCACGTCGCCCGTTGCTTGAGACTTTGCGCGAGCAAGGTGTCGACCTTCCTTACGGTTGCAAGTATGGCGGCTGCATTACCTGTGCTGCCAAATTGACTGCTGGTGACATTGATCAACGCCGTCAGGTGGCGCTTAACAATCGTCAGATCAACAACGGCTATGTCGTGCTCTGTGTTGCCCGGCCCTTGTCGGACTGCACACTCGAGATTGGCGTCGAAAGTCATGACAAGCTTTATCGCAATCCCTTTCTTGATCCACTTGAGCCGCACGAACTCAAGGCGGACATCGCTACGCGCAAGGAGGCATAGATGCCTGAAGCCGATATTGACCGTCTATACGATTACCCGCCCGAGTTTCTGGCCGATATTCTTCGGTCGGTGAAAACCATCGCGATGGTCGGTGCCAGTGGCGACAAAACCAAGTTCAGCTACGGCGTTCTCCGTGTGTTGCATGAAACGGGTTATGAAATACTACCCGTCAACC
Source organism: Hyphomicrobiaceae bacterium (assembly GCA_965215755.1). Taxonomy (GTDB): domain Bacteria; phylum Pseudomonadota; class Alphaproteobacteria; order Rhizobiales; family Hyphomicrobiaceae; genus Tectiglobus. The sequence goes on from OZ244119.1 coordinate 1,508,866, forward strand.
CAAATCCCAAGCTTACCGAAATCCGCGGCATTTCAGTATATCGCACACTGGAAGAGATTGATCGTCCTGTCGACATGGTTGAGGTGTTCCGTCCGAAGGAGGAGCTCTACGGTATTGCCCAGCAGGCGATCGCAATTGGTGCGAAGGTGCTGTGGGGACAGATAGGCGTCTACGACGACCGTGCCGCCAAACTAGCGGAAGATGCGGGTCTGAAGGTGGTTATGGACCGCTGTCCTAAGATTGAACTGTTCCGGCCATTCTGGAAGCCACGTCTTGATCTTGCCATTTGATCTTGTGATTGGATGTGGCGGTTGATTTGACGGCGGCACAACCCTGCTCGATGCAATCATCGCAATCTGATTCGAGGATGCTGTGTGCATCGTGGCTTTGAGGCGTAGAGGCGATGCCGAGTCTGTAAGGCTGCCGCTACAGCTTAGATATTGGCATGGAGAAATGTGCAATGTCGAATTCATACGGTATTTGCAGGCCGTTTCCGGCCATGTCTTTGATCGCAATAGGGCTGTTGACGCTCGCCTCAACTGCCATTTCGACTGGCTCAGCGCAGGCGATTGAGAGCAAACACGGATGCGTCGAGGTTACGGCTCAGTCTATCAATATCCGGAGCAAAAACTCGGCGAAGAAAGGTGAGATCGTTACGACGGCTCAGCTTGGTGAAGTGTTGGCCAAGCGTGGGCCGACGTGTCCGATCAGGCGGTTCTGGTGCCCTGTCCGAAATGCGAAGGGTGTCGAAGGGTGGGCGGCCAAAGAGTTCATCAAGAATACCGAATGCCGCTAGGGTCCAGCCTTTTTATGAAGAGCCCCAATACGCGTGCTCAGCTGGTCAGATTAATGCGTTGCGCTCGCTAGAATATCAGGCGATGTCATAGCCCCGCACCTTTCGGCACGGGGCCCGAGGTGGAGTGTGGTGCAAACAACCTCGGTCAGCATCGCCGACATCGCACTCTAGATCATCAGTCTTCTGGTTGGAACCACGCTGGCGATCCCAATCGCAATCAAGATGATCGGCCACTCAGAATTGAGCGAACTGGCTTGTCTATTGGGATGCAAAGACCACTGTCGTGAGCCTCTAAGGTCAACCGTCCAGGGACTGGATGCGACATCGGTATGACAATCAAATAGGCACAAATGAAATTTGCCTGATTTTTATGCATGTGTGGTCAAATGTTTGGCCATTGCAGGCGATATAGCTCCTTCTGTAGCCATTCATGAATAGCTGATTTCTCTGATTTTCTCAATTTTATCAATTGGTTAGATTCCTATTAAGATTTCATTCACCAACTGGCACGGCGCTTGCCAATGAGTGTTCGGTGCAAACAACCTCAGTTGGAGAATGGAATGAAAATAACGCGAAGATCTTTGCTTGGATCCGTCGCGCTTGGAGTCAGCCTCGCCGTTGGCGGTATGGCAGCCAAAGCCGAGGAGACCATCAAGGTCGGCATCCTGCACTCGCTTTCGGGGACCATGGCAATCAGTGAAACAACGCTGAAAGACGCCATGCTGATGCTTATTGAGGAGCAGAATAAAAAAGGCGGCCTGCTTGGCAAGAAACTCGAGCCTGTCGTTGTCGATCCGGCCTCCAACTGGCCGCTGTTCGCAGAAAAGGCGCGCGAGCTGATCTCTCAGAACAAGGTCGCCGCCGTATTCGGATGCTGGACTTCAGTCTCTCGGAAGTCCGTTTTGCCGGTCTTCAAGGAATTGAATTCGGTACTGTTCTATCCGGTTCAGTATGAAGGCGAGGAGAGCGAGCGCAACGTGTTCTACACAGGCGCTGCTCCCAACCAACAGGCGATCCCTGCTGTCGACTACCTGATGAGTGAGGATGGTGGCTCGGTGAAGCGCTGGGTGCTTGCCGGAACCGACTACGTCTATCCGCGCACGACCAACAAGATCCTGGCGGCCTATCTGAAGGCGAAAGGCGTCAAGGATGAAGACATTATGATCAACTATACGCCATTCGGGCATTCCGATTGGCAAACGATCGTGTCGGATATCAAGAAGTTCGGATCGGCCGGTAAGAAGACCGCGGTCGTCTCGACAATCAATGGTGATGCCAACGTTCCATTCTACAAGGAACTGTCCAACCAGGGCGTGGAAGCCACGGATATCCCGGTTGTTGCTTTCTCGGTAGGCGAAGAGGAACTCGCAGGCATCGACACATCCAATCTGGTTGGCCACCTGGCGGCCTGGAACTACTTCCAATCCGTAGAGGCACCAGCAAACGCAGAGTTCATCAAGAAGTGGCAGGCGTTCACCAAGAATCCGAAGCGCGTCACCAATGACCCGATGGAAGCGCACTACATTGGCTTCAATATGTGGGTCAAAGCGGTTGAGAAGGCGAAGAGCACCGATCCTGACAAGGTCATTGATGCCATCATTGGTGTCGAAGTGCCGAACCTGACTGGCGGCATGTCAAAGATGCTGCCCAACCATCACATTACGAAACCGGTTCTGATTGGTGAAATTCTGGAAACCGGGCAGTTCGACGTCGTCTGGAAAACCAAAGGCTTGGTCCCTGGTGATGCCTGGTCAGACTATCTGCCTGGCTCGAAGGACCTGATCAGTGACTGGCCTGGCAAGAAGTGCGGCAACTTCAATGCCAAGACGGGTAAGTGTGGCGGCGCCTGATCGCCCGATAATGAAGGGAGCGTCCGGTTTGTATGAGAAACCGGAATGCACAACAAGCATGGGGCCGTTCTTCGGCCCCATGACACGACAACATGACTGTCAAAATCGACACTATCGGGGGATGGATGCAGATTGCATCAAGGGTCTTTATTTTACTGTTAGCGATATGCGCATCGTTGCCGATTGGCGCGTCGCCTCTGCGTGCTGATGAAACGACACTCCAAGATGCTCTTGCCTTGTTTGCCGCTCGTTCTTTCGGCAGTACAATCAAGGCTGTCGATGTCATTGCTGCTTCAGGTGTGGAGCATGCCCCCGCTCTTCTGACTGCCTTGTCGAAACGCCGGGTCTATCTATCCCGGGATAGCAGTCAAGCTGCCTACCGTACTGGTAAGACCTATTATGATTTTATAACCGCGGCGCCACTCAAGAGCCGTCCAAGCGAGTTCAAGAGTGTACGTGTCAACAATCGCGTGCGCGGCGCGATCAAGGCTGCGCTCGGCACCTTGCAGTTGCGTTCCAAGGATACGGCCAGGCGGCTTGCGGCAGCTGAAGAGGTGTTCCGCAATAAGGATGTCGCTGTTCTACCGGCTCTGGATGAGCTGATCGACAATGAAGAGGTTAGCAATGTTCGACGGGCGCTGATTGATACGCGAGCTGCGCTCGTTATCGCCAGCAACGGGGCAAGCAAGTCGGACAAGCTTGCAGCCGTGGAAGTTCTGGAGAGGCGTGGCAAACAGGATGCGATCGTCGCACTCAGGCCAGCACTGCAATCCAGCGATGCCGACGTAGCCCAGGCTGCAAGGGGCGCGATAGTCCAAATTGAACGGTGGCTGGCGGTTGCTTCACAAGTTCAAAATGTCTGGTATGGGCTGTCGCTTGGATCTGTTCTGCTGCTGGCTGCGATTGGGCTTGCCATCACTTTCGGTGTGATGGGCGTTATCAACATGGCGCATGGCGAAATGGTCATGCTGGGGGCCTATACGACGTTTGTGGTCCAGGAGGCTTTTCGCGCGTATGCGCCGGAAGCCTTTGATCTGTCGCTACCACTTGCGATTCCGCTGGCATTCGCTGTGGCTGGATTAGTAGGAATCGCAATTGAGCGTGGCATCATCCAATTCCTCTACGGCCGTCCGTTGGAGACCTTGCTAGCAACCTGGGGTGTCAGCCTCATTCTGCAGCAGGCGGTGCGGACGATTTTTGGTCCGACAAACCGGGAAGTTGGAGCACCGTCCTACATGACAGGGGGCTTCGACTTTTTCGGACTTGCTATCACCTACAACCGCCTGTGGATCATTGTCTTTTCCCTCGTCGTCTTCGCACTGCTGTTGCTGGTACTGCGGGCGACCTCACTGGGGCTTCAAATGCGTGCCGTGACGCAGAACCGGCGAATGGCTGCATCAATGGGCATTCGAACGGGTTACGTTGATGCCATGACGTTCGGGCTTGGATCCGGTATTGCGGGGATTGCTGGCGTTGCGCTTAGTCAGATCGACAATGTGTCTCCGAACCTCGGTCAGAGCTACATCGTCGACAGCTTCATGGTTGTTGTTTTCGGTGGCGTCGGAAATCTTTGGGGCACGCTGGTCTCAGCCATGGCGCTTGGTGTGACCAACAAGTTCCTCGAGCCGTGGGCCGGTGCGGTGCTTGCCAAGATTGTGATCCTCGTCCTGTTGATCCTGTTCATTCAAAAGCGACCGCGCGGTCTCTTCGCACTTAAAGGGCGGGCTGTCGAAGCATGATCACACGAGCCCTCTTCAGCATCAGCGATACCGCTAGTCGGATCTTTCTAGGGGTCCTATTGGCTGCTGCAATCCTCGTCCCGGCGAGTAACATGCTGCTGCCGGAATCATCGCCTTTTCATGTTCCAACCCACGTGGTCGCGCTGCTTGGGAAGTATTTATGCTACGCCATTTTGGCAGTCGCACTTGATCTGGTGTGGGGATACTGCGGGATCCTTTCGCTCGGCCACGCTGCATTCTTCGCACTCGGCGGCTATGCCATGGGCATGTATCTAATGCGCCAGATCGGCACCCGTGGTGTCTATGCAGATCCGATTCTGCCGGACTTCATGGTGTTTTTGAACTGGAAAGAGTTGCCGTGGTTTTGGTACGGCTTTGATATGTTCCCGTTTGCGCTGCTGATGGTGGTCCTTGTGCCGGGACTGTTAGCCTTCTGCTTCGGATGGCTTGCGTTTCGGTCGCGTGTGACAGGCGTCTATCTGTCGATCATCACCCAGGCGATGACGTACGCATTGCTGCTGGCCTTCTTCCGAAATGAAATGGGTTTTGGTGGCAACAATGGTCTCACCGATTTCAAGGATATTCTCGGATTTGATATTCAAGCGCAGGGCACGCGCAATGCCTTATACGTGACGACTGTCGTTGTCCTGGCCCTGACTTATGTTATTTCGCGGTACATGGTGACGTCGACGTTTGGCAAGGTTTTGATTGCCATACGGGATGCGGAGAGCCGAACGCGTTTCCTGGGATACCGTGTCGAGAACTACAAACTCCTGGTGTTTGTGGTATCGGCCTGTATGGCGGGGCTGGCGGGGGCACTCTATGTGCCACAGGTCGGCATCATCAATCCATCCGAGTTCCAGCCGGCCAACTCGATCGAGGCTGTCATCTGGGTTGCCGTTGGTGGCCGGGGTACGTTAACGGGAGCGGCGCTCGGGGCCGTTGTCGTGAATTATCTGAAGACAATCTTCACGACGGGGCTGCTGGCGCCCTACTGGCTGTTTGCCCTCGGCGGCATTTTCATTCTTTCGACGCTGTTCTTGCCAAAAGGCATTGTGGGGACAGCCGGCGATGTCATCAAACGCATGCGGAGGCAGCAGAAAGAGCGATCTGCTGATGACGGCGTGGCGCAGGCGGCGGAGTAGATGATGAACAGCCCGAACAGTGTACTCTATCTCGATGGCGTGACCGTCTCATTCGATGGTTTTCGCGCTCTCAATGCGTTGTCGCTATATCTGGAGCCGGGAGAGATGCGTGCAATCATCGGCCCGAATGGTGCTGGCAAAACCACAATGATGGATGTGATAACGGGCAAGACCAAACCTGATATGGGGGAGGTCGTGTTTGCGGACAGTCATGATCTGACAGAGCTCGATGAAACTGAAATTGCCGAACTCGGGATCGGACGAAAGTTTCAAAAGCCGACTGTGTTTGAGAGTCATACCGTAGCTGACAACATTCGTCTGGCATTGGCAGGTGAGCGGACACCATGGTCTGCGCTCTTTGGTTCCCGTGATCAAATCGCCGACGTGGATATTGATGCAATTCTCGATCGCGTGCGTCTCCTGACCCTGCGGGAACGCGCTGCCGGTGATCTCAGCCATGGGCAAAAGCAGTGGCTCGAGATTGCGATGTTGCTGGCGCAGGATCCCAAGCTACTGCTGGTCGATGAACCGGTTGCCGGCATGACTGATTCTGAGACTGAAGATACAGCGAGCTTGCTGCGCGACATTGCTCAAACCCACTCGGTTGTCGTGGTCGAGCACGACATGGCATTTGTGCGCGCCCTCGATGTTAAAGTGACCTGCCTGCATGAAGGCGCCGTGCTGGCGGAAGGGTCGATTGATGCCGTCTCAAGCGATGAGCGTGTCATCGAAGTGTACCTCGGACGGTAAAGGCTGGAGTAAGGGGGCAACAATGCTGAACGTTGACAAGATCGATCTTCATTACGGGGCTGCCCAGGCGTTGCGTGGGGTTTCGCTCGAAGCAGCAGTTGGGCAAGTGACTTGTGTGCTCGGTCGTAATGGTGTCGGCAAAACAAGCCTGCTTAGGGCTATTGTTGGTCAGCAGGCCATTAGTGCCGGTTCTATCAGTTGGCAAGGTGCTAACATCACATCACAGCCGCAGCATGCAAGAGCGCGCAGTGGGATCGCAATTGTTCCCCAAGGACGTGAGATATTCCCCTTGCTATCTGTTCGCGAGAACTTGGAAACGGGCTTTGCGGCGGCAGGTCGTGGGAATAGATTTGTACCTGATGAGATTTTTGAGTTGTTTCCGGTTCTCAAAGATATGTTGGGCCGGCGTGGTGGTGACTTATCCGGGGGGCAGCAGCAGCAGCTCGCGATCGGGCGCGCATTGGTTGCTCGGCCCAAGCTTCTCGTTCTTGACGAACCAACTGAGGGTATTCAACCCTCTATCATCAAGGACATTGGTCGGGCGATATCGTATCTGCGCGACAAGGGTGAGATGGCGATTGTTCTTGTCGAACAATATTTCGAGTTTGCCCGCGATCTGGCTGATACCTACGCTGTTATGGATCGCGGCCAGGTTGTTCTTTCTGGAGCACGTGCAGAGATGAGGGAGGATCATGTCCGCAGCCACCTTTCTGTCTGACCCGGCACCGAATGTTCCAATTGCGATTGGAAATGTCCGAGTTTCGGGCGGTGTTTCAGTCCGCTGTGAACGCCGATTCGGTGAGAGCCGGATCGTCGATACCCGCGAGCGTGATGGCTATAAGGTCCGCTCGCCAAGGCGCTCATCGCCGCCAGAGGCGGTGCTCATCAATACAGGTGGTGGTATCGCTGCCGGTGATGATATTCTGCATGATATTCATGTCGACGATGACGCGGATCTCACTGTCACAACGCAAGCATCTGAACGGATTTATCGTTCATCCGATGGTGCGACTTCCAAAGTTGATACACGAATTGTACTCGGTGCAGGTGCCGGCCTGAACTGGCTGCCACAAGATACGATTATCTTTGATCGCTCGCGTCTCCAGCGTGCGATTTCCGCTGATATTGTGAGGTCGTCGACATTGCTGTTGGCTGAGACGCTCGTTCTCGGACGCGCGGCGATGGGCGAGACGCTGGCACAAGGCTTGTTCCGTGACCAATGGCGTGTTCGCAGGGATGACCGTCTTGTGTTTGCCGAGAACGTCTTAATGCGTGACGAGACTTATCGTTGTTTCTCCGAAGCAGTGATGGCGGGCGGATCTCAAGCCTTACTCACTTTGGTTTTTCTCGCACCAGATGCTGAGGACAAACTTGGACCTGTCAGAGAGGTCTTGGCTTCAGCTGAGTTGGATTGTGCAGCGAGTGCTTGGAACAGCATGCTTGTTGTGCGTGGTATGGCTCTTAAGACAGAGTGGATCCGTCTTTTGATGTCCGAGATTGTTCCGGCTTTGGGGCGTGGTACGTTACCCAGAGTGTGGTCGACTTAGTTCAGCGCGATCACCTGCCTGCCAATACTATGAAAGGGCTGACTTTACCGTGAACCTAACTCCGAGAGAAAAAGATAAACTGCTGGTCGCGATGGCTGCGATGGTGGCACGTCGCAGGTTGGAACGAGGGGTCAAACTCAATCATCCCGAAGCTATTGCGCTCATTACAGACTTTGTCGTTGAAGGGGCACGGGACGGCCGCAGCGTTTCGGAACTTATGCAGGCTGGTGCCAGTGTGATTTCGCGCGAGCAGGTCATGCAAGGGGTGGCTGAGATGATCCATGACGTTCAGGTCGAGGCGACCTTCCCGGATGGTACCAAACTGGTCACGGTCCATGATCCAATCCGATAAACAGGAGAGATCTGAAGTGAGATTTTCAAGAATGTTTCCGGCACTTGCGGTGACGCTCTCATCTGCGCCTGCGTGGGCACATACGACTGAAGTTCCCCACGCCCATCCGCACATTATGGACCTGAGTGTCGGCTCATCGGTGATCGCAGTTTCACTTTTCTTGCTGTCGGTTGTGCTCTTATTTTTGGTGCGTCAAACGACTGCCCGGAGGCGTAAATGATCCCTGGTGAAGTTATCACGCTGGCCGGCGACATCGAGCTCAACGCCGGGCGCGAAACGATCGAAATTGAGGTCTCGAACACAGGCGATCGGCCGATCCAAGTTGGCAGCCACTACCACTTTCTCGAAACCAATCCGGCGCTGAGTTTTGATCGTGAAAAAGCACGCGGCTTCAGGCTTGATATTCCAGCCGGAACTGCTGTTCGATTTGAACCGGGTCAATCGCGAACCGTCGTGCTCGTCGCCTTGTCGGGTGCACGAACGGTTCATGGCTTCCGCCAACAGGTCATGGGCAAACTTTGAGGGAAGAATAGATGTCGTTCAGGATTGCGCGCGAGACCTACGCCGACATGTTCGGCCCGACCGTCGGGGACAAAGTGCGTCTGGCCGATACGGAGCTCTTTGTCGAGGTTGAGCAAGATCTCACGACTTACGGTGAAGAGGTGAAATTTGGCGGGGGCAAAGTTATTCGGGACGGCATGGGGCAGAGCCAGGTGCGCCGTGCCGATGGCGCTGTTGATACTGTCATAACGAATGCTTTGATTGTCGATCATACAGGTATCATCAAGGCTGATGTCGGGATAAAAGGTGGGCGCATTGAGGCCATCGGAAAGGCAGGTAATCCGGACATACAACCTGATGTCACAATTACGATTGGTCCCGGTACCGAAGTCATCGCCGGCGAAGGTAAGATCCTGACGGCGGGAGGGTTTGACGCGCATATCCATTTCATCTGTCCCCAGCAGATTGAGGAGGCGTTGATGTCCGGCGTCACGACGATGCTGGGTGGAGGGACGGGGCCTGCAACAGGTACCAATGCAACAACATGTACGCCTGGGCCGTGGCACATCGAAATGATGTTGCGCGCGGCTGACGCGTTTCCGATGAACTTGGCGTTTGCTGGCAAGGGAAACGCATCAAACCGTTCCGGCCTCGTTGAACAAGTGAAGGCCGGAGCCTGCGCCTTGAAACTGCACGAGGATTGGGGGACGACACCCTCGGCGATTGACACCTGCCTCAGCGTTGCGGACGATTATGATGTGCAGGTCATGATCCATACTGACACGCTGAATGAGAGTGGGTTTGTTGAGGATACTATTGCGGCATTCAAGGGACGCACGATCCATGCTTTCCACACCGAAGGTGCCGGAGGCGGGCATGCGCCAGACATCGTTCGTGTTGCTGGACTATCGAATGTGCTGCCGTCGTCGACCAATCCAACCCGACCTTTTACTGTCAATACGATTGACGAACATCTCGACATGCTGATGGTTTGCCATCACTTGGATCAGTCGATCCCGGAGGACCTGGCATTTGCCGAAAGCCGTATCCGCAAGGAGACGATTGCTGCCGAGGACATCCTGCATGACATTGGCGCCTTGTCGATGATGGCATCTGATAGCCAGGCCATGGGCCGCGTCGGCGAAGTCATTATCCGGACATGGCAAACGGCTCACAAAATGAAAGTGCAGCGAGGTGCGTTGCCGGAGGATGGCGCAAGCGGCAATGACAATGCCCGTGTGAAGCGTTACATCGCGAAATACACGATCAATCCGGCGATTGCGCATGGCATGTCAAAGCATATTGGCTCCATCGAGAAGGGCAAACTTGCAGATCTCGTGCTTTGGTCGCCGGCCTTCTTTGGCGTGAAACCCGACATGATTATCAAGGGCGGTGCAATTGCGGCAGCGCAAATGGGTGATCCGAATGCGTCGATACCGACGCCGCAGCCGGTCCACTATCGGCCGATGTTCGGCGCCTACGGTTCGGCACTGACTGCAACATCTGTGACTTTCGTTTCGCAGGCAGCCTTCAAGGATGGCGGCATCGCAGCCAGGCTTGGTGCTGGGGAGGGCAGCGAGGGCAGTACATTCAAGAAAGAGTTTGTTGCCGTTGAGAATGTTCGCGGTGGGATATCAAAGGCGGACATGGTGATGAACGATGCCACGCCTGATATTACTGTTGATCCAGAAACCTACGAAGTGCGTGCAGATGGCGAGCTGTTGGTGTGCGAACCCGCCGAAGAGTTGCCAATGGCGCAACGCTACTTTCTTTTTTGAGGCCGGAGATGCTTCGAGCAACGTCTATCATATTTCCACCAGATGCCCGGCTTGAAACGGCTGAGCTGGCGATCACTCTCCCGCGCGAGGAGCGCTATCGACGCCGTGTACGCTGGATGACGGATTGTGGTCGTCCGTTTCTGTTGGATCTTGCCGAGACGACTTATATGCCGTCGGGTGCCGGGCTTGTCAGTGAGGAGGGGGATGTCATTGTTGTCCGTGCGGCTTCGGAGGATCTGTTGATGATCACCGCTCCGAGTTCCCTGCAGTTGATGCAGATCGCTTGGCATATTGGCAACCGCCATACACCGGCGGAAATAACCAGCGAGGCGATTTACATTCTGCCTGATCACGTACTTGGGGATATGGTGAGGGGCCTTGGTGGTACCGTGTCCGATGTTTCAAGGCCGTTTGAGCCGGAAGGTGGCGCATATGGAGGACATGGTTCGCTTGAACGCGGCCATCATCATCACGACGGCCACGATCACAATTCCGGACACGCACATCAGCACGATCATGAGCATCATTGATGCAGGACCGGATGCGGCAGAGTGAAACGACAGTTCAGCGGCTGCCGACTGAGCTTCTGATATGGTTATCGCCAGCGTTTCCGGTCGGTGGTTTTGCCTACAGCCAGGCGCTTGAAACTGCGGTCGCGCGTGACTGGGTCTCTGATCGAGCAACTCTGACAACGTGGTTAGATTGCGTTATCTCCCATGGCTCTTTGCGGAACGAGTTGATCCTGCTGTCGCTTATCATGCGAGCAAATAGCGAAACCGAACTTGCAGAACTCATAGAGTTATCGACTGCTCTTCAACCTTCTGCCGAACGAGCGAAGGAAGCGTGTGATCAGGGGCAGAGTTTTTGGGCTGCTTACCAGGCTGCGTGGTCGCTTGGGTCCTGCCTGGGCGCGAGAGGCCTTGAAGCAGATCTAACATTGACGAGTGCGATCGGCCTTGCAGCAAGAGAGTATGAGTTTGAGGTGGACGGCGTTCTCGAAGCCGTTGCATTGGCATTCATTGGCAATCAGGTTTCAGCAGCCATCAGGCTGGGTGCTATTGGGCAGTTCGACGGTCAGCGCGTGACAGCTGACTTGTTGCCAGCGATCCGCTCGCTCTGTGAGGCCTGCCGAAATTCGGGACTGGATGAGCTAGGGACTGCAACTTTTGGGGCGGACCTTGCTTCTCTCTTACATGAAACTCAAACAACGAGGTTGTTTCGCTCATGACTTCACCTCACGGACCGTTGCGCGTTGGCATTGGTGGACCGGTTGGCTCCGGCAAGACAACACTGACTGCCGGATTGTGCCGGGCACTTGCCGCAAGAACAGATATGTGTGTGATCACGAACGACATCTACACGCGTGAAGATGCCGAGTTCCTGATGCGTGCGCAGGTGTTGCCCTCAGAACGTGTGATGGGTGTTGAAACAGGCGGATGTCCACATACGGCGATCCGCGAGGACTGCTCTCTCAATCTCAACGCTATTGCGGAGATGCGCGGTCGTCTGCCCGATCTTGAGCTAGTGTTGATTGAGTCCGGAGGAGATAATCTGGCCGCAACGTTCTCGCCTGATCTGGCGGACCTGACGATCTATGTGATCGACGTTGCTCAGGGTGAGGAGATCCCCCGCAAGGGAGGGCCGGGAATCACGAAGTCTGACTTGCTGGTCATCAATAAGACTGACCTCGCTCCCTATGTTGGCGCCAATCTTGATGTCATGAGGAGCGATGCAACGCGGATGCGGGCCGGGCGGCCGTTTGTCTTCGCGAACTTGAAAGACGATGGTGGCATTGGTGAGATTGCGGACTTCATTGTTGAGTCAGGCGGGTTGGAACTTGGCCAACAAGTCGCCTAAGGACTTGCTCAAATGAAACCGGAGCGCTCCGACCTCTGGTTTTCCATGCAGTGGGCGGAGCTGGAGCGTGCCGACCGGCGAAAGGGTCTTGGTTAACCGTCTCCTCGTCCGGGCCGCTCGGACAACAACGCTTCCTTGCCCGGCTTACCTGACCATTCTTGGGCGTCTGCTGGTACTTCGCCCTTGGCTGTGATGTTCGGCCAGATGTTTGCTAAGCGCGTGTTGATCTCCAGCCACTTTTCTAACCCAGGTTCGGTGTCAGCCTTGATTGCCTCCTCCGGGCACTCAGGTTCGCACACTCCGCAATCGATGCACTCGTCGGGATGGATGACGAGGAAGTTTTCGCCCTCGTAGAAGCAATCAACCGGGCAGACTTCGATGCAGTCCTGAAGCTTACAGTTGATGCAGTTTTCTGTGACGATGAATGTCATACGTACTGCACCTCTACTTCGCCTGCCCGCAACCGCCGCATGTATGAGTTGACTTCACTCGCCTGGAGGCGGGCTGAGCGATTGGTCGGCGGCAACGGTTCAGAATGGAAGAAGGCTGGGAGTTCGTCGTCCTCTTCCATGAAACCTGCTTCACGATTGAATTCGTCCTCAAGCCTTAGTGCTTCGCGGCCGAGTTCGCGAACTTCTTCTGGAGTGATGTCGAGATCAAACGCGTCATTCATGGCATCAGCAATGAGTTTCAGGTTGCCGTCGGTGACTGACCGTCCAAACACGCACAAGCCGATTGAATCTGCCACGGCGCTGTTGACCTGCATCTTGTAGCTCTCAGCGGCAATCACCTCGATGGTTTTGTCATCGCATTTGAACGTGGGGGAGTTGCCGGTCGTGTGATCAGCTCCTTGCGCGGTGACCATCATTGATATCCCCGTCACCTCGACGACGCGTGGATCATAGGCGCTGATTGCCTGCTGTTTAATGACCGGGATGCGTGCGATGTTGAAGTGCTTGCCGACGCGGGCTGTGCCTTGCGCCAGAAGTTGACCGCGTTCATTGCCGACGCGGATGTCTTCCAGGCATTGCTTCATGAATTCCATGTCGCCGAATTCCGCATGGCCGCCATCCATGAGCATCGCGATCATTGCGCCAACTTCGATTGTATCGATCCCAAGGTCGTTGGCGGTTTCGTTGAGTATGGCGACATCATCCGGCTCAGTCAGGCCGCAGTTCGTTCCGAGCAATCCAATCGTCTCGTACTCAAGTGGCGAGACGATCTCGCGGCCACTGGCATCAACGTAGACGTTGCTGCATTTGATCAAGCAGCCAGGCATGCAGGCATGAGAGATTTCACCACCGCGCTCAGAGTTGCTTTCACGAATGAAGTCTCCGCCCATCTTGAATGGCCCCTCTCCCGGCTCAACCAACTGACCGGAAGAGAAGTTGCGGACTGGCAAGGCGCCCATATGGTTTGTGAGATCGGCGACCATAGCCGTTCCCGTTGTCTCGAGGCTCTTCACGGCAGGCGACTCGCCAAGCTTCTTGCCGTAGTCCTTGATGGCACGCATGACCTTTTTGCGATCATGGAGTGTCGGCATCTTATCTTTGTCGACGACGATGGCCTTGACCTTCTTGAGGCCCATGACTGCGCCAACGCCACCGCGAGCAGCAATGCGGGACGGCCGGTTGTCGGTGTCCGAGAACGCCACGCCGGATAGAAGGCCACCATATTCACCGACTGGTCCGCAGAGTGCTAACGCAACTTTGTCGCCGTAGATGCCGTGCAGCTTCTTGGCAGCATCGAAGTTACCCAGGCCGAGGAGATCGGATGCATCTTCGAATGTTATCGAGCCATCTTTCGGGATGCGAATTGTCACCCATTCTGTTGAAGCACCATGTAGCGTGAAGCCGGCAATTTCGAGCTGGCCCAAGGCGAAGCCCAATGTGCCACCAGTGTTTGCCTCCTTGATGCCGCCGGTTAGCGGGCTCTTGCAGCCGACGCTGAGGCGGTTGGCATTTGAAAAGTTGGTTCCGGCGAACGGGCCGGCTGAAAAGATCAAGGGATTCTCGGGTGACAGCGGGTCGATCTTTGCAATGCCATCCTTGAGGAGCGTTTCCGCAATTAAGCGCCTTCCGGAGTTGACGATCTCCCGGCCTTGCAGCTCGCGCGATTTGATCGTTTGCGTCGAAAGATCGATGTCGAGGAATTTTCGCATGGTCGCTACCTTCTAAATCCCACTGCGGTGCTATTTCACCGTCTACTAACGGAGCATGATTTCATTTGTATGCTAATGAAAATTGTCTCGCTGATCAAGTCCGTCTGTCGACCGTGTCTCTGTGATGAAATCTATCTTAGTCCATCTTCGCCGACAACATCATCAGTCGTAAGGCCGCCCATACGGCTATGGATCCGCGGGCCTTTGCTCATGGCGAGCGCGAATAGGATTTCATTGGCTCTTGGTCCGTCGGGTACGCCAACTTCCATGGCATCGAAATGGCTGCGGACGTAGGCGGCATTGATATGGCCAAGTGGAACATCAATGCGACAACCGGGACCGCCAACTTTCATGGCGGATGGGACGATTGCTTTGGCTGTCCCAAGTTGCTGTCGCATGGCATAACCCCCTGGAACGTGCCAGAGGGCCGTATGTTCTAACTCACCAGCCTCGCCTGCGACTGCTGCTTTGCCATAGCCATCAATGCCCTCCAGGCCACCCAATGCATCAATCAGGCGATCGGTCATCATCGCGCCGAGTGGTTTTAGGTCGTCCATGGCACTTTGCAGGTCTTCTGCATAGGTGCCAGCAAATGGATTGTTGACCAGGGCAAGGATTGCAGCCCGGTTCCGAGGCTGAGATGGCTCGGGGCCATTCTCATGGTGAATGTCTTCAATAAACATGAGCGTCTTGCGGAGCTTAAACTCTGGCATTTGTGGCATCCCAATTGCGAGTGGCGGACCATTGCTTGGACAGATTCTGATTGCTGTGGTCGGGTTTTTCGATTTGTGGTCGATCAAATTGAGTAGTGCGATCCAGGCTTGAAAATCCGATTTGCTGAACCGAGTCGCCAAGCTGAAGGCAGACTGCACCGATCAAGTCGCGTTTGAGCAGTTGTTCGGCCAATGATCGACCGCTCTTGAGCGCCTGTTCAACTTGAGTGGTTGATAATTCGCCGACATCAGTCGTTACGAGGCGATCACCGAGATCGCTTTCAGGGTAGAGTTCGGCAGCTGGTGTTCGCGAAATGGCTGAGCAGTCCGGAAGATCAACCGCGTTGGCAATCATCGTTGCCGCCACATCGGCGCTTGCCGCAGTCCGAGCGATGACGGTGACTGCATCAGCAATGCCTAAAGACATGCTCCGTCCGCGCCAGCCGGATGTGGCAATACCACGATAGGAATCACTGGCCGTTACGGTGGCCTGGCCGCCGGATATGGAGGCTAGCGCAACCGTCATATGGTTTCCGGGAGTGAGATGGAATGCGATATCGCCACCGTTGTTGACATAGGCTTTGTCGACATCAGGGCCGTCACAAATGTATTTCAGAACATTGTCCGCGACTGCGCCAGCGACGGCGGCCATTGGGGTTACGAACTCATCGCAGTAGGGTGCAATGGCTTTCTGCATGCGCTGAGCGACTGGGCTCATGAATTTGCGATTCGGCTGTCCCTGCGCTCGCAAATCCGGTAGCTCAGCCACAAGCTCTTCAAGTATCGTTTTGAACCTTTTGATGGCTCGCTGATAGGCTGCGTCCAGACCAGCTCCATTGGCTTCAATGATCAGATCAATTGGACCGTGGTGCAAGTGTAGACGTTGCCCATCAGGCAATATGGTGGCTTGCGCGCCCTGCACGTTAATGCACTTTCTTTGTGGCAAGCTTGCTGCCCTGAGGAGGTGCTATGGCACGGATGGCGTCACCGTACTCGCCGCCCGTGTCAAGAATGCTGGGCACTGATCGGATGGCCGATTCATGTCCGCCAAGATTCAGGTAATCGTCTCGGGAGACCGTGAACTCCAGCGGGGCGACCAAAGCTGGTGTTGGAACGTAACCAAATGAGTTGTCAGGCATCCGGGTGACATCAACCATGATTGTTATGCCGCCGCCAGGCCAGACATAGAGTGGAGCCCCGCCACATGTCACCGAAGTCTTCAAGGCCTGTACAGATCGGGTGAGTTTGACCGGGTTCTTAGTGACACCCGATCTGAGCGATCCCCCCGCTCCGCCCATGAACAAAACAGTGCAAAGCGCCGGCTCGCAATTTTCCGCTATGAGATCGACAGATGGGCGGAGAGCATCGGGAAGACTTTTTGGTTGCGGCTCAAGATTGTCGTCAAGCACGTAGTAACCAAACTGTTCGCCTGTGGTCGACACCATCAGCATCGTTAGTCCGGGGTGAGCGCCTTTCTTGGCGTTCCATGGCCCGAGGATTGTGAGTGGATCCTGGATGTCGGTACCGCCCCA
Source organism: Hyphomicrobiaceae bacterium (assembly GCA_965215755.1). GTDB lineage: Bacteria > Pseudomonadota > Alphaproteobacteria > Rhizobiales > Hyphomicrobiaceae > Tectiglobus. The sequence goes on from OZ244119.1 coordinate 1,525,587, forward strand.
CCCAAGTCCGGGGTCTGCGACTTGAAAGTAGCGGCCTGGGGTCGAGCGCCGCCCCTTGATCTTGATGCCTGTGTCCGGCCAATCCAGAACCTTGCCGGCTTGATGTTCTGAGACGACGCCGGTGATGTGGTCATCGACGACGACGACTTCGTCCACGAGGTCTTTCCATTGCGAGGCGAACATACCGATCGTGGCAGAGCCGCAGCCGACCCTCATGCGCTCTTCCATGTGCCCGTCGACAATCGGCGCTTTGCCAGCCTGCACGACGACTGTGGAGCCGCCATCAATCGTTAGTTCAACGGCCTCCTTATTACACAGCTGCATAAGTGAATCGCAGGTCACGCGGCCCTCTGCCTTGGACCCGCCTGTGAGGTGATCGACACCTCCAAGCGACAGCATTTGTGAGCCATATTCGCTGGTCATAACATGCCCGATGGCTTCGCCCTTGACCCGTACGGTTGCAGCTTCGTGGCCGATGTGGCGGTCTGTATCGATCTTTACCTTCGCGCCGCAGTAGGAGAAAATCGCTTCGGTTACAACAGTGATACAATCAACGCCTTCGACTTCCTGACTGACGATGAATGGGGCGGGCTTGTAGTCCGGGTAGGTCGTGCCGGCACCGTTGGCTGTGACGAACACTTCGTCGTCGCGTACCAGGCTTCCATCCCATTCTGACTTCAGGAACGGCGTGATTTCTCCACCTGTCTCGATGCGTTTGTTGAGAATCGTCAGAGGGTCCGTTCGAATGATTTGGCCATTGGCATTGGCATAGCGATCACAGGCGCCGGTTTTCCCATCGGCGATGTAGCACATCACCGGGCAGGCATCGCAGCGAACCTTCTCGGAAGTTTCACTCATTTTGACACCTTTGCTTCTTGGATGGCACGGAGTACGCGATGCGGCAGCGCAGGCAGTTTCGTAACTTTTGCGCCACACGCGTGCCGAATGCCGTTGAGGATGGCCGGGGCTGTCGGGATGAGGACATGCTCTCCCAATCCCTTCACACCCATTGGACCTTCCGGGTCGGTCTTCTCGATAAAGATAGATTGGATTGGTGGAACATCACCAATTGTTGGGATGAGGTAGTCATGTAGGTTTTCCGTCCGCCCAGGGACGTACTCCTCCATCAAGGCCATCCCCAGGCCTTGGGCAATTCCACCTTCGATCTGACCTTCAGCGAGTGTCGGATTGACAACCCGACCAAGATCATGGGCGGCAACAATATTGACGACTTTGACTGTGCCGAGCTTTGTGTCCACTTCTACTTCGGCCATTTGTGCGCCGTAGCCGTAGACGGCATAGGGTATACCCTGACCGTTTTCATCGAGCGGCTTTGTTGGGGGGTCGTAGGTCTCTTCTGCGTGCAGGACATAGCCGTGCGCTTCGACCTCCAAATCATTGAGATCAATTGCGCGCGTCGTGATCTGGTCTGAGATCGTTAGCTGCGAGCCCTCAAGAGCAATCGTTGCATCATCGCTCATGTTGCTCATTCTTAGGATTCTCTGTCGGAGTGTGCGGCCGGCCATTTCAGCTGCTTTGCCAGTGACGAACGTCTGACGGGAGGCGGATGTCTTTCCGCAGTCAGGTGTTAGGGCCGTATCCGCGCTGATCAACTCAAACTGCTCTATCGGTAATCCCAAGGCATCGGAACAGATCTGCGTGATGACTGTGTTTGAACCCTGACCGATATCGACTGCGCCCTGGTGGAGTCTGAGTGCTCCATCGTTTGTGATACCCAGGCGTATTGTGGAAGGATTTGGGAGAGATGTATTCCCGCAGCCGTACCAGCATGACGCGACCCCAATACCACGTTTGATGACGTCTGAAGAGGCGTTGAACGTCTCGGCTGCCTGCAGTGCTGCTTTCCAGTGCGGTACTAGTGCATCTAGGCATTCGCGTATTCCAACGGCGCGCATCTGCTGACCGCAGACCGATGTGTCACCATCTTGGAGGGCATTTATTCTACGAAATTCGAGTCGATCTAACCCGCATTGCTCAGCGAGTTCGTCGTAGAGCGTTTCCTGGAGACTTGCGGCTTGAGGAACACCAAAACCGCGAAACGCGCCGGCGACGGGGCCATTGGTATGAATAGCGCGGGCTTGTGCATGATAGTTTGGGACTTTGTAAGGTCCGGAGGCGTGGACTGGAACGCGGTTGGCAACCGTGGGGCCCCAGCTCGCGTAAGCTCCCGTATTGAAGTCGCCGTCGAATTTCATTCCGACAAGTTTGCCATCGGCATCGGCGCCAATTGTTGCTTGCATGGATCCTGGATGACGCTTGGTCGTCGACGTCATGGATTCCGATCGTGTGTAGACCATCCGGCAAGCTCGCCTTGTCTGCAATGCAACAAGTCCGAGCAACGGTTGAAGCGAAACGTCAATCTTTGAACCAAAGCCGCCGCCTGTTGCAGCTGGAATAATGCGAATGCGTTCCGGAGCTAGGCCCAACACGCGGGCTGTATCATCACGGTCCATATAAGGCGCCTGCGTGCAGGCCTGAATGACGAGCATGTCGCCGTCCATCCAGGCGCATCCGGCTTCCGGTTCAATGTAGGCATGTTCAATGTAGCTTGTTGCCATTGTCCCTTGGACAACGTGCGCGGCACTGGCGAGGTTGATTTCAACATCTCCCGTTTTGACGTTGCCAGTGATTAGGATGTTGCCGCTGCGGCTTTCGTGAATAGGTGAGGAGGAGGTTTGTGCTGGGCCGGAGTCCAGAACAGCCTCAACCTCAGTCCACTCGATGGGAAACTCTGATAGATCGAACGTAGATAGTGTTTCTCGTTCACCTACGATCAAGGCGACAGCCTCGCCCTTGAAACGCGCTTGCCGGCTTGCCAGTGCAGGTTGGTCTGCGAACGGTGGAATGACTCCAAAAACGTTCTCGCCGTTGATGTCATCAACTGTGAAGACATATTCCACGCCTGGCGTAGACTCGACGAACTGATCCAATGCTTCGAAGCTGAAGGTCGCGGCATGGTACGGTGAGCGTACGGCACGGGCGTAGAGTGCATTGGGTGGCCAGTAGTCCGCACCAAAGATCTCGGAGCCGTCTACTTTCGGTCGCCCATCCAGCCTTGGGATTGAGCTGCCAACAACGGAGCGCGGGCATTTGGTTTCTGACTGAACAATCGGATCGCCGATATCACAAACAGCTGCGATGATTTTGCGATAGCCGGTGCAGCGGCACAGGACACCGGACAAAGCCTCCTCGACCGCATCCGCCGTTGGTATAGGATTGCTCGATAGCAGTGCGCTTGCTGTGATCAGCATGCCTGGGGTACAGATCCCGCATTGCGCCGCCCCATGCCTCAGAAACGACGCTTGGATTGGTGCCAGTTGGTCTTCCGACAACCCCTCAATTGTCAGAATCTCGCTGTCAGCGACATGGCTGACCGGCGTTAGGCACGCACATTTGGGGACGCCATCAACCAGGACCGTGCAGGCTCCACAATCACCCGCATCGCAGCCGACTTTTGTGCCGACGAGCCCGATGCGCTCACGAAGCACATCACTTAGTCTCTGGCCAGGCGGTGTCGTCACATGTATGCGCTGTCCATTGACGACAAGTTGATGCTGCGCCGCTTGCTGTGTCATGCCGCAACCATCTTGCTGTTTGTCAGTGCCAGTATGCAGCGATGCACGAGTTCACTGGCAGCGATCGCGCGGCCATCGGAATCACTGCGCAGGTCGTCAATCGGATTGATCGATTGCTTGATGAGATGATCCATGCTGGGCACGGTGATATCTCTTACTGATTGGCCTTCGAGTGCATCTTCCAGGGCATTGAGGCGAGTCGCGACTGCACTGCATGAGCCAACGGAGACCGCGCAATCGACAATCACGCCATCGCGCTCATCCAACCTCACCGCAACCATGGCGATTGAGATAACGAGATACTTGCGGGCGCCGAGTTTCAAAAAAGTCGACCGTCCCTTTGATGAGTTATCCGGAACAAGGATTGCCGAAACGATTTCTCCGCTGGCAATCTCCGTCTTTCGCGGCCCGGCGATGAATGAGGTCAGCGGAAGGGTGCGTTTGGTAGTCTTTGAGACGAGTTCAACTTGTGCGTCGAGCGTGAGCCAACATGGCACGCCGTCGGCAGCAGGCGATGCATTGCAAAGATTGCCAGCGAGTGTGCCGGCATGCTGGATTTGCTGTGATCCGACTTCGCGCGCAGCCAGTTTGAGACTGTCAAAGGCTGGCGGGAGTTCAGCCTGGATGACGTCGGTCCAGGTCGTTGTAGCCCCAAAGCGCCAATGATCATTCTCGCGCGATATACCGCGCAGGCCCTGAATAGCAGTGATATCAAGGACGTTACCGGACAAACGTTGTGCATCGGTGGCTGCGAGAAGGTCTGTACAACCAGCTGCAATGCGTGCTTGGTGGCTGGCCAGCCAATCCAGGGCTGAAGCCAGATCACGAGGTCGGAAATATTGTGCCTGTGCCATCTCTTCCAAGCACAACCTCCTCTGCTTCTTGCGAGACCCGTTCGTATTAAACTCATTCGTATGCAAATGGATTTTGCGTGCGATTGTCTGGGCTGTCAATACAGATTCAGTTGCATGATTTGGCCGGTCCGAGATAAGACGACCGAATTAAGAGACGCGGAAGTCATGTCCAAGAACAGCAATACTAAGAGAGCATCGGATCAGGTGACCTACCGCCTGGATCAGCAAGTTGGGTTCCTTTTGCGGCGCGTGCAGCAGAGGCACCTTGCGATATTCTTTCGCCATATTCCGGATATGACGTCCACTCAGTTTGCTGCGCTTGCCAAGTTGTGTGAGCTGGAAAGTGTCTCGCAGAATGAGCTGGGCCGGCAGGTTGCGATGGATGTGGCAACCATCAAAGGTGTGGTCGACCGCCTCAGAGCGGGTGGTTACGCGCAGACGGAAAAAGACCCGACTGATCAGCGACGCTTGTTGGTTCGACCAACGGCTGAGGGACGGCGCGCCTTCAATAAGTATTCCGCTGCCGCGCTCAATGTAAGCGCGGAGACACTGGAGCCCCTGAGCCAGAGAGAGGCCGACAAGCTTCTCGCACTTCTCGCAAAGCTGACGTGAGGACCACTGACTGCGATTTTACTGCGCAAACAGATTTCGAGTTGACGTCGTCATGGATTGCTGATTTCATTTGCATGCGAACGATAATTCAGCGGGGCCTTTCGGTTGTAAATGGTGACGGTTGCAGCAAATCAAATCGTTGGAGTCGACGTTGGTGGCACGTTCACCGATCTCATTCTCATCGATCCAATGACCAAGGCTGTGCAGATTGCGAAGGTGCCGAGTACGCTCGACAATCAGGCATTTGGTGTACTCAACGCACTGAAAGAAACCGATGTCGACCTCGCCTCACTTGCACTCATCGTTCACGGCACAACGACGACGACTAATGCCGTTCTCGAACGCAAACTCTGCAAGACTGGTCTCATTACGACGCGTGGATTCCGAGACGTTCTTGAGTTGGGTCGCAGAACGCGGCCTCAGCCATATGGCATGAAGGGGACGTTTCTTCCGATCGTTCCGCGAGATCTCAGGCTTGAAGTGACAGAGCGGATTGATGCTGCTGGAAACGTCGTAACGCCCCTTGATGAAGAAGAGGTGGCAGCGGCAGCGCAGCAGCTCCTGGCGGCAGGCTGTGAATCTGTCGTCATCCACTTTCTGCATCCCTACGCCAATCCGGCACACGAACAGCGAGCGCGCGAAATCGTGGCTGGGATCTGGCCCAACTCCTACGTCACAACCGGGCATTCATTGTTGTCCGAGAGCCGCGAGTTCGAGCGTGGTGTAACGGCTGCTGTAAATGCATCCGTTCAGCCATTGCTTGAGCGGTACATCAACCGTCTCACGGATGAGCTCGGTGACAATGGCTACAGCGGTGAAGTCCTGGTGATGAACGGCAACGGTGGCATGGTGTCTTCCAAGCTGGTTGCTCGGGAAGCAGCCAAGACAGTGATGTCTGGACCGGCCTCGGGCGTCATGGCAGCGGCACATACTGGCCGTGCTGCTTCAGTTGAGAACCTCATTACCTATGACATGGGCGGTACGTCCACCGATGTTGCATTGATCAAGAATGCGCAACCCTCGGTTTCTGATGAGATCGAGATTGAATACGCGATGCCTATTCACGTGCCGATGGTGGATGTGCGAACTGTCGGTGCTGGTGGAGGTTCGATTGCGCGCGTCAATTCGGCTGGGTTGCTTGAGGTCGGACCAGAAAGTGCCGGCGCGTTTCCCGGCCCGATTTGTTATGGCAAAGGCGGAACTCTGCCAACGATCTCTGATGCCAATCTCGTGCTGCAGCGACTTGATGCCAGTAAGTTGAACTCAACAAGGGATGGCGTTTCCCTCGCATCCGTTGCTGAGGTGTTCACTTCCAAAATCGGAGCCCGGTTGGGGCTGGATGCAGCTGAAGCAGCAGCTGCGGTCATCAAAGTTGCCAACACCAAAATGGCTGGCGCTATCCGGATGGTATCAATCTCGCTTGGCGCTGACCCCCGCGATTATTCATTGTTTGCGTTCGGTGGAGCCGGACCATTGCATGCGTCTGCGCTTGCGAAAGAGCTTGGCATTCCAAAGATCCTCGTGCCTTGCCGGCCAGGGATTACCAATGCGCTTGGTTGCGTTGTTGCTGACGTACGGCAAGACTTCGTCAATGCCGTTAATTCACCTCTCGACAGTGTCGATATAGATTCGCTTCATTCGGTTTTTGCGCAACAGATGACTGATGGCGCTGCCATGCTGGAACGCCAGAACATCCCACTCAGGCGCATTGCCCATACCTTTGCCGTTGATATGCAGTTCGTCGGACAAACCCATCTCCTGCGAGTACCTCTTGAGACATCGACACCCAATCGGGACGACCTACGCCGACTGTTTGAAGATGTTTACTACAGGCGGTTCCGGGTTGAGTTGGCGGAGATCAAAGCCAATCTCGTAAACGTTCGGACGTCGGTGATCGGTGAGCGAGAGACGCTCGACCTGTCGAACCTGATTGATCCGCAAGGTCGCAAGAGCAGTGTTGCCGATGCTCAGACGGGGGCGCGCGATGTTTACTTCGACGGTCGCTGGCATGATACGCCGATCTATTGGCGAGATCATCTGCCGATCGATTTCGTACTGGAAGGGCCGGCGATCATCGAGCAAATGGATACGACAGTGCTGATCGAGCCAGGTGACTGCGCAGGCGGAGATGAACAAGGTAATATCGTCATCTCGGTAGGAGCTGCCTCGTGAACGAACGCCTTGATCCAATTACGCTCAGCGTCATTCAAGCTGGTCTGCAGCAAGTCTGCGACGAGATGGATTTAAGTTTCTCGCGTGCTGCTTTTTCTCCCGTTATTGCCGAGGCGAACGATCGTTCGGATGGAATATATTCGGCGGCCGATGGCTCACTCGTGGCGCAGGGGGCTGGTGGTCTTCCTGTCTTCGTTGGAACGATGCAATACTCGACGCGGACACTGATTGAGATGATCGCCGCGGGGAAAGTTCTACCGCCCGAACCCGATGACGTTTATATCGTCAATGATCCTTATCTTGGTGGAACGCACTTGATGGACGTGCGGTTCGTACGACCATTCTACCGCGATGGTGCGATCTTTTGCTGGCTGTCCAATACCGGGCATTGGCCCGATACGGGCGGATCCGTGCCCGGCGGCTTTTCGGCTTCGGCAACAGCTGTTGAGCAAGAGGGGCTCCGGCTGCCGCCTGTTAAGCTGTTCAAGCGCGGGCAGATGGATCCCGAGATCTACTCTATCATCTGCTCGAATATACGCGTCGCGGATCAGCGCATCGGTGACGTAAAGGCTCAGGCCGCTGCCTTAATGGTCGGCGAGGACAGGTTAAACGAACTACTCGATCGCTATGGCGACAGCGTTGTCCGGGACGCAATTGATGAATTGCGCGCGCGCGCCGCACAGCAGATGCGGGCTTGCATTTCTGAAATTCCTGATGGTCAGTATCATTCGACTGCATGGGTCGACAGTGATGGTGTGGTCAACGAGCCGCTTGCTATTCGGTTGACTATCGACAAGTTGGAAGATGAACTCACGTTCGATTTTGGTCAGTCGAGTGCGCCCTGTCTTGGCCCGATGAACTCTGTCCTGGCAACAACGCTGAGCTCTGTTTATCTGGCTATCCGGCATATCTTTCCTGAAGTTCCGATTAGCGCGGGCGCATTCGAACCTCTCAAGGTTCTGCGCCCGGAGGGGACATTTCTCGATGCACAATATCCGCGACCCGTATCAGGTTGTGCTGCCGAAGTTTCGCAGCGTATAGCCGAGGCTGTGTTCGCCGCATTGGTTGAAGTGCTGCCGGATCGGGTAACCGCAGCCCCGGCTGGAACGAGTGGCAACTTCGCTCTTGGTGGCTTTGATCCGGACCGAGATCGGGACTTCGTGATGTACCAATTGTCCGGAGGCGGCTACGGCGGAAATGCTGACCACGACGGCCTGAGTAATGGCTGCTCAACGATCGGCATATCAAAGGCGCCGCCGGTTGAAATCATGGAGCAGGCTTTTCCGGTGCTCTACCACCGCTATGCGCTTCGCGAAGGTTCAGGCGGCGCTGGCGAGCATCGTGGCGGGTTCGGTCTTGACTACGAGCTAGAGTTGCGCCGTGGGAATGCGCGCGCCAGCTTCGTCATGGACCATGGCCGCTTTGGTCCGCAGGGCGCGCGGGGCGGAGAAGATGGGGCTGTCAATGAGGTGACTGTCTATCAACGCGGTCAACCTTATACGCCGGTCCATCTGTCGAAGGAGCAAGACATTCCGCTTGAGGCTGGTGACCGCGTTCGCGTGAGGACGCCAGGTGGTGGTGGATATGGTGATCCGCGAAACCGGGATGTCAACGCTGTGCTAGCGGATGTGTTCCTCGGAAAATACACGATAGAACAGGCTGAAGCGTTATTTGGGGTTGTGGTGAGCGGTTCGCCGCTTAGCATAGACGAGGAACGAACGCGCGAGCTGCGGATTGGGTTTGAGAGACTATGACGTGTCATCAAGCTTGCGGTCTCGCAGATCGCATTCCGGCCAGTATTGGCCTTGAAGGTCGTGATTAGTTAGCGGCTACGAGCTGGAGGGTCGGATGGAGTACGTCAAGAATGCTTGGTATGTTGCGGGATGGGCGTCGGAATTTGGTGATGAATTGCGCCGCATCACGATTCTTGAAGAGCACATTGTTACTTTCAGGAACTCTGAAGGCAATGTAGTTGCCTTAGAAGACCGCTGCCCGCACCGTTTGCTGCCGCTGTCCATGGGCAAGCGGATTGGTGACGACATTCAATGTGGCTACCACGGTATGACCTTCAATTGCGAAGGGAAATGTGTGCGCATTCCCGGTCAGGAGAACGTGCCGGCGTCTGCCTATGTCGATTCGTACATCGTTTACGAAAAGCACGACATTGTTTGGATATGGATGGGCGAGCACGACCGCGCGGATGTCAGCAAGATTTTCGATCTGCCTCAGTTTTCTGATCCTGCCTGGCACGCCCATCAGGGCGATTTGCTCCACCTCAAGTCTCACTATCTGAATGTTGCTGAGAACCTAGTTGATCCGGCTCATGTGAGCTTTGTGCACCCGACCACGCTCGGCAATGCAGCGAGCGAGAATGTTCCCGTCCATGTGAGTACTAGTGGCGAAGCTATTGTTGCGTGGCGCTGGATTAGAGACTCGGCACCGATCGGCTTCTTTCAAAATTTTGGCGGGTTCAAAGGAAATGTTGATCGCTGGCATTACTACTATCTGCACCTACCCTGCATTGCTGCGATCGATTTTGGTAGTTCTGATGCAAGCTTGAACTTGCCAGAAGACGAGCGCGATAAAGGTGTCCGAATCTTCGCACTGCACTTCATGACGCCGGTTAATGCCGAATATACGATTGACCGTTGGATGCACTTGCGCAATGCCGCGGTGGGTGATGAAGAAGCGTCCAAGCAAATGGATGCGATGTTCCAGATTGCATTCAACGAAGATAAGGTCATCCTGGAGGCAATCCAGGAAGAGGAGAGGCGGCCGCAGAAGCGGCGACCTATACGGATAGCAATAGACAAAGGTCCCAACGTCTACCGGAAGCGCATTCGGGAACTTGTCGAAGCGGAGCGAACCCAGGATCTGGGCGAACCGGTGGAGCCGACCTACGTGCTACATGACTAAATCTGGCAACATGGAGTAGAAACGTGATTTCAAAACGATCCTTAGGATATGCCGCAACTCTAGCAGTTGCGCTCTCTGCTCAGACGGCAATGGCCGCTGATACGATCAAGATTGGTGAAATCAATCACTACAAGCGCATGGCCGCGTTTGCCGAGCCATATAAGAAGGGTATTGAGCTTCGACTGGCCGAAGTGAATGCTGCGGGAGGCGTTCTCGGTAAGAAGCTTGAGTTCATCTACCGCGATGACCAAGGCAAGCCAGGTGAAGCAGTGAAGATTGCTGAAGAGCTGATGACGCGAGATGGCGCCGTTATGCTGACTGGCACAATTTTCTCGCATGTCGGGCTGGCTATCTCATCGTTTGCTGGCAAGAAGAAGTATCTCTATCTGGCGGCTGAGCCATTGGCTGATGCACTGGTCTGGGCCAAGGGCAATAACTATACCTTCCGCCTGCGAGCCTCGACGTATATGCAGGCCGCTATGCTGGCTGAAGCAGCGGCAAAGACAAATGCGAAAACCTACGCGACAATCGCGCCGAACTATGCCTACGGTAAAGATGCCGTTGCAGCTTTCAAAAAGGCGCTCACAGCCCTTAAGCCTGATGTGAAGTTCGTGGCTGAACAGTGGCCGGGATTATTCAAGATCGATGCTGGTGCGGAAGTGCAGGCGCTCGAGAAAGCCAAGCCTGACGCGATCTACAACGTCACCTTTGGCGGTGACCTTGCGAAGTTCGTTCGGGAAGGCACGACACGTGGCCTATTCGAGGGACGGAAGGTCTATGGGCTTCTGACAGGTGAACCTGAATACCTCGATCCCCTCAAGGATGAGGCGCCTGTTGGTTGGACAGTGACAGGTTACCCCTGGTACGACTTCAAGGACGGCCCGAATAAAGCATTCGTCGATGCTTACAAGGCAAAATACAACGAGCCACCAAAGCTCGGCTCAATTGTCGGTTACATGACTGTCCAGTCGATCGCAGCTGGTATCAAACGAGCCGGTTCGACTGACACGGAAGCCTTGGTTGCTGCATTCAAAGGATTGAAGGTCAATACGCCGCTGGGCGAGATTACTTTCCGGAAGCAGGATCACCAGGCCACCATGGGGGCATTCGTTGGCACAACTGCTCTCAAGGATGGTGCCGGGGTGATGGTCGATTGGACTTACAAGAAAGGCGAAGACTATCTTCCTTCTGACGAAGAAGTCGCCAAATTGCGCCCTGCTTCAAACTAAACCCTCATCGTGAACTGCGCGGGCCTGACTAACGTTCAATCGTCAGGCCCGTGTGTCCCTCCCAAATCAGGCACCACTCTTAATGGAACTTATCTTCGCGCAAGTGCTGACGGGGCTCGCCAACGCGTCAACACTGTTTCTTGTGGCGTCCGGACTGTCACTCATTTTCGGCGTGACCAGGATTGTCAATTTTGCGCATGGTTCCTTCTATATGCTCGGGGCATTCATCGGTTATTCGCTCATGCAGAGCCTGCCCGGTGCACTTGGTTTTTGGTTCTCCATCTTGTTGGCAGGCCTGATTGTCGGGCTCATAGGTGTCGTGGTTGAGATCTTTGTTCTGCGGCCTGTTTACCGCGCGCCTGAGCTGTTTCAGTTGGTGGCAACATTCGGTGTCATCCTTGTTATCCAGGATATCGCCCTTTGGATATGGGGGGCGGAGGATCTCCTTGGGCCCAGAGCTCCTGGCCTGAAGGGCGTTGTCAGGATCTTCGGCGAACCGATACCTATGTACGATCTGGCAATGATAGCGATCACGCCATTGATCCTTGTATCGCTCTGGTACTTGATCACCAAAACGCGCATCGGCATTCTGGTTCGTGCAGCTACGCAAGACCGTGAGATGGTGGGAGCGTTGGGCGTCAACCAGACCTGGTTGTTTACCGGTGTTTTCTTTCTCGGTTCGGCTTTGGCAGGCCTCGGTGGTGCTATTCAACTGCCTAAGGGTGGTGCCGATCTTTTGATGGATTTCAATATTCTGGCCGCGATCTTCGTCGTTGTGGTGATTGGCGGAATGGGGTCGCTGCCGGGTGCCTACATCGCAGCTGTGCTCATATCGGTCCTCAATGTTTTTGGCGTAGCCTATCTGCCGGAGAGCACACTTGTTTTGATGTTCGTGGTGATGGCGGTTGTCTTGATGATCCGCCCATACGGTTTGCTTGGTCGCGAAGAAGTAGCGGGCGAGCATGGTCAGGTTGGTGAGCCTGAGCAGCCGATCAGGCCCGCCGGACCGCGGACCCGTTTGGCCGTTGCCGGACTGATTATTGCGCTGGGCATGGTTCCGCTTCTGGGATCAAATTTCCACGTTGTGCTGATCACTGACATCATCATTTTCTGCCTGTTTGCTGCAAGCCTTCATTTCATCCTTGGTCTTGGTGGGTTGGTCTCGTTCGGGCATGCCGCGTTTTTTGGTGGTGGCGCCTATGTGGCGGCACTGTTTGTCAAGTACGCCGACACACCAATGGAATTGGCTCTCATTCTGGCGCCCTTGGGTGCAGGCCTGGCCGCATTCATTATCGGTTGGATCTGTATGCGGCTGACTGGCGTCTATTTCGCTATGCTGACATTGGCTTTCGCCCAGCTTCTCTGGTCCCTGGTTTTTCAATGGGGGGAAGTGACCGGTGGCGATGACGGGATGGTTGATATCTGGCCGGCAGATTGGTTGTCGGCCAACAGCACGTACTACTATCTAACGCTGATCCTGGGTGTCGGAGGGATTTTGTTCCTGAGGCACGCTGCACATTCTCCGTTTGGTTATGCCCTCAGAGCGGCGCGCGACTCAGCGCGGCAGGCTGAGGCGACTGGCATGCACACCAAGCAAGTACAGTGGCTTGCTTTCGCTTTTGCCGGTGCAATGGCCGGGATCGCAGGTGGCCTGTTCGTGTTCTCTAAGGGCAGCATTTTCCCAACCGAATTGGAAATCGCTCGATCCTTTGATGCATTGATTGTCGTGTTCCTGGGAGGCGTGAAGACACTGTCTGGGGCGGTTGTGGGTGGTGCATCTCTCGAGTTTCTTAAAGATCATCTGACCCGGTTTCCATATTGGCGTATGACGCTTGGCGTTGTGATTATTCTGGTCGTCATCCTCGCTCCGGAAGGCATTGTCGGCACTGCCCGCAAGCTGGGTGAGAGATTGGGCTGGCTGCGTCGACCAGGAGAGCCGCGATGAGCAACAATGTCGACGCGGTCCTCGATGTTCGCAACTTGTCGAAATCGTTTGGTGGTTTGCGAGCAGTCGATGATGTCAGTTTCTCTGTTGCCAAGGGCGAGCTGTTGGCACTGATTGGTCCCAATGGTGCCGGTAAGACGACATGTTTCAACATGCTGATGGGGCAGCTTCCACGCACGAGTGGTGATATCTACTTTGATGGAAAAGATATTTCGGGATTGCCCCCGCGTGTGATCTGGCGCATGGGAGTCGGGCGGACATTCCAGATTACCGCAACTTATCCATCCATGACGGTGATTGAGAACGTGCAGATGGCGTTGATGTCGTATCACCGCCGGCTGTATTCGATGATCCCCTTTGCGACCAAACTCTACCGGGACGAGGCGTCCAATCTACTGGACTACGTGGGCATGCTGGAGCAGGCAGACCGCCACTGTGCAATTCTCGCTTATGGTGACCTTAAGCGGCTCGAACTTGCTATTGCACTTGCACACAATCCAAAGCTGTTGCTGATGGATGAGCCAACAGCGGGGATGGCTCCGACGGAGCGGGTCAAGCTAATGCAGCTCACTGCTGATATTGTCGCTGAGAAGAGTATCAGCGTGCTATTCACTGAGCATGATATGGATGTTGTCTTCACGCACGCACATCGCGTGATGGTTCTCAATCGCGGCGCACTGATTGCGAATGGATCGGTGAGTGAAATCCGCAACGACCCCAAAGTTCAGGAAGTCTACCTTGGTGGTGGAACCCTGTTTGCGGAAGAGGCCTGAACGGCGCATGCTTGAAGTCAAATCAATCAACAGCTTCTATGCGAAGGCCCATATCCTCGAGGATTTAAGCTTTGCGGTCCACGGTGGTGAGGTGGTTTCTCTGCTTGGGCGAAATGGCGCCGGCAAGACGACGACACTGAAGTCAATCATGCAGCTTGTGCGGCCGAAAAGCGGTTCGGTTTGGTTCTTAGACAAGGAAATCACAGGTCAACCACCGCATCGTATCGCACGGATGGGACTTGGGTATGTGCCTGAAGAAAGGCGGATCTTCAGCGACTTAACAGTTCTTGAAAACCTGGAAGTCGGGCGCCAGCCGCCGCGGGAAGGCTTGATCGAATGGTCCGTGGAAGGTCTGTTCGACTTGTTTCCAAATCTCAAAGAACGGCGTGGCAACCGTGGCAAGGAGCTGTCCGGTGGTGAACAGCAGATGTTGACCATTGCACGGACGCTGATGGGCAACCCCAGACTGCTGCTTCTCGATGAGCCTTCTGAGGGCATCGCACCGGTCATTGTCGAACAGATGGCAGAAACAATCTTGAAAATTAAGAAGGAAGGCCTGTCAGTCCTTATCTCGGAGCAAAACCTCCACTTCGCAAAAATTGTCGCTGATCGCGCTATAATTATAGAAGGGGGGACGAGCAAATTTGAAGGCACGTTCGCAGATCTGGAAGCACGACCAGATGTGAGAGATACCTATCTGTCTGTCTAGAGCATTTCAGGTTTAGCTCAAACCATCCCACGCCCCCGCCCGACCGCAAAAAACCACGATCGCCATTCGTGTCGATGTTTCGAACACGAACATCGAATGGGCGGTCGGGCGGGGGCGTGGGCAGGTGATGTGATTCCGGCTTGTCCGGAAATGAACTAGAGAATGGTGATGCAGCGGACGCGCATGGCTAAAGGTCAACGCTAGGCAATGGTTCTCTGCCGCGAACCATATCCGCACCCTTTTCGCCAATCATCATGGTCGCCGCGTTGAGATTGGCCGACAGCATTGTCGGCATGACCGACGCATCGATCACTCTCAATTTCTCGATGCCATGGACACGTAGCTGGTCATCGACGACAGCGGACGGATCTGTCGCGGGGCCCATCTTACAGGTTCCCATGGGATGGAATGTCGTGGTCCCATATCGTTGTGCGATTGCAAGCAATTCATCGTCGGTCTGCACATCGGGACCAGGTATGGATTCACTATCGTAGTAGGGTTTCAATGGATCCGATGCGAGAAGCTTTCGTGCGAGCTTTAGACCGGCCAACAATACGCGTCGATCATGCTCCTCTGCCAGGTAATTGGGTTGGATCAACGGTTGCTCGAATGGGTTGCCGGAGCGGAGGCGCACGTAACCCTTGCTCTCCGGTCGTTGCTGCCAAGCGGCAACCGTCATCCCAGGTTGTTTTTCCAGCTGACCTTGAACACCTTCGCGGTAGCTCGCTGGTGTGAATGTCATTTGAATATCAGAACTTTCGGCCGCTTCTCCGGAATGCCAGAAGCAGTACACCAGAGTTGGATTGAGCGTGAGGAGACCCTCTCGGCGGGTGACCCACTTCGCAACTTCCCAGGCAAGGCTTAGCCCCCGCGTTTTCTCATTGATCGTCGAGATGTTTTTTACTCGTGCGACCAGGCGCGGTGCGTAGTGGTCGCGCAAGTTTTCGCCGACACCAGCCAAATCATGGCGCACGTCAATTCCATGTTGGCGCAAAAGGTTGCCAGGACCAATGCCCGAAAGCTGCAGCAGCTGTGGTGAATTATATGTGCCACCGGACAGAATGACTTCACGGCGAGCGTTTACCTGTTTGTCTTGTCCATTTGCTCCACCATGGCGGTAGTTGATGCCGACAGCTTGTTTGCCATCGGTTATGATACCGGTCGCGTGGGCTTTGGTGATGACCTGCAGGTTGGGCCGCTTCATTGCTGGCCGAAGATATGCTCCAGCTGTACTGACCCGGCGCCCGTTCTTGATAGTTCGCTGGACATAGGAGACACCTTCCTGTTTCCCGCCGTTGTAGTCCGGATTACGGGGAATGCCGTTTTGTATGCAACCTTCGATGAAAGCTTCGCACAGGGGATGGCGCCATTCGAGATCTGTGACAGCGATGGAACCGTCGCGTCCGCGATACTTCTCATCACCCTCTCCAATGCGCTGTTCTGTTCGCCGGAAATACGGGAGGACATCGGCGTATCCCCAGCCTCTATTGCCAGACTGGGCCCAAGTGTCGAAGTCCAGGCTCTGACCGCGATTGTAGACGTGACCGTTGATTGAGCTGGAGCCGCCAAGCGTCTTTCCGCGCGGGGCAAAGATACGCCGCCCGCCGGTCCAATCACCTTCCTCCATTTCGTATTTCCAGTTGACGCTGGCGTCGTAGAACGTCTTCATGAAACCGGCCGGGATATGAATGAAGGGGTTCCAGTCTCTGCCACCAGCTTCAAGTATGCAGACGGACACATTCGGGTCTTCGCTCAGTCGGTTTGCTAATATGCATCCAGCTGAGCCAGCGCCAACAATCACATAGTCGAAGGTATCCAAGTCTGCCTCACTCGTTTTCAACCGATTTTCATGGTTCTATTTCGTGCTGTGACCGTTGGGCTTGCAGCGGATGGTGGGGCCGCCGGTCAGGTCACTTCTTCTCAGTAGGAATATTCCCAGGCCGTCTGAGTTTGGCTAGTGGGCCAACTGATGCACTGGAGGGAATTTCATCCGAAGACGATACATTTCAAGTTTGATAAGACTAACCAAGGTGGCCTTAGTACGTGCTTTGTCGCAATAAAGGCGGCTCATAGTGATTGGGAGCAAATTATGACCAAGGAAGCCTCTTCGGGCGGACCACTTACCGGAACACGTATCGTGGAAATTGCAGGTATTGGTCCTGCTCCGTTGTGTTGTTCACTCCTATCGGATCTTGGAGCTGATATTATCCGTATCGATCGCGCCGAGCCGACAGGACTTGGGTTCGCGTATGTTGGGGCCAAAGCCGATGTGCGTCGGCGCGGACGGCCATCAGTTGCTGTCGATCTGAAGCATCCCGACGGCGTGGAGACGGTTCTTGAGCTTGTCGAAAAAGCTGATGCGATCATCGATCCGCTACGGCCAGGCGTCATGGAACGACTCGGCCTCGGACCAGATATCTGCCTTGCACGCAACCCGCGGCTTGTTTTCGGTCGTATGACAGGTTGGGGCCAGACAGGGCCACTGGCGTCGGCGGCCGGGCATGACATAAATTATATCTCTTTATCAGGTGTTCTGCACGCTATCGGCACAAAGGAGCGGCCTGTTCCGCCACTGAATGTCGTTGGAGACATGGGCGGAGGAGCTATGTTCCTTGCGGTTGGCCTGCTTTCGGCGATCCTAGAATCCAAAAACTCAGGCCAGGGGCAGGTTGTCGATGTTGCGATGACGGAAGGTTCAGCGTATCTGGCGCTTGCCTGCTTCGGGCTGTCGGCAGTGGACTATTGGTCGGATGAGAGAGAGGATAACGTGCTTGACGGCGGTGCTCATTTTTGGCGCTGCTACGAGACCAAAGACGAGAAATTTGTTGCACTTGGGTCTGTCGAAGCCAAGTTCTACGATATCCTTCTTGAGAAGCTTGAACTCGACCCGTCGACTTTGCCGGATCAGATGGACCGGGAGAACTGGCCGATGATGCGCGATAAATTCGATGACTTGTTCAAGCAGAAAACGCGAGACGAATGGTGTGAGATCATGGAAGGCACCGATATTTGTTTCTCCCCGGTTTTGAGTTTTCGGGAGGCCCATGATCATCCGCACAATCAGGCGCGTGGAAGTTTTGTTGAGGTCGATGGCATTGTTCAGCCTGGCCCGGCACCCCGGTTTAGTCGAACACCTGGTAGCGTGAAATTCGGACCGCCGGAGTTTGGCGCTCAGACCGAAGAGGCGTTAGCGGCATGGGGTTTTGATGGTGAGAAGATCTCTCAACTCAAAAAAGCCAATGCGATCGGACGGCGGACCGCGGCTTAGAAAACGTTATGGGATTGCGGTAGGTTTCAGTCCCAGTCAAGAACATGTGTGAGTATTCGACATTTTCCGAAACAAGAAGGATCTGCGCTCACGAGCATGATGATTGTGTCTTTGTGCGCGATAGTTATAGCAACGTGATCCAGAAATGAACTAGCCTCACCGTGGGGCAGGACCTGCCCAGCAAGACCTGCTCTGTTGAATGACGGTTATCGCTCGCTTTTGATGATCGATGAGATGATTTAGATGAGCGATGACGCCGTTTACAAGATGACAACGTTCCAGCGGGGAATGTTGCTCGTCTTTGTTGCGTTGTCGACAATTCTCTACGCCTCATCGATCCTCATTGTATCGGCATTGCTGCCGCAGATGCAGGGGGCTCTCGGCGCGACGCAGGATGAAGTGTCATGGGCTATGACCTTCAATATCGTCGCAACTGCTGTCATGACACCTATGACAGGCTGGGTGTCAGAGCGGTTCGGCCGCCGCAATACCATGGTTTGGTGCTGTTCGATTTTTGCTGCATCGACGTTTCTCTGCGGTACGGCTACGACCCTTGAAGAGCTCATTCTTTGGCGGATTGTTCAAGGCGTTTCTGGCGCACCATTGATTCCGCTAGGCCATACTTTGCTTCTAGACTCCAGTCCGCGAAGTCAGCACGGCATGGTACTTGGAATCTATGGAATGGCGAATGTCGTCGGACCGGTGATTGGTCCCACGATTGGTGGTGAAGTCTCTGAGCTTTATGGCTGGCAATGGGCGTTCTGGATGATCGTCCCAATTGCTATCTTTACGGCCGTTGGGTTTCGTTTCATTTTGCCAACGCGTGCAAATCGGGATCCTCCGGGACTCGACTGGAGTGGCTTCATTACGTTGTCCATTGCAATTGCTGGTGCCCAGCTCGTGTTTTCGAGAGGCCAGCGTCTGGATTGGTTTGAATCGCAGGAAATCGTTGTTGCGACACTGCTCTCCTGTATCGCGTTCTACATGTTTGTGGTCCATAGCCTGACGGCTTCGCGTCCGTTTGTGCGCCTTGCCCTTTTCAAAGACCGCAATTATGCGCTGGGAATGCTGCTTGTCTTCTTCTATGGCATGCTCAATTTCGCACCCGTTGTATTGTTGCCGCCACTCCTGCAAAACCACGCAAGCTATACCGACGCCGCCATCGGTGCTTTCATTGGATGGCGGGGTGTTGGCGCAGGAATGGGCGCACTGTTTGCTATGTTCACAGGGCGCATCGATGCACGCTTGATGATGATGATCGGCTTTGCGATGCAGGTCTATGGCGGCTGGGGCATGATGCAATACGATCTCAATGTCAGCCCGGAGATGCTGGCATTCAATACTGTTCTTCAGGGCATCGGGATCGGGATTGCCTGGATACCCATCACGGTCGTAACGTTTGCGACGCTTGCACCGGAAGCGCGTGGCGAGGGCATGGGCATGTTCCATCTATTGCGCAACTTTGGTTCAAGTATCTTTATCTCCGTTGCCGTCGCTGAAATTGTACGGACCAGCAGCGTCAACTACTCACGCATGATGGAAACGGTGTCGCCGTTCAATACGATTTGGCAAATGCCATGGGCTACAGGAGCATGGACGTTGGACTCGAGTGCCGGGATGGCTCAATTCGCCGGCGAAATCGGCCGGCAGTCAGCAATGATCGGTTACATGAATGCATTTACAATGTATACGCTTGTGGCTGTTGCCGCGATTCCATTGTGTATGCTGGTACGTATCCCGCGTGCGACTGCCGGCTAAATCAGCTCCGATCGAGCCACAGTCGAGGGATCTGACACATCGAGTTTTGGCTCAGTTTGATGACATGTTTTTGCTGTCAGACCTCTCCCGGATAGAACTCCCAACAAATCAAAGGCCCAGCAGTTTTTGAGCAAGACCGCAGTTGATCGAGTCCGCTTCGGCTGATGTAAATCCAGCCTCTTCGACGATCTTCATCGGCGCAAAGTCGCCAATTGGGAATGGTTTGTCTGAGCCCATCATGATGCGATCCGAACCGACCATGTCAGCGACAAACCTCAGCACCCTGGCATCATGTACGACGGTGTCATAGTAGAGTTGCGCCAGTGAGGCGTCGGGATCAGCGAGAGTGTCGGGATGCAAACTATAGTTGCGACGGAGTCTTCCAGCAATGAATGGAAGGGCTGCACCGCCGATGCCGATGACAATCTTGACGTTGGAGTATTTCAAGACGTGGCCGGAATAGATAATGCGACTGATCGCAATGAGGGTATCGGAAACCCGACCAACTGCGTTCGGCATACCATAATCAGCGTTGCGGGCATCACCGCTTTCGAAGACGGGATGAATGAATAGCACTGTGCCGAGTTCATTTGCTGCTTCCCAAAACGGGTCCAGATCTGGGTCGTCGAGCACGCCACCTGCACCTTTTGTTTGCGTGCCGATCATCGCTCCCTTGAAGCCCATGGCGTGCGCGTCGCGCAGGACCGACGCGGCGCTTTTTCCATCCTGCATTGGAAGCGAAGCCAACGGTAGCAACCGGGGTTCATGGAGCGAGGCCTGCCAAAGCGCTTCGTTGATCATTTGCGCCCAGCCGCTGCCTTCGTCGACAGGTAACTCGTTGCCGAACATATCAACCCAGCCACCTACAACCTGGCGATCAATGCCTTGCTCATCCATCCACGCAAGTCGTGCCGGAATATCACTCAAACCAGGTGAAATTGGCCGCGTTTGTTTGCCGCCACAGAACGAGAAGGCAATGCTCTCACCTGCCGCGATGACATTGACCGATGGAAAATCTGCTTGATTGGCACGAACGGCTTCAATCAAATTGGGTGGAGCCAAGTGGGCGTGGCTGTCAATAATCACGTCTGGTTAACCTGTATTGTTGTTTGGAGCTTCGGAGGTTGCGATCAAATCTGAGAGCGCTGCAACGCGAATTGGTAGTTTGTCGACCGATAGATTGAGGGGCGCTAGGGCATCATTGATGGCACCGGAGATTGCTGCTGGGGCACCCAGATAACCGGATTCACCCGATCCCTTTTGACCGAGGACAGTGAAAGGAGACGGCGTGCAATGTTCGACGATTTCAACGTGCGGGACCTCGTGTGATGATGGCAACAGATAGTCCGCAAGGGATTGGGCGATCATCTGACCCTGATCATCGTAAGTAAACTCCTCGAACAAGGCTGCACCAATCCCATGGGCAATGCCGCCCAGCGTCATGCCTTTGACAATGTGCGGGTTGATGACCGTTCCGCAATCGTGGCCAATGACATAGCGATGGATCTCCGGTTTCGCGAGGATGGGATCCAATGACAGAAGCACGCAGTGGAACTCGAACGAATGGCACGGGTACATTTGAACACGTCCATCCGCTGTGGGAAGCTCCCCGCCGGTTGGGACCTGGTATACATCAGTTGCTTCCAACCCGGGCGGGTCGCCGTCGGGCAGAAGATGGTAGTTGCGATGGGCAATTGTCACAATATCCAACCAGGACAATGTCTGGCTGTTGTCAGGACTTGAAAGATCTCCATTAGTGTAAAGAACGGCTGATTGATCACAAGCAAACTGCTTCGCCGCAATACGCTGGAGTTTTGTCTTTAATTTATGGGCTGCATTGTAAACGGCTCCACCAAGCATCACTGCCATGCGACTGCCGACGGGGGAATTGCTTGGCAGGCTGGATTGAGAATCGGCATGTACGACGCGAATGCGGTCCGGGTCAATTTCCAAGACTTCGCCGACAATCGTTGCTGCAAGTGTTTGATGACCTTGGCCGGATGACGTTGTGTGGATGGTGACTGTGATTGTTCCGAGCGCATCAACCATGATGCGGCACGAGTCCATCCAGGTGGTCGTTTCATTGGCGGGGTTGAGCAGGGGCTCAAAGGATGAGTTGCCACCTGATGGTTCGAGGCAGGCGGCAATGCCAATTCCAGCGAGACGACCTTGTGCGCGTAATTCTTTCTGTTGTTTCAGAAGTTCCGACCAGCTGACGTGGTCGAGCACCTTGTCAGTGACGGTGTGATAGTCGCCGCTGTCATAAGATGTGCCGCTTGGAATGAGATAGGGGAACTGCTCACTGCGAATATAGTTCCGCCGGCGGATCTCAATCTTGTCCAGGCCGAGGTGAGCTGCCACACGGTCGATCGCGGTCTCGATCGCATAGTTCGTTGGGGCCTGGCCGAAGCCTCTGACAGCCTCCTGTGCTGACTTGTTCGTTGTGACTGAGATGGCGTTGTATTGAACGCTTTCAATCGAATAGGGGCCGACAATAGCGCCAACCGGCTTGCCAAGCTGGAACGGTGCGCGGCCGGCATAGGCTCCAGCATTGTCAAGTGCGCGCATCTTCATCGAACGGATTTTTCCGTCATTCTCGAACGCGACGGTGACATCGAATATCCGGTCTGGACCTTGAGCGTCGCCGGCCCTCATATTCTCCAGCCGGTCTTCGATGAGACGGACCGGACGGTTGAACTTGCGAGAGATGTAACCGGCAAGTACGGAGTGCTTTATTCCCCGCTTGACGCCATAGCTTCCGCCGACATCCACATCCTGGTGAACTCGCACATTATTCATCGGGATGCGCAAAGCACGTGCGATCTGGTCAGCGTACTTGGGCATTTGAATGGACGCCCAGACGTCGAGCTGTTCGCGCCAGGGATCCCACGATGCGACGATCCCGAATGTCTCAATGGGAACTGTCGAGCTACGTCCCCAGGTGACGCGAAATGAGAGTTCGTTCGGGCACTCTTCGAAGTGCTGGTCGACGTTCCCCCAAACAAAGGTTTTGTCGAGGAGTATGTTTGATCCATGTCCCGGATGTACTGGAGAACTGTCTGGCCGATAGGCCTCTTCCGCGTCAATCACGAAGTCTTCGGCCTCGGTTTCGACATCGACGAGTTCAGCCGCATCCTCAGCTATCGCGCGGGACTCGGCAACGACGGCGGCAACCCATTCGCCATTGTATCTGATATGACCGGCCGCTAGCGGATAGCGTTTGACAGCTGGAGTTTCGAGCCCATTCATCAATGGTTCGACAGCGCCGGCAAGTTCTTCTCCGGTGATCACATCGAGGACACCCGGGAGAGCCATCGCGTCTTCTGTATTGATCGCAATGATCCGAGCCGCGGTCTCTTGAGCAGGCACAAGCGCCAGGTGAAGCGTGTTGGCGGGCTGAACGTCGGCCGCAAACTTTCCGTGGCCCGCAACAAACCGCCGGTCTTCCTGAGTTCGACGCGGACGCGACACGTATCGGAATTTTGTCAACTCAACCATGTGCACCTTCGCCGGCTGACTGATTGCTTTGCTGCAAACGTTTGGCTGCCAGTTCAATCGCTTCAACGATCTGACCATAGCCAGTGCAGCGGCAGATATTGGCCGATATCGCGTCGACAATATCGTCGCGTGATGGATTGGAGTTGCGCGTCAACAAGGCATGTGCTGCCAAGATCATGCCTGGTGTGCAGTAACCGCATTGCATTCCGTGGGTTTCGCAAAACGAATCCTGGATGACACCTAACTCACCGGGCGATGGGGCCAGGCCTTCAATGGTCGTAATGGCCGGGCCATCATCCGCTTGGACAGCCAACATGAGGCATGATCGTACGGGTTCACCATCCGCTAATACCGTGCAGGCACCACAGATGCCATGTTCACAACCTGCATGCGTTCCAGTCAGCCCGAGCGCGTCCCGCAGGGCATCAAGCAATGTCATCCGCGGCTCAACGTCGATGTCTCTCGCTTCACCATTCACTGTGAGGGTGCATTTCATCGCGCGACTATTGCTCCGTCCGGTTGGCATTTGCAACGGCATCGTCGAAGGCGTCCTGCAAGAGCTTGACGGCAGCGCGTTTGCGATAAGATGCGCTTGCGCTTGGATCATGCATAGCAGGCAGATCTTTAACTGCATTGCGCGCTGCTTCGTGGATGAGGTTCTCATCCGGACGGGATCCGATCAATTGCTCGAAATGTGATGCAAGGCTCACTGGCGTTTCCTCAACCCCGCCGAGGCCGACTGCGCAGGCAATCCACTTGCCGGTGTCGTCGACGGCAACTTTGACTGCTGCTGAGACAATAGCGAAGTCGCTACGCCGATTGGCGACCTCATGAAAACCAACCCCGACCTTTGGGTGCTGCCAAACGGGGATCCGGATTTCGATGAGGCATTCATCGTCCACTGC
Organism: Hyphomicrobiaceae bacterium; assembly: GCA_965215755.1. GTDB lineage: Bacteria > Pseudomonadota > Alphaproteobacteria > Rhizobiales > Hyphomicrobiaceae > Tectiglobus. The sequence continues at coordinate 1,549,822 of OZ244119.1, forward strand.
AGTCGTCATCATTGGGCCAACGAGGAAGTCGCGGACTGGAACCGTTCTCGTTCCAGATCGATTGGCTAGCACTAACTCGGCGTTCAATGCCACCAGGACCAAAGGAACCTCAGCGCTGGGATCAGCATGGGCGACAGAACCACCTAGTGTACCGCGCTCGCGAATAGGAGCGTGGCCAACCCAACGAATGGCCGTCGACAACAGCGGGCAGGATTGCCTGACGTCGAGGTTCGTCTCGACCTCTACGTGGCGTGTCGTTGCGCCGATGATCAATTGGTTGTTCTCGGCGCGAATGCCGGAGAGCGATTTGATTCTTCCAATGTCAATCAAGAGTTCAGGCCGAGCAAGCCGCATGGCCAGCATTGGTATCAGGCTTTGTCCGCCGGCGATGATGCGCGCGTCTTCGCGGGTTGCCAGAAGCTCGAGCACTGTCTCGATGCTATCAGGCCGGATATAGTCGAATGGTACTGGCTTCACTGCAGTTGGGCTTTCCGGCGGTCTATTTGCTCCGAAGTGCGATGGTGATGGAAGGACCAAGCATCAGCTTCGCGGTGGCAGTCTGTCCGGGAGATTGAACATGGTTTGGGCATTCCGCCCCAGAATGTTGCGCTTCTGATCTTCGTTGAGGAACGGCAGGTCGTAAATGACGCGCGGTGTGTCGAAGTCGAAATGCGGCCAGTCGGAAGACCATAGCAGCTGTGTTTCGGCATTGATCATTTCGAAGGTCAATTCGAGGGCCTTTGGATTGCTCGCTTCCATCGGCTGACTGGAATACCAGCAGTGTTGGCGCATGTATTCACTGGGCGGCATCTTGAGTGCAGGTGCCTCGGACTGGCGCATCAGGAACTGATCGTCGAGACGTTGCATTAGAAACGGCACCCAGGCCAGCCCGCTCTCGACCCACAGTGATTTCAGTTTTGGAAAGCGTTCCGGGATGCCCTGCAAGATCCAATTCGTCATATGCACCATATTGCACCAGACGAAGCCGAGCGCATGCATCCCAAGGAATGTCGGGATGGTTGCCAGCGACGGGTCCTGCCAATGATAACCGGCGTGGAAACAGATTGGTTTCCCACTTTCCTCAATCATTCGATACAGCCGCATATATTCATTGGCATGGACGGGCTTGTACCGCGTTGAGGTTACTGTGAAACCAACGACTCGATCGTTGTTGGCATACTCTTCGACCACCTTGCAGGCTTCATCCGGCGTATTGAATGGGAGATAGGCAAGCGCAATGATGCCATTATCATCACTCAACAGTTTCTCGGAAACCCAACGATTGTAGGCATTGCCAAGAGCGACCTCCATCTGCACCTGAGGGTGCATGCCGAGGAACAACATAGATGTCGGAAACACGACCATATAGGCGCAGGCGAGACCTTCCATGGCGCGCCGCGTGAGCACGACATCACGATGAACGCCAGCAGGTGACTCGATCTTTTCGCGTTGATCGGATTGGTGAGGAATCCTGCCGCCGACATCCTGATAGCGCAATCCAAAATCACCCACCAATCCATAAGGCGGCGAACCCACACGCTCGGTGTGATATCGTTCGGCCTGGTCGCGCAAAACTGGGTCATCTATGTAGCGCACGATCTCTTTCCAGGAGACCGACTCGACGTGGTGGGCATCCAGATCAACGATCGTCCAGTCTGAATAACCCTGCGCATCAGCGTGCTCGCGGGAATGACGCAGATACTCCCGTGTATCTGTATAGGTATCGATGTCCTGCAGGTTGGGAGAACTGACGTATCCGCTTCGTTGATCCATCATCTTGATTACTCCTTTGATCCCGCTTCAGCGTTGTCATCAGGTTCTGGTGTCAGGTGATAGTCTTCCGGCCTGCGGCGTGACCAAAGCCCGAACTCCATCGGTCCGAGCCTTAGGGCCCGTAGGATTTCTGTGGTGGCTGTCAATGCCTCTGTCGGGGTCACGACTTCATCGTATTGTCCCTTAACCGGGCGAAAGGTCCGGCCACCGCCGTCCGCTTTGCACGCATAAAGCTTAATGGCTGCCGTCATGAGCTGGCGGACTGCTTCGTCGGAAATCCGATCCTCTTCCCCGGCGTCAATCGCATCCTGGACCTGTTGCCAGATGCGCTCGGCAGCATCCTCGACTTCTCGATAAGGATCATTGGCTCCGTCAAATGCCGGATCGTCACTGGGAGTCACGGACGTACACCTTTCCTTCGCGGACGAAGACATTGACAGGGGTCAGTTTCAGGTCTGGCATCCCTGCATGTGCGCCGGTGCGAATATTAAACTCAGCTCCGTGCCACGGACACACAATATGCAGCTGAGCGTCATCATATGCGCGGCCATGAACCTGTTTGTCGTCATCTATGTTGTCGACAACCCGCTTGAAGATTCGGCCCTGGCAGATTGGGCCGCCCTGATGCGGGCAAACGTTGCGCCAGGCGTGAAATTCGCCGTCGATTTGAAAGACGCCGATATCGACGCCGTTGATCGTCAATAGCTGCTTTGGCGTGTTGTCGAAGTCTTCTACCGATGCAATTTCATGTTCAGCCATTGTCTGCCACCGCACTCACGACGTGTGTTTCAATCGTCACCATGGTCGCAGACAAGTCGAACGAGTCCAAGGCCGTCTTCAAAACTATCATTGTGATGCTGATGGAGTAGGTTCGCTCGGTCGCGTTTTATAGTTCGGAACTTTTCTTAGAACTCTTCTAAGGTGCTGTTTTTGTTGAATTTAAGAATGATATCTGAGAAGTGTTTCCTGATGAGTTTGTGAAATCTGATGATCGACTGCTGGCTGGTTTGGGACATGATCTTTGGGCTGGTTAGAAGTATCAGCGCGAGACGTCAGATCCGCGAGACCTGCAATATGGTGAAGGTATTGAGCCGATATGGATGCAATTATTGCGGAGTATCTTGATCGGGTTGTTGATCCGTTCATCAATCCGAAGAAGCGAATTTTTCTTGGCTATCTGCTTGCTGCCCTGGCCATTGCAATGGGCGTCCAGATACTCATCGCGCGGAAGCGGATGAGCGACGCTCTGAAGGAATTCTTTGCTACGAGGGTTTGGTTTTCACGTTCAGCCATTGCGGACTACAAGATATTGTTGGTCAATCACGCCCTGATGATGGGAATTGTGCCGCGTCTTGTCTCGAAGCTTGTCGTTGCGACAGTGATCTTTGAGGCGCTGCATCTGTGGCTGGATGGCCGTGTGGTGTTGTGGCCTGAGGCGCCAGGCTGGCTCATTGCCGGCCTGTTCACGGTCACATTGTTCCTGCTTGACGATCTTTCAAAATATTTGGTGCATCGGGCTATGCATCGCTGGTCGGCGTTATGGGCGTTCCACAAGGTCCATCACTCGGCCGAAGTCCTGACGCCATTCACTGTCTATCGCACCCATCCCGTTGAAGGTGTTTTGTTTGCGCTCAGATCCGTCGTGGTTCAGGCGCTTACCATCTCGGTTTTTATGTTCTTCTTCGGTGACCGTGCAGACCTTGTTACAATCCTCGGAGCCAACGCCTTTCTGTTTTTGTTCAATGCGGCGGGTTCGAACCTTCGACATTCGCACGTGTGGATTAGCTACGGTCGTGCGATTGAGCACTGGCTGATTTCACCGGCTCAGCATCAGATCCACCATTCAGTTGCCGAAAAACACCATGATCGAAACTTTGGTGCGGTTCTCGCGATATGGGACCGTATCGGCGGAAGCCTCCATCTTGCGGAGACGGAGACGCAGGTCCGCTTTGGTGTAGACGGCTCAGCACCAACGGACCATCGCCTTACGTCGCTCTATCTGACGCCTATTCTGGAGTCTGCTCGTTGCCTCGTTCGTCCGCTTGCCAGAGCTTGCACGTTGCTTCGTGTAAACTGGGTCTTTGGCGCTGTGCGATGGTCGCTTTTGGCAGTCATCGTTGCGAGTGTCGCCTGGCTGGCGGTCTCGAATTCGCTTGTTGCCAACGAAACTGGTGGTGGGGTCCCGATGTCTCGGGCTTTCCGCTAGCGTTACCGCCTTGGCGACGGTGTGAGAGGCGTCCATTCTGGAAGCTCTTGAATCAGGCTTTGCGAGCATGATCGAATGTCGTGTGACTGCGTTCCTGTAGTGTTGCAAAGTATTGCGAACTGGAATGGGGCGTAACTGCAATGGCGTTGTCAGAAGTCGCAACTCAACTGGCCTTTTTCTTTTTGACCCTTTCGATTGATTTGATTGCCCCGCGAACCTTCCCTGAGCGTTCGGCAATCTGCGCATCCTGGGCCGTTATAGCATCCCAGATGCCCTGCTCATCACTCAGGTCAGAGATTTCCTGTAGCAAAACTTTGCGGTTTGAGGTCTGCGTTCCATCTTCATAGAGCACATCGAAAAGGGCAAACTCTGACTGTGCCTTTAGCTTCATGCGTGCCATGATATTCCCTCGATTTATCCGAGTCGTAAGCGCGTCCCCGGAATTTACAGAAGACAAGTTCTGGGCACGATAACGCTGGTTTTTTGAGTGCTGAGCGTAATCGCGCTTTGAACTGGAAGCGGCAGCTTGGTCTCGACAGCAAGCTAATGTTGAAGCGTGCTGAAGCATCGGTTCGCGCGCTCGTCTATCAAATCACCTTGCTTCGACTGGTATGTTTCCAAAGCTACCAACTCACTAGCTCTCAACTCCTTGACGAGTAAAACGCTCAAGCAGATCAAACCACTGCCAAGGTTTTCTTGGTTGATGACGATCTTCTGCGCTTTCGGTGACTTGAATCTGACTTGGTGCCTTGCGCATTGGCGCGCTGACCAGATCCTTGCTCCGCTTTTGGAGCGCTCGCCCTACGAGCTGATTTTGCACGCTGGCTTCGCGGCCGACTCGGTGCTGAGTTGTTTGGTCTTCCGCGTTGTCCGCGCTTTGCTCGGCTCTCTGTTGCTGCGATACGATCATCATAACGCGAGTCCGTCTCGCTTTGGATCTTTTGGCGTATTAGGGCCTCGATGCCGCGCAAGTACTTCAGCTCTGACGGATCGCAAAGCGATATCGCTCGTCCCGATGCGCCGGCGCGGGCGGTACGCCCAATGCGATGAACATAGGCTTCCGGGACTTCTGGAAGTTCGAAATTGATGACATGGGAGACGCCCTCAATATCAATCCCGCGTGCGGCGATGTCGGTTGCAACCAGAACCTCAATTTTGGCACTCTTGAAGGCTTCCAACGCTCGCTCACGTTGGTTCTGACTTTTGTTGCCGTGAATCGCTGCGGTCCGGATGCCGGCATTCTCCAGGTGCTTGGCCACGCGGTCAGCGCCGCGTTTGGTGCGTGTGAAAACCAGGGTTCGCCGCATCTGGTCATCGACAATCAGTTTGGCGACAGCTTCCCGCTTATCTTTTGCATTGAGATGGATAATGCGTTGACTGACGCGCTCGGCGGTCGATGAAACAGGTGCTACGGAAACCCGCTCCGGGTTCCGCAGAAAATCGCGCGCAAGTTCAGAGATCGACGCTGGCATTGTCGCCGAAAAGAAGAGAGTCTGACGTTGTCGTGGCAGACGCGAGACAATGCTGCGAATAGGTTTGACAAAGCCAAGATCCAACATCTGGTCGGCCTCATCAAGCACCAGGATCTCGGTTTGATCTAGTTTCACCGCGCCGGTTGCCAAATGATCGAGCAAACGTCCCGGTGTGGCGACGAGGACATCAACACCCCGCGCCAGTGTTTTGATTTGAGGGCCATGCCCGACACCACCGAAAACAGTTGTGATCGAGAGTTTGAGATTGCCGGCGTAAACGCCAAAGCTGTCCGCGATCTGTGATGCCAATTCACGCGTCGGCGACAAGACCAGAACTCTTGCGCACTTGCGTTGGAGCTTTTTGCGATTGGTCGCAAGCGCATGGATGATGGGCAATGCGAATGCAGCGGTCTTACCGGTACCGGTCTGAGCAATGCCGAGAATATCGCGACCGTCGAGCACATGCGGAATTGCCTGTGTTTGGATCGGCGTTGGCTTTTGGTAGTTGCCCTGTTCTAGAGCTTTGAGGACAGGACCTGTAAGGCCCAAGTCTGCGAATGTCGTCACACTTTATCTTTCTTCAGCAACGTGGGATCGGGACCAACGCGTGAGTTGTGCGCTGCCCGATGTAAGTCTGCTCTAAGACACCCCGCGTGGACTGGGTCGTCATTGTGTTAAGAATTAAAATTGCTCGACAGCGGTTGATCGCACGAAAGATCCAACAGGATCTGCCAGAGTGCGATGCCCTTCACGCGGCTGGAGCAAATTGAGATCTGCTTTGTTGCAGTGCAACAACTACATGCCATGTTCGGTTAGAAAAGTCAAAAAGTACTTTAAAACCATGACAATCGGAGTTCACCAGATGACATGATCGTAACCGCGCGCGCCGCCGCATCGTAACCGCGCGCGCCGCCGCCTGAAATGTCACAGGTGTATCTCTCGACCCACAAAGTAATCCGACCCCTTTGGGGCGAAAGCTTGGGACGACTTCACTCGCCAGTTTCTTCACCGCGAAAGCCACCATCACGACTGAATTCGTGTATGGTCAAGTTGAGCGAGCGTTCGATGAGATGCTCGAGCTTGTTGCAGCCATTCAACTCAGGACCAGGTGATGACACAAAACCCATTCGCGATGCCCAAGGAAATGCGTGAGCTCACGGAGAAAAACATCGAGCAGGCTCAGGCTGCGTTTGGCCAGTTCAGTGATGCTATGAGCCAGGCGATGACAATGTGGACGCAGGCTTTGCCAAAGAACAACATCACGTCGGGTTTTGCTCTCGTTCAGGAGCGGGCCATGCACTACGCGAAGGAAAACGCCGAGGCAAGCATGGCATTGGCGAATGACTTGGCCAAAGCAAAGGATGTTCAAGACATTCTGGCGCTGCAAACAAAGTTCGCGCAGAAACAAATGCAGTCGTACGCGCAGCAAACCCAGGAATTGGCCCGACTGATGACGGATGCTACGAAAGGCGCGGCGGAGGCCATGCAGCCAAAGAGCTAGCGGGAAACGCGAACGCGGGTGATGAAGGATCGTCTCAGGAGCGCTTCAAACCGCGCATCAATTTTGAATGGAGCGTGCCGCACCAGCGGTGCGCAGCCTGCCTGACTGGCGCGTCGCTGCACAGCCGGATTAAGGCAAGGCAAAGCGCGCCCCGGATTGAGTTCACAAACACAATCCGGCAGCCTCATTAGCAGCTGCTAACATTTATTAATTTGGGACTACTGGGCCGAATATTCTGGCCTAGCCGTGATCTCGGCGAATTACCGCCCCGGCTTACCCTTGCTCGGTAGTAGACCTTCGCGCTGGGCGCGCTTACGGGCCAGCTTGCGTGCTCGACGAATGGCTTCGCTTTTCTGGCGAGCCCGCTTTTCTGAAGGCTTTTCGTAGAATTTGCGCTGCCTGATCTCCCGAAAGAGACCTTCCCGCTGCATCTTCTTCTTGAGCACCTTGAGTGCCTGGTCGACGTTATTATCGCGTACAGTTACCTGCATCCATAGTCCTTCCTGTTGCTGACTGACCGTCTATCAGCCTGCGGTCCGCCCCGCTAGGCCAACGGTCCCAAATCAGCTTGTGAGATATCTCAAACATCGCCCAGACAATGCGATTTAGTAATCTGCGCGGTCTGGTGACGTAGCATTCATTGGATCTTCGAAAATGCGGAGCAAATCCGCTTAGCGCTTGCTATACAGCATTTTTCCAGGCTTGTCGGCAGTTTTTCTCAAAACAAGGGGCGGCGAGACGTCATCCGCGGATAGATATTAGTTTCGTTGGCCAAGGCAGGCAGCTGACGGATGCATGTTGACCGTCAAATATTGTTGAAAAATATAAGGTTAGGTAAAGACTGGTCTGTCGTCATCAAGCCTTGCACAGATCTATGCAAGAAGATGATCTCCAAACCGGTTTGGATGTTTGTGCGAACAAATTAAGAACATTTTGCCCGACTCGGTGCAGAGGTTCGATGCACTTTTCAAATATAGCCTGACGAGGCATCACGCCGAGTATGGTGGCAATCCGGATATTTCGAGCGTTCAGTTGTCGTACGATTTCGTCGGTTATCAGTTCAATGGTCACGGGCGAACTGGCCGACTGAGTAGACCATCTCTTCGCGGTCTTTATGGTCGCCTTGGCGAAACCCACTGGCACTCACCAAGTGACATGCCATCACTTCATCTGGGTGAAGCTCACAGTCTCGCGCATGGAAAATGCTGGCTCTCATCACAGCGTCCCGAGTTGGTGGATGCCACGCGCATGTTGTGTCCTGCTGCCGATATCTGATGGCCTGATCGAACCGAAAAAAAGGCGGACGGGCAAATCAATGCACCGTCCGCCTGAGCCTTAGAATGTAGCCAAGACTCTAACTCACTGTCCTAAACTTATAGGCCTTTGAGCAATTCCTTCAGGAATGCCTGACGCTCTTTCCACATGGCCTGAACTTCTGTGCGGTTCATGACCTTGATGGGCGAACCGCCAGCTTTCATACGCTTGGCGACGCGCGCGTTCTGGAACATTTTTGGCACCTGGGCGGCGAGTTTGTCGATGACGGCTTGCGGTGTGCCCTTCGGTACCATCAGGCCGCGGAAGTTGACTGATGAGTTGTCGACATCGTAACCGGCTTCCTTGAAGGTCGGGACGTCCGGCAGGAACTCTTTGTTGCGCTCGTTGTCAGCGACAGCCAGGATTTTGACGTTGCCAGCTTTGCGCGCGCGGAACGCATCCGAAAGGTTGTTGACGCCTGCAAGGACGTTCCCTGCAATCACAGCCTTCATCGCAGCAGCGCCACCGCCCTTGGTCGGAATGTAAGCCATCTTTGTGTTGGTGACTTTCATCACTTGCAGCGCTGCAATGTGGTGGCCAACGAACAAGCCTGCGCCGGATAGGGTCAGTTTGCCGGGGTTGGCTTTGGCGAATTCAATGAGATCTTTGATCGTGTTGAATTTGCTGTCTTTGCCGACGACAACAACAGCAGGGTCTGCGCCCCAGTTTGCGATCGGCTCAAAGCTGTCCGTGGAGTATTTGACGCCGCCCTTAATTGACTGCGCGATAAAGTGTGGGACGTTGTACGCCGACATCATATAGCCATCGGCCGGAGCTTCTGAGGCAAACCAGTTCCAACCGACGCGGCCGCCGGCACCAGGCTTATTGACGATGTAAATCGGCTGCCCCAGCATGTCTTTGTTGCCGGCAACCATGGTGACGATGCGCGCCTGGAAGTCGGTTGCACCGCCGGCGCCATAGGATACGGCGACGCCGATCGGACGCTCGGGGTATTCGGCATGCGCACCGGTCGTCACGGCGGCTGTCGCCAACGCCATCGAAGCCAGGCCAGTTATCACAAGCTTCTTCATTTGCTGTTCTCCTTAGTTGCAGCATCAAATTTCTTGGTGTGTCAGAAGTACATTCCGCGCGGTGTTTGGACTTTCAGCAACAATGCAAAAAGGCCGTAGATCACCGCCATGAACAGTGCCGTTGTTATTATCCGCTTAGCCCACGCGATGGCACTACTCAGTGGAGCGGGGTCATAGACCGAATAGACTGCTAGGAATGCGACAGAGGAGGTGACGTAGAAACCGAACTGTTTCGCGGCGAAGAAGACAAAGATGAGCGCGATGACGAGGCCGGGTAAGAAGTTGACTGTCTCCTGGATGGAGAGCCCGGTACCGACCTTTGACAGGCCAAGTATGGCTCTTAGGAAATTCCAAACCGCGAGCGCGATAAAGAAAACCGATATCAATTTCGGGAACAAAAACGCTGCCGCTGGTTCCTGCGTGAAGCTAATCCACGTCACCGCTGCTGCGACCAGCAAGACGACACTCGAAGATGTGACGTGTTGGAGGCGTGAGGCTGTCATCGGGTGCCCTCCTCACTGGTTTGTGGGTTGGCAGGCTGAGCCGGTTTTGAGCTCATCATGTTGCCCCAGAAGCTGTACAGGACAGATACGACGACAAGGGCAATTAGGAAGATGTTGAGTGGCCCGGTAAAGAAATAGATCCATGGCCCGTCCTGGGCGGCGGCAATCTGTGAGCCCTGTATAAAGTTTGATTCAGCAATCGGGCCAAGGATGAGGCCCAATACCAATGGTGCTGCTGAGAAGCCGAACTTTTCCAGAAAGTACATCGCAATCCCCAACGTCAGCATGATGTAGACGTCACCCATGGACTGTTGCACGGAGTAGGAGCCAAACACGGCGAGAACCAGAACGGCCGCTGCCATAATCGGAACTGGTGCTCGCGCGATGCGTGCTGCCCATGCGGCGGTGTAGATGCCAAAGATGACCATCAAGATCTGGCCGATCAGCATCGAGTTGATGAATGTCCATGCGACTTGCGGATGGTTTGTGAACAGGTCGCTGCCGGGAAAGATGCCGTGGATCAATAGACCACCGAGGAGCACCGCCGCTGTTGGACTGCCAGGTATTGATAGCGTCAGAAGTGGGACCAGCGATGGGCCGACCATGGCGTTGTTGGCGGACTCGGCGGCGATAATTCCTTCTGGATGGCCGGTGCCGAATTTCTCTTTGTGCCGGGAAAATTTTTTCGATTGATCATAAGCGACCAAGCCTGCGATCTGACCTCCGACACCGGGTATTAATCCGATGATTGAGCCAAACACGGTTCCAATCGAAAGAGCCCGCCCGCTGCGTGCCAATTCCTTGACAGAGCTGAAGATCGAATACTTCGGAACGTCAATCGCATCAATGTTCGCAGAGCGGCGCCCCTTGGCGAACATGTCGATGACCTGGGGAATTGCAAACAAGCCGATCAGGGCAGCAATGATGTTGATACCACCTGTCAGGGCATCATGGAAGATGAAGCGTTGGGCGCCCTGAATATCGTCATATCCAATCATCGACAGCCAGAGGCCGAGGCATCCCGATAGTAGACCTTTGACGAATGACTTGGAGTCGAGTGAGCCAATCACAGTGACGCCGAGTATAGCCAGCCAGAAGAGATGCGACGGTCCGAATGCCAGGGCCCATTGAGCCAGGACTGGCGTCAGAAAGATCAGCAGGAGGACGCCTATTATCCCGCCCACACCCGACGACAAGAAAGATAAGTGCAGTGCTCTCGCGCCTTCACCGTTGCGCGCCATTGCGTTGCCATCAAGTGACGTGGCGATATTCGCTGGTGCTCCCGGAATCTTGAGAAGAATGGCGCTAACGGCCCCACCTGCAACTGTCGATGTGTAAGCTGCGCCGAGGAGTATGAGGCCGTGGGTCGGACTGAGCTGAAACGTGAATGGTATGAGCAGCGCAACTGCCATTGTCGGGGATAGTCCCGGCGTTGCGCCCAGAATCAATCCGCCAATCGTACCGCCGATCAGCAGCAGCAAAGCGACGGGTTCGAATACCCCGCCGAAGTATGAAAGAAATTCCATACCAGCCTACCTGATGTTTCCTCGCGCTTGCATTTCATTTGTCGAATGCTGTGTGCGCGGGCGGGACAATAGGAAATGAAAATGATAGTGCAAACGTTTTCATCAACGATAGAAGTGACCGTCATTGTCGATCGCTGAGTGACTGTGATCAGTTTGCTGAATTGCTCAATTTGAGTGGAAGTGGCTGAAGCACGAAGTGGCTCCACAACCGAGCCACGACTGCTGCGAGACGTGCTGTGCTTTCGCCGTAGTTTCACTCAACTAGAGCAAACATAGAATGCTGAAGTCGAGAAAAAGGAAGGCTTTGTCGATGTCAGACGATGCGCGATAATTCGCTTGTCTTTTGCGTTCTGCGTCACTGACAGGCCTTGTCGCTACGAAGTTAGAAAACCGTTCTCTTCGATCGCGGCAACCACATCGTCCAAGCTATCATCAAGTGTCTTCTTGGATGTATTCAGACTAGTGGATGCGCGCTCATAGAGCTTCTCACGGCTCTTGAGAATTTTTCGTAGCTCCTCCATGGCGTCAGGGTTGCCGGCCATTGGCCTCTCGTCACCCTGGCCCCGCACTCGGGACATGTGTTCCTCGGGGTCGGCTTTGAGCCAGATCGTGTGGTAATTGCGCAAGAGATAGCCAAATGACTGCGGGTCAGCAACGATGCCCCCGGCAACGGCAAGAACAAGTGTGTCATGGGTTGCAACAATCCGCTCCAAAGCATCTCGCTCCAGGTGGCGGTAGCCTTCCTGACCGTACAGCGCCATCACTTCATTGACGGCCATGCCACTTGCCAGTTCGATTTCATCGTTCAGTTCGAGAAATGGGATGGCAAGCTTTTCTGCGGAAAGGCGGCCGAGCGTCGACTTGCCGGCGCCGCGTAGTCCGATTAGGGCGATGCGGTTGGCGCGGCGCCGACTGGGATGTTCGGGGTCTAGGATTGCGAGCACGCGCGCGAGTTGTTCCTTGGTCGCCCTGGGAAGTAGCGCCTGGATTGATCCGACTTCAGTATGCCAAGGATCTTCATCGGACACCAACCACTCCATGCGCAGGCCGAGGGCATCGGCGATGTTCATTAAGAGACCGATCGAAACGTTACCTTGTCCAGACTCCAGCTGCGCAATATAGCGTTGTGACACGCCGGACAATTCTGAAAGCTCGCGGCGTGAGAGCCCGGTTCGTTTGCGCGCCTCACGCACCCGCGTGCCAACCTTCTCAAGCAGTTCGGCAAACTTGTCCTCGCGCTGCTGCTCATCCGGCGGAGTTTTGTTTGCTGGGTCGTTGAATGTTGCAATTTCAGCCATGTGGCATTCCGCTTGTTTCAAGCTCTTGCAGTTGCGTTCGGATACCTGCCGATGATTGGCAATGTGCTCCTCAACCAACTCGACGCCAGCCCTTTCTGGCTCTTTCTAAATGTGTCGTGACCAAACCCAAGCTACCGTGCTTTGCGTCATTCGGATGTTGCTAGAGGATGTGCCAATTCGAGAATATCGTCGGGCAGTCGTCTGGGTTTCAATTGGTCTGCAATGACGGCGACAGAAACAAACTCACCTTCAAAGCATAATGTTCCGTTCTGGAAGCCTCGGACGCGGTGGCGGATCGAGCTGTGACCCAGTTTGAGCAGTGTGACTTCGCAATCGAGTTTGTGGCGTGGTGTGATCGGCGAACGAAAATCGAGCGTCATGTGCACGAAGGGTGTGCCGACATTGCGGTCGATGTTCAGTTCAAACCAATTGAGTTTGGTTGTGTGTTCCCACCAGGCATCGATCGCTTCCAGGGCCCAGCAGGGGATGCGGCCCGTGTAAGCCATGTCTGCCGGATCGCAGTCAGCCCATCCGACCCGGATCGGATGGATAAACTTGCCGTCGTCCGGCCCACTCGTATCAGTATGTTTCAACATGATAGCGACCTGCTTCGCGCATTTCGTTTCGGATTGCCTGCCAATCAGCGCCTACGCCGCGTGCGATATCTTCGAATGCCTGCTCGACCCCCTCTTCCATGGCTTTAAGACCGCACACGTAAATGTACGTGTTTTCGTCATTCAGCATTGGCGCAATCGTTTCCCGCGCTTCGCGCAATCGGTCCTGGACATATTCCTTCGGGGCACCGTCCACACGACTGAAGGCAAAGTGCTTGTCGAGAAATCTATCCGGAACTTTCTTGAGTGGTCCGAAGTATGGCAACGAGTTTGGAGCGCGAGCCCCAAAGAACAAAAGCATTGTGTCGTTGACGTCAGGCATCGTCCGCTGGCGGCGCATAGTGTATGCGCGGAACGGGGCTGATCCGGTGCCCGTGCAAACCATGATCAGTTTTGCTTGTGGATCGCTTGGCAGCAGGAATGTAGCCCCGAACGGGCCTGTCAGCTTAACCTTGTCGCCTTTCTTGAGATCGCAGACATAGTTCGAACAGACACCATGCTCCTCTCGCTTCACGGTCAGCGACAGATTGTTGGTGTTGGGGCGTTCCCCATCGCGGGGACTTGAAATCGAATAGAGACGCGGCAGATAAGGTTTGCCATTGCCATCTTCGCCGGGAGGTGTGATCCCGACGCTTTGGCCTTCGAGGACCGGAAACGTCGTGCTGCCGAGATCAAGAATGATGTGGCGGACATCAGAGTCAGATTCATCGGCGGTCAGGCGGTAATTCCCCTGAACCACAGCTTCTGCCGGATTGCCGAGATTGAATAGGTTGACAGTTGGCTTTGACGCCGATGAGGGTGGTTTGGCTTGTCCGCCGGCGCCCTGGTGGGCCTCAGCGAGAAGCGCCTCAATGGACTTGTCGAGAGCCTCGACTGTCGTGCCTTGCCCGCTACTCGCATCGGACAGTTCTTCTTGTTCGGGTAGCTCCAGCCATTCGAACTGTTCTTCCAGTGTGTAGGGTTTGGCAACAATTCGCCAGTTGTCGATCGATCCCGTTGGGCAGGGTGCAATGCAGTGCATGCAGTAGTCGCACTTGGATGCATCAACGACGACGTTGTCGTCGTTATGCGTGATGGCATCGATCGGGCAGGCTTCTTCACAGGTGTAGCAGCGAATGCAGATCTCAGGGTCGATGAGATGCTGCTTAATGAGTTCAGTCATGGTTGTCTGTCCGATTCAGATCGTGAGCCTGCCTGGTCCGGCAGCTGGGCCCTCATCAACGAAGGACGCAACCGCCGGACTTGTGACTGTTCAGGCACGAAGCATTCTGGATGGATCACCATCCCGTGTTGTTGCGCAGCCGGGCACTAGTGTAGCGCAACTGACGCTTGGTCCCCGCTTGTCGCTAGTCTCGCAACCAAGCGTCAGATGCAAAAGCTACACTAGAAACAAAATCTTGCTAGTGTTCCTTTGGCTCCGACATTTGAACCGAGCCAGGCGGAAACGGGAAGCAAATGTCGGAGCCGGAACACTAGGCCATGTGCAACTGTACGTACTCAAAGTCACCTGGCTTGTTGTCGATGCCCATGCGAGGTGGCGCGATCCAGCTGGCGTACTTGCCTGGCTCGGTGACCGGGTTCATGAGCGATTGAATGTAATCTCCGTCAGACGACGTCGGCAGCCACTCGCCCTTCTTCGAATCCCACTCTTCCTTCGATATCACGTCGCCTTCGGGAGTGATTGAGGCAACAGAGAATTCGCCGATCTGGCGGTGGAAGCCTTCGTGCGGCAGTGTGATCTCAAAGTCGATGCCGGCCTTCTTGATGATCGCGTTCCAGCGCTTCACGCCGCCAGATGCGTCTTTTACGTAATCATCCCGCAGGCGCATGTTGATTGCTGACAATGCTGGTACAGTTTCGTCCACGATCCGACCATCAGCAAAGCGGCGAATATTGTATTCTGCGCCTTGCAGCTGGTGGTCATCGTCAATCTTGATTTCCTGGTAGCGGCCTTTAATGCCGGCGTTGAATGCGTTTGCGGCGTTGGTTGAGACTTCGGATCCGAACAGATCAAGAGAGAGGCTGTAGTGAAGGTTCGCCTTCTTCTGGATCGTCGGCAGATCGATGACGCCAAGGTCGCGGACCTTGTTGATATCGTAAGGGTCGGTGATCCCGGCCTTGTTCATCGCCTCGCAGGTCGCCTGGATGGTGCGGCCGACGCCAGTTTCGCCGACAAACATATGATGTGCTTCTTCGGTGAGCATAAAGCGGCAGGTTCTGCTCAGCGGGTCGAAGCCGGACTGAGCGAGGCTTTCCAGCTGCATCTTGCCGTCTCGATCCGTGAAGTAGGTGAACATGAAGAATGACAGCCAATCGGGCGTTGCCTCGTTAAAGGCGCCGAGCATGCGTGGTGCTTCTTCCGAGCCGGACGAGCGACGGAGGAGATCATCGGCTTCCTCACGGCCGTTCTTGCCGAAGTACTTGTGAAGCAAGTAGACCATTGCCCAAAGATGGCGGCCTTCTTCGACGTTCACCTGGAACAGATTGCGAAGATCATACAGTGATGGGGCGGTAAGGCCGAGGTGCTTTTGTTGTTCAACAGAGGCGGGTTCTGTATCGCCTTGAATGACAATCAATCGCTGCATCATGGCGCGGTATTCGCCTGGGACTTCCTGCCAGGCGGCTTCGCCGGCATGTTCGCCGCAAGGGATTTTGCGGTCCTCAACCTGCGGTGCAAGAAGAACACCCCAGCGGTACTCCGGCATTTTTACGTAGTCGAATTTCGCCCAACCCTTCGGGTCGACGCTGACGGCGGTTCGGAGATAGACAAGGCTTTTCTGGAACTGTTCAGGAATGAGGTCGTTCCACCAGTTCAGGTATCCCGGGTGCCACTTCTCAAGCGCCTTAAGGACACGGCGGTCGCTCGACAAGCCGACGTTGTTGGGGATTTGTGTGTCATAGCTGACATTGAGAACATCAGACATTCTTCTCTCCTGTAAGCGGTACGTTTGTTATGCTCTGGCGTTAGACTCTGCGCATGTCGTATTCACCGCGGATCCCGGTTCCGTAGCGTTGTAGCGCGCCCTTTTCGCCGACGGCATTCGGTCGTTGGAATATCCAGTTCTGCCATGCTGTCAGGCGGCCGAAGATCCTTGTTTCCATTGTTTCAGGGCCGGCGAAGCGGAGATTGGCTTCCATCCCGGTCATTGCGTCTGGTGAGAAACTTGACCGCTCTTCAAGGAAGATGCGGATTTCGTCTTCCCAGTCAATGTCATCATAGGCGAATGTCACCAAGCCCAATTCGTCGGCTTCTTCGGCTTCCAATGGTTTGCCTTTTTGAGCGGTAAGCTCTTCGACGTGTTCAGGTGTTCCGAGGAAACGGGTATGCAGGCGCGTCAGGTCATTTGACATCGGGAACAAGCCGAAGTTGGCGTCTGTCAGGGTTATTGTTGCGGGGGGGCGGTTGTCACCTTCGAAAGCGCCATCGGCCATGTAGGAGCGATCGACGGCAAACAGGATTTCGGCAAGCGTGCCTGCGAAGTTTGAGCCCGGTTCGGCAAGGGCCACAAGCGACCGCGATGTCATATCGATGCGCTTAAGAACGCGCTTCCAATAGAGAATGATTTCGTTGGCAAGCCAGTCTGATTGATTGGCGATCAGGGAACTCTCGTGAGCGAGCAGTTTGTCCGATGTGCCGCTCACCTTGAAGATGATGACGCCCGTCTCAAGTTCGTTTATGCGCAGGTGCAGGATGGCGTCGTCAAGTTCGCGGGCGCATCTGAGCATCCAGGTCTGGTCGCCCGCACTATGTAGTTCGGCGGGTGTTGCCGGAGCATCTTCCTCGGGCAGTGAAATCTCGATAGTCGCCACACCGCGGTTGCGATCGAGCTGGACATCGACTGTCGAATATCGAAGCGAGCCATCCTCTTCGATTGTTCGTGACAGTGGTGACAGCGTGATGCCTTCGGCGTCCGTTGGTCGGGTAGACTTATCGGCGTATTCCTTAGCGCGGAGTGCTACGGTTTCTTCGAACTTGCTGTTCGTAACGACGTCATCAACCAGGTTCCAGTCCTTAGCGCGCTTTCCTCTGACGCCTTCCTCGATGGAGCAGAACACGTCGGCGCGATCGCGCCGGACTTTGCGTTTGTCGGTGACGCGCGTCAGGCCGCCGGTTCCCGGTAACACAGCGAGTAATGGGACTTCAGGCAATGCCACGTTGGAGGAGCCGTCGTCAGTCAGGATGATGTGATCGCAGGCCAGTGCGAGTTCATAGCCGCCGCCGGCGCAGGCTCCTTTGATGGCGCAGATCCAGTGTTGACCAGAATCTCTGCCGGCAGCTTCAAACGTGTTCCGGGTCTCGTTCGTGAACTTGCAGAAGTTCACTTTGTGGGCATGCGTCGCGCCGCCAAGCATGCGAATGTTTGCGCCAGCGCAGAACACATTGTCTTTGCCTGATCTAAGGACAACCGTTTTGACTTCCGGGTGTTCAAATCGCATGCGTTGGACAATGTCTGCAAGCTCGATATCAACGCCAAGGTCGTAAGAGTTCAGCTTGAGTTCATAGCCATCGAAGAGGCCGGCTTTTTCATCGACATCCATATAGACCGTTGCAATTTCACCGTCATAGTCGATGCGCCAGTGGTGGTACGCGGACGGATCGGTCTGGAAATCGATCACTTTGCCATTCGCTTCGGCCATTGCCTCTCACTCCTTATCTTTGAGGGCACTATATTTCCTGAATTTCCCATCAGTCAATGAATTGTAGCATTATAGATCCAAAATCTATTCACTGCGAAGAAGCCAAGTCAGCAGATAAATGCATTATAATGCAATTATTTATTCATTGAGCCAACTATTCCAAAGCTAATCCGACGCTCATCGACCGATTGTTCTACGGCAAGCATTGTGCGGGCCGATACCGCTCCTGGATCCGCTCATTGCTCTGCGGTTGGGCCCGTATCCGAAAGATGCGTGTTGCAGTTTTGTCTTGCTAAGGCAGTGTGCCAACTATTTATATGATAATTCATATAAATTCTGGCGTTGGGATACATGATGGCCGAACGATCATTCAAGAAAGAAGTTGAGCAACTTCGGATTCCTGCGGGTGAGGTGTTTCGTGGTGAAGGTATCCTCGCCATCACAAAAGCGCTGTTGGAAAACGGTGTCGGGTATGTCGGTGGTTATCAGGGCGCACCAATATCTCACCTGATGGATGTTCTGGCTGACGCGCAAGACATCCTCTCAGAATTGGGTGTGCGGTTTGAGTCGAGTGCTTCCGAGGCCTCTGCTGCCGCTATGCTTGCAGCATCCGTCAACTATCCAATTCGTGGTGCGGTGACCTTCAAGTCTGTTGTTGGAACGAACGTGGCCTCTGATGCGCTCGCCAATCTGGCATCGTCAGGGGTCAAAGGTGGCGCCCTTGTCATCGTAGGAGAGGACTACGGGGAAGGCTCATCCATCCTGCAGGAGCGCAGTCAGGCCTTCGCGATGAAGTCTCAGATCTGGTTGCTGGACCCAAGACCGAATCTGACTTCGATGGTTCAATCTGTCCAAAGTGGATTTGAGTTGTCCGAGGCATCGAACACCCCGGTGATGCTGCAGCTGCGGATTCGTGCATGCCATGTGCACGGCCAGTTTGTAACCAAAGCCAATCAGGCACCTCCGCTAACAGTCGAGGCTGCACTCAAAGAACCGCAGCGAGATATGAGCCGCATCGTTTTGCCGCCAGCGCTGTTCCAGCATGAGCAGGAGAAGGTCAACGTTCGCTGGCCAGCTGCAGTCGATTACATCAAGCAGCATCAACTGAACGAAATGTTCGGCCCGGCTGCATCGGACATCGGCATCATTGTGCAGGGCGGAATGTACAATACCGTCATTCGAGCGCTTGCCCGGCTGGGGCTCGCCGACAATTACGGCAACTCGCAAGTGCCGATCTATGTGCTGAACGTGACGTATCCCCTGATCGATGAAGAATTCCTCGAGTTCTGCGACGGCAAGACCTCTGTGCTGCTTGTTGAGGAAGGCCAGCCGAACTTCATTGAGCAGGCGTTTTCATCAATGCTCTATAAGGCGGGACTCGATAGGGCTGGCCCTCAAACGAAGCTCGTCGGCAAAGAATATTTGCCTGTTGCTGGTGAATATACGGGCGCGGTCGTTTATGGCGGGATCCAGGTGTTTCTGCGCGACCATGCTCCGGATCAACTATCTGATCGCGCGCGCGCGCCGAACGAGTCTTCGCAAGACATTGTCGCCAAAGAGCTATCTGAAATTGTTCCGCCACGCCCGCCAGGGTTTTGTACGGGGTGTCCCGAGCGGCCGATCTTTGCCGCGATGAAGCTGGTTGAGGAGGAGATGGGGCAGCATCAAATCACCAGCGACATCGGTTGCCATTTGTTTTCAACGATGCCGCCGTTCGAAGTTGGTGGCACGACGATGGGGTTCGGGCTTGGCGCCGCGTCCAATTCGGCATTCGATGCTGGCGGCGAGAAGCGGCCGATCTCGTTTATCGGCGATGGTGGTTTCTGGCACAACGGGTTGACGTCATCGATCGGCAATGCGGTGTTCAATCAATCAGACAGTGTTGTTGTGGTTGTCGACAACTATTACTCAGCAGCGACTGGTGGCCAGGATATTCTCTCGTCCCGGGCCGACAGTGAGACGCGCTCGACCAACAATTCCATCGCCGGCGCTGTCAAGGGTGTTGGTGTGGATTGGGTTCGCGAAATTGATCGGACGTATGATGTTGGCAAGATGCGCGACACCTTGAAGGAGGCGCTGACAACCGACGCGAATGGGCCCAAGGTCATTGTGGCTTCGTCAGAGTGTATGCTGAACAGGCAACGGCGTGAACGGCCGCAGCGGGCTGCAGCTATAAAGGCTGGCCAACGCGTTGCCATTCCGAAATTCGGGGTTGATGAAGACATCTGTACCGGGGACCACGCCTGCATGCGGTTATCCGGATGTCCATCGCTCGGTCTCAAGACACTGGATGATCCATTGCGGGATGATCCGGTCGCAGCGATCGATCAGTCCTGCGTTGGCTGCGGGAATTGCGGTGAGGTCGCGGACGCGGCGGTGCTCTGCCCATCGTTCTATCAAGCTGACACGATTGAGAACCCCGGCTGGTTCGAGCGGACTATGGATGGTGTGCGCAAGTCCGTCATCGGTGCCCTGCAGCGTTGGCGTGAGCGCAGCCGCCTAAGCCGGGAGGATATGGTCGCATGAGCACAGCTGTTCTGGATCAAGTCTCTGCAGCAATGACAATGGCGGGCGACAAAAAGATTGATGGCTTCATCAAGCTTGCCATTCTCGCGGTCGGCGGTCAGGGCGGCGGTGTTCTGACAAATTGGATTGTCGATCTTGCTGAGCAAAACGGATACGTCGCGCAGTCAACCTCCGTGCCGGGGGTGGCGCAGCGTACGGGCGCAACGGTTTATTATATTGAGATGTGCCCTGTCTCCGATCAGGATCCCGTGTTCGCTTTGATGCCCTCGCCCGGTGATGTCGATATTGTGGTGGCAGCTGAGGCGATGGAGGCCGGACGTGCGGTGACGCGTGGGTTTGTGTCGCCCGACCGGACGACTTTGATTGCATCGTCTCACCGGATGTTTGCAGTGTCAGAAAAGATTGTGCCAGGCGATGGCATCACGTCCAGTGAGCGCGTGATTGATCGTGTCGGGCAGGCGGCGCAACGCGTTGTCTGTCACGATCTGGCCGCGGTTGCTGCGGACTGCGGGGCGCATGTCTCCGCCAGTTTGTTTGGCGCTCTCGCCGGGGCGCAGTGCCTGCCTTTTGAACGGCATCACTTCGAAGAAACAATCCGTGCTTCGGGCCGTGGTGTCGAGCCAAGCCTCAGGGCATTTGGTGTTGCTTATGGTCTGGCTAAAGACGGCGCGACAGCTCCTCATATGGCGCCTGAGGAAGCTGTGGCTTCTGCCGTCAAACCACAGGCGTCTATTGCGCCGGAAAAACAACGACGCGGATGGCACGACCTGCTCAGCAGGTGTGAGAAGTTACCTGCAGCATCCCAAAGCATTGCACAGCTGGGCCTAGCCAAGGTCGTCGACTATCAGGATTTGGACTATGGCAAGGAGTATCTCGATCAGTTGATCGATGCAGCAGAGCAAGACAGTCGCTGTGGTGGGGCTGACAAGGACTTTGAGTTTACCACGACACTGGCCAAGTATCTCGCCAATGCGATGTGTTATGACGATGTCATTCGGGTTGCAGACCTGAAAACGCGGAGCACGCGCTACACCCGCATTCGAGACGATCTCTCGGTCGATGATGATGCAGTCGTCAAGTTGACCGAATACATGCATCCAAGAGCCGAAGAGGTTGTTGGCTTGATGCCTTCATCAATCGGCCGTTTGGTGGAGCGGCAAGGTTGGCTTTATCAGTTTGTCGAAGCGCGATGCCGCAAGGGGCGGCGTTGGCGTAGTGATGCGCTTGGTGCGTTCTTCATACTTTACACCCTGGGTGGTCTACGACGATGGCGGCGCAATCTGCTGCGGCATGAGCGCGAGGTCGCTCATTTCACCCATTGGTTGGGGCTGGCAAAGCGTACGCTCGAACATGACTACGATACGGCTGTGGCTATTCTCAGGGCGCGGCGGCTGATCAAGGGTTATAGCGACACCCATGCTCGCGGGCTTTCCAAGTACGATCTGGTGTTGCGTGGTATTGAGTTGGTCAAAGGACGTCCGGATGCTGCTGCGTGGGCGGATCGTCTGACTGCTGCAGCGTTGAGCGATGTCAAGACTGACGCCTTGGACGGGGTGATCCAAACGATCCGCAGTTTTTCCGACGATGCTGACTTGGTGGAGGCCGGCGCATGAGTGTTATGAAAGTCCGCCGTGGCACAAGCGAGAGGCCGCCTGGGCAAAACCAGGATGTATTTGTGGTTGATAAGGCTTGCGAGATGGGGCGGGGAGATGAAGGTGTCGAACTTGAACGCATTATTCCATATCTCGCCAATCGGCTAACCTTCCGTTTGAATCAATTGCTCAAGCAGGACCTCAAACCGTTCGGACTGAGTATCGTCAAGTGGCGCGTGCTGGCTGTTTTGGCCGCGAACCAAAAAGTGACAATCAATGAAATTGCCGAGTACGCGATGCTTGAGCAACCAACCGCAAGTCGATTGATCCTGCGTATGGAGGCTGACAACCTGATTGCCAGAGAGCGCGATCCGGTTGATGGGAGAGTGTCGGCGATTTCTCTAACTGAGCTCGGTCAACAGAAGCATCGCCAAGCACAGGCAACTGTTTCCGCGCACACGTCGCGTGCGGTTGATGGCCTGACTGAGGCGGAGTGCGAGCAGTTTACCGACCTGCTTCAGCGGATGACGCTGAACCTCAATGAATCAATCAAGACTGCGCGCTGATGCGCATTTTTTTCTGAGCGGCTGATACGTACGCGTGATCATTGATATGGTCACTTGGAGGGCAAACTGCTTCCTGGCTGTAACGCTGCATTGTTGCGTTGGTTAGGTTCGTTCGGAGCACTCGTTCGTCGGATATGAGCACAAGTTTGCGTGCCGTTTGGACGATCCAAAAAATCGGATTGAAGAATTTTTTTTTACTTTTTTCATGAACTGCTGCGCTCCGCTTTTCGTTTTATGGGGGTGACGCGCTTCAAGCGGCATCATCAATAGCCGTGCGCGATCGCGTAGACCAACAGATCATTGGAGATCAATTATGAGCTTCTTCAAAAGCGCAGCCATCGCATTGGGTTTGGCACTTTCCGTAGCGGCAACACCTGTTCTCGCTGGTGGCGCAAAGAAGGACATCGTCGATACTGCAGTCAAGGCTGGCTCGTTCAACACATTGGTAGCTGCTGTTAAGGCTGCAGGCCTCGTCGACACGCTGAAGGGCAAGGGTCCTTTCACAGTGTTCGCGCCAACTGATGCAGCATTCAAAAAGTTGCCAGCCGGCACTGTCGAAAGCCTTCTGAAGCCAGAAAACAAGACTAAGTTGACATCCATTCTCACCTACCACGTCATTCCTGGTAAGGTCATGTCTGGCGACATCGCTGGCAAGAAGATGGATGCGAAGACTGTCCAGGGACAGACGGTAGCGGTCGACGCAACGGACGGCGTCAAGGTGGGCGGCGCGACCGTCACACAAGCCGACATTGCAACATCGAACGGCGTGATCCACGTGATCGACACCGTAATCCTGCCAAAGTCATAAGCAGTATAGATGAACGGGGAGGGCAGCTTGCTCTCCCCGTTTGATCGTGCGTTTCAACAACGGCTCGATTGCTCTTCTCCCGCGTGCTCCGAGAACGACCAAAGATATCTCGTTCAATTCGGTTTGTTGGTTCATCTCAATGATAGAACAACACGCACGCGTCCTGTCAGAAATAAATCCGGGCCCGCTTTCATGTCACGCTACGCGCACATACCTGAACTCTACAATGTCCGTTTCCAAACACCGGAAACGTCGAAACAATCTGACGAATATTTCTACGCCGAAGTCGATGGTCAAAAGCGTTTGTTCAATATCCACGACTACGCTTCGCTCTACCGAGTGCCGTGGCTCTACGATGTCGCGCTTTACCACGCGTTAGTGTGCCGGACGCCGACCGAAATGTCTGACATCATCAAGACGGTGTGGGACAACGAGAACGTCAACACCGGTGCGCTCCGGGTCTTGGAGCTCGGTGCTGGAAGCGGCGCATTTGGATATGAATTGCGCCATACACTGCGTGTCGGCCACCTTTCCGCGATTGATATTTGCCCCGAAGCCAAAATTGCTGCAGAGCGCGACCGGGTCGGCTTATACGATGAATACTATGTGGACGATCTGACCAAGCTTAGCGCCGAAACACGAGCGGCATTTGATGCGGCGAAGTTCAACGTCGTGGCGGTCGCGTCGGCCACCGGGTGGGGAAATCACATCCCCGTAGACGGTTTCCAGAAAGGTTTTGAGTTGCTCGAGGCGGGTGGCTGGTTCGTTTTCCATGTCAAGCCGGAAGACTCTGATCCCGAATGCATCGAGCTTTGTCGATGGATCGAAGGTCTCGTTGAGGGCGGTCAGCTCGAGCAGGTCTATCGGGGCTCCCATTTCCATCGAAAGAGCTCAAATGGCGCTGAGATCTCCTACGATGTCGTCATCGGCCGCAAGCTGTGATTGGACACAGCTGGTTCGTCATCTGATTTGACGTGGTCTGCGGTATATTCGATCCTCGATAATTTGCTTTGGGTGAGTATCGTAGCGCTTTGAGCTAAGGTCGCTGATTGTGTTTGTGGCTCAAGATTGGGCCGCACTGCTTGGCGACGCAAAAGCGATTTCGTCCTAAGAGGTCATCCTTTGGGCTGATGTTGTTGCTCAAGGCGTTTGGCGCTGGTTGGCAGTTTCATGGTTTTGGTGCCATGGCGCCTATCAATAAGAGATAGCGATATGAGAAGGGTATTCCGAGCATTTGAAGATTGGATTGATCCTTTCCGTGCTGCTCCATCGTCTGAGTTGCCCGATGATCTCGGCCAATTCATCTTCTATTTCTTCAAGCAGTCGCGCTGGCCATTTTATGCATTTCTCGTCATCGGCGGTATTGTTGGCCTCGTTGAGGCCAGCCTGTTTTATTTTGTCGGCCTGTTGATCGATACGTTGAAGGATGCGAACCCGGCCACAGTGTGGGCGGAGCATGGCTGGCTGTTCATTGGCATGATGGTGACGGTGCTGGTCATCCGAACGCTGGCATTGTCGACAAGTACATTGATCAATGAGCAGACACTGGTCCCATCCTTTTTCGCGCTGGTGCGATGGCAGAGCCACCGCCGTGTGCTGCGCCAGAGCTATCGGTTTTTTCAAGATGATTTTGCCGGGCGCATCGCGACCAAGGTGATGCAATCTGGGCAGTCGCTTGGTGACTTCCTGATCAACCTGATTCAAAGCATTTGGTTTTTCGTGGTCTTCAGCGTGACATCAGTTGGATTGTTCGCGCTGCTAGACTGGCGCTTGGCTGTTGTCCTCATCATTTGGTTTGTAGCCTACCTGACGATCCTGTCGCGAACGCTGCCCGAAGTGCGGCGTCGCTCGAAGGTGATGTCGCAAGCGAGGTCCGGATTGAACGGACGCATTGTTGATAGCTATACCAATATCCAGACGGTGAAACTGTTTGCCGGACAGACACATGAGGACCAGTTCGGTCGCGAAGGCCTGTCCGAGATGTTGGAGGCCGCCCGAGCCTTTACCCGATTGGTTTCGGGACTTCGCATTTCATTGGCCGTTCTCAATGGCCTTCTCATCACGGCTTCAGGTGTATTGAGCGTTTGGCTCTGGCAGCAAGGTGCCATTACGGTCGGCGCGATCGCGGTATGTCTGGCGCTGGTGCTGCGGATCAACAATATGTCAGGCTGGATGATGTTCCAGTTCAATGGGATATTCCGTGACCTAGGCACACTGCAGGACACCATTGCAACCGTATCGGTCCCCATCGAAGTCAATGATGCCCCGCGGGCTCAAGTACTGTCCGGTGTGACGGGCGGCATTGAATTCCAGTCAGTTCGGTTCACATATGGCAAGCGCAGTGGTGCAATCGAGCGCTTGGACCTTACCATCGAGCCAGGGGAAAAGGTTGGCATTGTCGGTCGCTCGGGAGCTGGCAAGACGACGATGATGAATTTGCTGTTGCGGCTCTATGATCCAGAAGAAGGCCGCATTCTGATTGACGGCAATGATATTGCCGGCGTAACGCAAGACAGCCTGCGGCGTTCGATTGGTGTCGTGACGCAGGACACATCACTGCTCCATCGATCAATCTTCCATAACATCTCGTACGGTGCTCACGGTGCGACGCGCGAAGACGTGATTGCTGCTGCGAAACGCGCGCACGCTCATGATTTCATCGAGGGGGTGACGGATGCGCATGGCCGGTCCGGTTATGACGCCCACGTAGGCGAGCGCGGTGTGAAGCTTTCTGGCGGGCAGCGCCAGCGGATTGCAATTGCGCGCGTGTTTTTGAAGAACGCGCCGATCCTTGTTCTTGATGAAGCAACGTCTGCATTGGATTCTGAAGTGGAGGGCGCCATTCAGGAGCACCTTCTGGCGCTCATGGCGGGCAAGACGGTGGTGGCGGTTGCGCATCGTTTGTCAACGATTGCGCACCTTGATCGATTGATCGTGCTGGACAATGGGCGTGTCGTTGAAGATGGAACGCACGATGCGTTGATCCAGAAAAGCGGCTTATATGCTGATCTCTGGGCGCGGCAGTCTGGTGGTTTTCTTTCGCTCGATGAGGCCGCGGAATAGACGGCTGAAATGGTTGGGCACTGCTCGTTGCGCGGTGCCGATCAGATTAGTGCAACAAGAGGCCAATGTAGCAAGAATTGATTGTGGACCAGCCGCGTGAGCCCTCAGTGCCTGGTTAAGCCCGACCGGGCGTGGACATGCGCGCCCAGAGATCCAATTGACGTTCGATTTCTTTGTCGAGCTGCTTGACCGCAGTCTCGCGCGCCATGGCAACGGCGGGCTGGCGGTGCATGCCGATGGTTGTGACAACAGCAGCATAACTGGCTGCAAGCTGCCCCAGCAGCGCTGTTAGCTCATCAATGTTGGCCTCGACCTTATCCGGCTCGCCAAACTCGGCCTCGCCAATGATGGCTGCGACATCGGCAGGAATTCGCGCCAGCCGCTCCGCGTTCGAAATTGTCATGGATTCCTGGTTGTTCTCGTTGTGGAATAGATACTCAGAAGGTCTTCGATAAAGTACAGGCTGGCACTGTAGATGCCACCGGCTTCGGTCTCGCGCGGACCTGCAATGTGCAATGAGATGTTACCATTGATTGTGCTCAGCCAGCCAATGGCCATATCAAGGCTTTCGTAATCGCTGATGTCCAGAACGATGGCTGGTTTGCATTCGTGCTGTGCCTGTTGCTGGGTCAGTATCGTGCTCGTTGAATAACCTATCCCCCGGCTGGTATGCAGAATGAGTGTCGCATCGCTGTCGCGCACGTTCCATTGAATGCGCTGCGATCGCGTGCGGCTCGGGGTTTCCCGTAGTTTTGGATAGCTGGCTTGTAGACATGGGGCGCCCGGTTGGTCGTCAGCTGTCTCTCCAATGGCGCACCAACCACTGTACGCGAGCCCTGACTGGATCGCGGCATCGAGGGCGGCCTGTTCTACACCGCTCTGGCCACTGGATGTGATGCGATCAATCCGCAAGTCCTCTACCAGCGAGCCAATGGCCTAACCGACCTCTGATTGAATTGACGGAAGGATGCCCTTCAAGACGTTGGGGCATTGTTGACGACGCACATTTCGGCCTCGTCTGAATAGACCTCACCTGCCGGGCATTCGAGCTCGCAAATACAGGCGGTGGCGTTGCTGGCGAGTATGAGACAAGCGACGAGTGAAATGGCGAGTTTTGCGATCAGCCTTGATTTGCAGGGTCGCATCAATCTGCTTCCCAGCGGCAGGCTTCGCCCTTTGGGCGTGTTTCGATCGCTATCGTAATAACGTTCACTGCGATGCTCAATGTGTTGGTCACGCGTTCTATCATGACGTGCTTTTCATTGTCTTCATGGGCTGGTTACGAACATTTGCTGATGATGGATCTACGCCTTGCAGACTTTGACCTACTAGTAGTTTGCATTGCACAGCCTAAGAGCAGCGAAACTGTTGTAATTACCGCTCTGGATACGGGGCTGACCGCCAGCAAGATCATGGCGGCAGAGCGTCTCTCATATGTCGCCGCAAATTACCCACTCAACCCGATTTCAGTCTGCGAGCTTAATGATGCTTTTGTGTTTGGGTCTTTGCTGGTTTTTGTCGAGTAAGGCAGGCAAATGCGGTCACTGTTGATCGATCAGCCGGCAAACTGAATTTGGCTTGCGGCGCGGGCTGAAAATATGTAAGCATACTTTAGGTTGAATTTTGCCGATTTGGCCACTTCTGGAGTTTCATATGAAGGCATAACAATTTTCGGACTAGGTCGATTTTTTTGAGGGCCAAATTATGCTTTTAAATCAAGAGCTTCATCTTATTCATCGTGCGGGCCAGGTGGCAGACATGCTACTTACCAAGGCACTCGAAGATTTGTCGATCACTCCCAGACAGCTCGCTATTCTGAACGCTATAGGACAGCTTGGGGAATGCAGCCAGACGGACATCATCGACTACACAGCGATTGATCGCTCAACCGTGGCGGATCTTGTTCGTCGACTGGTGGAGCGCGGTCTCCTGGAACGGCAACGCCTTGAGCATGACAACCGAATCTATGGGGTCACGTTGACCAGCGAGGGAAATGCCATACGTGAGCAGGGGACAGCACGTGAAGTGGTGTGTGAGAAGGAACTCCTCTCGGCATTGTCGAGTGACGATGCCAGTGCGTTTCGTGCCTCGTTGGAATCCATCGTGACACGACTTGGACCGGTTCGTTCAGCGACCATTGCCGCTAAACTCAAGCGTTAGCGCCCTACCTACTTGCTGCTATGCGGATTTAGGGGGGTGCATGGGCGGAGGCCGTGGCGCATTTCGCTGAAGGGCGTGTTGGGCTGCTCGGAGTGGCACTGACTGTAGGATGGACGTGCCATTCTGGAGTATGAATTCTCGACTGATCATTTGCGTACAAGTGTTCGCGTCCTGGGTATGTGTGCGGAAAGCCAAATCGTGAAATGGGCGATCTCGTTCCAGAATTGGCTTCACGAGGACGGCCTTTTGTCAGTCGAACATCGCTCAATCCACATTTCCAATCATTATCACTGGTTTTCTTCATTCATCTGAAACATCCCTGACATACTATCTGGCGGGTGATGAAATGCCGTCCTTTGTGGAGGCGACATTGCTTTGAAGGTTGATGAATTAATGTTGCAGTCTGCCGTTCACACGCAGCCGCTTGAGCGGCGCAAAGATGCCCGTTTTGCTGCACCGATCAGCGTCAAAGTACTCGGTCTTACCATCCCGGTTGCAGACTGGAGCCTCATTGGTCTGAGAGTTGCCGATTTTCCTGGTGACCTGCCAGTTATCGATCAAGAACTGCGACTCCGGTTGAACCTTAATCACAAATCCCTGTCCGTTTCTATTGCTTGCTGGGCTGATGTAGTCAGAGTGGAGCCGCAATCGCACATGTTTGCCGTTCAATACACGTCCATTGAACCTAGTGATTTCGATTTGTTCGAGGCCTACGCGAAGATTATCGCTAATAGGTAAGAAGTAATATTCAGGCTGCTTCGAATTTGAATAATTATAATGGATAGGTAGTGGCGTGATTTTATCCAAAGACCGAAATACTCTTTTTATTGGCGATGTATCTGCTGTGTCGTCACCGTCCATTTCAATCAACAAATATATTTATGTGATCGCTATTGTATTATCTTTGATTGGCCTCTTTGCGGCTTCTCAGTTGAAGGTCCTTGATGGCGTGAATCCGGCTGCAGTGGCCCTTGTTCTGGTGGTGATGTCGGCTGCTGTGTTCGGCGCCATGACGGCATTCGCGACCGTGTTACGAGAGGTCACGGGCAATGCGGATGTTCGTTTGGTCACGATCGATACAAACCGGCAGTGCCTCGATGTCTATCAACCGACAGGGATCGGGTTAGGGGTCAAGCAGGTCAATTTCTCGGATATCGTCGAGATCCGGTCGACGCGAGGCGACTGGAATGGTGACGCGGTCGTTTCGAATACCGCCATTTCTACACATGCCAACGGGTCTATCATTGTGCCTGCTGTGCTCGATGACTTCGAGGTCATGGTTATGGCGTACTATATCGGCCTGCGGGAATCGTCGATGCTTCTGGCGCCGAGAGAGGGTGCCTAGAATATTTTTGTGATTTGCCTGGGGCGAGTGAGCGGCTTTGACGATCACATCCATGTGCAGTCGTCGCCTCACGAAGATCACGATCCGGCTAACACATCATGTCAGCTCAAATACGCGTCCGTCTGGCATCGGGAGAGTATCGGTTTTGGAATTCAAAGCCGGCTTCTGCAGCAACTGGAAGCGAATAAGCGAGCAGCCGTAAAAGGGCAGTCACGGATACTTCTGGTTTGACTGGCGAACTTGCTGCAGTGATCCGAACCTGTGGATGCGGCCGATGATATACAGTTAGCAGTGACCTATTTCAAAAGAAGAGGATCGTTATCTGCCAAGCCTTCCGTAAAGGACAATCCGCACTGATTGGCGAGCCACCAACGGACTTCGCCGCGGAGTTGGCGCCGGTTAAGCAATTCAACCAAGACAATGTCGCCGACTGAGATGCCTTCGGCACCGCGCAAGCGTGCCCCGCCTTGGGAAAGATCCTCTATCGTCGTCGTTTGGAACTTGCCGTTGCAATGAAGTAGGGCGCGTATGCTGACTGTTTTACGCGCAAAGCGTCGCTTGATCGTCTCACGATGATTCGTGATGCCATAGCCAGCCTGTTCATCAAAGGAGGTATTGGGGTTCATACCGTTGTTCATGCTGAGCATCCGCGATCCGATCCATTTGAATCGGATCATGTCGCATGCGGCTTTATTATCGGTTAATGCGCAGGCTTCGGTTCTTGCTGGATCAATTCATTCAAATTAGATCTGCAGGCACACTAATATTTAATTGATCAAATGTACAGTCTGGTGATGATGTTTTTCAAATGAGTCTATAATGAAGTCAGAATTGAGCTCTCCGGCATCTGATACTCTACCGATAAAAATCTACTTGCCGCTCGTGAGCGCGATATTTAAGGAAGTACGAGTTCTTTTACTTGGAACCGCCTTTGTCGGCGGTGGAATTGTTGTATCCTTTATTAAGACAGGTGACATTGCATTTGCAATTTGTGCCGTTGCGTTCTTCCTGATTGCATTGCTGCGGGTGCTCCACATCACGTCCTACCGACGGGCTAAGATTGAGACAAATGAGCAGGCGCGGTGGTGGGAGAATTGGTACGTCGTAGGGGCGTCTGCGTCGTTGGGTGTGCTTGGCATCTGGTGCTTCCTGTCGTTTGCCACCTCTCCCGATCCGTTCGTCGAGCTGATTAGTTATACAATGACTGTCGGCTACACGATCGGAATCTTTGGGCGAAACTTCGGGAGCTCGAAGTTTGTTGTGATGCAGTGTGTTTGTGCCTGGGCGCCGATGACCGCCGGTCTTGTGCTGTTCGGGAACGTATATCACTATTTCCTGGCGTTTCTTCTGGTTCCACTGTTTCTCGCTATCAAGTTGATTGCGGAGCGCCTTCGTCGGACTTTGCTGGATGCTATTGTTAATGAAGACAGGGCGGAGACGATTGCTGAGCAATTCCAAATTACGCTTGCAAATCTACCGCACGGGATCTGCATGCTTGGCAAAGACGGCCGTATCGTCGTGGCCAACAGGCGGTTGATTGAAATTCTGGGTTTGCCTGACAACCAGTCTGTTGAGTCTTGGTCGCTAAGGGATTTGTTGAAGCATACCCTGCGCAACGATGTCATCCCGAGTGAGGGTGTACAGAGAATTTCGATTGCGATCGAACGTCAGCGTGCGGGTTACGCGAAAGAAGTCTCTGTCGAAACGGTGGATGGCCGGACACTTCTGATCACGGTGCAGCGCCTGTTGGATGGCGGTGTCGTTGCGGTCATTCAGGATGTTACGAAGCGCCGAAAGGCGGAGCAAACGATCAGCAATATGGCGCGGTTTGACTCGCTCACTGGGCTTCACAACCGCGATGTCCTGAAGAGCAGGCTTGAGGCGATGTTCCGTTTGCAATCGGGTGCACCTCCGGCCGCGCTGTTCTTTATCGATCTTGATCACTTCAAACAGGTCAATGATACGCTTGGTCACTCGGCGGGTGATAAGCTGCTCAAACAGGTGGCGCGGCGGATTGAGGCGACGGTCCGGGCGGGCGACATGTGTGCCCGTTTTGGAGGCGATGAATTTGTTATTCTTCAGGCTTTTGCCAAAGGTCACAGTGATGCGGCTGCGTTAGCTAACCGGCTGATCGATGCCATCAGCGTGCCATACCGGATCGACGATCAGGAGATTATCATTGGTGTCAGTGTTGGCATCGCTCTGTTCCCGGACAATGGTAATAACGTCGAAGAGATTTTAAAGAATGCCGATATGGCTCTTTATGATGCCAAAGAGGCCGGTCGTGCGACGTTCAGATTCTTCAATCCGCAACTTCTCGCCAAGGCTAACAAGCGCCGAACGTTAGAGTTGGAGCTTCGCCAGGCGATCGAACAGGAAGAGTTCCAGCCATATTTCCAGCCATTGGTCGACATCCGGTCTGGAAAGGTTGCTTCGAACGAGGCTTTGGTGCGGTGGTTCAGCCCGGTGCGTGGTGTGGTTTCGCCGCTTGATTTTATTCCCATCGCAGAAGAGACGGGAAAGATATCCGAAATCGGTCAGTTGATGCTGACGCGGGCATGTGCCGAGTGTCTTAAGTGGCCCACTGAAACTTCTGTTGCAGTGAACATCTCGCCACTTCAATTCCGCAATGCCAGCCTTGAAGAGACCATTGCCAAAGTGCTGGAGACAAGCGGATTGCCGGCTTCACGTTTGGAGATCGAGATTACGGAGTCGGCGCTTCTGGACAACTCAGGAGATGTGCTGGAGACACTCAATCGGATCAAGGGGCTGGGGGTCAGAATTGCCCTCGACGACTTTGGGACTGGTTTCTCCAGCCTGAGCTACTTGCAAAAGTATCCCTTTAACAAAGTCAAGGTGGACCGCACGTTCGTCAGGGATCTGGAGGAGAAGCCAGAGTCTCTGAAGCTGCTTCGCGGCATAACGCGGCTGAGCGCCGACCTGGGTCTTCGTGTCACTGTCGAAGGCATCGAGACGGCCAGGCAGCTGGATATCGTAACAAATGTTGGCCACGTCGATGAGATCCAGGGTTATTTGTTTAGCAAGCCGGTTCCTGCCGACGAAATCTCAGAAGTTATGCGGCGTATCAATCCGTCGCCGGCGATCGTTGCATGATGTCAATGCGGGCCTCAAGCTACTTGGGTGGTGTCTTCACTGT
This sequence comes from Hyphomicrobiaceae bacterium, assembly GCA_965215755.1. Classification (GTDB taxonomy): domain Bacteria; phylum Pseudomonadota; class Alphaproteobacteria; order Rhizobiales; family Hyphomicrobiaceae; genus Tectiglobus. The sequence continues at coordinate 1,582,915 of OZ244119.1, forward strand.
ACCGACGAAATTGCTTGATGCCTGATGTTTGATGCAGCTGACACGGGTTGGCAAATAGGAACCTTGATGGTTCCGATTAGCGACCTTTGAGATTGCCAGTAGCGTTATGCATTCGCTGTGGCCAATAATCCGAGTTCAATTTGGGCTCTGTCCCAGCTCGTTACTTTGCTCAGGATCTTGATACAGGTCCCTGACATGCGGACATGTCGTCTTGGGCGTTCGCGAACGTTCCGAAGCATCCCACTATCTGTGACTCAGGAGCGTATTGGGAATGTCTCTCTCGCTAGCCGGTGGCGCCCGTCTGGCCGCGCGACAAGCCCGCGTTATCATTGTCTTTGGTATCGCCGCTGAGCTCCCAATATAGCAGGTTCAGCATCACGACACAGACAAGCAGGAGTATAGCGCCGAAGATCAGCGGGTAAGCCGCCGAGCCGGTGACGTCCTTGATATAGCCTCCGGGGATGGGGAGTAGCGCACTGCCTGTTGCCTGCCATGCGAAATAAACACCAAGCCCAATAGATCTGCCGCTGGCCTTGAGAATTGTCGCCGGCAGCGAGCCGATATAGGGCGTTGCCAACCCGAGGCAGAGGCCGAGCAAGCAAAGGAGCGGAGCCGAAACGTTGGTAGAAGCGAGCAACAGTCCGGCAATACCGGCGCCGCCGAGCCCGACTGAGATGATCACCCGCTTTGATCCGACATTGGCGAGTAGGCGGGGGGCCAGAGGCAGGGTGATGATAAAGCTGAAGGACAGCAGACTTGCCGACAGAGCCGCGGTCTTGATATCCATGCCGCGTTCGATCAATAGAATTGGGCTGTAGCTCAGAAAGATGACGTAGCAGCCATTCAGCAGCATCCAAATGATGCCGGCCTTGCTGATCAAGTAGTGCTCTCTCTCACTCGGTCTTTCACGCATCAGGGCGCTGGGGCGCGGTCGTTCGCCCTGGGATCGATATAATATGACGGTGATCGCCAGTCCGACCAGTAGGAGGATTGAGCAGGATACGAAAACGACCTGCCATCCTACTAGGCTGGCCAATGGCGCCTGGGTTGCCTGGCCGATCCCAATTCCAACCGGCCAACCAAGAATATAGATTGACATGCTCTTGATGAGGTCAGGGCCTTGAAAACGGTCAATCACAATGCCCATCATTGCAATGAACAGGATCACCGCGCCGGAGCCGCTGAGAATGCGATAGAACATCAGTTCATAAATGCCAGAGGCATTTGATGCTGCATAGCTGGCTGTCATCATGAGCGCTAATCCCATGACGACTGCGGACTTGCTGCCAAGATAATGAACCAGGAAACCAGAAGGGATTGCGAGAATAATTCCAGGTAGCATAAAGCAACCTATGAGGCTGCCTGCTACAGCGTAGTCGATATTGAGTTCGTTGACCCAGAATGGTGTGACTGACGCCGCAATCTGAAAATCAAAACCAAGCAAAATCCGCAATAGGAACAGTACGGCTAAAATGGTCCATTTATCGTCGAATTTTTTCAACTGAAGGCTTTCGGACTATTATTTTGTCTTTTTCTTGACGTGAATTCTAAGGCTGTTTGGATTAATTATTTGGCCCTGATTCTGCGATCAATTGTAATTGTCTGCACTGTGTATCTGGAGAGCATATACAATGGTTAATATATGCTCAGTCTTCAGATAATGCGTTAACGTTAAAATTATTGCAATGTCGTTGATATTCGGTTAATTGTTCTCAAGGTTGTTCAGTTGGCGTTATTTCAGAGGGCGTTGTTTATGGCATTTGTGATGTATCCGAAGGCGAAGACCTTTAGCGAACGTGTCGCCGAGCTTCTCTCCAAAATTGAGTATCGACGGATCGAAACTGATCAGGACCGCGAGCGCGTCTTCCGCCTGAGGTACGAAGCTTATCGGCGCGAAGAGGCTATTCCTGCAAATCCAGCACGATCGTTCTCGGATGAGTATGATGATCTGGACAATGTTTGGATTTTTGGTTTGTTCCTCGACGGTCGCCTGATTAGTTCAATCAGAATGCATCGTGCGTATGGAGCTGGGCCGAAGTTCCCAAGTCTCAGCAGTTTCGAGGATGTCCTGGCGCCGGAACTGGCGGACAAAAAGGTCTTGGTCGATCCGACTCGATTTGTAACAGACAGCCTGGCAACACGCACTTTGCCTGGTCTTCCGCATCTCACCTTGAGGCTGTGCTGGCTTTGTAGTGTGCATTATGACGCCGACCATTTTCTGGTCGCTATACGCCCGGAACATCAGGCGTTTTATCGCCGGACCTTTAAGCATCAGCTGATTTGTCCGGCCCGAAGTTACCCAATGCTCGCTTCGCAGATATGCTTGATGACAGTCAAACCTTCTGACGTTGCGGAGCAGGTCTACAGGAGATATCCCTTCTATCAGTCGACCGAGGCTGAGCGTAGTTATCTCTTTGATGGCCGTGCTGCAAATGATGTGGGTGGCGATATGGGTGATGCGATCCGGATTGTTTCTTAGCCAGTGGTTCCGGAGCGGCGACCTGTCAATCAAGGGTGGCTCATGCGTCTCGGGCGTAGTGAGCCTAGCGTTTGGGCTTGATGCGCATTCTGCATGATGGGCTGTGTGGTAGCACGGGAACGTCAAGCCGCAGCGTCTGGGTGAGTGGCGAGTGTATGATCCATCAAAACCCAGAGGAACGTTTCATTTGCAATTTTATGGCAACGTAACAATTCATGCGTTGGGATTTTGCCCGAAGCAATGCTCTGTTACGCGGAATCGTAGTGTTGCCGTGTGCAGTGGCAGTGCTGTTCAAGACTCTTGTGTTCCGAACCTTGTGCTCCAAGTTGAAACACGCCTGCGTGGAATTCACTGAAGGTACGATGATCGGAGGGGCTTGATTGACAGCAGTGTGTTGCTAATAGGATTTGCTGGAGTTACTCCGCCTTGGAAGACAGAGATAAGTCGTTCTATGAAGCTCGAACTCATGCGCAATTCGTGCGTGATTCTATGCTCCTTCGCGAGATTGAGCGGGTTAATGCCCTTAAGCTTGGTATTGTATTTCGTCGAGCACATTCACCTGAAGCTGTCGCCGATACCGGGCGTTGTGCAACGGATATCGTCCGCAGTGTATTGAGCTTTGACGATATGGCCTGGGAGACCGCAGATTTTCTGGTCGAGACATATTGGCAATCGGGAATAGAAGAACTGGCTGATCATTACTCGGCAAATCTTCATCGCGCTTTTGACAATGATGTCTATCAGATCCCGACCGAAGATTTGTTCGCGACGTTTGTCTATAACTACATTATGCAGCATCGCGGTGGTAATCTCGCAGGCGTTGCACCTGAGTTATGCTCCCAATTTGAAGAGCTGATCGTGACACTGTCGCCGGAGCTCATCTGCAAACTGCGGCTCCTGCAAAGTGTAAAAGTTCCTGCACCCGAAGTTGCGCTGCACGAAGCGTCCTGAATGCTTTGGCGTGGCAGCCAGCTGGATTGGTTGGGCTTGACGTGCAGTGCTGTCGGTGCTTGCAGCGGCAGCTCAAGCGGTAATCAGCCTGTATTCGCCAGGAAGTCAGCTCGGCCGATACGGTGCAATGATGCCTCCATGCGCGCGTCGCTGCGGCGCATTTCTGCGATTGTCCTCGATGTAAAATCAATGTGCTCGGCGGCTGCCGTTCGGGCGGCTGCTGGGTCCTGATTTCGGATGGCATCGGCAATTGCGAGATGCTGCGTTAATAGGAGCTCGCGTGCACCTTTGCGGATGTAGAGGTGCTCGCGATTGTAGAACACATCGCGATGGAGCAATTCGGCAATGGCCCGCATGATGTGCAGAAACAAAACGTTGTGGCTGGCTTCGTAGATACATAGATGCAGTTCCATGTCGGCGTTGGCTTCTTCGGCCGGGTCTTTGGCGACGTGGGCCGCCTTCATTCGTTGGATGCACTTGTCGATAGCGGCCTGGTCGACATCGGTGGCGCGCATGGCGGCGAGGCCGGTCGCTTCCGCCTCAATCGAGGTGCGGAACTCCAAATAATCTTCAACGACTTCCGGCTTATCGGCGAGCAGTGCTGCCAGTGGGTCCATCAGCGGAGCGAGAAACTGGGCGACCCTGGTCCCCGACCTTGATGTTGTCAGCAGTCCGCGGTCGGCTAGCTGGGCGATCGCCGCTCGTAGTGTCGGGCGTGACACTTCCAGTTTCTCTGCAAGATCACGCTCTGCAGCCAGCTTTTCGCCAGGGCGCAGCACGCCCTCAAGAATCAGGCGCTCAATGTGCTCTGATATGGTGTCCGCGGCCTTCGGGACCTGAACGGAGTTTCGCATGGTTTGACCTGTTTCAATGTTCTTGCCTGCCGAGGGCTGGCACAAATCAAAATGCAAACGGCTTTGACCTGAGATTCATTTCGGATTACATACTGGACCAATTGACAAGCGTGGTCAATTTATTTTACCACAGAGTTCATAAGCTGTTGCTGCGAGGATGCGATGAGCAAGTTGGATGATGTTGCCGAGCGTACGGAGTGGACCGACGCGATCAATTCCGTAATTGCGTTTGAGGGGGCCGGCGCCGCCGACGACATTCTTGAGGATGTGGTGGCTGAGGCGCGGCGTTCCGGGGCGAAGGTGCCGTTCGCGCGCCATTCGGCCTACATCAACACCATCCTGCCAGAGCGACAGCCTGAGCATCCGGGTGACGTCGATCTTGAGGGCCGGATCCGTGCCGCAATCCGCTGGAATGCGGCGGCGATCGTTTTGAGGGCGAACAAGGAAAGCTCAGAGCTTGGTGGCCACATTGCCTCGTTCCAGTCAGCGTCGATGCTGTATGACACGGGTTTCCAGCATTTCTGGCGTGCACCGACCGACGAGCACGGTGGTGATCTGATATTCTATCAAGGCCATTCCTCGCCGGGCATTTACGCGCGCGCTTTTCTTGAGGGACGGTTGACAGAGGAGCAGCTCTCGAATTTCCGCCAGGAGGTCGACGGCAACGGGCTATCATCATACCCGCATCCCTGGTTGATGCCGGACTTCTGGCAGTTCCCAACTGTTTCAATGGGGCTCGGTCCGATTACGGCGATCTACCTCGCGCGCTATCTGAAATATCTGCATCACCGTGGCCTGGCGAACACCGATGGTCGGAAGATCTGGGTATTCTGTGGCGACGGCGAGATGGACGAGCCTGAGAGCCTCGGTGCCATCTCACTTGCCGGCCGCGAGAAACTGGACAACCTGATTTTTGTCATCAACTGCAACCTTCAGCGTTTGGACGGCCCTGTGCGCGGCAACGGCAAGATTGTGCAGGAGCTGGAGGGTAACTTCCGCGGCACGGGATGGAACGTCATCAAGGTTCTCTGGGGCACCGGTTGGGATGAGTTGCTCGCGCGTGATTACACCGGGCGCCTGCGCCAGCTGATGGAAGAATGCGTCGATGGAGACTATCAGGACTTCAAGTCCAAGAACGGCGCTTACGTGCGCGAGAAGTTCTTTGGCCGCTATCCTGAGACGGCTGCGATGGTTGCGGATTGGTCGGACGACAAGATCTGGTCTCTGACGCGCGGTGGTCACGACACCCACAAAGTCTATGCCGCGTACAAGGCTGCGGTTGATCACGTCGGGCGGCCGAGCTTAATCCTGGCCAAGACTGTCAAGGGTTACGGTATGGGTGAAGCTGGTGAAGGCCAGATGGGATCGCACCAAGCCAAGAAGATGGATGAGGACGCGCTGAAGCAATTCCGCGACCGCTTCCGAATTCCGGTGTCGGACGAGCAGTTGTCCGAGCTGCCCTTCATCAAATTAGAGGAAGGTTCGCCGGAGGAAAAGTATCTGCATGCCCGCCGGGAGGCACTTGGTGGTTCACTTCCCAAGCGGCGCCAGAAAGCCGCCGAGACCTTGGAGGTTCCGGCGCTTGAAGCTTTCAAGGGGCAGTTGGATGCCAGCGGTGACCGGCAGATTTCAACGACAATGGCATTTGTGCGCATCTTGAATACGTTGATGCGGGACAAATCACTGGGCAAGCGGATTGTTCCGATTGTTCCGGATGAAAGCCGTACGTTCGGTATGGAGGGTATGTTCCGTCAATACGGTATCTTCTCCCAGGTCGGACAGCTGTATCAACCGCAAGACGCTGATCAGCTGATGTATTACAAGGAAGACAAGACCGGGCAGGTGCTGCAGGAGGGGATCAACGAGGCTGGCGCGATGTCATCGTGGATCGCTGCAGCGACAAGCTATTCGACGTCCAATGTCATCACGGTGCCCTTCTATATCTTCTATTCAATGTTTGGCTTCCAACGCGTGCACGACCTGTGTTGGGCAGCTGGTGACAGCCGCGCGCGCGGGTTCCTAATCGGTGGGACGTCAGGGCGCACGACGCTGAACGGCGAAGGGTTGCAGCACGAGGACGGGCACAGCCATCTGCTGTCTGCAACAATTCCAAATTGCGTTTCTTATGACCCGACTTTTGCTTATGAGCTGGCAGTTATTGTCAGGGATGGACTGCGCCGAATGGTGCAGGAGCAAGAGGACGTCTTTTATTACATCACCACACTCAATGAGAACTACCAGCATCCGGGGCTGCCCGAGGAGGCCGAAGATGGCATCATCAAAGGGATCTATCGGCTGAAAGCTGCTGATGCCGCAGCATCCGGACACACCGTCAAGTTGATGGGCAGTGGCGCGATCCTGAATGAGGTGATCGCCGGCGCAGATCTGCTCGCAAAAGACTTCGGCGTTAGTGCCGACATCTATTCAGTGACTAGCTTTACGGAGTTGGCTCGTGAGGCGGACTCGGTTGCGCGATGGAACCTCCTGCATCCGGAAGAACCATCCCGCGTGCCTTATGTTACGCAAGTGCTGCGCGATGGATGTGATGGACCGGTGATTTCGTCGACCGACTACATGAAGCTTCTGTCAGAGCAGGTCCGGCCCTACGTTGATGACAAGTTCCATGTCCTTGGCACGGATGGATTTGGCCGATCTGATTATCGCCGTAAGCTCCGGCACCACTTCGAAGTGGACCGTCATTTTGTTGCGGTTGCGGCGCTCAAGGCCTTGGCGGAAGAAAACAAGATACCTTCCAAGACGGTCAGCGAAGCCATCGCGAAGTACGGTATCAATCCAGAAAAGCCCGATCCGGCAACAGCCTGATCACGCGTCAGGCTCCTCACCTTAGTAAACCAGAACTCCAAGATAGTTGAGACGTCCCTATGGCAGCCATCGAAATCAAAGTCCCGGATATCGGCGACTTCTCTGACGTGCCGGTGATTGAAATTCTCGTGAGCCCAGGTGACACCGTGCAACCGGAAGATCCTTTGGTGACGCTGGAGAGCGATAAGGCAACCTTGGAAGTTCCTGCACCGCAGGCCGGCAAGATCCTGGAGATCCTGGTTGCAATTGGCGATACGGTGAGCGAAGGCAGTGCGATTGTAAAACTTGAGGCGGATGGCGCTGGAGCAGGAGATGATGCACCAGCGGAAGACGCTGCACCGGCTGCCTCATCATCGAAGCCGCCAGCTGCATCAGTTCCGGCAGCCGAAGCATCGCGGTCTTCAGCTGATGCAGATGCGGATATGGCCGGCGAACGACGCGGATTGCCGCCGCCGGTTGATTTCGGCGACGTTCACGCCAGTCCTTCGGTTCGCATGATTGCACGTGAGCTTGAGATTGACCTGACGAAGCTCACCGGCAGCGGTGCGAAGGGACGGATCACCAAGGATGACGTCAAGCGGGCGCTGAATACAGGTGGTAGTGGAGCGACACCGACTTCCGGAGGGATGGGTATTCCACCCATTCCGGCGCAGGACTTCTCGAAGTTCGGGCCGATTGAGGAAAAGCCGTTTTCACGGCTCAAGAAGCTTTCCGGGCCACACCTGCATCGGGCGTGGTTGAATGTCCCGCACGTCACTCATGCTGATGAAGCGGACATAACGGAGCTGGACGACTATCGGCGTTCGCTGGATACCAAGGCGAAGGCAGAGGGCTATCGTGTGACGATGCTTTCGTTCTTGCTGAAGGCCTCGGTCGCGTGTCTGAAAGAGTTTCCAACCTTCAATGCGTCTCTGAACCCCAATGGTGATGGCCTGATCCTGAAACAGTACTACAATATTGGTGTCGCTGTTGACACGCCCGATGGATTGGTCGTGCCTGCGATCAAGGATGTTGAGCGCAAGGGCATCATCGAGATCTCGAAGGAGCTTGCTGAGGTTTCGGCGCGGATGCGCGAGGGCAAGATCACGCCGGCAGATATTCAGGGCAGTACGTTCTCGATTTCCAGCCTGGGCGGCATCGGCGGTACGCACTTCACGCCGATTGTGAATGCGCCGGAGGTCGCGATCCTAGGTGTGGTTCGCTCGACGATGAAGCCGGTTTGGAATGGCGAAGAATTTAAGCCGCGGATGATGTTGCCGGTCTGTGTGTCCTACGATCATCGCGTCATTGACGGTGCACTGGCCGCCCGCTTTACGCGGCGCCTTTGTGAATTCCTCGAAGATGTTCGACAGCTTGTTCTCTAATCCACCGTTACCTGGAGTTCGCACACTATGGCAGCGATAGAAGTCAAGGTTCCGGATATCGGTGACTTTGAAGATGTTCCCGTCATCGAGATCCACGTTGAGCCCGGCAGTGTTGTCCAGCCTGAGGACTCACTGATTACGCTTGAGAGCGACAAAGCCACGATGGATGTTCCGTCGCCGGCCGCCGGCAAGGTTGTCGAGCTGAAGGTTACTTTGGGAGATCGCATCGGCGAAGGCAGTGTCATTCTGATCCTGGAGGCTGAAGGTGCTGCAGCAGAGGCCGCGCCGGCACCTGCGACAGCCACCGCGCAAGCGGATGCCTCGGCGCCGGCTCCGGTCGCGGCATCGCACAGCGGTGGCAGCGATATCGAGTGTGATGTCATGGTGTTGGGGGCGGGGCCCGGCGGATATTCGGCGGCCTTCCGCTCGGCGGACCTTGGCATGAAGACGGTGCTGGTCGAGCGCTGGTCGACGCTAGGCGGTGTCTGCCTCAATGTCGGTTGTATTCCATCCAAGGCGCTGCTCCATACGGCGGCGGTGATGGATGAAGTCAAAGCGATGACGGCTCATGGAATCTCTTACGGTCAGCCCGAAATCAATCTCGACGCCTTGCGCGGGCACAAAGACAAGGTCGTTGGTAAGTTAACCGGTGGTCTTGCCGGTATGGCGAAAGCGCGCAAGGTGGACGTCGTCACCGGCACGGGGCAATTCCTCGATCCTCACCATATCCAGGTCGCCCTGAGCGATGGTACGGGCAGCAGGACGATCAAGTTTGGCAAGGCGATTATTGCAGCCGGTTCCGAAGCTGTGAAGCTACCGTTCATCCCGGACGATCCCCGCATTGTCGACTCGACAGGGGCGCTGGAGCTGCGCGAAATCCCGAAGCGCATGCTGGTCATCGGTGGTGGGATCATCGGACTGGAAATGGCGAATGTCTATTCGACACTCGGTGCGCGGATCGATGTCGTGGAGATGCTGGATGGGCTGATGCCAGGTGCCGACCGGGATCTCGTGAAGGTCTGGGAAAAGGTCAACGCACACCGCTTTGACAACGTCATGCTCAAGACCAAGACCGTCTCGGTCGATGCGAAGGATGACGGAATTCACGTCGGCTTCGAGGGCGAGAAAGCACCGGACGGGCCGCAAGTTTACGATATGGTTCTGGTGGCGGTTGGCCGAAGCCCCAATGGTAATCTCGTTGCGGCGGATAAGGCCGGTGTCGCGGTCAGCGAGCGCGGCTTTATTGATGTCGACAAGCAGATGAGAACCAATGTTCCGCATATCTTCGCGATTGGTGACATCGTTGGACAACCGATGTTGGCACATAAGGCAGTGCATGAGGCACATGTGGCCGCGGAGGCAGCGAACGGAGACAAGAGCTTCTTTGATGCGCGGCAAATCCCATCCGTGGCCTATACAGATCCTGAGATTGCCTGGGCGGGCGTAACAGAAACCGAGGCGAAGGCCCAGGGGATCAAGTTTGGTAAGGCGGTTTTCCCATGGGCAGCCTCGGGCCGGGCGATTGCCAATGGCCGCGATGAAGGCTTTACCAAGTTGCTATTCGATGAAGAGACCCATCGGTGCATCGGCGGGGGTATTGTCGGCACGCATGCAGGTGACCTGATTGGTGAAGTCTGTCTTGCGATCGAAATGGGCGCAGACGCGACCGATATTGGCAAGACGATCCACCCACACCCGACACTTGGCGAGTCTGTTGGCATGGCCGCGGAAGTGTTCGAGGGGGTCTGTACCGATCTCCCGCCACAGCGCAAACGGAAATAGTTGCTGGGGTCCGGCATCATTATCAAAGGGGCTTGCTAGCGGCCAGAGGCGGAATCGCAACGCCTGCTCACGCATCCGCCCGGCGGCCCAATACCACGGTCGAATGAGCGCCCGGGTAGGGCATGGCATGGTTCGAGCACCATCTGTTATGAACTAGGTGTGCGCCTGGCGCAGGCAATCGAGGAAGGCTCGTGCAATCCGGGCCGGTTCCGGATGGTGTTTGACGACGGCGAAAAACTGGATCTCGTAGCGGTAGCGATCCGGTCGGACCGGCCTGAGGAGCCCTTGCTCGATGTATTGCCGGGCAAAGTGATCCGGCAAGAATCCGACATAGCGTCCTGACTGTATGAGTATCGCGAGCGCCTCCTGGTCGTTGACCTGGGCATGGCGGTTCAGGCGCTCCTTTTGGCTCACGGCCATGTTCGGGGAATAGAACTCCAGGCCGGCATAGCGCGCCGCCCGGATTTCGCGTCCCGTAATGGATTTATCAGTCCTCGAAAACCAAGGGTGTGTGGCGCCGCAGTAGAGATACATCCTCTCGCTGTAGAGTGGATGGTAATCGAGGCTTGTCGACTTGCGCTGGCTTGGGACGATGCCGACGTGGATTTCACCATTCAGGATGCCGCGCTCAGTTGCATCAGTTCCAAGGATGCGGACCTGGAGATTGACCTCGGGTGCGATGTCATTGAAGGCCCGCAGGGCAGTGGCGACCTGGGCCTCCGGATTTGTCAGGGTCATATCAAAAAGTGCAATCGATAGCCGGCCGACCAGTTGATCATTGATCTCGTTGACCTCCACCGTAAAATTGTCGACTGCCGCCAGCAAGTTGGTAGCTGCTTCGAAAATCCTGCTGCCTTCTTCTGTCAGGGCAAAGCCCCCGGGACCGCGGTCGCATAGCTTGACGCCAAGCCTCAGCTCAAGATCAGCCAGCTGGCGGCTAATCGTGGACCGTCCGACATTGAGGACCATTTCAGCTGCTGCAATTCCGCCAGACTGAGCAATGGTCTGGAAGACACGTAGCAATCGGAGATCGGCTTGCTGAATGTTGCGAGGCTTTTTCAATGCAGCGGCCTTAGTTTCATGGTTATGCAATCAAACATGCAATTTATCTACTTGCTGCAACCTTGTCATTGTGTATCGTCAAATAGCAAAATCGTCAGGATTGCGCCGTCGACTCAAGGTGTGGTCCGCCAAAATGCGCCAGATGAGCGAAAAGATTGAGAGCTCGTCGGTGATCGAACAGTCAGACCGATCCGGGAAGATCTGTACAAGTCCAGCCACGCGAAGAGGGGGCAAAGCATGCTACACCAGGGAATCAACGATATTGAGCACGTCATTGAAGCCGATCGTGAAAACGTTTGGCATCATCTGTCGCAGCATAAGAAGTATGAAACTGTCGATCCGCTGATCATTGTTGAAGGCAAGGGTATGCGGGTTTGGAATGCGGCCGGGCGTGAGCATGTTGATGCTGTTTCAGGTGGCGTTTGGACGGTCAACGTTGGTTATGGTCGTGAATCGATTGCCAATGCCGTGCGCGATCAGCTCGTCAAGCTCAACTATTTCGCGAATTCGGCGGGCAATGTGCCGGCCGCACTTTTCGCCGAGCAATTGATCGCAAAAATGCCCGGTATGAGCCGCGTCTATTATTCAAACTCGGGCTCTGAAGCCAATGAGAAGGCGTACAAGATCGTCCGTCAGATCGCGCACAACAAGTACGGCGGCAAGAAGCACAAAATCCTCTATCGCAACCGCGATTATCACGGCACGACGATAACGGCCTTGTCGTCCTGTGGTCAGGAGCAGCGCAAGGAGCAGTACGGTCCGTTTACTCCGGGTTTTGTCGAGGTGCCGCACTGTCTCGAGTATCGTTCACAGTGGGGCGATGTTGAGGACTATGGCATTCGGGCAGCCAATGCGATTGAAGAGGTCATTCTGAGAGAGGGCGCTGATACAGTTGGCGGTCTTATTCTTGAGCCGATCACGGCCGGCGGTGGTGTGATTGTGCCACCGAAGGGATATTGGGAGCGCGTGCAGGAGATCTGCAAAAAGCATGACGTCTTGCTGATCATCGACGAAGTCGTTTGCGGTATGGGCCGAACAGGAACGTGGTTTGGTTACCAGCATTACGGCATTGAGCCTGACATGGTGACAATGGCGAAAGGCGTCGCGTCAGGCTACGCAGCGATTTCATGTACGGTCACCACGGAAGCGGTCTTCAACGAGTTTAAGTCTGATCCGGATGATCCGATGAGCTACTTCCGTGATATTTCGACGTTCGGTGGTTGTGCCGGTGGTCCCGCTGCGGCGTTGGAGAACATGCGGATTCTGGAAGATGAAAAGCTTCTGGAGAATTGCACGGAGATGGGCCATTACACCCTCGAAAAGCTCGAGGAACTCAAGTCGAAGCACGAGATTATTGGCGATGTTCGCGGCAAGGGGCTGTTTGTCGGTGCAGAGCTGGTGGCGGATCGCGACACCAAAGAGCCGGTCGATGAGAGTGTCGCTCAGGCTGTCGTGGCGGACTGCATGACGCACTCTGCCGTGGTCATCGGTGCCACAAATCGCTCACTTGCCGGCTTGAACAACACGTTGTGTCTCAGCCCGGCACTGATCTGTACCAAGTCTGACATTGACGAAATTATTTCGGCGATTGACGGCGCGTTGACCCGCGTTGTTGCAAGCTGACCAATCATCTGAAACGAGCTCTTGATCTGAGGCCCGGGGCATCTGCTCCGGGTTTTTTGTATCCGTAGTTCAAGAGAGTTGACGCGATCTGCGTCGCTCGTTCGATGATCGTGAGGCGGAGATATTCAGAGCTGCGGTTCAGCGGCTCGCGCGTCTGCGCGTGTCGGCCGGCGCCTCGCCGAATTGATCCGTGTAGTATTCAGCATAGCGCGACCAGTCCCAGAAGCCCTCTTCCGTTGCGATATCTCGCAAACTTTGGTAGCGCCGCGTCTCGTCCATCAAGTGGCGCCGGGTGTGGTGCAATCTGACCAGCCGGGCATAGGTATCAGGATCCATGTTTACGCATTGTGCAAAAGCTTCCTCAACGGCCTTTTGCGATGCTGGCGAGTTCGAACCTGTCTCGAAAGCTTCGCTGCCATAGAGTTCCAGTTTGTCCAAGAGCCTGGCACGGGCTGAGACAAAGCGTTTTGAGATCTCGGGTCCGCCTGACGTTTCGAGAGTTTGGTGGGCCGCGTATTCCAGTGCAAATGCATGAGCAATACTGAGTACAACCATGCGGTCGATGGAGGCCTGGTGTTCTTCATTGCGGCTTGCGGCAGCACCTTCAAGTGTCAAGAGGATGTCTGCGCGTAGGCGCGCCGCTAGCCACGAGGATGTCACTTGGGTGCACTCGCTGAGGGTCTCGAACCAGTGAGCCAGCCAAGGGGCATGCTCCAGGTGTTCAAGAAGCTGGCTTCGATCGACGCGGAACATCAGATCTGTCAGTCCCGGGCTGGTTATCCGGACGGCCTCCCCGCCAGGGGGGATGACAAGTAGCCTGTCGTGAGAATGATCCCGGCCTGTGATCGCGCTGGTCTCAGATGCACGATCCAAGGCCAGCAGGAAGATAATGTCAGATGTTGTGTTGTTGAATTCCTTCTCCAAGGGCAGGTTGGCATAGTCCACATGCACAGAGGCCTGCTTGGCCCGCGCGATCAGGACCTTGCCATTGAACATGCCGGCACCAATCTGGATGCAGGAATAAAGTCCCTGCGAAGAAGCGTGAGACGTGAAGTCGTCATGCTCTGAGTAGTGCAAGAGGTGGCTTTGATTGGAGTTCTCAGGATCGAGAAGCCGGTCTGTTGGCGAGCTTCTTGTTCTCAGGGCCGGTGCGCCGGGATCGAGGAGTGTGTCGATGAGCATGATTATTGTCTATCGTCCTGACCGCTTGCGTGTTTCGGATGGCAACTCGCCGAACTGTCTGCGGTAGTAGATAGAAAACTTGCTCCAGTCCCAGAAACCTTCTTCTGACGCGATGTCACCGATGCTCTGTTCTTTTCGTCCTCGCTCCATGAGTTTGCGCCTAACGCTATGCAGTCGCACGACCCGGTGATATGCCAGCGGTCCCATGAAGACGTGTTTGGCAAAAGCGAGTTCGATGGAGCGGCGTGAGCCAAGCTCCGCCAACACGCCCGACTCTTTCTTCTCAGGAGAGCGGAGTTCGTCCAGCAACATCTCCTCCAACAAGAGCTTTCTTGCTTGTTGATAGCGTTCGAAAGCAGCTGTGCGTTGATGGACGGAGAAGTCGTCCTGCTTCAGCCATTCCATCGTCAGGGCATAGGCCAGAGTAAAGACTGTTGCCTGGTTGATCGTCGTGCGGGCTCGCGGAGTTTTGGCCTGAGCGGCGCTATCCAGAGCTGATAGAATATTAGTTTTGAGGCGGTCGGCCAGATCTGCCGACTTGAGGTACTCTCCCCGTTTCTCAAGATTAATCAGCCAATGCGATGCCTCAGCCATCAGCCCTTCGTTGTAGATGAGCGCATGGCGATTGATTGTGATGACCAATACGACGGCTTCGACGGGACACACTATGACGGTCTCACCATTTGGTGGGACGACATGGACCCAGTCCTTCGTCTTGGGCACTCCGTAGGAATAAGTTGGATCATTGTCATCAAGGAGGAGGAAGAACGCAAAGTCTGTCGGCGACACCTTGATCTGTTTCTCAACAGACTGGTTGGTGAATTCGACATAGATGGAAATCTGCCCGAGATGAGCTGATGTTACCCGGCCCTTGAAGCGTCCGCTGCTCAGTTGGGTGTAGTGGGCATCGAAGCTGTCAAATAGACCAGCCTGTTGATTCAACTCTTCCTGCATCGAGTCGAACATAAAGCGTCTGGCTTGAGTTAGCCGTCGATTTGGAAACCATGGTGAGTTCATTGCCAGCACCCGTTGTTCGCGAATTGAGAGGAGTTGTGCAGCCCGGGCAATCGACGGCTTGGTCGCGTTCGCGGCACAGCATGCGCGGCGGTCGATGTGGACCGCGTTGGTGTTGAGATTTGAGACCTGTTTCTCATAAGGAGTTGAGACACCTGCTCTTTGGCTGTGCTCTTCGTCTTGAGGTCCTCTCTGCTGCGATCGGACCCCGGCAAGTTGCACATGTTGCGAAACTTCCCCCCGACAATCGACGTCAGGGCGTCCGTGCCGTTGGGTAGTACTTATGATCAGGTAACAGGAATTTGAGGATGGTTGTTATACCTAGAGTGCCCCTGCATCGGCATCGGAGAAACTAATTTATATTTTAAAATCAACGCTTTGAAGTTCCATCCTATGTAGATAACGAATGTCGGCTGGTGCGGTGTCGCGTCGTTACCCAAGCCGATTGTGCTCTCTTTCCCGCCGGTGCAAATGCCTGAGTCGCTTTTGCTCTTACGGTTTCTTGTCTGCCTCGCATGCTGGAGCGAAGACCCGCCGACTGATGGCGCAAATTGGTTGGATCGAAAAACATTCCGAGGCCGTTTTTCGAATACTGCATAACACCCGTCAGGACTTCCATCGTAACCTGATGTCAGTTTCTGGCGGTGCGGGTCTGACGTTCGGCGCGGCTGGCGGGGCAATCATCAGATATGAAAGCCACACGAAAGGCATAGAACTGCTGGTGTTCCTTGAGGCTCTCACAATGGGATTGTTGTAGGCGGAGACGATAAGCAAATGTCAGAGCCGGAACACCAGAGCGACTGCATGGTTTGGGGAGGCGCGAGATCAGATTTGCCTACTGGATGGTAATGGTTAGGCGGCCTCTCACTCACGAAAGTGATTAGGGAGACTATGACTTTATGCTCCGGTCTCAGCTGCTGGGGCGTCCGGGTTCGTATCGATCGCCCTTCGTTATTGGGCAATGGCGATTAGTGCCAAGCCAAGCCAAGCCAAGCCAGGCAAGGCAAGGTCGGTGTTGTGACGCGCTCAAAGTTTGCCACGATTGACGGTGGGGCAATGGTGGCTGTGCTGCGAGAGGCTTGCGGGGGTGCTTCTCGCAGCACATCTTGATCGATCGATGTTGTTCCGGTTCGAGATCCGCTCCGGATGCGGCGCAATTGAGCATGGCGGATAGTGTCTCGGGACGTGTTTTCGCCGCGACGCCTCGCATGAGCTAGAAATGGGCCATCTTGTCCGGCATGGTCGCACCTGCTTCGCGCTATCGCCGCGTCGGTTGGAGGTTTTGCTTGGCTCAAAGGGCGAGCCGCAGATTCTGTTACTGACAGTGTGGTGCGGGGCAGTGTGCAAGGCGCTAAACCATTAGCGGAAGTTGCCGGTCGCCGCCGTGGGCAACTTGGTTGTTTCCTGGCGGTGCTGGGTGTGGCTCGGATCGGCTCCATATTTCCGAATCTCTTGCGACGCAGCACAACCAAACTCCGCATGCGGAATATTCGGCTGCGCAATTTGCATAGAAATCCAAGATCTTGTTGAAGCGCTCATAACGTCGATGAACCGCTGTCGCCTGCGCTATTGACCTACCGATCTCAAATCACTCAGTGCATTTCGGCATTTGGGGGCGCATTGCCCCATCAATGGCTGCGCAATCTGTGCAATGGCAGGCCAATGGGTTGGTTAACATTTCGCGCAACAGGACCAAATCACCATTCGCTTGCGGCATAACAATTATGTCGAGATTTGTATTACATTTTGTTCAAACAAAGAATTCGCCGCTAGTTTGGTTCAATGCCTTGGAAATCTCTCAGAGCATAAATCCGATTATCTTTGAACCTATAAATCTATGATCCAAGGCGTGAGTATGGTCTCTCTATTCCCCACTCAATCCGAGTTTGGGAAGGTTCGTGATATATCAATCGATTGATGTATCACAATGTATCGATGGTTGGGGTTGTCTTCTAGGTTTTGGATCACGCCTGGTTACGCGTTAGATGCTATTTTATTGGCCTCTCTTGCGAGTAACTTTTAGCGACAAGATAATATGCGAGGGATCTTTATGAATCCGCTCTTGGTCAATAACATTATCAGTTTTGTTGCGCTGGTTTTAGTTCCCTCGTTGTTCTGGTTCGGCGTTGCTGAGTAGGTTGCCATCGGGCTCCAATATCCTTATGGCGCGGTAGAGAGGTTTGGTTTGGCTGTGGGCATATTTGTGCTGACCCTCTGGGTTTGGACACTGCTGCGGATCACGGGAGACGAGTAGCTTGGCCTGTTGCCCTGCATGATTTCTAGGGTTGTGGCGTAAGTATTGTAAGGTCGAAGCGCGTTTCTCTGATTGCTCGGCTTTGAGTAAGTGGAAGTTAAAAAATCGGATGGTCAATATGAACTCAATCTGGCTTCCAGATAGAAAAATTGGAAAAACTAAAAAACTTATCTTTGATAGCTCTCAGGTGGACATTGACCAGCAAGCGTCTTTGTATATGAACATTAATGTTCATCATATACAATTGAGCTCAGGGCAATTCAGCGGACGAGTTTTCTCTGCTGATCTGGGGCGACTGTCGATCTATATCGAAAGTCATAACCAAATGGTCGAGAAGCAGATATCAGTTCCACCAAGTTCCTATTGCTTTTTGATGGCCTCGGAAGAGGGCAGTCCGTTCTATGCGTGCGGCATCGAGATGACAAGGAAGCGGGTGTACGTCATCCCGCCTGGTGGGGGATCGGTCGTGGTCTGTCCGGCAGATAGTAACCTCATGGTTTTGACCGTGAACCGTAACGCTCTGATCTTCAATGATAGTTTGGTTGTGGATGCGCGTGAGTGGCTGCAGGGGCTCGACCGGCGTGGTGGAATTCTGGAGTCAGAGCAGCTTGCCGAGCGGTTGCGGTCGCACATCGCGTCTGCGTTGGAAAGTATTAGCCAGTCCACGGCGATTGATGCGCGCGAGATTGTCGACCGGGCGACCATTTTCAGCATTGCGTCTGCCTTGACGATGGAGGCGCTTCAGACAAAGCCGTTCGATACCTTGCAGAGGCCGGTGTCGTTCGAGCGGTTCTGGCGGGCGCGTAAGCTCTTGCTGGACAATCTTCGCACTGCCAAGGAGTGTGGTTTGCAGTCGTTGAGCGGCCTTGGTTCGCGGCGCTCGACGGAGCAGGCATTCTCTGAGCACGTGTTTATGGGGCCACTGTCTTACTACCGCGTCGTCAGATTGCACGATGTGCGACGCAAGTTGATGCAGAAGGGGCGATTGGGGCAAAGCATTGGTGACATTGCATCGGAGGAAGGTTTTTGGGATTGGAGCCGGTTCTCGACTTACTATCGCCGGCATTTCGGAGAGCTTCCGTCTGAGACCCGCGGGCGGGTTGTTGGGAAGGCTTAGCGTCGCGCGTGCGCTGGATCAATCGCGACGCAAGGTGAGGTTTGTGCCAAGGCGATTGCGTGGGCGGTAGGGCGTTATTGTTCTGCGTGGTGGCTACCGGTTTGTGTTGCGACGCTCGAATATCGAACTTCGGGAGCTGCAGTTGATCGGCAACGACATGATCCTGTTGCCCGTCATGCGCGGAGTTGCTTTGCGGCTGACCGGTGTGCGGCTTGCTCAGACCTGGTGTACACCGCCAACTGATACATT
Organism: Hyphomicrobiaceae bacterium; assembly: GCA_965215755.1. Taxonomy (GTDB): domain Bacteria; phylum Pseudomonadota; class Alphaproteobacteria; order Rhizobiales; family Hyphomicrobiaceae; genus Tectiglobus. The sequence continues at coordinate 1,601,669 of OZ244119.1, forward strand.
GTGACGTAGCAACTCGGTCAGACCTCAGCAGCAAAGCCGCTTTGTGCGGTGGATGCATCACTCGTTGATCTGATTGTTCGACACGGATGGCCGCGCGTAAGCGCTGAAAAGATTTACGGATTGCTGGAATTCGTCTACCCAGCGTAGATGCATTGCCAATTCCAAATCAAACCACTGTTTGTCTTTTATGAGCGCTGATCAGGCCACGGGCGCCGGTGCCGGCCGGCCGCTGTGGCTGATTCCGCTCGTTGTTGCCGCAGCGCTTTTCATGGAGAACATGGACGCCAGTGTCATTGGCACTGCGTTGCCTGTGATTGCGCGTGATCTCGGTGAAGATCCTGTTATTTTGAAACTGGCGCTGACAAGCTATCTGCTTTCACTGGCAGTCTTCATTCCGATTAGCGGCTGGTGCGCCGACCGGTTTGGTGCGCGCCCATTGTTCCAGATTGCGATTTCAATCTTCATTGTGTCGTCACTGTGCTGCGCGCTGGCGAGCAATCTTGTCGAGCTTATTCTGGCGCGCGCGCTACAGGGCGTTGGGGGTGCCATGATGGTACCTGTCGGGCGCCTGATCCTGCTAAGGTCGGTTCCCAAATCACAAATGGTGCAGGCGATGGCGTACCTGACCATACCGGCGTTGTTTGCTCCGATGGTTGGGCCGCCGATTGGTGGATATGTGGCAACGTTTTATGACTGGCGCTGGATCTTCTGGATCAATGTTCCGTTTGGGTTGTTGGCAATTACGCTTGCCGGACTCTATATGCCGAATGTCAAAGGTGAGCTGACGACGCGACTGGACTGGACTGGCTTTGCGCTCTCCGGCATCGGTCTCTCGACGTTGATTTTCGGCTTCACGATTGCCGGTCGGGACGCCTTGCCAGCGGCGGTTGCGCCTGCCCTGATTGTTGTCGGGATCAGCATGCTGGCAGGCTATGTCTTTCATGCCCGTCGGACCGAGCACCCGATCCTTGACTTGAACCTGCTCAAAGTGGCGACGTTTCACACGAGCGTGGCCGGCGGCGGCATGTTCAGGCTTGGCATTGGCGCAATCCCGTTCTTGTTGCCCTTGATGCTTCAGGTCGGATTTGGACTAAGTGCACTTGACTCAGGTCTCATCACGTTTGCTAGCGCTTTCGGGGCCTTGATAATGAAGTTTACAGCGCCGACGATATTGCGGCGCTATGGTTTTCGCCAGGTCCTGACCGTCAATGCCCTGATTTGCGCGGGGTTCCTTGCGTCGTACTCGCTGTTCACTCCGGAAACATCGCACATTGTGATTGTGTTGGTCCTGCTCGTCGGTGGCTTCTTCCGTTCGTTACAGTTCACGTCTTTGAATGCTGTGGCCTATTCCGATATTTCCACCGAGATGATGAGCCGGGCGACGGCCCTCGTTGCTGTCGTACAGCAGCTGTTCATTTCCGCTGGAGTGGCGGTTGGTGCCTTCGCAATTGAGATCTCTCGGTGGTGGCGTGGCGACGTTGAGCTCGCGCCGTCTGATTTCTCGTTTGCATTCTTGGTGATTGCCGCACTTTCGGCTGCTGCTTCACTCCTGCACTTACGGCTTAGTCCGGATGCAGGCAGTGCCGTTTCGGGGCAGCGATCTGAAAGTTAGCCGGCGATGGATTTTGTTTTGCCGCCGTGGCACTGTTGGCGTGTAGATTGCGAAATCGAAGATCGGAAGACACGATGGACACACTCACTGCCGCCGCAGAGGCCGTTGCCGAAAAGCTTAAAGCGCGCAAGGAAACAATTGCTATTGCTGAGTCATCGGCTGGTGGTTTGATTTCCGCAGCGCTTCTCGCTGTCCCAGGTGCCTCTCGCTATTATCTCTCAGGAGCTGTTGTCTACACGATGCAGGCGCGCAGCGCTTTAATGGGGATCACTGAGGAGGATATGAAGACCCTTGGTCTCAGGTCATCGAGTGAACCGTATGCTGCACTGTTAGCAGATCGGGCGAGGGAGAAGCACGGTGCTACATGGGGCCTCGCTGAAACGGGAGCGGCAGGCCCAACCGGCAATCGCTACGGTGACGCCGCTGGTCATACCTGCATCGCTGTCTCAGGCCCCAACCCCACTGTCTTGACGCTGGAGACCGGGCTTGATGATCGGGCTGAAAACATGCGCCTGTTCGCGGCGCGTGCCCTGGCGGCAATCGATGAGGCCCTTGGCGGCTGATGATGTCGCGGAACGGGGCGGAGTTGCTCTGTTCCTGGGCGGCGACAGTCTTTGTGCTGGCAGTTGAAGCTCCGCGGTCGGTCTCTACGGGATGCACGACGATCTCGACAGAAATTGATGTGGAAAATTGAACGGCTTCCTGCCTCCCGGGCCGGGAACATCGATCCAGTGCGTCAGATCACTAGCTTCCAGTAGGTCCATAGCGTATAGAGGCCGCCAGTAAATAATCGAAAGCGCGTCGACTGTTGATGTCTATCGCGCAGCGAAACCTCGTCCGAACAGTTAGCTGATCACTCGCGGGCGATTGCCAGAACGTAAGATAAAGACCGAATGACCATGCAGTTAGAGATCACCGAGCAAGACATCCAGCGTGTCGAGGAGCAATTTGGCTCTGTCCATGCAGCGTTGCTCACCAACCTCAAAGCCTGGCTTGATGAGGGGGTCAATCCCTATGCGGTCACCAAATTCGATCGGTCTCACACAGCTGCTGAGCTGCAGGAGCAGTACAAGGATCTCGAGTCCGGCGAACACGCTGGTGTCGATGCGCAGGTGGCAGGCCGCCTCATGGCGATCCGCAATAGCGGAATGTTCATGGTGCTGCAGGATGCCAGCGGTCGCATTCAGATCTTCAACTATCTCAAGGAGCTGAGCGAAGAGCAGAAGGTCCGCGTGCAGCGTTTCGATATCGGAGACATCGTTGGTGTCAGCGGTGCTGTCAGGCGAACTCCGCGCGGCGAGCTGACGATCAATGCAGAGCGGATCGAGCTGATTTCCAAGTGTCTGGATCCGCTGCCTGAGAAGTACCACGGCATCTCTGATCCGGAACTTGAGGCTCGCGAGCGCCACAAGTCGATCGTATCCGATGAAACTGTTCGGTCGCGGCTCATTGCTCGCAGTAAGATCATTTCTTCGATGCGCCGGACATTGGATGATCAAGGCTATCTGGAAGTTGAGACGTCGTTTTTGCACCCAATTGCCGGTGGCGCGAATGCCAAGCCGTTTGTCACGCACCACAACAGTCTCGATATGGATTTGTTTCTGCGGATTGCACCGGAACTCTATCTGAAGCGAGTGATCGCGTCCGGCCTGACTGACAAGGTCTACGAGATTGGCAAGAACTTCCGTAATGAAGGTCTATCGTTTAAGCACAACCCGGAATTCACCTCACTCGAGGTTTACGTTTCCTACGTCGACTACGAGGAGATGATACGGATTGTCGAGGATGTCATCGTCAATGCCGTCGTCAACGTGACCGGCGGAGAGACGGAAGTCGAATACGAAGGAACACGGATCAACTTTCAGAAGCCCTGGAAGCGAATGTCGATGGACGGCTTGGTCCTTGAGAAGACCGGCGTCGACTTCAAGCAGCTTCAGACAGCCGATGAAGCTCGCGCAGCGGCTGACAAGCTCGGTATCGAGATTTCCAAGGATGCCTCTTGGGGCAAGATTCTGGAGGCAGTGTTCGAAGAAAAGGTTGAGAGTTCACTCGATCAACCAATTCACGTGACGGATCTGCCGACCGATATTTCACCATTGTCGAAGCCAAGGAATGATGATCCGAGGTTCGCGGAGCGCTTTGAGAGCTATATATTTGGCCGCGAGATTGCCAATGCGTTTAGCGAACTGAATGACCCGTTTCTGCAGAACCAATTCTTCCAGGAGCAGAAGAAGATGCGGCAGAAGGGAGATGAGGAAGCCAGCGAACCGGATGATGATTACGTTCGCGTTCTCGAGTTCGGGCTTCCGGCTGCTGGCGGGCTGGGCATTGGTATTGACCGGCTGGCCATGTTCCTGACGGATGCGCATCATATTCGCCAAGTTGTGCTGTTTCCAGCTATGCGGCCTCGGCCGGACGCTCCGCGGTCAATCAGCTCAACGCTGAGTGGCGACGACGACTAAAGCGTGATGCTGAGCGCTGCTGCTTGTTGATCCCGCTGTCGACCGGAGGGGCTTCGGTACCTCGTCTGCTGAGCGCTGCCCAAACACTTGAGAGCAAACTAGGCACTGCCACGTGGCTGACAGCTGGTTTCATTGACCGCAGCTGTTTGGCTCGATGTGCTTGATAGGGCTTCTCGTGACCGCTTGAATTGTGGCACACTCAACTGAACACCATCAGGTCGAGGGCAATTCAATGGCAGAATATCTTCCTAATCCAGAAGAGTGGGTGCGGAATCAGGTCGAAGTCTACGAAGGCAGCGGCGGAAAGGACGGCGTGGGGCTGCGCGATACCGGCCTGCCTTGTATTATCGTTACGCACAAAGGCAACAAGACTGGTGGTATCCGCAAAGTGCCATTGATGCGCGTCAAGGATGGTGACAACTACGTTCTGGTGGCGTCGAAGGGTGGCGCGGAAAAGAACCCGGTCTGGGTTTACAATCTGCGGGCCAACCCAGACGTTGAAATTCGGGATGAAACAGCCGTCAAGAAGATGAAGGTGCGCGAAGTCTTTGATGATGCAGAGCACGCCCGCTTATGGGAACTCGCTGTTGCGGCTTTTCCAAACTACGCCGATTATCAGGCGCGAACGGATCGCAAAATCCCGCTGTTCATTGCCGAATAGGTTCAGGAGCAAAGATGACGACACTTCCAGAAACCTATCGGCGCGTTGTTCTAAAAAGCCGGCCGCCGGGTGAACCATCTGAATCCGATTTCGCCATTGAAGAAGTTGCGATGCCGGAGATCGGCCCCGGTCAAGTCTTGGTTCGGGTGATCTATCTGTCGCTTGATCCCTATATGCGCGGGCGTATGCGGGATGTGGCCTCGTACGCACCGCCAGTTGGTCTTGGTGATGTCATGACCGGTGGAACGGTTGGCGAGGTTGTCGTGTCCAAGAACTCGGCATTCCAGGCTGGCGACATCGTTGAGGACCGGCTCGGCTGGCAGGAGTATGGCGTCGGCGGTGGTGCATCGATGCGTAAGATAGATCCGTCACTGGCACCGATTTCGACGGCCAATGGCGTGCTCGGTATGCCGGGGATGACGGCCTATTGCGGCTTGTTCGAGGTTGGTACGCCAAAAGTTGGTGAGACTGTTGTTGTGTCCGCAGCCTCGGGCGCCGTCGGGCAGGTGGTCGGACAGCTGGCGAAGATGGCGGGTTGCCGGGTCGTTGGCATCGCGGGTGGGCCAGAGAAGTGTGGCTTCGTTCGCGAAGAGCTCGGCTTCGATGCCTGCATTGACTACAAGGCCGGCGGGGATCTTGGAAGTGCGCTGCGTTCTGAATCTCCAAACGGAGTGGATGTCTACTTTGACAATGTCGGTGGTGCGATTAGCGATGCCGTGACATTGGAACTCAACATGTGGGCTCGCATTGCTCTTTGCGGTGCGATCTCGCAATACAATGCCTCAGAACCGGAAATGGCACCTCGTCTGCCGGCGTTCTTTGTTGGCCGAAAAGTGACAATGCGTGGCTTTATTGTTTCTGACTTCGCGCCGAAGTTCGAGCCCGCCCGACGCATCATGGGAAAGCTCGTGACCGAGGGACGTCTCAAATATCGAGAGGATATCGTTGACGGTTTAGAGAATGCGCCACGGGCATTCATCGGGCTGTTGCGCGGGGAGAACTTCGGGAAGCTGCAAATCCGCGTTGGTGCTGAGACCACTTAACCAGCATTGCCGAGCCTTGCTCTCATTCTTCTTTTTGAGTTTGGCTTGGCATTGAACGATCAGAGCCCGACGACCTCTGCGTATTTGCGCAGCTCTCGCGCGACATCGACGCCACTGGTGCCAAAAATGAAGCCAGTGGCGCCTGCCTCCTTGTAAGTCTCCAAGCGGGCGCGAAGCTCATCAGGTGTCCCAGTGAATGTCATCTCCTTGGCAGCGCTTGTATCAACGAGATGATCGTGGCCATTTGAAACATCAAGATTGTGGCCCGTGTGAACGGACAAGTGGCGGATGTGTTCGGGGATCTTCCTTACACTTTCCATCCAGGCTTCGCCGTTTGGCAAGTCAGAAATATTGTCAGGATCATTGGTGAACTTAAAGTGGTAGGCGAGTGCCATGATTGGCAGTACTGCGGCACGGACGCGGGGGGTGTCGACATCTTCGCTATCATCCAGGACAGTGCCGTTGATTGACACAAGACATGTCTCAAAGCCGGGCGCAGGCGCGCCGAGTGAGATCAAGCCATTGGCGACGTCCTTTGCGAGTTGCCGGCCCTTTGGGCCTTGCGATGCGAGCAGGAACGGCACGTTGATCGGACGCGAGGGAAGTTGGCCTTCTGATGCCAGTAGCTGGGCGAGACCGCCATCAATGTCAACCACGTCACCGTTGAGCAGTCCGCGAACCTGTTCGAGATAGCGGCGCATATAGGCAAGCGTCAGTGGCCGTTTGCCCATCCCGGCGCGCCCGGTGAAGCCTGTGCCGAATCCGGCCTGAACGCGGCCGGGGGCGAGTTGTTCGACGGTGGCGATTGCCGAGGCCTGGGCCATGGGATGACGATAGCTCGGGATGAGTACGGATCCGCCGATGCTAATGCGAGATGTGTTTTCGGCAATGCGGGCGAGAGTGATCCAGATGTCGTGACCGAAAGCCGGAATTTCCGGACACCAAACGCTGTCGTAGCCCAAGTCTTCCGCAAGCTTGGCGTGGGCGACGGTGTCCGGTCCAGGGGGGAGGCGGAAAGCATAGGTTGTCATTGTCGAAATCTCCCCAGAAAAAGTTTGCGTCAGCGAGTGGTCATCTGTTGTTTGATTGCATTGGCGACCACTACCTACCTGGATTACTGCTGGTTCAATTCAAGCGCCAGTTCTGATGGTGAAAAACACGTCGGTGATCACTGGCGCATCTCCGATGACCTGTTCCCGGTTTTGGTTGCCGGACAGATCATTATCTTGGCATCATTCTCAAACGGAAATCTTGAACCGCAAGACGTATTCCCAACGATGGGCAGAGGGGCGCACGCCTAATGGCGAATTCGACAGCGGCAGCACGCACGCTCGTCACGGCGATGTGTTTCATCATGGCTATCATGGCGTGGGGCACCGTCTTTTACGGTCATAGTGTTTACATGGACCAACTGATGCGCGACCAGGGTTGGTCTGCGTCGCTGATTTCAAGCGCCATTCTCGTTTTCTGGATCGCCAGCCTGCCGGGTACATTGTTTGTTGGCGTGCTTGTTGACAGATTTGGTCCTGCGCCGGTGGTCGCCATGGGGGGACTGTGCATCGGCGGTGGCTTGGCTGCGCTTTCTGAGATCACGACCATCTGGCACCTCTATGCCATCTACGTCACGATGGGTTTTGGCTATCCGGCGTTAGCTGCTGCCGCGATCAGCCCAACCCTTGTGCCCTGGTTTACAAAAGGCTTTGGTGCGGTTTTGGGCGTAGCGCTGACGGGAGCGAGTGTCGGAGGTGCACTTGTGCCGGTCTGGCTGGTGCAAAGCTCAGCCACGCGTGGCTTTGACGAAACGGTTATCATTGCAGGCGGCCTCGTTTTATCGATCTCTCTCGGGCTCGCGTCATTGTTCCTGATGCTCGGACGACCACAATCCTCGACTGCTGCCACGTCAGATGTGCCAGTGTTTTCAGCCTGGTCGATTCTGAGCCAGAGGAAGTTCTGGTTGATTGCGGTTGCGGCTGCCTTCGGGCTTGGGGGGCAAGTCGGCTTCCTTGCGCATCAGGTGCCGATGGTTGCGGCGCAGTCTGATCAGCTGACGGCCTCTTTGACAGTCACAGTCATTGCTATTGCATCAGCGCTAGGGCGCCTGCTTGTCGGTATTGCGAGCCGGTGGTTGACGGTTGGGCGCTTGGCGATGCTGAGCTATCTGCTCTACGGCACCGGCATTGCCGTTCTAGCGTCTGCACAGGACATCAACTGGATCTTTGCTGGGTGTGCAATCGCGGGGCTTTTTGTTGGGGCAATCGTGATGTTGCCACCGATTCTCGTGCGCGAGGTCTATGGTTCGCATGGCTATGGCCGGACCTATGCTATGGTCAACGTTGTGATGTATATTTTTGCCGGGCTATCGCCCTGGTTCGTTGGCCTCCTGCGCGACATGTCTCCAGACTACACAAGCGGTCTCTGGCTTCTTGTGGCGATGGAGGTCCTTGCGGTGCTGCTCATTCTGAGGGCGACACAGCACTTCAAGTCAGATGGGTAAGCGGACGCGAATGAATTTGCAGATTGCACCGGAGTCGCTGGGGGGGGTGACCGCTCTTGCTGATTGATTTGATCTCGTGACGGGCATGTGGAGTGTGAGATGGTGGCCAACCGAAGAACTCATGATGTTTCGCATAAGCCGTATTGGTGGGATTTCGCGGAACCACAAACACGTCCGGCAGAGCCTGTTGCGCATGAGTGTGATGTCGTGGTTGTTGGTGCCGGCTATACGGGATTGGCCGCGGCGCGTGTCCTTGCCAAGGCAGGTCGCAGCGTGCAGGTGTTCGATCGCCAACGCGCAGGCGAAGGCGCATCAACCCGCAATGGTGGCATCGCTAGCGGTAGCCTGCGCATGGGCTTTGAGAAGGCAATTGCCAAGCTGGGTGAGACGAAGGCTGTCGCACTCTATCGTGAAGCAGAGGATGCCCGGACGGATCTTTGGCGGCTTATCGATGAGGAAGGCATCGATTGCGATCAACGCATTCATGGGCGCTTCACAGGGGCGATCCAAGTCGAAGACTATGAAGGGTTGGGCCGTGATGCCGATCTGATGAACAAGCACTTTGACGTCGGTATTGAGATGATCCCGCGCAGCCAGCAGAGCAATGAAGTTGGAAGTACGCTCTATCATGGCGGTGCGGTGAGACCTGATATCGGGCATCTCAATCCAGCCAAGTTTCATGCCGGCCTGATGTCTGCAGCTGAGAAGGCCGGAGCCGTTGTCCATAGCGAAACGGGTGTTGACGGCTACCAGTCTGTTGCTGATGGGTTTGAGGTGGCGACCGATCGCGGTGTTGTTCGATGTAAGAACGTTGTTATGGCGACGAATGGTTATACGAACGAAGCCAATCCGTGGCTGCAGCGGCGTCTGGTGCCAGTGACGAGCCGCATTATTGTGACGGAGCCACTGTCAGAAAACCTGATGCGCCATCTGATGCCGCATGGGCGAGCCATGAGTGAGGTGCGCAAGCTTTATCGATATTATCGCCCGTCGCCAGACGGGCGCCGGATTGTGATCGGTGCGCGTGAGACGATGTTCTCGAAGGATCCACAGGTCAACATCCAGCACATTATGAATGGGCTGGTTGATATCTTTCCGGAACTCTCTGACACCAAAGTTGAGTATTCCTGGAATGGCTTTGTTGCGTTCACACGGGATGAACAACCCCGGTTGTTTGAACGCGATGGTGTTGTGTACGCGTGCGGATATTGCGGGTCAGGCGTGGTTTGGGCGCGTTGGCTTGGCGAAAAGGCAGCGTACAAAATCCTGGGATCTGAGAAGGCTGAGACAGTCTTTGATGGTCCGGCACCCAGCTCGGTTCCACTCTATTGGGGCAAGCCATGGTTCATGCCGTTTGCTATCGGTCTCTATGGTCTTATGGATCGGAAAGCCGGACGGTTTCGCGGTGCCGATGGGCATTATGATTGACGATGCCTGACAGATTGGCTTGACGATTCCAGCTTCTGCCTATCCAGCCTGACGCAGTTGCTTTGAGTAGTGTCTGCGCCTGATATTGCCGCCGACTGTCTTGTTGCTTGAGGTCTCGGCTAATTCAGTCTTTGTTAGCTGGTAACCCGACTTCTCGTAGAACTTGACAGCTGCAGCCTGTAATTCGGCGGTGCTGAGGATCATGCGTTCGAAGCCCTGCTGAGAGGCATACGTTTCTGCGTGCGCAAGCATCTTTCGTGAAAGGGCCTGGCCGCGATACTCGCTGGCCAGGTACATGCGGCGCAACTCGGCATCGGTCGCGTTAATACGCTGAATGCCGAACGTGCCGATGATTTCCTCGGCTGACACAACGACCCAGAGCGCGCTACCGTTGTCACGTGGAAAAGTGCGTTCAGCATTGGCCAGTTCATTGTTGATCGAACTGTCAATGTAACGCTCAAATGCGTCACGCATATTGTCCGGAGCGAGTTGTCGGTTGATCTGTGTCCAAAACGCGCTGACCTCGGCGAAATCCGAGGCATCGTAAAATTCGATGCGGGTTTCCACGTTTGACCCCTGGGTTGATTTCATCAGCATGAATGTCAATCAAAATTCACAGCATGGCTATTGGCGCCGCACAGTAGCACTCCAACGCATTCGTCAGGCTCAGGGCGATAGGCGCCGCTTGCCAATGCCGCAAAAGCTGCAGCGCCACCGGGTTCGAGCACGACACGCAGTTTGTCCCACAACTGTTTCTGTGCGTCGATGATGGCGTCGTCGGTGACAAGTACGGCTTGGGCGACGTAGGCGGCTGCAAATGGGAACATTTTCTGGCCGACCTGCTTTGGAGCGAGGCTGTCGGCGGCCACTCCGCCACCTGGCGCATCGACTGGCTTGCCGGCGGCCAACGCAGCATGGAGTGTCGGTGCGGCTTCCGGTTCCACCGAGACCAGTTTTGTGCGGCCTTGCAGATATGCTGCCATGCCACCGATCAAGCCACCACCGCCCGTTGCGACAAGCATGGTGTCGACCGAGCATTGCTGGGAGAATTCCAGAGCAACAGTCCCTTGGCCGGCTAACGTTTCATCCTGATCGTAGGCATGGATTGAAATTGCATCTGACGTCTTGAGAAAACGCTCGCTTGCTGCGAGTGCGTCGGCATAAAGGTCGCCCGAGACATGCAGATTGGCGCCAAAGCTTTTGATCTTTTCGATCTTGGCGGGCGATGATATGGCGGGCACGAAGATATCCGCTGCGACGCCTGCTTGTTTGGCCGCGTAAGCGACGGCAACGCCATGGTTGCCGCCGGACGCGGCGACGACCCCGGCTTGAGCACCTTTGCGCGTCAGGACGCTGTTCATCGCGCCTCTGGCCTTGAAGGAACCGCCGTGCTGCATGAACTCCAGCTTGAACCATAGTGATCCGGCGTCTGGGAAGTTGGTGCCAAAGTCTTTGGTTGAGACTTCAATCACTGGTGTCTTCCGGATATGCGGCCGGATGACTTCGTAGGTCTTCTCGATGATGGCTGGTGTCACGCCTGGGGAGAAGCCGTCGAAGGGCGCTTTAGTCATGGATTTTCTCCTCGTTGTGATGTGAGCGCACCGGTTCGCGTGTTTCAACTCTCGTCGGTCGCCGATGTGGAAAGTCTACGCATTGGCCGCTCCATCGCGTTGCGATCATCGCGGCGCCAGCCTTGCGGGAGGCGGTGAAGACTGGTTCTGCGGCTGATCAGAACTTCATGATGGTTAAGTCGCTAAGAAAGATGGATACTGGTTAGACTTTGTACAGGAGTATCATTCCGAATTCGAATGCCAATCTACACTTCGTTTGAGAATTCCAGAGAGGGAGTTTGTCGATGTCCAGTGTTGACGCCAATCGCACGATCATGACGGGAGAAAACCCGTTTATCCGCCTGTCCGAGAAGGACGGGGATCCGAATACGACCGACGCAAGCTTCTGGCGGGTCCTGTTCAGCCCAGGTGGCCCCGGCCATGTGCTTTATCTCAAGAGCGAACTAACCGAGAACCGCTGGAATATATATTCTGACAATATCGCAATGACGCGGTGGTTGCAGAATACTGTCCAGGGCATGCTGAATAGTGAGTTATCGGATACGTCGCTGCCGGTGATCGATGCCGAGTTCTCGAAGGAGGGCGATCCAAAGTACTATTGGACCGAGCGGATCATGTCAGCCGAACAGGATCTGTCTCTGACCTGGTACGATATCGGTGAGCCACTGCTTATTCATACGCAACCTAACCAGGCGCCGGACCGACCCTATGGCGTGTGCACGGTTCTTATTCCGGCGATGGGGACACGGCTGGTCTGTGATGGCGTTCAAGCCAAGGGGAGCGCCTGGGCGCGTGAACGCGAAGGATATCCGTTCAGCACATGCGCGCTTGCATTCTCAGAAAGCTGGACAGAAGCAAAATAAGGCGCGCATTTGGGGAGGAGCTCAACCAAAGCACCAAGTTTGCACGATGACCCTCGGTCGGGGGGACGATCGAAATCAATCAGAGGCGGCAAAGCAATCGCCTCTGATCTGCTGGTTGATACTGCTGCGGTTGCTATGCCGTCTCGATTACATCCAGATCAAGCTCCGGATACAGCACGAATTTTGACAGCAGTGATCGCACTTCCGCGCTGACTTTTTGCTGCGTTTCTGGTTCCAGTACGAACGCGCCTCGCGATGGTTTGCCCGCATTGGGTCCAGATTTGATTTGACCCTGGCTCGTGCCGCGAAGAGCTTCGTTGATCAGTCTTGCGACTTCCGTCATCTCGGCTTCTTTCATGCCGAGCGTCGTGAGAGATGGCGTGCCGAAGCGTAGGCCGCTGGTGAACCAGGGGCCATTGTCATCGAAAGGTACAACGTTTCGGTTGGCGGTTATTCCGCATTCGCGTAGAGCGCCTTCGCATTGGCGGCCTGTGAGACCAAGTGATGAGATGTTGGCGACAACCAGATGATTGTCCGTGCCATCGGTGACGACTGGGATGCCGTGTGATTTGAGGCCTTCAGCCAGTGCGCTAGCGTTAGCGACGACCTGTTTCACATAGGACTTGTAGCCTTCAGACAACGCCTCGCGGAAAGCGACCGCCTTGGCGGCGATCACGTGCGGGAGCGGCCCGCCCATCACCATCGGGCACCCCTTGTCGACACTTTCTGCGAACTCTTTCTTGCACAGCACTATACCGCCGCGAGGTCCGCGAAGGGTCTTGTGCGTGGTGGAGGTTAGGACGTCGGCGTATGGCACGGGGTTGGCCTCGCCCCGAAAGACACCACCGGCGACAAGGCCAGCGAAGTGCGCCATGTCGACCATCAAAACCGCGCCGACGTCGTCGGCCATCTCGCGCATTTTTGCGAAATCGATCCTGCGTGGGTAGGAGCTGTAGCCGACAAGAAAGATGAGTGGGCGGATCTCTTTCAGTTGTGTCCAAAGGCTGTCGTAATCGAGCCGGTTGGTCTCAGCGCTGACGGTATACTGGTGAACGTCGAACAACTGCGCCGACATGTTGAAGCGATAGCCGTGTGTCAGGTGGCCGCCGGAGAACATGTCCATGGCGAAGAGCTTTTGATTGTTGAGTTCAGCACGAACTTCCGCCCATTGCGCCGGGCTGAGGTCGAGCGGGTTCTTGGCCTGGAACTGTGCGAGCGCTGGGAGTTGCACGCGTTCACGCAATATGGCCCAGAAAGCGACGAGGTTGGCGTCTGAACCGGAATGCGGTTGGACGTAGGCATGGTCGCAGCCAAACAACTGGCAGGCGAGTTCGCTTGCGGTGCTTTCGATGTCATCGACGTTCTCGCAGCCAGCGTAGAAACGACCGCCACTGGCGCCTTCGGCATATTTGTCGGTGAATAGATTGGCCATCGCGGACTGAACCGAAAGTGATGAATAGTTTTCACTGGCGATGAGCTTTAGACTGGAACGCTGGTCTTTCAATTCATTGATGATGCCATCGCGGACCGAAGGTTCGACGCGGGCGATGAGATCCATGTTGGCCCAGAAGGCGGCGGCCTCTGGTTTGATACCGTCAACTCCAACTTTGGCGACGTAGGATTGCAGTGCGCTGCTGTTTGTCATGTGTGACGACTTTCGAGCTTCGTTCAGTGATGGATCGACTCAATGTGGCTCGATTGCTGCCGGCCGGGCCAGAGGCGGAGCTCAAGCCACAGGGAGCGAACCGAGTGCTCGATTGTCCTAGTCAAACGGGGTCTCGGGTGTCAATTTGCAACTTCGACCGGGCGGGGCAGGACGTCGCGTTCTCGGCAGTATGCGTCGTTTCGCGCAGGGGCTTCGGAGGCTCAAGCTCAGTCAGGCCTCATCAATGATGATCCTGTTCTAGTCGCTGGCGCTGACCAGCACGATCCCTTCCGATGGTTTGACCGTAACAGTCTCACCCGTCTTGATCAGCTGTGTGACATCACCATCAGCAAATCGATCGCACATTGCCATTTCTGCGAGGGCTGCTCCCTGTGCCAGAATCGTATTGGCGGAATTGAACAGGATGGCCTTTGGTGCGATCCCCCGGGATTTCATCTCATAAAGCATCCATGCTGATGCAACTCCACCCTTGGCTGTGTTCAGCACCAGGATCTTATCGACGTAAGATTGCCCCGCCAGCGCGTGCTGGGGACGTGAAAAGATACCCTTGATGCGATCAAGATCGTAGCGTGCTGAGAAGTTATCCGCAGCGACCAAAGCTTCGCCGGTGACGACGTCGCCGATGCCGATATGGCACTTGAGTTCACGTTGCCCAGAATTGTTCATCAGACAACCCTCCCTGCTTCTGCCGATGCGACACAATCTTCCATTGTTGCGAGAGCCGGTTGGTAGCCGTAGCCACCAAGTATGTTGACGATCTTTGCGGAGTTCGAGAGCAGTCTCTTCCAGCCGTTGGCTTCACCAATCTCGCGCGCGTATTGTTGGTAGAAACATGTGCCCTGAAGGACCTTGCCACCGAACTCTTCAATGTCCTGATTGAAGCCCATGCGTTGAGCATCCTGATAGACCGTGGGTGCGGTGCAGACGAGGAAGCTGGTGTCGTCGTGCCGTTTTCGTCCACGGCAGAGATCGGCCACCATCTGCATTTCGACGATCGACAGTTGAGGAGCGGCAAATACAACGACATCGACCTTCTCGCCTTTGGCGCCGAATGGTTGGCGCAAAGTGTCGAGGTCTTCGGAAGTGATGACTTCGGCATCGAGGCCCTCGCCTTGTACGTCGCTCAGCTTCTGACACTCAGGGGTAATGCCGACGACGTGAAACAGCGGTGTTGAACCGTAGCTCGCCATCGCTGCGCCCATGTGCTTGATTTCGTCAGATGTTGGTGGGCGCTCGATGCCTTCGATGACCGGGACTTCCCAGTACGATCCTGCCTTGCGTCCAATGACGGCGCCCAAGACCCCCCAATCTGTCAGATCTTGAGGTTGTTGGCGAACTACGTAACGTCTAGTGGCCCGGCGGTTTTCATCGAGGTGCAATCCGTAGCGCGGTGTTCGTCCCGTCAGGCCGGCGGCGAGTGCCGACGGGCCGCCCTCGAAATTCGAACGAGCTCCACAGACGCTATTGGAATAGATGACGACGCCGGTGTCTCCATAGGCGACGTGATCGCCGAGGAGTGGCGGCATGATGGTCTGATAATTGATGCAGGTGTCGGTCATGATAATACCGAGCTTCTGGCAGGCAGCAATGAAGCGGCGTTCGAGATCTGCCATCTCTTCGGTCTGGCCGAGCGGATCGTAATAGGACAGGTCGACACCGCGGGGGTCAGTAATCATCGGAACAGCAACGCGGCGATCGGTCTCCGGCATGTCTGCGAGACCTTCGACGAAGACCACGCCCGCTTCGCCCAGGGACTCCGGATCTGCCATCATGTGGACCTGGCTGACCGGGACCATGTCTTCCGCGTCGAACATACGTCCGACCTTGAGTTGGTGCTCAATCGCCCAGCGGCGGGCCGCGCCCATCTCGCCCTCGTGCATTGCTTGCTCTTCCGGACTGAGTTTCATGATGAAAGCCGACCCCTCGCATGCCGCGTGTTGATGTGTTGCGGGTAGGTTAGTCGATGCTATTGCGGATAGCCAGACGGCCCAGGGCAGACTGGCGCCTAACATCGCGGAGGTGATAGACGCGACTGGCCGCGCATGCAAAAATCTGAGGGGCGGGCGATACTTCGGGACTTGCACATTCACTCATGTTGCGGCTCCGACATTAGGTTCTCGTCGCAGCCGATCTCAAAACCAAACGTCAGATGCAAAAGCTACACTAGAGAGGCGATATGACTAAGGGCATGGTATGCGCGCCGCAGCCGGAGGCGGTCGAAGCTGGTGCACTGACGCTGATGCGCGGTGGCAATGCCGTCGATGCGGCCATGACCTGCGCGCTGGTCCAGACCGTGGTCGATCCGATGATGTGCGGGATTGCTGGTTTTGGGTCGCTGCAGCTCTATCTGCCGAGCAAGAATTTTCACGGTTATATCGATTTCCACACGACGGCACCTGCGGCCGCGACGGAAGATATGTGGGCTGATCAGATCAAGGCGCAAGCGCGCGATGGCTTTGGGTTCTTGCTGCACAATCAAGCGAACGAGTGTGGCTACCAGTCGATCATGACCCCCGGTAGCCTCAAAGCGTATGCCGAGGCCGTTGCGGAACACGGCACGATGGATTGGAAGGATATCGTGCAGCCAGCCATTGAGCAAGCCGAGCACGGTTTTGTGGTGCGGCCACATATCGATGAGTTCTGGAGTTCGTCAGCAGTGATGGGGCGAATGCCGATGGCGGACAAGCTCCGACATACGGAAGCAGCCCGCAAGATATACTTCGACGCAAATGGCAATACGCATCCCGTCGGTGCGCGAATTGAGAATCCGGATATGAAGCGGACTCTGGAGCGTATCCGTGATGAGGGCGTGGAGACGTTTTACTCAGGTGCACTCGGAGAAGAGATAACAGCGGATATGCAGTCCCGCGGCGGACTCCTATGGATGGACGATCTGCGCGGCTATGAGACGGTTCGTTCAGAACCGATCTGGGGAAGTTACCGTGGCCACAAGATTGCGTCTAACCAACCGCCGGGTGGTGGCGCAATGGTCATCGAGATGCTCAACATCCTGGAGCATTTCGATCTGGCTGCGATGGGACACAACTCGCCAGAGTACATCGCGACCGTTGCAGAGGCGATGAAGATTGCCACTATCGACAAAGACAACAAAATGGGGGATCCGGCCTTCAATGATGTGCCGGTCGCGGAATTCCTCGATCGTGACTATGCGATGGCCCAGGCGGCTCGCATCAAGGCGGGTGAGATGGCCAATGTGATCCGGCCCGGGCACCCTGAGGAGTCGCGTGATACGACCCATGTCGTGGTGGTTGATGATGCCGGGAATGCTGTCTCCATGACCCATTCCCTGGGTATGCCGTCAGGCGTGGTCACTCCTGGACTTGGCTTCATGTACAACGGCTGCATGGGAGCGTTTGATCCGCGACCTGGAATGCCGCATTCGATCGCACCTGGGAAACGGCGGTTTAGCGCGATGTGCCCGACAATCGTATTCAAAGGCGACGATCCTTACATCGTTGTCGGTGCGCCGGGTGGTACCTTCATTACGATGGGTGTGCTCCAGTCGATCCTGAATGTCATCGACTTTGGAATGACAATGACTGAAGCGGTTGCTGCGCCACGGATTACGGCCAATAGCAACACTATTGACGTGTCAAATCGTATTCCAAGATTCGTCACGGGCGCGTTGGAACAGCGTGGCTATCCAATTGAGCGAAACCCGTTTAGCTATGTTTTTGCAGGCGTGCACGGTATCCGTATCGAAGGTGGGCGCTGGGATGGCGGCGCTGATCCCGGGCGTGATGGAATGGCGCTCGCCGTTTAGACATTGAACTTGTGTTTCGAGGGGATATCAGATGAGTGACCGGCAGCGAATATCGCTATGGGATATGTCCGCTGAAGAACGGGAGATGGCCACTGATTTTGATGGTCCTGTCACCACCGATGTTGCCATTGTGGGTGGCGGCTTCACCGGATTGTCTACGGCACTTCACGCGGCGGAGCGCGGTATCGATTGCCATGTGTTAGAGGCCCGGCACATCGGTTATGGCGGTTCTGGTCGTAATGTTGGTCTGGTCAATGCCGGACTGTGGTTGCCACCGCAGGACGTCAAGTCCCAACTTGGTGAAAAATATGGATCCGGCCTTATCAAGACGCTGGGGGAAGCACCGGAATATGTCTTCTCGCTGATCGAGCGCCATCAGATCCGATGCGAGGCCGTGCGCAATGGCACAATTCATGCGGCGCATTCACCCAAAGGTTTTGAAGACCTATCAAGACGCGTTGAAGAGTGGCATCGTCTTGGCGCGCCTGTCGATTTGCTGTCGCGCGAAGAAGCGGCGGAAAAGATTGGTAGTGAGGCGTTTTTCGGCGGGCTTCTCGATCATCGTGCCGGCACGATCAATCCGATGGGATATGTCAGAGGCCTTGCCCGTGCAGCCACCGGGGCGGGCGCAAAGATCTCCACAGGGGTGCACGTCACTGGTTTGAGCCGCCAAGGTGATCAATGGGTGGTGCAGACCAACCGTGGGGCCGTTCATGCCAAGTCGGTCATTCTTGGAACCAATGCCTACAGTGATGACCTGTGGCCGGGACTGAAGAAAACCTTCACAATGATCCACTATTTCCAATTGGCTACTGAGCCGTTGGGTGAAAGGGCGAAGTCGATCCTTCCGGAGGGGCAGGGACTATGGGATACCGGGCCGATCATGTTCTCACTGCGGCGGGATGCATTTGGACGTATCTTGATTGGATCGATGGGGCGCGTCGTAGGAAATCTCAAGGGGCTGTCGCAGCGCTGGGCCCGACGCAACCTCAAACGCTTGTTTCCTGATTTGGGAGAAGTGGAGTTTGAGAAGGCCTGGCATGGCCAAATTGCTATGACGCCGGATCATCTTCCCAAAATACTGCGACTTGAGAAGGGGCTCTATACACCGATTGGCTACAACGGCCGCGGGATCACACCAGGCACGATGTTTGGCCGGGCTATGGCTGAGTTGCTTGATGGAGGCAATGAGAGTGAGCTTCCATTGCCTGTGACTGAGCTGAAAACAGTGCCGACGGCACCGCTCATGTCGCGCTTCTATGACATGGTGTTTACAACCAATCAGGTCTGGAAGAGCCTTTGATTGCTGGTCTGGACCATCATTTGGAAACGTTTGATCAATCAACCTTTGGAACTCGGGAGAATAGAATTGGCCGATGCGAAGATCGCGCTTGTTACGGGTGCAGCACAGGGTATTGGCTACGCCTGTGCCGAAGCGATTGCCGAGAGTGGTGCCAAGATGGTTTTGGCGGACATCAACAAGGAAGGTGTTGAGGCTGCTGCTCATAAGCTCGGTGGTGGCGCCGTGGCCAAAGTTTGCGATATGGGGAATCCGGATCAGATCAATGCAATGTTTGATGAGATCGAAGCCGAAATCGGCCCTGTTTCGATCTTGGTCAACAATGCCGGGATCGCGAACCCTGGGGATTTTCTCGAGACGACGCTTGAGCAATTCCAGAGCGTGATCGACGTCAATCTAACCGGTACGTTTGTTGCCTTGCAGCGCGCTGCTAAGACAATGGTGGCGAAAGGTATACCAGGCGCCGTCGTCAACATGTCGTCGATCAATGCACAGGTTGCTATTCCCTCGATCCCGGCCTACTGCGCGTCCAAAGGTGGCGTCATGCAGTTGACGAAAGCGACGGCACTGGCTCTGGCCCCACACAATATCCGAGTCAACGCCGTCGGGCCGGGCTCTATTGATACAGCCATGATGGCCGGTGTGAATGCCAACCCCGAGGCAATGGCCATGGTGATGTCGCGTACACCACTTAAGCGGGTGGGATCGCCAAGGGAAATCGGAGATGTCGTAGCCTTTCTTGCAAGCGATAAGGCGAGTTATGTCACCGGTGAGACAATCTATGTTGATGGTGGCCGACTTGGCATGAACTACACCTGCTAAAGCAACCCGTCTGCGCTTCGATTTGGGATGATGCAGACGAGCAATATGAAAGGGAGCAATCGGCATGAACGACGAGGCCACTGATGTTCCTTTTCTGCGAGAGGCCGATGTTGCGGCCGTCCTGTCGATGAGCGATTTGATTCCCGCGATGGAGCAGGCGCTGATTGATTATTCCGCCGGCCGGATCGGGCAGCCGGATCGCCAAATGCTGCCGGTTGCGAAGTCGGGTGGTTTCTTTGGAGCCATGCCTGCTGTTGGCGATGCGGTTGGTGTGAAGCTCGTCAACTTCGTTCCCGGCAACGTGCAGTTTGGTTTGCCGACGCACCTGGCACTCATTCTCCTTTTCAAGCCCGAAACCGGCGAACCGTTGGCGATTATGGATGGACGGCTGATCACGGAAATGCGCACGTCTGCGGTTTCGGCTGCGGTGTTGAACAAGATCGCACCAGCCAAGCCAAAAACACTGGCAATCCTTGGTGCCGGACTACAAGCCCGAACGCATATCGAAGCGCTTGGAGAGATCCGTAGTTTCGACGAAATTCGCGTGTGGGCCAGATCACCGGAGAAAGCCAAGGCATTTGCTGCTGAGGTTGGCGCGCGTCCAATGTCGGCTGAGGATGCCGTACGCGGCGCAGACGTCGTTGTGACGGCGACAGCAGCCAAAGAGCCAATTCTTCAAGGAGCGTGGCTAAAGCCCGGCGCGGTTGTTTCGGCCGTGGGATGGAATTCGAAGGACGGCCGCGAGTTGGACGATGAGGCCATGAGCAATGTCGTGGTTGTCGAGTCTCGTTCGGGGACAGAGAAAGAGTCCGGCAATATTCGCGGTGCGCGTGCGCGGATATTTGCGGAGGCTGGGGAAATCCTCGCGGGGGATAAGACAATACAAGACGGTGAGACCGTGATCTTTGACTCGATTGGGATGGCAGCGGAAGATGTCGCCTCAGCGCAATTGGTGTGGAAGCTGGTTCAAGAGACGGCATCGTGACTTCAATCGCCCTTCTCCTTTGGCTCCAACCGGCAGATGACTTTGATCCAAATTGGTATGACGCGTAGTGTGTCGGGGTGAAGAGGAAGAAGAATGGATCCGTTGAAGCTGACCCGTCTTGGTCAGACTGACTTAAAAGTAACGCAACTTGGCTTCGGTGGGGGAACGCTGGGTGATCCGACGGAAGTGACATCCGACCATCAGGCGGAGCTGACTGTGGAAGCTGCCTATGCGTCGGGCATTGCGCACTTCGATACGTCGCCCTGGTACGGCAACGGCAAGAGCGAGCACCGGGTCGGTCGCATTCTCCGCAACAAGCCGCGCGATAGCTTTGCTCTGACAACCAAAGTGGGTCGTGTCTATAAGCGCCCGGACAATCCTGCGACGTTCCACCAGAGCCGGTGGGCGGGTGGTTTTCAATTTGATCTCGACTTTGATTACACGCGGGAAGGATTTCAAAGATCCTATGAGCAAAGCCTCTTACGTCTGGGGATGACAACGGTTGACGGTCTATTGATCCATGATCTGGACCCACGTCACCAAAAGAGCGAAGACGGTGTCGCGTACGCGCTGGAACAGCTTGATCGTGGCGGGGGGTATCGAGAACTTGCCGATATGAAGGCGCGCGGTGAGATCAAGGCGGTTGGAGCAGGCGTCAATCACACAGGTATGATTCCTCGCTTTCTTGAACGCTTCGATATCGATTTCTTTCTCGTGGCGATGCCGCATACTCTGACGGATCAGGAGATGTTGCATGATGAGTTGCCGCTGTGTGGGGAACGCAACGCATCTGTCATTATTGGAGCGCCGTTTGCGTCCGGTATTCTTGCGACGGGCGCTGTTGAGGGCGCCTACTACCGTTATCAACCGGCGACTGTGGAGATCCTGGAACGGGTGAAACGAATGGAAGCCGTTTGCGCACGTCACAACGTTCCCTTGCCGGCAGCCGCATTGCAGTTTCCATTCGGGCATCCGGCGGTTGCATCAGTTATTCCAGGTAGCAATTCACCCGAACAGTTCCGGCAGATCAATGCCTGGATGCGGGTTGCTATACCGAGTGACTTCTGGGGCGAACTGAAGGCGGAAGGTCTTATCAGTTCCGATGCTCCGACACCGACAACCGAGATGGGATGATCACAATGAAGCTTGGATTAGCAATTGGATACTCCGGCGGCACAATGGACCTGCCCGTCGATCAAGTGAAACGTGCGGAGGAGTTGGGTTATGACTCTGTCTGGACGGCGGAGGCTTATGGATCCGATGCTGTAACGCCGCTTGCTTATCTGGCGGCTGTGACGTCGCGGATCAAGCTTGGCACGGCGATTATGCAGGTGGCCGCCCGGAGCCCCGCGAATGCCGCGATGTGCGCTGGCACAGTGGATGCGATGTCGGGTGGCGGCCGCTTCATTGCCGGACTTGGCGTCTCGGGTCCGCAGATCGTGGAAGGTTGGTACGGCGCGCCTTGGGGCAGCCCGTATTACTGGCTGAAAGACTATGTTGAGATCATGCGCAAGATCTTCCGCCGCGAGGATGGTCTCACCCATGACGGCAAACAGCTTGCACTTCCCTTTCAAGGTGACGGTGCGCTTGGAATTGGTAAGCCGCTCAAGTCTATTCTGCATATGAAGCCGGACATTCCGATTTGGCTTGGAGCGGGGAACGAGGCAACTGTGCGCCTGTGCGGGGATGTCTGTGATGGGATCTTGCCGCTCGGTTTCACACCAGGGACAATGCATGAATATCTACCCTGGCTTGAGCAGGGTTTTGAGCGGGCCCGCAAGCGAGGCGAAGATCGCGGGTTGCATAACTTTGAGATCCAGGCGTCTGTCCATGTCGAAGTGAGCGATGACGTCTCTGGTGCTCTTGCGAAGCTCAAACCAGAAGTGGCGCTATATGTCGGTGGGATGGGACATCGCAACAAGAACTTCCATAAAGACATGATGACCCGACGTGGCTTTGGCGATGCGGCGGAGCGCATTCAGGAGCTCTATCTTGCGGGGCGCAAACAGGAAGCCACTGATGCTGTGCCCGATGAGTGGGTTGATGCGAAATCACTGGTCGGGCCTCCGGAACGGATCAAAGAACGTTACCGGGCCTGGGAAGACTGTGGAGCGACAGGGCTCAATGTGCGCACCAAGCAGGACGAGGCGATCGAGGTCATGGCGCAAGCCGCGCGTCTCAATGTCAGGTGATCTTCTGGGTTGAGGATTGTGACTACGAACATTTGAGATTGGGAACCTGAGACAGGAGTACCACAGCGCGATGCTGCAATCAGACAATTGGGGCTGGAAGGCCCGGATCGGCGTGTTCATCGTGAGCAGCGAAGCTGTGCCGGAAGCCGAGTTGTGGGCGATGGCTCCCCCCGCGGTTTCTATTCATGCTGCGCGCATCAAAGCCTCCACGCCGTGGGCGAAGTGGGACGGCAATCGGGAATGCGTCGCGTTGGAAGATGATCTTGAACGAGGCGCGCGTCAGTTTTCCGAGATGCGGCTGAATGCGGTCGTTGTGGGTCACAGCTCCAGTAGTCTGCTCGGCGGAAAAGGCTGGGATGATGCTGTGGTCGAGCGAATTTCCGCGATCATGCCATCCGGGGTGCACGTTACAACGAATGGCCTTGATTGCATGGCGGCTCTGCGCGCGAGCGCTATTGAGCGACCGTTCCTGGTCTTTCCAGCCTGGTTTGGCCCAAGTGTTCATGAGAAAGGTGCAAACTACTTTTCGGATCATGGTTTTGCGCCGGCTGGACATATGCAGTTTGATCCCGGCCGAAACTGGCGCGATCTGCCGCCGGAGCGGCTCTATCCGGAAGGAATGGGTTTCGAACAGGATGTCGAAGCTCTTTATCGGCAGATTCGAGAGAATCTTCCGGCAGGCGCTGATGGTGTTTTGATTATCGGAACGGGATTTCGCTGTGTCGGCATTCTGCAGAGCCTGGAGCATGATCTGGGCAAGCCGGTTGTGTCCGCGAACCAGGCCAGTCTGTGGCACTGCATGCGATTGTCCGGCATCAATGAGCCGATTGCAGGTTACGGTCGATTGTTAGAGATTTGAATGTGCCGGCCAACTGGCAAGCCGGCACAATCTTTTTTCGCTAGAGATTGCGTGCGACTTCGAGCGTTGCCTCAGGCTCAGGCCGTTTTGTGTAATCAGGATCCGCGTCGACAGCGCGGATTGTGCCGTCCTTGTCGATGACAAAGCGTGCCGGCATCGGGAGCTCCCAGACATCGCGGCCTGTGTTCTTCGGTAGATCGATCCCGAAGCTCTGGTAGGTTTCCTTGAGATCATCAGGCAGCATGAATGCCAGGCCCAATGCGCGGGAAACGTCGAGATTGACATCCTTGACAATGGGATAGGTGATCTTCTGCTTGCGGGCGAGATCCGCTGAAAGCTCGGCATTCTCTGCCGAGAATACAACGATTTCCCCGTTCAGATTTTTGACGTCGTCATAGATTGCCTGCAAAGCATCCAGCTCTGCTCGACAGTATGGTCACCAATGACCTCGGAAGAATGAGAGGACAACGGGGCCGCGGCCCTTGATGTCACCAAATGCAATTGTTTGTCCATCATGGTTGGTGACGGAAAAGTCGGGCGCCTTATCACCGACCTTGGCCATGCTTTCCATAATGCCGGAGTTGCGCAGCTCATTTGTTGAGCGGGTCATAATCGCCCGTCTCTCTTCAGGTATGCGTTTGAGCGATCCGTTGTGTATCGCTTCGAGTTTTTCCTTCAGGGACATTTGCTGGTCCATTTTTGAGGTCAGAAGCGCCGATGCTAAGCGCGCGTCTGCTTGGTGGCAAATCACTTTGTGGGTTGATAGGTTTGCCCGTGCAGCAAATTGCGGACTTGGCTCCCCATCACCCAACCCAGCAGTTTTCTTAGGCCTAAGCCTGTGCGGATTTCAAACTCTTCATAGCGAAACTTATTGCGTGAGAAGCCGGCTTTGAGAAGTTGCCTGCGTAGCATCTCTCTCATAGGGACCGGGCCACAGAAGGCCAGTGCCACGCGCTTTCGCGGACCTTCAATCGCAGAAATGATTTGGTCGGCTGTCAATCGGCCGGTGGTGTTGGACTCAACCAGATGGAGGTTGAGATTGGGCTTTGCTGCAACCATAGCCTCTAGCGCCTCAATGTGTGGCGCAGATGAGCGCGATGTTACGCAGAAGAACAGATGGACGGGCCCATCGGCTTGCTTCAATGCTTCAGACCAGGCCAGAAAGGGCGTAATGCCGACGCCGGCAGCGATCCAGACCTGTTCATGTCGGTCGTGATGCAAATGAAAATGTCCGAACGGACGTGAAACCTTGGCTGGCATGCCGGTCGCCAATCGTGCCTCGAGTGCAGCCGTATAGTCACCAAGGTTCTTGATCGTAAACCGCAAAGATTGCTCTGCATTGGGAGCCTGGCTGATTGTGAACGGATGGATTTCGCGAAGGTCTTCGGTTTCGATTTCGAGGAACGCGAATTGCCCAGGGCGATGTTTATGGCCATGCCCTGTCGGTGAAAGCGTGACGGACAGAGCGCCACCAGTTTTTTCGACATTGGCAATTGTGTACTTGCGCCAACCCTTGAACGCACCTGCTGGAAGCAGGGTGTAGATGTAGGCGAGGATACCTGTGAAACAAAAGGCCAATGTATAGAGTCCGATGGGATCGCCGAGCGTTATCGGTTTCTGAATCAGGATGAAATGGAAGGCGGCCGCAGCGAAGAGCGCACCCATGAATTTGTGCGTGAATTTCCAGAGATGGTAGGGGACAAAGGTTGCAATGCTGAGCGTTGCGAGAATCAGAAACCCGTAAAGGCTGATTTCACCAAGTGTCTCTCCCAGTTCTGAAAGTAACGTCTCAACGCCAAGGCCATCGATTTCAGCATCGATTGTGTCATGGAGAACCATCAGCAGCATCGCCAGAATAGCGAGCCACTTGTGGAGGATATAGATCCGGTCCATGCCGCCGAAGATGGTTTCGAGGCCGGCGATCCTCGTAGCGAAAATCTGTACGAAGCTCATCGCAATCAATGCACAGACGCCAAAGTATTGGCTGAGCAGTGCAGCGTTGTCATGCTGGTTTGCCAGTTCTATGAACCATATCGCTGGGACTGCTAAAGCCGTAATGATCAGTAAAAGTCCAATCAAGCGCATGGGCGCTCCTTTATGAATTTGTTAGTATGGAGAGCTGCGCAATCCAATGAGAGTGATCATGACCGCTCCACCGGCGGTCGTATGAAACGCGGATGACAGTCCTGTGACTTGACCGAACCGGGGGTGTCGAGCTGCCATGGCTAGGCGGTCAGTACCGGAACATTCCACCGCATTGTCCGGCAAGCCTGGTATCGCCTCAGTTCAAGTGATTTGTCGAATTGGAACTCTGGTGAGGCGGCAGCGATCTGAAAATCAACCAAAGTTATAAAAGCGAAGATTTGTGCCGCGTCTCGTTTGGCAACGATACACCTGCCCGGCCGGTCGTGAGTTCTATCGAGATGAAAACCAGGCTGTTGCGCAACACTCGCGCTGGTTGTCAGCTACTGTTGCCGTGTCTCAGCGTGTCTATCGCATGCTCTCGACATGCGCGCGAACTCTGGAAAACCCTTTTAAATCAATTCTAAACTTTAGTTATAGGGCCAGCTTTTATAACCTGAATACAATGTCAGCAGCTTCATCAGTCAGTTAGAGCTACCTGCGCACGACGTCATGCCAGACATGCAGGGAGTACACTCAGTAAGATGATGAAATCATGCTTTGGAGATGAGATTGCTTCTCATACGCAATTTTCTGAAGTGCCTGTTGTACAACGGCGGAGGCTGGTTGAGCGCTACGGCTCCTGCTATGCAGATGCACAGGTTGCACGCCAGCGATGGGGTCTTTGCGGGCGTAACTGCAACAACAGCGTGACTTGTTTGCTCCAGTCCATAGGCAATCAGCAAACGCTTCACAACAGGGTGCTGACCCAAGTGCATTGGTCGGCCAGGGGGCAGGATTGCGTTCACTCTTCCAACTCACAAACAGTGCGGCTGTTCTATGGTCCTTGTTCTGTCTGCAAGCGTTCTGTGCTGTCTATTTCCTTGGCGAAGGCATTCTCGAGGGCCTGGGCGTTAATCCCGATCTATTCGGTATCGATCACGAGATATTCGAATCCGTTTTGGCTGTCGCGCTGATTGCGAGCGTCGCCTTCACCTTCCTCGAGATCCGCAACCTACTCTCCCGGCAGCAACGCATGGAAGCCCAAATCAAGGCCGCCTCCGGTGCCTTCGCAAAATTGCTTGATGAGCACTTCGAGCAGTGGGCGCTGACACCGTCGGAGCGCGATGTTGCCCTGCTTGCGATCAAAGGGTTGTCGATAGCCGAGATAGCCCGTGTGCGTGAAACCAAGGACGGTACGATCAAGGCACAATGCAATGCCATCTATCGCAAAGCGGGCGTGACTGGGCGGGCGCAACTTCTGAGCTTCTTTATCGAAGAGCTGATGGCAGATGACCTGCTGCAGACCGGGCAATCGAGAAACGCATAGTCAAGACGATGCCGTGCTGCGGTTGTGACAATAGCTTTCAGGAGCTGTTTGTTCCAAAGCAGATATCTCAATCAAGAGGTCCGCTATCCCGATGTGCTGCCATCGCTGCGCCGATGGAATTCAACAAAGAATGCAACACTGCCGACAGGTTCAACACGATGTAGTTCTGCCGGCTGAATGATGCCGATCTGATTGGGATCGAGAATCGCATTCAACTCCCGGTCAGGTACAATGTAGCGGAGGCGCCCCTTGGTGACATGGATGACGCCCCAAACACCCTGTTTCGTGGAGTGGTCATTGAGGAGGCCCTGCGGGACAGTCGCCTCAGTGAATAGGGCCGTACGCTTATAAGGCCTGACGTCGTCGGGCAACGCAACATCAGTCGAGTTCATCAGGTGTCCCTCCAGCTGTTCGTCTCTTACGCTGTCGCCGTCAGGCGGAAGATTGCGTTAGTGGTATCAGTCCTTCCTCGCAGGCCTTGATCTGTAGTGCCAGGAACTTTGAATTGATCCGACATTGCGCAAGGCTGCCTGCTATGAACCAGAGGCCGGGTTGATTGGTGCGACAGTACATGTTGCGGAGCTCATTCCCATCGCCAAATCCCCAGATAGGGCCGATCCTGTCGCGGACACTCTCTCCAAACAGCATTTCAACGAGTGCTTCCTGAGGCTTATAGCCTGTCGATAGAACGATCAAATCAGCATTTAGCGCCGTGCCATCTTTGAGACGCGCTCCATTTTCGGCAAAGGTTTCGATATCAGAAAACTGCATGAAGTTGATCTTTCCTTCGACCAGCATGTCTGAGCAGCCAACGTTGAAGTAGTATCCACCGCCGCGTGTCAGATATTTGAATTGCCAGCCGGTTCCATCCTCGCCGAAGTCGAGCTTGAAACCTATCCGCTCCAGTCCTGCCAACAGGTCCTTGTCAAGTTCTCGCGAGCGCTTTGTGAATGATACATGAGCCTTTCGCGCCAACGGTGTTGGCGTTGCGAGTGTGATCAGATCACAGTCCTCGAGGCATGGGCCTTCGCTATAGAGCGAGTAGGGCAATTGTGCGCTCGGCTCGATGTTGACGACGAGCGTTGATGAGCGCTGGACAAGTGTGACGTTTGCTCCGCTGGAACAGAGGTCTTGTGAGATGTCGTGGCCGCTGTTGCCCGTGCCAATGACGATGGCCGACTTGCCGCTCCAATCCTCACCATCGCTATAGGCACTAGAATGGACGACCTGACCTGAAAATGTGTCGAGACCCGGTAACTCAGGCACATTGGGAATACCGCTCACACCAGTGGCCATGATGATGTGGCGCGGGCGCAGCCGGCGTGTGCCACTGTCCTTGAGACGCAGGTTCGCCGTCCATCGCTCTGTGTCTTGGTCGTAATTTCCGTCGATCAGCTCGGTGCCGGTCCAATAGTTGAGTTCGAGGGCATCGACGTACGACTCGAACCAGTTGGCGAGTTTGTCCTTCGGGATGTAGGTCGGCCATGTTGGCGGGAACGGCATGTAAGGCAGGTGATTGACCTGCACTTGATTGTGCAAGGTGAGCGCGTGATACCGCTTGCGCCAATTGTCACCAATGCGTTCGTGCTTATCGATGATTAACGTATCCACACCGAGCTGCGTTAGCCGCGCTGCAGTTGCCAGACCAGCCTGGCCACCTCCCACGACTAAGACAGTGGGATCGTGATCTTTGTAGGCTTCGGCTTCGTGTCGCTGGTCTAGCCAATTCGGGCCGCGAAAATCACGGGAATGGGATTGTCCGGTCGGCCGGTTGCTGCCGGTTCGTTCCTCGAAGCCTTTGAGCTCTTCGAGTGAGGTCAACAAAGTCCAAGCCCGAGGTTGAGCTGCGTTGGCGTCCGCAGTTGTGAGGCGGACGATGCCGCGACCTCGGCCAACAGCTGTGTCGAACGTAAAGAATGCCTCGATCACGTCCGCGCCGATGCGAGTCACAACCGCTACGGGAGGTGCTGTGTCGTCGACCTGAAAATTCGTTGGTACTGCCTGAGGGGCGGACTTTTGCAGCTGATGGATTACAGTGGATTGGCCGCTATGTGTCTCCAAGTTCCAAGTGAAAGCCAGAGCATCGCGCCAGTAACAATCCTCTTCGAACAAGTCCGTCAGCGATGCTGTCGCGCCGCCGGAAATTGCCTTGGAGAATAGCTTCAACCACGTCTCTGCAATGGCGCGCAGTTGATCATCGCGTGCATCCAGCATTCGGTTATCCCTGTCTGGCGAGAGCAGGTCTCCCGCGTTGTCTGATTGATCTGGATGATATCGGATTGGTTGCGGATCTCAAATTGCGATCTGCCAATCTGAATTGTGATGCTCATCAGCATCGGTCCAATCGGTTTGAAGACGAGCGGCAAATATCCGCCAGACCACTTGCCAACCTCTGGATCTCGGTTGATTCTAGCAATGGACTGAATGTAGTGCGTTTAGAGCAACGAACCTGATGTCGGGAACGGTCTGATACGGATAAGAGGTCCAAACTTGCTCTGGCTTTTAAGTTTAGATTGTCTTTGCGCGATAGGCTGGACACCCATGAGTGCGTCGAACTTATCGCTAGACGATCTAGCAAGCGCCTAGTGTTCCGGCTCCGACATTTGATGCCCGTTTCTGCTTGTCTCAATTCAAATGTCGGAGCCAAAGGAACACTAGCAAGATTTTGTTTCTAGTGTAGCTTTTGCAGCTGACGCTTGGATTCGAGGCTAGCGACAAGCGGGGACCAAGCGTCAGATGCGCTACACTAGTGGATTGTAGATCTGAGTGGGAGGTAGCGATGGCATATCGCGGAATGACAGCTGAGCTGATCAAAATTGAAGGGCACAACGGAGATCCGATTTCCGCCTATGCGGTGAAACCATCCGGAACAGGTCCGTTTCCTGGGGTTGTTCTGATCCACCATCTGCCGGGATGGGATGAATGGTATATGGAAGCGACACGACGCTTTGCCCACCATGGTTATATGGCGATTTGCCATAATCTCTATGAACGCAATGGCGATGGTGATCCTGATGATGTGGCTGCGAAGGTCCGGGCCGAAGGTGGTGTGCCTGATGCTCAGATGGTTGGCGATACGCAGGGTGCCGTCAACTGGATGCGTGCCCAAGCCGATCACAACGGCAAGGTTGGTCTGATTGGTTCGTGCTCGGGCGGGCGTCATGCCTACATCTATGTTTGCCAGAAGAATGATATCGACGCGTGTGTCGACCTCTGGGGTGGGCGCGTCGTGATGGGCGCTGACGAGCTTAACGACAAAACACCGGTTGCTCCGATTGACATGACCAAGGATCTGAGTTGTCCGCTGCTTGGCATTTTCGGGAATGAGGACCGTGCGCCCAGTCCCGAACAGGTTGATCAGCATGAGGCCGAGCTCAAGTCACACGGGAAGGACTATGAGTTCCATCGCTACGATGGGGCCGGCCATGGCTTCTTTTACTACTACCGCCCGATGTACCGCATCGAGCAGGCGGGAGATGCCTGGAGCAAGGTTTTCTCATTTTTCTCAAAGCATCTTGCGGGGTAATTCTGGCTATGTGCACATCGATTGTTGAGATTGCCGATGCTGATGGAATGGCGAAGCGCAACGAGGATTGGTTTGAGCTGACACACTCCGTCGTATCTTACGATCATGCGCGGCATGCGCTGCTGGACGACGCCATTACGATTGATTTCGTCAACAACGATCTTCCGCCGGGCGCACGTGCTGCTGTTGAGCTGTCGCTATCATCGGCGAAAGAACTGCGGGATGCGCTCAGTCGCGCAATTGCAGCAGCGGACGAAGAAGAAGCAGAGCGCGCCGAAGCGCTCGGCCAAGCGGGCGGCACGGGGGCAGGGTCGAATGTCGTGACGCTGCGCACTCAAGCTCAGGTGTAGGGCGCTCGGGATTAAGAAAAATGTCGAAAAACATGCTGCTCGGTCACTCGCAGGGCAGCATGTTAATATTTGATTTACCAAAGTTCGCAATCCTGGAAGGCGTCTTCGTTACCAGGATTTTGTCATGCGTTCGCTTGCCCGGAATAACGGATCGCGCCTTACAGTCGCCGCGATTTTTGCTAGTGCCATTTGTTCGGCTAGCCCCAGCTTTGCACAATTAGACGTTGCTCTTGATGCGATTGGTCTCGTTGAGACTTTCACCGACGTAACGGTTCGGTTTCAAACCCCGCTAGGTGTCGCGCTTCCAGTCCGTTTCCACGGCGACCGTTCTCTCTCCGGAAATTCTGGCAGTATCGCGCGGCAGCTTGGAGCTGAAACTGATCGTGGACGTTGGTGGGTGGCGGATGCGCATCTCTGCCAGAAATGGAATGTCTGGTTCGATGCGACAACTAACTGCGTAAGAGTGTTCCGAAGCGGCAGTCAAATCACCTGGAAAGGGCCGGACGGAAAGAGCGGGCGCGGGACAATCGTCAAGCGGACCATGCTGACGCAGAAGCCAAAGCGTCGGCTGCCACGGCCTTCGGCTCTAGGGGCTCCAGTACCGAAGCTCGATCAACTGACGTCCACTCCCAAGGAACGGGCGATTGGTCGGTACTCTCAGCCACTTCACGACAACCAACAGACATATGAAATCTCGACTGCTCATCGCAATAAACCGATCCTGATTGTCGCCTATCCGTCAGCGTCATCACAAGTCATTGGCGAGGTTGGTTCATCCACATTCCAGTTGCCTGGATGGGGGGCGTGCACCAATGGGTGGTGCCCAGTCGTTTATCATGGCCAGCATGGCTGGATGCAGCAGAAATACCTGAAGCGCGGTGGCGGGATTGCTTCGCAGGGCTACGTCGGCGGTGGATTGCTCTACCGGGTCTCGAATGTCAGATCCTGGGATGTTCTCAACGTGCGCGATCAGCCGACAGCCTCCTCGCCAATCGTCGGCCAGCTCGGATTCAATGAGCGCAATATCAAGCTGATTGGCGCCTGCCGGAAGCTGTGGTGCCCCGTGCGGCTCGGCGGACAGCGTGGCTGGGTCAATTCCCACTACCTCGCCATTCAGTAGTCCGATCTAAAACCGAAATGAATTCTTTTCCCGGGCGGGGCTCCTCGTCCGGGCTTTTGTTTTTCGACGTCATACCGAGTGGTTAGCACTCGACTCGATGGAGTTGCCTTGCCTCTTAAGGCATGTCGCGTTTGAGCGGGTTCAAGATGTGCCAGAAAACGCCTCATCTTAGGGCGATTTCTGGCTCCGGTTTAATGCGACATGCAATAGTCGTTGGCATGACTGGGCTGGGATGTAGTCCTTTTGCCTTGTAGGTCATGCCTGTTTCACTACACCTGCGTTCTACACTGCATTTTCTTCAGTTGGCATTGTAATCATATCTGCAGTTAGCAGTATAAACCTCTAGTCACTAATTTCCGCCGGCTGATCTATTTTTGAAGATGGACCTTATACTCTAACGAATACTCTGCATTAATACGCTGTTAACCACGCCCTCATACTCATTACTCGTATAACGAGTGGAGTGGATCGATGAGTGTACGCGTAATTGTCTCGATGCTAGTTGCAGCCCTGTTTCTGGTGAGCTGTTCGTTTTCAGCTTCTTTCATGCAGAATGGGTTAGGTGGGCCTAAGGCCAAGAAGCCCAAAGTGCATCGCACGGTTGTGCATCATCATCGTAGTCATCACCGCCACCGTCATCCCCACAAGTATTCGCATCCGCGCGGCCACCGTCATTGAGCTGCTGACTTCTGCGCGTCGACCTCGGCTACGCCGGCCTTGATGCGCGGTATGAGTTCTCTGCCGAAGTCTATCGTGTCTTCAAATGGATCGAAGCCACGGATCAGAATGCTCTCAATCCCGATCTTGTAGTATTCGATAATGGCTTCGGCGACCTGCTCTGGTGTGCCAACCAGACAAGATGTGTTGCCAAGTGCGCCTGTGGCTTTGGCGACGCTCATCCAGAGACAGCTATCATAGACTTCCTGCTCGAGGGCGAAATCGAATATACGGCGGCCGGCATTGTCGATTGGGGCTGTTGTCGTTTCCTGTCGTGCCCAACCGCGCGCACCTTCCATCCCCTTGAGTATCTTGGCGGCTCGATCCCAGGCAGCTTGTTCAGTTTCGCCCAGGATCGGACGGAATGAGGCGTTGAAGCCTGGACGCCGGCCAAACGGTTTAGCGCGGGCGCGAAATTCACGAATTCGCTCGGCGGTTGTTGCGAGTGGCTCGCCGTAGATCGCGTAGACGTCGCAATGCTCCGCACCCATGACGAGTGCACCTTCCGAGCCACCCCCGAAGAACAATGGTGGGTAGGGATCTTGAACAGGGAAGACATCGGATGCAGCGCCATTGACCTTGTAGAACCGACCGTCGAAATCAAACGGCTCCTGACTGGTCCAGGTCTGGCGCATTAACTCCAAGTACTCAGCCGCACGCTCATAGCGCTCGGTTTTGGGTGAATAGTCACCGTCGCCCTGCTGTTCAGCATCACTCTTGCCCGTAATGATGTGCACGGCAGCGCGTCCGCCTGTGATCTGGTCGAATGTCGCAATCTTGCGTGCCATCAACGTCGGGGCGACGAAACCGGGACGATGAGCAATGAGATAGCCTAACCGGTCCGTATGGGCGGCTGCATGTTGTGCAACTAAAAAGCCTTCAGCCGATGACGAGGAATAGCCGACCAAAGCCATGTCAAAGCCGGCCTCCTCATGGGCTTGGGCGAATTCGACGACGTAGTCAGGCGATAGCGCACCTTCAATAACGATGAGCTGCGTGTCGCTTGCCGGCGGTGTCACGCCGATCATGCCGATAATACGCATGGGCATTGGTGGCACCTCTTTTCTTTTTGTGGCCCGCCTGGCCGTTGGCCCTACTCGGCTTATCTAAGTGGTTGGGCCCAGCTGTCTTCTTGATATCCCGGCGCATAGCTTGCGTTTGTGATGTCCGGATTGCGGTTGACCTGTGCCCGCGCGTAAAGCGGATGCGTCATGCTGCGAACCTCATGCTCGATCTGAAATAGTACCTGATTGTTGGCAGGATTGACGATGTCAACAAAGCGGTATTGGTGCTGGTTGCTCTCCTCAGAGACAAGCTTGCGCTCCAGCAGGCGTTGATGGGGGCGTGAGAAATTCGCGAGGTAAATTGCAATGTGATGGCCATCGTAGTCGGGTGCTGGTTGATCTGTTTCCCGGAATGCCAGCCATTGCGACTCGCCGACGATAACCTTGGCACATGGTGCGCCTGCTGCGTCATCTATGGTTGCATCGGTTTCAAGAACTGAACGGTAGAATTCCGCAATGGCGTTGGCGCTGCCCGGGCTTACATCGAGTTCAACATAGGGCATTCCAAGCCGCATCCGCCCGAACGCTTCCGCGGGCTCATGGCATCGGATCTGGTTGCCCCATGGACAGGTGACGTCGACCGCATCTTCGGCTTCAGCGAACGAGAAGCTTGTTTCGGACAAGAGCGATCTGACGCTGGTCAAGCGATCCAACAACGCCTTGCGGTCCGGAATGACTAGTCCGGTTCGGCCACGCACAACTTGTGGCTGGCCTGACGGGAGGTGGAACTGGCTCCGCCCCACGTTGATCCACATGTTGGTCGTTCCCGTAACCAAGTACGGATCGCGAGTGAGCCCAAGCCCCATAACGTAGAACATCGTGGCGAGTTGTTGGTCGGGAACACGGATATTGACGTGCTCTAACGAGACCACATTGCCGATATCTTCCTGTGTACGGTCAAAATCTGCCATGTTAAAGAGGTCTCCAATCAACGGTGTGCCAGGGAAAACGCCATATCAGCGCGTTTTGTAATGGATGAGATTTGATCGCAAGTGGCCCGCAGGATCAAGACGCGTTGATCAAGAGGTCGCTTGTTGATGGCAGATGACGCCTTGATCCAATGACCAAAACATTCCGAGAGGAATACCGAAGTGACAAGACTAGCATGCATTCTACTGTCGTTTATGTGGCTGGCTGGGACGGCCAAGTCTGAGCAGTTGCCAATCTTTGATGCCCATATTCACTACAGCCATGATGCTGTTGAGTTCCTACCACCGGATGAGGCGATCAAGGCATTGCGCGCGGCGGGCCTGCGCAAGGCACTGGTCTCTAGCTCCGATGACAATGGTACCCAGCTACTTTACAAAGCCGCGCCAGATCTCATTGTGCCTGCACTTCGCCCCTACCGGAAGCGTGGCGAGACCGGCAGTTGGATGCATGATGAAACCATTCTTGAGTATGTTGAGACACGTCTTGCGCGAAACACGTACCGCGCGATCGGAGAGTTTCACGCTTTTGGCGATGATATCGACACCAAGGTTATTCAACGCATTATCGTGCTGGCGAAGCAATACGGGTTGCTCCTCCATGCGCATTCCGATGAGGCTGCGATTGAGAAGATTTTTGCTTCGGACCCAGGGGCACTCGTATTGTGGGCGCATTCTGGCTTTGATCGTCCGGAGGCCGTACGAGACATGCTGGCCAAGCACAAGAACCTTTGGGCCGACTTAGCCTTTCGGAGCGATCAGTCATCCGGAGGAAAGGTGGCCGATGACTGGCGTAAAGTGTTCGAAGAGTTTCCCGATCGCTTCATGGTCGGGACAGACACATTCGCGCCGGAACGCTGGTACTATGTCAAGGAGCATGCCGAATTCAGCCGGACATGGCTCAGTAGTCTTCCGCGCGAGTTGGCAGAGCGCATCGCGTATCGCAATGCCGAAGATATGTTGACCCGTCTGCAACAGGTTGGGAAGCGCAAATGAGGCAGACTGGTCTGATCGTCTGTGTTCTCGTGTTTTTGCTCTGCTCGGCCTGGAGCACACTGGCTGCTGATTGCGCTGCCGGCAAGGGACAAACGATGATAGCCGAAGGTAACAGTCGGGGCCTGAAAGCCTTCATCACAACTGATCCCGCGCCGATTGCCGTCGGACAGCCATTTCGTGCGACGGTATCGATCTGTGGGGCCGATCCGTTGATGATCGATCGCTTCGAGATTGATGCGACCATGCCGAGGCATCGGCACGGCATGAATTACACACCGAAAGTGACAGCTGACGAAAAGCAAATTTATGCAGTGACTGGTCTATTCTTTCACATGCCTGGCTTGTGGCGGTTCAATGTGATCGTCCGGGCGAATAAAGAACGTCAGCAATTTACCCATGATGTGGTCGTGGAGTAATGCGGCCGCATGCTCTATGGAGCCAGCTGATTGCCATAGTCGTTTTGTGGCTGCTTGGGTTTATTGTTTCCGCCAATTCGGCTGAGCTGGTTCTTACCCAGGGCGAAATTGCACGCGTCATTCGACACGGCCCATGGCCCACGCCCTATGATGGCGATCCCAGCAATCGGGTCAGCGGGAAGACGAATGCGGTTTCCTTTGGCCGATCGCTGTTCTTCGAAAAACGCCTTTCGCGAAACGGTACCGTTGCCTGCGCCACTTGCCACGTGCCCGAGCGAGGTTGGAGCGATAGCAAGACGCTGGCTGGTGGTCTTGCGAGGCTCGATCGCAATACGCAATCGCTGTTCAACGTGCGCCATAATCGATGGTTTGGCTGGGATGGGCGAACGGACAGCCTCTGGAGCCATAGTCTTGGACCTATCCTGGACCCGCGAGAGATGGGAATGACATCGGATACTGTTGCGGCTGTCATTCGGCAGGATCAGGCCTACGCGAACCAATACGAAGCTGTCTTTGGGCGTCGCGCTGCTACTGTGCCAGCTGAAGACGTTCTGGTTGATATCGCAAAAGCGATGGCCGCCTTTCAGGAAACGCTTGTCAGCGGTCGCACGCAATTCGATGCGTTTCGCGATGCACTCGCCAAAGGTGATGTGAAGGCCGCGTCCAATTATCCAGCGACAGCGCAGCGCGGATTATCGATTTTTGTCGGCAAAGGGAAGTGCCATTTTTGTCATTCCGGGCCGCTATTCACGAACGGCGAGTTTGCCAACGCCGGGATGCGGTACTTTATTGCGCGAGGTAAGGTCGATCATGGCCGCCACGGCGGGATCAAGAAAGTTCGCTCATCGCGCTTCAATCTTCTCGGGCGGTACAATGAGGATCCGAAGCGCCGAACAGCATGGGCTACGGCGCAGGTCAGGCAGTCGCACAATACGTTTGGCGAGTTCAAAGTTCCCTCGCTTCGCAATCTTCGCCAGACCGCGCCCTACATGCACGATGGGTCTTTGGCGACACTCACGGATGTCGTGAACCACTACTCCAGTATTGATCTCGAACGCTTACACGCTGACGGTGAGCGCATTCTTGAGCCGCTCAATCTCACAGATCAAGAAACCTCAGATCTGGTGGCGTTTCTGGAGACACTGTCCATGCCGGCGTCGAAGTAGCCGTGTTCAAGACTTAGTCCCCGAGACGAGTTCAAGAGAGCGATCCAGCTAAGTACGAATTCAGCTACGATTGTATTGCTGGACGATGCGTAAAGCGGCGCACGCCGCTCCATATCCATTGTCGATATTGCAGACGGTTACACCTGGAGCGCAGGATGACAAGCACGCTGCCAGAGCTGTCTCGCCCTTTCGGGAAGCGCCATAGCCAGTTGATGTCGGGACTGCAATAATCGGCCCCGGAAAAAGGCCGCCGAGAACACTTGGAAGCGCGGCGTCCATACCGGCCACTGCAATCAGCACTTTGTGCTGTTTGATCTCATCAAGGCGGTCGAGCAACCGCCAAAGGCCTGCGACACCGACGTCAAAGTAGGCCGTGCTGGCGACTTGACTGAATTGCAACGTACGTTGAGCTTCGTAGGCCGGGCCCGTGTCGGAGGTGCCTGCGGTCACGATCGCGACAGGCGTGGGCGTCTCGCTTGGACGCCCAGGAGCATTGAGGAACGCTGTTTGCGAGATGCTGTCGTAGTCCAGCACCGATCGCACCGTCTCAGAAATCGCATCGAACTTCTCCTGTTCGAGGCGGGTCAATAGCATTGAAGCACTGCGTTTTCTGCCATCGTCCAGAATTGCTTCGATCTGCGCCGACGTCTTCTGTGCGCAAAAGATGGCCTCGCCAAACCCAAGGCGTTCAGTCCGGTCATAATCGAGCACAAACTCTCGGTTGGTCATGCTTGGCTCTTTGAGGGATTGGCCACGAATGCGCTGCCTTGTTCATAGCCTGCAAAGGTCAACGGCTGCTCTTTGAGTTGAGGAAAGCGTCTCGTTAAGTCCTCGATGAGGCTCATACGCTGCCCTGCCGAGAGCCGTAACCGCGTCGCGCTATCGAGCTCGATGACATAACCGCTAGGGCGAATGCGGCAGCGAACGGTGTGCGGTGATAGGTCGGCCTGAATGAATTGTTCGACGTTGTTCACCAGTCTGAGTTCGTCTGGATCGATCTCCAAGCCGGTTTCGATACGGCTTGAGAGGCAGGGTGAAGCTGGCAGTTCAGCAATGACCGGCATACCGAGCTGGGCGGCCAGGTGGCGAACATCGGCTTTTGTCATTCCGGCTTCAACGTAAGGATGGTGGACATTGTAGTTGCGTGCAGCCTCTAAGCCAGGTCGGTAGTCGCCAAGATCGTCAAAGTTCGTGCCGGAGAGGACCGTGCCGCTGGTCATGCCGGTCAGCGCGGCATAGAGGTTGGTCTTGCAGAAGAAGCAACGGT
Source organism: Hyphomicrobiaceae bacterium (assembly GCA_965215755.1). Lineage (GTDB taxonomy): Bacteria > Pseudomonadota > Alphaproteobacteria > Rhizobiales > Hyphomicrobiaceae > Tectiglobus. The sequence goes on from OZ244119.1 coordinate 1,640,410, forward strand.
TGACTGGATTTGCGCGATAACGCGGATCCGAAAACTCTCCAGCAGAGATTACGTGTAGCTGCCAAGATTGCTCGCGGGCAATGGAGCGCACGCGCTCGGTGGCTTGTGGCGGAACAGCAGGCGATACGGCATGGATCATTTGCACGTCGCCCGTTTGACTGGCTTGGTGCGCAAAGCTTGCGAGTGTCATTGAATCGACACCGCCAGAAACAGCGATCGTGACCGAGAGCAGATCGCTGATCGTCGACTTAAGGTTGGCGATCTTGTTCGAAAAGTCACTACATGGCTTTTCACGTTTCATCGCGCTGAGCCCTCCGGAGTGCGGTGACCTCTGCCTCGTTGCGGGCAGTTTGGCGTGCTCTTGCCGAAGCCGTTTCTCTGACGGCGTCGGCTTCGGCTTTTGCCGTCCATCCTGACGGACGCTTTGTAACTTTAACACTGACGCCGTCGATATCGTGTCGGTGGCGTTCGAGGATATCTCTGTCAACAGTCTGTCGACGCACGCCGAGCGTTGTTGTTTCATCCAGGATACTGCTGACGATCGCATCACCATGCCCGTGGGAGGCAAGCACCTGAATGGCCATTCCTACGCGACCCTTCTTACCCATCACCGGCCATTGGCAGACATCAAGAACGCCGTCTTTGCCGCGTAGATGTTCTAAAGCTGTCGCGAGGTCTTCGCCGGACTGATCGTCGATTTCGCAGCGGAGGACTTCAACACGATCTTTGTTTCGAGATTGCAGCGACTTTTCGAAAACGAGGCTGCGTAAGACATTGCTACGCCGTTCAAGGCGACGTGTTCCGTGGCCGGTGCCGGAGCTCGCAAGCCTGACAGGAGTTTTCCGTGCCAATTGCGAGGGTTGAAGGTAGGCAACAATCGCGGCGCCCGTAGGTGTTATTCGTTCCCCGTTCTCGCCGTCATCGATGGTGGTGAAGCCCTTCAGTAGCTTCACGGTTGCTGGTGCCGGCACGGGCAACATGCCATGTGCACTCTTCACCATACCGCGCCCTATTGGTAAGGAACCCATCGACCATTCGCATTCTTCGAGCTGCGCAATGATCGATCCTGCAGCGACAATATCAACAATCGAGTCCCACGCCCCGACTTCATGAAACGCCACGTGCTCAACATCGATGCCATGGACGGCGGCCTCTGCTTCGGCTAGCAGGGCAAAGATGGCAATTGCTGTCGTGCGTGTCGTGTCTGGCAGTTGTGAGGCTTCGAGCATTGACCGAATGTCGCTCCAATGCCGGTGAGCATGGTGATTTTCGTCGTGATGTTTCTCAGCGTGTTTGTGACTGCGTTCTTGGACGTGACCATGTTCAATATTGTTTGCATTCCGAAGCACCACGTCGAACTTTGATCCTGCCAGAATGCCGTCGCTGTAACGTGTGAGGCTGACGTCTGTTCCGGGTGGCCTCACTTGGTCGATCGCGCTGTGCATCGCCGGGATCAGATCAGGCAGTGCATCGCACAGGCTGGCGACGAACATATCGCCGGCAATTCCGCCTACGGCATCAAGATGGACCGCGGCAATGTCAATTGGGAGGTGCACTTTACTCAAGTTAGATCCATTGAATTGCGTGACGTGGTTTGGAACTGCGGTGGAGGTATCGCATTGCTTCGTTGTTCCCAGTCCTAGGATGTGTGTGCCATGTCAGATGGTCCTGCCGCATAATTGTCCTGAATATCACCACAGGCACGGTTGCGGGAACAATCTCCCGGGATTGTCGCGCCTCCCATCTCCCAAGTATTTGATCACTTTGGCTTCGGTTGATCACAGGCCCATGATAATTCGTCCGATGTGCTTGCGCTTGAAGTGCTGAACTACGAAAATAGCTCACGGTTAGAAGTCTTGCACGAGTGATATCATCGGCAAAGGTGCAAATGCATGCCAATTCCTCTAAGTGTCCTCCAATCGACGGCCGAAGAGCTGATGGCCAAAGCGGCGATTGAAATTCCTGATGATTACCTAACAGGCCTGGAAAAGCTGGCTGACACGGAGAGTGGCGAGCTTTCCGCTTTTGTCATTCGTGCCATGTTGGACAACTACAAGGCTGCGAAGGAAGACCGGCGCGCGATGTGTGGTGATACCGGTGTCCCGCGCTGGTATGTGAAGATTGGCAATGAAGCGCAACTGGAGGGCGGTCCCGTTGGACTGGAGACTACTCTGCGGACGGCGACGGCCAATGCAACCCAACAGGTGCCACTGAGACCCAACCGTGTGCACCCGCTTTGGCGAACGGATCACGACAACAACGTCGGTATCAATGCTCCGGAAATCGAGTACAGCTTCCACCCTGATGCTGACTGGGTCGATCTGACAACAGTGCATAAAGGCGGTTTGTTCGGATCCGATTATCGGATGCTGTTTCCAGGGGATGGTATCGAGGGCATTAAGCGGTTTTATCTCGACACTATCGTTGCTTTCGGTAAGCGCGGGCTTGCCTGCCAGCCAGCCATAGTTGGCGTGGGGCTTGGTGGATCCAAGGATGCCTGCATGGTGCTGGGAAAACAGGCGGCGTGTCTGCGCACCGTCGGGTCGAAGAATCCAGATCCCAAAATTGCGGCGTTGGAGGATGAACTGCGCAATCTCGGGAATTCCACCGGGATCGGCGCAATGGGGTTCATGGGTTCGTCGACGGTCGTCGATTGTCATATCGAGGTCGGCTATTGCCATACCGGCGGTATGCCGATGTCGGTACATATGTTCTGCCTGTCGTCACGACGTGCCGTTGCACGCGTTTATGCTGATGGACGTGTGGAATATCGAACGGACCCTGAGTGGTTTACCGACTACTCACGGCGTACGACGCCGGACTGGGATGCGCCACGGGCGGAAGCGGCGGAGTAGATGCACGTATGACGGCGCCACTGAATACTGAGTTTTTGGACCCACGTACACCTGCGTTCGTGAGGGACCCTTATCCGACTTTGGCGCATTTCCGAGAGAATAATCCGGTTCATTGGAGCCCGGCGCTGCGGGCCTGGGTCGTCACGCGTTATGATGATGTGCGGGCAGTGATGCTTGATCAGTCGTTGCTGTCGGATACGGTCACGCCGTTCTATCAGGCGCAAAGTGAAGAAACCCAGTCCAAGATCGAGATCCTGCTGCGCTATCTTGGAAATTGGCTGGTGTTCAAAGATCCACCGGATCATGCCCGTATCCGACGGCTTGCCTCGCGCGTTTTCACAGCGGAATCGCTGCAAAAGGTTCGGCCCAATGTGCAGGCCATCGTTGCACATTTGATGGCGGAACTGGATGGCCAGAAAGAGATTGATCTCGTCAAGCAATTCTCAGGTCCGCTGCCGGCGTATGTGATTATGGACATGCTTGGGATCGCGCGCGACCAGTTGGCCAATGTCAAATTTTGGTCTGATGAAATCAATCTGTTTATCTCCGCCTCGAAGAATACGCCGGACAAGTACGATCGTGCACGCGCCGGTGTCGAAGCCATGGCGGACATGTTGCAGGGGCTGATTGACGAGCAACGGCATAACCCAACTGACACCGTGCTAGGCATGCTGGTGCGAGCTCATGATGACGAAGACGGTCGATTGAGCGATGATGAGCTGATAGCAACCTCTGTCTTGTTCCTCTTTGCCGGTCACGAGACGACGACTAATCTGATTTCAATGGCGACACTGCATATGCTGCAGAATCCAGAGCAGCGCGAGCGGTTTATCCGTACCGATGAACCTGAGGACATAGCGGTGGCGATTGACGAGTTTCTGAGATTTGACGGCCCGACACCGTCGATGGCCAGGCTGGCGGGGGCTGACTACCATTTTGGCGACGTGACTTTTGAGGCCGGGCAGCGTGTCTATGCCATGCTTGGTGCAGCCAACCGGGATCCCTCGATTTTCGATCAACCGGACAAACTCGATATTTCCCGCAGCCCAAATCGGCATGTCACGTTTGGCTACGGGGCTCACTTCTGTCTTGGTGCGCCTTTGGCGCGTATGGAGGCTAGCCTGGCACTCCCGGCGCTTCACAAGCATTTTCCGAACATGCAGTTGGGTGGTGAGCCCGTGTGGTCTGACGGTTTTACGCTTCGGGGGCCGGTGAGTTTGCCGTTGGTACTGGAACGCTAACGTGCTGGGGGGCATGTGAAGCAGATTGTTTCATTGATTGACGCCATTACCGATCGGATCTCGTTCCTCGGCGCCTGGCTGGTTGTGCCCTTGTTCCTGATTATGGGATACGAGGTTTTCGCACGCTTTGTGTTTGGCTGGCCGACGTTTTGGTCTTGGGAATTCGCTTACATGATCACTGGATCGCACTTCGTACTTGGTATCGCCTATGTGACGAAGACGCGCCAGCATGTCCGCGTTGACTTTATCTACGCAAACCTACCGATGCGGTGGCAAATGCTGATCGATGGCATCGTCTACGCCTTCTTCCTGCTACCTGTTACGGTTTGGATGACTTGGCGGCTTGGCGGAGTAGCCCTCGAGGCCTTCCGGGTCGGAGAGACGTCGGGAGAATCGGCGTGGAACCCAATTATCTGGCCGATGCGTGCGATTGTTGCGTTCGGGTTCGGGCTCTTTGCGCTACAGATTTTGGCGGAGGCCATCCGTTGCCTTCGCTTTGCGATGGGTCGGGAGCACCGGGATAATCAATGAACGTCGATCTTGCGACCTGGATGTTTCCGGTTCTTCTCTTGCTCATATTCATCGGTGTGCCGGTTGCCTTTTCTTTAATGGCAGTGGCGTTCGTCTTTGGGTTGCTTCAATTCGGCGACGCCGCTGTCGTCATGTTTGCGCACCGGGTTGAGGAGGTCTCGGGCTCGCATATTCTGGCCGCATTGCCGCTCTTTGTCTTTATGGGAGCAATGCTGCAGCGATCAGGCATAGCTGAAGGTTTGTTCGAGACCATTCACTCCTGGACGCATCGCCTGCCAGGTGGCGTCGCTGTCGGTGCGATCGTTCTTTGCATCCTATTCGCAATGTCCAGCGGCGTCGTTGGAGCGACCGAGACGGTTGTTGGTATGTTGGCCGTGCCGGCGATGCTCAAGCACGGCTATGACAAAGGTTTGATATCCGGAACGATCTGTGCTGGCGGATCACTTGGATCAATCATTCCGCCATCGGTGTTGGTGGTTATTCTCGCGACCATCGCTGATCTCGGCATTGGCGAACTCTTTGCAGCAATGCTTCTGCCCGGGTTGATACTGGCCGGGCTCTATATCCTGTACATTATGGCCTACTGCACGCTGCGCCCGGATGCTGTGCAAAGCGCAGAGGTTGTTGTTGATGACCGTCCGCTCGGGGAGCGATTGGTCCACACGGCTATCGTTCTGCTACCGCCGATCGTACTGATTGTCGCCGTGCTCGGAAGCATCATCTTTGCGATTGCTGTGCCGACGGAAGCTGCAGCCGTTGGCGCAATCGGTAGTGTCTTGATGGCTTATGGCTACGGCCGGCTATCCTATTCGGTTGTGAAGGAAGCGATCATGACGACGCTTTCGATTACAGCGATGGTGCTGACGATCGTTGTCGGAGGGCTGATGTTTGCCGGTGTGTTTGCTGCAGCCGGTGGCCTGATTGCGTTACAAAATCTCCTGGAGCAATCGCAGCTTGGAGCCTGGGGAACCTTGAGCGTTATCCTGCTTGTCACGTTTGTGGCCGGCTTTGTTCTGGATCTGATTTCAATCATGTTGATCCTGGTGCCGCTATCGATGCCGATCATCAAGTCATTGGGTTTTGATCCGTTGTGGTACTGCATTGCCCTGTTGATTATGATGCAGACAAGCATGCTGACCCCGCCGATGGCAGGCGCAATCTTTTATTTTCGTGCCATTGCACCACCCGAGATTACGCTGCGTGATATGTATCGCGGCGTAGTGCCGTTCATTGCGCTGCACTTTGTGGTCTTAGCACTTCTGATCGCTTTCCCGTCTTTGGCACTGTGGTTGCCAAAGGTGCTTCTTGGTGGTGGTTGATCCAAGGTCGGAGAGGCACTCAATACCTCTTCCGACTGCCTGAACAACAATAGGTCGACAATACTGCGTCCCTAAGTCAGGGCATTCTTCACGAACGTGCCGTCTTTCATGATGGCCGGCATATGGGCGCCCTGATTGGTCAGCAGTGTCATATCAGCAAGAGGATCACCATCGACAACGATCAGGTCTGCCAATGCGTCTTTGGCGACGATGCCAAGCTTGCCTTCCATGCCGACGACCTTGGCGGCGTTGACCGTGGCTGAACGAATGACATCCATGGCGGGTAAGTACTTTGCGCGCAGCGGAAATTCGTCGGCCTGATACTTGTGCATATCGCCAAGTAGGTCCGTGCCGAATGCCATCATGACGTCGGCGTCAGCCAATATTCCAAGTGCTGACAAGCCTGCTTCGCGGACATCTTCGATCTTTGCAACAGACTCTGCCGGAACTCCCATCGAGGCCCCCTCTTTGGCCAGAATGTCATAGGTGATGTTGGTCGGCACAACGTAGGCGCCTTGCTGTTTCAGATATTTGGCGGTGTCTGGCTGTATCAGATTGCCATGCTCGACAGAAATAACCCCGCACTCAACAGCGCGGCGGATACCGTCATCGGTGTAGAGATGGGCTGCAACGTAAGTGCCCGCTCCTTGCGCTTCCTCAACGGCGGCCTTGAGTTCGTCTCGCGAGAAGCCATAGAAATAAATCGGATCGGTTGGTGACGCGATGCCACCATTGGCCATGACCTTGATAAACTCTGCACCGCCTTTGAGCTCCTCGCGTGCTGCGCGACGTACAGCATCAACGCCGTCAGCAACACGGCCGAGCGCTCCGACACGGTCTGCGTAGTAATCGATGTTGCGATTGTGGTAGGGGCCCCGGAAGTCGCAATGACCACACGTCTGTGACAGTGCTTTGCCACAGATGACCAGCCGCGGCCCAACGATGATGCCTTCATCGAGTGCCATCTTGAGACCAATGTCGGCACCGCCCAGATCACGGACCGTGGTGAAGCCGCGCATCAACATCGCGTTCATAATCGGGGCGGATCGCAAAGCGACGAGACTGTTCGGGAGTTGCGCGTTCATACCGAGATTGGCGATGGTCGCGATGACATGGACATGACAGTCGATCAACCCCGGCATCAAAGTCTTGCCTGCGAGATCAATCACGGTTGCTCCGGATGCCGACAAGCGCTCGCCGGTCACATCGGCAATCACACCGTCGGCAACAAGAACGTCCTGATCTTCGATTGCTTCGGGTCCACTGCCGTCAAGAACGCGGGCATTGCGGAAAAGGATATTGGGCTTCGACATTGAGGCGTTCCCTTTTTTGAAAGTGCGGCAGTTGTGTATGTGTGGGATTGATCAGGCGGCGATAACAATCTCGCGTTCCGCCAGGTCGGCAATTTCTGATGAGGACAGGCCGGCTTCGGTGAGGACTTCCTGACTGTGCTGTCCGATTTTTGGTGGTTGATTTCGTAGAGTTGGCCGGTCTCGATCGGCGCCGAATTCGAAGGGTAACGCTGGCAGACCTGCAAGGCAGCCTTCGCCTTCACCAAATCGGGAGACGAAGACGTCTAACAAGCCGCCGGTTTCGAGCAAATGTTCGTCGGTGAAAAGATCAATTGGTTTGCCGACCGGTGACCACGAAACGTTGGCGCGTTCGCAACGCTGCTCGACCTCCTTTTGTGTGTACTTGATGAGTTCGTCCTGGATGGCCGGGAGGAGCCAGGATCGTTCAGCCAGGCGTGTGACGTTTGAGGCGAGTCGTGGATCCGATGCCAGTTCGCGCAATCCGAATTCTTCTGAAAAGCGGTCCCACTGCTGGTCACTGGTCACGCCGATGAACAGTTCACCCTCTTCGGCTGTCTTGAAGACATCATATACGGCCCACGCACCATGGCGGGCCGGCATTGGTGGCGGTTCTTTTCCAGTGGCTGCGATGCCAGCCATCGGAATCGACATCAGGAACGCCGCGCTTTCGAACAAGGCACTGCTCACGCGTTGGCCTTTGCCGGTTGAGGCACGCTCGTGCAGTGCGGCTTGGGCAGCGTTGACCCCAAAGGATGCACCAAGAATATCGATGATCGACGCACCGGCACGCAATGGTTGGCCTGGCGGTCCTGTCATATAAGCCAAACCGCTTTGGAACTGGACAACTTCATCAAGTGCCGGACGGTGCTCATAAGGGCCTTTGAGGTATCCTTTGAGTGCTAGGTAGATCAAGCGGGGATTAATCCCGGAGAGTTGTTCGTAGCCGCAGTTGAGGCGTTCCATTGTTCCCGGCGCATAATTCTCCAGCAGGACGTCAGCGCTTGCTGCAATCTTATGGAGGGCTGCTTGTCCCTCCGGTTTTTTCAGGTCGATCGCGATGCTCTTTTTATTGCGGTTGAGTGCCGCGAAGAAGCCAGCAGCAAACCCGCCAAGGCGACGGGTCGGGTCGCCACCTGGAACCGGTTCGATCTTAATGACGTCAGCGCCCATTTCGGCCATGATGAGGCCAGCTGTCGGCCCCATGACGGCATGGCTGAACTCAAGGACGCGAATTCCCGCAAGTGGTGTCGCAGGCATCAGGCTGCCTTTCTGCGAAAAGCGTTCAGGCTGCCGGCGTGGATAAGTTCGCTGGGCAGAACGTGACCAACGATGTCTTCCGCCATGCGGCCGACCTCGATCAACTGGTCCAGGTCAACACCGGTTGCAATCCCCATTTCCTCGCAAAGCAGAACTAATTCTTCGGTGCAGATGTTGCCAGCGGCGCCCTTCTGACCGGCGAAGGGGCAGCCACCCAAGCCGCCAACGGTCGAGTCGAACCTCGTGACTCCCAGTTTGAGGCCAGCGTGGGCGTTCGCGACTGCCAGGCCGCGGGTGTTGTGGAGATGAAGTGATATCGCTTTATCGGGCCAGCGGTCGCGCACGTCGCCGACAACTCGGTCAATACGATGGGGGGTCGCCCAACCCATTGTATCGGCGAGCGATAGCAGAGTAATTTCTGTCTCGTATTCCTGTGCGATCTTAAGACCATCTTCAATCGTGCGCACAACGTCAGACGGTGCAATGTCCCCTTGGTAATTACAGCCGAATGCTGCCATCACGCCGACGCGGTTGACGGTGAGGCCCTTGTCCAAATGCAGAGCTGTCTGCTTGCGCATGGCCTCAACGTTATCTTGGTGACTGCGGTTGAGGTTCTTCTGGCAGAATGCATCTGAAGCGGCGAGTGAGATTGAGCCGGTATTGGTGAGCTTGTCAGAGAAAGCAAGCGCCCGCTCAAGCCCCTTGCCGTTGAACCAAAGGGCCGTGTATTCGACTCCTGGTCTGGCTTGAAAGCCAGCAATGACCTCTTCGGCATCGGCCCAACCGGGCACCAGGCGCGGATTGACGAATGAGCAGGCCTGGATGTGCTTCAACCCTGTCTCTGCCAATGCCTCAATCAGCTTGATCTTATCGCTTGTCGCAATCGGTCCTGGCTCAATCTGAAAACCTTCGCGCGGTCCTTCTTCATGAATCTCGACGCTTTGTGGTAGGTCGGACATCGGCTTTCCTCCTCGGAGCTTTGGCGCGACCATAGCCGGTGAAGCGGGCCGTCGGCAATCAGGGATGAGAAGGCTTGGCAAACACGGTCAAAGATTTGCTAAGGTGCCAATCGTGTGATCTCAACCGCCCCCGGGTTGCGAAACTCTGATCAGTGATTAGATAGACCCAAGGACCCCACTTCTCCAGCCAACGTAGCCGCTCTGCACATTTCATGGGACACGAATCGGGGTTGAGTATTTGTGTAGAAGCAGGACTGCTTGCCAAAAACACTGAATGGAACTGTCAATATGACCGGAACGCCCGAGTATACGCCGCCGACTGTCTGGACCTGGGATAAGGAAAGCGGTGGTAAGTTCGCAAATATCAATCGTCCTATCTCTGGGGCGACTCAAGAAAAGGATTTGCCTGTCGGCAAGCATCCTCTGCAACTTTATTCCCTTGCAACGCCCAACGGCGTCAAAGTCACTGTGATGCTGGAGGAGCTTTTGGCTCTCGGTCACACGGGCGCCGAATATGATGCATGGCTTATTCGCATTGGTGAAGGCGATCAGTTCGGTAGCGGATTTGTCGGTGCAAACCCTAACTCCAAGATTCCTGCCCTGATGGACCATAGTGGTGACAAGCCACGTCGGGTTTTCGAGTCAGCCTCCATTCTGCACTACCTGGCTGAGAAGTTTGGGGAGTTTCTGCCGACAGAGGTGGATGCACGCACTGAGACTTTTAACTGGTTGTTCTGGCAGATGGGCAGCGCGCCATATCTAGGCGGTGGCTTTGGTCACTTCTATGCGTATGCACCATTTAAGATCGAATATGCCATTGATCGTTTTGCAATGGAAACCAAGCGTCAGCTCGATGTTCTCGATAAACATCTGGCAGATAATGAGTATATGGCTGGCAAAGACTACACCATCGCCGACATGGCAATCTGGCCCTGGTACGGGGCGCTCGCAAAAGGCCTGCTCTATAATGCAGCCGAGTTCCTGCAGGTGCAGGAGTATGAGCATGTGAATCGTTGGACGAACCAGATTGGTCAGCGTCCAGCCGTCAAGCGGGGCCGGATGGTAAACCGTATTGTCGGTGACCCAGCAAGTCAGCTGCACGAGCGTCACGATGCGAGTGACTTTGAAACCAAGACTCAAGATAAGCTGGAAGCAGCGAGCTAAGGTATGGTCGCCTGGGTGGCTCTGGTGTTCAGCGAGAGCCATGTTGCTTGAAATTGGACACTGAGACGAAATAGAAAGGGCCGAGCAGATGATCTGCTCGGCCCCTTCTGTTTGTTTGCGTTCTTGCTTTGCTTAGCGTGGCAAGTCCGTCTTGCCCATCAATGCTTTGTCGATTGCGTGAGCTGCCTGGCGGCCTTCACGGATCGCCCAAACGACCAGAGATTGCCCGCGGCGCATGTCACCTGCTGTGAAGACGCGCCGCTTGGACGTTTCGTAGGCCAGTTCATCAGCTTTAACATTGCCGCGCCCGTCGAGTTCCAGTCCCAAGTCCTCGACAAGACCTTCGTGAACCGGGTTGGTGAAACCCATGGCCAGTAAGACAAGGTCAGCTTCAATCTCGAATTCTGAGCCTTCAACTTCCTTCATATTCGAGTCTATCCGGCAGCAAATCAGCTTGGCGACGCGGCCATTCTCGTCGCCTTCAAAGCGTTTGGTCATGACAGCGAAGTCACGGTGTGCACCTTCGGCCTGCGAGGATGACGTTCGCATCTTCATCGGCCAGTGCGGCCAGGTCATGTCTTTGTCTTCATGCTCTGGTGGCGCGGGCATGATTTCAATCTGCGTGACGGATTTTGCACCTTGACGGAACGAGGTTCCGATGCAGTCAGATCCGGTGTCGCCGCCGCCGATCACAACGACGTTGCGGTCCTTGGCAAGCTCATCAGTACCTGCAGTACTGATCGGTTCACCTGAAACGCGGCGGTTCTGTTGAGGTAGGAAGTCCATCGCGAAATGCACGCCTTCAAGGTCGCGGCCAGGCACCGGAAGATCGCGTGGTTGTTCCGAGCCACAAGCCAGCAGCACGGCGTCGTGGTTCTTTTCGATCTCAGCAATCGGCTTTTCGCCGCCAACGTGAACGTTGCAATGGAAGGTCACACCCTCAGCTTCCATCTGTGCTGCGCGGCGTTCGATGACGTGCTTCTCCATCTTGAAGTCGGGGATGCCGTATCGCATCAAGCCGCCCGGGCAGGCATTTTTTTCAAAGACGTGGACGTCATGACCGGCACGTGCCAATTGCTGCGCTGCCGCCATGCCGGCAGGGCCCGAGCCAATCACGGCAACCTTCTTGCCGGTTTTCGTCTCAGGCGGTTGCGGTGCAATCCAACCTTCGTCGAAGGCGCGATCAGCAATAGCGCATTCGATAGTTTTGATCGTTACCGGCTCGTCTTCCAGATTGAGGGTGCAGGATGCCTCGCATGGTGCGGGGCAGATGCGACCCGTTATTTCTGGGAAGTTATTGGTGGAGTGGAGGTTCTTGGCTGCACGTTCCCAGTCTCCATTGTAGACAAGGTCATTCCAGTCCGGGATCTGGTTATTCACCGGGCAGCCATTGTGGCAATAAGGAATGCCGCAATCCATGCAACGTGCCGCTTGCGCCTTCGTGCCTTCATCGCCTAGAGGAACAACGAATTCGCCCCAGTGCTTGAGGCGCTCTTCCACCGGCCGGTAAATGCGGTCTTCGCGCTCGATTTCAAGAAAACCTGTGACCTTGCCCATTTCGTCACTCCCAATGCGTCGTCGTTCTAGAGATTAATGTGATTGCTTCATCCGCTCTTGCAGACTGATGCGAACCGTTCTGGTGTGTCAGCGAACTCGTTGAGGTAAAACCACTCGCGCTGTTCATCGATGTTGAGTGTGAACCGCGCCGTCGATTTACCGATGCGATCGCCGATCGCTTTCAGCGTGTTGTCGCCCAGCCTCTTGCTGACAAGAATTTCGCCATGCTCTCGTCTTGCAATGGCAAAATTGGACAGGCTGATGCTTGCAAGCGTTACATCATCGTCGGATGATTCAAATAGCAGCGATGCGGCGTTTTTCTTGTCGGCTTGCTTGGTGACTGGCTCTTCGGTCGTGCCGGAAGCCGGCCATGACTGATCAACCGTCTTTGGGTAATCGCAGGCGCCGGGCTCTGAGTGGCAAGGCATGCGCCATGACACCAGAAGGTGATTGAATTTGCCGTTTCGGCAAACAGCATTGACGCTGCCAAAGCCGCCAGCCCAGCCCTCATCCGCGATCTGGATCATGCGGTCGCCTTGTGCGGCCAAGGCCTCCAGATCCTGCAACTCAACACGGATCAGCCAGGCGCGATAGGCTAGCAGCAAGCCAAGCGCCAGACCGAGAACCACGATCGCCTGGTTTATGTATGACATCGAACCCAAGAGTTAAGCCTGCTTATCTTTGAGATGCTGCAGTCCGATTTCGATGACATCGAGACCGGTGGAGTCTGCTTTCTGGTGCTTGGTCATTTCCGACAGTGCACGCCGGTATTCAACCGGCATGACCTTGCGGAACTTCGGAAGATAAGTAGCCCAATCAGCCAAGATCTCCTGCGCGCGCGCCGAGTTGGTGTAACGTGCGTGCTTCTCGATCAGTTGATGGAGACGCTCCGCATCGTGTGAGGTCATGTCACTCATCACATCAACGAGGCCATGGCTTTCGAGGTCGCCGCCCTGGTTGGAGAGTTTGCGCATGATCTCTTCTTCAGCTTCAACGGGCTCGAGATCGACCATCGACATATTGCAGCGCTGCTCGAAGTCACCGGCCTCGTCGAGAACATAAGCGATGCCGCCAGACATGCCGGCTGCAAAATTGCGGCCCGTTGGTCCGAGCACAATCACAATGCCGCCTGTCATGTATTCGCAGCCGTGGTCGCCCGTTCCTTCGACAACGGCGATAGCGCCAGAGTTTCGGACAGCGAAGCGTTCACCTGCAACGCCGCGGAAGTAGCACTCACCGTTGATGGCGCCGTAAAGCACGGTGTTGCCGACGATGATGCTTTTCTCTGGGACAATGCCAGCTTTGTCATTTGGGCGGACAATGATTTTACCACCGGACAGACCTTTGCCGACGTAGTCGTTGCCTTCACCAATCAAATCCAGCGTGACACCGTTGGCGACCCAGGCGCCGAAGCTCTGGCCTGCGGTTCCGGTCAAAGTCAGCCAGATGGTATCTTCCGGCAGACCGGCATGCCCATAGCGCTTTGCAATCTCGCCCGACAACATCGCGCCCGTGGTGCGGTTGGTGTTGTTGATCTCCAGTTCCTGCTTGACCGGCTTCTTGTCATCCAGCGCTGGCTTGGCGAGTTCGATCAGTTTGCGATCAAGCACCGTGTCGAGACCGTGGTCCTGACGCTCGCTGTTGTAAACCGCAACGCCTTTGCCGGCCTTTGGCTTGAAGAACAGCTTGGTGAAGTCGAGCCCGCTGGCCTTCCAGTGATCGATGGCACGGTCTTTATCAAGCGCATTGGACTGACCGATCATTTCATTGAAGCTCTTGTAGCCCATAGCTGCCATGAGTTGACGGACTTCCTCAGCAACAAAGAAGAAGAAGTTGATGACATGCTCAGGCTGACCGTTGAATTTGGCTCTGAGCCTTTCATCCTGGGTGGCAATGCCGACTGGACAGGTATTGAGATGGCATTTGCGCATCATCAGGCAGCCGGTAGCGATCAACGGTGCTGTCGAGAAGCCGAACTCATCTGCGCCGAGTAGTGCACCGATAACAACATCACGCCCGGTTCTGAGGCCACCATCAACCTGCACGCAGATGCGGCCACGGAGGCGGTTGAGTACGAGGGTCTGATGGGTTTCTGCGAGGCCGATTTCCCAAGGTGACCCTGCGTGCTTGATGGACGTCAAAGGAGACGCACCCGTGCCGCCCTCAAAGCCCGAGATTGTGACATGGTCCGCTCGCGCCTTGGAGACGCCCGCAGCAACCGTGCCGACGCCAACCTCCGAGACAAGCTTTACCGAGACGTCGCCGCTCGGATTGGTGTTCTTGAGGTCGTAGATGAGCTGTGCGAGGTCTTCGATCGAATAGATATCATGGTGTGGCGGTGGCGAAATAAGACCGACACCCGGTGTCGAATGTCTGACCTTCGCAATGGTCTGGTCAACCTTGTGACCAGGGAGCTGACCGCCTTCACCAGGCTTTGCACCCTGTGCCATCTTGATCTGCATCATATCAGAATTGGCAAGGTACTCGGTCGTCACGCCGAACCGGCCAGAGGCGACCTGCTTAATGGCAGAGCGCATCGAATCGCCATTTGCCATTGGCTGGAAGCGATCTGGTTCTTCACCACCCTCACCGGTGTTCGAGCGACCACCGATCCGGTTCATCGCGATGGCCAGTGTTGTGTGGGCTTCACGCGAAATCGAGCCGAACGACATTGCACCTGTCGCAAAGCGCTTGACGATCTCCTGTGCCGGTTCCACCTCGTCAATACTGACTGGTTTGCGGCCGATCTCTTCAGCCCCCTTGATGCGGAACAAACCACGCATTGTCATCAGGCGCTCAGACTGTTCGTTCACCTGGCGCGCATAGGCCTCATACTTTTCCGGCAGGTTGCCGCGGACAGCGTGCTGGAGATCGGCGACCACCGGAGCAGTCCAGCTATGGGCTTCGCCGCGGACTCGAACGGCATATTCACCACCGACTTCCAGGGCGTTTTCCAGGACGGGCACGTCACCAAAAGCCTGACGATGGCGTTCCGCAGTTTCTCGTGAGATCTGTTCCAGCCCAACCCCGTCAATCTGGGTGTGTGTGCCGGAGAAGTACTTATTCACGAACTCGGAGTGTAGTCCGACAGCGTCGAAGATCTGAGCTCCGCAATACGATTGATAGGTTGAGATGCCCATCTTGGACATGACCTTGAGCATGCCCTTGTCGATTGCCTTGATATAGCGCTTGATCGCGTCTCCCTTGGTGAGCTCCTCATCAAGTTCGGGCAGCAAGTCAACAATTGTCTCGAAGGCGAGATACGGATTGATTGCTTCTGCGCCGTAGCCCGCCAGAGTGCAGAACTGATGCACCTCGTGGGCTTCTCCGGTTTCAACGACGAGACCAACGGAGGTTCTCAGGCCACGCCTGATAAGGTGATGATGGACGGCCGAGGTCGCTAACAGGGATGGGATCGGAATGCGGTCCGCACCGACCCATCGGTCGGACAGCACGATGATGTTGTATCCTTTTTCGACCGCCGTTTCAGCCTGGCTGCAGACGGTATCTAGAGCACTTTCCATCCAGTCGGCGCCGGCTTCAGCGGGATAGGTGATATCCAGCGTCAAAGTCCGGAACTGGTTGTCGCGAACCGCTGCGATCTGGCGGATGCGCTCCAGTTCATCATTGGTCAGGATCGGTTGGAAAACTTCAAGCCGCTTTTGCGTCGAAGAACCGGCGAGGTCAAGGATGTTGGGACGTGGCCCGATAAATGAGACCAACGACATCACGAGCTCTTCACGGATCGGGTCGATCGGCGGGTTCGTGACCTGGGCAAAATTCTGCTTGAAATAGGTGTGCAGCAGTTTCGCCTTGTCAGAGAGGGCTGAGATCGGCGTATCTGTTCCCATCGAGCCGATCGCCTCCTGACCGGTGTGGGCCATCGGCGCCATCAGGAACTTCAAACTTTCCTGCGTGTAGCCGAAAGCCTGTTGGCGATCGAGCAAGGCTGCATTGGTCTTGGGAGCTTGGGTCGGTGCCGGTGGGAGGTCACCAACTGTAATCTGGGTTGCATCGAGCCATGACTGGTAAGGGTGCTTGGCGGCCAGATCGGCTTTCAGTTCATCATCAGAGATGATCCGGCCTTGTTCCAAGTCAATCAGGAGCATCTTACCAGGCTGCAGACGCCACTTTTCGACAATTTCCTCTTCGGGGGTCGGCAGGACGCCTGCCTCAGACGCCATAATCACCATGCCGTCCTTGGTCACGAAGTAGCGTGCTGGGCGAAGGCCATTTCGGTCGAGCGTCGCACCAATCTGGCGGCCATCCGTGAAGGCGACAGCGGCTGGTCCATCCCACGGCTCCATCAACGCAGCGTGGTATTCGTAGAACGCCCGGCGATTGCTATCCATCAGGGGATTGCCGGCCCAAGCTTCAGGGATCAGCATCATCGCAGCGTGGGACAGCGAGTAGCCGCCCATGGTGAGGAATTCGAGTGCGTTGTCGAAACAGGCGGTATCCGACTGGCCTTCGTACGAGATCGGCCAAAGCTTTTGGAGGTCCTTGCCAAACAGGTCCGAACTGACCGAGGCCTGACGTGCCGCCATCCAGTTGACGTTGCCGCGCAGCGTATTGATCTCGCCGTTATGGGCAACCATACGATAGGGGTGTGCCAGCTTCCAGGACGGGAAGGTGTTGGTTGAGAAGCGCTGGTGGACAAGGGCGAGTGCCGACGTCATCCGCACATCGGTCAGATCCGAATAGTAGGCGCCAAGCTGGTCGGACAGGAACATGCCCTTGTAGACAATAGTCCGGCTGGATAGCGAAACGATGTAGAAGTCGTTGTCGCTGTCAGACATTCCGAGGTCAGCGAATTTGGCATGGATTGCATTGTTCACGACCTTGCGCAGGACGTAGAGCTTGCGCTCAAAGTGGTCATCATCAATGACGCCATCGCCTTTGCCGATAAAGACCTGACGATGGAATGGCTCAACTGAGATTGTTGGCTCCGACAGGCAGCTGTTGTCCGTTGGGACATCACGCCAACCTAGAATGACAAGACCCTCTTCTTCACAGCTGCGTTCGAACTGGGCCTCACATTCACGTCTGAAACGCTTGTCGCGCGGCATGAAGATATGCCCGACAGCATAGTCGCCAGGCTTCGGCAGCTCGATGTTGAGCGAATTGCATTCTTCCTGAAAAAAATCATGCGGGATTTGAATGAGCATGCCGGCGCCATCGCCAGCAAGTGGATCTGCTCCGACAGCCCCACGGTGCGTGAGGTTAACGAGGATCTGAAGCCCGTCCTCGATGATCTTGTGAGTCTTTTTCGCACTCAGGTCGGCTATGAAACCAACGCCACAAGCGTCGTGCTCATTGGCTGGGTCGTAAAGGCCCTGCTGTCCTGGTGTCGTGCCCACCTGGCGCGGATACTGGTTTTCGCGCACATTATTCATCGTCGGCTGCCTCGTTATCGTCCGTATTTCGCCTGCCCCGCAGAGTTTTGCTCTGCAGAGTTTGTCTAATGAGCAAAGAACGCATTGACCGTAAAGGGCCATTTGCATCCGGCTCGCGCAAACTGGGTGGGTGGTGCTAACCGTGACCCAAGAGTGTGTGCGCCTAGCGAAGGGGATTTGGATTGCGGAACGTAGCCGTCTCAAGACGTTTACGTAACTCCTGGGCCCAAACCCTCACTAGAAACATCGAGGTGCCGGTTTCCGTGATAAACCACGCGTGCGGTTGAGATCATCAAGCACACCCGGTTGTTCAGGACACCTGCCCCAACTGATTACGTTCTCACACAGTTTTGGCCGTTCGACCAAACATTGATCACTGCTCTATTCCAGCAGTTGATCTGCGAGATTAAATCCAGCGCAATGAGCGCTGGATGCCGAAAACCCGGTTTGCTGGCTTGTGCAACCTGGGAAGCGTCGTGCAGACTGACGAAATGCACGGAGCGGTATCCGACAAAGGACAGCATACCTGACCTAATTGCCTTGACGCAAGCGGATTTTAAGGCCCGAGGCATTGTGTTCTTGGTCTGTACCAGATCGGCCACCAGCGGCATACGCGATGGAGTACTATGCGGTCATATCAGTCGGTCTTCGTTGTGAGGATGCGCATCGTGTGCTGGGAGTAAAACAGACGCCAGAAATACAATAATTTCACTAGTTTCAGTGACTTGCCTCTTCATGGAATGGCTACGCTCAACATCGAGAGGCCAAATCGGGTGATCAACACATCCCCTATGATGATGATATGCGGCATTGGGGCAGTGCTTCGATCGATGTTCTGATTTTATTGTCCCGGCTTTGTGTCGCGAGCCGTTGCATGCAAGGCTCTCGCGTTGCTCAAGATATCTGCTCAGGTGCCATGCTATGAAGATCGACAGTGTTGAATTGATCTTGTTCGACTGGAAGGATATCCCACCGACCCGCTACCATGCGGGTTCTCAAAACCGCGGTGGGAATAGCAATCTCGGATTGCTGACGATCAAGACGAGCGATGGTCTCGAAGGTCATGCCTTTCTTGGGTCTGCGACCAACCCGGCTGAAACTGACGCCGGCGCCCTAATACGGTTTCTGAAGCCAGTATTGATGGGACAGGATCCGCTTGCACGCGAGACTTTGCACAAAACCATGCGTGGCCGGCAACGCAACATGGGTTTGCGCGCCATCGGCGCCTGCGATACCGCGCTCTGGGACATCGCAGCCAAGGCTGCAGGGATGCCGCTCTACCAATACCTAGGGGCGGGGCGAAGCGAAATCGGCGCTTATGCATCAAGTCAGGTTCTTGATAGTGCTGCAGACTACGCCGAGGAAGCACAGCAATTCAAAGCAGATGGCTGGAAAGCGTACAAGATCCATCCGCCTCAGGCGCCTGCCGAGGACATCAAGGTTTGTCAGGCCGTTCGCTCAGCGGTTGGCGATGAATACAATCTGATGTTGGATTCGACCTGGAGTTACACTTATCCAGAAGCGTTGCGGGTTGGTCGCGCAGCAGAGGAACTCGGCTTTCTCTGGTACGAGGATCCTTTAAACGAGGAGGATCTGTATTCCTACGTGAAGCTGCGCGAAAAGTTAGATATTCCGATCCTCGCGACCGAGTACCCGCAAGGTGATATCGGAACGTACGCGTCCTGGGTAACGGAGCGTGCGACAGATGCCCTGCGCGGGGATATCCCCGTGAAAGGTGGCCTCACAACGATGATCAAGACGGCACATCTGGCTGAAGCTTTTCACATGAACTACGAAGTGCACCACGGAGGCAACTCGTTCAATAACATGGCGCAGTTGCATTTTGCTTGTTCCCTTATAAACACCACCTATTTCGAGGTGTTGCTTCCGCACGGGGCTCATAAGTACGGCGTTCTGAATGAGATCGAGATTGATCAAAATGGCATGGCGCGATGCCCATCCACGCCGGGTATTGGGGCAGAGATTGATTTTGATCTAATCAACCGGAACAAGCTCAGTGAATTGAGATAAAGATCAGTCACCGCGCCTTCTTGCGAGTTTTCAGCAAGTGTCCCGAACGTGCTGTCGATGCAACTCTTGTGAGCAAATCGGCTTCGAAGGATAGCGGTCTATGGTGATTTGTGGCCTTATTCCATCGGGCAGAGGGGCTGCTCGTGGAGGAGGTCAATTAATATGAGAAAAATCCATTTACTCGCTGTTTGCGCTATTGCTGCGGGTGCAGTGACGTTGGCTGCACCGGTTCACGCTGCAGGGCACAAGTGCTCATTGGTCAGCTCGAAGGTCGTGATGGTGACGACTCCATTGGCAGCTATCGCTGCGCAAGCCTCGGTTTCAACGTCGATCCTGGCGAAGGGGATGACAGCTTCTGGAAGCATCTCGACCAATTGTGACGATAATCCGCTCATCGCGACATGCACTGCTAGCCAGAAAGCCTGCAAGTAGCTGCGACTGAGCACCATGGCTTTGCCGTCCTTAGTCGGCAAAGCCGTAGTCGTTGTGCCTGCCAAACACTATCGCCGCGTTCTTTTAATGGGATAGCGGATGGCCGACGCCCCCGGCCCCGTGCCCCAAGACTTGCTCCCAGACTTGCCAGCTTGACCATCGCCATGTGATAGGGTGGTGTGAACAGATGATTGTTAGCTTCGGTAAGACAGAGGACGCGCATGGCCAGCACGTTATCACCACAACAAGCTATTATTTATGCCATGATCACGACGTCGGCGTCTGACAATACCATGTCAGATGCAGAGCTTGGGCGAATTGGCTGGATCGTGAAGGAACTGCCGGTTTTTTCGAGCTTCAATGAAGACGACCTGATCACTGAGTCGCGCGCGTGTGCCCGCGTGGTATCGGGCGATGATGGCTTGAATACCGTCTTGAATATGATTGCCGCTGCATTGCCCGAGGATCTGCGGGAAACGGCATTCGCACTCGCAGCCGATGTTGCGGCCTCGGACCAGAGGTCAAACCCAGCCGAGAGACGATTTCTTCAACTCCTTGCAGGGCGATTGAAGTTAGACCCGCTGGTTGTGGCTGCGTTGGCGCGATCTGCTGCCGTCCGTCATCGCAGCATTTGATCTGAAGGTGAGGCCAGGCGATCTGTTGATCCCCTGTCCTTCATCGCTGAACAGCTAGGTCTCTGACAGAAACGAGCTATTCTGCGGCCATCGCGACTTGACGGCAGAAACAGGATGCCTTGATCGGTACTTCCGCGCGAGCGACTGCGAGATCAAGTCGTGGCTTGATCAACGCTGACTCAACCTTCTCGCCGCGCCGAGTCAGGCACTCGTAAAGTCCATGCAACGACCACACATTCTCGGGATGCTGGCAGGCCCGGCTGAGTTTGCCATCGATGCCGAGATCGGAGCGGTATACGGCCTCTGCTTCCTCGATGCGGTTCTGTTCCAATAGGAGCGCGCCGAGCGCATGTCGTGCCGGTTGCATCCAGCCCCACGGTTCATCGTATGGAAGGGCATCGTCGAGTTCAACCGACTTTCTGAGATGTCCAAATGCAACATCGAAATTGCCTTTGCGGTACTCCAGTTCGCCATTCAGCATTTCTTCGGCGACCAGAAGCAGATCTTCCATTTTGTTATTGTGGACGCGCCGGGTGTCTGGAACACGGGCTTTTGCCTGTAAGAAGTTCTCCTTCTCTGCTTCGGCTTGCTCGACATTGCCGATAGCGGAATGCGCAACTGCCTTTGCGTAATGCATCATCGCGACGTTGGAGCAGTAGAGCTCTTTGTCTTCAGGGAGTTCCTGATCAATGATCTCTTGCCATTTACCAAAGCGGACAAGAACGTGCTGCTTCATTGTGAGGTAACCCTCGAGGAAGTCAGCCATCGGGGGTGACTCAATCCTCAGCGCTGCCTCCGGCACGGTTGCGATCAGTTCTTCGGCGGCGGCGATAGCCGGTTTGTATTGGCCGAGAAACATGGCGCCGTAGATTGCAAAATGGAAGTTATGGATGATGTAAATGAGATAGATGCCGGGATCGTCTGAGTAAGCGAGGAACCTGCGGTCCGGTCCAAGTGCCTTCTGGTTATAGACCAGGACGTCATGGTAGTGACCGCAAAGGACGTCGATGTGGGTCGGCATATGGATGAGGTGACCGGAATCCGGCATGATCTGGCGTAGGCGATCGCCCGCCCGCAAAGCCTTCTGCGGGAATGGAGACATCTCCATCAGGTGCACGTAGAGATGTAACAGACCGGGATGATCCCATGACGCGGGTATATTATTGAAAGCGTCCTCAAGGACTTTCATCGCCTCGACCGTGCCGGCATCTTCAGCAGGTTGGCCGGTCGTTAAATCCCACATTTTCCACGGAGTTTCGTCCATGATTGCTTCGACGAATGCGGTGCGCACTTCGAGGTCATCCGGATAGGTCTCGTGAATCTTGCGCATCTCGTTGGTGTAGGCCTGATCCCAGGGTGCCATATCTTCCAATGCCGTGCGGTCCTGGTAGCGTGCCTCCAGGGCACGGATCATGGCCTGTTCAACGGGAGAGATTTTCGCGACGTGTTTCAACGCAGACTGCAAGGCATCATAGGCATTCTCCAATGCCTTCTGCCGGCCTTTCGGATCATAAAGATGCCAGGGCAGATTGTAGTTGGGGCCTGAAGCGTAACTGATGCCCCAATAGGCCATCGCGCAGGCTTCATCGTGCTCAATCGCTTTCTTGAAGCACTTGACGGCTTCGCCGTGATTGAAGCCAAACAACCAATTCAATCCGCGATCGAACCAGAGCTGGGCGTCGGCAGACGACGTTGTGATTTTGCGGGTATAAGGACCAAGATCGAAATATTCCATCGGAAGCTCCAAAAAAACCTGCACGAAGCGCCCCAGGTTCAGGTCAGCAGACTGCAAGGGCCGTTACACGAGCATGGGCTAAACGGGTTGGCAGTTCCGCTAACCTACAGTTTGTGCAGGGCTGATGCTACTAGTGTTCCGACTCCAACATTCGATTCCTGTATCTGCTTGTCTCAATTCAAATCTCGGAGCCAAAGGAAGACTAGCAAGACTATGCTTCTAGTGTAGCTTTTGCAGCTGACGCTTCAGTTCGAACTTAGCAGCAAGTGGGGTCCAAGCGTCAGTTGCGCTACACCGTCGTTAGTATATCAGCTGGATGTTTTCCGGCCCGCCGGGCTCGTTGCAACGCAACATGGCGTGATGCTGAGCTTATGTCAGCAACGGCTGCGTGCAAACTTTGTCAAACCTCTGCAACGGACGTCGCCCAGTTCGCCAATAATCTTGAAATCGCCCGTTCCATCCAGGTCGGCAAGGACCAATGTCGATGAACCAATGCCAGCTGATATCTTATCGCGTCGAGGGCTGTAAGCGAGAAAGCGATAGTCGAAGGTGACCCTGCAGGCATCACGCTCATCAGTTTCCTTGAAATCGGTAATGCGGATGAACTTGTAGATGCGCTCCGGCCAGCGTTTTTCCCAAGCCCGCATCGAGCGGTACACCGACTGGCGAGAAACATTTCTCTTATCGTAATAACGAACCATACGATCCGAGTAGAGCTCGATTTTTTGGTCAGCTGACAACTCAAAGGCGCGGCGGTCGAGGAATCGTTCCAGGCGATTGACGTTGCATTGCGCGAATGCAGTGGCGCTGGTCAAACACAGCAACACAGTCGTCAAAATGATCTGCCGTAAGTTCATCTGACATTCTCCCAATGGGCCATGTGCGGCCTCCCAACGGGTGCCTCACCCGTCGCCTACCGATCCGAGCGGATATCAAATCAGAGCATGATCACAATTGCACGGATTGAATTCTCAATTCTCTTTCAATGAGGACGCAAATTGCGCGATGGCTTCTGCTGCTGCGGTGATGTTGCCGGATTGGGTGAAACCTGATCGCTTGCGTGCTGAAAAGTCGTGGTCGCCATCCGCGACCCAGTGGAATTGGATGCGAGGGTCCAGCTGGTAGCTCTGGATCTCGTCCGGCGTGCCAAAGGGATCGCGCTGCCCATGTGCAATCAAGGTCGGACAGGGGAATTGGGCCAGATGCTCCGTGCGCAGCTTTTCCGGCTGTTTTGGAGGGTGGAAAGGATAGCCCAAGCAAACGAGGCCTTGCACAGAATCTGCTTTGAAGCAGTCGGTCGCGATCAGGCTTGCAACCCGACCGCCGAGGGACTTGCCGCCGATGATGAGCGGGGCGCCTTTACCGATACCGATTGCGCGGAGTTGCTGCACCGCGCCCAGGTATTCAGCCGTGAGTTTTTCTGCTCGTGGCGGTGGACGCTTCTTTCCGCCGCTTCGCCGCTCAGCCATGTAGGCGAACTCGAAGCGGTGCACAGCTAAGTCGTATTCAACGAGGTTGGTGGTGAGTTCCTCGAGGAATGGGCTGTCCATCGCAGCCATCGAGCCATGTGCCAGCACGATGTGAGCTGAAGCCGTCCCCGCAGGGACCTTGTCGAGGAAGGTGATCTTTGACATCAATGCGGTGCTCGAATGGTGTTGGGTTTCCATTGTTCCATTGCCCACATCATCTGTCACTTCGCATTCTAGCGTCCCGGCCCCGACTTCGATTCTCGTTCCAGTTTGTCTCAATTCACATGTCGGAGCCAAAGGAGCACTTGCCCGATCATGAGGATATCAATGTTTGCCTGGCTGATCCTTGCTGCGACGATTGTCATTGAAGTCATCGGGTCGACGATGATGAAGCTCTCTCAAGGCTTCACGGTGTTTTGGCCGTCTGTTGGTGTGTTTGTATGCTATTCAGCCGCAATGGCTGGACTGACGATCACGCTGAAGTACATAGATCTTTCAATTGCCTATGCGATATGGGCTGGCGCAGGCACGGCGCTGATTGCAATTATCGGAATTGCGTATTTCCGTGAGCCGGTATCTGTCTTGAAAGTCGTGAGCCTGATTCTCGTTGTGGCTGGTGTCGTTGGTTTGCAACTGTCGACAAACCACACCTCAACATGAGGTGGTTGTTGTGTTTTTCTTTCTTTATGGCAAGGACTTGAGTGCCGCCGCCGAAGTTCTGCTGGGTACGCTGTTGTTGTCCCAAACCACGTCTTAGTCCTAATTTTGCCAGATCTTGAGCAAATCTTCCGCTTCGCCAAGCAAGGAGCTTATTGATGAGGCCGACAGCTATCGTTGTTTCACTGGCTGTATTGGGCATGACAAATGCCGCACTGGCGCAGCAACCGCTACCGGAGCCGAAGCCGTTGTCGCTGGACAAGCGCATCCGCAAGCTGCCAGAGCCGACTGCTAAGGCACTGTTCAAAGCCGTGAGGAACGGTGCTTTGATGAAGCCGGCGACTTACGGATACTATACGCGCGGTTGTCTTGCCGGTGGCGTGAAGCTTGAAAATGATGGCCCTGCCTGGCAAGCGATGCGTCTGTCGCGCAATCGCCATTGGGCGCATCCCATCACGATTCGATTTGTGAAGAGGCTCGCGGCCCAGGCTAGGAAGTACGACGGTTGGAACGGGCTCTTGGTTGGCGACTTGTCGATGCCGCGAGGCGGGCCAATGCCGCCCAGCCATCAAAGTCATCAGGTCGGGTTGGATGCTGACATCTGGTTGACGCCGATGCCGGACAGGCGGCTGACCCGACGCGAGCGTGAGAGGCTATCTGCAACGTTTACCTTGACGAAAGATCATCTGACCGTGAATCCGAAGGTTTGGACTGATGCACACGCCAGGGTAATAAAAAGGGCAGCCTCTTTTCGTGAAGTGCAGCGGGTCCTGGTGCATCCTGCGATCAAGAAAAAGCTCTGTGAAACGGCAGGCACAGACCGCGGTTGGTTGTCCAAGGTGCGGCCGGTTCGCGGACATAACTATCACTTTCATGTACGGCTGCGCTGTCCGCCCGGGAGCCCTGGATGCCGGGGACAGAAGCCGCCCGGAGGAGGCGATGGCTGTGGTGCTGAGTTGGACCGTTGGTATAAATGGCTGCATGCGCGCCTGAAACCGCGGCCAAAACCGAAAAAGCCGGTCAAGCGCAGACCACGAAAGAAGCGGCCACCAATGATGCTGGCGCAGTTGCCGAAAGAATGCCGAAGTGTGCTGCGTGCCAAGTCCGTTATTGTTGCCCCACAACCGGTACCGGCGCAGCGCTGATTGCAGCTCAGCTGTGCCTGCTGATCTGGGTCATCAGCGGGTGTCGGCAGTTGTTGTTGGCTTCTCGCCTGCATCTTCCAGCGCGGAGCGTGCAGCGGCACTGACTGCTTTCTTTTCCTGCTCACTGAGTGCGGTGCTATTGCCTTCATCAGCCAGGCGAACAGTGACCTCACGGTGGGCAAATTTGATTCCCTCGCGCTCAAACAAATCCCTGATCCGGGCAAAGACTGTGCGACGAATAACCCACTGATCACCTGGTTTGGTCATGAATTTGACCCGCATGATCATGGCTGAGTCTTCCATCTGAATCACGCCCTGGGACTTGAGTGGTTGCAGGAACTGGCCGCCGATCAATGGATCTTCCAGCATTTCCTGGCCGAGCTTCTTGATCATCTTACGAACTTTCTCGGCGTCTGTGTCGTACGTCAAACGCAAAGGCAATTTCATGACGACCCAGTCGCGCGAGAAGTTTGTAATAAAATTGATTTCGCCGAAAGGAACGGTGTTGAGCGGACCATTGTGATGGCGCAACTGCATTGAGCGAACAGAGATCTTTTCAACGGTGCCCTTCACGTTGCCGATGTCGATGTATTCACCTTTGCGGAAGGCATCATCGATCAGGAAGAACATGCCTGAGATAACATCCTTGACAAGCGTCTGAGCACCAAACCCGATCGCCAGACCAATGATACCAGCACCAGCCAGCAGAGGCGTGATGTTGACCCCGAGTTGGCTGATGATCGCCAAGGAGGCTAGTGTCGCGATCGCAATTCTGACGATCAATTGGACGAGGGGGAGAATGGTTGCCAGTCGTGACTCGCCTTTGCCACCTTCACCATCGGCCATCGCTTCTGCATCAGGGTCGATGCCCATCTCGGCCCGTTCAATCGCAATCTGACGATTGACGACAATGGTTACGAGTTCCCAGATGGCGTAGGCCACCATCAGGATTATGGCGACATCAATCAATGCGCCGGCAAAACGTGCTCCCACGCCCTGCTGAGCGAGTGCAAAAATGTCGACACTCCACAACCAGAGTAACCCAAAAAATATCGCGATGCTCAACAGGATGCGACCGCATCGGATTGCCCCGCGCTGCGTCTCTCGGTGTGCCGCCAGCATCGCTGGAGCAGCATCTTCATCAAACGGCATGGCATCAAGGATGACGGCTCGCATGCCGTGCTCAATCATTGGCAGTCCGATCAGAATTGCCAGAGTGATCATCATGACCGGTAGTAGCTGAGGTGTCGCGTTGCCTGTAGCGACAATAATCTCGACTGTGAACCAGTGGGCCACGACGAGCCCGATGGCTATCCATGGCCACGTGGTCGAGAGGCGGATTGACGTCGGCGTGTCGAGTTCTCCGTGGGACAGCATTTGAGTGATGCCGCGCCGTGCCTGCCAGGTCGTTGTGATAATGACGATATGCATTGCCAGGTTGACCCAGAAGCCGAGTCGGGATGAACCAAACTGCATTCCGAACTGGAGCATCCAGGTTAACAAACCAAACCCGACTGCCGCGATGGCCGCCAGCAGCCCGGTGCGCCAAGTGAGGAAGTTCGCTGTTTGATCGTCGAACGGGCAGAGGCGGAGTGCGGGTCTGGTTGGTGCAAGGACGAAACGTGCCAAGGCCACGACCAACCAGACCCAGGCGATCGAATCGATGATGAGTCGGACCGTGTATCGATCGGGGGACCCTGGTTGAGTGGTAATAACGTTGATTACAGTGGCCACGACAAAGAATACGATGACACGGCTGAGTTGCAGCAGGAAGCGTTGGACGAGCAAACTGAACTTATGCCGAAGCGTGCGCGGTGTGGTTGCAGCGACTTTTTCTTCCAGGCCGATTGATGTTCTGCGAAGAGCGAACGCTGCGAGCACGCCGCCAATAATCGATCCCGCCAATGCCAGAAAGAAAAACGAAACTGGAACATTCTGCCGGCGCTTGGTGAATTCAGTCGCTGCCGCCGCAACATGATCTGGTAGTTCGGCCAGTTTTGCGAAAGAGCTTCTGACTGAGGTGAGAACTGCAGACCCATACTGGCTCATGATCTCAGATAGCGATCTGTTGTCCTGCTTTGCCAATGCCTCAGCGCGCGCAACAGCTTGCTCGCTCAGACGTTGCAGTAAGAGGGAGCGGACCTGCTTGTCATCGAGCGTCGACAGCAAGTCGCGGATGGCTTCCTGAGTTAGGGGATCGGGTATCGATATCTGGGGAGTGGATTTTTGTGTGTTGCCGCCGATAGGACTAGCCAATTGTGCGGCAGCTGATTGTGTCAGCAACACAAATGGGAGCAGCGCCAGAAGACACAGTCTTAGGATGTTACGAAACTGAGAGAGCATGAATGATACCGCCGAATGCAATGCAACGGCGGCAACGTAGCAGCATATGGAGGTTGTTTCGAACCTCCATATTGTGGATTGATTAGCGTCGTCCCAATCGGCGGATTATTCGGCCGCCTCGACAAGCTTTGGAGGTTGAACTGCCGCGGCCTTTGGTTGGGCCAGATAACCGTCACGTGTCTGAGGTGTTTTCATATCCAGGATGCGACCAGCGACGAGGTTGCGCAGCATCTGTGCGGTGCCGCCGCCAATGGTAAACATGCGTGCATCGCGGACCATTCGCTCAAGCGGTAGCGAGCGGCCATACCCATTGGCACCGTGCAACTGGAGCGCGTCGTTGGTCACCTTAATCGCTGTCTCCGAAGCAATAATTTTGGATTCGGCCGCAAGCAATGCATCTGGGAAGCCTGATCCGGATGTTTCGGCACTGGCAGCAGCACGCCAAATCATCAGGCGAGCAGCATCGAGTTGTATCTTCGCATCTGCCAGAATCCACTGGAGCCCCTGAAACTCTGCGATTGGCCGACCAAATTGCTGACGCTCCTTTACGAATGCCAGCGCTGTCTCATAGGCACCCTGAGCAATACCGAGGGCCACGGTGCCGGCTCCAACACGCTGCGAATTGTACGCATTCATGAGGCCTGCAAAACCACGCTTTACGCCCTCTGGTGGAATAATGATGCGATCTTGACCGAGCTTGAGATCCTTAAAATGGACTTCTGTCTCGGGGATACCGCGCAGACCCATAGCGTGTTCACGGCGGCCAATAACGAGGCCTTCGTCTTGATCACGGAAAGCCAGGAAGCCGGCGATACCTTTGTCGTCACCATCTTCGACGAGACGTGCAAAGATCAAGTGCAATCGGGAAACGCCACCACCTGTGATCCAGTGCTTGGTTCCGTTCAGGATGTAGTGGTCACCGTGCTTGACAGCCGTTGTTGTCATCTCAGTCGCGGCACTGCCGGCATTCGGCTCGGTGATGCAGATCGCGGGTTTGTCGCCGCTGAGGACATGCTTGGCAGCGAGTTCGCGCTGTTCTTGTGAGCCGTATGCGAGAACGGCGCCAATAGCGCCCATATTACCTTCAACGACGATGCGGCCGCTGATTCCACACACCTTTGCCATTTCTTCGATGACAAGAACGGTATCAAGATAAGACCTGCCCTGGCCGCCAAGATCTGTTGGGACCGTCATGCCCATGAAGCCTGCCTTGGTGAGGGCTTCGACATTGTCCCAGGGATACTGTTCTGTGCGGTCGACCTCGGCAGCGCGTGGAGCAATTGTACTCTGTGCAAGTTCCCTTGCCTGCTGTTGCAGTTCCTGCTGACGCTGGTCTAATTCGAACATACTAGGTCCCCCCGGGCGCAATTGTTCGCGCTCAGCTCACGGCGCGATTACAAAAATGTTATCGGCGCAGTCTATGTTGAAAGAAATTCGATGTAAAACGACTTTATTTCAGGCTTAATGTTAGGAAAACTCAAGAAAGGTTTCTATGAACCTGCGTCAACTCAGGAGCTTTGTTGCGATCGCAGAAACCGGAACGCTCTCGGGTGCAGCGGATGCTGTCGGTCTCAGCCATTCGGCCGTCAGTCTTCATGTCAAAGCCCTGGAGGAGGAACTTGGAGTTCCGTTGATCGATCGGAGCCGTCGGCCGCCAGTGCTGACGGACCGAGGGACGGCGTTGGTGGCTTATGGCCGGCGATTGGCTGACCTGCTTGATGAGATGGCGGCGCTGGGCTCGGAAGACGAGCTGATCGGCTCGATCAATGCCGGAGTAGTACCCTCTGCCATGACAGATCTGATGCCGCCAGCATTGGCTAAGCTGCGGGCGGCGCATCCCAAACTCAAGGTTCGGATACATACGGCGTTGTCAGGCGATTTGGCCTCGCTTGTGCGCGGCGGTGAATTGGACGTCGCTGTTTCAACGGCACCGAAGCGGCCGCTTGATGGCCTGGATGTGCGGGCCTTCGTTGACGAACCCTTGTTTGTGATCGCACCGCGTGATGTGGCCAGCGGGCCTGTCGAAGACATCCTAACGTCTTTGCCGTTTATTTGGTTCAGCCGAAAGACTTGGGCTGGTCAACAAATCGAACAAATCCTGCATGATCTCGGGATCGTCGTGCGTGATGACATGGAAGTCGATTCGCTACTGGCCGTTACAGCGCTTGTCTCTCACGGGTTGGGTGTATCGGTGGTTCCTCACCATCCTCGAGCACCAGACTTTCCCGATTCGGTTATGCGTCTGCCATTCGGCGAGCCACAGTATACACGGCAACTAGCGCTTCTCGAACGGCCCAAGAACCCGAAACGGCGACTGACCGATGCGTTGCTGGCAGCGTTGGAGTGAAAATTGCGGGAGTGATACCCGATGGAAAGGTATCGGTTAGCTGAGAGCTTGCCGGAACTCATCCGGTATGACGTCAGAGCGCAACCGTCCATCCAGGTATTTGAACCAGCCGCGAACCTCAAATCCTTCTGCCGAGAGGGCGTCGCCCCGCATGCATTTGTAGTCAATGCGAAATGACTTCGATGACCAATCGGAAATGTTAGCCTCGATCTGAATTAGATCCCCGTCCTTTAGAGGCGATCGAAATGTTGCCCCGGTATCGATCGCACCAGTGCCGATAATTCCGTAGCGCTCCTGTAGAATTGCCTGAGAGAGATGGTTGGCCTGGAGCCAGCGTTGGAATGTTGTGTCGAACCAATAATAGAATCTTGGATAGAACACGATGCCTGCCGGGTCGCAGTCACCCCAGGAGATTGAGAACTCAGTTTTGAACGTCATAGCCTGCCTGCCGCATCGTCACCATAACTAAGCTTGCATCGTTAGTTGCTGAAGCTGCGGCCTACAAACGGGAAAAGGCCGCATCATTCCTGATACGGCCAATTGGGTTAGGAGATTGATGCAATGTGATTAGCAGCGTGTGTCGTAACGGTAGCATGCGCGGTCGTTGCCATAGTCACATCGGCGAGCCCAGCGGCGGCAGCGGCGTTCCCAACGTGAGGGACGGTAGTGGTGATGGCGGTAGGCGTGCGTTGCGATGGCTGCGCCTGCAATTCCGAGTGCAATGCCGGCTGCAATCCGACCACCGCGACGGCCTGTTTTCTGGATCAACGTGTCAGATGATGCTGCGCCGGTTCCCAGGGCCTGCAAGGCCGACATGCCAGCTGCATGTGATGGGGCTGATGCGATCATCAAGGTTGCGGCTGTTGCGATAACTGCGATGGTCTTCTTCATAGTCTTACTCCCGTTAGCGTCACTTAGGTGGGGTCCGTTTCTGATGAACCCACTCTCGCCCAAGTCATGGCTCGCATCTGTTACCCAGGTCACAAAAGACAATTTTTTGAGAAAAAGTCTGGTTAATCGGCGGCAGGGCTGTTTGTTTCACTCAGCATCAGCCACGCGCTGCAAACCACGACTCCGAACAAGCGAAAGACCGCATCATTGCTGATGCGGCCAATTGGTTAAGGGGATTGGGACTTGGTGATTAGCAGCGGGTGTCGTAGCGATAGCAAGCCCGCTCGTTGCCCCAGTCACACCGGCGAGCCCAGCGGCGGCAGCGGCGTTCCCAACGTGAGGGGCGGTAGTGGCGATGGCGGTAGGCGTGCGCTGCGATGGCTGCACCTGCAATTCCCAGGGCAATGCCGGCTGCAATCCGACCACCGCGACGTCCTGTTTTCTGGATCAATGTGTCAGATGAGGCGGCGCCGGTTCCCAGGGCCTGCAAAGCTGACATGCCAGCTGCGTGTGAAGGGGCTGATGCGATCATCAAGGTTGCGGCGGTTGCGATAACTGCGATGGTCTTTTTCATGGTCTTACTTCCGTGAGCGTTTGATTGGTGGGGTCCGTTTCTGATGAACCCACTATCGCTCAGGTCATGGCTCGCATCTGTTACCCAGGTCACAAACCGAGTCATTTTTTACGGAATAACCGATTCTCTTGTTATGCTGCTGAAGTTAAATGATTTTCTCTTTGTTTGTGTCGCCGATACCAATCGTTAGCCACGATGATGGCCATCGTGGCTCGTGCTGCCACCAATGAAGGCGCCGTCTGCCGCGAGCTGTTTTCAGATCAAATTTGACAGTTGATCGGGGTTATGCCTTCAAGGCGAGCTGGCGTAGATACCAATCGGCATCGCCAAACAAGGTTTCGCACATTGTCAGCCGCTTGTAATAGTGACCGATGGCTAATTCGTCTGTCATGCCCATACCGCCGTGCAGCTGAATGGCCTGGCCACCAACGTAGCGCGCGGATTTTGCCATCTGAGCTTTAGCTTTCCATATTCTCATCTGCGCGTCTGCCGCACCATCATCATATGCCTTGAGCGCACCATGAGTTGCGGCGCGTGACTCTTCCGTGGAGACGCTCATATCAACCAGACGATGCTGGAGTACCTGAAACTTCGATAGCGGTTGTCCGAACTGTTCGCGTGTTTTGAGGTATTCGACGGTTTGCTCGGTGACGGCAGCCATGGCGCCAGCCGCTTCCGCGCAGGCGGCGAGCACCCCGCGGTCAATGATATCGTCTACAATGGCGGTCATGTCGCTATCGCCATCCCCGAGTTTGGCCGACCCGGGAACGGAAACAGCCTTGAGGGATACGGCAGCGCCGCGGCGCGCATCGAGAGCGGGAGCTGCAATGCGTTCCACGCCGGGCGTATTTGCTGGGATTATAAACAGTGCGAGTGGCCCGTCGCTGCCACCAAGCCGTGCGGAGACAATGAGGCTATCGGCGGCATCGGCGTGGAGTGAGAAACTCTTGCTGCCGTTGATAATGAAGTTGCCGCCGTCCTGTGTGGCGGTTGATGTGACGTAGTCACGGGCGTAACCGGCATCTGGTTCGGAATGGCAAAACGCAAGTGTGTGGCTGCCGGTTGCAACCTCGCTGAGAAGCCGTTGCTGGTCTGCGTTGCCTGCTTTCTCCAAGGCACCTGCGCCGAGAACGGTCGTAGCAATGAGAGGTTCCAGTGCGAGCGCGCCTCCTGCCGCAGCCATGATGATTCCAAGTTCCGTCATACCGGCAGCTGAACCGCCGGCACTTTCCGGCATTGCGACAGCAAGCCAGCCAAGTTCCGCATACTCGTTCCATTCCGACCGGCCAAACCCGTCCGGATGCTCCGGTTTCGACAGTGCGCGAAAGTGCTCGAAGGAATACTTGTTTGAGAAGTAGTCCTGCAAGCTGTCCTGCAGGAGTTGACGTTCGTCACTACTGAATGATGGCATTTGCCGTTTCCTGATCGCGGTGCGTTTAGAGGCCGAGAGCGCCCTTGGCGATAATGTTCTTTTGGACTTCGGTTGAGCCGCCGTAAATGGTTGCGGCACGGCGATAGAGATGTTCGTACATCAGACCTGCCATTTCATCAGGACCGACGGACTCCCCGTTCCAGCCAGGATGAAGTGCATCTGTTTGGAAGGCCATGCCGTGGCGACCGAAGACATCCATAATGGTCTGCAAAACGGCTTGCTGGAACTCCGAGCCTCGCACTTTGAGGGCTGCAGCGCCCATGAGAGATGGAGCGCCTTCCTGCTGAGCTGCCGCGAGTTGGTCTGCGACAAGTGCTTTGACAGTTTCGAAGCTGACTTCGAGTTCGGCGACCTTGCGCTGAAATTCCGGTTGCTTCGCTAACGGCTCGCCGCCTTCTTTGGTGGTGTTGAGGAGATGACGTAAGTGGGCAAGGTAGCGCTCGAACTTCCCGATCTCGACGACACCCACACGTTCATTGGCCAGTAGGAATTTGGCGTAGGTCCAACCCTTGCCCTCTTCGCCAATCAAATTTTCTGCCGGGACACGAACATCTTCGAAAAAGACTTCGTTGAGGTGGTGACCTTTTGTGATGCCGATGATCGGTCGTACGGTGATACCCGGAGTTTTCATATCGATCAGGAGGAAAGAGATGCCTTCCTGCTTTTTGACGTCCGGATTGGTTCGCACTAAGCAGAACATCATGTCAGCCCAATGCGCATAGGACGTCCAGATTTTCTGTCCATTGACGATATAGTCATCGCCGTCACGAACCGCGCGGGTCTGCAGGTTGGCGAGATCCGAACCTGCCCCTGGTTCTGAATACCCCTGGCACCACCAGACGTTGTGCTCGCGAATGTCTTTCAGATATTTGCGCTTCTGCTCGTCGGTTCCAAACGTGTAGATTACGGGGCCGACCATTGTTACGCCGAAAGGAACGATGGGAGGGGAATTCGCCCTACCAAGCTCTTCGCTGAAGATCGCGAATTTATCAGGGCCCCAACCGAGACCACCGTGTTCGACTGGCCATTTGCCGGTTAGCCAGCCTTTGGTGCCGATCTTATGCAGCCAGGCTCCATACTCTTCGCGATCAATGTGTTGGCCGAGTTCCTGCTTTCGGCGTGTATCAGCGGGGAGTTCGCTGTCGAAAAACGCCTTAACTTCTGTCCTGAATTTCTCGAGGGTTGGATCGGGTTCGACCGTTCGGATGAACATTGAAGAGGCTCCTGGATAAGGTCCGGCTTATCCATCAGGCTAGGAGCTTGCCTGTCGATTGGCAATCGCGTCGGGGATAATCTTTGATCTTCCGACCGATCTTAATACCTGACCCGAGCAAGTGCCCGTGCACTTGCATGGAAAGTTAGGTGTAGGCATCCGACTGGGGTCGACGTGGACGATGGATGCGATCTCGCCTTGGCTCCGGTTCGTTGTGATTCAGGACCAGGCGTCCAGGGCCGAGAATGGTCGCCCCGCGTGACTGCTGCTGAGCATCTGAGGCATTGAAAGGATCATCATGGTCGATCGGATGCGTTTGGTTGGTGTCGGCGCAGCTACTGTGTTGTGAGGTGAGCACATGTGCTCGGTTGGCGGCGATCAAGCCCCAAAGCAATGCCATTACCAAATAGAGATGGCGCCAATGGTCGATGTCAATCGTGAAGCCTTGGATGGCCAGGCCAACAAATGCTGAAAAAGCGATAATGATCATCGGTTGCATTTCGGATCGCTTAATTGCGTAGGCGAAGCCGGCACACAGCGTGAGAATCGTGATTGCTGCAAAGAT
Source organism: Hyphomicrobiaceae bacterium (assembly GCA_965215755.1). Lineage (GTDB taxonomy): Bacteria > Pseudomonadota > Alphaproteobacteria > Rhizobiales > Hyphomicrobiaceae > Tectiglobus. The sequence goes on from OZ244119.1 coordinate 1,675,471, forward strand.
GAGACCGCCGATCCAGCCACTCTGCAACATCATGGTGAGATAGACGTTATGAGATTCTTCGTGATGATAGCGCTCACCAAACTCCAAGGCACCGATGCCGAATGGCTTTGAAGGAATAAGAGCCGCCGCTCTACTCTGTCCACCAAACCGGCCTTCGGGGCCAGCGTCATAAGACTGTACGACTTGTGCACGTTCGCTCAGGATTTTTGAGATCTTTGGCTGTTGCGCTGCAACGACCAGCACAGCCACGAGCAGTAGGCCTCCGAATGCCGTGAATAGTATGAGCTTGATCCGCTGCAGATTTGTTGGTGCGGTCGCAAAGATGAGGAAGCCATAGACCGCGCCGGAGATGGCGAGGTTCATCCAGGCACCGCGCGAAAAACTCAGCAGGACGGCGAATGTCAAAAATAGGAAGATCCCGCCAGGAACAATCGCTTGGCGCATTGGCCGATGACAAACGAGATGCAAGACATAAAGCACAGGTGGGACAAGGAACGGGCCGAAGACATTCGGATCCTTAAAGGTGCCTGCTGCCCGGCCAAACTTTGTAAACAGCTCGTACGCCCCGGGGAACAAGCTGAAGTAGCCTGCAACCGCTGCAATGGATGCCACGATCGCTGCGCAAACGTAGGCATGCATGATGAGGCGTGTATGGGCATCCGGTCGTTTGGCAACGAATGCGGCCAGGATGAAGAACGCGAAGTAGAGATAGATTGAAACGGCACTATGGGTGACAGCGCGTCCAAATTCGAAGGCTTGTGTTGATGCGACCAGTGCAGAGGCACCGGCAACAAGCCAGAGTGAGAGAAGCATGATCAGGACAGGCTTCATGGAGACCAGTCCGACTACCGGTAGCACCAGGATGATGCCCATTGTCAATGCATCAACAGGCGCCGGCTCAGCGAAGACAACGGCGCCTGATGCAACTGTTAGCCAGACCAGGCCCAGTGCCATTAAGCGAATGGCGGCCGGCTGATTGGCTGGCTGCAACAAGGGCGCGCTTGCCTGTTGCGGTGCCCATGCGGTCGAGAATGTGGTGGCCATCTTGAATACAAGTCTTCTGCTGTGAGGGCTTAGTAAGCGTTCTCTGACTTGAGCAGTGCCAGCGGCGTACGAAACAGAATGTAGAGATCGAAGATCAGCGACCAGTTTTCGATGTAGTAGAGGTCATACTCGACGCGCTTTTCGATTTTCTCGGCGGTGTCGGTTTCGCCGCGCCAACCGTTGATTTGCGCCCAGCCGGTAATGCCAGGCTTGACGCGATGGCGGGCGAAGTAGCCTTCGACGGCTTCGTCGTAGAGACGGTCGGCTGCCTTGGCGTGGACGGCATGTGGGCGAGGGCCAACAAGTGAGAGCTCACCACGCAGCACGTTGATCAGTTGCGGAAGCTCGTCAATGCTTGTCTTGCGGATAAAGCGACCGATTGAGGTCACGCGCGGGTCATCTTTGGTGACAAGCTTGTTGGCACTGGAGTCGCACATGTCGGTGAACATCGAGCGGAACTTGAGGACTTCGATCAACTCGTTGTTGAAGCCATAGCGCTTCTGACGGAACAGAATTGGACCACGACTTTCCATTCGGATCGCGACTGCAACAGCCGCCATGACGGGGGCTAGAGCGATTAACGCCAGCAATGCAACCGATTTGTCTAACACTGATTTTGCAATGTCACCCCAATCGCTGATTGGCTTGTCCAGCATGTCGATCATTGGTACGCGGCCGAGATAAGAATAGGCGCGTGGACGGAAGCGCAGTTTCGACGCATCAACGGCCAATCGAATGTCCGCCGGCAACACGCTCAGCTTCTTCATGAACTGAAGTAGGCGATCTTCAGCGCTGATTGGGAGCGTGACAATGACGGTGTCAATTCGGGTGTTGCGAGAGAACTCAATGAGCCGGTCGACGTCACCATGCTTTGGATATCCATTGACTGAATCTGGAGAACGCTCATCATCGCGGTCGTCGAAAATCCCGCAGATCCGCAAGTCAGATTGGGCGTCACCTTCAAGTTTGGCAATCAGCTCATCGCACGCTTTGCCGCTGCCAAGGATCACGGCGCGTCGATTGAGACGACCTTCCTTGGCCCACTTCTGGGCTAAAGCCGCTGCGGTCGCGCGCACGGCAAAGATTGTTGCAAGGCCACCAGCAAACCAATAGGCCAGCCATGCACGTGAAAACTCTGGTCCAAGCTTCAAGAAGAAGACAGCCGCCATGAGACCGGCAACAGCCACCGACCAGGCCAGCACAATGCGGGCGGCGTTAGGGAGCAGGTTTGCAAAGACCTGGCGCTGGTAAAGGCACGCAAACTCGAACAGCGTAATGGATGCCAGAGCGGTGCCAATGATTGCAGCTGTGTAATTCGATGATGCCCAAATGTCGGGAGCAGCGATGTACAGGAACGCAATGGCGAAACCTGTCACCGACAAGGCCAGGAACTCAGCCAACCGGAGAAAGCCGCCAAAGACTGTTGGGGAGATATGTGCCGTGCGGTCGCCAAACCTGAAGTCAGCCAAGCGTGGCAATACTGGAGCTTGATTGCTTGCCAGCGCCAGTGTGGCTGCGCCATGGGACGATGTCAGTGTTGGTGGTGCGATCCGTGTCATATCTGCTTTCAACTCACGCTTGAGCGTTTCGATTATTGAGTTGACGGCAGTGAAGCAGGCGTTGTGCCAAATCGGTCGCCGGATTAACCGACGCCGTCTGGTTAGTTACTTTTCTGTTAAACTTGAATCAATGAAATATCTATTTGTTAACGAATTGGGCGGCTTTCGAGCCGCTCCAAGATATTTCTTTCTGATATTATCTTTTCGATTAAGCTGCGACGCGCGCCACATTACGTGATCGAGCCAAGACGTCATCATAGACAGCCAACACGTCATGCGCCATTCGGGCGACATTGAATCGTGACTGGACCGCAGCTCTGAGTTCGCCTGCCCGTACAACAGCGGCATCGGGATGCGCAAGGATCTGCCTCAGTGCGGCCGCGAGTTGATCGGGTGCATCTGGATCGATCAGCTGTGTGGTCGTGTTGGCTACGATTTCGGGAATGCCACCGACATTGGTTGCGACTATCGGCAGCCTTGCAGCGGCGGCCTCCAATACAACGTACGGCAAGCTTTCAGCGCGTGATGGCACAGCGATACAGCGCGCCATCGCAAAGGCATCACGTGCCGGTAGAGCACCAGCAAACGTAACGGAGGTTTCAAGTCCACGTTCCTTGACGAGTTCCTCAAGTTCTTTCCGATCAGGGCCATCGCCGACAATCAAAACTTTGCATGGCCTGTCTTCTGACAGAATGGCTGCTGCTTCGATCAGTGTATCAACGCCCTTCAGCTGCCTCAGCTCTCCGACGAACAGAATGTCGGCGTTGGCATTGGTACCATCGACGACTTCGAAATCTGCTTCAGCCAAACCGTTTGGGATGACTTTCACTGGGCAGTCTGGTGTGCCCATCTTGGCGTCGAATTGGGAGCGAGCGTAATCACTCTCGAAGATAATGGCGTCCGAGCGCCGCGCGAGTGACTGCTCGAGAAACTTGAAGATCATCCCCTTGAGAGATTTGGCGTCGTAATGAAGGCTGCCGCCGTGTGGCGTGTAGATTCCACAGATCTCGACTGACTTTGACCTGAGGTCGCTGGCAGCAAGCCGAGCATAGGCCCCGCCCTTCGCTCCGTGTCCATGGATGATGTCGACACCCAAGTTCCTGGAGAGGTCGCGAACTTCCTGGAAGGAATTAAAGTCACTCAGGCCAATGTCCCGGCTCATCGAGATACGGTGCAGGCCAAGTTCCAGATGCTTCTTAAGCTCGTTCAGTCGTTGCTCTGTCAGTCCGTCCTCTGAATTCGAGTCACAGACCACAGCTACTTCATGTCCGGCCTTTGACTGTTCAATGACGAGGTCGCGGACATGTCTAAACAGACCACCAACGGGCGCTCGCAGGCAATGGAGAATGCGGAGTTTGGACATCAAGCCAACCCTTCGGACAACGCAAGAACATGAGTGGCCTAGAAGAAGCGCTCACGAATATAGATCGTATCTCCCGGGCGCACGACGTAGTCGAAGGGTGCCTCAATTTCCTCTACGAATCCGTTAACCCGCCGGGTCAATTTCGCCCCGGTCTCGTCGGCACGTTCCGTATAGCCACCTGCGGTCGCGACAGCCTTCCGCACCGTCATTCCGCTTGCAAAGGGATATTGGCCGGCACTGCGGACCTCTCCAAGAATGTAAAATGGTCGGTTTTGATGTATCTCGACTGAAACTTGCGGATCTCGGACGTATTGGGCGCCAAGGCGCGCAGCAATGAGGCGCTTGACTTTGTGAACTGTTTTGCCGCGTGCGCTCACGCTACCGATGAGCGGGACCGATATCTTGCCATCATGGCCGACAGTATAGAGGCGCGACAGGTTGGGTTCGCCATAAATAAGGATGCGAAGCTGATCGCCGGTATCAAGCAGATAAGGGCCCGGCCTTTCAGCAACGAGCACAGAGTCTTTCAGAGTTGCTGGTATCACCTCGGGGCGACCCCATCTTTCGCGGCTGAAGAGTGGGGCGGTGTCACGTGATTGATTCACGGCTGGTTGTGAGACCAGCACATCGCGCCCGTGATCGAGCGATTCGTCCCCCAATATGTGGGCGCATCCGCTGGCAAACAGAGCGTAGGTCAGCAATGCCGCTATTGCGGGCGCACGCATCAAAGATTCCTCACAGGACTAGATCACAGGTTAATCTGTTGTACGTCCGCAATGGTTAAAAATTGCTGATCTAGCGTCCGGAAATGGGATGTGGCTTTTGTGTTTGTTATTTTAATAATCGACATAAGATACTATTTTTCAATATCTTGCAGGCGCAAGTTTAAGAGATTAGTTACGCACTCGTGTTCCTATTTGGCACAATGTTCAATTGAATTGGAAGAGTGCGTAGGATGCCGACGCCACATCAGTCGCAACAGCAAGATATTGACCTTTTTACGCTGTGGCGCGGCCTCAAGCGTTCTTTGCGCGGACTGCTCACCCTGACGTTAGCGGTGACCTTGCTGACGTTTGGCGTGCTCTCATTGATGACGCCGCGATATACGTCAGAAACGCAATTGGCGATTGTTGCTAAGCCAACCAATCCCTTTCCCGATGCAAAGAGTGCAAACGGTGTTCGAGATGGGCTGACGCAGCGCTTGGATCGCGAGGCGATCAATACGCATGTCAATGCGTTGATGGCACCAGATCTCCTGCTGCGGGTTGCGAGCGACCAGAAGTTGGCTCAGCGCGCGGAGTTCGGCCAGACTGGTGACAACAGCCTCATTGATCAGGTGATGATTGCGATCGGTTTATCTGAGCCGTCAGCGCTGGGTGCGAGTGAAGGTCAGATGCTCGAGCGCATCAGAAAACGGTTACAGGTCTCGGCGGTTACAGATAGCCGTTTTATCGGGATCCGTTTCTCGTCTTCAGATCGGCAAGTGGCGGCAGATTTTGCGAACGCTCTGGCTGAAACATATCGTAAGAGCCTGGTCGAGATACCGGTCAACGAGACGAAGCAGGTGGTTGATGCGCTTGAGCCAAAGATCAAGCAACTGAAGCGCGAAGTCCTCCAGGCCGAAGCCGAGGTCGAGCGGTTCCGTGCGGAGACGGACCAGTTTCGAACGGGCGCTCAGTCGACACCGGTGAATACGCAACGGATGGCTGCTCTGAATGCTGAGTTGATCAAGGCTGAGGCAGTGCTTTCGCTGGCTGAATCAAAATGGAAGTCGGCTGTCGACCTTTCTCGAACAGGCAATGTTGACGAACTACCTGAGGTACAAAACTCACCTGTTATGCAAGGCTTGATCGATCAACGGGTGCGCGTTGAGCGGCAAGTGGCTGAGGCGCGGGCAACGTTGCTACCGGCACATCCGCGCATGAAGCAATTGAACTCGGATCTCGCCGGCGTGAAGCGATCGATCCGGGCTCAGGTGCAAACGATTGTTCGCGGTCTTGAGAAGAAATATCGGACCGCTTCTTTCCGAGTGGGTGATCTGAAATCCGAGATTGGAAGCCTCAAAGTCAAAGTTGTCGATACGTCCGAGGATGAGGCGCGGCTGAAGTCGCTGGAGAGCTCTGCCAAGTCAAAGCGGGTTGAACTCGAGCGATTGCAGCGCCAACTCGAGGATAATAAAACGCTGGTTGTGACCAAGACAGTTCCGGTTGAAGCTCAGATCGTATCTATGGCGCGGCCGGCGCATACAGCCAGCTTCCCGAAGAAGGTGCCCTACACGCTTCTTGCAATGGTCGCGACTTTTGTTCTGGGCCTTGCCTTGTTGACGGCCAAGGAAATCATTCTGGCCGGGAGTACGGCGCGCCAGGAACAGCTTGCAGTGTGCACAGCACAATCCACAACGTTGTCCGCCGGCATGACAGCAATGACAGCCGATCAACCAGTCCGGACGAAGCGTGGGAAGCCTGTAATGGATCTGCCACAAGTTGGCGATGTTGATGAGGACGACGATCCAGTTGATGACATCACTATTCAGGGTGTTGCCGAGCATCTGATAGAGCGAGGCGAAGAAATCGCCGGCTTCCGTACGATTGTTGTGGGTGAAACGCATGGCATTGACGCTTCAGACGAAGGCATGGAGTTGGCTCGTCAACTTAGCGAGGCTGGGCTGCAGGTCGTCGTCATCGACTGCAATACCGACAACGAAGGCTTCTCAGACTCGATTGGCCTGGGGCTGCGTCCCGGTATTTGCGAACTGTTGAACGGTGAAGCTTCGTTCGACGACGTCATCACACATATCCCGAACACCCAGGTGCACCACATCAGCCTTGGGCATGGTGCGAGTGCGGATGATTTCGTCTTTGACGGCGAGGACCTGAACGCCGTCCTTGATGCGCTGGATGATGTCTATGACCAGATCCTTGTAGTCGGGCGCTATCGCACTGCTCAGTATCTGTTCGAAGCCATCGAAGGGCGCTTTGATGCAGGGATTTCGGTATCCGATGCCCGCATGCAGAGATCGATTGTGAGAGGCACGGAGGAAACATTCTTAGGCTTTGAGGTGACCGATATCGATATCATTCGATATGAGCGCTCAGAACCAGCCGCCTTTTCGACACGGCGACAGCAAATATCAACGGGCGGCCGATTGGAGTTGGTATAAGTGCTGGCTCAATGTTGCCGTGAGCCTTGCGCTGATGCAGCCCAGCTATCGTGCAACACCTGCTGCTCAGCTTGGTACGGCAACTCGTCGTGAGTTTTCACTAAAACTTAAAGGCTTCGGCCCGATATTTGCGACGCTGAATACTGTATCATTGAGCAATTTAGAGCTGGATCAACTGCACCGTGGTCTCCCGATCAACCCAGTTGTTGCGCGCAGCGCTTCAGGCGATGCGCTATACACGCCTCGATGCGGCTTTCGCGCCCGTCACGCGCGGTGCTGGCGCAATCCTTATGCTCCATCATGTGCGGCCGCAGCAGAAGCGAGAGTTTTCCCCGAACAGAATTCTCGAGATTACACCGGAGTTCCTAGACACCGTTGTTGAGCTTGTGCGCGATGCCGGGTTCGAAGCGCTATCACTTGATGATGCCTATTTGCGGATGACGGGCGAGGTTCAATCCGACCTGCCATTTGTCTGTTTTACTTTTGATGATGGGTATCGAGACAACAGAGACTTTGCGCTTCCAATTCTGCAGAAGCACGGCATTCCGTTGACCGTCTACGTCGCGTCTCACTTTGCTGATGGGCGTGGCAAACTTTGGTGGCTGACGCTGGAGGAAGTCGTACGGCGATCGCTTGCCATTGATGTTGAGATTGATGGCGTAAAGTTCGAGCAGGGCTGCCGAGACGCTGAAGAAAAGCAACGCGCATTCGATCAGATCTACTGGGCCCTGCGATCACTACCCGATCGTGACGTTCATCGCATTGTTGATCAAATGGCGAACTGTGTCGATTTGGATCCGACGGATTTTGGGCGTGAGTTGATCATGAGGTGGGATGAATTGCGATCTTTCTCCGAAGATCCGCTGGTGACAATAGGTGGCCATACCTTGTCACATGTCTCGCTCGCCAAGCTGAATGATGCTGACGCCCGGCTTGAAATCGCAGACAGTGTTCGGGACTTGGAACAGAACCTTGGACGGCCGTGTCATCACTTCAGCTTTCCTTACGGTGATGCGGGAAGCGCAGGGCCGAGAGAGTTTGCGATTGTACGAGAGCTGGGGATCAAGACTGCGGTAACTACAGCAAAGGGGCTGGTCGCCAAAGGGCAGAGTCACAACATGCACGCTCTTCCGCGGTTGTCGCTGAATGGTGATTATCAAGATCCGGACTGTGTTCGCGCCCTTCTTAGTGGTGTGCCATTCGCACTATTCAATCTTGCAAAGAAGGCACTACCGGGCAATCGACGCGCCGCGTAGGAAACAGTCGGGCGACGGGATGAGCTGCTTCTCAAGAGGCAGACTTATCATCCGGCTGCTGCATCCACCAAATGATGGCACCTGCAGGAACGGTCCATGCGAGGCCCGCAACGATATAATATAGAACCTCGACAATCTTGCTGGCGCCGACCTGCAGGGCGATCGCAACCATCATTGCGGCTAGCGAGTAGACTGTCAGGAAAACCAATAGTGCTATGGCGCCGATGAACTTTCGTGTTCGGATCGTCATGATAGAATTTCCCTAGGTTTGTCGCCGGGCAACTGCTGATTGGGACAAAGCGCGCCTGCTGCATCTCTTGCGGATTGCCGCGCGTAAATCTAACTAACACGATCAGGCACAGCCAGGAGCGGGACTTTATGGCGCTGCAGAGCGTTACCTCAGACATACACTCCCCTATGCATGACCATGCTGCGGTCCGTACATGGCTCGCGCTTGTGGCGTTGCTGGTTGTCGTCATGGTTGCGGTTGGTGGCGTTACGCGGCTCACCGATTCCGGGTTGTCGATCACTGAGTGGAAACCGCTTCTTGGCGCGATCCCGCCTCTGTCTGACGCAGACTGGCAGGAGGCTTTTCGGAAGTATAAACAGATCCCGGAGTATCGCGAAGTCAACGCGGGCATGGATCTGGCTGGCTTTAAGGCGATCTTTTGGTGGGAATGGATCCATCGCTTTCTTGGCCGATTTATCGGCTTGGTCTTCGCGGTCCCTCTGATTGTGTTTTGGATGCGCGGGCAAATTCCCAGCGGGTATCATTGGCGCTTCGTTGGACTGCTGATCCTTGGCGGCCTGCAGGGCTTTATCGGCTGGTACATGGTGCAGTCCGGATTGACCGAGCGGGTTGATGTGAGCCAATACCGGCTGGCACTCCATCTCTGCACGGCCTTTCTCATCCTGGCCGGATTGGTTTGGTGCTTCCTAGGTCTCAGACCGAGGGGCGGAGAGATCTACTTCACTCATTTGCCGGCCTATTCCAGGACGCTGGGTTGGGTCCTGGTGCTGCTGGTGTTCTGCCAGGTTGCGCTCGGCGCATTTGTTGCTGGTACCAAAGCAGGTCTTGTTTACACGACCTGGCCCCTCATGGATGGCGAGTTCATTCCGGAAGGGCTCTACTCGCTGGCGCCTTGGTACGTGAGCGCCGGAGAAGACCATCTTACCATCCAGTTCAATCACCGGATGATGGCCTACGTCCTGCTCGCCCTATCGTTCATCCAAGTGGTTCGGACCTGGAGCGTCGATAACGACAGAGTGGTGCAATCCGCCTTGTGGCTTGCGGTTCTGATGATTGGTCAGGCCGTTTTGGGAATATGGACACTCGTTTCAGTCGATGGGGCTATTCCCATCGGCCTCGGTGTCGCGCACCAGACGCTGGCTGCGATCGTCTTTGCAACAAGCGTCTGGCATCTATTTGAGGTTCGTCAGTCCAATAGCGGCTCGCAGTGATGGAAGACCGCTTTAAGACTCAAGGCCAAGCATCAGCTTAATGTTCTGAGTGGCAGCCGCTGATGCGCCTTTGCCGAGATTGTCGAGGCGCGCCAACAAAACGGCCTGACCAAACTCCGCATGTCCGAAGACGCGCAGTTCCATCATGTTGGTATCGTTGAGCGCTTCTGGGGAAATCCGACCGCTCTTCGCTTCGTCGTCGTCTCCGCGCGGGATGACTTTGACGAACTCTGATCCCTGATAATGATCGACCAAGAGATCCTCGATGCGTGACGCTGTCGGAGCGCCACTGAGCGTATCGAGATGCAGCGGAACGGAAATCAGCATGCCTTGTCGATAGTTTCCGACTGATGGCACGAATATCGGCCGGCGCGTCAGGTTAGAATACTTCTGCAGTTCCGGCAGATGCTTGTGTTCGAGGCCCAATCCGTAAATCTCAAACGGTGGTGCCGTGCCGTTTTCATAGGCCTCGATCATGGCCTTGCCGCCGCCGCTATAACCGGAGACGCCCGTTACCGTGATCGGATAGTCGGTGGGTATGATGCCGGCATCGACAAGAGGCCGGATGAGTGCGATGGCGCCAGTTGGATAGCAGCCTGGATTGGAGACGCGTTTTGCTTCCCGGACAGCAGTCGCTTGAGAACGACTGAGTTCCGGAAATCCATAAACCCAGCCTTCAGCTACCCGGTGGGCTGTTGAGGCATCAACAAACTTCGGTCCGGCATCTGGCAGTTCATCTGCAATCGCCACAGTATCTTTGGCTGCTGCATCCGGTAGGCAGAGCACGACCATATCAACTTCGCTCAAGAGGTCTTTCTTGGCGGCGCGATCCTTGCGGTGTTCTTCTGCGATTGAGCGGAGCTGGACGCCAGATACGGCGCTCAGACGTTCACGAATTCCGAGCCCCGTTGTTCCAGCCTCACCATCGATGAATATCGTCGGTGTGTTGGACATCACAGAAAGATCCTTTCTTGTTCTCAGTGTTGATCAATGTTTGCGGTCCGGGAGGAATGATCGCAAAGGCAGAAAATGTCAATCAAGATCGTGACTTGCCCGGTCGCTGCTGCGCGAGTACCAGTGTTTGCGTCAATCTTCTGTTCCGTACGAAACAAACCCAAAAATGAGTGCCATGAGCCGTCTGTGTTTGATTTTTGATCTCGATGACACCCTTTATCCTGAGCATGAGTTTGCATACTCCGGCTTCCGGGCTGTTGGCCGTTGGGCACAAGACAAGTGGGGGATCGAGGGTATTGCGGATGATATGACGGTTATGCTCGACAGCGGGATGCTTGGTGCGTTGTTCAAAGAGTCATTTCAGAAGCACCGGCCCGAGCATACCGAGGATGAGTTTCAGGAATTGAGAGATATCTACCGAACGCACGCCCCTGAGATTGCTCTTTTCGAGGATGCGCAATGGGCGATCGACCATTTTGTTGGGCAGGTCCCGTTGGGCGTGATTACTGACGGTACGACCGAGATGCAGCAGGCGAAGGTAAATGCACTCGATATCTCGCACCAATTCGACAAAATCGTCTTCACGCATGAAGGTGGTGGGCGCGATTTCCATAAACCTCATCCCTGGTCGTATGAAGCAATTGAGGCCGCGCTCGGACAGCAGGATGCGCGCTATGTCTACGTCGGCGATAACGCTGCCAAGGATTTCGTCACACCGAACAAGCGCGGGTGGACAAGCGTTCAGGTCAAACGATCCAGGACGATTCACCGTCAGGATGTTGTTGCTGACGGTGGAGCACCTGACCACGTAATCAGTTCGCTTAAGGACTTGCCGGGCATTCTGCGCGGCTGAGAGATGGACCAGGTCGCCAAAGAACCGGAATTGTACGAGTCATCAAGAGAGTTAAAGTCATGCGTATCAGATCTCGCATTGTTGCAGCCGCCGGGTGTGTGCTTGTTATGGCGGTTTCGCCGGCCCTAGCTCAGACATGCGGAAATACCGGAGCTGGTTTCCAAAGTTGGTTGCAGGGATTTGCAGCGCAGGCGCGTAAGCAAGGTATTTCCCAGAAAACGCTCAATCGCGCTTTGCAGGGTGTCACGTACAATCGCCGGATTATTCGCTTGGATAGGTCGCAGCGGTCGTTCAAACAGAGCTTTGCAACATTCTACAAACGGCGCGCTTCTGCTTATACCCAGAAGCGTGCCCGGGCGCGGCTACGACGGCATGCGCGGCTGCTGTCGCGGATTGAAAAACGCTACGGTGTCGATCCGGCCGTTATTGTGACGATCTGGGGGCTGGAGACAGACTTTGGCCGAGGCGGCGGCAAGATGTCGATTGTTCGCTCACTGGCAACACTGGCCTATGATTGCCGCCGCGCGAAGTTCTTCCGCAATGAGTTGATGAGTGCGTTGCGGATTGTCCAGCGCGGTGACATGACCCCATCCCAATTGCGTGGCGGATGGGCCGGCGAGATCGGGCAGGCCCAGTTTCTTGCCTCATCCTATCTTAAGTATGCCGTCGACTATGATGGCAATGGCCGACGCGATCTCATCCGCAGCGTGCCAGATGTGCTGGCTTCAATCGCCAATTTCCTCAAGGCGCATGGATGGAAGCGCGGCCAAGGCTGGCTTCCTGGAACGGCCAACTACTCGGTCCTGCGCGACTGGAACCGGGCCAAGGTCTACCAACGGACGATTGCTGTCATGGCTGATAAACTGGCGCGTTAGACACGTGCTGAAGGCATTTACCAGTTGGTCTGATGGGAATTGAGCGGAGTATTCGCTCAATCACCCATCCAGGGTCAAACCGCCAACTGGATGCTTCGGATCATCCCGTGATCCAACTCAACACGGCGCGCAGGAATGGTTCGCCGCATCCAAAGTCGTAGACCTTACAGAAGACCTCAGCGGAGCCGTTATAAATCATGTCGAGCGCGACGTAGAGAATGACGAGCAGGCCGATCCAGGTGATCCAGGGATAGCGTGCCAGTAGACGCGCAATCATGTGCGACGCGATGGCCATCATGACAATCGCAATAGCCAGACCGATGACAAGGACCAGCGGGCTTCCTTTAGCAGCGCCTGCGACAGCCAGGACATTGTCCAGTGACATCGACACATCGGCAATGATGATCTGAAAAATTGCCGCTCCGTAGCCAACGTACTGAACGTTTGATGAGCCGCCTTCGCTGGTTGCCGCGGCGTGATCGTCACCGCCGCCGGCAACGACTTCCCGGTACATTTTCCAACACACCCAGAGCAGCAGCACGCCACCGGCTAGCGTCAGTCCGACAATCTGCAGGAGTTGCGTGGTCAGGGCTGCAAAAATGATGCGTAGGATGACCGCGCCCATGATCCCCCAGAAAATGACCTTGGCGCGGATCTTGGGATCGACTCGGGATGCCGCCACGCCGACCACAATGGCGTTGTCGCCCGCCAGGACGATATCGATCATGATAATGTTCAAGAGCGGCAGGTAGTTCTTATTCCACCATTCCGGAGATGTCACCAACTGGAGTTCGGCCTGAACGGCGGCCAGCAACTGCCAGATGTCGCCGGAAAGAAAGTCAGTCATGTAGTCGGAATCCCTAACATTATGTGGCCGTCGGTGTGGACCGGCCTAGTCCGCCTATCTGCGGTTTGTAGAAATTACTGGCAAGACAAATGCCTCAAAAAACATCATAGGGCCCGTCGATTGGACGAGCCCTATGTCAAAAGTGATACAATTTGGTCTCAATAACGAGACTGTCAGCTGACGGTTGTCCGCCGACCAAGTTAGCGCTTCGAGAACTGGAAGCTACGACGTGCCTTCTTGCGTCCGTACTTCTTACGCTCAACGGTCCGGCTATCGCGGGTCAAAAAGCCGTTCTTCTTGAGTGGGCCGCGCAACTCAGGCTCGTAGTGTGTCAAAGCCTTCGAAATGCCATGGCGGATCGCGCCGGCCTGACCGGATAGTCCGCCACCCTTGACCGTCGCCATCACATCATACTGATCAAGCCGCTCGACCAGCTGCAGCGGCTGCTTCAGAAGCATCTGCAAAACCGGGCGGGCGAAATACTTGTCATATTCGCGATTGTTGATCTGGATGCGCCCGCTGCCTGGTTTGATCCAGACGCGTGCAATGGCGTCCTTACGCTTACCAGTGGCGTATGCTCGGCCAAACGGGTCGAGTTTTTGGACGTGGACCGGTGCAGACTCGGCCGCAACAACACCTTCTGCTGCCGCTGCGTCGCCGAGATCTTCAAGTGATTTGATTTCTTCTGCCATGAGGATCAGGCTCTCGCGTTCTTTGGATTCAATGACTTAACGTCGAGGACTTCGGGCTGCTGTGCCTCGTGGGGATGCTCGGTGCCCTTGTAGACGCGCAGATTGCGCATCAGCTTCTTGCGCAGCTTGCTCTTATTAAGCATGCGCTCGACGGCCTTGGTGACGACGCGCTCCGGGAACTTGCCTTCGATCAGCATCTTGGGCGTGCGTTCCTTGATACCGCCTGGGTAGCCGGTGTGGTGATAGTATTTCTTGTCGTCGTACTTGCGGCCGGTGAAGACGACCTTCTCAGCATTGATAACGATGACATTGTCACCGGTATCAACATGAGGTGTGAAAGTTGGCTTGTGCTTGCCGCGCAAACGAGTGGCGATCAGAGAAGCGAGACGTCCGACGACAAGGCCTTCGCCGTCGATCACGATCCACTTTTTCTCCACCTCGCCCGGTTTGGCCGAGTATGTTCTCATTTTCGTTGTCCTGAAAATATTGCTCACCCCGACGTGATCGGAGCTGTCTGGAGATTGTTTACAGGCAAAACTGGAATTTTACAACGCAAATTTTCTGAATGAATTCAGTGTTTTGGTGTGTGGGGTATTATAATACCTGGCGTTTGGGGTTTAACTCACTATTCCCGTGGCATCGCGTAGTTGCAGGTCGCCTGGGCGACTAGTTTGGCGTTTCCATCGGACAGGATTCTGCAATCGAGCACCGCCATCCGACGTCCTAATCTTAGGGCGCTGGCATGGCAGACCAGGTCGGTCGGCTCCGGGCGGGAGAGGAAATTTATGGTCATGCTGGATGTTACGGACTGGACAGCCATTGGGCCGTGCTCGCTCAATATCACGATCCATGCGGCTGCGTCTGCGAGGGCAAACATCGTCGGACCCGAAATCGTGCCCCCGGGGCGAACATTCCTTTGAAGGACTGGAAGCCGCACTGTCGCTGCCCCTGGGGCCAGGTCCTCGATGGTGTAGTCACCCAGGACATCGCGCAGCTGCGGAAAATGCTGGTCAATCAAGCTTGTGACGGCTTGCGGGGAGTGCTTCAGCCAGGCTTCGTCGGTTGAATTGGTCATTGAACTCTGTCAATCGGTTGTTTGCAGAGGGGCATCCTGCCTTTTATCGGACAGAATTCAGGAGGACAAACGCGGCCTCGAATTGAAGCGGCAGCCTTGATTCCAAGCCAGGATGAACGGTTGCCCATTGACTGGTCAATCGGAGATCTACGGAAATGATCCGTTCCCTATGCATGCAGGTGGTTGTTGCAGTTTTGGCAATCGGCAGCATCGTTGCTGTGAGTGCCGCGCAGGCCCAGGAGGCCGCGTTCAAGCAGATCCAGCTGACGGAAGCACACGTCGAAAACTACCTCAAAGCGCACGAAGAGCTGAATACTCAGTTTGAGAAGATCGAAAAGGCCGGTGATGAGCCGGATAAGGATCTTGTAGCCGGCTTGGAGGCCATTGCCACGAAGCATGGCTTTGGGTCCTACGATGAGCTGGACGCCATTCTGTCGAACATTTCGTTCGTGCTGTCGGGTTTTGATCAGGAAAGTGGAGAGTTTGCCGAGCCTGTCGATGCAATGAAGCAGGAAATCGAGGCGCTCAAGGCTGACAAGTCAATGCCGGAAAAAGAGCGGAATGCGCTCATCCAGGAATTAGAAGAGGCGGTCAAGAACACGCCGAAGATCGAATTCAAAGAGAACATTGCGCTCGTCAAAAAGCACTTTAAGGCGCTCGATAAGGCGATCAACTAGGCGTCTGCGGCCATAGCAGCGTGCTGCTGAAGAAATCTGTTTGCGACAAGCCTTCCTAGTTATGGGGCCAGTGGACACTGGTTCCATAGCGATAAAGGCAAGCAATGCTGCTATCGGTCTGCGGTAGCTGCGCAAAAACTCGCTGGAAACTGTCGAAGACAGGGCCGCGACTGAGATTGCCGTATTAATGCGATCATCAGTGCTGTTCAACGGCGGCGCGGCTCAAACTCAATCTTCAACCGATTGGTCGTTTGAAGTCGTCTGGCTAAGCTGATCAGAAGCTCGCATCAACCTTGCATACTTATGGCGGTGATAACTCCACCGATCGACACGACCCACCAGGCGATAGAGAGAATGGCAACAACCCGGCCCTGGGTGCGTCGGCGGCCGGTTTCCAAATCATGGCTTTGCTGGCTCAACAGATGTCCCTCCAACTGTACGTGATCGGTCCACGCACTATTTGACTGCTTTTTAGATGAGCATAGATAATCACTGCTGAGACCGCAATAGGTCGCTGTGTTCGCAATAGATTTTTGGTCAAGATCGTAGACCTGATCTGCAGTGAAACGTCAAAGGCCGCGGAAAAGGCATCCCATGATGAGGAGAACATGTGCTGCGGCCATGACCCAAAAGCTGTAATCCTTCAGTTCTGGAACGGCCAGGCCGAGATGCGATACAATCGCGAGAATACCTACGGCTAGCGCAATAAGGAAAGTCAGCAGACCAGGTCGCTTCACGAAACCCATTGTGGATCACCTTCAAATTGGAGCTGAAGCCAGCGATTAATCGGCGAGTGTGGTTGCGAGTACGGATGTGCCACTCCCGATCCCGCTAAACGCGTAAGACGTCAGTGCTCGTACCAAAACCCGGTGCCGACCACAACGACCTCGATGGCGCCGTCTGTAATATGTGGATGAGATATGCGGACGCCGATCACACCGTCGTAACCGGCTTTGCTTGCCTTCGCCTTGAGAGCTTCGATTGCACGTTCTGTTGTTTGATCAAGGACGGCTTCGTAGCGCTTCATCTTTCCGCCAACGACATTTGTGATGACTTCGCGCATATCACGCACGACATTGGCACCGGACACCGCACAGGCATGGACCAGTGCGCCGTACCTGATAGGCTGGTTGCCCAATGTTTCCGTTGAGAAGCACTGCATGGATCTAACTTGCCTGTCGTTACTGTCAGGCCGACTTGGCCGTTGCTGCGGCTCGTCTGGGTGGGAAGAACAGACGCTTCAGTATCAATAGGACCAGGAGCAGGCCGAGTACAAGTACGACGACAACGACCGGATGTTTGTGCCAGATCAGAAGGGGGTGTACGTCTCCTGCTGCGACCAGACGCACGGCCGATGTCATTGCCGGTATGTCGAAGGCCTGATCTCGTTGCAGCATCAATTCAGCGGCAGCGGCCTGATTGCGACTGCCCAGGATAGCTGAGCGGACCTGGCCGGATGAAATATCCCGGATTCGTGCTGGGTTGGCTGCGACGGCGTCGAACACAATCTTACGTGCGCTGGTTTCCAGACCTGAAAGGTAGCCGGCGAAGCTCTCGAGGGCTGCGGTATCGAGATCTCGCGCCAGGCGCTTCAGTTGCTCGTCGGTGAGCTCGAGTAAAATGCCGCGGCTTTCTGATTTCAGGCCGGCTAGGCGTTTCACGATCCGATCTTCATCCAGATTCAGGATCCGGTTCAAGGACTGGCTGGTGAAACTGGAGGGGCTGGTTTGGCGATGTACCTCGTAATTAAGGACGTCCGCGAGCTTATCGAGGGCAAGGTCGCGCCATGCCAAGGCTTGTTCGATGGAGCTTAGTTCGCGTGCCAGCTGCATACCATCGTCATCGAGACGCGTCATGGCTTGATGCAGTGTTCCGCTCGCAAGTTTCGCTTTGACGTCGGGCAAGGTTCCCCTACGCAACGTTATTGCGACAAGCTCATCGAGGCGCGGGAGTTGCTCAGGCCGGAGGGAATCGACAAATTCTTGGAACGGCTTGTGGCTGGCGGATAGCTCTAGAACCTTGTTGTGAGCCACTTTGAAGTCGCGCCAGATGCGCAAGATATGGTCGGCAGACGAATCCGCAATTGTCTCAAGTTGACCATTCATATGTCCTTTGATTGCACTGGCCAGTTCCTTGCGGACTTTCGCTTTGGTTGCATCAGACGTCATTTCTTCGCGAACAATTGGCAGGATTCCGTTCCGGAGTTCCCAGATTTGCTTCAAGTCATAGGCAATGAGCGCGATACCGATGCCGCCTGCTACAACAGAGACCACGCGGCCAATAACTGCACCGACGACGCGTTGGCCGATTCTACGTGCCATGCGCGCAAGCTGACGGCGTATGAGCAGAATGATGCCGCCGGTGATTGCACCTGATGCCTTCTGGGCGACGTTGGTCGAATTCAGTGCAGCTGCCCGACCTGCGGGCTCCAGGACGAAAGCTGCCTTGGCGTCGGCACTGACGGTATCCGCGATGGTCCGCCCGAAACGTTCGCCGAGAAACATTTGCAAACAAATGCGCGCCGGTGTGGCGGCTTCTTCGGTGGATAGTACAATTTGGCGTCCAACTTCTAGACTGACACCTTTGGCTGCTTGCTCTAGCGCCGCCTTCATCTCATCCGAGCGATAGACGTGTTCTGCGACGGCCAGTGCCAGCTCGTTGGCTTTCTCCGAGCTTGCCAAGGACTGTAGCAGCTGGCCCCAGCTGGTCTGACGGCGGACGTCTTCTTCGGCAAGCTTCACCCGCTTGTCGATCAGACGATCAAGGTCCTGCTTGCGCCACTGATCACGGACATAGGCCTCATAGTCAACCGATTGCGTGCCGTTCCGAAGGGCAGTCAGGGTGACATCGCGAATAGCATCGCGGAACGCCGTTTCGTCCTGGGCGCGGCAGGCCTCGTAGTTTGTTTTTTGTGGAGATGCCTTTTGTGCCAGCGCTGGCAGAGTAGAGGTGAGCACAAGGCTTACAGACACTGTCGCGGTTAGCAGTTTTCGGCCGAATGACACCATCGAATTACTTCTCAGTCCCAAGCTTGACCCCTGGATCAGGCCATCCCGCGGGAGGAGAGGCTTGATGAGGGAAGTGCAGTTATGAAACCTAGATCATCGCGCTATGAGTTGGACACACTCGTGGTGCGTCCGACTTGGCGCGCAAAGATGATCTACATAAAAACGCAGAGCAGCCGACCTTGAGTCGGCATCAGTCTGATTCCGATCGAAGGTCTAGTGCTCTAACAAATCACACGCCAGCGTGGCTGAACCGTGTTGCTTTTTCTCTCGCCGAGAAAAACTATCGCATATTCGGTGTTGAAAGTGCGTCTGTTGCTGCGCGGTTTTTTGTGGTGTGCGAATACAACTTCCGGGTGAACCATTCTTTTCTGTGGCTAGCCGGATGTCGGAGGCGTGCAGCGGGCAAAGTCGCCTTCCACTCGTCTCCAGACGAATGTTTCGCTGAGAAACTTCATTCCAAGATAGCCTTTTACTTGAAGGCCGTTCGCAGAGACGCGCCGGATTTCGACGTCGAATGACTTGCCTTGCTTCGGATCGTAGATCCAGCCTTTGTCCCAGCTGCCGTCTTGCTGCTGTTTGAGACGGCCGATCACCTGGAGACCACAAATGGCCTGATTCCGCCGCGACGCCTTAGGGTTTAATCGGTCGCGTAGGGGGCGTCCATCACGTCCGTTCGCATCTTTGAGCCATACAATGTAGCCGCACATGCTTTGTCCGCAGGCCTTTATCTCGATAGCACCTTTACCAGAGTCATCGAGCCAGACACCGGTTATTTCCTTACTTAAGGCGGGGCCAACACTCAAAACCAGAAGCCAAGCAAGACTTGCTACGGCAACTTTTCTGAGGTGGCGCACGATAGGGCCTGACAGCGCATTCAGCATCGGTTTTGCTCTCCCGATAGGCATTTGAATTGCCAAAACAGAGGGTTATTTTGCTTAGTTGTTGAAATTGGTTACGTTATGACAAGTCTTTGTATGTAAAGCAGTAACCAAAATGACTTGTTAACGGCGTTCCAATACGGGAACCTGCGGCAAGTTCGTCGGTCTCTTGGTCAAACATGGAAAGGTCTAGTTGTTAGGACTATATGCTCGGGTGCACGGTTACGCGATGGCGAACATCGCAGGCACGCGGATGCCGAACACCATCCCTCACATCGCTCAGCGCGCGGTTTTCGAAACCGACGAAGTAGGATTAGGATAGTAGATGATATTGACACTTGCCATGCGGAACCTGTTTTACGACAAGGTCAGCTTGGCGGTTACGATCGTTGGTATCCTCTTTTCAGTTGTTCTGGTTTCCGTGCAGCTCGGGATCTACGCCGGCACTAGCCGAATTATCACCTCTGTTATCGACAATGCGGATGGCGATATCTGGATTGCCGCCTATGGCACAAAGAGTATCGAAGAGTCGGGAACGTTGACGGGAAATGAGCGCCACACGGCGCTTGCAACTCCGGGCGTGGCGCGGGTTTATCCGATCGTTTCAACTTTTAGTAACTGGAAGAAGCCGGACGGTGCGCGACAGCTGTGCGTTGTCATTGGCACGGAAGTCTCCGATAGCGGACTGCGACCGTGGAGTATTGTTGGTGGCGGTTTGGAGGAACTGAAGCTTCCGGATGCCGTGGCTATCGATGAAACATACTTCAAATATCTTGGCGTGGATGGCATTGGCTCGACCGCGGAGATTAATGGCCAAAGAGTTCGGGTCACGACCCTCACGCATGGAATTCGTTCGTTCACGACAACACCCTACATCTTCACGACCTTGAAGCAGGGCCGCAAGTTGCAGGGTATGCCGCCGGGTTCGGCCAACTTCTACCTCGTCAAGCTGGCCGATGGTGCTGACGTAAAGAGTGTGCAGGCGGATCTGCAACGGCGCATGCCTGACCTCGACGTGATCACAAAGGCTGAATTTAAGAACCGCAGCCTGAGGCATTGGTTGTTCGGGACCGGCGCAGGCATCGCCTTGATTGGCGGCGCGATCCTTGGAACGCTGGTGGGAACCGTTATCGTTGCCCAGACGTTGTATTCAAGTACGAAGGATCATTTGAACGAGTTCGCGACGTTGCGGGCTCTGGGCTCGTCGTCCGGCTATATTCATCGCGTGATTTTGGCTCAGGCGGGACTGAGCGCGGTGCTTGGCTACATCTTAGGTATGGCGCTGGCCCTCGGTATTGTCGCCTTAAGCGTGAACACGGAATTGCCGATCATCATGACGCCATCACTTGCGATCGGTTTGTTTGCCTTGACGGTTTCGATGTGTGCCATTTCCGCTGTTTCAGCTATTATCAAGGTCACGCGGATCGACCCAGCCATGGTGTTTAGCCGATGAGCAAAAAAGTCGTTGCCCAGGTCCGTGATCTCGTCAAAGAGCTTGGTGAAGGCGCCGGCAAGGTCCAAGCTGTCAAAGACACTACCTTATCGATCAATTCCGGTGAACTGACGCTTCTGATGGGGCCTTCCGGCAGTGGTAAGACAACACTGATCTCGATCCTCGGGTGCATTCTGACGCCAACCTCCGGCGAGGTAATCATCGATGGCGAGAATACGGAAGGGATGTCTGCAGAGCAGCTGGCTGATGTTCGACGCCGACACATCGGCTTCATATTCCAGTCCTACAACCTATTCCCGACGTTGAATGCGATTGAGAACGTCAGACTGGCGCTTGATGTTCGCGGGACGCGGGGAGCGGTGTCCAAAGGACTGGCAGAAAAAGCACTGACTGCTGTTGGTCTCGATCACCGCATGAAGAGTTACCCTAAGCAGATGTCTGGCGGTGAGCAGCAGCGTGTTGCAATCGCCCGAGCTTTGGCCGGTTCGCCGTCGATTATTCTCGCAGACGAACCAACAGCTGCACTCGATAGCGAAAACGGCCATGCGGTGATGGCGTTGCTGGCGGAAGTCGCCCACAATGCGGGGCGGGCCGTGCTTGCAGTTACCCACGATCCGAGGACCTTGTCCTACGCGGATCGTATCCTACGGATTGAAGATGGACGGATTATAGACGACGAACGAGGCGATGCTGCTTCGCGGTCGACAGAGAAATTAATCCCGAAGAAGAGACGGACAAAACTCGATGCCTAGTTATTTGAGACTCGATTCAACCGTCACGACGCTAGGGCTTGCTGCTATCCTGGCGCTGGGGGTAAGTGCACTTGCAACATACCTGCCGCAGAATGGCGGGATTTCGGAAACTAGTGTTGAGCAAGCGGTGCCGGTCAAGAACGGTAACACCGTCGTGGCCCAGGCGACCACGCCGCAGTGGGAAGCTTCGGCGCCAGGCCGTGTGGCGCCGCGCGGTGGAGAGGTCGAAATCAGACCGGAAACACCAGGCGTCGTGACCGAAGTCTTCGCCAAGGTCGGAGACCTCGTCAAGAAGGGTGACTTGATCGCGGTCACCAAGGATCGCGAAGCTTTCACACGGGTTGTTGCGGCTGCTGCCGAGGTTGAAGTTCGTGTTTCCGAGCGAGACGAAGAAAAAGAGACAAACAAGGTTCTGTTGGCCTGGCGCAAGGCGCAAGATGATCTCGGCGCTGCCGAACGTGCTCTACACACAGCCCGTATGAAATTCGACGAACTCTTTATTTCGCGACGCAAAGGTAAAGCTTCGGACCAGGATGTGGAGAATGCCCGCCGCCTTATCGAAGTGGCCAAGCTTTCGATCGACTCACGCCGCAAGGCTGTCGTGGAAGCACGGGCGAAGGAAGGGTTTCCTCTCTTGACGCGATTGGATTCCGGTTTGACCATCGCACGAACAGACCTGCGGTTGGCTGAGCTGGCATTTGAGAGGACGCGGATCCGATCAACATCTGACGGCCGGATTCTGCAGCTGGAAGGTGTGGCTGGTGAACTTGCAACAGCCGGGTCGACGCTACCTTTTGCGATTGTTGGTGATGTATCGCAACTTGAGGTCACTGCCGAGGTCGAAGAGCGCGACATCAGCAAGATCTGGATTGGTCAGGATGTTGTTGTTCGTGCGAACGCATTCACGGGCGAAGATTTTACCGGGAAGGTCACCGCTATCGCACCAAAGGTGGGCTCACCAGCACTAGGCTTACGTGGACCCAGCCAGCCGCGGGATGTGGAAATCCTCGAAGTTGACATCACGCTGGATGGCAAGCCGCCGTTGCTGCCAAGCATGCGGGTCGATGTTTTCTTCAAGCCGAAAGGCAATGTGAGGGCTGCCGCGAAAAACTAGATTGGCGGTGCGTTGTTACTCGGCATCGCGATGACGATGAAGTAACGCTGTAAAGTCGATCAGTTCGACGTTCCGCAGTCGTCTTTGTCGCTCCAAGCTGGACCGGAATTTCAGCGTCGAACTCATAGCAAGATGAACAGAGCAGCCCCTTTGGCTGCTCTTTGCTTTTGTTCGTCTTGCTTCATCTCAGGCGTTTCGGTGATGTTAAACCGCGGCCTGGCGGGCCGATGCATTGATATGCGCGATGAGCTCGGCGGGTAATTGTAGTGTCTGGCCAAGCTCGCTCAGGAATTGCTTTTCAGCCGGCGTGTCGACTTCAATCGCAATTCTGGCTGCAGTATAGAGTTGGATATCTTCCTGCTCACTGCGCGAGCCTGAAACAATGCTGTCGATACTTGACGGATTATTGAGCTCGCTTGCGAGAAACTCCTCCGCACTGGTGTCGAGGCCTTGATCTTTCAGACTGCCAATGATGCGTTGCTGTTCGCGTGAGTCCAAACGGCCATCGGCTGCAGCGGCTGCGATCATTGCCCGAATGCATGCAATAGCGGTGTCGTTACTCACGGCTGCTTCATCAAAACCCGAGCCTGATGGAGCAGGCGCTACAGTCTCTGATCGATCGGTAACGAGTGGGCGTCCGTTGCTGTAATTTTGATAAGCCTTGTAGGCCAGGCCGCCGATCAAGGCGAGGGCACCGGCTTTGGCGGCGCCCATTGCAAGTGAGCGCCCGGTCTGTGTCCCGAGAATAAGGGCGCCAAGGCCACCAAGGACGGCACCTGTCTCGAGTTTGTTATTCTGCATATAGTTTTGGACCTGCTCAATCAGTTCCTGCGGTGAGCGGCCACCACTCATCTGTCCGATCAAGTCGTCAAGTCCGGTAGCTTGTCCGATTTTTCCAGCGCCTTCGCGGACGCCGTCAGTTGCTTGGCCGAATACGTCGCCAGCAGTTTCACCAGCGCTGCCGGCACGGCGTTGCAGCTCGGTAAGCAGATCGTCCAAGCCACCTCCAGATGGTGCGGACTGCTGCGTTGCCTGGGCATTAGCCTGGGGTGCTGGTCCGCCCCCTGTAAAATCGCGCAGGAGGTCGCTGATATCATTGCTCACAGGCCGTTGCGCCTGGGCAGAGGCCTGCGGCTGGGCCGCACCGTTCACGAGCATGTCGAGTATTTGCTTGGGGTCAAACATATCTGGTCACCATTAGTGTGGGGATGGAGGCACCCTATTCCCTGTTTATGGCGATGACAAAACGGAAGCTGCGAAAACAGTTATTCCGCAGGCTCGGAACCCATCCTCGCGGTTTCTTTGATCTCTGTTGGTTCGTCCTTCTCACCAACAAACCGTCCGAAGACCTTCCAAACACCTTGGCCAATGTCATCCATCAAGACGAACACGGCCGGCACGAACACCAGCGATAGAATGGTTGATGATATCAATCCGCCTATTACTGCGATCGCCATTGGGGCACGGAACTCACCGCCTGAGTCGAGCGCAAGCGCTGAGGGCAGCATGCCACCGCACATGGCGATTGTTGTCATGACAATTGGCCGTGCCCGCTTGCGTCCAGCGTCAACTATGGCATCCGTTCGCGGGACACCTCGGGCTATTTCCTCAATTGCGAAGTCGACCAGCATAATCGCGTTCTTGGTCACAATGCCCATGAGCATGAGGATGCCGATGACCACCGGCAGGCTGATCGGGTTTTGCGTGATGGCCAACGCTATGATTGCGCCACCGATCGACAATGGTAGCGAGAAGAGAATGGTGATTGGCTGCAGGAAGCTGGAGAATAGAAGGACGAGGACGGAAAAGACCATCATTAAGCCGGCAGCCATCGCTTTACCGAAGCCCTCGAAGACTTCAGCCATAATCTCCGCATCACCAAATTGCTGAAAGCGGATGCCAGGAGGTAGGTTTTTAGCGGAAGGTAGGTCACTCACTTTCTCTACGGCCACACCAAGAGCAGTGTTGCCCTTCAGGTCGGCGCTGACAGTGACCTGACGTTGACGATCGTAGCGTTCGATTGTCGTCGGTCCCTGTCCCATTTCGAACTTTGCAATTGCGGATAGTGGGACGCTTGTACCGCTGGCTGTTCTGACCTTGAGTGCTTGCAGCAGCTGAAGATCGGAACGTGCTGCCTCATCCATTTGGACGCGGATCGGGATCTGCCGGTCCTTGGCGTTAAAACGCGCGAGAGCCGGGCCGACATCTCCAATCGTTGCGATGCGTACAGCCTCGGCAATGGCTTCTGTTGATATGCCGAGTTCCGATGCAAGATCTTGATCCGGGCGGACGCGGAGTTCTGGCCGGTCAAGTTCGGCCGTTGAAATCGGTTGAGCCAGCTCCGGGAGGGTTTTCATCTCGCTTGTTATGGCGGCAGCCGTACGGTTGACTTGATCACCATCGCGGCCAAGCACGACCATCTGGAAGAAGCGCTGACCGTTTTCCTCAAAGAACCAGTGCCTGATGTCTGGAATACCGACGACATCGCGCGATAGCACCTGTTTGAATTCGTTCTGACCGATGTCTCGCTCCGACTTCGGCTTCAGTGCGATAATCAGCGTTGCTTTGCGCACCTCATTGCCGGAGCCCAAGATTTGTCCGCCGCTTACAAATACGCGCTCGACTTCCGGATACTTGCTGAAGCGTTCCGAGACCTGAGCCGTGACTTTTCGGGTTTCAGCGAGCTTCGAGCCCGGTGGCAGCTCAACGGCCATCAACAGCCGGCCTGCGTCTTCAGGCGGCACAAATCCGCTAGGCAGAAGCTGCATGGAGGCAATCGACGCGAGGAAGATGAAGATGCCGAGGATGACCGTTGCTATACGACGGCGAACAGACCAGGCGACCAGGTTGGTGTATTGCCGGATGATCCAACCTTCTTTCGGCTCGTGGTGCTTCTCGCGCATGAAGTAGGCGGCAAGCAGTGGTGTTATAAGTCGCGCGACTAGTAGCGAGAAAAACACCGCAGCAGCCACGGTTACACCGAATTGCTTGAAGTATTGACCGGCGATGCCGCCCATAAAGCTGACAGGCACAAAAACCGCAATGATTGTGACAGTGATCGCTATAACTGCGAGGCCAATCTCGTCGGCAGCTTCAAGTGCGGCGCGATAAGGAGACTTTCCCATCCGCATGTGGCGAACGATGTTTTCTATCTCCACGATTGCATCGTCGACGAGGATCCCGGTCACGATGGTGACAGCGAGGAGACTGACCAGGTTGAGGGAGAAGCCAAGCGCATCCATCGCCCAGAATGCGGGAATGATCGATAGCGGAAGTGCGACGGCGGCGATGATTGTTGCGCGCAGATCTCGCAGGAATATGAATACGACAAGGACGGCCAGAATGGCGCCCTCAATCAATGTCGTCATTGTCGAACGGTAAGCTCCGCGGGTGTACTCAATCGTCGTGTCGATCAGGTTGATGCGAACGTCGGGGTATTTGCTCCGAAGCTCCTTGAGCTTTTCTTCGATGTTGCTTCCAACGACGGTTTCGCTGGCGCCCTTGCTGCGCGTGATCGAAAAGCCGACAACCGGCTTACCATCAAGATCGGCGAACAGTCTGGGCTCTGCGACGGTGTCTTGAACCGTTCCCAATTCCTCGAGCCGGACATAGCGGCCACCCGGCAACGCAATACGTGTTTGCGCGAGTTCTTTCACTGTGCCGCTGCTCGCCAGTGTTCGGATCGCCTGTTCGCGGCCACCGATTTCTCCCCGGCCGCCGGCCAGATCAACATTGGTGGCCCTGACCTGCCGGTTGACATCGCCGGCGGTGATGCCGAATGCGAGCAGCTTATCCGGGTTTAGCGAGACTTGGATTTCACGTTCCACGCCACCAATGCGGGTGACCTTGGCGACACCGTTCACACCCTGCAATTCGCGCGTAATCGTGTCGTCAATGAACCAGGAGAGCTCTTCAGGCGTCTTGGTTGGCGCCGAAGCTGCATACGTCACAATCGGCAAGCCGGCGATATCAATCCGTTCGATAATCGGATCATCGATTGTGCGCGGAAGTTCGGATCGGAGACGTGCGACGGCGTCCTTGACGTCATTGGTGGCCCGGTCGATCGGTACGCCGAGTTCGAACTGAACAACGGTTGTTGATTGACCTTCGACGATCGATGATTGGATGTGTTTGACGCCGGTAATCCCGGCGACACGATCCTCGACCTTCTTTGAGACTTGTGTTTCCAACTCTGAAGGTGCCGCCCCGGATTGCGTGATGGCTACCGAGACCACCGGCACGTCGATGTTGGGGAAACGCTTGACCGGCAACTGTTGGAATGAGAACAGCCCGAGCGCCATGAGGACCATAAAGAGGACGAGAGGCGGAACCGGATTGCGGATCGCCCAAGCTGAAACATCAAAGCGCATCTTATTGGGCCTCGCTCACGCGGGATTGTTTCTCAGCCAGTGGTGTTACAGGGTCGCCTGAGCGCAGAAAGGTTCCGGCCTTTGCAACGACGATGTCCTGATTCTTCAGCCCGTCGATGACTTCAACGTAGCCATTGGATTGCAATCCCGTCTTGATCGGACGGTTTGCCACTTTGCCTTGATCGACAACCAGTACGAATGGCCCGCTTTCTCCGTACATTACACTGCTGGATGGAATGCCTAGGCCTTCATTTTGGGCGGTAACAATGCGGCCGCGAGCGAACGCGCCGATTCGCGCTGATTTCTGTTGCTCGAGCTTGATCCGCACCCGGCCGAGACGGGTTGACCTGTCAACTTCAGGCGATAGCAGGCGAACGCTACCTCGCACCTTCTGCCCGCCTGGAAGCGCAATCACGGCTTCCTGCCCTAGCTTTATTCGACCAAGGAGGTCGGACGAGACCTCACCGTCAAGTTCCACACTTCCATCGCGGATGATCTGAAACATTGGCTCCGAGGTGGTCATTGCGCCCACCATGCCATTGCGTTTCGAAACGATACCGGCTGCAGGTGCGCGGACATCGGTACGGGATTGGCGCCAGACAAGTTCACGGAGCTGGGCTTCTGCCCGGGCAATTTCTGCATCGGCTATTTGAAGGCCGACGACCGCCGAAGCGAGGCGCGCGGCTGCGCTTTGTGCCTGCGACAGGCGTTGCTCATAAATGCTTTGCGAGATGTTACCTGATTGCTGGAGCTTCTTGGCACGTTTCAGCGCTGCGGTAGCTTCTCGATCTGACGCTTTAGCTTGTTCCACTGTTTTTTCGGCTTGTGCACGCGTTGCGATAGCTCGGGCGTGCAGTGCTTTGTACTGAGCGAGCTGAGCTTCGATGTTGCTCACTGTTAAGCGGGCAAGAACCTGATCTTTTTTGACCTGTTCGCCGACGTCGACGAGCAACGCTTTCACTCGCTGCCCGCTGACTTCCGGGGCAACCAAGACTTGCTCCTTGGCGACCAGCGTGCCTGTCACGAATATCGTTGCAACAAAGTTGCGCTGCCGGGGACTGACAACGGTCACACGCGGTGGAGCAGGTTGTTGGTTGATTTGTTCGTCAGGGCGGTCGTTGAACCACGTCGTGGCAACATCCTTCACGGCGCTGCTGTTGGCCTGGATCACAAAACCAACCGCAATCAAAACCGCTGCTGTGCCGACAAGGGCAATCCACTTCTTCATATCATTTATTCCGCTAAATTGCGTTGTCCGCGTCGCGCCATTGTTCGGGGGTGAGATCCACGCCGAGGATCTGACCGATGGTTGTGACAGCTGCCCTGAGTTCGTCTTCGATGTCTGTATCGGCAGTAACAGCCGAGCGCCAAAACAGTCCGTCCCCAATCACAAGAATGAGTTTGGCCGCCATGCGCGGCGTGACAGAGGGGGAGGCGCGGCCAGTTTCGGTAAGCCTTTCAATGAATGCGGTGAAATTGTCTTCCACGAAACGGTCGACTGAGACGAACAACGACTGAACCTCAGCATTGCGCGTTGCCTCGGCGCCAATCTCGATGAAGAGCTGTTTCTTATGAGGCGCGTCATCGATCAGATAAGTCTCAGCCAACTTGCTGAGAGCGGCTAAGAAGTCATCGGCCTTGGCCAGCGCCTCAAAGCGCTCTGCAAATTGCCGACGGTTGCGTTCGCAGATCCCGGCTATCAACTGCTCTTTGGAGGCGAAATGCACGTAGAAGGCGCCAGCACTGATGCCAGTTGCGGCACAAATGCTTTGTACAGATGTGCGATGAAAGCCGTCCCGCGCGAAGCAGAGCTCCGCTGCGTCAAGAATGGCAGTTCGCCTGATCTCGAGAGTTTCCGGCTTCAGGCGGGGCAAGACTAATTCCTATCAATCAATTTGGCGATGCGGGCCCAGGGATTTGCTCGCAAGTGAACAAACAAAACGAACGTTCATTTTATTTGAAATCTTGATCGAATGATGTCAACGCGGCCGAATGGGCCTAAGACGTTAGAATTCCAGGGTCGTTGTTGCTGCAATACAAGCCTGAGGCAAATTGAAGGGATCAAGCCGCATTTGCCGTTCGGATTGCGAGAATACCAAGGGCTTTGTCAGCTGTTCGTCACAAGGCGAGAAGGGGCATCGCTGGGAATTTGTCAGACGCAAGAGTGGCTGCCGCGCTGAGTGTGTTTGCAGTTTCGCAGGCGTGAATGCTCCGCAGAATGCGGAACGAGATGCCTGATTTGGATTGTGACAGGTGGGTCTAAGCCAATCGACCTGATGGCAACCTACTGCGCGGTTCGTTGTGATGTCTGGTAAGGCTGCTCGGGTGCGTCTTTGCCCAGCTGGTACACCCATGCCATGTCGGTCGAAATGTCATACTCACAGTAGATGTGAGCGTTATTGTTGTTGATCGTGATGTAGAGATATGCGTTGCTGTATCTTGGCTTCCACAGCCTATGGTTGGTCTGCCAGACATACACATTGAGATCGCTTTTGCCGATCGACAGTCGAACATTAGATGGATCATTCCAGGCCGCGTTCCGCAAGTTCTGATCGCTGTTCTGGCGACAGGCGGCGATGGCGTGTTCGCGATACGCTTCAACAATGACCGATTGGGTTGCATTCTGCCGAATGTATTCCTGCAGAGCAAAGTTGCCGGTAAACAACAGGGCGATGGTAATCACGATGCCCTTTAAAAATGCCATTTCCCAACCCGTTTCCCGATGTGACCAAGGGCGACGCCCAGAGAGGCGTATACCGTCCCCTGAACCTTATGGAATTGTGGTGAAAAATTTATTGACCCAAAGAAAAGGCTGTTTGCTTATCAACTGCCTGCTGATATAATTAATATGCGAAATTGAGAGAATGCGCGTGAAGATGTTGGTTGATTTTCTATATTTGCAGAAAGGTTGAGTAATTTTTTCTACTCAACTAGCTGATCCTTTAAACACTTAACTGAGATCCCTAAGCTGATTATCGGTGGGCGACTGAATTTGTGGTTGCCGGCAGAAGGACGGGGATGACATGGCCATGCTTGATTTAGGAAATGCTGAAACTCGGTCCCCCGATGCGAAAGACACATGCTCAGATCTGAGTGTCGATGCACTGGTCGGCGATCGTCTCCGTGTGCGGCGCATAACCCTTGGCATGACACAGGCAGAATTGGCCCGTACTTGCGGAATTTCAGCACAACAGATTCATAAGTACGAGATTGGCGTGAGCCGCATGACCTCTGGTCGGTTGCATCAGTTTGCCAAGATCCTCAATGTTCCAATTGCCTGGTTCTTTGGAGAAACCGCAGCGTCAGACGATGGGGCTGATGACTGTCTGCATATGCTCAGCGACCATTATAATCTTGAAATCCTTCGCGCAGCCCACAGCATCCAAAGCAATAAGCGCAAGGCTCGTCTGATGCGAATTGCGCAGCTGTTCGCCGAAGAAGACTAGTGCTCCGGTTCCGGCTTTTGACTCACGTTCCCGCTTGTCTCAATTCAAATGTCGGAACCAAAGGACACTCGCAAGATTGTGTTGCGAGTGTAGCTCTTGCAGCTGACACCTAAATGCGAGCCAGGTGGCAGGCAGGGACCAAGTGTCAGATGCGCTAGACTTGGGCTGGGTTTCGTCAGAAACGACCAGCTTGCCCAGACCCCCACCTTGCCAATCAACACCAACAGCATACCCGCGCTGTAAAGCGCTCCGTCAGCGTTATCAGGCGTCAGCCCGCATTTGTATCGGTCAGTAGCGTACCGATACGCTCAATCGCCTTTGCGATATTCTCCTTGGAGTTGGCATAGGAAAAGCGGATGAAACCTTCGCCGTGAATGCCGAAGCTCGTTCCAGCAACCGTCGCTACGCCCGCTTCTTCAAGCATCCGGTTTTGCAGTTCTTTGGCCGTCATCCCGGTCCCGGTGATGTTCGGGAACGCGTAAAAGGCGCCGCCTGGTTCGATGCATCGAAAACCAGGGAGCTGGTTGAGCATTGGGACGATGGCGCGTCGGCGGTCATCGAACGCAGCCAGCATTTCGTGGACAGCGTCCTGCGGTCCGTTGAGGGCGGCAATCCCAGCAAATTGCGTTGGGGCATTGACGCATGAGTGGCAATTGACTGCGAGTCGCACTATCGGCTCAACGAGGTGGCGTGGCCAGACACTGAAGCCGAGCCGCCAGCCCGTCATGGCATAGGTCTTTGACCAACCATCAAGCATGATTAGGCGATCGCGCAGCTGGGGGTAGCGTAGCAGCGAGACGTGCTCTCGCCCGTCGTACAGCATCTGACTGTAGATTTCGTCGGATAGGATCGCGACGTCCGGATGATCTGCCAGCCCGGCCACGAGCTTCTCTATTTCTTCCTTGGGCACCGCACCACCGGTTGGGTTTCCTGGCGTATTCAAGATGATCAGTCGGGTTGCCGGTGTGATCCCGGCAAGGACCTGCTCGGCACTAAAGGCGAAACCGTTTTCTTCGAGCAATGCGATGGGAACAGGTTTCGCGCCGGTGTATTCAATCATCGACCGGTAGATTGGAAAGCCTGGATCCGGATACATAATTTCGGCACCGGCGGCGCCGAACATCAAAATCGAGAAGAACATCGTCGGTTTGCCGCCCGGCATGATGACAACATCCTCTGGGCTGACATCCACACCATGCCGGCGCTG
The DNA here is from genome assembly GCA_965215755.1 of Hyphomicrobiaceae bacterium. Lineage (GTDB taxonomy): Bacteria > Pseudomonadota > Alphaproteobacteria > Rhizobiales > Hyphomicrobiaceae > Tectiglobus. The sequence continues at coordinate 1,707,515 of OZ244119.1, forward strand.
TAAGTCCTGCGAGACGGCTTCGCGGAGTGGTAATATCCCCTGAGCTGGGGTGTAGCCATGTTCACCGTCGCGGAGCGCTTTGACGGCGGCTTCTACGACATGCTCAGGTGTCTTAAAGTCCGGCTGGCCAATACCAAGATTGATGATATCACGGCCTTCTGCCTGGAGCGCTGCAGCGCGTGCCAAAACTTCGAACGCAGTTTCAGTTCCGAGCCGCTTGAGGCCGTCAGCGAGTTGCACCATCGAATAATCCTGTTTGTCTTCAGTCTTCCGGTTTTTCTGTCTTATCGCTCGGTGGGTACTGCCTTTGCAAACCAGATAGCTGATCAGTGCAGCAAACGGTTCCTTGCTTTGCTGGGCGATCGCAAACGGGACACCATGCGTAGTCACCAACCTCTAGGCCATGGCGAACAGAGACGCGGTCGTCAAAGACGAAGCAGTCGCCACTCCAAAGACTTTCTTCCTCGGGGACGGTTTCCAGATACTTCAGGATGCCGCCACGTAAATGATAGACTTCCTTGAAGCCACGCTGCTTGAGCAGTGCCGTGGCTTTCTCGCAGCGAATGCCGCCCGTGCAGAACATGGCTACCTTGCGGTTTTCGTTGGGATCCAGATTGTCTGCTACCCAATCGGTAATCTCGCGAAATGCAGATGTCTTTGGGTCGACTGCACCTTCGAATGTGCCAATGGCAATTTCGTAGTCGTTGCGCGTGTCGATTGTGATGACGTCAGGAGACTGGATGAGTTCGTTCCAGTCTTCAGGTTCGACATAGGCGCCGACTTGATCATTTGGGTTTATCTCCGGCATGCCGAGCCGAACGATCTCAGTCTTTAAGCGAACTTTGAGCCGCTGAAACGGTGTTGTCTCGGCCCATGACTCTTTGTGTTCGATGTCGGCGCAGCCGGGTAGTTCCCGAATGGCTGCCAAGGCTGCATCTATGCCGGATCGCGGACCGGAGATCGTTCCATTGATTCCTTCGGGCGCGAGCAGCAATGTTCCATACACGTCGTTTGCCTTGAGCAACGCCTTCAGATGCGTGCGGCGTTCTTCGAGGTTATCGAGTGGTGTGAACTTATAAAGGGCTGCGACAACAATCGGTTTTGAGTCGATGACTGTCTTTAGTGCGATGTTCATGGGACCCTGGCTAGCGCATCACGCAGATGACTGCAATCCTCACGATTTGGTCACAGTCTGTTCATGTTCAAGAACCGAGTATAACGTCGAACTTGGAGGCATTGGAACGGTCCAGCCGCCATAGGCATCACAAGGAGAGAGTGAGAGATGTCAACTTTACCGCAACCGAAAGCGAAGTTTGCGTTGGCTGTGATTGCGGCAATGGCTGGCGCCGTGTTTGTGTCCGATACCAGTCTGGCTGGTGATTATTCACACGTCTGCCGTTCGGTGGATGGTCAGTATGTGATGCAGGACGAGGCTCTGCAGCGGGCTGAGGATGAGAGAGCCGGCAACGGGCGTACGATACGCTACCAGGTTCGCGACAAGATCGTGCTGTCAAAAACCGAGGGATATTGCGTCGCACGCGGCCAACGTTTCAAGTACGGGTCGAGCCTCTACGTGCTGAATATCTCGTTGCGTGACCAGGGTGTCCGGGTGCGCATACCAATGCTATGTGAGCTTGCAGCTTCCGGCCTGCCGGCAGCATACAACTGCGATCGAGATGTCAAGACGCTCGATTGGAAGATTGCGCGGCAATCCCCACCAACTGGTCCACAGGTGCAAAGCTATCAGCAGTCGGCGCCTCAGCCTGTTGGCGGGTCGATCTGGTATCATAACGGGTCGACCGTAAAACTGACGGCCAACGGATCGCAGCGGCAGATTGCTTATGAACGGCCTCGACAAGGCATGCGTCAGCGTGGTGCCCGTAAGGGTGATGTCCTGTTCGAAGGCGTTCGTGACGGCGAGATCTATTCGGGCACGGCCTATATCTTTACCAAGCGTTGCGGCAAGGTCGGCTACGATGTGCTGGGAGTCGTGAAGAAGAACGACACTGAAATCGTTATGCGGGGAAATGCGCCGCGGATGAATTCATCTTGCCGAAAAATCGGCTCGCGGCCCGACAAGCTTGTCTTTTCGTTGAATTAGAGCGGTCAGAAGCGTTGGTTTGGGCCTACCGTTTCCAGGGAGATACGATCTATGGGCAAATAGCCCGCGGGCCTTCATGTTAGTCCGCTTGCGTGATCGACTATCCTCTCGTGGCTACCACCATACCCTCGTAGTCCCGCATGGCATCAGGCTCTGCCTGCCAAGCCAATATGCGATGTGGGTCCACCGGCCCTGGGAGTTTGATCTGACCGATGGGGACTTGTTCGAAGCCATGGCGGGCATAGTAAGATTGATTGCCGACAAGCAGAACAACGGAGATGCCATATTCACGGGCTTGATCCAGCCCGGTTGCGATGAGCATTCGACCGAGGCCTTGATTTGCGACTTCTGAGGCGACAGCCAGTGGGCCAAGTAGAAGAGCATGGCGCTTCTCTCCAATCTGAATCTCAGTAAAGCTGACGGCAGCAACAAGTTCGCCGGCAATCAGTGCCTGGCGGCAGAAGCGTGAGAATTTGGGTGCTCCCTCGCGGATACGGTAGGCTGTCCGAGTGAATCTTCCGGGGCCGAAGACACGTGCGTGCAGTGCTCCGATCCCTGTGATGTCCTGCGACGATACTGGCCGTAACTCGGCTATGGCGAGGGTGCTGTTCACTGTCATAAGGAATTACCAGTCAGAAGAAATGGGCGTCTCTTGCGCTATCTCTAGCAAGCGACGGTGAACCGCGGGGATCGTGGCATCCGGTAGGGAAGATGGTGTGAAGAAACCAACTTCAGCGATCTCGGCGTTCGGTTTGGGGACCCGCAATTGGCGCCAGTCTCGAACAATGAAAAGCGCGATGTGGTCAGATGGAAAGGCTTTGAAATTGGTGTAGAGGCCAAACAGTTCAGGCTCGCCGATCGCTTCTACGCCGGTCTCCTCTTCCAACTCTCTCAGGACTGTCTCAAGGATGGTCTCGTTGGCCTCGACACCACCGCCAGGAAAGTGCCAACCCGGACGATACCCATGGCGGACCAAAAGGACACGACCCTCATCGTCAAATACCACGCCTTGTGCGCCAAGGGTCAGCGCCCGTGTCAGACGCCAATAGCGCTGAAGAGCTTTTTTGATCAGCCACTGGCGCATTGTCTTCCGGGAAACTCCTTACATGAAACTTGACCGCCGGAAACTTCTGACCGCATGACGGTGTGGTTGCAAGCCCAATTGTGCGAAGTCGTGCGTTGGGTAGACTCGCTTGCACCTGAAGGATTGGACCAGCACTCAATGTCAAAGGCGTTTCGGCTCGCTCATATTTCTGATGTGCATCTGCCGAATGTGGCCGGCTTCTGGCCACGGCATTGGAATCTCAAGCGTGCGCTCGGCGCTGCCAACTGGTACCGCAAACGCCGGTTAGTACATCGCTGGGAAACGATTGATCTGCTGTTGCAGGATCTTCGAGAACAGAACTGTGATCACATCGCGGTCTCTGGCGATCTTGCCAATATTGGGCTTCCAAGCGAACTTGAGGCGGCTACAACCTGGTTGCAGCAGCTTGGCAGCCATGAAGATGTCTCGTTGGTTCCCGGCAATCACGATATATACTGTCCTCTATGGTCAGACATCGGTACGCAGCGTTGGCAGAATTACATGCGCAGCTGCGAGACCGGCCAGTCGCTAATCGCTGGGTCGGCTGCCGAGGACTTTCCCTATCTGCGCATCGTTGGACCGATCGCTTTGATTGGTGTGAACAGTGCCGTTCCCACACCCCCTGGTATTGCGAGCGGTCGGGTCGGCGCGCTGCAACTCGAGCGCTTGCGGCAGTTGCTTGTCCGGTTGCAAGCCGAAGACTACTGCCGTGTCGTTATGGTGCATCACCCGCCCCTTCCGGGACAGGCGACAAGCCGGCGTGCATTGGAGGATGCTGGTAGCCTGAAAGCAGTTCTGGAAGAGGCCGGTGCTGACCTCGTCATCCATGGTCATAATCATCGCAACATGCTGGTGCGATGTACGCGCCAGGAACGGTTGTTTCCGATTGTGGGCGTGCCGTCGTTTTCAGTTGACCCCAAGGCAGGGCACGGCGAGCCAGCAGCGTACAACATCTATGAGATAAACGTGCTGACCGAGGGGCATGCCATAACCTTAAGGCAGAGGGGTTTGAAGCCCGATGCGAAAGGCGTTTTCGAGCTTCGTAACGAGCAGATTCTCTAGCTGATGCATAAGCAAAGCTAATCCGTGACATGCAAAAAATTGTTGCGCGGTTTTCTCAATTTCATGCCAAGGTGCCGTGAAAACCAAAGAGAGATTTGATCCGTGAGCACCAAAGCCCCGCCGATTGACCGGTTGCCCGTCTGGTTCGTTTTGCTGACGTGTGGCGTGATCGTCGCCATCGGAATGGGGTTGCGTCAGTCGATGGGTCTCTACCTCAAGCCAATGAGTGACGATCTCGGTTTCGGCCGCGAGGTTTTCTCGCTGTCAATCGCCATTGCCAATATCGTCTGGGGCGTGGCAGCGCCTTTCTCCGGGGCCGTATCTGATAAGTACGGGACGGGCCGGGTTGTTGTATTCGGTGGACTCGCCACAACGCTTGGCTTGTGGATGATGTATTCCGCGCAGACGGAGTGGGAGCTCTACCTGTCGGGTATCTTTCTCGGACTTGGTGTGGCCGGCGCCGGCATTAATGCCTTGGTCGGTGCTGCGGGGCGTGCGGTGCCACCCGAAATGCGGACTGTCGCAGTAGCACGGCTCGGTATCGGCAGTGGCTTGGGACTGCTTCTCGCGCTGCCCTATGCGCACTTCCTGATGGAGTATCTTGGGTGGCAAACCAGCTTGTTGGTTCTTGCCTTCACGGCGTTGATCATTATTCCGTTGGCCTGGCCACTGAGCGGGCGTCCGCCAGCGGTTACAGACCCGAAGGTCAAGGCACAAACCGTCGGTGAAGCGCTTTATGAAGCCTTTACGCATCCTAGCTTCTGGCTGCTGAATGCGGGATTCTTTGTCTGCGGCTTTCACGTTGTATTTTATGCCGTGCATCTGCCGTCATATGTGGCCGACCTTGGCATTGATCCGAGCTACGGTGTTATCGGTCTAACGGTGGTTGGTATTGGCAACCTGATCGGAACATTTTTTGCTGGTTGGTGGGGCAAGCGCTATCTCAAAAAGTATGGGCTTAGCCTGATTTATATCGGCCGTTCATGCGTGTTCCTTGCATTCTTGTTCCTGCCGGTGATCGACGGGCCAACGATTGTTATTCTAAGCGCGGTACTCGGCATTTTCTGGTTGTCAACGATCCCTCTGACCTCGACGATGGTGGCGACATTTTATGGACCGGCCTGGATGACAATGCTCTATGGAGTGGTGTTCTTTTCCCACCAAATGGGGTCGTTTCTTGGGGCCTGGATGGCCGGCTACCTTTATGACCAGACCCAGTCCTATGATATGATGTGGTGGATTTCGGTTGCGCTTGGGATCTTTGCAGCGCTGATCCATCTGCCGATCCGCGAGAAGCCTGTCGATCGCATTACGTCGGCGGCCGTGCCCGCGACATGAACTTGGTGAAGCGGCAGGCATCATCTATATTAGGCCGATGTTTCGATCGCTCCAAAGGCCGGATGGTATGGACAAGAACTCGATAACGGCTCCCTGGCAGGTGCGCGCAGTGCTATATGCGACGATGGTGTTTCTTGTGGGCGGCGGGCTCTACCTCTGGAGCGTGCGGGGGCATGCCGTTCTACTGGACATGGCGGCAAGTGCCATCGCATTCATTTGTCAATAGCTTGACGATTCAGGTTCGCTAGAAACGCAAAGCGCCGATCTCGAGCGTTCATTCCAGTGTTCCATTCTCTCTTTCGGACAAAGACCACTCCATCGCCTGACCCTGCCTGTGATGGCTCCCTACGGACGCGGTCTGTGGCGTGTTTTTTCCCAATGGTAAGGCGCAGTGAGGAGCTGGTACGCAGCGCGATAGGCGGCCAGTGAAACAAGTAGCCAGTAAACTGGCATCAAGGGAACCAAGCAGGCCAGCCGCCACCAACCGCGTCGGACGGCGGCAAGGGTGCTGAAGCACAGCGATGTCAGGAACCCTGTCAGTAGGTTGAAGATCGCCAGGCCCCACAGCACTTGGGCGGCAACGGACGATCCCGGCTGGAAGGGTGTTGGTTTGTGGAGTTCAGCAATCACGACCGCATAGAATACCGGATGGAGAATAACTGACAACAGAAAGCCTCCAACTAGACACTGCAATGCGATGTACTTCGTAAGCCCGAGCTCCTGCATCAACTCCAAGGGGTTGCGCATGTGGACCATGTAGGTCTGCATCCAACCCTTAATCCATCGTGTGCGTTGCCGGAGCCAATTTCTAAAGTCGCCAGGTGCTTCTTCCCATGTTGTAGAGTCCAGGATTGCGATTTCGCGAGCCTGCCTTTCAAGCCGCAATCCGAGATCAGCGTCTTCAGTGACATTGAAAGGGTCCCAAAGTCCTGCTGCGATCAGCATGCGGCGGCGAAAGTGGTTGGAGGTGCCTCCTAAGGGGATTGGCAGGTCCAATCGATCCAATGACGGCAGAAGTCCGTCGAACAAAGTTGTGTACTCAAGTGCGAATTGGGCGGTTAGCCAATTCTCTGAGGGATTGTAGATGTTGAGGCGGGCCTGCAGGCAATCAATCTCCGGGTTCTCAGTAAAGGCTTGGATTGCTTCCCGCAGTTGATCAGGGTCGGGTACATCTTCGGCATCGTAGACGACGACAAACTCTCCTCTGGCAAACTGTATCGCGTAATTCAGCGCTTTCGGTTTGGTTCGGGGCTGTAGGTCGGGAACTATTACAACTCTGACGAAACCGGGAAGGCCGGTGTTAGCGACAGCGCCCTGGGTCTCACTGTCGGATTCCTCAAGTATCAGGATCACATCAAGCTTTGCGGATGGATAATCGAGGTGCAACAGCGCAGCCAGAAGATCGCGCAAGACGTCGGCCTCCTGAAACAATGGGACAAGGATGCTGTAGACGGGTAGCTCAGCGGCTGGCACGCGTCTGCTTTCGGAATAGAATCTCTTACGCAATCTCGGGTGTCGGTGACGCCAGTAGACCAGAAGCGCATTGAGGCGCAGAGCCACAACGAAGGCGAAGGGGACCGCTGCGAGAAAAGCTAACAGGACGTATGCCAGCCAGCGATCGACGAGTGCCGCGCCAAGGAACAACCCTAAACCTGAAAACACCGTCAGGAATTGCCAAAAATAGACTCGTGTTGCAGCAGACGAGGATGGCATACCTAAACGGAGGCTGTTTATGGCAGTGTCGGCATACTGGGCCCGTTGAACGGCTGACAAGGTTGCTTCGGGGCGCAGATGCGTCGTGAGGCAGACGCGGGTCGCAAAGCGTCTTGAGCGATCAACTTCTGAAGCAACATTGCTTGGTCGTTGGGTGGTTGCGTCGACGTCGCGATCAGTCTCGCGTCGTTGTCCGGAAAATGCATGTCCAACGCCCAACGCATCGGCTAGTTTTGCAACGTAGTCCTCTGGTGTAATCCAGCCAAGTGCTAGCAGAACGTCGTGTGGCATAACATTCCAGGCTCCTGCGATGAGGCTTGCCCGATCGATTGTGGCCCGATCCACACTGGAGCCGACAATGAACTCATAGCGGTCAAGCTCGGCATTGGACAGTTGGTCAGCTGCAAATTTGAATTTTGGGGCCGACTGCCTAGTTGGACGATGGTCCATTTGCCTGGCTTACCTGTTGTGCTGGCAACGGAAGGATAGACGAGCGAAGATTTTTAATATGTAAGCTGATTAATATGGCTGCGTAAACAGGCTTTACGCGCTTGCTCTTGCCATTGGTTCGAATAAAACAAGCTTGAGGATTGATTTGGAGACGGGCGACGTGAAACGATTGCTGTTGAGCTTGATCGCTTGTTTGGCTTTTCTGTTGCCAGGCCTCGCGCTTGCGCAGCAATCAAGCAATGCAGAAAGCGATGAGCTCGAGCCCAGCCAGAGGATTATCATTCGGTTTGTGACAACTGATGATTATCCGCCATTCAATGCTGCGGACGAAGATGGGACGCTAACAGGTTTCAATGTTGATCTGGCCAGAGCGATCTGCCTTGATCAGGAAATTACGTGCGATATCAAATCACTCGGTTGGGATGCCCTGATCCCTGCTTTGAAGCGGGACTCGGCTGACGCTGTGATTGCTGCGCATCGCGTTACGGCCAAGTTGGCAGGTCAAGTTGGCTTTACGCATCGCTACTTCTACACTCCCGCGCGCTTTGCCGTCCGACGCAATTCGCCAGCTTTTGCCATGACGCCCTCAGGTTTGGACAGCCGGTCTGTTGCGGTCGTGCAAGGTAGTGCTCACGAGGCCTATTTGCTGGCCTTTTTCCGCAATGTCGGCGTCAAAGCCTATCCGACACGGGCGCTGGCCCGTCAGGCACTTCAAACTGGTGCCACAGACGCGATATTTGATGACGGGATTGGATTGGTCTTCTGGGTGAATGGGACGAATTCCAAGGCGTGCTGCGTGCTGCGGGGGGGGCCATTCTTTGAACCGCGCTATTTCGGCGACGGAATCGCTATCCTGGTTCGCAAGTCGGATAATCAGATGCGCAATATGCTCAACCGTTCAATCGAAAAGCTGCAGTCGAATGGGCGGTTTCAGGAATTAGTGGACCGGTATTTCCCAATACGCGTCTACTAAAGTGCTGACTTAACTCGGGAAATCTTTGAAAATCGCATAGTAGGAATTTGCCGGAGCTGAGTGTTGCAAATTCCCTGCGGCATTCGGGGTCGAAGCCGGACATCGATATGATCGATCTCTTACGCTCAAATTTGCGGCAGGCTGTGCTATAATGAGCGCAAAGTTGGCTGTTGTCATAAGGCTGTTAACTGAATCTCTTCACTATGGAGGGAGCGTGGAGATCAAGGAGCCAGCCGCCGCCCGACGCGCGGCATAGGGAGCCCGTTATGGCCGTCTATCGCACGTTATTCCTGTCTGATATTCATCTAGGAGCTCGCGCGTCGCAAGCCGACCGCTTGGTTGAATTCCTATCAGAGAATAGCGCTGAGACTGTATATTTGGTCGGCGATATCGTCGACTTCTGGCGCATCAAACGTGGGCCGAGATGGCCCGAGGCTAACAATCAGGCCCTACAGATGATTTTGCGGATGGTCAGGCAGGGCAGCAAGGTCATCTATATTCCAGGCAACCATGATGATGAGGTTCGGGCTTATTGCGGCACGAACTTCGGTGACATTGCGATAGAGCGCAACGCAATTCATGCAACGGCCAATGGCAAACGCTACCTGGTGATGCATGGCGATGAATTTGACGTCGTGTCTCAACGGGCACGTTGGCTCGCCGTGCTAGGGGACTATGCCTACCAGGTGGCGCTTTGGACAAACGCACCCGTTAACTTCGTCCGCCGGCGCTTCGGCCTGAAATACTGGTCGTTGTCCGCTTACCTGAAAGGGCGGGTCAAGGCCGCCGTCAACTTCATCGGCGATTTTGAGCACATGCTGTCGAATGAGGCCAAGAAGCAAAACGTCGATGGCGTTATTTGCGGCCACATTCACCAAGCCGCCTCAAAAATGTTTGGTGACACGCATTATATCAATACAGGTGATTGGGTTGAAAGCTGCACCGCCGTTGTGGAAGATCAGTCAGGAAACTTTGAGCTGATTCGCTGGCTGGAGGTGCGCGGCGCGGAAGAGGCGCATGCCGTGACGGCGCAAGAAGTAGGAGTTGCCATTTAGGATGAGGGTTCTGGTCGCCACAGACGCTTGGCGCCCCCAGATCAACGGGGTGGTGCGGACCTACGAGCGCTTGGCGGATCAGGTGGCTGAAGTCGGTGTTGAGCTCGTGTTCCTGACACCATCCGAGTTTAACACCGTGCCGTGCCCGACCTACCCCGAGATTCGCCTCGCCATTCCTGGATATCACTATGTCATCGAGCGGTTGGGCATGATCCAGCCTGACGCGGTGCACATCGCGACGGAAGGGCCGATTGGTTGGATGGCCCGGCGCTATTGTCTGCAACGCAACATCCCGTTCACAACGGCTTTTCATACACGTTTTCCCGAGTATCTTTCAGGCCGGTTTGGAATACCGGCAAGCTGGATCTACGCCATTCAACGCCGCTTCCATAATGCCGGTGAAGGCATCATGGTCGCCAGCCAATCCCTTGCAACCGAGCTTGAGGAACGGGGATTCGAGCGGATTTTGCCCTGGACGCGGGGCGTCGACACGGAGCTTTTCCGGCCACGCGATTGCCGCGTTTTTGGCTCTGATGAGCCGGTTTTTCTCTATGTCGGACGTGTTGCGATCGAGAAGAACATCGAAGCCTTCCTCAAGCTTGATCTTCCTGGTCGGAAAGTGGTCGTCGGGACTGGGCCGATGCTTGATGAGCTGCGAAACCGCTACCCCGACGTTACTTTTACCGGCAAACGGGTCGGTGAAGATCTGGCCGAAGCTTACGCATCTGCAGATGTTTTCGTGTTTCCGAGTCTCACCGATACGTTCGGAATTGTCCTGATCGAGGCTATGGCCAGTGGCGTCCCTGTTGCTGCTTACCCCGTCACGGGACCGATCGATAATGTGACAAGCGGTGTCACCGGCGTTCTTGATAACGATCTGGCTAAAGCCGCGCAGGCTGCACTGCAACTTGATCGCAAGGCTGTCCGGGCCCACGGCCAGTCGTACAGCTGGGACAATGCCGCGCGATTGTTCATGACGAACATCGAGAAGGCCTTGTTCTCAAGGCAAGGCAAACGTGTGCCGGCTCGGGCAAAACGACGTCTCCTGCGCCGGACGCGGACCGTTAGCGAGCTTTAGGGCCTATTGCCTGGATCAAATCGGGATCAGTTCGATAGGTTTCATCGCGCAGTCTGGGGTTACGCAATCGCTTTTTTGCGACTGATGTCTTGGCGCCAGATCAATACGTCTGCATCGCACTCTCTTAGCACCTCTGTCTCATAGCAATCGACTTTGCGAAGCTCTAAGTATGCAACTTGGGCTGCGTCGGGCTTCTCAGTGTGAGGGACAAGCATTGCTGCGATTTTTTCGTCGAAGACGCCCACTCAACTTAGCCCTCCAGGGCGGTGGCGTTCATGGCGCCTTTACGTGGGGTGTCTTGGACAGGCTGCTAGAAGAGCAGGATCTTACTGTTGGCTGGTTGAGCGGAACAAGTGCCGGTGCTGTCAATGCAGTGGCTGTCGCGCATGGTCTGGCCCAAGGCAACGCTGAGCTGGCTCGCGAGACGCTGAGTTCTGTTTGGAATGCTGTGGAAAGGGCAGGGGTGGCGGATCTGTTGCGCCTCAATCCGTTTTTGTTCGGATTGGCTAAGGCTGGTCAGATGCCCAATATGACGGCATTCTTTTCACCTTACTCGTTCAATCCGGGAGGGTTTGATCCACTTCGAAAGATCCTTGAAGAGCATATCAATTTTGAAGGCATCCGCGATGCCAAAAATTTGGAACTGGTTCTGGCTGCAACCGACGTGGCGACGGGTCGTTCGCGCCTGTTTATGCGCAGCGAATTGACCGTTGATGTTGTCCTTGCATCTGCCTGCCTGCCGACCTTGCATCATGCCGTGGAAATTGAGGGTCGGAGCTATTGGGACGGTGGATTTTCAGCCAATCCCGATCTGTTGAAGACTGCTTCTGAAAGTCCGGTTTCAGACACATTACTGGTTTTACTTAATCCCCTGCATCAGGCGCGCGTTCCCAAGTCAGCCAAAGCGATCGAAGACCGCGTCAATACGATTACGTTCAATCAACCTCTCATCCGCGATATTGAGACACTCCTCCATGCCCGCCAGGTACCCAATCGTTGGCTCAGGGCACGCAGCTCGCCGTTGGAGCGGATGAAAGCCCATCGCTTCCATATGATCAGTGCTGGAGAGTTTACAGCGGGTCTCAATGCATCCTCAAAAATTATGCCTGAGAAAGAGCTACTCGACTATCTGATGGGCGCTGGCCGGCATGAAGCGCAGAGTTGGCTTGATGGTCCGCGGAAGTCTCTGGGTAAACGATCAAGTGTCGACTTACAGACAGCGTTTTTCACGGATCGACCTATCGAAGAAGATGATGAGGAAGCACTGAAAGATAGCGCTTAGGCGATTGGCCTGGGTCAGTAACCGGCGTTGCGATCGACTTCATTCAGCAAGGGCTGGCCAGCACGTAGCCGCTTGTAGTTACTGGCAACATCGAACAACGCATCACCTTGATGCCAGCCTGAAACGTGCGGTGTGACGGTGACGTGCGGGTGCTCCCAGAACGGATGTTCTGGCGGCAGAGGCTCTTCGCGGAAGACATCGAGAACGGCGTGCCGGATTAGGCCCTGATTAAGGGCGCCGATGAGATCTTCATCAACGATGAGGTCGCCGCGGCCGGCATTGATAATAACTGCCTCAGCTTTCATGCACATAAGGCGTTCTCGATTTAAGAAATCGCGCGTCATAGTTGTCGATGGCAGGATGCAGATCAGATAATCGGCTGATTGCAAGATATCGATTAGCGCTGCATCACCAAACCTGCAATCTACGCCGTCCAATACTTTGGCGGACCTACTCCAACCAATCACGTTGAAGCCGAGGCTTGCCAGCTTCTGAGCGGTCAGGCCGCCGATTACGCCAAGACCCAAAACGGCGACCGTTGTTTCAGACGTTTGACGTGGCGGCAGCGGATTCCAATTGCGGATCGTCTGATCAGACCGATGGGCTGGTAGGTTGCGCTGGAACTGCAGAACATGCGCCAGGCAGTATTCGGCAATCTCGATCGCGGGCACATCTGTGACTAACCGCGTGACGCGTATGTGCTCAGGAAGCCCTTCGGCATAGATGATCCCATCAACGCCTGCGCCCAGCTTTTGCACGAGCTGCAAATTCGGCACGCGGTTGATGACATCGGGAAAGAGATCAATAACGGCTGCCATGATAACGTCGTTTCGTAATTCCCGGATGCCACACAGGATCTCGACCCCAGGAAGATGCGGAGTTAAGAGCTCCTGAAGCTCTTCCTCACGCATCCATTCTGGCTGGCGGATATCGAGAAGCAGCGTCATGGTCTGCGCTATTTCCCAGGCTTAGCCCTTACCACTGATCACGGCGTCAAGGCTCGTGAGGACAGCTTTTGAGGCATCCTTCGTACCCTGGTCGCCGCCATATTCCATCGGGCGGAGGGAATTCGAAGCGAAGGCTCTTTCGACCGCTTCATCAAGAACATCTGCTGCCTCGATCATTTTGGGATTGTCGAGACGGCGGCCGAGCCAGTTCAACATCAGGACACCAGATAGGATTGTTGCCATCGGATTGGCCTTATCTTCGCCAGCGATGTCGGGTGCAGATCCATGAGCGGGCTGGAATAGGGCATGCTGCTTGCCGATCTCAGCACAAGGCGCCATGCCCATACCGCCGACCAAGCCTCCGCCAAGATCGGACAGGATATCTGCAAACATGTTTTCCATTACCAGGACATCGTATTCCCAGGGCTTCCTGATAAGATCGAGGGCCATCGCGTCAACATATGCGGCATCGACCTGGATGTCCTTGTTCTGGTCTGCCCGCTCGTAGAAGATCTTTCGGAAGAACGCGAAGGATCGGAAGACGTTGGATTTATCTACGCATGTAACGCGACCCTTGCCGCCTTTGTCTTTGCGTTGGCGGGCCAGATCGAATGCAACGTCTACGAGCTCTTCCGTAACATCGCGGGAGATCCGGAGCGTTTCATAGGCAACCTTGTCGTCCTGAACCTCGCCCTTGTCGCGAGAATAGAAGAGTCCTTCGGTCGACTCTCGAAGAACGATGAAATCGATGTTGGCTGCGCGCTCGTCTGCGAGACGCTGCGGCACATTTGGATAGGCCTTGACCGGTCGAACACCAGCGACGAGATGGAAGTTCTCACGCATTGTGAGGTGAGGTGCGATTTCGGTCCCGTCGGCGTGGCGGACATCGGGCAAGCCCATTGCGCCAAGCAGGATCGCGTCGGCGTCGCCTGCGGCTTTCATGGCCTCTTCGGAGATGTCCTTGCCGGTTTCCTTGTAGTATGCGGCGCCTGCATCGTGTTCTTCGAACGTCAGCCGGAAGCCACCAAGCTTGTCTTCCAGCGTCTTCAGGATTTCCATGGTGGGTGGCAGGATTTCGTTGCCGATTCCATCTCCGGCGAAGACAGCGATGCGGGCATCGTTGGTTAACATGTCGGGCTCCAGTTTCGTGATGTTCCAGAGCACGACCTAGCATTGAAAGGTCTGGGTCGCCAAGTGACGCTTCGATCGCGAGGAGAGGTGGCTTTTCGACGGGCTTGTCGTTTACACTAGGTGTTGTGCGGTTGAGATGCTGACTGAAATGAGGAAACGCTGATGCGGGAACAGATGACAGTGGCGGCGACGCTTCCGGAAGATGGCGCTGCTGGTGCTCTGGCCGGCCGGGTTTGGCGACCGGATGTTGGTGGGCCATCAGTTGTGACAGTTCGCGAGGACGGGGTTTATGATGTCTCCAGTCATGCAGCGACAATTGCTGATCTGGCTGAGAACGAGAACGCTGTCGGCATTCTGCAGGATGCTGCGGGTGATCGTATCGGCGAACTCGCAGATATTCTGGCTAACACGCCAGAGGCCGATCGCGATGAGACGCGACCATGGTTACTGCCGCCAATCGACCTTCAGGCGGTTAAGGCAGCCGGTGTGACCTTTCCCCGGTCGATGCTTGAGCGGGTGATCGAGGAACAAGCCAAGGGGGCGCCGGAAAAGGCGGAAGCCATCCGTTCGCAGATTGCCGAAAAGTTGGGTGGCGATCTCAAGAACCTGGTACCTGGTTCGCCTGAAGCGCTGGCACTCAAAGAGACGCTTATTGCTCAGGATGCCTGGTCTCAGTATCTGGAGGTCGGCATTGGTGAAGATGCTGAAATCTTCTCCAAGGCACAGCCAATGGCGTCCGTTGGCCATGGTATGGAGGCAGGCCTGCATCCGCGATCGACTTGGAATAACCCAGAGCCTGAAGTTGTGCTTCTCGTCGATAGCGTAGGGAATATTGTCGGCGCAACTCTCGGGAATGATGTTAATCTGCGCGACATTGAAGGGCGTTCGGCCTTGTTGTTGTCGAAGGCCAAAGACAATAATGCTTCTGCCGCTATCGGTCCGTTTATTCGATTCTTTGATGAGTTTTTCACAATCGATACCGTTCGGCGAATGGACGTCAAGCTCACTGTTGCTGGAGAGGATGGGTTTGAAATGACGGGGGCATCCTCGATGTCGGAAATTGCACGTGATCCAGCCGCCTTGGTCAGCGAGATGATCGGGCGCACGCATCAGTACCCCGACGGGGCCGTCCTGTACCTTGGCACAATGTTCGCGCCTACGGAAGATCGCGGCGAAGCAGGCATGGGGTTTACGCACAAGGTCGGTGATGTGGTGACGATATCCACTCCTGCACTTGGATCATTGACTAATCTCATGACGACGTCTGACAGAGCCAAACCGTGGACGTTTGGTACTGGTGCATTGATGCGAAACCTGTCCAAGCGCGGACTATTGACTTAGTGAAATTGCTTAGCGAAAGGGATTGGCGATGGCTGTTGAAACACCGAATTACAAGTCACATGATGCACTTGCTGCGATGTCGTCGCGGTATGTCACCGTAGATGATATTCCATGGCAGGAAACGCAGTTTCCAGGCATCGAGATGAAAGTCCTCATGGAGGACAAGTCAACGGGCATGATGACAACGCTGACGCGCCTTGCACCTGGTGCGGTTCTGCCAGATCATACCCATGTCGGGATCGAGCAGAGCTGGGTATTGGAGGGCACGCTTGAAGATCACGAAGGTGCTGTGACAGCTGGAAACTTTGTTTGGCGCCCGGCGGGCAGCCGACACGTTGCGACATCATCGGACGGTTGTCTTGTGCTCGGTTTTTTTCAACAACCCAACACCTTTCACGAGCCGGAATGAGTTCCGTTGATGGACGCTCAGACCTGCTGCTCTCTGACCGTCACTTTCTGCCGCTGAACTGAGTTATTGCCGAAGCCAGTCATGTCGAAGCTGGCTTCCAGCGGCTGCGTGACTCCATTGCCATCGGTCGCACGGCACATCAGTTCGTGTTCGCCGGCGACGGCATCCCAGTTAAAGCGCCAGCCTCGCCAGGCGTAAGTGCCAATCTCCGGTTCAAGTTCAGCATCGTGCCAGGTTCCGTCGACAGCAACTTCGACTTTGGAGATGGGGACACCCGCACCCGACCAGGCACGGCCGAAGAGTGAGACGGTACCACTGTCCACAAGCCTGCTCCGCGTATAGACATCAGGCATGCCAGGCGGGACCATGAGAGATCGAACCAACATGGCAGT
Source organism: Hyphomicrobiaceae bacterium (assembly GCA_965215755.1). Lineage (GTDB taxonomy): Bacteria > Pseudomonadota > Alphaproteobacteria > Rhizobiales > Hyphomicrobiaceae > Tectiglobus. The sequence goes on from OZ244119.1 coordinate 1,723,871, forward strand.
GACCGGGGTGCCCGGATCGTCAGCGCTCTTCTTGTAAACGTACGTCCCTTTCTGTTGGAAGCCATCAAACGGGCGGTCGATGACTTCGATCCGATCAAGCCATTTGACGCTGGCCATTCCGTACCAACCCGGTACAACCAGGCGCAGGGGAAAGCCATGCTGTGGCAAGAGGGGTGCCCCATTCATTTCCCAGGCAAGCAGCAGATCATCTGAGCGGAGCTGATCTGGGGACAGGCTGCGGCCATAGTCATGCTCGATGCCACCGCCAAAGCCGCGATCCTGACCATAGAATACGACATCCACAGCCTCAGCGGACAGGCCTGCTTTTTCAAGAAGCGGCCGCAGTGGTGTGCCTGTCCACTCGGACGTTCCAACAGCCTCCTGATGCCAGGGCTGGCTTTGCGCACGGGGAACGACCCCTGCCCGGCCGTTGCCGGCGCACTCCAATGTCACCTTCAGTGACCGCTTTGGCAGCTGCTGCAGATCCTTAAGTGTGTAAGTGACGGGGTTGTCGACCAGCCCCGCAATGCTCAGAGTCCAATTGTCCGGTGATTCAACAAATGGAACATCGAAGTGAATAAGAAGATAGTGCAGGCCCGTGGGCGTCAGATCATAGCGCAACGATTCAAGCAGAGTGCCGGGGTTGCGGTTGGCAAGACGGACTTCATCGCTGGAGAAGTCGCCTTCCTTGTGCGGGCGCTTGGCCGGATTGAAAAACGGATGATGAGGTTCTGACACGTTGGTTTTCCTGGTCGTGGTTGCGCGGAATCCTGATCTCCACGCGTTGACTTGACGAGGCCAGTCAGCATGAGCCGCCGTCAGAGTTGCTAGTCTTAAGCGTCAAGATGGGTGGATGCCGGCTTGCTTGGCAGGTGAACAAACCGAAGGCGGGTTATCGTGATCAGAGCCGCCGACATTAGCGGCGGCTCTGTTCTGGTCTGATCAGACAGCCTCGATCATCATTGCAATGCCCTGACCAACACCGATGCACATGGTGCAAAGTGCACGCTTGGCGCCGCGTTCTTTGAGTTCGATTGCAGCCGTCAGGGCGAGGCGGGCACCGGACATACCAAGCGGATGTCCGAGGGCGATTGCACCGCCGTTTGGATTGACGTGTTCGGCGTCGTCTGGCAGTCCTAACCTGCGGGTCGTAGCCAAAGCCTGTGCTGCAAATGCTTCATTGAGTTCGATGACATCGACATCGCTGATTTTCATGCCGAGTTTCTCAAGCAGTTTTTCAGATGCCGGAGCGGGGCCGATACCCATGATGCGCGGCGGTACGCCCGCCGTGGCAGTCGCCAGGACCTTGGCCTTGGGCGTGAGATTGTACTTCTCGACAGCCTCTGCCGAGGCAACGATGACGGCTGCTGCGCCGTCATTAACACCAGAGGCATTGCCTGGTGTGACTGTTCCGCCTTCCTTGCGAAAGGGTGTTGGCAAGGAAGCAAGTTTTTCCATTGTGGTTTGACGAGGATGTTCATCCGCATCGACGACGATCGGATCACCTTTGCGTTGGGGGATCGTGACTGGCACAATTTCCTTTGCAAATCGACCGCTGGCTTGCGCTGCAGCCGCACGTTCCTGGCTGCGCATAGCAAAAGCATCCTGATCGGCGCGCGTGATCTGGAACTCCTCAGCAACATTCTCTGCGGTTTCCGGCATTGAATCGATGCCGTACTGATCCTTCATCATTTTATTGACGAAGCGCCATCCGATTGTTGTGTCGTAAACGGTGTTGTCGCGGGCAAAGGCTGTGGTCGCTTTCGGCATTACGAATGGTGCGCGCGACATGCTTTCGACGCCCCCGGCCAGCATCACCTCAGCTTCGCCGGCTTTTATCGTGCGGGCTGAAAGGCCGATAGCGTCAAGCCCGGAACCGCAAAGGCGGTTGATCGTTCCCCCTGATACCTCGGTTGGAAGCCCTGCAAGCAATGTTGCCATGCGCGCAACATTGCGATTGTCTTCGCCTGCCTGGTTGGCACAACCGAACACTGAATCATCGATGGCCTGGGCATCCAGGTTACCTGCTTCCTTCATGACCTCGCGTATGACGTGGGCCGCCATGTCATCCGGTCGGACTGCAGATAGCGAGCCGCCGTAACGGCCAATCGGGGTGCGTTTGCCTTCACAGATGTATGCTTCGCGGGTCATGGCGCTCCTCGTATTCGACTGTGTTGATTGTTCTCAGTATCATTTAGCCTGCCACCATAGTCGAGCAAGACGCGCTGAATGCAATGGAATTGTCAGGTCATTAACCAAGCATCAGATGCATGCTGCCATGTCTGAGGCGAAAAAACGCTTGTTGTTCCGTGGGTAACGGCGATGGGTGGGAAAACTCTCTAGGTCTTCGGCAAGAGGTTGCGGAACGCAACATTTTGGACCACTACCGGAGACAGACAGATGAGACGTTTATTTATTTTCTTGGGCACCATTGGGTTGCTGTTCGCAGGTGTTGCGACCGCAGGGCTGGGATTTCTTGGAACGAAGGCGTATGTGAGCGCCGACGGCAACAAGCGATCCGCCATTGCGGTTGTCAGGGAAATCTCGAAGGACTGGTCATTCGTTGGCCGTTTCGACGTCGTTGATGCGAGTTTGGTGCGCGATGCGGAGACTCCGCGAGTTGCTCGGTTCGTCCGTAACATTGGGCGATTGGGTCGGCTGGTTTCAATCCGTGATGCGGAGCAGGTGAATTTCGGGATGTCGAGCACTAAAGGGACGACGGCTGTTGTCGAGTTCCAAGGTGAATTTACCAACGGATCGGGCAAGGTCGTCGTGACCCTACGCAAATCTGACGGCAAGATGAAGCTACTTGGTATCAAGATTGTCGGCGGGAAGCTGAAACAAGTCCGGCCGGATACGACAGCTTAGAGCCTGTCCGTATTCAAATGACAGCCGGCCTACTGGCTATTGAAAATCGATCGTGAAGAGGGACGCGCGCTAAGTTTTAAACTCGCGTTCTAGGAGGTCAGGCAAGTCGTTGGCAATCAGTATGACATCCTCGGCGCCAAGGTTCTGATTGATCCACAATTGTGCTTCGGTGAATGTGTCGAACAGCATCAGTTCGGCGTTTGTGCCAGCAGTCTCAAAACCCTTGATGAAGGTCGGAATGCGCTCCGGTTTGACGGCGATGGTGATTTCCGTGCCGTGGGCTGCCTTGGTGCCGAGCATGCTGTGCACTTCATCATGACGGGCGCCTAGTTCCGCGACACCTGGTGTGACGAGGATCCGTCGGCCACCATCTTTCTGAAGCGTTGTGAGAAGATCGATGCCGTTTGCGATACCGTCCGCATTGGCATTGTAAGCATCGTCAACATAAGTGGCGCCAGACGGGTGTGGTTTCACCTCAAGGCGGTGCGTGATCTGAGGTGTTGATCGCAAAGCGGCAACTATTCTGTCGCTGGCGATGCCAAGACGGGATGCCAGCGCGTATGACAGGGCCATGTTGCGGCCATGGTGGATGCCGAATAGCGGAGCAAATAGTTCGTGCTCATTGTTGTCGTGTTTGATTTTGACGACTAGCCCGTCTTTGGTCTGCTCATTCGAGAGGATCTGTATGTCGGATTGATCGGTCTCGCCGACGACGACAAAGGATTTTCTATCGGCTTCGACGCATGCGCGGGCATGCTGGCGTTCTAACACAGTCTCATCGATGACCATGATGCCGCTGCGTTGGGCAACAGCTTCAGCTAATTCGAATTTGGCCTTAGCAACGGTCTCGAGATCTTTGAAGCGCTCGTAGTGGGCCTCCCCGATAGATGTGAGGATGCCATGATCCGGTGGTGTGAAATTGCACAGCCGCTTGATCGAGCCGATGCCATAGGCCCCCATTTCGACAATGAAGTATTTGCAGTTGTCGGCTAGCCGTTCGTTGATAATGCGCGAGATGCCCATCACGGTGTTGACGCTGCCAGGCGTATACAATGCATTCGTATTCATCTGGAGGATATGGCCGAGGATGTGCTTGACCGATGTTTTACCGAATGAACCTGTAATGCCGATTGTTTTGGGAGCAACCTGTCGAAGTCGATCTTCGGCTGACTTGCGGAAGCCTTGTTGGATATTGGCTTCAACAGGCTTGAGCGTCCAATTGCCGACAACCAGTAGAAATGGGATCAGCTGAACTGCGGCGAGCCATTTAAAACTTCCACCCATGATCGCGGCGCCAAGGCCGACGAGCAGGCAGAGCGCGATGCTGACGCCAAATATGCGCTTGGCCCGATTGGTCAGGACGAGTTTTTTCTTAGCGGCTTTGCGCGGATCGGCCTCGCGTAGTCCAGCAACGGCAAACAAGGCAGCTACCAGGCCGGTCTCAGCCAATGTGAGAGATACGTCTTTGGTGATGTACGTCATAATGCCGAATAGAACCAAAGCCGCCGAGACGCGTTTGTCGAAAGATGCGGTATTGGCCAGCCAAGGCAAGAAGCGCGAGGCGTCGTACTCGTCCTGCTGGAATATGTGCAGGTAGCGCAATAATCGACGTGCGCAAAAGAACGCAAATGCTGCGAACGCTATGACCGACAGTAATTCCGCCATGAGTGACTTCAGCCTTTAGGTTTGCAGAAAATCGCGAACGCGCTTAGCGACCTGATGGCGGCCTTCTGCCAGAAGCGAATAGTGATCCTGGGTGTTGAGGACGTTGAGTTCGGCACTTGGGATCAACCCGGCCAACCGCTCGCCAATTTCCGGCGGTGTTTCGGTGTCCTTGCCGCCATAGATCAAGAGCACCGGACAACGAATTTGCCGGGCCACGTCTGTTAGATCCTCGCGCACGATCTTGGCGAGGATTTCGCGCATAGCGCCGGCGTTGCGGTAGTCAGCACTGCCGAACCGGTCACGCAGCTTGTCGACATCTAGTCCGAGGACTGGTGCCAGATGCTTCAAAGTTTTGAAGGTGTAGATCTTACTTCGCACTCTAGTTTGTTCAATCAGTGAACGCTGGCGTTGTAGCCCGGCGGATGCGATGAGTACCAGCCTATCAATCAACTCAGGATGACGCGCTGCAAGCTGGATCCCGACGCGGCCTCCGAACGAATGGCCAAGCCAGACAGTCGGGCCGTTTGCGTTCTGGCTTTTTAGTAGACGGGCTGCGAAGTCTGCATAATCCGCGGTTGACCAAACTTCATTAGGTGGCGGGGCATCGCCAAAACCCGGAAAGTCGATCAGTAGGTGTCCGCCATGGCTGGTGAGCGATTGTGCAAGGTTTGCCATCGCGTGACGGTTTTGACCCCAGCCATGGGCCCAAACAAATCGCCACTTTTCCGGCACATCGAACGTGCCCAATGTGTCATAGCTCAGCTGGGCGATATCGTACGAATCAGGGCTCATGAGCGGCGTTATCCTGTTTCTGGGCGGTGCAGGCAAGTTTGTGGTCTGTGGGGTGTCGTCGCGGCGGTTATACTGTGGAATGCGGCTCGCGTTTGATAGCGCTATGGGCTAACTCAACCGAAGGGTTGTTGCACTGCCGTTCTGTTTGCTGGGGAGAATGAACTGATGGCGAAAAGAACCATAGCTGTGTTCTTCGGCGGGCGTTCGCCTGAGCATGATGTCAGCATCGTGACTGCCTTGCAGGTGATGTCCGCTCTGGATGCTGACAGTTATGATGTTCTGCCGGTGTATCTTGCAACCAATGGCAGTTGGTGGACGGGGGATATCCTGCGTGATCGTTCGACATATCTTCCCAGTGCGGCGGAGTTTGACAAGCTGACGCAGGTGACCTTGGACATGACGGCGTCCGGCCGACCGGGCTTGGTGGCGCAGCAATCTGGTCTGTTCCGCAAAGCCCAACGGTTTGGATTTGATATCGCGCTGCCCTCATTTCATGGACTGATCGGGGAAGACGGTCAAATCCAAGGAACTTTCGAAGCGGCAGGCATTCCCTATACCGGCATGAGGACCATGGCATCAGCGATCTTGATGGATAAGGTCGCAACAAAGCGGATGCTGGCTGGAACGACAGCCGAAGTCTTACCCTACCGCGAGATCAAGCGCCCGGATGAAGGCTTGATGGTTACGCCATCTGAGTTGGAAGATATCATTGGTGATTTCGCTGGCCCTTGGTGTGTGAAACCAAGCCACCTTGGTAGCAGTATCGGCGTGGCCCGGGCCGAAACACTGCAGGAACTCTCGGATGTGCTGCCGGCAATTTTCAAATTTGATACGTCGGCGATCCTGGAACCCTTCGTCGAGAACATGATCGAGTACAACGTGGCTGTCTCCAAGCGCGGTGGAGATGTGCTTACATCCGCTATTGAACGACCTAAGCGCTCGAGTGAGCTGCTTGATTTTAAAGAGAAATACCTATCTGGAGGTGGTTCTAAGAAGACCGGAAGCAAGGCGCCGGGCACGTCCAGCGAAGGTATGCTGTCGCTAACACGCGAACTCAACCCTCAACTGCCTCAGGGCCTGGAAGAGAAAATCCGTGGGATGGCCATCACCGCATTTGAAGCTGTTGGTGGAACGGGGGCACCGAGGATCGACTTTATTGGGAATGAGGTGACCGGTGAGATCTGGTTGAACGAGGTTAACCCTTGCCCGGGTTCGTTTGGCTACTTTCTCTGGGAAGCGCTTGAGGACGATTCGCTGTTGTTTACCGACTTGCTTGATAGCCTGATCCGTGAGGCGCTTGATGAAGCCGCCCGTTCGCGCCTGCCTGCCGATCCGACGCCATCTGATGCGCGGCTGTTTTCACGACGTGGGTGAGCACGCACTTGAGTGTTCCAACTCTCTGAATTGATTGTATTTTCAAGAGAAATTGGAATCGCGTTCATTCTCTTCCAGTATTTCATTGGCAGACCTCTCTTGACAGTGCCAAGACTTGAACTAAGTCAACGGCTGAAGCGGTCATTTCAAGAACGCGTGGAGGAGGAACATGCCGATAGTGTTGGCAAATGGATCACGGTCCGCTGAACTGACCTGCCTGCCCCGGCATGATCGAATCCAGGCATTTGCCTTACAATTTAGTAAGAAATCGGCTGCCGCAGTTTGCCTTGAAACCGCGGCATGCTATGCCCCCTCCGAACTCCTCCTAAACCGACTGGCCTCAAATCACCGGTTTACCGACAATCGCGCGGTTCCCGGCGCATGAAACTCACTGAATTAAGGATATGGCGATGGCCGAACTGATCAAGACAGACCGGCTTACAAAGCACTTCGGAGATATTGCCGCTGTCAATGGTATCTCGTTGTCAGTACCGAAAGGTGAAGTGCTCGGGTTTCTGGGGCCAAATGGTGCCGGCAAATCAACGACGATGAAGATGATCACGGGCTTTTTGGAACCGGATGCAGGCCTCGTCCGCATCAACGGTATCGACATGGCTACAGATCCAATCACCGCCAAGAAACAAATCGGGTATTTGCCGGAAGGTGCGCCAGCTTATGGTGACATGGCTGTCCAGGCATTCTTGCAGTTTATCGCTGCTATTCGTGGGTTCGATGGTGGTGAAAGGGATTACCGCGTATCACAGGCGGTTGATAAGACCGGATTGAAGGGTGTTCTCAATCAACAAATTGAAACACTTTCCAAAGGCTATAAGCGACGGGTCGGACTTGCTCAGTCGATTTTGCATGACCCAGCCGTCCTGATTATGGATGAACCCACCGACGGTCTTGATCCCAACCAAAAGCATCATGTCCGCTCCCTGATCGCAGAGATGTCGGAAGACAAGGCGATTATTGTTTCGACCCATATTCTCGAAGAGGTCGAAGCGGTCTGTTCGCGTGCGGTTGTGATCGATAAGGGACGGGTCGTTGCCGACGGTACTGCTGACGAGCTTCAGGCCCGCATGCCTTATCACAATGCGGTCGCTGTCAGGGTGCCATCAGATGTTGCTGAAGGCTTGATGAGTGCGATCAAGGATCTGCCTGGCGTCGCGGGTGTCGAAGAAATCAGCCGAGTGAATGGGCATGTGCGCTTCCGGGCGCTGCCCAACGAGCAAAGTGCGATTGCGACAGATATTGCATCGCTTGTGCGCGAGCGCTCCATCAACATCGACGAGCTTATCGTTGAGCGCGGACGCCTCGACGACGTGTTTCGATCCATCACCACATCTGACGCCGGTCCTTCAGGCGCCCAGCCCAATGCAGGAGGGAACTGATGCGGAACATCAAGATTATCTTCGGGCGTGAGTTCAATGCCTATTTCAACACAACATTGGCGTTTGTCTTTGTCGCGATCTTTGTCGCGCTGACCAGTGCGCTTGCCTTCTATGTTGGGAACTTCTTCCAGCGTGGCCAGGCTGATCTTGCGGTTTTCTTCCAGTACCATCCCTGGGTCTATCTGATCCTCGTGCCGGCAGTAGCGATGCGGCTCTGGGCGGAAGAGCGCAAGTCAGGGACAATCGAGCTTCTGATGACGTTGCCGGTCACGCCGATGCAGGCCATTGTCGGGAAGTTTCTAGCAGCGTGGGCGTTCCTTGGAGTGGCCCTTCTGCTGACGATCCCGATGTGGATTACAGTGAACGTCCTGGGTAATCCAGATAACGGGGTGATCCTGGCGAGCTATGTCGGAAGTTTCCTATTGGCCGGAGCGTTTCTCGCGATCGGATCGTTCGTCTCAGCGCTGACCAAGAACCAGGTCATTGCATTCATCGTGGCGGCAGTCATTTGCTTCCTGTTCGTCATGAGCAGCCTGCCGTTGGTCCTCGGCTTTTTCAAGTCCTGGGCGCCGGCGTTCATCATTTCGGGGATCGAGTCGCTCAGCTTCCTATCGCATTTCCAGCAGATTACGAAAGGCGTGATTTCGCTGCCTTCGTTGATCTTCTTCCTGTCGATGATCGTGTTCTTCCTGTTCGCCAATACCTTGGCCGTTGAACAGAAGAAGGCTGAGTAAGGAAAACAACAATGGCAAATGGATCCTGCAATCAGCCGAATTCGGGCGGCCCACTGAAAAAGATTGGTGCGGCTGCGGACAAAATGACCGGCTGGGCACTGCTCGCCCCGGGCGAGGCCGGTCGTATGATGTCAGGCATGAGCAAGGGCACGATGACCTGGATTGGCATCACTTTGGCCGCCGTTATCCTGGTCTCGGTCAATGTGATTTCAACCAACCTGTTTCGCGCGTCCAACGCGGATCTGACCGCATCTGGTCTCTACACGCTTTCCCCAAGCACCAGTCGCGTAATGGGAAAGATTGGGGAGCCGGTTGATGTGCGTATCTACTTCTCTGAGAAACTGGGTGATGCGGCCCCTGCCTATAAACGCTACTTCGAGCGTGTACGGGCGTTGTTCGACCAGTACGCCAACATGGCCGGTAACAAGTTGCGCGTCTCTTACATTGATCCGGAGCCGTTCTCCGACGCGGAGGACCGTGCCGTCGCCGCCGGGCTGCAGGGCATTCGTCTGAACAACGAGGGTGACCAAGGGTTCTTTGGTCTGGTCGCAACAAACAGCACGGATCAACAGGAAGTTGTCCAGTTCTTTTCACCTCAGCGTGAACGCTATCTCGAATACGACATGACGAAGATGATCCATAAGCTGTCGATCCCTAAAAAGCTTGTTGTCGGGGTGATGAGTGGGATCCCAGTTATGGGTGGCCAGCAGCGTCCGCGGTTCCCCGGACAGCAGCCACAGCAACTGCCCAAATGGGTCGTGATGAGTCAGATCGAAGACTTCTTCGAGGTCAAGAATGTTGATCTTAATGCCAAGGAAATTCCAGAAGACGTCGACGTTCTAATGTTGATCCAGCCGGCCGGACTGCAAGCTGATACGGCGTTTGCGATCGACCAATTTGCCTTGAAGGGTGGTCGCATTCTGGCATTTGTTGACCCTGTTCCGGATGTTGGCAGGATGATGAACCCGGCGGCGGCTGGTGCTGCCGCCAGCCCTCAGGTTGCCCAACTTCTCAAGACATGGGGCGTCAAAATCGATTCCGGTAAGGCAGCCGGTGATCTCGCGATCGCTCGTCGTGTGCAAACGGGGGGTGCCAGGCCGGTTATCACGGAGTTCGTCTCCTGGTTGGCCGTTAAAGGGAATCTGATCAACGGCGGTGATGTTGTCACCGATGGCGTCAACGTCGTTAACATGGCGTCGTCCGGCTACATCGAGCCTGTCGCCAAGGCAACGACCAAGCTGCAACCATTGCTGCAGACGTCTGATAAAGCGATGCAGATTGAGTCAGCCTGGTTGCTCGGTCAGCAACCCGATCCGGTCCAACTCCTTAGGGATTATAAACCTGGCAGTAAGTCATTGCTTCTGGCCGCGCGCGTTCAAGGAGATATCAAAACCGCTTTCCCCGATGGACCGCCGAAGGCTCAAAATGACAAGCAAGATGGCGCAGGCAACGATGCCAAGAATGCTAAGGACGAAAAGTCCAAGCCTGAGGCTGGCGCAAACAAGGCCTACCTGAAATCGGGCAAACTTAACGCGATCGTCTTTGCTGATAGTGACCTGCTCTACGATGAGTTCTGGGTGCAGAACCGCAGTATGTTAGGGCAGAACATTGCATTGCCGATCGCTCACAATGCCGTACTGGTGGTCAATGCCCTGGAAAACTTGACTGGCGGTGAAGCGCTGTCCGGCCTGCGTGGCCGTGGTGTTGATGATCGGCCGTTCGAGTACGTCGATAGTATTCGGCGCGATGCAGAGCAGCGCTTTCGCCAGAAAGAGCAGGCATTGGTCAGCAAACTCAGCGACGTTCGCGATAAACTCTCCAAGGTTGAGAAACGGACGAAGGACGGCGGCATTATCCTGAGTGATGATGATCGGGCGGCCATCGAGAAGTTCCGGGGCGAGATGATCGAAACGCGGAAAGAACTGCGTGATGTGAAGCATGCAATGCGTGCTGATATCGATTCGCTAGAGGGTTTCCTCAAGTTTATCAATATCGCTGGCGTACCGCTTCTGCTCGGTCTGGGTGGGCTGGCATTTGCCTACTTCCGCCGTCGCCGTACTGCACAAGTTTAGAAACGAGGTTGGTTAGATGGATAGCAAGAGTTTCAATATTCTGGCCATCGCTGCGGCGGTCTCGTTGGTCACTGCCGGTCTTGTCCACAGTGCATATGACACGTGGTCGGTTGAGAACGTCTCTGGTGAGAAGCTGTTTCCAGGCTTTGATAAGGATGCCAACCAAGTCGGTCAGATCGCGATTTCCCAGGCAGACAAAAAACTGGATTTTCATAAGTCGAATGGAAGTTGGACAATTGCGAACCGTGGCGGCTATCCGGCCAAGACAGAGAGCGTCCAACAGCTTCTTGTAAGGATTGCGAGAGCCGAACTGGTTGAGGCCAAGACACAGGATCCCGAGCGTTACGGACTGCTTGAGCTTGAAGACCCCTCCGGCAAAGATGCACAGTCGGTTTTGATCAGCATGCGAGATGGCGATGCCAAAGCCATTGGGGATTTGGTTGTCGGTAAGCGGCGTCAGAGTGCTTTTGGGGCGGGTCGCTCGGGCGTTTACGTGCGGCGCCCAGGCAATAATCAAACGTGGCTGACCAACGTCAGCATTCGGCCAACATTTGACGTATCAGACTGGGTTGACCCGGTTTTCTTCAAGCTCGGCGAGTCGAAGGTCAAATCACTGATGCTGCAAACACCTGACGGTGGCGATGTCACGATCGTTGCTGATGAGGCGAAGAAAGACGACAAGAAAGAGGCGACCTACAAGTTCGCGAGTATTCCTGATGGCAAGAAGCTCAAGAAAGACATCGATGCCTCCGTTATTGTGAAGGGATTGCAGACGTTCGAGATGACCGACGTACGCAAACTCGCTGATGCCAAACTGCCGAAAGACGCGATCAAAATACCAGCGGTTATTGAAACCGAAAAAGGTATGAAATTGCAGGCCGAGGTTGTTCGGATCGGTGAGAATGAGCGCTGGTTGTCGTTCAAGGTGATTGAAGACGGTCAAGATGCAAAGGTGGCGAAATCCTTCCGCGACAAGCTCGATGGATGGCAATTCAAGATAGCGGATTGGCGCTCTCGGCAGGTGTTTAAGACCGCCGACGAGATGTTCGAAGCGAAGCCTGAACCCGCGGCTGTGAAACCGAAGGAGGCGGATGGTGCTGCTGGGACGCTGCCAAAGGTACCATTGTTGGGTGCTCCACCGAAGAAAAACTAACTTCATCTCAATGTCTGGCTGGAGACCTTATTTGTGACTCCGGGGGATGAAAGATTGATGTTCCGGGGAGGGTGCATTCAGCCAACTCCCCGTTGCGTTTGAAACAGAGAGTGCCTGGTTGTCTGCTAATCGGCGGAAGAGCAAGAGCTTTTAGCGGGTGTGGTTGAGCTGTTGTTTGCTAAGAACTTAATGGTGAATTGACAGCTAGCAGGCAAATTGCTTGGTTCGGCGCGCAGTCCCTAGGGGAAAGGTGCGGGCAATGCGTTTGCTCAAAATTTTGGTTTTTGTTGCGATTGTTTTCTCGGCCACCCGCGCCAGTGCAGGCTGTGGAACTGTGTCGATCGGCGAAATGAATTGGAATTCGGCCCGCCTGATTGCCAATCTGCAAAAGATTATCCTCGAAACAGGCTATGGTTGTAAGGTCGAGGTGACCAAAACAACAACGGTCCCCGGCATGACGGCACACGTCGATACGGGTAAGCCTCAAATTATATCCGAAGCCTGGATCAATTCTGTTCGAGAGCTCTACGAACGGGGCGTGAACGAGGGCCGTATTGTGAGTGTCAGCTCAGTTCTGTCAGATGGCGGTCTCGAAGGATGGTGGGTCCCGGCCTATCTCGTTGAAAAGTACCCTGGTATTGATACCGTCGAAGGTTTGAAGAAAAACTGGCAGCTGTTTGCGCACGCGTCCAATCCTGACAAAGGACGTTTTTTTGGTTGTCCCAAGGGTTGGGGCTGCCGGACGATCAATAAGAATCTCCTCAAGGCCTATGGTCTCGATACGGTTTTCGAGAAATTCGATTCAGGGTCTGGTGAAAAATTGCGTGAATCGATTGCCTTGGCGTATGCACAAAAGAAACCGTGGCTTGGCTATTATTGGGCTCCGACGGCGATCATGGGCCGCTACCCGATGGTTCCTGTAAAATTGAACGCTACCGATCCTAAGGGGCATGCCTGTAATCAGAAGCCTGACTGCGCAACGCCGCATGCGGGCGGCTATCCGGCATCCCGTGTCATCTCGACAGTCACGACAGAGTTCAAGGATACGCACCCGAATGAGTTTGCGGCATTGTCCAAGATCTCAATCCCAAACAAGGTCATGAACAGTATCCTGGCCTGGGCTGAGAAAAACAATGCGAGCGGTCCGCAAATGGCAGCACACTTCCTGCGCACGCAGCGCTCGGTATGGAGCAAATGGGTGTCCGAAGACACCGTGAACAAGATTGAAGCTGCTCTCTGATTTCCACTACTGGTGGTTGGCAATCATGGCTTGTTCCCCCCGCCTCTGAGCCAAAGATCATTCGGTCTCCGCTTTAACTACACGACTGCTTCAATAGGCCTTCAACCATTGGCAATGGCAGCGCCTACTGGCGGATTTCGTGACACACCGACCATGCGTCCCCGTCTCGCGAGTAGCGCGAAGACGGCTGGCGTGAAGTAGAATGAAATCACTGTTGAGAGCAGGACGCCGCCGGCGATTGACATCGCGAACGGCGGCCAGAAGCCACCACCCTCGAGGATGAGTGGCAAGAAGCCACCAAAGGTCGTCAAAGTCGTTGATGTAATGTGCCGGCTCTGCGCGACGACGAGTTCCTGAATGCGACTGATGTCGCCAGCGCAAGCCTTGGGATCTTCCTGCAGTGCCGTCATGATAATGATAGCGGCATTGATGGACACACCAATCGAACCGATGACGCCGATGACGGCCTGGATGCCGAATGGGTAGTTGAATACTGCGAGGGCCAGCAAGCTCAATCCCATCGATAGGATTGCGACCACGCCTGTCACCAATGAGAGGCGATACGATCCAAACGTGATGACGATAGTCGCGACGCTTAAAGCAATGATAATGCCGAGGGACGCAATCAAGTTGCGCAACACCTCGTCACGGGCATCCGAGTCTCCGCCGACTTCCAGACGGTATCCTGGGGGAAGCTTCAGACCAATATCTGCAATACGTGCCTGGACTTTCTTGAGTGCTTCCTCTGGCAGAATGTTGCGATGGACGAAGCCCTGGACGGTATTGATGCGCTCGCCATCCAGCCTGAAAATCGGTGTCTCATCCGGCGTTAGCCTCAATGTCCCGATGGCCGTGATGGGAATACCAGGATAACCGCGATTGGCTGCTATGGCTGTTGCGCCGGGACCAACGACATCGATGTTTGAGATGGCTGTGAAATCATTGCGAGCGGATGGGCCGACGCGAACACGGACAGGCAGTTCTTCACTGCCTTCAAGCAATGAGCCACCAGTGACGCCCTCAAGTGAGGTTTCCAATTGGCGTGCCACGCTCTCAAGGGGGAGGCCGGCAAGGCGTGCCTTTTCTTCGTCGATGTCGACGGTAATCTTTGGCGCACCGCCGGCCAACTCTGTTGTCGCTTGGAGAACCTCGGGCACTGAAATCATGATCTTACGGATCTGATCGCCAATGCGACGTAGTGTGGACAATTCCGGGCCGACAACGCGGATTTCGACCGGAGCGTTGACGGGTGGACCTTGAACCAGTCCACGAACAATAATTCTGGACTCTGGGACCTTTGCATCGAGAGTGCGCTGCAAATCACCGAGTATCTCTTCGGTGGCGGTGGGTGAAGATGTTGTCACCAGCGCTTCGGCAAAGCTCGGTCGGCTATCCTGGTTTGCGATCATATTGTAGTAGAATGCGGGTGCGCTTTCTCCGATCACCCAGTGAACTTGTTGCACTTTGGGATTGGAACGAATGAGCTCGCTGGTCTTGAGCGCAACGCGCTGGGTCTCAGCGATCGCAGTGCCGTCAGCCAGTTTGACCTGGACGTAGAATTGATTGCGGTCAACGCCTGGAAAGAATTGCGCTTTGAGCGTCGGGAATGCACCGAAACCGATGATAGGTAAAATCAACGCAAACATGATTGAGACGCGCGGATGGGCGAGTGACCAGCCAATCGATCGGGCAAACAGGCCGGGTTTGTGAGACCGGACCGCCTCGACTGATCCCGCTTTGATGAACCAACCCGATAAGGCTGGCGTGACGGTCAATGCAAGCACAAGCGAGGCCATGAGCATGACGATCACTGAGATCGCGATGGCACCGACAAAATCTCCTGCCGGTCCCGGCAGCAGGGCCATAGGCATGAAGGCCAAAGCCGTAGTAACCGTTGATGCGAGCAATGGTACGGCGAGCCGCTTGACGGCCGCCCGGACAGCATGAAGTGAGCTTTCCCCTGTGTTCAGCCGTCGCCGGATATCGTCGGTCATGACGATGCCGGCATCGACCAGCAGGCCGAGAGCAACGATAAGACCGGTTACCGACATCTGATGGATCGAGATGCCAAGTCCGCGAAGGGCAGTGATCGAAATCAGCGTTGCCAATGGAAGGATAATCGCGACGATGAGGGCGGACCGCCACCCAAGAGTCAAAAACAATACGCCGACAACGAGGCCAACACCGATGGCCAGATTTACCAGGACGCTGTTCAGCCGCTCAGACGTGTAAGTGCTCTGATCAAAGAGAACTCTGAGTTGAAGGCTTGCCGGCAGGTCCGCGCGAAAGTCCTCATAGGTTCTATTGACCTTGTCCATCCATGCATCGACCTGGAGGTCGTCCTGCATGCGTGCTGCGATCATGACAGCGGCTTGGCCATCGGCGAATGCGATGCTACTCGGTGGATTTCGAACGGCCTTGGTCACAGTTGCGACGTCCGAAACTCTGACGATCCGTCCATTGTCGGTTTCAAGAATCGGGACGCGCGCAATCCGGTCGAGTGATTTGATTTCGCCGGCAACCTCAATCAAAAATTCTGATGCGCGACCTCGGACCTGCCCGGCGCTAACCTTGCTGTCGGCGCGGCTGATCGCTTGCGAGACTTGCTCAGCCGTCAGGCCAAGTGAGATGAGCCTGCTTTGGTCGATCGTGACCAGCACTTCTTCGGTCTGAGCGCCATAGAGGCGCACGAATTTTGTGCCTCCAAGGGCGCGCAAACGGTCCTGCAAGAGCTCTGCGTAGCGACGCTTGACGGCTTCGCTTGCACCGGAACCGTTGCTAGAGACAATGGCGCTGATGGTGGTGAAAGCGCCTGTGCGATCATCATCAAAGCTTGGTGCTGGAACGCCTGCAGGCAGATTCGCTGAAGCATCTGAGAGGGCGTCGCGGATCTTGGACCACGTTTGATCGATCTCGCTGTCGGAAATGAATTGGGATAGTTCGACCTGGATAACCGAGATGCCGGTTCGTGACGTTGAGCGAAGTTCGTCGATCTCAGCAATCTGACGCAACTCTTCTTCGATTTTTTCGGTCACCAGGGCTTCGACGCGTTCCGGCCCGGCGCCCGGATAGGGCGTTACAATGGTCGCGAACAAATTGGTAATCGTTGGGTCTTCCTGACGTCCGATTGTCAGCAAGCCTGATATGCCTGCCGACAAAATCATCAGGATTGCGAGCGCGAAGAGGCGCTTGTCGCGATACAACAAGGTGCTCATGCTCATGTTCCTCTGGCCAGTGCCTCTATAACGCTAGCGGTGCGTCGCGGTTTTGAGTTGTGCACCGGCGTGGGCAACGCGTTGGCCGGGAGTGACGCGATTGGCGCCGACGGACACGATGTGGTCTCCCGACTTCAATCCGCCGCGGACGAAAGCTTCTGCATTGCGGACATGCAGGACCTCAACGACTTCACGTCGAATGACGTGTGAATCTCCTTTTTGCTCGACGAGCAATACAGACCACAATCCCTTTAGGCCTTCAGAGAGTGCCGTTGTCGGAAGCCAGAAACCGCGACCGTTGACCTTCCGCTGCATAGCCAATGTAACAACTTCACCGAATTGAATGCCGGCCCTTTGCTGGAGCGCGAACACTGCCGTGACAGTCCGGGTGCCCGTTTCGAGGTCGGACCGGATGACTCTGAGTTTGGCGGGAACTTCCAGGTCTCCATTTCGCAATGGATAAGTCTGCCCTACTTTCAGTTCGGAAGCCGCTGCAGGCGACAAACCAATCCGTGCCTGCTGGCTGGTTGCTTCCAGGATCTCCAGGATAGGGGTCCCAGCCGCGACAACGCTGCCTTCGTCAATACTACGGCTGGCAATTTTACCGTCATAGGGAGCCCGGAGGACAGCCTTGTTGATATCAATGTCGAGCGCTGCGATCTGGGCATTGACGCGCGCTATACCGGCATCCAGTTCTTGGACCGTGAACCGTGCTTCGTCGAATCGTTGCTTCGGGCTCCAACCCTGGGTTTTTAGCTGCGTCTGGCGATCCATTGTTGCCATTGCCAGGCCGCGTCTCGCCTGGAGTTCGGCTCGTCTTGCCTGAAATTCGAGGCGATTGGCTTTCAGCTTCGATGTGTCGAGTTCGGCCAGGACCTCGTCCTTGGAAACGTCTTTGCCTTCATCAACCAAGACACGCGTCACCAATCCACCGCGCTCGAAAGCAACAGATGTTTGGCGGGCAGGCTCAAGTCTTCCGACGAAGTTGCGCTCGACGTCGTAGTGATCCACCCATTGGATTTGCGTCGTTGTAACAGCGATGGGAGGATTGGGCTTGGTGTCTGCGGTATCACTGGCACGACTGTGGACAGCGAAAAGGCCCATCCCTGTGATACTCAATGCCAATCCTGTTGCCAGGGCTGCGCCGGCCAAGTTGCCGAAGAAACCGAGCCAACCACGCTCCCTCGTCTTGTCGGTGAGGTTTACCGTCGTCGCCATTTGAACTGCCTTCTCTCAAAAAGTTCTTGGCTTAAGTTACGGTGACTAACATATGTTAGATCATCTAACATTGCAAACAAAAGTTAGCGCGATTAACTTTTGGGGATGTGGTAGATTGAGTCGCATGGCAGACCAGAAACAGCAGGACGACGCATTGCGCTCCAAGACGAAGTACCACCATGGAGACTTGCGCGAGGCCTTGATCTCGGCGTCGTTCCAGATCGTTTCAGAGCGTGGCGCGGATCGCTTTTCCCTGGCTGATGCCTGCCGCCTGGCCGGAGTATCGACTGCGGCGCCGTACAAACATTTTCGTGACCGCGATGAAATCCTTGAAGAGGTTGTCACGCGGGCATTCGATGTGATGTCAGATAAGGCTATGGAGGCTGTGGCTGCTCATGGCGAAGGAACTCTCGCTGGTATTGCAGCCATGGGCGAGGCTTATATTGACTTTGCCGTTCACCAGCAGGCTCTGTTTCGGCTCATGTTTGGACAGCACCCGACTCTAAAACAGGCGGATTGTGTTCTTGATGAAGGGCGGGACTGTTTCGGCAAAGTGATCGGTCAGGTTGCGGTATTCTGCGAGCGCAACAATGTCAGCGGTGATGCAACGGAGATCGCGGTAAGGCTGTGGACGTTTGTCCATGGGGCAGCATCGCTGACGATTGATGAAGACTACGATGCCGTCGTGCCGGGATTTGATGTGAAGCGGATGGTGCGGGAGGCAACGCCCATGCTGCTCAACTTCAATGTGGAGGCCTGCGGTCAGCCGTGAGGTTTCGTCTGGCGCCATTCGTTCCAGCGGCCGCTCAGGCGCCACCGCTTGCTGGCTTAGTGGCTGCAATCATGTAGTTGACATCAGTGTCTGACGACAAAGACCAACGGTCCTTCAGCGGATGGTAGACGACGCCGCGGCGCTCTGTCTCGCCCAGGCCGGCGGCTGTAAAATATCGGTGCAATTCATCCGGACGGACAAATTTATCCCACTGGTGGGTCCCCGCGGGGACCCAACGCAGCACATATTCGGCGGCAACAATTGCAAGAGCAAATGCCTTGGGTGTGCGGTTGATCGTCGACATTATCAGCATGCCACCCGGGCGGACGAGAGATCCGATCGTCGACACAAACTGCTTTGGGTCAGGAACATGCTCGATAACTTCCAGGCAGGTCACCAAGTCGAATGCGGCGCCTGTATCAGCAACCTGTTCAGCGGTGACAGCCTTGTAAGCAATGTTGAGGCCCTGCTTTGCTGCATGGTCAGCTGCTGTTTCGATATTTTCCGGCGCTGGATCGATGCCTGTGACGTCGGCTCCTAAGCGAGCTAGCGGCTCACTGATCAATCCTCCACCGCAACCGATATCAAGGACATTGAGGCCAGCCAGGGGTTTGAGGCCTTGCTTTGAGATTGCAAAATGCTGCTTGGCTGCATCTCGGATAAACTCCAACCTGGTTGGCCCAATCTGATGCAATGGTCGGAAGGGCCCCTTTGTGTCCCACCAGTCGTCGGCCTGCCGCGCGAACTGATCGACTTCTGCTGCATCAATGTTGGATTGTTTTTCCATGCATAGCCCTGGCTGCTCAATCGATTGGCCGCTAAATCACGCCTGCTGATAACTGTGAATGTTGCGAGGAGCGGATGATCCCGATATGAGTACCTTCTAGGCAGGAATCAACCAAATTCTCAGCTCGGTTGGCATGTTCGCCGCAGAACGCTGCGGGTCGGAATACGGGCTGTGTTGGCAACAATCATCCATTCCATACAAGCGCAGCATCTTTGGCTTGTGTGGCAGATCAATGAGCAGGTCTATGGCACGCGTTGTCATGAAATTCGGCGGCACGTCGGTCGCCAATGTCGAGCGCATACGGAATGTCGCGCAGCACGTCAAACGTGAGTTTGACGCCGGCAATGAGGTTGCCGTCGTTGTATCGGCCATGGCCGGTACAACCAATCAGCTGGTTGAGTGGGTCAAAGAAGCATCGCCGCTGCACGACGCGCGTGAATATGATGCCATCGTCGCTTCCGGCGAGCAGGTGACCGCAGGCCTACTGGCCATTGTTCTGCAGTCGATCGGTGTGCCTGCAAGATCATGGCAGGGTTGGCAGATCCCAGTGGTGACCGATCAGGCGCATGGCTCAGCACGCATTCAGAGCATCGATGCCGGCGAAATGAGCCAGAGGTTGGAGAACCGAGAAGTTGCGGTTGTCACCGGGTTCCAGGGGATCGAACCGGAGCGGAACAGGATTGCAACCCTGGGACGTGGCGGATCTGACACAAGTGCCGTCGCGCTTGCT
This sequence comes from Hyphomicrobiaceae bacterium, assembly GCA_965215755.1. Lineage (GTDB taxonomy): Bacteria > Pseudomonadota > Alphaproteobacteria > Rhizobiales > Hyphomicrobiaceae > Tectiglobus. The sequence continues at coordinate 1,743,885 of OZ244119.1, forward strand.
ATCGCGTTATCAGCAGACGTTTGCGATATCTATACCGATGTCGATGGTGTCTATACCAGCGATCCCAGGATTGTTCCCAAAGCGCAACGAATGTCGCGGGTCTCCTACGAAGAGATGCTGGAGATGGCCTCTCTCGGATCGAAGGTGCTGCAGACACGCTCGGTCGAACTGGCCATGGTCCATGGCATGAGAACACGCGTGCTCTCAAGCTTCGCCGAAGTGGATTCAATCCAGCCTGTTCGCTCGGGTGGGAACTGGGGCGAAGTTGGAACGGTTGTTTGTGACGAGGATGAGATTGTGGAAAGCCAAGTCGTTAGTGGAATTGCCTTCACGAAGGATGAAGCGAAGGTCACAATTCTGAATGTTGCAGACAAACCAGGGGTAGCAGCGCGTGTTTTCGGCCCGCTCGCAGAAGCGAACGTCAACGTCGACATGATCGTTCAGAATTTGTCATCGGATGGCAAACAGACGGACATGACGTTTACGGTTCCAGCGAACGATCTCGATCGCACACGTGCAGTGCTTGAGGCCGCCCGTGAAGATATCGGTTACGAAGAGATCGTGAGTTCGGCCGATGTCGTCAAAGTGTCGGCCATTGGTATTGGAATGCGATCGCATGCGGGTGTGGCCGCAAAAATGTTCCAGTCGCTGGCCGAGAAGAATATCAATATTCTCGCGATTACGACGTCTGAAATCAAAGTCAGCGTGTTGATTGATGCTGCGTATGCAGAACTCGCAATGCGGACGCTGCATTCTGCTTATGGTCTTGACGGCGATTAGCACTGCTCGCCACCGAGACGGACACAACCGGCCAAACCGTTCGATATTGGTCGGAAGCCTTTTTCCTCTTGTATGGCAAGAGACCGCATGACGGAGCCGGACGTTATTCCGGCACAGACCGATGGCAAAACGAAGAAGTAGCGATAAGCCGCCTATTCAGAGCGAACCAGCTTTGCGCATCATTACGCGCAGGCTTCGCGAGATCATGGCCGAGGCTACTGATGGGCAGACCCGGCTCGACAGAATCGTTCGCCAGATCTCCGGCTTGATGGTGGCAGAAGTCTGTTCGATCTATTTCAAGCGGCGCGACGGCACACTCGAGTTATTTGCAACTGAAGGATTGAATCCGGACGCGGTCCATCAAACGCGGCTCAATCGCGGTGAAGGCTTGGTTGGTCGGGCAGCCGAGAGCAATGCGCCGGTGAATGAGTCAGAGGCGCAAAAGCATCCTGCATTCTCTTTTCGGCCGGAGACAGGGGAAGAGGCCTATCACTCGATGCTGGCGGTGCCGATCCTGCGCGGCGGTGTCGTGCTGGGCGTCATTGCCATCCAGAACCGGACCAGGCGGGAGTACTCCGAGGAGGACGTTGAGGTTCTCCAGACGACAGCCATGGTGGTGGCCGAGCATCTGGTTTCAGGCGATGTCGCCCGCGCTATGGTTGATGATGAGATCGGGCGCTCACTCTCGACGTCGATCAACGGTTCTTCAATGTCTGATGGTATTGCGATGGGGCATGTGGTGTTGCACGAGCCCCGCGTTGTCGTCACCGCGCTTTTGTCTGACGCACCAGATCAGGAGCCGGGGCGACTGGACAAGGCTGTCCGCGAATTGCGGGCCAGCATCGATGATATGCTGGCACACGAAACGGTATCTCACGCCGGAGCTCACCGAGAGGTTCTGGAAGCCTACAGGTTGTTCGCCAATGACAAGGGCTGGCTACGGCGCATGCATGCTGCTGTTGGCGAAGGCCTGACCGCTGAAGCAGCCGTCGAACGCGTTCAAAACGGTACCCGGTCGCGTATGCTTCGCCAGAACGATCCGTTTTGGCGAGAGCGCCTGCGTGATCTGGATGACCTGTCCGATCGTCTACTGCGCATTCTTGCCGGTCGTAAGACAGCCTTTCTGGAGGGCCTTGATCTTCCAGAAGATACTGTTCTTATCGCGCGCAATATGGGGCCCGCTGAGTTGCTCGATTACGACAGCCAGCGGTTGCGCGGTCTTGTTGTTGAGGAAGCGGGTCCACAAAGCCACGTCGCGATCGTTGCGCGGGCGCTGGGTATTGCAGCCGTTGGTGAAGTGCCCAATATAATAGAGAACATTGCTGGAAATGATGAAATCATCGTTGATGGCGAGCTTGGTCAGGTCCACGTCCGGCCCTCGGCCGAAGTTATCTCCGCGTATAATGACAAGGTGCGGTTTCGGGCGCGGAGGCAGCAGCAGTTCCTGGCGCTCCGGGACAAACCTGCAATCACCAAAGATGGCGTCGGTATCTCGTTGTTTATGAATGCCGGCCTCATGGCTGACATGTCTCATCTCAGCGATTCCGGTGCAGAGGGTATCGGCCTTTTCCGCACTGAGCTGCAATTCATGATTGCTTCAACGTTTCCGAGGTTCGGGCAGCAGGCGGAGACGTATCGTCAGATTTTAGATGCAGCTGGGGACAAACCTGTCGTTTTTCGTGCTTTGGACATCGGTGGAGATAAAGCCTTGCCTTATCTGCGCCAACCCAAGGAAGACAATCCGGCACTTGGCTGGCGGGCCGTGCGGTTGGCGCTTGATCGACCTGCTTTGTTCAAGCTGCAAGTGAGAGCGCTGCTACGCGCAGCTGCGGGACGCGATCTGAGCCTGATGGTTCCGATGATTAGTACAACCGCGGAGTTGGCGCAGGCACGGGCTTTGGTCGAGAGTGAGCAGCGGCGAACAATCGATCGAGGATACGAAGGGCCGAAAACGGTCCGACTAGGCGCAATGGTCGAGGTGCCAAGCATCCTATTGGAGCTTGATGCCTTGATGGAGCAAGTCGATTTCGTATCGGTCGGAAGCAATGATCTATTGCAGTTTCTCTATGCGTGTGATCGGTCAAATGCGCTGGTTTCCCACCGTTATGATACGATGTCTGTTGCCGCGCTAAGAGCCTTGAAGATGGTGCAGGATGCCGGCAACCGCCACGACGTGCCGGTGACGCTATGCGGTGAATTGGCGGCACAGCCTTTGCAGGCTATGGCTTTGATCGGACTGGGCTACAAGTCCCTGTCAATCGCACCGGCGTCGATCGGTCCCGTCAAGCGGATGGTGCTTTCGCTCGACCAAGGACGCATTGCTGAATTCATCAATGATCGACTTGAACCCGGCCAGACCGGCGATCTTCGCACCGAACTCCAGAGATTTGCGGAAAGTGACAGTGTCGAAATTTGATGGTTAGTCGACGTACTGCTGACCACACGTGTTTTTGCGGATGAATGACTGCGCGGGTCATCGAGCCAATACGATATCGAGATAAAGAATGAGTTCTCTGCCAGAAGAAAAGTTACACGGATTGGTTGAGCGCTGGACAATGGTTCAGCAGGAAATGAACGCGATTACCGATCCGAAAGATATTGCGCGCCTTTCTAAGGAGTTTGCTGGGCTGGATCCTGTCGTGGCTGCGATCAATGCGTTGCGCGAAGCTGAGGAAGAGCTTGCCGGCCTCAAGGATATGCTCAGTGACGCCAGCGACGACCAGGAGATGCTCTCGCTAACGCGCGAAGAGATCGCTGTGCTTGAGCCAAAGATTGAGGAGCTTGAACAAACGCTCAAAGTTCAGTTGCTGCCGAAAGATGAGGCGGACGACAAGGGCGTCATTATTGAAGTACGCGCGGGAACAGGTGGCGATGAAGCGGCGCTTTTTGCAGCTGACCTGTTTCGGATGTACAGCCGCTATGCGGAAATTAACAAATGGAAGGTCGAAGTTCTGGATTCTTCGGAGAACGATCTAGGTGGCTACAAGGAAATTACTGCGTCGATCCATGGTGAGAGTGTGTTTGCGCGACTGAAGTTTGAATCAGGCGTACACCGGGTGCAGCGCGTACCGGCAACAGAAGCGAGTGGACGCATTCATACGTCAGCTGCAACTGTCGCAGTGTTACCGGAAGTCGAAGAGCTTGATTTCGATATCCGCCAGGAAGACCTGAGAATAGATACGATGCGCGCCTCTGGGGCGGGCGGACAGCACGTCAACACCACGGATTCGGCTGTTCGCATCCTGCATATCCCAACCGGAATTACCGTTATTTCCGCCGAGAAGTCGCAGCACCAAAACCGCCGTAACGCCATGCAAGTGCTCCGGTCGCGGCTGTATGAACTTGAACGGGATAAAATCGCGACAGAAAGAGCCGAGCAGCGACGAGACCAGGTTGGTTCAGGGGATCGCTCGCAACGGATCCGAACTTATAACTTTCCGCAGGGTCGCGTGACGGATCACCGAATCAATCTCACGCTGCATAAATTGGATCAGATGATGGAAGGCACGGCGCTTGATGAGGTGATTGACGCCCTCGTCACGGATCATCAGGCAACCCAGCTTGCAGCCATGAACGATGATGCCTGATCCAGAGTTGACCCTTGGAGCGGCTGTTCGCACTTCAAGATTGGAGCTGGAAGCTGCCGGTATCGATGAAGCAATGAGCGAAGCGCGGCGGCTTGTACTTGATGCGCTGCAGCTGGACGCAGTTGCGCTGATCCGGGACCCAGACATGCTCCTGAGTGCTGAGCAATCTGATAAAGTTCGCTCCTGGCTCAAGAGACGGATCGCTGGTGAGCCGATAGCGCGTATGCGTGGATGGCAGGAATTCTATGGCCGCCGTTTCCATCTCTCCGAGGCGACACTTGAACCTCGACAGGATACCGAGACCATCATCGAGGCTGTCTTGACGACTGTCGATGGAAGTCACGGCCGCGACTATCCCTGGAAAATACTTGATGTTGGCTCTGGAACCGGATGTATTGCCGTAACGTTACTCGCGGAACTGCCATCAGCGACTGCGACCGGAACTGATATCTCTTCTCAGGCAATCGATATGGCCCGGCAGAACGCTCAAAACCATGGCGTCGCGCAGCGGTTAACCTGGGCGGAAACGGATTTGGCTGCAGGTTTGCCATTATCGTTCGATTTAATCGTCTCTAACCCGCCGTACATAAAAAGTGGTGATATTCCTGAGTTGCAAACCGAAGTTGTTGCGTTCGATCCGAAGACCGCGCTGGATGGTGGTTGCTCAGGCTTAAGGTGTTATGAGGAACTTTCTGTTCAATTGAGCTCTGCGGGTTGGTCTGGCCATCTGTTTGTCGAAATTGCAGCTAATGATCATGGTCGGGTCATTGAGGCCTTGGCCGAGAATGGGCTACAGTTTGACTCAGAGAAGGTTCATCTGTGGCAAGATCTCACCGGTCAAGTTCGGTGTGTTGCTATAGAGACACTTTGCTAACACTGTCATCAAAAATAGTTGGAATTACTGAAGTATCGGGCTAAAGTCTTGCCATCGAGCAGGCACAAGGTTCAGTTTAGCGCGTTAACACGCTGCTTCGATAGTGTGCCGACAAACGCATCGATAGCTTGGACATCTAAAATAGCAGGATGCATGTTTGGCGTTTTGACCGATCTGCGATGTTATTGGTTTCGCCATCCTGTCCTAATTGCCCCGAGTAATTTCTGGGCCGCCGAAGCAATCGTAAGCTGAGCTGAGCAAGAAGCAGAGTGGAAAGACTGCGAGCCCTTTTACAGCATATGCCATTTTTTCCTCAGCCCGCCCGGCGTGTCGGTGTCGGGATCTGCTTTGCAATTTGACATTGCAATGAACCTTTGTGTGTGAATCAAAAAGATCGAGAACGGAGCCCATGAGGCAGGGACAGCAGAATCGCCGTGGCCGCGGTCGTAACCGCAAGAGCCAGAACCCGTTGACTAGAAGTTTCGAGTCGAGCGGTCCGGACGTCAAAATTCGCGGAACACCGTCGCATATTGCGGAGAAATACATTTCGATGGCACGGGATGCCTTGTCTTCAGGTGACCCCGTCCTCGCAGAGAACTATCTGCAACATGCCGAGCATTACAATCGCATCATCATGACTTACCGTGAGCAGCAGGCTCCCCAAGGTGAAGCGCTCAACGGTAATGCGAATGGCCGTCATCGACACGGCGAGAATGGCGAGGCAGATGGCGGGCAGCCACATGAAGGCGAAGCGGTCGCTCGTGGCCAGGAAGCGCAACCGAACGTCGAGACCGACGATGACACTGGTGAGCAGCAGGCGTCAGAAAGACCAAGCCGCCGCTCGAATGGCGCGCGTCATGGTTCCCGCCGACGCCGACCGGAAAATGGTGACGCGCGGGCCGATGCAAACGACTCAACAGATGCGCAGCCGGCTTCCGAAGATGACGGTGAGCGTCGTCCGGCACGCCGCCGAGCCGCCGTTGTAGATAATACGGACGATCAACCCGATTTTCTGAAACGTCCTGTTCGTCGGAGTCGCAAACCCGCCTCACCACCAAGTGATGGCGGCGATGCTGCAGAGCAAGCAACGGCCTCGACTGAGGAAGCTGCAGAATAGGCGACCTACAAAGTTCGGCCTTTGATCTGAGACAGTGTTAGGCATAATTGCTGCAGAAGACGTGGCGCTTCTCGGATCGGTCTTACGCGTGTTTCGTGAACCAAAGGTCGTCAAAGACTTGGTAGTGATCCAGACTTTGCTGGACTACTCACGTGGCCGCATCTGTTTTCCGACCAATTCCTCTCAATGAGCAAGTGAGGCTGACTGGAAGCCAGCTTAGCGGTTCTATTTCTGCGCGCCGAGGCGCAACTCGTCTTTCACTGTCAGAACACCATCGGATGCCACTTTGGCATAAATTCCGAAGTCTGAGTGTCCCCACTTTCTAAAGAGCGTCGTCGGGATCCCCATATCACGAATGCCTTTGTCAGGGTCGACGTTGGTCGCCTCGCAACGCGTCGTCCGGTCGATGACGGTGAGCGCGACATTGTCTGTGCTCAAAGTCTTGCCAACCCATTTCAATTCTTCCCAAGGCTCGGCGCCGTCAAAGTAGATATTGGCGCGAAACCGTAGTGGATTGACTGTTTTGCCGGTTGTTCGCTCAAGGTCGCGGACGCTTGCGAGATTGACCAGATGGAGGCATTTGACCGGAACATCGGAAAAGCTGTGCCCCGGCGATGAGACGACTTTTGGGGCTCCACGTAGGCTAAAGTTCATGTAGGCGGACAGAAACTGTTCGATAATGAGCCGGCCGGTGGGATCACTCAATTGACCGACCGCGACTTGCTTGCCATCACGCAAGATCGTCAGTGTCTGTGTGGCTTCGTCAAATTCGGTGCGCAATGTTGCAAGCCGTTCATCCCGCATCAGCATGAGAAAGCTGACCTTGGGCAGATAGCGGGGGGCTTGGGAGTCAAACTTGCTCGGACCATTCTCAACTGCGTAGGCACGATCATAAGGAAATGTCTCGCCGACCTGGCAACTCACGGTTTCGAGCGATTGGGGAGAAAACCCTTTCACGGGATAGCGGTGGAGCGATGTAATTTCGAACGGTGTTGCGCTGCTCATGTGGGTGCGTCTCGCTTGATGTTTGTGCCTGAAGTGAAGGCGCGTTGCTGGATTCTTGAGTGGAGCTGATCGTGCATTTCGCAGGAGCGGGCCGCCTGTTTTCGACAGATCGCGGATGATCTAGGATTGTCGTGTCAAGGTCTGCCAAAAGTTTCAAAGAGGCAAGTCCAGTCTTGGCTGAGCGACCCTCGTTCTTGCGCTGGATTGTGCCGGCAGGAGCAAGAACACCCCTTTGTAGTGTTTATTCACCGACCAGTTGGTGGTCTTTAAAAGAGCTGAACTCACCCCATATCCAGTTAGTCGGTTGCCTCATGTGGGACCGGCGAATGCGATAGAATTGCGGTTGGCAATGTTGCTTCGGAGCATGGCCAGCTGGTGGAGGTTAGATATGAATTTCGATCGGTATACCGACCGGGCACGCGGCTTCGTGCAATCAGCGCAAGGATTGGCAACACGGGAAAGCCACCAACAATTTGCGCCTGAGCATCTCTTGAAAGTTTTGCTGGACGACAACGAGGGGCTTGCAGCCGGCCTCGTGATGCGCGCAGGTGGTCGTCCTGACCAAATCCTGAATGATATTGAAGTCGCTTTGCAGAAGCGGCCGAAAGTGAGTGGCGGGAGTGGCCAGCTCTATCTTGCGCCCGAACTCGCAAAAGTCTTTGAGGCAGCCGAGAAACTCGCTGAAAAGGCGGGTGATTCGTACGTTGCCGCGGAACGTCTTCTTGTCGCTATAGCTCTGGATTCGAGTTCTGAAGCCGGCCAGGTTCTCTCTCGCGGAGGCGTTACCCCGCAAAATCTGAATGCCGCGATTGAATCGATCCGGAAAGGGCGAACCGCTGATACGGCTGGTGCCGAAGATGGCTACGACGCACTGAAAAAGTATGCGCGCGATCTCACGGCAGACGCCGCAGATGGCAAGCTCGATCCCGTCATCGGGCGGGACGAGGAAATCCGCCGGACCGTGCAAGTTCTGTCACGCCGCACGAAGAACAACCCGGTGCTTATTGGTGAACCGGGGGTTGGTAAGACGGCGATTGCTGAGGGCCTTGCGCTTCGTATTGTCGAAGGCGACGTGCCTGAAAGTCTCAAGGACAAGAAGCTGTTATCGCTCGACATGGGTGCCCTCATTGCCGGCGCGAAGTACCGTGGTGAGTTTGAAGAGCGACTGAAGGCTGTCTTGCAGGAAGTGACGGCAGAAAGCGGTCGGATCATTCTCTTCATTGATGAGATGCACACTCTTGTTGGTGCTGGCAAAACGGAAGGTGCAATGGATGCATCCAATCTGCTGAAACCAGCCCTGGCGCGCGGTGAGCTACACTGTGTCGGTGCAACGACGCTCGACGAGTACCGCAAACATGTAGAGAAGGATGCGGCACTCGCCCGCCGGTTCCAGCCTGTGTTCGTTGATGAACCAACAGTTGAAGACACGATCTCGATTTTGCGCGGCTTAAAGGAGAAGTACGAGCTGCACCATGGTGTGCGGATTAGCGATAGTGCGTTGGTCTCATCTGCAACCTTGTCCAACCGCTATATCACGGATCGTTTCCTTCCAGATAAAGCTATCGATCTGATGGACGAAGCTGCTTCGCGGCTGCGGATGCAGGTGGATTCCAAGCCGGAAGAGCTCGACGAATTGGATCGGCGGCTCATCCAGCTGAAGATCGAACGAGAGGCTTTGCGCAAAGAAGAAGATGCAGCATCTCAAGATCGTCTCCACTCGCTCGAAGGCGACATTGCCAACCTCGAAGAACAGTCTCAGGCGCTAACTCAGCGTTGGGAAGCTGAGAAAGCAAAACTTGGCGATGCGCAGAAGATCAAAGAAGAGCTGGACGCGCATCGGACTGAGCTAGAGCAGGCGCAACGTCGCGGCGACCTGGCACGCGCTGGAGAACTCGCTTACGGCGTTATCCCGCAGCTGGAAGCACAGATTGCCAATCTCGAGGAGACTGACGCGCAGGGTGCCATGGTTGAGGAGGCTGTCGCACCGAACCACATCGCCCAGGTGGTCTCACGCTGGACAGGAGTGCCGGTCACGAAGATGCTGGAAGGCGAGCGTGAAAAGCTGCTGCGCATGGAGGATGAGCTTGCGAAACGTGTTGTCGGTCAACGTGAGGCGGTCGATGCTATTTCGAAGGCTGTTCGGCGTGCGCGTGCCGGGCTTCAGGATCCCAACCGGCCGATCGGTTCGTTCATGTTCCTTGGGCCGACAGGTGTTGGTAAGACAGAGCTGACCAAGGCGCTCGCAGCTTTCCTGTTTGATGATGACCAGGCCATGGTTCGCATCGACATGAGTGAGTTCATGGAGAAACACTCTGTTGCTCGATTGATCGGCGCACCACCAGGTTATGTGGGCTACGAAGAAGGCGGTTCGCTGACGGAAGCAGTGCGCAGGCGTCCCTATCAAGTCGTCCTGTTTGACGAAGTCGAGAAAGCGCATCCTGATGTCTTCAACGTTCTGTTGCAGGTTCTTGATGATGGACGCCTGACGGATGGCCAAGGACGAACAGTCGATTTTCGAAACACCGTCATTATTTTAACCTCGAATATCGGTGCGGAGTATTTGGTCGCCCAAAAGGAAGGCGAAAGCGTCAATGAGGTCCGAGAGTATGTTCTGGCTGAGGTTAAAACGAAGTTCCGGCCGGAGTTTCTCAATCGACTCGACGATATAATCCTGTTCGAGCGTTTGAAGCGGGCTGATATGGCAAGCATCGTCGATATTCAGATCGAACGTCTGAAGAAACTCTTGGTTGATCGCAAACTTGAATTGGAGCTTGATACCGCCGCCAAGACGTTGCTGGCAGATAAGGGTTATGATCCTGCCTATGGGGCACGACCTTTGAAGCGCGTGATCCAGAAGTATCTGCAGGATCCACTGGCCGAGCAAATCCTCGCAGGACGCGTTCAGGATGGCGATACTGTTCACGTCATTGGTGTCGGAGATAGTCTGGCAATCAATGGTGAAACCATTGAGCTGGCTGCTTAGATCGTCCCCGGTTCGGCAGTCAGACCATTAGTTGCCCGCGCCAATTCCGATTGCTTCGCAGCTTGCTTGTGAGGTGGTGGGTGAGTGGCGCGGGAGTAGGCTCTCATTCAGCGCGCAGCCGTTCTTAGGTTTGTCGCCCTTTAGCGTGTCGCATTAAATCGGAGCCAGAAATCACCCTAAGATTAGGCGATCTCTGGCACACCTGGAATCGATTTAAATGCGACAAGCAATAAGAGTGCGGTGCATTGGACATCAAGATGCGACTTGCCTGTTAGCGACCGCGCGTTTCGACCGGTGGGCGGGCCATGAGTTCGTCCACCTGCTCTCGCTTTCTTTTAAATTCAGCGAGTTCACTCCCCGTTAGTCGGCGTGCTTGCGGGACCTTGATCTTCAGTGGATTGACAAAGCGCTGGTTGACGAGGACCTCGTAGTGGAGGTGAGGGCCTGACGACAAGCCTGTATTTCCGATATAGCCGATGATTTGGCCCTGGCGGACTTTTACGCCTTTCCTGATCCCCTTACCGAAGCGATGCATGTGGGCGTATGCGGTGTTGTAGCCGTTTGCGTGCTTGATGCGAACGTAGTTGCCATAAGTCCCGCGTCTGCGTGCCTCTTCCACGATACCTTTACCTGCAGCAAGGATTGGTGTTCCACGGGGGCCGGCATAATCCACGCCGGTGTGCATCCGGCGTTGCTTCAAAACGGGATGGCGGCGGAAACCAAAACCGGACGTTAATCTCACTGCGCTGCCACGGACTGGTTTTCGCATG
>OZ244119.1:1765000-6451314 GCA_965215755.1 Hyphomicrobiaceae bacterium
CTAGCGTCGCGTTGAATTTGATTTCAAAGCCCTGGAAGGGGAGCTCGAGACCGACTTCGACCTCATCGCCGATGCCAGGCAGGTCGCCTTTGACATCCGTCACGCGAATGCCACCGAGGCTCCAATCCGCGGCCCGGTAGCGGGATCCGTTGAAGTCAACAAACATCGGCGCGGTCACCCTATGGTGACGGCGTTGATCCGGACGTTCTCGTTTGACTTTAACCGGCATGTTTGACGCAAACTCAACTTACAACGACGAAGCCACGCTCTCATTGTTAGTTGGCGTGGTCCTCCGTCAGCATTCAGTAAGTAGATACTGGAGGACAGTAAATCAGTGGTTAATCGGGAGCCAAAGAATGCTAACGGGAGGTTGTTTCATCTATTGCGTGCAGTGAGCCGCACGTTCGGGTTGTGTGATCCAGGCAAAGCTCTGAAACACGACTCACCCAAGACTTCAAGTGGTGGATACATGGCGGGCTCTACAAATCTTTGGTCATTGATCAATATTGAAACTGGGAGAGCCCATTGTTTCGATGAAACGCTGTGTTTTTGCCGTCTTTTGCGTTCCAGGTGCACAAACTCCGACTGTGTCACTCGGTTTGACAGCTACATTATAGAGCGATTGACTTGATCGAACTGACGGTATGGCGCCATGGCTCTTGCAAGAGCGCTTCCAGTTGAAATTGCAGCGTTCCACACTTGGTATCATTCATGGATTCCATGCGATCGATATGGCGCTGATCCAGGATGTTGCTCTCAACAGGCACTATCGCGAAACGATCATTCTGTCGGGTGTTTCAGGCTAGACCTGGCGTGCATAAGGGCCGCCAGGATATTCGGCGACCCTCACAAATTGTCTCTCAATTGTATATTTAGTCGGATATGCGCCCACTCAGAACACGGTTGACTGAGCATGTCACTGCGATGAGTGAGGCGGAGACGATGTTTTTGCTGCGCCCGACACCATAGAGGCGGTGGCCGTTCACTTCTGTTTCGACGAAGGCGATGGCAGCTGCATCGGCTCCGAGGCCGACCGAATGCTCGGAATAGCTGAACACCTTGATGTCGACGCCGGCTTCCTTGCCGAGCGCTTCGACGTAGGCATCAATTGGTCCCGTGCCGGTTCCTTCAATGTCGATCGCCTGGCCAGCCTTGCGGACTGTGGCCGAGAGTTGGCGGACTTCAGATGCGTGGCTGCCAACGCGGGTTACATGCTCGACAAACTCGTAAGGTGTGTTGGCGTCGAGATACTCTTTTTCGAAGGCAGCCCAGATATCCTCCGGGGTTTGTTCTTCGCCGGTTCCATCGGAGATGCGCTGGACGACGCCTGAGAACTCGACCTGCAAAGCACGCGGCATCTGAATCCCGTATTCGGTTTCCATGATGTAGGAGATGCCGCCCTTGCCAGATTGAGAATTGATACGAATGACAGCCTCATAGCTGGCGCCGACATCGGCCGGGTCAATCGGCAAATAGGGTACATCCCATTGTGCGCTATTCGACGTATTCATCGCCTTCAGGCCTTTGTTGATCGCGTCCTGATGGCTTCCAGAGAATGCCGTGAAGACGAGATCGCCCGCATAGGGATGACGTGGATGTACGGGCAACTGTGTGCAGTACTCCGCCGTTGATCGCAGCTCGCGCATGTTCCGCATTTCGAGGCCGGCATCAATCCCCTGGCTCACCATGTTCATGGCCAGGGTGATGACATCGACGTTGCCAGTGCGCTCGCCGTTGCCAAACAGCGTGCCCTCGATGCGGTCAGCCCCCGCCATCACCCCGAATTCAGCGGCAGCAACGCCTGTGCCACGGTCATTGTGTGGGTGGAGCGAGAGGATGACACAATCGCGCTTCGAGAAATTACGATGCATCCACTCGATTTGATCGGCGTAGATGTTCGGAGTCGCGACCTCGACAGTCGCTGGCAGATTGATGATCGTCTTGTTCTCAGGTGTTGGTTGCCAGACGTCCATGACGGCTTCGCAGATCTCCAATGCATACGGCAATTCTGTCTGTGTGAAGCTTTCCGGTGAATACTGATAGATAATTTCGGTGTCCGGAACCGATGACGTTAAGTCTTTGATCAGCTGAGCGCCGTCGACGGCGATCTTCGTAATTCCGGCGGTATCGAGATTGAACACAACGCGGCGTTGGGTTGTCGAAGTCGAATTGTAGAGGTGTACGATGGCTCGTTTGGCACCTGCGATGGCTTCGAACGTCCGTGCGATCAACTCCTCACGAGACTGCGTCAGGACCTGGATGACAACATCATCCGGGATCAGGCCTTCCTCAATGATCTTGCGGCAGAATGAGAAGTCCGTCTCGGAGGCGGCAGGAAAACCGATCTCGATCTCCTTGAAGCCCATTTCGCACAGCGTATTGAACAGGCGGAGTTTGCGGTCAGGCCCCATCGGTTCGATCAGCGCCTGGTTTCCATCGCGCAGATCAACTGAACACCATGTTGGTGCTGTCTCAATGACCTTTCCCGGCCAGGTCCGGTCAGGCAAGTCGATCGGAGCAAACGGGACGTACTTTTCGATTGGCATTGTCGGCATTGGGGAAACCCCGTGTTTTCATTTCTACAGTCTGGTGATGATATAGCAGCCTGTGCGATGGCGCGTTGTGCGTGGGTGTGCCGTGACAGTCGTTTTACACCGAGCCAGAACCAGACGACATGCCTTGTTCAGCAACGGCTTTAGTCGATTTAGCATGAGAATTTCGCTTGGAAGGTTTGGTCTGTCACAGACTTCGGCTGCTCTTCGATTTATGTGCTTGGTCATAGCCAAGCGCACCCCCGGCGCTATGAGTACGCCGGACCTGTAAGTCGAAGGCTTAGGAGCCGAATGTTCCACTGTTGTGACATGCAGGCAAACTACCCGATGAGGCCTGAAAAAGGCAAGAGGTGAATTGCTGATCACCAGCCTGGCGAGGTGTTTCGCCTCACTTCGGCCGCATATCATCCTGAGTGCAGAAGGTTAATTCTTTGTCACCGGCCGTGCGTAAACGGCGGGCGTGACACCGAGTTTTCAGATTGTCGGCAGTGCGCAAGTGGGGTGCAGATCATGCGCAGGATTAGGCGGTGATATTCATAGAGTACCTAGACTTGCAGCGGGTCTACACGTCCGGAGCAGGTCGCGGCTAAAGCGGAATTGGGTCTCGTCCGATCTTCACGAGTTGGTCGTTCAGCTGCTGAATGTTGCTTGCTATCCGAACGTCGAATGGTGAATGCTTCTGAGCGCGCAAAAGGTACCGCTTGGCCCTGCCCAGATCCCCTCGCAGCATATGTGAGTAACCCAGATTATTCAGGAGAACAGGCGTTTCACCGATCAGGGCCTTAGCCCGTTTGTAGGACCGGTCCGCCAACTTGAATCGCGCTAACTGGTCGTAAGATGCGGCCAGGCCAAGCCAGGCCTCAGGGTTGTTGGGATCACGCTCGACGGCTGAGCGGAAGTGTTTTTCGGACAATCCAAACTGGCCGCGTGCAAAATGTTGCTGACCCTGCTGGAGATCCTCCGCCGTGCGTTGCGGGTGCGCAAACAAGGGAGCTTCATCAAGATTTGGCAGTGCGCATCCCCAGATGCCCAAGGTCATGGGTATCAGGGCAAATGCAACAGTCCTGCAAATGAATGAAATTGCTCTGCGCATGAAGCGATCGCTTGCTCGTTGAGACAAAATTTGAATGCAACGCAAGCTACAAAAAATAACGCAATATAGGTGAGCAACTCGTGTGCCTAAGGTGCGGTTCTGTCAATAGCGCCGGTTGGAACATCCCCAATAGATCAAATTTGAAACGAATTTGAGAAGAGAATTCCATCTTGTGTTGTCGCCAGTCTGCTATTTCTGTGTCAGTTATCGGGGAGAAGTGCCGTGCGCCGTAGTCAAGTGCTCGCAGTTGGAATCGCCGCCTCAGCCGGACTGATGGCGATGTCGATGGCTCAGCAATATTTGCAGACAGCCAGCAAAACAAAGATCGTGGAAGTGAAGACTAAGGTCGAAACCACTCCGGTTGTGTTGGCTGCGTCGACGGTGGTTCGTGGTCGGGTTATCCGGCCGGATCAGCTCAAAATCGTGCAATGGCCGAGTGAAATTGTACCGGACGGAGCGTTCCAGAGCATTTCCCACGTGTTTGCAGGTAACGAAAAGCGCGTCGCACTCTCGCGGTTCACTCCTGGCGAGATCATTACGGCCTCGCGTCTCAGTCAACGTGGGCAGAAGCCGTCACTTTCTCTGATGCTGGGTCCTGGTATGCGGGCGGTTACAGTGCAGGTGGATGCTGTTGTCGGGGTTGGTGGTTTCATTACGCCTGGTGACCGTGTTGACCTGCTATTTACCAAGCGCACATCCGAGCAGCCAAACGTCGTATTGCCCGGAACCTCGGTGTTGATGAGGAATGTGCGGGTGCTGGGGATTGATCAGGAAACCGAAGGGCAGGAGTATCAGCCACGTATTGCCCGCACGGTTACCGTCGAGGTGAAACTCTCAGATGCACAGAAGATCGCACGCGCGAGCAGCCTCGGGCGAATCTCTTTGGCGCTCAGAAGTTTTGAACGACCAGACGCCGATCTTGATGAAAAGAAAAAGTCCAAGGTCGATGCTGAAGTGGCACGTGCGGAGGCCAAGATCATCGTGTTTCGGTCCGCCAAGGCGACGGAGTACAACGTTCCGCGGTTTTTTAAGGCATCAACCTGGAACTGATCGGATCAAGCTCGCTCGTCTGGCCGGGTCAGGCTGAGGCGCTCGAACCGAGCGCCCGTATGGCGACCGGTGAGAACGGGTGGTCTCAGGCTGCAGTTGTGTCCCTGTTGTGCCGCAGGCCTTCTTATTGAGTGCGACTTGACCATAAGGAGCTCTGAGCACCTGAGAGAGTATTGGCCGGAGCAAGGCAAGCAGCACTGGCTGTGCAAAACCTCATTGCGATGTTCACTGTTGTTGACGAGTCAACTACTGCTCAGTTTGAATCGCCCAGTTGTATCGCTTTGGCCAGGAATCACACAGGTGAGCTATGCTGAAGTTGCCGCAATGCGACTGGTGGCCCCGTTCCGCCAACACAAATTCTGCTGCCAATGCCAGAGCAGGTATCCTGCCAGTCTTCGGAGTGGCGGTTAGCCTCTTGGGACTGATGGTTGCGCTTGCCGGGACAGTAACTGAAACTGCCGAGGCGCAGGTCCGCAAGTTTCGCAACAACTGGCAGCTGACGTTACCAAGCGGAAAAATCGACGTTGTGACCCGCAAATCCGTTGTCCTGGAATTGCGTGAGCCTTATGCCAAGGCCCTCATTGCTGACGATAAGATTGCCGATATTGTCCCTCTAACGGATCAGTCGCTTTACGTCGTTGGGAAGGGGGTCGGTGCGACGAGTCTTGCGCTACTGAACGCCGAGAAGCAGGTTATTGCCTCGATCGACGTCAATGTTACGCACGACATCCGAGATCTTCGAAAGAAGCTTCGTCAGAATATTCCATTCGGACGTATCCAGGTCGGGCATGCCAATGGCCGGATCGTGCTCAGCGGTACAGTGCCCGATACGACGGACGTCGAGAAGGCTATGGCAATCGCCAACCAGTACGCCCCGAAAGCTGTGACGAATGCCCTTGGTGTGCGTTCGGTTCAGCAGGTCATGCTGGAAGTCCGGTTTGTTGAAGCAACCCGTTCGGCTTCTCGGGAGTTGGGGTTCGGAGCGCGTGGCCGTAATCGATACTTCAATGCTGATACGGGCGGGCAGTCAGCGCTCATCGGCGGCTTCGTGCAGAGCACGGCGATGTTGTCAGGTGTGCAGCCGTTTGGTGCGATCATAGCCCGTCTGCTCGACAATGGTTCGAGTGCCGACGTGATTGTTCGAGCACTTGAGGCTCGGGGATTGGCGCGTCGCCTGGCTGAGCCAAACCTGGTCACCATGTCCGGAGACAAAGCGAGTTTTCTCGCTGGTGGTGAGTTTCCCTTCCCGGTTGATTCCGGCGACGACAAAGTCACGATCGCGTTCAAGCAATTCGGCGTTGCCTTGGAGTTTACCCCCACAGTGCTCAAGGACGGCTTGATCAACCTCAAGATCGAGCCCGAGGTCAGCGAACTCGACAATAGCGCAGGTGTCAGGCTGGCCAATGTACAAATCCCAGGCTTGGTTGTCAGACGTGCCCAGACCACGGTGGAACTGCGGAATGGTCAAAGCTTCGCAATCGCCGGCTTGCTTCAGCATACGAATACGCGGTTGAGCAATCAGTTGCCGTGGATCGGACAGGTCCCCATCCTGGGAACGCTATTTCGCAGCGCGCAGTTTCAAAAGCGGCAAACCGACCTTGTGATCATAGTTACGCCCCGATTGGTTCGTGGAGCGACACCGGATCAGAAAATGGCCACACCGTTGGATGGGGCCAAACCATCCAATGACATTGACTATTTCCTACTTAGTCGTGAGGAACGACCTAAGTGGAAGACCCACGTGACTCCCGCTGGGCGAGAATATGCAAGGCGGTCAGGGCATATCATCTCCCTGAAGCGAGATGAGGCAGTGAGATGAGACCGATAAGATTTATGCAAAAATCACTTGTGGCAGGATGTCTGTTTTCGCTCGCAGTGGGGCTGGCTGGTTGCCGGGACTACTTCGAGCGCAAGGACACGATCAACTTTGCCGGCGGTAATGCCGTAGCAGCAAACAAGGCGGCACAGACCATCGATCCATGGCCACGCGAGGCATTCAAAAAATCGCAGACAACGAATGGCGAACGCATGCGCAAGGCTGCCAAAAAGTATGAGGCCGGTCCGCCTAAGAAAGAAAAGCCCATCTCAGTTTTTGTGACCAAGCAATAACAAAGGGTTTGATCGTGACAGTTGTTCTGTGACACGAACGGCTTTGGTATCCCCTGGGTGATCGTGATCCAGATTGGAACCGTGCGTTCGGTTCCAATCCAAAGTATTGATCGGATTGCCGGTCGAAAAATGCAGATTGGCTGCTGTCCGCGAACTAGTCCGATTCAGTGTACAGTTGCGATTCTCTCGCCTGACAGTTTCAAATCAACGTATCTTGCGCACTGGGGCTGTATGAACAAGCAAGCCTTAACTCTACAAAGTTATGCCTGGATCAACGGATATCGCGTCGTCTTCTTGATTGAGATGTCTGGTTAGGAATTGGCAACTGCAGAAAGCAAATCTCTGCAAGAGATCTCGAGGTTCTCGGGGGATCAAATCAGGAGGCACCAGATGTCATCTGCTTTCCTGCGGCTTGAAACCATCGAATTGAGCCGAACGGCATTGTTTTTGGATTTCGATGGGACACTGACGCCGATCGTTGATCGCCCTGATCAGGTTCGCCCGGATCGTGATCTGATTGCAACTCTTGATGATCTCTTCCAGCGGTTGGATGGTGCACTCGCGATTGTCAGCGGGCGCGAAATATCAGCTCTGGATCAGTTCCTGGCTCCGTACGAGTTTCCAGCCAGCGGTGTTCATGGGCTCGAATGGCGGTTTGCGAATACAGAGATTCAACGGCGGTCTGTATCAGAGGTGTCGGTCGCTGCCATCACCCAAGACCTCGAAGCATTTGCTGCGTCGCACTCCGGGTTGCTGCTTGAATGGAAGCTCGGATCTGTGGCTCTCCACTATCGGGCAAGGCCGGATCTGCAGGAGGTTTGCCGATCGGCTGTCGCGAAGGCACTTCAAGGCCGCGACGGGCTCATCGCCGTAGAAGGCAAAATGGTCATTGAAGTCAAGGGCCATGGTGGCAGCAAAGGGACGGCTGTTGCGACTTTTATGTCAGAGCGACCGTTTATCGGGCGCACTCCAATATTCATAGGCGATGACGTGACAGACGAAGCCGGC
The DNA here is from genome assembly GCA_965215755.1 of Hyphomicrobiaceae bacterium. Taxonomy (GTDB): domain Bacteria; phylum Pseudomonadota; class Alphaproteobacteria; order Rhizobiales; family Hyphomicrobiaceae; genus Tectiglobus. The sequence continues at coordinate 1,772,813 of OZ244119.1, forward strand.
TTTGCAGCGGTGCATGCCTTGGACGGTATTTCGATCAAAGTTGGCGTTGGCGAGACGTGTGCTCAGGCTCGCCTCGATAGTCCTGCAGACGTTGCTTCTTGGCTGAGAGCTCTCGTCGAAGGACACACGGCGGAACATGCAGAGGGGAATGCAACGGCATGAGCGGACTGGATCTGGGTATCATTGGCAATTGTTCAATTGGAGCTTTGGTTGACCGAAAAGCGCGTCTGGTCTGGTGCTGCTTGCCAAGGTTCGATGGTGATCCGGTTTTCAATGCGCTGCTAAGGTCAGAAAAGGATGATCCGGCAGAAGGCGCCTTCTCGGTAAACCTGCTCGACCTCAAGGATAGCGAACAGTACTACGAGCCGAACTCGGCGGTTCTCAAGACTATTCTTCATGCGCCATCGGGGAGCATCGAAGTCGTCGACTTTGTTCCGAGATTTACCTGGCGCGGCCGCATGTTTCGACCACAAACAATTGTGCGTCGTATTACACCGATCTCGGGACGGCCAAGAGTTCAACTGCAGGTACGGCCATCTTATGCCTACGGCGCCACACAGCCCAGACGAACGCATGGTTCGAACCACGTCCGCTATATCGGTCCGGAGTTCACCGTTCGCCTGACAACCGATGCGCCAATCGATTACGTGCTGTCTGAGAGCGTGTTCAATCTCAACGAACCTATCAGTCTGATTCTCGGGCCTGATGAAACGCTGACAGATGGCCTTGCCGATACTGCGCGTCACTTCGAAGAGCAGACGCTGGCCTATTGGCGAAACTGGAGCCGGCGACTGGCGCTGCCGTTTGATTGGCAGGATGCCGTCATTCGTGCAGCAATTACATTAAAGCTATGCACTTACGAGCCAACCGGTGCCATCATTGCTGCGCTGACGACATCGTTGCCTGAGGCGGCCAACAGTGGCCGGAATTGGGACTATCGATTCTGCTGGCTACGGGATGCCTTTTTTGTGGTTCGTGCGCTGAACTCGCTTGGCGCTGTGCACACCATGGAAAACTATTTTGGCTGGCTTTCCAATATCGTCGACCGGGCCGAAAATAATCATTTGCAACCGGTCTATGGGATCGGATTGGAAGCGGCGCTGACTGAGCGCATTGAGACGAGCCTGCCAGGTTATCGCGGGATGGGTCCAGTCCGAGTCGGCAATCAAGCGCACGAGCATTTCCAGCATGATGTCTATGGCAATCTTATTCTTGGAGCGGTGCAGACTTTCTTCGATCATCGCCTGACGCGGAAAGCCGGTCTGGCTGATTTCAAACAGCTGGAGATGGTCGGCGAGCAAGCCTTCCGTTTGCATGATCAACCAGATGCCGGAATGTGGGAATTGCGATCACGCGCGCACGTTCATACGTCCTCGAGTTTGATGTGCTGGGCTGCCTGCGATCGGCTCGCAAAAATTGCCATGCACCTGGGTGCTGCAGACCGTGCGCAATTCTGGTCGGATCGCGCATCGACGATCAAGGATGTTATACTGGACAATGCGTGGTCAGAGGAGCGCCAGGCGTTCACCGATACATTCGGTGGGCGCAACCTCGATGCTGGTGTGCTGCTGATGGCGGAGGTCGGTCTCATCGATCCCAAAGATCCGCGCTTCGTGAGCACCGTTGAGCGCCTCGAAGAGACATTGGCACGTGGCCCGCACATGATGCGCTATGAATCTGCCGACGACTTCGGCCTGCCCGAAACTGCGTTCAACATCTGCGCATTCTGGCGTCTCGACGCCTTAAGCAGAATTGGCCGCAAAGAGGAAGCGATTGAGATTTTTGAAGCATTGCTGGCCGCACGCAATCATCTTGGCCTATTGTCGGAAGACACTGAGTTCCAGACCGGCGAAATGTGGGGCAACTTCCCGCAAACGTATTCGATGGTCGGTATAATCAATGGTGCGCGCAGACTATCGCGGCCATGGGAAACATTTGTATGAGCCGACTTATTGTCGTGTCGAACCGCGTTGCGGATTTTGACAACGCTTCTCAATCCGGCGGACTTGCTGTCGCGCTGGCGGATGCCCTGCGTGCTCGTGGTGGGATTTGGTTCGGGTGGGATGGCAACGTTGTTCGGGCAGGAACCCGCGTCCCGCCAGCTGTAAAGTCGTACGACAACGTTACAACAGTTACGCTGCCGCTGACGCGGAAAGACTATAATGAGTTCTACGTCGGATTTGCCAACAGTGTTCTGTGGCCCATTCTACATTATCGGCTTGATCTCGCGACCCATCAGGCATCGTTCTTGACTGGCTACAAGCGGGTCAACTCAAAGTTCGCAGATGCATTGTCGCCGCTGCTCAAGCCTGATGATGTGATCTGGATCCACGACTATCATCTCATCCCCCTCGCTGCAGAGCTTCGCAAGCGTGGCCACAAGCATAAGATTGGTTTTTTTCTTCATATTCCATTCCCACCCTACGATATCTTTTCGGCGACCCCTGGCTACGAATGGATCGGCCGCAGCTTCCTGTCTTATGATTTGATCGGTTTTCAAACACAGACCGACCTGATGAACTTTCGGCATTTTGTCGATACCGAAATGCCGGATCTTCCGCGACTGGGCGAAGGCATCTATGGCGCGACATCGCGAGCTTGTCATACCGAGAGCTTCCCAATTGGCATCGATGTCGAAGCCTTTCGCGAAACGGCCTACAGCAAGGAAGCAGATCAACAGATCGACTTCCTTCAGCGGCGAACGACAGCCCGCACGCACATCATTGGTGTTGACCGACTAGACTACTCGAAAGGCCTACCCAGCCGGCTTGATGCGTTCCGGCGGCTATTGCAGAAACATCCAGAGCTTCATAAGCGCGTCACGCTGATGCAAATCGCACCGCCAACGCGAGAGAATGTTGAAGCCTACAGTGACATTCGCCAAGAGCTAGAGAAACTCTCTGGTGCTATCAACGGTGAGTTTGCCGACTTCGACTGGACGCCTGTTCGCTACATTCACAGGCCGATCCCACGGCATATCCTGGCAGCGCTGTTCCGCGGCAGCCAGATCGGTTTCATTACACCACTCAGGGACGGAATGAACCTGGTTGCCAAAGAATACATCGCGGCACAAAACGACGATGATCCGGGCGTGCTGGTACTGTCGAAATTCGCCGGTGCCGCTGAAGAGCTGGTCGAAGCCGTTTTGGTCAACCCGTACGACATCGATGAGATGGCCGGCGCACTGCAGCAGGCCCTCAACATGTCGCGCTCGGAGCGGGTGGACCGCCAAGCCGCACTCCTCAGCCGTATTCGCGAGAATGACGCCAAGCACTGGCAGGCATCATTTCTGGAGTGTCTCACAAACGTAGGGCTAAACGGGCAATTGGCGAGTTCATGACTAATGAAAGAAGGCTGATTGCAGACCTGGGTGGGACCAACGCGCGTTTCGCCTGCTCCGACGGTAAAGGCGCGATCTCCGATGAGTGGATCCAACCTGTCTCAGCCTTTCCGACGTTCTCAGCCGCTCTCGATGCCTATCTCGAAACACTGGTCGATGGCCGGGCTTTTACATCAGCTGCCATTGCAGCTGCCGGACCTGTCGATCGGGACGAGGTTCGCCTGACCAACAGTGCGTGGCACGTGTCGAAGGCACAACTGCTAGAGCGCCTGGGTGAGCATGTGAAAGTGCGGCTTATCAATGATCTTGAAGCCGTTGCTTTCGCGATCCCTTTCCTGTGCGCCGATGACGTAGCGTTCAGTGATCGTAAACCTCAGTCGCTTGGCGACCGAATGCTTGCGGTGAATGTGGGCACGGGTTTCGGCGCTGCCAGCCTGATACGGGCGGAATCTGGTTGGCTCAGCTGTCCGTCGGAAGCCGGGCATATGGTTCTTGGTGCAACGAATAGTGAGGAGCTGGAGTTATTTCAGAAATTTTCGGGCGCGGATCTGACGGTTGAAGATGTCCTTTCCGGACCAGGTGTCCGGCAACTCGATGATGCACTTGGAAATGCTGAAACGGATCACGTTTCGTCGAGTGCATTTGGGCTCATGACGCCTATCCTCGCGCGAGTCAGCGCAAACCTCACTCTGTCAAGCGCCGCATGGGGTGGTGTCTATTTCTGCGGCAGCGTTGCGACGGCTTGGTGGCAGTTGGCAGATCTGACAGAATTTCGCCGGCTGTTTTGCGGTAACTCGAAAATGACATCGCGCCTGGAAGCGGTCCCATTGGGCCTCATTCAGGTCGAGCAACCCGCGTTCGTCGGTCTCGCGCAGATGGATATCTGAGCAAGACTTGTTGGTCTCAAAGTTTGGGCCGACTAACTGAGCGATCCACAGAAGCGCTCGATCCGCCGCAAGGCTTCTTCCAGTTCCGCTTTGTCCATCGCGTAGGAGATGCGGAAGTAGGGTGAGTGCCCAAATGCGCCGCCATGCACGGCTCCGATGCCCTCGGCTTCGAGCAGTGAAATGACGAAGTCTTCATCGGTTGCTATCAGCTTTCCATCCGGCGTTTTTTTTCCAATGACTCCGGCACAGCCCGGGTAGAGATAGAAGGCACCTTCGGGCTTGTGGCAGTTTAAGCCCGGAATGCGATTGAGCCATTCGGCTGCCAGATCACGTCTCAATTTGAACGATCGCGCATTGCGCTGCATGTAGGTTTCGGAGTTCTGGCCTTCGCGCTGGGGCTCGCCTTTGAGCGCCACAATCGCCGCTGCCTGGGCGATCGACGATGGTGAGCCGAGGTTCTGGCTCTGCAGTGTATCCATGGCCTTGATGATAGTGCGTGGACCAGCGGCAAAGCCCAACCGCCAGCCGGTCATGACGTAACCCTTCGACATGCCGTTGCAGGTGATGGTGCGGTCATACAATTCCGGACATGCGGCTGCAAAGGATGCCGCTTTGAAGCCGTCATAGACCAAGTGTTCGTAGATTTCGTCGGTGAGTACGATGATGTCTGGGTGCCGCTTCAGGACCTCCCCGAGTTGGCGCAGGTGTTCTGCCGAATAGGTCGCCCCGGTCGGGTTGTTTGGGGTGTTCAAGATGAGCATCCGTGTCTTGGGCGTGATCGTCTTTTCAAGGTCTTCCGCCTGCAACCGAAAGCCGTTTTGCTCGTGACACGCCGCGAAGACAGGCTTGGCACCTGCGAGCATCGCGATGTCCGGGTAAGACACCCAATACGGCGCCGGTATGATGATTTCATCGCCAGGATCAACGGTGGCATAGATCGCGTTGAAAAGAATGAGCTTGAGGCCGCTCGATACGATGATCTGGTCGGCGGCGTAGTCGATGCCGTTGTCTCTCTTGAACTTCTCCGCCAAGGCTTCGCGAAACGCCTTCGTGCCGCTGACCTCCGTGTATTTCGTCTCGTTGCGACGGATCGCTGAGATGCCGGCGTCCTTGATGAAGTCCTCGGTATCAAAATCTGGTTCGCCCATGCTGAGGATAATCACCTCGCGGCCCTGGTCTTTCAGCTTCCGCGTCATGGCCGCCATGTTGAGGGTCGGCGACGGCCGAACCGCCTGCACACGTGATGAGAGTCTGTTTTGTGGGGCTTCCGTCGTCATATCCGGATCATTCCTTTGCAGCCTGCGGCTCAAACGTTATCAGCCAGCCCCGTGTCTGCAAGCGCAGAACCCTAATTGCGCCTCAGATCGGCGCTGAATTGTCTTGCCTGGCGTCTCGCTTGCCGTCTCGCTCTTTGCCTTGTTGGGATACTCTGTGGACTAGGACCCAGCCTGCATTGAACGTTTTTCTGCACGCATCGCCAGACATGTGCTCAGGAATGCAGCTATCGCAGCGGTCATGGTCAGCAAGAAGGTCGTTTTGTAGGAACCAGCGACACCGAGCAGTAGAATGAAACCCAGCGGGCCGAACAAAACACCTGCGAAAACGACAAACATGCAGGCACCTGTGACTCTACCAACGGCATTCGGTGGTGCGAGACGTGCGACTTCGCTGGCATATACGCCATTCCAGCTCATGCCGACAAAGCCGAACACAAAGCACAAGGCCAAGACAGTCGACTTGGGCCATGTCTGAGAGAGTTGGCTGGTCAGAAATGCGCAGACAATTGCAATGACACAGACCAGTAGGATTACGGCGAGGCCGTTTCGGAGCCTGTCTGCAAGCCAACCCCATGTCAGGCGCCCGAAGACACTGGCAATCTGGACGGCAGATAAGCCAATACCGGCTGCGACCAGGCTGTAATCTAGATCCTCCACCAGCATTGTGACGGTGTAAGTCGTCAAAGTGATTTGCACGGCACTGAGACAAAGACCGGTGATTGCGACCCACCAGACGGGAGCCAACTGCCAGACCATGCGTAGGTCCGACATCGGATTACGTATGAGATTGGCGGTCGCACTTCGCTCCGCATCCCACACATGCCGCAGCGGTTGCATACACAGCGCGAGTGTCAGCGCGATAACAACGGTTGTCAGCATGCTGGCCTGCCAGCCGTAGGCAATGGCGGCAGCTGGTGCAATCAGCCCGGCAGCAAAGCCACCGAGCGGTACGCCGGTGAAGCGAATAGAAAACACCAAGTTGCGATTGGTTGGCGTGACGATCATTGCCAGGATCTTGGATGCAGCCGGTGTGATGAAGCCGTACGCGCAACCCAGGACAGCGGAACCAAGGACGATGGAAGCCACTGTTCCAGTCATGATGATCAGATGCGCAACTGCAAAGATGCATAGAGCAATCTGGGATGTGCGCCACGCGCCGTAGCGGGCCAGTAGCCCTTCAGCGGCCAGGCTGCTGCCCATCGCAACAATGTAGAGGATTAAGACGGGGTAGGCGATGAGTGCAGGGTCAAGCCCCAGGTCACTGCCAATTGCCGGGGCGATTGCCGGCAGCCAGAAACCGGCAAGAGCGCCGGTTGCCTGCACCATGATCAGAAAGAAGAGAACCAGGATCATCGATCCAAGCGACGTGCGAGATCGCTCTGACATGGCGAACTTTCTATCGGGCCCCAATTGAGCCCCAAGGGATGGGCTGCACCTTGCCGGCGCAATCCACTGTGTTCTACCAGAAAAGCTCTATGATCGCAGTGCGCTGTTCAGATGCGCCCCGCGTCTCCGGTGTCTTCGAACAGATGGAGGGACTGTGAGAGCTGCCGCCGTGGCTCGTGGTTTTAGTCAGAGGCTGCGTTTGTTAGGAAATTGGCGCGCCCGGGAGGATTCGAACCTCCGACCCCTAGACTCGGAATCTAGTACTCTATCCAGCTGAGCTACGGGCGCTTGCCGGAGCGCCGTCATACTGCATTTGTGGTCGGTCTGCAATTGGTGATCAGCCAAAAGATTGGACGATGCTTCGCTGCAGCCGGGTTGGCTCCTGACAACAGATGGCAGGAGGGCGAATTCTCCATAGGATTCCGGCGTTTCGGCTCTCGCATCGGCTTGATCCGGGCTTTATAGTCCCGCACATGAGCAAGACAGCAAAATCATCGACCAAGTCATCGGATAAGGCCTCATCTGAGGGCAGGGAAGCCGCGGTTGCAGGACACGAGCCTGTAACGGGTGCCAGCCATGTCTATTTGATTGACGGCTCGGCCTATATCTTCCGCGCCTATTTTGCCATGTTCAAAGCTGCCCAGTCGCGCGGCAATAGTTTCTCGCGCTCAGACGGCACGCCCACCGGTGCGGTGATGGCGTTTTGCAATATGCTGTTCAAGATCCTGCGGGATGGTCTGGACAAGAACGACAGCTCGGATGATCCCACGCACATCGGCGTGATCTTCGACCACAAAGGCGACACGTTCCGGAACAAGATTTACCCGGAGTACAAGGCTAACCGTGATGCGCCGCCCGATGATCTCATCCCCCAATTCCCGCTGATCCGGGATGCTGTCCGCGCCTTTGGTCTGACCCCCATCGAGCAGCAAGGCTTCGAAGCGGATGATTTGATTGCGACCTATACGCGGCTGGCCAAGGAGATTGGTGCGACGGTTACAATCATCTCCGGCGACAAAGATCTGATGCAACTCGTCTCCGAAGACATTCGCATGCACGATCCAATGCCCGGAAATGAACGTCGCATCGGGATCGAGGAGGTCGAGAAAAAATTCGGTGTCGGACCTGATAAAGTGGTCGATGTGCAGGCATTGGCCGGGGACTCGACGGACAATGTGCCAGGCGTGCCCGGCATCGGCATCAAGACTGCGGCCCAGCTGATACAGGAATTTGGTGACCTGGAGACGCTGCTGCAGTCGGCTGATACGATCAAGCAGAAAAAGCGGCGTGAGAACCTGATTGAGTTTGCAGAGCAGGCTCGGATTTCACGCCAGTTGGTCTATCTAGATCCCGAAGTGCCGCTGGAAATCGGTCTTGATGGACTTGACCTCCCGGTGATCGATGTCGGCAAGCTGATCGCCTTCTGTAAGGCAATGGAGTTCCGGACATTCACCAAGCGGGTTGCAGACACGTATGGGTTCGAGGCGGATGACATCGATGCCGATCCAAGTCTTGCGGCCGACGAGAGCCAAGTTGAGAAACCTCAGGCTGGCGACCAGTCTGACGGGCAATCGATCAACGATGGTGGTGCGACGCCGCAAGGGCTCGTCAATCATAATCTCAAGTTGGCTACCGAGGTCGCAATTGACCGATCAGCGTACGAGACAGTCGACACGCCCGAGGCGCTTCACGCCTGGATCGAAGATATTCGGCAAGTCGGAAAGTTTGCGTTTGATACCGAGACGACCGGCCTTGATGCCATGCAGGCGGATCTTGTCGGATTTGCACTGTCAACCAAGCCCGGTCGCGCGTGCTACATCCCTGTTGGTCATACCGCGTCCGGCGAAGGGCTCGACTTTGGCGACGGCGAAGGTGTGGCCCAGCTAGGGCTGCGCGAGGTTCTGGATGCGCTGAAGCCGGTTCTCGAAGATCGCTCGATCCTCAAAATCGGGCAAAACCTGAAGTACGACATTCTGGTCATGAAGCGATATGGTGTCGAGGTTCGCTCGTTTGATGACACCATGCTCATTTCCTACGCTCTGGATGGTGGCCGCGGTGGCCATGGTATGGATGATCTGGCGCAGCGCCATCTCGACCATTCGTGTATTCCGTTTAAGCAAGTTCTTGCCCTGGCGCCAGGCAAGAAGATTGCCGATAAAACCTTTGCCGGTGTTCCGATCGATAAAGCCACCGAGTACGCCGCGGAAGATGCCGACATTACGCTCCGGCTTTGGCTGGCTCTGAAGCCGCGTCTTGTCGCTGAGCGGATGTCGACTGTTTATGAGATGTTGGAGCGTCCGCTGGTTCCTGTGATTGTTGATATGGAGCATGCCGGCATCTCAACGGACCGCACTGTGCTGTCGCGGCTGTCGGCAACGTTCGCACAGCGGGCCGCCCAACTCGAAGACGAAGTCTATGAACTCGCCGGGGAGAAATTCAATCTTGGTTCGCCCAAGCAGTTAGGGGAGCTGTTGTTCGACAAGCTGCAGTTGCCGGGGGGTAAGAAGACAAAGACCGGGCAATGGGAAACACGAGCGACCTTGCTCGATGATCTCGCGGGCAACGAGGAACTGCCGGAGGATGCGCGCAAGCTCGTCCATACCATGATGGAGTGGCGGCAGCTGACCAAGCTCAGATCCACCTACACCGACGCTTTGCCGACGCATGTGCATCCGGAAACGTCGCGCATCCATACGAGCTATTCGCTTGCTGCGACAACAACCGGGCGTCTCGCGTCAACCGATCCGAACCTGCAGAACATTCCGATACGGACCAAGGAAGGCCGGGAAATCCGAACGGCCTTTGTCGCCGAGAAGGGCAACAAGCTGGTTTCGGCTGACTATTCGCAAATCGAGCTGAGGGTGCTGGCGCACATTGCTGACATTCCTCAGTTGCGCCAGGCCTTCGATGATGGCCTTGATATTCATGCCATGACGGCCAGTGAAATGTTTGATGTGCCGATCGAGGGAATGCCGAGTGAAGTGCGGCGGCGGGCGAAGGCCATCAACTTCGGGATTATCTATGGCATCTCGGCGTTCGGTCTTGCCAATCAGCTCAGTATTCCCCGTGAGGAAGCTGCAGCTTACATCAGAACCTATTTCGAGCGCTTTCCGGGCATCAAGGATTATATGGAATCCACCAAAACGAGCGCCAAGGCCAACGGTTACGTGGAAACGATATTCGGGCGCCGTGTGCATTACCCAGAAATCAATACCAAGAACCCGTCGGCGCGCGGTTTCTTCGAGAGGGCTGCGATCAACGCCCCGATCCAGGGCTCTGCTGCTGATATCATCCGGCGGGCCATGGTGCGAATCCCCAAGGCCATGGAAACGGCCGGTATCAAGTCTGCGCGGATGCTTCTGCAGGTTCACGATGAACTGATTTTTGAGGTCAAAGAGGCTGAAGTGGATAAGACTTTGAAAGTAGTCGCTGAGGTGATGGAGAAATCGCCAGAGCCTGTCTTGAAACTCTCTGTGCCGCTGAAGGTCGACGCGAACGCTGCTGATGATTGGGAAGCTGCGCACTAGGCGCCTGTCCAGATAGGCTCCTAGTGTCGTGCGAGGGTTCGACAACTTCGAGGCTGTTCTTGACATGGCTGCACAGTGGAAAACTAAACTGGAGGAAACGTGGCAGTAACAGGATATGACGATGGCTGGCAGGAGCGGCTCTACGAGCAACTCCGCGAGGCGAATGTTTCCATCTTCGGTTATGTTCCGGACGCCGGACACCGAATTCTGATTGACCGATCGATCGCTGATAAGGATGTCCATTCTGTTCCGCTGACAACGGAAGAAGAAGGTATCGGTCTGATCGCCGGCGCGCATCTCGGGGGGGCTCGCGGCGTGCTTCTCATGCAAAGCAGTGGTGTTGGCAATTGCATCAATCAGCTGTCGTTGATCCAGCACGGCAAGTTCCCGTTTCTGACTTACGTTTCGATGCGTGGTGATTTTGGTGAAGGTAATCCGTGGCAGTACGCTATGGGGCAGGCCGTTGAGCCGACGATGTCCGCCATGGGGGTTCAGTGCATTACAGTGACGACACCCGACGAAGTCGAACGTGGCACAACAGCAGCGCTGACGATGGCGTTTCAGTCTGAGCAGTCGGTAGCGGTCTTGCTGTCACAACGCCTGCTTGGCGCCAAAGCATTCTGAGGAGAATAGACATGACCGATAACTCTCAGAGTGCAGCGCGGCTTGATCGTGCGGAGGCGGTGCCTGCACTTATCGGAAATCCGGAAGACTTTCTGATCGTCGCCGGGCTGGCCGGCCCCGCCAAGGATATTGGTGCGCTTACCAAAGATGGTGCCAACGCGTTTATTTTTGCTGGGGCAATGGGCGGAGCCGTGACGACGGCACTTGGTTTGGCGTTGGCACAGCCGAAAAAGCGGGTTCTCTGCGTAACTGGCGACGGCGATCTGCTGATGTCGCTTGGGGCACTGGCCACCGTTGGTGTTATGCAACCCGCAAACCTGTCTGTTATCTGCGTTGACAATGCGCTTTATCAGGAAACCGGTGGTCAAACGTCTCACACAGGGATGGGCGTCGATCTTGCGACCGTTGCGTCCGGCTGCGGAATTACCACCACGCGCGATGCAACGACGACTGAGGAGATCGCCGATGCTGCGCAAGTTCTGCGTCAGTCCAACGGTCCGTCATTTGTGCTGCTCAGAGTAAGCGATGCGCCGCCCCCGAAATCAGAGGTTCGCCGTATCCTGCAGGCCTCGGTGACAAAGACGCGGTTTATGAATGCGCTGCATGGGTGAGGCTCTAAGTAGCCTTTAAAAAAACAAAGGGGCGCTGTCGGGTTCGACAACGTCCCTTCTTTATTCTCTGCAGAATTGATCAATCGGGGATGATCATGCCCTTGCCCATGTTCTGCTGATCGAACTTTTCGTAGGCGGCTGCCGCTTCGGACAGCTTGAACGATTGTGTGATCTGCTTGTCGATCTCAACACCATTGTCTGCAATGAACTTGGTGCATTCGTCCTGGATGTGGGTCGAGAAGGTCCAGGATCCCATAAGGGTCACTTGCCGGCGGATCATGTCAGGGCTGACCTCCAGGGTTAGCTCACCGCCTTCACCGACGTAGCAGACCGTGCCCCAGGTCCGCGTGCTGCGGACTGCGTCTGTACGCGCCTGGGGGTTGGCGGAGGTTTCGAGTGCGTAGTGCACGCCTTTGCCGCCAGTGAGTTTCTTGAGTTCTTCTATGGCGTCCTGCTTGCCGACATTGATGGTGTGGTCAGCACCGCATTCCTTTGCCAGTGAGAGCCGCTCTTCGGACACGTCGATGCCAATAACGTCCATGCCCATAGCTTTGCCGAGCATTGTGCCGCTGATGCCGACTGGGCCTTGCCCAAAGACGGCGAGTGTCTTGCCGCCATTCATATTCATCCGCCGCAGCGCGCCGTAAGCTGTTCCCGTGCCGCACGAAATGGCTGCTCCTGTTTGGAAAGATAATTCTTCAGGGAGAGGCACGAGCGTGTAGTAGGGGATGGCCATGTATTGGGTGTGGGCACCGTGTCCCGTCACGCCGTAAACCTGCTTCATGTTGGTCGTGCACATTTGTGGCCAGCCACTCTTGCAGTCGACGCAGGTTTCGCAGCCTGAATAGTGGTGGACCATGACACGGGCATCGTCGTTAGCTAAGTGCTTGGGCACGCCTTCGCCGCGCGCTACGACAACGCCGCAAGGCTCATGCCCGCCTATCTTTGGTTTCCCGTCACCGCCAAGTCCGAGAGCCGCTGCCATAGCCGGGCCGCCGCCGGGTGAGCGATAAATGTGGAGGTCAGAGCCGCACATCCCCGAGGCTTTGATCTCGATGACAACCTCACCTGCACCGGGTGTGGGCTCATCAAAGTTCTGGAGTTCGAGTTGACGGTTGCCGGTAAAGACGACGCCTTTCATTTATTTCCTCCCTGGCCCGGTTTACTGAGACGTTGCCACGGGGCCGATGGTTTGTTGCTTGGATCCGCGAAATGCGATTGACGGTCGTGATCTGCGCGGTGGGCATGTTTGAGCGGATGGTATCCAACCCGGCCGGTTGATCGCACAACACGATTAGATGTGTTCATCCGGAGAGGACCAGACCATCAGGCAGATGAGGCAGATCGCGATCCCGAAGATGATCAGAATGAGCTTCAGGCCCCAGACTGTCATCGAGATCCACAAAGCCAATGGTGTCGCAAGCGCGATGAAACCGCAAACCGATATGATCCAATAGCGGATCGATCGCGGAATGCGTTCGAGATATCGCTGCAGCAGGCTCATGATAGCCTGAACAAAGACCATTGCTTTCCATCTCCCGGCGATTTCGATCGCGGAAGTGAACCATAATCCAGAATTCGTTTGAGGCGAACAATTTCCTGTTTGCCTATGCTTTTAGCTCATCGGCAAGGACATTTCGGCGTCCTACTTCGATGTCAATGCCTCGTAGTCCTTACCGCCAACCTTCTTGTGGCAGGCTATGCACCCGAAGTCCGAGAGTTTCCCGACCCGACCCGCGACTGCCAATCCGTTCTTGGCGCGGTTGACCCTGCCGTTTGGCTGGAAATGAACCCAGAACCAATCGTTGTTCTCCGGATCGTAACCGGGCCTGTTGGCGAACATAACCGTGTAGCCTGAGAGGTATTTGTTCGGGGCGTCGTAGACGTTTTGGATTGTTGCGCCCCTCTTGCCGTGATTGGCTTTGACGATCGCACGGCCGGCGTGGTCGTCGATTTTTATTGTGGCTGCATAGATTTGCTGCACTGCACCATGGGGGCGTTTGCCCGCAAAGGCATGCACGTTGATGCGATCGCGACCAACCATTCGGTTGCTTACCAGCGATTGCCAAAGCTTTTCGGCGAGAACCTGATCAGATTTCTTGCCATAGGCGAATTTGGATTTGGTTGTTTGAGCGTAAGCCCCAATGAGAATGAAACCCGGGATCAGGAACAATCCAATTGCGCCGACAGTTCTGATAAAGGGCCTTGATAACATTGTGTTTGCCGCCTTGGAAATCGGGGTTCCTGGACAGGTCAGATCAGTCTGACGTGACCACCGCAGTCAGGCATCTATCTTGCTGTCTAGCAGGCTTCCGTCACCTCGCATTGTCCAGTCAAAGCGCCTCACCTTGGTGTGATGCTGGTGCGTTTGCAGACGGTATACTCGTTGCAGCAATGAAACGGAAATTCTCATCTGCGCAGTTTTTTGCCGAATCCTGAGGACAGCCAGCGAAATATTCAGTATCTGCAAATGATAGCTGCGTGACGGGAGTAGGGCATGGCTGACGACAGAGCTGCCGATGGGGCGAACTTTGATGGGGTGCGGGACACTCATTCGAACTACATCGGACGCACCATTGCCTACATATTCGGCCGCAACACGCTGATCGGCATTGCTTCGCTCATGCTATTGGCGATCTCCGGGTTTGCAACCTGGAGTGGCATGAATGATTTCATTGTAGGCGTTTCGACTTCACCGGCCGCACAGGGACGCGATATCGGTGGGCTGTCGGTTACCAACGAGATGCTGGTAATCGCCATTGTGGTGGCGCTCACTTTCCTGATGTGGCTCTGTCTGCGTGAAAGTTTTCGCGAAGGCGCACCAAAGAGCAGTAAAGGAAGTGAGCGGACAGGACGCAGTTTTCGTGACCGGTTCATTACGTTCTCACTGTATCTCTTTCTCGCTTTGTGGTCGGTCGGGTTTGGTTATGGCTTCTGGTGGAGCTTGATCGCGGGCGAAGAAGCGACACGCAATAGTCTCGCGAACCTGCAGGAAGATGCGCGCGATGCGGGCGGCGCCATTGCAGCACGGCTCGACGCGGTGAAAGCCCAGCTGGATAACGTGGTGACCTGGTCCAACAGCCAGATGGCACGGGAAGATGCCAGTGGTGGCAGTTGTGGTGTTGCATCCGGTGCCGGCCGGGGACCGCTTTATCAGGCGCGTGCGAGCGTCCGCGATTCCGTTGCCTCACTGCGCGATGGTGTAACGGCCAATTGGATTGGCCCGGTTCAGGAAGACCTGCAGAAACTACGGGAGAATGTCGCCGGCCTTGAAGGTGGTACCGTTCTTGAGCGCCAGCAGAACTTCGAAGCCAAGGCGAGAGATGTTCGCTCAAATGCGCGAAGTATCGCCGCCCGCAGCAATGAGTTTGGTGCATCGACAGCAGCTGAGATGAAGGCGCTCGCGACAACGGTTTCAATCAAACCAGGCAAGCCGGGCTTTTCCTGTTATGATCCAACCCTGGCACAGCGGTTGAACCAGGCTGCCGCCCAGGCGGGGCAGCCAGCCGTTCTCAAGTTGCGTGAGGCTGCGTTCAACGAAGGTCCGGCCGGCGTTGCGAATGCCGTGAAGAAGCTTTGGACGAACATCGGAGCCGGTATTGTCGCGATTCCAACATTGTTTGGCGCTGACCAGGATCCTGCACTTGCTGGTGAGAGCGAGCCGATTACTGGTCGCGATTTAGTTGCCCTTCTCGCGACGTTGGGCATTGATATTGGCCTATTCGTTCTGACCGTACTCAATCCAGCCCCGTTCCAGGCGCCGACATTGCGGCTGGACGCGAACATTCGCGATCAGGTGACACGCGCCATTGATACGGCGATCCGGCGAGCCCCCGGGGCTGATATGGAATGGGTCCGACGCCATTTCATACATCACAACAAATCGTCCTATTTGATCATTCCCAATCTCTTCAGTTGCGAACCGACGGGTGATGAAGCTGAAAAGGCTATGGCAATGAACCATCTGGCCGGTGTGCTGGACGATCTCAATCTCGTGAAATGGCCGGAGAAGGAAGAATTTGAGGCACTTCGCGCGGAAGAAGGTGGTGACAGCGCGACTGACATGACGAAAATCCGCAAGGAACGCTTGGCGGAGCTGGAGCAGGACAGCACGATTGAGCTGGATCAGACGAAAGCTGATGAGATCAGGAAGGCCGAACCGCTCAGAAATCACGGTTTGTTTTCGAAGGCCGAGCGGGTTCTGACGATTGCAGGGTGGAGCAAGAACGCGACCCGCGACATCGAGATCTTCAAGCTTGTCGATACCGATGGTCTGACGCCCCTGCTGGCAGTCTTGAACGACCTAGAAAGCAAGTCGAATGGTGCGGCCAAGGCGGTCACGAGTTAAGGCATCAGAAGTCACTACTGGTGATTGGGCCAGGCTACTTTGGACAGCCGGCGCGGCCAGCAGTGCGTCCAGACAGCTTGGCCGTATGGGTTGGTAACCAGGAGCCGATTGGCCAGAAGGGCTGGTTTAGCCCTTCCGGCGTTTCCTGCGTCGGGCGCGCTTTCCACCTGGATCAGATAGATTGCCGCCATCGCCTGCGATGGCTGTTGCTTGCGAGGCTGCCGTAATCTCTGCCGCGGTGGCAGCCATGGGATTGCCCGGATCATCCTTGGCCTCCTTGGCAACGCTGCGCACCAAACGCTCCACCGTCATTCCCTGGACGAGGATCGAAAAGACAACCACGGCGTACGTCATGGTCAGGATGATCGGTTTGTATTCGGAAGGCGGGAGCGAGAGCGCCAAGGCGACAGATATGCCGCCTCGTAATCCTGCCCAGGTCAAGATCCGAATGGCACCGCTTTCAAAATCTGTTCTGAGGCTCAACAGACTGATGGGTACGGCAACAGCGATGAGGCGGGCGATCAGGACAATCGGTATCGCCAGAAGCGCGAGGCTTGCGTGATCCGGACTGAATGCGATGACGAGAACTTCAAGGCCGATCAGCAGAAACAGCACGGAGTTTAGGATCTCATCTGTCAGCTCCCAGAACTGAAAGACATGCTGGCGTGTCTCTTCTCCCATGGCGAAGCGTGCACCGTGATTGCCAATCAACAAGCCTGCAACCACGACGGCAATCGGGCCTGAGAGATGGAATTTCAGTGCGAGAGCGTAGACCCCCGTGACAAGGGCGATCGTAATCATAACCTCGATGTAGCGTTCTTCCATCGAGCGCATCATGTAGTAGGCGATGAGACCGCCGAGCAGGCCGAGAAGTGCGCCGCCGAAAGCTTCAACAATAAAGAGCTTGGTCACGCCCAATGCAGAAAGGTCCCCACCGTGGGCAGCCGAGCCTGTTGCAATGGCCACAAGGATGGAAAATACGACCACGCCGACGCCGTCGTTTAACAAGGACTCACCAGCAATTTTGGCCTGTAGTAACCTCGGAATTTTGACAGTCTTCAGAATGCCCAGAACCGCGACGGGATCTGTCGGCGAGATCAGTGCGCCGAAGACGAGGGCCCACATGAACGGCAAGTCGAACCCCAGGCCCTGCGCCACGGCCCACATCACACCGCCCACGATGAAGGTCGATGATATGACACCAATTGTTGCCATCAAGCCAATGGCCCACTTGCGCTCGGCCAGTTCCGTGAGATCGACATGGGTCGCGCCGGCAAACAATAGCGCGCTCAACATGCCTTCCATCAAAGCCTTGTTGAAGTCGATTGTCTGAATGGCGCTCGAGACTTGCAGCGCGATCTCGAGGCTTGGATTGAGCCGGTCAATGGCGACAACGCCGGCCGATGCCAGCAAGGCAACAACCAGTAGCCCGATGGTATGAGGAAGACCGAGCAGTTTGTGGTTCAGATACCCGCCAAGCGCCGATAGGCCGATGAGGAGTGCGATGATGTCGAGAAGCGTCATGGTGGTGTCCTGGGTCGTCGAGGTATTGCTCAGTTCAAGGCAGGTTTCTCGATATGTGGCCGCTATTGGCTCTGCCGTCGACCTGCTGGCAGCGTTTGATCGGTGTCAGTCGATGTTGCACGTGCGAATCATAACTGGAATTGATAATACAAGTCGCAGGAATCGCCCTACGCAAAATGTGAGATGTTCAACGCATGCCAGTCGGCCACAGGTTGTTGTGAGCCATGCGCAAATTAAGGAGTGCTCCACCGATGACCAATCCTTCGGCCAGCGGCCCGTCTGCACGCGATCGGCTAATTCAGATTATCAAGGCCCGATCCTTTCAAAGCGGCGTGAACGTGACACTCTCGTCAGGGCGCGCTTCGAGCTATTATTTCAATATGAAGCCGACGATGCTGGACCCGGAGGGTGGCTATTTGATCGGGGCACTCACATTGGATTTGCTGAGCAATGACAACGTCAGGATGATTGGCGGACTTGAGATGGGCGCTGTCCCACTGGCTGCAAGCATTGCAACGGTGTCCCACATGCAGAGCCAACCGATATCGGCCTTCTTTGTCCGCAAGCAGGCCAAAGAGCATGGGACACGATCGCTGATCGAAGGGCTGGCACAGGGCGAAGACATTGCGGGGCAGCGAGCAGTTGTCGTGGAAGATGTTACAACGACCGGCGGTTCGGCCTTGAAAGCTGTTGAAGTGGTTCGAGAAGCGGGCGGCGAGGTTGTCTCGGTGGTGACGATTGTCGACCGTCTGGAGGGCGCCACAGAGGCCTTTGCGGCGGCCAATGTGCCGTTCAAAGCGCTTTTGACGCTCGATGATTTCCGGTGAGTTGGTTCAAGAACTCACCGCAGACGGTCTGGAGGGCTGTCTCTGGGCCCCAAAATAAGGCAGTGCCTTAAGGCTACGCGCGATTACTCGGCGGCTTCCTGCATAGTTGGCGCCGCTGCGCGGACGTCAGCATCGACATGGGCTTCAAACTTTTCAAAGTTTGTGTTGAACATATCGATTAGTGCTGAAGCCTGCTCATCGTAGGCCTGCTTGTCAGCCCAGGTCTCGCGTGGGTTGAGAATTTTTGCGTCAACGCCATCCAGTTGGACCGGAACCTCAAATCCAAAGATTGGATCTGTGCGCATTGTCTGCGCGATCAACTCACCAGACAGCGCTGCACGGACCAGAGCACGCGTTGCAGCGATCGGCATGCGTTCGCCGACGCCGTATTTTCCGCCGGTCCAGCCTGTATTGACGAGCCAGCAGGAGACGTCGTGCTTGGCAATGAGTTCACGCAGAAGATTGCCGTAAACACTCGGATGGCGCGGCATGAACGGGGCGCCGAAGCAGGTCGAGAAGGTGGCTGACGGTTCGTTGCCCATGCCTTTTTCGGTGCCTGCAACTTTGGCTGTGTAACCTGAAAGAAAATGGTACATCGCCTGACTTGGGGTCAGTCTCGCAATTGGTGGTAAGACACCGAATGCATCAGCACATAGCATGACGATATTGCGGGGATTGCCAGCTGCGCCCGTTTCGCTCGCATTCGAGATGAAATGCAGAGGGTATGCTGACCGGGTATTTTCCGTCAGACGACCATCGTCGAAGTCCGGCTGGCGGTTTTGATCGTCGAGGACAACATTTTCCAAGACCGTGCCAAAGCGGTTGGATGCGGCCCAGATTTCCGGCTCAGCCTCTTCCGACAAGCGTATGGTCTTTGCGTAGCAACCGCCCTCGAAGTTGAAGATGCCGTTTGCGGACCAGCCGTGCTCATCATCGCCCAGCAGGGTGCGTTCCGATGTTGCTGAAAGCGTGGTTTTCCCTGTCCCGGAAAGCCCAAAGAACACGGCCGAATCGCCGTCCGGACCGACATTTGCGGAGCAGTGCATTGGCATAACGCCTTGATCCGGCATGTAGTAATTCAGGAATGAGAAGACAGATTTCTTTGTTTCACCGGCATAAAGTGATCCACCAATGAGAACGAGACGCCTGGTGAAATTGCAAGCGATCACCGTCTCTGAACGGCAGCCATGGCGTTCTGGGTCGGCGCGAAAGCCGGGAAAGTTAACAACTGTAAATTCAGGAGAAAAGCCTTTCAGCTCACTCGGCTCGGGACGGCGCAGCATGTGGCGGATAAAAAGGGCATGCCAGGCTTTTTCGCAGAAGACCCGGGTATTGAGGCGATAGTCAGCGTCGGCGCCGGCGAACAGATCCTGGACGAACAATTCCTTGTCGGATGCGTAGGCCAGGAAATCAGCGTAAAGAGTGTCGAAGTGTTCCTGAGACATCGCCTGGTTGTTGTCCCACCAGATGGTGTCTTCTGTCTGGGCGTCTTTCAGCGTGAATTTATCGCTCGCCGAACGGCCGGTATGTTCCCCTGTTTCAGCGACAAATGCTCCGGTTCGAGCCAGTCTGCCTTCATTTCGACGAACGGCCAGCTCAACTAACTCAGCAATCGGATTGTTGTGTTTTGTTGATGCTGCTGCAGAAAATGGGAACGTTTCGCTTGTCATTTTTTAGCCGTTTGCCGCTGGGTTCGATGAGGTGATAACTGCTCGTAGTTCTAGCACCATACGCTTACGCGATCGTTGCTTGTCCTGTTCACAAAGTGAATTTCCCAAGACCCTCGCCGTCGACGAAATGGTAAACTCGGATGCTAACCCGCTATCGATACGCGGTTCAAGGAATTCATCGCAGGTTACCTTTGAGCAGACACGGATCTATATTATTGCGGTGCCTGCAATGCTATTAATGCGTGGGCGACGGGTTGTCGCTGGCACCCGGAACGCAGGGTTAAGAGAGGCAGCCGCGCCGCGGCACAGCGTCCGGACTGAACCAGGGTGTGGATGAGGCATTGGAAGGCTGTGGCCCTGCTTTGTGTTGCGCCGAGCATTCAGCTAGTATTCAGGCTATAAATGACCTACTCCGCGAGATGCCACATTTCGTACAAGTTGACGGCATAACGGCAGCATTGCCGCGGCACGCCAAGGACGGGACGACGATGAAAGAAAAAAGTACAATTGCTCTCGTAGATGACGAACGCAATATTTTAACCTCGCTGAGCATGGCCATGGAGGCCGAAGGCTACAAGGTCAGAACCTACAGTGATGGTGCCCAAGCGCTTGAGGCACTGACTGACGAACCAGCCGATCTCGGCATATTCGATATCAAGATGCCTCGTATGGACGGCATGGAGCTGCTGCGACGGGTTCGTCAGCAGTCTGATATGCCGGTCATCTTTCTGACATCCAAAGACGAAGAGATCGATGAGCTGTTCGGGCTTAAGATGGGTGCTGACGACTATATCGCGAAGCCATTCTCTCAGCGCCTCGTGGTTGAGCGCGTTAAAGCGGTGCTGCGCCGTGCCCAGGCCCGGGAAGGAACACCGACTGATGAGGAGGCTGCGCGCGTCTTGGAGCGCGGGATGCTTAAGCTGGATCCTGAGCGCCATACCTGTCACTGGGATGGCAAGTCGGTGACCCTGACAGTAACCGAATTCCTTATTCTACAAGCGCTGGCGACACGTCCTGGAGTGGTCAAGACACGCGATGCGCTCATGGATGCAGCCTACGATGACCAAGTATATGTCGACGATCGTACAATCGACAGCCACATCAAGCGCCTGCGTAAGAAGTTCAAGCAGGTCGACGACGACTTCGATGTCATCGAAACGCTTTACGGCGTCGGGTATCGGTTCAAAGAAACGTAATCTTTTTTGGTTCAGGCGGTTGTCTCCGGTCGTCACGTGTTCTGGAGTGCATGTCTAATCAGTAAGATCGTGAGCAAGGCTCATGGGAAAGTTGAGGGCACCAATGTTGGTGTCCTCGAAGACACGCTTCGGTTCGGGTGCCCCGGCCGTGTCTGATGTTGGCCGTGCAGATTGATCGACGCTAGTCCCGGTGCTGATCGGTACGGCTAACATTGCTGGGCTTGATATGCGAGAGTGCCGGTAGGCGGTATTCGTACCGAGAGGATCGTTGGCAATGGCCGTTGAGTCAAAGCATGATGCCAAGCCTTCCCAACAGACTGCCTCGGGAAGTCTCAAGGGTATCCGTCGCTTTGTTGCTCGTCAGAAACGGCTGATCGAAGTCGGTCTGGAACGTGCTGCACCCTACTACAGGCCGGTCACAGAACGAATTGATGCCGCTCTGACTACTCTCAGTGAGACGGCTGTTGGTCGGTTTGTGACCAGCAATCTGCTGCGCCGCATCATTGTCTCTAACTTGCTTGGTCTTGCAGTTCTTTTTCTTGGTGTCCTCTATCTTAGCCAGTTCAACGTCTGGCTGATCGATGCGAAGCGGGAAGCGCTGCAATCGCAAGGACGCATTATCGCTGGCGCTATCGCTTCAAGCCTGAGGCCGGATGATACGCACGGTTCAGCGCGATTTGGTCCGGCTCCATCCTCGGATGATCCGTTTGCCGACATTACGTTTTCATTGGGTCCGGAGCGCGTTACGCCGGTGCTACGGCGCCTGCTTGCCGGAACAAGCAACCGCGCCCGCGTCTACGACAAAAAGGGTAACTTAGTTGCTGACTCTATTCGCCTGCTGCCGCCGGGTGGATTGTTAAGTACCAACGAGAGTGGTCAGATTGTCGATCGACCGAGTACCAAAGATCTTTGGACCAAGATGCGGCAGTGGTTCCTGAGTTCAGACTTGCAGGTCTACAAGGACTTGCGCGACGCCAACGGTCAACTCTACCCGGAAGTCAGGACAGCTTTGAAGGGAAAGACCGAAGGCCTGCTTTTGCTCACACGGAGCGGCAAGCAGATTGTGTCCGTTGCGACCCCGATTGATTTGGCGAATAAAGTCCAGGGGGTCTTGCTGCTGTCAACGCGGCCCGGTGAGGTCGACGAGGCACTTGAAGAGGAACGGTTCGGGATTTTCGCTTTGGCGATCGTCGCGCTTTGTGCGGCGATGCTGGCGTCATACGTGCTCGCAAGGATGGTGGCTGGACCCATGCGGGAGCTGTCTGAAGCTGCAGAAAACGTGACGCGTGATATCAAGGCAGCAGAAGAATTACCAAGGTTTGGCGATCGGGAAGACGAGGTTGGCCAACTCGCGCGGTCGTTCCGCGCCATGACGACGGCGCTCTATCGCCGGATTAATGCCAGCGAACGCTTCGCAGCCGATGTTGCTCACGAGCTTAAGAACCCACTCACTGCTGCGCGGTCGACAGCGGAGTCTCTCGGCTATGCGAAAACCGATGAGCAACGTGATATGTTAGTGACGCAGATCCAGGAGGAGCTGCAGCGGCTGAACCGGCTGATCACAGACGTTTCCAATGCGTCGCGCATGGATGCTGAACTCGCGCTCCATTCACCTGAGCCAATCGATCTTGCCGAGATTGCCAAAGCAATCACTGAGACATTTCAGGATATTATCTCTGATACGGACAAGCGGCTGGAGTTGCATTTCGATACGGCGGCAATGGCCTCGGGTGCCTATGTCGTTTCCGGACATGGCGGGCGTCTAGCGCAGGTTCTGACTAACCTGATCGACAACGCTCTGTCTTTCTCACCAGATGCCGGATTAGTCGAAGTTCGCATCAGGCGCACGGGCCCGAATGTTGTGTTGACGGTTACAGACCAAGGCCTAGGGATCGAGCCGGATAAGCTGGAAGAGATTTTTGCACGGTTTTATACGTATCGGCCAACAGAACACAGTAGCCGAGGGAACAACTCAGGCTTGGGGCTGTCCATTTCGAGCGAGATTGTCCAGGCGCATGGTGGTGAGATCTGGGCCGAAAACGTCACGGATACTGGTAGCAGTACGGATGACGCCGACAGTATAGCCGGGGCGCGCTTTACGGTTCAGATTGCCGCGAGAGACGCAGTGAAGCCGGCCCAAAGGCGCTCCCGCCGTGTCTCCTCAGAGAAGTAAGAACATCCACGCGACAGCCCTCTCGATTGGCGGCAATGCGGTTCTTCTGGCCGGCCGTTCAGGTGCAGGAAAGTCGGATCTGGCGCTGAGATGTTTGTCAATGACTGTGTCCGCGCTGGTTGAGGCCCCGTTTCAACTGGTTAGTGATGACCAATCGATAATCTCTTTGCAGGACGGAAACCTGATAGTTGCCCCGCCTCATACGATTGCGGGCAGACTTGAGGTACGTGGTGTGGGGATTGTCGACGTTCCCTTCGTATCGGTCGCTCGTGTGTGCCTCATTGCGCGTCTGACCGATGCTGCCGTGGAGCGCCATCCGGGACTTCATCCTTCGTCCGAAGTTCTGCTCGGGCGGTCCGTTCGGGCGATTGATCTGCGCCCATTTGAGGTTAGCGCGCCGATTAAGCTCGCCTTGTCACTCCAAGACGCGGTTGCTGCGATGGTACTAGAGTGAGGCGTTCAGACGCCTGAGGCCGGCCATTATCAGCGTCATTGGTGACGTGATAGCATGCGGATGTCGTGGAATCTTCTGGTCATTTAGCGTGTTGGTGATTGACATGCTGCCCATGCAGCTTAGGTAGGAACATGACGGATGCATTGAACGGCGCTCTAGCGCGCGTCCGATACGCGAGACGTTTCCGGTCGCCAGATGGATAAATTGTCGGAATGATTGGTCTTGTCATTGTTACTCATGGCTCTTTGGCGGTCGAGTTTCGGGCGGCACTGGAACACGTAGTCGGTCCTCAAGAGCAGATCGCGACTATACAAATCAAACCCGATGATGATGGGGATCAGCGGCGACAGGATATCATCCGTGCCATCCAGTCCGTTGATACGGGTGAGGGTGTCGTCGTCGCGACCGACATGTTCGGTGGCACACCATCAAATTTATCGATCTCCGTTATGGACGAATGCCCCGTCGAAGTGATTGCCGGTGTGAATCTGCCGTTGCTCGTCAAGCTCGCAACGATCCGGGCGGACAAACCGATCCTTTCGGCTGTTGATGAAGCGAAAGAGGCGGGGCGGAAGTACATTACAGTCGCGAGCCAGTTGCTCGATGACAAATTTAAATGAGCGGCGCTGATGACTGATAT
The DNA here is from genome assembly GCA_965215755.1 of Hyphomicrobiaceae bacterium. Taxonomy (GTDB): domain Bacteria; phylum Pseudomonadota; class Alphaproteobacteria; order Rhizobiales; family Hyphomicrobiaceae; genus Tectiglobus. Next base: position 1,797,297 of record OZ244119.1, read on the forward strand.
GACGGCACAAAGCACGCTTGTGACAATCCGCAATGAAAAAGGACTTCATGCGCGCGCTTCAGCGAAGTTCGTCAAATGTGCCGAAGAGTTCAATGCCGAAATCTATGTCACGCGCGATGACCAACGTGTCGGCGGCACGTCGATTATGGGGTTATTGATGCTGGCTGCGGGGCCGGGGGTTACGCTGCTGATCGAGGCCAGCGGCGAACAGGCAGAACAGGCGCTGGCTGCGCTCTCAAGGCTTGTGAATGATGGCTTTGGCGAAGGCTGCGTTGATGAGGCCTGAGAGCAACTGATCGAGATTGAGGTTGTGCCTGAACGGCGATGCGCTGTTCCGAGCTTGCCCTTCTCGCATGTTGTTCAATTCCAGTCGTTTCGTAGGAAGACATGCCCGCTTTTGGCGTGGGTTTACGACCCGTCCTCACTTGTCGTATTGGCGGGCTGTTGCCAAATGAGCTTTGTTCATAAGCCCGCGCAGTCTGTGTCAAAATGCAGATATAAGGATGTCTTTATATCTTATTGCGTCCTTGTCGAGAAGGCGCTATACGGGCCGGGAGAAATGCTGGCAGCTCGCGCTGGTTGCCAGGTTCCCAATACCGAAGAACGCATTAGTGAGGGTCCTTCCCATGAGCACACACGACTACGCCGTAGCCGATATTTCCTTGGCTGATTTCGGCCGCAAAGAGATTGAAATTGCGGAAACCGAGATGCCGGGCCTGATGGCCTGCCGTGACGAATTCGGACCTACGCAGCCACTGAAAGGTGCGCGTATCACAGGTTCGCTTCATATGACCATCCAGACTGCGGTGCTGATCGAAACGTTGAAGGCGCTTGGTGCGGAAGTCCGTTGGGCGTCCTGCAACATCTTCTCGACGCAGGATCATGCTGCTGCGGCGATTGCAGCCGGTGGTACGCCAGTGTTTGCTGTCAAGGGGGAGAGCCTCGAGGAATACTGGACCTACACTGACAAGATCTTTCAGTGGGCCGATGGCGGCACCAGCAACTTGATCCTGGACGATGGTGGCGATGCCACGATGTACATCCTGCTGGGTGCGCGCGCCGAGGCTGGCGAAGATGTTCTTTCGAATCCCAGTTCTGAAGAAGAAGAGTATCTGTTTGCGCAGATCAAGAAGCGTCTTGCAGAGTCGCCAGGCTGGTTTGCCAAGCAGCGGGACGCGATCAAGGGCGTTTCTGAAGAAACCACCACAGGCGTCAACCGGCTCTATCAACTGATGCAGAAGGGCGCGTTGCCGTTCCCGGCCATCAACGTCAACGATTCGGTGACGAAGTCGAAATTCGACAACAAGTATGGCTGTAAGGAAAGCCTTGTTGATGGGATACGCCGCGGTACGGACGTCATGATGGCCGGCAAGGTCGCGGTGGTTTGTGGCTATGGCGATGTTGGCAAGGGCTCGGCTGCGAGCTTGCAGGGTGCCGGTGCCCGCGTAAAGGTGACAGAAGTCGATCCGATCTGTGCGCTACAGGCGTGTATGGATGGCTTCGAAGTTGTCACACTTGAGGAGGCGGCTCCTGAGGCTGACATCGTGATTACGACAACCGGCAACAAAGATGTCGTTACCATCGACCATATGCGCTCGCTCAAAGATATGTGCATCGTTGGCAATATTGGTCACTTCGACAACGAGATCCAGGTTGCCGCGTTGAAGAACTACAAGTGGACCAATGTGAAGCCACAGGTCGACCTGATTGAATTTGCTGACAACAAGCGGATGATCCTGCTGTCCGAGGGCCGTCTACTGAACTTGGGCAATGCAACCGGTCACCCAAGCTTCGTGATGTCTGCGAGCTTCACCAACCAGGTCCTTGCCCAGATCGAGCTTTACACCAAGACATCAGACTACAAGAACGAGGTCTATGTTCTGCCGAAGCATCTCGATGAAAAGGTTGCGCGTCTGCACCTCGACAAGCTCGGTGCCCAGCTGACGACACTGTCGGAGGATCAGGCCTCATACATTGGTGTGACACAGCAAGGGCCGTACAAGCCTGAGCATTATCGTTACTAGGGTGAAGGACCTTAAGTCGGGATCGTGCAGATGCCGACGTGAGGTCCAGAGATGACCGAAGCAAGAAGAACTGTGTGAAAGTCATTGTGATATGATTTTCAACGGTTTCTGGTTAGAGTATTGAAAAGACTGCAAAAAGCCCGCTTTGATAGTGGGCTTTTTATCATTGGTGAGACTGTGAAGCTCTGGTCAGGCTCGGTCGAGAGCCTCATACTGATGCTTGATTCGCATACTATGTCATCAAATTCAGTGGCACGCTGAGTTTCGCGTTGAGCTGGTGTTTTAATCAGCATCGTGCCGACCGTCCGGGAACCCTCAATGCGCGTTCAGAACCAGAACTCGCTTGCCAAACACACGCGGCGTGAGCTGATTGCTTTGCTGCTTGGCAGCCTTGCGTGTGCCGTGGTCCTGACAGTCAGTTTGTCCGACCAACCACGGCCCACTGTTGCCGGTTTCCAGACATCGACGCTCTTGCTCTTCGCCGGACTTGCCGGACTTTCACTTGGAGCGATTGGACTGGTGCTTTTCATGAGCATCCGCGCCCGGCGTATGGTGCGCGCGTCGCAGGACGAAGCCACCAGATTGCGGCAAAGCCTTTTGACTGCTGAAGCCATCTTCAAGGCGGAACCGCAAGTGTTGCTGTTCTGGGATCAGATCGACGGTCTACGCATCGTGACCCACACACTTGATGCCGTTCGTGGATTGCCGCAGGACCAGCAGGGGCTGCTCAAGTTTGGCGCGTGGCTGGATGACGTTTCCGCTGCTGATTTGAAAGATGGTCTCGATCACTTGTTTGCTGAGGGGCGACCATTCACGCTTTATCTCAAGTTACGGAGTGGCGCGCACCTGGAGGCTGACGGTCGTGCAACGGGGACGCGGGCCGTGCTGCGCTTGCGCGATGTTGCTGGCACGAAACGAGATCTTGCACGGATATTGGATCAACACCGCCGCCTTTCAGGCGACTTGCGGGCGACCAGAGCCTTGCTGAATGCGCTGCCAGTCAGCGCTTGGCTGACCGATGAATCAGGTCGGATCAAATGGGCGAACTTAGCTTACATCTCGGCGGTTGAAGCGGAAGACGCCACTGAAGTTTACGACAAACAGATTGAGCTTCTCGAGTCGCGGCAGCGCCAACGTATCGAGCGTGTGCTGGAGCGCGGGCAGCCGTTTGCTGAACGCATGCCGGTTATTACCGGGGGCACGCGGAGTGCACATGATGTTTACGTCGTGTCGGCTGACAGAGCGGCTGCAGCGGCAGCCATCGATGCCGGCGCCCTTGAAAGCGTACAGGGAGAATTGGACCGGCAGATCGAGGCCTTCGACCGGACACTGGACCGGGTTGCGACGCCCGTCGCCATTTTCGGTCAGGATCAAAGTCTGAGTTTCTATAACCAGGCCTACCAGGAGCTCTGGAAACTCGACCCCAGCTGGCTTGATCGATGCCCCAGTGATGCAGCCATTCTGGATCGCCTCAAAGAGCTTTCCTTGTTGCCAGCGATGGCCGACTACCGCACATGGAAGTCGAAGCTGCTCTCTGTCTATAAGTCGACCAACGAGTTGGAAGACTGGTGGCAGCTGCCTGATGGGCGCATATTGCATGTTGTTGCCAATCAACGCCCAGACGGCGGGGTGACCTACGTTTACGAGGACATTTCCGAACGACTTGCTCTTGAGAGCCGCTACAATGCTCTCATTGATGTGCAGCGTGAGACACTCGATAGCCTGAAAGAGGGCGTGGCCGTGTTCGCGACGGACGGGCGCCTCAAACTGTTCAATTCAGCGTTTATCTCGATCTGGAAGCTATCGCGGCAGGCGATGGAGCAGGGCCCGCACATTGATGAAGTCGTTGATCAGGCGAGGGCGTTATTCGACGATGGCGAACTGTGGCAATCCTTCAAAGAACGCGTTACCGCAATAACCTATGACCGCGCCGCGCTATCCGGACAGATGGCGCGTGTTGATGCCAGCGTCATTGATTTTGCGACAACGCCACTGCCGGACGGTGGCACACTGGTGACGTTTGTCGATGTCACGACGTCACGGGCTTACGAGCGTGCCCTTGTGGAGCGAAACGAGGCACTGGAAGCAGCTGACGGTCTCAAGAGCCAGTTCATTGGCCATGTTTCGTATGAGCTGCGCACGCCGCTTACAAATATCATCGGGTTCAGTGAACTTCTTGCAAGTCCTCATGTTGGTCAGTTGAACGAGAAACAGTCGGAGTACCTGGCGGATATTTCGGAATCATCGCGAACGCTGCTGTCAATCATTGATGATATCCTGGACCTTGCAACAATCGACGCTGGTGGTCTTGAACTGAAACTTGCGCCGGTCAAGATCCAGCCGATCATCGAGGCAGCTGTGCTTGGTGTGAAGGAGAGGGCCGGGCGGCTTCGCTTGACGCTTGAGATCTCACTGGCGGATGATGTCGATGAGATCGTCGCGGATGAAGCGCGGATCAGACAGCTGCTGTTCAATCTCTTGTCCAATGCGGTTGGCTTCTCGAAACAGGACGGAACGGTGCGTTTGTCTGCATGGCGCGAGGACATCTTCATCAACTTCCTGATCGAGGATGATGGCATTGGTATTCCGCACGATGCACAAAAGCGCGTGTTCGATCGCTTTGAGTCCGATAGTCATGGATCACGGCATCGCGGTGCCGGTCTCGGCCTTGCAATTGCCAAGAGCCTCGTTGACCTTCATGGTGGCGAAATTGAACTCGAGTCCGAGCCGGACGTTGGGACACGAGTCTTGGTTCGGCTGCCCGAGCGCCTGCAGACGGTTGCCGGCAGTGATGTGTCACCGCAGTTGGCAGCACTCGGTTCCTGAGGATTTGGACAATTGTCCGGGATGACGGCGTACGTTTGGAGAGTAGGGCCACTCGGCCAGGACGCGGCCGAACTGTTGGCACAGGTGCTGGCATTTAAGCTGCGAACAGGTGATTGCGTTGCTCTCGCCGGTGATGTGGGCGCAGGCAAGACGACGCTGGCACGGGCGATCATCCGGGCCATTACATCGGATCCGGATCTCGACGTTGCCAGTCCGACGTACGCTTTGATGCAGAATTATTCCTGCGCGCGGGCTGAGATCCAACACTACGACTTCTATCGGCTGGGGCAGGCCGAAGACGTTTTGGAAATCGGATTTGAGGATGCCCTGCCGGAATGCATCAGTCTTGTCGAGTGGCCGGAGCGGGCGGAGGAGGTCCTTCCAACGGGCCGTATCTCCGTTGAGATCGCTGAAACAACATTGGCAGATGGCGACGACGGGCGCGCCTATACCATCGGTGCAACTGGCATCGCGGGAGAGCGTATCCAACGCTGCGAATTTGTTTGGAATTTTCTCATTGACTGGCTTGGCGATGATCACTCATTGGGTGACTTAGCGATTGGGTATTTGCAAGGCGATGCCTCTGCCCGTGCGTACGCCATGCTCCGTCTTGGTGATGTGAAGCGGATATTGATGGACTCTCCACGCCAGCCGGATGGCCCACCGGTTCGGGATGGGAAATCGTATAGCCAATTGGCACATCTTGCCGAGGATATCAGTCCGTTTGTGGCGATCGCGCATGAGTTGAGAGACAAAGGGTTCTCGGCGCCGAACATTGATATTGTCGATCCTGATGCAGGACTGGCTGTGATCGAGGACTTCGGCCCGAACGTGTTCGGAAGCCTGATCGATGCAGGACATGATCAGCGTGAGCTTTACGCCGCTGCGCGCGATGTCTTGATTGAGCTCGCGACTATCCGTGTTCCTGATCGTCTCATCGGGCCGGGTTACGCGCATGTTGTGCCGGAATATGACCATGAGGTTCTGGTCAACGAAACGGAGCTTTTGCCAGATTGGTATTTTGCCTGGGCATGCGGTCATGCTCCGAGTAACGACATACGATGCACGTTTCTTGATTTGTGGTCGGAGCAATTGGCACGCCTTGATGCACTGCCGAAAGGCTGGGTATTGCGCGATTTTCATTCACCCAACTTGATCTGGCTGCCGGAAAGAGAAGGGATCAAGCGTGTTGGATTGATCGACTTTCAGGATGCCCAAATCGGGCATGCGGCTTATGATCTGGTGTCACTGCTTCAGGATGCGCGATTGGATGTGGCTCCGCAGCTCGAGGCTGAATTATTGGATACCTACTGTGCCGTGCGGTCTAAAGCGGAATCCGACTTCGACGCCGAGGCCTTCCGATGGGCCTATGCTGTTCTGGGTGCACAGCGGAACACCAAAATCCTGGGTATTTTTGCGCGTTTGGCGGCACGCGATGGGAAACCGCAATACCTCCGTCATATTCCCAGGATAACGCGCTATGTGAGGCGCAATCTTGAACACTCTGAGCTGGTGCCGCTCAAGGATTGGTATCATCAGCACATTCCAGGGATTGCCGACGCGTAGCCTGAAATCTGGATGCCGGATATGCAAAGACGATGAGAAGTGAACTTGATACAGCCATGGTATTGGCAGCAGGCCTTGGTACGCGAATGCGCCCACTGACTGACGAGAGGCCAAAGCCATTGGTCGAGCTTAGTGGCCGCACGCTGATCGATCGCGTGCTCGACAGATTGTCAGCAGCCCAATTCTCCCGCGCGGTGGTCAATGTCCACTACCGCGCCGAGTTGATCGAAACAGCCCTACAGAAGAGACTGTCGCCAGACATCGAAATATCGGACGAGCGAGATGTTCTCCTCGATACCGGCGGCGGCATCGCAAGGGCTCTTCCGCTGATCGATCGGGATGCCTTTCTGATCCACAATTCCGATTCGGTCTGGGTCGAAGGTGTTCAAAACAATCTCGCACGATTGCGGAGTTTTTGGGATCCGGAAGAGATGGACTGCCTGATGCTGCTCGCTCTATCTGGCACTAGTATCGGCTTCGAGGGCGATGGCGATTTTCTGATGTCGCCGTGTGGTCGGTTACAGCGTCGGCCTGAGCGTGAGCAGGCGCCATTCGTTTTTACGGGAGTTTCGATTGCGCACCGGCGCATGTTTGACGATCCGCCGGACGGCGCATTCTCGCTGAATGTGCTGTGGGATCGTGCGATCGAGCGGGACAGACTGTTCGGGATCCGCCTGGACGGTTTCTGGATGCATGTTGGTACGCCTGACGCGTTGTCCGAATCAGAGCATGCTCTGGCGACAAACATGTGAGCGAGAGGCGATCCATTTGAGTGATGCTGACAGCATAACAGGGCGGCTTTGTTCGATTCCTGCCGGCTCCGGGTTTCTCGATACGTTGGCGCTTGCGATTCTGACAGGTGAATTCGGGAACCGCGATGGCGAGCCAATCAGCCAGAGCGAACTCGCGTCGATAACGCTGCTATTGCCAACACGGCGAGCCGTCCGCGGTCTGCAGGATGCGTTTCTCACTGCAAGCGAAAAGCTTGGACGTACGAAGGCGGTCATACTCCCAAAGCTCAGACCTATCTCTGAGGGCGATGATGTTGCGAGCCTCCTCTCCGGTTTGGCGCATGACGGTTCGATGGCTGCTGGCCTGGATATTGTACCGGCTGTCAGTGAACTCGAACGCCGTGTCGTCTTAATGCGTCTGATCCAAAACTGGTCGACTGCTGTCCGAGAGAATGCAGCTGCCCAGCCGAAGGATGGTTCATTTCCATTGGCGCTTGGTGCAGCGACGCCAGCGCAGGCAGCCAAACTTGCGTCCGAGCTGGCGCGCTTTATCGATCTCATTGAAACCGAGAGTGTTCCAATTGAGACGATTGCAGAGCTGGTGCCGGATACGTATTCCGATCACTGGCAGCAGACACTGAATTTCCTCGAAATTGTCGTTCAGTCGTGGCCGCAGTATCTCGCTGCCGCCGGTCTCTTATCCCCGGCTGATCGACGCAACCAGGTCATTCTGGCCGAGGCTGAACGCGTGCGGCGACTATCACCGGATGAGACGCTTGTTGTGGCTGGTGTCACCGGTTCGGTGCCTGCAACCGAAGAACTGATGCGGGCCGTTCTCTCGCTTCCCCGCGGTGTTGTCGTACTGCCAGGATTTGAAACGCAGCTTGACGAGCGCGATGCGAAAATCATTGCGCAGGAAGCACCAGAACATCCTCAATTCGGTTTGCTCAAACTGATGCGGAATCTTGGGTGCACGATTGATGATGTCGACCAGCTTGCCAGCGCTGAACCCACGGCGGAGATCGTGCTGCGCAATCGGATCGTCAAGGAAGCACTGCGACCTGCATCGACGACGGATCAGTGGTTTGGTCTCGGGCAGCACGTCAGTCAACGCGATGCCCACACGGCTTTTGAGAATGTAAGCTATATCGCGGCGCCCAGTTCCCAGGATGAAGCTGAAGCTATTGCATTGATCCTACGGGAGGCAGCGGAGCATCCCGGTCGGACGGCAGCATTGATCTCACCAGACCGATTGTTGGCGCGGCGCGTGGCGATCCGGCTTGAGGCCTGGGGCATTCGCATTGACGACTCAGCCGGGCGGCCGTTCGTCAAAACAGTTACAGGGGCCTTTCTGGATCTGGTTATTAAGGCCGCGGCTGATCGGTTTGGTCCGACAACACTGATGCCGCTGCTTAAACACCCGCTCATGCGGATGGGGCGGAAGGCCTTTGACATTCGCAAAGCAGCGCGGGCGCTCGAGATTATCGCGTTTCGTACGCCATACCTTGGCAGCGGCCTCGATGGGGTTGAGGCTGCGATCGAAGTTGCGGCCCAGGATCTGGCGACGGGTCAACGCCGCGGCAGAGCTGTTTCCAGGTTGTGGGAAGAAGATTGGCATGACGCCCGCCAATTGGTTGCCGACCTGAAAGTGGCCTTTGCGCCTCTCGATGATCTGTTCAGGGATGGTCGCGCGACATCACTGGCTGAGCTGGCGAAAGCCCATATCGTTGTCGCTGAAGTGCTCGCCAAAACATCCGATGATGACGACCAAGCCAGCGAACTGTGGCGCGAGGCTGCTGGTGAAACTGCGGCCCAAATCTTTACCGGACTGATGGACCCTGAATTGCCGGCTCCTGAGATCGCGCCTCATGACTATCCTGACTTTTATCGCACACTTGTTGCCGCTGAGGCGGTTCGCTCGCAAGTTCCAACGCATCCGCGCATTTTTATCTGGGGGCCGTTTGAAGCGCGTTTGCTGCAACCAGATGTCGTGATCCTTGGTGCTTTGAACGAAGGAACATGGCCTGAAGCTGCTGATCCCGGACCATGGCTCAATCGTCCGATGCGGCGTGAGCTGGGCGTTCCTTCGCCTGAAGAAGAGATTGGACGGTCGGCGCATGATTTTACCCAATTGCTAGGTGCTGAGACCGTTTATCTGACGCGTTCGGAAATTGTCGACGGCAACCCCAGTGTGCCATCGCGCTGGATACTGCGATTGCAAACCGTTCTGCGCGCGCTCGATGCCTCAGATGCATTCCAAAGTGAAGAACGTTGGTTGACGTGGGCCCGCAGGCGCAATGTCATTGGTGCCAGTCACACGATCCAACGGCCGGAGCCAAAGCCGCCATTGCATCTGCGTCCCAGACGCTTGAGTGTGAGTGCAGTCGAGACGTGGATTGCCAATCCTTATGCCTTGTTTGCTCAGCAAATCCTCAAGCTGGACGCGCTGCCAGCCCTCGGTGAGGATCCTGGTGCCAGCCTCAGAGGCACGATTGTTCATGATGCTTTGGGCCAGTTTGCACGCAAATTTCCGAACGACCTGCCTGATGATGTGGCACAGGAGCTGTTGCGGTTCTCGAAGGCCGGATTCGAGCGTTTAGGGCCTCATCCACGCGTCCGGGCTTTTTGGATTTCCCGGTTCGAGCGTTTTGCAGATTGGTTTGGCGCAACGGAAAGTGAGCGGCGATCCGGATTTACCGAGACGCTGGGCGAAGTGACCGGGTCGTATGTTCTGGATGCACCCGGCGGGCCGTTTACGTTGACCGCACGTGCTGACCGGATTGATATTGGCGCCGATGGCGTTGCGATCACCGACTACAAGACCGGGGCGAACCTATCCGAACTCGTTGCGCGGGCCAAAGATAGCAAACGACCACAGCTGTTGCTGGAAGCTGTGATTGCAAGCCACGCCGGCTTCACCGGTGTGCAATCTACAGATCTAGGCGTCCTAAAATATATCTCAGCTTCCGGTGGTGAGCCGCCGGGAAACCAGGTTGAAATCGGATTCGATGATCTCGCGAAGACCGTCACCGATGTTGCCGGCGAATTGGCGCGTCTTGTTGCGCGTTACGACAACGAAGATACGCCATATAGCGCGGTACGCCGCGCGCAGTTCCGTTACGACTTTGATGCCTATGCGCATCTTGCCCGCATTGCGGAGTGGGACAGTGCGGGTGGTGACGAGGCCGGATCATGAGTGAGCAGATGCCGCGCCAGGAGTTGCTTGCCGAGACCGAAGTTGCACAAGCCCGTGCTTCCAATCCGACCGCATCCGCTTGGGTCAGTGCCAATGCCGGAGCGGGAAAAACACATGTTCTGAAATTACGCGTGCTGCGCCTGATGTTGGCCGGGACCCCTCCAGAGCGGATCCTTTGCCTGACATACACAAAGGCAGCTGCAGCCGAGATGGCGCAGCGTGTGTTCTATGAATTGTCCGAATGGGCAACGCTCGATGATGAACCTTTGAGCGAGCTGATCGCGCAGCTGCTGCAACGCCGCCCCGAGCCGGATGACTTGATGGCGGCCCGTATGTTGTTCGCCCGCGCTATTGAAACGCCCGGTGGTCTCAAAGTGCAAACCATTCATGCGTTTTGTGAGCGGTTGCTTCAACGGTTTCCTCTGGAGGCCGGGGTGCCGCCGGGATTTTCAATTCTGGACGATGAAACGGCTGTTACGTTGCGGCGTGAAGCCATCGACAGAGTTTTGACGCTGGCCAATGCTGATCCGCAAGGTGAACTTGGTCAGGCTTTACAGCTCTCAGTCGCCAAGGCTGCGGAGGAACGTTTTGACGTACTTCTGGCCATGGCGCTGGGGGAGCGGGCATGGCTTCGCGGGGCATCTCAATGGGATGCTGATGCTTCGGGTTCCGATGCCGCCGAAGGATACTACCGGCGGCTTTTTGGCTTGCCGGCTGATCAAACTGCCGACGACCTCACACGTGCCATGTCAGAAGTCATCTCAAACGCGATGCTGTCACGGGCGGCGGAGGTTCTGGCAACTGGCGGCAAGCTTGATCAGAAGCTCGGTGTCCAGCTTGGACGCGTTCAAAGGGCGAGCGAACCTGAAGCCAGAGCATTGGAACTCAGCGAAGCCCTGCTGACCAAGACAGGCACTCCGCGCTCAGATCGACAGTTTGTTTCCAAAGGGATTCGGCAATCAGAGCCTGCGGTTGCAGACGCGTTGTGCGATGCGCGAGACAGCTGTCACAAGCTCAAGCAGCAGCAAGTTGCTCTGGAGCTCGTTGCGGCAACGACAGCCTTGATCCGATTGGCTGACCAGGTCATGCAGTTCTACTTTGAAGCCAAGTCGCGCCGAGCCGCACTTGATTTCGAGGACTTGATTGATAGGACGTCCGCCCTGCTTGGTGATGCCAATGCTGCCGAGTGGGTTCTTTACAAGCTGGACGGCGGTCTTGATCATATCCTGGTGGATGAGGCGCAGGATACATCACCCGCGCAGTGGCGTGTGATCCAGTCGCTAGCGGAAGAATTCTTTGCTGGAGAAGGAGCAAGCGAGACGCCGCGATCGGTCTTTGCAGTGGGCGACGAAAAACAGTCGATCTATAGTTTTCAGGGCGCAGCTCCTCGGATGTTTGCGCAGGCGGGTCAGGCCTTTCAGCAAGCCGCACAACACGCCCGTCAGGACTGGCACCGGGTGCCGCTCACTCTCTCGTTTAGAACCGTTGAGCCGCTGCTGCAGGCGGTGGATGCAATTTTTGCTGATGAAGGTCGTGTTCCAGGTCTGACTTCCAGTGATACTCAGATTCGCCATGTTGCCTTGCGTACTGGTGAAGCCGGTGTGTTTGAGGTTTGGCCGACAATCAAACCAGAAGAGGTTGAGGCCAGTGCAGCGTTTGATCCTTTGAGCGAGAAGTCCGTTCGCTCGCCGGTGATACGTCTGGCTGAGAAGATTGCGGAGCGGATAGAGCGTTTTCTTGAAACCGGTGAGCAACTGGTGTCGCAAGGTCGTGCAATTAGGCCGCGTGATATCATTATTCTTGTTCGCAAGCGGCAGCCGTTTGCACCTGAGATGGTGCGCGCACTCAAGTCTCGCGGTATTCCAGTGGCGGGTGCCGACCGCCTGATTTTGACGGAACAGATCGTCGTTCAGGATCTTCTGGCACTTGGCGAGTTTCTCGTCCTGCCGGAGGATGATCTTTCTCTTGCCGCCGTTCTCAAGTCGCCACTCTTTGCCCTGGATGACGATGACCTGTTGTCGTTTGCGCCCGAACGAAAGGGATCGTTATGGTCGGCCCTCTTGGCAGCGGCTGCCGCAGGGAATGACCGGCTCCGAGCTGCCAGCGAGATACTGAAGCGGTGGCGCGCGCTTTCCGACTTTATGCCGCCCTATGAATTCTTCGCCACGCTGCTGGACCGCGATGGTTGCCGGCAGAAGTTTCTAGAACGCCTAGGGATTGATGCTGCAGATCCGTTGGATGAATTCATCAATCTTGCCATGAGTTATGACGACCAAGAGCCGACCTCGCTGCAAGGCTTTCTGACTTGGATGCGAGAGGGCGAAAGGACGATCAAACGGGATATGGAGCAGGGCCGTGATGAGGTCCGGGTCATGACAGTGCATGGCGCGAAGGGGCTTGAAGCGCCGATCGTGTTTCTGCCTGACACCTGCAGTTCACCGGGCGCTTCGCCTGCGACGCCGCTTGTCGAACTGACCGGGGACGAGACACTTGGTGGTGGTGCACCCGTTTATGCCTGGTCGACGAAGGGTGCAGGGCAGCTGCCGCCTGTAGCCGCCGGCAAGGCTGCGAAATCGGAACGAGAAATCGAAGAAAATAATCGCTTGCTCTATGTTGCTCTGACGCGGGCACGTGACCGGATCTATGTTACCGGGTTTGAAGGAAAGCGCGTTCCTCAACCAGGCTGTTGGTATGATACGGTCTGGCAAGGTGTTGAGGATCTCGTATCGGAGCGGACCACTGCGGATGGCGAGACCATCTGGGTGTTGGAAAGTGAGCAGGTTCGTCCCGTTGAGGCTGTAGAACGCGAGCCGGAGGACGCTGTCGCGGATCTTGCATTGCCTGAGTGGGTGCAGAGGCGTGTTCCTGCCGAGCCGCAACTCGTTATTCCTCTGGCTCCATCGAAACTGGCCCCGCTGGAGGTCGATGAAGATGGCGAAGCTCAAGGCATCGAAGAGGTGCGCAAACAGCAGGACGATATCAGTGAGCCACCGGCTGCCTCGGCGGTGCATATGGCCGGCGAAAACAGGTTTCTGCGCGGGCTGTTGACACACGGACTATTGGAGCACCTGCCCTTACACAGCCCTGATCAATGGGATCAATTGGCTGCGCAGTTCATTGAGATGCGTGGCTCGGCTCTCAGTGGACGCGTACGGGGCGGCATCGTTGATGAAAGCCTGGCGATCATGCGAGATCCGGCGTTTGCAGAGATCTTTGGACCTCAGTCCTGGCCCGAGGTTTCGATTGCAGCAGAAATTCCGCGCGCACATGGCGATGGTCCGCCATTGAAGGTTTCCGGGCAGATTGACCGTCTTGTGGAGACTGATCACGAAATTCTGATCGTTGATTATAAAACCAATCGTCCGCCACCGCGGCAAGTCGATGCTGTGCCGGAGGCTTACCTTTTGCAGATTGCGGCCTATCACCTTGCAATCCAACAGATTTATCCAGGCAAACCGATACGATCTGCGATTGTTTGGACTGATGGGCCGTCGTTCATGGAAATCCCGGAAGACTTGGTCGTAGACCATCAACAGAGACTTTGGACGCTGCGAACGACAGACCTTGACGCGCTGTAGGGGCCTCCCTACGTTCCAGTCAACCCGTTTTTATCGCGCTTAGCCAGCAAGGAGATTTGATTAATGGCCCCTGCGATTGTGACAGACGCTGACTTCGAGTCAGAGGTTCTCAAGTCTTCCGAGCCTGTTTTAGTTGATTTTTTTGCTGAGTGGTGCGGCCCGTGCAAAGCGATGGCACCGGCATTGGAAGAAGTTGCCAAAGAGATGGAAGGCCAGGTCAAGATCGCTAAGATCGACGTGGACACCAGCCCGGAAGTGACGAGCAAGTATCAGATCCAGGCCATGCCGACGCTGATTATGATCAAGGACGGTGAGGTTGTTGCTCGCCATACCGGCGCCCTGGTTCAGAAATCCAAGCTGGAAGCGTGGATCAAAGAGTCCGTCTAACGGCACTCTCATCTGATGACCAATAGCACTATGAGATTTGAAGGGGCTGCGTTGCAGCCCCTTTTGCTATTCCGGCTTTCTGCCAAAGAGTTCTGACTTTGAGCGTTCCAGGACATAGCCGGCCAAGTAGAGTGAACCGCAAATCAGTATGCGTTTCGGGCCGGCTTCGAGGTCATCAATTTCTGTCAGAGCGGTTGTCAGATCATCAGTCGGTCTCGATGGAATACCGAGCTCAACGGCGGCCGCCGTCACATCATTTGCCGCTGCTGTGTTCTGCTCGCCCGGGATTGCGATAGAGCGTGTTGCGCGGACAAGTCCTGCAAACGGTTCGAGAAACCCTTTGATGTCCTTCTGGCTCATCATCCCGACTACCAGATAGGTTGGCTTGGCAGACCGCTCGTTGAGATCGGCGAGCGTGCGTGCAAGGACAACGCCGGCAGCTGGGTTATGGCCGCCATCAAGCCAGAGCTCAGTCTCCGGCGAAACCCGACTGTCGATCTCTCGTCCGGAGAGACGAGAGAAGCGCGCTGGCCAGGTTGCGGTTGACAGGCCATTTTCGATCGGAGTTGCTGAGTGCGGATCTTCCAGCTCAAGGTACGCTGCGATCGCGGTTCCGGCATTTGTGATCTGATTCTGTCCAACAAGGTTGGGCAGAGGCAAGTCCATCAGACGTTCGTCATTCTGGAAGATCAGCCGCCCGCGCTCTGCGAACGCGTCGTAGTGCTCACCATGAAGGATGAGTTCGCTGCCGACTCGGTGGGCTGTCTGGTGGATTGATGCGAGTGCATCAACGGTCTGCGCCGCAATGATGGCCTTGGTATTAGGCTTCAGGATGCCCGCCTTCTCATAGGCGATCTGCCCGACGGTGTCGCCAAGCTTGTCTGCATGATCGATCGAGACCGGTGTAATGATGCTCAGTCGCGGCTGGCCGACGACATTGGTTGCATCAAGCCTGCCGCCAAGTCCGACCTCAAGTAGTGTGAAGTCAGCTGGCGTCTCAGAGAATGCCAGGAAAGCAGCAGCCGTTGTGATCTCAAAGAACGTCATCGGTTCGCTGGCGTTGGTCGCGTCGACCCTGTCGAGCACATCTGCCAGATAGGCGTCGTCAATCGGCCTGGTCAGATTATCTGTGCCAGCGAGTTGGATGCGTTCATTGAAGCGGACAAGGTGCGGTGATGTATAGGTGTGAACACGGTGGCCTGCCGCCAGCAATATGGCTTGAAGAAGAGCAATCGTTGAACCTTTACCATTGGTCCCGGCGACGTGAATGACGGGTGGTAGGCTTTCATGCGGGTTGCCGAGTTTGGCAAGCAGGTAGCGGATGCGATCCAATGAAAGATCGATCAACATCGGATGGCGGCTCTGCAGCTCGGAGAGCACAGTATCTAGGGTTCGCTTCGAAGCCATGACCACTCGTCCTTAGTGTTGCTTCCGCAGAGAATGGGATTCGCGGTTCGAAGATTACGCGATTGATCGATTGTGGCGTTCGCGCGGGCTCCGGATGACTGTGCTCGTCATCCGCTGTCATGCTCCGTTGAGCGCCTTCAGCTATGCTTGTCGGTACCTTTTTGGGAGGTGTCCTCTGGTGCAGGAACAGGATCGGCAGGACCAGTCACATCGTCAGCCACGCGATCAACCCCATTGGTATAAGTTGGCTGGTCAGTGTCAGTTGTGCCGATATCTGCTGCCAACTCTTGCGGATCAGCCTGTTCGGAATTGTTCTCCGCCGCGCTGTCGTCCGGGAGCGCACCGTTGGCATAAGCAGCAACTGCCGGAGCGTTGCTTGCATCTTCGGTCGCTTCGTCTTCTGCCTCTAGCCGCTTGATCATTAATAACCGGGTGATGCGGGACAGCGTTTCGCGCATCTGGTGGCGGTGGACCACCATGTCGATCATACCGTGCTCCAGCAGGTACTCGGCCCGTTGGAAGCCATCAGGAAGCTGCTCACGGATGGTTTGCTGGATTACACGCGGCCCAGCAAAGCAGATGAGTGCACCGGGTTCGGCAATATGGATATCACCGAGCATCGCGTAGGACGCTGTCACGCCGCCGGTCGTCGGGTCAGTCAGAACAACGATGTATGGCAGTCCGTTATCCCGTAGTCGTTGCACGGCGATGGTTGTGCGGGGCATCTGCATGAGAGACAGAATGCCTTCCTGCATGCGCGCGCCACCTGAAGCAGCGAACAGGATGAAGGGAGACTTGAGCTCGACGGCCCGCAGCATGCCTGCAACAACAGCCTCACCAGCTGCCATTCCGAGGGAGCCCCCCATGAAGCGGAAGTCCTGTGCGGCAGAAACAACGACCTGACCGTCCAATAGGCCCTCACCAACCAGAACTGCATCGGTTAGCTGTGTGCCTGCCTTGGCATCGCGGATACGGTCGGTGTAGCGGCGGCCGTCACGAAACTTCAGAGGGTCGACCGGTACATCGGGAAGCGGGACACTTTCGTAGATGCCATCATCAAACAGGCTCTTCAGGCGCACGTCCGCGGCCATCCGCATATGATAATTCGAGCCAGGCACGACGAACTGGTTGGCTTCAAGGTCCTTGTAAAAGACCATCTGCCCGGTTTCAGGGCATTTCACCCACATGTTGTCGGGCACTTCACGCTTTGTGGTCAGAAAGCTGCGAATGCGCGGGCGAACGACGTTACTGATCCAGTTCACGCTTTCAGGGCTCCTTCAGGGCCACCGTCAATTCTATGCCGGCATTTCGGCTGCCGGTTAAATCAAATCGCAGATCAACCGGCTTGCTTTACCCTGTTTTAAGGGGGGCCGACAATGTCTTTACCAGATTTAGGACAGATGAGACCGTATTACCAGTCGCTTGCCCATTAGAATCAAGGGTTTGCGCGATCTGGGTTACCAGAGCGGAGCCAACGACGACCCCATCTGCACCAGCTGCAATGTCTTTAACCTGCTCCGGACTCTTCACTCCGAAGCCTACAACGACGGGCAGTTTGCTTGCATTCTGAATGCGCGTGACCTGGCCATGCACTTCGCTGACATCTGGTGCCGCCGAACCAGTAATCCCCGTGATCGAGACATAATAAACAAAACCACTGGTATTGCGCAGCACGCTTGGCAGGCGTTTGTCGTCAGTCGTAGGGGTGGCCAGCCGGATGAAGCTCAGGCCATGCTCGATTGCCGGAATGCAAAGTTCATCATCTGCCTCCGGTGGTACGTCGACAACAATCATGCCGTCCACGCCGGCGGCTTTCGCGTCCGTTACAAATTGATCAACGCCGTAGATATAGATGGGATTGTAATAGCCCATTAGCACGATCGGCGTCGTGTCGTTCGTCTGGCGAAACTCTTTGACGAGCTGCAAGGTCTTTTTCAACGTCTGCCCAGCTGCAAGGGCGCGCACGGATGCAGCCTGGATTGCTGGGCCATCGGCCATCGGGTCGGAGAATGGCATGCCCAATTCGATGATATCGGCGCCGGCGTCCGGCATATCGAAGACGATCTCGCGTGACGTTTCGTAGTCAGGATCGCCGGCGGTTATGAACACGACGAAGGCAGAGCGGCCCTGCTGTTTGAGTTCGGCGAATTTTCGGTCGATGCGTGTATCAGTTTTCTGTGTCACAGACCCACTCGTTCTTCTTAAGCTAGATTGGTCGGACCAAAGTGGAAGCTCTACTAGATTTCCATGCCTAGTGCTTTGGCCACCGTGAATAGGTCTTTGTCGCCCCGGCCACAGAGGTTCATGACCATAAGGTGGTCTTTGGGCAATGTTGGTGCGAGCTTGCACACGTAAGCGAGGGCGTGAGATGGCTCCAACGCCGGGATGATTCCCTCAAGGCGCGTGCATAGCTGCAGGGCATCCAACGCCTCTTTGTCCGTTGCGGGAACATAGGTTACGCGACCCGTGTCCTTGAGCCATGAATGTTCAGGACCAACGCCCGGATAGTCGAGGCCGGCAGAGATCGAATGGCCCTCCAGGATCTGACCGTCGTCATTCTGAAGCAAATAGGTGCGGTTGCCGTGAAGGACGCCTGGCTGGCCGCCACTCATTGAGGCTGCGTGACCGTTTTCCTGGTCAAGGCCATGGCCGCCCGCTTCAACGCCGTAGATCGCGACGGTATCGTCATCCAGAAATGGGTGGAACAGGCCAATGGCATTTGAGCCGCCGCCAATGCAGGCAACGATGCTATCCGGTAGCCGGCCTTCGCGCTCCATCATCTGCTCGCGCACTTCGTTGCCGATGATCGATTGGAAGTCGCGGACCATTTCGGGATAGGGATGCGGACCAGCGGCGGTCCCAATGATGTAGTAAGTGTCGCGAACGTTGGTTACCCAATCGCGGAGTGCCTCGTTCATGGCATCCTTGAGCGTCCCGGCACCCGAAGTCACGGGATTGATGCTGGCGCCGAGCAACTTCATGCGCGCGACGTTGGGGCTTTGGCGTTCAACATCCGTGGCGCCCATATAGACTTCGCAGGGCATGCCATACTTTGCACAGACGGTTGCGACGGCGACACCGTGCTGGCCGGCGCCTGTTTCTGCGATGATCCGAGTCTTGCCCATGCGGCGGGCGAGCAGGATCTGACCCAGGCAGTTATTGATCTTGTGGCTGCCGGTGTGATTGAGCTCATCGCGCTTGAAGAAGACTTTGGCTCCACCAAGGTGCTCCGTCAGTCGTTCCGCATAATAGAGCGGCGACGGGCGGCCTCCATAGTGGTCAAGGAGGTTCGTTAGTTCGGTTTGGAACTCAGGATCATCCTTGGCCGCGTAATATGCCGTCTCCAGTTCAAGGATCAGCGGCATCAGCGTTTCCGCAACGAAGCGACCGCCAAAGTTTCCAAAGTAACCGCGTTCATCCGGGCCTGACCGGTATGTATTCGGCTTCACCTGTTCCGACACGGATTCGGTGGTCACCATTGGGGCCGTTCTCCTCGACAGGGTCGTTCAAGTTTCAAGCGTGCGATCATACCCTTTTCGCGGCCTGGAGAAAGGCGCGAATTCGCGCGGGATCTTTCTCGCCAGGGCTGCTTTCGACGCCGGAAGATACGTCGACTGCAGACGTTCCGGTTCGTGTGATTGCCTCAGCGACATTTTCCGGATTGAGACCACCTGACAGCATGTAGTCAAGCCTGCCATTGACGGCTTCAAGAGCCTTCCAATCAAAGCGCAGGCCATTACCGCCAGGGATCGGACTGTCGGGCGGTGCCTTCGCGTCAAACAGGATGCGGTCAGCTACATCTTGATACGCCAGTGCGCTTTCGGCGTCATCGGGTGTTGCCACTTTGACAACCTTCAACGTGCTGGTGCCGGTCAGTTGTCGGACTTCGGCGATGCGCTGCCGGTTTTCACTGCCATGCAGCTGAATGAAATCAGGGCGGATCAGGGTCGCAATCTCAGACAACAACGCGTCATCGGCATCCACGGTGAGGGCGACGATCTTGCTGCGCCCGCGGATGTGGTCCGCAAGTTTCTGGCCCTGTTCCAAAGAGATGTTGCGCGGGCTTGGAGGAAAGAAGACCAGGCCAATATAGTCGGCGCCGCAAGCTATTGCGACGTCGATGTCATCGGTTGTTTTAAGACCGCAAATTTTGACTGCAGTCGACATTTTTCAGTTGGCCGTGATTGAGTTGGTGGACTGCTCGCGTGGCGGTCCAAGCTTAATGGTTGTGGCGTTGAGTCCGCGAGCAGGCTGGCTGGAGTTAGCTCGCGAGAAGCTGCTTGCTCGATGAGACACGTTCGTCGCGTTCGCGTGTCAGCCGCTCAGCCTCAGCTTTCCAGCGCATGGCTTCCTGGGTTCGCTGACGCGCAGTTTTGCGCCACTTACCTTGTGAGAGCCAACCGGCTGTGCCGCCCAAAAACGCTCCAATGGCTAACACCACAATCAGCAAAAGACCTAGGTGAAGGTTGAGCGACAATTCCGGGTCTGCTCGGTTGAAGGGATCCAACACGACCAGTACCTCATGCCGGTTCACAACGATGAACACGATCAATACGACAGCAACGCATAGCATGACCAGCATACCGATTAGGCGCCCAAACACGTTGTTGCTCCCATTATGGACTGCAGATAAAGCTCAATTCTCTAACTGGCAAAGATTACCGACCAATTAGCCCGTTATAGGGCTCTGCTGTCGCCAACATCTTCCTTGCCATTGAGGCGTTCTCTTAGTTCCTTACCGGTCTTGAAGAACGGAACGAACTTTTCGTCAACCGATACTGATGCACCGGTTCGCGGGTTGCGGCCGATCCGTGGGGCTCTGTACTTGACAGTGAATGCCCCAAAGCCACGAAGCTCGACCCGATCGCCTCTCGCGAGTGCCTCTATAATCTCATCAAAAATGACATTGACGATGCGTTCAACGTCTCTTTGGTAAAGATGCGGGTTTGTTGCGGCGATTTTCTGGATGAGTTCTGACTTGATCACGACGAGACTTCTTAGTGAAAGTGACTGTAATTACTCAATTTTTGTGAGGTTGCCAAACCGCGATGAGGCCGTCAAGGCTTGACATTTCAAGTTGCCGGCGTGCGGCGTCAGCAATTCCTTGACCGATGCCAAAATAACCCAAAAACTGGGCCATTGCGTTGCCACCAAGCCAAATGTTGTTTTGCGATGGCTTCCAGTCGATGACCTGCAGATTGGGTTCCAACTTATGCTTCGTGATCAGCCAGTTAACCGCTTGTTCCTCGCCACCTATCTCATCGATTAATTTGTGCTTGAGGGCTGTTCGGCCGAGAAACACGCGGCCTTCCTCAAGACCGGGTACGGTGCTTGTGGTGATCTTTCGCCGCGATTTGACAAGGCCAAGGAACCATTCCTGTCCGTTAGCAATCATCTCTTGGCTAATCGCCCGGGATTCCGGCGTTTCCGGCTTAAATGGTGACGGTTCCGCCTTCAGGTTTCCGCTTTTGACCTCGTTCATCTTGATCCCGACCTTGTCGAGCAGTCCGGTGAACTCCGGCCATTGCATGATAACGCCGACTGAGCCGGTGATCGTGTTGCCGCGGGCTACAATATGATCTGTCGCGAGGCCAGTGATATAGGCGGCCGAGGCTGCCACAGTGCCGAACTGGGCGACAACCGGCTTCTTCTCGGCAATCTGCCTGATGCTGTTGAACAGGGCCTCTGCCCCGGTGGTGGTTCCGCCCGGGCTGTTGATATAGACCAGCAGCCCTTTGACGTTGTCCGATGATCTGATCTTTTTGAGTAACTGCAACTGTTTGCGGTTGTCCGTGATCAACCCAGTCACTTCGATGCGCGCAATCTGATTGGGGCTGAGCAGCTTCTGCGATGCCGAGAGATAGTAGCCCGCAATCGCCAGTGCACCGACCACAGCCACCACTGCCAGCGCACGCCACGTCCCAAGTTTTCTACGGAGCCTGCGGCGATCAAGAATACTTTCAGTCTCGAAACTCATTCCAAATCCTGACCAAATCCTGAGCCGGCATCAATTGGGAGGCAGCACTGCCTACTCCGATATACCGCGCAGTTGCATCTGTTTCAGCTGCTTATACCGCCAAGTTCGCAGCGGTATGATAGAGCGGTCCGTGAAAAATGGACCAGGACAGTCAAATAGTACAATCCGGCCAGATCTTTAAGAGGGATGCGTTGTTTTTCCCGCTGGATGGCGAAGTGCCATTCACCACATTCACCAGGGCGAGGATCACCGCTGTTGATGCTCTGGTCTGGCGGAGGCCGAGAGAAATCGGGGTTCAGTATTATTACAAAAGGATGTACGGCCGAAACCGTACATCCATGTTTTGTCAGCTGGTCAAGGACGACCAGCTAAAAGCGCTCTGAACACTAGTTGGCGTCGGAGCCATCCTGGTTCTTCTTCATCGCGGCGCCAAGAATGTCGCCGAGAGATGCGCCGGAATCGGATGAGCCAAATTGCTCGACCGCCTGCTTTTCTTCTGCGATTTCAAGGGCCTTGACGGAAACGCCGACACGTCGTGAGGCTTTGTCCAGCGATGTGATCGCTGCATCGACCTTATCACCCACGTTGAAACGCTCCGGGCGCTGCTCTGAGCGGTCCCGTGACAGGTCGGAACGGCGGATGAACGTGGTGAACTCACTGTCTGCGAGCTTGACCTCGATGCCGTTGTCCTGAACAGCGACAACCTCACAGGTTACTGGATCGCCACGCTTGAAGCCACCGATCGCCTCCATCGGATCGTTGCCGATCTGCTTGATGCCCAGCGAAATCCGCTCTTTGGATGGGTCAACATCAAGCACGACTGCGCGAACATTTTCACCCTTGGTGAAGTCCTTGATCGCTTCGTCGCCGGTGCGGTTCCAATCCAGATCAGAGAGGTGGACCATGCCGTCGACGCCATTGTCGAGACCGATAAACAAACCGAATTCGGTGATGTTGCGGATCGGACCTTCGACTTCGGAGCCTTTTGGATGTTCAGCCAGGAAGGCATCCCAGGGATTGTCCTGAGTTTGCTTAAGGCCGAGCGAGATGCGCCGCTTTTGAGCGTCGACCTCAAGAACCTGGACCTCAACAGTCTGGCTGGTTGAGACGATCTTGCCAGGATGGACGTTCTTCTTGGTCCAGCTCATCTCTGAGACGTGGATCAAACCTTCAACGCCTGGTTCTAACTCAACGAAAGCACCGTAGTCAGCGATGTTCGTCACAGTGCCTTCGAAGCGGGCACCCAGTGGGTACTTGGCATCGATGCTCTGCCACGGATCGTCCTGCAGCTGCTTCATGCCAAGGCTGATGCGCTGGGTTTCCGGATTAATGCGGACGATCTGGACCTTCACTGTATCGCCGACGTTGACGATCTCAGAAGGGTGGTTCACGCGGCGCCATGCCATGTCCGTGACGTGGAGCAGGCCGTCGATACCGCCAAGGTCGATGAACGCACCGTAATCGGTGATGTTCTTGACGACACCGTCAATGACCTGGCCTTCAGCAAGGCGGGCAACGATGTCTGCACGCTGTTCGGCACGTGTTTCTTCCAGCACAGAGCGCCTGGAGACGACGATATTGCCGCGGCGGCGATCCATTTTGAGGATCTGGAACGGTTGTTCCTGGTGCATCAATGGTCCGATGTCGCGGACCGGACGGATGTCGACCTGGCTGCCCGGCAAAAAGGCGACTGCGCCATCAAGATCAACTGTGAAACCACCTTTGACCTTTGAGAAAATGATGCCGGTGACTTTTTCGCCTGCTTCGAACTGCTTTTCGAGACGGACCCAGCTTTCCTCACGGCGTGCCTTGTCGCGGCTGAGAACGGCTTCACCTGCAGCGTTTTCGATACGCTCGAGGTAGACTTCGACTTCATCGCCAACGGTGAGGTTGGGGTCTTTGCCGGCAACAGCAAACTCTTTCAGTGGGACGCGGCCTTCCATTTTGAGGCCGACGTCAATAACAGCGAGGTCTTTTTCGATCGAAACAATCCGACCGCGCACGACATTGCCTTCATAGGCGACGTCGGCGGACAGTGTTTCATCGAGCATGGCGGTGAAATCTTCCATACTCGGGGTCATTTGATTAGAAAGTTCAGGCGTGCTCATTCAAGTTCCTTCGGTTCAACGGAATTTTGAGATTGTGCTGTTGGCCTTATGACCGATTGGGAAAGCCCACCGTTCTGGGCTCCGCTCGATCACGAACCATCAATAGATTGTGCCAAATGGCTGTCGGCCAGCACGCTCGTCTGAGCGGCCAAGCCAAAGCTTCTCCGACACACAGAATTTTGGTTTACGAAGCGCCGCGCGCGAAGGGGGATACCCACCAACGGAATTAGGGCACATGATCGATGTCATGTACCCGGGAGGCCGATCTTCCTCTTGATCAGTTCGACAGCGGCGTCGAATGACTGGTTTATATCCAATTTTGTCGTATCGAGCAACATGGCATCTGCGGCTGGGCGCATCGGCGAATCCGCGCGCTCGGTGTCGCGAGCGTCGCGTTGCACGATCATCTCGAGAACGCCTTCCCGAGTGACGTCCTCACCGCGGCCCGAAAGCTCCAGAAAACGCCGCTCCGCACGCACGGTCGGATCCGCTGTCACATACAACTTGGCGTCGGCGTGTGGGCAAACCACTGTGCCAATGTCGCGGCCATCAAGGACGGCGCCGGGCTTCTTTTCCGAGAAACTCTGCTGAAGCTTGAGTAATTCTGCGCGAACGCCAGGGTGGCGGGCCACGATTGAGGCCGCTTCGCCAACACCGGTGAGCCGCAGGCCTTCATCGTCAAGCGAGGTAAAGTCCAGCGTCCGGGCTGCCTGGAGGCCATCCGTCTCGTCGTCTAATCTGCCGCCGCTGTTGGTGACATCTCGGGCGACTGCACGATAGAGAAGGCCGGTATCGAGGTAGGCAAATCCATATAACCCGGCGATCTTCCGCGACACCGTACCTTTGCCTGAAGCGGCCGGGCCATCAACTGCAATAATCATGTCTCATTATTCTCAGTTCTGGAACTTGTCGATCCGCTCAAGCTGGGCGCCAATTCCCGCCATAAGCGGTTCAAATTCGGGAAAACTCGTCGCGATGATTGCACCGTCATCAATTTCGACCGGTTTCTCGGACGCGAGACCCAGGATTGCGAATGCCATGGCGATCCTGTGATCCAGGTGCGTTGCAACGCAGCCGCCGCCCGGAGGATACTTCATGCCATGAACCGTCAAAGTGTCACCGCTAACCGTGGCGCTGATCCCGTTGGCATGTAGTCCATCTCTGGTTGCTGCCAGCCGGTCGCTTTCCTTGACCTTGAGTTCCGCGAGGCCGTTCATCACCGTATCACCGTCAGCGAAAGCAGCAACGACGGCCAGAACCGGGTATTCATCGATCATCGACGGCGCGCGATCAGCCGGCACGACGACACCTTTCAGGTCGGATGATGCAATATGTATGTCTGCAACCTGTTCACCACCAGAGACACGCTCATTCAGAAATGTGATCTCGGCGCCCATTTCCGCCAGAGTGGTGTAAAAGCCCGTCCGCGTCGGGTTTATCAGCACATTTTTAATGGTCACGTCCGAGCCGGTCGTGATTGCGGCGGCGGCAGCCAGGAAAGCAGCTGAGCTAGGGTCGCCGGGGACTGCAATGTCTCGTCCGGCTAGTTCTGCGTCGCCCTCAACATGAATGGCCCTGGCGCCCTGACGCTCCTCGACAGTGATATTGGCGCCGAGGTAGCGCAACATCCGTTCCGTGTGGTCACGGGTCGCTTCGTTCTCGATAACCGTGGTCCGGCCCCGGGCATGGAGGCCGGCAATCAGGACTGCGGATTTGACCTGGGCCGATGGAACCGGCAGCTCGTATTCGATAGGGAGGACGTCGGCATTGCCGTGCACCATCATCGGCAAGGTGCTACGGTTCTCGTCGACGCGCAGACCCATTGACTGGAGTGGCGTCAGTACCCGACCCATAGGGCGCCGGCTTAAGGACTCGTCACCGATGAACCTGGCGCTTAGATCGTGGCCGGCCACGACGCCCAGCATCAGCCGGGCACCTGTTCCTGAATTTCCGAAATCAAGATCGCCGTCCGGTTGACGGAGGCCCCCGACGCCGCGGCCCAGAACTTCCCAGGTGTCGCCAGACTTGGACGCCTGAGCGCCGAGCTGAGTGACAATGCGGGCCGTGTTGATGACATCTTCGCCTTCGAGCAACCCTGTGATGCGTGTGCAACCGGTTGCCAGGGCGCCGAACATCAAGGAGCGGTGCGAAATCGATTTGTCCCCCGGTACGTGCACCTGTCCTTTCAGGTTCCGGCACCGGTGAGCGCGGAGTGAATGCGGCTTTGACACCCGTCAGGATCTCTCAAATAGGGTTGTTATGGATTCTCAACACTGGTATGTGCCAACCAGAATGGGTGAAGGAGATGGCATAGAGCCGCGCCTGCCCCCAGCTATCGGCGCTTGAAAATGGCGTCAATTGGTATAAATACCGGCGTTCGGTCCTTCGCACAGGGCTGCTCCCAATCAGACGACCAAGAGGATCGCGATGGCGACCAAAGAAGCGCGTGGCACGAAGCGCACCTGCCAGAATTTAGAGTGTGAAGCCCGTTTTTATGATCTTAACCGAGATCCAATTGTATGCCCAATCTGCCAATCCATATTTGAATTGGCGCCTGCCGTGGTTGAGGAAGAGCCTGAAGAGGCACCTGCTCCGGTCGAGGCTGAAGCCAAGCCAGCTGCCGCAGCAGTGGATCAGGCAGATGCCGGTGATGGCGATGAGGTGACGGACGATGATGCGTTGGTCAGCCTTGATGATGCCGATGCAGAGCTCGATGGCGAGACTGTAGATGGCGATGACGACGATACCTTCCTGGAAACGGATGATGATGAGGGCGGTGATGTCAGCGGCATTATCGGCCCTGTCGGCGACGACGACGAAGAGACCTGATCTCGCCGCAAAGATGCGGCTTCCGCTTATTCCGCGGGGCCGTCTGAATTTTTCAGTTGCACATTTATTGCGGGCGGCCTAAGCAGATCGCCCGAATGGAATTGCCGCTCAGGCATGTTGAAATGGGGCCGTAGCTCAGTTGGGAGAGCGCTACAATGGCATTGTAGAGGTCAGGGGTTCGATTCCCCTCGGCTCCACCACTCCAAACTTCTCCGGGTAACATTGGGGTAACATTTTTATCTGACTTGCGCCAATGTATTCAGCACTTCCAGCGATGAGAATGTCAAAATTTGTAGTGCGAGGGGGCACAATTTTTCTCAGTGCAAAAATTTGCGAATTCAGCCTGTTAGCAATCGAGTCGCTGGATCGGTCACAAATCTGATGTAGAGGCGTGCAGCGTCCATCTGTGTTGCTTCTGGAGATGTTTTTTCTCTTGTCGCTATTCTTTTCGGGCTTCCACTGACAGGAAGGCTGCGAGCTGCAGCGGTTCATTGAGGAGTAGGTCAGGTTGACAGCTCAAGTTGATCCGCAGCGAGACTTAACTATTGACGAAGCCTTAAGCGCAAAAGTTCTTGAGCTAGTTCAGCCGAGCCTCGATCGTCCAGAAGTAAGAATCCTCTTCGAGGGGCTGGAACAAGCCGTAGGCTTTAACCTCGATACCCAAGCACGCTGGGAGATTATTCAGGCAATCGCTACTTACTGGTTTCATCCTACCTGTGGTTTTCCGCCAATCGACTATCAGCAGCGGATACTGCATTATATGCGTCACGCGATAAGGCACCCTGAGACGCGCAATCAGGCGCTATTTTTCGCCGACTATGTCGGCTTAGAAGTCGAATTATTGTTAGAAGGTGGAGAGGAATACGCGTCTCGAAGTGAGATTCGTAGTTCACCACCGTGTTTACCGATGCACCCGACGAGCAGCGTGAAGGCGATCAGAAAGCTCATAGCAACACTTGGTCGAGTAGAGGAGATTGCTAAGAAAACGCCGCGCAACCTCTTGGAACGTGTCCGGCGGGGCGATGTCCCGACGGAATATAGCAATGCACTTGCAGAATTCCGCCGCGACGTTGAGCGAGACAAGCAATGCGCAATGGCCGATTTTCCAATGCTTGCTTTGCTTTTCGAGTCTGTCGTGAATGAAAGAAGGCTGCAAGAGAAGCTCAAAGAGATGCTCTGCGATCGCAAAGAGCAGGCAGTGCGTCCTCTCAGACGTCGCGACGAACGTCAGACTCGCAATAAGCAGCCAAATTGGAGGAAGGTGACGGCGCAGATCAGCGTTTATGAAACCTTGCAGCACGCAGCAGAGCGTGCCGGCTGCAAACTCAGGTTGAGTGATCTTGACCGGTTTCTCCAGTTGCTCAATCCTCTTATACCCACCAGCACTGGCTTGGGAACGGTCAAAGCGATTCGTGCGGCTGCTGATCGTTACTCAAGCACCTTAAAACAAAGACAAAATTTCAGCCTTATTTGAGCAATGCCCGCCTATGGGAATTTGGGCGCAACTGTGCACTTTTAAGTGTCCGATGAACAAGCACGGACCGATAAGCATGCCAAGGAAAGAGCACGAACCTAGGAGCCTTGAGCCGCTGGCGTACAGCGTAAGCGAAGCGTGCGAGGTGCTTCCGTTTGGCCGAACAAAGATCTACGAGCTTATCAAGTCGGGTGTCATCCGCTCGAAAAAGGTCGATGGCCGACGCCTTATACCAAGACGTGAACTCGAGCGTTTAGCCGGTCTTGATACCGAGAACTAGCAGCAAATCTAGACTGTTGCTTTCTCTTAAACATCGTTGCTGGCAAACGACCAAAGCTGTTGGTTGAGGGCTTTGCTTGCGATTTGCCAATGGGCCGGAGATTGAGTCCGGCCGCAGCGATCAACATTTGATCACGCCTCACATGACCCGTTCGAAAAGAAAATCAATACTTGAGTCAGCACGACGCCTTTTTCGGCAGACGTCATCTTCGGCAGACAAACCGTCGTCCGACCATACTGCCGTCACTGATGCGTTCACGTCAGACATGATTGAGTGGTACCGGTCGAGAGAGAACTGCCCAGAGGTCGAATGGAACAAGCTGGTTCGAGAAGCCTACATCTTTGCCGAGGAGACAGGGAGGACGCCGGTGACAGCAATGGCGCTCAGCAAGTCCCTTGCAAGACTCGGCTTCAGACGTAGCGTCAGATATTTGCGCTCCGACGATTGGCGCTTCCGCCAAAAGCGCGAGCGGGGTCAATCGCGCCCGCGAATAACGACGATAGAGATCCTCCGACCAGAAAGGAATTGATCCGACCTGCTGGAGCTCCGTGTACTCGACTGCCAAATTTGGAGGGAGAAAGGGTGATACGCACCCGGATTGAAGGCTGTAATTGTCCTGAAAGACGCGAACATTGTGTGTCGATGATGACTTGTCGGATGACCGTGAACGCCAGGCTCTTACTCGCGCTATAGATTGAACAGCGCTGTTCAAACAGGGAACAGCGCTGTTCAATATCACCGAGAACGAGTTGATTGCCACGCGGATTCGACTCCTGAGTACTCCCATAGTGTCGATGTTTCTAGCGGAGTGCGCAAAAGTCCTTTGTGACGAGCTTGGCAGTCGATCGGCTTGCTGAGTCCAAGCCCCCATCAGCATGGTCACCTTGGACCGGGCAGCGTGAACAGCAGTGATAAACTGCTCGGCGTTCAGCTGGTTAAGTCGGGGCCTGGCTTCGCCAGGCTCCCGCATGGCATGGACAAGGCAAACAGTCCTGCGATCCTCCACTGCTACTAGACTCCGGGCTTTGGCGACGTGAAGTGCTCGCGGTACTATAGCTTTCCATGAGCTGTCGCCAAGATCTGCGCTCTGCTTCTCTGAGCGCCCCTTGATGCTTCAGCGACGACATCCGAACCGTCCCATGCTTCGACGGTCTGCTAATTCACTCACCTGACGCAACAAATGGCTGGTAGCGGGTGTGCTCTGTGGTCGTGCTGGAATGCGAGGCGCAAACCCGCTTAAACTTGAAGCTTCCAACACGAAGGTGCACGTCACCGGGTTACGATGGAATCTTTCAGCCAGATTGACGTACCACTGACGCTGCTAGCCGTACCGGAGCAAGAAATCTCATCACCTTTCGAAATTGCCAGTAGTTCACTGACATCGGCGCTGTCAATCATGCAGGAGATTCTGATGCCGCACTTGGCGACACCGTCAATGGCGTAGTCAGACAGCATGGCTTCGTAGACCTTCATCGCACGAAAAGTGACCTTTGCTGATAGTCCAATTAGCCGTTTGTAAGCATGTTCGGTTTGCAGGTTGGTCTTTTGGTTGGCCTGTCGCTTGATTGTGCATGCCTGAGTAAAGACATCAGTATCATCGGCTGCTGCTGGCAGATCCAGCATTGCCAATGCGGTGCAACCCATTGCAATCTTAAGTGCGATTCTCATGGTCAGCGCATCCTGAATTGAGGCAGAACTCGCGTGGTCCTTCTGGTTTCCAACGGAGAAAACCGTGTCGACTTGGAGACCGTACGGCCATCCGCTGCTTCCTCAGAAGCCTAACAGGTTCACGGCTTTACCTGCGTGTATCCTGTAAAATACGCATAATGTTGCGAGTTGCAAGCAATTATCGCATGATGCTCAATGGTTTTTTGCGGGGCCGGAGGACATTCCGGCTCTATGAGGAATGATCAAGCTTTCAGGATGGAGATCGCTGCCGCACTTCGCGCGGCTCGGCGTTCGAAAGGTATGAGTCAGCAGGAGCTCGCTCAATCAGCTGACTGTTCAATTGAGACTATTTCGAATGTTGAACGGGCAGCGTCGATGCCGAGTTTGGAGAATTTCTTCGCCATTGCGAGCGTCCTAGATTTTGATCCCGGTCGCCTTTCCAAGGCGAAGGCTGACGCGAGCAAAGTCTCTCGACAACTTGCAGATCTGCGAGCTCAAGCTGCGGAGTTAGCACTTCAGTTTAATAAGGAGCAACTGCGACTGTGGGTTGCGATAGGAGAACTACTCTTTGCCAGTCGTGGACAAGGCTAGTATTCGAACGGCGCAGTTTGCGCTGACCATCGTCGTTTGTTTGAAATTTGCATGACGTATGCCGGTAGTGAATTTCCGAAAAGGCCGATTGACCGGGAAATTTACTCGGCTTTCGAACAGAGACACTGTTGGGAGACTGGGCAGCCGAATGACTGCGCAGCCTATGTCTAAGCATCTCGAATTCTTCTCCAGACTGTTGTTCTAGCAATTGCAGGAAACTCTGCCTGAACTTCAGGTATCTTGGGCTTGCGGCCATGTCTGGCCTCAAACTCTGCAACCCACGAGACGATGTTTGCATCCTTGCGGGTGGTGGCCCCTGCAACGGCTTTTGTTGCGCGGCCAAGCTCACCTGTAAGTGCGTCTTCAAGCAACTTAATGCGAGCAGCGTGGCCGCGTATGATGGTTCGGAGCTGCGCGGACTCCGTGTCCGGTTCACTTTGGCTTGCGTGTATAGCGTGGATTGCGGAGTGGACGATCCGCGGTACGAAAAGCAAAGCGTCTGCGACGGCCTCGCCGATCCTTTGGGAGCGAGGTGCTCTTGGTTTAGCCCCAATCATGAGTGGCTCCATGTGCGTAATTGAACTGAAGGTGGAATTTGATCTGTGTCGGGCGCGAGTGACCTGATCCGTTTGCATCCGACTGAAGGTGAGGTGTTTTGATTGAGAGCAGCGCTATAGCGACAGCGCTGCTGTTCATGTCGGTTCGAGTTCGGAATGGATAGAGGTCACTGGTGGCTCCGTCGGCTTAGCCTGACGCAGCCTCAACACCGCATTCTGAGCAGACTGTGTAAAGCCGGGGCCTGGGGGGCGACTTTCCAGCAGCTACAGCCAGTGCATAGTGTCTCACGATGAAAGATAGTCTACTTGCAAATGTCTGTCAATACAATTATAACAAGTATATCATTGTGACATGGCACTAAAGGCCGAGGAAATGAGTAAAAACAGAATCATGATCAGTATCCGGGTGCCTCCAGCCAAAATGGATCGTCTCGATGCTTGGCGTGAAACGCAACTCGTGCCGCCGTCGCGGACGTCTGTCATCATGGTTGCGCTCGATGCCTTCCTCGATAAGGCCGGTGCACCCCCCGAGCGCAACCCACAGAAGAGGGTCAAGAGATGACTGAGACCCGCCCTAATGAAACTCACACTAGTTATTCCCTCGGACGGGATGCTGGTTCTGGCGAGGCCCGTGGGTTTGGCAACGCACCGCGAGGGCGGCCAACCTACTACAATCCGATCGCCTGCGAACTTGTGCTCAAGCTCGGTGCACATGGCGCAAGTCTGACGGAGATGGCTCACGAGCTTGGTGTTGCCCGCTCTTCAATCTACCGCTGGATGTCTCATCACGCCGAATTTTCGGACGCCGTCACGCGCGCGCGCGAACTGTCTCAGGCGTACTGGGAAAGAGTTGGCAGGCTTGGTGTTTTGTGTGGACGAAATTTCAATTCGAGAGCTTATCAATTTGCGATGCGCAACCGGTTCCCGGCTGATTATCGGACCTGATATGTACCAATCGCATTGGCGCAGTTGAAGCTGACTAAAGATTGAAGCGATTGGCAACATGCAGTCAACGTCACTGCACAGCTAACTGTGACCTTTAATCGATACCACTGAATAGTTTCACAAATTCCACTCGGTTTCACGGGAACCGAGCATGGAACCCCGATTTAATTGTGCGGCTCTCCAGTAGAGTGATGGAGACTTGCCAATTGGGCGAGGCTTGATTCAAGCAGCCATCGCTTGATCGCGCGACGGCGCCCGTTCGTGTCCTCGGACCTGTTCGTCGAGGTGCGTCACAAGCAGCTCCGCGGACCACGTAGGTCGCAACTTGTCGACCGGCGGAATGGCAGCGATCCCCATTGGCAGTCAAACTTTCACAAAACTTCATCTAGGAGAGACCCGTGGTTCACACTTCAGTGCCCGACGACCAACAACCCAATTCTCAGCCTGGCTACTTGCCAAAATTTGGGCGCCTTCCAACCTCCATCCGCAACGATAGATTATTGCCTGCCGAAGCGCTCGTTGTTCTGGCGTTCCGATCAATGTTTGCAGGAAGGTTCAAGCTCCATCCAAATCTGGTCCGGCAGTTCATCGCCGCCAAGCCTTGCTTCAGAAACAGACCCGTCGAGAGTCCATTCGTTCACCGTCCGGGGATGGGGATCAAAGCTTTCTACGGCGCGATGAGGACATGCAAGGATCGCGAATACATCCGACATGCCAAAGGCGGCCGAGCCATCACGGAAGAGCTCACGTTTCCCCAAACCCACAACATGCCCCAAGTGCAAATGGCCTGGTTCGAGGCTCGCCTCTCGCTGAACGCACTGGCCGTACTGATTTGGATCGATGTGAATCCTAACAGCTTCAGTCGCGAAGTTGCCGAGCGATTCGGTTGGGGACAGCAGACGGCGACTTGGGCGTTGCGCGAACTCAACGAAGCCGGATACGTCGTTGCCATTCCACAGGCTCGAAACGCAAAGGGGCAGTTTGGCGCCCAGCGATACTGCACCAAGAGGTACGTGGAACACCGCGATAGTGTTAGCTCGGTCGACGAACACGATCTGCATTTCAGCGAACCGCAAGACCACAACGCCGCTAGTGGCTTTACGGCAGATGACATAGCGGTTCATGGTTTTGAGCCTGACATACTTAGAGACTTCCCTTCACAGAGAGATTCCCTTGACGCAGATACTAAACCAATAGACTCTATTCACACAGCTTTTGCTGACGCAAAAACTGATCGCATAGAAAAAGATCAAGATCGTCTCAACGGCGGAAGAGACGAGATCGAAAGGCGGATCTGGAGTTGGCTTGATGACGAAGATGAATTTTGTCACCGGGACTGTTACGGCCAAACCGGCTACCGTGAACTGGCAGATCAGGTCCAATACAGTATCGTTGAGCGCGTCACGAATTGCATACCGCTCAATGCCATCCTGCGTTCGGTCCGACACTGTTCATCAGGACGCGTACACCCATCGATAAACAACGTCGAATTGGCCAAAGGCGTCGCCTTCATTGCAGCAGGTATTCTTGTGCACGAGGAGAACGCTGTAGCTGACCCTGCTCGCGCAGTGCAGATTGTGCTGAATTGCATCCGAACCGAAGTGGGGCTGAAGAAAGGCAACTGTATCAGTAATCTCGGGATGATCGGAAAGAGGGTCTTTCTCAAGAACCACAGGGATGAGTTCGCAGCAGACAGTCATGCGTTAAGTGATCCAGCTCTACAAATCCGACGCCTGGTTATTCAGTGCGATGCTTACGGCGTTTTGTTCCAGCGATTGTCATCAGCTGAAGACTACCACGCTGTCCACGAGCTGTTTGAAGCGCATGGCGTAGAAAAAGTTTGCACGACTGTGGAGAACTGGCTGATCCGCTTGCAGAGGGAGTGCGATCGCTCGACCTTGCATTTCAATTTACGCTCTTGGCAGCAACTGCTTCAAGAGTGTCCGCCTGAGTGACCTGGCCAGCTGTTGCTGTTTCTCAACATCTGCGTCCCGACTGTGAAACTCTGTGGGGTTTAATCTCAGTCCGGCACGATCAGCAGATTTAATCGGTGGTCCCAACGCTAAACTGAGGATGAGGTGCATGTAGGCGAGTGCTGTCAGTGTCAGGAAGTGTTGAGTAGAGTCTCAAGCAACCTCAAAACGATGTCCTGATAGACATTGCAGCCAGATGGGTCGTTCGCTTTTCGGAACGGCGAATGCCCGAAGCTGCATAGAGCAGCCAGCCAACTGAGTCTCGTCAGGAGGGCTCACGTCCGGCGTTTGGTATCTCTCAGGACAATGACTGCAATCAATCAAACCAAGAGGATGAATACGATGACAACCATCGTGAACAACACCGCATGCCCAGCTTCCATCGATCCACGACCTGGGGCGTTGCTTCACAAGTTTGAAGATGCAAAAGTTCGATCGGATATCCACGACCGTCTATGGGCTTGGCTGGATGACGAGGACCACTATGACGCGCCCGATTGCTACGGATCAGGGTCCTATAGATCACTTGCTGATAAAGTCGACGATATAGACTTGCAAGAGGTCGCGCTTGTCATGTCTCTCAGCCAGATTCTGCGAACTGCAAGATGCTGTGCGGGAGGTCGTATCCATGAGGCGATCGACAATCTTCATCTTGCACGAGGCCTTGCCCTAATCGCTGCGGGTATTGTCGTTCATGCGGCAAACATGGTCAGTGATCCCGCGCGCGCGCTGCAGATTGTTTTCAGGTCCATTCGAGATCAAATCGGCGTAGACGAAAACAGATCATTGGACAATCTTGCTGACATTGGGAAGCTGACTCTGCTGCAATGTCACGTTGACGAGTTTGCCATGGATCGGCGGTCAAGAGACGACGACTATTTGCAGCTTCGGCGCTGGGTTGTGCAGAGAGATTCTTACAGCGCGATCTCTGAACATTTTGTGTCACGACAAGATTGCTTCGCGATCCAACATCTGATCAGCGAGCATGGTAGCCACGTGATTGTTGAGGCTATCGACACGTGGCTTCAAGAACAGGAATTGCCATCAGCGCCACATACTCGGTCTAACAGGTTCTGGGATGCGTTTGATCCCGATCGATTGGACAAGGTCGCGCGTCTGGTTGCTGGTAAAGTGCCCGGCTCAGCAAAGTGATGGCTTGTGTTCAGCTTGATCCGACTTTGGTCCGCTTGCCTGCGTTTGAGATGGGCCCTCAAGGCGTAAGTCCATTCAGGGCCTTTTGGCGTTTGGCAATGTTGTAGACCTTGAGAAGGGCTCGGAAATGGGGGCGAGGGTTGTCGTATCATGCGCGGTGATTTCGGCGCGCCGTCGCCTCCCTGACGATTCGGTTCTTGTGTCCAACCTTGCGTCTGGTCGAAGGATGGTTCGACCTGGTCAGGAGATGATCTAGATTGCCGAGGCATCATCGCATTAGCACATAGGGTAGGTGAAGGGTTCTCTGGGATCGACAGATGCGCGACTGTCGAGCGCTACTGATACGATTTTGCGAGGCGATGTAACGTCCTTCCATTGTCTGTAAAGACAGAGTGGATTTTTTAAGGCACTGCTTTGATGATGCGAGTGAAAATAGCATTGGCGTCTACATGCGTGGCTCGCCCATACAACTCGACAACGGGAATTTTCCGTTTCTGTCGATAGCCACGAAGATAAGTAGCTCTCCTTCTTCGGTGCATCCCTCAGCAATCTCGGTTTTGGAAGTAACCAATTGGATAAGCTCTAAACCTCCTTTTTGGCTTGTCGCCACTAGTGATCTGCAGGCGCGAGATGCCACGGCGCCGAAGCGGCGGTCAATGCGCGTTTGAGTTCGCGAGTTGTGTGAATTTTGCCTTACGTGCGCAATGACAGTTGATGTGGGGCAAGAGCAGATGCTTCTGCGAGGCGTTGTGTCAGAGCATAGATGAAGTTCCACAATTCAAAAGAGGTTGAAAGATCCTCGGTCTTCGAGATGCTCAGCCTTGCAGGTTATCGTCTCGTACTCAGTTGGCGAGGGATATACCTGCTTCACGTTGCGGCCTGCGCACAGCAAGCCCCCGTGAGGATAGGTTCATTTTCCACCCCTTTGCGCCAGACCTCTATTCGGCCATGGCTCGTTAGTCAAAAGCCGACAAGGCCATCAGAACATTGAATCTAATAAACGATAGTTTGTTAGACAGTGAAAATCGTTGTCCACAGGCAACGTGTTTGCAAGAGATTTTACGTCTAAAATGACGTATTCTAGAAACATGATCAATTTATCCGTTTGTTGGACGCTATGCGCATAGGCTACGCCCGGGTCTCAACCGTCGAGCAAGACACTAAGCTGCAGACTGCCGCGCTCAAGACAGCGAAGTGCGATCGCATCTTCACCGAGAAGGTATCAGGGGCAAAAGCTGATCGACCGGAGCTCACTCGGATCCTTGATATTGCCCGCGAGGGTGACATTCTCATCGTCTGGAAGCTCGACAGGCTGGCACGTTCAGTCCGCCAGCTCATTGAGACCGTGCAGCTACTCGACGACAGAGGCGTCCAGCTCAAATCCCTCACCGAGAACATCGACACATCAACCGCTGGCGGCAAGCTCATCTTTCATATCTTTGCCGCCCTCGCAGAGTTTGAACGTGGCGTCATCCGCGAGCGCACCATGGCCGGCTTGGCGGCCGCTCGTAGTGACGGCCGATACGGAGGCCGCCGCCCTTCCCTATCCGAAGACGACATCACCACGGCCCAGGCGTTGCTGGCGAACGGCGAGACGATGGAAAAGCTGATGGATCGTTTCGGCGTGTCGCGTGCGACGCTCTACAATCATGGTCTGCGTAAGCATTCTCTACCACCTGCCAAGACCGTGTCGTCAGCAAAGTTAACGAAGAAGCGATCCAAAGCTCGTGCTTCTTGGTTACAACCGCAATGATCAAACAGGAGAAGTTTGAGGTCGCAAGTTACGTGGACCAGCCGAATTTCTTTGGGTCGCCGCAACATCCTCGAGAGTGGACCCGATTTGCCCCACACTAGGATTAAACCTTCGGGCTATTCTGAGAGACGCGCGAGAAGATTGTCGTTGTGCTCAATTTGTCCGCTTCTACCGAGAACTGGCATGTGCATTCTCGCATGCCGTATGCTGCATCTGACATTCCAGATCTGGCAGCTCTCAAGCGAATCAGGCGCGAGCTTCTCTTCGTGCATGCGAAAGTAATTGCACTATCAGCACGGAACCAGATCAAAAGAGACCAGAATTCCGCAGTGAAGGACCACGGTCTGTCTGTGCGCGGCTGCGCACTATGGAGACTAAGTGCGGCTTGACTCCAATGTCTAGCATATGCTGACATACCGGTAGGCCAACTACCATCACCTTCCAGCGGGACAGCGCCTATGAGAGACTCCTTTCGCGTATCGTGGAAGGGAAGCTCCTGCCCGATCGACCAATATCTGAGCGGCAGATCGCTACGGAGTTGAACATTGGACGCACACCGGTGCGCGAAGCGATGAGGGCTTTAGCGCAAGACGGTCTCTTAGAAATCATCCCGGCACGTGGCATGTTTGTACGGACTATTTCTGATGGTCAGCTGCGAGAACTGTACGAAGTGCGTCAGGCGCTGGAGGGTCAGGCTGCAGAATTGGCGGCCAGGAAGGGCGCAACTGTTGAACTGCTCGGTTTTGTCGAAAAGTTGGAGCACTCTCGCAAAGCCCGGACGGAAAAGGAACTTGGCGAAACACATGAAATCGGCGCGCAATTTCATGTAGTAATCTTCAAGTGTGCCAGAAACACGATCCTGACCGAACTCTATCTCCCGATCCGAAATCGCTTCCGGGTCTGACGCCGGATGTCTTTGACCGTGCGGTCAGCGGCTTCAGTTCTACGTCCCATGTGGCACTCCTCAGTGGTGAGGATGAGCCTAGGAAACACTCAGTTAAGAAATGCTCTCAGTATGTTCCGGGTGCGCTGACGTCAGACAGTAGCGTTGCGGATGCCGGCCAGTGGTGGCGGATGTGGAAGTGTATCGGGTTCGTCGTTTGCCGTGTTGTCACTCCCGACATCGTCATCCGCCTTCATGCCAAGCAGCTCTCGCATCTTTGTCAGATTATCGGCCCGGTTGGAGTTGGCGAATAGGCCGTAGTGTCGGATGCGGTGCAGGCCTTTGGGCAGAACGTGGATCAGGAAGCGGCGGATGAACTCGTGGGGCCCAAGCGTCATGGTTGTGTAGCGCTCAGGGCCGTTACGGCGATAGTCCTTGCGCGCGGTGATCGCGCGAATGCGAGCTCCTCCTCTGATCGTCATCTGCCTTCCTGAGATTACGGCCCGGCAAAAAGTCTTGACAATAAATGCCCCATACAACGTTAGTCGGACGCAAGCGTGCGTCGGACAAGCGTCAATGAACGAAATCGCGGATGGGGCGGTGGGCGTCTCAGCGGGCTTTATGGAGATTTGCCCCGAGCACGGGGGGGAGTTTGGCCGAAGTCTTGCCACTGGCGACGAGATGTTAGGCCGTTGTGTAATCTCGACCGCTGCCTTGTCCTGGGCAACACTGGCTTCCAGTTCGGCAAGTTGCAGTTCAAGTTGATCGAGCAGCCTAACGCCACGTTCAGATCGGGCACCGAACTGATCGCGCTGCATCCTGGCAATGGTCCGTTTGAGATTGGTGATCTCAGCGTCACGGTTATCGATACGCGCTTCAGCAGCAACCAGCATTACCTTCAAAGTCGCAACGTCGTCGGGAAGCTTCGTCACATCAAGCGGCATGCGCGAACAGTATCTGCTTCGCGCATATCATTCTGCATCTCAGCAGCCACACGAACCCGCAAATTCACCCTGCGATTCCGGGCGCCAGGTCTTCTAAGGTGCACGCCAGTCGATCCCTTCGAGCAGATAGCCAAGCTGAGCCGACGTCAGATTCACAACACCGCCCTTGGTTCCAGGCCAGATGCACTTGCCCCGCTCAAGCCGCTTCGAGAACAAGCACGCGCCCTGGCCGTCGTGCCAGATGATCTTGACTAAATCGCCACGCCGGCCGCGAAAGACAAACAGATGACCAGCGCGCGGGTCTTTTGCC
Organism: Hyphomicrobiaceae bacterium; assembly: GCA_965215755.1. Lineage (GTDB taxonomy): Bacteria > Pseudomonadota > Alphaproteobacteria > Rhizobiales > Hyphomicrobiaceae > Tectiglobus. Next base: position 1,836,456 of record OZ244119.1, read on the forward strand.
AAAGTCTCCTGAACCAGCAATGACAGGCCAGGAAAGCCCTTGCGCATGTCAGTGTGGCCAGGCGCCAGCCAGACACGCGCACCACTCGGGACCGGAAGCATTACCCTTCCAGAGCGACAATAATGCGCCGTAGAGCACTGCCTTCCATATCAACCGGTACACGGATCGTGCGGCCGTTTCCGAGACCGACCTCAACGATGCAGTCTTTCGGCCAACCGCTTGCCGACGTACAATCGCTTTCTTCCTCAGCGGGCTTGGAGATCTTGACCGGGACAAGTGCCGGCTCAGTGCCACCACCAAACTGCTTCTTCCAACGGTAAAGCAAAGATGGCTTCACGCCATGCTCGCGGGCAGCTGCCGAGACGTTCGCACACGGCTCACAAGCTTCCTTCACGATCGCCAGCTTTTCCTCTCGAGACCAACGCCGACGTGTTTCGGCAACGATCTCAAACCGGCGCTCAAAACTATCTCCAGACATACTCACGGAACAATTCTCCTCCTGTCACTCCAGCCAAGAGAAAAACTGCTACTTAACTCTCAAACAAGGCGGCACTCACCGGATGCCTACTACCCTCATGCCGGGCTGACCGACACACTCATCAAACTCGTCGATCATTCGCCGCAAAGTCGTATCGATGAGCTGATGCCTTGGACCTACCACGACACCGTCTAGGTGTGATCGCTGCACCGCTTACTCAGCCTCTAACTCCCAAGCTCTTTTTAAGGTTAGTCCAAAAAGCTCAGCCTGTTCTCCGGGCAGCAACGCATTCAATTGTCGATTTTGCAATATCTTGGAGCAAAGAAATCCACTAGCTTCTGCGTTACGTCGATGATGAAAGGCCATGACTTACCATCGTCCGTGAAAACAAGTCGGCGACCATCATCGGGCAATTGGACAAGAGCCTTTGGCACGGTATTGGCCTCGGCTAGGAATTGCTCGCGTGAGTATATATGTCATTCCGCCAAGATTAACGCAATCTATGCAGGCACTCCACAGTGCTCAACATCTAGCGAAACCGCGAAACTATCATACCGACTCACTGACAAGTAAGCTGATCCCAAAAAAAGCCTCGACAGATCTTGAGCTAACAAGCGACATTCCAGTTAGTAACTGCCAGTGCTGATCCAGGCTATTCAAGCTAATTGCGCCCAACTTTTGCTAAGACATACAGATCACCGACAGACATACCTTGGCTAGCCGAATGTTCAACAACGGTCTCGAATTTGGCGATACGTTGCATTGGCGATAGTTGAGCCATCGAATCCGCCTCTCCAGGCTGGTGAGAGAACTGATCAACTACTCTTTGGGCTAAGGTGAGCCCGAAAGTCCATATTTGACCATCGTGAAGTAGGACCACGAGCGCGTCTTGTTCGCCGGCTAAGGCCCGAATACGGGAAACATATCTCCCCTCGATTTGAAGATCGCTCCAACAATGGATAGTGCCATCGCCACTCGTTAGAGCATCTCCATTCCAGCGATCAATGACAAGAGAAAGTATCGTCATCGAGTGCTTCATCCATTCAAGTACGAACTTCCATCGAATATCTCCACAGTGCGGGCAAACTTGTGTCGCTCAATGCCAACAACATCTGCCCACTTTCGCACTGACACCAGATCGGAGTTAATGACATCAATCGCTGTAGTGAGGAAACGAGGAATGCTATGTTTTCTTAAATACTCTCGCTGTGAAAGCCAAGCTCCGCGTCGATCGAACATTGTAGCAGCTGCCTCTTTCGCTGCTCTATATCCTTTGAAACTATCTGTCGAAGAAATACGCTCCAACCTTCTTCTCTCAACCAACTCCTCTAGGAGGCAACACTCGACATAGCGTCGAAGCAGTTCTTTGACGTGCTCTGCTTGCTGTCCGCCAAAGATTTTTGGATCGATGAGCAATACTTCAACTGAGCGACGATGAGTCGATAGGTCCTCGACATAGTCCTGACGCTTGCGAAAGTTGATTCCCGTGAGTCTGTTCAAAGCACAGCCTATGGTTTCCATCACCCAACAAACTGGGTCGGCTACGTGTTTTAATTGCGGCCGAATTTCGCCCAACCCGATAAACTGTTTTGGGATTTGGGAGAGCAGACCAACTCAAAGCGCTTGTTGCGAGAGATCAGCCAAATCTTTGAAACAGATTCTCTCAATTGGCTCATAGACGCCCTTACGCCAACAATCTTTTCAATTGGCGGATTGCGGAAAGGGAAGCCCGTGGCTGACGGCACAAGATGAATTTGGAAACACTGGTCTTATTTGGAGATGTGGCAATTGACGGGCATGTGCGCGCCGCGAGGAACATCGTAGTAGCCGGTCGCATCAATGGCGACGTCGAGGGCCAGAATGTTCAAGTCACACAACGAGCTGTTGTGAATGGCACGGTTGTCGGTGACAAAGTATTGATCGCAGGAACTGTCAATGGCGACGTCTATGCTGGCAAACTATCATTGCTTGGCACAAGTCGTGTCCAAGGCAATCTGTTTCACGGCCACCTAAACTTGCATGAAGGAAGTTTCTTCGAGGGTAAGTCGCGGCGTTACGCGGATGCCCGACAACTTGCTCAGGAGAGAACAAGAAGCTGATGGTATAACTAACCTTGAAGCTCCTCAATGATATTGCCGCTGAAGAAAATTGGCTCCGATGCTGATGCGGTGATAGCCCGGACAGCGATAGCATATTGAAGATTTCCCGTGCCTCGTTAAAGTAACGGAGCTCCGGTAACCCCGCACTGGAGCGGCGCCAACCCAGCCAGTTTAATTTAATGCAGCGGTGCTGGGTTGGCTGCTTCGCTGCTATTTTCAAATTCGCAATTGGGTATTCCGGGCAATAGGGCACTGTACTCAAGGAGAATCCCGTAGCGCTTGATTATCAATAAATGAACACAAAAGCTGCATTGCATTGATACATTGCCCCATGGATTGAGCCATGCTCAATGAGCTCTCTTGGCTGCTGAGCAATCAGCATCTTAACTTGATTAGTCAAGCGACTAGCGGCATGGGGTGTAGATGTGTATTCGGCTATTGTTGATTACGACTCTACTGGGCTTAGTGGGTTGCGCCGCTAAACCACTTGAGGTCGACAACATTACTTCGATTGTACCTAAGAATGGCACCACGGAAACAGATGTTTACGCAGCGCAGCGTGCACAAGGCGTGCCTGTTCCGGAGTATGGCGGCGACCAGCTGGTGGAAATACGAACCTACAGTATCGTCGAGCAAAAAGGGAAAGTCGAAATGAGTGGCGCTCAGTGCCGTGTCTCGGCGGGTGCCTACACTGCGACGACGACCACGCCCGCAAAAGTGCGAGTCCCGCTCTATCGGAATCAATCGGAGAGCCTGGCGGTTAAGTGTGAGAAGCCTGGTTACGAGTCAAAACTGATTACCCTGCAAGCATATGATAAAACTCGTTCTGATCGTTTTGACAATATGACAGCTGCAGGCAGTTCAGGCGGTCTAATTGGCGTCGTCGCAAGTGCTGCTATTGCTGGAGTGGTTGACGCTTCATCCGATAACTCTTCCAATATCTGGCGATGTCCAGCGGCAAAAATCACTCTAGAAAAGATGAAATAACTTGAGATTGACGCTCCGCATTTTTAGTTGAGTTAGCGACCGCCTCTACGGCCGTTAGACACGACCATGTTTCGGCAATAAGGCTATGAGAGGCATCCATCACTCTGTTTGAGGCGAAAAAATTTCCTGATTAGCGGGCAGAGAAAGATGGATAGTCCAAGCAAGCTCAGCCGGCCTGGAAATCGCTACAAATGTTCCCCATACCCAGTACGACGACGGAAGGTGGGTAAAACTGCTAGCTACCCTCGGTGATAGCGGAGCTATTCTTACCAAGATTAAGCCATGACTGATGGGCATTGAGGCTTGCGCCAGCACACGCTGCTGAGCTCCAATTTTAATGGCAAGGGGCCACCAGATTCCGCACATGCTGCCCGCTTGTACTACGCTGTTCTTAAGTAAATGAACGTGGAGGCAATTGCAGACGCAATTTGCAGCGCAATTACTCAGACCAAGACTCGGTTCGCCGAAGTCAAGTCCATAGAACTGCAAAGCCCGCTTGTCTTGAATCTTCGTAAGCGGTGCAGCGATCACACCTTGACGGTGTCGTCGTAGGCCCATGGCATCAGATCATCGATGCGGCTTTGCGGCCAGTGGTTGACGAGCTTGGTGAGTGTATCAGTCAGCCAGGCTTGAGGGTTCACGTGATTGAGTTTGCAAGTCTCGATGAGCGAGGCGATGATCGCCCAGTTGGCGCCGCCTTCATCGGAGCCGGCGAAGAGCGCATTCTTGCGGTTCAGAGCAAGTGGCCGGATTGATCGCTCCACGGTGTTGGTGTCCATCTCGATGCGCCCATCATCGAGTTAGCGTCTGAGTTCATCCCAGCGGGTGATGCCGTAACGGATATCTTTGGCGATTGTCGAACTCTTGGGCACACGGGCAAGTTGCTCTTTCAGCCATGTCTTGAGGTCGTCAACGAGTTCTTTGGCGCGCGCCCGCCGGACGGCACGGCGCTCATGCTCGGAACGACCACGGATGTCGGCCTCGATGTCGTAAAGTTCACTGATCCGGCGTAAGATCTCTGTTGCGATTGGCGCATTGCCGCCCTTGGCAAGATCATAGAACCGGCGCCGGAAGTGCGACCAGCACAACGCCAGCGTGACGTGTGGTTCGAGTTTGTTGTAACCGGGATAGGCGTCGACTTGCAGAACTCCGGTGAAGCCAGCCAGTATGCGTTGGGCGTGTTCGCTGCCGCGCCCCGGTGCATAGGTGTAGGCCACGGCTGGTGGATCGCTGCCACCCTCACCTCCCTGCCAAGGGCGATCATCGCGGGCAACCGCCCACAGGTAACCCTTCTTGGTCCGGCCACGCCCCGGATCGAGGACTGGACAGGTCGTTTCATCGGCAAACAGTTTTGGTGATGCCTTGAGGATCTCCAGCAATCGTTCATGCAACGGCGCTAACTCAAAGGCGGCGAAGCCGACCCAGTTGGCAAGGGTGGAACGGTTGATGTCGATGCCGTCACGAGACAGGATCTGGGACTGTCGATAGAGCGGCAGGTGATTGGCGTACTTCGAGACCAGCACATCGGCGACAAAGGCTTCGGTCGGCAGGCCGCCAGTGATGAGGCGCGCCGGGGCTGGCGCCTGGATCACACCATCCGTGCATGAGCGGCAGGTATACTTCGGCCGCCGCGTGACAATCACTTTCAGCTTTGCCGGGATGCGATCGAGACGCTCTGAGACGTCTTCGCTAATGACATGCAGAGCACCACCACAGCACGGGCAGCCTTTATTGTCCGGCTCGATGACAACTTCTTCGCGCGGCAGATGTTTTGGCAGGTGACCACGATTGGCGCGGCGGTTTTTAACGCCTTCACGCCGGACGATGGCGTCGACCTTTTTTGCCTTAGCATCCTCGACGCCGTGATCCGTCTCGATGTCTTCGAGCGCCAGCTCAATCTGGTTGTCGCTGATCCGCCTCTCGGAACGTCGCCCGAACCGGGCCCGGCGCAGAACGGAGACAATGTGATCGAGGCGCGCGTTGCGCGCTTCAAGACGATGCACTTCGGCGGTGAGAACCTGCTCCTCATGCGCCAGGCGTTCGCGCTCTGCTGCCAGCCGGTCATTCTCAGCGCGTCCGGCCAACACCATAGCCTTCAACGTCGCGACATCATTGGGTAGGTTATCAGGAGTGATCATCATGGCCGATGCAAAGCTGATTTGCTGGCCATCTGACCAGCATCTCGCGGACTTTGCGGGGCGATTACTGCACTGCTGTTGGCCGCTGGACACGGCGACTGTGAACACGCGCCCAATCAATGCCTTCAAGCAGTGCTGAAAGCTGCGCCGGCGACAGGCGCATGACGCCATCCTCGATCCGAGGCCAACGGAACTTGCCGTCATCCAGACGTTTGTAGATCATCAGCAGACCGTTGCCGTCCCAGATCAGCAGCTTCACCCGATCAGCGCGTTTGGCTCTGAAGACGAACACCGTGCCGGTGAACGGGTCGAGGCGCAAATGCTCCTGTACCAGGGCGGCCAGCCCGTCGATACCTTTACGGAAGTCCACCGGCTTGGTCGCAACCAGCACTCGCACACCACTTTGCGGAACAATCACGCCAGCCCCTTCAACGCTTTCAAGACATAAGCGAGGGTGTTCTGATCGGCGGCACCGCGAATGATGACCCGCGCCGAACCGATCGTCAGCTCAATAGACGGTGTAGCAGCCGTGTGGGGTGTCTCGGTGCCCATCGTCCGATCGCCTTGTTGGACAAGAGCCGCAGGTCTGCCGTCAACAACGATTGATGAGAACGTCGGATCGCTCTGCTTGTGCGCATTGGCTCGAAAAGTCGAACGCCAGCCATACAGTTGCTGTGGCGACAAGCCGTGTCGCCGTGCGACCTCGGCAACGACGACACCTGGCACCATGCTTTCGGCAACAATCGATGCCTTCTCATTGCGCGATCGGTTGCGTCGCCGCTCAGCGCCGGTGATTAACTCAATCCGACGCATCGGTTTTCGACCTTAGTTAGCTCACTAAGGTCCTCATTAAGGGCTTCAGGTTCGCTCTCCATAACACCGCAGGATTACCGGAGAAGAAGTCAGAACAAGGTGGGGGCGGGACACCGGTTACGAATCTTCTAAGTCCCCTGCAGATCAAACATCGCTGGAGGATGGCCGATACGATCCGAACTCATTTCACGGGGATTGGCATTTCATAGGGCATCGGCGGGGTGAAAGCACCGGTAGAAACCCACTCGACGACAGATGTCGTGCCGTATGTCGACACCGCACTATCCGTACCAACACGCAGATGCAGTTAACACCTATTCTCGGCGCTGTGAAACTCACAACACCTCGTGCACCAAGTCACCAGATGCCGCAACGCTCGACCGTGCGTCCTGACATCTCCAAACAAGCCGCTATCTGTTCATTGTTTGAGAACAACATGGGTGACTTGTCTGCGTGAGAGCTGGTGAAGGGGACTTTTTTCGTAGTTGCTGGCGTGGAGCGAACGATCGTCGTAAGTGCGGTATGTGTTACGCTTAAGATGCGCGCAGCAAGCGGTATTGCCAGTACAAAGCACCCTGATAAGACCTTGGAAGATAATGTCGCGTGAGCTTGGTCCAGCAAATAGATAAAACAGTTTTGCATTCAGAGTCAGTATGAGTGAACCGGGCGGACTGCTCTAATACAGCAAGACAGGACCGAAATATGTAGGCTTTGCAATGCTGCTTCGCACCAAACTGCTCCTTCTCGCTCTTGTCGTAAGCACTGCGCCTCTATCAGCAGAAACGGAATGGGAGAAGTTCAATCAGACACAATTGGCTGAAATGCGTGTGGCGGTTGTGTTTGCGAGCCTTGTTTGTAACTTGGAGATCTCCAGAAAGTTTTATTGGCATATGCGGTCAAACTATATTTCAGGCTCAGACCGCTACAATAGCGCAGCACGAGATCGTGCGCTCGAAAACTTTTTCCGGTTCGATAAAATTGAGAATTTCTGCGACTCATCAGTTCAGCGTTGGGGGCCAGCCAATAAAATCACCGGCACGGTGTATAGCTCGTCAAGGTTTGCCATTGCTAAACCTCCGCCTGGAGTATTTCGGAAATTCAACCAATCGACTGCAACAGCGCTTGCGCTTGATGAGCAGCCTCTAGAAGAATTTGGGATTATCTCAGGATATCTCGATGTTGTAGCAGATATTTGCCACACGTACTTGGTGGGCGGATTGGAAAGTCGTCCCAGAAGGTATTTCACCGACAACGACGTCTTCTTGAAGCATATGGCGTTTATTGGATATGGCAGCGCAGCGGCATACGAAACTTTGTTGTCTCTTCGGCGAGTTGACTTATTCTGCTTAGATAGTTTCCGTCGGTTTAGCAAATTCGGAATTCGCATGAAGAACCTTCCACCGGTTGCAGGCAAATCCATGCAGTAGCGGATGAACGAACTCTCAAAGAGCCTTCATTGGGCGATATCTCTCTTCAAGCTCAGTGCTCGATTTTACCTGTTGTCGTTCGCTCAATATTCGAGACGTGAGGCAGCTTTCAGTAGGAAGGGCTTGGAGCGGGCAAGTCGGGTAGCAGATTTAGAAGTTCTGCCAAGCGTTCCTGTAACTCAGGACTGGCCGAGCTACAGAACTGACGCAGCATTCTCTTCCAAACCGCTCGCATCGGCTCTGGCCGTTGATCGAGCGCACCAATGAGTGCCAACGTGAACGCATCAGCCTGATCTGAGCTTCCTCGGGCATATGTCCCAGCACAAACAATTCGGTGCAAACTGGGTTTGCCGCCCACCAGTCGTCCATCCGCCAGACTGGCGATAAACGCTTCTGCGGCGCCACGGTGCTCGCCCTCGGGTAGACTCTTAATACCTTTCTGCGCATTCATTCTAAGTGGCTCAAGACTTTACGCTTCTTAATTGGTCTCGTCCTCCGAACTTCGAATTGGACATTCGTCCGCATTGATGCGTCAAGATTGCAGCTTTGCAGGTTCGTTTAAAGTCAGCGTGATTGAGTGCCGATTTCGCTATTCGAAACAATGAGTGACGTCCCCGTATCCACACACTACTCCCCCAATACCTGTCGGCTTGTGCGAATACCCGTTCATGCCAATCCAGAACCTGAGCTTTGAGCCGCAGCCTCTGCGCGGTTCGTCGCGCCTCTTGCCGCTTTGAATCCTGTCTTTTTCGGGTCACGGCGAGACGCTCCCTCTGATTCACAGCTGGGCTGTTCTTGTTCTCGGCAACTTCAACAACATCTTCATTCCTTCGCTTAGCGGATACTGCATGACACCGCTTGTGGGCTATACTCCCAGGTGGGGGGGCGACAAGTGCATTGCTCTGAATATTTCTTCCGATAAACAAATGCATTCGGTAATTTCGTATAGCGCATGCCTGAAGCGGTCTTGATGTCGTCAGCGGATGCTGTCGTGCGCTTCAGATAGAAGACTACTGTTGGCATCTTGCACTGAGCGATGCACTCGCTGGCCAACTGGTTGTTTTCTGACCAGATATGTGCCGCTCTGATTAGCCAATAGCATCCGTCACATAGTCTTACACAGAATGTCCGAATTCTATGCTGGCGACGCTGTGGTGTTGCCTTGACACTGTGAAGGACACATTGCAGGGCCCAAAATCTTTCGGAGCCAAGTTGCCAATGCGCTTCATCGGAAGCGCTACTGCTTCTGACGAGTGAGCTCGAGATCAAACCGATCACTCCGACGTAAGCAAATTCCGCTCGCATTCCCCCCTCGACGCAAACTCTGTTCTTGCCTGAAGAGATGCAAACTTACGGCAGCACGATGAAAGCCGCACAACGCTATTGAAATTCACATTTTCCAACTTGGAAACATGATGATTGACTCTTGCTGACAGCCAACTAGCGAAAGCTCAATATCGTCTGAGGAACTTGGTGACAACACGAAGCTTTCAGCGTGCTCGGCATTAATGCATCAAATTCAAAAACTGTTTTTCCGGTGACTAAGGTTTACTCTTGGAGCAGCTCTGGCAGTGAGTTGGTATGATTATTTTCGCGGTTTCGCCAGATATTGATCATTGTGGAGTTCCTGCGCAGATTGCTTTCGTCTCGGCAGATGGACAAATCTATCCGCGCGAGCAATTTCCCGTTGATAGCGCGATTGTCGCCAGAGCTTTAGTGCAACTACCCGATATTCGTGGCCTGCTCGTTTTCACGGACGATGGCCAATCGTGGCCCTTTAGTCTTGTAATGGCGCAAAAGCTAGTGGACTTTTTCGCTCCAAAGTATACGCACACTCGGCATCTAAACGCCTTGCCGCCCAAAGAGCAGGCTGAATTATTTGAATTGACCCTCAATAGGGCTTTGGAACTAGAGACAGACATGAGCCATATTTTTGCAAGCTGCAAGTTCTCACGTTAGGTCAGGCCGTAACTCTCAAGCATAAATGTTCAGGCGCTGAATTGCTCCATCAAGCGATCAAAGGTCTAGCCTCTAAGTTGGATCCGAATGTTTCATCCGAGCTTACTGCGCCTCGCCGGCTGCGCGGCGCAGATCTCATTCGGAGCAGTTTCTCTAGTTGTTAATTTTTGTGGCAACAAGCATCTCTACAACCATTACTTGGAGGGCGGCCGACACACTGGGCCTTGCAATCTCATCACTGTAAGACTTTCGGGACCCTGTCGCCTTACCATTCCACAAACATGATAAGCTCGGCATTCCGGTCGGCAGCATCGACGCCGCGCGTCACCATCCCTTCAAGAACTTTGGGCGGCTTGACAGGATACACGTCCGATACAATCGAGCGGAGAAATTCCGCTCGCAAGAATGGAAGGTCTGCGTTTCGGATCGTCTGGCCAATGTTGCGAACGACTGTCTCAGTCGAGTATCGTCCCTGATCAACCGCTTTCAGATAACTCACGCTCGAATAGGCGTAGCCATCTTCAGGTATTCCACGGTAGGCCGCGGCATCAGCACTGCCTCGAACGTAGAGATTGTAAGTAACATTGCCTTCCAGTTTGGTCACAACTTCCCGCATAAACGTCCCGAGCGATTCACGGAAAGATCTGCTTGATCGGGCTAGGCTATATCGCCCAGCGTCGAAGCGGAACTTGATGCCACTTGCCGCATTCTTGAGGTCAACCACGTAGTACTTGCCGGTCCGCCCTGTTACGAGCTGATTGTCAGGATAGACTTGGACATCATAGCTACTAGTCTCAACACCATAGGCTAATCGGTCGCGAAGCTTGAGAATCTTGCCGAATTCCAATTCGCTCGTTTGGTCTGGCGTTGGTTTTTCTCGGATTAGCCGACCGAGTTCGTCAATTTGCTTCTGTGTAGCGGAATAGAGTTCTTCACTCGATGCTGTTGTATCATCAAATCGCCAAATGACTGAGCGCTTGCTGGGCGTGGCTTCGATCGCCCGCCGTCTCAATCTGGATATCACGCTATCCAATTGCTTCCGCTGCCGGGCAAGCGCCTTTTCGCGCTCAATTCGAGCTTGACGCTCGTAGTCAGACATCGCGTGCCTCATTTCGGATATGTTGGTCGCTTGAGCATCGATCGTCCTTTGTTGTTCGCTCGAAACTTGCTCGGCAATGTCCTGCTTTTCTTTCAAGTTTGCTATGGTTGCACCATGCTCAATGACGAGTTGTTCCTTGCGTTTTAGACGCTTGCGAAGTTCAGCAACATCTTCACTAACAGTGACCTGTTGCCGAATGATCCGAGCTAATTCGTCGATCTGCTTTTCTGTAGCTATTATCACTTCGCTTCGAGGCGCAGAACGGTCATCAAAATTGGGAACAGCCGACCGTTTCTCAGGCGTCGCGGCAACCGCGCGCTGTCTGAGGTCCCTCAATTGCCGCTCGAGCAGGTGTTCGCGTTCTACTGCCTCAGTCAACTCCTTCTTTGTAGCGCGGATGTTGCGGCGCAGTTTATTTAGCTCTGTATCTTGATTGGTGATTGTCGTGCGCTGCACTTTTGCGGTGTCCCGAGATTCTTCCAGGGCCACACGTAATGCCAGGCTATCATCCGACATCTGGATCAGAAAAAGACTAGCACCGAGCAGGCAAAGACCGCCGAGGGCAGTGATGATCGCTTCTAGAAACCGCACATTCCAAAAAGTAACAAGCCAACGATCAGCGTGAGTAGTCCAACAAGTGCCAGACCAGCGAGAACAATAAACGGCATTTGAGATTCCCCCGTCTTATCTCATATCTGCCGGTTAACTGGTAAGTTTGTAGAGCGAGGGCAAGGCACCAATAAGCCAATTGTGTTGTTAGCTCTTTCAACGCGTGATCGCACCGTTCGCCATACGGCTGCCAAAATTGCCATCGCAAGCCACGAAGACGCTTCTTGTTACAGAATCCTTAAACTCATTCCAAAGCGCGCCCTCTATTCCGTTCGGGACTAGCACGCTATGAGCGTGCCAGCGAATTGTTCCTTTCAAACAACTTGGTGATAAGCCTCTTTATTCTATGTGCGCTAGCTGAAAGGTAGCCTGATGTGTAGTGCAATCCGCCAGAGCTTCGTTGCTGTCTTGGCACTCGTTTGTTCTTTGTTGGCGTTGTGTACCGGCAGCGCTTATGGCCAGCCCCATCAGCACGCTGATGCCACTAGGATTGACCAGGTTTTTAGTTTTCGAGTTGCTATTGATGGAAAGACACAAGGTGCCTTCCATCAATGGCCCGGCTTGGAATTTGACGACGCGATCATCGTCTATCCAGCAGGCCCAACACTAAAAACCCCACAAATGCGGAACAAATTCTCTTCCTATTCGAATGTCAGTTTGCGGCGGGGAATTACCAAAAACACAGAATTGGTCGACTGGATCAGAGCGGCGCTCAACGGAAGGATTGAACGCAAGCAACTTTCCATCATTCTTGTGGACAGTGCTGGCAACGTCCGGAAGCGATGGCACGCACGAAATGCGTGGCCGCAGTTTTACCGCGGACAACCACTTCACCTCAAGAACCAGTCGGTAACTATCGACAAAATTGAGTTTGCACACGATGGTTTGGAAGTCGAACGGCCATAGATTCTTCGAATGCTTCGTTCATCGAGATGCAGACTGACGCCACCCCTACAGCATTATTTCGAAAGCCGCCTATTTGTGTGCAATGCGGGATCTACGATTCGCCTTTCGAGAGACACGCAACGGTCCGCGAACAAGACCAATAGGCCGTCGAGCACCTTTGATCAACGGCAATGTCGACTGAGAATCTATCTGGTATTTCGCACCTGTTTTTCGATAAGTTCGGGGACGGCGACTTGCCAGGCGAGCGGTTCCCGATCGACCATCATCCGCTGACCACAAGTAAGTTTTCCCGCGCTTTCTTATCCGCATGCATTTGGACTTCCCATCGAACCACCGTTTCCAGCGATGACATAGTTGTCCACGACTAATCCACCAACGGCCTCGATCATATCGAGACCCAAGGTAACGAGCAACGGCTCCAGCTTTGCCAAACAGTTGGCCGTTATTATCATGTCGAATTGGAATAACACTATTGAGTGGTGTATCCAGCAATACAACGCGATCAGTTACCGCCCTTTTCAGCTCATTAGTCGTCATGAAACGAGCTTGCACCGGATCGGTGGATGTGCCGAAAATCGCGAGCAAGTATAGCAGAATTTGCAGAAGCGATTTAGCCTTTGTTGTTCCGATCACAGTAGCGGCACCATTAGATTCTGACCAACTGTGATGCGGCTTGATTGCAGCTGATTGATCGTCATCATGTGCTCAATAGATGTGCCGAACCTTCGACTAAGGCTATAAAGCGTATCACCGGGTTGTACTGTCACGGATGTCAACTGAGGTTGAGAGCGCGATCTGGAAGCGGAAGGGGCACTTCTGGGGTAAGGTGGAAATCCACGCGTAGCTGGATCTATGTGCTCTGATTGCAGCCGCTGTGGTCTAGGATTGAGCGAACTCGTTGTACAGCCCGCTACAGAAAAAACTGCCACAGCAGCCATACAGGAGATTGTTCCCCTTACGCTCGGGAGAGTAAAACGCGCTGTCATATCGACTCTTCTTCAATACTTAAGTGGCACTACGCATCACTCGTCTATGTTTTGGGTTAACAGGGTGTTAACATTATTCGACTGCAGTCCACAGAATCCCATTCATTTTGGGCAGCTGCGGTCGTACCAACAATTAAGAGAAAGACACATAACACTTTGTAACTGTTATGCTAATTGATCGACCTCAAATTTCAACTTGGGCATATCCGATCGCCGAAAGGCTCATTGCAAACGAGGCGTAGTAATAGTTACCTCTATTCATTGGTAATCCGAAGTATCGCGTCAGAAACTTCGTTTCCGCTCTGGCCAGCTTTAACTCCTACCAGATCTTCGTTATGCACGCACAAAGACGTTGGACGCTTTCTGACATTTGGAAAGTAATTGGTTGTCCGGCCGAACTTCGCTTGAGAGATGAACACTAATAACAGCAATCAACGGCACGAACGCGCTGCATCTTCTCCACTAAGGCTCTGATGTTGCTTGGGGCCGGATTCCAAAACCGTTGGTCATAGAATGTCGGCGCGGTCAGTGTCGATGTTAATCGAAAAGTTAAACGTTCAATAGCTCCGCTCGTCTCGGAACGGGTTGAGGCAAGAGTCGGTTAATCAGCGGTACCTATTTCCACTTGATGAAGGTCTGCTCGAACGCGCTGAGCCGCTAATGTTCTAAGGGCCCGAACAAATTTCCACAGCAGGGTCAAGAAAAATTCGAAAGTGCCGATTAGCTTGGGCTTGCAATTTCTTGTTTGTGATTGCGGGGGCAGGTCTAAAGAGCGCGCAAACTTATCTCGTCTCTGAAGGGAAAATCTGAAGTAGCCCAATCGCCCTTATTCGAGCTCACTCTTGATTTTATTTCCTTAATGCCGGATGCAGGAGGTGATTATCCACGAAAAAATGAAACAGAAATAGAATCTGACAGCGTAATGATTTCCGGAGTTCTTAAGTTATATGCACCATGGTCGCGCGCGGACCTCTCCTCGCAGGGCTTATCTATGCTAGTTGTCGCTTGTGTTCCGTCTCAAAAACTTGGTTTGATTATTTTGAACTCGTCGAACGACAATTTCGACCATGCGCAACTCGTGCGCCGCGCACGGATGTGTGTTGGCAAATTGCGCTCTATGGACGAGGTGCTGCGACCTACTATTTTGAATGCAATTGCAGCAAGGCTCGTTAAGAGCCTGAGATCAGACCAGTCCGATGACCACTTTTCGTTGAAGTTAGGTATCGCTACACTTTCAGAGGCGAAAGGCCAGGTGGAATTTAATTCCCTGGAATGGATCATTGCAGAGACGACACTTGTTTGTCTTGAAATGACCATTGCACCCTCTCCTCCTAGTCGAGCCGAGAAGCTCGATGCTCGCGAGCAATTGGGTACATTAGGAGCCATGATGGAGCAAGGCTTGAGTGAGAGGAATCTCTCAGCGTTGCGTTCACTATCATCTTGGCCATACAGCGGCCGTAACCTGGTTCAATGAAGGCATCAAGGCTGATGCCGAGCTTGCCCCCAAAACACGGCATGCACCCGAACATGATCTCTGATTCGAAGCGCAAGCGACTGAATGTCTGGCGGACGTGTTCGATAAGAAGAGTGAGACCGCCGCCGGCGCACGGCAAAGCGAAGTTGAGCACCTACACACCAAGATCCGGCAGCTGGTCGTGGAACGCGATTTTTTGTCGAAAGCCTTCAAGGGCCGAGCGGGGCGCACAAAAAGACGATGGTTGAATGAAACCACGCGAAGCATTCGCTCGCTCGTCAGTGCGCATTACTATCGATAGCGCGTTCGTCGTTCTATTGCGAGGCGAACGAGGAGAGCGAGATGAACCTGGCTCTCATGCGCCGGATCGACCGCCAGCATCTCGTGACGCCGTGGTACGGCTCGCGCCAGATGGCGCGCCACTTGCGCCGGGAAGCTGTGGTGCGTAGGCCGCAAGCGCGTGCGCCGTCTGATGCGCTAGATGGGTTTGCTGGCGAGCTATCGGGCACCGAGGACGTCGTAAACGCATCCTGAGCACCGGATCTATCCATATCTTCTGAAGGGACTCGTCATCAACCGGCCAAACCAGGCTTGGTGCGCGGATGTCACCTACATTCCGATGCGGCGCGGCTTTCTTTATTTGGTCGCGATCATGGCCTGAGCGAGCCGTAAAGTTCTGGCTTTGCGGTTGTTGAACACGCTTGACGCAGACTTCTGCGTGGCGGCCCTTGAAGAGGCGCATGCGCGTTAAGCGGCAGCGGAAATTTTCAACACCGACCAGGGTAGTCAGTTGACCGGCATCGCCTTCATTGATGTGCCGGTATCAATATCTGGATGGATGGAAAGAAGCGGTGGATGGACAACGTCTTTATCGAGCGGGTATGGCGCTTGCTCAAA
This sequence comes from Hyphomicrobiaceae bacterium, assembly GCA_965215755.1. Lineage (GTDB taxonomy): Bacteria > Pseudomonadota > Alphaproteobacteria > Rhizobiales > Hyphomicrobiaceae > Tectiglobus. The sequence goes on from OZ244119.1 coordinate 1,852,328, forward strand.
TATGAGTACGTCCATCTGCATGCCATTGAGACCGGCAGTGAAGGCAGCCTTGTTCACGGCGATGGCCGAGCTTGTGATGGGGTCTAGTGACTTGAGCAGTCGATACGCGGACGCCTCTACGTCCCATGTGGCACTCCTCAGTGGTGAAGATGAGCCTAAAAACACTCGGTTAAGAAAAGATGCCAGTATGTTCCGGGTGTGCTGACGTCTGACAATAACATGGTAGCTGCAGCTCTGAAGAATCAAGCCGCAGTCGCCGTCTCATGGGCACTGCATTGGGCGCGCGCGTATCGGGCAGCATGGAGAGGCAGTGCGAACATCAAACGCTTGCATAGACAATTGCTTCTATATTCGAGCATATCTGTTTCCTGGTGAAGATGGTTAGTCTGCCGATCGGATCACCACATATTGACTTCGATCGGCGAGGGGAAATCGAATGGTGAAAAGCTCAAGCGAGGACGACATCCACACGGCTGTATGGGTGAACCCAGTATCAGGCGACGATCACTCAATCACGGTGATGCGCTGTGGTGACGATTGGTGGTCCTATGTCGATACTGTCCGCATCAGTGAGGTCTGCGTATCCAAAGAAGAGGCAATCAAGACAGCGCGTCTTCATCTTGAGCAACGAAGGCCAAGGGTCAAAGTCAAGGCAAATTCGAGCAAGACGCCGGACACACCGTCTCAGATCCAGCACTCTACGCTGACTGCAAGGCCATCACTTGCTCCAGGCGTCCTAGCTGTGTCCATTATCGCCGCAATGATTGGCATGTTCGCTTCTGCATCATTGTTCAGTCAGCACCTTGGGGCCAATTGGCTAGCCGACATTGGGACAACTGCAGCCAAGCAAGATAGCTTCGCACCTCAGGACATGCTGCCCCCTCTGCCGAGCAGGAAGGCCGTTAACACCGCAGCGATTAAGACGGGGGCAATCAGACATCGGCCCAAGGTTGTCGCAATCACTAATCAGCGAACCGCATCTCGGGCAGACAAGGCGTCTGGCACGCGCGCACCGATCACCATCCCTGTAGAGGCGCCTACCGCTCACACGCTGGAGGACCGGTTGGTATATCGCCCAGTCCTTGAGCAGGCGGATCCCGCTCCATCGCGCCAAGGTGCCGGCACTCTCGGTGATCTCATTGGGTTGCCACAGAGCGGCCCAGGGGCCGTCCGAGCCATTGAGCGGTCGGCCGTCGTTACATCATCAGCCGTAGTTGACCCTCCGACGCCAACAGCCCAATCACGATCAATAACAGCGCAAAACAAGCGCAAGATCCAGCGCTCCATTAAACGGTCGCGCAAGAAAAAGGCCCGCCGCCGTTATCGTGGCCGCAAGTTGGTCAGTGTTCGCCGTGTCCGAATTGGTGGTCGTATTGTGAAGATTGTGCGCTTTCGTCGACCTCGGAATCTTCGAGAATATCGGCGACTTCAGGCGGCACGCAATCGCCTCATCGCCAATCACATCCGTCAACGTCGCCGAAGATATGGGCGCTAGCCAATTATATCCAGGCAGTGAAGACCTCTGAGATATTGTACGGTGTCGTCAAATTACCGATGGTGGCCACGTGCAGATATCATGCTGGTTCCAAGACTCTGATCGAAACAGTCAAGTCTCGCTATTAGCCCGTCTAGCGCAGGGCTGGAGCAACGCCCCACTGCAGTGCTGACGGCAGGAGATGACCAGAAGTCAGGGTTTGAAGTTCAATAGTACGGCAAGTTGAGCCAAGCGTCGGGTTGCTTCCAAATCTGATGGAACAACTCTAATTTCTAATGTTTGGAGCAACAGCGTGTTGGATGTTAGGTGTCTCGCTAGCTATCCGAAATTGAAGTGTCAGGGATCTCTTGCCAGCAGCTCCGACAATTTTTGCGAACTGACGGGCTTTTCGATGAGAGCAACCATGCATTGGTCATCATGCCATTTGTTTGGGGCTGTTATGCAATGAGCAGTAACGCCAATGATAGGCGGAGTGAGCGCTTCCCCAAGCTTGGACCGGATCATGTTAGCCGTCTCAGAACCAGACTGGGTTGGCAGCTCAATGTCCATAAGAATGGCACAGAATGCGCCTGGTACGGCGGCTTTCAGCGCTTGTTCTGAATCAGAGACTACAGTTGTTTTGTATCCCAGTCTCTCCACGACAATGCGAGTGATAAGTTGATTGACCGGATCGTCTTCGACAATGAGTATGTTTCCTTTTGCTCCAGCAAGCTCGCATTGTTCTGTCAAGTCGGTAGGCAGTGACGTGGCAGTGTCTTGCATGCAAGGCAACGGTACAGTCAACCATAATGCAGCCCCATGCTGTAATCCGCGCCTAAACCCTGCGTGACCACCCATTGCTTCAGCAAGTTGGCGAACAATAGAGAGCCCGAGACCTGTTCCCAAGCTCTTGCGCGCCGCATCAGTGTCAAATTGCTGGAATGGCCGAAAGACCTTCGCATAATTTTCTGGCGATATCCCGCAACCAGTGTCCACGATCTCAAGCTGCCAGCTACCATCCGCCAAGAAACTTGACGACAGTCTTATGGTCCCTGCTTCAGTGTGCTTCAAAGCATTCGACAGCAGATTATCAATCATCTGGCGAATACGGTGGGCATCTCCAATCATACGGCCTCTCGAAGCCGTTGTGAATACGTCAAAGATTATTCCTTTCGCCTCAATTTGAGGACGCCAGAATTTTTCTGCATCAACGATAACGTCTTCAGGGTTGAATGGTGTTTCGTTGATAGAGAGTTTGCCAGCTTTGACTTGAGCGTCATCAAGTAGGTCTTTCAGCATGTTGCCAGCCAGTTCAGCACTTTTCATTGCTGCTTGCATGTACTCGTATCGCTTTTCACGATTGGGCTCAGACTCGATTAAGCGTAGTAGTCCAGCGATTCCAGTAAGAGGTGTTTTCACTTCGTGAGCTACGATAGCCAGCAATTCGGGTTGCCCGTCTACGAGTTTTCGTACGGACACCCCCACGTTCGAAGAAGCGGGTTTCATTTTCGACTCTCATCAATCCATTTGTACAGCTTTGTTGCTGTTTCCGCACAACTTGAGGTCAACACGTTGCGAAAGTGCGATAAATTACATTCACATTTGAACTAAATTGTTCAGCCTCGTGATGCTCGTACTTGGCATCATTTCGTGAGAACTAAATCGAATCACAAACTAAATATAAGTCATTGATATTGCGGGTAAATATAAACAACTCTACAATCATCTAATTTGCACTTTCTCTTCTTCAAAACTTTCGAGAATTACATATCGTATCAATTGGAAAGTAGATACACACAACGCGCCGACCCTCCACTGCACCGCCGCGATCCATCGATCTGCGACGTCTAGCCAATCAAACATGGCCATGATGTAAACGCTGCAGCAAGCACAACGAAGTGAAGCCCTGCCGTGTTTCTCACAAGGAACATCACTTTCAACGTTGGCAAGTATAGCGCAAATTGCATTGAATATGCTGGCATTCAGTTTTCGTTGGTTAGACAAGCCTTGAGTAAAGAATGTTGAAGATTTTACAGGCCGACAGTGAGGCTAAGCGCGAACGCTATTTTGCGATTGTTGATGAGCTGCGTGAGATGGAGCCAAGTTCAGGTCAGGGATACGAAGACAAGCTCGAAGAAATGAACCGAGTATTGGCCGCATGGACTGCTGCCCACCGCAAGCTGGTAAGCTTTCTAGATCATCGATAGACTTCAAGGGTCGATTATGAGCGAACCAGTCCATTTTAACTGCTTCTTATGTGAAGTGGAACGGCAGCACGGACCTGAGATTTACGAAGGCCGAAACGTCCCTGACTGGAAAACTTGGATCTGTAACGATTGTCGATTGTCCAACATAGATGGAATTGTTCCCGATACTCCACAGGGAGAAAAGTTAATCGCATACATTGAGGCGCGCGGAGTGGCATACAAGCTGAATACCCGTGGCCGGATCTTCATTCCGGGATAAGAAATCAATCGCAACTTCTTGTACCCCTACCGGACACCAGACAAATCACAAAGTCGAAGACGCACTTTGTCCATCACTGGGACATTCGATATCGCGGTCAAAAAAAGAAGGCCACCATCCCGAAGGGCAGTGACCAGAAGCGTGTCCACGCGAGCATCTAGAACACTGCGAGCCAATACATCAAGCCTAAAAACAGTACAGCAATCAAGGCGTAAGCGTCCGGTGGGAAGTTAGTTAGGTGCGATCTTCTTCAGGGTCGTAGGCATCAAAGGCAGCCATGCATTGGGCCTTGTCGCTTCGGTAAAGTAGAGCTTCCTCGAATGTGCTGACAATTGCTTGAGCGTCATGTCCAACTGCAGATGCATGAAACGCGAATTTCATGTCCCATCCATTCTTTGCGGCCCCTTTGCAGCTGCTAAACCATAGAAGTTGGTCTTCCCAAGCAACAAATCGGACGGCGTGATTGAAGCAGTCGAAGTCGAAATTGATCCGCTCTTCGCCATCGTCTTTTTCCGCTTCGATGGACCATGAGTTTACCTTGTGTTTGATTGCTTTTGACCGTTTTTGAAAGGCCGCAACCAACTCCTGGAGAAAGGGCGATTTTGGTTCAGGAAAATGCGGTGATCGTCGTATCATTGAACAGCCTTTGGCGGCGATCTGGAATGACTTAGTCGCGTAAGACTTCATACCGCCAAGGGAGCAACTCGTCGATCTGATTGATCTTGTGGTCGGCGATACGACCGAGGATATCGGCAAGCCATGCCTGCGGATCAATATTGTTCAACTTCGCCGTCTCGATGAGTGTGTACGCAATGGCAGCCGACTTGCCGCCGTTGTCTGAGCCCATGAACAGGTAGTTCTTGCGTCCAATGGCAATGCTGCGCATGCCACGTTCGGCAGCGTTGTTGTCGATGCTGAGGCGGCCATCATCGAGATAGGGCCGCAATCGTTTGAGCCGGGTCAGGCCATAGCGAATGGCGCCAGCCAAAGCGGATTTGCCGGAGATCTGCGTGAGCTGATTGCGCAGCCACTCTTCCATTTCATCGATAAGCGGAGCAGCTTGTTCCTGCCGGACTGCCTTGCGCCGATCCGGTGGGTCACCGCGAATGGACGCTTCATTCTCATAGAGCGCTGCGATCCGTTCCAATGCTTGTTTGGCAATGTCCGAACCCTGGGCTGCATGAATGTCGAAGAACTTGCGCCTGATGTGTGCGAGGCAGGCAACTTCCTTGATGTCGCCGCGCCGGTATAGCTCTTCAAAACCGGCATAGCCATCCGCATGTAGCCAGCCGGAGAAGTGTTTGAGATGATCTCGTGGCCATTGGCCTTTGCGATCAGGCGTGAACTTATAGAACGCCGCCGGATGCGGATCACCAGCCCAGTCTCGTTCATCTCTGAGGTAAACCCACAGCCGACCAGTTTTTGTCTTGCCGGTTCCCGGCGCCAATACCTTGACCGGCGTATCATCGGCGTGGATCGCAGCACCTGCCATGACGTGGCGACCGATAGCATCTGCGAGAGGTTCAAGCAGTACTGCTGATTGTCTGACCCAATCGGCAAGCGTTGAACGCTCAAGATGCATGCCTTCGCGGCCATAGATCTGTGACTGACGATAGAGCGGCAAGTGATCGGCGTATTTGCTGATCAACACGTGTGCCAGCAGACCTGGGCCTGGCCGACCACGTTCAATCGGCATCGATGGCGCAGGCGCTTGGTGAATGGTCTCGCAGCAGCGGCATGACATCTTCGGTCGGACCGTTCGGATCACTTTGAAGCGACCCGGAACATACTCCAGCGTCTCGGAGATATCCTCGCCGAGGGGACGCAATGCACCGCCGCATTGCTGGCAGGTCTCACCCGGATTGAGAACGACTTCTTCCCGTGGCAGATGACCGGGTAGTGGCCTGCGTGTCGGGTGCTCTTTGACATCAGCATCGGCGACAGGCGGTTCGCTATAACTCTGCTCGGCAGCAGCTTCCGCTTCGACAAGTGCCAACTCAAGCTGATCGATGATCTGATCCAAGACTTCGGACTTGGGCCCAAACCGCTGCCGACGCAAATTGGCGAGCTGCAGTTTGAGCTTTTCGATCAGAAGATCACGGGCAAGCAGTTCTGCGGATTGTCGCGCAATCTCGGCATCGCGCTGATCCAGAAGTTGTTGCAGCTCAGCGTAATTGCGGTGCGTATGACCAGCTTCGGTCGTCATAACGAATACATACGTTATTCGCTTCGCTGATGAAGCCGGAATGTCAAACAGCGGGCAGAAAAATCTATCCCGCCTTCAACGGTCGCCACGTCCTCTCAGGCATGCGCCAATCTATCCCCTCAAGCAACATCGCCAACTGAGCTGCCGTGATGGACACTTTGCCATTGACGGGTGCAGGCCAGACAAAGCGACCGCGCTCTAACCTTTTCGAGAAGAGGCAAGCGCCCTGACCGTCCCACCAGATGATCTTCAAGAGATCGCCGCGCTTGCCACGGAAGACAAACAGGTGGCCAGAGAAAGGGTCTTGCTTCAGGGTATCCTGGACCAAGATGCTCAGGCCGTTAAAACCCTTGCGCATGTCCGTGGCACCGGTTGCCAGCCACACCTTTGTGTTCGCCGGAACCGGGATCATGTTTGGGATCGCAGGGCGATAATGATCTCGGCCAAGCGTATGACTGAAACATCCGAGCCGCAGCGCAATCTAATACCGCAAGGCAGCTCGATCTCGACCCAGCCGGGCTGCGGGGCGCAGGAAGTCGATGAATGCTCATCTGGTATTGGCGTAATCAGCTTTGGCAGACCGTTCGTCAGGTCGGCCTTGACCTCTACCGGGATCAAAGCCGCTTCGGTGCAAAACTTCTTCTTCCAATTGAAAAGTAGGTTTGCATTGAGGTCGTATCTGCGTGCGATCTCAGCATTAGACACGCCAGGCTGGCTGGCCTCAGCGACGACGCGCTTCTTAAACTCGGTGCTCCATCGCCGTCGCGATGCCCGTGGTCGAGATGTCATCAGTTAAGTGTCCGCTTAGCTCTAAGTGGACACTTATCGTCAGGTTCGCGTGAGCATGTAAGGCGGTGTTGGCCGGACGCTTACATCAAGGCCACGACTTCGGAGCTATATCCTGCTGAGCGAGGCCAGACGTGTTCACTCGGTAAATTTCCGTCAAACGAAGTCTTTGTATTTTGATCCCATGAGAAGCTTGGGAGCATTACCAAAAAGAGTCGTAAGTGATCCGTACTGCATGTTTCGGGCCGACTCCACCAATAGCAAGATAGCAGCTTTAGTCGGTGAGCGGCCGCGCCTGCCAAGGAGAATGCGCTGAAACAGCTCTTCTTGTCGAAGTTTCAGCACATGATCGCGTCCATACTTTGCTGCCTGTTGATCGAGAAACTGAACAAATAAATGGCGCAGACTCTCGCGACCTTGGGTACGGGAAGGTTTGTCGGCATCCGGTCAGCCCCCGTCTTCTTAAACAGAGTAAGCGAGACGCAGCGTTGCAAAAGTTGTTCTGATTCTGAAACGTCTATGCCAACTCAAGAAGGACATCGCCGAAACTCTAGTGGCTCCCGTATGCTTGTAATTTGGACCGGTCGGCGGCAAAGGACTACACCATCTACTCTGCATCGATGAAACAACGTAGGTTGTGAATTTGGATACAAGCAGTTCCGCTTACAGCAGAACTAAAACGATCATCAGAAAGATGGCTATCGCGAAAAAGCCTATAGCCAGTCCCGCAAAAACCCCGGACGCAAATCTAAGTAACCTCATGTCGCTCAGCATGCACTATCGATAAAATAGGCACAACTGACGCAGGGCTTTCTTGTTTAAATTCCTTGGCACTGTCAGCTTGGGTTTCGGGGTATCCGAGGTGGACTTGCCAATCTACGCCACAGGCTCTACCTGCCTGCACTTGTTGCAGCACAGTTCCACCAACATCTGACCACCTGTCTAGCCCCTTATGTCTGGGCCACCTATTTGCGGTTTCTCTAATATCGTTTCAGGCACCGGCGGACGCATGCCGAGAGCGTGGTGCGGGCGGATGTGATTGTATTGCTTGAGCCATCCATCGATGACCACCTGGGCCTGAAGCGTCGTCGCGAACCACTCCGCATTGAGTACCTCGCTGCGTAGCGTACCGTTGAAACGCTCGTTATAGCCATTCTCCCATGGTGACCCTGGATAGATCCTGATTGGTTCGATGCCGACACGCCGGAGCCAGTCCTGGAACGGTGCTGCTGAGAACTCCGGGCCATTGTCTGAACGGATGTAGTCCGGCTTGCCGCGCCTTAGCAGCAGGGGATAGAGCACTTCCAACACGTCAGCTGCACCCATCTTGGCAGCGACCGTGACGCACAGAGCCTCACGCGTATATTCATCGAGCACGGTGAGCATCTTGTAAGGACGCCCATTGCTCAACTTGTCGTGCACAAAGTCGATTGCCCAGATGTGGTTGGGGTACTTCGGTCTCAATCGGATGACCGACGCGTCATGATGATAAAGACGCTTGCGCTTCTTATGCCGGGTCGGCAGTTGCAGCCCCTCCTCGCGCCACAGCCGCTCTATCTTTTTGTGGTTTACACGCCAGCCTTCGGCGGCCAACAACGCACCGATCTTGTGATAACCATAGCGCCCATACTGCTTGGCCAGTCGGATCAGCGCCAGGCGCAAGTCATCATCGTTTTGAAGCTTAGATTTGTACTGCTGCGTCGAGCGTGCGACGCCGACCTCACGGCAGGTGCGTCGCTCTGATGTGCCGAGCTTTTGACGCACATGGACGATCGCCTGACGAAGATCGTTTGTCGTCAGGCCTTCGGCTTTAAAAAATCCAGGCTCTCCTTCAGGATTAGCTTGTCGAGCTCGAGATCAGCGACGATCTTCTTCAGCCGCTGGTTCTCTTTCTCAAGCGCCTTCAGTTCCGACAGCTGCGACCGCCCCATGCCGCCAAACTTCTTGCGCCAGTTATAGTACGTCGCGTCACTCACCCCTGCGGCCCGACACGCCGTTGCGACATCCGCACCACCGGCCAGATGTAGCTCGATCTCACGCAAAAGCTTCAGGATATCTTCGTCCGAATACCGCTTCCGGGCCATGCCAATCTCCAAAACTGCTAACCAAAGGATGGCACTGTTTTAGGGGGCTGAGACACCTTCATTGGTCACGCATCCGCAGCACAGCTGCATAGACTTACCTTCATATCGAACGAGTATGGTAACGAATTCTGATGAATCTAGGAGCCGCTCTAAGTTGGTACGCACTATAGAGCCAAATGACTCTATAGGGCCTTCGATATATGAAGCCCGCTCAGCGCCGTCGCCTTCGATTAGTGTGAGTTTCACTCGCATGGCTGAAAATTGGCAGACGTAATCCGGCAATACCATTACTTATATAGAACAATATCTTCTTTAGCTTGTTTATGATGATGGATTAGATTCCATGAGAAATTGCTCGGCATTGAAGTCGTGCCACAAGTAACAGTCATCAGGCGCCATCGTCGCGCCCAATCTGCTCGTGAGGCGCGCTGATAACGCCGAAAGTTATATCCAGAAGTAACCTCGAATGAAATTGAGTGCATCACGCACGGCAAGCCAACCAAGCGTTGAAGTACCAATCGCAATTCTGGCAACGCCCTCCATACCTGGTCTCAGCCCGAGGTCGGCAGTCTTAAGGAACCGCGCATCGACTCGAAAGACTGCACGATTGGTCTGGGCTTCTGATATTGGATGAACACCCGATACTCTAAAAGTTTCGTGCCTGCCTGGTTGAGCTGCCAGTGCCAACTGGCCTTCTTGGCCCGCGGCGACACTGACAATTCGTCGGTCGGGCACGAAAATCTCAATTTCGAGTGTATCGGTATTAGCAATCTCAAATAGAGTCTGCCCGCGACTGACAACCGTGCCCACTCTGTTCTTAATCTCGGCTGAGGTAACAACCCCGCTGATCTGTGGTATGATTTTAGCGAGGGTTCTACGCTGTCTCAGGATTTCAATCTCTGCCTTTGCGATATCGGCTTCAAGCCGGGCTCTTTTAACCTTGGCTGGTTCTTGTGCAACCCTCGCCGCAGAGATTTTTGATTCAGCTACAGCCTGCTTTGCAACGTGGCGTGAAATAGAGAGATCAATTTCTCGCGTAGACAGTTGGGCAAGGACTGTGTTGTTTTTGCTAACGTGCATGTCAGATTTGACATTTACAGTTTCCAGTACGGCGTCGAACGGCGCGGTTACGACACGCGTTTCACTGGCAACTAATCGGAACGGTGCTTCAACACGGTCAGGGTAAGGGATAAAAGCACAAAGCAATGCAATGGTCACAAAAGCTACCCCGATGCGTCGATGAAATCCAGTGGAGGCAAGCAACCGCCGGGCATAGTTCAACGCAGTACCATTGAAAACTCTCAACAACATGACCTTATGAATTTTAGCGATGGCGAGAAACTCTTCTGGAGTGACCGTCGGTGTATCTGAATTCTTGCCATCGATGTTGACTGGTCCTGCACGCATCGCACAAACAGCTGCCGGCGATCCGTTTGAAGTGAGCACTGCAACGAACCAGTCTCCGCTAACGTGCACCATATCTAGTTGATGCTGCGCCATTGTTTTTTGAGCATGAATCGCCTGAGTAATTGCTCGTTTCGCATCGCTCAATGCATTCGATGAGGAGTGTGGCCTACCCGCTTTATTGAAGATGATGCGATTTGGTTTACGTCCAATAACTTGAGCAACAACGAGTTCGGGTAGATCATGCTTTAGGCAAAGGTCATCAACGATGCTTGTCAGTTTATCGTCTGTCACTAGACCTTGATCGATATCGTGCCACAACTCGATCATGGATGAGGCTTCGCCTGCGAGCATTCGCGCAGTGTCCGAGGTTCGATAAGTCGATTTCACAAGCTCAAGTCTCTCGAGAGTCAGAGCGAAAGCAAAAGCTGTACTCCGACCCACTTCGACTGCGATAAACCATTCGCCCGCCTGCTCATTCCTTAGACCGATAGGCACGACAGCGAGCGCTGTACTGCCTTGACTACAAACCACATGATCGAGATAGAATGCTCCTTTCTGCGATGCAAATTGCGAAGCGAATTCGATTTTGTGTGTTTCAACCACATCGATGATGCTTTGATCGCCAGCCATCAAGTTCAGCTGTTCAGACTCTTGGTCATAGATTGCAATTGCCACGGATACGGCATTCACAAGATCGCGAAGCAGATGGATAGTTTGATTGTTTAGTTCCGAGAGGTTCCGGGAATTACGCATTCCGACTAGCATCTCGGCCAAGCTGGCCTTGGGTCGGCTATCGTCCTCAGTGCCGCAGAGTATGGACACGCTTTTAACGTTCGAGACGCTCATAACTCTTCAATCCTCAATGCTGTTGTGATGTGCGAGCGAGGATTGTTATCTGAGCGCCTGCCGGGATACGTCCTTCTCGGTTGTCAATCTCGAATATCGCGCGGAACGTACGGCTGGCTGGCTCAACACGCTGATCAACATAGCGCAGTGTGGCGACCACGTGCTTGAAAGGTGAGTCGCTGATTTGGACCGTATAACCATGGCCAACATTGAATTCCAATACTCGGTCAACGGGAATGTATGCAATCGCCTTTAACATAGTTAGGTCGGAAATCGTGATCAGCTGTTCGCTACGCTTCACGGTAGCGCCAGCGTCAATGTTGATTGCAACGACTTCACCAGAGAATGGTGCATTAATTTGATATTGACTGAGAACTTTTTCTTCAAGAGCAAGTTTTCCGCGCTCTAGTGCCAATGCATCGGCAGCCAATTTGAGGTCGGCTTCTGCGATGCGAATATCGAATCCAGCTTCCTCAATCTCCCATCGCGGCACAGATCCAGATCGAGCCATCCGCAATCGTTGATAGCGTTTTTTGGCTCGAGCGAGCTTCTGACTGGCCTTGTCGACCTTCCCCAACTGCGTCGCAGACTTTTGCGTCAGTCGAACGCGTGCTGCTTGAACTTCGTCATCAAGCCGCAACAGCGCCCGCCCGCGTTTGACGCGCTCACCTTCACTTACGAAGATCTTTGCAACACGCCCATCCACCATCGGGTTCAAGGCGACTTGTTGGCCTGGTCGCGTCATAGCTTTCAGTTCCGCCCCTGCGGCAACGGGTGCAGCAGAGAAGTAAACAACAGTCAGTATCGCTAAGCCGAGAGCACGCATTCGCTTTGTCCGATGGTGGAGTAATCATCACGTTATCGCCGCATCAATGGACGTTTGATCGATCTTCGATCTTGTTCAGAGCAAATGACAACTCTTCAAGCTGCCCCAGAGCAGACAAAGAGAAGAGGTGAGCGTAAATTGCACCCATAACCCCGTTGGCTGTGAGTTTTGCAATTGTTTCTGCCGGCAAAGATCGAAGACGCTGTTCGTCAATGATGCGGAAACCTTTCAATTCAAGCGTGTTGGCGCCTTTTGAAATCTTGATCGACGGATCGACAAGCAGGTCCAACTCTGCCAACTCACGGCATGTTTGGCGCGTCGTATCGATGCTCTTTTCGTAAGAAACGCAAAAATCCATAATTGATTTTGTAACTTTTGTTGGCTGGCCGTCCGCAGCAAAAAATGTGTTCGATGACGCGTCCACGACCATTTCAGATTTCATATCAAAGCATAGCGCAAAGTCATTGTTATGTGCTTTTGCCCGCACCAGCATGAAAGGGTAGCGACGCAAATAGGCTGGAACATAAGTTGTTGTTTTCCATGTCCCACTATCATCGACATAAGGGTTCCGCCCTTGTTCAACTGAGACCAAAGCTGCTGGCATTGGTGTTTTACCCATTGTGAAAAAGATTGGGTAGTGGCGTTGAGCGGCTGCAAACTCATCAATGGCGAGAGGAAAACTATTGGAGTTCGCCGCGAAGCCATAGTCTTGCTTTTCGGCAAGTCCGAAGCTGGCATGATGTTCCGCTGTGAGCGGCGTCAATGCTTGGTACAATGGGGGTAAATTGTCAGTCACGGCTGGAAGAGGCTCAGTCATTTGATTGCTCCATTTTGAGGTTGCAGTTAGGTCGTTTCGCGAATTCTAAAAGTTTTCTGGATCAGTCGTTCAAGCTTGGTCCAATAGATCAATCCCAACGCGCGCGGGGGTCTTTCAAGCCGTGCGTAGAACTGTTTGCCATGCAGCCAAAACGCTCTCGGCAGTACCGTCTCGGTTAGCACAAGGCCAATCTCGAAGGATTTGGTCGCGAAGGCTCCTGATAGGTTTGAAGGCTGTGCTGCGCCGGCGGTCTGGTTCTGAGCGGTCGCTGTGATGCTCGCTACCTTGACCGGGAAGAGCCGCTGATCGTTGCTATTAAATCGCACCAATCCTTGCAGTTGAAGTACTTGCTTCGAAGCATTTTCGGCCTCGCCTTGGTCGAGCATGGCAACTAAGCGTGGAGGCCCATTCTCTATGAGTGTGCCAAGGGATTGTCTGTTGCTAGGGTCAATCCAAGCGCCGTGCCAATATCGCTTTTTCTCAGCGATCCACCTACTTTGTGCCACAGCGATAAATCTAAGCTCATTGACTTTGCGCTCCGCCTCTGTGAGTTTGTGTTTCGCTGCCGCCAGCGCCTTTGACTTGGCCATGAGCTCTTCGGGTCCGTCAATGGCTGCCTCGCGATAACTCAGGCGTGCTAGTTCATACTCATTGTTCGCGATTTCTCGCCAATATCGAAGTTCCGGATTTTCGATTGTGTATAGTATTGTGCCAGGCTTAGTAGTCTCTTGCTCGTCGGCTACATCAACTCTGCCAGCTGCCTCGCTGTAGGTAATTCGCTGTTGGTGTTCGAAATCGACTTGCCCCTTCAATATCAATGGGTCTGCGATCTGGATGAAGGGTATTGTCACCAGAATAACCGTTGCTGCGGCGATCCTTAGGTGGACAGAGATGGCTCGCTCTGGAGCCGCTTTCAGTGACGAAGTCAATGTTGTTATAAGTGGTCGGATAAAGAGGATCATTAGGCCGAGACCAACGACAAGAGTGCCCAACCTTTCATCGAACAAGAATGCAGCATACGCAATCATGGACATCGTTATGCAGCGGTAGCCCAATGATGCTGCCCAATAACCAATCAGCGGATACTGTCTCGATGAAACAGGAGGGGATGCACCAAGTAGAAAGTGGCCCACCTGACGGGCCACACTATTTGCACGTGTTGCAAGGTTGGGTTGATCAAAGACATCGGTTAGGACGTAGTAGCCATCGAGACGAATGAGGGGGTTCAAGTTGAACAGTAGCGTTGAAACCCCCGAAACGATCATTACTTGCAGCAAAGCCTGCTGGAGTTCACTTTCACCAACAGAGGCCCAGAGCAAAGTAGCTACGAAGGCGACCCAGGTTTCAAGGTACATTCCAGCCATGCCAATTGCAGCACGACGCCACTTGCTTTTGAGTGACCAGGACGCTGTTGTGTTTGTAAATGGCAAAGGCAGAAGGAAAAAGAGTACAACACCAGCCCTGATTGGTGGAACACGCTCGCCCTCAGCCTCCATGAAATGAGCCATGGCCAAGGCGTGTCCAACTTCATGAATTGCTTTGAGTAGCAACAAGACGATTGTGAGCGTCAAAAGAGTGGATGGGCTTAGCGGGTCAATCCGTGAAAAATTGGCAACCAACGTATCGGTGTTGGAGAGAATGCTGTTCAAAGCGAGCAGGCCGAGACATACAAACAATACTATGCCGGTTCGGCTGAACAGCCATCGTGTCAATGGGGTGCTTTGCCAATAGACCCAACCAATCTCGAGTAGTTCAATTTTAGCGAAAGCTAGCCGGCTTTCTAGTGGAGGCTTGGGCTTCACATTCTTACTGCCTGCACTTACCTCGGGGCTCCCACGACCTGTTTCAAGTATGCCAGCTTCGAGGAGGACGGGTAGGGTTTTTAGAACTTGACCTTGAGCTGCTGGACTTGCTGCTAAAGCCTCGGCAACAGTGCAACCTGAAGAGAGCTCTTGTAGGAAACCATGAGTTATCGGGTCAGTCGCATAGTATGCACCTGTTAGGTCGTTGTGGTAGATATAAACGGTATCTCCAGCCATCTCAGAGGCGCGCCACCGTGTGCTCGCTGCGACGACAAGATCGATCTGGGAATTGCTCGTGCTGGACATTGCGTCGTGACCCAATTGTGGTCAGGCGAGCAAACCAAGTTATGGCTAACAATCTCTAAACCAATGTCCTGATCTGAATAGGATTACCTTTATAGAAGGGATAGTGAATTAGGAATTCGTTGCAAATGCTGCCTGCTGAGCGTTTTCGCGAGGGACTCGTACTGCATACCCGTCTGATTGACGCGACTGTTGGTTTGCCTCTCATCGTACAGTTCGCACGACCCTGGGACGCAACGTCTAGTTGAGACTCTCATGCAGCTGACTCCATGAAGCCCGCCTCACCCGGAGACAGCAGCACCATAATAGCACCAAGCTGACTTTCCTCGAGCCAACGGAAGCGGTCATTTTGCCAACCGTGAGAAGTGTCGGTGAGAGTTGTGTTAACGCCCTCCCAGAAACAATCAACGAGCTGTGTAAGCAGGCTCTGATCGATCAGTATGGATCGCAGCCCACTTAGAAAGTCGCCAAATACGCAACGCTCGAACGGGTCGGTTGGTTCAGCGTCTTGCGCAGGCGATCAGCGACGTGGCGCTGGCTGAAGCAGATTGCACCTCCTATGTAAGCCTGGAGGAATTGCAGGTTGCAACCTGATCGGAACGAAACAGCCTCTGGGGAAATCCTGGTAGTAGAGGTATCGGGCGACCTTAGGCTCAAGCGGCAATCGCTATAGTCTCACAACACTTCGAAAGGAGCAGCCCAGAGCAGATCGATCGCGGTACTCGAGGTTCTAAGGAGACATACGCTGGTATTGTTCAGATTTGAGCAATTAATACTTCCATCTATTTTAAGAATATTAGAATTCACACTTTGATGCGCATTTAAGGTGCCGACTGATCTTATTATAAAAATGTACGTTTCACTTATGCTTAAATGATGGGTAATTCGTTGCCAATTCGCTACTGGAATCATTTAATTCGTTAGGAAACGAAGAGTTTGCCACGCGAATCAGTTAGCTCATAACCGCTTCAATGAGGAGTACCGCTTTAAATCTGTGGCTTGAGTTAACCTTTGAGAACAAGACGTTAATAAGACCTTACCGTCGGTAACAAAAGATAAACCAAGGACACAGAATAATATGCGCTATCAGTTCATTGCACGTCTCGGCTTAGTAGCGGTCATCATGTATAGTCAGAGTGACTTGGTTCCAAACATCAATCCAATCAGCGTGACGCCTGCATTTGGGCAACAGCGGAATTGGAATGCCAAAGTTGAACCCGACATGCATCTTGGTGCTCCATCGCCTACAGACGGCTGGAGTACCGATGTTGAGATTGCCAACGCAGGACGCAAGCTTGAGCACGTCGCCGATGGTTTTGAAGACTTTGTGGAGCAAGTCATTTCCCATCGAACGCTTGCACGTACTCCAATTGTGGTTCGAGCGCGAGTGAGCCACAGCGAGCTCAATGGAGCTTGGTGGAGACAGAAAGTACGTTTGCCACTCGAGGGGCCCCGTCGGCGTGGCTCGGTAACGCTTCATCGCATGATCAATCGCGCCCTCAAACACTCCCACCAAATTGCAGTGTTCGGCCGCATTCCTGCGATTCGTGAGACTGGTGTAATCGAGGCTTGGGGGCGATACCGGCCGGAAGCATTTGCTGAGGCCAAGAAAGAGCACCGGAATGATCCGGCGAATAGCTTTTCCCAAGCTCGTGGGTTTGGGCGAGGAAAATTCACCGAGCGCGCTCTGGAATCTGGTATTCGCAGTCGCGTTCTGACTGGCGCCGAAGTCGTCTTGTCGCACAGAACGTCGCGTTATCGTTCGAATTTAACAGAGTACGACCCGCGCGAGCAAGGTCGCAACAAAACAAGCCTTACCCTTGTTCAGCCGTTGTTACGTGATGGCGGTATCCGACATGGCCGCCGCATTATTCGCGTCGCAGAGCTCGATAGTGAAGTTGCTATGCAGGAATTTGTTCGACAAGCTGAGCAGCACTTGCTCGAGATTGTTCGGGCCTACTGGAATATTTACCGCGCAAGGGCCGTCTACATGCAAAAGCGCCGTTTGGCGCAGTCGGCTTCTGAGTTGATTGATCGGTTACAGGCGCGTTCTGGGATCGATGCTGACCCAGTCCAAGTCAGCCGTGTGACCGCCGCAGCGTCAACGCGCGCAACAGATCTTTTGAGGGCTCGCACAGCTATCAAGAACGCAGAGTTGCGCTTACTGTCATTGGTCAACGATCCTGCTTACGATCGCCAGCGGGCTGGTGAACTACTCTTGCGAGATCTGCCTCCCCATCACGCCATTCGCTTTAATCGACGAGGGCTCCTTAGGAACGCCTTTCAGCAACGCCCCGAACTCCGTCAAGCTTTTGCCCAGTTCCGCGCTGCTCTTGTACGCGAAGGGATTTCTAGCAATGAAGCGCTTCCACAATTGGACCTGATACTGGAAGGAAATAGGCACTCCGGTTCTAATGAGCACTTGTTTAACCGGAGGGATGGCGATGGAAAGAAATACGGATATGCGGCAGGATTCCGGTTCTCAGTTCCTCTAGGCACCGATGAACGTCGCGCACGCTACCAACGGCGTCGCATTGAAACGCTGCAACAAGAGCAGCAGGTGCGTTCCGCGATTGAAACCGTTGCGCTGGAACTGGATGTATCAACCAATGAGATGCTCGTAGCTGAAGCTGAGCTTGGAGCACGCTTTAAGGCGCTGCAGTTTGCACGCGAAGAACTCAGCACAATTCGCTCAAGATGGCAGGCAGGCTCAAGCTCGACCAGCGGCCTCACAGTGCTTACGGCATTGTTGGACGCACAAGAGCGACTGCAAAAAGCAGAGGAAGCTTCTGTGGCCGCAGAAACAGCCTTAGCGGTTGCCCGAGAGAACCTCATTCGTGCCCGTGGCGGTTACCTTGAGCACCACAAGATTGAAATCGTGCCAGACGCCAGCTCCTCGGCTCGGAAGACTTACCGACTGGAACATAACCGACACTAAACCTAAGCCCTAAACGACCCTGATTTTTGTCATGAGTAACTAGCAGCTTTCTCGGCTAGTGAGTGGAGTAGAAAACTAATGTTGTTGCGTAAACTCGACGTTCCGTTTGTGCGCCTTGAAGAACGCTTGTTGTTGACGGCTGAGCCGACGGCAACCATCGCTGGGCCAGCTGACGGTACGGCAGATCTTGGTGGACAGTTCCAAGCCACGATCACCTTTGACAATACGCACGCGTCCGATGTTGGGTACGGGCCGTACGTCGACCTCATCCTCCCATCTGGTATTGACGGAGATGATACACCACTCGACCAGTCGGATGATGATGGTATCTCGTTCAATGGTGCGACATTCCTCGGTATACCACTAGTATCGACAGAAATCATCTTCGATGCTGCCGGAGAGGCTTTGCATCCTTATGCTGTCGACAACACTGGCTCACCACTAACGATCAATGGCACCCCAGGCGACACACTGGTCGTGCTGCAGCTTCCTTTTGGCTCCTTTGCCCCTGATCAAACACCGGCCGACATTGTTGTCGACTTGACGATGTCGGAGGATGCCGATCTCACACAACCACTCGATCTCACCGTCAATGGCGGCTTTCAATTCGGCGGCGATGCGCTGGATAACCCTGGAGCAGATCCATCGATTGTTGGCTCATCAGCAACGACGCAAGTCGAGCCAATTGTCATGGATTTCGAGAAAATCTACATCGGCCCAGAGGATGAGACAGCAACTGGTCCGAACTACACACGCTTCTACGAGTTGCAGGTTGATATCGCGGATGGTCAGACCGTCGACAATGTCGTCATCGAAGACTTTCTGCCGAACAATATTATTCCAATTGGGCATCAACTTGTAACAGGCACTCCTGGTTCCGTTGTCTTTAGCAATGGAACAGGTACGGCGACCAATGGTAACGTCTTCACAGCGGACTTTGGATCGATAACTGGCGCTGCCGGTCTGGATGCAGTCATTCGCATCGAATATTATGTCCCTGACGTTGATGCTGATGGCAACAGAATTATCGATATCAATAGTGGTGATGACGCGACCGTTACGAATGACGGCCGAGCGACAGGCGACTTTGTCCCAAACGATTCACGCGACCCACTGACAGCTTTAGTTGACGACGATCTTGCTATTGACCATACGCTTGAAGCAGCATCGATTGTTGTACAAAAGAGCTCAAGTCTTGATACTGACAACGCCGCTCCCGGTCTTAGTCCTGGCGATGTGATCGAATACACGCTCGAAATCCAGGTTTCAGACTACTTCGCTTTCGAGAACATCTTTCTAGATGATGTCATGTCAGACGGACAACGACTTGATCTGGCTCTGACTGGCAACCCCACTCTGACTTTGAACGAAGCTGGTCAAGCGCCAATCAATCTGACATTTACGCCTGGAGCCGCAATTGGAGGTGCCGTTAACTTCTCGCATGTCGTGAACTCGCCCGGTACCGGCGAAACCTTCATGCGTTTCGATCTCTCAAAGGCATTGCGTGACAATGGCCACGATGATCAGTTGGTTGGTGGTCTTGCGCAGAATCCGGCCAACAACCTTGGTGCAACAACAGCGACAATCACTTACTACACCGTCGTCCAAGACGCGTATACTGACCAGTTTCCTTCTGGTGAGCAACAAGTTGGTCAAGGAGACCGACTATCAAACTCTGTTGATATCACGGGAGATGTTCTCAACAACGCTACACTGCTGCCTACCGGCCAGACAGAATCTGACGACAGCAACGAAGCGTTGCAGATTCAGACAGGTAGCGTGTCAAAATCCATCTATGCCATCAATGGCAATACTGGTTTTGGTGATCTCGATATTGCTGCCGGTGACGATGTTACGTTCCGTCTCCAGTACGCATTGCCACTGTCCTCAGTGGAGGATCTACGACTAGTGGATTTTCTTCCGCTTCCTGTTTTTGATGCAACATTGCCGGATCAAAGCTCCGCCGGTTTAACATTCAATGATATTTTATCAAACGCAGCTCCAGCCGCTGGTGAAGCCCATTTCCATACCAGTGATAGTTTTCGAGCTCTATTTGGTGCAACGCCAAACGTTACTGTAGATGCGACTTCCAATTCGCTGACTTTTGACTACGGCGATCACGACAATGATCCTGAGCAAGCTTCAACTATCGACGTTCTCTTCACTGTCCGCGTTGCCGATGCTGATTTTGCCGACAACCTGCAGCTAACGAACCAAGTTACGGTCTTTGAGGGTAACACACAGAACGAAGCAACGTCTGACGATGGTATAATCCAGTTCACATATGAGCAGGCTGAACTTAGCATCACAAAAGGAGTTATTGCCTCTGACCATGCTGATGCTGTACTCGATTCTGCTGCGGGCCCAGTCAATTTTAGTTCGCCTGGCTCATCAGGCTACCGCGGTGATTCCTCATTCAACTCAACAGACTTGGCGGCTACACCTGTCAATGCCAACATCTCTGGCATCGATGCCGGAGATACTATTTCGTTCGCGATTGTCGTCGAAAATACCGGTACGCTTGATCGCGGAGCGTTTGATGTTGTCATCCGTGATACTCTGCCAACTGGGTTTGCTATCCCTGGGACTGCAAGTGGTCTCAATCTTTCTGTAACCGATGCGAATGGCGCTACAATCAATCACGTCGACGTTGGTGGTGGACTGTTTGATCCTGCAGGAGGCATCGAACTTGTCGACCCTAGTGCGACCCAAGGCTCACTCGCTTCTTCGGAAGAAGGAGCTGCCGGAGCCAATATCGTTATTATAACCTATGACTTAATTGCGGAACAATCTGTCGAACCACAGCAAGTGCTAACGAACATAGCAACCGTCACGAACTACGCGTCTCGCGAGGGCGGTACAGATCATGTTCCAGGCGATGATCTGTCTGATGACGCAACGGCCACCACTCTTGCACCAACGATCAGAAAAGACATCATCTCCACCAATCATGCCGGGACTAGCGGCACAGATGTCACGATTGGTGAAGAAGTCACTTACCACGTAACTGTCACACTCCCTGAGGGGACGACCGAAGACGTAGTCATCACCGATCTCATTCCAGTCAGCAACCCGGGCACATTGCAAATCATCAGCGCTAATGTCTTTGCCATTGATGGTGCTATTACTGGTTCTCCATTGAATGTCACCGACCCTGGAACAGGGCCGAACGGCGCAACATTCAACTTTGGCGACCTCGTCAACACAGATACGAACAATGCAACGTCAGAAGAGATTGTTATTGAAGTCGTCGCACGTGTCGGCGCCGATAGCGGTCCCACTGCCGATGGCGTCACAAATGACGGCGACACGCTTGTTAACACGGGGCGTCTCAATTACACGGACGCAAACGACAATGCTCAGCAGATCGAGGGTACAGCGAGCATTGATGTCATTGAGCCAGATCTCAATATTAACAAAGTCGGCAATCCTGTGCTCGTCGACGGAAGTGATTTCGTCGACTACACGATCACAATCAACCATGACGCAGCCTCTAACGCCAATGCCTACGACATTGTCATCACAGACCTGTTGGCAGATGTCGACTTAACTCTTGTTGACGGCACTGTTGTGCTTGGCGGTTCTGCTGCTGGTAGTGCAACCATCACCGCTGGCAACAGCGGTGAAGGAACAGTTGGTGTTACGGCAACGCAAATTGACCTCGGACAAACGCTGACAGTGAGCTTCCGTGCGCAAGTCGCACCTGACGTTGTTCCAGGTGACATTATTCCGAACACCGCAGACCTCAGCTACGATACATTGCCGACATCACTAGGTGGCTCAGAACCCGTCGATCGTGAGTATGGAGAGAGCGACACGGAGGAAGTCACGGTCGTCGCGCCGGGTCTCACAAAGACTGTTCTCAATGCTACGGACACGATCTCCGAAACAGGCGATGGCGAACACACGAATGGTGTTGAAGACCTCGTCATTGGCGAGCAAATTACCTATGAAATCGTCATTACGGTTCCAGAAGGCGAATCCAATCTTATTTTGACTGACAACCTACCGTCATCGAATGGAGTGCTCAGCTACGTTTCGCACACGATTTTACCGTATGGCAGCAATATTACTGCGGGTGCTCCAACGGTCCAGATTAACGATGCGGCGCTCTCTGACGGCCACGATGATCAAATCATTTTTGATTTTGGTTCTGTCACTAACACTCCAGATGGCACGTCGAACGCCAGTGATCTTATCACTGTTCAAATCACAGCGCTTGTTGAGAATGTTGCTGCCAATCAAGATGGTGACCTACTAACGAACAATGCACGGCTCGACTACGACAATGGTTTTGTTACGGCGTCAGCTGATGTCGAGATCGTTGAGCCTGAGTTGCAGATTGACAAGGCGATCTCATCTCCGACGGCTGATGCAGGTGACATTCTCACCTATACACTGACGATTGATCACACGGGTGCCTCAACGGCGACAGCCTTCGACGTTGCAATCACCGACCTTCTGGCTGATCCGAACCTGCAGCTGGTTGGTGGCAGCGTCAATGTTACCGGTATTGCCTCAGCCTTCACGATCAACCCACAGGCTCCAGATGGCTTCATCGTCAACATCGATCAGGTTGACCAAGGTGAGACCCTTGTCATCACATACGATGCCCTTGTTCTCGACAGTGCCGTGTTCGGCGCTGAAGGCGATAACACCGCATCCGTTAACTGGGACTCCAATCCATCTGATGATCCATCGGATCCATCACGCTCACCGACAACACCACCAGAAGACAGTGAGACCGTTGTTTATGCGACACCAACCTTCGTCAAGTCGGTTCTGACTGGCAGCACGACGATTGCTGAGACTGGTTCTGCTGAGAATGATGCAGGTCTGGTTGATCTGGTGATTGGTGAAGAAGTCACCTTCGCACTGACAATCACTCTCCCTGAAGGTACGTCCGATATTACGCTGACGGACAATCTGCCACCGGGCCTGACCTACGTCTCAAGTGTCATTGATACAATGAACGCCCAGGTCACGAGTTCCAACGGCTTTGTTCAAGGCTCCAATGCACCAACGTCCTTCGGTCCCAACCAGGTTGTCTATGACTTCGGCACAATCGTCAACACCGGCAGCCCCAACGATGGAACTCAGCAGATCATTGTCCATGTGACAGCTGTTGCCAATGAGCATGTCGGCAACGTCAACGATGCTGACCTCGTCAACGCTGCTCGGATGACATATACCTCAGAAGACCCTTCTGGGGCACCGATCACCGTCAACCTCGATGACGACGCCACCGTCGAGATCGTTGAGCCTGAGTTGCAGATTGACAAGGCGATCTCATCTCCGACGGCTGATGCAGGTGACATTCTCACCTATACACTGACGATTGATCACACGGGTGCCTCGACGGCGACAGCCTTCGACGTTGCAATCACCGACCTTCTGGCTGATCCGAACCTGCAGCTGGTTGGTGGCAGCGTCAATGTCACGGGCATTGCCTCCGCGTTCACGATCAACCCACAAGCCCCTGATGGCTTCATCGTCAACATCGATCAGGTTGACCAAGGTGAGACCCTTGTCATCACATACGATGCCCTTGTTCTCGACAGTGCCGTGTTCGGTGCGGAAGGCGATAACACCGCATCCGTTAACTGGGACTCCAACCCATCTGATGATCCATCGGATCCATCACGCTCACCGACAACACCACCAGAAGACAGTGAGACCGTTGTTTATGCGACACCAACCTTCGTCAAGTCGGTTCTGACTGGCAGCACGACGATTGCTGAGACTGGTTCTGCTGAGAATGATGCAGGTCTGGTTGATCTGGTGATTGGTGAAGAAGTCACCTTCGCGCTGACAATCACTGTTCCTGAAGGTACGTCCGATATTACGCTGACGGACAATCTGCCACCGGGCCTGACCTACGTCTCAAGTGTCATTGACACAATGAACGCCCAGGTCACGAGTTCCAACGGCTTTGTTCAAGGCTCCAATGCACCAACGTCCTTCGGTCCCAACCAGGTCGTCTATGACTTCGGCACAATCGTCAACACCGGTAGCCCCAACGATGGCACCCAGCAGATCATTGTCCATGTGACAGCTGTTGCCAATGAGCATGTCGGCAACGTCAACGATGCTGACCTCGTCAACGCTGCCCGTATGACGTACACCTCAGAAGACCCTTCTGGGGCACCGATCACCGTCAACCTCGATGACGATGCAACGGTCGAGATCGTTGAGCCTGAACTACAGATTGACAAGGCGATCTCATCTCCGACGGCTGATGCAGGTGACATTCTCACCTATACGCTGACGATTGATCACACGGGTGCCTCGACGGCGACAGCCTTCGACGTTGCAATCACCGACCTTCTGGCTGATCCGAACCTGCAGCTGGTTGGTGGCAGCGTCAATGTTACCGGTATTGCCTCAGCCTTCACGATCAACCCACAGGCTCCAGATGGCTTCATCGTCAACATCGATCAGGTTGACCAAGGTGAGACCCTTGTCATCACATACGATGCCCTTGTTCTCGACAGTGCCGTGTTCGGTGCGGAAGGCGATAACACCGCATCCGTTAACTGGGACTCCAACCCATCTGATGATCCATCGGATCCATCACGCTCACCGACAACACCACCAGAAGACAGTGAGACCGTTGTTTATGCGACACCAACCTTCGTCAAGTCGGTTCTGACTGGCAGCACGACGATTGCTGAGACTGGTTCTGCTGAGAATGATGCAGGTCTGGTTGATCTGGTGATTGGTGAAGAAGTCACCTTCGCGCTGACAATCACTGTTCCTGAAGGTACGTCCGATATTACGCTGACGGACAATCTGCCACCGGGCCTGACCTACGTCTCAAGTGTCATTGACACAATGAACGCCCAGGTCACGAGTTCCAACGGCTTTGTTCAAGGCTCCAATGCACCAACGTCCTTCGGTCCCAACCAGGTCGTCTATGACTTCGGCACAATCGTCAACACCGGTAGCCCCAACGATGGCACCCAGCAGATCATTGTCCATGTGACAGCTGTTGCCAATGAGCATGTCGGCAACGTCAACGATGCTGACCTCGTCAACGCTGCCCGTATGACGTACACCTCAGAAGACCCTTCTGGGGCACCGATCACCGTCAACCTCGATGACGATGCAACGGTCGAGATCGTTGAGCCTGAACTACAGATTGACAAGGCGATCTCATCTCCGACGGCTGATGCAGGTGACATTCTCACCTATACGCTGACGATTGATCACACGGGTGCCTCGACGGCGACAGCCTTCGACGTTGCAATCACCGACCTTCTGGCTGATCCGAACCTGCAGCTGGTTGGTGGCAGCGTCAATGTTACCGGTATTGCCTCAGCCTTCACGATCAACCCACAGGCTCCAGATGGCTTCATCGTCAACATCGATCAGGTTGACCAAGGTGAGACCCTTGTCATCACATACGATGCCCTTGTTCTCGACAGTGCCGTGTTCGGTGCGGAAGGCGATAACACCGCATCCGTTAACTGGGACTCCAACCCATCTGATGATCCATCGGATCCATCACGCTCACCGACAACACCACCAGAAGACAGTGAGACCGTTGTTTATGCGACACCAACCTTCGTCAAGTCGGTTCTGACTGGCAGCACGACGATTGCTGAGACTGGTTCTGCTGAGAATGATGCAGGTCTGGTTGATCTGGTGATTGGTGAAGAAGTCACCTTCGCACTGACAATCACTCTCCCTGAAGGTACGTCCGATATTACGCTGACGGACAATCTGCCACCGGGCCTGACCTACGTCTCAAGTGTCATTGACACAATGAACGCCCAGGTCACGAGTTCCAACGGCTTTGTTCAAGGCTCCAATGCACCAACGTCCTTCGGTCCCAACCAGGTCGTCTATGACTTCGGCACAATCGTCAACACCGGTAGCCCCAACGATGGCACCCAGCAGATCATTGTCCATGTGACAGCTGTTGCCAATGAGCATGTCGGCAACGTCAACGATGCTGACCTCGTCAACGCTGCCCGTATGACGTACACCTCAGAAGACCCTTCTGGGGCACCGATCACCGTCAACCTCGATGACGATGCAACGGTCGAGATCGTTGAGCCTGAACTACAGATTGACAAGGCGATCTCATCTCCGACGGCTGATGCAGGTGACATTCTCACCTATACGCTGACGATTGATCACACGGGTGCCTCGACGGCGACAGCCTTCGACGTTGCAATCACCGACCTTCTGGCTGATCCGAACCTGCAGCTGGTTGGTGGCAGCGTCAATGTTACCGGTATTGCCTCAGCCTTCACGATCAACCCACAGGCTCCAGATGGCTTCATCGTCAACATCGATCAGGTTGACCAAGGTGAGACCCTTGTCATCACATACGATGCCCTTGTTCTCGACAGTGCCGTGTTCGGTGCGGAAGGCGATAACACCGCATCCGTTAACTGGGACTCCAACCCATCTGATGATCCATCGGATCCATCACGCTCACCGACAACACCACCAGAAGACAGTGAGACCGTTGTTTATGCGACACCAACCTTCGTCAAGTCGGTTCTGACTGGCAGCACGACGATTGCTGAGACTGGTTCTGCTGAGAATGATGCAGGTCTGGTTGATCTGGTGATTGGTGAAGAAGTCACCTTCGCACTGACAATCACTCTCCCTGAAGGTACGTCCGATATCACGCTGACGGACAATCTGCCACCGGGCCTGACCTACGTCTCAAGTGTCATTGATACAATGAACGCCCAGGTCACGAGTTCCAACGGCTTTGTTCAAGGCTCCAATGCACCAACGTCCTTCGGTCCCAACCAGGTTGTCTATGACTTCGGCACAATCGTCAACACCGGCAGCCCCAACGATGGAACTCAGCAGATCATTGTCCATGTGACAGCTGTTGCCAATGAGCATGTCGGCAACGTCAACGATGCTGACCTCGTCAACGCTGCTCGGATGACATATACCTCAGAAGACCCTTCTGGGGCACCGATCACCGTCAACCTCGATGACGACGCCACCGTCGAGATCGTTGAGCCTGAGTTGCAGATATCAAAGACAGCTTCCGCAGAAGCCTTCGAGCCGGGCGAGACAGTAACGTATACGATTGTTCTTGATCACACGGGTGCCTCGACAGCGACAGCTTTCGACATAGCAATCTCAGACTTGATCAACGACCCAGATCTTGATCTCGTAGCAGGATCAGTGACAGTTACCCATTCGTCATTGGGTAACCTCACATTGACGCCGGGCGTCGTAACAAGTGGTAATAGTGGAGGCGACACTGACGTTGCTCTTGCACTATCGTCTCTTGATCAATCGGACATAGTCACCATCACCTATCAAGCGACTATCGACCCTGGTGCGACGCGGGGCGATAACTTCGAGAATTCGGTCGACGTCAACTGGGATTCGAATCCTAATCCTGGTCCCTCAAGCGGCGGCACAGACACAAGCACAGAGCAAGTCTTTGCTGCTCCATCGATTGTCAAGACCGTTCTCAGCACCAACGACTCTGATACCGGTAGCGGACAGTTTGATCCAAGCATAACAGATGTTTCCCTTGGTGAGACTGTGATCTACCAGCTGGAGATCACACTTCCAGAGATGTTGAATGAAAACCTAGTCATAACCGACTCGACCCCTGATGTTCCGGGCGTGTTGAATCTGATATCTGGCCGTGTCGTATCGATTGGTGCAGGCATGACTGGTTCATCAATCGCAGCCGGCTCCGTTATTGCGGCAACCGACACCGATGCTGATCCTTACGGTGACCAAATCACTTTCAACTTTGGTGATATCACAAATCCATTCGATGGTTCTCTTGGTGCCGATGACGTGATCGTTATCGAAATCACGGCAGAAGTTCCCATCGAAGGCTCGAACATCGCTGACGTGGACATTGTTAACAATGCGAGCCTAACCGTTGATCTAGATGGACGAACGTTTAGCGATAACGATAACGCTGTCGTCGAAGTCGTAGAACCGGTCTTGACGATCGACAAAGCGGCGAATGTGGTCTCAGCCGATGCCGGCGATATCGTGACCTATACCCTCACGATTGATCACGATCCGACATCCTCCGCGGTCGCACGTGATGTGGTGATCATCGATCTACTTGGTGGCACGACCGACCATCTGGAGCTAGTGGGAGGCAGCGTGAATGTGTCAGGAACGGCCGCTTCTCCGTCTATCACATTTCCAACCGCCGATGGATTCCAGATTGATATCTCGCAAGTCGAGCTAAACGAGACGGTAACCGTCACTTATCAAGCCCGTCTTCTTGATACAGCGGTTTTGGGTACCAGTGCACCCAATACTGCCGATCTCTCTTGGGACGGGACAACGGGACCCGATGGACGGACCGATACAGATGACGATGGCGCCTCAGTCAACGTTGATGCACCACTGTCATTTGACAAAGGGATCGTCGCAACCAGCTTGGCTGAAACCGGTACCCTCGCATATCCGGTTGACTTTGATGATGTCTCAATCGGGGAGACTGTGACCTATCATTTGACTGCCACCCTGGCTGAAGGCACGGACAACGTTGTTATCGAAGATCAACTGCCATTTACCAATGGCATCCTGAGTGTTGTGTCGTCTCGGGTTGTTTCGATTGGCTCGGACATCACAACACAATTCCTGAATGTTGGAGATGCTGGGACACCTAGTGACGCGCAGCTCGGCGATAGCCTTCAAGACCATGTCCGCTTCGACTTTGGAACAGTCGTCAACGTTGGTGACAACGATAGCGATGTTGGTGATCAAATTGTTGTCGAGATTGTTGCTCTAGTCGAGGATCTGACGCCCGAGAACGTTCGCGGAGATGTGCTGACAAACACTGGTACTTTGACAACAAACACCGGAGTCCTCACTGATACTGCCGATGTCGAGATTATCGAGCCTGAACTGTCGATCGCAAAATCAGTGAGTGCAACGGCTGCTAATGCTGGCGATACAATCACTTATACACTGGTCGTCAGTCACGACGGCATCTCAAACGCACCTGCTTACGACCTCGTAGTTGAGGACCTGCTCTCCGATCCAGCGCTCAACTTGGTGCCGGCAAGCATTAATGTCAGTGGTGCAAGCGGCGGCTTCTCTCTCACTGGAGGACCCGGAGAAGTTCGCGTTGAGTTGCCACGACTTCTGGAATCTGAAACGGCAACCATTACTTTCGATGTTGTCATCGGCAACAATGCCGTGATCGGCACGGACCTGCCGAATACGGCGACGCTTGATTATGATAGCGCCAGCGGGCCAGGAGGACGTGACGGCTCTGATCAAGACGATGAAGATGTGCACGTGGACCCGACTATCATCGTCGGATCCGACCCAATCGAATTCAACAAAACGATTGTCGCATCAAGCCTGATTGAGACAGGTACAGGCGCCTATCCATTGGATTATGACCAACTCGCCATCGGCGAGACGGTGACCTACCACCTGACTGCCGCTCTGGCAGAAGGCACCGATACGATCGTCATCGAAGATCAGCTGCCATTTACAAATGGCATTCTGAGTGTCGAATCCTCGCGTGTTGTCTCTTATGGAGCGAACATCACGACACAGTTCCTCAATGTGGGGGACAGTGGCGTCGAGACGGATCAACAGCTCGGTGACGGTTTTAATGACAATGTGGTGTTCAACTTTGGGACAGTTGTCAATGCTGGCGACAATGTTCGCGACGCAAATGACCTGATCGTGGTCGAAATTGTCGCGCGTGTTGTCGATGTACCAGAGAACACTGGTGGTGACGTTCTGACAAACAACGCATCGCTAACGTCCAACACCGGCACGCTTAACGATACGGCGGATGTCGAGGTTGTTGAGCCTGAGGTTGTCGTTACAAAAACAGCTGCGAATAGCGCCTTGTTTGTGACTGAGACACAGACGTTCACGTTGTTCGTAGAAAACTCAGGCAACGGTCCTGCCTACAATGTTGAAATCGAGGACACCTTGCCAGCCGGTATGACGCTGAATGGCATTCCAACAGTAACTGGAGGGCCAGCGGTAACCATCAACCCGCCAACAGGCAATGGTTTCTCGATCGACGTTCCGTTGCTTGACCAAGGTGAGTCACTACTGATTACATACACCGCCACAATTGACGTGACGGCACCAGGAGGCGAGACACTTTACAACAACGTCGAAGTTCAAAGTGAGTCTGAGCCCAATGGAAATGGTCGTGACTACGAAACCGATGACCGAGCAGGGACGAACATTCTCGTTCTAAGTTCATCATTCCAATCATCACAATCATATGGTGGCTTTGTCGACGATGAAGTATTCCTACCGCTGGTCACGCTCAATCCCTTCTTCAGCGGCACATCGGAATACGGTGCTCATGTAACGATAACACTGCGAGACAATACTGGTGTCGTGATTGGCACTCAAGGTGTACTCGCCGACTCCGGTGGCAACTGGGTTGCAAACTTCCCGCTAACTCAGTTCGACAACGAGTTTGATCGATCCATTGTCGAAAACTCTCTCATTGGCAACTCGCGTCTCTTCAATGATCCTCATAGCCTCTTTGACGATCAACAAGTTACTATGCTTGGAGGACAACTCGAAGCGCGTTACGTCAATGTTGGAGCAGTACTCAATGACAACCCCTATACCGTTGAGATCGTTCAGAACTTGCCGACATACAATGCCGGCTTGGACAACTCATTCAATGCGCGCGTCTACTTTACGCCTGTAACAACAAATGAGGTCTTCAGTCACGAGAACTCGCTCGATATCAATAGGGTCTTCGAAGATCGAGCCGAGTTTGCGCTTGATACGATGTATGAAGCTGCCCTCAGTCCTTTAGGGCTCGGGGGGAATCGTTTCACCGATGAATTCTTGTCAACAGCTGGATCTCCAACCGGCAGATAGTAGGTCTCGAATGCGCCAGATGAATGAACCGGATAGCGTCTTGCCTATCCAAGTTGATTCATCTGGCAACGCCGGAGTAATTCCGGGCTAGGGCACCAGAGTAACAGTCGGCAACTCGTTATGATATCACTTGAAGTATGAAGGCCCCTTCGCGAATAGGCTTTCACGCTTTATCGTTTTGGCCGGGTATTCAGTTGGACGGCTGTGCCTTGCGTGTTTTTAATTGCTTCAGGCTGTAGCTGTCGCCGTTCATTTCCAAGATTTGGAGATGATGTGTCAGGCGATCGAGGAGTGCCCCGGTGACCTGTGGGTAACTGCAGAATTCGTTGGATTCGCTGCTCGAGCTTGAGAATAGCTGCCAGTTTATCTTCAAAGTGATCCCCTACGTCATAGTGCCTAGTGGACCTTGCTTGTTGGGCCTCAGTGGTGTGGTTGAGAATGTAGCCTAAGTATTCTCGGCTCACACCTGATTGAGCCATCAAAGTGGTGGCTGTGCGTCGCAAATCATGTGGTGAGAGCGGTCCTAGGCGCGCATCGGACTGTCGATGTTTGTCAATTGCTTTGATTGTTCTGTTCATTGCGCGAGTGACTGCGTCCGGCCTGATCGCAGCGACTTTTTCGTGTGAAGGGAATACAAACTCTGATCCACCGGCGAGATGGTGAGCCTCTTGGATCAGCGCAACGGCTGTGGGCGATAACGGTACAATGTGATCACCCATTTTATTCTTGACGCGTGCGACTGGTATCACCCAGCGCGGTTGCGCACGGTCGAGCAAGAATTCCGACTTCTTGGCGAGTATCAGTTCACTTCTTCTGGCAGCCGTGAGTAAGTACAACTTTAGTGCAATTGCCATTGCATTGCCGATAGGTCGCCCTCTCGCTCCTTCTGCCGGAGTCGGTTTCCAGTCCGCGAGTGCATCGAGATGTGTCCAAAAAACTACTAGTCCTTCGTTGGAAAGATGGCGCAACGATGCACGCTCTTTGCCAACCTTCCGCAAGCGGGCTGCTGGATTGAAACTTACTAGTCCAGCATCAACGGACCAGTTGAGGATGCGATTGAACAACGCGACCACCCGGTTGGACTCTGTTGGTCCAGAATTCTGATTCAAATCGTCTCTGATAGACGCGAAATCTTTCCTTTCCAATTGGTTGATCGGGACTTGTCCAATTCTTGCAGCGAGATGTCGATAATATCGCTTCTCTTCATGCTCCCATGACCGCAGTTTTGGTTTTGCCCAACGTTCCAACCACTGATTGAATAGCTCGCCGAACTGAGGAGCAACGCTCTTGGACGGAGGTGACGTTTGCACGACAAGTTGTCCTTCCATAATGTTACTACGCAAGGAGGCCAAATAGTCGGCGGCTGAGATACGCGCTGTTCTCAATGTCAAGATAGGTAATCGGCTGAACCCGGTTGGTTTCCGGTAAAACCCGATGGTCTTGCGACGTAATCTAGTTTCACTGGGTTGTCGCCATGTAACAGACCATGATGCCGAGCCAGAGGGTGAGGCCCTTAGCGTCAATCCAGTCATTTTGCCGTCTCGGAGTTCAATGCGGCGGTTGAGCTTCTTTGCACGCTCGATGGCAAGTTTGATGTCTATATCTTCGAGTTTGCGATTTGCCATTTCTCTGCTCCTTGGTTTGACAGAGAACTTGCTATGGCATCGCTACCAGACGGGTAACCCCTGGGTAACATTTCCCCTTCGACTGGTAGCGAACAAATGCGGACAACGGCGTATGCAACCGGATGGCTAACATTATGAACTTATTCACAGAATTTTTCTGACTGGTGTCCGTATCGGTCCATTCAAGTTCGCTACTGTTTGGCCCTTTGCAGAATGGCATTGTAGAGGTCAGGGGTTCGATTCCCCTCGGCTCCACCATCTTGAAATCCTCCTTGCAAATGTCGCCTAACACCTTGAATGGTAAGGATGTTTTTGGTGTTCGATAACCGTCTTTTCGGCTGTAGGCCAGACGTTCCGAAAACGCCAATCTGAGAACCGTTCTCTTCATCGCAAAATCACCTGAATCCCATATTCTTCGGGGGTTTTGTAGGAAGGTGATGGCGTGTTCGATAGACTCCTCGAAGCTGTGCTTCGGTTTGGACTGATTTCGCAGCCGATCGGAGATGCTCAACTTCTTTTGCTGCAATTGTTCAATCTTCGTTTCGTAGGCAGTGATGACGGTCGTGTTTGATGTTTCGACGATGCGTTGGACCAACTCATCGATATCCGTATCAAGGGCTTTAAGTTCGCGCTTGAGGCCGACTGTCACTTGTTGAAGTTGTTCGCCGCGCTCACTCCAGGCATCTTTGAACATGGCAATCGCGATATCAAAGAGTGCTTGTTTTGGCGTGATGGATTGAACCACTTCAGCAAATCGGCCTTCGATCAAATCACGACGGATCGACTTGCGACGGCTTGGACATCCTCGCGTGTCGCAAAGGTAGTAAGGGTATTTTTTGGATTTGCCTCGTGACCAGCAGGATGTGAATGGCTGGCCACAATCGTCGCATAGCACAAAGCCGCGCAACGGGAAATCGAGCCGAATATCTTTGCGATGTGGTGCGTTGGCCGTTCCCTCCCGACGTTGTTGAATTTTCTGGTAGGTGGCTAGGGAGATCAGTGGGTCGTGTTGACCTTGTCGCCAACTGATGTCCCAGTCTTTGAAGTCGACATAGCCTGCGTAGATGGCGCGAGATAGAATGTCTGATACTTGCTGTTGCCGAACTTCGCCGCGCTCATTCTTGGGAAATTCCGGTTGGCTCTCTAGGAAGCGTTTTACTTCGGCCTGACTTTCGAAGCGACCGACAGCATAGCCTTCAAGAGCTTCTGTCACGATGGAGGCCAACGGTTCATCGTGAACGAGCTGCTTGCCACCTCGGCTTGACGATGCGTAACGATAGCCAACGGGTGGTTTGAACACCCAATAGCCTTGCTCCATCCGGGCTTGCATTTTCTGACGAACCTGGCGTCCGTTTTGTTCACGTTCCAACTGCCCCTGGGCGGCCAGGACAGTTTCGATGAATTTGCCTTCCGGTGTGTCTTCAAACTTGAAGTTGAGGCATTCGCGTGTTGCGCCGCGTGCCGACATCTCGCGTTTGAGTTTGAGATGGAATTCAGTGTCACGCGCATATCGCTTCAAATCATCAAAGATCACGACGTAACTGTCGTCGGGTCGCGCATCCAAATAGGAAAGTAATGCCACCATGCCGGGGCGTTTCATGAAGTCACCGCCACCACTGACGTCATCCGGAAAGATTGCGTCGACTTGATAGCCGCGCTGCTGCGCATATTCGCGGCAACGATGTTCTTGGCTATCGAGGCCGCTACCTTCGGCACTTTGTTTTTTGCTCGAGACGCGGCAATAAATGACTGCGCGTCTGACTTGTTGATCGTGTTCAATTGATAGGGCGTGCTCCATATCTCCTTTCCTTTCTTAGTTGTTGCGGCCGCCTATATCTGCCGTTGCGGGCAAATGCGGTCGATGTTTTGTTTGGATTAGCTTGATTGTACCACAGTGTCGGAATCCGGCAGAGGATTTTTCTCAAGCTTTTCATTGGCTTCGCCAAATTCCTGAATTGGGTGTACACCGTATCCAAGTTCTACGAAGGCAACGATGATGTTCCATAGAGTCTCCAGAAATTCCTGCTTTTGTTCTTCCGTCAGTTTCTCATTCTCGAGGAACTGCGCATAACGCTCCCAATCGACAGACACGATCCGTTTAGAGCCGTCATGAGACGCCGATCCACGCGATGTGTCGGTTGTCTTGCTGATATTTTGATCGTTTGTCGTTTGGGAGGTCATGAGCATACCAATACTTTAAGGCGCAGGGCGCTGGTTGGCGGCTTGACGGTTGCGAGCACCGCGTGATGTAGCAGTAGAGTTAGCGCCACGATCGTTGGACGCCTGGCTACGTTTGGTTCGTTCGGCATCAATCTGTGGACGATAGATATTCTCATCCAGCTCCTTGCCCCAATCCAGCAATGGCTGCTCCTCGGTTTCTTCGAACACCTCACGCATTAATTTCTTGGCCATGGCGTCGGTGATGTCGTGCTGCCGGGCCAAGCTCTCGGCCTGATCAGCGAAGGCACGAAAGAAACAGAGCTTCTCGCCTTGCTCCATAATGTCTGATATCGCGATAGCAAGACTGTAGGCGTCATCATTCACTTGACTATTCAGATCACCGTCACGCTCTGCTAAGGCTTCACGCATCTGGTTCATGGTTTGACCGGTGCGTTCCTTAAACAGGTCCCTTAAGACAGTTTCCGCCCGGCTGACATCCATCCGCTCGGAACGTGCCATGGCGTAGGCATAGTCACCAAGCTTGTCTTTGAATGATCCGCTTTTAAGGATTTCACGTTCAAGAATGCCGGTAATGGCCATCGCTTCGTCAAACTGCGCATTGCTAAGCAAGCGCGCAGAAAAACTTTCTCGAATGCTAATTGGAGATTTATTGTTTTTTACTTGATTATTTTTGTTCATGGTGTTTCCTTTCTTATTGTTTTGGAACAAAATACGAACATGCAGTAAATAGGAATTTACTCCTATTCTCAATATAAAACGACGTAATATTATTTCTTTTTATTTTACGAAACTCTTTGACGCCATTCGAATTCTCTAGCGGCGACGACGCGGTCTTGCGATTCCTGCATCGGTCAGATCTTGTTGCTTGGCTTCGGCGCGCGCTTGTTTCTCTGCTTCAATTTGCGGGCGGTAATATTGCTCATCCAGTGCTTCGCCCCATTCATAAAAGCGTGGTCCGTCTTCCGACTGTTCGGCGTCGAAAGTATCGGCCATCAGTTTTTTGGCGCCGTTGTCGGTGATGTTTAATTCTTCGGCGAGCGTCTGGGCCTTTTCGGCCAATGCGCGGTTGAAGGTAATCTTGTCGCCGTTTGCCATCATCACTTCCACTTCATGGCTGGCCATCAAGATTTGATCGCGGTCAGCGTCATCTAGCCGGTCTTCCCGTGCTTTCAGTTCTTCGCGCATTTGGTTCATGGTGCGCCCGGTTCGTTCCTTGAATAGATCGCGTATCGTTGTTTCGAGGCGTTTGGAATCCAGCTTTTCTGAGCGGGCCATGGCGTAGGAATAATCCTGTAGCTTGTCCTTGAACGATCCGGATTTATAGACTTCCCGCTCGAGGATTTGCGTGATTGCAATTGCTTCGTCGAATTGCGAATCGGTCAACAGTCTCCCGGAGAAACTTTCGCGTGCCTTTGCCAGAGAATCCCTCTCGGCTTCATCTGGATTGGATTTAGTTGGGAGAAGGGATGTTTGCTCTGCTGCACTATTGGCTTTGGGCATTGCCGGATGCCCTTGAGCCGGATGCATAGAATTGCCTTGAGTTTCCAAATCGTTGGTTGTCGACATCTGTACTTCCTTTCGTGTCAGGGTGACTAATCGCGTGGTCGGGGACGGCTTCGCATATGTGACTGCGATCGCCGTTCAGAAGAACGTGGTGACATCTCCTGGTTCGGAACGTCCCGGTCAGCCTGCTTGGCAATTTCTTCCAACTCGCGGGTTTCTTGCGTGTCCAAAAGTGACAAGGTTGTTTGATGGGCAAAACGAACTTCGCGCTCGGCCTGCAGGCGCAAGGCGTTTGGATTGAAGCGATCAGCGGTGCCCCATCGCGGCTTGTGATCATCGTCTTTACCGGCGGCGCGGTTCTGCAACTTTAGGATTGAGTCCTTGACGCGATCATCGTAGGTGGCGCGGTAGTTCGTTTCTTCTTTGTCGCGCGCCAATTGAAATTGCCGTATGACCTCCAGAGCTTGGCTTTGATGTGCGCCACTGAGACCGAGATCAGCAAGCATGCGCAAGCTGGCCAGATGAAAACTCTTGTTGAGGTCGGCGCCTGGATCGATTCCAGTTCCAATTTCGTAGGGCATCGTTCATGTCCTCTAATTCGTAGGACGTCGCCTTTCTTTAGCGACGATCATGTTTGGCAAAGCGAAGGAGCGGGCAATCACCGCGCGGCGGATGGTTTAAAGTGAAATGACCTTCTGGTCCGAGATAGGTGCAGCGCAGGTAAAAACGCTTGGCAAATGGATCGAAGCCTTGGCCGTCATCTCTCCAGCTATAACTCCAGCGCACATGCGGCGTGCCGACTGTGACATAGATGCCGAATAAGATGATCGGGACGATGAGCCATGCTGCATAACTCGGCCTGAGAAAACGCACCGTCATGACAGGCCTCTATTTAGACTAGTGGGCAATGTCAGTTTGGCCTGCGGTTCAAGCCGACTGCCTTCGAGCGGATTATCCTGAAGATCATCGCAATAGGGCGCGATCTCGTTCTGGCGCACTTTCTTGGCGTGGATAAATCCAACATCCTTGATGTGAATGATCTGCTCGTCGCTTGGCAGACGCATCAGCTCTTCGGCTGTGAATAATCGCTCACGGACGCGAGAGATATTACCGCTGAACGCCGTCCTATCAGATGAGAACCCCATGCCTTCAGTGACATGCAGCGCTTCGCCGATCGCTTTGGAGACACGTTCAGCTTCGTTAAATGACGAGAAGCCGAACCACTGCTTGATCACGGCATTCTCTTCGATGGTGAGCGTTTCCTTGTCACCATATTTGCGCTCGATCTCCGAGCGCGATTGCGCAACCATATGCACATTGCCGCCATAGGCACGCATGGTCGTAAGCCGTGACACCAGTTCTTTCAGCGGTGCGTTCGTGAACTCATCCAAAATGAAATCAACAAGCAGACCTTTGGTGCCAAGCAATGCTTCCATGAAAGATTGCAAATGCAGCGCAAAGTAAGGTCCTAGTCTTTCCATGTGACGCTGCGGTCCGACGATAAAGACGACATAGCGCTCACGTAATAAATCGATATGTGTTTTGTCGGCATTGGCACCGGCCAAGTGTAGCGGACTGCCGGCTGAAAAAATTCTCAAGGCTTTGAGAATTGCCCCGCGATGCTGCGAATAATGCTCACCGTTCTTTTGCATCTCCTCAACGTGATGCGCCAGCGCCTTCAAGGGGCGGTTGCGGCTGCGCTTATCGATAGTGACAGAGCGATGGATCAAGGTCGGATCGGACAGCAGACTCCAGACCGCACCTGGGTATGCCGACATGGAACGGTTCGCCAAAATCGAGAGCTGCGCATACTCGGCCAAAGTGCGCGGCTCATCCCGCCAATAAGCATTGCGTTGATCGCGCGGCGGTTCTTCTATGAGCGCGTTATTGGCATTGTCCGTGGCAAAGACGAGCTCGCCATTGTCTTGTGTGTGCGCTGCGATGATGCCGCCATAGGCATTGAGCTGCAGATCAAATGGATTGTCATCCCCGAACAAATTGAAGTCATCGATGATTGCAACTTTGCGGCCATGCTTGGCACACATGGCAGCGCATTGGGCCGCAATCTCTCCGTCCTTCACATCCGTGACGATGATCGCACGGCTGGTATCGGCCAACATCGATTGGAGCCACGGAACGGCGCCGCAGGTGGTCTTGCCGCCACCGGCCGCAGAGAGTAGCAGGGAATGACACGGTTTATGCTCGAAAATCGGCTTGCCGTTCAGGGTGAAACCCAACAGGCGGCGACCTGCTTGATCTTGTGAAGCCTTTGCCAA
The DNA here is from genome assembly GCA_965215755.1 of Hyphomicrobiaceae bacterium. Classification (GTDB taxonomy): domain Bacteria; phylum Pseudomonadota; class Alphaproteobacteria; order Rhizobiales; family Hyphomicrobiaceae; genus Tectiglobus. Next base: position 1,890,708 of record OZ244119.1, read on the forward strand.
TTCAGCCATCAATCACCCCCGCCTGTCTTAGCGTTTCATCGGAGGCGAGATCGGCATTCTTTTGTTTCTTGGCCTGGGATTCATAGTCGGCCAGTGTGCGATCGCGCAAATAAAGGGTTGTCATCTCTCGCAACGATTGGATGAGAGCACCTAAACAGGCACACGCGCTTAAGACGCTGATCACTCCAAAGCCCCACCATTGTGGATGGGTCGGCCAGGATATCCAGGCGATCGCAGCATAGAAGGCAGCAAGCAAGAGCATCCCATTGATGCGAGCAACGCTGCCAAGAGAACGGCGAAAGACTTTCATGATCGTCCTCCTGCAACTTGGCTGGAGGGAAGGGAGCGCAGTTCGGCAACGATGTCTTTGCGGATTTGTTGCAATGACGCGGCAGTCCCCCAAACCGCGCCTGCTAACTCCGTTCCCTTGGTTTCACGGCTGATCAATTTGAGCTGCGCCACCTGGTGGCCGATCAGCAGGGCTGATGCCGCGATGACAACAATCGTTATCAACTCCGATGGATAAAGCAGATCAACAAACCCCAGCCCAAATGCCATTGCTCCCGCGGCGCCTATCAAACCCGCTCCAAGCAGGGGGCGGCGAACACTGACGACATTCAGGTTTTCCAGTAGGTAGGAATCACGGTGCGTGTTGATCGCGCCGTTCTCGATGCGCACGAAGCCAAGGATCATGATCCGCTCCCAACTTTGGTAATGCCGGCGCAATAAGCTCCATGCAGTGCCACTGTTAGTTCACCATCCAAGTTGCGAATGATGCCGGGCTGTATTAGCCTGGCTGATCCGGCATAGAGCCCTACTGATAGGCGTTTGGTATCTGTCAGAGTCGACACAGCGCACTGGCAGCGACTGCCAGCCAGGCTGGCAATATTGCGCAACCGCTGACGTTTGAATTCGGCAAGAGCTTCTTGTTGGCGCCGCTTGGCATCTGCCATTTGACAAGCAACGCCGCCGCCAAAGGTTTCGATTAACCGCCTCATCGCCGGATCAAGATTGCGCAAAATTGCGCCGCAATCGATCTGCGGCAGGGCAGGGGACATGCTTTGGCTTGTGCCAATTTCTTGCTTGATGTTTCGCTCGCACCGGGCTAGCCAACCGGACTTTTCAACGAGGCGCTGCGTTACCAACGGACCAGTTACATACATTGATGTACCGGCATAGATGAGACCGGCAATGAGTGCGCCACTGCCAATCATGGAACCTTGGGTGTCAAACATTGTCGTCTCCGTCTAGGTCATGATGGGGAAGGCGCTTCTTTTTAGGCGGAGTTGGAGGCGATACCGGATCTTCCCGGTAATGGCTCCACAGATGAGACAGCAGCATGTAGATCCAGAGCGTGAGTGGCATGACGAGTTCTATGACTGCTGTCAGCGCGGCGATTGGAAGGAAGTGGCCCATATAGGCAAAGGTGGAAGACACTCCTGCCTCAGCCGGAAAACTCGGTGCGGTCAGTTTCTTTGCCGGAATACTCTCGATCGAGGTCGACACAGACAATCCATGGCGGCGCAGAACGGCATTGACATTGCTTGTTGCTTGCGGGCGATCAGCAATGGTTACGCCTTGCTCTAATTCGGCGCCATAAGCACGGAGCAATGAGATCGGCATGCTTTCACCAAGGGCGCTGACTTGCTGTTTTATTTTCGCATCGATGCGACTGAGTTTCTGACGGCGCTCGGAGTATGAAATCTCCGCATTGCTGAATGTCGTTTGGTAATTACCAATGAGAGCGTTCAGCTTTGCTAACGCATCGCCTCGGGCCGCGTTGCCTTTGCTTAGCTGACTTGAAATTTCCTGCGAGCGGATGGCGATCGGTTCCAAGGCACGCGTGACGCGGCCCCTGCCACCCCGGCCTTTCGACAAACAACCTTCTTTAATTTCGCAGGCCACATGCAGCTTGATATCCGCGACCGCGGCATCGACAGCCGGCTTGCTCTGAACCGCTTTGGCGAGATTTGCGTTGGCGGTGTCCACATAAAGGACGAGGCGTTGACCATGCTGCTGCAACTTTAGTGCGTTGACGCGTTCGATGGTGAGGCCGGCAAACGTCGAGGCAAAGAGGCCTCCGCCAACAACAGCGATTGAACCAACGCTAACTATCCCGGCGGTTAAATAGCCGCGTGATGCCAAGTCAGCGCCTTGCTCAACCGCGTAGCGATTGACAATGTAGGAAACCAGTGTGGCGCTACCGGTCAGAATGCCGATCTTGACCCACCCGGTGAAACCGCTCGGGTCAATGAGCTGCGGCGCTGACAGGCCAACCATGGCGCCGGTGGCGACTGCAAATGCGGGCAGGGCGACATCTGCAACATCAAATTTGGGCTTTGGCTCAAGCCGCACCGGTTTCTTCCTTTGAGGCGGCTCCGGTGCTTTGACGTCAGGACTGTTCAACCATCGCCTTGGCTCGATCGTCGAGGCCAAAGTATCTTCGGTTACATGATCACTCATGATGGAACGTCTCCCTCGTTTGGTTTGGATGGATTATTAGATGGCGTAGCCTCAGGCGAAACGAGTTCCTCATCGCAAGGACTGCATTTGAGTGCGGCGCTCGGTTTCGCCCAGGCGTTGAGCCCGCATGTAACGCACGTGAATTTCACGCGATCTTTTGGCTTTTTTGTTTCGGGAGAGCCGTCGTCATCGGCGCTCGCTGCAGGATCAGTTTTCATGATCAGTCGATCCGCCCAGCGAATGACAAAGCCTTTGGAGAGAAGCTTGCGCGCTGCAAACTCGAATGGACCACCATTAATCACATAGTGACTGACTCTGGGGCCGGTACGTTTGCCACCTGGCTTGCCAGTATGGGACGGCATCAAGCCGATGCGTTCCATGCAATCAGCCCACTCGGCATCATGATAGCCGCCGCGCCGCTTTCCTGATGGCGTGGGACCAAAATCCTCTCGCCATTGATGGGCCATCTCGTGAGCCAACGTCGACAGCGTGTCGAAATCTTCACGTTGACTCAAGTAATGGGGATTGAGGATAATTTCGTGCGCGATATCACCGTCACGGTTTTGAAAGCGCTTCGGTGCAAAGGCGCCCAACATTCTAGGTTTGCGTGCCAGCGTGATCAGTGGCGCCGACAGCTTTCCCTCAAATAGTTGGTCATTGAAAAATGCATACGCGAAGATGAGATCGGAATAGGCTTCTTCGGTCGGGCCGACTGAGTTTGATCGTACGATTGAATCGGGCCTACCGGCCTTAACGACCTGAACTTGATTGGATAATGTTTGCGATGCCATTTTGCCGGTGCCCTTTAACTGACATGTTCCGGCATTCTTAATAATCGTGCTGCGAAGCTCTGACTCCAGCCTTGAGCCAGCCTTGGCTGGCAACTTGCTATTGAGTGAGATTTAAATCATGGCGTTCGTTATTCCGGGACTCCACCGCAAACTCGACATCCTGATTTCTCGTGGAGGCGCTGAGGACAAGAAAGCAATCGCAAAGCAGTTAGACATATCCATGAAGACGCTCAACTGGTATGCGCACGGTGCAGCAACCCGCCAGGCCGGACAAATCCCATATGAAAGGCTGGATGCGCTTGTCGAGCTTTTTAGAGGATGTTTTCCGTCCACAATATCTGATGCCGATATTGCCCAAACCCTCCGATTGTCAGTCACGGAGTTTGAGCAAGAAATCGAAACCCTTTGGGCACCAAGCTGGGAAACTCTTATCGCAGAGCATGGCATCTATGACCGCGGTAAGCTTTTCTTCCGGGAAACTGACTCGCATCTCGTCGAAGTAGGCTCAAACAGTAGAGACGATCTACCGGTCGTGCCCCTGCGCAGCTGGTTCCGCTTAGAATTTCCTTCCTTATTCCACGGTGAGCATCTTCTGGGAATTCAACTTGGCGGTGGTTTGATTGGACGTTTGCCGGTGGAGCGTAATGATGTTCATGATCGATTGATTGCACCCGGCTACAAAGATGATCGCGAATTCAGCTATATGCGTGAGCGGCGCGATGAAGGCGTCCATCAATTCATCGCGATACAATCTGCCCGACCATTTCCGAATGTCATCTTGCAAGAATTTTACCGCGGCACGGCCATCGAAACCGCAACCTTGCAAAAGCTGGCCGTGCATCTCGTTGCATGCAAGGAGGCGGATTGGAAGGTTTTCGTTCAGCGCCTGCAGATCGAGGCCTAGGATGACACCATACCGGCCACTCTTTGATGATATTGATCAACAATCTGCCAAAGCATATGTGGAAGGTAAATTCGCGGTTGGTGCATTTGATCCTGTCCTTGGCGGTACTGAACCACGCGATGACGTTGCCATAGCAAGTATAACAAGCGCGCGTGACTACATGCGCCAAAGTGCAAGCACTACCTCTGCCGGTGATAAAGTTTTTCGGGTCTACCCTTGTTTGGTGAATTCCATTCAGCCAAACGCATTTGCTGCGCAGGCAGAAACGGCCCTTGTTTGCGGCGTCAATGTCGGCCTCCACGCGATGGTGTTTCAGATGGCCTGTTTTATCATGGCCCAACAAAACATGTTCACCGAGATCGGTGATCCGAAAGGGGAGGCATCGCCGCGTTTCGACGATGATCAACTGCCGGCCTTCTGGCTGATTGATCAAACAGTGGCCGGGCAGGATGTTGCGGACATGGATTTTGCCGGCAGGCTGGTGCCGCGCGATTCGGAACGCTACCAATTCGCGATTTATCTCACGATCCTGATGATGCGCTTCGTCTGGTTTCACGAACTGTTCCATTGTCTGAATGGCCATGTTGATTATCTCGCGCAGTTCAATCGTGACATCCGCCTTAATGAAGTGGCAGATGCCAACTATATTGGCCTGATTGAAACGCAAAGTGCGTCGCTGCCGTTGCCGGTTCATCGTTTCCTGCGCGCCATCGAATTAGATGCCGACCGCTCGGCACTCTACGGCGCTTATCGAACCCAACTGGATGACAAAGAGAACATCATTGGCATAGCTAAATTTGATCGGGCATTTCGATGCAGGTTAGCGCTGTTTGCATCGCTGTTCATGACCTTCTTGTTCGACCAGATCAATAACCGTTTTGGAAACGATAAACAGAGCACGCATCCGGGCAGTTTTACACGCTTGCAGGATATGATGAGAACGATCGCTATTCATTTGGCAGACATGGATGAAAACATTTCGGAATACTTCACATGTCTAACTGATGATTTCGCGCAGCTTCAAACAGTACTGCCAAGTCTGCCCGCTCTACATGCTATGCCGAATAATCAGCTACTGGACCAAATTGAGAATGATCTTGTCGTGGCACGACCGAGTTTCCAAGATCTCGGTTATCGATAGCGCTCGATGCAAAACTCTCCAGCGCATTTGATGCACTGATATCGTCACAACGAGACATGCTCATCAGAAGAGACTGTCAGAATCGCGCTTTCAGGTTTCTGGCATAGCGAGAGCTACTCACACCGCTTCATCAGCTATAGGTGGATTGAGCCACGCTATGCCATTCGATCGTCAAAAGCTCAAAGAAAGCTTCAGATATCATGTTCCAACTAAGACCGTAGTGACGATGGCAAGGAGGTTTGGGTTGTGTTGAAAGACTACGTCTTTATATTTGACCGTTCCATTTATCGTCCTGCCTGTAACCCTTACCTCAAATTCTTCATCGACACTGGGAACATCAAACGCATCCTTGGTTATTAAAATTATTGGAAATCTGCTGCTTGCGTCAAATGCAACGAGCCGATATTCAACCTGTCCTTTAGCAACACTGGCAGTCCCAGACCCTATGCTAGATGCAATTTCCTTCATTTCTTCTATGTTCACGAACGAATACTCCCAATCTTTCCAAAAGTATCATCGAGGTTGGTTTGAACATCAGAGTCTAGTCAATAGCCTTTTATAATTTATCTCTATTCGCATGATGATGATTGAAGAAACGCTTATGCCACCATGCTTCGAGGCTGCTGTATGACGACTACCTGTTCACGAAGGGCGCGCTAGCCTGCGAACTTCTTATCGACTTTGAAAATGTATCGTTGACGTCAACCCCAGCCCGGTTTGTAGCGCTAAATTGAGTCATGCGTGGTCTAACAGGGCTCCAGTAAATCGACTGTGCTAATAGCAGATCATGGAGCACTGCAGGTCGAATGCGGCGGAGCTGTCATTTCTAACGTTCAACGTCCAACGCCCTGAATCGACAATGCTTTGCGTCCAACTCACTTCGCATCCGCGATTCTTGCCGGCTCCATCTACTTCAGACAAGGCACAAATGTTGAGCGGTGGAATTTCTGGTGTGCAGCGCTTTAATGTGCCTGATGCCGGTTTCACGACGAGCGTGAATATATAGGCCTTAACGCCGTTAACCTGCTTCGATTGGATCATAGAGCTGTCAAATTCGGTGCAGCGTATGGCGCGTGTTTTCTCCGCTGCAGCTAGATTGGGTGTTACACCCAACAAGAGCGCTGCGCAGATTCCAGATAGGGCTCTCTGTGACGTTATCATTCGACCAATCCTCACTCCCAAATTAACGCCAGTCGGTTGGCCATGTCCGTCCGGACAGTCCGGGTATTGGTGCATCATCATTCGTGCCGATTGTTTTTTTCCAGCCAGCATTGATCACGCCGGTACTCAAAGTATACGCAATAGCTAAGCCATCGGGCTTCCACACGGGATTGCTTGCAAAAGACCCAGTTGGTGAATTGGTCAATTGCTCGCGATCGTCCCCTTCGCCGTCTTGCGGAGAAACATCAACCGGCTTCATGCGAAAGATGTTAAGAGAACCTGTGGGTCCCGTGTGATGGGTACAGCTATATGAGATCCAATTGCCGTCCGGCGACCAGCGCGGGGTTTCGCAGCGGGCCTGCTGCGTTGTTAAGACGACCTCGTTTGAGCCGTCGATATCAGCAACGATAACCTTTCGATCAGTGCCGGCGACGAGCCGGATGAAGACAATTTTTGATCCGTCCGGTGAGCAATCGGGCGTAAGGACATCTCCACCACTGATTATTTCCGTCAAGTTATCTCCATTGCCGTCCGAGTTGCTGTCGACCGCCTCCATTGTGTAAATGCTGTCATTGCGCGCGAAAATTAATTTGTTGCCCGAACCGCACCACTTGGGATTTTCGTCGTTGATATTTGAATTTGTCGTTAAGCGCACGGGATTGCTACCGTCCGGATTGGCTACGTAGATCTCTGTTGTGTTGCCATTCGTTTCCCGATGCCGTGTCGTATGAAAGGCTATCCTCTGCCCGTCGGCCCGCCACACCGCCGCTCCACTGTCGTGTTCCTTATCAGTAGGAGAGGCTGTTAGGCGCGTCGATGATGTTCCGATCAATCTGAAAACATCAACCACGTCTCGGAATTTACCTGGCTGGGTTTCGACAGTGTGGACGTATCTGTCATAAAGCAGTCCACTTGATTGTGCGCCGTGCGGAAAAACTAAAACTCCCAAAAACATAGCAATAACGATCGTATACGGTAGACAAGTCTCTGAGACCTTCCATTTCATCGCAGTATTCCTTTACCAATATGTACCGTAATTAGTCAGGATTAAATGTAGCGCACGTCGTTACAGACTGTCACCGTCCAGATTAGCTCAGCTCGCAGTCCTACCACTCTCGCTGCGTCTCTTCCAATTCTCGTTGCGCCAACCTGAAAAAACCGCGTTGTATTCGCCGCGAAACACCAACTATAGGAAAGACTTGACCATATTAAGCGGGAATCCGCGGGGTAAGCATATTGACTGGACCGTGTGAGTGTATTTCGTAGTGCAGGCGAGCCTTGCTGATCATCGTCAGCAATTTCCAGGAGAAGACCGGCGTCACCTGGTACGTTCGCAGTGTCGAATTTAGCCATTCCACCACCGTGGAGCGTCACCATAACTGGGTGTGGACCCGTATTCAATTTTAAGTTGGCTCTGGCCTCGACAATTTGACCCGAGTTTTCTTGAGATATTCCGTGAAATACTGTTGGGCCTGAGCCAACCACGGTATTCTGATTTAAATCTAAGTCTGAAAAATTGGACATGGCGTAAGAAATGCTCCCCGACTTTTCTAGTTGATAAAGGTAATGCGCAGCTTGCTTCTAATGCAAGTATGCATGCAAAAAACAGTTTGCGCGCTTTAAATGTGTCATGACAGTAAAGCTTTCGAGTCATAGACATCATCTCAAGCATGCCCACATCATTGGAAAATTGATCCTGTCCAACTCTTATCAGTCTAAGCAAATTGGCCGATCGCGCAAAGACAGTTCAACGTTCTTAGGTTACCTCCAACTTGTCCTACGATCACGAAAGTCACGAAACGATCTTGCGGCGTGCTCGCATGTGCTTAGGCAAGTTCCGGCGGATGCCAGGCCGACAACGCGAGATTGTTCTCGACGCAGTTGCTTCCCGCTTGACCCGATCGCTTCGCCGGGATGGCGATGGCAATCAAGCATCATTGCGCCTCGGTATTGCAACACTCACCGAAGCCAGAGAAGCACTGCCGGAAGACAACACGCAGCGGCTCATCGTTGAAACAACGCTGGTTTGTTTTCAACTCCTTGCACCGGCCACGCCCCTCAGCCGCGCAGATTGGCGAGACGCGCGCGAATTTCTTGATGCGATAGGTCAGCTCATCACCGATTATGCAAGTGAGCGGCAGCTCATCGCTCTTCGCGCCGTCGAGGCTTGGCCGTATAGTGGCCGCAACAAGCTCAATCAGTAACCATGGCGGCTGCGTCGCTTACGCAAATAGTTTGCAATGATGCGGTTGCGCGCTGATTGCAATCGGCGATACTCGCTTAAATTCCGTGGCCTGCGAAAGCGAACAATTTTTACAGAGCGTTTACCAACCCGTACTCGCCTAACGCTTACCAATTGGCGATGACGATAGTGACGGCGTGCTTTGCGGCTCTTAATGCGATGGCTCTTATGCCGCTTTGTGTTGTTGGTGGGTTTATTTGTTTTTCGTTGTCGCGTTCGTGCTATGGGCCGTTGTAAATTTTTTCTCGTCGATTCACCGGAGTTCCTGATTGTCGTTGATATCGCTCGCACCGAATGTCGAGCCGATTTGTCAGCCTCTTCCACTGCAGCTATTTCTTGTTGTCTCGTGGCGCTTTGCACTTTTGAAAGCGGCACGTCTTGCACCTCTAACCTGGGGGCGGGACGATAGGCTGATTGACGGCTGTTAGAGCTATTAGAAGAAGTCTGGACCTCGCGCACAGGCGGATCTCGATTGATCAAGCTACGCCGAGTTATATTAGCAGCGGTTGGTTTGAAGTCGGAAACCGCCACTGTTTCAATTCGCCTCTTTATCCATCCCGTCTTCACTCCGGCAGCGCGCTGAATCTTGCGATCCGGCAATGGTGGCAACCCAGTTCTCGTGTCAGGACCGTCCGGTTGCTGACCAGCAACGGAAAAACTGCCCAGGAAATCGCGGGCAACATCGTGATTGAACAAGAAAGTAGCCGCAATTGCGCTGCACGATAAAATCCCAACGCCTAGGATAGCTAGGGTGCGTGCACCTGGTAGCCCCGACCTCTCTTCGGGCTTCCTCGCGCTCGATGGTTCAGCTGCTGCGTCTTCTGTTCTGCTCTTGTAACGCTCAACAAGGCTTGCTTGTGCAACTTCGATTGCCTCAGATTTGGATCTGCAGTCTTCACTGATGCGGGTGGTGTCAACATAGCTCCACCATTCCTTGCCGCAGCGCATCACTGTGATGGCATGATCTTCACCCGATTGCGGGTCGACCCACACGACAGTGGTGATGTCATCGTTCCTTCGAGTGCTGTTCATCGTGTTCTTTTCTCTCGAGTCTATCGCCATGGCCGAAAAGAAAATCGCTTTCGACGACTAAACGAACAAAAATGATGCATTCGGTAGATTATCAATACCGGACTGGAGCACTGCTGCCTGAACTCGAATAACTATTGTTCCGAGTCAGTGTATTTACTTGCCATCCCGCTATGGCAGTGAACGCAGATGCATATTTTTGCTGTCGCTCCGAGTTCCGATAGCCGACATGTACCCGGTCAAATCGTCTTCGCGTTGGCCAACGGTACAACCTATCCGCGCGAGAATTTTCCAGTCGACGCCACCATCGTATCGCGCGCGCTCGTGCAGCTTCCGGGTGAAACCGGCCTAATTGTCTTTGCTGATGACGGCAACGCATGGCCGTTTTGTCATGCGATGGCCCAACGGATCGTCGATGCATTCGCCCCCAGACACATGCATACGGACGACATGAGCCGATTGCCTCTGAGGGACCAGGCCGGCTTGTTTGAGTTTAGCTTGCAACGGGCGATGGAAACCGAACCTCTACTTCCAGTGATCTTTGCGAGCGCAAAATTTGCGCATTGAGCTTTGTTTGAGTTTCATTTGCTTAAAAATCGATCGGTATTTCATACAAAGTCGCAATGCATCGCGCTTAGCGTTCACTGACAAACAACAACAATACCTGGATCGACAAATGAGCACCGAAAAGCCGACTGGCGAGCGCCGCCAAGTCGATAGAAACCCATCACCGCATCATGCATTCGTCAGAACCTCTGACGGGAAACTAATGACATGCGTTGTTGAGAATCTGACATCGGTCGGGGCACTGCTGAAATTTGAAAGCAGCCCGCCACCAGACGATGAGTTGCAACTGATCACAAACACTGAACAGGGAACGAAGGCATGTAGAGTGATGCATCGCAGTCCGCAACACCTTGGCGTTCAGTTTCCCGCTATCGCAAGAGATCACCCCGATTGAATGACGTAGTCGATCAATCGATCTGGAACCATCGTAGTCACGAGGCCTGATCCGGTCGTGGTCGCTGAGCAATCGTGGCAACCCTGGGGCACACCATTTGACAGTTTGGCAAAAGAGATAGTGCGGCGACCCCATCCCAACTTTCTTGCGTTGCCCCGGCAAAACAGACACTAAGCAGGCATTGAGAGATTGGACGGGGGAATCTCAAATGCCGTTTGTTGTTCTAGCAGGCTTAGCACTTGTGGGATTGCTTACACTTGTTGTCGGGATTGTGCTGATCTGGAAAGTGCGGCTGCTTGAAGCGTTCATCGCGATCATTGGAGGCATCTGTCTGGCGGGTCTCAGTCTATTTCTGATCCAATCGCCGGACGACAGTATCGCATTGCGCGCAGCCTTGCAGCAGGCACAGAAAACAACCGTCGAACAAAGCACGACGATTTCTGCGCGAGATGCCGAATTAGACGCTTTGCGCCGCAATCTTCGTACCACGACAACCAAGCTGAACGATGCCAACAAACAGCAAGCTTTGTTCGACGAACAATTAAAAGGTCTTACAGACCGAGCCATCGCAGCGACGCCGGGAAAGGGATCGGTTGTTGCCGCTTATGATGAGCAGACCGCTTCAACTAGCGATCGCTTCAAGGCCACAGCGCAGCAGATTGACGAACTAGCCCGTATTGTTCGCCAAGAGTCGGGCGATAAGAATGCCATCGCTGATCTGCGCATACGTCTAAAACGCGAACAAAGGCTGCTGATGGAAAGCAAGTCCACAATTGCTTCGCTACGGCAGGACAGAGACACAGCCGAGCAAGTCTCTCGTGAACAACAGAAGACCATAAACTCCCAATCAGATGACATTTCACAGTTGAAGCGTGCCTTGTCTATCACGAAGAATAATGCCCGTGTCGAACGCGCCGAAGCACTCTCGCGTCAACGGCAGTTACTGGACCGCCAAGTGTCTCAACTGCGCCAGCGTGCAATTGAAGCCACGCCCAGCAAACGCTCGGTCATCTGGCAATATAACGACAGCATCGCATCGAGTGAGGAGCGTTATGCTGCGACGGAGCAGCAGATTGAAGAGCTTGGCCGATTAATTCGAGAGAAGCCCAAACAAGAGCGACAAAGCAAACGAGATTTTGGCAAAGTTCTTAAGCTTCGAGACAGCCTAGCCTATGGCGTTGAAACGGAAAACTATGACGTCCAGGTTTACCCTGACAACCAGCTCGTTGGCGGACGCAAAGGTAAATACTATGTCGTCGATATCAAAGATGCAGCGAGCGGCATAAAGTTCAAGTTCGATGCCGGCCGCTATAGTCTCGCCCGGTCCAGTCGCTCTTTCCGTGAATCTCTTGGCACGTTTATGCGGGAAGTCGTGACCAAACTAGAAGGGAGTGTCGCCTATAATCTTTACGTCAGAGGCAGTGCGGATGCCGCCTCGTACCGTGGCTTACCCGAAAAGGGGTACGAATTTACAGGCGTCACTTATCTAAAGGCTGTTGACCAAGGTCGCTACTCATCCCAGAGCAATCGACGCGACATTGGAAGAACCATCCGCAACGAGGATTTACCTTTCCTGCGTGCAGAGTTCCTACGCTCGATTGTGGCGGATGTTTACCCGGTCAAGCCGCCAAAGGTTTTAGAAGGAAAAGTAACACGCGGCGTTGATGCTGCTGATCGCAATGCGGAGCTCATCATGTTCGTAGAGTGGTAGACGGAACAGTCATCCCCATAATTGAAGCTGGTTTTCAAGGCCGTCTTCGGTCGCGTTCCGGCATACGCCCACTCGCTGGGCCGCCGAACGCATCTACGATCGCGGCCAATCCGCGTAAGAGTGCATCCCGCTCGTCATGCGCAACGGCGTCTAAAAGTTTTGTGCCTGTCTCGAGGTCCACCGAAGACAAACTCTCAAGCAACGCAGTGCCACGCTGTGTCAAACGAACCGCCAACATTCGACCGTCTTCTTTGGTCTTTTCCCGCGTAACAAGCCCGACTTCATCTAATCGCCGCACAATATCTGAAACCGTTGAGCGATCTATTCCAGTCGATCCAACAAGCTCAATGTTACTGATAGCGCCACGCTCAGGGATCGCGCGCATGATCGCAAACTGGCGGGGCGTAATGCCCTTATTATTGAGCTCTTCTGCAAGCAATTGATCAGCGCATTGGCCAGCCGAATGAATGTCATGGATGAGAAACATTGTGTGCCCCCTCTTGAATTGGCCGCAAAACTTGCCTCCCAGCAATCGCCGCCATAAATAACCATTTGGTAGCGATCATGCCCATGACAATCAATGTGTTTGCTTCAGGATTTTCCGGGGCAGAGACTTTGTTATACTCGTCGCGATGCGACTGTCGAACCGCGAAAATCACCGGCAAAGAACGCCTGATCCAACCTAGCTTCCATGATGATCGTGTAACGTTACGCCGGACAGCAACTGACCTTGTTTGAGTGCGGAAAAACTATTTTTTCACAGTGTAATTAATTATAATCTTCTGTATATTATCAATATAAATCAACCTCTTATCATCATGTGCGGGCGGTTGGTTGCGGATTCTTACTTGCGGCTGTTAACGGATAAATCAGACTGACACACTATCTCTCACTGTAGTCAGATTACCTGACGTATCTCCCTACTCGATTGCGCGAGCATCAGTTGACCAGCCACACCCCCTGCAAAGTCATAACCGATGTTAACGCTGACCCGCAGCGCGCGCATTCCAACTGTCTTAACTGCGCGGAACTCAATCGTTTCTGATGAGTTCCGCGCCTTTTCAGCTACCCCGTAATTCCGAGCAGGTAGCATCGTCTCAAACGCAGAAAAAAAGTAGGAGTTCTTGCCATGTCATGGGCGGTGCTTTTGAAAGAGATCAAGGACTACGAGGCAATCGTTGCCGAGGAATTGTCGTTTGCAAATGACCAGATATTGACCGGCAAATTGTCTTCGCAAGGATTGTCTTCAGGTTTGACAGAGAAAGAACGCCCGCTTTTATTGGTTGTCGGCAGCGGCCTCGTCGAAGCCGGTGATGCCACGCGGCAGTATGCGCCTGCCTGATAGTTTCTCGTCTGATGCACCACGCGATCGCTCAGGGGCGGTAATACCGCTTGAGCCAGCTACTAGGTAATCGCTTGGCCGGTTCAACACACGGCGTTTCGTCTTTACGCGACCTTAAGTTGAATATTGTAAGCTCACTGCACGTCCGCGAAGTCCTCGCACTTTTCTTGTCGTAAGCGAACAAACGTTTTATGCGCCGTGCAATAGATTATTTATTTTCCGGGTTTGGCTCAGCTGCTGGTATGGGCGGAGCGAGCGATCAAGTTCCCAGCAAAGTTCCCCTTTTTACGCCGCGACTTGAAGCTAGCTCGAATATAGGCAGCATCCAAGGTAGCGGCGTTGCGCAAGAGACTGATCATCATCAACTCCTGCAAATCCTCGATTTTCTAAAATGTTGGTGGTGGGAAACCGATAGCGAGCTCAGATACACCTATTTTTCGGCCTCCATCGAAACCCATACCAAATTGCGACGTGAAGACTTGTTGGGTAGAACCCGCCAAGAAATTGGCGGCTTTGATGAAGACTGCCCGCTCTGGCAACGCCATGCCCAACAATTGGCAAACCGCGAGGTGTTTGAACCTTTCGAATTTGAGCGCCGAACCCAGCATCACTACAACATTTTTCGCACAATCGGCCGTCCATACTTTGACGAAAACAGTCAATTCCTAGGTTATCGCGGCATCGGTTTCGACGTCACCGCGGAGCGCTTGGCAGAAAATCGTCTTTCTCAAACGCAAACGCTGCTGACCGCCGTGATCGAACATGCCCCCATTGCCATTGCGGTGAGAAACGCGACCACGGGTGAGCACGTGTTGGTGAACGCCGCATTCGAAGCAACGATGGGCAAAAAGCGCTCAGAGGTTATCAGACGAACTGCCAGTGATATTCACGGTGAATATGTCGGCGAAAAAATTGAGGCACTGGACACCAGCCTCATTGATAGCGGTCAGGCTCTTGTAGAACACCCGCCTACGCCAGTGCGCACTTGTGATAACCGCGACCTGATGCTCCAAACCAGGAGAGTTCTAGTCAAGCAAGATGACGATGATCAATCCGGTTTGGTCGTCGCGCTCATCAAAGACGCCACCGAAGAAGTAAAAGCACAACAAGATCTCGCCTATGCCGCCCGACATGACAGTCTGACCGGACTTCTTAATCGTATGGCGTTTCTGGAAAAGCTGGAAGAGGCCATTCAACGCCAGCAGCGCCGCCTTGGCGAGTTTGCTCTTTTGCTGGTCGATCTGGATCATTTCAAGCAGGTCAATGACACGCACGGTCATCCGGCAGGAGATGAAACGCTCCAGACAGCTGCGAGACGGCTTCAGCAAGCTACGCGTGACGTCGATATTGTTGCACGCTTAGGCGGCGATGAATTTGCAATAATTCAAAACAGCCAAGTCTTGTCCGCGAACTATTCGCGTGCCCTTGCGGGACGCGTTGTCGCCGAACTATCAAAGCCAATCAAGGTGGACAACAAAAATATTCAGATCGGTGCCAGCGTTGGAATTGCAATCGCTGGATCGCTTAATCTTGAACAATCGCTTTTGCTGAAGTCGGCAGATGATGCGCTGTATCAAGCCAAGAAAAGTGGCCGCAACGCCTACCGAATATTCAACGACAGAATTGAAGCAGACAGCGTTTCAGCATAGATAGCTAACGCCAGCCATATAGGCCGCTGCGACTCAAATCGTTGGTGACTGACGCGGTGGCTAATAGTCTAAGCCTGTATGGTAATTTCTAAAGCCGGTGAGGAGGTGGGGCTTAACCCCGCTTACTGTTGTTCTTGAACGCTTGTCAATATTCATCAGCAAGGCGTCAAAAAAGCAGTGGAGAAGGCTGCCGGACCGCGTTAACCTTGAATTTGCCGACCGCTTGTCCCCGCAAATGTGGTTGGTTGTTAGTGGGCGGGTGCCGAAGTTTGCCGACGGCACTCGTCCATTTCGCTACTAGTTGAAAAATTTGCATCGCGTGCTCTGGTTCCGCTGCTTAAATGTGTAATGTGCTGAGATTGGCCGTCCGGGCGGGCTCTCGTGAACCGAGCCTGCGCGCAGTTCGCGCTTGTCTCGGCCCTTTGGGCTTCGATCCCTGACGGGACACCGGTGCGCCGCACCTGTTGGTGCCGCCGCTCTCTTTACTGTCATGTCCGGTGCCTGCCGGACATGGAACCCCTCTCCAGCTTACATCAAAAGCGCGGATGCCGATGGCTGTGGGTCAATGACTTTTTCCCGCTAAGTCGGTCTAGGTGATCCGTCCGGCGTTTATATTGTTGTCACGGTCGCACGGATCACCAAGGCCGTCTAAGCGGTCCCCCACAAAAGTCATTGACCCATCCGCGCTTTTAATCGAGGTCCAAATTGATGGACGCCGCGCACGTGAGCGCGGCGACTCTCACTTTTTTTGTATTGGACGCTCGCCGCTGGGCAAGGGTTCATGTGCGGCGTGGATTGAGAAGAACGCTTCGCATGAAACTTCAACCCAAACCATGCGGAGGATGCCATGACCCTATTTTTATATGCCCAGCCCTACAATATCGATGCGGAGGGCTTTTATTTTCGAAGCGCCGAGGAATACGCCAAGCTCGCTCCAGACATCAAAGATAGCTATGGCAATATCGTCGAAGAATTTGAAATCCAGTTCATTGATGGCGATGACATGGATTGCGAACTTGCCAAGGCATGGCGCTTGAGCCAGTGCAATTTCACCGCTTACTTTGAAGCCGTTGAGAAATGGGATGAAAGCCAAAAGCTCGCCATTATCATCGCCGTAGGCGAATGCGGATACGAGCTCGATGCCAAAATGCTAATCCCGACGATTTCGATGTGCAAATTTTTGAAATGCACTCCATGCGCGATCTTGCCATCGAATTTGTTGAAGATGGTGTGCTCGGCGATATCCCCAAGGCGCTCCAATATTACATCGACTATGACGCCTTCGCCCGTGACCTCGGCGTTGATTACAGTGAGACCATCATCGCAGGAAAACGTCTGATCTATCGGTGCGGCTGATTATCCACGAACCCCAGGTAGAACGGCGTATTACTGACATTTTTTGATCATTCAAACGAAAAGGAAGCAACCATGACACTCCAACATATCAACCTCGAAAATCTCCATCCCTCCAAAACCAATGTTCGCAAAGTCGGAAGCAAAGACATCGTCGACCTTGTGCCGAGCATTGAGTGGCTGGGCTTACTTCAGCCGCTACTCGTGCGCCCCAACTGCGATGGATTTGAAATTATTGCAGGACAGCGCCGCTATCACGCGCTGTCGAAAATCGCCGAAACCACGGACATTGATCCTGTGCCTTGTTTGGTGATGGAAGAGGGCGATGATGCCAGAGCTATCGAGGCCTCCCTTACCGAAAACATCGCCCGACTGCCAATGGACGAGGTCGACCAATATAAAGCCTTTGCCGCGCTGATTAAACAAGGTCTCGACGTGGAAGAAGTGGCAAGCCGCTTTGGCGTCACGACACGACTTGTCAGACAACGCTTGGCGATTGCCAAGCTCTACACTCCGATTTTGACCGCCTACCGCAAACAACGCATTGATGCGAGCACAGTCCGAACTTTGACAATGGCAAGCACAACCAAACAAAAGGAGTGGTGGGCACTCTTCAAAAGCGAAGACGAATACGCGCCGACAGGCAGAGAGCTGAAAGCATGGCTCTTGGGTGGCAAAGATATTCCTGTCCAGAACGCGCTATTCGATCTGGATAGCTATGGTGGCGCGATCATCACCGACCTGTTCGGCGATAAGCAATATTTTGATGATGCTGATGCGTACTGGGAATTACAAAACGCCGCTATTGCACAAGCCAAATCCACCTACATCGAACGCGGTTGGCAGGAAGTGATCGTTCTAGATGTTGGCGCATGGTGGTCGTCATGGGAGCATGTCAAAGCCCCCAAAACCAAAGGCGGCAAAATCTTTGTCGAAATCAGCCGTGACGGTGAGGTCACTTTCCACGAAGGCTACATCACGCAGGATGAAGCCAAGCGGCGAGAGAAAGCATTAGCTGATGACGCCGAGACAAAACCTGAAAAGCCCGAACTCACCAAAGCGATGCAAAACTACCTAGCACTTCATCGCCATGCGGCAGTTAGAACCAAACTATTATCTTGCCAAGGCTTGGCCTTGCGCGTTGCGACTGCGCAAATCATTGCAGGGTCGGATTTATGGACAGTTCATGCCGACCGCCAAAAGGCAAAAAGCGATGCGATTGCCGACAGCCTTGCTACCAACAAGGCACAGGAACAATTCAGCAATGAGCGCGATGAGATCTTACAGCTTCTTGGACTGGAGCATGACGAAGAAAATGGTTCGCTTGTGCCAACCAAAGACGATTGGGGCAGAAGTTACAATTTAGCCTTCATCTTTGCCAAGTTGATCAAGCTCGAAGATGAGGTGGTTACACGCATCTTTACATTTGTGGTTGCTGAAACGCTTCCTTCGGCGAGTGAGATAGTTGAGATTCTTGGCGCTGAAATGAATGTCGATCTCGACGAGTTCCATTCGCCTGACGACACGTTCTTTGACTTGCTCAAAGACAAGCATGCGATCAATGGGATGATTGCCGAGATCATTGATCCCGCCGCCGCCGCGCGTCAAATCAGCGATACCGCTAAAGCACAAAAAGCCACCATCCGCAGTGCCATGACATTGACCAATCCTGATTGGTGGCCACGGTATTTCAGCTTCCCGATGAGCGCTTACACAGACCGTGGCGGCATCGTTGCCATCGAGCAGTGGGAAGCCTTCATCGCATCTGCGGATGATGAACTGAATGTCGATACTGCCGCTGAATACAAGCGAGAAGCCGCGTAAGCGGTTGCGCCATCAAGACGAAATTCCGGCGGCGGCTCAGCCGCCGGATGAGTGTTGGGGCGCGACCTCTTAATACAGATTCAATCCACCTTTTCTGTAATCGCTACGTTCGACTGACAAGCGCGTAGAATAGAGCGTGGATTCTCTTTAAAACCATTAGTAGTGTTAGAAGAAAATGCAATATTAAGAAAAACTGAACTGCCCTGAATACGAGGACCTCCCCCGAGAAAAAGAACAGCGACAACATTGTGATACTTATGATGAGAATTGCCGTAAGTATAGCATACGATAAATTGGCAAAGAGTTCTTCGAAAAAGAGGGCATGCTTTCCCTGTTGCGTGGCAGCCAACGCTTTGTCTTCCGGCGCCAGATCTGTCACGGCCCTGTCGGCATCGCTGCCATCTTTCTCTGTCACACGGTATCCCAGAATGAACACCTGGATGTTGAGCAGCAGTCCGGCAAATATTGAGAAAGCAGACAATAGCACTTCGTCGATCTTGGTTGTGGTATCCGGAGAGGGAGAAGGGGAGAACCAGAGAAACAATCCTGCGGCCACGGCCGGAAAGACGTAAAAGACAGCAATGTCGTCCCAACGCAAGCCTTCAGAATTTACGGAGCGCAGAGTTCTAACATGAGAAAAGAATATCTCTCGCACATCGATCTTACGCGTCATGGCTTGACACCGAGGTCATCGCTGGTGATTTGACTGAGCAACGCGGCTGCAGCATCAGAAATAGTCTTGCGGGTCGGGTGCCCATCGGCTCCGTATTCGACCAAATCCGAAACATCTATCCGCGAATTCAATTGTAACAGCTCACCGACTTTGAGCGTCTTTTCTTTGCCGTTGTAATTAATCCGCATTTGAAATCTATCCGACTTGAAAGAGTCAATTTCAAGTGCGCCTTTGATGCGGCTGCCTTTTCCATCAATTGCCTTCATCATCCACTCGGTCCAAGCGAGATGGTTTTCACGCTTGGCTACTACCCGCAGTTCCACGTTTGCAGCATCGGGTGGCAGCGACGCTCCACCATACAGGTCCGCGATATCGGATTGAACTCCGAACTGAGTAAAACGAAGTTCTTTGATTCCACCATTCTCGATCACCTCGCGGGCATGGGCCTTGGGAACTACTTGTCGGATCTTAAGCGTGTGGTCGGGGTGTTTCTCGTTGAAGCTGTCTGTTAAGATGTCAGAAATTGCGGTCTTGCAGCCCGAATCGCCGTAATGTTGCAGGGCGGTGAGACCAAACGGTTGGCCTTTCGGTACCCAGAACCGAAAATGCAATGGTATCATTGCGGCGTCAGTAGTCTTTTGACGATAGTTCTCGCGCCCCGTACTAACATCTTTAATCGAGGCGGTGAACCCGGAGTTCCCGACTTCGACATGCCCATCAATCACCCTCCCATTCTTGTTGAGATCATTAGTAATATAGACGCTGCGGGTTCCCCCTTTTATTCCCATTGAATTGCCTTGAAACTCCAGCAGCGAATCGTAAATAAAGCCAAGTAAATCAGTGCTTCCGTCGAATGCATCGACAGACAGATGCTCATTCTTGCGTCGTTCTGTGACGCGCAAAGCATATAGTGACAAACTGACGGATTGAGACATCCGTATTGCCCTCCCAAATATCGCGCGGTTGCTGTTTTCGTAGCCTGATTCGCAACGTTAGCCGGCGAGAATCTGCGTTTGAGGACAGCGCCCCCGGGACATAACGATGGGCTGCCCATTTTTCTTCAATCTCAGATCAATAAATTTCTTATCAAAATCAGCAGCTTCTGGTATTGTTGAGGAATGAATGATCACACTAAATCGTTGCCGCTGGACGCTGAATTGCAGGCGCGTTTGTCTGCCCTTGCTGCCAAACTTGGACGCAGTGTTGAAGGCCTGGCGCAAGACATCCTGCAATCTCATCTCGATGAGCAAGAGCGTCTGACGCAAGAACAACAAGAAGATGAAGAGCGTTGGCAGCGCTATCTGGCAACCGGCCAGTCCGTGCCCTACCAAACCGTGCGCGCCAAGCTTCATCGCCTTGCGAGTGAAGCCGCACAAAAGGCTGACC
Source organism: Hyphomicrobiaceae bacterium (assembly GCA_965215755.1). GTDB lineage: Bacteria > Pseudomonadota > Alphaproteobacteria > Rhizobiales > Hyphomicrobiaceae > Tectiglobus. The sequence goes on from OZ244119.1 coordinate 1,911,338, forward strand.
CGCAGTGAACTTGGTCTTCCTGCCTGAGGCGGAAGCCGATATTGATCGTCTCTACAGCTTCCTTGTCCCTGCCGATCCAATTGCGGCGCAAAAGGCGATGCTTGCCATTGATGAAGGTATCGACCTGCTCTTACAGTCGCCCTACATCGGACTGGAAATGCCAGACAGGCCAGGCACACGCGAGCTTTTCATTCCATTCGGCAAAAGCGCCTATGTCCTGCGCTATCACATTGATGCTGACAATGATGTGGTTGTCGTCGTTCGCGTCTGGCATGGCCGCGAGAGTCGTCAGGCCTAAATCTCCTCGCTCAGTTGTTTGACACGTCGCGTGACCGTCCACGGGGCAACCCCGTAGAGCGCCGCCACTTCGCTTGTTGTGCAATCGCCGGCATCGATTTTTTGTTTGGCGATCCTAACCTGCGCATCAGAAATCTTCGGCTTGCGACCGAGCCGTTTGCCCTTTCGCCGTGCCGCCGCCAGGCCTTCTTTGGTTCGTCTCGATAGCCGACTGCGCTCATGCTCTGCAAAAGCGGCAACGATAGTGAAGAACAGCTTCCCATCTTCGGTGCTGGTATCAAAGCCCAGATTGACGACGTGGAAATTGACTCCTCGATCCTGAAGCTTTTGCGCTTCCGTCAAAGCAGAGATTGTTGAACGGAAAGCGCGGTCAAGATCCCAGACAACGAGCGTGTCGCCTGCCCGTAGTCGCTCCAAAACCATATCGAAAACAGGACGCCGCTCTGCCACGGCGGAATACGTTTCAACGTATATCTTGTCGCAAATCGGTGTCAGTGCATCGATCTGGCGATCGGGCCTTTGATCTGGCGTGCTGACACGTACATATCCAAGTTTGTTGCCTGTTTTCAATACTTTACAACCTATCCTTTCAGTGGTCTTCCTGCCACAAATACAAACCTTTCATGTTCTCGTTTAAATGACGTCGATCGCAATATTGGACATTTTGCAACCGACTGATTTCTCTACGTTATTATGTAATTTTACCAAGTTTGAGGGTTGCTTTGCAAATAACCGCAAAAACGTTCGATTGTGTGGGTTCAGCTTCGACAGTCATCTGGAAAGCAAAAGTCTCTTGCCGCCATAGTCATGGTCATCGGCGCCACCGTATGTCTGGCTGCGCCGGCCAATGCGCTGACCGCTGCAGAGGTTCGCAAAAACATGAGCGACAAAGAGCGCGGCGCTTATGTTGCAGGGCTGGTGGAAGGTCTCGCCCAAGCACGATGGATCAAGGACAAGCCCGACAAAACCGGCATGAAGTGCATCTACGATTGGCACTTCCAGCCAACAACGCGGAAGGTAAATCGACTGGAAACGCTCATGGACAAATACCCGAATACGCAGATGAGCGGAATCATCTTCGTGCTCGCAAAGAAAGCGTGTGGTTGGTGAGATGTTGAGGGTGTTGGATCATTTCCGGGAGCGGCAGGTCACGCGGGAGGCGAAGGAAGAACAGCGCCGGAAATGGTACATTGCTGCCCGTGAACGGTCTCGCATCAAGAAAGAACGGCTCGAAGAAGCCTATGACGAGTTTCTTGATCTCGCTGTTGGACTGTTGGCCGACCCGATCGAAGTCAAAGCCTTTCAGGAAAAGCTAGATACGTACGACGAGGCGACAGTCAAAGCTCTGATGGAAAATCAGAAGCAGCTTGATGCGATCAACGAAAAGATCGAAGAAATGCTAGAGCGGGCGCACAAACTTGAAGACGGCCGGCGCGTATTCAAAACTAAAGATGGCAAGCGCGTCTTCGATGAACACGGCACAGCTGTTTCAGCTGAAGTTATTCACCCGGACCAGATTCCGAACGATGCTCCATACTGGGAAGTTTTCAAGAGTGCAACTGATGAGCGAACCAGGCTTCGCATAGAGCGTCGCAAGATCCATGAGTTCCAGGAGAAGCTGGATCATGCACGAGACCGCTCGAGCGCGGACGACTTCACCAAAGACGAGCTGGACGAGCTTGAGAAAGATCTGGCAGCAAGCTTGCCACCGAGCGTAGCGGAGCACCTGCCGACAGGCATGCGGCCATCGGCCGAGCCAGATCTGTCCAGAGCTTTCAAATCACCGGCAGCGCCGATTCAAATATCAACAGCAACAGTCGGCCCAAGCATTCCCGAGCTCAGATAGCGATCCGAAGCTTAGGTTGTCAAACTCAGTCGCACGACTGAACCATGATCCGCAAACGTTGGTTCAAGCTATCACTGATATAGCTGCTTGAGCATCACGAACCGGTTCATTGAACCGCCGTTCTACGCCAAAGCTTGTATTACAGATCGTTAGCGCCGCTGCGCGCAAGATGTGTGATGTATTACATGCACTCACTTGGCAAGGGGGCGATGGCCCCCATTGCATCCCCCTAAATTCTGCAGACATCTTTCTCATTCAAACCACTACTAGAATTCCCCGCGGCTATTCGGCGAAGCTTATGCGCAGTATGAATATTCAGGCATATCGTTATCAATGATTTTTCATCTAGACTAGGATTAGCTTTCGACAGTTCCTCTAAGCTCATTGGGGCACCGCCACCCGATCGTTGTTCTATTTTTCGTAATGTCGTCTCAGACAGAAACAATCCTAATGGTGGACTGAAGCTCCCATCACCAAGGAACACATTGGAAAACACTACGCCTCTCCATCGCTTCAGGAAATATTCCGCTTCAAACCCTCTATGTATCCTAGCGTTGTCAAGCGTCCGTAGAGGATCTGCAAACTCGCCAAATTCGCTACCTGAATTAAACGCTGAGAATTCTCCGTATCGGTGTGTAAAATTCACAATATGAAATCGAACTTTTATGCAAACCTCTCCGGAAGAATATGAGATCGGCACTGAGACAAATGACCGAAGTCCATAATTTTCGCCTGAATTCCCTCTATCAACTTCGTTGAGGGGGGGAGGCTTTTTGTTACATTGGCTGTCTAGAAATGCCTTCCGCAGACCAGCCAGTATATGCGAAATAGTTGAGAGACCAGAATTTTCATTATATCCACCATCGACAATCCTTGCTGCCATGGGAATTTCAAACTTCTTTCGATCAAAACAACCTGAGTAAGAAGTTTCGATCAATGCAGGTGGAAAAATGTATGGAAATCCGGAGCTTAATCTAGTCGCACGCGCCACTGACAGTGACTTGATGCGCGAAACGCATGAAAAATAACGCAAGTCCGCTACGGCCGGTGAGCTCAAGGAGCTCGGCAACCTCATCCATGGTGCTGCAAATATCAAGCGCGATCCGTCCTCGACCACAGACGTGTTCAGTACTAAGCTGGGCCAGGGCTGTTCATTAATTGCACCATCTTTGCGAGATATGTTGCTGAGAGTGCCCTCAAAAACATTGGAGTCTTTCAGACCATAACTATCCAAAACCTGCTGCCATCCCCGCTGAAGTGTGTGTTCGAAAAACACACCACGGTCCGCCACATGGTATGGCCATATAAATCTGGGCACAAAAGATATTGGAATGTCGCGAAAGAGACCTCTCTGGAATACCGGCGCTAATAAGTCCCTGCGAAAAAAGCAACGCACTAACAATTCTGTAGTCAATTTTTTCTTACTAGGCTTGTAAGAATTAAAGTTAGAAGTTTTGCGTCCAACACTGCACTCGCTCAAGCTTGCGTCTCTGTGTCTTTTAAGCGCACGAGCTGCCGCGAGAAAAACCGCAGACCCTATGCCGCCGCCGGACACTCCGCTAATAGTTAGAAGCCTGTTTAAGAACGGCGAGTTTCCGCTATCTAATTCATCATGCAAACGGGCCAGAAACATCGCCGTGTGATAACCTGCATAAAGTCCTCCTCCTTGTGCGGCCACTAAGAATACTTCGTACGGTTCGTTGCGGTTATTATCCGGCGTTGATTCACGCCAGTCTTTTTGGGCAGACAACCACTGTTGAAAGTGAGTTGCAGCGTTAGGCTGAGTTCCCCTCGCGGCGAACTGAGCTGCACTCTTATGTGAAGCAGTATCTGACGCGTAGTCGTCTAGCTCATATCTATTGTTTAGATTAGCCCAACTAATCCCTACAATGTAGATTGTGATCGCTAATGCCGCGGCCCCTGTAGGCCAGTTTCGGCGTGTCAAGACTATAGACGAGCTCCCTACACATACCACAATCACGCAAGCTAGAAATGTCGTGAGGCTGAAAGCATCGTACTGCTGTTGAGCAATATTTGCATGGATGGAACGAGTCGATCCTAGGTGTAAAAACGTGAGACCAAACCAAAAACCAGGAACTACAATGATCAGGAAGTATCTGTGTAAAAGATCAATGGTTAGAAAGTGGGTGCGCATTCGCATAATAAGTTCGAGCCACCACATGAGCAGTAACGAGGCAAACAGTGTGATGAACCAGAGCAGAATCATCTCGTTTGCAAGCTGTGCATCAATCGTCAGTTCGGACCAAACAGATGCGTGATCGCCAAAGTTTAGTCGCCATGCCAAAATGAATGTGAGAAGCAATATAGGTGTGACAACCAATGTAACGCGAGAATACTTGTGGAGTGAGACATCATCGTAAGGTGACGATCTGGTGGAAATGCGCCGCTGATACCAGTTTTCGTAGAAATATATAATGCAAAGAAAGTTTAGACATGAAACACTAAAAATTGCTTTATAAAGTATGTTTCTAGACTGCTCCGTTCCTTCGAAGTAGGCGAAGAATAACTCCAAGGTTTGTTCCGGTACGGACAGAAAGAATGCATAACAACATACTACAGCCGAGAGAATGGGAAAGCGGAGTGGAAACAGGATTGTTTCGACCACTTGCTCCGTAGTCACGTGAATTGATTTGTCATTTTTTTCAAAGTTTCTGTGATTTGTCGCCAAATACTGCCCCCTCTTTCGGATATATTGGACTCCCAAGCGATTCAGATCCTATATGCCATTTCATGCATGAAAACTGAATTCGTTGTGGAATTATTGCATCGATATAATCGCTACTAAGACTAGTCCTGCAAAAGTGACCCCTGACATTATCAAAATTGTAACCAGCTCGATCTGGTATCGGTTGGCTTCATGCAACTGCACAAAATTGCTGCCTCCCACTGCATTATAAGCCGCCAACACCTGATCGAGTTGATAAATAATCTCGACCACATCGCCGGTTGCCACTGAAATTTTTGCATTGTACCGTACAAGCAAGTCTTTGCAATCTTTGATCAAATGATCTGTCTTTGCACGCAGATCAAAATATTCGTCTTTCCCAGCAAGGCGGCGAAGCTTAAATTGGACCCAGGGCTTTGAAAAATGCGCATACCATTGTCGTATGTCGAAATAGACACGTGTTGCAACATTGCTTGCTAACTGGGTCAATGCCTCGAGTAAATATTGCTCGATTAGCTGTGTATCAACGGTTTCTATCGCTTCTTGGACTGCAATTCCAATCCCCATCTGACCAATAATCAGGTCCGCAGCTCTTTGCTGACAAAGTCGAGGCTGCATTGTAATGGAGGGGAGCTCATTGCGGTCGGGAAGTATCAGCAAAAGGTTATTATTCAGCAAGGTTAGTTCGCGACAAATCATGGCGTAAACGCCAAGGCGGTCCTCTTTGTCGAGGCTGGTCTCCAGGGCGTTCACCATATCGCGAATTGCTCGAAGGGAAGCGCTGGCATGATGGCTAGGCATAAACAAACTTTTGCGCAACTAACATTACACAGTAATTGAGGAGCACTCAATTTAAGACAAGGCTACCGCAGAAAGAAAAAAATAGACTACTTTACTTTGTATTGGGATAGCATCTCGGTGGCGTACTTCCTCACGGTTTGAGGAGGTCCCGATTCTTCATATCTTTTCAGGCCATCTATGTGTGTCTGTGCTAGCTTTTTGATTACCGGTTTTCGCATCGACCTTTCTTTTCCTAGTGCTCTAGAGATAGCGACTTCAATAGTTCGTGCAACATCATTCGAAACATCTCCAGACACGTAAACGGCTCTTGGAAAGTCTCGTTCATCTTGAGCGGGTAGATCTAGCGCGCGCAACCGATGGCCGTCCGGTCCAAGCCAGTCGTTGTGGCTGAACTCTGTCTTCAACTCGAAATGCCTCTGCCATGCATTGAAGGCCCTCTTCAGCCAACCAAGCATCGACATTCGAGACGGCTCGTCCAGAGCTTCTTCCATATGCACATCTATTTTTGCGCCGATTTCGGAAGATGAAATTATTGTAGCCGATTCAAATCCCTCCTTAAGCTCTGAGTTATCTTGATCACCCACAACCGAACTGCCACCGCCGGCGTCTTGAGCTGCCATTGTTGCCCCCTCATCAAAAATCATTCATACACCTCGCACAAGCAACCACACAAATCGCCGCAATTTTTAGTCGAATCGACTAGATAACTAGCCACTTTAATCATTATACGGCATATGTTTTCGCCTTTCAAGGAGCAATTTCTGGATGTTGACGCGCGAACTAACTGAACTATGTCGTCACTTGGCGAGGCAGCGACACCTTACCCAGCTTGTAGAGGTATGTTGATGAGAGAATATGAACGCCAACAGAATTTGCTCAGTTTGCTCCGGATTAACCCCACTCTCTCATTGTCGGAACTAGCGCGAAAGGCCGGTATCGCCCGCGACACCTGCCGCAGGGACGTAGAGGCGCTGGAACATGCAGGCTTGTTGTATAGGCAGAGTTTTGTTGTGCAGCCGCGCGCATATTTGCTAGTCTCCACATCAAACAGAGCAGTCGATCGGGAACGCGTCCGAAACGTATTGGAACAGCATAATGACAAATGCGCTTTCCGATATGTTGCGGGTAGCGATGTACTTTGCCTCGCTACGATATTGGTCAGTATTGAAAGCCAAGAGTACCAAACGCTCATGGACCAGCTTCTGTCTATTGATGGCATAGTTACAACAACTTATTCGATCGTGGGGGCTGACCTTAGCCGAAATTCCTCGGCAGGCTGATAAAGTGCGGATTCAATCGTCTTGCAAGACCACACATGCAATAGTCCGCTCCGAGCAATCACCAACCATCGATTCACCCGAATGATAGCGAACCACCAGTGAGATTTGGTAACGTCACAGCCAAGACATTAGATTTGCGAGTGGTGCTGAAGTCAGTAATCTCTTGGCTTGCCTGTTTGATCCCGCCTTTGTTGCGTAACCGAAAAGGCTTTCCGATGGGCTCATCGCCGGATTTGTTCAAAGAGGGATGGCGCCAACCGCGCTCATCAAATAATTTGCGGCTCTGAGTTCATCTCGTCCGATCTCGGTTAAACCTCGCGCGTTGAGAGTTCTGCCCTTCTGAACGCGGCGCCTCTCAAAAACTGTTGCCGGAACTTACCCGCATCGGGTCCATTGCGGCCATTTTTTTATCGTCGCCGGCTGCGTGTTTCTGATCGAGCCTTTCGCACCGCAGAAGTCGGTTCAAACCCACGATGTTTCTCAGATTGAAGTTCCCGTCTGTTTCGTAGCTGCTGACGGACAAGTTGTTCGTACTCAGTCTTGTGTTGGAGATCCTGAGACGCATATTCCGTTTCAAATGTTCCCCGCATCACCGCATACTGCCCTGTCGCGCGGAACCAGAGGGCTTTGACGCCTTTCGGCAGGAGCAGTTGATGGCGCCTGGCAAGGTTGCGTCGGGCCATATCGTGTCTCTTTCTCAGCGTGTCACGTTCTTGCCGATGTCGGAAGCGTAACGATGCGAGACGTTGGCCGAAGTCAGTTTCTGCCGTAGCCTTTTCTAAACCCTCTAAGGCTGTTCGGTTGTCTAGGGTGGATTGGCGCCTTTTGACTTCTTCGGCGGTGGGCAACTCATCGGGTTTGCCAAGCTTTACTCCCACAGCCTTGGATTTCTGACCAACCCAGCGACTTATGGCATAGATGTTGCCTGCCGCATCCACCGCAACATGGCCGCGTCGATCACCTTTGGCCAGTATCAAATTATACCGCTCCAATGCTATGCTGAATGAGCGGGCATTGTCCGATTGTTCCCAGCAATCCTGAAACACGGCTTTGAGATATTTCGGATCAGCCTTGACTCGTTTCGCGGTTTGCCACTCGGCCAGAGAATAGTTCAAAGGATCACGCGCACCAGCGTCCATCAGACCATCCGGCAACCGCCAGCCATGTTCCAGAAACAAATTGCGACTCTGGTCCCGAAGCCTCGACTTGAAGTAAGGGAGATTGATCGCCCGCATGCGCTCAATATCAACCCGCAGCCATACGGCATGGCAGTGCCTTCTCGATTCCTTTTCGTGGAAGATGATGGCACGGGGCTGCCCCGTCAAGCCGAGCCTGTTCTCAATCCCGGTGAGTGCGTTTTCAAATGCGTGAATATCAACATCCTCATCCATAGGAGGGTTTAAACTGAGTGAGAATAAGAACTGCCGGCATCGCTTAGTCCCCCGGCTGATGGCGTGGGCTTCTTTCATCGCCCCATGTAGATCACCGGCAACAAAGCCGCGCAACTCATGAACCGTGACATGATCATTGTCGATGTCATTCATCAGATGGTTGGCTAGCTGTATGCCACCGGCGCGTTGCGATCCCTTCAATATCAAGGCGGCCTCAACCCTTGAGGCCAAGCGCTTTGATCAGATGTTGCCGGATTTCAACCACGTAGAGATACGTTTCGTTAATCCGCCGTTCGGTCTGCTCGTCAAGTAGTAGGGCGCCGATGTTGGCTTCCTTTGCCAATTGATTGAGGTTGTTCGCTATTCGTGACTGTCCCAGAAGGCCCAGAATTTTTGCCAACTCCTCCCGATCCTGGACAGGCGCGCGCGTATCTACCTTACGATTGGAAACGTCATCTTGGAAAATGCACATGCGGATATAGGCGCTCAGCGTCATTGTTTGCGCCAGTTCCTCAAGCTTTTCGCGCTCTTTGGCCGTGAGACGCAGCGTGACCGGTGACGGCTGTTGCCGCTCGCGCTCTTGCCGCATAGGTGCTGTGTGAATTTCAGTCGTACGATTGAAGAAAACCTGGAGGGATGTATCTGAAAAAGCATTATCCATCATAGCGTTGGTCCTCCATGTGGATCACTATTTCAGGCGCACTCAGGCAGGCTTCCCAACGTTCTAATTCATCGAAAAAGGTGTTCGAGATTTCTCCTCCAAGCTCCACCATTTTCCTTAGGTCAGCCCGATTGCGGTAGTTTCAATTTGCCTCCAAGACTGACTGGCGTCCTCCTAAAAGCGGGTGATTTCTGATCGGCGGCTGCTTGCAGCGATCATCCCGCCATCCTTGCATCTTGTCAGTGTGCATCTAGCGAGCATCAACATGATCGGCTTATGTGGAGGGCCCGCTTGTCCTGGTTTTCACAGCCGCATGTACTATGATCTTGGCAGATCAGCGCTTCCAACCGGACACACGCAGCTCGTGCTATGCGCGGTGCGCTGCTCAAAACATCCCGATCCAGACATTTGCGCCGCGTGAAGCCGTGGGAGTACGCAAAAACCGGCGCCGGGACGTCAAGCAATGAGATGGGGAGGCAATCGATCATGGCCCAAATGCGTAAACCCAAGCGGGTAAGTAAGGCTGTCCTGAACATGCTGAAGCAGGTTTCGACACCAACGATCACGACGCAGCTGATGAGCAATCACGGCCTCAACAACGTCTCGTTGCGCAATGTTCTCCCGGTTGATCCAAAACTCGAGCGATTTGCAGGCCCGGCCTACACCCTACGCTACGTGCCGTTACGCGAAGACCTTCATCCGCAGCAATATCTCAATCACCCGGCAAATCTGATGACGCCTGCCGTCGAAGATATTCCGGCAGGTGCGGTGATGGTGATGGACTCCAACGGTCGCAACGACGTTGGAATTTTGGGCGGTAACATTCTGATGCGCCTGAAAGTCAGGGGAATAGAAGCTGCAGTCACGGATGGTGGCATGCGAGATATTCCGGAAATCCAAGGACTGGGTATGCCGGTGTGCTGCACAGCGTCAGCAGCCCCGCCGAGCTTCACAAAACTCATGCTTGTTGATTGCCAGTGCGTTGTTACCTGTGGCGGCGTTCCAATTTATCCTGGTGACATTATCGTTGGTGACAGCGAAGGAACGGTTGCCGTGCCCGCAGAGTTTGCAGAAAGCGTTGCTGAAGGCGGTATTGCACAAGATCACATTGAAGGCTGGGTCAACCGACGTCTGGCCAAAGGTGATCCGATGCCTGGCCTCTATCCGCCTTCTGACAAGATGCGCGCACAATATGAGAAGTGGGTTGCAGCCGGCGAACCGGATGATGTCTAACACCGATAACTGTTTGTGCTGAGAGAACCTGCTCCATGTCTGACGCATCAAGGACACAGTTCCGCTTCGACGGCATCTATCCGATGCTTTACGCATTCTTCAATCAATCCAATCAACTCGACCGCGATGCCTGTCATCGACAGGTCGAGGCGTGCATTGCGGCAGGCGCTCATGGACTGGCTGTCGGCGGCCTCGCCACCGAATGCAACAAACTCTCGACTGCAGAAAAGCGGCAGTTGAATGAATGGGTTCTGGCAGACGCAGCCGGTCGGGTCCCTGTCAGTGTGACGATCACAGAAGCCACGGTCGCCGGTCAGATCGAGATGCTGCAGGCGGCAGCCAGTAGCGGCGCAGCCTGGGTCGTGCTCCAGCCGCCACCTGTCAAATCAGCAAGCGAAGACCAATTGATCAAATTCTTCGGAGAGGTCGCTGATGTCTCACCTGTCCCCGTCGGTATCCAGAACGCACCGCAATTTATCGGCATCGGCCTCAGCGATGCGGGGTTGATCGAACTCAACAAGCGTCATCCGAATGTTTCAATCCTCAAAGCAGAGGGTGATGCAATTCTAAGCGGACAGCTTGCGGAAGCGTCGGCGGGGGCATTTGACCTATTCAACGGACGCAACGGTATCGATTTGCTCGACACGCTTCGGGCCGGCTTTGCCGGTGTCATCCCAAGCCCCGATGCCACCGACGTTGAGGCACGCATCTATAACCTCTACCGTGCCGGCAAACTCGATGAAGCCGAATGCGAATTTAAAGAGATTCTACCGCTGTTGACCTTCCTGATGATCTCGCTTGAGCATCTGATGTGCTATGGTAAACGCCTCACAGCGCGCCGCATCGGTCTCGGCGAGGTCTATGATCGGACTCCGGCACAGGGCCCGACCGAATTTGGTCTTAAGGCATTGCAGCACTGGTCAAGACATCTCGGCCCACTCGGAAATTGAGCTTGCTGCTCAACTTGGCAGCCAGGAAGGCCCATCCGCGCTCTTCGCTTTGTGGCTCAAGATAAAAATGGCTGACGGTGTAACTTCTGTCGGCCCTATTGCATGACGCATTAAATCGGAGCCAGAAATCGCCCTGAGATGAGGTGTTTTCTGGCACATCTTGAACCCGTTTAAACGCGACATACCTTGAAAGGATTTCTGCGCGTGTTCCCTCCGAAACAGCGCGGCGGCCGCCTCTGTTCTAGTTTCCGCTCAGCAATCAACACAACCGCTGATCGGAGAATGACATGAGCATCTGGTTTCGTCTGACAACTTTCGTGGCAGCACATATTGTCCTCATAGGGGGTGCGCTCGCCATTGCACAGGCGGCCGGCTGATATGCCCCCTATTTGGCACGTCCGGCCTTTGCCTGCTGCCGCAGTTTGGTTTCGCGATAAAGCACATAGAGGCCTGCCGAGACAATGATGGTCGCACCGACGAGCGTGGATCCATCAGGCAACTCGCCAAACGCGAAATAGCCAATCAGTAGCGCCCAAAGCAACGAGGTATATTTGAAGGGCGCAACCAAACCTGCTTCGCCACGGCGAAACGCGTCGATCATCAGATAGTGGCCGCCACAGACCAGGCCGCCGCTTACGGCGAACGTGACAAGATCCTGATAGCGTAGTTCACTCCATCCAAATGGAATGGTAGCGACACCGGCAATCATGATCACTACGGTTGTGACAGCCAGCATTGCCAGCGTTGATTCATCTTGTGAAATCCTTCGCGTAATAAGATCACGCAATCCCCCGCACATGGCACCCGCGATAGGAAACAGGATCGCCCACTGAAACGCTTCGGTTCCCGGGCGCACCATGATGAGCACACCGATAAACCCGACAAGAACCGCCAGCCATCGGCGCCAGCCAACTCGCTCACTCAACAATAGCGGCGCCATCGCCGTGATAAAAAGCGGACCCATGAAGATTGCGGATATGGCTGTTGCAAGCGGTAGGTATTGAAGACCCGTCACAAACAAAAAGGTACTCGCGATCACAAGCAAGCCACGCAGGAAATGCCCCTTCGTGCTTTTGATCCGCAAGATGTGTAAACCACCGTAGCGAAGTGCGATCAGGAAGATCCAGGGCCAGACGAAGACGCTGCGAACAAAGAGCAGCTGGCCAACCGGGTACGTCCCCGATAGCGATTTGATCAGTGCGTCACTCGTTGTGAGGAATGCCACCGCGCCTACCATACAGGCAATGGCCGGGATCGTTTGATCTGCGGCAGCAGCAATCGGAGTGAGACGCCTGGCCAATTTATTCCGTTCTTGATTGCGTGATCTGAGCGGTGCAACGGCGCGCGGTTCAGACATATGATGCCGAGATAACCTATAGACTGAGCCGGCTTTGTCGACTGATAGTTCTTGGCGACAAATGCTGGTTCGTATTCGACCGGTGCCGGCAACAACGGGATGTCATGTCAGATCAGGCTTCCTATGATATAGACTAGGCCATGATTGCCCGGCGCTGAGTGGGCATGCGCTCAACGATTTAGGGACTATTGGGGAGAGATTGATTGTCTGACAAATCTAAATCCGTAACCTGCAATGGGCGGGCGTATCGCTATCCAGAGCAGCCGACAGTTGTTGTCTGTATCGATGGATCGGAGCCTGGCTATATCGAGTCGGCGATTGATGCTGGGCTGGCGCCTAACTTCAAGCGGCTGATGTCAGATGGTCCTGATGGCGGCACCAACGTGCTGGCGCACTCCGTCGTCCCAAGTTTTACCAACCCCAATAACATGTCGATCATCACGGGCCGCCCGCCGAAGTTCCATGGTATCGCCGGCAACTATTTCTACGACCCCGAAACGGGCGAAGAAGTCATGATGAACAGTCCTGAGTTCCTGCGAGCCCCGACTATCATGCATGCGTTCCACGACGCCGGAGCACGGGTCGCGGTCGTTACAGCAAAGGACAAGCTGCGCGGCCTGCTGTGCAAGGGAATTGATTTCTCCAGCGGCCGCGCGGTCGGCTTCTCATCTGAGCGTGCCGATCAGGTAACCACCGAGGCGAATGGGATTGATGATGCACTTTCCATGGTCCAGATGCCGCTTCCCGATGTTTATTCCGCTGACCTCTCGGAATTTGTAATGGCGGCAGGCGTCAAACTGCTGGAGCGGTTCTCACCAGATCTCATGTATCTCTCGACCACCGATTACGTTCAGCATAAGGCTGCGCCCGGTTCTGACATCGCAAACGCGTTCTATGCCATGATGGACCGCTATGTCGGCCAACTTGATGCAGCTGGTGCGAAGCTGGTGCTCACGGCTGATCATGGAATGAACGATAAGTACGATGGCGCCAAAGAGCCTGACGTCATCTATCTGCAGACGCTACTTGATGAGTGGCTCGGCCGCGGCGTTGATGCCGGAGGGGCTCGCGTTATCCTGCCGATTACAGACCCCTACGTGGTCCATCACGGGGCATTGGGATCATTCGCAACGATATATCTGCCGGATGACGCCGACGCGTCATCGATCGCGGAACGACTGCAATCCATTGACGGTGTCGAACTTGCCGTGACCCAATCCGCAGCATGCGAAAAATTCGAACTTCCTTCTGATCGCATCGGCGATCTCGTTGTTGTCTCAACGCAGCACAAAGTCCTGGGCACCTCTGCCGACCGTCATGATTTGTCCGGGTTGACGGAGCCGTTGAGATCACATGGTGGCACGACGGAACAGGTTGTACCGATGATCGCTAACCGCAAACTGCAATCGCCCGTTGATGGGCAGTTGCGGAACTTTGATGTTTTCGATGTCGCGCTGAACCGCCTTGCCTGATCAGGCTGTTTGGAATTCGATCCGTCCGGTCAGCTTTAACATTGAGCGCTGGGACGTTTGTCAGTTGTGATCCGGACACCTTGCGTCGCTGTGCGGCTTCGCGTCGATTGGCGCCGCGAAGTCAGTCAAGCAGCACCGTGCGACCATCCGGGGTAGTGACCGCGAATGCGAGCGACGGCGTATCGGCCTCAACGAACTCCGCCAGGTGATCGATTTGAAAGGCCTGGAACTTGGCTTTGATGGCAGCGGGATCCGGATGGCGGATCTGCACTGCCTGGAGGCCAAGCCCGACATCCTGCATTCCGGAGCTTGGATGTGGCCCAGGAGACCATTCGATAAAGGCCGGGAACAGCCCACCCTCAAGCAGGCTGCCATCTTTCGGTACCGTCAATCGCCACCTCAGGTCTCCACGCGAGAGATGCAAAATCTCGCCCAGATCGACCGGACTATTGGCTACAATCCCATCAAGATCATCTGTTCCCACAACCCAGCACAGCGCCCGAGGCCGCGCACTGATCCGGGCCTGAGTTGCCGGATCATCCAGAGTGAACCAGCGCGTCCGACCGGGATCAGGGGCGTCGGGATCAATCGCAATCAACTCAAGAAAGTTGCCTTCGCCTGTACGCGTAACACAGTTGTGCGTGCTCATATCCGGATGCTTCCCACCCCGTGGCAAGGCAATGCCTATTTGGTTCTTGAGAGCTTCGATGCCAAGCTCAAGGCTCGCAGCACCAATCGCGACATGGTCGATGACGTTTTTCATTTTTTCCTCAAGAGAGTTGTTCGACAATTGGATGAGGCAGCCATACATCATGTTAGCTGCGACCTTGCAGCAATCTTTAACAGGATGGGAGCACGGCGTGTAGCGCATCAGACGTTTGGTCCGCGCTTAAACCTGTTCTGGCAGTCGAACTCGACTTCGGATGTCAGATGCAATAGCTACATTTGAAACTTGTACCTGCCAGGGTTCCTTCAGTTGCCATAAGTTGAGCTCAGACAACCTGAAACGGCAACCAAAATGACGGGTTTGAAACACTAGAAAACGATATCAACAAACGCAGGTTTTGAGCGGGTTGGCGGATATGACAGATACGATTACATCCAGCCATTGGGGCGCCGGTGTTATTGCAAGGCGACTTGATGGGCATTTTGATGTGTTGCCTCATCCGGCAGACCCTGACCCGTCCCGGATCAACGAGAACATCGGCAGTGCATTGCGCAGTTCCGCAAGGATCCTCAGACCTGCTGTGCGCAAGAGCTACTTGGAGGGTAAACCGGGCCAGCCAACAGGCGAGCGCGGTGCCGAGCCGTTTATCGAGGTGAGCTGGGACAAGGCCTTGGATCTCGTATCCGGCGAACTCATTCGTGTCCGCCAGCAGTATGGCAATGATGCCATCTACGGCGGCTCCTACGGCTGGGCCAGCGCCGGCAGATTTCATCATGCCCAAGGGCAGCTCAAGCGCTTCCTGAACGCGGCCGGCGGCTTCGTGCGCTCCGAGGGCAATTATAGTTACAACGCCGCACTCGTTCTGATGCCGCATATCGTCGGGAATTTTCGGAAGCATCTGACGCAGGCAACACGCTGGTCGACGGTCGCACGAGACGGCCAACTCGTTGTGATGTTTGGCGGCATGCCGTTGCGCAATGTCCAGGTCTCCGGTGGTGGTGTCGCTCAGCACCGGTTGAGAGATCAACTCAAGGCGTGTGCCGAGGCCGGTGTTCGGTTCGTCAATTTCAGCCCGCTGCGCAGTGATGCTCTGGATGATCTCGGCGCAGAATGGTTGGCTCCGCGGCCAGGCACAGACACCGCAATTATGATGGGTATCGCCCACACACTGCTCGAGGCCGGGTGCTGCGATAGGGAATTTCTCAGCCGTTACACCGTCGGATTTGAAAAACTCGAAGCCTACTTGCTTGGGCGCGAAGATGATGTCGTGAAATCCGCAGACTGGGCGAGCGAAATCTCTGAAATACCAGCTGAAAGGATACGCGAACTGGCACGCGAGATGTGGACCAGTCGCACACTGATTACAACAGCAGCCAGCTTGCAACGCGCAGACTTCGGTGAGCAGCCACTTTGGATGACGGTAAGCCTCGCTGCCATGCTTGGCCAGATCGGCTTGTCAGCAGGTGGTTTCGGAGTAGCCTATGGAGCGGATTCCAGCATCGGGACCATGACACGGCCTATGCCGTGGCCATCGCTGCCCCAGGGCAAAAACCAGGTGGAGAACTATATCCCTGTGGCAATGGTCACGGAAATGCTGGAGCGCCCTGGTGGGGTGTACGACTACAATGGCGAGAGACGTGTTTTCCCTGACATTCGTCTGATCTGGTGGGCCGGCGGCAATCCGTTTCACCATCATCAGGACCTTAACAGGCTTCGGCGAGCCTGGCAGAGACCAGACACTGTCATCGTCAATGACATGTTCTGGACGGCAACCGCGCGCCATGCCGACATTGTCCTGCCCGTTGCGAGCCCGCAGGAGCGCGATGACTTTGGTGGCGGAACGCAGGACAATGCACTGATCCCTATGCCGCGCGTCGTAGAACCACCCGCGGGCGTCCGCACCGAGTTCGACATCTATTGTGCTCTGGAGCAACGACTTAATCTCGACCACCGCTTCAGTCTTGGACTAAGTGAGGGAGAGTGGCGCGAGCGGTTGTGGACAGAGATGCAAAAGACAGCTGCCAGCCGTGGTCACCAACTTCCTGACCTGGCAGATTTCATGTCCGGCGATGTCATTGAGTTTGATGATCCCACACCCGAAGCCGTATTCCTTGAAGACTATCGGCTGGACCCGGAAGCCAATCGCCTTCCGACACCCAGCGGCCGCTTGGAGATTGCTTCCCAGGTCATCGCCGGCTTCGACTATGACGATTGCCCAGGTCACCCGGTTTGGATTGAGGCACGCGAATGGTTAGGTAAAGCGACAGAGGAATGTCCTCTCCATCTGATATCAGGGCAACCAGAAACGCGCCTACACGGTCAATTCGATGCCGGTGACTTCAGTCGCGAGCGCAAGATCAATGGTCGCGAACCGATCCTGATCAATCCGACCGACGCTGCGCAAAGAAGCATTTCTGACGGTGACGTCGTCCGGGTCTCCAATGCGCGGGGCGAATGCTTGGCAGGTGCCAAAGTAACTGACGACATTAGACCGGGCGTGGTATTTCTGTGGACCGGCGCTACGTTCGATCCTGATGTCGATCACCCGCGAAACCTCGAGCGACACGGTAACCCCAACGTACTCACACAGGACCTGAGAACGTCGCGCTTATCGCAAGGACCCGCGGCACAATCAGCCTTGGTGCAGGTGACCAAATTCACCGACGAGCCTCCGGCGGTTCGTGCGTTCGATTCACCTGTCGTTGCGTTCGATGAGGTTTAGGTTATCGATCGCCGGCAATCGGGCGGTCACCCTATCAGATCAAGATAAGGCGCCTCGCTATGAGCCGGCAATTTGAAGAGCTGGACTACCAGGAAACTCCGATCGGTGCTGTCAGTCTGCGCCGTCGGCAAGAACCGGTTGTTGGGAAAGAAGTCTACGAGGTCAAACTTGGCGACGAATTCCTGATGTCCAGTCTGTTCACAGCGTCAGAAATCGCACTGGCCGAGCTCGGCATCGCAGAGCTTGACGGTGGTGATTATGACATCGTGGTTGGTGGATTGGGGTTAGGGTACACGGCAAGTACCGTTCTCAATTATCCAACAGTGCGGTCTCTCTTGGTCATTGATCTTCTCTCAGCAGTGATCGGCTGGCACCAGCAGGAACTTCTGCCACTGAGCAGTGAGCTGGTTCATGACCCTCGAACTCGGCTGCACAATGGAGACTTTTTTGCCATGGCAGCCTCGCAGTCAGGCTTCGACGACCGAAGCCCGGGCCGCAAGTTCGACGCCATCCTGCTTGATATCGACCACTCTCCAGAGGCTCTGCTAGATGAACGCAGCCGTTCATTCTACAACGAAGAGGGGCTGGCCAATATGTCCAGGCATCTTCAGCCTGGTGGTGTTTTTGCGCTTTGGTCAAACGATCGACCCGATCCTGCATTCACCGAAAGGCTGGAACGCGTATTTGCCACCGCGAGAGCTGAGGCCGTCACTTTCGACAACCCATACCAGGATCGGCCGGCCACTCAGGCTGTCTATGTGGCACGCACTTAGACCAGTATCGCAGTTGCTATAAGCCCATGGCCGATGAGCTCCCGTAAGTCAGCCCAAGGAGAGATCCTGGATCTATGATCTCAGAATTAGTCGCTGGCGTGCGCCGCACTGTTATCATCGCTGTCGTCGTGCGCAACCAGTTCATCGCGTGTCACTCTCTCGCCCGGGCGATGAAAATAGACCACGGCCAGAACCGTCAATGCGGTTCCGATGAGCAGGGATATAACGAATTCATTGAACTCGATGACATGCAGGCGCTTGCTTCCCAAATACCATAACAGGCCGGAAGCGATAACAATGATCGCCCAGTGCCAGGCCTTTCCAAGAAAGATTCTGCCAATCATCGTGCTTCTCCCTCTGCAGCCTCGCCCTGTGCAGCATCTGACCGTGCCGCTGCAGGCGTCGGCTGCGGCACACCGCCTGACCGTCCCAGAAAGCGTGGCCCTAAGACGATGCCCGTGAGCGCAAGTCCTGCGATCCACCACAAGTAGCCTTGAACACCGCCGACCAACTCAGTAGGTGGCATCAGTGTCAGAGCAGCGGCAACGATCGCGACGAACCGTTGTAGTGGATTGAGGCGTCCGCGATACCAGCCTTCAAGCCCTGTCGATAGAACATACAGGCCGATCAAGGCCACAGCGGTCGAAATGATCGACAGCCAGGTTGGCCCAACCAGTAGCAGAGACGGGTTATAGGCAAAGGCGAGTGGCACGAGATACTTGGCAATGCCAACTCGGGTCGATTCCACGGCGGTAATCATCGGCCCTGTCTTGGCAATAGCAGCGGCGGCAAATGCTGCGAGCGCCACCGGCGGCGTAATACTGGAGACAACGCCGAAGTAGAACGCAAACATGTGCGCAGCAATTGGCTCAATCCCGGCTTTCACGAGCGCCGGCACAATCAGTGCCGCCACAGTGATGTAGACCGCTGTTGTCGTGATTCCCATGCCCAGGATGATGGCCGATACACCGGTCAGAGAGAGCAGGATTAACAAATTGCCGCCCGATATGACGATGACTTCCTGGGTAAACTTGAGGCCCAATCCGGAGACAAAGACCGAACCGATGATCAATCCTGCGCAGGCGCAAGCCACGGTGACCGGGACCGTCGCGCGCACGCCGGCTTCAAGCGCCGCCATGACATCGACGGGGCTCATCCGGGTCTCCGGCCTAATGAAACTGAGCGCGAAGAGCGAAACGATGCCCCAGAACGCCGACTTCATCGGGGTGTAGCCCATCAGTAGGAAGGTGACGAGAACGGCTAGCGCGATAAGCAGATGCCAGCCGCGCTTTAAAACTTCGCCGGTTTGCGGCAGCAGGCTCTTTTCAATTTGACCGATGCCATTCTTCTCGGCCTCGAGGTGGACCATAAAGTAGACGGTCGCAAAATAGAGGAATGCCGGGATGATGGCAGCGAGAATGATGTTGATGTAACTCGTTTCGAGGAACTCCGCCATGATGAAGGCGGCGGCACCCATAATTGGTGGCGTAATCTGTCCGCCAGACGATGCGCAGGCCTCAACCGCTGCGGCAAATTTCGGTCGGTAACCGACCTTGCGCATCAGAGGA
This sequence comes from Hyphomicrobiaceae bacterium, assembly GCA_965215755.1. GTDB lineage: Bacteria > Pseudomonadota > Alphaproteobacteria > Rhizobiales > Hyphomicrobiaceae > Tectiglobus. The sequence continues at coordinate 1,931,042 of OZ244119.1, forward strand.
ATGGTAAAGGCACCGGTCGTTACAACGTTGGCCACCGCCGAGCCTGACACTGTTCCCATAAATCCACTGGCAACAGCGGATGCCTTCGCTGGTCCACCCACCCGGTGGCCGGTCATGGAAACAGCAAGGTCAATGAAGAAGCGGCCCGCTCCTGACCGGATCAGCAATGCGCCAAATATAATGAAGAGGACGATGTAGGTCGCGCAGACGTGCAGCGGAATTCCAAAGATCCCGTCGCTCGACATAAACAGTGTGTCGATGAATTTCTCGAAGCGCACCGGCGGGCCATAGAAGAAGCCTGGAAAGTAGTTCGCGTACAGCGCGTGAAAGATGAAGAACGCTGTAATGATGACCATGGCCCAACCCACGGAGCGGCGGGTCACTTCCAGGATCAGCAGCACAAGAAGACCACCAACGATTAGGTCGGGTGTTTCTTTTTCGCCGTAGCGCAGATGGAAGGCCGTGATGTCATAGAGCGTCCAAATCTGTACGAAGATGACATAGGCAATCAGGATTAGATCAACGGAAAAGCCGGTCCAGCGCAACGTATCGCCAGAGTTTCCCTGCCTTATAGGCTCCCAGGCCGAGCGCCGAAATAGTGGGAACATGCAGATCGCAAGAACCAGCATCGCACTGAGGTGCACTGTCCGGAAGGATCGCCCTTCAGGCGTTCCGAAAGCAGCAACGTAGAGATGAAAAATCGCCAGCCCGATTGCAATGACTGCGCATCCGAAGAAAACCAGATTGGCGAGTGACCAGCTGCGATCAAGCAACAGGCGCTCGAGAAAGCCGTTGTCATGAGTTTCTTCGTAGAGAATCTTGGTGCTGTCGCTGCTCATGCTGATCTTGCCGGTGAGAATTAAGCTCTATGCGAAAATGGGCCGGGCAGCGCTGCTGTGAGCACTGCCCGGCCTGACTATCGATCTAGGAACAAGGATCAGCTCTTCTTGACGCCGAGTTCGTCGTAGCACTTCTGGGCGCCTGGGTGGACAGGAATAGCGACGCCCTTCAGAGCATCTTCCTGCTTCACGCGCTTCCACACGCTCTTCACTTCAACGAACTTCGCGTGGTTTTTCCAGAAGACCTTGCACATGTTGTAGACGAGGTCATCCGGCAGGTCCTTATGGACGATAGCGGCCACGGTGATGCCGAGCGTCTTCAGGTCACGCTCCAGGCTCTTGTAAACGCCCTTCGGCATTTTGCCAGGGACGAAGCCAGGATTGTCGGCGAGGATCTTGTTGAACTTGGCATCATCCTCGATACCGATGAAGCGGATGCCTGGGCTCTGTTCCAGTTCGAGGAACGATGCCTGAGGCATGTTGGTCGCGCCCATGAAGACATCGACGTGACCGTCTTTCATCAGCGCAACAGATTCTGTGTAGCTAACGTGATGAACAGTGCCACCATTTTTGCGGATGCTGTCGAACGTAATGCCATACTCTTTCAGAATGGCTTCAGCGAACGCAGTGCCGGTCCACTTGGCTTTACCTGGCGAGATGTTGGCGCCCTTCATGTCTTCGAAAGACTTGATCTTGCTGTCTTTACGAACTGCAACCTGGAACATTGAGCCGTAAAGCGTTGCAAAATGACGGACATCCTTTTGCGGCTTGGTGAACTTGCCACGCGATTCGCGGCCGTTGGCAGCGGTATGGGCGTAGGTGAACCCAAACTCTGCGTCACCACCGTTGACAGATAGCACGTTCGAGATACCGCCACCCGACGTGTTGGATGTGGTGATTCCCTCGATCTCTTCATCCATGACCTGCATGATCTTGGCGCCGAGAGGATACCAGGATCCGCCAGATGGGCCGGACACCATGCGGACAAACTGATCGGCTTGCGCGCCGGACATAGCCAGCGGCAGCAAAGAAGCTGTGAGAACTAAAGGCTTCCAGAATTTCATAGGCATTTCCTCCGGTTGGCCCTTGCGGGCTTCGATGTGTGCATCGTACGGAGCAGAAGAGCGAAGTCAACGTCCTACCATCAAACGGATCGCAAATATCACAATGAGCCTTGCATCGCGATCTTCACCAACGCGACATGGCAGAGCGCAGTTAAACTCACGCAAAGACGATACACTTGGCCATGTCTGTCGTGCGGCCAATGTTCGGAAGGACTATCTGAAGTAACTTATCCGCATGCGGATGGAACGAATGGTCCATTCTGCCGGTTGAAGCTGCTGCTAGAGCGCGTGAACTGCTTTGCACAAATTGCGCAGTTTGGCTTGGACCGTTTCACGATCCAGCATCGCCAAACCACAATCCGGCCCTGCCATTAGACGTTCTGCATCAATATGGCGAAGAGCCTGGGCCAAGCGCACGGTAATCTCTTCGACCGGTTCAATGCGCGTCGCCGCAATTTGCACAACGCCGAGAATGATCCCGGTCGCTTCGAATGCCTCAAGTAGTGCAAGGTCGTTGTGGCGATGCGCATCCTCCAGGGAAACCCAATCAATGGACGCTTGATCGATCCGTTTTGCCAATTCGAAATAAGCTTCCTTTGGTGCTTTTGGGAAATCATCCAGGTCGACCGCTGACGGATAACCGCAGCAGATATGTACTGTCCGAACCACGTCACGACCTACGCCGTCGAAGGCCCGTTCCAGCATCTCTATCCCCCAAGCCAGGGCGGTCTCAGACTTGCGTGCAAACACCGGTTCATCGATCTGGATATAACGGCAGCCTGCCCGTTCCAGTGCGCGAACCTCGTAGTTCAATGCATCCGCGAGGTCTGCAGCAAGTGCCCGATCATCCTGATAGTAATTATCAACGGTTGAATCGATGATCGTCATCGGGCCAGGAAGTGTCATCTTGACCGGATGAGAAGTCGCCGCCTGAGCGCGCGTCCAATCCGCATCAAGAAAGTGCGGACCGACTTCGATTTTGCCAGTGATGGTCGGGAAGTTGGCTTTCCAGGCACCGCCCCGCGTGACATGCTGAGACAAGTTGCTGAAGTCAACGCCACCGAGATTGCGCAAGTGATAGTGGACATAGTGCGATCGCGGCGTCTCACCGTCGGTTGGGATATCGATCCCGGCTTCAACCTGGTGCAGCACATTTTCCCGGGTGGCACGCGTAAGGAGGGCGTCATCTTCGGCTGTGCGACTCGCAAGGTATTCGGTGTATCGCTGGGTTGGATCCGGATGCTTCGGGACAAAAGCCGGGATGCGGAGATAATCCGGCTTCGGGTAACTGCCAATGGTTGTTGTTTTTAAAACCACTACGACTTGTCCTGTTTAATTGCGCCCTGTTTGACTGGCTAAAGCAGCTTCAGAAGCGCTTCTGGTCCAGGCAATTCCATATGCTTATCCCGTACCTGTCGTAAAACATACAGTTTCTGAGGAAAATCCCGCTAATCCTTTGCTTTCACTGGTTGTCGAAGCTAACAGCGAGTGGAAGATACCGTATTCCGACTCGTGGCCGGCACTGTGTTTGTAGAATTCACTGCCGACGACGGTCTTAACAAAGACGGAACGACATATGGCTCAGGTCTCAAAAAACCCAGAGCATCGATACATCAATGACTTGCGCCGACTGCGCTTCAGCCAGAACCAGGTCTCCCGAGTTCGTGGATCGATCGTTCCAATTGGCATAGCCCTGCTCTTCCTGACACTCGTTGCCATTTTTGTCGGCAATCAGTTCGGGATTGCAACTGAAGGTTCTGTGCTGATCGTCTGTGCTGCCGTTGTCGGTGGTTATATGGCGCTCAATATCGGTGCCAACGACGTAGCCAATAATATGGGGCCCGCTGTTGGCGGTAAGGTTCTCACAATCACCACAGCCATTGTGATCGCCGCCGTCTGCGAGTTTGCAGGCGCGGTTCTGGCAGGGGGCGATGTCGTCAAAACGGTTTCCAAAGGGATCATCGCGCCAAGCGGCGTTGTCGACGTTGGAAGTTTCCAGATCTTGATGCTGAGCGCTCTGCTCGCCGCAGCGCTTTGGATCAACCTCGCGACTATCCTCAGTGCGCCGGTCTCCACGACACATTCGATCGTCGGCGGTGTTCTCGGCGCCGGTATTGCTGCCGCGGGGGTCGGGTTGGTCAACTGGGTCACCATGGCCAAAATTGCGGCCAGTTGGGTGATCTCACCGGTCTTTGGTGCGGCCGTCGCAGCTCTGTTGCTGTTTTTTATCAAGTCACGTGTCTTCAATGCTGAAGATAAGCTGACAGCTGCGCGCAAGTGGGTACCAATCCTGATCGGCCTAATGGCGGCTGCCTTTGCTGCTTACATGGCCATGAAAGGCCTCAAGAAGATCTGGAAGCCTTCTGCGATCGAGATCTCATTATTCGCGGTTGCCTGTTTTGGAGCGGCCTGGGCTTGCTCTCGGCCCTACATTGCGCGCAAGACTGCCAATCTTACCAACCGCAAGCGCGACATTAACGGGCTGTTCGATCTGCCATTGATCATCGGGGCTGCCCTGTTGTCTTTTGCCCATGGCGCTAACGATGTTGCCAATGCCGTCGGGCCGCTGGCGGCTATTGTCTCCACCAGCACCGCAGACGGTGAGATTGCCAGCAAGGTCTCTATACCACTCTGGGTAATGGTTGTTGGTGCGCTCGGGATCGCATTCGGCCTCGGGCTGTTCGGACCAAAGTTGATCGCCGTCGTTGGTGAGAAAATTACGCGTCTGAACTCGCCGCGCGCTTACTGCGTCGCTCTCTCAGCCGCTGTCACGGTATTGATCGCTACAACACTGGGATTGCCCGTCAGCTCTACCCATATCGCGGTCGGCGCGGTGTTTGGTGTTGGTTTCCTAAGGGAATTCTCGGAAAATCCCAATCGCCGAAAGCTCAGGCCAGGTCATAAGTTGAATGCAACCGCCGAGGATGCGTTCAATCTGAGTAACGTCCGACGGACTCGTTATCTGGTGCGCCGGCAGTTCGTATGGTCAATCGCGGCAGCGTGGGTCATCACTGTGCCGGCGACAGCTGCTCTTGCTGCTGCTCTTTATGGGGTCTTGCAGCTTCTATGATCCAAGGCTTGAGCGCCCGAAATTGCTCGACGAGATTGAGATAGTCTTCGCGAAAAGCAACCTTGGAGGCGTCATCGATCAACGCCCAATGCCGTTGGCGCTTCTTTTGCTCAGGCCAATCATCGAACTGTTCACACACCAGCAGCGGATAGTAAGTCACGGGAACTGACTGCAATCCTCTGGCCGTTTGCTTGCCAACGACCACGGTCATCGGAAAACTATCCAGGACAATACCTTTGACGCCTGCTTCCTCGAAACCTTCGCGGTGGCAGGCTGTCACTTGATCCTCCTGCTGCTTGAGCTGCCCCTTGGGCAGTATCCATCGACCACGTGTTTGAGAGGTCACGAACAAAACAGCCAGCAGATCGCCTTTGATATCAAAGGGAATGATTCCAACTCTGTGCATCGGTTGACCTCGGCGTCTGTGTTGGCAATCCGATACTCCGTGGGCCGCGCAGGCCAGTTCGGCGAATCACCATTCGTCAAAACGTCTCATGAACTATCGGAGACAGCAAACAATCACAACTGCCTCGATATTGTTCTGCTGCGGCCTGCAACATTTCACGCCGAAGCTGTGAAGCCCGGTACAGCAAGGCCTCGGTCAAATAATGGCGTGGCGAACCCGTGCTGAAACCCATTCGCTGACGACAACAGTCCCAAGAATAACAAGCAAAATGAGAGACACTTGCGTCCAGGCGAGATTGGAAATTGAGGCATCGAGCTGTAGTCCCAGGCCGCCTGCTCCAACCAGACCCAGAACAGTCGACTCCCGGATGTTGATATCCCAGCGGAAGACCGACACGCCCGCGAATGTCGGCAAAATCTGCGGGACAATACCGTAGGCCAGTTTCTGCGTACCACTGGCACCTGTCGCTTCAATCGCTTCAACCTGTTTTAGGTCGATCTCTTCGATCGCCTCGTAGAGAAGTTTGGCGCAAAAACCAACAGACCTCAGTCCGATCGCAATAACGCCGGCCAGCACGCCTGGTCCGATAATGGCAACGAGCATCAACGCCCAAATCAAGGAATTGATGGAGCGCGACGAAACAATCACCAACAAGGCTGCGGCGCGAACCATCGGATGGGGCGTGGTGATCCGGGCGGCCAGAAAGGCAATAGGAAACGCAAATACCAAGGCAAGCAATGTGCCGAGAGTTGCAATGTTGAATGTGTCCCAGATTGGTCGCCAGAGATTGTCAATGTATGACCACTTCGGCGGCACCATGCGGGCCGCGAGGTCAGCAGCCTGCGTGCCGGCATCCCAGACAAACACCCAGATCGTCTTGTCCGAAATTAGCTTCCACGCGAAAGCAACGACTGCAAGACCGAGCAACCAACCGCCCCAGACAAGCCATTCCATGGTTGTCGTTCGTAGCTTCCAAATTGGCTTATCAGGCGTTCCGCTAACCGGCATCACTGCACCCACTTGCGAAGATAGCCGGACAAGTACTCAAGCACCATGACGATGGCTATGATGGTAATCAGAATGGCCGCTGCGGTCTGGAACTCGTAGCGGTCGAACGACGTGAGAAGTGTTGCTCCGATCCCGCCGCCGCCAACGATTCCGACGACAGCGGACTCGCGGAAGTTGATATCCAGGCGGTACATGGCAAGGCCGATCATGCGCGGAGCCACCTGAGGCTGGACGGCATAGTTGACCCACTGGAACCAACCCGCTCCGGTCGATCGGATGGCTTCGGCAGGTCCCGGGTTCATGCTTTCAATATCTTCCGCCAACAGCTTGCCATAAAAGCCGATCGTTGCAATCGAGAGGGCTAGAAAGCCGGCGAATGGTCCGAAGCCAAACAGTTTCACGGCGAAGATTGCCAGGATGACTTCAGGAAACGTGCGTGACAGCGCAATCACGGCCCGGCAGAAAATGTAGACAGGTGCTGGCGACAGATTTTTCGCGGCCCCCAAGCCAATCGGTATCGAGAGGGCTATGCCGGCCACCGTTGAGATGATGGCCATCCAGATGCTTTCCAGCAGCCCGTCGACAATTGAATCCCAACGGCTGAGAAAGTCGGGCGGAAAGAACGAGACAATAAATTTTTGACCGCGCGGAATACCCTCGGCTACGCGGGCCCAATTCACCTCCATGGTGCCGAGCGCAATCGCCAGGTAGGCGGCAATCCCGAGCCACATCAGCCAACGCAGGAGAGGGCTCCGGATAAATGGCTTTTTTTTCCACGTCGATGGGTAGCTCGTGGAGACGGGCGCGCTGGTCTCACTCATGATTGCGCTACCGTCTCTTTGGCACCACGCAGCTTTTCTGCAGCGTCCTTCAATTCGGGGTCTTCGTCGTCGTCATCGACTGGATCGATTGTCGCTTCCCAGTCTTCAGCGCCATAAATGTCGGTCAGGACATCCGTATTTAGGCCAGAGGGTGCGCCATCGTAAACGATTTCGCCGAGGCGCAGACCGACTATCCGTTCGGCAAATAATTGAGCGAGCAGGACATCGTGAATATTGATGATGGCGGTGAGACCGCGCTCAGCGCAGAGCTCACAAATGAGGCGCATAATCTGCCGTGATGTCTTCGGGTCAAGACTGGCTGTGGGTTCGTCGACCAATAGCAAATCCGGATTCTGGATCAACGCGCGCGCGATACCAACCCGTTGCCGTTGCCCCCCCGACAACTCATCAGCACGCTTGTCGACCATTTCGGCAAGCCCGACGCGGTCGAGTAATCGGAAAGCTTCTTGGACATCCTCAGCTGGAAACTTGCGGAACCAGCTCTGCCAAAACCCGACATAGCCAAGCCTGCCAGATAGAACGTTTTCCATCACGGTCAGGCGCTCAACAAGGGCATACTCCTGGAAGATCATGCCCATGCGCCGCCGGGCCTTCCGCAATGCAGTCTGTGAAAGGGATGTTAGCTCAAGTTCATTGAGCATTGCCTTGCCGGACGTCGGCTCGACAAGCCTGTTGACGCAGCGGATCAGCGTGGATTTCCCGGCGCCGGACGGGCCGATCAAGGCCACCACCTGACCATCTGGGATTTCGAGATCAACACCCTTGAGCGCCAGGTCGCCGGTCCTGTAACGCTTGGTCAGTGCTTCTAGACGCAGCATGCTATTCTCTTAGAGTGTCAGCCGAGGAGTGGCGGCTAAGGAGTGATTGAGCCCACCATCGTCTTGAGACAACGGTGGGCTCTTTTGGTTCGTGCGAATACAATCTGCAATTCACGATGTTATTTGCAGGCGTACTTTACGCCATTGGCAGCATCGATCTGGCGGATCACAGCCCAGTCACTCTTGTGGTGGATGCCGATAAAGCGTCCTTCCTTCTTAAATTCCTTCTGAAGGTCGGAACCTTCCCATGGAAATGTGAAGAAGGCCTGCTTGATTTTGGCAACAACCTCAGGGTGCAGATTGTGTGCGTGGCCGTAGCCAGTGGTCGGGAATGTCTGTGACTTATAGATCGAGCGGATCTTGCTCGGATCAACAGCATTCCTGCGGATCATGCGCTTGAGTACGGAGTTGGCAACAGCGGCCGCTTCATAATCCTTATTGGCAACGCCTAGAATAGAATTGTCATGCTTTCCGGAGAACGTCGTCTTGAAGTCTTTCTCCGCAACCAGCTTGAAACTGCTCTTCAGGATTGCTGACGGCGCCTTGAAGCCGGAATTTGATGTTGGCGAAGTAAACGCCAGCGTTTTGCCTTTGAGATCATTCGGCGATTGAATCGGGCTATCAGCTGGGACAATGATCTCCATTTCATAGCCAAATGAACCGTCCTTCGCTGCCATCATGGCAAATGGGACGAGACCGGCACAAGAAACGGCAACCGGGTTGCCACCCGTGTTCACGCCAGCGATGTGCAGGCGACCTGAACGCATGGCTTCATATTGGGCGGCATAGGATTGCACAGGAAAGAAGACGACCTTCTTGCCCGTGATTTTCGCCATGTGTTGGATGAACCCATCCCAGACCTTGGCGTAAACTGCGGGGTCTTCAACCGGTGTATATGAGAAAATAATTGTACCTGGGTTGACCCATTTTGAGGAGTCAGTCGGCAGATCCGCGACCTGGTCGTAGTTGCGGTCACAGTACCGCTTGTCGAGGGTTCCACGATGGCACTCTTCGGCATGGGCCGCGCCAGCAGGCAGTAGTAATGAAAGAGCAAGTAATCCTGCTCCAAACACACTTTTCATGTCTCATTCCTCCCAGGATTACGGATGGCAGCTGGTTTGCTTACGGTCGAAGACCATCTCCCTAACTGCCCGTCGGCATAATGAAGAAGCTTTGCTTTAAATGCCAGCCACTTTCGTTAAAACGTTGTGCAACTTAGTCAACGGCTCGGCTATCGCCACCCAATCCCAAAGACCCATTCAGGACATCAATGGCGCAACACCAAGAATGCACAGCTGACTGGATATTCTCACGCTATGAACAGGTCCGAAATCGGCTCCCTGAAGCGGATTTCAGTCAGAACTATGAAGCGCATGATGATCTGTCCGGGCTGACCGATCGCTTCGATGCCTTCTTTTTCGATTCCTTTGGTGTCCTGAATGCAGGCGAGACCCCGATCTCAGGTGCAGCCGAGCGCATAGATGCATTGCGCGCTGCGGGTCAGAAGATCATCGTGCTCACCAATGCAGCCACGGGGCCACTCTCCGGCCTTGTGGAGAAATATGACAAGCTGGGCTTTGAATTCTCGCGGGACGAAATCGTGAGCAGCCGCGAGGTCCTGCAAAACAGCTTGGCGCACTATCAACAGGGTATGTTATGGGCCATTGCCGCCCCGGAGACGTCAGAGATCGATGAATTTGGCGTTCTAGCAAGGCGACTGGCGGCGGACGATCGCCTGTTCGCAGACGCAGAAGGCTTCATCCTCCTGAGCAGTTCCGAATGGAATGAGACTTATCAGGAGAAACTCGCAAGCGCATTGCAACTGCGGCCGCGGCCATTGCTGGTCGGCAACCCGGACCTTGCTGCGCCGCGTGAGGATTGGTTCTCCGTTGAACCAGGTCACTTTGCACATGATCTGGCCGACAAAACTGGCGCTGTCCCGGAGTTTTTCGGCAAGCCATTTGGCAACGCATTTGAGGAAGCAATCGAGCGGATCGGTCATCAAATTCCCCGGCATCGCATCGCAATGGTGGGAGATACCTTGCACACCGATATTCTCGGTGGAGCAGCAGCAGGCCTCGGTACTATTCTCGTGACCGACTACGGTGTGCTGAAAGATCTCAATCTCTCTGATTGCCTGGAGACCTCAGGGATCATTCCAGACTATATCGTCCCCAACATTTAACTTTGCTCGCTATTCAACGGTTTCAATCGCGTGCCGATTAAGCTGCCCATGCTCTTTAGCCGTGTCCTCTGTCCAGCAGGCGTGTTTCAGCCAATTCTCCTGCACGCTCCAAAATTGGATAGGCGACGGACGTTACGTGACTATTGATCCGCTTCAGATCACGCAGGATATCAAGATGAAGTGCACTTGAATCAATCGATTGTGCTGTTCCACGGCCGATGCGCTCGAAGTGGCGTTCAATTGATTGTCGTTCCTTTTCCCGAATACTCGCTTTTTGCGCCAGCAATTCCCGGGCGAGCTGGACATCGCCTGAAATAAAGACGTGAATGGCCCGCTGCAAATTCTCCTTTACCTCGATGTGGAAACTGTCGAGTTCGGACAGTCCCTCGCCGGAAAACACGGCTTTGGCACGCATCTTCTTTGCAGCCAGCTCCATCAGGTTTTTGTCGATGATATCGCCGATATGTTCGAGATTGGTTGCAAAGCTCAGGATCTCGATTGCGCGGCTGCTTTCGTCATCATCGAGCTCTTCGCGCATCAATCGCGCCAGATAAAGCTTCACTCCGTCGTGCAGCTGGTCGACCTCATCGTCCATGGCCTCGACCAGCTTTCTCTGCTCAGAATTGTCATCACGAAACACATCAAAAGATCTTTCGAGCATGTCTTCGATTGTGTCGCCGATCCGCAGTGTTTCGCGTGTTGCACAGGCCAATGCCACACTCGGACTATCAAGCGCATCCTCCTGAAGATTGCTCTTATATGCGGCTTGGGATGTGGCAGCCGGCGTAGGAAACAGCTTTGCAACGAGTGACACGATTGTTGTGACCCACGGCAGAGCAAGCAGGGCCAGCACGAGATTGAACAACGTGTGGAAGTGCGCCACGAGCTGCTGGCCGCCCAGCCCGGTTTGCGTTCCATAGGCTGCGAGGAGACCCGCAGCCGGCATTGCCACCAAAACACCGATACCGCGAACGCCCGCATTGGCGATCGCCGGAACTCTGGCTGTCGGCGGTTGCAACCAGGTGGCCATGACCGGAAGCAATCCACCACCGAGATTGGCGCCGAGCACGAGTACAATCGATTGCTCAAACGATATCGCTCCTGCACCGGCCAGCGCGCTGACCAGCAGGACCACAGCCACGCTCGAATGGACGAGCAGTGTGAGGGCAGCAGTTACGACGACCATCAACAATGGTTCACCCGCACCGGCGGCGATAATTGACTGTGTCACGCTCGATGCAGCCAGTGGTTTGGCTGCCGCACTGATCCCCTGCAATGCCAGAGTGACCAATCCCAAGCCCAGGAGAGCCCGGCCAATATTCCGGTATCGGTTCTTTTGCGAAGACAGGAACAGTATCACACCCGCTGCAATCAGCAGGGGGGACAACACTTCCACTCTTTGTGTGAAAATCTGAACGACAATCGTCGTCCCAATGTCAGCCCCGAGCAGAATTGCCAGGGCCATGGCGCCTGTTATTGCTCCGGAATTTGCAAACGAGACAACCAGCATCGCCGTAGCCGTACTGCTCTGCAAACATGCCGTGGCTGCGGCTCCGGACAACAGTGCCTTAATTCTGTTTGCGAGCGCGTTTGCAACAAGCCACCTGAGTTCAGCACCGAAGCTTCGTGTGACTGCCGTGCGCACCATCCGGATGCCCCACAGCAGGAGAGCTACACTCCCGATAATATTGATGAGGGTCGTCAACTGAGGGCTTTTCCTCGTTTATTATGATTTGGGTCGAGTGGGTGACTATAGCACCGATCGGAGGCTTGGCTTGGAATATCCTGACAAGTTAGCCGGGCAATTTGCTCGTTGTATGGTCTACCTCCATCCATCCGTTTCGCAGTGCACCAATTGCGGTTTCGTTGGTGCGCGAAACCCGAAGCTGACAAGCAGCAACCTGGCATATGCAAGGCCTGTACATCAGCCACGCGATGCATCCAAAAATGGATTGGATCAGATACTTCTTTCAGAGCATTCTATCGCGTAGCCTATCCAATTCGTCGAAAGAGTAAGACCAGCAACATGACGGACTATACCTCCTTCGATCTTGTGGAATGGGGCCAGCCACTGCAGGAGCGGCGGCGCGACCTCGTCAAACCTGAGGGACGCGGAGTTGTGGTCCGTGTGACAGCTGCTGGAATTTGCCACTCAGATCTTCATTTCAAAAAAGGTTACCTGGATCTCGGCGAGCGCGGAAAGCTGACCTTCACGGATCGTGGAGCGCAGCTCCCATCAACCATGGGGCATGAGATTGCAGGCGAAGTCGTTGATGTGGGCTCAGAAGTCTCATCCGTTTCGGTGGGGCAATCGGTATTGGTGTTCCCCTGGATCGGTTGCCGACAGTGCCACGCCTGCGACGATGATCGGGAAAGCGACTGCATGAGCATGCGGATCATCGGGGTTAGTCAACCCGGGGGCTATGCAACCCATGTTTATGTCGAGGATGAAAAGTTTCTCGTCGATATCACCGGCCTTGATCCAGCTGATGTCGCTCCTCATGCCTGCTCGGGCCTGACGGTCTACAATGCTTTTCGCAAGATGGGACCGCTTCGGGATCATGAATGGCTTGCCGTTCTCGGTGCCGGAGGGCTGGGGTTGAATGCCATCGCGATCGCCGCAGCCCTTGACTATCGCAACATTGTTGCTGTCGATATCGACGACGCCAAGCTGGAAGCTGCAACGCGCATGGGGGCAAAAGCCGTCCTCAACAACACGTCTCAAGATGCAGAATCCGAGCTTCGCAAACTAACAGACAACCAACTGTTTGGCGTTCTGGATACATTCGGCGGAGACAGCACGGCGCAGTTGGCAATTAGCGCACTTTCAAAATCAGGCTGCTACCTGGTGGTCGGGCAGCACGGCGGCGACTTCAAGATGCCACAACCATGGTTGCCGCAAAAAGCTATGACGGTTCGCGGCAGCCATGTCGGGAACAGCTCGCATCTGCGTGAAGTTATTGATCTCGTCCGTGCTGGCAAAGTCAAACAGATGCCGATTGAGAGACGTCCTCTCTCTGCAATCAATCAAGCGATGGACGACCTCCAGTCCGGCAGGGTCGAAGGCCGGATCGTCCTGGTTCCGGAATAGTCATGACGATTAAGACCCGGGAACAGTCTCTGCTACCAGCTCATGCTGTTGCGAACGGTGAGCCGCACAGCACGAATTAGTATTCACAAGTTAAGCGAACCACAGACGTAAACGATCCAAGGACCAGAAGGAAAAGAATGACAATGGCCAATCCATTTGAAACGACCGTTGTGGGCTCAATGCCCAAGCCGAATTGGCTGATGGAACAATTGCCATTGAATGAAAAGGGCAAACAGGTCCATGGCAAAGGAGCGGACTGGTTCTTCTCAGGTGATGTGCTGGAGGCCGCCCTGGATGATGCAACCCGTCTCACCATCCACGATCAGGTTCACGCCGGTATCGATATTCTCAGTGATGGCGAGCAGCGCCGTCGTTCGTATCTGACCTATATTACTTCTCAGCTGGAGGGCTTTGACTACGAGACACTGGCTGAGAAATGGACACGGAACAATCGGCGTCTTGCAGAGGTTGGACGTTGTGTCGGCCCCATCAAACGAACCAAGTCGATCTTGCGCAAAGACGCTGCGTTTATGCTCGCAGAGACGAACCTGCCAGTCAAAATGACCCTGCCCGGGCCAATGACCGTTGTCGACTCAACCGCAGACGAGCACTATGGCGACGAAGAAAAAATGGCGATGGCCGCCGCGGAAGCCTTGAACGAAGAAGCCAAGGAATTGGATGCCATGGGCGTTGCCGTTATTCAGTTCGACGAACCGGTGTTCAGCCGCTATCCCGACAAAGTCAAAGATTGGGGGATCGCCGCACTCGATCGTTGTCTTGAGGGGCTCACCCAGGCCAAGACGGCGGCACACATCTGTTATAGCTATCCGATGCCGGGCGTTCCCCGGCCAATCGTGGACAGTTATCCGGTCATTCTCGAAGCCCTCGAATCATCAAAGATCGATCAGTTGGCGCTTGAGTTTGAAGCGTCAAAGCTGGATCCGGAACTGCTCCGTCTCTGTCCGTCAAAGACCGTAATGTATGGCTGCATCGACAACGGCATCGACGAAATTGAGACACCCGAACATGTCGCTGAAAAGCTACTCGCCGCTGCCAAGTACTTGCCGGCTGAGCAAATTCAGGCAGCACCCGATTGCGGACTTGTTCCACTGTCGCTGGATATCGCCAGGGCAAAGCTCAAGTCAATGGTCGAAGGCGCGAAGCTCGCGCGAAGCCGGCTGAGCTGAGGATACGCTTTCCGCGGTGCGCGGAATGATTGCGGCGAGCGTTGAATTGTTCGCTGCAATGCGTTCACCGCCGGATTGCGAAATACTTCTGCAACGTCGAAAAGCCAGCACGAGCTCGTCGTGCCAGAACAAGGTTGTTGACTAAGTTAGAGTCCGACGAACAGCATCGCGCCAGCCAGCGTATTTCTCTTCGCGCTGGCCGGCATCCATAGCCGGCTCAAATCGCTTCTCGAGCGTCCATTGAGCAGAGAATTCCTCCAGGTCCGGATAGATGTCGACCTGACGCCCAGCCAGATAAGCTGCCCCTTGCGCAGTCGTCTCAAGATTTGTTGGACGGTCGACAGGTGCATTCAGGATGTCGGCAAGGCGCTGCATCGTCCATTCCGAAGCAACCATGCCACCGTCTACGCGCAGTACGGTTGAAGTCGATGTATCCCAGTCCTGCTTCATAGCTTCCAATAGATCGCGCGTTTGGTAGGCGACACTTTCGAGAGCTGCCCGTGCGACTTCCGCGGGACCTGTGTTCCGCGTGAGGCCAAACATGGCACCACGGCACTCAGCATCCCAGTAGGGCGCACCCAGACCAACAAAGGCAGGAACAAGATAGACATTCTCGGTCGGATCCGCCTGCTGCGCGAGTCCTCCTGACTGAGTTGCGTTCTCAATAATCTTCAATCCGTCGCGCAACCATTGCACTGCAGCACCAGCGACAAATATCGACCCCTCAAGTGCGTATGTGGGTTTGCCATCGAGCTGGTAGGCGACGGTTGTCAGAAGCCGATTGCGTGAAGCTATCCGTTCGCTCCCGGTGTTCAATAGTGCAAAGCAGCCCGTGCCATAGGTTGACTTGAGCATGCCGGGCGAGAAGCAGGCCTGCCCAACGGTGGCGGCCTGTTGGTCTCCTGCGATGCCGGCAATCGGTATAGGCGCCCCCAGAATGCGCGGGTCACAGTTCCCATAGTCAGCAGCACAATCGCGGACGTCGGGTAACAACGAGCGTGGCACATCGAAGAGCTTGAGCAGTTCATTGTCCCATTGCCCGGTTTCGATGTTGTAGAGTAGCGTCCGACTCGCATTCGTTGCATCCGTCGCATGAACCTTCCCGGAAGTCAGACACCACAGCAGATACGTATCAACTGTTCCGAAGGCCAGACGCCCCGCGGCTGCTGCTTCACGTGCGCCCGTTACATTGTCTAGAATCCACGCGATCTTGGTGCCAGAGAAGTAGGGATCAAGCAGCAAGCCTGTCTTGGACGCGACCAATGCCTCGTGGCCCTCGTCCTTCAGGCGTGCGCAAATGTCGGCTGTTCGCCGGTCCTGCCAAACAATTGCACGATAGACCGGTTGGCCTGTTTCACGATCCCAGATCAGGGTTGTCTCACGCTGATTGGTAATGCCGATCGCTTTGATATCCGTCGCGTCAATACCAGCCATTTCGATAGCCTCACGACTGGTTGCCAGGGTGGTTTGCCAGATATCCTGCGGTTCGTGCTCAACCCATCCGGACTGTGGAAAGTGTTGTTCGAATTCCTTCTGGGCGCTGGCCACAACCTGCATGTCTTCATTAAAAATCAGCGCGCGGGTTGACGTTGTTCCCTGGTCGATAGCGAGGATGTTGGGCATGGCAGGCAGGTCCTATTGCTGGTCCGTCACTCACGAAATCAAGTGTCGTGGTTTGTTTCCTCAGGCAGGCTTTGTTATTGCTGGATGATCAATCAGCCACTGTTGCAAATCTCTGGCCTGGCTTTCCGTTAGCCTCAGGCCCAGTTTCGAACGACGCCACAAAATATCATCGATTGTTTCAGCCCACTCCCGTGCGCGCAAGTATTGGACCTCGCGCTCGGTCAGCCCGCCCCCGAAATTTCGTCCCAGGTCATCATTCGATTTGGCACCCTCCAGGAATTCATGCGCGAGTGTTCCATAAGACCGGGCGTAACGGGTAGCCGCTTCCGTCGCGAGAAACGGATAGGTTTGCTGCAACTGATCGGCAAAAGCCACATTGTCAGGCGTGGGTAGTTCCCCTCCAGGAAGAGCCGTTGCCGCGGTCCAGGAACGCGTGCTCCGAGCGAATGTTGCATCAACCTTGTCGAGGACAGATTCAGCCAATCGCCGATACGTTGTAATCTTGCCACCGAAGATGTTGACGAGCGCTGCCGTACCAGGCGAGCCCTCAACAGTCAGAACATAATCTCGTGTTGCTTCCTGCGCCCGCTCAGCACCATCATCGTAGAGCGGCCGCAAAGCCGAGTAGTGCCAGACCACGCTATCCGGCAAGATGGGCTGCCTGAAATAGGAACTGGCAACTTTGCAGATATAGTCAATCTCTGACTGACTTATGGCGACAGTATCCAGGTCACCTTCATACTCGCGGTCAGTCGTTCCAATCAGCGTGAAATCATCTTCATAGGGAATGGCAAACAGGACACGGCCGTCATCGTTCTGAAAGATGTATGCCTGATCGTGATCGAAGAGCCGCGGCACGACAATATGACTGCCTTGCACCAACCGCACATTGTGATTGTCGTTGCGTCCCAGCACTGTGCCTAGCACATTGTCAATCCACGGCCCTGCCGCATTAATTAGCATGCGCGCCTGCATTTGAGAGATATCGCCTGTGCCATGGTCTTTCAGTGTGAGGACCCAGTGATCCTGTTGTCGCTCTGCACGAACACACTCGGTTCTGGTCTTGATCTCAGCACCACGGTCAGCTGCGTCACGCGCATTGAGAACGACGAGCCGCGCATCATCGACCCAACAGTCTGAGTAGGCAAAGGCTGTTGTGAAACCTGGTTTGAGCGGCTTGCCAGTAGGGGCCTTCGCAAGATCGACCGTGCCGGATCCGGGCAACAGCTCGCGCTTGGCGAGATGATCGTAGAGAAATAGCCCCAGTCGGATAAGCCAGGCCGGACGCATGCCCCGGGTGTACGGTAGCAGGAAGCGCATCGGCCAGATGATGTGCGGTGCAATCGTCAGCAAAACCTCTCGTTCTTTGAGTGCCTCACGGACCAGTCGAAACTCGTAGTGCTCAAGATAGCGTAACCCGCCATGAATAAGCTTTGTGGAGCCAGATGAAGTGCCGCTGGCGAGGTCGTCCTTTTCAACCAGTAGCACGCTGTAGCCACGGCCAACCGCATCTCTGGCAATGCCACAGCCATTGATGCCGCCACCAATAATCGCGATGTCGTGCATGTTGATTGTTATTCCCGAGCGCCGCGTTCACAAATGCCGAACGACGCGTTCTTGGAACCGCTGGTTCGACACTCATCTTGTTGTTACCATATCGGACCGCCGCGAAGGAACTCATGGAACACGCTTTATGACGAATGAAACTGAGCAGAACCTTTTAGCGCGAACGCAAGACTTCGCAGATACGGTATTAGCTCCGCGATCGATAGCTTGGGACCGCAGCAATGCCTTCGATAAGAGTGCGGTTGTAGAGGCCGCCAGAATAGGCCTCACAGGCATGCAAGTGCCGACTGAATTCGGAGGCCTGGGACTGCCATTTGCATGCAAGGCCCGTGTTGCAGAAATCCTGGCGGGAGTGGATTTCGGTTTTGCCATGTCCCTGATCAATACTCAAAACGTGGCACAGAAGCTTGCACGCGATGCTCCTTCTAACCTCGCTGAGCAATACATACCTGCGTTACTCAGTGCAGAACGCCTCGGAAGCACAGCATTAACGGAACCACACGCAGGGTCGGATTTCGCAGCAATCACGACAACGGCCACGCGCGATGGTAATGGCTGGCTCCTCAACGGCACGAAAGCCTGGATTATCAATACCGTTGCTTCAGATATCCTGGTCGTCTACGCGCAAACCGATCCAGGTAGCGGAGGTGCAGGTATTGCCGCATTCCTGGTCGACGGCCAGAGGGACGGCTTCGTCCGATCCGAGCCGTTTGCGTTGACTTCGCAGCAGTCCATTGGTGTTGGCGGGTTTGAGTTGCGCGACTACCGGGCACAGCAGGGAGAGATGCTGCAACCACCCGGGCAAGCGTTCAAAACTGCACTAACAAGCATCAATGAGGCGCGCACCTATGTGGCTGCTATGTGCTGCGGCATGGTCTCTAGAGCGCTGGAGATTGCGGCGGGCTATGGCAGACAGCGCACTACGTTCGGCAAACGTTTGGGAGAGCATCAAGGCTGGCGTTGGACACTCGGAGAAGCCGATGTTGATCTTACCGCAGCCCAACAACTGGTCGCTGCCGCTGTAGACCTGATTGATCGTGGTGAAGATTCCCAATTCGCTGCAGCCAAAGCCAAAATTTTTGCAACCCGCATGGCAGAACGACACCTACCAGCACTGTCGCAATTGATGGGCGCCGAGGGGTTACGTGATCACCACCCCTTTGGCCGGCACCTGATCGCGGCACGCATTGCCGGTTTCGTTGATGGCTCAACCGAGATGTTACTGGAACGGCTCACCCTCAAGTATGCTAAACCGGCGCGAGATTGACGATGACAGACATGCTTTATCCGATTGCGCCAATTGAGCAGAACCCCGGCAAACCGGCCTATACAATCGCTGAGACCGGAGAGACGGTCACATTCGCGCAACTTGAAGCGCGTTCTAATCAGGCTGCCCACCTCTTCCGCAAATGTGGTGTCAAGGCCGGCGATCATATCGTTCTCCTGTCCGAGAATTGTCGTCAGTTTCTGGAAATTTGTTTCGCTGCCGATCGTGCAGGCATCTACTACACCGCCATCAGTACGCATGCATCGGAAGACGAGGCCGCCTATATCGCGCGCAACTGTGGTGCCAGTTTATGGATCGTCTCTGAGCGCAAATCTCAAGTTGCGGCCTACTTGATCGATGAAGTGCCCGACATCTCACATCGGTTCATGATCGGCGAACCGATTTCTGGCTGCAAAGATTGGGATGACGCAGTATCTGCACAAATCACGGACCGTATCAGCGATGAGCGCCAGGGCCTGGACATGCTCTATTCGTCCGGCACAACAGGCCGACCAAAAGGTATCAAGTGGCAACGGTCAGATGAACCGCCCGGACAGGAAACGATGCTGGTCAGTCTGTTGGGGGATCTCTTCAGCTATAACGCGCAAACACGCTATCTATCACCTGCGCCACTCTATCACGCAGCACCACTGCGCCATTCGATGACCGTCATTAAACTCGGCGGTTCGGTCACTGTCATGCAGAGGTTCGATGCGGAACGCGCGCTACAGCTCATTGAGGCTGAAAGAATTACCCACAGTCAGTGGGTGCCGACGATGTTCGTACGCATGCTCAAGCTGCCTGAAGATGGGCGCCTCAAATATGACTGTTCATCACAGGCAGTCGCGTTGCACGCTGCAGCCCCATGCCCCGTACCAGTGAAGGAAGCCATATTGGAATGGTGGGGACCAATCCTCCACGAATACTACGCCGGCACGGAGAATAACGGCTTTTGCGCGATAACGAGCGAAGAATGGATGGCTCACAAAGGCTCGGTCGGACGGGCGCTACTTGGCACGATGCATATTTGCGATGAGGCAGGCGAGCCGTTGGAAGCTGGCGAAACAGGAACTGTCTATTTCTCGGATGGGCATCCGTTTTCCTATCACAATGACCCTGAACGCACAGCGGCAGCCTACAACTCTCGTGGCTGGTCGACGTTGGGTGACATTGGCTACATGGATGACGATGGTTACCTCTATCTTGTCGACCGCAAGTCGTTCGTCATCATTTCAGGTGGCGTCAATATCTACCCACAAGAGACTGAGGATCGACTGGTCACGCATCCCAAAGTCCTGGATGCCGCGGTGTTCGGAGTGCCAAGTGAGGATTTTGGAGAGGAGGTCAAGGCCGTCGTTCAGCTGGTGGACGGGCAAACAGAATCGGACGAGCTTGAGGAAGAACTGATACAGTATTGCCGAGCCAAACTATCAACTTTGAAGTGCCCTAAGTCAGTCGACGTTGTTGATGCCTTGCCGCGTCACGCAAACGGAAAGCTCCTCAAGCGCCATTTGCGTGACCAGTACTGGCAGAAAACGTAGAACCGCAAAGCAACTGAGCACGCATTCGCCGCAACGTTTAGCGCCGCCTGCCTTCCAGGACCTGAATGAAATAGTCGGGCGCACCAATCTGGCCGCCCTTTGATGCCGCTTGCAAGCCATCGAATGTTGGGTTGTCAGACGACGCCAGACACATCGGAGCCGCCGGTGCAATTGGCATCAATAGCTCAAGCGAATGAATATCGAGTTGGCGCAACGTATAGCTGCAAGTGTCTCCGCCAGCCACGCAAACACGGCCAATTCCGGTCTCCTCTAGCAGCGCGCGTAAGATCAACCCCTGCTGTGTGGCAATCAGACGACCGGTCTCGCTTTGGTCGATACCAAGCTCCTTGATCCTGCTCACAGTCTTGTTGATGATCGGATCGTCAGGTCCGAGGGTGGCATAGAGAAGCGGATTGCGGCCTTCATTCAGGTGCGCGAGCGCTTCTTTGATGGCACGCAGGCGCTCTTGTTCGGCTGTCGCGTCATCAACAAGGCGATCTGTTTGCAAGGCCACACCGCCAAAGCCATTGGCCATAGCGTAGTTGATTTGTTCGGCTGTGTTCGCAGCAGCACTCCCGGAGATCACAATCATTTTGTCGACGGGACCAATCGATCCATACTGCGGCGGCGGCTCAACCAAACCAGCCTGTTGCCAATAGCGCCCCATGGCGTATTCAAAGCCTGACGAGCCGATCGCAAACACCGGGCCCTTATCAGATTTGTCGTGAAGCAGCTGACCGATATCCAACAAGTGCTTGTCGTTCAATGTATCGAACAAAACGATGTCGGCACCGTCAGCCAGCAAGCGGTCATACCGCTCGGAAATCTCCTCCTGTGATGCGTCGAGATGCACAAGATCGATCAGCGCAACAGACTTGTCCGACATCTTGGAGAAGTGAATGCGGATATCGCCTTCATCCATCGGGGTGATCGGGTGCTTACTCATCACCGGATGGCGATCGAGACGATACCTATCATCGCCGTATACGGTGAAGTGATTGCCAAATGCGATGTAGCGGCCCAACAACGGAATGCCTTGGACGATCGCGCTGCTCACAGGCTTAATAATATCAATCGCAATGTCAGCAGCCCGACCAATGCTGCCGATTTGGGGAGAGGAATCGAATGTGGCGCAAACCTTATAGTGGATGAGCCGCGGATTGAGGCCATTCAGAAGTTTGAGCTGGTCGGGCAGCTCACCGTCCATCTGGGTCGGCGTCATTGTGCGACTGGTACCGGAAATGCCGACTGCGTGCAGGGATTTCAGCTTTTCCTGCAGTCGCTCCTCTGTCGGATGGCCCAGGAACAGCGCTGTTTTCACGCCGTTGACGGTCAGCGCCTCCATTGCGTCTGCGGATCCGGTGAAATCATCACCATAAAATGCCATCAACAGGGGATTCATATCGGCCTCGATCAGCTTCGTTTATTTCCAACTTCGCCCTAGCGCGTCATCCATCGCCTGCAGCTGATCGTCTGTCAGCGTCGCGCCCTTCAAGCCGGTCGCCACGGCAATCTGGCAGCACTGTTCCACCTCTTCGACAACACCCATGGCGGCTGACATGTTCGCGCCGGCAACGATCACACCGTGCTGGCGCAGTAAGATCGCATGATAGTCCGGTGCAAGCGCCTCAACCGCTTCATGCAGCGAATGCGCGCCCGATGGATGATACTTTATCATGGGAACGCGCCCGGCTCTGACATAGAACGCGGCTGTGTAAGGCGGCACGGCGCTCGGCAACTCTCCACTCAATAGCGTCGACAAAGCAATCGCGTAGGTCGGGTGAACATGGATAACTGCCTGGGCATTGCTGCGTGCGCGGTACATAGCCAAGTGCATGTCCATTTCCTTGGATGGCCCCTCGCCCTCCAAAACCTTGCCATCGAGATCGACCGTCACAATCTCATTCGGCGTGAGCTTACCTAACTCTGCGCCGGTCTGGCTGATGCGGACGACGTCACCATCCCGGACGCTTGTATTGCCGCCGGAAGCATGGATCAGTTTTCTGTCGTAAAGCTCTTTGCTCGCCGCGATAAGTTCGTCGATCTTTGCTGATCCACTCATGGTCAGAAGTCCTCTTTCGAATTCTTTGCGTGGTTGTATTCTATGCGGCCGAGCCGATCTCAATAAGCAGTCACTCCGCCATCCACAGGCAGCGCGACCCCGTTGATGAACGCGCCTTCCGGTGAAGCGAGATAGAGCGCGGCTTCGGCGATATCCTGTAGGCTCGCCATCCGGCCGAGTGGAACTTCTCCAAGCCGCTCCTTCATCCGCTCCGGATCTTTCAGCATTTCGCGGACAAGCGGTGTATCGGCAGTGCTCGGATTGATCGAATTGCAGCGGATGTTAAATTTGCCATAACGCGAAGCAATTGCCTTGGTCAGCAATGCGACGGCGCCTTTTGTCGTCGTATAAGCTTCAGGCGTATACATATGACCGATCAATCCACAAACAGACGACATGTTGACGATCGAACCGCCACCGGCCCTCTTCATAACCGGAAGCGCATACTTGATGCCCAGGAATGGTCCTTTGACGTTGACATTATACATCTGATCAAGCTCGTCCGCGCACATGTCCTCGATCGTCTTGCGAACGTTGATGCCGGCATTATTGACGAGGATGTCGAGGCTTCCCGTGTCACTTTCGATCCGCTTGACCGCCTGCTCCCAATCAGCCTCCGCAGCGACATTGAGATTGAGAAACGTGGCCTTAACGCCGGCCTCTCGCAGTTTGGCCTCAGCCGCGGCACCCGTCTCTGCATTGACATCGCCTATATAGACGACCGCACCTTCCCGGCCGAATGTTTCTGCAATAGCAAACCCAATTCCTTGGGCGCCGCCGGTTACCAAGGATATTTTATCGCGAAGTCTCATTTGGGGGTACCGAGGGAAGTTGGATGGATTGATACGTTAAGAGTCCGGGGACGCTAGGCGATCAAAAGCCGAAAGGCAAACATCTGACCATTCTGGCAGTGATCGAATAGTTGGTTCCGAGCTCAAACAGCCGGTCAGGACGCACCTGGCAACGCGCCAAAGACCGGCTGGTGCTTGGTATAACCGCCATCGGTTGTCAGTACTTCACCGGTACACCAACATTCCTCAGCCCAGAAAAACATCGTCGCCGCAGATATGTGTTTTGGCTCTGTCAGCCCACCCATCGGCGTTGCATCTTCAACCGCCTTTAGTCGCCCCGCACTCACCGGATGCTGCTCAGCCATAGGGCCGCGCAACGGTGAAGGGGCCAAACCATTGAGTACCAAACCGTACTCTTGGACATAGTGGCGTGACTGCAATCGGACGAGATTGAGTAGGCCACCTTTGGACTCCTCATATGCACTACTCGACCGGCCTTCAGCACCCACCGTTGCTGACGTCGAAAGCAGGATGACCCCTCGCGCGTTGCGCAGATTGCCGCCGTTCACGCCTTGCTTAATGACGTTGTGTGCGCCCCACAGATTAACCTCGTAAGCACGCATAATGGCATCTTTGGTCAACTGCTCTGGTGGTGTCAGCGGGCTCGGTGCGATTCCCGCCGTGTGCATCAGGTAGTCGATCTTCCCGTGTCGATCGAGGAGCGTCTTGACCTGATCTTCGCTGGTGACATCGACTGTTTCAGCAACGACTTCGGCGTTGCTATTCTGATCGGCGCGGACCTTTGCTGCAAAATCGGAGAGCTGGGTCTCGTTTGTGCCGACCAGAATCTTCTCGGAGTGGTCTGCAATCACCAGTTTTTTCACATCCAGCCATTTGAGAACGTTCGCTGCCATGTGCTGCCCCATCAGGCCGACACCCATGATCAGCACGCTGGCATCAGGCTTATATGTAAAAGGGAAGGGGCTCATGTAGGAATCTCCAGGCTGCAGGATATCGGACACTATCCATACTTGCTTGACCGCTTAGGACACAACCCAATGAGACAACTCGGTTGGTGAACATTATGACCGGGAACGCGGGTCGACAGCCACCCTGCATCATCAGGGCTCGTTCAAATTGATTTCCTGTCTCTTTGCCGATTGATCAGATGATCGCAGTTAGTCGTCGATGTTGAATGGTGCTGTCGGATCATCGAATTCGAACAATTCAATCAGAAGATTGTCCGGCGCGGCGATCATCACATAGCGCCAGCCGTCCTGCTCACGAAGGCCCTTGGGCGATGTTACGCCTTCAGCCTGGAGACGCTCCCATTCTTTCCGGAGGTTATCGACTCGCACCCCGACATGGTGAACAACGCCACGGCCCAGATCACGCGGTGGCTGATCATATAGGTTGAGGCGGCCTCGACCAACGCCCAGCATGACATTTCGGGCTCCCGCATTCTCGCCATCGAACAGAACGCGGGCGCCCAGATGCCGCTGCCACCAGTCAATCGTGTCATCAATGTCGCTCGCGAAGATGTGCGTGTGATGTAAATCCATGTGGCCGCCGTTATTCATTCAATCCCTTGCCGGGGTAGGGATGCGTCTCAATCCAGTGCCGGGCAATATCAACACGGCGTGTCACCCACACACCGGGCTTGTCTGCGATATAATCGATGAAGCGCTTGAGGCCCATGGCGCGCGCGGGATGACCGATAAGACGGGGATGCAGCCCAACTGACATCATCTTCGGCTGGCTTTTGCCTTCGTCGTACAAGATGTCGAAAGCATCACGGATGAACGAAAACCAATCGTCCGATGTTCCCATCCATCCAGCGTACTTCCCGTCGTTGTTGGTCAATGAATACGGCACGACGAGATGCGGCTGATCATTGATCGTCTTCCAGAACGGGAGTTCATCACCGTAGTAATCACTGTCATAGAGGAATCCGCCATGTTCGACGACTAGGCGGCGCGTGTTCAAGGACGGGCCATAACGGCAATACCAACCCAGCGGACGTTGTCCGGTCGTCGCCTCCAACGATGTGATGGCCTTGCGAATATGCTCTCGCTCTTCAGCTTCGCTCAGCTGGTAATGCTTGATCCATCGCCAACCATGGCTACAGACATCGTGTCTTGAATGACGGATGGCCTCGGCGAGGGGGGGATTGCGTTCTAATGCCAACGCGCACGCAAATACTGTCAAAGGCAGCTCGCGTTCTTTGAACATTCGGAGCAAGCGCCAGACGCCAACCCGGCTACCGTATTCAAACATGCCTTCGCCTGCGAGGTCCCGTCCATCGAGGTCTTGCTGGCGGCCATAGGCTTCGGTGTGCTGGACTTCGGTGTAGCCTTCACCATCCTGGACGGATGGCTCCGAACCCTCTTCCACGTTGATGACAAAATTGATCGCGAGCCGCGCACCATTTGGCCACTTTGGATCGGGCGGGTTGGCGCCATATCCGATCAGGTCTCGGTCATAACCGGAATCTTGCACAGTGCTAGCTCCCTGTCGCAGCAAACGGTTTGTTGTCGCCCGCCCCGGCGGCAAAGCGTTGCGTGCGGTATTCATGAACGGAAACAGGATCGTATTTCGCTGGATTGTCAGGGCCGCAACATGTCGGCAGGCACTCGACCATGGCGTTGTAGCGCGGGCCAACGAAGTAGCCGATCGAAAGGCGCCTGGATTTTGGCCCGACGTCCAAAGGGGGGACCGCGACCCGGTGCAGCGTTGAGGTCAAACGATCATTGGTCCATCGCATCAGCAGATCGCCAATATTGATGATGAAAGTATCTGCAATGCCAGGCGCATCAATCCAGGTGCCATCGCGTGCCTTGACCTGCAAGCCACCTGGCACAGGATCGTTCCGCAGAATTGTCATCATACCCACGTCTGAATGCTCACCGGCCCGCAGCTGACCCGGCTCCACCGCCTTTGTCAGCGGAGGGTAGTGCAAAAGACGCAACTGACTGGAATGGGTCTGATCAAGAACATCATCAAAGGCGGTCTCATCGAGGTCGAGAGAGAGCGCCAATGCCTGGCCGATCATGCGCATGAGATCTTCCATCGCCGACCAGTAGGCGAGCATCTTGGGTCGTAGGTCTGCTGGAGCAGCCGGCCAGAGATTCGGTGCAAAACTGGGATAACTGGCGGGGCCTGTGAAATACGGGGTGTCAGGGATATCATCAGGTCCGATTGCAAAAACCTCTTTCACGTCGGGCGGGCTGTCGCCTCCGGCCATGCGGACCAGTGTCTCTTCTCCAAACGGAATATAGCCTCGGTTTTGATCGTTCTTCGGGCGCCGCACCTGCATCTTTTCATCAAGTGAGAGATCGAAAAACCGCAGCCCTGCCTCGCGGAGATCCTCTCCAACACTTGCCGCAATGCCATGTCCGCCAATAACGGCGAAGCCGAGTGTCTCGGCAGCATGGCCTAGGTCTTTCGCAATACGCATCCGACCACTTGCGTTTCCGCCGCGAAATCCGGTGAAATCAACTGTTGGGATACTCTGGGGCATGGCGTGGCTCCGCTCGGCAATAATCGTCACGCTACCTTAGCAGCGCCTGATACCTTTTCGAAAGCAGAGTTCGCAGCAACCAGCTCATCGCTGATAAGAAGGACTCTATCCGCAGGTTGCCTCACTGTGAGATGTCGGGCAGTTGCGGGTATCGCTTCTGCATTTTACAACAGACGAGATCTGGTCGGGTGGAGCTCTTTGGTCCATGGCCCCATATCGGTCGATTTCCTGTCAGTAACTCTTTGGTGCAGTGCGAGGAAGGATTCGTAATGGCCGAGTTCATGCTCTTTATGCATAGGGCCAATGATCTGAATGAGAGTCACCTGGATTGGCAGCCCTACCTCAATCTGCTCACCGGGAAAGGCGCGCTCCGCGGCGGGAGCGCAATTGGCACCGGTGTGTGCGTTAGGCAGTCAGGTCCAGTCCCGGACATAACTCAACAAATTGTGGGCTACGTAAAGATTGAAGTGCGAGATCTCGATCACGCTCGCCAGCTCGTATACGGTAACCCGATCTACGAAGCTGGAGGGACCGTCGAGATACGAGAGCTTCCCGAAACCGACTAGGCCGTTTCACGAGTAAACGGAATTAGTCGATAGATTGTGCACCTACTACTTGTTATGTGCGTTGATTTCTACCGCAATGTTTCCTGCTCCTGACAAAACATTCTGTCCCTAAGCGCACATTTGGCCAGCGCCTGCATCGAAGCAGTTGCCTCCGCTTTAAAGTTGAGGGCGATTTCCGTATTCCAGATTGATTGGTAGGCTTTGTCAGATAGAACCGGAGTTTATCCTATGAAAGAACGCAAACTCATTGTCCCACCGACGATGCAAAACATCTACACCGAGAAGCGCTACTCCCCCGCGGTCCAAATCGGCAACCTGGTTTTCGTCTCAGGAATGTTGGGGCGAGACGAAAACTTGAACATCATCTCTCAACCGGAAGCCCAGTTTGCGCAGCTGTTCGAGAACCTCAGAACAGTGTTGAAAGATGCCAACACATCTTTCGACAACGTTGTTGAATTGGTGGGATACTTCACTGACCTACAACGTGACTTTCCGATTTATCAAGCTGTCCGGGACCGACATATTAGCAAAGACTTTCCGGCTCAAACGGTCATTGGCGTCAAAGAACTAGCTACACCTGGTTTATTGCTGGAACTCAAATGCGTAGCCGTCATCCCAGGTTAATTTGACCGCTCGTGTGAAGTATTGCGGATGCCGGCCAGTGGTGGCGGTTGATGCGCAAGGCGTTGCTCCGGCATCGACCATGCGCCGGAAAACAATGATCCAGTCCAAGGTCAAGAACAGCTGCCAGCTGTCCGACATGCCTGGTAGTGGCTCCTGCCGTGACGAACTGGACTATTCAACGGGCGGAGATATTGGCTGCTGAATCCCCGGCCAAGCCAAATTGCGCCCAAGCAGATCCTCGCTGGAGAGCTCAAGTTTTAATTCCAATCCCAAGCATCTCTCAATCTCCCGCTGAAGTGTATTTGCTCTTAGCAGCGCTTCGTCGGGCCCCCCAAAATCCGGCTGCACCTTCGGTGGAGGGTTTTGGTGAGATGACATTGCCAAGTCATACATCGTGGCAATGACTAGTAGCATTGCGCCGAGTCGATCGGTCGTCGTCACTCTCACATCGGGAACCTTCATGCAATTGGTCACCTCGTCCAGCTGGCGAGATAAGGTGAACCAATAGATTGCCGCATCGACCTCGCCGGTTGCTCTGCCGTAATCGAGAAGTAAATCAACATCGCCAACATGCTCAGCCACTGTCTCCGACGAATTAGTCTCCTCACCGTGTATGAGAGTTGTTAGCGTGTTGAGGATCATAGTACTGGATCCAGCACAGGCGTGTCCTGTTGCTGACATAAAGCGACCATGATCATCGCCGTACTTGTAAAGCTTCTGCGCATCAGCCGGTTCATCAAGGTTTTCGCGCCGAATCTCCCCCTGCTCAATCATGAACCAAATCGTGGCATGCACGCCGGCGGCAACCTTGTAAAGAGCAGCAATTCTCATTGGGATTGAGTTTGGGTCTCGGTGGATGCCTGCTTTTCGTACCAGATACGCCGGAACGGACGTGCATATATGCGCGACAAAGTACAGGTCTCGCCAACTCAATGGACCTGCCTTCAAGCGCTGCTTAAGGTATCGCGATCTGATTTCAGAAGCGTCGGCCAACATATCATCCCAAACCGAAAGGATGTCTGACATGGCCGAGTGGTTGAATTTGGCTTCTGCGCGATTGTCCGAGAACCTCCGCATCCTCCATTCAATACTGGGATGATCAGGTGCGCAGGTGTTTTCACCCAATAAACGGCCACTGATATCACGGCAAAAGAATGCGCCGACCCAGGTTCCAAATCTGGATTCTAGTCTTTTGCTATGAATCATTGGCGGTCGCCACACAGTACAGCGCAAATCTTTCAATAAATGACCGAACCACAATCGCGTCGGCAGACGTTCAAACGAAGCCATGTACGGCCGCATTAGCTTCAGCAAGGGATCCGTCATCTCGACTCACGATGTAGGTTTTCTAAGCGGTTCAAGAAGGAGCAGTCTTTAGCTTAGCGCTGGGCATTTCTGAGCGCCAGATTTTGCAACGAAACCATAGTCTCGGGTCGTGAAGGAGCCGACTTCAAGAACTGATCGTAGTTGACCAGCGGTTAATCCTGTTGCCAGAACAGTACCCAATTCGCCGTACTTGAACCAAAGAGAACGAATGCTGGTGGCTCGCAAATAACCAGAATGCAGGGGCATGAGTCAGCAAGTTGACTTTCATGCACGCCAATCGATGTTGCATTTTCTACGAAGTGCGGCAACTCTCCAGTCAGCAAGCAACCTTGCGGTTTGCTTATGCGCGATCAGACCGCGCGGGCTTCTGTCTTCTACTGAACATCAAGTTAAGACAAACATGAAAAATATCTTCATATGCTCTCCGTACTCGTGCATGGGTCGTTGTTTCCTGCATCTCCTTCGTTGTTATTGACTGGGTCTTGAAATGAAAAAGCTAACGATGCCGCTGCTTGCAGGCTTCGTCACAATTGTTGGCTTATGGATGATTTGTGAGCTTCTACTGCTTGCACTGCATGTGGTTGCGCCCGGACGGCTGTTCGGCAATCATGCTGCCTACAGCAAGAAGTTGCAGGCGCTCAGTCAAGAGCAATACGATGAATACGTGACCAGCATGACGCCCCCTTACATGTGGTCGCCCAAGCCAAACTCGACTGTTCAGATCCCAAACTGCAAAGGGGAAGTTTTTTCGGCGAACTATGATCGTATTGGATCACGCACATACCGCGGTTACTCTCACTCCAAAGCTCAGGTCCTGTTGGTTGGGGACAGCTACACGCACGGCGATGAAGTTGGCGACAACGACACGATCGCGGCCCATCTGCATTCAAAACATGGCATCATGAGTGCCAACCTGGGTGTCGGTGGCTATAGCTCTGTACAAGCCTTAATGATGGCGCGCCGGAAGACCCACGAGTTCAAGAATGCTCATACCGTGGTGCTCGGTGTAATGTTTGAGAACATCCGGCGGAATGTGAATTCCAATTCGGCAACGTTTGTCACGACGTCGGTTTTCGGTGTCCGTCCCTTCGTGAAGGACAGCAATCTGGTTTCCGTGTCAGAGCGTGCGAGTGCGGGCCGCCGACAATTTCAACAATTGGCAGAGGACTTGTATGCCCAGGACTTTTGGCGCAGGCCAGACGCCGAATTTCCTTTTGCTCTCAGTTTGGCAGACCTCGTCACCTCGCGCGCCTTTGTGTTAAGGGCGACAAGCCTGATGAACAAGACTATTGGCAGCCCCCAATACTCAATGGACTACAGCGATGAACAACTGGCAGAAGGACTTCGCGTAACAACTTCAGCATTTATTGAGTGGGCGAAGACTGCCAAAGTAAACCCAATGGTCGTGTTCATTCCGCAAAACAAGTTCGATAGAGTTAGCCCCATTGCTTGGATTTCGCGGCATGCCGAAGCGAAGCAGTATTTCCACGTCATCGATGACGCCACCATCGATTGGGATAGGTACAATCAGCTGTCGAACGGAGCCTGCCATCCTTCTTCATACGGATACGAGAAAATAGCACAAGCCTACGCAGCGCTATTGGCTCGTCAGTAAGTCGTTTTTCTACGTCCCGGTTATTTGCCGGATCGTCGCTCAGCAGCCGAACCCTTTCATTCCATTTGCCTGACCAATAGCCAGTTAAGGGCAGCGGGTGACGAGGCTCACGTGGAATCACCCTTGCCTGCACACGAGGCTGAACAGCCCACTGGTCAGATAGCCGTATAGCCCCCGTCGACCAGCAAATCAGAGCCCGTCATGAAACTGGAGGCGTCGCTTGCAAGGAAGACGGCCGCCGCAGCGATTTCGCTTGGCTGACCCAGTCGCTTGAGCAGATGTAATGGCCCAGACACGCGGCGAGCCTCCTCCATACTGCCAAACCGAAATGTCATGCGGCCAGTTTCGACAGCACCGGGCGAAAGCGTGTTGACGCGGACATTGTCATCAGCGTGATCCGCAGCCATCACCTTCGCCAGCTGGATCAACGCACCCTTGGTTGCACAGTAGGCAGGACGTGCGTGAGCGCCAACCCGGCCCATCTGGGAGGCGATATGGATAACACTGCCGCCACCAGCCGATATCATATGTGGCAGCGCGGCGCGGCTCATAAGGTAGGGGCCCGTTAGATTGACGCTGAGAACCGAGTTCCATTCATCCGGAGAAATATCGAGGATCGTTCCTGTTTGATCGTGCGCCGCTGCTCCATTGACCAGAATACGCGGCGCACCGATGGCTTCCACGAACGTCGATACAGCATCATTGACGGATGCCTCCGATGAGACATCACATGCTATGCTGATGGCACGCCCGCCAGCGGCATTAATGTCTTGCGCGACGCCGTTTGCGTTTTCCTTTGAGATATCGACACATCCAACTGGTGCGCCAACGGCCGCAAAGGCTGTCGCAATGGCCTTGCCAATTCCAGTACCAGAGCCGACAACCATGGCGGGTCGATCATCAAGGCGAAATATGTTTTCATCAAACATCTATCATCTCATTCCAGCTATTGTTCGCAAACTATAGACTGGTTGGACCCAAGCGCAATTCGATCAAAGCGCTCCTATCGCGCACGTTGCTGTGTGAACGACACTTATTGAAAGGATACACCGTTGGCCATGTCCGATGCCACAAACAACACGCAGGTTTTCGCCGAGGGTGGTTACCGCTACATCCCAGGTGTCTTTCAATACTCCGCAGGCGTTGCAGCGTTGGAAGGCTATGAAGTCCGTAGGATGCGCTTTCAAAATCCGATTCCTGTTGACCAGGGCTTTGAGCGCATCAAACAAATCTTGGCAGAGCATGGTCGCCCGCTGACATCCTTTTGCGCCTGCGAATTGCGCTCACCAGCTCAATTTTCCGAAGAGGGCTTCCGCGCCTTCAATGAGTCATACGTCGACACATTGCAGCAATGGGGCATCTATGATGGTCAAATCAATCCTGTTGCGCGCAGCAACGTGTGCCCTGAAGTGAATGCCCCTCAAGAGCCGCTGTTCTATGCTTTCTGTTTCACCGTTGAAGCGATGCATGGACGGCCATCTTTTGCAGTCGCTGGAAGCGGCGAGTCACCGGAAGGTAAAGGTAATTATCATGACCACATTGTCCGCCTAGGTGATACGAGTGCCGACGCCATCGCCGAAAAGGCTGACTTTGTCTTGTCTGAAATGGAACGGCGCCTTGCAGCATTGGGCTTTGGCTGGCCCGATGTATCAGCGACACAGCTCTACACTGTCCATGATATCCACCACATCCTGGAAAAGGGGATCGAGGCCCGAGGTGCAACCCCGGCGGGGTTGACCTGGCATTATGCCCGCCCACCTATCGTGGGCCTGGAGTACGAGATGGACTGCCGTGGCATCCTTGTCGAGACGGTGATCTGATCCCACGAACTGCGCACAGACCAGGGCTAGACACATCACATCGGAGAAAAGCTTGGCCAGCCATCCGCTCAGAATCGCCGTCGGCATCAATGACCGAACGCTGCCGTTGCTGGCAGGATTGGTTGGCTTTGATGACATCCAGCCGGAATACGTCACGGCACCACTGGAAGAGATTTTTGCCAGGGCCTTTGACGAGCAGGCTTTTGATGTAACTGAGCTGTCGTTTAGCAACTACCTGTATCTCACAGCGACGAACCGGAGCCCTTACATCGGCCTGCCGATCTTTCCATCACGTTGCTTCCGTCATTCGGCAATTTACATCAGAACAGATCGTGGAATCCGAAGTCCACGCGATCTCAGCGGCCTGACCGTCGGTGTGCGTGAGTACTCGATGACTGCCGCTCTCGTCGCGCGCGGTGTCCTGGAAGACGAATTCGGGCTTCGCGCACAAGACATCAAGTGGCGCTACGGCCGGGCAGATCACAAAGACTCCCAGCCCATCGCTCGGATGATGCCACAAGATGTGGAACTTGAAGCCATCCCTGAAAGCGAGACGTTATCGGATCTCCTCCGCGATGGAGTTCTCGATGCCATGGTCGCTTACAAACCTCCGCCAGCATTTACAGAAGGGGCGCCTAACGTTGCCCGGCTGTTTGAAGATTATGCCGCCGTTGAACAGGACTATGCCCGCCGTACCGGCATGTTCCCTATCATGCATCTCATGGGCGTCCGCCGGGAACTCGCGCAAGAGCAGCCGGATCTCATCATCAAAATCTGCGAAGGTTTTGAGGCGGTCCGCCGCTATTCATTGCAACGGATTGGCGAGAGCCAGGCCCTTTACACGATGCTGCCCTGGTGCGCCCAACAGACAGAGACCGCTCAGGCACTTTTGAACGAGAATTTCTGGCCGTACGGCGTCGCGCCCAACCTCACGGCCATCAATGCGCTCTGTCGCTATTCCCATGCACAAGGCATTTCGCCGAGGCAGCTCAAGGCGGAAGAGCTTTTTGCTCCAGCAACGATTGACTGGATGCCTTAGAGGAACGGACCTTAAGTCGGCATCAGTCTAATTCCGGCTTGAGGTCCAAAGTTACTGCACCGTTTGAAGGTCGATCATATTTGCACGACTTGCTGTTCCCTATCATCCTTGTGTTTGATTGCGACCCATCGAGACTGGTGCGACCCGGCCGGAAGTTATAATCTTTCGCAGAAACAAAGCCGCTTCAGGACGCTCCAACATGGCCTCCACTGATCTCAAACCAATCACGTCACCGGCCGCATGGCTTGGTTCCGACATGGCCGACCGTGGTGACGAGTGGGCCGCAACACTGACTGATTCAGAAGTCGGCGAGGTTTATGACCTTGGTCGTTCGTTGCGGAACAAAACCGATGATCTTCTGACACTGACCAAGGCCGATGCACCGCTCCCAAAACTTGGCGATCGCCTTCTGGGAGTGCGTAAGGAACTGCTTCACGGTCGCGGTTTCGCAATGTTGCGCGGAATGCCGGTTGACGATCATAGCTTGGCAGAAAATGCCTGGGCCTATTGGATCATCGGACTCCACCTAGGCGAGGCCGTCCCGCAGAATGGCAAGAACCACATGCTCGGCCATGTCACGGACCTTGGTCTTGACTATGCAAAGCCAGATGTCCGTGGATACCAAACCAGCGAGCGTCTGCCGTACCACACCGACTATTCCGATGTTGTTGGACTGCTTTGCATTCGCTCGGCCAAGCGCGGCGGCCTCTCCAGCATCGCGAGTTCTGTTACGATCTACAATGAACTGGTTCGCAAGCGCCCTGACCTGGCCGCGGCACTCAGTGATCCAATTCCAAGGACACGCTGGGGTGAGGTCCCCCTTGGACAAAAGCCCTGGGCAATGATCCCAATCTTTATGCCGAGCGACAAAGGCATCGTCACGACTTACGTCCGTAGTGCCATCCGCAAAGGTCAGTCGCTGGAAGGCGTCCCCGCTGTAACGCCTGAACAGGAAGCCGCCTTCGATTTGATCGATGCCATGGCGGCAGATTCTGCATTCCACCTTGATATGGACTTTGCTCCCGGTGACATGCAGTTTTTGAACAACCATGTCATTATGCATTCGCGCACGAGTTACGAAGATCATCCGGAACCGACAAAACGACGGCACCTGCTGCGCCTCTGGCTGGCCTGTGATGATGGTCCGCCTTTGCCGAAAGTCATGATCGATGATGCCTTTCAGGGTGGCACGATTAACGGTCGTCCCAACGGTATCTCGGTCCCTGGTGTGACACCGATCGCAGCATTAGATCCGCTCGCGGAATTACCTGCGGGTTAAGGTGGTAGAAGACTTGATGAAATCCAGACCGCAGAACTTAACCCAAAAAATCCTGGCCTCACATCTCGTCGGTGGTGAGATGAATGTCGGTGAGGAGATCCGACTGTCCGTCGACCAGGTGTTGTTACAGGATGCAACCGCAGCACTGACAATCCAAGCGCTCGACGCTATCAATCTTGATCGCATCCGGGTTAGCCTCGCCTGCCAGTATGTCGATCACAACCTCTTTCAGGCCGACCACAAGAATGGCGACGACCACCTCTTCCTGCAATCAGCCGCACAGCGTTTCGGCCTGCATTACTCGCGGCCTGGCAACGGCATTTCGCACCCGGTGCACATGGAGCGCTTTGGCATTCCAGGAACCATCCTTGTGGGAGCTGACTCGCACACACCGGCCGCAGGTTCACTCGGAATGCTGGCGGTTGGCGCAGGTTCGGTCGAAGTTGCGACTGTCTTAGCCGGAGAGCCCCTGGCTCTCAGAGTGCCCGAGATTTGGGGCGTCCGCCTTGTCGGTGAGTTGCCTGACTGGGTCAGCGCCAAAGATGTCATCCTTGAAATGCTGCGTCGGCATTCAGTCAAAGGCGGTGTTGGCCGTATCATCGAATATTTCGGCCCCGGCCTCGAGAGCCTGTCGGCAATGGATCGTCATGTCATCTGCAACATGGGTGCGGAACTCGGCGCCACCACATCCGTGTTTCCATCCGATGGCCAGGTCCAAGATTTTCTTCGGGCGCATGGCCGCGCCGATGACTTTACCGCACTCGCAGCTGATGACGGTTGCGACTTTGACGTGAGCGAGGAAATAGATCTCTCGAGCCTTGAGCCACTGATTGCAACGCCGGGAAGTCCTGACAACGTCGTACCCGTGCGAGACGTGGCAGGTCAACCGATCTATCAGGCCTACATCGGCTCATCGGCAAACCCCGGATACCGCGACTTCAAGGTTTCAGCCGAAATGGTTGCGGGGCGCATCGTGCCGCCTGGCGTCTCATTCGATATCAACCCAAGTAGCCGCCAGGTGCTTGCTGACCTGATGCAGGCGGGTTCCATTGCACATTTCATCCAAGCTGGGGGGCGTCTCCATCAGGCCGGCTGCAATGGTTGCAATGGCATGGGACAGGCCCCGGCTTCGGGCAAAAACTCGCTGCGCACAACACCTCGCAATTTTGACGGCCGGTCGGGAAATAAGGGAGATCAGGTCTTCTTGTGCAGCCCGGAGACTGCGACAGCATCTGCCATAACCGGCAAGATCACCGACCCGCGAGACCTCGGCTTGCCGTATCCGAAAATTGCGGCCCAGACCGAGGTTGCCTCACTACCTGATGCGATACAAAAACCACTCCCTCCAAGTGAGGCTGCAGCCGTGACGTTGGCTTACGGCCCGAACATTACATCACTTGCTCCAATCTCAGCACTGCCAGACCGCGTCGAAGTGCCAGCCCTTCTTGTCCTTGGCGATGATGTCTCAACAGACACGATCAGTCCTGCCGGTGCCGAAGCCCTCCCCTTCCGCTCCAACCTTGCAGGCCTCGCCGAGTTCACGTTCCGCAGGCACGACCCGGGTTACGTTGAGCGAGCCAAAAGCACTATCAACAATGGCGGCCATGCACTTGTTGGCGGCAATAACTATGGCCAGGGCTCGAGCCGCGAGCATGCCGCACTCTGCCCGCAATTTCTGGGGTTGCGGCTTGTGCTAACAAAATCGTTTGCGCGCATCCATCAGCAGAACCTGATCAACGCCGGAGTGCTGCCGCTCGTGTTCGTGCAGCCTGATGATTTTGATGCCTTGGAAGCTGATG
The DNA here is from genome assembly GCA_965215755.1 of Hyphomicrobiaceae bacterium. GTDB lineage: Bacteria > Pseudomonadota > Alphaproteobacteria > Rhizobiales > Hyphomicrobiaceae > Tectiglobus. The sequence continues at coordinate 1,967,990 of OZ244119.1, forward strand.
ATGTTCTTGAGATCAATGGTCTCCATGGTGCCATCAAAAGCAATACGCCACTTCTCGTCCACGTGCGCGCGAAGGGCCTCGAAATTCCAGCGCGCTTTGACATGTCAGAGCGACAACGAGAGATCTTCCTGGCAGGTGGCCTGGTCAACTGGTTCAAGGCACGGACAAACTAGGGTCCGGATCCGGAATTTGATTCCCTCTCTAGCTTATCTCAATTCAAATGTCGGTACCGGATAGCTGAGACATAACAAATGAAGCTGATATCAGGAGATCACTGATGCCAAGAGCAGTCGTGATGAAGCCGTCGGACAATGTCGCAACGTGTTTAACGGATCTCGAAGCCGGTCTGGAAGAGAGCGTCATGGCCGGTGGATCGGCGGTTCAAGTCAAGGTCAAAGACCGCATTCCCTTCGGCCACAAGATTGCGCTGAGAGATATTCCTCTCGGTGAGCCGGTCATCAAATATGCGGAAACCATAGGCTTGGCGTCGCGAACAATTTCCGCCGGCGAGCATGTCCACATTCACAACGTGGAAAGCATTCGGGCGCGAGGTGACAAGTCATGACAAGCTTCTTCGGATACAAGAGGCCTGACGGTCGGGTTGGGGTGCGCAATATCGTTGCCGTCATTTCTGCCATGGACAACACCAATCCCAGTGCTGATAGGATCGCATCAATCATTCCCGAAGCTCAGTCCGTCACAACGCCATTTGGTCGTACGCAGATCGGCCATGACTTCGAAATGACATTGCGAACGTTGACGGGCATTGGCTGCCATCCGAATGTTGGCGCCGTGCTTGTACTCGGCCTCAGCCTCGCCTCAGCGAACGCCCTGGCCGACCGTATTCGCCCTTCAGGGAAACCAGTGGAGGTTTTAGGACTGCAGGAAGCCGGCAGTGCCATGGCTCTGACGGCAGAAGGTGCACGGGTGACCGCTGACTTGGTCGTTGCGGCTTCGATGCAACAACGCGAATCCTGCCAGTTTTCAGATCTGATCGTTGCCGTCGAATGCGGTGGTTCTGACACGACATCCGGCTTGGCCGGCAATCCTGCTGTTGGCTTGTTTGCAGACCGCTTCATCGATGACGGTGGCACAATCGTCCTCTCCGAACCTGCCGAGTTCATGGGCGGAGAATACATTCTCGCTGAGCGCGCCGTTGATCCCAAAAATGCTCAACGTATCCGCGATATGGTGAAGTGGTTCGAGGACGAAGCCATTCGCAATGGTGTTGACATGCGTGGCACCAATCCCACGCCTGACAACATGGCCGGAGGGCTGACAACGCTTGAGGAGAAGTCGCTCGGTGCGATCGCCAAAGGTGGTTCGCGGCCTGTTGTCGAAGTCATCGAGTACGCGGAGCAGCCGAGCAAACGCGGGCTTGTCATCATGAATACGCCATCAGCAGCGTGCGAGTCGATGACCGGTCTTCTGGGAGGTGGATCTCAGATCATTATCTTCTCAACCGGTCGCGGCAACAGCATTGGGTGCCCGATCTCTCCGACGGTCAAACTGACTGGAAACCCGAACACAGCCGTAACGATGAAAGACAACATTGACGTTGATGTCAGCGCGATTATTACCGAGGGCCAGTCATTGGAAGATGCCTCGGAATTGCTATGGAATGATATGTTGGCATTCGCACAAGGCAAGCTGACGCGAAGCGAAGTTTGGAAAGAGGAACAGTTGTCCGTCAGCCGGTTTGGTCCGTCAGTTTGAATGGATCACAACTGTTGTCCTAAGGACCTTGCTCCAACAAAGCACTTGCTGAGCGAGCACACTAGATTGCCTATGGCTTGGGTAATGCTCGGTTCCGAGAGGCCGAGGAATGGCACAGCCACCGACGCACGACCGTGCGCAGTGGCGTATCGGCCTAGGGCATCAAGAGGTAGGTCGTGTAGGCCGTCCGCTCAGGCTTTGCTCGACTTCATTCAACGCCCTGGCGGACCGTGTCGATCATCAGCTGCACGTTTTCGGGATCGGCGTCCGGAGTGATGCCGTGGCCGAGATTGAAGATATGTGGTCCCTTGGAGAAAGCCTGAGTGATGCGCTGCGTCTCCGCAACAAGCTCATCGCCGCCGGTCACCATGTGGCGTGATGCGAGGTTGCCCTGCACGCAACCATCCTTTTGAACATGCTCCGCCGCCCACTCCGGCGCGACTGAATTATCAAGCGCCACGCAATCCGCACCGGTCGCCTTTGCAAACCCGACATAAGCATCACCGGCTTCGCGCGGAAACGCGATTATCGGGGTCTCCGGATGACGCGCCTTTAGGGCGGCAATGATCTCTTTGGTTGGCTGAACAGCATAGCGCTCGAAATCATCACCCTTGAGTGATCCGGCCCAGCTATCGAACAGCTTGACCACTTCTGCGCCGGCCTCAATCTGTTGCGAAAGATACTCCACCGTTGCTGCTGTCAGACGCTCCATCAAGGCATCGAACAATGCCCGGTTCTCTGACTTGAGGGCATGGGCCGGTCCTTGATCCGGCGTGCCGCGGCCTGCGATCATATACGTCGCGACCGTCCAAGGCGCTCCGGCAAATCCGATCAAGGTTGTCTCAGCCGGCAACTCGCGCCGCAAAATCCTGATCGTCTCGTAGACCGGCGCCAGGTGAGCATGGACATCTGCGGCGGGTTTGAGTTTGTCGAAGTCCGCCGCACTTGTGATCGTTGACAGCCGCGGCCCTTCGCCGGTGACAAACCAGAGATCGGCACCTAGCGCATCCGGTATCAGCAGGATGTCGGCAAACAGAATAGCCGCGTCAAAACCGTAGCGCCGGATCGGCTGCAACGTCACTTCTGCGGCCAGCTCGGGCGTATAGCAAAGTGTCAGAAAATCACCAGCTTCGGCGCGCGTTGCCTTGTATTCCGGGAGATAGCGTCCGGCCTGCCGCATCATCCAGATCGGCGGTGTCGGCAGCGTCTCGCCAGCAAGCGCACGCAATATCTTTTTCTTAGTCACCGGTGGTCATCCTAGCTGTGATCGGCCGCGCCTTGATTGGCCATTGGGGTCTCGTCAAGCTATCATGACAACACCAATTGTCATAGCGAGGCGACGTCGCTAAAGGTTAAGTCATGGCCCTCAAACTTCCGACACCTCACGCACCGTTTCGCATTGGCACCCGCGGCTCGCCGCTGGCGCTGGCCCAGGCCTATGAGACACGTGCGCGCCTGTCTGCCGCCCACGATCTTCCTGAAGACGCTTTCGAGATTGTGGTGATCAAGACCACCGGCGACCGCGTTCAGGACCGCCCGCTGAAGGAGATCGGCGGCAAAGGCCTTTTCACTCGCGAGATCGAGGATGAGCTGCTGGCCGGCGGCCTCGACATCGCGGTGCACTCGATGAAGGACATGCCGGTTGCGCAGCCCGAAGGCCTCCTGCTCGACACCTATCTGCCGCGTGAGGACGTCCGCGATGCGTTTATCTCGTCGGCAGCGACTTCGGTCGCCGATCTGCCGGCCGGCACCAAGGTCGGAACATCCAGCCTGCGCCGCAAAGCCCAACTGCTCAACCGGCGCCCGGATCTCGAAGTCGTTGAATTCCGCGGCAACGTCCAAACACGCATGCGGAAGCTGGCGGATGGCGTCGCTGCCTGTACGTTCCTTGCGATGGCGGGCCTCAACCGCCTCACGATGAGAGATGTTCCGGTAACGCCGATCGCACCCGACGAGATGCTGCCAGCTGTCGCACAGGGCGCTATCGGCATCGAACGGCGGACCGACGACATCAACGCTGCCGGCATGTTAGACGCGATCCATGATCACGAGACGGGGCAGCGTCTCGCCGCCGAGCGTGCCTTCCTGGCAGCTCTTGATGGATCATGCGAAACACCGATTGCAGGCCTCGCCACCCTCGACTGCGGCACCCTCCACTTAGCCGGTGAGATTCTTCGTATCGACGGCTCCGAAGCCATCTCCGACAGTATCAGCGGTACCATTGAGGATGGCGCCGAGATCGGCCGCAAACTCGCCAGCGATCTCCTCAGCCGCGCCGGACCAGGCTTCTTTGACTGGCGTACTGCATGACGCAACACAATCCTACTACTCGTTTCTGTGGAGGACGGCGCGTAAGGCGCATGGGCTGCCGCTATCCGCGCAGAGCGTTTACGAAGATCCTGAGTAAATTCAGCAAGCCTAGCCGATGTTGGAAACGGATTAGCAATGGTCCGAGTTTGTGCTGGGTCTTGTGTGTGATGAAATACGGCGGCCGCGGCAATATTGTCATTTCTCCGGCAAGTACACTGCGCGGGAATGGCCGCCACGGCCCCTGAATGACTGTGCGTTCCGTTTTGTTCAGCATCAGTGCGTTATGCACCGTCCCGATCCCGGATTGGATGTCCTGGAGCGTGTGACCAGGAAATGCACCCCAAGCGCAGGTAGGCGCGAGGAATGCCAACCCGCACCAGGTGTTGATCGCAATCGTTCCGTAGTGCAGCTGCGCGATGATTTCTTCGAACCGGTCGCGGCCGATTTCACTGATGGTTTTAGGGTGGATCAGGATGTTTGCGCCAAGGGTTCCGGCGAGTTGGCCGTTGGCATAAGCGATCGCTGATTGAAGATATGTTTCGGCATCAGGAGATTCGATTTCCTTGGTGCCAAGTGCTGGGCCAAAGCACTCGCGACTCATGTTCCAGGCATCATCACCCAACTCTCCAATTATTAGTGGCGGAGTGCTTTCGCCACGGTCGACATGCTCCACATGCTCTGCGTCCGATGCAAACGCCTCCATACGGTCCTCGGAACCGGGATAGTAGGCAGGGCGTTTATGGTCGGCTGCAACTGAACGTATGCCGGCCAATAATTGATCTACCTTATCCCAACCCTTGGGCAGGATCAGAGCCTGGCAAGCAATGCAGTTATGGCCAGAGTTATGCAGTTTTTGGCTGGCTATATGCTCGGCCTGAAACGCGATGTCGGCTTCACTCCACGGTCCAGGGACGACAATTGTCGGGCTGATGCCGCCGAGTTCTGATGTGATGCGCTTGGTCAAACGCGGGGTGTCTTCGGCGCGGGCTTGTTTTGCCGAAGGGCCTGTTCCCCAGACGATTGCGTCATGCGTAGCGGCAGAGCCGGTAATGTGGATCTCATCGACCGATGGATGCTCGCACAAGTAGGCGCCAATATCGGAACCGCCGCAGACGATGCGGAGGAAGCCACGGTCGATCAGCGGAGCCATTGCTGTCCTGAAGATATCGACCAGGCCGTCGTTGATCGGGTTCATCTTTAGAATGACGACCTGGTGTTCCGAGATGAGCTTATGCAACACATCAAGCGGTGTGATCGCAGTTATGTTGCCTGCTCCTAGAACAAGCGCTAACCGGCCCTCCCGTTGATGTGGCGGAATATCATAGGCGCTGGCAACATGATCTGCGAGGTTGTCTGCGGTCACGCCCGGCTGCATCCAAACTTCGGCTTTGATGTCTGGCAGAGCGAGCTCATCTTTGAAGCTGACTGGCAGGACGCGAACTGCGAGCTGACCGTTGGGGAGTGTCCGTGTTTTGGCGCGTTTGATATAGGCCTTGCCGTCCAGTTTGGAGAGAGTGTCGATCAGTGCATTGATCCCGCACATCACGGCATAGGGGCCGGATAACCACTCTTCACCGGCAAGCGGTGATCCAACCGGGATCTGCTTGTGATGCGCTGATGCAGTAGCCCAAGCCTCGGCAACGCCGAGAAGGCACTCCTTCATCTCTTCCAGCACCACTATACGTTCATCGACAGGAAGTCTGGCCCAGGTGTCTTTTTTGGCCGTGAGATCTGCGAGAGCGGTATCCAACTCGGCTGTCCAAGTTGCTTGGTCTGTGGTGATCTCAGTCTGCTGCAACATGGGATGGCCTCTTCCTTGGTCGCTGCATCCGCAACCCTGATTATCAATGGATATGCAAGCCTTGGGGCGCAATCATGGGGGGCGAAATCCTGTTCGCGGCGCTGATTGATCCTGCGCGTGTCATTTACTTGAAAATAGCGGTCTGATGAAAGCAGTGCATCCTGTCAGCGTTAAGGATATCCAGCCGGTCAGGCTGAACTAGCCCAATTGTGTCGGGGCAATGTGACCAGACCAGGGTGTCTTCTGACAGCTTGGAGGGGATACTCGTGCAATGAATAACGACGGCGAGAGAAGTCAGATCAAGTCATGAGACTCGGAAGGAAGAGTACAATCTCAGGGAACATGATTAAGAGCGCCAGAGTCAGGACGTCGAGCAGGAGGAAAGGCCAGACGCCACTGAAAACGTCCTCAAGTGTGAGAGGGACCGGGGATGCGCTGCGGACGACATAGACATTCAAACCGACCGGTGGGGTGATCAGTGAAATCTCAGCAAGCTTGATGGCTATCACACCGAGCCAGATCGGATCATAGCCAACACCGGTCATAATCGGGAACATAACAGGTAGGGTCATGACCATGATTGCGATCGGGTCGATGAGCATGCCGAGTACCAGATAGACGGCGGCGAATGCCAACAAGTACATGTAAGGTGGTAAGCCCAAGCCTAAAAGCCAGCCGGAGATTTCCGTGACAAGACCGGTGTAGGTGAGGAACCGAGCTAGGATGATGCCGCCGATAACGATGATGAAAATCGTTGTCGTCGTGGTGCCGGCTTCTTTGAATGTGTCGACCAGCATCTTGCTGCTCAGACGTCGCTTGAAGATTACGATCAGAAATGCGCCAAAAGCTCCGACGGCGCCAGCGTAGGTCGGAATGAAGAAGCCGGTGTAAATGCCGCCAATAACAAGGACAAAGAGAAATCCGATCCCCCAAACGCCGGTTAGTGAGCGCCACTTCTCCATCCGTGAGATCTTGATATCGGATATCGGAGCAAGTGATGGACGGGCTTTGACAATGAAATAGATGCCAGCCATGTAGATCGCGGCTGAGAGCAAGCCCGGGATGAGGCCGGCGACGAGCAACTGCGCGACGGACTGCTCTGTGATGACGGCATAAATGACCATCAATATGCTCGGAGGAATGAGTGAGGCGAGAGTGCCGGAAGCGGCAATGCAGCCAGCACTGAGGCGCTTGTCATAACCGAACTTCGTCATCTCCGGCATCGCCATGCGCGTGAACACAGCGGCGTTTACGATTGTTGAACCGCAGGCTGCGCCGAACGCCGCAGAGGCCAGCGTTGTTGCCATCGCCAAACCGCCGGGCAGACGTCCAAGCCAATTGTAGGCTGCCCGATAGAGATCGGTTGTCAGGCCGGCCTGATTTGATAGAGCTCCCATTAGGATGAACAGGGGAATGACAGCCAGCGTAAACGAGTTTGTGGTACTGAAGGGGATGGTTGCCAGTTGGGCGAAAGCTGCATCCGGCCCAATCGTCAAGTACATGCCAAGCAGGCCGCCGAGACCGAGAGCCACGCCAATGTGGACACCGATCGCGAGCATGGCAAAGAGCAGAACAAAGACGATGACGCCTGAGGTAGCCGGATCCAGCACGTCGTTATTCCTTCGCTACCGTGTTGGTTTGATCTGCCTCGGTGGATAAGCCTTTGAGGGTCGTATGACTGGGGTCAGTAGGCGGCGGAGCCAGTTCGTCACCCGTGCGGACCCGCTTGAGGTCTTCATAGAGATCTATCAAAAGCCGCAAGATCAAGAGCGCTGTGCCTGCGGCCAGAATGATGCGAGCCGGATAGAGGGGGAACCGGATCAGACCGACAGTGGCTTCCTTTAGCTGAATGCTGAACATCGCCTCATTGATCGCCTGCCAGAGGAGCAGGGAAAAGAATAGAATGGCTGCCAGATCTGCAATGACATCCATCACGGCGCGGGTGCGTGGTCCCATACGCGTATACAGAAGTTCAACACGGATATGACTGCGTTGGATCTGAGCATAGGTCAACGCACCGAACACGATGAGAACCATTGTGCTCTCGGTCAGTTCCTTGGCACCGGGCAAAGGCGATTTGAGAAACTGTGTGCCGATGACGTCGCCGACGCCCAAGAACATCGACATCAACAGGCCTAGACCACCGATCAACAGAATGGCCAGTGCCAAACGTTCAAGAACTCTTGCAATAGGTTTCAACGATGGTGTGCCCGTGCCAGATTTTGCAGGGCGAAGCGCAGGTCAGGTCGTTTGCCCGATCCCGCGTTTCGCAATCGCTTCTGTATCGTCAGATCTAGTTGATCTGGGACTTCCAGTATGCAGCAACTTCTGCTGCTTCCTTGCCTTTGCCCTGCTTGCCCATGGCCTCGACCCAGCCAGCCAGCAGGTCAGGCGCGGCCTTGCGCCATTTTTCCATTTCGCCGGCCTTAAACGGCTTGAAGACGGCGCCTTTGGCCTGAGCGTCTTTGATGGCTTTGGCTTCAGCTGTGCTGATCCAGTCAATGTAAGCCTGCCCCGACTTGGCGGCTTCTTCCATGAAGATCTTCTGCACGTCAGCGGGGAGCTTCGCCCATGCGCGCTTGCCGACTACGATCAAGTGGCCTGCAATCGTCATGATCGGACCACAGCTATATTTGCCAGGCTCATAGAGGCGGTTTGAGTAGATGTTGCCGGCATTGAGGAATGAGTAATCCAAAGAGCCGCGCTGAAGTGCTTCGTAGACAGCTCCGACACCAACAGATACCGGCACGGCCCCAACTGCGCCATGCAATTTCGGAACATCAGCGCCGAAGCTGCGGATCTTCTTGCCTTTCAATCCGGCAACCGTATCGCAATCCGGGGACTTGCCTGTCAGGAAGTATTCGCCCAGTGGCTGCTGGAACAGATACTGGACATTCGCAGTGTCGAGTTCCTGTTTGAAAACGGGCAGCTTCTTGTAGGATGAGTAAACGATTTCAATTGCCTTCTTCGCATTCGGGAAGACAAATGGGATCTGATAGGCCTTCCAGAATGGGAGGCGGTCCGGGTAGTAGCCCGGGGCAACAGACGCCATATCGACAGCGCCACGTCCTGCCAGCTGCAGCAGTTCGTTGCCCTTGCCGAGACCGCCGGCAAATGTCATTTCAATTTTGACTTTGCCATTGGTACGTTTTTCGATCGTTGCTGCAAAATCCTTCTCGACTTGAACGAATGGACTGTTGCCGAGATAGTGTCCCCAACGCAGCTTGATGTCCTGCGCATTTGCTGAGCCGCTGAATGCAACGGCGCTTATGCTCCCAGCTGCAATCAACCAACTTGATACTCTGATTGTCATATCTGTCTCCCTGCTTCGGCGCGCCTGGCTGGATGTTGACGTTATCCCGACCTTGCTCGCCGCCGGTGAGAATTCACCACGCCTGAAACGGCTAAAACTGAAGCTAACACTCCACTGACACGCGGTCTACTTTGTGTTGGTGACTGAATGCTCGGCAGTTTGACCATTCCTTGGTCACAGGGCTTTCCGGGACGTATCGGATGATCAAGTGAGCGATGACAGGCACCGGGTATGATTGACATGCCGCATCGGCCCTGATGTCCTTTCAGAATGGCTTTTGAAATCACACTTTATGAGAATCTGAGGACGACAACTTATGTCCCCTTCTACCTAGCTATTGTTGATGGCGATTGGGAGAAACTTGGACTGAAAGTCGATACCCAGTTGTCGCCAGCAACCAGCGAAACTGCACAGGCGTTGCTTGATGGCCGCACAGACGTTTCCTGGGGCGGACCGATGCGCGTGATGATGCATCATGATCGCGATCCGGATTGCCCGCTGATCTGCTTCGGCCAGGTTGTGGCGCGCGACCCGTTCATTCTTGTCGGGCGTGATCCGAAGCGGCAGTTTAAGTTTGCAGACCTTGCCGGTAAGCGTGTCGCAGTGGCGATGGAGGTTCCAACGCCGTGGATGACGTTCCAGGATGACCTGCAACGGGCCGGCATTGACCCAGCCGGCATTGATCGTGCTCCGGATGCGACCATGGCTGAAAACGTTGAGCGGCTGGGCAACGGCGACGTTGATGTCATTCAGGTGTTTCAACCTTATGCGGAACTCGCCGTGCGGCGCGGGTTTGGCCATATCTGGCATCGGTTTTCTGTGCGGGGTGATGTTGGGTTTACAACTTTCTACACAACACGATCGTTCATCGCTGAGAACCGCGACGTCTGTGCGAAGTTGGTTGCCGGCATCATGCAGGCAACCCAGCGACTGTATCGCCAGCCTGCGCGGAAGACAGCTGAAAGAATTACCAGTTTTTTTCCGGACCTTGAAACGGATGCGTTGGCCAATGTCATTGCAGGTTACAGAAAGGCTGGCCTTTGGGCGCGTCAGCCAGACCTGCCGGTTCCCGCGATCGTTCGTCTGAAGGCAGCCTTACTGTCCGGCGGTCTCATTTCTCGCGACATACCGTACGACAGTATCGTTGATAACAGCTTCGCCGATGAGTTTGAAGCGATTTGAGTAGGGGACGCACTGCAGATGTCAGGCGGATCGAGTACAACACTCCCTGTTACAGACCTTGCCCCTTTTTTTTGCGGTACTGAGCAGGAGAAGCGTGAGGTCGCGGGTCATGTTGCGCGGTCATGCGAAGAGATTGGTTTCCTCGTTGTCGAAGGGCATGGCCTGGCACAGGAGGTTATCGACAACGCGATTGATTTGGGATTTTCGTTTTTTGATCTGCCAAATGAGACGAAATCCCATTGGCACCCCAGTGGTCCGGCGAAACAGCGCGGCTACCACGGGATGGAGACGCGGGGGCTTGCCTCGACCCTTGACAAAGCGGCACCGAAGGACCTGCGTGAAAGCGTATTTCTTGGTCCGGTCGACGACCATCAACAACACTATGCAGCACTGCCAGAGGCTGCAACGGCCTATGCTCCCAATCTGATCCCGTCTCAGCCTCCAGGTTTTGACTCTGCCCTGGTTGAGATCTATCGCGGATTTGAAACGTTGGCGTCTGATCTCATGCGAATTTTCGCCGTCGCGTTGGATCAGCCGGAGGACCACTTCCTGCCGTTGATTGATCGGCATTTCTCTATTCTGAGTGTCCATCATTATCCCGCGCTCACTGTGCCGCCAAAACCTGGACAACTGCGGACCGGCGCACATACCGACTATGGGTCCCTTACAATCCTGGCGATGACGGACGCCAATGGCGGGCTTGAAGCGCAAGCCGGGGACGGGCGATGGATCCCGGTTCAGGCGGAACGTGGCCAGCTTGTTGTCAACCTTGGTGACATGATGCAACGCTGGACCAATGATCGGTGGGTCTCAACGATGCATCGGGTCGTGACGCCGGATAAACTGGATGATGCTGCAAGCCGACGGATGTCGATTGGCTATTTTATGCATCCCAATTTTGATGCCGAGATTTCGTGTGTCCCGTCATGTCTGAACGTCGGTGAGAGCCCGCGGTACGAGCCGATTACAGCAGGTGGGCATATCCGCGAGAAGATTGAAAAGAGCCATGCAGGTTCTGCCGTATCGAAAGGCTAACGTACGGCGCGACTCATGAGGTCTGAAAGCGGTTGAAGGCTTGGTGACTTTTCCAAAGCCATGATCTCATCATGGACGGAGTTGGCGCCTTCCTTCGTCCATAAGCGTTCGGTGAGGCTGAGGTATTTCTCGCGCAATTCATGTGGCTGATAGGGATCTGACCAATCACCCCGGTTGGTTTCGGTTGCTGCCGTCAGTTCTGTTCCATCTGTGAGTTTGATCAGGAGTTTGGCCGGGCGGCGAGCAGGAAGTTGCGCACTCATGGCCTGGTCTTCGCGAATGACAACTTTGGCCGCAAGTTCGCGGATGTCATCGCGTTCGATTTGATCCCACGTGAAGCTGGCGACACCACTTGAATTGTTGATGATGGTTGTTGCGAGTGAGAATGGCAACGAGAACTTACCCGCGAGTGTGTTCTTGGGTTTGGGATCGTCCAGTTCAACAGCAAGGGAATAGGTATCGACTTCAATGCTGGCGATGCGTTCCGGGGCAATCGGACTGTCGATCTGCCGGGAAATCATGTTGAGTGCATCCAATGCGGCATGGTTGAAACGACAGCAGGAATGCATCTTGAAGTAGTTGCGTGTAACTTCCCATCGGGTCCCCAATTCCTCTATCACGAGGTCGGGATTGAAGGTGTCTGACGCAACGTGGCCGTAGACATGCGCGACGCCATCGACTTCACCGCAGAAACCTGCCTGGATCATATCGTCGGACATGATTCCCATCTGACCACTGACGCCGGAGAAAACGTTGCGGACTGTGCCGCCCTCCAACATAGTTCTGCGGCTGGTTGCAAGCCCGAGTGTGGCCCCGATATTAATGGCTGTTTTCATGCGCTCGCGGTCGGATTGCGCAAGCCGGGCGACAGCCGTCGTGGCGTTGATGGCCCCCCATGTGCCATGTGGATGCAGGCTCAATCGTAATGCCGAACCGATCCCTACACGTGCTCCGACGTCGTAGCCAATTGCGACCGCGGCAAGGAAATCGGCACCACTAACATCATGTGCCTGCGCGTAGGTCAACGCAGCCGGCACCGTGTGCATGCCGGGATGACCTTTTGAGAAGGTCTGCCCTTCGTCCATTTCCAGGAAGGTGCCGGCCGTGCCATTGATGAGTGCTGCCTGACTGGTCGATGTCTGCAGCGTCGTTCCAAGAACCAATGCGGGGCCGATAACCCGGGCATTTGCTGAATTATGGAGTGCTTGCATTTCCGGTTCCGCATTTCCGCCAACACAGGCGGCGACACAGTCAGCAATGATGAGCTTGGTCCGCTCGATCGCCTCGTCTGGGATGTCCTGGGTTGGATACTCCGCAGCGAAACCAGCAAGTTCGTCGAGGTAGGTCATGACATGTTTCCGGCGATGGCGTTGATGGGTCGTCATAGAGTATGATGTGGAGGACGTAGACTGCAAACTCTGTGACGCCTGCAGGGCATTGGGGATGAATTCATCATGCATAAGGTTTTGGTCATCGTTCCGTTTCCGATGAGCGAGGACAATCGTGCCCAGCGGCGCGAACAGCTGAACGCAGTTAAACTTGGACCTGACATCACATTTGAATTTGAGAGTGTCCGCGTTGCACCGCGCAATTACGTCAGTGCCGCCGACATGACGATCGCGGACTTCGGTGTTTACGAAGCCGGGATTGAGGCGGAGCGGCGCGGCTATGCTGCAGTCTGTGTCGATACCATGAGTGATTCCGGTGTGGCTGCCCTGAGGGCTGACCTCAATATACCTGTCATTGGTCCGGGCCGAGCGTCAGTTTTGACGGCGCTTATGTTTGCCAATCGATTTTCCATCCTGGCGATGTGGCCGCACTGGCAGCACCTTTATGACAAGACGCTGAGCGATCTTGGGCTGCATCAGCACTGCGCTTCTGTACGCAGTATCGACGCAACACCTGACAATCAGGCTCTGTTGGCAGGCAAGGAAGACGACATATTTCCGCTGCTCGAAGCTGAAGCGAAGATCGCAATTGAGCAGGATGGGGCTGAGGCTATCCTGCTGGGATCGACGACAATGCATCAGGCGCACAGTTATCTTGCTCAGCGGTTGCCGGTGCCGGTGATCAATCCCGGTCCGCTCACCTACAAGTTGGCCGAAGCTGCGCTGGGGCTGGGATTGGCACAGAGCCGCGCCGCTTACCCCACATCACCGGCACCGAAGGATGATGTCGTGCATGCGATGGTTGATAAGGCAGAAGAGTTTGGTCACTAGCGGAACCTTGCGCCTTGACCGAGGCCCGTAGCTGTGCGGGATACTTCGTGGTGCGGTCTCTTCTACAAATTTGCGACTTGGTTCGCTGCTGCCTCTCCGGCGACAGCTCCAAACGCAATCGCTGTCAGCAAGCCATTGCCAGAGAGGTAGCCGGAAATGTCAGGGCCGGACACTCCGCAGGCGGCCCCGCCTCCCGCAAACAGATTGGGTATGGTTGAGCCATCCTTTCGAAGAACCCTTGCCTGGTTGTCGACCATGAGACCACCTTGTGTGTGAAACAACGCGCCCGTCACCCGCACGGCGAAGTAAGGTGGGGCCAGCATCGGCTTCGTGGTGAAATTCCTGCCGAAAGGGTCGTCCTGCCGTCCAGTCTGAAACGTCTGGACCCGTTCAAATGTTGTTTTAAGAGCGTCTTCAGGAACGCCAATCGCGTCAGCCAGGCTTTCGATCGTGTCAGCTGATTTGACGGCACCTACTCTGTCGGCCTCGACGAAGTCAGGAAAGCTCTTCGCAAAATCGTAGAGGTGCTGGTCGAAGATGTTCCAAGCGATACTTTCGGGTTGTTGAAGAACAGGGATGGATTGCTCCGAATAGCCTGAATGCTCGTTTGAAAAACGTTGTCCGTTGATGTTGACCTGGAAGCCGCCCTCCATCATCAGGGCCCAGGTAATCAGGATGCCATGGGGATGAGCCAACGAGCCGTGCCCTTGGCAGCCAGATAGATGGCGGGTCCTTGCACCCAAAGCCTCACCCCAGAGGAGTGCGTCACCCATGTTGCCGGCGTGACCGTAGTAAGGCGCATCGGCCATCGGCGGGATGTGCTGGCTGACGAGATCGCGATTGCCGCCGTAACCGTTGCAGGCCAGGACCAGGGTTTCACATCCAATTGCCTCGGTCGTGCCGTCGGGGCGCCCCATCAAGACGCCACAGACTTTGTCTCCATCGACAAATAGATCCCTTACAATGGCTGACGTGAGAATAGGAATGCCCGCGGCTTCTGCAGCATTCCCGAGGCGCGTCACGAGTGAGGCTCCCGTTTTCTCTGGTGTCGTGTGCATCCTATGGCGGGAATGGCCGGGATACAGGAAGTCGTCGAGCACCTGCCATTCGAGGCCGTGGCGTTGTTCTAACCAGTCCAGAGCCGAGGCAATATTGTCAACTGCTAGATCGACTAGAGCTGGTTCGGATGTGTTCTTTGATTTGGTCTGGATGTCAGATTTGAACAATTCGATGCTGTCGTCGTCGGCGAGATTTGCTGCCTTCTGACATCGCGTTCCCGCTGCAGGAATGAAGCCCGATGACATTGCGGTTGAGCCGGACAATACCGGTTCGCGCTCAAGGACAACAACGTCGGCACCGCTGTCGTGAGCTTTTAGAGCAGCGGTCAGTCCGCACGCACCGGCTCCGACCACAAGAACTGGAACGTTGGTATCGAAGCGCTGATTGGTTATTCGTTGTACGCTATTCATGATGCATCTCTGATCAGAGCCTCGGCTTCCGCGCAGGTGCATACTTGCGAAACAGATGAGAGGGCTGCGACAGCCGTCTTATGAACATCTTCTGTAAATGCTGCACATCCGTCTGACAGTAGGATGGTGTGAAAGTCGCGGACATGTGCAGCACGAAGTGTCGAGGCTACGCCTCCGTTGGTCACGATCCCACAGATCAACAGGGTGTTAATGCCGGCCTTGCGCAACACCCACTCCATTCGCGTTTGGTAAAATGCGGAATAGGCGACTTTCTCAATCGTCAGGTCTGCGGGCTGCAACGTGTCAACCAGTTGATGGCCCCAGGCGCCAGGCTGAAAGTCTCCCTGTGCCAGGAACGGTCTGAGCTTCTGCAGATGCGGAGAAATGAATGGTGCGCCCCCCTTTCCGGGTACCAATGTGAACTGTGTTGAGAGAACCCAACCACCTGCATCGCGCACTGCATTGGCGACCGGCAAAACCCGTTCCGGCAGAGCTGCAATGCTCGGCGCCGATTGCTCGGCCCGGCCGTATGCGCCATCCGGATGAAGGAAGTCGTTTTGCAAGTCGACGATCAAAAGGGCAGTTGATTTCGCTTCAATCACGCGGGCTCTCTCTCGATAATCAGGTTCCAATGGCTGTCGACACGACCACGCAGTCCTGGGTCAATGAAGATCGTGGTGTCTGGTTGTTCGAGTAGGCAGGGGCCGGTCACGGTCTCGTCGATTGCCAGCGATAACCGGTCATACACGGGGGCATGATGCCAGGCGCCCTCGCAATAGACATCACGTTGTCCCACGATGCACGCGGATGCTGCTGCTGAATGGGCAGGTCCAAGCACCCGCATATCAAATGGTGGCCGTTTGCCGATTGCGACGACGCGGTAGTTCATCACGCGGATCGGAATATTTTCTAACAATCGGCCGAAGCGTGCGCGGTAACTTTCTTCGAAGGCGGTGATGATATCGCTCTGCTGAAGTCCGCTGTCCGGAATTGTTAAAGTCCCTGCAACGGTGTGGGTCTGACCGACGTAGAGCATGTCGAGTTCGTAGATGGTTTCTGTTTCAATGAACGCCACACCAGCCTGGGCTAGCAATGCCTGGAGTTCACCGGCGACATTCCTGAGTTCGGTTTCCAATCTCCCGCAGTCAAGGTCGGTCAGGAGTGAATTGACGGTCTTAACCCGATCATGGCGCATGTCGGCAACAACGCAGCCGAGTGCAGAAGTAACGCCCGGATATCGGGGAACAACCGCACCGTTCAGTCCACAGGCATTGATCAGCGCACCTGCATGAAGTGCCCCGCCTCCGCCGAATGGCATTGCGTAAAACTTTGAAGGATCATGGCCGCGCTCAATCGAGACGAGCCGAATGGCGCCGGCCATTTTCGCGTTGGCGACTCGTAGAATTGCTTCTGCCGCATCTTCAATTGAGAGTTCTAGCGGGGCGCCGATTGCGTCTCTTATTGCGTCGCGCGCAGCAGCAATATCCAAGGCGCTTAGTTTGTCGCCAATCGGGCGTTCTGCATTGATACGGCCAAGCACGAGATTTGCGTCTGTTAACGTTGGTTCCATGTTGCCTTGGGCGTAGCAGACAGGGCCGGGGCTTGAGCCAGCGCTTTCAGGGCCGACCTGCAGATAACCCCCGGCATCTATTCGTGCGATCGACCCACCACCGGCGCCGATTGTCGTGATCTCAATCATGGGTGTTCGGACCACCATGCCGAAATCAATCTGGGTCTGCGCTGTCAGTTCGGCTTCACCATCTGCAATGAGAGACACATCGAAGGAGGTGCCACCCAGGTCACATGTGATGATATTCTTGTAGCCTGCCGCCTCAGCTATGGCCTGAGCTGCACGCACTCCAGCTGCCGGTCCCGATAGCGCCGTGCGTGCCGGGATAGCCTTGGCCGTTTCAACCGACATGACGCCACCATTGGACTGCACGATCATAAGGTCGCCGTCGAATGCTGCGTTTCGCAATCCACCATCGAGCCGGTCGAGGTAGGATGAAACAACTGGTTGGAGGTAAGCGTTTATAGTCGCCGTTGATAGTCTTTCGAACTCGCGGATCTCAGGAAGGATCTCGGTTGCGCATGTGACGAATGCATTGGGCCAGACTTCACGCGCTGCTGCTGCTGCGATGCGTTCGTTGTGGTCGTTCGCGTAGCCATTAATAAAGAATATGCAAACGGACTGGCAGCCGGCATCCAGCAATTCGCGTGCTCTTGCTTTGACCTCGTCTGGATTGACGGCTTTGCGGACGGTTCCATCGGCGAGTGTGCGTTCACTCACTTCAAGGCGCAGATTGCGTGCAACGACTGGTTCAAACTGGCCCCAGAGCCCCCAGGTCGTCGGGCGGTCGCGGCGGCGCATCTCAAGTACATCGCGAAAGCCTGCTGTCGTGATAATGCCGGACTTGGCACCTTTTCTCTCGAGCAGCGCATTCGTACCCGTTGTCGTGCCGTGAATGATGTTGAGGATTCTGCCAAAGTCCGGCTGTGCCTGTGAGATGCCATGGACAAGCCCGCGTGATTGGTCGTCCAACGTTGACGGTGTCTTGACGACCTCGGCAGTGCCACTCTGATTGTCGAGTACAAATATGTCGGTGAATGTACCCCCGACATCGACGCCAACACTAAATTGCTTGTCCATCTTAGTTCTTGCCCTCGACGACATATCCCATGGCGCGGTCATATTCTCGTTGCCGAGCTTCGCGTTCTGCCGCCGGACCGTAGCCGCCGCCACCTGGTGTTTCCAGGCGCACGCGTTCACCCCGCTTCAGTTTAACCCCGTGAACCTTTGATTTCATCGGTGGTTCGACCGTCGTGCCGTCTTGCGGATAGTAGAACCGATTGGTGGCACCATCTCCGCCTCCTGCAACACCGCGAGGAGGAAAGCGCCCACGCTCGCCGAACAAGAAACCGTCGGCCTGTTCTTCCAGCAGTTCGATTTCGTAGATTGCGCCAAGTCCGCCGCGATGCTTTCCGTCACCACCAGAACCATCTCGTAATGCCCATTGCGTGAACATGACTGGGTAGGCCGCTTCGAGGATCTCAAGTGGTGGGATGGTTGCCATTGAAATCGGAGCGTTGCCGTGACTGAGGCCGTCGCCTTGGGGATGACCGCCGTGACCGCCGCCGAAAAATGAGAACATGACCCATCGCGCACCGTTGGCGCGCGTACCTGCGAGTGAGAGGGCGTTGATTGTTCCATATGCGCAGCCGTTGGAGCGCTCCGGCATCAGTTCTGCGATGGCCTGGAATGTGATGTCGATCAATCGCAGGATGGTTTCGGTATAACCACCGACAGGCTTTGGGGCTTCAACTGACAAGATTGAGTCCGGATCGATTTTGAAGTCGACTGGTTCCAGCACGCCGGCGTTTGCCGGGACATCATGGAAGATGTGCTTGAGCGCGACGTAGCAGGCGGCAATCGTTGTCGAGCGAGCGATATTGACTGGACCAGCGCAGGCTGGCGATGAGCGGGTGAAATCGAGTGTCAGCTTGTCCCCGTCAATGATCATATCGAGGGCGATTTTAAGTGGCTCATCGACAATGCCATCGTTGTCGAGCCAATCCTCTGCCGATACCTTGCCATCGGGCATGGCACGGATTTCTGAGCGCATGTGCTCGGCGGCGCGTGCTTTAAACTCGCGCATAGCGCCGGCCACGATCTCATCGCCGTATTCGTCCAATAGGGCTTCCATCCGGCGCGTCCCGAGGTCTAGTGCATTGATTTGCCCATTGAGATCGCCATAGAGCGAGTTCGGAAGCCGAGAGTTGGCCGAGAGGATCTCAACAATCTCTTCGCGGAACTGACCGGCATCGTAGAGTTTAACGGGAGGAATTAGCATCCCTTCCTGAAAGCTTTCGGTCGCGACTGGGTTATAGTTGCCGGGTACGTTGCCTCCGACATCGTGCCAATGACCGACTGACGCCAGGTAACAGAACACCTCGCCGTTGCGAAAGAGTGGCTTCACGAGGCGAAAGTCGCTGAGGTGAGTACCACCAAGGTAGGGATCATTGAAGATCCAGACATCGCCATCTCGAGGTCCGCCGTGCTGCGATGCTTTCTCGATGACCGCTTTAACTGCAAATGCCATGACGCCGACGAATATTGGCAAACCCGACTTGCCCTGTGCCAGCGTCTCACCGGTTTTAGCATCATAGATGCCGTGCGACGCATCGTGAGCTTCGGCAATGATGGGGTTGAAAGCAGAACGAAACAGAGTCGCATCCATTTCGTCGGCAATCTGCTCCAAACGCCCTTTGAGGATCGCTAGAGTAACCGCGTCCAGGCTCATGTTGTTCCGCTCTCCGCTTGCTGGCTATCTAAGGCGCTGAATGGTCGTTTCCCATGTTGTAGCGCGTGATTTCCGAGAACGGCAGAAAATTCTGCGCCCTATGCAACTTGCAATCTGCTCGGGATCGGACCGCGGCCAACAAATGACGCAGAGTTGAGCGTATGTTTAGGCGTGATCGGCGTGCGGGAGGGTGCGTGTCAACGGACGCTGTTTTGGCCTAGCCTATGCAATGCCGAACAGGCGACAAGCGATAAGCAAATCGATGGCTTCGGCAGCCTGGCTTTGTCGTCACGGCCTTGCCTTAGTCGGCAAGACGGTAGCGTGTGTCAGAAGGCAGCTCGCCGAATTGTCGGCGATAGTAGGTCGAGAATTTACTCCAGTCCCAAAAACCTTCTTCGGCGGCAATGTCGCCAATACTCTTGGAAAGGGTCTTTTTATCTAACAATCTGCGTCGCGCGTTGTGCAGTCTTGCGACCCGTGCATACGTCCGCGGGCCCATCGATACCAGCTCTGAAAACGCCAGTTCGACCGATCGCTTTGAGCCGGCACTACATTTGGGCGCACGCTCATCTTTCGCTGTTACGAGTTGTTCGCTGCGCAGATAATCGCGAAGTTGGCGATAGCGCTCATAGGCTGGTGTTGGCTTGAACGTTTCGTATTTCTGCGGCTTTAACCACTCAAGGGTTACTGCCGCTGCAAAACCATGGATCATGAGTTCAGCCGCCTTGCCACGCATGCGCAAGGTCTCACCTTCAGAAGCCGTCTCCAAAGCGAGTGTGGCTTCGCTGCGCAATCGATCCGCGAGGGCCTTCGACTTTATGAATTCGCCTTGCTTGTCCAATCCGGTTAGCCAGTCTGCCGCGTCGCTCAGGAGAAGGCCGTTCTCGAGTAGCGCGTCACGGTCAATGGTGGTGACCAACGTCACGCCATTGGGAGGAGAGATTGTTACGGCCTCACCAGAGGGCGGTAAAATGTAGACGACTTCCTGCGATTCCATCACGCCGTACTTCAAGGCTGGTGATTGGCCTTCGAGCACGACTAAGAATGAGAACTTGTCGTCCGAGAGCTTGATTTCTCTTTCAATGGCTTGATTGCATGACTCAATGTAGATTGCCGTGTCGCCCAAATCTGCCGAGAACAGGCGGCCTTCGAATTTGCCTTCGGTGAGTTGTGTGTAGGTGAAATCAATGCCCGAGTAGGACGCTGCCTGTTGATCGAAGTCGCTGTGAACGGACTCGAATGCGAAGTCGAGCGACTTGTCGAACATCTCTATCGGAAAGTTGGCGAATTGCATTTTCCGTACCCTTCAACCTAGATGACCGCCAAGCGCGAAACGCTTGGCCATTCCTCCCGAAACCTGTGTTGGTTGCGGTTTGAGGCCTTACTCACATCGATGTGTCTTAGCTTGCAGCCGTGCAATGCCGCTCCGTCCCGGTTGAAGACTGGCCCGGCTGTAGATTGGCGCGGTTGAAGACTGAAGTGCCTCGCGTGCCTTGCATGCTTGCTGGAAGCGTGCCCCTCGCTGTCGACTATTCCGTTGCGTTGACTAGCGCTTTGGCCGGCTGCTCGTTAGCCGTGTGAAGTTGTGGCGCTTGATGCATTATGCTTTCCCCGCAAACCTCCGTTACTTTTCATTAGGCATAACGGTCACCGTGTGGCTGAACCATGTCTCCATGTCTCAGGTTGCTGTCGGATTGTCTCAAAGGGTGTCATGATGCTCGGATACAACAGCGAACTTTATCGACCATCGCGCACGATCAAGTCGCCTGCATTGCTGAGGTTCTCTGATCGGGTTGATCAACATGAACGATCGTATCTGTTGGTGGGCACAAGGGTGCGCTTCGATGATACGACCATTATATCGTGTGCGATGGAATCTAACGCGATAGAATAATCGCTGTTGCAGGTGTCGGTATTCAATCTTCCGGCGATGACAGTTTGACTAGTGGCAACCGAACTGCAGTTCTGTGATGCCTCAGACCCACTCAGTTGGTGCACGATTCATGTCGGAGGGCGCGTGTCCAACTTCGGCATTTTTGAGTTGATCAAGACGCCGTGGTCATCCGATTGCGGGCCTGGATGACCCCGCTGACCTGATACGGAAAAACAGGCCAATCAATGGGCTTCACCAGCATCAAATCAGCGCCGAGGTTATAAACTTCTTGGGCTGCGTCGACATCATCGCGAGACGTTACGACAACGACAGGAAGATTGCGCAGCGCAGGCAAGTGGCGGATGTAGGACAATACGCGGAATCCATCGGTATGCGGCATCGATAGATCGAGAACGGCCACGTCGTAAGAATTCTGAAGTAGTTGTCCGAGAGCGCTGGCACCATCATTGGCGACGTCAAGGCGAGCGGCTATGCCTGCCAGTGCATACTCTGCCAGATGGACAAAGGTATCGTCGTCATCTGCCAATAGAATCTTTTGCTCGCGGATCAGACTGTCGCGCGAAGTTGCGGCGCGTTGATCATCACGCGTGCTATCGGGAGCAACCATGGTGAGCTTGCCCTTGCTAATTGCATCGTCGATCCAGTTGGCGAAATTGGTTCCGCCTTGTTTTTTCCGCCGAAGCTGATCGCTCCGGCAGTCTTGTATTCGACAATAGCTATAAGTGGTGGAGCGCAATTCGATCAATTGCTCAGCAAAAGTAGAGCAAATGAATCATAAATTTGCTTGTGATGTGTTTCAAAATAACACGTCAGGCAATGAGCCTGCGCGGTCGGGGCATTGATGCCGAAACAGAAGACGGCGTTGATGCCAATCAGAGCTACGCTTCAAACGGTGACTCGGCATCCCCGTGTCGTGGCCGCGATCTTGAGGCCAGCACTCTCGCTTGAAACAATCCAGCTTCAATGTCGACGATCCGTGCCTCGACGATCTCCTGGTTATTCTCGTAGGTGCCGAGCCGCTTGGTCAGATTGATGGCGGTCGCACCGAATGCCTCGACATCGCGAAGCCAGAGCTGCCAGTCGTCTGGTGTGCCTTGTCGGGGGGGCTGATCGATATGAGCCGCAAAGAGATCCAGGGCATCGTTGGTCTGCAGGTTGAGGCGGCAATGCTCCGCTGAGATCTCGGCGGCTCGATTGGGTGCCCGTTGGCGGGGAGACGTGCTCGACCGCCCGCGCAGACGCATCAAAAACGACTCACTCACAGACATCTGTCGCCCCGCTCGCAACTCACCTGACCGACTGTTGATGAAGTTTACTGCTAAATTTGCTGTTCGTCGATGGTCTGTTGGCATTACTGTGGTCCACACTTAACCCGAATTAACCGAGTGTTCCGGTTCCACCACTGAACTCCCGATGTCGCTTGTCTCAGCACAATTGTCGGAATCCGAAGCGCATCAAACCGTCGTGAAGTCTCACACGGTCAGCTGATGGTCCGCCGGTTTCAACGGATGTTATGCTTGGAGATTTCGTTGGCTGCGTGACATTCCACTTGACTCTGATCTCGCGGGCGAACTGATGCGTAGCGATATTGACAAACACCTGTCGTGAGGAGCGGGTTGGCCGTGGCTCTGTTTGACGTGATTTTCGCTGGTGGGGGATTATCGACCGGTCTCATGGCCGTCAGCCTCCGGAAAGCCAGACCTGAACTGCGGATTTTGATTGTTGAGCGTGGTGCAAAGCTGGGTGGTGATCATACCTGGTCATTTCACGGGAGCGATCTAACGAACGGGCAACTTGCTGCGCTGACGCCTATGATCCGGAGCAGTTGGACCGCTCAGGATGTTCGATTCCCTCAGCTGAATCGCACACTCGAAACGCCCTACTGCACAATCATATCGAGTGATTTTGATAGCCACGTCCAGAAAGTCGTTGGTCCACAGTCCCTCATGCTGAATGCATCCATTGAGGATGTGTCGAAGAACGCCGTGGTTCTATCTGGCGGTCAAAGGCTTGAGGCACCTTGTGTGATTGATGGGCGTGGTTGGCAGCCGAGTAGTGGCCGGGATTTGGCGCTAGCCTACCAGAAATTCTTTGGTCTGGAGGTTGAGCTTAAAGAACCTCATGGGCTCACCCGACCTATCATTATGGATGCCACGATTGATCAGACCGATGGCTACCGCTTTATGTATTGTCTGCCATATACCGCGACCAATCTGCTGATCGAGGATACCTATTATTCGCCGTCGATGGGTTTAGATGCAGCACGGGCGGCTAGGGCCATAGAAGCTTATGCGGAGACGCACGGCTGGCAGATTGCCAGTATCGGACGCGAGGAAAAGGGCTGTCTGCCAATCGTCCTCGCAGGCGAGGCGACGGCGTTTGATGTTTCCCCTCAAGATGCCGCGCCATGCGGCCTTAGAGCAGGGCTGTTCCACCCAACGACCGGCTACTCTTTACCGGATGCCGTTCGTGTTGCCGACCAATTTGCGGAGATGTCGCCGCTGACAACGGACAAGGTGAAAGCTGAGTTGAAACGCCACAACGAACGCTTGTGGCGCGATCGCGGTTTCTACAGGCTTCTCAACCGACTACTTTTTGTGGGCGCGCAGAACTATGACAGACGGAAGGTGATGCAGCGGTTTTACCGCCTGCCCCACCGCCTGATCGAGCGGTTCTATGCTGGTCAGTCGACGCAACTCGATCGGCTTCGCGTGCTGAGTGGCAAGCCGCCAATACCTATTACAGTTGGGATGCGCGTTATTCCGGCTCAGGCGGCATGGGATTACGTGCGGGCGCAGTAGTTGCGCTGACTTTCCTCTGCTTCGGCAAAGCTGCTCGAGGCCAGACTTCAGAAGTCACTGATTTTTGACCCAGGCGCCGGCGACGATACGCGTTGGAAGCTGGATTGAAACGAACGCTGGCGAATGAGCTGGCCGAACTGAGGCTCAACCACCTCTCGTTAGCTGCAGCTGTTACGACGGCCAGTTCGCCTGCAAGTGAGCAATTGCGTCAGGGATATCGGCGGTCAGATGGTAGTCAATCTCGTACTCACTACGAATGAACCCGTGCCCGCGCATGTGCTTGAACAAAGCCTCGAGCGGGTCCCAAAAGCCTAGCGTGTTTAACATCACGATCGGCTTGGTGTGCTGTTTGAGTTGCACCCAGGTGATCTGTTCGACCAGCTCTTCCAGTGTGCCCACGCCACCAGGCAGGACGAGGAAGCCGTCGGCGCGACCCCACATCCCCATTTTGCGTTCGTGCATGTCCTCGGTCAGGATCGTTTCAGTGATGTCCAGCGATGGACGTTCAACGCGCTCAAGAAACTTCGGCATGACACCTGTGACATGGCCGCCGTGCTTCATGGCCGAACTGGCAACTGCGCCCATCAGGCCGATGCTGCCGCCACCATAAACAAGGCGCAATTTGGCTTCGGCGATGGCTTGACCAACGGCGATTGCGGTATCCTTGAAGACCGGATCAGCACCATCACTAGCACCGCAAAAGACGCAGACTGTTGGTCGTGACTCCCAATCTGTCATATCGGCTCCGTATTCAATTGCCGCTCTGGGCCGGATGAGCCTCGTAGCGATCGCAAAAATGTCGTGTTCGACTATACGATAATTCGCCTGTTGGCGACCCAATGTTGTGCATGCGGTGGTCTGACCTGTGCAGACTTGCAATTTGGACTGCTACGACATCGTATCAGTTTCTGATCTCAGCCTCGCCGGCTCCAAAACGACCTGCGCGACGAGTCGAAGGCTAACAGACAAAGGAGTTTGTGAGATGATCAAAAGGTTTGCTGGCAACAGAAAGGGACGGTGCGGTGCGGTCGTGCACGATGGCTACGTCTATGCTGTCGCGACTGACGTGAGCAGCTCCTCTGGTATTGAAGCGCAGACAGCAAAGGCACTTGAGACTTTGGAGCAGGCGCTGGTCGAGGCTGGTAGCGGGAAGTCAGGACTATTGCAGGCCACAGTCTATTTGAGCGACATGGCGGACAAGTCGGCAATGGATGCTGTGTGGTGCGATTGGATCGGGCCGCAGGAGAATTGGCCACAGCGTGCCTGTGTCGGCGTTGATCTCGCTGGCCAGGACCTCATCGAGATTGTCGTGACTGCCGTGGTGCTGTCCTAAGAACAGCGGCTATAGTTGATCATACATCCTGTTGCTATCAACGGAAGTTGAGCACTGCCTCCGTCGATTATGCCACCTTTGATTTGCTGGGCGTGATGTGCTGTAGGATGTGGGCTCGGAGCAATGGATCACATGTCGGAACCGGACTAATACCGATTTGCGGTCCAAAGTTGTTCTACCTTCTGAGTGTCGATCATCGATGTGCGGTGAGTTGGACGCACCAGATGTGTGCCCAACTTATTGCACGATGATCTTGTGTGGCTTGAACCGAAAAGCCGGGATAATGGCACCACCACTTCTCAATCTTCAGGCTATCCAACTGACGTTTGGTGGAACACCGCTGATGACCGGTGCCGACCTACAGGTTGGCAGTGGCGACCGCATTGGCCTCGTTGGTCGCAATGGATCAGGTAAGTCAACGCTTTTGAAGATCGCAGCCGGAATCGTCACGCCGGACGATGGAGAGCGGTTTCTGCAGCCCGGAATTGTCGCCCAGTACCTGCCGCAGGAGCCGGATCTTAGTGAATATGCGACAGTCCTCGACTACGTCGAGAGCGTATTCTCTGAGGCAGAAGACCCTTACCGCGGACGTTTGATGGTTGAACAACTTGGACTGCGTGGGGACGAAGACCCGTCTCACCTGTCTGGTGGCGAGGCACGCCGTGCTGCACTGGCACGCGTGTTGGCACGCGACCCTGATCTACTACTGCTGGATGAGCCGACCAACCATCTCGATCTTCCTGCCATTGAGTGGTTGGAGGGAGAGCTTGCAAGTCTGTCCGCGGCGATTGTTCTGATCAGCCACGACAGACGATTTCTGGAAAGCCTGACGCGATCGATTGTGTGGATCGATCGGGGGAAGACCCGGACACTCAATCGCGGTTTCAAGCACTTTGAGGCTTGGCGCGATGACGTGCTCGAGCAAGAAGAACTCGAGCGCCACAAACTTGATCGCCAGATCGTTCGCGAAGAACGTTGGATGCATGGTGGCGTAACAGCCCGGCGGAAGCGAAACGTGCGGCGCGTTGACGAACTTGCACAGATGCGTCAACAGCGGAGCGAAGCGATCCGCCAGACCGGCAGAGTTGCCATGGCGGCATCTGAAGGACAGGTGTCCGGCAAGCTGGTCCTTGAAGCCAAGGGTGTCACGAAGTCTTACGACGGCACACCAATCGTCACTGCATTCGACATGAGGGTGGGGCGGGGCGACCGCATTGGCTTCGTCGGGCCGAACGGCGCTGGAAAGACGACGCTATTGAAGTTGCTGATGGGCGAGTTAGAGCCTGACAGCGGGCATGTGCGTCTCGGTAGCAACCTTGAAATTGTGACTCTTGATCAGAGCCGTGAACAGCTTAATCCGGAGGAAACACTGACCGACGCTCTCACAGGCGGACGGGGTGATACCGTGACCATCAATGGCAAGCCGCGCCATGTTGCGTCCTATATGAAGGACTTTCTGTTTCTTCCCGAGCAAGTCAGAAGTCCTCTCAAAGTGCTTTCGGGCGGGGAGCGCGCGCGTGTCCTGTTGGCCCGGGCCCTGGCCAAGCCGTCGAACCTTCTCGTTCTGGATGAACCAACCAATGATCTCGATATCGAAACCCTGGATCTCCTGCAAGAGTTGATCAGCGAATATTCGGGAACGGTTTTGCTTGTCAGTCATGATCGCGACTTCTTGGATCGCACTGTCACAAGTGTGGTGATGTCGGAAGGCGATGGGACGTGGGTCGAGTATGCCGGCGGCTATTCCGATATGCTGGCGCAACGCGGTCAAGGCGTTGAAGCTTCGGGTGCCAGAAAGTCGACTGGTGATGCGCGTGAGAGCGATTGGTCGACCGAGACAATCTCCCAGGCGCAAGTAGGGCCCCGGGGGCAAACGGGGTTACAAGGACAAGCGGGAGCCGCTCCACGTAAACAAAATAAGCTGTCATTCAAAGACAAGCATGCTCTGGACACGTTGCCGGGACTTATGAATCAGCTGACCGAGGAAATGGCCGCGCTTGAAAAGGAGTTGGCCGATCCTGCTTTGTTTACGAGCAAGCCCGATCGCTTTGCTGCTGCCAGCAAACGGCTTGCAGCGCTCCAGACAGAGTTGGACGCGGCTGAAGAGCAATGGCTGGAACTCGAGATCAAGCGGGAGGAGTTGGAAGGCTAGCTGTGTGCCAGCCTGCATCTCACGGTCTCAAAAGCTGCCCATGTTGCGGTTATTACTCCAAGACTGAGGAGGGTTGCGGCTCAAAGGCCGCCACAATCCTGATCGTAACCTGCTGTGGGCATGCTGACCTGTCTATTGCGGAACCGCCTACTGCCAGTCGCCTTTGACTTCATCACACTTCTTGGAAATGAAGTCGTTGATGTCTTCGACGAGTGTTGATTCCAGCACATTGAATGTGTTGTCGGTTGCCGTGGCCGTCCACATGGCGCCTTTGACCAGTGTCGGTGCTTCGATCTTGCCCCAGTTCAGGGCGGCGGTCTTGGCCTTCCCGTTTTCAAACTGAACCTTTGGCGCAATGCTGAAATTGATCTCGGCTGGCTCTTTTTCGCGCTTCACCGTGCAGGCGATCGTATGAGGTTCCAGTGTAAGTTCGAACTTGGCCTCAGATGTTGCCTTGATCAGATCATCGCGCTTCAACTTGATGTTGGCCTTGCAAACAACCTGTCCCCACGGCCATGAAGCACTAGCCTTGTTCATGACCTTGTCGAGTTGGGTTTTGCGCCAGGATTTCGTGATGTTGCAGTCGATATCGTCGCCAGCCTTTTTGGCACGGAAAGCCCCGCACATCTGAACCTTGCATGCCTTCCGGCCTTCCCGCTCTGCGATCTCTTCCGGTGTCAGCTTGATCGGGGCGACTTTTGCGTCCTGGGCTGAGGCAAGCGTTGGCAGTGCGGACATCAGCGCGACGGTCAAGAGCTTGGCGGCGGTTGAAAGCGAAAATCGAAACATGAGTTCATTCCTGTGACGTGAGTAGAGACAAAGGGCTCGCGGAGACTGCTTATCAGTGAGCAAGATCATCAAATTGTGACATCGGATGGTGAAGCTCCAGCGCCTGGTGCGGCAAAAGTGTTACTAGCTGGTGGGCGAATGTGAGTAGGTGCCGTGTCGTTGCGCCTGCGTCGTTGCGGTGCCAACTTGAACATTTACTGCGCCGCACCATATGTTAGTCATATCAAGTCACGGGTGCTCAGTTGAGGCTCGATGACAAATGAAGGACGATTTGTTCGTCTGGCCTGTTCGTCGCTTTTTACAAGGACAAATTGGCGATGTCGCGAATGTCTATGCTGTCGAGCCCGCTACTACTGGGGTTTGAAGAAATCGAGCGCCTTGTGGAGCGCGTCGGCAAAGCCGGCGGAGAAGGCTATCCACCCTACAATATTGAGCGCTTACCGAAGTCCGAAGACGAACCCGAGCTCCTGCGTATCACACTGGCTGTCGCCGGTTTTACACAGGATCAGTTGGAAATTACCGTTGAAGACCGGCAACTTGTCGTCAAAGGGCAGCAAGGTGTGGACGATAATCGTGCGTATCTCTATCGGGGGATTGCGACGCGCAAATTCCAGCGTACATTCGTGTTGGCAGAGGGGATTGAGGTGAGATCGGCCGACTTGGAAAACGGCCTGTTATCAATTGATCTCGTCCGACTGGAACCGGAACGCTTCATTAAGCGCATTGAGATTGGCGCGGGTTAATCAAAATCGATTTGGGCGGATGGTCAAATCCGGCGAATCGGCTGAGCATGGTCTTGGCTGGCGAGGACGTACGCGTGCCTTTGCTGGTCATTTGAGTGACGTGGGCAGCCTCATAACGGAAGGAATAGCGTCATGAATGGTCAAGGAAACAGTAGCAAGTCTACAGAAATTATAGAGACATTTCAAACGCCTATCATGACGGATCGCGAGTTCGCAGAACTCGGCGAAGGCGAGTGGGCCTACATCAAATCGCTGACTTCCGAAGAAGCCCAGGAAGCTTATCCGACGATCGAAGAATTGCCAGCTGGCGTCTTGATTTATGCCTTGCACGCGGCTGACGGCTCACCAATTGCCCTGACGGATGATAAAGGTGTGGCAATTGAGCAAGCCATGGGTGATGAACTGGAGATCGCTGCGCTGCACTAGGTCAGCCAGAAGCGAATGCTATTTGATATTGAGGCCGGTTCGCGTAGGAGCTGGCCTTTATTGTTTGTGGAAGGATGTTATTCGGTCGATCTGACAGCCGTGATCAACCGCGGTAATGTGAAAACTGACCGTGGGGGCGGAACCGCTCCAGATAGGACGGGACAATCACACCGGCAGCCTGCGGACGATCTACCCCCAAAGCTTCCAACGTACGACCTTCCTCAATGGCTGACTGGCTGACCACGTTATCGATCCCAAGCATCCGTACTTGGTCAACAGTCAGTGGTCGCAGTCCATTGGGGAGCGGTTTTGTCAGGATGGCCATCAACTTGGCCAGCGGCGCTGGCAGGCTGAGGAAGCCAGCCTTTTGACCGCTCCATTCTTTCACCATCTCCAGTAGTTGGCGGAATGAAAAGACTTCCGGACCACCCAGTTCGTAGGTCATGCCTGGTTGACCTGCACCGCCGGCCGTATTGTTGATGGCCTCAGCGAGATCACCGACATAGATCGGTTGAAACTTGGTGCGTCCGCCCGAGATCAACGGCAGAAACGGCGACGTCTGCGCCATGGCAGCAAAGCGGTTGAAGAACTCATCTTCCGGACCAAACACGATGGATGGTCGGAGAATGATTGCCTCAGGGAATTCTTCCAAGACGGCCTGCTCTCCGAGGGCTTTGGTTTTCGCGTAGTTTGAGGATGAATTGGCGTCTGCGCCAATGGCGGAGACGTGGATAAACCGCTTGATACCAGCTTCCCTGGCGGCCTTCGCAACAGCGCGCGCACCGGTCACATGCAGCGCGTTGAATGACTGGCGTCCGACCGAGGCCAGAACTGCGACCAGGTTGATCGCGATATCGGCTCCCACGAGGGCGGCCTGGACAGACTCAGGATAGCGGATGTTAGCCTGGACCGGGTGGATCTGCCCAACGGCTCCCATCGGTTGAAGGTGCCCCGCCAGATCCGGCCGGCGCACTGCAGCACGCACGCGATAGCCGCTCCGCGCCAATTCTCTTACGGCATGTCGTCCGACGAAGCCGGAGCCGCCAAAAATCGTAACCAGATCGCTTTGCCCGAGCGAAGTTGCCATGTCTTGAGCTCTGATGTTGACCAGTTTGCGAGTTTGTCTTGAATCCATAGCCATACGCCGCGCACCAGCGACTGTGAAGGCGCTGTGGCGTCACGCAGGGCGATATTTGCCGTAAACGATTGACAATCAATCACATCGGCCCTAACTCAACGGCCTCATGCCCAGATGGCGGAATTGGTAGACGCGCTGGCTTCAGGTGCCAGTGGCCGCAAGGCCGTGAAGGTTCGAGTCCTTTTCTGGGCACCATTTTTGGGTGTTTTGATCGCGCTGCTGCCGAATTTGTTGGCACTTCAAAGCGCCCCTCCTGGCGGATCCACTTGAAATTTCAAGAGTAATTGCGAATAGTTCGCGACAGTGCCGCCATCGTTTCATTCCCATCGCCAGTTGGAGCCGTAATGAGCAAGCCCAAAATCCATGTCCACAAGGGTGATCTGCCAGACGGTCTAACTTTCCCAAACGGTGTTGCCGTCGATAGTGAAACGCTCGGCCTGAAGCCGCATAGGGATCGGCTCTGCGTTGTGCAGCTCTCGGGTGGCGATAATGTTGCGCATCTGGTGCAGCTGGCGCGCGACGCCTACGATGCGCCGAATTTGTCTGCGTTGATGGCTGACGAAGCCGTGACCAAGATTTTTCATTTTGCCAGGTTCGATGTCGCAGTTCTCAAGCACTACCTGGGTGTCGTCACTCAACCGATTTTCTGTACGAAAATCGCATCCAAGTTGGTGCGGACGTACACGGATCGGCACGGCCTGAAGGAACTGACATCCGAATTGCTTGGTATTGAGCTGTCCAAGCAGCAGCAGAGTTCGGATTGGGCGGCTACAGAGCTCAGTGAGGCACAGCAGGCTTATGCAGCTGCCGATGTCCTTTATCTGCATGCGATCAAGACGCGTCTCGAAGCAATGCTGCAACGTGATGGGCGCACGGCTATGGCCGAAGCGGCGTTTCAGTTTCTCCCAGTTCGCGCCGATTTGGACTTGGCTGGCTTCGATGACATGGATATTTTTGCGCACAGTTGATGCAATCTTGGTTGTCTGTCTCGCGGTCGCGCGGGGCGCAAAACTGTTGCTCATTTGCTTCGGCCTGATCGTGCAATGGCTATGCCGGCTCGATCGGGTGTAAGTGAGTGAGGTATTTCAGTTTTTGTCCCAATGTCTCCCAATTTTGGGGGCAGCGTCTTTTGCAGCGCAGCAATCATAGTCTCGCGGCTGATTGGCTGCTGTAACAGCCGCCCACGATACGATCTAGGAAACCGATGGCACTGGTCTCAATAGACAGTGGCCGCTCAGTGGCCATACCAGAACGTGGGCAAGGGCTCGTCTTCATTTCTGAAGAGGAGCGCAACAAGGCCATGCGCCGCGCGCGGCGGCATACTGTGGTTGTGCGTGCGCTGCGTGTTATGCTGCCTGTAGCCATCGTTGGCTTGGTGGCGACGTATGGCTTGTTCATGCAACGAACCATCAGCATTTCAACGGATGGTGGTCAGCTGAAGTTCAAAACCGAGAACGTCTCGTTTGAATCGCTGAGCCAGCCAACAATGCGCAACGCCAGCTACGAAGGTTTCAATCAAAAAGACGGCAGTAGCTATATCATCAAGGCCCAGAAAGCCGTGACCGATCTGATTGGAAACAAGCCAATCGATCTGTTCGGCATCACCGGCAATCTGACCCAGAAGGGTGGTGTTGAAACCGTTATCAAGGCCGTGCAGGGGAATTTCGACCGCAAGTCGGGTCGATTGGTTCTGACCAATGGAATTGATGTCGAGTCTTCAAACGGCATGGCAGCGAAACTCATCGATGCCGAGATCCTGACGAAGGTCGGAACAATCCGTTCAAACAGCCCCGTTGCTGTGAAGTTTCCAGCCGGTACGCTTAATGGCAACAAGATGCTCGTGCGCCAGAAGCAGCGGGAAGTGATCTTCTCGAGCGGTGTGATTGCCCGGCTCGTTCCACAGAAAAGCAATTCAAAGCCTCAACAAACTGCACAAGCCAAGAAGGCCAACCCAGGGTTGATGTCCTTCGCGGGCCAGTCCAGCGAACCGGTCGATGTGCAATCCGATATCTTATTTATCAAAGACAACGAAAACAGCGCCCGATTTAGCGGCCAGGTCCGGGCCGCCCAGGGGAATGCAACCTTGACGGCGAAAGTGCTCGATATTGCCTACGGCCAGGAAGGTTCGCAGGGAGCTGCCCCAGACTCGGCTAATCTGAAGCGGCTGATTGCGCGCGAGAATGTCGTTATGATCCGCGGTGAGGACCGCATCGTCAGCGCGATCGCTGATTTTGACGTCGCTGCCAATCGCGGCATACTGGACGGCGGGGTCGTTGTCACATCCGGTGCTGACCGGAAAGTCATGGCACGGCGCGCCGATATCGACTCGGCCAAAGATACGATCTTGTTGACGGGTGCCAAGGTCATTGTTGTGCAAGGCGAGAATTCCCTCCAGGGCACGCGTCTTTTCTATGATCAACGCAATGGAACGATGCGTTTGACGTCACCTGGGACACGGTCATCCAAGCCGGGCCTCATTCGAGCGAAATTCGCTAATCAGCGCAAAGGCAAGGCTCAGCAGGCTGCGCAGGTTGTCCGGCAATCCAACGGTGTCATGGGGCAGACGTTCCGGACTGACCCGAATGCACCTGTGGACGTTGTGGCCAAGACTCTGAGTGTCAATGATGGCAAGCGTGAAGCGATTTTCGAGGGGGGAGTCGAGGCGGCACAGGGGACTTTCAAAATCAAAACCGAGATCCTGCGTGCAACTTACACCGGCAGTGCTGGCGGGGCGCTTCAAGGAACGGCCAGCACTGCGAATGTTGCCAGCCAGCGCCAAGGCAATGCGCAGTTGGAAACGATCCATGCCCCGGGCCGGATTGTGGTGACCTCGGCTGGTGGGCAATACGCGGAAGGCGATAACGGAACGTTTGACTTTAAGAAAAACGAGGTTTTGCTGAACGGCAATGTTGTTCTCAAACAGGGCCGGCAGATTATTCGCGGTGAGAGATTGCGCATCGACTTGAAATCCGGTTTGAGCCGCGTTGAGACGAAGGCCGGCCGGGCCTGGAGCTCTGTCAGCCGTGATCCGCAGGGATCTGCAACGCCGTCCGGGCTGAAGCCCAAGGGTCTGCGAGATGCCGGCAATCGACAGGCGTGCGGTGGTCGCATGTGT
Source organism: Hyphomicrobiaceae bacterium (assembly GCA_965215755.1). Taxonomy (GTDB): domain Bacteria; phylum Pseudomonadota; class Alphaproteobacteria; order Rhizobiales; family Hyphomicrobiaceae; genus Tectiglobus. The sequence continues at coordinate 2,001,727 of OZ244119.1, forward strand.
GCGATGTTCTATCCCGGCGATTTGCAAAAGCGCCAGAAAGGGAACGGCAAAGGTGGCGCAACGGCTCGACCAAGTAACAAGAAGGCGCCAGCGGCTATTGGCAGTGGGTGGTCGGCTTCAACTCAATCCAACTAAGCCGGGTGCGGGATTCTTGCAAAGGTGGCGCGTAGCATCACCGGCTCAAAGGCGCTACATTGATCGAACTGACGAACTGCACCCGATGTGCAGGTGGACGGTTCAGCCAGGCAGGCAAACGTGAAGATACTATCGTTCGGTAAAAAGAAGCCATCCCAAGAGGCTGTTGATAATCAGCAGTTCCAATCCTGGCCGGAAGAAGAACTCGATCCGGCGACGCATCATTTGCCAGGCCAGTTCCGGCATGAAGGCTGGCTTTCAATCGAACAGGTCAAGAAGAGTTATAAGCGCCGGTTAGTCGTCCGTGGCGTGTCGCTTGCGGTCCAGCGTGGCGAATCGGTTGGTTTGCTGGGTCCGAACGGGGCCGGCAAGACGACGGTATTCTACATGATTACGGGGCTTGTTCCGGCCGACGAAGGCAGTGTGTTCATCGATGGTATGGACGTGACTAAGCTGCCGATGTACCGCCGTGCGCGGCTTGGGATTGGGTATCTGCCGCAGGAAGCGTCGATCTTTCGGGGGCTGACGGTTGAGCAGAATATCATGGCCGTTCTAGAGCTTGTCGAGCCGAACAAGCGACGGCGTAAGGAGCAGCTTGATAGCTTGCTTGAGGAGTTCAATATCACCCGTCTGAGGAAGTCACCGTCGATTGCGCTTTCCGGTGGTGAGAGGCGGCGGTGTGAAATTGCCAGAGCATTGGCAAGCCGGCCCGCGTTTATGCTGCTGGATGAGCCATTCGCCGGCATTGACCCAATCGCAGTCGGAGATATCCAAGAGCTTGTCCGACATCTGACAAAACGTGGGATCGGGGTATTGATCACGGATCATAATGTCCGTGAGACACTAGATCTTATCGACCGCGCCTATATAATTTATGATGGAACTGTGCTGACCCAGGGCGATCCGAAAGACATTGTTAATAATGAAGATGTTCGTCGGGTCTATCTGGGAGACATGTTCGCTTAAGTAGCCATCCGTAAACTTTAAGCCGGCAGTCTCCCAGTGTGGAGGCAACGGGAACCCGAGATGGCGTTATCTGCGAAATTGGAAATGCGGCAAGGCCAGCAGCTGGTGATGACACCACAGCTGCAGCAGGCCATCAAGCTGTTGCAACTCTCCAATATTGAGTTGACGGCGTTTGTTGATGCCGAGTTGGAGCGCAATCCACTGCTCGAGCGCGATGATCTCGAGTCTCCGAATTCAGCTGCTGAAGATCGCGCTGCGGGCGCAGAGACTGCGACCAGTGAAGATCGATCTGGAGCTGATGAGGATGAATGGCTTGACCTGAAGGAGACGACGGCGGCCTCGACAGATCTCGATACAGACTACTCAAACGTCTACGCGGACACGCCGGTGTCCGAGTACACGCCTGATATTGGTGGAAGCTGGTCGAACGTTTCTTCCAAACCGATGATGCCGGACGGGGACAGCAATTTGGAAGCCTATGTTTCAGATGCCAAGTCACTCAAAGATCATCTGATCGAACATTTGCAGATTGTAATCCAGGATCCGATCGAACAGATAATTGGCCGCTACATCATCGATATGGTCGATGAATCCGGCTATATCGTCGGCGATATTGAGGAGTTGGGCGACAAGCTATCAATCGGCCAGAACCGCGTGGAAGCAGTTCTAGCAATGCTTCAGACATGTGATCCGCCTGGCATTCCAGCGCGTGATCTGGCGGAGTGTTTGCGGCTTCAGCTGCAAGAAAAGAACCGCTTCGATCCAGTCATCAAGCGATTGATCGACAATCTGCACCTGTTGGCCTCTCACAATCTTGCTCAGCTCAAGCGCGCCGTTGACGTGCCGCACGAAGAGCTGGCGGAGATGATTGTCGAACTCAAGGGACTCGATCCGAAACCCGGTTTGAGGTTCGGTTTCACACCGATCCAGCCGGTGGTGCCGGATGTCATGGTGCGGCCTGCGCGCGATGGCAGTTGGATTGTTGAGTTGAACAATGAGACCCTGCCGCGCGTGCTCGTTGATCGAACGTATTATGCGACGGTTTCAAGTGGGGCCCGATCCGGCGGCGATAAAGACTATTTACAAGATTGTCTGCAAACTGCGAACTGGTTGGTGAAGAGCCTCGACCAGAGAGCCAGGACTATTCTGCGCGTGTCGGAGGAGATCGTGCGGCAGCAGGATGGCTTCTTTAGCCATGGCGTGCAGTATCTGAAGCCACTTAATCTTAAGACAGTCGCTGATGCGATCTCGATGCACGAGTCCACGATTAGCCGCGTCACCAGCAATAAGTACATGGCCACTCCGCGTGGCATTTTGGAACTGAAGTACTTTTTCTCGTCTGCGATTGCGTCAGCGGATGATGGTGAGTCACATTCTTCAGAAGCGGTTCGGCATCGGATCAAGATACTTATCGATGCGGAAACTGCGGATTCCGTCCTTTCCGATGACAAAATTGTCGATCGGCTGAAGTCCGACGGTGTGGATATTGCTCGGCGGACGGTCGCGAAGTATCGTGAAGCGATGCGCATACCATCATCAGTGCAGCGGCGTCGTGAACTAAAACTCAGTCAGAGTGTTTGATTCGATTTTATTTATTGATTTGAAGCAATTACCCTTCAGGCAGTATCCTGTTTGATGGCCTTCTCAGTATTAGCACTTAGATCTGGTGCGGGCCAGTTTGACACACTATCGGCAAACCGCTAACGCTTTTATCAGCCATACTTTGTAACGCGTGGAGGCAGGAATGCACGTGTTGGTGACAGCCAGGATTGTTCTCTGGAAATGACCTGAACTGGTGCTCATATCTCTACCAACGCAGAACAAAAACAAGGATACGGCCTATGGCAATACAAGTAACAGGTAAGAATATCGAGGTCGGCGAGTCTTTTCAGGGTTATATTGTAGATAAGGCGCGCGCTGTTCTTGAGAAATACATCGGGGCGGAAATATCCGGTCAGGTGACTGTTGCCAAAGAAAGAAGCCGTTTCCAAACGAGCTGTGTGATCCGGCTGCCGACTGGACTTCTGTTAGAGGCTAAAGGGGAAGGCGGGGATGCATACGCTAGCGCCGATTCCGCATTGGAGCGTCTCGATAAGCGCGTGCGCCGCTACAAGAGACGGCTAAAAAACCACCATTCCGATTCAAAGGCTGCGGCATTCTCGCAAAGCCCGGCTAACGATACCGTCCTCAGTACACAGGAGGAAGATATTGAAAATGAAGGTGAAAATCACGAGCAACTGATTGTTGCAGAGACCAAACGCATGATTAACGAGATGCGGGTCAGCGAAGCTGTTATGCAGTTAGACTTGACGGATGAGGTGTTTTTGGTGTTTCGCAATGCTTCTAATGGTCAGACAAATGTTGTCTACCGACGCGATGATGGCAATGTCGGTTGGATTGATCCGAAGTTAGCCGAATAGGCAGCCCGTCAGCGAATGAATATCGATTGGACGTCAAACATTAATTGAGTGAGCCGGCGGTTCGTTGCTCATATCCATGAGCATTGTCCCGGCAGGAGAAGTCTGAGCAATGGATCTTGGTGATCTCGTCACGAAGGAAGGCATCGTCGCTTCCCTGAGCGCGACCACAAAGAAACAAACCCTTCAGGACCTGGCACGTCATGCAGCAGACATGACTGGCATTTCCCAACGGGAGGTTTTCGACGCTCTTTTGCAGCGTGAACGGCTCGGCTCAACAGGGCTTGGACGCGGGATCGCGGTTCCTCACGTGAAATTCAAGTCGCTGAAAGATATCGTTTGCATCTTTGCCCGCCTCGATGCGCCAATTGATTTTGAGGCGGCCGATGATGAACCGGTTGATCTCATTTTCCTGCTGCTTGCTCCCGAGCATGCGAGCGGTGATCACTTGAAGGCGCTGGCACGTATTTCACGGCTGCTGCGCGAACCGGATGTTTCGGCGCAATTGCGCTCATCGCGCGACTCCGAGACGCTTTTGTCCGTACTCCGGCAACCTGCGACACCTCACGCCGCCTAATCGCATTGCCTGAATGCCAGTCCGGCTCGCTTGTTAGTCTGGCGCAAAAATTGCCGGCATCTACCCGAATGCATAGAGCCCGGCAAAGCCGAGCGAGCCGACGATGATGCGCCACCATGCAAACAGCGCGAAGCCATAGCGGCTGACGTATTCCAGCAGATAACGCACGACGACGACAGCCACGCAAAACGCGACAATGAAGCCAAGAATGATGTTGGTCACGTCGTCGGGCTGCAGAATCGACCAGTTCTTGTAGAGATCGTAAGCGAATGCGCCGGCCATCGTCGGCATGGCGAGGAAGAAGCTGAATTCGGCAGCCGAGCGCTTATCGGTGCCCATCAAGAGTGCGCCGACAATTGTTGCCCCTGAGCGTGACACGCCTGGAATCATGGCGAGGCATTGGCAGATCCCGATCTTGAGTGCCAGAGTCGGGGGATAATCCATCACGTCGGTATATTTGGGTTCCAGCTTGAGTCGGTCAACGAGAAGTAAAACGAAGCCGCCGATGATCAAAGTCGTGCATACCAGTGCAGGACTTTCGAAAAGCACGGTCTTGATGATGCTGTGCAGCAGGACGCCCAGGATTGCGGCCGGCAGAAAGGCCAACAGGATTGCGAATACAAATCGCCGAGCTTTGGGATCGCTTGGCAGGTCGAATAACAATCTCAATAGCTTTGCAAAATACACCGACAGGATGGCGAGTATCGCGCCAAGCTGGATCAAGACTTCGAACGTTTTGCCGGGAGAGTCAAAGCCAAGAAAGTGTCCGGCCAACAAGAGGTGGCCCGTTGATGAAACAGGAATAAATTCTGTTAGCCCTTCAAGAAAGCCCAACAGCACAACCTGCCATGTTTCCATGCCCTAGCTCCCCTTACCGTCTATGAACCATGTGCCAAACCGCGTGTGGCGGCACGCTGATCCCTTCACCGCCGCAGCCTTCCGTGCAAAAGATGGCTGTGGTGTTTGATTGCGATGAAGTGATGTAGCAGGTCTCAGATAAGGGAGGTGCCGCAATGAAGTCACAGCCGCACTGTTTCATGACACGAGCTTGACAGATGCAGCATTTCTGGCTGGCTGAAAATCTTGACTGGCAAAAGTGATTCGATCATCAGATGCTTCGCCTAACGCACTATCCATTGTGCCCACACTCGCGTTCAATCCGTTTGGCGCTCGGCGAACTGCGTCTTGATTTTGAGTTGAACTACGAGGAACCCTGGGCCTGGCGGCAATCGTTCCTGTCGCTGAATCCGTCGGGTGCCTTGCCGGTGCTTGAAATCGATGATGTGCTCGTTCTTTGCGGGACTTATGCAATTTCCGAATATCTTGCTGAGTGCTATCCGGAGCATCCGGATGATGGCGGGACGGTGCCACTTTTTCCAGGAGACCCTGAGCAACGCGCCGAAGTGCGGCGCCTGGTCGATTGGTTTCACCTCAAATTTGATCGTGAGATCACCCGTGAATTACTGATCGAGAAACATTATCGGCGCACGGTTGGTGATAAGGGCAAGTCGCCGGACTCGCAGATCTTACGCGCAGTGTCGAAAAATCTGCGGTACCACATGGACTACATCTGCTTTCAAGTGGATCGCAGCAATTGGCTGGCAGGCGATGAGCTTAGCTTTGCCGATCTGGCTGCTGCGGCGCATATCTCTGTCTTGGATTATCTGGGAGAGATTACCTGGGAAGATTATCCATCGGCTACTGAGTGGTACGTTCGATTGAAGTCGCGTCCGTCTTTCCAGCCGGTTCTCGATGATTACATGGCCATACAACCACCAACCTCGCATTACGCTAATCTGGATTTTTGATTGGTGACTGAGGCGCAGCATCCGATGATCGCCCTGTTGCGTAGGGAAGCATCTGCGCACGGTTTTTCAACTTTGGGTGTTTGTCGACCCAATGACATTGCTGGCTTGCATGCGCGCTTGAGAGCCTTTCTGGATGCCGGACGCCATGGCGACATGGTGTGGATGGAAGACACTGCTGAGCGCCGCTCGAATCCAACGGCACTGTGGGGGAGTTGCCGGTCGATTATTATGCTTGGGGCCAACTATGGGCCTGAAGTAGATCCGCTGAGCAGGCTGGCGGAAGCAGATCGAGGTCTCATTTCCGCTTACGCCAAAGGGCGTGACTACCATGATGTATTGAAGGGGCGTCTCAAACAGATCGCTGGCAAGTTTGCGTCCCGGTCCGGAAGCGATGTGAAGGTTTTTGTCGATACTGCACCCGTGATGGAAAAGCCTCTTGCGGCTGCCGCCGGTCTTGGATGGCAGGGCAAACACACAAACCTCGTGTCACAGGATTTTGGTTCCTGGCTGTTTCTCGGCGCGATCATGACGGATCTTGAGCTACCCGCGTCCGGGTCTGAGCTTGATCACTGCGGATCGTGCCGGAAGTGTCTTGATGTTTGCCCGACCGATGCTTTCCCTGCTCCCTATCAGTTGGATGCAAGGCGCTGCATTGCCTATCTTACCATCGAGTATCAGGGGCATATTCCAAATGAGTTCCGAGAGCCAATGGGTAACCGGGTCTTCGGCTGCGATGATTGCCTCGCTGTGTGCCCCTGGAACAAGTTTGCGACGGTGGCGCAAGAGGCGCGATTTCATCCGCGCGTTGAGACTGATGATCCACCATTGATGGAGCTGGTTACACTGGATGACGCAGCATTTCGGAAAAGGTTCGCGGGGACGCCTGTCAAGCGGACCGGCCGCGATCGTTTTGTACGAAATGTGCTGATCGCTATCGGGAATAGTGGCAATCCCGTTTTTTGGGAGTACGCTCGACCGTTGTTGCGTGATCCATCACCGTTGGTGCGTGCAATGGCTATATGGGCTGCAGCGCGACTGCTTTGCCAGAATGAGTTTTCTGCCCTGGCGGAACGGTATCAGAACCTGGAAACTGATGTTGGCGTCTTAATGGAATGGCGCGCAGGACAAGCTGCACAATGACTGAACTCAATCACCTGTTTTGTTTCGGATTTGGGTATTCTGCCAAGGTCTTTGCTCGGCGTTGTCTGGAACAGGGCTGGCGCGTAACGGGGACATCACGCAGCCCGGAGGGTGTCGCGCTAGTCACGGGGACCGGTGCTGGTGGTGTCTTGTTCGATGGCCAATCGAGCAATGAAGCACTCATCGCGGAGCTTGAGAGTGCCACGCATATCCTTGTGTCCGCAGGGCCCGATGAGAATGGTGATCCTGTTCTAAGGACGTGTTCCGAGGCACTCGCAAAGGCCGCCAATCTGCGATGGGTTGGATATCTGTCGACTGTCGGGGTTTATGGAGATCACGACGGGCAATGGGTTGATGAAGAGACGATCGTGCGGCCAAAGTCGCAACGCAGCGTGAGGCGGGTTGCAGCGGAAAACGCATGGCTTGAATTCGCAGAAGGCAAAGATTGGTCTCTCCAAATTTTCCGACTTGCAGGGATCTATGGACCGGGCCGGAGTGCTGTCGAGAAACTGAGACATGGGACCGCTCGGCGGCTGATTAAACCGGGGCAGGTCTTTAACCGGATTCACGTCGAAGATATTGCCAATGTTTTGGCTGCCGGCATCACATCGAGCGAAGCTTCCGGAATCTTTAACGTGACAGACGACGAACCTGCGCCTCCGCAGGATGTCGTTGCGCATGCCGCGCGTTTGATGGATATGGACGTGCCTCCTGATCTACCATTCGAACATGCAGATCTCTCGCCGATGGCCCGCAGCTTCTATTCGGAGAACAAGCGATGCCGGAACCAGAAGATCAAACGCATTCTTGGGGCCCGACTTGATTATCCAACATATCGAGAAGGCCTTGCCGCGCTTGTGGCGCAAACTTGATTCTCATTCGACGGCGCCTTGTTCAGATTGTGTTCACAACGGAAATGTTTGACTGACACCCATAATGAATTGGGCTGCTTCCGATTCCGTCATTTTGACTGTCGGTCGATGTCCTCGCAGGTTCGTTGGGGTTTGAAATGCGTAATCGAGTACGATTGGGATCGTGGTTCGCGTTGGCCGGATTGTTTGTTGGTATTGCCGCGCTGCCAGCCACCGCAGTTTCACCGACAACGGATGCAGATGCCCTGGCCCGCAAGTTTATCGAAGGGCCTGGTAATGAGGCTAAATCTACCGGGGTGGAGCGGCCACTTGAACAGCTTCGATTAAAGGAACTCGATGCCCTGTCGGCTAAGCTCAGAAAGGCGCGCAAGCAGCACCCCGAACAGACTCATCAGAAGCAGTCTCAAAAGCCTCACGATCAACCTTCTTCGTCTGGCTTGCGGGGCTTCTCAAACTACGGAACACCCGCTGATCGTGCACGCCGGGAAGTGGCACGCAAAACGGAACAGCAGCGCGTCGCTGTGCTACTGGCCATGCAACCTGGCCGGCGCGGTGCCCGCCGGTTTGCAGGATCAGCCGAGCCCATAATCTGTTTCGAAGCGCAGTGCTTTATCGCGGCCGGGCCGGGACAGCGCGCCGTTGCAATGCCGCGGCGCAAAGCGCTGGGGCCATCGAACGCCGTTGCCGCCCGAGCTGGCGCCTGCCGTTACATGCCGCGTTGCGTGTTTCGCAACGTGCCTCTTTCGCCAACGCGAGCCTGGCTTCAGCCTGTCGATCTTGGTTGGATCCGTCATGACCGCCGTGAGCCGGTGGCCATTGCAGCTGATCCAACATGCCGGGTCGAAAAGCAGCGGTTGATCTGTGAGCGAGTCGTCAAAGGACCCGACTATCGCCTCTGGTTGGTGCCGGAAGATGTGGCACGCCAGGCCGGGAGTGATCTGCTTCAGAAGGCATTAGCCGGCGGCTTGCGTCCAATAAAACGGCAAGCGGTGCTTGATCGATCGTAGCCGGTGGGAAATGACGCAAGTTAGCGGCCTACGAACAGGTTGATCAGTCCGAATAAGCGTTGAAGGTCTTGCGGACGTGAAAGCCGGTGTTCGCCATCACTTACCTCGTGCAACTCGATATCCGGGCCCTGAAGAATGCTCATCAGTCGTTCTGAATGATTGTATGGGACGTCTGGATCCTCACGCCCGTGGAGAATGGCGATTGGGCGATCTGGATGCCACGGAGTTCGGCCCAACAGGTTGCGACGGCCATCCTCGATCAGCTTACGCGTGATTGGATAGGGATCGTCGCCATAGCGTGATGGTCGCATCCAAACGCCATCATCGTGGATGGCCTGCCTCGCTTCTTCACTCATGCGCGGCCACATTAGCTCCTCGGTCATGTCCCACGCAGGTGCGATGAGGACGAGGGCCTTAATTCTCTCGGCTGACTTTGGATCGTGCTCAAGCAAGTGACGGAGAAGGAGCAAGGCGATATTGCCACCCATGCTCGATCCAACCAGGATTTGCTGTCCTGCGGTCAATTCGCGAAAGACAGCTACTGCTTCTTCGAGCCACCGGCTAAGATTGCCCCTTTCGAAGTCGCCGTCGGACCGGCCATGACCGGAATAGTCGAACCGTGTGAATGCGAGATTGCGATCCCGTGTCCAGGCTGCAAGGGCGGTCGGCTTGACTGATATCATTTCAGATTTGAAGCCTTGCAGCCACAGGATGCCAGGTGGCCGACCCGTTTGTGTGAGCGTGGCAATCCTGCGGACTGCGCTGCCATGACCAACTTGTAGGAATTGCGGTTCCGGCTCATTCATTCTACGTGCGCTCGATTATAATCTTGGACGGAAGATGACCCGACCCACCATATTGCAAATTGTGCCGGAACTCGACACGGGTGGTGCGGAGTTGTCTGCGGTTGAGATCGGTGAGGCCGTCTATCGGGCCGGCGGGCGTTCAATCATCGCCACTGAGGGAGGACGGCTTGAAGCTTCGGCTAAAGCCCAAGGTTCGGAAATCCGGCGACTCCCAGTTGCGACCAAGAACCCGGTCGTAATGTGGAGAAATGTGGCGCGCCTAGTGGCGTTGTGCCGAAACGAGAATGTAAAGCTCGTCCACGCCCGGAGCCGGGCGCCGGCATGGAGTGGGTTGTGGGCGGCACGGCGGATCAGTCTGCCGTTCGTTACAACATACCATGGCGCCTATAACGAGAAGGGGGCTGCAAAGCGCTTTTATAACAGCGTTATGGCACGGGGCGACCGTGTGATCGCAAACTCGGAATTCACGGCTGATCTCATTCGTCAGCGATACGAGACATCTGCTGAAAAGATCAGAGTGATTCATCGTGGGGTCGACCGGTCGTTTGATCTGGCGCGCGTCAGCAGGGAGCGTGTCCAAGCCGTCCGCAGCCGCTGGGGCGTGGAACCAGATGCGACAGTCATCCTCCAAGCAGCACGCTTGACCGGCTGGAAGGGCCAACAGGTGCTAATTGATGCTGCAGCGCGTCTTCAGACCGACGGCCTCAATCGGACTGTTATCTTCGTAATTGCTGGTGATGCCCAGAACCGGACGTCTTACGTGGAGCGGTTGGAGCAACAGATCTTGGACCTTGGATTGTCAGGCACTGTCAGGTTGGTCGGTCATGAGAGTGATATGGCGGCTGCTTATGCGGCGTCTTATGCTGTTGTGATCGCGTCAACTGAGCCAGAGGCTTTTGGGCGTGTCGGAGCAGAGGCACAGGCCCTTGGTCGACCAGTTATTGCGACCCGGCTTGGCGCCCCACAGGAAACGGTGCGGGCAGTCCCGGAGTTTGATGCATCAGAGATCACTGGCTGGTTGGTTGCGCCTGGACGTGCTGATGAGCTGGCCGATGCACTCAAATCGGTCCTTGAACTCGATGAGACCCATTATCTCGACTTATCAAAAAGGGCGGTCGCGAATGCCCATACGAATTTCACTCTGGAACAAATGAAACGTTTAACCCTGTCCGTTTACGACGAGTTATTAGGGTTAGGCCTCGAGAATTCGTTTAAAAGTGCCGGTGAAGCCAATAATTCAGCCGTCAGCGCTTGACTTCAGGGGCGATATTATCAATCTACAACCTTAGACGTGCTAATTGTCGCAATTGGCACGTTGTTCTCGTTACAACGGAAATTGGTTGAAGCAACAGAGGAGTCATTAGCCATCCGTCGACCATTTCGTGGCCCGCCCGAGCGCGAGCAAACCGGCCCCAGAATGAATGATGCAATCAGGGTCCGTGAAGTCCGCCTAATTGACGCTGACGGAGACAACAAAGGCGTCGTTGAAACCGAGGCTGCTCTGGAGAGCGCCCGTGAGGCTGGACTTGATCTGGTGGAAGTGTCACCGGACGCTAACCCGCCAGTCTGTAAGATTCTTGATTATGGAAAATATAAATATCAAGAGCAAAAGAAAGCTGCTGAAGCGCGCAAAAAGCAGAAGACTGTTGAAGTCAAAGAAATAAAGATGCGCCCGAACATCGATAATCACGATTATGACGTGAAAATGCGATCGATGAAGCGGTTTTTCGATGAAGGCGATAAGGTGAAAGTCACGCTCCGTTTTCGCGGACGAGAGATGGCGCACCAGCAAATCGGCCGAGAGCTTCTTCTGAAAGTTCGTGCTGACATTGAAGAAATTGCGAAGGTCGAGTCCGAGCCACGCCTGGAAGGGCGGCAGATGGTGATGGTGCTCGCCCCGCGCTAGCGATTTTGGCGGTATCGTATGATTTATAGTGCAAGCCAAATAGCTTGCGCGCCCGGCCTTACGGGTATATAAGGCCGTTTCTTAGCCGTCCGGCGGGGCATGCCGTGGCGGCTAACTTGCTTTTGCAACACAAGGCAATCGGTTTTTCATCATCAAGATAAAGGCCTGAGGTCGGCTCTTTGGTGAGGAAAGTGGAGTAGCGCGTGAAGTGCGGCTCAGCCCCCGGCTGCCAATACAACTGGAGAGCGAAATGCCCAAGTTGAAAACGAAGGCTGGCGCTAAGAAGCGCTTCAAAATGACGGCGAATGGAAAGGTCAAGGTGGCTGCTGCTGGTAAGCGCCATGGCATGATCAAGCGAACGAAGAAGTTCATCCGCGACGCGCGCGGCACAATGGTGCTGTGTGATGCCGATGCACGGATCGTCAAGAAATACATGCCGTATCACCGCTAGCTCTGCGCATCGGTGTTGATCAATCCATACAGATTTCATTTTGAGGACGGATAACGATGGCTCGCGTAAAACGTGGCGTTGAAGCCCACGCCAAACATAAGAAAGTGCTCAAGGCTGCCAAAGGTTTCTATGGCCGCCGCAAGAATACGATCCGCATTGCCAAGCAGGCGGTCGAAAAAGCAGCCCAATACGCCTATCGCGATCGCAAGCGCCGTAAGCGCACGTTCCGATCGCTTTGGATCCAGCGCATTAACGCGGCTAGCCGCGAACATGGTATGACTTATGGTCGATTTATCGACGGCCTAACCAAGGCCGGAATTGAAATTGATCGTAAGGTACTTGCCGATATTGCCGTGCGAGATGCTGATGCCTTCAAGGCACTGGTCGCTCAAGCACAGGCTGCTGTCGGTAACGCTGCCAACTAACTCGCAACATCTAACCGGACTGAGGCAAACCATGCCCCAAGACGGCGAATTGTCAGAGATAGACAAGCTCGAAACCGATATTCTCTCCGAAATTGCTGGTGCTTCCGGCCTAGGAGACCTTGATTCCGTGCGCGTTTCTGCGCTCGGGAAGAAAGGTCGTGTGTCGGCGCTGATGCAGAAGCTCGGCGGAATGCCTGCTGAAGAGCGCAAGGCATTTGGTCAAACAGTCAACGCTCTTAAGGGCCGCGTTAGCGATGCACTCGAAGGGCGTAAATCTGACCTTGAGGCTGCCGAACTTGAGCGGCGGCTGGCTAGCGAGCGGGATGATATCACCCTGCCGGTTCGTCCAGGACCGCTCGCTGATGGCCGTATTCACCCGTTGAGTCAAGTCTTCGACGAGGTCAATGAGATTTTCGCCGATATGGGTTTCGCTGTTGCAGAGGGTCCGGACATCGATACGGATGATTACTGCTTCACGAAGCTCAATATTCCTGCGCACCATCCTGCCCGGCAGGATATGGATACGTTCTACTTGAAGGAACGAGCCGACGGGAAACGCATGGTGTTGCGGCCCCATACCAGCCCTGTCCAGATCCGGACAATGCTGAACCAAAAGCCGCCAATCCGCATTATTGCGCCGGGCCGTGTCTATCGTTGTGACAGTGACCAGACACATACGCCGATGTTCCATCAGGTTGAGGGTTTGGTAATCGACGAGGCGACGCATCTCGGACATCTAAAGTGGTGTCTGGAGGAGTTCTGCAAGGCCTTCTTTGAAGTCGATGAAGTCAAGATGCGTTTCCGGGCATCACACTTCCCGTTCACCGAACCATCTATGGAAGTCGACATTGATGCGGCCGCGATCGGGAAACCGGGACAGTGGCTGGAGATTCTTGGTTCCGGGATGGTGCATCCCAACGTGATCGCAAACTGTGGCCTCGACCCGGAGAAATACCAAGGCTTTGCCTTTGGCATGGGACTCGACCGCATCACGATGCTGAAATACGGCATCCCGGACCTGCGGGATATGTTTACCGGGGACCTGCGTTGGATGCGCCACTACGGCTTTATGCCGTTGGATGTGCCGACACTGGCAGGCGGGATGTCTTCCTAGTGGCAGCATAGTGTAGCTTTGGAGTTCGGCTACTTAGCTGTGTCATGCCTGCCGCATCCCTGCCGACCTGTGCAATCCTGGATATCGCGTTCAGCTACGAGATCGGAATGCTTTTATTTTTGAACCTGCAGTTCTCGATTGTTGCTGCGCTCGTGATTGCGGCGGCGATGATTATAACTGTCATCTTCATCATCTTTTATCATGACAGCAAGCACGATGAGATTGACCGCTGGGTCGACTTTTCATTCAGCGGTAACGCACTGCGACAGGCTCTCGCCTACTATCGGTTCATGGCGATCTCGATGCTGTTCTTCTATATCCTTTTTACGATCAGCTGCCTGTTTCTCCAGGCCGATGGATTCCAGATCTTCTCTGATGGTGAAAAGCCTGTCTACGGTGGGCCGATATCTGTTGCGTTGTTCTCGCTGGATCTCGTCTTCCGCGGAGGATTCTTTGATGTCATGGAGCACTTCGACCTTCGGATCGGCTCGCTTTACATCAATAAAGGTGCGGTTTGGTTCTGGATCTACTCGTTTGTGTTTCGGATCTTCTATGGCCTGACGCTGATCAAGATCCTCATCTCGTTTGCATGGATTTATGGGAAGATCAGACTTGCGCGGCAGGCTCATACGCAATCGGAGCGACAGATGCAGTTATTCAAATGAGCTATGGCTTGTGATACGCCGGATCGAGCTTTGCAGCTAGCAACTCACTCTTTGGCGGTAAGAACCGGCACATAATCGAACTTTGAAAAGAAGTAGCAATGAAATTCACCCTCTCCTGGTTGAAAGATCACCTCGAAACAGACGCCTCTCTTGAGGAGATTTCGACGACGTTGTCGGCAATCGGCCTTGAGGTGGAAGAGATCTCTGATCCGGCAGAGGCACTGGGGTCTTTTACTATTGCGCGTGTCGTTGATGCGCAGCAGCATCCCAATGCTGACCGCTTGCGGGTCTGCCAAGTTGAGATTGCGCCAGGCGAACAAACGGTCGAGGTAGTCTGCGGCGCACCGAACGCGCGCACCGGTTTGGTTGGTGTATTCGCTCCGCTTGGGACATACATACCTGGAACTGGTATCACGCTGGAGAAACGGCCCGTGCGAGGCGTGGTTTCTAACGGGATGCTGCTGTCAGAGCGCGAGCTTGAACTGTCGGATGACCACGATGGCATTATCGACCTGGATGCCGAGCTGAGCGAGAGGGTCGGCGAACGCTACATCGATGTGATGGGTGTCAATGATCCGGTCATCGAGATTGGTCTCACGCCGAACCGTCCAGACTGCACTGGTGTCCGTGGTATTGCGCGTGACTTGGCAGCTGCGGGACTGGGTAAGCTGAAGCCGGAGCCTAAACTTCGCAAGGTCGATGGTGACTTTGATTGTCCGGTTGATATTCAATTGGAGTTCGATGAGGCTCATGCAGATGCCTGTCCGGTGTTCGCCGGTCGTTACGTACGCGGGGTCAAGAATGGCCCAGCTCCGCAATGGATGCAGCAGCGCCTGAAAGCTGCGGGTCTGCGGCCGATCAGTGCGCTTGTCGATATGACAAACTATGTCTCGCTTGATCGGGGGCGACCGCTGCATGTCTACGATGCTGACAAATTGACGGGTCACATCCGCGCCCGTATGGCCAAGGTTGGAGAGGCATTCCTGGCACTCGATGGCAAGGAGTACACCGCCGACGACACAATGTGCGTGATTGCAGATGACAGCCGTGTATTGGGTTATGGCGGGATCATCGGTGGTGAGGAGAGTGGCTGCTCTGAAGGGACGGTCAACGTTCTGATTGAGTGTGCCTACTTCGATCCGGTTCGTACAGCAGAGACCGGCCGCAAGAATGGAATCATATCCGACGCGCGTTATAGGTTTGAACGCGGTGTCGATCCGGCTTTTGTAGAACCTGGTCTTGATCTGGCAACCGATATGGTTTTGACGCTGTGCGGTGGCAAACCATCAAAGTCGTTCGTGGCTGGAACATCACCTATCGAACATCGCAAGGTCAAGTTCGAGCTCTCGCGCGTCTCCAAGTTGACCGGGCTTGATGTCAAAGCTGCGGAATCGAAGCGCATCTTGAAGGCAATCGGCTGTCAGATTGATGGCAAGGGAGACACGTTGGATATCACGATACCAACATGGCGCCCTGATATGCATGGAGCTGCTGACCTGGTCGAAGAGGTTATTCGGATCGTCGGTCTGGACAATGTGCCATCAGTGGCCTTGCCGCGGACGCATGGTGTGACTCGCGCCGTTCTCACCGATAGTCAGAAGCGCGCCCGGCGTGCGCGTCGAGTTCTGGCTTCGCGTGGTCTGGTGGAGGTGATCACGTGGTCTTTCCTGCCGCGAGAGCTGGCACGTCATTTCGGTGGAGGCGAAGATGCTCTTGAGCTGGATAATCCGATCTCAGTCGAGATGTCTTCGATGCGTCCCAGTCTGCTGCCAGGTTTGATCTCAGCGGGGCGGCGCAATCTCAATCGCGGGTTCCTGGATGCTGCACTATTCGAATTAGGGCAGGCCTACACCGACGACAGCGAAAAGGGTCAACTACTGGTTGCTTCCGGGCTCAGATTGAACACGGCAGCCTACCCGAATGCGGGCCGTCATTGGCGTGATCCTGGTCGCAAGATTGATTTGTTCGACGTCAAATCAGACTGCGTTGCTGTCCTCGGTGCGCTAGGCATTGACGTCTCCCGTGCGCAGGTTACGCGTGATGCTCCTGGTTGGTTTCATCCAGGTCGTTCGGGAACGTTGCGGCTTGGTCCCAAGTTGGTGTTGGCGCATTTCGGCGAGCTGCATCCAGCGACAATGCGACAGATGGATGTCGACAGTCCGGCGACGGCCTTTGAGATCTACTTATCAGCATTGCCGGCTGAAAAGAAAAAATCGCGCGCGCGATCGCAGATCGTTATGAATGATCTTCTCCCGGTTCGACGGGACTTCGCATTCGTAATGGACCGCGGTGTGGAAGCGGGCGAGGTAGCGAAGGCGGCACGTGGCGCCGATAAAAACCTGATCAGCGATGTTATGGTGTTCGATGTGTTTCAGGGGAGCAGCCTTGGTGACGATAAGAAGTCACTCGCCATCGAGGTAACATTGCAGCCGGAAGAAAAGACCCTGACGGATGCAGAAATCGATGCTGTGTCAGCTAAGATCGTAGCGGCCATCGAAAAATCGACGGGTGGTCAGATCCGCGGCTGATATCGATGTGTCCTCAGTTGAGGCTTTGCAGAGTGTCCGCTGGTGCAACGATCAAGGCGACAGTCTGCGGCTCAGGTATCCGACGCCATTGGTGCGGACCGATAGTAAGACAGGATCGCTTTAATCTGGGCTGCCACCTGAGACTGTTTGCTGAGGTCTGCTGCGTGGATCGGGATTTGTGTCCCAATGGTTGGTAATACCGAAAAGGGATTGTCCATGATTTGTTGGTAAAGCTCGCTGGACAATCTCATTGCATCTGCCGGGGTTGGCGGCGTGATGCCTTGATGCTCCAGCGAAATCTCTGCCAGCAGTGTGCTCAAAGCCATGACTTCAGCAGCAAAGCGGTTCGCAGACTGTTGATCCTTGTTGTCGCTTTCTGCAGAAAATGCGGCCTGTTTGGCTTCAGTGAAACCGGAGGCCGCAATGGCGGCGCTGGCCGGCTCGCTCGCCAGTTCGATTGTTTCGCTCAGCAGGTCATTCGGCGTGATGTGGAGAACGGAGCAAAACTTCACCAGCAGTTCCAGATCTGGTTCGACTTCTGCCCGCTCATAGCGCGTGTAACGGTTCTCATGGATGTCCAGCTTGTTGGCGAAACTGCGCGCCGTTTTGAATCCGCGCGCCTGTCTTAGCGACTTGAGACGCTTCGAAAGCCGGATACACTCTTCGGATGCACTATCAGTCATTTTTTTAACAGTATGTAGTTTTTCTCTTGTGTTGATAGAAGGTATGCAAATTGACCAAGGTTTGTCATGCAGAAACTGTAGATTTTCGTAGGCTTCGTCTCATGGTTGTTCTGCGAAGTGATCTGTTCTATTTGAGGTTGTTACTCAGTGATATGAATTACAGCATTCGCATTCTTCGATAACTTGGTTTGCACGGGTCATTCGAATGTGAGTAGTTCGTTATTGGGTTAAGTGACAGTCTATCGCCATGGGCATGTTCGATAGTTTTCTAGATTGGCTGGGACGGCGTCTCGCATCGCGGTTGAATGACCAGCATCAGGATGAGTGGCCCTACGCTCCCGCTGATCCGGCAGCTCTGCAACGCACGCTGCAGCCCGGCGATGTCATCCTGGTTTCCGGCAGTGAGAAGATCTCCAAGGCAATCAAGTATTTAACACAGTCAACATGGTCTCATGCTGCGATTTATGTTGGTGATGTCGTTGGGCGCACCGAACCGGATGGCGAACCGCACACTCTGGTTGAGGTCAATCTTGGCCAAGGCTGCGTTTCTGCTCCGCTGTCGAAATATGCCAAAGCGCATACCCGCATCTGCCGAGCGGTATCATTGGATGATGCAGACCGCCAGACCGTCGTCGACTACATGGTTGCGCGGATCGGCTTGCAGTATGACCTGCGAAATATTTTCGACATGGCTAGATTTCTTGTGCCCTTACCTGTGCCGCCGCGGTTTCGCCGCCAGATGATATCAATTGGCTCCGGGGCGCCGACCCGGGCCATCTGTTCGACTTTGATCGCCCAGGCCTTTCAAAAAGTGCGTTATCCGATTCTGCCCCGGGTGGAGAAAGTGCGTTCCGAAAAGCTGGGTATCGCTCGCTACAGCCGCCAGGAAATTTTGCACATTCGTCATCACAGCCTGTTCGCGCCCTGTGATTTCGACCTGTCGCCTTACTTTCAAGTCGTCAAGCCGACGATTGAAGCGGGGTTCGACCACCGTAAAGTGCGTTGGGCGGAAAGGGCTCCCAAGAGCGAGAATCACAATGACGACCGCGCCGCGGTCGATGAAGCAGCTGCCGAGCCAGATAATGCATAAGCGGACGAACTTGCAGACCAGCGCTGTTCGATAAGCTCTTGACGAAGGCTGCGCGGCACGGCAGGTCGCAGAACCATGAAACATCGGCAAGCCCTGCAAGAGCTATCACTTCCCATCTTTGATGTCCTAGATGGCCTCCTGACGACTTTGTCCGACCGAACAGCAGCGGTCCTCATAGCACCGCCTGGTGCGGGCAAGACAACTGTCGTGCCGTTGGCTCTGCTGGACGCAGCATGGCTCAACAGAAAAAAGATCCTTGTGGTTGTTCCGCGGCGCCTGGCGGCGCGCTCCGCAGCAGAGCGGATGGCGTCTTTGTTAGGGGAAGCGGTTGGAGAGACCGTTGGTATGCGTGCCAGGCTGGCATCGCGTATCGGCCCGCGCACGCGCATCGAGGTTGTGACGGAAGGTGTCTTCAGCCGCATCGTGATCGATGATCCGGAACTCTCAGGCATTGGGCTCGTTATTTTCGATGAGTTTCACGAACGTAGCTTGGAGGCGGACTTTGGTTTGGCACTCTGCTGTGACGTGCAAGATGGGCTCCGCGATGATCTCAGGTTGCTTGTTATGTCCGCAACGCTCGACGGTGGCCAGATTTCTGCAGTTCTTAATGATGCCCCTGTCCTGGAAAGCCAGGGCCGCATGTTTCCGGTCAAGACATTCTATACCGGTGTGGATCGGCGGGGACGAATTGAACCGCAGGTCTGCGATGTCGTCGAGAATGCGATGCAGCAGGATTCTGGCTCATGCCTGGTGTTTCTGCCGGGGCAGGGCGAGATCCGGCGTGTCTTGTCGATGCTGCAAGAGCGATTGGTCGATGAGACAGTTGATATCTTGCCACTGTACGGTGGCATGTCACCTGAAGCCCAACACGCTGCCATCAGGCCGAGCCCGGATGAAAAGCGAAAAATCGTCCTTGCGACCGCGATTGCCGAAACGTCGATTACCATTGATGGCGTCCGTATCGTTGTCGACGCTGGGTTGGCTCGTGTAGCACGATACGATGCAGGCGCACGGCTGACGCGGTTGGAGACGGTGCGGGTCTCGCGCGCCAGTGCCGACCAGAGGCGCGGTCGAGCGGGACGAACCGAGCCAGGCGTATGCTACCGTCTATGGAGCGAACCAGAGATACAAGGGCTTCGTCCCTTTGAGTTGCCGGAAATTCAATCTGCGGACCTTACCGATGTCGTGCTCAACTGTGCTGCGTGGGGCGTTTCAGACCTGGGACAACTGCGCTGGATTGAACCGCCGCCGGTGGGCGCTGTTGCATCGGCTCGACAGCAGCTTGTCGACATGGGGGCATTGGATTCGGCAGGTCGGATGACGGTGCAAGGCGGACAGCTGCGTACACTGCCGCTACCTCCTCACTTGGGACGAATGTTGCTGTTTGGTGCTTTGTGTGGGCAGGCACCAGTGGCGGCCGATCTTTGTGCCTTGCTCGTGGAGCGAGGTGTTGGTGGCGCATCAACAGATCTCGATCTACGACTTGCTCAATTTCGCAGTGATCGCGGTCAGCGGGGCCGGCAAGTGAGAGAGCTGGCTCGTCAGTGGGTGCGCAGCGCTGAAAGGCTCTGTGTTGATGGGGATGACCAGCCGCCTCATCCCATGTCAGGCGGATTGTCGTCCGCGTTGCTTTTGATGGTGGCGTACCCGGATCGGATTGCCAAGCGCCGTGGGGCGCGCGGCCAGTTTCTCCTGTCCAATGGCCGTGCAGCTTATCTCGACGAGAGTGATCCGTTGGCGGCTGAGGACTATCTTGTGGTTGCCGATTTGCAGGGAGCGGCTGCGCGCGCGCGAATTCTGGCGGCTGTATCATTGGCGGAAGAAGAGCTGTTCGAGGCTGCATCTGAGCGTATTCAAGACACTGTTGAGATTGCATTTGATTCTAAAGCAAAGGCTGTGCGCGCGGATAAAGTTCGCCGTCTTGATGCGATTGCCTTGAGCCGCGAAACGCTGGCTGTGCCTCGGGACGATGTGACAGCAGCAGAACTTGCGCGCGGCATCGTTGAAGAATTCGGCTTGGAGGGCTTGCCCTGGAGTAGGGCGCAAGAACAGCTGCTCGCCCGCTTGCGGTTTGTTGGAGCTTCTGACATGGATGTCGGATCGGATTGGCCTGACGTGTCTGACCAAACTCTGCGGCACTCGCATAAAACCTGGCTAGCGCCCTTCTTGGTTGGCAAAATCGCAGCGAAAGAAGTTACGGCGAATGACCTGGCAGCTGCTCTGGATGGAATGCTGCACTACCACCAGCGCCAGAAGCTTGATAACGAAGCGCCAGCGTTTTTCAATGCGCCAACCGGCAACCGTCATCCGATTGACTATAGTGGCGAGTTGGCCCCAAGCGTTTCGCTTCGTGTCCAGGAGCTTTACGGATTGACGGAACATCCCGCGGTTGCCGGTGGCCGACGCCCTTTGACGTTGTCGTTGTTGTCGCCGGCAGGACGGCCGATCCAGGTTACGCAGAACTTGCCAGGCTTTTGGGCTGGTTCCTGGCATGATGTGAAGACCGAAATGAAGGGACGTTATCCGAAACACGTTTGGCCGGATGATCCGGCGCGTGCAGACCCGACAACACGAACGAAAGCGCGAGGTGGTGCAAGCCGCGGGTCCTAAGGCCAAAGACGACGCGATACCATGAGTTGGCAAAGCCTTCCGTTTCCTTGTTATTCTACCACGACGGGTCTGAACTCCGTCTGTGGTAGTGTCAGCTTCCAATCAATGATCTGATATACTTTGTTCCAGATCCATATTGTGTCCGGGAAAGTTCAAAGCGAACGTGTGATATTGATATCGATATTGGTACTGTGGCCAGATAGGCGAGTATTGGTCACCGTGCGGCAAGACGAGGCGATCTGACATGGCAATTGAGACCGAGTGGCGTGACTACGATGTTATTGTCGTTGGTTCAGGTGGAGCGGGGAGTATTGCGGCACATGCAGCTGCCGAGGCCGGTGCGAGTGTCCTTGTCGTTTCAAAGGATCCAATTGGGTGCTCCGATACCAAAATCTCTGAAGGTGCAGTGACGGTCCGTGAAGCCGGCGAAGACACCGATACGCCTCTGACGTTGTCGGAGAACGTAAAGCTGGCGGGAGGTGATCTACCGCTGCGGTCGATCACGGATGCATTCGCAGGCGATAGCAAAACAGCTTATGACACGTACCGTGCCCACGGTCTTCGACCGGCTATCGATACATCTCGACATGGTCCGCAGGCAATGCCGTTGCCGCTAGGCGGGCACACCCGGCGCCGTACGGTTGGTCACGCCAATAACGGTGTCGCGTTCGGCCATGCCGGTTGGCAGGCTATGATTCAGAACAACAGGATCGACTACCTCGAGGACGCCTGGTTCCTGGATATCGCGACCGATGATATTGATGATAAGAAGGTCGTCGTCGGCGGTCTGATTTATGACGCGTCTCGCGGCAAGTTAGTTGCTGTCCGTGCACCTTCGATTGTGATCGCGGCCGGCGGGCTTTCAACACTGTTTTTCCCGAAGACAGATACGATGCGCGGCAATACTGGCGACTCTTATGCCATCGCTGCGCGGGCTGGTGCTGATCTGGTTGATATGGAACAGGTGCAGTTCCTTCCCTTCTGTTTGGCATCTCCGCCATCCTTTGAAGGGCTTTTGTGCGGTGAGCCTGTCACGGCGAGTTATCTGGGTGTGCTGCGGGACAAGCATGGAAAAGTCATCCTCGATGGCATCTATTTGCGCACGCGCGCTGAATGCTCGGCGGCGATTATGCGTGCAGTTGAAGATGGCCGTGGTAGTCCGAACGGTGGTGCCTACCTCGATATGACAGCCAACATGAAGCAACCGCGGTCAGGTCCCTACTTCTATCGATTCCTTGAGACCTGCCTGCCATCCTGTTTGCAGAACGCGCGGCAGGCTCTTGGTAAGAAAGCAGGCAAAGTTGAAGAGCCTTGGGAGGTCCGACCGGGCGCACATTATTCGATGGGTGGTTTGCGGGCAGATGAGTTCGGCCGTTCGGTCGGAGGCGGTGGCGATGGTGAGTGCGATCAGGGAGTCTCTGGTTTGTTTGCTGCCGGTCAGGCGATGGGAGGCGTGTTTGGTGCGAACCGCCTTGGCTCGACTTCGCTGACAGAAAACGGTGTCTTCGGCAATCGCGCGGGGCGCGCTGCCGCTGAATTCGCGCGAGGCGCAAAACGGGACGCATCTGATAATGCATTTGCCCCGATTATAACTGCGGTCGAAAGACGGTTCGGCCAGAAAGGCGCGATAGCTGCGGCGAAGCTTAAGCTGGAGCTGCAGCGAGAAAGCTGGGAGTGCATTGGCCCGGTCAGGACGGCTGATAAGCTTGCCAAGATGGATCATATGCTCCGTGATTGGACCGAGCAGCTCGACGATGTTGTCATCCCCGAATACACGGTGTGGAACCAATCATTCATCGAGTTTGAAGAACTACGCAACATGCTGGAAACCGCGCGGGCTGTGCAGCTTGCTGCAAGCGAGCGTGATGGTAGTCTTGGTGGACATGTGCGCCTTGATAAAGGGGCCATCTCGGTATTCTCAAAACCTTATTCCACTGTCGTGCGCCGATCGTCGGTTGCTCTTTGGCGGGTTGAGCGTGCGGCCAGGGAAGGGACGCCGCTGAACCGGATCGTCAGCTACAAAGTGCAGGATGCATGGCGCAAGCTTCAGGCGAAAGCACTGCGACTTATGCCGATGTCGATGCAGGATAAAATCCTGGAGAAGCGTTACAAAGCGATTATGGGGGTAGGCGGTGCGGCCCCTCAAGTTGAGCCGGGCAGTGTGGATGCAGCTATTGGCGATACGGTTTGACGGATGTGTGAGGACTACGCTCACAATCGGATCACTCCCTTGGAAGGTGGCTGACGGCAACCAGATCAAAGTCGGGTAGAGCATGAAATTTGATATCGTCCTGCATCGCAACGGTGTGACGGAAACCGTAGAGTTCGATTATCACAAGCGCGAAGATGGTGAGCGGCCGATGGCGCTTGACGTGCTGTTGCAGGCGCAGGCCACGACCATGCCCGATCTTGCATTTCGATACGGCTGCCGCGCCCGCAACTGCGGTGTT
Source organism: Hyphomicrobiaceae bacterium (assembly GCA_965215755.1). Lineage (GTDB taxonomy): Bacteria > Pseudomonadota > Alphaproteobacteria > Rhizobiales > Hyphomicrobiaceae > Tectiglobus. Next base: position 2,025,377 of record OZ244119.1, read on the forward strand.
TGCACGATCGATATCAATGATAAACCTCGCATTGCCTGCCGCGCACGCGTTCGCGAAGGCGATAAGCTCAGTCCCTGCGCAACGTTACCGGTTCTGAGTGACCTTGTTGTTCGCCGCGACGGGATCGCACGGCAGATGCAAGGTCGACTTCCGAGCGGGGGCGGTGCCAACGACCTCAACGTTGAGGCGCCTCAGGCCTACCATGACCTGACCGCCTGCATCGAGTGCTATGCCTGTCTCGACAAATGTCCAATGCATGCGCGTAACTTCAATGGCAAGAAGCCCAACGACGTTCCGCAGGATAACCTACCGGATGCCTCGCGGGGATATCGCTGGGGGAATCCGTTTTCCTTGCTGAAACTCGAACGGATCAGATTGGACCCGATTACATCGGAGGCCGACAAGCAGGCTGCAATTGAGAACGCTATTCAGCTCGGTCTCGATGCCTGTGTCGAATGTCCTGGATGCAAGTGTGGTGTGGGGATCGATCTCAAGCGGCAGGTTGTCGGCTCGCTTCTTGAGGCTGCCAAGGATCGCCTATAGGTGGACGTTGGCTGTAGAACCGTGAACTGGCCTCGTCATTGATTGCCGAAGAGCGCCGATGCGCATGGCTATCCACCACCCAAACTGACCAATCAGACTGGGCGTGTGACCCGCGAACTTCGCCGGTCAAGCCTGCGGCGTTGCATTGGCGAAGCATTTGTGGGTGATGATCGCTCGATCCTAGAAATTCGAAAGTTAAGATTAGCTCCATTCCTCAACGCCTGCCACAGGTGCGTCAGTAGCGGTATCAGATCGGAATCTATGTCCGTTTGGAACGGAATCCTTGCAGTTCGAACGTTGGGCTTTAAGGATAGGTGACCATACGGGGAGGCAGCAATGAGAATGGCGCGCGGCGGTGTATCGATTACCGTAACGCTGGCGGTGAGCATCACTCTTTTGGTTCTGGTGGCCGTTGTCACGGTACTCGTGCTTGGCCTGATGAGCGGCGCGCGCAATACGTTCACGCTGCTGCGTGATAAATCGGAAATTGTTGTCTCGACGATGGTGGACAAGGTCCGTTCGCATCTGGATCCGGCACAGCAACAGCTCGAATTCATCGCGGACCTGGTTGCCAATGGAAAGGTCGATCCTGCCGACGAGGCAGAGATGACCACCATCATGACCGGCTCGTTGGCGGCGGCGCCTCAGATCAGCGCCATCCTTTATATGAACAACGACTTCAAGACGAAGATTATAGGCCGAGTGCCCAAGAAGAGGTCGGGCTCGGTGCGTGTGTTTACGCGCGATGATCCTGCAGATGAGGAGATGAAGGCCGCCATTCGCGAGGCCCGCGCAACCAATGGCGTCACCTGGGGGAAGCCATTGTGGCGAGAGCTGCCGAAGGAGACGATGCTCAATCTGCGGATCGGCCTGCGCCGCGACAGCGAGTTCCTGGGTGTGTTGATTGCTGCTGTGAGTGTCCGACGGCTGTCCGAATACCTGAGCGTTCTGAAACCCATCGCCGGTGCCCATGCATTTGTTCTCTATGGTCAGGACCGCGTTCTGGCTCATGCCAACCTTGTCGGCACTGCATTTCCCCGCACGGCGCAGGAGCCTTTGCCTGGTCTGGCGAAAGTTGGTGATCCGGTGCTTGCCTCCATTTGGGAGCAGCAAAACAGGCACTCGCTCGAGATCCTGCAAGGCAGCAAGCAGCTCAAGGGGCATGTCGTCGATATCGGTGATGAGCAGTTCATTTATATCTACCGCGACGTGATGGGATTTGGCGACACGCCGTGGCTGATTGGTACGTATTTCCGCAGTGCCGATGTCAATTCGGAAATGGAGCGGCTGAAGCGGGCGATGATTGCCGGTCTGGGCATGCTGGTTCTTGCGGTGATTGTGGCGCTGCTTCTGGCTCGCCAGATTGCCAAGCCGATCGTCAATCTGGCCGGTGCGGCTTCCAACATCGGTCAGTTGGAGATTTCCAAAACCAAGGAACTGCCCGGCAGCATGATCCGCGAGCTTAACGATCAGGCTCAGGCCTTCAATGCCATGTTGCACGGCCTGCGGTGGTTTGAGGCTTATGTGCCGAAGAAGCTGGTGCGCCGTCTGATCCAGCAGGATGATAAGGACGCCGCTAAATCGGAAGTGCGCGACGTGACCGTCATGTTTACCGATATCGCTGGCTTTACAACGCTGTCCGAAGGCATGCCTGCGGAGGAGCTCTCGGCCTTGCTCAATCACCACTTTGCGGTCCTCGCTCAATGCATTGAAGACGAAGACGGCACCGTCGACAAATTCATCGGCGATAGTGTCATGGCGTTCTGGGGCGCGCCTGATGCGCAGCCCGACCATGCCGAGCGGGCCGCCCGTGCGGCGCGCCAGATTGCGCGGGCGGTGCATAACGACAACCAGCGGCGCGTGGCTGACGGATTGCAACCGATCCGCGTTCGGGTTGGCCTGCATTCCGGCCCGGTGACCGTCGGCAATATCGGAGCGCCGGAGCGCATCAATTATACGATTATTGGAGACACGGTGAATGTCGGACAGCGCCTGGAGCAATTCGGCAAGGGCGTTGATCCCGGAACGGAGGCGGCAGCCTCGGTCACAGTCCTGGCCAGCCGCGCCATTGTCGAGACAAGTGGTGATCCGGATTCCTGGAGCAGTCTCGGGCGCCATCATCTCAGGGGGCGTGGGGAAGAGGTCGAAGTCTTCCAACTTCTCACCTCATGAAGTAACAGCGTCGGCTCCGCAGGCGCCCGGTCTGCGGAGTTGGATTTGAGGTCAGGATGGCGGGACGTGATCTGCACCGCTCTATTCTAATACGTGGCGCATATCACGCCCCGCTCTTCGGCTGGCAGTGCACGGGGTGGTTTGCACAAACACCGCCCGATTGACGCCCTCTCCGATTTGGCCCCGGTTCACTCTGGTGCTGCAGATGGCTGCAAAACCATCTCAATGGCGCCTGAGCCCCGGGAAGAGCATCGCCGTAGGTGGGCTGCGTGGCCGCGATCCTACAGAGCACCGAAACCTACCCCTCGCATTGCGAGCGCCCCCGGAAGGCGAACCTGAATGGAGTAGGCATTGAGGATTATGTGGCCTGGGCGGATAGCGGGGATAAGTTGTTGGAGTCGGCTCAGTGATGTCTCATAGCTGATGCTCGCTGCTGGTGAGGGATATCATTGCAGCGAAATTTGTCATCTCGAAAGGGCTAGGAGAGGACGTTCTTGCAACTGGCCTACTCAGTCGCTCTTCGGCAGCAGCGTCGCGGCCGTCTTCACCTGCTCGACAGGGACGCGTTGTGACCAGCGGCTCCTTGTGTACGACCAGCGGCCAGCATTCATGCTGGTCATACGCGACGCCGGTCCATATCGAGGAAAACGACCTGTTTGGGGGGCACTGTTTATTGTCACGCTGAAAACTAGCGCTTCACCATCAACTCCGGTCGGAAGGGGCTTTCGTGGCCGTTCCAGCTGCGACACCAGTCAGAGGCGTGGCGAAGGCTCTATTGGCATTGATCTCGTTTGTACTGTGAGGTACGCAGTTTCCCACCATGAGGACGCGTCGTCGGGAGACTGCCATGCGCTGGATTGTTGGCCTTATCACTCACGGAATCGTGTTTGCCGCAGGTTTTGCACTTGGCGTCTATCTCCTGCCCATACTCACGGCGCCGCCGAGCATCGACCGGGCCATGTTGGAGCAAACAGCCAAGGCAGCCGAATTCAAAGCCGAGTTCAAGCGTGACCTTAAGGGCAGTGATTTTCTGCATTGGGGCGAAGGTAGCGTAAGCGTTGGTCCCAAGAAAGTGGTGCACATGGGCAATCTCGCACCGGGCCCGGATTACAAACTCTATCTTGTGCCCAAATTCGTAGAGGACGAAGAAAGCTTCAATGCCATTAAGGATCAATCGCTTCAGGTTGGCGATGTAAAGACCTTTGATGGCTTCATCGTTGACCTCCCGGCAGATGTAGATTTAGCGAAATACACAACCGTTGTGGTCTGGTGTGAAGCCTTTAGCGAATTCATCACGGCAGCGAAGTATCGGTAAGGGATCTGTGCATTGAATTGGCCGGAGAGGTCGGTTCTGAGCAAAACTGAACTTGTGCGTGGCGCAATAGACGTCCGCAGCTGGCGAGGGCGGACGTGGCCATACTCTGATTGTTGGCTATCGCGATGTTTCTTTCCCGGTAAAGCTCGTTGCCAACCATGATGCCTCCCTCAAGTCACGCAGTCTTGGGCAGTTCTTCGGGCATCTCTTCTGATATCGCGGCAGAACATTTGCGGTGAAGGTACGGGCGACTGGGGCACAGGGGGAACCGGATAGACAGAAGCTGGTGCCCGCATTGCCTCCCGCATGATTGTGGATCATTCATCAGGAATTGGTTTCAAAAAGAAACATACCGGATCGAACTGTTAAGATTGGTATTCTAAACAATTGATCCCGGCATTCGAATTAAATCTCCACTTAAACTTTTCAACGATCCTACGATGTGAACTTCGCGAAACTGCGAATGCGCTCACCACGCATTGGCTTGGCCCGTATGGTCAATCTCGAAGGACCAATTAACACGTCGTATTTGGATCGGTATTGATGCTGCTGCAGCTCTCATCACGTCTACAAGGCTTCTCAAGTTGCCGCAGCGGCGCAATTGCGATGATTACTGCCGCTGCCATTCCAATGCTGTTGATTGTGGCCAGTGGCGCGATTGATTACGCTTACATCTACATGCAGAGAGGCGTTCTGCAGTCCGCTGCTGACGCGGCTTCCATCGCCGGAGCGCGAAGTCTTAGCATGAGCGATGCTAAGCGTCAAAATGTCGATGCAGTCGTCAAGGCCGTCGTCAATCACGCAGTTAAGAGCAATACGTCTCAAAGTACCAGCAAACTTGCCGTAACTAGCAAGGTGGGGTCCTCACCAATCGAAGTCAGCGTCGATGTTTCGCAGAGTATTCCGACCTTCTTCGGTAACCTGGTTGGTATGTCTGATGTCGCTGTCAAAGTTCACGCTACAGCAAGGGTCATCGGACAACCGCATATATGCGTGCTGGGCCTCAATCGGTTTGCAAACGGTACGATCAGTTTGGAAAAACAGGCACGTGTAACAGGGCGGAACTGCGCGGTATTTTCCAACTCATCGCATTTCAACTCGATCAGATCTAAAAACAGCTCAAACCTGACTGCCAGTCTTATTTGCAGTCGGGGCGGCAAGGACGGCACCAAGGGAAATTTCAATCCTGAACCGATCACCGATTGTCCAGGATTTGACGATCCTCTAGCAGGTAGGCCGGAGCCAACCGTTGGGAAGTGTGATCAAAGCCGTGAGCTCGTTATAACCACCAGCCAATCTCTCACTCCCGGGGTTTATTGTGGCGGCATAACCATAGAGGCTGGCGCGCGCGTCGAACTGACTGCTGGGATCTATATCATCAAAGATGGTCCATTGACAGTAACACGTGGTGGTCAATTGGTCGGTCAGGAAGTGGGCTTCTTCTTCACTGGCAGAGGGGCCAGCTTGCTGTTTGACCGAGATTCGACCATTTCACTTGAGGCGCCGCAATCAGGTGTGATGGCAGGATTGCTGATGTTTGCGGCACGCGATCTTGATAAAGAGCGCTTCAAGATCATGAGTGATGATGCACGCGTGTTGTTGGGGACGATTTATCTCCCTGCGTCTGAACTTTACGTTGATGCAGGCAGTCCAATTGCTGACAATTCGGCTTATACTGCAATCGTTGCTGACACGATGCGCCTCTATGGTGGGCCTCATCTCATTTTGAATACAGGTTATGATCAAACCGATGTGCCTGTGCCTCATGGTATCAAAGGTGTCGGTCAGCCGGTGCGACTTTGGAAGTAGAGTCTGCAAACAAAACATCTCATCGTCCGTTCAACTGTCAAGTTGCTGTGACGCATTCATGAGGACGTCCGGGCACGGCGCCGGGCGGCCTCAAGCATTTCGGGAAGCGATCGGATGCAAACAGAATTCGTACAGGTTCGATGAACCAAATTAGGCAACCATAAGCACAAAAGGACTATGCTTCGCGGAGTTTCAGGGCGGGTCAGTAATCGACCGGAGGGCGGCATGGTAAAGGTCTTTGGAAAATCGGCAAAGGCAGTTCGTGCCATGAAACGCCCTCCAGTCCAATCCATGAAAACGCCCAAGCTTGGACCACGGGTTCTCCTGATCGATGATGACGTGACCATCCGCGAGCTTGGGCGAACGCTTCTGAGACAAGCAGGTTTCGAAATTGAACTGCTAGATCATGGACCGACTGATCATCAATTCTACAGTGGCCTCAATATCGATGCTGCGATTATTGATCTTGGATTGCCAGGATTGAATGGAGCAGATGTCATTGCCAACTTGCGCGCCATTCCCAAGAACGCGCAACTGCCGATCGTCATCTGCACCGGATCAGCGGATGTTGAAACAATCCATGCATGCTACATTCAGCACGACGCATTGACCGTCGTGCAAAAGCCTGTTGATTGGCCAAGCATGATAAGCCTACTCAATGGTGCAGTTCGTAATCGCAGAAGCAGCTAGCTGCTGACTATCGGCTTAGGTACTCGCGAGGCAGACAGGAACACGAGGGCGAGGTTTGCAACTAGGATATCCCTATTGCTTTTGGAACTGATGCACTTTTACAAGTGAGGTTAAGGTCAGTTGCCAACTACTCGCAGACTTATTTGTCTCATGCTCTAGAGCACTATCTGCCTGAGGGATAGTGGTTGCCAAATCTGCTATCGCAGTTCACACGACATTGATAACCGTGACCCTGGCATTGGCTCCTGCACTGAATCCATCGTGTCAGGTTTTTCTTTCCTCCACCGACTTTCCTTCTGCGCGTGACTGATTTCTGCTTCGTGATCGTGTTCTTTTTTCTATTAGTCTTCTGTTGGTCGAGTTTCCGGCGAACAACTTTTACGCATTGTGATCGATTGACCGACGAGAGCTTTTCGAGATTTTGCTGAGTTGGGTTAAGGTTGCGCGTTGATCCTAGGGCCGTGGCAAGCGCCGATCGGCTTTTCGAACCCCAGCGACCGTCGACACGCCCCGTGTAGCAACCGAGTTGCTTTAAACGACGTTGAATATCATTCGCATAGTTTTTCGGTTTGGCTTCCTGCTGGGTGTCCGCTGACACGGTACTCGGTAGACTGGCCAGCTGTGTCGGTCGTCGTTTTTCCGCTTGTTTGACAGCCTTTTCATCCAGCCGCCGCGCTGCCTCAACCTTCTCGATGGCCGCGGCGCGTTCCTTCTGAGCGATCATGAGCGCCTTGCGTGCCAGTCGTGCCTCATTCATGGCCTTTTGCAACTTCTCCGCTTGGAGGTCGCGCTCAACCTGTTGCTGTGCTTTGGCTTCAGCGGCCTTGCGGGCCAATGCTGCAAGCCGCTCTTTCTCCCGGGCTTGCCCGAGTTCGCGTTGCTTAGCTGTAACCTGCTGTTCGCGTTCCAGCTCTTTCTTTAACTTGTCAGTCAACAACCGTGCGATTGAAGCAAACGTTCCTGTCGGGAATTTCTGGAGATAGGCATCCAATAAGGCAAGGTCGTTGCTGTCTTTGACCGAATTCCAGAAAGCGATATCGGCTTGCTGCAAAATCATTGGCTTGCTGATTGATGGGGTAGCTTGTGGTGCTGGTTTCGGCTTCGAGAAAAAGAATTGCTGGGTCAATGCCGAATGTTCCCAAGGTACTTGCTTTTGCGACGTTGCCTTCATGACGTCCCGGCGAACCTTGATCAGGATTTCTGTAATGTCGCCGTCGCCTTCCGCAATATGTTTAGCAAGAGAGGCGGAGTAAGGAGAATTACGTGATCCCTGCCCGTCAAGTGCAACATTGCCAGGTTGGGTTGAGAAACTGATCAATGATCCAATGCCTGACTCCATCACGGCGAGACCCTGGCCGACGCTAGACGACCGTGTACCCATGGAACGGGCTAAGTTTCGGGCCAATGGATTGTTACGACAGGCGTCCAGGAAAACGAGGTTAAGCTTTGTGGATCTCTCCATCGTGTGATGGATGCGCTCTAACTGTACGAGCTCGAAATCGATACCAAAGCTATCTTCCAATCTCGCGTCCGTTGGCACAAGATAGTTCTTCCCGCTGACCTGAATGCCGTGTCCGGCGTAGAAGAAGACTCCGACGTCCGCTGATCTCAGGGCACGGCTGAACTTCCGGATCGTGGTCCGCATCTTGTTATGATTGAGATCTAGGCCTTTAATGACCTCAAAGCCATGCGCTGCGAGAGCGTTGGATATGCTTGTTGCGTCATTCACAGGATTGTCGAGGACTGCGACGTGCTCATAAGCAGAGTTGCCAATCACTAATGCAACGCGCTTCGCCGCTTTTGCGGCCAAAGGCACTGAGAATAAAGCTGCTGACGAAACCATCAAATATATAAATATACGAATCGGCATCTCGGCACCTGTGAATTCGACCGGATGAATGTCGTTCGCGCTAGTATATCAGATATTTGCGAAACAGTAACCTGCTCGTCTGCCTAAGCATTGACCGCGTTGGAGGTCGGTCACCCGCCAGGGTGGACAACCACTGCGGGTCGAACGTTGCTATGTTATGATAAGTATAACATTCCCGCTTGTCGCTGAGCGACCGTCTCGCTTTGCTAAGCCGGATTCATTCCGTCCCGTATCAATAGCGAGTAAGGGCAGCCTCCGATCATCTCAGGCGAAGACTATTTTTTGGATTTCTTGCCAGAACCAAAAATATGATCCCATCCGGCTCGGTACGCCGGTGTCGACACGCTTGAGAAATAACTAATCGACTCTTGGGATTTGGATTTACCGGCTGACTCAGCTTTCTTGGTTGAGCTATCAGCAGATGACGTGTCGGACTTCCCGGTGTCGGGCTTTGCTGCCTCGGATTTGTTGGCCGCAGATTTCGCTGTCTCGCCTTTCTTGGGTGCTGTTTTTGCTTTTTTAGCCGCTTTAGTGTCACTCATGGTAAGGCCGCTTGTTCAGTTTAAGGTTAGCCGACACTCCTCACGTAGGAGTTTGAAACTCGATTTAGTTTTGCAGATTTCGATTGTCAACGCTGTTGCGTGCCCTCTGCGGCATTGTCAGACGAGCAAAACTGCCGCACAGAAAGGTATTGTGTGCCCGCTCCGACTTAGCCGCGGTTTGCTTTGGCGCCGCAGTTGGCCGCAAAATCATGGCAATGCATCCTGGAATTCCGGGAAGAGCATCGCAGAAGGCGGGCTGCGTGACCGCGACCCTGCGAAGCGGATCCGATGTTCCCGGATGGGGTTTAATTCATAAAGGTCCAGAAGCGGCCGGGCTTTGCGATTGCGCGTTACCCTTTATCTGTGCTCGTCCAACGTCGCCTCAAGAAACTCAAGGATTGCTCGGTCCACTGCCGACGTCTTGCCGTCGGTTCCAATCACTTTCGCCCGCTTCGGGTAAAAGTGACCTACACGCGGCACATGTTGAAGGCTATGGCGGACACCAACTTTCGCGCAATGGTCTGCGAGCGTGTGCGAGAGCTTTCGGACGTACTCAAGATCGTGTTCACCGACAAACTGAAGAATAGGCGTGGGAAGCGAACCGGTGATGTAATGTTGGATATCGGCAGCCTCCATTCTGCCAGAGAGAGCCACGACAGCAGCGGCGGGTACGCCGCATGCGAAAGCAACGTAGAGAGCGGATGACCCGCCGGCAGAGAAACCACCAATCGCCATACGGGCCGGGTCGATTTGATACTTTGAAGCGTTCTCGCGGGCAAAAGTGAAGGCTTCCGCCACGTCATTGAACGCAGCCTCCATGCCATTGGCCAGCACTTGGTTCGTCGCTGGGGGAAGTCCAAGCAATCCACGCACATGATCAATGCGAGAACGAGAAATCTCGTCTGGAGCGGTGAGCCATCGGTTCGGGCCAGGGGCAGGGTCTTCGCCCGTCAAGCGATAACCCACTGAGAAGCAGACGTAGCCGTGCGATGCAAAAGTGCGGCAGTATTCAGCGATAGGCGTGTTGCGTGCTTGCTCGTCTTCGAACGTATCGTCATCCTTTGAGCCACGATGAAAGGCACCACCGAAAGCAAGGACCAAAGCCGGCAACTTGGCGGCACTCTTGACCTCGACCGGTTCGTAAACGTCCATGAGCAATTCCCGCGTGTGCGCAGGCCCGCTATCATTCGTGAAACCAACAGTGCCGGTACCGAAGGAAACGTTTTTGATGATACGGACGTCATAATGCTCTCGGCTGGACTCTTGATTGGACGTGTCAGCCATTCCAGTTCCCTTTTCTGCTCGGATATGCTGGTGGTCATCGTTGTTGCCGCCAGCCTAGAGGAGTCCCACTTCCTCAACGAGTCAAAAGAGAGTTGGTTCTCGTCAAGCCGACTAATCATGCGATCCACAAAGGCGAACGTCGGAATTGGCCCAAGCCAATCATGAGCGACTTGGGGCATGTCGGAATAGTTCTTTATGAGAGCCTTGATGTTCGCTCTCTTGACGTTGACTGCATCAGATCATTCGAGACGCTCGCTTCAGGGCAAACTCAGCTATTCAGGATAGACCGAAGGGGTTTGCAGATGCTGCAAAGGCCGAAGTGAAACGTTGATCTTGCAAATTTGCTAATCTCGTGCGAGCCAAACGATCCACCACTGATACCCTCAAAAGATCTCACCCCCTGCTCCATCTTCCATCAGCGAGCCTCTCAATCACCTACACTCCACCAACATCCCCTTATCTCCCCGTCCTCTACTTGGACGACGACCTCCTCATCATCTCCAAACCCAGTGGCCTGCTCAGTGTGCCGGGCCGTGGTCCAGCGCTTGCCGACAGCGTCGCAACTCGAGCGGCAGATCTTCACGCCGGCGCGCTCATCGTCCATCGCCTCGACATGGATACATCCGGCGTCATGGTGCTCGCCCGCACCCGCACAGCCCAACGCCATCTCGGCCGCCAATTTGAACATCGCCTAGTCGGGAAAGCATACGTCGCTCGTGTTTCGGGTAATATCGAAGCCGATGCAGGCGAGATCAATGCCCCGTTAATCTGCGACTGGCCTAACCGTCCTCGCCAGATCATCGACTACCGGCTTGGCAAATCAGCGGAGACTTCCTGGCAGGTCATTCACCGCGAAGCAAACGCCACCCGCATCAGGCTGATGCCGACGACCGGACGCTCACATCAACTCCGCGTCCACATGGCAAGCCTCGGACACCCCATTCTCGGAGATAACCTCTACGCAGACGAGGTGGCTCTCGCGGCCGCAGATCGCCTGCAACTACACGCTCAGTCGCTGACGCTCACACATCCAATCACGGGCGACGAGCTCAAGTTCGAAGACGTCTGCCCGTTTTGACATCGCTACTGCTGCGTCGACGATATTGTTCGTTGCTAACGACCTATTGTGACCCACGATCGAAAATCTCATTCCGAACTCAGGAAGCTCTCCGTTGTTTGCAGCAGCTTGGCCTAGCCTGACTTCATCTCGGTGCTGCTAGATGTCGAATCCTGATAGTAAATCTTGCGCTGTTCTTCGTCAGCCTTCTTGTGATACGCGAGCGTAGCTGGATCGAAGTCCCTCTCGGGCCGTGGCTCAAGTTCGAAATGGTTGTAACGGTCCACTCCGCGCACCAGAGACGCACAGTCCCACTCTGCACGGACTTGCTTCGCGCTGGTCGGAATGTAGCGGATACCAATACCAATGCGCCGATCATCGCTGCTGTTGGGATCCGAAGCGTGGGCAAGACGATAATCGAACAGCGCGACCTCACCTGGCTGGAGTTCCAGGTTGACTGCGTCACTCTCATCAACGTCCGTGATTGTCTGACCTCGCGTTAGCATGTTGTCAGCTTCCCAGGTGTCAACGTGCGTAAAATCGGGGCCCTTGTGTGAGCGTGGCAGGAGACGGATGCAGCCGCTTTCAACTGTCGCAGGCGAGAGCGCCAGCCAGGCGGTCACAAGCCTATCGGTCTCGACACCCCAATAGTTGCTATCCTGGTGCCAGGAGACGTAATTTGGGGAATTGGCCTCTTTAATGAACCAGTGCGTGGTCCAAATCATGATGTCCGGACCGACCAAGGGCTCGACCGCATCGAGCAAACGGGGATCACGGATCGCATCGGCGAGCCACTTGAAAATCAAATGGCTCTTGAAGCGGTAGGAGCCCTGGAAAGGATCACCTGGTCGCGGTCGGTCTTCACGGAATATTGGACCGCGCAAGCGTTCTTCAGCCTCCACGTGCTCGCGCAGTTGGCGCGCCTCAGCCTTGCTGAAGACCTGCAGAGGTGAATAGAAACCTTCTTTCCAGTACGCCTCGACAGCTCCGGCATCCAACTGCTGTGACATCTCAACCTCCAGCGCTTCAGCGAAAATCGTAATGTGGGTGATGGGTAGGCTAAGTTGCTCGTTTGCAGGCTGTCAAATGACTCGACGGGCAGCCGAACAATTATCGAAGCGAAACCGGGATCCGGCTTGCAAACCAAGCGCTAGTCCAATTGCAAAAGCGAACCCCTTCACCGGAAGATGTAGGATTGGGACGAATGCTCATCCGGCTCACGAGTCACTTTGTGCTGAGCCACGTCCACCGAAAAAGAGTTTGAGCGGGCTCAATGCCTTCCCTTTGGTCGTTTCGCTGTTGACCCTGGTTGTGTCAAAACGCGAATGCTGATTCAGTTCTTCTGCAGCTTTGCGGGAGCATGGCATGAAGCGGTTCATCGAAGGACAGGCACGGGATCAGGCTACATTCTTTCCTGAGTGCCTTGAGGATTGGATCGACGAGAACAATCCTGTCCGCGTTGTCGAAGCGTATGTCGAGAGTCTCGATCTTCGCAATCTTGGTTTCTGCGGTGTTGATCCTAAAGAGACTGGACGCCCCGCATATCACCCATCCGTCCTGCTCAAGCTCTACATCTACGGCTATCTCAATGCCGTGCAGTCGAGCCGCCGATTGGAACGTGAAGCAGGCCGCAATGTCGAGGTGATGTGGCTGCTTGGCCGCCTTGTTCCTGACCACAAGACGATTGCCGAGTTCCGTCGCAACAACGGTCCCGCCATCCGTAAGGTCTGCGCGCAGTTTGTTGAGTTGTGTCGTCGGATCGGCTTGTTAAACGAAGCGAGCGTTGCCATTGACGGCTCAAAGTTCAAGGCGGTCAACAACCGCGACCGGAACTACACCACCAACAAGATGAGGCGTCGCCTGGCGCAAATCGATGAGAGTATCGGGCGCTATCTGCACCAGCTTGAAAGCGCCGACCGCCAAGAGCGATCCAAAGCGCGGGCGATGCGCATCAATCGCTTGCATGAGAAGATCGACAAGCTGCAAGAGGAGATGGAGCGTCTGGCCGCGATCGACAAGCAACGGTTGGAACAACCTGATGAGCAGATATCGCTGACCGATCCAGATGCCCGATCAATGGCAACGAGTGGCCGTGGCTCGGGTGTTGTCGGCTACAATGTTCAAGCTGCCGTCGACACCAAGCATCATCTGATCGTGGCACATGATGTTGTCCAGACCGGCAATGACACGGGACAGCTGGCGGCTATGTCGAAGAAGACCAAGCAGGTCCTTGGTGTCGACAAGCTCGATGTTGTCGCCGATCGCGGATACTTCTCGAGCGAGGAGATCCTCAAGTGCTCCAAGGCTGATATCATCGTCACGTTGCCGAAACCGCAAACCTCGAACAACAAGCGCAAGGGCCTCTTTGTCAAAGCGGACTTCAGGTATGTTCCTGATTATGACTTCTATATTTGTCCGGCGGGCGAGGTCTTGGTCTTCGTCTCGCATAAGCGCGATGGAGGGATGAACTTCCGACGATACACGACCAAGCAATGCTCGGGCTGCAAACTCAAGACACGGTGCACAGAAGCTGCGCACCGCGTCGTCTCGCGTTGGGAGCACGAATACGTTCTGGAGGACGTCCAACGCCGCCTTGATGAAGATCCAAAAGCCATGCGAGTGCGCCGGGAGACGGTCGAGCATCCCTTCGGGACGATCAAGGCGCGCATGGGAGCAACCCACTTCCTGATGAAGCGCCTGCATAACGTGAAGACGGAAATGTCACTCGCCGTCCTCGCCTACAATCTCACCCGCGTGATCAACATCATCGGGATCGGGCCGCTCATAGCCGCTCTCAAGGAGTTCTTGGCGCTTATTCTGACGAGCATGTTGCACAAATCGTCAGAACGGCTTTCTGGCTCGCCGACAATCAACTACTAGGTCAATCTCTGGCAAAATCCGAATGAAGGAAGCTCAACCATCGACAACGCCACGTGGAACCATGTTTTTACACGGCCAAGACCCGTACCAGCAGTACTTGATCCTAGGCGATCGCCTCAGCTTTTCGGGATAACATCAGACTTGTATTCCCACATTTGAATGACCGCCACTGAACGCTCAACGTCAAAGCGGCTTCATTTGTACGTCCCGCGCACGTGCTTAACGTAGACGCATAACTAACACGTCAATGCACCGCTCTGACAGCGCGTCCCAGCCGCGCCGGGACATCCAGCCTTTGACCACCTCACCCCCGCATCAGGCTCGGTAGCCATGTGATGATGCCGGGGAAGACCATGCATAAGACGAGCCCCACGATCATCAGCAGGACGAATGGTGTTGTCGATTTGTAGATGTCCATCATCGTCACGTCCGGAGGCACAACCGCCTTCATGTAGAACAGATTGAACCCAAATGGCGGGGTGAGATATGCCAACTCCATGTTGATGACGAAGAGAATGGCGAACCACAGCGGATCAAATCCAAGCGAAGTGACAATTGGAAAGAAGATCGGCGCGGTCAGCAGCACAATGCCTGTTGGATCAAAAAACATGCCCAACACGATCAGAATGAGCTGCATGGTGATGATGACCATCCACGGATCGCCCACACCCTTGATTAAATCGGCCACGAGTGAGGAGGCACCGGTGACCGCGTAAAGCGCAGTGAAGGCCGAGGCTGCGAACACGATCCAGATGACCATCGCACTCAGGCGCAACGTGATGAACAGAGCGGAGGTGAAGTTCTCCCAATTCAACGTGCGCTTGATCAACGCGCTGACGATTGCGCCAAGGGCGCCGATGGCAGACGCCTCACTCGGCGTGGCAAGACCGAAGAACATCGATCCCATCACCGCAAAAATCAGACCGACAGGCAACAGAAGTGCCCTCAGCAATTTCAGACGAGCGGCAGGTGGCAGGCGATCTTCTGGTGGTACGCTCGGCCCCATGTCTTTTTGGATGTAGCAGCGGATAAGAATGTAGCCGACGAACAACGAGCTGAGCAAAAGACCAGGCAGAATGCCGGCGATGAATAATTGGCCGACCGACAACCTCGATGTTAGAGCGAGGATGATCATCAACACGCTTGGTGGAATGAGAATGCCGAGTGAGCCGCCGGCGGAGATGCAACCGAGCGCAATGTCCTTCTTGTAGCCGCGCTTGAGCATCGAAGGCAGTGCGATCAGCCCCATCGAGGTCGTTGCAGCGCCACTGATGCCGACCATTGCCGCGAAGAACGTACAGATGATCACCGTGCCGGCTGCGAGCCCCCCGCGAAGTCCGCCCATCCAGTGGTACATCAATTCGTACATGTCCTCGGCAATGCCACATCGCTGCAGCATCGCCCCCATAAATATGAACATGGGAACGGCCACGAGCAGGAACATGTCCATCGACATGTACGTTCGATTGGCGAGGATCGGAAGCGCATGTGGCCCCCACAGTATGATGATGAAGAACGTCGCAACGCCGCCAATTGCGAACACCAGCGGAAGGCCCGCGAGCAGAAGAACGACGAGACTGCCAAAGAGGATAATTGTCAGCCACTCTGGGCCAAGATCCATCATCAATGTACTCCTTGCGGACTATCGTCAGCACGTTGGTTTTTGGAAATGAAGAGTTGGTTTTTGGCAGCTATGGCACTTTCACGGTGATCGGAAAGACTTCCTCACCCTTGATCACGATTGCCACATCGCGAATGAGCTTGGCGAGGACCTGCAGAAGAAACAGAAAGCACCCGACCGGCAGCGTTGTACGAAGGGGATAGTAGATCGGTTTCCAATGAGACATCGTCGTCTCTCCGATCTGCCAGGAGTTGATGGTGATCTCCAGCGACACCCAGAACAGTACGCCGAGAAAAAGAAATGTGAACGCACTCGTAAAGACGTCGAGAACAGCGCGGCCACGCGGCGATAGTCGTCCCCAGATGATGTCGACGTTGACGTGGCCGTTGGCGAGGTGAGTGTAGGCACCGCCGAGCACGATGTACGAGCCATAGAGGAAGAGCGAGATTTCGTAGGCCCAGAGCGATGGCGAGTTGAAGAAGTAGCGCATCGCGATTTCCCAGATCATGATGCAGAGCATCGGGACGATCATGAACGCGACAATCCACGCGAACTTGGCATTCAGCCAGTCCGTGAAGCGCAGAAAATACTCGATTGCTTTGACCATCCTCTCCCCTCGAAGCCGGTCCAGCCGGCAATGATGTAACAGCCGGTGCCGGCGCACCGGCACCGTCCGCCTGTTAAAGCGTCAAATAGAGACCCAATCGCATGGTCGATCCGCACCTGACAGAGGTCGGTTCTTGGACGAGCCGGTCAGCGTGAGCCGCCGGGTCTTGTGATTGCCAGGACAGAACCGGTGATGCTTGGTGCGAGAGCCTCCTATGCAGGGCACGACGCGCCAAACCAGCGCAGCGCATCGTGCCGTATTCTGCCCCCGCCCGTGGCGGGGCGCGATGCGATTACTTTCGCAGCGCTTAGACCGGAAGTCGCTTCGGGCCGTAGTAGTCTTTGTGCAGCTGTCGGGCCTTACTGTAGATATCGATCAGCCTGTCGATGTAAGGATCCTTGCCCTTTAGGCCGACGAAACGTTTCCAGCTCCATTCGGCAGCCGCCTTCAACTCGTCATCCGGAATCATGATCGTCTCCATGCCGCCATCAGCGAGTTTTTTGCGACCACCAGCGTCGGTTGTGATCGTCATCGCGGCAAGTTCCGTATTCATCGTCCGCGCTGCGGTGTGCATCACCTCCTGCAGGTCTGCCGGCATCTCATTCAGCGTTTTCAGATTCATGATGACCTCCACGATGTCGTAGGGGATCACCGAGGGGTTGATGTAGTACTTGCAGATCTCGTGCATCTTCATACCGGCCCAGGCGTCCGGCGAACCAAACGCGGCGGCATCGAGGAGCTTGGTCTGAATGGCGGTGTAGACCTCGCCGCCCGGCACCGTGACGATCGAGGCGCCCTGCTCGACCAGCCATTCGGCCCAGATGCCGAATGCGCGCACCTTCAAGCCTTTGAAGTCGGCAAATTTCCTGATCTCACGGGTCGATACCATCGCGCCCCACTCATCCGAGATCATGTAGGTCAGGTGTCCGACGTTGTGAGGCTTGTAGGCCTCCTGCCAGAGCTCCTTGACGCCCATATAATGATAGATGTTCTCGTAGAACTCGAGGTTCGTGACCGGGAAAAACGGTACGGCCCAGAGGTACTCGCCAACCGGGACGGTGCCACGGTGATAGATCGGCGCCGTGACGGCAAGGTCAGCCACGCCCGAGCCCACACCGCGGAACGTCTCGCCGATGCCGAGCAGCACTTCGGCGTTGAAGTTGGTGACCTCGATGCGGCCGCCTGACATCTTATTGACGCGCTCGACGAAAAGCTTTGCGGCGCGATCCTGAGACTGAATGCCGATACCGGTCCAATTACTTTGGAGCTTTAGCTTCCATGTCTTGTTCTGCGCTTTGGCAATCGTCGGCATGGCAAGTGTGGCGGCGCCTGCTCCGGCGACACCTGCAGCGGTCTTCTTGAGATAGTCGCGCCGGCTCACGGCCTTCGATGCGCCGGGCTTCTTGATATTTTTGTTCGACATTGCAGTCCTCCCAGAATGTTGGTTCATTGTTCAGGCTGTTTCAGTCAGTGCGCTCATAGTTGCACGTAATTGGCTCAAGACAACTGATAATCATTCAAGCAACATGAGGTGCGTTGAGAGTTCCTGGGCACATTGCAGCGCAACAAACTCTTATCTTTAGCGTGACACTCGACGGTGCCTGGCAGTTGCCTTGAGTGCGCTGGAAGCGTCACAGGCGTGAGCGACAAGGATTGTGTTTTCGCGTTTGTTTCCAGGCGCACTATAATCAATCGCGACAGCTATCCCGATGGGTTTGGACTGATAGGCAGTGGATCGATCGACAGCATGCTGCATCGCAAGAATTCCACGACGACGTTGCCGTGCCGGCAATTCTCGGCGATGGTCTGCACCCCGGCGGTCTGCCATTATTCACATTGATGATGTGTTGGCACAAAACTCAAACATGAGAAGCCGCACTATCCTCACTCCGTTTTGACCAGACATGGTTCGTGGGGATGGCAAAAAAATCCACCATGAGAGGCTGTACATTTTGGCAACTGTAGCGGACGGCCTGGGCGTGGGGGTAGCCGGATAGACGGAAGCTGGTGCAGCCGGCGTCGACGAACGCGTTGAGGGTGGCTGTCACCCGGTCCGGATTGCCGACGACGGCAATGCCGGCGCCGGCGCGGACTTGCGAGATGCCGGTCCATAGATGTGGGCCGAGCGCTTCACCCGCCCTGATCGCCGATGGGAAGATGGGCTGATCCTCACGACGCCCGAAGGCTTCTGGCCCGGCACAGTCTCGATCATGGACATCAGTTTGTTTTGCCCGTTGATGTACGGTGAA
Organism: Hyphomicrobiaceae bacterium; assembly: GCA_965215755.1. Lineage (GTDB taxonomy): Bacteria > Pseudomonadota > Alphaproteobacteria > Rhizobiales > Hyphomicrobiaceae > Tectiglobus. Next base: position 2,044,016 of record OZ244119.1, read on the forward strand.
GAGCGCGGCGTGTTCCATGCCATGATTGATGCTCTCTCGTATCGACCTTCTGTCAAGGCGACGCCGGTTACTCCGTAGGGGCCTGGGAGAATGGTGGGAAATTTCCGGGCAGGGGACGATATACCGATGCTGTCCGTTTTCCCAAGCCAATGTCTGCTCTTGGCGTGACAGCAGAAGCGTATTGCTGCAGCCGATATTTCTCGCCCCTGGCCCAAATCAACCGCTTTCATGCCAGAGCTTCTGAAGCGGAATGCAGGGAGGAACTGAAAGTGCCTGACTTTATGCTGCTTATGCACAGTGACGCTGAACCAAATAAGAGGAACGATGACTGGCAAACATATCTTGATCTGCTCAATGCGAATGATGCGTTGCGGGGCGGGAGCGCAATTGGTGCTGGCGAGTGCGTCCGGCGGTTTGGCCCAGTCCCGAAGCCAACTCACCATCTAGTTTGTTACGTAATGATCAAGGCTAGAGATTGGGATCATGCTCGGCAACTCGTGCAAGGCAACCCCGTGTATGAGGCCGGAGGGACCATCGAGATTCGAGAGCTTCCTGAAACAGGCTAAGTTTTCTGGTTACCCGGGGCGAAAGAACCGACACAGAGTAAATTTGGTCTACATCAGGACGCCAGTTTTGTAGTTAAATCCTAGGAGGAGACATCGGTGTGCCCAACTTCGATCAAGCCATGATGCCCGCCCTTGGTTATCGCTGCCATTGCAGCGCAGCATCGGTATGTCGCGAAGGGCCAGGAGGAGACATCCCCTGGACAGTGGCAATCCGATGTAGGATTGTTGGTAACGTGCGACGGCGCCACCATTAACAGTCAGTCTGACATTGAACCTAGATTAAATGTTATTGGCGTTCTGCCAGTTCCAAGCCAAAAAAATTGAGTCGCTGAACGGATATTGAATGTATCTTTGGAAGAGAAGAAAATGAAATCAAGAGTATACTGGTTTATCATTCTATTTTTTGGCCTCGTAGCGAACTCGCACTCAAAGCAGAAATCGGATAAGACGGATTTATACGTTGTCGACGTACCGCTTGTCGCTTGGGTAGCAGCCCAACCTCATGCTTCACCAGATTCGCTCTATGACCTGGGCATTGCTCCACGTACGCGCCAGAGATTTGAGCAACTAATTTTGCGCGCAACACAAAAGAACTGGTCCGAGGCTAAAAAACTTGCGACGAGAATTGGGTATGAAATGCTCATTCTATCGGGCAACAAGGGACGGTATTTTGTATTGCAAGAGTCGAGATCGAGGGGGATCGGCCCGACTATCGTGATCTCGGAGTCACCGAAGCGAAATGCAATTGCAGGAGTGCCTCATCCGGCGTTCGAGAAAGGTACTGCCGAACAAGCGGCTCTCCTTGTAGACAGATTGGGCTTTCGAGCGGCTGTAATAGCTGGGGCCCATCGGTGTGCGGCGCAAACCTTCGTCCAATGTAGAGGGAGCACTACAGTATGCGGCGATCGAAAAGGTTCGCAATATAGAAAATCTGATGGTGCACACAACCCTGAAACTCTTTATCACTCAGCACACCAACTACTCACAAGGCTGTGGCCTAAGTCTATAGTTTTCAGCCTTCATGGAATGCGAAAGCGGGGTAGCAATATTGCAATTCTATCCGATGGATCAAAAACTGTTTATGACGACAGCAATAATCTAGTCGGCAAGATTAGAGATAATCTTCGTAGTCTTCTTAGTCCAGGTGTCGGCGACGTCGTAAGCTGCAATCATAGTGACGACAAAGCCAGAAAGTTTCCAAAGCTATGCGGATACACCAATATCCAAGGTATTGCTTTGAATGGCGGAAGTGCTGAGTGCGGGCTCAGTGTTGTTAACAGTAGCGGAAGGTTTGTTCATCTTGAACAGAGTTGGGAGTTCTTGGGTGAGTTTAGAAGGCATTGGGAAAAAATTGACTCAACCAAGAATGCAATGCCTCTCCTCGAATCCATAGGTCGAGCCATCCCCGAAATTGAGAAGAACTAGCACTTGAGCCACTTGGCCTTGGATTAGATGGGCCTTCTACCGGGAAACCTGATCAGCGAGCTGCATCTGTTTCGAACATAGTCGGAGCAGGATAGCGCGCTACATTGCCGGTTTTTGTTGCGGGACGCTTAAATGCCTTAAGCAATGTCCGATCTGGGTCGTGTGTCACGAGCGTAGTCGGTCCAAACGACTACGCGCAACTGTATGAGAGATGAAGGAGGGCCCTTCGGGTTCGGCGATCATGAGCCGATCCCAAACCGCTGCAAGCTGCTGTGGTCAAAAGCCATGGTGGTGAGCGTTGCAGTCAAGCCTGGACGATAGTTCCGGGTCGGTGTGGTTGAGAGAGGCGAGCGCAAGCGAACTGTCGATGACGTGTCGAAATCGGATTAGGTGATGTCAGAACCGGGGGGTGACCCGTTTCCCGGGATAAGTTCGGGGGATGTCATGATACGGCCCGAACGGCGTCCGGCATTTAGGCGGCGCGAAGCTCAACCAGGCTTTCATACGGAACGTGAGAACCTGCATGACGATGCCAAGAGAGAAGCCACAAGCGGGTCCGACCGCAAGGGCGAGAGTACCGATGCGTCGTGCAGGGGCGGAGTAGCCCGTAGTAGTGATGAAGGCTCTGTAATGGGGCTGGAACGAAGGGGCTGCGTTGTTCAGCCGAGGCCACAGGCCAACTGCCATCGCAGGAGGAGCCTGTGATCGAAGCAAAGCCGTTTTCGATCTCGAAACGCGAGGTCTGGGAAGCTTTCAAACGTGTGAAGGCCAACCGGGGAGCGGCTGGTGTAGACGGGCAGGCGATTACGGACTTTGAGGCTGATCTTCGGAACAACCTCTACAAGCTCTGGAACCGACTGTCCTCGGGAAGCTATTTTCCATCACCCGTGCGCCGGGTCGATATTCCAAAAGCAGATGGCGGGACGCGTCCGTTAGGTATTCCGACGGTTGCCGATCGCATTGCCCAGGAAGTTGTCCGTCGCAAACTGGAGCCGATTTTAGAGCCAGTATTTCATGCCGACTCTTATGGCTACAGGCCGGGCAAGTCGGCGATCGATGCCGTGCGTCAGGCTCGTCAGCGCTGCTGGCGAATGAACTGGGTGCTCGATATCGACGTCAAAGGCTACTTCGACAACATTGATTGGGAGCTATTGCTCAAGGCCGTCCGCCACCATACGGATTGTCCATGGGTGTTGCTCTACATCGAACGTTGGTTGAAGGTGCCTGTCAGGATGGAGGATGGCCGCATGGTCGAGCGGCAAGCAGGTACACCACAGGGCGGCGTTATCTCACCGCTCCTGGCGAACCTGTTCCTGCACTATGCGTTTGATGCGTGGATGGCGCGGCACAATCCGCACATCCCATTCGAGCGCTACGCTGACGATATTGTGTGTCACTGCCGAACCGAGAGAGAGGCCCGAGATCTCTGGCACGCACTTGGCGAACATTTCGCCGATTGCAAGCTGGAACTGCATCCGCAGAAGACGAAGATCGTTTACTGTAAGGATGTCAACCGGCCGGGCGACTTTCCTGTGATCGCATTCGATTTTCTTGGCTTTCAGTTTCGAGCCAGAAAGACGATGTGGGGGAAGGGCGGGAAGCGTGTCTTCACGCACAGCTTCCAACCTGCTGCGAGCCCAAAAGCGCTCAAAGCGATTGGCCGGACGGTTCGAGCCTGGACCTTGCAACGGCGCAGCGACAAATCCCTGCAGGATCTGGCAGCAATGTGCAATCCGCACATTCGTGGCTGGATCACCTACTACAGCCACTTCTACAAGACGCAGCTGCGTCCGACCCTCATCAGGATCGATGCTTATGTCATCAAGTGGGCACGTCGCAAATTCAAGCGGATGCGCCATCAGTCAAGGGGTGTGAGGGCATGGCTTCAACGCGTTCGTCGCGACAAGCCGCAGCTCTTTGCCCATTGGCCACTATGTCATGGCAACGGCCGAACAATAGGAGCCGTATGAATCGAGAGGTTCACGTACGGTTCTGGGAGAGGCCCGGGGTGAAATTCCCTGGGCCTACTCAACAAAAGTGAGCTTGTGCGGTGCACAACACTTGTCCGTAGCTGGTTAGAGCGGTCGTTATCCTGCTTCAAACGCGCTGAAGCGCTAATGCCAGCAATCTCTGCAAACCACCCACTCAAGCAGCCTTCGGTATCTCCCGGGACAGGCGTTCGCGGAACTGCGGCAGCACTTTTTCGGCGAAGGTTCGGGCGGCTTGGGCGTGGGGATAGCCGGAGAGGCAGAAGCTGGTGCAGCCGGCGTCGACGAATTCGTTGAGGGTTTCGGCGACCTGGTCCGGGTTGCCGACGACGGCGATCCCGGCGCCGGCGCGTACTTTTGAGATGCCGGTCCATAGATGTGGACCGATGCGCATGTCATCGCCGGATTCTTCGAGGAGTTTCCAGACCTGCCGGTTGGCTTCCGAGGTGCGGCGGATGCCGTCGACGGCGCTGCTGTTGATGCGCATGTTGGCAAGTTGCATGCCTTCGACGTTGCCGATCAGATTGTAGGCGTCGGCCCAGGCCTGCTCTTCGGTCTCAGCACAGACGATCTGCAGGCGCATGCCGAACTGGATGATGTCTTCGCGACCATGCCTGGCGGCGCGTTGACGGATGTCAGCGATCTTCCGTTGGATGCTGTCCGGGCGGTCGCCCCAGAAAAGATGCACGGATGAGTGTTTTGCCGAGATCTCAAGTGCCTGTTCGGAACCGCCGCCGAGGAAGAAGGGGGGATGCGGCTGCTGCAGTGGTTTGGGCTCGATCACCGAATTGACATTGTAGTGGTGGCCCTCAAATCCGATCGGCGTGTTGCTGGTCCACAGCCGCTTCATGATCTGGACTTCCTCGTCCATCTTTTCGTAGCGGATTTCTTTGCTGTCGGGGATGCCATCGGCGAGGGTGTCATCATCATTGACACCGGCGATGAGATTGACGCACAGGCGGCCGCCGGAAAGTTGGTCGAGGGTCGCGAACATTTTTGCTGAGAGCACCGGGTTGCAGTAGGCGGAGCGGAGTGCGACCAGTGGCGCGACGTTTTTTGTGCGGGCGAGGTAATAGGCACCGGTGACGGTCGCCTCCCAGCAGGCGGCGTTGACCGGCATCAACATGTAGGCGAAGCCGGCGTTGTCGACGACGTCAACAATTTCGTCAAACAGTGGGCGGCTCTGCGGGATGTGGCCGGCCGGATCGCCAAGGCAGGAACTGTCGCCGCTTGTCGGCAGGAACCAGCCGAATGTGAGATCACTTGCGGCCATGGGATGTCCTCCGAATGGGTTTGGGGCGGATGCGGGTATTATGGACCGATCTCAGGTTCGGGCAAGGGGCGATGGCGGTTGATGATCGACGATCGGCTGTTTGATCAAGCTGAAGCCGGAGTTGGCAGTCAATTGCAAAGCTCCTGTCGCCGTCTGCAGTATCGATTGTCTTTGTCATTCTCAGCCGAATTCACGATAGCCAAGCAGCGGCGAAGCAGGTTAGGCTTCCGGCCAAATTCAATGACCGGAGGAACCCGCCCATGAAAGCCGCCGTGCTCCACGAAGTGAACAAGCCGCTGGTGATCGAGGATATTTCGACGAAGAAGCCGGGGCCGCGCGAAGTGCTGCTCAATGTGGCCTATGCCGGGCTGTGCCATTCGGACCTGCACTTCATCGAGGGGCTCTATCCGCATCCGCTGCCGACGGTGCTGGGGCACGAGTCGGCCGGGATCGTCGAAGAGGTCGGTTCGGAAGTCACCTACGTCAAGAAGGGTGATCACGTGATCACCTGCCTGTCGGTGTTCTGTGGAACGTGTGAGCAATGTACCTCCGGGCGGCCGGTCATTTGCACCAACACGGACGTCAAGATGCTGCCGGGTCAGTCAGAGCGGCTCGAATGGCAGAAGCCTGACCGGTTGCATCAGTTCATCAATATGTCGTCGTTTGCCGAGCAGATGCTGGTGCATGAAAACGCTGTCGTGAATGTGCGCAAGGACATGCCGTTGGATCGTGCCGCGCTGATCGGCTGTGGCGTGATCACCGGGTTTGGCGCTGCGGTCAACACAGCCAACGTGCGCTTTGGTCAAACCGTTGCTGTGATCGGCTGTGGCGGTGTCGGGATGGCCGCGATCAATGGCGCGCATGTTGCTGGTGCCGGTCGGGTGATTGCGGTTGATACCAATCCAGTGAAGCTGCAGCTGGCGACGAAACTTGGCGCGACAGATCTGATCAATCCCAATGATGGCGATCCGGTTGAGCAGGTGAAAGAGTTGACCAAAGGTGGAGTTGATCACGCCATTGAGTGTCTTGGTCTCAAGCTGACGGCGGAGCAGTCGTTCCAGATGTTGCGGGTTGGCGGGACGGCGACGATCGTCGGCATGGTGCCTTTCGGCGAAAAGATCGAGCTGCATGGATTTGATTTCCTGCGTGAGCGCAAGATCCAAGGCTCATCGATGGGGTCGAACCGGTTCCGCACGGACATGCCGCGATTGATTGAGCTCTATCTGCAAGGGCGGCTACATCTCGATGATTGGATTTCCGACAAGATCAAGCTGGAGGAGATCAATGAGGGGTTCACGGCTATGAAGGAAGGCCGGGCAGTACGCTCATTGATCGACTTCGGGATCGCCTGAGGCACCTGTTTCGGAATTTGAGCCTTTGTCAGCGCTGCCCAGGCGGGCGGCGCTGTTTTGTTCTCAGCTTCGCGGCTTGCGGCGTACTATCTCGGTCAGCATATAGTGCAGCACGACATCGCCATCCTGGTTCAAGAGTTCGATGTGCAAGGTGACGAGACCCTGTTCAGGTCTGCTGCGGGAGGGGCGTTTCTCCTTGACGGTGACGCGGACCTTGACCCTGTCGCCTTCAATCACGGGCTTTGGGAATTCAAGGTTGGTGATGCCGAGACCGACAACCGGCAGGACCTCAAACGCACCTGCTTCATGAGCCAGCTTCTGAGCAACGGCCATGGAGTGGAAGGCTGACGCGAAGATCTTGCCCACGGGGGACTGTGCGGCGGCATCCTCATCGATATGATAGAGCTGCGGATCCCATTCCCTGGCGTAGGCGATGATGGCCTCGCGGGACATCAGGCAATCGTGTGTCGAGTGGAATGTCTGGCCAATTTCCAGGTCTTCAAAGTACGTGCTCATTTGCGGGCCCCTTTGCGCCATCATACCGACTAATCGGTCGCTGTTACGACAATCAATCCGGGACGGGAGCCAAGATCTGACACTTACGCTGCGGGTGAATTTGTGAACGCTGCTCATTAACCCTGCTTCCCCACACCGCACGGACTTGAAAACGCGTCGGTAAACTTCCACTTCCAGCGATTGGCGGGCGGTGGTATGAGCGTGGCATGAGCGAACAGTCACATATTCGGAATTTCTCGATCATTGCGCATATCGATCACGGTAAGTCGACGCTGGCTGACCGTTTGATCCAGTATTGCGGCAATGTTGCTGATCGGGAGATGAAAGAGCAGCTGCTCGATAATATGGATATCGAGCGTGAGCGCGGCATTACCATCAAGGCCCAGACGGTGCGGCTTGATTACAAGCACACGGACGGCGAGACCTACCAGCTGAACCTGATGGACACTCCAGGCCACGTCGACTTTGCCTACGAAGTGTCACGGTCGTTGTCAGCATGCGAGGGGTCGCTGCTGGTGGTTGATGCAAGCCAGGGCGTTGAAGCGCAAACCCTGGCCAACGTCTATCAGGCGTTAGAACATGATCATGAGATCATTCCGGTCCTGAATAAAGTTGACCTTCCGGCTGCGGACGAAGATCGCGTCAAGCAACAGATCGAGGATGTTATCGGTCTCGATGCCTCGGACGCGGTTGGTGTGTCGGCCAAGACCGGGCTGAATATTGACTCCGTTCTGAAGGCGATTGTCGAGCGACTGCCGGCACCGAGCGGGGAGCGCGAGAAGCCCCTCAAGGCCATGCTGGTCGACAGTTGGTACGATGCCTACCTCGGCGTTGTCGTGCTCGTGCGGGTCATCGAAGGTGTCCTGAAGAAAGGCCAGAAGATCAAATTGATGCAAACCGGCACAACGCATCTGATCGAGCGGGTCGGTATATTCCGTCCCAAGCAGGAAATGCTGCCGGAATTGGGACCTGGTGAGGTTGGTTTCTTTACTGCTGCGATCAAGGAAGTGGCTGATACCCGCGTTGGTGATACGGTCACCGACGATAAGAACCCGACAGACGCGGCGCTCGAAGGCTTTAAGCCGGCACAGCCGGTTGTATTCTGTGGCTTGTTCCCGGTCGATGCGGCTGACTTCGAGGATCTCAGATCCGCAATGGCGAAGCTGCGGCTCAACGATGCCAGCTTCTCATTTGAGATGGAAACCTCCGCGGCGCTGGGCTTTGGTTTCCGTTGCGGCTTCCTTGGGTTGCTGCACCTGGAGATCATTACCGAGCGGCTCGACCGGGAGTTCAATCTCGAGTTGATCACGACAGCGCCGAGCGTTGTCTATCACCTCTACATGAATGACGGCAGTATGATCGAGATGCACAATCCGGCGGATATGCCGGATCCGACGCAGATCGACCGTATGGAAGAGCCGTGGATTGAAGCCACAATAATGGTTCCGGATGAATATCTGGGCGGTGTCCTGAAGCTCTGCCAGGATCGGCGAGGACGTCAGAAAGAGCTGACCTACGCCGGTTCACGAGCCATGCTCATCTACGAGCTGCCGCTGAACGAGGTGGTGTTCGATTTCTATGACAGGCTGAAGTCGATCTCGCGCGGATACGCGTCGTTTGACTATCAGATGATCGGCTACGAGCCGGATGATCTCGTGAAGATGTCTGTCTTAGTGAATGCCGAACCGGTGGATGCATTATCCATGATCGTTCACCGCACGCGGGCTGATGCACGTGGCCGCGTGATGTGCGAGAAGCTGAAGGAGCTCATTCCTCAGCATCTCTTCAAAATTCCTGTTCAGGCCGCAATTGGTGGGCGCATTATTGCGCGTGAAACCATATCTGCGCTGCGTAAGGACGTGCTTGCCAAGTGCTATGGCGGTGATATCTCGCGAAAGCGCAAACTGCTTGACAAGCAGAAGGCTGGTAAGAAGAAGATGCGTCAGTTCGGCAAAGTCGAAATCCCGCAGGAGGCGTTCATCGCCGCCCTCAAGATGGGTGAATAGCGGGCAGCCTGCCTTGGTATCTCGATAGTGGATTGCATTCCGGGACGCGTTTTCTGAGTGGAGCCGCGGCTTGCCAACGTTCTTTTGCTTTTGCGATGCTGCTGTTTTTCCAAGACGACTTTGGCAGATACTCTGAGATGGTCCACTATGCCAGGCTATCCGATCCGTCCCGTTTGGATTGAACCAAGAGGGGGAGCCCGTGTCATACGTCTTCGATAACCCGGCCTTTGACAATCATGAGCAGGTCGTTTTCTGCAGCGACGCGGCGACCGGACTGCGCGCGGTGATCGCCATTCACTCAACCCGGCTCGGGCCCGCAGCTGGTGGCTGCCGCATGTATCCTTATGCCACAATCGAAGATGCCGTGACGGATGTCCTGCGGCTCTCCAAAGGGATGAGCTACAAAAATGCGCTGGCTGGCCTCGCGCTTGGTGGTGGCAAGGCGGTTGTCATCGCGGACTCGCGAGCGCCAAACAAGCCGAAGCTGCTGGCGGCGTTTGCCAAACAGGTACAGACGCTGAATGGGCGATACTGGACTGCCATTGACGTCGGTGTCGGCGTCGAGGATGTGGCCGGCATGGCACGCGACACGGACTTTGCATTCACGTTGGTTGATGAACGGGCAGGACGTCATAACCCGGCTGTGTTCACTGCGCTGGGTGGGTTCGTCTCGATCGAGGCAACTGTGCGGCACGTCTTGCAGCGTGATCATCTCAAAGATGTCCGGTTTGCGATTCAGGGCCTCGGACAGACCGGTATGGATCTTTGTCGCCGCCTGAGCGAAGCCGGCGGCAAGGTCATTGCGACGGACGTCAACGCCGATGCGATTGCGCATGCAAAACAGCAATTCGGCATCGAGGCTGTTTCACCTGATGAGATCTATGGGGCGGATGTCGATGTCTTCGTCCCGTGTGCGTTGGGGGCGATCCTCAATGACGAAACCATCCCGCGTTTGAAAGCCAAAGCGGTGTGTGGTTTGGCGAATAATCAACTTGAACAACCGCATCATGGCAAGGCTCTGTTCGAGCACGGCATTACCTACGCCCCCGACTATGTGGTCAACGCCGGCGGTGTCATCTATGGCTCCGATGACATCTTCAAGACGCACGACACGTCAGTTGCGGAAGACAAGATCAGAAAGATCGGTTCTGTTCTGATCGAGATCTTCTCACGTGCTGAGAAAGAGGGCCGGGCTACCTCTGATATTGCGGACGATATGGCCCGGGCCCGCATGCATGGAGCCTGAATTTCGGCGATACCACGACCAGAGAGCCGACGTCGGGCGGCTATTGAGGCGGGTTTTCAGATGTCCCAAGGGCAATGATTAATGCTAGCGTGGCCAGAACAGCCGGGAATCTGAAGTGAATTCGGGTGAAAAGCAGGGTGTTGCGGCTCGTTCACAGCAGATGTTTTGATCGTTTTTGCTTATTAGGTCATATATGCCATTGGCGCATAACGGGTATGTTTTGGCCTTGGATTAGCTCCATACCCAATATTCTGCTGTTCCAATGCCTTTGAATGTGTTATCAGCGCCGCATCGACTTGGGCCGGACAATGAGGCCGTTTCGCCCGCTCCGAGCTGGGCGCACGATCTAGACCATCCCCTATTCGACTACAAATAGCGAGGTGCGGGAAGCACATCGCTGACACTTGCAATGCAAAGGCTAAATGACATGCAATCCGGAACCGTAAAGTTCTTCAACACAACAAAAGGCTACGGCTTTATCCAGCCAGACGACGGCGGCAAAGACGTTTTCGTGCACATCTCTGCTCTTGAGCGTGCCGGTATCGCAAGCCTTGGCGAAGGCCAGAAGGTTTCTTTCGACACCGAAATCGACCGCCGCAGTGGAAAGACCGCTGTAGCAAACATTCAGGCTGACTAACGTTCAGCCTTGTGTGGGGCGGTGACAACTGTCCCACACTCGCCTTCTTGCCCGACTACGAATTACTGTTTTTTTCCAAGCCGCCTGCGCGATGCCCATTTTAAGCGCCGATACTCAGCGGTTTGCAGATTTGATCCAGATCAAATCATAGGTCTCGACAAATCATAGACCTCGAAATGAGATCAACTTCTTCTGGCGCTCATCCCAGAGCTGCAAGCCAGCGTATTTGAAACTCTCCAACAGCCTGATCCGTTTGACATCCGCCAGTTCGGGAAAGTCTCGCATGACCCGTGGCAGGTGATAATAGGGTATGCGGCTGCTGAGGTGGTGGACATGGTGCATACCGATGTTGGCTGTAAACCACTGTAGCCATTTCGGCAGGTCATAAAACGAACTGCCGTGCAGGGCCGCCTCGTGCAGGTTCCAGTTCGGCTGCCGCTCCCAATGCGCGTCTTCAAATTGGTGCTGGATGTAGAACAGCCAGATGCCGAGTGTTGCTGCCAGTAAGATGATAGGGAGGTGAACGGCAATAAACGCCTGTGCACCGACCAAATAGATCATGCCTGCTGCAAACAGGCCAATGAATACATTCGTTACCATCGCGCTCACCCAGTGATCCCAACCATCTTTTGTTGGTTCCATCGGGAGGCGGTTCCTCAACAGGAATATGTAGCCTGGACCGATGCCGAGGAAGATCAGCGGATGGCGATAGAGCCGATAATATAGTCGGCCGAGCCAGCCGAGTGCGCGATACTCACTGACTGTCAGAGTTCGAATATCGCCTGTTCCACGCCGATCCAGATTGCCCGTCGTCGCGTGATGTATGGCGTGGCTGCGACGCCAGACGCCATACGGCGTTAATGTGAAGATGCCGATGACGCGGCCAACCCAGTCGTTGGTCGCCCGGCGACGGAAAAACGAGCCGTGACCGCAGTCGTGCTGGATGAGAAAAAGCCGGAGTAAAAAACCGGAAGCCGGTATCGCCAGCAGCAGGGTCAGCCAATAGCTCACAGAAAGTGCTAGCCATGCCAGCCACCAGAACAGGACAAGGGGAACGATCGTGATTACCAGCTCCCAAATGCTGCGTCTGACATCCGGCGTACGATAAGCGTTGAGGGTCTCAACCCAGTCCCGGGCCGTCGCCGTTTGTTCCTTGTCAAATTGCGCAGTGTCCATCGTATCCGTATCCGATCGGCCGGTCCAAAAACGGTGAAATCGGATCACAGACGGCGGAGCAAAATGAGCGTTTCGTTCCGTGCAAGAAGGCACGAAAATGATCGCCACTTCGGAACCCAGAACTTTGCACCTCGCTCGGTATTCTTCCGAATTCCGAGTGTTTGCGCGCTGCCCCGGTCGCCAACGAATTCCCCAAATCTCTGCTGTCATCCGCCATGCTCTGGAGTTGGCTTGCAATCTGGCGTTTTGTCTCTGTGGCTGGACAACTTCACAGATCCGACCAAACTCTGTGGATATGTGGCCTGGTTTGATCGTAAGTGTCGGATGACCGACGCTGTTGCCAGAGGCTCGATTGCTGGTGCTTGGGCTGAATAGCAGGGCTTGTTTGGAGATACTCATTGTGTGGATGGGTGTCAGCGGTCAAATCAGAAGGCTCGTTGTGTCGAGTAGTTTTGTACGGTGACGGTCGCACGGAATCGCATCAGACTGCTGCTGCTTGCGATTGCAATCGCAGCCAGTATCCTCGTGGTGTCATGCAGCGGGCCGCTAAGCCTTGAAGATCGGATTGCGCGAAATTGCCAGAGCGCGGATGAGGGTAAGCGGCTCTTCGAAGCCTACCGGCACAGACTGAAGAAGGCGCGAGACTGGCAGCGGGTTGGCTGGACCAACCAGGTTCCAATCACCAAGTGGCTGGCTTGCCGTCACAAACTAGCAAATCACACCCACATCGACGATTGTCTGGATCATATGTCGTACGATGAGCGCGCGGGCGAAAAGCCTTTTAGCGCAGGCATCGAGTATTGTACCAATCAAGCCCGCAGCAAACAGTTGCGTTGATCTTGAATTATTGATCGAAGCGAATGGAGCGAGAGCGAGGATAGCGGTATGGCGCACGAGAACTTTTTTAACATCGACAATCCTGAAGGCGGCATTGCGCGGACATTATCGGAAGGGCTGTCGACGAATATCTTTGTCGGCGATCAGATGATGGTTTCGATTGTCCGTGGCGAGCCAAACTCGAAGGGCAGCATCCATTCCCATCCGCAGGAGCAGTGGGGGCTATTGGTCGAAGGTAGCGGCGTGCGGATCCAGGATGGAGAGCGGATTGCGGTCAAGAAGGGAGACTTGTGGCGAACGCCGGGTGGGGTCGAGCACGGCTTTGAGGCCGGCCCAGACGGGGCAGTCGTTGTTGATATGTTTGCGCCACCACGAGACGAATACCGCACACCCGGTGAGGGATTTGGTGGTTAGGTTTTAACCCGGTGCCTTCAAGGCCTATCCGAGGTTCTTTGCACATGCAGACGGCAGCGCCGCGGGCCGACACACATCGCGGGCCCGCATGACAAGCTTGTTGAACGCTTTAGTCTTCAGCGCGCCATTTGCGCCAGATTGCAGCGATGATGTTGGAATAATCATCCGTCCAGGGTGCTGTCTCAGTTTTTGGCGGAATTTCGACATCGTCATGCTGGAGCAAGCCTTCCAGTGATGCCTTGGATCGACTGAGGAACATCACCTTGCTGCTCGTGCGGTCGAGGCCTTTGCTGCCGTCCAGGGTATTGATGCCGAGCGCGGTATGGACGCCTGCTATGGAACGCGCGGTAGCACTGGCGACCGAGTTGAGGTCCATATGACGGTTGGAAATGTGGAGTGCCACGATGCCGTCATCTGCGACTTTGTCGAGATACATCGCGAAAGCTTCCCGCGTGATCAGGTGGACTGGCACGGCGTCTGACGAGAACGCATCGATAACAAGGTAGTCGAACTTTGCTTTTGGTTCCTTCGCGAGCGTCAGGCGGGCATCGCCGAGGACAAAGTCGGGATTGGGATGGCATTTCGAGAAGAACGTGAAGTGCTTTGGGTCCATCGCCAGTTTGACGACCAATGGATCGATTTCGTAGAGGCGCCATGTCTCGTTTGGCTTTGCATAGCAGACGAGTGAACCGGCACCCACACCAACAACACCGATCGCTGGTGCCCGGCCTGATGCCTCAAGGTTCTTACGGGCTGCGACCAGGCCGCGGGCCATTAGTCCCTCGTCATGGTAGTACGTAGCAGGTCGAGGAAAACCGACCGGCTTTCCATCATCCGTCTTGATACGCATCGCACCGTGAATGGTGGTGCCGTGCAGCAGGATACGCATCGTTTCATCCGGCGTGGTCAGGACTTTGTGGACGCCGTAGAAGCTGCGCTCTGAATGTCCGTTGCTCAGGTGCGTTGGTAGAAGGAAGATGCCTGAGACGAGGATCGCGACGTACGCGAACTCGTGCTGGGCCTTGTCTCGCGATGACATCAGCAGATAGAGGCCGGCGCCCACGAGTATGACGAAAATGATGGCTGACTGGTTGGATGGCAGAAGTTCGATCCAGAACAGTAATGCCGTCAATGCCAGTAGACCGAAGAACATTGCCGGTTGGCGCCATTCGTCCATTGATGTCAGGTCATGCGTGGCGCGGAGTTGCGCCAAAACACCGGGGCGGCACAACATGCCGGCCAACAATAGCAGCGGAAACTCGAAAATCGTGTTGAAGAGTTGAGGTGTGATGATGGCCGCAAAGACGCCACCCAGGACACCGCCGAGTGACATCCACATATAGAACTCGGTGAGGTTCTCGCTGCCAGGCCGCTTCTCGTAGAGAACCGTGTGCGCAACCATCGTGGTGATGAAGAACGCCAGGAAGCCGAGCGGTGTTGCCAACCACCCCGGCAGGATACCTGGGGCTGCGATGTCGAGCAGCAGGACGGCAACGACAAGAGGCTGGCTCACCAGGAGCCACTGTCGTGGAATGACCGGCGTGTCGCGGAAGATCAGAACAAACGTTGCGAGGAACGTTGCCAGCGGAATGACCCAGATAAATGGTGCCGAGGCAATGTCTGTTGCAAGGTAACTGGTGTAGGCGACGAGCAAGCCCGACGGTACAAACGCGAGACCGATCCAGGCGAGGCGCGCCTGCCAGGATGGGGCGGCTGCCATCGTCTCCGTTGCGCCAGAAGTAACAGTTGCCGTTGCTGTGCCCTGATCTGCGGCGCTGCGCGCTGCCTTGACCCAAAGCAATAGGCCACAAAGTGCAACCGCGAGCGCAAGCAGCAGAAAGCCTGCCGTCCAGGTCAGCGCCTGAGATTTGAGGCCAAGCAATGGCTCAATAATCACAGGGTAACTTAAGAGAGCCAATAGTGAGCCGAGATTGGAGGCGCCGTAGAGGAAGTAGGGATCCTTGGCATGCGGATGCTCGGTGCGGGCGAACCATGCCTGCAATAGCGGGGCATTCGCAGATACGGCGAAGAACGGGAGGCCGACGCCCAGTGTTAAGACGCCGATCAACCAGAAATAGGCGTCACCGGCCGGCGGATCGATGCCCTCCGGCAGTCCGAAAGGCAAGGCCAGGAACGCTATAGCAAGCAGTGAAACGTGTGCCAGCGGTGCGTACCGTAACGGCATGTAGCGGTTCAGGGCGTAGGCGTAACAGTATCCGGCGAGCAGTACGGCTTGAAAGAAACACATCGATACGGCCCATACCGATGGCGATCCACCAAGCGTTGGAAGGACAATCTTGGCGAAGACCGGCTGGACTGAAAAGAGCAGGATCGCTGACAGAAACAGGGTGGAAGCGAACAGCGCCAACGTTATTGTATTGTCGCCCAGACTCTCAATGCGGCGTGCAATGGCGGCTCGCAATGCAACAGTACTCATGTCTTCCCCGACTACGCTAACTCATCGTGCTCGCAGTTAGAACCAAGCGGTTGGTTGCAACTGAAAGAGCACGGATGATCACCACTCACGAACTGAGCAACTCAGCGCCGTCATTCGGTATCGGCCCGATTTCGGCACAAGGCGTGTTGCTGCAAACTGACGGGTCAAACTAATGCAAGGTCGTTGATATTCGATAAACCATCCGAGTTGCTTGGGGGCTTGCTTTCCCCGGCCTAAAGGTTTTGCTCAATTTCGCGTTTGTCCGATTTGATAATAAATGCTTTGATAATGTCCCGTGCTGCGAAGTTGGTGTTTGCCTGCAAATGCAACGTGTGTTTTGCCCAAACATTGTGTTCAAGACGCGCGGATAGATTCACTTCATTGCTCGTGTTCCTCTTGGTTCTGAAATTTGCTCTGAACGAACAGCTGCGAGATGCAAATGTCTGAATCGGAACACCAGGTTCACACAAACCCGGAGGTTTGGATGTTGCGCTTCAGGGCTCTGATTCAGATCTTGTTAGGACTTCTGATCTTGGTGGCAGGTTCGTTTGGTGCAGCTGCACAGAAAGCGGCACCGGACAAATGCCTGGCATTCGCCAACAATGGACAGCCCTCGCTGATCCAGAAAGCTGGTTTCCGGCTGACGGCACTTGAACCTTATCAGGTTGGCCTCAGGTATCTCGGTCATTCAACCTTTCTGCTCACGTCGCCCAAGGGCGTGATCGTCGCGACTGATTACAACGACTACATCCCAATCCAGCCGGCGCCGACGATTGCAACGATGAATCTCGCCCATGATACGCATCACAGTCTGTCGCCGGATCCAAAGATCAAGCACGTCCTGAAAGGCTGGAACCCGAACCCGGGAACACCGCAGATCCACGATCTCAAGGTGCAGGACATCCGAACGCGCAACATTCCGACCGACATTCGGACATTTGGCGATGAGAACGCGTATTCGCGCTACGGCAACTCGATTTTTGTGTTTGAAGTCAGTGGTCTTTGTATTGCGCATCTCGGCCACCTGCACCACACCCTGACCGTGCAGCAGCTGGGATCAATCGGGCAGATGGATGTCGTGCTGGTTCCGGTTGATGGTAGTTACACGTTGGATGTGCCTGGCATGGTCGAGGTTTTGAAGGCGCTTAAAGCGCCTCTGGTCATTCCCATGCATTACTTTTCGGAGTTCACACTCAGCCGGTTTCTGGATGCGGCGGGTAAGGTGTTCAATGTCAAGCGCCTGACGTCCTCTGAACTGACAGTCTCGCGGGATGTGATGCCAGCCAAAACAGAAGTTTGGGTGTTGCCGCCGGGGTAGGGTGCGCAACAGGATCCAGGTCCCTGGCTGGTTTGGTGGGCTCTTAACTTGAAATCGCAGCTGACCGGGCTGATGGCAATCCGGCGCAGTATTCAAGCTGCAGATTTGCCGTCACCAGAAGTTACACGTGTGCGCCCCTTGTCGCTGACGGATTTCAAGATATCCGGTATCAGACTTTCGCGTTGGATGAGTGCCGGTATTTCATCTGCCGGGCACGGTGGGCTGAACAGATAGCCCTGGGCTTCCTCGCATCCCAATTCAGCCAGCAAGGTCAGCTGACCTGTCGTCTCCACGCCTTCCGCGGTGGTGCGAACATGGAGGCCATCTGCTAGTGCGATGACTGCAGCGATGATGGCTTTGCATTCATCATTGTTTTCGAGTTGATGAATAAAACTGCGGTCGATCTTGATCTTGTCGAACGAAAACAGCCTGAGATAACTGAGTGAAGAATAACCGGTTCCGAAATCATCCATTGATATCTTGATGCCGAGATCGCGCAGTTCCTTGAGCCGATCGACGGTGCTCTTTCCGGTTTGCATCATAACCGTCTCGGTAATCTCAAGTTCGAGACGCGTGGGAGCGAGGCAGGATGCCTGCAACGCCTGTTTCACCTTGGAGATGAGTTTCGGGTCCCGGAACTGCACAGGTGAGAGATTGACGGCTATTCGCGTACTCTCGTCCCATCCTGCCGCCTGTTGGCAAGCCTGCTGCAGCGCCCATTCCCCTATCGTGAGGATCAAGCCACTGTCCTCGGCAATCGGGATAAAGTCTGATGGTGGGATACGGCCCTGTGTTGGATGGTTCCACCGCAGCAGCGCTTCGAAACCGCTTATGCGACCGTCTGCAATACGATTGAGCGGTTGATAATGGAGTTCGAACTCGCCACGCGTAGCTGCGAGACGCAAGTCATCCTCCAGCTGGCGGCGCTTATTCATTGCCTCAGCCATATCCGGTGAGAAAAGGCGATAGGTATTGCGGCCCTCGGCTTTTGCCTTGTAAAGAGCGAGGTCGGCATTCTTCAGGATGTCCTCGGACGTGTTCGCATTGCCAGGCGCCAGAGCGCAACCAACGCTTACCGTGAGGGTAATTCGCTGACCTTCAATCTGATGTGGTGCGCGCATCAGATTGATCAGATGTTTGGCCCGGTTTCTTGCCTTGTCGGCGGTGTCGAGGCCATTGAGAATAATGGCGAACTCGTCACCACCGAGCCGTGCAATGGTATCGCTCTGTCGTATTGATGTGCGCAAGCGATTGGCAACGGCTTTGAGGAGTTCGTCACCAAAGGCGTGGCCATGGGTGTCGTTGGCCATCTTGAAGTTATCCAGATCAAGAAACAGAACCCCGAACCCACCAGTCCTGGGAAGGGCTTTAAACGAGTCTTCCAGCCGTTCGCGGAAAACGGCACGGTTGGCAAGGTTGGTCAACGTGTCGTGCCGGGCGAGGTGCGTGATTTTCTTTTCAGAGCAGCGTTGCTCAGTGATATCGGTGAGGGTGCGTACAAATCCGCCATCCGGCAACTCCTGGTTCGTGACCGCGAGCACAGTGCCGTCGGGGCGGGTCCTTTCGAAGTTGGTATGGCTGCCTATATTGCCGGTTGCTCGAAGCCTGCTATCGAGATCCTGATAGGCTTCCGGGCTGAGACTATCGTACTCACCGCGCGACTTCAGGAAGTCGACAAGGCTGTTGAAGTCCATGTTGTGCAAGTTCATCTCGTCGGGCAGATTCAACAGGCGCATGAAGTTCTCATTGGTGACGACAATCTTGTGATGGCGATCGACCATGATGATGCCCTGCCCCATGCTCTCGAGTGTCTGAGCGAGTTCCTGTGATTTCCGTTGGGCATGGCGCTTACTTTTGGTCAGCGCTAATCGGGCAGTTTCGATTCTTTGGTGATGGATGATGCCGGCAACCATCGCAGCCAGAATGAGTAGCGTGATGATGATACCGGCTGTGATATGGCGCGCTGCATTGGTATCTGCCGATGCATAGACCGTGGACATTGGCAGTGCCACGCTGACGAACAACTGCTGACCGGAAATTTCGCGGCGGGCGTAAAGCTGTTTGGTGCCTGACCCATCGAGATCTCCAGCATAGACGCTGTCGGCAATTTTGGTCGTGTGCATGAGATCGGTCGCGCCAATATTGGCGCCGGGCCTGAGGGCGGTCTTACCTGTAATGGCCCGAATAATACCATCGGCGCCCGACAAGGTGATGACCGTCGCGTCGTCGACCTGGACCGGGTCCTCCAGGGCTGCCAGGACATCAGGGTCGATTATAGATACGATGACGCCTCCGAAAGTTCCGCCGATGTCAGGGACGCGCTTTGCCGTCAGCACGGACCAGCGGCCTGACCAGCGATCATACGTCGGCTTAGAGAGACCGGTGGCCTCCGGGCTGTTTGCGCGCTGGGCAACAAAGAAGGCAGCATCTTTGTAGTTGGTCGGGCCGGCCTGTTGATCGTCCGGGGCCATTGCTACGACGGCGCCATTCTTATCGAGCATTGTCAATCGCATTGCGACGTCGCTCACTTGAGCGGGGTCGGGTAGAGGTTGAGATATTGCGGTAGCATAAAGTTGCGTTCGTCTGACCTCTTGAAAGCGTCGGATCACGGCATTCAGAATTTCATCCTGCTCACGCAGCGTATGGTTCACGTGTTCTTCGAAAGCACTTGCAAGACTAGTCAACCGGTCTGATGCTGATGTTCTGGCCGCGATGTAGTCCCGTCCGATCTGCAGGCTAAGGCCGAGCCACAAGACGACAATCATGGTCAGCCCGAACAAAACGGTCGGTTGCATTAGGTATGTTTTGATCTGGGGCCAACGCCATGAGTGTCGCGTCATCTTTCACCTCATCCAGTGTCGAGGTGCTAAAATCGCATATGTTTCAAAATAATGCGTAAACAGATTATATGTTCCGTGATTTTCTTGTTCGGTCGTGAGAGACAGCGTCTAATCTGCCAAAAATCGACTGACCTTGGCCGAAAGAGCCGGCGTGTTAACGCGCTGTTAACCATTGCAGGGGTGATGTGCCAGTGGAGCCATAGGGCTCAATTCGATTGGTTCAATGCGAGTGTAGTGGCGTTCGATGCGCGTTTTTCTGACTGACCCGGTTCACTGTCTGCGATTGTCAAAGTTCGCAGCAGTTGCCTTCCTGACAATGTTCCTGTCAGCCTGCTCGTCGCGCTCAAAGCCGGAGATGCGGTATTCGCCGCGGGTGGTTGCTCCCAATCAGCCGGTGCCAGTTGGTGGTGGTCGCTACAAGCTTGGCAGTCCTTACGTCATTAAGGGCGTGCGGTACGTTCCGAGAAATGATCCAAACTACAATCGTGTCGGTAAAGCCTCCTGGTATGGGGATCAGTTCCATGGACGGCTGACGGCCAATGGTGAGGTTTTTGACGCCAACCGTATTTCTGCGGCTCACAAGACGCTGCCGTTGCCATCATTCGTGCGCATCACCAATCTCGACAATGGCCGCTCAATCGTTGCCCGCGTCAATGATCGCGGACCATTTGTGACGGGGCGCATCATCGACGTCTCACGGGCTGGTGCCCGGAAGCTTGGGTTTCTCAGGCAGGGCACGGCCCGGGTGCGTGTGACCTATGTCGGAGCGGCTCCACTATAGGCAGACATGGAGTTGTTGCTGTGTGCCGCCGGACCGGATCACCGCCCGCTTCTCGAGAAATGATGGTAGTCCTTCTTTGTCGTCCAAGCGCCACCCCAATGCCAGCCAGCTTTCTGGAAGGCTGCCACAACCGGACCGTCGGCAACGATCATCCCAGGCACGGAGGCCAGCCGGTTTTCAGGATCGGCGTATGGAACGCCTGCCGGCGGTAGGATGTTGCCCTCAAACACGTAGGGGTTTTGCACCGGATTGATGTCAATGGCGGTTCCAAATGCGTGCTCAGAGAGACCAGTGCCGCCGACAATCTCGCGAAAGTTAAATGCACTCGCATTGTTGGCATCCATAGAAGCATTGTCATCACCGTCGAAGTGATCAATTAAGCGCATGGACGCGATTGGGAAGCGAGCTGCCATTAGGTCAGCGAATATTGTCAGGACGTCTTCAGCGACCGATGCTGCAACCACCATCTCGCCGGTTTGGTCGACACTATCGAAGTCGACATAGGGAATGGAGAGCAGCGCAAGCTGGTCGCGTGCAGGGCAGTCAGGTCTGTCCTGCCATGAACGGCCCTTCATCAATTGCCAGGTATTGTCGTCAATCGCTGCCGCCGTACCGCGCATTGCCTATCCTAACCCTCTGGACGTTATCATCTTGCAGCTCATTTCTACGATGATCCAACCGTGTTGTCAGTATCTTGTAACGCTCATGTTGTTGCGTTTGGCATCCTGTAAGTGTGGTACGATATCGATAAAGCTTTTTGAAAGATGAGAGCCGTTGTCATGATCGATGAAGCTGATCAACCACTGTTGCGGGAAGGCGCTGTCGTCACCGTGATTGCGCCGTCGCGCTGGATTGAAGTGTCAGTCGCTGCTGATGTGACAGAGCTGGCCGCGGCAGTTGGATTGCAGCTCAATTTCTCCGAGCAATGCTTCGTTCAACACCATCAGCTTGCGGGCAACGACAATGAGCGGGCGCGTACGTTTCAATCTACGCTGGCCGATCCACTCATTGACGCGATCTGGTTTGCGCGCGGCGGTTATGGTGCCGGGCGCATGATGGAACACGTGGACTGGACGCAGCTCGTCTCGCAGTGCCGCGGTCAAGCTAAGAAGGTTGTCATCGGCTATAGCGATGCTACGCCGTTGTTGGAGACGGTCTCACGCCTCGGTTTGGGCCATGCTGTTCATGGGGCCATGCCGGTGGACGTTGCCAGTGATGCCAACCGATTGGCTCCGCAACGCCTCTTAGCCGATCTTGTCCGCGCACCGCGAGGTTCGCTTAATCAGCGGGCGGCTGCGGGTTGTAAAGTGCTGCGGCCGGGGACGGCGCAGGGGCGGCTGCGCGGCGGGAACTTGACGTTGCTGACGAAGATGCTCAATGGCGATCACAAGATGCGATTTGCCGGTTCTGTTCTCGTCGTGGAGGATGTCGAGGAGTACGACTACGCGATCGACCGCGATTTGCTGTGCCTTCGGCAGGCTGGCGCCCTGGAAGACCTTGCTGGTTTGATGGTTGGCCAGTTTACCAAGACGATCGCAAGCGCGGTTCCGTTCGATCAGAGCGTCGCCGAGATGGCTCTGCATCACACGCGTGACTACCACTATCCTGTGCTGAACGGCCTGCCCTGCGGGCATGGAACGCCGAATGAGCCACTTCTACTGGATGCTCCGGTGGCATTCGTAGCGACTGACGACCATATCACATGGGGAGTCGACAGTGGGGCATAGACCGGACTTGATTGGCGCACGCCCGACTGGTGCTTTGGATTCACGTGCTGGTTGCGAGGTGGGCCGCAAAGAGAGCGCCTGACGACCAAACCAGAACGCTAGAGCTTTTGGAATGTATCACCGACGCTGATTGTGCCTGGCTCGACGACGCGGGCGTAGATCCCGCGCAGTTTATATGTGTCACCATCGCCGACATTAACGAATACGCAGGCATCTCGCCCGTACCGATCAATGAATTTGGCGCAGCCCTTATGCGGCGTGTCTGTGATCTCCAACACCGTATTGCCGACAGCGACGCGCTGTCCGGGTGGGAGATTGTCCGGCGTAAGATCCATATCGATGAAAATATTGTCTCCTGCGGGCGGCCAATTTGCTTTGTCGCCCGCAATGAGTTCGATACACCGCGCGTTCATAATGCAGATCTGAACGTCCGGATGCGGCCGGCCGTCATCAGTCGTCTTCCAGCAGCCTTTGGCCCAGTGATCGCCATGAACACCACCATCGAGACTGACCTCACAAGATGTGACAGGCGTGCGTTGCTCAGAAGCCGGGCGCACGACAATCGCTTTGATCTCACCGTTGTCTTTGGGGGAGGCCAGGATGTGCGGCAGTCCAGCCTTTAGTTCGTCCATTGATTTATGCTGTGGCACCTGACTTGTCCCTGCGGTGGCTGGAGTGGGTGAGAATAAGAGCCGGCGACTGTCTCAGCCTAGCTTCTTGCGGGTGAGGTCGTAGATCAGAGTGAAGTCGCTTTGTGGCTCAAGCTGGTCGACGCATTCCTGCCAGACACTTGCCACCTCGGTCCCAACCCGCGTCGGCGTTCCGGCCTCCTTGGCATTCTGCAGATAGAGCTGGACATCCTTGTTGAGAAGCTCGGCAAAGAAACCCGCGGCGAACTTTTCCGTCAGAACCTGTTGTGGGAACTTGTCACGTGTTGCCGTGTTCATGCCTGTCGACACATTCACGACATCGAGGATGGTCTTCATATCGAGGCCTTGAGATTGGCCGAACAGGACAGCTTCGGTCGTGGCGGCCATGGCTGTGCCTGAAAGGAAGTTGTTCAGAAGTTTGACGGCCTGGCCCTGACCGGGATGGTCTCCGACGTGGAAGGGATTGCCACAGAACGAGTCGACGATTGCCTTGTGGCGGTCAAGTTCGGCCTTGGGGCCACCCCACATGAGCGTGATGGTGCCTGCGACTGCGCCAGCCTTGCCGCCGCTCACAGGGGCATCAACGTAGGTCATGCCGACGCCTTGCAATGTCGCTGCGGCGGATTTCGCAGCATCGAGTCCAATGGTTGAGAGATCGACAACGACCTTTGCCCGGGCGTCTTTTGCGGCTGCGATTTCACTTGCGACGGCGTTGACGATGGGACCGTCAGGCAATGACAGGAAAACGGTGTCTGCGTTCTGAATGACTTGCGCGATATCCGATGCTGCCTTCGCTCCTGGTGGCAACCTCGCGTCGGTACCGGCTTTGTCGAAGCATATCAATTCAGCGCCGCCTTTCGCGATATTGGCCGCCATCGGGCCGCCCATCTGACCAAGGCCGATGAAGCCGATGACTTTAGGTTGCTCGCTCATGTCGTTTAATCTCCAAGGGAAATTTTCAGGAATCTATCCAGGCAGCAGATCTGTCGGCAATGAGAGACGGCTGTCCTAGGCTTGTGGTTGAATTGTCTTTCAGGTCTATAGTGAGGCCTAAGATCGGTCCAGCCAAGAGTGCCGAAGAAACTTCAAATGGAGGATGATGTCATGCCTATTGCGCCGGCACGTTATGGTGAGAAACAGTTTGCGACCGTCAACGGTCGACAGATGGCGTACGTCGATGTCGGTGAAGGACCGGCCATCATTTTTCAACACGGCAACCCGACATCATCCTATCTGTGGCGCAATGTCATGCCGCACTGTGAGGGACTAGGCCGGCTCATTGCCTGTGATCTGATCGGCATGGGCGACAGTGACAAGCTGGAGAACTCAGGTCCGGGGCGCTACACATTCGCTGAGCAGAAAGATTATCTCTTTGCGCTTTGGGAAGAGATCGGCGTTGGTGATGACGTCGTGCTTGTCATCCACGACTGGGGCTCCGCACTGGGCTTTCACTGGGCCGAGCAAAACCGTGAACGTGTCCAGGGAATTGCCTACATGGAGAGCATTGTGCAGCCCCTGACGTGGGCTGCTTGGCCCGAGAATGCGCGTAACGTTTTCCAAGGCTTCCGGTCGGATGCCGGCGAAGAGATGGTGCTCGAGAAGAACATCTTCGTCGAGCGCGTCCTGCCGAGCTCCGTGATGCGCGCGATGACGGACGAAGAAATGACTGAGTATCGCCGGCCATTCAATTCTCCTGGTGAGGGGCGCCGCCCGACTCTAACATGGCCGCGACAAATCCCAATCGAAGGTCAGCCGGAGGATGTTGTTGCAACGGTCGAGCGCTATGGAGCGTGGCTGGCCGGAAGTGACGTTGCCAAGCTCTTCATCAATGCGGAACCGGGGTCTATTCTAACCGGTGCGCAACGTGAGTTCTGCCGATCCTGGCCGAACCAAACGGAAGTTACCGTCAAGGGTACACATTTCATTCAGGAGGATAGCCCGGATGAAATTGGCAAGGCTGTGGCGGACTTTGTCAAAGGGCTGCGCGGCCTGAGTTGATCTGAAGATGGCGCCTCGGATCCGTAACACTCGGCAATTCTTGCGCGATTATCTCAAATTGAAAATACCGGTTTAACAGGACTTTTGCGGCTTTCTGCCATGGTCAGGAGAGATAGGGGCTCCGGGGTAGAAAGTCGTGAAGAAAGTATTTTTCTTCGTTCCAGTTTGTTTGGTTTTAGTGGGCTGTCTCGGTGAAGGGGCGGTTCCTCAGGGCGACCCTCGCAACCATGTCGTAACCAAACTACGCGGGCATAAGTTCCAACCGGATGCAATGGTCGCGACCAACGAGCGTTACTACTGGGCTCAAGAGGTATTCGATGGTTATCGCAGGTCGCGTGATGCGGATCTGCCTCGTGCGATCAAGGTGATACCTTCGTCATCCTGCACGCCGAAAGCGCCAGAAGCTGGTGCCTATGTGGCGCATGTCAATATCAGCAATGGGCAGCAGGACAGTTCGCTCTACGAGTTTAGCCGTCGTGATGTCGGGAAACGTGCGAAACAGCTGATCAAGTCCTATGTTGCTTCGCAGGGACGAAGCAGCCGTGTCAGCAGTTACCGGGGCAGCGACGGTCTGAAGCTCGTCAATGTGGCGGTCACAAAATCAGATCAGCCAGTGCACCTGATCCTCACTTCACAGATGGGTGTTCTCTGGAATATCCAGAAATCAGACGAGGCTGAGATTTCGGGCATTTCAGTGATTGGACCCAGAGGTGCCGGGCTTGCGAATGTTCCGGAGGGGACCGAGATCGAAGGTCTCTTCGGTCAAGTCCTGCGGTCCTGTCGAATTGTTCCGGCGCGGATGCCGAAGGATCATTGGAGCTTCGTTGAGTACGCGATCGAGAACCCCAGGAAATCTAATCAGAGATTGTTGAGCCAGAACTATGCCCGCGCCGGAACTTATGCACGCTGGTTGCAGCAGTCATTCGGGTTGGTTGGCAGTCGCACTGTGATTGATCCTATGGCCGTGGGTAACGTCCTCATCGGAGATGCGCCGACAGATCCAGGGATGCGCATTGCCTATCGCCCAATCAAAGATGCCACCGTGCATATTTCGCGAAACGACTACGTATTTGCGGCCAGTCGCGCAGACTACGGCGAGCGGATTACGAAGCTTGTCACTGATGCAGCCGAGCAGGCGATTGGTGGTGACCTCAAGACTTTGCTGAGAGGGTCCTGATCATGTCTGATCTTGCCAAGGTTGTCAGTGCTGTTGTTGGCCTGGTTGCTTCATGCTTCTTTCTCTACACGAATTTTATGGTCTATCAGTCTGCGTCCACTGTGATGGGGGTCATCAACCCAAGTGATCCGTTGCGTGGCACACTGAATGTGGTCGACAATCGACATGAGAAGTCTGGCCGTCTGAAATATGGCTATCTGGCCATGGCCAATTTCGACGCTATTGAAGCCGAGCGGTCGGTCAATTTCTCGACCTACGTCAGTTTGCGCTCAATGCTGCGCTCCGGCGAAACGCTTCCAGACCGCGACTATCGCGAGGTTTTTGCGCAGGCCAGAGCAGTTGAGTATGCGCACCAGGAGTGTGATCTGATCAAGCAATACTTCGCTCGAGAATGTGTGGTGAAGCATGTACGAGCGTCGACGGACAAGACCGGAAAATCAATCCGGATCATTGCCCGATTGAGCTTCATCCAAGCAGGTGACTTCGGCGATATCAGTGATACGTCGGCGACATGGTCTTTCCGCGATATTACTTCGCGCATCAAGGTTGCTGAAGCGGCAAAGGCGCGAACCCTGCGGAGCCGGGCCAAGGTCTATCGTAAGGTCATGCGTGAATGCGCATCCATTCGGCGACGCGAGGGCAATTGCGCCATCACCGGTTTGTCGATCTCCGCGCGGCGTAGTCGCAAGTCAGGACTGATCCGTATGTCCGCGTCTGCAAAGTATGCGTTTTTGAAGCGGCTGCAGGGTGTGTGATTGACCACGAACTGCATCAAGTGAATGGCGCAGATGTTCAAGGGAATTCAAGATATAGCGCGCCGAAGCGCTGCACGGGCCAGCAGACGGGTCGAGTCTAGAATTGGGAGTGAGGCGTTAGTCTCATCAACAATCAGTGGAATTTCCGTACAGCCCAATATGACGGCATCACAACCGCGCTGCCTAAGCTGGTCGATAGCAGTGCAGTAGAACGCGATCGACTCTGGCTGAAATCTGCTGTTGACGAGCTCATCCATAATGATGCGACCAAGCTCGACTCGCTGGTTGTCCGGTGGAAGTTCAATTTCAATGCCGTGTTGGCTTAGTTTGTCGGGATAGACGTTACTCGCCATCAGCCAGGTTGTGCCAAGCAGGCCGAGTTTCTTGAAGCCTCGTGCGCTAGCCTCATTGCAGACGGCATCCGCAATATGCATCCAAGGCCGTGGTGAGCGCTCAGCGACGTCGTCAAAGGCCTGATGGATTGTGTTGTCCGGGCAGATGAGAAAATCAGCGCCAATCCGGGCGAGTTTTTCGGAAGATGCCAGCATCAAATCGGCAATGCCCTTGACGTCGCCTTGGTCGAGGCAGGTCACGTAGTCTGCGAGAGAGGGGGTATGCATGGAAACTTCGGGGTGAGCATGGGGGCCTAGAAATTTGGCGCCCTCAACGCAGATCGTGCGGTAACACAATGATGCGCCTTCCGCCGAACACGCGACTATGCCGATATGTTTGGTCAAATAGCGCGCTCCTGGAAAACCATGCACCGATCAGCTGTCAGCCGTGCGTCGCTTGAACTCGGCCTCAACCCGTTCCGCCAATTCGCTGGAAATCGTGCCGGCATTCACCATTTCGTGCAGGACTTCGTGCGTATGTTGTCCAACGCGAGGACCTGGATGCGTGATCGCGCCGGGCGTTCGCGATAGGATCGGAAAGACGTTTTGCATGGCAATCTTGCCGAGATCCTCATCGTCGACCCAGGTAATGCTCTCGCGGGCCTTGTACTGAGGGTCTTCGAATGCCTGGTCGACGGAATAGATTGGCGCTATGGCGGCTTCGACACGCTCAAACTCGTCAAGCACTTCCTGCAGAGGACGTTCCCTGATCCAATCTGCGACTTTGCCATCAATCTCATCGACGTTGGCGCGACGGTCGGCGGGAGTCGCGAAACGCTCGTCCTCTGCCCAGTCCTTGCCACCGACCAATGCCATCACGCGGCGGGCGATGCTGGGGGCCGACGTTGATATGGCGACCCACCGACCTTCCTTGGTTTGGTAGGTGTTGCGTGGAACGTTGTTGACGGACCGATTGCCGGCGCGGTTTTGGACGACACCCAATTGATCATAAGTTGTCGATTGTGCGCCCAACAACGAGAACAGTGGTTCATAGAGGGAAATGTCGATGTATTGGCCCAGGCCGCTGCCTTTCACATCGCGTTCGTAAATCGCGAACATGGCGGCAAACACACCGTGGTATGCGGCAATGCCATCGGCGAGGCCAATCGAGGGCAGCGTCGGCGGGCCATCTTCTTCCCCGGTAATATGAGCGAACCCACTCATTGATTCTGCCAGCGTTCCAAAGCCTGCCCGGTGCTTGTACGGCCCGGTTTGGCCGAAGCCTGTCACGCGCATCATCACAAGCTTCGGGTTGATGGCAGATAATGTTTCCCAACCGAGGCCCCACTTCTCAAGAGTTCCGGTGCGGAAGTTCTCAATCAGGACATCGGCATCCTTGACCAATGCCTTGAGAACCGCTGCGCCATCCTCCGACTTAAGGTCGAGAACAACTGATCGCTTGTTGCGGCCAACCACCTTCCACCACATGCCGTGTCCGTCTTTGGAGAGCCCCATGCCACGCAATGCATCACCTTGCGGGTGCTCGATCTTGATCACGTCGGCTCCGAATTCGCCGAAGACAGTGGCGGCCATCGGTCCGGCGAGAATGGTCGCACAGTCGATGACCTTCAAACCATCGATTGGTCCGAAGGGGGGCATTGCCTGGGACAAGGGTCTCTTACTCCTTACTTGATCTGCGGCGCGAATTTCAGAGCGGAGTTAGACGCGTCAGGCCTCCTCCAGCCTTGCTCATGATCTTAGCGGACCCGAGTCAAGTCGCGCTCAATCAGGCTGCTTCCTGGGCAGCTGTCATGGTGTCGCCGGCGATGGTTGTACGACGCATGTCGCGCGGTTGGGTTTCATCGTAGCTGCGGGCCCTGTGCATGACCTGACGATTGTCCCACATGACGAGATCGTACTGGGTCCAGTTGTGGGCATAGACAAAGCGGCGCTCGGTTGCGAACTCAATGAGGTTCATTAGAAAAAGCTTGGCTTCCGGCAAGGGCATTCCGATGATGGCTCCTGCATGCGCTGACAGATAAAGCGACTTGCGGCCCGTCACCGGATGCGTGCGGACCATCGCCTGGCGTACAGGTTTCATCAGATCGATCTCTTCATCATTGAAGGTGAAGCCTAGTTTGCCTCGGGAATAGATCTGTGAATGCTCACAGATCATGTCGTCGACTTCGGCCTTCATCTTGTCGTCGAGTGCATCGTAGGCTGCCCGCATATCGGCGAACTCAGTGTTGCCGCCCTGGCCGGGAACTTTCCTGCCGGACAGCAGGGAATACTTCGCGGGCACCGCTCTGAAAGAACTGTCCGAGTGCCAGAGATGGTTGCCGAGATTAAAATAGCGGAAGCGGTCTTCGCGGTCGAACGGCTTGTTGTTGTTATCAAGGTTCGAGACATCATTGATGAGTTCGTTGACGCGTTTTTCCGAGCGGATGTTGCCACCCAGTTTCATTTCAATTTCGCCGAAGTTTTGTGAGAAGGCGATCTGCTGTTCATCCGTGATTTCCTGACCGCGAAAGACGAGAACGGCGTGCTTGTCCATTCCGGCTTCAATGGTGGCCACGTCCTGGGCTGTAAGAGGGGCTCTTAGGTCAGCACCGGACACCTCTCCGGCAAATGAACCTGGAATTTGACGAATTTCGATGGCCATGCGGCAGTCCTCCTCGCGACTCTCCAGGATTGAATGCAATCTTGCGCGCCGATGCAAGCCACCGTGGTGGCAATTCTCTCATTGGTGGTGAAAATTCTCTGGATGATGGAATTTCTGCACTTGCTTCAGGCCCGTTTGACGTCCGGGAGCGTGTAAGCAATGACAGTTGCAATCAGGGAGGTGCCGGCCAGCATGTAGAACACTGTGTGCAATCCCCATTGATCCGCAATTAGTCCGCCGATTGTTGGAACGGCGAGCGTGAATGCTGTCTGGGCGCCAAATAAGACACTGACGGCGGTGCCCGCCATTGCGTCATCTGCCAGGTCCATCGTCCAGCTGTGGATCACCGGGCGGACAGAGAATAGTACGAAGCCGAGAATGACAACGAGTGCCAGGAATGCCGGTAGCGATGTTATGAATGCGAATCCGGCAATGGCGGCCGTTGTCGCTGCCAGGCAAACCACGACGATTGGTTGCCTGCCGGCGCGGTCTGACCAGGCACCTGCCAGTGGGCCGGCCAGGATGCTGCCGGCCTGCAGTCCGGCCATGGCAAAGCCCAGCGTCACCGGGCTGACCTTCAAGACACTAACAAGGTAAAGCGGGATGAACAAGAGTAGACCATTCTGCGTCATCGACCGGAAACCGGCCATCAGACAGAGCGAAAGGACGGCGCGGTCGCGTAGCAAGTTGGAAACGCCAGATATATAAGAGCTACCCCTCTCCTTGGTGCTGCCTTGGGGTGCCGTATCTTCCCCTTCGCGCAAGGTGAGGAGGAGAACAGCGGCAACAGCAAAGACCGGCACTGCGGATATCATCGTGGTCTCACGCCACGCCAGCACTGAGAGCAGTGCGCCAACAGCGATCGGTGCCAGCATGTCGCCAAACGTGGCGCCAAGCGTGTGAATGGATAAAGCAAAGCCGCGGGTCGAGGGAAATGCGCGTGACAAAAACGATATGGCTGCGGGGTGCCACAGATTGTTGGTCAGTCCGATCAGGACAATTGGAAGGATCAGGCCTGCCAACCCCGCGGAAAAGCCAACGGCAATGAGAGCGAGAGCGCCGATGATCAACGAAAGCGCCTGCACAATCACACGCTTGCCGGCGATGTCGACAACTGCGCCGCTACCGAGATTGGCTATGAAGGCCGCCGCATGAAATAGCGATACTAGTGCCCCAGCCTGAGCATAGCTGAGGCCCAGATCTTTCGCGAGAAATGGCAGCACGACGTAAAACGTCGCTAGTATCCAGTGCGTGGCCCCGTGGCCCATACCAACCAGAAAGGCCGGGCCGCTTTCACGCAAATTGATATGAGAGAAATGGTTGCTGAGAAAGGCCAATGGGGTATCTGTTCGGTTGTGCCGGACGACGTTCGCCATACATTGCGGATCGCTATGGCTAGTCAGCGGGTCGCCGGCGAATGAGCAGCTTGTGTTCTCCGTCCATCACTAGCTCACCATCTTGATTGTGAACAGTCGCGCGCAAAGTCATCACACCTGTGGTGCGCTGGGCTTTGAGATCAGTGATTGTAAGGGCCGGATAGACAGTGTCATTGGCATAGACCGGTGCCAGAAAGCGCGATGACTGCTCGGTGAAGGCAATAATCGCTTCGTCAATCTGATGGACCAATGTTGTTGAGCCTGGGCAGGTTTGGATGAGGACCTGGAAGCCATGTGCCACCAGATTTCGGTGGCCATTGCGCTTGCAGTACTCGCGGTCATAGTGGATCGGATGGTTGTCGGCGGAGGCTGCCTGGAAGACCTGGAAGTAAGCGTCCGTCATGGTCCGGGAGGGTGCCCGGAAGATTTCCCCAATCTCGAAGTCATCGAAATAGCGCTGCGGCATGACATAGTGTTTCGCGGGGTCGAAGTCTTCAGCCATCTCTCGTGTCCCTCTTCTCAAGCAGGATCGTCCGGTGCCCGCGCCTCGAGCGGCGCGGACTACCGTTGATCGAATAGCATGAACGTGCTTGCTAGGCGACGGCGCGAATGGCTTTGCGGGACGCCAAGACCTTGGCTGACATCTGCCGGAGTTTCTGGCCGGTGCGGGCGAGTTCGGCCGGCGGCAAAATATCATGACTGGGCCAGATGCCGGTCACGATTGAACGGGCGTAACCGTTGGCATGTCCCGACTTGCGCATAGCAGCGGCGGCTGTGACATAGTCATATGTCAGGCGCTTCAGGGATATCCGGACATGATTTTGATCCTCGCCCGGCTCAATCAATGCATACCAGGCGTCCGGCGTCCCGTCGTTGGCTGGAATACCGATCACACCTGCATTGAGCCAGGTCGCTTCAGTCGTTCTGGCAAGGAAGGGGATGCCAGCATGCCCTGCGAGCACCAGATCAGCGCTGATGGCAGCTGTTTCGTCCCTAAGGGCGGCGTGATCCGAACCAAAAATGAAACGGTTCGTCTGGTTGTGACCGCCATGCAGAACATGAACATCGAGGCCGCAATACGTGAACCGCATCGATCCAGGCAGGTTTGCCATCCATTGTTGTGAGGCTGCCGAAATGTTGCTGCGTGCAAACGGGTACCAGCCGCGTGAAAGGAGGTCGCATGCCGAACCTTCCTCAAAGCCGCAACCGCAATCATCAGCGCCTTCCGCCAGCTGCTCTTCGCAGTTGCCGGCAATGACATGGATACCCCATTCGCGAATGAGCTGAGTTGTTTCTTCTGGGTTGGCCGCGTAAGCCACGACGTCGCCCGTGCAAATGATTTGAGTTGGCTCGATCCCCAGGCGCCTGGCCTCGGCCTGCATGGCCTGCGTTGCTTCGAGATTTGAGTAGGGGCCACCAAAGACGAGCAATGGTTTGGAGCTGTCAAAATGCATGAGGGCTGCGGTGTTCCTTTGGTGTGTCTTTTGGGCTGTAGGCTTCTCGGAGGTTGCGAATACTCGGTTTGCAATTGTCAATTTTTGATCAGCTCAAGATCCCAATGCGCGAGCAAATCGGTGGCCAGCTTTTCACTGCGATCCATGATGGTTTTGGGCTGCCACTTCTCCGTTGCTGCGACTTGCTGCGCCAAGGCAAACCGTGAGTTGGCCAGGATTGGCCGCTTTATCTCGAATCCTTTTGAGCCTGCCGACTGGTTGTCATCGAACGATAGGACGGCGAGATTTCCCAGCCGATGGACATGCTCATCGATGATCGCCTTGGAACTGAACTCCTGATCCCATCCGGAAGCATTTTCAGGACGTCGTGGCAGAACATGCTCAACCGTTGCTTGATCTCTATTGATCGGACCAGGATCGGCTCCATGCATTCTCGATAGTCGGCGTAGTACCAGCCGTGAGCAGGACTTGTCGAAAAAAGTCTTGCTCAAAAGATTGTCAGATGCGGGTTTGAGAATTTTCTTTTCGATCAAAAAATCAGGAATGGTGTGCGGATCTTCGCCCTTGTTGATGGCGTTTGCGATCTTAAGAAAGCGGCGCTCTTGCTCAATCGGGTCGCGGGTTCCGATCCGCATGATCCAGGCCAGGCGCTCCAGCTGATTGAAGACAAACGCCGTGTCCGGGTCGGCGAAACCGCGACGCTGCAGCCAACTGAGGGCCGGCGCAACCCATGGCTCACGCTCCAACCACCGAAGATAGATCAGTGACTCAGCAATTGCGCTCAGTTCCGAACCGTCGTCTGCGGCGACCGGCGTTACAGTGAGCGCACTGTAATGCTCGGACCGCGGCACGAGCGTATCCTGGATAAACGTGATACCGTTTTCGTTCAGTTTGAAGAGCTCGATGAGGCTTTGCTCGACGGGCTTGGAGGAACGCTTGCCGAGCTTGAGTAACCTGATATGGCCAAGCAGTTTTGACATACCAACGGCACCAAGGCGTGCCTGCCAGATATCCCAAACTTCGCCGGCCTGTTCATGCTGTTTCCGCGGCATGGCTGACACGATGGCGATTTTGGAACGTTCGCTCGAATGGAAATCGAGCCCGGTTGTCTCCTCAATAGAGAGCATCTCCCAGGCTTCGTTTTCGTCGCTGACAATCTCGATCACAAGACTGCAGCGTTCGAGTAGAAATTCTGTGAACCTGTGCCAGGTGTCGGTGTTCTCGATGACCTCATCAAGTGTCTTGGCCAGTTCGTCACGATTGTTGAGGAAATTGCGCTCGCACTCCAACAACTCGAGAATGTCATCGTGGTGCACTCGGGTTGTGCCGTCGGGTTGTTGCACAAAGGCTTCGAAGTTATCCGCATATGCGGGTTGAGGGGTCACCCGGTAAATCGCTTTGCCCTGCGCATCGCTGCCGGCACGGATCAGGTCCTCCAGTCGGTCTGCGGCATCCGCGGACGGGGCTCTGTCGCGCAGCAGTGCAAAGATGATTGTCAGCGTCAGCATGCGCTGCTGGCCATCAATAATGGCGGCATATGTTTGCTTGTTCGGCCGTGCAAGCATTACGTGGCCAAGAAAATAACGACCGCGATCAGACTCGCTTGCTTCCAGAATATCGCGCAAGAGGCGGGCGGCGTTTTCTTCCTGCCAAGCGTAGGAACGCTGGAACCAAGGGAGTTCATACAGGAGTTCGCCAGAAAAAAGCTGTTGAATTGTTTGTACTGAGACTTCGATATAGTCAGTGGCAGATGACGCATCAGACAATGCAGTTGGACCTTCTGAAATGGGTGTTGCTGAGCAGCCGGGGACTCGCATCGTGATCGACTGTCAGGGGAGCATTCCAGCAACGCCCTAGCGGAGAGTACACGCTTAGAAAGAGCCTCGGCAACGCTTCTGCGAATGTCGTGGCCCGGATCCCGTTCGACTCTGTGAATGCGCTATATGCCGTCACTTTAGCGCTGTCACAATGAGATAAAAAGTGGAATTGCCGAACAATACTGTTTCATGCTCTTTGCCGTGCTGAATCTGCAGCAACGCGGCCACAGGTTGAACCCAATCTCTCTGTGACCAGAGGGGAATTGAAGGTGGTTTTGGCCGGATGATGGGCACGTGCTAGATGAGGAGACAGAATGGCGGACCAGTGCGGCACGGTAATCTACAAGATCTGCTCAGCTCAGGAGTGGCGAAGCGCGGTGAAAGACGGTCGCTATGTCGGTGCGGCTGTTGATCTGAAAGATGGGTTCATCCATTTCTCAGTTGCGCATCAGGTGCAGGAAACAGCTGCCAAGCATTTTCGCGGGCAGGCGGACTTGGTCTTGATTGCTTTTCGTGCCGACGACTTCGGTGATGACTTGAAATGGGAAGCATCGCGCGGTGGCGATTTGTTTCCGCATCTCTATCGTACACTCGAAACAGATCACGCCATCTGGCAGGAAGCTCTGCCATTGGATGAAGACGGAATTCCGACCATACCGGAGCGGGTCTCAACATGTTGAACGGTGTTTTTGATCTAGCACGGCCGATGCTTCTGGCGTTTGAAGCAGAGCGTGCCCACGAGATGACGCTACGGGCGCTTGAGCGCGGTATGCATCCTGTTCACAGAGCTGACGCTGCACCTGAATTGGCTATTCGAGTGATGGGCTTGGATTTTCCCAATCCGATTGGCGTGGCTGCGGGTTTTGACAAGGATGCACG
The DNA here is from genome assembly GCA_965215755.1 of Hyphomicrobiaceae bacterium. Lineage (GTDB taxonomy): Bacteria > Pseudomonadota > Alphaproteobacteria > Rhizobiales > Hyphomicrobiaceae > Tectiglobus. Next base: position 2,079,655 of record OZ244119.1, read on the forward strand.
GGTTTTCTCTGCAATCCAGAAGATTGGATTTGGCTTTGGTGAGGTCGGCACGGTCACGCCGTTACCGCAACAGGGGAATCCCAAACCCCGGATCTTCAGGTTGATCAAGGATCGCGCGGTGATCAACCGACTGGGCTTCAATAACCAGGGTCACGACTTTGCATTCAACAAGCTGACGGATCGGCATGACGGCGGCATTGTTGGCGTTAACATTGGCGCGAACAAAGATGCGCCTGATATGGTTGCCGATTATGTAACGGGGATTCACCGCTTCTACTCACTTGCTGACTATTTCATGGTCAACATCTCGTCACCGAACACACCGGGGCTGCGGGATCTGCAGGCGCCGCAGGTTCTTGACAGCTTGCTGCAGCGCGTTCTGGAGGCGCGCGATGAGAAGGCATCTCAAAGCGATGGCCGCCGCGTGCCGGTCGCCGTCAAGATCGCACCGGACGTTGCTGAAGATGATCTCCCGGCGATTTGTGAGCGGATGGTCGAGCGTGGTGTCGACGCGATTGCTGTCTCGAATACGACTTTGGCGCGCCCTGCCGCGCTCGGTGCTGTTCATAAAGATGAGGCCGGCGGCCTGTCCGGCAAGCCCTTGTTTCGGCGGTCAACAGCGATGCTGGCACGCGTCTACAAGCTAACCGGTGGTGCGGTTCCGTTAATCGGGATCGGGGGTATCCATAGCGGAGAGACCGCGGTTCAGAAGATTGAAGCCGGGGCCTCGTTGGTCCAGCTCTACACAGGGCTTGTCTTCGAAGGGCCGGGGCTTGTTGCGCAGATGACGTCAGAGCTGGCCCGTGCAACCCAAGCGGCTGGTGCACGGCACATCGGTGAATTGACAGGGCGCCGTTCAGATGAGTGGTCCGAAGTTCCATTGTCGATAGAATAGATTGTGCCGAAGTGGGCGACTAGGCGAGTCGATGTTGTTCGGCTGGCGTGCTCGCTGGTTGAAAGAGTTTTCGCTCAAGACCTGGAAGAGCGTAGGCTAACGTGACCGCGCGAACCACAAAGAGAACATGGAGCGATAACCAGAGACCGTGATTGCCCCAGAGCGGCGCGAGGACGGCCCAGGCAGCAAAGTAGGCCATCAACGCGATAATCATCATGTTGCGCATCGTCGCTGTAGCGGTCGCGCCAATGAAGATGCCGTCGAGGATAAAGCACCATATGCTTGTTAACGGGATGATTGCGGCCCAGATCAAATAGGTCCGTGACGTATCGCGAACTTCGCTGCTTGTGGTCATGAAGTCGATGATCCAGCTGCCGAGCAGCCATAGGCCTGCTGAGAGCACAAGACTGACAATCACTGCGCCGAGCGTCGATAGGCGGATGGCATCGCGGAACCTTTGCTTCTGCTTTGCTCCCACGGCATGTCCGACCAGGGTCTCTGCGGCATAAGCAAACCCATCAATCATGTAAATCGTAATCATGACGAGGTTGAACAGCACTGCATTCGTCGCGAGGGTGACATCACCTGTCCGTGCGCCCTGAGCTACGAAGAACATTATCGCAATTTGGACACTTAGCGTGCGAATGAAGATGTCACGGCTGACAGCGAAGACACGGCGCAGTTGAAACAGCTGCAGAATTGCATCGAGGTCTGTTTTGGCATTGCGGCGGCGAAGCTCTTTTGCTGCGATGATCAAGCCGACGAATGCTGCGGAATATTCAGCAATGAGTGCGGCAGAGGCGACACCTGGAACGCCCCAATTCAGTACCATCACGAACAGTAGGGCGAGGCCGATGTTGATCCCATTGAGTAAGAGCTGCAGATAGAATGCAATGCCGGCACGCCCGAGGCCGATAAACCAGCCGAGAAGCGCAAAGTTTGCCAGACCGGCCGGTGCAGCCCAAATGCGGATTTCTATATAGGTCGCAGCGGGTGCCGAGACACGATCGGATGCCCCAAGGAGATGAAGGGCGAGACTGGTGATCGGGCCTTGCAGCAGTATGAGCGCTACGCCGATGGCGGCTGCCATTACCAATGCACGCGCCAAGCTTGCTGCAATTTCGCTTTGATTGCGGGCGCCGACTGCCTGTGCCGTCAGGCCAGTTGTGCCCATGCGCAGGAAATTGAAGATGAAATAAAGGAAGTTGAAAACCGTTGCAGCGAGTGCCACAGCACCCAGCAAATGGGCTTGCCCGAGTTGTCCAATGACCGTTGCATCGACGAAACCAATGAGAGGTACGGTAGCGTTCGAGAGCGTAATCGGTAGAGCGATGGCAAGGACGTCGCGCTGGCGCAGTGGCCGTTGCTGCTGGCGAGCTTCTGCCTCGGCGTCATGTCCTTGGATTGTTGTCTCCTCCGCGTAAGCCAGACGCCAAGCGGACGACCAACCAAATCGGAATGACGACAATGGCGCCAATGACGAAGTATCCGATGAGCCAATCAAAGGCACCGAAGCCCAGCTCGTAGAGGCGCTTAATGAGCAATTGCAATTTGTAAATAACGTTTTCCGGCGTGATGCCCATTGCTGACAAGACAATGCCGACAACGATAGACAGGATGATCAATCGAAGCGCAACACCCAGTGGGCTTCCACCTAACCAACGTTCCATCGCGAACTTCCCCGAACTGTTCAATCCCACTGAATCAGACGAATTCCGTCTCAACCCTTGTAATTTTCGCATCATCTAGCATGTTCGTGGCCCAAGCGCGAGTTTAGGTCATGACCCAAGCCAAAAATCCCGGGAAGTGCTGATTGCCGCATGACGCAACGCAGTTCAAATCGTAAGCGACCATCGCGCAAAGAGCCTTTGAAACGAGGCGCGGCTGCTCTGCATAGCGATCTGGTGCCCGCTATCATTCAGGATTGGTTCGGGCGTCGCGGTTGGGCCTTGAGAAAGCACCAGTTGAACCTGCTGGAGCAGGGCCGCAATTGCCGACCAACGCTTTTGATTGCGCCGACAGGGGCGGGTAAGACGCTCGCCGGGTTTCTACCGTCACTGGCGGATCTGCTTGCGCCGGCCAAGCGACAAGAGCGCAAGGGGGCCGGACTGCACACGCTTTATCTTTCGCCGCTCAAAGCGCTCGGTGTGGACGTTGCGCGCAACCTGATGACGCCGCTGGATGAGATGGGGCTCAAGATCCGCGTTGAGACGCGCTCCGGTGACACGTCGGCTGGCAAGCGACAACGACAGCGGACCAAGCCGCCGGACATTCTATTAACGACACCTGAGCAACTGGCGCTCCTTCTCAGTCACGAGGATGCGGCCTTTCTGTTTGCTGATCTCAAGACCATCGTCCTGGATGAATTGCATGCGCTGACGGCGACGAAGCGCGGTGACTTGCTGGCGCTGGGGCTCGCGCGGCTGCGCAAGCTGGCTCCCGAGGTCCTGACGATCGGGTTGTCAGCGACCGTTGCGCGCCCCAGTGAGTTGCGTGCCTTCCTCGTCGCGCAAGATCGTCCGGAGACGACTATTCAAATGTCGGATCTTGTCCAAGTTGCCGGCGGTGTTGCACCAGAAATCAGCATTCTTGAGACCGAGGAAGCTTTGCCATGGTCCGGGCATACGTCTCGCTATGCCGTTCCGGATCTTTATGCGCAGGTCAAAGCGCATCGCTTGACGCTCTTATTTGTCAACACACGGAGCCAGGCCGAACTGTTGTTTCAGGAGCTTTGGCGGATCAACGATGATGATCTACCCATTGGTCTTCATCACGGGTCATTGGATGCCGGTCAACGTCGCAAGGTCGAAGCGGCCATGGCGGCAGGTCAGTTGAAAGCCGTCGTCTGCACTTCTACATTGGACCTCGGGATTGACTGGGGCGATATTGACCTCGTCATCAATGTGGGCGCTCCGAAAGGGGCCAGCAGATTGATCCAGCGGATCGGCAGGGCAAACCATCGTCTGGACGAACCTTCCAAGGCAATCCTGGTACCGGCTAACCGCTTTGAAGTCTTGGAATGCCGGGCAGCGCTTGATGCGGCGAGAGATGGGACCCAGGATGCGGTTCTTAATCGTACCGGAACGCTCGATGTTCTCGCGCAGCATGTCATGTGTGTCGCGTGTGCGGGATCGTTTCATCCGGATGACTTGTTCGATGAAGTCCGCTCCGTTTCGCCTTATGTCAGCCTGCTGCGTGAAGACTTTGACCGGGTCGTGGAGTTTGTCCGAACAGGCGGCTATGCACTGAGATCGTATGAGCGGTTTGCACGGCTACGACTTGAACAGGACGGTACGCTTCAACTCGCGCATCCTCGCCTGGCGCAACAACACCGTCTCAATATCGGGACCATTGTGGATGCACCGATGATCAAGGTGCGCCTTGTCGGGCGCAGAGGCGGTACAAAGTCAGGCCGTCCCAAAGCGCTGGCCGGCGGCAGGATGCTTGGTGAGATTGACGAGTACTTTGCCGGTGAACTCAAACTCGGCGATGCGTTTGTTTTTGCCGGACAGGTGTTGCGCTGTGAGGGGATGCGAGAGACGGAACTCTATGTCTCTAAGGCATTTTCGCGCGATCCCATCATACCGAGTTATCCGGGGGGCAAGTTTCCGCTCTCAACGCATCTCGCCTCTCGCGTCCGGCAGATGCTCGCAGCCGGGCATGACAATGCGAATTTGCCGACGCCGGTCGCGGAATGGCTTGGCATTCAATCCGACAGATCGGTTCTTCCGGAGCCAGATGAAGTGTTGGTTGAGACGTTTCCACGTGGGGACAAATCCTATCTGGTTGCCTATCCGTTTGAAGGTCGGCTGGCGCATCAGACACTCGGGATGCTGCTGACACGGCGTTTGCAGCGCGCCGGCATGCAGCCACTGGGGTTCGTGGCCAATGACTATGCCCTTTCGGCTTGGTGCGCACGGCCCTTGAACGAGGCTATTGAAGCCGGGGTCCTCAGCATCAATGGTCTGTTTGAACAGGATATGCTGGGAGATGACCTTGATGCTTGGCTTGCCGAATCCAATCTGATGAAGCGGACATTTCGTATGTGTGCCGTGATCGCCGGTCTGATCGAGCGGCGGCATCCTGGGAAAACAAAGTCAGGACGGCAGATGACGGCGTCTTCGGATCTAATATTCGAAGTGCTGCAGCGGCATGATCCTCAGCACGTTCTGCTGCAGGCGGCGTGGGCTGATGCATCGTCGGGGTTGCTGGATATCGGTCGGCTGGGTGAATTCCTTGCACGGGTTCAAGGGCGAATCAGGCATGTTGGATTAGATCAGGTATCACCACTTTCGGTGCCTATACTCTTAGAGATTGGCCGTGAAAGCGTTCATGGCAGCACTGCGGACGAGTTGTTGCGCGAAGCATCTTTGGAAATGCTGACGGACGACACGTTAGAAGAACACTCAGTCAACGGTTAAAGCATGCTTGAACTTAAGCCGGAACATTTCGAGCTGAGCGATTATGGGTCGCAACCTCTCGCGGTTTGCGGGAAGACTTTTGTTGCGGATATGAGTGGTGCGCTCTACTGGCCGGCAGAGAAGATGCTCATTGTTGCTGATCTTCATCTCGGAAAAGGCATGGCTTTTGCGGCGCGCGGTACGCAGATGCTTCCACCCTATGATACCCGCGATACACTGCTGCGCCTTGTTCGTGCGATCGATGCCTATAATGTCGAAACCGTCGTTGCGCTTGGAGACAGCTTCCATGATAGCGGTAGTTTTGCGTTGATGGAGGAGGATGATCGCAAGATCCTCGGAATCCTTCAGGACGAGCGCAAATGGATCTGGGTCAGTGGCAATCATGATCCCGACATCGCCGAGCAAGCTGGTGGCCAACGCGCTGATACTCTTGAGATCGGTGGGCTGTCGTTACGTCACGAGCCGCAGATTGGGCCGGTCACACACGAGATCGCCGGTCATTTGCATCCGGCGGCCAAGGTCTCGCTCTATGGCCATACCATCCGGCGCCCCTGCTTTATCAGCAATACCCGGCGTTTGATCCTGCCGGCCTTTGGTTCCTACACAGGCGGGCTCAATGTCCTGGATGAAGCATTCCAGCCGCTATTCGGTCACGATGGGTTCGCTGTCTGGCTGTTAGGTGATGACGGGCTCTATCCGGTCGCGACACGCAGGCTGAGTGCTGATCGACCGTAACCTGAGGTGTCGATCGCGGCAGACGCCAGCGATCCTGATCATCCCACCGATTTGGTTTTTCTGAAATGCGGCCGGATCAGGTGCGTCTTCGGCTGAAGTAGGTTGATGCTGCCCAGCCGGACCCTGCTGCAACAAGCACGGCGACGATGCCGTAAAGCAACGGGTAGCCAATTGCAAAATTGTACAAGTAGCGGCCGATACCTTCGCGAGCCAATTGAACCTTTGATTCAAAAGTGTCGAGCAAAATGCCTTCCCGGAAGAGATGTACTCTTGCTTTCAATGGGCCGACAGGAACATTGGCGGGTAGATCAATTGTTGCGCGGAACAGGTTGTCACCGACAAACACAACGCCGAACTCATTCTCAACGTAAAGGCGCTGCTTCTGCTTGTTGCGCAGGATACCGGCACGGAATTCGTTGAGCCGTTCCTCGTTGATTTTAAGCTTGGCGCGAGACTGGGGTGTCAAGGTAATATGCTGGAAGCCTATATCATGCTGATCGAGAAGGAGGGGCTCGGTTATCTCGTCGAGTGGCTTGCTTGATGCGATCGCATAATAGCTCGGAACAGACCGGAATACGACAGAGCTTGTATTAATCCAGATGCCGGCGACATTTGATTTTCGGCGGGCGACAAGCTCCTCGCCAACGCCTTCAACGACCACGACAACATCATATTGTTCATCGGCATTTCTGACGGGGCGCGTATTGGAGACGGCGCCAAAGACGATGATCTCGGTCCCTGTGAAGCTCGATGTAATCCCGACCGTTCTTGTAGACACATCGGCCTGGACCTCCTCGCGGGGTAACAATGTGCTGGTTGTCTGAGCACTCGCTGTCGTCATGAAGCCATTGCCCAACAGAACAAGGCCAACCAAGATCACGCCAAAGGTTCGAAGCATAGAGCGGCTCCATCGCGTCCGGGCCGGCAGTATCGAAATCAACGACATGACTAGTGCCCTCCGCCAAAGACAGGACCAATTGAGAACAGCTCGCTCGGGGTTGCGATCAATCCCCAGGCCATGCGTAGGCAGACGATAAGGACCAGGGCCGCCAAAAGGAAACGTAGCTGTTCGCCCTTCAATTTCTCACCAGCAACAACGCCAAATTGCGCACCAATCACACCGCCAATCATCAAGAGGAGTGCGAGGACGATATCAACGGTCTGGTTTTGCGCTGCGTGAAGAATGGTTGTCGCTGCGGTCACGAAGACAATCTGGAAGAGCGATGTGCCAACGACGACACTGGTTGGGACGCGGAGTAGATAGATCATAGCCGGGACCATGATGAATCCGCCGCCGACACCCATGATTGCAGCCAGAAAACCGACCAATGTGCCGATTGCAAGTGGCGGGATCGCACTGATGTAAAGTTTCGAGCGGTGGAACCGCATCTTGAATGGAAGGCCGTGGATCCAGTTGTGCTGCCCGGATTGGCGGCCGACCGTGGCGGTTCCTTTGGACGATTTGCGTATCGTATTGATGCTCTCGAGGAGCATGAGTGCGCCAATAATGCCAAGGAACGTGACGTAGCAAAGGGATACGATGAAATCGAATTGGCCAACTTCACGCAGCCATTTGACGAATTGCACGCCGACAACCGAGCCAACCAGGCCGCCGCTGAGCAGGACGGTCCCCATTTTGAAGTCAACGTTGCGCCGTTGCCATTGCGCGATCGCACCCGATACCGAGGAAGCGACGATCTGGGCAGCTTCCGTTCCAACGGCGACGGCGGCAGGAATACCGCTGAAGATGAGAAGTGGCGTCATCAGAAAGCCACCACCCACACCGAACAGGCCGGACAAGAAACCAACGGCTCCACCCATTCCAAGGAACAGGAACACGTTGGCCGACATTTCCGCAATGGGTAGATAAAAGTGCATTGGTGCATCCGGATCGCAGTCCGAATCCCATGTTGTTCGTCTGGGGGTGCACCAATAGCCCCGAGTTTGCGGCTGCACACGGCAACGGCTTGGTCGGGTGGAATGGGCGCCTCTCGATTGAATAGCTCATAAGCCAGCGCGCGGAATGCTGGTCAATGCCCTATGGACCGAATGTGTGAACTTTGTCGCGGGGCGGTCCGGGAAAATCACACATCATCCTGATCTGAGACTCGGGAAAAACCTGCAACTACAAAGCAAAACGGCAACCGGGAGGCCGATTGCCGTTGTTTGATTCTCAAAACTGAGACTCATGCAAAAAGCTGTGAAGCAATATTAGTTCTGCCCGGCTTTCGTCCGAGTCTGCTTCTTCCACTGCAGGCCTGCATAGTGTGAGTCGTTGGCAAGCCGGCTTATGGCCTTGCGCCGCCATTGCAGGATCGCAGCATCGGCCTGGGTAAGCTCAGCAGGCTTCATCTCGGAGATGAGACCCTGACGTCGTGCGTCAGCGTCTTTGTCGCCGGCACGGGCTGCGAGGCCGAACCACTGATAGGCTTCTCTGAGATCTTTTGAGACACCTAATCCGTTTTGATAGAGGATGGCGAGATTGAACTGACTGTCAGCCAGGCCGCGGTTTGCTGCTTCAGTGAACCAACGGGCCGCTTCCCCATAGTCGGTATTTCCAGTGCCACTGCCTGCCGTCAGCACGGCAAGGTTGTGCATCGACTTTACGTTGCCCTGGCGTGCGGCGCGTTCGTACCAGATCTTGGCTCGCGAGAGATCCTTGTCGACGCCAAGGCCACGTTCATAGAGCGTTGCCAGCCGGTACTGGGCGAGTGCAAACCCTCGTGTTGCCGATTTTGTGTACCACTGGGCCGCTTCTTTGAAGTTTTGACGAACACCTTTGCCTTCAGCGAAGCGGGCACCAACTTCAAATGTTGCAGACGGATTGCCCGAGGCTGCAGCGAGGCGCAACGACAGCGGTCCGACCAGGGCCGATGGCATGTCCTTCGACAGTTGGCTGCTGGTTCCAGCAATGAGCTGCCCGGCAGGTGGATCACGTGGAATCAACGACGTTGGTACGGCCTGGGCGACAGGTTGAGTGGCGCCCGTTTGGGTTGAGAGTACGGCGAGTTCCTGTTGCTGCTGCCGCCTTGCCAGGAGGCCAGCTGGTAGGTTGTCACTGGCCTGCTCCATGGTGACACCCACAGGGATGCCATCCTTCGTCAACGCAACAGCGCGCTTGACTGGCAATTTGCCATCCTTCCCAGGCGTAGCTGACTGCGGAATTGGCTGATTGCCAATGCCTGATGATTGTCCCGGAGCTGTTTCGGTTTTGGCCGGCTGCTCGCTTGTTGAGACTTTCTCTGCGTTGCCTGCTGGCCCACTCGCCATGTTGAATAGGAAGTTGCCGGCACCGAGGCCAACTACAGCCAGCGCCAGAGCAGCGATTGCCAGACGGGTGCGGGATGACCGTGGTGCTTTCGATGTCTCAGCAGCAACTTCGTAAGCGTCCTGCTGGTCGTCGAGTGCAGTGTCGGAGTTGTCCGTGTTATTCAGCTCGTTTGCAGCGCGCTGATTGGCGCGAGCGGCCGCCTTGCGTGCTTCTGCCACGAAGTTGTTGCGGTTTGGCCGTGCTGGCGGAGCCTTCGCTTCAGGTGCATCACCGGGCGGCTCAATGATGTCATCGAGATCATGATCGATCTTGAATTCCGCCGGGCGAGTGTCCGGACGACTGGGCTGGTTCGGTGAGGGACGTGCCCGTTCAGGGCCTTCAGCTGTCGGCTCGTGGAAGCTCTGCCGTTGCGGAGACGACGGTATGGCCTCTGCCCGATGTGCCGGCAGACTTGCGACGTCCTTGGCGATACCGTCCTGAGTAGATTCTACTTTCTCAAGACGTTCCAGGAGTTGCACCGTGGCCTGCTGCAATAGATCCAGGCGCTCGGTCGTTTGTCGGCCACCATTGCGCTGTTCGGCGATCAGATTGTTGACGAGGCCCTTGACCTCGCCGATTTCATCATTGTTGGCCGGGCCAGACTCCGGGAGTGCGGAAATCAGTCGTCCGGTTGTCACTTCGCTGACTTGCTCTGCAACCAGCTGCGCGATGTGTGCGGTGTCGATCTCCGGCCGTGCGCTGTCCGGTTGCGTCGTAAGTTCGGCCAGTCGCTCTTCGGATAACCGGGTCGCAAGGTCGCGAACCAGGGTTTCGACCTCGGTCACACGTTCCAACTCGGTCTGAGAGCGTTCCAATTGCGCTGTGAACTCAACAATGCAGGATTCGATGTCCTGAAGCCCGGCCAGATCGGTATGCTTGGGCAATGTGTCTATCGCGCCCTGCAGACGGGCTTCCATTTGATCAAGCCGCTCGCCGAGGAGGTCAATGTGATCGACGTCGTTCTCAGGCGATGGCGCGGCTGATGCCGTGATCTGCTCAAGAACGCGATCGAAGCTTTGCTCCAACCAGGCACGCTGCTCACTTTGGTCTACCCCAGGTTTTGGTGCTGAGGATGCTGCAATTTGCTCTAGGACACGATCGAAGCTCTGCTCCAACCAAGCGCGCTGCTCGCGATAGTCGACCTCCTGCGTCGGAGCAGGTGCAGGCACTTTTTCATGCATGGGTGTGACCGGCGCTTGCGCCGGCGGGAATGGAAGCTGGACGGCGTGAGGAAGGCCTGCCTCGCCATTCTCATAGAGCTGGGTCAGTTGCTCGGCTGCCGATTCATCCCATGGGTCATCGGGATTCCCCGCAGGGTCGAAAGCTGGAGTCGTTTGGGCGGCCTGTGGCTGCTCAACTGCTTTGGTTTGGTTTGCCGGAGCCTCTTGTTCTGGTTCAATCGGTGTCGCTGTTGCGAGATGGATCTCAAGCTCACGCTTGAGCGGATTGGTTTGCTGAACGAAGTGATCGGCGAGGCTTGCGAGCTTCTTTTGCTCGTCGGAGCGGACCTTTTCTGCGGAGCCTTCGGGCATTCGGATTGCGGCACCAGCGTTCAGTGCGGAGGCGTCGAGGATGGATGAATTGCCGCCAGAAGTGGGCGCAGATCCAGACGGGGCAGCACCATTGATCTTGGCTGCCAACTGTTCCATGGCTTCTTCAATTTGTTGGAAAGCGCTCTGGAACTCACCTGGCAAACGATCTTTGGTGCCGCGTGTGTTGGCGGCCAGCTTTGAAATTCTCTCCTGCATCTCGTGGAGAGCTGCTGACTGACGGTTCTCAGACTCAGCCATCATCTTTGAGATCGCACCGAGAAGGGCGCTCATCTGATCGGCGTCATTGGACGACTGTGCCGCTGCGGCTGGTCGGCCTGACCACTCTTCGCCCGAATATGGCGTATTGAATTCGAATTCTGACATTTTGTCCCTCGGAGCATGAAATACTTTCCTGGACAAATTCGATCAGCAGCATTCCCGCGTGGAATGAAGGGCCAGATCCCCCCTGGATTGCTGAACAGAAGTGCCCAGCGGCCCCGATGCGTTCACTATTGCTGGACCACCCACGCTCAACGTCGTCGATTCGTAGTAAATTTAATCTTAAAAGGATTTTGTATCTACCTGTAAGGAATGTGTTTTTTAACTTTTAGAATTCCCGACCATAAGTCGGATATACAATTTAGTGAGGGATTTTATTGGCATCGCGACAACATTCTCGGTGCGATTGCAGAAGTGGCCCCGTAAAATCGCCGCTTGTCGGTGGCAAAACCTTATCCAAACAACTATGTCAGGATCACCCAACCAAATCAGGAGGGCGGGTTGCGCTATGTCTAAATTCAGTAAGTTGTTGATCGTAAGTGGTATTTTTGCAGCTCCTCTGGCTGTGTCGATGCTGGTGGTATCGCCAGGGATAGCGCAGGATACAGCAGGTGGACGCTACACCATGCACCAGACGGATGATGGAATGGTGCGCCTTGATACGCAGACCGGCGCTGTATCATTGTGCAGCAAATCGGGCGATGCCTGGGCCTGTAAGCCGATGTCTGATGACCGCGCCAGCAGCAAAGAACTTGATCGCCTGCAGAAGGAAAACTCTGAGTTGCGGGCCGAGGTTAAACGGCTGGACAAGATGCTTGGCGTTGATGGAACGAAGCCGAATAGCGAGATCGATCCACCGCGACCTGGTGGAGAGAAGCATTCGTTCCGACTTCCAAACGAGAAAGAAGTTGACCAGGCGCTGGATTACTTTGAGCGCATGCTTCGTAAATTCCAGGACCGACTGAAGAAGCTGGAGCAAGGACAAGGCGAGCAGCCGAAGCAGTTGTAGTTCATCGTACTCGAGGTGGAACCGTAAAGCCGGTGTTCACCGTGATTGGACAGATGAGCGCCAACTTGTCTGGATAGTGCGCCGTTGTTTGCGGTTTCACAACGATTGACAGAGGTGCGTGGATGCTGACGCAGGCCCAAACGGAGATTTCAATCTCCACCCGCGATCCAGGCTTTGTCGACATGACGCAGGCTGCAGCTGCTTGGCTTCGCGAGATTGGAGCTGGCGACGGTCTGCTGACCGCGTTCATCCGACATACCTCAGCGTCGCTGACCGTGCAGGAAAATGCCGATCCTGATGTCCAGTCGGATTTGCTTGTCGCTTTGGATGCTCTCGCACCGCGCAATGCGTATTATGCGCATAGCAGTGAGGGCCCCGATGATATGCCAAGCCATATCAAGTCGCTGCTGTCGTCGACGTCGCTGCAGATTCCGGTCAATGGTGGCCGGATGGTGCTTGGTATCTGGCAGGCTATTTATCTGATCGAGCATCGTGACGGCGCCCGGCAGCGCCAGATTGCTCTCCATTTCATAGGCGAACTCGCTTCAACGTGAAGGCGCATCGGGTCATGGCGTTCGGTCAAGGCTGGCGAATAAGCTCATCACTAAGTCTGCGCGGATGCCTGTGTTGCTGAAACCAATTCGTGGATCGTCCCAGCCTCACTCATGGCGTGTCCTGAATCCTGCACGATCGTCAGCTTGGATCCCGGCCATGCCGTATGAAGTGCCCAGGCATTCGCCAGTGGTGTCACAACATCATACCGGCCATGCACGATGCTGCTGGGAATAGCGTGCGCCCGGTGCAGATTGTCGAGTATCCAGTTGTCAGAATCCAGGAAGCCGGCGTGATAGAAATAGTGGCATTCGATGCGGGCAAACGCCAAGGCGTACTGGTTGGAGATCATGTTCTTGTCGCGCCGCGGATTGGGCATGAGGGAGACGGTGCTGCCTTCCCATTGACTCCATGCCTTGGCTGCGGCGAGCTGGATACTGCGGTCGGACGACGTCAAACGTTTGTAGAAGGCGCCGACAACATCGTGGCGTTCGTTGTCGGGTAACACTGAAATGAAGTCTTCGTAATAGTCCGGAAACAATGCATTGCAGCCCTGGCTATAAAACCAATCGATCTCTTTCCTGCGCAACAGGAAGATGCCGCGTAGGATCAATCCGCTGACACGTTCCGGATGGCTGATCGCGTAGATCAGCGACAGCGTTGAGCCCCATGATCCACCAAACAACTGCCACGCCTCGACCGAGAGGTGCTTGCGAAGGTGTTCGATGTCGTTCACCAGATCCCATGTTGTGTTCTGGCGCAATTCAGCGTGCGGGGTTGAGCGGCCGCAACCACGTTGATCGAACAGGATGATGCGGTACTTCTCAGGGTCATGAAAACGGCGCATCAACGGGTTGCTTCCACCGCCCGGTCCACCATGCACCATCAGTACCGGCAGGCCTTTCGGATTGCCGCATTCCTCGTAGTAGATTTCATGGATGTCCGAGACTTTGATGCGGCCTGTCGTGTGGGCTGCCAAAGGAGGAAACAGATTCAATCTGTTTGATGCTCGTGTGTGATTGTCCATCCGCGGATCTAGACCTGTTTCCGAACATCTCTGATGCGGTTTGGCATGCCAGAGTATGATTCTATTTGGATTGCTTTGGAATTCGTCATTGCTGTGGGTTGGCTCGGGCTTATTCGAAACAGAACATGTCCGGTGTTGGCCACGCGTGCGTCACTGATCGTGCTGCCGGACATGTTTCACTCATAGTCTGATACCGATCGGTTCTTATTCTAACAGTCATCTGACAATCATCCAGCATGCTGTGTTTTCCGATCTTTCAGGCGTTGCAATCTTTGTTCTCGATCAAAAATTGTCTCTCCGCCGGGTATCCTGATGTCGCGTACGCTGTCTTGCACATGTTTCGAGGGAGAGGCGCCAAACTTGGACAACAGAACGGCGGTGGCAAACGCCGGGATCGCGCCGAGTGTCCCAACCAGTTCAGAGGGCACTGGGAGCAATGCTGAATTGCTGGTCATGATCGCCAAGATAGAGACGGCAAAGCCCACACAAACAGAGAGAGAGGCTGCTGCGCTATTCATGCGTTTCCACCAGATTGAGAGCACGATGACCGGGAATGCGGTTGCCGCACTGATCGAGAGTGCCCAGAAGAACAATTGCAGTGGATCAGACGTGACAAACCTTGAAAAGACAATTGCAAGAATGATCACCGCGATGATGCCGACCCGAGCTGTCCAAAGGCGGCGTGATGGATTTTCAGGTCGGCGGCTGAGGCCGAAAACAATATCTTCGGTGAGGATTGTCGCTAAGGCGAAGGCGGTCGAGCCAATGGCAGCCAGTGCTGCTGCGATCGCGCCTGCTAAGAGAAGATGCAGGACAATCGAGGGAAACTCAGCTGCAGCGGGAATAGCAAAAAGAACGCTATCGCGATCAAATCGGATGTCAGTCAACGCAAGCACCGAAACCGAACTATTGATGCCGACATCACCCGAAGCCATCAATGCGTGAAACCAAAGTGGAAGTGTTTCAGCCGTCTGACCGACGATGTCCTGCATGACGATGTTGCGCAGAAACACGGCCAGAGCTGACAGCGTCAAAAAGACAACGCCGATGAAGAACACGCTCCAAGCCAGTGACTTTCGAGCTTCATAGACGCCGATTGTGGTGCCGCATCGCGGTAGCAACCAGGGTGCGCTGGCAATGCCGAGGGCAACTGTAAGTGTCGTCAATGCAAAACTGAGCGAGCCGACATTTGTATGAGGCTCGGCAATGCGCTGCTGGATCGCATTCAGACCTACTCCGGCCCAATCCAGTGCGAGCGGTGACAGGTGCTCAACCGGGACCTGCTGTGCGAATTCCATGCGGCCGACATCGCGTAGTACCGGCCCATAGCTCAACTGCGCCAGCGGCAGATTGGTTTCAATCACTCCAAGCATCGCTACCGGAACGATAATGGCCAGCAGCACAGTTATGGCTTGTGCAGCTCCGACCCATCCCAGGGAGCGCATGCCGCCAATGGCTACGGTGGCTGCCAGGAACAGCGCGAGAACCGTTGCGCTTTGGTTTGATGACGCATTCACGAGCATCGCAATCGCCCGGTCGGCCATCTGCAATTCGGCCGCGAGGAGCAAGAGCATTGGAACAGAGAATGCGGCCGCTGCAACAACTCTTAAGGTGCCGTTGTCAAATCTGTTGCCAAGGTAAGACGGTGCAGTATAGCCACCATACTTCCGGATGAAGGGGGCGACCATGGTTGCCATCAGCACGAAGCCAGTCGTCAAACCAATGACAATGCACCACACATCGAAGCCGTTGAGAAAGAACAGGCCCGTTACTGTCATCATGCCGAGGCCGCCAACGGATACAACAGCCATCACCAGGCCATTGTAGACGGCGGGCACGCGGCGACCGGCTGCGAAGAACTCGCTTAGGGTATTTGTGTATGATGAAATCGCGATCGTCACGAACAGTGCGATCGGGAGCACAAGCACAGCATTGCGGATGATGATGTTGGCGACGCCGAGCAATTCGAAGATCAGCAGGACAAGGAAGATGCTGATCAACAGGCTGGCGAAAATACTGAAGTATATTCCCAGCTTTGGATTGACGAGGCGTGTGCGGTGTATCGTGGCCATAGGCTGCCGTAAGATCGAACTGTTTTAAGCGTGGGCTGGTGGGCGGGGCAGTTGCTTAAGAATCCTCATTGGCTCCGTGCCAATGATCGATGGAGTCCTGCCGGTTCATGTACGTGGCGATCGTGAAGATCGCGATGATCCAAAGGCCATGGCCAGCAAGGAAGTAACCCAGCGGGAAACCCAGGAACTTGTTGTGGTTTAAACTCTCCGCGTAAATCGGTAAGACGAATACGAGAAGCAGAAAAGGTAGCAAGCTGACGATAATCTGCAGTTTTGTATAGCGCCAGTATGGTTTGCGTTCGCCTTGATCAAGCACTGTTGGTCTTCCTACCTGGCCTCATGGGCCGTCCTTAATTGTTCACCCGACAACGGATAATCCAGGAATAGGGCTGAAATTGAATCCTCATGTCGGCACCTGGTCGATTGCTTTGGCACCCGAGGTGACCTTTCCAGCATTGACACTACCACCTGCGTTCGCATCTGTAATATGCGTTTTGCGCATGTTTCTGGGGAATTGTCTTGCAACGGGACTGTTTGTCGGTTGGTTGGCGCCCTGAGAGGTGAGTCCAATCCTGCTGCGGTCCGGCGTGATTATTGCTTGCCGTATGCTGTCAAACGTTGCTTAAATGTTCTCCAGCGTGCCGGGCGATGCGGCCGATAGACGTCGCGTGGCTCGGTCGAAGTGATCCGGCAAATGGATAATAAGTGCAGAAGCATGAAGTTGATCATGTGCTCGCGGTGCCATCGCGCCGTGAAACTGCAGCTGGACCAGCCTGGGGAGGTGGAAGATGGCAACGGCGCAGCGCATCATCATCGTGGATGATCATCCACTCTTTCGTGATGCGCTCAATGATTCACTGGTCAGTGCCTTTGGCGATCTTTCGACTCGGCAGTGCGGGTCGCTGCTTGAGCTGGTTGAGTTGCTGAAGGTGGACAGTGATGTCGATCTGATTTTGCTCGATCTCAATATGCCGGGTGTGCAGGGCTTCTCAGGCCTACTGTTTTTGCGAGCGCAATATCCTTCAATCCCGGTTCTCATCGTGTCAGCGACCGGCGATGCAGCCACGATTAATCGCGCTTTGCAATTTGGAGCATCGGGATTTGTTCCTAAATCGCGATCAATCGAAGAGATCCGTCGTGCCGTGCGTGTCGTCACGGAAGGTGAGATTTGGGTTCCACCGGACATCGATCTATCTCAAGCGAAGTCAAGCGAAGAGGAGGAGCTGGTTGCAAAGCTGGCGTCTTTGACGCCGCAGCAAGTGCGTGTGCTGGTAATGTTGGGAGATGGCCTGCTCAACAAGCAAATAGCCTATGAGCTTGGTGTTTCAGAGGCGACGATTAAAGCGCACGTTTCAGCCATCCTGCAAAAGCTGAATGTGGATAGCCGCACACAGGCTGTGATCGCAATCAATAAGCTCAGTACCTCTGAACAGTGGGCTCCGACGGCGGGCTCTTGATCCGTTCAGTTCGAGCGAGCTTCATCTGAATTGCCCCAGCTGGTTTGTGAGGGGCCATTACTCTGCAGCCAATGGACGCCTTGCGAGCCGGCTGATTGTTGCACGCAAGGCGCCTGCCTTGACCGGTTTTCTGAGGACCGGGATCTCGCGCTCTCTTAGTGTCCGATGAACTTCGGGTGAGTGATCTGCAGTGATGATCGCTGCTGGCAGGTCGGGACCGAGTACAGTGCGGAGCTTGGCAATGACGGCGTCACCCGTTACGTCGTGATCGAGGTGATAATCCGCGAGGACAATGTCGACGGAGTGGTCATGAGATTGAAGCCGTGAGAGGGCTTCGTCGCCGGACCGCGCGGTAGTTACGATGCATTGCCACCCGCTCAACAATGTCGCCATTCCGTCGAGGACTTCAGCTTCATTGTCGATGCAAAGGACATGGATGCCATTCAAAGCAAATACTGGATTAACGACGGGTTTGATGGGCTCTGTCGGAGCTTCGACCTGTTGCAGGCGTACAAAGAAGCACGAACCCTGACCCGGGGTAGAACGCAGTCCAACATGATGATCCAGCATGCGACCAATGCGGTCCACGATTGATAGGCCCAGGCCCATGCCACGGCCAGAACTGGCTGAAGAATCGAGACGATGAAATTCTTTGAATATCTCAGCCCGTCGGGCGGCGTGAATGCCCGGACCGGTGTCCAAGACCTGAACTTCAATGAGGCCGACGCGGTGTCTAACGCCGACGAGGACCTTGCCTTGGCTCGTGTATCGAATTGCGTTTGAAATCAGGTTCTGGAGGAGGCGGTGAAGCAATTGGGGGTCCGAGCGCACCCAGCTCGACGATGGGATGACTTCGAACTCCAGTCCCTTCTTGCGCGTAATGGGATCGAATTCGACCCGCAGCCGTTCCAGGACACTTGCAAGGCTGACAGGCTGGATGTCCGCTTCCAGGCGACCGGCATCCATTCTTGAGAGATCAACCAGTGTTTGGAGGATCTCTTCGACAGCAATCAACGAGGCGTCAATGCTTTGCGCAATCCTTGCGTCGTCAGCAGCGAGTGGCCGCTCCAGAAGTGAGCTGGTGTACAAGCGCGCCGCGTTCATGGGTTGCAGAAGATCATGACTGGCAGCAGCGATGAAGCGCGTCTTGTCGAGGTTGAGTTCATCAGCTTTGCGCTTGGCGAGTTCGAGCGCTTCGTTCACTTTGACGAGTTCTGCTGTGCGCTCGCGAACCCGCTGTTCAAGCGTCAGGTTGACACGTTCAAGTGCGTTGGCTGAACGAACCCTGTCGCCGATGTCGAGGTAAGTCGTGACAATCCCGCCTTGCGGCATCTCCGACGTTCGAAACTCGATGATCCTCTCGCCATCCTGGAAGTGTTCCTGGAAGGTTTGATGTTGTAGGGTCATTTGTGTGAGGCGATTGGCGACCAGATTGTCGACATTGCCAGCGCCAAAGTCACCGCGTTCGGCGCAGGCCCGGAGGATGTGATCAAGCGGGACGCCGACCTTGCCAAGATCGGGTGGTAAATCCAGCAGCTGTCGGAATTGCCGGTTCCAGCAAATCAGCTTGTTGTTGCGATCGAAGACACTGATGCCATGGCGGACCTGATCGAGCGCCGATTGCAGAAGATCGCGATTGTACTGCAGTGCTTCTGAGGCGTCATCAAGCAAGCGAAGGGCAGATTTGTTACTGACATCGCCGCGCCGCAACATCAAGGACATGACCAGGCGCGCGGAGGCGGCACCAATCACGCGGGACAGCAGATGTTCGGTGAACCGCAGTGTTTGAATGTCGGCTTCCGCTTGGGGATCGTTTGGAAGACCATTGTCTTCAAGAAAATCCCTAAACGAGCGTTCGGCGCGTTCGGGTCCCATGTAGCGGGCTGCTGTTGATTGAAGGTCGCCGATCAGAATGGAACTGCGCCACAGGCGAAAAGAGGGCTGCTGGCCGAGATCGATTGTTTCGTTGTCAATGAAGACATGCGCCTGGAGGCGCTCGATCGGCTCTGGTGTATGCAGTAATGAGACTGTGATGTAGGCCGTGATGTTCGCTCCAAGGCTCCAAAAAACACCATGTGGCAGTTGTTCAAATTCAAGGAAGAACAAGGCCTGGGGTTTGAGGATGGCGATGCCAAACGGGCCCTCGGTCAATAAGGTGTAAGGCATCCAGCCGGCCTGCACGATCCACGGCACGACAAGTGTGTAAGCCCAGACCGCAGTTCCCACCAGTATGCCCGCAATCGCGCCGCGGGCGGTCGCTCTGTGCCAAACCAAGCCACCAAAAAAGGCGGGCGCGAGTTGGGCGATGGCGGCGAACGCAATTAGACCGATGGCGGCCAGATTACCGACGCCCCCGACAGTTCTATAGACCGCGTAACACATCAACAGGATCACGACGATCGAGGCGCGCCGAGCGTAGATCAGGAAGCTTGGGAAATTGTAGTGGGTGGGTGTGCCCGTTCTGCTTTGACGTAGCAGCAAGGGGACGATGAAGCCGTTACAGACCATGATCGAAAGAGCCACAGTCTCCACGACAACCATGGCGGTCGCAGCAGACAGGCCACCGACGAATGCGATTGTCGTAATCGCGCTGGCGCCCTGCGACATCGGAATTGACAGAACGTACATATCGGAGACGGCTGTGTGCTGAGGTATGAGTATCAGACCGGCTGCTGCGATCGGTACAACGAAGAGATTGATCAAAATGAGATAAAGAGGAAGGAGCCAGCTTGCCCGTCTGATTTCCTGTTCGGAGTGGTTCTCGACGACAGTTACGTGGAACTGGCGCGGAAGCAGCAGGATACAGATGAAGCTGAGAAGGCCTACTGTCAGTAGCGTACTACCGCTGATGGAGACATTGCGGAGATGTTGCGTCTCAGGACTGGTCCGGAAGGCTTCAATGAAAGCCGTCGGGCCACCAAAGGCGTAGAACACCACAAAAAAGCCAACCGCCAGAAAGGCCATCAACTTCACGAGCGACTCGCCTGCGATCGCAAGCATGAGTCCATCCTGATGCTCTGTGGCATCGATATGCCGGGTGCCGAACAGCACGGTGAAGAGGGCCAGAATAACAGTGATCGCGAGTCCGATCTCTATTGGGAAATTGAATGCAAAAGGGGCCGCATTGATTTCTGATGCCGCACTGTTGCTCAGCGTTTCGATTGAGACGACAATCGCTTTGATCTGGAGTGCGATGTAAGGCAGCGTACCGGCGACCAGGACGCCGGTGACCAAACCCGCAACAACCGGGCTTTTGCCATATCGAGACGCCAGAAAGTCTGCAACGGAAGTGATGTTTTGCGCTTTGGCGAGGCGCACGGTCCGAAGAATGATCGGGCCACCGACTGTGAACATCAAGATTGGCCCGATGTAGACTGCGAGAAAGTCATACCCGGTTGTCGAGGCCCAGCCGACACTTCCGAAGAATGTCCAGGATGAGCAGTAGACCGCGATTGAGAGTGCATAAATGAGAGGTCGGCCATCGCTGCGCTGACGTGAGCGGAGCCAATAGTCACCGGCCCAAGCGACAAGGAACAGCAGGCCAAGATAGGCGATGGCGAGTGTCCAGATGAGTTGGCCGTCTAGCATGCTGATCGATGTGCCGTCACTGTGAAGCGGATTCGCCAATGACATCAAAGGCTAAGCGCTGCTGGTGTGTATCGGTTTAGTATGGCTACGTCCCAATCAGAGGCAAGACAAAAGTTTCATATTTGCAATTGGGTTTGCCATATCGATTGCCTGATTGACTTGGATTCGGAATGACAGTTTCCGCGCATAACTCGGTCTTTCGTCTGGCGCTTCGCCGGCGGCTTTGGCAATCGTCTTGCTCGAGTGGAAACAAAGCAACGCGGCTCTATCTGGAATTGGAGTGATTCCGATTGATGGCGCAAAGTTGTTCCATTCTTAAGTGCCGATCGGTCGGTGTTTTCTGTTGGAACTCTCAGCATTGTTTCCAATCAGAGCACGATGATCCTAACCGAATCTGTTTCGGTGGTTGAAACGGCATGTCGTCAACAGGCTGGGGACTGGAGAGGAATTAGCTCAATGGGAATTGTTCAGGAATTCAAGGAGTTTGCCGTCAAAGGCAACATGGTGGATATGGCCGTCGGCCTGATCATCGGTGGTGCCTTTGGCACGATCGTCAAGTCGCTGGTGACGGACATTATCATGCCGCCAATCGGATTAGCGCTCGGCGGAGTTGATTTCAGCAATATCAAAGTTTTACTGAAAGGCACGCTCGGCGCAAAAGATGCCGTTACAATGAATGTCGGAACATTTATCAATAATATCATCAGCTTTCTCATTATTGCGTGGGCCGTCTTCCTGGTCGTCAAAGTGATCAACGCGCTACGCAAAAAGGAAGAGGAAGCGCCCGAGGAGCCGGCAGAACCGCCTGCGTCTGAGACCTATCTCAAAGAAATTCGTGATGCGCTGGTCAATAAAGGCTAAGCGCTGAATCGGGAGGTTTGGCGAGTTGATGGTCCGCCAGACCTCCAGGAAACTGCAGCTTCGGCCGACACTATTGCGGTGGTGCCGGCTGAGGTACGCTCAATTGGCTTGGCGAACGATGGTTTGCCGGAGCGTGCGCGTTGTTGCGATGACAATCTTGGAAGCTGGGACGGGGCGCAAGGTGTGGGCCGACTGACTATGAGCAGCTTCCGCCGCCAAGAACGCAGAATTTTGCACAATGCGAATGGCAAAGTTTGACGGCACCGTTGGCAAACATTCCGCCATTGGCTGCCAGTGATTCGCTCAACGTCGAACCCATCTCGAATGCCTCGTCATAAGGCAGTAGGGTGCAGGGAACGATGGCAGGTGCGGATGCACCCTTTCGCTTCACAACCATGCGGCTGGTCGCGCACATCTGATCCGAAGGGCTTTGGCCGAGAATATCCCAGCAGGCCGTGGTGATCTCTGGAACGTCGTGCTTGCCATCCATCTCAGGCAGGAGCATTAGCCGTTGTTGATCATCAGCATCAATCGGCCAACTATGCTCAGCGATGAGGGCGCGATAGCCATCGCGCGAGGCCGTATCCGTCTCATCCCAGCACGTGCGACCCGCAATCGCTAATGAGAAACCGTTTTCAGCGAGCCAGTCGAGTCCAGCGATTGCTTTCGACCATGTCTTCGGTCCCCGCTCGCTTTCGTGGAGAAGCTTGGTGTGGTGATCAAGGCTGACGCGGAGTGTTAGTGAGGCACCATAGAGTGCCTTGAGGCGTAGCAACTCGGTCTTGATTTTGGGACGCTGCATGGGCTGCATCGCATTGGTCAGTACTAATACCGAGAACCCCTGGCTGAGTGCGTCCTCAAGCATGAGCACAAAATCAGGGTTCATAAACGGTTCGCCACCCGTGAAAGCGATTTCCTGGGTGCCAACGCCCAATACTCGGGCTTCGTTCAGGAGGCTGTTGACTTCAGCTGCTGTGATGTACGCAAGGCGGTCGTTGGTGGGGCTCGATTCGATATAGCAATTGATGCATTCGATATTGCAGAGGGTGCCCGTGTTGATCCAAAGCGTTTCGAGTTTGTCGAGGCGAACCTCGGCGCGCTGTTCACCTGTTGCCGTCCAGCTCGGATCTTCGAACTTGCCGAGCGTCTTTTGGGCATGAGGCGCCCTGAACTCAATGTTCACGAAAGGATCTTCCTACTGCTATGATGTTCCCCGATTGCCCTGGGTATCATGGGCGGCGATCGCTTGACACTCACATTGTCTTTATTTTCGCGTGTTTCGTGGAGTTTGACGCAGCGAAACTTGGCCCTGCTTCTTGATCACCGTGTCTTTCATTCGGGCCCGATTAAGCCCGCATTTGGCATCAGGTCTGATCTGCTTGGAGACCTGCTGATCCAGCTAACATATGAGAGATCTTAGAATAAGGCCACACGAACACTATGCTGCTGACGCTGCGGCTTTCGGGCGCTGAAGACTGTTGTTGCGGCGGCTCAGTGCGACTTACGTCGACACTCCACGATCCTGCAAGTAAGCAACGATGCGCTCGTTGGTCTTGTCGAAGTGAAGACTAATCGCCTCGGCCAGCCCGTGCCCATCGCGTGCGCGAAGTGCTGCCACCATCATCTCGTGCTCGTGCATAGCGCCGGACCATGAAATGGGCTTTTCATTGCCGACATAACGGATGCGGCGCAAGCGCATCTGTAAGCCTTCGTGCATCATGTTGAGCGTTTCATTATGCGCAAGCGCAACTATTGCGGTGTGAATGGATTGGTTCAGTTTGTAATAGGGCAGCCTATCGCGGGCTTCGAACAGTTCCCGCATCTGCTCATGAAGATCGATGATGTCGGCAATCTCGTTGTCGCTGGCGCGTACGACCCCGACGATCGCTGCATGCCGCTCAATCATGGCAGCGGCTTCCAGGAGCTGTAGTATTTCATCGCTGCCGAGATGATTGACGATCGCGCCCTTGTTGCGGACGGCAGCAATCAGTCCTTCGCTTGCCAGTGTTTTGACAGCTTCTCGAACAGGCGTCCGCGACACACCCAGTTGAACGCAGATTTCGGTTTCATTGATGCGTTCACCGGCGGCAAGTTGGCCTTCGATGATCATGTCGCGCATGCGTTCCACGACCTCATCGTGCAGCGTGCGTCGTTGGATAGTGCCGGTTGGCTGTTGTCCTGTCCGCGATTGAATATCAACCATTGCATACTTCCGTTGCCGCGCGTCCCGGGTGCCGAGCCCGTATGCCGGCAGTTTGCTGTCCTTGGGCTTACGTACCAATCTGCGCCGCTATGCCGGACAGAATAATTGTGTTCCCAACTGGGCGCACACACCAAGCTTGCTTCGGCACCCATAACCGTTCTACATACTGTATGCAGTATGTAATTGATACCCGCTGGGTTGCTTATGACCGGAAGAAATGGAGATTGCACAATGAGTAGTCAGGCTCCGAGACTTGCTTTGGCCATGGGAGATCCATGCGGCATCAGCCCTGAACTCACGGCCGGTCTGCTGGCGGATGATGAAGTATCAAACGCTGCCCGGTTGATTGTCATTGGTGACCGGCGGGTATTGGCAATGGGCGAGACGCACGCTGGTGTCAAACTCGACATACCGGTCGTGACGTCCGAAGCTGACGCGTTAGCGGCAGAAGGCACTGTTTTCTGGGATCTGGGGCACTTGGATCCGGCAGATGTGACACTCGGCGAGATCGCCAAGGCGGGTGGCCAGTCAGCATTGACGAATTTCAATACCGCTGTTGATCTGGGCTGCAGAAGTCATGTCGGAGCGGTTTGCTTCACGCCTTTCAACAAAGCCGCAATGCGACTGGCGCATCCTTCGTATGAAGATGAAATTGTCTACATGTCGGAGATCATGAACTTCGACGGCAAGGCGAGTGAGTTCAATATTCTTGAGGGGCTCTGGAACGCGCGGGTGACCTCTCACGTGCCGCTATCAGAGGTCGCGAGTCTGATCACTGAGGAGCTTATTCTCGAAAATATCGAGCTCACCCAACAATCATTGATGGCTTCTGGAATCGAGAAGCCCCGTATTGGGATTGCGGCGCTTAATCCGCATGCCGGCGACAATGGCAACTTCGGTCGGGAAGAGATCGACGTGATTGGGCCAGCCGTCGAGGAGGGTAAGCGGCGTGGTTGGGGATGTGATGGACCTTACCCATCCGATACCGTCTTTGTGCGTGCCCGCAACGGTCAATTCGACGCCGTGCTGACGATGTATCACGACCAGGGTCAGATCGCGATGAAGCTGATCGGGTTCGACAAGGGTGTCACGCTGCTTGGTGGCTATCCTTTCCCGGTTTGCACGCCGGCGCACGGAACAGCCTATGATATCGCCGGGCAGGGTAAGGCGAACATCGGCGCCAGCCGGAATGCTATTCTACTTGCTTCACGGATGGCAGCGCTCGCCAATCAGAACGCGGTATCCGATCAGAATGCAAGGTTGGCTGGCTAATGACGTTTCGTGAT
Organism: Hyphomicrobiaceae bacterium; assembly: GCA_965215755.1. Classification (GTDB taxonomy): domain Bacteria; phylum Pseudomonadota; class Alphaproteobacteria; order Rhizobiales; family Hyphomicrobiaceae; genus Tectiglobus. The sequence goes on from OZ244119.1 coordinate 2,104,882, forward strand.
CGTATCGGTATCGATCTGGCGCGCCGGGTTCCGGTGGAGGAGGGGATTGCTCTCGCGGCCGCCAACGACGTGCGTTACATCGATGTCCAGACGGATATCGCACCAAACGCGATGGAAAGCTTTGATGATGCCCGATGCGCCGCTGTGCGCGAAGCTTGCGAAGCCAAAAGCATTCATCTTGGACTGCACACACTGTCGGGCGTTAACGTGGCCGAGATCTCACCTTTTCTTCGAGATGCGACAGACCAATATCTCAAAGCCTATATCGATCTTGCGGTGAAACTCAGGGCCGAGTGGATCGTTGTACACGGAGGCTATCACTTCACGTCGTGCAAAGAGATACGGAAACAAGCCAGCATTGATCGTCTGAAGCGCGTTGTCGCTTACGCAGAAGAGAAAGGCGTTCTGTTACAGCTCGAAAACCTGAACAGCGAGCCTGATCTGGCGGAAGTGCATTATCTACCAGACAACCTGGAAGAAACGATCTGGTATTTCGATCAGATCCGTTCGCCAAACCTGAAATGGGCATTCACGATCAATCATGCGCATTATGACCCGATTGGTATTGCCGGGTTTGTCGACGGCATGGGCATGGATCGGTGTGATGAAATCCGTGTTGCCGACAACAACGGTGAATATGAACTCCATATGCATCCTGGGACAGGAACGGTCGATTTTGTCGACATGTTCAAACGCATCGAAGGGGCGGGGTTCCAGGGCCATTACATGTGCGGATGGGGGACTATCGAGCAAATGCTCGAGGGTCGAGACTATTTGATTGAGCGGGCCCGCGAAGCTGGCGTTGCCGGCGCGTAAGCCCAATCAAAGGCGCCTGGTCAATTATCCCAAAACAATTGACCGATCAGAGGCAAAAACTGGGAGGAAAACAATGAAGCTTATGAAGTTTGGGGTTGCTCTGGCTGCCGGTGTATCCGCCGTTGCAGTGACAGCAATTGCTCAGGACAAGTTTCCGTCTAAAACGATTGAAGTGATCACGCACGCTGGTGCGGGCGGCGGCACGGACGTCAATTCACGGATGATGATGCTGCGGGCCCGTCGGGTTCTGAAGACCGACATGGTCGTCGTCAACAAGCGCGGCGGCAATGGTGCGGCAGCGATGAATTACTTCAAGGGCCGACCGGCTGATGGTCACACCATCATGACCTTTACAATCGGTCACGCGATCACGATGGCCAAAGGCAAGACCAATCTCAAAGTTGACGAGATGGCTCCAATTGCGCGCGGCACCAACGATCCTCAGATCCTGATGGTCAACTGCAAGAAGAGCAAATACAAGACCGGTGAAGAATTGATCGCCGGAATGAAGAAAGAAAAGCTCAAGTTTGGTACGACCAACGTTGGCGGCATCGACCACATCACAGCATACATCTTCGCTAAGAAGGGTGGCATGATGCAACCGACGATCGTTCCGTTTAAGGGCGGCGGTGAAGTCGCGACACAGCTTGTTGCTGGAGCTGTCGACGTTGGTACCCTGAACCTTTCAGAGGCAGCAGCCCAGGTCGAGGCAGGCGATATCTGCCCGCTTATCGTACTTGGTACGGATCGCATGAAGCCAATTCCGGATGCAAAAACCGGTAAGGAACTTGGTGTTGACGTGGTGCTGTCAACCGTTCGTGGGTTTGTCACGCATGCCAAAACCGACCCAAAGAACGTTGAAGCGCTTGAATCTGGTCTGATGAAGGCCATGAAGCACAAGGTCTACCAGGCCTATCTCGAGGCTTCTGGTCTCGACAGCACATCACCGGCTGACTCAAAGGCCTGGGGTGCGCAGATCAAAGCCATGATCCAGGAATTCGAACCGGCTATCAAAGAAATGGGCTTGAAGTAAGCACTTCTGATGGAGTCTGAATTCGACACAAAAGGGGCCGCCGATCGTCGGCGGTCCACCACGTTCAGCGACTGGCTCGTGCCGGCGCTGATATTTGCGTTTTGCGGTGTGGTGACATACTTCGCACTGCAACTCGATACTGCACCGGCAATCGTGATTGGCGAAGCCATGCAGCCACGGTCGTTTCCCATCTTCTTGATGGGCCTAATTGCACTTCTCAACGCGGTCCTGATCTATCAGCTTGTCTGTGGTCAACGCATGCCGCATCCGCGCCAGGCACCGCAGACCTGGATCACGATGCTGCTGATGATCGTGTTTTATGGCCTGACGACCTACGTCGACATGTTTGTCGGACTGATGGTCGTGATTTTCATCATGTGCCTTGTCTGGGGTGAACGGCGATACTGGATGGCTGCGATGGTTGCCATCGTGACACCCGTGACCGTGTTCTTCCTGTTCGATCTCGTACTCAAGATTCGCTTCCCGCGTGGGATACTCACCGAACTCTACTACGGATAGCCGATAGTGACCGAAGCGCTCACCGCCATGGCGTCGGTAATGACCGACCCTTACCTGTTGCTCTTGATTTTGCTGACAACCATTATCGGGGTCATCATCGGGGCATTGCCGGGACTTGGCGCGACGACGGGCGCGGCGCTGCTGCTGCCGTTTACACTGACCATGGATCCGGTGCACGCCATCGCGGTGCTATCGACGATCTATGTTTCAGCGACATTTGCAGGTTCGATCACGGCTATTCTGATTAATACGCCGGGGACATCTGCTGCGGCTGCGACGTGCCTCGATGGTTACCCGATGGCGCAGCGTGGTGAGGCCAGCCGGGCATTGGGCATCGCGGTGGTGTCTAGCACCATCGGCGGCATTTTTTCGGTCGTTGCGCTTTGCATTGCGGCGCCATTGTTGGCGCGTGTCGCTTATGAATTTCGCCCGCCTGAGTACTTCGCACTGACGCTTTTCGGGCTTTCTATGTTGGCCAGCATCTCAGCCGGCGGCGCCGTCAAGAACCTTATTGGCGGTCTCTTCGGTGTCTGGCTGGCGACGATCGGTGCTGACAAGTCAACCAGCATCGAACGCTTCATGTTCGGCAACTATGACCTCTATGAGGGGTTACATTTCGTGCCGGTGATGATCGGCCTGTTCGCGATGTCGGAATTGCTCGTTCAGTCAACGCGTCTCAATCTGATCGTCGAGCAGATTGCAATGAAGGCCGTGCAGCTGCCAACGATGGCGGACTACAAGAAGATCTGGAAAACTATTCTGCGATCATGTGGGATCGGGACGTTTATCGGCGTTCTACCTGCGGAAGGTGCGACGGTTGCATCGATGATCGGTTACTCCGAAGCGCGGCGCTGGTCCAAGAACAAAGAGGAATTCGGTAAAGGGGCTGTGGAAGGTATCGCTGGCGCTGAAGCTGCGAACAATGCCGCAACCGGCGGTGCGATGGTCCCGACCATGGTTCTCGGTATTCCAGGCAGTGGAACTACTGCGGTTATTCTGGTGGGCCTCATGGTGCATGGGCTTCGCCCCGGGCCTTACCTGTTCACGGAGCAGGTTGGGAAGGTCTACGCGATTTTCGGCGCGATGCTGGTCGCCAACATCATGTTCCTGTTCCTGGGTCTCTATGCGGCGCGGATTTTCGCCCGCGTCTCTCTGGTGCCGACGCCTATTCTTTGGCCGATCGTATTTGCACTCTCAGTGATTGGCGCTTATGCACTCAATCAGTCGCTCCTGGACGTCTGGATCGTGATGATCTTCGGCGTCATTGGCTACTTCATGCGGCGATACGGCTTTGCCGTGGCGCCGGTGGCCATCGGGCTCATCCTCGGCGAGATGGTGGAGACAAATCTTCAGAACTCACTGAAGATGTTTGATGGTCAATGGTGGCTAATCCTGACGCAGCCGCTTGCAGCATTCTTCCTCTGCCTCGCGGTGCTTGGGCTATGTGGACCGCTTCTGTTCAGTTTGTTTTCTTCAAATACCTCAGAGCCACAAAAAGCGAGCTCGAAGGACGATGGACAAGCGGTTTAGTCTCGCACGACTTCATTCTGAATTGATGTGATGGCGAAGGTAGACGCAAACTTACTCAGCTCCTAAGTGGGGCGCAGTGCCATGCGTGCCAGATGGCTGATTTTCCAATTGCAGGACTTGCCAGTAGGTTCGAGCACCTCAACAGTACGACCACGTTTGGATCTCTGCGCGAGGGAGTGTTGAGAATGCAGGATTATCCGGAGTCGTCCACGGAAAACTCACGATTGTTTAGCCCGATTACTTTGCGTTCAGTCACCGCGCGCAACCGCGTTGTTGCCTCTCCGATGTGCCAATACCTGTCGCACGATGGTTCGCCGAATGACTGGCAACTTGTGCATCTGGGACGCCTCGCGATTGGCGGCTGCGGGATTGTGTTCGGTGAAGAGACAGCTGTAGAGCCGCGTGGTCGGAAAACGCATGCCTGTGCAGGTCTCTACAATGACCGGCAAGTTGCAGAATACCGGCGGATCAATGACTTCCTGCGTGCGAATGGCTCGGTTCCGGCCATACAACTTGGCCACTCGGGGCGCAAGGGATCAGTCCACGGTGCCATGAAAGACTGGATACCTCTAACGCCAGAAGATGAGGCAGAAGGGCTTGGGATGTGGGAACCTTTGGGCCCAAGTGCGATCCCGCAAGCCGAGGGTGCGAATGTTCCGAAAGAGATGACAACTGTCGATATCGAAGACGTCATCAATGCGTTCGTCATAGCAACCGAACGTTCGCATCAGGCTGATTATGACATCTGTGAAATTCATGGCGCACACGGTTATCTGATCCATCAATTCTTGTCGCCGATTTCAAATCAACGGACAGATAGCTACGGTGGTTCGCGAGAAAATCGCATGCGGTTCGCACTCGAAATCACAAAAGAAGTGCGCGCTGCCTGGCCGGATGACAAGCCGCTGTTTTATCGGCTGTCCGCTGTCGATGGTGTCGGTGGGGAGTGGAACACTGAGGACAGTATTGTGCTGTCAAGCCGTCTCAAGGATCTGGGCGTTGACATCATCGACTGTTCGTCCGGTGGGATCTCCGGCTCGGCAAGCATGTCTTTGGTTCCCCGCCTTCCTGGCTTCCAGGTTCCGTTTGCCGAACGCATCAAGAGAGAAGTCGGCATCCGCACGATGGCGGTTGGGCTGATCACGGACGGGGAGCAGGCTGAAGCGGTGTTGCGAGAGGGGCAAGCCGACCTGATTGCGATGGCGCGAGAGCTGATGTGGTACGCGGATTGGCCTGCGCACATGGCGCACAAGATTGGCGACTATAGCTACGGCCTAATGCCGGAACACTATGCGCACAGGTTGAAGCTGCGAGACCGGCAGGCGCAGATGGATCATAACCAGCCAACGGAAGAGAACTACGCGGTTTTGTCGGGGCTTGTTGGCAAGGACGTGCCGGTGCCGTCGAAGGGCTAAATGTCTACCTTGTGACACCTGGAACGATGGCATGGACGGCTCTAGCCTGGAGTAGCTCCGTTGTCGCCGGGAACCAGATGTTCGCGTGGTCCTGTTTGAAGACCTTCTCCAGGAACGACTCCGACAGTCCGCGTTTTCTCATGTAGTTGCGATCAGCGTCGTGTTCATCAGCCAGTTTGATCATGGGGTGTGGCTGCCTGTTTGCCGAGTTGAAGTCGTACTTGTGAAATCCCAATCGGCCTTCCGGCGCGATCGATCGAGTCTTGCCTGCCAGGTAGGCCAACGCACATGCAGAAGCACACATAGTCTGGATGTGTGTCTCCACTTTCTTTTCAAGGAGAATACGCGCGACGCCGCGGGCCTCGTAGATACTTCCGCCCGGGCTTTCAAGGATGACCCGACGGATATTGGACTCGCGTTTGAATGTTGAAGTGAAGGCCCGCCGCACACCAATTACAAAGTCTCCACTGAATTTGAGTGTTCCGGTCGCCTTGTCATACTGAAACTGGTATTGCGACTTGCGTTGCTCTGATTGGACATCTGCCATGGTCCGTAGAAAGTCATAGGACTGGATGGGATTGTTTGTGCTGAGCACGACATTGGCAGTCATGATCAGGCTTGCCAGGCAAGCAAGGTAACAGGACCAAAGCAGAAGCGATGATCCTGTCGCTTGCATGTGCGCTTCGGCAGCCCGGACCGTGCCAATGATCTGCCAGCCAAGTACGAGAATGTGGAAGACCAGGAAGAATATCGTCTTGGCGGCAATGAACAAGAATTCGCTGTGATCGAGGATCCCTCGCAAGGCAAATTCGAGTGTGAAAACGATCACTCTTATTGCAACCAGATTGATCCAGAAAGACCAACCCAGCGAGTGTCTGCCACGCCAGTGATCGCGAATGTAGCCCAACTGAATTTGCTCGCGTTTGGATCCGACCCAATGCCCTTTTGAACAGCACGTTAAGATGCTGTTTACCATGTTCAACTATGCACGTCGTTAGATGTTGTATGGAGTAGAGTCATGTTTTTCCGCGTACCCGCGCGCATTTCTGCGCTGTGTGTTTCTCTTTGCATTTCCGCCCCGGTGTGGGCCATGCCTGAGCTGGATATTGATGAAGCAAAGAAGACCACGGCCACTGCTGCCCTGGGAGCAGCGTCACTAAGTGCTGCGCCGAAGGCTGCAGCCAAGCCGCTTACACCAACCCTCCACGCACATATTGATCTGACTGCTCAACGCATGACTGTTAAGAGCGGCGGTCAGACCTTGCATCATTGGTCAATCTCTTCCGGGCGTACAGGCCATGAAACGCCACGCGGACGGTTCACGCCGGCATGGACCGCCAAGATGTGGCATTCTCGCAAGTATAACATGGCACCGATGCCGTACTCGGTGTTTTTCAACGGTGGGATTGCAACACATGGCACGACAGCTGTGAAGCGTTTGGGCAGACCGGCGTCACATGGCTGTATTCGCCTGACGAATGCGAACGCGCGAAAGTTCTACCAGCTGGTGCACCGGCATGGGAAAAAGCGAACCAGCATTGTCGTTACCGGCTTTGCCAAGCAAAAGCCCTATTCTGTAGCGCAAGCCAGTGCCAGTGTAGCTCCCGCAACGGTAGCACCGGCCAGGCGGTACAAAGCGCAGGCGGGCAATAACTGCAATACGCCCGACTCCAGCTTCAGCATCATGGCGACGGATTGCTGATCCTGCGTGTTGGGCAAGGCCGTACGCCGGCCGACGACTGAGCTGTGGCCTGACGTCTGTATTGCCCCCGGAACAAAGCAACGGTTGTTCCGGGGGCAATTTTTTGCAGGCTCAAACCAATTTTGACCCGGCTGTCATCGCCTTGTGTGAGGGTCGCTAGGATCTGGCCCTTGGCAACTGCAGCTTTCCTGTCAGTTCATTCATTGCAAGCGGGATTGGGTTCCGGAAAATACCGGAAAGTTCCGTTCAGTTTCCGTTGCATGTCGGCTGATTGGGATGTGCTTCCCGCGGTCTCGAATACCTTGATGAGCAAGCACATAGTGAACCCGCTCATCCAGGTAGGAGGCCAACATGAAGCGCACAATTTTGATCACAACGACATTCGCAGTCGCCTTTGTAGCATCAGCAGGTGCTGTAAACGCCCGCACCAAAGCTGAGTACCGCGAAGCGTTTTGTACACGCACGGCCAAGATGGCTGCCGAGTATGAGGTTTGTATCAGTCGGCATCTAACCCGGCTCGATAAGAGACTGAACAAAGTCTATCAGGATCTCAGTGTTCGCGTGGGGAAACGGGCCTGGCTGAAGATCCGCAATCGTCAACGCCGATGGATACAAGATCGCAATGGCTGCAATGCGAGTGTTGATTGCATCGAAACACACTATACCGACCGCATTGCCCAGTTGGAGCATCGTCTGCAATCGGCAGGCGGGACCCGCATCCAAAGCCGTGCCTATGACCGCTGTAGAGGCGAAGGCAACATGCGTTCGATCCATGGCAAGGTGAAGACCTCAATTGTGATCCGTAACCGTGCACAAAGCGAAGAGGATGTAATCAAGGTGTACTGGCTGGATTACAAAGGCCGCCGTAAGAGCTATGGAAACGTCTACAAAGGCGATAGCAAGCGCATCTCGACCTACATGACCCATCCTTGGGTCATCGTTTCAAAGGTGCCGGGTGGAGGTGAGATTTGCCACGGTGTTTACATGGCAGACTCCGGCAAGCGCGTCGTTACATTCCGCTAGATCTAAACATCGCGCTATCCGGTGATTTGTGTCGGGTAGCGCGAAACTCATGTGTCCTGGCACGGCAGTTGGTGTGCTGAAATCAAGCACAGAAACCTTGTGTTGCCATTCGGAAAGACGCTGTCGACATCCAGATCGCACAAGGCGGAGTTCGCAGCACCTTCGTTCAACTCTCGTCCGATCTATGGATTTTTAAAACTTGACAGCGCGGTTTGACATCGTCATACCGCGCTTCATGTTGAACACACGGACATCTGAGCGCGCCCGCCTGCGTCGTCGTACCATCGACGCCGCCTGGTTGCGCCGTGTCCGTTTCAGAAAACGCTGATCCCCAAATAGATCCAGCTGATTTTCCCAAGGCCACACGCGACCCGTGTGGCCTTTTTTGTTGTGCCCAGCCCAGAAAAGGAGACAGCCATGCAAAAGCACAACCCTTCCGTCACGGCATTGATGGAGATCACGGCGCGACCACCCGTCGTTTTTGAGAAAGGTGAGGGATCGTACCTCTGGGATAGCAACGGCAAGCGCTATCTTGATTTCGTGCAGGGCTGGGCGGTGAATTGTCTGGGGCATGCGCCGGCGCATCTGGCCTACGCGCTTTCGAAGCAGGCGAACGAATTGATTACGCCGAGCCCTGCCTACTTCAATGGGCCGTGCCTTGAACTAGCCAACAAGCTTGTCGCTCACAGTTGCTTTGATGAGGTGTTCTTTACGAATTCCGGTGGCGAAGCCAATGAGGGTGCAATCAAGCTTGCCCGGAGGTTTGGTGAGAAGCACCGGGATGGTGCCTACGAAATCATTACATTTGATGGTGCGTTTCATGGCCGGACTCTGGCGACAATGTCGGCCTCCGGCAAGAAAGCCTTTGAGCCACTCTTTGAGCCCAAGGTCTCAGGGTTTCCCAAGGCGAAGCTCAATGATCTCAGTTCGGTTGAGGAACTGATCACAGCTAAGACCGTTGCTGTCATGCTTGAACCTGTCCAGGGAGAGGCGGGTGTGTGGCCGGCGACCAATGTGTTTTTGCAGCAGTTGCGCAAGCTTACGCAGGAGCATGGCCTCCTCCTGATCGTTGATGAGATCCAGACGGGAATTGGCCGAACTGGTCGGTTGTTCCACTATGAACATGCTGGGATCACTCCCGACATTATGACCCTTGGCAAAGGCATCGGTGGTGGAGTGCCGCTTGGTGCGCTCTTGGCGACGAAAGAGGTTAGCTGTTTTGAGCACGGTGATCAGGGCGGAACCTACAATGGTAATCCCCTGATGTGTGCAGCTGGACTTGCTGTGCTCGACCAAGTGGCGAAGCCAAGTTTTCTGGCTCATATCAACAAGGCAGGTGCACATTTGCAGTCAAAACTGGCGCAGCTTTCTGGTGAGTTTGGTCTGGGCAAAACCCGTGGTTCAGGGCTCTTGATTGCTCTCGACCTCGGGCAGAATACGGGACCTGACATCGTTGTGAAAGCAATGGAGAAGGGCTTGCTGCTCAATGCGCCGCGACCTGATTCTCTGCGCTTTATGCCGGCTCTCAACGTGACCATAGAGGAGATAGATGAAGCGGTGAGTATCCTCGATCTGGTTCTGAGCGAGATGGCCTAGCGTTCCGGCTCCGACATTTGCTTCCCGTTCCCGCTTGTCTCGGTTCAAATGTCGAAGGCAAAGGAACACTGGCAAGATTCTATTTCTAGTTTGGCTCTTGCATCTGACGCTTGGACTCGAGGCTAGCGATAAGCGGGGACCAAGCGTCAGATGCGCTACACTAGATGCAATTGTCAGCCTTGCCGCAACATCGCCTCGTTGGCGGCTAGTGCCTCCTGATCGGCGAGGGAGAGTTGTCGACGAAGCGTTGGTTTAGGAGCTATAGCGGTGCTATTTTTTTAGGCGGTAGCCCGTTCGGAAGATCCACCAGACCGTGCCGAGGCATAGACCGAGAAACAGCAATGTCATGGCCAAGCTGGTCCAGACATTGACATCTGCGATCTCGGTGAAGCTCCAACGGAAACCGCTGATCAAATAGACTACCGGATTGAACAGACTGATGGTCTGCCAAACGGGTGGCAGCATATCGATCGAGTAGAAACTGCCGCCGAGAAAGGCCAGTGGCGTGATGACCAGCAGCGGTACGATCTGCAATTGCTCGAAATTCTGCGCCCAAATGCCGATGATAAAACCGAGCAGTGCAAAAGTCACTGCCGTCAGCAGCAGGAACAGCATCATAACGAATGGATGCGCGATGCGGATTTCAACAATGAACGACGCTGTTACGAGGATGATGAGTCCAACAATGATGGATTTGGTAGCAGCTGCGCCGACATAACCGATAACGATTTCGAGGGCTGAGACGGGAGCCGAGAGAAGCTCGTAAATTGTGCCTATGAATTTAGGGAAGTAGATCGCGAAGGCAGCGTTTGTCAGGCTTTGGGTGAGCAATGATAGCATGATGAGGCCAGGCACGATAAACGCACCGTAACTCACACCGTTAATCTCGGTGATCCGTGAGCCTATGGCCGCCCCGAATACAACGAAGTAGAGGCATGTGGAGAGCACGGGGGACACCACGCTCTGCATGATGGTGCGCCAGGTGCGTGCCATTTCAAATTTATAGATTGCCCAGACCGCTCGCCAATTCACTGTTTTGTCTCTTTTACTAGGCCGACGAAGATGTCTTCCAGCGAGCTTTGCGTCGTTTGCAGATCACGGAAAGTGATCCCGGCATCATCGAGTGTGTTGAGAAGGGTGCGGATGCCCGTGCGCTCGCGTTGTGTGTCGTAGGTATAGGTCAGCTCGGTGCCGTCCTGGGAAAGGGATAGGTCGAAGCCTGCGAGAGATTCTGGCAGTGCTGTGAGCGGCGTGTGCAGCTGCAGCGTTAGCTGCTTCTTGCCGAGCTTGCGCATCAGTTCGTTTTTTTCTTCGACCAGGATGAGTTCACCACCGGTGATGACGCCGACGCGGTCCGCCATCTCCTCAGCTTCTTCGATGTAATGTGTTGTGAGAATGATCGTGACGCCTGCCGCTCGCAGACGGCGAACCACTTCCCACATGTCCCGGCGTAACTCGACATCGACGCCTGCAGTTGGCTCGTCCAGGAATAGGATCTGTGGCTCATGTGACAGAGCTTTTGCGATCATCACGCGCCGCTTCATGCCACCTGAGAGGGTCATGAGCTGGCTATCTCTTTTATCCCATAGGGAGAGGTCCTTGAGGATACTTTCGATGTGTTCCGGATTCGGAGGCTTACCAAACAGGCCGCGGCTGAAGGTCGTTGTCGCCCAGACGGTCTCAAAGGCATCCGTTGTCAATTCCTGGGGGACGAGGCCGATACGCGACCGCGATTTGCGATAGTCTTTCTTAATGTCGTAGCCATCCACGGTGACGCTGCCGCCGGATGCGTTGACGATGCCGCAAATGATGCTGATGAGAGTGGTCTTGCCAGCGCCGTTCGGTCCAAGAAGTGCGAAGATCTCGCCCTTGTTGATGCTCAGATCAATTGTCTTGAGCGCCTGAAACCCAGATGCATAGGTCTTTTGCAGGTCTTTGACTTCGATTATCGCAGGCATGCGTCTTCCAGGGCCAGTTGATTATCACTACGTCGTTGGCGTGTCCCAAAGACAGATTGTTCCGAAGGGACGCACGATCCGACTTCGATTTCAAGGGCGGCCCATGAACCTCGCCGACTTTCGATGATCCAGGGTTCTCTTCAGCCAGCAATTGGATGCGCTTCTACGTCTCCAACGGCCCGGTTCGGGCTGTAATATGGAATGGAGGAAACTACAAGTGTCCGTTGGTCACAAAACGACCGGGAGTGCACTCAGTGCAAGCTGGCACGTGGCGTGCGGTACCGACTCATTGCTGGTTTAACTCGTCAACAATCATACTCTCAACCGGGATCGCACGATAGCCACGTACTGCCGAGGCTGGCGCTGGCACCGAGATAGCGTCGCTGTAAAGCGTGCCGTCATGGGAGAAGTAGGTGATTGTGGTTTGGTATTTTCCGACCTGCCCGTGTTCAGTGGTTTTTAGCACACTGTCGGTTGTCGATATGACGCTTGCAACTTCTTGCAGCGCGATGGCTCGCTGAAGCTCGCGGTCGTCGAGCATCTCCTCAAGAATGCCGCATGCGATCGTTGAAAGATCGTGGTCGATCCAATTGACGATCGACGGTCGTTTTTTGATGGCCTGCGGGGACACTGCAAGAAGACGGAGGTTGGGCATGCGCGACAAGGCTCGCGGTGCCGGACAATGCCTGACGGAACTGAGCATTGTTGACAGCAGATTGCTGGTCGGTCGCCGCATCATTTCCGAGAGCTGGATCTGGATGGGTCTGCCTGGTGCGACTTCGCCGCGTTCCCAACGCGAGATTGTCTTTTGCGAGACACCTGTCAGTTCCGAAAGCATCGATTGGGAGAGGGAGAATTTTATGCGAACCTGTTTGACCAGTTCTGGCCAATTGTTTTTCATTGAGAAATCCAGTTATCTGCAGACACTCGTGTGAGCCAGTGTCGTTGCCCAATGTCCGCCATCAGGATGAGTGATGGCAAGTGATAACGTGCAACTGTGGCCATAGAAGGAGTTTCGTGTTGCCGCTGTATTCAGTTGGTATTCGCGGTTATCGCTCTGTCCGCCACTTGACGATGCCGATTGAGGCATGTTCCGTCTTCGTTGGTGCGAATGGTGTCGGCAAGACAAATCTCTACAACGCGCTGGCCAAGCTACAGGCTGCTGCAGACGGCTGTATAAGCCATGCCATCGCCCAGGAGGGTGGCATCGAATCTGTTCTATGGGCGGGCTCGCGCCGACGCGGTCAACCGGTTCGCATCGTGCTGCGTGCCGACTTCACGGAGCTTGAGTTCGGCGGTGCCGAGGGTATTGGATTTACTTACGAAGTGGAGCTTGGATTGCCGCGTCCAACCGATGCGGCCTTCAGTATTGAGCCCTTAGTCAAGCTTGAGCGACTAAGCAGTAGTCATGGTCGCAAGCCGATGACGATGATGGAACGCAAAGGCCCTGCCGTGACCTTGCGAGATGAAATGGGTAAGCGCGTTACCTACGGAGATGCCGTATTGCCATCCGAAACTGCGCTGGCTGCTTTTCGTGACGCGGTACGCTATCCGGAGCTGGAAGCGGTGCGTCGCGAAATGCTCGACTGGCGCTTCTATCACGACTTTCGCACCGATGCCGGCTCGCTGATCCGTTCGCCGTGCAATGCCATTACAACACCAACACTTGCGCCGGATGGACACAATCTGGCAGCCGTTCTGGCCACGCTCTTTCAAATTCGGCAGGACACATCTGATATTGACGCGGCCATTGACGATGCATTTCCCGGATCGGTGCTATGGGCGGGCGATGTCGGCAGCTCTTGCCAGTTTGAGTTGACGTTTCCGGATATGCCGCGCGCATTTCAACCGCATGAACTTTCGGATGGAACGCTGAAGTACCTCTGCCTTCTTGGTGCTCTGATGGGCTATCGGCTGCCGACACTTGTTGCGATCAATGAACCTGAAGCCAGCCTGCATCCTGATCTTCTTGAACCCTTGGCCCGTTTGATCGCGCGTTCGGCCCATCGCACCCAGATCTGGGTTGTCACGCATTCCGAGGTTTTGTCGTCGGCATTGGAGACCGAGCTGGGCGCACGGGTGCGCCGGGTGGTCAAGACCGATGGTGCAACTGAGATCGAGGGACTCACGTTGGCTGGCGACTGGCGGGAGGACGAATGAGTTTACTCAACGGCATGATCAGTGGCAGCCAATTGCCCTGGCTCAACTTTCGTCCAAAACACAAGAGCTCAGGATCGCGTCAAGATGTTGTGTCAGGCGCGCGCATCTGTGCCGCTGCTCTGGGCCGCTTGCGATAGGTCAGCTAGTCCGGAGTGGAGTTCGAAACCGCTGAACTTCGGCATCAACTCCAGAAGATGTGCCGTGTACTCATGCTCTGGCTGAGTGAACAGCTTTTCGGTCTCGGCTATCTCCAACAGCTGTCCATTGCGCATGACGCCGACGCGATCGCACATCTGCCGGATGACAGGGAGATCGTGACTGATGAATAGCATGGTCAGGTTCAGTTCTTCCTGAAGATCCTTCAAAAGGTTCAGGATCTGCGCCTGGATCGAGACATCCAATGCCGATGTGGGCTCATCGCAAATGAGAAAGCGTGGCTGTGTGGCGAGCGCGCGTGCGATCGAAATGCGTTGACGCTGACCACCTGAGAATTCGTGTGGGAAGCGCTTCGCCGCCTGCGCACCCAAGCCAACGATGTCCAAGAGGTCGTTGACGATTGTTGTGGCTTCCGCGCGTGTGGATGCCAGTTTGTGGAACATGATCGGTTCGGCAATGATATCGCGTACGCGCATGCGGCCGTTGAGCGATGAGAACGGGTCCTGAAACACCATCTGCATCTGACGCCGCCAGGGAGCTGCCTCTTTGCGTGAGCGCAGCCGCGTGAGTTCCTGACCTGCAAAGGTGATTGTGCCGCCGGTTGGTGGGTAGATGCCGGTGATCATGCGGGCAACGGTTGATTTCCCGGAGCCGCTTTCGCCAACAAGCCCGAACACCTCTCCCGTTCCAATGGCAAAATTGACGTTGCGGACGGCTTCAAGATAACGCCGTTTACTTGGGAAGATCGAATGCCGTGTGATGAAGCGCATCGAAAGATCACTGACATCGACAAGGTTCGCGTGCTGCTCACCGAAATCTCGTGACTGTCCGAGCCAATGGGATCCGAGGTCCAAGCCTTCGGGTCTGTCCTGTGCATCCTCAATGTAGGTAACGAGAGGAAAGCGCTCAACACGGCGATCGGGCCTCGGTACAGCCGAGATCAGACTCTGAGTATAATCATGTTCGGGCGCCGTAATGATTTGGGATGTTGTGCCTGTTTCGACGACGCGGCCACGATACATCACGGCTACTCGGTCGGCGGTTTCCGCGATGACGCCCATGTCGTGTGTAATCAGGATCATGCCGACATTACGTTCACGGCAGAGCCCCTTCATGAGCTCCAAGATCTGTGCTTGAACAGAGACATCCAGTGCGGTTGTCGGCTCATCTGCGATGATCAGTTTCGGTTCCGCGCAGAGCGCTAACGCGATGACAACGCGCTGACGCATGCCGCCGGAGAACTGGTGCGGATATTCTTTGATGCGCGACTCTGGGTTGGGAATACCAACAGCATCAAGCAGCTCGACAGCGCGCTGTTGTGCTTCCTGAACGGACAATGGGAGGTGCAGAAGGATGGTGTCGAGAAGCTGTGTTTCGACAGTCTGAAGTGGGTCTAGCGACGTCAATGGATCCTGGAAGATCATCCCGATCTCGCCGCCGCGGATCAGGCGTTTGTCGCTATCTGAAAGATTATCGATCCGCTCGCCCTGGAGGTAGACCTCGCCTCCGGTCAACTCACCCGGAGGCTCAAGTAGGCCGATAATGGCGTTGCCGATCGTCGACTTGCCAGCGCCGGATTCGCCGACAACGCCAAGGATTTCGCCGGGGCTGAGTGTGAGAGAGAGTTCCTGAACAGCCACGACATGGCCGCGGCGTGATGGAAACTCAACGCGCATTTTTCGTATGTCGAGAAGTTCCATCCTGCGGCTACCTCAATTTCGGATTGAGGGCGTCACGCAGCCAGTCGCCCAAAAGGTTGATAGCCAGCACCAGTAGGACCAGTGCCACGCCAGGGAAGATCGTGATCCACCATTCGCCTGAGAACAGGAAGTCGTTGCCGACGCGAATGAGTGTCCCAAGAGATGGCGTCGTGGGAGGTACTCCGACACCCAGGAATGACAGCGTCGCTTCTGTGATGATCGCAATGGCAAGATGGATTGTTGCGATCACGAGGACCGGACCGGTCACATTTGGCAAGACGTGACGCCAAAGGATGACGCTAGGTCCCAGGCCGATGACACGTGCAGCCTGTACGTATTCCTTGTTCTTTTCAACGAGCGTGGAGCCGCGGACGGTGCGGGCATACTGAACCCAGCCAGAGACACCGATCGCAAAGATCAGGACGTAAAACGCCATATCTTCGTGCATGTCACGGGGCAGTACTCCGCGCGCAACGCCATCAATGAGCAGCGCAATCAGGATTGCGGGGAAGGAGAGCTGAACGTCGGCGACACGCATGATGAAATCATCAAGGCGGCCACCGACATAGCCGCTGATTAGTCCGAGGCCGACGCCGAGGACCATGGAAAAGATGACGGATGCAAAGCCGACAAAGAGTGAGATGCGTGCGCCGTAGATGATGGTCGAGAGAACATCACGGCCTTGGTCGTCGGTGCCGAGCAAGAATTTTGGATTGCCTTCTGCGAGCCAGACAGGAGGTAGGCTTCCGTCAAGGATGTCGATGGAGGCAAGATCGAACGGATTGTGTGGTGCAACGAGTGGTGCAAAAAGGGCAATGAAAAAGAAGAGGACCGTCATGATGGCTGCACCAACGACGATCCACGACGAGGTGAAACTTGCCCAGATGTCGCTCTCGCGCAGGCGCTGCAGTCGGCTCTTCACTTCGGGTTCGGGCATTTCTGTTTGTGCCATGCTTGTCTAGTGCCCCGCCCGATCAACGCGCAATCTTGGATCGACGACAAAATAGAGCACGTCGACAACCAGGTTAATGACGACAAACAGGAATGCGATCATCACCAGGTAGGCGGCCATGATCGGAATGTCGACTTCGCCGATGGCCTGCACAAACATCAAGCCCATGCCCGGCCATTGGAAGACGCTTTCGGTGATGATGGCGAATGCGATGATGGAACCGAGCTGAAGTCCTGTGATCGTAATCACTGGGACGAGTGTGTTTTTCAGCGCCATCTTGAAGTGAACGTGACGGTCGGACAGTCCGCGGGCGCGGCCGAATTTGACGAAGTCGGTTCGCAGCACCTCCAGCATTTCGGCGCGCACCAAGCGCATGATCAGCGTCATTTGGAACAGAGCCAGTGTAATTGACGGCATGATCAAAGACTTGAGGCCTGATGTCGTGAGGAAGCCCGTGGTCCACCAACCAAGTTCTACGACATCACCACGTCCGAATGTGGGAAGCCATCGCAAAACCACGCCAAATAACAGGATCAATAAGATACCGATTAGGAAGGTCGGTAACGATACGCCGACCAGGGACAACGTCATAAAAGACCGGGACAGGAATCCATCGCGCCGTATCGCGGTGTAGACCCCCATCGGAATACCTATGGCCAACGCGAGAAAAGCTGAGACGAGGGAGAGTTCGAGTGTCGCTGGCAGGCGCTCGGCGATCAAGTCGGACACGGGGCGGCGGTGTTGATATGAGATGCCGAATTCGCCCTGTGCGGCGTTGTAAGAGAACCGGGCAAACTGGACGATGAAGGGATCATTCAGGCCGAGGCGTTCTCGCAGCTCAGCGCGTTCTTCCAGCGTCGTATCCTGACCGACCATGTTGTTGATCGGATCGCCGACAAAGCGAAACAGTGCAAAGGCGATCAATGCGACCGTCAACATAACGACGACCGATTGAAAAAAACGCTGCGCGATAAACGTGATCATCGATTGCTATGATGCCGATTGCTCTGCCTCTGAGACAAGGCGATGAGAGACGTAGTGGGGGAATTGAAAAGCGGCCGCCACACTTGTAGCGGCCGCAATGGCGATTGGCGGTTGTGTTACTTGCCAACCATGACGTAGCGCAAGTCCATCACGTTGTCGGGGCGCTGAATGACTGTTGCATTGTCAGCAACACCCCAGGACAGAGGCTGTTGGTGCAGCGGGATGTGACCAACTTCGTCCTTATGGATTTTGAAAGCCTCATCGATCATGGTCTGGCGCTTGGCCTGATCGGTTTCTGACTGGATCATGGCTGCCAGCTCATTGATGCGCTTGTTGCAGTAGCCGCCCAGGTTGAACGCACCGATTTTGTCGGGGCCGCCGCGGCACGCCATCAAGGAAGCGATCGGGTTGTGGCTATCAAACGTGGATGGTGTCCAACCCAGAAGGAAGAAGCTGGTGTCGTAACCATTCTGCGCCAGTACCTTGCCGAAATACTTCGACTTGGTTTGCGCCAGAAGCTTCACTTTCACCTTGATCTTGGCGAGCATTGAAGCTGCCGCCTGGCAGATGCGCTCGTCGTTGACGTAGCGATCATTCGGGCAGTCCATGACGACTTCGAAGCCATCTGCGTAACCAGCGTCTGCCATCAGCTTCTGAGCACCCGCAAGGTCGAATGGCAGGCGATCGTTGAGTGCCTTGTTGAAGCCATTAATCTGAGGTGCCACCATAAGGCCGGAAGGTGTCGCTGCACCACGCATGACTTTTGCCTTGATCGCCTCGATGTTGATCGCATGCATGAACGCCTTGCGGACGCGGATATCCTTGAACGGGTTCTTGCCTTTGATATTGGATCCGACGAGTTCATCGCGCAGTTGGTCGAAACCAAGGAAGATGGTGCGCGCTTCCGGACCTGTCAGAGGCTTCACGCCTTTCGCATCTTCAAGGCGTTTCCAGTCCTGAACAGGAATAGGGTAAGCCATATGAACGTTGCCGGAGATCAACGCAGCGACGCGTGTCGCGTCGTTGGAGATCGGTGTGAACTCAACCGTTGTGACGTTGGTTGGTGCTTTGCCCCAATAGGCATCGTGGCGGACCAACACGGTCTTCACGCCGGATTGCCGGGACTTCAGCTTAAACGGACCGGTTCCGTTGGCATTCAAGTTAGCGAAGTTGCCTTCGTCGCCGCCTTTCACGTTGGTGGCAGCCGTGGCCTTGTTCTTTTCAGCCCACTGCTTGTCCATGATGTAGAAGATTTCGAGCTGCAGAGGCAAAATCGGATTTGGTGAAGGCGTTACAATGTCGATGGTGTAGTCATCGATGATCTTGGCTTCTTTGATGAGAGCCGCGACAACCTTCATGTCTGAGCCTTCAGTGCTCAGGCGCTCAACAGAGAACTTGACGTCGTCAGCCTTGAAATCACTGCCATCGTGGAATTTGACGCCTTTGCGAAGGCTGAAACGCCAGACAGTCGGCTCGGTGTTTTCCCACTTCTCAGCCAGCGCGCCGGTCAGCTTCATGTCCTGGTCACGGATCACTAAGCCTTCGTAGATGTTGCGCTGGAACCCGAGCGTCATGGTCTCGAACAGGCCATGGGGATCCATTGTCTGTACATCGCCTTGGAACGCGAAGCGGAATGTTTCAGCTTGAGCAGCGCTGGCTGCCAGGGAAAGCGCTGCTCCTGTGCAGACTGCCATTGCCGTTTTGCGAATTCGGCCCATTGAGTTCTCCCATTTTTGGTGAGGCGCCATTAGATTTGTGATTTTACACAAAGCCTCTCCTATAACATTTGGCATGACCATAGTCGTTGCCGCCAGCAAAAAATTTAACCTGCAGCAGATGCAAATCTGGGCAGGGTGTTATCAGCGGCCCACAAAGTCAGTCGGCTGGCACAATATTGGTTGCGGTGTCAGGTTTTCTGCAACTTGAACTGGACCGATTCAAGCATTTGGTTCGCTTTGCTCGGGGGAGGCCCTATCGATGGTCAGCAGCGTTGGTGCGGGCAGCAGGTTTGCGCTGGGCTGCCCGGCTATTGATGACCAACTCGCGATGGCTTCTCTTCGGTCGCTGATCGCATTTAGAGTGGCATTGCCGTTTCGGCCAGCTTGACCCAGTACGAGCAGCCAATGGGAATGACATCGTCGTTAAAGTCGTACTCGGGATGATGTAGGCCGGCACTATCGCCCTGGCCGACAAAGATGAAGGCGCCTGGGCGCTCTTCCAACATGAATGCGAAGTCTTCGCCGCCCATCGTTGGGCGCGCATTGTCATTGACATTGTCGTGGCCGACGATCTCGCGCGCGACGGATGCAGCGAAGGCTGTTTCCTGTGCGTGATTGACGGTGACGGGGTAGAGCCGCTTGTAGTCGAGATCGATGGTGCAGAGATTGGCTTGGGCGACGTGTTCGCAAATCGTTGTCATCCGTGCTTGGATGAGATTGCGCGTCTCTGATGTGAGTGTGCGCACTGTTCCGGCCATCGTCGCGGTTTGTGGGATGACATTGTGTGCGTCTCCCATATGGATCTGCGTGACTGAAAGGACGGCGCCTTCGAGTGGATGAACTGTTCGCGAAACTATTGTCTGGAAGGCAGGTACGAGCTGACTAACGATGATGGCCGGATCGATGCACTCCTGAGGTCTGGCCGCGTGACCGCCGCGCCCTTCGATGTTGATATTGAAGAAGTCAACGGAGGCAAGCTGGCCGCCTTCCCGAATGGAGAATTGGCCGACGGGCAGGCCCGGTAGATTGTGCATGCCATAGACCTGCTGAATGCCGAAGCGGTCCATCATGCCGTCTTCAACCATTTCGCGGCCGCCGCCACCGCCCTCTTCAGCAGGTTGGAATATGACCGCTATGGTGCCGTCGAAGTTACGGGTCTCAGCCAAATACTTGGCAGCGCCGAGCAGCATGGCCGTATGACCATCATGGCCACAGGCGTGCATCACGCCTTCATTCTGTGATTTGTATTCGTGGTCTTTAATCTCCTGGATTGGCAGTGCATCCATATCTGCCCGCAGCCCGATCACTTTATTGCTCGAGTTTGCACGCCCCTTGATAATTCCGACAACGCCGGTACGCCCAATCCCTTCGACAACTTCGTCAACGCCGAATGCCTTTAACTTTTCAGCAACGATTCCGGCCGTGCGATGTACGTCAAACATGAGTTCGGGATGGGCATGGATATCTCTGCGCCACTCGACAATTTCAGGATGGAACTCGGAAAAACGATTAATGACTGGCACGGTGTCCCCCGCTTGGTTGTCTTCTGATTGATGCACGCCTCGCGTGTATTTGCCAGATACTTTCTGTGGTCAGATACGGTCATTTGCATCCTATCGGCATTCATGTTTGCTGTTAACCGTGCAGGTTCGGCGGGTCTTGAAGATTTCTCGGACTTGCCACACCAAAACCCGAATCGAGACGGCATTTAACTTGTCGTTAGTCGAATCGGCGTGAAGTAGCCCCTGAAGTTTGGGGGAGGGTTTTGTCTATGTTGATGAGCGTTGCAGAGATCAGAAACAGTGAAGGCGTGTATCCTGAATTGGCGGGCACGCGCGTTCTGATTACAGGTGTTGGGCCGACTTGCGGTGTGGATGTTGCCCGTGCATTCGCTGATCATAGTTGCCGGTTGCTGTTGCAAATTCCTGAGCCTTGTCCGGAAACAGATGCCTTGCTTGCCGTCCTGAGTGAAACGGCTTTGGAGGTTCGCGCCCATCATGATCCAATCGATGAAGCGGATACTGCGACGCGCTTTACGCAAACTGCCACCAAAGTCTACGGCGGGCTGGAAACCGTTATCAACCTGATTCAAGTCAGCCGATACGATTTGAATTCTGCGACTACTCTGGAAGAGATCGAAGCCCTGTTTGTTAATCGCATGCAGGCTGCATCGCGGACGACGAAGGTGGCCGCCGGGCGCATGGGACTGACCTGGGCCAACGGCTCAATCCTGAACGTGTTGCGCCTGCCTGCGCCGTCCAAACCATCGGAAGTGGCGCTTGCCGGTATTGCACGAACAGCTCTGGCTGCGATGGTGCGTTCCGAAGCTGAGCGCTGGGCAGACCAGGGTATTCGCGTGAATGGTATTGCACCACGTGCCATGATGGGCGAGGCGTTTGATCCGATCGAAGACTGCATCAATTGCGAACCAGATATTGCTGCTGTGGCGTTATTCCTTGCATCAGCCAACGGAAGCCGCATGTCCGGTCATGTCATGGATTATGAGAGCCGGTCCCCTCAATTTCACTGATCGAGTCGTATGAGCAATCGCGCACGAGCGCTGCTTGCTCTTGATCTCGTCGGCGCATCCATTTGTTGCGCCGGTCGCGGCTTAGCTGCTGGTCGCCGACTTCTTCTTTTCCGGGAAGAGTGCTTCTATTGGCACGAGCACGGCCTCAATGATCGGGATCAGGAGGGAGCCGACCACGATGCCTATGACGGCGTCGATGATGGCTGTCACAAGCCATAGCAACCCGCCTGCCTCAGATCCGCCGACGATTGCCTTGGCTGTTGATTTGACCCATTCATAGGGCAGCGATACATGCATTTCATGCAAGGCGTGGATAATAATGCTGCCACCAACCCAGAGCATGGCCGCGGTGCCGACAACAGAAATGAACCACAGAACACTGGGCATTGCAGCGACGAGACCGTTGCCGATTGAACGTGTCATTTCCCACTTGCCCGTCTGGCGCATGCGAATTCCGACATCGTCGACTTTCACCAACAATGCGACTGCGCCGTAGACCACAAACGTGATCAGGATTGCGACGATCGCTAGAACAATGGCGCTCTTCCAAACTGAGTTGGTATCAATCGTTGCAAGCGCGATTGTCATAATCTCAGCTGATAGGATGAAGTCGGTTTTGATGGCGCCTTTGACACGGGTTTCTTCGAGGTGGGCCGCATCAAGTGTTTGTGCCTGCTGGGGGCCGGGGTCTTTATGGCTACTCAGGGTGTGCCAGATTTTTTCGGCGCCCTCGAAGCTCAGATAGCAGCCGCCGAGAATTAGTAAGATAGGAATGACCCAGGGGAGGAACGTTTCGAGCAGCAGCAGTGCGGGGAGCAGGATGACCAGCTTGTTGAAGAGCGATGCGCGGGCGATCTTTGCGACGATCGGCAATTCGCGCGCCGCTGGTAAACCAGTGACGTACTTTGGGGTGACGGCTGCGTCATCGATGATAATACCGGCCGATTTGGCTCCGGCCTTGGCTGCCTGAGCGGCGATGTCATCGACCTGGGCGGCGGCGAGCCTGGCAATCGCTGCGATATCATCAAGTAGTGCAAGAATTCCGCTCATCGTGCCCTAGATCCCCTGTCATCGCGCGCAATTGTCTGCGCATCGAGCATAGTCAAGCGGGACAATACGACGGATTCCCGACATTTGGGAATGGTGTCGTTTTACGGCATGTGGACGGCGGTAACGTCAGTGCAGTGCCTGACGGCACCGACTTGGGGCGTGCTGTTCAGCAATCAGCTTTTGGCTTCTTCTTCCATGATCTGTTCTAGGCGTCTGCTGAGATACCAGGACAGGCCGATGAATCCGATCAGCATCACAAGGCCCAGCCCGGACGAGGCCTCGTTGAGTGTTTTTTCGGAGAACTGACCGAAACCATAGCCCAATGATACAATCACGACGGACCAAACGCCGGAAGCGACCAGATTGAGTGGCAGGAAAGTTGACCAAGGCAGGCTCGACATGCCGTACGCAAATCCAGCAACGCCCCGAATTCCGTGTGGGTAGCGATGGGCCAAGATCATCCAGATATAATGGTTGTCGATGAGTCTGGTCACAACATTGACAGGGCGCTGCAGCCTTTGGAATCGACGAGTGAGGGCTGAACCGTAACGCCGGCCGATCCAGAAGCGAACGGCGTCGCCCAAAAAGCTCGCGATCCAGCAAATTGCCACCAGTTTCGTGAAAGACAATGCCCCCGCATGCGCAGCAAACCCAGCAAACAGTGTTATTAGAAGGCTGTGTGAGGCAGCATAGGCGAAGACGATCGAATAGATCATATTGCCATGTTCACGGACGATATCGAGGAATGAGGTGAGATCTGTTGGGATGGGCAAGGTGGCGAACCGCTCTGCTACTTGTGAGGCTTGTTAGATCATCATGTGAAGAGTTCGACCCACTGATGGTGCGTCCAGCTTTTCGCACGGTGCCCTAGTTGCCAGAACTTCGCACGCGTTGCAATCGATGATAAGGTCGTTTTCGCCCTTATTGATAGTCGCTATCTATCTGATCTGGATAGCTTTGGGCTCAGCGCGGTTGTTTCCGGCGCCGAGTCCGTTGCACCATCGGCCAATCTATTCGCATCAAAGTGACCGAGCTTGAGGCGAATACGGGTGCCGCGAGCTATGAATGAGGTCGCCGGCAACTACCTATCAAGTGCAAGGCTTTGCGTAGGCTTATCCGATCCTCAACAGACAACGATTTCAGCATCAGTGAATTGAACGGGGATTGTATCGCTGACGACTGTCCGAGAATTGTACCCTTGTTTAATTCTCCTGGCTCAGGCGGTTGGCAATATTGACAAGCTGTTTGCGTAGCTTTTGACGCTCGTTCTCTCGCATCGCCAATTGAGAAACGATATGCTCTCTCGCCTTGGTCGCGACAGTGCGGCTTCGCTTGCCCTTACTGGTGAGATGGATTTCGACCAATCGTTCATCGTCCTCTCGCCTTTTGCGGCTGATGAGTTCTTGCTTTTCCATCCGCTTCAGCAATGGCGTCAGTGTGTTCGACTCGAGATGGAGTTTACTTCCAAGGCTGCCGACGGTTTGTGGGTTCGTTTCGAACAATGCGAGCAGGACGAGGTACTGCGGGTAGGTTAACCCTGATTGGCTGAGCACATCATTGTAGCGCCGTGCAATCGAACGGACCGCATGGTGCATTGCAAAGCAGAGCTGAGTTTCCAGCAGCAGTGGATCAATATGCGCGCTCTGGCTTTTGGCTGATTTTCTCATCGCGGTGATTGTCTGACGCTGACGATGGTATCAGCGTTGATTTGCATCAATTCAGATTCAACTTCTTTCGGGGGGCAATTTTGTTGTCTTGCCGACCTGAAAGGCGCAGCTGATTGTGTAACGCCCTCAGATTTCTGGTTCGCTAGACGTTTTCGCAGCCGCACAATTAGATTTCCGCTGTCCGGTATCAGCAACTCTGTTTTCAATGACGGCGACATGCGGCTGGCAAGGTTTGTGCACCTTGTGTTTGGCTGGTTGGCCTCTATATCTATG
Source organism: Hyphomicrobiaceae bacterium (assembly GCA_965215755.1). GTDB lineage: Bacteria > Pseudomonadota > Alphaproteobacteria > Rhizobiales > Hyphomicrobiaceae > Tectiglobus. Next base: position 2,129,664 of record OZ244119.1, read on the forward strand.
GCTACAGGCTGCATCCGACCTCTCAAGACCGATTGCCGAAGCAGCTTTCATTTAGATTAACTTCTTCCAAACCAGAAATTTTTCCGTCGGTGGCTTGACACTCTGAAGGTGCAAGATTACATCCACGGCATCCTGTTAGCACTCATGAGATGTGAGTGCTAATGGTGACTAACCCCATAACATGAACTCAAACCAGCCCATCAAGGAGCAGGACTTCATGAAGTTTCGTCCTCTGCACGACCGCGTGGTCGTTGAGCGCGTCGACAGCGAGACAAAGTCCGCAGGCGGCATCATCATTCCAGACACCGCTGCTGAAAAGCCTCAAGAAGGCAAAGTTGTTGCGTGTGGCCCAGGTGCCCGTGGCGATGACAACGAACTCGTGCCGCTCGACGTCAAGGCCGGCGACCGCGTGCTTTTTGGCAAGTGGTCCGGTACCGAAGTCAAGATTGACGGTAAAGATCTCCTCATCATGAAGGAGAGCGACATCATGGGTATTGTCGAAGGTTAAGTCCTTCCAATGCCCGTTTTTGTATCAGCAAACACGAACCTTAGGAGATAGGCCAAGATGGCTGCCAAGGACGTCAAATTTTCCGGTGATGCCCGCGAACGCATGATGCGCGGCGTTAACACCCTCGCAGACGCTGTCAAAGTTACGCTGGGCCCGAAAGGCCGTAACGTGATCATCGACAAGTCATTCGGTGCTCCGCGCACAACGAAGGACGGTGTCACCGTTGCGAAAGAAATCGAACTTGAAGACAAGTTCGAGAACATGGGCGCACAGATGGTGCGTGAAGTTGCTTCCAAGACCAACGATGTTGCTGGTGACGGCACTACAACTGCAACGGTTCTTGCTCAGGCAATCGTTCGCGAAGGCCTCAAGTCAGTTGCAGCTGGCATGAACCCGATGGACCTGAAGCGCGGCATCGACAAAGCAACACAGCAGGTTGTTGCTGAAATCGAAAAGCGCTCGAAGAAGGTCAAGAACTCGGAAGAAATTGCCCAGGTTGGCATGATCTCTTCCAACGGCGAGCGTGAAATCGGCGACATGATCGCTGAAGCCATGCAGAAAGTCGGCAACGAAGGCGTCATCACTGTTGAGGAAGCTAAGAGCCTCGACACCGAGCTGGACGTTGTTGAAGGTATGCAGTTTGACCGCGGCTACCTCTCACCATACTTCATCACCAACCCAGACAAGATGGTTGTTGAACTCGAAGATCCATACATCCTGATCCACGAGAAGAAGCTCTCCAACCTGCAGGCTATGCTGCCGGTTCTTGAGAAGGTCGTTCAGACTGGCAAGCCTCTGCTGATCATCGCTGAAGATGTTGAAGGCGAAGCGCTGGCAACTCTGGTTGTCAACAAGCTGCGTGGCGGCCTGAAGGTTGCTGCTGTTAAGGCACCAGGCTTCGGTGATCGTCGTAAGGCCATGCTGGAAGACATCGCGATCCTGACCGAAGGTCAGACGATCTCGGAAGATCTCGGCATCAAGCTCGAAAACGTCGACATGTCGATGCTGGGCCGCGCGAAGCGCATTTCCATCACGAAGGACGACACAACGATCGTTGATGGTTCTGGTAAGAAGAAGGACATCGAGGCACGCGTTGGCCAGATCCGTGCGCAAATCGAAGAAACCACTTCCGACTACGACCGTGAAAAGCTGCAGGAGCGTCTTGCTAAGCTTGCTGGTGGTGTTGCCGTTCTTAAGGTCGGTGGCGCAACCGAAGTTGAAGTGAAGGAGCGTAAGGACCGCGTTGATGACGCGCTGAACGCAACTCGCGCAGCTGTTGAAGAAGGCATCGTTGCTGGCGGCGGTACTGCTCTGCTGAAAGCAAGTGCTACGATCGATGTCGAAGGCGACAACGAAGACCAGGATGCAGGCATTGCCATCGTACAGAAGGCGCTGCAGGCTCCGATCCGCCAGATCGCTGAAAACGCTGGTGTTGAAGGCTCAATCGTTTGCGGCAAGGTCCTTGAGACCCGCGGCAACGCGTTCGGCTATGATGCACAGAATGATGAGTTCGGCGACATGTTCGACAAGGGCATCATCGACCCGGCAAAGGTTGTGCGCACTGCACTGCAGGACGCTGCATCAATCGCTGGTCTTCTGATCACTACTGAAGCCGGTGTTGCTGAAAGTCCTAAGAAGGACAACGGCGCTGGCGGCATGCCAGCTGGCGGAATGCCAGACATGGGCGGCATGGGCGGCATGATGTAATCATCCGCTCCGGCTCCAAGCCAGAGACTGACAGACCGCTCGCGGGTGACCGCGGGCGGTTTTTTTGTTGGTAAGTCGCAATGAGAGACAGGCGCGTTGATGAGTGTTCAAGTTTTGGCCCAGTGACCGAAGACAAGACCAACGGCTCCGAATGCCCATTTTTGCCGATCCACGTTGGCACCGTGATCAAAGACGATGATGTAGATCGCAGCGAGCAGAATAACGGCGGAGCTTGCAACCCGCATTGCTCGCTCCAAAGTCCAAGTCACCCTTGATCGCTGTGCGGCCCGGGCTGCTGGGGGCTGGGTCGGACTGGATTGGGCTTGATTGTCATAGAGCTCCGGCCATTGCGATTTGCTTTTGGCCTCGGGGCTCGACTGATCTTGGATTGCGTGACGCCCAGTTGCTGCGCCGCCAGCCTGCGCCCTGGTTCGAAGGGCATAACGATAATAGTTCGCAGCAAACAATGTGATTGAGGCTAGCAAGAGGGCAGCACTGGGCCACGAATTGAGGCCTGTCCAATGCAGCGCATCTGCAAGGTTAAATGGCATGACGGTTCTCTCTCAGATTGCACGGTGACCAGCCCATTTTAAGTGATTGGGAGTGAGCGAGAGTAGAGCGTGCGGTCTTGCTGCCACCATATGCGGCAGCGCAGACGCCGAACGGTCGGATGAATACGCTGTCGCGCAATTTGACGAGACTTTGTCGGTCTTACGAAATGAATGTTTGGCGCAATTAGCTCGAAGTTCCGGACCATCCGAAAGCCTGATGCAACTATCATCAACGAAAATCAATCAGCAAGGGTTGTATTGTGCCTGATCGATTGCATTTGATCAATTCGATTAAGGTCTCAGGCACACTTCGGGCCATTGATATCCCTCACACGAAAGTGGTTGCAATTATTTTATTGCACAACTCTTGAGTGTATTAATGAAACGCTGTTGTGAGGTAACGCAAAATGGTTCGTGACGACCAAAATAATATGGCTCTGAAGGCAACGAGTTCCGAGGTCAGTAGTCAGGCAGTCGGACTTTTCAGTCAGAGCGATCGACTGACCGATAATCTGATCTGGGACTTGTCCACCTCCCCAGTGACCCCTGTCGGCGTATTTCTTGGTACGGAGCTTGACGATTATTTCGAAGGCAATGCGGACCGCGATACTGTGATCTCTTACGGCGGCGACGACACAATCTACGGAAAGGGTGGGAATGATATCATCGACGTTGGCAGTGCCGATGACTGGGTGTCAGGTGGCCGGGGTGACGATTCCGTCATCGCTGGCAACGGTGACGACGTTGTCTACGGCAACTCCGGAATCGACAATATCGACGGTGGCAGCGGAGATGACTGGTTGTCAGGTGGTCGGGGAGACGATTTCGTTGACGGTGGCGCCGGCAATGATGAGATCGACGGAAATTCCGGCAATGACACACTCATGGGTGGTGACGGTGAGGATGTTATCTACGGTAACTCCGGCAACGACTCGATCGATGGCGGGACTGGTGACGATTGGTTGTCAGGCGGAACAGGTGATGACGACATCAAAGGTGGTGATGGCAACGATGTCGTCTATGGCAAAAGCGGCGATGATGCGATCGACGGAGAAGCCGGCGATGATTGGTTGTCGGGCGGCAAGGGGAATGATGCCATTGCCGGAGGCGATGGTGATGACCAAATCTTCGGCAATTCCGGTGATGATGAACTGAACGGTGGTTACGGTAAGGACATCATCTACGGCCACTCCGGCAACGATGAGCTTTTCGGAGGCCAGGGTGATGATGAAATGTATGGTGGGTCCGGTGATGATGTCTTTTATGCGCCATACAAAGACGATCACGACATCATTCATGGTGGCGGCGGCACAGACACGGTTGACTTTCTGTGGCTTGCCGAGGACCTGACTGTCGATTTGTCCGAGAATACGGCCACGCTTGATGGCCACGAGATGGTCTCAATGAAGAGCATCGAGAATGTCATCGGTGGCGTCGGCAATGACGACATCTCGGGCAACAGGCAGGACAATGTCCTCGATGGCGGTGAAGGCAATGACTGGATTCGCGGTGGCAAAGGTGACGATGTCCTTACCGGTGGAGATGGCGCCGATACGTTCTCCTGGCAACGGCAAGATGTCTTTAGCCGACAGTCGCAGGACAACGACGTCGATATCATCACGGATTTCGACATCACCGCCGACACACTCGATTTTTCGAATCTTATCAGCCTTGAGCCAGGTGCTGATCTTGCGGAGCTTGTCAGCTTCGAGGCAACGCAGGACGGCATGATTGTCTCGGTGGACATGGGTGGTCGATTTGGTGTTCAGCAAGTTGCTATGCTGGAAAATGTGAGTGGCTTGGACGCGCAGACACTCTACGACACAGGTGCTCTGCTTGCTTGATATGGATTTCTAAAATCGCAGGAACTGCACCAAGGCCGCCTTCTGCTGCGAGGGCGGCCATTTCCATGACGTGTTTTTAGCGTTAGTTTTGGATGAAATGTGAGGATTTCGCGCTCTGCTTCGGCCTCGCTTGCGAGGCTCGCGGAAACCATGTGGCGTGGCATGGTTCCAGTCAGACCTGGAATGCCTTTGTGAATGTTTGGGAGGGATTGGCAATGCGATTGATTAATCGAGTGGTTATATTTCTGGTTGCCGTTGCTATCGGTTTGGTCCTGGTGGCATTCGCGCTGCCGCGAGAAATTACTGTTTCACGGTCGATTGCGATCAACGCTCCGGCTGAAAAGGTCTTCCCATTAGTCAATGATCTGCGCAAGCACACGTGGTCGCCGTGGGTGAAGCTCGATCCAAACGCCAAGTTCACCTACAGCGGTCCAGACCAAGGCGTTGGGCAGAAGGTCAACTGGCAGAGTGATCGCGACGATGTCGGCACCGGTTCACAGACCATCACACAAAGTGATGCAAACAAGGTGATTGAGACCGCACTCAATTTTGGTCCGCAAGGCAAGGCGACAGCGGGTTATGATTTTGTGGAAGAGGGCGGGAAAACCACGGTGACGTGGCGCTTTAAAACCGATGCCGGCAATAGTCCGGTGATGCGCTGGATGGGGCTGATGTTCGACAAGTGGATCGGCGAGAACTACGAAAAAGGTCTCGCCAATCTCAAGGCGCTCGCAGAGAAGGGATAAGGGGGAGGCTCTTACCTAGCCGCTGCCTTGGGTTTTGCCCGCTACTCAACACCCTCGACAATGCGCAGATCGCGCGTGACGCCGCCTTCGAGCGCTTTGAGGGCTGCTTTGTATTCCGGTGTTTCATGCGCGGCGATGGCTTGGTCGAGCGAGTCGAATTCGATTACGGTTGTGCGCTGTACCTTGCCTGCTTCAAATGCCTTGGCGGCAACGCCGCGAGTCAGGAACCGGCCACCTGAGGCGGTGACAGCGGGGCCCGCAATCTTGGCGTAGGCTGCGAGTTTCTCTTCGTCGTGAATCTCGTGGTACGAGCTGACCCAATATGCTTTTGGCATTTTTAAACTCCTATGATGTGCGCCAGTTTTGACATGGTTGATCTGTGCCACGACCTATAGATACCATCTCGATGTCCAAGGCTACGTCGGCGGCATACTCATTTGCTTAAGGATCTTGGCGCGATGACCACTGGCCTTGTAGGTGCCCAGGATCTTGAGTTCGGAAGAGAAGAATGAGAGCTCTTCCATTGCAAGTCTTACCGAGCGGTCAGAAGGGTGGCCTTCGATGTCAGCATAAAACATCGTGGCAGTGAACGCGCCGCCGATCTGGTAGCTCTCCAGCTTAGTCATGTTGACGCCGTTCGTCGCGAAGCCGCCCATGGCTTTGTAAAGGGCTGCTGGTACGTTGCGGACGCGGAAGATAAATGTCGTGACGCAGGGACCATCGTCCGGCTCGGCATCGTCCGGCTCGCCAGCAAGAACGACAAAGCGCGTTGTATTGTGATCCTCGTCTTCAACGTTCTCTGCCAGGATGTCGAGATCGTAAATCTCTGCGGCAAGTCGTGGTGATAGTGCTGCTTTGGATTTGTCCTGCCAGTCGCGGACATGTCTTGCTGCACCCGCGGTGTCGCCGGACACGTGGGCTGTTGCGCCCAATTCACGAATGATCTTGCGACATTGCCCGAGAGCGTGGACGTGGCTGTAAATGTCGGTGATCTCACTCTTCTGACTGCCGCGCGGGGCGACCAGCTGAAAGTGGATTGGCAGGAAGTGCTCGCCGACGATAAAGAGTTCGGCTTCCGGCAGAAGATGATGAACATCGGCAACGCGGCCCGCGAGTGTGTTCTCGATCGGAATCATCGCGTATTTGGCTTGGCCGTTCTTAACCTCTCCAACAGCATCCTCGAAGGTGGGGCATGGAACCGGTTCGAGATCGGGATAGGCTTCGACGCAGGCAACATGCGAATTCGCTCCGTCCTCTCCCTGGTAGGAAATCTTAGCTGGAACTGAAGTGTGCTTTGCCATTGGGTATCCCGCCCGAGAATGATCTGCGCGCGAGCGGCACGCGATCTCGGATGTTTCGGTTAGTGAATCTATTTCTTGTTCTGGTTCGCAGATTGGAAGGCCACGGACGTGGTGATTACGGCGCGATGAGCTCTCTGGCGCGCTCCAGATCGGCGGGAGTATCGACACCGAGCGGAACCGTGTCAACAATTCGAACGTCAATCCGCATATTATCTTCAAGTGCCCGTAACTGCTCCAGATTTTCTCTCTTTTCGAGTGGGGATGGGCGTAGGCTCACAAACCTTTCCAAAGCGGTTCTGCGATAGGCGTAAATCCCAATGTGATGATACATCGGGCCATCGCCGTGAGGGGCGGGCGCGCGGGTGAAGTAAAGCGCGCGCAAGGTGTCCGGGTCTGAAGGGCCCTGGGGTGTGCCAACAACCTTGACGATATGGGGTGCGGCGCGCTCTTCTTCGATTTTGATTTCGGCAGCGATGGTTGCGATGTGCACCGCCGGGTTGGTGAGTGGTGCGATACACTCGGTGACGAGGCGGGGTTCCAATGTCGGCAGGTCACCCTGCAGATTGACGACGATGTCTGCGTTAATGTCAGGATCGATTTTGCTGACGGCCTCGAACACCCGATCGGAGCCTGACATATGATCTTCGCGCGTCATGACAGCCTCGCCGCCTGCGGCTTTGACGGCCTCAGCGATTTCTTCAGTGTCGGTCGCAACAACGACGCGGCCGGCTTCGGCCGCCATTGCCTGGCGCCAACAATGGACGATCATGGGGGCACCATGGATGTCGGCCATGGGCTTATTCGGCAGACGGGTTGCTTTCATACGGGACGGAATGACAATGATCGTCGGCACGGTAGGATCCTGCAAAACTGTCAGTTGATGTCGTTATCAAGCATCGCCTGACTTGTGGATCGGTGACAATAGGTCTCGGCAATGTGCCCTGAAAAGTCAGTTTGGCAGAGTTGCAGGTGGCTTCCGACGATCTATAGTCCTGCGCAACTCTGAAATTTTCCGGTCCGGACATTGTTCACAGCGGGCGGGGCGGACTGATTGGAACGGGAGGGAGGCTTCCATACATGGATAGCTGGGAGTTCAATAAGATCGCGGCGGCTGTTCTGGCAGCTCTACTTGTCATCTTCGGTGGTAAGGAAATTATCTACATCGCTGAAAGTGGACACGGGAAAGAGACCAAGAAAGCGGGTTACACGCTTCCTGTGGAGGTCGCATCAGCGTCCGATTCGGGCCAAGCTCCGGCTGCTAAAAAAGGCTTCGAGTTTGCGACAGTTTCGGCATTGCTTTCGAAAGCCAAGGCTGACGCTGGGGCCTCCGTGTTCAAGAAGTGCTCGACCTGCCACACCGTCAATCAAGGCGGTAAGAACGGTCAGGGCCCCAACCTCTGGGGCATTGTGACCCGCGATCTCGCCTCCGTTGATGGGTTCAATTATTCGAATGCGATGAAGGATAAGGGCGGTAAATGGGACTACGAATCCCTCGCATTGTTCCTGCACAAGCCGAAAACCTGGCTGAAGGGCACCAAGATGGCCTTTGGTGGTCTGAGAAGGCCGCAAGAGATCGCCAATCTTCTGGCCTATCTGCAAACGCTAAGTGACAGTCCTGTGCCATTCCCGGCGCAATAACGATGCGCGGAACGGCTAATCCCGGAACGCGAGTTTGTGAGACGCGACAGGGTTGAAAGACGAATGTGGGCGCTGCCAATTTGATGGCAGTGCCTTTTTTGTTGTGCCAGTCTTGTTCTGTCGGTCTCGTTGCGTTAGGCCGCCAGTCGGTTGCGGCCCCCATGTTGTTTGACCAACAATGACAGCATTGTAACGTGACGCCCGTGTCCGTTGGCATCTAGTGTAGCATCCGGAACATAATGGCTTGATGCCAGCCTCAACCGAAGAAGGCCTTTGATGATCAAGAGACCATTGAGACTCACGGTACTGGCCGTCGCCGTCGCTCTATCGCCATTGGGCGTTTCACCAGCGGTAGCCGAGAAAAAGCACGGACTTTCAACATTCGGCGATCTGAATTACCCGCCCGACTTCAAGCATTTCAGCTACGTCAATCCGGACGCCCCCAAAGGCGGGAGGCTTTCGACGACTCCGACGCAGGGTAGCTCGAGTTTCGATAGCTTCAATCCGTTCATCTTGAAGGGTAACACGCCGAACGGTCTCACCGGCCTGCTGTTTGATTCGCTTCTCGCCAGCCCGGGTGATGAACATGGTGCCGGTTACGGTCTTATTGCTCACTCAGTTGAACTCGCTGAAGACAAGAAGTCGGTGACGTTCTACATGAGGCCCGAGGCGAAGTTCTCTGACGGGACACCATTGACCGCAGAAGATTCCGTTTTCTCAATCACGACGTTGAAGACGAAGGGACATCCCTTCTACAAGAATTTGCTTCGAGATGTTGTGAAAGGCGAAGCTCTCGATCGACATACCGTCCGGTTCGAATTTCAAGGAACGAATGTGCGCGATCTGCCGTTGCTGGTCGGTGGCCTGCCGGTCTTCTCGAAGGCGTACTACAGCAAGGTGGATTTTACCAAGACGACCTTGAAGGAAGCTCCGCTGGGATCGGGGCCATATATTCTGTCGAAATTCGATGCCAACAAGTTTGTTACTTACAAGCGGCGCGAAGACTACTGGGCCAAGGATTTGCCGGTCAACGTCGGGACTAACAACTTCGATGAAATCACATACAACTATTACAAAGACCGTTCCGCGAGCCTGATCGGTTTTGCCGGTGGTGAATACGATTTGCGCGAGGAGTTTACCTCCAAGCAATGGGCGACGGGGTATCAGTTTCCGGCGGTCGAAGATGGCCGGGTGAAGCTCGTTGTCCTGCCGGACAAGAATCCATCGGGCACGCAAGGCTGGTTCTTCAATACGCGCCGTAAGAAGTTCTCTGATCCGATCGTGCGCGAGGCGTTGGGCTATACGTTCGATTTCGAATGGACGAACAAGAACCTGTTCTATTCCCAATACAAGCGCACAGTGAGCTACTTCGAGAACAGCGAGATGAAAGCGGTGGGTAAGCCAAGTGCGGACGAGCTTGCGTTGCTTGAGCCATTCAAAGCCAAGCTTCCGCCGAGCGTGTTCGAGGAGCCGGTGCTGCCACCTGTATTTGATGGGAGCGGGCGCAACCGTAAAAAGCTGGGGCAGGCTCATAAGCTGCTTCAGAAGGCTGGTTTCAAGCTGGTGAACGGTCAGCGGCTCGATGCCGAAGGCAAACCATTCACGGTGTCTTTCATGCGCTTTGCACCAGCGTTTGACCGGATCCTGCTGCCAATCGTGAAGAACATGAAGGCGCTCGGCATTGATGCCAAGATTGAGCCTGTTGATCCGGCTCAGTACGAGTTGCGCCGCAAAAACTTTGACTATGACATGTTGAGCATGCGGATGCGGATGTCGGGCACGCCGGGCATCGAGCTGTTCAACATGTTTCATTCGCGCGCCGCTACAGCGAACGGCAGTTTCAATGTTGCGGGCATCGTCGATCCGACGGTCGATTCACTGATCTCGACGGTGAATAACGCCAAGTCGCGTCAGGAATTAACAACAGCTGTGCGGGCTCTCGACCGTGTCCTGCGTGCTGGTTACTATTGGATTCCCAACTGGTACAAGGGCGCCCACAGTATTGCGTATTGGGACAAGTTTGGCCGGCCCGAAAAGAAGCCACCGTATTCACGTGGCATCGTTAGCCTGTGGTGGGTGGACAAAGACAAAGCCGCGAAGCTTAAGCGTTAATCGCGCGTGTTCTGGTTCTGTCACTTGTCTCCACTTGCTGTATTGCCGGACCAAATGTCTGAACCGCGAAGATCACTGGCAAGTTTATGGTTATTATGCTGCTTTCTTATCCGGCGTCTGCCCGCGAGCCTCGCCGAAAAGAAGGGTCAAACGTCAGATGCACGACATTCGTCAATGTTCAGCATCAGGCACGTTCTAGCTCACGTCGGAACCCGGTACGTTCATAAATGGTAGCATACCTGATCAAACGGCTCCTGTTGATTATCCCGACCATGTTCGGGATCATGCTGATCAGCTTTGTCATTATCCAGTTTGCACCGGGCGGCCCTGTCGACCGAATGATCGCGCAGCTAAGCGGCAATGATATCAGTGCGACGTCCCGCATTGGCGGCGGTGGCGATGGGGCGGGAGCCGGGTCGGCCGCGACCACCGCGGAAGCTGCGCAAGTCTCATCGAAGTATCGCGGTGCCCAGGGGCTTGATCCTGAGTTCATCAAAGAACTCGAACGTCAGTTTGGCTTCGACAAGCCGGCGCACGAGCGCTTCATTCTGATGATGACGAACTATCTGACGTTCAATTTCGGCAATAGCTACTATCGCGACACGCCGGTCATTGAACTGATCAAGGAAAAGCTCCCAGTGTCCGTGTCGCTCGGCCTCTGCATGGTGATCCTGACCTATCTGATTTCCATCCCGCTCGGAATACGAAAGGCCGTTCACGATGGTGAGCCCTTCGATACATGGACCAGTGGTGTGCTCGTTGTCGGGTATGCGCTTCCTGGATTTATGGTTGGTGTGTTTCTGTTGGTGCTGTTCGCGGGCGGTTCGTTTTTTCAGTGGTTCCCAACCCGCGGATTGACGTCTGAGAACCATGCCGAACTATCGTTGATTGGTCAGCTGCTCGATCGAGCCTGGCACATCACGCTGCCACTTATTGCCCTGGCACTTAGTGCGTTTACACAGCTGACGTTTCTGACCAAGAACTCGTTCATTGACGAGATCCGCAAGCAATACGTTCTGACGGCCCGTTCGAAGGGGCTGACACAGAATCAAGTGCTTTATGGCCATATCTTTCGCAATGCGATGCTCATTATCATTGCTGGATTTCCAGCGGCATTCATCTTCGCGTTCTTCACCGGCTCGCTACTGATTGAGACGATCTTCTCGCTGGACGGTCTTGGTCTGCTTGGCTTCGAGAGCATCATCAATCGTGACTATCCGGTTGTCTTTGCGACGCTGTTTATCTTTTCGCTGCTCGGCATGGTTGTTCAGTTGATCACGGACTTTGTTTATACGCTCGTCGATCCCCGCATCGATTTTGAAAACCGAGAGGTGTAATGGGTGCGGGTAGACGTTGACAATCAACATGGTCGTGCTGCGCCGCTCGCAGGAGTTGGTCGGCAACGCGGACTTTGGTCTCGTTGGTTTACGCTGACGCCCATCAGTCAGCGGCGATGGCAGAACTTCTGCTCCAATCGGCGCGGCTATTGGAGCCTTTGGCTGTTTCTGGTGCTCTTTGTCGGGAGCTTATTTGCCGAGTTCATCGCCAACGACAAGCCGATTGTTGCAGTCTACAAAGGCGAGGTCCTGTTCCCGGTCATTATTGATTATCCGGAAGAAAAGTTTGGCGGATTTCTGGCGGTGACCGATTACAAGGACCCGGAGATCAAGCAGGAAATCGAAGACAACGGCTGGATGATCTGGCCACCAATCCGCTACTCGTATTCAACGGTCAACAATGACTATCCGCTGCGAAAGTCCAAGTCAGGGGATTGCCTTGGACAGCCGGCGCCGCCAAGCTGGGCAAGCAACGCGGAGTTTTGTGATGCGCCGCAAGACCAGATGGAGCGCTTCACAGCCTGGGGAAATCGGAATTGGCTGGGCACGGATGACCAGGGGCGAGATGTTACGGCCAGGATTATCTACGGCTTCCGCATCTCAGTGGTTTTCGGACTGACGTTGACAATCTTTGCGTCCATGATCGGAATTCTCGTTGGTGCTCTACAGGGCTACTTTGGGGGTTGGGTCGACTTGATCGGACAGAGGTTTCTGGAGATCTGGTCATCAATGCCGTATCTCTACATCCTCATCATCATTTCATCGGTTTTCTCGCCGGGCTTCTGGACATTGCTCGTCGTCATGCTGGCATTCTCTTGGACGTCTTTGGTGAATGTTGTGCGCGCTGAGTTTCTGCGAGGGCGAAACTTTGAGTACATCCGAGCCGCACGGGCGCTCGGTTTGTCGAACATGACAATCATGTTCAAACATCTGCTGCCTAATGCCATGGTGGCGACGCTGACGTTTCTACCGTTCCAGCTGACCGGAGCTATTACGGCCTTGACCGCGCTTGATTTTCTCGGCCTCGGCATGCCGGTTGGATCGCCATCGCTAGGTGAGCTCCTGCAGCAGGGCAAGTCTAATTTGCAGGCGCCCTGGCTGGGAATTGCAGCGTTCTTCTCGATTGCGACTTTGCTGAGCCTTCTTGTGTTTGTTGGCGAGGCTGTCCGCGACGCGCTTGATCCGCGCAAAACATTCGTGTGAGGCGAGGCAGCGACAGTTCCATGGCAAGCACCACACCCACTCTCGTCAATGTTCGGAATCTTTCCGTCGACTTCCAGACCGGCGATCAGGTGGCCAACGCTGTCCGGCACGTTTCGTTCACAATTAACAAGGGTGAGACCGTTGCCCTGGTTGGAGAGTCGGGTTCCGGCAAGACCGTATCAGCGCAGTCCATCCTGAAACTCTTGCCGTACCCGACGGCATCGCATCCCAGTGGCGAGATCTTCTTTCACGGGAAGGACCTGCTCGGGCTGGATGAACGTGAGATGCGTATGATCCGTGGCCGCCGTATCTCAATGATCTTTCAAGAGCCGATGACCTCGCTCAATCCGCTCCACACAATCGAGAAGCAGGTTGGTGAGGTGCTGCGCATCCACAACGGATGGAGCCAGAATGAGGCACGGCCGAAGGTCGTTGAGCTATTGCGCAAGGTCGGCATCCGAGATCCTGAGAAACGGTTGAGTGACTATCCGCATCAGCTCTCCGGTGGACAGCGCCAACGGGTGATGATCGCGCTCGCGCTTGCGAATGAGCCCGAACTTCTTATCGCCGACGAACCGACCACAGCACTCGACGTCACGATCCAAGCCCAGATCCTGGAGCTTCTGCAGGATTTGCAGCGCGAAATGGGTATGGCGATGTTGCTGATCACGCATGATCTAGGGATCGTGCGAAAAATGGCTGAGCGCGTCTATGTGATGAAGGACGGCGAGGTTGTCGAACATGGGATGACCGAGGACATCTTTAACCAGCCGCAAGCAAGCTATACGCAGCACTTGCTGTCGGCCGAGCCGAAAGGCAGCCCGCCCGCGCCGGATCCCGATGCTCCAATTGTTCTGGAAACCGACAACCTCAAGGTCTGGTTTCCGGTGCGGCGCGGCTTGCTGCAGCGCACTGTCGATCATGTCAAAGCCGTCGACGGACTGTCGCTCAAAATCCGTGCTGGGCAGACGGTGGGTGTCGTTGGCGAGTCCGGTTCCGGCAAGACGACGCTTGGGCTTGCACTGTTGCGGCTTATCTCATCGGAAGGACCAATCGCCTACGTTGGTAACCGGATCGACGGCGCGACGTTCCGAGAAATGCGGCCGCTTCGCAAAGAGATGCAGGTCGTATTCCAAGATCCATTTGGTTCACTCAGCCCGAGGTTGTCGGTCGGGCAGATCATTGAGGAAGGCTTGCTGATCCAGAGCCCGGACATGGTCTATGCTGAGCGGCGCGAGGCCGTTAGTCGGGCGCTCGAGGAAGTTGGCCTTGATCCGGAAGCACAGGACCGTTATCCGCATGAGTTTTCCGGTGGCCAGCGCCAGCGGATTGCCATTGCGCGGGCGATGGTCCTTGAGCCGAAATTCGTGATGCTTGACGAACCGACGAGTGCACTTGATATGAGTGTTCAAGCGCAAATCGTTGACTTGCTTCGGGATCTGCAACAGAGCCGGCAATTGGCCTATCTTTTTATCAGTCATGACCTGAAGGTCGTTCGTGCCTTGTCGAACCACGTGATTGTTATGCAGAACGGCAATGTTGTGGAGGAGGGGCCATCGGAGAGGGTTTTCTCGGCGCCCGAGACACCCTATACGCAAGCCTTGCTATCGGCCGCACTCAATTTGACGACCTCTGCTGGAGCCCTATCCCAGAATTGAGTATGGTCGCGTGTCGGTGCATATCTAAACGGGTAAAGAACACGTATGGCATTGCTCATCATCGGAAGCGACCGCGCTCAGGAATTCCACAAGACGGCATGCGAGAGAGCGCCACAGCGCGACATCCGCATATGGCCCGATGACGGGGAGGTGGCCGACATCAAGCATGCGCTGGCCTGGCATCCCGATCCCGGTGTCTTGGCGTCCTTCCCCAATCTTGAGACGATCGTCTCGGTTGGTGCGGGTGTTGATCATCTGTTCAAGGATCCGGCGTTGCCGAGCGTTCCGATCATCCGCTATATCGATCCGGATTTGACCGGCCGGATGGTTGAGTATGTCACGCTGCAGACGCTCTATCATACGCGACGCATGTCGGAATACCGGACGCAGCAGTCCAATCATTCTTGGCAGTATCTTCCTGAGCCGGCGGCCCACGAGGTCAGGGTCGGCATCATGGGGCTCGGGGTGCTTGGAGAGGCCTGCGCACGCGCATTGATGATGCTCGGCTACCAGGTGCGTGGCTGGACGAGGTCACCTCGTGAGGTGGAAGGGGTTGCCTGTTTTGCCGGGCAATCTGGTCTTGATGCATTTCTATCCGAAACTGACATCCTTGTTGTGCTGCTGCCGTTTACGCCCGACACCAAAGGGCTCGTTAATCGCGAACTGCTGGGTAAACTCTCGAAGGCGGGACGGCACCCCCGCATGCCAGGGGCGGTTTTAATCAATGCCGGCCGCGGAGGCGTGCAGGTTGGTGATGATATTCTTGCGTCCCTCGATGCCGGTGAGCTTTATGCTGCGAGCCTCGATGTTTTCGAAGAGGAACCGCTACCGGCTGATAGTCCGTTCTGGAGCCAAGAGAGGGTGGTGATCACGCCGCATAACGCAGCGGAAAGCACGCCAGAAAGCATTGTGGCCTACTTCCTTGATCATGTTGCCCGGATGGACAACGGGGAGCCTATGCAGAACGTCGTTGACCGTGATGCGGGCTACTGATTGACGCGAATGAGAGGATGACGAGATGCTGTCGGATGATGCTTTCAGCAATTCGCTCACGGATACGAAGCGCAATCTCCAAGCCTGGGCGGACCGCTATGAAGGCGTCGTTGATATTGTCGTTGAAGATGATCCGAGCTACTGGCGCATTCAGGCGCTTCCGGCTGAGGCTGCACTTTGTCCGATTGAACTCGTACTTCGGCCTGACCGGAAATATGACCTGGTAATTGCAGAGGCCTCAGTCGAGGATCAATCGATCGAAAGATTCGAGCTATTTACTGAGATATTCGAAGCCGTCTCGGCAGGCGAGCCGATTGTGCGGACGTATTCCAGTCAGGCGACAGGCCAGCTGCTTGGTGCGACGACGCATGTCCCTTTGCCGGACGGGTCTGAATGGTTTGCCGAGCGCTTAACCGCGCTCGGAGAACGGTTTGGACGAGACAGCGCCCTGGTTATAGAGCGCCGATTTGCCCGTTATGGTGACTGATTGCGCGCAGTGCGGGGTGTGCACCACGTCACGGCTATTGATCGTCAGGTTATCGATCAGCCATATCTTCAATGACCTTCAACACTGATCGTGCTGTGTGTGGTTCACCGCCCTTGGGGCCGAGAGGCTTGTTCGCCTGGCGCCAGCCATAGAGATCGAAGTGCACATAGCGCTCGGCTTTCTTGACAAAGCGCTTCAGGAACAAGGCAGCTGTGATCGCTCCGCCAAAGCCGCCTTCCGAGATATTGTTGAAGTGGCCGACGCCATGTTCGAGGTTCTTGTCATAGCCAGGCCAGAACGGCAGACGCCAGACCGGATCAGCATGCCTCAAGCCGGCCTGTGTGATGTCATCGGCTAGCTTATCATCGCTGGAGAACATCGCCGGAAGGTCTGCGCCAAGGGCAACTCTGGCGGCACCGGTTAATGTAGCGAATGAAGCGACAAGATCGGGTTCGTCATCATCGGCGAGAGATAAGGCATCTGACAGGACGAGCCGGCCTTCGGCGTCGGTGTTGCCGATCTCAACGTTAAACCCTGCGCGGGTTGGCAGGACATCGCCCGGCCGGAAGGCGTTGCCGGCGACGCTGTTCTCAGCGACGGCCAGAAGCAACCTCAAACGCACATTAATCCCGAGTCCCATGATCATGTTGGCCAGGGCGAGGGCTGATGCTGCGCCGCCCATGTCCTTTTTCATCAGCAACATCGCTGCGGCGGGTTTCAAATCAAGGCCACCGGTGTCAAAGCAGATCCCTTTGCCGACCAGTGTCACTTTTCGCGCGTCCGGGTTTCCCCATCTCAGATCGATGAGCCTTGGCGGGCGGGTGCTGGCACGGCCGACAGCGTGGATCATCGGGTAATTCTCTTGAAGCAGCTGATCGCCGACAACTGCCGTTATGTCAGCGTCATGCTTCGCGGCGACAGCACGTGCAGCGGCTTCGATCTCGTCCGGGCCCATATCATTGGCAGGGGTGTTGATGAGGTCACGCCCAAGCCAGACCGAGTCGGCAATTGTTTTGATCCGGGAAACTGAGACGGCACTGCCCAAAGTGAGCTGGGGTTTGGGCTGGGTGGTCTTCTTCTTGTAGCGGGTGAACCGGTAGGCGCCGAGCCCCCAGGCGACGGCAGCAGCTTCGATATTGTCAAAGCCAGCGCCGAGACTGTAATTGCCGGCGGGCAGTTTCGTTGCAAGGTCGCCCAGAAGGTATTCGGCCGGCCCGCAGGGTTCGCCGCTGTCGCCCTGTCCTACACCGAACAAGACGGCTGCGATCTTACCGTTCTGATCGGGGAGCAGCAGGTGCGTACGGGGCTTCGCTTTGAAGCCACACGTCTCGATCCAGGCTTTTTGCTGAGCCGTGATGTCGGGCAGGGCTTCCAGGTCCTGCGCCGATCTCAGCAGATGGATCGGAGTCCCAGAGCCAGCTTCGTCGACAAAAACCTCTGACGTTGATGGCAGTTCGAAGCTCGGGTTCGTCACGTCGGACCTCTCTGAAAATTCGGTTCGTGGTTGCGATTTGGTTTATTCGCGCCGGTCTGGTGAATGCCAGTTAAGGGTTTGTTGAGCACTGTCCCAGAAACTGACACTAGAAACGAATCACGCCAAGGCGGCTACGAGGGAGAATAACATGATCGACAGTCGGTCGCGCAAGTCGGTCGGTGCTGGCAGATGGCCAAGGTTTGCGGTCGTCCTGGCCGCAGCCATCTCGTTGGGAGCCTGTTCGCAGAATAATATTGCCTCGGATTTTCTGAGCCTGGGTCCACAAGACCATGCTCAGGATGCGCCGAGTGCCGATCAGCCCGTGCAGCGGATTGCTTATTATAGCAAACTCTACGCGAACAATCCGAAAGACAAGGATATCGCGCTGACTTATGCCAAGGTGCTTAGGGAGAATGGGCATAAGCCGCAATCATTAGCGGTGCTGAGGGCTGCGTCGGCGCATCATCAGAAAGATCGAGAGTTTGCATCAGCTTACGGCAGAGCTGCACTGGACTCGGGTCAGGTTGCCTTGGCCAGTAAGCTGCTCGTCCGCGCCGATGATCCGGGTGCGCCAGATTGGCGTGTCTCGTCGGCACGCGGTGCGGCGCTTGCGAAACAGGGCAAATACTCTGAGGCCATCAAGTACTTCCATAAGGCCGTACAACTTGCGCCATCCAATCCAACAGCCATGAATAACCTGGCGATGGCGCAGGCGGCTAACGGGGACCTGAAGGGCGCCGAGCAACTCTTACGCTCCGCTGTCGCGATGCCAACGGCAAAGGCGAAAGTCAGACGGAACCTCGCACTTGTTCTGCAATTGCAGGGTCGAGATATTGACGCGAAGCGCGTCGCACAAGCATCTCAAACGTTTGGCAATCAACCGGCGATGCGGCAGTCGATTTCCCCACAAAATGGCGGGAGCGGCCTGAGCAATTCGCAAGTGGCTGCAGGTCCCAAGCGATAGGATCCAATAGCTCCGGTTTTTGACAGAGTTGCTGTGATGATTTTTGAGAAGGGCGGGTTGGCAGATGTGTCGACCCGCCCTTCTTTGCAGCTTGGAACACCGCTTTTTCTGTGCGTGACGTGTCGTCGTTATCATCATCATCATCATCAGTGTCGTTCTACGCGCAGCATCGAGTGCGCATCGGCATAGGCCGGCTTACATAAATACCGGTACAACGCGCCATGTTCACAGCCTGTCAGGTCATTCGGTGACAGGATTTTGTCCCGACGTCTGCATCCCATTCTTGAGGCACGCATTGCGAGCAAAAACGGCGCCCTGATCTGACCCAGGGCGCCGTGAGGGCATTGTTGTCTTTTGGAAGATTGAATTAGAGGTTGAGTTTCGAGACCGTCATTGCAGCAGGGCCAAGGATCACGACGAAAAGAACCGGCAGGAAGAAGACAATCATCGGTACGGTCAATTTCGGTGGCAGGGCGGCAGCTTTCTTTTCAGCTTCGGTAATCCGCAGGTCCCGATTTTCTTTCGCCATCACGCGCAAGGCCTGACCAACCGGCGTACCATAGCTTTCAGCCTGGACCATCGCGGTCGTTGTTGCCTTGATGGTGTCGAGGCCCGTGCGGGTGCCGAGGTTTTCGAAAGCTAGACGGCGTTCCGGTAGGTAAGCGAGTTCCGCGGTCGTCAACGTGAATTCTTCTGCGAGTTCGATCGACTGGTTGCCGATTTCCTTGGAGACGCGGCCGAAGGCGGCTTCGATCGACATGCCCGACTGAACACAGATTAGGAGCATGTCGAGTGCATCAGGAAATGCGTCCTTAAGTGCTTGCTGGCGTCGTGCGATCAGGTTGTTGAGGAAGATGTTAGGCAAGTAGAAACCTAGTGCCGTTGCGCCCGCTGGAATCATGAACTTCATCATCGGTGAGAAGTCATCCGGGTTCTTGACAACAAAGATGTAGAGCAGACCGGCTATGCCGACGATCGGTGGCATGATGAGGCGGAAGAATGCGTAGCCATAGAGTGGTGCCTGCCCGCGCAGACCGGCCATCTTCAATTGATGCTTGAGCTCTTCGGATTCGAACTTGGACTTCAAATCGAGCCGGTCAACGATCTCACGGACGAAGCCTTTGGCCTCCGTGCGCAGTCTGCCGGTTTCCGAGTTCATCTTCAGGTCGGCCATACGCGCGGCCCGCATCTTATCGCGTTCCGTTGCCATTGCGCGCATGCGATGGCCCATGCGGTCGCGATCCAACACCGGCATTGCGATGGTCAGGACCGTTGCAAATGCGGCGATGGCTGCTGCCATCGTGACCAGCATTTGCGGCTGGACCATCATGCTTACAAATTCCATCATGACTGCACCTGTTTACTCATCTCGGTTCAGGAACGCATATCGTCGATGCGCTGCGTCAGTACTTGAAGTTGATCATCTTCTTCATGACCAGGATGCCACATGTCATCCAGACACCGGATGCGAGCAGCATGAACTGGCCAAGCTGTTCTTCCCACAAAGGTGCCATGTAGCGTGGCGTCGTCATGTAAACCAAGCCGACAACAACGAATGGCAATGAAGCAAGAACCATCGCTGACGCCTTTGCTTCCGAAGACAGCGCGCCAACTTTGGCTGCCAGCTGTTTGCGGGACCGGAGCACGCCTGAAAGGTTACCGAGTGCTTCTGACAAGTTACCACCAGCTGATTGCTGGATCGAAATAACGATTGCAAAGAAGCGGACTTCGGCAAGCGGCATCCGGGTCATCATGCGCTCGAAACACTCGCCCAATGGAACGCCGACACGCTGTTCGTCGACAACTTCCTGGAACTCCGAGCGCAGCGGCTCAGGGCTCTCCCGCGCAATGATGCCGAGGCATTCGTTGAGTGGTAGGCCGGACTTCACACCACGTACAATGATGTCGATTGCGTTGGCCAGTTCGTTGGTGAATTTCTTCTGACGACGCTTAGTGAGATACCCGAGGAACCAGCGCGGAATACCAAAGGCTCCGACAAAGGCGACAATGCCAATTCCAATAGGCGGCGTACCTGGAACACCGATGAAGATACCGGCTGCCATGACGAAGCCGATGGCAAGGCTTATCATCCAGAATGAGCGCTCAGTGACATCGAGACCGGCGCGACGAATGCGGATGCGCAGGCTGACATTCTTCGACTGCTTCTGCTGCTCTTCGATCAGTTTAAGCGTGTCGGCAACAGCCTGTTTGCGCTGACTGCCTTGTTCAACGGCTGCACGGCGTGCTGTTCGCGCGGCACGTGTTTCCGTGACTCCTTTGATACGCTTTTCGGTTTGTTTTTCGCCCGAAATGTATGGCCAGGCGAGGGTTAGAACAATACTCGCAACGGCGACCGCTCCGAGAGCGAGAGCACCTAGTTGCATTAACTCAGGACTAAGCATTCAGTTCTCCCAGGACATTACCATCCATATCTTGGACTTCGGAACTCGCAAGTGCCGCGGCGAGGCGGTCTTCTTCGTTGTAGTATTCGGCACGCTCCCAGAACCGCGGCCGGGAAATGCCGGTCGAGCGGTGGCGCCCAATGATCTTGCCTGTGTCCGCATCTTCGCCGGTGATGTCGTAGACCAGGATGTTCTGGAGCGTGACGACATCGCCTTCCATACCGACCACCTCGGTGACATGGGTAATGCGACGCGAGCCGTCGCGAAGGCGGGCGGCCTGGACGATCACGTCAACCGATCCCACAATCATCTCGCGGATCGTCTTCACCGGCAGGGCGAAGCCGCCCATCATGATCATGGATTCCATACGCGAAATGGCTTCGCGCGGGCTGTTCGCGTGTAACGTACCCATCGAGCCATCGTGGCCCGTGTTCATGGCCTGCAGGAGGTCGAATGCTTCCGGTCCTCGAACCTCGCCGACGATAATGCGTTCAGGGCGCATACGCAGACAGTTTCGAACCAGATCGCGCATTGTAATCTGGCCTTCACCCTCCAGGTTAGGTGGGCGCGTTTCAAGGCGAACGACGTGCGGTTGCTGGAGCTGGAGTTCCGCTGAGTCTTCGCAGGTAATGACGCGCTCGTCATGATCGACACAGGCTGACAGACAGTTGAGCAGTGTCGTCTTACCGGAACCAGTACCGCCGGAGACGATGACGTTGCAGCGAACTTTGCCGATGACCTCAAGGATGTCCCGGCCCGATGGTGAAATCGAACCGAACTTGACGAGCTGATCAAGCTTTAGACGATCCTTTTTGAACTTACGAATTGTCAGGCTGGGGCCATCAATGGCGAGCGGCGGTGCGATCACGTTGACACGTGAACCGTCGGGCAAACGCGCATCGCATATCGGGCTCGATTCATCGACGCGGCGGCCGACCTGACTCACAATGCGCTGACAGATATTCATCAACTGGGCATTGTCGGCAAACCTGACGTTGGTCTGCAGCATTTTGCCGTTGACTTCGATGAACGTTGTCTCCGCACCATTGACCATAATGTCGGCAATGTCATCGCGCGCAAGAAGTGGTTCTAGCGGGCCGTATCCCAGGACGTCGTTACAGATATCTTCGAGCAGTTCTTCCTGCTCGGCGATCGACATGACGACGTTTTTGATTTGGATGATTTCGCTGACGATATCGCGAATTTCTTCGCGCGCAGCGTCAGCGTCCAATTTGGCAAGCTGCGTCAGGTCAATCGTATCGATTAGAGCGTTAAAGACAGTTGTCTTAACGTCATAATACTCTTCTGAGCGCGGCTTCGAAGGACCCTCGCCGGCACGCGGCGAGGTATCATGTTGTACTGGCGCTTCCACAACGGGAGCCGGTTGCGCAGGCTGAGGTGCAGCTGCAGTTTCAGTTTGCGGTGCCTCGACAACGGCTGCTGCTACTGGGCGAGCAACCTTCTGTTCACCATTCCGCCTGCCAAACATCCGTTAATTCCTCTAGCGCGACAGTTTCAGTTTCTCGAGCAAAGGTGCCAGTGCCGACTTCGGCGCTTCCATCGTGCTCTTGCCTTCATTGCGATGTGTGAGTGTCATCGCGAGATCGTGGAACAATGGTACAGCCTTAGCCTTACGATTCAGTTCCTCGATCATTTGTCCGTTGTTTGCGGCACTTCCGAAGGTCTCAGCATCAAAATCGAAGATCGCTGAGGCGTCGGTATCGAGGCCCTGACAGAATTCGGCAATACTGATCTCAGGCCGCTTCGGCATGTTCGCCTGGTTGATGATCAGATGTGGTGGTCCATCGTTGTTGCGCGACTGCTTTAAGAGATCGAAAACGTTCTTTGCATTGCGCAAGTTGGCAAGATCCGGGACGGCCGTGACGACGACCTCATCAGCCTGGAGCAGCAAGCGCTTGGTCCACGACGTCCAGCTATGTGGAACATCAACAATTACGTACGGCACGTTTTGGCGTACAACGTCGATGACCATTTCACAGGCGTCTGCTGAGATATCGTAGTCCCGGTCGAGCATGACCGGTGCCGCAAAAATACTCAGATTGTCCGAGCATTTCGTCAGCAAGCGGTCCAGCAGCTGGTCATCCAGACGTTCCGGGGCGGAAAGAGCCTCGGATATGCCCTGGATGGGGTCCTGATTGAAGTCGAGACCCGTGGTACCGAATGCGAGATCAAGGTCGGCGACAACGACATTCGACTTGAGAGCTTCCGAAATCGTCCACGCTACGTTGTGGCAGATCGTTGATGAGCCAACGCCGCCCTTGGAGCCGACAAAGGCAATGACCCGGCCGACGGGATCGGAATCCGGATCATTATAGAGATTGGAGACGGCTTCCATGAATGCCAGCGGTTGCAGCGGGGCGACTACATATTCGCTGACGCCACGGCGCAGAAGCTCACGATAGAGCACGACATCGTTCAGATGCCCGATAACCACGACTTTGGTACCGGCATCGCAGCACTCGGCCAACTGATCGAGTTCGAACAGCAACGCATCGCGGTCCATCTTGGACTCGATCACGATGAGGTTCGGTGTCGGGCTCTCCTGGTAATGACCAACAGCAGCTGCAACTCCGCCCATGTGAACGCTGACATGTGCCTTCGATAGGCGCCGGTCTTCAGCGGCATACTGGATGACCTCGGCTGTCGATGGCTCTTCAACGAAAGCCTGGATCGAAATCCGCGGTACCGGACGCGCTGCAATTGAGGACTCGAGTTCGGACGCATCAAGTTCCGTCGTTGTCAAAGCGCCGGCAGTGTCTTCCTCATACTCTGGCTGATCGTCGTCGTATAAATGAGCCTGGTTAGACATGGCTAATGGTTCCTTCGATTATGCGCTTACTTGTCGGCGGTAGCTGCGGTTTCCTGATCTGAACGATCCGCGTGAGTCGGCTTGCCTTTGAGGTACTTGTCCCAAGTATCTCTTCGGCGGTCTTCCGAGCGCGGTGTCATCGTGCGTGGACCCAGCAGGTCAGCCGGATTGGCAATTTGCGCAGCAATGTTTTTCTGAATTGCACAGCCGTAGTTCTCGTAATGGAGATTGTCGAACTGACGCGCGATGTTTGTCGGCCAGGTTCCGCAGTCTGGTCCCTGAGCAACGTACCGGGAATAAGACACACGAATTGGCGGCTGTGATCCGCGGCGCGCCTGATAGGGCTTGACCATCACGAGTGTGGGATCAAATCCGTGCTCACCGATCAACTGGCGGAGTTCACCAACGGCCTGCATGGCCTCAACTTCATTGGCCGAGCCGCTTGGAACATGGACCAGGAGATTGGAGTTGCCTGTGTCCCGGGCTTTGTAGCGCGCCAGAAAGCGCGACAGGCGTGCCTGCTGGTTGGGAACCAGGCCGTAAGTGCCACGGTGAATGGGGATCGAAAGTGTCGCCGGCTGCTTGGAGACAGTGATCGGGTGCATCTCATCGTGATCGATATGCAGCCAACCGGCGACATACGAGTCATCAACGTGACCGCGGCAAGCTGCCAGTGAGACAGCTATGATTGATACTACGGCCATCTTCGTGATCGTCGAACGTGATCCAGAGAAGATTGGCGGGCGCTTTGTCGTAAGGTCAGTCATTTGTCCTACTCCAATCCCTCAATTATTCGACGATGAAGCCAATGCCGTCCTTTGTGCTGCCGGCGGGCAGTGCAATGGAGCGACCATGGACGCGATTTAAGTGACCCAGAAGAAATGTACGAACATCTGTTGCAGGAGCGAGGCCGTCGGTTGGGGCAGCCAGCTTCCTGCGGGCCGTTGGGCGCACAATGTAGGGGGTCACGATAACGACGAGCTCGGATTCCTTGTTGACGAAGTCCGTGCTGCGGAACAGCGAACCGAGGACCGGTAGCTCCTTCAGACCCGGGAACCCATCGACGTTCTTCTGCATGTTGTTGGAGACAAGTCCCGAAATGGCCAGGGTGCCACCAGATGGCAGTTCCACCGTCGATTCGGTCTTGCGCTTGGTCAGAGCCGGGATCGAAATATTCGATAGCGTTACGGCACCGGTTGTGGAGAGCTCGCTGACCTCTGTCGAGATCTTGATGCTGATGCGGCCTTCACTCATCACGATGGGTGTGAATGCTAGTCCGACACCAAACTCTTTGAACGAGACGGAGATCTGACCGTCTTCAGCGCTCACCGGGATCGGGAATTCACCACCGGCCAGGAAGTTGGCACTTTCTCCTGAAACCGCTGTCAGGTTTGGTTCGGCCAGGGTGCGAACCAGGCCGTTTCGCTCGAGAGCGCGCATTGTATAGGAGATGCTGCGAGATCCGCCGCCTGGCGAAAAGACGCCTGCGATACCAGAGTTGGTGACAGCGTTGGCAAGACCGCTGGTTGCACCCGGCAGGACGACGCCGGCAGCGTTTGTCGTGTTGTTGACAAATGCCTGTCCCAATGCACCCAGACCCTCGGCAGTTGTAACCGGTAGGCGGTTATCCGACAGGATATTGACGGTTCCGTTCGGGTTGGCAAACGAGGCACCAAGGTTGATACCGAACTGCTTCAGGATGGAGCGCTGAACTTCAGCGATCTTCACCTGCAACATCACCTGCTCTTCGCCCTCGACGACGAGCATATTGATGACTTTGCCTTTTGGAGTCGATGGATCCTGAGGCTTCAAAGTGTTCGCGAAGCGTGTCGCCAATTCTTCAGCCTTGGTCGAGTCCACTGGATTGCGGACAGTGCCTGTCAGGATCAGCGTGTCATTCAGAACTTCCGTGCGGATGTCCGAATTCGGGATGAACCGACGAAGTAGCGAATCCAAAGGCCGCGTATCAACTTCGATCTGTACTTCAAGAGTCAGAATGCGCTCGCCATGAGAATCGAAGAAAAATGCGTTGGCCTGGCCAACCGTCTTACCGATGAGGTAGACACGATTTGATGTCTGAACGACCGCGTCGATCATTTCCGGATTGGAAACGATGACGTCCCGCAAATCGCGAGGAAGTTCGATCAGAAGTGATTTGTTTCGCGCAAGCGTGACAGCTTTGGTCATCGGAAGCTGATGACTGTCGCGAATTTGCAAAATGGATTGGTGCACTGCAGCCGGGCCGGTTGCCTTATTGGCAACGTGCCGTCCTTGTGCATGGGCTACCGAAGCTTGGCCCGGTAATGATGCAACGAAGGCGGCGATGGTTGCCAGCGCGACGCTGCAGACTTTAATCACGTAGTTCCGCATGGGGTCCAGCCTTTTGACGAGCTACCTGTGGGTTCAACTCGAACTTAAAACGCTTGCACTCACGCGATACCTGGAGACACTCCTAAACTCGGGGCGGCGTCGACTAATTGACGCCGTAGATTCGTCCCTTCACGCCGTAACGCAGAATTCTGACTGATGAAGAGTTGTCAGTTTTATCAAGTGGGCCTGAGTCACCTGACTCAGTTGTATTGATGTCAGCGACGCTGAGGAGAGATAGCGAGATTTCTCCCATGGAGTTGGCTAGTGCCATCATCTCAGCCTGACGCGGTGTCAACTCGAGCGTTGCGACCGGCCCTTCCGCACCCTCTTCAGGGTTCTCGACGTCCAACTGCTTGCCGATGGCGAGGACCCGGATGTTCCGGAGCAACGTATCGGTCGTGTAAACTTCGGTGCCGCGACGTGTCCGCTTCCTGCGGGTCACGAGAACATCGACGTGATCGTTCGGCAGGATCAAACGTCCTGCAGCAGATACATCGGAGATCTTCGTTGAGATGGCGCGCTTGCCTTTCGGCAGGATGGCAGCGAGGACGCCACCCTTGCCAGAGACAACGAGCTTTGACTCGGTGATCGGCTCATCCTTGTGAATGCCGACACGGGCGATGCCGCCGGTCATCTTCTGCATTGCTTCAGGGTTGTTCGAGCGTGTGATGAACTGTGGGCTGACCGCATCAGACGGCCACTTCATCCAGCGAAAATGCGTAGGGCCTGCGACAGAGCCGAGTTGCATGCTTGTGCGCGCGACGAGAACCTCGGTGGAGTTGACCTCAACCTTCTTCTCAATCGTCTTAGGCTGCTGGTTCATGAAGCTCTGCATCCCCATGAAGGCGAGCAAGCCGGCCCCCACAGCGATCGAAACACCTATCAGCTGAGCTTTCTTCATTACGCACAAAATCCCTTAAAAGTCGCAACTGCAACTCATGAATCCTGTCCCTAATCTGCGCTAGAAAGATCAACAGCCGGTTAATTGGGCGTCAAAACGTGTGAACGAATTTGTAAATACTTTAGGAAATGAAGGGGAAATGAAGCTGCCAGCCGTCGTGGCGCAGGGCATTGCGCCATGTGGCTTAGTAGAGCGTTGCGTTCGGTGGTGATCATCACGCCGCGCTCAGCCGGGGGCGGCTGTACGGTCACGATCCGGTGCACAATGATAGCGTTGGAGGACTGTTCGCGATTGTTGTCAGACCGCGACGGAAAGGAACCAACCCGTGGATGGAAAGACCCATAGCGCACCGCAACACAGAGCGATGCCATAGGGTACGCCCTCACCTTTACGATGTAGACGCATCGCCCAATCCTGGGTCAGGAGCCAGGATGGCGGGAGGATGGCCCGGTAGCTGATCAGGGCGAGTGACAAGACTGCGCCGAATATTGCTGCCGTTGTGACATAGAGGAAGAAGTCGTTGTATCCGATCCACAGTGAGGCTGCAGCCAGGAGCTTCGCATCGCCACCGCCGACAAAGCCGAATGCGAAAAGGCCAAATCCGAAGACCAGGACACAGACACCGACAAGGAGGTGAATACCGAATTGCTCCCAACTCATCCCGGTGAGTGGCGCTACAAACAAGAAGGCGCCCAACAGGAACAATGAGATCCTGTTCGGGATTGTCATCGTGAAAAGGTCGAGCATGGCGGCGAGCGCCATTGCGGCCGGGAAGACAAGAAGTAGCGAATACTCAAACACGATACGGCTCTCACAAACTCAAGAATGGGCCCTGGTGAGGGTCTGACATTCCTAGCATTAGTTGATGAATTCCGACTTAATCACGAGCCAGCGAGTTGCGATTACTTCGGGAAAGCGTTTCCAGTGTTGGTATAGGAGTCACTCAACGTGTTGCCGAGGTTCGACATTGCGGTGATGAGGCCAACAGCGATCAGCACGGTCAGCAATGCATACTCAATTGCCGTTGCGCCACTTTCATCCTGGCAGAACTCAGACCAAAGGTTCTTCAACATTTGCGACTCTCCTGACTTGCCTGCTGCGTTGAAATACCCGCAGCCATCATCTTATGCGATGTATTGTTCCAGACACATTACTCCGCAAGTTCTTAACAAAAATATTTTTCAATGTTTTTTCGATCTTCCCTAGCGGTTCGATATAAATTGCAGAAAACAAATCTCTAATTTTATCTTCCAATAATTCATTCGATTCTTTTTAATATGTTTTTTATTATGCATTCTATTATTGTTTTGGATAAAGAAAAAGCCACCCGGGCTCCGCCCAGGTGGCTTGAGATCCGAGCTTGCTACCCGAACTGAACGTTCAATCCAGTAGCAAGCTCTAAGAACGGTACGTTCCGTCGATCTTACTTGGTCAGGTTGGTGTTGACCTTCGTGAAGACGCCAGTGATGCCGTTAGTTACAGTGTTCATGCTTGTGATCAAAGCAACAGCGATAAGTGCAGCAAGCAGTGCGTATTCGATTGCAGTTGCACCAGACTCACACTCAGCGAAGCGGCAAACCAAAGCTTTCATGACAACTCTCCCAAACTCGGTACTGTGAACGGGTCTATTTTGACCCAGGTTATGCACCGGATAATTTCCGGTTGCGACAAGAGCGAATATGCGCTCAAGGTCCTAACAAGATCCTAAAGTTTCTCGGTCGTGATAAGCGTGGTTAATTATTGGTTTTTATGAAAAAATACTGAGTCTTTGTGTCAATCAAAACAGGTTGGAATAACTGTTTGGGCGGTGGCTTGGTTTGATCGTTGGAGCGCTTCCTGGTTGCCCGGAGTAACCCTGCATGAGTGCTTGTATGAAGCCGTCTCATTCGAGCCATAGGCATAGCCATAGCTGTGTTGATAAAAGAGCAGGCCGGTGGCTGTGTCGGACTGGGAAATATTGGTGACATATGACATATATTGAGCTCTTTTGAAGGGGCTCTATAGGGAGTGGCGGGCTTGTTCTGGCGAGAGGCCATCAAGCGAGGTAGCGTCTCCCTAACGACTGAATGCATTTTGATGAGGGCACATTTGCAGACTCGGGGCTTTGGCTGTGCGCTTGATATGGCTTCCAGGCGGCCCACGCGGGATCGTGTGGCCGCGTCGGTGGTCTGGCGTTACTTTCTGTGAATTCGGAAATCTTGTGTGACTAGGTTTTGGAACAGATGTTTGCACTTCGTTTATCTTTTTCTGGCGGAATAGGAGGATAACAATCCAGGATAGGACGACGAAGAATGTTTTTCCGTTCTCAGAATTATCAGCGCAACTTGTCTCCGACGTACCTGGCAATCTTGACCAGTGCCACGTTGCTGGCAGCGCTGCTTTCATCCCCGCAGACAGCCAGTGCTTCGGATCTCGTCATTAAGTATGACCAGTCGCAAATTCTGCGCCTGCCGACACCAGTCTCCGAGATTATTATCGGCAACCCCAGTATTGCTGACGTGACTGTGCAGTCCAGCAAGATGCTCGTTATCACAGGTAAGTCGTTTGGAATTACCAATATTATCGCGCTCGATGCTCAGAAGAACATCATTCAGGATCAACGCATCTTGGTGCAGCGCGAGCAGTCCAAGATCGTCAACATACAACTTGGAACGCAGCGCCGGTCCTACAACTGCTCGTCCCAGTGCAATCCGACAATTACAGTTGGCGATGATGACAAGTTCCTGCAGCAGGTTGCAGCCAGCTCGAAGTTGAAGATCGGTCTGTCTGAGGCTCAATCGGCGAATGATCGCGCTGGCGGAGAATAATAGATCACGTTCTGCTGCGGCGGGACTTCGATCCTGATCAATCCATTTGCGGCTATTCCATGCCGGCCTTTGCGGCCAGGTCATGGGGTGGCCGTTGTCATTTCAATTGTGACTCAAATTTTAATGCAAGTGCGATCCCGACTACAATGATTGCTAATCCTTAACCCTACAACGCAGCTTTTGAGCATGCGCAAGTATTTGTTCATTCCTCGCGGGTGATGTTGGAGCCGGATGCGTCCTTCCCGGTCGCTCTTTGGTCCTTAGGCTTAACCTACCGCGAGCACTCTCATGTTTCAGGGTTTCCGTCAGTATTGGTCCCGGCTCCAAGCGCGCTATCGCCAAAACACCGACGGCAGCATGGCGATTGAATTTGCCGTTGTTGTCGTACCGTTCGTGATGCTCCTTATGGGCACGATCGTTGTTGGGCTTTACTTTTTCGTGACGTTCTCGCTTGAGAACGCTGTCGAACAGGCAGCGCGGCAGATCCGGACCGGGCAGGCGCAGCTCGCCGGCATGACCAAAGACCAATTCAAGAACAACGTCTGCTCGCATGCCCCGAGTTTTATCGATTGTGCGACGGACCTCCGGGTCAACGTGCTGCAGGTGACAGGCTTCAACACAGCTATTCCTACAGACTGCCTCGATGGCGGTGGCAACCTGATTGCCAATCCTGCGAATGACCCTGTTCCAGGAGCTGCCGGTGAAGTTGTGTTGGTGATGATTTGTTACGAGTGGAAGCTGGCGGCAGCGCTTCCGTTTGTCGATGTCGGCGGAATGAGCAACGGCTCCGCTCTCATCCAGGCGGCGACGGCGTTCCGGACCGAGCCGTACAGTTGATCCCCTTCCACTCAAGTATCGCCTTATCTTAGGACAAATGGTTATGAGTATGTTCCGCAAGTTGTCACCAGCCCGCATGGCGCGCAGACTGTCGTTCCGCAGGCTATGGAGCAACCGCAAGGGCGTTGCTTCAATCGAATTCGCGATGGTTGTTCCTGTCATGGTGACGATGTTCATGGGCATCGTGGAATTCAGTCAGGCGATCACAGTTGACCGTCGGGTCAACCAGGTGGCGAGTTCGGCTGCAGATCTGATCGCGCGGACAGACGCAACGACAACGACTGAACTCAATTCGATCATGGGCGTTGTCGAAGTTTTGATGCGGCCGTATTCGGAAACACTGATGAAGGTGACTGTCTCAAACGTGATTGCGAGCACGTCGAATGCTTCGAATACGGTTGTGTGCTGGTCGCATAATCACCAGGGCGGGGTCAAGAATTATGCTGCTGGTGATACGTATACACTTCCAGCAGGTGTGGTTGAAGCCGGTGAAAGTGTTGTCGTTGTCGAAGTGAAATACACCTACACGCCGCTGATCTTTAAGTACTTCATCACGGCCGCGATTGAATTCGACGACAAGTTCTATCTCAAGCCGCGCCTCTCATCGTCGATCGAGTTTAACAGCCAGAAGTGCACGCCGCCGTCGTAATCTTCGGGGCAGAGTTTTCATGAGCAGAGAATAAGAACGGTGGCTGCAGGTGATGCAGCCACTTTTTTATTTGTCTGGTAGCAAAGCTTTTTTGCCAGAGGTTTCACTCGTTGTCGATGTCTCGACCTTGTTGACCGAGCCAGTCGTGATCTTGGATAAGTCTGGCGTTGGCCGGTTGTCGGTGATTTGCCGTGTGGTTCCAAACAAGCCAAACCATTTGTCATCCGGCAGCAGCTTCTGATGGAGGCCGGTCCAGAGTTGCGGCGAGGTGATGCCGTTGACGAACGGACCTGAGGGCGGTGCCAGCAGGAAAGCAATGACGGTGAGAACCGCGACCAGGCTGGTGTCGCCAACATTCTTGGCATCGTAGAACTTGAGCGCGGAGCCAAATGAAGCTTTCAGGCGCTTGTCCATCAGGTCCACACTGAAAAGTTCATCCAGGAGAAGGTGGGTGATGTAACCGACAAACATGAAGCCGCCGGCAAGCCAGGCTACGCCTTCATGGCGACCAAGCACGTGTTTGAAGACAACGGCTGTGAGAAACCAGAAGAAGGCAGCAGCCAGAAGCGAGTGCCAGATGCCGCGGTGGTAAGAGAAGCGATGGAAGGCGGCTTCGGCCCCGTAGCGGACGAGCACGAAAGAACCGAGCCATAGCAACCAGAGTTCTGCTATCGAATACGATTGCGCGTTGACGAACAGCACGCAAAACGAGATGAAGACTGCCAAGCCAGAGAAAAATGCGCGGCTTGCGCGTGAGTCCTTAAGATCAATATCCGGCAGAACACTGCCGAGGACACCCGCCATTGTTACGGCTACGAGGCTTTCCGGCGAAATGACATCTGCGGCCAGTGTCAGCGTTGCCATGGCTCCGCTAACGACCGTGCCGACACCGATGTGGGTTGCGAAATTTGCCATTCTATTCCCTCGCAAAGGCATGATGCATCTGCAGGGCGCGGAGCCCCGACGATACAGTGCCGCTACTCAATCTGATTCGAGGGAGTGGCAGGAGCGCGCGGGCCGATTAATCCAAAGCTAAAAGCCATAAACTGTGCGCAGAACGCATAGTGTGTTCGCGTAAGCACGGACGGTATCCGCGATTGGTCTGGAATAGCCGCCCCCAAGAACGAGGCAGACTGGTAACGAATTCGATCTTGCTCGCGAAAATACCAGCTGATCGCGGTTCTTGAGTCCCTGAAAAGAGATGTCGAGGCGACCCAGACTATCTGTTGATAAGGCGTCTGCGCCCGACAAATACAGCAAGATGTCGGGTTGGAAGGCGATGACAGCAGCAAGTGCCTGCTCGACGGCGACGAGGTACGCGTCATCTGTTGTTCCGTCGCTCAGGCCGATATCCAGATCGGACGGAACTTTGCGGAACGGAAAGTTCTTTTCCCCGTGAATGCTGGCAACGAACATTTGAGGGTTTGGCGAGAGGACAGCCGCGTTCCCATCGCCCTGATGGACGTCGGTGTCGAGGATCGCGACCTTCTGTACGCGTTGTTCATCGCAGAGGGTTAGGGCGGTGACAGCAAGATCATTGAAGACACAAAAACCGGACCCGAAGTCGCGATGGGCATGGTGTGTGCCTCCAGCCAACTGGCCGGATATGCCGACGTCGAGCGCGGTGCGTGCCGCTGCCAAAGATCCGCCGACAGCTGCCAGCGTTCGCTTGACGAGGATGGGTGACCATGGAATTCCGACTCTTTTTTGGATGTCTTTCGACCACGTCCCATCGAGGACGCTATCAACGTAGTCTTCGTCATGGGCGGCCAGCAACAGATCCCGAGTTGCTGGTGGAGATGGCGTCAGCGTGGCTTGGCCCAGAATGCCGTCATCTCGTACGAGCTGCAGTAGCTGACGATATTTGCCAGCAGGGAAACGATGGTTTTCCGGCAGGGGCACGTCGGGTGTGTCGGGATAGTAGAATGTGGGCTGGCTTGTCATGTGTTCCGGTGGAAGATGCTGCAGCGCGATTCTTGGTAAGCTTATGGATTCTAGAATCGTAACACGCGCAGCCAACGCATGATGTCCAGCATACTCATGGCTGCTGCTGCGACATAGGTCAGTGCTGCAGCCCACAGGATTTCTCGCGCGGCTGGAAAATCACGTTCGGGTATGAGGTCACTTGCATGCAGGAGGGGTAAAGCCTTCTTAAAACTCGCGTCGAATTCGACCGGCAGCGTGTAGGCATGCATCAATACGGTTATGCCGATCAGTAGCAGCCCTGCGCCGAACTCGAGCGCGAGGATGGCCGGTGACTTGAACAACAACAGCATGATCGGTGCCGCCATCAGTATATAGAAGCCAAAGCGCTGCGTTTGCTCTGCTTGTTTCGCTATGCGGGTGCGCTGCTTAAGAGGGCGATAACCCTGATAGTCCTGAATGGCATGACCGACCTCATGGGCGGCGATCACTGCTGCCGTCAGTGACTGTCCGTCATAGTGCTGCGGGAGAAGTCGCACCACGCGTTCTTCCGGATCATAATGATCGCCGATGTCGGTTTTCTGCACCGCCACATCCGGGACTTGAGCAAATTGGAGGAGATGGCGAGCGACGTCGGCGCCTGACTTGCCGATGTCGGTGCGCGGTGTCGAATGCCTTGCGATCACGCGCGAGACCCACATTTGCGGGAGCACTGACAATGCCAGAATGCTCAGTATCAATATGACGACAAAGACCACGTCCGTTATATCCCAAGTGCTATTTGTGTCCCAAGCGTTGTGACATCGGCATTCTTCGCTAGAAATGGTGATTGCTCACCTGGACGCAATGGCTGCAACTGCCCGCCATCACACTTTTGCGGGCCGGGGCGCACCATAAAACCTCAGCCATATCGGGACAACGATGCCCAATCCAAACATCCGAATGACATGATGACTGACGACGAAGGCCGGTTCCAGGCCAAGCGCCAGAGCCAGAATTGACATGGTATCCGATCCGCCCGGTGCATAGGCTAGAAATACTTTGGCGACCGACGTGTCCATGAGATGAGCGACCGGGATTGCCACGGCAACCGCGACCAAAGTCCCAATGAAGATTGCACCAATGGCTGCAACGGCTGTCTGCATCAGGAAGTTGCGGTCGGTTCCGACGAAGTTGGCGCCGGTTACCGCACCCAGCACAATGAATGCAGGTATCATTAAATCTCCCGGCACCTTGGCATCGATGATCCCGGAGCCTGAGCAGAGTGCTGCAGCAAACATGGCACCGCACATCAAACCAGCCGGAAAACCGATGACGTGAAACACCAGGCCGCCGAAAATAGAAATAGTGAGAAGGATACCTAATTGCTCAAGGTCCGCATTCCAGATGGTCAACTCCGAGTTAACAGGTTGAGCGGTGAAGCCCAGCATGTCGAAGGCAAACGGCAGGCAGGCCAGCAGAATCGCGAGGCGCATGACTTGGACGATGGCAACCTTCCGGGTATCCGCAGAGCTTTCTTCAGCAAGCACCAGTACGTACGACATGTTGCCAGGAATGCACGCCAGGCGGGCTGTGGCAGGATCGAACCCCTGCGTGCGCTCAAGAAAGAACGAGACCGCAAACATCATGGCAACAACGACGATCAAAAGCCCGAGCAGGCTGATTGGCCACTTCGGGAGTTGCGTCAGGATTTCCGGCGGGACCGAACTGCCCATGAGCACACCCAGAAAGACCATCGATCCGTTGCGCAGCCAATTCGGTACGACAACTTTCAATCCAGCAATGGCAGCGATCGCGACTGCGGTGGCCGCACCCGTCAACCAGGGTGCGGGAAGAGAGAGCCAATTGAAGAAAGCTCCGCCGGCCGTACCAATCAATGCCGCAAATACGAGGCGGAGGAGGGGACGCACTTTGCTCGCTGCCCTCACCCCGGGGGATTCGTCTGTGATCATGGCGATAGCCTAACGGGCCGCCAAAATTGCCGCCAGAGTCTGATCGTCTCATTTGCGTGCTGTAGGCTTCAGGATCACGCATCCGATGAGTGCGCAGGCTGGTTGTGTGAGGCTCTCGACGACGGACCGACGGCGTGGCACACGGAGCCGTCAGATGTCCTTGCAAAGGAAGGTATTCATGAACGTCGCAGAGGCAATCACCGGCCGGCAAAGTACGCGCGCATTTCTTGCTGACAAACCGGTTCCGCGAGAGACGATTGAGAAGGTCCTGCAGATCGCCGGCCGTGCGCCGTCGGGTTCCAATATCCAGCCATGGCACGTCTGGGTGATTACCGGAGACAAACAGAAAGCACTCACGGCGGCTTGTATGGCGCGCCATGCGGCCGGTGATGAAGCCGAGCGTGAGTACAACTATTACCCAGTGAATTGGCGCGCACCTTACATCGATCGTCGACGCGAATGCGGTTGGGGGCTCTATTCAACGCTCGGCATTCAGAAGGGCGAGAAAGATGCAATGCGGCGCCAGCACGGCCGCAACTACGAGTTCTTCGATGCGCCGGTCGGCTTGTTCTTTACCATCGAACGCGACATGGAGATCGGCAGTTGGCTTGACTGCGGGATGTTTGTTCAGTCCGTTATGCTGGCTGCACGCGGTGAGGGATTGGAAACCTGTCCTCAGGTTGCGTTTTGCAATTTCCACGACACCGTCATGGAGCATATTGGTGCACCGAATGAGCAGATGCTCATTTGCGGTATGTCGGTGGGCTATCCGGATCCCGATGACAAGGTGAACAGTTTTCGCACGACGCGCCTAGAACTCGATGCGTTCGTGACGTTTGTCTGAGATCGGCGGCCGCGGGCCACAACGCCTCGTAGGTGAGGCGCGGCTTTGATCGCAGGGGCGGGTATAGATTGCTTCGCTCCACCGACAATAATTGCCAGATGGGATGTTTCTGAATAGTTGAGACCCGTCCAACTTTCATCTGCCGTGCAAATGATCGCGGTCAAATTGTCAGGTTGTTTTGACTGCTGCCAATAGAGACCCAAAGACAGCACGTGTGCGGCTCGCCTTGATGCTCTCTCCTTCTGAATTGTTGGATTGCGATGGGCCTGTTATGCGAGAGTGTTGGGCAGCCACTTGCCCTGAGTTCGTGAGGGTTTAATGAGCTGGCGCATATGTCGCCACCACGTTGCGTATTCGACGTTCTATAACCCGCCACTCGTTGGCGGTGTCATGTCTTGCTTTGCCGGAGTTGTCGCTTGACGGCGGCAAGCCAAAATGAGAAGCAAGCAGAACTGCCGGGGGGCGCTGACCATATGGTAATTTCGTCGGGACTACGAGGCTGTTTGTAGTTCGGCCATAGGCCCAGTTGATGTCATGCACTTTGGTTTGCATGGCGAAATTACTTCTGGATGAATATGAGAAAAAGAAATTGGACGTGATGAGAGCGGTACATTCTGCTTGTCTGGTTGCGCATGGGATCGCGTCAGGACCAACCGGCCTGCCGGTGAAAGATTGGTGTCGCCGGGTGGCTGGAAATGTTGGCCTTAAGAGGTTTGGTCATTGGCTTGTTTTGGTCCTTGTGAGCATGTGCTTTCTCGACGGCCCAAGCCGTGCGTTGGCTGGACAGCCTGATACGGTTGAGCGCGTCCGTGAACGAGGGCATCTTGTTTGTGGAACCGCAAACGACGAGATGGGTTTCTCATCGGTTTCGTCGGATGGAGAATGGTCCGGGCTTTACATTGACCTCTGCCGTGCCATTGCAACTGCAGTTCTTGGGGATGCGCAAGCCGTCAAGTTTATACCTCTTGTCGGGCCGGCTATGTTCCGGTCTTTGGCAGATGGCAAAATCGATGTGCTGGCCCGCAACACAGCTTGGACAGCGAGCCGCGTGCTGCAGTATGATGTCAGTTTTGCGGGAACTTTCTTCTTCGATGGCAAAGGCTTTTTGATCAGAAAAAGCAGCGGCATTCTGAGTGCGCTCGAACTCTCAGGGGCGGATGTCTGCCTGATCGAAAAGAGCCTGACAGAAGCCAGTGTTCAACGCTATTTTTCAAGACGTGGAATGCGCTTCAACGCCAAGCAATCCGAGACGTGGACGGACGTGTTGGAGAACTACAAAAACCGCACATGCCTGGTGCTTGCTGCGGACTCCGCTCAACTCTCGATCTTGCGTAATTCACTGGCCGACAAGGATCAGCACTCCCTGCTGCCTGAATTGTTCGAGGCCGATGCTTTTGGTCCTTACGTCGCCCGAAAAGATGATGCGTGGCGGGCCGCTGTCGAATGGATCATTCATGCCTTTGTCTGGGCAGAACAGCAGAACCTGTCACGATCAACGATTGCAGAGGCGCAAGAAGAAACGGGGAGCAACCGGAGGCCGATCTTTTCTATTGCGGATGCAGCGGGTCGACAATTTGGTTTTGTTGACAACTGGTTGGTCCAGTTGATCAGCAAGCTCGGCCACTACGGGGAGGTGTTCGAGCGCAATCTTGGAAAAGAGAGCGCGATCGGCCTCAATCGTGGACCGAACAGACCGGCATCAGTCGGCGGCTTATTGCGTGCCCCGGCATTGAGATAAGCGGTTTCGGTGGCTTGAATTTGAGCACGGAACATGCCCGCGGTCGCCTGCGCGTTGTTATGCCTCGCATGAATTCAGAGCGAGAAATCGCTCCAAGGGGATGCGCTTTCCGGCACAACGCGAATTCTATTCATTGCGACAAGCTCTAATTGATCACAATCTCAACTTCGACGTTATCGCCATTGTTGACCACGAATGCGCGCGTGTGAGCCTGTTCCGCCGATGTTGCGGTGACGGTGTAGCGACCGGGGGCGAGGATATGTGATGGCAAAGCGCCAGCTGACCGCTTGACCGTTCTGCCGGCGCCGTCTTTGATGGTCCACTGGGTATCGGCCATCGCAATGCCGCCCTGCTCGCGAACCAGCTTGAGGGTAACTTTGGCGGTTTCGTGGATGACCGTTGCTTCCGTCAGTTTCCCGGCCTCGACCGTCACCTCGGAAGCGACAACCGCGTTGGCATCTCCTGCGCGCGAAACGATTTGATAGATACCCGAATTCAATCTCGTGATCTTACCCGGCCTTACGTTTTTCATAATCGATCGGCGGCGCCCGAATTGATCTCGCTCATCGGATAGCAGGTCAAATCGAATGGCATTGGCCGAGACGAAACTGCTGTTCAATGCTTTCGAGATGACCTTCAAGCCACCGGCATTGATCACAAACTTCTTAGACTGGCTATCTCCTGCGTTGAGCTTGATTGTATGCGTCAGGTGCGCCAAGCCGAATGTCACGTTCACCGCAAATGTTCCCGCGGGGAGACTGAACTCAGGCTCGGCCTTTGTTGATGTGGCGACTATCCTGGTCGTGCCGGCCGTCGAACTTGCGGAAAAAACACGCCACTTCACGCCGCCCTTGAGGCCTGGCGATGTGTTCGTCAAGTGCGCCGAGAGACGAAGCTTGCTGCTGCGCGGATCTGTGTTTCTCTCGGTCGATGGCTGTTGCTCATTGAAGAGTGTTTGGGTCGAGAATAGTGGATTGTTCAGGGCCGGAAACAGTGTTGAGTCTTCCGGCTGTGCGGACTGCGCCAAGGCTGGCGCAGGCATCAGCTGAAGGGTCAAGAACCCGAATAGGACCGCTTTGGCAACCGGTCTGAATGTAAGTGCTCGAAGCTTCATCATGCTCTTAGAAGTCACTCATCCGATGACGTGAAACAAGATTGTTTGCGCTGGGTAAATCGCTTCAGCGCAGGCTCACTCGTTGCGCCCTAATTCGAAGTTCAAATGCCGACCACTTTCAACAGTTATCGGTATCCGGTTTATCTGATTGTTGACTTCGGCAACAAGGAGATAAGGGCCACTTTTCAGAGTCACAAGCGCCGAGCTTTCGAGTGATCGCCAGACAATGCGCTCATTTTGATCCCTGACCTCCCAGTATACGCTTTTCGGTGGTGGATCTGCCTTGATGCCAAGCTGTACCGTGCCAGCTTCATGAAACAGGGTCAGCTCGCCCGTACCGGTTTTCTCGACTTCAAAGTCGCGCACAATAACGGCGTTTTGCTGTCCAACCCTGCTTTCAATTCTGTAACGGCCGCGCGGCAGTTCAAAGCGAGCATCAGCGGTTTTACTGGTTAGCGGCTGCAGTTCCGGGTTGCTCAGTCGCCAGATGCGGTACTCTGCGCCGGAGTTGATGAAGGCGTTCTTTTCCGCCAGCTTTGTTCGTACACGCAAGACCATAGCCGGCAATCGGAGTGTGCGTTTGACGATGACTCCGGCGGCAACTGCAACTTGGTCTTTGGCCGTGATCGAGCCATTGCGTGCCGTCAGGTAGTAAGTTCCTGCCGGAAGCAGAAAGGTCGGGATGGCTTGAACGGAGCGTGCGACCACACGGCGGCCGGTTGGGGTCTTGGGTGCGTCTGTTTCAACTGTGACAACGGTTTTGCTGAAATCGAGGTCATTGCGGCCCTGCAGTCTGAGCTCAAGGTTGCCGGCATTGAGGACGGAGTCATGATTGAGCTGTTGGCCGGCGGAGAGCTTGATCTCATTGGTGACGGATGCGTGACCGGCACTTGCCACAACCCGGTAGTCGCCGGCTGGCAAAATCAGTGGGTGACGCGGAGCGACACCATACCAATAGAGCTTGCCCGTCTTCGATGCTGGGGAGCGCACTTCAAACGTGGCATCCTGAACGTAATTCCCACCGGGTCTTAGCACGGCCGCTAATGACAATTGGGCGGCATTGAGATTGACGTTGACAGGGGTGCGTGGACCCTTTGGGACGTTGATTTGCTGCTCGAGCTTTCGATCATGGAGATGCAACGCGACCTTGTATTTGCCAGGGGCGAGTTTTTGGGATGGCTGGGCGTCTCTGAATTTTGTTGTTTTGGACGCCTGTCCGCCCAGCGGGCCCTCGACTGACCAAATCAACGGCTGGCGAATGGGCGGGCGCCCTTCTGCCAAGGCTGCGCTTAACATCACACCGGGGGTTGAGGGAATCGGGCGTTGGGCGCGGCGTGGAGCTGCACGCTCCGGTTTTGCTGATGGTTTCGAGGTTTGGTTGGCATTCGTGTTGGTGTTCGGCCGGGTTGGCCCAACCGAAAACGCTGTCCGAAAGACGCCGGCCACCGCGCTATCAACAGTTTTGCTATTATAGATGTCGATCAATTGCCCACCGGTTAGTCTGGCGAGGCAGCGCATATCGGCCTGGTGCTGGGGCTTGGCGACTAGGCTAAGGGTGTGAACGCGTAGGCCGGGTTGGCTTGCACGGATCTCCCGGGCGGCGGCACAGATATCCTGGCCGCAGTTGTCAGGCCCGTCATGGACCAGAATAATCGATTTCGCCCCGTTGGCCGTTGCGAGCTGAGCTGCTGCCGTGCGCAGCCCCGACACAATCGGACCACCGCCCTGCGGATTGAGTTTGCCAAGCTGATCGCTGATCGTGGCGCGATCATATGGTGCGAGTGGCAGCATGGTGCGTACCGTTTGGCATCCGCCCTGCAGCCCTCTGCGTTGACCGAAGCTCACCAGGCCAAGCCGCGTACTTTCAGGTATGGTTCCGGCGGCTTTGAGCATGGCCTCGACAACAAGTCTGAACTTGTGTTGCGAGCTGCCAGGCATCGTGCCCCACATTGAACCTGAACCGTCGAAAACGATGGCGACGTTCGGTTGTGCCCGAGCAAGACCGATCAGGCTCAGGGTTGATACCGCCAGTGTCATTAGTGCCCAAATCAGCGTGCGGATATGATTCACGGTGTTGCTCATTTCCATGATCGCTCTTGCAGTCAACTGCTCTTGTTTCTTGTTCCAACTTACATAAACGTATAGGTCCTTGCGATGGCAAATTGAGATCGTGGACAGAGATTGATGAGTAATCCGGTGCTTGACTTCCTGCTGACCCGCCGCTCCTCGCGACCAGCGATGCTGAGTGATCCAGGACCGTCAGTTGACGAACTAAACACGATATTGACCGCAGCAGCACGGGTTCCGGACCACAAGAAGGTTGTGCCCTGGCGATTCGTTGTATTTCAAGGCGAAGCGCGACGTGCATTTGGCGAACATCTAGCCACTGTTTTGGAAAAGGAAGACGCTGAAGCGCCTTCGGATGTCCGGTTGCAGGCAGAGCGAGATCGCTTTCTGCGTGCACCCGTCGTGATTGCCGTGATCAGTCGTATCAACCGCGAACGTGGTGTCCCTGAGTTTGAACAGGTGCTGTCATCGGGGGCTGCCTGCTTCAATCTCTGCCTTGCGGCCAATGCGCTGGGCTACGGGACCAGCTGGATCACCGAATGGTATGCGTTCAGTGAGGGCGTGCGCTCGGTTCTTGACTTGAGAGAGAATGAGCAAATTGCCGGTTTTGTTTATGTGGGCACGGCATCTGAGAAACAGGATGATCGCGATAGACCGGCCCTCAGTGACATTGTCCAGCATTGGAGCCAGTGAGGCGAGCCAAAGACCTGGCAGAATAACAATCAGCGATGAGGTAAACCAAGATGTTCTACGAGACCCTTGAGAACAAGCACGGGCTGCGACACGACCCGTTCAAGGCGTTGATTGTGCCACGGCCGGTCGGTTGGATTACAACGATCAGCAATGACGGCATCTGCAATATCGCACCCTACAGTTTTTTCAATGCCATTAGTGAAAAACCTCACTACGTGGTGATTGGTTCTGCCGGACGGAAAGACACGCTGCGCAATCTGGAAGAAACAGGCGATTTTACTTGCTCTCTCTCGACCTATGACCTGCGTGACCAAATGAATGTGACATCCGCGGCGTTCCCGGCTGGTGTTGATGAGTATCCGATGGCCGGTCTGACGGCGATTGCGTCCAACAAGGTCAAGGCACCGCGGGTCAAAGAGAGCCCGGCGGCATTTGAATGCAAGTATTGGCGGACGATCGATCTTCCTGCTGCGGTCCCGGGGGGGCGTCCTGGCAATGCGGCGATCATTGGTCTCGTTGTAGGCATCCATATCAGCGACGACTTCATCAAGGACGGTATGGTCGATACACCAGGCATGCGTCCGATTGCACGAATGGGGTATATGGACTACAGCGTCGTCACGCCGGAAACGACATTCTCAATCAATCGCCCCGAAGTTGATGAACAAGGCAACCTCGTGCCGCCGAAGGCTGCTGAGTAGGGCGATCCAGCGGACTGACTACGGCTCAACATTGGCGCCCGGTTCTATGCCGGGCGTTTGCGCATAAAGGCCTGGCGCGTGCAGATTGCGACCAGTTCATCGCGTTGGTTGATGCCACGATGGATGAACTCGACGACGCCTGCAGTCGGGCGGGATTTGCTTTCACGTTTAGAGGCAACTTCGGTGCTTGAGCGGATCGTATCGCCATGAAACACCGGGTTTGGGAACTTGACGTCGGTCATGCCAAGATTGCCGATCGTCGTTCCGAGTGTCGTATCGTGGACGGAAACACCGATCACCAGGCCAAGTGTAAAGAGGCTGTTGACGAGTGGTTTTCCGAATTCGGTCTTGCTGGCAAATTCGTAGTCCAGGTGGAGCGGTTGCGGGTTGTGCGTCATCGCCGTGAACATGAAGTTGTCCATCTCTGTGACGGTGCGCGTCAGGGAATGCTCGAAGACCTGACCGATTTCAAATTCCTCGAAGTATAGTCCTGCCATGCCGGGCTCCCTGTTGTATGCGTGGCAGATCCTTCGCGGAACTGACCAACGCGTAGTGAACGTCCGGGCATGATGATGAGAGAGGCTAGTAGAGGAACTGCTCTGACAGGATCCGCTCGTCGAGATTGTGCCCCGGATCAAACATCATCAATAGATCAATGTCGCGGGCTTCCTCAATCCACACCGTGATGACTGACGGTACTTCGTCATGGTCGGCCACGGCGCTGACAGGGCGCTTTTCAGGCTCGAGAACGTCGATTTGGATTTTGGCGCGGTTGGACAACAATGCGCCACGCCAGCGGCGAGGCCGGAACGGGCTGATTGGCGTGAGCGCCAGCAATGGCGCCTCAATCGGTAGAATAGGTCCCTGCACTGAGAGGTTGTAAGCTGTTGAACCGGCAGGTGTCGCGACGAGAACGCCATCGCTGATCAACTCTGCCATTCGGGTTTTATCATCGACGGCGATGCGCAGCTTTGCAGCTTGGTGCGTGCGCCGGAAGAGATGCACTTCATTGATCGCAAGTCGGCTCAATTCGTCACCATTGATGTCTCGAGCCCGCATTACCAAGGGGTGGATCTTTGTCATTTCAGCTGCAGCGAGACGCTCAGGCAGGCCGGCTTCATCATACTCGTTCATGAGAAAGCCGACCGATCCGCGGTTCATTCCGTAAATCGGCGTGTTGCTCTTCATGTGCTGGTGCAGGCATTGCAGCATGAGGCCGTCGCCACCGAGGGCAACGATGACGTCCGCCTCCTCAGGAGCGCAGCTGCCATAGGCCTTCGTCAGCCTGGCGCAGGCTTCAGTGGCTTCGGGCTGTCCGCTCGACACGAAGGCAATTCTGTCAAATGTGTTTGCTGGCATGGTTCAGTAGGTTTGCAACTTTGGTTTTAGCATGCTTGAAACGCTCGCGTATTGTTCCGACCGTTGCGAGGTGATCCTTTGGCCAGTCAATCAGACTTTGCACTCGTCTATACAACTGCTCCCGATCTGGGTGTCGCAGAAGCAATTGGCAGTCAGTTGGTTGAAGAGGGTCTCGCGGCCTGTGTCAATGTTCTTCCGGGAATGAGGTCAATTTACATCTGGCAGGGCGAGGTTCAGAAGGACGAGGAAGTTGTAGCGTTGATCAAGACGCGGGCGGCGCTGGTTGCCACTGTCATCTCGCGGATCGAGGAGCTTCACCCTTATGAGGTCCCGGCAGCATTCGCTGTTCCAACCAGTGGCGGATCGACCGAGTTCTTGAAGTGGGTGAATGAGCAGGTCAGCGGTTCAACTTAGATTGAACGAAAAGTTCGAAGGAGAGAGACATGCAAAGCCGAGAGCATCAAACGGCGCTCACTTCGCTTCTGCGGCCGGCCGTCGTACCAGTGTTGACGATTGCGGACGCCAAGAGTGCTCTACCACTGGCCCGGGCGCTGGCGGCAGGTGGGTTGACGACTTTGGAAGTGACGCTGCGCACCGATGCAGCAATCGCTGCCATCAACATCATTTCGGAAGCGCTCGCGAGTGATGTCGCCGTTGGTGCAGGAACAGTGCGCTCGCCGGCACAGGCAGAAATTGCCATCAAGGCTGGAGCGAAATTCATTGTGTCACCAGGGATGACGCCAAGTCTGGTCGAAGCTGCTCAAAGATGGCCAGTACCATTCTTGCCGGGGGCGGTGACGGCATCCGAGGCTATGGCTTTGGCTGACATTGGTTACGCGACCCTCAAGTTCTTTCCAGCGGCGCAAAGTGGTGGAGTTGCGGCGCTCAAGGCGCTCGGGGCACCGCTGCCCGATATCAAGTTTTGTCCGACCGGCGGGATTGATGCCGGCAATGCAACCGACTACCTGGCTTTGGACAACGTGGTCTGTGTCGGTGGAT
This sequence comes from Hyphomicrobiaceae bacterium, assembly GCA_965215755.1. Taxonomy (GTDB): domain Bacteria; phylum Pseudomonadota; class Alphaproteobacteria; order Rhizobiales; family Hyphomicrobiaceae; genus Tectiglobus. Next base: position 2,174,373 of record OZ244119.1, read on the forward strand.
CGTGGGTTGCACCAAACGTGCTGGTGGAATCGGGCGACTGGGCGTCAATTGAGGCTTTGGCGCGAGACGCCGCGACTCTGTCACCCGCCTGAGATGAGAGAACGATGCTTCGGTAAATTCGCTTATGCCGTTTCTGCGGTCGCGAAAGTCCTGAATCGACGGAGCGCGGCCGGCGCAGACTTCAAGCTCACTCACTGATCTGCTTAAACTGAGATCTCGTCGGTCACGGCCCTAGGGGCGATGGCACCGCGATGGGATACAACAATTCCGGCCAGTCGATGCGCAATTGCAACCGCATCCTGTGCAGAGTGGCCGTTGAGCCGGGCTGCCAGATAGCCCGCGTTGAACGAGTCGCCCGCGGCTGTTGTGTCGACGGGATTTGGGATCATTTCTGTGTGAATGTGGTGATCAGTGCCGTCCGCTGTAACGCGAGCGCCGTCGCTGCCAAGCTTAACGCAGATCTCGCCGACCCCAAGTGCGGACAGTCTTTGAATTGTTGCGTCCGCGGTTTGGTCATCCCAAAGCAATTGCTCGTCATCGAACGTTGGTAGTGCAATATCTGCGAGGGACCAAAAGCGTTCAAAGATGTGCTGTGTGCTATGTTTCTCAATTTGCCAACCACGGGGACGGTAGTTGCTGTCCATAATGATTCTCGCGCCGCGGGATTTCGCACGTCGAAGCGCGTTTTCAAACTCATCGAGGCCGGAGTCTGCGTAGAGCGATAAGGTGATGCCCGAGAAGTAGATGATGCTGGCGTCTTGAATGGCGGCGAGAGCTTTCGCCAGTCCGGCGCCGCAAAAGATGTCGCGGGCTGGCGAATTCTCACGCCAATACCAAAAGCTGCGTTCGCCGTTATCCGTCTCTATAAGATAAAGACCCGCGCTGCGGCCTTCTGCGACTTGTATGTGGGTTGTTGATACCCCTTCGTCGTGCGCCAACTGCAGGATTTCCCGGCTATAGGGATCGCTACCTAGCGCCGTTAAGTAGTGGATGTTGGCTCCAAGCCGTGCGAGATAGACGGCCGTATTGAATGTGTCGCCACCAAAGGCTAAGCCAAACCGCCCGTCGGTCTGACGCGCCAACTCGATCATGCATTCGCCAATTGAGAGTATCTGTTGTGAACGTAGCGACATGGAATGCTTGATCTGCTGTTGGGGTTGGGTCATGAGGTTGACCGTTAAAGATATAATGACTGCTGCGTAGCGGACATTACCTTTCTTTGGTGTGTTGTGAGCCGTTAACAGGCGAGCGGAAGACTGTCAAAAGCAGAGGGGAACCGGCGAGATGAACATTTGCATGATTGGAGCCGGTTACGTCGGGCTTGTCTCGGCAGCCTGCTTTTCGGAGTTCGGTTGGAAAGTTGCCTGTATCGATAAAGACGCCGAGCGCGTTGCCAGTCTCAAGAGGGGCGAGGTGCCGATCTATGAGCCGGGTCTCGATGATCTGCTCAAGCGCAACATTGATGGTGGGCGGATAACATTTTCGGCGGACCTTGGTCCTGCTGTGAAGGCCGCTGATCTGATTTTCCTTGCGGTCGGAACGCCGATGCGGCGTGGCGACGGATATGCAGATCTTTCATTCGTTTACGCGGCAGTTGAGGAGATTGCCCCGCATTTGGATGGCTTTACGGTTATTACAACAAAGTCGACCGTACCTGTCGGGACGAGCCGAGAGATTGAACGCCGTCTGAGATCTATCCGGTCAGACGCAGCTTTTGCAGTGTGTTCGAACCCGGAATTCCTTCGGGAAGGCTCGGCGATCCGCGATTTCATGCATCCAGATCGGATACTGGTTGGCTGTGATGATGAGCGTGCACAGGCCGTTATGGAACGGCTTTATCAACCATTGGCGCTACGTGATGCCCCGCTGATGTTCGTGACGCGTGAATCTGCTGAACTGGCGAAATACGCTGCAAATGCCTTCCTGGCATTAAAGATCAGCTTCATCAATGAGGTCGCGGATCTCTGTGAGGACCTCGGAGCGGACGTCCAGGAGGTTGCGACTGCTATTGGCAAGGATGGGCGCATTGGCGACAAGTTCTTGCACCCGGGGCCAGGATATGGCGGATCCTGTTTCCCAAAGGACGTCTCGGCACTAATCCGGACAGCACGCGAGGCGCGTTCCCCCTTGTCGATCATTGAGCAGGTCCAGACCGTCAATGATGAGCGTAAGATCGCTATGGGAATGCGGGTCGAGAAGGCCGCTGGTGGATCCGTTAGAGACAAGCGGGTTGCCGTTCTTGGTGTGACCTTCAAGCCGAACACGGATGATATGCGTGAAGCGCCGAGCCTGACTATCGTTCCGTTACTGCAGGAGCGCGGGGCAACGGTCGCTGTGTATGATCCTCAAGGTCGCGCGCACGGCGAGGCACTGCTGCCTGGCGTAGACTGGTGTGGTGACGCGATGTCAGCTTGTCAGCATGCAGATGTGGTCGTCGTTCTAACCGAATGGAATGAGTTTCGGGCGCTCGATCTTGCGGCGGTCCAGCAAGCAATGAGTGGGAATACACTCGTCGATCTGCGTAACGTCTTTGACCCATCAAAGGCTGAGGCGGCTGGCCTCGACTATCACTCGATTGGCCGACCGTAAGGTTGATCCTACCGCGTCCACGAACCAGATGACGACGCGCCTATCAGGACTGGCTCCTAGTTGTGATTTGAGAAGACAGTTGAGCGCCAGTTTTTTCTTTTGCGGCGGTAGTATCGACGGCGCGAGGTTCGTCGCTTCTTGGCCCTGGCCTTTCGTGCTGCCCGACGCTTCGCGTCCCGGGCGGCCTGTCTCAAGGCAGCAGCGCGCTCGTCGTCATAGCGTGGTGCAAGATAATCCTCTGACTGATTGGTGTCAGTCGGTCCAAACGACGAGCCTGGACTTACAGCTAGAGGAGCTGACGGATAACGAGGCGCGGATCCATTCGGACCGGAGTATGACGACCGGGCACCCAACGCCATTCTGCCATTTGCCAGATATCGGCTGTCTTGTTGTGCAAGCGATGGCGTCGGTACTCGCAGTGCCGCTGTTCCAGAACTCGGTGTCACAGTTGACGAGCTGACGAATGCACGCTGGCGCTGCTGCTGATTAACTCCTTGCTGCGCAACCGGTGACGTTCGTGTCGACCAGCCTGTGGTAATGGCGCGTCGGTTCGTTCGGGTGACCAGGCGTGGCGGTTGCTTGAGTTGTGTGGGCCGCTTCAACGCCGGGCGTGCAATTTCAACAGCGCCGCAGTGGGAGCCGCGATAATTCTTCAATAGCGAAAGAAGTGCTGCGTCTGGCCGGTTGGTTGGAATAGCGGAGTTGCGATTGCGTGCGAAACGCACGGCTGCTGACCGTGTGGTCTTATCCCAGTAACCGTGCGTGTAGATCTTCTTCGAACATCCGGCCCGCTTCATTTCCCTCTGGATCTGTCTCGCTAACGCCGTTCGGGCGTTGGCATCATTTCCATCAGCTGCCAATCGTGCGGATGATGACGAGACGAACCGCAGGGTCCAACCATTGCCAGTTGCTGTGGGCTGTATGGTCGTTGCAGGCGCGCCGGGAGCCTTCACGGTTCGCGATTTGGATTGCGCGGCAATTTCAACGGTTTTGGGTTTCGGGCCTAGAACCGCCGACTGCCTGCCGATTGCGGACTGTTCTGACTGGCCGAGCGGGGGCACGAAAACTGCGGTGCGCGCTGGACCGTTGGACACATCCTCTCTCTCGAGCGGTAGCTCCAAGCTGGTCGTGGACGGCGTGGAAGGTTTATTGTTCTCTACGCTGAGAGCATAAAGACCCATACCGACTGCACCTGCGCAGCCTACGCCTGCACCAAACCACTTCAACACGGTTCTTACTCCAAACACACGTCAGCAATAGCACTTAGTTATTGACTATTAATCCTAACACGGCGTTGCTATCGTAAAAAGGGTCAGGCCCACGATAAGTCCCCATTGTGACGATTATCGGTTTTGATAGCCGCTGAAGTAGCGGCTGCCTCCCAAAAAATGTTCCGCCAAGTGTGCAATGGCGACGATGTTCTAATCCCTGAGGGCTCACTGAGTCGCAAAATAAGTCACGCTCAATCCAACTCCGAATAGGATTTCCGGGCACAAACTGTGGAGATACCCCCGGAAAATATGAATCCTGTGTGTAAACCCTTGTTTGATTGAGTGGTGCAAAAACGCAACGCAATTTTCGATGTCGAGCAAACCAACTGAACTCATTACAAAAATCACGCGAATCAATTAATCTCCGTGAATGAGGGGGCACGATGGCCTTGCGGTCATGGTGTTAGTTTTAGTTCTGAGGGGAATGATTTCCACAGTTTGCCTTAGCGACAGGCAATCACTGGAAGCCCATCTTCAGATAGCGGTATTCGATACCTTCAAGGCGCCATGGGTGCCGGCGGTTTATGTCTGCTTGGGGAAGCAGGCCATTGCTCAAACCGGCCGGGATCAAGCTCAGGGTGGCTTATTGGAGGCTATTTGGATTCTTGCTTGCCTACTCCTCTAATTAAACATTCGTAGTGCGCGGGCCACAGGTTCAGGCGTCGGGTGGTGTTCTTTCGCCTCCCCATCGTTTGTGCTCGTGTCTGCGATATCAGAGAGGGCAATCTGATGAGACATGCTCTGGGAGTGCTAGGCGTTCTGGCAGCGGGGGTACTGCTTCTTGTATCCGCGGCCATGAACTGGCGCTTTGGCTATCAACTCGGAACGACTGAGTTTGATGGCTTTATCTACGGTTCGGCCAGTGCGGCTGCCGACTGTATGAAAGCGCTCGTTCCATTCTTTATATTCGCCGCAATTCGGAACAAGATGTGGATGCAAGCATTCGCATCGTGCGTGGTTTGGGGAGTGGTCACCGTTTACTCGTTGACATCCGCTCTCGGTCACGCCGCGCTGAACCGCCAAGATACGGCGGGAACGCGTGCCTCGGAAGTCCAGACCTACAAGGATCTGCGAGCTGACCTCGAGCGGGCGAAAAGCCAGCTCAGCTGGGTTCCCCAGCATCGGCCGGCCGAAGCAGTCCAAAGTCAGATCAATGGACTTCAACTCAAGCGACAGTGGAAGTGGACCAACGGCTGTACAAATGCCAAAGGCCGCGGGAATCGCAGGTTCTGTGATACCTACACAAGCTTGAAGGCTGAGCTCGCGTCTGCCAACGAGGCGGTGAAGCTCGAAACCCGGATCGCCGGTTATCAGGCGAAACTGGAAAGCAGCAGGACCGGTGTTACGCACTCGTCCAAAGACCCCCAAGCAGAGATCTTGGCAAACGTAGCCGGCTTCTTCGTGCCAGGCGTCAAGGTCGAGCATATGCAAATGGCGCTGATTATCTTCATCGCGCTTCTGCTTGAAGTCGGGTCTGGGCTTGGCATGTACATCGCGTTCAGCCAATGGCGCCTCGGAGATCGTCAAGCACCAGCACTAGCGACTGCAGTGCCTGAAATGACGAAGCTCACCGAAACGCCAGTAGTTGTTGCAGCTGAACCAGCTGTACCAGCGCTGCCAGAACCACGGGTTGGTGCAAACGACAACAAGTCGGCACCAGAAGAAGAAGTTGCTCCAGGATCAGATGTGGAGCGCTACCAAAACGAAAGGGTTGAGAGCCAAGATGGATCTAGCCTAACAGCTACTGCTCTGTATGAAGATTATTGTGCATGGTGTGATGAACAAGAAAAGGAGCCACTTGCACTTCCAACCTTTGGACGTGAATTTGGTGAACTAGGCGTACAAAAAGCTAAAATCGCAGGCCGCGTGCGGTACATCGGTGTCGCACTGAAGACTGGGACAGGTGCTACGGAGGATAAGAATGTGCCGGTTCCGATAGTCAAAGCTGCCTGACATTAGGCATTCAAAGGGTCGCTTCGGCGGCCCTTTGTTTTTGGGGAAACCCGTTAGTCCATTTGATTGAACACTTTATTTGAGACCATGTGAGGCAGCTTCGGCTGCCTTTTTTTGTTGCTGGCCAGGATGATGACTGCATATTTCGGTCTTTGAGATATCCGGTGTTCAGGAGGAAGCGATGATCACAGATCGGGCCAGTCAGTTCTTTATCAATGGTGAGTGGGTGGACGCGAGTGACCGCGGAACGCTCGACGTTATCAACCCGGCCACTGAAGAGCCGGTGTGTCAGGTGGCTCTCGGCAATGAGAGTGATGTCGACAAGGCCGTTGCTGCGGCGCGTGCGGCGTTCCCATCCTATTCGCAAACAAGCCGCGAACAGCGCATTGAACTCCTGAACAACGTTGTCAATTGCTACAAGGCGCGGTTCGCTGAGATGGGCCAGACGATCTCGATGGAGATGGGCGCGCCAATCAGTTTTGCGACACGCTTCCAGGCGGGTGCCGGAATGGGTCACTACAAGACAGCGGCCAAGGTATTGGAGAACTTCCACTTCCATGAGGATCGCGGGACAACAGCGATCGTCCGCGAGCCAATTGGTGTGATCGGCATGATCACGCCTTGGAACTGGCCGTCAAACCAGATCTCCTGCAAAGTCGCCGCTGCATTGGCCTCAGGATGCACAATGGTGCTCAAGCCGTCCGAAGTCGCGCCGCTGTCTGCACTTTTGCTGGCCGAGATATTGGATGAGGCCGGCGTACCGAAAGGTGTGTTCAATCTCGTAAACGGAGACGGGCTAGGCGTTGGCCAAGTGATGGCTGCGCATCCGGAGATTGATGCGATTTCTTTCACAGGCTCGACCGGGGCCGGGATTGACGTCGCGATCAAAGCGGCACCGACAGTCAAGCGTGTCGGGCAGGAGCTCGGTGGAAAGTCAGCTAACGTGTTGTTGGACGATTGCGATCTTGCAAAAGAAGTCGCAAAAGGCGTTGATCTTTGTTTCCGCAATGCTGGTCAGTCGTGCAATGCGCCAACCCGTATGCTCGTGCCGATGTCGAAGATGGCTGAGGCGGCTGAAGTGGCGAAAGCTGCTGCTGCCAAATTCAAGGTCGGCGATCCATCCAATGAAGAGACAACGATGGGGCCGGTTGTCTCCGAGCGCCAGTGGAAGAAGATCCAGGGCTACATCGCGAAAGGCATCTCAGAAGGCGCGACATTGGTGACCGGTGGTGAAGGTCGACCCGAGGGCCTCGGCAAAGGCTACTTCGTGCAGCCGACGGTGTTTGCTGATGTCAAAAATGACATGACGATTGCGCAGGAAGAAATCTTCGGTCCGGTTCTGGCAATTATCGGCTACGAGGATGAAGCTGAAGCTGTGAAGCTTGCCAATGATTCACCGTTCGGCCTCGCTGCTTATGTGTCGTCAGGTGATGCGGATCGTGCGCGGAAAGTGGCACGTGCACTCAACGCCGGCATGGTCCACATCAACATGGCGGTGGCTGATCCCTTTGCACCGTTTGGTGGAACCAAGCAATCTGGCAATGGTCGTGAGTGGGGTGAAGCGGGTCTCGAAGAATATCTCGAAGTGAAGTCCGTGATGGGCTGGAACGCTGCGTAGGTCAGGTTCCCGGCGAACGAAGCAGATACGGAAACGGCGGGCCAAAAGCCCGCCGTTCTTTGTGCTTCGAATGAGAGGGTGTGTTCTATTGCATGTCTCATTAAACCGGAGTCAGAAATCGCCCTGAGATGAGGCGTTTTCTGGCACATCATTAACCCGTTTAAACGCGGCATGCATTAGAACCGAAAGTCAAGACGTCCTGCGACGGTGTATTGATCATAGTCTTCACGGCCGAGACCTTCGGATGTGGCGTCGAAGTGGAGAGTTGTTTGATCGTCGACATTGGCCCTAAGGCCGCCACCGATCACGACGCCGAAGTCATCTGGTTTGTACGTGGTCCCGGTCGACGTTATAACCTCGCCGATGTCCTCAAAGTCCCATTGACCTTCGGCACGGCCGAACACCTCGACCCCACGTGAGATCGGATAATAGACACTGGCGCCGAACGAGAGCTGGCCAAGTGCGAACGACTGAGCCGCAACGGCATTGCCGGCGCTATCGGTGTAGGCATCCTGCTTTTCATTCGTGTACGTCACGCCGAGTTTTGGCAGGAGCTTGAGGTGACCGCGCTCGCCAATGCTTCTGAGGACAACCGCCGTGATACTGAGGCTGCCGGCAAAGCGCGTGGCGTCAAACGAACCCATGGATAATGCTTCGTTGTCATCAATGTCGTAGCCGAGCCAGGCGTGCGAGACCTGGCCATCGAGGACCAGATCAACAGGCAGTGCGGTTGCTGCGCTCGTCATACGATAGCCAAAGTAGCCCCCGGCAATCGTGGCAGTGCTATCAAGTTCAATGTTGAAGCTACTAAAGTCGGCATTGGCTGTATCGTAGCCACCGAAGGCGCCAATCAGGAAGCTCCTGGTGACAAGATAGTCGAAGCCGGAACGGGCGAACATCATATCGCCATCGAAGGTGTTGCCGGTGCGCGAGCTGTCGACGTCGACGAGGCCCCCGGCAGACCAGATATCCCATCTCGATTGATAGGTTTCAGGCTGAGCCAGTTCGGCAGTGACGCCGAGTTGATTGAGACCATCCAGTGCTTGCTTTTCCTTTTCACGACGCTCGGCAAGGTGCCTGGCACGGTAGTGGCTGAGAATGTCCTTCGAGTGCCAGACGTCTTTCCCGGGCCGCTTGATGGACTGGCCGTAGGCCATCGCTAATTGCGAACTGCTCGCAGCTGAGCTGGACGAGCTGTTGCCGGTCAGCGCCGCCTGACCACTGCCGGGGTTGCGATTCTCGAGCAGACGGTCCTGCGTCTGGGTTTGCGTGATGAAGGCTTGTGCATTGTTTGAGGACCGGCCAAAAGCAGCGCCGGCAGACTTATTGGCACTGGACTGGCGCTGAGCGGTGGTCACTTCCTGAGCGCCAACGGCGTTGCCCTCAGGCTCACCAAATACACCGCCGGAGATCGTGATCGCACCCCATTGGATATCTGTAGTATTATCGGCCCAGCTAATGATCTCAATCGAGATGGTGTAGGGGATGCCATCGACGGTCACCACATTACGGAATGTGGCTGAAGCATTGCTGCCGGACGGTATTTCATCAAGTATTCGGATTACTTCATTGCCCCCGGGTACAAACGTGCCAGCACCCCCAGATGCAGACGCGCCAGCGTAACCTGCAATTGTCCAGCTTTCAGAGCTGTCCTGTCCCGCCGTATCCAGCAAGATCCAGAAAATAATATTTTCAGCTGGCGGGCCGTTTTCGCCAATGATGGCAATGCCAAATCCAGGCTCCGTAGGAACAAAGTCAATGGGCGGCGTGCTGCAGGTTCCTGAGGCAGCCCCAGCAAAAAATAAGACCGGGGCGTCCAGAGTGCCATTTCCGCCCGTCGAACAGACGGTAGCGGCGTTGGCGCCACTCACAGCAAGAAACATCGAGAGAAACACGAACGCGATGGTCCGCTTGATTGTCAATACGATCGAATATGGCATGCCGTGCTCCGTAGAGAGGCAGCGTTTCTCAATCGACAGCCCCCGCAACGATCCTGGCCGTGCGGGGGAACGAGATGACCTACTTCAAGCTGGACGGTTCCGAGCGTCCGCCGAAGTTGAACTTGTAGGAAAGGCCAACACGGTAGATCGTGATGTCTTCGACTTCGGCGAAGTCACCAACATCTGAGTCGCTGGTCAGATCGCTTGTCGAGATACGATCATCAAAGGCGTAGTGCAGGCCTTCAAAGCGGATCAGAAGGTTGTCGAGCAGCGCATGCTCCAGGCCGCCGCCAACAACAAAGCCTGTGGCGTCAAGCTCGGCCGAGCCTGAATCCGCCAGATCATTGTTGTTCACAGCGGTGTAGTTGCCCTTGAGCCAAGCCACGCCTGCTGTCGCATAGAACAGGGTTCGCGCTGATGTTACGCCGACCCTGGCGCGCAAAGATGCCAGTGAATCAAGTTCGACCCTTACGCTGTCGCTGTTCAAATTCCCATTGGTGGAGCTGCCATCAGGTTCATAGCGGAGTTGCGATTGACTGAGCCTGGTCCAATCAAATTCGATGCCGTACACCATCCGCCCATGGTTCAAATTGTAACCAGCCTGAAGGCCTGCGATGCCGCCATTGAGATCGAACAGTAACCCGGACACAGCATCTTCAGGGGTGGGTGGCGTCTCTCGCAACTCGCTGGAATCGTCCAAACTGTCGAAGTTGATGTCGGCATATCCGCCGTGAGCACCCACGTAAAATCCACGCCATGCCTGTGGGTTATGCAACCGTTGAGGTTGTTGGCCACCGTAACCAAAGCGGTAGCTGACACCGAGACGTGCGGTGACGATGTCCTCGACTTTGACAAAGTCACCTGGATCAGAGTCGGGCGTCAACGCACTGGTGCCGGTCTCGTCGTTAAAACTATAGTAGAGCCCTTCGAGGCGCACGAGGACGTTATTCGTGATCGCGTGTTCGATACCACCACCAATGACGTAGCCGACGGAGTTGATATCGGTCTTTCCAGAGGCTCCCGTACTGGAATCACGGACATCATAGTCGCCGCGAAGCCAGGCAAGGCCGGCCGTCATGTAGAGCAAGCTGCGCGCCGAACTGATGCCCAGGCGACCACGCAGTGATCCGAGTGACTGAGCGTCGAGGCCGATGTTTCCAATGTTGCCTCCGTCGCTTTGTGCGTCATAGACACGATCAGACACAGCATACCTGGACCAGTCGGCCTCAACTCCGAGCACGTAACGGCCAAAACTCCTATTGTAGCCGACATGAATGCCGGCGATGGCATGATCCAGATCGAACAGTTCCGGAAACGCACTGTCTTCGTTGTCGCCAGGTGCGCCAATCTCGCTACTATCGGTGACACCGTCCATGCGGCCCATGCCGGCACCGACATGGCCCCCGATATAGAAACCCGTCCAATTGAATGCTGATCTGTACACCGGCTCTGGTGTTGGTTCAGACGCCTGCAATGCGGCACTCGATGCGCACATCGTCGTCAATGCGGCAAGCGCAGCGATCAGTTTCGATCGCGGGGTCTGTCGAAGCGCACTGCCCGACACACCTGAAATGTTTTGCTTGGTCGTTGGGCCGGCCTGTAGCCTGTGTCTGCTGAGCCTATTCATCAAAGTTCCCCGATGTCCATGGTCCACGGGCGGATAATAAGGCGGGGATCCGGTCGCTCGTTATGAAGTGTGCGGGAAAAGTTACTGCGGGTGTATCTGATTTATCTGTTCAATATCAGTTGATTGGTTTTTTGATTGGGCATTTTGCGCAAATGCTTCTGGGTGGGTTCAACAGTATGCCATCCACATCAAGTGCTCCTGCATTTGATAGAAGAGGCCGTACTGCGAGTCCGGTTTGAAGCAAGCGAATTGCGCGCCAATGCCGGCTCCGTTGACGAAGCTGAGAGGGATGAACGAGCTCAGCTCATGGCTCGATCTGGAGATCTTTGATCGTCGATTGGCTCAATCGGGAGTTTGGCCGGGCACTTGAGGTATCTCGATGTGGTAGCTCCGGATCCAGATCCGACATCGCATGGTCTGATGCCGCCCAAAGTCCGGCCGCGCCATTGCGTGGAGCGGCTCTGCAAAGGTGGACTGGATGCCCTGCTAGCAACAGGCTTTGGTACCGGCTAGTCATTGCCGGCGCGCGACTCTTGTCCGATCGCTGCATCGGGAAATGCCCCAGCCAAAGACCCAGCACCGCCGGCAGGCGTACCGAGCCCGGTCGTCTCGTCCTGTTTAACGCCGAGCTTCATCGCCTCATGCGAGGCTTGGCTGCGCTGCAGCGGAATGCTCATTCTGATACTGCCGCCGTAGGACTTGTAGTCACCGGCGCCGATGCCATCGTAGAAGCCTTCACCGTTGAGGGTCAGACCGTCAGGCAGGCGGATGCGGACACCACCATCGACCCGGGCGCGGACGCCGTCGGTGCTCTCAGCGGCTAGTCCCGTCGTCAAGTCGATAATAGCAGTGCGCTCGAAATCCCACAAACCTTTGACGCCGAGATACGGACTGATGGTGGTGCCGTCCCTGCGCTGGATGGTGGTTGAGAATTTCGGACCGAACGTCAGGCGGCCGAGCTTGACGGTCTGGCTCGGGATATCGATCGAGAGGCTGTCGATGTAAGCCTCCTGACGCTCCTGGAAGTACATCACACCGATGTGCGGCGCGACATGCAGATTGGCGAACGTGATGCTGCCGGTGAACTTCGCCGACGCCAGCCAGCGGGTGCCGTCGAAGCTGTCGGTGTAGGTGTTGAATGGCGAGACTTTGTTGCCTGACTGGCCCATGGAGACGTTGGCATCGAAGATCAGGTTCTCGTGCAGTTGCGCGACCATATACGGTCCGACCATCCAGCCGCGGCCGTTGATCTTGAAGTCGTCGGTATCGTTGGTCTCGTCGGTCCAGTCGAACTGGGCGACAAGGCCGACAACGAGGCCGTCGTTGAACTTGTAGTCGGCGCCGATGAAGAGCAGGCCGAGGTCTCCGGCATCGTTATCGCTTTCATAGCGGGCCCAGCGGCCACGGACCCAGATGTCGAAGCCGGTCGGCGCACCGTCGTTCGTCGCGAGATCACGGAGGCCGAGGTCTCGACCTAGGCTCTGCGTGCCTTTGCTTTGCAGGCCGAGCTTCATCATCTCGCCGAGTTCGCTGACGCGGGCGTTCTTCTCGGCCTTCTTGGCGGCGAGCACCTGACGCAGGCTGGTGGCGAACGCCATTCGGTTGTTGGAATATCCGCCCTCACCGGAGAATGTGGCGCCGGAACCGCTACCGCTGCCGCCCCGCTTGAGGCGCTCGGTATAGTCCGGTTGGTTGGAGACGATGGCATCGCCACGCCGGGTCATGAAGTTCGAGATGATACGCTGCGTGCGCTCACGCACATAGTTTTCGTCAATGTAAATAACGGTGACCTGGTCAGCGGCTGTGTTGGGGTTTCCGACTGGATCATCTTCGGCGACACCGGCGTGGACATCGATTGTCACTGGGCCACGTACGGTCGGCGTAATCGTGGCGGTGAAGACTTCTTCGCCGTTGACAAGTGTTCCGGTCGAGAGGCCGGACACTGTGCCGTTGCCAACCGTGATGTCGCTGATGTTGTCAAAACCGGCCACCTTCTCAGAGAAGATGAAAGTGGTTTCGAAGGGGCCACGCGTCTGAGTTGGTGCTTCGATGATGACAGTCGGTGGCGTCGAATCTGGCAGGGGCGATGGTGCTACGATATCGGCAATACTGAAAGCGTCCTCCTTGGTATAGGGGCTCTCCAACGCGTTTCCTGCGGAGTCTTTGAAGTCCGTTCCGACAATGACATCGATATCGTCAATGCTACCGCCGCCATTGTTCACGACATAGGCCACCTTGTATGTGTCGTTGCTGTTTGTCGTGGTCGTCCAGGTGCCTGTTTGCGTCGTGGCGTCTTGCAACGCGGCGGACACATCGGGGTCAAATGTCAAAGTGGGCGTCAGGCTTGTATCCATTCCTTCCGAGAACACGACCGCGATTTCAAGCGTGCCTGATGACACGACTGTGGTCGAGCTAGGGGTGACTGACGTTACAGTCGGTGCCTTTGTGTCAGCCACGCTTACGGTTTGTGGTGTCGCAGCCGCGTTGCCGATATTGGACCCGTTGACGGCGGCGTCCGCGTTGACACCGATAATAACGTTGCCATTCCCGTCCGGGGTAATTGTCGCCGAATAGAGATGGGTCGCGTGTCCCGGAACTTGCAGGAAGTCGGTAGCTACGGCATTCGTCAGCGCAGCGTTGACATCACTGAGATCAAAGCCTGAAACATTCTCAACATTCCCGTCTACGCTAGCGAAAGAGTACTCGACTGTGAAAGGGGTGTTGGCTGTTCCCGTAGTTGGCGCTCCCAGTATCGTTGCAATGATTGGATCGTCGCTCACTTTTACGGTGGTTGCGGTACTTCCACCGGTATTCAGATTGTCAGCAAAGTCAGTCGCAACGTTGTCCGGCACGCGGATTAGAATATCGTTCGTACCGTTTGGTGTGATTAACGCAGTATATTTGCGGTTTTCAATGACCGTCATGAAGTTTGAGGCTGTGGCGTTTGTCAGCCCGGCCTGAATGTCGCTGAGATCGAACCCGAGAACATCCTCGTCCGCAACGAATGTCGCTGTGAAGCTGCCTTTCGCCGAGACCAAACTTGGCAGATCGCTCGCGATGATTTTTGGCTGCTTGCTGTCGGCACGCACGGTAATCGAGCTATCGTTGACGCCTGTTCCCCTGTTGTTCGTCGTGAATTCAAGCCAACGCCGACCCTCATGCTTGTTGTCATAAGTAATGCGGTGGTACGTGCCAGTTTTGAGGCTCGGCCAAGTACTACGAGCAACATTCTCGCCCGATGTACTGCCTGCGCCCCGGTAGAGTGTTACATTCGTGTTGTCATCGCCGTTGCGGGTAAATGCTAGCTCACCCATTGTTCTGCCTTGTCGCCAATCAATGCAAAGCAGCATTGCAGATACGGAATCCGACACTTCCAAAAGAAACTCCTCACAGCTGTCCCAGTTATTGGAGTATTTTCTCGCGTAGCAGGTGTCCTCATCCAAGTTTTTTTCGTTGGAAGATGACTCTGCCATTATAAGATATCCGGCTGTTGAAGGGGCGCCGTGGTTCGAGGTATCAAACGCATCCAGTGTTGATTGAGAACACGTAATACTCCCGGCATGAGCCTGGTCCGATCGGCTGATCATGACCAATGCAGTGAGACAGGAGCAGATGCAAAACAGAAGGGCTTTTCGGTAGAGCATTGTCATTTCATTCTCACCCAGTGGATACGAAGATTGACGCGCAGCCATTATGATATGTAAGCTGATAAACAGCATGCAAACTGATAAGTGTATTCGGAATCAATTGCAATCGGAGGTTCCAAATTCTTGTGGGTTGCTGCTCTTGGAGCGTGGAACGCATCACCTTCCCACGCTTGCGCCGGGCCGTCCGCTCGCTGTTCGTGTTCGAAGCATCGACACGAATGGCGATCGTGGTTTTGGACGGCCTGGCGGGGGCATGAGAGCATGAGGTGCCATGCCCGCCGCCTCCGATTGAGCAGTGAGCACCACTGGCTCAATCTGTCCGCTTTTACTGTGAGGGCGGCACCGCGCGTGCTGCCTGGCCTCCGTTTGACGGAGTGGCTTTGGCAACGACTAGTCCTTGCTAGTGCGTGACTGTTGTTTGTCCGCTGCGCCAGGAGATGCCCCATCCGAAGACCTAGCACCGTCAGCCGGCGTACCGAGTCCCGTCGTCTCGTCCTGCTTCACGCCAAGCCTCATCGCGTCGTGCGAGGCTTCGCTGGGCTGCAGCGGGATGCTCATTCTGATACTGCCGCCGTAGGACTTGTAGTCACCGGCGCCGATGCCGTCGTAGAAGCCTTCGCCGTTGAGGGTCAGACCGTCAGGCAGGCGGATGCGGATACCAGCATCGACCCGGGCGCGGACGCCGTCGGTGCTTTCCGAGGCAAGTCCCGTCGTCAGGTCGACAATAGCGGTGCGCTCGAAGTCCCACAGACCTTTGATGCCGAGATAGGGACTGATGGTGGTGCCGTCACGGCGCTGGATGGATGTCGAGAATTTCGGACCAAACGTCAGGCGGCCAAGCTTGACGGTCTGGCTCGGGATATCGATCGAGAGGCTGTCGATGTAGGCCTCCTGACGCTCCTGGAAATACATCACGCCAAAGTGCGGCGCGACATGCAGATTGCCGAAGCTGAAGCTGCCGGTGAACTTCGCCGACGCCAGCCAGCGCGTGCCATCAAAGCTATCGGTGTAGGTGTTGAACGGCGAGACTTCGTTGTCCGACTGGCCCATGGAGAAGTTGGCATCGAAGATCAGGTTCTGATGCAGTTGCGCGACCATATATGGCCCGACCATCCAGCCGCGGCCGTTGATCTTGAAGTCATCGGTGTTGTTGGTTTCGTCGGTCCAGTCAAACTGGGCGACAAGGCCGACAACGAGGCCGTCGTTGAATTTATAGTCGGCGCCGATGAACAGCAGGCCGAGGTCGCCGGCATCGTTATCGCTTTCATAGCGTGCCCAGCGGCCACGGACCCAGATGTCGAAGCCGGCCGGCGCACCGTCGTTCGTCGCGAGATCACGGAAGCCCAGGTCTTGACCTAGGCTCTGCGTGCCTTTGCTTTGCAGGCCGAGCTTCATCATCTCGTCGAGTTCGCCGACGCGGGCGTTCTTCTCGGCCCTGTTGGCAGCGAGCACCTGACGCAGGCTGGTGGCGAACGCCATGCGGTTGTTGGAGTATCCACCCTCACCGGAGAATGACGCACCGTCACCGCCACCTCTGCCGCCCCGGTTGAGGCGCTCGGTATAGTCCGGCTGGTTGGAGACAATGGCATCGCCACGCCGTGTCATGAAGTTCGAGATGATACGCTGCGTGCGCTCACGCACATAGTTTTCGTCAATGTAGTTGACGGTGACCTGGTCCGCGGCTGTGTTAGGAAGCCCCGCGCCATCAATTGCGACACCTTCGGCGACATCAATCGTGACGTCCCCGTGTTCGGTGGGGGTGATGGTCGCCGTATAGACATCATCAGAGCCGGCGAAGTCGGATGCTACTCCGTTTCCAACGGTGATATCGGCAAGTTCAAACTGAGTCACATCCTCAGAAAATGTGATCGTGACCTCGAACGGTCCGCGGGCCTCGGCGGGGGCCGAGATAGTGACACTTGGTGACTCCAGATCGATGGTCACCGATGAGTTGTCGGTGGTGGTTGTCACATCATCGGCCGCATTCTCGTTGACATCCTCCAAGTTCGTTATCTTGATGGTTACGGCGCCGGCAGGAGTCGTGTCTGTCACTGTGATTTTTGCTTCATATTGATTTGAACTGGTGGGCCCAGTCACAGTGGCTGTTTGGTTGGCAATTGTAACGACGGGTGTCTCCTTGAGCGTCTCACTAGCGGTGAACGTTAGCGTGATCTCGTCATCAGTCGTCGCCTGGGTATTGTCGGTCGTATTGTTCGACTTGATCGTCACTATTGTCAGCGTCGGCGGCGTGTTTTCGTTTACTTTGAAGGTTGCATCTCCGTCATAGTCTTCCTGCAGGTTCCCACTGGCATCTTTTGCGTTAGAGATTTTGAGCGATCCGACGATGAGGGAGGCGTCCAGTGGATCAGGTGCCGTGTAGTTGAACGTATACACCGTGTAGCCTGAACTCCAGCCATTCATAGCCGTTGCCGAAGCCGGCAGCGTGACCACGCTGCCGCTGCCATTGCCGCCACCGCTGGCGTCATAGTAGACGACCGTTGGCGCGGACGTGAGGTCCATCGTTTCGTCATAGGTGACGACAACCTGGAAGCTGTCGCCAGGAACAACCATGTCATCGCTGTCTTTGCCGGCAGTGCTGTTTAGGAACTGCACTGTCCTGACCGCCGGCGCATCGTTCTCCGTAATGTCGAGCGACGCATCCTTTGTATTGTAGTTCGCGTCCAGGTCATTGCCGGGAACGTCGGTCGCGTTCGCAACCACGACCGACCGGATCTGGACGGAAGCGCTCAGAGGATCATTCACCGTATAGGGGAAGGTATAGACCTTGCCATCTGTGTCCCAGGAGCCGGAGCCGGTGGCTGCCCAATCGGTAGGTTTCGTTGTAGTGCCGGTACCGCCGCTACCGCCGGTCTCCGTGTAGTAGGCGATCGCCGGCGGTGTCTTGGTGGTGTCCATCTTCTCATTGAAGGTGACGACGACCTTGAAGCTGTCGCCCGGGTCGACAGATGGCCCCTGTGTGCCGGAGCTGTTCTGGAATACCACTGAATCGACCTGCGGTGCCACAGTATCGACATTGTAGGTCTGGTTGTCGTCGCCGGTGGGGTCGGTGGTATTCACGTCCCGGCTGATACTGTCGGTGATGTTACTGCCTGCCAGGCTGAGACCGACTTTGCCTTCGCCGGATAGACTGGACACCGTGACCGTGAAGGCCTTGTTGTCCGTGCCCGATGCTACTGGCGCACCGATTATATAGCCGGTGAATGTACCGGTCGGGTCCTGTGTCAGAGAGATGTCGTCGACCGTGAAAGTGTCCGGATTAATCGCATCGGAGAATGTGATCTCGAACTCCACAGACGATTCCTTGGTGTCTTCCGTCGCTGGGTCTTCGCGTTTAATGGACGAAACCGTCACTTCGGCGGCGGGGTTGACAGATACCTTTACCCAATCGCTATGGCTGTAACCTTCGGCGTCGGTGACCGTCAGCCTGAAGTAGAAATTGGTTGGCGCGCTGACGCTCGGTGCGGTGAACGTGGGCTGACTGGGGGTCGAGACGTCCAGTTGGATCCCACCATTTAAGGCTCTGGTGTCGCTGCCATCGCCGTCAACCTGCAGCCACTCGTAGCTCGCAATGGTTCCGGAATTGTCGGTTGAGCCGGTGCCGTCGAGTGTCACCGACGCGCTTGCGTTAGCGGTTTGGTCGGGGCCGGCATTTGCCACTGGCGGCGTTGGGTCAGCTTTGGCTGTGCCAGATATATTGAATGAAAAGACGGTGTCGAGACTCGAGTTACTCCCAATGCTAATTTTAAAATTGAACAATCCGTCGTTGTCCGGAGTGTAGGTTACGGTAAAGTCCGCCGACCTGCCGCCAACAACTGAGAGACTCTGTGGTTGAATGGTCGGCGTGCCGTCAATGTTAACAAAATTTGCTCCTGGTGATCTATCGACGATGATTGCGCTGACTCCCAGCGTCCTTTCGCCGATGTTCGATACGGTGTAGCGCCTGGTCTTTGGGCTGTTTGGAAACCAGTCGCCACTGTCGGTCCCGCCGCTTTGCAAATTGCTGTTCGATTCATGGGAATAGACGTGAATTTGTGGGCCAGTGACCGTTTTATCCACCGAGTCTGTTACGGGGTCACCTTCGTTGCCAGCCGGATCTGTCAGTGTGACGCTGAGGGTGATTGTGCCATCGTTGAGGCTGGACAGGTCGATGCCATTTATCTGAGGGGCGAGGCTGGCGACTGTGCCGGTGCCGGTGACTTGATTGTTGGCCGCATCCTTGAACGTTTACTCATAGGTCGAGCCAAATTCGGCCAGTCGAAGACCGAAGGACACGTCCGTGACGTTGCTGTTATCAATCGAACTCTGATCGATCTCCACGCCGTAGCCGGCAGGCGCGGTGTGGTCCGTCGACTCGACGGTGCCCCCGAAGTGGCCGCCCGTAATGGTGGCGGAGGTCACTTCGATTGCTGTATCCGTCTGCGTGTATTCCATCGTGACCCGATACACCGTGCCGCCGAGCATAACCTCGCCAATGGCTGTGTGTGTGCCGTTGGAATTGGCCCCAAAGTAATCAAGTGCGGAGCGGCCATCCGTGCTTTGGTTAGCTTCTTGGTTATCAACCTTCAGGCTGCTCGGTGCGATTTGTTTGTCCTCGAATTTCGCTGCGAAGCGGACCCGTCCTGAAAGGGCTGATGATAGCGGGGTGACTATTAGGAGCAACTCGTCGGCGTCATCAATAACGCCCTCAGTCACCTCGCAGTCGCCGCCAGCCAAGCCTGATGGAAGTCGAATACCTGCATAGAACGTGTATGGCCCGCCCTCGTTCGCACAGGTTGTTTGAGCCAGAGCCTGGTTTGCCGGCACGGTGAATAGCCCAATGGCAAGCCATACGATCAAAGCTGTCGTGGTGGTGATCGTCCGTGTGAACCAGTCGAAAAAGCCACGCCGCGCAACAGGTTGAGTGCTCGCCCCACTGTGACGGCTGGGATTGGTGCCTTCACAATTGCTCTGGATCACGCCATGTGCCCGGCCTAAGTCGACCCATCGAGTCCCGGTGAACCCCTTCATCGCGTTCATCCCTGCATTGAGAATCTTTTCCCCGAATCCGACTTACAGTCGGCAGATGATTCGGAGTTATGCCGGAAGCGAAATGCCCGGATTGCCAGGATGACAGCGTGTCTTGCCGGTCACTGGCGGCGTGGTGGCTGCCGCTGCCTGCAAAGACGAGCTCCGTCTCGATCGACACAGCAACCAGGATGGGCACCCCGGTCATCAAGGCGGACAAGATTGGGGGGCGGACAACATTGGCGGGGGCGGACAAGATTGGCGGGCATGATATAGTGCAGCTTGTTGCTGTAGAGGATCCCAACTGATGTCGCCACGTCCACCCGCCGAAGCCGGAATGCCATTCGATGAAATCGATACACCGGCGTTGATTATCGATCTCGATGCGTTCGAGACCAATCTCAAGCGGCTCGCAGAACTGGTAGAGAAATCTGGTGTGCGGCTCAGACCGCATTCCAAGACGCATAAGTCGCCGATCATCGCGCGTAAGCAGATGGAGTTGGGGGCGGTCGGCCAATGCTGTCAGAAAGTCAGCGAGGCTGAGGTTCTAGTGCAGGCTGGAATTTCCGATGTGCTGATTTCCAATGAAGTTTGGGGTCGCCGAAAACTCGATCGTTTGGCTGGCCTTGCTCGACACGCCAAAGTGGCGGTCTGTGTCGATGATGCCAACAACGTTGCCGATATCTCAGCTGCTGCCGGGCGAGCGGGCACCGAGGTTGGAGTGTTAGTTGAAATCGATGTTGGCGCCGGACGTTGCGGTGTGACGTCACCGGAGGCGGCGTTGAAGCTTGCCCAGACGATCCAATCATCCAATGGTTTGCAGTTCCGAGGTTTGCAGGCGTATCACGGCTCAGCGCAGCACAAGCGATCGCTGCAGGAACGTGAGGCCGCGATCGGTGGGGCGGCAGAAATCACGCGCGCTACGATCGATGCTTTGTCGAATGCCGGAATTGAATGTGAGATCATTGGTGGTGCCGGCACTGGGACCTTCGAGATCGAAGCCGGGAGCGGGATCTGGAATGAGCTGCAAGCCGGTTCGTACATCTTCATGGATGCCGATTATGCCAAGAACCATGCGGCAGACGGGCATCCGATTTCGCAATTCCGTCATGCGCTATTTGTGTTGGTCACAGCGATGAGCCAACCGGCAAAGGACAAGCTGGTGGTTGATGCCGGTCATAAAGCGCTGGGCAATGATTCCGGATTTCCTGATGTGTGGGGGATAGACGGTGCCACTTACAGCCGACCGTCAGACGAGCATGGTGCGATCCATCTCGGTGAAGCTCAGACAAATTTAAAAGTCGGCGACAAAATTTTGCTTGTGCCCGGGCACTGCGATCCGACAGTCAATCTGCATGATTGGTATGTCTGTGTGCGCGGCATGCATTCGGATAAGGCGCGGGTTGAAACCGTATGGCCGGTGGCCGCCCGTGGCGCTGTCTTCTGATAACGCGGATCAGATCGCAATCTTAGGCGCTGATATTCAACTTCGTATCAGCGCCCAACAGCAACCGGATAAGCATTTCAGCTGCTACTTTTGAACAGTGACTGTGACTTGTTCCTGGTCATGGATTGCGCCAAGCTTGCCAAGGTCGGCAAGAGTGAGGCGCACCACACGGTCACGCTTGTTTTGAGCGAGCACAGACATCACGGCTCGCACCTTGGCGTCACCCTCGGCGCCGCTGCCGGTGCTGAACTTGACGCTCTTGCCAGTAGAGAACAGTGAGAGCTGGTCAGGTGCGACGGCGACTTCGATCTCAACACGACTGAGGTCCAGGAGTTCGACGAGATCCGGATTTCGTTGCGTGACGGCAGCCCCGACGCTTGCCAGAATTTCGGTGACAATGCCGTCATAGGGCGCCTTGATCTCTGCCAGGCGGATCTCCAAAGCGATACGCTCGACTTCGGCCTTGCGGCGCGCGGCGACGCCACGTGCGCTTTCCAGGCTAGCCTCGGCAGTCTTGAGAGCGACCTCGGCATCTTCGAAAGCTGATCTCTGGAACGACGTTGACTTGCGCAACCTTTCCTGGCGACCAAGGACGAGCTTTGCACCTTCGATGCGAGATTCTGCGACCGCGACGAGGGCCTTGGCTTCCTCGTAAGCGCCGTCAGCAACCTTGCTGTCAGCTTCTAGCTGTTCCGTGCTCAGTTTGGCGATGAGGTCGCCCTTCTTTACGCGGTCGCCGACACGAACATCGAGTTCCTTGACGCGGACAGAACGCTCGCCCGTGAGCTGACTTGATACCTTGCCGACGTTCTTCGCGACAATGACGCCCTTGAACGTTTGTTGTGCCGAGGCTTGCGCCTGTAGGAAAAAGATTGCGAGCGTCGCAATGAAAATGCGTGACACAGAAGGATGCATGGCAGTCATGGCTGGAAACCTTTATTGCGCAATTACTGATAATTGGACCTGATTAGCTCAAATCCTAAGCGAAGATGCGCCACAAAACAACGCTGGTTAACGCGTCTCGGTTCCCTGAATTCAGATGTTGGTAAAGCCGGCCCCTCAAAAACAGCCAATTCCGCAATTTCATCATGCTGTCGATGGCAACTGACTGCGGCTTGCCAACCGAGAGTATGAACGTTGCCACCAATGGATTGCGGAGTTTGGGTTCTCCATCCAGCTTCGTTGCGTTGCTGATAATGGGCTTGGCTCCACTCTCCTCAAGCGTCGATTTGATTGGCAATCTTCAATGCGAAAGCATACTCCATGGCGACTTCCCGTAGCGCTTCGAACCGGCCAGAGGCACCACCATGGCCTGCGTCCATATTGGTTTTCAGCATGACAAGATTGTCGGACGCGTTCAATTCTCGCAGTTTGGCAACCCACTTTGCCGGCTCCCAATAGGTGACGCGCGGATCAGTGAGTCCGGCAAGAGCCAGTATGTGAGGATAGCTTTGCGCGGAGACGTTGTCGTAGGGGGAATAGGACTGGATATTCTTGAAGTCCTCGAGCGAGGTGATTGGATTGCCCCACTCGGGCCACTCCATGGGCGTCAGAGGTAGATCGGCGTCGAGAATCGTGTTCAGCACGTCGACGAAGGGGACATTCGCAATTATTCCAAGAAATTTCTGTGGTGCCATGTTGGCAACTGCGCCCATTAGCAAGCCACCTGCCGAACCGCCGCTGGCTACGATCCTGCCGGTTTTGGTGAATTTGTTTGTGATCAGGTGATCTGCGCAATCGATGAAGTCGGTGAAGGTGTTGGTTTTCTTGTCGCGCTTTCCGTCTGTGTACCAGCGATAACCCATCTCTTTGCCGCCTCGGACATGGGCGATGGCAAAGACGAAGCCACGATTGACCAGGCTGAGGCGTGTCGTTGAAAAGCTGGCGGGCATGGCAATGCCGTAGCTGCCATAGCCGTACAACAAAAGTGGTGCGGTGCCGTCGCGTGGGGTGTCTTTGTGATACAGCACGGTAATTGGTACGCTTGCCCCATCGCGAGCTTTGGCGAACAACCTGTCCGTACGATAGTCTGATGGCTCGTGGCCGCTTGGGACTTCCTGTGTTTTAAGCAGCGTCCGTTCGCGCGTTTCCATATCATAGTCGAATTCTTGCGACGGTGTCGTCATCGACGAGTAGGTAAAGCGGATCGTCGAGGTTTCGAACTCATAGCCCGCAGACATTCCAAGGCCGTAGGCTGCTTCCTCGAACGAAATCTCGTGCTCTTCATTGTCAGACAGTCGGCGGATAACAATGCGCGGCAGTGAACGGGAACGTTCCAGTCGGACCATATGGTTCTCGAGCATCACCAGGCTCAGGACGAGAGTTCCCGGGGCATGCGGTATGAGATCCTGCCAATTCTCCTCGGCCGGCTGACTGACGTCGACTGTGCAGACCTTGAAGTCCTCTGCGCCATCAGCATTGGTGAGGATGTAGAGCAAATCGCCATGGTGCTCCACGGAGTATTCTCGGCGCTCCCTGCGCGGAGCGATGAGGCGGGGCTCTGCCTTTGGATCATGCGCATCCAGGAGATAGCACTCACTTGATTCATGATCGCTCACATCGATCAGAATGAAGTCGCCAGACTGGGTCTCGCCGATGTGGGTATAGAAGCCTGTGTCCTTCTCTTCGTAGATCAGCTCATCCTGATCGACCGAGGTTCCCAGAGTATGGCGAAAGACCCGAAGTGGCCGATGGTTGTCATCGAGCCGCAAGTAATAGAAAGTTTTGCTGTCACGGGCCCACACGGCACCGCCGGCAGAACTTGGGATTTCGTCGGATAGGTCTTTGCCCGTCTCAAGATCTCTTACTCGGAGTGTGTAATACTCTGAGCCATTCGTGTCAGTTCCGTAGACCATCAATTTGTGGTCCGGACTGTGGTCTGCTCCGCCGAGTTGCCAATACGAATGACCCTCAGCTTCTTTATTACCATCCATCAGGATGATTTCATCGCCGCCGTCACGTGGCTTGCGGCAGAGCAAGGGATATTGCCCGCCGGTGACAAAGCTGGAGTAGTAGGACCAGGGTCCATGCGGACTTGGCACCGAGCTGTCGTCTTCCTTGATGCGAGCTTTCATTTCCTGAAAGAGCGTCTCTTGGAGATCGTCAGTATCGGCTAGAACGGACTTGGTGTAGGCGTTTTCAGCCTCAAGATGATCACGGATATCTTTCGGAAGAACGCTAGGGTCGCGCATGACCTCCTGCCAGTTTTCAGCGCGCATCCAGTCGTAGTCATCGCTCAGCTCGATGCCGTGCCATGTTGCGCGCACTGTTGCCTTTCTTGCGTTTGGAGGCTTGGGTAGAGTTGTCATGATTACACCTTGTGCGTTCTTGGTTTTTGCCTGTCCAGGAGATCTCATGCTGTCCGGCAAATGGTGATTTAGAGTCTTGTATGAAACGTCTCAGCAGCATTGCGGATCAGCTTTTCATCTTTTCCACCGATCAAGAGGAATTCGAAGCCGGCTTTGCTCCAACTGGCTGCAGCCATGCCCTCCATAGTGCTGACTTTCGGAGCGTTGGTGGCTGACTGACCTGCCGGCGTGATGCACAGAGCGACCGGTGCACCTGCTGTTGTGAGAAATGCGAGCTGGATGAGAGGCCGACCCTCGAAGCCAAGAATCTGTGATCTCTTGAGATTGAGGTTTGGCATGCTTGTCAGAGTGGCTTTGGCGAGCTTGAGTTTCAGAGCCTTTTCAGCGCGGGCGAGCGAGCGAGATAAGCGTTGATCGTCGGCGGAGACGATGGCGAGTGTCTCTTTGACGTACAGTGCATGATATTTTGCAGCGTAGTCCTGCCACGTCAGGCGTTGCGGGTTATCGATCATGCGGCTGAACAGTGCGCCAACCAAGAGTAGGGCACAGGCCGCCATCGCCGCGTAATAATAGTTGAATGTGCTGGTGGTCTGCGATTTTTCGCCGGCTGCCTGTTCCAAGACTGTTGGCGGAGCCGGTGTGGTGGTCAGCAGTTCATCAAATGCAGACTTGATGACATCCGTTTCGACGGCAAGTGACTGAAGCCGTGCTGCCTCGCGCGGGTCGGTTGCGACCACGCTTTCGATCTTTTGCTGCAACTCCGGGCTCGCTTCTCCATCCAGATAGGATGTGAACTCTTCATCCGAGAATCGGCGAATGCTCGTCATGCCAGTTTGCTCTTTTTCATTTCAAACTTGTCGGCCAGTTTACTACGTGCGCCAGCCAGTCGGCTCATGATTGTTCCGATTGGGATGTCAAGAATGGCGCCAGCTTCCTTGTAGGAATAGCCCTCGACATAAACCAGCAGAACAGTCGAGCGTTGCGCTTCTGGCAGTGCCATTACTTCCTTTAACACTTCATTCGTCAGAATATTCGCTTCCGGGTCTGGAGAACTGGCAAGAAGGTCAGCACGTTCGATCGGAACGAGACCACCGCCTTTGCGAATGGCGTTGGCCCGCAGCTCATTCAGCCAAATCCTTTGGGCCATGCGGAAAATCCACCGATCGAATTTTCCCTCATCATGGAACAGATCTGACTTCTCCAGTGCCCTGATGCATACGGTTTGGGCAAGGTCATCAGCAAAATCTTGGTTGCCGCTGAGGACAAGGCAATACCGCCAGAGTCTGGGAAAGAGCTCGGCGAGGCCTCGTGAGACAATGGCCTTGGATTTTTTTTGGGGTCCCATTCGAATAAATGCCACTGCCGAAGTGTTTATCGTCGTGCTGATCCGAAACAAAACTAGACACCAAGGAGCATCTTGCAATGAGAATTTTTCGGACAACCATGCTTGCGGCAGCACTTTTCGGAGCTAGCGCTTTCGGTGCCGTGGCGACTGCGGGTGAGACACCGTCAAAACCTGGCGCTAAGGTCTACTTCGTCAATTTGAAGAATGGGGCGACTGTTGAAGGCCCGGTTAAGGTTATCTTCGGGCTGAGTGGAATGGGTGTCGCCCCCGCTGGTGTGGAAAAAGAGGGAACCGGGCATCATCACTTGTTGATTAACCGCCCGGCACTCGGCAAGGGCCCAGATGGCAAAGATGAGTTTGATGCCAATATTCCTGCTGACGACAACCATAAGCACTATGGTGGGGGACAAACTGAAACAACACTAAACTTGAAACCTGGGAAGCATACGCTGCAGCTCGTTCTCGGCGACCAAAACCACATTCCTCACAATCCTGCTGTGGTCTCTGACGTCATCACGATCACGGTAAAATGATTGCGCGTGCACTATTGTGGCAGGGAGCCGGTCGTTCGGGCTGGCTTCTTGTGCACCCTGTGTGGTTAATCACCGCAGATCACCGTTCTCATAGATTTTATTGATCTGCCAAATTGATTTGCATTGCCCGTTGCTGATCGCGAAACGCAGCTGTGCTCGGGCGTGTGATCCATTTTGGATGCGCTGTGCTTGAGCCAACCGTGATGATCAACTCTGTGCATTAATTTGAAATCGACGGTGGAGTTCCAACATAGAACGCGATTATCTATTAGTATTCTTTCATTGTTTTCTACGATCGCGAACGGTCATTCGGAGGGTGGGGCTATGGGTACGATTGGCCAGATGGATGCTTTGCGGTGGTCTAACGGCGGCACCGAATTGGCGTTTGGTATTCTGGAGCCGGCAAGCCTTCTCTCGTTGGCTAATCAGGATTTGTTTGCTCGCGCACTCTTGGAACAGAGCCGTATCGAGGCTGGTGAGCACGTCAATACCGATGAAGATCGACAGGTCGGCCACTATTGGCTGCGTGCTCCGGATCTGGCTCCTGCCGGCGTTGGAGCTGAGATCACTGCTGCGCACAAAAGGATCGTTTCGGCATCGGCAGCGCTGCTGGCTGAGCGCGGTGACGATGGTAATCGCGAATGGACTGATGCCATTGTGATCGGCATCGGAGGTTCGTCCCTTGGGGCTTCATTCGTTTCGCAAGCACTCGGGCTTGAGCGGAACGAAATGGCACTCCAGCTCCACTTCCTCGACAATACTGATCCGGATGGTGCAACGGGGATGCTGGATGCCATCGGCCCGCGGCTGGTCAGCACCTTGATCATCATGATCTCCAAGTCCGGTTCGACGCGCGAGACGCAAAATGGATATGCCATGGTGCGCTCGCGGTTCGAACGGAATGGATTGGATATTGGGCCACATTCGATTGGTGTCTCGATGCCGGGCAGCAAGTTGCATAAGATGGCTGAGGAACAAGACTTTCTCGATCACTTTCCGATATGGGACTTCATCGGCGGACGAACCTCGATTACGTCGTCGGCCGGTCTTCTTCCACTCGCACTTGCTGGTGCAGACACGGAAGCATTCCTGCGTGGTGCCGCACGAATGGATGCGATGACGCGTGTTGAACGTCTGCAAGACAATCCTGCAGGACTGCTCGCTTTGGCTTTGCATCAGCTATGTCTCGGTGATGATATTCGACAAATCGCCATTGTTCCCTATCGCGACAGGCTTGCGAAGCTGGCGATGTATCTCCAACAACTTTTCATGGAGTCGCTCGGCAAGGAGCTGGATCGCGATGACCGTATCGTCAACCAGGGCCTGACTGTTTTTGGCAACAAGGGCTCGACGGACCAGCATTCCTATTTTCAGCAATTGCGCGATGGGCGCAGCGATGTTGTGACGGTATTTGTTGAAAGTGTTCTGGAGCCATCGTCTGAAGATGACATCAAGATCGAGACTGGCATCCATGTCAGCGATTACTTGTTTGCATTTCTGCATGGTTCGCGCGCCGCATTGAGCGAAAAGGGGCGGCACAATTTCCTGATATCACTGGAGAGGATTGACGAAGAGGCTGTTGGTGCACTGTTGGCATTATTCGAGCGAACGGTCGGCTTCCTTGGGACGTTCCTGAACATCAATGCGTACTCGCAACCCGGTGTCGAGGCTGGCAAGAAGGCAGCCGAAAGCATTATTGAACTTCAACGCTCTTTGCAGTCCGGACAACCGGTGCCGAACCCAGGCTCGAGTGACGGCTCCTTGGAGGCCAGAATTCTGGATCGGTTGCGCAAAAACCAAAGATTGTAGCCAGACAGAGCTGGGGCCGGTGCTCCGGCATTCAGCTAGATGAATGGCAGATGAAGGCGCCATCGGGATGCCGTTCAGATGCCACGGTTTAGACAAGACTCTCATGCCGCCGACAGGCGCGCCGCGATTGGGAGGATTGTTATGATTTTGAGATCGATTGCAGCTGCAAGTTTTCTAATCGCTGGCACTTTCGCCAGCGCTGGTTCCGCGGCTGCCGATGGAGCGCGCTTCGATCCGCGCGATGAACGTCACCGGATTGCGGGTACCTATGCTGATCATAGACGTCACGCAGCAGACCAACGTGCCTGGGTCTGGAGGGCGAGGCGGGCTCGCCGTGACTATGATCGCTATTATGACCGGAGCTGCCTGGCTGTCGCCCGCCGAGGCGCGGGACGTGGTCGATCCATTGGAATATATGCTGAAGGTTTTGGGCGCCGGGCATGCCGAAAAGCTATGAGAAAGTGCAATCGTCGTCTGGATATCCGCCAGAGCTATGGCCGTAATCCGTTTGCTGCCTGTGTGATTGCTGGTCGCCGTTAATCCGGTACGCACGACCAGTCTGCGATGAGAGATGTCGGCCTCGATAAGGCGGCATCTCTTTATCGATCAGGCATTTGGAATCCGGTCGGTTCGACGATCTACGATCCCTCGGGTTCGAAATCGAGGACAACGCCGTTGATGCAATATCGTAACCCGGTCGGTGCCGGCCCGTCCGGGAAGACATGGCCGAGATGCGACTCACATGTCGCGCATCGGACTTCCGTGCGGCGCATGAAAAATGAGCGATCTTCGTGCTCGCTTACTGCGGCGCTATCGGTCGGTCGGGTATAGCTAGGCCATCCGGTCCCGGAGTCAAATTTGTCTTCGGAATGGAATAAGGGTTCCCCGCATCCGATGCAGCGAAACATCCCGGTGCGTTTTTCGTCGTTAAGAGGACTGGTGAAAGCGCGTTCGGTACCGTGCTTGCGGGCCACGTGATACTGCTCTTTGGTGAGTTGCTCGCGCCATTCGGCGTCAGTTTTCTCGACCTTGGGGTGGGCTGCAGTGTCTGCCATCGCAATTTTTCCTCAGATTCAATTATTCAGTGCCGTCAGTCAGGATATTGGTTCTTTGCCGATCGATTGCAATTCGCGATCCAAGGTCAGACATGTCAGGCTTTGTTGTTCGGACCCTCTTCGGGTGTATCAAATGTCGCCCAGATTTCGTCATTCGGGGGAGACGGCGGAGTTTCGCATGTTCGGTGGTGAATATTCACCTTCGCGATGAAGTTTGCAGAGATGGGTGCCGTGACAAACAGAAACGCCATGATCAGCAGTTCATGGAATGATGTCTCTCCGGTCGCTAACGAATGAATAACCGAGGCAAGTAGCAGCATGCCGATCCCGACGGTGCCGACTTTAGTTGGTGCATGCAGGCGGGCCATAGGGTCGTTGAACTTGAGCAATCCAATAACACCGACAAGCGCAAAGCCTGAGCCGATCAGAAGACATAGTGCGGTTGCGAATAGTCCGATTGTAGCTCCGGTCATTCGATAATGTCTCCCCGCAATAGAAAGCGCGCCAAAGCGACGGTTGACACAAAGCCCAGCATTGCAATCAGCAGCGAAACTTCAAAGTAGATCTGCGTGCCTTGGACGATCCCAAGGAGGACGACCAGACCCAGTGCATTGATGACCATGGTGTCGAGCGCGAGAATACGGTCGGCGGACGTCGGTCCAATGACCACCCTGATCATTGCCAGGATCTGACCAGCCGCTAACACGACGAAAGAAATAATCAGTGCGATATCGAGGAATTCAGCAGCTGTCATGGTTTGAAGATCTCCTTCAAGCGGCGCTCGTAGCGGTTCTTGATGTCATCGCGGACACGATCTGGTTCGTCTGTATGGAGGACATGCACAAGCAGGCTGTGGCCTTCATCGGAGAGATCCGCCGAGACCGTGCCAGGTGTCAGGGTGATGGTGCCGGCAAGGATCGTAATGGCCTCGGGCTGACGCAGCTCAAGCGGCACCACAATCCACGCTGGTTTCAGCTTGGAGTTCGGAACGGTGAGGACAATCCAGGCCACCTCGATATTGGCGACGATGATATCCCATATCACCAGTAAGGAATATGGGATCATCTTGCCCCATCGAAATGCTCTTGGGGTGTCCGGCCACCACACGGCTGTGACCCATGGGATCAGGATGCCGAGAATGATACCGAAGACCACCATCCCGGCCGAGACCTGATTCTGGAGCATCGTCCATACGATCGCCAGCACGACCGTGAGAAAAGGATGTGGGAGCAGCCAGCGAAACGCGCGAGCCATATCAATTCTCCTCCTTCGGCTTACTGAGCTTGCCGGGCGTGTTGATGACGGTCGAAATATAGGATGTTGGTGCGAACAGCTGAGCAGCCATCGTTTTGGTATAGCCGTGAACTAAGCCGGCAAAGACAGTATGGGCCGCCAGGAGCGCGATCAAAATACCGACGGCGATGTAGGATATGACCGTCGGCCGTTCGACTTGTGGCGCATTGTCGTCAGGTTGCAGGCTCTGGGCTTTCCAGAAAAGAACGCTGCCTGCACGGGCAAATCCAACGATACTGACCAGGCTCGAGCCGAGCACGATTACCCAGATCCAAACGCCAAGTTGGGTGTTGAAGGAAGCATCCAGGACAAGGAGTTTGCCAAGAAAGCCGGAGAGCGGCGGCAGGCCTGCCATAGCGATCGCGCCGACAAAGAAGAAAGCTGCTGTCCAAGCGGTGCCTGCCATGGGCGCCTGGGGAGTGAGCTCGACGTTCGCCCGCCCCGTGCGCACCAGATCGCAGATGAGGAAGAGCGCACCAGCAGCCAACGTCGAATGCACGATGTAATAGAGTGCGGCTGCTATGCTGTCCGGGCTGAATATCGAGATCGAAACCATTACCATGCCCATGGACCCGATCACGGAGAAGGCGACCAGGCGGTCAAGCTTCTTGGCGGCGAGCACACCGATCATACCGATCGCAAGCGACAGTAGTGCCGCCGGCAACAACCATACATCCTGTAAGCCGGACGTGACTTCGAGATCCGGAGGAAAGACCATCGTGTAGACCCGGATGATCGCGTAGGCGCCGACTTTGGTCATGATGGCGAAGAGAGCGGCAACGGGGCCGGGCGCTTCTGCATAGCTCGAGGGCAACCAGAAATGCAGTGGCACGGTTGCGGCCTTAATTGCGAATACCAACAACAAGAGCACTGCTGCGACGCGTATGCCGACTGTCTGATCGGCGCTGATTAAAGTCACGCGCTGGGCCAGGTCTGCCATGTTGAGAGTGCCGGTTTCAGCATAGATGGAACCGAGTGCAAAGAGAAACAGCGTCGATCCGATTAGGTTGAAGAGTACGTATTGCACGCCCGCGCGTAGCCGGGTATTGCCGCCTGCGTGGATCATGAGGCCGTACGAAGCGATCAACAAGACTTCAAAGAAGACGAACAAGTTGAAGAGGTCGCCGGTGAGGAATGCCCCCATGATGCCCATCAGCTGGAACTGGAACAGCGCATGGAAATGGCGGCCGCGATTGTCCCAGCCTGATCCAATGGCGTAAATCAGAACACAAAGCGCCAGGACGGCCGTCAGCAAGACCATCATCAGCGAGAGACGATCTCCGACCAACACAATGCCAAACGGTGCTGCCCAAGCGCCAAGCTTGTAAAGCATAACCGTGCCGTCAGAGGTCTGCCAGGCGAGTGCCAGGGAGATAACGATCAGAGCCAGCACACCAACCACAGAGAACGCACGCTGTATGCCGATGTGATAGCGGGCTGCCAGCACAATAAATGGTGCCAACAATGCCGGCAGTACAATCGGTGCAATGAGCCAATGTGTCATCGGTTACCCTCCGACCCGTTTTCAGGGTCATCGGGCTGGTCATCGACATGGTCGTCGTTTGAGCCAAGGTAGGCACCCAGACCAATCATCACCACAACAGCTGTCATCCCGAAGGAGATCACGATGGCGGTCAGCACCAATGCCTGTGGTAGCGGATCCGCGTAGGTCGTCACACCGTCCCGCAGGATTGGCGAAGCGCCAATAGTAAGACGGCCAGAGGCAAACAGAAACACGTTGACCGCATAGGTCAGGAGCGACATGCCGAGGATCACCGGGAAGGTGCGCAGGCGCAGCACAAGATAAAGACCGCCGGCTGTCATGGCGCCAATCGCCGAAGCAACGAGGAATTCCATATCACACGCCCTCCTTTGCTGTTCCTGGTGCATCGGGGGGTGGATCATCTCGGGACGGGTCGATATCCATTGGGAACTCGGATTCAGGCATGTGGGCCCGTCGTGCAAGTCGTGAGAAGCTTTCAAGCGATAGCATCACGGCACCGACAACAGCCAGGAATACACCGAGGTCGAATAGTGCGGCTGTTGCCAACTCAAACTTTTGGAATGGTGGAATACGAACATACGTGAAGGCTGAGGTCAGGAATTCCTTGCTGTTAAACCAGGCACCGATACCGGTCAGCCCTGCAATCAGAACACCGGCACCAATAATCCCATGGTATGGGTATCTCAAGCGGTCTGATGCCCAGGAAAAACCACTTGCCATGTATTGCATCACAACGGCAATCGACACGACGAGGCCAGCGATAAATCCGCCGCCAGGTTCATTGTGGCCGCGCAGGAAGATGTAGAAGCCGACCATCAGCACCACTGGCATGATCACGCGCGTAAGAACAACCATCATCATCGGATGCATGTCACCGGCCCTTGGCTGATCAGGCTTTCGGTTCAGCAAACGGGCACGAACGGGGCCGCGCAGCAGTGTCTCTGTTAGGGCATAGATCAGCAAGGCTGCGATACCGAGAACGATGATCTCGCCGTAGGTGTCGAAACCTCGGAAGTCGACCAGGATCACGTTCACGACATTGGTACCGCCGCCGCCCTTGTAAGAGTTGGCCAGATGGAATTCCGAGATCGGCGTGCTCACGGCATCGCGCAAGAGATAGTGATAGGCCAATGCAAAGGCCGCAAGACCGCCGACAACCGCTACGCCGACATCGCGCACACGCCGGAGCACCGAACTTTCCGCCGGCGTGGTGTTCGGCAGAAAGTTGAGAGCCAGTAGCAATAGAATAATCGTCACCACCTCGACGGTGAACTGGGTCATGGCGAGGTCTGGCGCGCTGAAGAAGACGAAGCCGATCGACACCATCAGGCCGACAATCCCGATCAGCATCAGCGCTAAGAACCGGTGGCGATGCATGAGGACCAGACCAGCGGTGGCGGCCACAAGCATCAGCCAGCCAGCTATGACGAACGGGTCGGCGGGCTGCATCTCGCGTGTCGGCGGGCCAACGGTTCCCGTACTCCAAGCGTGGTAGCCGGCGCCAATGATGGCGATCGATCCGATTGCTGCGTAACGCGTGAACGCGCCATTGTGGAGCGGGAGAATGAGGATCTGAGCAAGCCGCACGGCAGCTTCAACAATTGCTTCGAAGATCACCTTGGCTTCAGGCCGCGGTGTCGTTTCCCACAATCGCAGTGTTGGCTTGAAAAGGGTTAGCATCAAAAGCAATCCGCCAACTACGGCAATGACCGACATGTAGAGCGCTGGGACTAGTCCGTGCCAAAGTTTGAAATAGGCCTTTGGCACTTCCGCCTCTCCGCCCAAAACGGACGCCGTGACCAGCTTCACGTAGGGTTCGGCCAGCGCGGGCAGCACTCCGATCAAAACAACCAGCGCGACGAGTATCGCGGGCGGCAACCACATGCCTGAGCCGGGGTCATGCGGCTTGGCCGGGTAGTCGTCGCGCACCGGCCCGAGAAACACGTGGCCGATCAGGCGGAAACAATAGGCTGCGGAGAGGAGTGAACCGATCGTCGCCAGGACCGGCACCAACCATGCGGAACCAAACAGCGCGGTGCGATGGGCTTCCTCTAGCATCATTTCCTTCGACAGGAAGCCGTTGAGCAAAGGAATGCCTGCCATCGACAAGGCCCCGAGCGTTGCGATGACGAAGGTGACCGGCATCAAAGTGCGCAGGCCGCCGAGGCGTCGTACGTCGCGGGTGTGTGCCTCATGGTCGATAATCCCAGCGGACATGAAGAGAGCGGCCTTGAACGTTGCGTGGTTCAGGATGTGGAACACAGCTGCCATCGCGCCAAAGGCCGTGCCGGTGCCGAGCAGCATTGTGATCAGGCCGAGATGACTGACTGTGGAAAATGCCAATAGCGCCTTCAGATCGTGCTTATAGAGTGCAATCAAGGCGCCAAGCACCATAGTGATCAGGCCGGCAGTGGTCACGATCACAAACCATTCCGGCGTTCCGGCCAGAGCAGGCCACATCCGCGCCATCAGAAAGATGCCGGCCTTGACCATCGTCGCTGAGTGCAGGTAGGCCGAGACGGGCGTCGGCGCTGCCATCGCGTGTGGTAGCCAGAAGTGGAACGGGAACTGCGCGGACTTCGTGAAACAGCCAAGCAAGATCAAGATGAGAGCTGGTACGTAGAGTGGGCTGGCCTGAATGAGGTCGCGGTTTTTCAAAATGACGCTGAGGTCGTAGCTGCCGGCGATCTGGCCGAGAATAAGCATACCAGCGATCATGGCGAGGCCGCCCATGCCAGTGACGGCCAGCGCCATGCGGGCGCCCTGCCGGCCTTCTGGAAGATGTTTCCAGTAGCCGATCAGCAGGAATGAGGAGAGTGATGTCAGCTCCCAAAAAACCAACAGCAGCAGGATGTTGTCGCTGAGTACGATGCCCACCATCGCGCCCTGGAAGAGCAGCAGATAGGTGAAGAACTCGCCCATATGGTCTTGGCGGCTGAGGTACTGGCGTGCATACGCGATGATAAGCAGCCCAATGCCGAGGATCAAAAAGGCAAAGAAGAACCCCAAACCATCCAGCATCAGCGTGAAGTTGAGACCGAGCGCCGGCATCCAGTCAACGCGGGCAGTGATCACTTGGCCTGCGAGAACGGCCGGTAGGTTGGTGAGCAGGCCTATGAAGGCGGCCAGGGTTACGGAAAAGGTGATCCCGGCACATGCAGAACGCCCGGCGGCGTTCATTAAGCCAGGAAGAAGTGCACCTAGAAAAGGCAATGCTACAATGAAGAACAGAGACACGAGAACTCCTGATCCGATGCTTTTTCAGATGTCCCTGATTTATACTGGGCATCTACAATCTGGTTTAGATCTCCTGATCCATCGCGTGTTGTCATCCTCGTCAGGATCGTGTGCGATTGCAACGTCCCGCAGGCAGTTATGGATTGCCAATGTCGATGTTGGAATGAGCAACGCGTAAGTCAATCCAATGTTGATCCATTCCGGCCGGTTGTCGAGAAATCCAACAACGATCAGCAACAGGATGGCGAGAGAGCCGATGGCATGGCCTGCCAGAATACGGTCACGCAAAGTCGGGCTGCGAACAGGCCGAGTAACTGCTTGAGGGAGCGAGGCGGGCACATCGGTCATCATTTGCGACGTCGGTAGGCGTGGATTGATGATTTTTACAGTCACGTTCCACACGGACATGAGAATGTCCCGGCACAGCCACGGCGTGGCTCGAAAGCTTCTTGGTAGAAAATGCACGGAATGCCCGTCGCGGTCGTTCGCGCTCATCCGCTTGGTGAGAACAAAGTATGCGATGGTAACGATCGCGCCGACACCAGCAATGAGTGCTGTGTCATGACCTGATCGTGCAAGCCAGAACAGGAACAGAAACAGTGAAGTACCGAGTGAGATTGTGCGTAACATGCTCTTCCGGCGGGATGACTGACTGCGGAAACATTCGGCATTGGGAGGCGAGACTGCATTCTCACTCGTGACTGACCACCTCCGATGATCGATCGAGGTTTTGGCCGCGCGCGATGTTATGGTGTCATTTAATCGAACGACTTGAACGCCTGTCAAGTTCACTACGACCGATTCCGATTTCACAGATCAGCGCTGTTGACTTTCGGTTGTTGTGGAGCATCGGCCATTCCGTTGCGGACGTCTTCTTCGTGCGCACACCCGACAGTCGATGTATCGTTAAGTATCTTGACTTTGCCGACAACCGTGGAGTGTTTCAACCAAGTCTTGGCGCAGTGAGATCGAGTCAACTATTGTTGACATGTGGCCACATACTTGTTCATATGAGAGACTGACTTGACCTTTGTTATGAATTACATTGTCTTTTGCTAAATTATCTTCGCGTCGATAGAAATTATTGCCGACGTTCCTGTTATGTTTGCTTCATGCTTGGGAAGTTGAATTCCCCAGTCTGCAAGAGATGAGGAGGCATCCGTGGTTGATGAGGCTGCGAAATCCGGTCTGATCGAGCAAACAACTCGTATCGTGGAGGCTTACGTTGGCAACAATGCCGTCGAGGTGAAGGATGTTGCCGGATTGATCGGCGAGGTTCATCAGGCATTGTTGAGAGCATCAGGCGATCATGCCTCTGCGCAGCGTGAGGAACGTACTCCTGCGGTGAAGAAGAATCGCTCGGTGATGCCCGACTACATTATCTGCCTGGAAGACGGCAAGAAATTCAAGTCATTGAAGCGCCATCTCAGGACACATTACAATCTCTCACCTGAGGAGTATCGTGAGAAGTGGGACCTGCCGCCCGATTACCCGATGGTTGCTCCCAACTATGCGAGAGCAAGATCTGAGCTGGCGAAGAAAATGGGACTGGGTACCCGTCGTGACCGTTAACACCGCTTAGGAGTTTGCCGGCGTCTTACGCTGTCCTCAGATAGAAGTCCAATTCCGACTGGTCGCAATGGGTGTGCTTGGCAGCGTCTGGGGTCTTTGTAACCACGCGCTTTGCTTTTTCTGGAATCCGAAGCAGCAATAATCCCTGGTGGATCTCGAAGACGGCCGGTTTGGCAGCCCTTCATCTTCTAACGGCTGCTGTGCTGCAACAGAATGGCGATCTGTTGGGCTGGTTCACTATCAGGCGCTTTGGCGATTGTTCGATTTTGATCCAGAGCGGGGATAAGTATCGGGTGACGAAGTTGCCCGTGATCACATGATTTGCCTGACGTGATGTGATGGCCGTTTCACTGTTCGGTACTTGAATACGCACTCCAGATTTCCTCCGCTCGATTAACCACGCCGCTTAGTTGTCCCCGACATTTACCTTTGTACTACGCTGTTGAAGGCCAGGACGCTGATCAGGTCATACTAATATTCAGTTTACAGATTATATTTTCAACGCGGATCGCAAAGAAGGAGCAATCACATGCCGTTGGCTCTTGACCGGGGGGCACATGCCCATGGAGCGGAACAGAAGCCCTCACATGCAGTTTCCAGAAAATCTACTGAACATGACCGCCGGATTGTTCATGGATTTGTTCTGCAGGTTGTGGCGTCGATCTACGAAGTTGATCCAACCTTGCTCCTTGCGCCAGGCCGGGGTGTTGCCAATGTTGCCCTTGCACGACAGGTCGCAATGTATACCGCCCACGTCGGTTGCGGGATGACATTGACGGACGTCGGACGGGAATTCGGGCGCGACAGGACGACGGTGGCGTATGCGTGTGAGGTGATCGAAGAGCGCCGCGAGGTAGAGTCATTTGACCAGATGATTGAGCTGCTTGAATCTGCTGCCGTGATGCTCAGGCAGCATAAGGGAGAAGAGCTATGACGGTGGCCCGTGGTGACAAGAGCGCCCTGGATTGGTTGCGTGAGCGTCGTCAGAGAGACGGCAGGCCGTTGATCTCAGACATTGAATACCAAGCTGGTGACCGGATTCGTAAAGATTTCTGGCGTGCCAGAATGATGGCGCGTGTCACAACGAATTACGATGCTGCAACGGCAGGGCGAGACAGCCGTTCCAGCCGCAATGATGTGATCGATTTCCGGCAAAGCACTCTGGACGCGCGGGAACGTGTCCGACAGGCACTTGGTGCCGTTGGTGCGGATTATGCCGGGTTGCTGATTGATCTCTGCTGCCTCGACCGCAAGTTGACCGAGGTCGAACTGGAGGCTGGTTGGCCCAGGCGCTCAGGCAAGGTCATTTTACAATTGGCCCTGCGCCAGCTCGCACGACACTATGGGTTGCTGCGCGACCCAGATGTAGAGCTACCGAAGCCACATCAAATTCGTCATTGGGGGGATCTGAACTACCGGCCTCAATTGAGTTTAATTGACGATCAAGATGGCTGACCAGATCGAGACGAACCGCCAATTGCTTTGACGAAGAGGTTTTTTAGGTCGCTCGCGCTGCTGCCTCGTGACGGATCCGCTCAATCATTGACTTCAGGCCATTCGAGCGTTGTGGCGTCAGATGCTCAGATAGACCAAGCTGACTGAAAACTGCTAGTGCATCAGTGTGCAAGATATCGTCGGGTGTCTTCTCATTGTAAATATTGAGAAGGATGGCGATCAGCCCCTGGACAATGTGTGCATCGCTTTCGCCGCGAAAACTCAACCGCGCTGGGGTACTATCATTGGGTTTGATCTCTTTTGGAATGAGCCAAACTTGACTGGCGCATCCTCGAACCCGGACCGCGTCGGTCCTCTCTTCGGGTGCCAGTTTCTCCATTTCACGGCCCAGCTCGATTACATATCGATAACGATCCTCCCACTCATCGAGAAACTCAAAATCGGAAATGATGTCTTCGATGCTCATTGTGTCGTGGACCTTGGAGTGTGGATGAACCGAGTCTGGTTGAGGGTACAGCCTTGAACAGATGTCTTCGTCGCAAGCGCATAACCGACATCACTGTTACGTTAGGTAGTCATATTGAGATTGGTATACGACCCTATTCTAGATACCGATTGCATTGATGGGAAGCAGCCAGCTCAGTCAAGAGAGACGAAGCGTAATTGCCCAGATCGACCCAAACAAAAAAGAGCTTAGAGCTTGTAGCCAGCCTTGGTGCTTAAGATAGCGGCATGACCCATAAGCAGGCTTCCCCAGCCCAAGGTTAACATCCAATTAATCCCTGAAGCGCAAAATGTGATTCTCGATCAAACATCTCAGCGGCAAATCACGTCGGGAAAAACATGAAGTCCATCGGATTGCGAATCGTTACTGCAGCCTGCGTGCTTCTGTCAGCGGGCGTGATCATCAATGTGGTGTTCCTACAGAAGAACGGTAATCAGGTCGAAAGAACACCCTCCATTGCTCAGCGACCTGCAGCTCTCAACCGCGCATTGCCTGGGCGCAAGCTGGTGCATGCCATTCAAAGGGAACTCGGCACGCAAGGTTACTTTCCGCGCCGCGCGGATGGCCGCTTAGATGTCATCACGCGTGCGGCCATATTGGCCTTCGAACTGGACAATAGTCTGCCGCTGACGGCCGATGCATCGGATCAATTGCTGCAGTCATTGCTGCTTGGAGCGGCTGTCGACGTTGTGGCGGATCGCCAGAGGATTGGCGAGGAGGTCCCGAAGCTTGTTCGGACGGTTCAGCATTTGTTGGCCAAGCGTGGATGCGGGAAACTCGAAACAACTGGAAAACTGGATCGACTGACAAAGCAGGCCATCATGCGATGTCAGGGAGAATTCAAACTCCCGACCGATGGCCGTATTAGTGCCGTTCTCGTTGCTAAGCTGCAAGCCTAGCCGCAGATAGCAGTTTCAGATCAGGACCGGTGTTGCTATGCGCCTCAAGGCCAGTATATGGGTGCAAGCCTACGTTCGTCAGTGCGATCGTCAGGGGCTTGCCGTGGTCGTGCAACGGCATGGCGATGACGATGCCGGCGCTGTCTTCATCAAGGTCTCACTGCTGAGCGGCCAGGCAATGTTGTTCGGGCCGGCGCCATCGGTTGGCGGCTTTGCCGATACCCCACCACAACGGTGGATCTCGCAATTCGATGATGAGTGCGTTGATGAGGGTACGGTTGATCAGTTTCTGGCATCCCAGATCAAGTTTGATCCCGACTTGTGGATACTCGTTCTGGAAGATCGCCAGGGACGGCACGGCCTCGACGACTGGTTGGTGCGAGAACGGAACTGGCCGGAGCTGAAAGCTTAGCTCCTTGCGATGTTTGACAACTCGTGAGATTGCCTGCTGAATTGCTCTGCCAACGCATTAAAAAAGTGTAAGCAAACATAAATATCACACCATGTGGCTACAAAACACACGGCGTAGAATTGTTAACCAATTCACTGAGCAACTCAGTTATAGGGACTAAAGCACGGTCACGTTTTGCTTTCGTGCAAAGCGAGCAAATTCTATGAACCCATGAGGTATAGGTGACCTATGTGCACGATTCTCAAATTCGCACCATCAACTGAATCAGGTGCGCAGCGAGAAAGCTGTGGACAGCGCAAAAAGGCTGAAATCGTTCTGTTTCCCGGAGTGCGCTATGAGCGCGTCGGAAACGACAATGCTTCTGAGGCGAGAGAGCGTCAGTCGCATCGTGACTATTTGGTGCTGTAACTGCCTGCAGCGTTTCTATTTGAAACGAATTTATTTCTCGCAGTGAACCCGATTAAAGCGGTTTGCGACTGCGCCTGACAGCGTAGCATTTCAGCGAGTTTAACCGCTCATCAGTCTGGCGGCGTAGCGCGAGGGCGCCAACGGGTGCCCGAAAAATGGCGACACCCCGGGTGTGTTCCAGGTTCAATGACGGAGCCTGTTGATCCGCACTGAGCTGCTGGATGTTCTTCGCCTCGAAAACCAATCCAGGCGCGCGCAACGTAAAATCAACATCGATCTTGCGCTCATCCGTTCCGGGGACAAACAAGAAATTATCGCCGTTCGGTGCATGTAGGGAGAGGTTCCAGCCTGGCCCTGGAAGTTCGGCTTTGAGCCGGACGTTTTGCTTGGAAACATCGAACGGGCAAACGGCGTAGCGGATGTCCGGCATCATGAA
Organism: Hyphomicrobiaceae bacterium; assembly: GCA_965215755.1. Classification (GTDB taxonomy): domain Bacteria; phylum Pseudomonadota; class Alphaproteobacteria; order Rhizobiales; family Hyphomicrobiaceae; genus Tectiglobus. Next base: position 2,215,261 of record OZ244119.1, read on the forward strand.
CGGCAGGCGCTGCGTCTTTGGTGTAACCGGTTCGAAGTAGCTGATCCGGTTGACCGGGAGGCCGTCGAGCAGGGCGGTGTAAGCCGGAGATGCCGTTTCCCGCACAGCCGCCAGAGTTGTCCAAATGTGGATGATCATTGCGGCAATGGTTGCGGCGAGCAGCAACCGCCAGTTTCCCGCAAGGACACGAAGCACCTTCATCGGCATGCAATCCGTTTGATCGTGGGCAGATTGAGGTTTTTGCGCGCTAACACGTTGGTTCCGCCTCGTTCACTTTGCGCTTCCAGCACTACAACCAATCTTCCTGCCCGGGCTGTCGGGAGCCAGTTGTAAGGACGGGCCTCACGCGACAGACGGATTGCAAATGAGCCGTCCGCACCGTATGCGACCGTATCGATGCTAAAACTGTGTCGTTGGGCGGTGTTGGGGATCAATCGTCCGTTACTATCAAAAACCGCGATTCCCCACCACGGCGCCTTAATCCTTCGTCCTTCAATCACGTAATCGCAAGACGAGTGAAGCAGCCGACCTTTGCTGTCGGAAGTGGCCTCGAAGCGGAAACTCAGATCTGCGTTCTGGAGAAGCTGTTCGCGCGCGCTGAAGCGGTTGCGTGTGTAGGGATCGGTCCCGGTTCTGCCGGCCGCGCTCCAACGTTTCCAAGGACCTTGGGTCTCGGTATTGAAGGGCATGCCATACTCGACCGCATACCAACTTGAGGCCGTTCCCCCAAACAAGGCAATGAACAGAAACACGCCGACCTTTGTTATTAGGCGCAGGCCGGACTGCAGTTGACGCCGCAACTGCTGCAACCCGGTCGGAATATTGATGCGTGATGCCATATCGGCTCAGTTACCCGCAGTTATTGAACACGCCCGCCCGATTGGACGTTGGCACGCTGATCGCGCTTGTCGGTCTTGTTGGGCTCGTCTTCGGTTGGTGTTCCCTGTTGGGGCAAAGGCTTTACTGCGATCCCAGCTGCCACTTTCAAGGCACGGTTTAGACGCTTCAGGGCGCGCTTCGTCTCGTCACTGATCAGTTTGTTGGCGTCGCGGGCATTACTGGCGCCGGTGGCAAAATTGGGGTTTTGAGCGCGTAGGGCGGCCAGGCGCTGTTGCTCGACGACCTGGGTTGGATGCGGCTGTAGTCCTGGTATTGTCGGAATGTCCATGCTCTTGTGCGCAACCGACATGTAGGCCTGCCAAATTGCTGCTGGAACACTGCCACCAGTCATGCCGCGGCCACCAGATCGATAAACCGGGCGGAAGTTGTCGCGGCCGACCCAGACCCCAGTGACGTAACGACCGGTGAAGCCCATGAACCAGGCATCGCGATAGCTTGAACTGGTTCCAGTCTTGCCGACGGCGTGGGTGAACTCCAGTTGCGCGCGGCGACCCGTCCCGCCGGATACAACCGTTTCCATCATCTGGTTCATTTGCTCGGCAACTTTGCGCGAAAACACCCGAGCCGGCTTAGGCTCATCACGGGTGCGGCTGTAGACCAATTCGCCCTGTGAGTTGTAGACATCCAACAAGGCATATGGCTCGGCGCGCAAGCCACCATTCGCAAAGGCTGCGTAGCCGCCGACATGCTCAATCGGCGTGATGCCGCGGTCACCTAGCGCCATTGAGCAGGATGGGCGGATCCCCTTGATGCCGAGGCGTTCTGTGAGTTCAATGACTTTCTTGCGACCGACTTTTAGAGACATCGCAACGGCGGTGGTGTTCAGCGAGCGGCGCAGCGCATCCGTCATCGAGATACGGCTACCGGAACCGTAACTGCCGTTGTAGTTGCGTGGGCTCCAACGTCCGCAACGCACGCCTGAGTCGCGCAACGTCGAGCGTGAGCTATAACCGCTCTCCAGGGCCTTGGCATAGACGTAGACTTTGAAGGACGAACCGGGCTGACGTTTGGCGTGTGTTGCGCGGTTGAATTGGCTTTCGCCGTAGTCCAAACCGCCCACAATGGCGCGGACGGCGCCGTCGCGCTCCATGGAAACGAGCGCTGCCGTAATTTCTGATGAGTTCCGGCGGCGCCTGCGACGGTTACTACTACGCCGCCGCGTAGAAGACGTCAGTTGTGAGCTGACGGCCTGTTCGGCAGCCTGCTGCAGGGGAACATCAATCGTTGTGCGGGCGGTCAGCACAAAGTCGCGCTTGTCTCTGATTTTCTTCTGAATTTCTTCGTAGGCGAAATCCAGGAACCAATCCGGACTATCGGCATCACGGTTGTCAACGGGCTGCGCGGGATTGAGACGCGCATCGTAGACCTGCCCCGCAGAGTAATAGCCTGCCTCGACCAGGTTCGAGAGCACTTCGTTTGCCCGGGCCCGGGATCGAGGCAGATTGACGTGCGGCGCGTATTTTGTCGGTGCTTTGTACAGTCCGGCCATCAGCGCAGCTTCCGCCATGTTGATGTCTCGGACCGACTTGCCAAAATAGAATTGCGCCGCCGCTTCCACGCCAAACGCTCCGCCGCCCATGTAGGCGCGGTCCAGGTAGAGCTTCAGGATTTGCCGCTTGGTCAGCCGCGCTTCCAGCCAGAAAGAGAGGTAAACTTCCTTCAGTTTCCGGACAATAGAGCGCTCGGGAGAGAGGAACAGGTTTTTGGCGAGCTGCTGGGTCAGCGTAGAGCCACCCTGGACGACGTCGTTAGCACGAATGTTTTCAACCAAGGCGCGAAATGTTCCGAGGAAATCCACGCCGATATGCTCGAAAAACCGCCGGTCTTCCGTCGCCAGCGTTGCCTTGACCATGACATCGGGAATTTCTTCCAGCGGCACGGCGTTGTTCAGATTGATTCCGCGCTTGCCAATGACGTTGCCGTTTTTGTCCTGGAACGTCACCGAGAACTGGTCCATCGCCAGCCAGTTCTTTTCGTCGATTTCCTTGAATGCTGGAATTGCCAGCATATACATCACAATGATGCCGCCGGTTCCGAGCGTGAGCGCTTCGGACGACAGTTCGTTGGCAACACGCCGCCAGCCGGTTAAGCGGAAGCGGGCCATAAAGCTGGACGTTGCGTTAAAGCGGTCTTTGATCTTGCCCCAGACGACCGAAAGGGACGAATCAATCCACGCATCGAGGCCGAGCCAGTCGATGACTCGATGGCGGCCGCCCTGCCTGAAAAACCAATCGCTCAACGGTATATTCCCTGGCTGCTTCCAGAATTCATAAATGGCGCTGCGGCGCTACGCTTTGTCCTGAGCGGAACTGTTTGCTCGTCTCATTCGAGATAGCACAATAATTGTGGTTATTTACCATCTCAAGTCGAGAGAATGCGAGAAAATCTGTTGACCGCTTTTGACGCCGATACCGAGCCGTTCTGGAAGACCAAGCAGTTGTCTGAAATGACGACGGCAGAATGGGAGGCTCTTTGTGATGGGTGCGGGCGTTGCTGCATGCTCAAATTGGAGGATGAGGACACAGAACAGGTCTACATGACGCGAATCGCATGCAAATTGCTCGATATTGGCAAATGCAGCTGCAAAGACTATCCAAATCGCCACAAGAAGGTACCGGACTGCTTGCAGTTGACCGTTGGTCTCGTTGAGAGCCTAAGCTGGCTGCCGGGCACGTGCGCGTACCGCTTGATCCAGGAAGGTCAGGATCTGGCATGGTGGCATCCGCTGGTTTCCGGTGATCCGCACAGTGTGCATGAGGCTGGTGTTTCGGTGCGCACCTGGGCAATGACGGAAACGTCGGCACGGGTGGATCAGCTGCATCGCTACATCATCGTCGAAGAGGACTGATCCGCGGCAGGGAGAGTTCCAGATTGGTTCCCGATAACAATTGCCAGCCATAACACCTTGAGCCAACCTCTACTGTTGGGGCGTTTCGGACAGCATGTCGGTTTCCGGTGTTCGCAGCCATGCCAACGGGATGGCGGCTAACAACGCAAAGGCGGCCATCCAGAGCATGGCGAGTTCGATGCCGTAGCCATCGCCGATGAGTCCGAAGAGCCAGGGGCCTAAGACCGATGCGAGGCTGGTGGATGAGTACATCACGGCATAGCCGCGGGCGATCCGCTCAGGATGGATAAAGTCCGGCACCAAACCATATGTGATTGTGGTTGAGCCTTGCGCAACGACGCCGAGTGGCAGCAGCAGAATGAATGCCAACCATGCGGGGGCAAGGACAACGCCGACAAGACCAATGGCTGTTAAAACCTGGACGAGCGCGAACGCAGTGCGCACGCCGATCCGCTCTGCAAGATATCCGCAACCGGCCTTTCCAAAGATGCCGCCGATCAGCAAGACAACGGTCGCAAGCGTGGCGAGCGCAATCGGGATGCCCTTGGCGATCATCAAAAACGCTATGAAAACCAAAGTGCCGGCCTGGACCATGTTGTCGAAAGCGATGATCAGCAACAGCGTTGTGAATGAGCGCCAATTCAGAATGCCCCAGCGGCTAGGTTGCTGGCGATTTTCGCTATAATCGTCATTAGTGGCGGTCGTGCTGCTGTGTGCCGGCTGGTTATTGTTGGCGCTGTCGGCTTCGACATAGTGTACCGCTGCTGCGACGCCAGCCCCGGCGAGAAGGGCGACGAGCCCAAAAGCCAAGGAGATCTGCTGCCAGGCAATGCCCGCTCCGATGCCCAAACTGAAGAGACCCGTAAAAGCGAGTTTGCCGACGTCTCCCGAGGAATTGTAGAGGCCAAGTGCCGAACGGCGCCCGCCGGCGGCGTAGGCACGACTGACGAGCGCTGACGACGGGGAATGCTGAAAAGCCGTTCCGGCACCGATCAGCAACAGGCAGGCCATGACCAAGAGGGCGTCTGGCGCCAGCGACAGACCGATGTAGCCGAACGCTGACAGGATCAGTCCGAAAACGAGTGTGCGGACTTCTCCGATCCGCTCTGACAAGACGCCGGAATAGATCTCCAACAGTGCCTGGGATAAGCTTTTGAGACCATTGACGATTCCGACCTGGGCGTAGCTGAAGCCGAAGGCCTGCGCCAGCACCGGCATCAGGACATAGGTCGCAGCCGTCATACCATCTTGGACGGTATGGGCGATGCAGGCGATAGAGAGTGCGGTGCGGGGCTTGCGGTCGGACGGCGGCATGCGCCCGCTATACCACGCAAAGTGCTATTTGTCCGGTCGTTGCGGGCCGCGGCAAAGAGAAGGCAGTTGGTGCGATCGTGTCGGAGCTCAGTTTAGCCTGAGCGACACTGGCCGGTCGATACTGGCGGGTCGGGTTGCTCTACGTTGCAGTCTGATCGCCAAACCATTGCTCATTCAGGCGTTCACGGTAGGCCACGAGATTCGGGCGTGTCGAAATCATGCGCCGGGTTGGCGTTTCGAACAGCGGGCTGCCAAATGAGAGCAGCATCGCGAAAACAGATGCATCAGCGCCGCACGGCGTTGCACCGAGCAGATACTGCTTATCGGCCAAGCAATCGGATAGCGTCTGTACCGTCGTATCTGCAAGCTTATTGCGCTCAGCTTCGGTATGGCGGCCGGTGCCCTGTCCCCAGAGGTTGCGGCGAACATCACTTTTGACCTGGTGAACGATCAAAGGCCTCAGGATTGCAGGGACTGCGTCAAAGAATTTTCTCGGACCTTTGTCGAAATTGACCGGGTCCATCCACCGTTCCTGCAGGCCGAGCCAGTAGAGGTGATCCTCGCAGAGTTTCTCCATGGCCCAGCCGGTTGCACGCTCAGCGGGACCATAGTCTTTATCGAAATCAATGCCGTAGCGCGCTTCGAGATGCCATCTGATGAATGTCGAGTCGGCGATCGTCTTACCGTTGTCGATCAGATACGGCATTTTCAGTTTCGGTGCTTTTCGGACATCGCCCGGCACACATTCGAAGTCCAGCCCGGACATTTTCAGCAGCACCATCGCCTTGATGCAAAACGGGCTTGGATCAGGCAGACCGAACGCGGGCCCGAACGTATAAAGTGTCATCATGGGAGCGGGGTCCTGCGACGAACGAGATAATTGCGCAGAATCTTACTTCCAAGCGCTGCTGTCCGTCACCGCGACATGTTCGGGGTCATCCTGGTGTTGACGTTCAAACTCCAGAAAGTCGTAGTAGCCGCAGTTTTCCTCATTAGGAAACTCACGGCAGATTTTGGGCCGCGCGCTGTAGACGGTGCAACGGCGGGCATCCGTATCGAAGAAACGGCAGATCCTGCCGAAATGCTGGTCTTTCTTGCGCCGCATAATGCGCTTGTGGCCGTGGTCCGATTTGGTGAATTTGCGCTCCGCCTTCGCATACGAATAGCCATGGTGCTTCGCCAATCTTTCGACATCGCGCTTGGTCAGCGGTATGACGGGATAGGAGCAGCAGTAGCCGGGACAGTTGAGGCAGTCGTAAGCCATGTGGCTGATCCGTCCTGAATGGATGCGCTAAGGGAGATGTCGCACAGGGCGCGGTGGCTTGCCGGCGATGGCTGAAGCACTGCGGCTGTTCGAGGCGAAGAGACGTTCTCAGTTTCGTACCTTGAATTGGTCCGGATGTGAATTGTGACTCGTGAGTTGTGACTTGGGAAGGAAATCACTTGGGAAGGAAATCGAAGTGTTCGATCTGACAGGTAAGGTTGCCCTGGTAACCGGGGGGAACGGCGGTATTGGTCTTGGGATGGCGCGCGGTTTGGCCAAGGCCGGTGCGTCGATTGTGATTGCCGCACGCAATCAGGAGAAATCCGAAGCCGCAGCAGAGGAACTGCGAGGGTTAGGACGTTCGGTGCTGTGTCTCCCGGTCGATGTTGCTGACGAACAGTCAATCAAGGATATGACGGCTGCCGCCCTGGCCGAGTTCGGGCGGATCGACTGTCTGATCGCCAACGCCGGTATCAACATCCGCAGGCCACCACAGGACTACACAGTCGAAGAGTGGAAGTCCGTGATTGATACCAATCTCAATGGACCGTTTTATTGTGCGCAGGCGGTTTATCCGGCGATGAAGGCGCAAGGCGGCGGCAAGATCATCACGATCGGCTCGATGGCATCGATTTTCGGATTGCCGTTCGCAGCCGCTTATGCCTCGACCAAGGGCGGCATCGTTCAGTTTACACGTGTTCTGGCCACGGCCTGGGCTGACGATAACATCCAGGTCAATTCCATTCTGCCAGGGTGGATTGATACGGAACTGACCCGCGATGCCCGGTCCGTTGTCGACGGGCTGCATGATCGCGTCGAAAAACGGACACCGGCCGGGCGCTGGGGGAGTCCTTCTGATTTCGAGGGGATTGCTGTGTTTCTCGCCGGGCCCGGATCAGATTTTGTCACCGGTACGGCGATTCCGGTTGATGGTGGCTATTCGGTCATGGGCGGATAGGCTGGTTGTCGCGCTTGTAATCGGGCTTGCCGGGCCGGTCGCAAGCCGCATGGCTGCTGCCTCCATCGTCCGGCGGAATGATGCCTTCGAGGCATGGAAACGGCGTGTTGGTCTCAGCCTTGCCATAAGTTGCGCGCGATTTGGGTGTTGAAAGCGCAATCGGTAGAGGCTGAGGGCGCATTGTCTGACGGCGGTAAAGGCCGGGGTCTGCAAAGGCGCGGCTGTGCGGCATCATGTGACCTTGGCGCAACAATTGCGCCACACTGATCGACGTCTGGGCGGGTGTGGCCACCGATTAGCATTACGAGGCGTTGGATTGTCCGCTATGGTCCCGCGCGAATGGTCGAGTTGTACTGTTGGGAGGGGTTTCCCGAATGTCTGACGTGTCTCACATCGATGCCGACGGTGAAACGCCCGTCAACCCGTACTCCCTGCTCGAAGCAGTCAACAGATCCAGCGATACCGCCCACGTGGCCTGGTTGGTTTTCCTCGGCGTCATGGCTTACTTCATGATTGCTGTGGCAGGTGTCACCCATAAAGACCTGCTGCTTGAGAAAGCCGTGCAACTGCCGATTTTGAACGTGCCTATTCCGCTGGTGCAGTTTTTCCAATTTGCTCCGATTTTTCTATTGCTGTTCCATCTCGGGTTGATTTCGCAGCTGGCGCTGTTGTCGAGGAAGACGCTGGAGTTCGATATCTCGGTGCGTCAGCTTGAACCAACGCGGCGGCGGACGCATCCGCTGCGCCTCGAGTTACACAACTTCTTCTTTGTGCAGGGTATTGCTGGGCCGCATCGCAGTTGGATCATGAGTATGTTCCTGCATTCGATGTCGTGGCTGACACTCGTCATCCTGCCGGTGGTGCTGCTGCTATTCATCCAGATCTCCTTCCTGCCGTATCATGACGTCGTGATTACCTGGACGCACCGGATTGCACTTGTTTTAGACATTGGTGTTCTTACGCTCATCGGCGTGTTTCTCACGAGGGCAGAGACCAACTTTTTCCAGGCATTCTGGCGGACGAGCATCTCGCATCCGGTCAGCTTCGTAATGACTACTGGATTGCTGACATTCGTGGCGTTGTTTTCGTTCTTTGTTGCGACCGTGCCTGGCGAAACGCTGGATATCCGGGTGCAGCGCTATTTCCAAACCGATAACAAGAACGCCCAGACGGCAAGCTCGTCGTACCTGGAAGGCTTCACAATTCCATTTTTATGGGGCAGCGAAGATGGCTCGCTGTTTGGTTTCTTCCATCGCAACTTGATCGTCACAGATATCGATCTGGTCGTCGACAAGGACGTGACGCCTGGTGAGACTTCGATTTCGTTGCGCGGGCGTGACCTGCGTTTCGCCAAGCTGGATCGATCAGATCTGCATCAGGCCGACATGACCGGTGTCAATCTGGACGGCGCGAGCCTGGTCGGAACGCACCTTTTCGACGCTAAGCTAAGTTGTCAGGACGAAACCGAATTGCTTCTCGGCGAAGGCCGCAGCAAGGCAAAGTGTGCGAGTGCGCGCAACGCCAACTTCAGTAAGGTCAAGCTGTCGGGTGCGCTGATGACGGGGATCGACATCAGCGGCTCAAAGTTTGAGGAGGCGGATCTCGGTGGTGCTGTCCTGAAGTTTGCCATTATGGAGAGCACGAGCTTCTGGAATGCCGATCTACGCAAAGCGGACTTGACCGCTGGTATCCAGGGACAGGGTGCGAGTTTCGTTGTAGCCAATCTTGAAGGCGCGGACCTCAATGGCGGTCAGTTGCAGTTTGCAGATTTTTCCAATGCGCACCTGCAGGGAAGTTCGCTGGCGCATGCGCATCTGCAAGGTGCGGTTTTGCGCGATGCGGATCTGAGTGCCGCAACGCTTGAGCAAACCCGACTGCAAAGTGCGGATATGACGGGCGCCAATCTCAACGGGGTTGATATGCGCCGCGCCTGGGTGTGGATGACGCTCCCGCCCGATCCCGGCAAGCTGCGGTTTGCAGATTTCAGCGATCTCAATATCAAGCCGCTGAACAAGCGGGATCGCGATACGCTGGACTACGTGCTGCAGAACATTGCCAACAACAAGCTGCGGGTGGATGTCGAAGAGAGCCTGAAGAATCTGATGTCGAATTCGACCAGTGCGAAGTGGGCTGTATCCGATGGCGTTGGACGTTGGCAGGCGCTGGCTACCGTGGCGGATCCAGCCAATTCGCCTGACTTCGGGACCGAGCTGACAACGTTCCTGGAGCGTCTCGCGTGTAAGGCTCGCTGGAGCCAGGGCTCGGTGGCTGAAGGCGTTGCCCGGCGTGCCAACAGTCAAAAGTTTCGTGGCGATATGCCTTCGATCTATCTGCGCCTGACCTCGCAAGAAGACTGTAAGCCAGGTCAGTTCGTCTCCAAGGATCTGATGCAGGACCTCGCATCGAACGTGGATGCACGAATCAATCAGTAGTGCCTGACCGGCAGATCAGTCGCGTGCGACTTTGCTACGCCGCACCATTGCGCTAGGTCCATTGCGCAGGGCATCGCGTGTCGCAATTTCGCGAGCAGATCATTTTGCGGAGATGCGCCTGGTCCGGTTGTTATCCCGCGACAGCACGCGTGTCTTCGATATGGCGTGATTTGCCCTCGAAGTAGCAACCGGCATCAAGCTGCAACTCGCCGTGGAAAATGTCACCGTAGACTTGGCAGCTCGATCGAAGATAGAGAACGTGCGCGAAGACGTTGCCGTGAACGATACCCGCAAGATCGATCTCATCGGCGACAAGATCGCCGTTGACCGTAGCATCTGGCTCTATTCTGAGTTTACGGCATGTGACGCGACCGTCGACGTCTCCAGCGATCACGACATCCAGGTCGGTCACAACCGAGCCGCCGATCTGTACGCGCTTATTGATGTAGAATGCATTGTCGCCCAACGCTCTTGCCCCCCAGCAATCCAGCCCTTGCTGATCGATACCTCTGATCAGTGACCAAACTTTGGAGAGTTAGACATTCTCGCAAGGAATCTGCGGCCTGCGCATCTGGCGGTCGAGAATTTCGAAGGCCAGATGGCTCATTCGCTGCCTCTGGTCGGCTTCAAAAGTCCAATGGTGCGTTGTCGATGACTTCTTTCATGACAAAGAAGGTTCTTGTCTGGCGAACCCCCGGGAGCGCAATTAACTGCTCGCCGTGCAAGCGGTTGAAGTCAGCAATGTCCCGGACCCGGATTTTCAGAAAATAGTCGAAATCTCCAGCCACCAGATGACAGTCAAGAATGAAGGGCAGTTCGGTGATGGCGTCTTCGAAGGCTGCGAAGCTCTCCGGTGTTGAGCGATCGAGGACAACACCAACGACGACAAGTGCACCTCGATTGACTTTATGCGGTGCAACCTCGGCGCGAACAGCCTGCACGTAACCTTCGTCGAACAGACGCTGGGTTCTGCGATGGCAAGTGGCGGGGCTGACGTTACTTGTCTTGGCAAGATCAGCATTCGTGACCCGGCCATCCTGCTGCAGAGCCCGCAGAATCTTGCGGTCGATACGATCGAGATTTGCATGTATGAGAGATTCTTCCATAAGTCACCACTTAACCTAGGAGCTTTTCTTTCTTTGGATGTTTTATGGATAGTATAGTTCATTTTAGCGTCGTAATATGAGAGCACATTTCGAAGCATTTCCGATATTCTCACCGACGATCTGCATGAGCCGGGAGAATGTAATGCTGCGATTGGATAAGTTTGAAAAATACCCGCTGACCTTTGGTCCGACACCGATTGAACATCTCCCCCGGATGACAGAGGCGCTCGGTGGTCAGGTTCAAATCTATGCCAAGCGCGATGACTGCAATTCCGGCTTGGCCATGGGTGGGAACAAGCTTCGTAAACTTGAATACATCGTGCCAGATGCGATTGCGTCGAATGCTGACACGTTGGTTTCCATCGGCGGCGTACAATCCAACCACACTCGCATGGTGGCTGCGACGGCTGCCAAGATCGGCATGAAGTGTGTCGTAGTGCAGGAGAGCTGGGTGCCGCACGAAGATGCGGTCTATGACCGTGTCGGCAACATACTGATGACGCGCTTGATGGGTGCTGATAGCCGCATCGTGCCGGATGGATTTGACATCGGTATCCGCAAGAGCTGGGAGGAGGCAATTCAGTCAGTCAAGGATGCCGGCGGCAAACCTTATGGCATTCCAGCGGGAGCCTCGGTCCATAAGTTCGGTGGATTAGGGTATGTCGGGTTCGCCGAAGAAGTGCGGGCACAGGAAGCCGAGATGGGTATAACGTTTGATTACATCATCGTTTGCGTCGTGACAGGCTCAACCCAGGCAGGAATGATCGTTGGCTTTGCTGCTGACAATCGTGCGGACAAAGTCATTGGTATTGACGCGTCGGGAACACCTGAGCAAACGCGTGCGCAAGTCCGTCAAATAGTCGATGGGACGGCAGAACTCGTCGAGCTTGGCCGTTCGGTTCGCGATGATGAGATCGTGATTCTCAATGATTATGCCTATCCCGCCTACGGTGTGCCGAGCGCGGAGACGAATGATGCGATCCGTTTTGCTGCCCAAACCGAAGCCATGATCACTGACCCGGTCTACGAAGGCAAATCGATGCAAGGGATGATGGATCTGGTCAAGAAGGGGTATTTCCCTGAAGGCTCAAAGGTTCTCTACGCGCATCTCGGCGGAGCGCCGGCGTTGAATGGCTATAGCTATACCTACCGGAATGGGTGATCGGATCGCTCCGTTTGGAACCAGGGGGGCGACCACCAACGGCGTACGCTAACCGACCGTTCACCTTTGGTGGCAGTTGGTTCTTGTAATTAATGCTCGTGACATAGATATTCTAATCATCACCGGGGAGTCCGGTGATGCGAACATTGCCAAAGGAGTTTTGGCCATGGCAAAGAAGCCATATGACTTCCTGATCTTTATCGGGCGTTTTCAGCCACTACATCTCGGCCACGAATACATTATCCGGCAGGCCCTCGAGCAAGCTGAGACAGTGTTGTTGTTTGTGGGCTCGACCAATCTGGCGCGGTCCGTGCGCAATCCGTTCACGTTTTCAGAGCGCCAGGAGATGATCGCACTTACGTTTGCTGATGAGCTGGCCGCAGGGCGGATCGTCGTCAAGGACGTACAGGATCACCCGTATAACGACACCGCGTGGATTGCGCATGTGCAGCGTACCGTCCGCGACACGGTTCTGGCCGCTGGCAATCGTGACAACCCTGGCGTGGCTCTGGCCGGGCTCAATGACTTTGATGTCGGCCTGATTGGTCATGGCAAAGATGGCACAAGTTATTATCTGAAGCTGTTCCCGGAATGGGGCGCGGTCAACATCAAGTCACCGTATGGCACCTTCAACGCGACTGATATCCGGGTCGATTATTTTCGCAAAGCGCCTTTGATTGCGCGAGATTGCTTGTCAGAACCGGTTGTTGAGTTTCTCGAGCGCTTTCGGTTGTCAGAGCCTTTCCGTGACTTGGTTGCTGAAGCCGACTATGTCCGTCAGTATCAGAAGTCGTGGGAGGCAGCGCCCTATGCGCCGACGTTTGTGACCGTGGATGCCGTCTGTGTGCAGTCCGGCCACGTGCTGATGATCGAGCGTGCAGGCAGTCCGGGCAAAGGCCTTCTGGCATTGCCGGGCGGCTTTCTCGACCGCGGTGAACGGTTGCGTGATGCTGTCGTGCGCGAACTAAAGGAAGAGACCCGCATCCGCGATAGCAAAGGCGAGATCCCACCGGCGCTGCTTGCGAGCTATATCGAGGACAGCAAGACACGGGTGTTTGATGAGCCCAATCGTTCGGCACGCGGGCGCACGCTGACCCACGCTTTCTACTTCAATCTGCCGGAGCGGCGGGATCTGTTCGGCGTCAAAGGTGACGATGATGCGACGCGCGCGCAATGGTACGAGCTTGGCACGCTCAGCCCCAGTGACTGCTTTGAAGACCACTGGTTCATCATCCAGGAGATGACAGGAATTTCGTGATCTGCTGCGCGTCGAGCGCAACGGATGTCTGCGACGGGTATCGGGGTGGCCGGTGCCTCACACACAGCCAAAGGAGTTTTGGCCATGACTGATTTGAACACTGACTTCAAGTTTGATTTGTCCGCACTCGATAATCCGATTTTCGACACGGATAGCTACAAGTACTCACACTACCTGCAAAACCCCCCGGGAACCCTGCGGGTGTCGTCTTACATTGAGGCGCGGCCCGGTGGACGGTTCGACCGCCTGGTTTTCTTCGGGTTGCAAGGCTTCCTGAAGCGCTACCTGATGCAGCCTCTCACACAGGAGATGGTCGATCAGGCAGAGCCTTACATTCTCGCTCATGGATTGCCGTTCAACCGGGCAGGTTTCGAGCGCATAGTGACGGAGCATGGTGGGCGCTGGCCGGTGGAGATCGAAGCCCTGCCGGAAGGAACAGTGGTGCCGGTTGGGGTGCCGGTGGCGCAGATCGTCAATACCGATGATGCTCTCCCCTGGATCGGTTCATTCCTTGAGACTTCGCTGCTGCGGGCGATCTGGTATCCGACGACTGTCGCGACCGTGTCGTGGCATGCGAAACAAATCATTCGTGCCGGGTTGGAGCGCACCTGTGATGACATCGCGCCGGTGCTGCCGTTCCGGTTGCATGATTTTGGTGCCCGTGGCGCAACCAGCCGGGAAGCCAGTCAGATCGGTGGCGCGGCTCATCTGGTGAATTTCCAGGGAACGGACACGGTCGAAGGCATGGTCTGGGCCAATGCATTTTATGATGCGGGCCTGCCCGGCTTTTCGATCCCGGCAGCCGAGCACTCGACAATGACGGCTTGGGGGGCTCGGCGCGAAGCCGTTGCCTACCGCAACATGGTCGACCAATTTGGCGGCACTGGTGCTCTCTTCGCGGTCGTATCCGATAGTTACGACCTCGACAACGCGGTCGACAACATCTGGGGTAGCGAACTCAAAGCTGCTGTTGAGGCGAATGGCGGTACGCTGGTTGTACGGCCGGACAGCGGTGATCCTGTCGAAGTACCATTGCGCGTCCTGCGAAGCCTTGAAGCCAGTTATGGCGCACGTACGAATGCCAAGGGATATAAGGTTCTGGCAGATTGCGTGCGCGTCATCCAAGGTGATGGGATGAACCTCAAGACCATTGGCCGGCTGGTTGATGCCGTCGCCGAGGCCGGGTTCTCACTGGAGAACATCGCGTTCGGTATGGGCGGTGGTCTGCTGCAGAAGGTTAATCGTGACACACTGCGCTGGGCTCAGAAAGCCAATGCGATCTCGCTGCGATATGGCTCGTCGTCGGATGAACCGATCTGGGAGGCTATCAACAAGGTCGTTGCCACTGACTCCAGCAAAAGCTCGAAGCGAGGTCGGCAGTCTGTTGTGCGCGAAGATGGGCTTTTGAGCGCTGCTCGGCGCGATCAGGTCGGGCGACGCGAAGATCTGCTAAAGCCCGTCTTCCGTGATGGCGAGTTGCTCTCGAACGTGACGTTCGCTGAGGTTCGCGCGCGTGCCGAGCAGACCAGCTAGGGCTCTGGTTCAGGCATTTGCTCGTTCGTGCTGCGCGCCCGGATGCCAATGTCTGAATCATCATCGGCCAGGCCTGCTTCTTTACTCCTCGCGATCCACAAGGTCCTCCGACCGGGGCAGTGCACGTCATTGCTCCGGTTTCTTTGTCTTCGTTCTCCTGATTGATCGACCTCGCATGGCGGATGTTGCATTGCTGTTGCAACCAATTGAGAACAATAGTAGAACATAATTTCGTGCGAATCCGGTGGACAATGCGATGAAGCGAGTCGCCGTCTCAGGACGACACGTTAGTGTTGCGTGTGAGTCGGGCGGATATTGAGCGCCCGGAACCGAATTTGAGCTGGCGATCCACGTGACACCCGATAGGCACGATGGATTGCGTAGCAGTATGTCAGAAGGAAATCGTCCTCATGGCCGGATCAGTCAATAAAGTCATTCTCGTCGGCAATCTAGGAGCTGACCCCGAAATTCGGCGCACGCAGGACGGTCGCCCAATTGCCAACCTTCGCATCGCAACGAGCGAGAGCTGGCGCGATAAGGGTTCTGGCGAGCGCCGAGATCGAACGGAATGGCACCGTGTTGTTATCTTCAGCGAGGGCCTCTGCCGCGTCGCAGAACAGTATCTGCGGAAAGGCGCCAAGGTCTATATCGAAGGCCAGCTGCAAACTCGGAAGTGGCAGGATCAGTCCGGCCAGGATCGCTATTCAACCGAAGTCGTGCTGCAAGGATTTGGCTCGACGCTGACCATGCTCGACGGCCGCAATGGCGGTGGTGGCGGCATGTCTGATGGTGGACAGTCCGACTATGACAATATGGGTGGCGGCTACGATGAGCCGCGTCGCCCAGCGGGTGGCAGCGGCGGAGGGAGTGGCGGTTTCGACAAGCCGCTTGATGACGAGATCCCGTTCTAGGGCTTACCCGGAGTCAAGACTATCAAAGAGGCGCCTGACACATTGTGTTCAGGCGCTTTTTTGTGGCGCTTTTGTCGTGTTGGCGATCGCCGCCTCTCTCTTCTGTCAGCGTATTAACCGTGCCGTCTTAACTTTGATGGCATGCGGCTTGCTCGGTTAACGGCAATTCTTGCCACACCAATCGGAGCATCAGGCCGCCATGTCGCCACGGATCAAGAACATTCTCGGAAATCTGGCACTTGCAGGGGCGTCATTTGTCGTCGCCCTGCTGGCGCTGGAGTTTGTTGTGTTCCGGTACATTCTTGTCCCGGATGACGTGCTCCGGAACGTGACGATGAATCAGGTTGTCCGCTACGAGCCCAACACCAAAGCTGTGTTTCGTCATCCGGACGGGTCGCAGTCGCGTGTCACGATCAACGCCCAGGGGTGGAATTCGCCTCACGCATCTTACCAGGTGACCAAGCCTGCCAATACGCTACGTGTTGCCGTCGTCGGAGACTCGTATGTGCATGGCGCGTTCAGTGATGTTGATCAAGGCTTCCCAAGTGTTATCGAGCGCCAGCTGAAGGCCAAGGGTCACAACGCCGAGGTTTATCAGTTCGGTATGGATGGTGCGCCGCTCAGCCAGTATCTGCACGTGCTGCGCCGGGAAGTTGTGAAGTATCAGCCTGACATCGTCGTGGTGCCGCTTATTCACAACGATTTCGATGAAACCTACCGCTTCCTCAAGACGCGCTACGCCTCCAGCTTCATGAAGCTGCGCCGGGATGCAAAGGGTGGTGTCGAAGAGGTTGCGCCGGCTGCTTTCAAAGGTGGCCTGGCAGACAAGCTGCGATCCTCAGCCATGTTCCGCTATGTCTACTATGAAACCGGGCTTTACCTGCGCATCAAAGGGCTGGTCAGTCAGTACTTCTGGGGCGGCAGCGAAGAATGGAAACCGGAGTTCATTTCCTCGGCTGTCGATATTCGCAAAATCCGCGATCACGAGAGCAACCGCTTTTTTGCGCGCTATGTCTTGCAGGACATGAAGGCGCTCAGCGATGAGTATGGCTTCAAGCTGGTTTTCGCCATGGATGGTGTCCGTGAAGCGATCTACGCGGGGACATCGCCGTCACTCTACGAAGTGTGGCAGCTGAACCAGATTGCATCAGAGCTGACACGTGAGCTTGAACTCCCGTTTGTGCAATTGCACGAGGTGTTCCGCCGTGACTACGCAGCGAACGGTCAGGCGTTTGAGTTTCCGTTTGACTGGCACTGGAATGCGCGCGGCAATGCTATCGTCGGCCGTGCCGTTGCGCGGCTGATCGAGGACCAATTGCCTGCTGTGCAGCCTCAGCGAGAGACGGCTTCGACTGCCAAGTTGTTCAAGATGCAGTGAGGTTCGAAGGGCACTCATGAAGCCTGATGCCGCTGCGATCTGCCGTCACGAAATCCCCATGCTTATGAGGTAGGGCACCATCAGTCCATCCATTCGCGCGATCGCGAATGGAAGTGCCGATCGATTGTTCGCGAGTTGGGGCAATCCGGTAGTATGGCAAAAACAACTGGGGTGAGATGATGATGATGCGCTTCAATCCAATCGCCATCGTGGCAGCTATTTTCTTTGCTTCAGCATCATCAATGGCCCTGGCCGGCGGTGCCGATGTGATAGATGTGAAGATCACAAAGCAAGGCCAATCATTCAACTTTGATGTTACGCTGAAACATGCCGATACCGGCTGGAAGCACTATGCGAACAAGTGGGATATCGTCGGCCCGGACGGTAAGGTGCTGGGCACGCGGGTACTGTACCATCCCCACGTTGAAGAGCAGCCATTCACCCGTTCCTTATCCGGTGTAAAAATTCCCGCGAGTGTCAGCCAGGTGACCGTGCGTGGTTACGACAGCAAACATGGACTGGGCGGCAAGACGATGCAGGTTGCTGTGCCGCATTAGGCTGATTTGAACCGATGGCCCCTCACCGCAAGCGCGGTTGGCGCTTCTGGCGGTTGTTTGGCTGGCTGATTGTGCTGGCCATACCCATTGGTATTGGTGTCGCTATAGCTGTTCCCGGTCCGCACCGTCTGATTTGCCCGGCCTGTTATGGGCTGCGTGAGATCGGCGACCGTGTTTTTGTGGATCAGGCCTTCACCAAGCGTGACGAAAGGCGCCTGCTCGAGGCGATCAGAATTGGCCGCGCGCGCGCAGCTGCATTCTTTGATGTCACGAAAGGGCGGCCGCGGGTTGTGGCCTGTAAAACGCAAGCCTGTCTCGATGTGTTCGGTGGTGGTCGTGCGAAAGCCGTGGCGTATGGCTGGCATGCGATCCGTATGGCGCCAAGTGGATTGAATGCCACAATTGCCACGCATGAGCTAATCCACATTGAGCTTCACTATCGCCTGGGCGCACTTGGCCTCTGGGGGCCGTCTATTCCAGCGTGGTTCGATGAAGGCCTCGCGGTCGTGCTTTCTGAAGACAAGCGGTTTCGCAGGCGCGTTGCGGAAAGACACGTGCGATCGGTGATGGCGGTGAAGACGTTTGGTGATTGGAGCCGGTTCTCTGCCGACGTTGGATGGCGCACCTCGTATGGCGCCGCTGCAACGGCTGTTCGGCGCCTGGATCGCAAGCTTGGGCGCAAGGGCCTGCGACAGTTCATCGATCGTGTGCTGGCCGGAGATGACTTTGAGGACGCTCTCGCCAAGACAGGCGTTTTTGCTCAGTAGTGGCGCATCTCCGCCCATATGGCCGCCGCCATAAAAAAAACGCCGGCGCAGAGCGCGCCGGCGGAATTCAATTGTCAGTCTGTCGGCCAGAACTCAGGCCGGCTATGAGCAAGCTTATTACTGCTGTTGCTGCTGAGTTGCCTTCTTGGCGCTGTCGATGGCTTGCTGAGTTGCTTCCTTAGCCTTCTCATAAGCCTTGCCAGCTTCTTCCTGTGCTTTCTGCAAAGCCGGACCGACATTTTCCTTAGCTTTGTTGTAAGCGTCTTTGGTTGTCTCGGATGTCTTTGCTGCCAGTTCCTTGGCACGCTCAGTGACGCCCTGCAGGAATGACTTTGGTGGACGGGCACGCTTGTATGGTGCGAGTGCCTTAATCACTTCCTTGGTCGCCTCTGGCAGGCTGACGACGGTCTTGCCGTCTTTCTCGTTAAACTGCAGCGCGCTGTAGCGGACTCCGATCCGCTTTTCACCGACACCGAGGAAGCCACCGACTCCGATGATCACGCCCTCAACCTGATTAAACTCATTCAGGATCAAGTCTTCAATGTCGCCGAAAATCTTGCCATCGGCGCCTTGGACTTTCGCTTTGAGCAGGAGGTCAGCCGCGAGATACTGAGTCGGCTTTTGCTCGTTGTAAAAGATGCCTTCAGGAACCTTGCCATCTGCCGCTTGAACCGCCGCAACATTGGCAAATGCCAGCGCAACAACCGCGCACAGCCCAATGATCAGTCTTTGCATTTGCTTTTCCTCGTTCTTTGCGAACCACTCCATTCGCGGATGGGCCACCGCAGCACTGCCACGGAAGCTATGCTCACGATCTAGTGTCCGTATTTGGCGAGGACAAGACGAATTCGGGCGGACTGGCGTGCGACTTCATGCTCATTGCGGAAAAGTTTTTCAAATTACTGGAAAAATTGGACTTTCTGCGATTTGTCGCGTGCGTCTGCTTTGTTTTGATTGATGTCAGCGACTATAATCAGCCGATTGAATTCGGAGGCACTGATTCGAAGCCGGTAATGCTGATTTGTGCCGTTATTGCAAGGACCTAGAGCTTGGCCGAGAACGACGACATGACACCGCCCGAGCGCGACGAACCGAGCGATGTTCGTGGAATCTCGATTACGGATGAAATGAAGCGGTCTTATCTCGATTACGCGATGAGTGTAATCGTGAGCCGTGCGCTTCCGGACGTCTGTGACGGACTAAAGCCGGTGCATCGGCGCATCCTTTATGCGATGCACGAAGCCTCAAATCGCCACGATCGGCCATACCGTAAGTCTGCCAAGACGGTCGGTGAGGTGATGGGCAATTATCACCCACACGGTGACAACGCGATTTATGACGCGTTGGTGCGCATGGCGCAGGACTTTTCGCTGCGTGTGCCGCTGGTCGATGGCCAGGGCAACTTTGGCTCCGTCGATGGCGATCCGCCAGCTGCTATGCGATATACGGAAAGCCGTCTAGCGAAGGTTTCCCAGTTTCTTCTCGATGATCTCGACAAGGATACCGTCGACTATCAGGAGAGTTATGATGGTTCGATGCAGGAGCCCGTGCAGCTTCCTGCGAAATTCCCCAACCTCCTCGTCAACGGCGCCGGCGGCATTGCCGTCGGTATGGCGACCAACATCCCGCCACATAATCTTGGCGAGGTGATTGATGCCTGTGTGGCCTATTTCGACAATCCCGAGATTACGATTGATCAGCTGTGCGAGATCGTGAAAGGGCCGGACTTTCCTACAGGAGCTACTATTCTGGGGCGTGGAGGCATCCTGAACGCCTATCACAAGGGGCGCGGATCAATTTTGATGCGCTCCACCGTTGAAGTGGAGGAGTTTCGGAAAGACCGCTACGCGCTGGTCGTGACGGCTATTCCCTATCAGGTCAACAAACGCGTTCTGATCGAGAAGATTGCAGAGAATGTCCGTGACAAGCGGATCGAAGGCATCTCGAACATCTGGGATGAGTCGAACCGACATGGCATGCGGATCGTCATCGAGCTGAAGCGCGATGCTGTTGCCGATGTCGTGCTCAATCAACTCTGGCGCTACTCCGACCTGCAAACCTCGTTCGGCGCAAACATGCTGGCACTGAATGGCGGCCGTCCGGAGCAGATGAACCTGCGGGATATGATTACCGCGTTCTGCCAGTTCCGCGAAGTCGTTGTCAGCCGCCGCATCAAATATCTTTTGCGTAAGGCTCGTGACCGCGCGCACTTGTTGGTAGGCTTGGCGATTGCGGTTGCCAACATTGATGAAGTGATTGCGCTGATCAGGAAGGCCCCGACACCGGCTGATGCGCGCGAGCAGTTGATGGAACGCGATTGGCCAGCCAAAGACATTCGACCGATGGTGGAGTTGATTGCCGATCCGCGCCACAGTGTGCGTGAGGATGGCACGGTCAAACTCAGCCTGGAACAAGCCCAGGGTATTCTTGACCTTAGACTGCAGCGCCTGACGGCTCTGGGGCGCGATGAAATCGGTGAAGATCTCCAGAAGCTCGCCGATGAGATCAAGGAATATCTCGAAATTCTGTCCAGCCGTCGCCGGATCATTGAGATCGTGACCAACGAAATGATCGCGGTCAAAGATGAGTTCGCAACACCGCGGCAAACCGAAATCATCGATGCGGTTGGCGATTTCGATGACGAGGACCTGATCCAGCGGGAGGATGTCGTCGTCACGGTCACGCATCGTGGCTACATCAAGCGTGTGCCTCTTGATACCTATCGTGCGCAGCGCCGCGGTGGTAAGGGGCGCTCGGGATTGACGACGCGGGATGAGGATTTCGTCACGCAGATATTCATCGCGTCGACGCATACGCCCGTGCTGTTCTTCTCATCACGCGGCATGTGTTACCGGATGAAGGTGTGGCGCTTGCCCGCTGCAAGCCCGCAATCCGTTGGCAAGGCGCTGATCAATCTTCTGCCGTTGGAGCAGGATGAGGTGATTACAACCATTCTGCCGCTGCCGGAAGACGATGAGTCATGGTCATCACTTGAGCTCATGTTCGCAACGCAGTCCGGCGGTGTCCGACGTAACAGCTTGGGTGATTTTGAGAACATCAATCGCAACGGCAAGATTGCGATGAAGCTTGATGAGAACGACAAGATTATCAACGTTGCAATCTGTACGCCGCACGATGATGTCTTGCTGACAAGTTCAGAAGGGCAAAGCATTCGGTTCCCGGTTCAGGACGTGCGTGTTTTCAAAGGACGCGATTCAACCGGTGTCCGCGGTATCCGACTTGGCGATGACGATAGGGTTATCTCGATGGCGATCCTGACGCATGTTGATGCATCGCCCTCAGAGCGGGCTGCCTACATCAAGCAGGCTGGTGCCTTGCGTCGCGCGCAGAATGGCGAAGACAGCGAAGATATTGCTGAGATTGAAATCGATTCCGAAGAAGATAGCGGTTCGGCAGAGATTACTTCCGAACGGTTCGCCGAACTGTCGGGCAAAGAGCAGTTTATCCTGACATTGTCTGATCGAGGTTATGGCAAGCGGACGTCTGCCTACGAATACCGCGTCTCCGGTCGTGGTGGCAAAGGCATCGCTGCGATGGTCACCAATGAACGCAACGGTTCACTTGCAGCAGCATTCCCGATCGAGGACGGCGATCAGATCATTCTCGTGACGGACGGTGGGCAGCTCATTCGCTGCCCGGTTCATGATGTGCGGATCGCATCGCGCAACACGCAAGGTGTCCGCATTTTCCGCACCGGCAAAGATGAGAAGGTTGTGTCGGTCGAGCGTATTCCTGAAGATGCGGCGGACGATGATGACGACGAAAATGGCGATGGTAATGACGGTGGACCAGAAGGTGTTGCGCCCGATGGTAATGCTACGGGTGACGCTGCACCGGGCGATGGGGATGCGTCAGCATCGGAGGATGATGACAGCGCACCAGATGGACAATAGTCCAGCCTTATTCTGGGCGTGACGTTCAGGATATTGATCTCGTTTTGCATCGTCGGACGAATGAACCGGCGTTTGCAACAATGCGGGAACATCGTAGTGTGATCGCCTCTCCGTCATCGAAGGAAGCTCAATGTCGCTGATTGGTTTTTATTCTGGTTCGTTTGATCCGGTTACGCTTGGACATACCGACGTCATTGCCCGCGCTTTGACAATCGTGGATGAGCTGGTCATCGGTGTCGGCATTCACCCTGGCAAAGTTCCGATGTTCACTGCTGAAGAGCGGATTGCCATGATTGAGGCTGAAGCCGGCGATCTCGCGATCGCCCACGGGGCTGAGATCCGGGTTGTTACGTTTGACAATCTCGCCGTCGAAGCCGCGCGTGAGCAAGGGGCTACAATCATCGTGCGCGGACTGCGCGACGGCACCGACTTCGACTACGAAATGCAGATGGCCGGCATGAACGGCAAAATGGCGCCGCAGATTCAAACTGTCTTTTTGTCTGCTTCTCCCGAAGTTCGTCATATCGCTGCCAATTTGGTCCGCCAGATCGCCAAGATGAAGGGCGATGTCTCTCACTTCGTGTCCGAGAATGTCGCCACCCAGCTCAGATCAAAGGCTGGTTGAGCGGAAAGGCGACAACTTCCGCGACATTTGAACTGGAGCGATAGGTTGCTGCTTGTGACAAATGCGGTCATAACCACGCCGATTGCTCATCCTTTCGAGATGAATGGCTTTCGAGATCAATGGAGACTGAACCCGTGTTTTGGCGAATAAGCTGTGTCGCAGCGCTAGCTATGATGCTGGCAGCATGCGCAGACAATGGAAATCAGCTTCAGTCAGGAGATACGGCAACGACGCCAGTGGCCACGGCTCAGGCCGACGGCCAGTTGCTTGTGCTTCAGCTTAAGACCGGTGAAGTGCAGATCCAGCTCTACCCCAACTTGGCGCCTAAGCACGTGGCGCGGGTGAAGCAACTGGTCAAAGATGGCTTTTACCGCGGTCTCAAATTCCACCGCGTCATTCCCGGCTTCATGGCCCAGTCCGGTGATCCGACAGGGACGGGGACGGGCGGTTCCAAGTACGGCGACCTGCCGGCGGAGTTTACGGGCTATGTCTATAAGACTGGTACCGTTGGTGCTGCGCGCACTGCCAGCCCGAATTCCGCCAACAGCCAGTTTTTCATTTGCTTTGACGATTCAGGCTGCCGCGGTTTGACTGGGCAGTACACGGTCTGGGGGCAGGTTATCAAAGGTATGGAGCATGTCGCGAAGGTTGCTCCGGGCGAACCGCCGGCCAATCCAGACCGTATTCTCGATGCCAAGCTCATTCCGGCACAATCGTAACTATCCAGGCCTGATCACAGGCTCAACTCTACGACAACAGGGAGACGTCTTACATGGCTGACATCAAAGATCCCGAGAATACCCTCATTCTCGAGACGACCCAGGGCCGCGTTGTCATCGAAATGCGACCCGACCTGGCACCCGGCCATGTCGACCGCATCAAGATGCTGGCGCGGGAAAACTTTTATGACGGAATCGTTTTCCACCGCGTGATTGAAGGCTTCATGGCGCAGACCGGCTGTCCGCATGGAACAGGCACCGGGGGCTCTGACCACGGCAATCTGGGTGCCGAATTCAACGCGGAACCACATGTGCGTGGTGTGTGCTCAATGGCGCGTGCCGCTTCACCGAATAGTGCCAATAGTCAGTTCTTCATCTGCTTTGGGGATGCAACTTTCCTCGACAACCAGTACACGGCCTGGGGCAAGGTGATCGAAGGCATGGAGAATGTCGACAAGATCAAGCGCGGTGAACCTGTGCAAGATCCTGATAGCATCGTGTCGATGCGTGTCGCAGCGGATGTTGCGTAGCTCATTTCATCTGATTGGGTGCTCTCGATGGTAGCCACCAGCCTGCGCACCGATCAGTTTGATTTCGATCTTCCCGAGGAGCTCATTGCTCTCAGGCCAATGGAGCCGCGCGATACCGCGCGGCTTTTGGTTGTTGGAGCTGATGGCGTGCGCGATCGGCACGTGCGCGATCTCACCAATGAGCTGCGCTCGGGCGACGTCCTGGTCTTCAACAATACACGTGTTATTCCGGCAGCGCTTGAGGGTTTTCGCGTGCGGGGTGAAGCGCGGGCGCGGATCCAGGCCAATTTGCACAAGCGGTTTGGGCCAGACCGCTGGCGCGCGTTTGCGCGCCCTGCCCGCAAGCTTGACGTTGGTGACCGCGTTCGCTTCGGTGAAGGCAATTCGTCCTGCCTGATGGGCGCGCTTGATGCCACTGTGGCGGCCAAGTTTGAAGGTGGGGAAATCGAATTCCAGTTCGATCTTGCAGGACCGGCGCTTGATGGAGCGATAGCCGGTATTGGCGAGATGCCGTTGCCGCCTTATATCGCATCGCGCCGACCTGCAGATTCACAAGATCTATCCAGTTATCAGACGGTTTATGCGAAGCACGACGGTGCGGTTGCAGCTCCGACGGCGGGACTGCATTTTACCGATGGCTTGTTAGCAGGCTTAGCGGACCGCGGGGTTGAAACGGTTTTTCTGACGCTACATGTCGGCGCCGGTACCTTTCTGCCTGTGAAGGCTGATGAAATCTCCGAGCACAAAATGCATGCTGAGTGGGGTGAGGTGAGTGCGGCTGTCGCGCAGCGGCTCAATTCGGTGCGCGCCGCGGGAGGCCGGCTCATTGCTGTCGGAACAACCGTCGTGCGGTTGTTGGAAAGTGCAGTTGACGAGACCGGCGAGATCCAGCCGTTTAGCGGAGATACCGACATTTTCATTGCACCTGGGCATCGGTTTGGTGCCATTGATGGCATGATGACCAACTTCCATCTGCCACGCTCGACGCTGTTCATGTTGGTCTCCGCGTTTGCAGGGTTGGAGCGTATGCAGCAGGCTTACGCGCATGCGATCAAGACCGGCTATCGGTTTTACTCCTACGGTGATTCCAGTTTGCTTTGGCCGATGCGAGGTCGCGATGTCTGAGGCTTTCTCTTTCCAGGTTGCTACGCGTGATGGTGAGGCGCGCACCGGCGCGATCTCGACGCCGCGTGGCAAGATCCGCACGCCAGCGTTCATGCCGGTTGGTACCGCAGCGACGGTCAAGGCCGTTTATGTCGATCAGGTGCGCGACGCTGGCGCTGATATTCTACTCGGCAACACCTATCATTTGATGCTGCGGCCAGGGGCTGAACGGGTCGCACGGCTGGGTGGATTGCATACGTTTATGCGCTGGGACCGGCCGATCTTGACGGACAGCGGTGGCTTCCAGGTCATGTCGCTGTCGAAGTTGCGCAAGCTCACAGAGCAGGGGGTCGAGTTTCAGAGCCACATAGATGGCTCCCGGCATATGCTGACGCCGGAGCGGTCAATTGAAATCCAGTGTCTGCTCGGTTCTGATATTCAGATGCAACTCGATGAGTGCATTGAGCTGCCATCCAGTTTCGAGAATGCTGAACGGGCGATGGAGCTCTCGGTCCGCTGGGCCGAACGTTCGAAGAATGCGTTTGAGCAGCAGCGCCGTCACGGCGGAGCGGGGCCGGGGCAGGCTTTGTTCGGGATTGTGCAAGGGGGCACGGACACCGGGTTGCGGCGGCGATCGGCCGAGGCTCTCGTGGCTCTGGATTTGCCTGGCTATGCGATCGGTGGACTGGCCGTTGGTGAAGGCCACGATCTGATGGTGGCGACGATTTCGGAGACTGTGCCTCATCTGCCGACGGATAAGCCGCGATACCTGATGGGGGTCGGCACGCCTGCCGATCTCATGGAGGCGGTGGCGCGCGGAATTGATATGTTCGATTGCGTTATGCCGACTCGGTCCGGGCGCCACGGGCAGGCTTTTACTTGGAATGGGCGGGTCAATCTGCGCAATGCCCGCCACGCGGATGATCCGCAACCGCTCGACCCAGCCAGCCAATGCCCGGCTGCCCGGGATTATTCACGCGCCTATTTGCATCATCTTCACCGTTCCGGCGAGTATCTCGGTGCGATGTTAACCTCGTGGTCCAACACCTGGTTCTATCAGGAGCTAATGCAGGCGATGCGCGATGCGATTGCCGAAGGACGGCTAGCCGCGTTCATTTCGGAACACAAAGAGAGGCTTAGTTCACCAGAAGTGGTCGATCACAGCTGTTGATTTGCCTGCGGAAAATTAAGAATTGACAGGATATCGTCGCAGTTCGCGGGAAAACCAATTTGGCGGGTTGACCCCGAGGCAAACGCTCCTTAAGTTCCGGCGTCTCCGCATCGGAGAAAGGGCACGTAGCTCAGCGGTAGAGCATCCGACTTTTAATCGGACGGTCCTAGGTTCGATCCCTAGCGTGCCCACCATTTTTCCCGGAATATGAATGGCTTGATGCATTTGGTTGCGCCTCGCGGCGTGGCTGGAGCCGCTTTGCTGAGATCACAGGGCGATCCTGTCTCTTCGCGTCTAGCCAATTTTGTTGCTGGCAGTCTTTACCAGAAAAATTACTGAAAATGAGCCGAGCTGCAAGGAACCCGAACAATGGGCTGTCCGGTCAGTTGAGTGCCGCTGGATCATTGTGTCTTGGGTCGCAAATGTATCGTTGCTTGTAACCATCGCGCAGGAAGGCCTGCCATCGTGGAACCAAGCACTATTATGCCTCGCCTCGGCGTTGTCTCGATCACGAGCAAGGTCTGCCGTACTATGGCGTCAGGGCGAGTTTGCCTTTCAAGAGGCGTTCGCGCGTTTCGGATGGCCGCTCGCCGAAGTGCTTGCGGTACTGTATCGAAAACTTGCTCCAGTCCAAGAAACCGAATTCGGCAGCAATGTCTCCGATGGACTGGCCGATATAACCTTCGTCCAGCAATCGGCGACGAGCGTGATGCAATCTAACAATGCGGGAATACGTGAGCGGCCCCATCTTGATGCAGCTACTGAAGGACTTCTCGACCGAGCGCTTGGACCCCAATTGGTTGAGGTCAAAAATGCTGCCGGTCATCTCACTGCCGAGGTCTTCCAGCTGCTCATGAATCGCATTTCTTGTTGCCCGAAACCGCTCCAGTTTCGAAGAGCTGAGAATGACGGAATTTGGCCCTTTGACAAGCAGCTCCATGTTGAGGGCGTTGACGATATTCATGATGAGGAGACGGTCGACGGTCCGCCGAAGATTCTCGTTCTTGCAGGCAATAACCGCCTCAAGCGCCGAAAAGCAATCTGATCTGAGGCGCTGTGCCAGCCAGGGGGAGACGACCCGCGCCGGCCGCTTGTTCAATCGGTGGAACCAGTCCGCCAACTCCGGCGCGGTTTCCAACTGCGCCGCCATTGCCTCGCGCTTAATGCTGAACTGCAGCAGCGTGAGCCCTGCAGGCGAGTGCATGAGGCCGGTGCCTTCCGGCGGCAGGATGACTATTCTATCGGGATGGGTGGGGTAGCCACCGAACTGTTTGATGTCAGTCGGTTGGTCGACGATCAGGCCGAAATTGTAACCTGTCGCCGTGTTCTGAAACTCTTTCTCAAGCGGCTGATTGCTGTAGTCAATATTGATGATGATATTTTCTAGCTGCGCGAACAGTATTCGCCCATTGAACTCGCCTGATCCGAGTTGCGTTAAGGCGACAACGCCGCCCAACAGAGCTGCGTGTTCGTCAAAGTCATTGTGCACGAAGTCCCGCAAGAACTTGGACTTTTTGATTACCCTCTCATCAGGGAACCAAGTTGACTGACCGGCTTGTTGATCCAGATAGGTGTCCAACATCGCACTGTTCCAACTCGTTGAAGAATTTGTTCGCAAACTGACTCAATTATTCATCAGTGTCAAGAATATGATCGGTTGCTCTGATCTTCCGCAAATGACCTAATCGAAGCAGTGGTATGCCGCTTTGTTTCCAGGGTCCCTCGATGAACTGTTACCATGCTGGCGGGCGGTGCATAAGATTCGCGGCGATTCCTGGCATCAGTAAGCGGGATATACTCCCGCACTGAGGCTGGCAGAATAGGCCAGACAAAAAACTGGACCAGACCAAAACTGGGCTAGGCAAGAATAGAAGGCGCGTGAATTTGGGCGACCCGGAGTACATCCTTTGAACATCCTGATCATTATGGTCGATCAGCTCAATGGCACGTTGTTTCCTGATGGGCCTGCTGATTGGCTTCATGCGCCCAACCTCAAGCGGTTGGCAGACCAGTCGGTGCGGTTTCGCAATTGCTATACTGCAAGCCCGCTCTGCGCGCCGGGGCGGGCAAGTTTCATGTCCGGGCAGCTGCCATCTGTCACTGGCGTTTATGACAATGCGGCGGAGTTTCCATCGGATCTGCCAACCTATGCGCATCATCTCAGGAGCGGCGGCTATCAGACCGCGCTGTCAGGCAAGATGCATTTTGTCGGACCGGATCAACTGCACGGCTTCGAAGAGCGCCTGACGACTGACATCTATCCGGCTGACTTTGGTTGGACGCCAGACTACCGGAAACCAGGTGAGCGGATTGATTGGTGGTATCACAATCTTGGATCTGTGACGGGAGCGGGTGTGGCCGAGATCACCAATCAGCTCGAGTATGATGATGAGGTTGCGCATCACGCGATCCAGAAGCTCTATGATCTGGCGCGGCGGGCAGACGATCGGCCGTGGTGTCTAACTGTGAGTTTCACACACCCGCATGATCCTTATGTTGCGCGACGCCGGTATTGGGATCTTTATGAGGACTGCGCGCACTTATTGCCTGAGATCTCTAGCATTCCGTATGAGCATCAAGATGCGCACTCCAAGCGTCTGTTCGATGCCAACGACTGGCGAAGCTTCGAGATCTCGCAAGATGATATTCGCCGGTCGCGCCGCGCCTACTTCGCCAATATTAGTTATCTGGATGAGCGGATCGGCGACATTCTTGCCGTCCTTGAGGCGACACGGCAGGAGGCTGCAATCCTGTTTGTCTCCGATCATGGAGACATGCTGGGTGAGCGCGGTTTGTGGTTCAAGATGAGCTTCTATGAGGGCTCGGCGCGCGTGCCACTGATGATGGCGGCACCGGGTCTCAAGCCTGGCTTGATTGAAGATGCTGTTTCGACGATCGATGTGTGCCCGACCCTCTGCGAGCTTGCAGGGATCGATATGGAGGACGTGATGCCTTGGACAACGGGTGAAAGCCTGTTGCCGCTGGCCAACGGTCAGGTACGGACCACTCCGGTTCTCATGGAGTACGCCGCCGAAGGATCACATGCCCCGCTGGTTGCCTTGCGTCAGGGCAAGTACAAGTATACGCGATGCCGGCTCGATCCGGAGCAGTTGTTTGATTTGGATGCTGATCCGCACGAGTGCGAAAACCTTGCCGATAAGGCAGAGCATCAGGAGGTGGTGGCGAGATTTCGGTTGGACGCCGACGCGTGGTGGGACCTTGAACGATACGATGACGACGTGCGGCGCAGTCAGGCACGTCGATTGGTCGTTTACGGGGCACTTCGGAGCGGGGCTTACTATCCCTGGGACTATCAACCCCTGAAAAGAGCCAGCGAGCGATATATGCGCAATCATATGGACCTCAATGTGCTTGAGGACGCTCAACGTGTTCCCAAAGGTGAATGAGGTGCCGGGTTGATGCAGGCTGAGTTCGTTATTGTCGGTGCAGGTAGTGCCGGTTGCGCAATGGCTTATCGTCTCGCAGAGGCGGGACGGCGGGTTCTCGTGATTGAGCACGGCGGGAGCGATTGGGGGCCACTGATTCAGATGCCCGGTGCTCTCAGCTACCCGATGAACATGGCGCGCTACGATTGGGGTTATCAGACTGAGCCGGAGCCACACCTTGGTGGACGGTGTCTGGCCACACCGCGCGGCAAGGTTGTGGGTGGATCATCATCGATTAACGGCATGATCTACGTCCGTGGCCATGCTCTCGACTATGATCATTGGCGGGAGGCTGGTGCTGACGGCTGGGGTTATGCAGATGTCCTGCCCTACTTCAAGCGCATGGAAGACTGGCATGATGGTGGTCACGGCGGTGACCCGACCTGGCGCGGTACAACTGGCCCACTGCACGTCACGCGAGGTCCACGAGACAATCCTCTGGTGAAAGCGTTTGTCGAGGCTGGCCGGCAGGCGGGCTACAATGTCACCGATGACTATAATGGCTACTGCCAAGAAGGCTTTGGCCCGTTTGACATGACCGTCTGGAAAGGTCGCCGATGGTCTGCTGCGAGCGCTTACTTAAGGCCGGCACTGCGACGCGAGAATTGCAATCTGATCAGAGCCTATGCGCGGCGCGTTGTGATTGAGGACGGTCGTGCGACCGGCGTTGAGATCGAGCGGGGCGGCCGTGTCGAAGTCGTGCGCGCGGAGCGCGAAGTGGTGCTGGCTGCATCATCAATCAATTCGCCTAAGCTGCTGATGTTGTCCGGTATCGGACCGGGGCAGCATCTCACGGATCATGGCATTGGTATTGTCGCAGACCGGGCTGGTGTCGGGCAGAATCTGCAGGATCATCTCGAGCTCTATATTCAGATGGCGGCCTCGCAACCTGTCACCTTGTTCCGGTATTGGAACCTCCTTGGGAAGGCGTATGTCGGTGCGCGGTGGTTGCTGACGAAGACGGGGCCGGGTGCGAGTAATCAGTTTGAGAGTGCTGCGTTCGTACGTAGCGCGCCGGGTGTACGCTACCCGGATATCCAGTACCACTTTCTGCCACTAGCCGTGAGATATGACGGAACCACAGTTGCCGAAGGGCACGGCTTTCAAGCGCACGTCGGCCCAATGCGCAGCCTATCTCGCGGGGCAGTTACGCTGAGATCATCCGATCCAGGTGATCCGCCGCGAATTGTATTCAACTACATGTCTCACGAGAAAGACTGGTCTGACTTCCGGACCGCGATCCGCCTGACGCGAGAGATCTTTGCCCAGGATGCCTTTCGGCCATTTACGAAGCATGAGATTCAGCCGGGCCAACATGTCACCACTGATGATGAGCTGGATGACTTTGTTCGCGCAAACGTTGAGAGTGCCTACCATCCCTGCGGCACCGTTCGCATGGGGCGGCGTGATGATCCGCAGGCGGTTGTTGATTCTGAGGCGCGGGTTATTGGTGTTGATGCATTGCGTGTCGCCGATAGCTCGATTTTCCCGCGGATTACCAACGGGAATCTCAATGCGCCGTCGATCATGGTGGGTGAGAAAGTATCTGATCATCTCCTGGGGTGGCAGCCGTTGCCGGCTGACAATGCTGAGCCGTGGTTGAACCCGACATGGCAGACAACGCAGCGGTAGGGTAGGGATTATCATCTGCTCCTCTTGAGCTGACGTACGATGTTTTTGTGAAGCGCGATTGTACGGGAGACGGCGCAAAACAGCCGAGGTCGGGGATGAATGCAAGATGAACGACTCGTTCGCCAGAAATTCAACGTGGTTTTGCCACATTGAACACAACGATCGGTGGAGGAGGAAGCATCATGCGTAGATCAATTATTTTACTGTCGGCTTTGGCGGCATTCACCTGGACAGCGTCGAGCGCGCAAGCACAAGGCTATCGTGATTATCGCGGTGATGACCGACGCCTTGAGTACCGCAGGGACCGGTCTTTGTATGACCCCGCTCCACGGCGTCGCCACCAGCAACGACGTCATGCACGCAAGCGCGATTATGATCGGGCCTACCGCGAGGACTATCGTCCGCGACACCGCCGCCGTGCACGACACGACCGCTTTTGCCTGAGCCGCGGTGAGATCACCCACAAGCTGAGGCGGTCTGATCTTCATGTTCATACAATCAAGCGGAGTGGCCGGAACAGGCTTTACGTTATCGCGCACAACACGCGCAAAGATCGTTATGATCTGACAGTGTCGGCCTGCCGTGGCGATATCATTACGATCCAACGGACCCAGACCGTGAAGAAGCGTGGACTGAAGGGATTTCTGCGCAAGATCTTCTAAGCTGTTGGACGGCGCCTGTTGGTTTTGAGGCTTACTGGAAAGGGCTCATACACAGGCGTCGTTGCACGATGTTATGAGAGCACGCTGCGGCGGTAGAACGGCTTGATCCCAGCTGGAAATGATCTAGCCGGATGTTTGGTTTTCCAGGATCGCGGTCCAGGCAGACAACGCCTCAGTTTTACTGAACCTTGAGACTGCCAGCTGTCGTGAGCGCTGGCCCATTGCGGTGCGCTCGGCTTCGTTACCGGCCAGTGCAGTAATCGCCTTTGCCAATCCGGCCCCGTCGCCGACGGCGACTGAGATACCGCATCGCTCATCTCGCAGTATGTTGGCGATTTCGCCGTTTGTGTCGCCGACAAAGATCGTGGGCCGGCCGGCTGCAGCGATGCCGTAGAATTTGCTCGGTACAATCAGCCCTTCGAGTTCTGGTCGAAGGCTCACCAAATGAACATCGGGCACGCAGAGGCTCTCAATCAAAGTCTCTCTGGGCTGGTATGGTTGGAACGCAACGTCTCTTAGACCGAGGTGGTTGACGAGCGTCTGAAGTTTGCCGTAGAGCGCCCCGCCGCCAATAAATACGAACTTGATGGATCGTGCCGCGTTCGTCTGCAGATTTGCATGGAGCAGCTTGATGGCTCCGATGATGGTATCGATCTCGTGAGCCCGCCCGAGGTTGCCGGAGTAGCCAATGACGAAGTCGTCCGGTTGAAATCCCCAAGTTAGGCGAAGGGTATTGGCTGTCGGGGGCAGTGGCCGAATTGCCAAGTCGTCGGCCCAGTTGTGGATGATGCGAATCTTGGTTTTGTCGACACTCAAATCACCCAGGCATTGGGCCATTCGTCGACCCAGAACAACGTTGAGCCCAGACCTACGCAGCGATAGATCTCGCTGCCAGCGCAGCAGTGCGATGAATGGGGACGCCACTGTTGAGCCTCCAATGCCCAGTCGCGTTGCCACTTCCGGAAAGAGATCGTGCAACCAGTTGATGGTTGATGCGCCTTTGAGCCTCGCCAGTGGACCGAGCGTTGTTGACATTAACGGTGGGTCTGTCGCGAGAATAACCACATCAGCCCTTGTCGCGAGCCGCAAAATCATCCTGGCTGCCGTGAGATGAAACGTAAGGTAGTCGATGGCTCGTCCCAGCAGCTTGCCCCGACCGAACCTTGACGTGGTAATGCGGTTTATCTTGATGCCATCCTTGCGCTCGCTGGCGGGCAGGTCGACGGATGCGTCATTATAGAGTTGGCGACCCGTAATGAGATGAACGTTGTGACCTCGTTGTTGCACGTGTTCGGCGAGGTCGGTGAGGAGTTGGCTTGTCGCCGAGATATCCGGAGAATAATAACGATTGACGAAGATGAATTTGCGTGTCGAGCCGCCGATTTCCGTGGTTTTCGGCACTGTGCATGGCCTCTCAACATTCGCAATGTGGCGAATGCTATCGATTGTTGACAACAGCAATCATCAACCACAGCTGACTGCTGGTCAATTTAGTATCTATGCAGAGTATGTTGTCCGCTAGTCTCCCAACAGCGATCCAAGAAGGAGCAGCCGTCTTTCGATCGATTGATGGGATCACGGGATAGGGCAGGGCTGACACAAAGCTGCGGAAACTTTTTTGCGCGGACCAGAGATTGTGGTCGCAATTCAAAGATTATACGTGCTACATTTGATCAGTAAGCAGATCTATGTATTCTGAAGCGGGTCTCCACCATGCGACGGAGAGGAATATTCAAACAACTGTTGCTCATCAGCGTGGCTGTGTCCTTCGCCGGTTGTGATGCGTCAGTGAAGAACAGCCACGGTAAGGATGCGCTGACATTGACGCAGGAGGGGGCTGCGCCCAAAGCGGCGACAGCTACCGGAGCACAAGTTCCAGTTTCTGGTACAAATGCTGCATCGCTTGCTCGGGGTTTTCGCTCGATTAACAATCCGAAAGATGTCGCTTACAGGATTGGTCCTCATGATGTCCTCGATGTCTCTGTTTACCGTGTGGCTGAATTGTCGAAGACGGTCCAGGTGGCGGAGGTTGGGACCGTCAATCTCCCACTGGTGGGCGAGCTTCCTGTTGCCAATCGCACTGCTCGAGACGTCGAGCATGACCTGACGCGGAAGCTTGGTGCGAAGTACTTGCAAAACCCGCAGGTCACGGTGCTGGTCAAAGAATTCAACAGCCAACGGGTTACCCTTGAGGGCGCTGTGAAAGTCCCTGGCGTTTATCCGCTGCGTGGTGACATGAGCCTGCTCCAGTTGATTGCTCAAGCGAAGGGACTGGATGACAGCTCAGATTCGACGATTGTGATCTTTCGCAACAGAGACGGTCGACGGCAAGGTGCAAAATTTGATGTTGCCCAAATCAGATCGGGTGGATCGCGTGACCCAAAGCTGCGCGCCGGAGATGTTGTCGTTGCCGGCCATTCGGCATTCAAGCAGGGCTTCAATACTCTGCTAAAGGTCGTCCCACTCGCGCGTTTCGCAATACTGCCGTTCTAGGAGAACAGGCTATCGCTCAACGTCGGACAAGGGCAATTCTAGGTGGCTTCAAAACAGAAGCTCTCCAGGCTCTATATTTTCGGAGGTGAATGGTGCCCAGGGGCGGAATCGAACCACCGACACTGCGATTTTCAGTCCGGCCCTGGTTCAAGAATGCACGTAATATCAAATAGTTGGCGAGATGCCCGTTGCACAATTTGCCTATCTTTGCTGCACCGTGTAGCACGCTACCCCGCGTTTCTCCCGCACGACCTTTCGACAGGGCGCGGTGACCTGAAGCTGGTCTGGCGTAAAGTGAGGTAGATAATCTATAGCCCCAGTTTTGCAGCCAAATGAGAATGATTGTTTTTCAGAGTTTATTCTGACTTTCACCGCAAAAAGCAGGCATAAAGCCTCATATGCTTATTGCATCAGTCAGAATGGTGTTGGGCCAGTAGACTGGTTTGGCTGCTCTCGAATGAAGAGCAGACCTGCTGCTCTGCAAATCAAGATTAGAATACCGAACATTTGCGACGATCATGATCCGCCATTGTCGCCTTCTCAGTTGCGAAATTGGCACGTGCGGGGACTGCTCCGCCACACGGCGACTTTGATCAAACAGGCGAAGTTCTAGGCACAGGTTCAAATTGCGTTCCCAGGCGATGTGAGCGCGGTCGAAGTGGCCTCGAAAGCGGACGTGAAATGTTCGATCTTGAGCTTTCTCAGCTGGGCCGATTGTGTTGCAAAACTCTCGTTGAGCTTCGAGACGAACAGTGATTCCATTGCGTTGTGTCATGCAAGGCGGGAGCAAGTCGCATAAGGCGGCGAGATGATCGTCTGTGCTTCGTTACTGAACGGGCCGCGACCCGATGCCATGCCGGTCGAAGGGCGTTCTCGCGCAAAGGGCTTGGCATGCAACTGCGTACCATCCCCTTTTTTCCTTGAGCAATCCACACACTCGGCGCCGGATTGTGCTGAATGATCACATCCGATCAGTCTGTCGGGTCATTTCCACCAAGACCGTACTTCAATCGGATCGGATCGTTCGGATCCAGCACGCCGATGCCGATCGTTCTGCGACTGACATCGCACCATCCGCTGGCGACGTGGCCCGCGGGCCAAACGGATTGATAGTCAACCGGACCCGACCGGGGACCCGAAACAGGTTCTCCCACCCTTGTCAGGCGTACGGACGGCGAAGGGCTCCGGTCTGTTGCAAAACCCGAAAGCGCCTTGAGTTCTGCGACCTGCTGGTTGATGTGATCGACCCCCTTGCCGACGGCGCGAACGGCCATCTCCAGTTCGCGTACTCGCTTGCGCAGGTCTTTCATGGCGATCTGGTCACTATCGGGTGCACCCTGCGGCGGCGTTTCCGATGGCGCATCATGATCATCGATAGGGTCGGGTGTCGGTTGCGGAGTCGGGCTCGTCGACGTGGCATACTTCTCGTCGAATGCAGCCTTGGGAATAAACCGCAATGTCTTCAGGATTTTCTTCCCGTAGCCGGCCACCTCTTTTGCCGCGCGTGGGCCAATCAGTACATGGCGGGCACGGATCCAGTCACTTTCCCGTTCAAACTCGATGTGCTTTAGACCGAGGAAGCTGTTGTTCGGTGCGCGATACCAGCCATGATAGAGCCCAAGCACAGAGTTGCGTGACGAAACGTCCAGCTGCAGCGACTCCATTGGATGGGTGACGAGACGATCGGCGACACCAAGCTTGCCGCCGACCCTCAGGAAATTCTCCTTCAGGGTCAGCTGCGTTTGACCACGACCATAGTAGGAGTGCCCGGTCTGCTTGTCGCGGCGATAGTAGGGCTGTGCCAAGCCTTTCTGCCAGAGGCGCTTGCTGCAGGCCACAGAACCCTGGTCGGTTTGACAGGAGCATTCCCGGATCGGGTAGATGTTCTTGTCACTCTCCCAATAAACAGTTGCGAGGATATAGGCCAGCCGACTGGCATTGCGATGGTCTGGATCCTTGTTCTGGAGTGATGCGTCCGTTTCCCAAAGATTGAGCAGTGACTGCAGCGCGTCAACTTGCTCCGCGACGAGATCCTTGTTCTTGCGGCGGCGGTTGTGCCGATCGGAGTACCAAACCGATTGTAGGCCTTGAAGAACGGTGCGCGGTCAACGCAATGCGCACGTGTGCAGACAGGTGCAATGCTGCTCACCGGTCCCGACTGTTCGTCAGCATTCTGCTCAGGTGCCGGCGGTGGTGTTTGCGATCGGAATGTAAAGACCAGTCTGTCATCCGACGTGCCTTCGACCGTGCAGTCGGACGCAAGTTTGGGCCGCTTACCGGTGAGGACGATGCGCGTGCCGCTCTGTTCGACTGGCCCCCTGACGTCATACGATGTCGGTGCGCAACCTGATGCAAACCAGTAGGCCTTGCCTCTATAACCACCTTCGTATTTTGTCCCCTCGAACAGTACCGTACCTTTTTTCACCAGACCTTTCAGGCCTGGGCGCGGGCGCTCATAGGTAAACATCCGGCTTTTGCCGCGCACGGTGAGCTTCATGTCCGAACCGTTGTGGATCCAGTAGTTGATGTTTACAGAGTCGTCCCCTGGAGTCGGCACGGGCGTTGTGTCATCGGCGACATCATCGTCGTCCTGCGGATCGGACTGCGGTGCAAAATCCCGCATGTAGTGAAAGAGCAGCGTCTCGCGTTTCTTGCGTGTTTTGTGGCAATCCGAGCTGTGGAACACGAGCCGTTCGCCGCTGACCTGAATGAACTTGTCCGGGCTGGTGTTCTTGCCTGCTACCGCGAAGCGTCGGTCGCCGCAATTTCTATTGTACCAGATGGACTGACCATTCAGTTCTCCGTTCGCGGTCGCCCCATGCAGCAATACAGGGTCGCGCAGGGCCGACTCCCGCATGTCGGGATGGGGCTTATAATAGACGAATGTGATATCATTTCCGTCACGGACCTGACCCATGATCGACCCGCCATGGCACCAAAGTGAAGAGAAGGTGTACTTCTCCTCAGTGCCAATGCTCTCATACTTCTCCGCATTGCCGCACCCAGATGCAATCTCAAAGCGTGGATCGAAGGCGAGTTCTCGGCCGATGAGTGGTGTCGGCGTAACGCCCAGAGCGCGCTGATAGGCGAGTATCAGCGAGGGAAGGTTATCCATGTGGAAGCGATTGCGCTTGCTCTCCAGATGCAGATGCGTCGGACACTGCCGACTGATCTTCATGATGCGCTCACCCTTCTTCAGGCGCTGATGTTTCCGCACGACAGGTTCGTTGCCGTGCCTGTAGGTCCACAGAATGTCCGACGCATCACCGACAAGCTTGACGTTCCATCCCGCTGCCCCCTTGGTGGGTTTTGTGGCGACGATTCCATCCTCGACGGCAATCGCCCAGTGTACGTTCCCCTCCGACGTGGGGGGGCGGCAATCGGTGCCCTGGTGGGCCGGCGGTTCGTTCTTTCCGCAAGCGCGTGTGTGCTGTGAGGACGACCACCGACGCTCGCAAAACGTGGAGGTCCATGGAAAAGCGAGGTTGACGCTGTTATTCGAACGCGGGTTTTTTGTGGTCAGGAAACAATCGTATGGTTTGAGATTGTACAGTTGCGGGTTGCAATACATGTGCTTACCGCGCTTGGGATCAACTTCGATTGGCAGTCCGATCGAGTCGTGTATGACAGTGCGCGGATTGAGGTAGTTGGGATAACCAGCTTTGGGTGGAACGTGTTCTCCGAGTCGATAATAGCTGAACTTCTCGGGATCATGCGGCAGGTCTTCAAGTTTAGTTGCATGAGCGAGTCCCGCCGTACCCACCAACAGGATTGCCAGGGTGGAGGCGAGTGAGTGTTTGAATAGCTGGAGCATGATTACCTGTTGCCTTCCTGTGCGATCACGAGAAGCCCTTCCAGCGTGTGGAGGAAGTCGGTGTTGCAGTAGGGGGCGCCCGGATTTGTGCAGTGCACGGTCAATGTGCACGTGGCGCCGGCGAACTTGAACACATGCTCAACCTCGTTGACGTCATCGAGCGCGCGGCCGTACTGGCTCCCATTGCGTTCCGATGCCGTGCCTTGCGTATCGCTCGCGCTTCCCGGCAGTAGCGCCCGTTCACTTGCTACGGCCTCCATCGCACCTTCGATCTCGGGGTCATGGCGCCAGCCGCAGAACAACGTGACATTCAGGAGGGGGCGGTAATCGGTCAGGAACCACGTGCGACTACGGCTGAATGACGTGCTTTCCTTTTTGGCAGCGTGACGGTTCAGGAGATTCCGGTCGAGTCGTAAGCCCCCCAGAACAGTCTTTGCCCGCCCTTTTGCGCGCCTTAGGTCCAGATGGGCGAAAAACAGATCTGGCGGAATACCCCCTCGCTGTAGCGTGGGGATGGTTGCTCGCCACGCGCGCGTCGGGTCCGCAGGTCGCGAACCTCAATTGATTTTTCATCCATTGGTACCGTGACAAGGTTGCCGGAGTAGGTTTGCGCGATACCGGGGCCAGGTGCCGCCATGAGCCCAATCACGGTCAAGACAAACACGCCCGACCAGCGGCGCCAGGTTGCATATTGTTTTATGTGATGAAACATACCGAGTGTCCTTCGCTTTCGTATCGGCGGACGGTGATGCCGCAGAATTCTGTTCAAGACTCAACCGGAATGAGTAAGGCTCCCTTGATCCGGGTCAAATCGAACGCGGTGTTTTGAATGCGTCTTGTTAGCCCGAGGTGCGCTTGTCTAGCGGCCTTCACCTGCACGTCAGAATTGGCATGCAGGATCGACTTGCGAGATTGGGCCTAGAGATGAAACGGGCAACCACTTGCGTGCTGTGCCAGCCACTCAGATGGCGGGAAGCGGCCAACCGAGCGTCGCACTCAATGTCCGCCGCATGTCTCAAAGTGTGAAGAGTTTCGGATGCTGGCGATCGATGAGATTTCCACACGCACTGGAGCCGGCGTCCGAAAGTCGTCAGGGAAGGAACCCGCGGGCGGTTGGGCGAGGAGCGTGCCGCGACTGCTATGGGTTTTTGGCGGCCGGGCGTGGCCTGTCGGATTGGTGAGGGGTGCATACCGCACGGTTGTGTGAGGCATGCAAGGTGAGCCACCGGGGCTTGCCTGTCATTGGTAAGAACATTTTTGCGATCGTCGAGGTCATGATGAGGCGATCGGGACGCAGCCGAGCGTTGCAGCGCGGGGGCCGCCTTATGACAACGTTATTCTGGCAGCGCGTTGAGATCATGAACTATCGATGCCTGCCGGTTCCGATACGTTGTTTGGCGTTGTGCCGGGCGCGAAGGTCTCGATGATGCGCATAGCGTGGCCGCATGAAGGACATGGCATTGGCCAGGCGTCATCGGGAGTTGCCCCAGGCTCAGCGTCGTCGTTGCCGTTAGAGGTATCGTTGACGATTGGCTCCGGGGTCCCAAGGAGATCGCGCATCCTGGCGAGATTAACAGCCTTCACGCCGCTTGCGAGAAGGCCGTAATGGCGAATGCGGTGGAGCCCTTTGGGCAGGACATGGATGAGGAGGCGGCGAATGAACTCGTGCGGGGTGAGCATCATCGTCGTGTATCGGGCGCTGCCATTGCGGCGGTAATCCTTGACGCGGAACATAACACGCGCGGCATCGGCCTTGATCAGCCGCCGGTTGGAGATGGCGACGCGGTGGGTGTAGCGCGACAGGTAGGCGAGCACGGCGTTCGGTCCGGCGAACGGGCGCTTGGCATAGACGAACCACTTGCGCCGGCGCAGCGGCCTGAGGAAGCGTTTGAAGGCACGCAGATCGCCAAGATGGGCCTGCGCGCCGAAGAAGTTGAGCTGGCCGGCCACGTGCGCTGCCACGAGCTTATCGATCATGACGTTACGGAAGCGCTTCGAGAGCGCCCTGACCGGTACGAAGAAGCCCTTGCGGCAGGCGATCCAGCGTGAGCCATCCGACGACATCCCGCCGCCCGGCACGATCATATGGACGTGCGGGTGATGCGTCATGGCTGAGCCCCAGGTGTGCAGCACCGAGGTGATCGCGACCCTGGCGCCGAGGTGCTTGGGATCGGCGGCAATGGTTTGCATCGTCTCGGCCGACACCTTGAACAGCAGATCGTAGATCACGCGCTTGTTGTGGTACGCGATATCGGCGATCCGGGCAGGCAGGGTGAACACGACGTGGAAGTAGTCGACCGGCAGCAGTTCGGCCTGCCGCGCCTCCATCCACTCGCGTGCCTTGCCGCCCTGGCATTTGGGGCAATGCCGGTTGCGGCAGGAGTTGTAGGCAATGTGCGTGTGCCGGCACGCCCCGTTCTGACAACGCGCAACGTGTCCGCCGAGCGCTGCCGTGCGGCAACGCTCGATGGCCGACATGACCTTCATCTGGTCGAGACTGACGTGACCGCGGTTGGCATCACGCCATGCGGGACCAAAGGCACGGAAGATATCCGCGACCTCCAGCGATGGACGGGACACGATCGGGCTCGGCTATCTGTCCGGCTCGTCGTCCTTGTCCAGCGGGGCAATATGCAGCCGGTCGAGCGGGCTCATCACCGAGCGCAACGTGTTGGTTGCAACCTGCGTGTAGCGCGCCGTCGTGTCCAACTTCGCATGGCCGAGCAGGACCTGGATTACGCGTACGTCGATGTCACTTTCAAGCAGGTGCGTCGCGAACGAGTGTCTGAGTGTGTGCGGCGTCACCCACGTGCCGAGGCCGGCTGCTTCCGCTGCCATGTGGCAGACACGGTTGAGCTGCCGCACGGTGATGGGACGCAGCGGATCCTGGCCCGGGAACAGCCAGCCCTTGGAGCGGCACTGCAGCCACCATGAACGCAAGAGTTCGAGCAAGTGTGGGGAGAGCATTGCATGGCGGTCCTTGCGCCCCTTGCCCATCTCGACGCGGATCAACATGCGCTTGGAATCAATATCGCTGACGCGCAGCATGACGACCTCTCCGCCCCTGAGGCCCGCTCCGTAGGCGATGCTCAACGCCGCCTTGTACTTGAGGCCGGGTCCCGGAGCGGCGTCGAGCAGGCGGGCGACATCCTCGGGCGGCAGCACCCGCGGCAGCTTCCTCGGATAGTTCGTACGCGCCAGTTGATGGGCGAGATCGGCCCGCCCGAGCGTGACGGTTAGAAAGAAGCGTAGCGCGGAGGCCTGCGTGTTCATCTTCGGCGGTTGCGCACCCCCGGAAATCTGGGCCGCCTGGAAACGCCTGAGATCATCGCTGGTAACTGTGTCCGGCGATCGACCGATAAAATCAGCCAATGCCTCGACATGGCGGATATAGTCGTGCTTGGTCTTGTCGACGAAGTTGCGGTTCGTCATGTCCTGCAGCATACGCCGGCGCAGATCGGTAATCGGCTTGTCGGTCATCGGGGGCTCCTGTCTTGAGGTTGGAGTTGGGAACCCCTCAATCCTCAAGACGGCCTCCTCCGACCGTTACCGCTTGTTCCTCAGTTGGTTACTCCGACACTCGCCCCACCGCATGGTCCGCGCGCAGCGCACTCCCGCGTAAGCGGGTTCGTTCCATGACCCATTTTAGAAACATCCACATTGATACAGATGCGTCCGTTCTGTTGATGAAGAACGGACGATCAATGCAAAGAGCAGCAATCAACTCTGCCTCAGCGATGGTTCAGAAACCGCTTCGGCCAATCTGCCTGTTGATCGTCGAAGGTCTCGCGCGAGTGCAGTTGAGCTAGATCAATACGATGGACGTTCAATTGGCAGATGTTTGTCTCCGCAAACTCACTGGATGCGTGAATATGAAACTATCTGATGCCCAACTTGCTCTAGAACTGAACACGAAACGCGAAAACTTGATCGGACGTGCCGAACGTATTCTAAGCCATAAGACTGTCAAGGTATCCGTCGGCCATCACAAGACTGAGGAGATGTCCATCTCAGCAGGCATGGTGAATGACATCATCATTAGAGTAACACTGGAAGAAATCGCGGAGATCGATAAGGAAATCGTTGAGATGGGATTTGAAAGACCAGAGCCACCATTCTTCGACTCTGACCTGAAAGACGATGCAAAGCGGGTAGCGCAAGCTATGCAGTCAGCCCAAGGTGAATGAGCTATCGAACTCACGACTTATCCGGTGATGACTCATCTCTTCCGTTTAGCCACAGCCGATTCCGCCGATAATAAGGTACACTTTATGGAACTTGCAGGATGTGGTTTTGGACGCGCTAACTGCATGCTAGGCGTTTCCGTCCAAGGGAGAACCCGATGAAACAACGATTAATCCTCACGCCACAAAAGCTCGCGCAGGTGACACCTTGCGACTGGAATGCTGTGATCGACCGCTGCCACGATTTTCTCGCTAGCAAGCCCGTAGAGGAGCGTCTGGATTACATCGACGCACAAAGCCACGAGGTAAATTATCGCCGCTCAGTTGAAGCTAACACTACATTGTCTGACGTCAGCCCCCCTGGAACCTTCTGAGATCATTTTTTAACTGAGTGTTTCTAGGCTCATCCTCACCACTGAGGAGTGCCACATGGGACGTAGAACTGAAGCTTCTGACCGCACCGTCAAAGACATCCGGCGTCAAACTCGGAAGCGATATTCATCCGAGGAGAAGATCAGGATCGTCCTTGCAGGACTGCGCGGCGAAGACAGCATTGCCGAGCTGTGCCGTCAGGAAGGTATCGCACAGGGCATGTACTACAGCTGGTCAAAGGAGTTCTTGGAGGCTGGCAAAAAGCGGCTAGCCGGTGATACCGCACGGGCAGCGACCTCTGATGAAGTGAAGGATCTACGACGCGAAGCGCTACACCTCAAGGAGGTTGTCGCGGAGCAGGCCCTGGAACTTCGGCTGCTCAAAAAAAGCATGATCGGAAGTGGGGGCAACGACACATGAGGTATCCCGCGACGGAGAAGCTGGAGATTATTCGCCTTGTCGAGCAATCACATCTGCCAGCAAAACGCACATTGGATACGCTCGGCATCCCACGTACGACTTTCTATCGTTGGTATGACCGGTATCTCACCGGTGGACTTGATGCATTAGAAG
The DNA here is from genome assembly GCA_965215755.1 of Hyphomicrobiaceae bacterium. Classification (GTDB taxonomy): domain Bacteria; phylum Pseudomonadota; class Alphaproteobacteria; order Rhizobiales; family Hyphomicrobiaceae; genus Tectiglobus. The sequence continues at coordinate 2,258,888 of OZ244119.1, forward strand.
ATCGAAAGCCGATGCCTGGCCACGTCTGGAACCGCATCCCGGACGATGTCCGAGAGCAAATTGTCGACTTCGCACTCGAAGAGCCAGAACTGACGCCGCGCGAGCTGGCGGTGAAGTTCACAGATACTCGGAGCTACTTCGTATCCGAGTCTTCCGTCTATCGAATACTCAAAGCGCTCGACCTCATCACAAGTCCCGCGTTCGCCGTCGTCAAGGCTGCTGATGAGTTCCACGACAAAACAACGGCGATCAATCAGCTTTGGCAGACAGACTTCACCTACCTCAAAGTCATCGGCTGGGGATGGTTCTATCTCTCGACCGTCCTTGATGATTACTCGCGTTACATCATCGCTTGGAAGTTATGCACTACCATGAAAGCCAGTGACGTCACTGACACGCTTGAACTTGCATTGGAGGCGTCAGGTTGTGACAAAGTCAACGTCAGACATCGACCGCGACTTCTGTCGGACAATGGTTCATCGTACATCTCTGGTGATCTGGCAGAATGGCTCGACGATCAATCGATGGATCATGTTCGTGGTGCGCCATACCATCCTCAGACGCAGGGAAAAATCGAGCGATGGCATCAAACTTTGAAAAACCGCGTGCTGTTGGAGAACTACTTTCTGCCCGGGGATCTAAAGGCAAGCATCGAAGCATTCGTGACCCACTACAATCACGAGCGCTACCACGAAAGCCTCAACAACGTGACGCCCGCAGACGTCTACTTCGGTCGTAACAAGATCATCTTGCTGGAGAGAGAAAGGATCAAACGAAAGACATTCGAAACACGGCGCTTGCAACATCGCAACGCCGTAGCATAACTTTGAAAACGATGAGCCAATCACTCGCTTAGATCAAACGCTCAACTGTTCCAGATTATGTGACGACGGACACTGCTTACTCGCGCGACAGAAATTATTACTCTGGTTTAAGTCGATATACTGGAGGTTTGCTGACCTACAAGAATGTTATGCGAGCGGTGGAAACACTAGTATCGGCGAAACTGGTACATCATAGAAAGACCCGACCAACGCCTGAACCATTACTCCGTTCTACAATTTGGCCAACGGATGAGCTCATCAGGAATGTTCCAATCACTCACTTAAACGAATTGTTGCCATCACCCAGCGAGCTCTTGCAACTGAAGGATCAGAATAAGAGATACAGAAAGTATATTGAGACCCCTACCACACGGCGCTTGAGGGACGATATCGTCAAACAGAACGAGGCATTGCGGTCGGTGGAGATATCACTCAATTCAGATAACTGGCTGGTTGATGAGCGAGGATTCTACCGGAAGAGAGACCAGACACTTTGCCCAGCTCGAAACCAATATTATAGGGTATTCAACATTTCATGGAGGTCTGGTGGTCGGTGGTACGGGCCATATTGGCAGCAGTTGTCAGCTTGCGACCGCGGTCATCTACTAATCAATGGTGAAGATACAATTGAGAGGGACTACCCGTATTTTTACCCTCAATTGTTGGCTGCTGCATTTCATTGCGGGCTTGGCGACGGAGATCCCTACGATATCAAGGGCCTTTGTCGCGAAGATGCCAAGCGAGCTTTCTCAGCACTAGTTTGCGCAGACTCAGAGCGCTCTGCCATTCAAGGGCTTCAATCAAACATCGCCAAGCGCGGACAGCAAAATCCGGGTAGGCGGGCGCGGCAAGCGGTGACGTTAGTCAAGGAACGACACCCTCAATTTGGGCCAGCTTGGGGCAAAGGCGTAGCTCGGCGACTTCAGAATTTGGATGGCGAGATATGCGCCAAAGTCCAGGCAGGGATGCGAAAAGCAGGGCATGTCGTCCTTTCTGTGCACGACAGCTTTATTGTGCAACACCACGGCATCAATTTGCTCTCGGACATCATGGATGAGACTCTTGAAAAACTCAAAAGAGACCTGCAGACAGGACGTGTTAGGCTATAACTTTAACGTATTGATATGTTTCGTATTTATTGAATTTGATCTGACTAATGGTAGGTAGGTAGAGGGGTTGACTGATTAGGCGGAGGGAGGAGGTCGACCACAACGCGGATCTTCGACTATTCATTGTGGGCGTTGGGATATGGCTTGCAATTGTACAAGTAAAGGGATGCGGTGGGCGATCTTGACGATAGTACAGATGTTGGCTTGGCACTCTTTTTGCCGGTTCTCGCCGCATCAGGTTTTGACCCGAAAATTACGCAAAACCTCACACAGCACCGTGCGCGCTCCACATCCCACCAAAACTGTTCCGTTCTGCTTGCCCTGTCGCGTGCCACTCTTATCCTGATAGAATCCTGCTATGTCGAACCGTACTCATGCAACTCACGTCCTGCCTGTCGCTCTATAGCGATGAACAGGAGGCAGCGATTGGGCGCCGTCCGTTGTTTCCGAAGTAGATGTATTCAGCTTCGCCCAAATGTACTTGGAATAACCTCTGGAGCAGTCGTATCTCGACGCCCGAGCCAATAGGCCTGCTGGTCCGGCACGAGACTGAGGTTATCGTCGAGACCAAGTTTGCGCGCGGCATCCATGGGCCAGTTTGGATTGTAGAGTATCTCGCGTGCGAGGGCGATGATGTCTGCTTGACCGTTGCGCAATATCTCTTCGCCCTGTTCGGCGTGTACAATCAGTCCGACAGCTATCGTTAGGATGTCGGCTCCGCGCTTGACCTGGTCGGCGTAAGGAACCTGATAGCCATAGTGTGGGCTGAACTCGGTTGGGCTGCCTTGCATGCCGCCACCCGAACAATCGATAACATCGACGCCGAGGGGTTTAACCTTTTGGGACAGGCGAATGCTTTCAGGTATCCCCCAGCCCGCGCGATCTTCTACTGACAATCGCAGGAAAAGAGGTTTGTCGTCGGGCCAGTGCGCACGAACAGCTTCTACGACCTCGCAGCAGAAGCGCATCCGGTTTTCTTCGGAACCTCCGTACTCGTCATTACGAACATTCGCCTGCGGACTCAGAAACTGATGGATGCAGTAGCCGTGGGCGCCATGGATCTCGAGGACATCAAACCCACACGCGTCAGCCCTGCGCGCTGCGTCGCCCCACATGGTAACCAAGTCTTTGACTTCCTGATTGGTGAGAGCGCGTGGTGTAGGTTCGTTGTCGCTGGCCGGCACGGCACTTGGTGCGACAAGCTCCCACGCCTTCCAGTATTCTTCATAAACGCCTGGGTTCTCTGTCAGGGGCGAGCCGCCTTCCCATGGTCTCCGTCGTTTTGCCTTGCGCGCGGAATGACCAATCTGGATTGCCGCGACCGATTTGTGCGCCTTGATGAAGCCTGCCAATCGTTTCACACCGGGGATGTACTTGTCGTCCCAGAGTGCCAGATCACCGACGGTACCGCATCCTCTGGGGTCGACCTTGGTGCTTTCAACGAACGTCAGTCCTGCGCCGCCGGCAGCGAACCGGCCAATATTCATGAGATGCCAGTCGGTGGCGAATCCATGATCGGCTGCGTACTGGTGCATTGGCGCGACGCAGACTCTGTTCTTGAGTGTAACACCGCGGATGGTGAGCGGCTGGAATAGCAGCGGTTTCGACAAGTTTGGCTCCAATTATCGAGGTAGCGACAGCGGCAGGCGCGCGTGGCTAGCGGATCAAATGGCAGTCATCCCACCATCAACAAACAAACAGCTTCCCGTCACATAAGAGGCATCATCTGAGGCAAGGAAGAGAATGCAGGCGGCGACCTCCTCAGGCGTACCTGGCCGCTGGAGCATCGTGCGCTCGGCTGCGTCACTGTTGTAGTCTTCGACCGTCTGGCCGGCAGCCTCAATTCGGCGCGCGTGAAACGGCGTAAAGATCGGGCCGGGGCAGACAGCGTTGATGCGAATGCCATCCGGCGAATGATCCATGGCCATGCCGCGGGTCAAGCCGGCAATCGCGGCCTTGGCTGTATCGTATTGGACCGTCCTACTCCCGGCTATCACCGAGCGCACTGAAGCGACATTGACGATGTTGCAGCCCGGTCGCTGAAAATGAGGAATGGCGGCTTTGGCGCAGAACGCATAGCTTTTGAGGTTGACGCCCAAGAGCTTGTCCCAGCTCTCTGCACTGGCTTCGACAACTGTTTGGTACATGCGAATGCCGGCATTGTTGACAAGGATATCGATCTGTCCGAACTCTTTGATCGCTCTATCAATAATTCCTGCTGCAGCGACCTCACCAGATACGTCAGCTTCGACAAAATGTGCGTTAGCACCATCGCTCTTCAAACTGTCAGCGACTTCCTGTCCGCGCCTGCCATCCCAATCTGCGAAGATGACCTTTGCACCTTCATCAAGAAATCGCCGTACTGCTGCTTCGCCAATGCCTGATGCGCCACCGGTAACAACTGCAACCTTATCTGTGAAACGACCCATTCGACTTATCCGGCAATAAATGACTGATCTTCGACAGTAACATCTTCACCGGCTTCACTTGATTTCGAGTATGATATCTATTGCCCGTACATCGCCTCTTGAAACTGAGGCGTGCGATTCCTCCCTTGGCAACAAGCGCAACTAGAAAGGGGACCACAGTGTACATATCGAGAAAACGAGCATAGGCTCTGGTCGGCACCTCTGGGATCGGCCTTGCAACATCCAAGATGATAGCAGAACTCGGAGCACCGGCCATCGCCGTCAGTCGTGAGCCGGTGATGTACCGAAAGGTATCACGCTACGTCAGTGCGATACGCCCGATCGTGATGCTCTTACCCAGATATTCGAGGAGCACGCACCTTTTGAGAACCTTGTCAGCGCGGCGACCGGTGGCGCCCGGGCGCGAGGCAAACTCCTCGAAATGGATTTCGAAGGCTACAAGGACTCATTTGCCAAGCTTTGGGGTTACGTCAATGTCTTGCAGCTTGGTGTCCCTCACGTGACTTTGGATGGCACGCCCGCCCGGAAAGCCAATCCTGGCCAAGTCGCGATCGCATCTGTTGGAGGCGCGGTTGAAGCTTTGGTTCGGACTGTTGAACGCGAGATCATGCCACGTCGCTTGAATGTCGTTGCACCAGGCACCATTGATACGCCGATGTCATCACTCGAAGGCGCGGAACGCGAATAGTTCTACAGAAATCAAACGGCCAAAAACTTGATCCCACGCGCCGGTACACCAGAAGAAGTTGCTCAAGGTATTCTGTTTGTCATTCAGAATGATTTTGTGACCGGCACCTCCATTGATGTCGACGGCGGCCGGCTCTTGTCTTGAGCTGCGCAAACATCTTAAACCTAAACTCGTCATTTGAAGCGTGGACTAGATTCGCGCGCGCCCTTCGCTGTTTTCTCGACGATCAACGAAAGTAAGTTTTGATGCCAATGGAACGGTCAACGCTTCTCGTGACCATGCAAGCAGACTCTGCCAGCCGAGAGATCATTACGAGTGTCATTGGTGGGCTCGCCGAGGTTGTCTATCTCGATGACTTCGCAATTCCTGAGCGCGGCTCAGCATTGGCCCAGGCGACCGCAATTCTATCGCGCAATACGGCCAAGGAATTACGCGAAGGAGAAGTCGAGCAGTTGCGTGGTGCTAGCCTCATCCAATACGTCAGCGCTGGGATCGATTTCATTCCCTTAGGTGCGTTTCCAGAAACAGCTATGATTGCTGGCAATGGCGGTGGTTATGCCGAACCAATGGCAGAGCACGCCGTCATGATGGCGCTAGCAGCCTACAAGCGCTTGATGGCTGAACACAACCAACTTGCGATGGGTGAGTTCAACCAGTTCAAGCGCAATCGGATGCTTGCTGGGTCTGTCTGCGGTGTTCTCGGCTTTGGCGGTATTGGTATTGAGACGGCCCGCCTGATGCGAGCACTTGGCGTCAAAGTTTACGCCATCAACCGATTAGGACAAACTGATCAGGAGGTGGACTGGATTGGCGACACGAGCAAGACGGACGAACTTCTGAAGAATTCAGATATCCTGGTTTTGAGCGTTCCGCTGACACCGGCCACGCAAGAGATGATTGGTGAGCGTGAGTTGCAGTTGATGAAGGATAATGCTGTGATCATCAATCTCGCACGCGGCGAAATCATTGACGAAAAAGCGCTTTATGAGCACTTGACAGCCACTCCAGAATTCACGGCATGTATTGATGCATGGTGGGTAGAGCCGGTTTGCCACGGACGCTTTGAAATGAGCTATCCGTTTCTAGAGTTAGATAATGTTATTGCTTCGCCGCATAACTCTGCATCGGTCGGGCGCTGGCGTCCCATAGCGCTTCGGCGTGCAGCCGAAAACGCTGCGCGTTTGTTTCGTGGCGAAGACGTGTTGTTCAAAGTGCCCCCTGCAGATCGCATGATGTAAATGGAGCGAGCCGACGTGAGTGTCGCGTGAGCATAGGTGGATCTGAAGAACTGTTGCCAGCCATCACCCCTTAGATAGTCGCGGTATTAGAATGCGATTTCCAGGATCTCCATGACATCAGATTCGGTTTTGATGGGACGTGGGTTGAGCAGAACAGGTTGGTAATCGAGAGCGCGCTTCGCTAGCTCTGCAAGGTTTTCGCGCTTAATTCCGACATCGCGGAGGGTGCAGGGCATCTCCAGCCCTGCAATGAGTTCCCGTATACTTTGCCAGGCCGGAGTGTCAGGCTTCCCAACCGCCGATGCGAGTGCCTTGTGTCGATCTCCTATTGTCTCGGCATTCCACCGCATGACAGCCGGTAGCATAACGCACGATGTATGCCCATGCGGGACACCGAAGCCGGCGCCGAGGGCATATCCAATTCCGTGGCTTGCACCGTGATAGACACCGGATGTGCTTGGCCAGATCGCATGCCACATCCCGAACTGCGCGGCCATGCGTGCTTCCAGATCATCTGGTGTCTCTTTGATCCGTTTTAGACCATCATGGAGTAGAGCTAATCCCTTAAGTGAGAGGGACTCCGTTGCGGGGTTGGCAATCGGGCAGCAAAAGGACTCTACGGCATGATCGATGGATCGGATGCCGGTGCTGAAGAGTAGCCACTCCGGTGTTGTCAGTGTGGCTGCAGCGTCGAGTATGACGCTGCGCGGAACCAGAAGTCGATGGTTGAATGCCAGCTTGGTCCGCGTCGATGTATCCGTAACGCCTGCGCGCGATGTAAAGTCTGCTGCCGACAATGTCGTCGGCACGGCTACCATTCGCACACCATTAGTTGGGACTGTGAACTGCGACGCATGTCGTCGGTCGAAGCCTGCCGCATAGGTGCCCAATCCATCAACTGAATCAATCGACATCCAAAGGCACAACTGGACGACCTTGGTGGCATCAACGACAGAGCCGCCTCCGACGGCAACAATGATGTCTGCCTCTGCAGCCCGAGCAGCGTTTGCCGCTGCAATGACATCCTCTCGCGGGCTGTGTGATGCAATCGTTGAAAACGTTCCGACATGCCGGTCGCCAAGCGCGCGCTCAATCTGCTGTAGAGGACCATTGTCGAGCGCAGCAAGTGAGCGGGTCGATGTGATAAATACTCGGTCTGCGCCGTAGTGGTTTGCTTCCGCAATTACGGCTTCGGCCATCGGCGTGCCGAATACAACGCGTTCTTGTGCTTGGATTTTAAAGATGCCGCTTTGCATGTTGCCCTGCGAATTTGACTGATGAGCTCTGAGTTGCAGCAAAGGATGCTGTTCATGACGAACGGTATCAAGCGCATTCTCTTTGCTTAATTGACTGGCGGACAAGATCATCGACTTAAACAGCCCTGAGTATCAGTGGCCTCTCAGCCATCCGCTAAGGCGCATCTTGGATGAGATATTGCCATAGCTTTGAGCTGACCAGGTGCAGGGCGGGATATAAACTCAAGTGAACCGAGTGCGGTGAGTTCATCGCCGCCGGTCACCGAGGAAGCGGTCCATGAATGCAAATGTCATCCACGCAGATATAAAGCCTAATCAGGATCCTACATTGGCCACTCGATATCTTGATGTGCCAAATATGGAGTGGGAGCCGACAAAGTTTCCGGGTATTCAGATCAAGGTGCTCTATGCCGATGACGAGGGAATGACGACAGCACTGTTTAAGTTGGAGCCTGGCGCTATTGTTCCGATGCACGAGCATACGGCCATTGAACAAACTTATGTCCTGGAAGGTACGCTTGAAGACCACGAAGGTGTGTGTGGTCCGGGGCAGTTCTGCTGGCGACCAGCCGGCAATATGCACGAAGCGGTTGCACCCAACGGAGCAGTCATTCTCGGCATGTTCCTGAAACCAAACCGGTTTGCCGAAGGCCAGAAGTTCTTCACGGAAGATGGCGAGCGTTGAACGTACCTCGCTGCTCAAGGGTATTGACCTGAATAATTACTTTGTCGCGGCCGGAGTACGTATGCGGTACCGGCAGTGCTTGGCTGACAGAAATTCCGGTGTGGATCATGGATCTCGGTCTTAAGGGGAAGCGCGCGATCGTCACTGGTGGGACGCGTGGAATTGGTCGCAGGATCGTAGATCTATTGATCGCCGAAGGTTGCCATGTAGGCTTCTGTGCTCGCGACGCCGCAGAGGTAGAACGCGCAGTGGGTGCACTAAGTGGTGATGGGCAACAGATCATCGGCGGAACGGCCGACGTTACAAGCGACGCACAGTTGCGTCAGTGGATCGCCAATACTGCTGATGCGCTGGGTGGCTTGGATATTGTCATCCCAAACGCAAGTGCTCTGGGCGGAGGTGCAGATGAAGCAGCATGGCGAAAAGGGTTGGAAGTCGACATTCTCGGAACAGTTCGCACAGTCGAATCCGCTATGCCTTATCTGGAAAAATCGGACGCAGCGGCAATCGTGGCTATTTCAAGCACGGCGGCTGTCAATACCTCAGGCGGTGTCCGCGCTTATAGCGGTATCAAGGCAGCCTTGATCAGTTACATGTCGGGTCTGAGCACCAATCTCGGAGCGAAAGGTATTCGTGCCAACACCGTGTCACCCGGCGCGATATACTTTGAGGGCGGTGTCTGGGATGTGAGAAAGCGCGAGGCGCCCGACGCTTATGCGACGGCCGTCGCCCGCAGCCCGATGGGGCGTCTCGGAACCCCGGAAGAAGTCGCCAACGCAGTTGTATTCTTGGCGAGCCCGGCGGCCAGTTACATTAGCGGCACAAATCTTGTTGTGGATGGAGCTCAAACAACCCGCATTCAGTTCTAGGTTTTGCTGAATACAGCAGGACAAACCCGCACCGGTCATGGACAGAGGATCAAATATGGCATCGACACTGTTTGATAAGATCTGGAATGAGCACACCATCTTTACGCGCGAGGACGGCAACACGCTTCTCTATGTCGATCGCCATTTGATCCATGACCTACACTTCCGGCTTTTTGATCAGCTGAAGGCGAAGGGCCATAGCATTCGTGAACCGGACAAGCTTTTTGGTGTCCCGGACCACAGTCTTCCAACCACCGCAAAGTCGTTAGCAGATATTCCTGCAGGTGAGATGCGAGAAGCAGTGGAGGTTCTTGAACGGGCTTCCGAAGAGCACAATTTTACGCACTTCTCGATGACAGACGATCGACACGGCATTGTCCATGTCATTGGCCCGGAGCAAGGTATTACGCAGCCGGGCCTGCTATTGGCCTGCGGTGACTCGCATACCTCCACCCACGGTGCGCTCGGGTGCATTGCGTTGGGGATCGGCTCAACGGAGGTCAAGCATCTGCTGGCCACGCAGACGCTATGGCAGCGCAAGCCCAAGACAATGCGGATAACAATCAATGGCGAATTGGGTTTCGGAGTGACGGCCAAAGATGTCATTCTCGCCGTTATTCGCGAGATCGGAACGGCCGGTGGCACGGGGTATGCCATTGAGTATGCGGGCCCAGTCATCGAGGCAATGTCGATGGAAGGCCGGATGACCGTTTGTAATATGACCATTGAGGCTGGCTCCAGGTTTGGTCTCATCGCACCAGACGACAAGACAATCGCTTACGTTCGTGGCCGTCCTTATGCACCAGAGGGAGCAGAATGGAGCAAAGCCGAAGAGTATTGGCGAACACTAAAGTCTGACGACGATGCATCGTTCGACAAAGAGGTTGTCATTGACGGTAACTCGATTGCGCCGATGGTAACCTGGGGCAACAGTCCTCAGTGGGCATTGCCGATTACTGATACGGTTCCTGACCCTGCCCAGGAACCTGACGAGTCATTGCGGGCCACAATGGAGGCCGCCATTGATTACATGGACATTACACCCGGTATGGCGCTGTCGGATATTGCTGTTGACATGGTTTTCATAGGCTCTTGCACCAACAGTCGAATTGAAGATCTGCGCGCCGCGGCAGAAGTCGTGAAGGGACGCTCCGCAAAGGTGCGGACGCTTGTTGTGCCCGGCTCCGGTCTTGTCAAAAAACAGGCAGAAGCTGAAGGTCTTGATAAGGTCTTCATGGAGGCCGGTATGGAATGGCGCGAGCCAGGATGTTCGATGTGCTTAGCCGTCAATGGAGAGACACTCGGGCCCGGACAGCGTTCGGCCTCAACTTCCAACCGCAACTTTCGAGGACGGCAGGGCGTCGGCAGCCGTACGCATCTCGTCAGCCCGGCAATGGCTGCTGCCGCAGCTGTCACTGGTCGTTTCACGGATGTCCGCCAACTGGCTGAGGCGTGAAAGTCATGAGTAAAGGAGCACCCATGGAAGCGTTTCGTACGTTTGCATCAGTTGCGGTTCCAATAGATATAGCTAACTGCGACACGGACCAAATCATCCCGGCACGGTTCCTGCGAAAAGCCTCGGATGACCCTGACTACGCCTGTTTCCTGCTGCATGATCTGCGTTTCACTTCCGATGGCGCCGAAACCGACTTCGTCTTCAATGCGCCGTCCTATCGTGGCGCAGGTATACTCGTGGCCGACAGAAACTGGGGCTGCGGTTCATCGCGTGAAAATGCCGTGACAGCATTGGTCGCAAACGGCATTCGCGCTGTCATCGCGCCGAGCATTGCAGATATTCATTATAGCAATTGCGTTCAGAATGGCGTTTTGCCGGTGCTGCTGCCCGATGAAGATTGCGCGACCTTGCGCCGGCAACTGCGTGAGAGCCCTGGTGCGGAAATCGCGATCGATCTCGATGCCCAATCTCTAACCGGGCCTGATCAGACCAGTTACGCTTTCGACATTGATCCGTTCGATAAGCACCGCTTGCTCAACGGACTTGATGACATCAGCCTGACACTGACGCATGACCAAGCGATTTCTGTCTTCACCAAAGCCTATGCTGCGCGCCATTCATGGTCGTCGTAGTTTGGTGACAACCGTAACTCCCGCAGATTTCGTGCCTTCAGGTTGCAAAGTTACTATTCCGCGGCGCTGACCTTCTCAAACTCTGGGGCGTCCGGGACCGGGAGACTGTCAACAAGCGGAACAACTTCGTTCGCGAAACGCCGCATCATGCGGTGTCGAACTTCGCGCTCAACGCCATGCATGGCATTCGAGATAAGGAAGTAGTTGAAGCCGATTGCCCGCAGCTCATTGATGCGTGTTGCCACCGTCTCAGGTGAGCCGATCAGATTACGATCAAGGATCGGGTCATTCTGGGCCGGATCGCCCATCAGTTTCATGTTCGCGAATATCTTGGCAAATTGCTCATAGCCCTTGATGTCATCCCATGGCGTTGAATCAGTTGTATAGTGCTCAGCCTGGAGTTTATAGAAACGTGCCATGTGCCCCCGGGCTTCCTCGCGCGCCGATGTGTCCGAATCCCCAATAAAACACTTTGTTGAAACTGGCATCATGCCATCGATCGAATGACCAAGGCTTTTTGCATTGGCCGTCCAACGCTCAATGATCTTGACGAGCATGTAATCAGGAAATTGCGAAAGCGAGAGTGGCTTCAGTCCCAGGTCAGCCATGATCTCTGCCGAACCCGGAGAACCAATAGCTCCGAAGAAGTTTATCTGGCGTGCTGGATCGAGATGTGGCCGGATCGTAATTGGCCGGTCAAGTTTCAGAAAGCGGCCTTCGAAGGTGAATGGCTCACCCTTGAGAGCGAGCTGCACAACCTCCCAACATTCTTGAAACCGCTCACGGGCCATGTTCATGTCGACCCGCAGGGCGTCATATTCCAGTTTTGCTGTTCCGCGGCCCATACCGATGTGAAGCGGACCAGTGGCAAGGGAGGCAAGCATCGCCGTATCTTCTGCGAACCGGACGGGATCATACCATGGAAGCACCATGACGGCGGTTCCGAGTCCCATGCCAGGCACGGCCGCTGCGAGATGTGACAGGAACATAAGCGGATTGGGTGTGGGGTAGTAATCGGAGAAATGATGTTCGACCATCCACACTGACTCGAAGCCTAACTCCTGAGCATACTTCGCATCCTCAATGGCCTCCCGATACATGTCGGCGTCGCTGGCGCCGAGACGGTCGACTGCACCAATTTGCAAGGCGAATTTAGGAGTGGTCACCATGTCCATTATTCCTTCTTGGACTCTAACTTGGTTCGACAATTCTTGGCATCTGATCGGTGCTTGGCCAGTGGCCAGCACCATTCATTGCCTTGGCAGCTAAGCGCTCGTCAGCGCATCAACGGCCGCAATGTTTTCCGCACTCACCTCTCCCTGGAGGGCGCTGACATTGTCGCGCACTTGATCCGAGTTTTTGGCACCAGCAATAACCGAGCTCACAGCTTCTTTTGATAGTAACCACTTGATTGCCAAATGAGCTGTAGTGGATCCGCACTTCTTGGCAATGGATTTGAGACTATCGATTGTGTCCACGTTGGGCGCGAAAGAGTCTGCATCAAACAGGCCGGTTCTTTGACGCCAATCGTTGTCATGTAGCTTGAAGTCTCGACTGTAGCGGCCGCCCAGAAGCCCGTAGGCCAAACCACCCCACGGTATGAAACTCACATTATTCTGAACGCACCAAGGCAGCACGTCAGATTCAACGTCACGCTGAAGAAGATTGTAGCAAGATTGCAGGGCATCGACCTGTCCGGCTCTGGCCGCCGCTTGAAGATCAGACAAATCAAAGTTTGAGACGCCGGCAGATCTGATCAAACCTTCCCGCTTGAAATCCATCAATGCGCCGAAAGCATCCTCTGTGGGCGTCTTACCGTCGTGGCGATGGATATAGTAGAGGTCAACGTAATCGACATTCAAACGCTTGAGCGATCGTTCTAGGGCGCCTCGCAGATACGCCGGTTCATTGTTCACACCGCTACCATGCTCGCCAAACAGAAGACCGCCTTTGGTCGCGAGTACAACCTCATCACGTCTTCCTGCAATCGCTTGACCGACAAGTTCCTCGGATCGGCCAGTGCCATAGATATCAGCGGTATCGATATGCGTGACACCACTGTCGATGGCTTGTTTGACAAGACGGACACCTTCCTCCTCATCGACTCCCACGTAGAGATTATGTCCGCCGACGTAGTTTGTGCCAAGACCAATGCATGAGATGTCAATGCCAGATTTGCCAAGTTTTCGCGTCGTCATAAGGTTTAGCTTTCGAAGAATTCCTGAGGTGGGGATGAAAGGGAACTATCTCTTGTTAGGTTTGGATCAGCTCTGCTGCTGCCAAAGGCAAAACACTGGTTGCTTGGATGTGAGGCTAGGTCTCTCTCTCTTGATTCCGCCGAGGCGTTTGATCTGTTTCCAACCGGCCGGATATAGTGAGAAGGGAAGAATTCTTAGTCTTTGGCACTAAGTGACAGGGACGAGCATTCCGACTTCCATCACTTTGATCCCTGCCGTTTGTCAGCGCTTGATCCGTTATTCTCCAGCTCAATCGCGCACAAGCAAGAGGAACACAGAAACTATCTCCCATGAGAACAGCAGTTGAAATGAGTACCTGACCTAGTCGTGGCTCAATATGATAGAGTTTAGGTTCGAGTATCGAGAGAAGAACACTGCCAGCTGTCCCCTGAATGGGTGCCTATATCGGCCGGTCGTGTTGTGACTGAGGGGATCAAGCATGCCTGTCTTCAAGAGCAATTCTGTTGAGATCTACTACGAGGAGGCAGGCAGCGGCTTTCCACTTCTGGTCGTTCCAGGTGGAGGTCTGAATGCAAGGATTCCTTATCTTTCTAACAGAACGCCATTTAACCCCATGGATGTCCTCAATGATGAGTTCCACTGCATTGCAATGGATATTCGAAACGCCAATGGCAGTGCATCCAAGGGCCCGCTCGAGATTGATCGACCGTGGGACTCGCATGTTGATGATCAGCTACGGCTAATGGATCATCTAGGGTTCGAGAATTTTCTGGTGATTGGATTTTGTATCGGTGGACCGTTCATTTGGAAATTGTTGGAACGAGCACCTGAGCGTGTTCTTGCAGCCGTGCCTGCAACACCGAGTGGTTTTCGCCCGGAAGAACCGAACCTGTTCTTTAACAACAACATGAAGAATTGGGCGCCGACCTTGTGCCAGGAACAGCCGGATATCACCATGGACATGTGCGGTGCCTTCCTCGGCAACATGTATGGCGATCCCGACTTTGTTTTCAGTGTATCGCGTGACAGCGTAAGGCGCTGCACGACACCGATCTTAGTAATGCCCGACGACACCGATGCCCATCCCTATGCCACGGCAGAGGAAAGTGCACTGTTGGCTCCAAACGCACAGATGACTTTCTTCCCATGGAAAGAGCCACAAGACCGTGTCGATATGGCGATCCGCCATCTCCGTACCTTCCTTCGCGTGCACGTACCTTCCTAACATTGAACTATTGCCTGCTCTGCTGGAAGTACTCGTCAGTCCAATAGCCAGTCCGCCGCTGCTGCTTGTGCAATCTGTCTGACTTGGGCCAGCAGTCCGGGGCCGACTGGAATTCCGTCCCGCTGGCGCTCTTGAGCTATTTTCCATTGCGGGTCGCCTGCGACCATCACGGGCTGTGCAGGATCAATCGGAGGCGTGGATCTGAGGTCGTCAAGGAAGGTTGCAACATCGGCTTCGAACTCTTCAACTGCTCGAAAGGCTTTAGGGTCAATGGCCAGGAAGAAGTGGCCGATGTCCATGCCTACTGGTTTCTTGGTATGCTCTGGATCTGTGATAAGGGTGGCGCCTGACAGACATGAACCCAGAATATTGACCATCACCGAAAGACCATACCCTTTGTAGCTCGAGTTTTCAGGCGAACCGCCGAGTGGTGTCAATGATCCACCCTTCTCCTTCGCAACTAACGGATCATTCGACGGGCGGCCTTCGCTGTCGACTAACCAGCCGTTTGGCGTCGGTAGATTCTCGTTGGCTTTGTTTCTGATTCGGCCAGCGGCAACAGTTGTTGTTGCCATGTCCAGTAGGAATGGCGGACCATCGGACGAAGGTGCCGCGAACGACCATGGATCAGTTCCCAGGCGCGGCTGTTTGCCAAAGGTCGGAGCAACCTGGATGCTTGATGCCGATGTACAAGCCATGCCTACGAGACCTGCGTTAGCTGCCATAAGCGTGTAGTAGCCCGCGGCACCAAAATGCGCGGAGGCGCGCACGACCGTGGCAGCCATACCAACCGCTTTGGCCTTTTCGATCGCAGTGGACATGGCAAGATGCGCTGGGACATGGCCCAGACCACCGTCACCATCAATCACCGCGATCACAGGTGTCTCAGAGACAATTTTCGGCTGTGCATCCATGGCGACGCGGCCGCGGCGCCGCAGATTGTCGTAGACCGGGATCATCGAAATGCCATGGCTGTCGACGCCATGCAGGTCTGCCCAAGCCAGAACTTCTGCAGTCGTTTCGGCATAATCTAATAACATGCCCCAGCCACTAAGTATGGATTTCAATTGCGCGCGATGAGCATCATAGGTGGCAGGCATGAAATATTCCTTAGATCTGCAATCGAACGGTCTACATGCTTACAATTCACGTAGCGCATTGAATTGATCGACATAGCCGGAGCCATCGATCTTCGCGCCAATTACTGTTGTGCGACCGGACTGAATTGCCGCCTTCAATGCACTCGAAAGTTGCTGTTCGTCAGTAACGATTGTCCCGTCTGCGCCGAAACCTTGCGCAAGCTTGTCCCACTGCATGCCACCGATGCCGACACCAAACTGCGGGATTTGTTTCAGCTGCTGCTTAACCCGGATCAATCCAATTTCCTCATCATCGAAAACGATTGCAATGACCGGTAGGTTCTCGCGGACAGATGTTTGTAGTTCAGCTACAGCCATGAGAAATCCACCATCTCCGACGAAGGCCACACAAGGCCGGTCAGGGTGTGCCATCTTTGCTGCCATGGCGCCCGGTATGGCATAGCCCATGGACCCCAAACCGTTTGAACCGAGAAACTCCCGCGGCCCGAAAGACTCCCACTTTTGTACGACGAGGAGTCGACTGGCACCTGCATCACATGTTGCAATCGTGTCGCGTGGGAGAACAGAGCGCGCCACTTCCATAAGGCGCTGAGGGGATAGGCCAGTACTCGGTGTATTGAGTGCATCAACGACATCCGCGCGATAGGATTTGGCTGCAGCTTCGCCCCACCCGCCTTTGCTCGTTGAGTACTCTCTCAAGGCAGAAAGAATATGTGGCATCGAACCAACAAGTTCCGTGCTTGCGGGAACAACAACATCCAGGTCTGGAATCGCTGCAATTGACAAAACAGGGGCTGTATAGGGCCAGGCTTTGGGCTGCATCTCGATCGCATCCAAACCTACGGTAATGATCAGGTCGGCTTGCGAAACCAACTTGCGTTCAATAATGCCGCCGATAATACATCCGGCCCGGAGCGAATGATCTTCTGATATGACACCTTTGCACTTCGGTGTAACCAGAACAGGAGCACCAAGATGCTCGGCTAACTCGGTCAATTCGTGGGTAGCGCGTGCCCAAAGAGTTCCAAGTCCTGCGAGGATGATTGGTCGGCTGGCATGCCCGATCTGTTCTAGTGCTGGTTCGAGGCTTTCGCGGTCAGGCTCAATATCAATCTGGTTCGCGAGTAGTGGCGGTTCAACCGCATAGTCACTTGCCTCACGCGTCGTTTCGGTTTGCGGCATCTCGAAGTGCACGGGGCCGGGTGGCGCGGCAGTCGCCACCCGCAAGGCCTTCCACATCTGATGACGAACCACCTGCGCATTGATTGTGGTTCCCCATTTGACCAGTGGAGCGTAGATCGCCAGCTGGTCCATGCGCTGTCGTAGGCCAGTTGCATAGGTTGCCGGGCCGTATTGATCCGTCATTGCGATCAACGGAGCACGATCAAGCGATGCGTAAGCAACGCCGTTGACCATGTTGGTTGCACCGGGACCACGTGTCGAAACACAAAGGCCGGGAGAACCGGTTATTTCACCCCACGTCGCGGCCATCATGGCTGCTGCTGTTTCCTGTTTGAACAAGAGGAAGCGCATATCGCGTTTGCATGCAGCATCCATCAATTCCACGGTTTCGCCGCCTGGGTGACCTGTAATGAATGGTGTGCCTGCCGCCTTCATCGCATCTGCGATAACCTCGACTGAAGTTGCCATGTCGGTTCTTCCCTTGCCTGCATGCAGTTGACGTCATTGCGGGCAGCACTGCTTATTGACGTCTCAGAGTTTCAGAGGATCTCGAAAGAATACTATGGCGCTCTACCTTCCAACTTGGAAGGGCGCGCAGAAGCAGAGGGATGATCATTCATGACAGAAAAAGCCAAAACTATCGTACGGTTTAATACATGGGTGCATTCTGAGTTTCTCTCGCGCCTCGACAAGGAGGACGACGTCGAATTCTCCGTGGTTGAACAAGACGACGAGGATAGCACCTGGCCGGTTATGGAGAGAGCGCACGCCTATCAGGTGCAGTCCTCGCGCGATGAGTTGAAATTGCAATGGCATGTGCATGACGCGTTTCTGAAGCGGGCGACTAATATACTGTGTGTCTCTACTGGTGGAGCTGGTTACGATACGGTGGATGTGCCTGCATGCACCGATGCAGGTGTTCTCGTTGTCAATCAAACGGGCGGCAATGCTGTGTCCGTCGCAGAGCATGTCATCGGTATGATCATTGATGTCTCGAAGCGTATTACTGAAACCGACCGGGCGATGCGTTCACGGCCACGTGGTTTTGCGCGCGAAACTCTGATGGGTCGTGAAGTATCGGGACGAACAATTGGCATAATCGGAATTGGTAATGTCGGAACGCGTGTCGCCAAGTTTGCAAAAGCCTTCGACATGACGGTGCTTGCCACTGATCCATTTGTGGACCGAGACATGGTAGCCGCTCGTGGAGCCGAAAAGGTGGAGCTGGATGAACTACTGGCTCGATCAGACTTCGTCTCTCTCAACTGTCCTCGGGATTCATCAACGCTTGGCATGATGGACGCTGCTGCTTATGCGAAAATGAAGAGGGGGGCCATCTTGATCACGACCTGCCGCGGCGGAGTACATGATGAGGCGGCTCTCCTCGATGCCTTGCAAAGCGGACATTTGGGAGGAGCCGGTCTTGATGTTTGGGATACGGAACCACCACCGCTCGACTATCCGTTGCTGGCGCTCGAGAATGTGGTGTCAACATTTCACACTGCTGGCGTCACACATGAGGCGAGGGCACAAATAGCGCGCTTTGCCAGCGATCAACTTGTTGAGGTGTTGAACGGCAAAGCGCCACTGCGGCCAGTCAATCCAGAAGTGTGGCCTGCCTATTCCAAGAGGTTTGAAAACATTCTTGGTTTCTCTCCGCAATCGTTCGAGACTTAGTATCTCAGAGGATGAACAGACTCAGCGAGGCACCCAAAGACGAGGATGCCAATTCCGTCAAGTTAGGAAATCGAAAAATGACCAAGGCAACACTCGGCTTCGTCGGCGTAGGAGATATGGGGCTGCCCATGGCAGGCCGACTGATTGATGATGGCTACTCTTTAGTAGTTCACGATGTACGCCAAGACGCAGTCGACGTGTTGGTAGCTCGTGGTGCCAAAGTCGTTGATACCCCGAAAGCAGTGGCTGATGAAGTGGACACTGTCTTCGTGAGTTTACCGACACCAGACGTCGTTAGGTCTGTCGCGCTTGATGACAACGGGCTCATTCATGGCTCTGAGCTCATTCGTTACGTAGATCTTTCCACGACAGGGGCCGTTGTGGCCAAGGAAGTCGCGAGCAAGCTGGCAGAGCGCAATATTGTTGCGATGGATTGCCCAGTGAGTGGAGGTGTTCGCGGCGCGGAAGCAGGTACATTGGCACTGATGGTCTCGGGCCCACGTGAATTCTTCGACGAGATCCTGCCGGCACTCAAGGTTATCGGTAAGAATCCGTTTTATCTCGGCGATGCACCAGGTCTTGGCCAAACCATGAAACTGACCAACAATTATCTGTCGGCGACGGCAAACATCGCGACGGCTGAGGCGCTTGTCATGGGCGTCAAAGCTGGTCTCGATCCAGCTGTCATGGTGGATGTATTCAATGCCAGCAGCGGCCGCAACGATTCAACCATGAACAAAGTCCCCAATTCGATTCTGAACCGGCGTTTCGACAAGAGCATGAAGCAACGCCTGCTCTATAAGGATGTCAAACTGTGCATGTCAGAGGCGGAAGCATTGGAAGTGCCAATGTGGCTTGGTAACTCAGTCAAGCAAGTCCTTGCCTTTGCCGTAACCCAAGGAAGTGGCGACGAACCAAGCGTCGCCCTCATCAAGTACCTTGAGCAATGGGCGGCCGTTACTGTCGGCAAGGAAGAGACCGACTAATTGGAAATCTATCCGACAACACCACGTTCACCTGAAGTAACTGGCCGTCGATAAAGCCGCCTTGATTGCTACAAATCAATCCGACGAGCGATGAAATATCATCTGCAGCACCAAGGCGGTCACTCGGATTATCCGCTTTCAGCTGATCAAGACGACCTGCATGATGGGGATTGTCGCCTTCCCCTGGGAAGGTGCCAGGCGATATATTATTGCACGTGATCCCCTCCCCCGACGAACAGAACCGGGTGTGAACGCCAATGAGAAAACCACGCAAAATCATCTGATTTTAGCGGATTTGAGCCTGTGAACGCCAATTTTGTGAATGCGGACTATGATTGCAGCGCCACACATCGAACAACATTGCGTGGATACGACTTGCTCAAAGGGATATTTGTACTTAATTGGCACGTTGTGAAGTCTCCTAATAGGCGATTGTGTTGAAGAGAACTGTCTTGGCCAGGCACCTGAGATTGCTGGCATTCAATACCGCTCAATGTCTTCGCATCCTGCTTTGCGTTGCGGTCCTGGCTTGGTCTCTCGCCCCTACGATCGGTCATAGCCCACGCGTTGCGGAAGTGCTGACTGAGCACGCCGAGATGGTCGCTGATCATGGTCATTCCCACGGTTTAGCTGAAGATCTCTGGTGGGCCATCCATGGTCATCATCACGATACAATCGATCATGATCACAGTCCGGGGGGTCTATTGCGCCCCCTTCAAGAAAACACCGTTCCGGTGAAACGCGTCCGGTGGCGACCTTTGATGGTCAGCGCCGTTTCCGATACGCCCGATCCTCCAAGAAGACCGCCGCGCGCCTGATTGATCTCTGAGTTCCAAATTCAAATCAATCATCGACGGAGTTTTAACTCATGCCACCGTTCTTTGCTGGTGGGATAGGCTCGACCCATCGGGTTGCGCTTGTCCTGCTGCTGACGGCTGCTGCTTTGTCTATCACGAGCGGTCAGCTCTTAGCCCACAATGTCACCCCGGGTGACGCAGGCTACGTACAAGAAATCTGGGGAGTGCACTTAATCCCCTACACATACCTTGGTGCCAAGCACATGATCACCGGGTACGACCACATACTCTTTCTTCTCGGCGTCGTCTTTTTCCTCTACAAGATGAAGGATGTGGCCATCTATGTCAGTCTGTTTGCCATCGGCCACTCAACGACAATGCTTGCCGGGGTTTACTTCGGTTGGAACGTCAATGCCTACATCATTGATGCCATCATTGGTCTGTCGGTCGTCTACAAAGCGCTCGACAACATGGGGGCCTATCAGCGTTGGTTTGGCTTTCAGCCCAATACCAAAGCTGCGACCTTGATCTTTGGCTTTTGTCACGGCCTCGGTCTCGCAACCAAGATTCTTGAATACAAGATCTCGGAGGATGGCCTGTTGCCCAACCTGCTGGCCTTCAACGTTGGTGTTGAGATTGGTCAGCTTATGGCGCTCGCCCTGATCCTCATCTTTATGGGGTATTGGCGCAAGACAGACGCCTTCTGGCGCCAAGCCTACACCGCAAACGTTGTCATGATGTCCATGGGTTTCATCCTCATAGGATACCAGATCACCGGCTACGTAGCCGGCGCATAAAGTTGAGGGAAATGAGATATGTTCAATTCTGAAAAACCAGCTCCGGAAGAGCTGCCGAGTTCGGCGCAACTTCTGCGTTCAACAATAATCGCGCTCATTGCTGCGATTGTTATCCTCGTTACGGTTGTGCTACCGGCAGAATACGCGATCGATCCAACCGGTGCAGGTCGCGTTCTTGGCCTAACCGAGATGGGTGAAATCAAAGAAAGCCTCGCCAAGGAAGCAGAGGAAGATAAGAAGAAGCACGGCAACCAGTCGAACGCTTTCGATCGCATCTTCCAGCTGTTCGTGTCTTCGGCTCATGCACAAGAAGCTTGGAAATATGAAGTGACTTTTACGCTTGAACCCGGCAAGGCGATGGAACTGAAGCTGACGATGAAGAAAGGCGCGACTGCGCACTACAAATGGTCAGCCGAGGGTGGTCGCATGAACTTTGACCTGCATGCTCACGGCAAAGGCAGCGAGGCTGTCACCTATAAAAAGGTTCGGGGCAAGCAAGGCGGTGAGGGTAGCTTCACGACGCCATTTGCAGGTGATCATGGCTGGTTCTGGCGCAACCGCGACAAGAAACCGTCAACCATTAAGCTGCAACTGCGTGGCGATTACAGCGAAGTGAAGCAGACGGCGAAGTAGGAGAATCGCGATGCCGGTGGACTAATGCCACCGGCATCGCGGGCCTCATAAAATCATCTGAACGCAAGTTCGCAAGTCGCAGAAGAGCGGCTATTCCTTCCCATCTGCGTCTAGTGCTGGGGTTCCATACAAGACCCAAATACCGACCAAAAATTCGGCGACTCCGACGATCATATTTGTTGTCCCTTCTTCCCCATTCTTGTGGACCCCTTCGTAGAAGAGGTAACCGCCGATGGTGAAAAAGTATGAGGCTATGAGAAAGACACTGACGTTATAGACGAGGTGTAGTCGCTTGAGCGCAAACCAGTTCATGTTGGCTCACTTTCCCAGTCACCAGTCCCACGAGGGAGCCCGCAGGAACACAGTTCCATTCTCCACTATAACTAACACTCAGTAGTGCAGCCTTCCTGTACGTATCGCGCATTGATCTAGACCAAGATTCAGATGTGTCTGTCGGGAACTTCCGGTGTTTGATCGAAGCCGACCTGGTGCCCACTCGATGCCTTGTGTCGCCGGGAGCACCAGCTAACCGAACATCAGCTCAATGCCAATGGAGCTTGATCCACACAGACATTGAGCGGTTACATGGCATTTGGTGCTCAGCTACCCGCTAATTTCACGAGTGCAGTGCAGAGAGCCTCAAACCCCTCCCGAGATTAACTCCGCTGCTTCCACGACGAGCTCAAGTTTGCGCCATTGGTCGTCTTCGGTAATGACGTTGCCTTCCTCAGTGGATGCGAAACCGCATTGAGGCGCAACGCGGAGTTGATCGATGTCGGCATACTAAGACGCCTCTTCAAACTTCCGTTTTTGATCGTCAACGCGCTCCAGATCTCCGGTCTTCGTGGTGATGAACCCGGGCAGGACGTGCTGCACTCCCTTCGCCAGCAGTCTGAGCGGCTCCAATCCGCCTGCGCGTTCGGTGTCATATTCCATGAATAAGACGTCGACCTCGGTCTTGTTGAAGATGGCATCAGCGGCCTCCGCTGCGTAGGTCGATTTGAAGTTGCCTCGGCACATGTGCATGGCAATAAGCAGATCGTCAGGTCGATCCTTGATTGCTTCGAGCATCATCCATGCATAGCGATCGATCAGCCAATCCGGGTCATGACCCATTGCCTGTTTATCGGCTCTATGCTTGGGATCGCAAAGATAGGCAAAGAAAATGTCGTCGATCTGCAGATAGCGACACCCGGGGTCATAGAACGCCGAAACCGCCTTGTTGTAGGTATTTGCGATGTCAGTGAATAGAGCGTCGGCATCCTTGTAGTCCGGCGGTCCGATATCCTCAGGTGCAGTACGAAAGTGCACGTAGCTTGGACCCGGGATCGAGATTTTGGGCGTGACTTTCGCGTTTGCTGCAACGAAGCGGAAGTGGCCCAACATCGGATGATCGGTCGGAAAATCTACTTTTCTTTGATGGTTGGAAAGATCGGCGGCAACTTTACACCGGCAAACTGGACCCCATCGTCACGCTCTTCCAGTTCTACGCCAGCCAGTGCACCCATGAAGTCGTAATGCCAAAACGATCGCTGAGCTTCACCATCCGTTACGGCCTTTAGACCATTCGCTTCTTGTTTCGCAATCTGGCTCGGAATAACAGCATCCTCGGCCTCGCGCAGCTCAGCGCCTGAAATAGCGCCCTCTTCGTAGCGTAGCTTGCGCGCCGCTGTAACGGTAGAAGGCCGGAGGAGGCTGCCGACATGATCCGCTCTCAAAAACACCTTTGACTGACTCATTGCTCTCCCTTTCCCACGAAGGCCCAGAATGACAACAACATCGAGACAATCAACACTCATGCTGACTCAATGCCTGGTTGGATTGAGTTGTGCTCAGATGCTCAAGGGAACAACGACAACTGACGTCCGACTAGCCACCGAGGTTCCGCAAAAGGAAATCAGAAAACGCGTTCCAGGATTTTTTGTCGGCGTGTTCACGATACCGGTTCGAACCGATAACTGTAAATGCGTGAGGAGCCCCAGAATAAACCTCGATATCGTAAGTCACACCGGCAGTTTCCAATTCATCGGCAATACCAGCAACATCGGCCATCTTGATTGCCCGATCTGCACCGCCGTGAGCAATCAAAATTGGTGCAGTTGACTTCGGGTAACTCTGACCCGCAGGTGTCTTCAGACCTCCGTGAAATGTCGCGTAACCTTTCACGTCTTCCGCTTTTCCAGAGCGTGCTAGCTCAAGGGTCGCGGCACCACCAAAACAGTAACCCATGACGACGGCCGAACCGCCACCAAGCTTTCGTGCTTGTTCGAGGCCAGCAAGAATGAGCGAGCGCATTTTCTCGCGATCTTTGTAGAGTTTACCTGTCTCGGCTTTCTTGGCTTTCGTCTCAACGGGTCTATTACCCTTGCCGTACAAGTCTACAGCAAAGGCATCGTAGCCCATACCTGCCAGCATCTCGGCACGTTTGACCTCGTAGTCCGTTAAACCATCCCAATCGTGAATAATGAGGACAAGCCCCTTCGACGCTCCTACTGCTTTAGCATGATAGCCCTCATAGGCCATGCCATTCACGGAATACGTCACCGTGTTGCCAGCGATTGCCAAAGAAGACGTAAGCATAAGGACCAGACTGAAAAGAGCGATACGCATGAGAGACTCCATTCGCATGTTCTAATACTACAGCTAATCACCTATCGGTACTAATTGGCAACCTGTTCAGCGGACGAACCGACTGGAGCGCTACCAGTCATCTTCCTCGTAACGGCCCATTTCGCAATCGACTTTTCGATCAATCATGTGCAGTTGCTTACTCGCCCGATGAATTCGAGCTGTTTGCCCTGCTATCTCAAGAATCAATTTCCTTCGGATAGCCTGACCGAGTTCGTTTGTCTTCAGGACCGGATACACGAATGCCGATGGACCGCCGATCACACAATCCTTGAAATACTGATCCAGACCGTATCCGTCAGGCCCTCGCTGCAGTGCCGGCGAGAGCATTATTGGTAAGCCGTTGATGACGATATTCTTCGACAAAACCTGTTCTCGCGTCTTAAGCAGATCCGGTCCGGCTCGATTGTGGCCATCACCGGACACATCAATTACGCGCCGAAATCCATTGAAACCATTGCTCTCGAATAGACCAGAAGAGAACGCGAGAGCACTTGATATAGATGTTCCTCTTATTGGAGAGCGAGGCTTGGCGGCGAGCCGAGCGCGAAATGCTTGCGCGCTCTTATCATCTTCAATGACCTGCCAGGGCGCGAGCACACGCTGAAGACCTGGTCCAGCCCACTCAACATAGGTCACCGCAATTCGTCCGCGCGGGCCTGAAGTGATGGCCTTGATGAGAGCCGGACTAGAAAACGCATCCAGGAATCCGCGTCGCTGAAGTTCGTGCTCGCGATTGCTCATCGAACCGGAAACATCTACGGCGATGACCAGTTCGACGTCGACGAATTCTTGCGCGTTCGTAGTCACAACGCTGAAGAGACAGATCACGAGAGACGGTAACAATACTTTCATGCGCGTCCTCATCTGATGCAGCCAGGCTCGCTAGCACAATCATGAACCGCTCGCCCGGAACAAACTGTGCCGGCAAGCATGTCTCGTGATCTTCTATTGTGCCTTGGCCTCAGAACATTGCAATGCTTCCCAACGGGTTCGTATATTGTCTCAATCGCAGGGGCTTAGAATAGAATTACCCTATTCCATTGTCGGCGTGCAGAGCCGATTGGGAATGGGGCCACCGCCGACTCTGTCGTGCACTACATCTGAGAATTAAAGACCCTTCGAGCGGCACTTAGCCAAAACTGCAGCGTCGCACTCGAACAGACGTACCGAATGTTCGTTCCACTCACCCCAGAGATTGGTTCCAGGGTTCCGATACGAACTGATAGTTGCCACCGGATCTGGCAACATGACCGAACCCTGGAAAGTGCAGATGCATGCCAGTCACCAGCAGTCGCTCTTGCGCAGCCATGTCAAAGATCCGCCGCCGTGAGGCCTGCGCCATCTCCGGGTCGACATCGACAACCATGGTGACCTCGGGACGCGGCACCTGCACTTCCGGCATGTGCACCGTATCTCCCCAAATCAAGAGCGATTGACCATCGGATTCGATAAGGAAACCGCAGTGGCCGGGTGTATGACCATGGCATGGTACAGCCGTTATGCTCGGCAGCACTACGCCGCTCGTGAAAGTCCGCATGCGATCACGGTAGGGTGCGCACTGCTCCCGTGCCTGCTGGAACATTAGCGTCTTTTCACGCTCTGTTGCCTTGCTCATCGCGGCGTCATCGAACCAGAATCTGGGTTCGTTTTCATGGACAACAAGCTCGGCATTGGGGTAGTTCGCTTGCCCCGTCACCATGTCGGTCAATCCGGCGGAGTGATCGGGATGCATGTGCGTCAGCAGAACGGCATCGATGTGGTTCGGAGAAACGCCGGCAGCCTGGAGATTACTCTGGAGCTTGCCGGCTTCCGGTCCGAGATACTTACCCGAGCCTGTCTCAACGAGAACAGTCCGGTCCCGAATCCGCAACAGAAAGGCATTGATGGACAGCAGGAATGCACTTCTAAAGGCAGTGGCAAGGTGTTCCTGGGCTTCCGACTCGGGCACCCCATTCATCATCTCGTGTCCGCGTTCTAACACGCCATCGCTCAAAGCCGTCACGATGACGTCGCCGATACGGCGATGATAGATCGCCGGGATTTGATTTGCTGGTTGCTCAATCATTAGCCTCACCCTCAGTGCAATCTAGAACAAGCGTGATGCGGCCAAATCCGCACCTTCGCGCATGGCCCGCAACTTTGCCCAAACAACATCTGACGTGACACGTCCCATTCCGGCCGACGTATCAAAACCGCAATCCGTCCCGGCCATTATACGGGATGGATCACCAACAACATTGGCTGCACGTTCTAACCGCTCAGCGACGACTTCAGGATGCTCAACAAAGTTTGTCGTCGTATCAATGACACCAACCAGGAGCTTCTGGTCTTTCTCAAGTGGATAATCCCGGAAAACATTGATCTCATGCTGATGGCGCGGGTTTGCGAAGGGTAACATGAAGCCGCCAACATTCGCTTCCTTGATGGCCTCTACGATATCACGCAACGGCACGTCCTGATCATGCGGCGACTCGTAGTTGCCCCAGCAGACATGCAACCGCACCCGCTCGCGCGGCAACCCTTCGAGCGCCCGGTTAATCTGCCCAACAACTGCGCGGACAAAATCAACAAACTCCTCGACCGGTTGATCTGAGTAACTGATATGGCGTTCTAGTGCGAGATCAGGCGCATCGATCTGAAGCATGAAACCGGCATCAATGGCAGCGTGATACTCAATACTGAGTGCATCGGTGACGGCTGCGAGATACTCGTCGAATGTATCATAGTAGGCGTTCTTCATTGCCATGGCGACAATACCTGGCGAGGGGGCTGTCATGAAGGCATCGGCGAACGCCCCTTCGTGACGGCCGAGCGCTTCCTTGAAAATGCGCAGCTCTTCTGCGTTGGCTGTTCGTTCAGCATAAGCGATCGGTCCGATCGCCATTGGTGGTGTGAAGTTGCTAACCGCGGTGCTTGCTGCCATGGCTTGCCGGCGTGCTTCGGCAAACTCGGGATAGTCCTTGAGCTCGCTGCCGCCTGGTCGCTCCCAACTACCGCCAAAGCCTGTCATGCGACGTTGCACGTATAGAAAGAACGCCTCACGGACTTGTTCGCCATCACTCGGAATGTCGATGCCCGCTTTTTCTTGCTGATCAACAACCCAATGCGTTGCGGTTTCCGCTGAGCTGGTGAGCTCGGCCTCATCGATCTCTTCGCCACGGGCTCTACGCGCATAAAGTTCAACCAGTGGAGCCGGCCGCGGCAGACTGCCGGCGTGCGACGTCAGTATGCGAGAACCACTCATTTCTATCCTCGTTGTCCGAGCTGTGCTTGTTCAATGATATGGCAGGAATGTTAGTCTAGCATGGTCTTGCGATATAGAGTTTATGACTCGCAATTTCAGCCACATCTTCCTTGTGATCAAAGGCTTTCAAACTCGGACAGCAGGGTGCGCAAGCGCACCGCAAGACTCTAGAGTATGTCCTTCGAAGTCGGTCAAAGAACTTGTGTTGGATTAGTATGAAAATCAGCGGCACGACAAAACTTATCGCCCACCTAGGCTATCCAACTGAAAGCTTCAAAGCCCCATTGATCTACAATCCGTATTTCAATGAGTTTGAGATAAATGCAGTTGTCGTGCCGATGGGCTGCAAGTCGGACGACTTCGCGGGTTTCTTTCGAGGTGTAACCCGCTTATCCAACTTTCACGGCGGCCTCATCACAATGCCGCACAAGAACGCTGTTGTTGAGTTCCTCGACGAACTGTCCACAACGGTTCAAATCACGGGATCCTGCAACGCCGTCAAGCGCAATGCAGATGGCAGCCTGATTGGTGATATGTTCGACGGCGATGGTTTTGTTCGCGGAGTTGAACGAAACGGGCGAGACCTTAAAGGTGGAAATGCTCTCGTCATTGGCTGTGGTGGTGCTGGGTCGGCAATTGCAGCCTCAATGGCTCAAGCCGGTGTTGCAAGGCTCGGCCTTCTCGAGGCAAATGCGCAAAAATCGAATGTCCTTGCCGATAGGTTGGCTAAACATTGCCCCGGCGTTTCCGTTGAACTCCAACCGACCAACAACCAAAGCTGGGACGTGATCGTAAACGCAACGCCACTTGGGATGAAAAAGGATGACCCGCTGCCGATGGATCTCTCAAATACACCAGGCTCGACATTGATTGGTGAAGTGGTCCTGACAACGGAAATGACTCCCTTCTTGCATGCAGCACGCGCCCAAGGTTGTGATATCCAGATTGGCCTCGACATGCTGTACGAGCAGATGCCGGCGTACTTGGAGTTTTTCGGGTACCGCACAACAACGCCTGCAGAGCTGCGAGCAATTGCAAAACTGTAGTGATGCTAGAAAGCGAGCAGCGAATGAAAATTGCTATCCTCGATGATTACTTTGACAGCCTACGCACGCTACAGTGCTTTCAAAAACTTGAAGGCCATGACGTCACTGTTTGGAATGATCATGTCCAGGACGATGATGTCCTATCTGACAGACTGCATGACACCGAGGCCTTGGTTCTGATCCGTGAGCGTACCAAAATCCGACGGCCCTTGCTTGAACGACTTCCTAATCTCAAGCTGATTAGCCAACGCAGCGTCTATCCACACATTGATGTCGATGACTGTACCAGGCTGGGCATTGTCGTCTCATCCGGCGGTCTCGAGCCGGATAAACCTTCCTATGCAACAGCAGAACTGACATGGGGGCTGATTCTCGCTGCCATGCGCCAGATTCCACAACAGATGGAGTCGCTCAAGCGCGGGGCGTGGCAGACCAGCCTTGGTAGTACGCTTCGCGGGAAGACACTCGGGCTCTATGGTTTTGGACGGATCAGCCGTGTGATCGCAGGCTACGGTCGCGCCTTCGGTATGGATGTGCAGGTTTGGGCCAGAGAGGCCTCTCGTGAAGCTGCACGGAACGAGGGTTATGCTACGGCTTCGAGCAAAGAAGAGTTCTTTAGGACATCAGACGTCATCTCGCTGCAAATGCGACTGGTCGAGGCAACGCAAGGCATCGTCACGGCAGATGATCTGGCCCTGATGAAACCTACGGCGCTGTTGGTCAACACCAGCCGCTCAGGGCTCATTGAAAGCGGCGCACTCGAGGCAGCGCTACGGGCCGGGCGACCTGGGATGGCGGCTGTCGACGTCTTTGATAAAGAGCCGATCACGGATCAGAACCATTCTCTATTTGCGCTCGACAATGTGGTCGCGACACCGCATATCGGCTATGTGACACGCGAAGACTTTGAGATCCAGTTCGGTGGCGTGTTCGATCAAATCGTCGCTTACGCCAAAGGCACGCCGATAAACGTCGTCAATCCAGTTGCTCTTAATCGTTCTTAGCTGGGGGAATAGCACCCGTCTAGAATACTGCAGAGGCGTTCTAAAACTGAGCAAGCCGTGGATCGCGCCTTCGCGCAGCTGTCGCTCGTGGATGCATCTGGGATATGGCTGGAACAATCAAAAATGATCGGCCGCTATTGTTTCGGCGGCTACAAGACCCTGGATACCCGCCTTTGCCAACCCGCCCACATAGGTCGGACTGTGACCACCCTCGAGCCCCCCGGTGACCGCGCCAGCGGCGTACAGGCCTTTGATTGCAGTATTATCATTGGATAGAACCCGTGATTCAGAATCAATGACTACGCCGCCCATCGTATAGGTAATACCCGCACAAGCTGGGATGGCCAGATATGGCGGAACGACAATTGGCATTGGCCGATGCTTGTCGGAGGTGCGATACGGTCTCAGGTGCTTAAGTTTGCCTGCTGCGAGCGCTGTATTGTGGCATTCCACGCATTCTGCCAACTCAGTTGCTGGGAGATCAGCAAGTTTGGCTAGTTCTTCGATGCTGCCGGCTGCCAATAACGTACCGCCTGCATCCGTCATGGCCGGATTGGCCGGAATGCGTGCCGAGCGGCCAGGGCCATTCCATATCGCTGAGTCGAAGATGATCGTCGCTCCTAGTGGATCATCCGACTTTGCGACTTCATTTGCCATAGCTATGCCGCCGCGTCCCTCATCGGTGAATCGCTGTCCGCATCGATCGACCAGAATGCCGGAACTCGCCAGCACATCAACTTCCGGGTAGGGCCAGACATTGTCGTTGATCATAGCGTCCCGGCTGAGCAGGTGACCGTAAAACTTGTCGAGGGCTGAAATCTTGGCACCGACCGCCTCAGCCATTGCCAGGCCATCGCCAAAGCTAGTCGCAGCCCCGCGTTGTTTGATTCCTGCCGGCTTAGGTGCAACGTGCTGACCCAACAGCTCCAGGTTTGCCTGGAAGCCACCGTCTGCCAAGATAACCGAACGCCCGAGATATGTGCGTGTTCCGCCATCCACATCAGCTCTGACGCCGATACAACGGCCGCCCTCCATGATCAGGGAGCGGGCTCGTGTGCCCAGGGTTAGCTGTCCATTCCAGCGTGCGATAGCCTCGGATAGTCGCGTCAGTAGGCGATCAGGACCGCGGTCCTTCCAGTCGAGGCCACCGCGAATATTGCGCATCGGTTCCAAGATGAGCTGCTGCCACTCCACATCCGTCTGCACGAACGTCGTATCGTGCGAGCGCAGCCAATCTATGAAGCGTCTCGCGTGGCTTGCAATGGTGTGGGCCTGAGCCTGATCGGTCATACCATTGCTGGCAGCGTCCATTGCCGATAGCAGCTGGTTCTTGCCGGACAGGATATCTTTGTAAGCAATATGGAGGACGCCGCCCGACCATCTCGTGTTGCACGGGTAGTGCGCGTCAATCCCACGCTCCAAAACGCAGGCGCTCAGTCCCAACTCACCCGCGCGAACGGCAGCAACAGATCCGGCCATGCCGCCGCCGACAACAATGACGTCCGCCTCGATATCGCTCACGAATTCTCCTCAAACATTGAAGCAGAACTAATATTGCTGATCTGTGACCGACTTGCCAAGACTCTAGTCATGCTGTTCGTGATTGCTCGGCCAGTCGAATGCCACCGCTCTGAT
Organism: Hyphomicrobiaceae bacterium; assembly: GCA_965215755.1. Classification (GTDB taxonomy): domain Bacteria; phylum Pseudomonadota; class Alphaproteobacteria; order Rhizobiales; family Hyphomicrobiaceae; genus Tectiglobus. Next base: position 2,290,229 of record OZ244119.1, read on the forward strand.
CTGATAGATGTTTTCAGCTCGTGTTCTTGGTAGCGGAGAGTGACCAAAACTGCCAATGAAAGGCTCCGATAAATTGAGAGAAGCAGGTGCTTAGAGGAGCTTGTGGTGAGTCCAGTACCAATATCAAATGAGAGCGGCATGCCGGTGGATGTCGTTATCGGAACCACATCGAAATGATAGTCAAACGAATGCAATAGGAAACGTGCACGTGTTGATTAGATATATCTAACTGTCTCACGGGGCTCATCGCTGAACTTGTCGATGTCGGGTGGCAACTGGCCGCGCTATCATCAATTCTCTCACTTAAAATTGCCTGAAGTCGATCAAGCAATGACAATCTCGAAGAATGACGACTAAAGTAACAGTCTCAGTGCAAGAAACTCGAATGATCGAGAGAGTGAGATGAAAGCTATTGTGTGCGAGGCCTATGGTGTCCCGGACAATCTAATAGTCAAAGAGTTGCCTTCTCCAGAACCTTCCCGCGGCGAAGTCAAAATCCGGCTCGTTGCGCGAGGTGTCAGTTTTACCGATGTTCTGCGGATTGCAGGCAAATATCACGTCAAGACCGATCCACCATTTATTCCAGGTGGCGAGGCAGCCGGGGAAGTAATCGCAATTGGTTCTGATGTAGAAGACCTTGCCATCGGCGACAATGTTCTCTGCAATGGTGGATTTGCAGAAGAGACGGTGCAGTCCGCGGCGAGCACCAACAAGCTGCCGTCGGGTGTCGATCTGAAGATGGCGGCTGCATTCCGGTCCAACTACATGACCGCTTACTACGCACTACAACGCGCTCGCTTAAAACCCGGTGAGACTTTGCTCGTACATGGCGCTGCAGGAGGCGTGGGACTTGCCACCGTTGATGTTGGCAAGCTAATGGGAGCAAAGGTCATCGCAACGGCACGTAGCCATCAGCGTTTGGACATCTGCTCCCAACTGGGCGCGGACCACGTCGTTGATTACACTGATGGTTTCAGGGATGCGGTCAAGGAGCTCACAGGGGGACGCGGCGCAGACGTCATATTCGATCCCGTGGGTGGCGACGTATTTGACGAATCTGTACGATCCATCGCACCATTCGGGCGGATTCTGGTTGTTGGCTTTACCAGTGGCAGACCAGCGCTCGCAAAGACCAATCATCTCCTCGTCAAGGACGCGGAAGTCATCGGTTTTACGATTGGTGCCCTCTATAAGCTAGATCCAAGCTGGGCGGAACGAAATCTTGGCGTTCTGATTAGTTGGCTGGCAGCGGGCCGCATTCGGCCTTACTATTCGCATGTGCTGCCACTTGACGATGCAGCCAAAGCGCTGCAGCTGATCATTGATCGTGAGGTCATAGGTAAGGCCATACTCGTTTGAGGTCCGACGATCCCGGTCGCAGCCAATCATCATTTTCCAGATATGAGTACCAGCATGACCAAGCCTCAACTTCGCTTCGATCATATTCACATTATAAGTCGCGAGCCGCACAAGTCGGCCGACTGGTACGTGGATATGCTTGGCGCAACCGTCAAAGCCGACACCGTCGCGCGCGGTGCCCCACAGATCTTTCTTGAGGTTGGTGGTGCTATCATTGTTATTCGCGGACAACGTCCAGGCGAAGAGCCGGTGGACTCGAAAGCAATTGCGCCCCATAGCGACTTTTCAAGTCATGGTGAGTGGGGAACAGACCATTTCGGCTTTCTCTTCGATGGTGATCTTGCAATTTTCTGCGCCGAACTGAAAAGCAAAGGCGTCAGATTTCCCGTTCCACTGAAGCATGGAGTGAATGGCAAGTTATTGTGTTACGTCGCTGCGCCAGACAACGTCAGCATTGAACTCATGGAGACCTAGCTGTTGAATGTTGGTCATCCCACTTGCACCAATCATGTAGAGACCGGTGAGCCGAATGTCGAAAATTGAAAAGTACCTCTTTGTTGTCAGCATGGACATCGAGCCTGAGAAGGAGGACCTGTTCAATGAAGTCTACGACGAAGAGCATGTCCCGTTTTTGACATCAGTCTCGGGTGTCATCTCCGCAACCCGCTCCATTCGCGAACCACTCACCATGTTGTTGGCCGGCGAACGACGAACAATGGAATCTGGTAATGAGCCTCGCTACAGCGTCACCTACGAAATTAAGAGCCCAGATGTTCTGCTGAGCCCAGAGTGGGCAGAAGCCGGTGAACGTGGGCGTTGGCCTGGCGAGGTTCGTCCCTTTACAACCAACCGTCGCCATATATTGCGGAGGGTGGTCGGTTGAGGTCTTGCATGTCATTGCACGGTGGCTGCAGTAGACAATTTTAAAGGTGGACAAATGGCAAAAGGAATACTTGCGGTCGTATTTGACTATTCGACAGCACATGCCGATGAGTTTCATGATTGGTATGATCTTGAGCACATCCCGGAGCGACAGGCCGTAACAGGCTTTGGATTAAGCGAACGGTGGCTCAGCCAAGACGTGCCGACGATCTCCGTTGCAACCTATGATCTGGAATCAGCTGATGTGTTTCGTAGCGAATCTTACACGTCTGTCGCCTATGACAATTCATCAGTCTGGACGAAACGCGTGACTGGGATGTGCAAGTTGCTATTGCGTTTCGAGGGAACGCAACTGGCTCCGGGTGATTCGGCGGCACCTAGCAATGCTGGTGGTTTGCTTTTGAATGCCATGAACGTGACGGCTGATGCGGAGGAAGAATTCAACGCTTGGTATGACGAAGAACATTTGCCAGCGCTGGCTGCAGTTCCAGGCACGATTGCCGCACGACGTTATCTTTCCACCGAAGCTGGCGGCGGCACGCACAAGTATGTTGCCATCTATCATCTGGACAAGCCGGAAGTCACGTTGAGCGGTGCGTGGCGTGAGGCAGTTGAGACGCCGTGGAGCGATCGTATTCGGCCGCACTTTCGGGATCGATTGAGAATTGTGACCAGGCGCTACGAACGTCAGGCTGAACAATAGAAGTTCAGGCAAGTTCCTTAAGGGGCATACAGACATACTGGTAAGATGTCGCCTGAGGTTCCTTCATGCTCATTGGTATTCGAAACGAGGAGACGGATGCCAAGTTTCATCTTGTCGCGGAATCATTACGTATCAACGATGCGCCTTTTTCAGCGATCATGATTGTTGCGGCATTGGTATTTGCGCTTGTGATTGTCGGCATAATCGAAGCGTCTATCACTCTTAGCCTATCAACGCCGTGAACGCGCAAAGTCGGATCAACGACCGACAATGGATCGACACCCATTTTGCAGGTACCAACCGGATGGTGCACTGTTGTGCCGTTGGATCTGGCGTAATCAATCAGATCTTCATCGCTCGACACGGTCCCTCCTGGTATTGTCTCGTGCACAACGTGTTTCGCGAGAGCTGGTGCTGCAAAAATGCGGCGCACATGCGCTATAGCCGACAACATGACTTCGGTGTCGCGCTCGGCAGAAAGGTAGTTAGGCCTGATAACAGGCCGGTCTTTCGGGTGGCCCGAACGCGCCATGATCGTTCCTCGACTTTGCGGCCGGGCAACATTGGCGGCGACGGTTGCACCTGGTTCGCGTTCCAATTTTCCAATCTCGGATGCCTTCGTGGAGTAGCTTGCTGGAGAGAACAAGAGCTGGATGTCGGGACTTGCCAAACCTTCGCGGCTCAAACAAAAGACCTGTGCCGTGGTCACACCGAATGTCAGTGCGCCATCGCCTCGCGCCAGCCATCTCACAACTTCACCGGCTAACCGAAAGCCACGCGCATAGTTGTTGGCCGACAGTGCATTCTTGATCCGATAAGATACTCGCAGTGCATAGTGATCCGAGAGGTTTGATCCAACTCCCGGAGAGTCTTGAACGACATCAACACCGATTGATCTCAAGTGTTCGGCCGGTCCAATGCCGGAAATTTGAAGCAGATGCGGAGAATTGATCGAGCCGCCGGAAACAATCACCTCTCGGGCAGCCTGCAACCGGATTGACTTGCCATTCTGATCAAACGAAACCCCGGTACAGCGTCTGCCGTCAAACAGCAGGCTCGTCGCGAGTGCGTTCGTTTCAATTCGCAAATTCGATCGCTTGCGCGCGCCAGCCAGGAACGTCTGTGCGGTTGATCCCCGGAAACGACCAATCCGCGACATCTGCGAGTATCCAACGCCGATGTGCCGGGCGCAATTTAGATCATTGGTCAAAGCAAAGCCGGCCTGCTGGGCCGCTTCTACGAAGCGGTGCGTCAACGGGAGTATTGTGCGATAGTCTTCAATCCGAAGCGGCCCACTCTTGCCACGGTAGGAGCCGTCACCAGGCTCGTAAGTTTCCATGCTCATGAAGTGCGGCAGGCAATCTGCAAAAGACCAGCCCGTGCACCCCATTTGAGCCCAGCCGTCATAGTCAGCCGCGTTTCCACGGATGAACAGCATTCCGTTGATTGAGCTCGAACCACCAAGAACTTTGCCGCGTGGCCAATGAATAGAGCGGCCGTTGATTCCTGCATCCGGTTCGGATGCGTACAACCAGTTGATACTCTTGTTGTGGAGAAGATGAAGGAAGCCGGCAGGAATATGGATGAGCGGGTGCCAATCGGACGGACCCGCCTCCAACAACACAACCCTGGATCCGTCAGCGCTCAGCCGATTAGCCAGCACGCAACCGGCCGACCCCGCACCAACAATCGCATAATCGCATTCTATGATCTCACTCATGACGACCAGCCATACGTGCACACCTATTGCATGATCGTAACCCGCCAATGGATACGATCTTCTTCAGGAGGGTAGTCTCCCGTGGCAGAATGCAGACAGCAACGGTTGTCCCAAATGACGATGTCTCCCGTTTGCCACTTGTGACGATAGACGGCGTCATCGTGAACTAAATGCGGTGTCAGCTCTTCAATCAGCGCATCACTTTCTTTATCCGGTAGGCCTGCCAATCGCGTGACGTGGAAGGGATTGAGGTAGAATGATATCCGACCGGTTTCCTCATGCTTGCGCATCACTGGGTGCACAGCTGGCGCGCGAGCCCGATCGGCATCGGTCAGGAAATCATCGTGGGGCTTCTTACGTCCGCCATAGACGAACTCTGCCTTCAATTCAGCAACGCGATCCTTGAGGTTCTCAGGTAAGCGATCCCAGGCAACGTACATGTTTGCAAATAGTGTATCGCCGCCTCGGCTCGGGGTCGCAACACCATAGAGCTGCGTGCCCTTACAAATTTCTTGATCCCACGGTAGATCCGTGTGCCAACCAACACCTCGTGTCATGATTGACTTATCGAGTGACCCATCAGGCTTGCGCTTGTTTGTCCCCATCACGGTAATTTTCGGAAAATCAGGATCTCGCGTCTTCTGCACGAGATGTGGCTTGACCCGACCGAAACGCTCGCAATAATCAAGAAACCCTTGTTTATCCAAACTCTGGCCGCGGACACAGATAACGCCGTGGTCGAGCCAGGCCTGATAGATCTGAGCGAATTCACTGTCGCTGACGGTGTTAACATCAACACCAGTTACAATGGCACCAATGTGTGGGGTCTGTGGGACAATCTCCAACATGGCACTCCTCGCAAGCTGTCCAACCCAATTGAGTTCGACGTTACAGCGGATTGCCTTGCCAACGTATCGCCACCACGCAATATTGCATGGCTGATCAACGGATGAATGCGCTCAGCAAGCTTGTCAGCAACAAGACCTTAGAGCCGACAAGCTCGCAGAACGATCAATCGTCATCGCCGAAGACTTCGACCGCAACGCGCCCGGCATTCACGGCCGTCGGCCAGCCCGAGTAGAAAGCGATGTGCGTAATGAGGCCTTTGAGCTCGTCTTTGGTGACGCCATTATCAAGCGCGCGCTGCATGTGACCACGCAATTCATCCGTACGGTAATGAGAAGCCAGGACCGCGACCGTGATCAGGCTACGGTCGCGCTTGGATAAGTCGGTTTGCTCCCAGACTTCCCCGAACAGAACGTCATCGCGCAGCTGCCCAAGCTTAGGAATGAATTCATAAGGTGTCTTCTTTGCCATGGTCGGTTGTGCCTTTCAAAGTTTGCGCTAGAGCGCGCGGGTTACATCATCGAATAGTGCATCCACAGTGAATCGCCTATCGATCAGGCCTTGCGCAAATATGCAGTCGATTGCCAGTTCGAGATTGCGGTAGTTCGCTTCGTAGCCAAAAGGATTGAAGTCGATGTCGCCGGCCGTTGGAAGCCCCATGGCTCTCTTGCTGTCAGAAAGTTGCTTGTAAATTTGACGGACTGCATCAGGTTGCGCCTCGAGAATCTGGTTCGTTGCCACGACCATATGGTTCAGCTGAATTGCATTATACTTCTCATGCCATTCGCGAGCTGCAGCGTCGGGATTCGGCTATGAGATGTCCAGCAAAGAAAAGCCCACCAAAGGGATGGCGGGCCAGGTCGACGTCCGTACCTGTGAAAGGGTGAGCCTCGCGAGAGGTCCACCTACACAATCGACAGCTGGCGAGGAATTGGCAACCTTTCGGGCCGATTGATCAGATCCATGCTGTCCGACAAAAATAGCCGCCACCGAAGTGACGAGCGGGGGTTTGTGTCCGGTGTCCACAAGCGACTAAACTCAAGGACTGCCTCATCATCTGCAACAAGCATGCGGGTGACAAACTTGCTCGACGGTTGATCAGCCCCTTGCTGGTGAGCCGAAAAAAGCCCGCGCATTCGCAACGGGCTGAGGTGTGGATGCGTTTGTGGGGAAACGCCTCGCTATTCTTACTCACGACGGCCCGACAGGCAACTTACTTCACTACCTCAAGGGTGGGCATTATTTCTTTCGAGGCCAGTTCGACCGCGCTCACCTTGACTAGAAAAGCGATTTGAACCTCTACCTAAAACTTCGCCTGTTTGATCGAAACCGACTTGATGCCTGCCTGCTGTTCGTATTGCGCCAAGCGCATCAGTCTACTGAACAAGAGACCCTTTCTTGTCTCAAAGGTCCACATATCAGACTTTCCTTTGTCTTGACTGCATGCGGTCGTCGGAAGTCGATGCTCAGCCTCAATCTCTTTTCTTCCCTCACTCGATAGCTCCTGTTCGGCAGCTTGATCACGGAGCAACCACCCTGAACATTGGCAGCCTGTTTTCATTCTCATATGGTAGGCCAACTACGACATCAATGAGGGGAAACTGTATGGCTCGCATCCCAATTCTTGACGAGAATGACTCGGCGCTTGATCCTGCGACGCGGGAGGCACTGTTGGAGGCTGGCCGATCCCGTGGGCGACTGGTTAACGTCTACAGGGCTCTGGCCAATCGACCGGAAGCGATGACGGTACTGTCACAATTGATGCAGACAGTCTACCGCACGAATTCGACACTCGACCCTCAGCACGGTGAACTCGCTTATATGACGGCAACGTCGGTCAACGACTGCTTCTATTGAATTCCGACGCATATTGCCCTCGGTCGGGGGCTTGGAATATCTGACAAAAAAATGCGCCATCTCACGGATGCACCGCTGCCGGACGGTGTTTACACCGACGAGGAGGCGGCAATCATTCGTTACGCGCAGAAGTCCACACGTCTTGAGGCAATTGATGACGTGACCTATGGCGATCTCGAACGTCACTTTAGTAAAGAGCAGATCATTGACATCTGCCTGACGGTCGGTCTCTCGAACATGGTCAATCGATTTCACGCAACATTTCAAACTGATGTCGACGAAGTTACTTTGGCGGAAGTCGAGGCCGGAACTGCGGACGGCGCGAGCTGTCCAATAAAGTTGCCCCCGAGACCAGGCAAGCAATTGACCTAAAACTAACGAATAGGAGAACTGTTAATGGCAACCGTATTGCACGGTTTGGACGAGGTCCAATGCGCATCATCGCAATCTCTGTCAGGCGATCTCTTGCTTAGCCGAGATGATTTTGAGGCGGCAACTGGATGGACGTTGAAACCAGAGGGATATTGTAAGGGCGACATCTGCATTCCTGCGAACTCACCCGCGACCGCTCCACTTTACAAAGATGAGCGCATCAACGCTTCAGGCCTATGGCGTCATATGGGGCACCCGGTATTGAGCGATAACGATGAAAAGATTTGGGTGTTCGGCACCAGCGCTACAGACCGCGCCGCTGCACTCCGATCGGCTGAGGCACCGGACTTCTCACTTGCCGACTTGCAGGGCAATAACACGACGCTTTCGGATTTGCGTGGTAAGAAGGTTTTGCTCGCGACCTGGGCATCCTGGTGAGGTTGCAGAGCTGATCTGTCCGTGTGGCAGAAACTCCATGCAGGAAACCAGGAGCGGAATTTCACAGTGGTCACTGTGGCAATGGATTCTCCGGAAGCGGCTCGCCCATGGATTGAAGCAGTCAATCCAACATACCCTTGTCTTATTGACCAAGACCATCGCGTAGCCGAGCTCTACAATATGGTAAATGTCCCGCAGGCAGTCTGGATTAACGAGGACGGGGTTGTTGTGAGGCCGCCCGAAAATGCCGGCTCGTCCGACGCTTTCAGATTCATGGATCGTAAGACCAAGCAAATGACCGCTGGTCAATTAGCCGAGCGTGAGAACATGAAGGCAAGCTACGTTGATGCGGTTGTCGATTGGATTGCTAAGGGCAATGAGAGCGAACATGCGTTGAGCGTATCAGATGTACGGTCCCGAGTGCGCCTGCCTGACGACCATATCGCTTTGGCGCATGCTCATTTCCTGATCGCTCGTCATCTTCTCAGGACAGGAGATAGCAAACAAGCCAAGACGCACTTTGCCAAGGCCAGCGACCTGCATCCTCAGTCTTGGAACATCTGGCGACAGTCAGCTGAAAAGGACGAAACCGGACTGGCAGTCGGGCCTGAGTTTTGGGCTCGCGTCGATGCTTTGGGAGATCTTCCCTACCATCTTCCCATTGACATGAAGGGCATTTCTTCCGGTGGCGGCTAGCGCTATTGCTCCTCGGAATGAGATCACTTCTTTCGGACCAAATCTGCGCCCTTTTCGGCAATTGCGATCGTCGCGGCAAACGTATTTGCTGAAGGTAACATCGGCATTATCGAAGCATCGATGACCCGAAGACCTTGCAGACCATGGACGCGAAGCTCGTCGTCGACGACTGCGTGATTATCGGTGGACGGCCCCATCTTGGCTGTCCCGACAAGGTGATAGCCGGTGTTGCCGCGGCGGCGAGCGAAGTCCAACAGCTCATCGTCAGTCTGAACGTCTGGACCGGGCAGGGTTTCGTGATCAAAGTATCGGGCCATCTCCGGTCGGTGCAAGATCTCTCGGGCAAGCCGGAGGCCCGCTAGCGTAATGCGCTGATCTGTTTCTGCGGCGAGGTAGTTCGGTTGAACAATCGGATGGTCGGCCGGTTCGGCGGACCGAATGCGAACATACCCACTGCTCAGTGGTCGCGGCTGAGCCGCACCACAAGTGAGACCGGGAAATTCGTCGAGCACATAGACCTTGCCATCCTGATAGCTGCCAGGCGTAAACAGAATTCGCATGTCGGCGTCTTCCAGGTCGGGATGAGATTTACCGTGGACAAACGCGATTGTGGGACATAGAGCGAGAATGCTCGGGCGTCCAAGCGCCCACTTGCCAATTTCCAGTGGCAGCCGTGGCCAACGAGCAAGCTCATTGATTGTCATGACGTTCTTGGCGCGTGCCGTCATGCGAACCGAGTAATGATCGCGAAGATTCTCGCCCACTCCTGGCAAGGCGTGACGGATGTTGACTCCTATACTATTGAGGTGATCCGGCGAGCCGACGCCCGACAATTGAAGGATCTTGGGAGTATTGATTGCGCCTGCGCTCAGTATGACCTCCCTCCCCGCCGACACGGATCGTGAGGTGCCGGCGCGGTCCCGATAGTGAACACCCGCAACACGGCTTCCATCCATTTTTAGTCCTGTTACCTGCGCGTGTGTGACTAACGACACCGAAGACCGACGCAACGCTGGCTTGAGAAAGGCATCAGCGCAGCTCACGCGTCGGCCGTTGTGAATGTATCGCTGGAAATAACCAGCCCCGAACTGGAAACCTGAATTATAGTCCGCGGACCGTGGGATGCCCGCGCCCTCGGCTGCAGCCAAAAACGCCTCTGCTAACGGGTTCATCCAATCAAGGTCTGTTATTGGAAGTTCACCGTTCTGGCCTCGATGTGAAGCACTTTGTTCTGTTATGCGGGTTTCCGAGCGATTGAAGTATGGCAGTAAATCTTCAAATCCCCAGCCGAGGTTTCCCATCTGGGCCCAGACATCGAAATCAGCGCGCTGACCACGATTGTAGACCATGCCATTTATGGAACTGGAACCACCGACAACCTTGCCTTGTGGTAACGCCAATGAGCGCCCATTCAAGCCAGGCGACGGGTCGGTCTTGAAAGACCAGACAAATCGGTCACCATAGAGCGTTTTCACAAAGCCAGCCGGTATCCGAATGTAAGGATGGCGATCACTGCCTCCGGCTTCTAAAACGCAGACACTCGCGTTTCCCGTTTCGGTCAGGCGGTTGGCGAGCACGCATCCAGCGGCACCTGCCCCAACGATAATGTAGTCGAATGGTGTATCTGACATTGTGGTTTCGAGTTGAGATCCGAATACTGACCTGGAGCCGTGGAGGTCATGGTACATCGAATACGATTGCAGGATACTTTTCCAGTGATCGTCTCGACTCGCTAAAAACTACCTGGCTCGGTGCTGACCGAATAGGCCCAACAACACTCCCTTGATAAGTTTGCAGCCCGGTGTTGGCCCCTCGGTTATCCTTTCATAGATTGTCCAAACTAATTTATGGGAGACAAAGTTCATGGCCGCTTTGAGTGAACCAAAGTCAATTGCTGACCTGCCACCACAGCATGCCCGAAATCCTGCAACGCAAGCGGAAGCCAGAGCGCGTTATTTCAATACCGGCAACGCATTCAACGTTATTCTTCCCAATGTTCCAAACGCTGTTTTTTCAGATGAACCATCCCGGGCCCTGGATCCTGCAACCAAGACCGGCTTCGTCAATTGTGACGTCTCGCAGGAAATGGAATGTCCGTTTCCAGCAACATCGCCATTTCTTCTGGCACGCTACGCTCGTATCAATCCCGGTGAAAGCCTGACTGCAGATTTCAATGCAAGTGGGATCGTTCACTACGTCATCACCGGCACCGGTTCGAGCAAAATCAACGATGAGGAAATCACGTGGGCATCAGGCGATGTATTTGTTGTCCCCGGTGGCGCACCGACTGTCCATAGGGTGGGCGATGAGGCAGCCGTGCTCTGGGTTGTGGGTAACGACCCGCAATTGAACTTCGAAAATTTGAGAGCACCCGCATCCGGCAATGCACCAACAGGCGTCGTGCACTATCCTGCCGACGAAATCGCCCGTCAGATCGAGCTGATTTACAATGTCGGACGGGGTGATGACATTGCAGGGTCGGCGCTGATCTTTTCATCAGAGATGCAGCAGGAAAGCCGTAACATTCTACCAACTCTTACGCTTGCAATGAATTCGTTGCCGGCCGGCGCCATGCAGCGTCCGCATCGCCATAATTCGGTCGCCGTTTCGCTCGTGATCAAAGGCGACAAGTGTTATTCGATGATCGACGGTGTGCGGAAGGATTGGGCGCCCTGGGCCACAACGATAACGCCACCGGTATCAGTGCATTCACATCACAATGATGGCGACGAACAAGCGATGTTTCTCATCGTCCAGGACGGTGGGCTGTTCTACCATGCGCGCGCGATGGGGTTTGAATTTGTCGATAGCTGAGCCGCCGTCCAGTCGTTTTGCGCAATGCAAAGTCGTTTGAAAGGTAGATGAAGCGAGTCCGATCAATGGGTGAGTTAAGTGTTCGCAAGTTGCACCCTATACTTGGTGCCGAAGTCAGGGGGGGTGATTTTACGAAACCGCTGGCTGATGAGACTGTCAAAACTATACTAAACGACTGGTCCGACCATCTGGTCCTCGTATTTCCCGACCAGCCGATCACCGATCAACAGCATGTTGATGTCACCCGCTATTTCGGTGAACCGGAGGTGTTCCACCAAAACATCTTGAAGTCCACAACTGTCGCCGAGATTTTCCGTGTCTCCAATACAGATGAAGACGGGAATATTATGCCGGCTACGCATCCGACCATGAAGCAGCTCTCGGGAGCTCGAAAGTGGCACACGGATTCTAGCTACCGCGAGATGCCGGCAGTCGGTTCGCTACTGCACGGAATAGAAGTGAGCCGTACCGGTGGTTTAACCTGCTTCACAAATATGTATGCAGTCTATGAAGCATTGCCTGATCGCCTGAAATCACAAATCGAGAACCGCAAGGCACGGCACGACTTCGAGATGCTGAGCCGCGAATTGGGCGCCCGAAAGCCTACGGCCGAAGAACGTGCTGCCATGCCGGCTATATGGCAACCATTGGTGCGCGTGCATCCCGTTACCGGTCGAAAATCGCTCTATATCAGTCCGATTTACAATGATGCCATTGAAGGATTGGAAGATACTGAAGCCGTCGAGCTTGTTGCCGAACTCACGGAATTTGCGGAACAAGATCAGTTTGTTTACCGGCATCAATGGGAAACGCACGACATCGTCATGTGGGACAATCGCTGCACAATGCACTACGTCACACCTCATGATCCGACCGAGAGGCGCGTCATGCATCGCACCACGATTGCGGGAGACGAGAGAGTAATCGCGGCGTAGCTATTGCGATAGCTCCAAAGGCAGAGAGATCTGTTGAAGCCAAGACGCCAGTGCCAACCATCTATCTCGCAAGAGTCCTGGGGTAGATGTCATAGGAGTGCTTGATGCAGGCACGAGTCGTCGCGTGCGGTGCCGGATTTGCGGGCGATCGAACCGAGCCTGCTGTTCAACTTGCAGGGTCCGGGCAGGTCAACGCGGTCGGCCTGGAGTGTCTGGCAGAGCGCACACTTGTACCAGGCCTTAGAGCCCGACAATCCAACACCGAAGCCGGCTATGACCCGCGCTTGAACCGACGCCTTCGTCCGCTGCTCGGTGTCGCTAAAGAAAATAGCTGTCGGGTGATATCAAATCTCGGTGCCGCCAACCCCGCCGCCGCAGGCCGAAGAATCGCACAGCTGGCAAAGGAGCAGGAGCTTTCTGGGCTCAAGGTTGCAGCGGTCGTCGGCGATGACGTACTCAGATTGGCCAACAAAATTGACTGGGACGAGCCGATCTCCGGTGACCTACTGGGCGCCCATGCATATCTTGGAGCAGATGCCCTCGAATCCGCAGTTGATGGCAATGCAGATGTTATCGTGACAGGGCGGGCGGCCGACTCAGCGCTATTCTCAGCAGAACTCCTGCCGGTTCTGGACAACAGAGAAGACGCTTTGGCCGGGGCAACGACCATTGGCCACCTGCTAGAGTGCTCCGGACAAGTAACCGGTGGCAACTTCGAGATGCCCGACGGTTCGAGCCTGCCGGCGGAAGATTTTGCCAATCTGGGTTTCCCAATGGCCAGAGTGAGATCGGATGGGACTGCTGAGCTTTCACTCCTAAACGGTTCGCCAGGCCGCATAGATGCACTGACCTGCACCTTGCAACTCCTCTATGAAGTGCATGATCCGGCAAACTACATCACACCAGATGCCATTCTCGACTTCACCGGCATCTCGTTTGAGGAAATCGCGCCAAATCGCGTACGGGTCAGCGGCGCGCGATCACGCGGTCGACCATCAAGACTCAAAGTCTCCGGCTTTATCGATTTGCCTGGCATTATCGCTGATGTCGAAATTGGATATGCCGGCACGCATTGTCTTCAGCGCGGCAAGATTGCGGCTGATGCATTGCGCTTGCGGCTCGACGATGTGCCGCCGAACGATCTCCGGATTGATCTGGTAGGAATCAATTCGACGCTTGGGCCAGCGTCGCTGCCTCCGTCCAATCGGATTCCTGAAGTTCGTGTCCATATCTCGGCGCGTTGCGTCGATGCCGAGATGGCGCAAATCATCGAGGACGAAGTCTACGCGATGACTTTGTCCGGTCCGGCGGGCGGAGGCAGCGTCCGTAGCGAGCGGCGAGCGAATCTGGCTGTTGTCGATGGCTTTATTGATCGCGAAGCAGTGAACCCCGAAATAGTTTGGGAGACGGCATGATGCGCGTTGGATCGATCGCCGTCGGACGGTCAGGTGACAAAGGCAACATGCTCGACCTGACACTGGTCGCACTATCCGATGACCACTATGAGCGCCTCGCAAGCGGTTTGACGCGAGACGTCGCGCAAACCGCAATCTCTCGCGTCATGCCGGGAGTGGTGCAGCGCTACGAGGTGCCGGGTTTGCGCGCACTCAAGTTTGTTGTTGACGATGCCCTTCCGGGTGGAGTGTACGCGACGTTGCACGCTGGGTTGCACTGGCAGAAGGCGGCGATCTGGGTTTTGTTGGATCTCGAAATTGATTGAGGGATGTGACGAGGAGTGAGCGTTGGCAACCATTGTTGGAATTGATGTCGGTGGCACCTTTACCGACCTTTATTGTGTTGAGGAAAACAATAAGCCGACTGTTCTCAAGGTTCCCTCAACGCCCCATGATCCATCAATCGGCCTGCTGAACGCGTTAGCGGCGACACATGTGCAGCCTTCATCGATTGACCTGATCGTTCATGGGACAACAATTGCAACCAACGCCATCATTGAGCGCAAGGGCGCACGGTGTGCGCTAATCACGACATCCGGCTTCCGCGATGTGCTGGAACTGGGTCGGCGCGACCGCCCCAGTATGTACGGCCTGACAGGCGAACAGGACCCTCTCATCCCACGAGATTATCGATTCGAAGTGAGCGAACGCATCAGTGCCGCGGGCGATGTGTTGCAACCCCTGGATCTGGACGAGGTTAGAAGACTTGGCGAGGCGTTTAACAGAGCCGATGTTGAGGCAGTCGTCGTCGCATTTCTACACGCCTATGCCAATCCCGCCCATGAACTTGCCGCCGCTGAGTGCTTGCGGGAACTCGATGCTGAATTTGAAACTGTCCTGTCTCATGAAGTCTGCAATGAGTATTTCGAGTTTGAACGAACGAGCACAGCTGCAGTTCAGGGATATCTGCAGCCGATGGTGGCCAACTACGCTCGGCGCCTCAAGCAGCGGCTGGAAGAGGCGGCACACGTAAGCGATCCGCTCGTTATGCAGTCCAACGGTGGTGTCGTTCCGCTCGCTGATGTCCCTGCGCGCGCGGCAAACATTGTGCGATCCGGGCCAGCCGCTGGTGTTGCGGCAGCCGCGGAAATTGCCGGTCAGGCTGGGTATACCAACGTGGTCACGGGCGATATGGGTGGTACCAGTTTTGATGTCGCTGTTATTGTGAATGGCAAACCGAAAGTTGCGCGCACTTCAAAGCTCGATTTTCGCGTCGTACTCAAATTGCCAATGATCGATATCCATACGATTGGCGCCGGCGGCGGCAGTATTGCAAGCCTGGATAGAGCGGGAATTCTGACGGTTGGTCCCGAGAGTGCAGGCGCTACTCCTGGTCCAGTCTGTTACGGCCGCGGCGGGAGACGTCCAACAGTCACCGATGCCAATGTCGTGCTTGGCCGTATTGACTGGTCTAATCCCATCGGGATGTCCGAACACGCCAAGCTTGATATTCAAGCCGCGCGCGATGCTATTGGAAACTTGGGAAAAGCTCTCGACTTAGGCATTGAGGAGACAGCGCGGGCGATCATCGATGTTGTCAATCACAATATGGCAGGCCGCACACGCCTGCTTTCGGTTGAGCAGGGTCTTGATCCACGTGACTTTGTCCTTGTCAGCTTCGGCGGCGCGGGTCCACTGCATGGCGCCGCAATTATGCGCGAAGTTGGAATCTCAAAAATGCTGGTGCCGCAGGAGCCCGGTGTGCTTTGCGCAACCGGCTGCTCGATTGCTGACATTCGCTATGACGTTGCGCAAACGTTGGAGCGTAACGTCCATGACCTAACCTTAGCCGATTTGGACAATGCACTCGATCAGCTGGAAACTTCGGGCAAGGCTCAACTGAACAACGCTGGTATTGATATTGCGGATTGCACCTTGAGTCATACTGCAGACATGAGCTATGCCGGTCAAATCCACAATTTGCGCGTCCCTATCGAACGTGGCTGGTCGATGGATCAACTTGCAGCAGCCTTCCGTGACACTTATCGGGCGGAATTTGGTAACGTTCTAGAGAACCTCCCGATACTTGTCATTTCTGTGCAAGTCGTTGCATCAGCTCCGCCACCGAATCAAGTGCGACGCGAACCGGAAGCCAACACGACTCAAGCCGCCGGGGCGTATCGGCATCGCGATGCCTACTTTAGTGACTGGGTCAGTGCAGCCATCTATCGACGCCAGGACTTGTTGCCCGGCATGTCTCTGCAAGGTCCGGCAATCATTGAGCAAAGTGACGCGACAACCGTCATCGAACCGGACATGACCGCGACGGTTGATGTTTACGGCAATCTGATTGTGGAGATCGTATCATGAGCAGCTCCAAGCCGGATCCAATCACATTGGCTGTGACACGGGGGGCGCTGCACCAGATTGCTGATGAGATGGATTTGCATCTCATTCGGGCTGCGCTGTCGCCAATTATCTCCGAAATGCATGACTGTGCCCACGGCATTTACGATGCGCGCAATGGCGAAACAATTGCACAAGGCGGCTACGGACTGCCGATGTTCCTCGCCAACATGCAATACACCGTCCAGAACCTATTAGACTACGTCGAGAAAGAAGGTGGTTTTGAAGACGGCGATGTCTGGATCGTGAATGATCCGTATATCAGCGGAACGCATCTCCAGGATGTTGTTATTGTCTCTCCATATTTTGTTGATGGCGAACCGTTCGCGCTCTTTGCAAATACTGGACACTGGATGGATATTGGCGGCAGCGTTCCCGGCGGTTGGGCACCACAGGCGCGTGAAGTGCACCAAGAAGGCCTGATCATTCCACCATTGCGCCTGTATAGGAAGGGGCAGCGAAACGACGATATCGTTAAACTGATCCTGGCCAATCTGAGATTGCCAGGTCAGATTGCCGGCGACCTTGAAGCCATGACAAATGTCTTTCACGTCGGGCGTACGCGGCTGGACGCGCTCATCCAGCGTTACGGAGCGGCGACGATCCGATCCTGTATTGACGAAATGATGGAGCGATCAGAAGCTCATATGCGATCGCATATCTCAGACATTCCCGACGGCACATACGAGTTTGTCGATCACTTCGACAATGATGGAGTGGTTGATGCGCCACTGACGGTCAAAATCGCACTGACGGTCACTGGCTCGAATATGACATTCGATTTCAGTGGAACCTCTGATGCTGCGACTGGTCCGCTCAATATGGCTGAGACGACGACCCGGTCATTGAGTTTTGTCGCGCTCAAGCATGTCTTTCCGGATGTCCCGGTCAATGGCGGTGCATTTCGACCGACGTCATTCAACGTCCCGCAAGGCTCGATGTTGGCCGTTCAATATCCTTCCCCAGTCTGTGGTTATACCGACGTCATCAATCGCGTTATCGACGTCGTCTTTGGAGCGCTTGCCCAAGCCGTGCCCGAACGTGTCCCCGCGGCGCCATTCGGAACAGCTGGTGTGACAACGGTCGCGGGGCACCGTGACGATGGACAGTATTATGTTGCTGTCTACCCTTACCCAGGTGGCTATGGGGGGAGTTCGGCAAGCGACGGACTTGTCAATGGGACGTTGCCGAGCTCACTCGCCGGCTTCATGTCGGTCGAAATGTCCGAACACCGATACCCCATTCGCTTCGACTACCTTGGTATTCGCGAAGATTCTGTGGGAGCGGGTCAGCAACGTGGCGGGCCAGGAACAGAATACAGCATCAGAGCATTGTCCGACTGCCTTGTCTCAGTTCTTGGAGACAGAGTTGATCATACGCCGTTTGGTGTTAACGGTGGCAAGTCAGCGTCTCCAAACAAGGTAGAGTTTGCCACGGATGGTAAGCGGTGGATCCCGCCAATGCGCAGCAAGGCAGAGAAGATACCACTCGCTCCTGGCGATTGTGTATATCTTCACTCACCAGGTGGTGGAGGCTTTGGTCGTCCAGTTGATCGCGAGATAGACGCTGTCGAGCGTGACTTGAACCGCGGCCTGATCTCGCTTGAAACTGCAGAGTCGGTTTACGGCGTTGTCGTCAGTGAAACGAGAGAGTTCGCGGGACGAACAGTCTACGTCCTGGATCAGGAGGCATCCAACAGAAAGCGAACAAGTTGGGAAATGGAGTGACGCGTGGCCTCATTAATCGTCTTCAGAAGTCGCCAGAGAACCCGCGGTATCGCCGTATCTCGGAGGAGTGGATATGTCATTGAATGGTAAGGGAGCTATTGTCGGAGTTGGCGAAACCAAATACGAGAGCAATTCGCCAAAGACTGCGTTTGAGCTACAAATTGAGTCGTCCCTTTTGGCGATTGAAGACGCAGGACTGACACCAAAGGATATCGATGGCGTTATTCCAATCGGGTTAACCGGTGCACCGGCCGAGCAGTTCGTCGAGAATTTCGGTATTCCAGATCTGCGGTTCTCAGCGGTAACGCCGATGGGTGGTGCAAGTGGCATCGCATCGATCCAGGCTGCAATTGCTGCCGTGACAGCTGGCATCTGCAAGCATGTGCTGATTCCAAGCGGACGCAATGTCTCTTCTGGCGCGAAGGCTGGCCAACGCATTCATCAGATGCCCCAGTTTCACTTGATCACCGAGTATGAATATCCACTCGGTGCAATCTCTCCTGCCCAGCTTTATGCCCCGATGGCCCGACGTCATATGGAGCTTTATGGCACCACCAGCCTTCAAATGGCGGAGGTGGCAACGGCGATACGGTCACACGCGCTGTTGAATGACAATGCTATTATGAAAAAGCCGATGACAATTGCAGATCATCAAGCCTCGCGCATGATCACTGACCCATTCCGTCTGTTCGATTGCAGTCTCGAAAGCGATGGCGGTTGTGCGTTTGTTGTGAGTTCAACGGAGCGAGCTAAGGATCTGCGCCAACCTGTTGTCCGCGTTCTGGGCATTGCGGAAGGACATCCCGATAGCCCGAGCGCCATCACGCATCGCCAGGATATGACCACGCTTGGAATTGCCAAAGCGGCGCCTAAGGCTTTCGCTATGGCCGCTGTGAATCATAATGATATCGATGTTGCCGAAATCTACGATTGCTTTACTTGGGTCCTGATCTGCCAGCTCGAGGATATGGGCTTTTGCAAAAAAGGTGAAGGTGGAGCTTTCGTCGAAGGTGGTCGTTTGAAACTTGGTGGGCCGATGCCGGTTAATACCCATGGTGGCTTGCTGTCTCAGGCTCATATGTTGGGCATGAATCATGTTGCGGAACTGGTTCGACAAATGCGCGGCACGGCAGATGCGCAAGTCGCCGGTGCTGAGGTCGGTCTCGCAACAGGCTACGGCGACATGGGCGACGGCGCGATGACCATCATGGCAAGAGGAGCGTGATCGATATGACGACGCAGAAACCCTCACCGCATGCCGAAGGCGAGTCGCGGGCTTACTGGAAAGGTGCCAATAACGGCAAACTTGTGCTTCAGAAGTGTGCATCATGCGGTCAGTTGCGTCACTATCCGCAAGTGACTTGTGCAGCGTGCTACTCGACAGAGTCTGTATCCGTCGATGCAGCCGGCAATGGTACGATCCACAGTTGGACAATCTCGCATCATGCCTTTCATCCCGGATTTGCAGAAGACCTACCTTACGCGTTGGTCACAGTTGATCTGACTGAGGGCGTTCGTGCCATGGGGTTACTCGCAGGTATGTCTTTCGAAGACCTCAAACCTGGCCTCGCGGTCAAGGCGACGTTCCCGAAGGGCGACGATGGTTTCGGCCGGCTGACTTTCGTTCCTGCATGACAAGGAGGGCACAATGATCCCGCGGGCGATATTTGCTGAAGAGCATGACATCTTTCGAGCTTCGGTCCGCCGATTTATCGCTGAAGAGGTGATGCCATTCCATGCAGATTGGGAGAAAGATGGGATCGTGCCGCGCGAGTTGTGGTTGAAGGCAGGCCAGCTCGGGTATCTTTGCACGGCAGTTCCTGAAGAGTATGGCGGCGGCGGCGGTGACTTTCGCCACTCGACGATCATGGTGGAAGAACTGGCCCGGGTCGGTGCCACCGGCCCGACCTTTTATCTTCACTCCGAGATTGTTGCGCCTTATCTTGTCGCTTACGGCACCGAAGAGCAAAAAGAACGATGGTTGCCTAAGATGGCGACTGGTGAAGTCATCGTAGCGCTTGGCATGACCGAACCGTCCGGCGGTAGCGATGTTCAGAACATCCAGACGACGGCCATTCGGGATGGCAATGATTATGTGATCAACGGTCAGAAGGTGTTCATCACAGCGGGCCATGCAGCCGATCTGATTGTTCTTGCTTGCAAAACAGATCCGTCTGAAATGGCCAAGGGTGTCAGTCTTATCCTAGTTGAAACCAATCGGCCCGGTTTTGTGCGCGGTCGCAAGCTCGATAAGATTGGTATGAAGGCGCAAGACACCGCGGAACTCTTCTTTTCGGATTTGCGCGTTCCGGTCGCGAATCTCCTCGGAGAAGATGGGCGTGGCTTCTATCATTTAATGACCGAACTGGCTCAGGAAAGACTGGTCCAAGCCGTGCGCGCAGTTGCCTCCGGTGAGGCTGCGTTGGATTGGACGCTAGACTATGCCAGAGAGCGCAAGATGTTCGGCCAGACATTGGCGGATTTCCAAAACACCCAGTTTGTCCTTGCCGGACTTCGCTCGGAACTGCTTGCCCAACGTGTGTTCATCGATCGCTGTATCGAACTTCACCTCGAAGGTCAGCTTGACGCCGTTGATGCTGCAATTGCGAAATTGGTCTCAACAGAGCTGCACTTCAAGGTGACGGACCAATGCCTGCAGTTCTTCGGCGGCTGGGGATATATGACCGAGTTTCCAATTGCTCGTGCCTTTGTTGATTCCCGACTTGGCCGCATCGGTGGTGGCAGCATCGAGACTATGAAGCACCTGATTGCAAAAGACATGATGCGCGCAGCCAATCGCAGTTCGTCGATGAGTTGATCGCTCCAATGGCTTTTCTGAATAGTCTTTGGAGTACGCCGAGGACTACCCGGCAAGAGCGTTCGAGTCGCTTAGTGCGATTCCGAAGTATAAGTCTTGTCGGGGCGCTTCACTTTCCGAAACTTCGCCTTTTTGATCCCAGCGCCCGTTACAGGCCAGCGTGATGCTGCACTTGCGAACGGTCGAAGTTGGGTGGTTAGCGTGGCCGGATGAGTATCCTTCGACGGTGTTCACCAAAAGCTGACATGGCGACGAGATGCTCGTCAGTTCCAACACACCCTGGGCTGTTCCCTAACAGAGGAGACAGACCATGGAACATCATCAGAACACTTCAACCGAAGAACGAACTCGGCGTGTGCCTTGGAACAAGGGCAAGATCATAGGGGCAAAACCGCCTCTGCAGCCGAGCCATGTCTGGTCAATAAGAACCAAACTGCAAATGGAAAACAAGACGCGAGATCTTGCTCCTTTAAATCTCGCTATCGATAGCAAACTGCGGGGTTGTGACGTAGTTGCTGTCCGTGTCGAGGATGTTGCGCCAAGCGGTTATGCGCTGGACCGTGCAACAATTCGGCAGAAGAAGACTGGTCGGCCGGTAAAATTTGAACTCACCGAGCATACGCGAAAGGCAATCGACGACTATCTTCGATTGACCAAACGCCAGACTGGCGAGTTCTTGTTTGCTGGCCGAGGTGGTCGCGGCGGTTTGACAACCCGGCAGTATGCTCGGCTCGTCCAGGAGTGGGTTGCCAGCATTGGGCTCGACCCAAGCAAGTTTGGCACGCGTTCGCTACGGAGAACCAAAGCGGTCCTGATCTACCGGCGAACTGGGAATCTACGAGCGGTTCAACTTTTGCTCGGACATTCGAAGATTGAGAATACCGTTCGGTATTTCGGCATCGAGGTGGATGATGCCATCGAACTCGCGGAGAAGACCGACATCTAATCGCGCGACGTGATACCTCTAAGAACAGACATGGTCGGCGGCGTAGAATCCGTCGCCGATCCGCTACCCGCCAATGACAGCTTGTGGGATTTTGCGTCAGTGATTCTTACCTGAATTCGGTCACAACCCAATCATCTACTTTCGCCTGATTATTTTCGAGCTTGCAATGCAAACAAGCCGCATCAGCGCAATTACCACCACACGGCCCGCCCGATCATGGTGACGCCTTAGCGAGATTGGACTTACGCGCGCGATCCGAGTGTGACGGTCGGGATCTAATACGGATCAGAGTCTTGCGGATACATCAATCTGGGACTGGTGGATGGGAAGGTGGATCAATCAGGCCATGAGCCAATTTTATATATATTTATCAAAATCTTATATTGGAGTAGTGGTGCCCAGGGGCGGAATCGAACCACCGACACTGCGATTTTCAGTCCGGCCCTGGTTCAAGAATGCACGTAATATCAGATAGTTGGCGAGATGCCCGTTGCACAATTTGCCTATCTTTGCTGCACCGTGTAGCACGCTACCCCGCGTTTCTCCCGCACGACCTTTCGACAGGGCGCGGTGACCTGAAGCTGGTCTGGCGTAAAGTGAGGTAGATAATCTATAGCCCCAGTTTTGCAGCCAAATGAGAATGATTGTTTTTCAGAGTTTATTCTGACTTTCACCGCAAAAAGCAGGCATAAAGCCTCATATGCTTATTGCATCAGTCAGAATGGTGTTGGGCCAGTAGACTGGTTTGGCTGCTCTTGAATGAAGAGCAGACCTGCTGCTCTGCAAATCAAGATTAGAATACCGAACATTTGCGACGATCATGATCCGCCATTGTTGCCTTCTCAGTTGCGAAATTGGCACGTGCGGGGACTGCTCCGCCACACGGCGACTTTGATCAACTAAGAGACATTCGACACTCGAAAAGCAGTGGCTTGGATTTAACCGTTTTCAAGTGATAAAAGTGGCTTCGAATGCGGACGTCAGGTCTTTGTTGCGGGTCCATACATTGAGGCCTTTCCAATCTTGGACTAACGCGGCTTGAGTCCAATGAGCGGGCCCTTTCGACCAGTAGCTGGTGTTGATCGGTATTGGGCTTCGGCAAACGTAGCGGCTACGTTCTAACAAGTTGAATTTGGTCGCTGATGCTTTGGGATGTTGTGGCTGGTGGCCGGTAAGTTGGCCTGTACGACGACATACCTGGTATGCCCCGATTTGGCGGATCGTGGTTGCTCAACTGCAGGTTAGTTTGGTGCTTTGGTCTCGGCAATTCGATCAGATGAAGCAATGGGCTTCGCAGCCTTCCCTCTTGGAAAGGTCCGAGGGAAAAAGATGTGATCCGATCACACCTTTCTCCTTGTCCTAACTTACTTCAGTTTTTCTTTGCCTGTCATCAGGGTCAGCTTCTTAGCCTTTGCAGCAGCTTCCTTCTGGCCAGAAGCAGGAAGAGGGATCAGACCTTTGTCAACTAGGTAGCCTTCGTTGCCGAAAGTTGAGACTTTGGTCCACTCAGAAAGATACTCCTGAATGCCAGGGATAATGCCAATGTGAGCCTTCTTTACGTAGAAGAACAGCGAACGAGAAACTGGGTACTTTCCAGAAGCAATGTTGTCGAACGTTGGAGCGTTGCCACCGACAGACGCGCCTTTGATCTTTGATTTATTCTGGTCAAGGAAAGAGAAGCCGAAAACGCCAACAGCGTTCTTGTTGGCTTCCAGCTTGGAAACGATCAGGTTGTCGTTCTCACCAGAGTCAACCCATGCACCGTCGGCACGGATTTCAACCTTCTTGCAAGACTTCTTGTCGCCACCTGCTTTGACACAGCCCTTCTGCATTGCGAGCTCTTCGAAAGCGTCGCGTGTGCCAGATGTTGGCGGTGGGCCAAGAACTTCGATCTTGGTTGCCGGCAGAGAAGGATCTACATCAGCCCAAGTCTTAGCTTTTGAACCCTTGTGCAGCGCCTTGTAAATCTGAGCGCGGGTCAGCTTGAGGTCAGCAGCGCCTTTAGCATTACCGATAACGATTCCGTCGAAACCAACTTTGAACTCGATAACATCCGTAACTCCGTTTGCCTGGCATGCCTTCCACTCCTTCGCCTTCATACGGCGAGAAGCGTTGGTGATGTCAGGAGTAGTTTCGCCAACGCCCTTACAGAAGAGTTTTAGGCCGCCGCCAGAACCAGTCGATTCAATCTTTGGCGTCTTGAACTTTGTCGAGTTGCCAAACTTCTCTGCAACAGCCGTAGCAAACGGGAATACAGTCGAGGAACCGACGATGTTGATTTGATCGCGCGCCGCCGATGCAGCGCACGACAGTAAAAAAGTGCCAGCGGCGACCGTACTGACGACCACTGCGATTCGTGAGTTTCGCATTTCTCTTGTCTCTCTTTGTTTTTACCTCACGCTCCGGAGATCTGTGACGGGTGCCATGCCCTAAGATCAAAGTGCCCCACATACATGAATACGACCGGCGCGATGGATATCTTCTAAAGCACCTAAGTTTGACTTTTATGACGGTATTTCATTCTGATCTATAAAGACAAATAGCCTTCATAGCATTAGTCGGCAAACGATGTACTCTTTGTGGATTGTCAATTGACGACAGATTGCCCCGAAAGCAGTTCTAATCAGATGTAGCATCGCCAGCTTTGGTGATGGAGGCAAAGTTCCAATATGCGTGAGACGTAGCATTGACCGTCAATCAAATAGTGAACCAAATGCGCGCCATTCGGAACCCGGACGGAAATCTCATTAATGGAGGATCATAAAATTGATTGCTGGAGTGGTACGTCGACGTAGATATCGGAGGTTTTCAACAGGGTTGCATGAGTAATATTTAGGCAAGTTTGACTCAACTCTCATCAAGTGTATCGCTTGGCTCAGCACTATTCGGTGCGGTGCGCGACAAGCGCAATCGAATGGTGATTGTCGTTAGGCG
This sequence comes from Hyphomicrobiaceae bacterium, assembly GCA_965215755.1. Classification (GTDB taxonomy): domain Bacteria; phylum Pseudomonadota; class Alphaproteobacteria; order Rhizobiales; family Hyphomicrobiaceae; genus Tectiglobus. The sequence continues at coordinate 2,315,076 of OZ244119.1, forward strand.
TACTTGTTGAGATATGGAGCATGGCAGTTGAAATCGAGCGCAAGTTCCTCGTGTCACACGACGGATGGCGCAGAGAAGTCTGTCGGCAGCATCAAATACGCCAAGCGTATCTGGCGAGCACCAACCTGAGTACTACAAGAGTTCGTATCATCGATAATTGCCAGGCAGTCTTGACCGTCAAATCTGGCTACCAAGGTCTAACGCGCCAAGAATTCGAGTACGCCATTCCCTGCAAAGATGCACATCAGCTCATTGAACTACGAACGAGCGGCATCGTAGAAAAAACAAGACACTATGTGAAGACTGCCGGATTGACATGTGAGATGGACGAGTTTACGGGGGCGAACTCCGGGTTGTTGATAGCAGAAGTTGAACTCGATGCTGAAGGCATTGATATTCAGCTACCGCAATGGGTTGGTGAAGAGGTCACTGGTCAGAAACTGTATCACAACTCTCAACTTGCAATTCGACCGTTCAGCACTTGGCGACATCGGCAGGCGACCGAGAGTTGCGTCGGTGCACTGCCGAATATTACCACCCCAGGTCTAACTGCCGCGTGACCTATCAATTCAACAAACAATAGTCGCCAAATCGTCATGGTCAACCGTCGTTTGGGATGCTGATCTTCGCCGTACGCCGCCCATTGTCATAACACTGTAATCTAAACTGGTTATCGAACTCTTCGACTTGCGGTTTGAAGCTACTTGCCAACAATGACATCAAAGTTCCCTAGCTTTTTGCGCCGCGAACCAGCGCGACCCAGCGTTGATCAGATCAATATCATTCAAGGACTATAGGGCAGAGGAGTTCCGAGAGGGTTGATCTGCCTAAGGTTGCAGATCGATGATCAAACGCTCTGCAGATGGGCACGAGAGAACCATGAGGTACGGGATGCTCTCAGCGTCAACAATGAAATCCGCCTAACATTAGCCCTCGCGTCGAAGGCAATGACTGCCCGTAGACGCTGATACAGCATCGTAACCCAGATCAAAGAATTTGCGAGGATGTGCCGGTTGATGGTCCTCAGCTCTTGCAGTTTATAGACCACTCCGAAAACTTCATGATGCGAATTGCGATCACCCCGGTCGCGAAATCTGAGATAGCTGGGCGTATTCCAAATCTCTCACTTCATGGAAAGGCACAGCACTGAAATAGCTCAGGGCCTCATTGAGCATATCTAGCTATATTGTGTAGCAAATGACTGACTTTGCTCCTGACAACCCGGCTATCGTAGCGCATTTTGGACCGCTGTTCGATAGGCCTTCAATCCAGGGACTTCCCGTGTTGGATCTTTGGCCAGATCGTCCCAGCGACGGAGTTCGACTGCAGCGCGTGCAAAGGGCTGGTCGATGAACAGCTGCGCATCTTGCGGACTGAACTTTCCGCCCTGCACAGCAAGCGAGCGAACCGAGGCCGGTGATAGCTCAGCGAAATAGTTCTCATCGACCGCGCAGAGATAACGTTTGGCCGGAACATGCATGCGGATTGGTTCGGTGACTTCGGGAGCAAACCATCCGCGCAGGTAATTTGCTGCGACATCTTCGTGAAATTGGTCCTGGCCACGGGCGGCGGCGACCGCGTCATCATCGTTCAGCATGTGGCCGTAATCGTGAAGAAGGGCCGAGGTCACGAGAGCATCGCTGGCATTTGATCTCATGGCGAGATCAGCACATTGCAAGGCGTGCGCCAGCTGTGTCACACGCTCGCCGCCGTACATGGCACTGCCAGCCTCGCTGAGCACTTCAAAAATATGATCAACAATGTCTGAGTTTTTCTGCTCGGCCATGCAACACGCTTCCGTTTTATCCAAACTGCACGAAGAGTGGATGTTCTCACCAAAACTTCCACCAGGGTTTCTTTTCCTCGGAGGCGACTTTCTCTTCACCGGCGTTGGGTTGCTCACTTGCGTCTTGATCGGTCGCGGCAGCTTTCACTTCGTTGGTGTCACCTTCCTGACCAAATTTCTCAGACACTTTAGCATCGGCTGCAGCTAGCGTCTTCGTAAGTGATGCTTTCGCTTCGTCGATCTTGCCCTCACCGCATAGCGCTAGGCCAGCTTCTGTTTGTTTGATGAATTCGGCTATAGCAGCTTCGTCATCTAAACGGCCCATGGCAAGACGAACGCGTGCACGTAAGACCAGAGCGTCGACATCATCGCACTTAGCGGCCAATTGCTTGAATGTCTCATCAGCGTTGGTGCCCGCCTCGGTTCCGGCTTGTTGGGTCTGGGCGAACACTACCGTACTAACGCACAGCGCGGCGGCGAATGCGGTTAGGGTCAAACGCATATCAAGCTCCTTGTGCTTTCGGAAAAAACAGCGAACGCGAACGTCTTGCGCGCTGAACAACAGCTTCATTCTCGAAGCCGATGAGTTTGCGGCGCAGCCAGGCAGACATGGTGTCCATTGCAATGACAGTGACGAGCACAAGCAACGCCATGTAGGCCACATTTTCGAAATCGTTGCCGGTCTGCAGCGCGCCGAGGAACTGCAAACCAATTCCCCCTGCGCCCATGGCGCCGATTATGACAGCGCCGCGCGTGTTTGATTCCAGGTAGTAGAGTGACTGCGAAATGAAAATCGGTAGGATTTGTGGGAAAATGCCGAAGCGGTGCTGCTGGACTTTCGTCGCGCCGGTTGACTGGACGCCTTCACGTTGCTTTTTGTCTGTATTCTCGATTGCTTCTGACATGAGTTTGCCAAACGTGCCCGTGTCCGTGAACGCAATTGCAAAGATGCCGGTGAACAAGCCGGGGCCGAAGGCGCGCAGGAAGATCAAGCTCCAGATCAGCATGTCGACGCCACGCAGAAAATCGAACAGACGACGTAGGCCGAAGCGCACGGCTGCAAATGGTGTGACGTTCTTGGCCGCCATGAACGCCAGCGGCAGACCGACAATGGAGGCTAAGAGGGTACCGAGCACGGCCATCAGAACTGTTTCAAGCATTGCGAAAAACAGCGTGCCATGGCTCCAAATTTCATTCTCGATGAATTCGGTCAGCACCAGAGACGCATTAGATTGCTTGGGGTCGATGCGATCGCCAGAGAACATCAGGCCAATGGCTTCAAGAAGTCCTTTACCAACGAGCGGGCTGTTAAAATCGAACCAGAAGTATTTCCAACCTAGTTCGTAACGGTGCACTTCAACACGACTGGTGCCAACTTGTAGACGCTCATAGAGAGACGGGCGGACTTCAACCTTGTTCTCAGTCCAACGCATCCACGATGGCAATTCCAGTTTACGGTCGAGATAGCCGACAACTTCAGGCTTCCCATTCGCATCCAGCTTGAACTGAAATGTTTCGTTGGTCCCTGGCCAATTCGCCATCTCGACCCGATCTTTGAAAATCGTGATCTCGCCACCATTGTCAAATCGAACAGTTCCGGCGCCGTTTGCCTTGTCTTCATTGAACCATTCGGGCGGCGTCTTATAGACCTCCCGGTACCCCCCCTCGAATGCAATGCGGAACTGGCCAGGCTTATTCCAACGGTACGTGACGTGATCCTTATGGGCATAGGTATCAAGCATAAAGAGGGACGCCCGTTCCGGGCTCCATTTGCGCGCAATACTGCCAAGGTCGAATTGGATGAAAGACGCCAGGAAGTAGACAAAGATCAGGCCGAAAGCCACCATCGTCCAGCGGAAACGACGACTAGCGACGATGTCGATTTCCACGAGCTTCTTGCTGAATTCGGAGCGCTCCATCGATGTTACGGTCATGCTTGCGCTCCTCCAATCAGACGGCCACGCAGGTAGCCGGAGAAGTAGTCAAGGAAAGTGATGGTGAGGATCAGCAGCACCATGATCGCGATGATTTCGTCACCGTAGCGCCACTGGATGACTGTCGACAACGCTTCGCCAATGCCGCCAGCACCAACGAAGCCGAGGATGGTCGAGGCACGAACATTTATCTCAAGCCGAAGGAGCCCGTAGGAGAAAAACAACGGCAGCACTTGCGGCAATACAGCGAAGCGCACCCGCTTGACCCAGCCGGCTCCAGCCGACTGCAAACCGTCCAATGGCTTGGTATCGATGTTTTCAATTGCTTCGGAGAACAGCTTACCAAGCGCGCCCATAGTGTGGATGGTAATTGCGATAATTGCAGGAAGCTCGTTCTTGCCCATGAGGTACAAGAAAATCATCGCAATCACGAGTTCCGGGAACGAGCGCGTGATATCCAAGAACCGTCGTACTATTTGTACAATCCAAGGGTTCTTGATCAAGTTGGCAGAAGCAAAACAACTCAGCACGACAGCGATGCAGAAACCAAGGAACGTCGAGAAAAACGCCATGTTGAAAGTGGCGATCAATTCAGGGAAGTACTTGGCGAGCAGCGGTGGCCAGCTCCAACCCGCCTCCCAAGCCTCGCCGATCATATCTAGTGGATAGTCAAAGAACTTCGAGATCCCGACACTGAAGGGGCTCGCGTTCTGTTCATTTGCGACCTTAATGCCGAACCAAACAATGAGAGCTGTGATGCCTAAGCCAAGCAGCGTATAGATCGCGCGTTGACGTTCAAGGCTGTGCAGGCGGTCCTCGAAAACAAGCAGATGATTGGGAAGCGTTGCAGATGCTGATTGAGCGGACATAAGGATGGGGCTCGGGATCGCTGCTGGGGAAAGTCGGGTGCTTGAATGCAAGTAGGTCCGGCACAGCCTCTGCTGTGCCGGACCCAACTTGAAGAAGAAAATTAGTTCTTCTTTTTCTTGGCTTCGATCTTGGCCTTACGGGCCTTAACAATCGAAGTGTAGAATGAATGATCAACCGGGACCCATGCCTTGACGACGCCGTTAGCAACGTCTTCAGAGCACTTCGGGTCGTTCTTGTGGATCCACTGCTTCATGCCAACCATGACCTTGTGGGCTTCTTTTGGCATCTTTGCAGGCATAACGATCGGGCCGTTCGGGATCAGCTTGGAAGACCAAACCTGAACGAGGTCGTCCATGTTCAATATGCCTTTGTCGACCATTTTGCGCAGGTTGCCAGATGTGTAACCTTCTTCCCACTTACCAACGCCAGAGACCCAGGTCACAGCAACGTCAACGTCTTTGTTAAGAACACCAAGAACACCATTTTCGTGACCGCCCATGAACTTTGTCGAAGCAAAGTAGCCGTCGAGCTCACCGAGCTTTTCCTTCAATTCAATGGAAGGGATCAGGTAGCCAGAGGTTGAGTTCGGGTCAGCAAAGCCGAGCTTCTTGCCCTTGGCGTCTTCCAGCTTCTTGATGCCGCTGTCCTTACGCGCCACCATGACAGAGAAGTAACCAGTGTCGCCCGTTGGCTGCATACGTGTGAGAACTGGAACAACCGCGTTCGGGTCTTTCAAGTAGATGCCGGCATAGCCAGAAGAACCGAACCAAGTGTAGTCCAGGTTACCGCCAAGCATGGATTCCATGGTGCCAGCGTAATCCTTAAAGTTGTACATCTTGGCTGGAACCTTGTAGGCCGCTTCAACGTAACCCTTGAGGCATTGGTTGCGTGCGATGATGTCCTGCGCAGCTTCATCACCGAGAAAGCCGATGCGGAAGTGGTCAGTCTTGATAGACTTGAGATAAGGTGCCAAGTCCATCGTTGGACCCTTGTAATCCTTTGGAGCAGCAACAGCTGCCGTGGCGAGCGCTGCAGCGCCCAGCACCGTCATGATGCGTGCGGTAGTCTTGAACATGTTCATCACTCCCAAGTGAACGAATAGTGCGTCTTGCACTCCGGTAGGATGCTGCCAAAAATTACTCGGCAGCTTGCATTGGAGTTGCCCCCAAACTGGTGGATGTGATGCCGGCCTCAAAGGCGTCGTCGGCTTCTGCCCCATAGATCTCGCGCGCCATCTGGTCGGTCAGATTGGTTGGCGTGTCATCGAAAACGATCTCGCCTGCGCGCATCCCGATCACGCGATCGCAATAGGCGCGCGCGGTATCAAGGGTGTGAAGATTGCAAACCACCAGGATATTTTCTTCGCGATTGATGGCGTGCAGTGCTTCCATCACCAGGCGCGCATTGAGTGGGTCAAGCGAGGCAATCGGCTCATCAGCAAGGATGATTTCTGGTGTTTGCATCATCGCGCGACAGATCGCGACCCGCTGTTGCTGACCGCCGGACAACGTTTCGGCGCGCTGCAAGGCGGTCTCAGCGACACCAAACCGATCCAATCGCATTAGTGCCTGCCGGCGCTCTTCCTTCGAAAAGAACTTGAGCGATGAACGTAGGACCGATTGCTGATTGAGGCGCCCTAGAATGACGTTTGTCAGTACATCCAGCCTTGGCACAAGGTTGAATTGTTGGAATATCATTGCGCAACGGCGCTGCCATTCCAGCTTCCTCTTGCCATTGAGCTTGAGGATGTCGCCACCCTCATAGATGACTTCGCCAGCGGTAGCATCTGTCAAGCGATTGAGAATGCGTAATAGGGTAGACTTGCCTGCACCGGATCGGCCTATAACGCCAACCATCCGGGGCTGATCGATTTTCAAGGAAATGTCATTAACGGCTGACACATTGCCGAAGTCTTTAACGAGATTACGTACTTCGAGCATACAGGCTCTCCCCGCGATTTCACAGGCGGCCTAGCATGCCATTGTAACAGTTTGGCTTCAGTTTGGATTCAGTTTCGTGACACAGAACGAAACAGCGTTGCGAGCGTTCGACCGAGTGTTCGTCTTCCACAATGAATGGGAGAGGTTGCGACCGCTTGAATATCACTATACGTGAAACTCGTTGCTATGCCGATGTGAACAATATGTTGCAGAAAAATGTATTGAATATGTCATTCTAGACAACTGTCTATCATGCCTTAATCGAAACCAAGATCGAATGGACTGATCGCGGTTGGCCGATCCTCGATACCCTTGTAGCAAAGACCTGCGCATTTTGATTCATAGTGCAATCTCGCTCAAATTTTCTCATCGTCCGAAAATGGGATGGACCGACTGGTCGCCCGAGCCAGCCGGTTAGAATCGAGTGATTCTACCTGCATCAAAAGGAGCAGCACCCCATGGCCAGCAATCGTCGAGCAGACTTTCCAGAACTCGCTTCCATCGGCATTGATATCGGCAAGGACGTATTTCACATCGTTGCCTTTGACCAGGAAGGCAGGATTGTTGTGAGGCGCAAGATTAAGCGCATGGCACTTGTTGAGACCTTTAAGAAGTTGCCGCGCTGTGTCGTCGGTTTGGAGGCATGCCTCAGCGCCCACTATGTCAGCCGCTCGCTCCGTCAATTGGGTTTTCAACCAAAGATCATCGCGGCGAAGCACACCAAGCCATTCGTCAAAGGCCAGAAGAACGATTACAACGATGCAGAAGGCATTGCCGAGGCGGTTCTGCGTCCCAACCTCAGGCTTGTCAGCGAGAAGACGCAAGACCAACTGGACCTGCAAGCAATGCACCGGGTTCGATCACGTCTGGTATCGCGACGCACGGCCACCATCAACCAGATCCGTGCGTTCCTAATCGAGCAGGGGATCACCGTCCGTCCTGGTGCGCAGGCGCTGCGCAAATCTCTGTTTGCAATCTTGCAAAATCGTGTCGATGAGATTTCGCCGCGCATGAGTTCGATCATCGTCGGTCTCTACGAGGACTGGCTCTGGCTGGACGAGCGGATTGAAAGTCTTACCAAGGAGATCGACAAGATCGCGACCGTTGAAGAAAACTGTCGTCGCCTCATGACGGTGCCTGGTATTGGCCCGATGATCTCCACGGCCATGGTTGCTGCAATTGGAACTGGCGAAGCGTTTGAGCGAGGCCGGGACTTCGGAGCCTGGCTGGGCCTTGTGCCTCGTCAATTTAGCACAGGCGGCAGGACAATCCTTGGACGCATCTCAAAGCGCGGCAACCGTTATCTGCGGACATTGTTTGTCCAGGCGGCACATGTGATCCTTATGCGACCGCATAACTGGGAGAAGTTCAGCTTTGGACCCTGGTTGCAGCAAGCATCCAGCCGACTCCACAAGAACAAACTAGCGGCCGCGCTTGCCAATAAGTTGGCACGGATCGCTTGGAGCATTCTGAGAAACGACAAACCATTCGACACACATCAACTGTCTTCATCGGCAATCTAAACACGAACAAATCAAATCGAGTTCGCGACTGAGATCAATGCATGGAACGGAATAATAAACGCCCGCAAAGTCAGATGACCCGCTTGACTGCTTGTCAGTCGATCCGCAAATGAGACCAATGGCGCGTGCGTATTCCCATCAAGGCCACGGCCCGCGAGTCGATCCAACAGGCCGGATACAAATTAGCGACTTCCAAATCCTTGCAAAGATTTTCACTTGCGTTCCGCAGTCGGTCCATACAAGCTGGTCACTACGCCGTCGACAATTGTGTGGACAAGTCGCCACGGGCCCGCACATTCAAGCACGACAATGTCGGCGCGGCGCTCTACCTCGACGACACCGCGATCATGTAGATTCATCGCGGCAGCAGGATTGCGCGAAATCAAATCCAAATGCTGCGGTGCATACTGTTTGAGCGATGGAATGAGCAGTCAAATGATAGGGCTATGATAGGCTTGGTGAGACGTGTTGCTAGATCTATGGTCGTTGAATGACGTTACCAAAGCACAGATACGATTCGACCGCGGCTCGCCACTACAGCGCCTATCGGCCTCCTCTTCACACAACTATCGTCACCGAAGCGCTCGCCGGACAACAGTTTCAGTGTGGGGCTGACATTGGGTGTGGCACGGGCTGGTCCACGATAGCGCTCAAGCGATCTGTGCGTGACGCTATTGGCTATGATTGTAGCAACTCGATGATAGCTGTTGCTAGGGAGGCAGAAGGGATTGAATATTGCATTGGTGAGGCTACGCACTTGCCGGTAGTAAACAGAACATTTGACCTAGTGAGCCTCGCCGGCGTACTGCCGTACTTAGGGAAGTCTGCTCTTGTTCCAGAACTGTTACGAATTTGCAAGCCGGGAGCAACCATCTTGATTTATGATTTTCTTGTTGTGATGGAGCCTTTAGAACAGTGTTTTGACACTAACTTCGCCAGCTATTCTGCAATGAAAGATAATTATGACCACTCTACCAATTTGAGCGATGACGCATCTTTCGACAAGATTTCTAGAGTTTCCAAGCGCGTTTCATTCACCGTTGACCCTAGCGCTGCTAGCCACTTGTTGTTGTCGGGTAAGCACAGACTTGAATGTCTCTCGTCTTACTTCGATCTTGCGGATCCCATCCCCGCCGTTCAGGCGGTCCTTCAAGAAGTCGGTCCACATTTCTTTCTAGAAGCTGACGTCTGGTGGGCGACTTACAGCGTTCGGCCAAAAAGTTACAACGCGTAGAAAACCTAGGAGTTAACAAAGAGCAGAAAATGCTCTACTTGATGGCGATCGACTTTGTACGGCAAGTCGGAACCGACCGTTCGATTCCGACTCAAAGCGTGATCTACTGGCGCGCCGGCGGAATACTAGGGCTCACAGCATATTGCCCGGCCAAGCAGTTAGCCTTTTTGCGCGCGTTCGGTGATGGCACGTAGTTGGCACGATGCAGAACCTTGTACTGATGGCGCGGAGGACTCAAATCCGCAATCTCCAGTATTAGTTTCATACGGATTGCTTTCGCAAAATTCTGCATGCCCGTCACTGGAATATAGAACGAGCCCAGCCCTCCAATAACGCAATCTCGATAGTAAAGATCGAGATCAGCGAGATCATAGTAACCGGGTAAGTCCGCTGGATCGCTTATGATCGGCAGCCCGTTGATCACCACGCCATCTTCTAAGAGTTCGTCGCGTGCAGCCTCAACAACTGACCCGCTGTTGTTGGGGCCGTCTCCTGAAACATCTATAACACGGCGTAGACCGTCGAAACCGCTGGTTTGGAACATGACAGAAGCTCTTTGCAACATCGCAGAAATCGAGGTGCGCCGTGTGCGCGTCGTCGTCCGACCCTCAAGGTCCTTTGAGAATGCAACTGCCTCATCATGGTTTGATATAACGCGCCAAGGTAGGACGACATGCTGGTGGTCGGCGCCAGACCACTCGACATACGTGACAGCTATTCGCCCTTGCGGTCCTGATTGAATTGCTTGCGAGACTCTGCGATCGCGAAAGGCAGCCACATATCCCTGCCTTTGAAGCGCCAATCGGCGCGTGTTCATCGATCTGGAAACATCGACCGCAAGGATCAATTCCAAATCCACTACCATATCGTGGTGATTTTGAGCCGCGGCCTGCCCGCATATAGCGACCGCGGCCAAAACAATGATAACAGCTTGTCTCATAATCATAATTAAGGTCCTCCAGCATGACAGTGATTGCGCCCAGCCTGGAAACATGACACTTAAATGACAATGATGAAAGCCGAATCGCCGCAGCCCTTCGCACTGCTGTCCGGTAAGCACGATCCTGATCTTCTCTTCCGATGAATATCGCTTCCGGATTTGACGCCGGATGTCTTTAACGGTGCGGTCAGCAGCTTCTGTTCTACGTCCCATGTGGCACTCCTCAGTGGTGAGGATGAGCCTAAAATCACTCGGTTAAGAAAAGCTCCCAGTATGTTCCGGGTATGCTGACGTCAGACAGCCGAGTGATCAGGCACCGCGTCTTCAATGCTGAGACTGCAAAACCATCGGTAGGCGAGATTGACTTGTACCTCGCGCACGAGCGCGCGTTCCGAGCGAATGCCGAAGACATAGCCGAGGATGAGCATGCGCAGCATCAGCTCGGGATCAATCGATGGCCGACCGAGATTGGAATAGTGACCAGCTAACTCAGTGTGGACCCACGACAGGTCGAGGACGGCTGCAATCTTGCGCACGAGATGATCACTCGGCACAGCATCATCGAGATTGAAGGAATAGAAAAGTTGGTCCTGATCGCGATTGAGCCGTCCCATCATCGCTTGTCTCCAACAACCTTATCAGTTCGGAAACAGAATCATTGTTCGCCCACAGTTTCAACGACTTTTACAACAACATCATCAAATAGCGGAAGTATATTTGAACCTTGAGCCCAGACATCAAGTTGTCGTCGCCAGCGACAGTCTTCCTTCTGAAAATTGCAGGCTTAAGCTTCCGCTGCTCCTCTAGTTGTTCCAAGCTTTCTTTGCCTGCCTGAGGAATATCCAGCGCTCTTGAGCACTTTTCCAACTCTCTTCGGCACGGGCAGCGTGCCAACCGAGTACAAAGAAAGCCGCACCATTCAAACTTCGCTCATCATTTGCCTTGCCAAACTCCAGTTCCAATAGCTGTTCGGCCATTGCGACATCATTGAGATAGCCGAAGGTGTCCTGCAACGTTCGCAGACGATTGTGCAGCGGCTTCGCATTGCGCCTAGGAAACAGTGGTGAAAACGCTTCGAACTGATAGCGAAACTTCTTTAATGCTCTGCGCATTGCATGACGTTCGTCAATCTCAAGGTCTTTGATGCGCTTGCCATAGCGCTGTACTCGGCGCCAGCTCTTGGAAAGTTCAGCGCGCGCAATCGTCTTCGCACTTGGCGTCCCTTTGGTATTCTTCGACAATAGAAGTTGTTTGCCGCCCTGAAACTCGGCCAGCTGCAATAAGAACTTTTCCACTCGACCGTCCATCAGTTCCGCAAGCACGCGCTTGCAGGCACCTTCCTGCTCTGATCGCAGTGCAGAACTCAATGCCAGCAATTGCGGTTGACCAGGGTTTGCCTGGGCAACCGGATCAACTGTGTCTTCGATCAGAACATCGGCATCGTGCAAAGTGCCGGCCAAATTCGCGAGTTTCTTGGCATCGATTTGTAGAGCCGCCAGCGCACGCTCCTCGATCGACGCACCAAAACCGTCCAGTATGCTCCGCAATCTTCGCAGTCCGATCCGAAACTGATGCGTTCCTTCCGGATGTGCCGAAAGCGTCATCACTCTCCAATTGTGTGAAATTTGCGCATGACAAGCGCGCAGCAGTGCTCGCAGGACGTCTTCCGCGCTGCTCTTCTTACTCAGTCGAGGAAGAACATGGGCAGCTGGCATGTATAACTCGGCAGCTTCTCCGTTTGCGGCGCGGTAGCCTCTCTCGGCCTTCGTACAGTCCGAAAAGCGCATGGGCTCGGATTGGATGAGTTTCTGAGCAACTTGGTAGACAGCGGCGGAGGTCCCGGATTTCAGCTCCAACTCAATTTCATTTATCGGTACCGTTACATTGCCAGCACAAGCTTCTCCCGTATCGAACGCCAGTTCAACGCGACTGCCATCTCCTATGCTCAGATCACGGGTCGTGCGCGAAATTATGGTTTCGAATACGGGTTTTAAATCGGCCTGTTTCAGTACTTGCCAAAGATCGGTTGGTAGGTCTTTTGCCTGCAACAGTGATGTGTCCGGCTTAGCGTTGGAAACTTCATGCTCGATCTCTATGGGCTTTGAGATGCCAGACTTGAACTGGTGGTCAAACTTGAGGGTTTGGACCCAGGTACCTCCAATCAGTCTTACCCGGAGGGAAACGCCGTTCGCCCTCAGCAAATGTTCTTGCGTATCGAAGTAGATCGAGCGCAGCTTCTTGTTGCTGGCACGACCGACATTGATTTCTTTGATGACGCGTTTGCTCCGCAACCGGCGCAACTGCGCGTCGCTCGCGTCAAACTTGAGCTCAAATTCGCGGCGGTAATTTTCCGCTTTCCGCATACTCACCCTCTTACAAACGCCAACCCGAGCACAGTGCTTCAACCCGCACACCGCTCGTCAGGCACTGTTGCGCGCGACAGCCAGCTCCGTGGCGCCCGCCATTCTTCCTATACTTCGCATGCGAAGCTTGAGCTCGTTGGAACCCAGCCGATTGATTGGCAGGTTCACAAGGGTCGTGACGCGGTTCATGAGCAACCGGTAGGTCAACTCGACGGCCGCCTGCTTCTGTTCCCTTTGCCGGCTTCCAGCGTTCAGCTTGGGTATTCCCCAGTGAAAGGTCAGCGGAGCACCGGACCACTTAGGGCATCGTTCTTTGGCTGCCCGGTCACATAGGGTAACAATCACATCCATTTCTGGAGAACCGCGCCCGCCAAATTCCGTCCAGGACTTGGATCGAAGCGTGTTCGTTTCATACCCAAGTGATCGCAGGAGTTCCAATGCCAAAGGGTTGGGCTTTGCGGCCGGGTTACTCCCTGCCGAATAAGCCTGAATGCGTCCCATTCCTTCAAAATTGAGAATGGCTTCAGCCAGGATTGAGCGTGTTGAGTTCCCGGTACACAGGACCAACACATTGTTTCCCTGGTCGGACCGGACTGGCGGCACGCGCTTACGCGGAAATTCATGCAGTTCGTCGTCGGTTCGCGCCGCGCTGGATAGCTCCTTCCAATTCGACTTGAGAGCCTGTGCCTCATTCAAATAAGCTACCGCAGCCGCGATACTTTGCTCAACGGCCACGTAGATCTTTGACCGTCCAGCCCGCCTGGATCGCACAAGACTTGCGTTCTCCAGAACCGTCAGGTGCGTCGAAAGCGTGTTATGCGGAACGGCAAGAAGGCGGGCGATATCGCCTACAGCCAGGCCGTAGGGCTGATACCGCATCAAAAGTCTGTACGTTTCCAGTCTTGTCTCTTGCGCAAGAGCAGCAAACAATTGTGCCGGCTGCCTTGCCGATGACAAGTCCCCGCGAAAGCCATCAATTGTAGTTGAGCTGTTCACGTCCCATCCTGGCTGCGAGCGTTCCCATTTTGTCTTAAAGACTATGGCTTTGAAGATCTGACATGGTAAACATGTTGCACCTAATTGTCGATATGTCGATACTTATCGATATATCGCCGCATTGTGGAAGCGGGCGAAGATCATGCAATAGTGTTACACAAGTGTAACATGCCCTTGTTACTCGACTATGCCGGCTTCTTTGATCGCCCTCATTGGTGAGCCGGTAAGAGGGCAGTCTTGGCGATTTCTGGCTACCCCGCTACCAGGTTTCGCCAGTCTGACCTCGACGTCTTCCCCGCAATTTTGTATTTGCGTCGGTGTCGAACCACCCGTCGTGTTAAAGACAAGAAGCGCAATCCAACTGAGAGACCACCATGAACGTTGGTATAAATGGTATGGGTCGGATGGGGCGGCTCGCGCTGCGAGCGGCAATGGGTGGGGTGCTGCGCGGCAAAGATGACCCGCGCGGTGGCAACCGGCTTAATGTCGTTCATCTGAACGAGATAAATGGGGGAGCCGCAACCACGGCGCATCTCCTTGAATTCGACAGTATGCACGGTCGTTGGCGGGCAGAGTTCAGCGCCAGTGATGATGATATCGTAATTGATGGCAAGCACCTCGGGTTCTCGTCAAGCCAGATGCCCGCCGAAGTGCCATGGGGTGAACTCGGTTGTGACATAGTGCTGGAATGTACTGGAAAGTTTTTGACGCCGGACGCGCTGCAGGGCTACTTCGACCAAGGTGTCAAACGGGTCATTGTAGCAGCGCCCGTCAAAGATGAGCGTGCCCTCAACGTCGTCGTCGGCGTCAATGACCATCTTTACCGGCCCGACGAGCATCGGCTCATCACCGCTGCCTCATGCACCACCAATTGCCTGGCACCGGTCGTAAAGGTCGTCCACGAAAACATTGGCATTCGTCACGGTCAGATCACGACGATACATGACCCGACCAACACAAACGTCGTTGTCGATAGGCCCCACAAAGACTTGCGGCGGGCGCGGTCCGCTATGCTGTCTCTGCAGCCAACAACGACGGGCAGCGCAACTGCGATCGCATTGATTTATCCCGAACTTGAGGGTCGTCTAAACGGGCACGCGGTGCGGGCCCCCGTGTTAAACGCTAGTTTGACGGATTGCGTTTTCGAACTACAGCGCGCGACGTCCGCGACGGAGGTTAACGAGATGTTCGAGGCGGCCGCAGCCGGTCCACTCGCAGGCATTCTTGGCTTCGAAACCCGACCTCTTGTCTCGGCTGATTATTGCAACGACACACGCAGCTCAATCGTGGACGCGCTCAGCACCATGGTGACCGATAAAACGCTCCTGAAAGTATATGCCTGGTACGACAACGAGATGGGTTATGTCTGCCGCATGGTCGATCTGGCCAATCACGTCATTTTGAACGAGGGCTGACATGTCACCGGCTCTCCGTAACTACGCGATTGTAACTGCCTCTTATTGGGGCTTTACACTGGTCGATGGCGCGTTGCGCATGCTGGTGCTCTTTCATTTTTTCAAACTCGGCTATTCGCCTTTCACGCTTGCCTTTCTGTTTCTGCTCTACGAATTTGCCGGCATCGTCTCCAATCTAGCCGGTGGCTGGCTGGCAACGCGGTTCGGCATTCCACGCATGCTGGCCTTAGGGCAGCTTCTCCAGGTTGTTGGTCTTGTGATGCTATCGATGTTGGACCCGGGCTGGACGATCGCGGCATCTGTTGCGTGGGTCGTCGCCTCCCAGGGCATCGCCGGTGTTGCCAAGGATCTCACAAAGACCGCATCAAAATCGGCGATCAAAGCCGTTTCAGCGGATGGCAATGCCCAGCTCTTTCGTCTGGTGGCTTGGTTTACCGGATCCAAAAACGCAATGAAAGGCGTTGGCTTTTTTGCAGGCGGCCTGCTGCTTGAGGTGCTAGGCTTCAAGGAAGCGTTGTGGCTCATGGCGGTCTTAATCGGCGCCGTTCTGCTTGCGGGCCTGAGACTTCTTCCGCGTGACTTCGGGAAGGCCGGGTCATCAACATCAATCAAGGAACTCTTTGGTAAATCTCGCGGTGTCAACCTGCTGGCTGCGGCTCGCATTTTCCTGTTCGGTGCACGCGATGTCTGGTTCGCCGTGGGGCTGCCCGTCTTCCTATATTCATTTGGCTGGACGTTCGTTCAGGTCGGAACGTTTCTTGCGGCCTGGACGATCGGCTACGGCCTAGTTCAATCCATCGCGCCGAGGTTCGTCAACAGAAGTGACGACGGTCTGTCGAGCGAAGTACCCTCCGCGCGGACCTGGTCGTTGGCGCTAATCTCGATCCCGTCGATCCTTGCAGCCCTCTTTCTCATTCCGAACAACGTTCCAAGGCTTGACCTCGTCATTGTTGTGGGGCTCGCCTTGTTCGGCTTTGCGTTTGCCGTCAACTCCTCATTGCACTCGTATCTGATCCTTGCTTATGCCGGCTCGAAAAAAGCTGCAGAAGATGTCGGATTTTACTACGCCGCCAACGCGGCCGGCCGACTGATCGGGATTGTCCTGTCAGGCGCTCTCTACCAGCTAGCCGGGATGAGGGGCTGCCTGATTGGTTCTGCGATCATGCTGGTCCTCTGCTGGTTGATCTCGCTTGCTTTACCGAAATCGATTTCTAGTTCGGACGTATTGCGTGAGAAAAGTCGACCAATGAAGTTCTCGTCTTCTGAACACATCTGATCTCGAGGTTAGTCGCGTTCTAGATGTCAGCTTGGTGGACAAAGCTCCATTGGCGCTGGGCTGACATTCGGATCACTGGTGCTCCCAGTGTCACGTATCACTCATGTCACATGAATATCGGCAGAGTAGCGATCGCCCAGTTGATTCTGATCTCAGCCGAGTGTCCGTTATCGAGGGTATTGCTGCCGTATAATACTCTTGACAAAGATTAAACAAAATGACCCACTGCCGACCTCGCGGAATTCTCAATCTCGCATCGCACAAAAATTGCCACTCGCGATAAGCTGACGTGAGCATGCGCAGCATCGCCTCCGCAACCGACGCGATGATCAAGCAGCGGTCGCCGCCAGCCTGTTTCTCCCGCAATTTGAGCCTACAAAAACCAGGTGGACCGTCGAATTAAGGCACTTTAAGCGATTTATAAGCGCTCCTTAAGCGCCCTTGTCCGCGCTGTTTAAGAGCTTGTGTCTAGCTTGGCTCCATCGAAACGAGGTAACCGCCTCCCAAGACTAGGAGTTCAAGCAAATGTACACGATGGAAAATGCGAATCTGTCTCCCCGCAACCCGACCTATCACATCCCGGAAGACGGAACGCGCGAGATAGACCGTGAAGCCCTCATTCGGGCGACGGAGGCCAGAACGATGGAAAAGGACGTTCGAGGTGCCCACGCGCTACGCGCGAAGGTGGTCGCCACATTTTTGAAGAGCGTTTGGCGCAAGCTTACAGGCCGTGCTTCGAGTGCCCAGAAGTCATTTGGGACGGAATTTCCTGCCTAACTTCCGCAAGGCTATCAAGCGAACTGATTGATAGACCAACACGTGCCCTGGGCTTCTCAGGGCACGTTCTGGTTGAGAGAGGGAGCACTTTCCCGAAGCACCACATACATAATACTGATCCTTTTTGCTGGTCGCCTCCAAACCGGATCACTGGTACAGTTGCAGAACCGGAGGCAGGTAATAGCCATCGCTGCCGGCTATCAACCAGAAAGGACGGTACATGCCATGATCAAGGCACGGCTGTTCGGCGGCTTCGAGCTCAAGGGTTCAAATGATGAGACTATAGCGCTCAGCACACGAAAGGCGCGCGCGCTTTTCGCGTTTCTTGTTGTCGAGAGCGACCGATGGCATCCTCGCGACAAGCTGGCTGGGCTGCTGTGGGGAGATCGTGAGCAAGCTCAGGCACGAAATAGTCTGAACCAAGCCTTACATGAAATCCGCAAGCTGGAGGCAGCATCAGGAATTCAGGTTTTGCGCAGCGAGCCCGATAGGATCCGTGTTGTCGAAGACACAATCGTCAGCGATGTCTGTCAGTTCAACCAATTACTTCGAGACAACGCAATACACGCTGCTGATTTCCGCGGCGGCGAACTCTTAGAGGACTTGGACCTTCGAGAGCCAGTATTCTCTGAATGGTTGGGCACCAAACGCTCGGAGCTGGATAGCGGACTTGCCGAATCTCTTCGATCGTTGGCATACGCGGGCGATGGCAATGATGATTCTAACTTAGCAACACAGGCAGCACGCCGTTTGCTTTCACTGGATCCGCTTGACGAAATCGCCCGACGTCACCTGATGCAGTTGCTTGCCCAAGCGGGCAATCGTGCGGAAGCAATCCGCCAATACGAAATTGGTGCCAGCCTTTTACAACAAGAGCTGGGTGTGGAACCAGATTGGGAAACACAGCAGCTGCTGGAGCAGATTAAACGAGCGCATCCGGCAGCGCCGGCGGCTATTGATGTTAAGCCGGACACAAACCAGGACCTCATTGACACGCCAGCAACCGCCGAGCGGCCAGTTATCGCGGTCATGCCATTCCAAAATCTGGACGATTCCCCAGATTTCGCGTTGGTTGCTGACGGGCTTGCCGAAGACATTATTTTCGAGTTGTCCGCTCACCGCGCCTTCAGAGTTCTGGCGCGTTCGGCAACTTTTTGTATGCGCGAAACTGAATTTGGCCACTCGGATATCCAGCGGGTCTTTGGTGCAGACTACGCCGTGAGTGGTCGGATACGCCGATTTGGACGTAAACTCCGCGTCAGCGTTGAACTGTTTGAATGTAAAGGCGGAGAGCAGATCTGGTCCGAGCGATACGATAAGCCTCTCGAGGAGCTTTTCGATATCGAAGTGGATATCTCGAGGCGTGTTGCAGCCTCTATCGAACCGGCGCTAGAGGGCAAAGTGATGCGCCGAGTTCTTGGACGACCGCCAGAATCTCTCGAAGCGTACGAACTTCTCCAGCGCGGATACTGGCACATATACCGCGGGACCGCTGAAGATGATGCGGAAGCATTACGCTTCATCGAAGCAGCCATCTCCAAAGACCCGGCCTTTGCCGGAGCGATTGCCGCGCTTGCCTTTCTTAAATACCGTGACGCGCACGCCAACCTGACGGACAATTTCGTTGGACGAATGGAAGATTGTCGTACAACCGCCACCCAGGCGCTTGAACTCGATCCGCGCGATCCGCGAGCCCTAAGGTTCTACTCAGGGGCTTGCTATTATCTCGGCCAGCATGACGCGGCAATGACGGCAGCGGAACGTTCTGTCGAGCTATGTCCGAGCTATGCCACAGGGCATTCAGGGCTGGCATTCGCCCATAACTTTGCGGGTAGTTTCGCCGATGCCAAGCCTGCAGCGGATGAAACGATACGCCTTCGACCGTACGACCCGTTGCTTCACAGATGCATCATGTCAAAGTCACTTGCGGATTATCAAACCGGCGACTACGAGCGCTCCGAGCGTGTCACAAGGGAGTCGCTGAGGGTTAATGATCGTTGGTGGTTCAGCAATATGATGCTGGCGGCATGTCTGGGGAGACTCGGTAAGGCAGACGCGGCTCGAGAACCGATCGAAAAACTAAAGTCATACTATGCCGGTCTGAGTTTAGAGATTTTCGAACAAGAGCTACCATTTGTTGATCCGTCGCACCGTGATCACCTCACCGAAGGGTTAATCAAAGCCGGATGGCGCGACCAATAGCTCGCCAACACCCTTCTTGCTCTGGTTGTTGAGCGAATCGACCATGCCCAGATCAAGCTTCCTCATCTGTTCGCTGACCGTAGTAAGCCAGACTGATGCCGCGAAGGGTTTAGCGCTGTTCTTCATGAGTTACATCAGTGTAAGCCTGAAGCGCATCTGCGAGCAACTATGTCCATGTGAACTCAATCTCGCCGCCAGGGAGAAGATAGAGGATTAAGACCTGACCGTTTTGTGCTGTTGGACGATGCGCGGACCCTGGTTCATTAACGCACCATCCGGCCCCCTGACCGTCAAAGGTAGCGTTCTCAGACTCGGGCATAACCAGACAGATGATACTGCACCATTCAGGTGCTTTAAAGAAGCTGAACTGATCACGCCAGCATGCCAACAAACCTGTTTGCACGTGGTCCAGCATCAGCACTGTTGAGTACAGCAGGCAATCGCAAATTCCTGCCACGGACGGAACATTGACCTCGTCGTAATTGATTTGGTCGTTAGTCACGATAGCTTTCGCTTTGCACCAATGAACTGCTATTGTGCAGCCTTATCCTGAAGAAGGTCGGACGTTAACGGAGGCTTCAATGGCTTCACATGACTCAGACAAGATCGCTCACATACATGAAGAGCTTCATAGCCACCTGCCATCAGAACCAGCACTACGCGTCAAATCACTCGAAAGCTTGCTCGTCGATAAAGGCGTACTCAAAGCTGATACGGTCGATAACTGGCTCGACAACCTCTCCGAGAAGATTGGTCCGATAAATGGCGCTAGCGTTATCGCAAAGTCATGGGTAGATGCCCAGTTCGAAGCAAAGCTACGTAGCAACGCAATGACCGCGTTCGAGGAGTTGGGGCTTGCTGAAGGCGGTGGCTACGACCTCAAGGCAGTATTCAACACGGACGATGTACATAATCTCGTCGTGTGCACACTATGTTCGTGCTACCCGCTTCGACTGATAGGCATGTCTCCTGGTTGGTATAAATCCAATGAATACCGCGCCCGCGCCGTGCGGGATCCTCGCGGGGTCCTGCGAGATTTTGGAGTCGAACTGGACGTAGGCACTGAAGTAAGGGTCTGGGACTCAACCTCTGAACGGCGCTACATCGTCATTCCTCAAAGACCGAGCGGCACCGAAGGGTGGTCGGAACAAGACTTGGCGAAGCTTGTCACCAGGAATGCGATGATCGGCACGGAACGACAACTTAATATCCAAGAAGGAGCGAACTAGTGGATACGCTTCATGATATTGGCGGTCGCGAGGGGTTCGGATCGGTCAGTTGGCAAAAAGATACGGATGACATTGCATTTCACGAGGACTGGCAGGCACGCTCTTGGGCAATGTGCATGTCCACGTTTGCGCTGTGGCGCGGCAAGCCGGAGATTTGGACGATCGATTGGTTCAGGCATGTGCGCGAACGAATGGACCCCATCGACTACCTGACCCTCAATTATTACGATCAATGGACCCAGTGCCTTGCGGCGACGCTGATCGATAACGGGACGATCAAAATTAATGAATTGCTGCCTGATGTGCAGTTCGACGACCAAGACACTTCTGCAGCCGCAAGAACTGGCCCATCACCGTCGTCAGGATCAGTCGCAGAAACGGCCCCGGCTTTTGAGGTTGGACATGCGGTGCGCTGCAAGTTGACGATCCCCGCCTTTCACACGCGACTGCCGGCCTACGTTCGCGGCAAAGTCGGTATTGTTGAGGAGTATCACGGAGCTGAGCCCTTAGCAGATGCAAGCGCAGCCGGCGTGATCAAGCCGGAGCCACTCTACACCGTTGGATTCGACGCTGCTGATTTATGGCCAGAGGCACAGGGCCGCCGTGATCGCGTGTATGTGGATGCATGGGAGAGTTATCTTGAGCCGGCCAATTGACAATCTCACACCTTTCCAGCGCAAGGACGATGAACCAACGTTCGACGAGGCTTGGCAAGCGCAGGTTCTTGGCATTGCCGATTCACTGGTCGAAGAGGGGATTTTGTCACGCGAAGAATGGGCAAGTGCTCTCGGCGATGCGCTTGCTCAATCACAGTCGTTGGGTGCTGTAGACAACGTGGAAAACTACTATCGTTCGGTGCTAGCTGCTATCGAGGCTCTGTTGGAGCAACATCGAATAGTGCAGTTGCCGGAGCTAGACAATCGTACTGAGAAGTGGCGAGAGGCATATTTGCGCACGCCCCACGGGCAGCCAGTTGCCTTGGAGTAACTGATTGGTCTCAGTACAAAATGCAAATTTTGACCGCTTTAACGCCGGCCTCAGTTTTGGTGATCCTGTCCAGCCTTTGCGATTGCAACAACGTCGAACTTCAGTCCTTCGATGTCACGCGGATGAGCCATAACTAGTTCTACGTCCAGCCAACCAACAAGTTGATCTGATGGTTCGAGGAGCTGCCTATAATGGGCAGTTTCCGGCACCAAATCGATCTTTAAGACCACATTGGTTCCGCAAATCCAGACCGCATCAGGGACGGAATGCGCCGCCCACTGGGTTTGATGGAATTTGACCTTGCGGATTGTCATAACGGTCAGTGCATGGGTGGCTTGAGGGTGAGCGTCCAGGCTCAGCCTTGCTGAGCATACTGCCAGGGAAGTAGCTCATCAATCCGATTGATCTTGTGGTCGGCGATACGGCCAAGAATATCGGTCAGCCATGCTTGCGGATCAACGCCATTGAGCTTGGCCGTCTCGATCAGCGTGTAGGCAATGGCCGCTGACTTTCCTCCGCGCTCCGATCCAGCAAAAAGCCAATTCTTGCGCCCAAGGGCTATACTGCGCATGCCGCGCTCGGCAGCATTGTTATCAATGCTGAGGCGGCCATCATCGAGATATGGGCGCAGTCGCTTGAGGCGGGTCAGGCCATAACGGATTGCGCCAGCCAAGGCCGACTTGCCCGAGATCTGTGTGAGCTGCGAATGGAGCCACGCTTCAAGATCATCAATGAGCGGTGCCGCCTGTTCCTGCCTGAGCGATCTGCGCCGGTCAGGTGGATCGCCTCGAATGGAAGCTTCTATTTTGTACAACTCGGCAATCCGCTCCAGTGCCTCTTTGGCAATGCCGGAACCTTGGGCAACATGGATGTCAAAGAACTTGCGCCGGATATGAGCGAGACAGGCGACTTCCTTGATACCACCTCGCCGATAAAGTTCTTCGAACCCGGCATAGCCGTCGGCATGCAGCCAACCCGAAAAGTCTTTGAGATGATCTCGTGGCCACTGGCCTCGTCGATCCGGCGTGAACTTGTAGAACGCGGCTGGATGATGATCAACAGCCCAATCTCGCTCATCTCTTAAATAGACCCACAAGCGCCCGGTCTTGGTCTTGCCGGTTCCCGGCGCCAGTACCTTGACCGGCGTGTCATCGGCATGGATGGCGGCTCCGGCCATGACGTGACGACCAATGACATCTGCAAGAGGTTCGAGAAGTGCCGCCGATTGGCTGATCCAATCAGCAAGGGTTGAGCGTTCAAGCTGTATGCCTTCACGCCCATAAATTTGAGACTGGCGATACAGCGGTAAGTGATCCGCATATTTGCTGACCAGCACATGCGCCAACAGTCCTGGACCTGGCCGCCCCCGTTCGATCGGCATTGATGGCGCTGGAACCTGATGAATGGCCTCACAGCAGCGGCAGGACATCTTGGTTCGTACCGTTCGGACCACCTTGAAGCGTCCCGGTACATATTCCAGCGTCTCAGATACGTCTTCGCCGAGGTGACGCAATGCCCCGCCGCACTGATCACACGTCTCGCCAGGGCTGAGAACGATCTCTTCGCGAGGCAGATGCTCAGGCAAGGGCTTGCGGGTTGGCTGTTGCTTGTCTGCCGTGTCAGTGGGCGGTGGTTCGCAACAATGTTGTTCCGCCGCTGCTTCCGCTTCGACAAGTGCCAGCTCAAGTTGATCAATGATCTTGTCTAGCGCCTCAGACTTCGTGCCGAACCGTTGCCGCCTCAGATTGGCGAGTTGCAGTTTGAGTTTTTCAATCAGAAGATCTCGCGCCAAAAGCTCCGCCGATTGTCTGGCGATCTCGGCATCACGTTGATCCAACAGCACTTGATAACCGGCAATGTCTTGCGGGATATGGCCATCGGTGTTCGTCATGGCAAAGCCATACGTTATTCGCGGGCCTGAATGAATCTGCGATGTCAAAGAGCAAGCGGGACTGTTGCTAACCTGCCTTCAATGGGCGCCATGTTCGAACCGGCGCGCGCCAATCAATCCCCTCCAACAACATCGCCAACTGCGCCGAGGTGATCGCTACTTTGCCTTTGACCGGCGACGGCCACACAAACCGCCCGCGCTCTAGCCGTTTCGAGAACAGACAGGCACCTTGGCCGTCCCACCAGATGATCTTCACCAGATCACCGCGACGCCCACGAAAGACGAACAAGTGGCCGGAGAACGGATCTTGCTCCAAGGTGTTCTGCGCCAGGATACTGAGACCGTTAAACCCTTTCCTCATGTCCGTGACGCCAGACGCAAGCCAAACCTTCGTGCTTGCCGGAACCGGGATCATCGTTTCGATTTGAGCGCGGCAATGATCTCAGCTGCCAGTTCCACACCCACGTCAGCACCGAAGTGCACCTTCGAACCGCAGGGCAAGTTCACCTCGACACAAGTCGATGGATGCGGGGCGAGCATCGGCGAGTTGCTGTCGTCCGGCGTCACTTCGACCGGCACCAGTGGCGTCTGCGAGCCAAACTTCTTCATCCAGTTCGACACCCGTCGTCCATCGAGATCATAACGCCGTGCGATTTGAGCCACCGTCTCGCCCGGCTGACGGGCTTCGGCGACAATACGCTTCTTGAACGCGTCGCTCCATCGCTGACGAGAAGTCCTGGGTCTTGATGCCATGTGGTTCCTCCCCGGTTACATCTGAGCGGACATCATGGCTCGAAAGGTCAGGTCGCGTAAGGCGGTGCAGGCCGGACGCTAACGCTTGAGGACCAGGCAAGAAAACAACTAAACCTAGCCCTCCGACGAGAAACAAGCAGCCTAGTTTATCCAGGTGATTGAACCGGGTTCGACACCAATGTCAGCCAATGTTCGGACAGACAAAGCCTGGTCTGCAAAGCTGCTTTTCTCTTTAGGTACCTTGATTGCCACCGCCGCTGCAACGGCACCGACGATCATGCTGGGTATTTCAAGGATATGTGCGGTGCCATGTGCGATTGTGGTGGTGAGCAAGTCCATGGTTTCCTCCTGTGTGCTTGTGTCCACGTCTCATGAGGCACCGAACCTCATGCGGAGGAGATTACATGGCGAACGGGCGGCATCCTGTTACGTAGGTGACAACTCAAGGCTCGGTGCTCGTGAGTACCGAAGCTGTGCTTTGATCGTTGCAGACTAAGCATCGACCCACAAAGCTTCGAATTGGACTGAGCGGGCGTTTGTCCGGTTTTGTGGACTTCTCGACGTTTGTGCACGGCAGCACCTCCTGATGAGGTGACGTCTGCTTTTGCGATGGAGCATTGATTGCATGCTCAGATCTTGCTGCAGCTGCTCAGGACCGGTTGTGTGAAGAGTTTCGGATGCTGGCGATCGATGAGATTTCCACACGCACTGGAGCCGGCGTCCGAAAGTCGTCAGGGAAGGAACCCGCGGGCGGTTGGGCGAGGAGCGTGCCGCGACTGCTATGGGTTTTTGGCGGCCGGGCGTGGCCTGTCGGATTGGTGAGGGGTGCATACCGCACGGTTGTGTGAGGCATGCAAGGTGAGCCACCGGGGCTTGCCTGTCATTGGTAAGAACATTTTTGCGATCGTCGAGGTCATGATGAGGCGATCGGGACGCAGCCGAGCGTTGCAGCGCGGGGGCCGCCTTATGACAACGTTATTCTGGCAGCGCGTTGAGATCATGAACTATCGATGCCTGCCGGTTCCGATACGTTGTTTGGCGTTGTGCCGGGCGCGAAGGTCTCGATGATGCGCATAGCGTGGCCGCATGAAGGACATGGCATTGGCCAGGCGTCATCGGGAGTTGCCCCAGGCTCAGCGTCGTCGTTGCCGTTAGAGGTATCGTTGACGATTGGCTCCGGGGTCCCAAGGAGATCGCGCATCCTGGCGAGATTAACAGCCTTCACGCCGCTTGCGAGAAGGCCGTAATGGCGAATGCGGTGGAGCCCTTTGGGCAGGACATGGATGAGGAGGCGGCGAATGAACTCGTGCGGGGTGAGCATCATCGTCGTGTATCGGGCGCTGCCATTGCGGCGGTAATCCTTGACGCGGAACATAACACGCGCGGCATCGGCCTTGATCAGCCGCCGGTTGGAGATGGCGACGCGGTGGGTGTAGCGCGACAGGTAGGCGAGCACGGCGTTCGGTCCGGCGAACGGGCGCTTGGCATAGACGAACCACTTGCGCCGGCGCAGCGGCCTGAGGAAGCGTTTGAAGGCACGCAGATCGCCAAGATGGGCCTGCGCGCCGAAGAAGTTGAGCTGGCCGGCCACGTGCGCTGCCACGAGCTTATCGATCATGACGTTACGGAAGCGCTTCGAGAGCGCCCTGACCGGTACGAAGAAGCCCTTGCGGCAGGCGATCCAGCGTGAGCCATCCGACGACATCCCGCCGCCCGGCACGATCATATGGACGTGCGGGTGATGCGTCATGGCTGAGCCCCAGGTGTGCAGCACCGAGGTGATCGCGACCCTGGCGCCGAGGTGCTTGGGATCGGCGGCAATGGTTTGCATCGTCTCGGCCGACACCTTGAACAGCAGATCGTAGATCACGCGCTTGTTGTGGTACGCGATATCGGCGATCCGGGCAGGCAGGGTGAACACGACGTGGAAGTAGTCGACCGGCAGCAGTTCGGCCTGCCGCGCCTCCATCCACTCGCGTGCCTTGCCGCCCTGGCATTTGGGGCAATGCCGGTTGCGGCAGGAGTTGTAGGCAATGTGCGTGTGCCGGCACGCCCCGTTCTGACAACGCGCAACGTGTCCGCCGAGCGCTGCCGTGCGGCAACGCTCGATGGCCGACATGACCTTCATCTGGTCGAGACTGACGTGACCGCGGTTGGCATCACGCCATGCGGGACCAAAGGCACGGAAGATATCCGCGACCTCCAGCGATGGACGGGACACGATCGGGCTCGGCTATCTGTCCGGCTCGTCGTCCTTGTCCAGCGGGGCAATATGCAGCCGGTCGAGCGGGCTCATCACCGAGCGCAACGTGTTGGTTGCAACCTGCGTGTAGCGCGCCGTCGTGTCCAACTTCGCATGGCCGAGCAGGACCTGGATTACGCGTACGTCGATGTCACTTTCAAGCAGGTGCGTCGCGAACGAGTGTCTGAGTGTGTGCGGCGTCACCCACGTGCCGAGGCCGGCTGCTTCCGCTGCCATGTGGCAGACACGGTTGAGCTGCCGCACGGTGATGGGACGCAGCGGATCCTGGCCCGGGAACAGCCAGCCCTTGGAGCGGCACTGCAGCCACCATGAACGCAAGAGTTCGAGCAAGTGTGGGGAGAGCATTGCATGGCGGTCCTTGCGCCCCTTGCCCATCTCGACGCGGATCAACATGCGCTTGGAATCAATATCGCTGACGCGCAGCATGACGACCTCTCCGCCCCTGAGGCCCGCTCCGTAGGCGATGCTCAACGCCGCCTTGTACTTGAGGCCGGGTCCCGGAGCGGCGTCGAGCAGGCGGGCGACATCCTCGGGCGGCAGCACCCGCGGCAGCTTCCTCGGATAGTTCGTACGCGCCAGTTGATGGGCGAGATCGGCCCGCCCGAGCGTGACGGTTAGAAAGAAGCGTAGCGCGGAGGCCTGCGTGTTCATCTTCGGCGGTTGCGCACCCCCGGAAATCTGGGCCGCCTGGAAACGCCTGAGATCATCGCTGGTAACTGTGTCCGGCGATCGACCGATAAAATCAGCCAATGCCTCGACATGGCGGATATAGTCGTGCTTGGTCTTGTCGACGAAGTTGCGGTTCGTCATGTCCTGCAGCATACGCCGGCGCAGATCGGTAATCGGCTTGTCGGTCATCGGGGGCTCCTGTCTTGAGGTTGGAGTTGGGAACCCCTCAATCCTCAAGACGGCCTCCTCCGACCGTTACCGCTTGTTCCTCAGTTGGTTACTCCGACACTCGCCCCACCGCATGGTCCGCGCGCAGCGCACTCCCGCGTAAGCGGGTTCGTTCTGTGACCCGTTCCAGACCTCAGGCGCGTCGAGCAGCTGGATGAAAGTACTCGCGCCCGAAAGAGCGAACGTTGAACAACCAATGTCGGCCTTCCACATGACGATTTGTTTAAGACTTCAGAAGGACTCAATCGTAGACCCAAAGCGTTTGGTCATAGCGTTCCCATGTCCCGTCAACGCGCTCGCGAGCTTCATAACTATACGGAACTTCGGACCAGGCAGAGATTTTGTTGGTTAAATTATCAAGGACCCAAGTGCCCGTCGTTGTTTCGATCAACAAGACGGCATGACTTGCCATTGTCTTTCTGATTTGGACGATGGCAATTGTCATTGAAGCTCTGGGCAACCCGAGCGCAGCCAGTCGCCTTCGTTTCTCGAGAGCGATATCTTCGCAATCACCCCGTCCGGCAACGGGATAGGCCCAATACTCCTCCTCACCGTGCAGAAGTTTATCGGCAAGAAGGCAGCGAACAGCCTTGTTTACCGCTGCATTGACCTCGGAAATTGAATGTTTCAGTTTCCGGTTGAGTTGAATGACTGCCTTACCGGTCATGTCACACTGACCTGGGTTACGCTTGCAGAATGCGGCGTAAGGTGGATGTGAACGCCTCACTTCGACCACCGGGAGCCGCATCTTCGATGCGACGCCCCATCCCGCTCCCGCATGAGCCATCATTCCAAAGACTAACAGCATGCAACTCGTCAGTAGCACTTGGCTACTGAGCCGCATCTGTTGGACTACGCGTCTCATAGATGTCTCTCGATCATCTGCTTTTGGGTCATGCTGCAAGCCAATATCGATCCGCAACAATGCAGAATAATGGTGGTCTATGCCTTTTGGGATTCGTTCGTACGCTTCCACGTCAATAGATGTCTTGCGCTTGGCCTTAACACTCGATGCCGTCGCGAAGGGTCGGTGGTGGAACGCGTAGGGGTTCTCCCTTCGTACAAAACCACGCAATCCGGTCTTTAAATTCCTTACATGAAGCCTCTGCAAATGCTTTTCGTTTTAGGCAGATTACCTCGGTTTCGTATGCGCGCGGGTCCCAGCCTGAAGGCTGCATTTCATGCCCGGGAATCCATTGGCCATTAATCAAGAAAAACACACTCAACCACCACTTCATCAATCCCGCCCAACTTTCCAAAAATGTATGCAAAACTATGCTTGAGCTTTGGGGCCGAGACGCGCTGGTCGGTTGCACTCTTTTTGGAACCACCGAGATCATCGAGCCAACAGAGATAGATCTGGTTTCTCTTGACTCTCTAGTTCGGCTCTCAGCGCTTGCAGCAACCGGGCCCAAGGCCTGTGATCAACAGCACCATCGCACGAGAACTCATCTACACAGGCAATTATGCCGTCGTTCTCGTGCTCCGATGCTAAAATGCGTTACTTTTGAATTGACTGTATGTAGTAAACGAGTTCGAGAATACGAGCGCGTATTGCTGCTTCACCACCGTAGGGCCCATATTTCTCTCCAATATCCTTCTTGTAGCGCGCCCCCCACACTGGCATGTCACTTGTCCCGTGCGCTGGAATTTCTTGCCGTCCGTCGATCGTATGAAAGACCTTAAGAAAAGGGAAATTCCCACCGTTGCGCTTCGCCAAAGTTGTCAGGTCTGAAGGCTTCTTCTTGAGTTCCGTCGCCATCGCACCATCGCCTGTGGCCGAGACCCCATGGCAACTTTGACAAGACGCTTGATACTCATATGGCACGGCAAACTTTACCTGTGCTGATGCCGTGGACGGTATAAGAAACGCAAAAGTGCCAAGCAGCAAGGTTGATGACGAAAACATGGTCAGCCGCCAAATAGATCGCAACATCGTGGAACTCCATAGCTTGTCAGAAATTGGATAAATGAAGCCAGGCTGGGGACGACGTTTCATTGATCAATATCAAAGGTGGACCTATTGCTTTCCTTTCTTCCTGTTTAGCGCAATAACCAAAGCCAGTCGGCCTTTGTAGTTCAACTGGCTTCTGCTTAAACAGCAATACCTTCGTGTGCGGACATGACAGCTGCTGATGTGATGGAGTTCGCTGAGGTGAGGATGATTTCAGATCCCGGTATTTCTCGACATTGACACCGAACCAAGCAGTCTTGAAATATTCTTATATATCGGAGTGTAGGCAACGTATGATCTGCCGAAGTCACCGCATCGATCACCTTGCCGGCGCCCGACTATCGCTCATGGCGCAACTCAGCCCGTCGTCCCAGCGCGGTGTAACATCTACTGTAGAAGGTGTCCGGCTCATGACTGGCTTCGGGCGCAAATACCGTCTGGAGTGTGCCCTTCTTGTGCCCGCTATCAATTGGTTTGGCGTGCTCAGCCACGCACTAATATTTGTTATTGTAGTGAGAGGCTCCAGGTTCGGTTATGGCCCTCTTGTTTCATAGGGAAAATGAGCACTTCGCGTCCGCTATCTAGGTGAACTTCTGCCGTGATCCGCTCACCAGCCAGATTGAACCTGTTGACCCAGGGCAGACCTCAACCAAACCCGTCCGGCTAATTTGTTTGAGCGACGACGAAACATGCAACCGCTAGCATCAGCGACGCCCTAGTTGTACGATGGTCACCAACAGCTCAGGACGCGCAAAACAGTCGTGCGCCGGCATTCCCAATCAACAGGAGATTACCGATGCGTATCTTGTTTCTCGGCGCGGGCGCAGTAGGAGGGTACTTTGGCGGTCGAATGGCCGAAGCTGGTGCGGACATAACCTTTCTCGTCCGGAATAATCGTGCCCAACAGTTAGCGCACGGCTTGCGGATCGAAAGTCCGAACGGCGACGCGAATATTGAAGTGAATACAATAACCGAAGGCGACGAGGCAGAACCATTTGACGTAATCGTGCTGACCTCTAAGGCGTATGGACTTTCAAGCGCGCTCGATACGATTGCCCCACATGTGCACGACGGCACCATCATTGCGCCTCTCCTGAACGGCATAGCTCATTTGGCACAAATCGAATCTCGCTTCCCCAAAGCAATCGTTTGGGGTGGAGTCGCACAGATTCCAGCCATGCTGATGCCTGACGGCGCAATTCGGCATATGGCGCCTTTACAGGGTTTGATCTTTGGCCCTCGTCCCGACCAAGAGGGCACCCGTGAAAAGGCTGAACAACTCGTGCTCGTTGCTACCAAGAGTGGAATTAGCGCCAGGTCCAGCGAGACGATTGAACAAGACCTTTGGGATAAGTGGGTTTTTCTGGCCACATTGGCTGCTGGCACATGCCTGATGCGCGCCGACGTAGGTACCATTCTGAAGACCGATAACGGCGAGGCATTCTTGCTTGGATTGCTCGACGAATGCACTGCTGTTGCTGCAGCCGAAGGGTTCCGCCCCGACGATGACCGCATGAAAGGATATCACGGCCAACTCACAGATCGCGGATCCAAATGGACTGCATCTTTGCTGCGCGACATGGAGCAGGGAAATCGAATTGAGGCTGACCACATTGTGGGTGATATGCTCCGACGTGGCCGCAAACATGCCATCGCAACTCCAAAACTTGATATCGCTTGGACGTATCTCCAGACATATGAACTTGCCCAACGGTCCGACGCTACATAGTTTCATCAAACGTGGAGACGAGCATTGCGGGTTGCTCCTTTGCAGACTCCGGCAGCATGTTGCTCTAGAATGTCGCCAATCCTAATCTTTGATGGGCCGGAGCAATGCAAGACAAGTGGACAGACGGCGACGCCTACGAAATGTATGTTGGGAGGTGGAGTAGGAAAGTCGGTGAGAAGTTTCTCTCATGGCTTAATGCGCCCGCGGATTTGCGATGGATCGACCTCGGTTGCGGGACAGGTGCTCTTGCGTCTCAGATCTTGCAGGATTGCCGCCCGGCTTCGGTTGTTGGAATTGAACCGTCGGATGGCTTCCTATCGCTTGCGCGCGAGCAGGTAACAGATCGACGAGCTGAATTCCTACAAGGCTCAGGCGACCTGTTGCCAGTCCAAGACGCTTCCGTCGATGTTGCAGTTTCAGGTCTCGTCCTCAACTTCATCCCCGACCAAAGCAAGGCGGTTGCCGAACTCATTCGAACGGTCAAGCCTGGAGGGACAATTGCAGCTTATGTTTGGGACTACGCCGGACATGTTCAGTTCATGCGTTATTTCTGGGACGCGGCGATCGAGCTTGATCCATCCGCGCGAGAAAAGGACGAAGGCGTTCGATTTCCCATATGCCGTCCTGTCCCACTGGCTGATTTGTTTAAGACATCGGGACTGCACGACGTCGTGACGGAGCCGATTGACATCCCAACGCCGTTTGAGGATTTCAACGACTATTGGACACCGTTTCTGAGCGGGATCGCGCCGGCACCTGGCTATTGCGCATCGCTTGACGACGCGGACCGTGATCGCCTCAGAGATCGGTTGGCAAAGACATTACCTACCGATCGTGACGGTATGATCTTGCTTGCTGCCCGCGCTTGGGCCGTTCGAGGAACGCGGTAGCTAAAACTTCTGGTCTTGGCCCGTTTGTTTCATAGGGAATTTGAGCACATCGTGTCCGCTGCTAGAGGTATCGCTGCCACTATGCTGCAGCGCAACCCACTCACCAAATTTGACCCACAGCGGCTGTCGCGAAAATTTCTATCTCGCATCGCACCAACGATGGACCTGCTCTGAAGCGGAGTTAAGCAAGTGCAGCATCGCCGAGCCTGTGACCGACGCAATGATCAAATTCCGGACGGCCAGGTCAATCCAATTCTGCCATGTTAAATGCCCTTGGCGCTCTTAGAAGGTCAGCCACCTGCGCTGTAAGGTTCAATCCAATTCAATTCCTTGGGCCGGATCTTCTTGTCTATGCACCGGGCAGCCGCAAAACCAGCGATCTCACCCGTCAAGGTGGTCCATGGGAAATTCCTCATGACCATGAAGATCGTCTCATACGTAAAGGACAATGAAGCGCCCGTGAGAATGAGGTTATCGACGCCCTTCGGCAAGAACGACCGGTACGGCACCTCGAATTCGTAATTCTTGTGGCCGTCCCAAAAGAAGCGCTTGGTCATCGGCGTTGTTACCGCGTCGCGGAACTTGCGGCCTGACCGGGCATCTTCGATCGTGAAGACGTGCTCGCCGATCGGGTGACGGCCATCTCTTACGCCGACAAAGCGGCCGATGCTCGCAATGCGCGCGTCCCCGAAGCCCGGTACGTACTTCGAAAGAAATCGTGACTCCGCGTGAATGTAGCTCCGCAGCAGTCGAATTGCGGTTGTCTGGTCCTCACCACTTTCATCCATGTGGAGACCCAGCTCATAAGGAACGTTCTGCCAGAGCACAAATGTGCCATCGGCAGAAATCGGGCTCATATCCAGTGTCGGATGCCCAATGTACATGCTCGCATAGGCGCCTGTGCCGGCCATTCGCGGACGGTATAAGCCTTGCGGAATATCGCCTGCGGCACGCGCCTCGGCAATCGTCTTGGCCAATAGCGGATCCTTGGCATGAACCTGGTGGCGGACGAGAGCCTCGAGGTCGATACCATTCATTGTCCACAGAAGTCCGCCCGGGACCGGCCTGTTCTTGCCATCCCAATCGGCTGTCTTCGGTTGCGGCCCTCCGCCCGATGTAAACGGCGCGCCTGCACGCGCGACGACCTGAGCGGTGCCTGAGCCATCTATGAAAAGATGTCCGGCAATCGCGAAACGGCCATCCACGTTCTCAACAACAATCGCTTTAATGCGTCCATCGCCAGTTTTCTGCTCGACTATGCAATCAACAAATCTCGTATCGTAAAGCGTTTTAACACCTGCCTCGTGCAACATGTTCGACATGATGCAGCCAGCACCTTCGGGATTGAATGTCAGCCGCGTGAAGTCGCTACCGGGCTCTTTAAGCTGCTCATAGTGGGATAGCGGATTGCCAGCCCAGTCCGGATGGATCTTCGGATCAGACTGATAGATATGCCCCTCTTCGCTAAATCGATCCATCAGCTCGCTGTGGATGCCGCCGATGCCGATGCCCGCCGATCCCTGCAGTCCAGAAGTGTGCACACCGCCAGGCATGTCGAACTTCTCAACCACGAGAACGTCGGCCCCCATGCGCGCTGCTTTGAGAGCAGCAGCAAAGCCTCCGGGCCCTGCACCGATAACGACGATATCTGCGCTATAGCCGAGCGGGATGTCTTGGGCCGCTGTTGTGACGATAGCTTGGTGGGTGGAATTCGTTGCATTCCATTCGATCATAACGGGACAATTCCTTTTCTCTGCCTGGCTTCGGTTCGAATCATCCGCATCGCGACCTATGGCGCTAATGGTGCAAAGCCCACATAGACGATTTGTTCGACACAAGCCGTGCAATGTCCGCTTCTATAAGCGTCGTCACACCTTTAGTTAACGCGGACTAAAGACTTCGCCCAAGCAAAGCCAATGCCGACAGGGTGGCAAGACCAAGTGCCCATGGTCGAATTGCGCCACGCTCGAATCGTACAGCCAGTGGACGCGATGCCTGCAGAGCAAAAGGAACCAACAGTGCTAGTGAAGCCGCGAATGCAATTTGAGGCAGGTTAAGAATACCTGCCAGGGAAAGTACAAAAATGGCAACGAACGATCCGAATACATAGAATGCATTCTGTGTGGCAGCCGACCTTCGTGTTTCAATATTCGCGTAGAGGATTGCCATTGGTGGAGCGCCGACGCCGGTAAGTGTACCCATCACGCCCCCGACACCACCAGCAACGAATAGTGAGCTGTTAGATATGGGAAATGTTAGTCCGAGGATTGTCAAACCAACTGCAAAAAGCACAACAAATCCAACAATGATGGCCAGTGCATCAGTTCCAACCACCGCGGTCGCGATGTAAGCAGCAACCCCTGCGCCCACAATACGTCCTGAAAAACCGGCAGGTAAGTCAGTCCATTGCACGGCGTCCCGCATGTTCAGCAGTGCTCCTGAGCCAATCACAAACCCGACGAGTACGACTGTTCCAGGAAGCCATTCGGGAGCGACCATTGCCATCACCGGCGCGGCAAACATCCCATATCCTGCTCCTGACAATCGCTGAATGACGGTACCAATGAAGACTGCAACGGCACAAACAAGCCAAGGTCCCAATTCGGGCAATAGAGTAGTTGGCATTCCATAACTTCTTTGCAGTCAGGCGTCACGAGCAGCTACGTTAACTCGGAACCCAACTTTGAGGAATCGGAAGAAGAGTCCAGAAATGGCCCGAGCCGGTAAGGAGGCCTCGGGTTATGTTAGTATTACAGCTTTTGTGATTCAGGAAGAAGCAATACGCAGAGCATGCTGCACATGCTCAGGTCTCTTCATGGCCCAAGGCGGTAAAATTCAAGTTGAGTATATCGCGTCCGGTTGTTGGGGTGTTGCGACCGCCAAGTACCTACAGACCGTCATATTTAAGTACACGCCTCTGTTACATGCTCGTGTGCTGCTATTTCGCGTAACAAATGAGTTGTTTTCCTCGTGATGTTACACAATATGTAACATGCACACTTATTTGTTACGAGGTGTTGATTCATGGGAAGGCGGATCGGCTATGCACGCGTCAGCACTGAAGACCAGAAACTGGCAATCCAGAAGGCCGCGCTCAACAAGGATGGCTGCGCAATCATCTTCGAAGAGAAGCGCACCGGGACCAAACGCAAAGAGCGGGAGCAATTGGAACTGTCTCTCAGAGTGCTCACCAAGGGTGACACACTGGTCGTGACGCGGCTTGACCATTTGGGTCGTTCGTTGCGCGACCTTGCCAATATCGTCCATGAAGTCGAGGAAGCAGGCGCCGATCTCCGCGTGATCGAGCAAAGCGTCGATACGGGGACGTCCGCCGGCAGGGCATTTTTCGGTATGCTTGCCGTGTTTGCGCAATTTGAAACGGATGTGCGCCGCGAACGACAGGCCGAGGGTATCGCAAGAGCCAGGAAGGCCGGCGTTTATACAGGTGGGAAGCCGCGCATTGACCGACACGCTGTTCATGAGCTCGCATCAGCAGGTCTTGGGCCAGCTGCAATTGCGCGCCAGCTTGGTGTGTCGAGAATGTCGGTTTATCGGATCTTGAAAGAGGTGGACGCAATCGCGGCCAATAGCTGAGACGTTTGGCCAAAGGGGCACATCAGTCAGGCTTCGTCCGCTCCAGCCAGTCCATCACATCGCGGGCCCATCTTTGCTGGAGTTCATCATCACGGGCTTCCAACTGTTCGTAGGTCGACCAGTGCATGCCTTTCGGCTTCGGTGGAAAGGGATCATCGAGTGAGCCAACCTGCCCAAGTCGTTTGCGTAGCTCATGGCGCTGGGTGCATGCGCGAGAGTACGAGGGCTCGTATTGGCTCTCGTACTTGAGACCGTGACACTTGCGGCATCGAAAGAGTGAACCGCCATAGATCAGCCGACAGGGCTTTCGGCAACCGGGACAGACGAACCATTGGCGCCTGCCGCCAAAATTGGTGTTGGTCCAAGTGAACGGGATGAGATCGCGCACACTGCGCCAATCGCCTTCGCCGGACCGAGTCTTGTAGATCAACAGAATGCCGTCGGTTTGAACCGAATATCTGATCCAGGCAATCTGCTGTTCGTTGCGGCTCCAGCGGAGGGATCCGGTTTGCCCGGGTTCGAGCATCTTTCTGCGATGCATCCAAGTGATGTCAATGCTAAGATAGTCTTCGCACTTGTCGACGAATAGGCCGAAGCTGGCTGGCCGTCCCGATCCTCTGCCGCCCATAACTTTATTGCCCCGATTTTTTCGAAATCATTTGGGAAATCGACTGTCGCCCAAAAGCGGCTCTCTCAGGAGTTTGGTTCTGCGAAACAAAGCCAATGTCATTGGGGACCGTCACAGACGGCTTCACCTTCACCCGTATTGAGCTCTTCGATTGTCTTAAGGCGCCACTCCTGCGACTCGCGAAGCGCCCGGAGAGCCTTGTAGATCTGGTTGTCGAGCGTGGTTTGATAACGGGTGAACAGCATCAACGCTCTTTCAGGTAACATCAGCTTCTGTTGGCGCACGCGTTCTGCCATCTCCAACAGCTTCGGACGCCTTTCAGCGTCGGCGATTTTTTTGCGGCACCAACGCAGCAGTTCGCCGATATAGGCCGCAGCACCACCTTCGTATTCGTCAAGGTAGGCCGGCAGTTCTTCATGATCTTCCTCGGCATCCCGCTGCAGTTGAGCAAAGACGTGTGGGGCGTCCGCTTCAATCGTCTTGAGTTCGAAGTCTTCCAACTGCTCGATCTCATGCAGAACGGCGCGACACCAACGCTCCTGATGCTCGTCAAATGGCTCCAGGTCATTTTCATCGACCGCCGTCATCGCGTGGGCCAGATCGAGCTCGGAACTCACTCCTTTTGCGATCTTCTTGCGCTCTCGTGCCAAGCTGATTGATGCGGTTTCGGCCGCGATCAAGCGACGTTGACGCCACATGTTGACGGCAATTCGTTCAATAAGGCCGAGCTCAAGTGATCCTACGGGTAGCAGTGACTCTTGCAGTTCCAGCAGGAGTTGATTGAATTCAGCCGGATCTTCATCATGCAGGAATAGTCTGTCGCTGAAAATTCCGTGCCGTGTCGCGTTACTGCTGACGACGGACTTGCCGTCCTTGCTCTTCGGGCCGGTGCTCTTGGACGCATTGGTACGATTGGCGAGTGTGCGCCGATCGGACATGAGGCATTCCTCTTGGGTGTTAGTCTTCAGCAAATTTTACTGATATTCGGTCGATTGGTCAGCTGTGCGCGCATGAACAGGCCAGCCAGCGGCGGCGGCGGCGAGTAGTGTCAATCCTCGCTCGCGAGTGAAATGGGTCGTAAGCAGATGCCAATCCCACTTCGGTGCGTTTGGTAAGGAGTGGGCATAGGTCATGAATTAAGGCCTTGGCCTGCCGGCTGGTGAATTCGACATGCCGCCGCACCGACTGCTCCACTTCCTCGGTGGATCCAACCCCCACAATGACATTCGAACCGGACCTTGCCCAGCCCGGTAAAGGCTGCGCATGATCGAGCGCGTGAAAGCCAGGACACCAGCACCACGAATCGCATAATGATTCGGCTCGAATCAGATGGGTT
The DNA here is from genome assembly GCA_965215755.1 of Hyphomicrobiaceae bacterium. Lineage (GTDB taxonomy): Bacteria > Pseudomonadota > Alphaproteobacteria > Rhizobiales > Hyphomicrobiaceae > Tectiglobus. The sequence goes on from OZ244119.1 coordinate 2,352,483, forward strand.
TTCACATCAGGCAATGGCTAACGACTTCGATATCCGCCAATTCTTTCGGAGAGCACCACGCGACTGGCTCAAGCGTTACTTCGAGAAGTTCGGGGCGCTTAAAGGGTTTGAGTGGGAGACACTTGGGGTGCGCAACGTCGACCCGCTGTACGAGGCCTGGGAAGAGCTTGATGAAAGTATGAAGCTCCAAATGGGCGAGGACTTCACAAACCTCCACATTCTTGGCTCATCCATAGGGAAGGCAGCCATCATCGATGAGGCAGCTTTCCAAGGCAAACTAGATCGAGATGGCCCGGATATTGTAGCGGCTGAGTTGGCCAACCTGCCCGATCCTCTGTCTTGCGCATTCTGGACCTACTTCGAGCGAGAGGATCTTTGGGACGGCGCAGTCTTCTTCTCGGTGGCTGATCTCAAGCCTAAACGCAATTGGCGTAAGAGACGAAATCTGCCGAAGCTTGGACGCGAACCGCAAAAGGCGGACGCGGATGCCCTGGCCACTGCTGTTTCGGACGTCTATATGCGTAACGAAGCTCGAGGAGCACATTGCGTCGTCCATGCCTATCGACGGCGGAACCGGGAATATTACTTTGCGTATCCTCAAGACCATCCAAGTACCAGCAGCGAGTATGATGAGGTGGGGCGATGGACGAAGCGTCCGTATAACCCTGCTTTCGAGATCATTTTTGTCCACGATGACAGCGAACGGTCGCTAACAATCTGGCACACTGGGAAAGGCGAACGCACCAAAGATCTCCAACTTGCGTTCGCCAAGGCGGTTCTTGGACAAGTCATTGCACGCGATAGCGAAAAGGACGAGCGCGTGTATGACTTGGAAATGTTTCGTGACGCCGATTTTCTCTTCAAGCCACGTGCTGAGCTGGGTATTGCGAAGGTAGAGGTGCGTAAGCTTGCAGTTCGGACATTCGGTGAAAGCAGGCATACCATCAGAATTGAATTGGGACCTGATACGCCGGCACAGATAGCATATAAGCGCCTAGAAGTCGCGATGGGCGGGCTGGAGATGACGATGTATAAGGTTGCCTCTGTTGGCTTGAAGGTAACTTTCGAAATGGGGCCGAAAGACAAGAAAGCCAAGACACGCAGCTTTGATCTGTCATGGCCGAATTCCTGCTCCTTGGATGACGATGACTATGGCCAGCGAATAAAACAGATGCTTGCTGACCATGGGGTAGAGCCAAGACCACTGACCTCGGACAATGGTGATGGGGATTCGGAAAATTGATATTGCGGCGCTAGTCGTTGAGCGCATCGAATCCTGTTACCCGCGGCTGGCAGTGTTTTCCTATTCCGAGATATCCGAGTGGCCGGCTGGAGCTTTGGAGTACCTTCTCAACGTGGGGATTCTGTCTAAGGCAGATCGCGCAACGGAAATTGTTTGCCCGGGATGCGAATGGCAATGCCACAAACCTGTCATTGTTCGACAAGATGTGCTGAAGCGGTCCAAAGCGTTCATCAACTGTGACGAAGAGCCCATGCATGGGCGAGTAAACGTGCGGATGGCGCTTCTTGCCCAGTACGCTACCGACCTTAATCGGCTCTGCATTGCAATGGGGCGAATGCTCGATCTTGGCCTTCCGCGCACCTTGGTCGGTGCCAACGGGTGGGTGTTGGGTCAAGTAAAAGGGCGTAACGGGACACGCGTGATCAGTGTCGAGACTGACGGAGGGGCTATCCAACTGATGGTCGGTGAAGAGTCCGTGCCATTGTCCCAGACGCTCAAGTGGTCCAGGTCCCTCCTCAACGTCGATCGACAACTTGTGCAACGGCTCGCCAATCGCAAAGGAATCGTCGACCGGCGATCACGGGCTCCGGACCGCAGTCGTCAGCAGGCCCGTAAACAGGAAACGCGCTCAAGAGACGTAAAGATTCGCCGAGAGGTAGAAGCCCTGGTGCGAAGCGGGTTCAATCGCTCCGAAGCTGCAAGAAAGATCGCTTCAACTCCGCTTGCGCACGGCCTGACGCCTGATCGGGTTCGACGCATTACCTACGAAAAAAGGTAAACCTGTGCGGAAATATTCGCGCTCAAATTCCAGAAGTCACAACCCACTGATTCCGTGAGGGTTTGCAGGCGTAGGCCGTTAAGGACCAACTAGCCTCCGGCCAGCCGTGGGCAGTCCAAGTCTCCCAATTAAACTCAGCGAAGCTGTTCGCCGACATGCAGCTTTTGCGCTCGCTTCGCTCAACACGCTCAGACAAGTTCGCGTTTAACGTAATGCGGAGGTAAAGCGTATGGCTCACACTATCGATCCACCCGATGATGATAACGGTGATGATAAGAATCCCGATCCATTCAATCCGGAGCGGCTCAGGCTTTCTCAGCGCTTCGGCGAGAACCATGATGTTCGTCGAATCCTGGTCTCTGTGCCGGTGCGCAAGCCCGGGCGACAAGAGTTCTTCCAAACACATCCGGATATCACGATGTGGCTGGAAACGATCGTCCTGGAGCTCAAAGAAGACCGGCTCACCTATTTGGTTGAACCTTCTCTCGCGCCCTACCTGCCCGGTGAGGCAGTGGCAAAGGTTCTGGTCCCAGCTATTACCACACACAACGCGGTTTTCCTCTGGCCCATAAAGCTAGAGGATGAGCGCGGGCGTCTTGACGAATGGAACACGGTCGCCCTGGAAGCTGCTGAGCGTGCCAGGAGCAAATGGATACGCTTGATCGCCAATATGGGCGCCGGAACCTACGACGTTCTGGAGGCTGCAGGAGTATTTCCAGACCCTGATTGGCCAGATCTATCGCTCCAAAGAATTCTTTCGATAGCCTTCAAAGATCGTGTGATCGAGTCAATGGATAATTCGGTCTTAAAGCGGCTGAGAGGCGAACTGTGATGCTCAACTCTCAGCCAAGTTTCAACAGTATCTACGTCGTGTTGTGTGGGGTCACGGACAACAGTGCCGACCCACCATCACCGATCTACGTCGCGATGTTAAATCTCAATGACGGTAGCACCTTTCAGATCGATGTTTCGAAGCTGCATTCACACCGGCAACCGCCTTACCCAACAGGCGCTCAAGCACTTCTGGTTTCGATAGGTGTGGAAGATCTCTTATCTGTTCATCTTGCGCTCGGATGGCGTATGCCGGAGAGATTGCTCGATCTCATCGTCGAGTTTCGAAATATCACAAACGGCAAGTTTGTCACCGGTGGGCCTGGGCTGGTTGGTTCATTGATCTGGTACGGTCTGCCAGCTGTGTCTGGACCGCGTGCTGTTACTTTGCCTCATCAGGTTCGCCAGCAACTTGCAGCCATTGCCTCTCTCTTTCGTCGGATGAGACCGGACATTGATTGGGGGCGGGCGTTGTTGCGTGGTCGTTATCTGATCGCCGTCGCCCGCATTGAGCTTGCCGGAGTACCGGTCGACGCATCGGCGTTGGAATGGTTGTCAGCTAATTGGCCGGCAGTTCGAGAGCGATTCATCGCGGAAGTAGACGAAGCCTCCGGGTGTTATCGGATTGGTAGGTTTAACATCGCGCTGTTCGACGACTTCCTCGAACGGCGCCGAATTGCTTGGCCGCGTGATGTTTATGGCGCGCTCGACTTAAGCGACAGCACGTTCAAAGACATGACGCGTTCACACTCAGAGCTGTTGCCGCTGAAGGAGCTTCGCGCAACGCTGAGCAGCTTCCAGCCGGCGGCACTAGCTGTTGGCAAGGATCGACGGAACAGGACGTCCCTGCGTCCGTTCGCGTCGCGCACAGGACGCAACCAGCCCAGCACCAAAGCTTCCATATTCGGAGGTCCGGCCTGGGTTCGATTTCTTGTACGGCCTGAATCAGCTACGGGCATCGCACTTGTCGACTGGAGCCAGCAAGAGTTTGGCATTGCTGCTGCGTTGTCCGGCGATGAGGTCATGAAGTCCGCCTATCATGCGGGCGATCCGTATATTGCGCTTGCGACTATGGCCGGGGAAGCTCCTGAAGGTGCCACAGCGAAGACGCATCCCGAAGTGCGAGAGCGGTTCAAAACCTGTGCACTGGGCGTTCAGTATGGCATGGGAGCCCGCACCCTGGCCCGTATGGTCAACACGTCAATTGCTGGCGCTTCTAGCCTGCTGGAGCGGCATAAGCGGGTCTTCCCGAGGTTCTGGCAGTGGTCTGATGCGATCGAGGCAGAAGGACTCCTGCGTGGGCGCCTGCAATCGGTATTCGGCTGGCAGGTCGCCGTTGGCGCCGACGTTAATCCACGCTTCCTCAGAAACTTCCCCATGCAGGCAAATGGCGCCGAAATGCTGCGCTTGGCCTGCTGCCTCGTCACGGAGGCAGGCATCAAGATATGCGCACCCTTGCATGATGCTCTGCTGATCGAAGCGCCATTGTCAGAGCTGGATGCGGCGGTTGCCGAAACCCAGCGCCTGATGGCTGAAGCGAGTTCTGTTGTTCTTGACGGATTTGAGCTGCGCTCCGAGGCGCGTGACGTGCGCCATCCTGATCGCTTGGGGGATGACCGTGGCAGAGCGATTTGGTCCATCGTCGCGCGACTGATCGAGGAGGACCGAGCATGACGCAAAGTGCTTCGCAATCCGACAAAGCACCTGTGCACCAGCGCGACGCAACCTGCTTACCGGCGAACGCCCGTACAGTATTATTATATGTACTTAGTAAGGAGGGTCGTGGTCATGGCCATTAATCCCTCTCGTCTCAGACTGCCTGTGACGCGCAAGCCGGGAACGCCACAGCGTCTCCCGCGACCAAAAACAGGCGAGAAGTTCCTGAGGGGACCGATTCCTCTGAGTTGGCTATCCGTAGCAGCCCAACTGCCAGGCAAGAGCCTGCATGTCGCCATTGCTATCTGGCTCACGGCCAGCCTCGCAAAGTCGGCCATAGTGCCATTGAGCAATGCAGCGGCATTGCCCTTCGGTCTTGATCGGAACGCTAAATACCGCGCTCTAGAGTGGCTGGAGGAAGCCGGTCTGATTTCCGTCGAGCGCAAGGCTGGTCGATCACCTGTCGTGACGGTGCTAGAGGTCGAGGCTCCCGACGATGACAACTAGGCCGACGGTGCTGCCGCGTATCATCCGACTGCGTGACGCTCCAGGATACATCGGCATGGATCGCAATCGGTTCAACTCGGAGGTCCGTCCACACCTCACCGAGGTGCCCATCGGTGCACAGGGAATTGGCTTCGATCGCCTTGAACTCGACCAATGGGTAGACGATTATATCGCCCGCAACGGGCGTCCCGCACGCAAAGGAGTGAAACTATGGGACGCAAACACATACCCGGCCTCATCATGCGGGCCGGCATCTGGCATGTCGACAAACGCATCTGCGGGCGGAGAGTTTGCCAGAGCACTGGAACAAGTGAGATCCAAGAAGCAGAGAGATTCCTCGCAAGGCTAATGGAGCAAACACGACAAGCCCAAGTTTATGGTGTCAGGCCTGCCCGAACCTTCGAGCAGGCTGCGGCTAGATTTGTGCTCGAAAATCAGCACAAGCGGAGCCTCACGACAGATCTGGTAAACTTGAAACATGTGATGCCATGGATAGGTCATCTAACGCTTGATCGCATACATATTGGAACGCTGCAGCCGTGGGTGGAGGAGCGGCGCAAGCAGGGAATGCGGCCAGGGACAATCAATCATGGCTTGAAAATCGTACGTCGCGTACTCAACCTTGCTGCTACTGAGTGGTTAGACGAGCACGGCCTGACGTGGTTGTTGACGCCGCCTAAGATTAAACTGCTTCGGGACAACGACAAGCGACAACCCTATCCGCTGAGTTGGTCGGAGCAGCAAAGATTGTTCGGGGAATTGCCAGATTATCTGCGGCAGATGGCACTCTTCAAGGTCAACACAGGGTGCCGGGATGGTGAGGTTTGCCATCTGCTTTGGGATTGGGAAGTAGAGGTCCCTGAGTTGGGGACTTCAGTCTTTATAATCCCGCGCAGCCATGTGAAAAATGATGAAGAGCGTCTGATTGTATTGAACCGCGTCGCACGCAAAGTGGTGGATGCGCAGCGAGGTATCCATCCGAGCTGCGTATTCACGTACAACGGACGCCCCATCACACGAATGCTAACTTCAGGTTGGTTGCGTGCTCGGGAACGCGCTGGCTTACCGCAAGTCCGCGTCCATGACCTGAAACACACTTTTGGTCGGCGCTTGAGGGCGGCCGGCGTTAGCTTCGAGGACCGGCAGGACCTGCTCGGGCACCGATCTGACCGGGTCACAACCCACTATTCGGCAGTGGAGTTGTCGCGATTGTTGGAAGCAGCCAATCGCATATGCAATTCCGACCAAGGCAAACCTGGACTAGTGGTGCTGCGTGGGCTGGTCCAAGGAAGCTCCCGCAAAACTCACGCAAAGGACGTGAAGTTCTTGCGTGCTATTGGGTAAGCCCCTGAAAGAACTGGTGCCCAGGGGCGGAATCGAACCACCGACACTGCGATTTTCAGTCGCATGCTCTACCAACTGAGCTACCTGGGCATTTGCCGGACAATGGAACTTGCGTTTCCAGTGGCAAGGGCACTGTGTATAGAACCCCAGATCAGCGGTGGCAAGTCGGGAATTGCGTCATGGTTGCGCGTCCTGTCGCAGCATCACCGAGGCCGCCGCCAGGCTTGATCAGGCTTAGCTGGTTTCGCCTGCTGATACGGGATCGGGCCAGGGTCATTGTCGCCAATCCTCAGAGGTCTCATCTCTGAAACCTAATCGCCAGAGGCCGGTTGTTGCGGAATTTGGTCGCCGTCCTCATCCTCATCGACGTTACCGCCAGGAATGGCATAATTGCCATGGAGCCAGCGAGAGAGATCGAGATCCTTGCAGCGCGCCGAACAGAACGGACGAAACTGCTGGACGACCGGCTTTTTGCAATTGGCACAACGTGGCAGCCGCTTTTCAGGCGTATGATCATTGTCGTTACCGGCTGACAAGTTGCCGGGATCTGACTTCCGGTGCTGCATTTCCCGCGTCTCCGCTGGATTGTTCGGGTCTACCGCTTTACTGAAGATCATCATTGCACGATGAGTTGGCCCCGCCATGAGCGCGTCCAACTTCTTGCAGGATGATCGAGCTTATTCCGGGTCGATATCAGCAGCGTTGACCCAGCCGTAGTGGATTGGAATACCTTCTGCGACCAGGAGTTGCGCAACTTCGGTCAGGGGCAGGCCAACGACATTGGTGTACGAACCGATGAGCTTCTGGACGAAGCAACCGGCAAGCCCCTGAATAGCATAGCCGCCAGCCTTGCCTCGCCATTCCCGCGAAGCGATGTAAGCCTCGATTTCCTCGCGGGAAAGGCGCTTGAAGCGCACACGGGTTTCGATCATGCGCGTTCGGATGCGATCTTCCGGAGTAATCAGACAGACGCCCGTCAAAACACGATGAGCACGGCCCGACAGTAGCTCCAGCGACGCAACCGCCTCTTCCAGGAACGCTGGTTGACCGAGGATGCGCCGTCCGACAGCAACCACGGTATCAGCTGCCAAGACATAGGCATCAGCGTATTCCATGTCGTCAGCGATCTGGTCGCGCGCAGCCTCTGCCTTGCCGCGTGCCAGGCGGTTGGCCAATGTCCTCGGCATCTCGCCCCGCTTCGGCGTTTCATCGATGGATGCCGGACGAAGCGCGTCAGGTTTGATGCCGATCTGACTTAGGAGCATCAGCCTGCGCGGCGAACCGCTTGCAAGCACGAGCGGTGGCCTCGAGTCCGAGCGTGAGCGCTGACCAAAGCCGCGCGCGCGCTGACGCCGCAATGTCTCGCGGCGTGGTGCCTCGGTGTTATTTGAATCGGTAAGTAATGCGGCCTTTGGTGAGGTCATATGGCGTCATCTCGACTTGAACTTTGTCTCCTGCTAGGACGCGAATTCGGTTCTTGCGCATGCGCCCCGCAGTATGTGCTATGATCTCGTGGCCATTTTCGAGTTTTACGCGGAATGTCGCGTTGGGCAGGAGTTCTGTCACTACACCAGGGAACTCAAGTAGTTCCTCTTTTGCCATGTGTCCTCTCTGGGTTTTCGGCTTCAGCACGTGTTGCTCGGATCGCCGACGCTCCGCCGGAAATCTCTATTTGGCGCGGAGAATGCTCCGGGAAGGCGGCGAAAGCAAGCTTTTGATCAGATCCGCCAACATATGTATGCCATTCCACTTGCAGACTATCGTCTGCCGTTGTGTTTTGAATTATCCTGTTTAACCGAGCAAAAAGCCTTATGAGCCCGGCGAAATCATGGTTTGAGGAGCGTTTTCATGTCGGAAACCGAGAAACTTGCCGCAGGTATGGCCGCGACAGAGTTGTTTGGCGATCTCGACGACGCGACGCGCCTGTTGATTGCACAGGAAATGCGGCCGGTGACTTTTAACAGCGGACAGTCGATTTTCTCGCGCGGTGATCCGGGGCGGGAGCTCTATTACATTGTCGAAGGGCGTGTTCGGCTCTCGATTTTATCCGTTGAAGGCCGGGAATTGGCGTTTGCGCATGCCAGTTCCGGGACGGTTTTTGGCGAAATTGCAATGCTGGATGGCAAGGCGCGGACGGCAGATGCCACGGCTGTGAGCAAGACCAAAGCCATGTCACTTGGGCAGGCAGCGTTGGATCGCCTGCTCGAAAGCCATCCCCAGTTCGGGAAGTGCGTGCTTCAGTTTTTGTGCGCACGGCTGCGGGAGGCGGATCTGCAACTCGAGGGTGTTGCCCTGCACCGGATAGAAGTTCGTCTGGCGCGGTTTCTGTTAGGGCTTAGTCAGCAGGCGGCTGATGATGCTGATGCGGATGGACTAGTCAGTGTCAATCCAGGGATATCGCAAGGCGAGGTGGCTTTGTTGCTGGGGGCCAGCCGACCGAAGGTGAACGCTGCCCTGACACTGCTTGAAGAGCAGGGTGCGATCGTTCGCGATGGCAGCAAGATACGCTGCGATTGCGAAGAACTGCGGATGGTTGCGGAACTCGAGTGATATGTCCGATCACGGGCGCACAATCGTTCCTAGTTTTGTCGTTGCCTGGTTCGCTACCATTGCGCGGAGCTGGCCGGGGCGGAAACTGGCATCGACGATATCCTGGCTCCTGGAACTTGGGACACATGGTTATCCGGTCGATGTCCGTCGCCGACTGATGATCATGAATGCGATCGCCTATCTCATCGCGTTCACAACTGCCGGCTATGCCATTCAACACAGCAACATCGACTATGAGAAATTCAAACCGGTCATCTGGTTGAATGTCGTCTTGATTGGCGTTGCTGTGCTTGTGCCGCTGTCGCACCGGGTCAATGAAATCGCCGGTGGCGTCATTATCGTCGTCGTCGAATGGGTCGCGTTGCTGCTTTTCACGATGTACATGGGGCGGCCGTCAGGTGTCCATCTCCAGTATTTTGTCGGTGCCGCGGCGCCATTCGTCGTATTCGGTCTCAATCGCATTCGCCTGGTCCTGGCGACTGTCGCCAGTGGCATGGCGTTGCATCTCTATGCCTGGTTCGCGTTTTCCCGACGCAACGCGATGATTGACGCGGGGCACGAGGTTTTGGACGGTCTTTATATCCAGGCGGCCATTTCAACGGCAGTTTTGATTGCGGCGACGGTTTGGTATGCGTTCAGTCTGGTCGAACGCGCCAAGGCCGAGACTGATGCCTTGCTGCGCAACATTCTGCCGGACAGCATCGCAGAAAGCCTCAAGGCTGAACCTGATCAACGTATCGCCGATGAGCATGCCGACGTGACGGTGATGTTTGCGGATATCTCGGGATTTGTTGCTCTGTCGCGGAAGCTTGGCCCACAGCGCGTTGTTGAGCTTCTCAATACGATTGTTCGCCGGTTTGACCGGCTTGCGATGAAGCACGGCGTTGAGAAGATCAAAACGATTGGTGATGCGTACATGGCTGTGGCCGGGGTGCCGGAGGCGCGTGCGGATCATGCTGCTAGGGCGGTGGCCATGGCTCAGGACATGCTTAAGGTGATCGGGCAAGTGCGCCGCGAGCACGACATTGAACTGAACGTCCGCATTGGTCTCGCATCCGGCCCGGTTCTGGCTGGCATCATCGGCACCCAAAAATTCAGCTACGATGTCTGGGGCGACACGGTCAATCTGGCTTCACGGATGGAAGGTTCCGGTGTACTCGGGCGTATTCACGTCAGCCCTTCAACGCATGCTGCATTGATCGATGATTATGAGTTTGAAGAACTTGATGCAATCGACATCAAAGGGATCGGTCCGCTCATCACATGGCTCGTGAAGGACAAGAAGCAAGCTGCCTCCGCGCTCTAGATCATTCCTGGACAAGCCGGCAGGGGCCAGGTGACCAGTATGTTTGTTGATTTCCAGATGGGGCCCGGATCTGTGAATACGACTGTCTCCTGGCCGCCCATTGATTTGTAGAATGCGCGGGCTGACGCGTTGTCTTCGACGACTGCTAATCCAATACCAGTATGGCCGGAGAGAGCAAGATCCTGGAAAGCCATCTGGACGAGATGCCGACCAAGTCCGCGTCCCCGCCACATCCCGTTCAAATAGAGGTGTTTGATTTCGGCTCGGCCCTCTAACAGATCATTGTCCGATGACCCAAAACTTACGAGACCGATGAGCCTGCCGTTTTCGCTTGCGACAGCCTTGCGAATTTCAACTCCGGCGATGGGGTTCTCTATCAACTGTGGGCCGTGACTACAGGACATTGAGCAGAAGATAGCCAGCAGTTGCAAAGCCCGTGAGTGCCGTCAGGCCGGCTCCGAGCATGCGCATCAGCACGAAAAAGAAATTGCCGTCCCCAAGATGAGATCCAGCCAATGACGAGAAGCCAATGGCATGGAACAATCGTGCAGCGACGAACGTTGCACCCAGAATGAATACAACGGTGGTTGGCCCCACGCGGAGTTCAAGTAGTGCGAGCGTCACAACGAAAATGGCTGCATTCTCTGCCAGGTTGCCGTGGCGGCGGCCCAAGCGTTCCAGGTTTTGATCGTTGCCGTATCCGGTCCCCATTTTGACCTTTGTGCGATACATACCAACACTCAACATCAGCAACAGTTGCAGTATCAGCAGCGAGCCGGCCGTTGCGGCACTGATGGCTGGATATTCCATTGTTTGGTCCCCGTAGTCTAATGTCTCTCAAAGGTCTGATGGATATTCATCAGTCCTCGTTCTTTTGGGCATATCGGTTCAAGTGCGGTCATCATACAATGCGGCACATTGCACTGCTTGAGAGATCAATGATGGGCAAAGTCGCGCCGGCATTGGCCGATGCGAGGATGAGATTGGGCGCTAAACTGTCAGGCCGCCGCCCAACTCAAAGCGCTCTCGGACGCGCTGAAAGAGCGTGTCGCGCACTTTTCGGTAGCTATCGAGAAGCTGGTCGCGGTTGCCCTGCCCCATCATGATCGAAGCGTCAAACGTTGCCCAGTACTCGACGTCAACCGCCATGGTACGGGTCAGCTCAAGGGCTTGGTGATGAGCTTCCGGCGAGAGTGAGATAATGAGATCGAATGTTGTGTCGTGAAGGTCTGCCAGCGTGTGCGGCTTGTGGGCTGAGAGGTCAATTCCGATTTCATCCATGACGATGGAGACGAATGGATCCGGCTCGCCCTCACGAACGCCGGCGGACTCAACATATGTTCGCCGACCGGCCAGATGGCGCAGAATGCCGGCGGCCATTGGGGAGCGAACTGCATTCATCGTGCAGGCAAACAACACCGCGCCCGGTAAGCCGTCAGCGCCTGCCACGGTCTAGCCTTTCCAATGGAGTGAGCAGATCAATGTAAACAGTCGGCGAGCCGTGTCATGATCGATTGTAATCTTGCCCTTGAGGCGCTCGGCCAGCGTGCGGCTACCATCATCGTGCAAACCGCGACGGCCCATATCGATCGCCTGGATTCTGGAGGGCGGTGCCGTCTTTATGGCCTCGTAGTAGCTATCGCAAACGATGAAGTAATCGCGGATGATCCGCTTGAGCGGCGAGAACGAGAACATGTGGGCCACAATCTGTTCGCCGTTCTCGTCGTGGACATTGAAAACGAGGCGATCATTCAAGGTGCCAAGTACGAGTTTGTACGGGCCGCCGTCATGGTCCTCGAGAACAAACGTATTCTGGTCGATCAGATCGTAGATTGCCACTTGGCGTTCGTGGTCAACGTTGGGGTTGGCGCTGCGTGAGATGGAGTCCGGATCCAACTGGATATCGACCAGGCGGTTTAGGTTTCCGTCTGATGATGTTTGGCTCTCACTCATGCCGGGCGATCTTTGCTCTTATTGTCCATCCGGATTTCAACGGATCTACGGTGGGCATCAAGCCCTTCGTTTTCAGCGAGGATCATGGCGGCGGGGGCCAATGATGAAAACGCTGCTTCGGACAACTTGAGAATGGACGTCCGCTTCATGAAGTCAAGGACACCGAGGCCTGATGAAAATCGGGCACTGCGAGCGGTTGGCAGGACATGATTTGAACCGGCGACGTAGTCACCAATCACTTCCGGTGTGTGACGGCCAAGAAAAATCGCACCGGCATTGCGGATCTGTTTGGAAAGGGTCTCGCAATCTGCTGTCGCAATTTCGAGATGCTCTGCTGCAATGCGATCTGCAAGGGGGGGAGCTTGTTCGAGGTTCTCAAGCAGGATCGTGGCGCCGAAATCACGCCAGCTGGCCGTTGCAATCTCTCCCCTCGACAATTGCTTCAGTTGACGCTCGACAGCCGCTTCGACTTGGCTAGCGAAATCTGCACTGTCAGTCATGAGGATGGACTGGGCGGCGGTGTCATGCTCGGCCTGGGCCAGGAGATCCGCGGCGATCCATTCCGGATTATTGTCTTGGTCTGCGATAATGAGCACTTCTGACGGGCCCGCGATTGAGTCGATGCCGACCACGCCAAAGACCTGACGTTTGGCGGCGGCGACGAACGCATTGCCGGGGCCGACGATCTTGGCAACCGGCGCGATGGTGTCTGTTCCAAATGCCAGGGCGGCAATCGCCTGGGCTCCCCCGACACGGTAGATTTCGTCGACGCCTGCAACCTTGGCTGCTGCGAGGACCAGAGGGTTCAACTCACCGCGAGGAGAGGGAACGACCATGACGACACGCGGTACGCCAGCGACCTTGGCAGGCACAGCGTTCATTAACACGGAGCTTGGATAGCTTGCCAATCCGCCTGGCACGTAGAGGCCAACTGATTCCACGGCTGTCCAACGGCTGCCGAGTTCGGCTCCGATCGCATCCGTGAAGCCATCATCGGTTGGGCGTTGGCGTTGGTGGTAGTCGGTGATGCGCTGATGGGCAAATTTCAGTGCTGAGACTGTGCCTTGATCGGCGGCTGCAAAAGCCTGATCAATGTCGTCGTCTGTGACGCGAATGCCGAGCGTAGCCAGATCGACCTGATCGAATTTCTTGCTCAACTCAACTAGAGCTTCGTCGCCATTTGATTTGACAGCGTCAATGATGTTGCGCGTTGCCACGTCGACATCTTCCGAGACTTCGCGCTTGCTCGAGAGAAAGGCCGCGAACTTCTCGTCAAAGTCCGTGTCGGTTATGGTCAGCCGTTGGGCCATTTGCTTTACGCCACTTTGCTCAGGGCCACAGACCTAGCTGTCGCCTTCACCTTCTGGATGGGAGGGAAGAGAATTGGTTGCCCAGGCAGCGCCAAGGTCCCGCAATTCCATTTCGATGTATTCCACCTGCAGGCGGATTGCGCCACCGCCCGCAAACAGGAGCGTTATATGGCCGCCCGGGTCATCTTCCTTCAACTGTTCATATTGTATCGCTAGAAGCGAGAGCACGTCTGATTTCTTGGATAGGTCGATCCCTTGCGTGCTTGCGGATTGAACCCGCTCGATACGAAGCGCTGCGCGATGACGTGTCATCGGGTCTCGGCTGCTGGTTTTTCCCAAGGCCGTCGACCAGTTGAAGCGGTTGTTCAGTCCAACGAAGCGCTTCTCGCGGGGAATGTATGTAATGTCGGCAACGCGGAACGTGGCATCCTGGAGATGCGCCGAGATCACGCCAAGGTCCTCGTTGTCCAACGCGATCAGTTTCAGCTCTGACATGATCCTAACCTTGTCACGCCTTTCTATTCTGGGGAGACGCGTTCAATTTCAGCGCCGCAAGCTGACAACTTCTTCTCGAGTTGCTCAAAGCCGCGGTCGAGGTGATAGACGCGATTGATCATGGTTTCGCCGTTGGCCACCAAGCCAGCTATAACTAGAGAAACAGAAGCACGTAGATCTGTCGCCATGACCTGCGCACCCTGCAGCTGCTTGACGCCTTTGATCGAAGCGGTGTCGCCATGAAGGGTGATATCTGCACCGAGGCGCACGAGCTCCTGGACATGCATAAAGCGGTTTTCAAAGATCGTCTCGCGAATGACGCTGGTTCCGTCTGCCGTCGTCATAAGCGCCATCAGCTGCGCCTGCAGGTCAGTCGGGAAGCCTGGGAAAGGTTGGGTCTCGACACTGATTGGCCCGATCCCTGCACCATTGCGCTTTATGTTGATACCGTTATCGGTCTGAGTGACCTCAGTCCCTGTTTCCGCGAGGGCATCAAGCGCGGTTGCCAGTAATTCTGTTCGCGTTCCGGTCAGGGTGACGTCGCCACCGGCGGCTGCGACGGCCATGGCAAATGTGCCCGTCTCAATTCGGTCAGGCAGCACCGTGTGCGAGGCGCCTTCCAGGTTGGTGCGCCCCTGAACGCGCAACGTCGAAGTTCCGATGCCTTCGATTTTCGCGCCCATCTTGATCAGGCATTCCGCTAAGTCACCCACTTCAGGTTCGCGTGCGGCGTTCTCGATGAGGCTTTCACCTTTGGCCAGCGCAGCAGCCATCAGTACATTGTGTGTGGCGCCGACGGAGACTTTTGGGAAGATCACATGGCCACCGGACAAACCACCCTTGGCGCGTGCAATCACATAGCCGCCGTCTGTGTCGATTTCTGCGCCGAGAGCCTTGAGGCCGAGCAAGTGAAGGTCGACTGGGCGTGTGCCGATAGCGCAACCGCCAGGCATTGAAACCCGTGCCTCGCCCATGCGCGCAAGCAATGGTCCGAGAACCCAGAAACTGGCCCGCATGCGAGAGACCATCTCGTATGGCGCGACCGTGTCAACGATATCGCGCGCAGTGAAGTGCATCGTCTCGCCAATGTACTGGTTCGGATTAACCCGCTTGCCGTCAACCAAATGGTCAGCGCCGTGATTACGCAGAATACGGGCCAAAAGATTGACATCGGCTAGGTTCGGGACATTGCGCAGTGTTAGGCGCTCGGATGTCAGCAGGCTTGCGATCATTAGTGGAAGCGCAGCATTCTTGGCGCCAGAAATCGGGATGCTTCCGCTCAGCGGCTTTCCACCAACTATCCTAATACGGTCCATATGGGAGCGTCCTCTGTTTGGCGTCGTTCGGCGACGGCTATTCCGGCTTTTGATCGGTGGGGCCTGCCGACCCTGATTCCTGATCTGTGTTGTTAGATGATTCGCTTGGAGACTGGTTGCGGGCACGGCTCAGATCTTTGCGCCGCTTCAAATTCTCGCGCAACTTTGCGGCAAGACGAGCTTCCCGGTCGTTTTGGTCGTTGCCAGACACTGTTCGGCCCCTGATCCGTGATGATTTCGCAACAGACGGTGTGTTGGCTCATAAATACATGAGTTCGGGGGTATTGCGCCAGCGGTCAGATGCCCCGGGGGCGGCGGAGGGCCGGCAAGTCGGGCTATGTTCCTCGTTGAATGCCAGAGTTCAACTGGAATGCTAACGGCTGAGGCCCCCCGGTTACGGGTAGGACCCAGCCAGGAGGCTTGCAGCAGACGAATGCAATCGACGTGTCCGCTGCGAGCTGTGGGTGGGCAAGTCGGCGCAGAAGTAGCCGGTTGTTGAGGACCGGGCGGGAGCCGGTCATCTATTCAGTCTCCTATCTGACGCGCTTACACTTTGGCCACTTTCCAACTGTGCCCTTTGGACACTTGATTTTGGGAAGCTTCACGATCTTTTTGCAGTTTGGCGGTCTTCCTTTGTAGCCGAATGGGCACTTTGCAGGGCGTGGACGTCCACCGACCTTTTTGCATTTGGGCCACTTGCCGACGGTGCCTTTCGGGCACTTGATCTTTGGTGGTTGAATGATCTTCTTGCAATGGGGTGGCCGTCCTTTATAGCCGAACGGGCATTTTTTCGGACGAGGGTGTCCGCCAACCGGGCGGCATTTCGGCCACTTGCCGACAGTGCCTCTCGGGCACTTGATCTTCGGTGGTTGAATGATCTTCTTACAGTGCGGCGGCCGTCCTTTGTAACCAAATGGGCATTTCTTGACGGTGCTCTTGCAGAACGGGAACTTCCCACGCGTGCCTGGAGGGCATTGCTTCTTGATGCACTTCGGGTAGATGCCGATTGTACCCTTGGGGCACTTGCGAATGATTGGTTTGCAGAATGGAAACTTCCCGCGCGTTCCTTTCGGGCATTGTTTTTTGATGCACTTAGGATAGATACCAACCGTACCTTTTGGACACTTACGAATGATTGGTTGGCAGCGACCACCTTTGTAGACCCAACCGACTTTGCAAGCCTTACGCAGGCGGACGCACCAGGTCGACTTTCCAACCTGTCGCGAGCTGATTGTGCGTGGCTTTAGAGCGACTAACTGCACGCGGTTGCGGATTGTTCGTTCGCCGGCCCGGCAGAGCTGAACAGGTGGCAATGCGCACCACGTCTTCGGGCCGGCCTTTCGGACCCTGTATCCCTTGGATTTGAGAGCCGCGACCTGAATCAGGTTTCTTATGGTTTGTTCGCCCGAGCGGCACACCGTAACTGGCGGCGTCGCACACCACGTACCCTTTCCAGCTTTCCGGATGCGATAGCCTTTGGCCTTGAGCGCTGCGACTTGGACGAGGTTTCGGGCTGTTCGCTCCCCAGGGCGGCACACGTTGATGGGTGGCAATGCGCACCAGGTTCGAGGTCCAGCCTTGCGGATGCGATATCCTCTTTGTCTCAGCACCGCAATCTGGTTCAAGGTTCTGACTGTTCGCTCACCGGAACGGCAGATATTCGCAGGAGGGCGTGCACACCACAGTTTGTTCGCAACTTTACGGACCTGGTAACCTCGTGACTGCAGCACACCGACTCTGACGAGGCTGGTGACCCTGACTTCACCGGGGCGACAATTCTGTTGGATCGGCAAGCAGATGATGATCTCACGACCGCGAGAATCGCGCTGCTTGGTCTGGCGATGTGGTTTGTAAGTCGGGCAGCGGCAAATCCAGGCGTTGCCAATCTTGGCGATTGTTCCACCTCGGCATATTGGCCGTTCTGGCGACGGAATGCGTCCGATACACCAACCGCGCTTGCCGTTCCAGCGAACACCTCTGACGGAAGCGCCTTTGCTGCGCGCGTTTTCTTTGCCGCGCCAACTGCGTTCAAGATATTCATTGTTGTAACAGGGGTAGGGTTGGGTGCCGGGGCGTCCGCACCAGATGTTGGTGCCTTGAACACGGGAGATGTTCCATCCCTGTTGGCGCAACTGACGGACCTGAGTGGCTGGGACACGTTCCATCGTGTGCGGACACATGTCGCCCGGCGGTGGTGGTTCCACCCCGGGGAGGCCACACCATTGTCCACTTTGCTGGCGGATCAAATCCCAACCAGCACGGCGGAGCTTCAGGACCTGTGATCGGCGCACTCTGCGCATGCCATCCGGGCAGACAGTCACGGGCGGAGGCGATACGATCGGTAAAGGTTGGATTGTAATCGGGCTGCAACCATCTTTGTCGCTTTTGAAACCTGATGGGCATTCGGTTTTCTGCTGCGCAGCGACCGCAACACAGATCCCACCCGGTGCAACGGCCAGGGCTTGTGCATTGTCATCGGCAGGGTCTTCATTTGACGGCGTGCCGCCCGTCGGCAATGTCAGAAAGGCTTGGTTCGAGATCTGGCACGCCTGCGCTTCGGCTTCCGCGACTGGTGTGCGTGTCCAACTCCAGAGATTGAGTTGCTGGCCGGGAAACAAGAGAGCCGCCGGGTAAGTGCAGTCATAGCCGATGCCGCTTGAGGAGCAGGCCCAGGGCGCATTGCCAAAAGTGACAGATGATGCTGTCGTCGGCTCGTCATAAACCTGCACATCGCCGCTAAACAGACTTGGCCCAACGTTCGATACCGCGACAGAGAAGCGGCAGACGATCTCGCCGTTCTGGCGGATGCAACTGTCCGGCGTTGTTGACTTTGCAATGTTCAGATTGGTCGGCCCGGGGACCTGTTGGCATCCTGGCTGCGGAGAGAAGGCCGTTGCGGTTGCGATGTCATCCGTCGGATTGGTGTTCCATCGGGAGCCAGATGGTGCCCACTGGACTTCTGCAGTGTTTTGGACAAAGCACTGGTTTGGTACATTCGGAATCCAAACGACCGATCTCAGGATCAGGCTGTCACCAGCAGCAAGCACCGCGTTCGGGCGGAGGCACTTGTAGGTCGAACCGGCATCGCGCCAGCAATTCCAATCCGCGCCAGTTGAGAAACCAACCAATGATCCAGGTGGAGCCTGAACGGTGTCTGAGATCAGTAGGTCGCCGCGAAAATTGCGTTCGCCAGAATTTGTGATGGCAATGTCAAACCTGCATAATGATCCCGCACTACTGATGGTGCATTGCTCAGCAACAGCCGTCTTGGCCAGTGCTAAATTGGTTGTGAAGGGTTGTGGCGGAGGGATCCACTCCGGTGGCAATTCGGGAGGAGGCGCGCCAGGTGAGGTGTATTGCGGTGGCAGGCCTTCAACAGCAGCCGACTGGATAATGGTTGGTTCCGTCTCCAAGCAGTTCTGCCATATCGCGACATCACCCATGTGGCCGGTCTTGCCCGGATCGCCGAAGACACCATCATAGTCGATGTAGGACGGTTGTTGTTGTGCTGCACCGGCATTGGTTGCGGTCAAACCCTGCAGGCCGTGGACATCGAACAACTGGGCCGCGCCACTGCTGCCGACTTGCGGGTCCTGACTGGAGCGTAAGCCGTCGCCGGTCGTCCATAGCATCTGCGAGCAGGCGTCGAGCTTCAAAGCTCCCGTCTCATCATAGCCGTAGCCGAAAGCCAAGCCACCACTTGAGCGATAGGTGGTGATGCCGACGGGAACTTTGTTGCGGAGCTGCGGGACGGCCGTGGTGTTTGGGGTGCCTGGTGATGCCTGTATTTCAAAGCTGACTACGGAAGACGCGTCAGGCTTTGCAAAATTGCCATACTGGTAGCTGGCGCGCTGCTGGCCGCGCTGAGCGAGGTGCAGCTGACCCTTGGCATCAAACTGCATGCTCGTGATCGGCCCCTTGCCTTTCAGCGCCGTTGCCGCCGACATCTCGAAGCGGACATCGTTGCTGAACGATCCATCCCCGTTCAAGCCCACGGACCAGATTTCAGCGTTTGCGACAACCGCATAATAGAGGCGTCCATCTTCGACGGTCATGCCCCAGACCTGGCGACCCTCCTGGGTGTAACCCCAGGTTTCGGGACGGATTGAATTGAAACGTGGGCTCGTGATCTGCATGACGCGGCCGTCATCAGCAAGCGCCGGGAGGTTCTTTGCCGGACGGCCTGTTATGCCGTGGTCGAATTGGCCGGCGACCTGGCCCTCCGGATTGATGCGATAAATCAGACCGGTTTCAAGGTCTGACGCATAGAACTGCCTGAAGGCGCCCGCGTAGACGATGTCGCCGATGCCTGGCCCCGTGTTGTCTGGCAGGCGGGCAAATACCGAGACGGCGCCCGTCTTTCCATCAACGCGCCAGATGGCACCAGGTGCGCCGGAGATTCCCTGACCAAACTGGCCTGGCATGAATTGCGCGCCGGGTTCACCGCGCTTGATGCGTCTCAGAATGCCTCCGCCAGCCAGTGGCTTGACGATATTGATGCCATAGACGGACGTCGCGCCAAGGTAGATGTTGGGACTATCTCCGCCTGCGCCATCGTCAAGTGTGACAGCGAAGACCTGTCCGATCTCAGCTGCTGTAATTTTTCTTTTTGGTGCGCCGCGGATCAACCGGTTGCGGGATGTGGGGTCGGTTGTTTCGAGTGGCAGAACTTGTGCTGACGGCCCGTCAAGATCGATGAAGAACCTATCCAGGACGTTGCGTCCTGGCGCCTGCTTGGCGTCTTTCTGAACGATGCCGGAAAAGCCGGTGACGACGGCATCGCCGGGGGAAAGCGTGTCTGATTGAGCCTGTGTCGTCGGTGCATTCATCGCCACCAAAGACATTGCGAACGCGAGGCCCGCTGCCAAGTGGGCTCTCTTGGATTTGGATTGATTTTTTGTGGACGATAGGTAGTGGGGCGCCGGTGTGTTCGAGCCTATATCTTTAATCGAGGAACGAGACGGCAAGCGAAAGGCTGGCAAGAACCACATCTGTTATTCCAAATCTGCTGAGAGCTCAGCGATGCATTCATTCGAGTCTTTGAGCACAGTCGGACGACGCCGACTGTGAAGCAGTTCACTTATTGGCTGTGTCACTGCAAAATTCTGAGGATGGGCAGCTGACTTGGCTTGCTGGTGTGCACAGAAATCCGATGGACAGATATGCTGGCATCAATTGAGCTGACCTGCCGCACGAGGCGCCACGTGCGCTGCATTCCTTCGACTTCGTACTAATCATGGTTCGATGCCCCCCCCCGTTTGCGCCGGCTGTCCCTGGAACCGGTCCGCAGTTCGCCTTCCGTTGAGATGACTTTGCGGATCGGTCTCTCGCCTTGTCATTCACCCGGCTCGGCTAGTTCCGCATGATTTTGGTGAATGTTGCGTTTAAAGACGCGGCTGACTCCGACATTATCCTTAATCAAATCCGAAGACCGGTGCCAGGGACGGTTCCCTGGCTGACGAGGAGTGATGAAGGTGGGTTGAGTTGAAAGACGGGCGATGACGATGGGTTGCAACCCAACCCGATGGGAGGTGAGATAGTTGTTCTGTGATGAATGCGCGCTGCAGCGAATATTTGAAGTTTCGTTGAGAATTTGATGGTAAATATGGCTTGCATTCAGACGGAAAGGCCTTTAATCACCGGTTTTCTGTTCAGAATTAGCTGCCGTAGCTCAGGGGTAGAGCACTCCCTTGGTAAGGGAGAGGCCGAGAGTTCAATTCTCTCCGGCAGCACCAGTTTACCTATTGATTTTCAAGCATTTTGAATTAAGCTCAACGCCTCCCTAGCTAAGAGATCGAAGATCGGTGTGCCGGTGTTGGGCACACTGTTGGCACAACACTCTTGGGGCGGGAACACCAATGCTGAAGCTGTCAAAGCGTACAAGCTGGCGGAACAAGACGCCAGGCAACATCTGGTGGATAGTTGGAACTATTAACGGACGCCGAGTCCGAGAGAGCACTCAAACGACGGACCGCACCCTCGCAGAAGCTTTACTGTTGAAGCGCGAGCGCGAGCTGGTTGGGAATGCGCTCTTCGGTGAGAGTTCGAGCCTTACATTTGAAGAAGCTGCTTCTCTGTACGTGCAGTCAGGCGGAGAAAAACGGTTTGTCTCAAAGCTGGTCGAGATTCTCGGTAGTAAGCAAGTTCGAGATCTGACGGCTAGAGATCTTTTGAGCACCTGTGCGCATCTCTACCCTGATGCCAAGCCGGCCACGAAAGCCCGCAATGTTTGCGGGCCGGTAAACGCCGTTATCCGTCGCTGCCATGATGAAGGCTTATGCGATCTCAAGGTTTTTAAGAAACCAAAGATTGAGAAGCAACCGATAGAGGCTGCTCCTGATAGCTGGTTGCACTCTTTTGCATTAACAGCTCCACCTCGACTGGGAGCGCTCTGCTTGTTCATTTCTTTCACTGGTCCACGTATTGGGGAGGCGTGCCGATTAAGGTGGAGCGACGTCGATCTTGAATCGTGCAGGGCAATCATCCCGATGACCAAGAATGGGAAGAGTCGAGCAGTACCTTTGGCGCCAATCGTTGTTGGGGCTCTGGCTGAGTTATCAAGTGATCTATTGGAAGATGATGGGCTCGTATTCGGCTATTCGCAAAGATGGTTGGTCACGAATGCAATCAAGAGGCACTGCAAGCGTGCGAATATTAAGTACTACTCGACGCATTCGATTGGGCGGCATGCATTTGCTACCAGGCTACTCAATCAGGGACACTCGCTGATTACAGTTAAAGAGGCTGGTGGTTGGAAGTCAGCAAGTATGGTGACGGATCACTACGGACACTTGGAGCAATCACTCATAAATCAAGTTGTTATAGAGGCTGATCGCGAATTTCGCCGCTATTCTATGCGAGACGTGGAGTAGTTATCACAATTGATTCGGGAATTGAGCGAGCATTGTTAAGGGACAGTCAGTTCGATTGGCGCGAGTATACACCGGCACTCGTCATACTTATTCTTTCTGCGGCACTCATTGGGGCGGTGTTCTATGAGAGATCTCAGATCGGAAACCAAGAGCATCTAGCCGCAGCTAAGACCTATTCGAAAACTATCTCCAAAGTTCCGTTGGGCACTTCGAATGTAGGAAGCTTTTCTGACGCAAAAACGTACCGAGATGAGTATCACGCCAAATACAATTTGAAGGTACAACGAGAGGCGGCACGATGGTCCATGTGGTCTATGTGGGCAACATGGCTCGGCGTTGGTTTGCTCTTTTTCACACTTAAGCAGGCAGCTGACACCAATCGCCATGCTTTGTTAGCTGCTCAGCAAGCTCAACGACAAGCTGATCTTTCAGAGCAGGCACACAAGACTGTCAATAGACCTTGGCTGGATATCGACGCGACAGCAATGGATGGCGCAAAGATCTTGTGGCGTGAACAAGCGCCAAACTTAAACGTCCCGTTGGACCTCGTTCTAACTAATCATGGAAGCTCGCCAGCACTAAACCTTAGGATAGCAGTTGAATTGGTTTATGGTCTGCATTGGAGTTTTTCGGCTGAGGTCGATAGAATAGCATCTGAAAAAAAACATGCGCTCAGTACTCCATTAAAGGCCGCCATCTATCCAAGTTCTAACGATACAATTGAATTGGGTTTTGGCACTACAGTGCGCGAGAGTATGAACGTGTTTAAACTGCATGGCGCTGGCTGGGTCACGCAATACAAACTCATAATTGTTGTCTTCTACGATGACATGTCTCTAACTGATCAGTATTTGACGGCTCAATGCGTAAACGTGCAACTTGGGTCGAATGAGAGCTCGCAACGTGAATTCTCACTTGAGAAAGAGGTATTTTGGGAGAAGATCATTCGATGATGACCGATGAACTTGCTCAAGGGCAGATTTCTGAACGGCGGTTCAACAATACTCTCCACAAAGCTCACTTGGTGGTTGCCACACAAGTGCGTTAATGTAGCTCGACCGTTCCGTAAAGTTCTGACAAATATGAATTTTTTCTAAGGCCTGTGTTTTTTGGTAAGGGAGAGGCCGAGAGTTCAATTCTCTCCGGCAGCACCAGAACCTTTCTAAGAATCTTCGTTTATTCCAAGGGCGCTAACCGCCTCGTGAGCGAATTGCTGCGGTCCTTCGCTCAAAAAGGGCCCAACTTCGACAACGGGAGCAGGCGGCGTGAGGACAGACTAGAAGATCATCCAATGTGAGCGCGATACGCCTTTTAGCTTCTCAACCTCGATCTGGAATGGCGCGCGGTGAAATTTTGACAGGCTCACGTCATGCGGGGCGATCGTCAGCAGCGGCTCAGATTTCACTCAATGATTGTTCACCGCTGATTCGACCAGTCTTTGATGATGCGTTCACTCACCGTGAAAGTGGTGGCCGAGCCGATAAACAATTGGCCGTCCGCAAAACACTTCTGGCCCTGCTCTGACTGATAGGCGGCCTGAACTGTAGTGAGGCCGCCAGCTCATGCCTGCTTAGGCCAGCTTAGGCCTCAAGCGGGTTGAGATTCCTTTGAGATCATCGCTTCCTCGCAGGCCTTGATTTGCAATGCGAGGTATTTTGAATTGATCCGGCATTGCGCAAGGCTGCCTGCAATGAACCAAAGTCCGGGTTGCCCGGTGCGGCAATACATGTTGCGCAATTCCTCGCCGTCGCCAAATCCCCAGATTGGACCAACGTTGCTCGCAACCTGGTCTCCGAAGAGCCGTTCCACGAGGCGTTCTTGCGGCAAGTAGCCGGTGGAGAGTACGATGAGGTCTGCGTTCAGTGTCCGGCCGTCAGCGAGCTTGGCGCCGCCGGGTGTAAACGACTCGATCTGATCGTATTGCAGGAGGTCGATTTTTCCATCGGCCAACATGTCTGAGCAGCCGACATTGAAATAATAGCCGCCGCCGCGAGTGAGATACTTGAACTGCCAGCCGGTATCATCCTCGCCGAAATCAAGCTTGAAGCCGATCTTCTCAAGTCGATCGAGCAGCGGCTTGTCCAATGCGCGCGACTTCTGGGTGTAGTTTTGATGCGCGCGGCGGACAAGTGGCGTGGGCACGGACGTCGCAATCAGGTCGCAGGCTTCCAGCGACGGCCCCTCATCGTAGAGCGTATAGGGGAGCTGTGCGCTCGGCTCGAGATTTACAACGAGTGTTGGATTACGTTGGACAAGCGTGACCGAGGCCCCGCTGGAGGCCAGATCGTGGGCGATGTCGTGGCCGCTGTTGCCTGTGCCAATAATGATCGCTCTTTTGCCGCTCCAGTCTTCGCCATCCTGGTACTCGCTCGAATGGACCAATTGACCTTCAAACCTGTCGAGTGTGGGAATGTTGGGGCGATTGGCGATCCCGCTGACGCCTGTCGCCATGACGATATGTTGGGGGCGAAGCGTACGCTCAGTGCCATCTGACTGGCGCAAGGTTACTATCCAATGCTTGTTCTCATCATCGTAGGTGCCGCCGACGAGTTCAGTACTTGTCCAGTAGTTCAGCTCAAGTGCGTCGACATAAGCTTCAAACCAGTTGGCGAGTTTGTCTTTCGGGATGTAGGTCGGCCACGTGTCAGGAAATGGCATGTAGGGCAGATGATTGACTTGAACTTGGTTGTGGAGAGTCAAGGCATGATAACGTTTGCGCCAGTTGTCACCGATACGCTCATGTTTGTCGATGATCAGCGCATCTACTCCGAGTTGTGTCAGGCGGGCAGCGGAGGCGAGGCCGGCCTGACCACCGCCAACAATGAGCACTGCCGGGTCGCGGTCGAGATACTTGGCCGCTTCTTCGCGTTGGTCCAGCCAATTGGGTCCACGAAAATCTCGCGAATGGGATTGTCCGGTTGGCCGATTGGTACCGCGTTTTTCCGGGTGATTCTTAAGTTCATCCAGGCCTGTGAAGATTGTCCAGGCACGTGGGGGCCCGTCGCCGTCCGTTGGCACTAGGCGGATTATACCTTCACAGAGACCTGTCTCGGTTTCGAACCTGAAGAAAGCTTCTACAACCTCTCTATCAACGCGCGTGACCAGTTGCGGTTTGGCTGGATCGAGATCAACTTCAAAGTTGTGCGGCTTTGCTTGACGTGCGTTGGCCAGGAGCAGCTCTGCAATCTGCGACGGTCCGGAGACTGTCTCGAAACGCCAGGTGAGCGCCAAGATATCCCGCCAAAAGCTTTCTGGAAGCAGCAGGTTCTGTAGGGCCGCCAGGTTGTCAGCCTTAAGAGCGCTTTCGAACTGGTTGAGCCATTTGTCGACCATTGCGGCATGATCTTCGACATTCGAATCCAGCATGGTTGGGTCCTCTACAGGTTCAGGTACAGTGAGATTGATCTCAGATTTTCGGAATGACGTGCTGTTCGCGCAGTTGATCGAACTGGCACAGAAACATTCCTTTTGAATCGACAATGTCGTGGAAGCCAAAACGCCGAGCCTTCGTCATCGATGAAATGATGTCGTACTCCGGCGTGAAGACGAAGGTGCCGTAGTTCCAATTCACAAGTTGTTCGTAAGCGATCGATTGTAAGCCGTGCTGCTCGGCTAGTTCCGTCCACAGACCGGCCTTGTCTGCCATCATCAAAGGCAGATCGATTCTTTGAGATGGTGCCATGTCCATCTGAAAGTAATCGGCGACGTGCGGCCACATATCTTCCCAGCGGAATAGATCGCCGTTGGTGATATTGAATGCTTCGTTGGCCGCACCCGGCTCCGTTGCCATCCACTCCGTTGCTCTCGAAAGGTGGGCCGTGTCTGTAACTTGAAAGAGTACTGCCGCGTTGGCGCGCGAACCTGGGTGGCGCAGCGGCAGACCGAGCGCCTTGGATATTGTCGCGTAGACAGCCACCACCATCACCAGGTTCATCGGTTTGCCGATGGCAAATCCGCAAATTGCATGCGGGCGGGCTGCTGACCATGTCCAGTTCTTGTTTTCCTGGCGCGAGCAGATGAAGTCCTGTTGGTCGTAGTAGAAGTTCGGTGCCATGTGCCGTGGATCGTCTTCAACAGCCGGTGTCTTGAATGGGCCAAGATGATTGCCGTACCACTTTGTGCCGTGCATCAGGTTGACATGCTTCAGCGTCGCGTTGTGCGGCTCGACTGCGTCCAACAAATTCTTCAGCATTGCCAGGTTTGGCGCCACCATCTGGGCCCAATCCGGCCTCTCGATATAGGCAGAAAAGAAGATGTGCGTGATGCCGAGGCCGCGACCCAGCTTCTCATTACAATCAGCCGGATCAAGCAGATCGACGGCAATATGTTCGTAGTCGCCCGCGATGTCTGGCTGGCGCCGCGAAACAGCAATGATATCCCAGTCATCCTGGGTGAGTAAGTATTGCAGCATGTTGCGCCCGACAACACCGGTCGCTCCAGCGATCAGGGCTTTTTTCCGTACCGTCATACAATGCACTCACGTCGTTCGTTGCGCCTCTGGCTCAGGGCGTTGTTGCTTCACTTCTCAACGAAATTCTCTTGTATTCTATAAAAAGTCAATGTATTTTTTTAGAATACAACTCGATATAGAAAGACCTGTCATGGCTGTTCGCGCGCTGACGACCGCAGTTAAATGCTTGGAAACGCTTGAGTTAATCGCCAGCCTGCCCACGGCTGCGCGTCTGGCGGAGTTGGCCCGATTGGCCGGTGAAAGTCGAGCGACCATGTATCAGCGACTGTTCACTCTGGTTGAGGCTGGGTGGCTCGATCGGCTGCCAGACGACAGCTACCGGCTTTCCATGCGGTCTTGCCGGATTGCTGCTGCGGCGTTGAGCCAGGCAGGGTTTGGTGAACGTGCGCAGCCTGTTCTCGAGGAGCTGGCCGAAGCTCTCGGTGACACGGTATCGCTTGTCATGCTCGAACGGGAACGGCTGATCATAACGCAACGCGCTGAAGGCCAAGGTGTCCTTCGCGCCGACCTTCGCGTCGGCACTGAGCTCTCATTCAAGGACAGTTCATCCGGGGCGATCTGGCTGGCGTTCGGCCCGGATCATCTCGCACAGTGTCTGGCTGCGGCTGATGTAGCTTTGCCCAGCAAAAAGCGGATTGACAATGTTCGCGCCAAACGCGTCTCGATTGGTGGTGGCGGCAGAACTTTGCCGGGCATTTCCGCTATCGCGGTGCCGGTGCTCGATCGCGGCGGCGTCTGCCTAGCCTCGTTGTCGATTTCGAGTCCGGAAGCGCGCTTCAATCCAAAGGTTTTCCTCCCCGCTTTGCGTCGGACTGCTGAGCGCTTGGCAGACGTGGCAAGTGGTTGAATGTCGAAACCAAGAAACGGTGCCGGGCGGGGGCTGTTACAGAGACAATCTCGTGGGGGGAAAGCAAAACGGCTATCGTCTGATGCAGCGCTCCAAAGGTGCGTGAATGGAACAGCAAGCGTGCGACGGTACGCCGGCTCTGTCAGCTTTGATTGCCGGCCCATTGGAGCTTGGCGCTTCAATCAGGGCGGCTGAGCTTATCGGATTGAAACAGGAAGTTTGCCTGCACTTTTGACGGAGAGCCGCGTCCTAACGTTCGCGCAGCGCTTCGGCACGCATGCGCACAAACGGTTTTACGAGGTATTGCAACACGGTTTTCTGGCCGGTCATCAGGTCAACGGATGCGAGCATTCCGGGCATGATGGGTAACTTGTCGCCATCTGTTTCGAGATAGGCCGTGTTGGTGCGCACCTCGACAAGATAGTACGTCTCGCCTTTATCGGTTGTGATGGCGTCCGGACTGATGCGTTCAAGTTTGGCGTCAAGGCCGCCATAGATGGAATAGTCGTAGGCGGACAGCTTGACGACTGCGTTCTGACCCGCATGTACGAATGCGATATCCTGAGGACGGATCTTGGCCTCGACAAGCAGGGTGTCGTCAACCGGTACGATCTCAGCAATATCGGCTCCTGGCCGTACAACTTGTCCAATCGTGTTCACCAGCAGGCGTTTGACAATACCGTTGGCGGGCGCGCGGACATCGGTGCGGTCAACTTTGTCTTGCTGACTCTGGCTGGCTTGCAGCAGGGCTGCCAATTCGACACTGTTCTTTGTCAAATCGGCGAGAGCTTTCGATTGATAAATGGAGCGCCTTTCATTGATCTGGCTTTCGGCTTCAGCAATTGCCGCGCGGAGTCGGGGCAGTGATAGCGTTGCCGCCTCGAGCTCTCCCTCCAGCTCTGAGATTTTCCCCTTCAAGCGGATCACTTCGATTTTCGATGCTGCTCCCTGGGCGACCAGCGGTGCGGTCAGGGCCATTTCGCTTTTCGCAAGGCGAAGCGTGCGGGTTAGTGTTGAAGACTTCGATTCTGCTTCGATGATTTGCTGGCGGCGCTGGATCGTAATCTGACGTAATGCATCGAGCGCTGATGTCAGTTCGCGGCGCCTGCTTTCGAAGAGTTGCCGTTCCTGTCGCACCAGGTTGGGATGACTCGCGACAAGCGCATCATCAAAGGTGAGCGGGGTCAGGTTGGTCTCTGCCTTGAGGCGTGCTGACCGCGCACGTAAACCTGCGATCTTCTCTTCGTCCTTACGAAGATCGGAGCCAAGCGAGGTCGAGTCGATTTGAACGAGCAGATCCCCGCGCTTTACGATGGTACCATCGCGGACATAGAGCTTTTTGATAATTCCGCCTTCGAGGTTCTGTACGATCTGAACCTTTTGAGACGGGATGACACGGCCTTCGCCGACGGTGACTTCGTCGACTGTTGCCCAGGCTGCCCAACCGATGAAAGCTGCGAGTAGCCCGATGAGCAGGAGGTTGCCTGCCATGACGACAAAACCTACTCCGGAGAGCAATTCTGCACTCGCGGCGCTGACTGTGGGGCGGTCGGGGCGCAGGTGGCTTGTGGTTTGGCTCATGCAACGTTTGCCTTCTTCGTTCTGCTGGCCGTAGTTGCCTTGTGCTGTGTTGCCAGTTTGGCAAGGACATCCTTTTTCGGCCCGTCAATCATGACCTTGCCGGCATCCATGACAATCAAGCGGTCAACCAGCTCCAGAGTTGCCGGCTTATGCGTGACAAGAACCAGAGTGCGATTGCCAATCGCAGCACCCAAGTGTTTGACAATCTGCATCTCGGTCTGGCCGTCCACTTCGCTTGTCGGTTCATCAAGCAGTAGGATGTCTGGTCTGCCGGCTAGCGCGCGAGTCAGTGCCAAGGAGCGCTTTTGACCACCTGACAGTCCCTCGCCGCGTTCGCCAAGCATGGTGTCGAACCCCGATGGCAGGCGGTTTATCCATGATAGAGACCCGGCATTGTGGGCGGCCTGGACGAGGTCTTGATCTGAAATATCTGCATTGTGCAGGACGATGTTCTCGCGGATCGTTGTGCGGAAGAGGGCAGCATCCTGGCTGAGGTAGCCGATATTGCTCCTTAGGGAGTAAGGATCGAGACCGGCAATGCCGACCTGATCGATGCGAATGAGCCCCTTGTCAGCTGCGTGGCTCTTCATAAGAAGCTTGAGGACGGTGCTTTTGCCTGATCCAATCGACCCAATGATTCCGATGCGTTCACCCGGCCTGATGTGGAACGTCACATTGGACAAGGCGGGCAAGGCATCTTCGCTATAGGTGAAATCCACGCCGTCAAATCTGATTTCGCCCTGGAGACCGGCTCGGGAAATCAGTTGGGGGCCGCTCCCACGCTCCTGCGGTGCGCGCATCACGTCCATCAATGCCTGCTTGGCGATCGAGACCTGGTGCATGCGGCCTGCGAGAGCGGCGAGTTGGACGACTGGGGACATAGCGCGGGACAGAAGTAAAACGGCAGCTATGACGGCACCGGCTGAGATTGCACCCTCCTTGACGAGCCCAACACCGAGCGTGATGACGGCAACCACCGCGAGGCCCTGCCATAGTCCGGCGAGGTTGACGGCAAGTGATGAGAAGAACTTGACCTTGGTTCCTAAACTCAATTGGTCGGCGACGGCACGCTCAAGCCGCGCTAATGCCCAGCTCTGGGAACCTGTCGATTTGATTGTCTCCAGGCCGTTGAGCGACTCGGCAAGTACGGCGCTCTTGTTGGACATCCGTGAAAATATCTCTGGCATCAGCCAACCGAGTGGCTTCTGCGCGATGAAGACGCTGACCAGCACCATGACGATGGCCACGATCGGTACGATGACCAGCGAGCCTGCGACCAGCCAAATAACCGCGAGAAACAGCAGGACAAACGGCAGATCGCCAAACACCATCAATGTGGCAGACGTGTAGAAATCACGAAGCGTTTCCATTTCACGCATCGTATTCATTTGCACACCGACGGGTTTGCTTTGTCCGATTGCCTGGGCACCAACGATGCGATGCATGAGAACATTGGAGAGACGGACATCTGAGCGTCTGGTTGCGGTGTCAACGATTACTCCACGAAGGGTCTTCAGGAGGAAATCGAACGCTATGGCAATCAATGCACCGCAACCCAACGCTAGGAGCGTGTTAACCGCATTGCTTGGTAGTACGCGGTCATAGACGTTCATTGTGAAGAGCGGGATTGCGAGGCTAAGCAGGTTGATTGCAATTGTCGCCAGGATGGCCTGAGTAAACAGGCCCGCATTTTCACTGAGGACCCGCCAGGAAAATGCAGAGTGCATGTCATTGCGGCTTTGTGCATCTGCTTCAGATAATGGGCGAATGACATACACACGGGCGATCCGGCGCTTCAGGCGCGACCGCGCGAGAGTAAAGACTTCGCCAGGTCTTCCCATAATCTCGATCGTGGCTTTGCCGCGGTTGCTGATGTCGGTGATCAGTCCGACGGACCCATTGTTGAAGCGCGCAATTACTGGACAGTGATGCGATTGGAGTTTGCCGACTTTGATGCCGCGGCGGTCAACAAACAGGCCTGCGCGCCGGCCTGCTTCGTGCAGGTGACCATCACTGCCGCTATCGAGGTTAGGCGTAATGCCGCTGATGAGTTCAGGGCCTTCAACGGGCAGATGATGATGATGGGCAACGGCCACCAACGCAGCAAGCATCAGGTCCGGAGACTTGTCCTGACGGGAATTGGTATCAGGGGCGGCGATTTCGTCTGCTGCATCAGCCAGACGTTCCTGCAGACCGCGAATGTTCAGGCCGGCATCATTACGCATAAATACGGGTACTCTCGGTAAACCATTTGTTGACCAAGAAAATTATGCCGTAGACTCATGAATATTATCTGTACTTAGCACTTGTTCTTATCGATGGGGCAGTTTGTTTTCCCGGAAAAGGACATGCGCTCTGTGGACGGGCGCTCTGTCGGCAGGCTGCTGGTCGTGAAAGGATGTTCATGACGCACTCCGCGTAGACAGACTTGGCGGCTCCGACCGATAGAGCATGACAACGAGAAAAGCCGCTTGCTGAGTTAGTCAGTGGTGGCACCGTTGCCGTTGCCTTGGGCTTTGATCTTTGAATTGAAATAGGCGGAACCGGGTTGCAGGTGTTGGAACCGGAATATTAGGGAATGATCACCCGCGGCCGCCATGAGCCGGTCGTGGCTTCTTCAGGCAGTTGTGCGTTCATTACTTCCGTGAGGGTTCCCATCGCAGCCAGAATCCGGAACACATTGAATGATGCGATAAACTTTTCTGTCACGTGCGTCGTTTCATTGACGAAATACTCGTTCTGCACGTCCAGAATATCGAGTAGTGACCGCTGTCCGATATCGAACTGTTTCTCATACGACCGTAACGTTTTTCGGTTCTGAGAGATTTGCCGGCCGATAACGCGATAGCGCAAACTCGCGGATTTGATTGCAGTCCACGACAGCCTGATTTCCTTCGTGATCGACAAGCGGGCGTTTTCGACAGCAAAGCGCACTTGGTTCGCGCGATGGAATGTTTCTCGGACACGTGCTGTGTCGCGGCCGCCGTTGTATATATTCTTCCTCAAGACCAGCATTGCAGAGACGTCATCCTGATCATCGTAAGCGCGATCGCTGTCCTGTCGACGGTTCGCAGACACTTCCACGTTGACCTTTGGGTAAAACTCCGATCGGGCAGAACGGATGGCAGCCTCAGCGGCCTTGAGATCATGGGTCAATGCTGCCAGTGCGGGCGACTCCGCGAGTGCAACCGAGATTGCCGTATTGACGGTTTTGGGCAGCCGGTTGGTTGGCGTCTTGTAGGGGCGGAGACCATTTGGTGCCTCGCCGACGACTGATATGTAGAACGTGACGGCGTCCGCATGCCGGGCTCGTGCTTCAACAACACTGGCGCGGGCGGCTTCAATCCGTGCACGGATTTGCGAGAGTTCAGCATCGGCCGAGCGCCCCGCTTTGACCCGCCTGAAGATGCGCTGCAATGTGCGGTTATGCGCAGCTACGTTCTTGCGCGCAATATGGACAATCTGGCGGGTCCGAAGAACTTCGAGATAAGCGCGTACAGCCTGCAGTGCCAATGATGACGCCGTGTCTCTCACGCGGAAACGGGCGGAATCGACTCTGTTGGCTTGGCGGTCGACTTCGGATCTCGTCTTATGGCCGTCGAATACTGGGACGGAAAGCACACCGCCGATCTGGCTGCGTCGTGTGTCCGCATGTAGGTCATTGTCCCCACCCGTCGTCATTCGATGTGTCGCAACGTAGCCTGTCGATGCAGTGATATCGAGACGGGGTCTGCCGAGGCTTTTTGCAGCCTCTAGTTCCTGATCGATCGCGAGCCTGTTCGCCCGTAATGCTCCGACTTCAGGGTTGCGTTCAAGGGTCTTCTGCACGGCGCTACGGAGCGTCTCCGCGTGCACGCTGATGGGTGCAATTACGATGCACGCCAAAAGACAATAACCAATCAAACGCAACATACTTAAACCACTTCACGCAGTACTCACAAACATAAGCAAACCACATAAGCCATGGCCTGCCGTTGTCTGTCCAGACTTCATATGTTGCTGTCAGAATATTTGCGCACAGAAGATGAGGAAAGACTCCTTATGCTGATTTGCAAAGGTCAGCCATGATCAATGCGGTTTGTAATTTTTCAATGATTTATTGTCATTTTAAATCATTGATTTAATTCAATTTGCTCATTTTTCTACAAAGCTTCTGCGGTGATCGGATGCCGCTAGATGATGATGTTCCCGTTGGCATGCAGCGTCGCAAGATCTAAACCAGTATGGCCATCAAGTGACACTACATCGGTTGTAAACGTGCCCGTACCTGTTGCGTCGATCTGCACTGTTGTGCTGCCTCCCTCTTCCGAGAGCTGAACATAGTCGGCGATGTCATCCGTTGCATTGTCGAAACCGGGAAGTAGGGCTTGCAGGTCCAACGCGTCGCCGTCGGCAACACTGAAATCCGTAATGACATCCGTGCCAGTTACGTCGTCTCCGGCCTGCCAGACAAAAATGTCTGCCTCGCTGCCACCAGTCAGCATGTCTACTCCAACACCGCCGATCAGCGTGTCAGAACCTGCTCCGCCATCGAGCATGTCGGCATCGCCGCCACCATCAAGGACGTCGGCGCCGGTCAGACCTGACAGGACGTCCATGCCATCGCCGCCGGAAATCGTATCGTCACCGCCGCCACCGGTCAGGTTATCTGCGCCGGGTGTTCCCGTGAGATTGAGGTTAGGGGCCTCCGTGATGGATACAACAAAGTCCGATAGGACGGGTGCGCCGCGATCAGCGCCATCAATCGCGACCGCAGACATTGAGATCGTGTGATCACCAATCAAGTCGTTGCCGCCGGTAAACGAGATACTGCCAGCCTCGGCGGCTGTGCCGGTGAAGACCCATTCGCCGCCGCCGTTGTCGATGAGTGTGCCGCCAGCCGTTGCGGTTAACGATGACCCAGCTGGCACGCCGGCAAACGTGAGCTCCAGACTTTCTGCTGGCGTCTCTCCGCTCAAGGTGCCTGAGTCGTCATCCATGACAATGCTGAATGAGAGCGGGATCGTGCTGCCTTCTTCAACCGTGGCATCAGATGGATCGACGCGGAGGCTGTCCGCGACGGGGTTGACCGTGACAGTGAACGGCATCGTGGTGGTTGCCACATCCGCGTTACTCGCTTCAAGCGCATAGGCGTTCAGCGCGAGATTCATAACGCCACTGTAGTTGCGTGGTGGCGTCAGCGTGAGGCCGTCCAATTGGCTGTTTTTCAACGTCCACGTGCCGTCGCCGTTATTGGAGCCGGCAGACAGGATCGAGTCGATGGGAATACCTGAGATAGTAATTGAAAGCGTTTCCGACCCATCGGTGTCTTTGAGACTTGCGGATAGTCCGGAAAGACTGATCGCGGTGTCCTCATCACCACTGACGTTTTGGACGGTTGCATTGGGACCGTCCGCGACGGCATCGAATGATATCGTGACGTTCGACACCGTGGTGTGTCTGATGCTTGAGTCGAGTGTTTCGTAACTCTCCGCCGTGATCGTCGCGGTGACATTGCCGTGGAGATGCTCCGGCGGCTGGATACGGAGACCGCCGACATCGCCGATCGGGACGGTGTAGACGCCTCCGACAGCCGTATATGCCGTGCCGACGGCGTCAAGCAGCTGTGCCTCCGGATGTGACAGCGTGATCTCAATGGTGCTCGCAAGTGCTTCAGGGCTGGCGGCATCCGTGTCTCTCAACGCAACAGAGAGATTGAGTGCGGCCGCGGTATCTTCGCTCCCTGCGACCGGCGTCGCCGTAATTTGTGGCCCGTCGGCAATCGGCGTGACGGTAACAGTGGCAGGCTGCTCTCCACTGGTATCGCTTTGCAATGACGCATTGGTGGCGACAGCCTCGACATTGAATGTGACCTCGCCCGCGAAGTCAGGATCAGGCGTGATGACAACGCTGCCGAGATTTGCAGCGTCGACAAACCATTTGCCGTTTGCCGGATTGAAGATGACGCCGGATATGGTTGCGCCGGGAGACAAGTCGCTGAAAACAACAGAGATTGTTGGATCGCTCAGATCGTCAGGATCAGGCACAGCCGTGATGTCGACGGTGATTGAGCCATCTTCGTCTACCACCATTGGGTTCACGGTCAGGATGGGCTTGATCGGCGCCGGATCGGACGAGCCGCCGCCAGAACCTGGAACGAATTCGACGCTCCAACTCGTTGACTGGGTGGCTTGATCATTGTCGCCATCATTCTCGGTGGCGAAGGTGGTCAGGGTTAGGTCGAACGTGCCGATTGTGCCTGTCGACGAGGTAATATGCAGATCCGCCAGATCGGCAGGCTGCAGATACCAGTTGCCGTTGCCGTTGTTCAATCCGACGATTTGACCGGCGCTATTTGTGAAGGCAATGATTCCGGAGCCGTCGGTTGGCAAGCCGCTGACGATATAGTGGATCTCTTCAGAGTCAGAACGACCGAGGGCGGTGTCGGTGTCTGTTGTGAGGCCGCCGATGTTGACCGGGATCCGTGCGCCCGTCTGAGCACCGGCGACATCATCTGCAAACGCGGTTGGCGTATCCGCGACACCGGTTACCGAGACGGCGAATGAGCCTGTGACCGGGTCAGGTGATCCTGGTGCGCCAGGATCATCGAACATCACTGAAACAGGGATGCTGAAATCCACGTTCGAGTCTGTGAACGCAGACGCCTGCAACGCAATGCCAGCCAGATCCCCCGGTTGTACCGTTATCGTTCCATCGCCGTTATCGACGAACGTCCCGGTTATGTAGCTTGCGATGAGATCGTCGATGGTTGGCGCCGCGTTCGGGTCCAAGCCAGCTACGGAATTGAGGTCGAAGGTGTAGGACACGACGCTCTCTGACCCATCGTTGTCGATCAGGACGCCGACTGCTGCGTTGGCCAACGAGATGTCGCTTCCTTCGCTCACCTCGATGCTGGCGTTGACGCTGGAAACAGCATCGAGAACAGGTGTGATGATGATCGATACCGGTATAGTTGTCGTCAGCTGGTTACCGTCGTTTTCCTGAGTGACCACTTCAACTTTTAGACTGGGCGCATAGGTGGCGATGTAATCGCCTGCGAAGTTCTCTGGCACAGGAATTGTCAAATCCAGAATGTCACTGGCTGACACCTGCCACGAGCCACCGATGTATTGGCCATGGGAGGGGATGATTCCGCTGGGCAAGCCCGAGATGATGTAGCTCAATGTTTCTGAGCCATCGTTGTCGGCGGTGGTCTCCACAAGGCTCGCGCCAAGGCCGATTGGAGTGTCTTCGGCACTGTTGACGACAACCAATGGAAGGTCGGGCGTATCTGCGACACCTATGACTTCAACATTGATTGTTGCAGACGATGTCGCGGTCTCCACTTCGCCGGCAACCGAATAGAGTGTCGTTTCGGTGGCGATAGCCGTTACCGTCAGCGTGAAATCGTTGCTGTCATGCAAGGGCGGGATGATGTGCAGGTCTGCGAGTTCGGCTTCGGTAAACGTCCATCGTCCGCCACCCTGGTCGGTGCCGACGTTGTTGTTGCTACCATCAACAAACGTGGCCCCCGTCGGCACATCGCTGATATCGACGGTCAGAGTCTCCGAACCGTCCCGGTCAACGAGTTTCGGGCGAATTGTCAGTTTGATCGGCTGGTCTTCGAATCCGGCCGAACCGCCGGTTGAATTCAGCGTCTGGATCAGAGGCGCGTCGGCAACTGCCCCGACGGTGATGTCGAATGTATCGGCGACACTTGTTGCTGTCTTTGTTGCAACTTCATCGCCTGTTGCCGCTTCCGTCGAGACAAGTTCGAGCGTGGCACTGGTTGAAATACCGGAGATGTGCTCTCCGGCTTGAAGCTGGACACTGGCCAAAACAGCAGCAAAATTGGCTGGCGTATCAGCAGTAATATCATATGAACCGTCACCGTTATCCGTCACCGTCCCATTGCCGTTGGTTGTCACCGTCCAATCCGCTGCCGGAAGGGTCAGGATGGCCTTGGAGAGATGTTCGGAGCCGTCGGTATCTGTCAGCGCACCTGATAGGTCGAGAGAGAATGCAGTGTCTTCGAGACCGACAACATCGTTTGCTGTTGCGACCGGTGTATCCGCGACGGCCTGAACCGTGATTGTATGCGAACCGCTTGTCGTCGTTCCGGTCCCGGATATGTCGCTTGAGACAACGGAGATGTCGATGGCGACATTGGCATCACTGTGCGTAATGCTCACATCCGGCGTCATTGCGAATGTATCGAGGGTTGCCTGTATATCGGCTTCAGAGCCTGTGATGGTGAATACACCAGGCGAAGGCTCCGTGACGATGGCACTGCCCTCGGCGGTATAGCTGGCTGTGTAATTATCCGGCAGGTCAAGCGTTACGGCGGTGATCTGTTCGGATCCGTCATTGTCGGTGAGCTGGATGACGACATCAGGTCCGAAGGTGACCGTGCCATCCTCCAATGCGGTTGTTTCACCGGATATGGCAGCGCCGTCCGCGGCTGAGCCGATTGTTACGGAGAAGGGTGTTGAGTTTGTTGCGACATCATCAGTCTCGTCGTTGTTGCGCCCGTCATCGGCCTCAGTTGCGACCGAGGTGAGGACCATGTTGAACGTGCCATGCTCGTTCGGCGGGTTGAGGAAGCTGGCTGCGGCCAACTCTGCTGGTGTGAACAGCCAGACAGTTGGGTCGTCTGTGGATTGTGTGCCCGTGGTGAAGCTGGCGCCTGTTGGCACACTGGAAATTTGAAACGATAGAGTTTCTGAGCCGTCTGTATCGATCAGGCTGCCGCCAACGCTATGGCTGCCATCAACCAGGGCGACGGGCTGGTCCTCAACGCCGGTGTAGGCAGGGTTAGATACTGTCACCGTGGGCGTGTCTGCGACAGGGTCAAAGTCGACCCGCAAGTTTCCATTGGTCGTCGCAACGGAAACGGCGATATCACCAGCTTCGCTTGGCGTTGTCTCCTCTGATCTTGCTCGCAGCCTGACGATTATGTCGTCCGACTTGTGTGTATCATTCCAGCGAATGTTCAGCGTTGCCAGTGTTGCCTGGATATCGGCATTATCACCAGTGAAGTAGAAACTATTTGTACCGTTCGAATCGGTTGCTGTCGCGACGACGGTGGTGCCAATCAGTGTATATCCCAGTGTCGCATCCGCAGGAATATTATAGATGCGCACTTCCTGGATGATTTCTGAACCGTCGTTGTCATTCAGCGTCACGCCGACTGGGATGTTGACGGTCGTGTCCTCGTTGCCGAGTTGTCGTGGTGTGCTTTCAGATGGTGCGTCTGCGACGGCTTTGACATTGATGCTGTGTGTGCCCGTGGCCGTTGCGGTGGCGCCGCCGACCTCAGTCGTCTCGGCCGTGATTGAAATTGAGAAATCCGTGTCGAGATCTTCCGTTTCAGTGACCGTGAGGCTCTCGACCAGCGCTAACACTTCAGCAGGTGTTGGACCGGTAATGACTAGCGTGCCCGGTGTGGACTGGTCTACGGTTCCGGGTAGGGAGGTGTCCCATGCCGGCGTTGCGTAGGTTGGAAAGCCTGCCAGTGTGACGATTAGGTTCTGAGATCCATCTGTGTCGACAAGTGTGATGTCGAGGTCGTCGCCAAGCGGTATGGTCTGGTCTTCATTGACACTGGACGTGGTGTCATTGACAACCGGCTCATCGAGGATGGGATTGACCGTGATTGTAAACGGCAGGGTCGCGGTTGCTGTCTCAACCGCGATCTGAGCTCCCGTTGTCTCGGTTGCTACCGAGACCAGGTCCATGTTGATGGTGCCGTGCCAGTTCGCGGGCGGCGTGAATGAAATTGGCGTGGGTGGGTTGACGCCGTCGCCCTTGATATCTGTTGCTGAGAACACCCACACGGTTGGATCTGAACCGGATTGGGCGCCGACGTTGAAGCTTGCGCCGGTTGGCACGTTGCGGATTTCAAACGTCAACTCTTCCGACCCATCGGTATCGACAAGCCCTCCATTGAAGCCGCTCAGTACCACTGGGATATCTTCGTTGGTCGTGAAGGCGTTTGTGGAGACAGCGACACTCGGTGTGTCTGCGACCGCCGAAACAATGACATCGACATCAAACGTCGTCTGGGCCGTGGACGTGGTGACCTGTCCGGCGTTGTCCGGGCTTGATTCAATGCTGGTAACGGTGACCGACAAGGTAACGTCGTCATCCGAATGTTGCGGTGGTTGAAGTGTAAATGCCGCGAGGGTTGCCTTGATTTCAGCATCCGTGCCAGTCACGGTGACCCGGCCGTTGCCAGGATCATAGACACTGTTGGCTGCTGATGCGGGGGTCCATCCCGTCGGAATGCCGTTGATCACGGCGGACTGCAAGCTCTCTGACCCGTCGGTATCTGCGAGCGCAACGGTAATCGGGACGGCGACAACGCTATCCTCGAGATTGGAGCCGGAGCCCGATCCGATCGGTGCATCTGCTACGGCGTTGATGACGACCGGGACAACGATTGAGTTCGTTGCGTTTGCCGTCGTGACATCTCCTGCTTCGGAAGGATTAGTTTCGGTGACGGTTGTTTCGACGGTCATCTCGAAGCTGACGTCACTATGTTCTGGCGGTGTCGCAGTCAGACTTGCGAGAAGGTCCTGAATTTCCGTCGTGGCGCCTGTGAATTCGAACACTCCACCTGACTTTGCGACGACCGTGCCTCCGACATCAGTATCCCAGGCGAGGGCGACGTTCCCCGGGACGCCGCTGACGACAACTTTTGTAATGGCTTCCGATCCATCCGTGTCTTGCAAGCTGATGCTCACCGGTACTGCAATGGCAACAGTTGCGTCTTCGTCGACGGTCACGCCACCAGACATTGTGGCTGTGTCGGCGATAGCTCCGACCGTGACCGGATGAACGACGGTGGTTGTTGCGGTATCACCGCCGGTATCAGTTGTGGTCGCGCTGATGGAGAGATTGATATCGGTATCGCTGTTCGCCGGTGGCGTTAGGGTGAGCGATGCCAATGTGGCCCGGATATCCGGCTCACTGCCGGTGATTGTCAGAGTCGTTGGTGTGCCGGAGACGTCTGCTGCTCCGGCGATTGCGAAGTCGATTGTAGCTCCGACAGGGATGTTATTGACAACGACACTGGTCAGGGTTTCTGAGCCATCGGTGTCTGTCTTGGCAATGGCAATGTTAGTGCCGACCGCGATGACGCTATCTTCGTCACCACTCGACGAACCTGTGACGGTCGGAGCATCCGCATCGCCTGCGATCTTAACCGTGAAGTTGGTGCTGGATGAGGCGGTGGGTGTGGCCGTGACGGTGTCGGCTTCGGTGGCGATCGACGTCAACGTCATAACAAAATCGCCGGAGACGTTCGTCGGCGGATTGTAGGTGAGGCCGGCTGCGAGCTCGGCCGAAGTGAATGACCAGACACCAGGGGATGTTACTGTGCCGACGGACCCTCCACTGCTGTTCGAAAAACTAGAGCCAGGGGGCACGGAGGATATTTCAAAGGTGAGTGTCTCAGATCCGTCTAGGTCAACAAGTGCGCCTGTCAGGCCGGTGAGTGCGACGGACGTATCTTCGTTTGTCGTGTAGGGTGCGGTCGGAGCGATAACCGTTGGAGTATCGGCGATTGGTGAGATTCGAACCGGGAGCACGAAACTCGTTGCTGCTGTTTCGACAGCGACATGCGCTGTTTCATTTGGGTTGCCACTCGTGGCGGTTGTCAGATTGGATTCGATGGATTGGATTGTGACCGTTAGGTCGAAGTCTTCATCGCTGTGCTCGGGCGGCGATACAGACATGTCCTGCAGAGCTGCGATGAGTCTGTCGGTGGTCCCTGTGAATCTCCAGACGCCGCCAGCTTCCAGGTTTGCTGTCACGCCTGACTCGGTTGGCAGATTGAACGTTCCCCCGGCTGGTAGGCCGGCAATATCGACATAATCGATCGTTTCCGAGTCATCATCGTCGCGCAGGCCAACCAGCATGTTGAGAGATATCGCCTTGTCTTCCTGTCCCGATGCGGATCCCGCCCCAGTGGGCGCGTCTGCGACAGCACTGACATGAATACCATGCGGCATGGTCGTGGTGGCTTGCACGCCTCCGGTATCCGTAACAGTCACACTAACGGCAACACCGAAGTCCCTGTCGGAGTCCGGTCCAAGATTAACAGTGAATGTGTCGAGCGTGGCACGGATTGCAGCCGGTGTGCCCGTGATCTCATAGATGCCGCCGACGACACTGACAGAAGCGCCGACGGTAGCCGTATAGTCCACCGTGGCCGTCCCTGGGAAGTTGCCAAGCGATACCTTTGTGACAGTCTCGGAGCCGTCCGTGTCATTGAGCGAATAGGTAATGTCACTGCCGAAGTTCAATGTCTGACC
Source organism: Hyphomicrobiaceae bacterium (assembly GCA_965215755.1). Lineage (GTDB taxonomy): Bacteria > Pseudomonadota > Alphaproteobacteria > Rhizobiales > Hyphomicrobiaceae > Tectiglobus. Next base: position 2,393,839 of record OZ244119.1, read on the forward strand.
CTCGAGCCCAGTGGTCGAGTTGGTCGAAACCGTTGGCTCGTCAGCAACGGCTGTGATTGTGACGGGAATATCGTGGACGGTGGTCGCTGTTGGCACGGCAACACCGCCTTGATCTTCAGGGTTGGTATCGCGCGACGTCGCGGTCACTGTGAGATTGAAGCTCGGATCGCTATCCGGGGTCGGCGTGATCGAGATGCTGTTGAGGAGTGCCTGGATCTGCGCAGTTGTGCCATCGAACTGATAGGTGCCACCACCAAGATGAGTAACGGTTCCAGGTAGGCCGGTGTTCCAAGCGAAGCCCACGTCCGCTGGCACGCCTGCGACCGTGACAGCCTCCAGGGTTTCAGAGCCGTCGGTATCTTGCAGTTGGACGCTGATGGGCAAAGCCGAAGTGCCGCTATCTTCCAGTGCCGTCAGGCCGCCGGAAACGATAGGGGCCTGAGCCACCGCAGCAATAAAGATTTCAGCTGTCGCGACTTCTGTTTGACCGGTTTCGGTGTCGTAGAACGAATATGTGAATGTCACACCGCCGGAAAAGCCTGGAGTAGGTGTAAAGTCAAATGTGCCATCCGCGTTCAGCGTTAGCGCGCCGGAGCTTGGAGCTGTAACAAGCGCCACGCCTGAAATTGGATTGGGTTGAACATCATTTGCAAAAACGTTGCCGGAAATAACGCTGGCTTCGCTGGCATTAAATACATCGGCGACTGCAAAGGACGGTAGCGGCGGGGCTTCGCCGGAGGGAAAGTCAGTCGTTGAGATACTCGGTATAAAAGACCCATCCGCATACTCGGTATCTCCGAGGGGAACCAGGTGGCCTAATCCACCGCCGACATTGTTCGATAGAAACTCTGAAATGTCTGTAATGTTGTCGAGTTGCAGTGAGGAATCAAATTCGGTGCTGCGACCAACCTGGTCGCGCTCGATATCGTGTCCGGCGCCGATATCGGTGTCGCCAAGTGGGTTGAGGTGAGGAAGGCCAGGGCCCAGCCTGCCGACCGAATACGGTGATTGAAACTGCGCGTCAGTTTCTATCGCAGGATCATCAGAAACCTGCTGTTCGACGTCTTTGGGTTCAGGCAGAGGTGGCGTGGACGTGGCATCGGACCGGGCGATAGTCCGGGGGGCGCCTGTTTCTTCTTTGTCCTGGTCTGCCTCGAACACTGGTTGGTTCGTTTCGTTAGTTGTGTCGGGCAGAGCTGCCAACAAAAGCTTCACCACTGGAGAGTCGGATGAAAGCTTCAGGTTTTCCAAACCAGGCAGAGAGATTGTGTAGCTTCCGTCTGGGTTGCGAATGAGCGACACATCCGCATTGTTGAGCGACTGCTGCAACTCGGACAAACGGACGTTCGTGGGTTCATGTGACTCGGAATGAATATCTTGAATGAGAGAAAGAATCGATGAGGGTTTGGAACTCATTGCGCACCATCCACTGAGCCCGCAACGCAAAAGCAACGTGCGGAAAAATGCTTTCTAGATCAATTTCTCAGAAGATTTACAGCAAACATATGAATTAACTGTCAAATATCGTTCGCTAATGTGCCAAAAACTTTATTTCTTCAGTGTTTCAGAATGTTTGTAGATATAAATCATTAAGGAATTTGCGAAGCGAGAGGGAACGCAATCGACCCGTTAACTGCTTCGCAACCTCTCCCAATGGGCGAATGGATTATGCCTTGAGATATTGCATCTCTTGCAGTGGTGCCATGGTGATAAAGTTCTACACGGCCCCGGGTGGCGTTTAATGAATGATTTAGTGATTCTTCAGGGTCAGCCGTTGTGCATCAGACAAGTGTAACGCGACGCCATAGTCGTTTTAGGAGATTGGGCCGCACAGCGATCCAGGGCATGGAGTGAAAAGAGTCTGCACCTGTATCGTAGGGAACAGTGCACGGCAGTTGGTGGTGGCATAGTCAATTCATCGCTCGAGGGCAGTCCTCCCCTCCCGCTGCTTTCGAGCTTCCTCCCCTTGCCCACTATGGCCGCTGGTTCCCCCTGACCAGCGGTCTTTTTTTGCTTGAATATTGCGATGATGCACGGTGTCGGTCGTGCAGCTCTTTCTGTCCTCAAATCTTCTCAGGTGTGAGCCGGATCACAGACGATCATTCGGTTCCGGCGCATAGTGGCCGCATCAACCGAGAGCCCATGCTCGCAGCACAGGAGAGCATATCAACCAGCCACAGGGCACAGCCCTTTAATTCTGCCGCGATTGCCTCCGCGGCCATACATAAGACCGCCAGCCGCTTCCTCCCCGGCCGGCGGTTCTTGTTTGCGTCGTTGGTGTTACAGATCACCCCGTTGCAACCAGAGGCAAGTTTGTCAGCAGGTTTTGCGGCTTGATCCGGACCAGCTTGTTCTCATCCATTGCCAGGGCGAGGTAGATCGGTTTGCCACGTACATCGTCCTGGACCCGGTGTTCGTCGCGGATCTCCATCCGATAGAGTGCCACGATGCGCTGTTGATCCGTGTCTGATACGTCTTCCCCATTGTAAAGGGCATTCAGGATGGTGGTTGCTTCACGGTCGAGGCCGATATGCCATCGCCAGTTTTCGTCCTTGATCGACCGAGCCGGCTGAACGTTGGTTTCAAGCGCGAGAAAGTGTCGGAGCCACATTTCAATGACGCGAGCGAGGGCGTTGTTGCCCGGCCGCGTGTGGCGCATGTCGATAACGGTGTCAAAGCGGTCAGAGCGTTCCCAGTAGATATCCGCGTTCTCATCATCCAGGACATCGAGTTCAACCTGACGCTGGGGAATTTCTGTGTCTGATAACAACTGGCCGATGCCGACTTCACCGACCCGGGCCTGCATATCCACGATCTCCTGGTCTGCCAGCATAATCATGTCGTTGTCGGTGCTGACAGATTGCTCACGAAAGAAGAGCTCGGCTGCCCGGACGCGCATTGGATCATCACAGTCACGCAGCATATTTGCGAGAATGACATGGACGAGTTGGTCGATGAACACTGGTGGAATCGCGATCCCGCCGGATCGCATCAAGATGAGGTAGGCCATTTCCAGTGTACCGGCGTCGGCGAGAAGATTGCGGTAGGTTAGGACAATTTTGTAGTTCTCTACTGCGTCTTTGTCGGCGAGCCCGGCAAGGCGCTCTTCAGACACGGTCAGGAATGGATTGTCCATCAGTTCCTCGAAAAGTGCGATTTCATTGGCACACGAGGTTTCGATCGGATGGACTTCGGGCCGTGTGAGATAGGCGCGGATGAAATCGGGAGTGGTCTCCAACCAACCATTGTCAGCCTGTTGCACGAGGTGGAGCCCGGCGGACTTCCAAAACCTAAGTTCCATCGTCAGTCTCCCAGGCGTTTGCGTAAATGGGGCCACCGGCAATGCGTTGCTCGATCCGGCGGAATTGTTCGCGAATTTCGCCAGTGTCATCGAATGCGCGATGGACGGCGAATATTGTGTTCACGGGAACGTCTGCTACCAATTCGACGGCAAACGCAATTTCTTCTGCTGCCGCGGGCCAGGCGGTAGCATGATCAGGTGCGCCGTAATGCTCGACCAGGTGTTCCGCCAGGTTCGATGTGATGAGCTCCAGGTCCTCGCTACTGATTTCTGCAACGCAAGTAAACGTTGCACGTCCGAAGGATTGGGGACTGAGAAAGCCATTGGCAAATGCCTGGCGGGTTTTGCCGGTGACTTCCTCCGGACTGAGGTGGGCGAATGCGAAAGCGCCAGAAACGGCCCACTCATCAGGGCCGGCTGCAACTTCGAAAACATATTCATCGGTTGCATCGAATCTGATGGTTCGGAGGAGCCTTGCGTGCGTCATTGCAGATCCGGCAAGGCGTCAGCGCTGTGCACTGCAGACAACAGTGGGACCGATCTGGTTTGATCATTCCCGCCGACCGCATACAAAAGACCGCCATCCTCATCGAGGCCTTTGACGATCACCGGGCGCTTCCCGGTAAGTGGAATTGAAATGGCAGCGTCGCGTCCGGCCATCCGCTCCAACCAATTCTGGTGAACGGGGCGGTAGCCGTCATCTTGCCAGACATTCAACCATGTCAGGAAATGTCTCGCGCATGATGCTATAAATTCAACAGCCGTGAGGCCTTCACAGCCTTCTTCGATGAGAGCTGTCCTTTCGCGGTTGTGGCCGGGTTCTTCCGCGTCGGGGTTAAATTGCAAGGTGACCTCAATAGCTGTTACGAGCCAATCCGGGATCTCCTGCGCATTGTTGGTCGCACTGGCCAATGTCACGCTTCCGGCTGCCGCCCCATTGACTTGCACCTGACCCGGCCAATGATACATCAGGCCGACCTGCGGTGGTGTCAGGACCCCTAAGCAGTCGCCAACCGCCGCCATCGTGACTGGCAGGATCTGCGCGGCCTTGGCAAGCGGGACTTCGGGTTCGAGAACGATGGCAAATCCGGCTTTCCCGGCATCGTCCGTCCAGATCAAGTCACCGGCGCCAAGCGCATGCGAGCGTGCGCCGTCCACCGCCGCGCGCAGGGCGGAGATGCCAGGCAGGCTACGGCGTCCCTTTAAGAGTGGGGGAAGATCGGGCTCGATCAACAGGCCGGCATTGATGTCACCGGGATCAGCTGGTGTCGCGCTATCCGAGGTCAATCTCGCCCTCGACGGTGTGATTCAGGTCTGTGCCGTCAGCCGTCAGTACGACCTTCACTTTGATGGTGCCCGAGCCCGCCATGTTGCTGTCGCGCACAACCTTCTCGATCTGCTGCTGTGAGGTCACGCCCACCTGCTTGAGGAATTTGCGCATCGACATGTTGAACTTGTCTTCATCCATCCTAGGCTGCCTTCATGACTATTGACTTGCGTATGCTTGTTCGATCAGTCAAGGCGGACATTGCCCTGACTGGACGTGAATGATGACTGGGCAGACCAATCCATGGCTTCCAGACCATAGGCTGCAGCTACGCCAACAACGGCAATTAGAACAATGCTGAGCATGATCTCTTTCATTTGGAGCTCCTGTCGTCAGGTGGTGCCGATGCCGGCATCATTGTTTGGTCTTAGCTGGTTTTGCAACTGCCGTGGCTCTTCTTAGGAAATTGATCAGGGCATCGCGCTTTTCCTTCTCAGTAATGCGCTGCAACGGCATTTTCGAGCCAGGCGTGAATTTGTCCGGACCGAGGTCGAACAGTTTATCAATCGTTTCAGCCGACCAAACGATATCTAGTGATTTGAGAGCCTTAGAGTAGGGGTAGCCGGGCAAGGTTCCGATTTTTCTGCCAAAGATTTTGTGCAGCGTGGGGCCGGCACGGTTGGCATCGTCTGGGTTGAGGGTGTGGCAGACACTGCACTTACGTGCAAACTGACGTTCGCCAAGCGAAATATTCTCCTTGACCTGAAACCGTCGCGGATATTTGGAAGTAATCTTCTCGAATGGCTTGCGTGGTGACACCTGCCACGCTGTCGCGAAGTCATCAAGGCTGCCGTAGTAGACACGCGTGCCGCGATCGGCAAAATCCATCGCCCAGATCGGGCCATATGGATTGCGGTACGACTCAAGCAATTGCCAGTCGCCCTGACGGTAAACCCGAATTGCGCCGTCACCGCCACCGGTGGCGATCAGCCCAGGTTTGGCGAGTTTCGCTATCGACAATACCGGCTTCTCGTGCGCTTTGAGCTGGTGCACAATTTTATTCTGGTCCAGGTCGTAGATCGCCGCGGACCCATCGAGGGCGCCGAGTAGGAATTGGTTGCTGTCTGATAGCCGCTTGAGGACGTTGATGCCCCAGCCGTGTCTGTGAGCAATGCGCTGCAGCGTGCCTTGGTCTGCGTTCCACAGCCTGAGGGTGCCGTCGGTTGCGGCGGACAGGATCTGCTTCTGGTCCGCCGTGAAAGCAACCGCATTGATGGGTGCTGTGTGCCCTTTCAGGATGTGGAGCGCTTTGCCAGTCGTAAGTTCCCAGATGCGGACGGTGCGATCCCAGCTTGCAGTGACTGCAAGCTTGCCATCGGCAGAGACATCAAGTCCGAGGATCTTGGCCCGATGCCCCTTCATCATGTGGAGGCGTTGACCGGAACTGAGATCCCAGAGGTGCAATCCACCATCGTCGCTGCCGGCCAAGGCCCGGTTTGTTCCAGGTACAAAGGCCACAGCACTCACCGCACCATCATGGTCTGCAAAACGTTTCAGTTGCTTTGATGAGCCATCCGGCTGCAGCTGCCACAGCATCATCGCATAGTCGAAACTGCCCGTAAGGATACGGTTGGTGGTGTGGTCAACTGTAATGGCTTTGACTGGCCCACCATGGCCTTTGAGATTGGCTGAGGTAGACTTTGCCGATCCGTTCTCGCGTTCGGTCGCGTGCACGGATTGGAGGAGGCCTTGGGCGCAAGCAAGGATAAGCACACCAACAACGGCTGCCCCGACGCCCATCAGTCGATGGACGCGGGAGAAACCATGGTTGCTCGGTCTGGGCACGAAAGCCAACAAGGCATCACTCGGCCGGTTGGACGCCGGCACCAGCGGGGGCCTTTGGCGACTTTCCAAGCTCATCCTCGACCCACAGGTCATGGTGTTCCTTGGCCCAGTTCATGTCCACGTCGCCAGTGGTCATGGAGTCGATCGCACCTTCCATGCCGACTGAACCGATGTAGATGTGAGCTATAATCAAACAGATCAGGAAGAGCGCCATCATCGAGTGCCACAGCGACTGATATTGCATTTCCTGGATGGGTGTCAGTGCCGTTGGTAGATTGAATCCAAAGTTGTTCAGGAAGGCGAATGTCTTGGCAAACATGGCTGTTTCAAACGGGAACATCAGTGCCAAGCCTGAGAGGCTAATCGAAGCGCCGCCCAAGATCACCAACCAGAATACGATCTTCTGGCCTGCGTTGAATTTCTTTGCTGATGGATGGACACCTTTGACAAGGACACCGCCACCCTTGGCCAACCAGGCCAGATCACGAGGGTGTGGGATGTTGTGGCGAACCCAATTCACGAAAATCATGACCAGCCCAAGCATGAAAGCAAAGGCAACATAGTTGTGCGTTAGTTTGCCGAGATATGCCAGGCTTGCGTACGTTTCCGGGCCGAAGACAGGAATGAGGAACTGACGGCCATAGAGAAGGTTGAGCCCGGTCAGTGCGAGAATGATGAATGAGACGGCCAGGATCCAGTGACCAAGTCGTTCAAATGATCCGAAGCGCTGGATCATCTGTCCGGATAGGCCATGTTCAACGCGGATACGGCCGCGGATTAGGAAGAACAGCACAAGAAGTACGATGGTGCCGCCCATTGCGTAGGCGCCGTAGGTTGACAGCGGTCCCTCGCGGAACTTCACCCAGGACATCACAGACGTATTGCCCAGGAATGAGCCGCTGTAGCCGCCGCCCTGCTTGGCCATGGCGTCACGCACTTGCTGTTCCGTATTCAGCCGGCTGTTGGTGCCGCGAATGAGTTGCCCGGCCTGTTTGTCGGGAATTGAGACATTGCCTGTCTTGCCCTCCCGCATAATCCGCCAAATGTCGGACTGAGACCGATTGCCAAGCGAGCCACCCGGGACTTTGCCCTGCTTGAGGGCCTCTTCCGGGACTTGCTGGCGACCGGGAATAGGAGTTTGCGTGCCGGCACGTGGGACGGAGTTGGTTGTCGCATTGGCCGGCGGGCGGACCGAGGATTGAGCTGAGGCTTTGTCCGCATCCGCCAAAGGCCAAGCAAAGATCGAAACGGCCCAGATCAAAGCAAGCAGGATCATGCTACGCGTCATCTGTTCGATGGTTCGGGTCGCCGAGCCCTCGTTGCGATCGCCTATTCGTGATTGAGATTGCATCTGTCAACTCCTCCCCCACCTGGCGCCCCGTCTCGTAATCTGCGTACTCGGTTTAGCGCGGTGAGTTGCACGGTTTCCGTCGGACGCTCGCCAGTAGTGAGCAATCCCCCGACAGGACAAACAGGGGAGCGCGAGGCCCCCTGCCAAGATAGGGCGGGGAATCCCCGCCCTAAGGCTTCGTTTGATTAGTTTGTCGGTTTCAAGAACCAGTCTTAGCCGGCTTTGCCCTGATAGGCCTTGCCCCAACCCCAGGCACCAGAACCGAAGCCACGTGCCACGACGCGCTCACGGTAGATGTCTGAGACGACGTTGCCATCACCAGCCAGCAAAGCCTTGGTTGAGCACATTTCTGCGCACAGCGGCAGCTTGCCTTCGGCGAGACGGTTACGGCCGTACTTCTTGAACTCGGCTGAAGACATGTTGTCTTCCGGGCCACCGGCGCAGAAGGTGCACTTGTCCATCTTGCCGCGGCTACCGAAGTTGCCCACTTGTGGGAACTGTGGCGCGCCGAACGGACATGCATAGAAGCAATATCCGCAGCCAATGCACAGGTCCTTCGAGTGGAGCACGACACCGTCGTTGGTCTGGTAGAAGCAGTCGACGGGGCATACCGCCATGCACGGCGCATCGGAGCAGTGCATGCAGGCAACCGAAATCGAGCGTTCACCGGGTTTGCCGTCATTGATGGTGACGACGCGCCGGCGGTTGACACCCCACGGCACTTCGTTCTCGTTCTTACATGCGGTGACACATGCGTTGCATTCGATGCAGCGCTCTGCGTCACAGAGGAACTTCATCCTAGCCATTATGTGTCTCCTTATGCGCGCGAGATTTTACAGAGGGTTGCTTTGGTCTCCTGCATATTGGTGACCGAATCGAACCCATAGGTTTGTGCTGTGTTGGATGCTTCACCCAGTACGTACGGATCAGCACCTTTCGGATACTTATCGCGCTGGTCTACGCCCTGGAAGTGACCGCCGAAGTGGAATGGCATAAAGGCGACGCCCTGGCCAACCCGTTCGGTGACCATGGCCATGACTTTGACCTTGCCCTTTTCCGGACCTTCGACCCAAACCATCTCACCATCTTTGATGCCGAGATCATTCGCGTCTGATGGGTTCACTTCCACGAACATGTTCTGCTGGAGTTCTGCCAGCCATGGGTTCGAACGACTTTCATCCCCACCGCCTTCGTACTCCACCAGGCGACCTGATGTCAGGATCATAGGATAGTCTTTAGAGACATCCTTTTCCTGGATCGAGGCATACCGGGTTGGCAGACGATACATCTTCCGATCTTTGTACGTAGCGTACTTGTCGAGAAGATCGCGTCGGTTCGTGTAGAGCGGTTCGCGGTGCGTCGGGATTGGATCCGGGAAGTTCCACACAACGGTGCGAGCCTTCGCGTTCCCGAACGGTGCACAACCATGCTTGATTGCGACCCGCTGGATGCCACCCGAGAGATCGGTCTTCCAGTTGGTCTTGTCGCCGGCAACCTTTTCGATGGATGCACGCTCTTCGTCAGTGAGATCGCTGTCCCAACCGAGCTTTTTGAGCATGGCCATCGTGAACTCAGGATGGCCATCCTTGAGTTCGTTGCCAACCGGATATGATCCTTCGGCAAGAAGGTTTTCGCCGTTGCGCTCAACACCGAAGCGTGCCCGGAAGTTCAAGCCACCTTCTGCGACCGGCTTCGATGGATCGTACAGGTTCGGTGTGCCCGGGTGCTTCATCTCAGCTGTACCCCATGCCGGCCATGGCATGCCGTAGTACTCGCCATCGAGCGGACCGCCCTTCGCCTGAAGCGTGGTCTTGTCGAAGTGATGCTGATACTTCATGTGATCCTTGATACGCTCCGGTGACTGACCGGTGTAACCAATGGTCCACATGCCCTTGTTGAACTCGCGAGTGATGTCTTCGATGACAGGCTCGTCGTTCCCCTTCGGGTCCTTCTGCATCTTGATGTGCTTGAAGAGTTCTTTGTCGAAACCGAATTTCTTCGCGAACATCGCCATGATCGTGTGGTCTGGCAATGACTCGAAGAGTGGCTCGACGACCTTTTCACGCCACTGCAAGGAGCGGTTTGAAGCGGTTACAGAACCATGCGTTTCGAACTGAGTTGAAGCCGGCAGGAGATAAACGCCATCCTTCTTCTCGCTCATGACAGCTGACATGGTTGGGTATGGGTCAATCACGACGAGCATGTCGAGTTTTTCCATCGCCTTGGCCATCTCAGGCAGACGTGTCTGCGAGTTCGGAGCATGGCCCCAGAACACCATGGCACGGACGTTGTCTGGCTGGTCAATATTGTCCTTGGCTTCCAGAACACCGTCGATCCAACGCGAAACCGGCATGCCGGCTTTCGACATCAGCTTCTTCGACTTGAAGCGTCCGACCATGTAGTCGTAGTCAACATCCCAGACACGGCACCAATGCTTCCAGGAGCCTGCCTTAATGCCGTAATAGCCTGGCAACGTGTGACAGAGAACGCCAAAGTCCGTTGCGCCCTGTACGTTGTCGTGGCCGCGGAAGATGTTAGCACCACCACCAGAGCGGCCAATGTTGCCCAAAGCAAGCTGCAGGACGCAGTATGCGCGGGTGTTATTGTTGCCGTTGGTGTGCTGCGTACCGCCCATGCACCAGATCAAGGTGCCCGGCTTGTTGGTTGCCAGCGTGCGAGCAACGCGGCGCAGCTGTGAGCCAGGAACGCCGGTGACTTTTTCGGTCTCTTCCGGTGTCCACTTTTTCACTTCTTCGCGGATCTGGTCCATGCCCCAAACGCGCTGGCGGATATATTCTTTATCTTCCCAGCCGTTTTCAAAGACATGCCATAGGATGCCCCAGATGAGGCCGACATCCGTACCAGGACGGAAGCGAACGAACTCGGTCGCGTGAGCGGCCGTGCGCGTGAAGCGCGGGTCGCACACAATCATGGCGGCATTGTTCTGCTCTTTGGCTTTGAGCAGGTGCTGCAGCGCAACCGGGTGGGCTTCCGACGGGTTTGATCCGATCAGGATCATGGCCCGGGAATTGTGGATGTCGTTGTACGAGTTCGTCATCGCACCGTAGCCCCAGGTGTTAGCAACACCGGCAACAGTGGTGGAGTGACAAATGCGGGCCTGGTGGTCGACGTTATTGGTGCCCCAGAAAGCCGCGAACTTACGGAACAGGTAGGCCTGCTCGTTGTTGTGCTTGGCAGATCCCAGCCAGTAAACGGAATCCGGCCCGGATTCTTTGCGGATCTTCATCATGCCATCGCCGATTTCGTTGATGGCTGTTTCCCAGGAAATCCGCTTCCACTTGCCGCCTTCGAGCTTCATTGGATAGCGTAATCGGCGCTCTCCGTGGGCGTGTTCGCGAACAGCAGCACCCTTGGCGCAGTGGGCACCGAGGTTGAACGGGCTGTCAAAGCCTGGTTCCTGTCCGACCCAGACACCACCCTGGACTTCCGCTAGAACGGTACAGCCGACGGAGCAGTGTGTGCAGACTGATTTCTTAATTTCGACCTTGCCCGATGCAGCGCCTGCTGCTTGTGCCGGCTTGACGCGGCCACCTGATGTGGCTGCTGCTGCAACGGTCAAGCCACCAACGGCAAGACCGGAATTGCGCAGAAACGAACGCCTGTCGATGGTTGAATTGGATTGCTCACCTAATGCAGATGACATCCGGGGGCCATTTGCAACCCCGCGCACCTTCTTCCTGAGCATTTTAGTCTCCTAATGGACGATGAAGATCTTGTTGTCGTTCAAGTTTAGAATCGCGATAGCTCGTAAACACGACGAACGTGGTCGGTTTCCTGGTAGCGACCCTGATTTGTATCCTGTGGCGTTTCGGCCTGAGCCGTCCCGCTGCCAACAGCTGCAGCACCACTTACAACGGCACCGGCTCCGGCAAGCTTCAGGAAGCTGCGACGGTCTGCTGTGACCTGCCCCTTCTCCTGTTTCATGCGTCCTTCTCCCATTTTGTTATGAGGGGCCATTTGCAACCCTCATCTCCTCGCTGCGATCACCGTGAGATGTCAGTCCATCTCAAAAGCTGCGCCCTCGATTTCGAGGAAGCGCGTGCCGACTTCGGCAACCGTTGCGTAGAGCACGGACGATGACGCACCTGCGAGATCCTGGAAGAAAACGCTCATCCAGGAGGCAATATGCGTATCGTAGAATTCTTTCTGTTGATCGATTGAAGCGGGCTTGCCAAATCGGCCGTCGATTAAGCCGGCCATGATTTCCAATACACTGGCCACATGGTCCTCGGACTCGCTAACGTCATCAGACTTGCTGGCGCCATAGGCGGCCATGTCGTTGCGCAACTTGGCCAGCGGCTTTTCGTGCAGGAAACCGGTCAAATAGTAAGATGCGTAGGGGAGCAGCTCGCCGCGGCCGACCCCAATGAAGAGGTCGTGGAACTCTTCGTCAACAATGGTCGGTTCGCTCTTCGCTGCCACTCTCGATAGCGAAACAATGGCTTTGCCAAGTGGGGTTTCGTCCCCGGCTAATTGCGCGAGAGAGGCCAGTTCGTCTTTGTCTGGTGCTTTTGAAAGCAGATTCGACAGAAGGCCATAGAGTTGGGCGCGCAGAAGATCCTCTTCCGCGATCATAACTTCCCCGACTTCAGCGATCATTTCGCTGCCGTTCATTCGGGCTGTTTCCCCAGTCAGTTTATTATTGTTCTAAAGAGCAACGTTAACGATTGCCGCACCCTCTGACAATGTAAAAATTCGAATATTAAGGGCTAGGCCAGTCTTCCTGACCTGCCAGCGGTTGCTGGCGATCGGCTCGTACAACTGGACTTGGTTCAAATGGCTGAGTTTGCTGAAAAAACCGCCTCAGATCATCAGTTCTCAGAGGCTTGAATTGTGACAGATGACGTCACGATGACAACTGGCTCATCATTAGGTGTGTCGGCAAGTTCGCTGCGCAACAACGCCAGTTTCTGTGCTGGCTCGTGGATATGGGACAGATCGCTGAGATGGTGGCCGTGGCAAATGAAGAGGTCATCGGACGCCGAGAGGCCGGCTTCTTGCACTAGCATTCCCGACAACTCCGCTTCGGCTTGTTTGCCTTTGGTCGCAAGTACTGTGGCGTTGCTGCGTCGGAGCCTGATAGTGCCGGCCTTGTCGACGATACGGATGCGGCGCGTATCGGCATTTGCATTCTCAAATATCCTCAGGGCTGATGTTGATGCGATGCACGCAACATCCCGAACAGCGCAATTCATGGATCGCGCTGCAATGCTGCTTGCCTCGCCCAGGGTAATACCACCGTCATTGTCCTTGGCATGCATGGCGGCCGCGCCGATCGCAGTCGCACTGACGAGTTGGGTTGTTGGATCAACTTCGACGGTGACATCAACGCCTTTCGGGTCGGCGCCGAGCCGGATTACTGCCTTGACGGCTTCCTCGCGAACAGCTTGAACGTCTTCCGGCTTGGGGTGCGGGATGACACGTTCGACCGTCTCGCGGACCATGGCGAGGGCGACGCCGATGGATGAAATTACTTCAGCGTCCTGTGAAATCTCGTAGTCCAGATCCATCTGTTCGGCAATAAACGGGACGAGCGCACCAGCGCCTCCGCCCTCACCAATCAGCAGGGATTGGTCGGGATCCAGCCGATATTCTGCGATCAGCTCTTTGACCACGGGCGTCAGTTTCTTTGCGGCCGCTTCGAGGACTGAACGCGCAGCTGCTTCCGGATTGATGTCGAGGTGAGCAGCAAAGGCAGCGAAAGCGCGGCGGGCAGCATTCGCATTCGCGAAAGCATGCATCTCGGAGTTGACGTATCCCAGAGCGTTCGCGGCGCACGTGGTGGTGAGAGCATAGGAGGCTCCGCTGCCGTTTCGCACAATGACGTGGTTTGCTCCATCGCCAGCGCGGGGCTCAAACCAATCCAATTGAAGTTCACTGACTTCGTTGTCCTCGGCGAATGACGCATAAGGGAGTCCGGCGATATGGGCGCTGCGCGGTCCAACGTCGATGGCACCATCATCGCCGACGCGCACCATACTGCCGCCGGCAACACCGACGACGCGGACATCAAGTGAGTTGATGAAGGTGTCGTGGCCGCCGATATTGGCGTACTTCACGGTCGGGCGGCCATCCCGAATGACGCCCATATTGGTCGATGTTCCGCCAACTTCGAAGTAGATACCGTCCGATACGCGCAGATGCATCAGAGCGCCGGCTACGCTGGCGGCTGGTCCGGACAATGTTGTCATTGCGGGTCTACGGCGCATCTCGGAGATGTCCATGACACCGCCGTCACCCCGCATGATCATCAAAGGCGCTGAAATGCCTGCTTCACGCACGCTTTCTTCCGTCATTGCCGCGGTTTCATTCATCTTTGGAAGAATGGAGGCATTGATGACGGCCGTCATAGTGCGCTTGTTGAGGCCATAAAGGCGGGTAATTTCATGGCCGCATGTGGTGAGCAGGCCGTTCCGGTTGCCGACATCTCGAACGCGTTCCTCGCTAGCTGTGTCATCGACCCCAAAGGCGCCGGAGGCGACAAGCACTTCCGCGCCGTCTGCAACTAAAGTGGAGACAGCTTCTGCTACTGAGATGTCGGTGAGATCGTCTGAGACAAGAAACTGATTGGATGTTTCGAGGTGCCGTCCAGCTGCAAGTTCCAGCGCTGGGATATGAGCTTGCTTTTCTGCAAGCTTCGCCGCAGCTGATCCGGCCATTCCGATGATACCGACTTTGGCAACATCGCCTTCGAGCAGGGCATTCGTTGCCTGGGTTGTGCTATGTGCCAGGAAGACAACTTCGTCGGGCTTGACCTGCGATTGAGCCAGGACCTGGCGAAAAACCTCGATCACGCCAGCTGCTACCCCGCGTGCATCCGCGTGGGTGGTTTTGACTGAATAGCGCCCGATAATGTTCCGGGTTGCATTCTCGATCAGCACGGCCTTGGTGAATGTGCCACCGACATCTATGCCGATGCGATAGGCGCGATCTTCATTCATCACTGGCGAATTGCTCATCTGGTGCGCGGCTGGTTTGGCTTAATTTGGATCGTTGATGGCTGACGCCAAGACAAGGGTTTGGGTGGCTATGGCCAAATCCAATGCTGGAGGCAAGACGGGAGGGCTATCAGCCGCTGGGTCTTGCGCGCATCAGACTGATTGTATTGGCCGCATTGGTTAACGTTTTGTGGTTTAAGGTCTCTTCAGCGCTTCGAGGATGGATGACCAGTGATGAGTGCAGGAGCCGATCCCACATATGTAATGGACTGGCGAAATGAGTTCGGGCCTTGGGAGGAATGCTTGACGACGACAAGCGGTTTTGCCTTATAAAGGTCGCTTGAGAGCAGATCAGATCGTGTTACGCGCCGAATGGCGGGGCTGATGTCGTAAGAGGACGAGATGGATAAATTCACAACGCTGACTGGTGTTGCGGCGCCGATGAACATGATCAATATCGACACGGATATGATCATCCCTAAAAAGTACCTCAAGACGATCAAGCGAACCGGTCTCGGAAGCGCACTGTTTGCTGAAGTACGATACGACGAGAACGGCAATGACAAGCCCGATTTCGTCCTCAATCAGGAAGGCTACAAAGGCGCGAGTATTCTGGTGGCCGGTGAGAATTTCGGCTGCGGTTCCAGCCGGGAACATGCACCCTGGGCGCTGCTGGACTTCGGCATTCGCTGTATTATCGCGCCTTCGTTCGCTGACATTTTCTTCAATAACACATTCAAGAATGGCATCTTGCCGATCAAGCTGCCGGAAGAGCGTGTCAATGAGCTGCTGCGCTTTCTGTTGGAGTTGCCGGGTGCGGAAATCACGGTCGATCTACCGAATCAGACCGTTCAAGGACCCGATGGAAAGTCGGACAGCTTCGATGTGGATCCTTTCCGGAAGCAGTGCCTGATCGAAGGTCTGGACGATATTGGCCTGACACTACAGCGCGAAGCGTCGATAACGACCTACGAGAGTAAGATTGCCGCCGGTCGGCCCTGGGTCTGATCAGGGTTGATGGCGCTCACGAAAGAGCGCCAATCGTCCGGAAATTGTGGTGCCGATGTACTTGTGGGGCTGCTACCGTCTCGCCTCGAGTTGATGTGCTGGCTTATGTTCCGAGCAATGCACCCTCGCCGACGACGACAAACGGTGCCCACCGAGATGGATGGTTATCAGCCTTGTCGTTGCTCGTCGCCAGTTTGAGCATGGCTTGACGAAGTGCCTCAGCGCGGCCGACTTGGCTGCTGCCTGAGATGGATCGAATGGCCGATGTGATGAGTTTCACGGTGGCCTGCGAGTCGACCTCCCAGTGAGACACGAGTAGTGCGCGGGCGCCGGCATAGAAGAAGCCGCGTGCCAGGCCGGATAGAGCTTCGGCGCCCTGATCGGCACTGTCGCCAGCTGCCGTATTGCAGGCTGACAGGATAACCCAGTCGGCGTCGAGCTTCAGGGTCGCGATTTCTTCGGCTGATAGGTAACCGTCGTCAGTGGCGTTTGGCTTTTCGGGTGGCGTGAAAATCAGTCCGGGTTGCCGTGTTCCCGAAACCTGTCCGGCCAATGTGCCGTGTGTTGCAATGTGCAGGATGCGAAAATCGCGCAATGCACCGCTATCACTCAATGATTTGAGATTGGCTTCTGTCGCGCGTTGGCCCAGATGAAGGTCGCGCTCGTCGGCGCCGAGCGCCCGCCCGACAGAGCACAACTCATCGGTCGTTTCGGGCAGTGGTGTTTGCAGCCGCAAATGTACGACATCGGCGAGACCGGAGCGCAACGCAACTGGCGACACAGCCCGGTTCGCACGACTGACAGATGCCACGAGCTGACGGCCGGATGGACCACACTTTTGCTTGAGGCGGGCAAGCCGCGCCATTTTCTTATAATGCGCGCCGTAGTCTGGATGTTTCTGGTCGCCATCCAGAAGCGGGTTGCCAAATCCGATCATCAGTTTTTTCGCCGTGGTTGGCTTAGCAAGTCGGCGCAGGGACTTCAGTGCGGATACGGACGGCAGAGTCGTTAAGGCGTGATGCTTCATCAACCAGGATTGGCTGGCGTAGTTGTTCCCGCGAGGGGGCTTCGTCATCAGAACTTGCAGGGGAAGCTTGGTTAGCGCGCCTGTCTTGACGACAAGCAGCTGCTTGCCCTGAAGAGCATTGGCGAAGCCGCCGAAGAGCTGCTGGTAAAGGTCGCTGGCGGTCTTGAGCGGAAATGGGAGTGGCGCGTTCCCTGTTGGAAGCTGGTTCAGTGGTAGGCCCAAAAGATCCGCGCATTTCAAGGCGCCGTCGCCATACCAGGACGTGTGGTCGAGACCGCAGCGCAACGCATCGACTTGGGTCTGCAGTTTTTCGCCACCGATTGCAGCCTGTCTCCACATCGCCTTGTCTTTAGTGATGACCCATATCAGTGTTGCTGCGGATTCAAACTGTGCGGTCTTGTTCAGACCTCTTAACAGCACCAATGCTTCATTGTTCTGCAGGAGATCTTGAACCTCCGAGATCTGTAGCGGCTGCGAGATACTCAGAGTTTGATAGTCTGGAAACTCCTGCAAAAGTCGGGCGTTGATCTTCCTTAATTGTGCGTCTGCGGTTGCTCTGGTTTGATTGTTCTTAGTTTCCGCCGCCGCGTCGCGCTTGGCTTCAGGAAGGCGGGCGGCAGCTTCGAGGGCGCGGTCCGCAGCCTTCCATTGTTCAATCAGATCCTGCTGTTGGCGAACGATCCTTGCGAGCTCCGGAGTTGATGCACTGGCTCGAGCCGCCATCTTGACGAGGGCCTGGGAAGCTGATGTCGCAAGGGCCCACTGCGCAGTGACGAACCCTTCATTCATGAGAGACAGATTGCGGGAAGGCTGAGAGATGGCACGTTGATAGGCCGCCCGCTCGTGATCTTGGAAGTTGCGTTGTGCGTCTGTGACGCCGGTGCTTCCCAGGTCCTTTGTTCGAGCACGAATGGCATGGCTCGTCTTGAGCAGACGTTCGACCGTAACGTCGGTGGATTGCCGTGCGAGATCAAGTGCTGCACGCCATTCTTTCCGGTCGATGTGAAGGCGTGCAAGTTTGGCAATCGCGCGGGCTGTTCGGGGATGATCGCTGCCCAGACGTTTGCGTCCGATTGTGATGGCGCGGTCATACATCGGCTTTGCGCGGTCGAAGTGGCCTTTTAGCTGATGTAGCTCACCCAGATTGATTAAAGGCACCATGATGGCCGGGTGTTCGCGATCAAAGGCGTCTTCGTGGATGGAGATCGCGCGCCGGAACAGTTGCTCGGCCTCTGCCGACTGGCCCAGCTCATCCAGCAAGATCCCGAGGTTGGACATAGAGGCCGCAACTTCGGGATGCTTGGGACCAAAGTCTTTCTCTAGGATCGCCAGGGCACGACGCATCATTGGCTCGGCTTCCCGAAGGCGATCGGTCCGCAGGTAAACCTGGGCCAGATTGTTCAGGGAAACGGCGACGTGGGAATGGTCCGGGCCGTAGATCTTTTCATGTTTTCTCAGGGCCTCGTTGAAGAGCGGCTCTGCCTCCTTCAGGCGTCCGACTTCCCAGTAAAACGCACCGAGTGCCACTTGTGAGGTTGCCGTCTGAACGCTTTCCACGCCGGTTAGGCGCTGGGCGAATTCCAGGACCTGCCGAAAGAGCGTTTCGGATTTTTGGAGATTGCCCATCTCTTTGTGGAGTGTCGCCAAATTGCTGAAGATGCTGATGCTTGTGAGCTGCATCCCGCGCGTTCTGACATTTGCCAGAAGTGCTGTCGCGCGCGTCTTCAATTCCAGGGATTTGTGAAACTGACCGGTGAGGCGGTAAACTTCTGAAAGATTATCCAAATCGATAGCGAACTCCGGTGGTGGTTCGCCAGGGCGGTTCTCACCGATCTGGACGGCTTCTTGCAAAACCTGAATCGCGCGTTCGAAATTGCCAAGGTTCTTTTCAATCAGGCCGACACTGTTCAGCCAAACGGCAATCTGCTGGTGGTTTTCTGGGTAACTCTGTCGCGTGAGCGCCAATGCCGGTGTCGCAAACGTCTTGGCGCGGACATAGCGGCCCTTGTCGAACAAAGCTCTTACCAACCGATTGTAGATGGGAAGGAGTTTATCAACCTGATTCGCAGCGAACACGCGTTTCGCTCTTGTCATCGCGTCTTCGAGAACGACGATTGCCTGATCCAGTTTTTTGGCCGCGTAGAGTGCATCACCGTAATAGTAAAGCGCTTGAATGTAGTCCGGATGATTGACACCTTGTTGTTGTCGAACAATGTCCAGGTAGTCTTTCTTCAGCTTCACATTCTGGTTCGAGAGCTGCTCCATCATACGTGCGATCTGATTGGATTGCGCGCGGGCTGGCACGATCCAGTTCAGCCCCGTGATGATCGAAGCGGTCAGTATCGCAATGTACAAACAAATGGGTGAAGCGCGGTGCATGCCACAAGCTCCCTCAGAATATATTGCTGCTGCACTCGCACATCATTGAGTTGGAATGGGGGCAGTCTGACCGGGAGACCGCTGACGCAATTGTTGCCGCAGAGACTTGCAGTGGTAAGACCGTTTGTGGGACGTAAGCATTCAGAACGATCAGTAGGCGATTGCTTCTCCAGATCCACCGTCAACCGCGATGCACTGGCCCGTGACCATACGGGCAAGTGGAGAGCAAAAGAACAGCACGGCCGAAGCAATATCGTCAGGCTGAATGAGTTGGCCGAGTGGAATGTCCGCAGTCCTGCGAGCGACGACCTCATCGACAGTGCTCGATGTGTCCTTTGCCTCGCGCTCAAAGATCTGCGCAACACGTTCGGTGGCTGTGTAGCCGGGATGGACACAATTCAAGGTCACGTTGTGCTTGGCTGCGTATCCCGCGAACTGCTTTGTGAAATTTGCAATTCCGGCATTGACGACGCCATTGGTCATTCTCAAGGGCGCAACTATCCGCGCGGTCATGCCACCAATGTTGACTATCCGTCCGCCACCACCCGATTTGAGATGCGGTAGGACAAGACGCGCAATCCGAATGTAGGCCATGAGCTTGACGTCGATGTGATAGCGGAAAAGATCATCGGTCAGCTCATCGAAAGGTGCACTGGTTGATGTGACAGCATTGTTGACGAGAATATCAATCCGCCCTGCAGACGCCGCCGTTTCGGTGACAAGCCGCTCAATGTCCTCCATGCGGCTGACGTCTGCCTGAATGGGCCAACAGGTCCCACCCAAGATCTCGATGTCTCCGGCCGTTTCATAGAGGCTATCCTGATTGCGTCCGCAGATTGCGACGTGGGCGCCGTGGCTGGCCAGAGTCAGTGCGATGGCGCGTCCGATGCCGCGGCTGCCGCCCGTCACAAGGGCGACTCTGTCTTTGAGCTCGAAGTCCATCGCAGCCATTGCCTATTTTCTGATCTTGCCGGTCTGTTCGTCAATGGTCGGGAGATTGTGCCGGTCTTCCGGATTGTCCCATCCCTTGAAATTTGGTTTGCGCTTCTCCGAAAATGCGGCACGCGATTCCATGCGATCACTTAAGGCTCCGTGCTCATGGAGCGCGTCGGCCAAGTCTTCCATGGGAGCAGCAATTCGAGGCCGCATCTGGCGCATCATGTGGACTGTGTTGACGCGGGAGGCCGGCGGCAGCGTGAGGAGGTGCTCGGCCATTTCCAAGGCGGTGGGCAGAAGGTCATCCGGGTCGGTCAGTCGGTTGATGAAGCCTAATTCATAGAAGCGTTCGGCTGTGAACCGGAAACCAAGTGCCATCTCCATTGCAATCGGATATGGCAGGTTTGCAACGTGGCCGTGATTGTAGCCACCAAGAAGCCAACGCTTAGCCTCACTGATTTCGAACAGCGCTCCACGCACGGCAACTCTGAGATCGGTGGCTTCCACCAGCATGAAGCCGCCGCCCATGGCAAATCCGTTGATCGCGCCTATGACCGGCTTTTCCAACTTGCCGGTGCGGAATGGATCCACAATATCGAGCTTTTTTCCACCGACGACGCCGTGGCCGAGCGTCTCCTTCATATCTTCGCCTGCGCAGAATCCGCGACCGGTACCGGTAAGGATCGCAACTTCTAGCTCCGTGCTCTCGCGGAACATGGTCCAGGTTTCAGCCATGCTTTGGCGAAGCTCAGTATTGAGGGCGTTAAGTCGTTCCGGCCGGTTCATGCGAACGACCAGGATCTGGCCATGGGTCTCGGTTTCAACAACTGCCATCGGGAACGTCCTTACTTTTGATCGTGATCAGTTTTCGGGGGTGAAATCCATGATGCGCTCGAAGCGCTTGATGTAAGCAGGCCAGACTTCCGGATTGACAAGGCGTGGAGGGCGCTTTCCGGCCAGAACATCGATAACCTGTTCACTTGCGATGCGGGCCATACGGCCGCGCGCTTCATGGGTCACGCCGGCTGTATGGTAGGTGGAGACAACATTGTCGAGCTGCAGTAGTGGATGGTCGAGTGGGGGTGGCTCAATATCCCAAACATCGATGCCTGCAGCGCCAAGATGGCCGGACCGCATCGCATCGACAAGCGCCGCTTCATCTACGATCCCGCCCCGCGCCGTCGTCAAAAGCGTTGTGCCCTTTGGCATTTTTGCGAATGCATCAGCGTTGATCATACCGAGCGTTTCTGCGTTGCGCGGGCAGTGGATCGTCACAAAATCCGACCGTGCAAGAAGTTCGTCAAACGACACCTTCTGCACCTTGCTTTCAGCCATTTTTGCATCGTCGACATAGGGATCATAAGCGATAGTGGACATATCAAAAGCCTGTGCCAAGGCGGCAACCCGGCGCCCGACATGTCCGAGGCCGACAATGCCGATGGTGCGGCCAGAAATCTCCCGCCCCATCAGCTCCTCGCGTGCATAACCGCGCGTTGTGCGTAGCCGCCGATCAGTCTCGCTGATCCGCTTCGAGAGATCCAACATCATGCCGAGTGTATGCTCGGCAACAGACTGTGCATTGCCGCCCGATTGATTGACGACAAGGACGCCAGCCTTGGTGCAGGCGTCCACGTCGACCGTATCAAAACCGGCACCGCCTGATGAAATGCACAGCATGCTGGGCGCGCGCTCCAGGAATTCCGGTGTCGCCTGCCACTTGCGCTGAACTTCGTCCTTGGCAGCAGAAATCTGATAGGCGTGCGCGGCGGATATCACCGGCCATGCACCTTCCTCATCATCCTGCTCTAGCATAACGAGATCGACACCGGCCTCGCGATCATAGCGCGCCAGCATATCGGCGTGGATCCAGTGGTTGAAGCGGATGACCGTCTTGTTGGCAGGCACGATGCTGTTCCCTTGGCAATGTCAGATGCGGGCACACAACATCGCATTCAAAGAGTGCCAGCTCAACGTCCGCGGCTGCATTATCGTGAGGAGAATATGACGGGCAGTTATCGGCACCCGTACGCGGCTCTCATCTGCTACTCGATCTTTGTCAGGGCAGTCTGATAGAGTTTGCCCTAGGCCAATGCCTTGTCGATCATTGGCGCGACTTTGTCGCCGATGAGTTCGAGCGTGCGGATGACATGGCGGTGGTCCATGCTGAGCCACTGGATGCGCGTTACAAGCCGATTGCAGCCGGTTTCCTGCATCAGCCCTGCTAATTCTTCAGCGCATTGCTCGGGAGCGCCGATGATGAAGCGGTCGTTGATCAGTTTGTCGAATTCCGGCTGGGAGCTTTGTTCGCCACTGCTATCGGCGGCAAGCCCGAGGCCACCAAAGACTTTGTAGCTGGCTGCAATGGCCGGACCCGCATCACGGATAGCTGTTTCGCGATCCGGGGCAACGACGATGTTGCGCAACATGGGGAAATCTGCCGGAAGTGGTTTGCCCTGATCAATCAGACCCTGCCTGAAAATCTTTGACTGCTTGATCAGAACGTTGCGCTTCAAATGCGAAGATGCGACCCAGCTGTCACCGACCTCCGGTTCGGCCAGTTGCGCTGCGCGGGCGATTGCTTTGTCGACGCTGCCGCCAAACCACATCGGTGGGCGCGGTCGGCGTGTTGGTTTCAGTGCCAGGGTGGCATTGCTGAGTTTAAAATGCTTGCCTTCGAAACTGACCTCGTCTTCGGTGAAAAGCCGGCGGATGATTTCAACCGACTCCTTGTAACGGCTGATGCGGCGGCCATGGTCCAACTCCATGACTTCGAATTCATCCTTTGTCCAACCGGGTGATGCCCCCAGAATGGCACGGCCATCCGTTGCTGCATCGAGCAGCGCGATCTGCTCGGCAACATGACGTGGGTCGTATAAAGGCAGAAGCAGCATGCAGGTGCCGAGCGACATGCCTTCTGCGTGTGGTGCCAAATAGAACAGCGTTTCAAGCGGCGGGAACCAAGCCGTCGTGCCATAGGAGAGGTGATTGCCGATCGTCACGCCGTCGAAGCCCAAATCGCGTGCGAGACGAACTTGTTCGGCGTGCTCGTTCAGCCGCTGTGATTTAGACTCATTGCGCCCATGCTCTGCATTGATGAAGAGTGTGAGTTTCACGACGTCACCTCTCGTTGAGCACAGTGCTTTTCAGGAACAGGCTGTTGGGTCGTGAGAATTGCCGTTCGCACCAAGGCTCTGCGGCAATCCTCAATCGGTTCGCTAGAATGCCCTACGCGAGTCCGGGCGATGCTTATTGCTCGGCACAAAGCCGGACTTTGTCGCTTCGCGAGGTTCGTTGACCCAGACTTCGCGATCCGGATGCATTCCGGCGCCGCGGGTGGCGGGCACGGCTGAACGGCGCATGCGGTTCAAAAGGCGCGTGTCAGCGTCGCCGCAATTGGGATGAATGCCGCCATTGGCATCGACAGCTTCCTGCCATGCTGCCTGGCGCGCTTTCAAAGTTGCCGGATCGCTGAGAGCGGTACAGTTCAGCTCGTTCTTATTGAGGTCGGCAACAATTTCATCACCGTCTTCAATAAAGGCGATTGGGCCGCCAAGAGCGGCTTCCGGGCCGACGTGCCCGATGACGAGCCCGACTGACCCGCCCGAGAAACGTGCATCGGTCATCAGTGCGAGAACAATGTCGCGTTCGCGGCAGAGCGCCGTGATGCGTGACGTGGGATCGAGCATCTCCGGCATGCCGGGCGCGCCGGATGGGCCTTCGTAGCGGACAATAATGATATCGTTGTTTTCGAAACTCTCGGGATGCTTGTCGAGCGCTTCGAGCAGACCAGCCTCGCCTTCGAAAATGCGTGCCTTGCCCTTGAAGATATTGTCTTCCAGACCAGCTTCCACCCCTGCAAGTTTCAGCACGGCGCTGAATGCCGGTGAAAGGTTGCCGCCTAGGACACGCAGTCCACCAGTCGGCTTGTAAGGCTTCTCAACTGTGTAGATGACGTTGCCGTCGGCTTTGGCAGTTGCCAGCCGCTCAACCTGCTGCGCGAGCGTTTCGCCCGTGCAAGTTGGGACGTCGCCGTTCAGCAGGCCTGCTTCGAGAAGTTCCCGGACAATCACTTGGACGCCGCCAACGTCATCAATATCGACCATCGAGTACTGGCCGTAGGGACGAGCATCGGTCAGGACCGGGACCACGTTTTGGGACAGATGGTTGAACTCTTCCGGGGTCATGATGTCTTTCCAGAAATCAGCGTAGCCGGCAGCGCGGGCGATCTCTGGTGTGTGCAGTGTGACGTTGGTCGAACCGCCGATAGCCATCGCAGTGATCAACGCATTGCGGATCGAGTCTGGCCCGACGATGTCGCGAGGGCACGTGTTGCTGTCAATCATGCCTTTCAGGTAGTCGACGAGTTCACCCGGGAATGCTTCCAAGCGGCGCGGATCTTCTGATGGTGGTGCCACCATGTGCAAAGGCTGCATGCCGACGACGCCGATGAAAGTTTGCATCGTATTATACGTGAACATGCCGCCGCAGCTGCCATAGCCAGGGCAGGCGGCGCAGGCGATGCGTTCGCGGTGTTCCGGGTCCTGGTGGCCGGCTGCCTGATAGGCGCTGACGATGTCGAGAGGCTCATTGGATTTCGGGTCTTGGCCTGGGCGGATCGGTCCGTCGGACATGATGATCGACGGACGATTGTGCTCAAGTAGAGCTGCGAGCGTGCCGACCGGAGGTTTGTCACAGGCAACAACCGCGATGGTACCCTCAAGGCCACTTGCGCTCAGATGTTCGCAGATGCTGTCGTGCGTCACTTCACGGCCAATCAGCGAATAGCGCATTTCGCGTGTGCCGTTGCGGATGCCATCAGAGGTCGCGACTGTGTATTCCGGTTGGACGAGGCGCATCGGCATCTTGCCGTCTTCGCGGCCCATACGACCAAGCAGGCAGTCATGAATAGCCTCGACCTTGGCCTGGACGCCCATATAGCACTGGCTGTCGCCCTTGTTGCCGATCACGCCCACGGAAGGCTCATGAATGAGATCGGTGTCTGTTCCGAGTACGCGAGCAATACCGACGGTTTGCGCGGTGCGGCCTGGGTGGTTGTCGATCAGGACGGTTCTCGAATTCGACACGGTCGTCTTCTCCTCAGTATTTTGTCCGTGGTGCGGAATGAAGCCTTCAGTGCCGCCAATAATGGCAAAATGGCACTGATCCCGGGCTTTATGGCCGGAAGCCTATCGGTGCGCAAGTCAGGAGATATGCTTATTGCTGGCAACACCAGGCGAATGGAATGGTCGCCAGCTGATGATTATTGGCGAGAGACCTCGACCTCCTTGCATGTAATGAACTCCAGCAGTGCCGGCTGCCCCGCCTCCGTCGCAGCGATGCCGCGCTTGATCGCTGCCGCGATGTCGCCCGGTTCGGTGACGCGTTCACCATACCCTCCGAAGGCGCGGGCCATAGCCGCATAGTCCCCGGAAATGTCCGTTGAACGGTACTTTTCGGTCGATACCGGCATGACCTTGAGTTCTATCGCCATGGAGAAATTGTTGAGCAGGATCGATAGGATCGGAATTCGTTCTCGGACCGCGGTTTCGAAATCCATGCCTGTAAAACCGATCGCCGCATCACCCCAGACGTTGATACACAACTTGTCGGGACAGGCGAGCTTGGCGCCCATTGCAAGGCCGAGGCCGTAGCCCAGTTGCGTAGTCTTGCCCCAGCCGAGATAGGACAACGGTGTCGTCGACTTCCAGAATGGTGTGAGCTGGTCGCGCGGGCTGCCGGCATCATGCGTGATGATGGTATTGGCGACATCAACGGTCTTCTGAAGTTCCCATAGCACGCGGTAGGGATTTAATGGGGCTGTGTCGGCTTCCAGCTTCGGTAGCCATTCGGCCATCCATGTATCATTGGTGGCTTTAATCTCCTCGGCGATAGGAGTGGCATCGCGCGGCGATTTGATGTGCTTGCCGAGGGCTGCAAGGAGTGCGTCGAGAGTGAGTGCAGCATCGCCGACCAGGCCGACTTCGATCGGCACATCCTTGCCAAGGTCCATGGGATCAATCGTGGCGTGAATGATGCGCTTGCCCTTGGGCATCTTTACGCAGAAATTAGACTCGGTGAAGCTGCAGCCGATGCCAATGATGACGTCGGCATTGTCAAGAAACGTGCGCACCTGACGGGGCATCGCAAGGCCGCCAGCGCCAAGGCTCAGCGGATGCGTTTCTGGAAAGGCGCTCTTGCCTTCGAGGCTGGTGCAGACCGGCGCGGCTAGCAACTCAGCCAGTTCTTTCAGCTGCGGCCAGGCCTTGGCGTAGTGCACACCCTGACCGGCGTAAATCACCGGGCGCTTGGCTGTAGCCAGCATATCGGCAGCACGAGTTACATCTGCAGTATCAGGGCCGAAGCGAGTTGACGTTGCCGGTGTGTAGTCGAGTTCGACATCCGGCATTTCCTCCATCAGAAGATCAGTTGGAAGCTCGACGAGGACTGGTCCGCCGCGGCCATTCCGCAAGCGCATAAAGGCGCGCCGCATGACATTGGCCAGTTCAGCTGCGGAGGTGACAGGCTCAGCTGATTTGGTGATCGACTCCATCGACCGTGTGGAATTGAAATTAGGATGCACGTGGGCCAGACGTCTCGGATAACCCATCGGTAGGACCAGCAACGGCACGGACTCGCCGTAAGCCTGGGCAACACCGCCGAACGCGTTCTCGGCACCGGGGCCATGCTGCATGGCGAAAACGCCAATCTTCTCACCCGATGACAACCGGGACATGGCATCGGCCATGTGCAGACCGATGCGTTCCTGGCGAACGATGATTGGGCGTATGTCGAGGTGGGCGGCGTACTCCAGCACATGGTTGACAGGGTAACCGATAATGCACTCGATCCCTTCGCGCTTGAGGATCTCGGAAATAGCTTCAACGACTTTCATTGCTTTTCCCCATTGTCGTTCGCGTTGGAGTTCCTGTGGTCGTGTCCCACTGGTCGGTGCTGAATTGATGGCTCAGAAGGCAACCTGTGCTGGTGTCAGTCGTAGGCCGGGCACATCGACCCGCATTCGATAGACCGTGCCGCAGTTTTCATGCGGTCCACCGCGTGAACCGGTGACGATGTAAAGATCCCGTAAGTCGTCTCCGCCAAAGCAGAGTGATGTCACCATCGGCAAAGGAACTGCAATATCTTCTCGATGATTACCGTCTGCGTTGTAGACTGCGACGCGGCTGCCGTGGGCATCTGCAACCCAGACCGAGCCATCGCTTGCAACCTTGAGGCCGTCCGCCACGCCATCCGTGCCAAGCGAGGCAAATTCCTGCCAGGGTGAGAGAGTGCCGTCATCCTGGACATCATAGACCCGAATAACCTGGCCGCGGGCATCACTATGGTAGAGGCGACGACCATCAGGCGAGAAACCAAGGCCGTTGGTCAGCATGATACCATCTGAGACCTGCTGCACGCTGCCGTCGAGGTCGATCATGTAGAGATTGCCCGGCACAGGCGCCTCTTTGGCAAAGACCTTGAATGCGAGTGATCCAACGTAGATGCGACCGTGCTGATCGGTGGTTAGATCGTTGAAGCCAGTGGCATTGTTCGCTGTCGCCTGATCCAGGAACGTGTGGGTGGTATCATCATTGAGGCCGACGTAGGCAATGTCGCGGCCGCCAACGACCAGCCCGCCTGCTGCATGAAGTGCCATGCCGCCTATGCCTCGTCGTTTCGGGACGACCTGGCTGACCTGGTCCGAGCGGTCGAGCAGGAAAACGCCGCCATTGATGACGTCACTGAAATAGAGGCCTTGGGATGCATCCCAGACCGGACCTTCGATGAGGCCGTAGCCGGTGGCGATTTCCTCCATGGTGTTCTCCTTTTGGATTACATTACCGCCGACCAGGAGATGAGTACTGCTGGGGTGCCGGTTATCATAGGGCTGATGTTCGATTGATCGGCTGGTCCGGCAGCAGCTCTTGCAATCTCGGCAGCTTGCTGACACCAATCATTTCAATGAAGCAGTCCCGACGACGCTACCCTCGTCTCTGTTTGGCAAAGGCGCTAGGATACTGCTGAAATCTACAACCAACGTGAGGCTGAGCCCGTTACAATGGAACATCTGGATGATCTGAGTAGCAAGAGCGCCCCGCAGGAGACCGATGACGCCGGACCATTAGATCACGTGTCCAGCGATCAGGGGCGCAGAAATGTCGGCGGTCTGCGGCATGACTGGACTGCCGACGAGATCCTTGAAGTCCTGCAAACGCCATTGATCGAACTCGTGCATCGCGCACAGACAATTCATAAGCAGTACCATCCGGAAAATACTGTGCAGCTGGCCAGTCTGCTGTCGATCAAAACTGGCGCCTGTCCGGAAGATTGCAAGTACTGCCCGCAATCAGCGCATTACACGAAGGAAACGGGGCTGCAGCGCGAAAAACTCATGCAGACCGAGAAGGTTCTGGAAGCTGCGCAAGCCGCCAAAGATGCCGGTGCGACGCGTTTCTGCATGGGTGCTGCATGGCGTGAAGTGCGCGAAGGGGCGGATTTCGATCAGGTCGTCGATATGGTGCAGGGTGTAACAGACATGGGCATGGAAGCCTGCGTCACGCTTGGCATGCTGAATGAGAAACAAGCGCAACGGCTGGCTGATGCCGGGCTGAAAGCGTACAACCATAACCTGGACACCAGTCCGGAATTCTACGACCAGATCATTACAACGCGAACCTATGATGAGCGCCTCGATACAATCGCAAACGTCCGCGCTGCCGGGATTACAGTTTGTTCGGGCGGTATTATTGGAATGGGAGAATCGGAATGGGACCGCGCACGCATGCTGCAGGTTCTGGCCAACCTTGATCCGCATCCGGAAAGCGTTCCGATCAATGCTCTTGTCGCTGTGCCCGGTACGCCGCTTGGCAATCGTGATCCCGTAGATCCGCTCGACCTTGTGCGCATGATCGCGACGGCACGCGTTGTGATGCCGGCATCGCGCGTGCGCCTGTCCGCCGGCCGCCGACGCCTGTCCCAGGAAGCTCAGGTGCTGTGTCTGATGGCAGGGGCGAATTCGTTTTTCTACGGCGACAAGCTGCTGACAACAGATAACAATGACGCCAGCGATGATATGGCGATGGTAGCAGCGGCTGGTCTACAAACAGAAAAAGCCGGAGCCTCAGCAGAGTAACGCCGCATGAGTTGGAAAGACGAAGTCGACAAGATTTATCAGCGCCGTGAACTCGCAAAGGAACAAGGCGGAGAGCAGGCGATTGCGGCTCAGCATCGCCGTGGCCGCCTGACCGTTCGGGAGCGCATTGATGCAGTGCTGGACGATGGCTCGTTCGATGAAGTTGGAATGGGTGCGGGCGAGTCCGAACTCGACGAAGATGGCAATATTAAAGAGTTCGCGCCGGCCAATTTTGTTCTGGGGTTCGGCAAAATCGACGGACGGCGGGTCGTCGTTGGCGGTGAAGATTTTACACTTAAGGGCGGATCGCCATCGCCAGCAGGATTGCGCAAAAGCGTTTACACCGAGCAGCTGGCCGTCAAGCACCGCGTGCCTCTCATCCGTCTGCATGAAGGTGCCGGCGGTAGCGTTGGCAAGCCAAAGACCAAAACGCTGAGCGCGCCGGTGTTTGAACCGGCGCGGTTCCGTTCGGTGGCGCAGGCGATGGCCAGTGTCCCTGTGGCAAGTGCCGCAATGGGAGCTGTCGCCGGACTGCCGGCAGGTCGACTGGTCGCGTCGCACTTCTCAGTGATGTCGAAGAAGACCGCTCAGATCCTGATTGCAGGACCGGCAGTTGTTGAAAGAGCCATGGGCGAGAAACTCACCAAGGATGAGCTTGGTGGTCCCAACGTGCACACCAAAAACGGAACTGTCGACAATGCCAGCGAGGACGAAGGCGAAGCCTTCGAGCAAATTCGCCAGTTTCTGAGCTATCTGCCTTCGCATGTGTGGGAACTCGCACCGGTGGCCAGTTGTGACGATCCTGTTGAGCGGCGCGAGGACGCACTACTTGATATTGTGCCACGCGATCGGCGGCGCGCCTTCGACATGCGCCGATTGCTGTCAATGGTTCTTGATCAAGGATCGTTCTTTGAGATGGGGCGTGGCTACGGGCGCAGCCAGATCACCGGTCTTGCACGCATGAATGGTCAGCCTGTTGGCATTTGGGCGAATGATGGACGTCATCTCGCAGGCGCTATGACAGCAGACGGTGCCCAGAAGGCACGGCGCTTCATTGAGATGTGTGAGGTCTTTCATCTCCCGATTCTGAGCTTTGTTGATGAGCCGGGTTTCATGATCGGATCACAATCTGAGAAAGCTGCCACGATCCGTCATGGTGCCAACACGGTTCTCACCGCCGCGATGACGAACGTGCCATGGGCCTCGATTATGATCCGACGCTCATTTGGCGTGGCGCAGGTAGCGCACTACGGTCCTGAGGCCTATGTGCTGGCATGGCCTTCGGCGGAAACAGGGCCGCTGCCTGTAGAAGGCGGAGTTGCCGTGGCTTATCATCGCCAGATCGCACAGGCTGCGGATCCGGAAGCCAAGCGTCGCGAATTGGAAGACCAGCTGGCGGCGAAACAATCGCCGTTCCCGAGGGCGGAAGCGTTCTCGGTTCATGAGTTGATTGATCCACGCGAGACACGGCCAATGCTGTGCCGTTGGATCGACCGGGTGCAGCCGCTGCTACCGCAGCTGCTGGGACAGGCGCAGTTTTATATCCGGCCTTAGTCGGTGACATTTGAGAATTTGGGGGAGCAAACAATGGCGACGAACATCAAGCTTGAAACCGGTGGTTCCGTTTGGAAGCTGCTTGTTGATGAGGGTGAAGAGGTCAAGGCCGGGCAGCAACTCTTCATTCTTGAAGTGATGAAGATGGAAGTGCCCTATGACGCGCCTTGCGATGGTACGATCTCCGAATTGCACATTGCCGAAGGTGATGCCGTGCAGGAAGATCAGCTTGCAATGGTGATTGATTAGGACGCTTTGCAGCTATCGCCGCTGTTCTGTCGGCGATCGACGGACGATTAAAGTGGCGCCTGTTTGTTGTCCGAAGCAGTGTTTTCTGGAAGATCGAAATGTCACCTCTCACACAGTGTGTTTCGAGAGGCTCGTGGATGCCTGGCTGCGCAGGCAAGACGAACGAGGCGGTGGCGGGTATTAGGTGTTTGGCCGGTCTTTTCGGGTGCGTTCGAGGCGTCGTCAGACCTCGAGAACCATGCCGTCGGTTGCCGGATCTGCGCCGCCGTCGAGGATACCGTCTTTGATGCGGATCGCATGCACCCAGCCGAAGTTATAGCTTACAGGATGCCGGAAGGTTGGGTAGCCCTGAGCAACGAGGTCTTGTTCGGTTGACCTGAGAATCCGGTTGGTGAGTTCGATGATATTCGACGTTGCGGCAATGCGTGGTGCCGAGATGGCTTCTTGTGCATTCATGCCAAAGTCCAAAACATTCAACATGACCTGAAGGTTGCCCATCGTGATGTAGGTTGCGCCGGGTGCGCCAAGAACCAGCATTGGCTTGTCGCCTTCGAACACGATCGTCGGCGATACGGCAGTGAAACGGGCTTTGCCAGGCGCCAATGAACCCGAGCGACCAGGGCGCGGATCGAAAACCGTCATGGCTCCATTATACATGAATCCAAGACTATCGGTGACCACGCCCGACGGCTGACCCAACGTATGAGTCATGGTTATACAATTGCCGTCAGAGTCGACAACTGTGACCTGAGTCGTGTTCTTGCTCTCTTGGCCGCCGTTGTTGAGCCGTTCAACATTGGCTTTCTGGCCGCGTTTAATCTTATCTGCTTGTTCGGCGGCATAGGCCTTCGACGTCAACTCCTCCATTGGGACATCATAAAATTTTGGATCGCCGACCTTCGTGTCCTTGTCGATCGTTGCAATCTTCATCGCTTCGGCGACGATGCGAATGTATTCCGGGCTGTTGTGGCCAATGGCAGCGAGATCGAAGTTCTCAAGGATATTGAGCATTTCAATCAGCATGACACCGCCGCCGGGTGGGTGGTTGGTGGCGATGTGGTGGCCGCGATAGGTTCCCCACAGGGGAGCGGTTTCCTCAGACGCGCAGTTGGCGAGGTCCTCATGAGAGATGAGACCGTTGTGAGCCTCCATGTCGGCCACAATCGCTTGGGCGATGTCGCCACTGTAAAAGTCGTCAACACCGTGTTCGGCAATGCGGCGCAGAGTTCTGCCCATATCCGGGTTTTTGAGAACGTCACCGATTGCTAGAACGCTGCCATCGTCCTTGCAGTAGATTTTGCGTGTTGCCGGCAGTTTGTTGACCATGGTGATGTTGGCATCGCGACCGGCGACGGGCGGTATGTTCCAGAATTCACTCATGTGCGGGCGGACCTTGAATCCACCTTCGGCAAAGTCGATTGCCGGAGAAAGGAGTTCTGCCATGGACTTGGTGCCGAAGCGCTTGAGAACCTCATCGAAGGCTGCCAACGACCGCGGTGTTGTGATGGCACCGTAGCCGAATTCATTGACGCGTCCCTTTAGAATGAACCCCCAGCCGTCGAGGGCTTCGTGCTCGATGAGGTGCTCCCACATGTCGGCCCGGGTGGCCAATGGCGAGCGTCCGTGAAAGTCAAAAGTGGTGTGGATGCCGAGCTTGGGGAGGTAGAGCTGAATGTTACCAAATCCAGCTATCCCACACATTTGTGGGTCAACGACTGTCTGGGTCAGTGCGCAGGCGATCGCTGCATCGACGGCGTTTCCGCCCGCGCGCAGTACGTCGGCACCGACTTCGACGGCCTCTGGCTGTGGTGCCGTGATCATCCCATGGGTCATGATGCTCTCCGAGTGACGGGCAAGCTATTCGCCTCGCCAGCGATAACCAAAGGTCATGTAAGCCAGTGCGAGATAGATTCCTCCAAAGGCGATGAAACCCAAAGCCGCGCTGGCTTCATACAGCGAAAGCCCTTGTAGAATGTCCGGGCGCAGGCCGCCAAAATTGACAATCCCTGTTGCCGTGGTGGACAGCTTGGCCCAGGCACGATCAGTCGACAGTAGGAGTTCGTGCAGTCCCCAGGTGATGGCACCCATGAACGTCAGTCCGGCGGTCAGGAGCAGAAATGTAATGAGACGTAGGGCAAACGGCGCACGTTTGAGGAACAACCAAAGGCCGGCAATGTAGGCCGAGACCATGCCAAAACTGACGGACACGACAGATATGACAAGGCCCGTCAAACCGCCGCGCAGTACTAGGATTTCAGCTTCTGTCATACGTGAGCCCCCCATTTGTCGTCGGATGTTGCCTAGCTATCCTCATCATCGGTGACATTGCCCAT
Organism: Hyphomicrobiaceae bacterium; assembly: GCA_965215755.1. Classification (GTDB taxonomy): domain Bacteria; phylum Pseudomonadota; class Alphaproteobacteria; order Rhizobiales; family Hyphomicrobiaceae; genus Tectiglobus. Next base: position 2,427,178 of record OZ244119.1, read on the forward strand.
CAGGTAGTCTTCCGTGGTTCGGATCTTGGGCCGCTCGCCCATAGCCATTGGATCGCCGCCGGCATTGCTCACTGCAACAACGCGGCAATCATCGCACATTTTGATCACGTCGATCTGCGCCTTGTTCTGGAACATGGCATGATTGCCTTCGAGCTTGGCGATGATGCGTTCCACCGTACTCTTGGTGCCAAAGGGACGACCGCACGTGATGCAGTTGAACGGCTCTTCTTCTTTGATCGTTACAGGCTCCAGGACGGACGCTGTGAAATTGTAGCGCGGATCGAGCTTGATGACTTTTTCCGGACAGGTGGCAACGCATAACCCGCACTGGACACAGGCGGCTTCGTTGAAACTGAGGCGCGGGCGTTCCTCATCATCGCTTAGAGCGCCGGCAGGACACGCGCCAACACACGCAAGGCAGAGCGTGCAACCTTCCGCGTCGATATCGAGGCGGCCATAGGGTGCGCCTGCTGGCAGCGCAATGATGTCCTGTGGTTTGCTAGCCGCTTCATTCAGTGTGGCCAGGGCCAGTCGCGCGATTTCTCGTTTGCCGCCCTGGGTTGCGATTGTCTTTGTAGCAATCGGATCAATCTGAGCTGCCTCGTGAAGATGGACTTCGATACTATCAGGGTCACGCTCATTCAGGATCGCAATGCGATCGTCGCCCCAACCCAACGCGCTGAGAAACACGTTTGCCAGTTCAACCTGGCTTTCGAGCGCGGGCAGATCGTGCGGTTTGTCGGGCGGAGTCAGGACGGCAATGCGGGTAAAACCGGCAGCCAGAGCGGCCATCATGACATCGTGGCCGGTCTGGAATACCGAATAGAGCGCAAACGGGATGACATTGGCTGGCAGGCCGCGGCCATAACGGGCCATCATCGAGATAATACCGGCACCGTGGCTTTCATCATGGATCAGCAGGACTGGGTTTTTGCCACCGGCTCCTCGATACGTGGCAGCAAGGATCTGGAGGCGACGGATCACATCGTGTCGCGCCGGATAGGCATAGCTCACGGCACCTGTCGGGCAAACCGCGCTGCAATTTCCGCAGCCGCCGCAGATTTCGGGCTCGATCTTGACGTTGTCTCCATCGGGTGAAATGGCGCCAGTCGGGCAATTGTCGATGCAATTCCGACAACCGACCTTTGAACTGCGACCATGGGCACAGATATCTGCGTCGTAACTGACGTACAGCGGCTTCTCAAACTCACCGACCATGTCTGAGATTTCAAATACAGCCTTGGCGACCGCTGCCGGCTGCGATGGGTCAACTCGGAAATAGCCGTCGCGAACGACCGTGTCGGAAAATAAGGGAGTGCCGCCTGACAGGTCGAGGACGAGATCGCAACTGGTCGAGAACCCATCGCGAGGCATCTCAAAGCTCATTTCCTGACGCGCCGAAGGCACGACTGGGGCGAAGCCATCGATTGATACCTCGAACTTGCCAAGTGTTCCGGACAGACGTTTGATCTTGCCAATGTGAAGGGGCACTGAGACGGTCGTCGGTGGGACGACGTCGGTGGCATCGGTGAAGACAACTGTAACGCTCAGCCGGTCGGCCAACTGCTCAGCGACCTCCAATGTCTGCTGACCGGCGCCATAGACCAGGCACTGGCCATCCGATTTGATGGTCATCAACCCTGTCGGTGTCGTTGTGTAGCCAGCGTCGGCAATCAGTGCTGCCATTTTCGGCAAGCTGTCAGGTCCTTGTTCGCCCCAGCCGGCGCGCTCGCGGATGTTGACGAACTTGATACCCTCACGTTCACGTTCTTCTGCCAGCTCCTGAAACAACGGAGCTTCCTGCGTACAGGCGACGAGAAGGGGAGCGTCACCATCCAGTTCGGCTTCGAACTGAGCAATCTGACGTCGGCAGAGCTGTGTGTGGAGAGGCAGTTTTGCGCGATATCCCAACTTATCAGCCAGTGCTGCCGCATCGATCTGCATCGTGTCTTCGCAATTGCAGACAAGCAAGCGGGTCGAAGCTTTGGATGGTGGTGATGCGCTTTCGGTCATTGGTATCTTTCAGGGACGTCGTTGTTCGAACAGATTTGGCAATGGGGACAGATCCGACCGATCCGTAATCGGTCCGTACTCGCAAAAGTTTGACCAAATTGGCGTTTGGTATACCAATATGACACTTTTCTGCGCCAGCTGCAGACCGTAGTATCGGTTGTCGCGCTTGCAAAGAACCAAGTGATAAGAGCGCTACGATAGTGTGCAATCGGGAGGCACTACAACTTGGCTAGTCAGCGGATGCTGTCCTTAATGGCAAAGGCGTAAGTGCCTTGAGGACGAGTGCGAAAACCACATCACTGAAGGTCGGCGTTGTCCTGGCAAGGGAGGACATCGATCATGCCTGGCAGGATCACCGCTGGCGGCCTCTCAGTGTATTGGTTGGCACACCGGATCTAGAGCGCGGTGACGTTCTGAAGAGCGGCGAAGGCTTTACTCACTACTACGCCGGGACATTCGAAATCGAGCTGCATCGCAAAGAGACGTCGGCGTATGTTGTGAATCTCGAGAATGACATTCCTGTCGTCTACGTGGTCGCCACGGACGTAGACGAAGATGAAGATGAAGATGAGGGTGAGCTGCCCTATGACATCCGGCTCGTCACCGTTTCTCCCTTTGAGGCTCAGGATTATCTCGACTCTGGCGAAGATCTTGTCGAGGCTATTCCCATGATTGAGCCGATGGTCGCCTGGGTCGAACGGTTCATTGAAGAACATCACGAAGAAGAAGTTTTCATCAAGCGGCAGCGAGATCGGGTGCGGCTGGAGATTGAAAGGTTCGGTCAGGAGCCAGTCGCGATAACGCGTCAAAGGCAACGGCGGAAGTTCGATGCCTGATCACGACGAGAATGACGGGTTTCTTATGCGTTGGTCGCGCCGGAAGCGCGGTAATGACGAGGCAGTCAAAGCAAAGCCGCATGTTGCTGAAGCGGAGCCGGTTCCAATAACGGAAGATGTCGTTGTTGCGTCGCATGATCAACCGACCTCCCTGGAGGACGCTGTTCAGCACGAGGATGCTGCCGCCAATCAAGATCGAAGCGAAGGAACAGAAGCGGAAGCCGAGTCTGAAACCGTTCCGGCAGAACTTGAGAACGTCGATATTGAGGCGCTCACTTACGACTCCGATTATACCCAGTTCATGCAGGAAGGTGTTCCAGAGGCCCTTAAGCGGAGAGCATTGCGACAGCTTTGGCGGTCAGACCCAATCCTGGCCAATGTCGATGGGCTCAACGACTACGATGGTGATTTCACTGATGCCGCCCTCGCTGTCGATGTGCTTAAGACCATTCACAAAGTCGGACGGGGTTACCTCACAGACGAGGATGACGATACCGACGATCTCGATGAAACAGATGAGTTGGAAGTCGCCGACGGCCAGGGCGCCTCGCAAGACGATGAAGTCGACAAGCCAGACGATGCCGACAACTTTGAAATCAATGAAGAGACCGAGAACAGTGAGGCTTCGGCAGATTCCGAGACTGCTCAAGACGAGATTACCTTGTCCCAAGTCACCGGCGACGATGACACTAAGACAGATGCCTAAGTCTGTTCGTTTCTTGCGATAAACACGAAGTGATCACTTCTCGCGCAGATGCCGTATAGCATTTAAGTTCGCGAAAGGAGGTCGACATGCGAATTCTGATTTTCGCAGCTGCCATTCTGACAATGTTGGTCGGCCCGGCAGTGAGCCAATCTCATACTGCGCTACGGCTCGAGGTCGATGCTTCGGAATGGCGCCGGCTCCAGAAGCAGCGTCTGGATATTCTCTTTGCGACACTGAAAAATTCCAAATCTGAGAAACAGGCCCAGTTTGCAGCGGGACAGATATGGATGCTGTGGTACAAGTCAGGGGATGTAGACATTGACGTTCTGATGCGCCAGGCGCGCCATAGCCTTGATGTTGGCGAGCATGATGAGGCGATCAAGCTTGTCGACCAGGCCTTGCGACGTGCACCGAAGTATTCGGAGGCATGGAACTTACGGGCGACTATTCTGTTCTACATGGAGCGGATCGATGAAGCGGTCGCAGATATCGAGCGAACACTGGTGCTTGAGCCACGTCATTTTGGTGCGTTGTCAGGTCTTGCGACGATCAATATGAAGCGACGGAACTGGAGTGGCGCGCTCAAAGCTTTGAAGGCCGGGCTCGCGATCCACCCGTTTATGCGGCAGCGCAAGTTTCTCACCAGGCTTGAAGAGTTGGCTCGGAGCAAAGAGCTGTGAGTGCCGAGCAGAAGGTCACGTAACGGCTAAATGCGGACACGTGTCGGGTGGACAGACCGTTCTATGCGCCCAGCCCCAGATGAGGAGGTGGTGACTAGTCCTCAGCATCGAGGCTAGGGTCCGCCATGTGCTGGCGAAGCATTTCGCGATATTGCTCAATCATCTGATTGATGAAGTCTTCGTGTTGGTCGACCTGCATGATGTTCTTCGCAACGTAGGCGTTGTATCGGGCTGCCGCGAATAGAAAAGCCATGTGCAATTCGGTTGCTTGAATTTTTTGGTTTTCACGATTGGCAACATCGATGAAGCGATCGGCAACCTTTAGAAACGCGGCGGTGTCCAATTGACCTTGAGCCCGGGCCGCACGGCGTGCCTTGCGGTTCTGATCATCGATGGTCATCTTCGGTGTTTCCCAGATTGTAGTTACGTGATGATTACTGGCGTCTCATCTCGTCGCGCCGCATCGGCATTGAGTCAATAAGGCCAAATAGCTGATTTGACGAGACCGGATCACGGCTCGCCAATTTGCGGCCGCCATCTTTGCCGACCAGAATAATGCGAAATGAGTTGGTTCCAATGCCATAGTAGCGGCGGAAGGCCGATGCACTTGCTGCAGAGGTATTCGCTGATCGCAAGCGGCCAATCGTTGTTTTCACCGCGTTACCAATGATCTCGACAACGATCATGTCGCGTTCCAGGAAACTGGATCTGGCTTTCTGAACGATGGCCTGTTGCTGGGAAAGCAAAGGATGGTTCGATGAAGGTGCAAATATCAGCAGTGGCCGGTTTTGCCACTTAACCGATTTGAGTGGTTGCGCCGGGGCGGCGATTGATCCTGAGGTTGCCGCGATTGCGAAAAGTACGCCGGAGACGGCACTGCGATTGGGGTTCATTGCGGGCTGTCCAATTCTGCGAACTGAAAAGAGTGGTCGTTAAAATTACGGGCCCAGGAACATTCAGATCACAACTCCTGCCGCTCGACGAAATGCAAGAGGACGCCGCCGAGGCTTGCCGGATGCACGAAGCCGATGCGGGCGCGACGCGAACCCGGGCGGCCTTTGAGATCGATCATGCGATGCCCCTTGTCGGCAAGGTGCGGAAGTAATGCATCAATGTCGTGGCATTTGAGTGCAATGTGATGAAGACCGGCTCCTCTCTTTTCGATGTATCGCCCAATCGCGCTTTGATCCTGTTTGGTGTCACCTGGCGAGCCGTGCTTGATTTCGAAGCCCTGTGCGTGGTCGAAGTTCTGCAAGAATTCCAACTCGCAGTCGCCCACAGTTATGAATGACACCTTGAGGCCACCGATTGGGACAGGTGGCCTGGAGTGATAAATTGCGCCGTACTTGTCCGAAGTGAAGCTCTCGATCGCCTGGCTGACTTCCATGTCCGTCTGGCGGCTTTCGTAGGTGCACCCTATCTGCCCGACAAACACGGACTCAGCGGTCACGTTATCAGAGGACGCAATTCCGATGTGGTCTATGCGCTCGATGTGGGGGCCGGAAGGGGCGGAAAGGCCGAGAGCTTCCGTGAAGCGAAGTTCCACGCCTGATGCAGATGACTGCGAAATGCAGGATTGTTTGTTGCCGTTGAGGCCCAATCCGCCGCAGGAGACTGTTGGGAGATTGAGATCTGATACAACCTTCGCTGGGTCGTTCGCCACGAACGCGATATGATCGACGCCTGTGTGTGGTGTTGATAAAAATGGATCGCCGGCTTCAAAGATGACCAATGCTGTTTGGCCAACCGCAAACGCGGTCCTATGAGCCCCGTAAGGTGTTGCAATCTGGTGTGCAGGAAGACCAAGGTCTTGGCCAAGAAGGGCCGCCGAGGTTTCGACATCGCGGGTTGCTAAGGCGATGTATGCTAAATCTCTCCCGGTCATTGGTTGCTCTCCTTCCGTATCGCCACGGTACCGGATTCAATGAGGGACGCACGCTCGTCGTCGCTGAAGGCGAATGCTCTCAAAATCTCATCGGAATGCTCGCCGAGCCGAGGCGGTGGCGTGCGCACGGTCTGCTTGCCAATGTTTGTGAGACGTAAGGGATTGGACATGGTTTCGATGGGACCAATGTCCGGGTGATGCATGGTCTCGACCATGCCTGTGGCGCGGACATGAGGATCGGAAAAGACTTGATCCATGGTGTAGACCGGTCCGGCCGGAACACCTGCTTCCATAATAATCGGGGTCCACTCAGCAGCGGTTTTTGTCGACATGAGTTTGTCGAGGCGCTGCTTTAATGCCTTTCTGTTGGCTGACCGCTTAGTGTTGTCGGCATAATCCGGCTCATTTGCGAAGTCGGGATCTCCGGCGACTTCACACAGCTTACGCCACTGATCATCGGTGGATGCCGCGATATTGATCGGGCCATCGGATGCGGTGAACGCGCCATACGGATATATCACCGGATGGTCATTGCCGATCCGACCAGGCGTATCGCCAAGGCTTAACTGGCGCTGGCCCTGCACGACCAGCATGCCGATTAGGCCGGCCAGCAAGTTAGTTTCGACGAGTTGGCCTTCGCCAGTCAGGTTCTTCTGGGCGATTGCAGATATAACTCCGATGGAACCCCACATGCCACAAGCGAGATCTCCCAAAGGTGCACCCAATCGGGTTGCTTCGCCATCAGGAAATCCTGTGATGGACATCATGCCAGACATGCCTTGCGCAATCTGATCGAAGCCCGGCCAGTTACCGTAGGGCCCGTCAGACCCAAAGCCAGTGAGGGAGGCATAGATCAGACCATTGTTGCTCTCTTTCAATGCTTCGTAGTCAAGCCCCATGGCCTTTGTCGCGCCAGGACGGAAATTCTCGACGAGTACGTCCACATCGCCGGCCAGACGGCGCAGTGTGGCAAGGCCTTCTGGTTTGCGGAAATCGACAGCGAGGCTTTTCTTGTTTCGATTTACGGCCGTGTAGTAAACACTTTGACCTTGCTCAAATGGACCCCATGTGCGGCACATTTCTCCATTGGGTGTCGGTTCGACTTTGATGACTTCTGCACCCATGTCAGCGAGGATCATGGTACAGTAAGGTCCAGCGAGGGCACGGGTTAGGTCAAGGACACGCGTGCCTTCCAGTGGTAGCGCCATATCGGTCTCCATCGAGGCGGTTGGATATTTGCCAAGAAGCTATCGGAATGTTGAGTGCTCGTGTCATCTGGGCGATAACATTCTATGCTTGATTGGTGGCTGGGGTCGTTAAGGGGGGCTGATGTCAGAGCAGAGTGCAACGCGCGTGTTGGTGGTGGTGTTCGATGCACTACGGCCAGAGTTTGTGACTCCAGAATTGATGCCGAACTTGCATGCTTTTGCAGCGGGCGGCGTGCATTATCCCAACAGTCATTCGATCTTTCTGACTGAGACACGTGTCAATCAAACCGCTGTCGTGACGGGATGTCTTCCACGGCGCAATGGTATTGTCGCGAATGTGATGCTCGCCAAGGACGTCTGGCCCGATCGTATTCTGAACACCGGTATCGAAGACGAGATCAGGTCCGCGTTTGTGCGGACCGGCGGTCAATTAATTCAGGTGCCGACACTCAGTGAGCGGTTGGCGGCCAATAATTTGACTTACGCGTCGTTGAGCGCTGGGACGCCCGGTGGTGGGCGCCTGCTCAATCATTGTGCCGAAAACAACGGTTCCTTTCGATTTGCAATGCGCAGTCCGCATGCGTCCCACCCAGAAGGCGTACTGGATGACATGTCTGAGCTCATCGGGCCGATTCCCGGCTATGAGCGTCCTGCGACGGCATGGATTTCCTGGGCTGTTGATGCTTATCTGAATTGGGTGGAGCCAAAAGTGTCACCGGACATGGCTCTATTGTGGTTGTGTGAACCGGACGAGACGTTTCACTATCACGGGATTGGGTCGGAACCATCATTGGTTACGATGCGGCACGCCGATCAGGAGTTCGCTCGCATTCTAGCGCAGCATCGACCTGAGATTGCCGCCGGTCGGATGCAGATCATTGCAATGTCGGATCATGGTCAGATCACGCTGGACGGTGGAGCCGTCGATATTCCGGCGCGCTTGGTGGAGGCAGGGTTTCGGGCTGCGCGGGCTCCCGGGGAGGATGTCGATTGCGTTGTGGTTGTTCACAACGGTGGCGGCATCTGGGTGCGCGATGAAGATCCAGATCTAACAGATAAGCTGGTCGCTTTCCTGTTGGAGCAAGAGTGGTGTGGCCCGATCTTCACGAAGGCTGGTAATCTTGGCACGATGACGCTCGGCGAGGTCTGTCTTGACCATGCCCGCGCTCCGACCATCGCCGTGACGATGCGAACAACTGATGGTACCAATGCATTTGGACGTGACGGGCTTTCACGCCACGATGCGTCATATCCGGTCGGCGGTGGGACCCACGGTGGTCTAAGTCGCTATGAGCTAAATAATTTTCTCAGTATGGCAGGACAAGCGTTCAAGTCAGGCGAGATTGTTGCGGCACCGGCAGGTAATATCGACATCGCACCAACCATTTGCCGATTGCTGGGGATCGAGACGGTGGGCGACGGGTTCGATGGCCGAGTGTTGTCTGAGGCGCTTATCGGGAGTAGCGCCTCTGGTGAGTGGCGCGAGATAACACTTGCTGCGGCCAACACAGCTGGCGTGCGCACGCATCTCTCGGTGACGGAAATGGAAGGTGTGCGATATCTCAACCGCGCCTGGGTGGAGTAGGACCAATCTCTGTGTTGCAAGACCGTCCGCACCGCTCATTTGCCCCCGCTCAAAAGGTCTTTCATGTAGTCGAACTTCCGGCGGATCAATTGGGATTTTAGCATGGAGTTGAGATCCAGAAGTTTCGCATTCCCTGCCCGCAATTCAAGCCTGAGATCCTTCTGCTGCGATAGCACATAATAGGTCAGAGTTTCAGCGAAATCCTCGGATGGGTGGCGCGAGGCATAGAGACTCACAAATCCACCACTCTGCAGATCCTTATAGACCGTGCGGATATCGGACAACGGAATCTTGTCACCCTCGCAACGATAGAAGCACGGCACTGTCCAGCTCGGCGGCAAATGTGCGCTCTTGATGTACCGTTTGTGAATGCGCCAGCTGATCTCTGCGAACTTGCTCTTTCGAAAGCGTGACAAGCCGTGTTCTAGATCGATGCGGTGGGCGAGCTCATGAACGATGATAAAGAAGGCCGAGGAAATCGGTTTGCCTGGCGCATCCACGATGATCCGTGGCAGCTCAATCGAGCGACCTGTTGTAATGTGCTTGGCTATGTCATCGAGCCGGAACGGCAATTGCTCTTTCCAGGTTGCCCATTGTGACAACGTCCTCTGGTCTTCGAACATGCGCTGATGAATGCCGATAGTGTTGGTTTTGGGATGGGCATAGCCCGAGGCCCAGAATGACCGCTCAATGAAGATGCGCTCCAGCCCGCACATGCGTTGCTGGAGCGGCCGCGGAAGCCGCGCATAAGTATCGAGAATCGTAGCGGCGTAGTCTTCCCGACCCGGCAGACATCGTCGCTGCAGGACGTCACTTCGCCGAAGAAGGCGGCGCATCGGACTGACAACGCAGATTGAGGCCACGATGCGCTGTGGGCAGTAAGAAGCGTTTTCATCGTGACCTATTGATGCGCTGGCCGTCAGCGCAGTCCACATCGGAATGAGCGTGAAGGCTGTCAGCCACAATGGATGTCGGGCGCGTGTGAGCATAGCTGCTGCATCTGTGATGGCGCGAGGTCCAGCACCACTTCACGAGAATTGGGCTTGGTTATGATCTCACCAGCCAGAGGCCTCTCACATCTGCGCGATGAGTGGACAATCGGACTGGACCCAACGTTCCGCACTCAGTCGCAGGTTTGTTCCGCGCGCTCCTTGGCGGCGAAAATCCAATCCGGCTTGTTGTGAAAATTGGCCGTCAGATTCTCTGCCCAAGTCCAACCATCCATGGCCCCGTCATCGTCGAGGTCAACTTCAATCAAGCGCCTGCGGCGACTCTTTCGGCCAGTCCTCGCCGCATTGGCAAAGTCGATTTTTGGGGTAAGTGTTGTGCGTTTGCCGCGAACACAGATCTCTTTGCCCATGGTGTCGGTCATCGGTGATGATCGGGTTCGCCGGACAATAGCGTTGCCGTTGCATGCAAAGCGGCGTGTGTTGAAGATTTGCCGTGTTCGGCGGGCTGGTACGGCATAGGCTCCGGACTTGTTCCAGAATCCGATTGAGCGTTTCGTGAGTGGATTCTGAACATTGGTGTCTAGCGGCAAGCCCCGCGAGCATTCTGTCTCGCTGATCGGTTCGCCGAACCATTCTTTGTCGACCTGGTTCTGAAACAGATGCCACGACTTCGAGCGGTGAAAGGCACTCGTGTTAGCGAAGGCGCGTGAAGCCGATATCCATGAGAATTTGATCAACCCAACCTTGCCCTGGCTGTCTTTGGCTGAGCGTAGGACTTGGTGCGCCAGGCCACTGCCGTAGGCGCCGACCTGATAGCCACCGGCGGTAACGATGTCTTTGATGACCCTGAAGTAGCGCACCATCTTGTCTTTGACGTCGTCGTCCTTGATGCTGAAGTTGAAGTCGACGCCGAAATAGATGGCGGTGCCCCGCGGCTGACGCATGGCCTTGGCCTGTTTTACGGCAGCTGCGGCGTCCAGCCTTGCTTCATCTTCGACAGTGCGTGGCGTTTCGGTCCACTCGCAATTGGCGTCACGTAGAATGCGACCCTTCTTGGTTCGGCCATCAAACTTCTGTGCACTGTTATTGTAGTACTGATAGATCGACAAGATTGCGAACCCGCGCCTCAGGATCTGCGCGACCTCGCTCTTGCGGTCTCCCCGCCGACCCTGGTCGATCAGCCGTTTGGTATTGAGCCCCAATTCCGGCTGGGCGCAGCGCGAATAATAACGCCCGATGACCTTGACGCCCCTGCGCTTCAGCTTCTGGAGGTGATCGCGTGTATCAAAGGCGACATCAATGATGGCCGTTCGCGTGTCAGCGAACGCTACCGGATTTACAACCAATGCCGCTAGTAGAACCAGGCCGGCGCAGCTTTGTCTGAACATGCATGTTCCCAATGCGCTTCGCGACGCCTCGGTGAATGAATAAATGACTAAGTGAACGGGTGAGCGCCGCAGTTAATTATTGCGCATCTTCGAGCACCATGTCAGCTCCCTTTTCGGCAATCATAATGGTTGGGGCATTGGTGTTGCCTGATGCCATCGTCGGCATGATCGAGGCATCGATGACGCGGAGGCCTTCAAGGCCATGGACCTTCAAACGGTCGTCGACGACAGCCATTGTATCGTGACCCATCTTGCAGGTGCCTACCGGATGGTAAGCCGTCTGGCATGTCGAACGACAGAATTCGAGAAGGTCATCATCAGTTGAGCAATCGGCGCCCGGATTGAGTTCGGCAACGCGATACTTGTCCATCGATGGATGTTCGATGATGCCGCGTCCGATACGCATCCCTTCGACAAGGCTGCGGCGGTCTTCTTCAACTGACAGAAAGTTCGGTCGGATCGCCGGTGCGTCATATGGATTATTTGATTGCGCGTGAATTGAGCCGGTTGATTCAGGGCGCAGCTGATAGATCGAAAGAGTCATGCCCGGCTCTTTATCCATTTCAGCGCGTTTGTTGGCATCGGAATAACTGACTGGCATGAAGAACATCTGGACATCTGGGGATTCGAGTTCAGGGCGGGTCTTGACGAATGCATGCGCCAGGGCAGCTGGGGCTGTCAGTAATCCGCTGCCCGTGAATGCATAGCGGATAGCTTCAGATGCCAGACGCAGGCCGCGTGTTTTCTCGTTGAAGCTGACGCTGTTGGTCACGCGCCAATTCATCCGCGCGCAGATATGGTCTCTATAGTTTTCTCCGACACCTTCTAACTGGTGGTTTACGCCGATACCAATGGACTGGAGATAGTCTGGTTGGCCGATTCCCGACAGTTCAAGAAGCTGCGGTGACTGCACGCCGCCAGCGGCGAGAATGACCTCTTTGGCGCGAGCTTCAGTTGGCCTGCCGTTTTGATCGTAAGATACGCCAACGGCGCGCTTGCCTTCGAGTATGACTTTCTTGGTATGCGCATTGGTCTGAATGTGAAGGTTGGGGCGGCTCTTTGCCGGGTTGAGGTAGGCGTGGGATGTGCTCCAGCGTCGGCCATTGCGCATCGTGACCTGATAATACCCCATCCCATCCTGGGTACCGTTATTGTAGTCAGGATTGCGTGGGTGACCGAGGGCCTCGCCCGCATCAATGAAGGCGTCCGCTAATTCGTGAGTGACATACCCGTCGGAGACATTGAGGACACCGCCGGTCGCTCGCGAGTCATCCGCCTGGCCCTTACCTGCGCGCTCAAAGTTTTCCATCTTGCGGAAATAGGGAAGAATGGAGTCGTAGGACCAACCGCGGTTGCCGAATTGGGACCAGGTGTCATAGTCAAGTGGTTGGCCGCGGACGAAGATCATTCCGTTAATTGAACTCGAACCACCAAGCGCTTTGCCGCGCGGAATAGGGATGGTGCGGCCGTTAACATTGTCTTCGGGCTGCGTTTCGAACATCCAATTGAACTTTGGATTGGTCATCAGTTTGGTAAAGCCAACCGGAAGGCTCACCCAAAAATTCTTGTCGCTACCACCTGCTTCGAGCAGCAGGACTTTGTGCCGACCACTGGCAGTCAAGCGGTTGGCGAGCACGCATCCGGCTGAACCCGCGCCGACGATGATATAATCATACTGATTTGCTGTATCGTCCGACATGGAAGAGTTCCTGGAGCTGTTGCGTTGCTATCTGGCGAGTGGGGTGATGCATGCAGCTTATCGTGGGTTCGGAGAATGCCAAGTGGCACTTCCAGCTCATCGAAAGGATGATTGCGCGATCAATGGGTTCAGTCGTTTGATGCGATCTGCCGGGCCTTCTTCGTCATATCGACTATTACCGTGCGAACCGTCGCTGCATCCACGATGGGCTGGTCAAACCAGGCGCGGACAAACCGTCCGTCACAGGATAGGTCGAGACCTTCTGCATCCAATCCCGTCATACGCCAGTCTTTGCCATCTGCCTGGGCGTCAGCCAGATGCCGTCCAATCAGCTCAACGGCTTCGATATGATCGCTATTCATATGCGCGATGACGTCTTCCTCCATCGCAGCCAATTGATTGGAAATCTCGTGTTCAGCCAGAATGTCTTCAGCGGCGAGTTCGTAGGCTTTCCCAAATCCGCCATTGAGTGATGCTGTCGTTATCTCGATCCTCCAGAAGGCGAAGTCACCGAAGTCAACATAGAGGGCAGATTTGGGATGGCGGGACAGGAAACGGGCGCGGACCAGGGAACGGTCATCGTCGTCGTCGATGAGCCTGGCGTTGCCGGAGACCGTGATGCGCGCGTGAGCTGCTGGATCTCCCTTGCCGGGTACGCCAAGTAGAACTGAACATCGCGGATCGACTTCCAGCGCGCCAAAATGAGCCGACAGTTGCGAGATGAGGAAGCAAGGATGGCCGGGCGTGTCTGTTGCAATATTGATCTGACTGGCCAAGGGGATACCGGTGCCGGGATGCAGGCAGGCAAGCGACCCATAGTGCGATGTTCGGATGAGTATTTTCGCGAGTCGTCGGCTTTCCGGATCCACTTCGCGCAGGACATCTGACCTGGACATTTTCTGCTTTCCCTGCATTAACGAGGAGCTTTTCCATTACCACTGAAGGTACATTCACCGCCATGCTAAAGATCTGGGGACGACCCAATTCGATTTGCACGCAGCGCGTACTCTGGGCGTGTGCAGAGGCCGCCGTGGCCTATGAGCTTGAGCTCGCAAGTGCAACGATGGGACCAGATGGTCATGTCTCACAGGGCGGCCAGCCGTACGGTCATGTTAATACAGATGCATATCGGGCAATGAACCCGAACGGCACAGTACCGACGTTGGAAGATGGCGATGTCGTACTCTGGGATTCGGTAGCGATCGTCGTCTACATCGCCCAAAAGTTTGGTCCTGAGATGTTCGCAGTGAGTTCTCCGGAGAAGCTGGCGCAGTCCGTACAGTGGATGGTGTGGACCAACGAACATATGGAACCTTTGCTGCATACACTCGTGATGGAGGTGGTTCGATTGGTAGAGGAGCAGCGGTCAGCGGCTGCACTTGAGAAAGCTCGTTTGGCGGCAATCGCCAAGTTGCAGATTATTGATCAGCAGCTGGCCCGGCGGCGCTATCTGGGAGGCGATGAGTTCTCGATTGCGGATATTCCAGCCGGTGCAACGGTCTATCGTTGGTCCTTGTTTGATTTAGACCAGCCGTATTTGCAGAATGTCGCTGACTGGCAAAAACGTTTGCAGGACAGGGATGCGTTTCAGGAGATTGTCGCGCCCCGCGAATACCATCTCGCATAACTTGCTTGATCGACCTGCCTGCGAATTCTGATCGAAGGAAAGCAGCCATGATCGACGCATTCTCACGACAGGCTTTGGAGCGAACAGCAGATTTCGTGCATTCGATCATGCCGTCGACGCCGCAGTATGCGTGGCCGCTTCTGCAGGAGCGGTTTGGTGCCGAAATCTGGGTTAAGCATGAGAATCATACGCCAACCGGCGCGTTTAAGGTGCGCGGTGGGCTTGTCTATATGAACGAGCTGAAATCTCGGCAGCCAAAAGTGAATGGTGTCATCTCGGCGACTCGCGGGAATCACGGGCAGTCGATTGCCCTGGCAGCGACCCATCTTGGTCTCAGATCCGTGATCTACGCACCGCATGGAAATTCAGTGGAGAAGAATGCTGCGATGCGCGCGTTCGGTGCGGAGCTCGTCACGCATGGCAAGGATTTCGATGAAGCGAAGGATGCATGTGCTGCTGCTGCCGAGGCGGAGGGGTTGCATTTTGTGCCGTCGTTTCATGAGGACTTGGTTCGTGGTGTGAGCACATATGCGTTTGAGTTGTTCAATGCTGTGCCAGATCTTGACGTTGTTTATGCCCCGGTCGGCATGGGATCGGGTATCTGCGGGATCATTATGGCCCGGAATGCCCTTGGTCTGAAGACTGAGATTGTGGGCGTTGTTGCGGAGAATGCACCCACAATCGCGCTCTCGTTTGACCAGCGCAGACTCGTGCCGACGAATAGCGCTGACACGTTTGCTGACGGGATGGCGTGTCGCGATCCGAACCCTGAGGCCCTTTCGGTCATCTGGGATGGGGTGGAGCGCATCGTGACACTGACGGAAGATGAAATTGCAGACGCAATTCGTTTGTATTATGCGGCGACACACAATGTGGCCGAAGGTGCGGGAGCGGCGCCGCTGGCGGCGGTGGCTAAGGAGGTTAAGAGCCTCAGAGGTCGGAAAGTCGGTGTCATACTCTCTGGGGGCAACATCGATTCGGACCTATTTGCATCGATTTTGAACAGTGGTCAGATGACCGAAAATCAACATTGATGTGGAATTCGGCGTTTTTTTTGCGAATCGAGCATATTTGCGTCAACTAAGACGTTGGATAGCAGTGCGAATGAGGTAGTCTGGTTTCTCATCCGTCGTCGCCAAAATGCCGTAGTATCTGGTAAGTTACATCCTGCAATTGCAACCGAGACACGGGGCGTGAAAGAGGATTCGATGCAAACAGCCCGCTGGCAGAGAATGGGAACGCTTCCCGTTGTTTTCGGCCTCGCCCTTGTTGCTACGGTTCATGTGGCGACCGCGAAGGGTGGGCAGGCAATAGCGAAGCCCGCACAGGCAACGCTGCCGTTGCAGCTTAAGACCGAGCTCGGCAGCTACTTGGCAGGCCGTGTTGCGCGCAGCCGCAATGACACCGAATATGCCGTTAGGTTCTACCGCAAGGCAATGTTGCGGTCGCCCGACGATCCCAGAGTTATCCAGAGTGCCTTTCTGATGGAAGCGACTGAGGGAAATCTGGATCGCGCAGTTGCGCTGGCCAAGCGCATGGTGAAATTCCAAAGAGGGCATCGACTGGCTCGTCTATGGCTCGGGATCGACGCATTTCGGAAAAAGCAGTTTAATGATGCGGATAAGCATTTCAAACTTGCCTACTCAGGCCCTGTCGGCGAGCTGACCTCATCCTTGTCACAGGCCTGGGTTGCGCTCGCAAAGGGAAAAAAGAAAGACGCCTACGCGCTTCTGAGAAGTTCCAAGCAGGCTGATTGGTCGGACTTCTATCTTAGGTATCATCGCGCCTTGATGGCTGATGTGATTGGCGATCAGAAGACGGCGCGCAGCAACTACCAGCGGATTTTCAGCGTTGATGCGCGGACGCCGCGTACGACTGCTGCCTATATTCGCCACGCAGTGCGATACGGACAGTACCGTTTGGCTGGACAGACGGCGCGCGCACACATCCGTAAGAGCTCGTCGAATGGGCACGAGACGATCGTTGATCTGTTTAAGAGGATCAAGGCTGGAGAAGGGCTCGGCCTGCTGGTTGCTACTCCGGAAGAGGGGCTTGCCGAAGTCTTCTATGGCCTGGGTGAGGCGCTGACGAGCGAAGGTGGTGTGAGCCTCGGGACTGTCTATTTGCAGATGGCGCTGGCCTTAAAACCGGAATTCCCTTTTGCTCTCGCGGCATTGGCGAATGTCTACGAGTCAACCAAACGATATCAGCGCGCTATCGACACCTATGGCCGTATTCCCGGCGGGACACCACTGCAGGTTTCTATTGATATTCGCAAGGCCGTCAACTTGAACTCCATGGACCGTGTGGATGATGCCAAGGTTGTTCTCGACCGACTTGCCGAAGCACGACCTAAGGATATCCGGCCACTCGAAGCAGTTGGCAATATCCTTCGGAGCCGCAAGCGTTATCAGGAAGCGATCGAATATTACACGCGGATCCTGGCATTGCTGCCTGAGGAACGTAAGGAGCATTGGACATTCTGGTACGCACGCGGCACGAGCTACGAGCGGATCAAGGATTGGCCAAGCGCAGAGCAAGACCTTCTCAAAGCGATGGAGCTGGACCCTGACCAGGCTCTAATCCTGAATTATCTTGGCTATTCTTGGGTTGACCAGAAAGTTAATTTGCAAAGGGGGCTTCGGCTGATCGAAAAGGCCGTGTCGCTTAAGCCGGATGACGGCTATATCGTGGACAGTCTGGGTTGGGCGCATTACCGCCTTGGGAACTTCGAGAAAGCCGTCAAGTATCTGGAACGCGCTGTCGAGTTGCGGCCCGAGGATCCTGTCCTCAATGACCATCTGGGTGATGGCTTGTGGCAAGTGGGCCGCGAACGAGAAGCCCGTTTTCAGTGGGAACTGGCGCTGACCCTGAAGCCCGAAGAAAAGGACGCTAAGAAGATCCGCAGCAAACTGGCTTCCGGATTGCCACGCGCCCAGAAGCGGGCAGCCAATCGACCCTCACGTGCCGGCCGAAAAAGCCAGAATCTGGGAAAACGCGTTGAAACGCGCGTGCGGCCGGGCAATGCCGCACCGGCTGTTCGCCAGCGTTAGTGGTTAGTGGTGACCGTGCGCACTTCGCGCGGTCCTTGCTAGTGAAAATGTTTCGTGGATGTTGGAGTAATGGCTGTGCGCGTTCAGGAACGAGCTCATGCCAAGATCAATCTCAATCTCATCATCCACGGTCGACGATCCGATGGCTATCATGGACTGAGTAGCCTCGTCGCCTTTGCCGCTGATGTTTTCGATGTCGTCACTCTGACCGTCGCCGAAGAGTTTGCACTCGACGTCGGGGGTGCGTTCGGCGGTCAACTCGACGGTCATGGTAACCTCATCGAGACTGCTCATCGCCTGGCCCAAAAAAAACTTTCAAATCTGCGGACCGGGCACTTTCATCTTGAAAAATCTATTCCGATCGCGAGCGGCGTTGGTGGCGGTTCTGCTGATGCAGCAGCGGCATTGCGTGCACTGTCGATCGCCAATGATCTCGATGAAGATCACCAGACTTTGCATGACCTCGCGCCGCAAATCGGAGCTGACGTTCCCGTATGCCTTTCAGGTGGTGGCGCGCGCGCTGCCTTCATGCAAGGTATCGGCGAGAAGGTTTTTCGTCCCTGTGATCGGGCTTACTGGCCGGAAGGCGGCTTGCATGCCGTCTTAGTCAACCCTGGGATTGAAGTCTCTACAGCGGGCGTATTCAAACAGCTTCAAGCCCCGGCAATTTCTGATTTCGAGGACATACGACCACCAGAGCCGTTCGCCGACAGTGCCGCCGTCCTCTCTTATTTGATGGCGACGACAAACGACATGCAGCCAGCTGCTGTCGCGTTGGCGCCGGAAATTGATGAGGTGCTGCAGAAGATCGATCGTCTTCCGCAATGCCGGCTGGCGCGGATGTCCGGATCAGGTGCGACCTGCTTCGGCCTGTTCGACTCCAGGGATGATGCGAGTCAAGCTGCTGAAAAACTACGAGCTGCGCGTGAGGATTGGTGGATAGAACCGACGCGCCTTACCTGACCCTGCGAAGTTATGTTGCTCTTCCTATGCAGAACTCGATCACATCGAGAAGGGCTGACTTTGCTGTGCCATCCGGAAACGTTGCAACAGCATCGCGAGCAACCGAACCGTAGTACATCGCGCGCTCACGGGTCGCCTCGATGGTTTGATGTTTGGCCATCAGGCTCATGGCATGCTCGAGATCGCCATCTTTGATTTCACCCTGCGTGATTGTTCGCTGCCAGAAGTCACGCTCGCCATCATCGCCCCTGCGATAGGCCAAGATGACCGGAAGCGTGATCTTTCCTTCGCGGAAGTCGTCGCCAACAGCCTTTCCAAGGGCTGCGCTGTCACCGGAGTAATCCAGAGCATCGTCGATCAACTGGAATGCAATGCCGAGTGACTTGCCATAAGAGCGTAACGTAGCCTGTTCCTGAGCCGGCCGTTCCGCGATGGCCGCACCGACTTCAGCTGCAGCAGAGAACAATGCAGCAGTTTTTGCGTTGATGATACTGAGGTAGGCGTCTTCGGTGGTCGCCAAATCCTTTGCAGCGGCGAGTTGCATGACTTCGCCTTCGGCGATGACAGCGGCTGCATTCGAGAGAATTTTCAGAGCGGGCAGGCAACCGACATCCACCATCATACGGAAGGCCTGACCAAGCAAGAAGTCGCCGACCAGAACGCTGGCTTGATTGCCCCAGAGGAGGCGTGCAGCCTTCTTGCCTCGCCGGAAATCGCTGTCGTCGACGACGTCATCATGCAGCAGCGTTGCCGTGTGCATAAATTCTACACAGGCGGCGAGCCTGATGTGTCCTTCGCCTTCATAGCCTGCCAATTTGGCTGCTGCGATCGTCAGCATTGGCCGAAGCCGCTTGCCGCCTGAATCAATCAGGTGGTGGGCAAGCTCGGGGATCATCTCGACATCAGATACGGCCTTGTCGAGGATAATCCGATTGACCGCCGCCATGTCGTCGGCAGTCAGGTCCAGTATCGGCTTTAGCCGCTTACTAAGATCGCGCGGAGGGTCGAATTTTATGACGGCGCCCAAGACCTTCTCCTCGTCCTTTATGGCTGGCTTAGATATAATCCCGTGCGAGGCAAAGAACATTCACGGCAGATTGCCGCATTTTGCTGGTTTGACGGCAATCTGGCAGGCTGGATGCCATCAATTTGGGTGAGTGAGTGCATGAGCATGGTCGAACTGGTGCGGACAAATGACACCGTACTCGTCAGTTTTATTGAGGTTCTGCTCCGTGACGCGGGTCTGAATATCATCGTTGCAGATCAGAACATGAGTGTTCTTGAAGGCTCGCTTGGCGTTTTGCCAAAGCGGGTTCTTATTGACGCGGCAGACGAGGAAACAGCAAAAACGCTGTTGATGGATGCCGGCGTTGGCGAGTGGATCAAAGGGCCGGATGGAATGTTCTGACATCACCATGGCTGGTAAGACGGATCAATTCGACACAGGCTTGGCGATCACTGACGATACCTTTCTGGGCGAGGAACTTTCGATCCTGCAGCCGAAAAAGGGATATCGAGCCGGAATCGACGCCGTTCTGCTTGCATCGACGGTGGTAGCTGGGGCCAGGCAGGACCTCGATGTGATCGACCTCGGCGCCGGTGTCGGAGTGGTCGGGCTCGCTGTCGCAACGCGGTTGTGTAGAGCGCGAGTCCGTATGGTCGAGAAACAGGCCCCATTGGTGGAACTTGCCCAACGCAATATCGAGCGGAACGGCATGGCGGGCCGGATTACTGTTGAAGCTCGCGATATCGTGAATGATGGGACACAGGGTGTTCCGGCGGCGGCTTTTGATCATGCGCTTGCTAACCCACCGTTCTATGCGCCTGCAACAGTGCGCGTGCCACCAAATACCATCAAAGCTGGCGCGCATGTGATGCCGGCCGCTGCACTGGAAAGCTGGTTTCGACTTATGGCTCATGCAGTCAAACCGGGTGGCTTCATGACTATGATTCATCGCGTGGAAGCATTGCCTGAATTGCTTCGTCTCGCGGATGGCCGATTCGGTGCGCTGGAGATACAACCTATTCATGCTTTCGCCAACGAGTCGGCCAACCGGATCATGCTACGCGGCACGAAAGGAAGCCGTAAACCTTTGCGACTGCTTCATGGGCTTGTTGTTCACAAAAGTGACCGGTCCTATCAGCCAGAGATAGACAGCGTTCTGCGGTCGCCAACGTCTCTTGATGTTTTCGGTCGTTCATAACGGCATTGGATGGCGCCAGGAGTGGTTTTCCTGGTCGTATGGACCAGAGATAAACAGACATGCGGGCTGGCGTTTTTACCATCGCACCCTTACATGTCAGTCGATCCCATTGAATGCGCATCGACCGCGCGTGTGTGAGCTTAAGGACAATCTATGTGGCCATTTAAATCTAGCCCTGTCGTACCGGTTTTGCGCCTCTCCGGTGCCATAGGGATGGCAACTCCGCTAAAGCCAGGTCTGTCGATTGCGACGCTCAGTGCGGCCATCGACAAGACCTTTTCGATGTCAAAGCTGCCTTCGGTGGCGCTGCTTGTGAACTCTCCTGGTGGTTCGCCGGTCCAGAGTAGTCTGATCCTCAAGCGTATTCGCCAGCTAGCCGAGGAAAAAGAGAAGAAGGTCTATGTCTTCTGCGAGGATGTGGCCGCGTCCGGTGGGTATTACATCGCCTTGGCCGGGGATGAGATTTATGCGGATACGTCGTCGATCATTGGATCAATCGGCGTGATTTCGGCAGGATTTGGCTTTGAGAAAGCTATCGAAAAATTGGGGGTTGAACGGCGGGTTTATACGGCAGGGACATCGAAATCGATGCTCGATCCGTTCCGACCGGAAAACCCGGCGGACGTGGCCCGCCTGAAGCAGGTTCAGCAAGATGTCCACGATGCTTTCATCGGCGTTGTGAAGGATCGGCGTGCAGGCAAGTTGACGGGGCACGATGATGATTTGTTCAACGGAAGCTTCTGGTCCGCTCCCAAGGCCCTGGATCTTGGCTTGATTGATGGTGTCAGCGACGTGCGGACCAAAATGCGGGATTTGCACGGCGAGAAGGTTAAACTGAAGCTGGTTCCCATCTCATCGGGTGGATTGCTTAGTCGATTGCGCAGAGTGTCTTTGGGGGCATCGGATGCTCCGCTAGGGTTACCGGCAGGCAATCTGGCCGAAGATATGCTATCAACACTGGAAACTCGGGCTCTATGGTCGCGTTTTGGCCTCTAATTTCGGGCAAAACTGACCTGATGGAGATGGACCAATGCCTCAATTGATTGCGATTGCGCTGGCAGGGGCTGCTGCGTATGCCGGCTATAGGTGGGTCAGGAAGCAGAATGACCTGATTGCCGCCCGGCGCAAGTCCTCGGATCAGGCAGATTCGCCACGGGATCTTGGAGACCTCGTTTGGGATGAAGCCACCGGGGCTTACCGTCCGCGACAAGACTCCTGATGATCGCCCGGTGACATAGCTCACGATCTGGTTATAGTGCGCCGCAAATCCAACAGAAATGCGATGCGCTATGGCCAGGACGCCGAATAATGCCGCCAATGGCGGTGCTCTCCGCCCGAAAGAATCCTTTCAGGATTTGATCCTTGTTTTGCACCAATACTGGGCCGGTCAAGGCTGTGCAGTCCTGCAGCCCTATGACATGGAGGTAGGAGCCGGTACGTTCCATCCAGCGACGACACTGCGCTCGCTTGGGCCGAGGCCTTGGAATGCCGCCTACGTGCAGCCCTCCCGCCGTCCAACGGATGGGCGCTATGGTGAAAACCCAAACCGGCTGCAGCATTACTACCAATATCAAGTGATCATGAAGCCGTCGCCGGCGAACATCCTTGATCTCTACCTCGGCAGCTTGGATGCCATCGGTATCGATACAACCGTTAATGATATCCGCTTTGTTGAAGATGATTGGGAGAGTCCGACGCTGGGCGCCTGGGGGCTTGGCTGGGAAGTCTGGTGCAACGGTATGGAAGTGACGCAGTTCACCTATTTCCAACAAGTCGGCGGGTTCGATTGTAAGCCGGTTTCAGGAGAGATCACTTATGGCCTGGAGCGCCTTGCCATGTATGTGCAGGGGGTCGACCGCGTCTATGATCTTAACTTCAACGGCCGCCAGGATGAGCGCAAGCTGACCTATGGCGACGTCTTTTTGCAGGCCGAAAGAGAATACTCCCGCTTCAACTTCGAGCATGCTGATACGGAACTGCTCTTGCAGCACTTTCGCGATGCCGAAAAGGAATGCCAGTCCATCCTTGAGAAAGGTCAGAGAGATGGCCATCATGACATGGCATTGCCGGCCTACGACCAGTGCATCAAGGCCAGCCACTTGTTCAATCTACTTGATGCGCGTGGCGTGATCTCGGTAACCGAGCGACAGAGTTACATTCTGCGCGTGCGTGAGTTGGCTAAGGCGTGCTGTGGTGCCTGGCTGCAAACGGAAGCTGGTGGGGCAGCGGCATGACGTTCGATGTTCCGCAAATGCTCGGCCTGGCCGTCATGGCTGCTGCCGCCGGGATTGTCTCAGGTATCGTACTGTGGAAGCAGCCGAGGGCCATTAAATGGTTTGCCGTTGCCCTTATTCTTGTCGGTCTCGGGTATCTCGCCACGACGCCGGTCCCAACGCAATTGGCCCGAGTTGTCTTCGGTGAGCCCGGTTGATTGCTCTGTTATCTAGTCAACGTGTCTTTGTGAGACGTCCCAATGTCCGAACTTCTGCTTGAACTTCTGTCTGAGGAAATCCCCGCACGCATGCAGGCCCGCGCGAGTGAAGATTTGCAGCGCCTTGTTTGCGAAGGTCTAAGCAAGGCCGGTCTGGAGATCGGGGGCACTCAGTCTTACGCGACGCCGCGGCGACTGGTGCTGGTCATCGATGGTGTACCCAAATTGTCTCCGGCAGTGTCGGACGAGAGAAAAGGGCCACGGGTCGGCGCGCCCGAAAAAGCCATTGCGGGTTTTCTGCGTGGTGCTGGATTGGAGCGCATCGAACAAGCCGAGGTCGTGACGGACCCGAAGAAAGGTGACTTTTATGTTGCCCGGATCGAGAAGCCGGGACGTGCGGCCACAGAGATCATCACGGAAGTGGTGCAGGATGTTTGCCAAAAATTTCCTTGGCCGAAATCGATGCGTTGGGGCAGCTCGGATTTCAACTGGGTGCGCCCGCTCCATTCGATTGTCTGCATGTTCGATGGCGAGGTTGTGCCGCTCGAAGTTGCAGGAGTGTCAGCTGGTGATACGACCCAGGGGCACCGCTTTCACGGCAAGGCGCCGTTCCAAGTCAAGAATTTCAAGGATTATGGGACACAACTACAGGACAACAAAGTTCTGCTGCCAGCTTCAGAGCGTGCGGCAGCCATAGCCGAACAAGCGCAAGAGCTGGCATCGGACGCTGGTCTTGAACTGGTCGCCGATGAGGCTCTGACACTTGAAAACGCAGGCCTGACGGAGTGGCCGACGGTTCTGATCGGGACTTTCGATGATGAGTTTCTGGATGTGCCGGCCGAGTGTTTGATCACATCAATGAGGGCGCATCAAAAGTGCTTTTCGTTGCGTGACCCGGCGACCGGCAAACTTGCCAACAAATTCCTGGCAGTGACCAACCTGATTGCTGCTGACGGTGGTGAGCAGATTGTTGCAGGCAACGAAAAGGTCATCCGGGCACGGCTAGCGGACGCAAAGTTCTTTTGGGACCAGGACTTAAAACGCCCGCTCGATGAGATGGCGATCGGATTGGACCGCGTCACATTCCACGAAAAGCTTGGATCGCAAAAAGAGCGTGTTGAACGGATCGCTGATCTTGCCGAGCAGCTTGCAGCGTCAGTGGATGCGCCAGGCGATGATGCGCGTCGTGCTGCGCAGCTTTGCAAAGCCGATCTCCTGTCTGAGATGGTTGGAGAATTTCCGGAACTGCAAGGCCTGATGGGCCGTTATTATGCTGAGAAGGCTGGGACGAAACCTGCGATCGCCGAGGCTCTAGAGGGGCACTACAAGCCCAAAGGGCAATCTGACAGCGTCCCAAGTGAGCCGGTGTCGATTGCCGTCGCGCTCGCGGATAAGCTCGATACACTGATCGGATTCTGGGCCATCAATGAGAAGCCGACGGGCTCAGGTGATCCCTATCAGCTACGGCGAGCAGCATTGGGTGTGATCCGTATCCTGTTGGAAAATGATCTGAGGTTGCCGCTGGTGACGGCTATCAAACATCATGCTGTCCCTGAGCGGTGGGGCAAGGATGCGGCTATCGTATCCAAGTTTGGCGATGTCGACTCTTGGCAGGGTGTGTCTATCGATCCGCGATGGCTGGATCTGCTGGCATTCTTTGCTGATCGCCTCAAGGTGCATTTGCGCGAAGAAGGTGTGCGGCATGACTTGATTGATGCGGTCTTTGCTCTCGATGGACAGGACGATATTGCGTTGATCGTCAAACGCGTTGAAGCGCTGGGTGATTTCCTCGAGACGGAGGATGGTGGAAACCTTTTGGCAGGTGCGAAACGCGCGGCCAACATTCTTGCTATCGAAGAGAAGAAAGACGGCATCACTTACGATGGTGGGCCAGATGGGAAGCTGTTGTCAGAGCCGGCTGAGCGCGGGCTTGAAGCTGCGATTGCCAAGGTCAAGTTTGATACCAAGGCTGCGATCGATGTCGAGAACTTTGAAGGCGCGATGCGGGCACTAGCTGAGTTGCGGGCACCGGTCGATCAGTTCTTCGAATCAGTGAAGGTCAATGATGACAATCCGGACGTGCGTGCCAATCGTCTCCGCATGCTGTCTGAAATCAGGGCTGCCACGCTGACGGTTGCCGACTTCTCGAAGATTGCAGGCTGATCCTTTGGATAAGGTGCTCGGCTGACTGCTGGGCCCTTGTCTTAAGGGGCGCGAATTAAAAATTTGTCGCCCTGGTGGCGACCCGCATCGATCGACATGCTAGGTTCTTCTCTGCTTGCGAACCCAAAAACTCAATTCCTGAACCGTAGGAGGAAACACCCATGATTTATGACATGCGCATCTACACATGTCGGCCAGGCACCATCAAGAAGCACATTGAGCTCTATCAGCAAGTGGGCTTCCCCGCTCAATCCAAGCATCTCGGCAAGCCGGTTGTCTGGGCGACGACTGAGGTCGGCGACGTTAACCAGTATGTGCACGTGTGGGCCTATAAGGATGTTGCTGACCGTGCTGCCAAGCGTGCCGCCATGTGGGAAGATCCAGATTGGCTTGCCTATACGCAGAAGTCTGCCGAGCTTGGCGCCTTGATCAAGCAGGAGAACCGTATTCTTGTGGCGGCACCTTTCGCACAGTGATCGTTAGAGCTTGAAGGCAAAGGTTAGGAGTAGCCCGACCGTTGCCTTCGGTCAGCTCTTGCGCCCAGAGCTGCTGTGCTATCGCGATCCCGCCTTGTAGGCCTTAAGTAGTTCGCGACGTAACCACACGTGAAAGGGTGACTTGCCAAATCGCTCATGCCAAAAGGCGCGGATCCGGATGCTAGTTCGGAGATAGTCCGGTTTCACAATGTGAAGGTTAGCGGTATTGCTCCATCTTCTGACAACCTTGACCGGCAACGTTGCAAACAGATCCGTATTCCTGATCAACTCCAGTGCCGCGAGAAACGACGGCACGACCAGCGCTATTCTGCGTGCGTGACCTTGGCGCTCCAATAACGAGTCAATCATACCACGCGGCGCGCCACCCATGGGGGCGACCAGGATGTGCTCGGCCGCGAGATAGTTTTCGAGACTGAGTTTCCCTTCTGCGAGCGGATGATCATTGCGCATGACGCAGCAGAACGTTTCATCATCCAGTCGCATCTGCTGCAGTGTATCCGGTGCCATATCGATGGCACCGACGGCGAGGGCAACGGCGCCTGACTCGAGTAACGTCTGAGCATAACTCGGATCAAGATTGATAAACCGCAAAGGCGCTTTGACCCCAGCATCCCGCATCTGGCGATGCAGGTTGGCACCGAATTTGGAAATGTCGCCATCCGTCGTGGCGATGGTGATGGGTGCGGAGTGATTGCGCGGATCAAAATCTGCTGTGCCAAACAGCGCATTGCCAAGTTCATTAAGGGCGTTGCGGACGACGGGGTGGATGTCGAGGGCACGCGGCGTCGGCACCATTTGGTTGCCGCTGCGTACCAGGAGTTGATCATCCAGTAAGGTGCGTAGGCGCCGCAAGGCATTGCTCATAGCCGGTTGCGATAGCTCAATCCGCTCTGCTGCCCGGCTGACGTTGCGCTCCAGAATAAGCGCATCCAATGCGCGCAACAGGTTGAGGTCCATCTCATCGATATTCATCCGGTGAATATCTCGCATTCACGTGGTCGTCTCAACAAAACTTTCCGTGCCGGTCATGGTCTCCGTCATGCAGGCGGCCAGACCTTGCTGGCGAAAGACTGCAGTGATCGAGGTTTGTTGGAGATGATGAAGATGTTCAAGATGTTAACAATTCCGACGTTGGCGGCGGCGATCGTCCTATCAGGTTCGGCGTTTGCGCAGGCGAGTGAGGACCTGAAATCAGCCGTCCGGCCGTTCTACGAGAAGTTACTGAGTGCACCAAGTTCTAAAGATATGCCGGCTCAAGCAGCCAAGGTCGTTGTCGAGGATTGGGTGTCTATTCCAACGCCGCGCGGTGGTAAGGGGCGCGCCGGTTTGATCAAGACGCTGAAGGGATTTGGTAAGGCGGTGCCTGACCTGAAGTGGGATATTCAGGAGATGCTGGTTGATGGAAACCGGGTGATTGTTCGGTCCATCGCCACGGGTACACCGGCCAAGCCGTTTTTTGGTGTCGAACCCAAGGGGCTTAGCTTCAAGATCATGACGATCGACATTCACACCGTTGAGAACGGGAAGATCGTGAAGTCGTATCATGTTGAAGATTGGGCGCGTGCAATCCGGCAGGTTGCGGGCAAGAAAAAGAAATAATCACCGATCCGTGCTTTGAGGCCAGAGGGAATGATGCTCCCTGGCCTCAAAGCTATCCGTCCGATCAATGGTTGTCGGCTGCCGGCGCTGCTAAAACGAGGCTTAGTTGGCAGATGTAGTTGCGCCCGACGTGGCGGCGTTCGATGTTGCTGCCTTAAGCGCTTGCTTGAGCGATGCGACTTCCTGCTTGAGGGCCGCGATCTCGGTGTTCGCTTTGCTGAGTTGGGCTTCCAAATCGGCAGCTTTCGTATCAGCTGCTGATTTCGCTTGATCAGCGGCATCCTTTTGCGACTGGAGGTTGGCAACCTGCTGCGCTGCCTTGCTTGCTTCAGCTTTCAGCGTTTCAATGTTTTGCGTCAGCTTTGCCAATTCTGACTTTGCATTCTCCGAGGCTGCTATGCTGGCGGCGAGCGTTTCATTTGCAGCCTTGAGATCCGCCTCGGCCTTTGATTGCGCCTTGAGTGCTGCGGTTTGCTTTGAGATCACATCATTGCGTTGAGTGTGCATCCAAATGGCGGACCCCACGCCTAGGATCGCGAGGACAATCAACAGCATTGTTGAAGTCTTCATTGTAGCCTTCTCCCCTATAACAACCAGCGGCTGCTTGCTTTATTAACGGACAGTCATTGGCCCGGCTGGTCAAAATCGCCCGTTTGAAGGTTCGAGCAAACCCACGGCATAGGTCGATGCATTCAGTATGCATCTTGCCTGCCGACAGACAAGCATAGTGGTGTTTCGGTTTTAAGTATGGCTAGAGCAATGGACTTTAAGTCAGAATCCACCTGAGATAATCACCAGTCGGCCTGTAAGCCGGGTTCTGTCAGGAAACTATCGAGGATAGGTTCCGCGACGGCCATTCATCTGGGATGTTCGTTGCCGAACACCTCAAGCAACCAACCCGGGCGACGGGTCTGAAAACGGACTTCGAGCCAGGTTGCCCCGCTCGCGGCCGCCCCTATTTGGTTTTGCTCCCGGTGGGGTTTACCGTGCCGGCGTTGTTGCCAACGCGCGCGGTGCGCTCTTACCGCACCCTTTCACCCTTGCTGCCACATGCCGGAGCATGTTTCGGCGGTTTGCTTTCTGTGGCACTTTCCCTGGGGTCGCCCCCGGCGGCCGTTAGCCGCCACCGTGTTTCCATGGAGCCCGGACTTTCCTCTGCCACAGCTCATGCCCATCAGGCCGTGTGCTGCAACAGCGACCGCCCGGCCGACTGGTCTGGCGCATATCGGACACTAATCCCGCTTCGTCAAGTCGATCGAGAGCAACGGACCCTGGTCGGAACCAGGCTGATGCCGACTTCAGGTCCATTGGTGATCTGGAATCGCTGTTGCTTGTTCCTTGGGGAACAGCGGCGGAGCGCGCCCTTGAACATAACGCGCGGCACACCCGCCGGTTTGATCCGGCTCTCCCCTGCCGCGCTTCATTTCGGATAGGCGCAGGCTCAATTCTCAAAGGTACTCAAATGTCAAAATACAGGCTGAATCTGCCTCAGGCGGCGGACAAACTGTTTATCACGGATGGTGGATTGGAAACTGTCTTGGTCTTTCAAGAACAGATTGAAATCGCGGAGTTTGCGTCGATCGATCTGATGCGTCGTCCGAATGGAGGCGCGATCATCAGCAATTATATGACGCCATACGTCGAGATCGCCAAGAGCTCCGGTTTGGGCTTGGTGATGGAGACGGCAACCTGGCGTGCCAGTCCGGACTGGGGGCCGAAAATCGGATTTGGTAGCGAGGCTGAACTCGCCGAGGCGAACTGTCAGGCCGTTGCACTTGTTAGTGCGATGCGGGAGGCCAATGAGACGCCGTCAACGCCGATCGTGGTTAGCGGCACGATTGGGCCGCGTGGTGATGGCTACGATCCGGGACAGATCATGAGCGTCTCGGAAGCTGCGGACTACCATAGTTGGCAGGCTTCGATCTTTGCGGGGACTGAGGCTGATGTTGTGAGCGCTATTACAATGACCAATACACCGGAAGCCCTCGGAGTCGTGCATGCTGCAAAAGCTCACGCGATGCCGGTTGTCATTTCGTTTACAGTCGAGACGGATGGGCACCTGCCGACGGGGCAGACAATTCAGGAGGCGATCGCGGAAGTTGATGACAAGACTGCCGGTTATCCAGCCTACTTCATGATTAATTGCGCCCACCCAACGCACTTTGCCGACAAGCTTGCCACGTCGGAGGGATGGGTTGAAAGGGTGCGCGGGATCCGGGCTAACGCTTCAAAATGCAGCCACGAAGAGCTTGATAACTCCGAAGTGCTGGACGATGGCAATCCGTCGGAGCTTGGTCGGGAAATTGCCGAAATCCGGGCAGCCTTGCCACGCGTGACGATTGTCGGTGGGTGTTGCGGGACCGACCACCGCCACATCGGTGAGATTGCCAAGCACTGTTCGGCACTCGCCGCCTAGAGACTAGAGATTTTGGATGGAACCGCCGCACACGGGCTTACACAAACAGTTGTACACCCGTGTGTAGCGAAACTGATCATGAGGTATCAATTTCAGGGTGTCGCAAACACACAGGCAGGACACTCTGATGAAAAGAACATTGCTCGCGCTTGCTGGCGCATTTCTCTTCGCCGGTTCGGCATGGGCCGGGCCGCAGTATGTCGACAAAACTGGCTTTGCCCTCTCCGGTTATGATCCGGTAGCATATTTCAGTCTGGAGCAGGCGGCGGTTGGCAAGCCCCAACCGAAAGCGGTTCCAGGAAAGAAGTCGATTACCGCTGATTATAACGGTGCCAAGTGGGCGTTCTCCACGGAAGCCAACCGCGATAAGTTCTTGGCTGACCCGGCCAAGTATGCGCCGCAGTATGATGGCCACTGTGCGTATGGCGCATCGATCGGCAACAACAACAAGGGCGGCAAGGTTCCAGGCAACCCGAACCTTTGGCGCATTGTTGATGGCAAACTCTATGTGAACATTACCAAGACCATTGTTGGCTTCTGGGAGAAATCTATTCCAAAGCACGTTACCCGGGCAGACCGGAACTGGACGAAGATCGGGACCAAGAAAGCTTCGACCCGCCCAGTGCCAAGCTTCAGCACGGACGCTGCGCCGCTATAAGTTCCTCTTCACAAATGAACTGAAGACTTCGGGGCGCGGGCGGAGTGCCTGCTCCCTTAGTTTTTGGGGAGCGCTGCGAGTAAATTTTTGAGGGTCTGAAATGTGGATTGATCGAGTTTTCCGTCAACCCGTTCGGGCCGAAAGTGACGCTGAAAAGCCATGATGTACTTTTCTGTTTCTGCATCAAGCTCACCAGACTGCGGGCATCCGTAGCCATACTGCTTCATCAATGACTGAAACCCAGCAAGCGAAGCAGGCTCTTCATTGCCACTATTGGTTTCCATGGCATCCACTGACGTCGGTGCAAGCCAATGCCCAACACCATTGCGCGCCAGCAGAGACCAATCGAATTTTTCTCCGGGATCAATCTTACGCAATGGGGCAATATCCGAATGCGCCAAGACATGCGCAGCAGGGATCTTATTTCTAGTGACGATGTCTTGTGATAGCGCAATCACACTCGCCATCTGTTCAGGCGGAAAGTCCGGGTAGCCAAGCTCGTGACCAGGGTTCTGGATTTCAATTCCGATTGACCAAGAATTCAGGTCTGTTTGGCCTTTCCAATGAGAAACACCGGCATGCCAGGCGCGCAGCGCTTCAGGCACCATCTGGGTCACCGTTCCGCGCTCATCGATCACATAGTGGCATGAGACCTGGCAGATTGGATCAGCGAGCACCTTTATGGAGCGTTCGACTGTTTCCAGCCCCGTGTAATGGAGAACCAGGATTTCCGGTGTCAGGCCGCCACGCCGTTCGTTGACGTTAGGTGATGGATGGCGCTCTGAAACGAGGTAGCTATCAGCTTGGAAATCCGCTGCGCAGGAGGCATTCGTCAAAGGGAGCGCTCCCGCGCAATCTCCTCATAGGCGGCATTGATTGAAGCGAGCTTACGATTCGCCATCTCGACAAATTCTTCGGGAACGCCTCGTGCGAGCGCCAGGTCAGGATGATTGCTTCTAACCAGTTCCCGGTAGTGTGATTTCAGTTGACTATCGGTAACGTCACGGCTCAGGCCCAGGACGGTGTAAGCATCATCAGGGTCGTGCACGAACAGCGCGCGAATGGCTTTGTACTCGGCCTCAGTATATCCAAATATCTGAGCAATACGGTGAAGGTAGTCGTCTTCCTGCTCGTGGAGGATGCCATCAGCAGCTGCGATGTGGAATAGACTTTCGATGACATCGCGTTTGAGGGCCGGTTCGGTCGCCAGCAAGTCTGCGATTTGGTAGCCATAGCTCTCATATCCGGCAACATCCTGTTTTGCCAGATCATAGAGCCTTTGAACATTGGCTGTCTGTGCCTCCGGGGTCTGGAAGACTTTATGGAAGGTCTCTGTCTCGACGTGTGAGACGAAACCATCGGCTTTCGCCAATTTGGCACCGAGCGCGACGATCGCCACGGTAAAGGCAACCGTATTGGTCTTGGTCGGACATTCCGGGCAGGGACCCAGCCCCAGGCCACACATCAGACGATCGAGCGCAACCCTGAGTGAGCCCCCCTTGGTGAGGCCGATGGCTTCTGGCAGTGAATACAACATGCTCGGGCTCTCTCGAATCAGCTGCAAGTGGGGAATAATTATCCTCTACGCTACGTCAGCATAGTGCCAGTTTTGGACATTCTTACGGAACCGGATTGTAAAGCGGTTCCCAAGGTGTCCGACGCCCGGCCAATGTAACTGTATAACACAGGCTGAACCGAAGTCACGGGCACGTGAATCGCAAGCCAGTGTGCACGAGTTCTACTTAGCCCGGCAATGCGGTATTTGAATGAGTATGCGTGATACACATATCATGGCTCGCAGCCTGCATTGCAGGAGATCCTTGGCTTCTGCTAAGTTGCAGAAACGAATGACTTTTTGTCGATGTGTGCAAAAGGTGGCTGTTTCAGCGTTGAGGTTCGTGATGGGTTTGGTGAGTGGTGACTTTGGCCTCCCGTGGCTGAGAGACCGGCGATTTGGACCGCGGTTGGGTTGCGCAGCGCTGTTGGGTCTGGCGGTGTTTTCAGGCAATGTAGCTGCGAGCGGCAAGCCTCAAAATGTTGAGAGCACCAGTGCTGACAAGGCCAATTCGGCACCCCGTGTGTTTTCCAAAGAGAAGCCCCTACTTGGGCCCACGTCCACTATTCCGAGCGCTACCCCTGACAGGTCAGGCAGAACCCGTGTTGAGGTGATTGTCGAGCCCGACAAGTCAACGGTTCAACGCTCGTTCCAAAAGTCGGTGGACACGAACACTGATGCTCGCAATTCATCACCGGTCGCTGTTTCGAGTTCCAAGAGCCGATTGGTCAGGCAGTCAGAAGGTGCAGCCACCGCTGCTTCAGGCCTGCGACAGTCGCCGCGGTTGGTGCGGGAAGGTACTCAACGGAAAACATCATCTGATCCGGCGGTCGCATCTACCAGCAAGGCAACTGTCAATTCCAAGGATAAGTCCGATACCAGGACGCGAAATACCGGTTCGCTATTGGTCGATGCTGTGCCGTTGCCCATCGCTAAACCAGCACGGCGTTCACCCTATCGGTCAGCTTATGTGAGCCGGCCGCGCGGGGAGACGCCCCAAACCGCCCGGGGCCAAAATGCTATTGGACGGAAGCAGGCCAATGGGCCGTTGGATCAGCGGGCGGTCAAGCAGCACCGGCAGCGACGACTATATCGGAGACTGCGCCCGCACAATCGCCACCAAATCAGACGAGCCCGACGGTCGCCACATTGGCGTCGGCATGCGCCGCCTGGCACGGTCTACTCTTTTGTTCGGTGCAGGCCCGGGGAGCCGTGCATTCGATACTACCGCGTAAAACGTCCGCGAACAGAGCGCCAATATCGTCGCTTGCTCGCCTGGCAGCGTCGCCAGGATGCGCGATGGCGTTCCCGACGCTACTATCGGCGCTACTGATCGGACGTTTATTGCTATGACATTGGAACTTAGTGTTTTTCCCTTGACGCATAGCGTGACCTGAAAGCCTCTACAGGGCATCGATCATCAATTTGGTTGTGATCCCGGCTAACGCTCGCTCGCTGGTTTTGCTAATGTTTGGCGTGAGTTAGAGGCTGAGCTTCACGCAATAGCATACTTGCGGGACAAGCTTGGTATGATTGCTATCTCAGGATCATCGGATCGGTCGATAGTGTGGGTGGGTATTGAGTGATGGTTTCCAGGCAACGGTTTTCGACATCGAGTTTTCTCTCACTTCTCCTTCTGGCATTAGCATTCGGCGCGACTTTGGTCTGGGTTGTGTCGGGAAGTCGGTCCGCGACCGAGTCAGAGTTCCGAGCCAAGGAGGCCCGCTATCAGAGCCAGATCAAAAGCTTGAAGCTCGCTTTGCAGAGCAATAGCAACGAGTTTGACCGTGAACGCGGTCTCGCTGCACGTCTCCAGCGTGAGCTGCAGGATGCCCACCGGCAAATCGACGATCTCGGTCGTCAGCTTGGGACCGCTCAAAGGACGATCTCGGAGAAGAATGAACAGCTACGCAAAGCACGATTGTTGCAAGGCGCAAGCAGGTCGGACGGTCGTCCGAAGCACGCGCAACTTGAAACGACAAGTGCCTTGATTGTTTCAAGAGCCACCAGTGGTCTTAGTTTGCCAGAAACTGCCAAGCGGATTGAACGGACAGTGTCGCGATACTCTCCGTCCAAACAGAAACGCGCGAGGCGCGATGCGCGAAGGGGTGCGCTGGTTGCGGCGAAAACCAAACGGCGTCCACTTGCGTCAGGGCAGCAGAAGGCTGTCAGGCAAATCCGTGTCTACAGCGTGGGGTCGGTTGCAGCTGTGGGACGACCTGCGCAACCAAGGAAGTGGCCATTGTCGACCCAGGTGGCATCGCGCACCAACACGGCAGCATCAACCGGCCGCGAGGGCCGAGTCGTCAACCGCACCATTGTGCCACCGGTAACGGCTGTGCCGGCTGTTCGTAAGCCGCGCGTACGACAAGCCAATCGGGCCCGTCGGGTCGCGGTTGCGCGACGGCGATCCACTCGAAGGGCGAAATATGCCCGATATTCCCGGCTGGGCCGTTTGAATGCCCAACGAAAGCGCAAAGTCGTTCGTCGGTACCGCAAGCCACGACGCAGTTATTTTGAACGCCTGGCGCGGAGTGGTGGCTTTGGCGATGGTTACCAGCATTAACCTTGAGGCTTGCCGTCGCCGGCGGTCATGGCAGTCTTGCTAACCTATGTACCAGTTGATGGTCTTTTTGCGAGGCTGATCTGTGTGCCGCCGACTTCGCCGTGAGTTGGTCTGGACTATTTTAGGCCGGGATCGGCGCGCGCAGGCTTGGGGGCATAGGGGTTGAATATCGCCCGTCTTTCCGCCCCCCTTGGCAGTGACCGCGGCCTTGCAGCCGCGCATTCTCTAGCGAACCCTTGCACGCTCGAATTGTTGCGATTGATGGCGACTGCGTAATGGACCGCATGGTGGTTCCAACCGAGCGCGTGATAGTTTAGTACTAAGCCTGTGAAGCGTCTCACGTTTCTCGCTCATCAATGACATCTTTGACCACATAGCTATCGGGGCAACGACGACACATGACCAAGTGGGATTTTTGGATCGATCGCGGCGGCACATTTACGGACGTTGTCGCGCGGGATCCAAATGGCAAGATTCATGCTCAGAAAGTACTGTCTGAAAACCCGGAAGCCTACCCAGACGCGGCGCTGGAGGGTATTCGCAGGTTCCTTGGTGTCGCGACAGATGCCCCAATCCCGGCCGAACAGATTTCCACTGTCAAGATGGGGACGACAGTTGCCACTAACGCTCTGCTGGAGCGCAAAGGCGATCCAACACTGCTGGTAATCACGAGTGGCCTTAAGGACCAGTTAGAGATCGGCTACCAGGAACGTCCAGATATCTTTGCGAAAGAGATCATCAAGCCGGAAATGCTGTACGACCGTGTTGTTGAGGCAGGGGAGCGCGTGCTGGCTGATGGCACCGTCGAGACCCCATTGGACCTCGAGCAACTACGAGCTGACTTGTCGTCAGCCTATGACGCCGGAATTCGTTCTGTGGCGATCGTGTTCATGCATTCCTACGCTTTCCCTGAACATGAGAAGCAGGCAGCTGAGCTGGCCCGTGACGTTGGCTTTGAGCAGGTTTCTGCCAGCCACGACGTGTCGCCCCTGATTAAGATTGTTGGTCGCGGTGATACGACCGTCGCAGATGCCTATCTTTCGCCGATTCTATCGCGATACGTTCAACGCGTTTCTTCCGCACTTCAGGTCAAGGATGGTGCGTCACCGCAGGTGATGTTCATGGCATCATCAGGTGGTTTGAAATCAGCTGATCTCTTCCAGGGCCGTGATGCTATTCTGTCTGGTCCGGCGGGGGGGATAGTCGGCATGGCGGAGACCGGCAAACTGGCCGGATTCGACAAAATCATCGGCTTTGATATGGGCGGAACGTCGACGGATGTCTCGCATTTTGCCGGTGAGTATGAGCGTAGCTTTGAGACGCAAGTTGCCGGTGTGCGCATGCGCGTGCCGATGATGAGGATCCACACTGTCGCTGCTGGCGGCGGTTCGGTGTTGTTCTATGATGGCAATCGGTTTCGTGTCGGACCGGAAAGCGCTGGCGCGAATCCCGGTCCAAAGTGTTATCGCCGCGGCGGACCGCTAACCGTCACCGATGCCAACCTGATGGTTGGGAAGCTCAAGCCTTCGTTTTTTCCAAAGATCTTTGGGCCCAACAACAATGAGGCGCTGGACGAAGAGGCCACGCGTCAGGCGTTTCAGGATCTAGCAACCGAAATTGGCGATGGGCGCGCCGCCGAAGATGTTGCTGATGGTTTTCTCCGGATTGCCGTCGAAAACATGGCGAACGCGATCAAGAAGATCTCAGTTCAGCGCGGCTATGATGTCACGGAATATGCGCTGAACTGCTTCGGATCTGCCGGCGGTCAACATGCCTGCATGATTGCCGATACGCTCGGCATGGAAACTGTGTTGATCCACCCATTGTCCGGCCTACTATCAGGTTACGGCATGGGGCTGGCTGATCTTCGGGCGAGCCGCGAGCAGTCGGTCGAAGCTGAGCTTGACGCCGAAACCATGCGCCGCGTCGAGGACTACGGCTTCGATATGGCTCAGGCCGCCGAGGATGAAGTGGTCGAGCAGGGCGTTCCAAGCGAGGACGTGTCGACAATCACGTGGTTGCATTTGCGGTATGAGGGTACCGATACGGCTCTCCCAGTCGTTCTCGACCAGCCCGACATCATGCGCCGTGATTTTGAGAACCAGCACCTGCAGCGTTTCGGTTTCGTGTCGCCGGAGAAGAAGATCTTTGCATCTGCGATCGAGGTTGAGGCATCTGGTGGTGGTGCTGGCCTGGCTGAGCCGGAGGTCGCGGCCACGAGCGAGGCGCTGCCGGCAGCTGAAGATCAGGCACGTTTCTTTTCAAACCGCGAATGGCATGACGCCCCGGTTTACCTGCGAGAGCAATTGGCACCAGGACATCATATCAGCGGACCGGCTCTGGTGATCGAACCAAACCAGACGGTCATTGTTGAACCGGGCTGGGAGTTACAACTGACTGGGCGTAATCACCTGGTCTTGAAGCGTGTTGCAAGCCGCGCCCGCGAGGCTCTTGGTGCTGAGGCGGATCCTGTGCTGCTAGAGGTCTTTAACAACCTCTATATGTCGATCGCCGAGCAAATGGGCGAGGCCCTGAGGAATACGGCGCAGTCGGTCAATATCAAGGAGCGCTTGGACTTTTCTTGTGCGGTGTTCGATACCGAGACCGATCTCGTGGCCAATGCTCCGCACATGCCGGTGCATCTCGGCTCAATGGACAAGTCTGTTGAGACAATTGCTCGCGAGCGAAGAGGCGAGATGAAACCGGGCGATAGCTACATGCTGAACGCTCCCTATAATGGTGGTACGCATCTGCCTGATATCACGGTGATTACGCCCGTATTCGATGATGCCGGCAAGGACATTCTATTTTATGTCGCTAGCCGGGGGCACCATGAAGACATCGGTGGTCTGACGCCCGGGTCAGCTTCGCCGCGTGCAACGCACATCGATGAAGAAGGCGTCTATATCGACAACTTCAAACTGGTCGCTGAAGGTGTCTTCTTGGAAGACGAAACCCATACCTTGCTGATGGGGGCCAAGTACCCTGCGCGCGCGCCAGCTAAGAATATCGCTGATCTCAAGGCTCATGTGGCTGCCAATGCCAAGGGTGTGACCGAACTCAAGAAGATGGTCGATCACTTTGGGATTGATGTTGTCCAGGCTTACATGCGCCATGTCCAGGACAATGCGGAAGAGAGCGTACGTCGGCTGTTGTCGAAGCTGCCGGATGGTGAGTTCACCGTCCACACCGATCAAGGCTCCCAGGTCCAAGTCAAGATCAGTGTTGATCAGGCTGCGCGAACTGCCAAGGTTGACTTTAGCGGCACAAGTCCGGTCCAGCCGAACAATTTCAATGCGCCGATGCCGGTGACCCGCGCTGCAACGCTCTACGTCTTCCGCGTTATGGTCGATGAACCAATCCCGATGAACGCTGGTTGCTTGAAACCGATTGAGTTGAGTATTCCGACCAACTCAATGCTGGCGCCCGAGTATCCGGCAGCTGTGATGTCAGGGAATGTCGAGACGAGTCAGATCGTGACGAACTGCCTGTTCGCTGCCCTGAATGCGATGGGTCCTAGCCAGGGAACGATGAACAACCTGTTCTTTGGTGATGACGTCTATCAGTATTACGAAACGATCTGCTCTGGTTCCCCGGCTGGCCCCGGCTTCCATGGGACAAGTGCTGTTCACGTTCACATGACGAATACGCGTTTGACCGATCCAGAGATCTTGGAATTGCGCTACCCTGTTGTTCTGGAGGAGTTCTCTGTTCGACGCGGATCGGGCGGGAAAGGTCAATGGTCGGCAGGTGATGGCACTTATCGTCGAATTCGCTTCATGCGCGAGATGAAGCTGACCTTGCTGACAAGCTACCGTGATGTCGTCCCTTATGGACTGGCGGGGGGCGAGCCAGGGCAGATAGGCGAGAACTGGGTCCGTCGCAATTCCGGAGAAATGGAACGTCTCAAAGGATGTGATGAGACGACACTTGCGGTTGGTGAGGCTGTTGTATTGATGACGCCAACCGGTGGTGGTTACGGATCTCCGTCTTAGCGATTGGACCAAGGGAAATTGCTCGGCCAGGGAGAGAGTTTCTGTGCCGAGCGGGCCGTTATCGCGTGACTCGAAGAGACGGCCCAACCGTTTCAGCTCTGGGCTAAGGCGCCGTCGCGACTGCGGTCGCAAAGTGAAGTGGAGCTATTCAGTCCAGAGCAACGCGAGTCTTCGGTGGTATCGCTGTGTTGCTGAATAGGGCGGCAGCGCGGGTCTGTGCGGAGGTGGTGCTCGTCATTGTACGATCAGTTGCATTAGACTGGACGGTTCCAACTGCCAGCACGATGATCTACAATACCTGAAATTCGCTGTGAGGTGGGTATGTTTGACGTTCTACGCCAGCGCTTGTCGGAAGAAGAGCAGGAAGAGTACGATCGCTATGATGGTCGGGCTGCTCTTGCCTGTCATTTTTTGATGTGGCCGCTTATTCTTGCGATGGCGTTCTATTATTCCGGTATGACGCGGACGGCGACGCTGTTCTTTGCCATCGCGGCGGTTGCGTTACCGGTCATGCTCATGATGGCGAAAAGGGCACGTGCGATCCGAGAATTGGCTGAGGAACGTTACGCGGCAATCATGAATGTCGATTATGACGCCGGAAAAAGCGAGCGCGAGACAGGATCGTGATTTGGCTTCGGCGATTGTCGTGGTGTGTGATGTGGACGGGCCTGGTGGTTGCGGTGATCAATCACCAGGATGTCCTTGCCGGAATTGATGGGACATCTGTGCGGTTTTTTGCCGGAGGCTTGATCGCGGTTGCTGTCGGGTTGCTGGGGATTTATCTGACGCGCCGTCCAGGTGATAGCGGGTTCGGGTTCTAGGTCAATTCTGGATCGTTCGAAGTTGCGCTGCCTACCCACATACTTCGCCCCAATCTTTTCGATTGATTGTTGAGCGGACAACCGGGAACCAGCGTGGGCTTGTTGTAGCAAAGCCGGATACCCGGGTTCAAGTCGACTTATGTCATCATACTTGGCAGGCGCAAGCATGCGCCTGACCAACCTTCGTTGTGATCGTACCGATGACCTATGTTGCCGGTACGCCCGAAGTTGGAGCCGGTGTGCCGCCATTTGCATCAGGTTGCGTTGGCGCATTGCGACGTTCGGACATGAACTGCTCGAACTCTGCCTTGTCCTTTGCCATTCTCAGCTTGTCGAGGAAATCCTTGAAATGTTCGGCTTCTTCTTCGAGGCGGCGCAGAGTTTCATCTCGATATTCGTCAAACGCATGATTTCCTGTCGGCTGATATGCTTTGGCAGTCATGCCGAATTCCTGCATCTTTTCTTCCCATTTGCCGGCCATGCGTTGCTGCCAGCGATTTCTCATACCTTTTCTTCCGCATCCCATGCGTCCACTCCATATTAGGTAACCAAGTATTGCGAGACCGATCGGCCAAAAGATTACAAAGCCCAGAACCATCACGCCGATCCACGCCGGCTGGCCCCAATCGTCCAGGCGCGCGACCACTTCAGACATCGCCTTCCCCTTTCGTGTGCTATTGCAAGTTGAATGTAAATGTTTATTACATTCACATATGTGGGCATAGAATTCGGGCCGTCAAGTAGTCAGATGAGATTTTTCCGGCGCTCTTTATCGATTGTACGATCTCGCCGCAGTGGGATGCCGGAGCCGGGTCTGGCGTCGCTAGCCATGCTGATTCAGGAATTCGGTACACGTGAATGTGAGGGAAATGACAACACGAACTCGCGAACTTCATTGAATTCCAAGGCCAACCGGCGCGATCTATATTGAACGCGCGAGGTGAGCGAGAAGGACAAAAAATGCGAGACGTCGGCTTCATTGGGGTTGGCAAGATGGGCAGCGCCATGGCGCGCCGGTTGATGTCAGCAGGCTTGAGCGTCTCTGTTGTTGCCCATCAGAAGCGCGTTGCTGTTGACGGCTTGGTTCGTGACGGCGCAGTGGAGGCGCGCTCCCCGACAGAGCTGGCACAGTCTTGTTCTACGATCGTTACGTGTGTGAGTGATGCTGCCGCGATTGAGAGTATTGCAGAACAGATTGTTCCACACCTCGATCATCGTCACATGTGGATCGACGCAACGACGTCTGATCCAGAGATCTCACGTTTGCTCTGGCACCAACTTGATTCCCAAGGTGCTGTGTTCGCTGACGCGCCAGTGACTGGTGGACCCTTGCAAGCCAAGAATGGGCAGCTTGGATCGTTGATCGGATGCAAGCGCGAGAAGTTCAACCGTGTTAAATCGATTGTTGGTCATTATTCGACGATCGTCCAACGGTTTGGCGAGCCTGGTGCGGGCCATACCGCTAAACTGCTCAACAACTTTGTGACGCAATCAACCGGAGCGCTACTGGCTGAAGCATTCTCTCGTGCCCGAAGTGCCGGTGTCGACTGGCGTGCGCTCTATGACGTGATGAGCACAGGTGCTGCCCGATCAGGTACACTTGAAAAAGTCGTCGGTCCGGCACTCGACGGACTTCCGAATGGCAACCCATTTTCGCTCGTGCATGCACGTAAGGACATTGCGTATTACCAGCGGCTGTGTGAGCGCATGGACGGCAAACCCAGCGAGCTTGCCAGCGCCGCCTTTGCGATCCTTGACCAGGCTGTTGCGGATGGGCTCGGTGATGAGAATGTGTCAGCGCTTCTTGAGGTAGATGTGACTGCGCGCCGGGCCTCGTGAGCTCACATGTCAACTCTCAAGCTATGGCTGCGTGCACTCGATTAACGGTTCTGCAAAAGCAGCTCGCTATACTCATGAACAATTGGATGGTTGCGGAGTGACTAACGCGCATACCATCGTGGGACATGAGTTTGTTGAATGCGTATTTGGGATGGCGGATGGGCGGTGAGTGCCGCTTTGGTTTTGGCGATGGCCGTTTCAACGGCTCATGCAGAAACTACATTCCGCCAACGGGCCGAGTACTTTGACATCAGTGGTTTCGTGAATTCCCGCAAAGAAATGTGGGATGCTATTCGCGACTGGGGACCGAGCGGAACAAGCGGTAAACTCATCGTCGGCACGGCACAACCTCGCTTTGGCTACTCCTACAAAGCCAAGCAACAAGGTGGTCGTTGTTACGTGCATGACCTCAAGGTCTCAGTCGGTGTTGTCCTGCGACTACCGCAATGGAATGCCAAAGGTTTGGCCAAGCCAGAGCTGCAGCGGTATTTTGATTGCGTGTTGCGGACTGTCACCGTTCACGAAAAGCGCCACGGAACAATCGCCTATGAAACCGGGCAGCAAATCGAGCGGGCTCTGCTTGCTGAACTCGATGGCACGCAATGCAAAGGCTATAAGGCGCGTGCCAATAGCATTTTCCGTCGTGTCATTGCTGAAGGCGGAACTCGGCAAAACGACTTTGACCGTCGTGACTACGCACGTCGCCGCTATCAGCAGTGCTACAATAGCGATGGTCCTCAAGTTGATCTCAATGCGAATACCTATCGTGAGAGCGCTGTTCGCAGACGCCCACCTACTCGGCGTTTTGACACCGAGCCGGCCAGGCGTCAGACGGCCATGCGCCGCAAGCCAGTCCAGGAACCGACGCAGGTGGAGCCAGACAACAGGCTTGCCGAAGCCGCGGCATCGATTAAGACGGTCTCTTCTGCTTTGGGCGGGTTTCGGTTTGCAGCCTTGTTCGGAGCGCTGATGTGTGGCGCCTTTGGTCTTTATATGTGGTGGGCCGTGCGACACGAGCGCAGTAAAGAATTCGGTCTTCCAGGTGGGCGCGAGACGGGCTTGGCAGTGAGTAGTGCCGGTGGTGCGGGAATGCGAACCGGGTCAACACGCGTTCGCACAACACCTGGGCGTCCACCACCGACCGGCTTTGGAAAACGTACTGTGCGGCGTTAGAGCAACGGACCTTAAATCAGAATCAGTCTTATGCCGACATAAGGTCCAAAAGTGCGCTAGCTTTGAGGTGTCGATCATCGTGCGACTAGAATCTTGCCTGCCGAGGCTCCAAGTTGGAGCCCCAGACAGTCGAAACGAGCACGGTACCTATCCCTCCATGACACCGGCGACCGTAAAACCGCCGTCGGCGCAGTAAACATGACCGGTCGTGAAGGAACACTCATCTGACGCGAGGAAGGCTGCGACTGCGGCGATTTCTTCCGGCAAACCATAACGTTGGATCGGCGAACGTGCCATGACGGTATCAGGTGGAAAATCGCCCTTTGTCACCCGCGTCTTGGTTGCGCCGGGTGCTACCGCATTGACTAGGATATTGTGCTCAGCAAGCTCAATGGCCATTGTCTGGGTCAGGTTGACGAGGCCGGCTTTACTGGCGCCGTACGCCGCGCGTCCTCGACCACCGAAGATGCCCGAGTTCGATGCAACGTGGACGATACGACCGCCACTACCCTGAGCCACCATCTGCCGGGCGGCTGCCTGGCCGCAATAGAAGGCACCGTAGAGATTGGTCTTAAGGACCCGTTCCCACAGCATGTCGGTCATTTCGAGAAATGGCTCTCGGTCGGTAATTCCGGCATTCGAGACTTGAATATCGATGCGGCCCCATTTCTCGACTGCGAAGGCACACATAGCATCGACGTCTGCGCGACTACTCACATCGGCGGCGGTTGGCTCAGCTATGCCACCTGCAGCATTGATGGTGTCGGCTGCCTGTTGTGCTGCGGTCTGATCGATGTCCGCGACCAGAACCTTTGCGCCCTCACTTGCAAGGCGGCTTGCGATTGCTTGGCCTATACCGTGGGCGCCGCCTGTAACGATGGCGACTTTGTCTTGCAGCCGATCTGACATCTTTTGAACCTGTACGTGATGGTGTTGTGGAAGTTTGTTCGTCTATTTCGGTTTGCGCTCATCAAGGAATTCTTCGATGAAGATGGGGGCCACCTTCTCGATAGCGGCAAGAGAGTATCCGCCTTCTTGGACAATCACAGTTGGGAGCGGAACCTCGCCATAAATCCGGCCAAGGCGTCGAAAGGCATCTGTCGTGATATTCAGGCGCGATAGTGGGTCATCCTGGTGCGCATCCCAACCGACTGAGAGGACGAGAGCATCAACTTTGCTTGCAAGCGTTGCGATGATCAGCTGTTGATTGGCGTCAATGAAATCCTCATCTGATGTGCCCT
The DNA here is from genome assembly GCA_965215755.1 of Hyphomicrobiaceae bacterium. Taxonomy (GTDB): domain Bacteria; phylum Pseudomonadota; class Alphaproteobacteria; order Rhizobiales; family Hyphomicrobiaceae; genus Tectiglobus. The sequence goes on from OZ244119.1 coordinate 2,470,929, forward strand.
GGGGAAGTGGAATATTGAAATTAAATTTGTCTCCTTCGCCAAAGCCGGTCTCATCGGGGTAGCCAAGATAGAATGGATAATACTCGCGCGGGTCGGTATGAGTGGATGCGTAGACGACGTCGGAGCGTCGGTAGAATATGGCCTGCGTGCCATCACCATGGTGCGTATCAAAATCGATGATACCGACACGTTGAAACCGCTGGAGGAGCTCTTCTGCTACGATCGCAGCATTGTTGAGAAAGCAGAATCCTGACGCGCGGTCATGGTACGCGTGGTGACCTGGTGGTCGGCACAACGCAAGTGCCTCATCCTCACCTGCAAGAACAGTTCTTGCAGCTGCGATCGCCGATTGCGCGCTGGCGTAGACGGCCTGCCAGGTCTCCGCGCCGAGCGCGCAAGCCATATCTCCCATATACCAGCCTGCTTGTCCGACAATGTGGGATGGCCGAGGCCGCTCCCTTGGACTCAGATCTGGCGTGGCGCTGACTTGCGGATGGACATTGGGGAAGACTTCAGGTCCGGCATTTGGCAAGGCCTGGAAGCGTTCGTGTGCGGTGCGCAGAAATTCCACATAGTGGTCCGCGTGCACCGAGAGGATGGGATCAAGCCCGGCGTCTTCCGGCTCAGAGGCCTCAAGTCCCAGTGCAACAAGGCCAGCAGCCATCCTTTCCGCACGTTCCGGGACCTCGAACGGTGCAACGATCCTGCCAGCAGCCATAAACTGTTGTGGTGCGTGCTTGAGTTGGTCGTTGGCAAAAAACATTCTCACAGGCCAATCTCCAAGATGAAACTCCCGTTGCCGATCTGATCGAGGTTTGTCGTTCTACGCTTTGCGCTGCGTGCAATTCGTTCAAACCGGGCGTTGAGACAGTAGTCAGAGGCGCCATTGAGCGGTGCTCGCAGCTGCCAAAAAGCGCATTCAGCGCCCGCCCGGTTGCAAAGCTATTCCGCAGCAGCGGCGCGACCAACGTCCAGTTCGCCTCGGATGACGTAGCGTAAGATATCAACAATCTGCTCAGGCGATTGCACAACTGCCAAAGCCGCTGCGTCGACTTCTTTCAAGGCATGAGCATGTTCGGGCTGATGCATGATGATCAGCGGTTTGCCAAGTGCTGCAGCCAGCCCGGCATCAAAAGCAGCATTCCACTGTTTGTATTTGTCGCCAAAGCGGACAATGACAATATCTGACTTCTCGATCAGTGTCCTGGTTCGGATAGCGTTCAGCTGGGCGCCTTTATGGTCATGCCAGAATTTGTTCGGCTCGGTGCCGAGAATTTCGGCGCCACAATCGTCGCTGTATTCATGGTTCGTCACTGGTGCTGAGAACGACACAGGTAATGCCGCTTCGAATGCGGCGACTTCGACTTGCTCACGCCAGTCCGTGTGGATTTCGCCGGATAGATAGATGCGCCAGGTGTCGATTGCGTTTGTCTTTTCGACCTCGAACATGTTTGCCTCTTTCGATTTCTTTGATTGGGTAGGTTAGCGTGCGCCCGAAACATCAAGATGAGTGCCGCTGATGTAGCTCGCTTCGTCAGACAGAAGCCAGAGAACAGCTTCCGCGACTTCTGCAGCTGATCCTGTTCGCCCCATAGGGACGCCACCGACAAGTTTTTTCAGTCGCTCATTGTCGCCTGTTAGATCATGAATCGTTGTTTCGATGAGGCCCGGCCGGACGGCATTGACGCGGATACCCTGGCCGCCGAGCTCGATCGCCAAGCCGAGCGTGAAGGTGTCGGTTGCACCTTTGGATGCTGCGTAGGCCAGCATACCGTGTGCGCCGCCGATGCGTGCAGCGGCCGACGAATTGATCACGATCGAGCCACCTTTGCCGCCGGAAGAGGTGGACATGCGCTTTGCTGCTTCACGGGCGCTGAGGAATGGGCCGGTGATATTGCTGCGCCAGGTTTGCTCAAGATCCGACAATGGAACGTCCTGAATAGAACGGTATTCGGTCAATGTTCCGGCATTCGCAAAGAGGCCGCTCAGTGGGCCGAGTTGTCGGTCGACTGTTTCAAACAATGAAACAGCACCCTCCTCTGTCGAAACATCGGCTTGAACCGCGATGGCTTTGCTGCCGGCTGCTTCGATGTCTTTCACGACATCATTGGCTGCATCAGCATTGGAGTGGTAGTTGACAGCAACTGACCATCCGCGCGTGCCAGCCAGCCTCGCGGTTGCGGCACCGATGCCGCGGCTGCCGCCTGTTACAATCAAGACTTTGCTCATGTGCCGCTTCCCTGGTTATCGGTCGCTGCGGTGACCGACTACATTCGTCAGGGAAAATAGCGCTAGTGTCCTGGTAATGGCCAGCCCAGGACGAGATTTTTTATGGGTGTGATTCAACCGCGACCAGCGATTGCTGATAGGTCGAATGACTTTTCGATCGATGAGATGCGCGGACAGCTGAGTGTTGTGCGGAGGGCTTCGCGCAAGGACTCGAGTGAATTCGTTGACGTATAAGTCCCTCCCGTCTGCTGCGACAGGCAAGAGATCCGGCTTTCCGATCGCGCGTGCAGGTGGAAACCGATGACGTGGACCCGGATGTTCGGATTCTCGGCGCGAAGCTTTTGGCCTAACGCACAGGCATTGTAGCCGCAGTTCTCGAGACCATCTGTGACCAGAACGATAATGCCAGGATGTTGCAGGCTTTTGAGGCTCTGGGCAGCTAACATGACGGCGTCACTCAGCGGCGTCTGGCCATTGGGGCGCATCAGGCCAAGCTCGGCCAGGATGAGTTCCCCGCTATGGCGCATTGGCGGGATCTTGAGATTGACGTTGTTGCAGACAGCACCAAAGTCACCGCCGTACGTGATGAGGCCGGTGGCGCGGAATCGCGTGACTTCGGGGAGTATGTCGGCGGCTGCTTCCCGTGCGGTATCAATTTTGGGGAGGCCGCCTTTGAAGGAGCCCATAGAGCCAGAGGAATCAAATACCAACATGGCATTTTCCTGGCAGGCCCAGGCGGCTACACTGGCAAGCGGTGAAAACGCAGTCAGGAAAATGCAGGCGCTGGCGATAAGTGCGCGAAAGCGATGAAAAGACAGGGCCATAATCTGATGCCGCAGGTGTGCGGGCGCTCCTTGGGCGCGCGATCAAAGGCGCGCAATTTGAAGTCACAAGCTCCAGATTCACTCATAGATGTCAATCTTGTGCAAATTGGTGCGGAATAACGGCTTATGCCCGACCAGATAGTTAATGCAGTGTAAATCCGCGCTTCAATTCTCCACTGCCTTCATCGCCAGCGCAGGCGGCGATTGTTTTGGAGCTTCACCGAACGGAAGGCAAGTGAACTTCGAGCCATTAGACACCTGGATTTTCGATCGCGCGCTTGATGTCCTCTAAATCGCTCATCAGCTGTTTCTTGAGAGATCCGGCGAGCACGTAACCCAAAGGCATTAATAGGTGTGCCATCACTGTCTGCGCTCTACCGGAAAAGATAATGGATAGCCGCGATGTGCCGTCGGGAAGTTGTTCGATAATATGATCGGTGACGTAGGACGTGCCATGGTTCTCGGCTGTGAAGAGATATCGGTAGGGTGGCTCCAACTGTGCGATGGTCATGACTTCGCTGGCTTCGCGGCCGAACATGGTCCTCGTTTCCCGGAAAACCGTACCCACCGCGACAGGACCTTCGGACAGGACCTCCGTACTTATGATGGCCGACACGATCTCGGGCCAGCGCTCAATATCCATCGCAACGGCGTAGACCTGTTGTGTTGCTGCTGAGATGTCGATCGACAATCGGATTTCCATGATGACACTCCGCTTACGCTTTTGGGCCGACTTTGCTCTCGAGTCAGTGCGCTTGGCTCTCGGGTTAGTCCACCGGTGGTAGCCTCCTCCCGGTTCCACCCTTGCCATGCTATAGCATGTTGCATTCAACAAGTGCGGGGTGCTGTACCGCTATGCTGGCACCCATTGACGATGAGGAGGCTTCCGATGCAACTCAATAAGCTCGACCATGTGAATGTTCGCACTGAGAATCTCGATGCCATGGTTGCCTGGTATACGAATGTTCTCGGTATGCACTCTGGCGACCGGCCCAACTTTCCGTTTCCTGGCGCTTGGATGTACGTCGGTGATCAGGCTGCAGTCCACTTGATCGGTGTCGAGGCGGATGCGGGTGCTGGTTCTGAGGCGAACCTGAAACTCGAGCACTTCGCGTTTGCTGCGAATGGGATGACGGAATTCCAGGCCAAACTGGATGCGGCCGGCGAAAAGTATGAGCGCCGTGATGTGCCTGGTGGCATCATCACGCAGTACAATATTTGGGATCCGGACGGCAATCACATCCACGTTGACTTTCCAACCAGCGAAGGCGCTTGAGTCCGTCGGCCCAAGCACGTTATTCCGAGAACTTGTAGACCTTTTCGCCCAGACCTTGTCCTACCGAGTAGCTCTTGGCCGGTACAGGTATCGCCATGTGCTGGGTTGTCCTGATGGCGAGCACGAGCGTTTCGCAGCGCCTCGAGGTGGCTCCGGTTTGCGGTGCCATCAAGCTGAGCAGTCAGCAGGACGGAAGCGTCGGTACAGTGTCCCGAAGGACGGAACCATCAGGGGGAATGTCAGTTTTACGAGTTGTGAGACGTTGCCTTCACCGGCGTTTAGCACTGACGCCGAATTCGGTGTGGTTCCCGTCCTCCGGCGTCAGTGCCTGGCCAGTCATTCGCTCGAGACGCTTGCGGGGAAGGCCGCATCTCACTTGGAGTAGGGCGTGCCGGCAAGGTTTTGGCGGTGCCTCCACCATGCCGGACTGCCCTGGAAACCTGTTCATGGAGGGGTCGGTAACCATTCCCAGATCTCACCCTTAAGGTAAGCCAGAAGTACGCGCGGGTGTTATGCCGAGTGCGCAATTCGAATTTTCGTTCTCAAATAAAAATTATATATATTTCAATTTGTTACCTGTTTTTATGTGCGTTTTGCGAATATGATCTGTGATGCGCTGTTCCGGATCGCAGGTCTATGGGCAGCAATCGGCGATCACTTCTCGATTGTGCGTTGGATGCCATTCTCCCGCCATTGCTGATGGCTAAGTTCTCAATATAGACACAACAGATTTGACGGACCGTCGATGAGCTTGCGAGACCGTGTGGCACCGATCATCTCCCGTATAGACAGGTTTCTGTGCGGAACGTCATCAGCCGTCAGCCTCAGTCTCTTCATCATGGCTTTGCTTGCCACATGGGCAGTGAGTTTCCTCAATTCGCGGGCGCGTTTGGCATTGGAGCCGGCACCTGTTGCATGGGCGGAGACAGCCCAGGATGGCGACCGTTTGGACGTTTCCGGGCATGAGATTGCCTATTGGGCCAATCCTGAGGCCGGTTACGCCAACGTCGCTAGCAAGCGCAAGAAGAAGCCCGTTGCCGTTGTGGTGCACTACACGTCCGTGAAGCCCGTGTTGAAGTTGGTTGAATACGGTCACCGCAAAGACTTCAGTCGTGGCGGAGGCTCTTATGGCTATCACTTCTATGTCGGACGTGGCGGCGGGATCGCGCAAGGAGCGCCACTCAGCAAACGCACAAATCATATTAAATCCAAGCGACGGCGACAGCGCACGAAAACCGCCCGGCATCTGTGGTCGGGCAACACCATAGGGGTGTCACTGGTCGGCGGATGCGATTGGTTGCTACGACCGAATTGGCGGCGATTAACGACATGCACGGGTGAGTACGTGACGCCTCAGCAGTTGGAAGCCGGCCTGGCCGTCATTCAGGCTTTGCGGTCGCGCTACAACATTCCGTGCGAGGCTGTGTTCGGTCATGGCGAATTACAGACGGACCGGGCAACCTTTGAGGGCCAGACGTTGACGCTCCTCGCGCGCAACACGTGCCAAGACCGGAATGAGATTGCCGAAGCAAATGGCAAAACCGGGTAAAACGTGTTCAACAAGCACTTTGCTTGAAGGCTAGACTCGGGTTGGACGGAATCACAGTGGTAATCTTCGCCTCTGATCGCGCTCAGGGCAGTTGTGGATGGATATCAATCCGCGCAAAATCGTGGACCACAACGAAAGCCTTCGGAGCGTGAGAGATGCAGGACCTGGGACACGGCCTCGCAAGCGATGACATCCGCAACGGTATTGTCAGCCGCGAAATATTTGTCAGCGATGCAATCTACCGGCAAGAATTGGAAACGCTCTTCACGCGGGCGTGGCTGTTCGTCGGTCACGAAAGTCAGATTCCGAATCCGGGCGATTTCTTTACGTCGAGGATGGGCGAGGAGTCCGTCATTCTGGTGCGTGACAAGGCTGATGAGATCCATGTGTTTCTCAACTCCTGCCGACATCGGGGGATGAAAGTGTGCCGGTATGAGTCCGGCAATACAGCACTATTCACATGTCCCTATCATTCCTGGACCTACACCACGGACGGTCGGTTGCGTGGCGTTCCGCTTTACAAGTCGCTCTATGACGGAGTGCTGGAGCGTGATCAGTGGTCGCTGATCGAGGTCGCGCAGATGGTCAACTACAAGGGTACGATCTGGGCGACATGGGATCCTGATGCTCCTGATTTTGAAACTTATCTCGGCGATGCCAAACTTCATTTGGACCAGGCACTCGATTGCCGCGATGGGCGACCTGGCGGATCGGAAGTGATCGGAGTCCACAAGTGGGTATTTCCGGCGAACTGGAAGTATGCCGCAGAGAATTTTCTGGGAGACACCTATCACAATCCAAGCCACCGTTCGGTCGACTTGATTGGCATTGGGCCGTCGGCGCGGTCCGGTGTTAAAGGCCGTCGCGACCAAACACTGGAAACTGCTCAGCATGTTTGGATCAGTTTCGGTGCAGGGCATGGCGTGCACTCAGCCGTGCAACCGAATGTCGATGTTGGCATGGAGCAATTTGGCGAGGACCCTGAAATCGACGCGTACTTCCAGCACTGCCACGAAGAGCGCAAGGCACGGCTTGGTGAAGAGTCAAAGATGCTCGGGTTTGTCGGGACGATGTTTCCAAATACATCCTACCATGCCCGACAGCCGCGTGGCCTGTGTGCCTGGCATCCACATAGCCCGACTGAGACCGAAGCCTGGCGCTTCTTCCTGGTTGACGCCGACGCGCCGACCAAGGTCAAGCATTTCATGCGGCGCTATTATATGCGCTACTCAGGCCCGGCCGGTATGACGGAGCAGGATGACCTTGAGAACTGGCTCTATGCGACACGGGCGAGCACTGGCACAATCGCGCGGCGTTATCCGTTCAACTACCAGCAGTCGATGAACAGTTTGGAGATAGATCCGGATGTTTATGGGGTGCAGGTCAAGGGCGAGGTCTGCCGGCAGATTTCAGAGCACATGCCGCGACGGTTCTACCAGCGCTGGGCACAGTATCTCGAGAATGCGCATTGGGATGTGCTCCTGGGCCAGGCTGAGGCTTAACCGATGACAGGTCATGGGCTTACGAAAGATGACGATTATTACCGCCTTCAGCGCGAGGTTGAACAGTTCTTCTACGAAGAGGCGGAACTGCTGGATGAGCGGAGTTTTGAGGCCTGGCTCGACTGCTTTCATGAGGATGTTCAGTATTTCATGCCAATGCGGCGCAATGTGAAATTCGGTTCTCATGCGGCTCGGGAGAACACGAAGCTTGAAGAAGGCATCAGCTGGTTCAATGAAGACAAGTGGACGCTGACGAAACGGGTCGAACAAATACTGACAGGTGTGCACTATGCCGAAGAACCCCTGTCGCGGGTTTCGCATCTGATTACCAATGTCATGCTCAAAGAGGCGCTGCCTGATGTCGTGGCGCCTGCGTCCGTCAAGACCAGCTGCCGCTTCCTGGTTTATCTCAATCGCGTTGAATATGAGTCCTATACATTCGTTGGCAAGCGTTATGATACGCTTGTGCGGCAAGGTGATCGCTGGCTGATCCGGTACCGTGAAATTCTACTAGATCAGAATGTGTTGCTGGCTAAGAATCTAACGACCTTCTTTTGATGCGCAAAGGCAAGAAGGTTAGCCGCACGGGCTGCTACTTGCTGGACTGCGGCAAGATCTACGCTTCATGTGATTGCATTCAAACAGGCTGATATTCCACGATGATGAATCTCCTCGATGTCAAAATTGGTGCTGTGGTTCGCCTCCAAGATGGTCGTACCGGAGTCGTGATTGAAAACATGGGTGATGGGCAATGGTTGGAAGTCAGGTTGTCCGATCAAGCCGCTGATGACGAACCAGAGCTCATCCACAGTCAGGATATTGCTGAAATCTCAGATAGTGAGGCCTGAGCCCCATTATGTTGCGCCTAGGTTATATGGCTTCTGATTTTCATCCCAAATTACTTGTGCTTGGGGAACATGCTGAACTCGGTCGGGTGGCAAGCTTTCTGCGAGCCTTTGCAGAGTCCGGTTCTGATATCCGCCTCGTCAGAGATGCAGGAGTTGCGGCGACGGCAACGGAGGTCGTTCTGCAGGAAGCCACAACAAATGTTCGACCAGGTTTGTTCGCGATGAAGGCAACGACACAGAAAACAGAGCTCACATGGTCGCTGACGCGGGAACGAGCTTCTGAGTTTTCTGATCAGGTTGACGCGCTTGTCGGCTCATCAGAGCGCGCTGGCTCGGTTGTCCTCGAATGCGGCCATCGCGACGAGATCAAGGTTGTTGTTTCGTTTGGTGAATGGCCTGATGATTTCCTGGTGGATTGAGCGACGTCCGAGCGACTTTATCTGACCGTCGTAGCTTGTCTTTCTCGTGATCTCCCGTGCGGTCTGGTCCGTTCGACTTGCTTTTGAGATTCGGCTAGAAGAGCGACTATACCGAATTATCCGGACAGCAGGGCTATGAACCAAGTTGAAGCTAAGACCCGTCGCGGTAGCGCCAAGGACTCCAAAAAGCCGAGGTCGCGTTCACGACTTGTCGTTCGCCGTGTCCGCCGCTCAGATATTGACGCATTGGCTGAACTGAGCCGCCGCGTCTACGCGCCCGTCGAGGGCTATTCGCGCCGTATGTTGCGGGCGCAGTTGAACAACTTTCCAGATGGTCAGTTTGTAGCGGAGTATGATGAGAAGATCGTCGGCCATTGCGCGACCTTCATGATTTCGGAGAAGGCGGCGTTGGCTCCTCACACGTGGGCAGAGATTACCGGGCAGGGACTGGCAGCCCGCCATGACGAAGGTGGTGATGTGCTCTACGGTATGGAGGTCAGCGTTGATCCTAACTATCGCCGCCTGCGTATCGGCCAACGCCTTTATGATGCCCGCAAGCAATTGTGCCAGTCTCTGGATCTCAAAGGAATTGTGTTTGGTGGACGGATGCCGGGACTTTACCGGCGCATGAAAAGCCTCGGTTCAGCAGAGGCCTATGTGGAAGCGGTGCAGGAGAAGAAGATCCGGGACAATGTCATCGGATTTCATCTCTCCAATGAGTTCGAGGTGATTGGTCTGCTGCGAGACTATGATCCTTATGATCGTCAGTCTTTAGGGTACGCAACACATATGTTTTGGCGCAACCCGCTCTATGTCGAAGAAGTTGGCCGCAAGCGGGATGCGACGGCGCTCGATACCAAAGACTCTGTCCGGGTGGCGACGGTGCAGTTTCAGATGCGGGGGATCAAGACCAAAGCGGATTTCGAACAGCAGGTCGAGTATTTTGTTGACGTGGCATCTGACTACCGATCCGACTTTGTCGTCTTTCCCGAGCTCTTTACGCTGCAGCTGTTGTCGATTGAGGCTAAGCCGCTTGCGCCCGACAAGGGCATCCAGCGCGTCACTGAATACACGCCATGGTTCCTATCGATGATGGAACGGTTGGCTGTTAGCTACAACATCAACATTATCGGTGGTTCGCATCCAACCGCGATGGAAGACGGCGATATCCGGAACGTATCGTACGTGTTTCTCAGAGATGGATCGGTGCATGCGCAGGATAAGATCCACCCGACACCGGATGAGCGCTATTGGTGGAACATCAAGGGCGGTAACCGGGTTGATACGATCGATACCGATTGCGGGCCAATCGGGGTCCTGGTCTGCTATGATGCGGAGTTCCCAGAGCTGACGCGCAGTTTGGCTGACCAAGGTGCATTGCTGCTGTTTGTGCCGTTCTGTACGGATGAGCGACGTGGGTATCTCAGGGTGCGCTATTGTTGCCATGCCCGGGCCATTGAGAACCAGATTTACGTCGTCCTGTCGGGTGTAGTAGGCAACTTGCCGAACGTCGAAAACATGGACATCCACTATGCCGAGAGCTGCATTCTGACGCCGTGTGACTTTGCATTTGCGCGCGACGGTGTGGCTGCCGATACCGCGGCCAACACCGAGACGATCGCGTTTGCAGATTTGCGGCTCTCTGATTTGCGCGTTGCCCGCCAGTCAGGTGCCACAAGGAACTTCATGGATCGCAGGTTTGATCTCTATCGCGTTGTTTGGTCGGACAAGAACCGAAGGCGCGGCTAAGTCTGTCGGCGAATGGGCGGTAGCGCGTGCCTGCTACCCGGTTTCGTGACGGTCACAGCTGCCCTATGTTTTGGCCAGCTTTGAGATTGCACGCCGTTCAAGCAGTGCTACGATGCAACTGCTTTCATCACATCGGAACAAGAACAGGGATGCGCGCATGACGGGATTGATGCAGGACCCGGTTGGATACATGGAGCGGACGCGCAAGTATTACCGCGCGCTGGGTTACGACCAAGACTATGTCTGGTCACACTATGATGACGTGCCGTTCGCGCGACTTGGTAAGCCTTTATCGCAGTGCCGTATCGGGTTGGTTACGACTGCGAGCCCGGCCGAAGGACCTCGCCTTAATGATCAAGGCCGCAAGCAGGTTTGGTCAGGGGCAACAATGCCGGCTCCGGAGAGGCTCGTAACAATGAATGTGGCCTGGGACAAAGAGTCGACGCACACGCGTGATCGAGAATCTTTCCTGCCCATCGAAAGCTTGGAAGCATTGGAGCGTGATGGTTTCGTCGGCGGTGTTGCAGAACGCTTTCATGGTGTTCCGACGGAGTACAGCCAATCCAAAACTATTCAGCGTGACGCACCTGACGTTCTCGATCGCCTGAAAGAGGATGGAGCTGACGCGGTGATCCTGACACCGTTATGACCTGTGTGCCACCAAACCGTGAGTTTGGTTGCCCGTCATATCGAAGCCGCTGGAATACCAACAATCATCGTCGGATCGGCAATTGACATCGTCGAGCATTGTGGCGTTCCGCGCTTTCTCTTTACCGATTTTCCGCTGGGGAACCCTTGTGGTCAGCCAGGGCAGCGCGGCATGCAGCGTGATATCGTCCGCCGGGCTCTCTCATTACTCAAGACGGCAAATGCCCCACGAACAACGGCAAAAGCGCCTTACCAGTGGTGGGATGCCGGGAACTGGCGTGCACGCTATTCGCGGGTAGAACCGCATGACCGTGGTCGGTTGCTTGCGTTGGGCAATCAACGCCGGATGACACAGGCCGAAGTGAAATCACAGCGTGGCTGACTGCCAAACAATCGCTCACGCCTGTGGTAAATGCAAATCGCGCTGCGCCTGTCATAAGGTCGGACGCAGCGCCTTGTTCTTCTGATGACAACTAGTGCAGCGCAACTGACGCTTGGTCCCTGCTTGTCGCTAGCCTCGCAACCAAGCGTCAGATGCAAAAGCTACACTAGAAACAAAATCTTGCTAGTGTTCCTTTGGCTCCGACATTTGAATCGAGCGAAGCGGAAACGGGATCAAATGTCGGAGCCGGAACACTAGATTGGTGAGGCGAGCTCCATCGCTTGGCGAGCTACTCTACAAGCCCGGCTGTTGCGCCCAAGCTGCCGACACTTGCGTTCAGCCTCACGCTTGAGGCGGCGAACGGCACCGGTAACCTTGCGTCCGGCTTTGAGAACTTTTCCGCAGGCTCCGCGACAGACGCGACCGACAGCGCGGCCTACTCCTCTTTGGGCCTTTCCAATGCCGCGCTCTGCCTTGCGCATTCCACGTTCGGCTTTGCCTGCACCTTTCCGTACGCCGCGTGCGAGTTTGCCGATAGCGCGACCGGGTTTGCCCATACGCCGGCTGGCCTTTTCAAGCTTGCGGGCTCCTTTGCGCACGAAACGCGCCGCCTTGCGGCCAAGCTTCAGCCCTTTCTTGGCTTTCTTGAATACTCCCGCTTCCGCCGGCGTTGTGGTGGTCAGGGTCGCTGTGACGCTACTGCCGAGCATGGCTAAGCCAACAAATATCGCAGCGCACAGTCTTGCGATCAGGGGACGGCCTGGCTGGCCTACCATTGTGGACGTGGTCATTCTTAATCTCCATGGTGTGGTGGTTGGTCCATGACCATGGAAATAGTGGGATTGGCCGTTTGCTGGTGTGAGCCGCGTCACACAACTCGCGCCAGTCTGTTCCCTAAGAGACAGCGTGGTTAAAATTCTCTAAATTGCAGCGATGCTGGTTGAAGTGTAGCCGGACAAGCGCTTGGTTAGGTCAGCGCTCTTTCGACTCCCGAAGCTGTCACTTAGTTCTTGCGGCAGATGACTTCGATTGGAATGATCCGGCGCTCTATGACACCGCGTGACGTATTCTTCATTGCGATTGCCGCATTGGATCCATGAATAATCTGAACGGCGCGATGCGGGGACTTTTCACCCTGCTCGACCATTTGGCGACTTTTCTGACCAAAAGAGATGACCTGCTCCGCAGTGTCCTCAAAGCTCGCAATGGTGAAACCGCATTCTTCCAACCGCTGCCGCGTTTCATCCGGCGTCGCCAGAAAGCTGCTTGCCGCGGTTTCTGCCCATGGCGTTGGATAGCTCATCTCTCCGCCGGGGCCTTGGGCGAGTTCTGATAAGGCCAGCCAACCACCAGGCCGCAAAACGCGGTGGATTTCCTTGTAGAGTGCGCTCTTGTCGGCAATGTTCATCGATACGTTCATGGAGTAGGCCCCATCGAACTTTGCATCGGCGAACGGTTGGTGCAGTGCATCTCCTTGGTGAAAAGTGACGTTGTCTCTGAGACCGACTCGATCAGTGAGATTGCGTGCGACCTGGCAAAACTCTTCTGTGAGATCGATGCCTGTCACCTTGCATTTGAAGCGATCTGCAAAGAACCGGGCCGGGCCACCAATGCCGCTGCCGATATCGAGCAAATGATCGGCCGGGCTGATGTCCAGCCGCGAGGCCAGTTCCTTAGTCGCCTCAACACCGCGGCCGTGAAACTGATCATACGGCGTTAGCTCTTGAACTGTTGGATGGAACGGATCAACGCCGTCTTCGCGGAGAGCCGCATCGAGGCGCTCTTGCAGGTCGCCGCTCTCGTAGTGCCCAGCTATACCTTGCTTGTTCATAGCTCTCGTACTCCGTGGACAGGTCGAGAGCACACTTTTGCGTACGCTCTCGTGGCCTAATCTACACGAGTTCGACAGAAGCAGTCATTGTGTTTTCGTGCTGAAGCCAGATTTCCGGCCGACTGATCCCACTGCCTATGACGCTTTCATCATCGCAGCCTGTTCGCGCAACTGGCTCACGGCGTTGGACATGTTTGATTTATCCGTGGCCTTGGTCGCAAACAGATTAGCCAGCGCATCATCAATGTTCTCACGTGTGAACTGAGGTTCTATGCCTTCAAACTTGCAAGAGGCAAGGACCTGCTCGACGATGAACTTGGGTTGGAAGTAGGCCAATGGTGCATCGTTGTCGCGGACGCCCTGGAGGACCTGGAAGAAAACGTCTTCGGTCAGTTGCAGGCCGCGCTTGGCTGATATGCCGGCAAAGACCTCAAGGAAGAGGTCTTCTGGCGGCTCAACCGTTTCGAGCTTGTAGCTGATACGTCGCTGGAAGGCAGGGTCCATCAAGTCGTCTGGATGCATGTTGGTCGAGAAGATGACGATCTCATCGAATGGGATCTTGGCGCTCTTACCAGTGTGCAATGAGAGGTAGTCTACACGGCTGTTGAGCGGGACGATCCAGCGGTTGAGGATCTCTTCGGGCTTGGCGCGCTGGCGGCCGAAGTCATCAATCAGGAAGACGCCATTGAGCGCTTTGATATGTAAAGGCGCTTCGTAGTATTTGGCGACAGAGTTGAACTTGAGATCGAGCATCTCGATTGTCAATTCGCCACCCGTTATGACCATTGGCCGGTAGCAGGCGACCCAGCGTGGATCGATGCGGCTGCGTCGCAGATCAGCAGCACTGCGGTCATTCGATCCACTTTCCACGACTCTGTGCACACTCGGGTCAAAGACCTTCATGATCTCGCCATCGATTTCCACGCAGTAGGGGACGTAGATCACGTTCTGGAAGACGTTGCCGACGATTTCGGCAACAGTGGTCTTGCCGTTTCCTGCCGGACCGTAAATCAGGATAGCGTTGCCTGAGTTCACAGCTGGTCCGAGGCGACTCACGAACCGCTCCGGCATCACCAGGCCTTCGAATGCAGCGTCGAGCTGCTGGCGGGTTACGACTTCGTTCGTGACGCGCTGGCGGACAATGCGATCTTGATAATCCGTGAGTGGGATCGGGGCTGGTCCGAAGTACTGACTACGGCTGAGGGCGTCGATTGCATACTCGCGGCCTGCACGCGTGAGGCCGTAACGCAGCTCAGCTCGCAGACCACCACCGGAGGCGGACGACAGAGCCTCGACAAGTTTGCGTTCGGTTGCGACCTGCAGCAGTTGGTTGATGATGGTGTTGGATAGCTTCAGCGAGGCAACCAGCTGGGAGGCCGTCTCAAGGCTTTCCGCGTACATGCCCTTGATGGTGAGTTCGAGCAGGAAGACCGGATCAATGCCGGTGGCCTGTACGGTGGCCGGTGCCTGCGGTGCATCTGTCAGGACTTCCTCGATTTGCGCCTGGGTCATGAGGCCCAGAGCAACAATGCTGTCACCTAAGCGGCCGCCATGGGAGCGCTGATGAAGGATTGCCTTATCAATGTCTTCCGCAGAGACCAATCCCTTTGCTACTAACAGCCCGCCAATATCCATCGAGTACCCCACAACGCAGTCAGACTAGAATTCAACGGTATGGGTACATTCAAAGGATTAATATTACTCTGCTGCCGGGCGGACTCTTTCACTCACCAGGCTGTTGTTCAGTCAGGGTTTAATTGTGGTGGCCAGTGCTGAGCCTAGGTGTGGCGGAGGTTCTTTTGCGGGCTGTCAGGTTCTGCGACAGCGGTCATCAAATGTTTAACCCTGCTTGCTTTTTGCTCGCAGACTCATTGCTTGCGCTGCTTCAGGCCTGACAACAGGTCAGAATCGATGTCGAGTTCCCGCCGGGCGGCATCCAGGAGTTCCGGTGCCACGGACGGTGGTGAGAGGTCGACGTCTTCACCGAGGCAATCAACAATGGCTTCCATCGCTGCGATGCGGGCATACTTCTTGTTGTTGGCAGGGATCACCGTCCACGGCGCATGGTCGGTCGAGGTCTTCTCGAACATATCGTCGATCGCAACCGAATAGGCATCCCACTTGTCACGATTGCGGAAGTCTTCGTACGTCAGCTTCCAGCGTTTGAGAGGATCCTTGAGACGATCGGCGAAGCGTTTGAGTTGCTCGTCTGGTGATATATGGAAAAAGACTTTGACCAACCGCGTACCATCATCGGTGATCAGGCGCTCGAAATCATTGATTTCACGGTATCCTGCCATCCAGCGGTCTTCGGGTGTGAATTCTTCAACCCGCTCTACCAGAACACGTCCGTACCAGGAGCGATCGAACGCTGTAATCGAGCCGCGTTCCGGTAGGCGTTCCATGAAGCGTAGAAGGAAATGTCGGTCGAGATAATAGGGCCGTGGTGCACCGATCGGCCAGACTTTGAAACTGCGCGGATCCAATACGGTCGATATTCGTCTGATCGTGCCGCCTTTGCCGGCTGCATCCCAACCCTCGAACACTATGGCCGCCGAACGATCTTGGAATAGGTAAGCCTGTTGGATGCGAAGCAGCTTAAGCTGCAAGGCTTCGAGCTTGTCTTCGTAATCCTTGCGCGAAAGTTTGAGGCTGAGATCAACGTCAGCGAGTTGTGGTGTGTGTCCTGTTTTGCGAGGAGCCATTTTGGTCACGTCCGTCATTGTGCTTCGTGCGTTTGAAACCGGGCATCAGTATTCGATCCAGGGGGCAGGTTAGCAGCAGTCGACATATGATGGCCACGGCCGGATCGAGCAATCTGTTATTCGATCATGTCCGCTTGAGCCGGTTTCTTTGAAAAGGGCTGAGCGCCTGGATCTGGAGGCGCTACAGCATCGGCGGGCGGCGCGATCGTGCAGCATTAGGGCGCTTCTATTTGACCTGAACACGCTTTACAGTGTGATCAACCAATCGGGAGGGATGCGATCATGGTCGACCAAAAAATCATTGATGAACTTGCACCAACGGGCGTGCTGCGTGCCGGGATCAATTTGAGCAACTTTCTTCTTGTGACAGGGGAGGCAGACAACGGCGATCCGGTTGGTGTGTCTCCGGATATGGCTAAGGAAATCGCAGACCGCCTTGGCGTTGGTGTTCAGTACGTGACCTACCCTTCACCCGGGCCGCTTGGCGATGATGCCGATGCGGACAAGTGGGATATCGGGAATATTGGTGCAGAACCACAGCGAGCAGAGAAGATTAATTTCTCTGCTGCCTATTGCGAGATCGAGGCTACTTATCTTGTTCCGGCCGGATCGGCGATCCAATCAATTGATGAAGTCGACAAAGCCGGAAACCGGATCGCGGTGACGGGCCGGGCGGCCTACGGTCTCTGGCTGCAGAATAACATCAAGAATGCCGAGTTGGTGCTGACTGACAGTCTTGATCAAGCCTTTGAGGTGTTTGAGCGCGATAAGCTGGAGGTCTTGTCCGGCTTGCGGCCGCGGCTGATCACCGATGTTGAGAGCATGCCGGGCGCGCGGATTCTTGATGGCCAGTTTAGTGCTGTGCAGCAGGCGGTGGGAACTCCGAAAAAGAATACAGCGGCAACGCCCTGGCTGGCGGCATTTGTCGAAGAGGCCAAGGCATCTGGTTTTGTTGCTGGCTTGATCGAGAAGCACAACGTCAAAGGCCTGTCGGTAGCTCCGCTCGCCGGATGATGCGGGGAGGGGCTAGCGCAACTCAGGTAACAACTTGTTAGGGTTAAGATTGCGCCGAGGCGTCTTTCGCAGGCGAATTCATCGGCTGTTTGGATTGTTGCCTCAATGTTGGCGAAGCATACGGCAGAATTTCTTTCTGCCTGAGCTTATTCTCGCCAACGCAGCAGGGCTTTCATGTCTGATAAAACCAACCAGTCTGCAGTTCAGCCTCAAGGGCGTGCCGAGGGGCGATCTCGCTTCGCTGTTGCGATCATTATGTCGTTGCTTGTCTTTGGCATCGTCTTCGTTGCGCTGTGGGCCTTCACAACGCTCAGTCTTGTGTATGCCTTGGCAACGGCAACCCCAACCACGGTCATTGTGGCTTGCAGCGTCTTTATGATTGATGCCGTAGGCGATTGTTTCTCGGCCATCGTCGATGCTTTGGCATCGGTATTCACAGCGATTGTGGAATCAATCGGCGCTGTCATTGCCGCCGTGTTGGCGGCGCTCGCTGCTGTTTTCAGTATCTTCGGTGGTTGATCCAGGCTGAGTTGAACCGGCAGCATGATGACGCTGGTCGCGATTCGTTCGGGCTGCAGGCTTCTCCAATCAGATCACGGGCAAATCCTCGCTCGCACGGGTTGTCAGGAGGTCCGGCGGTCCATCGCGAACGACAATGTTTTCTTCAGTCACCAGGAATTTGCCGTCGGTCAAGGCAATGCTGGGTTCGATTGTGATCACCATGCCCTCTTGCAGAACGGTCTGATCGAACGCCGCCAAAGATGGAGGCTCGGTCAGTTGTATGCCGAGGCCATGGCCATAGCGGCCGACGCTTTCGTCCGTCCCGCCGATCACAGCCTGCATGGTCTCGTAGAGCTCTTTGCATGTAATGCTAGGTCGCGCGGTGGCCAATGCCGCTTCGGTCGCCTGATAAAGTGTGGCGTAGGCGCTGGCTGCCTCATCGCTTGGTCTGCCAATGGCGAAGTTGCGATCAAAGTCACAGAAATAACCGTTTAACGTTGCTCCGGTGTCGAGCATCAGGATGTCACCGGCATTCAGCGGCACTGCTTCGGGCGGTGAGATGATGTCTTGATATCCGCCCTGGCCAGCTCCGCCAACAAGGTAGGGCACGTCATCAGCCCCTTGACGAAGAAGCTCGATCTTGAATGCACGGAAGGCCTCGGATTGCGTCTGACCGACTGAGATTAGTTCGGGTGCACGTGCGAAGCTGTGTGACGCGATCTGACAGATTTCAGAGATGATGTTGATCTCGGCTTCAGATTTGACCATGCGTTGTGCCCGAACCAAGGCCGTAGCGTCGACAAACTCCGTCTGCCGGTGTTCAGCCTGCAGCTGCTCGTAACTTGCGAGCGGCATGTGAAGGTGGGTCTCCGGGCCTTTCAAAACGCCGACGCGCTTATAGTTGTCAAGCACCGCGAGCAGCAGAGAGATGCCGTCATCGTCCGGGCGAGGTGACGGCCAAGTGTGAATTTCGTCAACCCAGGTGCGTGCCATCAGTGCGGCGCCGATCTCCGGGATCACAGCGATGGGTTTGCCGTGACCTGGGATGACAACGAACCAGGGCCGAGTCGGGCTCTGCCAGAACTGTGTGCGGAAGCCTGTGTAGTAACGGATCTCCGGCTCGGTCATCAGCAGCAAGGCATCGATCTGTGCGGCATGCATTTGTTTTTGGATGTGGTCGAGACGGGCCGCGAATTCTTCGGTAGGAAAATCGGACATTGCTGAGGTGCTCGTTCAATCTAAAGCTTGTCGCATTCAAACGGATACAAGATGTGCCAGAAAACGCCTAATCTTGGGGCGATTTCTGGCACCGATTTAATGCGACACGCTATATGTGCCGTGATTGTGCATGTCCTTGGTGCAAGCGTCCATTGGCAAACGCATGATTGGTCCTACTTTGCGGACTTGGTGCAGTGAGGCCCTGGTCGATTGAGTTCAAAAGTGATGGAGTTGATGGCCGCATGGCACGCTCAGAGGCGGCCGCCTGTGATGCGCAATTCGTGTCGTGCGGATTGGTTGCCTGTGTTGGAACGGACTGTGTGGTCCCAGCTCTGAACAGGATTATCTCGGCGCGTTGTGCAACGAGCCGGCTTTGCGTGTGTGCAGCTGCACGTTGACAGCATTAGTTCATTGCCCGCGCGATTACGGCAGGATTTGCAGAAACTCGCGAGATGTGCGGCGAAGTTCAAGGCTGCTTGTGCGGATATCGCGGGCTGTATCATCAACAACCATGCGGCCTGAACCGATCCACTGTGTGTCGTTCCAGGTCATATCAACGGCAGCAAGTAAGCTGAAGCTGAAGATCAGTACGTAGTTCAGGCGCCGAACCATGGTCACCACCAATGTTTGAGCGAACGAATTTCTTCCGACCAGCTGAGTATACCGCAAGGCCTTTAAGCGAAGCTTCCTGGAACAATTGCAAATTGAATCAATTTCGCATCGTTGTCTTATGAGGCCGTTGTGAAATCCACCAAGCCCGGTGCGAGTGGATCAATGCTGTGGTTGCGAGCGTTTTCGCTCCGCAAATGTGGCGATGAATGGGAGCTTTTTCGCAATTCGACCTCACTTTTTGCGAATTACAATGGCGAAATCTGACTATCGAATCTGATTCGATTCGCACCTGATTCAGGTGTGGGTTGCGATAGTCCGGGACGAGCTGCGGCGGCTCTTCGGGAATGGCGACCAATCATTATTTTCGGACCCGGGCTGCGTAGGAGAGTGCGTATTGCGTCGGGACCGGTCCATCAGGAGGGGGCGACAATGACAGAATCAAAAGCTTATCTGGAGAAGGTGCAGACCAAGCTTGGCGCGGTGACCGCGCGGGAGAAAGTGCTCATCCAGGCTCTCGGTGAGGCGTTGAGTGAGGCCGACCGAAGCTTGCTTGATGACGTCCGTGCCTTGACCATTGAGCACGAGACACGACGCACGATGATCCTATCGGAGTTGCAAAGTCTTGCAGCCCGCATTGGTACGTTTCCAGCAGGCGAGCGCGATCTCGAAGCACTGGAGTATGAGCCGCTCGATCTCCCCTACAAGGCGATCGAAGAGCCAGCGCACACGCCTTCTGACGATATGGCTGTTGATGAGGACGACGTTGAGATTGCCGTTCGCCCCGGGACGACACCACCGGCATTGCCGAAGAGTGGCGGTGACTGGCGCGAGGCTCTCGCCAACCTGCGCAAGGCGAGCTGAGCTTCTCAGTTGAGAGTGTGCTCAACGAATCATTCGGATCAGAAGTCCGTTTCCACGAGTGCTTCCACTCGTCTTCAAACTTCTGATCCGCCACATCAACCTGAAGAGGGCTCCTCCTAAAATTTCACTTCGACTGTTGCCTTCCTATTGCTCGGCTCGAATCCGACGGGTCACGGTTTTTCCTTCCGGCCCAGTCACGCGAACCGTTCCATCGCATTCGTTCTCATGGCACTTGATCTTGCCGGTGCGCACGATCGTGTTCCCGTTCGGACCGACGATGACTTGTTTGGCGCGACACTCGTCGTCGTGGCAATTGGCGGACTCATGGGACGAGACGGTTTTGCCATCTGGACCAGTGACGGATGTATGGCGGTCCCACGCGCCGGCACTGCCAGCAGAGAGCACTGTGATGGACAGAATGGCTACCGGAAGGCTGTATTGTGTGAGCAGTGTCATGATTTGTATCTCCTCAAGTCGCGAGCAGGATTGCCCCGCGTCGTAGAGATTTATCATCAGTATGCTGCTTAAGCGTTGCTGCTAGTGAGTCAAATTGCAGCGAAGTTGAGCTACATGCGTCTCAAGGCGCTGCTGGTGTTGCGGGTCCTGGCTGGAAGCTTGTTCGAGTTTCCAGCCTGATCAAGGCTTATTCCGCTGCCTCGCTTTTCGCGCGTTTCTTGGTCGTCCGTTTCTTCGTTATGGCTCTCTTGGCGGGGACCTTGGCGGTTGTCGCCGCAGCTGCGCGTTTCGCCGGGGCCTTGCCTGATTTGCCACCAGCCTTTCCAGCTGTCTTGACCGGCGTGTGTCCGCGCCGCTTCAGCAAGTCTTTCAGAAATGCGCCCGTATGGCTGCCGTCCGTTGCCGCCACGTCTTCCGGCGTGCCGACCGCAACGATCTCTCCGCCGCCGTCACCGCCGTTCGGCCCGATGTCGAGGATCCAGTCCGCCGTCTTGATGACTTCCAGGTTGTGCTCGATAACAACGACGGAATTGCCGGCATCGACAAGTTCATGCAAAACTTCGAGAAGCTTGGCCACGTCGTGGAAGTGGAGGCCTGTCGTTGGCTCGTCGAGGATGTAGAGCGTGCGCCCCGTCGCACGGCGAGAGAGTTCTTTCGCAAGTTTGACGCGTTGTGCTTCACCACCTGAGAGCGTTGTGGCCTGCTGGCCCACCTTGATGTAACCGAGACCGACCCGTCGTAGTGTTTCGACCTTGTCGCGGATGGCCGGCACGGCTTTGAAGAAGTCACAGGCATCTTCCACCGTCATATCCAAAACATCGGCGATGGACTTGTCTCGGAACTTAATCTCAAGTGTTTCGCGGTTGTAGCGCGCGCCCTTGCACTGATCGCACATGACGTAGACATCAGGCAGAAAGTGCATCTCGATCTTGATGACACCATCACCTTGGCAGGCTTCACATCGGCCGCCTTTGACATTGAATGAGAAGCGGCCTGGCAGATAGCCGCGCGCCTTGGCTTCTGGCAGACCGGCGAACCATTCGCGGATCGGAGTGAAGGCGCCGGTATACGTTGCCGGGTTGGAGCGCGGTGTGCGGCCAATGGGGGATTGGTCGATGTCGATGACCTTGTCGAGGTGCTCGAGACCATCAATACGTTTGTGTGAGCCGGGTTGCTCGCGCGCATTGGTGAGCTTACGCGCAATGGCTTTGTACATGGTGTCGATCAGGAACGTCGACTTGCCGGAGCCTGAAACGCCGGTGACGCAGGTGAACAGGCCGAGCGGGACAGATCCGGTGACAGACTTGAGGTTGTTTTCCTTGGCCTCGACGACCGTGATCTGTTTGCGTGGGTTTGGCGTTCGCCGATTGGCCGGCAATGGGATCTGACGTGTTCCGTTGAGGTACTGACCGGTCAGGCTCTGCGTGCTCGCCATAATGTCGTCCGGCGTTCCCTGGGCAATCACGTTGCCACCGTGGACGCCAGCTCCGGGACCAATGTCAACAACATGGTCAGCCGTCAGGACGGCGTCCTCGTCGTGCTCGACTACGATCACTGTATTGCCGAGATCACGGAGGTGACGCAGCGTGCCCAGCAAGCGTTCGTTGTCGCGCTGGTGCAGGCCTATTGAAGGCTCATCAAGGACATAAAGTACACCTGTCAGGCCGGAACCGATCTGCGAAGCGAGGCGGATGCGCTGGCTCTCGCCACCCGACAAAGTGCCGGAAGACCGCGATAGCGTCAGATAGTCGAGGCCAACGTCGTTGAGGAACTTCAGACGCTCCTTGATTTCTTTGAGAATACGGGTGGCGATCTCCGATTGCTTGGACGTGAACGTATCCGGCAGGTCCTCAAACCATGCACCAGCCTTGCGGATGGAAAGATCGCATACTTCGCCAATGTGTCTTTCACCGACTTTGACACAAAGCGCCTGTGGCTTCAGGCGGAAACCATTGCAGTCCTCGCAACGGTGATTGCCTTGATAGCGCGAAAGCTCATCGCGGACCCATTGGCTATCAGTTTCGCGCCAACGCCGTTCGATATTGTTGATGACGCCTTCAAACGGCTTCTTGGTTTTGAATTTCCGGAGACCATCCTCATAGACAAACGAAACGTCATCGCTGCCCGTACCAAACAGAATAGCATTTTGCACCTGGCGGGGCAGATCGTTCCAGGGCGTTGTCATTTGCACCTTGAAGTGCCGCGCCAGTGCTTGCAGTGTCTGCTCGTAATAGGGCGATGTTGCGCCGGTTTTTGCCCACGGTTGGATGGCGCCCTGGCGAAGCGAAAGACTGCCGTCCGGGACAACGAGGTCCGGTTCGAATTGCAATTCCGTACCGAGGCCGTCACACTTGGGGCAGGCGCCGGCTGGCGAGTTAAAGGAGAACAGGCGCGGCTCAACTTCGTCAATGGTGAAGCCGGATACCGGACAGGCAAAGCGGGCAGAGAATACTATTCTCTCGTGAGTATCGTTCTTGGATTTGTTGGCGCCCTTGGTCGCTGAAGCCGGCAATTCCTTGTCAGCAAACTCCGCAATGGCGATGCCATCAGCCAATTCGAGTGCGGTCTCAACCGAGTCGGCAAGGCGGGTTGCGATGTCACCACGGACGACGAGGCGGTCCACCACAACGTCAATATCGTGCTTGAACTTCTTGTCGAGCTTTGGCGCGTCCGGAATCTCGTAGAACTGGCCATTGATCTTGACGCGTTGAAAGCCCTTTTTCATGAGCTCCGCGAGATCCTTGCGAAACTCACCCTTGCGGCCCTTGACGATCGGGGCGAGCAGGTAAAGCCGCGTGCCTTCTTCCAGTGCCAGGATACGGTCGACCATCTGGGTTACGGTCTGGCTTTCGATTGGAAGTCCTGTGGCGGGTGAATATGGGACACCAACACGGGCAAATAGCAAACGCAGATAGTCATAGATCTCGGTTACGGTGCCAACCGTGGATCGTGGATTGCGACTGGTTGTCTTTTGCTCGATGGAAATTGCTGGTGACAGGCCGTCGATGTGGTCGACGTCCGGTTTTTGCATCATCTCCAGGAATTGGCGGGCATAGGCTGAGAGGCTTTCGACGTAGCGCCGTTGACCCTCAGCATAGATTGTATCAAACGCCAAAGAGGATTTGCCTGACCCAGATAACCCTGTGAAAACAATCAGGGAATCTCTAGGGATGGTGAGGTCGACGCCCTTTAGGTTGTGCTCGCGCGCACCGCGGACGTGGATGACTTTCGCATCTTCTGATCGCTTTTTGCTCATCTTAAAAGGTGTAGCGGATGGTCCGTGGGGAAACAATGCAGCCCATGCGCGCGTGCACAGTCAAAAGACCGTCAACGAGCACTCTCCCGCCACCTCCTGCCATGTACCGGTCGACGATTTAATCTGCCAAGAGATCATTGGTGGTTCGGCAGAGTGTCAGTACGTCTGCTGATCGTTAGCAATTGCGCCATATGCCTAACGTTCTGGATGGCGTCCGTGAGACGAAGTGCAGTCAGTTGAAGGAGGATAAGCATGATCAGTCGAATTAAAATGCAGGCTGCCGGATTGGGTCTTTTGGTGATGATGGGCGCGGCCCCCGCTGCACTCGGTGATGATTTGGCAAAGCGGCTTGAGGCCATCGAAACAAAGACCTGGGACTACTGGAAGGTGAAAGATCAGAAGAACTACGCCGCGCTGCTAGCAGAGCCGGCGGTACGCGTCACGGCAGAAGGTGTTTCTGCGGGGGTCGAAAAAACCGTTACGCTTGATACAAGTTCATCCTGCAGCCAGCGTCACTATCAGTTGGGCCCCATGAGGTCACACAAGATTACCGATGACGTTTATGTCCTGACCTACCGTGCCTCCTTCGGAGAAACGTGCGGTGGTAAAGCGGCAACCTATAAGACTTATTTTTCATCGACGTATCGGAAAGACGGCGATGCCTGGAAGAACGTCGTCTACACTGAAACGGCTGTCACGGAGTAACTCTGGCGGCCTGCATAAGTGGAGGGCCATCAGCTGGTTTCCGACTAGCACCGCGCCGTAACGCAAGGTTCCTCACCTCGTCGCAAAGATTGCGACGGGGGAATTTTGCGACGGTGTTACTTCAGCTGCTGGTCGACGTGGATGGCCTCATCCGCTTCTGGGACAGACTTTCGAGCTCTCACCGCTGATACGCCTCTCTCAGATTTTCAGAGATTTTTATTGGCCAAACGAGCCAAGCGAGGCGGTGTTTTTCCAAGAGCCCTCTACTCCTCCTGACAGAATGGTGTGAGCACCATCAGTTACATTGCGAAGGATTGGGCTATAATGGCACCATCCAGCATGGCTGCTTCTTGGCCAATTGACGATTGCGTCGCGCATGACCACGGGGCAGGGTTTTGACTGCAGATCGAACTGACCGGGGCATATGACTACCAGGAACTGTCTGATGATCTGCCCGACGGATAGGCTCACGTGCAGCAAAACATAGTCCTTTATCCCTGGTATCAAGCCTTCCGCAGTCTGCTTTTCTGGCAGGGAATTTGGTTCCTGTATTTTCAGGATGAGCTGTCGGTCGGTGGGGCCATCCTGCTGATTGCGATTTTCGATGTCGCGTCGGCCTTGTTTGAGGTTCCGTCAGGTTATTTCTCTGATCGCTTTGGACGCAAACAGACGCTTGTCATTGGGCTTCTGGCTATGCTGACAGGATGCCTGTTAATTGGCACCGGTAGCGGTTTTGTTATTATGGCGCTTGGGCAGATCCTGCTTGGTGCCGGAATTGCGTTTAACTCCGGTACCGATAGCGCATTGCTATATGATTCCTTGTTGGCTACCGATCGGCAGGATGAGGTTGCTGAGCACGAAGCGAGGGCCTGGCGGTTTAATTTCTCGGCGCTCGCCGTTTCAGCGTTCCTCGGAGGAATTCTCGCGCTCTTTGCCATGTCGGCTACGTTCCTGTTGACGGCGGTTGCGGCTATGCTCGGTCTCATCATCGTTGCTCAATTTGAGGAACCGCCCGTTGCTGATCGACATAGCGCCGACCCTTCAATACTGAGCAGGTTTTCGATCCTAAGGAGCTATCTGCGGCACCCCCAGCTTGCGTGGCTGTTTTATCTGGCGGTGGCGATGTACGTGTTTAGTCATGTGCCTTTTGTCTTTGGGCAACCCTTCATTGACCAGGTTCTTCAAGACATCGGCTCTGCTGATTGGACGACCGCCGTGAGTGGGGCTGTGACCGCCCTGATGATGGTTACTTCCGTGGCTGCCGGTTGGTTTACGCTACGGCTTGGCACGTGGTTGGGTATTGCCGGCATCCTGTTACTCGCATTTGGGATCCAGATCGCCCTTATAGCTGTCTTGATGCTGTCGGCGCATCCGGTTGCATTGCTGTTTTTGCTGCTGCGCATGGTGCCCAACGCCTTGGCCCAACCGTTCATACTGGCTCAAATCCAGCCTCGCATTGATAGTGCAAATCGAGCGACCTACCTGTCGTTGCAAAGCCTGTGTGGCCGCTTGGGACTAGCGCTGACGTTGCTGGTCGGCGCGTCCACTGTTGATCAGCAAGCTATGCTTTCGCATGCCGCGCTGCAGTGGATCCTCATTCCGTATGTTGCCCTTGGCATGGTGATCTGGCTTTTGCTCTGGGCCAAGCGTGGCCGCGTCGTGGATGATGATGTACCGCTGCGGTTTTCAACAAAGTCGTGACATGCTGCGAAGTAGACCGTATCGCCATCGCGGGATGTGTGCTTAGTGGGAGATCTGCCGCTGCCGAGTGAGTTTGGTCGCGGGCCCTCTCGATCCGAGAATTCATGATCACCGCTTTGCGACAATCCTGGACCGCCATGCCTGCGATAACGCGCGGCATTCTCCTGATGGTGGTGGCGACCGTTTTCTTTGCAGTGATGCACGGTGCGATCCGTTATGCGACGCAGGATCTCCACCCATTCCAGGTTGCTTTCTTCCGCAACTTTTTTGGATTGCTGGTGTTCTTACCCATCGCCATGCAGACGGGACTAAAGGTCTTTCACACCAATCGTATTGGCCTGCATTGTGTCCGGGCTATCTTAAACGTTGCGGCCATGCTGTCGTTTTTCACGGCTCTTTCGATTACGCCAATTGCCAAAGTGACGGCGTTGTCTTTTACGTCGCCGCTGTTCATGGCGGTATTGAGTGTCCTCATTCTTGGCGAACGGATGCGCGTTCGGCGCTGGACGGCCACTGTGTTGGGCTTCATCGGGACGCTCATCATCTTGCGGCCCGGCATCGAAGCCATTGATCTCGGTTCTATCCTGGTGGTCAGCTCTGCATCGATCTGGGCGGTGACGATGATCGTCATCAAATTTCTGTCGCGTACCGATTCCAGTCTGACGATTACCGCTTATATGAATGTGCTGCTCAGTCTCTTGTCCGTGGGGCCTGCAATTTATGTCTGGCAGCACCCAACCTTCGAGATGTGGGGGTGGTTACTCTTCATTGGCATTGCTGGGACGATTGCACAGTTGTTGCTGACTGAGTCGCTCAAGCAGGCCGAGGCAACGGCGATCATGCCGTTCGATTTCCTCAAGTTGATCTGGGCCGCTGCTATTGGTTATCTCGTATTCACGGAGGTGCCGACGCTTTATACCTGGATTGGCGCCGCCATTATTTTCAGCTCCGGGATCTATATTGCCTATCGTGAAAGCGTCGTGGCGCGAGAGCGCCAGAAGGCTGAACGTTGACGCCGGAAAACTTATCCCCGCCAGTGTCTCATACTGTAAACTAACCGCGTTGAAGTGTGCCTGGTTGTTATCGTATAAGTATTTGTTTTTGCGATATAAATTAAAAATAATCTGTTGACAGCGTAACGCTGTTTCGCTATACATATTGTACAACGCAGAAAGTGGGTGAGCAGATGGAACCATCATCTCTCAACCCGGCGGAAGCAGCTATCGGCATTGCTAATGCCGATAGCGAAGATCCAGAAAATTCCAAGCCAAGACGTTTGGCAACACCGCAGGTGATCTGGGATCAAATCCGGATTGCCTACGAGACGTCGCGTGAAACGATTGCCCAACTGGGGCGTCGCTTCGATGTCTCGGTGGGCGCCATTCAATATCGCTCTCGCAAGGAGGGGTGGTTGCCGCGGCGTATCCCGAAGGATGCGGCCATCAGCGGGCAGCAGCATTTTCTGATCCGCCGGCTCTATCGCACGATTGACCAGAAACTCGCACAAATGGAGGTGCGCATGGCCAATGACGAAGACGAACTGAGTGTCGCCGATCACGAGCGTGAGACGCGCGCCTTGGGACAGTTGATCCGCAACTTCGAAAAGGTGTCCGGCCTTGAAACAGAGCAAAGCGGCGGAACCAGCAAGAAACCTGGCGGCAAATCTGACAGCGACAGAACAGCAGTTCCCAATGACCCGGAGCGCCTGCGCAACGAACTTGCGGAACGTATTCTTCGACTACGTGAAAAGCAGTTCAGCGGAGAAACTGGCGATTGCTGAGGCGCTCTCTGACTGGCAAGGTCCGCATCTCCAGCAAATTCTGAATGATTGGGAAGTCTGGGCGCGTGATGACCAGTTGCCACCGCCGTCGGCTTCCAACGATGGCCGTCCGTCATGGCGTACCTGGTTGATTCTGGGCGGTCGTGGCGCTGGTAAAACACGTGCCGGTGCAGAGTGGGTCCGGGCGGCGGCTCTGGGTCAACGGCCATTCTGTGGGGAACCGGCATCGCGGATCGCATTGATCGGCGAGACGATGCAGGACGTGCGCAGCGTCATGGTTGAAGGTGTTTCAGGGTTGCTCGCCATCCATCCGGATGATGAGCGGCCCGAATTCGAGCCATCGAAAGCTCAGCTGACATGGCCCAACGGTTCGATCGCGCAGCTCTATTCGGCGGAGACGCCGGACGCTTTGCGCGGGCCGCAGTTTGCGGTCGCATGGTGCGATGAGATCGCCAAGTGGCGGATGGCTGAGGAGGCTTGGAACATGCTGCAGTTCGCATTGCGCCTGGGAGATGATCCACGTGCGGTGGTGACAACGACGCCGCGGCCGGTTCCGATCCTGGCGCAGATTATGAAAGCAGACACGACTGTCGTTTCTCGTTCGCGCACAGCAGACAATCGAGCCAATCTGGCACCGGCGTTCGTCGATGAGCTGGAGCGCCGCTACGGCGGAACCCAATTGGGCCGTCAGGAACTTGATGGCGAGATCATTGAAGTCCTGCAAGATGCATTGTGGCGGATGGACTGGATATCATCTGGTCGTGTCAGCCTGGCGCCGCAGATGCAACGGATTGTTGTCGCTGTCGATCCGCCAGTGACATCCAAGGCGTCGTCGGATGCATGTGGGATCGTGATCGCCGGGCTTGGCGTTGATAACCGGTGTTATGTGATGGCAGACCGGACGTTGAAGGGGCGGTCTCCGGCGACATGGGCGCGGGCCGCCGTGGCGGCCTATCTTGATTTCGAGGCGGATCGCATTGTTGCGGAAGTCAGCCAAGGTGGTGACCTGGTTGAAGGTGTCATCCGGCAGGTAGATGCTGATGTGCCGATCTCTCAAGTGAGGGCGACGCGCGGTAAGTGGGTGCGGGCGGAACCGGTGGCGGCGCTTTATGCAGAGGGGCGTGTGTCTCATGTTGGTGAACTTGGAGATCTCGAACAGCAGATGCAGACATTCGGGGCAAGCGGGCGCGCGGGCGGCCGCAGTCCGGATCGAGTTGATGCCCTGGTGTGGGCCGTGACGGAGCTGATGCTCTCAAGCCATGGCCCGCCATCTGCGCGATTGATTTAGAGGAACGCGCCTTCATTCTAGGTCGTCCCGAAACCGTTTTTGCCGGAAGCGCTCTGGTGTGGTTCCACGACTGCTGCTTGTGCAACAACTGATCTCTTCGGAGGAGAATTCAATGCTTGATAGGCTGGCGCGGTTGTTGCCGTGGCGGAGCGATGATGCGCGCGAGCGCAAGGCAGGGCGTGGTGCCTATTTCGCCATTGAGGGTCTCGCAAACCCAGCATGGTCACCGAGAGACTACATCTCGTTCGCGCGAGAAGGCATGATGCGGAATGCGATTGTCTATCGCAGCATTCGCATGATCTGCGACGCTGCAGCCTCTGTACCGTTGGTTGCCTACAGTGGTGATGAACAGTTGCGCGAGCACCCGATTCTGAACGTGTTGGCTGGAACCAAAGATGGCGTCACGGCCTTCGAATTGCTTGAGACGGTCTATGGCCATCTGCTTGTGTCGGGGAACGCGTATCTCGATGCGGTCGCGGTGGCCGGTGAGGTAATCGGTCTGCATGCTTTGCGACCGGATCGCATGCGTGTCCTATCGGGTAGTGATGGCTGGCCGGATGGTTTCGAATATACGGTTGGGCAATCAAAGTCGCTCATTCGCGGTGACGTGGTGGCCGACGTTCCACGTGTTCTACACATGAAGTTGTTTCATCCAGCCAATGACCACTATGGATTGAGCCCGCTGGAAGCGTCGGCGTCGGCTGTCGATGTTCACAATACGGCTGGGCGCTGGAACAAAGCACTGCTTGATAACTCGGCCCGGCCATCGGGCGCGCTGGTGTACTCAACCGGCGGGCATCTCACAGGTGAGCAGTTTGATCGCCTGAAGGGAGAGCTGGATGAGAACTTTCAAGGCGCACGCAATGCCGGCCGGCCCTTGCTTCTCGAAGGCGGTTTGGATTGGAAGGCAATGGGCCTGACGCCACGCGATATGGATTTCATTGAGGCCAAGCACGCTGCAGCGCGTGAGATTGCTCTTGCTCTTGGAGTCCCGCCAATGCTTCTGGGTATTCCTGGAGACAACACGTACTCGAATTACCAGGAGGCAAACCGCACGTTTTGGCGCCAGACGGTGCTGCCACTCGTGCAGAGAACGGCTCGGTCATTGTCGCACTGGCTTGGACCTGCCTGGGAAGAAGATGCTGTCCTTAAGCCTGACCTCAATGGCATCCAGGCGCTCATGCCGGAGCGTGAGGCACTTTGGATGCGGTTGGAAAAGGCGAGCTTCTTGTCGCTCAATGAGAAGCGGGCAGCAGTTGGTTATGGACCGGTTGAAGGTGGTGATGCGCTCTGACGAGTAGCTAATAGAGCAACACCCTCTTTGTGAGGTCGATTGGAACTGAGGACCAAGCCGGAAGGCTTGGTCGATGGACTTTACCCCAGTGTCAGTCCGCGCGCTTGGGCGTGCTACCGCAACCACGGAAATACAACATGACAGGATCAATCGAGGCGCTGCGAGAGCAGTCGTCAGAGGTGAAGTTTTGCGCGCTTGATCTCAAGCAGGTCTCGCTCGATGGCGAGTTTGAAGGCTACGCGTCGCTGTTCAATCGTGAAGACCTTGGGCGCGATATCGTTATGCCCGGCGCATTTCGTGACACCCTACGCAAGTCCGGAGCTGACGGCGTAAAGATGCTGTTCCAGCATGACCCCAATCAACCGATCGGCGTGTGGCATCGAATTTATGAAGACGCTCGTGGCCTTTTCGTCAAAGGTCGCATCATGACGGAGTTGGCGAAGGGCCGTGAAGTCCTGTCGATGATGCGGGCTGGCGCGATCAATGGATTGTCCATCGGGTTTCGAACTATTCGTGGCCATAGAGACAAACGTAGCGGCGTCCGCCGACTGCGGGCCATCGAGTTGTGGGAGATCTCGGTGGTCACATTCCCGATGCTGCCCGATGCGCGGGTCACGGCGATTAAGTCAGATCCATTCGGCGGCATTGCACCATCACAACGAGAATTCGAACGCTGGCTCACGCGAGATGCTGGGTTCACGCGTTCAGAAGCGCGCGCAGTGATGCGCGATGGCTTCACCGGGCTCAAGTACCTGCGGGATGCGGATGGGCTCGACTGGGAGCAGCGCCTGGCCATGCAGATTGCAACTGCGGCCAGACTGCTCCGCGCAGACCAAGTAACAAACAGGAGTAAGTGACCATGAGTGGTACCGCACTCGAGCAAAAGACGCTCGGCAACGGCCAGGACATTGGCGCAGCGTTTGACGACTTCATGCGTGCATTCGAGTCGTTCAAGGAAACTAATGACGACAGGCTGAAGCAGCTTGAGCAGCGCTCGTCGAGCGATGTTGTGACGGACGAAAAGCTGACCCGGATTGACAAGGTTCTCGATGAGCACAAAAGGGTTGTTGATGCGCTTGTGCACAAGAGCGCACGTCCGGTCCTTGGAGCAACCCGGTTGCAACCGGGACAGACGCTGCAGCACAAAGCGGCGTTTGATGCTTACGTTCGAAAAGGAGACAGTGGTCAGTTGCGTGACCTTGAAGCCAAGGCATTGACCGTCGGATCCGATAGTGATGGTGGCTACCTGGTCCCGGATGAGACCGAAGCAGCGATCAATAGCTCTCTCAAGGACATCTCTCCGTTGCGCGCGATCTCTGGTGTGCAGCAGGTTTCGGGGTCGGTCTACAAGAAGCCATTTGCGACAACCGGCGCGGAAACAGCCTGGGTTGGAGAAAGCGCATCACTTGACGAGATCGATACTCCGACGCTGACCGAACTTGCCTTTCCGACGATGGAACTCTACGCGATGCCTGCAGCCACGCAGGCGTTGTTGGATGACTCGGTTGTCAACATCGACCAGTGGATTGCCGATGAAGTTCGTTCTGCTTTCGCGGAGAAAGAGGGCGCAGCCTTTGTCGGTGGTGACGGTGTCAACAAGCCGAAGGGTTTCCTGAGCTATACAGCGAAACTCGAAAGTCAGAGAGCTGCGGCTAATGAGGAACTCGAGACGATCATCACTGGGGCGAATGGAGATTTTCCGGGCGTTGATCCGGCTGATGTCCTGATTGATCTGATCTATGCGCTGAAGTCCGGTTACCGTGCCAATGCGCACTTCGTGATGAACCGCGCGACGCAGGCGACGGTGAGGAAAATGAAGGACAGTGATGGAAACTACATCTGGCAACCAGGATTCGCTCCTGGTCAGTCGCCATCTCTGATGGGCTTCCCGATCGCTGAGTCCGAAGATATGCCGGACCTCGCCAACAACAGCAAATCCGTTGTGTTCGGAGATTTCCGGCGTGGCTATCTGATTGTTGACCGCGTCGGAATTCGTGTGTTGCGCGACCCCTACTCGAACAAGCCCTATGTCTTGTTCTACACGACCAAACGGGTTGGCGGCGGTGTTCAGGACTTCGATGCTATCAAGGTTCTGACTTTCGGTACGTCTTAATCCGCTTCCCGCATTCCAATGGGCCGGCCTCTCACGCCGCCCGTTGGTTGGCCGCGCAGGTTGCCCTCCCCGTCCTGCGGGCCGACTGGCGAAGCTGGTTGTGTGTCCGACTTTGGTGTTTCGCGACATCGCTTTGTGCGCGCAATCGGCTTCGCCCTTTTTCTCATTGCTCCTGAAGGCAGAACACATGGCACTCGCATTGCTGAGTGGTCCGGCCAGTGAACCAATTTCGCTGGCCGAGGCCAAGACATTCCTGCGCGTCGATCACGACGATGAAGACGACTTTCTATCGAGCCTGATCACGACCTCCCGCCTGCAAGTGGAAGCGGCGATGGGGCTCTCGCTGGTTACGCAGCAATGGACACTGTATCTCGACTGCTGACCCTTAAGCAGTGTCGTTGAATTGCCGGTGCGACCACTTGAGACCATCAATGAAATTCGTGTGCTCGATTCAGCCGGGGACGTCGTGGTTCTGGATAGCATTCTCTACGCAGTAGACACTCGGAGCGAGCGTCCGCGGTTAACGTCACGATCAGGATATTGGCCGCTACCCGGTGCGACTCTCAATGGCATCGAGATCGACTTCACCGCGGGATATGGGCCGGATGCGACGTCGGTTCCGGAGGATCTGCGCCAGGCTGTTCTTGCACTGGTTGCGCACTGGTATGAGCATCGCGGTTTGCAGCTGCCGGATAGCAAGCCGGTTGCCATTCCTGATGCCGTTTCGTTGTTGCTCGCACCCTATCGTGCGGTGCGGATATGACAGTGGACCGCATTGGGCGCTTGCGCCATCGGCTGACCATTGAACAGCCCATTCGCAGCGGTGACGATGGTGGCGGCGCGACGCTGACATGGGGGCCTGTTGCGTCTGTTTGGGCAGAAGTTATTGCGCGCAGCGGCCGCGAGATTGTCCAAAGCAATCGGACAACCGCACGAAGCAACTACCGTATTGTTATGCGCTATCGGGCCGATCTGGATCCGACCATGCGGCTGCGATCAGCCGAGCGCATTTTTGAGATCCTGGCCGTTCGTGATGCGGACGGCAGGAAACGTTGGACCACCTGTGATTGCGAGGAGCTCGGACCATGAACCTAGGAATTGTTTTCTTGAAACGAATAGGGAGCTGCCTGTGGCGGCGCCTGCAGCGCTTAATCGAACTCGTTCGCAAAAAGATCGTTGAGCGTCTTGGCGGGCAAAGGGATCAATCGAACAGAGGTTCTTGAGGCGTCCGCTCGGTCGATGACGCGGAAGACGACATCGGCGTCTCCGCGATGGAGTGACTTCGGTCCCAAAGAGCTTGTTCAAGCGAGACCGGGCTCCGGCAATATAATTCAGAGCGAACATAGAAGGCAATTCAAGATGACCAGTGCAACCTGGGCGCTGCAGCGTTCGGTCCATTCGGCATTGATTGGTGATGCCGGGCTGATCGGGCACTTGGGGGGTGCCCATGTCTATGATCATGTGCCGCGGAGCGTGTCTTATCCCTATGTCACGTTTGGTCCTAGCACCGACAACGACTGGTCGACTGTCGGTGACACCGGTCATGAATTGCTCTTCTCAATCCATGTGTGGACTGAAGCACTGGGCCGGGAAATGGCGGAGAATGTTATGTCTGCGATCCGCGAGGTGCTGCATGACCAGACGCTTGCCGTCTCAGGCTTCCGGCTCGTCAATCTAAGGCATCAAAGCTCCGATCTCAGTCGCGTTGGCGATGGTGAAACACTGCAAGGCGTGATGCGCTTCAGGGCGACGCTTGAGGCGACAATCTAATTCAACTCATCATGAAAAAGGAGTGCAGCCATGGCGGCTCAGAAGGGCAAAGATCTCTTGCTCAAGCTCGATATAACGGGCAGCGGCAATTTCGTGACGGTTGCGGGACTGCGCTCTCGCTCGTTGGAGTTTGGCACTGAGACAGTCGATATCACTGACCAGGAGTCCACAGGGCTCTGGCGTGAACTGCTTGCTGGGGCCGGTATAAAGACGGCGCGGATTTCCGGCTCAGGGATCTTCAAAGACGCAACGACAGACGCTGCGATCCGGGAGGTCTTCTTCGACAGTGCGATCAGGAGTTGGCAGGTCGTCATTCCTGACTTCGGCACGGTTGAGGGCGCATTTCAAATTGCGTCGCTCGATCTGACCGGAGAGCATAACCGCGAGATTACCTTCGACCTCAGTCTCGAGTCAGCGGGCGCACTGACATTTACTGCAAGCTAAATGATCTCAATCTGGAGGCCGGAACGATATGGCGAATGAGCGTCGTGGAGAAGTGAACGTAATGCTTGGAGGTCAGGCCTATCGGATGTGCCTGACGCTTGGCGCTCTGGCTGAGCTGGAAGCGGCGTTCGGAGATGAAGATATGATGGCTCTGGCTAGCCGCTTCGAGAGCGGCCGTCTGAGATCGGAGGATGCCATCCGAATTCTGGGCGCTGGCCTGCGTGGAGCCGGACATGATCTCACCGATGACCGGGTGGCGACTATGCCGTGCGATCGTGGAGCAGCCGGTTATGTCGCTGCAGTTGCCGATCTCTTGCAGGCAACATTTGGTGGTGTCGCAGATGGCGCAATTGAGTCTGAGGCCGTGGTGCATCAGCCGTTATCTGCAGCGCCGCAGGAGGAGCGCCGCCCTGCCCCTTTCCCTGGCAGGACATAGCCACATTCGCATTCGCGGTGCTTGGTGTGTCACCAACAGAATTCTGGCAGCTGACGCCGCGCGAGTTAGCGCTTGCGAGCGGCGCATTTGAAGCGGGGCAGGATGTGCCTCCCCAACGCGGCGAGCTTGCTGAGCTGATGCGGCGCTATCCGGATCAAGTGAAAGACGAGAGAGAAATCAGTAATGGCTGATACATCGATCAATCAATCCCGGGCTGACCTGACGCGCCTGGAGAATGAGATGCAGCGCGTCAGAGCGTTGGGCGATCAATTCGCCAGCTCATTGTCTCGCGGGTTAGAAGACGTTGCATTGCGTGGCCAGAGCCTGAGTAGTGTCATGCGGAACATCGGGCAGAATGTGTCCGGCAAGGTGTTCCAGAGTGCCTTTAAATCACTCTCCAGCGAGTTGCAGCGCATCACTGGGTTCGGTGATCAGTTCGGCAAGTCACTGAACCGTGCCTTCGACGGGTTGGTGTTACGTGGCAAGAGCCTCAAGGATGTGGTGAGCAGCCTTGGACAAGATTTGTCGCAAATGGCCCTTCAATCAGCTTTCCAGCCGCTGCAACAAGGCGTGGGCTCGCTGTTGTCCGGTCTTGTCTCAACGGGTGGCAGCAGTGGTGGACTTGCGGATCTAGTCAAGTCATTTGGATTACCGCTTCCTTTCGCTAGAGGTGGCGTGGTTTCGTCGCCAACTTATTTCCCGCTCGCTGGTGGCCGCGCAGGTGTGATGGGAGAACGCGGTGCGGAAGCTATTCTTCCTTTACGGCGTGGCGCTGACGGTCGGTTGGGTGTCGCGGCAGAGAGTGGCGGTGGCGTTCAAGTCAATTTCACCGTGTCCTCACCCGATGCAGAGAGCTTTCGTCGATCGGAAAGCCAGATATCAGCGATGTTGGCGCGAGCAATCGCGCGCGGAGAACGAAACCTCTAGTCAACCGCCGGGCAATTGGGCCGACAGCCAACAATCAGTCCCTGATGCCCGTGGTAATCTTTGAGCGATATGAGCAACGGTATGAGTTTTCATGAAGTACGCTTCCCTACAGACATTGCGCGTGGCTCCTCCGGTGGTCCGGAGCGCCGTACCGATGTCGTTGTTCTGGGTTCAGGTTATGAAGAGCGCAATAGCCGGTGGGCAGACTCGCGACGCAGCTACAATGCTGGTTATGGCGTCAAGTCACTGGATGATTTGCACCAGGTGATTGCGTTCTTTGAAGAGCGCCGCGGTCGGCTCTATGGATTTCGCTGGCGCGACCCCGCTGACTATAAATCATGCGCGCCCCAGCGTTTGCCCGCCGAAACTGATCAAACGATCGGTCTTGGTGATGGCTCGACTTTGTACTTCCAACTTATCAAGTCCTACGGTTCTGATACGCTGCCGTGGTCACGCACGATTTCCAAACCAGTCGAAGGCTCCGTTCTTGTTGCTGTTGATGGCGTCCTCCAAGACGAAGGCACGAAGCACATCATCGACACAACGACCGGCATTGTGCGCTTCCTCAGCGGACATGCCCCGGCAAATGGAGCGATACTAACTGCGGGGTTTGAGTTTGATGTCCCTGTGCGTTTCGACACCGATAAACTTGAAATCGATGTGCAAGGTGTCCGACACGGCACAATCCCGAACATTCCGATTGTAGAGGTCAGAATATGAAACAGCTGCCCGATGGTATGCAGGCACATCTCGATTCCGGCGCTACATCACTGTGTTGGTGTTGGAAGCTGGTACGTCAGGATGGCGTAGCGCAAGGGTTTACGGACCATGACCGTGCCGTCGTGTTCGATGGCGTTACGTTTGAGGCGACATCAGGCTTCACCGCAAGTGCGTTGCAGGAGTCTGTTGGGTTGAGCGTTGACAATATGGATGTGCAAGGTGCGATCACATCTGATCACCTTAGTGAAGCAGATTTGCATGCGGGTCTCTACGATGATGCAAAGGTGGAGATCTACCGGGTGAACTGGCAAGACACCACACAAAGGGTTTTGATGCGCAGTGGGAGCCTCGGTGAAGTAACGCGCTCTGATCAGTCTTTTGTCGCCGAGGTGCGCGGCCTTTCTCACTATCTGCAGCAGCCGCAAGGCCGTCTCTACCAATACGCTTGCGATGCTGATCTGGGTGATCCGAAGTGCGGCGTTGATCTATCCGACAGTAGCTTTCGCGGCAGTGGTCGCGTGATTGCAGTGATCAATCCACGGCGGTTCAATGTCGAAGGATTTGGTTTGTTTGAGGGGCAGTGGTTCCAGCGGGGCGAACTTACATTCGACAGTGGCCTCAACATCGGAAGCCGTTTCGAAATTCGTCAGCATGATACGATCGTCGACACAACGTTTGTGGAGCTTTGGCGCGAACCTGCACGTAGTGTTGCCGTTGGTGACCTCATTACGATGACGGCTGGATGTGACAAGGTCCTGGCGACGTGTCGAGACAAGTTCTCGAACGTCGCCAATTACCGTGGCTTCCCGCATCTGCCAGGCAATGACTTTGTAACTGCGTATGCGCGGCAGGGGTAACGATGAATCGTATGAGAAATCAGCGATGTCTGTCGCGGCAATCGATCATTGCCGAAGCGCGTCGCTGGATTGGCACGCCCTATTGTCACCAGGCAAGCCTCTTAGGCGTCGGAGCAGACTGCCTGGGACTGGTCCGGGGTGTATGGCGCAATTCGTACGGGTTTGATCCCGAAAAACCGCCCGCCTATTCTGCAGACTGGGCGGAAGCGAGCGGTCGTGAGACACTGATTTCGGCCGCGGATCGACATCTTGTGCGCGTTGCATTGGGTGATCGCCTGCCCGGAGACGTCTTGCTCTTTCGATTTCGCAGGCATCTACCGGCTAAGCATGCTGCGGTGCTGGTAACACCGACGACGATGGTGCATGCCGTTGAGGGTGCTGCAGCCGTTGAAGTTGGACTGAGTGCATGGTGGCAACGGCGGATGGCGGCTGCATTTCAGTTTCCGAATCTTATCGATGTGGTGGCCTCAGAAACGCAAGTTTGATCCGAATTTTGAGCAATCTGTCCTCACTTCAGGGTGTCGCTCGTGAGCTCATAGTTCGTCCAATATGCGATCCGAGACACAGATACGTCGGGTACTGTTGCCCGATGATTTCATGGAACAATCATTATGGCGACATTGGCACTCTCTGCTGCAGGCGCGGCGGTTGGCGGAGCTTTGCTGCCATCCGGAATATCTGTGCTTGGAACAACAATTGCGGGAGCAACGATCGGCAGCCAGGCCGGCGCATTGGCCGGTGGGTTCATTGATCAGTCGCTGTTCAGTTCGTCCGGGCAGGTCCGACACTCCGAAGGGCCACGGCTGAGCGATCTCCACGTTACAACTTCAAGTGAAGGTGCGCCTATTCCGCGAGTCTATGGCCGTGCGCGCCTTGGCGGTCAGTTGATCTGGGCGACAGACTATGAGGAGGTGGCGGCGACCACAGAGGTTCAGACGTCATCGGGTGGTGGTGGTAAGGGCGGCGGAAGTTCATCGGCCAATGCGTCGACGCAGACCACATACAGTTACTACGGCAATTTCGCTATCGCAATTGCGGAAGGCGAGCTGACAGGGCTCGGGCGTGTCTGGGCGGCCGGCAACGAGTTGGATCTCTCGACTATCTCCTATCGTTCTTACTCCGGGTCAGAGACGCAGGAGGCGGACAGCCTGATTGTGTCTCGATTAGGTGCGGACAATGCCCCATCATACCGTGGTGTCGCTTACATTGTGTTTGAGCGCCTGCCATTGGCTCAATTTGGCAACCGGCTGCCGCAATTGTCATTTGAAGTCTTCCGGGCCGTCGATGATCTGAGGGACCATGTCCGGGGCGTTGTGGTAATCCCGGGTTCCGGCGAATTCGTCTACGCAAGCGATCAGGTGACCCGGGATGGGGCTGCAGGCGCGCGCGTTCCAGAGAACGTGCATACACGACAGGCGGACACCAACTGGACCGCTTCGATGGACCAGCTCGAAGCAACATTGCCTAACATTTCGTCTGCCTCCCTTGTGGTTAGTTGGTTTGGAACAGACCTGCGTGCGGGGCAATGTGAGATCCGACCGGGTGTTGAACGCCGTGAGAAAGATACCCGCCCGTTGTCGTGGTATGTCGCCGGCCAATCGCGGGAGGATGCACACGTCGTTAGCCTCAAGGATGGGCGGCCGGCTTATGGTGGGACGCCATCTGATCCGACAGTCATCTCTGCCATTCAAGATCTCAAATCGCGCGACACCGGCGTTGTGCTGACGCCCTTCATCCTGATGGATATTGCAGACGACAACAGCCTCGATAATCCATACGCACCAGGTTCATCGCAACCTGTGTATCCATGGCGCGGTCGCATTACCGTTGATCCAGCGCCCGGCATTGTCGGTTCACCGGATCAAACGGAAGCGGCAGGCACCCAGCTTGCAACCCTTGTCGGCAATGCACAACCGAGTGACTTTTCACTTTCCGGCGAGACTGTTGTCTACAACGGTCCGGACGAGTGGAGCTTTCGACGGTTCATTTTGCACTATGCCTTCCTCGCTCAGGCCGCAGGTGGTGTTGATGCTTTCCTGATTGGAACGGAGTTGCGCGGGCTGACGCGAGCGCGTGATAGCGCATCGAACTATCCATTTGTGAGC
The DNA here is from genome assembly GCA_965215755.1 of Hyphomicrobiaceae bacterium. Classification (GTDB taxonomy): domain Bacteria; phylum Pseudomonadota; class Alphaproteobacteria; order Rhizobiales; family Hyphomicrobiaceae; genus Tectiglobus. The sequence continues at coordinate 2,510,949 of OZ244119.1, forward strand.
GCGCTGGTTCAGTTGGCCAATGATGTGAAGTCTATCCTTGGGCCACAAACCACGGTCAGCTATGCGGCTGACTGGTCAGAGTATTTCGGACATCAGCCGAGCGATGGATCGGGTGATGTGTACTTTCATCTCGATCCGCTGTGGTCGTCACCGGACGTCGATGCTGTTGGAATTGATCTTTACTGGCCACTGTCGGACTGGCGCACGGTCGATGCGCATTTGGATCAGGTGGTTAGCCCCTCGATCTACGATATTGGTTATCTCAAATCCAACCTGGAAGGTGGCGAGGGTTACGACTGGTATTACGCAAATTCTGATGACCGCGATGCGCAGGTGCGGACACCCATCACGGACGGTAACGGCAAACCCTGGATCTTCCGATACAAGGACATCCGGTCATGGTGGGAAAACGCGCACTTCAATCGACCGGCTGGTATTGAAGCTGCCACGCCAACAGACTGGGTTCCGCAATCAAAGCCGTTTTGGATCATGGAAACAGGCTGTCCGGCGATCGACAAAGGGGCCAATCAACCCAATGTCTTCTATGATCCGAAGAGCTCTGAAAGTGCTGTCCCCTATTATAGCGAGGCGCATCGCGATGACTTAATACAGCGGCGCTACATTCAAGCGATCGTTGAAGGCTACACCCCTGAACATGCCGGCTATGTGCCCGACAGCAATCCTGTTTCCAGCGTCTATGATGGCCGGATGGTTGATCCCGCGCGCATCCACATTTACGCCTGGGATGCGCGACCATACCCGGCCTTTCCAAATGATGAGGAGAGCTGGGGAGATGCACCGAATTGGCGATTTGGTCATTGGCTGAATGGTCGCTTTGCGAGCTTGCCGCTCAACGAAGCCGTTGCTCGCATCCTTTATGATTATGGGTTTACGGAATTCGATGCATCCGAGTTGAGTGGAAGCGTTCCAGGTTTTGTGATCGAGCGTGTCATGGCGGCTCGCGACGCTTTGCAGCCGCTTGAGTTGGCCTTCTTTTTTGACGCGGTAGAAACCACCGGACGTATTCGGATGCGGCATCGGGGGAGCGATGCGGCGGTGACTTACCTGACGGCGGATTCAATTGTTGAGGCGCAAGCCGGCAAGGAGCTCGCTACGATTGTACGAGGCCAGGAAACAGAACTGCCGGCATCCGCGAAGGTGCTTTATATCGGTGCGTCGAGCGACTATCGGAAGCTTGTCAATGAGGCCCGCAAGACCAGTGGCCGGAGTTCCAGAATTGCCCAGGCCGATCTTCCGCTCATGTTGGAGAGCGATCAGGCTGCCGCTATTGCCGAAAGCTGGCTGCATGAGACTTGGGCCTCACGTGATCAGGCCACATTTGCCCTCCCACCCAGCCTGTTGTCCATTGAGCCTGGCGATACGGTCACGCTGGCATTTGGGGATCGTGACAAGCTTTTCCGCGTTACGGGTGTCGGAGACAGTGGCGTGCGCTCCATCGAAGCGCAAAGCATCGACCCGGTTGTCTATAAGCCCGGAACCAGTCCTGTCAGAGTTGAGAGTTTTTCGGATGGACTCGTTGTCGGCCCGCCTGCCGGCGTATTCTTGGATCTGCCGAAACTGCGTGGCGATGAGCCCGACGAAGCTGGCTACGTTGCAATTGCCCAATCCCCCTGGCCTGGCGATGTTGCAATATTCCGCTCGCCTGATACCGACGGCTTTGCCCTGGCTTCTACGGTGTCGATCTCAGCAACAATCGGTGAGACGTTGACCGTTTTACCGGCTGGTCCGGAATCCCGACTTGATCATGCGACGACACTGCGTGTCCGGCTCACGGCCGGTGCCCTCGCCTCGGTGACACAATTGCAGTTGTTGGCCGGATCAAACGTGGCTGCCGTTCGAAACGCTGACGGAGATTGGGAAGTCTTTCAGTTCGAGAACGCTGAACTCGTCGGCGAGCTAACATATGATTTAAGTGGATTGCTCAGGGCATCAGCGGGAACCGAAGCGGCCATGCTGTCTGGTGCCGTGGCTGCTGGCGCGCCATTCGTTCTGCTCGATAGTGCAGTTGAACGCATTGATCTCGCTCCTGCAGAACTCAAGCTACCACTGAACTGGCGGTTTGGGCCGGCCGCACGGGACATAGGACATTCTGACTATAATCAGGTTGAACATGCGTTACAGGGTGTTGGCCGGCGGCCGCTTAGCCCGGTTCATGTGCGCGGGACACGGACAGAGCAAGACCTGATCATCAGCTGGATACGGCGGACGCGCACCGGTGGTGACAACTGGGAGGTGGACGAGGTCCCGCTTGGAGAAGAAGCCGAACGCTACGAAGTCGACATTCTCGACAATGGTGCCGTTGTCCGGACACTGCTGTCCACAACACCAATTGTGTCCTATTCCGGTGTCGAACAAATTGCCGACTTTGGCGCTGTCCAAAGTCAGATCCAGTGTCAGGTCTTCCAACTGAGCCAGACCTGGGGACGTGGGACCGGGCGCACAGCCGTCATCTAGTGCTGAGGGCCTTTGTTCAGACACGAGGCGAATGCTGGTTCCAGACCGGCAGTGTTTACCATTCCATTCACCACTGGTTCAGGCTGGTTCACGTAGCGTCAGGTCATGATGATCAAGTTAGTATGGAAACGACTGGCCGGTGTCACGGCACTGACGCTTATGCTTTGCAGCGGATTGACGAGCGCACCTGCGTTCGCCGCCGAAGCCTGCTTCAGTGACTGGTCAGTTGCGGCAACTGCTGTGCGCAAGCATGAATTGGTGCCGGTCGACGAACTCAGTGCGCTGGCGCGCAGCAAGGCCAATAGTCGGTTGGTGCAGACGCAACTCTGCCAAACAAAGGACGGTTTTCACTACAAGCTCGTCTTGCGTGGCCCCAACGGCAAGCTCAGAAAGCTCAAGGTCAATGCTAAAAAGCCTTTTGCCCGAGCCGGAATGCTGCAATGAGCGGTTGTGATCTGGTTTTTATGCTATTGCGTTGGCAGACTTGAGTTGAACCGGTCATACCGATAATTTGTGTTGAATATCGGACTGTAGTTTTTGGAGAAGAACCGTGCGTGCACTCGTTGTTGAGGACGATCCCGATCTCAATCGGCAGCTGGTGAGTGCGCTGGACGAAGCTGGTTTTGCCATCGATACAGCCTTCGATGGTGAAGAAGGCTATTTTCTTGGCGATACAGAGCCGTACGATGTCGTGATCCTCGATATCGGTCTGCCGAAGATGGACGGCATTTCGGTACTCGAACAGTGGCGTCGCTCTGAGCGGAATATGCCAGTCATTATCCTGACGGCTCGCGACAGATGGAGTGACAAGGTCGCTGGGATGGATGCGGGCGCCGATGACTATCTTGCTAAGCCGTTTCATATGGAAGAGTTGCTGGCGAGGATCCGTGCACAGGTTAGGCGCGCCGCCGGTCATGCAAAAAGTGAAATTGAGTGCGGTCCGGTGCGTCTTGATACAAAGTCCGCGCGCGTGACTTGTGATGGCCAGGTCGTCAAACTGACATCGCACGAATACCGCTTACTCGCCTATCTGATGCATCACAATTCCCGCGTCGTCTCAAGAACAGAGCTTGTCGAGCATCTCTATGACCAGGACTTTGATCGGGACTCCAACACCATCGAGGTTTTTATCGGGCGGCTGAGGAAGAAGATCCCGACCGATCTGATCAAGACGGTTCGAGGGCTGGGTTATCGCATCAGCATGGAGGACGAGGCCTAGTGGTTCGTTACCCTCGTTGGTATGTCGGATCCAAGCGGCGGCAACCACCTGCCTGTGAGGCGCGTTAGGGTGCTGGTAGAATGAAACCTGATCCCAGAGCGCTTATCGACACCGGTATTGAGTTTCTCAATCAGAGCATTGCAGCCGGCCAGAGCCGGCTGAAATCTGTCAATATCAATTCGCTTGCGTTCCGCCTATTTGCTGCGGCGGTGATGTGGATCCTGGTGATGTTGCCGATTGCCGGCCTCATTATCTATTCCGCCAACCACCGCAATGTGTTTGAGGATTTCAGTAACCAGCTAATCACGCATGCCGAGGGCATTGCCGCTTGGAACCTCGATGCGGCAGAGCCGGTTACGCCGAAGCATCTCAATGAAGCGCTGTTTGAGGTGCCAATCTCTGGCTACTACTGGCAGATGCAGCCCGCTGATGGGCGGCCCGGTCGGCGTCTCGTATCGAATTCGCTCGCAACCAGTACACTCCCGTCTCCCTACAGCCGGAAAATCGCGCCGGATCAAAATGGCTATCGCTGGCTCGACGTCGAAGGACCAGACAGCCAGCCGCTCCGGATCCTTGAGCTGCTACATCGGTTTGGTGAGAAGGATAATGAGCGGCTCTATTCAATCGCCGTGGCAGCCCGGGTCGATTGGCCGGGCGCACGTGCAGACGAATTTGCCGGTTCGATCGCGATGGCGCTTGCGATTGTCGCGATCGGCATTCTCATAGCGACCTACATCCAGATCCGGTTCATTATGGCGCCGATGCGGACGATTGAGCAGGGGCTATCGGAGATTAGGACAGGAGAGGCTGACAAGCTCGATGCACCGCTGCCAAGCGAAATTGAGCCCTTGAAAGTCGAACTCAATGCACTGATCGACTCCAATCAGGACATCATTGAACGCGCCCGGACCCAGGTTGGCAATCTGGCCCACGCTCTCAAGACACCATTGGCGGTGATCAAAAACGAAGCAGATGATCGTCAATCGCCGTTTGCCCGCAAAGTCTCTGAACAGAGTGAAATCATGCGTGCACAGATTACGCATTACCTCGATCGGGCGCGTGCTGCGGCTCGCGTCGATACGATTGGCCGTGTTACCGAGGTTCAACCGGTTGCTGAATCTCTGCAGCGTGCTTTGGAGCGAATTTATCAGGACAAAGGTGTCACGATTGATGTCGTTGGCGCCGATGATGCGCGGTTTCAGGGCGAGCAGCACGACCTTGAGGAAATGCTGGGCAATCTGCTGGACAACGCCTGTAAGTGGTGTACGCGCCGTGTTCGTCTTCGTGTCGATCAAGCTGATACGGGGGCGACGGCCCGCGTATCGATGTTGAAAATCACCGCTGAAGATGACGGACCAGGCCTAACAGCTGAGCAGCGTGCCCAAATCGGCAAGCGTGGCGTCCGATTAGATGAAACAACGCCAGGTACAGGGCTTGGCTTGTCTATTGTTGGTGATCTGGCCACATCGTATCGCGGGAGTTTTCGGCTTGATAAATCGCAACTCGGTGGCCTCAAGATCGAGCTGGAGTTGCCTGCGGCAACAAACAGCTCTGCATAAGTCTGAGCCAAGCGACGCAGTTTTGCCCGAATCAAGTTGAATAGGAAGGTTAGGAGGAGTGGATGCAACCATCGTTGCTCTACTTCTGGGGAGCGTTAGAAGGGAAACGTTCATGCGCACTTCGCAAGTGTTTTTTGCAGGTAAGGCTTTTGTAGGTGCCGCGGTATTGGCGCTGGGGTTAACGGCTTGTGGGCCCAACGGTCCGAATAAGGCTGATACCGGCCTTGCAGTCGGTGCGATTGCCGGCGGACTTCTTGGCAATACCGTTGGAAAAGGCAAGGGGCGCATTGCGACCACCGCTATTGGTGCTGTGATTGGCGGCATTGTCGGCAGTGAGATCGGGCGCTCGCTTGATAAGCAAGACCGAATGCTGGCACAGCGTGCTGAATTTAATGCTCTGGAAACGGGACGTTCCGGTGAGCGCACCGCCTGGCGAAATCCGGACTCCGGGCGCTATGGCGAAGTCATCCCAAGCCCGCCTTATAAGCGTGGCCAGGTCGATTGCCGCGATTACACGCATAAGATCTATATCGATGGGCGTCCACAAGCGCTTCGTGGAACAGCATGCCGCAATCCAGATGGTACTTGGAGCAACGTCAGCTAGCCTGATGAGTTTCCGGCACAGATCTGATGAATAGGCCGTCGTGGATCACCGCGGCGGTTTTTTGTGTCCTATCGTGACTGAAGGGCGCATGCAGTGACCCCTCATCGTCATTATATGATAAATTCTCGGTATGAGGCTTCAGCAATGACCGGACCCGGGCCCGGAGCGCCCTGCGGTCGAAGAGCAGATCATGACCAGAAAACAGCGTAGAGGATTGCTGATTGGCGGTGGAGTCGCGGTTCTCGCGGTGTCGCTTATCCTTGTGCTTTTCGCGATGCGTGGCGCGATCGTCTATTTCTATTCTCCCAGCGATGTTGTTGCGAAGTCCGTCGAAACCGGTCTTAGGTTTCGATTGGGTGGTCTCGTTGCGGACGGGAGTGTTGCGCGCGGTGAAGGGACCAAGGTTGGTTTCAGCGTGACCGACACGATCGAGACAATCAAAGTCCGCTATGACGGCGTTCTGCCTGATCTGTTTCGCGAAGGACAGGGTGTGATTGCCGAAGGCAAACTGGACGGCAGCGGTGTGTTTCAAGCTGATACCGTACTGGCCAAGCACGACGAGACATACATGCCGCCGGAGGTTGCGAAATCGCTGAAGGAAAAAGGCGTTAAACTCGGCAAGGGATCAGTGCATTCGGTGAAGCAATAAACCGGTCCCATGAAACTCGGAGTATGGTGGGTAAGCATAGGGAGCATGCAGGCCTGTGATAGTTGAATTCGGACACTTTGCGCTGCTGCTCTCGGTTGCGGTTGCCCTCTTCCAGTTTGTGGTTCCGCTCTATGGCGCGCGGATCGGCGAGGACCGTTTGATGCGGACCGCACTGCCCGCCGCGAATGTCCAATTTGGCTTGGTCTTCGTGTCATTCATGGCGCTGACCTATGCTTATGTCACATCGGATTTCAGCGTCGAGAATGTGGTGCGCAATTCTCATTCGGACAAACCGCTGATCTATAGGATCTCCGGTGTCTGGGGCAATCATGAAGGCTCGATGCTGCTGTGGCTCTTGATGCTGACAGCGTTTGCCTCAGCGGTGGCAATCTTCGGTACTAATCTACCGCTGCGCCTGAGATCGACAGTGCTTTCTGTGCAGTCCTCAATTGCCTTGGCGTTTGGGCTTTTCATCGTCCTGACGTCCAACCCGTTCACCCGAATGACGCCTGCCCCATTTGACGGGCAAGGCCTCAATCCGATCCTGCAGGATCCTGCACTGGCGTTGCATCCACCGTTTCTCTACGCAGGATACGTCGGGTTTTCGATCGCGTTCTCGTTCGCGGTTGCGGCTCTCATAGAGGGCAAGACAGATGCTGCCTGGGCGCGTTGGGTTCGGCCTTGGACGTTGCTGGCCTGGATGTTTCTCACTGTCGGTATCGCGATGGGCTCCTGGTGGGCCTACTATGAACTGGGATGGGGAGGCTGGTGGTTCTGGGACCCGGTTGAGAACGCCTCGTTTATGCCCTGGTTGGTCGGAACGGCCTTGCTGCACTCCGCACTTGTTATGGAGAAACGCGAGGCGTTGAAAGTCTGGACGGTTCTCCTGGCGATCCTGACGTTTTCGCTGAGCCTAATGGGGGCCTTCCTTGTCCGCTCCGGTGTTCTGTCGTCGGTTCATGCGTTCGCTGTCGATCCAGAACGTGGTGTCTTCATTCTTGGAATCATGGTGCTGTTCATTGGTGGGTCGCTGACGTTATTCGCCTTTCGTATGGCTGAGCTACGGCAGGGCGGCATCTTTGCTCCCATCAGCCGCGAAGGCAGTCTCATCCTAAACAACGTTCTGTTGACGACAGCTTGCGGCACGGTTCTCGTCGGTACGCTCTATCCATTGGCACTAGAAGGGCTGACCGGTGACAAGATTTCCGTCGGTGAGCCGTATTTTGATCTGACCTTCGGAATGTTGATGGTGCCGCTTCTGATCGCCCTTCCGTTCGGTCCCTTCCTGGCGTGGAAGCGCGGTGACCTCGTTGCCGCCAGCCAACGCCTGATGGCATGCGCGATCGCAGCTCTCGTCGTTGGTGTCGCGTTCTTTTCGATCTTCTATCGCGGTCCCTGGCTTGCGCCATTTGGTGCTGCACTGGGGCTTTGGGTAATGATCGCGGCGATTTACGAGATTTGCTTCCGCATCAAGCTTGGTCAGATTGCCTGGACTGACAGCTGGCGGCGATTGGTTGGTCTGCCCCGGTCTGTTTTTGGCACTGCCGTGGCTCACTTCGGCGTCGGATTGATGGTTGTTGGCATTGTCGGGACGTCAGCCTATCGCAGTGAGAACGTGCTGGTCATGAAGGCTGGCGACCGTGCCGAAATTGCAGGTTATAGCCTTGTTTTCAAGGGCGCCAGCAAAGTTGCCGGGCCCAACTATCAGGAAGAAGTCGGCCGGTTCGAAGTCTTTCGCGGAGAAACACTCATCTCCGAGCTTCTGCCGAGCAAACGAGCCTATACTGCGCCGCGTGATACAACGACAGAGGCAGGCATTCACGTTGCGTTGGGTGGTGATCTTTATGCAGTGCTTGGTGATCCGCAAAAGGACGGTGGCTTCGCTGTCCGGTTCTATTTCAACCCGCTGGTCCGGTTCATCTGGATCGGAGCGCTGATTATGTTTCTGGGTGGGGCGCTGTCGCTCAGCGATCGGCGGTTGCGGGTTGGCGCACCAAAGCGTGCGCGATCTATTCCAGGTGCCAGCGGAGTTTCCGCATCATGATGCGCGCACCGATCGGGTTCTTACTGGGATGTCTCGTGGCCGTGATGGTGGTGGTGCAGCATGTTTCTGTTCTGCTTGCCATGGCTGTTGAACCAGATGAGATCCTCAAGGATGCGAAACTTGAGCAGCGGGCGCGTAGCCTATCGGCTGAGCTGCGATGTCTGGTTTGCCAAAACCAGTCAATCGATGATTCCAACGCGCCTCTTGCCCGTGATCTCAGGCTGCTGGTGCGCGAACGGCTCGTTGCCGGCGATACGGACAAGCAAGTCCTCGATTTCATTGTTGCGCGATATGGCGAGTTTGTGCTGCTAAGACCACCCTTCGGCTGGCATACACTGCTGCTCTGGATTGCTCCGTTGCTGCTTTTGCTGGGCGGAATTGCGCTTGCGCGTCAAGTCACACGACGTGGTCGTACTGCGATGGTGAGTGCGAAGCCAAAAGCGCTCAGTCCTCAGGAAGAGGAGCGCCTCGCGCAGTTACTTGGAGATCGATCGGACAAGGGTAAGGTCTGAGGGCCTTAATTCGGCAGTCAGAGTGATCAGTGCAGCGCAGAGTCACTCGTTTCTGAAGCAGCCACCACAAGCTTTTTCTGGCGGAAACGCTGCTGCACCACACGGCGCCCGGATCAGGCTTCCCAGGCTTCCATGTCAGCACTTCAACGCTGTTGTTTGATCTCTTGGTCGAGACGTCCGCGGGTCAGGTGTTGACTTCGCTCACGCCGGGTCTTGGCTGTGCCTGACGTCTGCGCGGATGCGACTGATGCCAGCTCATTGAGCAACTCGCGAGTTGGCAGGCCGGCTAACTCATCTCCAATGCGGCCCTGAAATGCTTGTATCGCTTTGCGTGACGCCGGTCCGTAAGAACCATCGATCTTGGCGTCGTAGAGGCCTCTGTCGTGGAGGAGCGTTTGCAATTGACGAAGATCGCTGGCTGCGACAAGCAATTCGGTGTTAGCGAACGGTGTGATCAGGTTGGCAAAGACGCGGGCTGAAACAGCCGTATTTGCGATTGCATCGGATTTGAAACGGCGCACGACTTTGCCGTTCTCAACCAACATTCGGGTCTGGACATACGTGCCGACATTGATCGCTACGACACTAAGGTTGCCGTTTTTGTCTTTTGCCAACAATGGTGATCCGGAAGATGCACCGCCCGTGTCGCAACGATGCAAGATCAAATCATCCGGCGCGGTGAAGTCGCGGTCAATGCGCTTCTTCTTATTGTGCTTGCTGATGGGCTCTAGGATACACGGACTGGCGTGGGCCAGGCGCCAATTGGCATAGTCATGGTGAAATGACACCTGAAGCAGAGCCTTGTGCTTTGATGCTTTCACAGCTGCGGTCGATGGCTCTTTCGAGATTGGAAGAACGGCCCCGCGGCAGAGCGGACGGGCTAGGCGCATCAAGGCCCAATCGCGTGTCGCATCAATCGGAGGTTCGACCTTCAGTTTGCGGCTTCCGGCAATGACGAATTGCTCCGGTGAGCGCTTCTGGTAACCTTCGATCCGACTGGATGGCCAATTCTTTTGTGCCCGGAGCACGAAGCGAAACTCGGAGAGCCGGGGTCGGCGCTCACCCGCTGTTCGGAAAAGGCAATGGGCTGCCGTGGCGACAATCTTGTCAGCGACGCAAAAACCCGTGCAGACGCTTCGTGCCTGGTTGTTGTAGACCAACCCGATTGATTTCTTCAGCGCGCGCAACTTGCGCGGGAGCGCCCCGCGATTATCTGCCCCGAAGACAGCGATCTTGTTGATGAGGCCATTGTTTCTATTGGCGTTTTCCGTCTGTACGAACGGTGCAGCTGTTGACCAGGTTTGTGCTGATACTGTGCTTGTGAACGGCAGAAGTGCGATCCCAATGCCGATTGCCGGTAGGATTGCCCGTGACAAAGCGATTGTGCGTGGCGAAGCGCCCTTCATGTGCATGCCGACCTGTTTCTCTGCGATTCCCGCCAACATTACCGATTTGTAATCCCATAGAAAGACACACGTAAGCTTGTGCCCCCTACATCGGTACTAACTAAATAGCACAAACTCACCGTCTAGAAAGGTAGAATGCATGTCACGATCACTTGCGCTCGCTGGGGCAGGCCTGCTGGCAGCAGCCACACTTATGCCGGTAACGCCGGCGTTTTCGCAAAAGATAACGGGGCCGGGTGGCGCGCCGGCTTCCTTCGCTGATCTCGTCGAGGCGGTCAAGCCGGCTGTTGTCAGTATCCGGGTGTCGAGTGGTACGCGCCGTCTGGCTAGTCGCAATCCGTCGAGCCCGAATCAGAGAGGCCGCGGTGAAGGCCGTACGCCGTTCCCCGATCTGCCCGGTGATCACCCGCTTAACGAGTTCTTCAAGAACATGCCCCGCGGATTTGGTGGTGCACCGCAACAGCGCCGTCCGCAGCGCCGCTCGCGCTCGCAAGGGTCAGGCTTTGTCATCTCAGCCGATGGGTTCGTTGTTACCAATAATCACGTGATCAAGGGTGGCAATCAGATCACCGTCGTATTTGACGAAAAGAATACCTTCGAAGCCAAGCTAGTTGGCGCTGATCCAAGAACGGACCTGGCTCTTCTCAAGATCAAGTCTGATAAGCCGTTTGAGTACGTCAAGTTTACGACGAAGAAGAGCCGCGTTGGTGATTGGGTCGTTGCTGTCGGCAATCCATTTGGCCTCGGTGGGACCGTTACCGCCGGTATTCTGTCGGCGCAAGGCCGTGACATTGGTTCTGGTCCTTATGACTTCATTCAGATTGATGCGGCCGTCAACCGAGGCAACTCGGGTGGTCCGACATTCAATCTCCAAGGTGACGTGATTGGTGTAAATACTGCGATCTACAGCCCATCAGGCGGTAACGTCGGTATTGCATTCGCGGTCCCAGCCTCGACAGCCGTCGAGGTCATCGAGCAACTGAAGAAGAGCGGTAGTGTCAGTCGTGGCTGGCTTGGCGTGAAGATCCAAAGTGTGACCGAAGATATGGCTGCGAGCCTCGGCTTGGATAAGCCACAGGGTGCGCTCATCAACGAGGTGACGAAGGATGGCCCCGCAGAGAAGGCAGGTTTCAAGGCCGGCGATGCGATCCTGGAGGTCGGGGGCAAGAAAATTGAAGACAGCCGCGACCTGGCCCGCAAAATCGCGGCCTACTCGCCCGGTTCAACTGTTAACGTGGCCGTCCGCCGGACCTCAGGTGATGCCAACATCAAGGTGAAGCTAGGAACGTTCCCGGGTGCTACGCCAGAGGTTGCTAAGGCAGCTGAACCAAAGAAAGAGGCCAAGCCGACTGCACTGAAGGATCTCGGGCTTGAACTGGTCGTCCCCCCGAAAGGTGAAAAGGGTGTTGCGATTGCGGCCGTTGATGATGCCTCGGATGCTGCGGAGAAAGGTCTACAGAAAGGCGACCTTATCATCGCGGTGAACAGTCAAAATGTTACCAAGCCTGGTGATGTCGACAAGGCTGTGCAGGCTGCCAAGAAGCTCGGTCGCAAGGCGGTTCTGGTGACGTTGAAGCGTGGCGATACCCGTCGCTTTGTGGCCATCCAGCTGAAGTCCAAAGGCTAACGCTGCGATGCGCTCGCTGACAAAATGAACGAACTTGGCAAGCGGCTTCGGCCGCTTGCTTTGCGTCTGGGATGCTCTGCTCACGTTCGTTATCGGCAGCATGTGTCGTTCCAAGTCGACGCAATTTGGACTAAACCAGTGGGGTCTGCCGCCGTTCAGATTTGCGGTGCAAAGTGGGCCGCTGGAGTCGTGGTTCTGATGTTGGCCCTGTTCCCGGCAAATCTCTGAGGCGAAACTCCGAAGCTGAACACCAAAACCACTGGGCGGAACTATCGAAGGTCTCCTTGATGCGCGTGCTCATTGTCGAAGATGAAACTGAAGCGGCGGACTACATTCGCAAGGCTCTGCAGGAGTCCGGTCACTCCGCCGATTGGGCAGCTGATGGTGAGAGCGGATTGATGCAGGCCCGCGACGGTATTTACGATGTCCTGATCGTCGACCGTATGCTGCCCAAGCTTGATGGGTTGAGCCTCATTCAGAAACTTCGAGACGACGGCGTGCAGACGCCTGCCCTTATCCTTTCAGCTCTCGGAAGTGTGGATGATCGGGTCAAAGGATTGAAAGCCGGCGGAGACGATTACCTGACCAAGCCGTTTGCTTTCTCCGAACTCCTCGCGCGTATCGAGGTGTTGGTCAGGCGGGCGCAGCCGGAAGATGTCAAAACTCGCTACGAAGTGGGCGATCTCGTTCTTGACCGGCTATCGAACAAAGTCACCCGCAATGGGCAGGCAATCTTGTTGCAGCCGCGCGAGTTTCGCTTGTTGGAGTATTTGATGCGTTACACCGGGCAGGTCGTCACCCGAACCATGCTGCTGGAGGGCGTCTGGGACTATCATTTCGACCCGCAAACAAACGTTATCGATGTCCACATTTCGCGGTTGCGCGGCAAAATCGATAAAGACTTCGATAAGCCGCTGCTGCATACGGTCCGCGGTCGCGGCTATATGATCGATGATGGCACGGCAGGCTAACCCGTTCCGCTCCTGGTGGCGGACGACCGCATTTCGATTGACGGCAATCGTTGCAGCACTGTTTGCTCTGATGAGCCTCGTCGCGCTGACTGCCCTTTACTGGCAGATCAATTCGACTGTAACGCGGAAACTCGCTTCAGATGTCACTGCGGAAATGCGACATCTCTCTTCTCTTTCGTCGGCGGAGTTTGCCGCTCATCTGACGTTTCGACTCAGCGAAGCGGACCGCATCGACCGCGGCTGGTTGTATGCCGTCGCGAACAAGGATCTCAACCGAATAGTTGCCGGTAACATGAGGCTGTGGCCGGCCGAGGTTGACACCAGTGGTCAAGCTCGAGTGTTTCGCTTTTCCGTCCGTGGCGATGATCGGTTGGCGGTTGGTTCCGGAGCCGTTTTGCCTGATGGTCGGCGGTTGCTCGTCGCGCATGAAGCCGATGTCTTGATTAGTCTCAGCGACGGATTCATCTGGTGGTTGCTCGCTGGTGCGCTGGTCGTCCTGGTGGTCGCCATTGCCCTTGGCGTCGGATTGAGCCAACTCGTTCTGACGCGAATTGCCGGGATGATGAAGACCAGCCGGTCGATCATGTCAGGTGATCTTTCGCAGCGCCTCGAGCTTGCCGGTACTGAGGACGAGCTCGATGATCTGGCACTCAATCTGAATGAGATGCTTGCGCGGATTGAGCGGCTCATGACAGGCTTCAAAGAGGTCTCCGACAATATCGCGCATGATCTCAAGACGCCGCTCAACCGGCTACGCAATCGAGCTGAAGAGGCACTGGCCCAGGAACGCTCTGCCGAATCATACAAGGCAAGCCTGGGTCAAATCCTCGAGGAAGCTGATGAATTGATCCGTGTGTTCAACGCATTGCTGCAGGTCGCCAGGCTTGAAGCAGGTGCGGTTGATCCCAATAAAGCCGAATTTGACGTTTCGCAGTTAGCCCAGGATCTGGTGGAGCTTTATGAGCCTGTTGCAGAAGAAGCCGGCGCGGTTATCCGCTTCTCAGGCGAGAATGATATTCGGATAACCGCCAATCGGCAGTTGATCGGGCAAGCTCTGACAAACCTGATCGAAAATGCCCTGAAGTATGGTGGTGCCAGAAGTTGCACTGGTGAGACCACGGCACCAGCGGAGATCAGTGTGCAGTTATCGCGCGGTGAGACAGCCGTGCGTTTGAGTGTTGGCGACCGGGGGGGCGGGATTGCGCCCAGTCACCGTAAGCAGGCATTGCAACGTTTTGGTCGGTTGGATGAGAGCCGTTCCCAACCTGGCTCCGGACTTGGTTTGAGCCTCGTTGGAGCCGTCGCGCAACTGCATGGCGGACGTGTGGAGTTGGCTGATAATGATCCGGGATTGCTTGTGCATCTGGAACTGCCGGCTTGAGTTCTGTTAGCAAATCTCAAGCTCATCGGCGGAAGCGAGTTCGCGAATTTATTCGTTGTCGGCCGATACGACGACCCGCTATTCTAGTCGCATCGGCATTTTGCCGGGGATCGTATCGATCCCGAATGATGGCCCAAAGCTGATCGGTTTCGAAAAGCGAACATCCTTGTTCTTTCTGATGGTAGAGGGTTTGGCTGGTGTATCAATTGTGTGCATCAGGTCTTGAAACATCTTGGGGACTTGCTGATTGAATGCAGCAATGCTCATAGGAGCACACACAAATGCAGCTTGATCCCAACGCTTTGTTTTCGCAGCTCGTGGCATTGCCAAAGCGTCCTGAGATGCCGATCGGTCCAGAGGGCGAAGACGATTGCCTTCTCTTACAGGACATTCGGCAGGCGAACGTCAATGATGATGCCCTGGCAATGCTTGACGAGGCTGCGGCTCGTGAATTGGTTTCAGGAATATCCGCCGGTTCGCCTTACCTGAGTGGCCTTGTTCGCCAGAATCCTAAGCGATTTCTCAATCTGCTGCGCTCTGATCCATCGGCGAGACTGGACGCGCTGATCGATGAGCTGGCCGATAGTGCCGATACTGCGGAAAGCGTCGACCAGCTGATGGTGGCGTTGCGGGTTTTCAAAAATGAAGCCGCACTGCTGATCGCGCTCTGTGATCTGGCTGGTCTGTGGTCGATCATGAGAGTGACGGAAGCGTTGACCCGCGTGGCTGATACGGCGGCAAGGCAGGCCGTCTCGTTTTTGTTTCGTCAGGCACAGACCAAGGGTGATTGGCAGGATGCCTCAGCGGACGACCCTGCCGCATCTTCCGGCTACATCGTTCTTGCGATGGGTAAGCATGGGGCCTTCGAACTCAATTACTCAAGCGATATTGATCTGATTGTTTTCTACGATCCCGCCAAGGCACATCTGGCTGATCGCAGCGAAGCGCAGTCATTTTTCGTCAAGTTGACGCGCAATCTGGTCAAGTGCCTGAATGAGCAAACCAAGGATGGCTATGTCTTTCGGACGGACTTGAGACTCCGACCTGATCCAGGGGCAACGCAGGTCGCGATCTCGATTGATTCTGCGTTGCACTATTACGAGAGCTTCGGTCAGAACTGGGAACGTGCCGCGATGATTAAGGCACGGCCCATCGCAGGTGACATTGAGGCGGGGCGGTCGCTTATCGCGGAACTCGCGCCATTTGTCTGGCGAAAGTATCTCGACTATGCGGCGATTGCAGATGTCCATGCCATGAAACGCCAGATTCACGTTCATCGTGGATTTGGAGAAATCGCTGTCGCTGGCCACAACATTAAAGTTGGTCGGGGCGGTATACGCGAGATTGAGTTTTTTGTTCAAACGCAGCAGCTGATCGCTGGAGGCCGGCAGCCGGAGTTGCGCTCACCGGCAACATTAGATGCCTTGGAACTCCTAGTCGAACGCGGGTGGATTGAGGCCAATATCCGCGACGACCTTGATGAAGCCTATCGGTTTCTGCGCTGGTTGGAGCATCGCATTCAGATGGTTGCGGATCAGCAAACCCATCAACTTCCCTCAGATGAAGAGCAGCTCGAGCAACTGGCGCGGTTCTCTGGTTTCCAGGATGTCGGTGCGCTTGAGGTGGCCGTTCGGAGGCGCCTGGAGATTGTCCAGAAGCATTACTCCGCTTTGTTTGAGGATGTCCCGCAGCTGAGTACCGAGCGTGCCAATCTTGTTTTCGCCGGCGAGGAGGATGATCCGGGAACGATCGCCGCGCTCGAGCAGATGGGCTATCAAAGGCCGTCGCAGGTCATCGCATCAATCCGTAACTGGCACCGGGGCCGTTTTGCTGCTGTGCGATCGGAGAAGTCACGTGAGCGGTTGACCGATGTGCAACCCGTGTTGATCGAGGCCCTCGCCGACACGGTTGACCCGGATGCGGCTTTGCTCGGGTTTGAGCGGTTCCTGTCACAGCTGCCGGCTGGCATACAGCTCTTCGCTTTGCTCAAGGCGAACCCTGAGTTGATGCGCCTTCTGGCAACCATCGTTGGAAGCGCACCGCGTCTTGCGGATATTCTGAGCAAACGCAGCCGGGTCTTTGATGCGGTCCTGGATCCAAGAATTATCGGAAACGTCGCCAGCAATGACGAGATTTCGGAACTGCTCGCAGATGCGTTTCAGAAGACAACGAGCTACGAGGAGGTTCTCGATACTGCGCGCGAAATCGGTGGAGAGCAAAGTTTCCTGGTTGGCGCCCGTATTTTGTCCGGTGTGATCGATGCCGAACGCGCAGGCGGAACATACGCCTTGCTAGCGGAAGAGTTGGTTCGGCGGCTGCAAAGTGCGGTTGAGAGTGATTTCGCTTCGCGACACGGGCAGATCCGTGGAGGTGGCATCGGTGTCGTCGCGATGGGCAAGCTTGGCAGTCGTGAGATGACGGCGGCGTCTGATCTCGACCTCATCACAGTTTATGACTTTGATCCGGAATGTCAGGCGTCCGACGGAGCACGTGAGCTCGCTCCAAGCCAGTATTACGCGCGCATGACCCAACGGTTGATTAGTGCGCTTTCTTCGCCGACCAGCCAGGGTGCGCTTTATGAAGTCGATATGCGGCTTCGGCCTTCGGGGCAAAAGGGGCCGGTTGCGACACAGCTTTCGAGTTTTGTGGACTATCAACGCACGCAAGCCTGGACCTGGGAGCATATGGCGTTAACACGTGCCCGCGTGATCTCAGGTGGGCCGCAACTCCAGAATGACATCAATGATGCGATCAAGGCCTCGCTTGTCGTCGAGAGGGATCGCAGCAAGATCGCTTCCGATGTCCGTGAGATGAGGACGCGGATTGAGACGGAGAAAGGGACCGAGAATATCTGGGATCTCAAACAGGTTCGTGGCGGGATGGTTGATATCGAGTTTATCTGCCAGTACCTGCAGCTTATCCACGCTGCGCGTCGTCCAGATGTCTTGCACCAAAATACGTTTCGCGCATTGCAGGCGCTGCGCGATGCCGATTGCATCGATGCTGGATCGGTAACGCCTCTGAAAGAGTCGCTCCGGCTTATTCAGACCATGGAGCAGATCACGCGTCTCTGCTTCACGGGCCCGTTCGATCCGAAGACGGCGCCGCGGGGATTGAAGGATCTCCTTACCAAGGTTGCCGGGGAAGTAACGTTTGATCGTCTCGAGCATCGATTGCGGCAGGAACTTGCGCAAAATCGGGCCATCTTCGATAAGATCATAAACTAACTTTTTTCGTGCATGGGCGACGGAAACCGCTGGCCGGACCCGTTAAACGACTGATTGGGCCGTTATGGTCCACTGATGATCAGGCACGAAGGAGTTTGACATGCCGAGCAGGAGATTTTGGATCATTACCGGAGTTTTGGCGACCGGTGCAGGGCTGACCGCCGTCGCGGCTCATGGTTACCGCGGCCATCACGGTCATGGCTGGCATCATGGCGAAGGCGGTTACCACGGCGAAGGGCGCGGAATGCGGCGTTGGTTCGGTCGCGGACCTGTTTCCAAGGAAGACTACGATGCGCGGACACGTTCACGTTTCGCACGGATCGATGCCAACAGTGATGGCACCGTCGACAGTGAGGAGGCGCGTGCCATGATCGAGCGCCGGATGGAGCGTCGTCAGCGGCGATGGCGGACGCGCCGGTTCGGACAGCGCATGATGCGCCGGTTTGATGTCGACAAGGATGGCAAGGTAACTCGCGCTGAGTTTGAGTCACGCGTCACAGAAATGTTTGGTCGGGCTGATCTCGATGGCGACGGTAGAATCACCGATGCAGATCTGCCACCGATGATGCGCGGGCGTGATGTACTGAGCGGCAACGGCAACATGCACCGCAAAGGTCGGCGGCGTGGTGCGCGCTTTATGCGGTTCCTGCGCGGTGCGGATGTGAATGGTGATAATGTCATTACGTCTGAAGAAGCCAAGGTTGCTGCGTTCAAGCGGTTCGATAGGTTCGATCGCAACGGCGACGGTACTGTCGATGAAGCTGACCTCACGAAAATGAAGTCGGAATCTGTCGATTATCGCGTGAGGAGGTTTATGCATCGTTACGGCGGCAATGCACAAGGTTCGGTAACGTTGGAACAATTCTCCAAGTTTCGCGATGAGCGGTTTGCGCGCCTCGACTTCAATAACGATGGTAAATTGACCCGCGATGAGCTGCCTGGCAAGCGTGGTAAGAAATCACGCCGCTGGAAGGAATGGCGTGGTGAGCACCGTCATCATGGTCCGAGGCATGATGAACGGCCGCAACGCCGCGGTGAAAGAGGAGCTGACAATCCCGAGCGCCGGCTGTAGATCAACTCTAGTGAGCAGAGCTTCTCAGTCATGGGGATGCCAGCTTTAAACACAGGTGACAGGCTGCATGTGCGGTCTGTCACTTCGGAGTATCCGGCACCATCAGATCGGTTGACGACAAGCCATATGGCGGATGACGAGGCACAATTGGTGGTTGCGACCGGGGCAGGAGATGCTTCGGCTTTCCGTGTTCTGGTGGATCGCCACGTTGGTTCGGTGCGCCGTACCGTATTGCGCCTGCTCCACGACGATGCGGAAGCCGAAGACCTGGCACAGGAAGCATTCCTGAGACTTTGGCGTTCGGCATCATCATTGGAGGTGGGCAACTATGGTATCGGGCCGTGGTTGCGCCGTGTGGCTTCCAATCTTGCTATCGATCGGCTGCGCTCAACGCGGCGGCTTGATGTGACGGATGACGTGCCAGAGCAAGCCATTGAAGCGGAGCAGGCGACGGTACTGGAAGGGCAAGACCTGGCTGAGCGCATGCAGGAGGCATTGTCAGGACTGCCGGAACGGCAGCGGGTGGCGCTTGTGTTGTTCCACTACGAGGGCATGAGCCAGCGCGAAGTGGCAGGCGCCATGGATGTGAGTGAAGAGGCACTTGAATCACTCTTGTCGCGTGCACGACGCGGCTTGCGAAAACTATTGAAGGATGAGTGGCGCGAGCTTCTGCTCGCAGACACATAATGCTGTTTGAGACTGGAACCGACTGCGTGGTTCGGACGTAACGCAGAATGATGAGGACTGGCGAGAAAGTACGATGACCAGGCAAGACGAACACGAGCGAACCTTGGAGCGGCTTCAGGCCGTGGTGACGGCCTATGGCGGCAATGTTGCGCGCTGGCCAGACGCGGACCAGGAGGCGTTGCGTGCTTTCGCCGAGAGTGATCCCGAGGCCCAAGCCATTGTTCGCGATGGTCAGCGCTTTGATCAGCTGTTGGACGATGCCGATATGACAACGGTCTCTGACCAGCCCAAAGACCAGGTTCTGGCAGATCAGATTTTTTCAGCTATCACGAGATCAAGCGAAGGGGCTGTACCGCACTCACAGACGGCATCCGGCAATGTCATTGATCTGGCCGACCGCCGTCAAAACAGGCCTCTGAAGAAGGCCACTGTCGACGAGGTCATCTCGCCGGCAGGTTGGATGAGTGTTGCTGCGCTCGCAGCATCTTTGGTGATCGGTGTGCTGGTCGGTGCCAATGGATATCTTGAAACAGCAACGACCGGGCTGGGTGAGATTGCCGGCTTGAGTTTGTCAGATGATACAAGCCAATTTGAAGACGGCCTTGGGCCGGTGGAAGAGGACTATTTATGAGTTCGGAGACGAACAACTCGCCGCCAGCAGGGCGCCGCGCACCACGATGGCTGTGGATCGCCTTCTTTGTTTCGATTGCCATTAATCTGCTGGTTGCGGGCATGGCGATTGGTGCAGTTTGGCACCACAAGTCCGGAAAGATTTATCGCGACAGCGGCGCGCCTCGTCATTTCCGCGCTTTCCTTCGGAAACTGCCCAAGGATCGTCGTAAGGTAATCCGCGAGGCATTTCGTGAGAGGCGACCTGAATTTCGCAGTATTAGGGAAGATGTCGCCGCTGCCCGTCGGGATGCAGAAGCAATCCTCACTAAGGAGCCGTATGACAAGGCAGCCTTCTCAGCCGCCAACCGGAAACTGCATGAAGCGCGCTCTCGGTTACGCGGTGCACAGATTGAATTGTTTCCTGAGATCGCTGAATTGATGACAGCTGAAGAACGCGCCATGTTTCTTGAGTGGCGCCGGAAGCATCGTAAGCGCTGGCGCCGGTGGCGTCGCCGCAATGACGACAATACGAACTAGCCCTTGCTTTGGACACGACCGGCGCTGCTACAATGTCGGCTAGATGATTGCGTTGTTTGGGAGTTCGGTATGCTGCGCACGGTCATATGTTTCAGTCTCATGTTCATATTGTCTGCCATGATGCCGTTGGGTGCGCAGGCACAGGACACGGATAAGCCGACGACAGAAGAGCGCGCCGACCTTGCACATTGTCTGAGAACGAAGGGACGCTCGGGGGAGTCGGAGGAGGCATGCATCTTTTCCCTCGCTTCCGTCTGTATGGACAAGCCCGAAAATGGCAGTACGCTCGGGCAGCGCTTATGCAACTCCCGTGAACTCGTGATCTGGGATGAACTTCTGAATGATCGCTATCAGCGCCTTAAAGCTGCTGTCTCGAAGGATGGCGCAAAAAAGCTGCGCAACATTCAGCGCACGTGGATCTCGTGGCGCAAAGCCAAATGCGAGATGTCCTATATTTTGTTTGAAGGCGGCACGCTGGCCGGCCCGCTAGCTGCCGGTTGCATCCTCAAGGCGACGGCACTTCGGGCCGTTGAGCTTGGCGATGCGTTAGCAGCTGTCGGCGAGCAGCGCTGAGATGCCCGGCGTGCACGTTGATGGTATGGATTTGGCGTCGCGGCTCTATCTGATCGGGAAAGCTGCCTGCTCGGAGGCTTCCAGCTGCACCAAGAACTGCCAACTGGTGTCTGATGTTTGCTCAAGCTGGACGAGCGCACCGGCTAATCTAAAGAGCGTCTGTGCGAACAGGAACTGAATGCGGGCATTGCCGTCGCAGATCGGCTGTCCCGGCGTATCTTGGCGATCATGCTCTTCTGAATTGGCCGAAAAATCGATACTAAGGCGCACGAATGGCCGTTCTGAATTGGTCACGAAGGACGGTTCGCTCGCGCCAAGATGAGCAGCTCCAGTCATTGCATGCGAGATGGCCTGCTGGAACATCTGCTGTTCCACCCAGACATCAACGCTATCGCAGATTTCTATTCCCGTTGGCGGAGGCTGATCGGCGGCTGTTTGTGAGACGGAGTCGAGAACGATTGACCTGAGATTGACGAAGCTTTTGGGCGCGCCTGGTGAGAACTGTGGTGTCAGCGCTGCAAGGGCAATCGTGCGTTCTGCGGCCTGAACCGTTTGATAGGCACTATCCGCGATGTGGCCGGCGTATTCGCGGTAGCGGTCATTGCCAATGGGGCCGAAGAGTTCCTGCGACAGCATGCTGGAGAAGCCCAATAACGCATTCAAAGGTGTGCGTACATCATGAGCAATTTGGCGCGACAACTCTGTGATGGCTTGCACCGCACTGTCGTTTTCCGCATTACTTTCCCAATTTGGCGCACGTTCCCCGCGTGCGCAGACGACAGCCGCCCGCAACATTCTAAGCCTCGTTTTCCCAGAGTTGACAATTGGTGAATCGCATCCCCGTAAGCAATTCACCCTCGCAATTCAACTGATTCGCAGTTGCGCTGTCGAGGAGAAAAATTCTTCGAGGCGACGAATATCTGTTTTTACCCGTCGATCATTTTTGAAGCTATTTCATAGACATCGCGCGATATGTTCGGGGAATGTGCGATGTTTGAGATCGCCGCCTTGGCATGTTTGCGGCGCCCAGGCTCCATCACCTGCCAAGACCGGAATACATTCAACAAGCGCGCTGCGACCTGGGGATTGATCTTATCGAGAGCGAGGACCTGGCCCGCAATCAGGTTGTAACCGGAGCCATCCTCCCGATTGAACTCGCGGACGTTCTGCATCGCGAACGTGCCGAGCAGCGCCCAGATGTTGTTCGGTGTTGTCAGAGAGAAGCTGGGGTGGCGAAGCAGTTTGCGAATACGGGGGATGACAGACTTGGCTGGGATCATGGCCTGCGCTGAAAACCAGGTGTTGATCACCAGGTGATCGTGTTGCCATCGTTCGAAGAATGTGTCGAACGCTGCCTGGCGGCCGCTCCCTCCGCTCGCCGATATGAGGTAAAGGGCGTGTGCCTCCTCGGTCATGTTGGTGGCGTTGGCAAACTGAGACTGCAGCAATTCCTTGTCTTTCTTGCTGCCTCGCGCGGTCAGCATTGTTAGAGCGACATTGCGCAAGGTGCGGCGACCGGCACTGGCGGCGTCTGGAGAGAATGGCGCATCGCTCTCCGTTTCCTCGAATGTTGCCTCCAGAGATTTGCCCATGGTTTTGGCGATCGTCTTAGCAAACAGTCTGCGGGCATTGTGGATGGCATCAGGATCGACGTTGCGTGCAATCTCTCGGGCGATGTCAGCTTCAGAAGGTAGCTTCAGGATCTCTGCGCGGTAGGCTTGGTCAAGGTCGCGGTTGTTGAGTGTGTTTTCGAGTGCCTTGGCATAGGTCTTCATGCGCTCGACGTGCTTGCCGGGTTCTTTGGCTTTGGCGAGCTGGATCAGGATCCGTGTAGCAAAGTCGTTAGTTGCCTGCCAGCGCGCGAACAGATCGGAATCGTGCGCCATGCGAAACTCGAGATCGCGGTCGGTGATATCTGCTGTCAGATTGACCGGAGCTGAGAACCCGCGGAGGTACGAGACGACAGGGCGTTCCGGGAGATCGACCAGCCGGAATTTCTGGCTGCGTCGTGTCACGTGAAGGATACCGTCAGAAAGTTCACCGTCATTTGCAGTGATGACTGGTACATCCTTGCCGTCGGATCCGATGAGACCAAGCTTCAGCGGAATATGCAGTGCCTTCTTTTTTGCTTCTCCTGGTGTCGGTGGGAGAACCTGCTCGACGGTCAATTCGGCAGCTTGCTTTTTGGCGTTGTAGTCGAACTTGCAGACAATTTCCGGCGTGCCTGCCTGATGATACCAGGTTTGGAACTGCTTCAGCGATATGTCATTGGCTTCTTCGAAGCAGGCGATGAAGTCTTCCACCGTGGCTGCGTCACCGTCGTGGCGATCGAAGTACAAGTCCATGCCTTTACGGAAGCCATCGCGCCCGCAGATCGAATGGATCATGCGCACCAACTCGGCGCCCTTCTCGTACACGGTCGCTGTATAGAAGTTGTTGATCTCGATGTAGCTCGATGGTCTGACAGGATGGGCGAGTGGCCCGCCATCCTCTGGGAACTGGTGCGAGCGTAGTTTGCGGACGCTATTGATGCGCTCAACAGTTGGATCGCGTTCGTCGGCGGTGAACTCCTGGTCGCGGAAAACGGTCAGCCCTTCCTTGAGACAAAGCTGGAACCAGTCGCGGCAGGTGATGCGATTGCCAGTCCAGTTGTGGAAGTACTCGTGGGCGACCACAGACTCGATGGCCTCGTAGATCATATCGGTTGCTGTATCGGGAGATGCCAGGATCAATCTGTCGTTGAAAACATTGAGTCCCTTGTTCTCCATCGCGCCCATGTTGAAATCGGATACGGCCACGATATTGAACACGTCGAGGTCATACTCGCGACCAAAGCGTTCTTCGTCCCACGTCATGGATCGTTTCAGCGAGTCCATGGCCCAGTCGCAGCGATCCTCTTTGCCCGGTTCGACATAGATCGTGAGGTCGACACGCTTGCCTGATGCGGTCGTAAACGTTGATGCACTAGAGCGCAGGTTGCCGCCGACCAACGCAAACAGGTAGCTCGGTTTCGGGTGTGGATCCTTCCAGACGCGATAGTGCCGTTTGCCGCCGTCCAGTGTTCCCTTCTCGTGCAGATTACCGTTTGAAAGAAGCGTGCCGGCTTCATTGATATCGGCTTCGATCCGAGTCCGGTAGGTGGCAAGGACATCCGGCCGATCAAGAAAGTAGGTAATGCGTCGGAAGCCTTCGGCTTCGCACTGTGTGCAGTAAATACCTTTGGTGCGGTACAGACCGCTCAGAGCGGTATTTGCTTCCGGGTTAACCTTGTTGGTGATGTCGAGGCGGAATGGCTTTTGTGGCACGGACTTGATGCGCAGTGCGTCCGCGGTGATGGCGTAGTCGCTCTCTGACAGCGGTTTGCCGTCGATCTTCACTGAGATCAATTCAAGGTTCTCACCGTCGAGGCGCAGTGACTTGGCCGGCGACTTGACCGCGGGGTTCGGGCGCATTTTCAGGCGCGATGCGACAATCGTCTCGGTTGGGTCCAATTTGAAGTCCAGATCGACGTTATCGATGAGGTAATCTGATGGACGGTAGTCCTTGAGACGAATGGGGCGCGGTGAATCTGTTTTCATGGCGAGGCCTGTGGCAACGAAACAAGCTGGTTTTTTGTGGATGAAAGCCAGTCTTGGCACGGACGGATGGCAACGTCGAGCCGGAATACTGGAAATTGGTGTTTAACCTAACGTGCGGGAAATATTTTCCCTCAAACAGCCGGTTTTTTCTGCGGCCATACCTGCTCTCTGCCGCGCTTCGGTGGGCCGAGTTGCTTAACTGGAGCATTACGCGGTTTGCTGGCGTCAGGCGGCTTCGGCGTTGCAACGCTGCTGCTTTCGCGATCGCATTGATCTCCGGGCTGATTGCCTCGTTTCATTTGTGTTTCTAAGTTGAATTGAACCGTACGGAACCCGAGGGCAGCATGACACGGCACTTGCGTCTCAACTTGTTTATTCACAGTCGGGGGCATCACGAAGCGTCCTGGCGCCATCCGGCATCCTCGCCAAAGTCTGTTTTCGATATCTCCTATTATCAGGAGGTCGCGCAAAAGGCGGAGCGCGGACTGTTCGACTCGATTTTTCTTGCAGACCAGCTGGCACTTGGTGAAGACATTGCCAACGGTCCTCGAACCGGTCTCGAACCTGTGACCGTGCTGTCGGCTCCTGGAGTTTCAACATAAAAGATCGGCCTCATTGCAACGGCGTCGACGACCTATACCGAGCCCTACAATCTTGCACGGCAATTTGCGTCGTTGGATCAGATCAGCCGGGGGCGGATTGGTTGGAACATCGTGACGTCGTGGCTGGCAACTGCAGCACGCAATTTCGGATCGGCACCGCAGCTAAGTCATGCCGAGCGTTATGAGCGCGCCGAGGAATACATGGCGGCTGTCCTCGGACTGTGGGACAGCTGGGCACGTGATGCCCTGATCGATGATCGGGCTGGCGGGCGGTATGCTGATGGCGAACGAATTCGTCCGGTCAATTACTCCGGTGAATTTTACTCTGTGGCCGGTCCACTCAATGTACCGCGCAGTCCACAGGGGCGTCCGGTTCTTGTCCAGGCCGGTTCGTCCGAGACGGGGCGTTCCTTTGCAGCGCAATATGCGGAGGCCATCTTTACTGCCCAAATGGAAAAGACCACGGCGCAGGAGTTCTATGCTGATCTCAAGTCCCGTGTTCGCGCGTGTGGGCGTCGCGAAGATCAGGCACTGATCCTGCCGGGCCTCAGTCCGATGATTGGTTCAACTGAAACTGAAGCGAAGAATCTCGCAGACGAATTGGGGGATCTGGCCGATCCCGAGGTTGGCCGTAAGCGCCTATCACAACGATTTGGTGGTTACGACTTTTCACATCTGCCATTAGACAAGACGTTGTCGCCTGAGGACTTCCCCGACCCTGATCAGATCGAGGCTGCACGTAGCCGTACGGAGGTTATCGTTAATCTGGTTCGCCGTGAGCAACCGACGTTGCGTGGATTGTTGTCGTCGTTGGCGGGGGCAAGAGGGCATCATACGTTTGCTGGTACGCCTGAGCAGGTTGCCGATCTGATGGAGGACTGGTTCCGCGGCAAGGCTGCCGACGGGTTCAATGTCATGCCACCCCTGCTGCCCATGATGTTGGACCGCTTTGTGGAGGAGGTCATTCCTTTGCTGCAGCAGCGCGGATTGTTCCGCACTGCGTATGAAGGTGATACTTTGCGATCGCACTACGGACTTGATGAGCCAGCGAGCCAGTTTGACTAAGCAAAGCTGCTTCTAGGCACGTGTTGCGCCGACACGGATATTTTTGTCGTGTCGTGGATCCGGCTCGCCGGCGCGGTCTACCGAGTCAAAACAATGTAGTCCGTATCGATGCCGGTCTCGCGGTTGTGGCCGGTGTCAGCGATGATCAAAGATGATCCCGGTGTCAGCATATCTTCAATCCGCATGCGAACGTGACTGGGGATGCGAACGCGATCGAGAGCCTGCCCCATCGTTTGAGCTTCGATCTCGACGGCTTCGCCCTTTTTGCGCCGCTTCTGACCTGGTAGGCGGCCGCGTGCTTTGGCTGTCATGCCGTTCCAGTTTGCCAGGCCGCTGGTCTCATCGATTGACATGAGTGTGTACAGGTGTGTGCCGAGCGGTTTTTCAGGCGATACCAATTCAATCGGGGCCGAGTAGATTTCTTTCTGGTTCTGGCGAACGTAGATGAATGCATTGTGCTCTGCCGTGCGACCGACGGCCTGATAAAGCGCGTCGTAAAGTGCATCGTTGGGGTAGCCTGTGACGGTCAATTCCTTATCGGTCTGGAAGGCTTTGATCGCTTGTATCGATTGCTTGCCAATGTAACCATCCGGCTCGCCGACATCGTAGCCAAGGCTCAGCAAAATCTGTTGGGCTTCCTTGACTCGTTGCTGCAAGGATTTCCGGGTGATAAGGACACGCAAGGGCGCGTCTGAACGGGTTGCGAACATGAGCTGGCGGTGGGCCTGCAACTCAGGGTCGGAATGCAAAGAGGCGCGCAGGAGCAGATTGCCACGAGTTATGGGTTCGGCCTTTGCTTCGGCTCGCTTGACCGACGCTCCATCGCCGCCCTGTTCGACGATGCCATCTGGTGTCGCATCGTTAGTGCTGGTCTTTCCGGCAGTGTTCATGGCCAATCGAACCGGTTGTTGGTTGGCTTCAACCGTTTCCTTCGCGCGTTGCTGAATTGAAGGCTGGAACAGCGTGCTGTGTGATATTTCCCGCGGAATAGGGTTGCCGTCTGCAATTAGGACATGGCTCCGCCGCTCGGTGAACTTGAACAGTTGGCCGGCAAAACCGGACGGCATGCGGATGCAGCCATGTGAGGCGCGGTAGTTCGGGACGACACCCTGGTGGAGAGCGATGCCGGACCACGTCAGACGCTGCATATAAGGCATCGGTGCATTGTTATAGATATTCGAGAAGTGCCGGCGCCGCTTATGAATAATGCTGAAGATACCGGTCGGGGTTCGGTGGCCGTCCTTGCCGGTCGAAACACGAGATCGACCGACTGGTTTGCCGGCTTCGTAGACCGTCATTTGCTGCTTGCCGAGAGAGACCACAATTTGGATCGGTCCGGCATCAGACTGTCGTTTCGGAAGGCGTACCGTCTTGACAGCTTTGCGCCGGCCACGTCGGGCACTGCGCTGCTGTCGTCTCTGGCGGGCCCGGGCTCTCGCACGTTGACGCTGGCGACGTAAGTGGCGGCGTTGCGCAGACGAGAGATATTGCGGGCCGTTATAGCCCCATTGCGCTCCCCATTGAGCGTGGGAGGGGCTGGAATTTGTTGTCAGGGAGAACATCATGGCCGCAAGTACGGCGCAGCAGCCCACCATCCAATTTGACCAATTGCCGGATTCCGGTCGCAGAAATCGTCTCATGACGCGCAATATCCTGCTTGACTCAACGCTATGAATTCCGCGCAACCTAATGGCTCTGGTTTGGATTCCAAACAGCTGATTGCCCGTGGGCTTCGGAAACTTGTGGGCTGTGCAGTTCTCGCAACGGTTGTCACCTGCGCGAGGCTATCGCTGGCATGATTATAACAAAGATCACTATCCCTTGGAGCCTGATCAATCCAGAATACGCCACGCAACAAATGGAGAGTTTTCCCTCATGGTCGCGCGCTCGAGCAATCACGACTGGCTGCAAGGTGTTCAAGAAGCGGCATTGGAACCTGATCTTCCGATATGTGATCCACATCATCACTTATGGGATGGTCGTGAAGGTGCTGTTCAACCGCGCTACATGCTGGATGAAATGGTGGAAGATCTGTCCGGAGGGCACAACATCGTCTCAACCGTGTTCATTGAGTGCGGGACCATGTTCCGGGCGGATGGACCGGAACCGTTTCGTGCTGTTGGCGAAACGGAATTCGTTGTCGGCATCGCAGCGATGGCGGATTCCGGTGAATATGGGCCCACGAGAATTGCGGCGGGCATCATCGGCACGGCCGATCTCAAGATCGGTGACGCTGCCGGCGACGTTTTGGACGCGCAAATCGAGGCAGCCAATGGCCGGTTTCGTGGAATCCGCTTGGGCGCTGTCTGGCATCCAAGCGAAGCTGTTCGCAATCATAGAACGAATCCGCCCCAATCGATGATGCTGCGCGAGGATTTTCGAGCTGGCTTCAAGCATCTGGCACCGCGCAATCTGACTTTCGAAGTCTGGTGCTGTCACGAGCAAATACAGGAAGCGACGGACCTTGCTCGCGCTTTTCCCGACACCACGCTTATTCTCGACCATTTCGGCGGGCCGCTGGGAGTGGGCGAATACGCCGGTAAGGCCGATGAGGTTTTTGCCGATTGGAAGACAAAGATTGAAGCCCTCGCTGCCTGCCCGAACGTCATGGCCAAGCTTGGCGGTCTCAATATGGATATTAACGGCTATCACTGGGAAGACCGCCCGAAACCACCGACAAGCGAAGAGCTAGTCACGGCGACGCGGCGCTATTTTGATACCATGATTGAGGCATTTGGCGTTGATCGCTGTATGTTTGAGTCGAATTTCCCGGTCGATAAGCTGAGCTGCAGCTACACGGTGCTGTGGAACTCTTTCAAGCGCATGACTGCCGACTTTTCAGCTGCAGAACGCGCAGCCTTGTTCCACGACACTGCGGCGCGGACCTATCGCGTCTGAACTTTCTCAATTTGGAGCTGCAAATGGATCCCATCGCATCGTTCGCCCAGCATGTGGTCGGCACGAACTATGATGACCTACCCCCGTCGACCCGGTCGGCAACGAAAACTCTGATTCTCGATACGCTCGGTGTCGGGATTGTCGGCAGTTCAGGCCCGAAGGCTGATGAACTGGCTCATCTGCACGCCCGCGATGGTGCGGGGGACGCGGCACGGGTTTGGTCGCTGGGTACGCGATTGCCCGCATCTTCAGCGGCGCTGTGCAATGCTTACCAGATCCACAACAGTGAATTCGACTGCGTCCATGAGGAGGCTGTGGCGCATGTGCTCTCTGCTGTGCTGCCGGCGTCTCTTGCGCATGCCGAACGTGCGGGTGGGGTCTCCGGGCAAAACTTGATTGAAGCCGTTGCGCTCGGTGTTGACGTGGCGAGTTGCCTTGGTGTTGCCGCGCAGTCGGGGTTGCGGTTCTTCCGGCCGGCCACTGTGGGTGGGTTTGGCGCTTCGGCCGCCCTGGGCAAATTAATGGGGCTCAACGAAGCCCGGATGATCAATGCGCTCTCAATTGTGTACGGCCAGCTTTGTGGCACGATGCAGGCTCATACCGAAGGGTCCATGCTGCTCGCGATGCAAATGGGATTTTGCGCCCGGAATGCCGTGATTGCTGCGGACATGGCCGAGGCCGGTTTTGAGGGACCGAAGAACATCTTGGAAGGTCCGTTCGGTTATTTTCGCCTCTTCGAGGATGGCGGAGATCCGAAAGGTCTGGCAGCCACACTTGGCAAGGTGTGGCGGATCGAGGAAGTCGCTCATAAGCCCTTCCCCTCCGGTCGCGCGACGCACGGGGTGATCGATGCGAGCCTGGAATTGCAGCGGCAGCATGGTTTCTCAAGCGACAGTATTCAGAGCATTCGTGCGCAGGTTCCGCCACTCGTTCATCATCTGGTTGGCAGGCCTTATCAGCACGAAATGGAGATTAACTATGCTCGGCTGTGTGCTGCTTTCACGGTGGCATGCGCCTTGGTCAAGGGTGGTGTCGGTTTCGATGATTTTCGCAGTGAAGTTTACGGGGATCCGCGAATTCGGAGAATTGCCGAAAACACCGTGATCGAGGTTCAAGATGCTGGGGACCCGAATGCACTGACGCCTGTTGCCGTCACGATTGTGCTTCAAGACCAGAGCGAGCATTACATTCAGATGGACGCGGTGTATGGCGCGCCGGCCCGTCCGATGACACGGGATGCTGCTTTAGCCAAGTTCAGGACCAATTGTTCACTTGGAAAAAAACCGATTTCAACAGCACAAGTCGAGGATTTGATCAAACAAATCGAGCACTTGGAAGAGGTTGCGGACGTCACTCAAATTGTTGATCTGATGATTGGCTAATTAGCTAGTGACGCATGCGACACAATGTGCCATAGCTTTCGCCGACACTGACGAGCCGCCGGATCAGTTTCCGCTTCGGCTTGTCGAGCTCCAAAGTGGCCGTGTTATTCAGGCATTGGGCGGAGGCGGTAATGCAAAAGGCATCGATACTGGGCAGTGCTCTCGTCGGATTGGCGTGCCTCGTTATGTTTGCGGCGCTGCTGACAGCGGGCGAAGCGCGGGAATACCGCCGCTACGACAGCCCGGATAAGCGCAATGCGCTGATTGTTTACCGTGAGCAACAGATTTTTGCGTTGCCGGGCCAGGCGAGCGATGCGCCAGGTTACGTTGTTTTGATTGGTCCGAAAGGACGGGAACTGAAGCGGCAGCCTTTGAAGATGGTGCAGAACGTAACGGCGCCGGTTTGGACATCCGAAAGCGTATCTGTGAAGCCGCTTCTGGATTGGAAGCGTTAGTCCGCCGCTTGCTCGCTGAAATTTGCATTACAGACGAACCCGCATGCCTTTCCATCAACCGTTGGTTCGTGTCTTCAACTCATCTCAATTGGATTGTGTCGTTTCCAGCAGAATTGCGTCTGAAGTTGAAACAGGCACAATGGCTCCCAATCGCGCTTTGCATTGCAAGACACTAGATTTGGAGAGCATTTATCATGAGCGGAACGCCAATCCGACGGGTCGTCACCGGCCATAACGCGAGCGGACGGTCGATCATCATCCAGGATCAGCCAACACCGCATGTGAAGACCTCACCGCACAGGCCGGGTGTCGTGATCAATAATCTATGGATGACCGATCAAATGCCGGTCTCGGCGGAGCCGGAAGATGCCGCCCATGCCGGGATGCCACTGGCGCCAGGGGCGAATGGAATCAATTTCCGGATCGTCGAGTTTCCACCAGAAGCAGAGTATCTCGACAAGATCAGCGCGGATGATGCAGCGAAGGCATTCGGTGAGATGGGTGCGGCTGACGCACTGGTCAGTCACAATGCTGATGCGCAGAGGCCGGCGCAAAACCCATTTATGCATAAGACCGAAACCGTTGACTTTGCGATTGTTGTTTCCGGCGAGATCTTTCTGGTCATGGACGAAGACGAAACTCTGATGCGGGCGGGCGACGTTTGTATTCAGAGGGCAACCAACCACGTCTGGTCGAACCGCTCCAACCAGCCCTGCCGTATGGCGTTTGTGCTGATTGATGCGGCGACCGGATAGTGTTCGTTTTTGTTGGCTAAGCCTTGGTGTCGTGACCGGAATGGAAGTTGAACACGGCACCTTCCTTGATGCCGCCGGGCCAGCGCGTTGTCATGGTCTTGAGGCGGGTGTTGAAACGAACACCCTCCATGCCGTGCAGATAATGATCGCCGAACAGTGAGCGCTTCCAACCACCGAATGAATGATAAGCCACAGGCACAGGGATTGGAACATTGACCCCAACCATGCCGATTTTGACTCGACTAAAGAAGTCACGGGCCGTATCGCCGTCGCGTGTGAAGATGGCTGCGCCATTGCCGTATTCATGGTCGTTGATCATGCCGACGGCATCTTCGTACTGTTCTGCGCGAACGACGGATAAAACCGGGCCAAAGATCTCCTGCTTATAGATCGACATGTCGGTTGAGACGTTGTCGAACAGGCAGCCGCCTAGGAAATAGCCATCCTCATAGCCTTGTAGTTTCATGCCACGGCCATCGACGACCAGGTTGGCGCCGGCGTCGACGCCTTCGTCAATCAATCCATGGATGCGATCAAAACTCTGCTTGGTAATGACTGGTCCCATTTCCGAAGCGGGATCATTGTAGGGCGCGACCTTCAAACTTTCGACACGCGGCTTCAGGATTTCGACGAGGCTGTCGGCGGTCTTCTGTCCAACAGGGACGGCAACCGAAACTGCCATGCAACGCTCTCCGGCGGAGCCATATGCTGAACCAATCAAAGCGTCGGCGACCTGCTCCATATCGGCGTCCGGCATCACGACCAGATGGTTCTTCGCGCCGCACAGCGCCTGAACGCGCTTACCGCTCGCCGTTCCGCGCGTGTAGATGTACTCGCCGATAGCGGTTGATCCGACGAAGCTTACGGCCTCGATATGGGGGTGATCGAGCAGGCAGTCGACGGCCACCTTGTCGCCGTTGACGACGTTGAAGATGCCCTTTGGCAGACCCGCCTGATCCAGCAGTTCGCCAATGCGCACGGCAACAGACGGATCACGCTCAGATGGCTTGAGGATGAAGGCATTTCCGCACGCAATTGAGACCGGGTACATCCAGAGTGGCACCATCGCCGGAAAGTTGAATGGGGTGATACCAGCCACAACCCCTAACGGCTGCCTGATGGCGAAACTATCGATATCGGCAGCCACCTGCTCATTGTATTCGCCTTTCAACAGCTGAGGAATGCCGCAGGCAAATTCAATGACTTCGATGCCGCGGGCCAGTTCGCCTTTGGCATCGGCCAGCGTCTTGCCATGCTCCTGCGATAGCATTTCTGCCAGTTCATCGAGATGCCGGTTCATCAGGTCCCGGAATGCGAACATGACAGCAGCACGCTTGGCGGGAGGTGTGCGGCCCCAGTCCGGCTGAGCTGCGCGAGCCACGTCGACCACATGATTGATGTCGGCTTCATTGGCTAGGCGAACCTGAGCGATTGGCTTGCCAAGGGCGGGATTGGACACGTCTGCAGTTCGATCCGATTGACCTTGCCAAACTTCGCCAGCTACCAAATGTTCGATTGCTCTCATGTTTCCTGCCCCTTTCACGCTCGCCCGACTCTATGACTGGTCTGGTTCATGCGTATCTTTGCTGCGCTTATTGTTGTGGTTTTCAATGCAGCAATAGTCAAACGTTTCTGCCAGCTGGCTCGCGCTTCGGCACACTTCGATCTGATATCAGGAGGCACTTTTCTCCCGTGCCGGCGGTGAGCTTGGTGCTGATTCTTCTCGGTACGATGGGTTTTTTTGCTGTTGCAGGGCGCGCGGACACGGTGTCGGGCGCCGAGGGATGCAGCGGTCGTCCGTTCAGGCACGGACAAGTTCCGTATCCCCATGCTTTGTGGGGAGGAGGCCCGGATGAGACGCAATTGCAGGTTCTGAGCGAGAGGCTGCCTCTCAGCTTAACCCTCTCGCTACCTGCGGGGAAAGGGAATGCAGTGGTGCCAGAAGTCTTTCCAAGCGTGCCAGCCGGAAGTCTTGCGGGTGCCGGCGTGACTTGAAGCCGTGCTGCTTTGCCAAACCCAACATGGCCGCATTCGTCGGACTTGTGTCAGCCCAGAGTGACTGCAGTCCACGTTCTCCAGCGATCCGGCCAATGCGGCCAAGCAGTCGAGATCCAATACCTTGCCCCTGCCAGTCATCAGCCACAGTCAATGCAAACTCGGCGGCCGCGTCGTCTTCAGAGGTTATGATGAATCGCGCTTCGGCAATGATGATCTCGTGCTGGCCGAAGCTCTGCGTTGCAATTATCGCGACATGACATTTCTGATCGGCCTTTGCAAAGAGTTCGATGAGGCTCGTCGATACCTTTGCGATCGACGATAGAAAGCGATTGCACCGCGCCAGAGACGACAGGCCATCAAAGAAATCTCTGAGTCTGTGAAGATCGTGAGGTGTGCTCGGCCTGATGCGATATGAGGCGTCGGGATCATGTGGTGACAGCGCACCAACTGTTTTCGGCAGGCTTGGTGGCTTCATCATGATGCTAACCGCCAACGCTCGACGTTATGCGTGCCGGACCGCCACCAAGTGCGTGACGTGTTTCGTGACAGACCGGCAGCCACCTCGCACTGCCTGATGTGATTTTCGATCACAGAGGTAACGGCTGAGGCGTGTGTGATGGGTCCCATATGACCGGCGCCCGGCACGACCGTGAGTTTCGATCCTGTCACCGCTTTTGCGAGGGCATCTGACAGCGTTCGCGTTGACAGAGGTGCGTGCTCTCCGCGCATGATCAGCGTTGGCATTTTAAGCGCGTTGGTGTCGTCGAGAGTTGCTGTGTCGTTTAGCAGGGCGTGGAAATCCAAGGGTGCCTTTGGTGTCCAATTGATTAAGGCATTTCCAGTATTCGACGAAGGTTTCCGTTGCGGATCTGCAATCGCCGGCGGCAACGTGGCTGCGGACGCGATCTGCGATCGCAGATATTTCAGCCATCGCGGTGGCCGCGACCTCGCCGAGTTGTGGGAGGAGGTAGAAGGCAGAGGGTTCATAGATGGTCAGGCTGGCGATGCGGCCCGGCCGTTGCTGGGCGATATGCAGGGCAACGGCGCCGCCATAGGAGTGACCGACAAGGTGCACGGATGCACCCTCTGCGTCGATCAGGGCTAGAGTTGGTTCTGCCTCGTGGGCCAGGCTGAATGCGGTCTGTCCATGCCAGTTTCCACGGCTCTTGCAGCCGATGTGTTCCGGGGTCACCACATCGAATTCGCTGCCGATCGCTTCGACGAGTGGTTGCCATTGTACTCCGTTTGCTCCCGAACAATGGAAAGCAAAGACCTTTGTCTTGTGTTGCATCACGGATCTCTCGGTTTTTCGCAAGACACGATTGGCGGCTCGGTTGGAGCCGGTCTCATGTTCTGCGCATTTGGCTGTGTTGAGAGCGTTGTGATGCCTGTCGGCGAAGATGTCTGTTACGTACGCAACAGCTTGGGAAATCCGACGTTTGAAACGCGGTTGGGTGCGAAAGGGGAAAGGGTTGGCCGGCGTTTCAAAGACTGATCTTGAACCATTCCAGGCCCTCTCCCGGCGTTGCGGTTTCGGCTTTTGCGGAAATGATCCAGAGTATTAGCGGGAAGCTTCGTTCAGATACTGCAGATCGATGTAGCGGTCAGGCGCGGTTAGCGGATCGGTTCCGGATCCGAACTTGGATCGCAGTTCCAGCACAGTGGTGACGCCGGCATCCAAAATCTGAGCGCCTGGTGTCAGTCCTGACCGTGGCGATAGCAGACTGTTCATGACAGGGTCGACCGCACGTGGCTGGATTTGCGGCATCTGCGCTTGCAAGAGTTTTGCACCGGCCTCGCGATTGGCAGGGTCGAGTGTCCAGGCAAGGCCTTTCTGATATGCACGGATGAAGCCTTTGATGGCGTCTGGATTGGCAGCTGCCCAGGCCCGGCTCGCGGCGAAGGAGCCACCCTGGTAGGCGTCAAGGATGTCTGAGCTTGACTGGAGGACTTTGAAGCCATTGGCTTTTGCGATGCTCGTGAACGGTTCAATCGAGATCGTTCCGGCATGTTCTCCGGCTTTCACAGACTCCCAGCGTTGCGGCGTTGCGCCAACCGGGACCATTGTGTAGTCGCCGCTTGTGAGGCCTGCTCGTTCCAGCATTTCGTAGAGCACGAATGCGAAGCCGGTTGTCAGCGCATCGAGCGCGATGGTTTTGCCCTTGAGGTCATCGAATGTCTCGATGTCGGGTGAAACGACGAAAGCGAGTTCAATCTGCGTTGCGCCCATGAATGCAAACAGGTCAGGCTCGCGATCGAGTTCAGCGACACCTTGGCCTTCCTGATAGGCGACAACATTGTCAAACGCTGTGCCTGCAATATCGAATGTACCGTTGACCAAATGCTGGATCTGATAGGCAGAATTCGGAGTGGTCTCCATCTGCAAATCAATACCGGCAGCAGCAAAGTCGCCGTTCTTCTGGGCCGCGAAGATCGGTAGATTGGGTGCGCCGGGAAATGCAATTAATCGAACCGGGATCATTGTGGCTTCTCCAATTGGACTTTGGCGTCTTGGATCGCCTGCCAGACGCGATATGATGTCAAAGGCATTTTGATATCGTGAACTCCGTAGTCGCGCAGGGCATGGCAGACGGCATTGACGATCACTGCCAGCGCCGGGGTGGTGCCACCTTCACCTCCTGCCTTGATGCCGAGTGGATTTGTCGGTGAGAGAACTTCCACAATCTCGCTTTTGAAAAATGGGAACGTGTCCGCCCGCGGCATGCCATAGTCCATGAATGAGCCAGCGAGTGGCTGGCCAGAGTCCGGGTCGATCGGGCAGGCCTCCAAAAGGGCTTGGCCGACCCCTTGGGCAATGCCGCCATGTGTCTGGCCATGTACGATCAATGGGTTGATACAGCGGCCGACATCGTCGATGGCGACGTAGCGTGTGATTTCAACGTCTCCGGTTTGAGGGTCAACCAGAACTTCGCAGGCTGCGCAACCGTTAGGGAAGACCGGATCGTGCATTTCATTGTCAGCGACGGCGTGCAGTTCTTCAGCCGGTGACCGCCCAAGGGCGACAAGCGCTTCCGCCAACTCATAGAAATCAGCTGAGTAATTCGTTTCCTCAGCTAAAAAGCGGCTGCCGTCGAACGTCACATTATCTGCTGGTACGCTCCATATGCCGGCGGCGATCGGCTTTGCCTTCTCGATCAGGGTGCGGGCTGCCAGAGCCATTACGGTTGCAGCGTGCCGCATTGAGCGGCCTGAATGTGAGCCGCCGCCGACGGAAACTTGATCGGTGTCTCCCATTATAGTGTCGATTGTTTCGAATGGAACGCCAAGAAGGTCGGCTGCGACTTGGGCAAAACTGGTTTCATGGCCCTGACCGCTTGGTTGGGTTCCAATGATGAAGTTGGTGCGGCCATCCTCACGGATCGTGAATTCAGCCCGCTCCTTTGGTGATCCAATCGACGACTCGACGTAGTGCCCGAGGCCCCGACCCAAAAGCAAACCATTATCTTTTGCTTCAGCTGCCCGCGTTTCAAATCCATCCCAATCAATCAGGCGCAGGGCACTGTCGAGGTTGCTTTCATACGTGCCACTGTCGTAGCGCATGCCAACTGCGTTCCAGTAGGGCATCTGGTGATCGCCAATCAAATTGCGCCGGCGAAGTTCTATGGGATCGATACCGGCCTCGCGGGCAGCCTTCTCGACGAGGCGCTCGATTGCAAATGTGACTTCGGGGCGGCCCGAGCTGCGATAGGCCTGGGTTGGGACCGTATTCGTGAAGACCGCACGTGACCTTAGATGTGCGGTAGGGATGTCGTATGAGCCGGTTACGAGGCCAGAACCCTTGCCCAAAGGTGAAAGCGAGACGCAGTGCGATCCGACGTTGCTGGTGTTGGTTGCGCGCAAGGCGAGAAAGCGTCCGTTCTCATCGAGTGCCAATGCGACGTCCGTGTGTAAGTCCCGGCCCTGGTAATCCGACAAAAATGACTCTAAGCGCGTGGCTGTATATTTGACCGGTCGTTCGAGGCGCCGTGATGCCCACAGCACGAGGGCAAATTCGGGATAGACCCTGTTGCGTGTACCAAAGTTTCCGCCAACATCATGTGTCCGGATGCGGAGACTGTCTGGGGAAATGCCAAGGACTCCGCTCAGCTCATGCTTCTGCCGGACAGCCCCGCCGCTGCAGGCATAGAGCGTGTAAGATTGCTTGTCCCGATCATAAGTGCCGAGTGCAGCACGGGGTTCCATAGGGACGCCGGTGACGCGGTCGATATGGAAACTCGCGGTAACAATGTGCGCGGCCTCGGCGAAGGCTGCATCGGTTTTGTCCTTGTCGCCGAACTCAGTGTCGATCAGGACGTTGTTTGCTGCCTCGTCCCATATTGTTGGTGCACCGGATTGCATTGCCGCTTTGGCGTCTGAGACTGAGGCGAGTTCCTCGATTTCGGCCTCGACCTGCTCGGCGGCATCAAGGGCAAGTTGGCGGGTGTCAGCTAAGACAATTGCCAGGGCTTCCCCGACGAACCGGACCTTATCGATGGCCAGTGGGTAGTGGGGACCAATAAAGACGTCGCCGCCGGTAGGGGCCGTGAGTTTGAGATCATGCCGGGTTTTGGGAAGTGGATTGTGCGGGATCGGCTGAAGCCCGTCGGCGCGCAGATCCTGACCGGTCAAAATCGCGCGAACGCCGGGCATGCGTGCGGCGGTCACGGTGTCAATACAAACCAACCGGCCGTGTGGAACTGTCGATCGTACAACCGCAAGGTGGATCTGATCAGGTAATTGGAAGTCGTCAGTGAAACGACCCTGACCGGTGATTAGCCTTTGGTCTTCCTTGCGCTTTAACGGCTGGCCGATGCTACGAACAAGACGTTCATCAAATGCGTTCACGGCCAACCGGTCCTCTCTGATTGACAGCCGGTGAGGTGTTACATACCCGAGTAGTTCGGACCGCCCGACCCCTCAGGACAGACCCAGTTGATGTTCTGGCTGGGGTCTTTGATATCGCAGGTTTTGCAGTGAACGCAGTTCTGTGCGTTGATCTGGAATTTGGGCTTTCCATCATCGTCGTCGACAACTTCGTAGACGCCTGCCGGGCAATAGCGCTGGGCTGGCTCTGCCCATTCCGGCAGGTTGATCTTGATCGGAACTTCCGGATCTTTGAGCTGCAGGTGAACCGGCTGATCTTCCTCGTGGTTGGTCGCCGAGAACGAGACGTTGGTCAGGCGATCAAACGTCAGCACGCCGTCCGGACGAGGGTACTCAATCTTCTTCGCCTGTGAAGATCGCTTCAGTGAGGCGTGGTCTGCCTTGCCGTGCTTGACCGTGTAGCCAAGGCCAACCCCGGGAATGATAGTATTGAGCCACATGTCAATGCCACCGAGGCCGATGCCGATTGCCGTGCCGAACTTTGACCAAAGTGGCTTTGCGTTGCGAACTCTCTTCAGGTCTTTGGCGATAGGGCCGTTGCGGACAGCTTCACTATAGGCCTCAAGTTGGTCCTGCCGGCGATCTTCGCCGATGGCCTCAAATGCAGCTTCTGCGGCGTAAATGCCCGACAGGACGGCGTTATGGCTACCCTTGATTCTGGGCACATTGACCATGCCGGCCGCACAGCCTAGCAGGGCGCCGCCAGGAAACGTGAGTTCAGGCAAGGATTGCCAGCCGCCTTCGGTGATAGCGCGCGCACCGTAAGCAATGCGCTTGCCGCCCTCAAAGGTCTCGCGAATGGCAGGATGGGTCTTGTAGCGCTGGAATTCTTCGTATGGTGACAGGTAAGGGTTCTGATAGTTCAAATGGACTACGAAACCGACGGCGACCAGGTTGTCACCGTAGTGGTAGAGAAAAGAGCCACCACCGGTTGAGTTGTCGAGCGGCCAACCAAAGCTGTGCTGGACAAGCCCTGGGCGGTGTTTTTCAGGGGCGACCTGCCAAAGCTCCTTGAGACCGATGCCGAATTTTTGCGGTTCGCTGTTCTTGTCGAGCTCGAACTTCTTGATCAGTTCTTTTGAGAGTGATCCCCGCGCGCCTTCGCCGAACAGCACGTATTTGCCGTGCAGCTCCATGCCACGCGTGTAGCTGTCCTTCTGCTCGCCGTCTTTGCCGACGCCCATGTCGCCGGTTGCGACGCCGTAGACGGCGCCATTGTCATCATAGAGGACTTCGCTGGCGGCAAAGCCGGGATAGACCTCCACCCCGAGTGCTTCTGCCTGCTCGCCGAGCCAGCGGACAACATCTCCAAGGCTGACAATGTAGTTGCCGTGGTTGTTCATCAACGGAGGCATCAGGAAGTTGGGCAACGTCATGTCACCAGCAGGCCCGAGGTAAAGGAATTTGTCCTCGGTTACGGGTGTTGATATTGGCGCGCCCTTGTCTTTCCAATCGGGGATCAGGGCATCGAGGCCAACTGGGTCGATGACAGCGCCCGAAAGGATATGGGCACCGATTTCGGAGCTTTTTTCAAGCACAACGACAGAGAGTTCTTTTTCCGCCTCATTGGCCAGCTGCATTAAGCGGATCGCCGCCGAGAGGCCGGATGGCCCTCCACCGACAATAACGACATCGAATTCCATTGCCTCGCGTTCGGGCAAATCGGCCCCGTTTTCGGACATCGCGCGTTCCTCTGAATAAACTCCGGCCGCTCGTCCGGCCTATGGATTGACTTGGGGCGGATTAACCCGCGGCGGTTTGCAGGCGTCAAGGGGAGAGCGGCGAAGATACACGTTTGATCCTGGATATGACAAAGAGAAACCGTGAAACTCGCTTTGGCTTGGGATAAGCTGGTCAAATGCAGGAGCAGAATGACAGTTCGCGGACGCAGCAGCAGGTGTTGGCCATGCTGACTTGGTACCGCGCCATGGGCGTCGGCGATGTTGTCGGCGAGACGACGGTCGACTGGCTGGCGCGTGGTGACGTTCCGCCGCTCGGTCCGCCGCGCCGGTCTTCTCCAGCATCGGGGCCAATGGCAGGGGCGCCAACTGGATCCGCAGCTGGGCCCGCAACAGGTCATGACAGAACGTCCCACGCATCGTCAAACGTGCAGCCCGTCGGGGCGGGCGACGGAGCTCGGACCGCACCTCCACTAGAGCGGCGCGAGCCACAGACAGCGCGGCCTGCAGTAGCTGTGAAGCCAGATGCTGCGATGGGCGATGCGCTTGCGGCTGCCAATGCTGCCAATGATCTTGCTGCACTGCGCACCGCCCTGGAGCAGTTCGAGGGATGCGCGCTCAAGGCCACGGCGAAAAACACTTGTTTTTTCCGCGGAGCGGAGCAAGCCCGCGTCATGGTGGTCGGGGAAGCGCCGGGGCGGGATGAAGATCGATCCGGTATGCCGTTTGTCGGCCGTGCCGGGCAGCTTCTCGACAAGATGCTGGCGGCGATCGGTCTCGATGATGCAACAACGCATATTACAAATGTCGTTTATTGGCGGCCGCCCGGAAACCGTACGCCAACACCGCACGAAGTGCTGGTGTGCCGCCCGTTTCTGGAACGACAGATACAACTCGTGCGACCTGACATAATCGTGACAGTGGGCGGCCCTGCCGCCAAGGCCATTCTGGATACGCAACAAGGGATCATGAGGACGCGCGGCAAGTGGGGTGAGTTTTCTGCAGGGCAGGATCAGGCCGTCAGAGTGATGCCGACTTTGCATCCCGCCTACTTGTTGCGGACACCAGCCGCCAAGCGCCTGGCCTGGAGGGATCTGCTGGCCGTTCGGGCAGAATTGGCGGGTTGAGTTGGCACGCCGACGCGGCGCCCGAATGGAACGGTCACAGTGCTTAAGAGAAACGAGGAGCTGCGAACGCGATGGATGAACTCAAGGCCAGCCTGAAGCACCGCTTTGGCGAGGACGTTGCAACGCCCCCCGAGGCACTCGATGACATCTCCGGGCTGTTACGCATGGCGCAGCGCAAGTCGGACCGGCGCTACATTGACAAACCGGTCAGCCTGGAGCTGCTGCAGATGCTGGCTGCCGTTGCATTGACCTCGCCGACCAAGAGTGATTTGCAGCAGCGCGATATCATCATCGTTAAAGACCCGGCTCAGAGAGAGAAACTGCAAGCCTGCATTCCAGGGCAGGCATGGATTCCTAAGGCGCCAGAGTTACTGGTCTTTTGTGGCAACAACCGTCGGCAGCGTCAGATCCATGACTGGAGGGATCGGCCTTTCGTCAATGATCATGTCGATGCGTTTTTCAATTCGGCTGTTGATGCTGGTATAGCCATGCAGGCGTTTATCACCGCCGCTGAATCCGTAGGGCTCAGCTGCTGCCCGATCAGTGCAATTCGCAATGAATCCGCTAAAGTCAGTGATATCCTGGGTTTACCTGATCATGTCTTCGCCGTCGCTGGCCTCGGCTGTGGTTGGCCGGATGGCAATAAGCCAATCAGTCTGAGATTGCCGCTGTCGGCCACGGTACACGTCGATTCGTTCAGCGAAGACGGTATCCGTGAAAAGGTTGATGGCTATGATAG
Organism: Hyphomicrobiaceae bacterium; assembly: GCA_965215755.1. GTDB lineage: Bacteria > Pseudomonadota > Alphaproteobacteria > Rhizobiales > Hyphomicrobiaceae > Tectiglobus. The sequence continues at coordinate 2,553,266 of OZ244119.1, forward strand.
CCGGCGTCACGAGGTGCAACCGATGGGTGGTCAACGTTCGCCTGAGGAGTTCGGCGAAGCTGACCCCTACACCTGGTCCGAGGACAAGGCGCGGCAGTATGCCAAGCCCGAGCGGGAAACCTTTGGCGCTTTCGTCAAGAACAAGGGCTTCCAGCTGACATAGTCGTGCTGGTCAGAATTGGGATCCCAAATTGGGAAAACAGGATCACTGATTTGAATGATCGGTCTTGGGCCAGTGTTCCGGCTCCAACATTTAATTCTCGTTCCTGCTTGTCTCAATTCAAATGTCGGAGCCAAAGGAACACCAGCTACATTAGGCCAACTGCAATCTGGCTGATGGAATGAGTGAAGAGGAATAGGCCAATGTCCAAAATCGACGAGTCACGTCCGTTCTTGCCGGTCCGCATTGCCATATTGACCGTCTCCGACACTCGAACGGTCGATGACGACAAGTCAGGCTCAACACTCGTGAGTTTGCTGCAGGAGGCCGGGCACGACCTCGCCGATCGCGCCATTGTGCCTGACGATATTCCGCAGCTGCGCGCCAAGGTGTCGGGCTGGATTGCTGATCCTGGAATCGATGTCGTGATTACGACCGGAGGGACCGGGTTTACTGGGAGGGATGTGACGCCTGAGGCGCTGCAGCCGCTGTTTGAGAAGCACAATGATGGCTTTTCGATCGTGTTCCATATGATCTCCTATCAGAAGATCAAAACGTCAACCGTTCAGTCGCGCGCCTGCGCTGGGTCTGCGAATGGCACATATATATTCTGTGTGCCGGGATCTCCTGGCGCCTGCAAGGATGCCTGGAATGAGATCTTGAAATGGCAACTCGATAACCGACACAGGCCCTGCAATTTCGTAGAAATCATGCCGCGGCTTTTGGAAAAGTGAACGCCGCGACTGCGGGACGATTATTAACCTAATATTACCGTTTCAGAATCTTTTGTGAGGCGGAGAAGTTTTCGGCTCGACTATTTTCAAAGTGTTTCAATCATGACCGCTGTTCTATTTGCTTGGTCATGCTGGCATAGAACTTGATAGTTGTGTGTCAGGATTTCCTGTGATTGTTGCGAGTTGGTTCAAAATGGCCAGTAATTTACACGAGAGTTTTTCTTCCAAGGAAGATATTCCGTTACCTTCAGACCGGTCTGTCGGCTGGGTTTTTGGTGGCGTAGCGCTGATTGTTGCCCTGTTGTGGCGGGGCAACTCGGCGGTTTGGATGCCGGCGTTGGCGATCGGGCTTGGCTTTCTGGCCGTCAGTTTCACGGTTCCCGGCATTCTCAGACCGCTTAATATTGTCTGGTTCAAATTCGGCATGTTGCTGAATAAGATCATCAGTCCTTTGGTGATGTTTATTTTGTTCGCGGTCACGATTGTACCGGCCGGCTTTTTGATGCGGATGCGGTATGACCCGATGCGCAGCAAGCGCGAGCCCGAGAACGACACGTATTGGATCGATCGATCCGAAGAGACGAAGTCGAGTATGAAAAACCAGTTTTGATCTGGCCAGCCAGCCGCGCGGATGCTTGCCGCTCTGTCGGCGTTGGTGCGTGGCCAATTGAGCTAGTCAGTTGATCTTACCTGTCTGATTGAAAGGGATCCGACGTGTTGAGTCTGATTAAAGAACTAATGAGTTACATGAGTGCGCGTAAGAAGTGGTGGTTGTTCCCCATCATTACGGTGCTGGTCGTGATTGGCGGACTGCTGGTTCTGGCCCAAGGCTCAGCTATCGCACCGTTCATCTACACAGTGTTCTAAGCGGTCGAGGAATACATCGGCCAACTTTCCGGTCGACGCAATTGTGTGTCGATCAGGCCTGCAGGGATCCCTCTGCAGGCCGCCTCAACCGGACGAGATAAAAACGAGACAATCATGCGTGTTCTTGGAATATCAGCTTTCTACCATGATAGTGCTGCGGCTCTGATCGAAGATCAGGTGATTGTAGCGGCGGCGCAGGAAGAGCGCTTCACGCGCAAGAAGCATGATCCGGGATTTCCTGAGCATGCCATTCGCTATTGTCTCGACGAAGCCGGCATTGGTCTTGATGACGTCGACCAGATTGTCTTTTTCGAAAAGCCGCTTCTGAAGTTTGAGCGCCTGCTCGAGACCTATTTGGGCAATGCGCCGCTGGGCTTTGAGTCGTTCCGCGTTGCGATGCCGATCTGGATCAAGGAGAAGCTGTTCCAGAAGCCGAATCTGATCAAGGCGCTGAAGGCGTTTTCGGAGAATGGCGGGGATGGCATCGAAGACAAACTGCTGTTTGCGGAGCACCACCAGAGCCACGCGGCATCTGCCTTCTTCCCATCGCCGTTCGATGAAGCTGTCGTCCTGACGCTTGACGGTGTCGGGGAATGGTCCACGGCTTCGGTGGCGATCGGCCGGGGCAACACACTTAAGACGGTGCGTGAGATCAGCTGGCCGCATTCTCTCGGCCTACTTTATTCTGCGTTCACCTACTACACCGGCTTCAAAGTGAACTCCGGCGAATACAAGGTGATGGGCCTGGCGCCCTATGGTGAGCCGAAATACAAGGATCTGATCCTGGAGCATATCGTTGACCTGAAGCCGGATGGCAGCTTCTGGCTTGACCAGAGCTACTTCAATTATATGACCGGCCTGACGATGACGACCAAGAAGTTCCATGATCTTTTTGGAGCACCGCCGCGCAAGCCGGAGCAGCTGCTTGAGCAGCGCGAGATGGATCTGGCTGCCTCGGTTCAGGCGGTGACAGAAGAGATCATGCTGCGTATGACGCGCAACCTTGCCGAGACCTACAAGATCCCGAACCTGTGTCTGGCCGGTGGTGTGGCGCTGAACTGCGTCGCCAACGGCAAGGTCCTGCGGGACGGCCATTTCGAGAATATCTGGATCCAGCCGGCAGCCGGTGATGCCGGTGGTGCGCTTGGCGCCGCATTGGCTGCCTACTACCAGCATCTGGAGCAACCGCGCACGGTCTCCGGCAATGGTGATGCGATGGTCGGTTCCTATCTGGGCCCGGCCTATGACAATGACGATATCGAAAAGCGATTGCGCGAAGCCGGTGCTGAATTCGATGTGCTGCCGTTCGATCAGCTTGTCGACCAGACCGTCACCAGCCTCAGCAATGGCGATGCGGTTGGCTGGTTCCAGGGACGCATGGAGTTTGGTCCGCGCGCGCTTGGCGGTCGCTCCATCCTGGGTGATCCGCGCAATCCGGAGATGCAGAAGAACCTCAATCTCAAGATCAAGTATCGTGAGAGCTTCCGGCCGTTTGCACCTTCCATTCTGGCTGAGGATGTCTCGTCATACTTTGAGCTCGACCGCGAGAGCCCGTACATGCTGATCGTTGCCGACGTTGTCGAGGAACGACGCCGCAAGATGACAAACTCGGAAAGCCAGCTGTTCGGCATTGAGAAGTTGAACGTGCCGCGGTCCGACATTCCGGCGATCACGCATGTTGACTACTCCGCGCGTGTGCAGACCGTGCACGAGGAGACCAACCCGCGCTACCATGCGCTGCTGTCAGCATTCAAGCAACAGACCGGCTGCTCGGTTCTGGTCAACACCAGTTTCAATGTGCGCGGTGAACCGATCGTCAACACACCGGAGGACGCCTTCCGCTGCTTCATGGGCTGCGAGATGGAGACCCTGGTTGTCGGGAACTGCATCCTGCGCAAAGCCGACCAGGATCCGGCCCTCGCCGTCGACTACAAAGACAAGTTCGAACTCGACTGATCCGAATACGCCAGCAGCAGCCGGAGATGGGAGCAGTCGTGAATGGCCGCGCTGCTTGGCGCGTCAGCCAATCTTTCCGGCGGTACAGGGTCGAATTTCGCGATCAAAGGCAAGAGCTCGGGTGCTGCGCTGTAGCAGTGCGCAACGGCTGAAAATCGACAGGCGTCTTTGCTCGCTTACATCCAGGCTGTGGCTGCTACATTACGAGCAAGTCTGCTCAGCCGTCACGTCGTCTGAGGCGCGCATGCTCCGCCGCCGTATAGGCGGTTAGATTGCGTGCGGTATGGAACACGGCGTGTGCCAGAAGTCCAATAAGACAGAGGACCAGGCCGAACCCGAAGACACTCATAGCAAACATGATGTTCGGTATCACGAGCGGAGTACCGGTGAGGACCTGCGTGGTGGCCGGATCAAGCACTGAGGCTGCACCAATCAGTAGGGCGACAAGCAGCGCTAGCGTGCCAAGGATGACCGTTAGTGTTGCTAGCAGACGGGCGAGCGGATAATTGCGCGGGTGCGGTAATGGAAAGCCGGCGCTGCGGCCAGAGACTTCAGTCGCTCCACCGGCAGCTGCAGCCGGCTCAAGCTGCAAATTGTTGCTCGCGGGGCGTGCGGCGGCTTGGGGAGCGGGTTGGCCGGCCGCGGGCGAGCCAAGCGGCATATGGCCGGTATGGGGGAGGGGAGCAGGCCCTGGTGCAGAGGCCGGTTGTTGCGCACGTGCCGCTTGCGGCTGGACGGTATCGTTCAGGTTCGGAATACGATCCTGTGCGCGATCGCCGGCGCCGTTGGTATACTGCTGACGCTGGGCAATTGCCTCACGGGCAGTGACAGCTTCCGGGCTTCCCGGGAACACCTCAAGGATATGGCGATAGGCCTGGTCGGCATAGTCAGGCTGACCGTCAGCCTCTGCACGGCGCGCTGTTTCCAGGACCTGTGCCGGCGTGTACTGGGGCTGAGACATGGCCACTCTGCTTCGCTCGTCTATTTCATCAGCTTGCAAATCATATATTCTCTCTTTGAGATTATAGCAAACGTAGTCAGATATTGCGCGTTGTTCTGACAATTTTAGAGATAAGTGTATCTCTAAAATTGCGATGGCAGGATGCGCCGGCCGACGAAGCTCCGAGTCGCTGCCAGGTCGCTGCCATGGTCGATGTCATTCAGCTCGGCCACGAGGCCTATTCGGGTCCTGAAACTATGTGACTTTAAGCCGTTGATTGTGTCCTGCAGGGCGAATTCGGTCGACCACCGCACGTTATCAAATGCGCCTTCGAGGTTGCGTTGGTTCGCGGTGCCAACAAGCCAAAAGCCACCGTCCGGCGTCGGGCCCAGGACGAAGTCATTTTTCCGTAGTGCCTTGAAAGCGTCGGCGATGTGATGGCGTTGAATTGCCGGGATGTCGGTCCCGACAAGCACGACAGGGCCGCTGGGAAACCACGTCATGGCGCGACGCATGCGCTGGCCGAGATCGCCCTCCCCCTGCGCGGTTCTTGTTAGATTGTGTGGCCAGAACGGTGCAGATACTGCAGCGTCAGGTGCGATATTGAGGATCGTGGTCCAAAGGCTCGTGGCTGAGAGCCTTGCAATAACACCCTGACAGGTATGGCGATAAAATGCAGTCGCTGCGGTTGTTCCGATGTCGCCGGCCAAACGGGTTTTCACCCGTCCAGCCGTCGGAGCCTTCGCCATGATGATCAGACGGCGATGGCCGTGCTTAACTCCCCGGGCGTTCAATATCATCGCTCAATGGTACAGTTTGACGATGTGCCTGATCGGCACCCTGCAATAGTACATCAGGAGGCATGTCCAGTTCCTCATGACACGCTTGAAATAGCCATCGCGCTTGTAGCGAATTGCACTCGTAATGGCACCGGATCGAAGGATGACGAGCTTTGATCGACCGATACGCCGGTTGATGTCGACGTCTTCGAGCAGTGGGATCGGCTTGTAACCACCGACGCGCCGGTAGAGCCTGCGGGGAATGAGTAGGCCCTGATCGCCGTACGGCATGCGGAACAGAGTGCAGCGACAGGCAACGCCCCACTCGATGACGCGCGGCATGAAGCCGAGATCGTCGAGTTCGAATTTGAATGCTGCTGCTGTTTCCGGCCTTTGACCGGTATCGACCCGTTCCATGAAGGTCGCGACTTCGTCCTCCCACCCGGTTTCCAGAACAGTGTCAGCATGGAGGAACAACAGCCACTCGCTCTTGGCCTCTTCGGCTCCGGTTTTCAGCTGGCTTCCCCGGCCCTTGCTGGCGTGGAGAATGCGCGCACCGGAGGCTTCGGCAATCTCGAGTGTGCGATCGTCCGATCCGCCGTCGACAATGATCACCTCGCGCACACAGCCGTTGACCACACCTGGAACCAAAGCGGTCAGGCAGGCAGCAAGGCCCGATGCGGCATTGAGTGTTGGTATGACGACCGTGATCATAGGCGTGACTGTACCATGTCGCTCATTTATTCAGCCCTATAGCAATCGCATATTCTCATTTTGTTCTTGTCTTGTTCTTTTGTGTTCGCTAGTTTGCCTTATAGAGTTGAGCGGGTCGAGGACGTTATGACCAGTGATAGCGCCATTGGATTAGAGCCAGTCCATAAGATTGTCGAGCAAGATCGTCGCCGTGGGCGCGGTGCACGCAGCAACGTGAGTGGCCGCTATGAACAAGAAAGGCGGGAAGACTTTGATGATGGCTGGGAGACCCTGGGTGATCTCGATGCTTTCAGCACGACCATCCAGCCGGAATTTGCGAAGTCAATTATCGCAACCAATGATAGCCCTGACCTGTCATTTGATCAGTCAATCAATCCGTATCGCGGATGCGAACATGGCTGCAGCTACTGTTATGCGAGGCCATCGCATGCGCATATGGGCCTGTCGCCGGGACTTGATTTCGAGACTAAGATTTTCGCAAAGGTGAATGCAGCAGAGCTGCTAGAGGCCGCGTTCAGGCGGAAACGGTATGTGCCCAAGACGATTGCATTGGGGGCGGTGACAGATGCCTATCAACCGGCAGAAAAGCGGCTCGGTATTACCCGTGCCGTTCTTGAGGTGCTGGAACGTTTCAATCATCCGGTTGGGATTGTTACGAAATCCGCGTTGGTCGTAAGAGACGTCGATATTCTTTCGCGGATGGCGGAGAAGGGGCTGGTCAAGGTTGCATTGTCCGTGACGTCACTGGATCGCGGGGTTGCACGAAAAATGGAGCCGCGCGCTGCAATGCCCGATCGTCGGTTGGCAGCGATCCAAGCGCTGTCAGATGCTGGTGTGCCGACTACCGTGATGGTTGCTCCGATTATTCCCGGGCTCAACGATCATGAGATTGAGGGCATTCTGAAAGCGGCGCGTCATGCCGGTGCCGAGAGTGCAACTTATGTCATGCTCCGGCTGCCACTGGAATTGAAAGACCTGTTCCGCGAGTGGCTGGAGACTGAGTTTCCCAATCGATCCGGACGTGTGATCAAACTGCTGCAAGGTATGCATCATGGCCGCGACTACATCTCTGAGTTCGGTCATCGGCAGCGCGGGTCTGGCCCTTTCGCTGATATGATTGCAGATCGCTTTCGCAAAGCGTTGAAGCGGCATCAGCTCAATCGGAGAAGATTGGACCTGCGATGCGATTTATTCGAGGTTCCTGTTGAAACCGGCGACCAATTGGGGTTGCTTTAGGCAGTTGGACGACACAGTGAAATTGGACGGGACGGCGTGGGGAAGGTTCGAAGTGCAAAAGGTACGCAGCCGACTTTTGCTATCGAGTTGGAAGAGCTCGGAGGTGGCGAAGGATTAGTTTGCGGTGTCGATGAGGCTGGCCGCGGGCCGCTTGCTGGTCCGGTTGTGGCGGCAGCAGTTTGCGTGACTGACGCGCAGATGAGAAGCCCATTGCCAGCGGGCTTACAAAAACTCAACGATTCGAAGGCACTCAATGAGGAGGTCCGGGCGAAACTCTTCGACCAGATCGTAGAGACGTTCGAATATGCGATTGGCGTTGCCGATGTCGATCGGATTGACCGTGAGAACATTCTGCAGGCAACAATGTGGGCTATGCGCCAGTCCGTGTCCGCACTGGATTCGGATCCGGATGTTGTCCTGGTAGATGGGAACCGTTCACCGGGCTTGAAGATGCGCACGCGGGTAGTTGTCGGCGGTGATGCGCAATGCCTGTCGATTGCAGCTGCATCCGTGATTGCAAAAGTGACGAGGGATCGGATGATGATCGATCTAGCCGCGGAGCATCCGGATTTTGGCTTTGAAAAGCACAAGGGATACGGGACTAAGGCACATTTGGAGGCACTAAGCCTACACGGGCCGACAGTTCACCACAGGCGCTCCTTTCGGCCGGTAAGGGTGGCGCTTGGCCTTGACGCGTAGGAGTATGACACAGCGCGAACGACGCTTGGATATTTTGGTCGGTGCCGTTTTGATCGGTTCAGCTAAATCGGTCTTGGCGTGAGCTCATTTGTGATCTCCTATGGTCCTAACCCAAACGACAAGGAAATTAACCATTCGTTAACCAATTCGGATTCAGGGTCTGGCCAGTGCCGGTCCTAACCTGTGTTCTGCACAGGTAGTGTGTGTAGAATCTAGCGTAAGTCAGAGTTTGAGTATTATGCGTTCGGAACGTCGCCCGAAGAAGAGGCTGATCGCGAACCGTTTGTTGGTTGGTGATTGTTTGGAGCAATTGGCTGCGTTGCCGGATGCCTCCGTCAATCTGGTGTTTGCAGATCCACCCTATAATCTGCAGCTGGAAAAAGACCTGCTACGACCGAACAACACGGTTGTCGATGGGGTGCACCAGGACTGGGATAAGTTTCAGGATTTCGAGTCTTATGATGCGTTCTCGCGCGCCTGGCTTGGCGAGTGTAAACGGATCCTGAAACCCAATGGTGCCATCTGGGTGATCGGCTCCTATCATAACATTTTTCGATTGGGTGCAGCGCTGCAAGACCTCGGCTACTGGCTGCAGAACGATGTCATCTGGCGTAAAACAAACCCGATGCCGAATTTTCGTGGGCGTAGGTTCACGAATGCGCATGAGACCTTGATCTGGGCCGGGCGCGAGCAGTCGTCCCGCGTCACATTCAATTATGATGCGCTGAAAGCCGGCAACGATGATGTGCAGATGCGCTCCGACTGGCTGTTTCCGATTTGTGCGGGACCGGAGCGCCTCAAGGATACGAGCGGACGAAAGGCGCACCCGACACAGAAACCTGAGGCGATCCTGCATCGCATCATGATTGCGTGCACCAATCCGGGTGATGTTGTTTTGGACCCGTTCTTCGGAACCGGAACCACAGGCGCCGTTGCAAAGCGTCTGGGCCGGAAGTGGATCGGTATCGAACGCGATCCTGGTTACGCCAAAAACGCTGAAGCCCGCATTAAACGTGTGAGCGAATTGCCGCTTGATGACATCAAACCAATGCCAACCAAGCGAACCGAACCGCGTGTCCCGTTCGGGACGATTATCGAACTCGGGATTCTCGAGCCAGGTACACGTCTTGTCGATGAGCGGCAGAGGTATCGTGCCGAAGTTCGGGCCGATGGTACACTGGAGCTGGACGGTAAAGCCGGCACGGACATGCGTGGTTCGATCCATCGCCTGGGCGCTGAGGTCCAAGGCAAGAGTGCCTGCAATGGCTGGACGTTCTGGCATTTTGAGGCGGAAGGTAAACTAAAACCGATTGATGTTCTGCGCAGTGAAGCACGGCGTCAGCTTGGTCTCTCGCAGACTTCCGGGCCCAAGGTCCTACTCACCGGCAAATCGACGCCTTAGAACTTTTCAACTTTTGCTCGACCACTCTGCGCAGGCGCCTGACTGTGCGCTTTCTTGCCAAGGTTTCGGTGGGCGCCGTCTCTACACGAGCGCAGTCGGAGAACGGCAGTTGGCCTTTTGTCGGTCATCGTGTGATCATGTCAACCACCACCGGTGGTGTGATCATTCTGCCGCTGCCCTAAGAGGATAATTTGTCGTTGACCGAGCCCAGCCCGGGGAAACACCCTGGTTTCTTTACTCTTGTTTGTGCACTCGCGCCGTTCTCGCTTGGATATTTCATGTCCTACCTGTTGCGCGGAGCGAACGCGATCATCGAAAAGGATCTGGTAGCAGAGATTGGTCTTGGGCCGGCTGAACTGGGCCTGGTGACTGCAGCCTATCTTGGCGCCTTTGCAGTCTTTCAATTACCGCTCGGCATCCTGCTCGACAAGTTCGGACCGCGGCGTGTGCAGATCCTTCTGCTGAGTGTCGCCGCTGCCGGGATCTTGGTTTTCTCCTTCGGGCAGGACGCCGAAACACTGGTGGTCGGCCGTGCCCTGATCGGTCTCGGTTTTGCCGGCGGACTGATGGCGAGCTTCAAGGCGGTTGTGATCTGGATACCTGAGCCGCGGCGGGCGTTGGCCAACGCGCTTGTTATGTCATCGGGTGCGATTGGTCTGCTGCTCGCAACCGAGCCTTTGGAATTCGTAACGCAGTTGTTCGGCTGGCGGGACGTTTTCATTGCGTTAGCTGGTGTGACGTTCTTTGTGGCATTTCTGATCTTCAGTGTTGTCCCTGAAAAACGGAGCACGGTCAGGGCGGAGACCTTTGCTAATCAGTTCCGCGGCGTCGGTGCCATTTTCAGCGACCGTAGCTTCTGGGCCATCACGCCTTTGCTTGCGACAACGGCTGGCAGTCATATCGCGATCCAGACTTTGTGGGCAGGGCCGTGGTTGCGCGATGTCGGCCGGCTCGAGGCAGAGGCGGTGGCCGCGCATCTCCTGATGATGGCGATTGCGTTTTTCGTTGGCATCCTATTAACCGGCGTGGTTGCAGACGGCTTGGTCCGGCGCGGCGCCAATCTGCTGTCAGTCATGATGTTCTTTTTGCTGGCCTACATTGGCTCCCAAGTTGGCATTGTGCTTGGAATGACGGGTGACTTCCTTCTGCCGCAATGGTTCGCGTTCGGGATGCTTGGGCAAGCTGCTATTCTGGCGTATCCGTGGCTTGCTACGCATTACGGAGCAGCTCAATCCGGGAAGGCGCAGACGGCGGTCAATCTCACGATATTCGGCGCGGCGTTTGCTTTGCAGTACGTGATCGGTGCGATCATTGAGCAGTTCCCGGCGACGGCGTCTGGTAGCTATGATCCGCAGTCATTCCAAGTGGCCTTCGGGGCAGCCCTCGCCCTGCAGGTGGTTGCGCTTGTCTGGTACTGGATAAACAGCTCGCTATTCAGGTCCTAGACTATCGTGCGATAACTCACTCCAGTGCTGCGAATTTGGCCTACAAGCACCTGCTGATACTACTGGCCTTTCAAGCCATGCATGATGACTTTGCGCATCAAGGAGGGCAGTGCCTGGCGTTCAAGGTCTGCGCGCGGCACCCAGCGGCAGCGAGGGGCATCAGCCCAAAAGGTCAGCGCCGCGTCAGCCGGAACGACCGAACGATAGACATCCAGCTCAAGCCGGAAATGGGTGAAGGTGTGGACCACCGTTCCGGGCACATACCACCAGTCTGATTTGACGGGGGCTGTGCGCAGGGCTTCGCGGTGCGGCATGACCTCATCCTGCCAGTCGGTCCCTGGAGCTTCCAGCATGCGAGCCAGAAGACCCGTATCCGGCCTCTGACGCAGTAGAAGGTGGCCGTCCTCAGAGAGCGCGACGAATGCGACACCGTGCCGGGTCGGGCGGTCCGATTTTGCCTTCTTGAGAGGCAGGCGCTCGGCAATGCCTAAGGCATGGGCCGTGCATTGGTTTTGCAAAGGGCACATCAGGCAAGATGGGCGTTTCGGTGTGCAAACCGTTGCGCCGAGATCCATCATGGCCTGCGCGAAATCTCCGTTGCGCTGTCCCGGTGTGAGCGTTGCAGCAAGATCGCGGAGTTGCGACTTCGATTGCGGCAGGGCCTGCTCAACCGCAAACAGGCGTGATGTGACCCGTTCGACATTGCCGTCGACCGGGGTGGCATGCAGATCAAAGGCAATGGCAGCGATTGCTGCCGCTGTGTAAGGGCCGATGCCCGGTAGCTTGGCGAGTTCTGCCTCGTTTGCAGGGAACCGGCCATCGTAGTCGGTGACAACCATGCGGGCACAGTTGTGCAGGTTTCGTGCGCGGGAGTAATACCCGAGCCCGGCCCAGGCCTGGAGAACACTTTCCTCATCGGCCAGGGCAAGACTTTCCACAGTTGGCCACTGCGCGACGAATTTCTCGAAGAACGGGATTACGGCTTTCACAGTGGTCTGCTGCAGCATGACCTCGCTTAGCCAGACTTTATAGGGGTCGGCCTGCTCACCGGGGCGGTAGCGCCAGGGGAGAACTCGCGCCTCGTTGTCATACCACTGCAAAAGGATGGGAGCGGTGTCACGGCCGGGGCGGGACTGACGTTGCTCATGTGCAACAGTGCTCATCGCGGGGATCTCCAGATTCGGGGCGAATCATTTAAACGATGGTACGCCGCAATCGAGTTGCGGGAAACGTCGGAGACGAACGATGGTCGGTGGAGTTGGCTACACTAACGGGGCTGGACGGGGCCAGGGAAGAGGCGCTGCAGCTAAGGCGATTGGTTCGTTCGTCCCTCAGATTACGAAGAAGTCCTTCCAGAAGTTTGGTTTTTCAACAACATCGCTGCTGACCGAGTGGGCAAGCATTGTTGGCCAAGAGGTTGCTGACGTTACGCGGCCGGAAAAGATCAAGTGGCCACGCCTGCCGGATGTCCATGATGAAACGGCAGCTACGCGTGACAATGGAGCCACATTGATCCTCCGGGTTGAGGCTGCCTGTGCCCTCGATATCCAATATCGTCGCTCACAGATCATCGGGCGCATTAACTCGCATTTCGGTTACAACGCAATTCGTGAAGTCCGTTTGATCCAAGCGCCGATTAAGCCCTTGTCAGATCAACAAAAAAACGCAACGCACCGCTCTCTCAAAACGCACCCGGCAAGCCAGCACGATGCAGCTGATGATCTGACAGCAGCGCTTGAGCGCCTGAGTGCTTGGGTGAGAGCGCCAAAAACTGCGCGCTAGCTGGTGCGGGTGGAATCCCTCAAAGCGGCTGTGCAACTGTTTGTGATTGCCTTGTCGATGGCTTTAAGCTCTGAATTGCCTTAATCGGGGGGCAGAGTATCGGCAAAGCGTTATAAGGTTACATCGGCTCAGCTACGAGGAGTGATACGTGTCCAACTCAAGAAACCGTTTTCCAGGCCTGCTGTTGGATCGCAGGTCCGTACTGCTTGGGACAGGCGCTGCCATCGGAACTGTCGCAATTTCTGGTTCAGCATGGGCGCAATCCAGGATCGATCAGGTCGACATTGCGAAGCTCATGGCGCCGGGCGAATTGCCGGATCTGGCACAGGGGCCCGAAGACGCCAAAGTGACGATTGTCGAGTATGCCTCGATGTCATGCCCAGCTTGTGCCCGGTTCCACCAAACGACCTATCCGAAGCTCAAAGAGAAATACATCGATACGGGTAAAATCCGCTTCGTTATCCGCGAATTCCCGCTGAACAACTTGGCTGCTGCGGCAGCTATGTTGGCGCGTTGTGCCGACACACCGCAGAAATCAATTGGCTTGATCGATGTCCTGTTTGAGAAGCAGGCCGATTGGGCGTCCCGCGATCCTCTGCCCGAGCTACTCAAGATTGCAAAGCAGGCCGGATTCACCGAGAAGACATTCAATAGCTGCCTTGAGAACAACGAGTTGCTGGGCAAGATTGCACGCCATCGCGACAAGGCCGACAAGGAGTTCGGCGTCGATGCGACACCGTCGTTCTTCATCAATGGGAAGCGGATGCGGACCAGAAGCTACACGATTGAGGCATTCGACAAAGAACTGGAACCGTTGTTGAAGAGTTCCTGATTTCTTCGTCGGTCTGACTACTATTACAGTGCTGTCCCGGCCATTGGGCCGGGGCGCCATCGGAGGGGCTGACACGTGTTTGGGGGGCTTGCGCGCATTGGTTTGGCGTTAACGCTGGCGCTCGTTGTAGCTGGTTGTGCGGCTAGTCCAACACTGCAGGGAGCCGGCGTGCTTTCGGCAGGCTCCACGACATCGAGTGCTACTCAGCACGGCAAGGCCAAGCCGTTTAATCCTTTCGCGGACCACGTTGAGACAGATGTTGGGCGGCGGCAGGTTATCGAGAACCCCACCGTTGCAGATGTGATGAAGCCAGGGCCACTGCCTGAAATGTCGCTTGGCCGGGCCAATGCACCAGTGACGATCATCAAGTACGCATCGTTAACCTGCCCGTTCTGCAGTAAATTCCAGACGGAGACGTTCCCGGTCCTGAAACGGGATTATATCGATACCGGCAAGGTGCGTTACATTCTGCGGGAATTCCCAATCGGTTTTCAATCCGGTACTGCGACGATTGCCTGGCGTTGCGCGCCGGCCAACAAGTACTTTGAGCTCTATGACAAGTTCATGCGGCAGCAACGGCAATGGGTCAGCCAAACCGTGCGCCGCGAACCGATCTTCAAAATTGCCCGCCAGGTTGGAATGACACGGGCGCAATTTGATGCCTGCTACGCGGATAAGTCGCTGAGTGAGAAGCTGAACGCGGTTAAGGAACGCGGCCGGACGCTGGGGATCATCGGTACGCCGAATTTCTTTATCAACGGGAAACTCTATAAGCGGCGGCTTGGCACCTCAGACATCCACAGCCTTGTTGCACAGGCCCTTGCCAAGCCGGTTGCTGCAGCCAACAACTAGGCTGCAACACAAGTCCGATTCACTCTGTTTGCGCGGCGTCGGCATGAACCTATTCCATCGCCGGGTTGAACATTGCTACATTGGCCTTCGTTGAACACCGTGTTCGGCCGACGCAGCCGATCGCCTGATCTGTCGCCTGCAAGGCCTGATGTATGCACATTAATAAGCTGAGGCTGATTGGCTTCAAGTCATTCGTAGAACCGACCGAGCTCTTGATTGAGCCGGGCCTGACAGGCGTTGTCGGGCCGAATGGCTGTGGCAAATCCAATCTGCTGGAAGCTCTGCGCTGGGTGATGGGCGAGACGTCTTACAAGTCGATGCGTGCATCGGCGATGGACGACGTGATTTTTTCCGGAACGACCGGCCGGCCGGCGCGCAATATGGCCGAAGTAACGATTTTTCTCGACAACCAGGACCGGCGCGCACCAGCTGAATTTAATGATAACGATCATATCGAGATCACGCGCCGGATTGAGCGTGAGGCGGGATCTGCTTATCGGGTGAACAGCCGGGATGTCCGGGCGCGTGATGTCAAGATCCTGTTTGAAGATGCGGCGACCGGCGCGCGTTCGCCTGCGCTCGTCAGACAGGGCCAGATTGGTGAGATCGTCAATGCCAAGCCCGAGCAACGCCGGCGCATCCTTGAGGACGCTGCCGGCACGGCCGGTTTGCACAGCCGGCGGCATGAGGCTGAACTCAGGCTTAAGGCGGCAGAGAGCAATCTGGTCCGTATCGGTGATGTTCTCGGCCAGTTGAAGAGCCAGATTGACAGTTTAAAACGCCAGGCGCGTCAGGCACGGCGCTATAGCGAACTGTCAGAAGACATCCGCAAAGCTGAAGCGCTACGGCTCTACCTGGTGTGGTCTGAAGCCCAGGTGCAGGTGGATCACGACGAAGCTGCGTTGCAGGTTGCGCTCGAAGCACTCGGGGCGGCGACAGCGAAAGAGGCCAGCGCAATCAAGCTGGAAGCGGATTTCAGCGATACGCTGCAACCGCTCCGGGATGAGGAGGTCACACGCGCTGCGGTGCTTGCGCGCTTGCGCCATGAACAAACGAACCTGGACAATGATGTTCGGCGTGCAAAACAGCGCGATGAAGAACTGACGGCACGGATTGGCCTCATTGAGGGGGACATTGCGCGCGAGACAACGTTGGTTGATGAAGCACGCAAGCTCGGCGAAGGACTGCAAGCCGAACTCGTCGCGCTGGAAGATGAAATCAACAATGCTGTCGATGCGGACCAGTCGTTGCGGGATGGACTTGAGGCGGCGTCAGCTGGACTGGCTGAGGCTGAGAACCAGCTCTCGGACGTGTTGGCGCGTCAATCGGAAGTGCGCGCGAAACGCAGTAGTGCCGAGGCGGAATGCCGGGAACGCAGCAACCAGGTCAAGCGCACGCAGCATCAACAAGAGCAGCTGGTTCGGCAACTTGATACGGCGCGGGCCTCAGCTCCGGATGCAGCTCAACTTGAGCAGCTAAAAGCGAAGTCGTTGGAGTTGAGCGATCTCGTTGAGCAGCAGGTCGAAGAGCAGACCCTCCTGGAAGAACAAATCACGGCGTATCGCGAGCAGGCTGAGGACGCCAATTTCTCGGTGGGGCAGGCACGGATTTCGCTGAAGCAGATTGAGACGGAGCGCGACACGCTCGCCAAGCTGTTGCAGTCCTCCGACCACGAGGGTGCGCAACCCATTGTTGAACAGATCAAAGTCGCAAAAGGCTATGAGGTGGCGCTGGGCGCGGCACTGGGCGATGATCTGGAGCTTCCGATTGGTGTTGAAGAGGCAATGCACTGGCGCGCAATCGATGGCTCATCCGACGGTCAGGCAGAGAGCGGCGAAGATCATGCCTTGCCGGAGGGACTGGACAGTCTGGCCGCGTTTGTCGATGCGCCACCCGAGCTGCAACGTCGTCTCCAGCAAATCGGTATTGTTGAGCCTGAGCAGGGCGCAGAACTCCAATCAAAGCTGCGCATCGGACAGCGATTGGTTTCGACGGACGGCGGGCTTTGGCGCTGGGATGGTCTCGTCGCGCCTGCCGATGCACCAACACCTGCTGCGCAGCGCCTGGCCGCGCGCAATCGCCTTGAGGAGTTGATTAGCGAACAAGCGGCGGCGGCGGTTGCGGTTGCAGGTGCGGAGCAGGTTCTGGCCCAATCCAGTGCGATGCTGCAATCGGCAACCAACGAGCACACTGCCCTCCGCGCGGATCATAAGCGTACGCAAAGTGAGGCGGCTGAGACGAGCAAGCAATTGGCTCAAGTGGAGCGGGTTGCGCAGGAGACGGCGGTTCGTCTGACAGCATTGAACGAAGCGGTGCAGGTTGCTGAGCAAGACTTAAAGGCTGCACAGGTGGCACTTGCCGCCAGCGAGGAGGCGATTCAGGGACTTACAGCTGCTGATCATATGGACACAGAGGTTGCGACCTTTCGCGAAGCCGTGCAGGCCGCACGAACAAAAGCAACCCAATTGCAGACCGAAGTGACCGTATTGGAGCGTGCCGGTAAGCAGCGCCTCGAGCAACAGGCCAAACTGAAGGCGGATGTGAAGCGATGGTCAGAGCGAGCAGAACAGAGTTCCCGCCAGATTGATGCCCTTCAAAAGCGTTTGGCTGAAAACCGCGAAGAGAAGGCAACCGTCAGTCAGATCCCTGATCAGCTGGACGAGCGCCGATCGAAACTCATGAATGAGTTGACGCAGGCCGAAGAACAACGGCGCGTCGCTGCAGACCAGTTGGCAGAAGCTGAGACCGGTCTGAAAGAGGCCAATGCAACTTTGCGGGCCGCTCAGAGCGATGTCAGCGAGCAACGCGAAATCCGTGCGCGGGCTGACGCCAAGCTTGAAGGTTCAAGAGCGCGCCGGGCGGATGTCGTGCGGCAAATTCAGGAAACATTTGAAACCCAGCCTGAAGGCTGCCTCTCGATTGCGGAACATGCACCCGAAGACAAGTTGCCGTCCCTGTCCGATGCGGATGCCCGGCTGCTGCGATTGAAGACCGACCGCGAACGGCTTGGCGGGGTCAACCTTCAGGCCACGACCGAACTGGATGAGCTCAATACGCAGTTTGGAACCCTGGATAATGAGCGGGCGGACGTTGAAGAGGCGATTGCAAAGCTGCGGTCGGCGATTGGCTCGTTGAACCGGGAGGGCCGGAAGCGACTCAAGGAAGCCTTCGAGACGGTTGACGCGCATTTCCAATCCTTGTTTGCGACGTTGTTTGGTGGCGGTGAAGCCAAGCTTGAGATGATCGATGACAGCGAAGACCCGTTGGCGGGTGGTCTCGAAATCATTGCCAAGCCGCCAGGCAAGAAGCCAACGACCCTTTCGCTGCTGTCCGGTGGTGAGCAGACGCTGACAGCCTTGTCGCTGATTTTCGCCGTCTTCCTGACCAATCCGTCACCCATCTGTGTGCTCGACGAAGTTGATGCTCCTCTCGATGATGCCAACGTCGACCGTTTCTGTACTTTGATGGAGAAAATGGCATCTGATACGGATACACGCTTCCTGGTGATTACCCACCATCCAATGACGATGGCACGCGTGGATCGCCTGTTTGGGGTCACCATGGTGGAACGTGGTGTCAGCCAGCTGGTGTCGGTTGATCTGGCAGCGGCTGAGCAGTTTCTGGAAGCCGGGTAACGGGCACCTGACACGCCTTCTCAATGTAACTCTGCCTCACAGGCAACGCGCTATCTTGGTTTGTGCTATGCAATGGTCGGCGCACGCTCAGATCATCGGGCGAACATTCTCCGCCTCGGACCGATCGTGGGACACTTTAACAACGAGGCCGGACCCGAGTGCCGGCACAGTGAAATCGGGCTTTGATGTCTGTATTCGAGAAGATCGTGCTACCGTCTGGTGTCGCCATCGAAGGCTTCGACGCCGTGATCGACGTGCGCTCGCCGTCTGAATTTGCGCTGGATCATATTCCGGGTGCGATCAATCTGCCTGTACTCAGCGACGCCGAGCGGGCCGAAGTCGGGACCATCTATGTTCAACAGTCACGGTTTGACGCTCGTCGCCTGGGGGCTGCCTACGTTTCCAAGAACATTGCCAGACATCTGACAAACGGGTTGGCAGACAAGCCCCGAGACTTCCGACCGCTGATCTACTGCTGGCGTGGTGGGATGCGCTCCAACTCCATGGCGACAATTCTTGGGGCTATTGGTTGGCGCGGCGGTGTGCTGGACGGCGGGTATCAGACATGGCGGCGATTTGTCGTGGCCGAGCTGCGCGATCCCGGTCCGCTGTTCCATCTGGTCGTGCTCGATGGGCAAACTGGCAGCGGTAAGACCAAGATCCTCGAACTGCTCAACGAGCGCGGTGTTCAGGTACTTGACCTGGAAGGTCTCGCCAATCATCGCGGCTCCGTGTTTGGCGGGTTTGCTGCTCACCCACAGCCATCACAAAAACTGTTCGAGTCGCTCCTATGGGATCAGTTATCCCAATTCGATCGAGGTAAGCCAATCGTTGTTGAGGCTGAGTCGAATCTGGTGGGGCGCCTGTCAGTTCCTGATCGCCTGATGCAGTCAATGTCGGCTGCGCGCCGCATAGAAGTTCGCGCTAACCTGTCGGTGCGTGCGAAGTTCTTGCGCGAAGCCTATGGCGATATCATTGCCGATCCGGAACGGCTGGTGGCGGCGATTGAAAGGCTGAGGTCTTACCATGCGCGCGATCTCATCGACGGATGGTTTGATCTGGCGAGGGCGGCGCAATACGAGCAGCTCGCTTGTGAGCTCATGCAACACCACTATGACCCGCTTTATACGCGCCAGCGCAAGAAACGGGCTGATGAGCCTCTCGCAGTATTGGCGTTGGGCGATATGGGTCGCGACAGTCTCGCTGCTGCTGCCCAGCAAATTGCTGAACGCGTTGGAAGTGCGGGTGCGTGTGATGGCTTTGCAATGACTGAGATGTGTGTGGCCGCTGGCACCAAGTAGGTCAATCGGCAATCAAGGCGATGTAGATCGCCGCGGCCGTTGCCAGAGCCAACGACGTTATCATGATACGCTTATGGCGGGTGGCAAGGCCGGCCTCGATTGCATACGCAAGGAGTGCGATCAAAGCTATCAATAACCAAAACAGTATTGATATTGGCTCCATGGTATTTCCGATGAATCAATTAAATGAAGTCAAGGTGTTAGCTACCGTCAATAAATCAATGTTTGAGTCGCGGGAAGCTAGGTACGCACGTTGTGTGGATGATCTTGGCACAGGTCGCATTGTCGCAACAAGGTGAAGTGATCAGGGTCGTGATCATGAGATGAAGCCTTGAGATTGGTGCCCTGAACGGGATTGCCGATGCAAGCAGTGGGTCGTTCGTCCGGAACTGCGCGCTTTCGCCATAGGTTATAGACGATTGGCTAGGCGGCGCTTGCCTTGACACCCTAGTGGCCGTTCCGTAGGTATTGCGCCGTCAATAAGCGGGCCATCTCCGGCCACATTACAGCATCAGGACGCGCCATCCATGTCCCAGAACGACTCGGGAAATGGCACGCCGCGAGGCCATATAAGCCATCAGGATCGAGAAGCTTTTGAAAAGCGTTCAGAAGATCTTGGACGGCGGCTGGATGCCGTGAAAGCGCGGAGAGAACCCCCACCCGACAACACCGCTCGTGGTCATGCGATGGCGCAGGGCTTCAAGATTGCGGTGGAACTCGTTGTGGGCGTCGTGTTCGGCGGGCTGCTTGGCTGGGGACTGGACCGGTATTTCGAAACATCGGGTCCGTGGTTCCTGATTGTGTTTCTAATGTTGGGCTTTGCTGCCGGCATGCTCAATGTCATTCGCACGGCGCAGCGGATGCAAGCGGCTTCGGAGCCTTTGCAGAAGTCCGCTCCTTCCGTGAAGGATGACGACTTGGATGATTGAACGATTGGGTTGGTTGGAACCAATTGGGAGATAACACGTGCTTGCAGGCCCAATGTCTCAGTTCGAGATCAATCGCTTTCTGAAGCTTGATCTGTTCGGATTGGACGCATCTTTCACAAACTCGTCCGCCTTCATGGTGGCCGCATTCGTTGTTGTGGTCGGGTTTCTCACAATGGCCATGCAGAGCCGTTCACTGGTGCCGACCCGAATGCAGTCGGTTGCCGAACTGAGCTACGAGTTCATTGCCAATATGTTGCGCGAGAACGTCGGCAAGGAAGGCATCAAGTATATGCCTTTCGTGTTCACGTTGTTCATGTTCATCCTCGCCTGCAACATGCTGGGTATGCTGCCATACTCATTCACGGTGACCAGCCATATCGTTGTCACGTTCGCACTGGCAGCTTTGGTGTTTGTCGTGGTCACGCTGATCGGTTTTGCACGCCATGGTGTTGGCTTTTTGAAGCTTTTTGTGCCGGATGGTGTGCCGTTCGTGCTCCTGATCCTGATCGTACCGATCGAGCTGATTTCCTATATGATCCGGCCGATCAGTCTCTCGGTTCGCCTGTTTGCCAATATGATGGCTGGCCATACGATGTTGAAGGTTTTCGCCGGGTTCGTCGTGAGCCTCGGAGCCTTTGGCTTTGTTCCATTGATTGCAACGATCGCATTCACCGGATTGGAATTCGTCGTTTCCTTCCTGCAGGCTTTCATTTTCTCGGTGCTGACCTGCATCTATCTGAACGACGCGGTGAACATGCATCACCACTAACCAATACCAGCGGTCAGTTGTTCTGACCGCCGTTATCAACCTCTGAAACGGACTTTACCGACTACTCAAAAGGAGATCGTCATGGACGCGGAAGCAGCCAAGTTTATCGGTGCAGGCCTCGCTTGTTTCGCACTTATCGGTGCTGGTATCGGTATCGGTAATATCTTCGGTAACTATCTGTCTGGTGCACTACGCAACCCATCTGCTGCTCCAGGCCAGTTCACCAACCTTCTGATCGGCTTTGCCCTGGCTGAAGCGACTGGTTTGTTCGGTCTGCTCGTCGCCCTGATCATTCTGTTCGGCTAATTCCGACGAATGACCGGCGCGCCAGAGTTCATGCTCTGGCCGGCGGTAGCGCTTCCGAAATCCGATCGTCGTTGGAGATAGTCTCATGCTTGCATGGCTGACAGTTGTGCTGGCCAGTGTGCCGGATACTGTTGAGAAAAAGAGCGGTCTTCCGCAGCTCAATGTTCCGGATATGGCGCCCCAGCTGATTTGGCTGGCGCTAACGTTTGGCTTGCTCTATCTGGTCCTGTCGCGCGTCACGTTGCCGAAGATTGCATCGGTAATTGAAGAGCGACAGAACCGGATCCAACGCGATCTGACCGAGGCAGAGCGTCTCAAGGATGAAACGGATACCGCACTAGCAGCTTACGAGCAGGCGTTAGCTGAAGCGCGTGGCCGGGCAAATGGTATTGCTCGTGACACACGCGAGAAGCTGACGGCCGAAGTTAATGAAGAGCGCGCCAAGGCTGATGCCGAAGATGCTGCTCGAATCGCCGAAGCAGAAGCGCAAATTCTGGCACGGAAGAATGAGGCGATGGCCGAGGTCGGCAATATTGCGGCTGAGACAGCCTCGGAAGTTGTGAAGAAACTGATCGGTGTTGACGTCTCCGCGGACGAAGCGCGCGCAGCCGTTCAGCGTCCTGCTGGAGAGTAAATCAATGATGGTGATGCTTGCTGGCGGCTCTGGCGGATTGTTGTCGACACCGGATTTCTGGGTGGCAGTTGCCTTCTTGGTCTTTACCGGAATGCTGGTTTACTTCGGCGTTCCACGTTTGATTGGCAAAGCGCTTGACGACCGTGCTGATGCCATTCGCAAGGAACTCGATGAAGCGCGCCGGCTTCGCGAGGAAGCGCAGAACCTTCTTGCTGACTACCAGCGTAAGGCGCGGGAAGCGGAAGAGGAAGCAAAAGTCATCGTGGACCAGGCGCGGCGTGAAGCTGAGGCCGTGGCAGCGGAGACCCGCAAGTCACTGCAAGAATCGGTTGCACGGCGAGCCAAGCAGGCCGAAGAAAAAATCGCGCGCGCCGAAGCGCAAGCACTGGGTGAAGTTCGTGGTGCCGCCGTTGAAACGGCGATGGCTGCCGCGGAGAAGATCATTCAGGGCCGTGTCAGTGGTGGCCAGTCTGATCAGTTGATTGAACAGAGCATTCAGAATCTGCGCGGTAAACTCAACTAACTTGCACGCATGTGAATTGTGAGAGGCTGGCGCTATGCCGGCCTTTCGTTTGCCCGCCGGATTATGGTTAATGGAGAGGCGGGTCAGAGCTTAGGAGCGCCAGAAGAAGCGTCTCAGTATGGCCCACAGGGATTGGGCCACGGGGGCACTCAAGGCCGGTCAGCAATGACCGGCCTTTTTTCTTTTTGCGATGCCTGGATTGATTGTAGGGGCGCTCAATAGGTCAGATAACGAGCAAGGCAATCAGCTGTGCGGCGGGAAGCCGTAGAAGGCTTCAGCGTTGCGAACCAGGATTTTCTCCCGCAATGCCGCGTCAGGAGCCCAGGTCGCCAGGTGGTCGAAGAGTGCGCCATCGTTGGGCATAATGCCTTTGAACGTTGGATGCGGCCAATCCGTCCCCCAGACGATACGGTCCTCATTCGCTTCAATCAGGGCCTCGGCAAATGGGCGGACATCGTCATATGGCGTTCGGGCTGAGGTTGTGATGCGGTAGGTGCCGGTCAGTTTGGCCCAACCCTTGCCGTCTCGCAGCAGGTTAAGAAAGTCCTGGAAGCCAGGATTGTCGATCCCTTTATCGGTCTTCATGTAGCCGAGATGGCCAAACGATACGTCAACCGCCATGCCGTTCATGGTGGCGCGGAGATCCTCAAAGTCATCGACATGGACGAGGACTTCAAGGTGCCAGCCGAGATCCTTCAGCCGCTCGGTAAACTGCTGCACAGCCCGCATGTCATCAAAGGGATTGCCACCCTTGTCCGCGAGATTGACGCGCACCCCGCAGGCACCGCGGGCATCAAGAGCTTCGAGTTCTTTGTCGGTGACGTCGCCGTCGACGGCGACTACGGCTTTGTACTTCGTGCCAACCTGATCGAGGATGTCCATCATGCAGGTGTTGTCCGTTCCGTAAACGCTCGGCTGAGTGAGTACGGCGCGTTCAATGCCACCAAGTACCTGGTGGAGTTTCTGATAGTCCTGCAGTGATGCCTCGGGTGGCGTGTAACCACGCGCCGGTGAGAATGGATACTTTTCCGCCGATCCGAATATGTGGGCATGGCAATCTATTGTACCAGTTGGAACCTGAAACTTTGGTGGTGTCGGATCAGGATCCGGGCCCTGGCACGGTGGGTAGCGGTCATCAGTGGTCATGTGCGTTCCATAAGGTATTGCGCTTGGTAGAATGGTTTGGTCTTAGCAGTTCAATTGCGTGGGTGCACCTGCAATGCTACGCGAAGAACCTACGGGCAGAAGGTGATTTGGGGAGAGATTGCCTGACTTGGCCAAAGGAGAGCGTATCATGATGACTGCAGACCGACTTCGCGAACTGTATGGCGCGCCAACACCGCGTGCGGCGGCGAAAGAAATTACCGCATTCGATGGGCATTGCCGTAGCTTTATCCGCCACGCGACATTTCTCATTCTGGCAACAACAGACGGTGATGAAATCGACGTGTCCCCGAAAGGCGACCCGGCCGGGTTTGTTGAGGTTGAAGATGATCATCATCTCTTGTTGCCCGACAGGCCCGGCAACAACCGGATCGATGGGTTGATGAATATCCTTGAGAACCCGAGTGTGTCGCTGATTTTTCTCATCCCAACGGTTGCCGAAACGCTGCGGGTCAACGGACATGCGACTATTATCGAAGATGCTGAAGTATGTTCGCGATTTGCGATACAGGGACGGTCTCCGAAGACGGTGACCCGGATCAGGGCGCACAAGATTTTCACACATTGCGGCAAGTCGCTCGTGCGTGCGGGCTTCTGGAAGACGCACACGTGGCCGAACGAGCGACCGGTTGCGACGCTCAATGAAATGGTCCGGGATCATTCAGGACTGGCGGTTGATTCAATTGCCCAGTCTGCCGTTGACGAGGCTTACAAGAAAACGCTTTATTGAGGGACGGGGTTGGCTTGAGCAAGATGAGGCCTTGGCCCAATGCTGTGAGGTGTCCTCCATGCCGACAACGCCAAGACAATGGTTTGAAGCCAATCGCCGAAACTAGGATGAGCGGGTGTCGTTGCATCTCAATTCAACGGACTATGATCTTGACGCTCTGCGCGAACATCCGAAGATCACCTGGCATGCGTTAGACGGGCTTGTGTTGGATGAAAACGGTTTCTATGGCTGGCCGGACAAGCCTTGGCTCCCCTTGTCGTTCTCGCTCAGCGCTGTCAAGGATTAGACCAGCTGGCATCGACGCAAGATCGGGCTGGAACGAACAACCGAGCCAAGTCCCCAATTGCAGGTCGCGCATTACGCCCCGCGCCGTGGCTTTTTCCACTTTCCGCTCTGCGCTGCGGCCGCGAGCTCATGATTGGTCCATCCGCGCTGAGCGGCACGGGTTGCGGCATCAGTGAGATAGCCGTCTAGAGTGTCGCCTTCGAACAGCATGCCCTTCAGGTGCGGTATGAAGCGGTAAACAATGCGGTGCTTCAGCTGTGGCTCAAGCTTCTGGAGGCTGGCATCGAGATCCAGTGCTGCGCTGTCGATGTGCTCCTCTGGGACTTCAGTTGCAGGCGCGGGTTGGGCGGATTCAAGCTCAGCCTCGGCTGATGGTTGCGCAGTGGATGCCGGATCAGGAAACTTTCGATCATCAAACTCCGCGGGCGCTGTTTCCGGTGGTTCAGCGGCTGCTGGCGTCGCGTCGATTGCCGGATTTTGCGGCTCAGGCGGTCCGCTCTTCCTGGAGATCACAAAGCCGACGAATATGCCACCGATGACAACAATCGTTCCGATGAGCAGCAAGATAAGATCATTTGAACCGGCCAACATTGTCGCAACTCCGTTCGAAAGGCAAAGCGCGGAGCTTCCTGTTGCTCCCAGTGGGTCCATCGCGAAGCGCGGAACCTGCCGTTTGCATTTGCTCAGCATCAGGAATCAAGCGATCCGTTTCTTACTCCGTGTGAGCTATGGAATGCAAGCCTATCGGCAACTGTCCAAGCGAGCTCAGGCAAACAAAAAAGGGCAGCCGAAGCTGCCCTTCTATCAACTGATTGAGTTCCGCCCCATTAGAGGATGGTGCAAGGCCGTGCCCGCGCGCGGCAGCGCTTCTTGCCAGCACGGTTCGTGAAACACTTCATGCTCTTTCTGCGCGAGGGCCACCACGTGTCATACTTCGTGCCGTTAATGGCTTTTGAGGCGCGCTTCCAAGCCAGCCGGGCGCTTGTACGGGCGCCGAACATGGTGTTCTTGCGCTTGCCCCACGCCGTTACAAAGTCCTTTTTGCAGGCCCGTGCTTCAGCTGTGTCGGCCATGACGATGGCACCAGGACCTGCCAGCAGGAATGCTGCTCCCGCAGCGGCCAGGCAAAATTGTTTGATCATCTATTCGCACTCCAAGGTATCTGTATCGATAGGCTTTATCGCTTACCACCTTCCAGCGCCGCAGCATGCCGCGGCAGCTCGGATGTGCCATGCTGTTATGACGGCATTGGTACAAAAGCATGGGAAGCGGAGGCCTTCCTGTGGCAGATTTACGGCAATATGGGGCTGTGATGCCATAACCACAGGGCAGATCGTCGGACTTTTTCCGACATGCGCATTTAACCCTGAATCGGATTTGCTGGCTGTTCAGGGGGGGCAACTCTGCGCGAGTTCGAATAGGCGAGCAACGTCATTACTCATGAGTTGCCGGAGCGATCATCGATCGTGGCGATGCTCTATCATTGAAGAATAGATCATCATTGCGCAATAAGTTGGACTGACTATGAGAGCGTCCACCTTATCGCACGATGATATTGCTGCTGTTATTCAGCTGCCTCTCTTGCGGGTTCCGGTTGCCACCTGAGCTGTGGCTTTCGCGCGGCCGCCGTTTCGTCGAGACGGCGGCGTGGCGTCAGCATTGGTGCGTTTTGGAACATCTCGACATCGCCGGCTTTGGCTTGTTCCGCGAGGTGGCGCAGCGTGGCGATGAAGAGGTCAAGGCTATCTTTCGATTCCGATTCTGTCGGCTCGATCAACATGGCGCCATGAACCACCAGTGGGAAGTACATCGTCATCGGATGATAGCCTTCATCGATCATGGCTTTCGCGAAGTCGAGTGTGGTGACACCTGTATCCTTGAGGAAGCGGTCATCGAAGAGCACTTCATGCATACAGGCTTTGTCTCCGTAAGGCTGCGTAAACAGATCACGCAGCATAGCCCGGACATAATTGGCATTGAGGACAGCATCCTCGCTGGCCTGACGCATGCCGTCACTGCCGTGGCTCATCATGTACGTCAATGCGCGAACAAACATACCCATCTGGCCATGGAAGGCTGTTAGGCGACCGAGGGGTGCCGCATTATCCTGCGAAGCTGCTGCTTCGTCTTCGATGAGGCGAAATTCTTTGCCGTCGCGGAGTGTGTAGGGCAGTGGTGCGTAGCGCGCCAAGGCCTCAGAGAAAACTACCGGTCCGGAGCCTGGTCCACCGCCGCCATGTGGTGTCGAGAATGTTTTGTGTAGGTTGATGTGCATCGCATCGATGCCGAGATCACCTGGGCGGACTTTGCCGACGATGGCATTGAAGTTGGCACCATCGCAGTAGAAATAGGCACCGGCGTCGTGGACAGCATCTGCTATTGCTGCGACCTCAGGTTCAAACAATCCGCAGGTGTTTGGATTGGTCAGCATGATGCCCGCAACGGTATCGTCCAGGGCTGCGCGGACAGCATCGACAGAAACTGTGCCGTCGTCCTTGGCCGGCAAGGTGCGGACGCTGTAGCCCATGAAGGCGGCTGTTGCTGGATTGGTGCCATGCGCCGATTCTGGGACAAGGACCACGGTCCGGTTCTGTCCTGCAGCCTCGTGCGCACTCTTAATCGCGAGCATTCCGCACAGTTCGCCATGTGCGCCGGCCTTGGGACTGAGTGCCACGCCATGCATGCCGGTCAGCTCAAGAAGATACCCTGAGAGCGACTGCATGAGAGCAAGAGCACCTTGGACCGTTGACTGCGGTTGCAGGGGGTGTATGTCCGAGAAACCCGGCAGGCGCGCCATTTGTTCATTGAGCCGTGGGTTATGCTTCATGGTGCACGAGCCCAAGGGGTAGAGGCCGCTGTCGATCGCGTAGTTCTTTTGCGATAAACGCACGTAGTGCCGGACGGCCTCCGGTTCGGTCAGGCCTGGCAGCCCAATATCGTCGCTTCGGGTGAGACCGCCGAGACGGTTCTCTTTGGTCGCTGGTTCAGCCAGATCGACGCCGGACTTGTCGAGATTTTCGGTGCGCTCGAAGATCAGTGCCTCCTCCATCTGGAGGCCGCGATTGCCGGTGAAGGTTCCTTTGCTTCCGGAGCTTGTCGTATCCTGTGATGGTGCTGTGGGGCGTCCTTGCCGGTTCATGCTCATTGCATCACCTCACTTAATGCTTGTGCTAAGGCCGCACGGTCATCGGGCGTGTTGATTTCCGTCGAGGCCAGAACGATCAGGTCGCTTAGCTCCTCTGTGTCTGGTTCCAGTCGTGAGACCGGTACGCCTGCAAGGATGCCCTTGCCTGCCAGTTTTTCGACGACGTCAGCTGCCGAATGCTCCGGGAGGCGAATGGTGAACTCATTGAAGAACGCCTGGTTTAAGACAGTCACGCCGTCGATTTTTGCGAGGTTGTCGGCAAGCGCGACGGCGTTAGCGTGATTGATTTGTGCGAGCTTGCGCAGGCCGCTTTGGCCCAGCAACGACAGGTGGATCGTAAAGGCAAGTGCACACAAACCGGAGTTTGTGCAGATGTTGCTCGTCGCTTTCTCCCGGCGAATGTGTTGCTCGCGGGTGGATAACGTCAACACGAAACCACGTTTGCCATCTGCATCAACCGTTTGGCCGCAGATCCGCCCTGGCATCTGGCGGACATGCTTCTGATGCGCTGCGAGTAAGCCGACATAAGGCCCGCCAAAGTTGAGGCCATTGCCGATCGACTGGCCTTCCGCCGCGACGATGTCTGCGCCCATCTCGCCGGGGGATTTGATTAAGCCGAGAGCAACGATTTCAGTCACGACAACGATCAACAAAGCACCGTGTTCGTGAGCAGCCTTGGCGATTGGTGCAAGATCCCGGATGTGTCCGTAGAAGTCCGGGTATTGGACGACCACACAAGACGTTTCGTCATCGATCCCACGTGTGAGATCTTCATTGCCGTCTGGTGCCGGTGGTTGCGCGGCAAGGTGCGAGCCTGAATGGCGGGTGATTGTTTCGATGACGTCGCGATACTGCGGATGCATGCCGCCTGAGACAACGGCCTTGTCGCGCTTGGTAATGCGATGCGCCATAAGCACGGCCTCAGCAGCGGACGTTGAGCCATCATACATCGACGCATTCGCAACTTCCATTCCGGTTAACAATGCAACCTGGGTCTGAAACTCGAAGAGAGATTGCAGCGTGCCTTGCGACACCTCCGGTTGATAGGGCGTATAGGACGTCAGGAATTCAGAGCGTTGGATGAGATGATCAACACTGGCTGGGACGTGATGGCGGTAGGCACCGCAGCCGACAAAGAATGGGACGGAGGCCGCAGGTGTGTTGCGCGCGGCCAGCCCGCCAAGTTCGCGCGCGACTTCCATTTCGCCGCTGGTTCGCGGCAGGTCGACCAGATCGGTCAGCAGTTTGCCTTCAGGGACATCTGCGAACAGGTCATCGATCGATTTGGCGCCGATGGCATCGAGCATGGATGCGCGCTCGGCGGCACTGTGGGGGAGATAACGCATCAGCTGTTCTCCGCCACGAACTTATCGTACTGCTCGCGCGACATCAGCTTGGCGAGTTCACCTTTGTCAGCGAGGCGGATCTTGAAGAACCAGGCAGCGCCCTCTGCGTCTTCATTGACCAAGGCTGGATTGCCGTCGAGCTGGGCATTGGATTCTGTGACTTCGCCTGAGACCGGAGCATAGACTTCGCTGGCGGCCTTAACGCTTTCGACAACTGCGGCAGCCTCGCCAACCGAAACCTTCCGGCCAACTTCCGGCACTTCGGCGTAGACCACGTCACCGAGTTGCTCTTGGGCATGGTTGGTAATGCCGATGGTTGCGACATCGCCTTCGACGCGGATGTATTCGTGATCTTCTGAGAAATATTCCTGTGACATGAGTATCTCCTCCTGAGGCTTGACTATGTCTGGTGAATTGACGGTTGTGCCGAGGCTTAGCCGCGCTTGTAGCGGTGTGGCGTGAACGGCATGTCGGCGACGACTGCGGGCATTGGTTTGCCCCGAACCAAGAGCGAAATGCTGGTGCCTGATGTGGCATGGCTGCTTGCAACGTAACCCATGGCGACCGGTCCGCCCGCGGTCGGGCCAAAGCCGCCTGAGGTCACGATGCCAATCTCCTGTCCATCGGCATCCTGGATGATGGTTCCCTCCCGCGCAGGTGCTCGTCCTTCAGGCTGGATGCCGACCCGTTTGCGTGATGGGCCGTTGGTGATTTCCGCTTGAATGCGATCTGCGCCGGGGAATCCGCCGCCCTCGCGCCGCCGTTTCTGGATCGACCAGGTCAGGCCGGCTTCGATCGGAGATGTGGTCTCATCAATGTCGTGGCCATAAAGGCAAAGGCCTGCTTCGAGGCGAAGTGAATCGCGTGCCCCAAGGCCGATGGCTTCAACGCGCTCATCGGCCAGTAATGCATCCCAGATGGCAACGGCATGCTCATTAGGGAGGGGCAGTTCAAAACCGTCTTCACCGGTATAGCCCGAGCGCGTGGCATGGATCTCGTGGCCCGCAATTGTGAGTGGTGCTGTGCCCATAAATGGGAGGTCGCGCGCAGCGGCGTCGTGCTGAGCAATGACGTCGATGGCCATTGGGCCTTGCAGAGCAACGAGCGTGAAGCCATCGAAGGGTAGCAACTCGACGTCCGCGGCCAACCGCTCTCTGATATGCGCATAGTCGACTTCTTTTCGGGCCGCGTTTACGACCAGGTAAAGCCAGCCGGCATGGTCAGGGCTGGCAGAGCGGGCGACCATGAGATCGTCGATGATACCACCATTGTCATTGGTCAGCTGCGTGTAGCGTTGCCGTCCTGGCTTCAGTTTGATGATGTCGGCTGGAACGAGAGCTTCAAGAGCTGTGGCAACGGTCTCATGCTTGCCATCCTGTGCGCGCAGATAGGCAATGCCCATGTGGCTGACGTCGAATAAGCCAGCTTTCTCCCGCGTCCAGTTATGTTCCTTCAGAACACCAAGGGGATATTGAACCGGCATGTCGTAGCCGGCAAAGGGAACCATCTTGGCGCCGCGCTCGATGTGGCGCGCGTTAAGCGGTGTCCGCTTAAGCTCGTGGTTCGCTGCTTCATCCGAAGTTCCTGCCATACCAACACCCGTTCCCAAAGTTGACCCGCTCGTGCGCTGCTGCGCACGAGAGCGAGCCCCCTCTGTCGTGGAACCTGAGAGATTTCGGCAAGCCAACGGATCCATCCTGTCAGCCGCGTTGACCCCTTCGGTGGATCAGCTGTTTAGCGACAGCTCATCACTTTCCAGAGTGCCATTTGCTTTGCGGTCCATGTTGCCTGAGAGTTTCCGGGGCGGTTGCTCCTTCGGCGCCGATCGTAGATCAGGGCAAGGCCTCATCAGCGGTCGAACTCTCCCGCAAGCATCAGTTGGCGGTGTTGCGAGATTAAATTGATCCGACAAGTTGTCAATCGTCGTGTTGACGTCAATCACAAGTTGGCATTGATGCGGTTTGCTGATCAGAGGTGGCGACTACCAAGGGATGACCTGGTTGCGGTAGTCGACAAATACCGGCTGACGTTCACCCCAGCGTCCTTCGATGATGTCGGCGAGACCGGCCACACTTGTCTCGATGTCTAGTGGCGCATTCGGTCCGCCCATTGCTGTACGGACGACACCTGGATGGAGCAGAAGAATTGTGTGGGCCGCCTCGTTGTGTCGAGCGGCATAGCTCAGGACCAGTGAGTTCAGGGCCGCTTTGCTGACCCGGTAAAGTTCTCCGCGCCCGTCATCGTTGCAAGCAATCGAACCGAGCCGTGATGACATGAAAGCAATCATCCCATTTGGCTGAAGGAGACCACGGAGTGCATCAGCTGCCCGGATCGGACCAATGGCGTTTGTCAGGAATTTGTCCGAGATCTCCGCATCACTGATCTCGGAGAGCCGTTGGCCCCAACCGGTCAAGATGCCGGCATTCAGGAACAGCAGATCGAATGTTTGGTCTGCTAAATCTTTGGCCAAGTCGCGCTGCTGGTTCTGGTCCTTGATATCGAGCTGTCGAATCGTGAGTAGCCCATCAGATTGCTCGGCGAGCTGGTGCAGTGCGCTAGACCGACTGCGCTCCGTCGCGGTGACTTTCCAACCGCGGTTGAGGTGTTCTTTAACAAGGCCCAGACCGAGCCCGCGTGATCCACCGACAATCAGTGCATTTTTCATAGCCTGGCTCCGGTCAGCCAATTGGGTGTGCTTGTGACAGCTGGCGTGGATTGTCACGCTCGGTTGCTGACAACGTGTTGCCGACAGACTGTCACGAAGCCGAAATGCTTGTGGAGAATTGATTGAAGCACTGCATCACCGCCCTCGCAAGCACGCGCAGTTCCGCCACGATAACTGCGACTGTGTCTGGATGGATGCTGCGTCAGGCGGGTTGGCCGTGTCGGAGGGTCAACCCTGTCGCGGCGCCGCTCCTGGCGGGCGACCGAATCCACCCTGGCCCAAAGCCGGTGGGGCGGCTGGTTGCTGTTCGAAGCCGACAAAGACCTCATACTCACCCGGCCGAGTGCCCTGAGGAATATTAAAAGTGACCGTTCTGACCTGAGAGAAGTAGCCAATTGGATTTTCCACCGAGACATCGGCTGAAACGGTCATTTTGTCGGCAGCGACGCGTTCACGCTTGGCGTCTGCGACAAACACATGGATCGGGAGTGTCACACGACCGGCCTGGCCTTTCGGCCCGAGAAGCACGCGTCCTGAGAAACCGTACTTGACCGTCACCCGACCAGGCTCGATCTGGCATTCGCGCGCGGTTCGCGTGATCTCACCACGATGGATCACTGCCAGACTGTCTCCGACCTGGCCATCGGCGAATTGCGTCACGCTGTTATCGCGCGACCAAACCTGAAATCGTGGGCAGCCATGAGCGACGTCGACATTGGATACAGAACCCGTCGCCGTGCCGTGGCCGGCTTTCGCAGCTGATAACAACTGTTCTTCCGTGACCGATTTCACTGGATCAGGCTTCGCTGTGCCAAACATTCCACCACTCAACCCGGAGGTCAGTGATGACATGCCGCATGCGGAAAGAGATGCCAGGACGAGCCCGGCCCCTGCCAGATTCAGCCCAAATCTGGTGTAATGTTTGAGATCCTGCGTCACGGCGATCCTTTAATTCCCCGAGTTCGAGCACTTAAGTGATGCTAACTACTTGGTCTCACAACTCATAAACCGCGAATCTGTCTTACCACTCTCGACATGCCCACGCCAACAGCGTAGCACACGACTCAAAGCTGAACGTCTCACCAGAATGAGCCCCAATCATGGCTGATACCACTTTGGCACCCAACAATCCTCAGCAGGCTGATGGTGATCAGCGTCCGCGCCTCAAAATCCATATGGCTGCGCCACGTGGGTTCTGCGCCGGCGTCGATCGCGCCATCCAGATCGTCGAACTTGCACTCAAAAAATATGGCGCACCCGTCTATGTCCGCCACGAGATCGTACATAACCGCTTCGTTGTTGACGGTCTTAGGGCAAAAGGCGCAATCTTTGTGGAAGAATTGAGCGAGATCCCAGAAACTGATGCACCTGTGATCTTCTCAGCACACGGTGTCCCGAAATCGGTGCCAGCAGAAGCAAAAACACGCAACTTCTTCTACCTCGATGCAACATGTCCGCTGGTGACTAAGGTTCATCGCGAGGCTGAGATGCATCATAATGCCGGCCGGCAGGTGTTATTGATCGGCCATGAGGGGCATCCGGAAGTGATTGGTACGACCGGCCAGCTGCCGGAGGGTGCGGTAACGCTGATTGAAACGCTCCAGGATGCCGAGGCTTTCCAGCCCGACGATCCAGATAAACTCGCTTATACAACGCAGACGACTTTGTCGGTCGCTGACACCGCCGAAATTGTGGTCAAACTGCAAGAGAGGTTCCCGAGTATTGCCGGACCGCACAAGCAGGACATCTGTTATGCGACAACCAATCGGCAGGAGGCGGTCGCTGCCATTGCGAATGACTGCGAGCGGGTGCTTGTTGTCGGTGCGCACAACAGCTCGAATTCAAAGCGACTTGTGGAGGTGGCGGAGCGGGCTGGGTGTCCGAAGTCCTATCTCGTGCAGCGCGCTGCTGACATTGACTGGGCGGACCTCGAAGGTATCCGTTCTGTTGGGATTACGGCAGGCGCCTCAGCGCCTGAAGTCCTGGTGACTGAGATTGTCGAGGCGCTGGAGGAACGTTTCGAACTCGACGTCAACATCGTCACAACTGCAGAAGAGAATATTGCCTTCAATATTCCGCGCGTTTTGCGAGACGTGCGTGATGCAGACGGCTGAGGCATAAGTCGTGGCCGTCTACACCGAGGTATCCGACGACGAGATTCAGGCCTTTGCGGCAAGCTATGGGCTTGGTGAAGTGCTGTCGTTCAAGGGCATTGCAGAAGGGGTTGAGAACAGCAATTACCTGGTTGTCACATCGTCCGGCCAATACATTCTGACGCTTTATGAAAAACGGGTTCAACCTCAAGAGCTACCGTTCTTTTTGGGCTTGATGGAGCATCTTGCTGCTGCGGATTTTATCTGCCCGACGCCGTTGCGTGATCTTGAGGGCGCAAACCTGCGCGAGTTGTGCGGCCGTCCAGCTGCCCTGGTGACGTTCCTGCCCGGACTGTCGGTGCGCAAGCCGCAAGCGAAGCATTGCGAGCTCGCTGGCCGGGCCTTGGCCGAGCTTCATGAGCGCGGCAAGTCATTTGATATCCGACGTAAGAATGCGCTTGGACCTGATGGATGGCTGCCATTGTTCAATCGGTTCGCGGAGCAGGCGGACGACATCGACCAGGGTCTGGCCCAGGCGATTGCAGATGAGTTGGATATTCTGCTGCCATCGTGGCCACAGGGATTGCCGGGTGGTGTGATTCACGCGGACCTGTTTCCCGACAATATCTTCTTTCGTGGCGATGAGTTTTCAGGAGTCATCGACTTCTATTTCGCGTGCAATGACTTCTTTGCCTACGACATTGCGGTCTGTCTCAATGCCTGGTGCTTCGAAGCGGACTATTCGTTCAATATCACAAAGGGGCGGGCGTTGTTACGCGGCTATCAAAGTGTGCGCGAGCTGACCGCGGACGAACGCAGCGCACTGCCGCTACTTGCCAGAGGCTCAGCGCTGCGTTTTCTACTCACGCGCGCCTACGACTGGCTGAACACCGCGCCGGATGCTTTCGTGAAGCCACATAATCCGCTTGAGTATCTCAGACGGCTGAGGTTCCATCAGGCGATTAAGACCGTTGGTGAATATGGAATCGAGGCGAGCAGATGAGCGAGGCGCCACCGCCTGAGATCACAATTTACACCGACGGGGCCTGCTCTGGGAACCCGGGGCCTGGCGGTTGGGGGGCCATTCTGATTTCCGGCGAACATCGCAAAGAGCTCTTCGGTGGTGAGCGTGAAACGACCAACAATCGAATGGAGCTGATGGCTGCGATTGAGGCATTGGGTGCGCTCAAGCGGTCATCAAAGGTCGTCCTTCATACCGACAGCACATATGTGAAGGACGGCATCACCAAGTGGATACACGGCTGGCGACGTAACGGGTGGCGGACGGCCGCGAAGAAGCCCGTTAAGAATGCAGAGCTGTGGCAGCGCCTGGATGAGGCAACCAAGCGGCACGACATCGAGTGGCGCTGGGTCAAAGGGCATGCCGGTCACCCAGAGAATGAACGTGCTGATGAACTGGCGCGCAGTGGCGTCCCGGGGGCGGAGTAGATTGGGCTTCCAGTGCGTGAGCTACGGATTGCGCTGTTGCCGTCATTCGCGGCCAAAGGCAGGCTGACTTCGTGAACCGTGCGCGATCGATCAAACCTGCGATGGTTTGGGCCGGGGTTGCGAAAACAATTGCACCTTCGTTTTCATTGCCTAGTGTTCGGCTCGGTCATTTGCCCGCCGCCGTCTACAATCTCAGGGCAAGTGCTGGAACCGAAGGGAGCACTGGCAACTATAGGGTTGAGCGATCGTCTGAATGCAATTGGTTGCTTTTTAGGGACGTCGCTTGCGGAGGCAAATGACTGGTCGGGAATACCAGGGGCGAGCTTTCCGCGGCGGGACGATATGTCGGGGTTTCGCCGCAGGATGGCGAGGCTTAACCATTTGTCGACCGTCAAAGCATGGCGATCGTAACCTCATTGTGACAATCCGGACGGTTTCAGTTGTGTTCTAAGGGTTACATTACCTATGGTGGGGCGTTTGACGCTCCAGCATCAGTTGCCACACCAGCTGGTTTCGGTTCTTGATGTTAACAGGATGAAGTTCACAGGGAGGATATCGCGGTTATGCAGCCGAGCGGTATCGCAAAGGAAGCAGCATCCCAGGGGATGCAACCCACCGATATTTCCAACCCGCAGTACTTCCACAAAGTGGTTGACTGCCAGTATGCCTGCCCGGCGCACACGCCGGTCCCGGAATACATTCGCCTGATTGCGCAAGGCAAATACGCCCAGGCCTATATGTTGAACTGGGAGAGCAATGTCTTTCCCGGGATCCTTGGCCGTGTCTGTGATCGCCCGTGCGAGCCTGCCTGCCGGCGCGGACGGGTAGAGGAACAGCCCGTCGCCATCTGCCGCTTGAAACGCGTTGCAGCAGACTACAAGGGCGAAGTTGATCAGTTCATGCCGACGTTTCCTGTGCCGTCCAATGGCAAGCGCGTTGCGCTGCTCGGGGCAGGGCCGGCTTCCTTGGGCGTTGCACGTGATTTGCTGCCGCTTGGTTATCATTGCGTCCTGTATGAAAAGGATCCGCAGGGCGGCGGTCTGATGCGAACCAACATTCCTTCATTCCGGCTGCCTGTTGGCGTGTTGGATGAAGAAGTTGATCGTATCGTTAACTTTGGTGTGGAAGCCAAGTTCGGCCACGAAATAACAAGCCTCAAGGCGATCCTCGACGAAGACTATGATGCCGTGTTTGTCGGTACCGGCGCGCCGCGTGGCAAAGACTTGAACATACCGGGTCGGAAGGAAGCTGATGACAACATTCACACCGGGATCGACTTCCTGACGTCAGTGGCATTCAAACATACTGAGAGTATCGGTAAGCGTGTTGTCGTTATCGGTGGTGGCAACACCGCCATGGACTGCTGCCGTACGGCGCTCCGCCTTGGTGCTGAAGATGTCCGGGTGACTGTGCGTTCGCCGCGGAAAGACATGAAGGCGTCGGACTGGGAGATTGAAGAAGCGGAGATGGAAGGCATCCCGATCTTCGACAATCACAATCCTAAGGAATTCGTCCTGGAGAACGGCAAGCTGGTCGGTGTCAAATTCGAGCTGATGCGGGCTGAATACGACGAAAATGGCCGGCGCAAGCTGATTGCGACAGGCGAGGAGCTGACCTTCCCCTGTGATGACGTCCTCATGGCGATTGGCCAAGACAACGCCTTCCCGTGGATTGAGCGCGACATTGGGCTTGAGTTCAATGAGTGGGATGCACCTGAAGTTGATCGTGTGACGATGATGTCGACGCGACCGGGTGTTTTCTTTGGTGGTGATGCGGCCTGGGGGCCGGAGAACATTATCTGGGCCGTCGCCCATTCTCATCAGGCTGCGATCTCAATCGACAAGTACTGTCGCGGTGAGGATCTGACGGATCGGCCGGAGCCTGGCCGCACCCTCGTCAGTCAGAAAATGGGTATTCATGAGTGGTCATACGACAACGACTATGATGCTCAACACCGGACACCGGTGCCACATGCAGACCTGGCGCAAGCGCTTCGGGATCTCTCCGTTGAGGTCGAACTTGGCTTCGATGACAAACTCGCAGTCCGCGAAGCTGAACGCTGTTTGAATTGTGACATCCAGACTGTCTTCGCCGACAACCTTTGCATCGAGTGCGATGCCTGTATGGATATTTGCCCCGTCGATTGCATCAACTTTACGGTGAATGACGAGGAAGAGAGCCTGCGAGCATCTCTGCGTGTGCCGGCAACGAACCCTGATCAGGATCTTTACGTTTCGGGATCGTTGAAGACAGGGCGCGTGATGGTGAAGGATGAAGACATGTGCCTGCATTGCGGGCTTTGTGCCGAGCGCTGCCCAACCGGTGCCTGGGACATGCAGAAGTACTTCTATGCCGAAGCCAAGGTGTCGGCCGCGTGCAATGTGCATCACGCAGCCTATCTAAGGTAATTCACTCTCAAAGAGATTGACGATTTACGGGAGATCAGCGGGCCGATGAGTGGCATCAACGACTTCGTCATCAAATTCGCAACGGTGAACGGTTCCGGTTCGGCCAGCGCCAACGCGATGTTTGCCAAGACCGTCTTCCGGATGGGTATTCCGGTGACGCCGAAGAACATTTTCCCATCGAACATCCAAGGTCTGCCGACGTGGTATGAAGTGCGGGTGTCTGAGAAGGGATATCTGGCGCGGCGTGACGGCATTGATCTCATGGTGGCGATGAACCCACAGTCCTATCAAGCCGACCTACAAGAGGTGGTGCCTGGTGGGTACTTAATGTTCGATTCATCGATGCCGCGTATCTGGCCGCGTGACGACATCAATATTATCGGCATACCGATTGCCCAGATGTGCGCGCAGAAGTGGTCGGATCCGCGTCAGCGCCAGCTGTTCAAGAACATGGTCTACATTGGTGCCCTGACCGCGCTGCTTGATATGGACTTGAAAGCCCTTGAGGGCGTTATATCCGATCAGCTGAAGGGCAAGGAAAAGCTGATTGGTGCGAACCTTGAGGCGGTTCAGCTCGGCCGAGAATACGCGCAAGAGCATTTCCAGTGTCCGCTGCCGATCCAGGTGCGCAGCAGCAATGGTACAGACGGCAAGATCATGGTGTCAGGCAATGACGCTGCCGGACTGGGTGCCCTCTATGCCGGCGCAACGGTTTGCGCCTGGTATCCAATTACCCCGTCAACGTCCTTGGCGGAAGCCTTCGAGAATTACTGTAAGCGCCTGCGCAAAGACGAAAACGGCAAGAACAATCACGCCATCGTGCAGGCGGAAGACGAATTGGCGGCGATTGGTATCGCAATTGGCGCGGGCTGGAACGGTGCGCGTTCGTTCACTGCAACGTCAGGGCCTGGGATTTCGCTGATGAGCGAATTTCTCGGCCTGGCTTATTTCGCTGAGATCCCTGTCGTCTTGTTCAACATTCAGCGCGGTGGTCCGTCGACCGGCATGCCGACCCGGACGCAGCAGTCAGACATCATCTCATGCGCGTATGCTTCGCATGGTGACACCAAACAGGTGTTGTTGTTCCCGAAAGATCCGAATGAATGCTTCACAATGGGTGCGAGCGCCTTCGATCTTGCTGAGCGCCTGCAGACACCCGTGATGGTGATGAGTGATCTTGATATCGGCATGAATGACTGGATGACCGACGAGTTCACCTGGGACGACGCGCACGTCCATGATCGTGGCAAGGTTCTGAACGAGGCAGAGCTTGAGGCTGCCGAGTCCTGGGGACGCTACAAGGATGTCGATGGCGATGGCATCCCATATCGCACTCTCCCGGGAACACATCCAACGAAAGGTGCGTATTTCACCCGTGGTACGAGCCACGACGAAAGTGCGCGATATACGGAAGACGGTGAGGTGCATGCGCGCGTCCTGGCCCGTATCGCGCGCAAGATTGACGATGGCGCTGAAATCCTCCCGCAACCCGAAAAGACCATTGCGAGTGAGTCATCAGACATTGGCATCATCTACTTTGGTGCCAATGCGGCGGCTGTTCATGAGGGATTGGACATGCTGCAGGAGGAAGGCCAGCAAGTGAACACACTGCGTATTCGTGCCTTCCCATTCAGTGCAGCTGTTCGCGAGTTCATCGATGCGCATAACCATGTTTTTGTTATGGAACAAAACCGCGATGCTCAGATGCGGTCACTCCTGATTACCGAATTGGGATGCTCGCCGGAGAAGCTGGTTCCAGCGCTGAGTTTTGATGGGACGCCGATGACGGCCCAGTTCGTTCGTGATGCTGTTCGCAATGGACTGGCGTCTGTGCGCCAGGCCGCGGAATAAGGAGAGGGCGGAAACCATGAGTTACATTCAAAAGCCGATCGCCCGACATCCCAATCTGAAGCACAACAAGATTGGTCTGACGCGGCGTGACTACGAAGCGACCATGTCAACGCTCTGCGCTGGGTGTGGTCACGACTCGATCACGGCTGCGATCATCGAAGCTTGTTACCGGCTTGATTTGCCGGCACATCGGATTGCGAAAGTCTCCGGCATTGGCTGTTCGTCGAAGTCCCCGACGTATTTTCTAGGCCGCAGCCACGGCTTCAATAGTGTGCACGGGCGGATGCCGTCGGTGGCAACGGGAGCCAACCTTGCAAACAAGGACCTGACATATATTGGCGTGTCGGGTGATGGTGATACGGCATCGATCGGGCTTGGTCAGTTCTGCCATGCCGTGCGCCGGCAGCTCAACATGACTTATATTGTCATGAACAATGGGTGTTACGGACTGACGAAAGGGCAGTTCTCTGCCACCAACGACAAGTCCTCTCCGTCCAAGAAGGGCGAACCCAATCCATTTGAAGCGATTGATCTGTGCCAGCTCGCCATCCAACTGGGCGCGGGTTTCGTAGCGCGCTCGTTTTCTGGTGACAAGGCACAACTGGTGCCGCTGATTGAAGCGGCACTCAGCTACAATGGCTTTGCGTTCCTCGATGTCCTGTCGCCATGTGTGACCTTCAATAACCACACGACGTCGACCAAGGGATACGAGTATATCCGCGATCACTATCAGATGCTGGGGCGTTTGGACTTCGTGCCTGAGATGGAAGAGATATCGGTCGAGTATGACGAGGGTGCGACGGTGGATGTCCAGTTGCATGACGGCGGCATGCTGCGTCTGCACAAGCTCAATGAGAGCCATAATGTGCGCGATGCTGACGAGGCCATCATGGCGATCCGCAAGCAGTCAGCAGAGGGGTCG
The DNA here is from genome assembly GCA_965215755.1 of Hyphomicrobiaceae bacterium. Lineage (GTDB taxonomy): Bacteria > Pseudomonadota > Alphaproteobacteria > Rhizobiales > Hyphomicrobiaceae > Tectiglobus. The sequence goes on from OZ244119.1 coordinate 2,593,819, forward strand.
GTTGCGACCGGACTTCTTTACGTTGATGACAGCGAGCAAGACCTGCACGACGTCATTGCGACGACCGAGCGTCCTCTGAATGAAGTGCCGATGAGTGAGCTCTGTCCAGGATCCAAAGCGCTTGAAGGGATCAACGCGCGCCTGCGCTGATGGTGAAATCCCTTCCGACCGCTTGAGGCCACACTCTGGCGAAGCTGGAGCATTGAAAGTCTATGGTGAGTGAAGTCTCCGGACACGGCAACGCGCCGGTGTTCGGCCAACAGACACGGACACTGATCGGTGTCTCGCTCGCCCATTGGGTCAGCCATGTTCACATTCTGACACTGCCGCCGCTGTTTCCGATCTTCAAGGAACAGTTTGGCGTAAGCTACGTCGAGCTTGGTTTGGCCGTGACCCTCTTTGCCATTGTATCCGGGGTCACACAGGCGCCGATGGGTTATGCCGTTGACCGTTTTGGCGCGCGGCGTATTTTGATGGCGGGGCTTTGTCTTGGTGGCCTGGCATTCATGCTGCTTGGCCTCAGTCCGACCTATACGAATATGCTGATTTGCGCTGTTGTGGCGGGGTTGGCGAACTGTGTTTACCACCCGGCTGATTATGCCATCCTGTCATCGGCTATCGATGAGCGGCGCATTGGGCGGGCCTTCTCGGTGCATACATGCTCCGGTATGGCTGGCGGTGCGATGGCGCCTGCGATCGGACTAGGGCTGGCGCTACAGTTTGATATCAGCGTGGCGTTGATTGTCCTTGGTGCATTCGGTCCATTGGCGGCCCTGATCATTCTGCTGCTGCGCGTGCCGGAAAGTGAAACGGCGCGTGATCGGGCAGCAAAGAATGGCGGCCAGTCAGTGAAGCAGGCCAGCGTTCTGACCCCGGCCATTCTTGCTCTGACACTGTTCTTCGTGCTGCTCAGCTTATCGAACGGCGGCGTGTCAACGTTTGGCATTGCGGCTTTGCAGAGCGGCTATTCGGTTTCCTTGGAAATGGCGTCATTGACGCTGTCCATCTATTTAGGCGCTCTGTCGATTGGTGTTCTTGCCGGTGGTGTGCTGGCTGATCAGACACGCCACCACGGTTTGATCGCGGCGGTGTGTTTCGCGCTCAATGCTGTTATCTTTGCTTTGATCGCGGCTCTGCCGATGGCGACCATCGTTATGATTTCGGCACTGGTGCTGGCGGGTTTCCTCTCGGGGCTGATTTCGCCCTCGCGTGATATGCTGGTGCGCAAGGCGGCACCGCCTGGTGCTGCGGGGCGCGCGTTCGGTATTGTTTCCACCGGGTTCAATATCGGCGGAATATTAGGGCCGATGTTGTTTGGATATATTCTTGATCAGGAGATGCCGCGATGGTTATTTGGTGCGTCGGCTGGCTTTATGGTTCTGACTGTCTTGCTGGCACTCTGGACAGAGACTTGGCCACCGAGAAAGGTACCCACCAAATCGCGCTAACGGATCTGCGGTAGGGCAAGGCCAAGTCCATTGGAAGCTTTATGATGGAACCGCTTCAAACTGTTCATAGTTCGGCGTAAGTTCGATCGATCGCACGGCAACGCTTGCAAGAGGCGAACTGATGCCCAGTCTCTCAGTTAGTTCGTTGGCGACGGCCCACTGGTTGGCGCATCGCATGTCCATCAAGCAGGTGTCTTCTTTTGGCTCGTTCATCGGCCACAGATTGGGCTCTGGCTCAAAGCGGACGAAGCGTGCGCTAGCCAATCTTTCGTCTGCCTTGCCGGAGACCAGTGCCGCTGACCGGGACCAAATCATCCATCGAATGTGGGACAACTTCGGGCGGACCATTGCTGAGACGCTGATCATCAACAAAATCGCTGATGATCCAGACCGGATCGTGATGGCAAACCCTGAAGTGCTCGAGAACTGCGGCGACGACGACCGCGGCAAAGTCTTCGTCGGCCTCCATTTCGGCAACTGGGAAGTCATGGCTCTTCCGACAGCGATCCGCGCGCTTGAGCCGATGTGTGTTTATCGCCCTCTCAAGGATCAAGCTGTTAACGACTGGCTTCAGCAGCATCGCGAGCGGCTGTGCCCTGGTGGACTTTATCCAATCAATCGCGCGACATACCGCAGGTTGGTGCGCCGTGTTCGTGATGGTGGGGCGATTTGCATTGCCGGCGATCACCGTGACTCAAACGGGCCTCAGGTGCCGTTCTTTAATCGACCCGCTCCGTCGGTTGCTCTGCCTGCTATGCTCGCTGAGCGATACAATGCTCACCTTTTCCTGGTCCGTGTGGATCGTCTCCCGGATACCCGCTTCTCTGTTTTTTTGGAGCGCGTCGATACCCAAAGCACAGGGGATATTGAAGCGGATACGGTAACGACGACGGCTGCTATCCAGGCAGTGTTTGAAGATTGGATCAGGGCCGACCCTGGCCGATGGTTGTGGTTCTACAAGCGTTGGGGTGAGACCGACAACTTGGATGTAAACCGTTAGATGGGATCCGCAATCATCCTGTTTCTGCGCGATGCATCGATGACACCCGTAGAGCTGAATTGGTACTGGGAGGCGACCTGACCATGGTGAGAGGTGGCTGGATCGGCGTCGATCTGGATGGTACGTTGGCGCACTATGATCACTGGCGTGGCCCGGACCACATTGGTGAGCCGATTGCGCCGATGCTTGAGCGTGTCCAGACCTGGTTGGCAGAAGGCAAGATCGTCAAAGTCTTCACTGCGCGCATGACTGAGCCACATCGCGACGGTGTCGATGTTCGTCGCCGGATCCAGGACTGGTGCGAGCAACATGGTCTGCCGCGGCTTGAGGTGACGAACGTCAAAGACTATTGGATGGTTGAGGTCTGGGATGATCGCGCAGTGCAGGTGATCATGAACACCGGTAAGCCTGTGCTTCGAGACAGCTCTGATTAATTCGGGAAACGCCGGCATGGCCCGCAAACCACCACGATCAGCCGAGGTCCGTGCTGAAGCCCGCGTGATCCTGCATCGCTGGCAGCAGGCGATGGCGAAGACCGAGACTGATATCGCGGAAGCCATCGCGATTGGGGATACGGTTCTTGAGGACGCATTGCACCACGAAGGTGCGCTTCAGGCCTACGACTTTGAAGTGCAGTTGGCGATGCTTGACAACCGCTTGATCACTCCGGGGCGGCAGCCTCCTGAGCTGAGACCCGAGCATCATGAGGCTCTTCGGTATTTCCGCAATCGAACATAATACAACCCCGGCGCGCAATTGGGTCACTGGTGAGCCCCTGACACTCGCGCATACCGGGATGTTGGGGCGTTAGTACCTGCGATCACAACATGTCCAAACCGATGTCACATTCCGTACTAAGTTTGCTGCGAACTTTGCCGGACTGGCGTCACCCCGCAACGCTGGTCAACCGCCTCGGCCCACACCTTTCTCAATGACAGGGTGCCGGGGCGGTGTTGGTTTTGGCGCTTCTTCAGTCACAGGCACTGGCTCATTGTGCGATAGCGCAAGATTGGATGTTAAGTCGGAATCGGGCTGATGCCGACTTTATGTTCGTTGCTCTAGCAGGTCCTCCAACCGCTTCCTAAGTATGGCAGGTTACCCGCAATCCTTGGAGGCCGCCTGTGAACATCGTCGCTATTTCCGGAAGTCTGCGTAGCGCATCGTTTAATACCGCGCTGCTCAACACGTGTACTGAGCTCGCCCCGTCTGGTGTCAAGATTACGCTCGCAGATATCTCTGCGATCCCGCTTTACAATGGCGACGATCAGGCGGCCGGTTTTCCACCAGCTGTGACGGCGTTGGCCGAGCAGATACGTGCCGCTGATGGTGTTCTTATCGCAACTCCGGAATACAATTACTCAATTCCTGGCGTTCTGAAGAATACTTTGGACTGGCTTAGCCGGGTTGAAAATCAACCGTTTGATGGGAAACCCGTCGGCATTATGGGTGCAGCCATGGGGGCGCTTGGGACGGGGCGTGCGCAGTATCATCTGCGGCAGGTTTTCGTGTTTCTCAATGGCCGCCTGATGAATCGGCCGGAAGCTTTTGTCGGCACCGCGCACCAGAAGTTCGACGACAACGGTCAGCTGACCGACAAGCCCACACGCGAGTTCCTTGAGCGCTACCTGGTTGCCTTTGAAGCCTGGGTCAAAGAGCAGGCTTAAGCGTCCACGGATTGTAATTGCACGTCCAACCGGAGGGAGTACCGGCCGTCTGCCTTACACAAAACGAATGTAGGGCAGCAGGCTGGTGCCGACGCCGAGGACAAAGCGGAACACCGGCACACCGACGATGGATAAGAGGATCAGGCCCATCAGCAGCAATGTTCCGTAACGCGCATTGTAGTAGCGATATTGGTTGGCCAGAACGCGTGGCAGGAAGTACGGCAGGATGTAGTGACCATCGAGTGGCCCGAGCGGGATGAGATTGAAAACCATCAACACGAGATTGACGACGACCAGCAGGACAAAGACCTGCTGAACGCCCGGATCGCGAAAGCTCTCCCAACCGGCCTGGTACCCATAGAGGTAGAGATTGTAGACAACGACCGCGATGACCAGGTTTGCAAACGGACCGGCGGCGGCAACCACGAGCTGTGCCCAAAACGAATTGAAGTTGCGCGGGTCAACCGGTACTGGTCTAGCGTAGCCGAACCCCACCAGGACGACCATGAGCAACCCGAGTGGATCAATGTGTGCCACCGGATTGAGCGTTAACCGCCCCTGCCTTTCAGCTGTATCATCACCGTAGCGCTTGGCGGCATAGGCGTGGCCGAACTCATGGAATGTGAGCGATAGGATCAGCGCCCCAAGCAGGGTTGCAAACAGGAAATAGTTGCCTTGGACGAGTAAGCTGGTCACTCGCAGTCTCCAAATGGTTGGGCCTTTGAGTGATATATGCGAGAGGTAGGCGGATTGCTAGCACAACCGCTCGTGCGGCGGCCTTGACGCTTGCAGCCACCTGGAAAAGCGCGTCGTTGCTCGTGGGGCGGGCAGCGTAATCCTTAAGTCAGAGGAACCTCGCGGCGCCACGCACTGTGGGATGGATCCTTGCCCGATGTTAGCGCTTCGAAGCGATTGCGCAGTGCGCGCGTTACCGGGCCTGGTGCGCCACCTGGCAAGTCCAGCCGGTCGATTGATTTGACGGGCGCGACTTCCCAGGCTGTGCCGCAAAAGAAGGCTTCGTCGGCTAACCCGAGTTCGGAACGGTCGATGGGCCGTTCGACGACGGGCGTGCCGTTCTCGCGGAGCAATTTGATCACTGTATCGCGCGTAATGCTCTCCAGGATGTCTGACTGTTTGTCCGGTGTCACGGCCACGCCATCACGCACCATGAAGAAGCACATCGCGGGGCCCTCGGATACCTTGCCGGCCTGGGTCAGGAGAAGCGCCGTATCATAGCCATCGGCCCGGGCCTGGATCGACGCCAGACGGCCATTGAGATAATTGCCATTCGCTTTGACCCGCTGCGGCAGAGCACTGTCGGAGGATCGCCGCCAACTCGACACTTGGACACTGACGCCATCCGTTCGGTAGTCGCCGCGAGCCATGGCTGTAATTGCCAGTGATACCGGCGCGCAGACGAATGGCTGGCCGGGACCGGATATGAACGCCGTCGTTGTGATATGGACGTTCTCGCGAAATGCGTTGGCCTGAAGCAAAGCAATAACAGCCGCTGCTACATCTTCCTTCGGGATCGGCTCGTCGTAGCGCATCATCCGCTGGCTGTAATCCAGCCGCTCAAGATGCTCATTCATCTGCCAGAGATAAAGCTTCTGCGTATCTTCATTCCAGTAAGCGCGAATGCCTTCGAAAACGCCTGCTCCGTACTTGAATGCCAGAGATGAGATATGGCATGTGGCATCGTCCCAGGGAACCAAGCCATCCATCCAGGCGTACTTTGGTGCACTCATAGTATCGGGCCCTTGTTTCCGTTCGACGTCTTTGCCTATTGTATCGGTTCGTTCTTAGGCAGCCAGCAACGAGGCTGCTCTGGCATCAGCCTGATTGGCTTTTGATGCGTTGCCAAGCCCTTTGAAGGCTCTGGCGACAGAACGCCAACCCTGAACCGATGTCGGCTTCAATGCGGCACGCTCATTGGCAAGTCCGAGCGCGAGGTCAAACCGCTTGGCTCTGAGTGCCGCCTCTAACAGTGTCCAACCAATGATATCGCGCTGCGCAAAGCTACCGCCTAAGCGATGCGTACGGTAGCGTACCGGCAGCAGGCGCTCGACACAGTCGTTGTAGCGCTCAGACTGGAAGTCCTGCACCGCGAGACAAAACGGCAATCCGATTTCACGGCTCATAGCAACATTGGCGTCAGATGCCATCTCAACGTAGCGCTCATTGGCGCCGAGCAATTGAGCCTGCGCATCCTCACGACCTGCCGCCACAAACGCCATCATCGCGTGCACATCATTGAACGCATAGAGTGTGTCCTGCGCTGCCGGTGTCCAGCGATCGGCCAGAAACGTCCATCGGTCGCCGACATCAACACCAAGCAGGTTCAGCCGCCAAAGCAACGCAACAGCGTCGAGCTCCTCATACTTGTCTCCCTGCTTGCCCATGCCGCAAAGGTGTTGGTCATAAATCTCCAGCACCTTGCTGCTCTCCTCGATATCGAGATGGAAAAGCGATGTATGCCACCAGAGATGATTGGCGAAGTTGGACGTTCCCCACCGATCGACGTAATCGGCCATGAGCCTGATGCCGCCCGCCTGGCGTCCGCACATTTCCATGACGTGGCTAACGGCATGCACTGCGTAAGGATGGTCAGGACGTATCGAGAGGGCTTGGCGACCCAGTTCCTCGGCCTGCGCGAAGTCACGATTTTCCTCAAGACCGAACGCATAAAAGCCGAGTACGAATTCATAGCCTGGAACACTCTCATCCCAGAGATTGAAAACCCGCGCGACGACATCGCGTTGGCCCACAACATCGCCCAACAGGACGTCCGTGTAATGCACCAGGGCCAGTGCAAACAGGTCTTTGGGATACGCTGTCAGGACAGCTTCCCACTGCTGGACCGCACCGAAGAAATCACCATTGCTCCAGGCGGTCACGGCTGCGAAGTGCCCACGCTCGCGGTCATTCGCTTGCCCGAGCAATGGCTCGGCATGTGCGAGAGCGGCAATCATGTCGTCGTAGACGCGGGTCTCCATCGCCTGTGTCATCCAGCCGGCCTTGAACAGCCAGCCCATGACAAAGTCGGGATGGTCTTGCAGGATTTCGTCGATCATACCGACGGCGTCTCCGCGAAAGGCAAGTGCCGCGTCAATTGCCTTTTCCAGTCCTTCGATGGTGTCGGCCGACGCGCCGGAGACCGGCACGCCTCGGCTGTCCTGTGCGCTGTGTGTCGCTTGGTTCATCGCTTGCCCTTCGCAGTTCCGAACATCGGTCGCGGTTGTGACCGGCAATCGAAACTGTACTCTACAAACAATAGACAAATCCCATCACAGTTTCTAAAATTTCGCGGAATAAGAGAGGATTTCCTCTAAATTATGATGGATGAAACGGATAAATTAATCGTCGAGCAGCTGGTTCGGGACGGTCGCGCGAGCGTTGAAACAGTGGCAGAAAGCATTGGGCTGTCGCCGACACCGACCCGGCGGCGGATCCGGCGCCTTGAGGAAGACGGCGTCATCACCGGCTATCAGGCCCAGATTGATGCCGCCAAATGCAATCTGGATCTGGCGCTTTATGTCTTCGTCAAACTCCAGAGCAGGGATCGTGATACGATCCGGCAATTCGAGAAGCGCATCAAGAATCTGCCCGAGGTCACGCGCTGCGATCTGATTACCGGCCCGCATGATTACGTCCTGACCGTCCGGCTTCCCAGCATGCAGGATTACAATGCCTACCTTCGCAACGTTCTAGCCGAGCTTCCCGGAGTGTTCGGGATCGAAACGAGTGTCGTCATCGGACAGGTCAAGAACACGGCCCATTTGCCGCTTCGGTCATCGAGTTGGCAGGGATCGAGTTAACCGGTTGCTTCTGCGTTCAGGGACGATGCACGGCGGCGATCCGAGATCTTCACGGCTGCTGACAGGGCATTGCCTCACGCGATGTGAGACTATGTCGGACACAGGCCGATGTGAACTCCGGGGACGAAGGACGTTATTGGTGTTGCCGACGCTCCGGTTCTCTCCAGCGCATGTTGTGTCGCTATCGCAAGCCCCACCCGACACCGTCATCGCCGCGAAGGGAATTGCAATGCCCAACCAAACTCAACGTCATCCCGCCCACAAGGAGCGGGGTGACACCGTGTTAGGTTGCTATGGCGACATCGTGTGGCGGTGGCGAATGACGATAGATGGTGCACCTGGCTGCCAAAGAGACAGCGAGCATCGCAGTCCTAATCCTCTGTCAAGACTCTTTCTTGGCTGATGTCGAGACTCTTTCATGATTGAAACTTTGCAGCAACACGGCTGCGCAAAGCGTTCAATCCGCATGGCTTTCGTCTCGATAGTCCAGCTCTCACGTGGCGCTCAACAAATCCTCATTGCTTTCGTTTCCTACATAACAGCCGGCCTCAGTGTTGCTGTACCACCTAACCTGGGAATTTATCAGGCTGGGAACAGAGCCAATGTCGAATCGGTGGGGACTGCAGGGCACGGTCAGCAATTGCGCCGGATTGCCAGACGCACAGGCGATGCAGCAGACAAACCAGGTCGCAGATCAGGCCGGGGAACAGAACCACTTGGGCTGGGGACGCGTCATGCGGGCCGTATCACAATGGGCGCGGACATGCGCCTCGCGGCTGGTGCAGCTATCGGCGCTTTTACTGGTGATGCTGATACCGATGCTGACCGCGGCGCAGCCAGCCCAGGCCCAGACCACTGTCTGCACCTATACCCCTGGCGCAAGCGGAGCCGCGCGAACCCTGGTGATCAATCTTGAATTAGCATCGCCAACCTGTGTCGAGACATCGGGCGAATTCCCCGAACCGGGTCCCTTTCGTGGACTTTTTCTCTCCTTCCGGCCTTCTACTACGTCTGGTGACGTGCTTGAATTTGGGTCGTGGCCCTCTTCAGGTAGCAGCGAATCGACAAACGGACTAAGTGCAACAAGCAATTCCAACATCGAGATCAGTGGCTTCGACGCCGGCGACCGCGGTTACATTTCAGGAACCCCGGATACCGGTGCGCACACACTCTCGATTAATTACGACTACAATGGCCAAGAATACAATCTCGTAGTGTCATTCACGTTCGATGACGACGCCAAAACAATTGAGATTACGTCAGCCATCTTGAGCCCGGGGACGCTTGGTCTCGACGTCCCACAGTTGACGCTGATTGAAGGAGTCGTGAGCCCTACGAACGCTGCGAACCCACAGGTCAAGTACAGATCGACGCAAAGTGGTGTAGTTCTCAATACTGCGCCATGTGATATAAGAGTGAGAAGTGCTGCCGCTCAAAATGTAGTCGCGGGAGCTGAGAAGACATCTACTTTGCTGCGAGTGGATGCTCCGGGCGATGAGTTCCCAGATTGCACATATTCAGATTGCACAATTGGTGTCATCAATGACAGCGAGACCGCAATCGGGACCCTCGCGATCCCCACATTCGTCGTCGATCGCACCGCGCCAAACGCCTCCGCCACTGCGCCCTCTACGGCCCTCGCCGAGGATACGGTTACCCTCAATGGTTCCGGATCCAGCGACAGCGGCACAGGCATCGTATCCTATGCCTGGGAACAGGTCACCGACGCAACCGGCGCCACGCCTGTCACGGTGGATCCAGTTACCATCACCAACGCCGACCAAGCTAGTGCCAGCTTTGATGCACCCAGCGTGGACACAGACACCAACCTCTATTTCAAGCTGACGGTCACCGACGAAGCCGGCAACAGCGCCTCGGTTGTTGTCACGGTCCAGGTGCAAGAAGATGTCCGCGCCAACGTCACCTCATTGACCATCGCGTCGAACAACAGCGATCCGACACGCGCTAGCAATGGCGACACGATCACATTCTCCCTCACGTTCGACGCGGCTGTAAGCACAGACTCACCAGCGGTGTTCCTGTTTGACAGTAACGGCGACTACATTCATGACGAAGATGCCACTTCGACCGACAACATCACCTGGACATCCAGCCGCACTCTGGCTCAGGGTAGCTCCGCGGCCGACGGCGAGGTCACCTTCGAGATCAGACTGAGTTATACCAACGGCCAGACACAAACTCTCACAGCCCGCGTCAACGACGCCGACGGCGGCGTCATCATCGACAATACTGACCCGGCTGCCAACGCGGGCACCGATCAGACGGTGAACGCCGGTGTGACTGTGACCCTCAACGGCACGGGCTCGACTGACAACGACACCGTTCAGACCTACACCTGGCTGCAGGTGGACGGCGACAGCAGTAACGTTGCTGCCGGCAGTGCGGTCACACTGGACGACACGACTCCCAGTCAGCCCACGTTCACCGCGCCGAGCTTCACCGCGCAGACTCCTCTCTACTTCAGACTGACGGTCACCGACAAAGCCGGCAACAGCCATAGCGATTGGGTTACGGTGACAGTCAACATTGACAACCGCCCCACCGTCACGGAGGAGCTCGCTGTTAAGACGCCGACCAACAATAGAAATCCACAAGTCACGATCCAGTCCGACCAGACCGGCAGTGCCAACTTCGACGGCGATTGCGGCAATACCAATGTCTCGGTCGTTCAGAATACAGGCGCAAAAGTAGACCTCATTCCGGCTTCTGGCACCGAGTTCACCGACGGCACCTACACCAACTGCACCGTGACGGTGACAACCAGAGACAACGGCACATCAGTGCCGCTAACGCTGAGCGCGTTCACCATCGACACCGACCCGCCGGGAGTCGCGGCCGTAACACCCAGCGTCACGACAATCACGCCATCGACCACCACCTTCAGCATTGCGATCCGCTTTGACGAAAGCATGGACACAAGCGTAACGGCACAGGATCTCTCATTTCTAACGGACCTGTCCGCGATCCTGACGGCCGACCCAAACCAGACGGTGTTCTGGTCAACCGACCAAGCCGCCAACGATACCTACACGATCACCTACACCGTCGACACCAACGAAATCACCAACCTGGCTTCGGACATTGACGATATCGATGTCTCTGTTGGCTCCACCTACCTTGATGCAGCCGGCAACAGTCTGCTGAGCAATGTGTCATCGGACGTGTTCAGCATCACGAAGGATGCCACGCCGCAGGTGGAGTCGGTCGAGTTCCAGCACAGCTCGGGAATACCAGTGACCTCTGTCAATCCCGGCGAGAGCTTCAAGGTTGTCGTCACCTTTAACAAAGCAATGGACACTACCGGCGCCCCAACCATTGCCTATAAGGACGCGATGGGCGGTGCCGGTAACACGGTCGATCTGTCCGGCTTTGCCCAGACCGGCTCCGATGGTTGGACCAGAAGCGACACGGTCTACACCTTCAACTACACCGTCACCGACCCGCTGGCGGACAACATTGCCATCCTCTCAACCGTCGTCTCAGGCATCAATGATGCCGGCGGCACCGCTCTGGCCGATCACACCGAAGACGATACATTCAATGTCAATGAAAACACGGTCCCAACGGTGTCGTCGGTCGTGTTCCAGGACAGCGGTGGAACACAGGTGACCTCTGTCAACCCCGGCGACAGCTTCAAGGTTGTCGTCACCTTCAGCGAGGCCATGGACAATACCAACGCCCCAACTATTGCCTACAAGGACGCGACGGGCGGCACCGGCAATCCGGTTGATCTGTCCAGCTTTGCCCAGACCGGCTCGGATGGTTGGACCAGCAATGACACGGTCTACACCTTCAACTACACCGTCACCGACCCGCTGGCGGACAACATTGCCATCCTCTCAACCACCGTCTCCAGCATCAATGATGCCAACACCAACGCGTTGGCCGATCACACCGAAGACGATACATTCAATGTCAATGAAAACACGCCTCCACAGGTGTCATCGGTCGTGTTCCAGGACAGCGGTGGTACACAGGTGACCTCTGTCAACCCCGGCGACAGTTTCAAGGTTGTCGTCACCTTTAACAAAGCAATGGACACTACCGGCGCCCCAACCATTGCCTATAAGGACGCGATGGGCGGTGCCGGTAACACGGTCGATCTGTCCGGCTTTGCCCAGACCGGCTCCGATGGTTGGACCAGCAGCGACACGGTCTACACCTTCAACTACACCGTCACCGACCCGCTGGCGGACAACATTGCCATCCTCTCAACCGTCGTCTCAGGCATCAATGATGCCGGCGGCACCGCTCTGGCCGATCACACCGAAGACGATACATTCAATGTCAATGAAAACACGGTCCCAACGGTGTCGTCGGTCGTGTTCCAGGACAGCGGTGGAACACAGGTGACCTCTGTCAACCCCGGCGACAGCTTCAAGGTTGTCGTCACCTTCAGCGAGGCCATGGACAATACCAACGCCCCAACTATTGCCTACAAGGACGCGACGGGCGGCACCGGCAATCCGGTTGATCTGTCCAGCTTTGCCCAGACCGGCTCGGATGGTTGGACCAGCAATGACACGGTCTACACCTTCAACTACACCGTCACCGACCCGCTGGCGGACAACATTGCCATCCTCTCAACCACCGTCTCCAGCATCAATGATGCCGGCGGCAACGCTTTGGCCGATCACACCGAAGACGATACATTCAATGTCAATGAAAACACGGTCCCAACGGTGTCGTCGGTCGTGTTCCAGGACGGCGGTGGAACACAGGTGACCTCTGTCAACCCCGGCGACAGCTTCAAGGTTGTGGTCACCTTCAGCGAGGCCATGGACAATACCAACGCCCCAACTATTGCCTACAAGGACGCGATTGGCGGTGCCGGCAATCCGGTCGATCTGTCCAGTTTCGCCCAGCCCGGCTCCGATGGTTGGACCTCCAACGACACGGTCTACACCTTCAACTACACCGTCACCGACCCGCTGGCAGCCAACATTGCCATCCTCTCAACCACTGTCTCCAGCATCAATGATGCCGGCGGCAACGCTTTGGCCGATCACACCGAAGACGATACATTCAATGTCAATGAAAACACGCCACCAACGGTCACCATAACGGCACCCGCAGAGGTCCGCGGGCCGTTCACTGTGACAATCACCTTCTCCGAAAGTGTTACTCAGTTTGAACTGGCCGACATCACGGTTGGAAACGGTGCGACGTCCGACTTTGCCGGCACTGATGATGTCTATACGGCGACTATCACACCCACCGAGCACGGCAATGTCACAATTGATGTCGCCGCTGGTGTCGCTGAGGATGTTCCAGCCGGAAACCCCAATACTGCGGCGACCCAAGTCACCGTCAACTTCATTGACGAAAACTACGTTCGCCAACGCACACAGCGCATTATCTCAAACTTCATGACCCGGCGTGGTGATGCCATTGTCTCCAACCAGCCGGACTATACCGAGCGTCTCAAGCGGGGTGGCAGCGGTAGCGGTTCCGGCGCCACATTCTCCGGCGAGGGCGGATATTCCAACAACCGCATGGCGTTCGCCACCAGCCTGCGTCAGGTGCTCGCCGCCAACAAGGCCGAAAAGGACGCCCGCGTCAACGAACTCGGCGAGATGATGAAGCTCGGCCTGTAAAGCAAAGGCACGCAGAGCCTCGGCTTCCGTGATCTTGCGACGAACGACGGTGCGCCGGCCGGCTTCGACATCTGGATCCGTGGCCGTTGGGCCCGCTATGAGGATGACACCAACGCCGGTGACCTTGGCCTGCTGTTCATTGGTGCTGACTACAAGTTCAACGACGGCCTCGTTGTCGGCCTTGTTGCCCAGTTTGACTGGACCGATGAGACAAATGACACCGATGACTTCAAGATCAATGGCCGCGGCTGGATGGTCGGGCCCTACATGGTCGCGCAGCTGCACCAGAACCTGATCTTTGATGCCAACTTCTCCATGGGCCAGTCGGACAACGAAGTCTCTCCGTTCAACACTTACACCGACAGCTTTGACGGCACCCGCTGGCTGGCGTCGGCGAAGTTCACCGGCAGCTTCACGTTCGGCAACCTGCATGTCGCGCCGCACATTGGCGTCCTATACTTCCAGGAGCGTCAGGAAGCTTACATCGATAGTCTCTCGATCGATATCCCAAGCCAGACCGTCAAGCTTGGCCGCCTGACGTTCGGTCCGAAATTCTCAACCACCATCCAGCGCAGGGATGGCACCACCATCAGTCCGTATCTCGGAATCAAAGGTCTGTGGGATTTCGAGCGCACCGATATTGTCGATCTGACAACGGGACTTGCATCGGAAAGCACCGACGGCGTTCGCGCCCGGGTTGATGCCGGTGTCCGCATTCGACTGCCTGACGGCCTGACCCTCAACGGCGAAGGCTTCTACGATGGCATCGGCGCCGGTGACTACAAGTCCTACGGCGGCAGTATTCGGTTGAGCATTCCGCTGCAGCGCAGCCAAGCCTCGCATGAGGCGATGAAGCTCGGCGTTAAACAGGACGAGACGACCGGACTCGGTACGCCCTCCGGCGACGCTGTATCGGATGGGGCAACGGATCGGCGAGCTGGGCAATGATGGGCGCATGCCATCGTGGACCGAGATCGCACCACGTCAAGTGCTCCCGCCCCACACCGTCATCGCCGTGAAGGCGGTGATCCACGAGGCTTTCGGCTGGCTCTGAGAAAGAAACCTGCCTCGGTTTCACCGCGCCACGTCAACGCTGCAGTAAAGGAAGCGCTCGTGGATGTCTGCCTACGCAGGCAGGACAGCGGGGATGATGAAAGGATCCGGCGCGATGCCGCGCATGTTGTGTCGTTATCGTAAGCCCCACTCGACACCGTCATCGCCGCGAACGGAATTGCAATGCCCAACCACACTCAACGTCATGCCGTGCCTTGTGCGCGGCATCCATTGTGCCAGGCAGATGGTGCAAATCGCATGTCACGTGACCAGACCTAGATCTCAGGCTCAAACTGCGTTGAGAGATGCATCCCGCTCACTGAGAGCAGGGTGACGTCTTGATGGGAAGCTGGAGGCTTAAAATGGTGCACCATTTAGGCGCATTCGCAATTGTCTTCGATCGACGTTGGCAATAGCAGCTGCCGTGTCTACCCCGGCAGATCCAACTGATCAGCGGTCATAATTGCGCGTGCCAGAGCCTGGGCTCGCGGCACGATGCTGTCGATTTCGAGGTATTCTTCCGGGCTGTGTGCATTGCCCCCGATGGGGCCGGTGGCGCAAACCGTTGGTGTTCCAACGCCAGCTGTGAAGCCAGAGTCAGCGCAGCCGCCGGATGCTTCGCCCTTCACTGTTAGCCCGGCCTGTCCGGCGCTGGCGACATAGTGCTTGAACAAAGTGTTGGAAGCTTCCGTCGGAGCGAGTGGTGCGAACTCGCCGCGGATGCGGATCTCGGCGTGCGTGTCTTCCACCGTGCTGGTATTGGCGATGGCCGTGATGCGCTCGAGGATGACGGCGCGATCGGCAGGCTTGCGATAACGGACATCAATGGCGCAGCTGGCATGGGGGGCGACTGTATTGACCGACTGGCCGCCGGATACGAGACCAACATTGACGGTGATGCCGGCATCGTAGTCAGTGAGCGCATGCCAGGCCTGGATCTTATGTGCCAGTTCACCGATCGCGCTGCGACCCTTCTCATGCGCGCCGCCGGAGTGGGCAGCAACGCCGGTAATGTCGACTTCAAAGAAGATGCCGCCCTTGCGTTCGACAACGACATTGCCGGTTGGACGTCCCGGCTCAGAGTTGAACACCACACGAGCGCCGCGTGCTTCATTTTCAATAATCGGGCGCGAGGTCGGCGATCCGATTTCCTCATCGCCGGTAAACAGGCCAACCAGAGGTCCGGGGGCGCCGCCAAACTTTTGGAATGCGGCGAGGACGAATGCGTTCATGACAACGCCGGCTTTCATGTCGGCAACGCCAGGGCCATATGCGCGGTTACCCTCAACCTTGAAGGGGCGGCGCTCGGCTTCTCCGTCGGGAAACACGGTGTCAC
Source organism: Hyphomicrobiaceae bacterium (assembly GCA_965215755.1). Taxonomy (GTDB): domain Bacteria; phylum Pseudomonadota; class Alphaproteobacteria; order Rhizobiales; family Hyphomicrobiaceae; genus Tectiglobus. Next base: position 2,609,756 of record OZ244119.1, read on the forward strand.
GATGCCCGAGCAGCATGATGGGGCGATTGGAGCCGGTGCCGGCCACCATGCCTCTGATCGAGTCACCATGTGTCTCGACCGGAATGCGGCTGGTGCCGACGCCCCGTGCTTCGAGGAAGGCCTTCACCTCCTCGCCGACCTTATCCACACCTAATTTATTGTAAGATCCGCTATCGATGTTCACCAACGTTTCGAGCAAAGCCAGCATGTCGCCATGCGAGTCCTTGAGCCAGTTCAAAATCTGCTCTTGCTGCTGGGCGCTGGCTGGCATTTGGATACGTCCTTTTGTCGAATTGTGTGCCGAATGACGTGACGCTCACGCTTCGTCATACAAGTATAGCAATCCGCAGTTCTTTGAACAGTTTTGCACACTTTGAATATGACCTGACGCGTTGGGCAGACAGTGTTGTGCTCATTTTGTGAACATTGCTCATGTAGTTTATTCTGGTTGAATTCACAGTTCTCAACAATTTGAAGTTGCGCTTGTTGCCCCTACCTCTCTAGACAACGTTTACTCTGCCAAACAATTGTCACTGAAAGAGCGGCGCAGCAGCGCAGTTATGTCGCTGGATTTCCGTAATTTTCATGCCTTTGAGGTGTGATGGCGATGAACACGAAGAATATTTGGAAGGGGTGAGTATGAGCCAGTATCGCTCAATAACGAAGATGGCAGCGCTCTGTGCGGCTGCAGTGGTGCTCGTTTTTTCAACGGCCGCGGCTGCACAGTCGTCCCGGGTTAAACCATTTCCAGTTGGTGGAAAGTCCACGAAACCTGTAACGATATCAGTTAGTTATCAGTTTTTTCTGGAAGGCGAGACCCAGCAGATGAGCGATCAGGCAGAACTCGCTGATCAGGGCCGCCGTCATCTCTATAAGCTATTAGCGAAAGAATGCGAGGTGCTGCTCCAGACCATCGCACTCAATTGCTATATGAACCGGGCGAACGTCAGTACACAGTTGCGAAATCAGAGCCGGCGTACCCAGCGTGGCATCCGGGTGTCAGGTTCCGCTACCTATCAAATCGACCTCAAGCCGAACAAACCGGTTGATGAGTAGCGTTTTGCAGCGCGAGTTTAGCTGTGTGCGAGGTGGTTGTTGATCTTCCACGGCGCTATCTGCGTTGCCTTAGAATACTGCATATGCGGCCCTGCAAGCTATTGAACTTGCAGGGTTTTCCTGTCGGACAAGCCTCCAAGAAACATCTGAGATCAGAGCTGGTCGGACTAACTGGCCTCGATCTCGCTCACAGCCTGCGCAAGAAATTCCGATAGCTGACTACGGATTTCATCCTCGGTGACGCCGACGCCTTTGTCGGTGAAGTCTTTTGCAATCTTCCTGACAACGTCTTCGTCGCCAGCTTCCTCAAAATCTGCGCGGCGCACAGCTTTGACGTAGTCTTCGACTTCAGATCCGGCAAGCCCAAGCTTTCCGGCAGCCCATTCGCCAATCATTTTGTTGCGCCGGGCTTCCGCTTTGAACTGGAGATCTTGGTCGTGAGCAAATTTCTTCTCAAAACCTTTTTCACGTTCATCAAAAGTCGACATTTCTATTCTCCTGATGTCTTGCCGAAACTTACTGCTTTACTTGGGGTGAACGCAGTGATTGTTCAAATTAACCTATCCGTGACGAGCCTTACCGCGTGATTGGCCGGAAATCAACGCGATGTGTTTGTGGTCTCGTGAACTCTTTACCTCGCTGGCCGGACAGTCTTTGTTAACATTGTTTCGGCCAATCGATTCCGCTAGGTTCAGAGGGAAGATGATGTGAGCCGGAACTCTGCCAAGTCGACCGAAGGGCCAACAAACAACGTTCGAGACAACCGTAACATCAAAACCGGGACAACCGGTCTTCACGGGATCAATCGCATTCCGTATTGAAGCAAACCTCGCAACTGTACACGTCAAAGGACTGGCCGCATGAACAGGCGTCGCCGAATTTATGAAGGTAAAGCCAAGGTCTTGTATGAAGGCCCGGAGCCAGGAACGCTCATCCAGCACTTCAAGGATGATGCAACCGCCTTCAACAATCAGAAGCACGCAAAGATCGATGGCAAGGGCGTCATCAATAACCGCATTTCCGAGTTCGTTTTTGAGCGGCTCGGTGAAATTGGTGTGCCGACCCATTTCATCCGTCGCCTCAACATGCGTGAGCAGCTCATTCGGGAAGTGGAGATTATTCCTCTCGAGGTCGTCGTTCGCAACGTTGCGGCCGGGTCGATTGCGCAGCGCCTCGGCTTGGACGAAGGCATGCCGCTACCGCGTTCAATTATTGAGTTCTACTATAAGAATGATGACCTGCAGGACCCGTTGGTATCGGAAGAGCACATCACTGCTTTCGGTTGGTCCAACCCGGCAGAACTCGACGAGATCATGCAATTGGCATTGCGGGTCAATGATTTCCTCGTCGGTCTTTTCCTTGGTGTTGGCATACGCCTTGTCGACTTCAAGATTGAATTTGGTCGGCTCTGGGACAACGAGCAACTCCGCATCATTTTAGCAGATGAGATTAGCCCTGATAGCTGTCGCCTGTGGGATATGGAAACGGACAACAAACTCGACAAAGACCGCTTCCGTCGTGATCTCGGAGACGTTCTGGAGGCTTATCAGGAGGTGGCCCGGCGCCTTGGCGTTCTCAATGAAAGCCGACCGCCCCAGGGTATGGTTCCTGTTTTGGTCGCGTCCAACCCATCTGGTAGCGCTGAGTAAGCTACGGGACGCTTGTTTGTTTGACGCCGCGCGACGGTGCGACACGGTTGTGCCCGGCTTTCAGGCCGGGCATTTGTGCGTCTGGTACACGACTCGTCTATGTATGAGGCTCGCCCACCGCCGCTCACTGTGGAATGCGAACGGTCATTTCATGTTGCTTGGGTCAGTCGGCGGCTGCAGGTAGATGGAGTTCTCGGTGGAGATGGAACCATGAAAGCCCATATCAAGGTCACACTGAAACAAGGTGTTCTTGACCCCCAAGGCAAAGCTATTCAATCAGCGCTTGGCGCACTCGGATTCGATGGTGTCGAAGATGTCCGACAGGGCAAGTTCATCGAAGTCGAGCTGTCGGAAACCGATGAGGCCAAAGCCCGGGACAAAGTCGATCAAATGTGCCGCGACCTGCTCGCGAACATGGTGATTGAAAACTACACATATGAATTGGTGAGCTAAATGCGCACTTCCGTCATTGTCTTTCCCGGCTCCAACTGTGATCGTGATGTGAAGGTGGCGTTGGAGAAAACCTCTCAAGGCCCGGTGCAAATGGTCTGGCACGGTGAAACGGCTGTGCCCAAATCTGATGTGATCGTGCTGCCAGGCGGGTTCTCCTTCGGTGACTATCTACGATGCGGTGCCATGGCTGCCCATTCTCCGATCATGAAAGATGTGGTTGCCAAGGCCCGTGAAGGTGTACCGACCCTTGGCATCTGCAACGGTTTTCAAATGCTTTGTGAAACGGGATTGCTGCCCGGCGTGTTGATGCGCAATGCATCACTGAAGTTCGTCTGTCGTGATGTTCATCTGCGAGTGGACAACAGCAATACGTTCTTCACGAACCGCTACGCTGAAGGCTCGGTGGCCAGAATTCCAGTTGCTCATCACGACGGCAACTACTTCGCTGACAATGATACCCTCGACCAACTGGAAAACGAGGGTCGTATCGTCTTTCGCTACGTCACGCCTGATGGCGAAATCACCGCTGATGCAAACCCAAACGGTGCACAGCGCAACATCGCAGGAATATGTGATCCGACAAGTCGCATCGTCGGAATGATGCCTCATCCAGAGCGTCTCCACGAAGCCATGCTCGGCGGAACTGACGGGGCAAAGATCTTTGAAAGTGCGATTGCAAGTCTGGTTGCTTAGACGGCGCTCAAAACCGGCTGGAACATTGACATGACGACGACTGCCATTACTCCGGAGCTTGTTGCTGAGCACGGACTTAAGCCAGACGAGTACGACCGTTTGCTCGAGATTATGGGGCGAGAGCCGACTCTGACAGAGCTTGGAATATTCTCTGTCATGTGGTCGGAGCATTGCTCATACAAATCTTCGCGCTTCTGGCTGAAGACATTGCCAACCTCAGGCCCGCAGGTCATCCAAGGTCCCGGGGAGAATGCCGGTATTGTGGATCTGGGCGACGGTGACTGCGCCGTCTTCAAAATGGAGAGCCACAACCATCCGAGTTACATCGAGCCCTATCAGGGCGCCGCAACCGGCGTCGGCGGAATTATGCGTGACGTCTTTACGATGGGCGCCCGCCCAATTGCCAACTTGAACGCCCTGCGTTTTGGGGATCCATCACACCCCAAGACACGGCATCTGGTATCAGGTGTGGTTGCCGGAATCGGCGGTTATGGGAACTGTGTTGGCGTGCCGACGGTTGGCGGCGAGGCCAATTTTGATGCTGCCTATAACAACAATATCCTCGTCAATGCCATGTGTGTTGGGTTGGCTCGAACGGACAAGGTGTTTTACTCTGCTGCGAAGGGAGTAGGCCTTCCCGTCGTCTATGTCGGTTCAAAGACGGGCCGCGATGGCATTCACGGCGCGACCATGGCGTCAGCCGAGTTTGATGATGAAAGTGCAGAGAAGCGCCCAACTGTTCAGGTCGGTGATCCATTCACGGAAAAGCTTCTTATTGAGGCCTGCCTCGAGCTGATGGCCAGCGATGCCATCATTGCGATTCAGGATATGGGTGCGGCTGGCCTCACGTCTTCGACATCGGAAATGGCGGATAAAGGTGGGGTCGGTATCGAGCTGGACCTTGATAAGGTGCCGCAACGCGAAACCGGCATGACCGCGTACGAAATGATGCTTTCGGAGAGTCAGGAACGGATGCTTATGGTTCTTAAACCAGGCTCCGAAGCGGAAGCTGAAGCGGTTTTCACGAAATGGGGATTGGATTTTGCTGTTGTTGGTCAGACCAATGACTCGGGCCAGATGGTCGTTCGCCACAAGGGTGAGGTCGAGGCAGATATTCCGGTGTCTATGTTGGCGGATTCTGCACCACTCTATGAACGGCCATGGACAGCCGGCATCAGACCGGAAGTGATATCGGCTGATCAGGTTCCCTCTGACAAACCGCTACTCGATTGCCTCAAAGAAATCATGGCGCATCCACAATGCTGTTCGCGTCGATGGATCTGGGAACAGTACGACCATATGGTGATGGGCGATACTATTCAGCGACCGGGCGGTGACGCGGCCATAGTTCGGATCCATGGCACAACAAAAGGCGTTGCGATTAGCTGTGATGTCACGCCGCGTTATGTGTTTGCAGACCCGGCCACGGGAACCAAACAAGCCGTCGTTGAAACCTGGCGTAACCTGACTGCGGTTGGTGCTGACCCTCTCGCGATCACCGACAACCTCAACTATGGCAATCCTGAGCGTCCGGAAATCATGGGCCAGTTTGTCGAGAGCATTCAGGGCATGACCGAGGCTTGCGAAAGGCTCAACTATCCGGTCGTTGCTGGTAATGTCTCGCTCTACAATGAAACCAATGGCATTGCTATTCCACCTACCCCGGCGATCGGAGGCGTCGGCCTGGTTGGCGATCTAGCCCAAATCACCGACCTCAGCCTGAAATCATCGGGAGATGTTTTGCTGTTGATCGGAACGGAGGCTGGCCACCTCGGACAGTCGCTTTACCAACAGATTATCGCGGGCGAACTCAAAGGTGCACCGCCGCCCGTTGACCTGGATGCAGAAATTGCTGCTGGAAACACCATTCGGCAGCTTATTCGCTCCAAACATGTTTCAGCTGTGCATGACATCAGTGATGGTGGCTTGCTTGTTGCCGTTGCAGAGATGTGCCTTGCCGGCGATATAGGCGTTCAACTTGACGCAGCCGGGAGTGGTCTTCCCCCTCATGCTGTTTGGTTCGGTGAGGATCAGGGTCGATACGTGGTGGAAGCTGATCCTCGGCACGTTGAAACAATCAGTGCAGCCTGCCGTGACGCTGGAGTTAATCTACGCACGATCGGGCAGGTTGGAGGTCAAGTCATCGATCTTGGCAATGGAGAAGCGCTGTCGCTATCCGACCTCCGAGCAGCTCATGAAAGCTGGCTCCCTGACTACATGGACGGCAACTAGGCTCTTGCCTCGTTTCTCAGGGGCTCAATTCATGGGTTTACGTGTTAGACAACACGTCCTGGATTGAAAAGGTGTTGAAATCTCGGGTTTCACACGCCACCTCCGGTGATTGAAATGGAACAACACCGGAAGGGCCTCCTATGCCGATGGAAGCGGGCGAGATTGAAAAGCTCATTAAAGAAGCCATGCCGGACGCTGAAGTGACAATTAAAGATCTCGCAGGCGACGGCGACCACTACTCAGCCCACGTCGTATCTGCCGAATTCACAGGCAAAAGTCGCGTGCAGCAGCATCAGTTGGTCTACCAGGCACTGGGTGGCCGAATGGGCGACGTTCTGCACGCGTTGGCGCTGACGACTGCCGCCAAAGATTGACACACGCTGTATCGCAGCACATCTTCCATCCAGCAGTTGCGCAAAACTACGCCAAAGGACCGTTTACCATGAGCGATAATCAAGCCGTCCACGATTGGATCCGCCAAACCGTGAATTCGAACGATGTCGTGCTCTTCATGAAGGGCAATTCAAAGATGCCACAGTGTGGGTTTTCTGCCCAAGTCGCACAGATTCTGGCACTGACCGGTGTGGAGTACAAAGACATCAACGTTCTGGATGACATGAGCATTCGCGAAGGCGTCAAAAGCTTCACCAACTGGCCAACGATCCCGCAGCTCTACGTTAAGGGCGAGTTCGTTGGCGGATGCGATATTATTCGTGAGATGTATCAGCAGGGCGAACTGCAGCAACTGCTTCAGGAAAAAGGCCTCGCCGGAGGCACTGCAGTCGCTTAACCGGCTGCTTCTGGCAGATTGTACGAATTTACGAACTTTGTATCAGGCGGTCTTTGCTAGCGCACGGGCCGCCTTTTTTGTTGCCGCGGAGGCAAGTGTGATCCGACAATTGGCGAAGAACCGTGTGCATTTTCTTCGGCAAAACATGACGTCCGGCCCTACCTCTGCCCCTAATGGTGGAGTAATGAATAAGGTATGGCACTGACCGGCGGAGAAAATACGAATCGAAGCGTACGGTTGGGTGGAAGACGCTTTCTGCTCAGTCTCGCGATTATTGCTGCGTGCGTCTGCCTGGCGCTTGGCATTTCGCTGCCGATCATCAAGCTCACAAAGATGGTGTTCTGGAGTACGGAACACTCGCTGATCACGACAGTGACTGTCCTTCTGCAGGAAAACCAATTGTTTCTCGGATTGACTGTCCTGATCTTTTCGATCGTTCTGCCAATTCTGAAATTGTTTTATCTCGTTCTCGTCTCGACCCTGCCATCGCGCGAAATCAGACGGCAAAGTTTGCGCTTGCGTGCGCTCGAATGGCTCGGCAAATGGTCGATGCACGATGTTCTGGTCATGGCGCTGATGATTTTCTTCATCAAAAGCCAGGGCCTGTATGATGCGGCCAGCCTCACTGGTGTTTATTTCTTTACGGCTGCCGTGTTGCTGATGATCTTGGCTTATGCTTGGCTGAGAGGTGAAACGCAGACACTGACAACACAGGTCGCAACTGCGCCACCTAGCGTTGATGATGAAACTACAGAGCTTCAGGTTTCGACATTACGTAATGTCGTTCTGAGTTTCCTGATCATTGTCGCAACGGTGTGCTTCGCGCTCGGTATTACCCTACCGGTGATCAGGTTCACGACGATCTATGTGTGGACGAACGAGCACTCCATCGCGACAGTTATCTATGCACTCTACAAGAATCAGGAATTCTTCCTGTGCGGGGTGCTTTTCATTTTCTCGATCGTGTTTCCGTTCATGAAGCTGTTTTATCTTCTGACCTTGGTCACTTCGCCAGATATTTCGCCGGAGTTTCGCGAAAAATCGATGTCGACGATGGAGTGGCTTGGCCGTTACTCGATGACTGATGTCATGGTTCTCGCTTTGATCATTTTTTACATGAATTCCTCTGGTTACACCGAAGCCAACGTGCTTCCCGGCGCCTATCTGTTTGCCGCGTCAGCACTGATGACAATGTTCGCCTACGGCTGGGCGAATTCATTGGCACCGGTTCGGATTGTCCGAAAAAAGCCTGCCAGGTCGAACGGCGGCTGAACCTTGCTCCGCCTCATTGCGACTGAGAGATATGATGATTACAGGAAAGCAGCTGATCGCCTGGGGCTACGCACCCGGAACCTATTTTAAGGATGCCCTTCCGGCGGCCAACGCAATTGCGGAAGCAGGTGGTGATGAAGCCGCGATCCGCGCTGCGGTCGATCGATTTGTGCCGCCACCAACCATTCCTCTCAGACCGTCAGCTGATCTGACGTATCACGTCAACATCGAAGCTTCCGATGATGATGACGCCGCCAACATTGAATCTGTCGATTCCACGATGCGGGAGCTCTTGCGTACGCCAACTATCAAGGCTGGCGCCGTTATGCCTGATGCTTGTCCTGCAGGTCCAAAGGGCACAATTCCCGTGGGCGGTGTCGTTGCGACCGAAAATGCGATCCATCCAGGCTTTCACTCTGCCGACATATGCTGCTCCGTGATGGTGTCGGTGCTTGGAGATGTTGACCCCGTCAGGGTCATGGATCTGGGCATGGAGCGCTCGCATTTTGGCGGCGGTGGTCGACGTGACCGTCGCCTCACAGCTCCAGCGATCCTCTCTGAATTTGCGGACAACCCATTCCTGGCCGGACTGGAAGATGCCGCGCATGATCACTTCGGTACGCAGGGCGACGGCAATCACTTTTTCTACGTCGGCCGGATTGAATCAACCGGTGATGTTGCCCTTGTCACGCATCATGGTTCGCGCAAGCCAGGCGCTATGCTTTACAAGCGCGGCATGCAGGTCGCCGAACGCTTTCGCCACCGCCTTTCACCAGACACACTCAAGCAAAATGCCTGGATCCCGGCCGACACTAGAGAGGGTGAGGACTACTGGGCCGCGCTTCAAATCATTCGTGCCTGGACCAAAGGCAATCACGAAGCCGTCCATGACCTGGTCCGCGATGGCCTAGGGGTGGATCTGAAAGATCGCTTCTGGAACGAACACAACTTCGTCTTTCGGCGGAGCGACGGTTTATTCTATCACGGCAAGGGTGCAACGCCGGCCTGGTCTGACTTTGCCGCTGACAGTAACGGCCTGACGCTCATTCCGCTCAACATGTCTGAACCCATTCTGATTGCTCGGGGCAAGGATGCTGCTCATGGTCTTGGTTTTTCTCCGCATGGGGCTGGGCGAAATTGGGGACGCAAGGCGCACGTTCGCAGACTGGGTGAACACGATCCTGCCGATGTTATCAAACGCGAAACAGAAGGCTTGGGTGTCCGCTTCTGGTGTGGCGTACATGATTTGTCAGAGCTTCCTTCGGCCTATAAGGATGCAGCCAACGTGCGGCGACAGATCGACAAGTTCGGGCTTGCGGACGTCGTGGACACGATTGAGCCGATCGGATCAATCATGGCTGGAGACTGGTTGACGCCCTTCCGTGAGAAGCGCCGCGCGAATGCGAATTCAAACAATCAGTCGTAGTGCTATTCAGATTGGCTGGGCGCAGTACGTGAATCCAGCTATTTCGGTTTGAGAATGTCGATCGCCATTTGCCAGCGCGCGTGTTTTTCACGTTGACGCAGCCAGTACTTGCGGAGCCCTTCGCCAGTCAAGAACTTGCCTTGGAGTCCGTTTTTCTCACGATAGTTTTGCCAGTCATCAGAATCGAAGACCCTACGGAAAAGCGCTTGGTAGTATGCAATTGCGTTTGGGCTCATGCCGGGCGCACCAACGACCGAGCGCTGCATAAAGTAATAGAAATCCATGTCGGTCTCACGAAGTGTCGGTGTGCTCTTGAACATCGGTAACCGGCGCGGCGTAAAGACAGCGATTGGCTTGCTTAGTCCTTGCTCGAAGTACTTCATTTGCTCTGAAGGATTGTTGACCGTTGAGTCGACTGTGCTGTCGACCAACTGCTTGGCTACGGCTCCACCACCTCGGGATGATTTATAGGTGATCTTCAGGCCGTACGTCGAGTTCAGGAAATCTGTCAGCAGGTTGTCTTCTGAACCCGTTCCGGTCCCTGCCATGACCCACTTTTTACCCTTAGCGGATGCTGCTCTAATGAAATCCTCGATTGTGTTGATGTCACTGCGTTCATTGCTTACCCAAAGAACGAAGGTATCTTCGGCCATTCTGGCTATCGGTGAGAATGTTCCAATGTCGATTGCAAGTTCGGGTTTGCGTATCGGCGTCGTGTAGAAGCTGTTGAGGGTGAACATGATCGCATGATCATCGCCCGTGCGTCGCTTCAGTTCCGTCATGGCCTTTGCGCCTGATCCACCGGAAATATTAATGGGCTTAATGGCTACATCGACCAACTTGCGTTCAGTCATGGTCTTGGCCAAGAAACGGACAGCCTTGTCCGCGCCACCGCCCTTTCCAGCCATCACGATGAATGTGATCGGTTTGGATGGCTTCCATTGTGCGTGTGCAGTACTGACGTCGGTAGTTGCTATTCCGGCGAGGTAAAACAGTGCGCAAGCCAGCTTCTTATAAGCCGATCGATATCGCTCAGTTGGACTGGCTTGAAAGGTGTCGCGTGCCCTGTGAGATACTCGAACCATACCAGCCTCCGCGAGCCTCAGCTTCTGGCCAGCCAGTGCGCTCATCACTGGGTATCGGCCATATTCCCCTATAGATGTCAGTAGAGGCCGGGCACGGCAGGAATATGGTTGTTCCGGTCAGCAAGGGCTGGCTCATCCACGTTGTCAGGGCTCAAGCGGCACACTTGGTCTCGCCCCAACAGGCTCGACAGCTTCGGTCAAGCGAGCCTACCATGCAGGTTTATCAAGTTTTTGGGACAGACACCATGGATAAGACCAAGATTGACCTCGCGTCGCGAGATGTCTTCGATATCATGAAAACCACACGGGCCATGCGGCGTCTGAAGCCTGACCCGATTCCCGATGATTTGGTTGTTCAAATCCTGGATGCCGGCATCAAGGCACCTAACGGGGGTAATCATCAGACCTGGCATTTCGTTGTCGTCAAGAATGCCGATATCAAGAAGGCCGTACAGGTCTGGTACAAAAAGGCCTATGACGAGATCATTGGTCCGGGCTACGCCAGTAGTGCTCCGCCGCCTGGCTCTACGTCTGATAAGTATCATCGCCAGCATACGGCCGTCGAATACCTCACGGAGCACTATCACGAGGCACCCGTTTGGATTGTCGCCTGCATCAAGCACGGTGATGCCAAGCCACACCGGATGTCCGGCGCATCGATTTATCCTGCGGTCCAGAACATGCTTTTGGCGGCCCGGGCACTTGGCCTGGGCGCCTGTTTGACGACCCGTCACATGTTCTTTGCCGAAGAAGCGGACAAAGCCCTTGAGCTTCCGGCTGGTGTTTTGTCCTATGCGATTATTCCGCTCGGCTACCCAATGGGTAACTTTGGTCCGACAGGGCGAGGTAAGCTTTCTGACTTTGTCTCATTAGACCGCGTAGGGACTGCCTGGGACGTTTTGGAGTAGCGGTTGGTTCGGACGTTCGAAAATTCCCAACAGCCCGAACCAAGGGTAAGGCTGGGACAGCTGGGTTAGAGGATCTGAAACACGTCATACGCCGCGTGGTCCGGCATGCGGCGGCCAACACCGACTGAAACAATTCGATTCAGCCAATCGTACTTGGCAGCTGATGTTTCAAAGTACGGCGTATTGCGTAGGTAGTACTCCGACGGATCGACAGTGTCGCCCTTGGCAATCCGATCCATGACCTCCGGCGTGCCATATCGGACACCGGTGTAGTGCATGTAGATCAAAGCGTCATCATCGGTCTGAAGAACCATACGAACGTTTGGGTTCATAGCGCCATCTGTACGGAAGGTCTTTTGATCGATACCACCAGGCAGCACAATCCCTTTCAGCTTTGGTCCCTCAAATGTTCCTGAACCGAGCATATCCAGATGACGCGTGCCGAGCGGTACAGAACCAACGTCATGCAATTTGTCCACTGTGACGCGGATGGTGAAGAGATAGTCCGAGTTTAACGTCGGCATAGGCGTATTTCCCCTTGGCTCCTGGCTGCTGGTTCGTCAGGTTCAATATCAGCGCGGTATCGGGCGTGTTGCTGACTATTCAAGATCGCATGCTGCAACCAACAAGAGCAACCAAACTAGCTGAAGCGCATGAGTGATGCCAGCCAGCTCGCGATGACTTTAATCCCCGTTTTGTTGCGGACTGACTGTAGTGTGTGAGTGTCGAGATTTCACGCTTGGTGGGCGGCTTTTGGGTGGAGGATTGCACCCGGTTAACACTTGGATTAAATCGCTGACCAATTTGGAGTTTTCGCAACCAATGACTATCTCTGGTATCGTCGATTAGATTGGTGTGAAAAGCCGACTGAAACCAGAGACTGCATCATGAATATCGGAACCGCCGCCACCCGGACCAATCTGTCCGTTAAGACAATTCGATACTATGAGGATATTGGTCTGGTTGTTCCCGGGCGCCAAGGCAACGGGTATCGTGACTACTCAGCCGACGACGTCCACCGTCTTGCATTTATTCACCGCGCACGCAGCCTCGGCTTTGATATCGAAACCTGCCGGAAGCTTCTTGAACTTTATTCTGATCGCTCGCGCGCCAGTTCTGACGTCAAACAATTGGCGAGCAAACATCTTTCTGATATCGAGCAGAAGATGCACGAGCTGGAGAGCATGGCCGATACATTGCGCCATTTGATCAATAACTGTCATGGGGATGCGAGACCAGACTGCCCCATCATTGACCAGCTTGCCGGACCGAAGAGTTAGAGCCGCGGCACGAACCCGGCAACATGCATCAGAGGCACCTCGATATGCTGCCCTCCAATCAATGCGCCTTTCTTGGAATTGATAATCTTCGCCCGGACATCCCCTGAAACAAGTGCTGTTGGCTCCAGATCAACTTTTTGGGCGGTGAGGCTTCCATTCACCTGCCCCTCAACCCTGACCCTGTCTGCGATCACGTTACCTTCAATCAGGCCCGTTGGCTCTACTGTCACTTGAGCAGATCTGATCGTGCCGATAACGCGACCAGAGACAATGACGGCATCGCTCGAACTCAGATCTCCTTCATGACAAACACCTTCGCCAATGATGCGCGCGATTGTCCTGGGCGAATGAGTGTCACTTCCCAACTCGACCGCTTGCAATTCGGGCCGTTGTCTCAAAAACGGAACCGCTTCACTGAGCTTGTCAAACTTAACCAATAGCGATGGGCGGTGGCGGTGATTGCCAATGGTACGGTGACGTGTCGGTAGCCTCTTTGAATTACTGCCCGAACGCACGGCCGCTATCTGTATGTCTGCAGTAGAGCTTTGCGAGTGTGGTTCTGTGATGGCGGCGTCAACCTCTTGATCCGCGAGGCGAAGTTCATTGTGAGAACTTGGCAACCATAGCGGCGGGTGATGGCCGGCAGGCGTAGGCGTGCGCGTTGGAGAATGCGGTTGCGCCAGCATATGCTTCAAATGCTCAACCGCTTCATCATACGTTAGAAACCGGTGCGTCTTCCTGATACCCGAAAAGACAAGCGGTGCGCTGTAGGGTGCCATAAAGGCAAGTAGTAGGAAGCTGCCCAGAACAGCAAATGAATAAGCGTGAAGCTGTGCCAACGCCTGTTGGGTCTTGGACCATCGGGCCAACGCAGCTTTTCCAACTGCCTCATGCTCTGGTGTGAAATCTTCGGCGCCGAGCGCCCGTGGTGATGCAGCCAGCTTTGGCACAAAATGATAGACGTGCTCGCGGACGACGACCCGTCGTTTGTGGTCTATGGGCGGTGGTTTCAATCTTTGTTTCGAGCTTGACTGAGCCATAGTGCCGGTCGGACCTTCACGGCGCATGAGCACGTGCGCAAGCTTGACCGTCTCGGCCTCAGTCCGTGTCCCGAGGAATCCCATCGCCGGCACCTGTGGGCGATTGTGGCGATAGAGCCGTTTAACATCATCGACGGTTGGCACCGAAACAATAGTAACTTCCAGTGATTTCATGCCTTGTTTCTCAAAGCCAAGATCGCGGGCAACCTGTTCGGTGACGTCGAGTTCACGGTTGACCCAGAACGGCCCGAAATCATTGACGCGCACATGTGATACCGCACCGGTCGCCGGATTGCGCAGCAGCAGCTCTGTGCCATCTGGAAGCGTCGCGCTGGCCGTGCGTGTGGGATCACCAGCGTTGAATTTCTCACCGTTGGATGTGTACGTTCCGCGGTTGAAGGGATCGACAGATGGATCGCCGTAGTGCGACGCTGTCATGTGTACAGTCTTGCCGAGCAGATCCCGGACTTCTTGAACAGTCAGTACCTTGACACAAACGCTGCGATAACAATGGCTTTTGCCTGGTGCCTTAGCGTGAACCCCTGTTGCGACGGCCAACACGATGACGGCCGCGAGCCAAAGCCGGCCAACGGGGTGCGGTAGGACTGGACAAGTCAGTCGGACCATGACGCACTCAAACGCTATAGTTAATTGATATCCCTCGATATCTCTATCCCATGCTAGCGCGCCAAAGTGGTTATGTAAGCCACACTTTCGAAGAAAAATCTGTTCCTTGGCGTTTCAGTCGTCAGATTTGGTCAATTGTTCAGAGATGTCGCACCGATGTTCTGGTTCAAACATTTGTCTCTGCATGCTGTGTGTTCCGGAACAAATGGCTGAAGTGAAAAGAACACTAGGCAATCATCCACGAGTTGGGCATCCATAAGTTGGGCACGCGTCGTCATGGGGCAGCAATTAAGCCTAGCCCTTGCTTTTCAACCAAACCGAGGAACCGGTGAAAATGTCAGCAGAACAGTCAGGGGCATTTCGCAGATTTAGCTTCGGTACACAGGTGAGAAAATCCCCGTTCTCCGACGCTGCATTGCGCTGGGGCGCGCAAGGTTTCTCTGTCTACAACCACATGTATATCCCGCGTGACTTTGGCGACCCAGTGCAAAACTTCTGGAATCTCGTCAACGCGGCTATTCTCTGCGACGTCGCGGTTGAACGGCAGGTTGAGATTACCGGTCCCGATGCAGCCCGGTTCGTGCAGTATCTGAGCTGCCGAGATCTCTCCAAGTGCGAGGTTGGGCAGTGCAAGTACGTCTTAATCACCGATCAAGACGGCGGCGTTATCAACGACCCTATTCTGCTTAAGCTGGGAGACAATCATTTCTGGTTGTCGATTTCCGATAGTGACGTTCTTCTTTGGGCGAAAGGTGTTGCCGTCCACTCAGGTATGGACGTGCAGATTTGCGAGCCGGATGTTTCGCCGCTTCAATTGCAAGGGCCTAAGTCGCGCGAGATCCTACGCGCTGCTTTTGGCGAAGCGCCGACAGAGCTCAAATACTATCGATTCATGGAGTTGGAGTGGGAAGGCGTCCCGCTGGTAGTTTCGCGGACGGGGTGGTCCAGCGAGCTTGGATACGAAATATTTCTGCGAGATGGTTCCGCAGGCGATATGTTATGGGAGCATCTGATGGCAGTCGGCGGTCCGCTTGGGCTACAGCCGGGCCACACGTCAAGCATTCGCCGTATCGAAGCAGCAATGCTCTCATATCACGCCGATATGACGATCGATAACAATCCCTTCGAACTTGGCCTCGACCGGCTCGTTGATCTCGACATGGATGCCGATTTTGTGAGTAAGGCCGCCCTCACTCGCATTGAGAGCGAAGGTGTGCGGCAACTGCTTGTCGGTCTTGAAATTGATGGTCCGCTGCTGATTGGTTCCAACGATGAACACTGGCCGGTCACGCAGGATGGAGAACTGATTGGCAAAGTGACATCTGCCACTCACTCGCCGCGCTTGAAGAAGAACATCGCCTTGGCCATAATCAAGCCGGAACATAGCCAGATCGGCACGCAGGCGGTCGTTCGCGCGGAGCTCGACGAGCGGACGTGCACCGTCGTTCCGAAACCGTTTTATGATCCGAAGAAGGCGATAGCAGCGAAGACCTAAGTATGAGCCATCCGTCCTCGTTGAAGTCCATTGGATTGTCTCAGCGAACTTCGGCGCCTTCGGTGCCATCTGCCGCGATGAACCAATCCCCGATCTGACTTGACGTTGCAAAAACAACGTCACTACGCGCCATCAGTATGTCGAGGGCTTTTTCGAAGTGATAGGCAATGTGCGGTACACCAATAATGTGAGGATGCAGGCCGAATGTAATGATACGCGGCTGTCCCTGTTCAACCATCTCGCGATCAAAGATTGCTAGCGTTGCCTCAAGCCGCTTCAACATCTCATCGGAAGAGCTCTGCTGCACGGCATGGTTGACAACATCGTTCAGCTCAAACGTGTAAGGCATTGCGACCATCGGGCCGTGTTCGGTCTTTAACCAGCATGGGAGATCATCAAGGAGCCAGTCGTGGAGGAACTCGATGCCGTTGACCTTGAGTAGATCCGGCGTCGCGTTCGTCTCCCCCATGCCGGCTCCGAGCCAGGCACGCGGCTTCTTCCCGTCAAGCGCTTCCAATCGCGCCAGGCACCGTTGTATTTCCTCTTCTTCATTCTCGGCCTGCTTTAGGGAACGTTGAAACCAGCTGTGTCCGACAAGTTCCCACTCCGCCTCAACGACTGCGTCGGCCAAGGATGGATAGACGTCAGCAACCTGGGCATTCAAGAAAGCCGAGGCCCTGATGCTGCGTGCTTTCAGCATGTCCATAATCCGCGGCATGCCGCATCTCAGACCATACTCCACCCAAACAAAGTTTGGGACATCCGGTGGGTCTGCTGGCTTACCGTGTGGTGCCGGGAGAATGCCGCGCGGCATCTGGCGATCGAACGGCCAATACTCGATGTTCATGACAACGTTGACAATCAACGACTTGCCATCTAGCGGCGCGAGCCTCGCGCGATCGGAAGAAAGGCGAAAGGGAACTCTGGGGTTAGACCACATCAGGCATCAACTCCGTGCAAACTCGTCAAACTGGTGTTCTGGTTCATAGTCGTTGTCTCGCTGACAATGCCTCTCCATGTCCGGCTCAACCCAAAGAAGCATGGGCAAGTTGAATTGCCAATCCAGCTGTTGCATTTGTTCGCCGGAGTTGAACGGAGCCGCATGGGACGAGGTCACTGATGGGCGACATAGGCAACTGCGAATAAATCAAAGCGCCTATAGGCGGCCCTCGTCTCGAGCGCAGTGATTTAGGAAGCTTTGCCGCGGGCGCGTGCGATGGCATCAAACTGATCGATAAGCGCGCTGCAGAAATCTGCTTGGCGAAGTTTGAGGAAGGCTGCACCCGCGTCCTTGTTGGCATGGTAGGGATCCTTGACCTTACCGTTGTCATCGCGGCGAAAGTACTGCGCCTGACCTTCTATGGCGGCGCGCGTCGCTGGCGTGTGACCCTCGACGAATGAGCAACGTCCTCCGTGCTTGGCAAAAGCCGTCCGCAAATTCGCTTGCGCGCGCATTCGTCGGTCATTCTGCGATTGCTCGTAGACTGGTGCTGTCATCATGAAGATGCAACCTAGGTGGTCCGGAAGGTTGTCGATGAATGTATCAACGTCTTTTTGGGCACGATCCGGATGGCGGGCGAGGCGTTCGGCACCATTTCCTCCGACATAGACGATCAAGAGTTCAGGTTGGTAGTAATTTGGTGCCAAAAGGTGCTGGATGGGGGGCCTGCCAGGCTTACAGAACTGGAAATTCTCACCCTCACCGATCTGCACATAGCGGCGCTTCTCTGGTTTGACCGCTCCCCAAGCGCTGGCGTTGACGCCCCACTTCTTGTCTTTGTGGCAGAGGAGTTCCCAAGATCGCCCTTCGGTCGATATCCATGACTGCAACGACGTTGATCGTGTTCCGATCATGGAAAAGCGCTTGTCTTCGAGGAGTTCTGTCTTTTGCGTGCTCATGGTGATGTCACGGCACTGATTTGGGAGATCTGAAAACAGGGCGCTCAAAGTTGGGCCGCCGCCGAAAGACAACTGGGAGTCGCCGAGGACCAGGATCTCAGCGCTTAAGGGATCGGGTTTACGAGTGATGAACCACCAAAGGGCTGTTGCCGCAACCAAAGCTACGCCGAAGAGCACCAAGCCGGTTTTGAGACGCCGAAGGGAGGTCATTCGTCAAAGCCATCTCGGCGTGCTGCCGAGCGTGTCATCGACCCTTGAAGACTGGTTTGCGCTTCTCCTGCCAGGCTTTGAGGCCTTCCTGATGATCTTCCGAGGCGGAACTCAGGTCTTTGGCAGCAAGATGCCGTTCGAAGTCTAACTCGCCGACGGCCTGTTCGTTGAGGCCCTTCTTCATCGCAGCAATTGCAAGGGGGGCATTGGCGGCAATCGTATCGGCGAGTTCTTTAGCCCGTACTTCAAGCTGGTTGGCCGGGATCAACTCTGTGAGGAAGGCCATTCTCAACAACTCGTCGGCTTCAATGTGCTGTGCCGTCAAGAACATCTTCTTGGCATTGTTCACGCCTAGGCGCGACACATACCGGCGCACGCCGCTTGCATAGTAGACAATGCCGAGGCGGGTTGCTGGCATGAAGCAGCGCATACCTTCAACACCAATTCTGAAGTCGCAGGCCAGGACCATATCTGTGGCGCCGCCATAGGTCCCCCCGTTAATGGCGGCAATCGTCGGGATTGTGAGGGCTTCGAGCTTGTTTACCATCTTCTCGAAGGCGTCGGGGTCATAGTCACCATCGCTTTCCTTGCGATCAGCGAGGGCGCCGAGGTGAAAACCGGAGCAAAAGCTCTTGCCAGTGGCTGTTACGATGAGGACACGGCAGTCATCGCGGCTTTCGACTTCATCAAAGATCTCGATCAAGCGTTGGAGGTCGGCTGGCTCCAGGCGATTGTGCATTGCGGGACGATTGAGGCAGACGGTGGCCCGTCCGTCAGCTACGCTCAAAACCGGTGTTGTTGCCTCGGTCTGAGCCCCGGATGCGTCATTCATTTCGTGCTATCCCTGTGCCGTGCATTCTATCGGCCGGACTTTAGGCGAATGCCGGTCATTTTGCTATCTGGAGTGCGATGGTTAGGGGGCTCCTCACACGAAAAACGCCTGGTTGGCAGCCTTATATCGGGGCTACGCTTTGCAACGAACCGGCTAAAACTCATCAGACCGGGAGTAAGGCAGCGCTCAATAATCGCCATACAACTTTCCGTGTCGGTAAACAGGATTTAAGATTGTATTTCAATGTTGTGAAGTATGATCAGGCAATTGCCAATTGACAGTCCAGGCAGATTGGTCATCCCTTTAGCCCAATCATCGTCCAGGTTTCAAATAATTGGCCGCCATTGATTCGCCGGTGCGACTGACTAGGAGCATATTATGCCAAGTTTCCGACGTTCCTTTGTCTTTGCTGTGTTGATTGGTTTGTCGTTCTGCTTGCCGGCTACGAAAGCCGCAGCACAGGAAAACTGTGAGATGTATCAAACGACCGGCGAGGTCGTTGATGTCTTTAAGACGCCGTCTACGAAAAGTGGTTATTTCGAGTTGCTTGAGAAAGGCGATGTCACTTGTATCACTCGCCAGCAGACCAGCGGCAATCGAAATTGGGGCTTTGTTAAGTACCGCAAAGATAAGAACGGTCAGAAGATCGTCGTCAACGGCTGGGTTGATTTGCAGTTTGTGGCCCCAGAAGGCGGTATCGGAGCCGCACGTGCTGTCGAACAGCAAGGGCAGCCTCCACAATCAGCAGCAGCCACCACTTCAAACGGAATTCCTGCTGATGAGGTTGCGTACTGGAATACGGTCAGAGACAGCGGTGATCCAGATCTGCTCCGCCTCTATCTCGACAAGTATCCTAACGGAACGTTCGGCGATCTGGCGCTCGCGATGATTGCCAAACTGCAGTCTGGAACGGTTGTCAGCCCGACGACCAAGCAGACGAAGGCTTATGTACCGTCTCCGAAGAAGACTACGACGACCAAGCGATCGAAGCCACGCAAGAAGACCGTGCGGCGAACGACCGGCAGCAAGACGAAGAAGACGACACGCAAGCGACCAACAACGACAAAGAAAAAGGTTCAGCGTAAAATTACCCGGCGCAGAGCGAAAAAGTGCCGCTACGAGTCACAGTACGAATGTCTCAGCCGCGGCGGATACACATCCAAAGGCCGTTGTGACGTTCGCTATATCTGCCGATGATATAGATTTGACTGGCTGTTGTCGCATCGTAAGATGGTAGCTTGCCGGATGCGAGTTGTAGTGTGAGAAGGTGCGCATCTTCCACCAGGCTGATCCGGATTTGTTTGACTGTCGCAAAACGAAGATGGCGATTGCTGAATTTGGCAAATGATCAGGGAGCAAGAGTATTGTCTGTGATGAAGACAATGATGATCGTAGCGTCGACAGCCATGCTCGTCGGCGCGTTTGTGTCAACTCCTCATGATGCACGAGCGGACTCATTTGCCGGCTATTCGTGCTCAGATCTATGGCGCGCGCGCAACGACATCTACTTCAACAAGGGTCACTGCTTTAAGACCAAGCGCGGTCAACGCGCTTACCCTGGTTCTTGTTTTCATCCCTATGGCAAGCTGAATAGTTTTGAGCGCCGCGAAGTGAGCCGCATCAGGCAAGCCGAACGCCGGCGTGGCTGCTGACGCATTCGTTCAGAGGTTGCCATTGACCCAGACGAATGGTTCCGGACGATGTCAAGCCGGCGACTGCTTTAGATGCTGATGGTGCTCCGGAACGTTTGGATTTGTCGAATTGAGCGATAAAGACACTACAGAAACCTGGACGGTCGTTGCGTCGGTTGACGATGTTGCACGGACTAATCTGTATGAAGTGCATGTTGGTCGCCAGGTGGTTTTGCTTGTGAAAGTGGGCGACGAGCTTCGTGCCTATCAGGGCCTGTGTCCGCATCAGCTTGCGCGACTGAGTGAGGGGATGTTGGTGGATGATGCAATCCAGTGCCCTCGCCACCTTGCCCGCTTTAGCATTGATGACGGTCGATGCACGGGTGGTTGGCAGCTAGAACCATTAAGGCGCTATGGCGTCCGGATCGACAACGGTGATGTCCTGCTGTCGCTGCCACTTAAGAAACTTGGATAGGTGGACTTAGAGTTCACTGGCCTCAAGCTGATTGTGTGGCTCGCAGTGGTGATCTAGCTTGAGGGCCATTCTAACCTGAGAGCGTTTAACCTGAAGGCCATGGGGCTACGCCGCGTCCGATCAGGCCGTGTTGGCCAGTTGCCTCGACAATCCCAAGATTGATACCGAGGCAGTCCCGCGGGCGCGCGAGGTCCAACCCAACGCAAAGACCTTCATTAGCAAAGGCAGGATGAGGTGCGAGAAACGGCTGGTGTGACTGGATCTTGAGGAAAGCAGGGGAAATCTCTTGGCGATCAAAATGGCCCTGAAGTGATTGCGCTATCTCTGGACTGAACCTCAGGCACGCAGCTCCGAGCCCCAATGCATCAATCACGGCACTATCACCAATCGCGGGAAGCGCCGCTGCCCGCTCGTGTCCTGGGAGGCGTGTCCCAACTGGCCGGGTGGCAGGCAAAGTCACCCAGTTTGCCGGTGCATTGGCCAGCTTGTACCCGAGGTTTTCGCCATTGCCGCCACAGGCTACAACCATTTGGCTGTCTGGCACACCGCCTCCAGATCCAATCATCAGAGCAGCGGCGGCCATGACAACGTTCAATGCGAATTGGCCGGCGCTGTTAAAATAGGTCGTTGCATGCGACGACAAGGGTGTTTGGAACGCCGCTCGGACCTGCTCCTGCATAACCGTTACGCGGGCATGTAACTCGTCGCCGTTAGCCAGTGCGACTGCCATCGCCGGAAGCAGCGGCAGGGGTGCAATGAGTGCATCTGACAATTCGCCACCAATGCCGTCGATCAATAAGCGCGCTATGGCCAGTCCTTCATCGCGGTAGACGCCAAACCGAATTGCATGGGGTGGTGGTCCATCGTTCAGTGGCGCAAGGATGAAGTGATCGGGTTGACGTTGATCAATAACTTTGAGGCAGATGGTGCTTGGACCGACCACATAGGCCAAGGGTGTTACAATACCTGTGTCCTGGGCTGGAACCAGACGAATGTCTCCGTTGATCAGTAGTGCGTCAGCCTCATCCCGCGAACCAGCCCAGCCTTCAAGAACTATGGCGGCAAGGGCTCCGTTTCGGAGCGGTGGCGGAGGGGCATTTGGGTTGGTCAGAGGAGGACCGGCATGAAACAGGGTTCGCTCAGGGATTGCCTTGAATTCGCGAAGTGGGGAAATTGCGGACAGCATTGGCTCGGCAGCACAGAGGCGCTGATGCGAAATCTGAGTCGGATCATTGCCGGTCATTGGGTGTTGCTCCGGTCCTGTTCTTCAGCGTCTGAAAATGCCTTTGATCATGCCGACGATGGCTGACCACAACAGCGTTAGA
The DNA here is from genome assembly GCA_965215755.1 of Hyphomicrobiaceae bacterium. GTDB lineage: Bacteria > Pseudomonadota > Alphaproteobacteria > Rhizobiales > Hyphomicrobiaceae > Tectiglobus. Next base: position 2,632,134 of record OZ244119.1, read on the forward strand.
CCACCTGCAGGTCGTTGATGTGAGATAGCAGGCTCATGACCGATAGCCTTGGATGCGATGTTCGAAGCTGTGTCAGCCAGGATCCGGTCGGCGACTTCAGCAACAATCGCTGGACGACCAAACTGAGCGAGTGGTCCTTTAAGCAGATATTGGATGTCCAATTCCAACTCGGACTGATTTGCTCCGGCTGTATGGAGGCGGAATGACATTTCGCCGTCAACGTTTGAGCGAGTCAGGCGATCGCTCCCCCGTCCGACCAATCTCCCGGAATGTGTGTCGGCATCAAACATGATGTTGGCGATTCCATCGAAGTTAGCGCGCATTGGACCGAGAGCGACCGTCATTAGGCCTTCGACCTGTTGGCCATTGACTTGCGTTATCGTGCCGCCGGGAACGCATCCTGCAACGGCTTCAATATCGTCCAGCACGCTCCAGACCTTGTCGCTTGGTGCATCGATTGAGATCCGGCGTTCTAGTCTGACACCGCCTGTGACCTTGTCCGGCAACGCCTTGGTTGCACCGGTGGATGAAGGGGGGACAGTGCTATCCTGCAGTGGCGCTGTATCAATGGTTGCCCTCGTGCGTGCCGACGGCTGCAGCGCGGCTTGCGGTGGGTTCCCGGCGACGACGTGCTCAATTGCCTGAACAGCGCCCTGGTAACCTGTGCAGCGACAGAGATTGCCGGACAGCTCCTTGCGTATCGTTGTTGCGTCGGCATCAGGCTTTCGGCGGACAACGTCGTAGGCGGTGGCCAGTAAACCTGGTGTGCAGAAACCGCATTGCAATCCATGATGCGTCGAGAATGCTTCGCGCAGTTGCACCATCAGTGGATCATCGTCGAAGCTTTCGATGGTCCTGACATCAGCTGCATCGCATGCGGCTGCCAGAGTAATGCAGGATCGGCTCGGCCGACCATTGATCATGACGGTACATGCGCCGCAAACACCTTGTTCGCAGCCGAGGTGGGTGCCGGTCAGCAGCAGTTGCTCGCGTAGAAAATCTGCCAGATGCGTGCGCGGCTCGACAGTGCTTTGGATGTTTCGGCCATTGACGGTGAGATTGATCTCAACTTCGCTCATTGCGATGCGCCTCCGGCGTTGACCTGTTCGTTCTGAACTTGCGCCAATGCCTTGACGAGTGCGGCGCTGTGCATGCTTAAGTCCGCCGTGGAACGGTTGGGCAATGCGGCTATGAGGGCTGCAGCGGGTTGGACGCGGCCATCGACAAGATTCTTAGACGTTTGCGGGTCCAATACCAGCGGCTGCCTGCCAAGAGCACCGATCGCAACACGTACTGCATCTCTGTCTGGCTCGATCAGCACTGTTGCGCTCGCTTTCGCGAATTCTCCGACCTGTCGTACGAACTTCCAATATCCCCAGCGTGCCGTTGCGCTGAATTTCGGCACTCGGATGGCTGCGATAAGCTCTTCGTCTTTAAGCGCGGTTTCAAATGGCCCCGTGATAAGATCTTCTACGTTGATCTCGCGCCGGTTTACTGGTCCTTCGATAAGAGCCGTGGCACCGAGTCCGGTCATAACAATGACCCAGTCCGCTGCCGGGTCAGCATGGGCAAGGCTGCCTCCCAATGTTCCGCGGTTGCGAACAGCTCTGTGGGCAATGTTCGCGGCCGCCTCTCGCAACCAGCCATTAGTGGGGTCGTTGACATCGCCGTCTTCAATTTCGGCATGGGTGATGGCTGCACCAATTTCTGTTCCGTCAGGCGTATCGCGAACCTCGCGGAGCTCGGGCAACATAGAGACGTCCAGCAAACGCGCCGGTCTTGCCAACCTCAAATTGAGCATAGGACCTAGGGATTGTGCACCGGCGACTGGTTTGGTTGTTCCGTTGCCTGCGGCCAGTTCCGTGGTGGCATCGTTGGTATTTGGCGGCGTCGCGTAGTCGAACCTGGCGGGTTTCATGAGGCGCCTCCAGGGTCTGGCGCACCGGCCAAGGCGGCAAGAACGCGCTCCGGCGTCATTGGTAGTTCGTTGACTCGGGCGCCCAGGGGTCGAAGCGCATCATTGACAGCATTCGCGATCGCGGCAGGCGGTCCGATGGCGCCGCTTTCACCGATACCCTTTTGGCCGTATTTGCTCAGAGGTGACGGCGTTTCCATATGGACGATGCGGATCGGAGGGATGTCGGCTGCAACTGGGAGATGGTAATCGGCCAACGTGGAAGCTAAAGGCTGGCCACCGGTATCAAACGGCATTTCTTCAAACAAGGCAGTACCAATTCCTTGCACCGCGCCACCGAGCACCTGACCGTCCACAACCATAGGATTGATCATGGTTCCAGCATCTTCAACGATCACGTAGTCAAGTAACTCGATCTGTCCAAGGTCGAGGTCGACGCGAACAGTCACCGCATGGCAGGCGTAAGAGAACGTACCGGTATCCGGTTTGGTCTTGTAGCCTTCTGTGACTTCAAGACCGCGCGGATCAACATCGGGCGGTAGAAACTGTGGTTTGCGGTACCAGGTATGAGCAACCTCTTCGAGGCTGATTTCTGCATCTCCGGCGCGCGCAACACCGTCCATCAAGACAACATCATCAGGTTTGGCTTGTAACAGGTGACCGGCAATAGCACAGATACGATCGCGAAGCGCGGAGCTTGCTGTGCCGACTGCACCTCCGGCCATCACAATGCAGCGTGATCCCCAGGTGCCGGTCGAGTAGGGTGTGTAAGCTGTATCGCCGTGGACGACTTTGACCTTTGCCAGATCGATCCCGAGTTCAGAGTGGGCGATTTGAGCAAGCGTTGTCTCGAGCCCTTGGCCATGACTGTGAACGCCAACGCGTAATTCCAATCCGCCGTCCGGTGTCAGGCGGGCTGTTGCTTGCTCATAGCCCGGGACCATCGGTACGCCCCATCCCTGATACACGGAAGTACCGTGGGCGCCCTGTTCGCAGAAGATTGAGAAACCGACGCCAATGCGTGAGTTCCCGGTTTCATTACCCTGTTTTCTGCGCACTCCTTCTGCGTCAATCGCTTCAACGGCGCGTTGAAGGGCCTGTGGATAGTCACCGCTGTCAAAATACTTATTGGTGATGTTGGTGAATGGCATCTGGTCAGGAGGCACCAGATTGCGCTGTCGGATCGCCTCTGGTGTCATTCCGAGATCTTCTGCCAATGCGTCCATCATCAGCTCCATCGCGAAGCAGACACCTGTGCGTGCGACGCCGCGAAAAGGCAGAATTCCGGGTTTGTTGGTTGCGACGGAAACTGCTTTGCACCGAAACCCGCGAAGTTTGTAGGGACCTGGCAAAATGCTTGTCACTTGCGCTGCTTCCAGGCAGGCAGAGAATGGATAGAGAGAGTAAGCGCCTGAGTCGACCAGTGCTTCACAGTCAACGGCGAGTAGCTCACCGTCGGCTGCTGCATATCCCGTGACTTCATAGTAGTGTTCACGGCAATTGGCACCACTAGTTAAATGTTCTCTGCGGTCTTCGATCCAGCGTATCGGGCGATCCAATTTGATAGCTAGGAAGCTGGCACAAACCTCTTCGACAAGGAGGATGCCTTTGTAGCCAAATCCACCGCCAACATCGGGAGAGATGATGCGAACCTGACCATGATCGAGGCCAAGGCATTCGGCCAGCCCGGTTCGCACGATGTGGGGCATCTGGGCAGCAGTATGCAGCGTCAGTAGTTCGAGATGGCGGTCCCATTCGGCGAGGCAGCCGCGCCCTTCGATCGGCGCCATGCATTGCCGGGCGGTGCGGTAGGTGCGGGTGATAACGGACGCCGCCCCTTCAATTGCCTCTTTGAAATTTGTATCAACGCTGGTTTCGAGAAAAGCATTCTCTTCCCAGTGCTCATGCAACAATGGCATGTCGCTGCCACGAGCTGTGGTCATTTCCGCGACGGCAGTAAGTTCTTCGAAGCCAATGTCGACCAACTCGGCGAGATCTTCGGCGGCTGCCCGCGTTTCGGCGAGGCAGGCTACGATTGGTTCACCGACATGACGGACCTTGTCATATGCGAGCACGGGCTGCTCGGAACTGCGAAATCCGGGTAGGGCGCAATTGGCTACAATGCCTGAAACGCCAGCCAGATCAGCATTGGTAAAGACATGCTCATGCCCATCGGTCGGTTTGATGATGCCTGAAATTTTGGCATGTGCCAAAGGACTGCGCACAAACGCCATCTCAAGCATGCCCATGCGGCGAATGTCGCCAATGTAGCGTCCTCGGCCGCGCAAATACCGATCATCTTCTCTGCGACGCGAGCGCGCGCCGATACCTTGGTCTTTCGCGCCGCCGTCGATAACCGCCATGGGAACACCATCAAGTGAGAGCAAACCGGATCAACTGATCAATGATCGTTCAGGTGATGCCCATGGTACGCGCTTGACAGAGGTTATGAAAGCAAACACGCTTTGCATATTCAAATGCTGATCGGTCGAATTGAGTAGTGCCGGTGGGAGACAAGAATGTACGACACGATAATTGAGAACGGTACGGTGATTGATCCGGCGATTAGCCGGCATGGCAGTTTCGATGTCGCGATTTCGGACGGAAAGATCGCCGCCGTTGATGCAGATCTTTCGCAGGCTCAGGCTTCGACACGGATCGATGCAACAGACCAATTCGTCATTCCGGGTATGATCGACACTCACGCCCATGTCTATCAGCACGTGACTGGGAAATTCGGTTTGAATGCCGACATGGTTGGCATTCAATCAGGCGTCACCACATTGGTTGACCAAGGTGGTCCGAGCTGCATGACCATAGGTGGGTTTCGCCACTATGTGGCTGAGCCTTCAACGACAAGGGCGCTGTGCTTTATCTCTTGTTATCTTGTTGGTGGGCTGGAGGGGCATCTCTATCCAGACCTCTATGGGCCGGGTGGGGTCAACAAAGACCATACGATCAAGGTGGCGCTTGAAAATCTTGACATGGTTCGTGGGATCAAGGCGCACGCCGAAATTGGCGGGCAGTCGCGATGGGGATTGGATGTTATCAAGATAGGCAAAGAGATTTCCCGCGAAACCAAGCTGCCGCTCTACATTCATCTTGGCCAGCTATGGCCGACGGCTGACTCAGCTGAGATTCCTGATGCAGATGAACTTATCGAGGAACTAACACCGTTGATGGAGCCGGGTGACATTATGGCCCATCCGTTCACACGCCATCCTGGTGGGTTCGTTTCAAGCAAAGGCGAAGTGCATCCCATTCTGCTGGAAGCCGTCCACAATCGTGGTGTCCGGGTCGATGTTGGCCACGGATCGCATTTCAGTTTTGAAGTTGCACGCATCGCGCTTGATGCCGGGGTCGTTCCACACACGCTGGGAGCGGACATGCATGGCTACAACGTGACTGTCCCGAGCGGAAAAGCGGATGCAGACCGCGAAGCTAATCCGTTCTTCGGTGTCGCGCCGTTCAATTTGACAATCGCAATGACGGAGATGCTGCATCTCGGTGTTGATCTGGAAACTATCGTTGCCATGGTCACTTCGAACCCGGCTTCAATGCTTGGGATGGCAGATGAAATCGGCTCCCTGCAAGTGGGACGTCCGGCTGATGTCAGCGTTCTGGCGATTGATAGTGGTCGGTTCCTGCTCTCTGATAATAGTGGTGCAGAAGAGGTCAGTGATAAGCTGATCCGACCGCTTTATTGTCTGAAAGACGGTGTGCGCCATGATGTGACGTCACCATTGGTGCCTGAGGCGATCGCGGCGTAGAACGTGTTCAACTCTGATTTATGCGTTCTACGCGGAGACTTACGTGCAAACTGATAAAGTTCACCTTGAAACCGATGTGCTCGTCATCGGGGCCGGTGGCGCTGGAATGTATGCGGCCATCGAGGCGGCCCGCAACGGAGCCAATGTTCTCCTCGCCGACCGCAGCTTGATCGGGCGAAGCGGTGCGACCGTCATGGCTATGATGACTGTTGCAGTTGCTCTTGGCTCGGATACGGCTCCTGATGATCCTTCGTTCCATTTGGCTGACACGCTCAATTCAGGACGGGGGCTGTGCAATGAGAAGCTTGCGCGCCTGCTCTGCGAAGCGGGGCCGGAAGTCATTCGCGAGATGGACGATTGGGGTGTTGGCTGGGCCAGAGAGAACGGTGAGATCAAGTCGGCTTTCGCGCCGGGGCATGATCGACCGCGTTGCGTCTACGTCGACTTTCTGAATACAGGACCCGCGGTTTCCAAAACGCTGCGCAAGGTGCTGCATCAATACGACGATACTATCCGCCGTATCGGTGATCTGATGATTGTTGATCTGGTTCGCACAGACGGGGCCGTCACGGGCGCTGTCGCTTTTGAAGTCAGCACAGGGCGCGTGGTCACGCTAGCAGCAAAGGCAACCATAATTGCGACCGGTGGTCTGACACGCCTGTTCCGGCGTAGCAGCGCGGCGTTCAATATGGGTGGTGATGGTTATGCCTTGGCGCTGCGTGCTGGTGCCCGATTAATCGATATGGAATTCGTTCAGTTCTTCCCCATCGGTCATCTTGCGCCGCGATTGATCGGCCTCGATCCGATTATGTGGGATCCGTTTCGATACAAGCTTGGCGGCCGCCTGCTCAATGGCAATATGGAAGAGTTCACTGAGCGCTATGGGACCAGCGAGGACGGGCGATACGTCATTACCCGGGACGCAGCAACATATGCCATCACCAAGGAAGTTGAAGCTGGACGTGGCTCACCGAGTGGCGGCGCTTACCTCAGCTTCGAACATTTGAGTGAAGACCAATTGAGTGGAGCCTTCGGGCCGGTCATCAAGAAGCTCAAGGCCAACGGGATTGATCTGACCCAGATGCCGATCGAAGTCTCCCCGATTGCTCATTATCACATGGGTGGAGTGGAGGTCGACAGAGATATGTGGACCGGCATTCCAGGTCTCTATGCAGCTGGAGAAGCGGTTGGTGGTGCAAACGGTGCGAACCGTCTGTCAGGCAATGCAATAACGGAAGCGCTAGGCTTTGGTCGACAGGCGGGGCGGTCAGCGGTGGCCGCATGCGGTCAGGAGCAACTGGGTGGGATTGGAGCGGCCTTCCGCGACCGCGACGCCGCCAACGCCTTGGACTTGGTCGCGGCTGAGGGACCAACGGGCAATCCTGCAGCCATGATTGCTGAACTGCAGGCTACGATGTCTGACAATGCCGGTCCGTTCAAGAGGGATGCCAGCCTCCGCAGTGCCTTGATAAATATTGCTGATCTTGAGGTGCGGTTAGGTCCTCGCCCGCCCGGGCTGCCAGGTGCATTTGATCCGTCTCGTGTCGACTGGTTTGACCTGCGCAATATGCTGTTGGTTGCTCGCGCGGTGGTTCAGTCCGGGCTGGAACGCACTGAGAGCCGGGGAGCGCATCAACGCGAGGACTTTCCCGGGTTGATGGATGATTGGGTATGCAATCAGTTTGTCGAAGCACAAGGTGGGCAGCTTAGTATCGTGCGCGGTCCATCATTGATTGCACCGGAGTCGGCCGCATGACTGAGACAGCGACATTGATCATTCAGCGTGGAACTGTTGATGGCCCTGACAGAACAGAGAGTTTCGAAGTTCCATTTGAACCAGGGCAATCCGTTTTGGATGGACTGCGCTGGATCCGAGTCAACAAGGATCCTTCGCTCGCCTTCCGCTTTTCATGCATCAGCGCGAACGCGTGTAAGGAATGTATGATGCGGATCGATGATAAGGTCGTTTATGCCTGTCTGGCCCGCTTGGAACCGCGCGATATGCAACTTGCGCCGCTGGCCAATAAGCCGCTCGTCCGCGACCTTGTCACTGAGATTGGACCGCCGGCCGAGCGCCTTGGAAATTGACTTTTTTGTTCCGGCCAGGAAAGCGGCGGACCATCGTTGATGCGCGCGCTTCAGCTAGGTGTTTATGAAGGGCGCTGCCAATTCAGCCGACTTTTTATTTCAAGTTATAGAACCTGGCGGCGGTTCCGGCGAATAGATCGGCTTTCTCTTCAGGTGATGCGCCTTGGGCCAGGGTCTTGCAGGCATTCCAGAATATGGGATAACTGTAGGAGCCTTTGTCGACCGGGAAATTACTCTCGAACATGCAACGATTGGCGCCGAATGCCTCAATACAAGTTTCGATGTAGGGTTTCCATGCAGCCGCCAGCGTCGCCGACGACGGCGGGTTGTCGGCGTCTTCAAACCCGAAGCCGTTGATGCGCATCCCAAGACCGCCGAGCTTCACATGGACATTGGGGCACTGAGCTAATGCTTTGATGGACGCGGCCCATTCCGGGAATATCTCGCTCCGCCGACCGGCGTAGGCCCCAATGCCAAGTGGACCACCGCAGTGATCGAGAACGATTTTGGTGTCCGGGCAGGCTTGCGCTGCAACTGTAACGTCATCGATTTGCGGATGATAAAGCCAGGCATCAAACGTCAGGCCCATGCTGCCTAACGTGCGCATGCCTTCGTGGAATTTTGGATCGCGCAATTGATGCTGGGGCGGTGTGTAGTTGGGGTTCATCAGGTCCGGATCATTGTCCCAAGCCGTGATATGGCGGATGCCGCAGAACCGTCCGCCGCTGACGGCCACGTGTGCTTCCAGAACACGCCGGACATCGGAGCCCAGCATCATATCGGCATGGCTCACAATCCCGGCGCAGGCGCGGAAAGCGCCATAGGTGCCACTTTCGCAGATGGCGGCGACGCCGGCGGCAAACTGGCTTTCGCCAATGGGCTGCATTTCAACCGGACCATCCTGGCGATGGAAAGCGCGGCATTGCACGAACACGGTGCCGATGATGTTGTGACCGGTGCTGGTGTCGGCGAGGAGATCGTCGAACATGTAGCGCCAGCCAAGTCGGTCCCACAGATGATGATGGGGATCAATAATCGGCAAATCAGGTTCGATGATTTCTTCCTGATGGCGCTCTAGCCAGTCCGGGCGAACGGCGAGGTATGCGTTTCTCGATTGTGCGGCTGCGTTCGTCGACATTGGTTATCCTCTCGAGACCCTTCAGCCCTTTAAGTGATCTAATTCGGCGGCAATCTCTCGCGCGATAGCGGCCTGCTGACGAGCCATGTCGCTGCATAAGCCAGTATAAACGGATGGATCTGTCAGGCGAGACGTTCCATCTTCCCCCAAGTGCGCACGGATTTCCGGATCAGCTGTCAAAGCGTCCGCAAATGTGCTGCTCCCGTCACGCACTTTCTCAACGGCATCATAGACAAGATCGTGAGCAACCTGGCGGCCCATGCGTTCGCCCAATTCCATCATAATTGCTTCGGATAAGATCATGCCGCCTGTGAGATCCAGGTTCCGACGCATCCGTTCAGGATCAAGTGTCAGGCCATTCGCGATTTCGATCAAGCGAGCAAGGATATCTCCAGTACATATAGCTGCCTCTGAGAGGGCGGTACGCATCATCACGCTCGTGGCGCGATTGGCTTCGTGCTCGGTGAGCATCGCCTCAAGTGCTAGGGGAACGACAGAGCGGACCTTGGCTGCATCAGAGACGACATCCTGGCATAAGATCGGATTGCGCTTTTGCGGCATCGTGCTTGAGCCCACTGTGCCAGCCGGGACCGGTTCGCTTGCTTCGGCAAACTCCTGCTTCATGAGAACATAGACTTCGTTGCCGATCTTGGCACCGGTTGCTGCGATCAGAGCAAGTGTCGTTACGTATTCGGCTTCGCGGTCGCCATGCGTGCGCGATGGGACACTGGCTGAGGCCAGTCCGAGGTGCTTGGCCATTCGTGCCTGGACGTCAGGGCCTTGTGTGCCCAAGGATGCATATGTACCTGCTGCGCCACCCATCATTGAAATGAACACGCGATCTTCGAGCGCGCGAAGCCGTTCGATGTGGCGCACGAGTTCGTCAATCCAGACGGCGACCTTGTAGCCGAATGTGACGGGGACTGCATGCTGCCCATGTGTGCGGCCGGCCATGGCCATATCAGCACTACGTTCTGCTAGATCTGCCAATGCTGGCAGGAGCCGGGCAAACTGCTTGAGATAGACTGCGTGAACCGACTTTAGCAATTTGTTTTCGCCAGCCTCGAGAATGTTCTGGGTCGTAGCACCCCAGTGCACATAGCCACCGGCTTCTTCACCACAGACTCGAGCCAACTCCCAGACCAATGGGACCAATGGATGGCCGGTACGGAGCAGGCCCTCGCGAATGGCTGCGTCGTCCAGTTTCTCCAACTGGGCGTTGCTCTCAATCACCTCGGCGGCCGACGTGGGAATGATGCCGAGTTCCGCTTGGGCCTTGGCCAATGCAACTTCGACATCGAGCCAGGATTGCCAATGACTTGCTTCATCGAAGAGCTTGCGGATGCCTGGATCGGCAAATCGCATGGAACTAGGTTGTAGGCTCACGGTTCGCATCCACTTGGTTTGCGTTGTTCAGTGTCTTCGGTTATCGCGCGAAATTGTCCGGCTCGACAATCCTCTTTGCGCCTTTCGGTGATCTCATCACATATCGAAGATCGATCTCATGGTGTGAGAGAAGTATGGGCTTTGGTTTGGTCTGCAATTGAGTGCGCCGAGCTGCGAGTGATTCGGTCAAATGGCTTGATGGATGATTTGTCGGACTGCTCCGTACCGCAGCAAGTTATCCCATTGTCCTGTAGGTTGAGAGAGACTGTTGCGGAGGTTGAGATTGTGGATGTTTTGAGTTGATTTTGGCATTCCACCTCTACTTGTGGGCACAAAATGCGGGACAGCTGTTGCGTGTATGTGATGAGACGGTACTGTCCACATCGGTCGCAACCCTGGGTTTGTTTAGGGACTGCCAGGTTCGGCAACATGGTTGCAATTGTGCTGGTTAGCGGTGGATGAACGAACCTTCCAGTGAGAATAATAGCCTACCGAACAGGACGCCGTCAGAGGTGGATCGTCTGGTGGGGCAGCGCGTCAGATTCCGGCGCATGATGCTTGGAATGAGCCAGCAGGAACTCGGGGCGTACTGCGCGATCTCTCCACAACAGATCCATAAGTATGAGCAAGGGCAAAGCGGGATGCGTGCATCGCGGCTCGCTCAGTTTGCAACGGCTCTTGATGTGCCCGTACATTTTTTCTTTGAATCGGTGAATGACGACAGCGCCTTGCCAGACGAACTTATTGCGATGCTGACCGACAGCAAGAATGCCGAGATGATACTATTGTTCAACCGGATCGACGATGCAATTGTGCGCGATACCATTCTCGAGCTAGCGCGATCCTATCATCGTGTCCGGAGTAGTTCGCCGCCGAACGTCTCAGACAGTGCGTGACTGACGATCGCAGAGTTCTCCTGGGCTTGGAAAACGAGCTGCGGCCGGCCCTAAGAACCAACATCAATCATATGCATATATGAGCCGAAAACGTTCTGTCGCCGCCCTCCGATTTGACCCAAAGACTGACCCAAGCTGTCGGCTGCTTCAAACAGTGGCTCGTCGATGCCTGGCTCGGCTACGGTCGAATAGTGGAACTCATGCGCGTGTAAGTGCTTGGGCAGCGGCACATCAGAAATTCGTTCCAAGTTCCTGTAGCCGAGTTGTCTGCGGCGTTCCTGAAAGCTTGTGGAGTGGCTCAGCAATCCCAGCATTGGATGGCTTGTCCCGTGTTCGTCAATCAGTGTTTCACCGAGTACCATGTATCCACCGCATTCGCCGTAAATCGTACAGCCCAGTTCTGCTGCGTTCAGCATGCCGGAACGAAAATTCGTACCCCGTGCGATCTGAGCTGCATGCAGTTCCGGATAGCCTCCCGGTAGATAGATAGAACTGCTGTCCGACGGCGGTGCTTCGTCTGCCAGAGGTGAGAAGAACTGGATTTCAGCCCCGCTAGCCCGCCAATCCGAAAGCAGGTGTGGATAGGTGAACCCAAAGGCAATGTCCTGGGCGATTGCGATGCGTTGGCCTAGTGGCGGGAACGGTTCAGCTTGCTTGGTGGCACGGAACGGTTTGGTTAGTTCCAGGAGGCAGTCGAGATTGACGCTTTGGCTTACAGTCTCTGATGCAGCCGTAATGAGACCCTGCAATTGTTGGTGCTCCGAAGCCTGTATCAGGCCTAGATGCCGGGAGCGAACAGTCAGTGCCGACGACATTGGGATGGCACCAAGATGGCGGACTGGTAGGGGCTCTAAAGCAGTTGCTATCATGTTGGCATGGCGACTGCTACCAACGCGGGTCGTGATCGTAGCTGCGACGTTGAGGTCTGCTCGATAGGTCGAGAAACCGTGGACAAGCGCGGCGATGGATTGCGCCTGCCTGCTTGCATCAACGACCAAAACGACCGGCAGGTCGAGGAGCTGGGCGAGATCTGCAGTTGCGCCGCCACCACCTTCTGCCCCATCAAATAGCCCCATGACGCCTTCGACAATGATGAGGTCGTGACCGGCTGCATGTGTGGTCAGCCGGGCACGCAGTTGTGCTGGCGCCATGGCCCACGGATCGAGATTGATGCAATCTCCACCGCCGGCCGCTTCCAGGAACTTTGGATCGATATAATCGGGGCCGACTTTGGCAGCAGCGACGCTCAGGCCTCGATTTCGTAGTGCGCCAATCAGGCCGAGCGTGACTGTTGTTTTGCCGCTGCCGGACGAGGGCGCAGCGATGATGAAGCCAGGGACCTCTGTGAGGTGCTCAACCAATCGGATTGACCTTGAGCTCGTCCACGTACCAGGCGAGTTGCTCACGTAGCAGGGAGGCTTTGCCGACCACGATGATGGATGGTGTTGGGAGGACGCCTTCTTTGGCCAACTGGCCGGCGTCACCCAGGGTCGTCTCAACGATTTTCTGAGATGGCATGGTGGCGTCACTGACGACAGCGACTGGATCATCGACCGTGCGTCCTCCAGCGAGGAGACGTTCCGAGATGCCGGGCAGATTCTTAATGGCCATGTACATCACCAACACCGGAGAGGCCGTTGCAATAGCCTGCCAATCAACCCCGGCGGGAACCTGGCCTGACGAGTCGTGGCCAGTCAGAAAGATCACGCTGTGATTGATGTCGCGGTGAGTTGCCGGGATGCCAGCGTAGGCAAGTCCTCCAACACCCGCGGAGATCCCCGGGATAATCCGGAATGGTACACCGGCTGCTGTCAAGGTCTGACACTCTTCTCCCCCGCGGCCGAAGACGAACGGGTCACCTCCCTTTAGCCGAAGAACGCGCTTTCCAGCCTGGGCCAGTTCAACCAATCTTTCCGAGATATTGCGCTGATTGTGAGAAGGCTTGCCGCCCCGTTTCCCAGCATAGATCTTGGATGTTTGCGGACCCGCCCACTTCAAGATGCCATCACTGACGAGCGCATCATAAACGACGACATCAGCCGTTTGCAGCGCGTGATAGGCGAGCAACGTGAGGAGGCCTGGCGCTCCCGGACCGGCACCTGCCAGCCAAACCGTGCCCGGTTCGAATACGGGAAAAGGTTCGCTATCCAGCCTTGCAAAGCCCGCATCCTGTTGCATGGTGAATTCTTCGAGTTTGTTGCGCATGGGATCAGCCATGACCGTCCCCTTTTCGCTCTTGGCAACTATGCCTCAGCAAATTTCGTTTCATCGACTGGGCGAAGCAACTAGCATAACTATTATTATGGCAACGAGACCGACGCTGGAAGAAAAAGCAACGCTGCGCCGCGGCTGGACGACCGGTGCATGTGCCACGGCGGCGACGAAGGCCGCGTTTCAATTGCTGATTTCCGGTGAAGCGCCGGATCCCGTGGAGATTGTTCTCCCGAAAGGTGAAACGCCTGCTTTTGCGTTGGCGCTCGAAGAGGCTCAGGAGGCATGGGCCAAGGTGGGCATTGTCAAGGATGCTGGTGATGATCCCGATGTGACCCATGGGGCGATGATTATCTCGACCGTTCGGTTCGGGCAGGTGGGGGCCGGCGTTACGTTTCGTGCGGGTAGAGGTGTCGGAACAGTAACGAAGGCCGGCTTGCCTCTGCCACCGGGAGAGCCGGCTATCAATCCAGTTCCCCGGCAGATGATTGTCAAGGTGATCAAGGACGTTGCTGCGCGCTATTCGGTGGCGATGGATGTCGAGGTCGAAATCAGTGTGCCGACAGGACGTGCCCTCGCTGAGAAAACCTGGAATCCGAGACTCGGTATTGTTGGCGGCATCTCCATTCTCGGGACAACGGGCGTCGTTCATCCGTTCTCGTGTTCGGCTTGGATACACTCTATTCATCGTGGCGTCGACGTGGCCCGTGCGAACGGTTTCGATCGCATCGTCGGAGCGACGGGTTCGACGTCTGAAGGCGCAGCTCAAGCGTTCTACGAACTCCCGGATGTTGCCATGATTGATATGGGAGATTTTGCCGGTGGGATGCTGAAGTACGTGCGCAAGCACCCTGTGCCCAATCTCGTTGTTGCTGGCGGCTTTGCGAAGATGTGTAAGCTGGCGCAAGGGTTTCTCGACCTCCACTCCGGCCGTAGCCAAGTTGACTTCGACTGGCTGGCGGCGCGCGTTACGACCCTGGGCGGTACCCTGGACTTGAGCGATCGCGTGCGTAGCGCCAATACGGCAGCCGAGGTTCTGCAACTGTGTATTGTGGATGATATCGCGATTGCCGAAGACATTGCCGCGCTGTCGCGAAAAAACGCTCTCGGTGTTCTTCGTGGTGCGCCGACCAGTATCGAGACGATGATTGTTGATCGTGCGGGTCATATTATCGCACGTGCGAGCTGACGAAATGGCTATTGTCACGAAATCGAAGCGGTTGTTGCTGCTCGGTGGAACGCGAGAGGCGCGTGAGCTCGCAGATTGTTTGAAAGATGATTGGCGATGGTCGGTCATTTCATCTCTCGCCGGGCGGACACGTGAACCTGAGACGCCTGCCGGTATGGTCCGCGTTGGTGGATTCGGAGGCGTAGCCGGTCTGAGCGACTACCTTAGAAAACAGTCTATCGATCTTGTCGTTGATGCAACTCACCCATTTGCTGCGGGTATCTCTCAAAATGCTTGTGACGCATCTCATCGGCTCGGGCTGCCTTATGTCCGTCTCAGCCGTCCGCCGTGGTATCCCAAGGCTGGAGACCGGTGGCAGCTTGCGCGTGACATAGAGCACGCGGTGACGCTGATCGCACCCGGTTGCAATGTCTTTCTGACGATTGGGCGCCAGGAGCTCTCGACTTTTTCGGAAAGAACGGACATTCGGATTGTGGCTCGGATGATCGAGATGCCTGCTGAGGCTGTTCCGACGCACGTTGATCTCATCCTCGCGCGTCCGCCGTTTTCGATTGCCGAAGAGACGGCTCTGATCCGCGATCGGCAGATTGAGGTTCTGGTGACCAAGAACGCTGGCGGTGAGTCCGTCGAGGCAAAGCTTATTGCGGCTCGTGATCTTGGAATTCCTGTCATCATGATTGAGCGCCCAAGCGGGACCTCGGCTGCTGATGCACAATCGATTGAGGAACTTATGTGTCTGCTCGACCGGCATTACGCAACCTGAGCTGTTTTGCGATTGCGCAGAATGTGCTGGTGGGCAGCATCATAGAGCGCGGAGTCGCGGAAGTTCTGTGTTTCTGCAAGGACCGGCCCGACGAGGATCAATGCAGTCCGCGTAATTTTTGCTTCGCGCACCTTGGCAGCAATGTCAGACAATGAGCCGCGAATGATCTGCTCATCCGGCCACGTTGCGCGGTAGATCACAACGACCGGGCAATCAGCACCATAGAATGGTGCCAACTCTCGCTCAATATGCTTGAGGTTGCGGATCGAGAGGTGGATTGCGAGCGTTGCACCGGAACGTCCCAATGTTGCAAGGTCCTCGCCTTCTGGCATGGCGGAGGCTTTCATAGTGGTCCGTGTAACGATAACTGTCTGGGCGACCTCAGGAAGCGTCAGTTCGGATTTGAGGCTTGCTGCAGCAGCAGCAAAGGCCGGCACACCGGGTGTCACATCGTACTCGATGCCGAGAGAATCCAGGCGACGCATTTGCTCGGCAATAGCACCATAGATGGACGGATCACCGGAATGGACACGGGCCACGTCCTTGCCAGCATCGTTGGCCACTTTGATTTCCGAAATGATCTGATCGAGTGTCATAGGTGCGGTGTCGATGACGCGGGCGTTGTTTGGTGCCGCCGCGACCACTTCCGTCGGAACCAGCGAGCCGGCATAGAGGCAGACCGGGCACTTTTCAATCAGTCTTAGTCCGCGAACGGTGATGAGGTCTGGGGCGCCTGGCCCGGCACCAATGAAATGAACTGTCATTCTGCGGCCTCCGCCGTGCGCTTGGCGGCATAGCCGCGGGGTGTGAAAACGTGTGTTTGCCCGTCACCTGTTTGGAACGACTTGGTTGTGCTTGCCCCAACGACGACAATGGACAGCATATCGACCAGTTCTGCATCAAACGTATCGAGTGTAACGACGGTGTGGTTTTCTGCGGGTCGACCCAGATTTGAAGCAATGATGACCGGTGTATCCGCAGGGCGGGACAGCTTGAGAATGGCAATCGCTTTTTCAAGCTGTTCGCGGCGGCGAAGTGAACGCGGATTATAGAAGGCCACAACGAAATCACCGTCTGCAGCCGCTTCAATTCGTTGCTCGATGACTGTCCAGGGCGTGAGGAGGTCTGATAGAGAGATCAAACAGAAGTCATGGCCGATAGGTGCGCCTGCTCTTGCAGCCGCTGCCTGCACTGCCGAAATGCCTGGTGCGACCGTTATGGCCACTCGGCGCGAAGCATCATCCATTCCGCCATCTTCAGGATCCAGCGCCAGGACTTCAAAGACGAGGGCGGCCATCGCATAGATCCCGGCATCGCCGGAACAGATCAGCGCAACGTCGCGTCCCTGCCCGGCAAGCTCCAAGGCGTGGCGGACGCGCAATTCTTCGGCGCCGAGATTAAAGCGGTGCTCGTGTTGGGTTTCTCTCAAGTCTTCGACGAGGTCCAGGTAGAGGCCGTAGCCAACCCAGTCACTGGCATCACGCAATAGACGTTCGGCTTCGCCGCTGCGCCATTCTTTTTGTCCCGGACCAATTCCCACGACGGAAAGATGGCCGCGTGGCCGGCCAATCGTCTGCGGATCGATGATGCCATCAGCCAAGGCAATAGCGCAGGTGCAACGTTTCGATTTGACCTTCTCTTGAAGTAGCTTTTTTGCGTCGGTAGCAGCTAGGGCAGCACCTTCTGCAACGCCTGGGACACCGACCTCGCGCATCACTACATCCGATGGATTGGGAATGCGATCTGCGCACGTGTTGATCGCATCGGCATCGAGAAAACGTATCGGTTTGCCGAGATGAGCCGCAAGAGCGTGCATGGCCGGCTCATCGGACTTGCGATCAAGGGAGACGATACAGGCGACCGCTTTGTGAGCGATGTTAGCTTCTGCCAGTTGCGCATCGACAAGAGTGATCAAATCGTCTGGAGGACAACCGCGATCCGAGCCGACACCAACGACAATCCTAGATGGATGATAGAGAAGTTCTCCGCTCTCGGGTTCTCGAGACTTTATTGTGGAGGTGAGCTTCAGCGGAGCATCGCCGGTGACCTTGAGAGCGGATTGATCAATCCAGACGAGTTCATCGTCGATGGCAATGCACTCGCCAGCCAATAGTCTAGCCGTTATGGCCTTCGAATCTTCTGGATTGGCAAGCGCCCATCCCGACGGTGGCGCATCAAGCGCAATGCCGAGGCGAATATCTCCAGCTGTTGTTACAGCGGCGTGACCGTTGAGTACAGACGCGATTTTGTTTGCCAGCTCGTTTGCACCATGATGCCCCCCAAGGAGCGGCACGACCGACAATCCGTTCTCCGCGACGGCTATAACTGGCGGCTCTTCACGCTTGTTTGAGAGTGCTGGAGCAATTGCGCGAATGAGAATGCCGCTGGCGCATACACCGATGATGGGCTGGTCGTTCTCGAAACACGATCGGATATGGTCCTTCGCTTCATCGAACAGAACATCGGCATGCTTAGTGCGTTTTGAGTAGCCATGGATGGCACACTTGCCCAATGCCGCAGAAATACTGCGAGCTGCTTCCAGTCCCGATTGACCAAGTACGATGATGACGGGGCTTGTATCTTTCATGCGAAACTGTCCCGTCGAACAAGGATCATGGCGAAATACTCTCCTGACGTTGGGTCAACATCAGTCAGTGGCGTTATGATTTGCTCATCAGCGCTCGCGTTTGAGATCAGCGTGGCGTGCTCTAGCAATCCGAGCTCTCTAAGGATGCTGTAGATTCTTTCGAAATGCCGGCCTAGCTTTATGATGGCCGCGCTCTGACACGATATGAGTTCAGTCTTGAGCATCTCCGAGCCCAACGGTCCTGGCAGCACTTTGAAGACTTCGTTGCGAATAGCCAGTGATCGTCCGACTTCGGCCGCGCTTGCAGTCAGTGATGTTACACCGGGGACAACGGTGGTCGCGAAGTCGTCAGCCAGCCGTCGATAGACATGGGTGCCACTGCCGTAAAGGAATGGATCACCTTCGCAAAGCAACGCCACTGTTTGCCCTGCACGGAGATGGACGCGCATTTGGTTGGCAACATCGTCGTAAGCAGCTTGGGCAGGAGCAGGATCGACGGACATCGGCAGGGCGTAGCCGATCGTCTCGTGATGCGGTGTAATGTACTCAGCCACGATGCGCCGCGCCCGAGAATTACCGCTCGATGTGACGGGGTAGACAACAACATCGGCCATACCGATCAGCCGCACGGCTTTCAACGTCATCAAGTCCGGATCGCCGGGTCCGACGCCGATGACATAGAGGCTGCCAGTTGGTTGAGAAGTGCTCATAGCTTTGTCGCCCGCCATTGCGTGACCACCATGCTCGGTTGCATGCCACGAAATCGTCCGACGGCAATTGCGCGAGAGACATCGACGCGGATGAGTTCGCCGCCGTGAATCCGATGTCGTTCAGTTAATGCGGCCTCACCTTCCAACGTCACTGCATTGGCAACCAGACGTCCACCGGATGGCAGGACGTCCCAGCAGTCGTCAAAGACCGTATCGTTGGCCAAAGCGCCGCCATGAAATATCGCATTGGGCGGGGCCTGACCGGTTAAGCTGTCGGGCAGTGGGCCTTCAACAACAGAAAGATGTGGAACGCCAAGGCGGAGAGCGTTTTGTTGAATCATGCCAATGCGTGCTTTATCGCGCTCGAATGCAACGGCGGAACTATGGGGCGCGGCACGCAACCATTCGATGGCGACCGAGCCGCAGCCGGCTCCGACATCCCAGAGGCGCTCGCCGGAAACAGGTGCCAACGCGGCCAAAGTCATGGCGCGTATTTCGCGCTTGGTCATCTGCCCATCATGGACGAATGCACTATCAGGCAGGCCTGGGACAAGCGGCAAATACTGTACGTCTTCGTCGGCAAGACATTGCACCGCCATGACATTGAGTGAAGCAAAGCTATCGAAGCTATGTTCTTCTGCAAGCAGTTCGTGACGAGTTTCAGTATCGCCGCCCAGGTTTTCCAAAATAGTGACGCGGCTCGGGCCATAGCCCGCCTGTAACAGCAGACTCATGATCTGGCTGGGTGCTTCACCGTCACTCGTGAGGATAAGCAACCTGGATCCTGGCTGCAGAGCTACGAAGAGGGTTTCCAGCGGACGGCCGTGAAGTGAGATGCAGTTGACGTCTTGCAACGCCCAACCCAGCCGGCTAGCTGCCAGGCTGAATGCGGAAGGGGCCGGGATCACCGTCATTTCGTCTGGAGATATCTGATCAGCAAGCGAGGCGCCGACGCCAAAATGCATCGGGTCTCCAGTAGCTAGAACAACGACAGGGCGGCCGCGTTGCGCCACAATGTGGGCTACACCGGCTCTGAATGGCGATGGCCAGATATAAGACTGTTCCGGTTTGATTGCCAAGGCTTCTAACAATCGCTTGGATCCAGCAATTGTGTCGGCTTTTGCGAGTTCATCGCGGGCATGTTTGCTTAAGCCGTCGAGGCCATCTAATCCAACTCCGATGACGGTGAGCCAGGGTTTCATTGATCGCGGGCTCCAATCAACGTGGCGTTGAATGCTGCAGCTGCGATAGCACTGCCGCCGCGCCGACCGGTTAAAGTGACATAGTTCAGGGCGCGGTGGTTGGAAACCAGTTCGTCTTTCGACTCAACGGCGCCGACAAAGCCAACTGGGAAAGCAAAGAGTGCTGCAGGCTTTGGCCCACCGGCGTCGATCATCTCCAGAAGCGCGAAGAGTGCCGTCGGGGCGTTCCCAATGACGACAACGGCACCGTCGAGATCATCGCGCCATAACGTGACCGCCGCTGCCGTTCTGGTTGTCGCAAACTCTTCTGCAAGTTCCGGAGTTCGTTGGTCATTGAGATAGCAATGCACGTTGCATCCATCAGGTAAATGCCGGGTGATGATAGCAGCACGAACCATTTCCACGTCCGTGAGGATGGGCTTCTTATGTGCCAGAGCGGTCCGTGTTGCGGCAGCTATATCACCGTGAAATGCGAGACATGAGACGACATCTGTCATGCCACAGGCATGCATGGTGCGTGTTGCTATGGCGGCTTCATCTGCACTCAGGCGCGTAAGATCAACTTCATCTCGAATTGTCGCAAACGATTGTCGGTAGATCGCTGCAGGGTCGCGCAGATAATCGAGAGCCATATTCAGCTGTCACTTTCCTTCAACACGCTTTTGGGGCCCAATGGGTGATCGGCATGCGGATAGGGATGGTGGTGATGATCATGAACGTGGTGATCATGACCGTGGCCGTGGCCGTGCGAATGGCTGTGATCATGGCTATGCTTGTGATCGTGCGAATGGCTGTGGTGGTGATGGACATTAGAGGTTCCAACCACACGGCATTTCCCTGTGCAGAACGTGTCGCATAGTTCGCAGTCCTCAACCTGCGAGCCGGGTGCAGATGCGCCCATGCCTTCGACGTGATGGTGGTGGCTTTCCTGAGGAGAGCCAACTTCATCTTCGAATCCGAGAACCTGCGCGCGGTATTTGCACAGAGCGCAATTCATCTGGTTCTGACCGTCGATGATCTCGGTGACTCGTTCGGCGAATGTTGCGATCACCTGAGGATGATCGTTGAGATAACCAGCCTTGATGAACTGAATGTCCGGATTGCGCTCTGCAACGACATCGGTGAAGCCGTAAATGCGATCAATCAGAATGCCGGTAAACAGAAAATACGGGAAAACGATAATCCGCTTGTAACCCAGCCGGGTGACATGCTCGAGGCAGGGCTCGACGAGTGGGAACGTGACGCCGGAATATCCGACTTCACACCAGCCAAAGCCAAAACCTTCCCATAGCATGCGGGCGATCTTGGAAACATTTGAGTTTGCATCTGGGTCTGACGCTCCGCGGCCAATCACAACCAAACAGACATCGTGGTTGTCCATTATGCCGTGCTCGGTATTGGCTTTGTCCAGCGCTTGCTGGATGCGGTCCGCGGCCGCCCGGATCATCTTTGGATCAACCGCTAGTTCGCGGCCATAGTCGACGCGAACGCCGGTTTCAGCCTGATAGCTGTTGAGCACTGATGGAATATCATTCTTAGCATGTGCTGCAGCAAACAGCATTCCAGGAACTGCTAGGATGCGGTCGACGCCCTCATCGCGCAACTTGTCCAGGCCAGTGCGGATGACTGGGTTGGCAAACTCGAGATAGCCGTACTCGACTGGCCATTCTGGGAAGTGTTCTCTCAGCTTTTCTGCGACAACGGAGAACTCGTCGACTGCTGCCTGTGAGCGGGAGCCGTGCCCACACACCATCACTCCGATTTTTTCTGACATTGTTCTCTCGTTAGTGCGTTGTCGTTTGATGACGCTAAAGCGGGCAGCCGAAGGTCCAAGCTCTCATGCCCGTCCGGACAGGCGTTTGCTCCGATCCTGGCATCCAGGTCCTACATCAGATGACGATATGGTTCGTCTTTGCCGTGATGCCGTGGGATGCGATGCCGTCAGTTGCAAAATTATGATCCGTACCGGTTTACGTCCGGGTCATTTGGTGCGACGGGACCGGAAGACGCTCCAGGCGATAACAGCGATAGCAATGACCACGGCTACGACTGCTGCGACATCCGCCAGGTGGCTGTGTCCGCCGACGAATACAGGGCCGTGACCGGGATGGGCCCATGCACTGGTCGCAGTGAGATACAAGGCCGCTGCTAAGAAGAATACTCTGATCATCTAATCCTCCTGGACCGTTGCGGAATGCATCCCGGTCGGTTGTTGACACTATGTGCGTCAGTCTGGATGTTCCCATAGTTCCCCTGATCCCCAATTGGGTCGATCACGGTTGCTGCGGGCGCAGCCCCGATATTTGTCGAGGCTGATGAAAACTAGCATGCTGAAGCGAGCGCGAATAGCCAGGAATCGACATTGTTTTCAATGCCGCAGCAAAATATCTTGGCAGTCGCCCGATAGTTATGCCACGAGCAGTTTATGAAGCATGGCGGTGATACATCTTTGGCAGGAGCCAGGTTTGGGAATGATGCCGATGAGAGGTGGCTAGATCTCTCAACGGGCATTGCGCCGGAGCCCTATCCAATTCCTAAGCTGGCAAGCGCGGCCTGGCAGCAACTGCCACAGACAGGCGATTTGGATCGACTGTTGAGTGCGGCTCGATCTGCCTATCGCGCGTCGCAAGAAAGCCCCATCATTGCGGCCCCGGGCACACAGCTATTAATCCAATTGCTGCCATTGCTCAGACCAGGGGCAGATGTTCGTATTCTTGGGCCGACTTACTCCGAGCATGCTATATGTTGGCGGCGCACAGCCAAGCAGGTCACGCTTGTCAGGTCGATCGAGCAATTGCGGGACTGCGATGTTGCTATTCTCACTAATCCGAATAATCCCGACGGCCGGATCGTGGCACCAGGTACGCTGCAGTCGCTCGCGGAACAGATGGCCAAACGTGATGGTCTTCTGATTGTTGACGAGGCGTTTGCGGATGTAATGCCGGCTGCTTCGATCGTTCCGCGCACGGGCATGCCCGGCTTGTTGGTGCTGCGCTCTTTCGGCAAATTCTACGGACTTGCAGGCCTGCGTCTTGGGTTTGCGCTCGGCACTGCTAAAGATATTGCCGCTCTTGGCGACTTGCTTGGTCCGTGGGCCGTGCCAGGTCCCGCACTGGTGATCGGGGCACAGGCATTGGGTGATGACGCTTGGGCCTTGGCTGCGCGCCGCCGCTATATGGAGCAATCGCAGCAATTGGATGCGCTGCTGTTTAATTTTGGATTTGAACTCCTGGGTGGAACATCACTCTACCGCTTGTTTCACCATGATCGGGCGGCCGCGGTTCATCAAAGTCTCGCGGATGCCGGTATATTAACGCGGATATTCGAAACCGAGCCGACTTGGATGAGATTTGGGCTGCCGGGGCATGCCGACAATCTAGAGCGGCTTGCGCAAGGTTTGCGTCGTGCTCTGAGCCCGGTTGCTGCCAAGTGATACTCGGCGTTGAAACAGTTGCGATAGTATTGCTCATAGCACTGAGTCTGGATGCTTTGTTTGGTGATCCTGATTGGTTGTGGCGGCGGCTGCCTCATCCGGTGGCCCTGATGGGGCGATTCATTGGGCTTCTTGATCGTAGGTTAAACCGTTCGACTGACAAGGCTATTGTGCGCCGGACGAAAGGTGTGCTGGCGCTCATTCTTATGCTGACCGTAGCAGTTGCTATTGGCGTTGGTGTTCGCTGGATGATTGGCTTTGCGCCT
This sequence comes from Hyphomicrobiaceae bacterium, assembly GCA_965215755.1. GTDB lineage: Bacteria > Pseudomonadota > Alphaproteobacteria > Rhizobiales > Hyphomicrobiaceae > Tectiglobus. The sequence continues at coordinate 2,655,688 of OZ244119.1, forward strand.
GTCTTGATCGTACTGGAAGTTTTGATCGTTGCGATGCTGCTGGCACAGCGCAGTCTTTACGAGCACGTCGCGCGTGTTCGTGCCGCCTTTGTCAACGGCGGCTTGCCTGCGGCTCGACAAGCTGTGTCAATGATCGTCGGTCGCGATCCTGAGACACTCGACGAAGCTGGTGTTTGCCGAGCAGCTATCGAAAGCACAGCAGAAAACTTCTCTGACGGCGTTGTCGCGCCTGTCTTCTGGTACTTGGTTGGTGGTCTACCCGCGATCCTCGCATACAAAACGGTCAACACCGCTGACAGTATGATTGGCCATCGCAATGAAAGATACGAAGACTTTGGATGGGCTTCTGCCAGATTGGATGATGGTCTCAATCTCGCGCCTGCGCGGTTGTCGGCATGCCTGATTGTTGTTGCTGCTGCGTTGAGCGGTGGCTCGTTTCGTGAAGCCTTGTATGCAGTTCGGCGCGATGCGCATCGGCACCGCTCTCCCAATGCTGGATGGCCGGAGGCGGCGATGGCTGGCGGCTTAGGGCTCGCGCTGGCGGGGCCGCGAGTTTACGGTGACACGGCTGTTGATGATCCTTGGATGAATGCGAATGGCAACCGCCAAGCCGGTCCGAAAGATATTGATCGAGCACTTGCTTTTCTGAAGGGCGCTTGTGCCATGCAAGCATTGATCGTTGTGGTCGTGGTTCTTGGGTTTTGGGTTTGAGATCTGCTTGAAACACTAAATCCGGGCGAACGTTAGGATTTGCTCGGTATCAATGCTCTGTTCAAGGTGGGTGGCAAAGGCGTCCAGTGTGTGCTCGACAGTTGCTTCGTAGTTGACCTCGCTCGCACTGCCTTGGCGAATGCCGTCAAGGAACGCGCGACGGAATGCGTCTTCGCCGAAGATGCCGTGGACGTAAGTGCCAATGATGCGGCCGTCGGCTGACGCCGCCCCGGCTTTGCGACCGTCGATATCGAGGACTGGGCGAGCGCAATCTGGACCCTTAGTTCGCCCGATGTGGATTTCATATCCTGACACTGGTCGATTGCTGGCGAGGTGTAGCCCGCTTACAGGGCGAACAACCTTTTCTGAAATCAATGTGGTTGCGACATCGAGATGGCCTAAGCCTTGATGGCAGCCTACATGTCCCTCGATGCCTTCTGGATCGTCAATGGTTTTGCCGAGAATCTGATAGCCACCGCAAAGCCCCAAGACATGGCCGCCGCGGCGAATGTGCGCTGCGATGTCTATGTCCCAGCCCTCTTCGCGCAGTGCCAAAAGATCACCGACCGTGCTCTTTGAGCCCGGTAAAATGATGAGGTCGGCGTCAAGTGGTAGGGGGTGACCGCGGTGGACCAATTCAAGATGAACACATGGCTCCAATTTCAGTGGATCCAGGTCGTCGTAGTTCGCGATGCGTCCCATAATCGGGACAACGATCTTGATTGATGGGCCGCCTGGATCAACATTTCTGCCGCTACTCGGCCGGTCGAGATCGAGTATGTCTTCGGCCGGCAAAAAGTGGGCGTCTTCGAAGTACGGAACCACTCCCAGTGGCGACCATCCGGTGTGGTCGGCTATGGCCTGCATACCGTCGTCGAACAACGAAACGTCGCCACGGAATTTGTTGACGATGAAGGCTTTGATGCGTTCCTGATCGAGCGGAGGTAAGACTGCGTGTGTACCAACGAGGTTGGCGATTACCCCGCCACGCTCAATGTCACCAGTTAGAATAACCGGAAGATCAGCCGCTTCGGCAAACCCCATGTTGGCAATGTCACCGGCACGCAGGTTCACCTCGGCGGGGCTGCCAGCGCCCTCCACGATGATCAGCTCAGCTTCTGTCGAGAGCTTCGCGAAGCTATCCATGACAGCGGGGAGTAGCTCGGATTTGCGTTGGCCGAACTCCCGGGCGCGCATGCTTCCCCAACGTTTGCCCTGGACAATGATTTGAGAGCCTGTGTCGCTCTCAGGCTTCAGAAGCACCGGGTTCATATGGATGCTTGATGCGACACCACAAGCTCGCGCCTGCAAAGCCTGGGCGCGGCCGATTTCACCCCCTTCCGGAGTAGCTGCCGCGTTGTTCGACATGTTTTGTGGTTTGAATGGTCGAACAGCTATGCCGCGTCTTGAGAAGAGGCGGCAAAGGCCTGCAACAATCAGTGATTTGCCGACATTTGAGCCGGCGCCTTGGATCATTGTCGCTGCAATTAGCCGGCGCTTTGGCATTGATCAGCACAACCTAGAATTCGATGCCGGCTTGTGCCTGGACGCCGGATCGGAAGGGGTGCTTCAGCAATGTCATTTCAGTTGCGAGATCGGCTCGCTCGATCAGGTCATCATGGGCATTGCGACCGGTGATGATGACATGTGTGTCGTCTGGTTTCTCCGCTTCGATAAATGCCAGAACCTCAGCAACGGGGACATAGTCGTAACGAATAGCAATGTTGAGCTCATCCAGAAGCACGAGTTTTGTGTTTGGATCTTTGATCAACTCTTTGGCCTTCGTCCATGCTGCCTGGGCATGTTGAACATCGCGCTCGCGGTCCTGCGTTTCCCAAGTGAAGCCTTCGCCCATCGTGTAGAACTGACAGACATCCGAGAAGTGCGTTTCGATTAGGTCGCGCTCGCCTGTTGACATGCCGCCTTTGATGAACTGTACGACGGCACAGGGAATGCCGTGCGCAATCGAACGGAAGACCATGCCGAAGGCGGCTGTGGACTTACCCTTGCCTTTGCCGGTATGGACGATCAGAAGACCACGTTGCTCAGTCTTGGTTGCCATGATCTTGTCACGGGCAGCTTTCTTCTTCGCCATCTTCTGGGCATGCTGTGCATTGGCCACGGGTGTCATACCGGCGGTTGTGTCACTCTGTTCGTCAGACATGGCAATTCTCCTTTATTCGGCAGCGGCACGTGAATGGAATCTGGCGAGCAATTCAGAAACACTATTGCGGCGGGGTGACCATAAGTTGCGATCGATGGCTTCAGCGAATTTTTCAGCAATTTCTCTTAATGCATCCGGATTGTTGTCTTCGAGAAACCGGAGGACTCTTTCATCACCCAAGTAGGCATCATACAACGCGTCGAAATGATGGTCGCCGACCGCTCCGGTTGTCGCTGCGAAAGCGAATAGATAGTCAACCGTGGCCGCGATCTCGAAAGCACCTTTGTAGCCATGCCGCATGATGCCAGAGATCCATTTTGGATTGGCGGCACGACCACGGACGACACGACTTATCTCTTCCTCGAGGGCGCGAATGACGGGCCGTTCAGGTCGAGAATGATCATTGTGGTAGACCGGTACAGCACGACCCTTGAGCGCTTTGGCCGTAACGGCTAACCCACCCTCGAACTGGTAGTAGTCATCACTGTCGAGGATGTCGTGTTCCCGGTTATCCTGATTGTGTAAAACAGCATCTATGTTTCCGATGCGCTGTTCGAAGGCCTGCCTGTTTGCTTCCCCGGTCTGACCGCCGCCGTACGTGTATTGCCCCCATGTGAGGTAGGCGTCGGCCAGGTCTGATTCTTCACCCCAGATCCGTTCGTCAATCAATGCCTGAAGCCCGGCGCCGTAGGCTCCCGGCTTGGACCCGAATATGCGCGCACCCGCCAGTTGCTTTGCACGGTCTGAGGTAAGACCCTGTGATTGCCAGTAGGCGATATCGGCCCTGGCATTGCTAGCGATTGGATTGTCCTCGTCATCTTCATTACCTTCCGTCAGCGTGCGAGCAGCGCTATCGAGGAGATCCATTTGGGCGGGAAAGGCATCTCGGAAGAAACCAGACACCCGGAACGTCACATCAATACGTGGTCTTCCGAGTTTGGCTATTGGGATGACTTCGAAACCTGTAACACGCCCGGAAGCTGGCTCCCAAGTGGGCGCGACGCCCATCAGCGCCATTGCCTGCGCAATGTCGTCGCCGCCTGTACGCATGTTGGACGTGCCCCAAGCACTCAACGCGACTGACCTGGGCCAATCGCCGTGGTCCTGCGTGTAGCGTTCGATGAGGCGTTCGGCGGACTTACGGCCAAGTTCCCATGCTGCCCGTGTCGGTAGAGACCGACTATCGAGCGAATAGAAATTACGCCCAGTTGGGAGAACGTCAGGCCGTCCGCGGGTCGGTGCACCAGACGGACCGGGAGGGACGAAACGCCCGTCGAGCGCATCCAAAAGGCCGGTGAGTTCAGATGGTCCGCTCATGTCAAGACGAGGCTCAAGCGTATCTTTGATCCAAGCGAGCACCGTCTGAGTTGCGGCCCAGTGCTCTGGAAGTGACTGCTCGTTGGATAGGATTGCGGAGGAGAGAAGTTCGAGGCGTTCCACTGTATCGCCGTTGGTGCGCCATGGATCAGACGAGAGTTCGTCGAGACACCGCGGTTTCGGACCATCCCAATTTGCGGCCATCTCGCAGTCGAGAGGATCGAATGGGCCTAACTCGATGTCGCTTGCCAACGCGCGCAACAAGGAGGTGTTTACACCTTCACCCTCGCTACGTGGAACACGTGCGAGCGCCGCCAACGTGTCAACTTTCTCGCGCCCATTCGGCGATTCTCCGAGGATATGCAATCCGTCGCGGATCTGCATTTCCTTTAAGTCGCAAAGATGGTTGTCGATGGCCTGCAATGCATCATTGGCACTGCCTTTGATGTCGAAACCAAAGTCTTTGTCGAGACCGAGGCGCGCTGAAGTTGCGAGGATTTCCGTCTGCAAGAACCTGCGCCGGGGCTCGTCGAGACCGGCTGCCTCGAAATACTCGTCGACCAGGACTTCCAGCTCGCGCAACGGACCATACGTATCAGCTCGGGTCATCGGCGGCATCAGGTGGTCGATAATGACGGCGGAGGTTCGCCGCTTGGCCTGGCTGCCTTCGCCAGGATCATTGACAATGAATGGATAGATGTTTGGTAACGCGCCGAGTACAGCTTCTGGGTAGCAGGACTCAGATAAAGCCAAAGCTTTGCCGGGTAACCATTCGAGGTTGCCATGCTTGCCGAGGTGGATGATGGCCTGAACGCCAATGGAATGACGTAACCAGAAGTAGAACGCAAAATAGTTGTGTGGCGGGACAAGAGCCGGATCGTGGTAGGTCGCTTTAGGGTCGATGTTGTAACCGCGTGCCGGTTGGATGCCGACCGTAACTGCACCGTACGTCTTGGCAGCTATGGCAAAGCCTCCAGGTGTTACGAAGGGGTCCTTTTCGGGCGATCCCCAACGCTCATCGACTGCCTTGCGAATGGAATTCGGGAGTTGCTTCCACAGTCGCGTATAGTCGGTGATTGGTAGCCAGTCTGCCACTGTTCGGCCATCAACGCCGGCATTGGTGGCACCAGACTTCAAATCGTCGATCAGCGCGTTGCCATCTGCGGGGATGTCAGTGGTGTTATAACCGGCATTACGCATCGCAGTCATGACATTGATAGCGCTTGCGGGTGTATCGAGCCCGACACCGTTCGCTAATCGTGCGTCGCGGTTTGGATAATTGGCAAGTAGAATGGCAATCTTTCGTTCAGCGATCGGAGTGCGTTTCAGGTCGGATATTGAACGTGCCTGATTGGCAACGAAGCGGACGCGGTCCACGACAGGCTCGGCCTGGACGACATAGTGTTCGGTCTTATCGTCATAGACCGCATCAGCTTTGAAGGAGATCGCACGGGTTAAAATACGACCATCGACTTCTGGGAGCGCCACGTGCATGGCAATGTCCCGGGCGGACAGACCGCGCGTTGCTTCAGCCCATCCTGACTTGCTTTCGCCTGAGAGCACAACTTGCAGAACGGGGCAACCGAATTCTCCCAGGATGCCACCCGCTGCATCATCGCCGGGTTTGGTGGTTGCGAAGGCCGTTGTGTTGAGGATGACGTCGGGCGCGATTTCAGCGACTAGGTTCCGTACCGTCTCTGCGCATACCGGATCGCGTAGACTAGCAACATAGATGGGATGTGCCTGTAGTCCTTCGGCCTGCAATGCGTCGCTCAGTGCATCGATTGCGGCGAGATCACCAGACTGAAATAGCGCGCGATAGAAGATAATGCAGGCCGTTGGTTGCGATTGGTCGGTTGCTTTAGTTCCGCGTGCATAGGTGCCTGCTTTGAGGAGTGGTCTCGCCGGAGGGGGCAGTGCTGCACCGTCTAGGTGCGCGCTAATTGTCTTGAGGAACTGATCGGCGTTGTCCGCTCCGCCCTCGGTAAGGTAGCCCCAGAGCTGGTCTCTCACCATAGGGTCAACGGTTGATAGTCCGTCGAGTGATTGGTCGTGTTTGTCGTCGCCTGGCAAAACCACCAATTCGAAGTCGCCTTGATGGGCGGCGTTGGATAGACGTTCGATGCCATAGGGCCAATAGGTCTTGCCGCCAAGCAATCGGACAACAACGATCCGGGCGCTCGACAGTGTGTTTTCCAGATAGAGATCAACTGAGAAATTGTGCTTCAGTTGGAGCCAGTTGGCCAGCCGCAGTGAATGAACGGTTGCGCCCCGCTCTTGCTGTCCACACCGACGCGCGTGCACTTTTGACAGCAGGGCCAACTCCGTGTCGGCTGCTGAAAGAATGATGATATCGCCCGGTGACTGACCAAGGTCGCGCGGCTCGCTGCCGTCATCAATGGTGCCAGATTGTGCAACTAGAAGATGCACGAGTTCTCTCTCTAAGGTGTTAGGCGGCCAATAAGCCAAGCCGGATCATAAGCATGAAATACAGCGCCAATTGCGAAAGCCTGAGAAAGCTTGATGCCGTCGAATCTGTCGAGGCTATCTTTGGTCAAGCTGTCATCAGTTGAATCGTCTTTGACAGCAGGAGGGGGGGGCAACTCCAGATCGCCCCAAGTTGTGCTCTCAATTCGACCCAGAGCTGTTTCGACGATGATGTCATTTTTGTCTGTGTGTGCTTTAAGCTGGCCCGCTACTTCGGCGAATCTCTGTCCAACCAGCTGGCCGAGGATTTGGTCAGCGTGTGCGTTTCGCGAACGTAACAAGACCCGGGAGTAGGTCCGGCCAACAGCTAGATCAAGCCGTGTCGCCGAGCGTTTGTCAGTGTCAGCTGCATCGATATCCGGGCCGACGATCGTAGCGGTATCGCACGGCTCTAGTTTGGCGCGACCGCGCGGGATGACCAAAGCGACCGCCATCATGCGCTTTTCTGTGTCACCGAGTGTCAGTCCGAAGACGCGCATGCGGTCATGTTTTCTAATGCGGATCACCTGCTGATGCGATGCCTTGGCCGTCACCCAGTCGGCATCTTCGGTTACATCAATGACATGCTTTGTATCGAAGTTGGCGCAAGCGCCTGTGGAGCCCATTACCCACCGGCCAGCGCGTTCATCAAGGGTTTCACGCGCGAATGCTGCGATCTGATCAGGTTCAGGCGCAAGACGAAAGCTGGTTGCTCCTAAATCTGCCATGCGTCCTGGAAGCTGCTTCCAGATGTCGATCTTGCGCTCGTCCTCGATACTGATCCAACCAGTGATCTCGTGACGATTGCGGCCGCAGCCAAGGCAAAGACCGACTTCGTCGTTCATTGTGCATATGCCAACGCAAGGACTTGGAGGCATCCGTTTCGTTGGTGTCGGAGAGACTGACTGGTTCATACAAACTCTCCCTGCAGAGCAGCTTCTATGGCGGGCTGATCCAACCCTTTGAGGCCGATGACGACGAGTTGGCCCTGTCGTGGCTCGTCATCATACCAGCGACGATCGAAGTAGGTTTCGATCCGCGGGCCGACAGCTTGAAATGCAAGGCGCATGGGTTTTCCATCGACATCGAGAAACCCTTTGGCGCGTAGTACGTCATGTTTGATGATCAGATCCATGACGCGCGCCTCGAAAGACTTCACATCATTGAGTGCTGGCACATTGACCACGAAACTTTCGAAGTCGTCGTGGTCGTGCTCTTCGTGATCCTCATGATCGTGGTGTGACTTGCGGGTTTCCAGATCAGCTTCAGCCCCAATGCCCTGTCCGATCACAAGCGCCGATGGCAGCTTGCCTTCAATTGCTCGGACAACCTGGGCAGCCTTGCGTTTTTCGCGACCGACAAGTTGGGTTACGTCATCAACGACCGATCCATCGATGAGATCAGTTTTGTTCAGAACAATGAGGTCGGCACATACGAGCTGGTCTTCGAAGAGTTCGTGGAGTGGGCTTTCGTGATCCAGGTTGTCATCGGCAGCACGTTGGGCTTCGACGGCTTTGACATTTGCTGCGAAGCGACCGTCGGCGACAGCTGGGGTATCAACCACTGTGACGACGCCATCGACTGTCACACGTGCCTTGACTTCCGGCCAGTTGAACGCTTGCACCAGCGGCTGTGGCAAAGCGAGACCTGAAGTCTCGATGACAATGTGGTCGGGCGCAGGGTCGCGATCGAGCAAGATCTCCATGGTTGGAATGAAGTCATCAGCGACAGTGCAGCAGATGCAACCATTGGCCAGTTCGACAATGTCATCTGCCTCGCAAGCGGCATCGCCGCAATCGCTCAATAGCGAGCCGTCGACACCGACGTCGCCAAACTCGTTGACAATTAATGCAATACGTTTGCCGTCAGCGTTGCTCAGGAGATTGCGGATCAAGGTTGTCTTGCCCGCTCCAAGAAATCCTGTGACAACGGTTGCGGGAATGCGTTCTGCCATGTTTCCGATCTTGCCTTTATCAAATGCCAATGACGTTTGGCGACCCATCAGATAATGAAGTGTCTTTCCGTTTCCCTCTTTCGAGGGTGGCGCAACAGTTTCGTGTTGCGCTGTTTCATTTGTGAGGACCTAACGAAGTTCAATATGAGGACCTCTCATCGTTCGTTGTTCCCAACCGGCACGTTCGAGCTCTGGGTCGAGGTGGTATTCTTCCGGCCAGCCGAGACAGAGGCACCCGACGAATGACCAGTGCTGCGGTACCTTCAGTGTTTCCGTCAGCGAAGCGACGTCGAATATCGATACCCACCCCAGACCGAGTCCTCGAGCCGTTGCCGCCAGCCACATGGCCATGATCGCGCAGACAGAGGAATAGGCAAGAGCCTCTGGCATCGTCCGGCTTCCTAACCCTGCGCCCTTCGTGGTCAGGGTGTCGCAAAACGCTGCGAGTTGGATTGGTGCGTCTTGCAAACCCTGCAGTTTCAGGCTGGCATAAAGTTGAGCCTGGTCGCCGTCGTAACCACCTAAAGCCTGGGCGTTGGCAGTCTCGAAGTTTGCCAACACAGCTTTCCGGATGCCTTGGCTTTGCAGGCGTAAGAAGCGGGTTGGCTCACTCAGACCGACTGATGGGGCTGTCAATGACGTTGCAACAATTTCATCGACTAAATCGTCATCGACCGGTTTGCTCAGAAATCGCCTTACGTCCCGCCGTTGGCGAAACAGCACATCAAGTTCGCTGACAAAGGCAGGGCTCATGCTGCCTAAGCTTGCGGTATGCGCTGCGTTGCCTGACGCCGGGAAGGCTGACATTAGATCGTGCCAAACGCGATTTGTTCGAGGTTCTCAATCAAGAATGTCAGCCCAACGCCAGCAACAACGGCGCCGGCAAGGCGCGGCTGCAGAGCGAGTTGCGACGTGGCATTCCACAGCGATCGGGCCACTGCCATCGCGGCTAATGCGATGACGTATTGAGTGAGGCTGAATGAAGCCAGATACGCGATTAGCGGGGTTGGTTCGGCGCCAACGATCGCTTCGGCGTAGGCGCCCCCGTGGAATAACCCAGCAATTGCGAACAGTGCAACACAAAGCCATGTTGGGACGGTCGCGCCGGACATGACCAGCCCGCCAGCAACGAGGACTGATCCTGCAATCACGATTTCTGCGGCTGGGAAACTGAAGCCCCCGACGACCATCATGCAGCCAATGACCGTGGCAATAACAAAGACCAGCGGAAGGATAAGGCGACCTGGCAGAAAGGCTGAGACAAGGCCAACGGCAATGACGAATGCAAAATGATCAAATCCAATAACCGGGTGGCCGACCCCAGAAAGGAAACCGTGCCAGAATGTTGTTGGTGTGCCTCCGCCAAGGGGACGATGGGCTAGAGCCGAGCCAGCCACAGCAAACATAGCGACCGCGGCGGCCAGCAATGTCAGGATTGATTGAGTTGTAAAGCGCATCAGCAGAAATCTCCCACCCTTGTAGGATGTCGGATAACCGCTGCCTTTGGGTCAACAAGCGTCGACCCTACGCTGAACGGCAATCCGGAACACCCCGTCCGAATTCAAACCTCATTTGCTGGCAGGTCTCCTGGCTCACGGATTTGTAACGGCTCATCCCGCCTTCCCAATCCGCATGGACCAGTGGCATTTGGGTGAGCCTTTCCGCTTACAGTCGCGGGGGCGGCCTCGGCTTTGGCCCCGTCTAACGGTCGGGCCGTACCGTGTTCCCTTTTCATGCCCGATGCTTTGCACCTGATCAGGCAACCAACATGAATCGAGTAGGCGAGAAGTGCGGAGCTGTCAATTGATCTTCTGGATCTTGCCTCGTGAAATTGGGCTGATGAGCAGGAAATAGTAGCCTGGCGACTTGCAAGATCAGCAGCAACCCGCTAACGCAGCGGCCATGTTTCAAGATCTCGAGGAATTTGCAGGAAGGCTGGCTGAGCTGCCGGTCGCTGACGCTGATGCCCGTCAGGCGGCAGACGTGCGGCAAAGCCAGTTGACGAAGCCACCCGGATCGCTTGGCAGGCTTGAGGCGCTTGCAGTTTTCCTTGCTGGATGGGGGAAGTCGGGACGGCCATGCACCGATTACGTAAAGACGGCGATCTTTGCCGGCAACCACGGTGTGACTGCTCAGGGGGTCAGTCCTTATCCAGCTGATGTCACGGAGCAAATGGTAGCGAACTTCAAAAACGGCGGCGCTGCCATCAATGCGATAACGGCCTCGGTCGGGGCGCAGCTGGACGTCATCGCGCTTAATCTGGCAAAACCAACCGCTGATATCTCGACTGCAGCCGCCATGACGGAAACGGAACTGCTTGCTGCATTAAATGCTGGTGCCCGGGTCGTCACTCATGATTTTGATGTTCTGGTTGTTGGGGAAATGGGGATTGGCAATACCACAATTGCCGCTGCCCTTGCAGCGAGCTGCTTCGGTGGTTCTGGTTCTGATTGGGCGGGGCCCGGGACGGGACTGGATTCTCAAGGTGTTTCGAAGAAAGCAGAGGTCATCGATCGGGCCGTCGCCTTGCATGGCAATGCCTCGAGTGCGATCGAACGGTTGCGGTGTCTAGGTGGGCGCGAGACTGCAGCCATCGCAGGGGCCGTGCTTGCGGCGCGGCATCATCGGCTTCCCGTGGTCATTGATGGATACGTCGCCAGCGCTGCGGTTGCTCCGCTGTTTGCTGACAACCCATGCATCACAGCGCATTGTCTTGCTGGTCATGTGTCTGCCGAGCCGGCCCATGCGGTGTTGCTGAGTAGGCTCGGTCTCACTCCTATCCTTGATCTCGGTATGCGACTTGGTGAAGGGACTGGCGCAACACTGGCCCTGGCTATTCTGCGTGCTGCTGCCGCCACCCATAACCAAATGGCCACATTTGAAGAAGCAAAGGTTGCGAACCGCGATACGGGTGGAGCAGATGCCTAGGCGCGTGGTTGAAGATCTCGTGCTTGCGTTTGGCTTTCTGACCCGGCTGCCGATGCCGATGATCGAAGTGCGGGATGGCCGAAAACTGTCGGAGGCTTTCTGGGCATTTCCATTGGCTGGTCTTGTTGTTGGCGGTCTGGCCGGCGTCGTCCTCTGGAGTTGTCTGCTGTTGGGACTCGGCAAGTCGACTTCGGCTGTTGTTGCCATGGCAGTCTTGGCTACCCTAACGGGCGCGATGCATGAAGATGGCCTTGCCGATTTCTGGGATGGTCTTGGTGGGGGGCGCACCCTTGAGCGAAAGCTTGAGATTATGCGTGACTCACGTATCGGCACCTACGGTGTGCTGGCGTTGCTGCTCTGCTACATGATGATATTGGCTTTGCTGGCAGAACTAAGCGACTTGCTGGTTTCCTGGCAGCCGCGTCACGGCATTGATGTCATGCCGGGATCCTACGTCATTATCTTCCCAGCATTTGCAGCCATGTTGTCTCGTGCAATGATTGCTCTGCCGGCCTTCGCCTTACCGGCTGCAAGAGACGATGGGCTTGCCGCTTTTTTTGGGCGTCCTGGTGTTGTCGGAATGAGTGTGAGCGTGCTTTGGCCTGTTGCGCTTGCGGTGTTGATCCTTCAGCAGGATGCTGTTCCGCTGATCCTCGGGAGCTTCTCAGGGGCTGCAATTGCCACCGCCTTAGCTTGGCGTTACCTCGGGGGCGTTACGGGCGATGTTTTTGGGGCTTCGATCATGATGAGTTTCGTTGTTGGTTTGGCCCTATCCGTGGTGTGGCTATCATGACCAAAGCGCGTAGTTTTCTTGTCTTTGGCGGAGCGCGTTCTGGAAAAACGCGTCATGCTCTTGCGATTGCGGAACGTCAGGCAAGGCGTGTCTATGTGGCGACGGCGGAAGCGCGGGACGATGAGATGCGTGAACGGATCTCACTTCATCAGGCGGAGCGTGACGAGACGTGGTCAACAGTTGAGGAGCCGCTCGACCTACCTCTAGCTATTCGAAATTCTGATGCACCCAATCAAGCCATTGTCATAGATTGTCTGACGCTGTGGCTGTCCAATTTGATGGGCGCTGAGCGGAACTTGGAAGATGAGACGACACGTCTGTTGCAGTCTATTTCTGATCTGCGCAGTACCATTGTCTTTGTGTCCAATGAAGTCGGGCTAGGTATTGTCCCCGAGAATGCGCTGGCGCGAGCATTTCGGGATGCCCAGGGTCGCCTCAATCAGCAGATTGCCGCGGCAGTCGATCATGTCGATTTCGTTGCGGCGGGACTCCCACTCAACCTAAAGCCTGGGCAGGGCCAGTGATGATGGAGAATGGTGTCACCATGGTCCGTCATCCTGAAGTCGCATCTGAGACAAAGGGGTATTGTTACGGCGTAACTGATGTCGGGCTTTCTGAACGCGGCCTCGAGAGCATTCCTGTTATCGCGGCACGATTGAAAGAGCCTCTTCCATCTCGTGTCTATCATTCAGGGTTGACGCGGGCCCGGCTTTTGGCGGAATCCATAGCCGCCACTGCCGACTGTGACCTCCTATTGGATGAACGGTTTCAAGAGTTAGATTTCGGTCGTTGGGAGAACCAATCCTGGAACGCAATTTTTGAGGATGCAGGTGACGACATTGCACGGACAATTCATGAGCCCGATCACTTCTCTCCACCGGAAGGAGAGACTGTTCATCAGTTGCGGGACCGAGTGCTGGCTGGGCTGAGAGATATTCACTCAGCCCAGTTTGAAGGCCGCACCATTGTCGTTGCTCATGGTGGACCGATCAGCGCCATGCGTGGAGTGTTGGCTGGCCAACCTGCCAACCAATGGCCGGGATTGGTCCCCTTGTATGGTGAAGCCGTGCATTTCACGCCTCCGGAAGTCGCAACCATACTGAGAGCGTAGACTGCTTAGGCCACCTGGTAGCGGAAGGCAGAGCCGCCGGCGAACTTGTTGACTTCTGTCAGCAGAATATCCTTGAGCAGGTCGCGTCGAGAATCGAGGCGGTCGAGCGGCGCGCCGAGGCCGATTGCAAGGAAGCGGCCCTCAACGGCGAGCGGTAGCAGGGTTGCGATCACGCCGGCACCAGGGGAAGCGAGATTGGCTGTTTCGCAATATCCGTGCGCGCGCGCGCGGCGGACCATGTCGAGGACTTCACTTTCGACAGCAAGAGGTGTCTCGGGATCGGCTTCGGCATTGTAGCGGCGGACAATTCGGCCAACCTCGTCGTCGGGTTTCTGGCTCATCAGCATGATGCCCAGACCGGCCAGGTGGAGCGGACGCATGAGACCGGGACGCAGTGCGAAACGTACTTGATGCTCCGAGACGATGACCGACAGATATTGAACATGAAGGCCGTTTTGCGCACCAACGATAACTGTTTCGCCAGTCTCGGCTGCAAGCTGCTGCAGTAATGTTTGGATTTGTGCGAGGCCGTCGCTCGAGCCTAAGACCCAGTTGCCAAGGAAGGCCAATCTCACCGAAGGCTGGAATGTCCGAGTGTCCGGATCAAATTCGACCAGTCCGTTAGAGACCAGTGTCTTCATCAGTGTTGATGTGCTGGATTGTGGTATTTCCAGTCTTTTTACTAGTTCCGAAATTCGCAGAGGACGCCGTTCCGCCTCAAACACTTCGAAAATCGCTAGCACGCGTTCCGCAGACTTCACCCCTTCGGTCACGTTTCTCTCCCATTAGACTTTCGTTGAAGGGATCATAAGGCTGATTTAGGCAATCGCCTAGTGGATTTTTGTATTCGGGTTACCGCGGCGGCCGCCGGTAGCGCTGTTGTATTCATTTAACTATCTGAATTGTATATATAATTGGTATTTTCGATGTCTGCTTCAGTTGGTGGCAGGTGTCGCTAGTATTGGTCTTGAGAGCCGACGGACCGGGGCGCATGCTCTAACGGTCAGCGAGGCCGGGCATGAGGGAGCGCCTGCTCAAGACGCGGAACAAGTCTGGACAGGAGGCCCTGTACGCGGGGCAGGCGTGCTCTGATTTGGCAGGCTGTGCTTGGCTATCGCCGGAGGCACGCAAAATGCACCGCCGAGCTTCGTTCCGGCTCAGCAGTGCGGTCATTTGTGAGGCACGCAGTAGGCTGCTTCTAGCCCGTCACCGATCAGTCTTGGTAGTCTGGTTCTTTTCGGTCAAGGATGCGCTTCAAAGCCTCGAAGTGATAATCACACGGCTTCTTTTCGCCCCACGTGTTGCCACCGAAGTTTTTCATTGTGCGTTCAACAACTTCCGGCGACATTTCTTTGAGCGGCTGCCCAGTCCACATGGCGTAGAGCTGAACCTGGGCTGCGCGCTCGATGTAATACAGCCGGTCATAAGCCTGGGCGACTGTTCTGCCGATGGTGGCGACGCCATGGTTGGCCATGAATAAGATCGTCTTGTCGCCGAATAGTCCGGCCAGACGTTCGCCCTCTGTCGCCTCACTGGCCGGGCCCGTATAGTCAGTATCGTAGGCGCACTGGCGCATCATGCCGACTTCGGTCTGCCCAATTGGCTTGATCTTGGGATCCTCAAGTCTCGTCAATGCGCTGGCGTAAGGCATATGTGTGTGCATCACGCAGGCTGCCTGCGGAAGGTTTTTATGAATCGGAGCGTGGATGGCGTAGCAGGAGCGCTCGACATAGCCGCTACCGCGCTGAACCTCACCGTTGTAGTCGACCTCCATAAACGAACTGGCAGTCACTTCTGACCAGTGCAGGCCAAACGGGATCTGATAATAGCGATCGGTCGTGCCCGGAACAGTCAGGGTGAGATGGTTGAAAACGCCTTCGTGGAAGTCATGCATCACCGCCAATCGATGTGCAGCGGCCAAGTCCACGCGGGCTTGCCATTGTTCGTCGCTCACACCTAGTTTATTCGCCGTATCAACTTTCTGCTGCATGGCATCCTCCGGAGTAGCGTCGTTGAGTTGAGCAACCATTGTATCGTGTGGTTGCGCGAAAGCATGATTCAAGTTTGCTCGCAAATGGCTGTTGGAGCAAGGGCGGGCCGGGAATGATCAGATACTGATCAAGTTGTCCTCTGCCCGAAGCGCACGTCACTTGAGGTCCGCACAGTATTCGGCCAGACTTGGACGGGTAAGCGAGTTTTTCGAATGAAGATCAGAGCTGGTTGCTGGGATGCTGGTAAGTGAACGACGAACAAACAATTGCTGCTTACGATAGACAGGCTGCGCAGTACGCAGAGTTGGCCAAGACCGATCAAGCTCAGCAGGGACTTGATGGCTTTCTTCAGTTGCTGGCTGCTGATGCCGAGATCCTGGACCTCGGATGTGGACCGGGACATACGGCAGCTGAAATGGTTCGGCGAGGCTTCCGAGTGGATGCGATTGATGCATCGCCTGCAATGGCGAGGCTGGCCAAGGAACTGCATGATCTCGCAGTTCGCGTTGCTGACTTCAGCGCATTGGAAGCGATTGGGCGCTATGATGGGGCCTGGGTGAGTTTTAGCCTACTCCATGCACCGAGGGCCGCATTTCCCGGGCACTTGACCAATATCTATCGCGCACTTCGGCCGAACGGGGCCCTGTTTCTGGGGATGAAGCTTGGCCATGGCGAGGCGCGCGACAGTCTAGGCCGGCACTACAGCTATTACAGTGAAGACGAGTTGGAGCAGGGATTGTCGGCTGCGGGATTTGACATATTGAGCAAAACTCTGGGTGAGGGCTTAGGGCTTGCCGGCCATGTCGAACCATGGATCACGATTATTGCACGGCGGAGGGCGTAACGCCGCGCATCTTGTGAGTCTGACTACCTCGGTCCGACATCAAACCAGCGTGCCGCAATCCCATCTTGGTCAAACTAAGTCGACGACACCGGTGAGATTGTCCAATGTCGTCTCGGGCGGGTATGCAGGATCCAGTAACCGGTCACCATGCCGATTGGACCAGATGCAGCGCATGCCGGCGGCAACGGTCCCGAGTACGTCATTGGCGCTGCCTGCGACATGCAACACATCAGGTTTGGCTATGCCAAGCACGGTGGTTGGTAAGTCATAGACGGCGGGATGTGGCTTATATTTTCCTGCGGTCTGCGATGAGAGGATGTGGTCGAAGCCTGCTGGGAATAGTGCGCCGACAGCTTCCAACATATCCTGGTCGCCATTCGAGAGAATCGCCGTCTTGATGCCTTTCGCTTTGATTTTGGCAATAACATCATTTGCTTCCGGCCAAGGTCGCATTGAATCCCAGGCCATGACCAATTTATGATGCTTGTCAGGAGAGATGGTGATGTCGTGGCGTCCGGCAACGTAGTCCAATGCCATCCGTGTAGCGGATCGGAAGGAGGTCCGCTGTTTGCCCAGTGAATTGCTGATGGCGGCGCGCTCCATCTGTTTCGCTCGCCACAACTGGACGAACGGGCGGGCGCGCTCTCGGTCGATATTGAGCTCTTCCGATACGACCGAAACCAGACTGCCTTCAATGTCGAGCAAGGCCATGTAGACATCGAACGTGACAAGTTTTGGTGTCGTCATTTGTTGCTCCGATCCATTGCCGTCGATGAGTGATGCCCGACGCGAGCACTGTGGTTGCGTGTGCGTCTGGACATGGTCAATCTAGTTTAGCGCATCTGACGCTTGGTCCTCACTTGCTGATGGCCTCGTATCCAAGCGTCAGCTGCAAAGGCTACATTAGCAATGTTCGTTCGCGTTGTTCGACTCTTTCGTGGCGGTGAGTGCCATGGGTGTCCATTCGGTTATCGTGACAATCGCTGAAGTGTCACGACCTCAAGTTCGCTTGATTGGGCCGAATGGACATTGTCTCGATCGTTGATGTCTAACGGTCATTCGGTGGCTGGAACGCGCGAGCTGCCCAGATTGGATATTCCTGGTGGGTATAGTGCGTCCCGACGGCCGATCGACGGTCATGGGGCTGTTTGTTGAAGCCCAAATTGCTGCGTCCGGCGTGAGGCTCGACCGATTTGGTCTTGTAGCCAGACTTGTGGGCTTCAGCGGTTGCCGCAAATCCCATCATGACAATGCTGAGGGCTAACAAAGTTCTCACAAGTTGTCTCCTTGTTCGTGTGCCTAAGGTTGCAATTGGACCGGGTGTCCGGGTTTTGCTGCCTGATAGGCAAGTGGAGATGTCGTCCAACCGCGCCAAGGGCGAATGGCAACTCCGTGAAGAGGTGTCACCGTCTGTGAGTGGGGCGTGAAATCAGCGTGAGGGCGCTACCAAGACAGATCATTGTGACTGTCGCGATTGGTTGTAGAGAACGCGAGGGCTGTCGGCTTGGCGCTTGGGAATGAACGGGGTTTTGGACACGATTGCAGTGCGCTGCCCATCCCAGGTTTCTACGCGGACCTGTGTGTCAAGATCGGCATGCGCGGGCTTGATGAGAGCCAGTGCAATGTTTGTCTCTAACCTTGGAGACCAGGTGCAGCTGGTCAATCGTCCGATCGGGTTCTGATTGCTATCGATTATGCGCCACGGGTCCTCATTGGGGGCAAATCGTTCGCCATCCAAACGCAAGCCGACCAACTTGCTTGCGAGCGGCTGATCTTTGGCTTTCGTGAGCGCTGCGCGGCCGACAAAAGGTGCGTCATGATCAAGTTCGACAAGGCGCCCGAGGCCGACTTGGTATGGTGTTTCTGAGGGCGTAACATCGACGCCTGCTGATAAAATACCAGACTCGATGCGCCGTGTCTGATTCACACTACCTGGGGCGACATTGCTTGATGCTCCCGCCGCCATGAGAGCATCAAATAACTCGTCGCCTAACGTCGCGTCTTGTAAGTAAATCTCGTATCCAAATTCTCCGCTCCAGCCTGTGCGCGAAATGATCAAATGCGTGTTGGCAAATGGCCGTGACGTCCACCAATAGTATTTCAGATCAAGGATGGACTCACCGAACAGGTTGGCCATAAGCACTGGTGATTTCGGACCCTGCACCTGAATGACCGAGACATTTGCATCACGAATTTTCACCTCCATCCCGGCGTTGATGGACAATCCAAGAGCCCAGTGTTCGAGATCCCAATCGGATGTTGAGAGCCAGTAGCGGTCTTCATCCAGTTTGAGAATGATGGGATCGGAGAAAACGCCGCCGGTTGGTGATGTAATTAAGGCGTACTTGCATTGCCCGACTGAGCATTTGGACATATTGCGTGGTGTCAGGAGTTGAACGAAACGACCGGCATCGGGGCCGCTGATCTCGACCTGCCGCTCGCCCATCGCTGGCCAAAGAGCAACATCGTTGACGACCTGCCAGTACTCCTGATCCGGGTCTGCAAAGCTGCCGGAGATGTAGGTTCGATTGTAGACTGAGAAGTTGCGGCAGCCATAGCGCCAGGCAGCTTCGAAAAACGCTCCTTTTCGAATCCTTGGCTGGAAGGCGATGTGTGCGCCAGTATGTTGGATCATTTGCTCAGCCTCGCTTGGTGCCTACTAACCAATATCCGCGAGCACGATTGTAACCTCGCGTTGTTGGCCATTGCGCTGGACTGTTATCCGGGCGGCATTGCCGACGCCAACGCGCTCCAGCGCGTTGGCGAGTTCGGCGAAGTCCTGCACGTCCTTACCGTTGACGGCTATGATAACATCGCCCGTGCGCTGGGCTGCGCGATCGATCCCTACAAGCCCGGCCTCTTCCGCCGGTCCACCTGCTGCGACATCCATGATGACGACGCCTTGCACGTTGAGTCGCGATGCGAGTTCGGGTGGTGCCACTCGGATGCCGATACCTGGACGTGCAGGCTTGCCGCGCTGAATGATCTGCGGTGCGATCCGATTGACTGTGTCCACTGGTACTGCGAAGCCAATACCGTTGAAGCTTCCTGTGCCTGAGATGATAGCGGTGTTGACGCCGATCAAGCGACCAGCTGAGTCAAGCAGAGGTCCGCCTGAGTTGCCGGGGTTGATGGCGGCGTCGGTTTGAATGGCGTCTGGAATCTGTCGGCCACCTTGTGTTGGTAGGCGGCGGCCAAGCGCACTGACAACCCCGGTCGAGAGGCTACGGGTGAGGCCAAACGGATTGCCGATCGCGAACACAGCCTGGCCGATTTTCAGATTGCTGGAACGCCCAATCGGGATTGGTGTCAGGCCGAATGAGAGACCGTTGACTTTGAGCACTGCGAGGTCATGGTCCGGTGAGCTGCCGATGATTGTTGCTGGTGCGCTATTGCCGGAGTCGAAACGAATGAACACGCGATCGGCGCCTTCGATGACATGATGGTTGGTGATGACGTGGCCGGCTGAGTCCCAGATGAAGCCGGAGCCGGTGCCGCGTTGGCTTTGACCCTGGCCGAACACCGAGCGACCGCGGCGCTCCGTGAAAATGTACACAACGGAAGGCGCAGCGGACGTAAACACATTATTGGCAGTTTGCTCGAAACTCGCGAGCTCGCCACGTGGCGTGACATCGCGCGACGCATTATTGGTCAGCACGGTGTCGCGGCCGTAGGCGAAGATCAGGATCCCGCCGACGCAGACTGCAAGCAGTAACAGCCAATAGCGGTCAATCAGTCTTTGCATCAATCATTCGTCCTCTTCAGACCGGTGCCCCGATCGCGGAAGTCAGTTTCACATGCCTCACAACAGATAGATATTTCAAGACTAAGTTAAAAGTCTGCCCCAATCATTGAGCGCCTTGAGACGTGCCAGTGTGGAGAGGCTCATTGAGCTTTGCGCACTCATGATTTGGTCTTGCTCGGAACCCAGTTTGGCCCTGAAGTTGCGCCACGCTGAGCACAAGTCTGATGATGAGGAGTGATGCTCATGGCTGTGAGAGATCTCTATGACAGCGGCGCAATTGAGGTGTTGGACGGCCAGGGTGAAGAGTTTCAGGTCACCGTCCATGCGGGGGAAACCGCGATGTGGGATCAGAGCGCAACCGCAACGCTGACGTTCGGCACCGGCACCATGTTCTGCTTCGCGACATTGGGTGAAGACGACTTGCGCCGAATTGCACGCGAGCTTGTTCAGGCGGCCAGTGTCATTCGGAGTTACGAGAAGGGCGAGCCAGGTGCGACGGCTCATCGGCCGGCTGGCAGACCCAATCTCACGGTCGTTTCGGAGACGTAACCGCAACTCAACTTGGGTCTCTCTGGTTGCGTCTCTTTGGGCATTGTGAGACCGTTACCGCATAGTGTTTCCTTCCGCTGTGACAGGGATCGGTTTCATGTATTTTGTTTCAGTCGCCGCCGCGTCATGCGTTGCTTTGATTGTTGGTGGGTTACTGGTGCGCCGCGGATTGACCGGAGTGGCCAAGACTTACGTCATCACGACCTTCGTCCTTCTCATTGCAAACATTCTGAACCTGGGCGGGTTGATCAGCGTTGAGATCGCCTATGGCGTGCGCTGGTTGTTGCTGGCGCTGGTTCCAGCTGCGTTCATTTTGGCGGTGGTGGCGGTGAAGCGTGACCGCGATGAGGTGATGGGGCGCCGGTCTGGTGACCGTGAGGCCGTGGCAAGTGCTGCTATCCTTTACGGCGCCGGCACGCAATACGAGGCTGGCGGAGGTGATGCCGGCGGTGGTATGGAGACCTAATGGTTTCATAGGTGGGGGTCGCATGCTGAAGGTCTGGGGACGCGCGAACAGTTCCAATGTCGTGAAGGTGATGTGGTGCATCGGTGAGCTCGGCCTGGCGCATGAGCGGGTCGATTGGGGTGGCCGCTTCGGTGGCAATGATGAGCCGCGCTATAGCACGATCAATCCGATGAAGCGGGTGCCGACACTGGAAGAGCCGGATGGCTTCACGCTATGGGAAAGCCATGCAATTGTTCGCTATCTCTGTGCCAAGCACAGTGCAGGCGGACTGTTTCCGGACGACCTGCGGGTGCGGGCCGAAGCGGACAAATGGATGGATTGGAGTTCGCTCTATCTGCAGTCCTTCAACTTTGCTTTCCGCATGCATCTGTTTGTGCTGCCCGAGTCAGAGCGCAAGCCGGAAGAAGTCAAGGCTGCGTCCGACAAGGTTGCACCGCTGTTTGCCATTCTCGATCAGCATCTGGCGGACAAGCTCTACCTCTGTGGCGACACGTTCACGATGGGTGATATCCCGGCGGGTTCGCTCGCGCATCGCTGGCTGACCTACGCGCCGGACCGGCCGGCAATGGCGAACCTGGAAGCGTACTTTGATCGCTTGAAGCAACGCCCGGCGTTCGTCGAACACGTCATGAGTGTTTCGCCGGGCGATTGATGGGTTTGATAGGGTCAGAAGACGGATTGGAAATATTGGCGTAGGGTGTGCTAGCCGCTTGGCGGCGTAGCGCACCGTTTCACGGGCAGAGCCGCTTGATGCTCCGAATGGTGTGGGTGCGCTCCACCCAGGTCAATGTCGTTTAATCAGCAAGCATATCAAGCATCTCGGTCACCCACAACTGTCCACTTGGGCAGACCCTGATATCGACCGCTCCGTCATCGCTGCGCAGGCAGGACGTTGTTGGGTGGTCCGAATGCTCAAAGTCTCACGGAGGATGCGAATAACCTTCTGTACACTCGCGGCTGATGGAGTTGCGCACCATCTTGGACTGGGGTGAGGGGCTGCCTATCGCAGGAAAGTGTGTCCGGTTTCTTTTTGCTCTCTCTGGCTCGCGAGAAATCCAATTGATGTCAAAACGCATAGTAGAAGCGATTTCAATTGCACCAACGCGCAAATGGTAAGTTGGATCAGAAATTCATCTTCAATGATTGACATATTCATTGTTTCGGCGGCCCAGATTGCTAACCAAGACGTCACAACGAATCCGAACCATTCGGCGATCCATCCGTTGTAGACAAGCTTGAGCGTGTAGGCCGACAAATAAGCAGTCGCGGAAACAGCAAAAAATTCGCATTGGTCCATTTGACTATGCCACCATGGCAGATCTTTCAGATTGCATGTAATCGAACCGAGCAAACCCAGGCCGATAAAATGCAAGATTAGAAAGCGCCGAGACGTAGTGACAAATCTTTGGCAATCAAGAATTGTGATCAAGCCCACGAAGGATCGCGCGACTTGGCAGATATACTCAACAAATTCGGTTGAGAGTTCAGATGGATTGCGAACTTTATCTGGTGCTGGAAGAAGATCTGTCCCCAGTGCCGCGCTTATGTCGTCGAGTATCAAGCTTGTCAGCAGTCTAATGTCGAACATTCGATTGGTTGGCGGTGTGTTAGTCTGGATATTGGCGCGGGCTGGTAGCGGCGCCTTTGCCCAGACAGATTGTCATTTTAATCAGCAAACATATCAAATATTTTGGTCACCCACAACCTCACCCACCATTTCGCCTATGGCATCGAAGTCCTGCTTGCGCGGTGAGCTCTTGCGCCAGGCGAGGCCGACGGTACGGCTTGGTTCGGGGGCTTCGAAGGGTATCACCTGGACGTCGCCATGGCGGGCTTCAACCGCAACACTGATCTCAGGCAGGAGTGTTAGGCCCATACCGTTGGCGACCATTTGGACGATCGTCGACAGACTGGATGCGCCAAAGGTGTCGAGGTTGTCGACCTGGCGGAGTTGGCAAAACGCCAGCGCCTGATCGCGTAGGCAATGGCCTTCCTCAAGAAGTAGCAAGCGTCCGTTTTCAAGCAGCTCGGGGCTGGCACGCAGCTCAGTGCGTTTGCGTTTTCGACTGCCACCGGCTGACGGTGACGCGGCCTCTGGTTGCCAACCAGGCGGTGAAGCTAAGAGGAAGCGGTCTTCGAAGAGATCCAGTGTTTCGATTTCGGGATGATCGATAGGTAAGGCCAGCAATAGGAGATCAAGCTGGCCGTCGATCAGTTCATCGACCAGGTTCTCTGTCAGAGTTTCGCGGATGCGCAGATCAAGACCGTCATAGCGATCGCGTAGCTTTGGCAGCAATGGCGGCAGGATGTAGGGCGCAATCGACGGGATGACGCCGAGGCGCAATGTTCCGGTGAGTAGCTGATTGTGGTGGTGGGCATAGTCACTCAGATCGCGGACCGCGTTAAGAACCGATTGGGCACGCTCCAGGATCTCATGGCCAGCCTCTGTCAATTGCGCACCCTGCTGGCGGCGCTCGAACAGCTCCAGATTGAGCTCCTTTTCAAGCTCGCGGATCTGCATCGACAAAGCGGGTTGCGTGACGTTGCAGAATTCTGCTGCCCTGCCAAAATGAGCGTGCTGGGCGACGGCTGAAAAATATCGCAATTGTTTGAGCGAGATCATTGCAGACGGTCCTGATGGTTGATCCTCATGGATCGGCCAATGAAGCTATCAGTTTTTCTTATGGGAATATCTATGTAATCCGATTGGACCTGATGGCAAAGAGCAATTAGTTAACGACGCGCGGACGTGTGTCCGCACCGCACGATGGGAGAGAGACGATGGACGATAGCCCCCTCAATTATAAAACCGGTGCCTGCCCGGTCATGCATGGCGGCAATACTGGAACAGATAATTCAGTCACCAAGTGGTGGCCGGAGTCACTGAACCTGGACATTCTGCATCAGCACGACAATCCGACGAACCCGATGGATGCGGATTATGATCACCGCAAGGCTGTGCAGGCCCTCGATTTTGAAGCGGTTAAGGCAGACGTCAAAGCACTGATGACCGACAGCCAGGACTGGTGGCCGGCTGACTGGGGGCATTATGGCGGGTTGATGATCCGGCTGGCCTGGCACTCTGCTGGCTCTTATCGCCTGGGGGATGGCCGTGGTGGCGCGGGTTCCGGCAATATCCGCTTTGCTCCGTTGAACTCATGGCCTGACAACGCCAGCCTAGATAAGGCCCGCCGACTGCTCTGGCCCGTAAAGAAAAAGTACGGCAATGCACTGAGCTGGGCCGATCTCATTATCCTCTCCGGTAACATGGCCTACGAGTCTATGGGACTGAAGATGTTTGGCTTCGGTTTTGGCCGGGAAGATATCTGGGGACCTGAAAAAGACGTCTACTGGGGCTCTGAAAGTGAGTGGCTGGCACCATCCGAGAACCGCTACGGCGATCTGGAAACACCAGGCACTTTGGAAAACCCACTCGGCGCTGTCCATATGGGTCTGATCTACGTCAACCCGGAAGGCGTGAACGGCAATCCGGATCCGGCGAAGACCGCTCTCCACATTCGCGAAACATTTGCCCGTATGGCGATGAACGACGAAGAAACCGCGGCCCTGACGTGTGGTGGTCATACCGTCGGTAAAGCGCACGGCGGTGGTGATCATGCCAATATCGGTCGTGAACCAGAAGCCTGCCCTGTGCATGCGCAAGGGTTTGGTTGGTCGAACCCAGGCCAAGACGGCAAAGCAACCAACGCGTTCACCTCAGGCATCGAAGGTGCGTGGTCGAAAGAGCCGACGAAGTTTGACATGGGTTACTTCGACTACCTGTTCGGTTATGAGTGGGAGCTGACGAAGTCGCCTGCCGGTGCCAATCAGTACCAGCCGGTTAACATGCCGGACGATGAAAAGCCGGTTGACCCGACGGACCCATCCGTGCGCCGGATGCCGATGATGACCGACGCCGACATGGCGATGAAGGTTGATCCTGCGTACAACGCGATCTGCCAGAAGTTCATGGCTGATCCAGAGTACTTCAAGGATGCTTTCGGGCGAGCATGGTTCAAGCTTACTCACCGCGATATGGGGCCGAAAGCTAATTACTACGGTCCTGATGTTCCTGGCGAAGATCTGATCTGGCAGGACCCGATTCCCGCCGGTTCAACCAGTTACGACGTTGATGCTGTCAAAGCGAAGATCTCTGCCAGCGGTCTGTCATCTGCAGAGATGATCGCAACGGCATGGGACAGCGCGCGGACTTTCCGTGGTTCTGACAAGCGCGGCGGTGCGAACGGTGCGCGTATCCGCTTGGCACCACAGAAGGACTGGGCCGGCAACGAGCCTGAGCGTCTTGCCAAGGTGCTCGGAGTACTTGAGCCGATTGCAGCGGAAGCAGGTGCCTCTGTAGCAGACGTCATCGTACTGGCAGGTAATGTCGGTCTCGAACAGGCGATCAAGGCTGCTGGTTCCAACGTCAAGGTTCCGTTCTCGCCAGGACGCGGTGATGCGAGCGATGCGCAGACCGATGCTGACAGCTTCTCGGTGCTTGAGCCATTGGCGGACGGTTTCCGTAACTGGCAGCTCAAGCAGTATGCTGTCTCGCCGGAAGCGATGATGCTCGACCGTGCCCAGCTGCTGGGTCTGACCGGTGCCGAAATGACGGTGCTGGTCGGTGGTATGCGGGTTCTCGGCGCCAACCATGGTGGATCTGCACACGGTGTCTTCACGGATCGTGTCGGTCAGCTGACCAACGACTTCTTCGTCAATCTGACGGATATGTCGATGAGCTGGGAACCCAAGGGCGATGGCACGTATGAGTTGAAAGACCGCTCTTCTGGTACTGCGAAGTTCACCGCGACGAGCGCTGACCTTGTGTTCGGCTCAAACTCGATCCTGCGTGCTTACGCCGAAGTCTATGCTCAGGACGACAACGCTGAGAAGTTTGTGCGTGACTTCGTGGCTGCGTGGACCAAGGTTATGGATGCTGATCGGTTTGACCTCGCTTAATCGACGTGAGCGTCACATAACTTTCTAGGACACTTGAGGCCCGGCTGTTCTTAATTGGAGCAGCCGGGCTTTCTTTTGCTGATCTGCCATGACGTGTGTTCGCTCAATAGAATTGCTGCGCTTTGCAGAGCGGCAGTGTAGGTTAGCGGCGTCAGGGGTGCTGCTTTCAAGCAGCGCCGGCCTGTTTTGGGATTGGCGGTAGTAAGCGGGCAGTCGATTGAACTCTTCTTTTGACGAACTTGAGATGTCTATCGGGCGCGATGTTGGGCGAAACATCTCGCAGTTGGTGCAGGCAACGCGCGGTCAATTGGCAGGCGCTGCGCGCAGTATCGCTGAGCGATCCCATCCGAAAATTGCAATCGTCACCGGGTTCTTTGTTCCCGGGGCGGATCTGCCTGCAGCTGAAACGGATGGTCCGATTGGGGCGGCGATGCTGGCTGCAGTTTTGGAACAGTCCGGTATTGACGTCGAACTGGTCAGTGATGGGCGCTGTCAATCTGCACTCAGAGTTGCGCGAGATGTGATGGCCTGCAAGGCCCCGGTTATCTCGGTCCAAGATCAAAATGATGTCGAAGTTCTGAAATCAAGGTATCAGGATGATGCGTTTGGGTTATCCCACGTCATTTCGATCGAGCGCGCGGGGCCAGCTGCTACCGGACGGGTCAGGAATTTCAAGGGGCGCGATCTCACCGCCATCACAGCTCCGCTACATTTGTTGTTTGAGCCTGAACCCGACCAACGCCGTTATACAACAATTGGTATAGGTGATGGTGGTAATGAGATCGGTATGGGTAGCCTCGATCCCAAGATCGTCGCCGGTAACATCGAGAACGGGGCTGAGATCGCATGTGTCACGCCTTGCGACTATCTTGTTGTAAGCGGCGTCTCAAACTGGGGGGCTTACGCTCTGGCAGCGGGTGTAGCTCAACTGAATCCGGTGATGCGCCATGGTGTCTTGGATATTATGACGGCGGACAATTGCAATCGTCTTCTCAGGGCTATTGTCGATGATGGGCCGGCCGTTGATGCAATTGTCGGCGCACGGCAGTACACCATCGATGGTCTCCCACCAGACGTTCATGATGAGCTCCTCCTTGTCGTCCGCAACTGGCTGCAGAGAAGTGTTTGAGAAAATGCAGCTCTGAGCTGCTAGCCGGCGAATGAGACGACCGCCGACGGGATAATCACTGGCGAAATAGGCTGGCCCTCTTCAGTTGCTTCTCGGCCTTGAAATCCCAAAACACTTTCCTAATCATTTCAGTCTACAGTTAATAAGCTGGCTGTCTTGTTGGTATTCAGTTAAGAGTTTGCGTCTTAGAGAATATGTTTGTTATGCATTGCTTGGTTTATTCAGATCGAACTTTCATCAAGCGTGCCTTTGATTGGCTCACGTCTGCCCTTCTGGCATTCGTCTTCTTGGCTCTGCTGGGAGTGGTTGCCCAGGCTGAGCCACACTCCAAACAGCAGTACAAATTGCCGGACTCGATCCCGTTTCCTGTTGGGAACCCATATACATCAGAGAAGGCCGCCCTCGGGAAGGCGCTGTTCTTTGACCCCCGCTTGTCCGGCGATCAAAACATGACGTGTGCCTCGTGCCACAACCCTTCGTTCGGTTGGGAAGCATCGACAAAAACATCCGTGGGCGCGCTTAACACCAGATTGAAGCGGCAGGCACCGACACTCCTGAATATGGCTTGGCGTGCTCCCTTTTTCTGGGATGGCCGATCCCTGACTGCGGAAGAGCAGGTGATTGGTCCGATTGAGAATCCAGAGGAGATGAATCTGCCCATTGCTGTTGCAGTCGATCGCTTGGCTGGCATAAAGGGTTACAAGGATTGGTTTGATAAAGTTTTTCCGCAGCGAGGCATTACTCCAGCAACAATTGCTGCTGCGATTGCGACCTACGAACGGACGATTGTTTCAAGTTATGCACCATTTGACCGATGGGTTGATGGAGATGAAAAAGCAATTCCACAGAGCGCCAAGGCTGGTTTTGAGTTATTCACCGGCAAAGCGAAATGCGCACAGTGTCATATGGGTTGGAATTTTACGGACAATAAGTTTCACGATATCGGAACGACGGAGACTGATATCGGGCGTGGCGCGATCACGCCCAATGATCCATTGAGTAAATTTGCATTCAAGACACCATCGCTTCGCGATATCGCACAACGCACGCCGTATATGCATGCGGGGCAACTCGAAACGTTGCGTGACGTCGTCATACACTACGTGGGTGGTGGCATTGAGCGCCCATCACGCTCACCGCTTTTCAGCCCTGTTGAACTATCGCCCAAAGAGATCGACAGCCTGGTCGCTTTCCTGAAATCTCTGACAGGGACGCGTCAGGCCGTGTCGCTGCCCGTTCTGCCACGATAGAGATATGTTATGCGTATACTTCAACGCCTCGCCCTAGGATTCGGCTGCGTGGTCGCGGTTAGCGCCATTCAGTTTGGTTTCAGTGTTTACAGTATCGATGATTTGGGTCGCAAGACTGTTCAGGCATCAACTGTACCTGTTGAAGAGTTGTATTCTGCGCGATCTGCGACCACAAAATTCTTAGCAGCGAACGTTGAATTGAATGATTTGCTAAAGCGTGATCAGTTCGTTTCTGCAGACCAAGCACTCGACCGGTTTTCCAGTGCAACGCGAGAAGTCAAGCAGGCGCTTCGCCATCTCAAGTCTGTTGGTTCGACCAAGGAAGTGGTGGACAATGCTGCTATCGCACTCATTGCTGTTGAGGAATGGGAAGAGGCCGCTACCGAGTTGATCGGTTCGACTGAAGAGACGTCGATTGCGGCGCCGTTCAAACTTGCAAAGCTAAGAGACAGTGTTCATGCCTCGCTGATGACGCTCGCCGATGGTGTCAAGCATGAGACCGCCAACAGTATCGCCCTCATTCGATCCTCCACCGAAACAGCAATCTATTGGGCGATCGTCAGTGCGCTATTGGCATTCACAATTGCGATTGTAGCTTCGATTACGACCGGGTTGTCTTTGACGCGCCCATTGGGTCGCGTGCAACAACGCATGAAAGATCTGATGGCGGGTGATGTCACAAGCGAGGTGCCGCACGTCAAACTCACCGATGAGATTGGTGAAATGGCGCGTGCCGTTCAGGTGTTTCAGGCGACGTCTCTTGAAAGGGCCGCGTTGAACCGGGAGGCAGTGTTGCTCTCTGAATTGACAGAGTGGCTCCAGTCCTGCAAGTCGATGCGCGAACTATATGAGATGGTCGCGGACTTTCTCAGTAAACTACTGCCGGACTGTCCGGGAAGCCTCTACATCTATGCGAATTCGCGTGATGTCCTGGAAGGCGTCGGAGCTTGGAATGGCGACAAGATGACGGTCGCAATGCACCCGGATGACTGTTGGGGACTAAGACGCGGACGGACGTATACTTTTGGGCAAAGCGAGTTCGATTTCCGGTGCGCACATCTCGAGAGTGAGGCATCAGAGCATTACTGTTGTATTCCGATCCTTGCACATGGTGAGACGATCGGGCTTCTGCACATCGATCTTTCGAAGGACTCTGAATCTGAGGTGAAAGCAACAGTGGGTGCCGGTAGCTCAATTGCCGATCAAAAGAAGTTGGCGCTTCTCTGCGCTGAGCAAATCAGCCTTGCTATTGCGAATGCTCGGTTGCGTGATGAGCTGCAAGATCAGTCAATTCGCGATGTTCTCACGGGGATGTATAACCGTCGCTACGCCCTGGAGACCTGCCGCCGAGAGATTTCTCGTGCGGCACGTGCGAAGCAGAGTGTGAGTATTCTCTCGCTGGATGTCGATCATTTCAAGAAGTTCAACGACAATCATGGCCATGATGCTGGAGATACGGTGTTGCGGGCTGTTGCGGAATGTCTGATGGAAAGCTTCCGGGATGATGATGTCGCCAGCCGGTTTGGCGGCGAAGAGTTTGTAATTATACTTCCAAATTCAACAGCCGAGCAGGCGGCGAAACGGGCGGAACAGGTTCGGTCCAAAATTGAGGCAATTCAGGTGCGCTATCTCGAGGGTACTTTGCCGAGAGTGTCAGTTTCCATCGGTATCGCTGCTTATCCCCAACATGGCAGGGATCCTGCAGCCGTACTTCGCGTGGCTGATGAGGCGCTCTACGCGGCGAAGGATGGTGGTCGCAACAGGGTCGTCCTTGCTGATACCGATGCAGCTACCCCGATAGCTTCTGGAAATGCCGTAGCAGTCCTGCAGGAGGCTGTGTCCGCCGAGTTCACCGAGACACCTTCCGAAATGGTGTCTGGGGCTGGTTAGCAGTTTCCCACTTTCAGAGCTGTTATCGCAGGACCTGTCGCTGACGTTGATCGGATCATGCCTTCCGGATGGGCGCGCGATTGCGAGCAAAGACCATCTTTTGATCTGATAACTTGTCTACTGCACCAACCCACGCATAGGCCAGGAGGCATGGTTCTCTGTCAGCAACTGTGATGCGATGGTTTCGGCCCGGCGGATTGAATATCAATGATCCTGGCGCATAGACGCCGTCGTCGTTTTCTGAAACCGAGCCAGACAGGCAGAAGTAGCTCTCCGTGATCCCATCATGACTGTGGGCCGGATAGACACACTTTGGTGCGAACAAGACCAGACCGAGAATGATGTTGGATGATACGATCGGACCGTGCGGCCCGACAATTTCCGTGTAGGCGAATTTGTCCGTTAGGTGGCGAGGGAGGCGCTCATAGCCATACATCCAGGAAAGCTCGTGCGTGACACTTTCGATGGTCCGAATGACCGGTGCAGTTCGTTGTAGGCGCCCCTGATCGAGTGCGCGCTTGAGGTGAGCACACACCGGTTTCGTTGTCGGTTGTCCGATGCGTAAGGGTGGGTTTGCTTCAATCGTCTTCGAAATTCGTTCGCGTACGACGCGCTGGTGGGACCTTATGCGTTGGCTGCCACCTGCACTGGAGCGCAGGTACAGATCATAGAGCTCGCGCAACAGGTAGAGCCAGTCCGGACCATCTCTCAGGCAACGTTCAAGATCTGGAGAGCTGGCAGTCGCGTCTGAGTCTACAACGTCCATTGCAATACACCTCGTCGGCTGAGGATCGAATAATCTGGTATTTGGTGTCGTTTAAGCGTCCAACGACGCGGCGGCAAGACGAAGTTTTCAGCATCCCCTGGAGAATGCCACGTGGAACTTGGTTGGAGGCGATCTGTCCTGCTGCCAGTGGAATACGGAAGAGTGTGATCTAGTTCTTCACTTGGTCGAAGCATTGGAAACGGGTGGAATATGGAGCATCTCGTTCGATGACCGCTCGTCTGTTAGACTAGTCCGTGACTTCAAAGAGGTGCATTTAGGTGAAACGCAGTACTAACCAGATTCTGACGACGCACGTGGGTTCGCTGCCGCGACCCAAAGATCTGCTTGAACGGTTGGCGGCCTCCGAAACAGGGGAGACGGTTGACCGGGAAGCTTTGGAAGTCCGGATCTCCAGGGCGATTGATGAGATCGTGAAGCGGCAGCGTGATTGCGGATTGGATATTGTCAATGATGGGGAAAACTCCAAGACATCCTACACGCTCTACATCCAGGACCGGCTTGAAGGTGTTGGCCCTGTGCCTGCTGGAAGCGAGCGGCCCGCATCTGCCCGACATGCAGACCTGGCTGCGCATCCCGATCTGATGGACATCCTGGCCAGACGGCTCAGTGGATTGAGTTGGTTCGACCGCGTGCAGCCACCAGTGTGTCTTGGTCCGGTATCCTATAGAAATCTGGAACCGCTGGATCGCGATATAGGTAATCTGAAAGCGGCGTTGAAACACCATGGTGTCGAAGAAGCATTCATGAGTTCAGCATCCCCTGGTGTGCTGACCAAATTTGTTCCGAATATGTACTACGACTCTGAGCAGGATTACCTTGAGGCGCTTGCAGAGGCGCTGCGGGTTGAGTACGAAGCCATTGCGGCAGCTGGCATCGTCTTACACATTGATGCACCGGATCTTGCGTCTGCCCGACACAATCAATACCAGAACCTCGATGATGACGCGTTTCTCAAGATTGCAGCGCGGAATATCGAAGCTCTCAATCATGCCACGCGGAACATAGAGCCAGAGCGCATGCGGATGCACGTGTGCTGGGGCAATTACGAGGGTCCACATACGCATGACATTTCTCTCGCGAAGCTGCTGCCTGTTCTCATCAGGGCGCGGCCAGCGGGCTTGCTCATCGAAGGAGCCAATCCAGCCCATGCGCACGAGTGGGAGGATCTGGCTCAGCATGGTTTGCCCGATGACAAGATCCTTATTCCGGGCGTTATCGATACCACGACAAATTTTGTCGAAAACCCTCAACTCGTTGCGCAGAGGATTGTTCAATGGGCCAAGGTTGTCGGGCGTGAACGCGTGATTGCGTCGACCGATTGTGGGTTTGCAACGTTCGCGGGGCCGAACAATCCAGTTGCACCAAGCGTTGTGTGGCAAAAACTTAGTAGCCTTTCAGAAGGGGCCCGGCGCGCGACGCAACTGCTTTGGTAGTCTCGATTGATGGCCCTTTGCACAGCACTGTGTGACGGCATCCGCGCCATCGTCTGAGTTAGGTGCTCAAAGCCTCGATGTCTTGCCGGTTGCCGTTGACGTAAACCGCTCGGATTGCGCGGTCATCCGCCATAATCATTTGGATGAACAGCGTGTCCCAAAAATTGGCGGCGTGCTGCATGCGTTGGGCAATCGCAGGAGTTGAATGCAGATCAAGCACGATGATGTCGGCTTCGTAACCCACTTGAACGTTTCCGATGCGATCATCGAGTTGCAATACTCGGGCACTGCCGACGGTTGCCAAGTAGAATGCCTTTGCAGGGTGCAAGTTGTAGTCCTGCAGGCGGCAAACCTCGTACGCTGATTTCATAGTGCGCAGCATTGAAAGGGTTGAGCCGCCACCGATGTCGGTTGCCAGGCCGATAGGAATATCATCTGTTCCTTCACGCAGCCCCTTCATGTTGAAGAGACCCGAACCGAGAAACATATTCGATGTCGGGCAATGAGAAATTCCGGATCCGCTGGCGCGGAAGGCACTCTGCTCTCGATCAGTGAGATGGATGGCATGCCCAAAGTTTGAACCAGGCCCGGTCAAACCATAGTGCTCGTAGACGGCGAAGTAGTCGTTTTCTTCTGGAAACAATCGACCGATCATCTCGATCTCATTGAGGTTTTCGTCAATATGCGTCTGCATGAGCGTTGTCGGGTGACACTGCCACAGCGCTCCGGCTGCTTCGAGTTGCTCAGGTGTTGAGGTTACGGCAAAGCGCGGTGTGATGGCATACTTTAAACGGGAGCGGTCGTGCCATTGTTCGATGAGAGCCTGTGATTGATCATAACCGGTTTGTGGCGTGTCGATGAGCTCTGCTGGGGCATTACGATCCATCATCACTTTGCCGGTTGCCATACACATGTCGCGTGCTTCGGCAGCAGCAAAGAAGGCGTCAACAGATTCTGGGTGAGTCGTTGCATAGACGGAAGCTGTCGTCGTTCCATTGCGGATGCAGTCGTCGAGAAAAAAGTCGGCGGCGTGTCGTGCGTAGTCGGGGTTGGAGAATTTCAATTCGGTGGGGAAGGTGTATTTGCTAAGCCATTCCAGCAGCTGCTCACCGTAGGACGCGATGACCTCGTACTGCGGATAATGGACATGGCTATCGACAAATCCAGCTATGATGAGATCGTCTTGATAATGCTCGACAGGCAGGGCTGGATTGTTTGCGATGACTGTTTCAGCCGTTCCGACTTCTTGGATTTTTCCGTTGCAGACGCGGATTGCGCCATCGGTTTCGAATTGAACCGCCTCGTCTGGGCTGACCAGAAATGGGTCGTCAACGTAGGATAATACCTGTCCGCGCAGAATGAAGTGATGTTGCGCCATATCGCATCTGCGCCATGTCAGGTTGATCGTTTACAAGGCGGCACACACTTGCATCGTGCCACCGAGACCGCAGCGCCGGTCAGTCATTTGCGCTGCGGTCAACTATTGTGTTGATTGCAGAGAAAGAGGCTTACTTCGGTAGTGAGCCTTCAATGCCTTCAACATAGAAGTTCATGCCGGCCAGGTCTTTGTCAGCGATAACTTCGCCGGCTTTCAAGAACGGAGTTCCGTCCTGCTTATTCAGTGGGCCGGTGAACGGATGAAACTTGCCGCTGGAGATTTTGCTGCGTGTTTCCTCAGCTAGCTTGACAACGTCAGCCGGAATCTTTGGATTCCACTTGGCGAAGTTCAGCATGCCTGAATTGATCCCACCCCAGGTGTCAATCGACTTCCAGCTGCCGTCCATCGCAGCCTTGACGCGTGAGACGTAGTAGGGCGCCCAGTTGTTGACCAAGGCTGTTAGTTGGGCATTGGGGCCAAACGCTTTCATGTCGGATGCCTGCCCGATTGCAAAGATGCCTTTTTGCTCGGCCAGTTTCATTGCGGCCGGCGAATCTGTGTGCTGGAACAGGACATCGGCGCCCTGATCGGTCAGTGCCTTGGCAGCGTCTGCTTCTTTGCCGGGGTCAAACCACGTGCTCACCCAGATGATCTTGAACTTGATGTCAGGATTGACGGATTTGGCACCAAGGTAGGCCGCGTTGATGCCCATGACAACTTCGGGGATCGGAAATGACGCGATGTATCCAATTGTGTTTGATTTGGTCATCTTGCCGGCAATCTGCCCGGCAACATAGCGACCTTCATAGTAACGGATATTATAGGTGGATACGTTCTTGGCACGCTTGAAACCAGTGGCGTGCTCGAAGCGGATGTTTGGAAAGCGCTTCGCTACTTTCAGGGTTGGGTTCATGTATCCGAAGGACGTGGTGAAGATGATCTTATGACCCTTCTGCGCCAGTTGCTGAATGACCCGTTCTGCATCGGGACCTTCGGACACCTTTTCGACGTGGGTTGTTTCGACTTTGTCGCCGAATTCCTTCTTGATGGCTTCAAGACCTTTGTGGTGCTGGTACGACCAGCCATGGTCTCCAATAGGGCCCACGTAGACAAAACCAATTTTAGTTTTGTCAGCAGCATGCGTACCCGTCGATACGCTCACGGCCCCGAGGGCTAGAATGGAGCCGGCTACGGCTGCCAATCGCTTTAAGTTCCTCATTCAAACTTCTCCCTTGTTGATGAATGATGACGTCTCTTCAGATGACTTAGGCGGAAGCAAAGAAGGTCTGGCCGAGATTGGCCGGCGCATTGAGGCGTGCCTTGGTGCGATCATACGAGATCAGAACAAGTACGACGATGGTCGCAAGATATGGCAGCATTGATAAGAGCTGCGGCTCGATCTCCAGACCCAATGCCTGACTATGCAGCTGGACGATGGTTATACCTCCAAAAAGATAGGCGCCGAACAGAACGCGCCAGGCTCGCCATGCTGCGAACACGACAAGTGCGAGCGCAATCCAACCGCGTCCGGCAGTCATGTTCTCCACCCACAGCGGTGTCTGTACCAATGATAGGTAGGCTCCGCCAAGCCCCGCGCAGGCACCACCGAACAAAATAGCGGCATAGCGGTAGGCAACGACGGGATAGCCGATGGTGTGGGCGGCGTCGTGATTTTCCCCGATGGCGCGGATAATCAGGCCATGTCTCGTGCGGCTGAGAAACCAGGCAACGGCTACGACCAGCAGAAACGACATATACACAAGGATATCGTGACCCAGTAACAATGGCCCAATGATGGGTAAATCGCTGACGCCGGGAATTGAAAGCTTGGGCAGTGCAGGTGTTGATTTTCCCGAGTACGCTTGTCCGACTAAGGCCGCGAGCCCCAATCCGAACATTGTCAATGCCAGCCCGGTTGCGACCTGATTGGCGAGCAATGTCTGAGTGAGGACAGCGAACAAGAGGGCCATCAAGGCTCCGCACAAAATGGCGGCTGCGATGCCTGCAACATAACTGCCCGTCTCGATGGTGGTCGCGAAACCGGCGATGGCACCGATAATCATCATGCCTTCGACGCCGAGATTCAAAACTCCGGACTTCTCTACGACGAGTTCGCCGATGGCTGCGAACACAAGTGGTGTTGCTGCTATGATGACGCCGATGAGAATGTTTACCAGGAGATCCATGCTCAATTCTCCATCATTCGGCGGGTTGGGTGGTCGCTACCGGCACTGGTGCGGTTCTTCGCAGGCGATAGTTCACGAAGATATCCGTCGCGAGCAGGAAGAACAGCAGGAGACCCTGGAAGACGTGTGTCGTTGCTGCTGGCAGACTCATTGAGATCTGCGCAGACTCGCCTCCGATATAGGTCAGTGCCAGCAGTAACCCGCCGAGCAATACGCCGATGGGGTGTAGGCGTCCAAGGAAGGCGACAATGATTGCCGTGAAACCATATCCAACAGGCAGTGCCGGTACCAATTGGCCAACCGGGCCGGTTGCTTCGAAGACGCCTGCGAGGCCGGCGAGCCCGCCCGAAATCATGAAGCATAGCCAGACAAGGCGGTTGCTCGAAAAGCCGGCGAAGCGGGCTGCACGCGGTGCCTGCCCGACAACTTTGATTTGGAACCCAATGATATGCGAGCGCAGCACAATCCATGCGACGAGAACAACAAGCAGAGCAACAATAAAGCCGACATGGGCACGGGTTTGTTCAACCAAAATCGGTAGCGTTGCTGAATCATGAAACAGCCGGCTCTCGGGGAAATTCTGTCCGTCCGGATCACGCAGAGGACCGTGCACCAACATGCTGAGTAGTAACGTAGCCACATAGACCAGCATCAGGCTAACGAGGATTTCATTCGTATTCAGGCGCGTGCGCAGGAATGCCGGGATCGCCGCCCAGGCCATGCCGCCCAGAATACCAGCTAGGCAGACGACTGGCAGGACCCAGATACCTTCGACTTCGTAGAGCGCGAGAGCCGCAGCACCGCCTGAGAGAGCACCGAGCGTGAATTGGCCTTCGGCGCCAATATTCCAGACACCGGCACGAAAGCCGAGAGCGAGGCCAACCCCAATGAGAATTAGTGGTGTCGCCTTAACCATCAACTCGGATAGCGAGTAAACTGAGGTTAGAGGTTCCACGAATATTAGATAAGTCGCTCTGGCTGGATCCGTGCCAAGAATTGTGAACAAGGCAAACCCGGCTGCAACGGTCAACGCCAGAGCAATGAAGGGCGTTGCGTAGAGCATCGCGATCGAGGGTTCTTTGCGTGGCTCAATTCTAAGCATGCCCGGCCTCCCCGTTGGCCATTTCATTCATGGTCGCACCGTCATCCCTGCCTCCCATGTCGAGGCCGATCGACTCAATTGTCACGTCGGCGACGTTCTTGGCAGAGGTGAGCCGGCCATTCGCGATGACGGAAATGCGATCTGATATCGCGAGGAGTTCATCCAGATCCTGAGAGATAATGAGAACAGCCGTGCCGCTCTTGGCCAGTTGGATCAGGGCATTGTGGATAGCGGCTGCAGCGCCTGCATCGACACCCCATGTCGGCTGCGAGGCAACCAAGACGGTCGGGGCTTGGAGGATCTCGCGGCCCATGATGAATTTTTGGAGGTTCCCACCGGAAAGACTGCGGGCGGCATGGTCCACTCCTGCTGTTCGAACATCGAACGCCGCAACGATATCATGTGAGAACTTTTCCGAGGCGGTTAAGTCTATGAAACCGGCTTTGGTTAGTTGTTTGCGGACACGGGCAGATAGTGCCGTGTTTTCCACGAGTGACATGCCTGGTACTGCGCCATGGCCCAGGCGTTCTTCCGGAACGCAGCACATGCCCAATGCGCGTCGCTGATCCGGCCCATATCGACCGATCGCCTGGCCATCGAGCTCGATAGCACTTTGCTGCTCAATCGTGCGTTCGCCGATAAGGACTTCCATCAGCTCTTCTTGGCCGTTGCCTGCCACGCCGGCAACGCCGAGGATTTCACCACCGCGTACATTCAGTGAAATGTTTCTCAGTGATACACCAAATTGATGATGGCTCGGCAGCGTAACATCGTTGAGCTGGAGGCGGACGTTGCCAATTTCAGTGTTTTCGCGCTTGGCCGGAACCAAGACGGTCCCGATCATCAGTTCGGCCAGGCTCTTGTTTGTTTCTTCTGATGGCACACAGGTGGCCACGACCTTGCCGCCGCGTAGAATGGTGGCGTGGTCACAAAGTGTCCGGATTTCTTCGAGCTTGTGCGAGATGTAGAGGATAGAGCATCCATCCTTGGCCAGCTGCCTTAGGGTCTTAAACAGTACATCGACCTCTTGCGGAGTGAGGACCGATGTTGGTTCGTCCATGATAATGAGACGCGGGTTTTGGAGCAGGCAGCGCACGATTTCGACGCGCTGACGTTGACCGACTGACAGGTCTCCAACAATGCGAGATGGATCGAGCCTCAGTCCATAGCGTTCTGACACGTCGACAATACGACCACGCAAGTCACCTCTTGCGAGTTCGGGACTGATACCTAACTCAATATTTTCCGACACCGTCAGGGCTTCGAACAGAGAGAAGTGCTGGAAGACCATGCCGATACCTTGGCGTCGGGCCTGGGCTGGATTGGGGGGGGCGAAAGGGTCCCCTTGAAATCTCATTGTGCCGCTGTCGGGGCGCAGAACGCCGTAAATCATTTTGACGAGTGTCGACTTGCCGGCACCATTCTCTCCCAGTAAGGCATGGATTTCACCCGGAGCAATGCAGAACGAGACGTCATCATTCGCCAGGACACCGGGGAATGATTTTGTCAAACCGTTGAGTTCAAGCACGTATTGGCTGGAC
This sequence comes from Hyphomicrobiaceae bacterium, assembly GCA_965215755.1. Classification (GTDB taxonomy): domain Bacteria; phylum Pseudomonadota; class Alphaproteobacteria; order Rhizobiales; family Hyphomicrobiaceae; genus Tectiglobus. The sequence continues at coordinate 2,694,382 of OZ244119.1, forward strand.
TGTGGCATGCTGCTCCCCGGCGGGTCTGTCCAAATTCCTGATCGCGCATTTTTCGCTTTGCGCGATGAGTTGTGCCACGATGGCAATGGCAATGGTCGCTGGCTCTTTGCCGTTGATATTGTCAATACCGACCGGGCAATGAAGCTGCAACAATGCTGTCTCACCGACGCCGCCATCACGCAACCGTTTAAAGAACCGCGAACGTTTGGTTTGCGAGCCGATGAGGCCGAGGAAGCCGAAGTCAGGTTTGATAAGAAGTGCGTGGCAGATCTCAAGATCAATCGCGTGCGAATAGGTTAGGACGACATGGAATGCATCAACGGGAGCTGCCGCTGCAATTCTTGCGGGTTCACGTGCCACAATTTTGTGCACGTGGTCATGGCTCTCGTCCGGGAAACGTTCCTGATGCGTATCAACCCAATGCACTTCGAAGGGTAGATCTGAAATGATTTTGACGATGGCCCGGCCGACGTGGCCTGCGCCGTAGACAAACAGCGGGATGTGTGCCGATGGGGCAGGCTCGATAAAGTATGTTTCGCCTTTGTATGGCTGTGTGAGCCTTGGTTTCGAGTTCTCGTCTGCGCACCCTGTCGTATCGAGCATGCCAGGAACTTGGCGTGCGCCCACTCTTGTGTCTTGGTGAGTGCTCTGAACAAGCACTGGAACGCCAGATACCGTTGGCCGGATTGCGATGCCGTCTTTGCCGGCGCCTGACCATTGGGCGACCAGATTATCGATTTCTTCAGTGCCATATCTTTCGAATAGGACGCGGACTGCGCCGCCGCAACATTGACCAAGGGCCGGCCCTAAAGGCCATGCCCGAAAATCGCGCAACCAGCGGCTATCAGGTTTTTCTTTGAGTAATTTTCGTGCATGGGCGATGGCCTCATATTCAAGACGACCTCCGCCAATGGTCCCATAAGTTTGTTCTTTGCCGACCAGCATCGAGGCACCAATTTCGCGCGGTGTGGAGCCATCCGTCTGGGCGACAACAAGGCGAACAAACGGGCATGAAATGCCGTGTTTGGCAGCCGTGTCATCAATGACGTGGCAAAGCGTCATAGGGCGCCTCTCGTGCCTGCCCGGCGCAAGCGATCAACGGCAAAGAGGACACGCTCGGGTGTTGCGGGGGCGTCGAGGGCCGGATAGGCCTTGCCGCTGGCGCAGGCGTTCACTGCGTCTGACAGGGCGAGCAATGCGGAGATGCCAAGCATCAGCGGAGGTTCACCGACGGCTTTCGATCGGTGAATTGTTGCTTCTGCGTTTTCACCACGGTCAAATAAGTTGATGCGCATGTCAGGCGCGCGGTCGGCGCATGTTGGGATCTTGTAAGTAGAAGGGGCATGCGTCATGAGGCGACCGTCATCATTCCAAACCAACTCCTCCATCGTCAACCAGCCGGCACCCTGGACAAAGCCACCTTCGATCTGACCCAAGTCGAGCACCGGGTTCAGGGACTTGCCGACATCATGGAGAATGTCGACACGCAACAGGCGGTTCTCGCCGGTCAGTGTGTCGATGGCTGCTTCCGTGACAGCTGCACCGTACGCGAAATAGAGAAATGGTCTTCCTCGGCCTTCGGCTTTATCCCAGCTGATTTTAGGCGTTGCATAGAAGCCGGTTGCCGAAAGTGAGATGCGCGCCATGTAGGCCTGCATGATGGCTTCGTCGAATGTCAGTGTCTTTGTGCCGGCTTCCACATGACCGGATCTGAAACGGATACTCTCCGGGGTGCACTGATATTGCTCGCTCAGAAAATCGATCAATCGCTGCTTGATCTTCTTCGCAGCATTGGCAGCTGCCATACCGTTGAGGTCTGAGCCGGATGAGGCGGCGGTTGCTGATGTGTTGGGAACCTTTGCTGTCGTTGTTGCTGTGATCTTGACCCGGGCAAGGTCGACTTGGAATTCTTCAGCGACAACCTGTGCGACCTTGGTGAAAAGGCCTTGTCCCATTTCTGTGCCACCGTGATTGAGACCGATTGAGCCATCGTTGTAGACGTGGATCAATGCGCCGGCCTGGTTCAGAAATGATTTTGTAAATGAGATCCCGAACTTGACCGGTGTTATGGCAATACCGCGCTTTATGATTGTGTTGTCTGCATTCCAGGAGTGAATGTCTTCGCGGCGTTTCCGGTAGTCAGAGCTGCGCAAAAGTTCATCGAAGATATCCTGAATAACGCAATCTTCGACTTTCATCTGATACGGCGTGATGGAACGCGAGCCATTCCGGATTGTCTTGTGGTCGTAGAAGTTGGCTTGCCGAACTGCCAGAGGATCAAGATCCAGATGATGCGCGATATGATCGATGACCCGTTCTATGCCGACCATGCCTTGTGGACCGCCGAAGCCGCGGAATGCCGTGTTCGACTGTGTATTTGTCTTACAACGGAATGACGTGATGCGCGTGGCTGGTAAGTAATAACAGTTGTCGGCATGAAACATGGCGCGATCGCCGATTGGCTCAGAAAGATCCCACGACATGCCGCAACGCAGGGCCTGATCAAATTCGATGCCAAGGATCTGGCCGTCATCAGTAAATCCGACCTTGTAATCGATCCGAAAGTCGTGCCGCTTGCCTGTTATCATGATGTCGTCGTCGCGGTCATAGACGACTTTTGTAGGCCGGCCGGTTGATCTGGCGACGAGCGCTGCGGTGCAGGCAGGGAGATTGCCCTGGCTTTCCTTGCCGCCGAAGGCTCCACCCATTCTACGGACTTCAATTGTGACGGCGTGGTTGGGGACGCCAAGAACATGAGCAACCTTATGCTGGATTTCTGTCGGGTGCTGCGTTGAAGAAAAGACGGTTATGTCATCATCTTCTCCGGGCAGTGCCATTGCAGCCTGGCCTTCTAGATAGAAGTGTTCCTGACCTCCAATATCAATTCTGCCATCCAATTTATGTGGAGCTGAGGTGATGGCCGTTGCCGTGTCGCCATGGCCCATCGTGTAGGGTGCTTCAAGGAACGATTGCGCGTTCATAGCGTCGTCAATTGAGAGAATGGCGGGAAGAGGTTCTAGCTCGATCTTGGCAAGTCTCGCAGCCTTGCGGGCTTGTTCCTGTGTTTCAGCTGCGACGGCAAACAAAGACTGACCCCAGTACGAAATCAGCTCTTCGGCAAACATCGGATCGTCACCGACGATCGGGCTGACGTCGTTGTGGCCTGGAATGTCGTCCGCCGTGAAGACTGCCACCACACCCTCGGCAGCAGCAACATCTGTGAGATCCAGTTTTTTGATCTTGGCGTGGGCGATGCTGCTTTGCGCGATATGAACATGCAGCAGGCCGGGTGGTTCCGGCATATCATCGATATAGATTGCTTCGCCGCTGACATGTTTATGGGCGCTGTCGTGTCGAATGCTGTGCCCGATGCCGCCGTTCGGGGCACCGAGTGGATGTTGAACCTGTCCACTCATATCGTCACCGCCCGCGGTCCAACGAGTTGCGATTGCTGGGTGGCTGCCGTTGTTTCAATGAAGTACCTGCGAAGCAAATTCTTTGCCGTCAGCATGCGATACGCTGGTGTGGCGCGCATGTCTCCGATTGGCGTGTAGTCGGCCTCGAATGCTGTGGTGGCTTTCTCGATCGTATCAGCCGTCCAGGGTTGTCCGGTTAGTTCTCGTTCAACGGCACTGGCGCGTAGTGGGGTTGCGGCCATGCCGCCGAAAGCGATCCTTGCCTCGCTGACAACACCATTGCTTATCGATACATTGAAACACCCGCAAAGGGCTGAGATGTCCTGATCAAATCGCTTGGAGACCTTGTAGCAACGCAGCTGCTCGGGATCCTCGAGTAGAGGGATTTCGATAGCTTCGATGAACTCTCCCGGTGCGCGATCTTGTTCGCCATAGGCGATGAAAAACTTGTCGATGGGCACGCGGCGGCGTGTGGTCTGTTTGCGCAGAATGACGTCTGCGCCCAGCGCCATGAGGGCCGGGGAGGTGTCTCCGATCGGTGATCCATTGGCGACGTTGCCGCATATCGTACCGGCGCTGCGAACCTGTACTGCACCGATCCGCCTAATGAGTTCGCCGAAATCAGGAAAGGCCTGGCTGATTGCTTGCTGTGCGTCTGCGTATGTCGCTGCCGCGCCGATTGTGAGTTTGTCCTCAGAAAGATCGGCTTTGCGCAGCTCCTGGATTTGTGAGATGTGGATCGTTTTGGGTAGTTCTCGCAGCTGCTTGGTGACCCAAAGGCCGACGTCGGTTGCGCCGGCGACAATCACCGCGTCTGGATTGGCTGCACAGGCCTCGGCCAGCTCATCCGCCGTTGATGGTATGATGCAATGGGCCTTACCATGCTTGATTTCAGAGCAATGCCCGATTTCCTGCATGAGGTCTTGTTCATGCTGCATGCGCAGTTGGTCCCAATCAGGACGTTCGTGAACGGCATTTGCTTCTGCAGCAGCAATCAGCGGGCCATACCCGGTGCAACGGCATAAGTTGCCAGCCAAGCTATCGGATATCGTTTCCTTGTCTGGTTGAGCCTGATGGAAGCCCATCACGTAAAGCGACATGACAAAACCAGGCGTGCAAAAGCCACATTGAGAGGCATGACTGTCAACGATCGACTGTTGCGCTGGATGGAGAGCTTTGTTTGGTCCGGTCAGTCCTTCGATAGTGACGACTGATTTGCCATGTACCATCGGCATGAAGTGTATGCAGGCATTCACGGCACGGTATTGGAGTGTGCCTGATTTGAGCTCACCAATGGCCACCGTGCATGCGCCGCAGTCACCCTCGGCGCATCCTTCTTTGGTCCCGGTCAATCGTTTGGTTGAGCGAAGATACTGCAGCAATGTCATTGTTGGCGGTGCGCTGATGGTTTCGCGTACACCATTCAAGACAAATGTGATCTCGCTGTTCATGTCCTATGCCTGCTTTACTGCATCAATGCCCGCGCCCGCTCTTGTGCCCGCTGAACAAGAGAGGGGAGTTCGACGCCTCGCAATTCGTTATCTTGAACAATGGGGTTGCCCTCGACAACGACATCGCGGGCGAGGAAAGGCCCGCAGAAGATCAGAGCGGCAACCGGATCCCAAGCACCAGCAGCCTCCAGTCCACTGGCGTCCCACACAACAAGGTCAGCACGCTTGCCAGGGGCAAGACTGCCGCAATCATCACGACCCAAAGTTTCGGCGCCGCCGCGTGTCGCAAGCTCCAGCACCTCGCGGGCTGTTATCGAGTTGGCTCCGTTCTGGACACGTTGCAAGAGTAAAGCCTGTCGCGCCTCATTCAGCAAATGTGCGGAATCATTCGATGCGGAACCGTCGACGCCAAGGCCGATTTTAACGCCTGCATCTCGCATGGCTCTGATAGGTGCGATACCCGAACCGAGCCGGCAGTTAGAGCAGGGACAATGCGCTACCCCAGTGCCTGTGTTGGCAAATAGGTTGATCTCGTTGTTGTTGAGTTTTACGCAGTGAGCGTGCCAGACATCGTCCCCGACCCATCCAAGCTCTTCAGCGTATTGGCCTGGCAGACAGCCGAATGTTTCCATCGAATAGGCAACGTCTTCGTCATTCTCCGCCAGGTGTGTGTGCAGCATGACGTTCTTATCACGGGCCAGTATCGCCGTTTCGCGCATCAGATTGCGACTGACAGAGAAGGGTGAGCAAGGTGCCAGGCCGACGCGAACCATCGCACCATCTGATGCATCGTGGTGGGCATCAATCACGCGAATGCTGTCGGCAAGGATGGTTTCCTCACACTCAATGAGATGATCGGGTGGTAAACCGCCCTCGCTTTCGCCGATGCTCATCGAGCCACGCGTTGCGTGAAACCGAATGCCGATAGTGTGGGCAGCCTCTATCGTGTCATCCAGGCGCGCACCGTTTGGATAGAGATACAAGTGATCGGAACTCATCGTGCAGCCGGAGCGCGCCAACTCGGCAAGACCAAGCTGTGCTGAGACAAAGACATCTGCCGGCGTCATGCGCGACCAGATTGGATATAGCGTCTTCAACCAACCGAATAGGAGTGCATCCTGTCCGCCCGGCACCGCGCGGGTCAATGTTTGGAACAGGTGATGATGGGTGTTGACCAGTCCTGGTGTCACAACACAGCCTGTCGCGTCAATGATCGTGTCAGCAGTGCGGTCAAGGCTGGGACCAACAGCTTCGATCACTCCGTCCTGGCAGAACAGATCTGCGCTTGCGATCTCACGACGATCGTCGTCCATGGTCACCAGCACATCAGCATTCTGTATCAGGAGTGTCGGCATGAATGCATTCTTCGGTTTGAAAGTCTTGCAAGCGGTTTGGCAAGCAGTGTCATTCAGTCATCGTTGTTTGGATAGTAGCTTCAAACGGCGGCGGCAACTGTTCGAAATTTTTTGAAGCACTTAAAGGTGGCGTTGGTTGAGGCCCGCTTGTCCTCCTACGTCGCCCAACACATGACCAAGAATTAGCGGTATTGCCATCTTCTATTCGGGGTATCGACCTCGACGAGCCATCCGTTCCGACCTGGTGAACCACGAGATCCACGGATCACCGGGGTATCGATGGCATCCAAATCGATCGACATCAATCATGGACCAAATGAGTTCTTTTCGAGGTTCTTTGTGAAGGCGGTGAGGCCTCGGAACGGCGCGGTGTCTATCTTGAACTCTCGACATTCGAAGAACTCGTGGAGGTGAATGAGAGGAACACGGATAGCTGGTTTCCGCTCACGACCAGTTTTGTCCCCGGCATTGGTGATGTGAAAAACGAGACTGGCATGGTCATTCTTGGCAGAAATGCGCAGGGCGATGTTGTTGCGACCCAGGCCGGTAAGCTGGTCGACTATTCGAACACGAACTTCAAGCAGGAGGCGGAAGCACTGAGGTTCTTCTACGGCTCCGGATACCTGGATACGACAGATGCAGCCGAGTGTCCGGCCTCATTGTAAAGGGTCTCACTTTCCGCGTCCGGCCGACTTGCAAGGCGCGGCTGATATGGTCAGATCATTGCGTTGCGATCGCTTGAATACCTACGTCAGACGACGGCCATGCTTGGACTGAGCTCGGAGACTGAAGCCACTGAGGCTGTCCGATCTGCGTTTTGATGGCGCCCTCGTCAGGATTCGAACCTGAAACCCCCGGCTTCGAAGGCCGGTGCTCTATCCAGTTGAGCTACGAAGGCGTGGCTGTGATTGTAGCCCGGTCAGCGGAAACTTGAAAGGGAGAACATTGCTAGTGGTCTTAATTGCCCGATTTCTCCCGCGGACCCGTCAGTTCATCCTACAAATCATGCGTGAAATCGGCCATCAGCGTCTGCTGGCCTATGAATATCGGACCCTTGATTGCTGATCCGATGTGCGCTGTTGACAGCTTTGGACCCACATGTCGACATCTGGGCAAAGATTCCGAAAATTATCTGCCATCTGGAGGAGTGTTGGATCTATGCCGTTCGAACCTGCTGCCGAGGTCTTAAAACCCTACACTGTGCTTGACCTTACTCGTGTGAGGTCGGGGCCAACGTGCGTGCGCCAGTTGGCTGACTGGGGCGCCAACGTCATCAAAATCGAATTGCCGACGACCGATGACAAGGGACAGCTTGGCGGGCCGCGCGCAGGCTCAGACTTTCAAAACCTCCATCGCAACAAGCGGGCGATGACTTTGAATCTCAAGTCTGAGGATGGCGTTGCGATTTTTAAGCGTCTGGCGTCGAAAGCCGACGTCATTGTCGAGAATTACAGACCAGACGTCAAAAAGCGCCTTGGTATCGATTACGAGAGTCTCAAGCCCTTGAACAAAGGGCTGGTCTACGCGTCGATTTCCGGCTTTGGACAGGATGGGCCCTACGCCGGCCGACCCGGCTTTGACCAAATCGCTCAAGGCATGGGCGGATTGATGTCGATTACGGGTGAGCCCGGCAAAGGGCCGATGCGCGTCGGTATTCCGATTGCCGATCTGACGGCAGGGATTTTCTGCGCACAAGGTATCCTGCTCGCGTTGCTTGAGCGGGAGCGTTCTGGCGAAGGACAGTGGGTGCAGACATCGTTGCTGCAGGCACAGACTTTCATGCTCGACTTCCAGGCGTCACGATGGCTGATGGACGGCGAAGTTGCGCCGCAGGCCGGCAATGATCACCCGACAAGCATTCCGACTGGAGTGTTTGAAACAAGCGATGGCTTTATCAATATCGCTAGCGCGGGACAGGCGATCTATATGCGTCTCGTCGATGTCTTTGGTGATGATGAGATGATGCACGAGGATTATAGCGACGGGCCGAGCCGCTCGAAAAATCGCAAGGCGCTGAATGCTCTTATCAACAAGCATACACGGACTAAGACCTCGGATGAGTGGATTGATATCCTCAACAAAGCCGGCATCCCCTGCGGCGAGATCAACAATATCGAGCAGGTCTTTGCATCACCACAGATTAAGCATCTGGGCATGGCCAAGGATGTTGTCTCTCAGGAGCGCGGGGCGACACAACTCGTCGGTCAGCCGATCATTCTGAGTCGCACGGATAGCGCCATCAAACATCCGCCGCCAACAATGAGCCAGCACACGGACGAAGTGCTCTCTGAGGCCGGTTATAGCGCCGATGAGATCAAGGCCTTCAAGGATAGCGGTGCGATCTAGATCCGTACCGGAGTTTCAACAACCATCGTACATTGAACTATTGTAAGCGGCCGAGCAGGAAGGCTTGGCCGGTGGGAGGGAGACGAGACATGAGCGAAGAGAAACTGATCGGCCGTGTAGAAGGTGCGGTCGCTCACATCACATTCAACAACCCGGAAAAGCGGAACGCCGTATCGTTGGATATGTGGGTGAAGTTTGGTGAGTTGTTGGATGCCTACCGTGAGGATGACAGTGTTCGTGTTCTGGTGATCAACGGAGCTGGCGGTAAAGCGTTTGTTTCCGGTGCGGACATTTCCAAGTTTGAGAGTGAGCGGGCCTCGAAGGAAGCCGTTGCCAAGTACAACGCCACGTCGGGCAAGTCGTATGAGCGGCTGATCAATTTCCCTAAGCCGACGATTGCAAAGATCAACGGCTATTGCATCGGCGGCGGCATGAACGTGGCTGTCGCATGCGACCTGCGCTTTTGTGAGGAAGGCTCACGGTTCGCTATTCCCGCAGCTAAGCTTGGTTTGGGATATGGCTATTATGGGGTAGCTCGGCTGTCGCGGTTGGTCGGTATTTCGCGGGCCATGGAAATGTTCTACACCGCGCGTCAGTTTCCGGCCCAGGAAGCCTACGAGATGGGACTGATCAACCGTGTCGTTCCGGTCGAGGAGCTTGAAGGTGTCGTCGATGAGACGACGGCAATGATCTGTGCGAATGCACCGATGACGATTGCAGCAATCAAAGCCTCCGCCATTGAGATCGGGAAATCGCCAGAACAGCCGGATCATGCCAAGCTTGATGCGATGGTGCAGGCCTGCTTCGAGAGCGAAGACTACATCGAGGGCCGTCGTGCCTTCATGGAAAAGCGCAAGCCACAATTCAAGGGACAGTAATCTAGCCAATGCCATTGGGAGGGGAGTTGGGACGTCAGTGGCATTTGTCGCTGTCGTCCGTGCCTCCGATCTATGCCGATGCTGGATGGGTTTGAGCCTTAGATCGCCATTGTGGGTGGGAGTTGCCAGTGGAGACGTCTGACATTGATTTGTCATCGCGCGCGATCTACCCATTTTGGTCGCGCGAAAAGATCCGTTTCGGCGATGTTGACCGGCAGAATCACGTCAACAATCTCGTTATCTGCACTTACATCGAGTGTTCTCGTGTCGAGATGCGCGACCGCTGCTTTCCAAGGTTTGCCGAAGACAAGTCGCTGATGTGGTTGATCGCGCATTTCGAAGTGTCGTTCAAATCGGCGTTGCGTTATCCGGGGGAAGTGGATGTCGGCTGCTGTGTGACGCGGCTTGGTACAAAGTCGTATGTGTTGGGCCACGCCGTCTTCAGGGAAGACACATGTATCGCAACCGCCAAGACGACAACGGTTTTTTGCGATAGCACGACATATAAGAGCCAGGTGATCCCAGACGAATTACGTCGGCACTTTGAAGAGCTCAAGCCGCTGAATGCGCAGTGATAAATTTCGAAGCTGAAATTGGTTCGTTCGGCTTCGCGCTCAAGGAAGAAGAAGACAAATGTCGGAAGACCTGCAATCAAACTTTATGACACTGCACGAGTTCATCAAGGCGGCCAAGATGCGCCTCAAGCCGGATATCTGGGATTATCTCACTGGAGGAACCGAAACTGAGACAACGCTGAAGCGCAATCGGATGGCGCTTGACCAGATTGCGCTGAGACCGCGCATTCTCAAAGATGTCTCGAAGATTGACCCGGGTGCGACCGTTCTTGGAAAGCGTGTTCGTCTGCCTGTCATTCTGGCGCCGATCGGTGGTCTGGTTGAGTTCGATAGCAATGCCGGTGTGACAGTTGCCCAAGGTGCGGATCACTTCGGCGTTGCAATGACTCTCAGCTCGGTCAATCAGGTGCCGCCGTTAGAAGAAGTCAGGGCGGCCGGTAAAGCGCCTCAGATATTTCAGCTTTATGTTCGCGGCGATGATGGCTTTATCGACGAATACGCCTCGCGGGCAATCGAAAGCGGCTATGATGCGTTCTGCATTACCGTTGACACGGCTGTCTATAGTCGCCGAGAGCGTGACATCGCACGACGATTTCAAAAGCCATGGCGGAAGTCTGCGACGGGGATCGAGTACCAGGCGGCCTTCAGTTGGAAGAACGTGGAGCGCTTCAAGGCGAAGCATCAGATTCCCTTCATGCTGAAAGGCATTGGAACGGCTGAGGACGCCCGGATCGCTGTCGAGCACGGCGTGGATTACATCTGGGTGTCCAACCATGGCGGCCGGCAATTGGATCACGGGCGTGGTTCAATGGATGTTCTGTCGGAATGTATGGAAGCAGCCGAAGGAAAAGCGCGTTTCATTGTCGATGGAGGTTTCTGCCGTGGAACCGACATCGTCAAAGCCATGGCTATGGGCGTGGAAGCGATTGCGATGGGACGGCTTTATTGTTATGCGCTCGCAGCGGCTGGTGCGCCTGGTATCGCGCGCATGCTGGAAATCCTTGAAGATGAAACCAGGAGCGCTATGGGGCTTACGGGTGTGTCCTCATGGGAGGAGCTCGACAAGAGCTATCTCTATTTCGGTGCGCCGGCTGTTTGCGAGCCGCATGTGCATAGCGCCTATCCGCTGCTCGGGTTGGATGATCCCGGCTATGGCGGGCGTTGAGCAATCTAGACGTTCGGACTGTAGATCGTCTCAGAGCAGGCCGTGAATTTGCAAATCCGGTGGAGTTCGGATTCTAGTGCTTTTTGGCGCTGCTTTGAGACTCTGACGCCCGGCTCCCACCACACGTTCAGAACATCAAGAACATTGGTCTTGGAACTGCGCTTCATATCGATCCGACCGACGAAGCGATCACCTTCAAGGAGAGGGAAAACATAGTAACCGTATTTTCTTTTTGGCGCCGGTACGAAAATCTCGATGCGGTAGTCGAAATTGAAAAGGCGCTGAAGGCGTTTGCGGTCGCGGATGACGGGATCGAATGGGCTGATCACGCGCAAGCGTGCCGGCGGGGAGATGTCATCTTCGTGTAAGTCGAGCAGGGTCGGATCTGCGATCACTTCACGAGGACGGGAGCCATCGGCTGCTTTGACGTGGATCCGCGGTAGTTCTTTGCCCAGTTTATCGGCCCAAGACTTTGCCTCGTTGACCGAGATGATTCCCCAGAATGCCGCGAGTTCACCTGGTGTTGCAAAGCCGAGGCGATCGAGTGCGGCTCGACAGCACCAGTCGGCCAGGTCGCTGTCTTGGATTGTGCCTGAGCGGTGAGCGTCGGGAATGACCCGCTCGCAGATGTCATAGACCTTTTGGAAGTTTTCGCGACGTGAGACGGCCAGTTGCCCTGTCCGCCAGAGGTATTCCAATGCAGTTTTGGAGGGGTGCCAGTCCCACCAGCCACCATTGCTTTTCTTTTCATTGCTTGCGAGCTCGCGCGACATCGCAGGGCCATTGGTTTTGACATGGTTGAGGATATCGCCAAGGATGTCTTCGAAACCTTCGCGGCGCCACTTCTGCCAACGCTGGCGCAGCATCTCGCCGTCACGCTCGAATTTTTGCTTCCAGACGGGGTAGAACTCGGTGGGGATAATCGATGCGTCGTGCGTCCAGTTTTCAAAGAGGTGGCGATCTTCTTCAAGAAGGTCTGCGAGATGGCGGCGCTGGTAGGTTTGATTGCGCGCAAACAGGATCATGTGATGCGCCCGCTCAACCGTATTGACGCTGTCGACCTGCACGAAACCCAATCGTGTAATCAGACTGAGGAGGTCGTCTTTGGTCTGCCTGACATGCGGTGGTGAACAGAGGCCCTGGCGATCGAGGAGAATTCGCCGCCCCAACCGGTTGCTGATTTCAAGTTTCGAATTCACACTACTCATGGCCTCAGGTCTGAACAGGGATGGGCGGATAACGCAACCGAGCCCACCGCAATATCAACAGGCGGGAACAGGGATCGTGGCGAGTTTACTGGATGGAAGCCTCGGAGTTTAATGCGATGGGCGATATCAAGCCATTTACAGTCAGTGTTGATGATGAAGTCTTACGCGATCTGCAGCAACGCCTCAAACTTGTGCGATGGCCGGGAGAGCCGGATGACGCCGGGTGGCAATATGGTGCCAACCTTGGCTATATGAAACAACTTGTTGCTCACTGGCGTGATGCCTTCGATTGGCGCCAAGAGGAAGCATTAATCAATCGGTTTCAGCATTTCATCACGCCGATCGCGTGCGATGATGGCACTCCAATCGACATCCATTTTATTCGCGAACAGGGTAGCGGTGATCATCCATTGCCGTTGCTGTTGTTGCACGGCTGGCCCGGCTCGATTGCAGAATTTCTGGATGTCATCGAACCACTCGCTCATCCAGAACGCTTTGGTGGTGATATCGCTGATGCATTCACCGTCATTGCGCCGTCACTTCCTGGATATGGCTTTTCGGGTGCCCCAACCCGCCCGATAGGGACCAAGGCCATGGCCAGCATTTGCTCTCGCTTGATGACAGATGTGCTGGGCTACAATGGCTACGTCGTACAAGGTGGAGACTGGGGCAGCATTATTGCGACCCGGATAGCCGTCAACTTCCACACAAATCTTCGGGCAATCCATCTCAACATGGCGCCCATTCGCCCTCATATCGGTCCGGAAGACCCAGACATCAACGCACAGGAAACAGCGTGGATCGATGCGGCGCGCAAAATGCGGGCTCAGGAGACAGCCTATCAAGATGTTCATGCCACCAAATCGCAGACACTCGCCTATGGCCTGACGGATTCTCCGGTTGCGCTGGCTGCCTGGATTACTGAGAAATTCCATGGCTGGACGGATCCAAAGGCCGACTCCCCGTTGTTTACGTTTGATCAGTTGCTGACCAACATCATGATCTACTGGGTGACAGGTTCCATCAATTCATCGATGTGGCTCTACCGGGGGCTACGCGATGAACGCGGCGCAGCGCTATCTGCAGGTGAGAGCGTCCGGGTGCCTTTGGGGTTTTGTCTGCCGCCCAATGATCTGGTGCCTCCACCTCCGGAGAGTTGGCTCAAGCGGATCGGGAATGTGCAAACGATCACGATGCTCGAGGATGGCGGTCATTTCACAGCACTGCAGAAAGGCCCGGAGCTCATCGCAGATATGCGCAAATTCTTCCGTGAACACGTCCGTGCACATGGGCGCTAGAACAGCGCGTCTTAACTTGGAGCGATGCAGTGAGGCCCAAGTTAAGGCATCGCTTTTGTTCCGACTAAACGCGGGTTGTTCTGGAACGAACGGCTTCAGGTTGTTGCCAATTACTGAGCGGTCAGTCCGCCATCGACAACCAATCCTGCGCCGGTCATGAAGCCCGAGTCGTCGGATGCGAGGAAGACAATTCCCAGTGCGATATCATCAGGGACCCCGAGACGTCCGATGGGGTGTAGTTTTCGGGATTGGTTCTTGGCGGCGTCGACATCGTTGCTGCCGACTTGTCCTGCACGTGCGGTGAAAGTCTGTTCACCCATGTCGGTTTCAATGACGCCCGGATGGATGGAGTTAACCCGTATGCGGTCGCCTTTGCGTCCGAAAGCCAAAGCGGTGGATTTCGTAAATAGTGTCACACCACCTTTGGTCATGGAGTAGATCGGGTCCAGTTGCGATCCGACTAGCCCTGCGATCGAAGCCAGGTTGACGATTGCGCTGCCGTGCGGGGAGGTTTTTCCGCGCTCCCTTAATGCCGGAGCGCAGAGCTTGGTGCCGAGGTAAACGCCTTTGAGATTGATCGCAACGATCTTGTCCCAGTCCGCGTCTGTCGCCTCTTCAAATTCGCGGCCAAGGAAAATACCGGCGTTGTTGACCAGAATATCCAAGCCACCGAACGCGGTTGTTGCTGAATCGACTGCGGATTTCCAGTCAGCCTCTTTTGTGACGTCCAGATAGGCGTATTCAGCCGTGCCGCCAGCTGCCTGGATTTCAGCTACCGTTTCCTTGGCTTTGCTTTCAAGGATGTCGCCGACAATGACTTTGGCGCCGGCCTCGGCCATGCGTTTGGCTGTCTGGCCGCCAATGCCACGGGCAGCACCGGATATGAGTGCAACCTTACCGTCGAGCCTGTTCATGGCAATTCCTCCGAATGATTGGTTCGCAGGAATGCTAAATCATCATGCTTCGTGTTGGAACCACACAGATGGTTTCGACCCGAGGCATGGCGCTTTCAGACTTGAAGAGGGCAGTTTTGCATCTTTGCGCAATATCCGGCTGCTTCAGAGCTGAGGCGCATGGTTCGATGCTTTATCAGAAGCGTTGCGATGGCTGATACGACGACTGAGTTGATCAGAAGTCTGGATCTGTGGTTTTGAAATCCCGCTTTGTGTCAGGACACCAGTGCAACAAGCCAGCTCGGCGTGCCGAAAATCAGCGAAAAGACGCCAAAAGGTGCCGTCAGGAGGATGGTCACGGGATAAAGGCCTGCCAATAGCATGACTGTGCTGCCAAGCTGTACAGATAGCCAGATCCAGTAAAACGCGCCGAGAACCAGCAGCCAGCTCAGCAGTTCGCCGCGCAGGGCAGACGTATTGTTAATGGCTGTCTTCGCCCAAACAGACATTGGCGCTAATCTCCCTTGAACACCGGCATGCGACTTTGGTGCTGATTCGGTTAGTGAGTGGTTAATCATAGGGCAACAGATCCGCTACAATTAGTCGATTAGCGAAACATTGGTATTTTCTTTGGGTGTTTCCATGGCTGCTAGATCACATCTTCGTAAGAGATCAAGCTTGTATTGGATCAGTGCCCGAGCACTTTTGCAGTGCTTGTAGTTCCAGACGTTCTCCCGAATCCGAGCAGTCTAAGCAAAAACTCGCAGTGAGCATTATCGCCGCGAGCCAACCGCCGATGCGGGCCGTGGCTTTGGGAGTTTCTGTCGAACCAAACCCTCCGATTTGGCTTGAAGGCTGCGAATGTCTCATATGCCTTGCTGTCATTCCCGATCGTGCACCTGCAATTTCCCAACGTGACGGGTAGGATGTTGGAGATCATTTGAGGGCTCAAGACAACTTGCCGGTCGGAAGATGCGAGGTGCCCGGCAACTTGATGCAACTTGTGATGCGCCCCGAGAAAACCGCAAGGTCAGCGCGTTGATGCAAGTGTTGCGGATCACCCGCAACAGGCCATGGTTTTGGTCTTGCAGGGACAGGGTGACAGGATGTTTTATTCGTAACTTCATTTTCAGAATTAATATCACAGCAAATCATTTCTTTTTATTTTCTCGAGTTGTGTGGCGTTTTGCCTTGACGTTGCCGCTTTTTCGTTTAAATAACGCGACCACTCAATTCGCAAAGGAGAGACTGCACATGAATGAACGACCAAGCCAACATATGCTGGATGAACTGGCAGATGGCGCTTGGCAACATTCAGGCGTCAGTCTCGGTCCGATAACCTTAGGTAACGCCTGTAGTTTGATGAATGACGTCAAACTGCGCTTAGGCTCCTGAGGTTGATCGCGGGAGTGTAACGCTCCCTTTGCCGATCAGTCAGATCCTCATCCCTAAATCCGTATAATCTTCGTGGTGTTTTGCGTGCGTTTTCGCGCGCGAACGACACGTGCATTTATTCGATTGGTGGTTTCACTTTTCGAATTGATGACGCGTGTCCTGTGAAGATCAATTGAATGCGCATTGGCATTGATTTTTTGAAAATATGCCAATTCAAATGATCGAGAAAAATCATGGTTAGCTATGCTGTTGATCAGGCAGTAGCCAAGCGCGAGCGGACCGTTGAAAAGCAGATCAAGCGGTTTGCTAAGCCTTACCAGCGTCGTCTGCGCAAACTGGTGAAATCTTCGAGCCGTCTGGGTGATATCCTGTACTCGTTTCCAGCTGCAGCGTTTGCACTGGTTTCAGGACATGGTGACCATGGCCGGCGGGGCGAGGCGATCCAGTTGATCAAGGATGGGCGTGACCTGAAGACGGTTGCCCGCGTCCTCGAACTGCCTGCTTGGGCACGAAAGTTGCCACCGGAAGCGTTCGTTGAGTCCATTGACGGCTTGCCGGACAATGAAGCTTTCAATCGCAAGATTGCCAACTTCATTCCCTCGGATGCTGCTGAAACTTGCGTGTGGCTGCGCTTGTTGTTGGCTGCACGAGCTGGCTGTCATGATGAGTTCGCGTTGTGGCTTGCCAAGCAGAAGGTCACAAAGCATCTCGATGCGCAGGGGCCTGCAGAGCACGGTCAAACGCCGGTGATGTTGCTTGCCTTGTTCGCTTGGTTTTCTGAGCACAAGGACGAGCCAGCCTACCGGTTGATGGAGGAGCCTTGGAACAACCACATGGGGCTGGCAACGGCCGTTGACTACATGAGTGAATGGTTCGACCGGGTTCTGTTGGATCTGACACGCTCAGACCAACGCCGTGGTCCTGGCCGCTACTCGAAGCGTAAGCGCGCATGTGGGTACAACCTGGTTGAGTTGACGTCGGCACGTGATCTGGTGAATGAAGGCGATGCGATGAACCATTGCGTGGCGTCATATGCCAGTGATGTGGCTCAGGGGCGTTGCCGGATTTATTCGGTTCGCCGCGGCAAGCAGCGTGTGGCAACGCTGGAGCTGCAGTGGCCGAATAATCAGCGCGGTCGTCCGTACATCAACCAATTGCTTGGCCACTCAAACGTTGCCGTTGGCCGCGAGGTCTATGAAGCGGTGACAGACTGGCTGGCGCGGAACAAGAACTGGCTCTGTGAAGCGCCTGTGGCTGGTTACGAGCGCCACCTTGATGCAACTCGTTGGAAGGCGTTTTGGCAGGGCTATACTGCTGAGAAGTCTCCGCAGGTTATCAAGGCAGACCAGCCGGATGGGTTCTTGATTGCACGGTTGAGCCGTGAGGTCGACTTCCTGACTGGCTGCTTGGAGTAGCCTTTGTGATGCTCAGGGTTAGCCCGAGTTTGGTCTCGTACTCATCGCAACACACGGACGCTGCATCGCGCAAGAAATGAAGGCCCTGCCGACATACTCGGTGGGGCCTTTGTTATGCGTATGTGTCAGTAGCCGGATCTCAGGATGCTCGGGGGATCAATGTCATCGTCACTGTTTCCGGTTCGAGACAGATTTTATCGCTACAGGCTTGAGCTCTGAACTTGATTGTGCGCGGTCGATGCTTCGCTGTATCTAGCGACAGGGGAATTGAGAAATCGCCCTCGTAGAGGGCCATGTCTCCTGATGCGAAGCCGAGTCTTCGTACGATGGCCTTGGGATAGCCAACCGCGGTTAGTGTCGGGTCATCATTTCCCTGGGCCGTAATGCTGGTTGCGATGAAGTGGCTTTCCAATGGCTTGTCAGCATTGATGTGCCAGCCTGGTGCGATTGCAACATCAATAGTCAGCTTCGCAGGATTGCTTTGGTCGAGTGACACGCGCACCTGGCCTTTGCCGAGGAACTGAACTGTGCCGAGCTCGCCACGCAAGAACTCATCTGCGGACTTCAGAGCATAACCCGATGATACCGGTGCACTTGCCGCGTTGCCGGAGAGTGCAGCCAGAAGTTTGTTAGCTTGCTGGCGGTACGTGACGGTTAGCGTCCGGCGAGACAGTTTCGATAGCAGTTCAAGAGCGATGGAGTTTCCGGATGGCACCGGCTGGTCGCTGCGGATCTTGGCCGGCGGAATCGGGTCATTGGTCCTCGCCATGATGTAGTCGCCAGCTTCGCGGTCTGCGAACAGGCGGTTCATGGCTTCCGTTAGTTTTACGGCACGATGTAACCAGACGGGCTCTGCTGTCGCGTCAAATAGGGCAACATAAGACAGAGCGAGAAAAGCGTAGTCCGGTTGTGTGGCGTTTAGCTCGGAGACCTTGTTTTCAAAGGAGAACCGTTTGAGGTCGCCATCCGCCAGGCGATGCTTGGACCATATGAAATTGGCAGCACGCGCTGCTGCTTCGGCATAACGCTTTTCACTGAGAATAATCGAGGCATCAGCCAGAGTGCGGATCAGCATGGCATTCCAACTGGTCAGGACCTTGTCGTCCCGGAGCGGTGCTGCGCGCTTGTTGCGGGTTTCGTTCAGCTGTTGCTTGATGGTAGTAAGTCTTCGGCGTATGGCGACAGTGGTTGTACCGTTCTTTTGGGTAACCGTCTCCAACGCATCAGGCAAGTGAGGAATGCTGGCCCCATTGAAGTTTCCTTGCTCCGTGATGCCCAATGTTGCCGCTGCGAAAGCTGAGTTAGCCTGCGAAAGGACCTTCGCAAGGTCGGAAGGTGTCCAGGTGAAGAATGCGCCTTCCTTCTTCTCACCGGCTTCCGTCTTGCTTTCCGCGTCTGAAGCTGTGGCAAACCCGCCGCCTACCAGTTGCATGTCGCGTATGGTGTAATCGAGGGTCTCACGCAGTGCGGTTGCATAGCGCTCAGCGCCAGTGATGCGGTAGGCCTGAACCAGGGCCTGACCAATCAAAGCCTGATTGTAGAGCATCTTCTCAAAGTGGGGGACGCGCCATGCGGGGTCGACAGCATACCGGTGGAAGCCACCACCAATGTGGTCACGAATGCCCCCACGAATGAGATTGTCGAGGGTTGTCAGGGCGACTTCACGTGCTCTCGGATTGAGATTGCGCTCTGCCTGCTCGAGCAAGAACAGCAGTAGGCTTTCTTGCGGAAACTTAGGCGCGACCCCCATACCGCCATTGAAGGTATCGAAGTGGATCGTTGCTTGTTTGACCAAAGACGTCAGCAGCTGCGGTGTGACTTTCCTGGCTTCAGTCTGCGACTGCATATATAGCGCAATGACATTACCGACGCGTTCCGCCTGCCCCATGACGGGGCCTGGATTGGTGTTCCAATGGACGGTGATTTCCTGCATGAGTTCTTTGAATTCGTTGCGCGGCAGGTAAGTGATGGCGGCGAGCGGTTTTAAGTCTGGTGTCAGAAACACGTTGTTAGGCCAACCGCCGGACTGGTTGAGAATCTCGGTTGCCAGCATGTAGGTTTCGTCGATCTCCGGGCGTCGTTCACGGTCAACCTTGACAGCCACGAAATGCTTATTGAGAACGGCTGCAATTTTCGAGTTTGAGAAACTCTCGCGCTCCATGACGTGGCACCAGTGGCAGGTAGAGTAGCCAACCGAGAGCAGGATTGGTTTGTTTTCCTTGCGTGCCTTTTCGAATGCCTCTTTGCCCCAGGGATACCAATCAACGGGGTTTGATGCGTGTTGGCGCAGGTATGGTGAGTCTTCCTTTGCAAGCCGATTGAGTTTGTCACCGGGTTTCTCAGTAGCAAACACGACTGGCGACCAGAGCAGTACCCAGAGCAGTACAGGGAGGACAACAATTTGCTTAGTCATGGCCCGCATTGCGTCTCTCCTTGCACCAGTTTGGAAGCTGCTCGGCATGATGCGCGCAAAATTGCTGCTGTTCGCAGGAAAGGCTTCTCAATTGTTCTGACATGCGCGTGATCGTCGCCGCTGATTGGCGGGCGAACCTGAACGTGGCAATACTTGCATCAAATAAATAAGATCCGGGGAGTGAAACCACATGTCTCAATGGTCAGAACGACGGCAGAAGTTGCGCGCGATTCTAGGTGGTGATCGGTGCATTCATCCTGGCTCGGTCCACGATGCCATTTCAGGGAGGATTGCGCAGCATGTTGGGTATCAACTCGGTATGCTTGGTGGCTCATCTGCTGCACTGGCGGCCATTGGATCGCCGGATCTCATCGTTCTGACACTTACTGAGTTTGCGGAGCAATGTCTGCGTATCAATCGCGCCTGCGAGTTGCCGATGATGGTCGATGCGGATCATGGATACGGCAATGCGCTGAATGTGATGCGGACAGTTGAGGAACTCAACACGGCTGGTGTTGCCGGCCTTTCGATTGAGGACACCAACCTGCCAGCGACGTTTGGTTCGAATGGTCAGGCGGAGATCCTGTCGCTGGAAGAGGGGCTCGGCAAGATGCGGGCAGCTGTGGCTGCACGCAAGGATCCGGAACTGGTCATAGCTGCGCGAACGAGTGCAGTTGCCATATCAGGAGTCGATGATGCGATTGCTCGCGTCAAGGCCTATCAGGAAACGGGCGTCGATGCGATTTTCCTCGTTGGTGTGAAAACGCGGGCTGAGTTTGATGCCGTTTCTGCGGTAACAAAACTACCGATCATCATGGGAGGCACGACTCCGGAGCTCGATGATCTCGATTATCTAACAGCCTGTGGGGCCCGTGTCTGTCTTCAGGGACATCTTCCAATTCAGGCGGCAATTCAGGCGATCTACAACACGCATAAGTCGATGCTTGATGGGATCAAGCCGAAAGATGTCCAAGGTTTGCCGTCAAAGGAACTCACCTCGATCGCCATGCGCGATGATGACTACAAGCAGTGGACAAAGGACTTTCTTGAGCCGTGACGTGATCCTTCTGCCAAGCAAATCATCAATGCGATACCTCATATCTGAAGTTGCGGTCATTACTGACATCACTTAGTGCGCATGTTTGGATCATGCCAAATTCAGTCATGTCAGCCTTGGATGTCGTGAGGAGGAGATCTATGGGGCAGTATGAACGCATTACCGTCAAGCCTCTGGCAGGTGCGCTCGGTGCGGAGATTGAGGGCGTCGACCTCAGGAACCTCGACGAGCAAACCTTTCAGGAGCTCTACCAGGCTTGGCTTGAGCATCTGGTCGTATTCCTCCGTGATCAGGACATCACTCCGGAAGAGCAAGTCGCATTCGCAAAGCGCTTTGGCGACATCCATTTGCATCCATTTATGAAAAGCATGGATGAACATCCGGAGATCCTCGAAATCGTCAAAGAGGAGAAGGACACGCATACGTTTGGTTCCGTCTGGCACTCGGATCAGATGTTCAATCCGAAGCCGGCCAAGGCGACGATCCTCTATGCGCGCGAAACCCCGGATGCTGGTGGCGATACGATGTTTGCCAACATGTACACGGCCTACGATGAATTGTCGGAGCCGATGAAAGAGATTCTGGCGAATGTGAAAACCTGGAATGTGGGCGCACGCCAGCAAAACAACGGATCGCGCAACCGCGAAGGCCGCTATGCCGGCAATGCCAAGATGGATGCCAAAGTGCAGACGCCGTCCGAAGATTTGATTACGGATGCTGCTCATCCTGTCTTCCGAAAGCACCCAGAGACGGGAAGAACCGCACTTTATGTCGGTTCGCACAGCAAAACGCTTCATGGCTTCAAAGAGATCGAGGCCAAGCCTATTCTGGAGTATCTGCTGGAGCACTCGGTCC
The DNA here is from genome assembly GCA_965215755.1 of Hyphomicrobiaceae bacterium. GTDB lineage: Bacteria > Pseudomonadota > Alphaproteobacteria > Rhizobiales > Hyphomicrobiaceae > Tectiglobus. The sequence goes on from OZ244119.1 coordinate 2,716,102, forward strand.
AACCGGAGATGACCTGCAGGTTCCGCTGGCAGCCAGGCTCTATGGCTATTTGGGACAACCGATGTACGCAGCACCGGGCTTTGGGCGACTACGCAGGCAAGCGCCGTCGTATGCACCGAATCACGATTGCTGGCGATGAGCCAATTCAGGCGCAAGTGGCCTAACCCCTGGGATTATGAGCATGAGTAAGCGACTAGCCGTTGTCTGCGGTGGTGCCCTTGGTGGTTATGTCTCGGGGTATCTCGCGCGTGACGGGCACGATCTGACGTTGATTGACATGTGGCCCGATCACGTCGAGGCCATCCGCAAGAATGGGCTATCGCTGAGAGGTATGACCGAGCCAGAGAATTTCACAACTCCGGTGAATGCGATCCATCTCTCCGATGTGCACGATATGGCGGCCAAGTTCGGCAACTTTGACATCGCATTTGTTGCGACAAAGTCGTATGACACGATCTGGGCAACGCATCTCATCGAACCCTATCTGGCGCCTGGCGGTTTTGTCGTGTCTTTGCAGAACGGCATCAACGAGGAGCGCGTCGCAAGTGTCGTTGGTTGGGGCCGGACGGTCGGCTGCATTGCGAGCAAAATTGCTGTTGAGCTGTTGGAGCCGGGCCAAATTCGGCGCAACGTTGCGCTCGGTGGAAAAGACCACACGATCTTCCGAGTTGGCGAGCCTCATGGACGTATCACGCCACGAATTGAGTATATTGCTGACGTTCTCTCGAACATTGATAGCTCGATGGTCACCGAGAACTTATGGGGTGAGCGCTGGTCGAAGCTAGTGATCAACTGCATGCGTAATCCAGTCTCTGCAGCAACGGGACGTGGCGGCAATGCGAACGATGCAGATCCTAAAACTCGTGATCTCGCCCTAAGGCTGGCGGCCGAGACGATCAAAATCGGGCGTGCTCATGGCTATGTGCTTGGCAAGGTGTATGGCATGGAGCCGGATGATATCGTTGCAGCTGTGTCCGGCAGCAACGAAGCACGCCAGAGGTGCGAAGATACACTCACAAAAAGTGCATCGACCCGAAGTGATGATCAACGACCTTCAATGGGCCAGGATATGGCCAAGGGCCGCCGCACTGAGATTGGGTATCTCAATGGGCTGATTGTTGAGAAAGCGGCAGAGCTGGGGTTGGAGGCGCCCGTCAACGCCGGCATCGTTGATGTTGTTCAGCGCATCGAACGCGGTGAACTGGAAGCCAGTCCGTCGGCAGTTGCGCACATTTAGAGGCGTCCCCGCAAACTGCGGAGGCAGGGCTTGTTCGAGTAAATTGGAAGCACTCTGACAGAGTGGAATTGTGCTGATATCATAAGCACCGGCGAAGTGCATAGGCGCGCTATGGACAAGTCGCTCGATGCGATGAGCCGCCACCGCATGAGAAACAGCGCTGCCCTTCAGCCGATCATCTCCGAAAGCGGACATTTACGGCGTATCTTAGATGACCCAGAGTGTGCACTTAGCCTAGTCCCAGCCGGTTTCAATTGGAGGGCTGACAAGCCACACAACCAAAACATGGCAATTAAAATGCTGCGGTGCCGCAATTTATCTTTTGCAATGCAGCATTTTGCCGGTATGTGTGTGGGAGAAGCACAAGATTCTCTAAACATGGATGCATGGCTACGTGGCAAAGTTAACGCTGGCGATGTTCGCCGACCGTATTGATCTCGTCGGATGGACAAAGACAAAGGATTCCGAACTCAGCCCCGCACAAATCAAAATTGAAGTGCTAGCAGGGCTCACTGTCGCCCTAGCGCTTGTGCCGGAAGCAGTGGCGTTTGCGTTCGTTGCAGGTGTGCATCCACTTGTCGGGCTCTACGCGGCATTCATCGTTGGATTGATCACGGCCATCATGGGTGGCAGGCCGGGAATGATTTCCGGAGCGACCGGCGCGCTGGCAGTCGTCATGGTGGCGCTCGTCGCCCGCCATGGAGTCGAATATCTATTCGCAACCGTGGTGTTGATGGGCGTCTTGCAGGTTGCCGCAGGTGCGCTGAAGCTGGGCAAGTTTATCCGATTGGTACCGCATCCCGTGATGCTCGGTTTCGTCAACGGGTTGGCGATTGTCATTTTCATGGCGCAGCTCCTGCAGTTCCAAGTTCCAGGACCGGACGACACTAAAGTTTGGATGAGTGGTTGGCCGTTGGCCACTATGTTGGGGCTCGTCGTGTTGACGATGGCGGTGATCCACTACATGCCCAAGATCACCAATGCGATTCCGGCACCGCTGGCAGGCATTGGACTTGTAGCAGGCCTTGTTATTTTATTTGGCATCGACGTCCCCCGCGTTGGTGATCTCGCGTCGATCCAGGGCGGCTTGCCTCAGTTCCACATCCCGATAGTGCCACTCAATTTCGAAACGCTTCAGATCATCTTTCCTTATGCGCTAATTCTGGCTGCTATCGGCTTGATTGAAAGTTTGCTGACGCTAAATCTTGTTGGCGAAATTACCGAGAAGCGGGGGGGAGCCTCTCAGGAGTGTATCGCGCAAGGCGTCGCCAATACGGTGACCGGATTTTTCGGCGGCATGGGCGGATGTGCGATGATCGGGCAGTCCATGATTAATGTGAAATCTGGAGGTCGGACGCGGCTGTCTGGTATTTCAGCAGCGCTGTTCTTGCTCGTTTTCATCATATTTGCATCGGGGCTGATCGAGCAGATACCTCTCGCGGCTCTGGTCGGCGTGATGATGATGGTCGTGATCGGCACGTTCGCCTGGAAGAGCTTGACGATACTGGGGCGCATCCCTTTGACAGACTCGATGGTGATGATCCTGGTGACCATTGTGACGGTAATGACTGACCTGGCTATTGCCGTCGTTGTTGGAGTAATCGTATCGGCCTTATGTTATGCGTGGAACAACGCGACGCGGCTGCGAGCCGTGACAAGTCTGACGCCGGAGAACGCAAAGCTCTATCAGATCGAAGGGCCGTTGTTCTTTGGTTCGGTGGCCGGCTTCGATGAGTTATTCGATCCGCGCAATGATCCAGACTCGATCATAGTTGATTTTCTGAACAGTCGCGTGGTGGATCAATCGGCATTGCAGGCGATCGAGACACTGGCAGCGAAATACGAGGCGCGCGGTAAGACGCTGCAGCTCAGACATCTGTCGCGGGATTGTCATCGACTACTCCATCGGGCCGGGCAGCTGATTGTAGATTCAGAGGATGATCCAGACTACGGAGTGGCGGTCGACTATTCGATCAAAACGGGCGTCATGAGCGCCGGGCATTGACTCGTTCTCGCCATCCGATCTGCTTAGCCAAAGATGAAGCGCTTAGCCGCCTCTTGGCCCTTTGCGAAATGGACGTGATTGAGCATTGGTCCTAGCTTTCGAAAGCGGAAGCTAGGGTGCTTCTAAGGGCTATAGTGATCTGACTTAGAGGCCAGTCCGCTTGGCGCCATGCTTTTCGATTGCGGCCTGAACCGCGGCACGTGATTGCTCGCCTGCGGAACTATATTTCTCCGCAGCATCATTATAGGAATCGATCCGGGGCTGGATGCCGCCCTGGAAAACCGGGTGGACGAAACGGGCCATCAGTTCATAGCTTTTCAGCGTGGCCTGCCAGTCGGCCCAGTTGTGGGCGAGCAGTAGAATTGCGCCGCAGCCGCCATTTGATCCGTCCCAGATGCGTTCGAAGTGTTCAATGCAGTCATCGGGTGTACCGATGCAGGCAAGTTGGTTTTCACGCAGGTAGTTGACCGGGTCTGTAATGTCCGGTGGGATAATTGGGAAAGTTGCGACTTCACTGAAGTAGTTGGCGAAATTCTTCAGACCGAATTCGACGTCCTTCTCGGCCTGCTCGCGCGTTTCAGCGACGTGGGCGAATGTGACGATGCGCCAGTCCTTGCGATTTGCCGTTCGGCCGTTTTCTTTGTTGAGCGTCTCGCAGCGTTCCCAGTTGCCGCAATGAGCTTCCATGGCATCCTTTGATGTGCCGCCCATGGCGAGCATCCCGATACCGTGCATACCGGCAATATAGGAGCCGGTGGGGGAGCGGGACGAAGCAACAGCCATCTCAATGTGTGGCTGGGTGTAGTTCGGCATTTGCAACTTGGCATCAATGCATTTGAACCAATCGGTCTCGCGGTTGACGGTCTCACCGCGCAAAAGTGCGATAACCACTTCAAGGCCTTCATTGAGACGATCGCGCTGGGTCGCCGGGTCAATGCCAAGCTTGGCAGCGTCATAAACCAATGAACCAGGGCCAACTCCGAACATGGCGCGTCCGCGTGTCATGTGATCGAGCTGGACCATCTTGTCCGCGACGATGAAGGGATGATGGTAGGGCAGCGAGACAACGCCGGTGCCGAGGCGGATATGACGGGTGCGTTCGGCTGCGGCTGCGATGAACACAGCCGGGTCGCCAATATTCTCATAACCGCCCGAGTGGTGTTCTCCGATCCAGGCTTCATGATAATTGAGCTTGTCCATGTGAACGAGCAAATCCATGTCGCGCTCAAGCGTCAGGGTGGGGTTCTCGTTCGTGTGATGGAACGGTGCTAGGAACACACCGGTGCGGACGTAGCGGTTTGTCATCGGACAATTTCCCTGGATTTGATTGCCACTCGGCAGGCTGCAGTCACGCAGCTTTTGGTTCACATTATCGGACCGGTGCCGATCAACCAAGTGATGTTTCGATGCAGGCGTGAGGAGCAGAGTTTTCTAGCTGCCACTCGATCGTTTAGGTTCGAAGCTCCTGCACTTTGTGACGGGAAGCATCAGGAGATTGGGAATGGACTTCAGCGGACAATGCGCCGTCGTAACGGGTGGCAGTGGTGGTATCGGACGGGAAACAAGCCTGGCGTTTGCCAGAGCGGGTGCAAAGCTGGTGATTGTCGATGTGGATGGTGATGCCGCTACCGCGGTTGTCGGCGAAATCAAAGCGCTGGGTGGGGAAGCCATCGCAGTTGCAGCCGACGTAACGAAGTCCGCTGACGTCCAGAACTATGTGAAGCAGGCGGTGGATGCCTTTGGTACGATAGATTTGTTCTTCAACAATGCCGGTATAGAAGGCAATCTGACGCCACTGGTCGATTACGATGAAGATCTGTTTGACCAGGTCATGGCAGTCAATGTCCGTGGCGTCTTCCTTGGTCTGAAGTACGTCCTGCCGGTTATGGTCGCTAATGGCAGCGGGGCTGTTGTCAATACAGCATCCGTTGCGGGGCTTGTGGGAACCCCAAACATGTCGACTTACTGTGCGTCAAAGCATGCTGTACTCGGCATTGTTCGCAGTGTGTCTGGAGAAGTCGCGCGCGATGGTGTGCGCGTGAATGCCGTATGCCCGGGACCAGTTCAGACACGAATGATCGAGGACGTAGCGCGCAAGATTAACCCTGATGATCCCGAAGGTGTGAAGGCGCGCTATGAAGCGGCCATTCCGTCTGGTCGCTATTCACTGCCGGAAGAGATTGCAAATATTGTTCTGTTCCTGTGCTCAGATGCAACAGCCAATGTCACAGGTATGCATTTCACGATCGATGGTGGGCGTACCGCGACCGGTGGTGCCGTGACGAATGTGACAAAGACGACCAACTAACGACTGCGGCCAATCAAACTGTTGCTCCGTCGATGCAGCGCACTGCGGGCTCTGTGGCGCGGCAGCCCCGGGCCTATGCAGCAAGCGCGCGTTCGACCCATTCCAACCGATCCTGGCCAAAGTGCAATTCACCATTCACGATCATGGTTGGCGCTCCAAAAACGCCGGCTGCGACAGCGGCATTGGTGGCGTCAATCAGTCCCTGCTTGATTTCCTGCTGCTGGATGGCATCCCCCATAGCAGCCGCATCAAGACCGGCGGTCGTGAGTACCTCCTGAATAACCTCAGGTTGGGCGATGTCCTTTTGCTTGGCCCACATGGCCGGGTACATGGCCGCGTTGTAGGCCTCGAGCTGGCCGATTGACTTGGCCCAGATGGCACCACGCATGGCCGGCATCGTGTTGACTATAAAGTGGGGGTTCATGGCATAGTCAACACCGTAGCGCTGAGCGTAGCGCGCGACATCGTCCAACAGCCATTTGCCCTTGGGCTCGATCATCACGGGGGACTGGTTGTTGGTGCCCTTGAAGATACCGCCGAGCAGAATGGGCTGATAGTTCAAGGCTGCGCCATGTTCCGCGCAAATTGCCGGAAGCTGGGTCCAAGCCAGATAGGCCGTGGGGCTGCCGAAGTCGTAGTAGAAGTCGACCGTCTTCTTCATGTTAGTTCCACCTCTGCAACGGTACTCGGATTACTTGCGGGCACGTTTGGGACATGGGGCCTGTGTTTTTGCGATCGGGTTGAACTCTGATCGGTCAACGGTTTGTAGATCATGACCATAGATATGCAGTGACATAGCATTTGTGGCGCCATCGTTTCGCACGCTGTGGATGTCATCTGGTAGAAGCTTGCAGACGTCGCCGCTCTGCATGACGATTTCATCCGCGATTTCGAGTTCGGCGTGACCGGGTTTCGTCCCGTCATCAAGGCGGCGCCACAGGACATTGGTCTCTTCGCCTTCGAGGCCAACGACAACGCCCCAGGTCTGATGATCATGGGGAGCGACACCGCGCCCTGACTGCCAACAAACAGTTTCGACCAATAGGGAGTTGTCTGGCTCGGCGTGGAGCACCGCGATGCCGATGCCCTGGCTGGCATCGATGTCGTGGCAGTGAGGCTCTATCCAATCGCGATTCAATGCCATCGGGCCTGCCAACGCTGCAACGCCGGCTGTAATTTCAGCAGGATCGTTCGTGCAGGCAAGAATAGCTTTGATATCAGTGACGAGCGTCTCAATGGCGCTATGAGGCATGATGTGTCCTCTGATGTTAGTCAGGAATGGCAATTCTATATTTATTTCAACGGATTGACGGCGCATGGTCAAGGGCTCAGTCGTGCACCGTGTCTGGCGAAGCTACTAATTTGCAGTGGAGGCTGGAGCAGGAAGCACTGTCCTGCCAGCGTCCGTTCTTCTCCGCATCGGTTGCTAGATGGGCTTTGAAATTCGCGTCAGCCTCTACGCGCCCATCAAATCGCCCTATTCCTGACCATAAGCCAACTGTAGTTCGGGCGACTCAGTGGAGGGTTACCATGGCGGACTTTGTGCCATCTTCTGCGCGTGAGTATGTGACGATCAAACTTGATACCAAAGAGCGCGAGGCGGTTGAGTTTGCTGCGCGTCAGGCCGGGAAGAGCGTTTCAGCATTTGTACTGGATGCTGCCCGGGACGAAGCCATGCGCGTTATTCGACGTTCTTGATTCATGAGTGTCTGATACCAGCCATTCCAGAGCGTGCCTCGTCGCGTCGGCGAGGGAGCGCGCCTGGGTTGTGCTGTCCGTGGTCTAATTCCCTTTAAATTCGTTCTTTTCCCGTCTTTGATCGCGATCTCCGTGGTTGACGTGATGGTGTCTGATAGGCAACATCTGAACCGAGTTTCAACTGAGATCTGCCGCAATCAAAAATGACGCTGCCGAACCATCGGCTGGCTCACAAAAGGGAGGACGTGCATGGCCCAGGTAACAATCGAGGTGAATGGCAAGTCGGTAACGGCCGATGTTGCGGCCAACACCTTACTCGTGGACTTTTTGCGCGAAGGCCAGCGGCTCACGGGGACCCATGTGGGGTGCGATACCAGTCAATGCGGTGCATGTGTTGTGCACGTGAATGGAAAATCGGCCAAGAGCTGCACAATGCTAGCGATGCAGGCTGACGGTGCAAAAGTCACGACCATTGAAGGCCTCGCTGACGGTGACAACCTACATCCAATGCAGGCTGCTTTCCGGGAAGCGCATGGACTTCAATGCGGTTTCTGCACGCCGGGCATGATCATGTCTGCGGTTGATCTTTTGCAGACCAATCCAGATCCTACGGAAGCTGAGATCCGTTCCTGGCTAAAGGGTAACATCTGCCGCTGCACCGGCTACCACAACATCGTCAAGGCGATCCAGTTGGCAGCTGAGAAAATGCGCGCACCTCAGGCTGCAGAATAAGGATTTGATCGCAGCGGCCAGCACTTGTCGAGAAAACGCATCAGCGTATCCCACTCTTCCAACGATAAACGCCGTCAAAGGCGCGGGACACAGGCAAAAGGATTGGCCGCCGGAGATAAAACTCTCTTAGAGGAAACATAGATGTCTGCATCAGGAATTGGCGCCCGGGTCGAGCGCAAAGAAGACAAGCGGTTCATCACCGGAAAAGGCCGTTATACCGACGACTTCAAAATGGAAGGTATGCACCATGCGCATTTCGTGCGCAGTGACCTTGCGCATGCCACCGTCAAGTCCATCGATAAGTCCGCGGCCGAAGGCATGCCGGGCGTGGTTGCTGTGCTCGATGGACAGCAATTGACAAGCGATGGCGTCGGTAACCTGATTTGTGGTTGGATGATCCATTCCAAGGATGGCTCGCCGATGAACATGGGGGCCTGGTCTGCACTTGCAACCGACAAGGTTCGCTACGTCGGCGATGCTGTGGTCGTTGTTGTGGCAGAGACCAAAGAACAGGCGCGAACTGCTGCCGAGGCAGTCGTTGTGGAGTACGAAGAACTGCCTGTGGTCGTCGATGCAGTCAAGGCGCTGGAAAGCGGTGCACCGCTCATTCACGAAAACGCGCCCGGCAACCTGATTTATGATTGGGAGATTGGTGAAGCAGATGCAGCGGATGCTGCAATTGCCAGTGCTGCACACGTGACGACGATGGAGATTTCCAATAATCGTCTCGTTCCGAATGCGATGGAGCCTCGCGCGGCTTTGGCTGGCTATGATGCAGCTGAGGAGCACTATACGCTCTATACAACTTCTCAGAACCCGCACGTCGCGCGTCTATGCTTGTCAGCATTTTATCAGATTGCCCCGGAGCATAAGCTTCGCGTGATTGCGCCTGATGTCGGCGGTGGCTTCGGCTCCAAGATTTACATATATCCGGAGGAGATCGTCTGCCTCTGGGCATCGAAGCGCACTGGCGTTCCGGTCAAATGGGTTGCAGATCGGGTCGAGTCGTTTATGACGGACGCCCATGGTCGGGATCATGTGACCAAGGCGCAGCTGGCATTTGATAGCGACAACAATATTACCGCGTTCAAGGTTGATACGGTCGCAAACTTCGGCGGCTACATGTCGTTGTTCTCGTCGTGTGTTCCCACTTATCTCTACGCGACGCTGCTTTCCGGTCAGTACAACATCCCGACAATCCACTGCAACGTGAAGGCGGTTTACACCAACACCACACCAGTGGATGCCTATCGCGGAGCCGGCCGGCCAGAAGCGACTTATCTCGTGGAGCGCATTGTTGAGACGGCCGCGCGGGAACTTGGCGTTGACCCAGCTGACCTGCGGCGGAAGAACTTCATCGCAGAGTTTCCGCACCAGACACCGGTTATCATGAACTACGATGTCGGTGACTATCACGCGACACTGGAAGCCGCACTGAAGGCGGCAGATTATGCCAACATCGGACAACGCAAAGCTGAGGCGGCATCGCGCGGCAAGCTGCGTGGTATCGGTATATCCTGTTATATTGAGGCTTGCGGTATTGCTCCGTCACAGGCGGTCGGCTCTTTGGGGGCGGGTGTTGGTCTCTGGGAAAGTGCCGAAGTTCGCGTCAATCCTGTCGGCACGATCGAGGTTCTGACCGGTTCACACAGCCATGGTCAAGGGCACGAAACCACCTTCGCTCAGCTGGTTGCGGACCGCCTTGCGACACCGATTGAGAATGTGCAAATCGTCCACGGTGATACTGACAAGGTTCAGTTCGGCATGGGCACCTATGGTTCACGTTCCGGTGCTGTCGGCATGTCGGCGATTTCGAAAGCGCTCGATAAGGTCGAAGCAAAGGCAAAGAAGATTGCTGCGCACCAGTTGGAAGCCGCCGAAAGCGACATCGTGATTGAGGATGGTGCTGTTAAGGTGAAGGGGACGGATAAGCAGTTGCTTTGGCATGAGGTTTGTCTCGGGGCTTATACCGCTCATAACCTGCCACCCGACATGGAGCCGGGCCTTAAGGAAGGCGCGTTCTATGACCCGGTGAATTTTACGTTCCCTGCCGGCACGTACGTTTGTGAAGTTGAGGTTGATCCATCTACCGGACAGACCGAAGTTGTGCAGTTTGTGGCGGCCGATGATTTTGGGGTCATCATTAACCCGAACATTGTAGAAGGACAGGTGCATGGTGGTATCGCTCAGGGCCTCGGCCAGGCGATGCTTGAGAACACCGTTTACGACGAGAACGGTCAGCTGCAGTCGGCAAGTTACATGGATTACACCATGCCGCGTGCCGATGACCTGCCATTCTTCCAGGTGTCACATCATGTAACCGAGTGCCCGAACAATCCACTGGGCATGAAAGGGTGTGGTGAAGCCGGCGCAATTGGTTCTCCACCAGCGCTGATGAATGCGGTGACCGACGCTATCGGCACCAATGATCTCAACATGCCAGCGTCGCCGGAAGCGGTGTGGCGTGCCTACGCGGCCGTCGCTCCGAAACAGGCCGCCGAATAACAGCACGCGAAACGAGGATATCGACATGTATCAATTTGACTATCAGCGCGCTGGATCGGTGGCGGATGCCGCCAGTGCACTCAGCGCCAATTCCGAAGCCAAACTGCTTGCCGGTGGGCAGACACTATTGCCGACCTTAAAGCAGCGCCTTGCCCAACCAGCAGCAGTGGTTGATCTCGGCGGTGTGGCCGAATTGAAAGCCATCGGCAAGGACGGCGACAAGGTTGTTATCGGCGCAATGGCAACCCATGCTGAAGTTGCAGCAAATGCCGATGTCGCCGGAGCCATCCCGGCGCTGTCCAAGTTGGCTGGTGGAATCGGCGACCCACAGGTCCGCCATTGCGGTACGATCGGCGGTTCATTGGCGAATAACGACCCGTCTGCTGACTATCCGTCGTCGGTGCTGGCGCTCAATGCCACTGTGGTGACGAACAAGCGCCAGATTGGTGCTGATGAGTATTTCCAGGGAATGTTTGCAACAGCGCTGGAAGAGGACGAGATCATCACAGCTGTGCATTTCCCGGTCCCGGGATTTGCCGGATATTCAAAGATTGAACAGCGCGCTTCACGCTATCCGCTGGTCGGCGTGTTTGTTGCAAAGCCCGCTGGCGGTAGCGAAGTCCGCGTGGCTGTCACCGGTGCCGGTGGCGATGGTGTGTTCCGTTGCGGACCGATCGAGACGGCACTGGCATCGAATTTTGCCGGGAGCGCCGCGCGCGGCGTATCGGTCGATGCTAATGGTCTGATGGGCGACATGCATGGTAGCGCAGAGTATCGTGCAGCTCTCATTTCGGTGCTGGCTGAGCGCGCTGTCGACGGCAAGTAAACTGGTCATCGTTTTCGAGCCCGTACGCTTGTCGAGTGTGCGGGCTCGATTTTGTTTGATCCACAATCATTAGTAGAGCTCCGATGACCAGCCTCCCACAGTCTGTCGAAGCAACCGCAGAGTTGTTGGCCAACGGCGGTTATATCGCTGATGAAGCGACAACGACGGCAGTGTTTCTTTCGCTTAAGCTGCAACGGCCGTTGTTGCTTGAGGGGGACGCGGGTGTCGGGAAAACGGAGATTGCGAAGGTCCTAAGCGAGCAGCTTGGCCGCTCATTGGTGCGGTTGCAGTGTTACGAAGGCCTGGATACCGCGAGCGCGCTCTACGAATGGAATTATCAAAAGCAGCTGCTTCACATTCGAGCCGCCGAAGCCGAGGGAAAGACGCTTGGCGGTGCGGATTTGGAAGCAGAGATCTTTAGTCAGGACTATCTGCTGCGGCGGCCGTTGCTGCAGGCACTGGAGGCGGGGCAAGCGGGGCAGGCGCCGGTCCTCCTGATTGATGAACTTGATCGGGCTGATGAGCCGTTTGAAGCGTTTCTTCTCGAGATCTTGGCAGATTACCAAGTTACGATCCCGGAACTTGGAACGATTAAGGCAGACCAACCGCCGATCACGATCCTGACGTCCAACCGTACGCGCGAAGTGCATGATGCTGTGCGTCGTCGATGCTTTTATCATTGGATCGACTACCCGTCGCCCGAGCGTGAGCAGGCTATTCTGAAACTCAAAGTTCCGGATGCGGCCGCACGATTAACAGCTGAGATTGTTGCGTTCGTGAATTCGTTGCGCGGCATGGACCTCTACAAGAGCCCAGGCGTTGCTGAGTCGATTGCATGGGCAGAAGCCCTGAGTGTTCTCAATGCGATCGAGCTTGAAGCTGGCACAATCGACGCCACGCTTGGCACCTTGCTCAAGTATCAGGATGACATCGCACGTATTGAAGGTTCTGAGGCTGCGCAGCTATTGTCTGAAGTGAAGGCCAGCGTCACTGCTGCAGAGGCTGATGAGCTTCGCAAGCAAAGCGGCGCGTAATCCGCTTCCCGCTTGGCTGGATGCGAACTCTCTGATCGGACCGTTTCCTATGGCTATGATGTTAGATGTTCTAAGCCATCTCGCTGAGAGCTGAGTGCACACTGGGCTCTGCGATTGATGGATACGACCAATCAAGCGGGCCTCTGTTCAGGTGGAAACTGCGATGGGCTTGGGCCTTGAACAGTCGCGAAACAGACAGACCCGCTTCATATGCGTTCGAATGTACGCCGCACTCATCATGCTCTGCTTAATCGTCTTGGTGATGACCCAGGCTGTTTCCGAGCTCGCATCGATTTGCAGCCTTCATGCAACTTGAACTGATCTCATGCTGGTGTCGTTACGAGTGAAAGCCTTTGCGAACAACCGTCAAGCTGACCTGTTCGATTTAGGGGAATGATTTGGTGTGTGGGTCGACTCGCGTCGTATGAGGGTTTGCACTGAATTGTTGTGGCATAGAAACAGCCCGTATTAGCGATGCCCAATCCGTTCCTCAAACCTCGATCGCGTATGGTGAGTTCAACAAGATGGATTTATGTCAATTGTCAGTTGATAGAAGAGCGATTTTTCATGCTCTGCTAAGCCTCACCATGTTATTTGGAACTGCCGCAGTAGCAGACGGACGACGCTCAAACGAAGGTCGGATAGATGTCGTTGAACTGCCAAGTCCAATCCTTAGCCGGCCCATACGGGCATCCGTGTATCTCCCAGGAGCATACTATAACGACGGAAAACGTCGTTTCCCAGTCGTATATTTGCTGCACGGTCATGGAGACGATCACACAGCTTGGTCTCGACTTGGGCAGATCAAGTCAACGCTGGATCGCATGATTGCAGAGGGCAGTCTTAAGCCATTGATTGCTGTTATGCCTGACGCGGGGAAGAGCTGGTACGTCAACGACGCTCGCACGAACGGCGATGGTTACGGCCACGTTTTTGATGCGTTTCGGTCCAATCTGTTGGACGCGGTTGACCAACGGTTCAGGAGTATTCCGTGCCGCCACGGCCGGGCGATTGGCGGACTTTCGATGGGCGGATACGGGGCACTGTTGCTCGGCCTGGCTGAGCCAGTTCGATTCATTTCCGTGTTCAGTCTCTCGGGCGCAGTGTATAGCGCGCGAGCGATTGACGATCCCAGGCGCAGCGTGCGCTTGCGAGCTTTGTTTGGCGGTGTTCATGGTGAACCAGTCAGTCAGCAGCGGCTCAAGGAATGGAGTATCTTTGGTCGATTACGCGCCATTGTTCCGACAGTGAAAACACCACACGTGTGGATCAGTGCCGGTGACGATGATTTTTTTGCTGCCATTGTTACGGGCAGTGCCAACGCTCACAATATTCTGCGTCAGCGCGGTGTTTCATCCGAACTTCGCATCGATGATGCCGGCCACACTTGGGTTTATTGGCGCGAATCCGTGAAACCGGCGCTGAGTTGGGCCTCAAAACGGTTTCGACAGGCTTGTTGAGGTCACGGAATAGGCGTTTGAGAAAAAAGAGCGCCTCAAGGCGTGTTGCTGGAGTAACGCCCCAAGAGAAACGGCACTTCTGTTCCGTTGCTCCTTATGCCGCTACTTCGCCATCACAGGTTTACTCATTAGGAACGTCAGTGGCACGAAACATAGTATGATGATGGCCAGCATTCTGAAGTCATCGACATAGGCCACCAACTCGGCCTGCTGTCCCAGGATTCTATCGATAACCGCGCGGCCCTGCTGCGTGTCCAAGTCGATTGACGGTGGCAGGCCGAGATGGCGAACGTAGTCGTTAAATGGAGAAATCGCGGTGCTCAGAACTGAGCGTGATACCTGCGTTTGCGATGCGAGATACCCCGCCAGGATCGCAATCCCAATGCTGCGGCCGATGTTGTTCAGCAAGGCATAGAAGGACGTTCCGACGTCTCGCTTGTCTTCCGGCAATGTCGAGAAAGCGACGGTGTTGACCGGTATCACGAAGCACGAGAACGAGAAGCCCTGGATAAAGTGGATGACGCAGATCTGATAGTAATCAATGTCGTTGGTGAATAGCGACATTTCCCACATGGTGTAGGCGGTGAGGATCATCCCTGCGAGGATGACACGACGCGGATCAACGACCTTAATCAAGCGCCCGAGAAATAAGGCGCCAAACATTGTGCCTATTCCGCGCGGCGCCAGCAGCATGCCGCTGTCGAGCAGCGTATAGCCGCCCTGGTTTTGCAGGAACGGCGGGATCAGAACGAGACTGCCAAACAGTATCAGCCCGAAAAGGACGCGTAAAAAGACGCCCGACAGGTAGTTCTTGTCAGCGAATATTGCAGGGTCAAGAAATGGGTCGTCGGACGTCAGCGAATGGATAATGAACATCCAGAGCGCCGCCGCGCAGACAAGGCTGAGGACGATGATCGTCGGTGACGCGAACCACTCCATTCTCTGGCCGCGGTCAAGAATGAATTGGGCTGAGGCGACCGTGATTGCGAGCAGTGCAAAGCCGTAATAGTTGAACTTGCGCGGGTGTCGATTGCCAGCACGTGGCACAAGAAAGGTGATCATTGTGAAGGCGATGATGCACACCGGGACATTGATGTAGAATGCCCATCGCCAATCGTAATACTCCACGATATAGCCGCCGATGGTTGGGCCGAAAACAGGGCCGAACATGATCCCGACGCCCCAGTAGCTCATCGCAATGCTGATGTCCTTGCGCGGGTAGTTGGCGAGCAGGGAAGCCAAGGCGAGGGGAATAAGTGATGCGCCAAAGATCCCCTGCATAAAACGGTTCAAGAGCATTTCTTCAAGGGTCGTTGATTTGGCGGCGAAGATCGAGAAAACCAAGAAGCCAACAATAGAAATCAGAAGCAGCGGTTTTCTTCCGTAGATCTGCCCCAAGGCCCCCCAAACCGGCGTCGCAATTGCAACGGCAATCAGGTAAGAGGTCAGGACCCACGCAATTTGATCCTGGGTGGCAGATAGCGATCCTTGCATTTGTCGCAACGCAATGCTGAGGATTGAGGTGTCAAAGACCTGGATCAGCGGTGCCAGCAGCAATGACACGGTTATCAGAACAAGTCTGAACCCGGTTGGCTTGCCAGCGTCCGGATCATCTGTTGCTTGTGCGGTCACTGCTAGAACCAGTTGCGGATCGCGGTGAACAAATCCGTGATCGTGCGTTCGTGTTGGGTGTCGACTTTGACAATGACGCTCATGCCTGCGCGGAGTGGTTTGTCTGTGCGCTCATCCTGAAGTCGAAGTCGCACGGGCAGGCGCTGCACGACCTTGACCCAATTGCCGGTTGCATTCTGAGCCGGGAGCAGTGCGAACTCGGCGCCAGTGGCCGGGTCTATACTGGTGATTACAGCTTTGCGCGGGTCGTTTGGGTATGCATCGATGCGGATGGTCGCTGTCTGCCCAGGCCGCATGAATGTTAGGTCGGTTTCTCGAAAGTTTGCCTCGATCCAGACATCGCGCGTTCCAACGATACTGAAGACAGTTGTGCCGGCTTCGACATACTCGCCTGGCTGCAGCTCAAAGTTGGTGACAATGCCATCAAAAGTGGCGCGCACTTCGGTTCGCTTGAGATCGAGTTCGGCCTGATTGAGGGCGGCTTTGGCAGTCAGGACACCAGGCAGCTTGCTCACCGGAACATTGATGTCGCCACCAAGTCTGGCTAAAGCCTGCGCCATATCATGTTCAAGAATGCCGGCCTGCGCGCGGGCTCGCTGGAGATCCTGGTCGGCCGTATCGAGCGTGCTTTGCGAGGTGATGGACTTGCGGTTCAGTTTGTTCTGGCGACTAAAGCGGCGCTCGTAGAAGCGTATATCTGTTTTGGCCTGGTTTAGGCTTGCGAGGCGTTGCCGATAGATTGACTTCTGTGCTTCAGCTTCGTGTCGTGCCGCGAGCAATGTCCCGCGCGCTCGGTCAACAGCAATCTGGAACGGCTTTGGATCGAGGCGGAACAGGATAGTGCCTGGTTTGACAATCTGATTGGCTTTGACAAACACCTCACTCACGCGACCGGAGACATCAGCGCTGACAGCAATTTTGTCAGACTTGATGAATGCGTTGTCGGTCGACATGAAACGCCCGCCGCCGAGAAAAAGATACATTCCAAATGCAATGGCCAGCAGTGGTCCAAGGACCGTGAGCGCAACAATCGCGGGTTTCGAGAGCCTGCGTGGTTTTGCCGGCGGTGTTGCTTCGTCAGGTTTGGACCCAGCCTGTTGCTCGCTTGTGGAGGCAATCTTCTGGTCAGTCTTTTGATCTGGTTCTGGATCAGTCTTTGGGGGTGCTTTGGTTATATCTGCCCGTTGATCTGACTTCAGTTGGCGATCGCTCATTTGGTGCTTCCTGAGCGGGTGCCGGCACGGTTGCGTCGGACCGCCGATTTGGTCTGAATGGGATCGAGCTTCAACATGTTGTCCTTGATCCGGAGAAGTGTGTCGATCAGGTGATCCGTGTCTTTGCGGCTGATGCCCTGCAATGCTTCCGCACGTGTTTGTTCTGAAAGCGTTCGCATCTTGCCCAACACAGGCTTCGTCTTGCGCTTCAGATGCAAAATTCTGGCCCGTCGGTCGTTTGGATCTGCCCTTCGCTCAACCAGCCCTTTGGCTTCCAGGCGATCGATATGGCGTGTCAACGTGATGTTCTCGATTTCAAGAATGGCAGCCAAAGCGCGCTGATTTATGCCCTCGCGACGGCGCAGTTGTGCGAGCACGCGCCATTGGGCGCGCGTGAGGTCAAGATCCCGCGCGCGCTCATCAAGCCGCATCCTAACCAGGTGAGAGACATCCCCAAGTAGGAAGCCAAGTGAACGAGTCAAATAGGCTTCATCATCATCAGCTGTAGACATCTACTTATTATAAGCCAGCTTATTATATCTGCAAAGGGCTTCACGACGCAGCTGTTGGTAAATGGCAGTCGACGGAGTAATCACTGAAGTGGAGATAAGTGAAGCCGTTTTGGCGGGCTTTTGGGTTCAGACAACTGCCCTGTGCACTCAGGCGGTGTTCCGGCTCCGATATTCGATCGCCGCCTTGCTGGTCTCGATCAAAATGTCGGGGGCGCGCAAAGAACACTCGAAACGCAAATGCCTGAACCGACCAACTAGATAACGTTGGCTTTGAGGTAGCGTGCGATTTCCGCATGAGCCTGAGCAGCTTCTGTGATGATCTTGTTCATCGTCAGAAAGCCGTGAATCTGGCCTGGCATATCAAAGACCTCGGCTTTCGAACCGGCTGCGTTCATCTTGTTGGCATAGTCGACGCCTTCGTCGTGTAGTGGATCATAGCCGCCGACAATGACCAGTGCAGGAGGCAAGTTGGCATGACTGTCTGCCAGCAAAGGGGCGGCGCGCCAATCTTGCTTGTCGGCACTATCGCGGCAATAACGATCGAAGAACCATTCCATGGTTTTCGGTGGGATTGGAGGAATGTCGGCGCACTTTTCGTGCGAGGCCTGGGTGAGACTCATGTCGGTCACGGGATAGTTGAGGATCTGGGCGGCAATAGCCGGGCCACCATTGTCGCGCGCATCAATACAGATGACAGCTGCGAGGTTTCCGCCCGCACTATCGCCGCCGACAGCCAAACGGGCAGGATCGATTCCCAGTTGTGCCGCGTTCACGGCGATCCATTTGGTTGCCGCTAGGCAATCGTCGACAGCTGCGGGGAAGAGGTGCTCTGGCCCGAGCCGGTAGTCAACGGAAATCACCGTCATGTCGGTGCGGCTCGCGACTTCGCGACAGACTACGTCATGGGAGTCGAGGTTGCCGAGAACCCAGCCACCACCGTGATAGTAAACCAGCACCGGCTGTGGCGCATTGTCGGACAGAGGCGTGCCGCGATAGAGCCGGAGCGGAATGTCGCCGGCGGGTCCGGGGCAGGACATATCCTGAACCTCGGCAAGATCAATCGGGTCAGGTTGCAAGGCTTCGCGGGATGCGGCAAATGCCTCACGAGCCTCCTCCGTTGTCAATTCGTGGAAGGGGGGACGACCTGATTCCTTGATGAGATCCAAAACGGCCTGGGCCCCGGCATCGATTGTCATTTGGTGTAACTCCAGTTCTCGGTCGCGTCGGATTTAGTCTCAAGATGCTTGTTCGGCAGTTGCCTCGGCTCGCGGCGAAGTTCGCGGGCCATGGATTAGATCAGAACAGTAGCGCGAATGACGTAGTGGTCTCGCGGCGGGCCAGATGAAATGGGGATGATATCAGGCAGATGATCATGGCAAACGCCGCTGGCATCAGTCGCTAGGCTGGCGTATGCCTTGCGCCGGAAACACGTCGAAAAAGTTGATGGCATGCCATATCGGTTCGGCTCTGAATTGCGCGAAAGACTGACCGCTAATCTTGCTGGTTTTGATCGCACCTCACTGCAAAAAGAAGGACTGCGAACCGCTGCCGTCAACCTGGTTGTGACACAGCATGCGAGCAAGGATCAGGCCTGCATTCTACTCACGCGTCGTCCAACGACGATGCGCCGGCATGCCGGTCAGTTTGCTTTGCCGGGTGGGCGCCTTGATGAGGGCGAGACGCCGCAGCAGGCGGCGCTTCGGGAGCTTCACGAAGAAATGGGAATCGTCCTGGGCGAAGATAGTATCATCGGCCAACTCGACGACTATCCAACGCGATCGGGATTTGCCATCACCCCATTTGTGGTCTGGGGTGGTCCGGGTCTTACAGTCGTTCCTGATCCGGAAGAGGTTGCGCTTGTCTTCGAAATTCCGTTCGATGAGTTGGATGGACCGGCTATTCCTTATCTCGAGCCGCAGGATGACCACGAGTATCCAATTCTTTCGGCACCGTTGGCGACGATTGGTGATCGGGTTTTCGCACCGACTGCCGCAATGCTCTATCAGTTCCGTGAAGTCGCTATGAATGGCCGCGCGACCCGGGTCGCGCACTTTGACGAGCCGCATTTCGCAAGGAAATGATGAGCCAGCATCTTACAAGACATTTTTCAAGGGAGTTCCGCAATGGGAGAGTTTAGCAAGGCAGAGGTCGACGGCCACTTGATGGTGATTACGATAAACCGGCCGGACGTCTACAATGCGCTGCACCCGATGGCGAGTGAAGAGCTATCAGGTCATTTCGACGAGTTCGTCAGCAACCCGGATTTGTGGGTCGCCATCATTACCGGAGCGGGCGACAAAGCGTTTTGTGCGGGAAACGATCTGAAGTACCATTCGGACTTGGTGAAGAAGACTGGGAAACGACCGATGCATCCGGCCGTAACCGGTTTTGGGGGCATCGCTGCGCGCACGGACGTTTACAAGCCGGTTATTGCTGCCGTCAATGGCGTGGCAATGGGCGGTGGTTTCGAAATTGCGCTGTCCTGTGATTTGATCATTGCATCAGGGAACGCAAAGTTTGCCTTGCCGGAGCCACGTGTCGGACTGGCTGCGGGAGCGGGCGGGATGCAGCGGTTGGCCCGTCAAATTCCACTCAAGAAAGCGATGGGGATGCTGCTGACCGGGCGGCATGTTTCTGCAAAAGAAGGCTTCGAATTAGGCTTCGTCACAGCATTGGCCGAGGAAGGTAAAGCGCTGGAAGAGGCGAAGGCTTGGGCCAATCAGATTCTTGAGTGTTCGCCCCTGAGTGTCCGGGCGACCAAAGAAGTTGCTACGCGGTCGCTTGATATCTCGTCGCTTGAGTCTGCTCTAAAGAACAATCGATACCCAGGCTACGTATCACTGGCTGCCAGTGAAGACTATGTCGAGGGTCCGCGCGCCTTTGCTGAAAAGCGCAAGCCGAACTGGAAGGGGCGATGATCGGAGCAGGATTATTCCATGCTCCGACTTAAGGTCGTCATCTTGACGCGTAGCTCAGGCTAGTTGACCTTGATCAGCTCGACATCAAAAATGAGTGTCGCGCCGGGAAGGATGTCATTGCCAGCACCGCGGTCGCCATAAGCTATGTCTGATGGGCAGACCAGCCGGCTCTTGCCACCTTCTTTCATCATCTGTACGCCTTCGGTCCAGCATTTGATGACACCGTTGAGCGGGAAAGTGGCTGGCTCACCGCGGTTGACAGAGCTGTCAAACACTTTTCCATCAGCAAGGGTGCCGTGGTAGTGAACCGTGACCTTACTGGTTGCGGTTGGTGACTTGCCAGTACCCTCTTTCAATGTCCTGATAACGAGGCCGGATGCTGTTTTCTGAGCACCATCTTTGGCAGCTTCGGCCGCGAGAAGTGCTGCGCCGGCTTCTTTCTGCTTGGCTGACTGGGCCTGACGTCCGCGGGCTTCGCGTTCGGCCAATTGCTTGCGGGCGAGCGGAACAAACTTCTCCATATCAACTTTTGGCTTTGTTCCTAGGGCGGAGTCACGCATGGCTTCCGAAATGATCTTGAGCTGCTCTTCACTCAGATCGAGCGTTCGCCAGCCGGCTGCGACGCTATAGCCAAATGCGTACCAGCCCTTTTTTTCATCGCTATCCAGCTTCTCTTGTGCTGATGCGCTGTTGGCGAAGACCAATAGCGAGGCTGTGGCCATGCCAAGCAGCCAGCGGCCAGCGGATTGAGACCACAATGACATTGATTTGCTCCGGATTGTGGGATTTTAGCGCGGAGGGAAGAACAAACGTTCCGAGGTTACCGCGTTGTCACCTGGGATTCCGCGATATCATATTCTGATGATGTTGACCAAGCCAAGGCAAGTTGCGATGACTTTTGCCGCACGTTTTCTTGTTCGAGATCAACTTATAGAGGGCTTTTAGGCGGGATGGGAATGTTGCTTGGCGATCGCAACCGTGTAGTCTGCCGAGCTAAGGACCCGAGCAGAACGAGCGGATGTCTCAACGTGTGATTTCACGTAGCTGCTCCTGCAACCGGTTGATTTCGAGCTGGGCCGCCTCCATCCTGGCCTTCAACTTCTGAGTTTCACGCTGTGATGACTGCAATTTCCAGTGCAACTCGGAGACCGCGGTGACGTCGGTATACGTTCTGACAAAGCCGCCGCCCGGGAGCGGGACACTGACGACTTCGACCGATATGCCATTCGGTCTGGTACGGCGGAATGTGTGGATCTCTCCGCTTCGGGCCATCGCCATGTGCTTCTCGATCACTTCTGAGAGCTCACCGCCCTGCAGTTCACCTCGGTCACCGAGAAAGTGCAGAAGGTCGATGTATCTGGCTCCAACGGGAAACTGCGCCATAGGTAGGTCGAGAAGGGCGTAGTACTTGGAGTTGGCAATGGCGAGTTTGAGCTCGTGATCGTAGACACTGACAGCACCGGGAAAGCAGTCGATCGTCGCGCTAAGAATGTCCAGTGTCCGATCCATCCTCGCATTGCAGGCGACCTCAGCTTCGCGCTGTTTTACTTCTGACGTAATGTCATAGGCCACACCACGGTAACCCGTGAGGCGACCTTGACCATCGAACATCGGCATGCCGCGCGTGCGCATCCAAAATGGTTGACCATTTTGAATGCGCTGATATTCGACGGGACCGAACGGCTCCTGAGCTGCGATCTGCTGTTCGATCTTTGACTGGTGCTCTGGATGGACAATATCATTGCCCAACTCTTCGCGGGTCTTGCCATAATGCCATTGCGGTGGCCGACCGGAAAAGTGCAGGACGCTGTCGCTCATATAGGTGAAGCGACCCTCACGATCGGTTTCCCAAATCCAACCGCGCAACAGAAAAACAGCGCTCGATAATCGCTCGCTGGCCAGAGTTGGCTGCAACCGCTGTGTGCCATCGTCTGTAGCCGAAGTCTGCACGTCGCTGCCGGCCTTGCTCTCGTCTGAGCCAGGGGCGTGTTCGATTGTCATCTCTGTCGATCCGTAGTCTTGTTGTTGATATCATCTTTTCCGGATCGATGAAAAAAACCATCAAGTTCAATGTTTGGATTTTATCTAATCCATCACTTGGGAATAATTTTATCTGGCTTGTTCGAAAATTTTGTTCGACGTCTATGCTCTTCATTCTGAGTAATCTTGTGTCGATATGAATTGATTGTTCATTTGAATGGCTGATCTATTAAGGATTTGACGCAAATGCCATATGCTTGATCACCCATTTACCAGTTCGCTGATATTTTTATTCAAGAGCGGACGTTCGACCATGAGCTGGTCAGAGCAGGCTGACTTTGCTCTAGTAGGGCGTTGCAGCAGAAGGCATGCTGGCCACTGATCTGCTGCCTCTAGTGTTACAGGCTTGGAGGTCTAGTACTGAGAACAGCCTTGCGGTGCCGTGTGGTCTGGTCATTGACCGATGATGCGATTTGGTGTCGATCCCTGTTTCATCAGATGTTCTTGAGGATCACATCAGCAAAGCGGGCACAGTCTTCCTCGTCATTGTAGACATGCGGGCTGACCCTAAGGCGGCCGAGCCGGGCTGCTGCATAGACATTCTCGCTCGCGAGGCGCTGAGTGAAATCTGATGGCATGCCTGCGGGAAACCCAAGGCTAAGTATGTGAGGTGCCCGTAGGTTTCTATCGAGAAGGGTTATGTTGTCCGTTTCTGCTAATCTCTGGGCAAGTGCATCGGTCAGCATGGTGAGTCTCTGGCGAATGTTATCAACACCCCATTGGCTGATTAATTCCATGCTATGCGCCGCCACATCGATGGAGACGAAGAAATCACGCTCGCCCATGTCGTACCGGCGCGCGTTGGGGACATAGTCGAGATCAGTAAAGTAGGTGTGGTCTTCCGAGTTTACCCTTTTGCGGCCATAGCTGGTTTGCTCTAGCGGCGTGCCGTTCTGGTGACGCTTGGCGACATAGAGAAACGCTCTTGAGTAAGGCCCTAGTAGCCATTTGTATGTTGGAAAGACTACGAAATCTGGATCGAGCGTCTTGACGTCCATCGTCAATACGCCGGCTGAGTGGGTGGCGTCGATCAATAAAGCGGCGCCGAGTGGTTTGAGTGCGGCCTGGATTTTCTCGGTGTCGATCAATCCACCATCTGACCAATGTACTGAAGAAATCGACGTGAGGGCAATGGGCTTGGCGCCCGGCCGCGCAATTGTCTCCAGGACGGCAGATGTCCAGTCATTGTCGGCACCGACTTTGACAACATCGACCTCGTAGTTTCCTTGATGCGAACGGGTCATCCATTCCAGAGTTGGCGAAGAGTGATCACTGTCGAGTACAATGACGCGGTGGCCGGCCGGAATGGGGAACGACTTTGCGGCCGTTGAAACGCCATAGCCAACCGATGAGATCAGCGCGACGTCATTCGGGTCGGCATTGATCATTTTGGCAGCAGCTGACCGCGCTCTCTCGATCTGACCATCCGCAAAGTCGGGTGTCAGTTCCCATGGACGTGACTTCCGTTCAGCACCGACCTTCCCGGCTTCAACAGCACTCTTAGGCAGCGGGCTCCAGGCTGCAGCATTCATAAAGCAGACGTCGCGTGGCATATCGAATAGAGGGCGTTGTGAGGCCAGCATGATCATCTCCCCGATGTTTGTTGCGTCTCGACAGTCGTGGATTTGCAGGTCCACAGCAAGTGCTTAGTCTGGCGCGGGGCAAACGGCCCGAAGTATTATTTGTTGCCGAAAGGATACCTGATCAGATGACAACCCTGCATGCAACTGCCGAAAGCGTCGACGCGCAGATTAAGCTGATCTTGCGGAGTTGGGGGATGGCACCTGATCTCATCGATGAAGCGGCCAAGGTCATGGTCGAAACGGATCTTATGGGCGTTGATTCTCATGGCATATCGATGCTGATGACGTACGAAGGTAAACTGCATGAGGGCCGGTTGGACCTGACGGCGGCGCCGAAAATTGAGAATGAGACCGCTGCGACGGCAACCGTTGATGGTGGCGCTAATCTGGGTCACCCCGTATCGGTGATGGCCATGAACCTGGCAGTTGATAAGGCGGAAGCAGCTGGTGTTGGTGTTGTTACCGTTCGCAATTCGCATCATTTCGGGGCTGCCGGATACTACGCCAGAATTGCCGCTGACCGGAGTGCCATTGGGATGGTTGCGAGTACCGCTCGCGGCATTACGGTGGTGCCGACCGGCGGTGCTGCTCCGGTCCTTGGTACCAATCCGTTGGCATATGCCGCTCCTGCCAAGCGGCACCGGCCATGGGTGCTCGATATGGCAACCAGTACCGTGGCTGTCGGCAAAGTGCGTGTATATGGCTATCAGAACAAGCCGTTGCCGGACGGTTGGGTAAGCGATGGAGATGGTCAGCCCGTCAAGGACGGGACGGATGCTTATAACATGCTGGTTGGTAGTGATACGGGTGGCCTGACGCCGATCGGTGGCACGCGCGAGCTATCCAGCCATAAGGGCTACGGTCTTGGTGTCCTTGCTCAAATTCTCGGTGGTGCGCTGGCTGGTGGTGCGTTTGTTCCAGTTGACAAGCCGAAGGAGCGGCCTGACTCGCCAGAGAATATTGGGCACTGCTTTATGGCCATCGCTCCGAATGCGTTTCGGCCGGCTGGTGCTTTTGAAGAAGATGTCGATACGGTCATAGATACACTGCATGCAACTCCGCCGGCGGACCCGGAGCAGCCTGTGCTGGTTGCCGGCGATCCGGAAGCAGCGAAGCGAGCCGAACGACTGGACAAAGGCATCCCAATACCACCGGCTCTCGATAAGGAGCTACGCGATGTATGCCAAAGGGCCAGTGTTGATTACGTCTTGGCTGCGAAGAGTTAGCCTTTGACGCAAAGGTCGCCGTACAGTGAGGAAGGCTGGACCCATTTCAATCCAGGAGTTCGACTGTCGTGACCAAGCCCTGGTGTCGCGCAACTGACGCTTGATCCCCCCTTGCTACTCAGCTCGAATCCAAGGGGCTGCTGCAAAAGCTACACTAGAAAGATAGTCTTGCTAGTGTTCCTTTGACTCCGACATTTGAAATGAGAGAAGCGGGAACGGGAGTTAAATGTTGGGGCCGGTACACTAGGGTCTAGACCCTAGTTATGGTGCTCGAAAAATCGATCAGAAGAGTGCCTGCTTCGCCCGCTCTCGTAATTCCGCTTTGCGGATTTTGCCCGACGCAGTCATTGGAAATTCGTCGAGAAAGATGACATGCCTCGGGACTTTGAAACTGGCGACAGCTCCCCGGCATCGCTCGATGATACCGTCTGCAGTGAGTTCAGAGCCCTCTACTAGTTTGACAAAGGCAACGGGGATCTCGGAGAGGCGTTCGTCCGGTAGACCTACAACAGCGACCTCATTGATCTCGGGTTGTTCGATGAGCAAGCCCTCGGTTTCCATGGGATCGACGTTTTCGCCGCCCACTTTCAGCATGTCTTTGTAGCGGCCCAGCAAGCGGAAATAGCCATCGCCCAACCACGTCCCGGTGTCACCCGTATAGAACCAGCCATCTTCGTCAAAACACTGGGCTGTTTCGTCAGGTTTCTTGTAATAGCCGAGCATGACGCTGAATCCGCGGCTAATGATTTCACCTGGCACGCCGATGGGGCAATCGTGCTTGGTTTCCGGGTCAATGATGCGGATTTCGTAGCCTAGGCCGGGATAGCCCGAGCTTTCGCAGCGTTTTGCGTCGTCGTCATTCAGCGCGCCGATCCCGGCACCTAGCCATATCTCTGTCATGCCATAACCAGACACGGGCCGAAGCGGTAACAAGACTTCCATTGCGCGTCGCGCGATCGGTGTTGCACTCAGCATACCGGCAGCAAATACGCCGGTGCGCAAACTCGACAAATCACGAGGCCGTTCAGCTTGTGCTTCTGTCAGCCCCTTGAGATGAGTTTCGAAGCCGTGTGCCATCGTCACACGCTCCCGTGCAATCAGGTCGAGGCATTCGTCGGGGTCGAATGTTGCTGTTACGATGTGCTTGGCACCGGTCAGGATCGTCATCATCAAACCTTCGGAAAAGCCGAAGGCATGAAATAGTGGCAGGTAGTTCAGGACCGTATCGCTGGGCGATATGGCAAGGCGGTAGCCTCGCTCCTCAACATTGCGGATGAGCTTGTGGGAGTGGACGACGCCTTTGGGATGACCTGTCGTGCCGGACGTATACATGATGAAGACAGGATCATCTGGATCTACGGCTTGGGACCGCGCGTGCAGGATCTCGTCTGTCGTGGCGTTGGCCTGCGCCTTTGCATCGGCCCAATTCACTGTGCCAGGATAGGACTGTTGTCCAAGAACGATGACTTTGCGGAGTTTGGGGAAATTTCCATCATTGATCGTGGTCCCGGTTTCAGGCAGCTGCACGATATCCCGTACCATATCGAGGTAATCGACCGGCCCGGACTGGTCGTGTGTAATGAGATACGCACTATCTGATTGCTCCAGGACATAAGCGATGTCTCTGGTTCGAAACCGTGTATTAAAAGGAACGGCGACAGCGCCGATTCTAGCGAGTGCAAAACTGAGGAAGGCCCAGTCGTCAGAATTAGTGAGCCAGAGTGCAACGTGATCGCCGTGGCGAATGCCTTGCGCGATCAACGCTTTGGCGGCGAGATCGACTTGTTGAGCCATCTCTGAGAACGTGTAGCGGCGCTCGTTGAAGACGAGGCCTTCGCGATCCGGATATCTCTTCGCGATAAGGGCAGGAAGGTCGCCGAACCGTTTCTTGGGGTACCACTCCATGACGTCAACTCTCAGTTCCACAGTTAAGAACTATTGCAGCAGGATTGACCAAGTTGCGCAACGATATCTTCAACTTCGACAGTGCAAGATCTGGTGGTCGGAGGTCGGTGTTATGTTCGGAAATAGTATATCGTAGAGGTGCGGTTTGACGTCTTGAGGCTGGCGATGACGCGCTGTGATGTTGATGAAGGTTGGTCGGATGTGCTTGATGATGTGCGAGAGCAAGTACGTTGGCGAAAACTCGATGCGGAGACCGATGATGAACCTCAACCGTGGCCGTACGATTACCTCGATGCCGGGGCCTTCGATTATTCCTGACCGCGTGCTGGCGGCCATGCACCGGTCAATGCCGAACATCTATGAGGGTGAGATCGTTGATGTCAGCCTGAGTGTGTTCGAGGATCTACCGGCAATTGCGAAGACGTCCGGCAAGGCCTTCATGGCGATTTCCAATGGCCATGGTGCCTGGGAGATGGCGCTGACCAACACGATGCAGCGCGGCAGTAAGATTCTCGTGCTTGAGTCTGGCCGGTTTGCCGTTGGCTGGGGTGATCAAGGCAAAATGCTTGGCTGCGATATTGAAGTGCTTCATGCGCCAGAGCGCGGACCTGTTGATCCAGCGGCCGTGGAGGAGCGACTACGGGCGGATAGCCAGCACGAAATCAAAGCGATTCTTGTGGTCCAGGTCGACACTGCATCCGGCGTTTGGAATGACATCGCGGCCATTCGCAAGGCGATCGACGCGGCAGGACATCCGGCGCTCTACATGGTCGATTGCATTGCGTCGCTGGGTTGCGTTGAATACCAAATGGATGCGTGGGGTGTCGATGTTACTGTTGGCGGTAGCCAGAAGGGGCTGATGGTGCCGCCTGGTTTGGGTCTGGTATGGGCCGGCGACAAGGCGATTGCAGCCCATGCGAATGCCGATATGCGATCGCCCTACTGGGATTGGACTGCGCGCCTGTCCGCGACGGCCCATTATCTGCGCTATTGCGGTACCGCGCCGATCCAACACATCTACGCGATGCGTGAAGCCATCGATATGGTCAAGGAAGAGGGCTTGGAAAACATCTGGCGCCGGCATGCGATTTTTGCGGACGCAGTGCGGGCGGCAATTGATGAGTGGTCTACACCTGGTGGGCTTGAGTTTAATGTGATTGACCCGCGTCACCGGTCAAACTCGACAACAACAATTCTGACGGGTTCGATCAACGGTGAACAGTTGCGCGTCTTATGTGAGCGAGATGCTGGTTTGACGCTTGGCATTGGTCTCGGTGATCTTGCGGAAAACTCATTCCGCATCGGGCATATGGGCCACCTCAATCCTCCGACAGTGCTTGGAGTGTTGGGAACGGTGGAAGCGGCGCTTGCGGCGATTGGTGCACCGACCGGTGGCAGTGGGTGTGCAGCTGCTGCCAAGGTGGTTTCCGAGGCGCTTGCAGGTTAGCAGACAGATTGATCTCGATGAGGAGACCCTGGGTGTCTCCCCAACAGGTATGTGTCCGATCACTGGGTCTCAAAGTGCTGCAATGGCCTGCGCCAGGTTAGATCGCGCGTGCTCTTCGTAGAGCGCATGGAACTGTTCGGTCATGAATATCCGATCACGTTCGAGGAAGTTCTGCAGCACTTTTTTTCTTTCCCTGCGAAAGACCATGTCCGGGACTTGGCTGTACTCCCGACGGATAGCGATCTCATACTGTTGATAGCGTTCCGGATCACGACCTAGGATCGATAAGTCGATATCGATAATGGTTAGCTGATCACCTGTTCGTGGTTCTGGAACAAAGTGGCGGGTGGCAAGGATGAGCCCTTTGACTGACTGTCTGAGTGCACAACCTGCATCGTTGTCAGCTAAGAACTTATCAGCCCAGTTTGCGCTCTCAATCTCATTGTTCGATGAGCGCCAGCAGTAGACTGCATCATGAAACCATAGGGCGAACATCATGGCATCGGCCCTTGTCGCGGGGAGCCCGCATGTGCTGAGCTGTTCCAGGCAATCATCGATATGAATGAGGTTATGATAGTGGCGATTGTCCTGAGAGTAGGCGGCCGTGAGTCCTCTGAAGGTTTCACTCTCCGGATCAGATAGGCCGAGACGTTGCAGGCATCCCAACCATGCTGCTTCGCTGATGAAGCGTGTCATTCGCGTACCCGTATCAATTGATCATATTCAGCAGACGAGAGTAGCCCAATCCCGTGTTCGAATGTGTGACCATGCGTGAATTTTTTCTGGCCTATTCGTTGAAGCGCGGGGTGTTTTTCGGGTGACGATCGCCCGCGACACGCCATAGACTAGCAGCGCATACATTGTTGCAGAAGGCGCTGTTGGTCTGCATGCCTCCGTATTCAGAACGAGGGCGCACAATACATATTGAGTGAGGTTGCATAATGGGAAAGTTTCTTATTCACATTACTACGGGGCCGTCTGACTCAACGAAGTCGACGCTGAGCTGTCTGGTTGCGGCGACGGCTCTGAAAAAAGGCCATCAAGTGAGTGTCTTTATCGCGGGAGATGGCGTGCATCTGTTTAGCGCAGATGCGATGGCATTCACGGAAGGTCTTGGGATTGGAAAGCTCTCAGAGATTGTTGCGTCAATTAATGAGAGTGGTGGGCAATTCTATTTGTCGGGACGTTCCTCGCAAGCACGCGGTTATGGCGAAGAGATACTGAAAGGGCATCGGGCAGACTTCGCGATGCCCGACAAGCTTGTTGAACTCGCCGATGAAGCGGATACAGTGCTCTGCTACTAGTCGTTTATTGGTCTGGGTTCAGCTGCAGATGACCGGGCATGTGGTTGGCTGCTCAAACGCGTTTATGGGTCCCGCCGGTCATCAGGCGGCATTCGTTTGTGGCTTAGCTGACTTCGCTGCACGTTTATGGCAGCTGTCTGCTAGATTGCCATGCGCACCAAGCGAACGATGGGAGAAAGTTCCGTTACCATGAGAACAGCAGAGATCGCCGGTGGAGGTCTTGCCGGATTGGCGCTTGCCGCAAAGCTTGGACAAGGCGGATGGCGCGTTGTTGTCCACGAGGCTGCCGATGTGCTGCGCTCAGGTGGTGGAGGTCTCTATATCTCGCGCGATGGGTTCTGGGCTCTCAATCAGATCAACCAGCTCGAAGTGTTCCAGCAGCGTTCCTACGCGCCAACAGGTTTTGAGACGTGGGTGAACGGTCGGCTGCATCGTGGTCACGAAAATCTGGGTGTCTTTCGAACGGCTTTGCGCCAACAACTACACAATCTGCTGGCAGAGGCCGCGCGCAGTTCAGGAGTTGAAATCCGAACCGGCTCGCGGGTTGTCGATGTTGATCCAGCTGGTGCACTCACGCTGGAAAATGGCCACCAGCGCACTGCGGATCTGGTCGTTGCAGCTGATGGCGTGGGGTCACGGGCCCATGAATCGCTCGACGTGACGCGAGAGCTCACACGACATCACGACGGACTGGTTCGGGTGCTGCTTGAGCGCAGCGATCTCCAGGGCGATGAATGGAGCGCGAGCAAAGACTGCTGGTCCTACGAGACGGCGGCGCTGCGTATTCTGTATAGCCCCTGCAGTCTGGATCATTGTTATCTGGTTATGATGGTATCTGCCGACGATGCGGCACGACTGGCTTTGCCAACAGATCAGTCGCTTTGGATTGCATCGTTCCAGCTCCTCGAGCCTTTGCTGACGCGCAAACCGATCGAAGCGCGGGTTGATCGGTATAGTTCCATTCGGCTTTCGTCTTGGCATCAAGGTCGTGTGGTATTGATCGGGGATGCGGCTCATGCGATGCCCTCGAGCCATGCGCGTGGCGCTAACATCTCTTTACGCAATGCAGTGAAGTTGGGCCAAGCGCTGAGTACGATTGATGATGTAGATCAAGCGATAGCGTCCTGGCAGGCAGAGATGCGTCCACCCACGATCGATGATCAAAGTGAAGCCGAACATCTCGCCTCATCACGCTCATTGCATCGCGGGTTTCCGGATGTCGATCTTGATGATTTGGTGCCGGCTAATATGAAACCAATTGAGACAGAGAAAGGTTCGCGCGATGTGGTTGGAGCCTGAGGACGAGCGCTGGCGTCATCTCATTGCAGAGTTGGAGGAACGCCACATCGGTGCGACTGACCTGAATGGTCGACCTTGGGCCGAGCATTTTCGACGTGTGGCCCTGCGCCTCGGCCTGAGGTATCCGCGCCCTGATCGCGATCAACTCGAGGCTGCGTTGCTGCATGATGCCTTGATGACGGGCGGTGGCGGCCGCGAACGCATGCAAGGCCTGGGTCTTTCCGAGGATGCGATGGAGATAGTCCGCGTGACGACCCCGCCGCCAAACGCTGACTACTACCGGGATTTTAGAGCTGTCACGCCGGAGGACGATCATGGGTACCTGGACTACGTGCGTGGACTGGTTGCAAGTGGGAATGTGGCCGCCATCGCGATGAAGCTAGCGGATGTCTGCGACACCATCGATCAAATGCGCGTGTTGCAAGACCCTCAGATCAGTCCACAAGTGCCCAATCGATACGAGCCAAGCCGAGCCTTGTTGGAAGAAGGCTTGAACGGTGTGAGCTAATCAAGCTAGGGCTTGCTGCCAGAGTGATACGTAGGCGCTTGTGTTTCGGCTCCGAAATTTGGTTCTCGTTGCCTGTTATCTGATTTCGAATGTCGGAGCCAAAGGAACACGAGCAAGACTATGTTTCTCGTGTCGCTTTTGCAGCTGACGCTTGGATTCGAGCGTGGCAGCATGTGGGGAGCAAGCGTCAGTTGCGCTACACGAAAGGGCGCGATCCAGACGGGGTCGGATTTACAAGAGAGAATTCATTGGGGGAAGACGTGCAGTTTGATGAAGTTGTTCTTGGTCGCCGAAGCATCCGAGGTTACCTGCCGGAACCCGTCCCCAGGGAATTGATTGAGGAGGTCCTGGGGTTGGCCATGCGTGCGCCATCGTCGATGAACACCCAGCCTTGGAATTTCTATGTTGTTTCCGGCGAGCCCCTTGACCGAATTCGCGCAGGGAATACTGAGCGCAATTTGGCTGGTATTCCGCACTCGCGGGAATTCCGGATTGGCCAACCTTTCGACGGCAAGCACCGCGAACGGCAGATTGGTGTCGCCAAGCAGTTGTTTTCCGCCATGGGTATCGCACGCGAAGATAAGGATGCGCGTCAGGACTGGGTTCTGCGCGGGTTTCGGCAGTTCGATGCGCCTGTGTGTGTAATCGTTACCTACGACCGCGAACTGGCTGACAGTGATGATACCGCTTTTGATTGCGGTGCTGTCACCACGGCTCTTGTAAATGCTGCGTGGTCACGCGGGCTGGGCGCAGTCATTAATAGCCAGGGCATCATGCAATCGCCAGTGGTCCGTGAGTATGCTGGCATTGCTGATGATCAAGTCATCATGAAAGCTGTTGCACTTGGATGGCCTGATGACACTTTCCCTGCCAACACAGTGGTCTCGGAACGCAAGAGCGTTGAACAGGCGACAACGTTTGTCGGATTTGCTGACTAAGCGTCGTCAACGTCACGAGCAACACTGTTGCCCGCTCCGGGTGGTCATGGTGACGGCGGTCAACATGATTGTCGCGCAACGCGCGAGGTTCAGACTGCGCTCAAGCTTGCCGCATTCAATCGAACGGGTGATGTGCCAGAAAGCGCTTATTCTCAGGCGATTACTTGCTCCGAATTGGTGCGATACGTATAGGCAATGGACTGTCCGTTCATCCGTTGCCCTCGCAAGACCTGCTTCAGATGTCGTTTAATTCTTGATTGGAACTTAAATGTGGTCCCGCAACAGCCTCACAGAACGCCTCAATTTGGAATGGCCGATTTTTCAAGCTCCGATGGGAAGCGCAACGACGCCCACCCTTGCTGCAGCCGTCAGCAACGCCGGCGGTCTCGGTGGTCTCGGGATGTGGGGACTGGCCGCAGCAGATGCTGAGCGCAGGATCGCCGGTTTCCGACAGCAGAGTGGACGGGCGGTGAACGCCAACTATCCACTCTGGAGCGATCCCGGAGACTTGACAGGCACGGCTCCGGAGATGAGACGGAAACTCAAGGCCATGTTCGACGAAGCAGCCCTTGGATCAATGCCGGAACCGGTTGCATCGGGCGGTGGGGTTGATGAAGCCCACCTTGAAATGCTGCGTCGGACAAAGCCGGAAGTCGTCAGTTTTCATTTCGGTGCGCCGGATGCCGAGATACTCCAAGCCATAAAGGATATTGGCTGCTTCACAGTATCATGCGCGACGACGGTTGCAGAGGCGCGTGACCTCGAGCGGATTGGTATCGACGCCATCATTGCGCAGGGCGCTGAGGCGGGAGGTCATCGCGGTACATTCACCAGCACAGACATCTCCATGCAAGCAGGGTTGTTTGCGCTCCTGCCGCAAGTCGTTGATGCCGTGCACGTGCCGGTCATTGGAGCAGGCGGGATTGCTGACGGTCGAACTGCTGCGGCCGCATTTGTGCTGGGGGCCAGCGCTGTTCAGGTGGGTACGGCGTTCTTGCTGACCGAAGAGGCGAACGTGGCGGATGAGCATAGGGCCGCGCTCAAAAAAGCGAATGATGCCTCCACAATAGTGACGACCGCGATATCCGGGAAACCCGCGCGTGCGATCCGCAATCGCCTGGTGAGTGAACTCTCGTCGTTAGAACCCATACCGTTCCCCGGACAGCACAGTGTCACAGGTGCTTTGAAATCTGCCGGAGATCCTGAGTTAAGCGGCATGTATGCCGGACAGTCGGCAGCTCTCGCGCGTGAAATGAGTGCAGAGGATCTCATACGAATGCTGGCAGCGGACACAAGTGAGCAGCTGAAAAAGTTCAACTAGTTATCCACTTTCGCTTATCGGCTCACTTCGAGTTTTCTGTGTTTGGATTGGGGAAGTGTGGGCAAGCAGAAAAATCGCCTTTCAAAATTGCGTATTGGTGTTCCGTCCACCATCGTCCTTGTGCTTTGATGCAGTCGCGGGCCGTTCCCTCCCGAACCATTCCAGCCTTTTCCAGGACACGGCAAGAAGCTGTATTTTCGACAGCAACGGAAGCTGTTATTCGGTGCAGGTTTAAGTGGTCAAAGCCAAATGAGATAGCGAAGAGTGCCAGCTCTGTCGCGTAGCCTCTATTCCACTGTCCGGGATCTACACTAAAACCAATCGCTGCAGTTCCGGGATACGTTTTTGAAATCCCAACCTCTCCGAGGAGTTGATCGTTCGGCACTGCACGAGCAACATATGCATGAAGTCGACGCTCTTCTCCGCTTCCTCGGAATTGCATGTATCGTTCAATACGGTTGCCGTCGGAATACTCGGAGGGATCTACAGCTTGAAACCGCCAGTTCTCTGGCCGTTTTTGATAGGCTTGTAACTCCGGCCCATCGTCCGGGCTGATCTCACGCAATGTCAGCCTGTCTGTTTTGAAAGTGGGGAGCATTTTGAGAGTTTGGCCAATTGCTTGTCTGTTGCTGCCTAGGGATGGGCTTGCCGATCGAAGCACCAGAGTTGTTGAGCCCGGGGACAGGCATACATCCGGTAGTCGCGATGCGTTGCGAATTGGTTCAAGATACTGGGGCTGTGCTTAGGTCCTGGAAGTATGGCAGCAGCGCTTGTACGTCGAATTGATGATGGGCCGATGTCTGCGATGGTCGGGTGTTGGGCACAGGTAGTTTTTCGCTCTGCGATACACATCTCGAGTTGGCATAGGCAGACATACAGGAGCTTGCCTTCATGCACCGATCATGTCCGTCGGCTCTATCAAGCGGCCTGATTGTTGATTGAGAAGCCGTTCGGCTCGAGGTTGTCACCCATGCCTTAGGTGCAATCTGTTACCCATGTGTCCGGAACGAACCGGATTCAATTGGCGCGCCGGTGGGGATAAAACTGCGAACACCTATGTCATTGAAATCGCGCTATAACTCCGGACCGCAACTGTATTGACCTACCTTTCATCTGAGGCGATGTGCTGTAACTGATGTCCGCTTCCTCTGGCTAAGCTGACGAAGCGGGCGCGGTCCGCTAACGGTGTCGGCTGGGCAACCAGAACTCTGACAGTCAGTCCAGCGCCAATGGAGCTTTGTCCACATACCGGACCATGGGCCCTTGGCTAGGAAGGTGCAGTTTGAGTTCGCGACTGATGTCCGCTGCTGAGCGACAAGCGGCCTCGATGCGCTCACAGTCGCCATTTCAAATTCTGTGAAGAGTTTCGGATGCTGGCGATCGATGAGATTTCCACACGCACTGGAGCCGGCGTCCGAAAGTCGTCAGGGAAGGAACCCGCGGGCGGTTGGGCGAGGAGCGTGCCGCGACTGCTATGGGTTTTTGGCGGCCGGGCGTGGCCTGTCGGATTGGTGAGGGGTGCATACCGCACGGTTGTGTGAGGCATGCAAGGTGAGCCACCGGGGCTTGCCTGTCATTGGTAAGAACATTTTTGCGATCGTCGAGGTCATGATGAGGCGATCGGGACGCAGCCGAGCGTTGCAGCGCGGGGGCCGCCTTATGACAACGTTATTCTGGCAGCGCGTTGAGATCATGAACTATCGATGCCTGCCGGTTCCGATACGT
This sequence comes from Hyphomicrobiaceae bacterium, assembly GCA_965215755.1. GTDB lineage: Bacteria > Pseudomonadota > Alphaproteobacteria > Rhizobiales > Hyphomicrobiaceae > Tectiglobus. The sequence continues at coordinate 2,751,479 of OZ244119.1, forward strand.
TGTTTGGCGTTGTGCCGGGCGCGAAGGTCTCGATGATGCGCATAGCGTGGCCGCATGAAGGACATGGCATTGGCCAGGCGTCATCGGGAGTTGCCCCAGGCTCAGCGTCGTCGTTGCCGTTAGAGGTATCGTTGACGATTGGCTCCGGGGTCCCAAGGAGATCGCGCATCCTGGCGAGATTAACAGCCTTCACGCCGCTTGCGAGAAGGCCGTAATGGCGAATGCGGTGGAGCCCTTTGGGCAGGACATGGATGAGGAGGCGGCGAATGAACTCGTGCGGGGTGAGCATCATCGTCGTGTATCGGGCGCTGCCATTGCGGCGGTAATCCTTGACGCGGAACATAACACGCGCGGCATCGGCCTTGATCAGCCGCCGGTTGGAGATGGCGACGCGGTGGGTGTAGCGCGACAGGTAGGCGAGCACGGCGTTCGGTCCGGCGAACGGGCGCTTGGCATAGACGAACCACTTGCGCCGGCGCAGCGGCCTGAGGAAGCGTTTGAAGGCACGCAGATCGCCAAGATGGGCCTGCGCGCCGAAGAAGTTGAGCTGGCCGGCCACGTGCGCTGCCACGAGCTTATCGATCATGACGTTACGGAAGCGCTTCGAGAGCGCCCTGACCGGTACGAAGAAGCCCTTGCGGCAGGCGATCCAGCGTGAGCCATCCGACGACATCCCGCCGCCCGGCACGATCATATGGACGTGCGGGTGATGCGTCATGGCTGAGCCCCAGGTGTGCAGCACCGAGGTGATCGCGACCCTGGCGCCGAGGTGCTTGGGATCGGCGGCAATGGTTTGCATCGTCTCGGCCGACACCTTGAACAGCAGATCGTAGATCACGCGCTTGTTGTGGTACGCGATATCGGCGATCCGGGCAGGCAGGGTGAACACGACGTGGAAGTAGTCGACCGGCAGCAGTTCGGCCTGCCGCGCCTCCATCCACTCGCGTGCCTTGCCGCCCTGGCATTTGGGGCAATGCCGGTTGCGGCAGGAGTTGTAGGCAATGTGCGTGTGCCGGCACGCCCCGTTCTGACAACGCGCAACGTGTCCGCCGAGCGCTGCCGTGCGGCAACGCTCGATGGCCGACATGACCTTCATCTGGTCGAGACTGACGTGACCGCGGTTGGCATCACGCCATGCGGGACCAAAGGCACGGAAGATATCCGCGACCTCCAGCGATGGACGGGACACGATCGGGCTCGGCTATCTGTCCGGCTCGTCGTCCTTGTCCAGCGGGGCAATATGCAGCCGGTCGAGCGGGCTCATCACCGAGCGCAACGTGTTGGTTGCAACCTGCGTGTAGCGCGCCGTCGTGTCCAACTTCGCATGGCCGAGCAGGACCTGGATTACGCGTACGTCGATGTCACTTTCAAGCAGGTGCGTCGCGAACGAGTGTCTGAGTGTGTGCGGCGTCACCCACGTGCCGAGGCCGGCTGCTTCCGCTGCCATGTGGCAGACACGGTTGAGCTGCCGCACGGTGATGGGACGCAGCGGATCCTGGCCCGGGAACAGCCAGCCCTTGGAGCGGCACTGCAGCCACCATGAACGCAAGAGTTCGAGCAAGTGTGGGGAGAGCATTGCATGGCGGTCCTTGCGCCCCTTGCCCATCTCGACGCGGATCAACATGCGCTTGGAATCAATATCGCTGACGCGCAGCATGACGACCTCTCCGCCCCTGAGGCCCGCTCCGTAGGCGATGCTCAACGCCGCCTTGTACTTGAGGCCGGGTCCCGGAGCGGCGTCGAGCAGGCGGGCGACATCCTCGGGCGGCAGCACCCGCGGCAGCTTCCTCGGATAGTTCGTACGCGCCAGTTGATGGGCGAGATCGGCCCGCCCGAGCGTGACGGTTAGAAAGAAGCGTAGCGCGGAGGCCTGCGTGTTCATCTTCGGCGGTTGCGCACCCCCGGAAATCTGGGCCGCCTGGAAACGCCTGAGATCATCGCTGGTAACTGTGTCCGGCGATCGACCGATAAAATCAGCCAATGCCTCGACATGGCGGATATAGTCGTGCTTGGTCTTGTCGACGAAGTTGCGGTTCGTCATGTCCTGCAGCATACGCCGGCGCAGATCGGTAATCGGCTTGTCGGTCATCGGGGGCTCCTGTCTTGAGGTTGGAGTTGGGAACCCCTCAATCCTCAAGACGGCCTCCTCCGACCGTTACCGCTTGTTCCTCAGTTGGTTACTCCGACACTCGCCCCACCGCATGGTCCGCGCGCAGCGCACTCCCGCGTAAGCGGGTTCGTTCAATGACCCGGAAGCGACCTGAACAGGTGCAGCATCAGTCCCGATAAGTGTAGGCGGGCCAAGATCAAACTGCAGCCAAACACGCCAAGTTCTAGCAGCCTATCTCCGGCAGATCTGCAACACGAACGCGAATAGCGGTACAGCAGACATAGTTGTTTGTTAGGTTCTGTAGCAACATCACCAGTGACCTAAGCGGTCTGCCGGGTGCCACTGACGTCCTGCAGAAAGGGCAGTATTATAGATTCAAGATAATCGTATCAGGCGTTACCAGAAGACGATTGGGAGCGGCATTTGTTTCATAGGCGCAGCAGCCTGCAGACATTCGTGATTGTAGGGGCCATTGGACTGATCATCGGCGCTGGCTATGCAGCGTTTCTGGACTTCTTCATTCATTCGAAGCTGTCGATCGCATCATTCCTGAGGGGCGCGTTCCGTGGTCTAGCCATTGCGGTTATTGTACTCGCACTAGAGTCAGCACTCTACTCAAGCCGTTTGGGTGTAAACCTGCGAAAAGCCAACTTTGCTCAATATTTGCTTCTTCGAACCTTGGCGACGACAGCAATTTTTGCCATTGCCATTACCCTATCGCGTGTAGTCATTCCCGGGCATGAGCACCATATCGGTCGATGGTTTCAGTACGGGTTGCCACGCGATTTCACATTAGCAGCTGTCGCAGCCATTACGATCAACTATGTGCTTCAAACTCGCAGGTTGATCGGGGGGCGGGTGCTCACTTACTTCTTGCTGGGCCGGTACAATCGTCCCGTTGTCGAGGACAGGGTCTTCATGCTGATTGACATCGTGGGTTCAACTGCCATGGCTGAACGGCTTGGTGATAAACGAGCTCTGGAACTGATATGCGAGTTGTTCTTTGACCTCAACGAACCCATTGTTCGACACGATGGCGAAGTGCATGCTTACGTAGGCGACGAAATCGTGGTGTCCTGGCAACTGTCCTCGCCAGATGAGAATGCTCGTTGCCTGAAGACTGCCGCCGATATACAGGCCACTATTGTGGCCAACGAAGCCAAGTACATGAGCAAGTTTGGCGAAGCACCATCGGTACGCATCGGATTGCAGGGCGGGTCGGTTGCTGTTGGTGAGTGTGGTGATGACAAACGGCAAGTTGTTTACATCGGTGATACTATCAACACCGCGAAACGCTTGCAGGAAATCTGCAAAGAGTATCGCCAGAGGATCCTGATGTCTCAAGAACTGCTGCAACAGATCAATCTACCGGCGGAAATGAATGCTATTGAGATCGACCGTATCAAGTTGCAAGGCAGGAGCGTGGAAACGGTGCTCTTCACGATAGAGCCAATTGCCAGCGCCCAATAGGACTGAGGCCGTTTCGCCCAAGTTCCGCATCGATCATGGCAACGTTGTTCCTCAGCCGCTGAAACAAGGCAGTTCGCATGATGGCGCACTAACCATGTGTAGGTTTTCAGTCAAGATTGCCATTCAAGCAGGTACACCATTTCGCTCTATTATTTGCGCTCGGAAACAACGTGGCGTCGAAGTAGGGAGTAAATGCGATCTGCTTCGATGGTTGTCGAGCGGCCGTGTCGATTGAGGAATTTACGCAGCTCAACAGTACGATCGCGAGTGACGATCACCCCACCCCTCTTGAGAAGCGTGTTCCTCGCCAGCTCTTTCACGTTACTTCCATGGCATTGTCCGCACCGCTTCTCATACACTGGAAAGTCCATCTCAGCCAGCGATGAAGTCGCGCTCGCGATGACTTGCAACGCGACGAGAGGCAGAACGACGATCGCGGAGGAGCCTCTGCTGGTCATTGATAACTGCATCAAAGCTTAGCGCGCAAAAAGTGGATGACCTGCCAGCGTTCTTGCTCCGTCAGAACATCCTTGTATGACGGCATATCAGTTTTCAATTTCTCTCCACCTTCTGCGATAGACCACATCAGGAAGTCATCGGTGGCAATCCGTCTGCCAATGATGAAAGCAAGGTTAGCCGGCTTCGGATTGAGCCCCTTCCCGCCTTCACCGTCCCCTTCACCTGTCTTGCCATGACAAGTGGCACAGTGCGCGGCGTACAGTTTGGCGCCGGCATCAATATTGGCTTTGGATGCTCTAAGCGGATTTCGAATTTTCCTATATGGAGCTGGAACGCCGTCACCATGTCGCATAATGCGATGACGCACAGGGTTGCCTTTATGGCCTGGTCCATGCCCCATGCCGTGTCCGCCACCCATCCCTCTTCCCATACCATGTCCCATGCCGTAGCCAGGCCCGTGGCTACCATGCTGGCCGTAGGCAGTGACAGCCGAAAGGCTAAGGCTTCCAACGACTAGAGCTGCGATTGCAAACGATTTGGTTAGGCGCATGATTGATCCTCTTAGTCATGAGGGTGCAACACCACTTGGTTTTCTGGGTGTCAGTGGATCAACGTTTTCACGCATCATGACCCGTCGCTTTGCGCTTGCGACATGTCGTCCGAAAGGAATGCGTTAGATAACCTCACGAGACTGTGGGTGTCCGGTAGATGGGCTTTGCCTACTAGGTTGAGCGCACAAGCTAAGTGTCGCGTCGCTTGATCCACATCGAACTCTTAACCTAAGCTTTCCCCGCAAGATGTCAGAATTCATGCAGCTCCAGTTGGCGCGTGTTTATACTGCTCTTAACGTTAGCGATGATCAATGTCTGACGTCAGCCCCCCTGGAACCTTCTGAGATCATTTTTTAACTGAGTGTTTCTAGGCTCATCCTCACCACTGAGGAGTGCCACATGGGACGTAGAACTGAAGCTTCTGACCGCACCGTCAAAGACATCCGGCGTCAAACTCGGAAGCGATATTCATCCGAGGAGAAGATCAGGATCGTCCTTGCAGGACTGCGCGGCGAAGACAGCATTGCCGAGCTGTGCCGTCAGGAAGGTATCGCACAGGGCATGTACTACAGCTGGTCAAAGGAGTTCTTGGAGGCTGGCAAAAAGCGGCTAGCCGGTGATACCGCACGGGCAGCGACCTCTGATGAAGTGAAGGATCTACGACGCGAAGCGCTACACCTCAAGGAGGTTGTCGCGGAGCAGGCCCTGGAACTTCGGCTGCTCAAAAAAAGCATGATCGGAAGTGGGGGCAACGACACATGAGGTATCCCGCGACGGAGAAGCTGGAGATTATTCGCCTTGTCGAGCAATCACATCTGCCAGCAAAACGCACATTGGATACGCTCGGCATCCCACGTACGACTTTCTATCGTTGGTATGACCGGTATCTCACCGGTGGACTTGATGCATTAGAAGATCGAAAGCCGATGCCTGGCCACGTCTGGAACCGCATCCCGGACGATGTCCGAGAGCAAATTGTCGACTTCGCACTCGAAGAGCCAGAACTGACGCCGCGCGAGCTGGCGGTGAAGTTCACAGATACTCGGAGCTACTTCGTATCCGAGTCTTCCGTCTATCGAATACTCAAAGCGCTCGACCTCATCACAAGTCCCGCGTTCGCCGTCGTCAAGGCTGCTGATGAGTTCCACGACAAAACAACGGCGATCAATCAGCTTTGGCAGACAGACTTCACCTACCTCAAAGTCATCGGCTGGGGATGGTTCTATCTCTCGACCGTCCTTGATGATTACTCGCGTTACATCATCGCTTGGAAGTTATGCACTACCATGAAAGCCAGTGACGTCACTGACACGCTTGAACTTGCATTGGAGGCGTCAGGTTGTGACAAAGTCAACGTCAGACATCGACCGCGACTTCTGTCGGACAATGGTTCATCGTACATCTCTGGTGATCTGGCAGAATGGCTCGACGATCAATCGATGGATCATGTTCGTGGTGCGCCATACCATCCTCAGACGCAGGGAAAAATCGAGCGATGGCATCAAACTTTGAAAAACCGCGTGCTGTTGGAGAACTACTTTCTGCCCGGGGATCTAAAGGCAAGCATCGAAGCATTCGTGACCCACTACAATCACGAGCGCTACCACGAAAGCCTCAACAACGTGACGCCCGCAGACGTCTACTTCGGTCGTAACAAGATCATCTTGCTGGAGAGAGAAAGGATCAAACGAAAGACATTCGAAACACGGCGCTTGCAACATCGCAACGCCGTAGCATAACTTTGAAAACGATGAGCCAATCACTCGCTTAGATCAAACGCTCAACTGTTCCAGATTATGTGACGACGGACATGTTCCGGGTGCGCTGACGTCAGACAACCAGCAAAAAAATAGAGCGTCTTGTAACGAGACCACGGGGGGATGGGCCCATGCTAAACGCTCTGGGTTTTGGGTTACGAGGGAGGGCAACCCAATGTAATATTATAAGCTCTTCTGCGCCGGTAGGTAATTGACCTCAATCAAGCTTCAGGACTTTGTAATTACGGTCTCGTTCTATGACCCACTGATTGGGACATTCAGAGAGCAATGGTTTTTCTCACAGACAACCCGAGCAGAAAGTTACGTGTGGGCTGCGCAAAGCGCACTAGGATTAACAGACACTAGAGGTCGACAAGGATGTTTCAATGTTTACTCAAGTCGCTAAGCGAACGGCCTGTTTGAACTGCCCCCTATTGTCTGCGCACAAAAGCAAAGGAATAACGGCGAACTAACCGGCTACTCACAATGGCCCGGCAATATCCCGCAGAGCATCATACACCTTGACATCTAGCCCGGACGTTTCATGAAAAAGCGCTTCATCCCATTTGTCATGATACTTGGTATAGCTTTCAGCGCCCTGTCATCATGGGCCAGTGAATTCAAGCTTTCCATTCTGCACATAAACGATCTGCATTCCCGTATCGAACCGATCAACAAGTTCAATTCTACTTGTCGTCCGGAGGATAACGCTGCAGGTAGTTGTTTTGGTGGGATGGCGCGCGTGAAGACGGCAATCGATCTGCGCCGAAACGCATTGCGAACCACCGGGCGTAATGTTCTGACACTGGATGCCGGAGACCAGTTCCAAGGATCTCTGTTCTATTCGACCTACAATGGTATGGTCGCCGTCGAACTAATGAATCGAGTCGGCTTTGACGCCATGGCGGTTGGCAACCATGAGTTTGACAACGGACCAGAGGTGCTCGCAAAGTTTATTGTTAACGCCAATTTCCCAGTCCTGTTGGCGAACGCCGATCTTGCGAACGAGTCATCTCTTTCCGGTAAGATCAGGAGCCATATCATAAAGTCATTTGGCAGTGAGCAGGTCGCCATCATTGGCGTTCTTGCTCAGGATACCGATGAGACGTCGTCGCCGGGAAATAATATTCGATTCATTCGGCCTGAGACTATCCTGAAGAAGTTGATCTCGCGGTTAGAAGCTGATGGCATTAACAAGATCATCGTGCTGTCACACGTCGGTTTTCCAAGGGACAAACAAATTGCTGCGACGGTCAATGGTATCGATGCCATCGTTGGCGGTCACTCGCATTCTCTGCTGCAGCAATACCCAACAATTGTCAAAGCGCCGAACGGTCAAAGTGTTCCGATCGTGCAAGCTTATGCATATTCCAAGTTTCTTGGCGAGCTTACCGTTACCTTCGATGCACAAGGTCGCGTCACCGAAGCAAACGGACAAGTGTGGGAACTCAACGCCATGGTCCCGGAGGATCGCGAGCTTGCCGGTCTCATTGCAAATAAAGCGGCGCCCATTGAAGCGCTCAAGAGGAAAATCATTGGCACCACGAGTGCGCCGATTAACGGCGACCGAGACGCTTGTCGGGGCGCGGAATGCTCAATGGGTAACCTTGTTTCCGACGCGATGCTGGCGCGATCTGAGAGGCAGGGCATCTCCCTAGCTATCATAAACTCTGGCTCATTAAGGGCCTCCATTGATGCGGGATCTATCACAATGGGTGATGTGCTGACGGTTCTGCCTTTTCAGAACACCTTGTCGACCTTTCAGATGAAGGGGGTAGATATTATCGCCGCACTGGAAAATGGTGTCAGTCAGGTCGAAACAGGTGCCGGGCGGTTTCCGCAAGTTGCAGGGCTGCGATTCACCTTCGACAAAGGACGAGAGGTGGGTCGGCGCGTTTCAAACGTCCGTGTTAGAGACGCTAGTGGAAATTTCGTACCGATACGTGCAGAGCAGATTTATGGTGTCGCAAGCAACGACTACCTGAGGGCTGGTGGCGATGGCTACACGCTATTCAAAAAAAGAGCTCTCAAAGCTTACGACTATGGGCCTGGTCTAGATGAGGTTGTCGCCCGGTATATTGCTGCACAGGGCGGCATATATCGACCCTACCTAGATGGACGGATTTCAGCCCGTTGAGCTGCTTTGCAGGCAGCTTCCAAGTGAATTTGAAACAGCAAACAAAGGTCCGCTTGTGGACTTCGCTGCCATTGACCTTGAGGCAACCGCGATACTCCAGCTCGGCTGCTCCTGTACAGGTTAGTCCGACGCACGCTTGCGTCCGACTAACCTGTACATGTCTGGACGACGCCCGCATTGCAAGGAGAATCTGGCGTGTTGCTTGCGGTCGGGTGCAAGTCATGTCTCCGGCCTTCGATATTTGCGGTACACGACCGCTGGCCCTGATGTAATCCGCAAATCTGGTCCCAATCACGAGCTCGGGCTCAATACCCTTGACCCAATAGCGGGTTCTCCAGATCTACGGTTCGACCGCGTCACATCACAACTTCATCACCCTCGCAATTCGTAATTTCTCACTATTCCTCCTGTCCGCTCCAGCGTGCCATCATAGATGAACCGTTGTGCGCACACGTGTTCGATATGGTTGCCCAGAACTTATGATCGCCCAGGCAATTCGCGCCAGTTTGTTCGCGACGGCAATCGCCACAACCTTTGCCGGTTTCTTTGCCAGAAGCTTGGTGACCCAGGGATACTTCCAAGGGAAGATCTTCGCGAGCTTGACGATCGACGTGCCGCCGACAACAAGCAATCGCCGCAGGTATCGATCGCCTTGCTTCGAGATACCACCTAGCCGCACCTTGCCGCCGGTCGAATGTTGTTTCGGGACTAACCCTATCCATGCCGCCAGGTCGCGCCCGGATTTGAATTGACCCGGATCAGTGACCGAGGCAGCGAGCGCCGTTGCACCAATGATGCCGATACCAGGAATGCCTTCGAGCCGTTGGCTGACATCACTGTCGCGATGCTGTTGCTTGATGCGGCGATCCAGCTCACGGATCTGCTGTTCCAATGACATGACCTGATCAATGATGGCGGCAAGCGCTTCAATCATCTGAGCTGGTAACGATCCGTTGGAGCGCGCATCGGCAACGATCTCGACAAGTTGGCCCAAGCCTTCGCGGCCTTTCTCAGCAACGATACCCAACTCGGCCAGATGGGCTCTCAGAGCATTGGTCAGCTGAGTGCGCTGACGGATCAACAGACTGCGTGCTCGATGTACTGCTAGCGCTGCTTGCTGCTCTTCCGTTTTGATAGCCACAAACCGCATCGAAGGTCGCGTGACAGCTTCGCAGATTGCGGCGGCATCAGCTGCGTCATTCTTCTGACGCTTGACGTACGCCTTCACGTAGACCGGCGGGATTAACCGCACATCATGACCGAGTTTGATGAGTTCACGCGCCCAATGATGAGACGTTGCACAAGCTTCCATGCCAACAAGACAGGGTTCGAGCTTTGCAAAGAACGCGATTACCTGATTGCGTCGCAGCTGCCGAGTAAGAACTACCTCGTGCTGTTCGTTGATGCCGTGAACCTGGAAAACAGTCTTGGCCAGGTCAATACCTATCGTGGTAGCTTTCATGTGGACGACTCCCTCAAGTGGATCGCTATTCAACGATCACCATATGGCACCGAGATGCCGGAGCGGGCGTCGTCCACTACATCATGAAGTTTTATCTCACCTGCGAGCACATCACGTCAGAAGTTGCCCCATCAAGCGGACACGATGTGCTCCATTTTCCTATGAAAGAGATGAGCCATCTGCGATCGTTCTCATCAATCTTTAGGTGAGCGCCGGATCGGCCTTGTCTCTAGCAGAGTGAGGGCAAATGCTAGGCAGAACGTCAAACTCACTAGCGCGCCGATAGAGGCAAGTAAGACTGAGCTATCCTCGGCACAGGCAAAGGCGCCTGCCATCATCCCGGCTGCCGCAAGGGCAAAAATAACAGCCAAGACAAGCTTGGTTATACGGCTACGCATCAAAGACCTCAGCAGCCCCGCCATCCAACAGCCCAAGTGAAAACTGATCACGCGGGCTCTGCTGAGCGAACCAGCAAACCTTGGCGGTGCATCAATAGAACGCGTCATCTTCCTTTATTTGTGGCAAGCGTGGCTCTTGCTCCGATTTGGCGCAGGCCAGCGACGCAGCGATTTGAGCTGCATCAAGTCTTTGAGATCTCAATATCGAGACACTAGCGCAGCAAAAGCATGGAGAAGCACCTCACGTCGGAGGAAGTCCAATGAGCGATTATTGCTACAGTTTCCCGATCTTCAACCGCGTACAAACTCAAGCGGCGACGATGGATCGTATGGTCGAGAAAGTTGGTGTTGATCCGCTTGTCGCAGTCCGGGTTGAAAACGGCATGGCTTGGTATGAAGCCCGCACACGGTGTTTGGAATGCAGATCGGCCGAACGGTGCACAGCGTGGTTGGATTGCACGACACATGATGGCGATGCAGACGTTCCCGACTTCTGTCCCAACAATCGGTTCTTCCAAAAGTGCAAGCCCACGGAAGTGTAATTCTTTGCGATACCGCGATCGCGCGCAGCCAGCGACTTGGCTCAATAGAGCCGCCGATCGTAGACCAGTTGGGCCTCAAAATTGGCGCAGGGTGGAATATGCGTCCACAGCGATCAATTCGATCTGCGCAGATCGCAACGCCAACAATTTGGATTGCTGGTAACTGAATAGAGAAGTGACGCCGATCCCTTTGTGTCAACAGGGGATTTCACGGACCGGCGCCACTGCAATCACACCGATACTTGCAGGGCCAGAGTGCGGGGTTGCTCCAGCACTTCGGATCAGGTGACGTGACGAGGTTGTCACAAGCCGCGCTGAAACCAAACGCGAAATTGGAGCTCTCCACAAAGTGCACACAATAAGTCTGCGGTGCTGGCATTATCGGCTTGCCAGAGTTGACGAACATGTGTGCATTTCAATTCAAGGCCCTGTCGAAGCGTGGTAACTGCGCCTGACTGTAAGATAGCGATTGATGGGCGGTTTTATTCTCGGCCTTAAGCGCAAAAGCTGCGAGCTGCAAGAGCAGGCACAATCTACTCAGGGAGAGCCTTTCTGCTCGGGGTCATGGAACGAACCCGCTTACGCGGGAGTGCGCTGCGCGCGGACCATGCGGTGGGGCGAGTGTCGGAGTAACCAACTGAGGAACAAGCGGTAACGGTCGGAGGAGGCCGTCTTGAGGATTGAGGGGTTCCCAACTCCAACCTCAAGACAGGAGCCCCCGATGACCGACAAGCCGATTACCGATCTGCGCCGGCGTATGCTGCAGGACATGACGAACCGCAACTTCGTCGACAAGACCAAGCACGACTATATCCGCCATGTCGAGGCATTGGCTGATTTTATCGGTCGATCGCCGGACACAGTTACCAGCGATGATCTCAGGCGTTTCCAGGCGGCCCAGATTTCCGGGGGTGCGCAACCGCCGAAGATGAACACGCAGGCCTCCGCGCTACGCTTCTTTCTAACCGTCACGCTCGGGCGGGCCGATCTCGCCCATCAACTGGCGCGTACGAACTATCCGAGGAAGCTGCCGCGGGTGCTGCCGCCCGAGGATGTCGCCCGCCTGCTCGACGCCGCTCCGGGACCCGGCCTCAAGTACAAGGCGGCGTTGAGCATCGCCTACGGAGCGGGCCTCAGGGGCGGAGAGGTCGTCATGCTGCGCGTCAGCGATATTGATTCCAAGCGCATGTTGATCCGCGTCGAGATGGGCAAGGGGCGCAAGGACCGCCATGCAATGCTCTCCCCACACTTGCTCGAACTCTTGCGTTCATGGTGGCTGCAGTGCCGCTCCAAGGGCTGGCTGTTCCCGGGCCAGGATCCGCTGCGTCCCATCACCGTGCGGCAGCTCAACCGTGTCTGCCACATGGCAGCGGAAGCAGCCGGCCTCGGCACGTGGGTGACGCCGCACACACTCAGACACTCGTTCGCGACGCACCTGCTTGAAAGTGACATCGACGTACGCGTAATCCAGGTCCTGCTCGGCCATGCGAAGTTGGACACGACGGCGCGCTACACGCAGGTTGCAACCAACACGTTGCGCTCGGTGATGAGCCCGCTCGACCGGCTGCATATTGCCCCGCTGGACAAGGACGACGAGCCGGACAGATAGCCGAGCCCGATCGTGTCCCGTCCATCGCTGGAGGTCGCGGATATCTTCCGTGCCTTTGGTCCCGCATGGCGTGATGCCAACCGCGGTCACGTCAGTCTCGACCAGATGAAGGTCATGTCGGCCATCGAGCGTTGCCGCACGGCAGCGCTCGGCGGACACGTTGCGCGTTGTCAGAACGGGGCGTGCCGGCACACGCACATTGCCTACAACTCCTGCCGCAACCGGCATTGCCCCAAATGCCAGGGCGGCAAGGCACGCGAGTGGATGGAGGCGCGGCAGGCCGAACTGCTGCCGGTCGACTACTTCCACGTCGTGTTCACCCTGCCTGCCCGGATCGCCGATATCGCGTACCACAACAAGCGCGTGATCTACGATCTGCTGTTCAAGGTGTCGGCCGAGACGATGCAAACCATTGCCGCCGATCCCAAGCACCTCGGCGCCAGGGTCGCGATCACCTCGGTGCTGCACACCTGGGGCTCAGCCATGACGCATCACCCGCACGTCCATATGATCGTGCCGGGCGGCGGGATGTCGTCGGATGGCTCACGCTGGATCGCCTGCCGCAAGGGCTTCTTCGTACCGGTCAGGGCGCTCTCGAAGCGCTTCCGTAACGTCATGATCGATAAGCTCGTGGCAGCGCACGTGGCCGGCCAGCTCAACTTCTTCGGCGCGCAGGCCCATCTTGGCGATCTGCGTGCCTTCAAACGCTTCCTCAGGCCGCTGCGCCGGCGCAAGTGGTTCGTCTATGCCAAGCGCCCGTTCGCCGGACCGAACGCCGTGCTCGCCTACCTGTCGCGCTACACCCACCGCGTCGCCATCTCCAACCGGCGGCTGATCAAGGCCGATGCCGCGCGTGTTATGTTCCGCGTCAAGGATTACCGCCGCAATGGCAGCGCCCGATACACGACGATGATGCTCACCCCGCACGAGTTCATTCGCCGCCTCCTCATCCATGTCCTGCCCAAAGGGCTCCACCGCATTCGCCATTACGGCCTTCTCGCAAGCGGCGTGAAGGCTGTTAATCTCGCCAGGATGCGCGATCTCCTTGGGACCCCGGAGCCAATCGTCAACGATACCTCTAACGGCAACGACGACGCTGAGCCTGGGGCAACTCCCGATGACGCCTGGCCAATGCCATGTCCTTCATGCGGCCACGCTATGCGCATCATCGAGACCTTCGCGCCCGGCACAACGCCAAACAACGTATCGGAACCGGCAGGCATCGATAGTTCATGATCTCAACGCGCTGCCAGAATAACGTTGTCATAAGGCGGCCCCCGCGCTGCAACGCTCGGCTGCGTCCCGATCGCCTCATCATGACCTCGACGATCGCAAAAATGTTCTTACCAATGACAGGCAAGCCCCGGTGGCTCACCTTGCATGCCTCACACAACCGTGCGGTATGCACCCCTCACCAATCCGACAGGCCACGCCCGGCCGCCAAAAACCCATAGCAGTCGCGGCACGCTCCTCGCCCAACCGCCCGCGGGTTCCTTCCCTGACGACTTTCGGACGCCGGCTCCAGTGCGTGTGGAAATCTCATCGATCGCCAGCATCCGAAACTCTTCACAATTCCGGCTAAGTTGCTGACGAGCATAACATTTCCGCTTTTGCCTCAGCTTCGAGCATGATGGGCTCACAGTGAGATTTTCGGTCGTGGGCCAACAGGAGACATTGGTAGTCGCATAGCCTGTGTGCTGCACCTAGTTAGCATCGTCCATGACGCTCGCCGCAAACGTCGTGGCATCTGGCTGGCTCAGCTCACTAAGTACCAAAAACCCAGGACATTGATTGCGGGACGCCAGATGGTCGGCACTCCGCCCACGAGTGGACAGAAGAAGGCGTAGCCCAGATTGATAAGCATCAATGCGTTTTCCCGCACTAGAGATTTCGCTTTTCGCAGAACACCTGGATGGCCGCGTTCGGTCAAGCTAGGCATAAATGAAATTTGCGAGGAAACTGATATGTTCGCGAAGATTCTTGTCCCTGTCGACGGTTCCGTTCACGCTAATAGTGCTGTCAAATATGCAGGTCGTCTGGCAGAGAAGTTCGACTCTTCCATTACCTTACTCCATGTCATGACACATTCTGGAACAGGTCGTATTCCAGAGGAGCTTAAGCAGTTTGCGCGATCTGAAAACCTTGAGGCGAACGAAGCCAATGTCATGCAGGTTGTTGCTGACTCGATCCTGCAGGGTGCCAAGGATGCGGCACAAACAGCTGGAGCTAGCGACGTGGAAACCGTAACAGACTTTGGCGAACCTGCGCGCAAAATCATTGATCATTGCAATGCTCGCCAGATAGATACAATTGTGATGGGAAGGCGCGGGCTTGGAGGTCTAGGCGAACTCTTTCTCGGGAGCGTCTCCCACAAGGTCACACAACAAACCCAGTGCGCATGCTTAACGGTCGGCGGAGATCTTGCTTGAGGAACCTGGAGCGCAGGAAAATGCCGTAGCCTTACAATTGAAGACCCGAAAGGCCACCCAATGTCCGTCGTCACATAATCTGGAACAGTTGAGCGTTTGATCTAAGCGAGTGATTGGCTCATCGTTTTCAAAGTTATGCTACGGCGTTGCGATGTTGCAAGCGCCGTGTTTCGAATGTCTTTCGTTTGATCCTTTCTCTCTCCAGCAAGATGATCTTGTTACGACCGAAGTAGACGTCTGCGGGCGTCACGTTGTTGAGGCTTTCGTGGTAGCGCTCGTGATTGTAGTGGGTCACGAATGCTTCGATGCTTGCCTTTAGATCCCCGGGCAGAAAGTAGTTCTCCAACAGCACGCGGTTTTTCAAAGTTTGATGCCATCGCTCGATTTTTCCCTGCGTCTGAGGATGGTATGGCGCACCACGAACATGATCCATCGATTGATCGTCGAGCCATTCTGCCAGATCACCAGAGATGTACGATGAACCATTGTCCGACAGAAGTCGCGGTCGATGTCTGACGTTGACTTTGTCACAACCTGACGCCTCCAATGCAAGTTCAAGCGTGTCAGTGACGTCACTGGCTTTCATGGTAGTGCATAACTTCCAAGCGATGATGTAACGCGAGTAATCATCAAGGACGGTCGAGAGATAGAACCATCCCCAGCCGATGACTTTGAGGTAGGTGAAGTCTGTCTGCCAAAGCTGATTGATCGCCGTTGTTTTGTCGTGGAACTCATCAGCAGCCTTGACGACGGCGAACGCGGGACTTGTGATGAGGTCGAGCGCTTTGAGTATTCGATAGACGGAAGACTCGGATACGAAGTAGCTCCGAGTATCTGTGAACTTCACCGCCAGCTCGCGCGGCGTCAGTTCTGGCTCTTCGAGTGCGAAGTCGACAATTTGCTCTCGGACATCGTCCGGGATGCGGTTCCAGACGTGGCCAGGCATCGGCTTTCGATCTTCTAATGCATCAAGTCCACCGGTGAGATACCGGTCATACCAACGATAGAAAGTCGTACGTGGGATGCCGAGCGTATCCAATGTGCGTTTTGCTGGCAGATGTGATTGCTCGACAAGGCGAATAATCTCCAGCTTCTCCGTCGCGGGATACCTCATGTGTCGTTGCCCCCACTTCCGATCATGCTTTTTTTGAGCAGCCGAAGTTCCAGGGCCTGCTCCGCGACAACCTCCTTGAGGTGTAGCGCTTCGCGTCGTAGATCCTTCACTTCATCAGAGGTCGCTGCCCGTGCGGTATCACCGGCTAGCCGCTTTTTGCCAGCCTCCAAGAACTCCTTTGACCAGCTGTAGTACATGCCCTGTGCGATACCTTCCTGACGGCACAGCTCGGCAATGCTGTCTTCGCCGCGCAGTCCTGCAAGGACGATCCTGATCTTCTCCTCGGATGAATATCGCTTCCGAGTTTGACGCCGGATGTCTTTGACGGTGCGGTCAGAAGCTTCAGTTCTACGTCCCATGTGGCACTCCTCAGTGGTGAGGATGAGCCTAGAAACACTCAGTTAAAAAATGATCTCAGAAGGTTCCAGGGGGGCTGACGTCAGACACGATGTGGGTTGCTAGAAATCATTTAAAATCAATATTTTGGCGCGCCCGGGAGGATTCGAACCCCCGACCTGACGATTAGAAGTCGCCTGCTCTATCCAGCTGAGCTACGGGCGCGTGCGAGACGGTTGGTAACGCGGTTCGCATGACCATGTCAAAATGTAAGTGGTTAGAGATTTTCGTGGTGCTATCGCGCGCATCTGCACGTCCATGACGGTTGCGTGACGTTGCCTGGGGAGAATAGATGTAAGGCTTGTCGGGCGTATCAGGTGATTGTCGGCGCCGCTGCCTGCCAGACAGAGGTCGGGGCGCTCAATTTCACTAATGCGTCCAAGACCCGATGCGACCGTATTTGAAATTATCGGCGTAAGACTTCTTTATGATCGATCGCTTTTTGGGCTCCTCAACGGTGAAGGCCATACCGTTGCGTTTCGCATATGCGATGGCGTCTTCCTTCGTATCAAACTCAAGTTTGATCTGCTGGCGGGTATCGGAGGACGATGTCCAACCCATCAACGGATCAATCTCACGAGCCGCCGCTGCTTCGTGTTCCAGCACCCAAGTTTTGGCGCGCCCTTTGCCGGACTGCATGGCTGTTTTGGAAGGTTGGTAAATTCGAGCGCTCATTGGATGTACCAATTAATCCGATCGATGCAGCTTTCGTGCTTGGTCGGCTATGATGTTCTGCCAACACATGAAGATGGTCGGGGCACGGTGATTCGAACACCGGACCCCCTGCTCCCAAAGCAGGTGCTCTACCAGGCTGAGCTATACCCCGAAATCTTCGAAGCGCCTCAATGCCCAACTCTGCGCTCCGGGTCAAGTGCTGATCGTGCTATTCGTTGAATTACGAGCTATACAAGGCTCTGTGTTGATCCGTTTCCGTGGCAATATTTGTGAGACGGATGTGACGCGAAACCACTATTTAGTAGGGAAATGGCGATGGGTTACCTTGTCGCCAGGCTTGATACCGAGCTGCCGTGTCACACCTCCTGCCAACTCAAGGACGGCGGTAACGTTACCTTTCGAAGCGACAATGTCCTCGCTAAAAGGCTCCGTGTTCTCCGCGACCCGATGGATGGTCCCATCAGCGCGAATGAAGACCATGTCGAGCGGGATGTAGGTGTTGCGCATCCACATTGTTAGCTCTTGCGGCTTTGGATAAGGAAAGAGCATGCCTGTGTCGGCAGGTAGCACCTTGCGGAACATCAAGCCCATCGACTTTTGCTGTTCGGTTTCGGCGACTTCGATCTGAAACTGATGTTTTTGACCGCCAGACGTGATCGTCAGCGTTTCCAAGCGCTTCTGCTGCGCAGCATTTACTACGTGAATCGTCAAAGCAGTTGCCAGAAACCACAAAACAAACAGGCCCATCCAATGGACAGGCCTGTTTGCAACAGAATTGGGCATCTTTGGCAAGGTGCCGCGATCAGTGCTGCGCTGGCAAACCGGACGGTGGTCCGTCGGGACGCAGTTCAGCTGCCATGCAGCCCTTATAACCATGTCCCCATCGCACCTGCACCACTTGACCAGGCCGAAGCTCGGTAAAGCCGAAACGGCGCAGTGTTTCCATGTGGACAAATATGTCGGGAGTGCCTTCGCCACGGGTCAGAAATCCAAATCCACGAATTCGGTTGAACCACTTCACCATAGCACGTTCCCAATCACTTTCTGCCTGCACAACAACGTGAGTGCGCTGTGGCAATTGTGACGGGTGGATAGCAGTGCTTTCGTCCATGCTCAAAATGGCGAAGGCCTGCAATCCCTTGGGGCGGCGTAGCACTTGGCAGTGTACCCGCGCCCCTTCGTAAGCTGTCTGATATCCACCGGCCCTGAGGCAAGTAATGTGAAGCAGAATGTCGCCTAAACCATTGTCAGGCACAATAAAGCCGAACCCTTTACTTGCATCGAACCACTTAATGGATCCCGCGACTTCGAATACATCGAGCGTCGCGCCCTCTGGCAGACCACCGATTTCCTCGTACTGTTGAGGAAGATCCTGCGGTTGGCCAGAAGTAGGATTGGAATCCCCCATAGTCGTACCCCGCGTACATATGGTTACGATTTCACAACATACCGCTGCCCAACAGGCAACGGTCCCTACAATCCCAACTGAAGACCCTGTGTGACTACAGCCCGAATGCCCTTGGGCGAATCACCAACAGTTGCGAATAGCCGGAACATATCATTGCGGACGGATTGGGCTAGTCCCTTTGTGCTGAAATGTGGCTACTAAGCGATCTATGAAATTCTTCTTCAACATTAGTTTGGTTCTTTTATGTGTTTGAAAATTAGTATTTTTATTGTGTTGTTCAGAGGTGCTCAATCTGCTGTGCATAGTTTCGAAAATGTCCCTCGACGAGGTTCTTTTATGACAGTTCGGGGGCTGGTTTGTGACACAAAAAAGGCGGTGTTTGATTCTGCGTAAGCGAACAACGCTGAGGCCATCATGATTACGTAGTGTGCGTGCAAGCTATGTGGTTGTCACGCATCAGAATGTAGATCGGGCAGTGACAGTTGTAGTGGTGCCGACTGATCAATCGTGTGATGGTCTCACGCTGGTTGGACCGTGTCGTCGCTTTTTCAGTGTTGTTGCTTGCTCCGATCTGCCTTGCGACCTATCTGTTGAGCAACGCGAAAATATTGGGAGGTCTTATGCGCTATCTACACACAATGGTCAGGGTCCGAGACATTGATGAAAGCTTGGACTTCTACTGTAATAAAATGGGAATGGAAGAAGTTCGCCGAGTAGATCACGAAGGTGGTCGCTTCACGCTAATATTCCTTGCGGCTGGCGAAGACAAAGAGTCGGGCAAGACTTCGAGGGCTCCGTTATTAGAGTTGACATACAACTGGGATCCCGAAGAGTACGATGGCGGCCGTAATTTTGGTCATTTGGCCTACGAAGTCGACGATATCTATGCGACATGCCAGAAGTTGATGGACAATGGTGTGACCATCAACCGACCGCCACGGGATGGTCGTATGGCCTTCGTGAAGTCCCCGGACGGGATTTCATTTGAGCTCCTCCAGAAGGGCGAGTCGCAGGCGAAGCAGGAACCGTGGGCCTCGATGGAGAACACCGGCAGCTGGTAATCATCTATTGCAGTTCCGTTCTAACTCAATGAAACTGCTTGATTATTGTCCTGCTGTTGGACCGCTTTGGCTGTTTGAAGGAGACGCTAACAATGAGCGACAAATTAGGAGAACATCCGGAGGCTCTTGCGGGCGTCGCCATGACGATCCAGCGCGAACATGAGCGGCTGAAGAATAAGGCCGAGGCGATTGAAGAGAAGAAGGGCGGCAGCGAGGTCATCACGGCGGTGGTTGTTATCGTTGTTATGGTCGCGATGCTGGCCCTGATGATGTTCATGAACAGCAGCTGAGTGAGGTTCACGCAGATGAGATGTTGTCTGAGTGAATTCCCTCAATAAACAGCAAAATTGCAGGGGTTAATCGTTCAATTGCACGCGTTGCGGCGCGGCATGCTTGCGCGCATCACACTTGCGGCTCTTGTTTTGTGGATCTGGGTCAATCGCGCTTTTGGGCTGATGACGATTGCGGGCCTATATCTTAAGTTCATTCCCAAGTTTCCTGCCTGGCACAGGTGACCATCGTGGACCCACTTCTCACCCTTGTTACAATCTTTGCGATTTTCATTCCGGCATTGATGTTGCCCGGGCCTGACTTTGTGGCTGTGGTGCGCTCGTCGATGAGCCAGGGTGCGCGGGCCGGCCTGTTGACGACACTGGGTGTGTCAATCGGGTTGGTCATGTACGCGGTGCTCAGTCTTGTTGGACTGGCCGCGCTCCTGGTTGAATATCAATGGTTGACCTGGATTGTGCGTGTCGCGGGTGGGGCCTATCTGGTTTACCTCGGTGTTCGACTGCTGCTGACTAAACCTGAGGCGTTGGAGATCAAGGACGGCGCCATACCCTCACAAGGCAACCCGCTGTTGTTTGGCTTTTTGGTCACGCTGACCAACCCCAAAGCGATCGTCTTGTTTGCAAGTGTGTTTGCAACGGCGGTTACGGATGCAACACCTGCCTGGCTGATGGCAGTGATCATCGCTATCGTATTTGCCAGTTCCATGACTTGGTATGCAGTGGTCAGCCTCTTCATGTCGTCATCGCCGGTTATGAGGCGGTTTGAGACTGTGCGTCACTGGATTGAACGTGCAGCCGGTGTTTGCTTTGTCGGGATTGGCGGGAAGATCATGGCGGATGCACGCAATCCGATCTCGGGTTAGTTCGTCCACCGAACACTCCGGACATCCAACTCGGGCTTTGCTGAGTTCGTCCGCGACAATCAGATCCGGGCAATGAACCCGCGGTTGCTCCGAGGGCAACGTAATCAATCGCGATTCACCCTGGACTAGTTTTCCGCACTCATGTCCTGCCTCCGACATTTGACTCTCTTCCCGCTTGGCCAGATTTAAATGCTAAACTGGCCCGCTCAGGATTTCAGATGTCGGCAGGATATGGATTGACTTGTGCGTCAGGAGATTGGCCCACAACCCAGTTGTGATGTTCGATGACATCGACTGCCGGGAGGTGGGGGCGATCATGCAGGGTGTGTGCGGCCCGATCAAGCAGTCTGAAAACTAGACCAAAGGGACAAACTGTCTTATGAAGAGAAAGCGGGCGGCAGTGCCGCCCGCCCGGTTATGCTAATAATAGCCAATGGTAGCCGCATAGACGACTACCATTGAGAGGATACCAGTGCATCCTCGTAACCTCCTTCCCGGCACAACTACCAGTGCCGGGGCTGGCCAGCGGGCAGCAGGATAATTGGACCTTGGGGCACCCTATCACTCCCTTCGGTCTTATCTGGATCACCAGAGTGTAGACTGGCTCCAGTAACACATCGGCCTCATCTGTTTGCGCAGGTGAGGCCGGATTGTTTTAATCATCATCACCGACAAGTCTAAGACTCGGCCTGAGGTCCACCTCATAGTCTTCGTCTTTCTTAACGTAGGGGTTAGGCGGTGGAAAAGGGTCAGTCTCTGGATTCCAATTCTTCATGCGAGCGCTCCACAAGTAGATGGTGCGTGGAGTAACATTGTACTTCTTGGCAATTACCTTTGCAGTTTTCTTTTCCTTGAGCATTTGCCGAATCTCAAGTGCTTGCTCGAGGTTAATCTTGGGTGCCGGTCCCGGTTGATAACCACGCTCTTCTTTGGCCCGCTGGAGACCTTCCTTTGTGCGTCGTCGCAATTCTTCGCGCTCTTTATCTTGGGCAAATGCAGCATCTGATATGAGGCGCACCAAGTCAGTTGAACTATAACGTTCAACTAGGTCCCAGCGGGTTGGCTTTCCTGGTAGCTGGAGTATGTCGCGGGTGTTCGCCGCTCGCCGCCTCAGCTGCTTGTTTAGAGCTGAAGTACCACCTTCGGCCATATGCTCTTGGCCTATCTCACGGAAGTAAGCGAGAATTTCACTAGACTTAAGAGCACTGCCACGATCAACTAATGCTCGGATGCTTACTTCGGCCTTGCTGGCTGCGATTAGCTCCTCATTCACATTCTCTTTGTCCGAGCCAGACTGATCGTGGTTGCTCGTCGGTTGTGTCGGAGCAATCTTTAGTGAACCTTCAAACGAACTTCCGGCAGGGTCAGGGTTTTCTGCTGGCGGTTCCACGCCTGACGCGATAGTAAGAAACCGTAGGCAGTGATCTTGAGCCGCCCTCACTTCATTTTGCAACGTCTCGCTATCAGCCGTAACGGCATTTAGAATGCCCAACGCTTGCGCTACACGGTTCAATGCTGTGGAATCACCAATCATGCGGAGTCTCTACCCGGTCTCGGGAGTAACTGCAATAGCCAGATGTCAGAAAAAGTACCGGTGAATTGAGGGCCGGAACTAAGGCACAATGTAGGGTGGTCTATTGCAGTCCGGGTGGTCTGCACTGTAAAGATCAAAAATGCGCTTTAAATCAGATGATTAATGCGGACTTGTCTACTTGCTACATAACTCCGCAACGTCGATCCGGCGAAAGGATCATTCAGCGTCTTTTCAATGATGCGGTCATCACGGTCGCGGATCAACTCTGGCAGAAAGTCCCAGCCGGGCGCGCCACGTTTGAAGCCATCTTTCGAGCCCCCGCAATGTCTGATCCAGATCACCCGGCCATCCGACTGCCGGATGTGTGTGGTCAGGGCATTGATGCGATCGATGACGGCGGCAAGGTCGTGCTTGGAAGGACCGTCGAGCAAGCCGACCTGCATATCGACTACCAGGATGACATCCATGGGGCAGCTTCCATCTCCTGTGGACGTCGATGTTTGTGAACCTACATCAGGCCAAACATGGTCTCGCCAGCCACATCCATGGTCGCGCGCAAAATGTTTCCGGTGTCTGATTCTGTAATAAAGACATCGCGGCGGTCCGGGCCGCCAAACGCGAGATTGGTGGTTGAGCGCCCTCCACCTGTGGATCGCACGCGGTAGACAGGTTCGCCCCATTTGGTGAAGACCCACGCACAGCCATTGCCGGCGTCACAGACAAAGAGACGACCGTCTTGGTCGACGGCCATGCCATCGGCACCACTGACGCCACCAGCCAGATTGACAAAAATGCTGACTTTGGTCGTGCCGCCATCTTTCAGAAGAGGCACGCGCCAGACGCCATTGCCACGGGTGACCGCAACATAGAGCGTTTTTTCATCCGGGCTCAGCACAATGCCGTTAGGGCTCGGTGCATTTGTGATGAGGAGATCAAGGGCCTCCGTTTCCAGATTGTAGCGATAAACACGGCCAGTGGGGTCGTGCATGCCTGTCTGGCCTTGATCGGTGAAGTACATCACGCCATTGGAGTCGAACACAAGGTCGTTGGTTCCTCGGAAACTCTCGCTGCGGCGGTTTGTGAGGATCGGTGTCACCGCGCCATTGGCTGGATCAAGCTGCATGATGCCGCGCTTATAATCGGTGATGAAAATGCGCCCGTCTTTGTGGATCTTGAGACCGTTCGGCCAGCCATCGTATTCGGTGACGAGGGTCCATTGTCCATCTGGCGAGATGCGGAAGATTCGGCCGAACGGAATATCTGTCACGTAAAGATGGCCGTCGCGGTCGAAGCTTGGTCCCTCCAAAAAGCAATCGGTCGGCTCGCCCTGCTTGTTGCCCATTGCCCAGTCCGGCACTTCGCCAGTGCGGCGGAATTCGTCCGGGATGGTCGTCCAGACGTCGGCATTCATTGTGGTGGGCGGTGGGTAAAGAGACATGTGGGTATTCCTGGAATGTGCGATGGTCTGAGCGCGAGACAAGTTTGCGCTGGTTTGATTGGATTGTCCATTGAGCAAGCCTAAGGTTGACCCAGATCGGGCGTCGGACCGGGCGTCGGATGGAGCAGACGCTTCGAGATAAATTCTGTTGTGACGTTCTGAGCGTTTGCTAGTCTTGGATGCAGTTCGGGAAGCTAGCTCCTGGAGTTGGCAGTTTTGCGCAGACGATGATTGAAATTCCAACTGTCACTGATGAACCCGGCGATCTCGGCTACCTTTACGATCGCAAAGGTCGGCCGCATCCGGTACTAAAACGTACGGAGTCGTTTCTTTTTACCGACGATCCTGTGAGCCGGGCGATCTCTGAGAGGATGGGATATGGCGAGGCTGGCTGCCGACTGAAACCATTCCGAGTCCAAAGGTTGGAGCGATGAGGCTTCGATTCCTTGCCGGGACAGGTTCCATATGATCAGGAAACGCGGGCCGCCGTTGAACGGCTTGGCATTGTGTTACTGGCTAGTCTCCGAGCAGATGATACGCCGCGCCATACCAAAGACAAATCCAAGTCGAGCCAGCGCCGACGTCACGAGGACAGTGCAAGCCGCCGTTGGCGTGCATTGCTTGGAATTGCATCCAAGGACTGGCTCGACCGTAGCTTGATCCTGGCGGCATTCAAGCAGAAGGCCAAAAAGCATCATCCTGACGGTGGTGGAGACCCAGATGTGTTTCGCGACATCGTCGAAGCGCGGGACCGGCTGCTGGAACAGGCTGGAGATCGGTAGGCCGCAGACGCCTGCTGCGTTGTTCGACGGGTCCTATCGCACGCTCGGTCTTCGAGCCGAAGGATGTGGAGATCGGTCCCGGTCCACTCGGGCCATGCTCGTGATCTCATTCTGACAATGATCTACATTGAATGGGTCGGAGGCACCGGCATAGCGACGATCTCATGGCCAGCTTCAACGAGCGTATCATGGAGTGTGCGGATGTGGCCGGGACCGACTTCGCAGCAACCTCCGATGATCTCGGCCCCGTTGGCGATCCAGTCCATCGCGAAAGTCGCGTAGGCGTTAGCATCGAGATCGCGGCGCGCGCTGAGTGTGTAGAGTGTCTTGCCCGGCATGTAGTCTTCCGGCACCGGCGTGAATGCGTTGGCATAACCTCCCGTCGGCAAACCGGTTGCGGTCAGGTCGGGCATTGCCGCGCTGATGCTTTCCGGTGGTGTGCAATTGGCGAGGATTGCGTCGATCCTGACGTCTTTGAGCGTGGTCGTGACATCGGAAATGCTTTCGCCGGAGCGCAATTTGTTGCTGGCGTTCTCTGCCAACGTGACGCCGACCCATACGGGTTTGCCTGCTGCGGATGCGGCGGTGGCTGTGGCCTTTGCTTCCTCGGCGGTTGACATGGTCTCGC
Source organism: Hyphomicrobiaceae bacterium (assembly GCA_965215755.1). Classification (GTDB taxonomy): domain Bacteria; phylum Pseudomonadota; class Alphaproteobacteria; order Rhizobiales; family Hyphomicrobiaceae; genus Tectiglobus. The sequence continues at coordinate 2,776,592 of OZ244119.1, forward strand.
AGATGAAGAAGTCGACATAGGGCGCCTGGAATTCCACCAGGCGTTGGTATTCTTCTAGTATCTGCTCGTAGGGCATGACCCGATCGGGCCGATAGCTGCCGTTAAGCGGTGGCAGACAGCCAGCAACTTTGACCTGGGCGCCAGCCTCACCAGCGGCGTCGCGGGCGGCGATGGCCAGTTCGCACGCGGTGCGTTGGAGTTCGGGGACACGGTCCTGATTGTTGACGCGCGACAGGCGGGTGAAGGTCGCCGAATAGGCATTAATGGTAATGACGGCGGCGCCAGCAGACATGTACTCGCCGTGGATCTGCTTCACGAGTTCCGGCTCGTCCATCAGGTATTGGGCCGACCAGTTGATCGGTTTCTTGTTGTCGGAACGATGCAGCAGCTCCATGCCCATGCCGCCATCGAGCAATACGATTGGTTTCATTGTCTGGTCCTTGTCAGGTCGGCCAGGAAGGGACGCCGGTGAACAAACATGAACCAAGTTGCGGTGAGCGGCTAGCCTTGAATGCCCAGCAGCTTGTTGATGCTCTTTGTGAGAATTCGACGCGTCAAAGACCGTCATGCCCGCGCAGCAATGACGAAAGAAAGGATGGCATGGTCAGGACCACGTGAACTGTTGGGCCGGCTTGGAAACCAAACACTGATCCGCCGCAGCGAACATCAGCCGGATGCCGCCTTCAGGGTTCACGTTATTGAATTGTTCAGGTTTGGTGATGGGCGTTGCGCCGCGATCAGAAGAGTACGCTGAATGCAACCGGCCAAAGAAAAGTGCCGGCAGCCATGCCGAACACAATACCGACTGTCGCGCCATAGAATTTGTTCACGGTCATTGCCCCCGCCGATTTAACCTGAACTGAGCTTATCCGACAACGGAAGAAGAGGCATGCTGCACGCTGCTACTGTCCACAGGTTTGGCTCTGGGGCGGATGGGAATCAGCCATGGAACCGGGGCGTGAAAGCCGTCCGCTGGGCTTTAGCGGATCACCAATTAGTCGATCACCATGCGTTCGCTGAGCGGCCATCTCCTGGTTTTGGCGCGGGCCCTGAGTTCCTCGAGTTCCGGATCGGGAAGCACTCTGGTGAGTTTGGGCAGGAGGTCATCGATCAGCGGGTCTTTGAGATCGGCATCAATCGCGCACTGCAGCAGGTAAAATTTGAAGCGCGTGGTCAGCCTGACAATGGGGCTGCGGTCGGCCAACTTGAGTAACTCAAGCATCGCTGGTCTGAAGCCGCGGTAGGACATCCAGATGAGGTCCATTGCAACGCCCTGAAGTTGCCGGACGGAGTTGGGCGTCCGATCATATGCGGTAAAATCAAACGTTCCAACATTAATGCGTTGCGGGAGCGGGGCGACGGGGAGTTCGTTTTTCCTGATTGTCGTAAGGCTCTCGTTGATGCGATGGCGGAGACTGCAAAGATACAAATGTGGGAAGTGGATCATTGCTATATGGATGGCCCATGAGGCAAGACCTCCTGGACCTCGAGTGGCTTCTGGATAAGTTGCCCAGAAACCATCTTTCATATGGAACAGTTGCCTGCCACAGTTGTCCGCGTAAGGCCTGTCGAGGCGACGCCGGCGCAAGGCGTAGGACCGCAACGGTGAGTTGGCCAACAGCGATTCTCGTGTCGGGACGGGATAGCCCTTGTAGACGTTAGGCCGCTGCGCTCTAACTTCCAGCATTGTGTTGATACTACTGGTTGCATTCGCGTTGGCTTGGCAACTTAGTTGGATCGTTATGACGACGATCAATCTCACCAGCGTGGGTCTGACATTCAACATTGCAAGCCTCGTTGGAATTATCATCAGTTTGCATATTAAATGCTGCCCGACAATATTGAACTTTTCCCCGTGGTGCGGTCTTCGCGGACACTCAGCGTTCAATCTGAAACGTGAGGAGTGTGTGTATGTCACGGGAAACAATTTTGCTGGCGCGTGGTTGGAAACTTGGACGACTATAAGCGAGAGCTCGAAAGCTTGCGCAAAGATGAAGGGCGTTTGAAGAATGAGCTTGCCAAGCTTGAACAGGATTTGTCAGAGGCTTTGACATGATCAATTGAGGCCGGTGGCGGCGTTGGCCGACGACCGACATTTGGAGGTCGTGGCGGCAGGATTGGCACCTCATTCGATGTGGTCACTGGTATTGGTGGCGCGCTGCTGAGCGACAATTCAAGTGAGATTCGTGGAATCAGAGAACAGATCGAGCGAAGGAGGTCTGACGTCGGCGACGTGAGGCGACCGATCAACAGCATCGTCCAAAACGTGCGCCGCCAGCAATCTGAGTTCAATGAGTTTCAATGCGCGCAACTCGGCTACAGTCACGAGGTGCTGAACATCCGGTCTGGCGACAGCCTGTTAGAGCCTCTGCGGGCTTAGGAACTGACGCGCTACTCCGCCGCCGAAGCGGTGGTGCTCTGCTCCTCAAAGCGCTCCATCCCGAACGTGTCCAAGAGCGAGTCGCGATCATCGTTGAGGATTTCGCGCGTTGCCGCGCTGCCGACGACCGGTGCCAGGGTCGCGCCTGAATGCATGACCGTGATGTAAAGGCCGGACCGGTTCACCGGGCGGCCGACAACTGGGTGTCCGTCGATCGGGATCGGGCGGTGACCGACAGTATGTCCGGCCAGCTCAATGCCATCGTTCTCGACAAGTTGCGCCCGGATGCGATCAAGCAGGAGCTTTGAGCCTTCGACAGGGTTGTCGTTGATTTCACCACCGCCGAAATCCTCGCCAGCGGACAAAGCACCATCGATGCGCTGGCGGAAATGAACATCCTCGGCGAGGATCATCCGTTGGACGCGCGGGGCGACGACGTTGGTTGAAATCAGCAGGCCGGGTTTCGAGTACATCGGGACGTCGATGCCCGCCTTTAATGCAAGCGCCTGAGTCTCAGTACCGGCTGCTAGAACAACCTCATCGGCTGCTATTTTTTCAGAGCCCGCCACGACGCCAGTGATCGTCTCGCCTTCCATCATCAGGTCAGTAACGGGTGTGTTCGTGATGATCTGTGCGCCATGAACCTCAGCTTTTTGGGCGAAGTAGACTGCAGCTGGTGCAGCTTCAACGGCGCCTTCGACCTTCGAGAGAATGCCACGCTCCGGCGGCGTGGCCAGACCTGGTTCCAGCTTTTGGATTTGCGCCTGGTCGAGCCACTCTAGTGGATAGTCCCAACCCGTGTGATTGGCATAGAAGCCATCGAGGTCGAAGGTCTTGCCGTCGAGGTAGAGCACTTCTGTTTTACGGTAGGGAATATCGGGCATGCGGGCGGCCAGTTCACCCCACAACTGCATCGAGCGATAGCGCAGATTGAAATATGGCCGCGTGTTCTTGTGACTGGCATTGGTCCAGCCGAACGAACAGGGGCTTGCAACACCGCCGGGCTCTGCCGAATCGATCAACGTGACGCGGGCGCCTTGCTCAGCGAGATGGAAGGCGGTTGACGCACCGATGATACCACCACCGACAACTATGACATGTTTCTGTGCCACGAACTGCTCCTTCAGGCGAGGGCCGACTTTTCGTTTCGGTGGGATTCTAGTGTGTCTGCGCCTGCTTATCCAGCATCTTGCGATATTGAAGGGCAAGTTTTGGTGTTCCGAAGCAAGCGTGGCGGGATTGCCATGTTCCCGCTTGGATCGGGGCACATTGGTGTGGAGAACTTGGTTTGTCGTGACGCGTTCGCTAAGTCGTATCTGATGAACTCCAAAGAAGAATTCGAAGAAGGCAGTGCCGGTGCATGATCAAGACAGTCTTTCTCTACATGATGGCGTCATGGCCGAAGTTGGCGGTGACCAGTTTGCTGGGTCTGGCGGCCATCGCCTGGCTATCAGTTCTGGTTCCCCCGCGTGCCTTAGCGAAGACCTGTAAGGAGGGCCCGCTGCGCGTTGCGATTGATACCGGACACAGCATTCGCGACCCTGGCGCCATCAGTGCATCGGGCCGGACGGAATTCAGTTTCAACCGCCGCTTCGTCAACGAGTTGATCGCGATGGCCGATGGTGACAGTCAGCTTGAGTTCATCCGCATCAATCCATCAGGAGGACGGATCAAGCTGCGGGACCGCGTCAAGCAAGCGGCGGAGCAAAATGCTGATCTGTTCGTTTCCATTCACCACGACTCTGTCAACGGTAAGTACGTGACCTGGCCGAAAGAGGGTGGGCCGTACAAAGGGCCGGTATCTTACGCCTTCCGCGGCTTTTCGATGTTTGTTTCGCGCGACAATCCGGCGTTCGATGACAGCGTGAGGTTTGCTGAAGAAGTCGCAGGACGGTTCAAAAAAGCCGGGTTCATTCAGACGTTGCATCATGCCGAGCCAATCAAGGGTGAGAATCGCGAATTGTTGCGCTGGGATCTTGGCCTCTACAACGCGCCATTTGCCGTGGTGAAGGCCGCCACCATGCCGTCTGTTTTGTTGGAGCTTGGTGTTCTGGTTCATCCGGATGAGGAGAAAGATCTTGATGACCCGACGGTGCGCAAGCGCAAGGCGGAGGCGATCCTGGCCGCGATGACTGCCTGGTGTCAGACTGAAGTGCAGTGAGAGATCTTGTTACCGGTGAGTGCAGAATTCTGAATTTAGTTGGATGTTTGGCTAGTTGATTGAGACGTGGTCGCGGGGACGTTCGTCGCCGGGTCGATCCAGTGACCATCCATGTAGAGTACCATACGACCCGACCTTTCAAGGGAATGACGCATGACGACGAATCAACGAGCACTCGAGGCACTCGAGGCACTCGATGCAGCCGCGTGGGCGCGCCTGAAGGAGGCATGCGATGATCCCGAACATCCCTACCGCAATCTTGTACTGGGAACAGTTGACAGGGATGGTGAACCGCAGACGCGATACCTCGTTCTGCGTGGTGTGAACAGCAACCAGCGGACGTTGGAACTTCATACCGATGTTCGCAGCCCCAAGTGGACCGAGTTGTCTACTCAGCCGAAGCTGTCCGTGCTGGGATATGATCCGGTAGACAGGCTGCAATTGAGACTCCGCGGAGTTGCCAATCTCTATCCGCCCGGTGCCGCGCAGAATGCAGCTGCGTGGGACAACTTAAGCCCATGGACACGAACAACCTATTGTGGTGGTCCGCCGGGCGATGCGCTTGCGCTTCCAGAACCGAGCCTCATACATGCGGATGCACCCAGTGAGGCTGAGACGGAAGTGGGCCGAGAGCGATTTGGTGTGATTGTCTTTACCGCCTCCGTGCTGGATTGGTTTCAGCACAGGCGCGGCCATGTCCGGCGGGCCATCATTCGGTACGGTGAGACCGGCAGGCAATCCGAGGCTACTTGGATCGCGCCTTAACGGGCAGCAGTTCACAATCTGTGCGGCAAACGGGGAATTATTCCCTTGAGGATAGCTTGGCCCTGCGGCGTCATTCGCCGAGGTAGCGCATGTTCACCCAACCGACGGTGCCGGACCAGTCCACCTTGCACCAGCGGCCCTTGCACGGTCCGATGCACTTGATGCGGATGCCGTTGTAGGGGATGGCGCCGACCCTAGTGCTCCGGTTCGTCGGTCTTGCACGGACGTTGAGATGGTCATCGGATGAGACGTTGCGGACGCGGTAGTAGTCCGGGCCATGGGCACAATCGAAGCGCTGCGCGGCTGCAGGCGAAACGACGGCCGGTGACACTTGCATGGCGCCGCAGAGGGCAACGGCTATTGCGGCTAGTCCGAATGATGCTCTCATGACTTTAATACACCCTGCTGCTGACACTTAGGCTTGACCGTACACGGCTAACCCTAAACAGAAACTGAACAGAGATCTGCCGCTCATGTTGCCGGCCGATCGGACGAGCTGTTCACGACGATGGTCGATGAGTTATGGTTAAGTGCGTTCGACTGATGCGGTTTCGCGCTAGCTCGGACCTTGGCGCAGCATTTTGGGGATAAGTCGCTATTCGCTGTAGCTTGGCCTTGCGCCGGCCCCTGGGGGCGCTCCGATAAGGCTGGGGATCGACCACAGCGAGGTTTCGCGATGACCAAAGAAAACCTATCCCTGAGCCCGTCGGAAGCTGCCAAGCAACTGGGCGTGTCGGTCAAGGCGCTTCGCCTCTACGAACAAAGATCGTTGATTATGCCTGCGCGGACGGAGGCGGGTTGGCGCTGCTATCGACCGGAGGATATGCGTATTGCCGCGCAGGTCATCGCTTTGCGTGGTTTGGGGCTCAGTCTGGCTCAGATCAAGCGGGTCCTGGATGGCGATCTGAGCAGTTTCGAAAGCGCTCTTGCTGTGCGTGAGCAAGAACTTGATCGTGAAGTCGGCGAACTCCGGGATCGCTTGGCGCGGGTGCGTGCGCTCAGAAACGATGCCAATGGCGATGGCGTAACGCCATTGCGTGATCTGTCCGATCTGATGGCGCCCAAATCCCGTGTGGTGGCGAGCTTCGCGCTGCCCTGGCCATGGGATGGTGAGATGTTTTCTGTCCAGCAGCCGCAGCGGCTGAACTTCATTATCGGTCTGCTTGCGAGTGGTAAGACACGCTTCTCCGAGTGCCTTGCGCGTGCGCTTCCCGATTGTCGCTTTCTTGGACCGGACCGCTCGACTGACTTTGACAGCCGTGCAGGTTCGCACAAACAAAGCACCGCTGATCTGAGTACACTTATCGATGATACGATCAACTGGTTGGTAGATGAAGGTGCGGACGTGAACGAGGCGCTGATCGCTTTGGTCACGGCTATCGAAGCCGCACCCTCGACGACCCTTGTTGTTGACTACATCGAGCAGGGTTTATCGCCTGCGACGCAGCACGCCCTTGGCGCTTACATTCGCCGGCCAAGGGCCGTACCGCGGACGCTCTTTGTCATGACCCGATCGACTGCGATCCTCGATCCGGACCAAGTCGGTCCTGACGAGAGCATTATCCTATGTCCTCCGAACCAAAGTCAGCCGATGTATGTCGCGCCATTTGACGGCGCTCCCGGATACGAGACAGTCCGCCTCTGTCTGGCGGCACCAGAGGTGCGGCAGCGCATGGCCGGTGTCGTTGCGATCCATCGCAGTGATTGCGCATGAGGCTGTGGCACGGCATTCGATGCGTTCCGGGATTGCGGTGGCGTCCTTTGCGCAATAGCCTACCCCTCGAAGATGGTTTCAACTGTCGAGGGGATCTTGATGTCGTTTGCTCCAAATGATGAGCGTGGCCAGATTGTCAATCCGTTCGCCGGCCGCGATGTCAGCTGGCTGGTCAGGCATCGCGCTGAGACACGGGGTGACCACACGTTCCTCATTTGGGAGCCATTCGAAGGGCAGCGCCAGTCCTGGACTTACGCCGAGTTTCACAACAAAGTTGAGCGCGTGGCGGCTGGTCTTCACGCGCGTGGTATCGGACCTGGCGACTTCATTCTTGTCCACCTCGACAATTCACCGGAAATGGAATTCTTGTGGTTCGCCTGTCAGCGGATCGGTGCTGTAGTGGTTACGACAAACACGCGCTCGTCTGATGATGAACTTGCCTACTTTGCGGAGAACTGCGGCGCGGTTGCTGCGATTACACAACCTGAACTCGCCGAGTCCGTGGCGCGCAGCGCGAAGAACCTAAAGTGGCTGGCTGTCACGGATCATCTGGTCGATGGTGGTGAGGTGCCGGCCAATCTCAGAGCCGACAAGGCCTCTGCGTTTGCACAACTTGATGGCGATCCTGCTGACCTCCCGGCATTGGCAGCCGATCCCTGGCGATCGGGATCTGTGCAGTTTACGTCTGGCACAACATCACGACCGAAAGGGGTATTGTGGACTCACGGCAATGCGTTGTGGGGGGCGCGGACATCGGCGGTTCATGAAAACCTCAATCAGGATGATACGCATCTTGTGATGATGCCATCCTTCCATACGAATGCTCGGACCTATTCGATCCTGCCGACAATGTGGACAGGTGGGCGTGTCGTGCTGATGCCACGGTTCTCGGCATCGCGGTTCTGGGATGTTGCTGTCCGCAACGGGTGCACCTGGGCGTCGATGCTGACATTCTTCTGTAAGGCCGTGATGCAGCAACCGACACCGGATGAGCACAGCTTCCGGATGTTTGGAATGAATGCAAATGAGCTGCCGTTCGATGCTCACTTCGGTGTGCGTTCGATTGGTTGGTGGGGCATGACGGAAACCATTAGCCACGGCATCATCGGTGAAGCGCGTATGCGCAATCGCACGATGACAACCGGACGCCCGGCCAGTGGCTATGACATTCGCGTCTTGCGTGACGATGGTGAGACGGCAGTGGATCCCGGCGAAGTCGGTCATCTGCAGTGCCGTGGTTGGCAGGGCATTCAGATGTTTTATGAGTACCTGGGTAACGAAGCGGCGATGCGGGAGAGTTTCACTGAGGATGGTTGGTTTAAGACCGGTGACCGGATTCGCCTTGAAACAGACGGCCAATTGACGTTTGCGGACCGTGACAAGGACATGCTCAAAGTCGGTGGTGAGAACGTCGCTGCTTCCGAGATCGAGCGGATCATCGCGGTGGTGCCCGGTGTGTATGAGGTCGCCATCGTTGCGCAACAACATCGAATGCTGGATGAGATCCCTGTTGCGTTTGTCATTCCGGCGGCAGATGTCACCGCAGATCAGCACGACGATCTAGGGGCGCGTGTGATCGCGGCCTGCGCTGACAAGTTGGCGGATTTCAAAGTTCCGCGCGAGGTATTTGTCGTCTCGGAAATGCCACGATCAACGCTTGAGAAAATCCATAAGGCCGAATTGCGCAAGCGGTTGCCTGTCGCTGGTTGAAGGTTGCCTGTCTGCGGCTGCTCGCTGTGGGTTCTGAAATGGCGCTGCAGTGCGTCCAGGGCGCAACGTACCGTTGCCGCAAATCACACAGCTCACTCCGGTATTGTCCAAGGACTTTCAAGACATCGCGAACCAGCATAAGCTGGTGCGCATACTGAGGTGCGCCTGAGGAGTCGAGATCCCGCGCCGTGAATTTCTGACGAGCTTCTATGGAGGCCTTATTATGCGTGTCTATTGTCTTGTTATGTTGATCGTTGGATTGGCGCTGTGGTTGGCGCCCGCAGCTACCGCCTACGAAAACCACGAGATGTGGGAGAAAATCCGGACCCGCGGAAAGCTCTGCATGAAGTACCACGAGCATCATGGTGCAAGCCCGGCCTGGGCAACGAAGAAGGGCGCGCGGGCTTATGCACGTCGCAATTGGGAAAGTTTTACGAAGTGGGAATACGGGAAGGCCTGGGGCAGGCTTCGTCTGGCCATTGGCAAGAGGGAGAGATGTGTCCGGAGCGGTTCGCGCTGGGTGTGTTCGGTGATCGCGCGGCCGTGTCGGCGTTTACGCCGATGAGGCGACAGTCACGCTTCGGCGACTGTCAGATGTGTTGATCCGCGTCTTTGAAGACACCGCCTCGCTGTTGTTCCTAGTACTCCCACTGCACCGGGGGCGCGCCGGCGATGGGCGCGCGGAAGGTTGCAATGCCGTCGCCAAATAATGAGCCCATGTAAATCGTCCTCAGGTCTTCGCCGCCGAACGCAATGCTGGCGATATTCTTCAAGGAGCGCTCCTTGCCGGCGTCGATATGTTCGCGCTTGAATGTGTCATTGTCGAATGCTGCGGCGACTTCCTGCATTCTGGCCGGGTCGTTGTCTTCCAGCACGATAGTCTGATTGCCATCGCGGTCGACATGAAACACACGGTTGCTGGCGACGCTGACGCACCAAACCCCGCCTTCACAATCGAAAGTAAAGCCATCAGGAAATGTCGCCGGCGGGTAAGCTGCTACAACTTCGCGGTCACCAAGTTCGGCATTCGGACCAATGGGAAAGCGGATGGTACGGCGAGCCACAGTCTCGTTGACATACAGCCATTGGCCGGTGGGGTCGACAATCGCTTCGTTTGTGTAGCCGATGTTATCGGCAACGATGCGTGCGCCCTTGTCGTCCAGCACGGCGATGAAGCCATCGGCCCAGCCTTTCTTCATAGCGCCTTCGCGTGGCTGCAGACGGGTCGAGTATGTAATCCAGATGCGGCTGTCGCGATCAAGTCCAACGAAATTCACCGACGGCATGATCTCACCCTCGATTTCATTCAGGAGAAGTGTTGCTTCGCCGCTTGGTTTCATACGCCATACGCCGCCGTCCGCTGCAAGATTTGCAATTAGGAAATCGCGTTCTGGTGTGAGCGCGATGCCGTTTGGCAAAAAGCCGTCCGGGACACCTGTCGCCTTGATGAATTCCTGGGTCCCGTTAGCGCGGAGCGCGGTGATGCCGCCGCGGCTATCGGATACGAATATGTCGCCCTGACGCGTTGTCAGGACGCATTCCGGTCGACTCATGCCCTGACCGACAACTGCAACTTCATCTAGTGAAACCTTGAACATGATCCTTCATCCACTGCGTTGCGTTTGGTCGGGGCAAGTGCACTTTCTTGGGTACTCTAACAGCACAGTCCGGGCGTCATTGTACAACTGATGGGTTCATTCATCGCGTGCGGGATCGAGTTTGGGCCTCCCCCCCCTTTTACTGCCTGACAGTGCAACTCCGCTGGTGGCGAAGCGGATTGCCATTAGAGCCACGCGGTTAGCGGCAGAGTAATAGTCGATACGGATGATGGGCGTGATGGGACTCTCGCAAAATTTGAGCGATCGGGTGCGTGCAAGACACGCAAAACAAAAAGCCATTGCTGACGTGTCTGTCAGCAATGGCTTTGGCGGTATCAATGGATACGGAATGCCTGTCATCCGGCGACGGAAACGATGCCTCGTCCGCCGACAGGGTCTCAGCGGCGAACTTCGATCGATGTCGACCAGAACCCGTGCCGCTCCACAAGGCTATAAAACTTTTTCGCATTGCTGACGGTGAGGCGGATGCAGCCGTGAGAGGCGGGCCGGCCTAACTTGCCTGTCTGATACGTGCCATGGATGGCAGTGCCGTCCTGACCGATCATCGTCAAATACGGAAGGCTCATGCGCCACTTGCTTGAGTAGAACTTTTTGCGCTGAGCAAACGGTGTGTAAAAGCCCGGCTTGGTGCGCCATCCTCTTTTCCCGGTCGAGACCGTCCACGTGTACTTCCGCTTACCATCGACAAATACATACATGCGCTGTTGAGACAGATCGACTGTCGCCCGCAGGGTTGCTGCCGAAGCCGCCGATACGGCCATGCCGCTGACACACACAACCAAACACAGGACCATCCTCGAACAAAAACGGACCATTATCAGGCTCCTTCGCTCATGTTTTGAATCGCGTTGCAATATTTGGAAATTCCGAACGCAATTCTACGTAGAAGTCCTAATAACCGCTCAACAAATTTGTGTGTGACATGCGCGGTGGATCAGTTGTGTGTTTCGAATGTCACGACTTGACAGGCGGAAGTGACTGATTCGGTATAGTTAATTCCTCTAGAGAGCATAAGCGTGCCGCAATATATGTTGCTGAATCGCACCATAAAGGTGGCAAACCTGGGTCTGTTGGCAGGTGAGACTTGCGCTGGGCGGGTCGGGTCAGGTCAAGTGCTCGTGCTATCCATCTTTGTCATAGGAGAACAGACAATGGGTAAAAGGGGCACTCTTTTCGTCGTAGCTCTGCTGTGCACTGCCGCAGCAATCACTGCTTGCCGTCGTGAAATGCCGCATCCAAACGGCCTCGGCGCATCTGACGTTCCTGCACCTGCAGTCGTTAAGAAGTAATTTTAGTACTTTGCCGGAATTCGGTGCCTGGCAATTGCGTCAAGCGCATTTGCCAGGTGCGCCGCACTCCGGATATGAGCTTGCTTCTCACTTTCTGCGCTGTCGTCGCCCATTTAACGGCACTGGGGCAGTGATTTGCTAGCCATAGTCTCTCTTCTTCCAGGCTCTGAACAGGTCTCCTGTTCGGGGCTTTTATTGTTTGAGATACCGGAACAGCCAGCAAGAGAAACGGCATCACGAAATTTGATCCGGAGCATGAAGATGCAATCACCCAGAAATAGTGAGAGATAGGTTGACGTGATGGACCCATCAGTCGTCGTCGCACTGGTGCTGGTCGTGGCTGCCGGGATTGCACTGGAGATCGGATTTTCCAGCGCGATCGCCGAGATCATTGCGGGGATCGCGCTTGCCTACTTCTATAGTGACATCGCTTCACTGAGCTGGGTGGAATTTCTCGGTAATCTTGGACTGCTCGGCCTCATGTTTCTCGCCGGGTTCGAGGTTGACGTTCATCGATTGCGCAAGACGTGGCAGACCAGCGTCGGAATCGGAACTGCATCATTGCTCCTTCCGATGCTCGGAGTATTTGTCGTCTGTGCGTTTTTGTTCAATCTATCGTGGACAGCAGCCGGGCTGATGGCGATCGGTCTTTCGACAACATCCCTCGCACTGGTCTATCACGCGTTGAAGGAACGCGGCGATCTTGCAGGCGACTTTGGGCAGATCATGTTGAGTGCGGCAACGGTTGTCGATGTGCTGAGTATGATAGCCTTGGCCATTCTGCTCGGCAATACGGGGTGGGGCACAGCAATCTTCCTGATTGTTCTTATACCGATGATTTTCGGATTGCCGCGTGTGGGGACATGGATTTTCCGGAGGTACGGCGGATCGATTGTTGAGTTCGAATTGCGCTTCTTGATGGTCGTTCTGATTTCCATGGGATTCATGGCAGAGCATGTCGGCGGAATTCACCCGGCCATTATCGCATTTGCTATCGGTTTAATGTTGTCCGAGGTGGTTGAAGAGCACGGTGAAGTCGAGGAGAAACTTCGCGCAATTGTCTTCAGTTTGCTGGCACCGATTTTCTTTCTCCATGCGGGCATGCAGATCGATCTGACCCTAGTCAACGTTGATCTCGCCCTGCAATTTGTCGTTCTGGCTGTCGCGGCGATTGGTCTGAAATTTGTTGGGACGGCGGTTTCAACCCACTATCTGCTCGGGCATTCGGGGATCTTTGCCGGTCTGCTGTTTAATTACCGGTTGGCCTTCGGAATTGTTACCGCAACGGTGGGCTTGGAAGCGGGGATTATCAGCCAGGCTCAGTACACAATTATTCTCATGGTTATTGTGTCGAGTGCCTTGTTGCCCGCCTTGTTCTTGCAGGACACTCCGAACGAGCTCGACCGGCCGGATCAAAATGATCGCCCGTCGCCTTGACCGGACCGGTCCGCCACCACAAGTTGAAGCGATCAGGGGCCGCCGCTCTGCTATGGGCAGAGTTCTGCTAGCGGCCATAACACGAAGATGGGCGAGAAATGACATCTGATAAGAGCGCAAACCCTCTCCTGCAGTCATGGTCCACGCCGTTTGGTCTGGCGCCGTTCTCACGTATTTCGAGTGAGGATTACAAGGATGCTTTTGAGGAGGCGCTAGCGGCGCACCGGGCGGAGATTGATGCTATTGCCGGTGCGGAGGCCGAACCGACGTTTGAGAATACGATCCTAGCCTTGGAGACGGCCGGCGAAACTCTGACGCGGGTGGCGACGACGTTTTGGGTTTTGTCGGGTGCGCATACCAATCCGGACATGCAGGCTCTGGAGCGTGAGTTTGCACCGAAGGTCACCGCGCATATGAATTCAGTCACTTCCAATCAAGCGTTGTTTGCACGGATTGATGCGATCAAAGCAAACGCCGGGAAGCTGGATCTCAGCGATGAACAGCGCCAATTGCTGAAGCGGACGCACCGCTCATTCGTGCGGGCTGGTGCGCAGCTCAGTGAAGCAGACAAAGCACGGTTGAACCAGATTACCGAGCGATTGTCTGAACTCGGCACGCAGTTCTCGCAAAACGTTCTTGCTGATGAGAATGATTACCAGCTGGCGCTGGATAAGCCGGAAGACCTTGAAGGGTTGCCGGCGTTTCTCGTGGACGCCGCTGCAGCTGCTGCCAAGGAGCGCGAGGCCGACGCGTCGCATGTCGTTACGCTATCGCGTTCATTGATAGAGCCGTTTCTGACGTTCTCTCCAAACCGGCATCTGCGTGAGCAGGCCTATAAGGCCTGGGCTGCGCGGGGGCAAAAGGGCGGAGACACGGATAATCGTGAGATCATCGCTGAGACATTGCGTTTGCGCCAGGAGCGCGCGCGTCTGCTTGGGTTTACAGATTTCGCGGCGTTCAAGCTCGACAACACGATGGCCAAGACACCGTCAGCTGTAGATGCTCTGCTGACGACAGTGTGGAAGCCTGCCGTCGAGGCTGCCAATGCAGAGTGCCAGCGTTTGGCAGAGGCTGCCAAAGCCGATGGTCAGAACATTGAAATCGAACCTTGGGATTGGCGCTTTTATGCCGAGAAGGTTCGGCAGGCCGACTATGCGCTCGACGAAAGTGAGATCAAGGCTTACCTGCCGTTGGATCAGGTGATTGCGGCTGCTTTCGATACGGCGAACCGTTTGTTCGGCGTTTCATTTCAGGAGCAACAGGATCTCGACCTTTATCACCCCGATGTCCGGGGGTGGCGCGTTGATGATGCAAACGGCAACGAGATCGCGCTGTTTGTCGGTGATTACTTCGCTCGTTCCTCGAAGCGGTCCGGCGCGTGGATGACGGCTTTCCGTGGTCAGCGCAAGTATCCTGATACTCAACGGCCGATCATTCTGAACGTTATGAACTTTGCCAAGGCCGAAGCAGGTCGCCCGACACTCTTGTCATTCGATGATGCGCGCACGCTGTTCCATGAGTTCGGTCACGGGTTGCACGGGTTGTTGTCAGACGTCACTTACGGCTCACTGTCCGGCACGAGTGTTGAGCGGGATTTCGTCGAGTTGCCTTCCCAGCTCTATGAGCATTGGCTTGAGGCGGATGAGGTTCTGGCGAAGTTTGCACGCCATCACGAGACAGGTGAGGCAATGCCGAATGCGTTGATCGAGAAGATCAAGGCAGCACAAAACTTCAACCAAGGTTTTGCCACTGTCGAGTATCTTGCGAGCGCCTTGGTTGATATGGCCTTCCATAGCCCGAAGTATGAAAGTGGATCAGACCCGATCGCCTTCCAAAAGCAGGTGCTGGCCGAGCTGGGTCTGCCACGGGCAATCGAGATGCGGCATCAATCACCGCACTTCCAGCATGTGTTTTCCGGTGACGGTTATTCTGCTGGTTACTACAGCTATATGTGGTCTGAGGTTCTGGATGCCGATGCGTTCACCGCCTTTGAAGAGACTGGCAATGTCTTCGATCCAGCCGTTGCGGAGAAGCTGAAAACTTTTATCTATTCAGCGGGCGGGCAACGCGATGGTGATGATGCCTATCTGGCATTTCGCGGCAAGATGCCGACGCCGGAAGGTCTTTTGCGGCAGCGCGGCCTGATTGATGAGGCCGCGGCCTAGACCAGCGATTGCTACAGGAAAATTGTCCTGCTTTGTGGGGCATGCGGACCCTCCGCATGCCCTTGTTCATTTTCAGGCCGATGCCAGTGTGATGTCATAAGTCCCCGATCAAGCATCAGAGCAGCGGGCTCTGAGTTGATGTCGTACGATGATCTGGCGCGCCGATTGAGGCTGCCCTCCAGACATCAACTTCGGTATTTTTCGACTTGATTGCGTGTGCTGCGATGTGGACAGTCAAAGCTGGGCCGACTGATGGAGGTTTGGGCATGGACGAGATACCAGCGAGACGAGGGCGCGCCGTGCGTCTTGGTCAAGGGCAGGCGCTGAAGATCATCAATACGCATGGCCATCAGGTGGTTGACTTCTGGGCATTCTCTGCGGAGGACCTGACCGAGTTTTTGTCCATGGAGCATCTCCGTGCGACTTTGACTTCGATCTTCCCAAAGTCAGGTGATGATCTGGTGACCAATCGGCGCCGACCAATCCTTCATTTCGTTGAGGATACATCGCCCGGCATCCACGACACTATCATGGCGGCCTGTGATGACTATCGATATGGCTTGCTCGGCTGCACAGAGTACCATGACAATTGTACCGACAATCTGCACGCATCTCTGCGGCGGCTCGGACTGACGTCCCTTGAGACGCCAAGTCCGCTCAATCTCTGGATGAATATTCCTGTAGCAGCAGATGGTGCAACAGGTTGGGGTGAGCCCGTTTCGAAAGCTGGTGACTACGTTGTTCTGCGCGCGGAGATGGATTGCGTTGCTGTCATGTCGTGCTGCCCTCAGGATATTCTCCCGGTCAACAAAGGGCATCCGGTTGAATGCCACTATGAGGTTCTCAGTGGAGTTTGAGTGTGCCGTGCCGGTCTGAGAGGCTTTTCGATCAGCGGTGCGCGGGATTGATCCGGTGGTCTTGCGCAATTGCATGCGATAGGCGCATGCACTGTTCCGCAGTATCGATTGTCTCGCGGCGGGGAAACGCAGGGGAGGCTGTTCAGGATAACGCCGCTTCCGCATGCGGTCGGATCGACGAAACGCAGTTCTCGCAGTATGATTGTTAATGCTTTCCAGTGCAGGTGCGGTGACACTTGCAACCCAAGGCTATCAAGCATCGCATGCAAGCAATTCGTCATAGAGGACACGCCATGAAACTTGTCAGAGATATCCGCGCGACCAACCATCCGGACCTTCTGACCGGCGATCTTAACGATTCGGCGATTGCCTGGGTCGGTGACCAGCATTATCGCGCTGTCTTCCAGCCGCAAGGTAATCCTGAAACACCTTTGCTCGGGATCTATCCGATGGGATCGCCGTGCGACCAGAGCTTGGTTGGCATGTTTGAGCTTGCTTCCGAGATGCTTGCTGCTGATGGCGGACCGGCAATGTATCAAGTGCCGTTCTCTGGCTTTACAGACCATCGCGGTATGGAAGCTTCGGGACAGGGTTTTTCCAACGCTTACAAGTTTACGACAGCGTGGACGGTGCAGGGCACGATCGGTTTGATGACGCCATTTGGCATTGTTGCCGGAGGCGGCTGTGACAAAACTTTCCCTATGCTCATCCACACGATGGGTATTGAACCCTATCGCTATATCCCCTGGGCCTTGCTGCATTCCGGTCATCGTTCTGTTGGTCAGATGCCCGATGGACGCGAGGTGACGATCGGCGATCTGGCGATGACCCGGATTCGTCACATCAACGGTGATGCTGATGCGGCTGAGCTGGAAGCGGTTCGCCAGCATACGGTGACGGATGTCGGGGTCTGTGAGAACCTGGCTTCGGCGATGTCCAACTATGTTGCACTTTGCTGTGGCGGTTTCATTCTGGCCGGCGAAGACCTTCACGCCTCCCACACCGAGGCGCGTATGGAGTTGACGCGTAAAACGATGGTTCTCTACCGCAGCGCCCTTGAGAAAGGCATTGTACCTGCTGATACGGTCGGTCCGGAGAACTTCCAGAACTTTATTCGGGCGATTGCCTTGTTCGGGCTGTCGACCAACCTGCCGCTCCACCTGCCATGGATGACGCGCTCGTGGGGAATCAGGCACACGCCATCGAGCATTTGGCAGGAGATGGCGGAGATGCCGTGGGTCAGTGATCTACAACCCGTCGGCAAGTATCCGGTCAATCATATCGGCGCGTTGTTGCCTAGTGTCATCAAGTATCTTGTGGCAGAGAATGTGTTGAACGATGTGACGTCGATTTTCGGGCCAAGACTGTCCGAACTCTACCGCGATGCGCCTGATCTCGACTTCGGTGCTCAGAAGATTTTTCATCCCGTTGATCGTCCGATGGCGCCGCAGCCGCAGATTGTCCTTTACCGCGGCAATCTTTGTCCTGGTGGCTCCTGGGTCAAGGAAAGTCAGTCGATGCGCCATCAAAGTACCTACAAGGTGCACCTGTGCGCATCGCAGGCTGACTTCTTCAAAGACACCGCCAATGCGACCAAGCTGGTCAATAAAACGTGCTATGCTATCACGGGTGACCGTTCGACCATTGAACTTCTATCGGCCAACTTTGCGATCATGGTTGCATTGAATGATGACCCTGATCTGGATGTCGCGTTGTTGACAGATCAGCGGACGTCCGGCTTCGCAGGCGCACGTGCCAAGGCTGCATATCATCTGCCACGCAATCGTCTGCGGCAGTTGAAGGATGGAGACATGGTTTGCTTTGAACCCCAGTCCAGAAAAATCAATTTGGTTGATGCCGATGGCAAGCCGTTGGACGCTGAGATGGATGCTCGTGCGGCTGCCTATGTTGAGCCCGAATGGCCAAAGACGGGCACGATCAAAGATTTGATCAACGCCCAACTCAGCGATGCTGAAGATGGGTGTGCGATCTATTAGGGCAACTCGGCATTCATCGATGTCAGGGCATTGCCGAGAGACGTGTGCTTCACGAATCGCAAGTCGCGACCATTTCTTGTCCGGGAATCAGTAAGGATTGATATGAATTGATGGACATGGCAAGTCACGGAAAGGTGGTCAAACGCGACTTGCGGGTGAATAGGCAATAAGCGAAAGTTGAAACAGTCTATTTCAGAGAGGTGAATAAGATGCGGTTCTTAAGTCTTGCGCTGGCCCTCGGATTGGTCGTCCTCGGCGGCCTGACGTTCTCCCGTGCGGCATACGCTAACCCTCCGGGTTGGAAATGCGATTTTTCCCAGAATGTGCCCGGTTCGCGGCGAGGTGAGATTACGCGCTTCTATGCCTGTTACGGTGGCAGCCTGCGGCACACCAGGCGACAGGCCCGGCGGGCGTGCAATCGATTGTACAATTGTCATGTTGGGGCATGCCGTCCGCTCCATTATCGGCCTGCACGTTTTTGCGAACAAGAAGGTCCGACCTAGAGACACTTCCAATCAGTTGGGCGCATGGAGTTGCGTCCAACTGCGATACTCTAAGTCCCGGAGCCGCTGCGCCGAAACAATCGCGTGAGTTCTGGGACATGGTCTGCTTCATGCCCGGCGTTTGCAACGGATGCGATGGCTGAAGAAACGCCATCGGCGATCACATGGCTGCTGTGACTTCCGCCAATCATCTCGCGGTAATAGTCGATGTCCTTGATGGCGTTTCCAATTGCAAAGGGAACTTCGCTCGAGTCCCCCGTCAGGATACAAGTCTGCAAGCGCGCGAGAGCGGCTCCGGCCCCTCCGCCTTTACCTAAGACATCAACAAAGACTTGGGCATCAACACCTGCTTCGGCTGCCTGTGCAGCAGCTTCTGCCAAGATCGCCATCTGACCAATTGAAACATAATTATGCAGGAGCTTCATCCTGTGCCCGAAGCCGACACCGCCGACGTGATCGATGTTTTCTGTGAACGTCTCAAGCACGGGGCGGGCTGCAGCCAAAGTGTCTTCATCGCCACCAACGAGAATGTTGAGCGTGCCTTCATGAGCCTGTTTGGCGAGCCGTGTCATGGGAGCATCCAGAAACCGCCCACCTGCGTCTGTTACCAAGGCTGCCATCCGAAGAGTTGATTCCGGTAGGGCGGTTGAGCAGTCCACGACGATTGTCCCAGGCTTTAACTTGGAGATAACGCCATCGGGGCCAGTTAGCACGGCTTCGACTTGCGGAGATCCCGTTACGCACAAGATCACTAGATCTGCCTCAGTCGCAACAAGGCCTGCTGTGCTGCACTGCTTTGCGCCCATTGCGACTAGGTCATCGACCGGTTGGTTGCCAGGATGGTCCAGCATGATCAGTGAGAACTCACCCTTGAGAATGTTTAATGCAATTCCGTGGCCCATTAGGCCAACACCAATGATCCCAACTCGCATGTCACACGCCTCCAGAGATCCCAAATCTACCATCCGGTGATAGACGAGGGGTGATCAACGCGCCAGTCCGATCAACTGACCGCATTCCAGCCAGATGGAAATGTGGTATGCGCTCAGCGGGGTGAGGGTCTGGTGCTTACCCGTGAAAGGTGCGAGGGGCGGCTCAGCGGTTCAGAGCGGCAGCCAGATCAGCTAGACTTTCCACGTTATGACAGCTGCGGCTTTCAGTGGCGTAGGTGTCCAGAATGCGGGCTCCTGATGCGATCGGCTGGTACTTGTCGTAACGCAGCAGGGGATTGATCCAGATCAGGCGTTTGCATGAGGCTGACAAGCGTCGAGCGGCGAGTTCCATGCCATCGCCGGCGTCGCGATCGAGACCATCTGTGAACAGCATCACGTTTGCGCCTTGGCCGAGTACACGGCGGGCCCATCGTTGATTGAATTCTGTCAGGCACTGCCCAATGCGCGTGCCGCCCGACCAATCGGTCACGTCATTGCCGACAGCTGCGATAGCAACATCGGGATCACGTGATTTGAGCTTGCGGCTGATATCATAGAGGCGCGTGGCAAACAGAAAGCAGGATACCTTCTCGTGCTCGCTCGTCAGCCCATAGAGGAAATGCAAAAAGACGCGCGCGTATTGCTCCATTGAACCCGATATATCGCAAAGAACCACCAGCGGCGGACGACGGTGTTTGCGGGCCCGCCGTTTAAGGAGGAGATGGTCGGACCCCTTGCTGCCTGCCTCGCGCAGCATGCGTCTCAGGTCAATGGCGTGGCCGGAGGATGACGGCCCATAGCGCCGAGTTGGCCGCGTTTCCATAACGAACCGAATGCGTTGGACTTGCTTGGTAGCTGCGCGCAACTCCTCAGCTGTCATCTGCGCGAAGTCTTTGGTGCGATCCAGTTGATGGCTTGAAAAGGTTTCTACGGCATCGACGTCAAGAATGTCTGGTTGCGGCTTGGGCTCATTCTGACCGAGATCACCGAGAGCGTCAGAAAGGCGGCGCGCCAGGTTCTTTTGTTGATCCGGATTGGGTAGAGCCAATGTCTGGGGAATCATCAATGACATCATGCGCTTGAGATATCCCGGGTCGCGCCAGAAAATGGCAAAAGCCTGGTCAAACAGCTCATGTTCGCTGCGTCGTTTCACAAAAGCCAGATGCAGCGCCCAGTAGAAGCGGGACCTGCTGCTCAACCCTGTCGCGAGTGTCGCAGCAATCGCATCAGCTGTTTGTTGCGGTGTAATGGGCAGGCCGGCTGCGCGCAGAACTCGGCCAAAGTGCAACATGTTGTCCGCTATGGTTGCATCTGCGTCTTGCATCTACCAAATCGCCTCATGTGATCAGGTCTCGCCTCGTCGGAGGTGGGATTCTGCCCGCCGCCTGGCGATGCAGACATCTGATCAGGACTTTCCATCATAAGTCTACCGGTGTGGCAATGCTGCGATCATGCGCGCACGTTAACCACTGCCGAGACGTCTGGAATAGCAAATGAACCTGGCCCAGCTGGGCTGCGACTAACACTTTGTTAGCCATAGGTTTGATACAACTGCGGGTTATGATGTTGGCGAAGTTGGATAGTCTCTTTCCGGATCTGTCGGCCGCCCTGGCGTACAGGACGTTCTGTCGACCGGATTTGTCGAGCCACCGAAGCTCTGACCACGTCAGCCTGGTCGAGCGGGCCAGGGTGCACTTGCGCTCGGCTGACCGTGTGACTGTTTCGACGCAGGGTGGTCCTGTGCAGGCCTATGTGCTGCAGCCGAGTGATGGAAAAATCCGTGCAAACGTGCTGTTGGTTCATGGCTGGTCCGCGGAAGCGTCGTTTATGAGCGTTTTTGCGCATCAACTGACCAAGCGTGGCTGCCGGGTCGTCTTGTTTGATTTTCCAGCCCACGGGCAGAGCCCGGGACGGCGCACGACGATGATCAACTGCGCTCATGCGGTTCGCGATGTCGCCGAATCCCTCGGCCCCATTCAGTTTGTTGTTGCCCATTCGCTGGGTGGTCTTGCGACGCTGCTTGCGGGCTGGGGCGAAAAGCCGATGCCGCGGGCCTATCCCTTCCGGGCTTATGCTTGTGTGTCGCTGCCCAACAGCTTCCCGGATTTGGTGCGCGGGTTTGGCAGCTCGATCAGCTTGTCCGATACCGCGCAGGCCCGGCTTGTGCAGATGCTTGAGAGCTATGGCGGGCACAAGCTGGAGAGGTTCACCAGCGCCAACCTGATTGGTGCGATCCAACGCCCGGCGTTGTTTCTGCACTGTGAGAACGACGACGAGATCGAGATCGGCAACGCCGAGCGAGCCGCGGCAGGCTCGTCCCTGGCAGAGCTGAAACGGTTTTCCGGTCTAGGACACCGCAAGATCCTCTACGCTCCGCCTGTTGTGCGGGCCATTACGTCGTTTGTTGACGAGCAGGCCAAGCAGCTTGGGCCATTTGAAGTCTGGCAGGTGCCAGCGCAGCGTCAGGTCTCATTGCGACAGTCGCTTGCCGAACGTCTAAAAGATCAAGCCCGGCTCGCAGCAAAGCAACAGCTGCGCGGTTTTTCCGATCGAGGTGATTTGCAGGGCGCTGCCGCCATAGATGCGTAAGCAAGCGTGGATGGTTAGCCAATGCCGGCCTTCACTCTGGCACTGACGACCCATGTTGACGCTTGTAGATAGACACCGCTTTCACTCTGCCGTGGTTTGAGCGCCTCTCGCACGCGGGGGATAGCGGCAGCAGACAATTCAGGATTATCTCGCAAGACTTTTCCAAGGGCGCCGACGGTGGTCGTTACCTTGACCGTCTCATTGAGGTCGCCGCAAGTCACAGGCGCATCAAATTTTCGAACGGATATGTCGGTAAATCCAGAACCCTGCAACAACTCTCGGATGGTGCCGGCCGCCGCGAAGGAGAATGGCGTATCATCAGCCTCGACAGCGACACCAGCTGCCTTAAGCGGCAGCATATCAAGTTCGTTCTCAGATAGAGAACGCCAGCAGACAAAGGCTAGTCGGCCATCGGCGTGGAGCATGCGCCTGAAGTTTGCGAATGCGATGTGTGGGCTCTCAAAGAACATTACGCCAAAGCGGGAATAGATGGCATCGAGACTATGGTCTGCGAGGTTGAGAGTTGAGGCGTCTTCTTCGCGTAGAGTTACCTTGGTGATAAGCTTCGTTCGTGATTGTGCGACTAAGATGCTGCGCGGGCCGATATCAACGCCAATGACATGCCCGGTTGGACCGACGCATTCGGCGAGCTGGATGGTGGTCCCGCCGGCGCCACAACCAACGTCCAGAATTGTCTCCCCTTGGGTCGGTGCGAGTTCGTTGATCGCAGCCAGGCCAAGTGGTGCAAGTTGCAGATCGAGCAGGCCAGCGATACTGGCGCGCGCAGCGTCGGCAATTTCAAAGGACGTCGGCATGAGAGAGACCGTGAGTGCTGCAACGGTGGCTAATCTTGATCACGCTCCCACCATGGTCGGTACGCCTTGACGAATGGCTTGCCATTGAAGGTGTGTGTGCAGCAGGAGCAATAAGGTTCAAGATCTTCAATTTTGATACTTGGATCAACAATTGCGAGCCGATTGTCGTCATCGATGTAGAGGCCGCTGAAGTAGCTGCTTTCTCCAATCCCGATAGTGGGACGCCTCTCAGCGTCGTTTCGCGCAACCATCCAGTAGATCGGTTCTTCTGTGTCGAGCCGGGCGACGGCTTCGCTATGCACCGCGTTCCAATCTTCGCCCAGTTTGGACAGTAGGAACCGGAACAGCGGGGTGTAATCGCGGCCGTTACTGTTTCCGGGATGCATGGAGCCGCGCATCGCTTCGTTGTTCTTGGCGGCCTTGGTATTGCGTTCCCAGCGGGCACGACCGCCCTTCTTGTGGTGAACGCCGCGCGCCCGCGTGTTGACTTTTCGATACAGGGGCTCTTTTTGACCGCGCATTTTGAACCAATCCCGGGTTGGCGCTACTGATAGATCAGAACTCGAGAAGCAACCTACGTTTATCATGCAGAGGTTGTCGCCGTCGGCAAACAAAAGGTTCACAGATGCCAACACGTTTACACCTGACCAGCGGTCAAGGCCCGGCTGAATGCCGTATGGCAATCGCACACACGTTGGATCGGATGCGCCATGAAGCCGAGGTGTCCGGCGTCGAAATCGACATCGCTGAAGAGCGCAATCCGGATGGGTATGGTCCGCAATCGGCCTTGGTAATGGTGAATGGTGCTGCAGCGGAAGACTTTGCGGCGCGCTGGACGGGTTCCATTTTGTGGGTGTGCAAGAGCTCGGTGCGGCCTAATCATAAGCGCAAGAACTGGTTCATCGGGTGTCAGGAGATCGATCCGCCGATTGTGCAGGGCGACCGGATTGAGCCATCTGACGTGCGCTATGAAGCCTTTCGCGCCGGAGGTCCGGGCGGGCAGCATCAGAACAAAACAGAAAGTGCTGTTCGTGCAACCCATGGCCCAACCGGGCTTACGGTTGTTGTACGTGAAGACCGCTCGCAGCATCGTAATCGTGCGATCGCGCTTGAGCGTCTGGCAGATTTGTTGGCGACCTCGACAGCCCTCAACGCGGCGAGCGACCGGGCTCGTCTGCAAGCGGCGCACGCCGAGCTGGAGCGGGGCAATCCCAAGCGTACGTTTCGAGGTGAGAAATTCCGCGAGAGTTAGTGCCGTCCAATTAGATCGCGCGGACATGGTTGTGATGTGACACTCGGCTAATCAATTCAATCGGTGATTGGCACTTGGCCCGCAGCTGGTTGAGAATGGTGACTTGCCGCTCTCAACCGCTGAGGTGATATCATGGACAAAGCGCTCCAACGTTTGCTGGACAAGGATGAAATCAGAGATCTCATGGCGCGCTACGCGCGTGCTGTCGACCGGGCGGATTGGGATGTCGGTGTGCGAGCGACCTATCACGAAGACGCCTACGACGACCATGGTGATTACAAGGGCGATGTCGATGGTTTCATAGCGTTCGGGAAGGACCGGCTCGGAGATATCCCGCAGGCCGTACATTTCCTCGGACAGTCGCTGATTGAGTTTGCCTCAGACACGGTTGCTGTCGCGGAAACCTACTTTTGCACCATGCACACTCTCGGTCCGGAGGCGAAAGAGAAGTATGGCGCAGCTGAGCGCAGTGGCCCCGTACAACTGTCCCACATAGGGCGCTATGTCGATCGTGTTGAAAAGCGCAACGGCGAGTGGCGGATCGCCCATCGCATCTGCGTCTTTGAAGCGACTCGCCTTTGCCTTGATGATGTTCCGCCGATCAAGGATGACTGGGCGCACCATCATCGCTCTCCCGACGATCCGATCTTCAGGGCCCGCCGCGATGCCGGGTTGTGAGGGAAAGGAATTGATTTGATCTCTGCGTGATTGTTCCTGGAGGCGGCCATTTCGGCAAACACTGCCTCCGGATTGCGCTGATGATGACTGAGACTGGCTCGACAATCGTTAGCGTAACGGCCTGCACACGAGCAAATTTCAGGTCTTTCCGGAGCCGCCTTCTCCACTGCCAATACTTGAATCCAGTGGACTTCGCTTCAAACACACTTGACCTCTACCAACTAGTAGGTAGAATTTTCCAGGTTATTTGTTAAAGGGAGATTTTTGATGACGACGGAACTCTATTGGCTGACGCTGACAGTGCTGATGACGGCGCTTTTCTGGGTGCCTTACATTTTGAACCGGATCGCTGTGCGCGGCCTCATCACTGCGATTACTGGAGTGACGCCGGAGACTGTCGGCGACCAGTCAATGTGGGCGCAACGGGCGATCAAAGCGCATCAGAATGCAGTTGAGAACCTTGCCGTGATCGTGCCGGTGGTGCTGATCGCCCACATCCTGAATATCTCAACACCGGTCACGCAAACCGCCATCGTTGTCTATTTCTTTGCCCGCCTCGTGCACTTCCTGGTCTATACGGCTGGTATTCCGGTTGTGCGGACGCTTGCTTTTGCCACAGGCTGGGCTGCGCAAATGGCCTTCGTAGCTGCGATCCATGGTTGGCTCTAAGGCTGCGGTTTTGTTAGCTGGTGGCGAGATCGTAGGAAAGCCACCAGCCGGGCAAGTGTATGCCAGTCTACGGAGCAGGAACGATCGTTAGGCCAATGGGTTGAATTGCTTTGGGCAGATGCCAATCCAGGCTAGATTCTTCGCCAGAATGCGACGTCGGCTTATGGGAGACTTGGCAGCTGCGGAGCCTACTTCCAGCAGTTTGAGTGAAGGGGAGAGATGAGCGATCAAGGCGTGCGTTCCAGGACAGCTGAAGAAATCCTCGATATCGCAGAAATGCTGATCCAGACGCGCGGCTACAACGCGTTTAGCTTTCAGGATATTTCCGACCGGCTCGGTATTCGAAAAGCGTCCATCCACTACCACTATGCATCGAAGGCTATTCTTGGCGTCGCCGTTGTCGAGCGTTACAGCACTGGCTTCACCGAGGCTTTACAGGCTGTCGAAGCTGATGAGAACCAGACGGCAATGGATATGTTCGATTGCTATACCGGACCTTATCGCGAATTTGCAGGCACGCCCGACCGGGTTTGCTTGTGCGGTGCGCTTGCTGGGGAAATTTTGGCTTTGCCCGGTGAGATGAGGGAGCGGGTGGAGGCATTCTTCGACATGCATTTAGCCTGGCTAACGCGGATTGTGGCTCGCGGAGTGAAACGTGACGAGTTTCAGTTTTCGGTGACCGAGCCGCAGATGGCGCGCGCCTTGTTCAGCGCTTTGCAAGGCGCACTGCTGGTTAAAAGGACGACGGGCGATTCTTCCCAGATGGAGGACGTTATAGAGGTTCTGAAGGCGCAACTGAGAAGGGCGTCCCGGGAAAGCTGATTGGCTGGCTCACCAGACTTCTATGGCGGGGGCCAATTCATCGGCCTTGGTTATTGTGGCCCTGAACCACAGCGAGGAAGTGGTCGGCCACCGTCTGCAAAGGCGAGAATGACCACGATCTCATCGGGGCGTGGGCCGCTAAAGGCCGACACTGTCATCGTGTCGAAATGATCGAACGACCAGACATTGTCTTTGTGGCCGAGTGGAACATCGATTGATGCGCCGGCAGCACCGATCTTGACGTTTGAAGGAATGACAGCCTCCCCACCACCAATTGCTGCGCGCATTGGTTTTCCGAGCATCGGGTGAACGCAGGCGCCGCCATGCTCCATTTCGCCTGCCGTGCCGACAATGGCGGCTTTGCCATAGGAGACAACGGGATATTCAAGTTCAGCTGTGATTTCGCTGACTAGTTGTTCCCCGATTTTGCCGCCACGCTCAAACAACAATGACAGATCCTCTTGAAATTGACCGGCGAAAGGATTGGAGATGATGGCTAAGCCTGCGATGCGGGTTATGGGGCGTGCCAACTGTTGACCGTTCTCGAAATGAATGCGTTCTTTCGTGATGATCGTCCTGCGTGTTTCACTCATAACTCACCTGTCGATTGAATCTCTTCGGCACCTGTTCTGAACAATCTAGCATGACTGTTCTGGCATAGCTTTATACGTTGCGGGTTTCTGAAGACCCATTAGGGCGTGTGCCGCCTGGCCAGTCAGGGCGAGATTGTAAAAACGGCCGATCAATTCAGTGGAGTATTTGGTCTGCAGAATTTGAAGCCATGCCTGCCAACGGCCCAATCAGCGCAAAGCAATGGCGGGGCCCCAGGTGATGGCCGGGCCGGAGGAACCAATCGAATGAAACACAGAGTCCGTCGCGGTGCAGATAAGCGTGTTCGTGCCGTTGCCGGCAACTTAGTTCTGAACGGCATAATGGCTAGAGCTTGCGGAGCCGGGTCTCTTCGGTCAGCTGTTGCTGCCAGACACGTTGCCGTGCGCTGCGCCGAAGCCGATAAAAAACGTAGAGCGATGCAAGGCAGGCCAATGCGGCGAGGGCAAGCGTAAGTGTTGAGGCATCGAAGGCGGCGAGGTTGGTTCCGGCGATGTGAGACATGGAAATGCTCGTCATGGCGTTTGTCATAACGGCAGGTTACGCCGGGTCATATCGATTGCACGGCTCACCAATCATTAACCTCACCTGGTAGGGTTGCGAGGTAAGGTTGACGGGAGCAATGGGAGCGCTCTACCTCGACTGCAAGAGCGCTCGGCAATCCCTTCTGGACGGAATGATCTGGGCAACAAAAAAAGGGCGCCGGGAGGCGCCCTCAGTGCTGTTTACGTCAGCGTTAACTGACGGGAGGAACTTTAGACAGAATAGTACATGTCGAACTCAACAGGGTGAGGCGTCATGTCGGTGCGCTCGACATCTTCCATCTTCAGTTCGATGTAGGCGTCGATCAGATCGTCAGAGAAGACGTTGCCAGCCTTGAGGAAGGCGCGGTCACCATCGAGGCTCTGCAACGCTTCACGCAATGAGCTCGCAACCGTTGGAATCTCTGCGAGTTCTGCTGGTGGCAGATCGTAGAGGTTCTTGTCCATCGGGTCGCCTGGATGGATTTTGTTCTGGATACCGTCGAGGCCAGCCATCAGCATCGCAGCAAATGCGAGGTATGGGTTGGCGGTCGGATCTGGGAACCGGACTTCAACACGCTTGGCCTTCGGTGACGTCGTGTAAGGAATACGGCAAGAGGCTGAGCGGTTGCGCGCTGAATAGGCCAGCAGAACCGGTGCCTCGTAACCAGGGACAAGGCGCTTGTAGGAGTTTGTTGACGCGTTGGTGAAGGCGTTGATGGCCTTGGCGTGCTTCAGGATGCCCCCGATATAGTGCAAGCACATCTCCGAAAGATCGGCGTACTGGTTGCCGGCGAAAAGTGGTTCGCCGCCCTTCCAGATCGATTGGTGGCAGTGCATGCCTGAGCCGTTGTCGCCATAAACCGGCTTCGGCATAAATGTTGCCGACTTGCCGTAGGCTGCGGCGACGTTGTGGATCGCGTACTTATAAATTTGTAGATGGTCAGCCATCCTGGTCATGGTCTGGAACTTGATGCCCAGCTCGTGCTGTGCCGAGCCCACCTCGTGGTGGTGCTTTTCGGTTTCAACACCCATTTCCGCCATGACAGACAGCATTTCGGAGCGGATGTCCTGAGCGCTATCAATTGGCGGGACCGGGAAGTATCCACCCTTAGTGCGGACGCGGTGACCGAGGTTGCCCATCTCATAGTCGCGGTCGGAGTTCGACGGCAATTCCGAAGAGTCGAGCTTGAAGCTGGTGTCGTAAGGATCAGCGCGGAACTTGACGTCGTCGAACAGGAAGAATTCAGCTTCCGGGCCGAAGAATGTCGTGTCGCCGATGCCACTGGACTGGACGAAAGCTTCTGCTTTTCTGGCGGTCGAGCGTGGGTCGCGGTCGTAAGCTTCGCCAGTGGACGGCTCCATGATATCGCAGAACACAGCAACGGTCTTCTGGGCAAAGAATGGATCGACGTGTGCGGAATCGCAGTCGGCTTTGGCGAGCATGTCGGATGCTTCGATGCCCTTCCAGCCTGCGATAGATGAGCCGTCAAATGCATAGCCTTCTTCGAACATACCTTCGTCCAGGCTGTTCACGTCGGCTGTGACGTGCTGCATCTTTCCGCGCGTGTCGGCAAAACGGAAGTCAACGAACTTGACGTCCTCGTCCTTGAGTTTCTGCATGAGTTCGGCAGGTGTTGTCATGGGAGCTCCCCTGGTTTGATGCCGTTCTTGATGGATGGAAAATGCGCAGCGGAAGGTCGTGCAATTGCCCGGCTCATCCGCTGAGGGTGGGTGAAGACTTTGACGTTAGACCGCTTCCGGGCCGGTCTCTCCGGTTCGAATTCGAATGGCTTCGTCGACGGTGGAAATGAAAATCTTGCCGTCACCGATGCGCCCTGTTTTGGCGGCGCTTTGGATCGCTTCTACGGCCTTGTCGAGCTGATCATCCGCAAGAACGACCTCGACTTTCACTTTCGGAAGGAAATCGACGACGTATTCAGCGCCGCGATAAAGCTCTGTATGGCCCTTTTGGCGCCCGAAACCTTTGGCCTCGATGACTGTGATGCCCTGGAGGCCGATATCCTGCAAAGCCTCTTTCACTTCATCGAGCTTGAAGGGTTTGATAATGGCTTCAATCTTCTTCATGTCCGCTTGTCCTTCCGCCCGTAATCCTGTCCGCCCAGTCCTGCTTCTTGCTCGGCGGCGTGTTGTGCGCTCGTTCCGGCGCCTTTGCTATGGCCTTAGCAGGTCGCGTGCCAAATGGTTACCAATGATTCACGATCTTGATTTCATTCTATTATTTCCTTGTCTGCCTGGAAATCGGGCAGGCGTCTATTGTAATTTATGCCTAAAAAATAATCAGTAAGGTCAATTTTTAATCAGATGGGATAGGGTTCGATTTGCGTCAGATTTCGCCCTAAGCTGATGCGTCAATTCTCAGATGACAGCAGTGGAGGACCCGGCATGAAAGTTGTCGCGCTTGATCATTTCGTTTTGACGGTCGCGTCGATCGAGCGGGCGGTATCGTTCTATGAGCGTGTGCTCGGCATGGAACACGTTGTTTTTGGCCCACAAAAACGATCTGCCCTGCGTTTTGGTGATCAAAAAATCAATTTGCACCCATCTGGCGCAGAGTTTGAGCCGCGTGCAGCGCGACCGTGGCCGGGATCGGCTGATGTCTGCTTTCTTGTGGATGACATTGATGCCGTAGCAGCTCACCTCGGCGCATGCGACGTGCCAATTCTCGAAGGGCCAGGGCCAAGGAGTGGGGCATTAGGGGAAATCAGATCGTTCTACATTCGTGATCCGGACGGGAATTTGATCGAGCTCAGTGCGTATGTTTGAGCTGTTGTGTCGAATGAAATGATGCTGGAACCGATCGAACTGATGACGACTGAGGAGATGGCGCAGGCAGATGCTGCAGCAGTCCGGCTGGGCGTTCCCAGCCTGGTGTTGATGGAAAATGCAGGCTTGGCCATTACGAATGCTGCGGACGGTATGTTGGCGCACGCTGTTGGTGCACGGATCATTGTTCTGTGCGGGCCAGGAAACAATGGCGGCGATGGGTTCGTCGCGGCCCGACTTCTCAAGCAGCGCGGATTTCAAGTTGAAGTTGCACTACTTGGCGATGTGCAACGCCTTACGGGCGATGCCCGGGACATGGCGGGCAAATGGGATGGTGGGTTTGTTGATTTCGATGCATCGACCCTGCCTGACTACAACCTCATTGTAGATGCGCTGTTTGGAGCCGGTCTCACCCGGCCGTTGGACGGGCAGGCAGCTGCCTGGGTGGCCAAGGTGAATGCTGCAATGGTGCCTGTTCTCGCAGTCGACGTTCCGTCGGGTATCGATGGCTCCGATGGGCGGGTCCTCGGGACCTCCATCAAGGCCGACCGGAGCATGACGTTCTTTCGGCTTAAGCCCGGTCATCTGCTGTATCCGGGTCGTGCTCAATGTGGGCAGGTTGAGTTGGCTGACATCGGGATCCCCGCAGTGGTTCTGGATGAAATCGCTCCGAGTGCCTTTCGCAACGGGCCTTCGCTTTGGGCTGGGGCTTGGCCGCTGCCGCAGACTGACGGCCATAAGTATCTGCGCGGTCATGCTGTGGTTGTGTCGGGTCCCGCCTTGTCGACAGGGGCTGCCAGGCTTGCTGCACGAGGCGCATTGCGGATTGGTGCCGGGTTAGTAACGGTCGCAAGTCCGGCCAGCGCTGCGCTGGTCAATGCCACGCATCTGACCGCGATCATGAACGCAAAGCTCGCAGGTGCGCACGACTTGGCAAAGTTACTGGATGACAAGCGTTTGAATGCCGTCCTCATTGGCCCCGGAGCAGGTGTTGGCGAAGCCACGAAACGCCATGTTCAGGATGCTTTGGCATCAGATGCCGCGTGCGTGCTGGACGCTGATGCCCTGACGGTGTTTGCCGGTAACGGCATGGATCTGTTCTCTGCCATTCGGTCCAGGCCTCAGCGACCGGTCGTGCTGACGCCGCATGAAGGGGAGTTCAGCCGGCTATTTGGCCGTGATGAGCGACCACGGCCTGAGCGTGTCAGGGCGGCCGCGCAGCGCAGTGGTGCCGTTGTGCTGCTCAAAGGGCCGGATACTGTGGTGGCGCATCCGGATGGTCGGTTTGCCATCAACTGTAACGCCCCGCCGTGGTTGGCGACGGCCGGGTCGGGTGATGTGCTGGCGGGATTTGTGACCGGCTTGCTGGCTCAGGGAATGCCGCCGTGGGATGCAGCCTGTGCAGCGGTTTGGGTTCACGGGGCGTGTGCCGATCAATTCGGCCCGGGGCTGATTGCGGAAGATATCCCGGAGGTCGTGCCACGGGTGTTGCAGCAACTCCTACCCGATATTGCAGGTCTGGCAGGTGACAATCGCGGCCCACGCTTCTAAGACCATTGTCCAGCCCAATAAAAATCGATTGTTGAAACTCCGGGGAGAGCAGACTGTGGCCGAGGCAAACAAGTCGAATGAAATGAAAATCGCCGTCATACCGGGTGATGGTATCGGCCATGAAGTTGTGCCTGAAGGCATCAAGGTTCTCGAAGCAGCGGCCGGCCGATTTGATCTTGCCTTCAAATTCACCGACTACGATTGGAGTTGCGAGCGGTTCCACAAGACCGGGGCGATGATGCCGGAAGACGGGCTCGACCAGATCCGCGATAGCGACGCTGTTTTCCTCGGTGCGGTGGGTTTCCCGGGCGTTCCTGATCACGTGTCGTTGTGGGGGTTGTTGATCCCGATCCGGCGCGAATTCCAGCAGTACATCAATCTGCGGCCTGTGCGGCTCTTCGAAGGACTGCCATGTCCACTAGCCGGACGTGAGCCAGGCGACATCGACTACTGGATTGTACGTGAGAACAACGAAGGTGAGTATTCCTCGGTCGGTGGCCGGCAGTTCGAAGGCACCGAACTCGAAATGGCAGTGCAGCAGGCGATCTTTACGCGGAAAGGCTGCGACCGCGTGATGCGCTATGCGTTCGAGCTGGCGAAGTCAGAGGGAAAGAAATCGGTTACGTCCGCGACCAAATCAAACGGGATCTCGATCTCAATGCCCTATTGGGACGAGCGATTTGAAGCGATCGGCAAGGAATACCCGGACTTTAAAACTGAGCAATATCATATCGATATCCTCACGGCACACCTTGTTCGCAATCCGGATTGGTTCGACGTGATCGTAGGATCGAACCTGTTTGGTGATATTCTTTCGGATCTTGGTCCTGCAACAACCGGTACGATTGCGATTGCTCCTGGCGGCAACATCAATCCGGAAAAGGACTTCCCGTCGATGTTTGAGCCTGTCCACGGCAGTGCGCCCGATATCGCGGGAAAGAATATTTCCAACCCCATCGGGCAGATATGGTCCGGGGCTATGATGTTGGAGCACCTGGGTCATCCACAGGCGGCCAAGGCGATTGTTGATGCGATCGAGCACGTTATCAAAGACCAGTCGGCTCTGACGGCTGATATGGGCGGCAAGGCGAATACGCAGGAACTGGGGGATGCGATCGCCAGCCTCGTCGCTGGCAAATAGGTCGAAAGACAACAGGAAGTGTCATAGAATGGCCACCGATTGTGTGGCTATGGTGATATAGTGCGTGTGACAGCGCTTGAGTCGTCTGGCTCGGGCGTTCTGCGATCCGGGCCGGATGCCATTGGTTAGAATTATGCGCCATCTTCTGTTTGCAATGCTTTGCTGTCTGTTTCCGCTGTTGGCAGTGGCGCAGACGGCTGGAGAGATGCCGGGATTGGTCAAGGCGACCAAGGCCGGACTGGCCTTTAATAAGGGCCAGTTTCGGGCGGCTATCCAGCTCTATACAGAGGCCCTGCAGGACGAACAGCTGACGAATGACCGAAAAGGCGTCATCCTAACGGACCGCGGTGTCGTTCATATGCGGCTCGGTAAAACGAAACAGGCCCTGCAGGACTTCAATGACGGTGTTCGACTGTTTCCAGAGTACGCTGCTGCCTACAATAACCGGGGCAGCTTGCTGCTGTCGCTCGGCCTGCCGGATGAGGCATTGAAGGACTTTGACCGGGCCATCGTTCTGGGGCCAGGTTATATTGCTGCCTACAACAACCGCGCGGCTGCCTTCGTTAAAAAGCGCGAGTTCGCCATCGCCGCGGAAGACTATACGCAGGCAGTCAAACTGGCACCGGCTTTAGCGCCACCACTGGCGGGGCGGGCGCGAATCAATCTCGCGCAGGGTCGTCCCTATGCTGCCTTGCGCGACTTGAACCGCGCGCTTGCCAATGATGCACGTTTTGCCCTTGGCTTTCGGTTGCGCGGACAAGCCCAAGCTGATCTAGGCGATTATGAAAAAGCAGCCGAAGATCTCAGTCGTGCGATTGCTTTTGACCCCACTGTTGTCGGGGCCTATCTCGCGCGTGGCCGGGCCTACCTTGAGATCCGCAAAGTCGAGGCGGCAGTGAATGACTTCACCAAGGTCATTGAGCTACGGCCCCGGTCTGCGACGGCTTATCGTGAGCGCGGCCACGCCTACGTTCTGTTGGACGCCTTTGAGGAAGCGAAAGCAGACCTTGCGCGCGCGCTGGAGATTGAACCGCGCTCAGGACTTTCGTTTGCCTATCGTGCCCTGATGTACAAGAAGCAGGGGCAGCCAGAGCTTGGTGCGCAGGAGATCCGCAAAGCGATGAGCCTTGCCCCAAAGACAGCCAAAGTGTTGTGGGCCAAAGGTGAAATCGAAGAAGCGCTATCAGAAACCCAATCGGCCATTGAGAGTTTCACCGCTGCATTGGCTGTTGATCCATCGTTGAAGCCGGCTGAATTCGGTTTGGCGCGGCTCGGCCAGCCCGTTCCCAATCAGCCTCGTGTTCTGGAGGACCTGTCGTTTGGTCCTTGGCGCATCATCCTCGATCGTCAGAAGTATTATGCAACACATCAAGACCTTCGGGGTTTGCGTGTGCCGCTTGAGATGGTCGGTGACGGCCAGCCGCGTATCATCGAATGGGAAGAACGTGGGGAGCCGCCGCGACAAGTGGGTTTGCTGCGCTTCAGTGTGGGGAAGACCAAAGGCCGCTCCGGCGAACTTGATGTGGAATACGTTGCACTTATCAACACCCGTCAGAACGCCGTTCTGGATTTGATCCCGGACAGGCGTGGTGAGCAGAGGTCGACCTGGACGTGGACGCAGGCTGTGGTGACGGTCGCGAGTATCGATGGCCTGACCTCGAAGCACGTCTATGGCACGCCGCCACGGCAGGATCCGGTAACGGCAGCTTCACCGCGGGCGCGCAATCGCGCACGTGCACGTCGCCGTTGGAACGATGACTCAGGGCAACCATTCTGGGCGCCGTGGGCGAACAACGCTGAACGCGCAAGACCCAGACGGAAGCGCCGCGCGCGCCGCCGCAGGAGAAAGCCCAAGACGCTGTTTGATACGCTCTTCGGGAACTAAGTCACAAACGATCTGTTTGTCTTGGCGGCTCGACCGCTGCACTCTGTGATCCAATCAGGTCAACGGACGTAGCCGAATGAGGGACATCAGGCAATTCAGTGAGATCCATGACTTCAGCGCCCGCTATTCTGTGGTACCGGAACGATCTTCGACTGTCGGATCTGCCAGCGCTCGTTGCGGCCGCTGGCACAGGGCAGCCGGTCCTTCCGGTGTATGTTCTGGATACAGCCTCGCCGGGTGAGCGGACATTGGGCGGCGCATCATTGTGGTGGCTGCATCATAGTCTGGCGTCGCTGGCTGACAGCTGGCGAGAGCTTGGTGGAGAATTGGTTCTACGGCAGGGCGATCCATGCAAGATCCTGCCGGAACTCGTCAAATCCACCGGTGCGACCGGAGTCTATTGCAGCCGGGCCTTTGAGCCCTGGGCAGGGGAACTTGAGAAAACCCTGCACGAAGCACTCAAAGCCTCAGATGTCACCTTCAAACGCTACGGCGGAACGCTGCTGCATGATCCGGATCAAGTCACCACAAAGGCCGTTCAGCCATTCAAAGTCTACACGCCGTTCTGGCGATCGTTGTCACAGCAGGCTATCCGCGAACCAGTCGCCAAGCCCGAAGATCTGAAAGTGTGGACTGGTGAGGCAGATAGCGAAGACCTAGCCTCATGGCAGCTGCTTCCGAGCCGCCCGGACTGGGCCGGTGGATTGCGCGAGACCTGGTCTGTCGGTGAAACGGCTGCCGTGGGCCGTCTCGAAGAGTTTCTCAGCAATGATGATGTTTCGTATGCGACCGATCGCGATCGCCCGGATATCCAGGCGACATCCCGGTTGTCACCGCATCTGCGGTTTGGCGAAATCAGCCCGGCAACATGTTGGCATGCGGCGCAGTTCGAAGCAGCGAGGCGACCCGCAGCCGAGGCTGATCTTGAAGTCTTTCGCAAGGAGCTGGTCTGGCGGGATTTCTCTTATCACCTTCTCTATCATTGGCCGCAGCTGCCGACGACCGCTTTCCGGGACAACTTCAATGCCTTTCCATGGCAGGACGATGCAGATGTGCTCGCGGCCTGGCAGAAAGGATTGACCGGCTATCCTATCGTCGATGCCGGGATGCGCGAGCTTTGGCATACCGGCTGGATGCACAACCGGGTGCGGATGATTGTGGCGTCTTTCCTGACCAAGCACCTGCTGCAGCCTTGGCAGGCAGGTGAGGCCTGGTTCTGGGATTGTCTTGTGGATGCGGACCTTGCGTCCAATTCTGCGAGTTGGCAGTGGGTGGCAGGCAGCGGCGCTGACGCGGCGCCCTATTTCCGCATCTTCAATCCGATTACGCAGGGCCAGAAATTCGATCCCAAAGGTGATTATGTGCGGCGCTGGGTGCCGGAGATTGCGGCATTGCCGGATCGTTCTTTACACAGTCCGTGGACGTGTCCTGGGAGTGAGCTGGCCGGCTTGGATATCAAGCTTGGTGAAACCTACCCGAACCCGGTCATCGACCACGGGTTCGCAAGGCAGCGCGCACTCGACTCCTACGAAAAGGTCAAAGTGGGTCGTTGAGCTGAGGCTCTGGCACAACAGCTTCCAGCAAAACTGAACCAAACCGGCAGTTACGGCGACCAACCAGAGAGCGAACGCTTGTGGTGTGCCCATTGGCGTTCATAATCATGGTTAACGGCGGGTGAGTGTCTGTCGCGTTATGCTGTTCATTTTGAAGGAGTTTGTAATGTTGCGTTATCTATCGATCGCGGTCGCCGCGCTGACATCCCTGACCATGATCGGAGTGACCGCCTCACAGGCAAAAGTGAGGGTCAAGGTCGATATCAGTTCGCAAAGAATGCACGTCTACGTCAATGGCGGTTTGCGCCATGTGTGGAAGGTGTCGACCGGCAAGCGCGGTTATCGGACGCCAACAGGATCATTCCGTCCAACGCGTCTTGAGCGAAGCTGGCATTCGCGAAAGTACAATTGGTCTCCCATGCCACATTCGATCTTCTTTATTGGTGGCGTCGCCATTCATGGATCGAACTATGTACGTCAGCTGGGACGGCCGGCTTCACATGGTTGCGTGCGACTGGCGCGCGGGAATGCGGCCCGGTTGTTCAACCTGGTTCGCCGGCATGGACCACGGCGCACACGAATCGTCGTCACGTACTGATTTTGATAACCGCATTATGGGACACTGTCTGGACAGTTGCACAGCGTTCCCGTGCAACTGCCCCAACACGATGTGGCCGCGCACATAACAGTTCCTTGATGTTCGCGCCGAATTGAAACGTCGCGTTGGGTGGGGGTAAAAAAACAGGCGTGGAGTGCGTAATGCGTAAAGACCTGGCCAGCATTTTTCTGGCTGCAATTTTTTTCGGTGTGCCGGCGAACCTGATGGCGATGCCGAGCATCAATCCTGACAAACTGGTCAAGCCGAACAGTAAGACGATTGCCAAGTCGTCTTTGAAACCGACGGCTGCCAAGATCCGTCCTCAGGCACCACGATCGACACTGCGTGCAACAATTGATCTGACGCGCCAGCGGATGACGGTCGTCGCCAATGGAAAGCGGCTCTATCAGTGGAAGATTTCTTCCGGACGAAGTGGTTTTGAAACACCGCGTGGCAGCTTCCGGCCAGGCTGGATGGCCAAGCGATGGCACTCGCGCAAATATAACATGGCACCGATGCCGTACTCAGTGTTCTTCAATGGTGGTATCGCGACGCACGGTACAACGGCTGTCAGCCGGCTTGGTCGACCCGCCTCGCACGGTTGTATCCGTTTGCAAACGTCAAACGCCCGAAAGTTTTTCAATCTTGTGCGGCGGCATGGCATGAAGCGCACGCGAATCGTGGTCACCGGGCATGCGCGTCAGGGCACTCGTAAGGTGGCGCGTAAGACCAAACGTAAGATCAATCGTCAGGTTCGTCGTGTAACCAGGCGAACAGCTCGCCGGACTTATACGCCGCGCCGCCGTGTCGTGCGCCGTACGGCTGTTTCGTACCATCGCACGCCGGCCTATCGTCCGGCTCGCAGCCGGCGGCTCATCTATCCAGGTGACCGCTACTGATTACAATCCTGTTATGATAATCTAGGCCACCGTCGCAGCGGTGGCCTTTTTCGTTTGCGTGGCGGCCTACCAATTGGCAGAGCGCTTTTCGGCAAATGAGGCTAGTCCTTCGATCGCTTCTTCCGTCTGGCGTTTGGCGGCATGGTTGGCGATCAAGCACTTCAAGTCACCCGGCGAGACGTCGCCGAAGGCATGTGCCAGCGCAACTTCTTTGGTCTCTGCGATCGCGATTGGCGCGTTCTCGAGCAGGGCCGATACGATTTTCTCGCCTTCAGCGTCAAGCTGGTCGTCGTCCACGACCTGATGCACCAGGCCGATGCGACAGGCTTCGGCGGCATCAAACCGTTCCCCTGTCAGCCCGTAGCGTCGGAGTTGGCGCACGCCAATGGCATCATTGAGCTGAGGGAAGATGATGGAAGCCGTCAGGCCCCAACGGACTTCAGAGATGGCGAATTTCGCGCTTTGTGCCGCGATGACGACATCACAAGCTGCAACCAGGCCGGTCCCACCACCGACACAGAAGCCGTGAACCAGGGCCACCGTCGGAAGCGGCATACGATTGAGGCGATCGATCGCATTGGCTGTCGATGCTGATGCTTCGATGTTATCCTGTGTTGATCCGACGCGGACCTGATTGATCCAAATGAGGTCGGCACCGGCTTGGAAATGGCGACCATTTCCTTTGATCACAACTGCTCGCGCACCGGCTTGCGTGCCAATGTCGTCCATGGCCTCGTGCAGACCAGCGATCAGGTCAGCATTGTAGGCATTATTTCGATCCGGGCGATTCAGTGTTACGGTTGCCACACCACGGTCATCGACACTCCACAAGACAGGTTTTTCGCTCATTGATTGTTCCGATTCATCATGATTTTCGGTGTTTGGATTGTGCGGTTACATTAACGAGTTTGCTGAAATGCCACAAACTTGCCGCTGCAAGCTGCTTACTCGCAGTGGCAGATAATACTCACAGGGTCTTGATCGATAAACGTATGGCTTGAGTTCGCGAGGAGAGGTAACTATCTCCAACCGCAGATGAAGGTCGATGTGGCTGCAGTGGCGCGATGTGAGCGTTGAACGAGTGGGCGAATGGCTGACGGAGCTGTTTGAGGGACGCGAAAAGCGAATGTCGAAGCGAAAAAGCAAATTGACGAGCCCATCCGTCGCGCCGGATGAGCAACCACTTGTTAGTCGGCGGAAGGCGCTGGGGTTACTGTCTGGCACAGTTGCCGGCGCTGTCGGTGCACAGGCTGCATACGCCTCCGATGGTCAATTCTGGAAGAAGATTTTCAAGAAGGACCAGGGAAATCATCGGTCGACGGCCAGCCGAAGGCGTGAGCCTGAGAAGCTGGAGGATCTGAGAACTGGTCCTGTTCCCCTTCGTAGTGATGAAATGCTGGAGCGCTTGGATAGCGCCATTGTTCAGTACCGCCGCATTGTTCAGAAGGGCGGCTGGCCCAGAACCAAGACAATCCGTCTTATTCGCCCGGGCGATGACAATGAAGCCATCCCAGCGATCCGTAAGCAGCTGGTTATGACGGGCGATATTCCGCCGAAGGGGGCGGGGTACTATTCAGGCAGCTTCAACTTCGATGATTGGTTGGTTTTTGGCGTGAAGCGCTTCCAGCGCCGGCTTGGTCTGCGTGTATCGGGGCGGCTTGACCGACCGACGCGGGCGCAGCTTGCCGTCACGGCGGAGGCTCGGCTGAAACAGTTGATGCTGAACCGTCGCCGTATTGCTGCACTAATGGAAGGCGCGAACCAGGACCGCTATGTCCTCGTCAACGTGCCCGGTTTCCAGCTTGAGGCTGTCGAACAGTTCGAAGTTCGTAAGCGCCACCGGGTGATTGTTGGCAAGCCGGATCGTCAAACGCCCTCGATCGAAGCGACGATCAAAGGACTGAACTTTTTCCCTTACTGGCACGTGCCGGATAGTGTTGCGCACCTGGACCTCATTCCGCGTCTTATGCGCGAGCCGGACTACCTTGATAAGGAACGTATCCGCGCGGCAAAAGGTTTTTATGGCGGCCCGGAAATCGAAACTCAAAGTGTTGACTGGCGCACGGCAGACGCGTCCAAAATTAAGTTCCGCCAGGATCCGGGGCCATGGAATGCGCTTGGGCTCGTGCGTATCAACATGCCCAACAAAGACATCGTGTACATGCACGATACGCCGATGAAGCCGCTTTTCAAACAGCGCCATCGCGCCTTCAGTGCCGGCTGCGTGCGTGTTGAAAACGTAATGGACCTGGTGTCGTGGATTGCCAGGTACGAGCCAGGCTTCAATGATCCAGCCGCAATTGAGCGCATTGTCGACACCACTGATCCTCTCACGCTGCGTGAGAAGCGTCCGAAAGAGTTCGATGTCAAGTTAACGCGTCCAATTCCGGTGCATTTTTCTTACATCACTGCCTGGGTCGAAGACGACGGCCGCATCGCGTTCCGTCCGGACATTTATGGTCGCGATGGTGCCTCTGAGCTCGTCGGAGATAGTGATCCGGATGCGCCACCGCCGCCGGCTACGCTGTCCCCTTAAGTTTGCGCCTTTTCCGCAGTGGAAGTCGTGCGTGCTTCAACATGCCAGGCCCGCACCGCGGACTGTGCAACTTGCGAACTACTTCTTCGCTTTCACGCGCGCAATGAGTTTTTCCACGTCGGGTAAGATCTGCTTGACAATGAGCGCTACGCCCTTTGCGTTGGGGTGGAGTGCATCCGCGAGCTTGAGCTCAGGCTTGTCAATGACGCCTTCCATGAAGAAGGGATAGAGGATCGCATTATTCGCCTTGGCGAGGTCGGGGAAGATGACATTGAATTTGGCAGCATATTCGTCACCCCAGTTCGCGAGGGCGCGCATTCCCGCCAGCAAGACAGGAATTTGTTTGGCCTTCAGTTTCTCCAAAATACCGGCGAGATTCTGCCTGGTGATGTTTGGTGAAATTCCGCGCAAGGCATCATTGGCGCCCAGTTCCAATATGACGGCATCCGTGTCTTGCGGCACAGCCCAGTCGAAACGTTCCAATCCACCTCGGGTGGTGTCGCCAGAGACGCCTGCATTCAGGACCTTGACGTTGTATCCTCGTGCTTTTAGCGCGCGCTCCAATTGTGCAGGAAAGGCGTCAGGAGGAGGGAGTTGATAACCGGCCGTGAGACTGTCTCCGAAAGCCACGATACGAATGGGCTTTGTGTCAGAGGCGACGGATGCCGTCGTCTGGAACGTTAGTTGAACGAAGGCAAGGGCAACGGTCAGGGCCGTCAGCCAAAGCTTTCTGGTCTGAATGCGCGTTGGCGGCGTAAGGAACATCATGACTGTCTCGGTTTTTTGGTTCGTAATGGTCGGCACGCCAAATAATCAACCTTGTTGTTGATAAAATGTAGGCTGAAGCGCTGGATCAGAGGTGGCGTTCAACGCCATTCATGTCAACACTGGGGTAAGGAGGATTTATGGATCAGCGGGTCGCTTCAGAGCCTTCTGTTGTTGAGCTGGAGAAGCTGGAACTGACCTTGGACAGCAAGGCGGGTCCGGTGGACATCCTGCGTGGCATCGATCTTGTTGTGCCAGGCGGTCGATCGCTGGCAATCGTAGGTCCGTCAGGCTCAGGCAAGACGTCACTGTTAATGATCATCGGCGGATTGGAACGGGCAACGCGTGGCCACGTCCAAGTGGCGGGACACGACTTCACCAAACTTAATGAGGACCAACTTGCTGATGTCCGCGGGCGCAATATCGGTATTGTGTTCCAGTCGTTTCATCTTATCCCGACAATGACGGCCTTTGAGAATGTTGCTTTGCCTCTGGAATTGACCGGGCGAAACGATGGCAGTCAAAAGGCACGCGAACTCCTGAGCGAAGTTGGCCTTGGTGACCGGTTGCACCACTATCCCGCACAGCTGTCAGGCGGTGAACAGCAGCGTGTCGCTCTGGCACGGGCCTTGGCGCCGCGCCCCAGGCTATTGCTGGCGGATGAACCGACTGGCAATCTTGATAACGCAACCGGTGCGCATGTTGTGGACTTGTTGTTCCGGCTTCAGAAACGCGAAGCGGCAACATTGATCCTTGTCACGCATGACGAGGCGCTGGCGGCACAATGTGACGAAGTCATTCGCATGGCTGATGGCCGGATCGCTGATCAGCATTTGACCGGGGTTGCGCGATGAGTGTCGCCGACATCAACGCTGCAAGCGGACCACGAGTCGCGTCCGGGCCTCTTGGCAAATTGCGATTGGTGATGGCGTTTGCGCTCCGCGAATTGCGCGCCGGCGTTGGTGGCTTTGGTATTTTCATTGCCTGCATCGCCCTGGGTGTCGCGGTGATCACCGGGGTAGGCGCACTGACGGATGCCTTGCTCTCAGGTTTCGCCAGTCAGGGGCGCACATTGTTAGGCGGAGATATCACGCTGCGCCGCGTCCATAAGCGCGCAAATGCTGCAGAGTTGGCCCAGATTAAAGAGCTTGGCCAAGTGGCCGAAACAGCAACAATGCGATCGATGGCACGGCTGCCGGATGGATCAGACCAGTCACTGGTCGAAATCAAAGCCGTTGGTCCTGCCTATCCATTGCTTGGCGATATGA
Source organism: Hyphomicrobiaceae bacterium (assembly GCA_965215755.1). Taxonomy (GTDB): domain Bacteria; phylum Pseudomonadota; class Alphaproteobacteria; order Rhizobiales; family Hyphomicrobiaceae; genus Tectiglobus. The sequence goes on from OZ244119.1 coordinate 2,819,059, forward strand.
CGTTGGTCGGCGGTGACAGTTTCGATGCGGCTGTGCGCGAGAAGAGCGGTGCTGTCGTTGCCCAGAGCCTGTTGGACCGCTTGGGTCTCAAGGTCGGAGACAAGATCAAGCTCGGAAGTGGCCTGGTGACAATCGCGGGCATCATCAACAACGAACCCGATAAGATCAGCGCCCGAATGGCTTTCGGGCCGCGCGTGATGCTGTCTCATGATGCACTTGCCGCAACCGGCCTCGTTCAACCGGGAACCCTGATCAGTTGGCGTTATGCGGTCGTCGCGCCAGAGGGTGATGCGCAGCCGTTGGCAACCGTCAATCGCTTGCGTGAGATCGTCAAAAAGCAATTGCCCGACGGCGGATTCATTGTCCGCGACAGGCGCGATCCCTCGCCGTCGATTACGCGGGTCCTGACACGACTTCGCGAGTTTCTGACACTGCTGGGATTAGCCGCGTTGTTGATCGGCGGTGTTGGTGTGGCCAATGCCGTGCAGACATTTATCGAGCGCCGCCGCAAGGTTGTTGCGACTTACAAGAGTGTTGGTGCTGCCGGCAATCTGGTGTTCGGGATTTATCTTGTGCAGGTCATGGTGATTGCGCTGCTTGGTGCTGTTATTGGCGTCGCCATTGGCAGTGTTGTACCGCTGTTGCTGGGACAAGCTTTTGGGGACGCCTTGCCGATCGCAGTATCGGGAACGATCTCATGGGGCAACGTCGGCATTGGTTTGCTTTATGGGTTGCTGGTTGCCTTGTTCTTCGTGCTCTGGCCGCTCGGCCAGACGGAGCGTATCCGGCCGGCAGCGCTGTTTCGCGATGAGGTTGCTGGCGGAGAACAATGGCCATCGCGCCGGGTTCTAGTGCTCTCAGCGCTTGCGGCTGCGCTGCTCATTGGATTTACGATTTGGGCCTCCGGCAACATGCGACTGTCACTTGGATTTCTGGGCGGGGCCGCGGCCATCTTGCTGGTGTTCTGGATGATTGGTTGGGGTGTGACATTGGTCGCGCGCCGCATGCCGCGGCCGCGGCGACCGGAACTAGCTCTGGCGATGGTTGGCCTGGCTGCGCCCGGCGGGTTGACGCGTGCTGTCGTTCTGTCACTCGGCGCCGGTCTTTCATTGCTGGTGGCTGTTGCGTTGGTTGATGCCTCACTGATTGATGAACTGCGCGGGCGGATGCCGGCTAACAGTCCGGACTACTTCGCGGTTGATATCGCGAAGCAGGATCGCGCGACGTTCGAGAAGAGCATCTTGGCCCATGCAGCCAACACAAAGATTGAGACTGCGCCGATGCTGCGCGGTCGTATTGTCAAACTGAAGGGAGTTCCGGCTGATGAGGCGACCGTCAAACCGGAAGCCAAATGGGTTCTGAACGGAGACCGTGGTCTGACCTATGCGGAGAAGATCCCCAAGGGCTCCAAAATCGTTGCAGGTGAATGGTGGGACAAGGACTATAGCGGTGAACCATTGGTGTCGTTTGTCTCAGATTTGGCCGAAGAGATGGGGCTCAAAGTCGGCGATACGATTACGGTCAATATACTGGGGCGCAACATTACGGCGCGAATTGCCAGTCTGCGTGAGATTGAATGGGAAAGTCTCTCGATCAATTTCGTCATGATCTTTTCGCCAAACACATTGCGAGCTGCGCCGCATAATCTTCTGGCGACGGTCAAGCTTCCGAATGGGACCTCACCTGAGAGTGAGGCTGCAGTGGCCCGTGCGGTTGGGCAGTCCTTGCCGAACGTCTCGATGATCCGGGTTAAGGATGCCATCAACGCGTTTGCTGAGGTGTTTGGCCGTGTCATGATTGCTGTACGGGTTGCGGCCAGCATCACGTTGCTCGCGGGTGCGTTTGTGCTGGCGGGGGCACTCGCAACGGCGCAGCGCCGGCGCATCCTGCAGGCCGTCGTCTTGAAGTGCATCGGGGCGACACGGCGCAAATTGCTGATTTCGCATCTTGCTGAGTACGGATTGCTGGCGTTCCTTACTGCGGCTGTTGCGTTGATCGTTGGATCGTTTGCGGCGTGGCTGGTGGTCACTTATGTGCTTGAAGGGCAGTTCATCTTCTCATGGATCGCAGTGGCTGGTGCGCTGGGTGTGTCTGTGTTCCTGATCCTGGCGTTCGGTATGTTCGGAACATGGCGCGTCTTAGAGGCCAAGCCGGTACCTGTCCTGAGGAGCCTGTAATCCACAATGGGGCAGCACTTCATAGGCTCAAGAACAGGATGTTTCAGAGCTTGTTTTTCCGAATGAGTCGGATCAGACCTGAATAAATGCCGACCAGCTTGTTCTGATTGATCTGTTCCTGAGTGTTCCAGGTTGCAGCCAGGCAGTAGCGATCTCCATTGGCATCTTCCAGCAACGTGGAGAAGTTGAGAACACCAGCATTCGATCCGCCCTTGTAAGACACGCGTTGCCAATCAGATTTGCTTGCAAGGCCGGGATTGATCCGCATCAGGTCAAGCTGCCGGCTGCGTTGGAGCCAATTGCAAATCCGGGTCAGAGGAATGTACCACTCGTCGTGGGCCCGCAACGGTGCGTCGGCCTGTCCGGTTTTCGGTAAGGGGTGATTTGTCAAACCGTTGAGCAATGCTCTGCGGCCGGTCAAAGTGGATTTGGCGTATCGAGCATAGAGCTGACGGTCTGCCTTTAGTTGGAACATTTCGCGTGTCGACAGCATCGGCCGCACACCCGCGATGGCTTCCACATTTTGGCGGCCCAGATAGCGCATCAATGCGTCTGTCGCCGTGTTGTCGCTGAGTGCGATCATCAGCGATGCTAGTGTGTGGAGTGTGATCGGCGCCCCGGGCGGCATGTCCTGAAGGATGCCAGAGGGCAGCGAGATGTCATGCGGCTTCAGCGTGATGACATCGGACCAGTTGGCTTCGCTGCGTTGAATTTTCTCCTGCAATGTGACGAGTACTGCCAGTTTGAAAGCAGATCCGACAGCCAAGGGAGTTTCCGCGTTTTGTGTAAGAACGGGCTTGCGGTTTTTGGTCAGCAGTAGTGCTGTGGTGCCAGGCAGTTGCCTGAGACGGGTTACGAATTGCTCCGGACTGGACAATCGAGGAATGCCTGGCTTCAGGAGTAAGCCTATGATGCGGTGCTGCTTGTTAAGCGTCATCGTCACGGGGATACGGTGATCCTCGGTCACAATGCTGTATGCTCCCGCACTTCCTTCGGAGCGTAGTGCTTCGCCAAACGTTCTGCGCATGTTGGCCAGAATGGATGTGAGTTGCTCGATCGAGACTTGATTTAGGAAACGTTCGGAGAAGTAACGCCGTTCGGGTTTCGGTGCATTGTAGATCTCCGTCAGCATTGCCGTTGGCGATGGTGGCTGCTGCGCGTGAGAGGAAGCCTGAAGAGCCAGAATAATGATAGCTGCAAGTGTGAGCAGGCGCATTGTCGGTAGGCTTTGGTCGGGATGTTCTTAAGGGTCAGGCGATAACAATATCAAAGTAACCGATCTCGGCGCCGTCCTCGACATGACTGTAGGGCTGTGGGTCCGTGATAAGTTTCGAGCGAAGCTCCGCGTTGCCCACACTGTTGAACAGCCAATCGTCTTTGTTCTTGGTTTCATCCTTGAAGTAAAGCTGTGTGCTTAGCGCGCGTTTGCCCCGGGCTTTGACGCGGAAGTGGATATGCGGTGTGCGGCCAGGATAAGCGACCGGACGAATGGTGCGAAACGTGTAGTGTCCGGCCTCATCCGTGCGCGTTCGGCCACGCCCCTGAAACCCTCTTTCGACCCGACGATTGCCCTGATTATCCGCCGGATGCAGATAGACACCATTGTTGTCGACCTGCCAGATCTCGATGACCGTGTCAGGTAGGGCGGTTCCATAGACGTCGCGGATCTGACCGTGAATATGCAGGATCTGACCCATCGCCCGGGTGTCGACACCGGTGACAACGACAAGATCATTGTCGATGTCGCCCGCCCATTCAGCCGGGTAAAACGGACCCTTTGTCTGCCGTGGTGTCGCTTGCAACCGCTTGGCTGCAGCGGCAGTTGTGATGATTTGCGGTTGCGCCATGATCAGCGAGGTCGCGCCCGCGATCAAGCTCCTGCGTGTCAACGACATGGCATTTATGCTCACATTGCGAGCCACGGTCGTGCGGCTCATTCGTTACATCAGCATCATTACTCCGCCGGAACTGGAGTGGCAGCCGTTGCGGTGCGCGGTTCTCTCAGTGTGAGGCGCAGCAAAGGCGGTATCAACAGCAGCGTCAGAATGGCGGACAAGGACAAGCCGCCAAGCACGACGGAACCGAGGCCACGATAGAGCTCCGAACCAGCCCCAGGGAAGACAACGAGCGGCAGCATGCCGAACACGCTGGTCAACGTGCTCATGAAGATCGGGCGGATGCGGTTGCGGGTTGCTTCCATAATTGCATCCTGGACATTCATACCCTCTTCGATGAGGTGGTACTGTGACTGGTGCACCAGCAGAATAGCGTTGTTGACCACAATACCGATCAAGATCACGAAACCAAGCAACGTCAGCATGTCGAGTGGCTGCGTCTGATAGAGGTTGAGGATGGCCAGCCCGGCGACACCGCCAGCTGCTGCAACCGGAACCGATATCAGGATCACAAGCGGCAGGATGAAACTCTCAAACAGCACAGCCATCACCAGGAAAACGATGATCAATGCCAGAATGAGATTGACGCGGAGCGCTTCCCACGTCTTAGAGAGCTGGTCAGCGGCGCCCGTCAGCGATAGGCGAACACCAGGCGGTAAGCCTTGATCCTGGATCGGCTTGATGATCTTGTCCTGCATAATCTCAACAGCAGTCTCAAGCGCTAGAGCATCGCTCGGCCGGACCTGGAGCGTAATCGTTCGCAGTCTCTCACGGTGGCGGATTTCGACCGGACCAGCCGTCAACTTGACATTAGCGAGGGCTGAGATCGGTATGATCCGTCCATTGGGCGCAACCACAGGATAAGCGGAAATGTCTTGCGTCTTGCGGTTTTGAGCGAACGCCGACTGGCCCTTGAGCATCAGGTCAACACGATCGGTTCCGACGGTGATCTCCTTGACGCGAACGCCATCATTGTATGCGTCCAACGTGAGCGCGAGTGCCTGGGCGTTGACACCAGCATCGGCGAGTCGAACGCGGTCCGGGATGGCGCGCAACTCAGGTGCGCCGAGTTCCAGGCCGGGAAGTGGGCGGAATTGATTGCCTTTGCTGCGCGGAAACTCTCGGACAATGCTGCCTGTCAGGCGCAGTGCGACACCGAGAATATCTTCGAGCTTATCCCCCGAGATGTTGAGTTCAATCGAGCGGCCGCCGCCAATGCCCCGTCCGAAGAGGCTGCGTTGAGTGATCAAACCAAAGGTGCCCGGTTCAGAAAAGATCGGTCCTCGCAATACCGGGATCAATTCAGCAACGCGTTTCGGGTCCTGGGCGGCACCGCCAAGGATTGTATTGCCTCGGAAAGCGACAAAGAAAAAGTTCTTGATGGCGGGTGGCTTGGACTTGTCGCCATCTTCCTCCTTCTCCCAAAGTGGCCGCGCCACATTTTCAATGCGTTCGGCAATTTGCGTCGTTGTCGATAGGTTGTATCCTGGTGGCGGTAGAATGAAGCCGAAGACGAGGTTTCGGTTGCCCTCGGGGAGATACTCCAATTTTGGCAGGAATGTCGCAGCGCCCCAGATCGCGGCAGCAGTGATCGAGCCGGCGCAAATGATGCCCAATAGGCGACTGGAAACGGTGAGGCGGGCATACCCTCTAATGAGCCAAGAGAACGCTCTGCCGAAATGGTCAACGATCGGCAGGGGCGTGACTGACAGACTGGGTTTGTTCGAACCCAGTAGGCGGCTGGCAAGCGCGGGGACGACCGTCACGGCGACAACCAATGACAGCATCACCGAAACCGAGATGGCTACAGCAATGTCACGGAAGAGCTGGCCGGCTTCCAGCTCCATGACCAATATCGGGATGAAGACCATTACAGTCGTCAGCGCCGAGACAAGAATGGCCCCCCAAACTTGGCGTGCGCCCTGGTAGGCCGCTTCATTGGTGTTCATACCTTGCTGACGGAGTCGATAGATATTCTCCAAAACAACAATGGCTGCATCGACGACCATTCCGACCGCAAACGCTATGCCGGCCAGAGAAATCACATTGAGTGTGCGGCCCAGGGCGGACATCGCTACGAACGAGGCGACGATGGACACAGGGATAGCGAGCGAGATGACCAGAGTGGCGCGGGGTGACCGCAAAAACAGGAGAAGGATGAACGCAGCCAAAATGCCGCCGATCCAGATATTCTGAATGACAAGCTCAATAGCTCCATCAATATAGATGGTCTCATCGTAGACCTGGGTGAGGGTCAGGTTTTCGGCTTTGACCGGGCCAGCCTTCAGTTCTTCCAGCGCCTCTTTGATTCCAGCCATGACCTTGATGACGTTAGCACCGGTTTCGCGCACGGTATTGAACGCGATGGAGGCCTGGCCCTGGTGGCGGATACGGGCAGACGGTTCTTTGTAGCCGAATTTGACGTCAGCCACATCGCGGACATAGACACGGCCGATGCGGTTGGCAGCAATATCGTTCTGAGCCTGCGGACCACCGGTTGCGTTGATTGCAGCGGAGGCCGCACCGCTTCGGAGTACGACATTTCGAACGGCCTCCTGGGTGTCGAGTTCACCTTCGACACGCACAACGTAACGCCGTTTCCCCTCATCGACATTGCCGGCGGAAATCGAAATACTCTCACGCCGTAACGTGGTCAGAACCTCCGGAATCGTCAGGCGATAGTCGGCCAAGCGCTTTGGATCGAAGATGACCTGGAGTTCACGCTCCACACCGCCATAGACGTTGACACCGGCGACGCCTTCGACGCGTTCCAGCCGTTCAGCAATAATGTCATCCACGAACGAGCCATATTGCTCGATCGGGCGTGTATTGCCGGGGTTGCGTTTCAGGATAATCCACGCAATCGGGTTGTCGTCAGAACTCGAAGTGTTGAGGGTCGGCTCATCAGCTTCATCCGGATAACCGCTGACTCGGTCTAGCCGGTTGGACACGAGCAGAAGCGCCTTGTCCATGTTGGTGCCGATTGCAAACTCGAGTGTAATCCGCCCGCGTCCCGACTGAGACTGTGAAATCATCGTCTCCAGCCCATCAAGGCCCTTGAGTTCCTCCTCCTGGCGGTTGACGATTTCGCGTTCAATTTCGACTGGCGCGGCTCCACCCCAGATGGTCTGGACCTCGATAACCGGCTTGCGAACGTCAGGGATCAACTGGATCGGGATCCGCGATAACGCGAGCATTCCAAACAGCACGGCCATCAAAACGGCTGAGACAACTGCGATCGGCCTATCGATGGCTATGCGGATCAGATCCATGTCCGCGCTCCCCGCTTAGCCGCGTTTTGCGGCCGTATTGGATTGTGATGGTTTGGCATTGACTTGCTGGGGCAGGACGGACTGGCCCGGACGCAGGCGTTCATTGCCGCGAATAACGACCTGTTCACCAGCCGTTACGCCCTTCTTGATTTCAATGCGATCCTGTACGGCCTGTCCGAGCTGAACGGGGCGTGGCAATGCCTTCTTGTCCTGAACAACGTAAACAATCCAGCCGCCATTGCCTTGTAGCAGGGCGTCCTTGGGCACAGAGACAACCGTGCGCGGTGCACTCACCGGTATCTGCAACGTGACTGAACTTCCGATTGCAATATGGCCGCTTTGCAAGTTGTCCAGTTTGACTGTGAACCGAACTGGGCGTGTTCGAGTCGAGACGTTCTGCACCGGGATTGTGGTTCGCACTGTCACGGTCTGTTCCACACCGCCTTCCAGCACTGCTACCAGCTTGTCGCCGATTTTCAAGCCGCGCGCCATGTTGCTCGGGACGTCAGCCTCGATTTCGAGATTGGTCACGTCCAGCAGTGTTGCCAACGATCCACCGAGTGCCATGTACTGGCCAGGTTGCGCCTGCCGCGAGATAACGACGCCGTCAAACGGTGCGGTTATGTTTGAATGTTTGAGATCGTAGAGCGCGCGGTTCAAACTGGATTCCGCGCTGTGCATCTGGGCTTCGGCCTGGGCTCTTTCACTGCGCGCCTGGACGGCCGCTTGCTTCAGGTCTTCATAGCGGCTTCGAGAGAACGCTGTTGATTTTCTCAGCCCGTCCTGCCGCTGGAATGCAATCTCTGCAAGCTTCACTTTTGCATCCGCGACAGCCAAGCCGGCCTTTGCGACGTCGTGAGAGGCCTTGGCTGCATTTTTCTCAATCTCGACGCGGCTTTTGTCGAGTACAACGAGAGACTGCCCACGCTTCACACGGTCACCGATTTCAAACGAGACCTCCTCGATAATGCCAGCCGTTCGCGTCGCTATTTCCGCGCGCCGTGTTGCAACGAGCTGGCCGATAACGGGTTGCGTGTCTCGGATGACGCGCTTCTCAGCAACGTCAACGATGACCTTGGCCGCGCGCCCTTGGGCAAGGGCAGCCGGGCTGCTTGCCGTCGTGATGACCAGCAATAGCAGAGCTAATTCGCGAAGTTGTTTCATCAGGTTCGCCTTCTGGAACTCTGGCGACAGTTGCGCTGCGCTTGTCGGTAGATGGGCGGCAGCATACTGTTAGTCAAGCGCTACTGGTAAGCACATGGCTCCGATTTGTCGAACAATTTTCCTAGAACTGATGAACTTTGCCGCGCTTGTCGTGATCACTTTTGCGATTTGATTGCCGCGAGCACGCGTTCGGGTGTCATTGGCATTGACGTGACGCGCACTCCGATGGCGCGTGCAACAGCATTAGCAATGCAACCGGCAACAGGCACAATCGGCACCTCACCAACTCCGCGGACGCCATACGGCACTTCTGGAACGGGAGTCTCGACAATCACGCAGTTGATCGGCGGGATGTCGAGTGCTGTTGGCATACGGTAGTCCAACATGCTTGCGTTGCGCGCTCGGCCGTCAGAGCCATAGTCAATATGCTCCATCAGAGCCCAACCAAGACCCTGCACCACACTGCCCTGCATTTGTCCCTCAACGGCAGTTGGATTAAGGGCGCGGCCAACATCCTGGAAGGCCGTATAACGTAGGACTGTGACCAGTCCGGTGTCAGTGTCGACTTCGACATCACAGACATGCGCCCCAACTTCAACGCCGAGCGGGAGCTTAACCGATGTCCCGCGGCCGACGATCGCGCCCTGCGTGAGAGTGGCCTGCATCAAATCGGCGAGTGAGATCGACGCCCCTCCGACTGAAGACTTGAACACACCCTTGTCATAAGCGAGGTCATCGGGATTAGCCTGAAGGACTTCGGCAGCCCGCTGGCGCAATTGTGCGAGTGCATCGTCGGCTGCTTCAACAACGGCTGCCGTCATGGTTCGTGCGACGCGGCTGCCTGCCGCGCCATCGCTATACCCGACGGACTTTGAATCCCCCATCTGTACGAAGACATCATTGACCGACATGCCGAATTGCTCTGCAGCAACCTGGGCCATTGTCGTTCGCGTGCCCGACAAATCCACGGCGCCGAGCGTCACCATCGGGCGTCCGTCCCCAACGATCGAGATATGACAGGCCGATGTCATCGAGGTCCCGCGCCAGTAACCAAGTGCCAGGCCGCGGCCGCGCGGAAATGCGCCTTCGCCGAGAGGGTCTGTCCAGCATGTGTGTTCGCTGACTTGATCCAGAATCGAATTCAATCCGATTGATGGGAACGGAGTACCGATCGGCATGCGGTCGCCGGTGACTGGGGCATTGCGTTTGCGAAATTCGAGCGGATCCATGTCGAGTTCTTGCGCGAGCATGTCCATCGCCTGTTCCATGCCGAAGTAGGCCTGGATGCCGCCTGGTCCCCGGTAGGCCTCCGTGCGCGGCTTGTTCGTGGTAACGTCATAGCCTTCCAGATGCAGCGCTTTAGTCTGATAAAGGGCACCGGCGGCCTGCATCACGAGCGATGGCCCCATGCCCGGAAGCCCTCCGGTATCGAGATGATACAGCCCTTTGACGGCTTGGAGTTTACCGTCACTGTTGGCTGCTACATTCATCGTGACATGCATGCCGGCGGTCGGCCCGCTACCGCCTTGCAGCACTTCCTCGCGTGTCAGGACAAGTTTCACGGGGCGGCGGCTCAACTCTGAAAGCTTCGCTGCGATCGGCTCGCCGTGAGTGGAGATCTTGCCGCCGAAACCACCACCAATTTCAAGGGGTATGACCTTGAGCTTGGACTGAGGAATGCCAAGGATGCGGGAAATCATCAGTTCGGTCGTGTGCTGCCCCTGGGTGGAGGCCCAGACCGTGACAAAGCCGTTGCTGTCGACGTTTGCGACTGTCGCCTGCGGTTCGATATAACCCTGGTGAGACGTGTCAACACGAACGGAGATCGTCGCGGACTTGTCGGCACTAGCGAGCGCATTCTCAATGTCACCATTTGCAATGATGGTTCGCGAACAGACATTGGATGGCTGCCGCGGGGTATGATCCAGACCGGCCGTGAAGACATGGTCGTGCAGCACAGGAGCCCCTTCTGCGCGCGCCTCATCGATCGTAATGGCTGGGCGATAGACCTCGTAGTCGACTGCAATCAGCTCGAGGGCCTTATCAGCAGTGAAGTCATCGATTGCGGCGACTGCTGCAACCGGCTGGCCGTACCAATGGACTTTCCGGCGCGCCATGTTGATCTGGGCGACCATCCACATGTCGTAACCGGCTTCGCCCATCGGTATGGTGGCACCGACGGGTATGTCGGAAAAGTCGGCTGCCGTGACAACTGCGTGGACGCCCTCAAGCGCCATCGCCTTTGACGTATCAATGCCGATAATCCGGGCATGAGCATGTGGACTGCGCAGGATCTTGGCGTGCAGCATGCCGGGTAAGTGGAGGTCGGCCGGATAGATGGCTTCACCGGTGGTGCGTTCGCGACCATCAACGCGGGCAATGCGTTTGCCGATCGAACTCAGTTTCTGCTCTGCTGCATGGGTTGGGTGGGCGACATTCATGGATCAGGCTCCCACGCGTTGGGCGGCGTCAGCGATGGCGCGCACGATCTTATCGTAGCCGGTGCAGCGGCAAATGTTGCCGGCGATGGCATGACGAATGTCACCATCGCTGGGCTTCGGGTTTTCACGCAGAAGGGCTGCCGCAGAAAGCGCGATGCCGGGCGTGCAGAAACCACACTGTGTTCCGCCATGCTCGACTAAGGCAGCTTGAATGGCATGAAGGCCGTCTTCTCCGGCGAGACCCTCGATCGTCGTTATGTCATGCCCCGGCGCTTCCGTTGCCATCATCAGACAGGCGCAAACGGCGTCGCCGTCAACGAGAACCGTACATGCACCACAGTTGCCATTGCTGCAGCCTTCCTTGGTGCCGGTCAGTTCGAGACGGTCGCGAAGAAGAACGAGAAGGGTATCGCGCGGGTCGGCCAGACAAATTCGGTCTTCACCGTTGACGCGGCATTCGACGGGGATCTTTTTCATGGACAATTAGCTTTGAATTTGTGCTGCGCTGGCTTCGAGGGCGCGGCGGGTGAGAGTTTCGACAAGGCTTTTGCGGTATTCTGCAGAGCTTCGTGTATCCGAGATTGGTGAGGCGTCTTCGGCTGCGGCGTGGGCCGCATTCGCAAATGTTTCTCCGGTGGCCGCCTGATTGATCAGAGCAGCTTCTGCTTTGCCTGAACGGATCGGTGTTGGCGCAACCGACGCTAGCGCGATGCGGGCTGATTTGATCGTTCCGCCGTCGTCGAGTTCGATCCATGCCCCGGCTCCGGCGACGGCGATATCCATCTCCCGGCGCGGGGTGAAGCGAAGGTAATGCGCGGCCGAGCGCGTTGCTTGCGGTGGCAGCTCGATGCGCGCCAGGATTTCGCCGTCTGCCAAGGTTGTCTGTCCGGGACCTTTGAAAAGATCTTCTATGGCGATTGTGCGCTCACCATTTGGACCAAGCAGATGGCATTGGGCACCATAGCAAATAAGAGGCGGCACGGCATCAGCGGAAGGTGCGGCGTTGCATATATTCCCGCCGAGCGTGCCGCGGTTTTGGATCTGGCGGCTGCCGATCATTCCGAGCGAGGTCGCAAGTGCTGGATAGCGCTCCGGGATACGGCCGTCGCGCAGGAGATCTGTTGCCGACGCGGAGGGCCCTACAGACAGTCCACCGTCAGCCGTCTCGGAGATATCGCGGAGTTCCGAGACCGCCTTGAGATCAACTAGGGTGCTCGCCTCACGGCGTCTTTCTCGAAGTTGCACGATGAGGTCGGTGCCGCCAGCCAAGGGTCTTGCCCCCGGTTTGGCCAGAGCTCGCTGCGCCTCGGCCAGAGACGATGGACGCTCGTAGCTCAGTTCGTTCATCCCAATGTCCTTGTATATGTGCCAGCGTCATGCGATTGAGCAAAGCAGCGGCCAGCTGTCAGGATTGTCAGAGGTTTCAACCACAGTAGCAAAGATGCGCAACGCCACCAAGCGCTGACGGCAGCAGGTACGTGGACTGCGGCTAAGGCTCAGAGCTGATTGATTGGGACTTTGAAGTAGCGTTTGCCGTTATCGTCAGGCTCTGGCAGTCGCCCTGCGCGGATATTCGCCTGCAGGGAGGGAATGATGAGCCTCGGCATCGACAAGGTCTTGTCGCGGGTTTCTCGCAACTGGACAAACTCATCTTCGCTGATGCCATCTTTCACGTGGATGTTTCTCTCCCGTTCCTCTGCCACTGTTGTTTCCCACTCGATTTCGCGTCCGCCGGGACCATAGTCATGGCACATGAAAAGCCGCATCTCAGGTGGCAGGGCAAGAACGCGCTTGATTGAGCGGAACAGCTGGCGGGCATCGCCGCCTGGGAAGTCAGCGCGCGCCGTGCCGCCGTCCGGCATAAACAATGTGTCACCGACGAAGGCGGCATTGCCTATGACGTGGACCATGCAGGCCGGCGTGTGGCCCGGGGTGTGCATGGCTGTGACGGTCATGGAGCCAATTGAATACGTGTCACCATCCTCGAAGAGCTGGTCGAACTGGCTACCGTCGCGTTGAAACTCTGTACCTTCGTTGAAAATCTTGCCGAACTCTTCCTGGATTTTTACGATACCGGCGCCAATACCGATCTTGCCGCCGATCTTGCCTTGAATATAGGGCGCGCCGGACAAATGATCGGCGTGGGCGTGTGTTTCGATCAACCATTCCAGTGTGAGATTGTTCGCCTTGATATACTCGATGATCTCGTCGGCAGATTCATAAGTCAGGCGGCCGGCTGCGTAGTCGATATCCATCACGGCATCGATGACGGCGCAGGCATTGGAGTTCGGGTCCTTCACGACATATGAAATCGTATTTGACGCGCCATCGAAGAAAGCCTGAACGTTGGGTTCTACAGTGAGATCTACCGGAATGCTGTCGTCAGCCATTGTTGCCTCCAGTGTGCTTTGTCGGATTGCTGCAGGTGTCATGCAGACAACGCAATCCTTGTCCTGAATTCCTGCCCGACATCAAACCACAATCCACGATCAACACAATTGATTTCCGCCAAACTGAGGATTTGCGCAATCTCATCCTCATATTGGTTGCTTTTGAAGAATGAAAAGGTGTCGCCTGGACGAGGCCGCTGTTCGCCGGTAAACTCCTATATTCAAGTGTATATAGGAGCGACAATGCTGCTGCGGCTTTTGTGTTTTGTGTCCGTGCTGATGGTCACGGTTGCGACGGCACAGAGCCGCGAGGTGAAGGTGTTTGCGGCCGCCAGTCTGTCTGATGCCTTGGGCGATGTCGCAACTGCGTTTTCCGCGCATTCGCATCACAGGCTGAAGCTTGTGCTAGCAGGATCATCAATTCTGGCCCGGCAGATTGAGGCGGGAGCTGACGCAGACATCTTTTTGTCAGCTGACGAGGCTTGGGTGGATTATCTCGCTGAGCGCAAGCTGGTTGATGGTGCTTCGCGTCGCCTCCTCCTGACGAATAACCTGGTGCTCGCAGTTCCCAAGGAACGGACAATCAGCATTGCGATTGATGTGGGTGGTCAATGGCTGGCAAAGATTGGTGACGGTCGCATAGCAGTGGGCGATCCTGCTCATGTGCCGGTCGGGAAATATGCGAGGTCAGCTCTCAAGTCATTGGGGGCGTGGGAGCGCGTCCGTGGCCGTATCGCGACGGCATTGGATACGCGCGCTGCGCTTGCTTTGGTCGAGCGGGGGGAAGCTGTGGCTGGCATTGTTTATGCGACTGATGTCAAGGCGTCTTCGGGTGTGAAGGTTGCCGCTCAGTTTCCAAAGTTCGACGGCCCAAAGATCGCCTATCCGATCGTCCGTCTGTCCAAGGCGGCGGATGATGCAACGGATGCAGCGTTGAAATTCATAAAGAGTTCCAAAGCCGGTGAGATCTTTCAATACCATGGGTTTGGTTTGGAATGACGATCTTCCAATTTGGCAGTGCTGAATTCGAGGCATTGCTCCTCAGCTTGAAAATCGCGGTGATGGCATCTTGTGTCAGCCTCCCGCTGGCCATTGCGGCTGCTTGGTTGTTGGATCGACTTGGATGGTTCGGTCGGACAATCCTGAATGTCATTGTCTATGCACCTCTTGTGTTGCCGGCGGTGGTGATCGGCTATCTCCTTTTGCTATTGTTTGGAGTTCGTGGGCCGGTTGGGAGTTGGTTGAACGATGTCTTCGGCATACGGCTGGTATTTACGTCAGCGGGTGCGGTGCTGGCGGCTGCCGTGATGTCGTTTCCTTTAATGGTGCGGGCAATGAGGCTGTCGCTCGAAGCCATTGACCCTGGCCTGTTGTTTGCGGCCCGCTCGCTTGGCGCATCACGGTTCGATGTCTTTCTTTCAGTGACCTTGCCGCTGATGTTGCCGGGCATCCTAGCCGGGTTCGTGATGGCGTATGCTGCCAGTCTAGGTGAATTCGGCGCAACGATCACATTTGCCAGCAACGTAGCCGGGGAAACACGAACACTGCCGCTTGCTATTTACACCGCCATCCAGACACCGGGTGGAGACGCGTTGGCAATGCGACTGGTGGTTTTGTCGTCGTTGCTTGCGCTCGTAGCACTGGCTTTATCGGAGTACGTGGAGCAACGGACCCGGACTATGGTGTACGGGCGATGATTAAAGTCCAATTTCAGGTGACGCTGCCCGGCGCCGTGTTCGACATCGACTTCACCGCTCCGGGCGATGGCGTAACGGCGTTGTTCGGGCGCAGTGGTGCCGGCAAGTCGACAATCGTTGACGTCATGGCCGGTGGCACGGCTGTTACTGGCGGCCACATCTACGTCAATGGCGAAGCGTTCCTGGATAGTGCGCGCGGCAAAAACCTACCAATTGAGCAGCGGCGGGTTGGGTTTGTCTTCCAGGACAGTCGTCTGTTCCCGCACATGCGCGTCCAGTCGAACCTGCTCTATGGTTACAAACGCGCGGGTGTGGCACCGTTTATTCAACCGGAGCAAGCCGTTGAGTTGCTGGGCCTGGAAGATCTTCTGCAGCGGCGGCCACATCGACTATCGGGTGGGGAGCGCCAGCGCGTCGCCATCGGTCGTGCACTGCTTGCGCAACCATCGATCCTGTTGATGGATGAGCCGTTGTCGTCACTTGATCCGCCACGTAAGGCAGAGCTTCTCCCCTACATTGAGCGCCTGCGCGATGAACTGAACATTCCGATTGTCTACATTAGCCATGACTTCAATGAAGTGATGCGATTGGCCGATTATCTTGTGGTTGTGGATCAGGGGCGGATCGCAAAACACGGTCCGTTGCTAGAGCTGGCATCTGATCCGGAACTAAGCCCACTGATCGGACGTTACGAGGCGGGTTCCGTTCTCGATTGTGTGGTCGAAGAGCATGATACGCGGCATGCGCTGACGCGGCTCAGGATCGGAGCGCATCAGATCAGCGTGCCAATCGTTGATGCGCAAATCGGCGGTGACGTGCGCGTTCGCCTGAGGGCACGGGATGTGGCTCTTGCGCTCAGTGAACCTCAGGATACATCGATCGCAAACCGGTTGCCCGGAGTGATTACCGAGCTGGTTCCGCGTGATGGACCCTATATCGATGCCGGCATTGATATCGGGGCGGGGATTGTCCGCTCCTTGTTGACGCGGGCCTCTGTGGAGCGGCTTGGTTTGCAACCCGGGATGTCGGTGTGGGCTTTGGTCCGAGTCGTGGCCCTGGACAGCCGGTCCGTTGGCTTCAGGCGTCTGCCTCGGTCGGGGGATCATCGCGAGACTTGACCCGTTTTGCATCATACGCCGCATTGGTCAGTTCCTCTATGTTCGCGGCTTGATCAGAAACAGCTGTTGTGCATTTTTCCTCGGCCTCGCGGTAGAGAGCGATGAGCTGTTCGCCGATTTTGGTTACACTTGCGCCTTTGCCCTGGCTACGGCCTGGAAATGTTTCAACGACCGGAGCGTGGAAGGCGCGGTTCATATCATCGATCAATAACCACGCCCGGCGGTAGGACATACCCTGTTCGCGCGCTGCCGCAGAAATTGATGTGCACCGCCTGACTGCTTCCAACAGATTGACCTTGCCAGGCCCGAGACGTGAGCCATTGACAAGATCAATCCGAAGCGAGAGTCGGGTTGCAGGCATTGCACATTCTCGCTCAGGCCGCGCGCGCATAGCCGTCGTATCGTGGCGGCGCAGCGCGTGTTCCTGATCCGCGTCCCGGCGCCTTGGGTAAGACAAAGCCCTGCTGGTATGACGCGCGCACAATGACTGAGAATTTCCATAGCGCTCCGGCTGCGATCATTATGATACCGGCGACAGCGGCGTAGACCGCGGCCGGGGTTGCAACCACACAACCTATGGCCAAGGCAATCGCCACAGCCCACCACAGAACAACAAACTCGTTGATTGAGAGAAGAACTCGGCGGGCCAGGGCCGGTACGCGATTGGATTTGGCCGTGGCAATGTAGGCCATCCAGAGAATAGCTGTCACCGCCGCGAGGACAGCAGCTATCAGCGGTAGTGCGGCTGGCACGGTCGCTTCGCCGAGTGCTGCTAGCGCCAGCATACTGGCTCCAGCGCCCTCAGTCAGTCCTGTGGCAATGATCAAGGCTGGAACAAAGTGTGCCCGCCAAGCCGGGATGCCTTTGGCAGCGTAGATGATCTGGGCCTGGCAGAATAGAAACGCAAAACCTGCGAGCCCCGTCATCAGCCAGAGCAACGGTGAGGACCAAACCAGGTTGGCTGCGATGAGAGGATAGAGAACGGCGACGACCCAGACCTCTCGTGTCATCCAGGATGATTGGGGCCTGAGGATTGCATACCAGAAGCGCTCCTTGCGCCCGATCTCCATGAAGACGAAGAACAAGCCGATCGCGATGATACCGCCACCGATCGCAAACAGCCATGGCACGGTGCCGGTAGCGAGTTTGCCGTCAATGGCGGCGAGTGCGGTGATGATCAAAAGCCCCGAGCCGATGCCACCCATGATGAAGTTCATGGCAGCGCGATAATCCCAGAATGTCTGTAGTGGACCAGTTAATGGATTGGTCAGATCCTGCTCCGCTTCGTCCTGCTGGTGTGAATGATCGTCTGATTGATCCAGACCAGGGATCGCACCGGGAACCTCGTAGAGATACTTGATCTGTGGATCGGTCTTCAGGAAGTCATTGATTTGGAAGGATTGGCGGGAGGCGACCAGCTGCGAAACTTCGCTATCAGGATCGTTGAAGTCGCCAAACTGAATGGCCTGGGCAATGCAGGATGCAGCGCATGCCGGCGTGACATCAAGATCCACGCCGGGCGTCTGGCCATTGGCCTCAGCTTCGTCCACACGGTCAATGCAGAACGTACATTTCTGGATTGTACCGATACGTTCGGGATGGTTGGTATGGCGTTCCTGGCGGGTCTTGGCGCGGAAATAGTGGGTGTCTTCATGGACGATTGTTCGCGCCTGATAAGGGCATGAGACGGCGCAGTAGGCACATCCGATGCAGAGGTCATGATCCATTGTGACCAGACCATCCTCTCGTTGTGCTGTGGCGCCGGTCGGGCAGACGGGGACGCAAGGTGGCTCTGCGCAATGCTGGCAGCCGACCACAAGGAAGAAGCGTTGCACGTCCGGGTAGTCGCCTTGTTCAACATCCAAGACTGAGCGCCATTGGACGTCGGGTGTCGTGTCATTGGCGTGCTTGCAGGCTATTGTACAGGTTTGACAACCGACGCAACGGTTGACGTCTACCGTCATGCCATAGCGTTTTGCCGGTGTGGTCTCGTCGGCGTATCCGGAAACGCTCATGCGGCAGCTCCCGTAGCTGTTGCTGCTTTTTCTACGCGGACGCAGACGATATCTGATCCGCTGCCGGTCGCATCTGTCAAGGATAACGCGAGTGCGCTCAGCGTGTTCAGGGAAGGATTGTTGAAATCCTTGGCAACGGGTGTTGCCCAGTGATCGAACTGGCCGATCATGACGATCGTATCGGGTCGAATACCTGCACGTAGGACAGCACGGCCACGGGTTTGTCCTGTTGGCGATGTGATGACGACAGGATCACCATCCGAGATGCCAAGGTCTTTCGCGCGTGCCTTGTTGATGATGACGCCTTTGTGGCCCGCGACATTGTCAGCCACTTCCTTTATGAGTGGCAGGCCAACATTGGCACCCCAGGAGTATTGCATGGAGCGTGCTGTCAGTGCCCACATCGGGAAGTCTTCTGCCTTCTGGCCGACTTCGCTGGCGAAGTTGGTCCAAATGCCCGGGAAATCGATATAGCTCGGCATAGGCTCGTATTCTTCGAGCTGCTGATCCCACCAGTTGACACCGGCCTCATGCAGCCTATTGGCGAGCTGCGCACCATGGCGCTTCATGCGCTCCTGGTAGGGCAGTTCAAAGCGCATGCCGGTCTCTTTGATTGCCGGGAAGAGATACCAGTTGAGCTGGCTGTAGGACTTGAGCATGAAGCCCTCTTCCTTGAACCAGTCGAGGTCGCGAATCTCCTTGCCGTCGGAGACCTCGTGGCTGGCTGCTTTGGCAACGGCGTTCCAGATGTCGTCGCCGTCGTGTTTCTTGTCTTCCGAAACGGTGTAGTCAAAGCCCTCGCCATAAAGCCGGATGCCGGCTGCGCCCGAGTTAATCGCCTTGTTGTACTCGCCCAAGATGCCGGTCCGGGCTGCGAGCTCCGTTGAGACGTCGGTCATGTCCTTGCTGTCGACGACCTTTTCGCCGATCGGCTGGCGCACCGCCCAGCCCTCTTGTGTCCAGAACTGTTGGATGAATTTGGTTGATCCAATCCGGATCAGCTGCGTGCTTTCCAGGTCGCCAGCATCGGGCAGCAGGATGTCGGCCATATGATTGGTTTCATCGCGCGTATAAGCAAACGCGACAACGAACGGGAATTCGGCAACGCGTTCGGCGACCTCTGGCGCATTCCATGATGAGATCGCCGGGTTGGTGCGGTAGCAGAACCAAACATCGGGTTTGGTTGCCTTAGGCCAGTTTTCGGGTTGCTCTTTTTGGAAGAGCCAGGGCAAGTGTGCAGGGCCAAGGGCGGGTGACCAAGGGCCATTGGATGCCAGGGGTACGAGTGAGTCGTAGGCATTGCGGATGCCCGGTGTTGCTTTCCAACCATTCTTGGAGGTGTCGTTGAAGGGGTAGTGCATAAAGCCATCTTCGCCGTGTCTAACGGACGCCGATCGATCGTTGGCTGGACGGACAAGCTTGACGTTTGTGCCGAGAACACCGCCCGGGACCTCGAGTGCACCAACAAGGACGGCAAGTACGGTTCTTGCCCAGGTTGTCTGGTAGCCGCCCCAACCATTGTTGACGCTTTTACCGAGCATGACAGCGACTGGCCGGTAAGGCAGTTCAACGCCATCAATTTCGATTGTTTCGCCGATGCAGGCATGGGCGAGGTACTCGTCAGCAAGTTGGCGGATCTTGGCAGCGGGAATGTCGGTGATCCCTTCGGCCCAATCCGGTGTGTATTCCCTGACATGTTCGCGCAGCGCATCAAGGGATGTCTTGGCCGGGATATCGGTATGCTGCCATTCCTCGTTGTCGGCGCCACGTTCGACGCCAGATACGCTTGCATCAATGGTGAGCGCTGGCTCCGTTGCCTTGTCGTAGGGCTTGGCGGTTCCATCGGCGAGATCCCAAACCAGTGGGTCACCGGTTTGCGGGTCGCGCAGGTAGTAACCGTTGGGTGCGATGAGATAGGGCGAGTTCGTATGGTCGCGGAGATAGGGGATGTCGCAAACATCTTGCCAGTCGCGGCCACAGAGGATGTGATTAATGAGGGCAAACAGAAAGGCAGCATCTGTTTTTGGCTTGATCGGGACCCATTCGCCGGCAGAGGCGCCGGACACCGATAGGTGAGGCTCGACCTGAATGCGGCGGAGACCGCGGACACGGGCATCGGCCTCGCGCCAGACACCGGCAACGCCAGATGACGCGTCAACATTGTTGCCGCAGCTAATCACAAAATTGCAGTAAGGGACGTCCGGTGAGACGATAAATGCGCGATGCCAGAACTCGCCATAAAGGTGTTCCGAGTGATAGCATTTGACGCCCTGGCCCGCGCCGTAACCAAGATCAACAACACCCCAGGCTTTCAGGAAAGCCGGGAAGGTTCCCATGTACTGGGTCGGGGTTCCACCGCCACCGAAGCTTGCGGCGACACGGGGGTAGCCAGACTCATCGCGGAGGCCTTTCGCGCGGACTTCGTTGAGTTTGCCGGCAATGATGTCGAAGGCTTCATCCCAGCTGATGGCTTCAAATCCAGGATCGTGTTCGCGTCCCTTCTGTGGGTTGGTCCGCTTCATCGGAGTTTTGATGCGATTGGGATTGTAGGTCTTCTGCACCAGACCATAGGCCTTGACGCAGACGCGTCCGCCTGCGGGATGCTTGCCGCGGGCGTCATAGTTCGACTCGATACGAACGGCGACGCCATCCTCTTCCTCGACGCGCAATAGGTCAGGACCGGCGACGCACTGATAGCAGAAGGTTGGTTTCTTCGTGCGCTGTTTTTGCGGCGTGTAAGGGCGCGGTCCGGCCGAAGTCGAAGAAGACGACATGGGTCAGTTTCCTTTTTGGGATTTCTTTGCGGCGATAGCGGACTTTAGCCGCGCGATTTCGACAACAAAGCGGGTGTGCGTGGCCGTTGCAACTTTCTCGACTTCATCGTGGACCTCGACCTTGCAGGTCACGCGACGCCCATCGACATTGTCGATGGTCACTTTGTGGGTGACTTTGAAACCAAGCGGTGTTGGCTTGGCATGTTGGATCTCAACACTGGCGCCAACTGTATCTTCACCTTCGTCGAGATGCTGGAGGATGAGATCACGGCAGGCATACTCAAGATCGTGCACAATCTGAGGGGTTGCGTAGACGCGCAAATCATCACCCATAAAGTCGATCGTGCGTGGTGCATCGATGGTGATTTCGGTTTGGCTTTCGACGCCAGCTTTAAGTGTTTCTTTCATTGTCTATCCTGTTGGGATTCACGTTGTTAGTTCAATGCTCTGTTGCGTTCTTGCTCAGGCGCGGTTCTGTTCCGCAGCCATGATCTCGCGCATCCGGAACTTCTGGACCTTACCGCTGGCCGTCATTGGGAATTCGTCGACGAAGCGAATGTGCTTGGGGATTTTGAAAGTTGCAATGTTACCTTTGCAAGCAGCTTGTAGGGCTTCAGGTGTCGACTGCTTGCCGGCTGCGAGTTTGACCCAGGCGCAAACCGCTTCACCATAGGTCTCATCCGGAACGCCGATGACTTGGACATCCTCTACCTCCGGGAGCGTATGGAGGAACTCTTCAATATCGCGTGGCTGTATGTTTTCGCCGCCACGAATAATGATGTCCTTGGAGCGCCCGACGATCTGGATGTAGCCATCATCTCGCATGACAGCGAGGTCACCGGAATGCATCCATCCGGCTTGGTCAATTGCCGTTGCTGTCGCTTCCGGATTCTGCCAGTACCCAGCCATGACGGAATAGCCACGTACGCAGTATTCGCCTGGTTCGCCGCGAGCAACGATCTGCCCGGTCGCCGGGCTAACAATTTTGCATTCGAGGTGGGGCATCAGTGTGCCGACCGTTTCGCACTGTCGCTCGAGATCATCACCAATTTTCGTCTGGGTCGAGATCGGCGATGTTTCCGTCATGCCATAGCAAATGGTGAGTTCGGTCATGTGCATCTTGGTGACAACGTCTTTCATGACTTCAGCCGGGCAGGGAGCGGCACCGCTGACGCCCGTTCGCAGGCAGGTCAGATCATAGTCTGTAAATTCCGGATGATTGAGCATGGCGATGAACATCATCGGCACGGAGTAGAGGGCTGTGCATCGCTCCTGATGGATTGCCTCCAGCGTTGTCCTGGGGTCGAATGCTTCTCCCGGCATGACAATCGTTGCACCGTATATCGTGGCGCACAGCGTTCCCAGGACATTGCCAAAGCAGTGAAAGAGAGGAACGGGCAGGCACAAGCGGTCAGTCGATGAAAAGTTCTGATGACGGCCGATAAAGATCGCATTGTTGACCATGTTGTGATGGGTCAGCGTTGCACCTTTGGGCTGTCCTGTTGTGCCTGATGTATACTGGATGTTGATCGGATCTTCGGGGCTTAGCGTTGCCTCGCGGTCTCTCAGAACTTCGGGGCTTGCGTTTGTGCTGTGCCGTGCAAAAGCCTCCAGGTTGTCAAAGCCGTTGCCACTATCGCCTGTAAGCGTGATGATTGCTTCGAGTGCATTGGAGGCACTCTTGGCGACGTCAAAGTCGGTGGTGAAGTCACGGTCGCGAAACGCCCTTGCTGCAAACAAGATGCGCGCGCCGGAGTGATGAAGAACGTAGCCGAGTTCCTGGGCGCGATAGGCGGGGTTGACTGTGACCAGGATAACACCGGCTTTGGCTGAGGCGAGCTGCAGCAATATCCAGCTGCTGCAGTTGGGTGACCACAAAGCGATGCGGTCCCCCTTTTCGAGGCCATAGCCGATCAGCGCCCGTGCCAGTTGATTGGCGCGTTGCCGCATTTCGTCGAATGACAACCGGACACCTTCGCTCAGGTTGACCAGGGCCTCCTGCCCGATAAAGTTCGCGGCGGCTTCGTCCAGGCATTGGCCTATTGTCTTGTACACCAACGGTAAGTCTGCCGGTGCGCTGGCGTAAGCGAGGGCCCGGGCGGAGGCTTGGCTTTCCGAAACCCTGTCAGCGGTAGCTTGCTCCGGTGCGCTGGACACTGTGACGGATGGTTCGGACGCCGTCCTGTCAATGTCCTTCTGAGAGCGAAACCATCTCAGCAATGCATCGACCTTTCCACTTACGCATTCCCTCCCAATTTGCTGAGCAATTTTTCCATTGCTTCTTGCTATCAGCAGGCTGTCACAGTGATCCTGGATTTGCAAACTGTGTCCGGCCAAAATAGGTAATATCGTCATGAGGACCTGTGATAATTTGCTCTAATGGATGAATATCTGACGACAAAGGAAGTGGCGGCCCTGTTGAGGCTCAAGGAGCGTAAGGTTTACGACCTGGCGGCCAATGGCGCTATTCCTTGCTCGCGTGCAACTGGGAAGCTGTTATTTCCACGACCAGAGGTCGAAGCCTGGTTGGTTCGCAATACAACTGGCGCGTTGCGATCAACTGCTCCGGTTATGGATCGACCGAATGTTTTTCTTGGCAGCACCGATCCGCTGTTGGAATGGGCCTTGCGCGAATCCGGTTGCAGTATGGCGACGTATTTCGATGGCAGCTTCGATGGTCTCAATCGCTTTCAATCCGGCGAGGGCGTTGCCGCAGGACTGCACGTCCCGGATGGTGAAAGTTGGAATGTCGGTCCGGTTCGCAGCCGCTTCCAACATCATCCAATTGTGCTGATCGAATGGGCCAGGCGCCAGCGCGGTTTGATTGTCAGTCCCGACGCCCGTGACAAAGTTCGAGGTCTTGACGATCTTGCGGGGCTTCGCGTTGTGCCAAGGCAGGAGCTATCGGGCAGCCAGATTCTGCTGGAGAGTTTACTCGCAGACGCGACAGCATGTTCGCAAAGTGACGTTCAGTTCATCGCGCCGGCGCGGTCTGAGGCAGATGCAGCCGTTGCGGTTCTCGAAGGCAAGGCTGATGCTGCATTTGGACTGCAGTCACTTGCGGTCCAGTACCGGCTTGGTTTCGTTTCTCTCGTCGAGGAACGCTATGATATCTTGATCGAGCGCCGAGCTTATTTTGATGACGGTCTACAGAAGCTGCTTGCTTTCACGCGTAGCGTTGACTTTGCGCGCAAGGCTAGCGAGCTGGCTGGATATGATGTGAGCAACCTCGGCAAAGTCCACTTCAATGGTGGCGGTTAAGCTCGGTCTCACTTCGCGTTTGGAAAAAAGAGTTGCTTGCCGCCGAGCTTGTAACTTGCAATCGCGGTTTGGCCTTCGGCGGAACGTATCCAATCGATAAATGCCTGCCCGTCAGGCTGATTGACGTTTGGATGGCGTTGCGGATTGATCAAGATGATGCCGTACTGATTGAACAGCGCTTTGTCGCCCTCAACGAGAATCTCGAAGTTGCGCTTGTTCTTGAAGCTGATCCAGGTGCCGCGGTCTGTCATTGCATAGGCGCCCATCCCCACGGCGATATTGAGCGTTGCACCCATGCCGGAACCGGTTTCGCGATACCACTTGCCGCTGTCTGGTGCGGGGTCAATATTCGCCGACTTCCAGAGTTGAAGCTCTTTCTTGTGGGTGCCGGAGTTGTCTCCGCGTGAAGCAAACAAGGCTTTGGTGCCAGCAATTTTGGCCATTGCTGCACGCGCGTCTGTCGTGCCGCGAACACCGGCTAAGTCCTTCTTCGGACCGACAATTACGAAATCATTGTACATCACATCGAAGCGCTTGACGCCGTAGCCTTTCGCAACGAAGTCCTCCTCGGCAGATTTCGCGTGAACCAACAGGACGTCGCCATCGCCGGCCCGACCATTGCGGAGAGCCTGCCCTGTGCCAACTGCGACGACCCGCACCTTGATGCCAGTCTTCTGTTCGAACTTCGGCAAAATGTAGTCGTAGAGGCCTGAGTTTGCTGTTGATGTCGTCGACTGCAGAATGACGGTGCGGTCATCCGCGCCTGCTGATGTGCTGACAGTCGCGGCTAATAGCGAGATGAAACAGAGGAATTGGTTCAATCGGACATGCAATCTCATTCTATTGACCTCGCTGATCATAGGACAATGCGGCCGGCGAGGTAGTCACGCGCGGCTTCGGATTGGGGTTCCTTGAAGAATGCTTCGGCGGTACTGTGCTCGGCCAGCCGCCCTCGATGCAGGAATAGGACGTCAGCTGCAAGCCGTTGAGCCTGACCAATATCGTGCGTAACGAAGATGATCTTGGTTCCTGCCTGACTTTCGGATAGAACAATTTCCTCGATGATTTGTGTCGAAGCCGGATCAAGGTTGGCCGTTGGCTCATCGAGAAAGAGAACATCCGGTGACGTCGCAAGTGCGCGAGCCAATGCGAGACGTTGTTGTTCTCCGCCCGACAACGAGCGGGCGGGGCGCTGCTCTCGTCCTTCCAGACCGACGATTTGCATGAGATGGTTGCGGCGATCGTGATCTGCGGGTCCGTTGAGGCGAAGAGCAAAGTCAACATTCGCAGCTGCCGAGCGGCGTAGCAGCACGGGTTTTTGGAAGACCATGGCCTGGCGTTTGCGCAGCATCGCATGCGTCAGCATGAACTGGCCCCATTGGATTGCGCCAACGTTTGGCTCATCCAGGCCGTGCAGCAATCGCAGCAGAACCGATTTGCCGGCGCCGTTCGGCCCCATAATCAAAGTGATGTTGCTGCTCGCGATATCGAAACTGATGTCATGCAGGAGCTTTTGCTGCCCCCGCTGATAGCCCAGCCCGTCGACAGTGAGGGGAAGAATGTCCTGGCACCGGGTATTGTTGGCCGCGGTTGGCGCGTTATCTGTTCGATCAAGCATAGGCGGACCGCCCCGCTGTAGAGCGCAATGAGATCACAGCTGCATTGACACCAATCGCAATCACCAGGAGGACGATACCAAGCGCCAATGCCAATGCGAGATCGCCCTTGGCGGTTTCAAGTGCAATAGCGGTTGTCATCACGCGGGTGAGGTGATCGATATTGCCACCAACAATAATGACCGCACCAACCTCCGCTATGGCACGCCCGAATCCGGCCAGTGCAACAGTCAAAAGGCTGAAACGTGCATCCCAGATCATGGCTCCGCTCGCGGTATGCCAGGGCACATTCATCGAGCGAAACTGATCTCGGTATTCGAGATGCAGATCCGTGATGATCTGGCGGGTGAGCGACGCAATGATCGGTGTGATCAAGATACATTGCGCAATGATCATGGCTGTCGGCGTATAGAGCAGCTGCATCCATCCGAGCGGCCCCGAATTTGACAGCATAAGATAAACGCACAATCCAACAACGACCGGGGGGAGGCCCATCAAGGCGCTGAGCAGGATTGTAACAACACCCTGCCCTGGGAAACGTGAGACGGCTAGCGCGGCACCGAGCGGCAATCCAATGATACTGGCGGCCACAAGTGCTATAAGGCTGATATACAACGAAAGGCCGACGATCTCGATGAGATCGGGGTTGGCGGTGATGACCAGTGTCACTGCCAGACCAAAGGCTTCGGCGACATCGCTCAAACCGGGCTTCCTGTTGAATGTGTCGGGACAAATGTATTATTGCATAATTTCCGGAAGCTGCAAAATTTCCGGGATTTGACCAAGGTTTGCTGTCCGCCAGAACGCGCTTGGGTACGTGCTGACTATCTGATCTTGTGACAGATCAGGACGGAGCTTGGGTACTGCGCTTGTTCATCATCATGATGAGCGGCAGAGTGGCGGCACATGCAGCTGTGAACATTCCGAACGCATTCAGATAACCAATCATGGCTGATTGACGTGTGATCTCCGCACCCAGTCGCGCCAATCCTCCGGCGCTTTCCAGATCCCAACGGCCGATCACTTCCGGCAGCGTCAGCATCTTGTTGAACGGTGAGATCATTTCAGCCATGCGGCTGTAGTTCTCAGTCGTTGACCGTACTATTTCCGCAACGCACACAGATATGAAGAAGCTTGAGCCAAGGTTGCGCAGGAGGTGGAAAACAGCCGTGGTTTCCGCCATGTCTTCGTTCTTGACATTGGCAAACGTGGAAACGCTGAGCGGTACCCAGATGGCACCGATCGAAAGGCCTTGCAGAAAGGCGTTGAGGAACAGCGATAGCACGGTCACGTTGAGGTCGACGTTCATCAACCAGATGCCGGCAATGAACAGCATCCCAAAGCCGATGCTCATCGATATGCGCGGATCAAAACGACTTGCGAAAAAGCCGGCGAGTAAGAACCCGATCATGCCGCCGATGCCGCGTGCCGCGATAATGATGCCGACCAGGGTGTCTGGAAAGCCTGCGTGCTCCCGCAACAAGGGCGGCAAGAGAACCATCGGTGTGAAATTCAGCATGCCATAGATGGTGACCAGGAAGAGCCCAAGGACGTAGTTGCGGTTCATCAGGTGGCGCGGATTGAGGAACGGCTGCTTCGCCGTCAGCGTATGGGCGGCAAAGATCCAGAACGCGACAACGCCGACAAACGCCTCGATCACAATTTCCGTCGATTCAAACCAATCGAGACGCTGACCGCGGGATAGAATCAGCTGCATAGCGCCAATCGCAACGGACAGCGCGATGAAGCCTGTCCAATCCAGTCTGACGTTCTTCCGGTCTTCAGCCCGGTCCGGCTGCAAAACAAAATGCAGGACAATTGTCGCGATCACACCGATAGGGAACAGTAGATAGAACGACCACCGCCATGTGTAGAGTTCGGCCATGTAGCCGCCGAGTGTCGGGCCGAAGATTGGTCCGATGACAACGCCGAAGCCAAACAGACCCAGGACGAAGCCATGCTGGCGCCGCGGGAACGTGTCCATGATGATCGACTGAGCAAGTGGCGTTGATGGCGCGCCAAAGGCACCCTGCATGATCCGCCAGAAGACGATGCCTTCCAGACTTGTTGCAAGACCGCACATGATGGTCGCAACCGTGAAGCCACCGACGGAATACACCATGACCTGCCGTGTGCCGAAGCGAGTAGCCAGCCAGCCCGACATCGGGGTGACAATGGCTGTCGCGAGGATATTGAAGGTCATCACCCACGAGATCTCGTCAGTGGTTGCTGAAAAGGATCCCCGCATCTGTGGGAGAATGGTTGCAACAACTAGGATCGTGGTGCCGTATAGCGTTGTTGCCAGGATCACTGAGAACAGGATCAGATACCGCCTGAACGGTGAAAGCTGAATGGGTTCGGCAGTGGCGGCCTGCATCTTGGCTGAAGCGTCCTTGCTCTTGGCTGTTCAGTTGGTTCGCACGTTTGAACCAGTGTAGTCATCGAAGGGTAGCAGGCGACAGACGTGGCATCAGAGCTGTGATTTGTCAGATCACATTTGTGCGGTGGTTATTCAGGAAGGCTTTGGTTTGATGGTCAAATCTCATGAAGCATCAGGTGGAGCAACGCAGCAGCAAGGCGCAGGTCAGCTGACCATTGCCCGACGGTTCGCAGATTACGCCATAGGATTAGCATCAACTGACATCCCCTCGACAACGCGGCACAACGCAGCGCGCTGTATTCTTGATTGGTATGCCGGCACGATTGCAGGTGGCGTGCTACCGCCAGCAACGTTATTGGCTGAGGCGTTTGCGGCGACTGGCAACGGGGCAGCCAGCCTGTTGCCTGACGGGCGCATGACAGATGCCCGCACGGCGGCTCTCATCAACGGAGCAGCATCACATACCGTGGAAGTGGACGATATCTATAGCCCGGGTCTATACCACCCAGGCTCGCCGGTGATTTCGGCAGCTGTTGCGATGGCCGAGGCGGAAGGGGCCTCAGGTGCCGACTTGGTGACAGCGGTGATTGCCGGCTATGAGGTCTCCAACCGGATCGCGCGTACGGTGAATCCAGCGCATTATCGTTATTGGCATACCACAGCAACTGTCGGTCACTTTGGCGGGGTCGTTGCAGCTGGTATGATCCTTAGGCTCAACGCCGAGCAGATGGCCCATGGTTTGACGACAGTCACGTCATTCGCGGCCGGTCTGCGCCATGCGTTTGCCAGCGATGCGATGGGGAAGGCCTTCCATGTTGGCCGCGCTGCCGAAGCCGGTGTGCTTGGCGCGCTTGCAGCGAAGCATGGAGTCACCGGTGTCCCCGATATGCTCGAAGGTGAGCGTGGCTTCAGTCAGGCCATGAGCCACGATGTTGATTGGGATGATGCATTCGCCGACATGGATGGAACCTTTACAATCGACCGGACCACCCAGAAAGCTCATGCATGTTGCGGGCACACGTTCGCCGCGATTGATGCGACGCAGGAAATCGTCAAAGGGCAGGGCCTCAAGCCGGAAGACATCAAGGTGATCAGAGTCGGCACCTACCGTGCCGGTGTTGAGATTTGCGCCAACAAAGACCCGAAGACGCCGTATGAGGCAAAGTTCAGCCTGCCCTACACCGTTGCTTTGGCGGCGCGCGATATGCGAACCGGACCAGCGTCATTCTCGGAAGACTGTCTGAATGAAACCGACCAACGCACAATGATGGCCAAGGTTGAGTACTACCTCGATGAGCGGTGCGAGGGCGTATTCCCGAAGCTTCGTTCGGCGTACGTTGATATTGAAACTGTAGATGGCCGTTCGTTTTCCCAGCATCAACCGTCGCGGCGGGGTGATCCGGCTGATCCACTGACCGACGATATGCTCGGCGAGAAGTTTCTCGGCCTCGTCGCTCCCGTCGTGGGCGATGAGCGGGCGGCTGCGCTGCTTGACGTGCTGTGGTCCATGGATGGCATCGCAAAAGTTGCAGACATCAAATCTCATGTGGGGGATCGTCAAACAGCGCAGGCCGCGGAGTGAGGTCGGCAATCTACTATTTGCGGTTTTGGTGATGAACGGCGCTGATCATGCCGTGGCCGCGGCCGGATCTTAGCGCGTGTCGCATTAAATCGGAGCCAGAAATCGCCCTAAGTTTAGGCGTTTTCTGGCATATCTTGAAACGTCTTAAATGCGACAAGCTTTAGCACAGCTCAATTCCGCACAGAATCTCTCATGACGAGAAGCGCTGATGGGTGAACGGCGCCAACAACTCAGGCCGTTGGCCGCTCAGAGCCCAGTCTGCCAGCATTTGTGATATCGGCGGGGCGATTGCCCAGCCGTGACCGCACCATGCAGTTGCGTAGATCGCGTTGGTTGTGCCAGGCACGAGATCGATCACTGGGATATTGTCGATCGATAACGTTTCGAGATGGTCGGCGTCAGCGACTTCAACCGACGCAGACTTAAGTGCCGGGAGGACGCTTTCGGCATCCGCAAAATTTGCCTTGATTGCGGACTCGACGGCTGTGCCGGTTTCTGTTTGTTCATTCCAGACACCGGGAAGGCCACCTGAGATCATGACGCGGTTGCCAGCCTCCGCTTTGATGGCGAGGGTGCGGCTCGCATGACCAATCAGATGGTTGACCAGCTGGGTTAGTTGCGGATTGGTCAAAAGCACTTGGAATGTACGGCTCCAAACGGGAAGCTGGAGGCGATCAGACAGCAATGACTGGATGCCGGCGTTGGCGAGAAGAAGAACACCGCGCGTTGCCTCGATGCGATCTCCATTCAACGTCGTGATGCCAGTGATCTTGTTGCCGGCGTATTCAAGGTTTGCAACTTTCACATTCTCTGAGATCGTGGCACCAGCGCGTCTGGCTGCAGACGCGAAGGCATGGGTTGCCGCGGTATGATCTGTTGCGCCGTCAAGCGGGCAGTGGAGAGCGGCAATCACGTTTTCGCTGATGCCAGGCTCAAGGTCACGCACACTGTTGCGGTCTAGCATGTGGGTTTCGGTGCCATGCTGGTTTTGGAGCAGTGCGCGCGCTCTACATAATTCCAGATCTGCTTCTCTTTCAATTAAGAGGAGATGGCCCATTCGTTCGAAAAACGGCTCGGAACCGAGTTCCTCGTGAAGTGCAGGCCACATATCATGAGCCAGGCGCACGAGCGGCAGTTCGCGCAAATCGCGGCCATTCGCGCGTGTGCCGCGTCGGCCGGGTCCGGCGGAGGCGCCATTGCCGATGCCCTTGGCCTCGAAGAGCTGAACGTCGGCTCCTTGCTTGGCAAGCCAGTAAGCGGCGCCGGCTCCATATACACCGCCGCCAACGATTATATATTCCGCCATGTTCAATTCTCTTGGTTTTGCCTCTGTTGGTGAGAGCCGAGGAGCAGCCTCGCGGAGTTGCTTTCAGGTTCGCGTAACAGTTCGATTATGTAAGTCTAGCACATACGACGTTTGTGTCCCGGAACAGCTGCTTGGGAGCGCAAGTCAAATCTGCTACATCATCACCCCTGAACAATTGGACAAGTCACACACGAGGCGGCCATGCCATTCGAAATCGGTTTGTTGGTGTTTCCGGATATTACGCAACTGGATATGACCGGGCCCTATGAAGTTTTCATCAAGTTTCCTGACGCCCGTGTGCATCTGATCTGGAAAGACCGCCAGCCGGTGACAGCGGGCGGCGGGATGCAGATCATTCCTAACCAGACATTCGCGGAGTGTCCGCAACTGGATCTGATTTGCGTGCCGGGCGGCGCCGGGATGAATCCTCTTCTTAATGATGCTGAGACACTGGCGTTTCTTCGCAAGCAGGCCCCGGGATGCCGATACGTCACGAGCGTTTGCACTGGATCGCTGGTGCTCGGCGCCGCGGGCCTCCTGCAAGGCAAGCGTGCGGTCACGCACTGGATGTCACGTGATATGTTGAGTGAATTCGGCGCGACGCCCGTTGTAGAGCGTGTGGTTGTCGATGGTAATGTCATTACCGGTGGCGGCGTCACTGCAGGAATTGACTTTGCGTTGACAGTTGCTGCTGAGGCCTTTGGCAAGGATGTGGCAGAGTCTATTCAACTCGGCATTGAGTATGATCCCGCACCACCGTTCAACGCGGGGAGTCCGGAGAGTGCCAGTGCCGATCTCGTTGAAAAGGTGCGTGCTAGCGCCGGCAGCCGTCAGG
Organism: Hyphomicrobiaceae bacterium; assembly: GCA_965215755.1. Classification (GTDB taxonomy): domain Bacteria; phylum Pseudomonadota; class Alphaproteobacteria; order Rhizobiales; family Hyphomicrobiaceae; genus Tectiglobus. The sequence goes on from OZ244119.1 coordinate 2,850,982, forward strand.
CCGAACGGGCTGCGGCTGTGTCGACCGCGGCAGCTGCGCTCAAGGCAGGTTGATGACAGTCGTCGATCAGGCAATGGTTGCGTCTAATCAGTCTTTGGCCCGTGATGCGGGCAACGGTCAAATTCGGTTTTCCGGTATGACCGCGCGTGATCTGTCCGGAGACGTCCGGGCGCAGACACAGGATGTGCTGGCGCTTGTGGATGAGCAACTCTCTAGGCTGGGACTGGATCGTCGCTCAGTGCTCATGGTGCATATCTGGTTGAGTGATATGTCCTTGTTCCAAGGCATGACCAGCGAATGGAATAACTGGATTGGTGATCTTGCACCACCTTCGCGAAGCTGTGTCAGTGGAACGTCCGTGATATCTGGAGCATTGTTGGAAGTCGAGGTTATTGCTCTTTCATCGCAAGCGGTGCCGGACAATGGGGCCATTCAACGTTATGGTCTTGTCCGTGGTCCAGGCCGGCCAACAATGTGCCTGGCACTGGGACACGGAAATTGGTTCACAGTCTGCACCTTGGCGTCTGATTGCAGCGTCGGGGGCACAGGGCAGACGCGACAGATCCTTGACGTCTTTGATACCTTCATGAACGAGGCGGGTATTGCGCGATCCGCGGCGTGCAAACTTGAGGTCTGGCTCAAGGACATTCAGGATCACGATGTGGTCCAGCAAGTTCTGGCCGCCTGGTTCGCGCCAGCCCAGGTGCCCGCGATCAGCGTTGTCGGCGCAAACATGGCGCGGCCCGATATGCTGATTGAGATACGGCTGACAGCGACGACGTAATCGTGGCTCGGCTAGGGCAGCTGACCAAAAACCAGGATTGGATTGATGCCGACTTAAAGTCCAAAGTTGCTTTATCTTTTCAGTGTCGGTCAACTTATCGCACGATGATCTAAGTCCAACCTAACTGTTCAAAGAGCTGCGGAACGTGATCCAGTGTTGGAAGCTCGTCATCAGGCTTGTAGTCAGGCAATGGCTTGCGGCCGGTTCCCCGGTTGATCCAGACGCAGCGAAACTGCATGTCGCGTGCAGCGGCCAGATCAAGGTGTGGACTTGCGCAAATGTGGACGACGTCGGACGTGTCGATACCGAGCTGGGCATGCGCGTATTGAAATGTTTTGCGTGAGGGTTTGTAGGCTTGCGCCTGTTCGGCCGTGATGACCCGGTCGATGTGCCCCCCCATCTGAGCAACGTTACCAGCGATGATATCGTCATCTGTATTAGAGATGATGCACAGGTTGTGGCCCATTTTTTTGAGTGCGGCCAGGGAGGCTTCGACTTCCGGGAAGGGGGGCATCTTTGAGATGCTCGTCGTCAGAATCTCGATATCAGAGGGTTCGTAGCTCAGTCCTAACTCTTTCATTGCCATCTCTAGACCGGTGCCTGCGACGTCACGGAACGAGCGATGCGGTGGAGTCTGTTCGAGTTGATGCTCGTATTTGTCGTAGACTTCAATCAACGTGTCCGCGTTGACGTCTGTCCCGGTTTGCTTTGCCAGGATTGCGTTGACAGCGGCCAGCAACCCTTCGTCCCATTGAGTCAGTGTGCCGTAGCAGTCGAATGTCAACCACTTCGGACGGGCACCAGTGAGCGGCATCGGGGTCTCCTCGGAAATTGGGTTGTCTTGCTAATTCGGACGGCGTTTCGCATTGCCGTTCAAGATGTATGATGTGCTGCGAACCAATGAATATACTTACCATGCGGTCCGGTCCATGCCACGGGCTGACCGTTGATTGACATCAGGAAACTGCCTGCGTGCGGCGGCGGGGCCTGACGGGCTAACTGTGGGAAGATCGCGGGCGCTTCATTGCTGATCCAAGTTGCATCAAGCCCGCCAACACATTGGGCAAAGCGATCTCGCTCAGTCTGCCCAGAAACGTAGGCCAGAACCGCGGTATGGAAAATCACCAACTGCGCCTTGCTAGGTGCCATTGCGGCAAGCGTTTCGAGGTCGTTGATCAGATCGCCGCGATGGAGTTTGGGGGGGACTTGCGCGCAATGTTGATCGCTGACTGAAGGCGATGAGAGCGATCCGATTGTTCTGGCCAGACCAATGTCTGAAGCCAATCCATCTCCTCATGGCATCCAACATCAAGTGGATTGAGATCGAGGCCGGCGCGCCAGACGATACTCGGCGATTGCTCCGGGATCGGTGTTTCCGGATTGGCCGCGCATGGAAATTCCGGCGGCACAGCGGCTGATATTTGCGCTGCTGCAACTTTTCGGTCGCCATAGTCATAAGCGTAGGAGTCAAGCAGCAGGCAAAGGCCGGCGGATGCGCCAACCTCGATGAGCGCCAGTGGCTGTGCGACTGTCGAGAGTGCTGGCAGAAGAACAGCGCAGCGCGCCGGTTCGTTGGTCTGGGTTGTACGCGATAGCATGGTTGCGCGAATAGGTGCCTCGTTTTCCGCGACGAGCGCCTCAAGCTCGGCAATATCACTAGGGACGCCACAAACATGACGGACGGCAGCAAAAAACAGATTGGGCTGCTGGCGGTCAGGCGGGAGCGCTGCAAGAAACGCAAGGAGGCGGGTTGAGCTGGCGGTTCCTTGCGCGAGAGCATCATAGCGGGCCGAGATGCCGCGCGCCTGTGTTCGCGCGAATGTGCGGTAGCGCTGGGCAATGGCAGCGGTCGAGGTGTCAGGATATTGCATCACGATTTCTCATCCTGGCTTGTCGATAGCATAATGTTCCAAAGATCCGGACTGGATTGAGACCGCCGCCCTCAGGTAATTGCGCTTTTGTCCGTCTCACCCTACGTTTCGGCGAGTTGAGCAATTTAGGAGCGGACGATGCCGGGACCGTTGGACGGGGTGCGGATATTGGATTTCACGTCGATGGTCAGCGGACCACTGGCAACCATGATGCTCGGTGATCAGGGTGCTGATGTGATCAAAATCGAGGCGCCAAGTGGTGATCACGTGCGTCGCGTTGCAACACGACGTGGTGGGTTCTCGGCGTCCTTTCTGATCAACAACCGCAATAAGCGATCAATCGTTCTCGACCTCAAGACTGAGGCAGGGTTGCGCGCTGTTCGCCGATTGATTGCGAACGCCGATGTCATTGTCCAGAACTTCCGGCCGGGTGTGGCGGACCGGATTGGTATTGGCGAGGCAGCAGCGCGGGAGATCAATCCCAAAATCATTTATGTTTCAATTGCAGGTTTTGGCGATACCGGCCCCTACGCTGAGAAGCCGGTTTTCGATCCACTGATCCAGGCCGTATCCGGTCTGACGACTGTGCAGGCAGGATCGGACGACCAGCGGCCGCGTCTCGTGCGTACGATCCTACCCGACAAACTGACCGGCGTTCAGGCTGCACAGTCGATTGCGGCGGCGTTGTTTGCGCGAGAGCGGACGGGTGAAGGCCAGCATATCAAACTATCAATGCTCGATACCGTCGTATCGTTCTTGTGGTCGTCGGATATGGGTGGCCACACGTTCATAGGAGATGAGCTGGACAAGGAAGTGGCGCAATCGTTCATCGATCTCATCTATGAGACGAAGGACGGTCACGTCAGCGTTGCTGTTATGCAGGACAAGGAATGGCAGGCCTTTGCCCGCGCCGTTGATCAGCCGCAGTTGCTTGAGGACCCGCGCTTTAAGACGGCGACGCTGCGAGAGGAAAACAAAGATGACCGGCTCAATGCGATGCAGGATGCCATTCGGACCTTTACCTCTGACCAGGTGATCGCGCGTTTGGAGGCAAGAGATGTGCCGTGCGCGCCGGTTTTAACGCGTCGTGAGATGATCCGTCATCCGCAGATCGAGGCCAATGGGCTGATCGAAGAAATCGATCATCCGCAATCGGGTCGTTTGAGATTTGCGCGGCATCCGGCCCGGTTCTCGGCCACGCCGACCAGTGTTCGCCATCCGGCTCCTGTGCTCGGCAACAAAACGCAAGAGATCCTTCGCGAGAACGGCTTTTCGGATCAGGAAATTTCCGAGCTAGTTCAACACGGTGCAGCGCATCAAGCGCCTGACGCAGAAGATGAACAGGCATCGACTGTATCTGTTAGGGAAAAAGAGGGAAGCGCCGCCTAATCGGTATCAGGGCAAATCCAGGTTGGAGATGAGGGTTTGCCGGACCTTTGCGGAATGGCTGTGGTGTAAGTGGGTTTGGCCTTCACGTTTTTGGGATCGCCAAATTCTTGCCTGATGTTAGTTTGTATCCAAGCGCTGGTTTGCATCGGCGCTGCCGAGGCATTTTTTCTTCGCCCACAATTGATTTCAGACGATCGGATCCTGCCGCGCATGGCACTGTACAATGGCATAGAAGTTCCCGACAACGATGCTGCACGGGTGACCGCGGTTCGTTCTTATGGGGTGCTCGGCACCGGACCTGAGCAGGATTATGATGATATTGTTGAACTTGCGGCGACCGTTTCTGGTTGCGAGGTCGCCTACATCTCGTTTTTTGACGAGGCTTATTCGCGCTTGAAGGCGCGTTACAACATCCCACTCGACCGGCCCGACCGACCAAGGGAGCTTAGCCTTTGTTCGCCAACATTACTGCAAAGCGACTTGCTCATTGTTCCGGACCTCAGTGAAGTTCCGCGATATGCCAATCTGCCTGCCGTTAAGAACCCGCCGCATGCCAAATTCTACTGCGCCATGCCGCTGATCAATCATGAGGGCTACGCGCTGGGCACACTGTGTGTCTGGGATACGCAACCCAAGTCCTTGTCGCCTGAGCAGCAGCAGAACATGCGGCGGCTGGCGCGGCTGCTGGTCTCAAAGCTGGAGGACCGTAAAGCAGCACTGGAATCTGAGAATGATCAGAGCGGTCTTGTTGTGGCGCTCGACTCCACGAAGCACAAACTGACGATCAGCGAAGAGATTCTCTACAATGTCTTTCCGGGTGCGATTGCCGATCGATTGTTGGCCAACGAGCCGGTTATCCCGGAATACTTCGATACGGCAACCGTGATGTTCGTTGATGTTGCGAACTTCTCGCATCTTGCCGAGGTTACCGAGCCGCGTGATCTCATTGATCAATTGGATAGCCATTTTTCAGCGTTCGACGAGATTGTATCGCGGTTTGGAATGGTCAAGATCAAGACCGTTGGAGATGGTTATCTCGCTGTTGCAGGGATATTGCGCCAAAGACCGGATCATGCAGAGCGGACCTGCAATGCGGCTTTAGGTATCCGGGACTATATCCGTTCAGCAGGTCGTGCTCGTCGCGAAGCAGGGTTGGTTGAATGGTCAGTCCGGACCGGTGTTCACTCAGGCAGTCTGATTGCGGGCAAAGTCGGCCGCAATCGCGCGACATATGATGTCTGGGGAGACGGCGTCAACGTTGCTAAACGCCTGCAAGAAGAATGCGAGCCTGACCACATCAATATCTCAGATGCCACGCTGGGGCTGGTCGACCGGTTCTTCAAAACCGAACCGCGTGGGCCGATTGAAGCCAAGCATAAGGGCCTTGTCGAGATGCACTACCTCACCGGTGTGCGAGAGACGATGCAAGGGTCGGACTGAACGGGATAGATTTCTGAGGCTCTAGCTCTCCAGTGGGCCGATCATGCCTTCTTCGCAGGCCTTAATCTGGAGTGCCAAGTACTTCGAATAGTTCCGGCACTGCGCCAGGCTGCCGGCAATAAACCAGAGACCTTGTTGGGGTGTACGTTTCCACATATTGCACATCTCGCCGTCGTCGCCCCAACCCCAGATGCGGTCGACCTTCGACGCAACGGCCTCGCCAAGCAGGCGCCGGACGAGTTCGATTTGCTGATAGAAACCGGTTGCGAGAACAATCAAATCAGCTGGAACTATTGTGCCATCTTTAAGCCGCGCGCCTTCCTGGCAGAAGGTCTCAATGTTGTCGTACTTGAGAAAACCGATTTCGCCGTCAATGATCAGGCCGGAGCATCCGGCGTCCAGATAATAGCCACCGCCGCGGGTTTGATACTTCATCTGATGGCCGGTGCCGTCTGACCCGATATCCTGGTCAAAGCCGACCCGCTTCAAGCCTTCAATGATGTCTTTGTCGCGTTCCAGCATGACCTGCACGGCCATTTGATAACCGCGCTTGATCAAAGGGTAGGTCGAGGCCGCGGCCAGGAGATCGCAGTCTTCGAGGCTTGGGCCTTCCTTGTAGAGTGCATAATTAAGCGTGGCGCTTGCAATGCTGACTACCGTCGTCGAGCCGCGCTGGATGATTGTCGTGTCGGCGCCATGACCGTGGAGGTCCTGAGCGACATCGTGGCCACTATTCCCAGTACCGAGCACGAGCGCTTTCTTGCCCTTCCAGGCGGAGCCATCTGTGTAACTATGGGAATGAACAACTTCGCCGTTGAAGTCGTTTAATCCGGGGAGTTCCGGAATGATTGGAATGCCACTGACGCCATTGGCGAAAATCAAGTGGCGGGGCCGCATAACGCGTTCGCTACCATCGCTTCTGCGGATCGTTGCGGTCCAGGTTTGGTCTTGCTCGTCGAAATCTCCGGCAACAAACTCGGTCTCTGTCCAGTAATTGATCTCGAGCGCGAATGCATAGGCTTCGAACCAGTCAGCCAGCATGTCCTTCGGGATAAAGTTTGGCCATGTTGGTGGAAATGGCATGTAGGGGAGGTGATTGGCGTGGATCTCGTTATGGAGTGCGAGAGAGTGGTAACGCCTGCGCCAGTTGTCGCCGATACGTGGGAACTTGTCGACGACCAAAGTGTCAACGCTGAGCTGGCCGAGCCGGGCAGCAATCGCCAGTCCGGCTTGGCCACCGCCAACAACCAGAACGGTCGGGTCGCGATCCGCGTAGGCTTGAGCGCGGATGCGTTGGTCCTTCCAGTTCTCGCCACCAAAATTGCGTGAATAGGCTGCACCGCTCGGACGATTGGCGCCAACCTTTTCTTCAAAGCCCTTAAGTTCCTGAAGTGTTGTGAGAAGAACCCAGGCTTTGAGCGTGCTGTCAGGCTGGCGCACCAATCGCAGAACGCCGGCTCCCTGCCCCAGTGTGGTCTCGAAGTCGAACATAGCCTCCAGTGTTTCAATGCCCTGGCGTCGAACGATCCGCGGGGCGGCGCGCTCTGAGGCCAGCCGGAAATTGCTCGAGTGAATCTGGGACTGCTGCTCCAACAGTGTTGGCAGAACTTGATCGGCACCGACAGATGACGTGAAATGCCACGTGAAAGCTAGAATATCGCGCCAATGGCAATCTTCTTGGAAGTGATCTGCGAGTTTTGCCTCGTCGCCCGCCGCCAAGGATGCCTCAAATCCAGCTAACCAGCGCGTTGTGGCATCATTGATTGCGCTTTGCTCGGTTAGTCGGATCTGACTTTGTTCGACAACATTCATGTTATTCTCTCATTCACACGGACCTGTGCAGACCGGTATTTTATCATGGCTGGAATGCGGGATGCCGACGTGCATGCAACCATCAAAACACGGATCGCTTGGTGCTCGCGAACTGCTGTTGGCTTCGTGTTAGTATTGTGCGAGACGCTATTGCCCGGGACAATGCAGCTGGCACGGGTTGCAGAGCAAAAATCGGAGATGTTGAGATGAAATTTGGTTGGCTGACACTTAACCATTCTCCGTCTGCCGCCGAAGATGGTGCGGCAATTGATGAGCAGATGCAGCAAGCCTGCCTTGCGGAAACCCTCGGTTTTGATTCTGTCTGGCTAACGGAGCACAATTTCACTGGTGAAAGTGTGTACGGTGACCCAATCCCGTTCGCCAGCGCGCTTGCCATGAAGACGGAACGTATTCGGATCGGGTTTGCCGTCATCCAGATGGCCTTGCGTCATCCAGTCCGCGTCGCCACGCAGCTGTCAGTGGTCGATAACCTCTGCAAAGGGCGTCTCGACGTGGGTGTTGGGCGCGGCACAATATTCAATGAGTACGAGTTCGTGGGCTACGGTCTCGATAGTTCCGACAGTCGCGAGAGATTTGCAGAAGGCCTCGATATTTTGTTGCAGGCCTGGACGGCCACACCGTTCGACTATGAAGGTCAGTACTACAAAGTCAGCATACCAGAACTGCGCCCTGCGCCGCATCAGCGCCCGCATCCTCCCATCTGGCATAGTGCGATTTCGCCCTCCTCGTTCGAGCATTGTGGTCGGCAGGGTGTGCCTGTGATGACGGTCCGACTGGGCGACAAAGTGCTCAAGGAACGCCTCAGTCTTTATGAGGAAGGATTGAAACAGAGTCATTTGCCGGATGAACGGCAACGTCAGTTACGCAAAGATGCTGCCGTCTGGAGATATGTCCATGTCGCGGAGAGTGAGGCCCAGGCTGAAGATGAACTCGTTGATGCACTGCGTCATACAAGGCAGCATATGGTCCACGCGCGTGAAACACTGAACCCCAAGGACTTTACCGTCGAAGACCAGTTTCTCAATCCTTGGTCGGACGGTCGGGTTGATGAAGAGGATGCGCTCAAGTTCACGCTCTCAACCGGGGCGTTTTACGGCACTGCCAGTCGGGTCAAAGAGCAAATGGCGGCTCTACGCGATATTGACGTGCATCATGTGCTTTGCCAGATGAGTTACGGCTTCATGAGCCACGACCGCATTACGCAGTCGATGAAACTCTTCGGTCGGGACGTCATGCCCGCATTGCGGTAGCAGGTCAGTTGAGAGCGCTCACGGGAGTGGGACAAGCTGGTGTGATTTGGACAAAGGAACAAGCATGCAGGACGAGGAAGAGCGCCAGCCGAGCCAGGCAGAATTGTTCGAGCGGTTCAAACAGGATGAGCCCTGGAAGGCCTGGCTGCTCATGAACGGCCGTAAGCTGGCGTTTGCCGGCGCCATGTTGATCTTCTTGGTGGGCCTTTTGCTTTTTGGCCAGAATGAAACGCCACCCAATGCCGGCTAGGCCTTCTTGGCTTGTGGTTATGTCGACTATGTGATTGCAGCTCTGCGCATATGGTCTGGCGTCGGTGATTGCTCAATCGGTCTGAATAACTTCAGTGTTCGAGCTCTGATTCTTTGGCGATAAGGTAGACCTGTGCGCATTATTCAAATTTCGGATACGCATCTTTCCGTCCAGCACGATTATTTCAATCGCAATACAGAGATCATCGCTGCTCATGTTTGCCAGCAGACACCGGATCTGATCATTCATACAGGCGACCTCAGCATGGATGGTGCGCTTGGTTCTGACGATCTGGAGTTGGCGCGCTCATGGAATGCGAAGCTGCCGGCTGAGGTGCTTTCTATTCCTGGAAACCATGATGTCGGTGACTTGCCGTCGCTGAGAGCGGATCAGGCGTTGAATGACGAACGACTTGCACGCTGGCGCGATATTGTCGGCCCTGATTGGTGGGTACGTGATATTGGCGGCTGGCGGTTCATCGGCCTTAATACAATGCTTTGTAATACCGGGCATCCAGCCGAAGAAGAGCAATTGGCTTGGCTCGAACAGCAGTTGGTCACCGAGCTGCCGATTGCACTTTTTAGCCATAAGCCATTTTGCATTGACGGTCTTGATGAGGGGCCTTGCGGGTACTGGACAATTGCGCCTGAGGCAAGAGCGCGGTTGTTGGCTCTACTTGATGGCAAGCCGGTGAGACTGATTGCGAGCGGTCACCTTCATATTCAGCGACAGAAGCCTATTGGCGGGATTGATCATGTCTGGGCGCCGCCATCATCATTTGTTGTTGGAGCTTCGCAGCAGGATCTCGGCGGTGAACGCTTGATCGGCTATGTCGCTCATGACTTCGGTCAAGACTGTGTGAGCAGCCGCTTCATTCGGCCTGACGGAGTTGAAGACCTGCAACTTGATCCGCATCGTGACGTCATCTATCCGGCCTGAGCGGCTCTCAAACGAATTTTCGCATTGTGATGCTGGTTGGGCGGTCGTATCCGGCATGCGCAGTCGTCCCGGTCTGAACGAAGCCGAGGGCTGCGAAGGTTCGGTGGTTTTCAGTAAGCTCGATACGGACCTGCAGCTCAAGTGTGGGTTTGCCCTTGTCTGTAGCTAACTGCTCAGCGGTTTCCGTCATGCGGCGCAAGAGGCCGCGTCCCCGCATATCATTGCGCACGGCCAATTTGCCTAAGTATAAGGCGTCGGGGAGCTCATTGAAAAAGCCGCACGCGACTAAGGCATCCTCCGCCCATATAACTATAAACGTCTCCTCCTTTGCCTTCTCCTGCAGAGTTCTAGCGGTCATCCGCGTCAGAGATGACGGCGGATCAATGCGTGCTTCCATATAGGAGAAGCAATCGACAAGCAGGCGATGCAGATCGTTCCACGCGGCAAAATCTGGTGGATCGATTTCAAGTCTGAACTGCTGCACAGGGTTCTCTTTGATGCAAATGCTGACAGGCCTTCTCGCTACTCGATAGACAACAATCTTGGCAAGTTGGACGGGGTCGTCACGCGTTTTCACGCAAAGTTTTGCTGCTTCATTCGGTTGCTGGTCCTAGCAATTGTGGGATGGTCATAAAAGTCAATTTGCTAGCGTTTGCGATACTTCTGCTCGTAGCAACAGTCAAACCTGCCGCTACCGAGCCAGTTCGGCTTGCTCAGATATCGCGCGAGAGCTTTGAGCGGCTCCAACCAAGCGTTTTGAGTGTTGCTGGCAGCCGTTTGAACGTGGCTTTTGTGCGCGGGCGTTTTGAGCTTTCTAAACAACAGCGTCTTGCCTGGATTCGGCGCGCAGCCGAGATAGTAGCCGGGTACTTTGGACGCTTCCCAGTGCCGGAAGCGCACGTCATCGTCGTGGCGAATTCAGGGCGTGGCGTGAAATCCGGCACTGCCTTCGGGTATTCCATCCCTGTGATCCGGTTGGTCGTTGGAACATCTAGCACGGGCAGAGATTTTAGGGCTGATTGGAAGGTCGTCCATGAAATGGCGCATCTGGGTTTCCCCAACCTTGCTGAAAAGCACCTCTGGCTTTCAGAAGGACTAGCAGTTTACGTCGAGCGGGTCTCGCTGGTGCAGGCCGGAGTTGTGAGTCGGGAGAGGGCCTGGCAATTGTTCGTTCGCGATATGCCATATGGATTACCGGGCCCCGGAGATGGCGGTCTTGATGGGACGACGCGATGGGGACGGATCTACTGGGGCGGAACTATCTTTAGTTTGCTGGTTGATATTGAACTGCGGAAGCGGACGAAGAACCGGGTTGGCCTGCAGGATATCCTGCGAGGAGGCGTGGCTGATGGTGCAACGCACGATAAGCTCTGGTCGATTGACCGGGCTCTCACTGCTGCGGATGGTCAGACCTCGACCACGGTTCTCCGCGATTTCTATAAGCAGATGGGGCAGAGCTCATATCGACCAGATCTACGTCGTCTGTGGAAGCAACTTGGCGTTCGGGTATCGGGTAAAACAGTCCGCTTCGATGATGCGGCTGAGCTCGCGCAAATCCGAAAATCCATCATGGCACCCAGGCGATGAACCTGGGTGCTTTCAACTGAAGATGAGGTGTCGGCACGCTCTACATCGCTGAGATGCCACCATCGATGACCACCTCGGAGCCGGTCATGTAGCTCGACTCATCCGAGGCCAGGAAAACGATCGGCCAGCCCACTTCTTCAGGCGCGCCTAGTCGACCAAGCGGAACTTGACGGCCAAGCTTCTGGTGCATGACCTCGTCGCCAAATCTGTCGCGGTACTTGTCAAGGATCGGTGTGTTGATGAATGTCGGATGGACTGAGTTGCAGCGGATGTTGTAGCCGGATTTTGCACAGTGCAGTGCAACTGACTTCGAGAGGAGCCGCACGCCGCCTTTGGCTGAATTGTAGGCGGCCATGTTGGCACCGGCGATAATACCTGAGACCGAAGAGATGTTGATGATCGATCCGCCGATATTGCCGGTGTGTTTCTTGATCTCGGCCACGCCATGTTTGCAGCCAAGGAATACGCCTTCAAGATCGATGGCGTGCACTTTGCGCCATTCTTCCAGTTCGATGTCCTCAACAGTCTTCGAAAGCCCGATACCGGCCGAATTGACCATGACGTGCAGTGCACCGAAGTGCCCAGTGGCTGCAGCGATGGCATCGATCCACTGCTGCTCGCTGGTGACGTCGAGAGGAACGAAATGGGCTGCGTCGCCGATTTCCGCAACCAATTGCTGTGCCGGTTCCTCTGCGATGTCCGTGATGACAACCTTTGCACCCTCCTGTGCCATCAGTCGCGCACTGCAGGCACCAAGCCCTGACGCGCCGCCTGTCACCAAAGCGATCTTCCCTTCCAACCGTCCAGCCATTGCGTTCTCCCTATTGATCCTTTTGAGTTGATCCAAGTCTAGTGTGTTCGCAGGCCAAACGAAATCGTCATTGATCATCGCGGCTGTGATGATTGCTGACGGAGAGGCATCACTTGACAGTCTTCAGGGTTTTGACAAACGCGATGAGATCAAGCACGGCTGATAATGGTAGTTCGACGGGCGCGGCATTGGCCGGCAGATACTCCATACGGCGTCCTATGCCCTTGATGCTCACGAAAGCCGGATGGGGCGGCCTTTCGAAGAACGTCTCAAAGCGTGCGATGTAATCCGGGCGTCGCTTGACCAGCAATTGGAATGACGGGGTGCTGCCGATACCGCCGAACTTGTTGTAATTGCCGATGACGTGACAACGTGCACAATGTGTTTCGGCAATCTTGCGGCCGGTTTCAATATCGCCTTCGGCATGCGCCGTTTGGCTGAACGGCATCGCAGCAGCGAGTGCGAGGCAAAAGCGTATGGCGGACATGGTCGTATCGGTGCTCTTCTGGCTTGCTGCAATCACACTAAGGGAAGCTGAGTATGTCTGGCAAACTTGTCGACTTGAGCCGTCCGCTGCAAAACACCGAGAACGATGATCCACCGGGCCTGGCGCCGCAGATCGAGTACATGGATCACACCCAGACAACCGATCGGATGCTGCAGTTCTTTCCCGGAGTCACGCGTGATCAATTGCCGGGAGGTGAAGGCTGGGCAGTCGAAGTGGTGCAGATTTCGACGCATAATGGAACGCACCTGGATGCGCCGTATCACTTCCACTCCACAATGAACAACGGTGAGCGTGCCATTACGATCGATGAGGTGCCGCTTGAGTGGTGCATCGGCCCTGGCGTCAAACTGGACTTTCGCCATTTCGGTAATGGGTATGTGGTCACGGCTGACGATGTCGCAACGGAATTGGAGCGGATTGATCATCCGCTGCAAGAGCGCGATATCGTTGTCGTCAATACGGGCGCGGCTGCGCATTATGGCACGGACAAGTACGTTAACTCCGGTTGCGGCATGGGACGAGACGCAACGCTCAATCTGCTGGAGCGTGGGGTGCGGGTGACTGGGACGGATGCCTGGAGCTGGGATGCGCCGTTCGTCTATACTGCCGAACGAGTCAAGGCGACAGGTGACGCCGGTCTCATCTGGGAGGGGCATCGTGCGGGGATGGAAATTGGGTATTGCCACATGGAGAAGTTGGCCAACCTTGATCAACTACCGGCAACCGGATTCGAGATCATGTGTTTTCCAGTGAAGATCAAAGCGGCAAGTGCCGGCTGGTGTCGCTGTGTTGCGCGTTTGTCCAGCTGATCTGAACGTGAGTGATTGTTGAGCTGCACTCGGTAGGATGTCTCCTGGTGGAGCTTGATCGGTCCCAGCGATCAAAGAGTAGGTGAGACCGATCACTTATGGCGCAATCCATCATCAGCTGAATTCTCTCAGGGATTATCTGCGACAATTGAGATTACTGGCGATCTATTCTGGCGAATTGCTCCATATCTCCTGAGCGATATTGCAGCAATAGCGCGAGCGCTTTCAAACGAACGGTAAGGCTGATTATGGCAACTACGTCCGGTGTCGAACATGACCTCGAAGCCCAAGCCACGCGCAGCGGTGCCTGGTACGGTATAAGGGAGTTTGCACGACGCCATCCGCTGGGTGCTATTGGCTTTGCAATCGTCTTCATCATGGCGGTTGCTGCTGTTTTTGCACCAGTCATCGCGCCCCATGACCCACTGCTGATCAATTTTGAGAAGGGCCTGATACCGCCGGACGGAACCTACCTCCTCGGTACGGACCACTTTGGCCGGGATATCCTGTCGCGCATCATTTATGGATCGCGCACAGCTTTGTTTGTTGGTCTTGTCGCTGCAATCGGCGGCTGCATGGTCGGCTTGATACTCGGGGTCACGAGTGCATATCTCGGTGGCGTCTTCGATCTCATCTTTCAGCGCATTACCGATGTTTGGTTGGCGTTTCCAAGCATTATCCTGGCTTTGACCGTCATTGTGGCTTTCGGAACGGGCCTGGAGAACGTTATTCTGGCGATCGCAATCGCGCTAGTCCCGGACTGCGCCCGGATCGTCAGGTCCAGTGCTTTGTCGATCCGAGAAATTCCATATATCGACGCGGCGCGCGCAAATGGCTATTCGACGGCCAGAATCATCTTTCGGCATATCGTTCCAAACGTGATGGCACCGTTCCTGGTTGTCGTGACGGCAGCGGTTGGGCAGGCAATTCTGGCAGAGGCATCCCTGTCGTTCCTCGGTCTTGGTGTGCAGGAGCCAACACCGGCCTGGGGACTGATGTTGCGGACCGGGGCCGAGGAGTTCATTGAGAGTGCGCCATGGGTTGCCATCTGGCCTGGCGTTGCGATCAGTCTGGCTGTGTTCGGTGCCAACATGTTTGGTGACGCGCTCCGCGATGAGTTCGATCCGAAGCTGCGATCAGAATAGTTCCGCGTTGTTTGCCTTTATGTTCGCTCAACTTTTCTTAGGCATGCGCGCGAGTAGACAAATCGGCATGCCGACCGCTGCTACGAGCGTGTACAATGTGAAGGCGTTGACGTAGCCAATCATCGCTGACTGGCGGGCAATTTCACCGGCTATGCCCGCTATGCCTTCAAGAGACTCAATCGTCCAGGCGCCCGTTGCGAACGGCATATTCCAAACCTTGTTGAACGGTGAGATGATTTCCGTCATGCGGGCGTAGTTGGCACCTGATGACCTAACGATTTCCGCTACTGCGATTGAGATAAACAGGCTGGAGCCGAAATTGCGCAGAAGGTGGAACATGCCCATCGCTTCAGCACGGTATTCCGGAGCTAGCGTCGCAAAAGTGACCACTGTAATCGGCACCCAGGCGAGACCGATACCGGCTCCCTGGATAACCGTGTGAAGTGCCAATAAGGATTGGTCGACGTTGAGGTCGTATTGCATCATCTGATAGCCGCCGTACGACTGTAGTCCGAAGCCGACCATCATCATGATCCGCGGGTCAATGCGCCCTGTAATCATCGCTGCGAAGAAACCGATGGCGGTGCCAATGCCGCGCCAGCCGATGAAGATGCCGATTGCCGAGTCCGTATAGTTGGCGTGGTTCTGCAGGAGCGGCGGTAGCAGGACCACCGGTGCAAAATTCAGCATGCCATAGAAAAATACCAGAATTAGCCCGAGCGCATAGTTTCGGTCGCTGAGGAGGAATAAGCGGATGAAAGGCTTCTTGGATGTCAGACAGTGCGCCACGAACATGTAGAATGTGACAGCGGCGAGAAATGCGACAACCACAATCTCGGTTGACTGAAACCAGTCGAGGCGCTGACCGCGCGAGAATACGAACTGTGCGCCGGCGATCGCAATCGACAGCGTAATGAAGCCGCTCCAATCGAGGCTGGAGCTTTCGCGAGATGTGCGTTTTGGTATGACGAAGTGGAAGCCAACTGCCGTGATTACGGCGACCGGGACCATCATCCAGAAGCCCCATTGCCAGCCGTAGATCTCAGATATTTCACCACCGATGGTGGGGCCGAGAACCGGGCCGATGACATTGGCCATCCCGAAGATTGCCGTCACCAGGCCATGATGGCGGGATGGATTGGAGTCGAGCAGGAGGGTTTGCCCCAGCGGGACAAGTGGTGCCCCGGCAGCACCCTGCACGATACGCCACAGGATCAGTTCTTCCAGGGAAGACGCGGTGCCACAAAGGAAGGTGGCCGCGGCAAAGGCTGCGGAACACCACACCATTGTGCTGCGACGGCCAAAACGGTCAGCAATCCAACCGGTCATCGGTGTGACGACGGCCGTTGCAATGATGTTGAATGTCATCGTCCAGGAGATTTCGTCCTGGGTGGCGGCGAGAGCGCCCTGCAGTTTCGGCAACAGCGCTGACGCAATCAGAATTGATGATGCATAGATGATCGTACCGAGCGTGACAAAGGTCAGGATCATCGCCCGTTGGAATACGGTCAGTTTGTAGACGGCATCATCACTCATTCTGCTTCATTTGCTGACCTTTTTTGCCTGCGGGATGCAACGCTCACTGGGCCGGTTCTCGAAATGACATACACCTTAAGTGCCGCGGCATGCCGGGGACGGAATGCCGTTTGCCCAACTCAGGCTGACAGTTCGCCGACGACATCGAGAACCTCTCGCGTCCGCGTGACCTTGTCACCCCAGACTCTGTCGAACTCAGCGACAAGGTCTTTGACCGCCGCCGATGTCGCACTTTCGGTCGTGGCCACGTCGGAGAACTCATAGAACGCGATATGAACCGATGCGTCTGACTTGCTCCAACTGCGCCACGCCCGGTTGCAACCGAAAGCCTTGAGCGCGTCGGGTAAGTGCTCTTTTTCGTACCATTCATCGAAGCCAGCCCGATCGTCTGGATTGGCGACGACGGCCCGCACCATAAATATGCCTTTGCCTTTCATTGGTGTATTCCCTCTCAGTCCATGACTATGACGCCACGGGCGACATTGCCCTGCATCAACTGCTCAAAGCCTTCATTGATCTCGTCGAATTTGTAGGTCCGGCTAATGAGTTCATCCATCTTGAGGCTTCCGGCCATCGCCATGTCAGCCAGGATCGGCAGATCTGTCGGTGGATGGACGGAACCGTAGTACGCGCCTGTGATCTGGCGCTCTTGAAACACCATCTGAAAAGCATTGATCGGCGCTGTTTCATTGACTTCCGGCATTCCGATAAACACGGCATGTCCGCCCGGTGCGATGCCGTCAACCACTTGTAGCGCTGTTTGCTGCGAACCAATTGCATCGAAGGCGTAGTCCACGCCAAGACCGTCGGTCAGATCTTTGATGGCGGCGGTCAGATCGTTGGTCTGCGAGGCATTGATTGTATGCGTTGCACCCATGTGCTTGGCAAAGTCGAGTTTGTTGTCCTTGAGGTCGACGCCGATGATGGTGCTGGCGCCGGCTAGTTTGGCCCCTTGGATAACGTTGAGCCCGACGCCGCCGCAGCCGATAACCATGACAGTTGAACCAGCCTCGACCTTGGCGTGGCGGATCACGGACCCAACACCGGTCGCGACGCTGCAGCCGATAATCGCAGCCCATGGCCACGGAAGATCTTCGCGGACTTTGACCAATTGCTCTGACGGGCAGACAACGTATTCAGAGAACGTGCCAATCCGCGCCATTTGGTTGACGGGCTCGCCGTTCAGTTTCATTCGGGCTGTGCCGTCGTGAAGGAGGAAGCGTGGAGAGTCGTTGTGTCCGTTGCAGAGGACAGAACGCCCGCGAGAGCAGTAACGGCAATGACCGCAATTGGGGCGGAATGAAAAGATGATGTGGTCGCCGGCTTTAACATTGGTCACGCCAGGGCCGACTTCCTCGACGATGCCGGCTGCTTCATGACCAGGCACAAATGGCAGCGGCATGGGCCAGTCGCCATTCATGATATGCCAGTCGCTGAGACAGACGCCTGTGGCCTTGACTTTGACCCGTGCTTCGCCGGCCTTTGGGCCTTCCTGCTCAAGATCCAATATTTCCAAGGGCTTATTGATTTCTGTCAGTACGGCTGCACGCATCTGCTGTCCTCCCTGGGTGATTTCGGACAATTTGACTGTCTGGACCGAATGACGCAATGGTTTGCCGCAAATTTACCCGATCAACAGGGCGATATCGCGTTGCAACAGTAAGATTGATCAATCGTTTGCAATGAAAGGCAAATCTGTTTCGTCTGCTGGCAAATTGTTGTTTGTTCCGGTAGCATTAAGTAAATAGTGTGAGCGCCGGGCAATTGGGGTCGGTGCGTTTTGTTATGTCCGCAATGCGGTTCAGGGATTTGGCTCAATGGTACCGAGGCCTGAGGATTACGAATTTGATATGGAGCGGGCGATGTCCGCCATGGTCGGCATTACGTCGACTATTCCTGAAGATGCCATGACGGCTGATGTGCTCGGGACGGAGCGCAGCGGCAATGGGGTCATCATCGGTGATGGCCTGATTCTGACGATCGGTTATCTGGTGACGGAAGCGGAAACGATCTGGCTCAGTCTGGCTGACGGATCGACTGTTCAGGGACACGTGCTTGGTTACGACCAGGAGAGTGGTTTTGGGCTAATCCAGGCTCTTGCGCGGCTCAAGCAACAGGGATTGGCGCTAGGCGACTCCGATAAGGCCCGGATTGGCGAAAAGGTTGTTGTGTGCGGCCACGGCGGCATTCAGCATTCAATTGCCGCGAATATCGTCGCGAAGCAGGAGTTCGCCGGATACTGGGAATACGTACTCGACGAAGCGATTTTCACGGCTCCGGCGCACAAGCATTGGGGGGGTACAGCGGTTGTCAATCAGGCTGGTGAACTGATTGGGATAGGCTCGCTCCAGGTGCAGCATGCCGAGGTTGAAGGTGAAAACGTTGATCTCAACATGGTGGTGCCGATCAATCTTCTGAAGCCGATCCTGAATGACCTCAGGACGATTGGTAAGCGGTCGCAGGATCCACGGCCTTGGATCGGCCTCTATGCAGCAGACGTCGGTGATAACATTGTTGTGGCAGGCATCGCTAACGGCGGTCCAGCGGATGATACGGATCTCAGCGTAGGCGACATTATTCTGTCAGTTGATGGTGAGGAAGTCGTCGAGCTGGCGGCACTCTTCCGTATGATCTGGGCGCTTGGGCCGGCAGGGGTCGAGGTGCCGCTGCAGATCCATCGCGAAGGTAAATCCTTTGACGTTGTCATCGAGTCTGTTGATCGCCGGACGTTGCTCAAAGGGCCAGTCGTTCACTAATCACCGCACTTATGGGCAGACATCGGGAACCGCGGTTTGCCCATGTTGCTGCCTGCTTATTTCGTGTTGAGCATCCAGCTGATCTGGCGGTAGACGATTGGTCCAAACAGATTGATCGACATCAGCCTGCACAGCTGGATCGTCGCCACAAATCCAACATCTAGGCCAAGTGCCAGCGCGATAAGCCCGATCTCCGACATGCCGCCCGGGGCAAACGACAACATGCCGGTTAGGAGCGGAAGATCAAAGAACTGATTAAGCAACAGTGCCAGCGAGGCGGCCAAGCATAGCATCAGTGAGACGTGCCCAAATGCATGGCGCATTGCAGTTATCAGCACGTTGACTTTTTCGCCAACGAACCGGGCGCCGATATTCGCCCCGAGGATGGTCTGTGCCGCAATCACGAGTTCAACGGGTGGCCGTGCCGAGATAATTCCAATGATATTGCCAGCGGCCGTGCACAGCATGGGCACAACCATCAGCGCGCCTGCCAAACCTGTCGCACGACCGATTGCCCATCCAACAAGGCCCGTCAGAGTCAAAACCGCGTAGTCCGTTAGCGACAGTTCGTCTGCATGAACAGTGACGCTTTCAACAGACACCGTTGGCAGATCGACGATGGTGCTCGTGACAATGGTTGTCAGGACGACGACGAATGTGATCCGCAAGGCATGAGCGAGTGCGACGCGGCGAATGTCGACGCCGCGTTCCTCGGCATAGAGTGTCATGATGTGGAGACCGCCAGGCAGCGCGCAAAAGTATGCTTCTTCGCGGGAATATCCGGCCACACGCTCGTAGTACACCGTACCGATGAGGGCGGCGAGAATGACGAAGATGGGAACGACGGCAATCGTTGCTGCAACAGAATGAATGCGGTCAAAAAGTTCTGGCGTAATCGTGCTCCCCAAGAGGACGCCGAGCGTTACCCGCATGGGGGTGACAATCGCCATTGAGGGGCGCTCGACAGGAACGCCAATCATGGCTGCAGACATTGAAGCTGCGATTGCGCCGAGCATGTAGGGAAGCGGGATATTCAAGGTGGCAGCGAGAACACCACCCACGAGAGCAATGATGATGCAGATGGCCATGCGGCCCAGACGGTTGTCGGTGTTTGCGGGCATAGCTCAGTATGGCACGACTAGCCCTTCAGCCAATCTGATAATGACTGGTTGGCAGTTCTGTGCATCTTCCAAGTTGCGGATTGCGAACGAGGGTGCAAGTGGTATCATTGGCCTGAAGTGAGGGCATTTGAGCAACTCGTCACAGCCACAACAATCCCCATCGCGATTATCAGGCCTGCGGCGAGAGTGGCGCCGGCAGCGTGCGCGTTGGATGAAGCTACCCGGCAACGTGCGGGGCGGCCTCTATATCCTGACAGCTGCGCTGTTCTTTGCGACCATGGTGGCATTGATCAAGCTGGCCGGAACGTCACTCCACGTCATGGAGATCCTGTTCTTTCGCCAGGTAGCCATGGTTCTCATTGCTTCGCCGATGATCCTGCGATCATTTCCGATGTCTCTGAAGTCGAAGCGGCCCGGCTTGCAGATCTTGCGTGTTTGCACAGCCTTTGTTGCAATGACGCTCGGATTCACTGCGGTGATCCACCTGCCACTGGCCGAAGCAACAACGATTGCGTTTGGCAAAACGTTCTTTACGACGCTGTTGGCGATTTTTGTTTTAGGGGAGGTTGTTGGTCCCAGGCGCTGGGCGGCTGTTGCAGTTGGCTTCCTCGGTGTGGTCGTTGTTGCCTGGCCGACCGATGGGGCAGCGTTTAATATCTATGGGTTGATGGCGATCGGCAGTGCGGCCTTGGTTGGTATTGTGATGGTTTCCGTCCGCCTGCTGAGCCGGGTGGATGAGCCGATAACGATCTTGTCTTTTCAGGCGATTGGCGTCGGGCTCCTGATGTTGCCGGGAACGATCTTGTTCTGGCAGACACCGACTGTCGAGGAACTCCTCTTGCTCTTCACCATCGGAGCGCTTGCCGTATGCGGCCAGTATATCAATATCCTTGGTCTACGCGCCGGAGAGGCGAGTGCCGTGGCGCCGCTGGACTATGCCCGTCTCGTTTACACCGTATGCCTGGGCTGGTGGATTTTCAGCGAGTGGCCGGAGCCTCGTGTTTTCGTCGGAGCTGCGATCATTGTTGGCGCAGCAGCTTATACTCTGCATCGTGAGCGGGTTGTCGGGAAAGCGAAACAGGCCGAGCGCACCCGGACGATCGTGTCGGACTAAGGCTTACGGAAACGTCAGCCCGACGCGCAGAATGGTCGATCAGTAGAAACAGCTAACAACAGGCGCGATTTCATTTGAACGCGCGTTGGTACACGCTTGTCTTCACAGGTTGCGATGCCGCTCTTTCGGAGCCAGATCAACACATTGCATCTGCGAGTTCTTTGAAGTTGGCGACGATGATGTCGGCTTGATGCGGGGTTTCTCCGAAAGGGCGTTTGCGGCGATCAATGAATGCTGTGCGCATTCCATAGCTCTTGGCGCCGATGCAGTCGAAGGCATGGTTGGCGACGAACAGTAAGCTTGTCCGTTCTTCGCCGATAATATCTTCAGCCGAGGCATAGGTCGCCCAATGCGGTTTAAAGTATCCGGCCTCCTGGACCGATATCACCTCATCAAACGGGAAGCCGATGTGAGGACTGGCCGCCTCGAGCATGTCGCGGTCACCGTTTGACAGAATGACAAGTTTGTAGCCGGCGCCGCGGAGTTTTTCGAGCGCAGCAATTACATCCGGAAACGGCTTCAGTGTTTCGATCTGGCTGACCAGCCACTGCACATCCGATTGGCTATATGAGATGCCGCAACGATCCATCACATAAGAAACAGCGCGGTGGCCGATCTGTCTGTAAGGTGTGTGGCCACGGTCGCATAGGGCATCAATCATTGAGTTTTCGTAGTGCGTGCGCCGCCACCAGGTCACAAACCGGTGCGCCTCGCCATCCCAGCCTTTGTCTTTCAGGAATGGCGTTGCGGCCTCTGTTAGGCCTTTCTGCATATCGACGATGGTGCCGTACTGGTCGAACACCAAGGCACGCGTTTCGCGTTTCAGAATGTCTGCGGTGGTGGGCATGAGACCTCTCTGAATTTGGGAGACTTGATTGTGGTTCGGAACGAGGCTGTCCGCTTGAAGTCAGCCTCGACTGCTCTCACTCGGCTGCGTCTGAGAGCTTTTTTGTTTCTCCGGTAACTCCGGTGACGTGCGGCGCGGTCTCAGCGCCAAGCACTGGCGTTTCGGGAACCTGACAACCAACTGGGCAGCACCGTCCTGGTTGACGGTTGCGAGAGTCTTCGTCATCGAGATTGAGAACACCGCGATCGAGGAGACGCTCGACCAGTTGGCGGCGTTCTTCGAGTGGGTAGTAACGGTAGATCTCGCGGCGCATGGCTTCAGGTGAGCCGCCGCCATGCAATGAGATGACCGACATCCAACCTGCGGCGTTGGAGGCTGTAAGATCTTCCATAAACCGGGCGACATCCATGCGATGCTGATAGGGAATATCCGGCCTCGTTGTCAGCATGTCCATCATGTCGCCCTTGGTGGCCGGGTTGTGGTCATCATCCGGGCCGGGTAGAGCGACGATAAGGCCGCCCGAGACGTCATGAGCGAGGCGATGCATATCGTAGATCTGAGTTGCCATCAGCAGCTTGCCGACATTGGCAAAGACACCATCCGGCTGCTGGATGCCTGAAGCGTCCTTGAAGCCGTAGATGGATGCCGCGGCGCCGCAGGCATAGAACCCTTCGACGATTTTGATGAGTTCGACGAGATCATTACGGAGGTGCGGTGTGCCCTGTGGATCGAGGCCATTGGCTTCGATCATCATCACGCCGGCTCCGATCAAAAGATCACCGAAACCGGCCCGGGCGCCGATGCAGCTGTGGCGGTGATGCGTGGCGTAGGTTGATGTCAGAAATTGTGAGTACTCCCACTCACCGTCGAGGAACACGTTGTCCCACGGCACAAACACGTCATCAAAGATGGCAACGGCCGTGCTCTGGCCGAACTTCGCGCTGAACTTGGCGGCGTTTTCGCCTGGCCGGCCGGCCGGGCGAGAAATGATCGTAAGGTTTTCAGCGTCGATCGGGACGGCACAGCAAAGCGCGAAGTCCTTGTCGGCCTCAATCATGTTGCGGCACGGCATGACCATGAGTTCGTGCATGTAAGGCGCGCCCGTAATGATGGCCTTGGCGCCACGAATAACAATACCGTCCTTGCGCCGGTCTTTGACGTGGACATAAACATCGGTATTTGCCTGCTGATGTGGGCGTAGCGAGCGGTCACCTTTGCCATCGGTCATGGCGATGCCAACGGACAGATCATCCTCCTGAACGCGGTGCATGTAGTTCAGGAAGCGCTGATGCTTGTCGGTGCCGCGGTCAGCATCAATTTTGTGCGTGGCTTGATAGATAGCTGCAAAGCCGTCGTGTGTGAGATAGCGTTGAGCACACCCGACCTCACGGCAAACCAGGCGTGTCGCTTCCAGCTTCTCTATGAGATCCTGGGGGGTACGATCGACGTGGGTCATCCGGCTGACGGTCTTGCCGGTTGTTGCCTCTGTTGCCTGCATGAGATGTGTGTAGCGGTCGTCGTGGGCAAGATCGTATGTCCGCGCGACGGCATTGACGCCAGGCTCCAGGCTTGGTGCATCAGCGATGCTGTCCAACTGTTCGCCGCCAACGAACACACGCGGTGATAGTTTGCGCAGAGATTCGCGATAGGCTTCGCCGGTCATAATCATGGCGGTGGCTCCTTGGGTTTTCTTCGGTTCCGCGCTTAATTCTGTTGCGATGCCGCGATGGCTTCTGCGAGGGCAACCACGCGCTCAGCTTTCACGACGATTGGATAGTCCACGAAGTACCCGTCGACCTGGATTGAGGCGGATCCCGCCGCTTCGGCATCCTGAAACGAGCTGATGACTTTGCGCGACCAAGCCACTTCTTCTTCTGTTGGTGTGAAGGCCTCGTTGGTCGCAGCAATCTGATTTGGATGGATGCACATCTTGCCCTGGTAACCAAACTGGCGGGCGAGAATGGCTGAGTTCTTGAAATGCTCATGCTCGTTAATGTGGATGAAGACGGTGTCGATCGGTGGTTGCAAGTCATTGATGCGGGAGGCGAGCACGATTTCGGCGCGCGCGTGCGCCAGCTCACCTTCATGCATGGTCCATTCGATAGCCATGTCGCGGGTGTAGTCACCTGCACCAAAAGCAACGCGCTTGAGGCGCGAACCACCTGCCCCGCAAATCTCGCGGACATTTGCGACCCCCTTGCCGGTCTCGATGATTGGCATGAGATCAATGCCACCTTCCAGCAGGCCGCGCTGGCGCTCCAAACTGGTCATCATCCAGTCGACCATTTGGATGTCTGCTTCTCGCTCCACCTTCGGGAGGACGATGCCGTCGACGCCCCGAGCGACGACTGCCTCAACATCTCCGAAGGTGAACTCTGTGTCGAGAGCATTGACCCGGACATAGCCCCGGCACTTGCGTGGGCGCTGTAGGGCTTCGACAACGACAGCCCGCGTTGCGACCTTCTCAGAGATCGCGACGGCATCTTCGAGATCGAGAATGACAACGTCAGTGCCCGTGTCAAAGACCTTTTCGACTTTGCGTGGGTGATTGCCGGGGGCGAAGAGAAAAGTGCGGTTCGCCTGCATTGGACTGTGCTCCCAGAAGGTTGCGGCTGTTTACCAGAGTGGGCCGCCAGGTTTGATGTGATCGTATTTGGATGGCTTCGGTTTGTAACCGGCACCGGCATCAATCATGATGACCCATGGCTGTTCGCCTGGACCTCCGGCGGGGAAATATATCCCGCCATGCGGCATGAAGTGTTTTTGATTGAGTTCGAAGGCGCGTGCATCGGCCTGCGTGCGGCCACGGACACTGAAGGCGTAGTAAAAGCCCAGCATTGGAAGGCCGGAAAGAAGGAACGTGACGCCTAGGTTGTCGACCCAGCTGAGTAACCCAAACAGAAACTCATCTCCCAGAATGAAGATGAGTAAGCCGAGAATGAAAGCAATACAGGCGACATAGAAGAATGGCGCCAATCTTTGTTCAATTCCTCGCAATGGAAACGCGCGGCTCTCGAGTTCGTCCATTGTCTCAGCTGCAACGCGCGCGTGGCCTGCGTCTTCGTCATTGAGACGAGCTAGGAATGCTGGAAGCGGAATGCGCTGCGTATCGGACTTGGCCGTTTTGTTCATCACGCGTTCCAGTTTCCATCGCCGACAATTGAATAGCCGTTTCGGGCAGGGCGAACGTAGTTGCTTCACAGCGTTTTCGGCAAGTTTTGATGTGGGCAACATCGCGATTGTGATCATTGGGTGGTCTTCTACCGCTCCCTCAGCGTGCCGCGTAGGTTCACAGATGCATAGGCCGATCCAGATTGGCCAAATAGGGAAGTGGAAAAATGAGCAACCGTTCACTTGTGGTGCTGCCGGGAGACGGTGTCGGACCCGAGGTCATTGAGCAAGCCGTGCGTGTCCTGGATTGGTTCCAAAATGATCGCGGCTTCAGCTGTGATGTGCGCCAGCACGATTATGGTTATCACGTATTCAAGGAGACCGGCTCGCTCTACCGGCCTGGCGTGTTGGAAGATGCAATTGCCAGTGACGCAGTGCTGTTTGGTGCAATGGGGGGGCCGGAATACGATGAGATTCCACCGGCAGTGCGGCGGCAAGGCAGTGTTCTGCGCCTGCGCCGTGAGATGCAGGTTTATGCCAACCTGCGGCCAGCGCGCGGCTTCGTCGAAATGGCTGACGCTGTCCCGTTTAAACGGTCCGTTATGGAGCATGTTGATCTCTTGCTTGTCCGGGAAGCCAACGGCGGTATCTATTTCGGAGAGCCACGAGGCATCGAAGAGTTGCCAGATGGGCGCAAACGCGGAGTTAATTCGTTAGTCTATACAACCGATCAGATTGAACGTGTTGCAACCACTGCCTTTGAGTTGGCGCGCAAACGAACCGGGCGGGTGTGTTCCGTCGACAAGTCGAATGTACTCGAGGTCGGCGCGCTATGGCGCCAAACAGTTACGGCGCTTCACGCAGAGAAATTCTCCGATGTTGAGTTGACGCACATGCTTGTTGACAACTGTGCGATGCAATTGGCGCGCAATCCGGCTCAGTTTGACGTGATGGTTACGACCAACATGTTTGGCGATATTTTATCGGATGGTGCGGCTGCCGTGATGGGTTCACTTGGAATGGCGCCGTCGGCTTCAGTGTCTGCTGCAGATGAAAGCGGGCGGCAGCGTGCCCTGTACGAGCCGGTTCATGGCAGTGCACCGGATATTACAGGCCAAGGTATCGCCAATCCCTTGGGCGCAATCTGGAGTTTGGCCCTAGCGATGCGCTATTCATTTGATCGCGAAGACGATGCGGTGTTGATCGAGAATGCCATGCGCGGTGTCTTGAAGGACGGTGTGCGGACAGCTGACATTGCTGGTGACCATCAGCCAGTTTCGACCCAGAAAATGGGTGACGCCCTACTAAACAAACTCCAGGATCTTGCGGCTGCGTAGTGCCGGAGCGCTTGTTTTCACGTTTTTGAAGCCTTTGCAGAAGTCGCTCGAACCATCCCGCGCCTCCGTCCGGCCGCCCATTCGGTCGTGGTATTGGACGGTGGGGCGAGGGCGTGGGCAGGTGGGGCGAATTCGGGCGTGTCCCGCATGATCTAGTCGCAGCGGGCCGTCATGCCGCCGTCGACAACGATCTCGGTACCTGTAACAAAGCGCGCCTCATCTGAGGCGAGGAACAATGCTGCATTGGCAGTATCGCGTCCGTCTCCCATGAAGCCGAGCGGAATGCGGGATTGCCGGTCGGCGAGCAGTTTTTCAACATCGCCGCCAGCGCGTTGATTGGCGAGCCGGGCTTCAACCAGAGGGGTGTGGAGTTGGCCTGGTACGACCGTGTTGACACGCACGTTCTGCGGTGCGTACTCGACGGCAACAACTTTTGAGAACTGAATGACGCCCGCTTTAGTCGCAGCATAAGCAGACTGCGCCGCGCCACCCCAGCGAAGGCCTGACGTCGACGAGGTGTTGACGATGGCACCACGCTTTTGCGCCGCCATGTGGGGAAGCACGCTTCGGCAAGTCAGATAAACACTGGTCAGATTGTAGCGGACCTGGCGTTCCCAGGTTTCTTCATCCATCTCGACCGGACCACCGCGCGCAGAGCCTCCGATATTGTTCACGAGAATATCGACGCCGCCGTAGTGATCGATGCAGGCAGCGACCATATCTTTGACGGATTGGCCGTCAGTCGCGTCGCAGACGTAGGTCTGGATTGATCCATTGACTGCCTCCACCCGCGCGACGGTCTCGGTCATGGCGTCAGGGTTTATATCAACGGCAAAGATCTTCGCGCCCTCTTCGGCGAAGCGCACGGCGGACGCGCGCCCATTGCCCCAGCCCGGGCCAACACAGCCGGCCCCAGTGATAATGGCGATCCGTCCATCAACTCTGCCGGCCATGTCGCGTCTTTCCGTTGTTGTATTAGTTCGTCAGGGTCAAACTAGCCGGCTGTCCAGCCGCCATCGATCAATAATGATGTCCCCGTCATCATCGCAGACGCGTCTGAAGCGAGGAAAAGGATTGGCCCCATAATGTCTTCGAGTTCACCTAGGCGGCCAAGCTTGATTTTGCTTAATACCCAGGCGCGCTTCTCAGGGTCTTTGAGCGTGAGCTCCGCTAGCGGTGTGCGAATGAACGTCGGTGCGAGCGTATTGACCCTGATGCCATGGGGGCCGAACTCGATGGCCATTGCCTTGGTGAGCCCTTCGAGGCCGTGTTTCGTCGTGCAATAGACCGCGCGCTCGATCCCTCCGATATGGCCCATTTGGGAGGAGGTGTGGATGATTGACCCTTTGATGCCGCTATCAATCATTTTCTGAGCCACGGCCTGCGCTGTGAAGTAGACCCCTTTGACGTTGACGTCCATGACGGCGTCATAATCTTCCTCAGTCGTCTCCAGCATTGATGTATGGCGGGTGATGCCGGCATTGTTGAAGAGGATGTGAAAGGCGTCCTGCTCGGCAATCAACTTGCGGACAGCGGCGACGTCTGCGACGTCGATGGCAACGCCTTCGGCAGAATGGCCCGCATCACGGATTGTCTGTGCGGCTGCTTCGATTTCCTGCTGATTGCGGGATGTAATGACGACGTGCGCGCCTGCTTCAGCGAGGGCTATCGCCCCGGCAAAACCAATGCCGCGGCTACCACCAGTGATGAGCGCGCGCCGGCCGTCCAGTCGAAACGACGGGGTTTTGGGAAGGTCGCTCATTCCGCAGAACCTCCGTAAGGAATATTGCGGCCACCGTAGCGGCGTACCCGAATGTTGGCCTGTTCGCCATGGCCGATAAAGCCTTCGAGCGTGCAAAGGCGCGAGCAGTACTCGCCGACCATGGCTGAAGCCTCGTCGGTCAGGACGCGCTGGTAGGTATGCGTCTTGATGAACTTGCCTACCCAAAGACCACCCGTATAGTGACCGGCTTTCATTGTTGGCAGCGTATGGTTTGTGCCGATGACCTTGTCGCCGTATGCGACATTGGTGCGGGCGCCGAGGAAGAGTGCACCGTAGCCAGTCATGTGTTCTAGGAACCAGTCATCACGATCGGTCATGACCTGCACATGTTCAGAGCAGATTTCGTTGGCGATCGATAGCATCTCGTCATAGTCCTCGCAGACAATGACCTCGCCATAATCCGCCCAGGATTGTTTGGCGATTTCGGCGGTGGGTAAGATCGTGAGTAAGCGTTCAATCTCCGCCATCGTGTCTTGCGCTAACTTTTCAGAATTGGTGACCAAGACTGCTGGGGATGTCGGGCCATGCTCAGCTTGACCTAATAGATCGGTGGCACACAGTTCGGCGTCTACGGTTTCATCGGCGATGACCAGTGTCTCAGTTGGGCCAGCGAACAGGTCAATGCCGACACGACCAAAGAGCTGTCGCTTTGCTTCGGCAACAAATGCGTTGCCCGGACCGACCAGCATATGTGTCGGGTCGATTGTCTCTGTTCCAATTGCCATCGCACCGACGGCTTGAATGCCTCCGAGGCAGTAGATTTCGTCAGCACCGCCGAGGTATTGAGCAGCGACAATAGCGGGTGCGGGTTTGCCCTGATAGGGCGGGGCGGCGGTGATGATCCGGGGGACGCCCGCTACTTTGGCGGTGACGACCGACATATGGACAGAGGCAATGATAGGGTACTTGCCGCCGGGGACGTAACATCCAACAGACTGCACGGGAATGTTTCTATGGCCAAGCACGACGCCGGGTAAGGTCTCGACTTCAAGATCTTTGAGGCAGGCTTTTTGATGCTCAGCGAAGTTGCGAACTTGTTCCTGGGCGAACTTTAAGTCTTCCAGATCCCTTTCAGGAACGGCGGCCAGGCATTCCTGGATCTCGGCATCGCTGAGGCGATAGTTTTCGCGATCGAATGAGTCGAACTTGTTAGAGAGTTCGCGCACTGCGGCATCGCCGCGCTTCTCAATGTCGCCGAGCGTCGCCTCGACAATCTGGCGAACTTTCGCGTTGTCTTCTGCGCGCACTTCGGCGTCTTTTCCACGTTTTAGATAGTTGGCCACAGCACCACCCATTGTTCTATTGGTTTGACCGGACTGTATCCTACTGGTGCTGATTGTCACCTGCATGCGACTGAAGGCGTGTTTGGCCTTGGGCTTCATTGCGGCAGTGCCGTAAAAAACGGCTCATGCTACAAACTCGATATTTGCCACGGTGATCTGTGTGTGTGTTTTGAGCTAACGTCGAATTCAAGAAACGACCCGTGGCGCATAGCCGTGCGAACGTTCTTGCTAAGGTCGGCACTGGCTTCGGTTGAGTTCGTAGCAGAAGGCCGGTATCTGGACCGGAGCGCTTCTGCAAGCCAAGTTGTTCTCCAAAGAAGAGCGAGCTGACATGAGCATGTCTTCGATTGATCTTGTTGCAGCACTGCGTCCGTCAGCTCAGAGGTTGCCGGCCAGCGGTATCATTGAGGTCTTCAACTATGGGCGGACACGGCAGGGACTGATTCCGCTGTGGGCTGGTGAGGGTGATGCAGCAACGCCGCCAGTGATTTATGAGGCTGCCGTAAAGGCCCTGCAGGACGGCGAGACGTTTTATACGCATCAACTCGGAATTCCAGATTTACGGGAGGCACTGGCGAGTTACCTCCAAGGCCTCTACGGGCGGCCGTTTGATGCTGAAGAGTTCTTCGTCGTGGGCGGCGGCATGCAGGCAATACAACTTGCAATGCAGATGACGGCTGGCGAAGGCGACGAAGTCGTGATTCTTTCACCGGGCTGGCCGAACTTTGAAGGCGCCGCCGTCACACAGGGTGCCATGCCGAAGTTCGTGCAGTTGGATTTTGGTGCTGCGGGCTGGACACTCGATGTTGACCGGCTGTTCGCAGCATGCGGGCCTAAGACGCGTGCGATCTGTATTAATTCACCATCCAATCCGACTGGCTGGACCGCCAGCGCCGATGAGTTGTCGGCAATATTGGATTTCACACGCAAGCACGGCATTTGGATCATTGCCGACGAGATTTACGGTCGCTTTCACTATGGTGAGGGTCTGGCACCAAGCTTTCAGACGCTTCGCGAGGAAGGAGACCGCATTCTATTTGTCCAGACTTTTTCTAAAAACTGGGCGATGACCGGATGGCGAATGGGCTGGTTGCAGGGGGCGAAAGAGCTGGCGCAAGTGGCAGAAAATCTGGTCCAATATAACACGTCAGGCGTTGCCCAGTTCATGCAGCGGGCTGGGATCGCGGCACTGCAAGACGGTGAAGCCTTTGCCCAAGACCAGATTGCCCAGGCACGGCGTGGTCGGGAGATCATCTGTTCGGCGCTAGAACCGTTCAATAACGTGCGTTTCAGCTGGCCTGATGGTGCCTTCTATTTGTTCTTCGGGATCGAGGGGCAGACCGACTCGATGCAGACTGCATTCAAGCTGGTGGATGAAGCCAACATTGGTCTTGCTCCGGGGTTTGCTTTTGGGCCTGGTGGTGAAGGTCATTTCCGGATCTGTTATCATCGCTCTGAAGCTTCTCTCAACAAAGCCATGGATCGCTTTACGGATTGGTTGCGACTGCAGAGCGGGGCTTGACCCGGGCATTGACTTGAGGGAGTCGGGGGACGCGTGGCTAGTCCATATCCACCACAGCACGAGCATCAACCGGAAGAGGTAAGCACCGTCTTTCTCTCGACGATGGTTGCTTTGACGTTGCTCATGAACACGTTTGGCCGAGGCGTCACCGAGACGTTTACGGTCTTCCTCCTGCCCGTTGAGGAGACACTGCAGGCATCCCGTGCCGAGATGACGCTTGCCTATTCAATCTACATGCTGGTGAACGGTATTTCGGCTCCAATTGCCGGGCAGATGATTGACCGTCTCGGCGCACGGCTGACGTACGGCATCGGTCTTGCGTTTCTTGGATCGGGTTTCTGGCTTGCCGGGCACGCGGAGGCACTCTGGCAGTACTATCTGTTCTATTCGGTCTACGGTGGTTTTGGTGCTGCTACATTGGGCATGGTTGCTGCGTCGAGCCTGCTGAGCCGCTGGTTTACCTCCCGTCTTGGAACAGTGGTTGCCATTCCGCATGCCGCGACCGGGCTGGGCGTTCTTTTGATTCCGCCGCTGGCTCAGTTTCTAATGGGCTATTTTAGTTGGCAGCAGACGCACCAGATCATCGGCATTGGCGTGCTGATCACGATACCGTTGGTTTTGTTTCTGCCACTCGGGACGATGTCGCGTGGCTCTGAGGTCTGGCGGGCGCAGAGGCGGGCGGCAAGGGTCTCAGGCGCACAAGCCTGGACGGCACTCCGGGCCATTCGTACCGAGGCGTTCTGGTCATTGTTTCTTTTGTTCTTCTTCACATCGATGGCGGCCTACGCTGTCATACCGCAATGCGTCGCGTTTCTGGTGGAAAGCGGCTTTGATCCGCTCTTTGCGGCAAGTGCCTTTGGTATATCAGGATTTTTCTCAGCGATTGGGATCTTTGCGTCTGGTTGGTTCTCGGACCGAATTGGTCGCCTCACGATTGTTACCGTGACCAAAGTCCTGACGATGATGGGGATTGCATCGTTGATCCTGATTGCATGGTATCCGACGCTGATCCTCGTCTACATGTTTGTGTTTTTCTTTGGCATCGTGCAGGGCGCACGTGGGCCGATCATCGCGGTCCTCGTGTCGTTATTGTTCCGCGGTGGATCTGTTGGTGCAATCTTTGGGACGCTGTCGCTAGCAATGGGACTTGGAGCAGGCGGTGGGTCGTGGTTGTCCGGTGCATTGCACGACTGGACGCATGGTTACGTCGCGTCATTCACGCTCGGGTTTGTTGCCTCAGGACTTGGCCTGGCCGTCTACTGGATTTCACCAAGTCTGCGACGCGAACGACCGGCTCGGATTTAGAGCCCGAGCAAGCCGTTCAACTTTGATAACCAGCAAACTCGTTTGCAATGAACTAGTTGGCCATAAATACGGGCAACTCGGCGTGTGAAAGAATATGGCTTGTCGCACCGCCGAAGATCATCTGGCGCAAACGGCTTTGCGTGTAAGCGCTCTTGATCAGCAAGTCACATCCAATGGATTCTGCTTCCTCGAG
The DNA here is from genome assembly GCA_965215755.1 of Hyphomicrobiaceae bacterium. GTDB lineage: Bacteria > Pseudomonadota > Alphaproteobacteria > Rhizobiales > Hyphomicrobiaceae > Tectiglobus. The sequence continues at coordinate 2,883,506 of OZ244119.1, forward strand.
GATTGCGGCACCTGGCTTTTTGGAAGGCGCTGAAATCGTTCGTTCCTCTGCTGCAATACCGTTTGCTTTTAGGTTTTCGCAGACCTGTGCGCCGGATGGTCCAGGAACAAGGGCTTGCTCGATCGTGAGAACCGTTACTTTCTCGGCAGCTTTCAAGAGAGGTAGTGCGAAAGCCAGGGTGCGTGCGCCTTCCGTGCTGCAATTCCAGGACATGACAATATTCTTGCCAAGAGAGCCGGTGTGCTTCGGCGGGGCGATCAGAACGGGTCGTCCGCTATCGAAAAGAACAGACTCCAAGGTTGTCATGCGTGCGCCGCCATCGTCGTTGCCTGGGCGTCCGAGAACGGTGAGGTCGTGAACGCGGGCGATCGAGCCGAGGCCGATATCATCGAGCGGGTCGGCGTCCTGCCAGCTCATTTTTGAGCGAATTTCCGGATCAATGTCGGCCAAGGATGCCTCAAACATGGCCTTGGCTTTGCCCTTGCTGTCTTCATCATCTTGATCTGCCGGAGGGAAGCTCACGGCAACAATGGGCTCGGCCCCGACGACTTGAAACTGCATAGGGCGGAGCGGCAGCGCCGTGACTGCTCCGTCCAGCGCGCGCGCTGCCTCAGCAGCCGTCGCAAACACCTGGTTCATCGTTGCGTGGTCTTCGACTGGAACGAGGATCGATTTCATCGCGGGCTCCAACTGTTCTGGGGCGGACATGCAGATTTAGGACGTGGACTGGTGCGCTTACAATCGAGACCGTACGGCTGGCTTCAATTGAAAGCACTGCTTGGCACTACTGTGACAGAATCGCGCGCCGACGTGAAGGCGTCAATAGTGGAACACGAAATTGACCGAGGCGTACGGGCTTGTGTCGTGGTCGCGGTTTGCGGCTATGCCGGCTGATACCCGAACTTCGCTTGCCGACCAGGTATAGCGCCCGAAGGCTGCTGCGCGAGCCAAGGCGTAGTCGTGATTGCCGGCAATGCCGAGTTCCAGCCCAAGGGAGAAATCCGGAATGATTTCATGCCCGATGCTAGCCGTTGAGGCGAAGCTTTCAAACTGCGTCGCGTAGCTTCCATTCATACTAAGCCAGGTTGCCTCTGAGATATTGAACCAGACTTCCAGCGCCCCTGTTGCCCCGACCGCAGTACCAATCGCCATGTTCTCAGGATCGTGTGGCGTGGTCAAATGACCGCTGATGGCCACTCCTGCAAACGCTTTGATGGTCAAACGATCGAGCTGGTATTGGTAGCCGACGAGAATATCGCGCAGGCCTTGATGGCCTTTGAAATGAGTCGACTGGGTCGTCGTCCCCGTCGTGCGATCGGCGTGATAACGATAGCGGCCATAGCCACCTGTCGTGCGAAGGCGCCAGCCGCTTTGGCGGATGTCATCGCCAAACAGAACAACAGTTGTACCGGTGTAAACAGACCAATCGGTTCCGACTATTTGCGCTCCGACCCAGATCGTCCGAGAAGGTGGAGTTGGGCGGGGCCAGTCATATTTTTCCAACTGTGTACTTGGACTTGTCGGTTGGACCTGGGCGAGACTCGTTTGCTGTTGCGTCACCACAAACAACAGCAGCCATCTTGCCAACCGGTTCGTTCGCCTCCACGATCGCCGCATAAAACGCACCATACACTTGCGACTGCAATAGATATCTATGCTGATTAATTTCAATGATGCAGGTTGAGGCTTGTGGGTCAACCAAGCGTGGGTTGAATCATGACTGCATCCGGTTGCAACTCTAGGATTGTGATTTCGGAAACCATGGTATCTGCACCGCCTGTCGAAACCTGGCTCTATCCTGATGCGCGCGGGCTTTACTGTGCTGCCGGCGATTTTTATATCGATCCTCATACTGCAGTTGATCGTGCTGTCATCACCCACGGTCACGCAGACCATGCACGCCCCGGGCATGCCCACGTGATGGCAAGCCCAGAGACTTGCAGGATTATGCAGGTGCGCTTGGGGGAGAACGCTATTGGCGCGTTTCAGCCAGAAAGGTTCGGCCATCAAGTCAAGATTGGTGATGCACGTGTCAGTCTGGCACCGGCAGGGCATGTCGCGGGAAGCGCGCAGGTCGTCATTGAGCATCAGGGGCGACGGGCGGTCGTATCAGGTGACTACAAACGGCGCCTTGATCCCACTTGCGAAGCATTCGAGGTGGTCGCTTGCGATGTGTTTGTGACGGAAGCAACATTTGGTCTTCCCGTCTTTCGTCACGAGCCGGACGACCGAGAGATTGGCCGGTTGCTCCATTCACTTGCGACGGTGCCGGATCGGGCGCACCTCGTTGGCGTTTATGGTCTTGGCAAATGCCAACGGCTTATCAAGCTTCTCAGGTTGGCGGGTTATGATGGCACTATCTGGCTGCATGGTGCCCTTAAGGCCATGTGTGATCTCTATGCGGAGATTGGTATTGATCTCGGTGATCTGCGGCTGGTGTCCGATGTCGAAGACAAGAAGTTTGCGGGACAGCTCGTGCTTTGTCCCCCGTCAGCACTCAACAACAAGTGGTCCAGACGGATGGCGGATCCGCTGGTCATTTTGGCATCAGGCTGGATGCGCGTGCGCGGTCGTGCACGTCAGCGGGGCGTCGAACTGCCCTTGATCATCTCGGATCATGCAGACTGGCCGGAATTGCTACAGACGATCGAAGAAACCGGAGCCGAAGACATATGGGTCACGCATGGGCGCGAGGAAGCGCTGGTTCGGCAGCTTGAGTTGATGGGGCGGCGCGGTCGTGCTCTGGCTCTGGTTGGGCGCGAAGATGAAGGGGAGTAACCTGCTGACATACGCGATGGCAAGCGGTGGAATGATCATTTCGAAGCGTCAAACGCTTTGACAATGCGCGTTGCTACTCAATGCGGTGCCCGATCAGGAACTATCGTCTCGTTTCATCTATCAGCCACTCGACCAGATTTGCACGAGCTGCCTCGTTCGCCGCTTCTGCCTTTGGATGCAGAAGCCAGAAACTGATGTCGCTTGATCGAGGGTCCTGCCAGATCTTGACAAGACGCCCTAGCGCGAGGTCGTTTCTCGCGATCATGTCCGGGGCGATTGCAATACCCTGTCCATTCGCGGCGGCATCGAGTGCCAATGCGGTCTGATTAAATTGCAAGAACTGAGCTGGGATGGTTGCATCAAGCTCGGTCAACAATCTCTGCCAATGGAAATGACCGTCCTGGATAAGGGGTAGATCGGCGATCTCATCGAGGCTGTCGACCTGTCTGGTTGAAAAGCTGGCTTGTGGGCTGGCTAGGGCGCACAATTCAACTGAACCGAGGCGGTGCACGGCCAAACCTGGGTCACTAGGATGCCGTCCCTGCCTGACTGCGACGTCAACTTCCTGAACGGAAAAGTCCGTAACAGTTTCACTGGCAATTATTCTGACTTCGATCGTGGGGTGGGCTTCAGCAAAGCGGACAAGCCGTGGAACTAGCCATTTCGACGCGAACGAAGGCGGGACGCTGATCGTGACCATACTGGCATTCGGCAGCAAGGCGTGGGTCGCCTGATCGATGATTGCGAGGCCGCGCGCGATGTCTGAGTGATACGCTCTGGCAGGCGCGGTCAAGGCGAGGCCTCGTGCTAGGCGCTTGAAGAGTTTGATTCCGAGGTCTCTCTCCAATCCGCGAATGGATTGGGCGACTGCCCCCTGTGTTACATTCAATTCTTCTGCTGCAAGCCGAAAATTCAAGTGCCGCGCTGCGGCGTCAAAAATTCGAATAGCGTTGAGCTTAGGGGATCGCATGATCGTTTAGCCAGTAGTTTTTCTACTGTCTTGGGCGCTGAGAATTGGTTCGTCAATGGCCTTTCAAGGGGGTAATCTCACCCGACTTCATTGCAAAGATGCGAGGTAGAATGAGCAAGGAAAGAGTTGCCATCATTACGGCTGGCGGAAGCGGCATGGGCGCTGGCGCGGCGCGAAAGCTTGCTGCGGACGGTTATCGGATCGCTGTTTTATCATCGTCTGGCAAAGGAGAGGCATTGGCCAACGAACTTGGTGGTATTGGTATCACCGGTTCCAACCAATCGAACGATGATCTGAAGAAACTTGTCGATAAGACGATGGAGAAGTGGGGCCGGGTTGATGCGCTGGTGAATAGTGCTGGACATGGTCCACGCGCACCAGTTCTCGAATTGACGGATGAAGATTGGCATACCGGCATGGATGTCTACTTCATGAATGCGGTTCGCCCGACCCGCCTGGTAACGCCGATTATGCAGGAACAAAAGTCCGGCTCGATCGTCAACATCTCGACCTTTGCTGCTTTCGAACCGGATCCTGTGTTTCCGACATCGGGTGTTTTCCGAGCCGGCCTTGCCGCGTTTACGAAACTGTTTGCAGACAAATACGCTGCCGAGAACATTCGCATGAATAATGTTCTACCAGGCTTTATCGATAGCCTGCCGGAACGGCCGGAGTTCAAGGCACGCATTCCGATGGAGCGGTATGGCAAGACAGATGAGGTCTCGGCCACAATCGCCTTTTTGGTTTCAGATGGGGCGGGTTACATAACCGGCCAGAATTTAAGGGTCGATGGAGGTATCACCCGGGCCGTCTGAACGCGTTGAGCACGTCAGCAGGTTCCAGGCTGATGGGTGCGTTGGTTTCCCGGACGCGCGATCACCAACAATCTGACATGATTTTGGCGTTGGATAGGAATCGATAATGCGTTGAGAGAGGCGGATTATCGGCTTTCAACAATGCGTCACGAGCGTAAGGTCGGAGGGACCGAGCGAAACGTGCCCGCAAACAGCAACTAGGGGGTGCTGACATGAAATCCTTGAAGATTGCGAGCTTCGCGCTTGCCGGAATGATGGTTTTTGCAGCGCAGCCGGCCTTGGCGCAGTGCCTGACCAAGGGCGCGATCGCCAGTGCAGGGTCCGAAAAGGATGCCAAGTGGTATGCACTTGAAACAATGGTGCAAAGTGTGAGCTGGGGTATCTGGCCGGCCTTCGTCGCAAACGGCTCAACGCCGGGCTATAAGATCACCAAGCAGAAGTACCGTTGTAAGAAAGGCGGTTGGGGCGTTGAATGCCGTGGCCAGGCAACTTTCTGTCCAACCAAGTAACTCGCTCAAAGTTTGAAGTTGATGATGGAGTTGGGGCGAACAGAGGTTCCAACTCCATCGATTTGCTCTGATGTGGCGTGCCATATCTCGCAGCTGTACGAAGCCGAGCCCAGGCTCTCTGGCTTGCTCGTGAGTGACCTGCATCTGCGAACATCGTCTTGGATCCCGTTGATGGTTCCAACGATACGTTCGATGCTTTAGCGTCAAGCGTATGGATGCCTTCGCAGAACTCCTCAATCGATTGGTCTATACACCGGGACGCAATGCCAAGCTCGGGCTGATGGCGCGCTATTTTACTGCCACGCCAGACCCGGATCGTGGTTGGGCCCTGGCTGCCTTGACCGATGGCCTGCCGTTTTCGTTCCCAGTCCGCAAAACGCTGCAGGAGTTGATGGCCCCGCGGGTGGATGAGCAGCTGTTTCGCTTGTCGCGCGATTATGTGGGTGACACTGCTGAGACAGTTGCGCTGCTATGGCCGGATGGCACAGGTGAACTTTCGGCGCCGCGCCTTTCCGACATCATTTCCGAACTTGAGCGTGCGCAAAGGAGTGATTTGTCACGTTTGATCGAGGATTGGCTCAATCAGCTTGATTCCAACGGGCGGTGGGCGCTTTTGAAATTGCTGACCGGTGCCTTGCGCGTCGGAGTGTCCGCTCGTCTTGCGAAAACGGCTGTAGCGCAAGCCTGGGACAAGGATGTCTCCGAGATCGAGGAGATCTGGCATGCGCTTTCACCTCCCTATCAAGGTCTATTCGACTGGTTGGAGGGGCGATCCGGCCGACCCGACATCTCTGATCTTCCCGTCTTTCGACCGTTGATGCTGGCAAACCCGTTGGAGGATAGTGATTTCGATCGGCTCGACTTGGGTGAATTTGCTGTTGAGTGGAAATGGGATGGCATTCGCGTTCAGATTGTCAATCGGAATGGTTCGGTGCGGATTTACTCGCGGACCGGTGATGATATCTCTCATAGTTTCCCGGAATTGACGGCTGCGTTCCAGCACGAGGCTATTGTTGATGGTGAGTTGCTCGTTGTTCGAGATGGCCGAGTTGCGCCGTTTTCAGACCTGCAGCAGCGGCTGAACCGCAAGACGGTGAGCGCGAAAATGATGCGCGACTTCCCCGTGCATGTCCGGCTTTACGATGCATTGGAGCTGGACCGTGCCGATCTGCGTGAACAGTCGTATGACGCGCGGCGGGAAAAATTGCTGGACTGGCATCATGAGAATTCGCCTGAACATACGGATCTATCTGACACCCTTGATGTGGCAGACACGACGGCTTTGCGTGAGATCTGGTCGAATACGCGGGAAGCTGCGATTGAAGGGTTGATGCTGAAGCGGCGATCAAGCCCTTATCTGGCCGGTCGGCCAAAGGGGCACTGGTTCAAGTGGAAACGTGCGCCGCTGACACTCGACTGTGTGATGATGTATGCGCAGCGGGGATCCGGTCGGCGATCCTCATACTATTCCGACTATACTTTCGGGGCTTGGCGAGAGACCGAGGCTGGCAAGTTGGAACTCGTTCCGGTTGGCAAAGCCTACTCTGGCTTTACGGATGATGAGCTACTGCAACTCGACAAGTGGGTGCGCAATCATACGATCGATCGCTACGGACCTGTGCGGTCGGTTGAAGCAGGTATGGTTCTGGAAGTCGCCTTCGACTCTGTGCACAGGTCAAAGCGTCATAAATCCGGGGTGGCCATGCGGTTTCCGCGTATTCACCGAATTCGCTGGGACAAGCCGGCTGAGGAAGCCGATAAACTCGACACTTTGATTCAGCTCATTGTGGAATAGTGCCAATCTGCCGCAAAATCTCTGGAAACTCATCAGTTAACCATTGCGCAACAGCTGCTGAGGTTTATATGTCAAGGGGCAGTCCACAGTTTTGTTCTTGACTATTTTCAGCGTATGCGAGCGCGATTTCGCAGGGAGTGCAATCATGCGAGTTGGTGAATTGAATGCTGCTAGTTCAGCTCCTGCTGAGGGTATGAGCGATTTTGCAAAGGCGATGACTGTTCATCAGGCCGAATGGATGCGGCTCCTTAGCCGACGCGGTCAGGCCTATCTGTCGCTGCCTGCAACGATCTCGAAGTGTCGGTCACCGCAAGATATTCTTTTCCAGCAGCAAGCCTTTATGCAGCAGTGTGCGCAGGATTATGTTGCAGCCTCTCAAGCCATTGCCGCCAGCTGGGGCATGCTGCTTCCGTTGCACAGTGCGATCACCGGGCTTGGCGATACGGTCAACGATGAGTCATTGAATTCCGCACCGAAATCAAATGATTCGCGCGACGTGATGGCTGTTGATGCCAACGACACTGTTGCTCGTAGTGCGGGATCTGAGGCGACGGCGGCGAAAAGAGCTGCCTAACCGGGTGGTCGAGCTCTGAGTGGAGCCGGACGCTTGCTTTCAACCCAAAGCACACCGAGACACTCGGTCATCAGAAATAGCAAAGTCTGCATTTGCCATGTGCCGGCCATAGCGAGCAGTGGCCTTCATCGATCCGCCTGTTCGATTTGTATTTGGTTTCTTTGGATGTCGCGCCCGGTGGACGCTTGGGTAGGCGGCCTATTTGAGGCTGGTCAGCCCCTTTTGGAAGCCGGCAAGCGATATCGGGATTGCGATTCCCTCTTCCTGGCTCTGGAAGATTATGAAATGCGCCTGCTTCCCGGTTGAGAATTGTTTCACCAGCTTCTCTTCGACAACGACTTGTGCATAACAGGCGAACGTGTGGCATCGCAGAAACGGGGCGTGCCCAACATCCTTCCCGTCAATCTTGAGGCCAAGTCCGGCTGGCAGAAGTACACCGAGCGGCGCGAAAACACGAAGAACCCGTGTACCGTTGGAGAACTTTTGGAAGTAGACGGTCAAGCCGACGTTGTTGCGGTCTTCCGCCGTAACACTTTGGACCAGCGCGCACACGCGTTTCTTCGAACCAGGCGGTGGGGCACGACAAACGAGCTGCCAATGGCCGAATTCGGACAACACCTCGCCGTCGATGGGCTTTTGGGCCCAAGAAATACTTGTTAATCCGAAAAAACCGCAAACGGCGATTGTTATGACAATCAGAGCGCGCTTGAGCGACGGAGTGGCACAAAGGCTCACTTGCAACATGCCGTGGTGTTCTCCCTAGATCACTGCGCGTCCAATCTATCGCACGGTGATCGACACATAAAACGTAGAGCAACGTTGGACCGCAAGTCGGATCTATCGGTGGCCGACTTAAAGCCCGTAGCACTAGGCGAATATCAGTCATCACAATACCACGTCGCAACACCGGCCAGCGGCCGGTTTCAGAACACGCGTTGGCATTGCCGGATAAGCGATGTGCAAGCAATTGGGCTGAATTGGGACCATTGGCAACAGGGCGAAAAATTGATGCCAGGTACCCACAGAGACATCTCGTCACCTTGGTCGATCGAACACTGCGCGCGCAATTTTGTGATCCCTGAGACGTTTGGGACCATTGTGCACATTGCTCAGTGCCTTAGTTTCGGCGATACACCTTGGAGAAATTCTAAAAATAGGGGATCCTTGATCTCCCTGGGGGCATTCTATGATGAGACGTGTCTGGGACCGTGTCGTTGGCTTCGTGACCGGTATATTGGTCTTAGTGATCTTGGCTGCAAGTGCCACCGCACAAATGGGGCAACCTGCTCCAGGGCAGATGGGCTTCCAGGGCGCAGCGTCACCTGTGATGGAAGAGATTTCGCTCTTTCATGACAAGGTCAATGTGATCATCATTGCGATTACAATATTCGTGTTGCTCCTGCTTGCGTGGGTGATCATTCGCTACAATGCCAAGTCGAACCCGACGCCTTCGAAGGTTTCGCACAACACCATGCTGGAAATTGCATGGACCGTGGTTCCGATCTTGATCCTTGTCTATATCGGGATCTTCTCATTCAAGCTGCTTTTCCTGCAGTACACCTATCCAAAGCCGGATGTGACCATCAAGGCGACTGGCAACGCTTGGTTCTGGGATCATTCTTACCCTGATTACGACGACTTCACCGTCACCTCGACCATGGTGCGGGACGAAGACCTGCTGAAAGAGGACATGGGTGAAGATGCGTTCGATAAAAAGTACGGTTCGCTCGAAGGGACCGAACTGCTTCGTGCGCTCTATAATGACGCGAAGCCGCTCTACGCTAAGAAAGGCCTTGTTCGCCAGCTTTCCGTTGACAACGAGATCGCGGTCCCTCTGAACGCAGTCGTCCATATGCTGGTGACATCCGCAGATGTCATCCATTCCTGGACAATCCCATCGTTTGGCTCGAAGACTCAGGCTGTTCCCGGACGTCTGACAGCGACTTGGTTCAAGGCGACCCGCGTCGGCGTATACTACGGGCAATGCTCTGTGATTTGCGGCAAGGACCACGCATCCATGCCAATCGCTGTTCGCGTTGTGGCCAAGGATGACTTCGACAAGTGGGTTGAAGCTGCGAAGGCGGGGGATTGGGATAAGGCCAAGGGTATTCTTCTCGCGGCGACCAAATCAGCCGAGTCTGATGGCAAGAAGTTTGCGCAGGCTGGTGCCGCCAAAAAGAACTGAGACGAATAACGACAGTCTTCGATAGAGTACTGAACTGAATTGCGAGGAAGGGTTCTGCAAGATGGCTGGTACTGCAGCTGATTCGGGCTACGGACACGACGACAAGCCGGGCTTTGTGCAACGTTGGCTCTTTTCGACCAACCACAAAGACATCGGCACTCTTTATCTCATCTTTGCGATGATTGCCGGCATCATCGGTGGCGCTTTGTCCGTTGCGATGCGCTTGGAACTTGAAAACCCGGGCTTGCAGTACTTTGCGAACCCGCACATGTACAATGTGTTCGTGACGGGCCACGGCCTGATCATGGTCTTCTTCATGGTTATGCCGGCCATGATCGGCGGATTTGGCAACTGGTTTGTTCCGCTGATGATCGGCGCGCCTGACATGGCGTTCCCGCGAATGAACAACATCTCGTTCTGGCTGTTGCCGGTGGCCTTCATCCTGCTGCTGACATCGATGTTCGTGGAGGGGCCGGCGGGGTCCAACGGGGTCGGGACCGGCTGGATTGTTCTGGCGCCTCTGTCGACCCTGACAGGTCACCCGGGACCAGCTGTTGATTTTGGCATCTTAGCGTTGCACGTCGCAGGTGCGTCTTCGATCCTCGGCGCGATCAACTTCATTACGACCATTTTCAATATGCGTGCTCCAGGCATGACGCTGCATAAAATGCCGCTGTTTGTCTGGTCTGTTCTGATCACTGCGTTCTTGCTGCTGCTGTCGCTGCCCGTTCTCGCCGGTGCAATCACGATGCTGTTGACGGACCGCAACTTCGGCACGACGTTCTTCGAAGCGTCAGGTGGCGGCGATCCGTTGCTTTACCAGCACCTGTTCTGGTTCTTCGGTCACCCGGAAGTTTACATTCTGATCCTGCCAGGCTTCGGCATGATCAGCCACATCGTCTCGACGTTCTCGAAGAAGCCGATCTTTGGCTACCTCGGAATGGCCTATGCGATGGTTGCGATTGGCGTCGTCGGCTTCGTCGTGTGGGCGCACCACATGTATACGGCCGGGATTAATGTCGATACGCAGGCCTACTTCACCTTTGCGACGATGGTGATTGCGGTGCCAACGGGGATTAAGATCTTCTCTTGGATCGCCACGATGTGGGGTGGCTCGATCTCGTTCCGCACGCCGATGCTATGGGCCTTTGGCTTTATCTTCCTGTTCACGGTCGGTGGTGTGACGGGCGTTATGCTGGCCAACGCTGGTGTCGACCGTTCGTTCCACAACACCTACTATGTTGTGGCACACTTCCACTACGTGTTGTCATTGGGCGCGGTGTTCGCGATCTTTGCGGGCTGGTACTACTGGTTCCCGAAGATGACCGGATACGAGTATTCCGAATTCTTCGGCAAGCTGCACTTCTGGTTGACGTTTATCGGCGCCAACGTGTTGTTCTTCCCGCAGCACTTCCTTGGATTGGCCGGCATGCCGCGTCACTACGCGGATTATCCAGAAGCCTTCCATTACTGGAATAAGATCTCGTCCTATGGCTCGTATATTACGGCAACAGCGACACTGATCTTCTTCATCGGCTTGTTCTACTCGTACTACATTCGCCGCGAGAAGACGGTTGATAATCCTTGGGGTGAATCAGCGGATACATTGGAATGGACACTATCATCTCCGCCACCGTTCCACTGCTTCGAGACCTTGCCGGTAATCAAGGACACCAAGCACCACTAAGGATGCATTTAAATGACCTGCGCGGGTAAGTTGCCCGGGCAGGTCGTTCCGATCATCAGCTGCTTTCAGAAGAGCGATTGCCCCGAATGTCCGATGTGAGTTTCGACAATGCGGCCCAAAGCCAGGAGCGGACCACCCACCTCGGGGGGACGGTTGGCGATTACGTCGCTTTGATGAAGCCTAAGGTCATGCGGCTGGTCGTCTTCACGGCCCTGGTCGGTATGGTTGCGTCGCCGGGATCCATTCACCCTGTGCTCGGCGCGATCGCCTTGCTCTGCATTGCCGTGGGTGCGGGAGCTTCCGGTGCACTGAACATGTGGTACGACGCTGACATTGATGCGCAGATGCAGCGCACGGTGGCACGGCCGATCCCGCGTGGGCGCGTCACCGCCGGCGAAGCGTTGTTGTTCGGTTCAATTCTGTCCGTGTTTTCCGTCCTGACGCTCGGGTTGCTGGTCAGCTGGGCGGCCGGTGCGCTGCTGGCGCTGACCATCGGGTTTTATCTGTTCGTCTACACCATGTGGTTGAAGCGCCGGACACCGCAGAATATCGTGATAGGCGGGGCTGCAGGTGCATTTCCGCCGATGGTCGGTTGGGCTGCTGTCTCAGGTGATGTCACCGTAGATAGCGTCATCCTATTTTTGATCATCTTCATGTGGACTCCGCCCCATTTCTGGGCCCTGGCGCTTTATCGTTGCCGGGACTACGAGCGGGTTGGTGTGCCGATGTTGCCGGTCGTCGCTGGCGCAGATGAAACGCGCCGTCAGATCCTGATCTACTCTGTATTGTTGGTTCCAATCGCTATTGCGCCGGTCGCGACTGGGCTTGGTGGGCTGGCCTATCTGACTTCGTCGGTGCTACTCGGAGCCGCCTTCATTTATCAGGCTATACGGGTCTTTCAGATCCGGGATGGCAAGCCTGCTGACAAGGAAGCCAAGCGGCTGTTCTTGTTCTCGATCTTCTATCTCTTTGCATTGTTCGCCGTTCTCTTGGTCGAACATGTTTTTGCCCGTGTGCTTGGATGAGGGCGGAGATCTACATGAACGATGATATCAGTTCGAATGAAGTGGAACGCAAGCGGCGCCAAAACATGCGGTCGATCGCTATCGCACTTGCTTTGATCGGACTGGTTGCCCTGTTCTATGCAGCAACAATCGTTCATCTTGGAGCCAATGTCGCGAACCGGCCGATGTAAGAAAGCAAATCCGATATGTCGACATCAATGCCAGAAAACGGAAATCGCGATGCCGCCCGTCAGCATCGCCGTGTCGCGATCAGAGCGGCAGCGTTTGCTGTAGCGATGTTGGGCATGGCCTACGCCGCAGTGCCGCTTTATCAGATTTTCTGTCAGGTCACCGGTTTTGCAGGAACAACCCAACGGGCCACATCAGCGCCCGATCAGGTGTTGGAGCGCAAAATCACGATACGCTTTGATTCCAACGTATCAGGCGGCTTGGTCTGGAAGTTCGCGCCGACGGAAAGAACGATGGACGTCAAGATCGGCGAGAACAAGCTCGCGTTCTATCGTGCAACCAACCCGTCCGACAAACCTGTCAAAGGGACGGCGACCTTCAATGTCGCGCCGGAAGCCGCTGGACGTTACTTCAATAAGATTGAGTGCTTTTGCTTCACCGAGCAAGTGTTGCAAGCTGGTGAGAGCGTGGAAATGCCGGTGAGCTTCTTTGTCGATCCGGAAATCGTCAACGACAGTGATGCGCGGCATATATCGCAAATCACGTTGTCGTACACGTTCTACCCTGTCAATGAGAAGCAAGCGAGCAAAGAGCCGACCAAACTGCGCAAGACCAAGGGGAGTTGATCAGATAACTCCGCGCTCGGTTGCGTGGGGCCTGATTGGAAGAAAGACGGAGCACACATATGGCGGGTGGCCATCACGCTAACGAACACGACTACCATCTCGTAAACCCGAGTCCGTGGCCATTGGCTGGATCGCTCGGCGCTCTCGCCATGGCATTCGGCGCCATAATCTGGTTCCGTTCGCTTGATGGTGGCGATGGGCTTTTTGGATTGGAAGGTCCAACGCTCTTTTGGATCGGAGCCGCCTCGGTTGTGGCTGTTTCCTTCTTCTGGTGGCGCGATGTCATACGCGAAGCCCACGGTGGTGATCATAAGCCGGTTGTGCAGCTACACATGCGTTACGGTATGATCATGTTCATCGCCTCCGAGGTGATGTTCTTTGTTGCATGGTTCTGGGCTTTCTTCGATGTTTCGCTTTTCCCATCAGGTGTGTTCCAGCCGGATAATGTGACTCAACAGATTGGCATGGTTGCACGTGATGGTCTGACCGGAGGGCATTGGCCGCCGCAGCCGGCAGAAGGATTCGAGAAGACGTTCAATCCGTGGGGCTTGCCGCTTGTTAATACGCTGATCCTGTTGCTGTCGGGTACGACGGTAACCTGGGCGCATCACGCGTTGCTCCAGAACGACCGCAAAGGGCTAATCTGGGGACTGACGCTCACGGTAATTCTCGGTGTCATCTTCACGATCTGCCAAGTCTATGAATATTACCATGCAGCGTTCGCTTACTCAGGCCATATCTACGGCGCGACGTTCTTTATGGCGACAGGCTTCCATGGTGCCCATGTGGTCATCGGGACGATCTTCCTGTTCGTATGCCTCATGCGTGCTTTGGCAGGTCACTTCACCGCGGAACAGCACTTCGGTTTTGAAGCGGCTGCCTGGTATTGGCACTTCGTTGACGTCGTCTGGTTGTTCTTGTTTGCATGCATCTACGTTTGGGCAGCCTGACCTGGAATGATTGGTGCGCCGCAAGGTGCCGACAGGATAGAAATTTGATTGCGGGTGGCTCATTGCCACCCGTTCTCGTATGGGCAAGCAGACAATTGTGTGGTTCCGCCTATGACACGTTCTGAAACGCGGACTGAGACGCCGGCCGAGATCCCGGCTGAGCCCCAGGTTGAGCCCCGTGACGAGGCACAAGTTTCTCCATTTGTTGCCGGCCTGAAGTGTCGCTGTCCCAGATGTGGGAATGGGCAGCTTTTCGCCGGTTTGTTCAATCTCGATCTATTGCCCAGCTGCCCTAACTGCAGTCTCGATTATAAATTCATCGACACCGGCGATGGACCGGCAGTGTTCGTGATCATGATCCTCGGCTTTCTGATGCTGGGGGGCGCATTGGCCATGGAGTTCAGTCTGCACCCGCCAATCTGGCTGCATGCTGTTATCTGGGTGCCCCTGACGCTGTTTCTGGCCTTCGGCATGTTGCGCCCGCTAAAGGCACTGCTGATCGCGCTCCAGTTCAAGAACCGGGCCGAGCAAGGCCGATTGGCTGAGGACTAGATTGAATGTTGAGTAACCTTCGCCAAGCCGGCCTTGTTTGGCCAACGTTTCTGACGATTGCCGCTCTCGCGGTCTTGATCAGTCTTGGGACTTGGCAATGGCAGCGCAAGACCTGGAAAGAAGGCTTGATCAAATAACTCGCCGCTACAGCCAAGGCGGAACCCGCAGAGCTCGCCACCATTGATTTCGGTGACCGATTGGAGGAGCTCAGATTTCGGAGAGTCGTCGTTGCAGGAAAGTTTGCGGATGCCGGCCGGACAATCGCTGAGCTTCATCTCTGGACACCAGGTGAGGGCGGTCCGGGATGGCGGGTGATCTCCCCGTTTCAGCTGCAAAAGCCAGTAATGGTCGAGAATGCGATGCGGACCTGGGGACTTGTCATAAGGGGACGCGTTTTGGAGGCGGACAAGGCCACTGCAAAACGTAAGACCCCTTCGGCAACTGGTCCGTTGGAGATTGTCGGCAGATTGCGGCTCGAAGAGAAAAACTGGGCCACTCCTGCCGCCAATCTGCAAGAAAACCAGTGGTATGCCCTTGATCTTGTGGCCATGCGGACAGCATTCCAAAGCACAGAGACTTCAGGGCGCGATCAAGTCCTCAAGCCATCGGAGGCGCTGCCGTTTTTCATTGAGGCCGAGCGGGCTCTGTCGCCTCCCCCGGCACCACAGCCTGATCTTAAGAGCATTCATCTGCGAAATCGTCATATGGAGTATGCGATGACATGGTGGGGGTTGGCGCTCACGTTGCTAGCTGTTTATCTCGGATTTGTGCGTTCAAGGTTGTCGCGGGGGAACAACGGTCTGGGCGACAATTCTTAATCCGGAACTGTGATTGGCGGTTAGATCGGCGACTTGAAGATATCGACAGCTTGTTCGTCACCTGTGGTGATGCGTGATCATCGCCTTGTTTGCAGGGCGCGACGCGGATAATGTGCCGGCGCACTCAATCAACTCCTTCGACTTCAACCCCTTAGAGGCAACTTGCGTTACATTTCAACTAGAGGTGAGGCCCCCGTTCTGGGCTTTGAGGATGTGTTGCTGGCAGGCCTTGCCAGCGATGGCGGCCTATATGTGCCAGAGACGTGGCCGCAGATTACGCCGGCGCAAATCGCTTCTTTTGCAGGGCGGCCTTACCACGACGTCGCTATCGAAGTGATCTGGCCGTTCATTGACGGCGAAATTGAGCGCGAGACCTTCGAAGGGATGGCACGGTCGGCCTACCAAAGCTTTGGTCATCCGGCCGTGACACCTCTTGTTCAGATTGGGGCAAACCGCTGGATTCTCGAGTTATTCCACGGGCCGACACTCGCTTTTAAAGACGTCGCAATGCAGTTGTTGGCGCGCATGATGGAACATGTGCTGACCAAGCGTGATCTCAGAGCGACGATTGTCGGCGCGACGTCAGGTGATACCGGAGGTGCCGCGATCGAGGCCTTTCGGGGACTCGAACGTGCAGACGTTTTCATTCTCTATCCGGCAGGCCGTGTTTCGGATGTTCAGCGCCGCATGATGACTACGCTGGAAGACGGCAATATCCATGCATTGGAGATCGACGGGACGTTTGATGATTGTCAGGCCATCGTGAAGGCCATGTTCGCTAATTCTGCATTTCGCGAATCATCCAGCTTATCGGGGGTGAACTCCATCAATTGGGCACGGATTGTCCCGCAGATTGCCTATTATTTTTACGCTGCAGGTAATCTAGGCGCGCCCTATCGGCCGATATCATTCTCGGTTCCCACGGGCAACTTCGGCGATATTTTTGCAGGTTACGCGGCCAAGCGCATGGGGCTTGGCGTCGATCAACTCGTGATCGCGTCCAATAGCAATGATATCCTGCCGCGTACGGTGGATACCGGAGTCTATGAAAAGCGCGGTGTTGCGGCAACAACTTCGCCATCGATGGACATACAAGTCTCGTCTAATTTCGAGCGCTATCTCTTTGAATTGCAAGGTCGCGAGGCTGTCACAATCCGTGTACAGATGGCCTCCTTGGCGCAATCCGGGCGGTTTGAGCTGAAGGATCCCGATCGAGCCATCGCACAAGAGCTGCGAGCACACGCCAGCTCAGAAACTGACGTCGCCAACTGTGTGCGCGAGACCGTCGCTGCGACTGGCTACATGCTGGAACCACATACGGCCTGTGGTGTCCTTGCTGCCGATAACTGCCTGCAAGAGGTGATCAACCCTGAAGTGGTGCTGGCGACTGCACATCCAGCGAAATTTGCTGAAGCTATGTCAGAGATCGTTGGATCGCCCGTCTCATTGCCACCGAGATTGCATAGTTTGCTCTCGGCAGAAGAACGTATGACCCCACTTGGCAACGACGCAAAAGAGGTCGAAACTTACATTTTGCAGCATTCGCGTGCTGCCCGATAAGGTTAGTGAATGACCGGACAACTAACTTGCCTGGACAACGGTTTGCGTGTTGTCACTCAGAATATGCCGCATCTGCACTCCGTTTCACTGGGTGTGTGGGTCGGTGTCGGTGCGCGAGATGAGCTGCCCGAGGAACATGGCATCTGCCATTTGCTCGAACATATGGCGTTCAAGGGTACGGTATCGCGCTCTGCACGACAGATTGCCGAGGAAATCGAGCAGGTCGGCGGCGACATGAACGCAGCGACAGGGCTTGAGATGACGGCTTACTACGTCCGCGTTCTGCGCGATGACGTGGCGCTTGGTTTGGAAGTTCTCGCTGATATCATCCAGAACTCAACCTTTTCGAGTGATGAGCTTGAAATGGAGAAGGATGTCATCCTGCAAGAGATTGCCGGGATTGACGATGTTCCAGATGAGATCGCCTATGATCTTGTTCTGGATGCCGCCTATCCGGAGCAAAGCGTCGGTCGTCCGGTGATTGGCACACCTGAAAGTGTTAAAGCAATCGGGCGGGACAACCTCTCGAGTCATTTGGTGCAGCGCTACAGCGCTGATGCAATTGTCATTGCGGCGGCCGGAGCGGTTGATCACGAGGCATTCGTCGCGAAGGTCAAGGCATTGTTCTCGGGCCTAAAACCTGGCGGCAACCGAACTGAAAGCCCGGCGCGTTTCGTCGGAGGAACGAGGGCATCCAAGCGCGGATTTGAGCAATGTCATTTGGTTGTCGGGTTTCCCGGTCCATCATACCGCGACGAGACGTTTATGCTGTCGCAAGTCTTCTCAGGCCTGCTCGGTGGAGGTATGTCGTCCCGACTGTTCCAGGAAGTGCGCGAGAACAGGGGGCTCTGCTATTCGATCTATTCTTCGGCCTGGGGGCTTCGTGATGGCGGAATGTTCGGCATCCATGCAGCGACCGGCAAGGAGATGGCGACAGAACTTGCCCAGGTGGTCGCACTCGAGTTGCGAAAGTGCGCATCGGGTGACCTGAATGATAAAGAAGTGCAAAGGGCAAAGACCCAATTGAAGGCAGGGCTGCTGATGAGCCTCGAAAGCTCATCAGTTCGAGCGGAACAGATGGCACGGCAATTGTTATCAGTGGATCGCTTGATTCCGGCGGATGAATTGATTGCGCGGATAGATGATGTGTCATCTGATGGGTTGGGGCAATTTGCGGCCGGCCTTTTGGAGTTCGGCCAACCGGCAGTGGCGGTTGTTGGTGCCGGCGGTCAATCGCAGCAGGTGGCTGAAGAGACAAGCAGACTGTTTGCTGCCTAGCTATTTGTTGCCGAGCTGTTGCGGAGTGATTGCGCATTCGCTCGCAGATCGGTGATCGCATTTTGGGTTTGGAGGCATGGCGTTTCTCAGAACATCATTGTTGCAAGAAAGCTGGCCGGTTGTTCGCGGTGAGTTGGTGACGTTGCGCGTTCCGCAAACACAAGACTACAGCGATTGGGCGGAGTTGCGGGCGGTCAGCCGAGAGCATTTGCGGCCCTGGGAGCCTGAATGGTCACGCGATGAGCTCACGCGCGCCTCGTTCCGTCGCAGGCTGCGGTACTATCACAAGGATATCCGGGAAGAGGTTGGCTACGCCTTTTTCATTTTTCGCAGTCGCGATGATCAACTTCTCGGTGGTCTGACGATCTCCAACATCCGTCGCGGCGTCACGCAGGCCGCCTCTATCGGCTATTGGATCGGCCTACCGCATGCCGGACATGGCTATATGACGGCGGCGGTTCGGCAAGCTTCGAACTTTGTATTTTCCGGGCTGAGGCTCCACCGGATCGAGGCCGCCTGTCTCCAGAATAATTTCGCCTCAATGGCTGTGCTAGAGCGAAATGGGTTCCAGCGCGAAGGGCTCGCACGGAAGTATTTAAAAATCGACGGACGATGGCAAGACCATATCTTGTTCGCATTGTTGAGCGAAGACATGCATGGGGAGGCACTTCGCCAACAATGAACGCTGTCCGCAAACTGCTCTCGATTGGCTTGGCTCTGCTTTGGCTGGCTTTGCTGGCCGTCAGCCATGCCGTGAGTGCGCAAGAGCTTGAAGCCATCAAGTTGTCCGGCAATCAGGATGAGATTGCGATTGCGCCGCTGTCGCTGGCTGTGGACGGGCAGGGAGATCTTATCCGGGTCAATACAGCCGCAGATTCTGATGGTGTGCGCCGTCAAATGTCCGTGCCCGCACAAGAGCGCAACAGCAATCCGAGTTGGCTGATCTTCGCCCTCCACAATGATACCGAAAAACCAATCACACGATGGTTGACTGCGGAGAAATACGACATTCTGGGCTCTGGAATTGTCTGGCCGGATCTTGATGCGCCGCGCGTGCGGTTTGTCACACCTTCGATCGGTTTTGTGCCGCAGAAGGTCGAGAATGAGCGCGCCGATATCTTCCAGATCACCGTTGAGCCAGGGCAGACGGTGACTTACGTCGCCGAACTTGCCAGCAAGAGAGCGGGCCGCGTCTATCTTTGGAAGCCGCTGGCTTATGAGTTGAAAGTGCGCGACCGGCGGCTCTTCAATGGGATTATGCTTGGCATTACCGGGCTGCTCGGCGTGTTTTTGACGGCTGTTTTTGCTGCCAATCACAAAGCGATTTTCCCATCAGCTGCCTTGGTCGCTTGGTGTGTGTTGGCCTACTTGTGCGTGGATTTTGGCTTCTGGCACAAATTGCTGCAACTGCAGGCCGAAGACAATGCTGTTTATCGCGCCGCCACGGAGGCGGCGATGGCGGCTAGCTTCGCGATATTCGTATTTACATTCTTACGTGTCGGGGCGTGGCATGGCTTCATTCGGATGCTTGCGTGGGTCTGGATTGTTGCGGCGCTGTCGCTTGTGTTTGTCGCTGTGCTCGATCCGCGATTGGCCTCGACGTTTGCAAGGCTGTCATTTGGTGGCATTGGGGCGGTCGGGGCCGTTCTGACTTTATTCCTGGCGCTTCGCGGTCAAGACCGGGCGCTGTCGTTGATACCGACATGGTTATTGTTCCTGGTTTGGCTGTTTGGTGCCTCGGCGACGCTGAGCGGGCAATTGAGCGGCGAGTTCGTCGTCTCCAGCCTCGTTGCCGGGTTGACGCTGATTGTGGTCCTGCTTGGTTTTACCGTTACCCAATTCGCCTTCGGTTCGGTTGATAACAAGTACGGAACAACCGCCAATGAACAGAACCTGAGAGCACTTGCCGTCGACGGCTCGGGTGCGGGTGTCTGGGAATGGCATGGCCGGCGGGATGAGATGAAGGTCAGCCCGATCATTGAATCGATTCTAGGGCTGAACTCAGGCGAGCTGTCGACGAAAACCGATGATTTCCAGCGCCACATGCATCCGGCAGATCAGGAGCGGTTTCGGTTGCTGCTGTGGTCCATTCAGGAGCGCGGCGAAGGCATGATCCAGACGGACTTTCGTCTGCGCCATACCGATAGCTCGTACCGCTGGTTTGAACTCGATGCGGCAAGCGTTGCCACAACGGATCGTCGTTCGCTGCGTTGTGTCGGACTAATGCGCGATGTGACGGATGCCAAACGTGCGCAGTTGCGCCTGATGCATGATGCGGTCCACGACAGTTTGACCAATCTGCCAAACCGTGAGCTGTTTCTCGACCGGCTCAGTATGTCGATCCGACGCGCAAGGTCCGAGAACGATGTTGTGCCAAAGGTCATCTTTATCGATATCGATAAGTTCAAGAGCGTGAACTCAAGTTACGGCATCATCGTCGGTGATAGCCTGCTGTTGACGCTGGCCAAGCGCTTGCATCGTTACCTCGCGCCGCAGGATACACTGGCGCGGGTTGGGGGTGATCAATTTGCCGTCCTGACGACAGAGGACTACCAGCCGGAAGTTCTTATGCAGCTCGCCGATGACCTTCGGCAGTCTATCAAGGGGGCTATTCGAATTGCCGGTCATGATGTGGTGCTGACAGGCGCTGTCGGATTGGCTGTTTGGGATGGTCAAGCTTCCGAAGACAAAGAAGACAACGAGCTTCTCAAAGAAGCCGAGATCGCTATGTACCGCGCCAAACGCAAGGGTGCGGACCAGGTCGAGGTGTTCCGTCCTGAGATGCGCAACGAGCGCGACGACCGGGTTGCCATTGAAAGTGAGCTGCGCCAGGCGATAGAACGCAAGCAGCTCAAGGTTTTGTTCCAGCCGATTATTTATTTGCCGCGCGAAGAGCTGGCTGGGTTTGAAGCCCTGGTCAGATGGGAGCATCCGCGACTTGGATTGTTGAACCCGAGTGAGTTCATTCCGGTTGCTGAAGAAAGTGATCTCATCGTCAAACTGGGCAGCTACGTTCTGATGCGCTCGGTTGAGCAGGCTGCCAAATGGCAAAAGGAACTGCCTCGGAGTGACAATCCGCTGTTTGTCAGTGTGAACGTCTCTAGCAAGCAGCTGTTCCGCCAGGACCTCATTCAGGAGATACGCCACATTGCCGGCCGGGCCATCGTTCCAGATGGCGTCCTGCGTCTTGAAATTACAGAATCGCTTGTCATGGAAAACCCCGAGCAGGCGACGGAAATGCTCGATCTTCTGAAGTCGGCCGGGGCACGTCTTGCGCTCGATGACTTTGGAGCAGGTTATTCGTCACTCACTTACTTGCAGCGGTTCCCATTCGATACGATCAAAGTCGATAGCGATTTGATCCAGGCGAGCGAAGACGATGGTCACGGCTCGGCCATTGTCCGATCAATCGTTGCTTTGGCACATGAGCTTGGCAAAAAGGTCGTAGCGGAAGGTGTTGAAGGGCCGGAGGACGTTGGTTTTCTGCGCTCGATTGGTTGTGAGTTTGCACAAGGTTTCTATTACGGTGAACCCATGGGCGAACGAGAGGTCACTGACTTGCTCAGGATTGTTCGCAAGTCAGAACGGCGTCTTCAGCGCCGGGGCTTCTTCCGAACCAAGCGCAAAGAGAAGAGCAAGGATGGTGCTGCACCGCAGGCGCAATGGCCCCCGCCAGGTGCGCCGAGTCCCTCGGCAGAGAAGGCGAAAGCGGCACTTCCTTCCCAGCGGGCCAAAGGAAGTTCTGCGACCCAGCCGCCGGCGCATGAGGTCGAAGGGATGACCAATGGCGCGCGTTTGCCAGGTTCACCTGACGGGCAGACTGGTCCTGAACCGCCTACACGCGGAGCGCCGCAGTTCAAGTCTTCAGTGATGCGGACGCGGCGGCGCGGAGAGCAACCGCAAGAGCCTATTGAACAACCACAGACACGATCGAGGCAGCCCACGGCAGCGCCTCCAAGGCAACAGCCGTTGCCGGGCCAGTCGGTGCCTGGACCAATGCCTCCATCTCACTCACATGCAAACCGGGTGAACGGAAACGGTGCACAGCCTAGTGCGTCGTTGAGGGAAAAGCTGGATCAGGCGGAACGACAGCCATCGGGTCCACAAACTACGCCACAGCACCCGTCAAACGGGACTTTGCCGCATCAACAGTCGCAGGCGAATGGACGCCATGGAGGCAACGGCCAAGCTGGAGGTCCGCCGCCGCTTCCTCATCAAGACCAGCAGGGGAGCGGGTCTACCGCGCCGACGAACCCGGACCCAGGTCGTGCATCAGCGAATGAGCAAGCACCTCCTCTGCCGCATGCAATGCCGGGTGCCGGAACTAACGGGTTGCGACCAGAGGCGCCGAGAACGTCCCCCGGCGTTGACGGTTCAC
Organism: Hyphomicrobiaceae bacterium; assembly: GCA_965215755.1. Classification (GTDB taxonomy): domain Bacteria; phylum Pseudomonadota; class Alphaproteobacteria; order Rhizobiales; family Hyphomicrobiaceae; genus Tectiglobus. The sequence goes on from OZ244119.1 coordinate 2,906,174, forward strand.
GGCAAACCCGAAAGCAACCGATGCCGGACCTCTCAAACCTCCCACCAGGCATTGCTGCCAGCTTGGCAAAGCTTGCTGGTGTTGACGATGAGTGATTGCGATCGATCTCGTACCAACTCAAGAAGGAGCGCCGGCAGATTGCCTTGCCACGCTCAGGCGTGACCGGCCTCGGCAATGAGCTGCGAACTGGCGATGCCGAGCTTGCTGAGCGCATTGTCGTATTTGGCGTCTAATTCAACACCAAATACCAGTTCGGGATCTGCATCGCAGTGAAGCCAGCCATTGTGTTGGATTTCGTTTTCCAGCTGACCGGGCGACCAACCGGAATATCCCAAAGCAATGATTGCGTGCCGCGGCCCGTCCCCTTCTACCAACGCCTTGAGAATATCCGGCGTTGAGGTCAGTGAAAAATGGTCGTTCATCTGAACGGTTGACGCGTCCTGGAAGTACTCCGGCGAATGCAGGACGAAGCCGCGTGACGTTTCGACAGGCCCGCCGAGGTGAATGATCTGGGACTGGGCAACCCTATCTTTAGCGTCATTGCCAGAGTCTTGGGTTGAGTCATCATCGATATCCAATTGCTCGAGCAATTCTGAGAAGTCGATGTTTTGTGCAGCCTGATTGATGATCAATCCCATCGCCCCATCTTGCGAGTGGGCACAGATATAGACGACCGACCGCGCAAAGCAGCCTTCTGCAATCGAAGGCATTGAGATCAACAGCTTGCCTTCAAGGCTGTCATCAAGGCGGGTTATTGTTGGGTTCGACGACGTTTCCATCTTGCCAGAGTAACTGCACCGTGAAGCAAATGTGAAGCACGAATGCTGATTTTCGGGACGGTTTTGATCATAAGTGAATGGTGGCACCTTTAAGATCAGCCTTCGGAAAGCCAAATGCATTGGTATCAAGACTGAGTGCAGTGTCTAGTGCGGGAAATCGGACTGATGCCGCGTGTGGGCACAAGCTTTTGGTGATGACAATCGTTTTAAAGTGATTGTCTGTTGGGAAAACGACAGCGACTTTGGGAGTGCAACGTGAAACGACAACTTCTTTGGTTGGCCTTTATATCGATGCTGTTGGTACCGCATTCGGCGATGGCGTTGCAGGGTGCTACGGAGTGGTCTGTCGGTCACAAATCTCAGACCCGTTTGATTGTGGGATCCATGCCGAGTGCCCAAGGCCAAGCTGTCTATTATGCCGGGCTGGAAATCAAGATGGAGCCAGGCTGGAAAACCTATTGGAGGCAACCTGGCGACGATGGTGGAATTCCGCCCTATTTCGATTGGACGCGGTCGGTTAATCTCAAGGAAACCAAAGTCCTATTCCCGATGCCGAAGCGCTTTACGGAGTCAACAGGCATATCGATCGGATACAAGAAGCATGTGGTTCTGCCAATTCTGATCCAGGCAACGAACATGGCGGAGAAAGTTGGTTTGGCAGTGCAATTTGAGTACGGCGTTTGCCGGGAAATCTGTATTCCGGCCCAGGCCAAATTGGCGCTCGAAGTGGACCTCAACAATCTCCGCCAAATGCCGCCGCAACTGGCGAATGCAATCGCTGCCGTTCCTGTTTCCGCCAGTACGAATAATCCACGTTTGCCAAAACTGGTGAATGTCGGGGCGACTTACGATGGGCCGAAGCCCGAACTCAGGTTCAGCGCGTCGTTCTCTGGCGATCCCAAGAAGGCTGACTTGTTTGTCGACGCTGGTCGGGCTGCGTATCTCCCAACCACGAAGCGGTCAGGCCAAAGTGGGTCCGAGATTGAGTTTACAATCAACTTGACAAAGGGGGTGGAGATCGGAGCGCTAAAGGGCAAACCGATCATTGTGACACTGGTTAGCGAAGCGGGGGGTGTTGACATCACCCATACCTTGCCCAAGTGAGATGTATTCCGGATGCGTATCAAGCGTATGATGGACGTCGGCCAGAACTAGCGCTAGTGTTCCGGCTCAGACACTTGGCCCTCGTAGCTGCATGCTACGGAGCAATTGTCTGAATTATGAGGAACATTCGTAACGCTATAACTGTGGTGTGGCTTCTTAGATTTGACGTTTGCTTAAACCTAAGTGGCTTGCGCAGGCAGACGTCAAAGTCGCGGCATCTGGTTGTGCGCGTTCGGGACGTGAGCTGTAACCCATAGTGAATTTGGAATGAGGACGAAGATGGCTATTCAGGTTGGCGACAAACTGCCAGAGACGAACTTTGCAGTCATGGGCGCTGAAGGTCCCGAGCAAAAGTCCACCAGTGACGTGTTCGGTGGCAAGAAGGTTGTACTATTCGCTGTACCAGGTGCCTACACGCCGACGTGTTCGAAGGGCCATATGCCGGGTTTTGTGCAGAACGTCGACGCGATCAAGGCCAAGGGGATCGATGCTGTCGCTTGCACCTCCGTCAACGACGTGTTCGTCATGGATGCCTGGGCTAAGGACAGCAGTGCTACGGGTAAGATCGATATGCTGGCAGATGGCAGCGCAGATTTTGCCAAGGCCGTCGGCCTTGAGATTGACTTGACGGCGCGTGGTCTGGGGGTCCGTTCCCAGCGCTATTCGATGCTGATCGAAGACGGTGTCGTTAAGCAGTTGAATGTCGAGGAAGCTCCTCCAAATCATGACGTGTCGAGTGCTGCGACAATGCTTTCGCAGCTTGGCTAGGTCCGCACGATCGTTTGTATGAATATGCCCCGTATCGGCGCTCGTCCGATGCGGGGTTTTTGTTGGCAATGAAGCTGGACAAGTGTTGAGGTGCCGATGTCACAAGTTTGGGGTCGCATTGCTTGCTTGATCGCACTGGCCTTATCGGGTGGTGCCGCATTGGCGGGTTCGAATTGGAAAGTCGAGAAGCTCGACAAAAGCCGCTATCCCAGTGACATTGTGACAGAGACACGTCAACTGGCGGAAGATGGTCTGCCGGATGGGTTGATAGCTGTCCGAACTGGGAAGAGCGATATCGTGGCGGCGTGGTATACCCGGCCGACACAGCGCTATGGTCATGCGATTCTTGGCGATGGGATTGAGGCCGGTGGGCTTCAGGTCCGCACGGCATCAGGCCAAGTCATAGAGTTGGTTCTGCCGAAGACAATGGTGTTTGAGGATCGCTACCCGCGCCTCGTGGATCTCGACAATGATGGCACAACAGAAGTCATCACTATTCGTGCTTCCCTCACTGCCGGTGGCTCGGTCACGGTCTATGGCTTGACGGATGGCAAACTCCAAGAAAAAGGGACAACTGGCTTTATCGGCCAGTCAAACCGCTGGCTGAATATTGCCGGGATCGCCGATTTTCGAGGCTCTGGGCGCAGGCAGATTGCTTTTGTTAAGACGCCACATATCGGCGGAACGCTCTATTTCTTTGAAATGGTGCAAGATGGGCTCAAGGGAGTTGCAGGCCTCTATGGATTTTCGAACCATGTGATCGGCTCACCAGAAATGCGCCTTTCCGCGATTGCAGACATCAATGGGGATGGGCGCCCTGATCTCGCTCTCCCTTCTGCAAACCGAGGCCATCTCCGATTTATCTCATTCGGCAATGGGAAATTAGTGGAGCTCGGACGTGTCGCGCTGCCTGGCCGGGTCGATAAGGCGATTGCTCTCAAGACAGGTGCAGGGCGGCCTGGTTTCATCGTCGGTCTGGATAACGGCGGCGTTTACAAGGCTTCCCAACAGTGACCAGGGTACCGACTAGTGTCGTGCATCTGACGCTTGCTCTCCGCTTGTCGCTCGCCTCTAGTCCAAAGGAACACTAGTGCGCGTGTTTGATTGCTTGTGGTTTGGCTTCTGCTCGCGCATCATACGGGCATTCAACTCATAGCCCGTGATCGTCGGTTGTCGCTGGGCTGGATCCCGGGATAAAGCCAAGTGACTGAGACGACATCGAGCCCGATCGTTGACTGCCTCCAGTATGCGAACTGGTCGAAGAAGATCTTCGAAGAAATGCGCACAGGCGGTGTGCATGCCGTGCATGTGACGATTGCTTACCATGAGACATTTCGCGAGACGGTCCTCAATATTGAGGCTTGGAACCGATGGTTCGAGCAGTATCCGCAATTGATCTTCATGGGGCGTACCGGCGACGATATCCGCAAGGCTGTGCGCGAAGACAGGACCGCGATTTTCTTTGGCTTTCAGAACCCGTCGGCAATTGAAGATGACATCGGGTTGATCGAGATCTGCCATACGTTGGGCGCTCGCTTCATGCAGCTCAGCTATAATAACCAGTCATTTCTCGCAACGGGTTGCTATGAGGCTGAAGATCCCGGCATTACGCGATTTGGCAAACAGGCAATCGCGGAAATGAACCGCGTCGGGATGGTTATCGATATGAGCCATTCAGCCGAGCGTTCGACCCTGGAGGCGATCGAGTTTTCGTCGCGGCCGATTACGATTACGCATGCCAATCCCCACTGGTGGCATCCAGCGCTGCGCAACAAGTCTGATACCGTGCTCAAAGCTTTGACGGAAGCGGGTGGCATGCTTGGCTTTTCGCTCTATCCGCATCACCTGAAGGGCGGCAGTGAATGCACGCTGCAGGACTTTTGCAGGATGATTGCTGAAACCGCGGAGAAGTACGGCGTTGAACATATCGGGATTGGGTCCGATCTGTGTCAGGATCAGCCTGATAGTATCGTCACATGGATGCGGAATGGGCGCTGGGCCAAAGAAATGGATTTTGGCGAAGGTTCCGCTGACAATCCAGGGTTTCCACCGCAGCCAGAGTGGTTTGGCGGCAACCTGGATTTTGGCAACATCAAACGCGGGCTGGCTGACGTTGGGTTTGCTCAGGAAGATGTCAACGCCATTATGGGTGGTAATTGGCTGCGTTTCTATGATGAGTCATTTGGACCTCAGACATCGTCATGAGTGATCAAGCTTCGACAATCGATCATGATCGACCGCTGTTTCCGCAAGCGCCGCTGCGATCTCCTGATAAGGTCATGCGCCTGCAGCGGATGGGTGCGTTTTTTCCGACGCGGCTCAGTTTCATGCGCATCCTCTTACGGCGCTTGTCGCGTGAGGCGGCAGATGTACGACGCTCGGTCTGGGAGGTTGATGCGGAGGGTTTTGGGTACGCCGTCTACCGCGTTGACCTTGGGGGCCATACCTACAGCCTGATTGCGTTTGCAACTCCACTCTCGCCCGATCAGCGAACTGACCGCGTCATTGCCGAAGCCTGGGATAGTTCGTTCGTCCTATTTGACGGTGTGCCGAATGATGCTGATATCGAACGGCTTCGGGCGAATGCACCGTTGCAGGAGGCCGGACGATTTGAGGCGAATGACCTCATTCTCAGTCGCGCCAACAAATCCGTTCGATTATTCGAGCATGTCACGGCCTGTCTGGCTGCTGGACAACAGCCTAATGCCGAGCTGATTGGTTCGATCGGTTATCTCATGCGAACGACTGCGGTCTATGGCAACGGTAAGTTCGGGATCGCCGATCGTGCGGTGATCGCGGAGCGACCTGGATTGAGAGAGCCGTTTCAGGCAGAGATGCTCACGGTATGGTTGATCCGCGCATTTACGATCGACCTTGTCGAGCATGTCGCTCGAACGCGTTCTCCGGCTACCTTTGTTCCGCTTGAGGTCAAACTGAAACGGCATTTAGGCGTAGGGAATGCGACCGGCCTCGGTATGGCGCCTTTTCTCGTCAGTCATCCCATTCTGCTCAACAATTGGATGCTGGTCCGCGAGACGGCACTGGCGCGCGCGCGCGCCATCAACAAGGTCGAGGAGAGCGTAATTCATCAGGCTTGTCTGTTGGTTGATCGTGTCGGCGAGCATCTGGAGCAGTGGCAGGTTGATGACACGCAGCAGATGCAGCGTATCGAAAAACTCCGCGAAGAGTGGGCTGAGCTGTCAGTCCGCATCATGCCGGAATGGTTCGAGACCCCCAATGGATGGGATCGCCTGTATCGGTTTTCTCAGGATCATTCCGTCGAATGCCAGGAATTGATCGTGGCTTTTATTCTGGAAGTAAACGCTGAATTGGTCGATGGCCTGACGGACTGCCTTTCAAGTGATGTGGTGCCGCGGCTCGATACCCGTATGACCATTGATGAGCTCCGGGGACATCTTGAGGCGCACTTCGGTTGGGCTTTGCTATTCGATTTCTCTGACAAGAAGGCCTTGCACCAGTTCTGGTATGTCTCGGAAGAAAAACTGGAGCCTCGTCTTGGGCAGCGTTTTGAGGAGCCCGGAAGTGAGCAGGAGTCGCCGCTGGATATTGCGCGGCAGGCCCAACATTTGAACTCTGATTTGAACAACGTTGCAGATGGCGAAATTGTCGCCAGCTTCGTGATGCGCTATCCGCAGCATCGCCACATCATTCGTCGTGTCCAGGCTGCTGTTGCACATCCTTATTCAGAAATCCGAGACAACCTTCTTGCGGATACGAGTCGTCCGATCGATATGCTGCGCTGCAAGTTATCGTTCTTCGGTGCCTCGAAGTTTGATCCGAAGTCTGATCTCTGGACGCGTATCACAATGTTCCAGGGAGCGCCGCTGTTGGATGAACTTGACGAACCGGCTGCGGATGACTGGTGGTTGCCGACACTCAAGATGTCATGACATGAGCCGCTCTCTGAACGAAATTGAGATGACGCTGGTCAAATGTGCGCGCGGGGTGGGGCAGCCGACGGGTGTGGCAGAAGACTTGGCGCGTGCCGGCGTGTGGCTATGTCGTTTGGGCTGTGATGGTGTCTCATTGGTTCTTGCGGGCTTTGAGGCTAACGACAATAGAGACCGACCACTTGAAGTTGGTGGAAAGCAAACGATGCTGTCAGCAACGCATCCAGTGCACAGTGCTCTGGCTGGTATCGATTTTGCGCTTAATGACCTTGATACGCTGGTCCGGCTGCCCGCCGGATTGCCAGTGCCAGAGATTATTGTGGGACTTGCCGGGGTGGCGGCCGATCAGTTCGATCGACAGTTTACGATCTCCATCGCTACCGGCGAGGTAATCGAGGTCGGCAAGTCGGGGGTGTCGGCCATGCCAAGCACTGCGGCAGTAGAACAGGCACTCGAAATTGTGGCGTCTCGGAGTGAGCCTGACGATCCGGCCTGCAAACTTATAGATGATCGGCCGCAGATTGATGATGTTGTCTGGGAGCGTGCACTAGAGTACGCGGCTTTGACCTATGTGCCGGCTTCTGATGAGTCGCGAGCGAGTGGGGCCGGAGCTGGTCTCACCGACAATGACTGACCGTGACCGCCCCTTCTCCATAGGTGAACAATTTGGTGCATTGATCCGGCATTGATTTGTTGCCGAGGCAAGGCGCGTTGTTCTTGGCCATCATGCAGCTCGCTATTTGATCTTCTCGATGGCGAGATAGCAGTGCACGTAGTCCATGGCATGGCCGTCGGGGGTCTCTGCGACGCGGTCCTCATAGCGTTGGTAGAATAGATCGACGATCGCGGACCGTTCATCTGCCGGACGGCTTTGATCCAGTGCGTTGGCGAACACTGTTTCACTCCATGAACGCAGAGTTGGAATGTATGAGACAGCGAACTCGCGTGTGCTCATGGCGCCGTTGGATTGGTCAAAGGCAGCTCGGTATGGGCAGCCGACAACGCCGGTATGGGCGGATATCAGACGGAGGCCGGCTTTGTGCACCGGGGAGGCTGTATCAACGAGCGGAGCTGAAAACTCTTCTTTGGTTCGATAGAATTGGGAGAAGCTGGCGTTGACGTATTCGTCGTTGGTGATGCGGCCCTCGGCAGCGAGTTGTTTCCAAAGGGCGTCAAACGTGTCGAACATGTCGACGCCGCCGGTTCCGCCAAGATAACGACCCTGTTCGTCTTTGCCGAAGTTCATGAAGACGAGGCGGCCACCTGGGGCCAGTTCATTGGCGCGTGCGAGAAGAATGTTTTCCCAATCCTTGGCGGCCCGTTGGGCGTAAGCATCGAGAGTTGCACCACTGGTGCCGACCATGTGGACGTGGTCTGGGATTTCGCAGGGTTTCTCAGAAATGTAGTGCATAGCGGTTGCCGAGAAACCAAGGTCGAGGCTGCGATCCGGCATGAGCTGGTGGTGGAACCCAATCCCGCAGGCATGTACAAAGACGTTTTCGAATTCCTTATAGTAGGTGTTCTCATCATTGCCATCGAGGCCCTGCATTGACTTGAAGAGCGTCGAGAAGTCATTGCTGGCAAGATCCGTGTACGTTACAACGACCTGGCGGTCTGGAAACCGGCTACGCATAGCTGCAACTGTATCGCGAATAGACTTCTTGGATGTGCCTCCATCCGCGGCGCCAAAGTCGGCGATGTTGAGCGCTCGGTCTGTTGAGGGCTCTGGCAGAGCTGCAACGGCATCCATCAACATCCCGCTTGCATTATCGATAACGTCCTTCGCGCCTCTCGTACTTTCGCTGTAGTAGCCACCGCTTTTCATGGAGGTTGTCGCGGCTGTCTTGCTGGTCGTCGTCATTATCGGTTGCCCTGTCACTGTCATCGCTTGGGGATGAGCTTAGACCAACGCTACCTGTGAAGACCAGGGTCCGGCCTCATTATTAGAGGCTCTCACTACCGGCCGGAGGCGGAAAACAGGCAAGTTGAGATGGCGCAGGACGTGCCGGGCATATTCAAGCCAGATTAACGCCGAATGCTCTCCGCCTCTGACCGACCCGCAAGGCTCATTCTGATTTGGTCGACAACAGGCGCGTGAGCGCGGACATCATTCGGTATTCAAGCGATCGCAACGCATTGCTCTGGCCAAATCAGAACGCGTATTGGACCCTTTAATAATGAGGCTGGACCCTAGTGGGGTTGATGACTATCGGTTATCATCAAAGGCAGCAGGTCATTGGTCCATACAAACCGAGTTGAACTCTGATGAGTGAATTGTGGAGATTGAGCGGGACAGAGATTGCGGAGCAGGTTCGCGGCAAGAAAGTATCTGCTGTCGAGGTCTGTAACTCTGCCCTCAAACGGGTTGCAGAACTCAATCCGACGATCAATGCCGTAGTGCACCGAACAGATGATGAGGCGCTTGCGGCTGCAAAGGCCATTGATGCGGCAGTTGCGAAAGGTAAGGACGTTGGGCCGCTGGCGGGCGTTCCTGTCACAATCAAGGTGAATACAGACCAGGCTGGTTATGCGAATACCAATGGTCTTCGGCTGCAGGAAAACCTGATTGCCGATCAGGATAGTCCGATTGTTTCCAATCTGCGCAAGGCCGGTGCAGTGATTGTTGGCCGGACGAACACGCCGGCATTTTCATTGCGCTGGTTCACACGCAATGGCGTGCACGGTCACACGCGCAATCCTGTCAATATGAAGTTGACGCCGGGTGGATCTTCGGGTGGCGCGGCGGCCTCGGTGGCGAGCGGCATGTGCGCGATTGGTCATGGTACCGATATCGGCGGATCGATCCGTTACCCCGCTTATGCCTGCGGCCTTCAAGGGCTAAGGCCTACAATTGGGCGCATCGCGGCTGCAAATTTCACTGCGGCGGACCGGCATGTCGGTGCCCAGCTGATGGCTGTCTCCGGGCCCATTACGCGTTCGGTTTCCGATCTCAGGCTTGCGCTTGGGGCGATGTCGCAAAAGGATTTGCGTGACCCCTGGTGGACACCAGCATCAATGGAGACCGGAGAATTTCCCAAGCGGGCCGCGCTGACAATCGCGCCTGAAGGCTTGAAGGTTGATCCGCCCGTGGAAGCGTCGTTGCGCGAGGCAGCCGCACGATTGATCGATGCGGGCTGGGACGTTGTAGAAACTGACTGTCCGCCATTTCGTGAACCTGCGCGATTGCAGGCGCAGCTGTGGCTTGCCGAGTTTCGCCGTACGGGTGCCAAGGCGATCGGGGAAGAGGCTGATCCTGACTCAAGTTTCGTCTATGCGCAGATGGAGCGGCTTTGTCCGGCGCCGGGACTGGATGACTTTATGGATGCCTTGCAAAAACGTGTGACGTTACTGCGGGAATGGAGTTTGTTCCTGGACAATTATCCGGTCCTGATCTGTCCAGTATCGGCAGAAGTTCCGTTTCCTGATTTGGATGACGTTCAGTCGCCCGAGCGATTTGAGGAAATTATGGAAGCGCAACTAACTCAGGTGGGGTTGCCGCTGATGAGTTTGCCGGGGCTTTCGGTGTTTACCGGAATGTCCGATGATGTGCCTCTCGGTGCTCAATTGATTGGCGGACGCTACCAAGAGGACATTCTTCTCCAGGCAGCAGCCGAGATTGAATCGCGCAGTCCCAAAATTGAAGTTGCTACTCCTGCTGCGGATTGAGGCGTAGCGTTCCTAACTCCGAATTCATCAACTTAGTGAGGCACCATGATTGTCAATATTCGAACCTATACGCTGCTGCCACGTAAGATGCCGACCTACCTCAAGCTCTTTGAAGAACTGGGTTTGCCAGCCATGCAGCGGCACGGGTTGGAGCTGATGGGGTATTACACCAGCGTTGTCGGACCGCAAAACCAACTCGTTCATTTGTGGCGGTTTGATAGTCTGGCGGATATGGAGCAGAAGCGGGCTGCGCGAGACGCTGATCCCGGTTGGCATGAATTTCTTTCCAAGACGGACGGTCTTGTTCTTATGCAGGAAGATAAAGTGATGAAGCCATCATCGTTTTCGCCGGCTGCGTGATTGGGATGGCGATGCCGGCTACTTCTTTTGTTCGGCAAACGCCTTGAAGATGGCGAGCGTCTCGTCACTGACATGATGCTCGATCCCTTCGGCGTCTGATTCTGCTGTTTCAGGTGAGACGCCGAGGGAGATCAAAAACTCGCGTACAACATGATGACGGTCCCTGGCCATGTCAGCCATTTCCCGTCCTTCATCGGTGAGAAAGATCGAGCGGTACGGCTTGCTCGTAACCAAACCATCGCGCTGTAGTCGCTGGATGGTATTGTTCACGGTTGGCTTCGACACACCAAGCCACTCTGCCAGATCCACAGCACGGGCCTCACCGGTCTCGTCGATCAGCTTGGCGATCAACTCCACATAGTCTTCAGCAACTTCGGTCTGATGGGCATCACGCACGCGCTGGAACCGTGCGGCATGGCTCTGCGCATCGCTTCCTCCGTCGGTGCTGTGATCAGTCTCATCGTCTGCCATCGCGACCCCGAATCCGAAATCCGATCATTGTTTAGCTGAAAACCTCGATTTCACAAAGTTAGCCCTTGCTAATTCTTTGTGGTATTGCTACTTATGAGGGTGTCGACGTCTATTATTGCGTCTAGCTACTCGTTATAGCTTGTGATGGACACTGATTATGAAGGCCCAGTTGGACCGCCAAATGAGACTACAGCCAGCCTTTAGGCCATTGTGCAGCTTGGCTGGGATGTTGCTTTCATTGGTGATGTTGCTGGCATTGACTGTTGGGCTACCGAGCCGGGCCGACGCTGAGGCCAAAGCAATTGAAGTCGTGGCTACAACCGGAATGATCGCCGATGCGGCTCGTGTCGTCGGCGGGGACCATGTCAAGGTCAGAGCTCTGATGGGGCCGGGTGTTGACCCGCATGCCTATCGCCAAACGCGGAGCGATATTGTTGCAATGACGCGTGCGGACCTGGTGTTGTGGCACGGGCTTTACCTCGAAGCGCAAATGGAAGACTTCCTGCGCAAGCTCGCTAAGACTCGCGTGGTGGTTGCCGTGGCCGAGCAGTTGCCGAAACAAAACCTCATGGCGCACGATGACTATGAGGACAAGTTTGACCCCCACGTTTGGATGGATCCTGAGATCTGGTCCAAGGTTGTTGTGCAAGTCCAAACAGCTCTATCGGACGTAAGCCCAGAACACAAAGCGAAGTTTGTGGCCAACACCGCATCGTATCTGGAAGAGATCAAAACACTGAGCCGGTATGCCAAACAAGTTCTTGAGACTGTTCCGTTGCAAAGCCGTGTTCTGCTGACAGCGCACGATGCGTTCAACTACTTCGGCAAGGCCTATGGTTACGAAGTGATCGGGATCCAAGGCATATCGACAGAGAGTGAAGCCGGATTGAAGCGGATAGGCGAGCTGGTTGACGTCTTGGTGCAGCGAAAAATCGGAGCTGTTTTTGTTGAGTCGTCTGTCTCTGATCGCAACATGCGCGCCTTGATCGAAGGGGCAGCCTCGAAAGACCACAAGGTGGTGATTGGCGGCGAACTCTTTTCCGATGCGATGGGCGCAGATGGAACCTACGAAGGCACCTACATCGGTATGATCGATCACAACTCGACAACAATCGCCAGAGCGTTAGGCGGATCGGCAACGGTATCAGGAATGTCAGGCCGCCTATCGCCTTCAAAGTGAGAGTCATTGCAATGTTAGAACCGTCTGTACGTCTCGCCACAAGTGAAGGTCAGGCACTGCCGTCTCAGGAGATGGACAATGCTGCCTTGGCAGTGCAGGGTCTGACGGTCTCGTACGGTGAGACGCCTGCTGTTTTCTCGGTTGATGCAATTTTCCCAGCAGGGCAAATGATTGCGATTGTCGGTCCGAACGGGGCGGGGAAGTCAACGCTGCTGAAGGCCGCGCTGGGAATCGTACGACCGCTGTCAGGTCGTGTCACCGTATTCGGCGCGCCGCTGGCGAAGGCGCGCCATCGGGTCGCGTATGTTCCGCAGCGGGCGAGTATCGATTGGGATTTCCCGACACGCGTGATCGATGTTGTCATGATGGGCCTGTATCGCGAGCTGGGCCTGTTGCGGATGGTGCGATCGCATCACCGCGAAAAAGCACTGGATGCTCTTGAGCGCGTCGGGATGGTGGATTTTGCCGAGCGTCAGATCGGACAGCTTTCTGGCGGACAGCAGCAACGCGTCTTTCTGGCCCGAGCGCTCGCACAGGATGCCGACCTCTATCTTCTCGACGAACCGTTTGCCGGTGTTGATGCCGCCACGGAAAAAGCGATTGTTGATGTGCTGAAGCACTTGCGTGATGAGAAACGGACGGTTGTGTGTGTCCATCATGATCTTGCGACCGTTCCGGCTTACTTCGATCGCGTTTTCTTGATCAACGTCCGCAAGATCGCCGAAGGCCCCGTTGCCACGACCTTTACGGAAGAGAACCTGCAAGCTGCTTACGGAGGACGGCTGGCCACCGCACAGATGGAGCAACAGCCAGCGTTCTTGGGCTAGGTCACCCCTGAGATGTCCTCTTTGATCGAAGCGCTTCTTCTGCAGGCAGGCTACAACGCGGCCCTGGTTGCAATTGGAGCTATGCTGCTGGGCATCGCGGCCGGCGTCACTGGGACGTTCCTTTTTCTTAGGAAGCGCGCATTGGTCAGCGACGCGGTTGCCCACGCGACGCTTCCTGGTATTGGGTTGGCATTCATTGCCATGGTTATGCTGGGAATGGATGGCCGCAACCTTGTTGTGCTGATGCTTGGCGCCAGTACGACGGCGGTGCTGGGGCTGCTGGCAGTCGAATGGATCTCGCGTCGGACACGGCTGGCGGAAGATGCTGCAATCGGTGCCGTCCTATCCGTATTCTTTGGGTTCGGTGTCGTACTACTGACCATCATTCAAGCTTTATCAGCCGGGCGGCAAGCTGGCCTTGAGAGCTTTCTGCTTGGCTCAACAGCCGGCATGTTATTTGCCGATGCGGTTGTTATTCTTATTGGCGGCTCTATCGCCGTTACACTTGTAGTGCTCTTGCGCCGGCCCATGACAGTGGTCTCATTTGATCCTGAGTTTGCTCAATCGTCCGGCATTCGCGTGCGCATGATCGATCTTATGATCATGGGGCTTGTCACCGCGGTAACGGTAATTGGTCTCAAGATTGTGGGGCTCATTCTAATTGTCGCGATGTTGATCATTCCCTCTGTTGCGGCTCGGTTCTGGAGCAATCGCACGGACCGCGTGGTGACGATTGCGGGGCTCATTGGCGGTTTGTCAGGATACACAGGTGCTGCGGTGTCGGCCTCCGCCCCGAGTTTGCCGACAGGGCCGATTATTGTTTTGATTTGCTTTGCACTATTTGTGGTTTCGCTTTTCCTTGCGCCCAATCGTGGTGTCCTGGCTTCGGTGCTGCGTCAGCGCCAATTCCAGTTGCGCGTCCATCGACGGCAGGGGTTGCTTGGTATCGCGCGGGACGAACCGATTTTTGATCGTCTGACACTTGCTGTTTTGCGACGTGCCGGCCTCATCCGCCGCGACGGGGTTCCAACGACCGCTGGCCGTGCGCAGGCCGCCAAGGCACTACGTGACGAGCGGCGATGGGAGATTGCGCGTACCGTCCATCAGGATGATGCGATTACCAGTCAGTATGACGGGCTGACGTCGATTGAGACGGTGTTGACGAAGGATGAGATTGCTGAGATCGACCGTCTGATCGGGCGGCCACTGGAGGTGACCAACTGATGGGTGCCGAATTTGTACAGCTCAGTCTTGCACCTATCCTGATTGGTGTCTTTGCTGCTGTCGCCTGCGCCCTGCCCGGCAACTTCCTCATCCTCCGGCGGCAAGCTCTCATTGGTGATGCAATTTCGCACGTCGTCCTGCCTGGGATTGTGGTGGCGTTCCTGGTGACGGGAAGCGTGACTGCGTGGCCTATGATGCTCGGCGCTGGGGTGGCTGCTGTCGTTGCGGTGGCGTTGATCGAAACCATCAAGCGTCTCGGCAATGTGGAACCAGGAGCTGCCATGGGCGTGACATTCACATCGATGTTCGCTGGCGGCGTGTTACTGCTCGAGCAAAGCGATACAAGTTCAGTGCATCTCGATGTGGAGCATGCTCTCTACGGTAACCTGGAGAGCCTTATATGGATTGAGGCTGAGGGCTGGTCGTCGCTGCTGGATCCCGCGGCTCTTGCGCAGCTGCCACCAGAATTGAGCCGTATCGCGGTTGTGGCCGGCCTCATCAGTTGCTTCATTGTCGCCCTGTGGCGGCCGCTCAAGATTTCGACGTTTGATGAGGCATTTGCACGGGCTGTCGGCATACCAACGGCGGCTCTTGGGTTTCTCTTGGTCGTCGTTGCAGCGATCGCAGCTGTTGCGGCGTTCGATGCCGTTGGCTCGATTATTGTCATTGCCATGTTCATCTGTCCGCCGGCTGCGGCGCGGTTGATGACCAATCGGTTGGAGATACAGATCTGGTGGAGCGTTGGGTTCGCCGTCGTCTCAGCGATCCTGGGATATGTTCTGGCAGGCTACGGGCCACAATGGTTTGGACTGGATAATGCCGTCAGTGCGGCCGGGATGATCGCAACTGTGTCTGGAATGATCCTAGCACTGGCCTGCCTGCTTGCGCCCCACCGCCAACGGATTGCCGAAGCGGCGACCGAGTGATTGAGGCCTGCCGCGACGTGCATATGTTTTAGCGCGTAGCTTGAATGGCGCTGCCAAAGGCTTCGAATAGTGCTCGATTTATGGGGTTCGTTTGCGGATCATACTCCGCGTGCCATTGGACGCCTAAGGCAAAGCCGGGTGCATCCGCGATTCGAATGGCCTCTGCGGTTTCGTCTTCTGCGATCCCTTCGATAATCACACGCTCGCCGGGTTGCAAGATGCCCTGGCCATGGAGCGAATTGACGTGGATTTTGTCCTTGCCGAAGATTTTTGCAAATTCACCGTCCTGGCAAAGGCGGACTTCATGGCGATCGGCGAACACGACCTCCGGATCGGGGTGAAAGTCGCCATTGGGCAAACGTGGCGCGCGGTGGTTGAGCTTGCCGGGTAGATCTCGGATTTCCGGGTGAAGTGAGCCACCGAAGGCGACGTTCATTTCCTGGAAGCCACGGCAAATTGCGAAGATCGGCACAGCGCGTTCAACGCAGATACGTGTGAGTTCGAGCGCCATCGCGTCTCGGTTTTCATCGTAAGGCTCGTATGCCGGGTCCGGCTGAGTATCAAAGTGCGTCGGGTGTACGTTGGCTCTGGCCCCCGTCAACAGAACCGCATCGACAGTATCAAGTAGCGCGCCGATGTCTGTGATTTGTGGATCGGCAGCAAACATGAGAGGTAGCGCACCGCAGATATCTGCCAGTGCTGAAAGATTGCGTTCACCGACGAGTTGAACGTCGACGCGTTCGTATAGGAAATGCGCGTTGCCAATGACGCCGACCACAGGTTTGGCCATGATCTCAATTCCTTAATTGCCTGGAATCACTATGGATATCCTGCAAAATACTGCAATCCGGTGCCGCAATGCAAAGCGGCGGATTGCGCGCAAGTTCTCATCGCAGTGCTGAAGAATGGGGCGCCGGATACTTATGCGGTAGCAGAGCGGCTGTGCAAAACCGCAGAGCTGCGAAAACAATTGGTGAAGAGCATCTTGTCAGCTGGTGCTGCAACTTGCGAGCGGGTTTCATTCGACCTGGGATGATTCCGGGCCTTCGTTGTGCGCATTCGCTGAATTGGTATAACATTTAGCACTTAAGCTTTTGAGACCGGGAGTTGAGTAATGCAGGACGCTGGATTGAAGGCGCAATCGCGTAAGGTATTGCGCGAAGAACAGGTTGCCGGTTTCGAGAATGACGGCGTGTTATGTATTGACGGCTTTCTTGCCGGCGAATGGTTGGATCGGCTGACTGAGACGACCGCACGCATGATCGAGGACAGCCGGAACCATTCCGAATCAAATGAGAAGTTTGACTTTGAGCCGGATCACACGCCCGAGAACCCGCGAATACGTCGACTGCAGAAGCCGCAAGATCAGGATCCCGTTTACTATGAGACCGCATTTGACAGCCCAATCGTAGATGTTGTGCAAGACCTTCTCGGGCCTGATCTGAAATTTCACCATGGGAAGTTGAATTTTAAATGGTCCGGCGGTGGTGCCGAAATCAAGTGGCACCAGGATATCCCGTTCTGGCCGCACACCGCCTACAATATCGTTACGGTGGGGATCGCGTTAGATGATATCGACGACACCGTAGGGCCAATGGGAGTTGTGGGCGGCAGCCACAAAGGTCCGGTCTATGATCACTACGGGCCTGATGGGAACTGGCGCGGGTATATCGGTGATCGCGATATCCCGTCTATTGAACTTGATAAAGCCACTTACCTGAAAGGGGCTGCGGGAACGATTACGGTCCACCATTGTCGCTCCGTTCATGGTTCGATGCCCAATAACCATCCGACACGCGCCAGACCATTTCTTTTGTTTGCGTACTCCGCCGCCAACTGTCTGCCTTTGATGCCATATAACCAGTTGAGCGCTTACAACGGGGCTATCGTGCGCGGGAAGCATCCAGCCTTCCCAGTGTTTGAAGGTGAACCATGCAAACTCCCGCCGCTTCGGTCAAAGAGCGCGCAATATCGGTCGATCTTTGCCTCACAGCAGGCCGAAGATATCGAAAGTTAAGACAGGGCAGGTCAGAGCGTTAGCGAGATGGCGGCGCGTAGCAAAAAGTCACTGAAGACTAAGCCAACTGATGTCAACCCTCACGATTTTGTCTCGGCGGTTGAGCATCCGCGGCGGCGCGAAGACGGATTGGCGTTGCTATCCTTCTTTGACCGAGTAACGGGTCTCAAGCCAAAAATGTGGGGTGGCTCCATCATAGGATACGGCCGCTACGCATATAGCTATGACAGCGGCCATTCGGGCGAGTTTTTTCTAACCGGTTTTAGTCCAAGGAAAAGTGCGCTGTCGATTTATATAGTGCCGGGTTATCGTGATTTGTCGCAGCAACTCGAAAAGCTGGGCAAATATAAAACTGGGAAAAGCTGCCTCTATATCAACAAGCTTGCCGACGTTGATATGACCGTGCTGGAGGTTATCGTTTGCAACGGCGTGAATTATATGCGGGCAAACTATGAGACCTGGGACGAATAGAGACCAGTAGCGAAATATCGAATAAGTCCTACTTTTATCATGAGGTTATGAGATCTTCAGAATGGATTTCTGGCCATCGGTTAAGCCGAGCTCTGGGCGTTCTTTAACACTAATTTAACTATAAATTTCAGAGTTATTCCGCTTTGATCTGATCTTCCGAACCATTTGCCGCGGTTCCGCGACCAACTCAATACAACACGGTCACGGAGAAGATTAATGTTCATCACCAGTCAAAAAATATCAAATTCATACAAAGTTGCAGCTCTTGTCGCGAAAGCTCTGCTCGGCGCTGCATTGCTCAGTTCCGCAGCCCAGCCTGCCGCTGCATTTAAACTGCCCAAGCAAGTGACACCGGCGCTGCGCGCTGCCTGTGAAACCGACGTGCGGCGGCTTTGCGTGCGCCGCGGTTCGACAGTGTCATCTGTTAAGACCTGCGTGCGCCGTAAATTTACGCGCCTGAACTTCAATTGCAAGTTGCGGATCATTCAAGCCGGCTTACGCTAACCTGAACCCGGTCATCGAGAGGTCTGAAGGCGATGAAAGCAGCAATGGAAATCTCAGTTCTGGATGGCAGCAATAGACGAGCCTCGTATAGCTGGGGACGGAGACCTGACACCGAGTCCTGGCTGAGAACGACCGCGCTTAAGCAATGGGTCTCAAACTTTGCACGCTACTCGGATGTGGACAGTCATCTCGTGATCGAAACAGGAGAGACCATTCAATGGTCTTTCTGTCTGGCAAAGCGCTAAAGGGCGATTGCCGAATTGACTTGAGAGCTCAGGCGTCGATGTTGATGTCTGTTGCCGAGTTCTCTGACGCTCGTGTCTTCGGTAGGTGGTCCGACATCTGATCGCCTCTTTGGTTGATTGTTAGAATCCACTGCACAGTCGTTTAATTTGTGCTCCCGGCGGGTGGTGACTACGGGAATTATCCGGCTTGGTAATACTTAACTTGTTGGTTGACTGTTTGTTGCTTCACCCTTAGTCAGTGGCAAGAACGCTTCGAGACCTTTCCCGCTCGTGGCGATTGTGCAGCAGGCACCGCCTGCGGGTATTAAGGAGTGGACCACTATGAAGTTGTACGATGGGCAAGCCCCAAATTCATGGCGCGTACGTGTCTTCCTGGCAGAGAAGGGGGCGAGTGTTCCCACCGAAACAATGCAGGTTCTCGATGGTTCGACCCGTACCGAGGCATTCCGCAGAATCAACTCACTTGGTGAGTTGCCAGTCCTTGAACTGGATGATGGGCGGATCATAACGGAAAGCGTTGCAATCTGCCGTTATTTCGAGAGCCAGTTCCCTGAGCCGGCACTGATGGGGACGAGTGATTTCGAAACGGCACACATTGAGATGTGGAGCCGGCGTATGGAGTTGCAACTGGTCACTCCGTTGGCCAGTGTCGGGCTCCATACGATTTCGTTCTTTGATGGCAAGATCGAGCAAATGCCAGACTATGCTGCAAGCCAACGACGCGTGATTGCAAAGAAGTGGGCTTGGTTCGATCAGGAAATGAGTGATGGGCGGCCGTTTGTGACTGGAGAGACATTTACGATCGCTGACATCACCGGAATGATGGCGGTCAAAATTACAGATATCGTCGAAGAGCCGATGCCGTTGGGGTTGCCATACGCTGCAGCCTGGGAAAAGCGGGTGCGGGCCCGCGCTAGTTGGTCCGCCTGATCTCTGACTTGGGTGAGTTGATATGGCTTACGACGCTGAAGTAGCTGAGCGCTTTCGGTTGGCGCTGGGTGACCGCAAGAATCTGCAAGAGAAGCGCATGATGGGGGGACTTTGTTTTCTCCTGAACGGTCATATGCTTGGCGGTGCGGACCGCACCAAGACGGCTCAGCGCAGGTTCATGTTTCGCGTTGGCCGAGAGCGCCATGAAGCGGCTTCCAGGTGGGATGGCGCTGAACCGATGATCCAGGGCGGGCGACTTATGACCGGTCTGTTTTTTGTAGATGCCGACACTTGCAGCGATGAAACACTTATGGAGTGGATCGAGATGGCCGTCGACTTCGTGGAAACGCTTCCTCCCAGGGTGTAAAGCGATTTGTCATCGCACAGGTTCAATTGCCTGCTGGAGAGTGGCGCAGTGTGTTGAAGGGCGAACTGGCGATGATTGGAACTTTGTTACTGGTTGCAGATCTATAGCAGGTGTCGCAACTGTTGGAACTGGAGTGTAAATGATGACCGAGAGAGCCCGGATGTTGTCTGCCAGTCAATGGTGTTTTCCGCAAGGTGCGGTCTCGTTTCTGTCCGATCTCAAGGCGAATAACAATCGCGAGTGGTTCACCGAGCACAAGCCAGACTTTGAGAGACTTATTCAACAACCAGCGCGAGAATTGTGTTCTCATTTGTGTACGCAGCTCGAAAGACTGACGGGCGAAGAATACACGTCCAAAGTTTTTCGCGTGCATCGTGACGTGCGCTTCTCCAAAGACAAGTCGCCCTACAAGCCGCACCTGCATGTTCTGTTCCGAAGTGTGGTTGAACCGCAGGGCGGACTGGGTCACCCCGCATGGTTTTTTGGCCTGGAGACCGAGCGGCTGGCAGTTGGATGTGGGATCTTTGCATTCGAGAAGCAGTCGTTGATCACCTATCGCGAGCGCGTTGCCGGTGATGATGGTGTTGCTCTGGACAAAGCGCTCAGGAAACTCTCAGCCCAGGACTTTCAACTCCGCGACGCCGAACTCAAGAAGGTGCCGGCGGGATATCCCAAGGATCATCCACGAGCTGACCTTCTTTTGCGAAAGGGGCTGACGATCTGGGGGAAACATGATGCCGGGCCAGCTGCTGCGATGATGCCCCAGCTCATTCCATCGACCATGAAGCTGTTTCGAAAAATGAGGCCTCTCGTCGACTGGCTGAACGGCTGATCATTGTGGTCGCGCAACAGGTTGAAACTACGTCTCTGGCCGGTCGCCCATCAGATAGCGCGGACCCTGGCCTTTGAGTGATGCCCGGTCCGCTGGATTGTAAAGCGCGCACTTGCGCAGTGACAGGCAACCACAGCCGATGCAACTGTCGAGGTTGTCACGCAGTTTGGTCAGGAGAGCAATCCGCTCATTCAAATCTTGCCGGAAGCCCTTGCTCATTTTTGCCCAGTCGCCCTTGGAGGGTGTGCGCTCCAGGGGCAAGGCTCGGAGTTGCTGTCGAATCTGTTCAATCGTGAAGCCAAGTTGCTGCGCAATGAGCACAAACGACAATCGGCGAATGTCAGAGCGCATGAAGCGTCGTTGGCCACCGGTGTTGCGTGTCGAGGCCAGCAACCCTTTGTCTTCGTAGAAGCGAATAGCCGACACGGATAATCCGGTCCGCTTTGCGAGATCGCCAATTGAGAGCAAATCCTTTGCATGCATTTTGTTTCTCCCTGACTTGAAAAAAAAAAGGTCTTGACCTCAAGTTAACTTGAGGAATTACGCTCAGCTCATCGTAAGTCAAGTGCTTCAATATGAGAGGAGAGATCGATATGTCGGTTGCAACGTTGGAACACGTCAACATCACGGTCAGCGACCCGCATAAAACGGCTGACATGATGTGTCGGCTGTTTGACTGGAAGGTGCGTTGGCAGGGGCCATCTGCTGTTGGCGGTTATACCATCCATGTCGGTACGGACGATGACTATGTTGCTCTTTACAGTGAGGGCAACACGCAAAAGAGTGAGCTTTCCAACTACCGGCAGCGTGGCGGTTTAAACCACATTGGCGTTGTTGTCGACGATTTGGAGGAAACGGAAAAGCGCATTCTGGAGATTGGGTACAAAACCCAGTCTCATGGAGACTATGAACCTGGCAGGCGCTTCTACTTTCTGGATCGTGACGGGGTGGAATTTGAGGTCGTGAGCTATACCAAGACCAGCTCACAGTGAGCCTGACCTTACTGCGCGCCCGCCCCGTCCTGGTGTCTGTTTCAAGTCCTATTTTGAGTGGCTGGGGCGGGGTGTTGGCCTATGTGCAGTCTGAAGTCCGACAAAATTGTGCGTGCTCGAATAGATAATCGGGTGTTGCGCTGCATGCCCATTGAAGGCTACCTCATGGTGAAGAAAAAGATCCTTCGTCGGTTGCATTGATGAGGGCAAAGGGAGACCGAGATGGCACAAATTCGCAGCGTGGAAGCAGGACACTATCGTATCCCACTGGATGTTGCGCTGACAGACTCAACACACGGTGTGATGACCGCGTTTGAGATCGTGACTGTCCGGGTTACGGATACGGACGGCATTGAAGGTGTTGGCTACACCTATACAACAGGCCGAAACGGCGGCGCCATTTTTAGTATTGTGAAGGATGAAATTGCAGCCGTTGCAGCAGATCACGACGCTGACCGGATCGAACAACTCTGGGAGCACGTCTGGTGGGAATTGCACTATGGCGGACGCGGCGGTCCTTCGATCCTTGCGTTGTCGGCTTTTGACATTGCTTTGTGGGATCTGAAGGGCAAGCGGGCCAAACTACCACTTTGGAATTTGCTGGGTGGTCATAGCGATCGTGTGACGTGTTACGCTGGTGGCATTGATCTAGAGCTTTCGGTTGACGATTTGCTCCGTCAAACCGACGGCAATCTTGAGAAGGGTTTTCGTGCGATCAAGTCCAAAGTCGGTCGTGATCGATTGAGTGAAGACGTTGAGAGGGTCAAAGCCATGCGCAAGCACCTTGGTGATGGCTTTCCATTTATGGTCGACGCCAATATGAAGTGGTCTGCTGACGAAGCTATCCGGCGTGCGCGGGCCTTCCAACCTTATGAGCTGACCTGGCTTGAAGAGCCAATCATACCGGATGACGTTCAAGGACATGTGCGGGTTGTTCGCGATGGTGGTGTGCCGATTGCAACGGGTGAGAACTTCCGGACACTGTGGGAGTTCAAGCAAATGATTGCAGCCGGAGGCGTTACGTTTCCCGAGCCCGATGTCACCAACTGTGGCGGTATCACACCCTTCATGAAGATTGCGCACCTGGCCGAAGCCTACAATCTGCCTGTGACTTCGCATGGCGCGCATGACGTAACAGTGCATCTGTTGGCTGCGTGTCCGAATGGCAGTTTTCTAGAGGCACACGGATTTGGTCTCGACAAATACATAGCTGAGCCGCTGCGCCTTGAAGAGGGCATGGCCGTTGCACCAAGTCAGCCAGGCCACGGCATGGAATTTGATTGGAAGAAGCTTGAGGACGTTCGTGTATGAGTTGGATAGTCAGCTGTTAGTCCCTCCACGGACGGTGTCGGCCAAGGTGATGGATTGAGCGCAGCGATGGACAAATCCTCATTGCAGCGCTCCTGGCTTATTCTGGTCGGGCTCGCGCTCGGGATTTGTGTCAGCAATGGCTTCGCCCGCTTCTCATACGGCTTGATCCTGCCAGCGATGCAGCAGGATCTTGATTGGACCTATACACAAGCAGGATGGATTAACACCGCGAATGCCCTCGGATACGTGGTTGGGGCGGTCGTCACTTTTCTATTGGTGCGCAGAGTTCCTGCACCGCATCTATTCTCCATCGGCATGATTGGCACATCGGTCTGTCTTGTTGCGAATGGGCTGACTGCGGATTTCTGGTGGCTTAGTCTTTGGCGCATACTCACCGGTGTGTTCGGTGCTCTCGTGTTTATTGTCGGCAGTACGTTGGCGGCCTCGCTGTTCCAAGACGATCCCAAGCGCAATGCCCTTGCCATTGCCATCAACTTTGGTGGTGGTGGGTTTGGTATGGTGTTGAGCGGCGTGGCACTGCCTTTGCTGTTTGCTCATTCCGGAAACTCTGTTTGGCCCCTCTCTTGGTTGGTGTTAGGATTAGCAAGTATAGTGTGCTGCGTGTTCGCCACCTGGTCTGCGTATGCCGTGCGCCAACCTGACGAAGGGAACACGGTCGAGACCACGGCGACCCATCTGCCCGTGCGCCGTATGCTTTCAATGCTGGTTGGGTACGGGTTGTTTGCAGCGGGGTACATCGTTTACCTGACATTCCTGATTGCTTGGATGCAGTCGTTGGCCTTCTCCAGCATGATGGTTGCTGGCGTTTGGCTGATTGTTGGTCTCAGCATGA
This sequence comes from Hyphomicrobiaceae bacterium, assembly GCA_965215755.1. Taxonomy (GTDB): domain Bacteria; phylum Pseudomonadota; class Alphaproteobacteria; order Rhizobiales; family Hyphomicrobiaceae; genus Tectiglobus. The sequence continues at coordinate 2,929,912 of OZ244119.1, forward strand.
TGGCATCGCCGTTTGTATGGCGGCCATTGCTTGCGCATTACATGTCTGGCTTTCCGTTTGCGATGGCCGTCGGTGCAACCAGTGTTGGGACGTTGTTGCCGTTGATCTGGCCTTCGGCGGTTGGCTTGATCGTTTCGGCAGCTTTATTTGGTCTCTCGGTCTTCATTGCGCCGAGTGCTGTGACGAGCTTCAGTCGCAAAAACCTACCGTCGCCGTTGTGGGGACCTGCGCTTGGTCTGCTCACGATCGTCTTTGCCCTGGGGCAGACGGTTGGTCCGGTCGCGGCAGGAGCTGTCGGCGACCACTTCGGCGATATACGCTTCGGCCTTTTAGGAGCCGGAGTGGTTTTGGGTCTCGGCGCCGTGATTGGTCTGTTCCAATCACCGCTAGTATCGCAACCAGCCAAAGCTGAGGCGCGCAGTGGCTAAACTCGCGCTGCGTGATTTGCTGCCCGGCTATATCTGTGGCCAGCCACCAAATTCAGAATGCGAGACTGTCAGACATAGGCAAGGTTGGAGCTGCGAAGATCAGCGCGGCTTTTCCATCTGCCATGTCAAGTTTGCTTTCACCGCGGGCCATTCAGGGGCGATGACCGAATAGACGGCGGTATCGCGAACCGTCCCGTTGGGCATGATCATGTGGGATCTCAAGACACCATCGAGTTTGGCACCCAAACGTTCAATCGCGCGGCGGCTCTGCTGATTCATGAAATGCGTGCGAAACTCGACTGCAATGCAATCCAATGTTTCGAATGCATGCTGCAGCAATAGGAACTTGCACTCGGTGTTGAGCCCTGAGCGCTGGACAGACTTGCGATACCAAGTGCCACCGATTTCCAGTCGCCTGTGAGCGGCATCAATGTTGAGGTAGGTCGTCATGCCAATGGCTTTGCCTGTCTCATTGAGGAATACCGAGAAGGGCAACATGGACCCGGCCTCGCGCAATCCGAGGCGGGCGTCGATGTCCTGTGTCATGTTGCTGGCGGAGGCGGCTGTCGTATACCAGAGGCGATGCAAGTCACCGTCTGATGTCGCTTCTTTCAGATCCTCGGTGTGGCTGTGATCAAGCGGGACGATCGTTGCGATCTCGCCTTTAAGCGTTACTGGTTCTGGCCAGGGCATAGTCTGTCTCCCGCATTTCTTTGGAGGATCGGATGTAAGTTTGCTTGTCTGCGCCGCGTCTCAGAACCTAAAGAACCTAAAGCGACTGTGATTGCAGGCCGTAGGTCTCATCGCAGCGCATGACTGACACTCGTCTCAAAATTTGAGGTCTCGTGCAATTAGTTCTGTGTCGCGTCGCGCGCCGCAACAAACGCTGCGACCGAACGGTCAATGTCGGCGGTTGTCGTCGCATGTGAGCAAACACTAATACGGATGACAGGCTCCCCCTGCCACGTGCTTCCGCCGCACCAGCATTCGCCGGCGTCTTGCAGCTCCCGCAATGTGGCCTGGGTTTCATCTGGCGTGTTGCAGGACACGATCACCTGGTTAAACACGACATCATTTACGATGGTAAAGTCATGCGTGCTCAACTTATCTGCGATGTCGCGGGCATGGACACATAGCTGATCGACCAGCGCACCGACGCCATTGCGGCCCATTGTGGCCAGCGTCGCCCAGAGTTCGATCCCGCGCGCACGCCGTGACATGTCTGATGTGTAGAGCATGCTGTCTCGCTTGTCGCTCCACTGCAGGTAGGCGCCGTCGGCTTGAAGCGCAGAGACGAGGGCGTTCCGATCCCTGCAGAATATGATGCCCGAGTCATAGGGCGCGTTGAGCGTCTTGTGAGCGTCAACTGACCATGAGTCAGCCAGTTCAAGTCCATCACACAGGTGGCGTTGGTTTGGCGATGCGGCAGCCCATAGGCCGAATGCACCGTCGACATGAACCCAGGCGCCGGCAGACTTGGCTTTGGTGCTGATTTCCCGAAGATCGTCGAATGCTCCGCTGTTGACGTTGCCAGCGGCAAGGATGAGGATTGTCGTGGGATCAAGTTCAGGGAGTTCGTCCGCTTTCATGCGTCCTTGGTCGTCGCAAGCCACTTTTTCCACGCGATCGGAGCCAAGGCCGAGAAACGACAACGAACGGAACACTGCACCGTGGGCCTGTTCACCCAAGACGACGCGGACAGGTGGTGCACCAAACAAACCGGCAGAAGCAACATCCCAATCCTGAGCTGTGAGGCATGCATTGCGTGCCGCGGCTAATCCGCATGAGAGTGACATGGACGTGCCGCCGACAAAGCCGGCCGCTGTTCCTTCCGGCAGTTCGAGCAAATCAACAAGCCATCTTTCGCAAACCTGCTCTAGATGCGCTGCGATGGGTGACATCACATAGAGTGCTGCATTCTGGTCCCATGCATCAGCCAACCAGCGCGCGGCCAGCGCGGGAGGATGTGTGCCGCCATTAACAAAACCGAAGTAGCGTCCGCCGGTCGTGGGGACGGTAGCAGGGCTACCGATGCGATCCAGCTGTTCGATCACTGTTGAAGGATCGAGGCCGGCCTCGGGGAGTGGCTGGTCGAACTGACTGAGGTTCCCGAGAGCTTGTGCGTCAGGATAAACACGCTGATCTTTCGCTTGCTCGATGTACGCCTGTGCGTAACTCTGAGCTTGCAGCAGTAGTTGTCGCGTGTCTGTTTTGGGCATGATGGCTTCCGACATTGGTTGAGATCAGGCAGCGGCCTTGAGTGCATTATGGAGCGCATCCGTCATCCGCGCGAGACCGGTTTCGAGTTGGTCCATGGCAAGCAAACCAAATCCCAATCGAAAAACGCGGTTGTCTTCACCGAACCAGGAGCCCTTCGCAACGCGAACGCCTTTGCTGCTGAGAGCCTTGTAGAATCGAGCGGTTGCGCTTGAATCGAAGACGTCTGGATTCAAGCGGATGCAACAGAGAGCACCGGCATCCGGTTCAATCCATTCGACGACTTCGTTGTTCTGCAGAACCCAGTCTTCGGTTCGCTTAAGACCATCCTGCAAGCGGATTTGACGGTCACCGAATATGCGGTCAATGCGCTTGAAGACACGAATGGCGAGTGCTTCATCAATGGTTGAGTTGGATATGACGGTGTTGAATTTGCCAAGTATCATTTGCTCCCGGAGTGCCGGGTCCCGGGTGATGGCCCAACCGATGCGAAGCCCCGGTGCACCATGACACTTGGATAACGATGCGACCGATATAATTCGCGGATCGAGGCTTGCGGCAGAGGGAACCGGTGCATTTTCGCCGTAAACGGCCTCTCGGTAGGTTTCATCGACCACCAAGTAAGATTGTGGACTGATCTGTGCCATGTGTTCGGCGATGCGTTTGATCGTGACGGGGGCAATTGCGACGCCGGATGGGTTCTGAGGCGTTGCGAGGCTGAGCATACGGGTCGCCGATGTCATCTCGGCGGCGATATCTTCAGGCGTCAGCTTATAGCCAGCGTCGAAGGTCAGGCGAATTGTTCGAATGCGGGCGCGGACTGACTCGATCGTGCTGCGTGTGTTCGGGAAAAGTGGTGTCGTCGTGACGACCTCATCGCCCGGCTCGCAAATGCAGAATGCGGCAAGGAACAAGGCATGCATGCCACCTACCGTGATCACAACGTCATCTGCGCTGACGCCATTTGCTTGCGCAATAGCCTGCCGTAGTTCTGGATTGCCTTGTGCCGTCCCATATCCAAGTGCGAGGTTGCTATTCCCTGCGCCGTCCTGAAGTCCGAGCTCACCCAACAAGAGATCAGGGCCTACGCTTTCCGCGAGATCAAACTCAGGCGTGTCCTCTGTGAGTGATATAATCTCATTGGGACTAAACCGGTTTTGTCGGGAGTTCTTAAGTTCTGGCATGGCTTTCAATCATCTCATCGACTTCCGTTTGGCGGTAATCTGGCGGATGCCCTCAAATGAGAACAGATACAGATTTACGAAATTGTATGGAGTACAGTCATGTTTTTCATTATCTGTTAGTGACAGGCACCGGCGTTCAGCTCTCCACGGAATGATCAATGCAGACGAAATACGAAGAAGTGGCCGATTTTGTTGTCAATCTGGTTGATTGCGGCGCACTGAGGATGGGCATGCGTGCACCGTCATTGCGCGCCATTGCTCGTGATCGCAAGGCCAGCATGTCGACAGTTCTGCAGGCTTATCGCTTGCTGGAAGATCGCGGCGTCTTGGAAGCACGGCCCAAGTCTGGCTTTTATGTCGCGAGCCATGGTCGTGTCAGTCTCGCACCGCCGACGACTTCGCAACCGCCGAAGCGGCCATCCGTGGTTACGATCAGCGGTCATGTCACGGAGCTTTTGGAGTACTCCTCACAACCTGATTTGGTGCCTCTTGGGTGCGCCATTCCAGGTGCTGAACTATTGTCAGCGGGGCGTCTTGATAGATTCATGGCGCGTGCTGCTCGATCGCATGGCCACGACTATAACATCTATACGGAACCGCGCGGTCTATTGCCGTTACGAGAAGAGATTTGCCGCCGTGTCATTCGCTGGGGACAGGTCTTGTCGCCTGATGATGTCGTTCTAACAATCGGATGCACCGAGGCGTTGTCGCTGTCACTGCAAGCACTCACCAAGCGTGGCGATACCGTCGCGATTGAGTCGCCGACTTACTTCGGGATGCTACAGGTGCTGGAGGCACTAGGCCTTAAAGCTCTTGAGTTGCCAACCAGCCCGGCCCGTGGAATTGAACCTGCTGCCCTCGATGCGGCGTTGGGCTCGCGACGCGTGAGTGCTTGTCTCTTCTCCTCAAGCTTCAACAATCCGCTCGGACATGCCATGCCGGATGAGCAGAAGCTGCAGATCCTGGAGATCCTATCCCAGCATAACGTTCCACTGATTGAAGATGATATCTACGGCGATATCTACTTTGGGCAAGAGCGACCGTTGCCGTTCATGGCGATGGAGACAGATGCTGAGATCATCTACTGCAGCTCGTTCTCGAAAACGATTGCGCCAGGCTATCGTGTTGGTTGGATTGTTGCGCGGCAGCGCATGCCAGAAATCCTGGCGCAGAAGTTTGCGCAAACGATGTGTGGGCCGGCGCTGCCACAGGCGGCACTCGCGGAGTTCCTCGCTTCTGGGGGGTACGACAGTCATCTGAGACGCATCCGACGTGTCTTCGCAGATCATATTGATCGGATGACGCGGGCTATTGATCGGTACTTTCCTGAAGGGACACGCGTCACGCGTCCGGCCGGTGGCTTCGTGCTTTGGCTGGAATTGCCCCCAACCTGCGACAGCCGAGAGTTGTTCCATGCTGCGTTGAAAGCCGGTATTTGCTTTGCGCCTGGAGATATGTTCTCAGCCAGTGACCGCTATCGACATTGCATTCGACTGAGCTGTGGTGAGCCCTGGAGTGAGCGCATCGAGCAGAGTCTCGCAACGCTCGGCGAGCTTGCGAAGTCATTGAGTTAGCTAGATGTGAAGCTTCACATCTAGGCCGCCTAGGTGCTGGACGCGACGTCCCATGTACCTGACTTATCGCGCGATGATCTAACCGATCCAGAAACCGTCCTCCCACTGTGTCACGTGCCCCGTCGACGGCGATGGGAAATGAGCTGTGCACATCAGTGTTGAGGTATCACAGAAGCGGCCGAATATCTCCCGGCGTGAGCGACCGGCCTGAGCCGAGTCGTAATCAGAGAACATACCGATCTCCGGATACCGCGCTTGCAGCGGGGAGTGGACCATATCGCCAGTGATCAGAGCATCTTGGCCGGACTGTCCGACGAGGACAGAATAGTGATCAATCGTGTGGCCAGGTGATGGGATGAGCTGGACGTGGTCGTTGAGGCAATGATTGCTGTGTACCGTTTCGACCATGTTCGCCTCGACCACTGGAAGAACCGATTCAGTGATCCACGGACTGCTCTCAGGGTCGGTTTGGTTGCGCTCTGTCCAGAACTGCAGCTCGCGATCCGAAAACACATATTTGGCGTTGGGAAAGGTCGGAACCCATCGGCCATTCTCCAGCCGCGTATTCCAGCCGACGTGATCGGTATGTAAGTGCGTGCACATCACAAAATCGATGTCTTCGAATGTGAGGCCGGTTGCACGAAAGTTCTTTTCATAACTATCCAACTTCATTTGATGCCACATTGCGCGGATCGGCAAATTCTTATGATTGCCAACGCAGCTATCAATGAGAATGTTGTGGTGCTTGGTGCGGACAATATAACTCTGAATGCAGAGGATAACCTGACCTGTGACAGGATCGATGAAGTTGGGTTCCAGCCATGAGCGATGCTGGTTCAAAGTTTCTTCTGTCAATGTCGGAAAGAACTCGAAGGTCGGGAACAGAGGTTCCTGCTGCTCGATGACCTGCTGAATGGTGATATCGCCCAAAGCGATTGTGTTGACCATGACTGTGTCTTTCCGTGGATCCGATCGCCGTTTTGGATGGCCAATCCGCTACTAGCAATTGGAGTTTTTTTGCCTGTGCTTGGACCGCAGATTACTGGAAGTCCTCCAAAGATTCCACCAGACACGCTTGTGGTCACTTTAAGAATTCAATGAGCAGTTTGTATCAGGGGGTGGGGGAAGTGAATATCATGTCTCTGGTTGCTGCCGTCGACGAGACCATGAAAAATCAACTCATTGGGTCTTGTTTATGTCCGGCGCTCACATGGTAAATCGATCCATGCGCGTCAGGCTTCGGGGGAGTTCGTTGGGTGTCCGAAACGAAACGATTGGCAATCGGTGTTGACATTGGTGGAACGTTTACTGATGTCGTCGTGGTCGACAAAGCCAACAGTGCGATCCATTCTGCCAAGGTCCTGACGACGCCGGATGAACCCGAACGTGCAGTGCTGAATGCTGTCGACGCCATGTTGACACAGACTGCTGCTGCGGCCCCGGAAATCAGTACGATCGTTCATGGGACAACGCTTGCCACCAACGCCATTATTGAGCGGAAGGGCGCTCACGTTGTGCTTCTGACGACGCAAGGCTTTCGGGATGCCCTCGAGACGCGCACGGAATTGCGATACGATCTCTATGATCTTTTTATTCAGCTCCCCGAACCGTTGGTGCCGCGGCGCCGACGCATAGGCATATCAGAGCGCACAACCTATGACGGGGTCGTTCTTTCCGAGCTTGATACCACTGACGTCAGTCAGGCGCTCAGCTCAGCAGAGGCGGACGGTGTTGAGGCTATTGCCGTGTGCTTCCTGCATAGCTATGCCAATCCGGAAAATGAGCAAGCTGCGCGGGACGCGATCCGGGCGATCAACCCAGATTTGCCGATTACACTGTCTTCGGATGTGCTGCCTGAAATTGGTGAGTATGGCCGGGTCTCGACAACCGTGGCCAATGCTTATGTACAACCTTTGATCGATCGCTATCTTGGTGCACTTGATAGAGCACTGGCTGAGAAAGGATCGTCTGCAGCTTTTTTCGTCATGGGATCGAATGCCGGAACGCTGAGCCTCGATGTGGCGCGGCAATATCCTGTGCGGTTGGTTGAATCCGGACCGGCAGCCGGAGTATCAATCGCAGCCCACTATGCCCGTCAACTTGAGACATCTCACCTGCTCTCATTCGATATGGGCGGCACGACGGCCAAGATTTCGCTCATAACAGACTACGAGCCAACGCGAACAACTGAGCTTGAAGTGGCCCGCGTCAAACGTTTCCAGCAGGGTAGTGGTTTGCTGTTGAAGGCGCCTGCTGTCGACCTGATCGAGATTGGTGCTGGTGGTGGTAGTATTGCCGCCGTTGATGATCTCGGCCTGATCACTGTCGGGCCTGAGAGTGCGGGCTCGTCGCCGGGGCCGGCGTGCTATGGCCAGGGTGGGACGAAGGCGACGGTGACAGACGCGAATGTTGCTCTTGGTCTTCTTAACCCCGATTACTTCTTGGGCGGTAAGATGCAGCTTGATCGAGAGAAATCGAAAGCGGCTGTTGAGAATGATGTTGCGAAGCCGCTGGGCGTGACTATTGAGCGTGCGGCATCAAGCATCTTCGAGGTCGTCAATGATAACATGGCGAATGCTGCAGCCGTCTATTCCGCCGAACAGGGAATTGATCTTCGCCGCTATGAGCTGTTGGCGTTCGGTGGTGCTGCGCCTGCGCATGCCTGGGATGTGGCGCGCCGCCTCGGTATCGGTACAGTCCGGATCCCGTTTGCAGCTGGTGTTTTATCTGCGCTGGGCTGTCTGACGTCGCCGATGTCTTTCGACTTCGTGTTTGGCTATATGCGCGAACTCGATCACATCGACTGGCAGCATGTGAATGATCGCTATGACGCGCTGGAGGCGCAGGGACGGCAGCAGCTGGAAGATGCCGGTGTCGACGATGGTGTGTCGGTTACGCTGGCTGCAGATATGCGATACTACGGCCAGCGCTACGAGGTTACGGTTCGGCTTTCGCGTGATGATCTCAGCGAGAACAATGCTTTGGTCATCCAATCAAAGTTCTACAAGGCCTATCGGGAATATTACGGGCGTGAAATTGCTGATGTCCCAATTGAGACCGTGAGTTGGCGGATGAACGTGTCCGGTCCGCGGCCGGAATTGGATATCAGCTGGTCGGGCCGTGATAGTCAGAGTGGCAGGGTTGAACCGAAAGCGGAGCGACAGGTCGTGTTTCCGAACACCGCCGAGGCGCTTAACTGCAAGGTTTATGAACGTTCCGATTTGCCCATCGCTGCTGAAATCCAAGGACCGGCGATCATTGAAGACCATGAGTCGACCACGGTTGTCCCGCCTGGTGCGCATGTCCGGGTTGATCAAGAGCGCATGCTTGTACTGGATATTAGCGGAGTATTGTCATGAGCGATGGAAACCGTATTGATCCCGTCACTCTGACGATGTGGTGGAACAAGCTGATCACGATTGTCGATGAGGCGCAGGCGACGCTGCTGAGGACCGCGTTTTCGCGGATTGTCACGGACGCCTGGGATTTCAGTTGCGCACTGTTCGACACGAAAGGGCGGATGATTGCCCAAGGGCGTCATGGTCTGCCGCAATTCACCGGTTGCATGTCGTTTGCCGTGCCTGATTTTCTGGCAGCCTTTCCACCGGAGACACTGCAGCCGGGCGACAGCCTGATCACAACGGATCCCTGGATTGGGGCCAGTCAGATCAACGATGTCTTTTTCCTTACCCCGATTTTCCGCGGTGGAGAAATCGTAGCCTACGCGATGAATGTATCGCACTCCCCGGACGTGGGCGGCCGCCTGTTGTCGGCGGACTCGAAAGAAGTCTTCGAGGAAGGCTTTCGCCTACCGGTCATAAAGCTCTACCAAGGCGGCGAGCCCAACGCAGACTTATTCCGCATCATCAAGATGAATGTGCGTGTGCCGGATATTGTGATTGGCGATCTTGAGGCGCAGCTGGCTGCCAACGTGATTACGGAGCGCCGCGTTCAGGAATTCATGGATGCAAACCGGCTTGATCGGCTTGATGATCTCTTTGAGGAGATCTGGTCGCGGTCGGATCAAGCCATGGCTCAGGCTATTGGTGCTATGCCTGATGGGACGTTCACCGGGGAGGTGGAGACTGATGGCTTTGAGACCCCACTGAAACTCAAGTGCGCCGTCACCGTCGATGGCGAGCGTCTGCATGTCGATTGCACGGGTTCATCACCACAGGATGTGTTTGGTATCAATACAACATGGCGGTGGTCGTTTGCGGAAATTGCATTTGGCTGTGTTACCGTCGCGAGACCGTCATCACCGGTGAATGGTGCAACGCTTGGCCGGATCGAATACACAGTGCCGGAAGGTACAGTGATCAATGCCACGTTCCCTTCGGCCCTGGGCGGGCGGGCACTGGTCTCAATGTATTTGCCGAGCCTTATAATTCGGACGCTGGGTCAAGCCCTGCCCGATAAGACCAATGCCGAGACCGGGGCGCCACCACATCTTTCGGCTTTCATGGGGACGGGAAATAGCGGCCGCCGGTTCGTTGATATTATGTTTGCCAATGGCGGGCTTGGGGCGCGACCGAACATGGATGGCATCTCTTCGCTGGGTTTTCCTTCGAATATTTCGGGCGTGCCTGTGGAAGTGACCGAGAATGAAAAGCCACTCAGATTTCTGCATAAGGAACTGGCTCAGGACTCTGGTGGTGCAGGTAAATTCCGCGGTGGTCTCGGGCACGCACTGGCGGTTCAGTCGACTTCGGAAGATGTCATGACATTCGCAATGCGGATGGACCGAACAGAACACCCGACGATTGGCGTTGCGGGCGGCCTCAATGGCGCCAAATCCCGGATAGCGATTAATGATGAGATGGCGCATCCGAAGAAAACGCGCGAAGTGAACAAAGGTGACGTTTTCTCGATCCAATGCGCTGGAGGGGCTGGACACGGCAATCCGCAAGACCGTGATGCTTCTGCTATCGAATCTGATTTGCGCGATGGCTATATCTCAGAAGAGGCGGCCAGCCGCGACTATGGCTGGGAGAAGTCGTAACGGCTGTTGTGTGAACGATGCGTCGTCGAGTTGGCGCAAGCACCATTCGGGGGCGGGACTTTGAGCCGTCTTCTTAAGTGGAGGTTGTCGGAGCCTTTTTGACCTTGCTGCCGCATCCGACGACGAGCTGCAAATGCGGTTGGCGCATTCTGCGTGCCAAGCGGTCCCATCCGCGGGTATTGAGGAAACTCAGAAGTTCTTTCCGTTCCTGGTTTCTGCGCGCGTGGGCTTCGGAATTGAGCGTTGGCTTCACACAGTCGAAGCATTGTGTGGACGGCCTTTGCATCAGGCTTTTGTGCATGATGATCAGCGATTGCATCTCACAAGATCTTTCAGACGATGAGCAGACAGCGATTCTGTGGTTTGTCGTAGGACGGCGTCCCGCGGCCGTCGATGCGGAGGCAACTGCAAGGCATTCTGTCGAATAGGTGTAGCAACGTCGCTCGATCCTGGGAACTGGCATTGCGGATCGCTCGGCGCTTCGGCCCATATTGATGTGGAAACCCATGTCTGAGTACTCCAATGGACCCGTCAAGCCGCTGGAGCTGTTTGGAGAAACTGGCGCTGAAAACCGATCGGCCAGATGAGATGTCAGCTCAAAAGGGGCTTGCGTCAGCATCTGACCGGAAGTGCAGTCAGGAAATGAGGCGCAACGGGATAGGGCTATGACAAATCTATGGTCGTTTCAATGCCATCATTCAGGCAGTTCTCATCGATCGTCACGACGCAAGTAGAGAAGCGGTGGATCGGAAAGGCGTTCAGTACAGCAATGTTGCGTGTCTTGGGGCACGGCATTCGCCGCCTCAGGCCATCTTCCTCAGGAATGCATGCGCGAACTGCATGCAACACAAGCATATCAGGAGTTACCACGGTCGCCAGTACTACCGATCTGCGAGCAACTCGTGCGGCTCATGGGATAGAACTAACTTTGAGACGGGTTGAATCGGTATCATCGGAGAGTTCGGGCTAATCCTTCCTGACTGGAGTATGGCGGCTTCCAACCTGTGAGTTGCTTAATCTGCGAAGCATCGAGCGCTAAGGGCTTGAACAGGCGATCGACGTCATTCGTGCGGTTGGCAAGGCGGGCCAAGCCGCGCAGCAAATTTTGTGGGACTGGGAAGAGGCGGGCATTTTGCCCCTGACATGCGGCTATGGACCTAATGAGGTCTGCTGTTGACATGGTTTCATCGTCTGCGATTAGCAGCGTCTGATTACAAACGGCCGGATGATCGAGCAGTACTTCGAGTGCCGAGATCAAATTATCGACGAAGATAAAGCTCTTGGGTGCTTTTGCGGATGCGAGCGGCAATGGCAGCCTGGTTGAAATGAGTTGGACGAGACGTTTCAAGTTGCCGGGGGAGCCAGGACCGTAGACCATCGGCGGACGTACAATGACCCACTCCATACCAGTCGTCTCAGCCGTCTCTCTTACGATCTGTTCCGCTTCGCATTTCAGCTGTCCATAAGGTGATATAGGTTTCGGGGTGCTATCATCATTGACCCATCCGTCCTGGTCGACGCTTCCTTCGAGGACCAGTGCAGAACTAATAAAGACGAACCGCCTCGCACCTGCTTCAGCACTCGCTTCAACGAGGTCGCGGGTACCTTCGACATTGCTCAGGCGTGCGGCAGCAATGGCCTCGTCCGTTGGTTCTACGTGCGCCTTGCCGGCAAAATGGACGACTATGTCTACGCCTTTCAGAAGGCCGCTATCAATGGGAGAACTCCCAAGGTTTCCATAAGCAATCCAGTCTTGCCGAGCATTCGGCGGTGCAAGCCGTCCGCCGCGTACAACGTTCCATTGGTTTGCTGTTGAGGACCGGCAGAATGCTGAACCGAGATAACCTGTTGCACCAGTTACGAGCACTATCGGTTTCTTCTGCGTCTGCTGCATTCGGTTGATATCTCGGTTGGTTATGGAGCTGGGGTTTCTTGCGGCATGTGATTGGCAGGTCAGAGTTTAGATTCAGGAAGAGGTTAAGCCTTATGGGGAACACTCCACAAAGCGGAGCCACGGGGTATGTCAAAAAGTGCCGAGCTCAAAGCCACTCTTCGCACCACTGCTGCAACATCAAAACGTCCCAGAGCAGATACTGCCAATTGCGTTTTCCGCTGAGATGTTCCTTCCATTTTTTTTGCACCGGGGCCGGATCAATTAGTCCGAACTTGTCCAGTGACTTGGGCGCCAGAAGGCCCCCAGCCCATTCTCTGAGCGGCCCTCGTAGCCAATGGTCAATCGGTACGCCGAAGCCTGTTTTGGGTCGCTCAATCAATTCTCTCGGAACATGCCGGTACAGCAGCTGTCGCAACAACCATTTGCTTTCACCTTGCCGAATTTTGAAGCGCTGCGGCAGTTGCCAGGCAAACTCGACAACACGATGATCAAGTATGGGGACGCGTACCTCCAACGACACGGCCATGCTGGCGCGATCAACTTTGGTCAAGATGTCATCCGGCAAGTAAGTCATTGTATCGAGATACTGCATGCGCGCGATCAGGTCTGGAACTGTTTCGGCGGCTTCCTGCCAAACCGGATGGCGCAGTTCCTTGCCGTCACGGACGAGATCTTCGGGACTTGACCAGTGAGAGGTGACTGCCTGGTAATAGTCGTCCTGTGCGATGACGTTCGCGGCTTTGTGGATCTTATCGCCGGCCCGATCAATTCTTCTGAGCCGAGGCACAAGCTGAAAGAGACTATCCCAGCTATTTGGTCCCGGAATCTTTGCAGCCGCGCCGGCCATGCTGCGCAGAGTTCTTGGTACGCGGTCCATGTATTTGGCGAAACTTTTGCCGTGAATGTACCTGTTGTAGCCGGCAAAGATTTCATCGCCACCGTCCCCGGACAATGCCACGGTGACGGTATCGCTAGTCATCTGCGATACCAGGTACGTTGGTATCTGGGATGAATCCGAGAATGGTTCATCATAAACCGTCGCAAGTTTTGGGATGATGTCCCGCGCTTCTGAGGGATCGAGATAACACTCCGTGTGGTCGGTCCCTAGGTGTTGAGCAACCTCAGCCGCATGGTGTGCTTCGTTGTAGCCTGGAATATTGAAGCCGATCGAGAATGTCTTAACCGGTGTGGCTGAGTGCTTCTGCATGAGCGCAACAACCGTCGATGAGTCCACGCCACCAGAGAGGAATGCGCCAAATGGTACATCCGAAATCATGCGCCGGGCAACGGCATCGCCAAGCAGCTTCTCCAGTTCATCGACGGCTTCTGTATCCGTGAATTCGAGCTGGTTGGTTCGGCCAGCAGTGACAGCGTCAGCCAATGACCAGTACCTTTCAGAGTAAGGATCTGATCCGGCAACCATGTGGAGTATGCATCCCGGCTCAAGTTTTTGTGTCGTCTTGTAGATTGTCTGCGGGGCGGGGATATAATTGTAGCGGAGAAAGGACGCTATCGCATCGCGGTTGATTGAGCGGTCGAAGCCAGGAAAAGCAACAAGTGCTTTCAGCTCTGAGCCAAACAGTAGATTGCCGTCTTGGAATGACCAATAAAGTGGCTTTATTCCGAGCCTGTCTCGCGCGAGTGTGAGGCGCTTTTCCTTGGCGTCCCAAACAGAAAACGCGAACATGCCGATCAAGCGTTCGACCGTTGCACGCACTCCCCAAACAGCAAATCCTTCGATAATGACTTCTGTGTCGGAGTGTCCGCGAAACGCTTTGCCGTGTTTCTTGAGCTCCTCCCGCAGTTCAGCTGCATTATAGGTCTCGCCGTTATAGGTGATTGTGAAGCGACCGCATGACGACGTCATGGGTTGATGCCCCATTGGGCTAAGATCGATGATGGCAAGTCGGCGCTGACCGAGTGCAATACCAGCGCTGGCATCACTCCATACGCCATCGCTGTCAGGGCCGCGTAGAACCATGGTGTTCGTCATCCAACCAACGATTTGATGAAGGTCGGAATTGCGATGATGAGAATAGGCGCCTGCTATTCCACACATGATCTGTTCGCTCTCTTCAGATGCAAAAGACTAGTTGGACACGATTGGCATGATATCGCTCATTTCTAAGCTGAATGCTATAGACAGCGGTTACGAATTGACCCTGAAACACGTGCCATGATTGCTTATCTACAACTGCTCTGGGTTGAGGTTGACGGTTTACTTGTTTGAACCTGTAGTCTAGCAGCTACTCGGGTTTGGCGTGAGGAAACAGGGTCGTGGTCACGGGGGTGGAATGGCGAAAATTCTATTCGTTGTTACAGAGGACTGGTATTTCTGCAGTCACCGACTTCCACTCGCTGTAGCCACGTCGCAAGCCGGTCACGAAGTCGTCGTGGCTACGCGGGTTGTCGATCAAGGACAGGTCATCGAGGAGGCCGGCATCCGCGTCATTCCGCTTAAGCGAATGAAGAGATCGAGTATCAATCCTTTCAGCCAATTGGCCACCTTGATCGAGCTCCGTTCCGTTTTTCGAAGAGAACGTCCAGATTTGGTTCATCTGGTTGCTCTGAAACCCGTTGTGTACGGAGGCTTAGTCGCAAAACTGGTTGGAGTTCCAGCCAGAGTCAGTGCTTTGGGTGGTCTGGGCTTTCTTTTTATATCAGATCGGTTGTTGGCGCGTTTGCTCAGGCCCATTCTGCTTATCCTTTTTCGCGTCGTCTTGAACGACCGGCGTAGTCGGTTGATCGTGCAGAACCGCGACGACCAGGAGTTGGTAACCGAGAAGGCGGGAGTGGATCGAAGCCTGGTCCGGCTCATTCGTGGTTCAGGCGTGGACTTGGATCGTTACGCGGCCTCCGATCTCCCTGATGGGCAACCCATTGTTATGCTGCCGTCTCGCATGCTCTGGGACAAGGGGGTCGGGGAGTTTGTCGATGCTGCTAAAGCCCTTGGCGCTCAGAATGTTCCCGCGCGCTTCGTTTTGGTCGGTGATCCTGACCCTGAGAATCCAGCATCCATTCCTCTCGCGCAATTGCAGCGATGGCATGATGCTGGTTTCATTGAATGGTGGGGGCATCGGGCCGACATGCCTGAGGTGCTGGCGCAAGCGAGCGTAGTTTGTCTGCCATCCTATCGCGAAGGGCTACCGAAGGTCCTGATCGAAGCGATGGCGTGTGGACGTCCGATTGTTACCACGGATGTGCCCGGGTGTAGGGATCTGGTGGAGACTGGGAAGAATGGGTTGCTGGTGAAGGTTAAAGATGCCGCTGAGATAGCGGGGGCATTGAAATCACTTGTTCTGGACAAGCCACTCTGTCGACAAATGGGGCGGGAGGGGCGCCGAGTCGTTGAGGGTGAATTTGCTCTGGCACGTGTCATTGAGGAAACGATGGACGTTTATGGCGAGCTGCTGGGTGGATGATTGGAACCGGCTGGTGTGGTGCTGCACCGATTCCAGCACGCCTTGACGTCATATGGTGATAACTCTCTGACACATCTCAAGACTGCAACCTGGCGCTCATGTCAGCAGCGCTCGAAAATTGACCCACTCCAACGGCTGAAAACAAACCTAACGACAGGCATTGATCGTGCTAGAGTCGGGGAGATTTTACAGTAGTGGGCCGGAGTATGAGCGCGGCAGTCAAGGAAGAAAGAAGGCCCCGATCGGGGCCTTCTTTCTTCCGATGTCTTCATCAATGCTATATGTACTGGTTAACGTCATGCATCAATTCGTTCGAAGACGAAATCTCCCGATAGAAACATTCCTAGTCCTACGTACGTATCCAAAATATGGGTGAGTTCATAACCATGGCCGGCAAGAAAGTCGAAGATCTCTTGTGGTTTATACTGTTGCGGCGTGTCGAAATGAACTTCAACGACAATACAGTCGATCCGATCAAGCAAACCTAAAGCCCCCCTCAGCACATTGATTTCGTAGCCTTCAGTATCGATCTTGAGAAGGCATGGTCGAATGATGTCATCAGGACTAAGAAGCGCATCGAGGCGCGCCACAGGCACATCAACAGAGCCGCGACCGTAGTCAAGCACCAAGGACGATCCCGTTCGCCCTTTGAGGTGCAACTGCGCTGATCCAGCTTCATCGCCGAGGGCCACTTTGTGCAAGCGCGCCTTCCTATTCCGGATCACGGATCGTTCTATCACTTCTTGATAGTGTGGATGTGGTTCGAACAGTTCAAGTGCCGCGGAGGGAAACCGCGCGTATAGATCAGGGGAACCATCAGCAACACCCACATCAAGAACTTGGGCATAATCCCCACCACGAAAATGAGCGAAATTTATCCGCTCAACAGTCTGGATGCCGAGTGCCTTCAATAAGTCACCAGTCTTCAATTTGATCTGCCGTGCCAACCACTTAGTGGGTTCCTTAAATAGCGCTGGCTTGTGTGACTGGTTTTCTTGCAGTTGAGGTGCCATGCCTTATCCTTCAGCCTTCCTAAATTTCAACGGCCGAAAAGCATCATCGGCATCCTTACAGATCTGGAAACGACCCTTAGAAGTCAACAATAATCAAACCTTGGATTGCAGCAACCAATTGCTATAGGGCGACGTAGGTTAGGCTAAAAATTTTGTGACGGAGTGATAGCTGGACCAACCTCGCCAATTGGCCCGATTTGTTGCAATGAAACCAGCCTTGCGTTTCTCTTTGAGCCGGAAGCTCTCGCCCTGGATTTGTATGACATGGCTGTGAGGGAGTAGGCGATCCATCAAGGCTGCTGTTAGGGCGCTGTTACCGGGATGTGTCTGATTCCAACTTCCAAAGTTCAGGTTTGATGTCATGATGATCGACGAGTGCTCGTAGAGTTTGGCGACAACCTGGAGGACCAGATGAGCTTGGGCATGCTCCATCGGTAGATAATCAATCTCGTCAATGATGAGCAGCCTCTGCCGGGCAATCGATCGGTCGAGTACTTTTTTGTATCGTTCCTGCCGTTTGGCTGTTTCCAGCAATAGGACCAGATCGGCTGCGGTGACAATGCGGGCTTTGATACCGCGTTGCGTGGCTTCGTAGCCAAGTGCAATGGCAAGATGCGTCTTGCCGACGCCGGATGGCCCAAGAAAGATGACGTTCTCCCGACGCTCGATGAAGTCCAATGGCACCATCTCCTTGACCTTGCGGTTCGGAACGCCTGTCGCGAACGTAAAATCAAACTCGGCAAGCGACATGACGTTTCCTACCGCGATGCAGCACTAATTAACGCTGTATGTAAGCCCACGTGAACAACTTCTCTTTGCCCATCCAGAATTGGACGATGAGGCGCTAAGTAAACCCTTGAAGGCCTCACCGAACTTTGACAGATCTTAGCGGCAATCACCCGCTCCGCGCTAGATGACGAGGCCATGGCAGAGGCCTTGTCCACGCGTTTTGCGAATGTGAAGGGTTGGTTGGATCGCATTTCGCGGCGTGCAAAGTTCAAGAGAAGTCTTGTCTCGGATGCCATGACAGTATCGATTGTCCGGTTGGATGACCGTTTTGGCAGGTCGAACTCTGTTCGTTCGCTGTAACCTGCCTGCTCGATTGCGAGCGCTAGATAACCTCGTTCTGCTGCTTGGCGTACCATATTCGCACCGATTGCCACTCTTTGATGGTCAATCGGAACGCGGGTCGCCCCCCATGCGAGATGAACACCTGATGTTGATCCGGCGAGATGGAGGAAGACGGGGGCCGGGGCTGGCAGGCCTTTACGGAAAATCAGATGGACCGGCAGATCGGTAGATGGTCGTACGCGAAGATAGAAACTGCGCTTTAAGAGATCAGGGCCGACCTCTTCAGCGGGCATCTCAGTCGTGATTTGCGGCTGATTACGGTCTACCATGTAGCCGGCCAGTTCGGTCAGCCTCTTCCGCGCGCGAATTTGCCATGCGGCAGGATCTTCGGATGCTTGGGTGTCAAAGCCCATTGCTCGTGGTGCTGCTGCAAGCGCTTCCGAGATACCTAGCGACGGACTGAGTGAGGTGTTTTTTGGCAGAGGTAGATAGGAGTTCCAATGGCGGTCAAAGAGCTTGCGCAATCGTCCTAGAAGGGCAGCCTGATAGACCTTGAGCGCGACGTTATCCATTTGGCACTCCCTACCCAGTTGTGCTGAGCGCTCTCACGGCAGAAAGCGCAAGGCTTATTCGCTGCATGCTGCAATTGCAGAACGAAGGCTTGACGATATGAACTCCTGCAGGTCTTCCGCCAAGTAGGGATGCATCGGCAGGCTTAGCACGCACTGTGACAAGTGCTCAGATGTGCTCAGTCCCGACGAGACAACCGGATAAGATGCGTAGGCCTGCTGGTGATGTAATGGCCGTGGATAATAGATCTGAGTGGGAATGCCTTTTGATTTCAGCTCAGCCTGGATGGCTTCTCGCGCTTTCGGGGCTACTTTGATCGTGTATTGGGCCCAGACAGATTGGGAGGCTGGATCTATCTCCGGCACTTCGCAACAATCTCTTAGTTCAGCATGATAGCGGTTGGCCACCTGTTGCCGAGCCTCAATTTCTTCTGGGAAGACTTTCAGCTTCTCGATCAAAACCGCTGCTTGAAGCGTGTCCATGCGAGCCGCCATTCCGATACGCACGTTATCGTATTTGTGTGTGCCCTGGCCATGCACCCTGATACTGTGCATCTGATCGGCAAGTTCTTCATCGTCTGTGAACACCGCGCCGCCATCGCCAAAACAACCTAACGGCTTTGCCGGGAAAAAACTCGTTGCAGTTGCCTTGCCGATCGTGCCGATAGAACGGCCTTTGTAAGTCGCGCCGAAGGACTGTGCAGCGTCGGCCAGCGTCCACATGCCTTCGTTTTCGGTGACGTCAAGGATTGCATCGTAATCGGCTGGAGCACCAAAGAGATCAACTGGTATGACGCCGACAGGCTCCAAGCCGTCATTCCGAGCTTTCCCGATCGCTTCCTTCATGCTCCTGGGGCAGATGTTAAAGGTCGATGGATCGACGTCGCAAAAGACAGGCGCTGCACCGGTCCACGCAACAACTTCCGCCGTTGCACAGAAAGTAAAAGAAGGACAGATCACGGCCTGCCCTTGCCCCACGCCCATTCCCATCAAAACCAAGGCAAGGGCGTCAGTCCCGGAAGAACAGGTCAATGCATGTTTTGCGCCGCAGAACGCAGCCAGCTGTTGCTCTAGCTCGCGAATTTCCGGCCCCATGATGAATTGGCCATGCTCAACGACGCGGGCCATGGCTGCCTCAATCGAACGACCGATCCGTTGGCGCTGGGCTGCAAGATCAATGAATGGAATGGGCTTGAGCTCTTCGATGGATTGTTCGCTCACGTCATCAACTCCAACCGTCCTGGTGATGTCTCAACATAGGCTTCGCCCGTTCTCGGGCAAACCAGGTCAGTTCCAAGTTTTTCGCCCGCGCGACTCACCCAGCCGATCTGCCGGGCAGGATTTCCCACGACGAGCGCGTGGTTCGGAACATCGCGTGTGATGACAGCTCCGGCGCCAATAAAAGCGTATTCGCCAATACACGAGCCACAGACAACGGTGGCGTTTGCGCCGATCGTTGCGCCGCGGCCAACATGCGTGCGATTGAACTCAGACTTTCGCGAGACATGCGCCCTGGGGTTTCTCACATTGGTGAAGACGCAGGACGGCCCACAGAAAACATCGTCAGCCAGCTCGACACCATTGTACAAGGACACATTGTTTTGGATCTTGCAGCGGTCACCAACACTGACATCTGGGCCAACCATACAGTTCTGCCCGATAGAGCAGTCTTTACCGATGGAGGAGCCTGACAACACGTGACAGAAGTGCCAGATGCGGGTGCCTGATCCAATTATAACGCCTTCATCAATGCATGATGTTTCGTGAACCATCGCGCCAACGTTATTTGGATCCTCGTGCAATCCGCTCATTAGCTGCGTCCGTTCATTTGTGCTTCAGGGCAAATGGGTGCGCACTGTCATCGATAGCCTCCAGCGGAATCTGGCGGATGCTCGATGCTAATTCGATTGATGGTCGAACTGTTTCGATGTCGAAGCCGCGACCGGCAAGGATCTCTTCATAGCTTCGCGCGTGCAAGTCGGTAAACCCGGAAGAGAATTCGATTTCATCACCATCCACGTCGATTGAGCGAAACGTTGATTGTCCATCGGGCAAGCCTTCGGGGAGGTCTTTTCGATCGACAGACATAAACCATTGGATTTTTGCGCGTTCACATTCGATCGTCCCAGCTGCACGGTGCTCATCACGAAGCTGGAGTGTCTTCTTCTGGACCGCACCGAACACATAGAGCAGCATATCGAAGAAGTGGATGCCGATGTTGGTGGCAACGCCGCCAGACTTACCTTCCTCGCCCTTCCAGGACACATGGTACCAGGGGCCGCGCGAAGTGATATAAGTGAGGTTGACGACGTGGTCATTGCGTCCACCTTCGTCAATCTTATGCTTTAAGGCTTCGATTGCTGGATGAAGCCGCAGTTGTAGAATAGCAGAGATTTGCTTGCCGGTGTCTTGCTGCAGTTCTTCCAAGCCATCTAGGTTCCACGGATTGAGCACGAGTGGTTTCTCGCAAATGGCGTCAGCATCTGAGCGCAGAGCGAATCGGCAGTGCGCGTCATGCAAATAATTGGGCGAACATATTGATATGTAGTCTACGCCGGTGCCCGAACGTCGTAACTTGTCGATGTGACGGTCAAATCGTTCGAACTCAACAAAGAAGCGGGCATCGGGAAAATGGCTGTCCATAATCCCCACTGAATCCTTGGGATCTACCGCAGCAATCAAGTCACCGCCTACCGCTTTGATTGCCTTCATATGGCGGGGGGCGACATAGCCGCCGGCACCGATCAGTGCGAATTTCATCACCGGTCACCAGATCTTTGTGTTTGTTTGACAAAATGAACCCAGAGCACTAGCCGGGATGTGAGGCAACCCTCAATACACAAATTGGCACATGGCGGGTGAAGAGTCATTTGATGATTGGACACCTCCATGAGCAGTTTTCGATATTTGTGAATGGTCCAACTATTGCGGCCAACGACTGGGATCAACAAGCTCCTCCGGAAGGTCGGAAAATACATCCTCGATCTCAGCGACTAATGCGTCGGATAGCGTGACTGATCCAATAGCCTCGACGTGCGGCATGAGTTGGCTGGCACTCTCGACGCCTACCACGATCGAATCTACATCGTCCATCTGCTGCACATATTTGAGGAGTACCTGGCTTCGGCTTAGTCCTGAGGGACTTATGAGCAGATCCAAAGCCTCAAGCCGTGAGCGCAATTTGGATAAATGGTCTGGCAAACTCGAACCAGGCATCAGAAGCGCGCCCTGCAGGAAAGTGGAGCGCCCATAAATCTGGGCGCCTCGGGCCTTGAGCTCACGGAAGGTGCCTGAGTGTCTATAGCGCTGATCAGCAGCATTGATCGGCAGTTGTACCGCGGCAATGTCGACATCGCGGTCGAGGAGCTTTCGCAAGGCCACGCGGCTGTAGAGGGAAGCACCAAATGACTCCACTTGGGAATTAGAGACCAGTTCCGCCATGATTGCTCGAATATCTCCATCAAGAAGATCTTCAGCACGGTGCATCAGGACCAAGGGTAGAACGTCAAATCCCAGTGCTGCCCTTGACTGGTTTGTCGAGGCAATTATGAAGTCGCGCTTGGCATCTAGTGTGCCCGACTGGACCGGAGGAATCTTTGTAATGACGTTGACCAGCTGGCGCCGCGGGTTCCTGCGCCACTGGCCGATACGGTCCTCCGCCACGCCGTAGGCCCGCGCGGTATCAAACGTGTTAATACCCTGCTCGAAGGCCAAGGACATAATCCTAACCGCCTCATCAAAATCTGGCTGCCCAATGGTGTTGGCAATGCCGTACGGCATGCCGAGTTGAACTGTTCCGAGTGTTAAGTTGCTCGGCGTGAATGGAGATAATTGTTGCGGCACTTTTACACCTGATGCTGCTAACGTTCACGGTGTGAATTTAAAGCTTGACCTCGAAGATTAAATGTCCATAACAGGGGTTTGTTGGGCGTTAGACGCTCGATCGAAATGTTATGTTTTTACCCGGGCTTCTCACCCTTAGTGCGGTAGCTATGGGCAAATTGCAATCGTTCAATTTGCATTTCCTTGCCAACGTCCAGTTCCCAATATCCCAGAATTCCTCTTTCGGTGCCTGATTTGCGCGGCCGCGAAGGCGAACTCTTGCAAAAATGCATCACAGAGAACTGGGTGTCTTCGGCAGGCCCGGAAGTTAAAGCATTTGAACAGCATCTTGCTTCGCTCACTGGACGGCGCCACGCAGTCGCTGTCGTGAACGGAACAGCCGGTCTGCATCTGGCATTGATGATCACAGGCGTTGGTCTCGACGATGAAGTCGTTATCCCTGACTGGACGTTCGCAGCGACAGCCAATGCTGTCTACCATGCTGGCGCAAAGCCGGTGCTGGTGGATGTACGCGATAGCGATTGGGCAATCGATCCAGAACTCGTCGATGAGGCTTTGAACTCAACAGATAAGGTCAAGGCGGTTATCGCCGTCGATCCAGTAGGACATGCCGCAGATTTTGATGACCTCCTCAAGGTTTGTCATTTGCATGATGTCCCGCTGATCGAAGATGCCGCCGGTGCGATTGGTGCCGTCTACAAAGGACGGCCTTGTGGTAGCTTCGGTCGTGTGTCTGTAATTTCATTCAATGGGAATAAGACGGTGACAGCCGGGGGTGGTGGGATTGTCCTAACGGATGACGATGACATCGCGAGGCGAGCGCGCCACATCTCCACGCAGGCGCGTGATCGGATGGCCTATCTTCACGATCAAGTCGGTTATAACTATCGCATGACCAATTTGAACGCGGCCGTCGGATTGGCGCAGCTGGAGCAGCTCGCGAGCATTCTTAGTGACAAGGCCGATATCGTCGCGAGATATGACGCAGCGCTGCAGGGACGCAACGACGTAAGGCCTATGCCCCGGCCAAACCATACGACAACTTCCGGCTGGCTTTATAATGTCGAGGTCTCCTCAGCCGACGATGCGGATAATCTTGTTGCCAGCCTGGCGCAGCAAAACATTGAGGCCCGGGTTTTTTGGCAGGCACTTTCTAACCAAGCGCCCTGGTTAGGCTGCCGAAAGTTTCTCCGCGGCGTTTCGCACCGGCTGTCCGGGCGTGTCGTTTCGCTACCGAGTTCGTCCCCGTTAACGGCGCAGGAGCAAGGGCGGGTGGTTGAGGCGATTTCGGCTTGGAGCGGTGGTACTGTCAACTGGGACGCAAATGAGTGCACGTCGTGAATTTGTTGTTGCAGGCGGTGGTGGGCACGCCACAGTGGCTATCGATCTTGTCCGATCGGCTGGCTTGTCCGTCAAAGGTTGTATTGGCCCCGAACGCCCCAGCTTCCCCGAGAAATTCTGCGCATACTTGGGTCCCGACGACTTGCTCGAAACGCTGGACAGTGACCGTATTTACTTGGCGAATGGGATTGGCTGGTTGGGCAAATCCACTCAGCGCAAGGCATTTTATTGCAAAGCGGCGAAGATGGGCTTCGTGATACCAGCGATTGTGCATGCGGCCGCGACAGTTGCGCCGACTGCGGTACTCAAAGACGGTGCGCAGATCATGGCAAGTACCGTCATCAATCCCTTTGCGCGGCTCGGTGAAAACACAATTGTCAATACCTGCTCTGTCATCGAGCATCATGTAGTTGTCGGCTCCCATTGTCATATCGCGCCAGGTGCCGTTGTTTGCGGTAACGTGCGCATCGGAGACGACACGTTTGTCGGCGCCGGTGCGACCGTGATCCATGGTGTAACCATCGGCGAGCGCGCATTTGTTGCGGCCGGTGCGGTGGTATGCTGCGATGTGCCAGCGGGCTCCAGGGTGATGGGAGTGCCCGCCCAGTGAGTACTGCCGACTATTCGCCCTTCATCATTGCAGAGGCGGGCGTCAACCACAATGGTGACGTGATGCGCGCCATTGAGATGGTTGAAGTTGCGGCTGACTGCGGCGCAGACTGCATCAAGTTTCAGGCCTTCGATCCCGAGAGCCTCGTCGCAGTCGGAACCCAATCGGCAGCTTATCAGAATCGAAATACTGGCAAGCCTGATCAGCTTGATCTACTACGTTCACTATCACTTTCTCAAGCGGACTTCGCGCGAATAGCGGAGTGTTGTCATAATCGCGGTATCGAGTTTCTGGCAACGCCATTCGATTTAGATATGCTTGAGACACTGGTCGCGCTCGGCATGAGGCGTGTCAAGGTTGCTTCCGGCGAACTTATCAACTACGCGGCGCTGGAACGTTTTGCGAAAACGGGCTTGCCGATCATTCTTTCGACCGGAATGGCAACTGACGGCGAGGTCGATGCTGCCATTGCTTTCTTAAGGTCGGCAAACGCAACTCAGATTACCGTCTTGCAGTGCACGTCGATTTATCCGGCCCCTATTTCGCAAGCGAACCTGCGCGCGATGGTTGCAATGGGCAAACGTAATGATGTTCCCTTTGGTTATTCAGATCATACCCTTGGGGAACACGCGGCGCTCGCGGCCACAGCTTTGGGCGCCAGCGTCCTTGAAAAGCATTTCACGCTCAACCGGTCCCTGCCCGGTCCCGATCACAAGGCGTCATTGGAGCCTATTGAACTGGCTCAAATGATAAACCATGCGAGAGAAATCTCTGTTGCATTGGGATCTGATCGCAAAGTGCCGTCTGAAGAAGAACTAAAAACGGCCGCCTTAGTCAGACGTTCTTGGCACAGTACGCGCCAACTCAAAGCCGGTACGATTATCGCCTTTGATGATGCTGTTCTCAAGCGCCCGGCAACCGGCATCGCCGCGACGCAATCAATCATTGGTCGGCAATTGATAAGCGATGTTGGCGCAAACGAGCCCATAAGAGCGGCGGATCTTGCGGCACAACAGGAAAGCACCGTTGCGTGAGCAAAGTGCTTTCCATCTCATCGAGCCGCGCTGACGTCGGCATTCTTTCTCCCGTGTGGCACGCATTGGGAGAGTTCCAAGATATCGACCTGCATATTCTGCTAACCGGCATGCATATGGCGGATGGTGCTCCGGCGGCGGAAGGCATGCCCGCCAATGCAACGGTGACACGTGGCGGGGCAGACCTTGGTGGCACAGCCGGGCGGCGGGCAACGTCGGCAATGGCAGCCATCGCAGAGGCAGTCGGGGCGTATATTGATGAACATTCGCCGGACGTAGTGTTCGTGATTGGAGATCGGTTGGACATGTTGCCGGCGGCGACTGCCAGCCTACCGTCCAACACACCGCTGGTGCACCTTCACGGTGGTGAGATCACGGAAGGGGCCATCGACGATCGCATACGCAACGCAATGACGAAACTCGCAGAGTGGCATTGCGTATCGTCAGAAGGTGCAAAGAGCAGATTGCTGGCTATGGGAGAACTACCTGAACGCATATCTGTTACGGGCGCTCCGGGGCTGGATACTTTGCGCACCGCCCCGGTGCTGTCGCGTCCACAGTTCTTTGCCGAGGTTGGTCTAGGAGATGCTCGTCAATTTCGGCTTGTTACCATTCATCCTGAAACAAACAGCCAAGATGTTCTGGCTCCTCTTCATGCCGTACTAGAAGCACTGCAGAGAAAACCGATGTCGACGCTATTTACAGCGCCGAACAGTGATCCCGGTGGAGCTGAAGCCAAGACGCTAATAAAGGCTTACTGCAAACAACAGGATTGGGCTGGGTATATTGATACACTTGGTCCGCGACTGTATCCCAATGCGTTGCGACACGCAGATGTCATGGTTGGCAATTCCTCGAGCGGTGTCATCGAGGCTGGACTATTTGGTCTGCCTGTTGTCAATGTCGGTGATCGGCAAAAGGGGCGGGAACGGGGTCGTAATATCACTGACGTTCGCAACCTCGCCACAGACGTGGCTGCCGCGCTAGAGGCCGCTTGTGCTATTGATCAGCGGTTCACATCTGCAAGCCCTTACGGTGATGGCCATGCAGGTCCCAAAGTTGCAGCTTTTGTTGTGCGTGCTGCGCTGAGCAGTGTTTAACGGTATAGATAATGTAATGCTACGTGTGCCAAACGATCAGCAAGCGACCTTCTCTTTTGGAACGAAAGCGGAAACATTAGCCACGTTAAAGGGGTTGCTTGTGTCTGCGTCCCTTTGCGACCAAATGTTCTTTAGTAGAAGTGACTGGAGCGAGTGCGAGGCTGAGCTCCTAGCCGCTATTTCGCATAGATGGAGCTGCGACCTCGCAATCCGGTCGTCAGCCCAGAACGAAGATACTGAAAGCGCTTCGATGGCGGGAGCATTTGAAAGCGTTATCGATGTGCCCGGGAGCGATAAAGAGGCAATTTGTAGGGCAATCCACAAAGTATTCTCGAGCTTCGGGTCTGAATGTGCAAGCGATCAAGTTCTAGTTCAACCCATGGTCAGGCAAGTAGCCTTGTCTGGTGTCGCAACGTCGAGAGATTTGTCGTCGGGGGGGCCATATTTCGTTATCAATTACGATGACTTTAGTGGTCGGACAGATAGCGTTACAAGCGGCAAAAAGAGCAAGGCCATCGCAGTGTTGCGTACCGCTGCGCATGCCGTCAAATCAACACGCATCTCAGCAATTATTGAGACAATTCTGGAACTCGAAAGAATCACAGGTTGTAATTCGTTGGACGTCGAATTTTGCATGACGGAAACAGACGAGCTGTATATTCTGCAAGTTCGCCGTCTTATTTTGAAAGACCAACGGAATATTGCGAGTCGAGAAGAGTTCGAAGAGTGTATTACGCGGTCTGGTGAAGATTTAATCGAATGGGCGAAGCCCAATCCAGGATTGGCAGGACGAACGACTGTGTTCGGGCAGATGCCTGACTGGAACCCAGCGGAGATGATTGGTGCCGCTCCAAAGCCATTGGCGTACTCGCTCTATCGAAACTTGATAACAGAACGAACGTGGTCCGAAGCCCGAAGCCAAATGGGTTACCAGGATGTTGGTCACCATTCGCTAATGGTGAATGTTGCCGGTCGACCGTATATCGACGTGCGCCTCAGCCTGAATTCTTTTCTACCAATAGGTTTGTCACCCCAGTTTTGTTCGCAATGGATCGATTATCAAATCGACAAACTCTCACGCTACAGAGGCCTCCATGACAAAATTGAGTTCGAGATAGCAGTTACATGTCTAGATCTCGATTTCGATCGACGACGCCATGATCTAATCGCAGCAGGGCTTAACAGTGCAGAGATAGATGTTTTCAAAGATCGTCTCTGCGAGCTGACAAATGCTCAAGTTGGAAATTCAGGAGAGTTATACTTTAAACTAGTGAAGCAGCTCGAAGATCTGGAAAGTCGAAGGAAACAAGATAGCTATAAGATTGCAACACCCAAAGGTCTATTTGCTGCGCTCGAAGATACTCGTAAGAATGGCCTTTTGCCTTTTGCTCAAATCGCAAGACACGGCTTTATCGCAGTCTCGTTTTTAAAGTCACTTGTGTCTCGCGGACTAATTAGTCAGGAACAACGCGATATTTTTCTGGGATCTATTCGCACGGTCGCATATGATTTCATTTACGACACATGGAGATTGAACAAAGGAAGTTTGAAGTTCAATGAATTCATGGAGACGTACGGTCATTTGCGACCTGGCACATATGATATAAATTCCATGCGTTACGATGAGCTTCCTAAAAGTTACTTTCTAGGAGCTGATAGTGAACCTGCCTCAGTGGCAATCTTCTCATTATCGAACGAAACACGAAGACTTATCGATCGTGAACTTAATTTGGCGCAATTGTCATTCAATTCGGAGCAGCTGTTCTCGTATATGCGCGAGGCGATTCGTTTGCGCGAGTGGTCCAAGTTTATGTTTTCTCGTTCAATCAGTGATATAATCAATGGGATTGCACAGTGGAGCTGTCTGCAAACTATACCTCGCGAAGATGTTGCTTATCTCGACATTGATGACATAACCAACGAGCTTTCGACAGAGATCCTCAATCATAAGATCAATGCTGCCAAGTTGCGGTATTCCCTGACACAATCAATACGGCTTCCGCATGTCATTATCGATTCAAATGATCTAAAGGTTGTGCGGATTCCTATCGGCGAGCCAACGTTCATTACTGCAGCGACGGTTATCGGGACTTGTGCGCCAATTGAGGAGTTGGATGGGCAACTCGAAGGCAAGATCATTTTGATTGAAAGTGCAGATCCAGGATACGACTGGATCTTCTCGCACAGGATTGCCGCTCTTATCACAAAGTTTGGTGGAGCAAACTCCCACATGGCAATTCGCTGCGCCGAATTCGGGATTCCAGCAGCAATCGGTTGCGGCGAGCGGATCTACGAGATGGCTGTTCGTAATAATACACTGGAACTGAATTGTTCCGCAAAAACAATTAGATTTCCGAGTTAGCCATGATTGTTGCCTTGACTATGAGGGTCGTCGAAGCCGCGACTTATCTAGAAAAACGTGATGCGATGAGTCATGATTGGCCAAGCTGGTTTAAACAAAAGGACTGGACCTTGCTTCCGGTTTCAAATGCATTAGCTGAGCCAGGGGAATACGCCAAAAAGTTGGGGGCAGAAGCCTTGTTATTGACCGGCGGCAATGATCTAGTGTGTCGTGCGGAAAATCCTTCCAGCTTCAGCGAGCTTAGAAATCGAACGGAGGCTGAACTTATCAAGTCGGCACTTTCAACGAATTTACCCATCCTCGGTATTTGTCGTGGCCTCCATATGTTGAACAAGTTCTTTGGCGGCGAGGTGATAGAAGATATAGGTGCTGCAAAGGCTTCGCACGTTGCGCAAAATCATATCTTGTCAATTTGCGATACCATCGGCGGTACGCTTAAGAAGACAAATATTTTAACCAATTCCTTCCATGAGCAAGCCATTACTCAAGATGGGTTGGGTAAGGATCTTGTTCCATTCGCAATTAGCGAAGATGGATTTGTAGAGGGAGTGTACCATAAAAGCCGTCCTATAATTGGGATTCAATGGCATCCTGAGAGAGCAAATCCGGCATTTATTATTGATGATTTGCTTATCAGAAATCTGTTTGAAAAGGGTGCATTTTGGCGTGACAAACACTAGTACTTCAGATGTTCAAGTTATCGTTGTAGCGGCTGGCCGCGGGCAAAGAATGGGGGAGGCGACAGCCAACAAGCCAAAGTGCTTGTTGGAATTTCAAGGCAAGACGCTTCTTGAGTGGCAACTAGCGGCGCTTTCAGCTGTTGGTCTGCGTAAAGTCACTGTCGTGGGTGGTTACAAAGCTGATCAAATTCCAACGAGCGGATTAGAGTTGATTCACAATCCAGATTGGGCGACCAGCAACATGGTCTACAGTTTGATGTGCGCAGAACGTGTCTTTAATTGCGGAACCGATGTGATTGTCGCTTATAGTGATATTATCTATAGTCCGTCTCTACTAACCAAACTTCTTGAGGTGCGAGCTGACATTTCTACTGCTGTTGATAAGAATTGGCTGGCATTATGGAAAATGAGATTCGACAATCCACTTGATGATGCGGAGACAATGAGAATCTCAGGGGACGGTAGAATTAGCGATATTGGCCGAAAACCTACAGACTTGGCGAGCATACAAGGACAATTCGTTGGGTTGACCAGGTTCACAGAAGAAGGGGCGAGAAAATTCAGCGATGCATATAGATCGCTCAAAGGGTGGAACTCGGATATTGACCCCAGAAATTGCTACTTTACAGATGTCCTGCGCGCACTAGTTTCTAGAAATGTGCCTGTGATGGGAGCCCTGACTCATGGAGGATGGCTTGAGTTTGATTCAGCGGCAGACTTGAAGCTGTACCAGGATCTCGCATCTACCAATCATCTTGATCAATTTTGGAGCCGATCCGAAAGACGAAAAGCATGATATTGTGGTTGATTGGGAAATCTGGCGCCGGCAAATCAACCATTGCGCAGTTACTTTATGAGGAATTGAAGCCGTCCCACCCCAATATGGTCCTTCTTGACGGTGATATATTGAGAGAGATTTGGGGGGATCAACTAGGTCACACTATCGAAGACCGGCGTATCAACGCTCAACGAATTTCTTATCTATGCAAAATGCTTGACCAACAGGGCATACATGCAATTGCGGCAGTTTTGTCCATCTTTCCTGAGTGGCAAAGATGGAATCGCGATCACTTCAGTAGTTATTATGAGATATTCTTGGATGCCTCGATGGAGACGCTTCGAAAGCGCGACAGTAAGGGTTTGTATGCAAAGGCAGAGAGTGGAAAACTAAAACACGTGGTAGGTGTTGATATTCCATTTCCCCGTCCCGTCAACCCGGACTTAACGATTTCTCCTGATGAAATTGCTGCGTCTCCATCGGAGATTGCCGCAAAGATCGTGGCGAATTTGTCGGATGAATTCCGTTGTCACTAATGACGAGCCTGACGCTGACTGTTTTGGTTTTGTTGGGATGCTACGTGGGACTAGAATTACTCCTTTGGCTAACGGTGAAAAGACTCAGACAAGAGTTCCAGTGGCTTATAACTAGCCAAGACGCCGAGCCAGAAATTCCTCTGGAATTAGTGAAGAGACATATGGAGAGCAGTTTTGACCCAGATCTAGGCTGGCTGCGGAGACCCGGCTCAAAGGGTAAAGACGAAACTGAGTGTGGTCCGGTGTCATTTCAAATCGACGAAGATGGTTCGAGATCTAGTCCACTGCGCTACAATCGATCTAGGATTGCGGTATTCGGAGACTCATTCGCCTTCTGTCGTTTGGTTGCGGATGAGGACACGTGGCCAACGCAATTAGGACATATGCTGCACGACAACGTTCCAAATTTTGGAGTTGGCAACTACGGATTTGATCAGGCTCTCCTTCGTATGGGGCAGATCCTGGAAGGACGTCAGTTTCAATTCGCCATAATGTGCGTAGTCCCTGAAACCATGTCTCGAGTGCACTCATACTGGAAGCACTATTTTGAATATGGTAATATCTTGGCATTCAAACCGCGCTTTACTATCAAAAATGGCGAATTGGTTCACCATCGATGTATTATTCAGGAAGAGAATGACTTTCACAATTATAAAAAACATCTAATGCTGATTAAGGATTTGGATTCGTTTTTCTTTTCTAAGTTCTCAAAGGACGTCATTAAATTTCCGCGCCTATTGAGTATTGTTCGCAGATGGCAGCGTCACCTCCCAATTATCTGGCATCTTGCAATTGGGAAGATTACCGGTGATTCTGCCGCAGCTCATAGAATGGCAGTTGATATCATATTGAAAGAAAATGCCAAGGAAACTGCGAAACTGTACGCCGATAGACAGGCGGTAGAACTGCTGTCCTTCCTGATTCGATCATTTGCTGAGCAGGCACGCGGATACGGGACCGAGCCTATACTTGTCATCGTCCCTCAACCGGTCGATCTTTGCAGGCATTCACTTGGACTTTTAGATTACTCCGGCTTCTTTGCTCAATTCAGTGAGACTCTGACCTGCATAGACATAACAGAACAGTTCATAAAGCACTCGGAAAAGAGAGAGTTATACGTGCAAGGGCAGATAGGCCCGCATGTTAGTGCTATAGGCAACAAAATCATCGCTCGTACGATAGCAAAGTCGCTTCATGGCATGATATCTGTGGATCGGGTCTGATTTCATGGTTGCAGAGGATAATGGTCGTTACATGAGCGGCCAGCACGAATGAGAGCCTAGATAGAGATAAATGCGAATTACATATAGACATCACGGTGGAAGCAATGACTATTGGCAAGAGCGTTGGGCCAACATACCAGCAGATAATGGCAAACTTAACCTAGACCGTTATCCCGGCAAATTTGCAGCTAGAACTCTCAGGTCTATCAATGGGCCGGTTCTTGAAGCAGGCTGCGGAGCTGGGCGGGTATTACTGCACTATCATAAGGAGGGTGTCCCGATAGTTGGAATTGATTTCATTGGTACTGCCATCGACAAAATCAAGCAGCTCGACTCGAGCATTGAGGCTTATCAGGCAGACATTACTAACTTACCGTTTGAGGATGAAAAATTTGAAGCCGTTTTGGCATTTGGGCTCTACCACAGCCTTGAGAATGGCATACACGAGGCACTTCTTGAGACCCGTCGGGTCTTAAAACCGAATGGTCTCCTTTGCGCCAGTCTACGAATGGACAATATTCAAAATAGAATAAATGATTGGCTGGCTGACAGGAAAGCAAATGCAACCGGACCAAAGACATTCCATAAGGCTAACTTCCAGCCTAATGAAGTCAAGATCATGCTACGCCAGGCTGGTTTTGAAACTGAAAAAATAGAGTTCGTTGAAAACATGCCGCTCCTATACAAGTTTGGAGTGTTCCGGCATAAGGCGCACAAATCGTTTGATGAACACTTGGCGCGCGGTGAAGGTTATCGGTTATCTTTTTTAGGCCAAATGCTTCAGAACGCCTTGCTGAAATTCTTTCCTCAGTCATTTTGCAACATTGTCGTTGTAACTGCTCGTGCAACCCCCACCACTACAAGCTCCGAAGGATGAGTAAAAAGCGGATTAAGCTGAACTGCGGTTCAGAGGTTACTGACGTGGCGGTTTGTGCTCGAGCCCAGTCGCGGCATCTAATGTATGCGCTAATGAAAGAAATGAAGGCTCAGCACAATGTCCGGATTCATCTCTATTGCTTCACACCGCAAGAGTTAAGATACTATCAGGAATTAGATGCGAATGGAATATTTGCTTCGATAACCAATGGGGGTGTTTTGAAGACCCGTTGTTTTGATTCCGGATTGATTGAGGATGAAGTGTTGAAGCGTGCGAGAGGGCTCGAGGATTTAATTGGGCATACAATCAATCGATTGATGGTGGCGGATAGGCATTTTGGTCGCGGATATTGCTTCGGCGGCTATTATCATCCGAGATCAAGTTTTTCGGAGGACACCACATACATTCAAGTCGTTCACGCTTATTCTGAAGCTTTGTTGTTTTGGGATGCTGAGTTCAAGAAACACAATATAAAGCTTTGCCTCAACGGAACACGTGAAGCTGCAATAATCGCCAGAGCTCGTTCAATACCCTATCGCGTCCTAATATCTTCTAGACATAAAAATTATCATTTTTGGGCGCACAACGAACTGTACGAATCGCCAGAGTTCGAACAGCAGTGGCTACAACTGAAAGAGACTGCAGGTAGAGACCTGGATGAGCCGTACCATGCTCATAGCGTGAGTCGGAACAGATACAAGGCAAGCTTTGGTGGGCGTAGAATGATGACGGAAGTCGTTTTGACGACCGCCAGAACCTTTTATTGGCGCTTGAGAGGGTATGCAAAAGGTCGCGGTTATTTCCTTCGCGAGACAATTCGTTACCATTTCCTACGATGGAGCGAATATCGGAAATATCGCAAACTCGCAAAAACCAAGCTTTCGGACCTGGCTGGCAAGCAGTTCGTCTACTATCCTTTGCATGTTGAGCCTGAGACTGCGTTGCACGGTCTTTCCCCCGAGTACTTCTATCAACAAGCGTTGATTGCAGCCGTAGCGAGAGATTTGCCTGCTGGAGTGCGTTTGGCGGTGAAAGAAGCGTACGGTGCGATTGGTCGGCGTCCCTCGCACTTTTATCGGCAAATAAGTGATCTAAAAAATGTTGTCCTGCTGGATGTGTGGGAGAGCGGTCTACAGTGTGCCAAAAATGCCAATGTCGTAGTTACCATTTGTGGAACAGCCGGGTTGGAGGCAGCAGTCAATGGGACGCCTGTGATCGCGTTTGGGCAACATAATTCTTATAACTTTTTGCCGTCTGTTAAGGTTGTACATGACGAGCGCGAACTCAGAGGCTATCTGCAGCAGGCTCTTTCTGATCCTGAAGTTCCCAAAAATATAGCGAAGGAGGGGCGGCGTCTTTTGCAGGCAATCATCGACTGCTCATTTGATCTCGGGAGCTATGACTATGTTAACTTGAACAGCTTTGACCAAAAGAGTGTATCAGAGGCTTTGAACGCTTTGATCAAGTCGATGGGGCAGGATTTTTTCAAGACGCCGTCCGGCGAAATTGTAGCTGGGAACTAGTTTCATGGATGAGCGTAAGATTACCCTGGAGGAAGTGCGCGCGTCATTGAACCCGAATATCCGTGCTGAATATAAGGTTCGTTGGTTTGGTAGGCCGCTAGCGAATCTTGCTACGCCTCTCTTTTTCAATAATGGCTGGTCGGCAAACGGTGTTACTGCGCTTCGGGCGCTCCTTGGCTGCCTTGGCATCCTTATGATCTTGAGCGGAAATCCTTATTCAATCGCATTCGCAGCAGCAGTGGTGCCGATTTCGCTCGTATTGGACTGCATTGATGGGAACCTCGCCCGCCTTCATGGATCAGTTAGTTACTGGGGCAAGTTTATTGATGGACTTGCCGATATGCTATTCTTGTATTTGGCACCGATTGCGGCAGGATTTAGTTTGGTAAGCTCTGGAGCGCCGCCGATGTGGTTGATGTTGGGAGCGCTAGTTACAGTTGGCTCGTTAATCTGCCAAATGGTTAGGTACCGCCTAAGCTTTATGAGAGAGTGGATGACGCATAATTCGGGCCCATTGACTGAGGACGAATTAAGGCGCGTCGGGCCGATCAGGGATCTTCAGTCGCTGATTTCTTCGGTCCAAGTGAATGCTATTTTTTTTACTCCTTTAGCTCTCGCAATACCTGAAAATGGTTGCTACATTTTTTTGTTGTTGGCGTTTGGACTGCAATTAATTCCGGATCTATTATGGACCCTGACAACCATGCTTGAGGCTAGAAAATTACTGGCTCGCCCACGCCGCAGCATACATTCGGTCTGATGTCATCTCTTGTCATCATCGTACCTGCTAGAGGTGGTTCTAAGCGATTACCAGGTAAGAATGTCCGCGAGCTTGCCGGCAAGCCGCTGCTGGCCCACACAGCGGATACAATACGCGAAGCGCGGCTCGAAGCACCTGTTCTTCTAACCACGGACAGTGAAGAGATTGCTGCTATTGGGCGGCATCTCGGCTGGTCGGTCCCATTCCTCAGACCGCCGGAGCTAGCCAGCGATAATTCGGCAACGATTGATACAATATTGCATGCGCTTGATTGGCTTGCCGATAATACCGAGGTCTTGCCTGACATGACAATGGTGCTGCAGCCCACGTCGCCACTGCGCGGACCAGAATGTCTCAATCAAAGCATAAAACTGCTGCAACAGCATCTTCACATCAACAGTATTGTCGGTATGACAGAATTGCACCTTTCACCTTGCCATACCTACGTAACGAATGACGACGGATCGTTGAGGGCCTTGTCTTGCGAGAGGTCGGCCCCGGTGCTCTATCCCAACGGCTCCCTGTACCTGACCAGGACGGCTGCACTCAAAGATCAGAGATCCTTATATGCGGAAAAGGTTATGGCGCTGCCTATACCTGGTTTGCGCGCCGTGGACATTGACAATGAAAGCGACTGGCAGATTGTTGAAGCCATTGTGGAGCGCAATCTTCTGTCCGGTGCAAAATCATAGTTCGATTGCGGTTTTGATTGTTTAACTGAATGATTACTATAAAGAATCTTGCCCCTTTCATTTGCGCTCCTGATGCACGGACAGGAGATATGTTGAGGCGGCTGGACGCATCAGGATACCTGTTCCAAATCTTAATTGATGATTGTGGGAGATTAATTGGAACGATCACCGATGGTGATGTACGTCGCGCAATGCTCGAAGGCGTTCAATTGGATGAACCATCCATTCGTTGTGCCCAAACGAAACCGCTCACGGGTCGTATTGGTGACGACAATAGTAATTTGCAGAAACTGCTGCGTCTCGGTAGCACCCGAACTTTTCTTCCTCTGCTCGATGATGCGGGTGTCGTCAGCGCTATCCTATATGATAACGGTCGTTCAGGCCTGGGTGAAGCACTGATCATGGCCGGCGGCTTTGGCAAACGTTTGGGTGAGAGAACTCGCAAAACACCAAAGCCGCTTCTTGATGTCGGTGGCCAACCCATTCTTGAGCATGTTGTCTCGGCCCTAGAACGGGCAGGCACAAGAACCATCTACGTTTCCGTCCATTACCTCAGCGATCAGATCAAGACGTTTTTTGATCGCCGCAGCAACCTGGCTAAAATTGATTTCATCGAGGAAGAAACTCCACTCGGAACAGCCGGTGCAATCGGATTCTTGCCGGAGGGACAGCACGATCCTGTTTTGGTGGTTAACGGCGATCTCATAACAAAGGTTGATTACCGTGCGCTGCACGAATTCTATTCTCGTCGCCAGTTTGACGCGGTCGTCTGTGTTGCTCGTTACAACATTCAAGTGCCATACGGTGTCATTCGTTACGATCAGGAGGGCCTTTTCTCTGGCATCGAAGAAAAGCCGGAGATGAGCAATTTCATTGCTGCTGGAATCTACTATCTGGGACCTCAATTTATATCACTTGTACGAACGGGTGAGCGCATGGATATGCCTGAGCTTCTGACCTTGGGGCGGACCATCGGGCTCAAAATCGGCTTGTTTCCTATCCACGAATCTTGGACCGATGTCGGCAGACCGGAAGATCTTGCTGCCGCCGACCATTCTGCCAAAGGCCAGATCGCCGACTCTGCGTCGACCTCGGAAGCATGATGATAGAGTTTCGACGTGATATTGCTCGGTTCGGTCTGCCACTGCAAAGTGTGTTGCTGTTGCTCATGTTTCAACTTGGTGGCACAGCCATGGAATTGGTGGGCCTCGCGGCAATTGTGCCCGTCTACCAGTTTATACAAGCTGAAGGAAATGTAGCCCAACTGGTTCGGGAGAATGAGTGGTGGCAAGGCTTGATTGATGCCTATGCCTTCTTCGGCCTAATGCCTTCGCTTGGATTGTTGCTCATTACCAGCATGTTGGCGTTACTTATCCGGCAAGGCTTTGTGTTTACTAGGTTGCGTTTTCAGGCGGAATTGAGAGAAGGCCTCATTGCAAAGAAGCGCGCAGAAGGCTTCAGCGATTATATCGCGGCAACAACGGAATATCAGGAAGGTCAAGACCCAGGCAGGATAGTCAATGATCTAACCACGGAACTGGGCCGCGCAGTACAATACCTGTTTAGCTCAATCAGCCTAATTGGTATTGGTATCATATTCACTATCTATCTTGTTGCTCTAGTTTCTATTTCAGCAGCCTTGACCGCTTTAGCCGTGCTAGTTTTCGGGTTAGCTGCGCTCGCAGTGCGTGGTCAGTTGCACAGAACGGAAAAGGCAAGTCGGGAAGTCGTTCAGGCCAACCAGAACATGTCAGGCTTCCTCGTCGAACGCATTAAGACAACACGCTTGATCAGACTTGCCGGAATGGAGCGGGCGGAAGTCGCTGCCATGAACCGTCTCACCGAAAGACAACGTAGCCGCATGGTACGGATTTTCAATCTGCTTGCCAACTTGGAAATCATTGTCGAGCCAATTGTTGTCACAGCCGCGCTTGCTTTCCTTTACGTCAGTATAACCTTTGCGAAGCTGCCACTTGAGTTTGTTGGTCTTTTTCTTGTTTTGATCATACGCCTGTTGCCGGTGCTCAAGCAGGCCGCTCGTACCCGGCAGTCGAAGCGCGGCTTGAAGGCGTCATTCATTGCGGTTGCCGATAGATTCGATTCCATGAAATCAGAACGCGAGCATGTTTCTGGGACACTGCTACTGACTTCGACTGAGAAGGGAATCGTGTTCGACGACGTGGTCTTCGCCTACGAAGGACGCCAGCACGCGCCGGCGCTGGACAATCTAAGCTGTAGCTTCGAAGCGGGGCAGCTCACAGCAATTATAGGCCCGTCAGGTGCTGGCAAATCGACACTGTTTGACATGATACCTCGACTAAGGCGTTCCACGTCCGGTCGTATTCTGATCAATGGCATAGATATCGGCGAGTATGATCTGACAAGCCTTCGCAGCCGGATCTCCTATGCACCGCAATCGCCGCAGGTCTTTAATGTGCCGTTGTCCGCGCACATCCGCTACGGAAAACCTGATGCGACTATGGACGAAATCCGTAAGGCGGCTGAACTTGCTAATGCGGCAGACTTTATCGACGCTCAACCCATGGGCTATGAAACTCTTGCAGGTGCCAACGGCGATCAATTATCGGGCGGCCAAAAGCAACGCCTGGATCTCGCGCGAGCACTGGTGCGCGGTGCGCCAATTCTATTGTTGGACGAGCCAACCAGCAATCTAGATGCCGACTCCGAAGCTCTGTTCCGCGAAGCTCTGTTGCGGATCAGATCTGAGACGGAGATGACAATTCTGATCATTGCACACCGCCTGTCGACTGTTATGGCAGCAGACAAGATTGTCGTGCTTCAGCACGGGAAGGTGACCGCCGAAGGCACCCATTCAACTCTTATTGCACAAGACGAGTGGTATGCGAGCGCCTTTGCAAAACAGTCAGGTCAGGCCGTCAACGTCGCGTTGACGGCCTGACCCAACCTAGTGGTTGGCAGCGAGGAAGAAGACGAACAAGACATGCGGACATATCATTGAACAGTGCCATGATGAGCCAAGATATTCGTAAAATGTTCGAGGGCGCAGATGTCCTTATAACCGGCGGAACAGGATCCTTCGGGCAGGCCTTTGTTCGCGAGGTGCTGGAGACCTGCAACGTCAATAGGCTGGTGGTCTATAGTCGCGATGAACTCAAACAGTCGGAGATGGCTCAGCGCTATAGCGCTACCGACTATCCCTGCATGCGATACTTTGTTGGAGACGTTCGAGATTTTGACCGACTTCGACGGGCTTTCCACGGGATCGACTATGTGGTGCATGCCGCGGCGTTGAAGCAAGTGCCGGCGGCCGAGTACAATCCCATTGAAGCCATCAAGACTAACATCATTGGCGCTGAAAACGTCATCAACGCTGCAATCGATAATGGTGTCAGAAAGATTATCGCGCTTTCCACCGACAAGGCCGCCAATCCCGTTAACCTGTATGGCGCCACTAAGCTTTGCTCCGACAAACTGTTCGTTGCCGGCAATAACTTGACCGGTTCACGGGACACTGCTTTTGCGGTTGTGCGATACGGTAATGTTCTCGGGAGTCGCGGTAGCATTATCCCGATCTTTCGAAAGATGATGGCTGATCGCGTGGAACATCTGCCGATCACGGATCCGAGGATGACCCGCTTCTGGATAACCATGCAGCAGGGTGTTAACTTTGTATTTGGGTGCCTGACCAACATGCGGGGGGGCGAAATCTATATTCCAAAGATCCCGTCCATGAAGGTTACGGATCTGGTTGAGGCCATCGCTCCCGACTATCCGACGAAGGTTGTCGGCATTCGGCCGGGAGAGAAACTGCACGAGATTATGATAACCGAAGACGATGCACCCAATACGCTAGCTTTTGAGAACTGCTACATGATCCAGCCAACCGGCGTCCAAAAAGCCAAGGACCGCAGGCACTACTTTGACGGCAAGGCCGGCACGGTCGTTAGCGAAGGCTTTCAATACCGCTCCGATCTTAACGAACAATGGCTGACGCCGAACGATCTCAACCGAATCCTCGCCAGTACCGCACCGGACAAAGGCGCATGATTAGATTCAGCAAAAGCTCGGGGCCTTTGCTTGCCCACAAAACCGGGTTCTTTGAAGAGAACGATAAGATTCTTGCCGAGATCAACCGGATTAACAGCGTCTATCTTCGGCAGCCCAGGCGAACGAACTGCAAGTGCTGCGACCGGCTGTTAGACGGCGAGCGCTTTACTAAGAATGAGATCGACTATGTGCTATGCGGCACTTGCGGTCATTTGAACGGCATCTACCAGGACAGTGATGTGTTTTGCGAAGCGCTCTATACCGATGACGGGGGCGCCAACTATGCCAAGAACTACTCGGCAGCGTCACGTGAAGCCTACGCGAGCCGGGTTCGCGATATTTATGTGCCTAAGGCCGAGTTTCTCCGAGATGGTCTACAGGAATTGGGAGAAGATGCTGGTGCTCTGAACTACGCGGATTTTGGAGCGGGCTCCGGTTACTTTGTTGCTGCGCTGCGCCAGATCGGATTGAAAAAATCGCAAGGCTATGAGGTTTCGGAAACGCAAGTAGCGCTGGCTGAAGCTATGATTGAGGCGGGCTCGATGGTCCACCATGATCTCGAGGTTACTGTCGGAATTGCAGCCGAAATCAAGGCCGACGTTATCTCGATGATTGGTGTTTTGGAGCACGTGCAGCATCCGCGGCCCATCTTGAGCGCGCTCTCGAAAAATCCATCTGTACGCTACCTCTACTTTTCGGTTCCACTATTTAGTCCATGTGTGATCCTTGAGGCCGTATTCCCGAATGTGTTCCAACGGCAGCTGTCTGCTGGCCACACGCATCTTTTTACTGAGCAGTCGATTGATTGGATGTGCAAGGAATTTGGTATGACGCGAGAAGCCGAATGGTGGTTTGGCACAGATCTTGTCGATCTCTATCGTTCGGTTGCCGTGGAGCTAGAACGCAATGATGGAACAGCGACCTTGGCAACGCACTGGCGGCAAATGATTGTGCCCCTGATCGATGATATGCAACACCAGCTCGATAAAGCGAAGCACGCATCTGAAGTTCACATGCTACTACGTTTCGCCGATTAATGAAGACCCTGGTTCTTGGGGCAACTGGTCTACTCGGCCCCTATCTTGCCGGTGCAGCGGCTTGCCTGGGTGATGTCGTCCGGCATGGACAGCACAGCGGCGATAAGCTCTGCAATCTTCGCGACCCTAAGGCCACAGCAAAGCTCTTAGAAATCGTCGCACCCGACCTAGTCTTCAATTGTGTTGCTCTGACAAACGTGGATCGTTGTGAGGATGACCCTGAGGCCGCTGACTTGCTTAACCGCCAAGTTGTCCAGCACGTGGTTAATGGGCTGTCCTCGAACGCCATTCTTGTACAGATCTCGACCGATCAGGTCTATTCAGGTGTTCGGGCGCCGACATCCGAAAACTGTACCGACCCGGTCAATGTTTATGGCAAGAGCAAACTTGCTGGCGAGTATGAAGCGCTAAGACATAGCAATGCGGTGGTCCTTCGCGTCAATCTTTTCGGGCCAACGCTGACGTCGGGGCGATCCAGCCTGTCGGACTGGATGCTGCAGCAATTCCGCTCTCGTGCAGCAATGACCCTCTTCAGCGATAACCTGTTTTCACCGCTGCACATGGATACTTTGGCAGCGACAGCCATGGATATCGTTCGTGCAGGCCTGCGGGGAACCTACAATGTGGGTTCGCGCGCTGGGATGAGTAAGGCAGAATTCGGATTGGCACTTGCCCGCCAGTATGACCTCAGTGCCAGCCAGGTTGAGATCAGCGCGTCATCCGCAATGCCTGGCCGGGCGCCGAGACCGCTCGACATGCGGATGGACGTGAGCAAGATAGAACAAGCACTGGGCCGCTCAATGCCGACACTTCTCGATCAAATCGCGCTGCTGAAAGACACGCCAACGGGAGCCACTCAATGACTGTTGTCCTCGATACTGGTCGGTTTAAGGTTGGCAACGAACATCCGACTTATTTCATTGCCGACGTTGCGGCCAACCATGATGGAGACTTGGAACGCGCCAAGGGCCTCATCCACATGTGCGCGGAAGCAGGCGCAAATGCTGCGAAGTTTCAAAACTTCAAAGCTGAAACCATTGTCTCCGACTTTGGCTTTAAGTCATTGGGTGGGCAGCAGTCACATCAGGCCAACTGGTCGAAAAGTGTTTTTGAGGTTTATCAGGACGCGTCAATCGATCTGGGCTGGGCGCCGGAACTGCGCAAGACCTGCGACGAAGCCGGGATCGACTACTTCACCTCTCCCTATGATTTGGATCTACTGCCATACCTCTCAGAGCATGTCGTTGCCTGGAAGCTCGGCTCAGGTGACATTACCTGGCACGACTCTATTGCATGGATGGCGAAAGACAATAAACCGCTCTTCATCGCCACAGGCGCCTCAGAGATGGCTGAAGTCGAAGCTGCGATGGAGGTTGCGCTCTCCCACACTGACCAACTTTGCCTCATGCAATGCAACACGAACTACACTGGTTCACTCGAAAACTTCCGCCACATCGCACTCAACGTACTCAAGACATTTGCGCAGCGCTTTCCTAATACAGTGCTGGGTCTCTCGGATCATACACCTGGCCACGCAACCGTGCTCGGTGCAGTGGCGCTGGGCGCTCGGGCGATTGAAAAACACTTCACCGACGATATGAACCGAGAAGGTCCGGACCATGGCTTCTCGATGACGCCGCAAACCTGGCGTGACATGGTGGATCGCACGCGGGAACTTGAACTGGCGCTTGGCCCCAGCGAAAAAACGATCATGGAGAATGAGCGTGAGACAGCCGTGCTGCAGCGTCGAGGCATCCGCGCCAAACGCGAGCTCAAAGCCGGCCATGCCATCACGCAGGACGATCTGATCTCGCTGCGTCCCTGCCCGAACGAGGCGCTGGCCCCCTACCAGATCGACCGGCTGATCGGCAAGACGCTTAAAGGTGATATTGCCGAGGGTGACATTATACGTGCGGAATATGTCAGCTAAAGAAAACAAAGTCGTCATCTTGCTTCCGGCATTCAACGAGGCCCAAACGATTGCTGGCGTTGTGGCCAATGTATCGTCCTATGGCTTAGCGCTGGTCGTCGATGATGGATCGACAGATCGGACCGGTGTGTTCGCAGAGCAAGCAGGTGCTCACGTGCTACGCCTCTGTCCTAACTGTGGTTATGAAGGCGCGCTTAATGCCGGCTTTGCAGAGGCATCCCGGATTGGCGCGGGCATTGTCGTGACGTTTGACGCTGACGGTCAGTTCGATGCGGCACTGCTTGAACAGATGCTGGAGCCCGTGAGGTCCGGCCGCGTCTCCCTGGTGCTGGGACAACGGCCCCGTTCGGCTCGACTAGCCGAAATGTTATTCAGTTGTTACACACGCTGGCGGCACGGTGTTCGCGATATTCTTTGCGGTGTGAAAGCCTATCGGATTGAGCTTTTTGAACAGCATGGGCATTTTGATCGTGGCAAGTCGGTTGGCACAGAACTGGCGCTGGCTGCCATCAAGCGTGGAGTAGAATTTGCCACAGTTGATGTGCCCGTACGCGAACGTACCCACGGCTTGTCTCGTTTTGGCATTGGATGGCGGGCGAACAAACGCATCCTCGAGGCTATGCGACTTGCAATCATGGCGGATCTTGCTCCGGAACGAACAAGTAGGCACGCATGACCAAAACTGTTGCTATCATTCAAGCGCGCATTCGATCTCAGCGCCTGCCTGGAAAGGTATTGTTTGAATTGGCCGGCCGTCCCATGATTGGTCTGACCATTGCCCGTGCGAGGCGTTGCAGCACTATCGACCAAGTGATTGTCGCCACCGGTGAAGGCGAGGAAAACGATGCCCTTGCCGATGTTGTGGAAAGTCTCAGCTGTACCATCTTTCGCGGTCCGGAAGATGATGTCCTGCAGCGATATGCTAGTGCAGCAGCCGTCAACGATGCCGATGTTATTGTGCGACTGACTGGTGATTGCCCGCTCATTGACCCTGCCGTAATTGATCTCGTGGTGGAGAAGCGCAGTGCAGATAGCCTCGACTACTCAACCAATGTACATCCGCCGACGTGGCCTGATGGCCTGGATGTTTCAGTCTTCACACGTAAGACGCTTGAGCGTGCAAACATAGAAGCCAGGCTGCCATCGCAGCGGGAACACGTCGTGCCATGGATGTGGGCGCAATCCAACTTGGAAGGCGGTAGCCTATTAAGTGCAGCCAATGTTCCGTGCCACCAAGATTTCTCACAAGAGCGATGGACAGTGGATGACGCGGCAGACTTCCGCATGGTGCGCCGTGTCGCCAAGAGATTGGGGCCAGAGGGGATGGTTAACGCCAGCTGGGATGAAGTCCGAGCGGCACTCGCCGAAGATGGAACGATTGCAGCCATTAATGCTGATGGGGTCCGCGATGCAGGCTTGGCCAAGAGCCGCGTGGATGACGTGACGGCTGCCACTTAAGTTGTGAGAACGATGACGGCTCAATACTACGACAACTCACGATACCGGCAATCGCTGGCCTTATTGGAGCGGGCTGAGCAATCGGTACCGGGGCAAGCGCAAACCTTCTCCAAGGGCTGGACGCAGTATCCGCGTGGGGCAGCTCCCGTTTTTGCGACGCAAGCCGATGGTGGCTATGTCTGGGATGTCGACGGCAATCGCTATGTTGATTGGCCGATGGCGCTTGGACCATTGTTGCTTGGCCATAATCATCCGGGCGTGAATGCAGCACTTGCTGCCCAGCTAAAAAACGGCTTGGCCTTCTCACTGCCGACAATTCTAGAATTGGAATTGGCGGAACGATTGATCGATTGGTTCCCCTATGCAGAACGCGTGCGTTTCGGGAAGAACGGTTCGGACGTGACAGCCGCTGCTGTGCGCGCGGCTCGGGCCTTTACCGGAAGGGACGTGGTTCTTTGCTGCGGCTATCATGGCTGGCAGGACTGGTTCATTGGCACGACCACGCGGAATGCCGGTGTTCCGCAGGCAGTACAGGACCTTACGATCCCGTTCGCCTACGACGATGTGCAATCACTTGAGCATTTGCTCGAAGAGAACGAGAGGCGTGTCGCAGCCATCGTCATGGAGCC
Organism: Hyphomicrobiaceae bacterium; assembly: GCA_965215755.1. GTDB lineage: Bacteria > Pseudomonadota > Alphaproteobacteria > Rhizobiales > Hyphomicrobiaceae > Tectiglobus. Next base: position 2,974,728 of record OZ244119.1, read on the forward strand.
GATGGGCATAGTCGAACCCTCTGAGGGCTATCTGCAGAGCGTTCGCAGGCTCGCTGACGAACATGGTGCCATCCTGGTGTTTGACGAATGCTGGACCGGTTTTCGTATTCACCTGCAGGGTGCCTACGGTAAATTCGGCGTTGCGCCAGACCTCGCATGCTTCGGCAAGGCACTCGGCAACGGTGTTCCAATCTCGGTTATCCTCGGCCGCACCGATGTTATGGAAATGTTCGAAGAAGCCTTCTTCTCGTTTACCTTCGGCGGCGACATGCTGGGCTTTGTTGCAGCGCAGGCGGTGCTAGATACACTGCAGTGCGAGCCCGTGCTCGCCCATGTCGATGCTATTGGCGGCCGTTTGATGTCGGGGCTCACCAACTTGATCAGCAAACACGGCCTTGATGCTCAAATCGGTGTGCAGGGATATCCCGGCCGCAGCGTCATGTCGTTCAGAGGTGATGGAGAGGACGGCCTCCTGTTGAAGAGCATTTTTCAGCAGGAAGGTTGCAGTCGCGGAATACTCGCTGCCGGTTGGCATGCGCCTTCCTACGCTCACACCAATGAGGATGTTGACCATACGCTGTCGGCTTACGACGAGGCGTTACTGCTTATTGCAAATGCGATTGCGGGCGATTCCCTCCCTGATTGCCTGCATGGTCGTCAGGTCGAAGCAGTTTTTCGGAAACCCTAACGCATTGAACAACTTTTCACGTAACGCGTTCGAGGAGCATCTTGCCGCTCTTGGCATTTCGCAAGGTGACGCCATTGCAGTCCATGCCCGGCTGCTCACCTTTGGGCGCATTGAGGGCGGTGTCGAAACGGTATTTGAAGTCCTGTGCCAAGCTGTCGGTGAGAACGGAACCCTGGTGTTTCCATCTTACACTCTTGAGCTTTCAGCTGATGATGTCTTCCATCCGCAGGCCACGCCAGCGCAGGGTATGGGCTCGCTACCAGAGTATGTGCGCAGGTCCCCAAAAGCGCAGAGAACGTTGTGTCCTCTACACAGCCATGTGGTAATTGGTCCGCAGGCACCCGCCCTCCTCAATGCAGACCCAACCCGGTCGATCGGCCCGGGGTCAGCGTTTGAGGTGATGTTGGATCATCGCTTCAAGCTTCTCCTTTTGGGATGCACTGCGCACGAGGGTGCAACGGTCATTCATCACGTGGAAGCAAATGTCGGTGTGCCCTACCGCGAATGGATCACGCTGGAGCGTTCGGTTGCAGGTTCCGATGGTTCTGTGAGGACAATGCAGTGCCCCTACTATGGGCGTCGCCAAGATCAGAATGTGCGGACGGATTTGACGTTGGCAGACCGAGTTATTCGTTCGCTGCCGGAAGCGAACGTCTTGTCGGTCGGCAACCGGCACAGTGTCTTCGTGCCGCTTGCCGCTGTTGACCGCGCAATTCGTGATTTGCTGAAGCAGGATCCATTTGCCTTGATTGAACGTTCCGGCTTGGAGGCCGCAGGTTAGAGTACACCATGGCTCGTGATCCCTTAGAGAGATTTCTGGAAGTCACGGACCGCTATGCCGACCATCCGGCGGTGGTAGAGGGCGAAACCGAAATTTGCTACGGAGAGCTTGCCCGCTTGGCCAATCGCTACGCGTTTCGCATCAATCAGGCTTGCTCGGGCAATGACACTGACAACCGCCGCGTACTGATCTGCCTGCCTAGGGGCGCAGCGGCATATGCGGCCATGTTTGGCACGTTGATGGCTGGCTGCTACTACTCACCGGTGAACATCGATCAACCGCTGCTGCGGCAACAGGCCATTGTGCGAACATTTTCTCCGAACGTGATTATTGGCGCTGCATCTGTTCTGGACAGCCTTGAATTGGATGAAGCAGTCGTCGCGATTGACCCGGATGCGCTATCTGGTGAGGAACTGGCGGTACCCTGCGATCCGCATGGCCTTGCTTACGTGATGTTCACTTCCGGCACGACGGGACAGCCAAAAGGCGTGAAGATTGGCCGTGATGGCCTTGGCCACTATACGGATTGGGCGATCACTGCGATGGAAGTGCAGCCGTCCGATCGCTGGTCGCAGCACCCCAACATTGGTTTTGATCTGAGCGTCTTGGATATCTACGGGGCGTTATGTGCTGGCGCGACGCTGGTTCCGCTGAACGACCGCAGGGAGCGTCTGCTGCCGGCTGAAGCCATCAAGAAATATCAACTCAGCATTTGGAATTCAGTGCCGAGTGTCATCGACTTAATGCGGCGCGGTGGACGGATGACGCCTGAGCGGCTTTCAAGCTTGAGGATGGCGACGTTTTGCGGAGAACCATTGCTGCGAGAACATCTGGAAGTTTTGTTTGAATGTCGCCCGGATATTGCCGTCCACAATACATATGGTCCAACAGAAGCTACTGTCTCGATGACATTGCTACGCCTCGATGCTGCGAACTATCAGTCGGCCATTGATGCGAGCGTTGCGCTTGGTGAGCCCATTCCCGGCATGATGTTGCTCCTCGACGACGGAGAAAGCGGCATGGATGTCGATACCATGGCGGGAAGTATGGAAGGCGAGATCGTGATTGCGGGTCCGCAGGTTTCTCATGGATACTGGAAGTCGGAAGAGCTGACCCGAGCGGCATTCGGCCAGCTCCAATCGGGTGGCGAGGCTCTACCCTATTATCGCACCGGCGACTGGGCGGTCAGGAAAAATGGGCACGTTTTCTTTTCGGCACGCATTGACAGGCAGATCAAGATCAAGGGTCACCGTATCGAGCTCAGCGAAATCGAATCCGTCTTGCGAGATGCTGGTGCTGTTGCTGCATTTGTGACGCTTACAAAGGATCGGATCATTGCTTTCGTGGAATTGCCGGTAACCGTTTCAGCAGCTGACATGAAGGCTGCCTGCACAAATCGATTGCCCCACTACGCGGTGCCTTCGCACATCGAGGTCTGTTCACAGTTGCCACGCAACAGTAACGACAAGATTGACGCTAAACAATTGTCGGCGAAGGCCGAGGCAATATCTGGAACGCAACGATGAGGAGCCGCCGACTTGCAGCAGCAGAATGAGCCATTGAGTTCTGAACTCGAAATGCAGGAGCAAATCAAGGCTGTCCTAGTAAATGTGATTGAATCCGGGGGGGGCGCACCGATTGAAGTTAAGACTGACCAAGACCTGCTGGAGAGCGGTGTGCTGGATTCCTTTGGTTATCTTGACTTTATTTCGGCCCTTGAAAAGGAACTGGACGTCAACATTGACATTGCTTCACTTGATGAGCAGCGCATGGTTTCGATTGCCGGACTTGCGCACGAATTGACCAGCAGGTAGTGAGCAACACGTCAGTTCTAAACGTCGGCGAGCTTAATGCGGAGCAGAAGCGCACGGCTGCGAGGTTGGTGATCAGTTCCGTGCCGGAATACTATGCTTTGTTTGGAAGAACGGGTGATGCGCTTGTTGCGTCCGTTGTCGAGCAGTTCCAGCTCAATGGCAGCGAACTCAATTTTGGCCAGGCTTTGTTGGAACGTGGAGAGGTCGTCGGACTTTATTGTGCGCTGATGCAAAATCGCCTGAAATCGGCGCAACTTCTGGGGCTTCGAAAACTAGTGGATACGTCAGACGTCGCTAGGGCACGTTTAAAGCAATGTCTGGACCGATACTCAGCTCGTGTCGCGGACCTGCCATCGACTGACGCTTGGTATCTGACACGCATCGCTGTACTCGACCGGGCGAAGGGAACAGGGATCGCAGATCAATTAATGTCGATGTTCCTCGAAACCGCGCCCCAGACCTATGCTGCCTCTTTGCATGTTGCGAAGTCCAATACGCGCGCCATACGCTTCTATCAGCGCCATGGCTTTGCCGTGCAAGAAGTTGGAAATTTCGACTATCTTGCCATGGTGAGGCCAGCAGGAGCTATTTGACATGACACAGGCAACACATTCGGGTAGCAACTTCCCAAATTACCGGCGAGCAACCGTTACCGGGAGCAAGGTCTTTCTCCGACCTCTAGAACGCGAAGATGTCGACGATGACTATCTCGACTGGGTCAACGATCAGCAGCTGACTACGTATATCCTGGCGGCGGGCTTTCCGACAAACCGCGACCGAGCAATGAGCTACTTCGAGGCATCGCAGCCACCCAACGCAGTGTTCTTTGCCGTTTGTGATCTCGAGACCGGAACCCATATCGGCAATGCACGCCTCAGTCTTATCGATTGGATAAACCGGGTGGCGACGTATGGTCGGTTGATCGGCCACTCGGATTATCGAGGTCAAGGATATGGTTCGGACGCGCTCGTCCAATTGTTGCGGTTCGGATTTCATCATCTCGGGTTAAACCGCATTTGGAGTTCAGCAGTGACGTCAAACGATGGCTCACTTAGCAGCAATGACAAAGTCGGCATGACTAGGGAAGGTGTGCTGCGGGAGTACGTCTACGCCGACGGTCAGTTTCATGACACGATCGTTCTCGCCATGTTGCGCAGTGACTTTGATCGGCTTCATGGTGGCCCTGGCAAGTGGGCAGAACATGAGCGTGCCATTCGTGCTGCAAGGGCTGCGAAACGTTAGATGCCGCGTAGCCTGACGAGTTGCGCCCCTGCACGTCATGGCCTTTTGGGATAACTCTAAAATGCTACACAGTGAAACAAGCGACGCGGGTCGGCGCATGTACGGTATGCTGAGCGCGTTGTGGCCGATGCACAGGACAATCAACTGCGAAGGTTTGGACCGCGCCATTGAGATGTGTTCCGAGTATCTCGGTGAGACGGGTCTAGCAACCCATCATTATGCGCCCGGCTCAGAAGTTCTGACCTGGATCGTGCCGGAGCGCTACCACGTACATGAGGCATGGCTAGACGTTGGTGGCAAACGGATTGCAGACTTTAATCAGAACCCATTGCATCTGCTGTCATACTCTTTGCCTTGGGACTTTGATGGCACGCTGGGGGAAGTTCGGGACCACATCTGGTCCCGCGAAGACATGCCGGACGTGATCCCGTGGGAGTTTAAATACTATGAGCGATCCTATGGTTTTTGTGTCCGACACCAAGATATTGTGGGCCTCGCAGACGATACACCGGTGAAAGCCAAAATCGATGTTACTTTCGGATCTGAGCCAATGGCTGTTGGAGAGGTCCACCTGCCTGGCGAGTCGAGTGAGGATGTTCTGTTTTTGACCAACATCTGTCATCCGTACCAAGTGAACGACAGTATCGCTGGACTTGTCGTTGGATTGGAGATGGCGTGTGAATTGGCCACCCGGACGAAACGCAAGCACGGCTTCAGGCTCCTGATCGTACCGGAAACAATCGGGACGATTGCATGGTTTCACCATAATCCTGAGAAAGTCGAGTCGATCCGACATGCCTGGTTCTGTGAAATGGTCGGCCACGACAACAGCTTCATCCTGCAATTGTCGCGTCAGGGCGACGCCCTCATCGACCGGGCCTTCCTGTCGGTACTGCGGGGGCATCGCGATCATGGTGAAGTACGTACAGGACCGTTTCGCAAGGTTGTCGCAAGTGACGAAGTTATTAGCAATGGTCCAGGTTATGACATTCCAACGCCGTCGTTGACGCGCTGGCCTTATGCGGAATACCACACCAGTAATGATAATCCGGATATCATTAGACCGGAGAACCTAAAAGAAGCACTCGAGGTCTGCATGGGTGTGTGGGATGCGCTTGAGGAAAACTATTATCCACGCCGGACGTTCCGAGGACCGGTGATGCTTTCACGCTACGGGTTGTGGGTCGATTGGCGTGAGGATTGGAACCTCAATCTCAAGACCGAAGCGATTATGTTCAATCTTGAAGGCAACAAATCGTTGATCGACATCGCCTATGAACTAGAGCTGCCGATCAATACGGTGCGGACTTACTTGGACCGCTTTGCCGACGCCGGGTTGATCGAAAAGCTTCCGCTATCCGCTCCGTAAGTTCTTTCTTATGCCTGAAGTTAGTTAATAATACAACTTGCTTCAGTATGAATTCTAGGAGCCAACTCATAACTCTGTAATAACGATTTGACAGGCTGCGCCAATCAAATTTGGCAGTAAGCCACAAAAAGATAATATTACTTTCACGAACGCTGACAGGCTAGCAGAGAAACGGTCTTTCAGTAGAAATGAAATAGGTAAATGATACCTGTATATCAAAACAGCCACTCGGACCCGGAAATCAAATGTGCGGAATAGCTGGAATACTCGAACTCAAAAACTCTAGTACCCTGGCGGCACAACTTGAGCAGCTACTGCCGCTATTGGCACATAGAGGACCGGACGGCTCAGGTATAGCCTTATCAACAAATGTCGGTTTTGCTCATACTAGACTCTCAATACTTGGCGTTGGATCGGCTGCAGCCAAACAGCCTGTAAATAAAAACAACGATCTTCTTACATTTAATGGTGAAATATACAACTACCGCGAGCTTGGTGCATCCTTGCGTCACGAAGGCTTTCGGCTGTCTGGCGAAAGCGATACGGAAGTGCTCTTTTTATGTCTAAGACATTGGGGTGTTGAACGCACCCTCTCTAAGATTGATGGAATGTTCGCTTTCGCATGGTACTGCGGTCAGAGGAAGACGCTGACCCTAGCAAGAGATCCACTAGGCGAAAAGCCACTCTATTGGTCGAAGAATGGAAAAAGATTCGTATTCGCTTCCGAGATTAAGGCTATTGTTGCAATAGATGGCTTTGATGCAAAACCAAATTTAGCCCGAATGGATGATCTGCTCTTTACTTCGAAAGTCAATGGGACTGAAACAGCATTTAAGGACGTCTTTGAGATTGAGCCCGGTGCGTATCTCTCAGTGTCCGGTACTGGGCAGATTGCGACGCATCAATACTGGCGCCTCGAAGATGCGTTATGTGCAAGAGTCCATGATCCTGGCGAATCCATAGCTTCCCAAACTATGCAACTTGTTGATCAAGCAATTCGCTCGCGTCGGATCTCAGACGTCCCCATTGGCGTGCTTCTGTCTGGAGGTATCGATTCCAACACGATTGTGGAGCGACTAGCTTCCCAATCGCCGACATCAAAAGTTAAGCTCTTTTTTGCATCAAATCAAAACTCTGAAGTGTCTGAGAAGCCCGACGTCGATATTTTCTTACGTTTTCTGACCAAAAAATACCCGGAATGGCATGCTGATCTCGATATTGGACTTGTTGATTTTGAGAGGTACTTTGAAGTTCTTAAGTGGATTACTTGGAACTATGACGAGCCCATTCAATTTCAGAATACTCCACTTCTTTCGAATATCTGTGCTCGGGCACACGATAATGGAGTAAAAGTGCTACTGTCAGGGGAGGGGTCCGATGAGATCTTTATGGGATATGACCGATTTCTACGGACTGCCAAAGAATTAGACTTGGCATGCGACCGCCATCAGGAACTATCAATTCTTTATTTCGGTGGTGGGCAGCATAGTGTTGACGTTGTAGACTCCCTAACGTCTGCGGTTTCCGACGGTGCTGAAGCAACGCAACCCTGGCGATGGCTTGATGGCTATCTGCAGACCGGAATCGATATTGATCAGCTCCAATCGATATTCAGCCAGAAGTACAGAATGCAAACGCTTTTGCAACGCCAGGACCGGGTTGGAATGGCACACAGCATAGAAATTCGGGTGCCTTTTTTGAAGCCAGGCCTGGTAAAGTGGGCGAATAGTCTATCCAGCGTGCGAAAAATGAACGCAAAAAACGGTGAAACAAAGATTTGCTTACGCAGCGCGATGCAAAATAGTCTGCCTGAGCGAATTCTATCCAAACCAAAGGATGGCTTTCCTTCCGATATGATGCTTTGGCTAGGCCAGCCTATTATTCAACCTGTGGCAGAGCGTTTAATTTTGTCCAAGGACAGCTTCTCGATGAATTACTTGAATGCGGACGCTGTCAAGAAGTTGCTAGCGGATCATTTTCGGAATAGAAGGCGTTTGGATACTTTGCTTTGGATGCTAATCTCTCTTGAGATTTGGCATGACACATTTTGGCTGGACCGTCGTCCGGAAAACTGCAGCACCATATAGCCCTAGCCTTTTTTGACTGTTCTCATCCGGAGTGGTGGTGTTGGTCGATTTATGTCCTCGTAGACGATAGCACAAGGTTGCAATGCCTGCCGGCTGACACTTTGCTTTGCAGAGTTTGGTGCACAAATCGTGATTGTAATTGGAGGTAAACAGGCCTGGGGCAAATGACTTGAAAGTACTGCTATTCGAGGTGACATAGAATGCACGGCGACTATCCTCTGCATCTTATAAAGTAGACTCCAATATGGAAGCTCGACTTGCGCAACGCTTTTTAAGTGACGACCACTGGATGAAGGGAAAGTGAATGCGTTATCTTAGTGCGACACAGGACGCGGACAAGTGAAGTTGAATGTCTTAGTAGAATCAATGGACGCGGTTGCATTGGCTCGTGCGCAATGCGGGGATCAGAATATTTATTGGTACTCGACATCTCCTTTCGTCTATGAAGCGCTCGCGAGTCAGAATCAGTCGGTAAAGTGGCTAGAGGACTTTGCGAGTCAAAAGGTTGCGGATGCATGCGGGTTGGTGTCTCTGTCTACTGTGGCAAAATTCGAAGCGGAGTGGCGTAAACTTGGGAACGAACTCAACTGGCACTGGTTAGACCGTTTTCTGGCCATTCGGTTGCACAGATTGATTACAGTTTTAGCTTACAAGCAGTACTTGCTCGCAAACTGGGTACAAACGACTCCAGGACGTAAAATAGTTGTTGGCCACCCAGCATTATTGGGTAATGCGGAACAGGGAGGCGTGATTGAGCAATTTGAGACCTTGTTTTCTGTGTTGGCGAGGGAAGCATGGGCTCACGAAACTGAGTTGATCTGCGAGGAACGGTACGACAAGACTTATCTGTACAAATATATAGATCAGCCATCGTGGACTGGTCGTGTTCTATCGTTCTCTGACACATCGGTCTCGCAACTTGTGTGGCGAAGTTGGAGCCATTTGTTAAGACAAAAACAATTTTCTTTATCGAGGGCTCATTTAAGGATCATTGTCGGGCGTGAGAATGAGACAATTCGTGAGATGCTACCTCATTTGATTGCTCGGCGATGCAGTATAGAGGGTGCTCCCACTCTTCCTGCATTCTCGGCGGGGAATAGAAATAACCCTGTAGATGAAGACCGACTCAGCAGCAACCTAATGGAAGCAGCGCTGGAACAGAACCTACCGAGTTCAATTGCGGCGATTGCACCGATCGTAGCGGCACGCTTTGATAATTTATGTCGTTGGCTCGTACCTGCGCGCGAAGCAGCCGGCAAGTCGGTACAGGCTATGCGGATTCGTAAATCCGAGAAAACAGTTTATATCACCAATTCAGTAGGCTCGCTTAAGCAACATGCATTTGCAGCTGCACTGGCGGCTTCGGAAGTGCCAATCGTAGTGGTGCAGCACGGTGTGTCAGCAGGCCTGACCAAATATCATGCCCCCATTGCCAGAATCGCGGAGCCGCCAAGTGGCGATGTCTATTTGGTTGCCACTGAGCATGCCGCTGAATTCTTAAATATTGCCGCGGCACCTAACGCTGCAAACCAGACGTCGACAGTGAACAGGGCTATTGGTTTAAGCGCTGCTACGAGACAAACACCGCGGAGTATTTTTCAGAGACTTATAGTCCGCGCTCAGATTGGTGTGGGCTCGTCTGATAGGGTTGTTTTATATGTTCCTTCAGCTTTGCAGAACAATCTTATTCTCAATCCCTACTCCACGATTGACCGCAATATATTCCAGAGGATGAAGACCATCATACGCGAGGTCCTTCCAGAAGTGTCGGGCGTTCCTGTTGTGAAGCTCTACAGCACGAGGAGGTACAGGGATCCTGATCCGTTTCGTGATAGAGACAATTCCAAAGTCAAGATCTTATCTGCAGGCGATTTTCGTTACATGCGGACAGCGGCTGATATGATTATTGTAGAATCAGCCTTGAGTACGCTGGGATGGGCGTTTGGTTCAGACAAGCCTATGATATTTGTTTATGATCCGTCCTTTCCAATCGATGATGAAGTGATTGAGCACCTCAAACAATCTATATTTTTTGTCACTGTGAATGGATCAAAGTGGTCAAGTGATCTACTTAATCTGCTCAACCAACCAGAGTCGAAACTAATGCAACGCTGGACAGAAATGAAAACGGCTCGCGACCATTTCACACAGAACTATATATTCGGTCCCAGATCGCCGGGTAGAAATGGTGCGGAGAATGTCTTGGAATTTCTTGATCAAGTGGTGGCTTCAGGGCCGTCTCTTGCCCGCTAATCCAAGACGAGCCGATGTTATTGTTCCCATGCACTTTACTAACCGAGCAATACGCCCAAGTTTGACTGATGATAACAAGCGTTTGCAATAGGATGTGACCTGCTTCCCTGAAACTGGACCGGTGAATCATGGAAAATTCTCGATTAGCGGCTTGGCCGCGCGAGCGAGGAAAAACGATGAAGCGTTCCAAGTTTTCCGAGAGCCAGATGGCGTTCATTCTACCTCAGGCCGAAGAAGGCACATCGGTTGACGAAGTGTGCCGTAAGGCGGGTATTAGCCAAGCGACCTATTTGCAATTTGAAGAAGAAGTACGGCGGACTGATGCCGTCTGAGATGAAGCGGCTCAAACATATTGAGGAAGAGATTGGTCGCCTGGAGCGGATCGTGGCGGATCTGTCTCTCGACGAGGAGATGCTGCAGGGCATCATCAAGCGAAAGCATTAAGGCCTGCGGTGAAGCGCCGTCTGGATGATGACGCGCGGGTAGTTTGGTCGGTGTCGATCCGGCAAGCGTGTGAGATGTTTTGCGTTGACACATCGACCTTCATTACAATTCCCGTCGTCCGCCGCAGGCCAGTTTGATGAAGCGGATTAAAGAAATTGCTGAGACGCCTGTGCGCTACGGTTACAGGCGCATTTGCGTTCTGCTAAGGCGTGGGGGTTGGAATGTGAATAACAAACGTTTGCGCCGGCTATACAGCGAAATGGGCTTGCAATTGCGCAATAATACGCCGAGGCGCAAAGTCAAGGCGAAGCTTCGCAATGATCGCAAGCAAGCAGCTCAACCGAACAACGTTTGGGCGATGGATTTCATGCATGATCAGACCTACGACGGCGGTCGGTTGCGCATTCTGATGAGCATCGACACACACTCCCGGTTCGTGCCAGCGATCGATTTTAGGCGCAACTACAAGGGCTCGGATGTTGTCGAGACGCTTGAGCGTGTCTGCGATGCGGTTGGGTAGCCCAAGACGATCCGGGTCGATCAGGGCAGCGAATTTGTCTTGAAGGATCTTGATCTCTGGGCTTACCAGAAAGGCTTCACACTTGACTTCTCGCGCCCCGGCAAGCCGACCGACAATGCCTTCATCGGGAGCCTGAAAGGGTCGTTTCGTGCCGAGTGCCTGAACACGCACTGGTTCATGAACGTCTCGGATGCGCAGCGAAAATGTGATACATGGCGTAGAGACTGTAACGAAGTGCGCCCACACTCATCGATCAGGAACAAGGCTCCGATTGAACTGATGTATTGCTCTTCCGGGGCGCGCGCCGGAAGGGTGCCAACCGGAAAATTTTCCAACTCCCCGTGATCCAAAGACGGGGAGCAGGTCATTAACCCACGGGCTCTGCTCATGAGCGGATGGAAGATAGGGCTCAGGTCAGATGGAACTGTTCGTAGCGTGCCGGAGGGCAACATGGGGAATTTGTATGTTACTTCATGGTAGGGAGCTAGCTGTTGGGGAGTATATCGGGGAATTGATATCTTGTTGGCTTGCTCCTCGGATCGAAGCGGTTGAACATTTTAGATGCCTTTGCAGGTTCGTGTGCCGCGAAAGACCGATGGATCCACTAAGCGCGAAGTCAGATGGCGATCTGTCGATTGCGATGATGTCGCCCTGTTTGTCGGTGAGGCCTTGTGGTTAGCGTTCGCGTTGCGACCATCCTGTTTGGGCTTGAAGACCGGCCGGAGACTGCGGTTAACGGCGCGCCTGCGGGTAGCAAGGTCTCAACGGCGACCGAAGTTACGGCGCTCATCTTAGACTTCATTGGTGGTGACAAGCCATTCGTTCTGGTAACTGCGGATATCATCTGGTTTTCTTCTAGCCTAGCGAATTCCCTTCGGCGGCAGATATCAGCAATTGTCAAAACGGAGGAAGCGCGTGTTTGCCTTGCAGCATCACACTCACATGGTACGCCGAATTGTGAGCGCGCCTTTGCCATTGATGAATGGAGTCAAGCGCTTGAGGAGCACGTGACACTCAAAGTGCTAGATGTTGTAAGCGAGGCGCTAAAAGCACAAGGTTGCGATGCGAGGATCAGGTCAACTAAGTCGGAAGTTGAAGGCCTGGCAATAAATCGTCGACGAAAGGCACTTGCATTCCGCCCCACTCTCAGCTACCGCCTGCAGAATTTGCCTAACAGGTATGGAATTTGCGACAATTCGCTTGACGTTATCGTTGTTGAGAAAAAAGCCAGTGGACAACCATTTGCATTGATCGTACGTTATACATGCCACCCCGTTGCAGATGCATCAAATAGGAGGGGGGCAGATTTCCCTGGGGCGTTTCGACAGACGTTGCGGAGAGAGTTTGGGCCCACGCTACCAATTCTCTTTTTGCAGGGGTTCTGTGGTGATATTCGCCCCAATCTTCAACTAGCGCCGCAAGGTCTGCGTGATCGACTTGTCAACTTGGTCGTTGGCGCTAGGTTTCGTAAGCCAAGAGATGACGATGCAAGAGATATTGGTGAGCGCTTGGGTGCACGAGTCATCGAGATCTTACGGAAGAACACGACCGAGCTAAGTGTAAAGGATGGGCCAATAATTGCGGATCGTCGCACGATTCACTTGCAACTTGCTGATCAATCAGCAGCGATGTTTAGCCTGGATCTGACCACGTGGCGTTGGCCAGGTGTGAATTTCGTATTTGCATCTGGCGAGATGTTGAGTGGCTTGTTACCACTAGAACAAAAAGGCTGCCTTTGCGTTGGCTATGCGAATGGAATGGTAGGTTACATTCCAGCAGAATCCGACTTGGATGCTGGAGGTTATGAAGTTGATGCCAGTCGGCAAAAGTTTGGACTGTCGGCTCGCCTCACTCCGGAGGCTTGTAGACAAGTTGCGCGCGTGATTAGTTCGGCTGCTCAGTGAAATCGCAAGCCACATCTATGTCGCTTGCATGATCATGGGGGAGACATTCCAAATCGTGGCTGCAGATAGTCGATCGCATCTCGCCAATAGCTTGGCGGCATCTACCCTCGGTCAGGCGACGACACCTGACGAGGCTTGTGCTAGGCAATAGGAGCAGGAAAAACTGCCGGTGTAAATTGTAACACGTTCAACTTAGCCCAGCCGCTAGGCTGTTCAACTAATGGGGACAGGTCAGTCAGCACAAACCCGACGACGGAATAATTGCAGGTTTGTATAATTGGAAGTTCAACAAGGCCCATGCAGACACTAAACCCGCAGTTTAATCCAGAATCGTACAGTTGTTTGATTAAATCTCTCCTTGCGCTCGGTTATTGCCCTGTCGATTTTTATGAAGCTGACCCTGGTCGGCGCCATGTCATACTTCGCCACGACATCGACCTATCTACCCAAGCCGCAGTTCAGATGGCCGAACTTGAGAGCAGTATTGGAGTGACGGCCGTTTACTTCGTACTTTTGCGCACAGAGTTTTATAATCCTTGGTCACGCCAGTGCCGCACCGATCTGAACGACCTTTGTGAACTAGGTCATGAAGTTGGGCTGCATTTAGATGCATCAATCTATGACGAAGACGATAAGACATTGCAAACCGCTGCCGCCGAGGAATGCGATGCACTGGAGCAGGTCTTACAGCGCCCAGTGAAGACGATCAGCTTTCACCGCCCAGCAAAAACCCTTCAAGGGAAGATTGGCTTACTTGCAGGTCGTCGGCATGCCTATGAACCTTTGTTCTTCCATCAAATGGGGTACTGCTCAGATAGTCGCGGCGGCTGGCACCACGGTCATCCTCTGGAGCATGAAGCAGTCCGGAAAAACCGGGCCCTCCAATTGCTTACCCACCCGATATGGTGGCAAGATCCGGCAATGCCGACAAAAGCGCGGCTACATGCGCTGCTGCACGAAAAACATGTCAAGCTCGACCGAGAATTGGCAAAGAACTGCACATCGCACCAATCGATTTTCACTGATCCAGATGCTCAGTAAGCTATGTCTCTTGCAGAAGAAGCCAAAGTTCCAAATGTCGTCGTACTGGGAGACTCGCGCGCATTTGACACCTACTATACAAACTCCAAATATCAGCACCGATACGGTTATGAAAAAACTTTCCCGCATCTCTGGCGCAAGGCTGCGTTGCGGTCCTCAGGTGTGAATTATGACGTTGTCCATATTCCCGATCACTTCCGGGGCGGAACGATCGAAAATAACATTGTTCGCATTGCGCTTTCTAATCCGGCAGTCGTTGTCATTTTGGATGGTATCTGGGAAACCTTGATAAACAAGGGACATTTTCTGAAGTTCGTGGAAAGGGAATTGCGCGAATTTGACGCCTCGGCGGGTCGCGAATTTCAAGCGATGTACAGCACTGTGCATCTGGCTGCCCTCTACAAACGGGAGAAACTATTGGTGTCGCCACAATTACTGGCGGCCCGCGCCCGGCAATTGGTCTCCTACTTCCGGCGTCGGCAAAGGCAGGTTGTTTGGCTCACCCTACCAGTTCCCCCGCGTGATTACATAGGCAGCACTTATCATGCCGGCGATTACCAGCCGATACCTGAGTGGGACGATTGCCTGAGTGCGGCGAACGCTGCTTGCTGCGATGTTATGCAACGGTATGATTGCCACGTCTGTAATCTGACCGATCTAATGGAGAAGGTTGGCGGTCCGACGGCAGCTCTTATCGATCAATGGCATTTTTCTCCGGCCTTTCACGCAGCGCTTGCTGAAAAACTTGATCTGATCTGCCGGCCGCTCGTTCGCCGATTTCCGGATGAAAAGCATGTTTCCCACGACTACATGCTGGGTTCACCCGACGATATACCACCCGATGACCTAATCTTGCGCGATGGTCCAGGCGAGGATGAAGTAGATGCGCTCAGGGCTCTCAGGCCAGAGCAAATACTCATTTATCGCAGCGAGCTGACCGAGATTGCAAACCCGCGCGGTAACGACCGCGCCGAGTTCGAAAAGCAAGGGGCAGGATGACAAAAATGACAGACAAGATTTCTCTAGCTCAGCCATTTTTTCCAGACAGCATGCGGGTGGCGATCAGTAAAGATATCGACTCCATTTTGTCGTCGGGTAGACTTATGATGGGGCCATGGGCGAAGAAATTTGAAGATCGATTCGCCCAGCTCACCAATCGTGAGTTTGGAGTCAGTCTGACATCTTGTACAACCGCTTTGCATATCGCGCTGTCATTTGCCGGGATTCAGGGCAAGGATGTTCTGGTTCCCGCTGGGAGTTTCATTACAGATGTCAGCGTGGTTGAGTTCGCCGGCGGTAGGCCAATCCTGATTGATATGAGCACGGAAACGCTCGCGCTTGACGTCGAGGACCTCAAACGCAAGGTTACGCCCAACACCCGTGCAATCATTTGGGTCCATCTAACCGGCATCATCTCGCATGAATACACCGAGATCCTTGATTTTGCTCGAGAGAGGGGTATCTTTGTCATAGAAGACGCTGCCCATGCACATGGCGCCAGTATTGATGGGAGGCCTGCCGGCAGCTTTGGCGATGCCAGCACATTTAGCTTTTACCCGACGAAGATCCTAACAAGCGGGACCGGCGGCATCTTGACGACGGACAATGCCGAACTTGCAAAATATGCTCGGGAGCTGCGCATTTTCGGCCGACAGGAAGGAACCGGAGAAATCGTCCACTACGGCAATGATTGGTTCCTCGATGAGATCCGCTCGTGTGTTGCCTATCATCAAAGCGCGCAACTTGAAGAGCAATTGGAAAAGCGCCGCGAACTCGCAGTCCGATACAAGTTGCTTCTAGCAAATCAACCGGGCCTGCAGCTGCTTGACGTGCCGGACAACTGCCATCCGTCGTGGTATCAATATCCGGTGTTTCTGAGAGAGGAAATTGATCGCGATGAGGTATCGAAAGTCCTGAAGGGCGAGCACAACATCGAGGTTAAAGGGATCTACAAACCAACTCATCATGAACGTATCTTCAAAAAACATAGAAATGAGAACTTGAAAAATACTGAGGATGTCTTATCGCGTTCGCTCTGTCTTCCAATGCACGCCGGGGTGACACTGGAAGATGCGGAGCGCGTTGCAGTCGCACTTGTCAACGAAACCCGCAAGCGACTCGTCTAGATGCGTATTCTTGTTACCGGTGCTGCTGGTTTCATTGGCTCAAGCCTGATCGTTGAAGCGAAAGAGCTGGGCTACGAAGTCATTGGAATTTGGCACACTACACTACCCACAAAGCACAATATGATCGAGCTTCAAGAACCCTGCTATGTGCACTGCGATCTAACCAATCAGGAACAAGTAACCCACCTCGCCGAACGCATTGGGACGATCGATGCTATCGTCCATAGCGCTGCAAAAATTGAAGCTTCGAACGATATCGAACAAATTAGTCCAGTCATTCAGTCCAACCTTGTTTGTTTAGCCAATGTTGTTGAGTTGATGAAATTGACGAATTGCAGACGGCTAGTTTTCACTTCATCCATTGCTGTTTACGAGAATCTGATTGCGCCGCGCGGTGGTTCCTTCGAATCAGAAACTTCGCCTCGCAGCCTGTATGGCTGGAGTAAAAAGTCTGCCGAAGATCTTCTGAGCATCATTACAGAGACACATGCGATGACAGCCGTCAGCTTGCGTCTTGCTGGCGTTCATGGGGGGCAGCGAAAGTCCGGGGCACTCTATCACTTTGCAAAAGCAGCTCTATCGAACCAACCAATTCGCGTTGCAGAACCGAATAGTCGGTTTCAGTGGGCATGGATTGAAGACGTGGTTCAGGGGATCATGCTGGCCTTAAGATCAGATTTGCCTGACGGCCATCACATAATGAACCTTGCAAGTGCCGACTCATTCGAACTCGCTCACCTCGCCGCCAGGCTAAAAAAAATGACTCGATCTACAAGCGAAGTGATTTTGGTCGATAGCTCGACGTGTCGAAACGAGACACTTAATCTAGACAGAATCCAAGCGCAACTCGGATTTCAACCGACTGATATCACGACTTTTCTGCAAACCTATGTTCACAGTATCAAACGGCAATGTCCGTAGTATCAATCCACCAACCGAATTACCTACCTTGGCTGGGTTACTTTCATAAGATGGCAAGCTCGGACATCCTAGTGCTTCTTGATGATGTCCAGTTCAGCAAGCAGAGTTACATCAACCGCGTGAAGATCCTTGGCGGACAGGGTGATCGGTGGTTATCGGTTCCAGTAAAGGCCAGCTTGGGCGATACAATAAATGCGGTAACGCCAGCAAACAGTGGATGGGTGCGGTCCCACATCGATACGCTGTATGGCGCATATAAATCAGCCGCAAAGTTCAAGCAGACTTGGCCGGCAGTTGAGACGCTATACGACGATCTTCCGACAGGCTCGATTGCTGATATCAATACATTGCTCATACGTCGAATTGCAGGAAGACTTGGCATAGAAACGGAGTTGCTGAGTTCCTCGACGCTCAATGCTAGTCACCTCAGGTCGGATGATCGCCTTGTATGCATTGTGAAAAAGCTCTCGCCACAAGGCACTTATTTATCTGGCAAAGGAGGAACGGGTTACCAAGATCCTGCGAAGTTTAAGAAACAAGGAATTGAAATCGCACTGTCGAATTTCCAACACCCCAAATATGACCAAGGTTTGAATGATTTTGTTGCCGGCCTGTCAATACTTGATGCTGTTTTTCATTTGGGCTGGGAGAGAACAGCGGAAGTAATCGGCTAGTGTATGCGAGTCCTCTGTCTTGATATCGAAGGCGGCTATGGTGGTTCGTCGCGCAGCTTGTACGAGAGCTTGCGCTACCTTCCTCAGTCCATGGCAGCCGAAGTATGGTGCCGCAAGTCGGGTCCAACACAGGAGAGACTCGCATCGATCAATATTGATAGCAGAATAACTCCTGACATGCCGCACGTGAGTTCGTTGCCACTCCTCTCGCGCAATATCTACGCTTACACCAAGTTTGCTCTCGGCTGGAAGGGGAGCGCGGCGTTCCGAAAAGCAACTGCTCGGAGTCTGCGAGAGAGATTCGATTTAATTCACTTCAATCATGAAGGGTTGTTTCTGCTCGCCCGATGGCTCCGCCGTGAGTTGGGCAGGCAGGTCGCCATGACAGCACATGTTCGGACACGATTGCCGGTTAATGTCTTTACTCGATGGCAGTATAGGACGTTGGACGATGCCGTAGATGGCATTGTTTTCATATCTGAAATGGAGAAAGAGCGCGTCAATGAACAGATTGGCAAAGAGTCTTCTGGTCCAGTTATTTACAACATTGTCTCCGAGTTGGAGGGAATTCAAACGGACACTGCATTGGCAGTTGACGATCGCTTCAAAATTGCATCAACGTCAAACTTTGCGTACATCCGAGGCACAGACCGACTCATTGATGTAGCTGTTGAGCTGAAGAACATGGGCGTCGGAGATCGGTTTTTGATAGTGGTTGCTGGCCACTTTAAGCTGCTCGGCCGAATGCCAGGCCTACTTGGTGATATTGCTCAGCGTGGCGGCACGCTCGCCGATTACGCTGATGCCATGGAAGTCGGCCACATGTTCAAGTTCCTTGGACACGTTCCGGATACTGCGCCATATTTATCAGCCTGCCAGGCCCTTTTGCGGCCGTCGAGAGGCAATGATCCCTGGGGACGTGAAGTGCTGGAGGCAATGTCACTCGGCTTGCCGGTTCTTGCAACAGGTGTCTACGACCGCTTCGTCGAGGATGGTGCCACGGGGTTTCTCCAGCCCAAGTTCAATGCGCGTGAGATTGCTACCGTGCTTGTGCACCTGCTCAATGACAGCGAACAGCACACTGCGCTACGCCAAGCTGCGCAATCCAGGGTTCGGAAGCTGTGTAATGGGCCTGACCGAGCGGCCGAACTGCACAACTTTTGGACGTCAATCGTAAAGTCAAAAACCAACCGACAATGAATGCTCAGCTCCAAAAGGTTGTTTTCGCTTTGCCTGATCTTGCTGGTGGTGGTGCTCAATCCGTGATGCTCAACCTTGCCGGTGCCTTGGACCAGGAGCTGTTCCAGACAGAGCTTTTGATAGCTGGTCGTGACATGACATTCGGCGATCGTGTGCCTGAATGGATTACCGTGGAATCTGGTGGCTTTGCTCAGTTACGAAACGGCCTGCCTTGGCTAGTCAAGAAAATTCGATCAAGAAGGCCTGATGTAGTTGTCTCGGTGATGGGTTATCTAAATCTCTCACTCCTGGCTCTTCGCCGGTTTCTGCCTCGGCATACCCGACTAGTTGTACGCGAGGCAAATTCTTTGGACGCAACATTGCGAGAGCTCCCAAAGCTGATGCGGAACCTAGATCCGTATCGCCGCCTCTATCCCAAAGCCGATGCCATCATCGCGCCGACAACAATCATTGCGGATCAGATTCGCTCTGCTGCGCCGGGGGCAACAAGGTGCGTCTACATAATTCAAAACCCGGTTGATCAGAAAAATGTGCGCACGCGCGCAGCAATGCCACAACGAATTGAAGGCGACGGATTGCGGCTGGTTGCAGCCGGAAGACTCACTCATCAAAAGGGATTTGATCGCTTGCTTGAAATGGCTAGTCGGCTGCCGAAGTCGAGCCGCATTGAGGTGTTTGGCGAGGGCGCTGAGCGTGTATCGCTGCAGGACAGAGCACAGGCTCTGGCTCTCAATGAGCAAGTGACATTCCGGGGCTTCACTCACGACCTCGCGAGTTGGATCGCTGGTGCCGATGCATTCCTTCTTCCCTCACGCTGGGAGGGCTTGCCGAATGTCGTGCTCGAAAGCCTTGCAGTTGGCACTCCAGCAGTTATTTCAGACGAGGCAGCGGCAGACGATCTTGTCCGCAATGCCAAGCCTAGTAGCGTTACCTCGGTGACCGTGGGAGATGCATTCTTGAAGGCAATAGAAAAGTTGACACCAATGGTATCAACGCCCAGTTCACCGAGAACGTCATTGTTACCAGGTTGTTATCATGCGGACCATGTTGCAGCCTTGTGGTCGGAACTGCTTTCATCGCCAGAACGTGTCGGATCAGAACAACAATGAGCGTCGAATGGTCAGCAAGCGACGACGTCTGTTTCAACACCTGTTGCTGCTAACTGAGGAGAGAATATATACTGTTCATGACAAAACTCTCCTACCTAATGGCGTTAACGCCGATCGAGACTTGGCGCATTGCAAGAAGCAAGCTACCCTATTTTCGAAGTGGTCCCTCCTGGACACCCCACGAGCTGATGTCGTCTTCCAAGCACGCCAGAGGAATTCGCTTCGCTGAACTGCTGCAACGTCAAGAGGCCATCGCGGCCAGAAATATGACCTGGCAACCCATCGCGTTCGAAGGAAAACGCGTTGTTGAAATTGGATGCGGTCCGCTTGGTGGGTTCGGCCCGTTGGCACTCTACCGTGGCGCTGAGACGTTTGAGAGTGCGGAGCCCGAATGGGATCCAGACTTACTGTTTGATCCAGTCGTCGTCGAGAAATATCTGCGTGTCTTTCATGCCGATCTCACCGCCTTGTATGGTGAACGAGCAAGCTTTGATCAGTTTCTCAAATTGCTCAAGGAGCGGTTGCATATCACGCGAACCGGGTTTGAATCTGCACCCATAGAGCACCCGGTTGACGTTGTCCTGTCGCAGTCGGTGCTAGAACACGTTTTTCCGTTGGACGGCATCGTCCGAAAGCTCGCAGAGATTCAGTCGCCAGAAACACAGTTCCTCCACCTTGTCGACTTCGGGAATCACTACCCGACCGAAAATCCTTTTGAGGGCCTCTATGATGTCCCGGCGCATGACTACATTGCTAAGCGCGGCAGGGCGATCAATTGTTTGCGTATGAGCGATATGGCCCAGGCATTCGAGGCAGTCGGAATCGCGGCAAAAGTTATACCTTCGCGCGTTGTCAGCGCTCTTTACCCGGGAGAAATTCATTCTTGGTGGCAAGACAAGTACGAAGCTGAAGATCTGACAACACAGCTCAGTTTGATCGCCGGCCCAATAAATGCTTCGCGGTGAGGCGGCTGAAAATCTGATCCTAACTACTCTGGCCATGCATTGAAAGTCATTCACGTCATTCCCAGTCTCGCCGTCGGCGGCGCTGAAATGTGCCTTACAAAGCTCGTTACTACTCCACGCGTGAATGCTCCCGAAGTGATTGTTGTAAGTTTGCTACCGCACACTCATTCTCACTTCGAACGAGCCTTGCAGAGCGCACAGATCAGATACGAAGCCATCGGCATCCGTGGTGCCAAAGATTTGCCGAGAGCTGTTGCTTATCTTGCGAGACTCATAAGATCTGAGAAACCGGACTGCGTACAAAGCTGGCTCTATTACGGCGACTTGATCGCGACACTTGGATTGTTGCTCAGCGGGAGACGAAAGAAAACGCGCCTCTATTGGGGCATCCGCTGTTCTGATCTGGACATTGGGCAGTACGGCCGCCAGCTCAAGTTTGCGATCAATGCATGCGCGAAACTCTCTCGACTCCCTGATGCTATTATTGCCAACTCAAATGCAGGGCGAGATGTCCACGCCAAACTTGGTTATCAACGAAACAAGCTCACCGTCATTCACAATGGCATAGATGTTGACTTGTTTACACCGATGCCGGTCACCGACTTTACGACTAGTTTTCTATCGGACAAAAAGAGGCCAGTGGTTGGCATTGCGGGGCGCGTCGATCCGCAAAAGGACTATCCCACCTTTCTACGCGTTGTCGACCAATTGCCAGAGGTCAACTTTATTGCTGCCGGCAAGGACACGCCTTCCCTTCCCATACGGGAAAATTTGGAGTTGATCGGGATTTGCGAGGACATGCCTGGGTTTCTGGCGGCGCTCGATCTTTTTGTGTCCAGCTCAGCCTTCGGTGAGGGGTTCCCTAATGTTGTCGCAGAGGCCATGGCCTGTGGCACAGCAGTTGTAACCACGAATGTCGGCGATGCCGCGACCATCGTTGCAGACACTGGTCTCGTCTGCGAAGTTGGAGATGCAGACTGTTTGGCAGATCATATTTCTGCATTGCTGAACGAACCCGATTCTGAACGACTAGGACGAGGCGCAAAGGCCCGCAACCGGATCGCGGACAAATTCAGCCTGGACAGCATGATCGAGGCATTTGATCAGCTTTACCTCCAAGGTATCGTTTCCAACGCTTCTGATAATGCACAAGAAGCGGCCTAAGCCGGTTCGCTCTTGGATTGCAATCAGCGGTCATTCTTATCGTTCAATCTGACAAGTGAAGTGAAGCGACCCGCTCGCTCGGCAGTGGAAAAGACTGATGTTGACAAAACCCAAACTAGAAACCGAATTGGATATCTTGGAACAGCTTGAGGGCGGTTCGATCACCAGTCAGTTATCACTCTCGAAGCGCATATCCGTGTCAGTGGGTTTTGTGAATGCGCTTCTGAAACGAGCCATCCAGAAAGGCTTTGTCAAAGTGTCTTCGGCACCCAGAAAAAGGTATGCCTACTATGTCACGCCGCAGGGGTTTCGGGAAAAGTCACGACTGGTCGCAGAGTATCTCGATACTTCCTTGCAGTTCTTTCGTAGGGCACGAGCCGAATACCGCTCGCTGTTTGAGAATGCGTCGTCATCAGCCGTTTCTAAGTATGTGTTGGCGGGCAGTGGCGAACTGACCGAAATTGCTTTGTTGGCAGCAAACGAAACTGATAGCTCCGTCATTGGAATATTCGACCCGATGGCTAAGTCTGACAAGTTGTTAGGAATACCGGTATTTCATGGATTGCAGCAAATTGATCCACACGCAACGCTTGTTGTTACTGAAAGCAGCCAGCCGCAGGCGCTCTACGACGAGCTAAGGCTCAGCTATGCTGGCGACAGAATTCTGGCTCCCAGGTTTCTGCGTGTCATCGAGCACATTCGCGAAGAACAAGGTAATGCTGCAGAGTAGA
Organism: Hyphomicrobiaceae bacterium; assembly: GCA_965215755.1. Taxonomy (GTDB): domain Bacteria; phylum Pseudomonadota; class Alphaproteobacteria; order Rhizobiales; family Hyphomicrobiaceae; genus Tectiglobus. The sequence goes on from OZ244119.1 coordinate 2,997,761, forward strand.
CTAGTTTTCAACAATCTCAACATTCAGCTTGTTGTTGTCGTGACGCTCGCAATTGGATTCTTGGAGCTCTTATGAATTGGAACGGAAGAACAGCCTTGTTACCGGCGCGGATGGCTTCATTGGCTCCTATCTCGTCTAGCGCCTTGTGCGCGAAAGCGCCGACATCAGAGCCTTTGCATCTGTAGTTGCTCAGCTTCTGGGTTGGTTGAATATGTCCATCGGCATCCTGCTCTGATCCGGGCAATCGTGCGTGTGGTATTGTCAACAAACCTCATACCTAAAGGCATGCCGGTAGATAGATTAAATGGCCTGCGTTATCATTGGAGAGACATTCCAGATCGTGTCTGCAGCTAGTCGATCGCTTCTCACCAGCAGCTTGGCGGCCCCTTCCCTCGGTTCATTGGTCTCATCCTTCGGCGAAAGGCTTGCTGCTGTTGATGCAAGCAAGCCATTGTTTGCGATGCAACGTAGGCTCACCGATACAGGAGCGGCATGCGCAAAGGTTTCGCAAAGTTTTCTTAGGGCCTCCAGCCACATTTGCGGCTCCTCCGTTTGAAGAGCGAAATGCTCAATCGCAACAGCAACTGCTCCAAGTCGTGATTGTGTCCGCCAGGCTGCGACACCAGTTACATCTCCAACCGAAAAAACGCACGTGCCGCGTTTCGCATAAGGGTGTTCAGCTAGCCGCCAACGAAAGTATTCAGCATGATTGGCAACGTTCACCGATCCAGCCGGGTTTGACATTTGACCAAGGGCCCTTTCGAACTCAGGGTAGTCGGAACCTAGCACGTTAAAATCATCATGCGACCTAAGTTTAAGCGCGCGAGCTGCGTGTGGAGTGTTCAGCGCTTTGGCGGCAAGCCGTCGGACAAAGTAACCTATCGTCAACCGCAATCGGTAGCTATGCCAAGTGCCAACTTCGTAGTAGCCAAGCCGCTTCCGAACCGCGAGAGGTGCTCCTTTACCGGATGTCGTGAATATCGCATCATAGGTCTGCAACAGCTCTCTTAGCAGCTGGGCCTCAAAGACATGATACGGAAACTTTCCGCGAAATTCTGGATGAACCATTGTATTTTCGGTTCTTGCCGCTCGGCAAATCTGCCCTTGATACATTAACGGAACGGGCACAACACCATGATGACCGACGAGACGTTTGGACTTCTTTTCTAAAATGACCCAGGAAGGGGCAGGTCCTTCAAAGCAATTGAGCCACTCCCATTCAAACTTGGCGCGCGTCCTTATTCTTCCTGTTAGCAGCTGGTATAGATCATTTAGATCCTGCATATCCGACGGCTCTGTTCGTCGGACTTGGAAATCACCAATCGACATTTCACTCCCCTGCAATGATCTACAGTTAGGCAGACCATCAAACCGTTGTTAGGATCATTAAAACCACAATCCTGATCGCGCGAACAGTGATTGCTTTGGTGCCATTGGCGTCGTGTGGACTCGCATTCTGGAGGAGATTGGCTAGTGAAACAGTATCTGAGACCATTTCCCATGTCGTTCCTCGGCGAAAGAGAGTACGTTCACTCAACAACGCTCTTTGCAAGTCTTATGCTAGGACTAGAAGAGGTGGGGTTTGACTGGAATAGCGTTGTCAGATATCGCATCCCGAAGCTCATCGTTCACGGAGGTCGATGGCAGTTGATACCAGATGCCAATCGAGAGACTGTACCTGCCGACTATTCAGCTGCACTGGATATGAGCGCCTCGTCCGGTAGTCATACCGCTTATTTCGTTGAGGATGGTTCAGAGATAACAACACGGTGTCCCGAGCAAGACTTCCCGATCAGAGAATTAACGTATCAAGGACCTTTCTCAGGATCGATTGCTTTGGCGTCGGTAAGGCATATGTCGGACTTTTTCCGCACACTAGTCGAAGCCAATAAGAGACTACACAGTAAGGAACTTACGGATAGAGCAACCACGACTTCGGGTATTCGCTTCATATACGTAGAGAATTTACCGCGGCTTACTTCGTGGCTCAATTCAGACGAGCAACGGCTTTGCATTAGACATGTTGGCTTGAGAGCAGCTGGTGATAGAACTTATACTCTGAACACAGTAAATATCGTCGGCGCCAAAGGCGGAGTGACGAAGATTTGTTTTTCGTACTAAGAGGGAGCAAACCGATGGCTGCACAGGGCTTGACTATGGTAGCTTATCGGCTGCGCGTTCGATATTCAATATGAAACGAGGCTCTCCGATGTATGATCTAGTCCATGACTTTCACAGGTCATGTGAGTTCGTTGCAGCAGCTCGTGAATTTTGAGGCGATGATCGACAGCAACTTGTGCTTGAGAGAGCAGGCGCTGGAGGCAAGGCTGAAATATCACCCTTAAATGCTCCTGCTTTTTATCAAAGCCACTCCAAAAATCTTGAGCGGACAGCCAGACTTAACGTACCTGTGAGACGCTACGCTCATAGGGAGCAGCTATAGCTTGCACAAGAAGCTGCTAGCTACGACATGAGCGTGCGTCACCGATTCTAGAGTAAAGGCATTCGAAACAAACATGCCAACACAAGGCCAAATCAACGAGCCCACAATCCAAGCTTTGGAGATATACTTGCCTGACAGAGTGGTCAGTAACGATGAACTCCTTGAAACATTTGATTTCTCAAAGGACTTCCTCGACAAGAAAGTTGGATTTACTGAGAGACGGATTGCTGGGCCGGACCAGGGCGTGGCGGACATGGCAACGCAAGCAGGACGTCAGCTTTTGAAACAGGTCGGACTTGATCCGCAAGAAATAGGAGCGGTCATTGTCGTCACTCAGAACCCGGATTATAAGCTGCCAACAACTGCAAACTTGGTGCAACACGAACTAGGTCTGGCCAGCTCATGTCTTGCATTTGACATCAACCAGGGCTGTTCCGGATTTGTTATCGGCTTAGCTACCTTGAAGTCATTGATGGTCCAGAACCAGATGCGTTACGGGCTGCTTCTGACCTCGGATGCTTACTCCAAAGTCATGGATCCCAATGATCGCAATACCGTTCCTCTTTTTGGCGACGGAGCAGCTGCCACCCTCCTCAGCGACCATGGTAACGGTTTGATCGGAGCATTTGAGTTTGGAAGCGACGGTTCAGGTGGAAAGCATCTTATTGTTCCCGGTGGGGGCAGCCTGCGGCCATTGCAAATTCCAGAAGGTGATAATGCGCTCTATATGAACGGTCGCGAGATCTACAATTTTGCAGTTCGCCGCGTACCACAGGCAATCAAGAACTGCTTGAGATTGAATGGGTTGGACGTGAAGGATGTTGATCTTTTTGTCGTTCACCAGGCGAGTGCCTTTATGGTGGAAGCTTTGGCAAAGGCTCTTGGCGTGGAGCCAGAGAAGATGCCATTTATGCTAAGTGATTGTGGGAATACCGTGTCCGCAACATTGCCAATGACACTTCACAAACTTGGTGGTCCAACGGCACTGGCTGGCAAGACCGTTTTGCTTGCTGGATTTGGTGTCGGGCTCTCCTGGGCGGCAACAACGGTAAACTTCTAGGAGGAAGACTTGAGCGACACAAGTGAATTGATTATCCAAGTCGTGCAAGAAAAGCATGCCTTGTCGGTACCGGTAACGGCTGAGAGTTCATTGACCGACCTCGGCCTAGATTCGCTCGACATCATCAATATTCTCTTCACTCTCGAAGAGAAAACTGGAGTTAAGATCCCTGATGAGGCTATCGCAGAAGAAGAGCTGGATACAATAACAGAATTCGCTGCCTACATTGACCAGCACCGTGCAAGCTAGTACCTGCGCACCACTCCTTTGCCGTTTGGCAATGTCAGAGACCTTCGGTTGGCAGAAATACTCCGCGCCGAATGTCGTGTGTTGGTTCAAAGGTTATCTCCGAATTGATGGCAAGCCTCTACGAGGTAAGGAGGCTGCAAATCGATTGCCTCATCTTTTGCCAAGTGATGTTGGGGAGACTTGTCAAATATTGAACTTGTTTGATGGTCATTTCGCATTCATCATTCAACGTGGTGACAGAACCTTTGCAGCCACGGATCCAGTCCGTACAATTCCATTATTTTTCAGTTGTAGTGGGAAGAATGTTGCTATTTCTAGCGAAGCTAGCGAATTGCGGGATCAACTTTCCAATGCCTCAGTCAACCCTGATGCGTTGCTGCAGATTGCGATGGCCGGTTATGCATTGCGTGATAAGACACTTTACGAAGGCCTGAGGCAACTTCAGGCTGGCGAGCTTGCGGTTATCGAGAAAGGACAAATCCAGCGGGTTCGCTACAAGGTGTACCAAGCCTGGAAAGGCGTACGCAGCTATGACCCACCGCGGTTAAAGGCGGACCTTCTCGCCGCACACATTGATATGTTCAACCGCTTGAAAGAGGGATTGGATGATCGCCCTGTTTTTGTACCTCTGAGCGGAGGTCTTGACTCTCGCCTGATTGCTTGTGGACTAGCGCACGTCGGATATCGCAACGTCAAGTGCTTTGCCTATGGCCGACCGGGAAATTTCGAGGCAGGGAAGAGCCGAGAAGTTGCTGAGGCTCTTGGATATGACTGGTCCTTCGTCCCCTACCTCCCCACAACAATCCGTAAATTTTTTGCCTCGGCTGTTTGGCATGATCATATGGCAATGGCGGACAGTTGCGCTTCCGTCCCCTTTATTCAAGACCTATTCGCAATCCATCAAATGCGCGAAGCCAAGCAAGTGCCAGATGATGCGATTTTCATCAATGGACAGACCGGCGATTTTATTACTGGCAACCATGTGCCCGAGGCATTGGCAAACAGAGAAGCGCACTTGCCGCCGCAGGAGAGACGTAAACAGATCCACGCTGCCATAATTGCCAAGCACTTCAGCCTATGGCGCGACCTTCAAACAGAGGTCAATCTGGCCCGGATTGGCGAATTCATTGATGAAGTTATAGATGATCTATTGCCCGAAGGCTTTGAGACTGAAGAGGACCACGGCGTTTACGAGGCGATTGAATTTCAGGAACGGCAGGCTAAGTTCGTTGTAAGTGGCCAACGCGTGTACGAGTTCTTTGGCTATGATTGGCGCCTGCCACTTTGGGATAGAGCTTACTGCGATCTCTTTGAGCAGATGCCATTGCAAGCTAAACTTGGGCAATCTTTGTTTCGGGAAGTCCTTGAAGAAGCAAACTGGGGTGGTGTCTGGCGCCCATTATTGCCCAAGAGAACAATCACACCTGCTTATGCGCGCTGGCTGCGGATGGCGGCATCTGTCCCCGTTAAGCTTATCAGTGGACAGCGCGGATGGCGAGACTTCGACAGACGTGTTTTTAGCCATATGATCGACCCACTTTGCTCGGTGAATGCTGTACCCTGGAGCGAAGCGATACTTGATCGCCGTGGCTTCCGGCACGGTGTGTCGTTCCGTTGCCGTCAGTATCTTGCGAACCACGGAATTCAGATCAACTCAGCTTCCGATTTGCAGCACATCAGTCATCATCGATAGGCTTGAGCTTCAAGTTCTTTGCGCTGAGACTTGCTTGCTAAATCGCGACGGCAGAGACCTAGAATGTTTAGTCACTCAAGCGCTTGTTTTACGGGCTTTTATACCTTGTCCGACTTACGGTTGGAGTCCTTCCAGACAATCACTGTCACAATGCTCATGATTAGACGCTAGGAGCTTCTATGAATTGGAACGGAAGAACAGTACTTGTTACCGGTGCGGATGGATTCATAGGGTCCCATCTCGTTGAACGGCTAGTTCGCGAAGGCGCCCGTGTTAGAGCCTTTGTGCTCTACAACTCGTTCAGTTCGTGGGGATGGTTAGATCACTGCGCGGAAGATATTCGCGGTAAGTTTGAGATCTTTCAGGGAGACGTGCGCGATCCAAATGGTGTTCGCGAGGCAATGAAGTCGTGCGACTATGTTTTTCATCTAGCCGCGTTGATAGCTATTCCATACAGTTACCACTCCCCGGATACATACGTAGACACGAACGTACGAGGCACGCTCAACATCCTCCAGGCTGCCAAGGAACTCTCCGTCAAACGCGTTCTTCATACGTCAACAAGTGAAGTCTATGGCACGGCTCAATTCGTCCCTATCGATGAGACGCATCCACTGATCGGACAATCCCCTTACTCCGCATCAAAAATCGGTGCAGATCAAATGGCCATTGCATTTCACCGCTCCTTTGAGCTGCCTGTTGTCATTGTTCGACCATTCAATACGTATGGCCCAAGGCAATCAGCTCGGGCGGTGATTCCGACCGTGATTTCGCAAGTCTTGAATGGGGCGAATACGATTGAGTTGGGTGCTCTGCACCCAACGCGAGATTTCTCGTTTGTTGACGATACCGTCTCTGGCTTCCTCGAACTAGCTGATTGTGAAGGAGCAATCGGCGAGGTCATCAACCTCGGGAGCGGATTCGAGATCTCAATCGGCCAAACGGCGGAGTTGATATGTCAGCTCTCTGGCCGAGACATCGAGATCAGGTTGGATCGGAAGCGCCTAAGGCCAACCGAAAGCGAAGTTGAGCGCTTGTTCTCAAGCACCGAGAAGATGCGCCAATTGACGAATTGGTCACCGAAGTTTGAAGGCTTCGAAGGCTTTAAGTCCGGCCTGAAAGAAACAATGCAATGGTTCTCCAACAAAGAGAACCTCGGTTTCTACAAGCATGACACTTATAATATTTAAGCCAGCTAAACGTCTAGTCGGCTAAACAAAACGACAGGCTAACAACAGAGTATGGATTGTTGAGTGTATGTGCGGTTTCGCTGCCTTGATTGAACCCGGTCGGACATTTGATCCAAGTTTGTTGGATTCGATTGACCGAGATCTGTTCCATAGAGGCCCGGATTCTGGTGGCAGGCAATCACGACCGGGCTTTGCCCTAGTCTTTCGCCGATTAGCCATCATTGACCCGGAGGCTGGTTCTGACCAACCGATGGTGAGTGCCGACGGTATGCAGGCCATCGTTTTCAATGGAGAAATTTTCAATTTTCGCGATTTGCGTCGTCAGCTAGAGGAGCGCGGGGTAAAGTTCAGAACTACTGGTGACACGGAGGTAATACTTGAAGGTTACCGTGTCTGGGGCCAGGAAGTCGCTAACAAATTAGAAGGCATGTTTGCCTTCGTAATTGTTGACAGGAAAAGTAATGAACTTTTCGCCGCTCGCGATCCGTTCGGCATAAAACCACTTTATATGCTTCAAAAGCGCAATCTCGTCGGATTTGCAAGTGAGATGAGGCCGCTTTCGCATCTGCTACCGCCTGAACCCGATCAACAGGCCTTGTCAGAGTTGGTTACATTTGGCTGGGCAGCTGGAAATCTTAGCAATCTTAAGAATATTGAGCTGGTTGAAGGTGGTACGACTGTTAGCTTGTCACTATCTGGTGGTGCATTGAAGCGACGAAGGTTTATTGATCCGCTTTCGTCCATAGAAGCTGATAATTCAATAACTAAGCAAGACGCTTATGAACTGGCATACTCCACGCTGCAGAAATCTGTGGTTGATCATCTTGTCAGTGATGTTGGTTACGCGATTGAGCTTTCAGGCGGCGTGGATTCGAGCCTAATTGCTGCGCTCGCGAGTCAAGCTGCAGACCGGAGATTGTCGTCATACTCGGTCAATCTCGGGGACTTCAAGCACGATGAGAGAATTTATCGGGAAATGGTGGTCTCTCGCTATCCACTGGATCACCACGAAATTCGAATGACAGGGCGCGACTTTGCCGACTCGCTTCCACGCGCAATTCGGCATCTTGAGGGTCCCTCTGCGCATGCAGGTTGCATTTTTTTGATGCGTTTATGCGACAAGCTTCGCCAAGAAACAAAGGTGGTTTTAACAGGTGAAGGTGCGGACGAATTTTTTGGTGGTTACCAAAGGTACGAGCTTTGGAGAGCGAATTCCCGGAAAGCCAGATTTGGCAATCTCCTTCCTGCACGATATTGGCCAGACCGCTGGCCATTTAAAGGTATCAAGAAGATAGCGGGGCGCGACGCAGGAGTCTTTGCAAGTGTGTATAATGATCCGGCTCAACGAGAAAGTCTGTTTCCTGAATTGATCTATAGTGGCGGTGCCCGCGATCGAACGAGCAACCGATTTTCGTCTTTCATTGATAAGATCTTCGCTGTCGATCAGTCTGCCTACTTGCAAAGCCTTCTGATGCGACAGGACAAACTATCGATGGCGGCTTCAGTGGAAGCCCGTGTTCCATTTACCCATTGGCCGTTGGCACGCGTGCTCAATAAAATTCCAAGGTCGATATTGGCTCCCGGTGGAACAACCAAACCTCTTCTCAAGCAGATTGCGGTGAACCATCTACCCAATGACTTAGTTTATCGCCGAAAGATCGGCTTGCTGCTGCCGATTGATGAATGGCTAAGAGACGAGAAGGCTCTCAAACCGTTCGTTGAAGACCTTCGGAATCCGAATAGTCCAATTCATGACTATATTAACCGGCCGGTCCTGAATAGCACAATTGACAAGTTCTACGCGGGCAACGCCGGTTTATCGCGAGATCTGTTTCGTACGATCGGCATTAATGTTTGGTTGCAATCGCTTCGTGCTTAAGTGGGCGCCATATTCAAGCAGCATGCCCGCACGAGAGGTTGGTTAGTGGCACTAGCGCTTGCAATCGCCAACGGCGATTGATCGGCTATGATATTGAACTTCGTTATGGCCAGCACGATTGGCGAAAGGTCACAGATTGCATAGCTGGAGGAAAAATTTGCCTTAGGGTCCGTGTTCTGCCAATTCGACAACACTATTTCTCAATAGGTTTAGCTGTGGCAATCGTTTTCCTTGGCTCTCTCTCCAAACAAAGTCCCTTCGCCACGTCCTTTGTCAATTCATTCCTTGACCATCTAAAGTATACCTCTACTCCTGCGCTCTCTGCATCCAGCCGTGTGCCCCAGATAAATTGTGTTCCGGCTGGCTGGCGCAACTCTTCCTTCCTCACAACAAAGCGATCGAAGCGCGAGCCGAAATGATCGGCACGGACGCTGAGCGGATAGATTGATTCTTCGCCTGGGTTCACCAGAGGCAGAACAATCGCGCTTCGTCCAGGGCGCACAACAACCCCTTCCTGCCCCGTTGGGCAAGTCGGTGCAGCAATGGCAGCAGGCGGCGTGGCCGTCCGGTATGCAATCGGTATCAGCACGGGAACGAACATCGCGGCGAGCCCGGTTGCGGCGAGTGACACGGTTTTCTGCAGCGTCGAAACTGAAGTCGAACCTACCTCTGCTGGTGCAGATGAGTGCTTCGCACATTGATTGGTAAGGACGAAGATGCCTAGGGCAACAAAGGTTGCATCCATTCCTGTTGTCGAAGCAAAGACGCGATTGTATCCATCGATGGCGATAAATGGACTCGAAGCGACAATGCCAGCCTGCAGCCAAAGCAGCAGCGCATAACGAGGATCGCGCCAGTTTCTGATCGCGTACCAGAGACCTAACGACCACGGCAGCAGCAGGCAGACGAACCGAAGCGGAATATGAAGCGGCTTGAACTCTTTGGCGTACCGGAAAAGATCATCGAAATAGACCAGAACACCTTTGACATATCCATAAACGAACAATTGGGGCTGGGTCTTGAGGCTTTCGAAGGCAGCTGCGTAAACCCGGTTTGTTAGGTCCTTGCCGCTTAAGCCGGCAGAGAAGATCTCGGGGTGATCAATTGTGATCTGCTGCCAACCCTTGCCGCCAACAACCAAGCCATAAAGCGAAAACGAGAAGTTTGAGTGTGTCGTTCCTAGCGAGTTACCTGCTACCAGCGACGGTATGGCACTCAGCGAAAAGCCAAGCAGGATTGCTCCAACAATCAAGACCAATCCAGCCAAACGCAAACGCAGGTCTTTGTGCCCGTAGAAAAAGTACCAGCACATGACTGCTGGAAGAACGAACAACGGGCCGGGACGCACTGAGACTGCAGCGGCTAGCAAACTCGTTCCAAGAGCTAATAGAACAAGATCTGGCTTCTTGCTAATGCGCCAGAACAAGGCAACGGCAAGTACGCCCAGAAGCACACCGACATTCTCGGTCATGACCAGACCGGCGCCGAAAGCAGCAATGTAAAGGTAGCACACCGCGAAGGCCGCAATGGCGCATTGGCCCGGCAGATCGCGCCGCAGTTCCCAGACCAGCACCAGGCAAGCGAGCCCAACCAGCACGGCCTGTAGCAACAAAGCTAGTTGCATGCGATTGCCGGTCAACCATAGAATGTCCGAGAAAAAGGCCAGGTAGAATGGACGCTTGCCGCAATGATCGGGGCCGGGAAGATTTAGCAGGAAGGTCTGACTGCAAAAGAAGTATTCCGTCGCGTCTGCCCACGGCAGAAAGCCGGCCAAGGCATTTGGATGGCTTATCGCGGTAATCCAATATTCGAAGACAGGTAATGTGAATGAGACTGCTGCCAATGGCCAGAAGACCCAACCGGGAAGAGCGGTTATTCGATTGATTGTATTGCGCAGGACGGGCGCCGTATGTGGGCGGAGAGAATAGATCCAGACAAAGGAAAAGGCGATCAGGCAAAAAGCAATGACCGAAGCTGTTGCATGCAAGTCTTTGTCCCCCTACGTCAACGCCGGCGCGGTCTGCCTTCGCACGATACGACAGTGCCAATCCGTTATCCCTATGTTCTGACCGGATTGTCCAGAAACCACTCATAGGTCGACCGAATACCGTCTTCCAATTCAATCTTTGGCTTCCAACCGAGAGCATGCAGGCGTGATGAATCACAGAGCTTCCGCGGCGTGCCATCCGGTTTGGTGGGATCTGTCAGAACCTTGCCTTCAAAACCGACGACCCTGGCAACCAGACGCGCCAGATCGAAGATCGAGACTTCTTCGCCGGTGCCGACGTTGAGCATTTGTCCGTCGTCATAGTTGACCATTAGCCAAACAATGGCATCGGCCAGGTCATCACAATGCAAAAACTCGCGCAACGGCGCGCCTGTTCCCCAAATTGTAACGCTGGCGACCTCGGCCAGCTTGGCCTCATGGAAGCGTCGTATCAGGGCAGGCAGTACGTGGCTCGTCTCGAGATCAAAGTTGTCGCCCGGACCATAGAGGTTCGTCGGCATGACCGATACGCCGTTGAAACCATACTGTGCGCGATAGGCTGCGATCATCTCAAGACCGGCAATCTTGGCAATGGCATAGGCTGAGTTTGTCGGTTCAAGCGGACCGGTCAGAATATCATCTTCACGCATCGGCTGCGGAGCTTCCCGCGGGTAGATGCACGTCGAGCCCAGGAACACCAACTTGCGCACGTCATGGCGCCTTGCGGCATCAATAACATGCGTCTGGATCAGAAGGTTGTCGCGGATGAAGTCGCCGCGGTAGGTGTCGTTGGCAATAATGCCGCCGACTTTGGCCGCCGCCAGGAAGACGAACTCTGGCTTCTCCGACGTAAAGAATTCCTCAACCTGAGCCGCATCGCGCAGATCTAATTGCTGGCTGGTGCGCACAACCAAGTTGGCATAACCTTGGCGTTCAAGGCAGCGCAGAATGGCTGATCCAACTAGCCCCCTGTGACCGGCGACAAAGATCCGGCTCTCCTTAGAAGGCGCCGCTGGAACGACGGTTGTCTGCTCAGCCACGACGGCTCACCTCCGCCATGTCGAGGCTGTGGCCGGCATCAATCAATGTCTTTTCGCGCTTGGCCAATTCCATATCGGCATCGACCATCCCCTCCACCAGTTGCTGGAAGGTTGTCTGCGGTTGCCAACCGAGTAGTTTCTTCGCCTTGCTCGGATCTCCGAGCAAATAGTCAACCTCGTTCGGCCGCATATACTGCTGGTCGATTTCGACGTGCTTCTGCCAGTCAAGGTCGGCATAATTGAAGGCCGCTGTCAGAAACTCCCTGACGGAGTAAGCTTCCCCGGTGGCGATGACATAGTCATCCGGCTTGTCGTGCTGCAACATCAACCACATGCTCTCGACATAGTCGCGAGCATGGCCCCAGTCGCGCTTCGCATCAAGGTTGCCGAGATAGAGAGTCGACTGCAGCCCCTGCTTGATCCGCCCGACAGCGCGCGTGATTTTGCGCGTCACAAATGTTTCACCGCGTCGCGGGCTCTCATGGTTGAAGAGTATGCCGTTGCAGATGAACATGCCGTAGGCGTCACGATAGTTGACGCAGTTCCAATAGGCGGCGACCTTTCCGACCGCGTAAGGGCTGCAGGGTTGGAACGGTGTCTCTTCCGACTGTGGTGGTGGGGCGGCTCCAAACATCTCAGAGGAGCTGGCTTGATAGAGTCTGAGCTCGCGACCGTGGGTTTCTCTATAGTCCCTGATGGCTTCGAGAAGACGCAAGGCTCCAAGGGCGACCGTGTCGAGTGTGTATTCGGGTAGATCAAAACTTACCCGCACATGCGACTGCGCACCGAGGTTATAAACTTCATCGGGTTGCGTTTTCTCCAATATTCCGCGCAGGCTGGAGCTGTCGGTCAGATCGCCGTAATGAAGAAATAGGCGCGAGTTGCGTTCGTGCGGATCTTGATAAATGTGATCAATGCGGTCGGTGTTGAACACACTGCTCCGTCGGACAATGCCATGGACCTCGTAGCTTTTGTCCAGCAACAGCTCGGCGAGGTAGGAGCCATCCTGGCCGGTGATGCCACTTATCAAGGCCTTCTTCATTCTCCCACTTTCCTTTCTTTCGCTCCGTCCCGAACGTTACCGGTCATAAACAGCCATGCCAAGCCACCGACGATAGCCATGGCAAGTTCGGTTAGGCCGTACGTAATGGAAGCTGCAAGAGCAGCTTCTCGAGAAACTCCAAACGCACTGAAAGCGACCACGTAAGCTCCTTCGCGCACCCCCCATCCACCAATTGAAATCGGCAGTCTGGCCAAAAGGAGACCGACGGCACAAACGCCCAGGACCGCGAGCAGCGGAACATCTAGACCTGTGTTGATTGCGACAATCGCCATCACAGCAACAGTCAAGCAGTGAACGCCCAGCGACAACGCGACCAGTGACCCCGTCTTTGCCGGATTGTTGAGCAGGTCGGCAAGGACATCCAGCAGGCGCTTCAATATTTCAATGCGTTTGGCCAATTCTCTGAAAAACCGAGATCGAAGGATCAGCCAGGCTGCAATAACACCCAACACAAGTGTGCCGGCACCAACGATGGTCAAGAGCGCGAAGTCAGCTGCACCGGCGGTGTTGATAATGACAAAGATGCCAAGCAAGGCAACAATTGCTAGTGCGAAGAGTGCAACAAAGCGATCCACAAATGCTGCCAACAGCGCGCGCTTCCAAGCCATGCCCTGCCTCGTCACCATCAAGACACGATAGGCATCGCCTCCAAGATTGGAGGGCACACATTGATTGATCAGCGCAGTTAGTGTCGTTACACGCAGCGACTCCGGATAAACGAGTTTCCCTCCCAGGGCCTGGACAAGCAATTGCCAGCGCCTGGCGACCGGGATGAATGTCGTGGTAAGGAGCACAACTGCGCAAATGAGAGGCAGAGCCGGCGTTTGCGAAAGAATGCGCGTGAACTCATTCCAGTCAACGCCTGTCAATAGCCAAGTTAGCAGGAGAAGCGTGACCAGTAGTTTTGCAGAAAATGCCAGCCATACGCGCAGGCTCGCAGTCAAAACCGTCCCCTCCCCAAATTGGTTCTCTCAATCCTGATTGAGACTGACGCAGCTTAGATCATTTTCAACTTGCGGAAGGCAAAAAAGACCATGCGCAACAACAGGACGCCATGGCGAAATCGTGAGATTTGCGTTTCACCATAGGCCCGTGCGCGATATCTGACAGGAATTTCGACAATCTTGAGATTGAGCTTGGCCGACCCAAACAGCAGGTCGAAATCACCAAAGGGATCGAAGTCACCAAAGTAGGCACGTCCTGCTTTTAGCTTCTGATAGTTTTCTCGCGAAATGACTTTGGTTCCACACAACGTATCTGAGAAACGCTGGTTGAGTAGATAGGAGAAAATCCGCGCGAATGTGTGATTGGCGAGGTAGTTGAGAAATCGCATAGCGTCTTTCTCGAGTGGATAAACAAGACGCGTTCCGTTCACGAATTCGCCCCGGCCGGACGCAATAGCCTCATAGAACTTAGGAAGATCTTCCGGTGGAACGGTCAGGTCGCCATCAAGGATCATCAGGATGTCATTGTTGGCTGCATCGAATGCCGTCCACACGGCATCGCCCTTGCCCTTGCCGGGCTGTTTCATGGCAATGATATTGCGGTCGGGATAGGCATCCTTTTGACGCAAGACCTCTTCCCAGGTGCCATCCTGGCTATTGCCTTCGACGAAGATAATCTCTGTATCTGCGCCGAACTCAGGAATACGATCGATGGCCGGCTTGACATTGCCTCGCTCGTTGCGGACCGGCACAACTACTGAAACTGAGGGCTTCTGTTGGCGCTCAACACTGACGCTGCGGGCGACTGTAAATGTGCGCAGGCATAAGTTGCGAATGAGAGGCAGCGGCGCGATCAGGCGGTTGACCAATGACCCTAGTCCGAGCAAGCGTCGCGGCAGAAGTTGGCGAAATTCCTTCTTGACCATCTCAAAACCAGCAAGGCCAAGGAACATCTCAATGTCGCGCTGCGATAGCCAGCTGTAGTCGCGGTTTACCGGCTTTCGAAGCCCGAGCTTTTCGGCAATTCTCAGAACTGGTTCCCAGAGGTGGGAATAATGCGAGACAACGAGGCGCGTCTCTGCATGGCAGAGTTCGTTCGTCAGTTTGAAAGTCTCGATGATATCATCAAGATAACCGATCGTATCCGACAGGAGAATATAGTCATAAGGACCATGTTCCTTGATCTGGTTGATCAACTCGGCATCTTCGATATCGCCGCAGACAAATTTCAAGTCGGGATGCTTGGAACGGGCAACATCAATGAGATTTCCGCTGAAGTCGACGCCCACGCCAACTGATGGTTTGAGCTCGTTCAGCATCCAGCCGCTTGCACATCCCAGCTCCAACACACGTGAACCTTCTGGGATCACAAACCGGAGGTAACGTGCATCGCTGGTGTGGAAGTAGATGTTACGTTGAATCCATTTGTCCCAGTCCTGCGCGAGACGTTGGGTTGTTTCATGCAATTTGCGTTTGCGCTGCGACCATGCCGCAGTCTTGTCACTGACCGGAACCGCTGCGGGCAAAGCTGCCACATCCGAATTTGAAACCGCATTATCCATCGTCTATCGCATATGCTTTGTCTTGGAATTAACTCGTTGCAGAACCGCCGCCTGCACGCGACGCTTGGCTTATAGAGGGTGCAACTGCCTGAGTCTATTGGTCGTAAGGCTTCTCGAAGACGACAGCCACGCGAAAGCCGAAGTTTCGACCGAGCAACCTCTCCAGGCGGCGCTCAACACCAAGCAGGGACCGTGCGGTACGTTCACCAATGAGCGACCACGGTTTGAAGCCGCCGCTGAGCGGGTATGCGGCAAATGAGAACCACTCGACCTGTTTCAACTTGAGCATCGGCAAGCGTTCTTGGACACGGTTCAGATGACGGGTCACAAGCAATGTCGGGATCGCTTGGTTGGAATCATAAGGGTCTCGGTTCGGATCAGGCTCACCTTCAACAAGCGGATCAGCCGACATATCGACCGGTTCATGGTGGATAAAGCGATAGAAGAGTGTGCTGCCGGGTGTGATAGCCGGTTCAATCATGACAATACGTCCGCCCGGTTCTAAAACCCGAGCGGCTTCGTCGAAGAAGCGTACCGGGAACTCGAGATGATGAAGCACATCGAGCATGACGATATTTGCCAGGCTTTGATCCGCGAATGGTAGGTTTTGCGCGTCGGCAACAAGGTCCAAATCTGGCGAGTACTGGATATCTGAGGAGATGACGTTGTCGAGGATCTCTTTCAGATTTCCTATCCCGCCGCCAATCTCAAGTGTTTGGCCCGCGCGGCAATGGCCGGCGATGCGTTGGAAGAAGTCACCATACACCAATCGGAGCACGGGTTTTCGGTCCCATACCTCCTTGTAAGATGCGAGTTCTTCGTTCTTGTCAGCCATGTCCTAAAGTAGCAGTTCAATGTGCGGATGCCTGTGAGGCAATCGAGAGTGCTCTGGCTACGCTCAAATGATCAGGCCTGCAAGCAGATCCGGCCAATTGACGTCCGGCACGGGCGTGAATGGTGCGTAAAAGCGACCATGACGGGAATAAAGGCCAGGTACATAGGTAAAAGCGCTTCGAAAGATGCTGTGATGGGCTTCGCGAACACGCGCATCCCACTGAAGTTTTGCAGCCCCCTCTGCCTGTAGATCTTTGAGTGCGACCGTCCGCCCATCTCTGGTCAATCCGATCCATCTGCTCGTTGACTCGACGGCCATCCACCCTTTCCGTGTTTTGACCTCGGTCAGCGCATGCGAGCTGATGCGAGGGGTCAGCAGCGAAATCAACCGTGAGCCGGTTTCCTGAGTGGAATAGATCGCGAGATGCCGTGTACGAAAACCGTACGCATTCAGTATTTTCTCGATCGCTCGACTGCGGTCGCCGCATTCGCCGTAGCCGTGAGCGATCAAATCCTGGGGTTCTCGTGACCGGTCAAACGGGATTTGGATCGTCTTTGGTGATGCCCTGATGACTGCGTCCTGGACGGCCTGGATAAATCGCACCTGGACTTCGAAGGAGGCTTGCTCGCCAAGTGAGTCCAATAGAGTGTCATAGCCGGCCTGCTTCAGGATCGTCCGGCCAACTTTGCGGTCTGTTTCCGTTGGCAATGTCGAGACGTTGTGGACAGCCGCGACGCCCATACCGACTGCCACCAGAAGGCCGCCTAGGAATGCGACCCAGCGCAATTTCGATAGTCCCTTCATGGGGGCTACATCTCGCTTGTCAATTGATCCACCAACTTCAGCACAAGCCTCTTTTATTTGGTGTTTTTAGACGAGTCTATCGTGTCGATGGCCTGCGCGTTTCGCAAGCAACCTCATTTCGGACGCAAGTCCAGCCGTCCAGCGAAGGTGCTTGCCAGTGATAGCAAAATCGGCGTGATAGCAAGCGCGCTCACATACCACAGCTCGAATAGCCCAAATGTCGACGCCGACATCGTCGCTGCAGTTACGAACGCAGCCAAATTGTGCGCAGCATCCGGGTTGGGTAGACGTGATGCACACCAGATGATCACTAGTCCCAATGCCAGGACCAATGCGCCGCCTATAGCGCCAAATTCATATAGTATCTGCAAATAGAAGTTGTGCGGATGCCCGCCGGTGCGTGCGTGGAAGACTGTCCCGTCAACTTCTTTGAATCTCTCAGCATCGGGCCTTGCATCGTCGATCGGTTCTGTCGAGCCAACCCCGACACCAAGGAATGGTCGCTTGGTGATTTGCTCAGCCGTATACCCCCAGATCACGATGCGGTGCTGCAATGAGAACGGCACCGCTGGTTCAAGATGGAGCTTGTGTTGATAAGCCAATTGCGTTGCCGGCACCATCAGTGTGATGAGCAGTACCCAACCCGCTGCGGCCATTAGTGCTGCTGATTTGATAGACACTTGCGCAACAGCAAAGATGCTGATGCCAGCAATCAACGCTAATATCGATGTTTGATGATTGGAGAAAAGCGCCATCGCCAGGGTTAGAGCAATCAGAGCTGGCGCCATCCAACGTCGGTCTGTGCCGGTGACATGAGTGCGCAGCATAATCAGCACTGGCCACAAAAGAAGAGACATGTTGGCGATGTTCCAATTGGTTCGCGTCGCACGCACTCGTGAGACGTGGTCCCAGTCCCAAGTTGGCCAACTATCAACTATCCGAAAGGCTTGGAAGGGCCAGAATACGATCCGCTTGATCGGATGATCCAGGGCTTCTTCGATGAGCCCATACACAGCGAAGAGTACAAAAACGACGAGCACGGTGCGCGTCATGTGCTCTAACCAATCGTCAGGAAGTGCTGTATGTACCGACCGCGAGATATGCACCGCCACGATCGCGCCCCCTGAAAGTAGCAAGGCTTTTATTGCGAAGCCGGCGTCAGCAGCCCATAGGAAACTGATGGACGCATACGTCCAGCAACAGACGGCGACAATTGTGGTCAATCCAGCGGGTTTGAGTTTCAATTGTTGGCGCTTGGCCAGAAGGAGTGCGAGTGGTGTTACAACAATGAGTGCCGCTGCCCCCGCGCTTGCGGAAGCTCCAACAAAAAGCAGGATTCCGGCAACCGCTGACGTGCAGACGAGGACCCAGGCTTCCGGTGACAAATTCCAAGTTTCTGACCTCAACCAGGCGGAAACGTTCATTTTCTAACCAATGATGCTGCTAAAGGCCCAACTGTCCCTTTGGGATGAATAGCCCTACGAGTGCGCCATCGGAAGGCGCCTTTTGATCGCGGAGCCTGTCGTGAGGATTATCGGGCAATCGTCTCAAACTATGACTTTGCAGAGAGCTTTACATGGCCCTGAAATTGAGCGAAGACTTGATGGTTCTTGTCGTTGAACACTCTAACGAAGTGCGTACAACTCTCGCCTGTCTAGTACTTGATTGATGACGGGACCCCTGCAGGATTTTCGGTGACCAACTTCATTCCATGATGCCTCAATACCGCTCAGATATTGATGGTCTCAGGGCCGTTGCTGTTCTGCCAGTCGTTCTGTTTCATGCCAAGATTCCAGGCTTCGGTGGTGGCTACGTTGGTGTCGACGTTTTTTTTGTGATCTCAGGGTTTTTGATTACATCGATTATTCACCGTGAGATAGAGAACAATCAGTTCAGCCTTATCCATTTTTATGAGCGGCGAGCCAGGCGGATCTTGCCGGCCCTGTTTGCGATGGTTGCTGTCAGCTGTGTCGCTGCCGCCTTTCTACTTTTCCCCGATCAGTATGAGAGCTTCTCAAAATCCGTACTAGCTACGGCCCTTTTTGTCTCCAGCATCACTTTTTATCGTGAAAGCGGTTATTTTGATATTGAGGCTGAACAAAAACCATTGCTCCATACCTGGTCGCTTTCAGTTGAGGAGATCTTTTATGTCGTGTTTCCGCTGCTCCTGCTAGCGATTGCGTATTGGGTGCCAAGGCGCAGAATTTTGGTTTTGTCTTTGCTGGGCCTTTGCTCGTTTGCCATTTCCGTCATTGCGCTAAATGCTGATCCCAAATCCCGATTGGCCTTCTTCCTTCCACACGCGCGTGCATGGGAGTTTTTGATTGGGAGCCTTTTAGCTATTGCGCCGGCACGATTGTTTGATCGTCCGCGCTTGATGGAAGCAGCGGCCGCATGCGGCTTAGTCTTGATCCTCTTTGCAATATTTTACTACACGGCTGAGACGACTTTTCCCGGTGTGGCAGCCCTTGCGCCCTGTCTTGGTACCGCTTTGATAATTGCAGCAGGGCGCCAAGGTACTACCACTGTTGGTCGTCTTCTCAGCGCTCCGGTTCTCGTCTATTGCGGCCTCATTTCGTACTCGCTTTACCTTTGGCACTGGCCGATGCTCGTGTTTTCGCGAGCATACGTTGGCGGTGATCTGTTGCTCATTCAGACAGCGATCGTAATTGTCTTATCAGTTGCGATTGCCGCTTTTAGTCTGCGCTTCATAGAACGCCCGTTTCGAGGCTCAGCCTCCTCGATTGAACAAAGTAGCGTCTTTGCCCTTTCGATGGCTGGCATCGTGGGCTTTGTTGGCATTGGCCTACACGGTGAACTCACCCAGGGGTGGGTCGGGCGGTATCCTGACGACAAAGCTGCGATTTTTACTGCGGATAAAGATCGTGACCCGCGTCGCAAAGAATGCCTGAGTATTGCTAGCGACGCTGAAGGCTGCATCTACGGAGCCGTCGGCATATCACCAACCGTCGCTTTGTGGGGCGACAGTCACGCTGCACACTACGCGCCAATGTTGGGTGACCTGGCAGTTAGCGGTAACCAATCAGTTCTTGTTCAAACCATGCCATCCTGCCCTCCTGTAAAAGGATGGGCGCTTCCAGCGCATTCGTGGCGCGATGCCTGCCTTAAGTTTCAAGATCGTACATTAGAACGCTTGAAATCGGAACCAGACTTGCGATGGGTCGTGTTTGCAGGTCGGTTCGGAGGCTATCCATTTCTTGATCCAAAATCTGACTTTCGTGCGAAATTCGAGCAAACGATCCGAGAGCTCAAGTCAGATGGCAAGCAGGTCGCGATAGTATTTCCTACTCCTTATCACGGTGAAGACACTCCGCTGAAATTGAAGCGACAAGCAATGACCGGCAAGGCACCCGATGTTATCAAGCAGCCCCGGTCGGATTTCTTCAGTCAGTTTGTTCATGAGATGAAGTTTCTTACGGAGCTCGCCGCAAAGTATGGGTTGACAACTATCAAACCGCACCAAAAAATGTGCGATAATCAAGCGTGTTACTTCTATAAAGACGGCATAGTATACTTTTACGATTCCCATCACCTCAGCCTGAGTGGTGCGCGTCAGCTCAAGCCGTTGTTTTCGATTCTGTTTGAGTCAGAATAGATCGCGATAACCAGCTCTTCGTTCATGCGTGCCTCGTGCACTTGAGCGTGCTGGCGCCGTTTCTTGCCCTAATGTTGGCAGGCCTAGTTCCGAACTTCCGTCGGCATTGCTGAAATCTGTTTTTGACTTATGCGAATGTTTCTTACGCTGGTTTATCTGAGTCGCAGCCAGGCGTTTTCGCCCATCTCTTTGTGGATGTCGTAGCCAGCGTCGCGCAATTGTCCTAGTAAGTCCCGCTGCCATTTTGACTGCTCTTTGATTTCGAGCAGAATATCACGTGGCCAGAGCGTATTCGGTGCTTGCTCAAAGAATGGGCTCAGCGCCCGGTCTTCGCTGCCCTCGACGTCGATCTTCAATAAATCGATCCGTGCGAGCCCTTCCTCAGCCAATACATCTACGAGTGTGCGGACCGGAACGGTTACAGCATTGTGCAGCGCTGCGGTTTCCTCCCTGCTGATAAGTGTATTCTGTCCTGTATCACCGGCGACATGTCGATAGAGTGGCAGTTTACCGGGGGCATCACCAATCGCACATTCGTAAGCGTGAACGCGCTCGCTCAGTGAATTTGCAGTAATCTGGAACGATAATTTGAGAAAGACGCCAGGCTCGGGCTCGATGGCGATAATCTTGGAGCCAGGACCAGCCATTCGTGCGGCCATAAGGCTGTAAAGGCCGGCGTTTGCACCAATGTCGACAAAGACAACATCGCGACCGTCAATCTGATCAAAGAATGCCATATCGTCTTCGATCGGATGGCGGCCGGTTTTGAGCAACGCGCGCTCCTGGCTGAAGTGAGCTGGCGATAGCCGAAGCCGGACGTCACGGTAGACATGATCTACGAGCGTGCGGGGTGACTTGATCAAGGCTGCGTGGATGTTGCGGAGTAGGCCGGACGTCAAGCCGTTACCAGGATGTTGCACATGCCGGGTCAAGGTGGCGAACCAGGGTGAGGGCTTGTGAGCGCCGAACGCTGGAGCGTTAGGTCCGAAGGCTGTCGTCCAGAATCTATCTTCCGACCGATCTGTCATGAATTACTCATACCCTTGTAACTTGTCGCTCATTCTTTTGCGCAGCTTGGGGCATTGTTCTTACCCGCATGCCCGACCAATGGGCGTTGCCGGCGAGTGCAGTTTTGTATCGAGCTGCTATTTCCTGACCAAGTAGGACGTCCTCGAGACATTGCGGTAGCCTGTGATTTCGAACAGATCAGGCGGTGTCACGTAGTGGTAGGCTGACACGTACGGAGTATTGTCGATTTCCGAAAAATCTGCGGTTGCGATCGAAGAGCCCCTCATCCATTGGAACTTTGTTGGAAGATCATCGACATTCCATACCATGTTGATGCTAGGCACGGGCGGCCAGCCATCAGAGTGTACGTTGAGATGCGTGACATCATCATCGAAGATCAGGAATTCAAAGCCGCGCTCGTGAGAGAAGGCCAGTCTGTCATAGTGTGACACATGATCATCGAACATGGCCAGTTTGGGTCCGTTGTCGAGTGCGACCTCGACAGTCGTCAAATCTTGCTCGTAATACGTGGCCTTCTTCGAACGCCACTCAACCTTGCTCAGGTTGATATCAAAGCACAGGAGCTTGCTGTCATCCGGCGAGGCGTTGTCGAGCAAGTAGGTGGTGAAACCTTTCCAGACACCAGATTCAAGGATGGTGCGGGCGCCCGCGGCACGCGCAAAGCAGAACAGGATCAAGCCGTTGTTGTATCCCATGCCGCCGCCGAGGTCCTTGATCGGAGCTGAGTGAAAAAGCGTGTCGTAATCCTGGATGTCCTGCGTAATGGCAGCCGCTTCCCGAGTAATTGAGAGGGCTCCGAGGAAGTCAGACACGGCTGTGGTCAGCAGGGCGGCGCGCCGTTCAACGAGTATTGGATCAATGGGAAAGGAACGCATCGCAGCATCTGAGCCGGAAGGGCCGCCTGTTTCGATTTTGCGATTGAGGACGGTTTCGGCAACCGATTTTGCAAACGGGATGGCTTGAAGCACTTTCTTGGCTTCCTTGGCAGGCGCACTCTCAAACCACCAGTACTTGGTGTGTGTCTTATGCTTGTCCTTATCGACGGAGACCATGGCGAACTGCCCACTGTTATCCTCAACTGAAGCGAGAACTACCAGTTCAGACGATTGCCGACAACTAGACCAACCCGGTCGTCTTTCTCTTGCGTTGACAGTTGCGAACAATCCCACACCGCTCAGGCGAGCTGACGCCCGTAGAGATTGCAATTCGGTCCGGCAAGGAGTGCAGTAAGAACTACTGTCATTCTTGATGAAGTCGGAACTTCGCTTCAGCTGAAGAATACCGGGTTAGACCGGAAGCCAATCTGATATTGCGCTGCGAGCTGCGCTGCGGCGTGCGATATTCTCAAGCCAAAACTTCTGGCGATAGAGGCTGGAATGGCGAGTCATCGGATCTGGCCGCTCGCTTCGTATGACGTCCAGGAGGCCCAAATCCTCTGCGTAACCATCGTAACGTCCGATGAGATCAATGGGGATCCGGTGGGCCCGCCCGCCCCATGGTTTGCTGCCATCATAGAAATGGAGAATGGCAACTTGCTCACGTTCAGCCGCAGTTAAAAACCGCCAAAGTCCCGGGGGGAAATTGAAACGGGGGCTGATCACCTCGATCTCTGAGCGATCGGCAAGGTTGAGTGCATCTTGGTCTGGATAGATCAGTTGGCCGGTACGGGCTGACAAAGTGGACGTGATTTCTTCACGGACCTTGCTCAGCTGATAGCGTGATAGGTCAATCAGTAGGACACCTGACCCAAGATAGACGTGGTCTGTTGACAGTCCAATTCGCTTTTGCTGTCTGGCGAGCTTGCCTTTGCTAATGGCGTGAATATCAGGTGCTGCACCAATGCAGGCGTTTCCGAGATCGAGCTCTAGCAGCGGGTTAAGATCGCCAAGCGCCATGACGTCACTATCGACATAGAGTGCACGCGAGGCTTCGCTACTTGGCAGAAAGTCGGCGAAGAAACGAGCGAAAGCTTCTGCGGGAAAGCGATCGGTTGCGCCAGCCATGGATTGTAGAGGGAGAGATGAACTTTCTACGATGATGAGACTCGCGCCTTGATTCTCAAATAGCGTATGAACGTGGTTTGCAGGCCAATCAGATTGGGGGGCCGATGTCACCAGAATGAACATCTTGGCACTGGAGTGCAGTAGAGCGCTGTAAAGCGAAACCAAGGCTCCCGGCATATAGCGCGCATCCGCGGAGGTGAAAACGATCTGTTGCTGTGCTGCAGCGCCAATCATCGTGCTTGCATCTGCCTGTGTTGAGTATTGATCAGCAATTTTTATCCATCACACTACCGCAAGACTCATCAATTAGGCCGCAGAATCTTTCGGCGGTTTGTACCAGCGCAATCATCAGCAGGCGTGAGACAGTTTTCGACTGTGCAGCGCTTTGTCAGGATCGCATCACTGCTCCTTCATGGCCTGGATGCCTTCAACCTCAATCCTGCCAGCAAGGTCAAGCCACTATTGAGAGTGCTTCTTGGGCATCCGGTACAATACTTGTGTACAATTCGGCGAACTTGGACCCACCAACTTCCCGAACGCTAACTTGTTATATGTTGCTGTTTGCGCGAAAAGACCTCTGAAACAAGTCTATTTGAATACCGTTCGTCGGGATCTCCGTAGCGCCATGGCAGGACGGGAATAGCCGGCAACACTAACGCGCAAGTCCCAGTCGGACGCAAGTGCAATCAGGAAAAATGACGTCATATCAATCGCATAGGTTCTGTGTTGCGCCCATGATGGATTGGACCGATCGGCATTGTCGGTACTTTCATCGGCTGCTCAGCCGGAAGGCCTTGCTCTACACGGAGATGGTGACGGCTGAGGCGATCTTGCATGGTGATCGTTCGCGTTTGCTTGGGTTCGATGATGCTGAGCATCCGGTTGCGTTGCAGCTTGGTGGCAGTGATCCGGTGAAGTTGGCGGAGGCTGCCGCCATTGGTGAGGCTGAGGGATATGAGGAGATTAACCTCAACGTCGGCTGTCCGTCTGATCGTGTGCAGAGCGGGCGCTTTGGTGCCTGCCTGATGGCAGAGCCCGAGCTGGTCGCGGACTGTGTGGATGCGATGGCGGCACGGGTGTCCGTGCCTGTTACCGTCAAGTGCCGTATTGGTATTGATGATCAAGATGGGGAAGAGGATTTTGCCCACTTCATCGATACTGTCGCCGGTTCTGGTTGCAGAGTTTTTATTGTCCATGCCCGCAAAGCCTGGCTGCAAGGGCTTAGCCCGAAGCAAAACCGTGAAGTCCCGCCGCTCAATTACGATCGGGTCTATCGGCTCAAGGCCGCACGGCCGGATCTCACTGTTGTGATCAATGGTGGGATCGGTGATCTGGATGCTGCGGCCGGGCATCTCGCGCACGTTGACGGGGTGATGCTGGGCCGGGCTGCCTATCAGACGCCATACATCCTGGCTGATGTTGATCGCAAGTTGTTTGGTTGTTCCTCTCAGCCTGCCGACAGAACCGAAGTCCTAGAAATGCTGGTGCCCTATGTCGAGCGGCATTTGGCGCGGGGAGGGCGGTTCAATAATGTGTCCCGGCATATTCTGGGGCTCTACCATGGTCAGCCTGGTGCCAAGGCCTTTCGGCGATACCTGAGCGAGAATGCCACGGGTGATGGCGTCAACATTGATGTTCTGCTTGAGGCCGTCGATGCCATACGAAAAAATCGTGGCCGTGCTGCCGTGGCTGCCGAATAAGCGGGGTTATCATCTTGGACTTTGGGGCATCGACCAGCGATCTTCTGATCATCGTTGGGTGGCTGATCGCGGGTGGTTGTCTGACCGGATTTATGGTTGGGCTCCTCGGTGTGGGCGGCGGCGGTGTCATGGTGCCGGTGCTCTACGAAGTTTTCTCGATTCTCGAAGTTGAAGAAGCCTATCGCATGCAGATGGCGGTGGGTACGGCACTTGCCGTTATGATTCCGACTTCGCTCAGATCGTTTGCGGCACACGCCAAGCGTACCGCGGTGGATTATTCAATTCTGCGCCGGCTTGCTCTGCCGATCATGATTGGTGTGATTGTCGGCAGCGTGATTGCGAAGTACGCGCACAGCGATGTTCTGAAGTGGGTGTGGGTTGTTTGCAGTTTGCTGCTCGCCACAAAGATGCTGGCAGGGCGGTCGGATTGGCAGCTTGGCGACACCATTCCCAAAAGCAGATGGTTGGAGGTCTATGGGACCGGCGTTGGCGTTATTTCTTCGCTCATGAGTATTGGCGGCGGGGCCTTTGTAACGATCGTTATGACGCTCTACGGACGGACAATCCAGCAGGCCGTCGCGACGGCGTCAGGCTTTGGGCCGATTGTCGCCTTGCCTGGCGTAATTGGCTTCGCCTGGGCTGGCTGGGAGCGAACAGGGCTGCCGCCGGGTTCGGTTGGTTACGTCAGTTTGGTCGGTGCGGTGGTCATGGTGTCAGCAAGTATCCTGACTGCACCGCTTGGCGCACATGTTGCGCATGGGATTTCGCGGCGGACGTTAGAATTGGCATTCGGCATATTTCTTTTGATTGTTGGCGGCAGGTTCCTGATCTCGCTGCTTTGAGTGAATTTGCTGGAGGATGCACGGGTAGCTGAAAATCAAATGGTATACGGCTAACCGGTGTCAGGCCTGTCGCCGGAGTTCGCTTGCAATGTCTTCCAGCAGCTCAGCAGCCAGCAGCGGATCGATCCTCTGTTGCAATAGAACGTCAACACCAAGCTGATGCATTCGCCGTCTCAGTTCACGCGTGGTGAGCATTGAGCGGCCCAATAGATAATAGGGTTGCGTCCCGATCCTGAGCTTCCGATATGGCACCACTGTTCTCCCAATTTCCGGGTGGGGATATCGGCAA
Source organism: Hyphomicrobiaceae bacterium (assembly GCA_965215755.1). Taxonomy (GTDB): domain Bacteria; phylum Pseudomonadota; class Alphaproteobacteria; order Rhizobiales; family Hyphomicrobiaceae; genus Tectiglobus. The sequence continues at coordinate 3,023,989 of OZ244119.1, forward strand.
TTCAATTCAAATTGAAGGCAAACAGAGTGATTGCGTTTCCGAGTCATTAACACGCGTTGCAATCCGGTTCGGTGATGTCTCGCACTATGATCGGCGCGAGAAAAAGGACGGCGCAAAGAGGACAACGGAGAGAGCTACGCTGATCAGCATCAGAGAGGCAATCTCCCGCATGCCAATGGGTTCGCCAAGCATGAGCGAGCTGGAGTAGACGCCAACTGCCGGGATCGCGAGCGTTGATATTGCGGCCACCGATGCCGGTAGCATTTTGACAATGTTATAGAACGCCCACTGTCCAATTACCATCGGGACAAAGACGACGTAGGCGAGCGCTCCCCAGACTGGAAGGCTAATGGTTTCAAGCTCTGGGAATGGCTCAAATATGAGTGCACAGGCTGTGATTGGGACCGCAGCAATGAGCAATTGCCAACCTATAACTGTACTTGTTGGGGCTACCCATTGGAATTTCTTGAATAGCACCGTGCCAATGGCCCACGACAATGCAGCGCCAACCATGAGAAGGGCGCCGATGGGTGCCTTCTGCACAACGATCAGGTCCGGACCGATCAGGGCGCCCAGCCCGGCCATGCCCATTATGAGCCCGATGATCTTTGATGGGTATAGCTGCTCCCCGAGCAAGTAGACACTCAGAATGCTGGCAAACAAAGGCATGAGGTAGGCAATGATGGCGGCACGGCCGGCCGGCATCTGCGCCAGACTATAACCGGTGAAGAGATGCCAGCCGACAATGCCAAATAGGGCGCAAAGCAGAAGAGGTGGCACTTGATGCCACGGCAGAGTTAGGCGGCCGCGGGTCAGAGTCGACATGAGCAGGAGAAGTATCCCGCCCATTAATACGCAGGTGCTTCGAAACCATAGGACGGGAATCTCGCTCAGGGCGATCTTCATGAACGGCCAATTGCAGCCCCAAATCAACGTAAGGGCGAGCAACAGCAACAAGCCGGAGCTTGGGATTCTTGGGGGCGCGGCCTGCCGCAATCCGGTTGAAGTGGAATTGCCATTGGCCGGTTCAGAGGCTGCCATGTTTAGGGTCCATCGATGGCAGCCAATGCCTTGCGGGTTGCGCTACGTCGTCAGGTCAAGATCGTTAGATCTTCTGGTTAAATTCGCCGATTTCCGGATGCTGACGCAATTGGATTTCGATGTCAGCAAAGATGGCGCGCATATTTTCTTCGGATGCGGGGCTTTCAACGACGATGACGAGTTCCGGTTTGTTTGAGGAGGCTCGCACCAGGCCCCATGTACCGTCTTCGAGGACAATCCGAATACCATTGACGGTGATAACGTCAATGATCTTCTGTCCGGCAATGACGCCGCCTGACTCATAAAGGCCCTTGTAGTGATCAACGATGCGGTCAGCGACATCATACTTGATTTCGTCGGCACACTTTGGAGACATTGTTGGTGACTGCCATGTTTTAGGTAGGTCCTCCAACAGGTCAGCCATGGTCTTGTCTGGATTGCGATCCAGCATGTCGCAAACTGCGAGCGCGGCTACCAGGCCGTCATCATAGCCACGTCCAAGCGGTGGGTTGAAGAAGAAGTGGCCAGACTTCTCAAAGCCGACGAGCGATTTGGTCTCGTGGCTGTAGCGTTTCATGTATGAGTGGCCGGTTTTCCAGTAAGTTGTTTGTGCGCCATTGGCGTTCAGCACCGGATCGGTCATGAACAGGCCTGTGGACTTTACGTCAGCAACAAACTTGGCATTAGCATGCAACGCTGAAATATCGCGCGCGAGCATGACGCCAACTTTGTCAGCAAATATCTCATTGCCATTGTTGTCGACGACGCCACATCGGTCGCCGTCGCCATCGAAGCCTAAGCCGACATCAGCGCCGCTTTCTTTGACCGCATCTGCGATGGCATGCAGCATCTGCATGTCTTCCGGGTTCGGATTATACCTCGGGAATGAGTGATCGAGTTCTGCATCGAGAGGAATAACTTCGCAGCCAGCGGCTTCGAGAACCTGAGGAGCAAAAGCGCCAGCCGTTCCGTTTCCGCACGCTGCTACAACTTTGAGCTTGCGCTTTAGTTTCGGGCGGTCGGTCAGTGATGCGATGTAGCGATCCGCCATGTCACCAACAAAGACATAGCGTCCGCCGACCTTCGTCTCGTAGCGGCCTTCAAGGACAATCGACTTCAGAGCGCTCATTTCGTCCGGGCCAAAGGTCAGTGGGCGATTCATGCCCATCTTGATCCCCGTCCAGCCATTGTCGTTGTGGCTTGCGGTGACCATCGCAACGCCTTCAACGTCGAGTGCGAACTGTGCGTAATAGGCCATGGGGGAGAGAGCAAGGCCGATGTCATGAACCTCTGCGCCGCCGGCCAGTAGTCCGGAGATCAAGGCCTGTTTCACAGCACCGGAGTAAGATCGAAAGTCGTGCCCAACAACAATACGTTTCGGGACATTGCGCTCAGCGAAGAGTGTTGCTAGGCCGAGACCGATGGTTTGTAATCCCATCAGGTTGATTTCATCAGGAAACAGCCAGCGCGCATCATACTCCCGAAAGCCGGTTGGCTTGACGAGCGGGAGCCGCTCAAAATCAGCCGTATTCTCTTTGAGATCCGCGCGTGGTGTTGGCAGCATATTTAGCTCTCCTGATTCGGTGAGGAAACGTAACTGATTGAAGGCGCTAACGCCATGTCGACCGGGCAAGGTCAACAGCTCAGTGCGTGTTGATTGCGTTCTCTTGGCTACTGTCTTTCGTCCGGGCGGGTAGATCGAATTGGCCAAGCCGGCACATTGGTGGCGGATGAGAGGGGATGCCCTGGATCAAGTGCCGAGCGTGACATGCCTGTTGGTCATTTTGAAAGTATCGAGGCGTTGAATGAAATTCATGCCCAGTAGGCTTTCGGACAATGAGCCTGGTTGGGCGACGAGTGCTTCAATATTGCTGATCGTGACCGGTCCTATGGCTATTGATTTCACGCGGACCGAAGCTGCCTTTGTGACACCTCCCGCAGTCGCAATAGCGGTCGTGTAATCTGCATCGCTTACCCGAATGCCGGCGGCTCTGGCGTCGGCGGATGTCAGCATGACCGTTGTCGCGCCGGGATCTATCAGGAATTGGACTGGTGCGCCGTCGACCCGCGCCCTGGTTCCGAACCGCCCGTCATGGCGTTTGCGAATCCGGATTGAGGCTTTCGTGGGGGACGAAGGGGGCACAGGTACCAGTGATGAGGACCTGCCTGGCGGTTCGGGCCGCGACGAACCGCCAAAACCGATCTTGTCGCGGAGACTGTAGCCGGCAACCAACAACAGAATCAGTCCCAACCAGATGACGAGATCGCGGGCTAACCTGGAGGGGCGAGAGTCTGAGCGAGACAGCATAGCACCACCAAAGCACATCAGCAGCGCAAGGAGTGCGGCCATGCTGGCAATCCCATCGCCGCTGAGGCCGCCTAGGGAACCTGAATCACCAATTGCAATGGCAGCGATCACGCCGATTGCAAGTATGGCCATGCAAATCCAGAACATAGTTGCTCCAATTGTTCACAAGCTTCCAACAGAGTGGCCGACAAATTGGGCCTCCATGCGTTAGCTCACAGCTGCTTCCAGTTTTTGGTGCTGTTGTCGGGCTCGAACGAGACGGGCAGGGTGCCGTCGTGATCGTTGAGGTGTAGCTGTCAAAACCGCTGCTTCCGCCGACGCTTGCGGCTCTGGGTGAGCCGGAGCTGGCTGCGCTGCGTGCTCAGTCAGAACGCGCCGGTTCGGGAAATAAATCGTGGCACACGTGCCCTTTCTCAGTTCCGATTGAAGATCAAACGAACCGTCGTGCATTCCGATCAGGCTTTGCACAATCGACAGCCCCAAACCAGTGCCGCCTTCGGCTGTCTGATGCGCCAACGACCCCTGGCCAAATGATTCAAGGACTTTTGGGATTTCGTCCGCTGGGATACCCGGGCCCGTGTCACTGACTGACAGCAGTTGCCCGCCTTCCGAGGTGGTCGCAGTGACAAGATCGATTTCGCCGCCGCGTGGCGTGAATTTAATCGCGTTCGACAGCAGATTGAGGCAAATCTGGCGAACAGCGCGCTCATCAGCCCACAGTTTCGGTAGGTTGGCATCGCAGCGGGTGTTCAGTCGCACACCTTTGGTCTCCGCTCGCAATTTCAGCAGCCCAACGCTGTCATCAATAATGTCAGAAAGCAGGATCGTTTTCTCGTTGAGCTCATACTTGCCAGCCTCAATACGAGACAGATCAAGGATCTCATTGATCAGGTTGAGCAGGTGAGCCCCGCTTGTGTGGATGTTCTCAGCGTATTCCTTGTAGGTCTCGTTCTCCAACGGGCCGAGAATTTCAGCCTTCATGACTTCCGAAAAGCCGAGCACTGCATTCAATGGTGTGCGCAACTCGTGGCTCATGGTTGCGAGGAATCGTGACTTTGCGACGTTCGCATCTTCGGCGCGTCGCCGGGCCTCATCCGAAATAGATTTCGATTCAGCCAGTTCCGCTATGAGCAGGTCTTTCTGAAGTCGGAAGTTCAGCATAGAAACTGCTGTCGTGTGCAGGCCCTTGGCTAGAAAGATAAAGTAGATGTGGACGCCGACGGCGAGAGACGCGAGTGCCACGTAGAAGAAATCTTCCTGCAGAACGAGACGGGTAACGACAGCCAGTGTCATTGGGATTGTGCCAACATACAGCAGAGGCAGTATCGTCGATGCGAAAGTCATGCGGATAGCAAGCACGACGATCAGGGAAGCGAAAAGGAACACATGCGATGAGAAGATGTAGCCCTGATCCCCGGTGACATTTGTGCCGATCCCGATGAGCGCAAACCCTGCCCAGGTCAATCCGCATATGGCCTCCGCAATGATAAGGCGACGACTCCAGACCCTCAGATCGATTTCATCCTGGCTTTGCGCCTTGAAGCGTCGGCAAACCTCCAGCAGGCAGATTTTGGCGGCAACGACGACAATCAACCAGATCATTGCCTGGTGGGGCGGTGCCCAGAACATCGAGGCCAGTGAGAAAATGAATGCCAGGACCAGAATCGTCCACTGTGCTGCCAGTTCGTTGCGGACGAACATGTTGATCAGCTCGTAGCGCAATTCTGGCGGACGATCGTCTTCTTGCAGCAGTTTCTGGCGAATATCCTTGATCGAGGAACGGGAAGATGCCGGGCGAGCGCCAGCGCGCTGAGACTGCGACACAGTCTCTCTGCGTGCACGGATTGTTGCCTGTGCCGCTGCCACTTCCCCAGTCTGCCTCTCAAAAATCGGTCGCTGATGACATCAACAGCAACCTGGCTTCAATCCAGGAATGGCAGAAATTGGTAAGCAATAGTTTACAATGATCGGAGTTTACCTCGCAAAACAGCAAAAGTGGGTGATCCGATCAGAGAAGTAATGGTTTGTTGCTATTGCAACTTCGGTGGCGTCCAATACGGCAGTGTCGCGGCGGTTCCGATCGATTTGCGATAAACTCATTTTCGAGGCCAATTGTTCTGGACGAGGTTGCCCTTCGCATGCTCGAAAGGTGCTGTCCGACCTGTGTATGCATGGAAATCGAATGAAGATTATAGAGCAACCCGGTGCTCCGAACCCCAGGCGCGTCAAGTTATTCGTTGCCGAGAAGGGGCTCGATATTCCTTACGAGGTAGTTGAGCTCAACAAGGCCGAGCATCTGACGGAAGAGTTCAAGTCGCTTAATCCGGTACAGCGGGTGCCAGTGCTGGTTCTGGACGATGGCACAGCCATCTCCGAAACAGTTGCCATATGCCGTTATCTTGAAGGTCTGCATCCAGAGCCGAACCTCATGGGGAGAACGCCGCTGGAGCTGGCAACCATAGAAATGTGGAGCCGACGGATGGAACTCGGCCTCATGTTTCATATTGCCCAGTGCTTTCGTCATAGTCATCCAGCAATGGCGGCTCTGGAAAAGCCGCAGATTGCTGAATGGGCCGAGGCCAACAAGCCGCGAGCGATGCACTACCTGGGCGTGCTCAATGATGCGCTGGGTGAACAGGCATTTGTCGCAGGTGATAGATATACGATCGCGGATATCACAGCGCTTGTTGCGATCGACTTCATGAAGCCGGCCCGTTTGAAGGTGCCGGATGAGCATTCTTACATTAAGCGCTGGTATGAGGAAGTCGCTCAGCGGCCCAGTTCGCAGTTGCGCTAGTGTCAAGGAGCTAATGTCTGGTCACTCTTTGCGGCGGGTTGTGGTGCCAAACCGCTTATGAACAGGCAGCATTGGAAACGGAATCTTGCGTTCGGCCCGGTTGGGTCAGTTAATTGCTTCGGGTTTGGTTAAACGCTCATGTTCTCATGGTGGAGAAAGCGATCAACGAGCATGGATGATAATGCGGTCGAGCAAAACCGCAGCCCGCTCCGGCTGAACGTTGTTGGGTGCGGCGATGCGTTTGGTTCGGGCGGCCGGCTCCAAACCTGTTTTCATGTTGCCGCGAACGATGCGCAATTTCTGATTGATTGCGGTGCAACTGCATTGATTGGGATGCAGCGGATGGCGATTGATCCGAATGATGTGCAGACGATCGTTCTCTCGCATCTCCATGGCGATCACTACTCAGGCCTGGTGTGGTGGGTGATGCACGCGCAGTACGTCAGTGGCCGTACGGCTCCGCTGACGGTCATTGGGCCCGAGGGCACCCAGGAGCGGTACACGGCGACCGCCGAGTTGTTGTTCCCGGGGGCGACCCATGTCGAGCCGCCATTTGATCTTAGCTTTGAAGTCTATGGTAAGAACCAGGCGGTCGCGGGCCAAGGGTTTGCCATGCAATCGTTTCCCGTTAGCCATCCTTCAGGCGCTCTATCTAGCGCCCTACGCTTCGAAGTTGATGGTCGGGTCATTTCGTTTTCTGGCGATACCGAGTGGAGTGATAACCTGATCGCCTGTTCAGCCGACAGCGACGTCTTCATTTGTGAGTGTTTTGGCTACCGCGACAAGGAGCACTATCATCTGAGCTGGGTTGATATCGAGCCGCGGTTGCCGGAGATCACCGCTCGGAAATTACTTTTAACCCACCTTGGTGAGAAGATGCTGGCGCATGTTGATCAGATCCGGCATCCCAGGGTGGTGATCGCCGATGATGGAATGGTGCTGGATCTTTAGCGCCTCGAAGCAGAGCTACCTCCCACCGCAGTCCGCCGTGGCTCACATACCTGAGATGTAAATTGCGCCAGACCTTGTGAGCGACATGGATGTCTAGAGCACAAGCAATCGATCACCTGTTGTCCAGAATTGCGGCTTGTCGCGTTTGCGCGGACGAGCCGTTGGGGCGGCCATTGCCCCATGAGCCAAGGCCTGTGCTCCGAATTTCGTCGACTGCCAAGATTGTTGTCTGCGGCCAGGCGCCAGGCACCCGCGTGCACGCAAGTGGCATCCCATTTACGGATCCCTCCGGTGACCGGTTGCGGAGTTGGATGAGTGTCAGCGAGGAAGAGTTTTACGATTGTTCCCGTATCGCAATTGTGCCGATGGGGTTTTGTTTTCCGGGGCTGGACGCCAAAGGTGGAGATCTGCCGCCCCGCAAGGAATGTGCGCCGCGTTGGAGGACCGCTGTGCTGCAAGAGCTGGCAGAGGTTCGCCTGATCCTCTTGATTGGGCAGTATGCGCAGCGTTGGCATCTCGGGCGCGCGCGACAATCAAATCTAACCGAAACGGTTCGTGACTGGAGGTCTTACGTCGATCGTGAGCCCGCTCTGATCCCGCTGCCGCATCCATCATGGCGGAACAATGCCTGGCTCAAGAAGAACGAGTGGTTCTCCTCCGAGCTTCTTCCGTATCTCCAGTATCAGGTGCGTCAGCTTTTGTAACATGATGCATTAGAATATTTTGCTTTGTATCGTTTCAAACCTCTGCCAAAAAGGAAAACAATTCTAATTGAAGCGCGAATTTGCGCGATGCGGCCCTGCTCGGAGACATGGTGTGACACTGGATAAGATGGATCTCAAGATTCTCACGATCTTGCAGGAAGACTGCACGCGGCCTGTCGCTGATATCGGGAAAGAGGTGGGTTTATCGACTACGCCATGCTGGCGGCGCATCCAGAAGCTGGAGGAAGCGGGCATTATCCAGCGCCGGGTTGCCATCCTCGATGCGGAAAAGGTGTTCGCCGGAGTGACTGTTTTCGTGTCGATCAAGACAGACTCGCACTCACTGGAATGGCTGGAGCGTTTCCATGAGGCGGTGAGAGATTTTCCTGAAATTGTTGAATTCTATCGTATGAGCGGAGAAGTCGACTATATGCTGCGGGTCATTGTGCCGGACATTGCAGCCTACGATGAGTTCTACAAGAAGCTGATTTCGCGCATCGACATTACGAAGGTATCGTCTGCTTTCGCGATGGAGCAGATCAAATACACGACAGCTGTGCCGCTGACATTTGCAGAACGCAAGGCGCGGAGCAGGTCCAAAAATGGATAGGTGATAATGAGCAGTCGAGAGCCGTTTTCGCAGCCGTTGAGTTACGGCGTTGCGGATCGTGAGACTTTGGCGTCAATGTCAGGGCTTGATGTTATTCGGGCGATCCAGGATGGCAGCTTGCCATCTGCGGCGATATCAAAGTCGCTGCAGCTGGATATCGTCGAAGTGGAAAAGGGCCGTGTCGTATTTGCCGGTCAGCCTTCCGAGGACTTCTATAACCCACTCGGCACTGTTCACGGAGGATGGCCGTCAACGCTCCTGGACTCGTGTATGGGGTGCGCCATTCATACGACGCTTGCGGCGCCAGCGAATTACACAACGCTGGAGCTGAAGGTGAATTTCATCCGACCGATCTTCGCGGAAACCGGGATTGTCCGGGCTGAAGGAACGGTGGTGCACTCCGGGCGGCGTACTGCGACTGCGGAGGGGCGGCTGGTCGACGAGGCGGGCAAGCTTTATGCTCACGGCTCGACGACATGCATTATGTTGTGAGTTGAGAGCGTCCGGCGTGCGATGACAGACGCTCTTGTGCCACAGGTTACTTATCAGCGTTGTTGAGGCGTGCCAGCAACGAGGATGTGTCCCAACGTCCGCCACCCATCTTTTGGACTTCCGAATAGAACTGATCGACCAGGGCGGCAACTGGCAAGCTGGCATTGTTCTGACGGGCTTCAGCCAGTGCGATATCGAGGTCTTTGCGCATCCAATCAACAGCAAACCCAAAGTCGTACTTGCCTTGGGCCATAGTTTCCCAGCGGTTCTCCATTTGCCAGGAACCGGCTGCGCCTTTGTCGATTGTGGTCATGACAGCGCGCATATCCAAGCCGGCTTTTTCTGCGAAGTGGACGCCTTCCGACAGGCCCTGGACGAGGCCGGCGATGCAGATCTGGTTGACCATCTTGCAAAGCTGGCCGGCTCCAGCCTCACCAATCAGCGTGACTTGGCGTGCATAGCAATCGATGACGGGGAGGGCTCGGTCGAATACAGCCTTGTCTCCGCCGACCATAACCGTGAGGACGCCGTTTTCTGCGCCGGCCTGACCGCCAGAAACAGGTGCGTCGAGAAAGTCGAAGCCTTTTGACTTGGCTTCCGCGTGGAGTTCGCGGGCAACATCCGCAGATGCTGTTGTGTTATCGACGAAGATGGCACCCTGTTTGACAGCTTGGAATGCCCCGTCCGGGCCTGTCGTTACTGAGCGCAGATCGTTGTCATTGCCAACACAGCAAAAGACAAAGTCAGCGCCTTCTGCGGCTTCCCGAGGCGTTGCCGCGGCCTTGCCGGCACCGTACTTCTGTACCCATTCAGCAGACTTGGCAGCTGTCCGGTTATAGACGACCAGATCATGGCCTCCCTTCTGCAGGATATGGCCGGCCATCGGATATCCCATTACGCCCAATCCGATCCAAGCGACTTTAGCCATCGGTGTGGTTCCCTCATTATGTTTTGCTGTTCAATCGGCGTTGTAGCTGACTTTGAGCGTTGTTAACAGGGGCTTGGGGGCTGACTAACTTGGTTCGATCGGTAGCGAGTTTGAGTGCTTGACCTGGCCCAAGGCAAAGCTTGACTCGATATTGGCTATTCCGTTGATCCTGGTGAGGGTCCCTTTGACAAACCGCTCGTAGTCGTTGAGATCCTTTGCAACAACGCGGAGCAGATAGTCACGTGGTCCTGTCATAAGATAACACTCCATGACCTCCGGGCAGCGCCGTAGTGCCGTTTCAAACCGCTCCATCGCTTCTTCGCTCTGACGTTCAAGCTTAATGGACACGAAAACGCTGATCGGTAGGCCTATCTTGGTTTGATCGACGAGCGCTGTGTAGCCACGAATGATGCCTGCTTCTTCGAGGATGCGTAGTCGGCGGAGGCAGGGACTTGTCGTGATGCCAACGCGTTCTGCGAGATCGGTGGCCGTAAGACGCCCGTCTTCCTGCAATGCCTGGAGGATTCGCTGGTCGACAGCATCTAAGGATTTGTTGGTGATTTCAGCCATTAAGGCCTCGGTTTTTATGAAAATATGCCATGATATATGCATTTCTTGGCAAAATTCGCAAAGTATGCCCGTGCATTTTGCCGTAATCTCTCCACCGGAAGATGGGAGTGGCGATGTCAGATCAGCAAGACCATTGGAGCCGGCGGGTCTCTTATGATGATGTTGTGCTGGCTGTGGAAACGTTGCGCGGCCAGGTCGTAGATACGCCATGCGCGCGTTCGCTGACGCTCTCGAATGTTGTCGGCTGTGACCTCTGGTTGAAATTCGAAAACCAGCAATTTACCGCGTCGTTCAAGGAGCGAGGCGCTTTGAACCGGCTTTCGAACCTGTCTCCAGATGAGATGGGCCGGGGCGTTATTGCCATGTCGGCCGGCAATCACGCGCAGGGTGTGGCTTATCATGCCCAGCGTCTTGGACTGCCCGCGACGATCCTCATGCCGGTTGGGACGCCCACTGTGAAGGTGGTCAATACTGAACGGTTTGGCGCGCATGTGATTGTTGAAGGCAAGACCTTGGAGGATTCTTACGCTTATGCGCGCGATCATGGCGCGACCAATGATCTAACCTTTGTCCATCCCTACGATGATCCTCTGGTGATTGCTGGGCAAGGTACGCTCGCGCTCGAAGTTTTGGAGCGGGTGCCTGATCTCGATACGCTCGTCATCCCGGTCGGAGGGGGGGGCCTCGCTGCGGGTATTGCGATTGCAGCAAAAGCAATCAAACCAGATATAGAATTGATTGGTGTGCAGGCTCAATTGTTCCCGTCCATGTATAACGAATTTCACGGGTTGGCGCTGCCTCCGCAGAGTAACTCCCTGGCGGAAGGGATAGCCGTGAAGACGCCTGGAGCGCTGACCCGCAGGATTGTCTGTGAGTTGTTGGATGACATTGTGCTCGTCAGTGAAGCTGCGCTGGAGCGTGCTGTCAGTTTGCTCATCGATATCGAGAAAACGGTCGTTGAAGGCGCCGGTGCGGCGGGCGTTGCCGCGATCATGGCGGCCCCAGATCGCTTTGCGGGACGCAAGGTTGGGACGATTTTGTGTGGCGGCAATATCGATACGCGGCTGCTTGCCAGCGTGCTGACACGCCATCTCGCCCGCCAGGGCCGCCTGTCCCGTTTATCAATTGATCTGCTCGATCAACCCGGGCATCTCGCGCGGGTGACAAATATTCTGGGCGAAGCCGGTGCGAATGTCGTTGAAGTCGCCCATCAACGTGTGTTTTCGGACCTTCCAGCCAAGGCAGCTTTGCTCGATGTCGTCCTTGAGACGCGAGACCGGGCACACCTCAACTCGACGATTGCGGCATTGGAAGCCGCTAATTTGACAGTCAAACTTGAAACATCTTCTAGGGATGAATGATCATGGATACGTCCTTGCCAACGAAATCCTATGACAGTGCAACTTTGGAGGTCTTGCGCGAGCTTGAGCGCAAGGTTCTGTGGTTGTCATCATATTTGATCCATCACGCGAACCATGAAATTGATCGTGGCGATGGCCTCAAGGTTGGTGGGCATCAGGCCTCATCCGCCTCAATGGCAACGCTGATGACGGCGCTCTATTTCCATATCCTGCGGCCGGAAGATCGCATCGCTGTCAAACCGCATGCCAGTCCTGTGTTTCACGCCATCCAATACCTTCTCGGCAACCAGACCGTCGATAAGCTGCAGAACTTCCGAGGACTTGGTGGTGCACAGAGTTATCCCTCCCGCACCAAGGACAGCGACGATGTTGATTTCTCGACAGGCTCGGTCGGTCTGGGAGTGGCGATGACGGGTTTCGCCAGTCTGATCCAGGACTATGTCCACGCGAAGGGCTGGTCGGAGGATTGGCCGAAGGGGCGGATGATCTCCCTGATGGGGGATGCCGAGATTGATGAAGGCAATATCCATGAGGCTCTGCTTGAGTACTGGAAACACGGACTAACCAATACGTGGTGGGTGGTCGACTACAATCGCCAAAGCCTCGATTCAGTAGTCTCCGATCAATTGTTCATGAAAGTGGCCGGGTTGTTTGAAAACCTCGGCTGGGAAGTCATTCTGATCAAATACGGCAAGCTGCAACAGCAGGCATTTGCCCAGCCAGGCGGTGAGCATCTGCGGCGTTGGATCAATGATTGTCCAAACCAGCTATATTCGGCGCTCGTGTTTCAGGGTGGTGCGGCCTGGCGTGCGCAGCTGGAGGAAGATCTCAAATACAAGGGTGATACGCTTGAGCTGATCGCAAGCTATTCTGACGAAGATCTGGCGAAGGTCATGACGAATCTTGGTGGTCACGATCTGGAAGCTATTCTTGAACACTTCGAGAGCGTACCCGATAACAAGCCAGTCTGCTTCATAGCTTATACGATCAAAGGTTTTGGTCTGCCGTTTGCTGGACACAAGGACAATCATGCCGGTCTCATGACCAAGGCGCAGATGCAGGAGTTTCGCGCGGCGCAGGGCATCAATCAAGGGGAGGAGTGGGAACCATTTGCCGGCCTCGACCTCCCGGAAGATCGCATTCGAACCTTTCTCGACAATGTGGATTTCAATTCCAAAGGGACGCGCCGGTTCAAGGGCGGGAAAATCCCAACACCTGACTCGGTGGAGGTTGAGACCAAGGGGGAGATGTCGACGCAAGCTGGCTTTGGTCGTGTGCTTGACAAGATTGCCCGTAGTGACACCGCACTGGCAGACCGGATCATGACGACATCGCCGGATGTCACTGTCTCGACCAATCTTGGCGCCTGGGTCAACCGCCGCGGACTGTTTTCCATGCAGACGCAGGAAGATGTCTTTAAGGAGCGCGGCCTGATGTCTCCGCAGAAGTGGGAGATGAGCCCACACGGTCAGCATCTTGAGCTTGGCATTGCGGAGATGAATCTATTCCTAACTTTGGGCGCAGCAGGCTTGTCACATAGCTTGTTCGGTGAACGCCTCATTCCAATCGGTACGCTCTACGATCCGTTTATCTCGCGTGGTCTCGATGCCCTGAATTACGCCTGCTATCAGGATGCCCGGTTTATTCTGGTTGCAACCCCGTCGGGTATTACGCTTGCACCGGAAGGTGGTGCTCATCAATCGTTAGCCAGCCCATTGATTGGCATGTCGCAAGCCGGGTTGGCTTCGTTTGAGCCCGCCTATGTCGATGAGTTGGCGGCCATCATGGCATGGGCATTTGACTATATCCAGCGCGACGGGGAAGCAGAAGAAGGGCGCCGCTGGTCACGTGATGCGGAGGGCGGTTCGGTCTATCTGCGGCTTTCCACGCGGCCGCTTGATCAGCTCCAGCGTCCGATGACGCCAACCCTGCGGCAGGAAATTATCGATGGCGGTTACTGGCTCAGGCGGCCGGATCCATCAAGTAATCTGGCGATCGCTTTCATGGGAGCGGTTGCGCCAGAGGCAATAGAGGCAGCAGGGCTGCTGAGTGAGGATGGGCGCGGGGTTGGTGTGCTTTCAGTGACTTCAGCGGATCGGCTGTCTGCTGGGTGGCATGGTGTGCAGCGGGCGCGGCGGATGGGCGAAGACGATGCCATCTGTCATGCGGAAGAGCTGTTGTCCCAACTGCCGCGGGACGCACGTATCATCACCGTCTGTGATGCCTTCCCGGAAAGCTTGTCGTGGCTAGGCAGCGTCCAAGGTCACCGCGTTCATGCCCTCGGGGTGGAGCAATTTGGCCAGTCGGGCTCAATTGGCGAGCTCTATAAGCATTTTGGCCTGGATGTGAACACTATACTGCGGGCTGCGGAACGGGTCACCGGTCGCCCGGTCCGGCACCGCGTGTGATCACGCTTATCGACAGGGCAATAGCAATCGGGGCCTTGCAGCCCCGATCGTTGATCAATTTGCTGGTGGCGGCATCATGTCAAAGTTGTCGATGTCCGTGGATGTATGGTCCCAGGCAGGCTTGTCTTTGACGTAAACAACGCGCTGGGCTTCAAACCAGGAGTTGTCGTCGCAAGCGCCAACCGCGACTGCCATGAGGCCCGGGCGAGCAGTATTCTCACCGAACAATCGGCCACCGCACTTTGGGCAGAAGTGACGTGTGTTGGTGTTGCCGCTGTCAGCCTTGACGGCATAGCTCGCAGTTTGGCCATTGACCGTTATATCGTCTGCCTTGAAGAATGCGAGAGACATGTGCCCTGTGCCGGATGCGCGCTGGCAATCTTTGCAATGACATTGGCCGCCTGCCAGCGGTGCGGATTTGATTTCAAAAGTGACGTCGCCGCACAGGCAACGGCCCTTGGCGAAAGGCGCTACAGACATGGATGAGATCTCCCGACAACCATTTTTCTGATATTTGGTCGAAATAATCTATCGCGATTTGCTCAGCGCTGCCAGACGTCCGGCGATGACCTAGTGTTTGATGGGTTGATCAGGAAAGGCCAGTTGCTCACGTGCTCGCCATTCGTCAGTGACGTAATTGATAATGAGTGATTTGCGCACGCCCTCAATCGTTCTCGGTTCGAAGCCGTGATAGGTAATGTCTGAAGGAACGAAGACCATGGCTGCGTTCGGGGCGAAAGGCGAGCGGCCCGCGTGCGTCTTGTTTTCATCGTAGATATCCGTGCCAAGGTCCTTGTGGCTCGGGATATCAGAGAGATAGAGCAGGCACGTAAAGAGCTTTACGCCCAAATCCGTGTGAGGCTCGAGCCAGAAACCATCCGTGTCTTGCGCGTACTCAATGCGGAGATAGGCGCCTTCTACCGATGTCCCGAAAGTCTGTTCGACGGAGGTCGTGATCGTCTTGCTCTGAAAAGCTTCCGAAATTGTATCGACGACGGCATATTGCCCTCGGTTCTCGATGTCGAAGTATCGGCGTGTTGCGTTGTGCACCTCGCGTTTGCCGGACTTGCCATCAAGGTCTGGTGCAGGGAATGGAAGGTTGCTGACGGCCTGTAGCGTTTGCTTTGGTAGGCAATCGTGGAGCAGCCAATGCTGATATGGTTTCTCTGCAGCCTCCGCCGACTTGAAGCAATTCAGCACAGCCTGTTCAACATCTTGCTTAGCATCAGTCATCGTTGATCACCTTTCGTTAGGGGGCGATTAGCGTGCGAATTGCTGTTCGGCGAGCGCGCGAATTGTAGCATTCCTGAAATGAAAGCCAATCTGAGCGTGCCCGTCTCGGGTCTCACAGGCTCAAACCTAGCCAGTTGCTGTGAGGCTGCGGCTTCACAGTCACAAAACAATCCGGGGTCTCTTCACTTTCAATCGGGAACAAGCCGTCCGTATGAATGGAGGACGCAGAAATCGTCAGAACGACGAATCAGGCAGGTCTGCGCGCTTCATCGAGGTCGGAATGATGCTGAGTGGACGGCAGAGCAATGTTGGAGCCTGATCTCCCAAGTGTCGCGGGCATCTGAACCATTGCGGCGCAGGTGGTATTTCGATTACTGTCCGGACTCGATAAAAAAACAGGCGGACCCGAAGGATACAGACGATGATCGATTTTTATACCTGGTCGACACCAAACGGTAGAAAAGTGTCGATTATGCTCGAGGAAGCAGGCCTGCCGTACGAGAGGCATGCTGTTGATATCACTAAAGATCAGCAGTTTGGCGCGGATTTCCTGAAGATCAGCCCGAACAACAAGATCCCGGCTATTCTTGATCGTGACACGGGCACAACACTGTTCGAGTCCGGTGCAATCCTCATGTACCTCGCAGATAAGTCCGGCCAGTTCTGTCCCAAGGAGGGTGAGGCCCGATGGCGGGTGGTGGAATGGTTGATGTGGCAAATGGGTGGCCAGGGGCCAATGCTCGGCCAGGTTCATCACTTCGTGAAATTCAACCAAGGCAAGGCACCCTATGCCGAGGAGCGCTATTCGAAAGAAGGGCAGCGACTTTACGGCGTATTGGACAAGCGACTGTCCGAAGTGGAGTACGTTGCCGGGGAATATTCCATTGCAGATATGGCAATCTGGCCATGGGTCTCGCGATTTGAGTGGCAAGGTGTCGATCTTGCGGGTTTCGAAAACGTTTCACGCTGGTATAAGGCGATTGCGGCGCGTCCCGCTGTGCAAAAGGGATACAATGTGCCAATAGAGCAGCCCGGCATCCCAATGCCTTAAGGAGGTCAGTAGGTCTGACCTCTCTGACGACCGGCGACATGGAGTTACTATGACGGACAATAAGAACTTTTCCGGTGTGATTGCGCCGGTGCTCACGCCGTTCGCGGAAGATGGTTCACCAGATCCGGACCGGTTCATCGAGCATGCTGAGTGGCTGCTTTCCGAAGAGGGCGGCTGCCATGCTTTGGCGCCATTCGGGACGACCAGCGAAGCCAATTCGCTCGGTCTTGATGAGCGGATGGAGTTGTTGGAAGATCTCATCGAGTCTGGGGTTGAGCCACTTAACCTAATGCCTGGCACGGGCACATGTTCACTGATGGATACGGTGATCCTGACTCAGCATGCCATGGACATCGGATGTGGCGGTGTTCTGATGCTGCCTCCGTTCTATTACAAGCAACCTTCGGAAGAGGGCTTGTTCCGTTACTTCTCAGATGTGTTTGATGAAGTGGCGGACGACCGGCTGAAGGTTTACCTTTACCATATCCCACCTGTGTCGCAGGTCGGCTTTCCGTTGTCTCTGATCGGTCGGCTGCGAGATGAGTTTCCGGAAACTGTTGTTGGTTTGAAGGACTCCTCTGGTGATTGGTCGAACATGAAGGCCATTTTGGACGAGTTCCCAGGCTTTGAGTTGTTTCCTGGATCAGAGCTCTATCTGCTCGATGGCCTAAAGAACGGCTCGGCTGGAGTGATTTCGGCCACGGCGAATGTCGGCGGCAAGCTGATGCGCCGCGTATACGACGACTGGAAGGGCGAAGGCGCCGAAAAACTCCAAGCTGATGTTTCGGCTCTGCGTAAGACCATTCAGTCTTATCCGATGGTGCCGATGCTCAAGGGTATTGTCTCGCATTACCGGGAAGACAAGCAGTGGCTTGAAATGCGGCCACCGTTCGAGTCGATGGCACAAGCCGATGCAGCCAAGGCCGTCGCCCATCTTGAAGCCGAACACGGCTTTAAGCTTGAGATAGGTGTCTCGGTTTAGAGCCAGACATCAGGGTTCATACAACCTAACTCTGAGATAAATCCTGCACCGCCCGCCTTTGATTAGGTGGGCGGTTGTCGTTTGCAGTGCGGACAAAGAAAAACCCTCCACCGGAGACCGGGGAGGGCTGAAGTCGAGAGTCGTTCACAGGCAATAGAGTCGTCAGATCATAATGCCACGGTTTGGGTGCGTGGCATGAAACCTTCAGCAGATGAAATTGCGGTTCGCTGATCCTGGTAGCCGGATGCAGCATGTCGGCTTTTTAGTGAACTGACCAGAAGCACCGAGGCGACTGCAAAGAAGATCAAGGCGATGACGCGGAGGAGTGATCCGCGAGGGCCTTTGAAAAACTTTGTTGCCTCAAGATCCATTGGTTTGTTCAAGTCCGTCGTAATCTCATCTGTTGACAGGAAAGTAATCGATAAGAACTTGTTAGTCTACTTGCTCTGGCAAACAGGTTTAATGAGCAATTTCTTAATTTTACCTTCTGTTTACGAAGCCCTTAATACAGTTAAGGGCTTCGTAACTACTTACTAGTTGCTTAGTGATTGCTCTCTTATTTGGGACAGAGTTTGACGTGGCGTTAACGCTTCCGGGTCGACTTTGAGTTCGATCACGGCCGAAGTTCCAGCCGCCAGCGACCGCTCAAACGCCGGCATGAACTCCGAAGTTGCTGTGACGGTCTCGCCGTGAGCGCCGAAACTGCGGGCGAATGCTGCGAAGTCAGGGTTATGCAACTCTGTTCCAACCACACGACCAGGGTAGTGGCGTTCCTGATGCATGCGGATTGTGCCGTACATGCCGTTGTTGACGACAATCATGATGACTGCCGCATCGTACTGCATGGCGGTTGCGAGTTCCTGAGATGTCATCATGAAGCAGCCATCACCTGCGAAGGCTACAACCGTTTTGGACGGGTTCGCGATCTTGGCTGCCACTGCCGCCGGTACACCGTATCCCATAGAACCGGATGTCGGCGCCAGCTGGGTTCTGTAGCCGCGGTAAGTGAAGTACTTGTGCAGGAAGGCTGCGTAGTTCCCTGCGCCGTTGCAGATAATGGCATCATCCGAGACCGCATCAGCGACCTGCTTAATGATTTCCGGGTATTGGGTTGCGCCGGGGACTTCGAGGACTTTGCCTGAAGCCTGGTAGGCGGAGCGTGCATTGTCGCGCCATTCGCTCCAGTTGTCTTCTGATGGTGACTGCAGTGTTTCTAAGGCCGCTGCGAACGTCGATGCCGACGCGTTGATCGGGAGTTCGGCGCGATAGACGGTGCCCAGTTCGTCTGCACTAGGATGGATGTGGACCAGCTTCTGCTGTGGTGTTGGGATGTTGAGGAGTTTGTAGCCATCGGTTGTCATCTCGCCCAATCGAGAGCCGACCACAAGCAACGTATCGGCGTCTGCAATTGTTTTGGCGAGAGCCGGGTCCATGCCGACACCGGCGTGGCCGACATACGTTTCGTGACGATTGTCGATGTAGTCCTGGCAACGGAATGAGGCGGCGACGGGAAGGCCAAACCGCTTTGTGAACGCTTGGATCTTCTCTCTTGTCTCGTTGCTCCAGCCGGAGCCACCGACAATCATGAGAGGTTTCTTTGCTGCGGCCAGGATCTCCTGCAGGCCATCCATGTCGCTGGCCGCTGGCTGCGGCTGAGCAATGACGGCGGCAGCGACATCGGGGACGTCAGCGGAGGCTGCGAGCATGTCCTCGGGCAAGCCGATTACGACAGGGCCTGGCCGGCCTGATTGTGCGACATGGAATGCACGGCTGACGTATTCCGGAATACGGGCAGTCTCGCGAATTACCCCGACCCACTTCACAAAAGACGAGAACAGCTGGGTTGTGGCAATTTCTTGAAATGCCTCCCGGTCCTCCGTGTCCGATGCCGGCAGGCCCAAGAACATGATCATTGGCGTTGAGTCTTGCTGAGCGATATGGAGGCCACTCATGGCATTGGCGGCACCTGGGCCCCGCGTTACGAAGCAAATTCCGGGCTGGCCAGTCGCTTTGCCCCAGGCCTCGGCCATAATCGCTGCGCCCCCTTCCTGGCGGCAGATGACGGTTTGAACGCCTGTTGCATCATAAAGGCCGTCCAGTGCGGCGAGGAAGCTTTCGCCTGGAACCGTAAAGGTGGTCGTTACGCCCTGAATGGCGAGTTGATCAGCGAGAATTTTGCCGCCGTGGCGCATGGTTCATCCCCATTTGTTCGGTCTCTGATTATGATCTCAGACACTTATCAGAGGCTTGTGCGGCCTGTCGATGCGGAGCGCGTGTTTAGCGCGTCTTTGATACCGGGGTGCTGGCTGCCGTAGCTTTGTGGACAGTCTGGACCGGCGCAGCTAAATAGTGCTTTGAAAAATGGCCAGAAACACTCTGGGCGCGTGACAAGCCAGGCGACACCGATCGCGCGGCTGCCAGCGTTGCCAAGCCCACAACCGATGACGAGACGAACATGACTGGTGTCAACGAGATCCGCAGTGCCTTTTTGGATTATTTTGCCAAGCATGGGCATGAGCGTGTTGCGTCCTCTCCACTGGTGCCGCGCAACGATCCAACACTGATGTTTACCAACGCCGGTATGGTGCAGTTCAAAAATGTATTCACTGGTCAGGAACACCGTCCATACAACCGGGCTGTAACATCACAGAAGTGCGTCCGGGCCGGGGGCAAGCACAACGATCTCGATAATGTCGGCTACACAGCACGTCACCATACGTTCTTCGAGATGCTGGGCAACTTCTCTTTCGGAGACTACTTCAAGGACGAAGCGATCGAGTTGGCCTGGAATCTTGTGACCAAAGACTTTGGTCTCAATCCGGAGAAGCTGTTGGTCACCGTCTATTCGGAGGATGATCAGGCGTTCGATATCTGGAAGAAGTTGACGGGCTTCGCCGACGAGAAGATTATTCGTATTCCGACTTCAGACAATTTCTGGGCGATGGGGGATACCGGACCTTGTGGGCCGTGTTCCGAGATCTTCTATGATCATGGCGATCACATCTGGGGTGGTCCGCCAGGATCAGCGGAGGAAGATGGCGACCGCTTCATCGAGATCTGGAATCTGGTTTTCATGCAGTACGAGCAGTTGACGCCAGAACAGCGCGTTGACCTGCCCAAGCCGTCGATCGATACAGGCATGGGGCTCGAACGTATTGCAGCCCTTTTGCAGGGCACGAACGACAACTACGAAACTGATCTGTTCAGAGCCCTAATCGCTGCCTCGGTTGAGGCAACCGGTGTTGAAGCGGTTGGTGCTCAGGCGCCGAGCCACAAAGTGATCGCGGATCATCTGCGCGCCAGCAGTTTTCTTATTTCTGATGGCGTGCTGCCGTCTAATGAAGGGCGCGGCTACGTTTTGCGCCGCATTATGCGCCGCGCCATGCGGCACGCTCATTTGTTGGGTGCTGAAGAGCCATTAATGCACCGGCTCGTGAGTGCGCTTGTTCGCCAGATGGGTGAAGCTTACCCCGAACTCGTTCGCGCTCAGCCGTTGATTACGGAAACGCTGAAGCTCGAAGAGACGCGCTTCCGCAAAACGCTTGAGCGGGGCATTGGGCTACTGAATGAGGAGAGTGGTGAACTCAAGGGTGGTGATGTCTTTTCTGGCGATGTCGCTTTCAAGCTCTATGACACCTATGGATTTCCGCTTGATCTGACACAGGATGCCCTACGCGCCCGCGATATTACAGTCGATACGGATGCCTTCAATGCTGCGATGGAAAAGCAGAAAGCTGAAGCACGTGCGGCATGGAAAGGATCCGGCGAGGCTGCAACTGAAACCATCTGGTTTGACGTTCGCGAACGCGAGGGTGCGAGCGAGTTCCTCGGCTACGATACCGAGGCCGCTGAAGGGGAAATTCGCGCGCTGGTCAAGGGCGGCAAAGAAGTCAAGAAAATCAAGAAGGGTGACGAGGCCGCAATCGTCGTGAATCAAACGCCGTTCTATGGAGAGAGTGGTGGTCAGGTTGGCGATCTTGGAGTTATTCGCGGTGCTGATGGCGCTGAGTTTCAAGTCACGGATGCGCAAAAGAAGCTTGGTGACCTGTTTGTTCATTCCGGCAGAGTCGTTAGCGGTGTATTTGAGGTCTCGGATGCTGTTGAGCTAGAGGTCGACCATGCACGTCGCAGTGCGACACGGTCCAATCACTCTGCGACCCATTTGATACATGAGGCCCTCCGCTTGGTGCTTGGTGATCACGTGGCTCAGAAAGGGTCGCTTGTCTCTCCTGATCGTCTGCGGTTCGATTTCTCACATCCAAAGCCAATGGCTGATGAGGAACTTGACCGAGTGGAGCGCATTGCCAATGCGATCGTGGCGCAGAACGCGCCCGTCGAGACACGTCTGATGGCATACGACGATGCAATTGAGACCGGGGCGATGGCGTTGTTCGGCGAGAAGTATGGCGATGAAGTCCGTGTTGTCTCAATGGGCGTTGATGAACAAGCCCAAATGGCGAATAAGGCCTGGTCTGTCGAGCTTTGCGGCGGCACTCATGTCGCGCGCACGGGCGACATCGGTGTGATCCGACTGACGGCTGAAACCGCTTCTGCCGCTGGTGTGCGCCGGATTGAGGCACTGACAGCGGATGGCGCGCGGGACTATCTCGCGGCCCAGGATGCGCGGATGCGGGAATTGGCCGGCATGTTGCGCACGAAGTCTGAGGATGTTGTCGGTCGTGTGAGTGCGTTGGCGGAAGAGCGCAAACAGCTGGAGCGCCAGCTCGCTGATGCGAAACGTCAATTGGCGATGGGCGGTGGTGGATCAACAGTTGCCGCTGACGATGCTATTCGAGATGTTGCCGGGACCAAGCTATTTGCACGATCTGTCGAAGGGCTCAATCCGAAAGACCTGCGCGGACTTGTCGACAACGGTAAGGAGCAAGTGGGCTCCGGTGTTGTCGCCATCGTCGGCGTGACGGAAGATGGTAAAGCCGGTATTGCGGTGGGTGTGACTTCGGATCTGACCGATCGATTTAGTGCGGTCGACTTAGTTCGTACTGGTTCTGCAGCACTGGGCGGCAAGGGTGGCGGCGGTCGCCCGGATATGGCTCAGGCTGGCGGGCCGGATGGATCGAAAGCGGCTGATGCTCTCAAGGCCATTGAAGCAGCTCTTGCTGGATAGCAAAGGGCGCAGCACTGGACCGTTGTGAGTTCAGCTTGATAGAGCCGGGGTAGGCTATGGCAGGGACGCCAGACGTCGCGGTTTATCGGGATGCTCTCATTGTGCTGACGACGGCTGCAGTCATTGTACCCGTCGTACGGCGCCTCAAGATCAGCCCGGTGATCGCTTATCTCGCTGCCGGTGTAATCCTCGGCCCGAACGGTGTCGCACTTCTGGCGCCTGGAAATCAGTTTGTCGACTGGGTGACCATCTCACCGGAGAACCATCTGGATCTGGTGGGCGAACTGGGCGTTGTTTTCCTGCTGTTTCTTATTGGTTTGGAGTTGTCGTTCCAGCGCCTCATCACGATGCGCCGATTGGTGTTTGGCCTTGGCAGCCTGCAGATCCTGATTTCGGCCCTGGCGATTGGTGGGATTTGCTTGGCGCTGGGTGTACCGACCGCACCGGCCGTTCTGATCGGCTTGAGCCTGGCGCTTTCGTCAACCGCGATTGTGATCGAACTGCTTTCGCAGCAGCAAAGGCTGGCCACCGTATCCGGGCGAACGTCCTTCGCTATCCTGCTGATGCAGGATCTGGCCGTTGTACCTCTGTTGTTGTTGGTGACATTGCTCGCCGGCAACAATGGAGTGTCGGTCTTCGAAGGCGTTATGACGGCCCTCGTACAGGCTATCTTTGCGCTTGTGGCTGTGACCGGTGTCGGGTGGTTGCTTCTTAGACCGCTGTTCCGCCATGTCGCGAGTACCCAGAGCCAGGAGTTGTTCGTTGCTGCAACTTTGCTCGTGATCGTGGCAAGCGGTCTCGCGACGGCAGTTGCCGGCTTGTCGATGGCGCTGGGGGCTTTCGTTGCAGGACTGTTGTTGGCTGAGACGGAATTTCGCCGGGCGATCCAGGCAACGGTTGAGCCGGTCAAAGGGCTGTTGCTCGGCGTCTTCTTCTTCACCGTCGGCATGAATCTCGATACCCGCGTGGTGCTTGCCGAGCCGGTTCAGGTCTTACTGGGAACGCTTGGGTTGATCGGGTTGAAGGCGTTCTTGTTGCTCCCTCTGCTTCGGGCCTTCAAGACGGCAGGGTCATCGATTGCCGAAGTTTCACTGCTACTGGCATCGGGCGGTGAGTTTGCCTTTATCATCCTCGGTCTGGCTGTCACCTCTGGCGTGATTGCAACGGATCTTGCGACGATCATTTTTGCGATGACAACGTTATCGATGTTGTTGATCCCGGTTCTCGATATCATCGGTCGTGCCCTTGCCGGACATTTGCAAAAGAGGGAGACAGTTGCTCCAGAACTACTGATGCAACCTTCCGCCGAACTTGCGCCACGGGCCTTAATTATCGGCTTTGGGCGGGTCGGGCGGTTGCTATCTGAGATGCTCGAGGCGCAAGGAGTTTCCCATCTTGCGATCGAGCATAATCCATCCAATGTCACGCCCTGGCGGCAGCGTGGTCGACCCGTGTTTTTCGGTGATGCACGTAGCGATTATTTTTTGCGTCAGTGTGGAATCTCGCGGGCTGATGCTGTGATTGTGACAATCAATTCTCCGTCAGCGGTCGAGGACATTGTTCGCGAAGTGCGCAAGGTGAATCCAAAGGTGGTTCTGGTTGCACGGGCGCGGGACGCGGAGCATGCGCGGCAGCTTTATGATCTGGGTGCAACCGACGCCGTACCAGAAACGATTGAAGCGAGTTTGCAGTTAGCTGAGGCGTCACTTGTTGGCCTGGGTGTTCCAACCGGGCTGGTCATTGCCTCTATCCATGAGAAACGTGACGAGTTTCGAGCGGTGCTTCAAAGTACCGACGGTGGTCCGGGATATATCAGCCAGGCTGGGCGGGGATCAGCCCGCCACAGACAACAAATCCTCAAATCTGAGTCTGAGTAGGTTTGTTCGTACGCCTTACTCTTTGGACTTCGCTTTTGCCTTGGACGCATGCCAGCGCTCGTCGTGGAGCCACGTCGGCCGTCCGTTTTCCATATTGCGGAAACCTTCGACGTAGTTTGCTTTCATGTTGAATGTTAGTGGTGAGCTGCGGGCGGGATTGAGGGTGTCGAGCCAGTTGTCAGCCCGGTCCATGTTCATGGAAATCTTGAACTGGAGTGGCAGTTCAACACCCCCAGTCGTTTCCATAAAGGCGCCAGTTTCGAGCGCATGGAACAGTACAACGCCACTGTAAGAACTGCGACCGGCGACGGTGATCGGGTTGAACAGCTTGATGTCGTCTTTGGGAGAGGCGCCGAAATGCAGGTTCTGGAACTTGACGGCTTTGCCAGTCTTCAAGTGTTTGACTTCGAGATCGAACGACAAGACGGTTCCTCGCCGCGCCCCATCATTCGAGATTGTAATGGGGATCGCCAGAACATCGCGGAAGCCCTGCCGAAACATGTGGATCAGAGGCGGCTGATACAGGCGAAGGCTCGCCTCCTTCAGAACAGTCTCATAGAAGCTGTATCCGGAAAACACGAGCGCGATGATAGAGACCAGAGTCGTCAAGCGGGCTGTCATCTTACCCTCCCCTTGATCTGATTTTTTGACATTGGAGCGGGCTTCGTCGGTGGTTTCGGCATAGTCGGCTACCGAGCCCATTAGGTCCTGCAGCTGTTCGGCCGATTGGTGCCTGTGGCGTGCCATCTGTTGAAGCCCCTATGCATGAATTGGCGACCATCCAAAAATTCTGATGCTGGAGGTCGTTAGCCGGTCATCGAAATCTATCTACCCGATAGGGATGGATATCGCAGAATGTCGGCTGCTGTGTGATGATCTCTGCGAGAAGGCGCCCCGTGACCGGGCCGAGCGTAAATCCGAGATGATGGTGGCCGAAGTTGGCCCACAAGCCTGGATGGCCGGGAACGCCACCGATCATGGCCAGCATATCGGGGAGACAGGGGCGTCGGCCGAGCCATGGCTTCTTCTCGACCCGTTCGTCCAGCGGAAAGATTTGCCTGGCAATAGGATCCGTTTGCTCGAGCTGGCGTGGCGTTGGTGGGGCGTCATGGCGCGCAAACTCTGCCCCCGTTGTCAGGCGTATGCCCTTACTCATTGGTGCCAGAACAAATCCGTAGTCGGTGTCCAGAACGGGTCTGCCCAAAGTCGCATTGCCCTTGGCGCTATAGTGCATGTGGTAGCCGCGCTTTGAAGCCAGGGGGACTTGGACATTGAGCGTGGCAAGCAATTCTCCAGACCACGGCCCAAGTGCAATGACGCAATCGCGCGCGGTGATCGGACCTGCCACGTTTTGGACCTGCCATCCACCGTCAATCGCTTCCAGTGTATCGGCATCACCCGTTAAGAATGCGCCGCCCTTAGATTTGAACAGTTCGGCGTAGGCCTTTCCAACCGCACTTGGATCAGCAACGCTGGCGGGATCGGTTAGGTGGAGGCCGCCAGCGAATTCGCCTGTCAAATGCGGCTCGACTTCTTTCAATTGGGCAGCGTCTAGGGCCTTGAAGTTAATGCCGTAGAGATCGTGCTCCTCCTGCATCGTCGCCACATCGGCATCAAAGTTCGCCCTCTCTCGATAAACACGGAGGTAGCCGGTTCTGCGCAGCATCGCCTCTATGCCGGCTTCGCGCATCAATGCTTGGTGCTCAGACAGGCAATTGTTGATGAGTGGGAGTGCACCACGCGATGTTTGTTCGATCTTCTCTTTGGTGCCGTGGCGCCAGTAGCTGTATAGCCAGGGTGCAAGGCTTGGCAGGGCGCTGTAATGCAGGTGCGCTTCAGTCGTTCGGTTCAGCGCATAGTTGAACATTTTGCGCAGGTTACGCGGGAATGGATATGGCACCACACCCTCGCACTGGATCAGTCCCGCATTGCCGTAGGTCGTTTCTTCGGCTGCCGGGCGCCTGTCGACCAACGCGACAGCGCGGCCGCGCTGCTGGAGGTGAAGAGCGGTTGATACGCCAACCATGCCAGCGCCAAGTACAATGCAATCATATTTCACGTTTGAGCGTTCCCGCACTGACTATTCCAAACTGATCTTAGTGCTTCTAGTCGAAACATGGCCGATGGTCCTAATTCAAACATAGCTCACGATCTGAGATATTGCCGGAAATATGAGCTAAAGGCGCGGCGCTCTATGTTCCCCAGCAGCATTGTCCCAGCCAATTGAAGCCCGTAAGCAGGACTGGTAAACCGCAATATCGTGCAATCCGATGTTCGGCAATCCTAAGCATGCGCAAATGGTTGCTGTTCTTCCAGGAGAATTCGCCTCATGATACCGCGCTACAGCCGCCCGCAAATGGCCGATATTTGGAGCCCGGAAACTAAGTTCCGGATCTGGTTTGAGATCGAAGCGCATGCGGCAACCGCGATGGCAGAACTCGGTGTCATTCCTAAGAGTGCCGCTGAGACGATCTGGGAAAAGGGACGTGCGGCCGAGTTTGATGTTGCGCGGATCGATGCCATCGAGGCAGAAGTCAAGCACGATGTCATTGCGTTTCTAACCCATCTGGCGGAGCATGTTGGTCCGGATGCACGGTTCGTGCACCAGGGTATGACATCGTCAGATGTTCTCGATACCTGTTTCAATGTTCAGCTGGTCCGCGCGACGGACATCCTGCTGAACGACCTTGATCGTGTTCTCGATGCGCTCAAAGCGCGTGCTTTTGAGCACAAAGATACCGTGACGATCGGTCGAAGCCACGGCATCCACGCTGAGCCGACAACCTTTGGTGTCAAGCTCGCGTCGGCATACGCCGAGTTTGAGCGGTGCAAGGCCAGGCTTGTGGCTGCGCGGGCCGAGATCGCGACCTGTGCTCTCTCTGGTGCTGTTGGTACGTTCGCAAACATTGAACCAAGCATCGAAGGCTATGTCGCTGAACAACTCGGACTGGCGATTGAGCCGGTTTCAACGCAGGTTATTCCACGCGATCGCCATGCCATGTACTTTGCCACGCTCGCGGTTATTGCGTCATCTGTTGAGAGGGTGGCCACGGAGATCCGGCATTTGCAGCGGACCGAGGTTTTGGAGGCTGAGGAGTATTTCTCGCCTGGCCAGAAAGGTTCGTCGGCGATGCCACACAAACGTAATCCTGTCTTGACGGAAAACCTCACAGGATTGGCGCGGATGGTTCGGTCTTATGCCCTGCCGGCGATGGAGAATGTGGCGTTGTGGCATGAGCGCGATATTTCCCACTCATCTGTTGAGCGGATGATCGGCCCGGACGCCACAGTGACACTCGACTTTGCACTTGGACGCCTGGCTGGCGTTATCGAGAAATTGGTTGTGTATCCAGAGCGGATGCAAGCGAACCTCGACAAGCTTGGTGGTCTTCACAATTCGCAGCGGGTCTTGCTGGCATTGACCCAGGCAGGGGTTGATCGCGAAGGCGCGTACCGCATGGTTCAGGTCAATGCGATGAAGACGTGGGATCATGGCAAGGATTTCCTGAGTGAGCTCAAGGCCGATCCCGAGATCGCAAAGTATCTATCGGCAGAACAGCTCAACGACATGTTTGATATGGCGCATCATACCAAACATGTCGACACGATCTTCAGGCGGGTTTTTGACGATTGATTGTTTCTGGCAAGCTCGTGGATTTAAGATTTCGCTTGAGTTGAGACTTTGTTGTAAGATCGCCCCGAGGTGGGGAGTTGGGGCGTCTTATGGGATCACGCGTTGGATGGTATGCGAGTGTGTTGTTCGCCAGCGTTCTGGCGAGTAGTGCTACTGCTGCGGCGGAGAGCGCAAAGTTTGATCATGAAGCCTCGTCCTTAGTGATTGTCCTCGGTGGGGATTTGGGCTTCGGTGGCAGCGGCCAGCCCATTCATGCCAAAGGTGGTTACCGCCACGGCAATCTACTCGCTTGGAAGGATCTCACGAAGGGGGTTGCCCCGTTGCTCACAGGGCACTTGAACTTTGCAAATCTAGAATCTGTCGTCACTGATAAGCGCAAGCTGGTATCTGCCGAAAAGCTCTTCACATTTCAGATGCATGCGAATGGTCTGCGCCATCTCGTGGACACTGGTTTCAACGTGCTGTCGACGGCGAACAATCATTCCCGAGACTTCGGCCAGTTGGGTATGCGCGAAACCTTGCGCCATCTGAAAAGCCTCAAGCCCAATGGTCTTCTAGCGGCACCCGGTCTCGGTGCCGGACGGCGTGCGGCGATCGCACCGGCCTTGATCAAACTTGAGGGTGTTGATATCGCCATCTCAGCTGTCGGTATCGGTGGAACGCAGCCGGGGCGTAAGAGCAATCGTATCGGTCAGCCGTCGTACAACTCGGCGGTTGATTTCAATGAGACCGTTGCTGCGCTGGCGGCCACCAAGGCCGATTACAGAATTCTGTCTGCGCATTATGGCCGTGAGTTGAGCCTTCGCCCAGCACCTTCTGCTGTGCGCAAGTTGCGCGATCAGGCCGTGATGAAGCATGGCGCTGACCTGGTGGTCGGTCATCACACGCATGTTGCTGCGGGCGTGCAGCGTGTCGGGCAGCGCATCATTTTGTATGGCCTCGGCAATCTCTTGCATCTTGGCATGCAGGACATGACGAAGTTTGGTCATTGCCGGGATTTCGGATTGCTGGTTCGTCTTCACTTACAACGGGACGCAGACAATGGCCTCAGGCCCGCGGCCATAGAAGCCATTCCGCTGACAAGGATGCACTCAATAGCAAGGCCTCTCACTGGAGCAGCTGCGCGCAAACGCATCGCCGTACTCAATGGCCTCGCAAACGAACTGGACGATCAGACAAGCGGCGCCCGTGGCTTGCGCTTCAAAGTGAACAGTGACGGCCGTGGTGTTTATTGCTTTGCTCACCCTGACGGCAAGAGACGTCCTGAACATCCACTCTGTCGTCAGGATGTTCATCAACTCCTGGATGTTGCTGCTGTGCGCTGCGGGCGATTGTCGAAGTCGATTGTCGCGCGATCAAGCCGCAATCGTATAGATCGGAGAAAGCGCAGGAACCGGCGCACAGCTGGTCTTAGCGTTCGCAAAGAACAGGGTTTCTCGAAGCAGTTCTTTCGCTCCGTCTACGGAAGATGAGGCGCTTTGCAATGAATGTCCTCGCCTTGCTGGCATTTACAGCGGGTCGAACGGGGACGTGGCAGCAATGGATGGGCGTGAACGCATCTCAGTGGCCCAGGCATCGAGATTTGGTCGGTTCTCACTCGCATTCCAATTGAAGTAACGGCTCCCTGAATCGATCGATGCTATCAGGGTCATCTGGGCAAGATTGAACGGTCCAGTCAGAGTCTGGCAGTTGAGTTTGGTCTCAAGGATATCGGCCATGCGTTCTGCCCGCGCCTGTTCGTGCGCAACAATTGCTGGGGACTGCTCATGCACCGGGCGACGTACTTCGCGGGCAAGCACGGCAATGCCATCGAGAAAACTGCGTGTCTGAGCGACCAAGCATCCATATTCCCAGTCGTGCGTATCTGCCGTCCAAACCAGGCTGGGCCCATGACCGATCGCATCCAAATAGCGGCAAATGAGGTAGGATTCTTCCATCACCATCCCGTCGTCGCGAATGAGACATGGGACGCGGCCCGAAGGATTGATATCATAATACGGACTGCCTGCCTGTCGTGTCGCAGCAGGGACGATCTTAATCTGATCTTCCAGCTTATGCTCAATCACAGATATGCGTGCGAACCGTGCATACGGCGATGTCGAAGTCACATGTAGCTTCATTTTGGATCCTTGCCTGCAGCCGATTTGTGACAGATTGGCTGCGATCGGGTATCTCTACCACATGCGTGTCTCAGATGTAGATCTCCTGATATGCGTCGAAGGCCGACCACTGACTGATGATCACTGGGTGCGGCGCTGGGCGCGAAATCTCAACACCGGCGTTTTGGTCGATATCGGCCCGCCAGGCGGCGAGGAAGGCCGCTTGCGGACAAAGGGTAAAGTTGCGGATGCGGTTGCGCAGGCCACGCGTCCGGTTCTGTTGGTCGGATACCATAGTGGAGTTGCTGCGATAGCGATGCATGGGGCAGAAGGAGGGGAAAGCATCAAAGGTGCTTTTCTTGTGGCGCCGCCCAATATTAACCTCGCGGAGGATAGCGAAGCCGTGCAGCCTGAGACGGCCATCACAAATGCGCCGCTTCCGTTCCCTTCGCTCGTTATCGCATCGCGGACGGATCCTCGCTGCAGTTACGATAAGGCGAGTGAGCTGGCATTAGCATGGGGTTCGCATCTGGTTGACGCCGGAGATGCAGGTCAGTTGGATGCTTCTTCCGGCCACGGGCCGTGGCCTGAGGGTTTGATGCGTCTGGGATGGTTTCTGAAACGGTTGTGACTAGGGTTCAAATAGATCCGAAGACGATGAGTGGAACGGTCTGTTTTTGGTGATAACGCGCCAGTCAAAGAAAAAGGCCGGCAAATCGCCAGCCTTTGTACGTTTGTCAATGTGCCGAGCCCAGATCAGCGTGAATAGAATTCGACCACAAGGTTGGGTTCCATGATCACTGGGAATGGAACGTCAGCCAATGCAGGGACCCGCTGGAATGTTGCGCTCATCTTGCCATGATCGACTTCGAGATAATCAGGAACGTCGCGCTCAGGGCTCTTGGTCGCCTCGAGAACCATAGCAATCTCACGCGACTTTTCTCGCACCTCAATGACATCGCCAATGCGGCAACGGAAACTCGCGACGTTGACCCGGCGACCATTTACTCTGATATGGCCATGTGAAATGAACTGGCGTGCCGCAAAAACGGTTGGTACGAATTTCGCGCGGTAGACAACTGTGTCCAGGCGCTGCTCCAGGAGACCGATTAGATGCTCCGATGTCGAGCCTTTGAGACGCACGGCTTCCGCGTATAGGCGGCGAAAATGACGCTCGCCGATATTGCCGTAATAGCCCTTGAGTTTCTGCTTGGCACGCAACTGCTGGCCGAAGTCGGACAGTTTGCTCATGCGGCGGTCGCCGTGTTGACCAGGGCGATTCTCGCGCTTGTTGATTGGGCTCTTTGGCCGGCCCCAGATGTTTTCACCTAGGCGGCGGTCAATTTTATGCTTGGCGCTGATGCGCTTTGACATTCTGGCACTCCATGCGAGTTGATGCATTGCTGATATGGAGCGCCCCCTCCTCTGCCCTCTGATGAGAGCCGACAGGCATTCCAGCCAGGGCCAGATACCACGGGTGCGCAAATAAAACACGGGCCCACATGGGGCCCGAGCGAGAGTTGCTTACTCAAAATTTCCATTGAAGTCAATGGTTCGCGTGCACACGCGCCATTGACTAGTTCTCGAAAGCTATTGCTTTTTGACGGCCTTATTGGACGCTGAAGCTAGGGCAGGCCCGGATGACACATAGCTCGTGATCAGCTCCTTGACCTTCTTTTTCTGCTCTGCGGTACAAGTTTTGACGGCAGCCTTTCCGTCTTTCACGACAACTTTCTTGTCACCATCCTTCTCAGACTTAACAATCTGAAGCTTACCGACCAGCATCATGACCGTCGTGAGGTGAAGCTGGTTGATGTAGACCATTTGCTGCGGCGTCCACTGCTTGGAGTTTTGCTCTCGCAGCATCAAGGAGCGATAATTCTTGACCTGATCTTCACGCAGGTCGCAGATCTGGGCATGCGCAGTGAGGCGTGCAACCTTGATGACTTCACGGCCCTTTTTCACCGGGACTGTCATTTTCTCCCGGTTCTTTTTATCAATGAACACCGTTTTGCCGCTCGGTGGGGTGAACTTATCCGGCGTGTAGCTCCAGGCATAGGCCATAATCGTTTTGACAGAGCGTTCACTGAGCTCTTGAGCAACACTCTGCGATGCTGGCAATGCCATCAACATTGCTGCGCCAACACCCAAGGTAAGCCCTGCGGTAGACATCTTTCGCATTTGCTAAGCCCCTATTCGCCTTCCTTCACAAGCAACTCGACACCACATCGTGCCCCGGGTGTGTTGCCTATCCCATACATAAAAACGTTGGAGGGTGGTCGGATTCAAAAAGGGCATAATCATGGCGCACGCCCAGCAGTGAACTAACCTGTGTCCTTCGTCCGAACCAACGTTGCGACAATGCCACGTAACGTTCGTACCTCCTGGTCCGTCGCTTCCATCCGCGACAGCATTGTCCGGATGTTTCGCACGACAACTTGGCGGCGATGCGACGGCGTAAAGAAGCCCTTGTTTTCCAGCTCACCTTCCAAATGCTCAAACAGACCAATGAGTTCCTTCTTGGTCGCGCGGCGGTTCTTACCGAGGTTCATCCCTGATTCTACAGGGCTTTCCTTGTTCGTGACACGTCCTAAGCTGGCAGAGCCACTCGCTTTCAACCACTCATAGCCAATCAGTAGGACAGATTGGGCCAGATTGAGCGATGCGAACCGATTGTTGATTGGAATCATGAGGATAGCGTCGGCAACGGCGACCTCGTCTGTTGTTAAACCGTTGCGCTCACGTCCGAACAATATGCCACACCTTTCTCCACCGTTGGCCGCGCTGGTTATCGTGCTGGCGGCCTCGGTTGGTGCCATGACGGGTTTGCGCATGTCGCGCTGACGAGCTGTTGTGGCGGCAACCCAGTTGAGGTCCTGGATGGCCGAACTGACATCGTCGTGAAGTGTCGCGTTGTCGATAATGGCAGCAGCTCCAGATGCTACAGCACGAGCCTTTTCGCTCGGCCAGCCGTCGCGCGGGCTGACAATCCTGAGATCGTCGAGGCCGAAATTGCCCATGGCCCGGGCAACCATCCCTATGTTCTCATGGATTTGTGGCTCGACCAAAATAATGGCGGGTGGGCTTAGGAGATCCTGCGACGATCCCACTAAATCGTCGACCTGGCGAACGCCATACCGAAGCTTTCGTAAGACACGCCTCGCCCAGAACCAGTATTCCTCGCCAGCCCAACGCTGGGATTGCCATTCCAGACTGGGAATAGTGATACTGCCCCGACCAGGGCCATGCAGGATCACGTCCGTGTCTTGGCAGTGAATTTGTTCGAACTGGCGGATGTACTGATCAAAACTCTCGAGGCCGCAGTTCTGGCTGTAGAGACGGCAGCCGCGGCAGGCTGCTTTGGCTTCGCGACATCGCTGTTCGGCACAATAAATCAGAATCTCTTCTAGCTCGTCTGTACTGAGCCGGGCTGGATGACCTGCTGCTGATCCTGATGATACTACGTTTGGGACGCCGTCTTCATGCGCAGCATGAATGAGTTCGGCGATTGTCTCGCCTCGCTTCTTCACGCGCGGTTCAGCATCAACCACTTCAATGTGTTCGCTCA
This sequence comes from Hyphomicrobiaceae bacterium, assembly GCA_965215755.1. GTDB lineage: Bacteria > Pseudomonadota > Alphaproteobacteria > Rhizobiales > Hyphomicrobiaceae > Tectiglobus. The sequence goes on from OZ244119.1 coordinate 3,057,728, forward strand.
CAGGCGGTCCTTGTTTGTCGATCAGTAAAACAGAAGTTCGTGCTGCATCGAAGTCGGCACGAACTCTTGCAGGCGATGGGCAACCGGTAGATTCGTGCCAGGCTGTCGGTCATCAATCTGAGCACAGGTGTCATAGTGTGCCTGCAGATGCCGGGTGATGGCGTGATAGTCTGAATGCCCCGCTGCCTGGTTGGAGACGTCAAAAGTGGCTTCCAGCATGATAGGTGGTTTTTTGGAGAGGACTTTGGGCGCACCATGCAAAACACTTTGCTCGTGCCCTTCGACATCGATTTTTACGAATCCGACGTCGTCTAAGCCGATACCAAGATCACCTATGATATGATCGAGCGTATCAACGTTGACGACCTCAGTGTTCGCAGGGGTCATAACAAACCCTTCCTCGAGCGAATGCGCGCCACGGTTCTTTTCATCCCGGAATAGAGGCATTTCACCACTGGCGAAGCTTGCGGCGGTCGCCGCGATCGTGACCTTTTCTGACAGTCCGTTAATGGCGACGTTCCGCTCAAGAATTGACCGGTTATGGTGATCTGGTTCGATCGCCACGGCATGTGAAAACTGTCCGCTGAGCATCGCGTAGAGGGTCATTGCCCCAATATTGGCGCCGACATCCACGAACACCTTGCCGCGTGGCAAGCGGTTATGCGTCGAAACGAGAGCCATCGCAGCTTCAAGGTCACCGCGTTGCCAGGTGCGCCCCGAAAGCAGCGTGAAAGCAATCTTGTCGTCTCTCGGGTCCACGAAGATCTCATGGTCATCGAACTTCACAAGGCAAAGCGTTTGATCTGCGATGTAGTTCGAGAACAGATAATTAAGCACAATGCGGCGGAAGCGTTGGTCATGCAGTGCATTGCGCGTCAGGAAGCGTTTTATGCGCGATGTCCATCGCCTGCCCCGTCTGGCTGGACCTTCTTGTCGTTGCCACCTCATGTTTCCCTCCACAACGCGGCTGGGCCGTGGTAGGCCACTGCGGAATCCGGCAGCCAATACCGTTGACAGTTTGTGCGACTGTCGGTGGCTATGAACTGTCTTCTCAATTCTGTTGAGCCAGAGGGCTCCAATAAGTGTGGATTGCAAAGCATGTCGAAGATCAAGGTTACTGGCACGGTCGTCGAGCTGGACGGCGATGAGATGACACGGATCATCTGGCAGTTCATCAAAGACAAACTGATCCATCCCTACCTCGACATCAATCTTGAATATTATGATTTAGGTATGGAGAACCGTGACAAAACCGACGATCAGGTCACGATTGATGCCGCAGAGGCGATCAAAAAACATGGCGTTGGCGTGAAGTGTGCGACGATCACGCCTGATGAAGCTCGCGTCGAAGAATTCAACCTCAAGAAAATGTGGCGTTCACCGAATGGAACCATTCGCAACATCATTGGGGGCGTAATTTTCCGTGAGCCGATCATATGCCAGAACGTGCCGCGCCTAGTTCCGGGTTGGACACAACCGATCGTCATCGGGCGGCATGCCTATGGTGATCAATACCGTGCGACTGATTTCAAGTTTCCGGGAGCCGGGAAACTTTCAATCAAATTCGAAGGCGCGGACGGAGAAGTGATTGAGCACCCGGTATTTGAAGCGCCAACCGGCGGTGTTGCGATGGCGATGTACAATCTGGATGATTCAATCCGCGATTTTGCCCGGGCCAGCTTCAATTATGGGTTGGAGCGGAAATACCCGGTCTACCTGTCGACCAAGAACACCATTCTCAAGCAGTATGATGGACGGTTCAAAGAGATTTTCGAGGAGATCTATGAGGCGGAATTCAAGCAGGCCTATGAGAAGGCCGGGCTTGAGTATCAGCATAGGTTGATCGACGATATGGTCGCCTGCTCAATGAAATGGAGTGGCGGTTACATCTGGGCGTGCAAAAACTATGATGGTGATGTGCAGTCAGATACCATTGCGCAAGGCTTTGGTTCGTTGGGCCTCATGACATCTGTCTTGTTAACGCCAGATGGCAAGACCGTCGAGGCCGAGGCTGCGCATGGCACGGTGACACGGCACTACCGTCAGCATCAGGAAGGGCAAGAGACATCGACCAACTCTATTGCCTCTATCTTTGCATGGACGCGTGGACTTCGTCACCGGGCGAAGCTGGATGATAACGCCGAGCTGAGAGCCTTTGCCGAGACGTTGGAAAAAGTTTGTGTCGATACGGTCGAAGCCGGCCACATGACGAAAGATCTAGCTCTTCTGATTGGGCCGGAACAATCGTGGCTCACGACGATGGGTTTTCTCGACAAGATTAACACCAACCTGGAATCTGCCCTCGGTGGCGGCGACGTCACCTAGCCAAACAGGTCATTGGGCCATGTCCACTTGGGTTGGCCTCAATTATCGTGTCTCGAACTGCTTGTTGTGCGCTTGGATACGTGCACGGCGTTCTGCCTGGAGCTGATCTGCCGCGGAGACGGCATCAGTTTTCGGTGTCGCAGAACCACCGAACAACAGATTCTCGATGTTCGCGATACTTGCGGGTGGCTGCGCAGGCTCCTCAATCTTGGCGGACTCTAATGCTGGTTTGGCTGTCGGCTGAGGCGCAGGTTGTGCCCGGGGCTTGGTATGCGGCGCGGTGATCTCTACGGCGCGCGCTGGCGCTTTGCTGACACTGCTTGGGCGCACCGCTGCCTGCCTTGGTGGTACTGATTGCGACTGAGGAGGCGCCGAGAATTGTTGTGTCAGGGGGCTCCAAGTCTTGACAGGGGTAGGGGCGCTAGCCGCTGCTTTCTTGGCGGCGGGGCGCGCCGGCACCGTGACTTGCCTGAAGCGTGGAACAGCAGCTGTTGTCACAGCCGATTTGGTTGGGCGCTTGTTCAGAGGACTTGGTTTTGCCGGGGGCAGGGTTCCCGTTACAACCTGTGACCATGCCGGTGCTTGTTGGCGGGCTGTTGATTGACGTTGAATGATCGGAGCAGAAGCGGGCGCTGCCCGTGTTGTTATGGTTCGCAGACTTGATGCAGCTGGTGTTGGGGCAATGCGTCGCTGACCCTCCGGCAACCGGCTAGATGAAAGAATTGGCCGGGCCACTTTGTGCTGAAGGGGCTGAGTGGATCGCGTGGGTGGCGCGGTCACGACCTGCCGCGCAGCGGGTGCCACTGTTGCTGCCGGGGTGGTTGGACTTGGTGCCGGTGCACTAATGCCAGAACTTTGATAGGCTTTTTGCCGCTCGGCGACCGCTGCTTTCTGTTCGCGCTCCGGTAGTTGCCGGAACCAAATCGCAGAGTTCAGATCGGCGATTGCCTCTGCCGTGCGGCCGACTGCCCGCTTTGCGCGGCCTCTGAGATACAAGGCCCTCGCCATATTCGCCTGCCTCATCTGGCCCGCCGCGATGGCTTGATCGAGCCGCTGGATCACAGAGCTATGTTTACCTGCAGCAAAATCACTGTTCGCGGCTCGCAAGGTTTCCAGTGCATTGCCCTGAGCGACGGCCACATTCGGTGGCAGTAATATGGTCGCCACCACGATAACGGCTGTCCAAATTGAAAGGCGGAAATTCAAACTTGCTATTGTCATCGCAACGCCGTTTGTCCTGCGTGTAAGTCATTCGAATCGCTTTGATTTTGAATGACGCTAGTGCAAAGCACGTGCGTGAATTCAGCTTGAATAAATTACGAATCAGAGATTTCCACGGAAATTACGACAGGAATGGCGTTATGAGCGCTTCAGCCCTCGCTCTATGAATATGCGGGCTGGCACAAGCCTGCACTTTGATGAGGCGCCGTCCCATACTCCTCCTGCAGCCCGGCAATTGCTGACCATGCTCCAACGGTATGTTTGCCACGCAAATAACGCGGTCAGGAGGACCATCATAAGTGTTGCTGCAATCAGTTTTTTCATCTCGCAAGCCAAAAATATTGCTGGCGGTGAAGTCCCAGCCCATCCCCGTGAGCTTAGGCGGAATGTACATCGTGATAGGCCGGAGGACCAGTGTATCCGCGGCACGGATTGCTGGCATGATAAACGCCGCGCGCGATGGCTCGTGCCAGACAATCAGCTGCGATAGTCCCGATCTCAGTCAGATGAGAGACCGGATCAAGCAGGGGCTTTTCCAGTGTTGAGACCGCAAAGACAGTGTCACCGTCCATCGGTGCATGTGCCGGACGAACGGCGCGAGCAAGACCATCGTCTGCCATAATTGCGAGGCGCTGGGTCTCGGCCTTGGTCAATGTTGCATTGGTGGCGACAAGCCCGATTGTGGTTGATGGCGGCGCTCCGCCTTTTATGCGCAAACCCAGGGCATCTGGAGGCAATTGAGCCGGTGAGCCCAAGCCGCCAAACTCATTATCGTGTTCGTAAGGGCTGGCCCAAAAGTGGGGGCCGCTGCCGATCGTGGCCGTTCCTACTGAATTTACGACGGCGATTGCCCCAACCTTGATGCCGGTTGCCGTCGTTGCACTGGCTGAGCCGAGGCCGCCTTTCAGAGTGGCTGTTGTCGTACCAAATCCGCCACCAATGCTCCCGAGTTCAAAAGGATCTGCCTTCGCATTCTCAACGGCGTCCCAGCCCATCTGCCAGTAGGGTGGGTTTCGACCCCATTGCTTGTCGCCACCGTTCAGCAGATCAAACGTGATCGCTTGGACCGCAATCGGAATCTTGATGCCGCCGATTTCGATGCCACGTCCCGCTTCGCGCAGACAATTCACTGCACCGCCGGCAGCATCCAGGCCGAATAGAGAGCCGCCACTCAGTAAGACAGCATCAATGCCCTGGGCCGTTTTCTCAGGCTGAAGAAGTTCGGTGTCGCGTGTCCCGGGCGCGCCACCGCGAATGGAGACCGATGCAGTATTTGATCTGTCGAAGACGATTGCCGTGACACCAGAAAGGACATTCGCATCGTGGACATTTCCGACGCGGATGCCATCCAGATCGGTAATCAGATTCAGGCTCCCCATGGGGCTCTCTCTTCTTGAGCACGCAGAAACGTGCGAAGTACGTATCGCATTAATTCATTCAATCAAAATGCAAGCAGTGGCTTAATCGGAATGCAGTCTCGGGTGTCTATATTGGGCCTCATACCGCTGCACGAGTGCGAAAGAGGTCGTGATGACACCGCTTGAGGTCCGTCGTGAAATTCATAATCTGGTCAGGGCAATCGAGCTGACATCGGAGCCGACCGCTAAACTCGCACTCGTCCAGGATCGGATGCGTGCCCTGATCGGGAATGGACAGACTGTTCCAGAAGAGCTCGGATGGATTGAAAAGCGGCTCCGCGCAGAGTTCTCACTCGCCGCTTAGCCGCGTTATATTTCCATCAGATCATGTTGTGAGTGCCGTCGCAAAACGGGCTATCATCTGTCTGCTTGCAACCGCAAAGATTGACCGTGCCTGTGGCTTCAGCCTTAAAGCGGATAGGCTCCATGCCTGTTCCCTTATGGGCACCATCGCAAAATGGCTGGCGCTGCGATTTCCCACAAGCGCACCAGAAATAGCCGCGGCCTTCTTCGACTTCAACCTGATAAGGGCCGTTCTGGGCAACGGTTGGTTCTTCAGCCATAACACTCCTCCACGATCACATAACTTGGTTGCAGTCCTATCAAGGCCTGTAAATGACGGCTGCGGGATTGTCCAGTGATGGAGGGGCCGAAGTGTCGATGCCGGAGAAGCACGAGAGCGCAAAAATCGTGCTGATTTGTTAGTTTGCGACTGCACTTGGCTGACGAGCGGTGAACTGATCTTTCTGGTTGGCCTGGCGTACTTTTTGTGGTCGCCGCTGTCCGCGAATGGAAGACAATGAGGCCTGATACTGCTGGATGCGTTCTGACAGTTGCATCATGCGGATGGTATGTGATGCGTCAGAGGCTGCGATAATCACATCGGCCTTGGCGGCTTCTCTCGATGACTTAATCGTGCTGCGCATGGTCAATCCAACACCGACGCGCTGTTCCAGTGAGCACAACGGATTGTCGAGGAGTGTGCCGGTCGCGGGGGTCACTTCAATGCTTGCAATATCGCGCCAGGCATAGGTCTCTGAATTCATAAAGCGATTGAGAGTCAGGCCTTCGCTGTCCATGATGAGTTCGCCGTCGAACCAATACTGTAAAGACAAGCAAATGAGTGCGATCTGGCTTGCTCCGACCATGAAGATGAGGGCCAGGAGTGGCGGTGCCATTTGTGGGTTTGAGGCTATTGTCGTGCCGATCGCAATGAGAATGGACGCTGGTAACAGGAGCAGGCCAAACAACACGATATTGCGCCTCGCGGACAATGGGAGGCGGACATCGTTTTTATTGTTTCGACTTTGGGTGTGCATGATCGATTTTCCAGCGTCTGATTCGTTCGGTGAAGCAGGCCTTTGATCGAACAGTATCCTGGCAATGACTAAAGATTGCGCAAATCCAGCGAGTAAAAAGCATCGCGTTATTATATTCACGCGGTGTAAACACTTGCCTCGGTTTGGAACAATCACCGGACGTTCGTTTCGGTCGTTGCTCGGCTCGGCCCCTGTTTCCCCGTTCACGGCCATTCACGATCCCAAGAAAATGCTCTGATCCCGCCGTTTTTGCTTGGCGTACCGATGAGGGGCCCCTAGTTGACAATATAGGAGATGGGGCTGCCTTTGGTGATCATGCGGTCCGCCGTCTGGGAGAGATGCCATGGATATCGTCATTTTTGCAGCGCTCAGTCTGTTTGCTGTATTTTCCGTCGCAATTTGGCGGGCGCCGCTCGTCATCTGGGGCGTTGTCTTGGGCGCCCTGGCGTTTATCTGGCAGTCCGGCGTTATGCAGGGTCATTTTGGCTGGCCGGAATTGACGGCTCTCGGGCTTCTTGGATGGTTGCCGGCCATTGCAGCGGCACTAATGGCGTTGCCGGGCGTGCGCAAAGCGGTCTTGACGGGCCCCGCCTACGGTATTGTGCGGAGTGTGCTGCCAACTGTTTCTGACACAGAGCAACAGGCTCTCGAAGCGGGCACCATTGGGTTTGATGCAGAGTTGTTTTCGGGGCGACCGGATTGGGACAAATTGCGGGCAGTTGACCCGATTAAGCTGACAGATGAAGAGCGGGCTTTTCTCGATGGTCCGACAGAAGAGCTCTGTCGGATGATTGATGACTGGCAGATCCGCCATAGCGAGAAGGAAATTCCCGAAGAGGTCTGGGATTTTGTCAAGAAGCACGGCTTTCTCGGCATGCTCATATCTAAAGAGCATGGTGGTCTCGGATTTTCGGCTCAGGCGCAATCACTCATACTCGGCAAGATATCATCGCGCTCGCCAGACGCTGTGACGATTGTCATGGTGCCCAACTCTTTGGGACCAGGAGAGCTGATTGAAAAGTACGGCACCGATCAGCAGAAGGGCTACTATCTTGAACGCTTGGCGAAAGGCGAAGAGGTCCCCTGCTTTTCCTTGACCGGGCCAACGTCAGGGTCTGACGCAGCGACGATGCGGGATATCGGTGTCGTCGAGCGTGGTTCTCACAATGGTGTCGAAACGCTTGGCATTCGTCTGTCTTGGGACAAACGTTACATTACGCTGGGGCCAAAGGCGACATTGGTGGGGCTCGCGTTTCAATTGTTCGATCCCGAAGGTCATCTCGGCAAAGGGGAGCATGTTGGGATCACCGTTGCCATCATTCCCGCCGATCACCCCGGTGTTGAAATTGGCCGCCGCCATCTGCCGACAAGCGCCGCGTTCCCGAATGGCCCGAACTGGGGCAAGGACGTTTTCATTCCAATCGACTGGATCATTGGCGGGGCCGACATGGCAGGTCAGGGTTGGCGGATGCTGATGGAGTGTCTGTCAGCAGGGCGGGCGATTTCACTGCCTTCATCTTCCACGGCCGGCGCCAAGACGATGCTGCGCTTTGTTTCTGCCTATGGACGTATTCGGAAGCAATTCGGGCTGCCGGTTGCGCGGATGGAAGGCTTGGAAGAGCCGATCGCACGTACGGTCGAAAGTGCTTACGTGTTAGAGGCAGCGCGGGCGGCTACGTCTTCGATGGTGTCGAACGGCGAGAAGCCGTCGGTGATATCCGCCCTGATGAAATATCAGTCGACCGAGAAGCTGCGCCAGACTGTCAATGACGCGATGGATCTGCATGGCGGGCGTGGTATTTGCGATGGTCCGTCAAACTATCTGCAGTCCGCTTATCAGATGGTGCCTGTCGGGATTACGGTTGAAGGTGCCAATATCCTTACACGATCGTTGATTACGTTTGCACAAGGCGCACTGCGGGCACATCCATACCTCTTCAAAGAGATCCAAGCGGCCCAGAACGAGGACAAAGCAGCCGGGCTGGTGGCATTTGACAAAGCGTTTGTCGGCCATGTTGGCTTTGCTGTTTCAAACGTTTTTGGTGCGTTGTTCCATAACCTGACAGGCGGCATGTTCGGTGGTCTGCCATCGGACTCGACCGGAACGGCGGTCTGGTACCGCCAGTTGTCGCGTGCGAGCCGCAACTTCGCACTTGTCGCTGACCTAACGGTTGGGTTGTTGGGTGGTGGACTCAAGGTCAAACAGAAGCTCACCGGCCGTCTCTCCGACGCGCTATCCGAACTTTACCTCGTCGGATGCGCATTGAAGCGCTTCGAAGATGACGGCCGTCCCTCGGAAGACCGAGACGTCGTGGCGCTGGTTGCTCAGAACGGACTCTATCGGTTTCAGCAGGCGTTGCGAGGGACGATTGACAACTTCCCGATCGCTCCGGCGAGGATCCTCATGCGCTGGCTCGTGTTTCCGCTTGGCACGCACTACAAGCCTGCGCCGGATTTTATCGGCCACAAAGTTGTGCGCAAGGTGCTTGAGCCCGGTGAGTTTCGCGATCGCATGACCCGCGATATTTTCGTGTCAAAAGACCCGAATGACCCGACCGGCATCCTAGAGGTGACATTGGAGAAGGTTGTTGCAGCAGAAGAGGTCGAGCGAAAGCTCGAGCGTGCAATTCGTAAAGGCACCGTTCAACGATACCACGGCAAGGATTGGATTGGCGATGCCGTTGCAAAGGACGTGGTGACTGCAGACGAGGCTCAGCTGTTACGGGAAGTTGATGAATTGACCGCCCGTGTCATTGCTGTTGATCATTTTGATCCAGCTGAAGTCAAGCCGAACTACGTGACGCTTGGGCATAATTCGAGAACCGCATCTGATGTAGCGGCTGAATAGAGCGTTTGGTTGGCGCTATCTTGGCTTGACCCAAGGGTTGCTGTTGAGAGCCGATCTACGGAGGTAAGGACATGACTGAGACCCCGCTTGCTCTGAGTGATTGGCGGTTCACCGTTGATTATGAAGATATCGCCTGGGCGGTCTTCGACCGGGAAGGTGAGAGCGCGAATTCCCTGGGACGCCGGCCGCTTGAAGAACTCAACGCGATCGTTCAGTGGATGGTCACCGAGGCTCCGGCCAGGGGCGTGCGGGGGCTCGGCATACTATCCGGGAAACCTGCGAGCTTTATTGTTGGTGCGGATATTCGGGAGTTTGAGCAACTCGATACAGAGCAGAAAGTGCTTGAAGGCATCAAGCCTGTTCTCGAGATGCTGGACCAGATCGAAAGCCTAAAGGTGCCCGTGGTTTGTGGCATTCATGGTGCCTGTCTCGGTGGGGGGCTTGAGTTAGCGCTGGCCTGCCATTACCGGGTGGCGACGCGAGATGATGCGACGCGGGTGGGTTTTCCTGAAGTCAAACTTGGCATTTTTCCCGGTTTTAATGGAACTGCCCGTGCCATTCGACAGGCTGGGCCGGTTTCAGCCATGCAGAACATGCTAACTGGGTCGATGTTGCGGTCAACAGTTGGCCGGGCATTGGGTTACATTGACGAACTTGTTGCCAGCCCGGAACAGTTGCGTTGGTCTGTCCGGAAAGCGATCCTGCGCAAACGGAAATCCAAACCGGCGTCTTCTGCGAAGGCGTTGATGGGCAAGTGGCCAATCCGTGGTCAGATCGCTAACAAGATGGTTGCCGAGACGCGCAAAAAGGTGCGCGAGGCACATTATCCGGCTCCCTTTGAATTGATCAAGTTATTCCGCCGTTACGGGGGAAGCTTCCGCTCGATCAAGCGCGCTGAGACTGCCGCTTTTGCACCTCTGATGGTGAGTGAACAGTCGCGCAACCTGCGGCGGGTCTTTCAGATTTCCGAAATGATGAAAGCACAGGCGCCGAAGGATCTCGATTTTAAGCCACTGCGCGTGCACGTCATCGGTGCCGGCGTGATGGGCGCTGATATTGCAGGGTGGTGCGTTGCATCCGGCATGCAGGTTTCATTGCAGGATCTGTCTGAGGAGGCCATCGAAAAAGGGATCGCGGCACAAGATAAGACGCTGAAGCGGAAGTTCAAAACCAAAGCGGAACGCGAGGCGGCAAAGGCGCGCTTGATCTCTGATCCAACAGGTGAGCGTGTTTCTCGTGCTGACGTGGTCATTGAAGCGATTGTCGAAAAGCTTGAGGTCAAACAGAAGGTTTTTGCCGAGCTCGAAACGCGGATCAAGCCGGGCGCTGTCTTGGCCACAAATACCTCATCGATCATGATTGAAGACATTGCTTCAGCGCTGCAGGACCCGGGCCGACTTATCGGCATTCACTTCTTCAATCCTGTCGCTCAAATGCCTTTGGTCGAAGTCATCAAAGGTGAAGGTAGTCGCGTTTCGGAGACGGAGAAAGGCTGCGCCTTTGTCACTGCAATTGGCAAGTTTCCATTGATCGTCAGGAGTGTGCCGGGGTTCCTGGTCAATCGCGTCCTGGCACCTTACATGTTCGAAGCCTTCCAAAGGCTGCAGGCCGGAGCTGATATGGCGACGCTTGATGAGGCGGCACGTGTTTTTGGCATGCCGATGGGGCCCATCGAACTCGCCGACACCGTTGGGTTGGATGTTTGCGCGCATGTTGGTGACATCCTGAAAGGTGGCATCGAAGGCACGAAATTGGCGGAACTCGTGGCTGCCGGCAAGCTTGGCAAGAAGACTGGCGAAGGCTTCTACACATGGAAGGACGGCAAGGCACAGGCGGGCGACGTCAAAGCATCGACGAGTGAGCTTGAGCAGCTCGGTCGAGAACTCGTGGCGCCATTGATCGCGGAGTGCGAGCGCTGTCGGGACGAGGGCGTGGTAGCTTCAGCGGATCTGGTTGATGGCGGTGTCATCTTCGGAACCGGATTTGCGCCGTTTCGAGGTGGGCCGCTGCACTACGCAGCCCAGACAGAACGCAGTCAATCCACGACGATGCAGGCTGCCGCCGAGTAGGTGAACACTATCTGACGCTGAAACAAGACTTCACGCTGGGACGAAGGATGATTTCCATGAACCAGACACCTCGCCGGGTGGCCATTGTTGGCGGAGTGCGCATTCCGTTCTGCCGATCTAATACATTGTACTCGGATCTCTCCAACCTCGACATGCTGACAGCGACGCTCAATGGCTTGAGTGACAAATACAACTTGAAAGATGCCGCCATTGACGATGTCGTGGGCGGAGCGGTGGTTACGCATTCCAAGGATTGGAATCTGGCGCGCGAAGCGGTGATCGGTTCGAACCTTGCGCCTACGACGCCAGGTACTACAATGATGCAGGCCTGCGGAACCAGTCTGCAGGCTGCGATGGGCATCGCCGCAAAGATCGCCACAGGTGAAATCGAAAGCGGTATCGCGATGGGCTCTGATACAACCTCAGATGCGCCGATTGTTTTCTCCAAGAAATTTTCAAAGCGTCTCATGGATATGACGCAACGCAAAGGCACGTGGTCGAAGATTGGCGCTTTTAAAGGACTGTCCGCCCGCGAGCTAGCGCCGTTGCCACCTTCGGTAGCCGAGCCGCGGACGGGCATGTCAATGGGCCAGCATTGTGAGCTGATGGCGCAGGAATGGTCTGTGCCGCGCGCGGAGCAAGACGAACTCGCGATGGAGAGCCATGCCAAAGCTGCCGCCGCTTACCGCGAAGGCTATATGGATGATCTGCTCGTGCCGTGTGCGGGTGTCTTTCGCGACAACAATCTGCGCGAAGACATGGAAGCTGAGAAGCTCGCGACGTTGCGCAATGCATTTGAGCGGTCGGAACGCGGATCATTGTCTGCGGCCAACTCAACGCCGTTGACGGATGGCGCTGCCGCTGTACTGCTGGCCTCAGAAGATTGGGCTCAGTCACGGGGACTTCCGATCCAAGCCTACCTCACGACGTATCAAACTGCGGCAAACAATTTTGTGGCTGGTGACGGGCTCTTGATGGCACCCACGATAGCTGTTTCCAAGATGCTGCAGCGAGCTGGGATCGATCTGCAGGACTTCGATTTCTATGAAATCCATGAAGCATTTGCCGCCCAGGTGCTTTCGACGTTGAGGGCCTGGGAGGATCCGGAATACTGCCGCGTCCATCTGGGGCGAGATGAGCCGATGGGTGCGATCGACAGATCGAAGATGAATGTCAAAGGCTCTTCGTTGGCAGTTGGTCATCCCTTTGCTGCAACGGGTGCACGCATTGCTGCAAATCTGGCAAAACTCCTCGATGAAAAGAAGGATGGCCGAGGTTTGATTTCGATCTGTACGGCCGGCGGGATGGGCGTTGCAGCTATTATGGAGGGAACGGAACGCGCAACGGCTTAGGCCAAAAAAAGCAGGACGAGTGTACGGCTCGTCTGGAAATGGTCTGCTCGTGTCGGTGTCAGGAGCTTGACGGAGTTGTCCGGTTATAGGCCGTTCGTCAATTCTTCGCAGCTATCGCCTCATAGTTGTCGGCAAGTTGATTTGCGAGTTGCTTTGCAGCCCCGGCATTTCGTTCGTCCCGATTTCTGTTGTAGACGATAAAAATTACGGCGAAGTCACTCGTCCCAATAGCGGGAACTTCGCGTCCGCCCTGGCAGCGAATGATACTATCGTGGTCGTGGTTTCCGCGCAGATTGAAACCGTAGACAACTTGAGTGCCAAGTTTGATTTCCTTTGCTTTGAGCAATTTGAATGAGGCCTGTGCAAAGGTCTTACACTCTTCCAGCGTAGTGTTGTGGAACAGAGATACAATCCACCAAGCATCGGCGCGGGCCGTTTGGCTCGACAGGCAGGCCAATACCATCGCGATTGCGCTGATCAGAAGCCTTTTCGAGCAGGGAAGCGCCTTGGACATCATTGGAATTCTCAGGTTCAGCTTTGTGGCAGACAATTACCAAATCGCGCACGAACCGGTTGTGGAAGAATGGCGATTGCCGCCGGATGCCCAGAGGCAAATGCCTGCAGTCTGCCAACGTTGGCTTCGCTGGTTGCGACACAGCCGACAGTCGGACTATTGGGGCGCCGCCAAACATGGACAAAAATGCATGAGCCTGCCCGCTTCTTTGCGTTGGGTGGATAGTTGATGAACAGACCTTGGCGATAGAGGCTGATTTTTGCCATTTCCTCACCGCTGGTCCGTTGACCGGCCTGACGACGCGGGACGATCCGGCCATAATGCGGTGAGCGGGCGTCGTCGACGCAGAAGTGCTCGCCGCGCCGTAGCCTAACAAAACCCTTTAACTGTTTGTCGAATGTTCCAAACGGCTGGCCGATGGCAAACACACCTGCTGGCGCTCGTTTGTCGCCTTCGCGTTTGCGCGGTTCGTTGGGTTTGGCGTAGTGCGCGGCGGTCCAGCCCCAGGCGAGACCCTTGCGGCCCACTACGATTGGTTTGCGGTTGCCAACTCGTTCCCACGTGCCGTCTGGCGATGATCGCTGATAGCGTGTGACGGTACCTTTGAAATCGTTGAACGTTGGGGTTGTGACCAGCAGAAGACGTGTTGCGCCCTTCAGTTCAGGTGGGCACTGACTGGCTATGAGATCTCCAGCGAAAGGCAGGGACATGATGGTGAAGGCTATCGTTGCAGCCATGCTGCAGATCGTGCCTCTGCACAGCGGCGAGAATTGGTTCAATGGCATTTATCAAACCTCGTGTTGATGCGGCAACCGGAGGCATCCAGCTATTCAGGCTTGGCCTTTTCTAGCGACGTGCTTCGCATCTTCTTCTGCTTTGAGCTCTTTCTTCGACAACTTCCCGATCATTGTCTTCGGGAGTTCGGAACGGAGCTCGATTTCTGTTGGCATTTCGATCTTCGAAATCTTGGGTTCGAGATGAGCGAACAAATCATCGACCGTAATGCCTGAGCCCTTGCGCAGTTTGATAAACGCCTTTGGAGCCTCACCGCGATAATCATCATTGATGCCGATCACAGTAGCTTCCTCGACATCAGGATGATCGTAGAGGGCCTCCTCGATGACACGCGGATAGACATTGTAGCCGGAGCAAATGATGAGGTCCTTGATCCGGTCAACAATGAAAAAGAAGCCTTCATCATCCATCACGGCAACATCGCCGGTTCTAAAAAATTCACCCACGAAAGCACTTTCGGTCGCTTCGGGATTGTTCCAGTAGCCTTTCATCACCTGGGGGCCTCGGATACAGACCTCACCACGTTCGCCCGGGGAAACCTCTTTGGTTGGATCATCCAGATCTCGGAGAGAAATAGTGGTCTGGGGGATCGGCTGGCCAATGCAGTTCTCTTTCACTGCACCATGAAGTGGGTTGGCTGTTGCCACCGGCGAGGTCTCAGACAGGCCATACCCCTCTACGAGTTTGCAGCCGGTGAGCTCTTCGAACCGGTTTTTGACATCGAGTGGGAGAGCTGCGCCTCCGGCGAAACAGAACTGAAGTGAGGACAGGTCAAAAGTATTGAGCTTCGGATGATGGATCATAGCGTTGAAGATGGTCGGAACGCCCGGCATAACCGTCGGTTTGGTCTTACTGATGAGCTTCAAGGCATCATCGAGCACAAAGCGTGGCATGATCACGATTTCGGAAGCTGAGCCAATCGCAAAGTTCATCACCACAGTCATCGCAAAGACGTGGAAGAAGGGCAGAGCGCCAAGCACTCTTTGGTCCGTCTTGGTAAGGTCCCCGGACCAGTCGAGGACCTGCCGGGTATTGATGTACAGATTGGCGTGGGTGAGCATCGCGCCTTTGGGGCGTCCGGTTGTGCCACCGGTGTACTGGAGAACAGCTACATCGGTTTCCGGGTCAATATGGGCTACAGCGAACTGGCCATCATTGTTGAGAAGGTCATCTTCAAAAACCAGCTTCGATGCTATTTTGGACTTGCGTGGCTTTGCTAGTTCCTTGCCTTTGACCAGTTTGAACAGCGTGGATTTGAGCCCTGGGAGGAGCTTCGGGAATGCGCCGACGATGGCCTGTTTCAGGACACCAGCTTCGAGCAGCCCTTCGACCTTGTCGAACAAGACCTTCAGGTCGAGCGTGACCATGATGTCCGTTTCGCTATTCTCGACCTGGAATGTGAGCTCTTCGAGCGTATAAAGCGGATTGTAGTTAACAACCGTCGCGCCAAGCTTGAGGGTTGCGAAATAGAATACAATGAACGTCGGGCAGTTGGGTAGGAAAAGCCCGACTTTATTGCCCTTGCCAATGCCAAGTTGCGCCAATCCAGCGGCCGCATGTCTGACCCGGTCGCCGATGTCAGCATAACTCAGCTTCTTACCCAGAAAATCGGTGCAGGTGCGGTCAGGTCGTGCAGTAATCGATTGATCCAAAAGATCGAAGAGAGGACGCGCCTCATAAGGGCGATGCCAGTCCAAATCGGGCGGGTAGTGTGCCAACCAGGGATAGTCCGACCGGCTGCCGTCAGCCGAAGGACCGCTCATTGGGGCTGCTGAGCCCGCATCGGTTTCCTGTGACATTATGGTACGTCTCCACCCTTGCCGGGCCGTTTCTCGGCCACTCTTGCCCACTAAGCGATGCAATCGCGCTTCATTCTTCCCATAAGTGCCGTAAGCGTTAACTAATAACACATCGTTTCCGGGTTTAAGACTAGCATGGGAAACGAGCATTCTGTTCGTGGAAATGGCCGGATAATGGGAATTTGAAGTCCTATTTGTTCGCGACCAGGATAACGGCACGGAAATTGCTGAGGGTCCCAGAGCGCGTTCTTCCGGTAGGTCAACTGGACGTCCGCGTTATTTACGGTTATGTGACGATCATGCTTGTTGACCAAGAGTGGCTGGACTACGACGTAACTATGTAGCCGGGTCCGGTACTTCCCGATCGGCACCATGGGAGAGTGAATATGGACGATGTGGCGACTAAGATTGTTGAAATTCTGAAGAAGCACATGAAAGAGCCTCGGGATGACATCAACGAGTCGACAGCACTCGCTGATCTTCAGATCGAATCGCTCGATCTTGCGATGATTGTGTTCGACATCGAGGATTCCTTCGGCATCGAGATCCCCTACAACGCAAACGAAGAAGCCACTGAGGATTTCTCTACAGTCGGTGCCGTTGTTGAGCGGGTGAAATCTCTGATTGCCGAATCTGGCAAGGACGCAGCTAGCGCCAGCGCGTAGATCATCCTAATCGACCGCTGGCGGCCGAACTGCACGAGTCCGGGAGACTGTCGCGTTTTGCGCTTGCTCCATCAGGAAAAGAGAACTTATGGCAGATAAACAAGGTATGCGCCGGGTCGTTGTGACCGGGATAGGTGTCGTTACGCCAATCGGGTCGACGGTCGATGACTTTTGGGCCGGGATCAAACGCGGCGACTGTGGTGTCAGTCCCTTGGACGGTTTTCCATTGGAAGACCTGAAGATCAAGATTGCGGCGCAAATCCATGATTTTGACCCGAAGCCGCGATTGAAGCATTTTTCGCGCGACAAGATCATCATGCATGCTGATCGCTACTCCTGGTTTGCGGGAGCGGCGGCCGACGAAGCTGTCAAAATGTCGGGTCTCGAAGTCCCGATGGCCGATCCTTACCGCACCGCATGTATTATCGGTTCAGGTGCCGGTGGTCTGGTCACTTACGAAAAAGCTTATCGCGACCTTTTCATCGAGAATAAGCGTGCGACCCATCCGTTGACACTCCTGCGAATTATCGGTTCGTCAGCGTCAGCGCATGTCGGAATTGAGTTCGGCGTCAAAGGTCCGACTTTCGCGACTTGCAGTGCCTGCTCAACTGCGACGCATGCTATCGGTCTGGCGCGCGATTATATCCGCAACAATATGGTCGATGTTGCCATTGCGGGCGCTTCAGAATCGGTGATTAATTATGGAACGATGAAAGCGTGGCAGGCGTTACACGTGCTCTCGCCCGAGGGCGTCTTCCCATTTGCCAAGAAGCGCAATGGGACAGTTCTTGGAGAAGGCGCGGGAATTCTTGTCCTGGAAGAATACGAGCATGCCAAGCGGCGCGGTGCGACAATTCTCGCAGAGCTCTGCGGCTACGGCATGACCTCGGACGCGAAGGACATGGTCAATCCTGACGTTGAAGGGCCGCGCGAAGCCATGCGCCTTGCTCTGGATGACGCAGGCCTTGCTCCGACGGACATTGATTACCTGAACGCGCACGGCACAGCCACGACCATCAATGACAAGAACGAGACCAATGCGATAAAGGAAGTATTCGGCAAAAAAGCTGAAAACCTCCCGATTTCGTCGACTAAGTCGATGCACGGACACCCGCTTGGTGCAGGTGGCGGTATTGAAGCCGTGGCATGCATTAAGGCGATGGAAGAGAACATTGCTCCGCCGACGATTGGTCTCGATGAAGCTGATCCGGAATGCGATCTGGACTACGTGCCCAACAACAGCCGCGAAATGCCGATTAACTACACGATGTCGAATTCGTTCGCCTTCGGTGGCTTGAATGCGGTTCTGGTATTCGGGCCGGCTCCAGCGTAGCAATTGGTATGAGTGCGGGCCGGTACAAAATGAGGATACGGCCCGCGGAATGAGGATCTCGGAGGGGATCTCCTCACGAGGCCGTTTATGCCGACCAATTATCTGCGCAGTTCCGAAAAGCCTACTCCTGCGGATCCGCGAAAATCACGCAAACCCATCTTCGAGCGGCATGCACTTTTGAAGGCCGGTCGATCCACACTCCAGTTGCGCCTCCTGGATACGGTCACAGCTGATCTCATCTGGCGTGCGCTGCCGCTTTATTCGATCGCTGAGACCTGGGGGGATTCCATTCATTTCGAGTGTCCCGTGCGGGCAGGCCGCGAGCGTACTGCCAGGCTCAATGTGAGCCCGGGCGATGTCTGCTATTGGAGCGAAGATGATCGTGTGATGCTCGGATGGGGACCGACGCCGATTTCCCGGCCCAACGAGATCCGCCTCATGCGGCCCTGTAATATTTGGGCTCGAGCCCTTGGTGACCCATCAGCGCTTGATGTGGTGACGCCCGGTGAAAAAGTCTCATTGCTTCGGCTTGATGAAGAGAAAGCTTAATTGGCATTGCGTGTAGGATAGGCTGTTGTGCGCTACCGGCGCCGAGCTCTGGCGGCTGACCGCTGGCGCTTTGATTTGCGTGTATAAGCCGGTAGTTTGCCCGATACGTGGGGTTTGAGGAAACGGCTTGCTTCAGACCTGCGATTGACAGCAATAACGGGCGCGCCGATGTGGACCTTTTCGTACAGGTGGATAACGTCCTCGTTCAACATGCGGATGCAACCATTTGAGACTGCGCTGCCGATTGAGCCTCGGGACGGCGTTCCATGAATCCGTAAAAGTGACCAATCCAGATAGAGCGCGCGTTTGCCGAGCGGGTTCGTCGGAAGGCCGCCACGGTGAGGCCGGCCGCCACCGATTGGAAACCACCATGGATTCTTCTTCTTCATCGAGACGAAGGTGCGTCCGGTCCATAATTCCTTGCGATTGCCGACCGCCACTGGGTATCGGATTGCCTTGCCATCACCCAGCACATAATACAGAGCGCGCTCGTTGTTGATCACGATGATTGACCCTGGCGGATAGCCGAGATCAAACTTGACGCTGCGTGGACGTGCGTCTGCCGAGGTGGCGACCGTCAGCGTCAACGCGATCAAGGATCCTAATGCTATCACCATCAATCGGTGCATGACGCCACTCCGCCGAGCTTCGACGTCCATGACACATCGTGGTTATGGACATCCCCATTCAAGTCTTGAAGTATCGGCTTAGAGATTGAACATATGGTTGCAGCGGAATACAGAAATCATTGCTTTTAAAGGAAAAAAATCTGCCGGTTGTGTTAATGTTGGCACAATTGTGGCTGAATTGCGTCGCGAATAGACGCCTTAGGTTCAGCAGGCACGGAAAAGCCGCTGGTACGTTTGGCGGTCTGGATCTTTGTTTGTACCAAGGCTATTGCAAGGGACAATCAGCAATCTTTACGGGCCCGACATGAGCACTCTGCGCGCAAATCCTTCTCTCAGTGGCGATTTTGAGCAGGCCGATGACGAACAATGGCGGGCCTTGGTCGATAAGGCTCTGAAGGGGGCTGATTTCGACAAGCGCTTGGTCTCTCGGACGCAAGACGGCATCGCATTGCAGCCGCTGTATCAACAAGCAGCTGGCAGTCAGGTGGTTGCTGGAATGTCCGGTGCGCAGCCTTGGAGGATTGCACAACGCGTTGATCACCCAGACTCTGAGCAAGCCAATATCCAGGCGCTGGAGGATCTGGAAAACGGAGCCAATGTGCTGGCATTGATAGGTGCTGGTTCAACGCGTGCCGCAGGATTTGGCCTGAATCTCACCTCGACGAGCGATCTGAAAGCAGTCCTTGCCGAGATTGCGCTCGACATGATCACGATCCGGGTCGAGCCTGGCGATAGTGGGCTTGAAACTGCGAAAGCCATCTCCGAAGTGGTGCGGAGACTCGCGGGCAGTGCTGCCAGATCGTCGGTCAACTTCGGTATGGATCCGATTGGCTGTGTGTTGCGCACCGGCTCGGTAGAAGCCGATCTGGAGCTCTCAGATGGCCGCTTTGCAAAGGCCGTTGGTGATCTCAAGACAGCAGGCTTCAAGAGTGCACTTATCGGTTGCGATACGCGTCCCATCCATGAGGCTGGCGGCTCCGAAGCGCAGGAGCTGGCATCGGCTTTGGCAATCGGGGTGGCCTATCTTCGGACTTTGTCCGAAGCAGGCCACGCGCCAGATGAAGCGCGGAGGCTCCTGTCCTGGACCGTTGCAGTTGATGCGGACCAGTTCCTATCAATCGCCAAATTGCGCGCCCTCAGATTGCTATGGGCACGCGTTGAAGAAGCGTCCGGTTTGGCAGCCAAGCCGATCGAGATCCATGCTGAAACTGCTTGGCGGATGCTGAGCCGGCTCGACCCTGCGGTCAATATGTTGCGCACGACTATGGCGACGGCAGCTGCCAGTATTGGTGGCGCTGATAGTATTTCGGTTCTGCCTTATACAATGCCGCTAGGATTGCCGAATGCGTTTGCCCGGCGGATTGCACGCAATACACAAACGATTTTGATGGAAGAGTCGAACCTTTGGCGCGTGGCTGATCCGGCTGCAGGTGCCGGTGCCTATGAAGCTGTCACGCAAGAGCTATGCGAAGCGGCCTGGTCTGAGTTCCAGGAGATTGAACGCGAGGGTGGCATAGTTGAGAGCTTCCGATCAGGCGGTTTGCAAAAGCGGATTGCGGGCGTTCGGGAGGCGCGCGAAAAGCAGATTGCGACCCGCAAGATCGCACTCACCGGTACGAGTGAGTTTCCCAATCTGGCAGAAGCCGAGGAGACTGTGCTGGATGTTGAACCAACTTTTGCACCACGACCCAATGATCTCGTTGCCGAGCCATTGCCGAGTGTGCGGTTGTCGGAACCGCTCGAAGTCCTGAGGGACAGAGCTGATCAGGCCGCGACAAAACTAGGAGCGCGTCCGGCGGTATTCCTCGCCAATCTTGGCCCTTTGGCAGATTATGGTGCGCGAGCGACCTGGATCACTAATTTGTTCGCCGCTGGCGGCATCGACGTTATTGGGAGCGACGGTTTCACCAATTCCACGGATGCGGGCCAGGCCTTTGGTGAGAGCGGGGCGAGTGTTGCCTGCATCTGCGGAAATGATGTGGCCTACGAAGAGTTGGCGGAGGCTGTCGCGTCATTGCTTAAGACTGCTGGTGCCAAGAGTGTGTTGCTTGCCGGTCAGCCAGGTGAGAGTGAAGCTGCGCTGCGTGCTGCAGGTGTCGACATGTTCTTCCATGTCGGGATCGATGTTGTTGCCGCGCTGAACGGTCTGCACGAAACATTGGAAATCTGACGGCGGCCGCTCCGAAGCTTAGTCGAACTCACGGATGTCTGAGATTAGGCTGTCCATCCCGACTCGATGCTGTTGCAACTTCAAACAGGCCGCTGGCTCTACAATTCGCGACGGAACATGCTAGTATCCTGGAGAGTAAGACAAGATAGAGCGAACCCATGACCGGATTGCCCGATTTCACGCAAGTTGCTTTTGCAAACACCAGTGGGGCTGTGTCGCCGCCGAGTGGGGAAGCCTGGACCACACCGGAAGGCATCGACGTGGCGCAGGCCTATACGGCAGCGGACACGGCAGGCTTGGATCACATCCAGTCCTACCCGGGAATTGCGCCTTATCTGCGCGGTCCCTACCCCGCGATGTATGTCACTCAGCCATGGACTATCCGGCAGTACGCGGGCTTCTCGACAGCGGAAGAATCCAACGCCTTCTATCGCCGTAATATCGCAGCCGGCCAAAAAGGCCTGTCTGTGGCCTTCGATCTTGCCACGCATCGCGGCTATGACAGCGACCATCCCCGTGTGAAGGGCGACGTCGGGATGGCTGGCGTGGCTATCGACTCGATCTATGACATGCGGACGTTGTTTGATGGCATCGACCTGTCCAAGATGTCCGTATCTATGACCATGAACGGAGCGGTGCTGCCAGTTTTGGCATTGTTTATCGTGGCTGGTGAGGAGCAGGGCGTGTCGCCGGACAAGCTCTCTGGCACTATCCAGAATGACATCCTCAAAGAGTTTATGGTGCGCAATACCTATATTTATCCGCCATCACCGTCGATGCGGATCATCTCCGATATTTTCCAATACACGTCGGAGAGCATGCCGAAATTTAACTCGATCTCGATTTCCGGCTACCACATGCAGGAGGCCGGCGCGACGGCTGACCTTGAGCTTGCCTATACTTTGGCGGATGGCTTTGAATATGCGCGCGCCGGTGTTGCTGCAGGGCTTGATATCGATGCCTTTGCGCCGCGGCTGTCGTTCTTCTGGGCGATCGGCATGAACTTCTTTATGGAAATTGCCAAGATGCGGGCCGCCCGCGCCATCTGGGCCAATCTCATTCAGAACGAGTTTCAACCTAAGAATCCAAGATCGCTGAGCCTGCGAACGCATTGCCAGACGTCCGGCTGGTCGTTGACGGCACAGGATGTGTTCAACAACGTGACACGCACCTGCATTGAGGCAATGGCGGCGACGCAAGGCCATACGCAATCCCTACATACCAACGCACTCGACGAAGCGATAGCGCTGCCGACCGACTTCTCGGCGCGTATTGCGCGCAATACACAGCTCTTCCTGCAGCAGGAAAGTGGTACGACCCGCATTGCTGATCCGTGGGGAGGTAGTTTCTATGTCGAGCGGCTGACGCAGGATCTTGCGGACAAGGCCTGGGCGCATATTCAGGAAGTCGAGGAACTTGGCGGCATGGCCAAGGCAATCGATGCCGGCATTCCGAAAATGCGGATCGAAGAGGCGGCTGCCAGAACCCAGGCCCGGATCGACTCTGGCCACCAAACCATCGTTGGCGTCAACAAGTATCGCGTCGCGGACGAAGCATCGATCGAGATCCTCAGGGTCGACAATGACTCGGTTCGCAAACAGCAGCTCGATAAGCTGGCGCGACTCAGAGCTGAACGTGACGATGACGTTGTGCGCCAGAAACTCGAGGCTTTGACAAACGGTGCGCGAGGAGAAGGTAACCTCCTGGCGCTATCGGTTGATGCCGCGCGAGCGATGGCGACCGTTGGCGAAATCTCCGATGCCATGGAAGCCGTTTATGGACGACATCAGGCTGAAATCCGAGCCATCTCCGGCGTCTATCGAGCAGAAGGCAGGGCCATGAATGACAATCTGACGAAGGTGCAGCAGAAGGTCGACGCTTTCGCGGAAAGCGATGGCCGGCGTCCGCGTTTGCTTGTGGCAAAGATTGGTCAGGATGGTCACGATCGCGGCCAGAAGGTCATTGCGACCGCGTTTGCCGATCTCGGCTTTGATGTTGATATCGGCCCGCTGTTTTCGACACCGGAAGAAGTCGCTCGGCAATCGGTCGAAAACGACGTGCACATAGTCGGTGTGTCGTCTCTGGCTGCCGGACACCTAACACTGGTGCCGGAACTGAAAGCGGCGCTTGAGGCGGAAGGGCGCGGAGATATCATGATCGTGGTTGGCGGGGTTATCCCGCCGGAAGATTATGATGTGCTGTTTGCGGCAGGGGCGAAGGCCGTGTTCGGCCCAGGTACGAACATTCCGGAAGCTGCTGCCGATCTCATTGATAAGCTCAACGCCCAGCTTGGTTATAGTCCAGCCGAGGCGGCTGAATAACAGAAAACTCTACCAATAAGCGATATTCCCTGTCGGGTGAGCAGCCTGGGTCAGTTCCGGTCCCAGTATCGCGGTGCTGTGATTTGCGCGTGTGCAAGGCACTGCAGCGCGATGTGCCGTGATGTGCGCATGAGCGGATTTATACAGCGGTGGCTCAGCTGGCCCATGCATCAAGGTTACCAGAGCCCTAACGCCTTTATGCTGATTTAGTCCAATTCCGATTGATGAAATTGCATGGGGGTTAGGAAGTGTCTGCTACGGTCTGACGCAATGAATAAGGAGTACTAGGCCATGCGCCTCGCAACTTATGGCGTGATCACTCTCAGCGGATCGGTATCGCGACCCGAACCAGGCGCTGACTTTGCTGACTATCAGAATTCTCTGGCCAGCTATCGAATGACAATGAGCCTCAAGAATCGCGCTGATGCTGCAAACGAGGCTCCAGAAGAACGGCTGAAGCGGCTTGCTGCATCAGTACGCAAGACCCTCGATACCCAAGACAAGCCGGAACAGTGACGCCATAGAGTGCCGTTTCTGGGCGTCAGGCTGTTTTGCGCCCTTGCTCGGCCCACTGCGGGACCAGAGCTCAGGCATTGTCCGAATTCTCAGAGAAACGTCTTTCTCAAAGTGATTTAATTTTCTCGTGCAGGGCAGCCGGGACCTGGACGCCTTCGCTAGGGGCTTTGGCGCGGTTCTTATAGCGCCTGTCACCCGGCAATCGAACACCGTCCATTGCGAGCATTCGCTCAAACAGTCCTTCGGCGTGTTCCGCCCAGCCGTCTCCTGCTGACGCAGTTGGATCAATCGCCAGAATAAATTCGCCGCCACGGGCGGGACCACCATCCTTGTTGTCGGCCTCGGTGGCTTCGTAACTGAAGCGCTCGCCGACGAGCGCTGCGGCCAGAAGCTCGACCATCATTGATATTGCGGATCCCTTGTAGCCTCCAAATGGTAGTTGGACACCACCATTGAGAATGGCGTTGGGATCTGTCGTATCGTTACCTTCGGCGTCGAGACCGGCACCCACGGGTACGTCATGGCCGTCCCGGGCTGCAAGCATGATTTCGCCTCGGGCCATGGCAGCAGTTGCCATGTCGAAGACAACCGGCGGTGCATTTTTTCGTGGCCAGCCAAAAGCAATCGGATTTGTTGCGAACAGTTTCCTGTTGCCACCAGATGGTGCAACGGCTGCCGTATGAGCCGTGCACGCGAGAGCGCAAAGACCGGCATCGCACAACGGCTCTACTTCGTGCCACAGGGCTGCGAAATGGTGAGAGCGGACCAAGGCCATGCAAGCAATTCCCTGGCTGCGCGCGGCTTCGATGAGCTGTTCTCGGCCGGCGACGATTCCCAATGGTGCAAAGCCGTCATCGTTGTCGACATGGACGACGGCCGGCCTGGGGCGGGTCACTTTCGGTGCAGCTGCACCGTTCGCTTTGCCGCTCTTTAGAGAGGCGACATAACCAGGTAGTCGGAACAGGCCATGGGATGCGCTACCGTCGCGTTCGGCCGTTGTGATGGTCTCAGCAATGGCCTGGGCGTTTTCATCATTGCAGCCATTGTTCTTGAGGGTTGTCAGTGCGAGGTCACGTACCTGGTCGAGGGTGAGGGTGATGGTATCGGCTGTCATTGTGAGGCTCCCTTCTATTGCCTGCTGAGAGAGGGCCTCAGCTACTCAGATTGTTAGGTTATACTGTTGATCGCACTGCGGTATGTTGGACGATGCCACACGCGGTTGCAACCGCCGGTCGCAAAGCTGTGCGGGCCGTGTATGGGGTTGGCAAATGCTCAGGTGCGCACGAGGGCATCGCCGCTCAACGGCGGTGGTTGAACCACTTGGCCGAGCCAGGCGCCGCGTTGATGATGCGGACCTTGCGGAAATCTACCGGCTCGGCTTTGGCGATGCGATTGGGTAAGGTTCTGCGGTCGACATCCTCATGCGACGATACCGTTTTTCGGAATGTCGCCAGATTCGGCTTGCGAACCGGCAATTCGATTGGAAGATCGGCACTTTGAGACGGCATCGCCGTGTTGGCCTGTTGGGACCTCTTGGCTTTGGGCTGTTGATCAACTTTGATCGTGAGGCCGAAGTAGCGCGCGACGCATGGGTTGGTGCGCTTTGCTGCTTCAAGGTCGGTGCTTTCGATCTTGATGGCTTTGCCATTGTCGCAAACAAAGAGTTGGGCGGAGCGCGCGCTCTCGACAAGTGATCCAGCGAAAAGAGCGAGTGCCGAGATTGTAAATATGCGCCCTATCACGACTTCGTCCCCGTCCCATTTGGCCCAAACTGTATCTTATTGGGACGGGGATTAACGTTCCGTTAACTTGCAGCGCCGAGGCGCCCGCTTACGGGAATTTCCAGTAAGTTCCAGCGTCTGTCTGGACCTCAAGCAGGGTTGGAATTCGCGTTTTCGGTGGTTGGTAGCCTTTCGACATCAATGACTGAATGTCATTCAGCAGTTCCGTCTTCTCGGCGTAACCGGCATGACCGAGAGCAAAGTAGTTGCTGACGGTCGCGGAGACGTCGATTGTGTCAACGCCCGGGAGGACAACCGGTAGTCCTTCTGAGGGAATGCTGCCGGCTCGCGGGCCCCGCCAAATGCCTTCCGATACCATCAGGGCACGGTCGTTGTTGGCGGCGTAAAGGGTCATGCCGTCAGACATCCCCGAGATTTGCCTTGCAATACCGGAGAATGTGTCCCGGTCGACGTCGGGAGCTGCGAAAATGAGCTGTGAGATCTTAATGTTGAAGTCGCCCTCGCGACGAAGATTGTCGAGGACCGGCAGCAAGATCTCGTTGCCCATGCTGTGAGCAATGATGGTCATAGATGTTGCGCCGGAGCGGGTCGCGACCAGTTTCAGGTATTGCTTCAGGTATTGTTCGGCTTGCTCCGCAGCTTCGCGGTCACTGGTATAATCGCGCGGTGAGATCTTGCCGTTTGACGGCCAAGAGTAGACGAACGAACCCGCATCAAACTTTAAGTCGTAGGAGAGCTGCGCGGCGCGGTAGAGAGCGTAGTCAAAGGTCGTATTGAAGCCATGCACAAAGACCAGCGCCTGTCCGATAAAGTTTTTCGCGGCCTTGATCCGAACACTAGCAAGCCGCGCAAATTCGTCCTCTGAGAGGTTCTTGATCTCGCGAAATGTGAAGTGCTTAGTGGGATCCTCTTTTTCTGCATAGATGACAATGCTGGTGAAGGGGAGTTTGTAGACCCACGGGCGTTCAATATTGGGAACCTTGTGGATCTTCGGCACCGTCACGAGTGCCCGGCCGACCTCCAAACGCCGACCACGTTCTTGGCTGTATCCAATCCGTTTTTCGCCATCCATTCGGGCCCGATCTGTTCCGTAGAAGACCGGCACAATCTCCCAAGGCTCTTTAGTGCTGCCGGTCCGCGAGGTAATCGAGCGTGACGTTGGTGTCTCTTCGCCTGATTTTTCAGCCTGGTTCGAGCTGTCCTCTGGAAGCTTTGCCTCCTTGCGTGGTGCAGGAGGCGTGGTGCCGCCGCCTGGTTTTGTCTTTTGATTGTCCTCGACGACTTCCCGGGACGCTTTATCACCTTGTGATGTCTGCACGATCGCTGCTGCGACCACGCCAATTGCTATGAGGCCGAAGACTGTTACAGCGGTTGCCGTCCCCCTGCGTGCCACGCGCGAAATCAGCCATGGTGCTACAATGATGACGGCAATGGCCGCAACGACAAGTGCGATGTTGAACTGGGTGAAAAGCTCGTTCATCTGTGTTGCCCCTAAACGAATTGAAATGCTTGCTTCGCCGAGCGTTGGGCGGACCCTACTGCTGTCCTGTTTTAGCTGCAAGGCGGAAGCCCGCCCGATGCACAGTCGTAAGCATTTCCAGGATGTTTTCAGACCAGAGAGGTCTGGTCACTCCGTGGCATTGTGCCTTGCTGTCAGGGGGTGTCTTACTCAGGTTGCAATCAGTTAGGATTTAGTCTGCAGTGGGCGGATGTCGCTGATATATATAACAATCCTGCGTACTGGTTGCTGGAGATCATCCGACAACCGCTCGATCCAGTTCGATCGATGAGTGAAATTCCATAAGACCGGAGACACAGTCATAGATACGGATGCATTAGCGGATGGCATTCTCAGTGGCGATCGAGCAAAGCTCGCACGGGGCATAACGCTCGTAGAGAGTACGCGGCAGGACCACCAGGAGGCGGCGCGAGCACTGCTGCAGACGCTGATGCCGCAGACCGGACGCGCTCACCGAATCGGAGTGACGGGCGTGCCGGGTGTTGGTAAATCGACGACCATTGACCAGTTCGGGCGTAACTTGATTGACCAGGGCCACCGAGTTGCTGTGCTTGCCGTCGATCCGACATCAAAACGTACCGGTGGTTCGATTCTGGGCGACAAGACACGCATGACGCATTTGTCATCTGATCCGAAAGGGTTTGTGCGTCCTTCTCCAACATCAGGAACACTCGGAGGTGTGACCAGGAAGACCCGCGAAACATTGTTACTGGTGGAAGCCGCTGGCTATGACATTGTGATTGTGGAGACAGTCGGAGTTGGTCAATCAGAGGTCGCGGTTGCCGATATGGTCGACTTCTTCCTTGTGCTGTTGCTGCCGGGTGGCGGCGACGAACTACAAGGCATCAAGAAGGGTATTGTTGAGATTGCCGATATGATCGCGATCAACAAGGCTGATGGGGACAAGGTAAGATTGGCTGAGCGATCAGCATCCGACTATCGCAATGCGCTAGCTTTGCTCACGCCGACATCGCCGAATTGGCAACCGCCGGTGATTACCATCTCTGGTCGGGACAATGTTGGATTGGACGAGCTCTGGTCCAAGATCTCTGCGCACCATGAGAGGATGAATGCGACAGGTGAACTGCAGCAGAAGCGAGCGCTTCAAGCTGTACGCTGGATGAAGGACATGCTGACGGATCGGCTACTAGAGCGTGTCACAAGTGATCCTGTCGTGGCACAGGTCTTAGGCGATGCGGAGCGTCAGGTTGAAGAAGGTCAGCTGGCACCGTCGGTGGCCGTTGACACTGTATTACGGGCCGTAGACGGAATAAGTGCATGAACACAAATCAGCCGAAAGTCCTGCTCACTGGGTTTGGCCCGTTCCCGGGGGTTCCAAATAACGTATCCGGAAGCTTTGCTCAAACTCTCGCTCAAGAGGCCCGCCGTTGTTATCGTCAGGCCGATTTCGAGGCGGCTTGCCTGCCAACAGTTTGGCACGAGGCGCCCTTACAACTTGAGCACTTGTATTACGTTCACCAGCCGAGCATCGCTTTGCATTTCGGGGTCTCTCACCTGGCTAAGTCAATCGTTGTGGAAACGACGGCCAAGAACGCCACCGGTCGTCCGGATGCGCTTGGTGTTAGCCCAGTTCAGGAACATCTTTTGCCCGGTGGAAGACATGCGCTGAGCGCGACCGTGCCGGTTGGTCGCCTCGTTGCGCGGCTACGCAATGCGGGTGTTCCCGCAACTGTCTCACACGATGCCGGAGCCTACTTGTGCAACGCTCTTCTCTACCATTCGATTGAGCTCATGCGCGTATTGAGAGCTGACGGCCAATGCGGTTTTATTCATCTTCCTGTGGAACTCCCAAAGCGCTCGTCGCACTTCGGCAAGAGACGCGCAGCAGGATTGGATTTTGATCGTGCTGTCGAGGGTGGTTTGGAGATGATTGGAACGTTGCTGGGCCTTTCAGCAATGGAAGGGATGGTTCAACGGTCATCGCGTCGGGCGATGGCGTAGACCGCGCATCCTGAGGCTCGTCCGCATAATAAGAGGAAGCCTCGGGCGGACGTCTATTGTTGGCGTCTGCTGGGCCCCAAACTCCAAGCTATCAGAATTACCGGCTTGATCCGATGACGCCGCAGTGACACGCGCGAGCGCTTGCATCGGTGTGTTGGCAACATGCGGGAAGAGTTGGATTTCGGGTGGCCGCCCTCTGTCGCATGAGGGTGGCTGGGGTGGCAGGATTCGAACCTGCGCATGGCGATACCAAAAACCGCTGCCTTACCGCTTGGCTACACCCCAAAGAAGAGACAGGGAATTACACCCGTTTGCTTTCAGTTTCAAGCAGCTGCGGCGATCGATGCTCGAGAATGCAATGATTTCGTGTTGCCGACGCTGGTTCGCCGGCAACCGATAGATATCGTTCAAATGTCTAACGCGTTGAAAGTGAAGAGACAACGCCGACCATCTTGTCTTTCCACCACGTGCTGACGCTGAGCTCTTGCTGCGTCAGTGCTACAGCACGTTTGATGTCTTCTTCGGAGTGGTGTGCAGTGATGAAAAAGCGGATGCGGGCCGCCTTCATGGGTACAGCCGGGTAGACAATTGGAAGTGCGTTGATGCCCTGCTCCAACAGGCGTTCGCTTAGCTTCACCGCCCGCAGGATATCACCGATCATGATTGATACGACGGCATAGCCTTCACTGGTACCGGTATCGAGCCCAACTTCCTTCGCTTCGCTGAGGAAGAGCTTGCCATTCTCCTGGAGCTTCTTGACCCGTTCGGGTTCTTCCACCAGAGCATCGAGGGCAGCCTTGGCTGCCGCAGCAGCGGATGCGGGCATTCCAACCGAGTAAACGAAGCCTGGTGCATTGAACTTCAGGACTTCGATCAGCTCTTTGGTTCCTGCGACGTAGCCGCCGCAAGAGGCCAAAGTCTTACTCAAAGTCCCCATCCAGACATCAACAGACTTAAAGTCCATCCCGTAGTGTTCAGCGATGCCACGGCCGGTTTCGCCGAGAACGCCCAATGAGTGGGCTTCGTCGACCATGAGCCATGCGCCATATTTTTCCTTGAGTTCAACAAGGCGCGGGAGGTCTGGCAGATCGCCATCCATCGAGTAGAGGCCTTCGACCATGATCAGCGCGTTGCGGTAATTGCCACGGTTTTCCTGAAGCAACTGCTCGAGAGCTGCCATGTTGTTGTGGCGGAAGCTGAACGTCTTAGCGCCGGAAAGCTTCGAGCCGACAAGACCGCTATTGTGCATCAGTTCATCGTGGAAGATGACGTCCTGCGGTCCGACGATTGTTGCAACTGTCGAAACATTTGTGGCGTGGCCGCTGACATATGCAATCGCGTCTTCGGCATCGTAGAACTTCGCAATCGCAGCCTCTAGATCGCGGTGGATAGGACGCTCGCCAGCGACAATGCGGCTAGCGGACACGGAGGTGCGATGCTGGTCGATAGCGTCCTTCGCGGCGGCTGCAACATTGGGATGCTGATTGAGGCCGGCGTAGTCATACGATGCGAAATTCACATGCGGGACGTTTTCGATATAGCTGTTTGCGCCCTCTACCTTGCCATGGACACGGTAGAATGGGTCTTCAACACCGAACAAGCTGCCGAGGCTGCGCTGCTTCTGGATTGCCTGGTAGGATGGTAAGTCACCAAAGCTTGCCTGCTTATAGGCCGATTTTGCCTTCGCGGCATTCGCCTTGTCTTCGTCCGAGCCATACCAATTGCGGATAGCGGAAAGGGCAGCCTGACGCAGACCCGAAGCTTCGCCGGTATCAGCCTGTTCAGCTGATTTGGTATTGAGCTCTGGCGTTCCGTTTTCGATCTTCGGATCGGAACTGCCAATCGCGTCGTTGCTGCTCATTTATTTTCTCCTGACGCCACTCAAAGCATGGCCGTTTAGAGTCTTATGCTGTGCTGCATAAGGTGACAAGGTGAAGCATCCGAAAGTCGTAAAGACTTGAAATCACTAAATTTTACACGATGCAACATTTGTTTACCAAGCGGGCGCGGGATTAATCCTTTTTGAAATCATGAGGTTATCTTGATTCTGACTGCGAAAGCACCGGAAGCGACAGCTGATGTTTTGGTTAATGGAAATGGCCGAAAATTCCAGCAACATGATCGCTTAAATCATTCACTTATATGGATTTTACCGTGGAATGCCGTTTCTCCGTAACGCGATTGTTATGGAAGATAGCAGTCACAACGTATGATTGAGTTCAGCCGACGTCGGGGTTCCTAATATGCTCGTTTTGAACATTCATGTTGAAGCTGATCGAGACCCTGATGTCGTCTGAGCGGTTTATGGGGACTTCATGCCGGAGCCAGCTCTCCCAAAGCAGCAACATGCCGGGCTTCGGGGTGATGTCGACAAATGTGCGATTATCGATGGTTGCGTTTGCCAGGCGGGGTGGCGCAGCCATCATCATCGCTAATCTCGGGTCTTCGAACCTTATGGCGCTGGAATCGCTTTGGATATCAACATAGTAAGTGCCGCTCACAACGGAATTGGGGTGAATGTGTGCGGTGTGGGCGCCACCCGGCTCCAGAATGTTGACCCAGATACTGTCGAGAGCCAACGCCGTGCCCTTGAGATCGAACTGGAGCTCTGATGCGAAGGTTGCGGCATGCTTCACGAGATGGGTCTCTAGCTGAGCAAATTCCGGCATTCGCCACGTTAAATCATTCAACGAAGCATAAGATGTGTAGCCACCGTAGTTGTTCTCATCAGACCAGCGTTGACCGGCCGTGTCATCGACTGCCAACGCCAAAGCGGCCTGCTTGAGGTCATCATTCAGCTTCCTACTGCCACGGCCACTGAGCATGGTCTGGTAGATCTTGGTGGAAAACACTTGATTGATGACGGTCATGTTGTTCCCGCGTGTCGGATGATGGGATTGGCGCAGGACGAACCGGTCGTGTGTACTTTGCTGTACCTGCTTGATCTGCCGCGCCGGTTGGCTTACGTGCGATGCATCTCGTGCGGCTTTCACTCGCTGTTGGGTTTAAGGCTGCGGCAACGACAGTTCAAGGGCATGACATGCAGACAGTTGAGGATGTGCGAACCCTGATTGACCGTTACTATGCGGCCTTCAATGCCGGTGACGTTGATGGGATGCTGGCCTGCGTCAGCGATGATGTGGTGCATGATGTCAATCAGGGTGAGCGGCGCGACGGCAAGGAGCGCTTCCATGCCTTCTGCGCGCGCATGAGCCATCACTATAAAGAGCAGCTGGAAGACATCGTGCTCATGGTGTCAGAGGATGGCTCCCGTGCGGCGGCCGAGTTTAACGTTATCGGGCAATACCTTGAGACCGAGCCTGGGCTTCCTCCTGCTGCGGGGCAGAAGTATGCCGTGCCCGCCGGCACCTTTTTTGCCGTCAAGGATGGCCGCATCAACCGGGTTTCAACCTACTACAATCTCACCGACTGGATCATGCAGGTTTCCAAGGACATAGCATGAGCGTCCGGATCGAAAGGCTTGCCGGTTCCTTGCTCGCCAGCGGCATTGATGACGTGGCACGCCTGCGGATGACTGTCTTTCGCGAATGGCCGTATCTCTATGATGGGGATCTGGCCTACGAGGCCGATTATCTCGCGACTTTTGCCAAAGGGGCGGGATCAATCATCGTTGCTGCTCTCGACGGCGACGAGATTGTTGGTGCGGCGACAGGGTCGCCTCTGGCTGAACACACCGAGGAGTTTGGTGCCGTGTTTGCGGCGCATGGGTTCGATCCGGATAAGTTCTTCTATTGCGGCGAGTCCGTTCTGCTGCCGGGCTATCGTGGGCAGGGCATCGGCAATGAGTTTTTCGATCACCGTGAAGCCCACGCGCGCACTTTGAACGCGACCGGCGGGCATAGCTTTACGCATTGCACCTTCTGCGGGGTTGTTCGTGCGACCGATGATCCTCGCTGCCCGCCCGGTTATCGTCCGCTCGACGGCTTCTGGGCAAAACGAGGGTATCGTAAAGTTCCAGGATTGGTTGGACACTATGACTGGCGTGAGATTGGCGATGCAGACGAGACGCGCAAAGAGATGCAGTTTTGGATGCGTGAGCTGACTGACTAACCATGACCAGCCGAGCTCGATGCTTTTTTGGGCGCAACTGGCAGTCTTTACAACGATCAGAACGGTCAAAACTTTTCCATTCCATCGGAAGGCCGAATACTGTTATAAGGCGCGCTCGCGTCGTTCCACCGACGGGCCCGTAGCTCAATTGGTTAGAGCCGGCGGCTCATAACCGCCTGGTTGGGGGTTCAAGTCCCTCCGGGCCTACCACCCGCAAGTCCACATTTTGCGCGTATTTTCTTGAGAATGTGAGGTGGGATGTTGGCTACGTCGCGCTGTCTCCAGAATTCTATGTGCTTTTTGTGTGCTAGTTGTCCAGACATTCAGGGTCGTCAGGACGCGCCCCAACGGCCTGTGGCCCGATTCATGGTGGTCTGCGTCGAGCAAGGTTGGGGCGGGAGGACTGCTAAGCAAATGGAGTATCAGCCTTGCAGTACCTAAGTGCACCGACGGCAAGTTCCAGTTTGGAACCGGTTCCAAGTTGGAACTCACTCGGGCTTCGCAAACTCGACGTGGATTCCTTAATCGTGCGTAATCGAGGCACGCAAGAAAATATGGCCCAGCAGGTGAAGCCAGCCGGGCCCATGGTCACGTGCCCCTTATGCGTCGCCAGGCCGTCGTTTTAGGAACATCGGGAAACTCCTCACGGAGCTCTGGAAGGCGCGGTTTGCGGCCATGGCGGGCTTCAAACTCTGCTATCCACGAGACCACGTTTGTCACTTCACTTGATCTCTCAGCAGCGACCTTGGTTGCGCGCTCACGCGCTTCATCGAGCTCGTCTCGCAACATCTTGATGTCAGAAGCTTGGTCGCGGATGATGGAACGGAGCCGCGCGGACTCCGCATCCTGTTCCTGCTGATTTTGCTTGGCCGCGCGTATTGCATAGTAAGCGATCCTTGGGACGAACAGGATGCCGTCCGCGAGTGCCTGGCCGATCCTCTGGGACCACTTTGGTTTGGGCTTTGCACCAATCATGTGGGGCTCCATGTTTGCCGTTTGCCGCTGAGAAGGATTGCGCCTCATCAGGCACCGACGACCAAGTCGATGCGACGCCGCTTGGATATTTTGGAGGCGTTTCGCCTTCGAGCAATTTGTGTGGCATTGAGCGTGTTGCTCTGGCTGGCTCGTCTGCAGCGGGGGAAGGGAATGCACCGGCTCACTTGTCGGCTAGGTTAGGCGGATCCTGAGCCTTGCTCGGTTAGGATGGAGTCTTAGCGAGGCGGTGACCTCAGAAGGGGCATACACGTTGAGTGAACTACTTTGTTCACGAGGCACTCGCCTTCATCGAGCATATGTAGTATTTTTGTCATTACATGTCAATACATAACTCAGCAAGCATTGTATCTAGATCTAACACTGAGAGGCGATCAACATGTCAGAAAACAGGATTATGATCAGCATAAGGGTGCCGCCTGTAAAAATGGAACGTCTCGATGCCTGGCGCGCAACGCAACTCGTTCCGCCTTCGCGCACCTCGGTCATACTGGCTTCGCTCGACGCGTTCCTAGATAAAACCGGAGCACCGCCAGAGCGGAGCCGAAAGGGGGCTACACGCAAATGACCGAGACTCGCCTCGGAAGAACAGCATCTAGTTTGGCGTGTGAGGATCCAACGGAACATAACATCGAAACCTGCACTATGCGCTCTGCCGCCCGGGAGGCAGTACACTACGATCCCATAGCATGCGAACTCGTTCTGCTTCTCGGTGCACACGGTGCTGGCCCGACCGAAACGGCCTTCGAGCTTAGGATTGCGCGCTCTCCAATTTTCAACTGGATAGCTCTTCACAGCAATTTTTTGGACGCCATCGCGCGCGCGGGAGTTATCTCAAGAACACCGGGAAAGGATCGGCCGAATCGCGATTTTCTATGCGGCGAGTTGAACGCGATTACTTACCGATTCGCAATGCGCAACCGGTTTCCAGCAATGTACAACAGATAGGTGGGGCACGATTTTGCGCCCCAGAGATGAGCAATCAGCTTGTTCGAGTTCAATGCTGTTGCATTGCTGCCTGTCGAAAATCAATCGGCGACTCGATGCTCTTGAGTGTCATGCGAGTGTTGCCAGTGCCGGTGACGACCAAGTCGCCGAAGCCGAAGATGCGGCCAAGGATCGACTGATTGATGTTGATCGACTCGATTGAACCAAGCTTTACTTCATCAGTCGTGCGACTGAGAATTCCCTCCTTAATGGCTAGCCGCTGGTTCGTCACTGCAAACTCCGTTGAAATCACATTCAAGTACTTCACCGCAAACCAGAGCAAATTTATTACTGCGAGTATCCAAAAAAATGTCATCGTGTCGATGTCCTCGGGTTGTTGCGGAATGATTATCCGACTACCCGTAGCAATCGCAAAGGCGATCATGCCTAGCGCCATGATGGCAGGCCAGAAATAGTACATCCAGTGCATGCTTGCAGTGCGGACGATCACTTCACCTGGACCGAGCGTAGATTTGATGTAGGGGGCGTGTGATGTTCTTGGCATACATGTTGCCTCTAATTGCTTTCCAATATTACTTTGTGAGTACACGAGGCTAAGCTTGCCACGTCCTGCATGATTTGCAACTCCGCAACTCGACCGAATTCCCGGTGTAGCACCCGCGCCAACATGGACTTCACAACGATCTTTGGTCCGTTAATTCCAAGACCGAGCGCTCGTGTGAATGTCTGCACAATGGAGCCGCGACATTGTTGTCACATGCACCCTGAAGTACTTCGCGATCTTGCATGGTCTTTGATCGGCGACCGTACGCTTGCGCGCACCATCTCTCTGTTCCTCGTTTAATTGTCGCCTTGTATCGATATTTGCGCCACGCACTATTACGGGTACGAATTCTGCTCACCGCTTAAGTCTGAAGGCTGCAACAGCTTCGGTTCCAATTGTGATGCCTCCCCGACGCCGGACCTCACCATGATGTCCAGGCTCGCTGAAAGTTTGGCTCGCAAAGCGGTGTCGCTCGTCGCTAACGGGTGTGCCGTCAGGATCTTGTCCAGCCAACTACATGCCTTAGGTCCGATGTCACGGTCGCACCAGAATGAAGTGTCGGCGCCGTAGGCGGCAGACCAGGCTGTGAGAGCCTGCGCTACGTGTGGTAGGAGGTCCGGCAGGACGGCAGCTTCCAGCACGTTGAGGAAAGCCGTCGCGAGATATCCTGACGAAGGTGCAGTCTCGATGAGATCTACAAGCGTGGAAACAGTCTCCGTAATCCCGGCCCAGCCCAATGGAAATGATGGGTGGTTCGACATTTGTAGACTGGTCTCGTGGTAGAAGAATGCGCTGAGCAGATTGGCTAAATGGGCCTCGGCGGAGAACTTTTTCTCGCGCAAGAGGTAGCGGAAAGTCCGCATTTGCTTGATGCGGTTTGCAATACCTTCGCGAATTGCGACCGGATTGTCGGGATTGAGCGTGTCGAGCGCGAAGGTAGCGCGGTCGAAACCGCGCAGGAAGTTAGCAGCGCAGTCGCAAAACGCTTCGTCATTGAACTGCGTAAGTGGGTCGATGAACGTGGTGATGGCCTGCGCATGCGGCAGCCCGGAGGACAGCACGCCGAGAAAATCAAAGAATGACGCATTCCAGGTCTCGGGCCGATGACTGCGCTCAAGCCCGTTAGGGCCATGTGGTCCATTGGCAGCATCGGTCCATGTCAATAAATGCTTGGCAAGCCGCGTCAGCCACTCCGGTGGGCCTCCCACCGTCAGAACGATCAGATGTTGAGAGAGTTGCTCTAACGCATGCTCATCGGCTTGGACGATGAGCGGCTCTTCGTCCTCCTCGCTGGCTTGTGTTCCGCCGATGCGAATGCCACGGCGGGCCCTTATCATCCAGTCCGGCAAAACGGGCCAAGCTGGCTCGTCGCCGCCTGCGTCAAGCCAGGTCTTCTCGTGCTCCAATCGCGAAGCGATCTCTGCCGCTAGAGCGGCTTTGCCGCCCTCGTTGTCGTCATCGTCGAACTCGCTGACGAAGGCGGCACTCGTGAGCATGACCCGGATCACCGCGCGCACGAAGTCGGGTGCCGCTGCCATCAGCGTTGTGAATTGTCTGCCAATGGCATTGCGCACAGCCGGTTCGCGGCTCGTTGACAAGGTCAGCAATTGATCCCGCAACGGGACGGACGGTGCCTTGATATAGAGTTGCACCAATCCCAGCGTAGCAATCGCCTGGTTGTTATATTTGACGTGCGGGTTGTGGTGATACTCGGTGCTCTCCACTGCCGCAGCTGCGTCCAAGATTGCGAGCGCCCACTGCAGAACGGCTTCACGCTCGCCCCCGTCATAGTCCCGCGCCGCTAGGGCCGCAGCCATTGTTACGACACGCGCATCGTATTTGCGATCGAACGCCTCATCGCTGTCGTCCGGGTCATCCGTTGTTGGCGGCGCGGCCTGCTTTGTCTTGGCCCAGTTGATAGCTTGCGCCACAGTCGCCGGGGTGGATGTGCTCGCATCAAACAAAGCTTTCTCGACGGTGATGCGGATACTCATGTTCACAAGATTGTCTTGCGTAACTTCTGCTTTGGTCTCGTGGTGCGCAACCTCCTCCGGGTCCTGCTGAAATTGCAGTTGCTCCGACGTTGACCCGTCCTGCAACGTCACTGCCACTGGATGCCAGTTCTCGGGATCGCTCATGCGCCATGCACGCTTGGCGCAGGCCTTTAGCCCGTCAATGGGATCGCTATCGGAGCTGTTTGACGCAGCGATGCGTGTGTGGGCAGCAGCAAGGGCGTCCTGAAGGGCTTCGGCTTCCTTCTTGGGCCCATTGATCCCAAAATCTCCCACGCACTCCCACAATCTGCGTAGGCGCGAGAACCGCGCATCTAGGTCTGCTCGCTTCACCTTCCACGCCGCGCCTTCCTTCTTGAAGCCCAGGTGGAGACGGTTTCCTCTGGTAATATCGCGCTTGTAGCGCCAATCATCGTAGCGGAGCAGTTCAGGTGCCGCGAGCAATGGCCATGCTGACTTATGCGCTGCGTCCCAATGGGAGAGCGCGAGGTCAACAGCGACTGCCAGGAAGGCGATGCTTGATCTGTCATCACCGATGATATCGAACATAACATCCTGAAAGTTGCGCCCAGCTTCGATCTCACGGTGCCCCCACGCCTCAAGCGCCATTAGCGCCGAGGTCGTGATGGATGAAGGCATTTCCGATCGAGCAAAGGCATAAACACGGAAATCACCGGCAAAGTGTCTCGCCCCGCCTGGGAAGGGCACCGTGATCCCCGGAAATTCGCGTTTCTCGTCCTCGTACTTCGCACGGCACCATTGCGTCGTGTGCTCGACGACTCCGCGGACCAGACGAATACCATCTTTGGGTGCATTCAGGAGAAGTTCCAGAAAGGGACCTTGCCCCGGAGAACACGGTGAGAAGCTGTGCTCGTGCACACTAAAAGGGCCAGAGTCGGAGCGACGGCGGTATGGATCATCCTCATCCTCTTCTTCTATGAGGGCGGCAAGCGCGAAATCCGCGAGAGCCGCTGGCGCTGCCTTCACCAGTGATCCGGGGTTGCACAAGACCTTGTCTGCCTCGGTGTACCGGATTTCCTCTGGCATAAGGCTCTTGAGATAATCCTCCGCCAGATTTGGCGTGAGGTGGCAGCAGCTAAAGAAGGTGGCGCGCATGTCATCGCGTACCTCGCGTATGCGCGGGAATGAGAAGTCCGGGGCTTTGTTCTCCTTGAATGAGCTGCCGACGGTTTGAGCGAGCGATTGGTCGATGCGGATCAGCCAATCGAAGATGACCTGAATGAGTTGACCGTGCATGGGCGTCGGTTGCCCTTGCGTCGTGATCAACCATGTCTGAAACAGCCTCGCCACGTCTGGGATGAGGGCATGTGGAAGGTCGCTGCTGCAACTGGCGAGCCATAGGTTGAGCCAGACCCAGCCGCTACCCTTGGGGATGAGAAAGTCCTCTGCACCTGCCGGAATCTCTGTCCCTGCAGGCAGCTCCTTTATCAAGGCTTTTAGCGGCTCAGTCTCCACTGACTGCATCAGCTTCATCAGTTCGGCCAATAATCGCCCATCGTCGGCCAGCAATGGAGCTTTGACCTTTTCCAGCAGGGCGAGTGCATGCTCGGATCGGGTCAAGGCGAGAAGCGCTGGGCGCCGCCAACTGCCATGGCTTGTCGGGTTCTGGAATGTCGACAGCAGCGCCAGCCATTGGATTCCGTCGTCGTCAGCATCCAGTGCTAGGCGGGCAGCGAATTCAAGTGCGCGCACAAGGGAAGCGGGGACGGGCTCGGACGCTGGCAGCTTGGCAAGCAGGGCTGTATCGTCGTGCAGCAGATAGCCAATCGTCCAATCGCGCAGCACATCGTGCCGGAAAGTGACGGAATAGTTGCGCTGATGTTCGCGGATGCTGTCGAGGCGGAGCAGTTCCTCGACCGTCGCTGAGTCGAGGTGGTCAGACTTAGTTGCGGCCGAGCCTGGCGCCGCGATGATTTCCGCAGCCATTGCCCTGAGCAGCCTTTGCCGGGCGACGCGGTTCTGCTCTGAGCGGCCACCGCCGTAACGCCACCAGATGTTCGCCAGGTCGATCTCTTTGACGATGCCGGAGAGAACGGTCCCGTCAGCCTCTGACAACTCGATCATGCGGGAAAGCAGGAACAAGTTGCGTGCCAGCCCGCGCGCAGGATGCTTCGGATCTAGTATGGCAAACAAACCGGGATTGGCTGTGGTCAGTTGCTGTGCTTCGGCATCGTCGAGCGCGGCGATCTCGATAGCGGCCAGCGTGCTAGCCTGCAGCGCCGGAAACCGCGTCAGCCAATCAGCCTTGGTGTCCGCCGCCGTGAAAGCAATGCGCCAATTGGTATTACCTGCTGCTGCCCGGAGCAAGTCGTTGATAGTTGTCACCTGGCTGGGATCGTCGACCTGGTCGATGTTGTCGATGAACACCGTCGCCTCGCAGCAGCACGCGAGCTCGTTGAACAGCTCCTCGACTGGCAATGGGCAGTTGACCGCATGAGCCCACGCGAGGCCTCCGCCCGCAGTGATGCGACCACGGCTCAGGAATAGGATCGTACCTTCGACTTCCTGCAGCTGGGCCAAATGCTTGAGGACTGCTGACTTGCCCGTCCCTGCGGCGCCTGTTACACCCAGCGCCTTGTGACCCTCCAGCACATCAAGGCAATCCGAGATGCTTGTCGCGCGTGAGAGACGCACGCCCGCGATCGTATGGTTGATGTCTGCGAGCGCATTCCGTGCTTCCGACTTCAGCCTTGCGTGCATGGCACGCAAATCGGATCGCTTCTCGAAAGCAAAGCCGTGCTCTTTGTTCAACCAGTCGGCGAGGGCCGCCTGGTCCTTGCTTCCGGCTGCAGCAGCAGATTGCATCGCGTTGTTGCTGAGTACCGCCCATAGGTCGCCACTGCGGCCCGCCTGCTCCGCTGTAAGGACCGTCCGGCAGCGCTCGCGTGCTTGATGCGCGTGGTCGGCGCCATGCGATTGAAAATCAAAAACCAAAATCTGGAAGCGCCGTAGGAGCTGCCAAACCAGCTCGTCGTCATCGGGCGCGCCGGCGAGTTTGAGGTTTTCCTTGAAGACCTTCACAAAGCTGCGCATTCCAGCCGATGAAAAACCTTCCTTGTCGATGTGGGCCCTGAAGGTTACAGCGTCGGAAAGTTCCCGTGCCCAGTACAGCACCTCCTGGCAATCGGCCTCGATGCGCGTCGTGGTCTTGGCAATCGCCACGGCAAGTTCGTATCGAGTGGTCCGAAACTCCTCTTTCTTCGAAGCGGCCCACATCTGGCGGACGACGTCCCCGAACGCTTCGTCGGAGGCCGTGAAGGTCAAGGTCCGCTTGGACTGGATTTCGAGGATCGCAGACGTGCCGTCTGCATTGCGTGCGTGGACGACGATGTCATCGAGCGGATAGCCGGACGCCGCCTGTTGAAAGCTGACACGTTCAATGGTTGCGCC
Organism: Hyphomicrobiaceae bacterium; assembly: GCA_965215755.1. Taxonomy (GTDB): domain Bacteria; phylum Pseudomonadota; class Alphaproteobacteria; order Rhizobiales; family Hyphomicrobiaceae; genus Tectiglobus. The sequence goes on from OZ244119.1 coordinate 3,098,773, forward strand.
AGGAAGTCCGCGCGGTTCGCCGTTTGCGAGCAGCGACAGAAGGTAAAAACCACCAGCTTTGCCTTCGAGCAATGGCCCGGCCGGCCCCGTAGCGGACGGCGGTGACACAGATGGCTGATCTGTTTCCTTGGACACAGACATAGTCTGTTGTGGTCCCTTGCTAAAGGCAAAGGCAAGGTACTTATGCGCGGTTCCACAAGGTTTTTGGACACCACTGTCCGCCCTGGGCGTGGCATTCGCCAAGGGCAGCAGATCAGAGTGAACTGAGATGTATGAGTTTCATTGAAGGCTCAGTGTCCGAATCCGTAATCCACGATAGCGGAGTTATTCGATTATTTGCCTGGTCGATTAAAATCGGGTGGACCTCGAAGTCTTCAGTGATTACCTTGATGACAGTGCACCGCAGCGTGGACCGACCAGAGCGGATTGTGCGCCGCATCAGCTGTGTAGCCTATCAAGAATGAAGTCTGCGCAGGCCAATCCGTGGAGCGCTGTCTCTTAGCAATATTGCATACAAAGCGGTGCGAGCACTATGTTGACATCGCAGGGGCTTAGTTTGTCATGTCGACTGCGACGGCCTCCAACTCGCCTTGCGCTGCAAGTAGCTGGCCGTCTCGTATCCAGATTTGCCCAGCTCAATTTCAAGCTTGCCTCGAAACATCTTGAGGCAGTCTCTTGATGCTTTGCCACCCGTCAGATCGAGGTCGATCCGTTGGGAGCGCTTGTCATGCATGCGAGGCGGATCGAATGTCGAGATGAAAGCTTTGTCAATTGCGTGACGAACCTGCTGGTCACTTACTGCAATTTTGGTGTTTGGCTGATGGGGTGGATCGATACCGAGTGTGGCTCTATTGATCATCAGCAATACAGATTGGACCGTTCCAGCGCCAAAATTATCACTGCTACAGACCTGCAAGAGTTGAACAAGGTTCTCATTCTCAACAATGCCAACACTGACAAGATGGCTGATAGAGTTAATGCTAGACGCGGCGGGGTCCGTCCGCCGCCACTCTTCGCCCCCCACCCCACTGCTTCTCTCTCGGTTAGTAATATCAGGGTCAGTTTGCCCAGCTTCGTTCGATTTTCTAGTCTTGGGGCCGGGCTGGGTTGCCCCTTCCTTCTCACATGCTTTTGTAACTTCAGTCAGGGCTGAATTGCCCTGTTCGACGGTAGCCCCGAACACATGCTCGTCGCCTGCACTTGCAGCAGGTGGATGTCCCAATTGTTGGCGGTGTCGTCCCAAGAGTTGTTGCCACGTCAGGTCCGGTGGTGGAAGAATCGCAAAGGCGGTTCGCTTGCTGCTGTCGGGGTTGTAGTTATTGCGAGCGCGAAGGATGTAACCAGCTCGTTCGAGTTTGGTCACGTGCTTGTAAAGTTGTTCCTGGGATATGCCGGTGTTCTCTGACAACCGCTCGTATGAAGGCCACGCATACCCATGCTTCAGATTCATGAATTGCAAGAGCTGGTTGAGTAGTCGGATATCGCTCTTGCTGATCGAACGGTCGTTTAGAGCCCAGCTGAGGATGGCTTCAAGTGAATTATGGAAGTCGACGCGGTCTCGCGGCAGTTGTTCTGCAGCGCGTCCAAACGGCGTATCCTTCACCAGGGATTTCGTATCCGCTTGCGATCGGCTGTACTTCAAAGTTTTCCATTGCCGGAGCGTTGCATCAAAGCCCTTTTTCTGAGCCAAGTGGATGATTGTTCCGACGCCAATATCGGGCCGCTCTTGGAACCAAGCTTCATCTTGGGTCTTCGTCTTGTTGAACTTGTCGGGTGCGCCGGTGAACTCATACCCATTGATTGATCCACCTCCCGACCAGGTATCGAACAATTGTCGCGCTTGCGGATGTCCACCGGTCCAATTCCTTAAGGCAGCTCCAACCCTCCACCAGATGTCTTCTGCATTTGGATCGAGATACGTGAGGGCCTTGGCTACTCGCCGCATTTCAAGGCAATTGCCATTCCAACTTTCTTGGGCCGATTCGGCCTCTCGCTGCTCAGTTATTCTGTTGCGAGTAGTTTCCGAGTGGTGAGGCGCTTCACGTTTTATCTCAAACAAGGAACGCAACACTTCAATTTCAGGAAGGCTGATCGCGACCAGATCGTCGAGATGTGTGTCTGCAAGAACTTGGCGACAGCTGTCAGGGTCGAAGGTAAATGGTTGGCCAGTACTTGGATGAATTGTTGGCGGGATTGCGCCGATTCTGCGATGGACGAGGAACTCAACGCGACCACCCGTTTGAGATCCATTGAGATTTAGACTTGACGTGTTCTCAGTCTCGATGAGGCGCATTATGTATTTCGCACCGCGTTTGCCGATTATCTTAGGCGCGCGCTCGATTGCTGGGACAACAGCTCTGATCATTTCGTAGACTTCATCGTGCAGTAGGTTGTCGGCGTCAATATCGACGAACATGAGGCCACGATGCGTAGCCAATCCAACCCCATTCATCCTGTGCCTTCCACGATTTGCGCGCGCAAACTCGTCGACAAGTTGCTCTCGCTTCGGCCGGGCATCGCAGAACAGACTTTGCCAGTTTCTGATGCGCGGTGTTTTCCCCGAAAGCGGGATGGGGGAGTAGCCAAGATCGTAGAGTTGAGGAGCGCAAGCTTCAAAGATGATATTTGTGCTCAATTTGTATGCTCCTTGCCAAAGGCGCGGCATGAGAATAGCGCTTCTCGCTGCTCACTCGATCCGAGAACTCTCGCGTTTCCTTGAATCGGTTGACAAGTTGCGCGGCGATTGTGCACCGCCCTGAGCCCAGTCGAGAAACACATAGCTGCTCCTTCCCGATCTCTTGGGAAGATCAGATGGCTAGTCATTGGTATTTTGAAAACTAGTGTGGCGGCAGGCTCAGACTCGGTACAATCCATCAGGAGTAGCCTGCCCTGGTCGCAAACTGCGCTGCGGTCACTCGCTTTGCAGAATGGCGCCCAGCAGCGTCTCAAGTCCTCTCGCGAGGCATATTCGCAGTTGAAGGTGCCGGAATCGTCTCTCGATCTAGGTTTTCGAGAATTTGTTTGATGGTGCTTTCGCGGTAGCCGATTGAGCTACCAAGACGTTCGCGTGGTGGTAGCTTACCTTGTCGCTCCAATCTCCAGATCGAACTCGGCGACAATCCTAGTCTCTTGGCTGCAATCGACATCTTAATGAAGCTGTCTGGCCGGTATACGGGTTGCGCCGTCTTGATCGCCTCGACGATCTCAGGCAACCACGCCTCTATTGCACGGTCAACAGCTTGATGAATGGTTTCGCTAAGCGGGTCAGCCATTATTCAGCATCCTCTTCGAAACTGAGGACGCTGCACACCGACAGCGCTGAGAATACAGCGCCCTCACTGGGCCCCACGTCGTGCCTGTCGGTTAGATGTCACTGTCGGCTGCAATCAGCCTCGGATCCATCTCGGAAGTTCGGATAATCGATTCTGCGATAGTCTGCAAATATCAGCGGGCTGCTTCTGTCCTTTTGGGCCTTGGGCACGCGCTTAGTCTCCCAAGCGCTCAAGGGCTTTGTCCATGTCACCGACGATGCGAGCATCATCAGCGCGAGTCTCTTGGGTTGTGTCCACTGACTTGCCGTCACGAACCTCGCGAGTAGTTTTGTATCCACCATCGATTAAGTCTATGGACCTTTGATGAACGTTGCGAATTCGTTCAAACACTTCTTTGCTCATACCGTCGGACCTCCGATTTGCTCGCCGCTAAGCATAGCCTAGACGGGCGCATGATGCGAATGAGAGTCAAGTGGGCCGAATTTCAAACTGAGCCACTGCCAAGCGAAGGAATTGAAACCTAACTCGCTATGCGAAGATTCGCTTTTCCCTCGTTGAACTTGGCTAGCTCTGCAGCTTCAAGTGCATCCAGGTAATCGGCATCGATGGCGAACGGATCGTGCCCCTGAATGCACTGCTCAACAATGCCCTGCCAACGCGTTAGCGCACGACGGATAGCTATTGACTGATCGCCGTGGGCGTAGTGAAGGCGGGTGACCGACCCAGCCTTGCCACTTATGTGGTTCAGCAGCGTTTCGATCGTGTTCGAAGTCACCCCGATCTCTTCGAGCCGCGTGGCTACCGTGCGCCGAAGATCGTGAATAATGAAGCTTTCGATCTGGTTATCCGAATTGTCTTCGTTCCAATTTCTAATTGCGTCGTCAAGGGAGTGCGCAATTTTGTCAGGTCGGATGGTTGCTCCACGCGACCCGACAAACAAGCGATGATCACTGGCTTCTTGCATTGCCAGCCCAATGATGGATCGGGCAAGTGGTGGCAGCGGAACGCTATGAGCCTTTTTGTTCTTTGTGCGCTCACGTGGAATCGTCCAAACACGCAATCCTTCGCCGAGCTCTTCTTTCTCGATTGCGCATGTCTCGCACGATCGCTGACCCAGGAGAATATCGAGACGGACAATTGGCCCAAGGTGATGTTGAGCATCATCCGGGTTAGAATCCCAGCGCTCACACTGTTGCCATAACCATCGGATTTCCCTCGCATCCAGTACGCGCTCACGCGGCTTGCTCTTCGGTGGCAGATCCAAGTCCTTCCAGATATCGCTCTGATCGGGCCTGAGATACTTCCGTCGCAATGCCCAGCGGAGCATCGTTCGGAGCGATCCGTGTACGCGATGGCATTGCGTAGACCGTCCGCGCGCTCGAACCGTATCGATTACGAGTTGCACACTCGCCGTATCAAGTTCATTGAGCGACTTGCTGCCGATCACTGGCAATACGCTAAACTCGATAGTGCGCCGATTTTTTTCAATGCCGCTGTCGGTAGACCTGGCTGCGAAATACAACTCGGCCAGTCTCTCAACGGTGATCTGTCGGGCTTCGACTTCCTTTCGTTTTTTCTCCTCTGACCGGAGCTTGGCGAGTTTGGCGGCTTGCTCTTCGCGTTCCCTGTCGCGCTCAATCGTGGGATCTTCACCAACAGCTATTCGCTGCCTAAGTACCCCCGCATCCAAACGGGCTTGCGTCAGACCGTAGCCAGCGCGATCCTTGCCCAACATGATGCGCTTGCGTTTGCCATAACCGGCCTCTGTCTTCTCACCACCCTTAGGTGTAAACAAGAGCGACCACGTAGCCGTCCCTTTGGCGGAGATTACGAGTTGTAGACCTTTTGTCCTGCTGTCGCGCAGAATTACCTGCCGCCTCTCGGTCTTGGCCGTTTCAATGCCTTGCCTGATCCTCTGTTGGGTTAATCCTCCGCCTACCATTACATCTCTCCAGTGTGCCTAGGACGCAATGCACAGATCTCTCACCTCCTTATTGCAATGTGCTTTCTGTGTGCTAGCGAATTAGCTCCACTTGCGGAGGCATGCACACATTTTTGAATACATAGAAAGAACAAACATGAACATTGATAAAACTGAGAAGCAAACCCTTCCGTTTTCGCATTCAGCCAGAGAACTCATAACCGCCTGGTTGGGGGTTCAAGTCCCTCCGGGCCTACCAGTCCCTGGACACAACTGTTGGCTTAGCCGCATGTTGATTTTGACCGGGTTGCCGGAGATCTGACAGGGGCCGCAAATGTCGCCGCAAAACCTCGCGAAGGACTGAGCTTTCGGCGAAGTGGACATCCCAAGCTTCTCATGGTGCTCAATGGCTCGTGTCCAGTCTCGATTAGCGGGCGTGAAGACCCGTCGTTGAGAGATATAATGTCTATCAATTTGCCAGATAATGTATCAATTGTCCGCTATCTGATGAATAGTACTTTTTTGAATTCGGCGTGATAGCCCGTCGGCATGGCAGATTCCGATGATTCAGAGATTGACATTTATGGTGACAGAAGCCCTGACGGTATTGCCGCACGATTGGAAATTTCCAGGATGGTGCTGGGCTTCACGCAGCAGGAATTCGCCAATGCCGCCGGGATCAAGCGGGCGAATTACTCGCACGCTGAGACGGGGCGTTACCGTCCGTCTGTGAGTGTGGCCGCCAAACTCTGTGACACCTACTTGCTGACGTTGGACTGGATCTATCTCAGTGACACTGGAGCCCTACCAGCGCGCTTGGCAGATGCCATTCGCAAGGCGCATGACAGCCGGCAGCGATTGCCAAAACAGATGAAACCTGCATCCCGCAGGAAGCGTCGCTAGGTTCCGTGTTCGACATTCGGCTCCCGGCTCTGCTTGACTCAGGTCCAATTCGGCGGCCATTGGAATACTCGCAACATGATATTTCTCGACTAGGCCCATGTTTCTACGGTTTGGCCGTGAGTCCAACTGCATGCATGAACGAAACGGCAGGTGTTCCAGACTGGACGGACTGTGGATATCTAAGTTATAAATTCTAACATCTTGATAGATATAATATCAGGCGTGTGGAAAGCGTGACTGCTTGCGCCCGCGCAGCGGGGGCTGTTTATGCAAAGCACACAGATTGGCTACGAAGCCGGTCGATTGAAGTGGTTTCCTGATCCGCTCACGGTCCGCAAGGCTGGCAACACGCGTTACCAGATCGCAGACGGCATAGAACAATACGCGAAATATCGCGAGGAATATGCTGCGCTTCAGTCTGGCACCTCAAGCATAGTTCAGTTGAGTGCTGGCAATTTTGTCGGTCACCATCTCGTTGCTAACTTCAGCGATATCAGTGTGTTTTTAAACTACAGCGGTCTTGCACTGGAGAAGTCGATCTCCGGCGTTGATGACGCCTACCGGGTGAGCGTTATTCTCGATCTGCCCCGGGACTTGGTCGGTTTCGGCGGGAATGTGAATTCTAGTGAGCGGTTGATGATCGTGCCGCCAGGTGCGCACGTGTTGATGCAGTCACCACCAGGCAAACAAGCGTGCGGTTGCGTATCCCACGTTGTGTGATGGAACGGCGGCTGCAAGGTGCACCAGAACTTGCGGACTGGTTTGACAAACTTGGTCCACGTGCCATTCGCATCGCGTCGCCTCGGTTGGCTCAGCGCCTGCGATCGGACAGTCTGTCGATTCTGGAGACCAATTTTGCTTGTCAGGATGAAGAGCAGCGATGGCGGTTAGGCCAATTGCTTGTTACCAGTGTCGTCAATGCTTTACACATGGAGTGCCTAATGTCCGGCGGGCCGACAACGGCGTATGGCAGCAACGATTCTAAGCGGTTCTTGATCGCTCGGAACCTTTTGCATGAGCATCTGGAAGATCTCGAAAGCATAACGTCCGGTAGCTTTCTGGACATGAAGCAGCTCGGAGCGCGACGGACAGTCGAGAAAGCATTTAGTTCGTCCATTAAGATGGGGCCGCTCACCTACTTTCGCATTGTTCGTTTGCATGACGCGCGCCGGAAGCTGATGGACCGAGAAGCTGCCTACCAACCGATTAGTGATATCGCGGCGGAGTTGGGTTTTTTTGATGCCGGTAAGTTTACTGCGGCCTACCGCAAACATTTTGGCGAGTTGCCGTCCGTGACAAGGAACGTAGCGCTTGGGCGCGACGCAAAGTGAACATTCTCGTTAGGGTGGGATACTCAATGCGGTAGCAAGGCTGTCTGCGGTGCCATCTTGCATTCCTCTCAGTGGCGCCATTGTCGGCAGACTAGCATCATGGGTTGAGAGTCGACGGCTTGATCACGTTTGACTTTGTGGGCGAGCGAACATGATGATTGCTGTTTCCGGCTAGGGTCCAGCCTCTTTTTGAAAAGGCCCAATACGCGTGCTGCGCTGGTCAGACAACAGCCGGGTGAGCCCAAGACATCGTCCGTTATTTAAGCGAGGGCACGCATAGGTCTGACCAGTTGGGCCGCGCCCCACGAAATTGAATCTTCTCGGCTTGGTCATCAGAGTTGCAAAGTCCGTTGCGACGGACTTTGCGGGGTCGGCCAGAGGGAAAAAACGTTCGGCGTTGGTCTGGCTTGAGTATGTCCAGCATGTGCTGCGCCATCTCAACTTGCCTGTTATCTGCCTCTTACCGATAGTGTGACCCTTTCATAAAGAGGCTGAGCCCTAATCGTGAGCTTTCAGGAGGTTGTAAGCATTCTTCTCGGATTATTGTGCATTCAGCCCATAAATCAACGTCCTGCCTGCGCAGCGATGACGACTGAGAGTTTGTTTTGCTCAGCACCAAGTGGCCAGTTGTCCTGGCCCGGACACAAATGCTGATCAGAAACTCGGCCTGGCCGGGGTCAACCTCTTGGAGCTTCACACTTAGTCATTGCAGAGGTCTACATTGTCACTGGCCGACGGATGCTACCGTGAAGCTGGGGAACAGCGCCCGCTTCGGTTTCGCTTAAAGGCGCCTCGTGGGCGCACTGTAAAATGCAATTTGCATTCTGATGGTCGTGAAATTTTTGTTGTGTTTTTCATGATCATGATATTTTGTGAAATTTGTTTGTTTCATTTCTGGGACCATCATGGGTGTTGCTGGACCACAAAGAATTCGTCAGGACGACGGATTGGCCGGTGAAGGCACTGGAACTGTCGGCGCTGATGTTCGTGCGCTGCGTAAGAGCCGTTCTATGACACTCAGCGCGCTGGCTGAGCAGCTTGGGCGTTCCGTTGGGTTTGTCAGTCAGATCGAGCGCGGCCTTTCAGACCCCTCAATCAATGATTTGCGCAAAATTGCTGAGGCATTCGATGTTCCGCTGAGTTTCTTGTTCGGAGAAAACCGCGGTGATCCGAGTGAAGCGAAATTTATCGTGCGGGCCGGCGTACGGCGCCAACTCGGTAGTGCCGAGGGCGGGCTTGTTGAGCAATTGCTTTCGCCAGACCTCAGTGGATCATTCGAAATCGTTCGGAGCGAATTTGCCCCAAAGTCATGCCTCAAGAAGCCTATGCGACGAGACACTGAAGAAGCTGGCTACGTCGTCTCCGGTACACTCGACCTCGAAATATCCGGCCAGTGGTTTGTGTTGGAGGCCGGCGACTCATTTCGTTTTGCCGGCGAGCCCTACCGTTGGCGAAACAGATCAGATCAACCCGCTATCGTAATTTGGGTGATCGCCCCACCCACTTACTAGGCCAATCTCGGAGGACCGTTGTGTCAGATTTCCCTTCAACCGCGCGTGTCGTCATCATCGGAGGCGGTGCTGTCGGAGTTTCCGGCCTTTACCATCTCGCTCAGGCCGGATGGACAGACTGTGTGCTTCTGGAAAAGAACGAACTGACCTCGGGTTCGACGTGGCATGCAGCCGGCAATTGTCCGAATTTTAGTGGTTCCTGGGCGGTCATGAACATGCAGCGTTATTCGCTGGAGATGTACCGAGGCCTTGCAGACGCTGTCGACTATCCCATGAATTATCATGTGACTGGCGCCCTCCGCCTCGCGCATACGAAGGAGCGCATGCAGGAGTTTGAGCGCGTTGCGGGAATGGGGCGGTATCAAGGATTGCAGATGGACATCTGCACGCCGGCTGAGCTGCAGGAGCATTTTCCGTTTATGGAAACTCATGACCTGGCCGGTGGTCTTTGGGATCCCTTGGATGGTGATATCGATCCTGCGCAGCTGACCCAGGCTATGGCCAAGGGTGCGCGCGATCTCGGGCAAAAGATTATCCGCTTCACACCGGCAACCGGCATATCGCGGGATGGCGATGAATGGGTCGTGCAGACAGAGAAGGGTGACATCCGGTGCGAATATGTGGTCAACGCGGCGGGTTACTATGCGCAGCGCATTGGCGAGTGGTTCAAGCCTTATGGTGGGCGAACCGTGCCAATGGTGGTGATGAGCCATCAGTACTTCCTGACAGAGGAAATACCGGAGATTGAAGCGTGGACCAAGGACAATGGCCGAAAGTTGCCGATGATCCGCGACGTCGACATCTCGTACTATCTGCGCCAGGACAAGAATGGTCTCAACCTCGGCCCTTACGAGCGCAATTGTAAGGCGCACTGGGTGACGCCCGACGACCCGATGCCGGATGACTTCTCATTCCAGCTCTATCCTGATGACCTGGACCGGTTGGAATTCTACATCGAAGATGCAATCGGCCGGGTTCCACTGTTGGGCACCCAAGGCGTTGGACGAGTCATCAATGGGCCGATCCCGTATGCGCCGGACGGCCTGCCGCTGATTGGACCAATGCCAGGCGTCAAGAATGCTTTCGAAGCCCACTGTTTCACGTTCGGTATCGTCCAGGCCGGAGGCGCCGGTAAAGTCCTCGCTGAGTGGATTACTGAAGGGACAACCGAGTGGGATATGTGGGCGGTCGACCCCCGGCGTTACACTGACTACACCGATCATGACTACTGCTACCAGAAGGCCATGGAGACCTATGGCCATGAATATGCAATGCACTTTCCGCATTTCGAGTGGCCGGCTGGCCGGGACAAGAAGCACTCGCCTGTCCACGACAAGTTGAAGGCGCTGGGCGCACAGTTCGGTGCTGTCAATGGCTGGGAGCGGGCCAATTGGTTTGCACAACCTGGTGATGATACGTCACTGGAGGCAGCTGAAACCTGGGAACGGGACGGTCCTTGGGAGCAGCGCGTGCGCGAGGAGTGTGAAGCCGTACGCGATCACGTCGGTGTTCTTGATCTTTGTGGATTCTCGCGATTCAAGCTCAGTGGGGATGGTGCGGCAGCCTGGTTGCGTTCGCAGATCACTGGTGCGTTGCCGCGTGTCGGGCGTATCGGCCTCGGTTATTTCGCCGACGATAAAGGCCGTATCATCACCGAAATGTCCGTCATGCGGGTTGGTGATGATGAGATAATTCTGATCACGGCCGCGGCTGCGCAGTGGCATGACTTTGAGCTCTTGTCCAAGTCTCTCCCTGCTGGTCTGTCTCTGACCGATCTGACGACGGACTACAGTACACTGGTGGTGACCGGCCCTCAGTCACGCGCCCTACTTTCAAGCATGACCGATGCAGATCTTTCGCTGCCATGGTTGACGCATCAGGAAGCTAAGGTTGCAGGGCAGCCCGCGCGACTTGTACGGGTCTCTTTTGCGGGAGAACTTGGTTGGGAAATCCATGCTGAGAATGCCTACATCCCGGCAATCTATGATGCCGTGATCAGCGGCGGTGCCAAGCCTTACGGCATGTTTGCAATGAATGCGTTACGACTGGAGAAGGGTTATCGGGCTTGGAAAGGTGACCTCTCGACAGACTACACTCTGTTGGAAGGTGGACTTGACCGTTTCATCAAGTGGGACAAGCCCGAGTTTATTGGTAAGGAAGCCCTGCAGCTTGAGCAGCAGCGAGGTTCCGCAAAGCGCTTCGTGACCTGTATCGTCGAAGCCGATGATTTTGATGCACCTTACATGTCAACCATCTGGCACGGTGACGACGTCGTCGGAGAGACAACATCGGGTGGTTACGGCTACCGCGTTAGCGCTTCGATCGCGTTGGGTGTCGTTCGTTCCGATCTGTCGAAGCCGGGAACGGAGCTGGAGGTCGAGATCTTCGGTAAGCGCTGTAAAGCTGTTGTGCAGGAAGACCAACCACTCTGGGATCCTGAGAATGCGAGGTTGAGAGCATGAGCAAGCGCCCCCCACTCCACGCACGCGCCGTTATCATTGGCGGTGGTATTGCCGGTTGCTCGGTCGCCTATCATCTGGTCAAGCAGGGCTGGTCGGATGTTGTGCTGCTGGAAGCCAATCAATTGACAGGTGGAACGACCTGGCATGCTGCGGGTCTCATCGCCCAACTTCGCGCCACCAAGAACATGACCCGGCTGGCTAAGTACAGCCAGGAACTCTATGGCGAACTCGAAGCTGAAACCGAGGTCGCGACAGGTTTCAGGCGATGTGGTTCGATTACTGTGGCACTGACGGAAGAGCGCAAAGAAGAGATCTACCGTCAGGCATCGATGGCTCGGGCCTTTGGGGTTGAGGTTGAAGAGATTTCGGCCGCGGAGGTCAAGCAGCGCTATGCGTATCTGAACACCGATGATGTCACGGGCGCAGTCTATCTTCCAAAGGACGGTCAGGGCGATCCAGGCAATATTGCATTGGCTTTGGCAAAAGGTGCCCGGCTCAAGGGTGCGCAGATCATTGAAGGTGTTCGTGTTACCAGCATTCAGAAGAGCAATGGTCGCGTAACAGGTGTGTCTTGGTCTCAAGGAGAAGACCAGGGCGAGATTGCCGCTGACTATGTTGTTAATTGCGGTGGCATGTGGGGGCATCAGATTGGCCGGATGGCAGGCGTTGCCGTGCCGCTTCATGCCTGCGAACATTTCTACATTGTTACCGAAGCGATCGAGGGGCTGACGCAGCTTCCCGTTCTCCGTGTGCCTGACGAGTGCGCTTACTACAAGGAAGATGCTGGCAAGATCCTGCTGGGCGCATTTGAGCCAGTATCAAAGCCCTGGGGTATGAACGGTATTCCGGATGATTTCTGCTTTGATCAACTCCCCGAAGATTTTGAGCATTTCGAGCCCATTTTGGAGAAGGCGGTCAACCGCTTCCCGACATTGGCAGAAACCGGCATACATACGTTCTTCAATGGACCTGAGAGCTTCACACCGGATGACGCGTATCATCTCGGTGAAGCACCCAACCTCAAGAACTTCTTTGTCTGCGCGGGTTTCAATTCAATCGGGATTCAATCTTCGGGTGGTGCCGGGATGGCGCTAGCACATTGGATGGAACACGGTCATCCCCCATTCGATGTCTCCGATGTCGACATTCGGCGTATGCAGCCATTTCAGGCCAACAAGACTTATTTGTTTGAGCGCTCTAAAGAGACGCTTGGATTGCTCTACGCAGATCATTTTCCCTATCGCCAGATGGCAACTGCCCGGGGTGTCAGGCGCTCACCGTTCCATGATTATTTGAAACGCGAAGGCGCAGTTTTTGGTGAGATTGCTGGTTGGGAACGTGCCAATTGGTTTGCCAATCCGGATCAGGAGCGTGCGTACAACTACTCGTGGAAGCGCCAGAACTGGTTTGAGAACAACCGCGCCGAACACATGGCGGTCAGAAACAACGTCGGCATGTACGACATGACATCGTTCGGAAAAATCCGTGTCGAAGGTCCTGATGCGGAAGCTTTTCTCAACCATGTGTGCGGTAACAATCTCTCGGTGGCGCCAGGCAAAATTGTCTACACGCAGTTTCTGAATGAGCGCGGTGGTATTGAGGCGGATGTCACGGTGACTCGGCTCTCGGAAACCTCTTACATTGTTGTGACGCCGGCAGCGACCGTGCAGCGCGAACTGTACTGGATGAACCGGCACAAGCACGATAAGAACGTGGTCATTATCGATGTCACCTCAGGAGAAGGTGTACTTGCGGTCATGGGGCCCAATGCGCGCCAACTGCTTGAGAAGGTATCCCCTCACGATTGGTCAACAGAGAACCATCCGTTTGGTACGGCGCAACAGATCGAGCTCGGTATGGGGCTCGCGCGAGCGCACCGCGTGACCTACGTCGGTGAGCTCGGCTGGGAGCTCTATATACCGACCGATATGGCGGCCCATGCATTCGAAACTCTCTGGGCGGCTGGCCAGGACCTGGATCTGAAGTTGTGCGGAATGCATATGATGGATTCAGCGAGAATTGAAAAAGCCTTCCGCCATTTTGGTCACGATATCACTGATGAAGATCACGTGCTCGAGGCAGGGCTTGGCTTTGCAGTCAAGACAGCCAAGCCCGAATTCGTTGGGCGTGATGCTGTCTTGCGTAAGAAGGATGATGGGCTCGAAATGCGTCTTGTGCAGTTCTTGCTGCAAGATCCAGAACCGCTGCTCTTCCACCATGAGCCTGTCGTGCGAGACGGCGAGATTGTCTCTTACTTGACCTCCGGAAACTATGGGCACCATCTTGGCGGTGCTATTGGTCTTGGATATGTGCCTTGCAAAGGAGAGAGCATCGACCAACTACTCGCTTCGAATTTTGAGATCGAGATTGCGGGAACGCGGGTCAAGGCTACCGCGTCGGTAAAGCCGCTCTATGATCCGAAGTCAGAGCGCGTGCGTGTATAATACTCGCGCTTGGCAACGTCTCGGCTGAAGCGTTTCGTTGGCGCTTGGCAAAGTAGAATTTCAGTTACGGCAAGCAGCCGGCATTTTTATTGTGGCCGGTTGCTCTATCGTCTGTGTTTCCAATTGTATTCGCGTATTTGTTTCAAGTTATCTGTATCCTTGATGGCATGCGATTAATGTAAACCTAACCTTCACTGTCTAATATCTCATCTGTCTGAATGTTTGTTAGCGAGTTTGCGCGTGCAGCCGTGTTTGAACCCGGCTGCGATTTGGCACGCCATAAGCCTTTGGAAGAGTATGTATGCTTTTGAGTAATTTAGATCGCCGCTCACACGTTTCAGATCAAAGTGGAACGGCTTCGTCGCTACAGGAAGCCGTTTCGGGAGCTGAGGATGCTGCTCTCGAGATTATCGATTCGATGGAGCAAGGCGTTCTTGTCTGGTCGGCTGATGGCGACTGCGTCATGCACAATCAACGAATCTTCGAAGTTCTAGAACTGCGCTCCGACGATATTTACAAGGGGCGGTCACGGAGTGACTTTCTTGGACTTGCCGTGAAGCGCGGCGAAATCACGGCCGACACGGCAGAGCAAACAGAGCGCAGGTTCAGCAGCTCATCTCCGTTCCAATTTGATCGGCAGTTGCCATCCGGCAGGGTTGTTTCGACCAATGCACGGCCGATGTCGTCGGGCGGTTTTGTTGTTACCTTCACTGATGTGACGGCTTCGCGACAGAATGAAACCAAGCTTGCTGAGGCAATTGGAAAAGCAGAAGAGTCGGAAGCACGTGCGATGAAGTCGCTGTATTCCGAGCAGGCGCGCCAGCGTGAAATGCTGCTATTGTCAGAACTCGACGAATGGCTGCAGTCTTGCCAGTCTTTGTCGGAGCTCTTCCAGATCGTGACGAGTTTCATGAGCCGTTTACTGCCTGGCACAGCCGGTGAACTCTATATCTACAGTAATTCCCGCGATGTGCTGGATGGGTCCTGCCACTGGAATTGCGCCGGAACGATTGATCATATCCAACCGGATGCTTGCTGGTCGCTGCGGCGTGGGCGGCCTTACGAATATGGGTCTGGGACGATCAGCATGATCTGCTCACATGTTGATCATGGGACTGGCGGACTGGACCTCGGAGACCGTGCTGAGCTCAATTATTTATGCCTGCCGATCGTTGCGCATGGAGACACGGTCGGGTTGCTTCACATCCGGTTCAATGCATCACCAGTCAAGACATCTAACCAAGACCAGTTTGAGGACCCGCGCCGCTTCGCGATCCAGTGTGCCGAGCATATTAGTTTAGCCATAGCCAACGTCAAACTTCGGGACGAATTGCGCGATCAATCAACCCGTGATGCCCTCACCGGACTATTCAACCGACGCTACTTCATGGAAGCACTTCGCAGTGAGATCGGACGCTGTCAGCGCAATGATACGCAACTCGGCCTGATCTCGTTCGATGCCGACAACTTCAAAGTGTTCAATGACAACCATGGCCATGATGCCGGTGATGTCGTGCTGCGGGAGATCTCTGATTGTATGCGGTCGCTGTTCACCGGCAATGAGATTCTCTGTCGGTTTGGCGGTGAAGAATTCAGTATTCTGCTACCCGGCGTAAACGGTGACGAAGCCTTTGTTGCTGCTGAGCGTCTGCGCCAGTCCGTGGCAGGGTTGATCATCAACTATGGGGGTAACAAACTGCCGACCATCACGGTGAGCGGCGGAGTTGCGACTTATCCCGGTGACGGAAAGTTCCCACAAGATATGCTGAATGCTGCTGACAAAGCGCTCTATCGGGCGAAAGCAGAAGGCCGCAATCGAATGTGTAAGGCCATAGATCTGCCGCAGATTGCACTCGAAGCTGCCGAGTAAAGGCGCCTTGTCCTAACTCCATCCAAGCGCCTTCAACGCCATGCCCGAATGCCAGATCTTGGTGACGTGGCTGATCCTGTCACCATCAAACTCCATCACATAGACATAGTCGGATTCGACGCTTTTGCCGGTCGGTGGAACCGGCCCGCCGTCGCCTGTGTGTGTTGCTTTGAAGACCCCATAAGCGCTGACGTTTTGACGTTCGTTATCGGTGGCAAAGGCCTTCAATTCGTAGTGCGCATTGGGCAGAGGCCCGAAGATCCCTTTCATCCAGTCGGCGTAGGCTGCAAGAGTGGTGACTTCAATGAGTGGTTCGGCCTGACAGGAGAACGAAGCTCGCTCATGACAGAACGGTTTGCATCCGTCCCAACCTTGACCCGTCTCGCAAGCCTCGAAGAATTTGCTGGCGGTATCTGCAATACTCATGGTGTCCTCCAAATTCATCGGCACGATGCCTTCAAGCGTACGGTGGTGAGCACAGGCAAGGCAACTTGCAAAATTCTGAGTGGATTGTGAAGCAGATCACGGTCGCGCGTTTCCGGGTGTCCTAACTTCCTTGCAACAGGACGACACAAACATAAGGAAACGAACCGATGCCACAGAATATTGAAAGCCTGCTGCAGTTTGCTGATCACGACGATGACTATCTTGATGGTCTGGACTTGGTCGTCGCGGGTGCTCCGCTTGAGGACTTCGATGAGACCGCGCTGATCGATGACGAGGACTTTGCGGTCTTTGATGATGCTTAAACCAGCCGGCCTCGCGACGAGGCATGCTTTCTACCAATCAGGGTCGTTCGCCAATCTCGAAGGCGGTTTCTCGGCCCTGTCTTCCGTTCGAGGCACAATTGTTCACCAGTAAACGGGTGTTGAACAGTGAACGGGCTGATTTTGGTGCAGAGCGCGTTATCATCTGTACTCCTCTATCCGCTCACAATTCCTGATTTCCCGGCTTTTTTGTTGCGGTTTGTTCTGTTGCCGGACAGGACTACGTGTATCCAGCTGCCGTCAATCGCACTGAGGGCGATACGATACTGTTTGTTCGTTGGGTCACAGGGGCGAAATAAATGGCGAAAGTCTTATGGTGTTTTTCACGCCAAGCCCTATGAGTTCCGAATTCGGGTGGCAATCTGCAGGCGACTTGAGTATTTCGGCAAATGTTGTTTGAGGCTTTCGCATGCGGCTGTGGCTGCTCATTCCAGGCAGTATCCTCTTGATCGTCGGCATCTTGATGATGTTTTCCATCGCGTTTAGTTTTGTGGTGGGCATTTTTCAGGAAGGTGGTCTTGCAGCGATCACGATCTGGCATGTCGCCTTCCCAATCATTCCGGTGGCCGTGGGATTGGTCATGGTGTGGTTCGCGCCAAAGAATGAAAAGTCCTAATTCGTCATGAAACTCCTGTTGCTTAGCGATGACCGCCCGGGACATGCCAATCTATCGGAAGGGATTGCTGCCGCCATTGCGCGCCATCACACAGTCTCGATTGAACGGATGGATGTCTCGCGTGGACGTTGGCCTGGGCCGGTTGCCGCGCTTGCGACACGGTCGGTGTTTTCAGATGCTCGAATTCTCTCGACGATATATGGCATCAATCCAGACGAACTCCCGGCGGCAGATATTGTGATCTCCGCCGGTTCAGAGACGTTGGCCGCGAATATCTGTGCGGCGCGGCTGCTTGGTGCGCAGAATATCTTCTATGGTTCACTGCGTCAGTATCGCGCCAGTGATTTTACGCTGGTCCTGACGTCCTATCGGCAATTGGTCAAGGGTTCAAATGTCGTTCAGGCGATGAAGCCATCGGCGCTCGATCCTGATACCATTCCTGCTGTAGAGGCGGGCCAAGCGCCACGATGCCTGGGGCTGCTTGTGGGCGGGCCGAGCGGGGGGATCAACTATACAAAGAGCGATTGGCAACAACTGTCTGATCTCCTAACCGCCACAAAACATCAGGCTGGTATCGCGTGGATCGTCAGCAATTCGCGACGAACGCCGCACGAGGCTACGGCTTTGTTGCGAGATCTCGCGACTGAGGACGGCCCGATCCGTCACTTCATTAATGTTGACGATCCAGGCGGCATGACGCTTCCAGACTTGTTTCGCGACGTCGATGGAGTTGTTTGTACGGCTGACTCAAGCAGTATGATTTCTGAAGTGATCTGGGCGCGGCGGCCCTTGCTTGCGGTATCACCCAGCATGTTTCGGCTTACGCGAAAAGAAGCCGAGTATCGCAAGTGGCTGGGGCAAAGCGGCTGGTATGCGTCTGCCAGCCTTGCAACCTTGAGTGCTGACGATCTCATTGCTCGATTGGCCAGCACCAAACCGCTAACTGAGAATCCGCTCGATTGGTATGCAGCGTTGCTGGGGCAGCATCTGGATCTGGAGGGGCGGCCAACATAAGAAAGCCGGCGACTACTTCATGATGAGTGGTCACCGGCTCATAGACTGCCAATCAGGAACGTTGAAAGTACCTGATATCGCTCAATTTGTTATGGGCACATCGACTCGACGTATTCCCAATTGACGAGGTTGTCGAAGAAAGCCTCGAGATACTTCGGTCGTAGGTTCCGGTAGTCGATGTAGTAGCTGTGCTCCCAGACGTCGCAGCCCAGGATTGGTTGTGAGCCCGTCATCAGTGGGTTCTCACCGTTTGGCGTCTTGGTGACTTCCAGCTTACCGTCTTTGACAGCCAGCCAGGCCCAGCCTGAACCAAACTGTGTTACACCGGCCTGAATGAAATCTTCGCGGACCTTGTCGTAGCCGCCGTAGGCGCTGACGAGTGCTTCGACTTTGCCCGGTAGGCTCTTGCCGCCACCGTTGGGCTTCATCCAGTTCCAGAAATGGAGGTGGTTGTAGTGCTGACCGGCCTGGTTGATCAGGGCCTGGTTGCCATCCGCATAGGCCTTCTTGACGATCTTGGTCAGGCTTAGGTTTTCGAATTCTGTACCAGCAATCAAGCCGTTACCAGTTGTGACGTAAGCATTGTGGTGCTTGTCATGATGGAACTCGAGAGTCTCTTTGGACATATGTGGGCCGAGAGCATCATAAGCATAGGGAAGTTCTGGCAGCGAAAAAGCCACGGGCGTGCCTCCTTGATTCAGTGATTTGGAACGGATTGGACGATCGAGGCAAACGTAATGGTGCCGACCAGGGAATTCAATCCCGAGTACGATTTACAGGTCGAGGAATGTCTGGATGGGGTGAGGGCACAGCGACCCTGAAACGCTGTGCCCTCAAGGATCACGCCGGGGAAGATGGATCTTCAGGGTGAAAGCACCTTGCAGGTGATGCGTTGAATGGCGTCTGAAGCAGTTGTTCAGCCGGCGTTCATGGCTGCTCAAACGTTGGACGGATTTGCTGATGTCCAACCCAATGGTTAATATCTGCTAACTGTTTAGCTGCAATTCGAGACAATCGATAACCGGAATTTAACGGGTCCCGGTCCACAATCATCGCTAGTTTTGTTGTGGAGTTGGATTAATGCGTCGTTCGCGTTCGTGCCGGTTGGCTGTTTTGCCGACTGTAGCTTTGGCTGTCCTTCTGTCTGCTTGTGCGCAGACGCAGCATTCATATCAGGCCCAGTCCTATGCTGGCGCCTATGCGGCTCCCGAGCAGGTCGCGGTTGTCAGATCTCCTCCCGTTATTATGGAAGATGACGGCATGCCTGCGCAGCAACCGCCCAGAATGCGCAAAGGTGCTGCGCCTGACGATCCTTCCGAGCCATTCAGCCCCAATTACGGCCCGCCGCTGCAGTCGCATCCGACTGCAAAACCTTCACGAGAGGCTCGTACAACTTATGTGCCGCATAAACGAATTGATGCTGACTATATCATTGCGCGCGCGATCACAGAGCATGAGATGAGAGCTCAGTAGAGATCTGAAATATCGTCGATTTTTCTGTGTTTTCTCATCTGTGACAAAAGCACCTCAACAATAACCAGATTTGTATATTAAGGATGCTCGAACCGCTAATTTCAGTATGTGTGGTTCGGTCATGAACGAGACAAATCAACAGCCCAGCGACAATGCTCGCCTAGTCAGCCCGCAATCGGGTGACTCGGGCGGTATTGCGTGGCCAATGGTTTTGCTGGGCGTCGCTTATATCAGCGCGCTTGGTATCGCCTACGCTTTCGGGCTGTTTGAAATGATTGGTCCCGGACTGCTGCAGTCCGTCGACAAAATCGGCTTGTTTGGGCATCTGGCCTTCTATGGTGGGCTCTACGGTGTTGTTGCACTCCTGCTAACGGCGGTTTTGCTACTTGTGGGCGTTGTCGTCTTTCTGGTTTTTCGACTTTTTGGCATCGGGTTTCAAATTCCACCCATGCTGCCGGTCCAGGCTTTCTTGGTTTGTTGGGCGGGCGTTGTCATCGTTGATATCGTCGCCTTCATTTTAGTTGTGCCAGTCGTCCTGGGAGTCTCGGCGATTTGGCTGTTGGTGAGGGTCGCCGGCGGTTCTGAACTGGGAAGGCTGGCCGTCGCCGGGTTGCTGCCAATGCTGGCATTCGGGATTGGGCTCCTCAATGGTGTTCAGATTGCCGATGCTCCGGCGTCTATCCAGATCAGTCTGAAAGGGAACCCGACGCCTGTGCCAGGCCAGATCGTAATGTCCACTGGCCAGGGACTGGTATTTTTCAATAAGAACCGGGGAGAGGCGATTTACCTGCCGCATGGGAGTGTTGAACTTGCCAGTGCCACCGAAAGTCAACTAGAGCGTATGAATGACAACCGGACCTGGGCAAAATCCCTGATTGTCCAATTTGAAGAGTTTCTGACGGAGTACGGATGGAGCCGTGTGAAAGGCGCATTTGATCAGCTGCGGGGCTTCATCAAAAAACAGTTTGAACCGCAGGATCTTGCGCCGCAGGAGCAAACACCGCGTCGCATTGGTTGAGGTGCTGCGGTCTCTTCCAGTCCTTCGGCCCAAGTTATCTGGCCGATGTCAGCACGTCCCGGAAAACGCAATAACCAGAGTTACCCAGGCGATCGAGTTTCACGCATTGGGCCGGAACTAGCTTTCTGGTTCCGACCCAAATTCTAATGCTTGTCGCATTAAAACCGATTCAAGGTATGCCAGAAAACGCCTAGTCTTAGGGCGATTTCTGGCTCCGATCTAATGCGACACGCTATAGTCGTTTAAAAAAATGCCTGTAAACCGGTCTGGGCGCGGCCCAGGATCAAGGCATGGACATCGTGGGTGCCTTCGTAAGTGTTGACCGTTTCGAGGTTGGTCAGGTGGCGCATCACGTGATATTCGGCCTGGATACCGTTACCACCGTGCATATCGCGCGCCATGCGTGCCACATCCAAAGCCTTGCCGCAGTTGTTGCGCTTCACGATCGAGATCATCTCTGGTGCTTCGCGATGTTCGTCCATCAATCGGCCAACACGAAGTGAGGCCTGAAGTCCGAGACTGATCTCAGTTTGCATATCGGCGAGCTTCTTCTGGATCAGCTGGGTCTGGGCCAGCGGCCGTCCGAATTGCTTGCGGTCCAGGGTGTACTGGCGGGCGCGATGCCAGCAGTCTTCTGCAGCGCCCATTGCTCCCCACGAAATCCCGAAGCGTGCACGATTGAGGCAGCCGAACGGTCCCTTCAGGCCGGAAACATTCGGCAGCAGGTTCTCCTCTGGTACGACGACACCATCCATTACGATCTCGCCGGTAATCGAGGCGCGCAGACTTAGCTTGCCGTCGATCTTGGGAGCCGACAATCCGGCCATGCCTTTTTCAAGAATGAAACCGCGGATCTGGTTGTCATGTTCGGCCGACTTTGCCCAAACCACGAAAACGTCAGCGATCGGCGAATTGGAGATCCACATCTTGGCGCCGGTCAGGCGATAGCCGTCCGCAACTTTTTCGGCGCGGGTCGTCATGCTGCCAGGGTCCGAGCCGGCGTCAGGTTCGGTCAGACCGAAGCAGCCGACCCACTCGCCTGTTGCGAGTTTGGGTAAGTATTTCTTGCGTTGATCTTCGGACCCGTAAGTGTAGATCGGGTACATGACCAGAGATGACTGGACCGAGTTCATGGAGCGATAACCGGAATCGACGCGTTCGACTTCGCGTGCAACTAGGCCGTAGGAAACATAGCCAGCGCCCGCGCAACCATACTCTTCCGGGACGGTTAGGCCGAGTAGGCCGAGTTCGCCCATCTCATTGAAGATCTCACGGTCAGTCTGCTCGTTAAGGTAGGCATTGTTGACGCGCGGCAGAAGCTTTTCCTGGCAATATTCGTGAGCCGTGTCCTTGATCATCCGCTCTTCTTCGGTGAGCTGATCCTCGAGCAGGAACGGATCGTCCCACTGAAAGCCGAACTTTGATGTATGTCCCGTCGGTGCCGTATCTTGCATTTGCGTCCGCTCCCGTTTCGAAGGCTGGGGTGAGGTTTATTCTGCCGCTACTTTAGCAGCTTTAGGATGTCTTTAAACTCGGCTGCATCGCCGCGTTCCAGCCACTCGAATGCGATCATCTCCTGGCTGACGATGACTGCGCCGGAATTCTCCATGCGTTTGATGGCGAGGTCGCGGTTCTGTAGCGAACGTGAGCCAACCGCGTCGGCGACAAGATAAACCTGATGATGATTGGCCAGGAGGTCCGTTACGGTTTGCAGGACGCAGACATGAGCTTCCATTCCACAAACGATAGCCACGCTTCGTTCAGCCTCTCCGAGATGCCGGAGTCGCTCGGTGAATGCTGGTTCACTGTGGGCTGAGAATGACGTTTTCGCTATCACATCCGGCTTTTGCGCGCCTGCGCTCAAGAGCTCTGGTAACGAATGGCCGATGCGCTCAGGCATATGCTCGGTAACCGTTGTTGGAATGCCGAGGATGTCGGCATAACGAATGAGCCGCGCCACGTTTGTTACCGTTTGCACGCCCTCAGCGATTGCGGGTGCCAAGCGCTCCTGCACATCGATCACCAAGAGATGAGATTGTGAGCGTTTCGCGAGCATCGCTCGGTCCTTGTTTTGGTGGCCTGGCTTGTTGCGGCGGTCTGGCCTAGTCCGCGGGCTGAATATTAAAGTGCGAGGATAGCACTCCAGGGGACCCAACGACAGGTATGCGCATATTCACGGTCCTCCGAGAGATGGAAAGGGTTTCATTTGTGGAACTTCAGTTATGCGACATTGTCAATTGACGTGTGCTGATTTCCGGCGCTTGATGTCAAATAGAGCCGGTGGTCAGGCATTGCTCGTCGGCTTGATGTTGGAACTGATCCCTGGGAGGTGATCATGACATCGCATTGGAAATGGCTGGCAGCAATCGCTGTGATGGCTTTGAGTGTATTCGGGTTCACTATGCGGCCGGCGTCCGCAGCGCCGCTTGGAAATGTAACCCAGGCACAGTTTGCGCCGGCGCTGGTACATAAGGCGCATCATCCGCGTCGCCGGTGGCGACGGCGCTGGCGCCGACGGCATCACAGGCGTTATCGTCGTCCTCGCTTTGGCGTCTATATCGGTCCTCGGTACTACTACCCGCGGCGCTACTACTACCGGCGCTATCATTACCGACGGTACCGTTATCCGCGCTATCGGCGCTACTACGGTCGTTACTACCACCCGCGGTTCCGCCGGCGTCATTGGCGCTATCGTTATCGTGGTCCGTCGATCCGGGTCTATTTCTAGGGGAGCGGGATCGCCGTTTGCTCCGGCTAACCACTCAGGGCGCGAGCAAATGTCGGTTTGGATCGGCTCCACTGAGGCTGTGGTAAGAGCGTGAGGTTATTGTTCGCGGTGATCTCACGCTGGGCAGCGGTTGCGGTTATTGATCGGGTCGATGAAGTCGGCGATGTCGAGATGGGCGGTGTCGGACATTGATTGAGATCACGACTTATTCCAGCGTTGCAGGCGTTCCGACTGCGCTCCAGAAAATCGATGAGATCTTCTTCGAGGCCAGTTCCGTACAGTCGTTTGAGAGTGACGCTGCCCGCAATGCTTTCAGATGGTTATGGATGGGGCGCTATCTGGCTGAGGAACCGGAGCACGCTTTTGTTGCTTTAAGAGATGGCTTTGCGGAGCAGTTGTGCGGTTATCTGGTGGGCAGTCTGGCAGATCCGGCAGAGCGGGAGGAGTTCAGCTCCCTCACCTATTTTGAAGCGTTTGCTGACGTCACGCGGCTATTTCCGGCTCATCTCCATATCAATATTGCACGTGATGTGCGCAGTCAGGGCGTTGGTGCCCGGCTTATTCATGCATTTCTTGAACATGCGCGGGCGCATGGAAGCCCGGGCGTCCACGTGGTGACAGGCGCCGGTATGCGTAATGTTGGCTTCTATGAACGACTAGGCTTTCTGGAACGGGCGCGTGTTGCCAAAGGCGGCGGTGCGGTTGTGCTTCTTGGTCATCAGCTTGATTGATCTGACGAATTGGGCGGCTGCGTTTGCAATTGAAATCCGGCCTGTTACCTTGCAGGAACGCCAGCCACGGCAACCCGCCGTTCATCCCAACATCCTGCTTTTGATCCGACATGATTGAGACGACAAACCTCGGAGTGCTGTTCGATCCTGTTAACGGGGCGGACCGTCATGCGCTCATCGATTGCCGTAACTGGGACGCGCCGGTGGTCTACAGCCACCGCGAAATTGAAGATGCAGCCAATGCCTGTGCGCGAGGGCTTCTCGCCCGCGGGCTGTCGACAGGCGATGCGGTGGCGCTCTTCTCGTCCAACCGTGCGGAATTCCTGATTGCGTATCTGGGCATTTTGCGCGCCGGTCTGGTCGCCGTTCCGTTCAGCTATAAATTTCCAGCGGAAATCGTGTCGTTCATTCTTGCAGATGCAGATATCCGCCTCGTGCTGTGTGATGATGAGCGCGGTGCGTTGCTGGAGACCGACGTGCCGGTGGTTTCCTTCGATGATCAGGGGGCGACCGGCTTTGCTGAATTGATGGATCCTGGTCCGTTCACACCCGTCCTGCTCGGCGACGATGCTGTTGCAATGGTGCTTTATACTTCAGGTTCGACGGGGCGGCCCAAAGGAGTGCCGCTAACCCACAAAGGGCATCTGTGGGCTTTGCGAAAGCGGATGGTCGGAACAGGGCTCGATGAGCACCGGATACTGGTCGCAGCCCCCCTCTATCATATGAATGCCCTTTGTGTGTCGCTGTTTGCGTTGGCGGCGTCCGCTACAATTGTGATGCTTCCAGAGTTCGATGCTGAGCGCTATCTGGAGGCGATTGAACGCCATCAATGCACCTGGCTAACGTCAGTTCCAACCATGATCGCCATGTGCTTTGCACGCCCCGATGTTCTGGCTCAAACGGATGTCAGTTCCGTACGCATCGTGCGGATGGGGTCCGCGCCCATCTCGCCCAAGCTCTGGGCGCAGGTGAAGGAGACGTTTCCGGGCGCGAGTGTCATGAACGGCTATGGAACAACGGAGGCTGGTCCGATTGTGTTCAGCCCGAAGGCTGGCGAGCTGCTGCCAGACCTGTCAGTCGGCTTTGCGAATCCCGAAGTGGACATCAAGCTGATTGACGAGAATGGCGCTGAGGCCGACCAGGGCGTACTCTGGCACCGAACCCCGGCGACGATGACGGGCTATCTCAATCTGGAAGAGAAGACGAAAGAAGTTCTCACCGACGATGGGTGGTACATCTCCGGTGATGTGTTCCGTCGCGATGAAAACGGAGCTTACTTTTTCGTTGGCCGGTCTGACGACATGTTTGTTTGCGGGGGCGAGAATATCTACCCCGGCGAAGTGGAGGGTATGCTGGTCGGGCATGCGGACATTATGCAGGCATGTGTGGTGCCGGTGCCGGACGACATCAAAGGCGAGAAGCCGGTCGCATTTGTCGTGACGACTGTCGGAAGCAGTCTGAACGAAGATGACGTGAAGCAATTTGCGCTGCGTAATGCGCCAGCATTTCAACACCCGCGGCTGGTTTCGTTTCTGGATGAACTGCCGTTGGCAGGACCCGGCAAAATTGATCGCAAAGGACTGACGCTCAAAGGACGAGAGCTATGGGCTCAGTTGTCAGTTGAGCAAAAAGACGCCTGAGGATCGGCAAATACGAGCTGGTCGTTGAAGACCAATCTGTAAGACTAGGAGAAGAGCGTGAAAGCTGCAGTTATTGATCAACATGGTGGTCCGGGTTCGATCGCCATTCAGAGTGACTTTGCCGACCCAACACCTGGTGCGGACGACGTAGTGGTCAAAGTTGGAGCAACGTCACTCAACTATCATGACGTTTTCACACGCAACGGTATGCCAGGCATTAAAGTTCCGATGCCCTGCATCATGGGATTGGACTTCGCCGGTGAAATCGTTGAGGTTGGTGCGAATGCCGGCGACTGGAAAGTTGGACAGCGTGTCCTGATTGACCCGGTCGACCGTGTTGGCCCGGGTGGTCTGATCGGCGAAATGTGGCATGGCGGACTGGCAGAATACTGCAAGGTGCCGACCCATCATCTCGTCTCTTTGCCGGACAATGTTTCCTATGAAGATGCGGCCTGCCTTCCGGTTGCCTACGGAACGGCGCTACGGATGATGTACACCATCGGTGATGTCCAGAAGGGCGACAAAGTATTGATCCTTGGTGCGTCCGGTGGCGTCGGCACTTGCTCAGTTCTGTTGAGCAAAGCGCGTGGATGCGAAGTGATTGCCTGTGCATCATCAGATTCCAAACTTCAACGCCTCAAAGACATTGGCGCGGATCACGGCATCAACTACATGGAGGAGGACTTCATGAAGTGGGTATGGACGGAATTTGGCAAGCCGCACCGACGTCAATGGGACAAGGGCGTCGATGTCGTCGTGAACTTCACCGGGGGCGATACCTGGGTACCATCGCTGCGTGTGTTGCATCGTGGCGGCAAGATCCTGACATGTGGTGCGACGGCCGGCTACGACCCGAAAGAGGATTTGCGCTTTATCTGGTCTTACGAGCTGAAGGTGCTGGGTGCGAATGGGTGGATGCGCGAGGACCTAGAGCAGCTTGTCTCGATGATTTCTGATGGCAGCCTGAAGCCGATCATCGATAAGACCCTGCCATTGGAAGAGGTCAATGAGGCCTTCCGGCTGTTGGAAGATCGCGAAGTATTTGGAAAGGTTGTGCTGAAGCCATGAGTGCGAATGACAAGAAACAGGATGATGCAGCGCAACGTCTCGATGAAGCGGCACTCGCCAAGATTTTTGAGACCTCGCCGTTCATTCGTTCGCTGAACCTCGAGATCAAGAAGATGGACTACGATGCAGCTGAGCTGACGGTACGGATGCCGATGGCGCCGCATCTTGAACGGCGTGAAGGCACCAAGCAGTTTCACGGAGGTGGCCTGGCAGCTCTCATCGATACCGTAGGAGATTTCGCGCTTGGTATGGTCCTTGGCGGTGGAATTCCAACCATGAACCTGCGCGTTGATTATCTTAAGCCAGCTGTTGGAGATGGCGTGACAGCTGTTGCCAAAGTTCGGCGCCGTGGCAGGACGTCGGCCGTGATTGATATCGACGTGTTCGACGATAAGGGAGCATTGGTGTCGATCGGACGGGGCACCTACGTTCCGTTGGTCGGGTAGGCGTTCTGGTCGGTCATTTGCCTCCTGTTCCGTTTTCTTTGGGGTGGAGAAGCGAACTCACAATGTGATCGGACCCGGCTGCGAAGCATGATGAACTCTGGTTTCGGGGAGCTGGCGGCTCGATTTGGCGAATGCACCGATGGGCCTCTATCGTCGCCCGACCCTGTTTGAGTTGTCGTATAGGGAACCTTGTCAAAGAATTATGTGGGGACAGGCATGAGCTCGACGCTGGAAGACTATGACTACATCATCGTCGGTGCAGGAACAGCAGGGTGCCTTCTGGCCAATAGACTGTCGGCTGACCCAAGCGTCCGCGTTCTTCTGCTGGAAGCTGGCGGTAAGGATGACTACATCTGGATCCATATTCCGGTCGGCTATCTCTACTGCCACGGAAATCCGCGTGTGGACTGGGGTTTCAAAACCGCCGAAGAAGAGGGCTTGAATGGCCGCAGTCTCAACTACCCTCGTGGCAAAGTGCTCGGCGGATGCTCATCAATTAATGGCATGATCTATATGCGTGGCCAGGCGCAGGACTATGATCTCTGGCGCCAAGATGGGAACCCGGGCTGGGCCTGGAATGATGTTCTCCCGTACTTCATGAAGCATGAAGATCAGCTTGCGCTTGCTGCAGAGGATTTCGAGGGAGCACACGGCCAAGGCGGTGAATGGCGGGTTGAGAATCCCCGGATCAATTGGGATATCCTGGATGCTTGGGCGGAAGCAGCTGAACAGGCCGGCATCCCGCGGGTCAAGGATTTCAATCGTGGCGATAACGAAGGCACGAGCTATTTCCAGGTCAACCAAAAGTCCGGTGTTAGATGGAATACGGCGCGGGGCTTTCTTAAGCCGGTGCTCAGCAGAAAGAATTTGTCCATCGTAACGCATGCAACGGCGCAGCGACTGCTGTTTCAGGGAAAGAAAGTCACTGGCATCGAAATCCTCCGCAATCGCATTCCGATGACACTGGGTGCGCGTCGAGAGGTTATTCTCGCGGCTGGTGCGATTGGGTCACCTCAGATTCTGCAATTATCGGGGATTGGACCGGGGCATCTCCTTGCGCAGCAGGGAATTGATCCCGTGGTTCAGAGTAACGAAGTAGGCGAAAACCTGCAGGATCACTTGCAAATTCGGTGCGCCTACAAAGTGTCCGGTATCAAAACGCTGAACGAAAACTCGCAGACCCTGTTCCAAAAGGCGAAAATAGCTCTCGAATATGCCGTTATGCGAAGTGGGCCGATGTCGATGGCTCCATCTCAGCTCGGCACATTCGCGAAGTCCGATCCCAGCCGCGAAACGGCCAATCTGCAATATCATATCCAACCCTTGTCTCTGGAAAAATTCGGAGAGCCGCTCGACGCCTTTCCGGCCTTCACTGCAAGTGTGTGCAATGTTCGGCCGACCAGCCGTGGCTATGTTCGCATTGCAGAGCCCCGGTCAGATGCCCATCCGGTTATCAAGCCAAATTATCTAAGTACTGAAGAAGATTGCCATGTGGCTGCAGATTCAATTCGACTAACTCGGCGCATTGTGGCGCAACCTGCACTGCAGAGGTACAAGCCCGAGGAGTTTCGGCCCGGTCCAGGCGCTCCGGATGCTGACGAGGAATCGCTCGTCAGGGCGGCTGGTGATATTTCCACGACGATTTTTCATCCTGTTGGGACCTGCCGCATGGGTGGAGATGAAAATGCAGTCGTTGATCCACGTTTGCGCGTCAATGGTATCGAAGGCCTGCGTGTCGCTGATGCCTCGATCATGCCGACCATTACATCCGGCAATACCAATTCACCGACGCTTATGATCGCCGAGAAAGCCGCGGACATGATCCAGGAAGACTGGAAGGGCTGATACGCGAACAGTGTGCGCCTCTTTCGGGCGCGTGCGCATTCGATAGAACAGCCAGTGGACTGGTCTCGGACCGTCAGTTTCTTATGGAGAAGGCGGATTTTGTCCAGTTTGAGGTCTTTGTCTGCTGGGCGGCAGGTTTCGATGCTGCCTTCTTCTGCGCTCTCGCCCTTGCTGCAGAGCGGCGGCGGTCAGCCCTGGCCTTCGCGCGCTCGCGGCGCTCTCTGGCGCGCCGTCGTGCAGCAGCGCGTTTACGAAGCTCTTCTCGTCGTGGTTTTGCTGCGGGCAAGGGAACCAGAAGCTGTGTCGTGCTTGCTGCAGTCTCATCGCTCTCAGTGAGAGATGCAGGCGGTGTTGTCTCGGGTTGCCCTACGCTAGAGGAAGCAAGCGGCGGTATTGCTGCAGAACCTACTTCTTCGCTGGTTATCGGGTCATTTGCCGGTTTTTCAGCGGTTTCGCTATGGTCAGCTGTATCCGTGATGCCTGTGCCGGGCTGCAAATCCGTCGGCGGCATGACCGGCTTTGCCGCACTAGTTGCAATTGGGGCAGGCCCTGCGGATCGTGCTTTTTCTTTCGCGGCGAATGGACGACTGGTTGGCGCCGGTTTCTCCGAATTGGCCGCATGCGTTGGCAGCCGATCTATGATCGTCATCGCAACCCGCTCGACGGGTTTCGAGGCCGTAATCAAGTCGCCGTTTGGATTCGGAGTTGCAGGTGGCAATTCCAGTTCAGCAGTTGCTTCGCCAAGTTCGTGAGCAGTTGCCTCGTTATTAGCCTCGGATTTCGCGTTGTCTGCATGGCTATCAGTAACGCGAACGGCCGGTTCGCTTTTCGCGGACTCCTGTTGGTTCGATGTTACCTGCTCGTTCAGGTCTTTTGCGAGGATATCGCGAACAATCTGCGCGGGCGGGTGTGGATTATCTATTTGGTCTAGTTTTGCAGGTTTAGAACGCGCCGTTTTTGCAGACTTGTCTGCAGTTTCTGACTTTGCGGATTTGACCTGATCCATCTGAGCTTCAGGCTGGCGGGAACCTGGTTCTAATATCTTTCGCTGCAAATCGTGTGCAGGCACGTCAGGTAACAGAATGGCATTGGGTGGAAGAAAGAAGGGCCTGTCATTTCTAGACTGAACAGAGTTACCGGTCATCGGCGGGCGCCAGGAACCCGATTCGGTTTTGGCTGTTGTGTCGGAAGCGGTCACGTCGGCTCTGCCGGTGAAGTTGAAAGTGAAGAAGCTGGCCAGCTTAGTTGCCGTTGCGATATTGTCTGACGCGATTGCGTTCGCTGCATAAAGTGCAAAGCATGCCATGCCGAGTACCGCGCCATGCTTTAAGCGGCGCATAATACCGTAGGATTTGTTACCGCTCACTGATAGGCAAACGATTGTGACCGGCGCCGCAGTGGCACTCGTAGACAAAACCGGTACGGACTGCGGAGGGCTACGCATCATGGCTCCAGGTCAATTGAACAGCGGATAACGCCTTCAATGGACTGTCGACAGCTGGTCTTTCGGCATCAGAGTTCTGAATGTCTAGCGGCGCGCGTTCGCCCTGCATTGTGGCAACGAAGGGCTTCGCACGTCGATCTTGCCAATGTGGGATCTTAAGGTTAACAGGCCGTTAAATCGTGAATCATTTTCGCACATTCGGTTTGAATGGGCAGAATGGTCGGGCGAACTCTGGGCGGTCCGGTGGCGATTGCCTGCGAATTCCGCAATTTACATTCTGTCCGCCGCGATATTGAGCAAAGGTACTAATTGCGGGACAGTGCTGCCTATTGCATAGTCCTAAGTCTGTTCTTTAAATGGGGACGTGAAGTGCGCAGAAAAATCCATCATAAGGATTGCGTGCGATGAAGGGAGAGACAATGGTTGACGCCGCAGTTGCCAGCACGCAGCTGGATGCGAATGAAGCTCCTGCCATCACGATGGCCAACGTGAACAAGTGGTTCGGCGAGTTCCATGTTCTGCGCAATATAGATCTCTCTGTCATGCCGCGCGAACGCATTGTCATATGCGGACCGTCCGGATCAGGGAAATCCACACTCATTCGCTGCATCAATCGGCTGGAAGAACATCAGCAAGGCCAGATTATCGTCGATGGTATTGAGTTGACGAACGATGTTCGTAACATCGACAAAATTCGCTCCGAAGTCGGCATGGTATTCCAGAGTTTCAACCTGTTTCCGCATCTTACCGTCTTGGATAATCTCTGTTTGGCGCCGCAGTGGGTGCGGAAAGTTCCGCGGGCAGAGGCTGAACAAGTTGCTATGGAGTATCTCGGCCGGGTGAAAATTCCTGAACAGGCCGACAAGTATCCAGGCCAACTTTCTGGTGGCCAACAGCAGCGGGTTGCCATTGCCCGGGCGCTTTGCATGAAGCCTCGTATCATGCTGTTTGATGAACCAACTTCGGCACTTGACCCAGAAATGGTCAAAGAGGTACTCGACACGATGATTGAGCTTGCTGACAGCGGCATGACGATGCTGTGTGTCACGCACGAGATGGGTTTTGCGCGGTCCGTCGCCGACCGCGTTATATTTATGGATCAGGGTGAAATTGTTGAGCAGGGTCCGCCAACGGAGTTTTTCAGCAATCCGAAGTCGGATAGAACAAAGCTGTTCCTCAGTCAGATCCTGAACCACTAGAGGTTCCCGAGCGAGACATCTGCACGGCCGTTCGATGGTGCCGTCCCGCTCGCGAGCATGTTGCAACCAAAGGGAGGTTTGTACCTTATGAAATGCAATATCAAACTGTTGCTTGCCGCTGGGACTGCACTTGCAGTTTCTTCGGCAGCTGCATTTGCCGGCGCTGGCTTTGATGCCATCAAGAAGCGTGGTGAGCTTCTTTGTGGTGTCAGTGGTGCGCTAGGTGGCTTTTCGTTGCCTGACTCGAAGGGCGTAATGCAAGGCCTTGATGCTGACGTCTGCCGTGGTGTTGCGGCGGCTATCGGCACGACTGTCAAGTTTGTTCCGTTGACAGCCCAGCAGCGTTTCACCGCGCTTCAGTCTGGTGAAGTTGACATTCTTTCCCGGAACACAACCTGGACGCTAACACGCGATACAGCGCTTGGTTTGAACTTCACGGCTGTCACATACTACGATGGTCAGGGTTTCATGGTGCCGAAGAAGCTTGGCGTGAAGAGCGCTAAGGAACTTGACGGTGCAACGGTTTGCGTTCAGCCGGGTACAACGACTGAATTGAACCTGGCCGATTACTTCCGTGCCAACAACATGAAGTACACACCAGTCGTTATCGAAGGCACGCAGGAAACCAATGCTGCGTTCTTCTCTGGCCGCTGTGACGTGATCACGACTGATGCTTCTGGTCTGGCTTCGATCCGTGCCAACGATGCGCCTAAGGGCAAGTCTGACGATTACGTGATCCTTCCGGAGATCGTTTCGAAAGAGCCTCTCGGCCCGGTTGTTCGTCATGGCGACGACCAGTGGTTGGACATCGTCAAGTGGGTCGTCTTTGCTTTGCAAGAAGCTGAAGAGTACGGCATCACGCAGGCTAATGTTGAGAAGATGGCTGCTGAGACCACCAATCCTGGCATCCAGCGCTTGCTGGGTAAGACACCTGGAATGGGCAAGAACCTGGGTCTGTCAGAAGACTGGGCAGCCAAGGCGATCAAAGCCGTCGGTAACTACGGTGAGATCTGGGAACGTCACATTCCACCGCTTGGCCTGCCACGCGGCGTCAACAAGAGCTGGCGCGATGGTGGTCTGATGTACGCTCCACCAGTACGCTAACACAACCTGACTAACTGAGGCCGTATCGGACACACCCGATGCGGCCTCTTTCATAACCGTAGCTCAATTCGCAACTCGGCCGGCTCAAATGACTGAAGTTACCGCAGGTACTCGCGCCCCATCTCGTCGAAGCGGCAGTAGGGGTTTCTACGACAAAGAAGTCCAGGGGATCATCTGGCAGGTTGTAACACTGGGGGCGGTTCTCGGCATCGGCTGGTATCTCTATTCGAACCTGGTCCACAATCTGGAGACCCGCCAGATTCAAACAGGTTGGGATTTTCTTTGGCGTGCCTCCAGTTTCGATATTGGCGAGAGCATGATCGAGTACAGCTCGGCGTCGCCATACTGGAAGGCACTTCTGGTCGGATTAATCAATACATTCCGGGTTGCTATCGTCGGCTGTATCCTGGCGACAATTCTCGGCGTTTTCGTTGGTATCGCGAGCCTCTCGCGCAATTTCCTAGTCAATAAGATCACCGCCGGTTACATCCATATCCTGCGCAACATTCCTGTTCTGCTGCAGATGATTTTCTGGATTACGGTTTTGCACGCGCTGCCATCCATTCGCGAAGCGGAACCGGTCCTGGGAACTCTCGTTACGCAGCGGGGCGTCTACATGCCAGTTCCGGCCGCCGCCTTTGGCTGGACGACGGCCCTCATCGGTTTGGGCATTGCGATTGTCGCTATCTGGGCTTTGACAGGCTGGGCGCGGCAGCGGCTCCAGCTGACGGGGCAGACTTTTCCAGTGTTCTGGGTCAGCCTGGCACTTCTGTTTGTCATACCCATCCTCGGTTGGGCTATTGGAGGAGCGCCGACTGAGTGGGATGTTCCGAAACCAAGCCGCTTCAATGTTCGTGGCGGTATCAATCTCTCGCCGGAGTTTCTGGCGGTCCTAATTGCTTTGACACTCTACACATCGGCTTTCATCGGAGAGATTGTCCGCGCGGGGATTCTGTCGGTCCCCAAGGGCCAAGTGGAAGCCGCGCGCGCGGTTGGACTGCGCGAAGGTGTGATCATGCGCAAGGTGATCCTTCCGCAGGCGCTACGGGTGATCGTGCCGCCGCAAACCAGTCAGTATCTCAACCTGACAAAGAACAGCTCGTTGGCCGTAGCGATCGGTTATCCCGATCTCGTCAGTACAGCCAATACCACGATGAATCAGACGGGACAGGCGCCTGAAGCGATTTTGATCATCATGGTGGTCTATCTCTCCATTTCGTTGACGGTCTCGCTGTTTATGAACTGGTACAACAAGTCAATTCAGCTGGTGGAGCGCTAAGTCATGTCAACACCAGCTATGAAGCCACCGATTACATCTTCTGGTCCGATTGCCTGGATCAAAGACAACCTATTTGGCACGCTGAGCAACTCAATCATCACAGTTGTTATGCTGGCTCTGCTCGCGATGATTATTCCTCCGATCATCGACTGGGCTTTCGTGAATGCTGTCTGGGTGGCAGATAACGCCGCCTGCCGCGCAGCCACGGGCGCGTGCTGGGGTTTCATATCGGAAAAGCATCGCTTTATTTTCTTCGGGACCTATCCTTTCGAAGAGCAGTGGCGACCATTGATCATGATGGTCATGCTGCTCACCCTGATCGTCCTGACGCTCAATACCAATTTCTGGGGTCGGTGGTTGTGGATCTCGTGGCTCATTGGTCTGCCCGTGATGTACATCCTCATGCAGGGCGGCGTATTCGGTCTGACGTTCGTGACCACGACACAGTGGGGCGGCATGCCGCTGACGTTGATCCTATCGACTTTTGGGATTGTCGCGTCGTTTCCGTTGGCTGTATTGCTGGCACTTGGGCGTCGCTCAAATCTGCCGGCCATCAAACTGATCTGCATTCTCTTCATAGAATTTATTCGGGGAGTTCCGCTGATCACCTTGCTCTTCATGGCAAGTTTGATGATCAACCTGTTCCTGCCGGAAGGCATCACCTTCGATAAGCTGTTGCGTGCGCAGATTGCGATCATCATTTTTGTTGCCGCCTATACAGCGGAGGTCATTCGCGGCGGTCTACAGGCGCTGCCTAGGGGGCAGGAAGAAGCGGCCGACGCGCTTGGCTTATCTTACTGGTATAAGATGACGTTCGTTATTCTGCCTCAGGCGCTCAAGCTGGTTATCCCGCCGATGATCAACAACTTCATCGGGCTCTTCAAGGATACGACGCTGGTCTTGATTATCGGCCTTTACGACTTCCTGAATTCCATACGCACCGCGGCCCAGGATACCGAATGGCGAGTCTTCTTCATCGAAGGTTTGATTTTCGCTGCCGTTGTCTACTTCGTGTTCTGCTATGGCATGGCACTCTACGGTCGCTATCTTGAAAACCGGTTGAATACCGAGCGGCGCTAGGTTTTCGGGCTTGGACCTGCTCCGCCAACGGTTGCGCAGGTCGTCAATTGCGTCGTCGCGCCTGAAGATATGTATGTGAAGCCTTGCCGGTTCGCTAAAGTCGTGCAGGACAAGTGCTTACTCGGAGGATCGTGATGTCTAATGCTGCAAGAGCGCGTGCGGTTGGCATCAACCATGTCGCCCTGGAAGTCGGCAACATTGATGATGCCTTGGCGTTCTACGGAGAGTTCCTGCAATTCACGCTACGCGGCAGGAGCGAAACCATGGCGTTTGTTGATTTGGGTGATCAGTTCATTGCCTTTTCAGCGGTTGCCGAGCTTTCGCAGGATCGAGAGCGTCACTTTGGTTTGGTTGTGGATGATAAGGAGCTTGTCGGGCGGCGTCTGCAGGAGATGGGTGTCGAAATCGTTTCCGACCGCTTCATGGATTTCTATGATCCATGGGGGAACCGCATCGAGATCGTTGGTTACAGCAATATCCAGTTTTCAAAGACTGACGGTGTTCTGCGCGGTATGGGCCTTGATGACCTTTCAAAGAATGAGAAGGCGAAGCAGGAACTCGCGGAAAAGGGTATGGGACCTTAGGCTTCTTCCAGGTCCACCGGAGGTCAAGTTGTTGTTCAAGTGGTGCACGCGTCGCGCGGGCGGGCGATGCTACACTTAACCTTGCAGCTGACAGCTTACTGCAACTCGCTATTCAAAATGTGAAGCGACCTCGTCAGCAATCGAGAGCGATGCCGTCAGACCCGGACTCTCAATGCCGAACAGCATGACCAGATTTTCGTGGCCATGCGTTTCACGTCCGTGGATCATGAAGTCAGGGACTGGCTCACCTTCTTTGTAAAGTTTCGGGCGGATGCCGGTGTAGTCGGGATGAAGTTTGTCGGGATCCAGTGCCGGGTAGTATGCGCGTATGAACTCAAGAAATTGCGTGAGCTTTTCTGGCTTAAAGCTGTAGTCGAGCTCATCAATCCATTCGATGTCAGGTCCGAATTTGCATCGGCCACCGATGTCGACCGTCGCATGGAGGCCAAGCCAGGCACCTTGCGGCATCGGATAGATGTGACGCGTGAACGGCGGTTTTCCGGACAGCGCGTAGTACTGTCCCTTTGCGTAGTATGTGCGGGGTGGGATGTAGTCATTGGCGTATGTCAGCGTGTCAGCTATGCGCGTCGCATGGAGGCCGGCTGACGTGACTAGTCGCTGGCAGGTTACGACAGAGCCATCAACCAGTTCGATCGCATAGGCACCATTGTCGGATCTGGACAGACGATCAACCTCTGACAATAGCGCAACTTGTGCACCGTTGGTTTCAGCGTGTCCCTGTAATGCGAGCATGAACTCGTGACTATCGAGGATGCCGGTTGATGGCGATAGCAATGCACCCAGGCAATGGACTTCAGGTTCAATGGCCTTGACTTCGTCGCCTGTCCGGAACTCCAAGTCGGTCACACCGTTTCCTGCTGCGGTTTCCTTGATGGCTTTAAGGCGCGCAACCTGCTCATCCGTGACGGCAACGATCAGTTTTTCGCAACGGCGATAGCCGACGCCATTTTGCTCGCAAAACTCGTACAGCTGATGCTTTCCCTGAACGCAATGCAGGGCGCGTTTGCTGCCTTTGGGATAGTAGATCCCGGCATGAATCACTTCGCTGTTGCGTGAGCTTGTTTCGGAACCAATGAGATCGTGTTGCTCGACAACAAGAACTTCCTGGCCACGCATGGCGAGTGCGCGGGCTATGGCCAGCCCGACGACGCCGGCACCGATGACAATCGTTTCTACGTCAGTCGACATTGTTTTTCTGCTGCTTGAGAGATTTGTTGACCATCTGAGTATGGCTCCGACGGTAGCAGAGCAACGCAAATCGGGTCGATGCCTAAGCTCAACTTGTCGCCCCGCATAAAGGGTGCCTCAGCAGGCCGGATCTGGTGTCAGTTGTGGAAAGCAAGGTTTCGGAGTTGCGGTGAACGAAAAGAGAACATATACAGCAATGTCGCAATAAAAAGAGCACGATGGCATTCAGGTTCTTACATACGGCTGATTGGCATATTGGCAAAAGCTTTGGTGGGTTTCCGCCCGATAAACGCGCCTTGTTGAGCGATGCACGATTGTCGATTGTCGAGCGGATCGCGGAGACCGCAGCTTCATTGGGCATTTATCATGTGCTTGTCGCTGGTGATGTTTTCGATAGCCCGAAACTCGCTGATAGCATCATTCGACAAACGCTCCATAAACTCGGACAAGCAAAGGATATCAGTTGGTTTCTTTTGCCTGGCAATCACGATCCAGCGGTCGACCATGGCATCTGGGATCGAGTGGCGGAGCTGGGTCAACCGGCCAATGTCATCGTTTGTCGGAGCGCGGAGGCGATTGTGCTCAGGGACGACGTTGTTTTGTTGACGGCGCCGGTGACGAGTGCACGGACCATGCAGGATCCAACGGCGCATTTTGCGGACTATGCGCGCCAGGATGGCGTGATCCGGATCGGCCTTGCGCATGGATCTATCCAACAATTCGGCAGTGCGAATACGGAAGAAGCTTCGGTCCTGATTGCGGGAGACCGGGCGGAGGAGGATAGTCTCGATTATTTGGCACTTGGCGATTGGCATGGCCAGAAGACTGTCAGCGATCGGACGAGCTACAGCGGCACGCCGGAACCTGAAGGTTTTGTCGACAATGAGCCGGGTTTTGTGCTGTCCGTTGAGATTGATGGGGCCGGGGCGCGCCCGCAAGTGAAGCGCCACGCCACTGGTGTGTTCTCATGGTCGCGGATTGAATTCGGTTTCGATAATTTTTCGACGGCGGCTGT
The DNA here is from genome assembly GCA_965215755.1 of Hyphomicrobiaceae bacterium. GTDB lineage: Bacteria > Pseudomonadota > Alphaproteobacteria > Rhizobiales > Hyphomicrobiaceae > Tectiglobus. The sequence continues at coordinate 3,136,747 of OZ244119.1, forward strand.
TTTGTTGGAGAAGCTTCATGCCATTCGCGACAACGGCTTGCGTAGTCTCGTTCGGCTCAAGCTGGGCGGTGAATTGCTCCTTGAAGAAGCAGTGGAACTGCAGGATCAATTGGATGCCGTGGGCGATGTCCTATTCCACCTGGAGACCAGTCGAGACGATCTGCTGATGACCGTCAGCGGGGCGGATCAGGAGCTTTTTCAGGACGAGCGGCTTTCCGAATTGGCAGCCAGCCTACAATCTGAGGCAACCGGTCTGTCGGATGCTGATGAGAAAGTCCGGCAGCGGGCTCTCCAAATGCTGGCTCAGTTGGCTGCATCGAGCAGAGGTCGCCAGGCCCATGTGGATTAACGCGCTCCGCTTACGGGAAGTGGGCAAATTTTCAACGGGCTATACCCTTGAAGGGCTGTCGCCTGGTCTCAACGTATTGATCGGCCCCAATGAACTTGGCAAATCGACGTTGCTCCGTTCGCTTCGCGTGCTGTTTGAATATTCTCATACGTCGAACCACGCCGCTGTTCGCGCGCTAAGGCCGTATTCTGGTGGTGCGCCACAGATTGAATGCGAATTCCATCTGGCCAATCAACACTGGCTTTTGAGGAAGCAGTATCTTGCATCGCGAAGTGCTGAGTTGCGGAGCCTGTCAGGAGGCTCGCTTTACCGTGGTGGAGATGTCGATCGTGCCCTTTCAGATCTCGTGGAGGAAGCAGCTGGTTCGTTGGCGACGCTGAAGTCCCAATGGGTTGTGCAGGGTGACGGGTTTCGACCGCCGCGGGCTGCAGCCGAGACGGTGTCGACTGTTCAGCAGCTTGTCGCGGAGGAGGTTTCGTCAGCAACGGGTGGCGATCAACTCGATATGATTGTCGGTAAGGTGTCAGATCAACTTTCCACATTGATTACGGCAAAGAGCCGAAAACCCAAGGCAGGCGGCCCCTTGCATGTCGCGCAACGTGAGCTGAGCGAGATATCCGCAATTTGCGAAGAGTTGAGAGAGAAAGCCCGGATCAGTTCGCAACGGCAGGCCCGATTTGATGAGATATTCGCCGTCATCGGGGATGCCGGTCAGGTTGCAGAGCTTGAGCGGTTGAAGGCGGAGATCCTGGAACGCCGCGCGCAAGTCGAGGCCGACCAGCATCGGCTCAATCAATGCGAGCTGGCAGCGGAACGTCGTAAGCGACAGGCAGTGGAACTGGATACGGCTCAAGCGGCCTACGCAAGTTACATCGACAGGGTGCGCATTTATTCCGAGACGAGCGAGCGGCTTGGCCATGTTGGAGATCTTCTGGAAGAACTGGGTAAGGCCCAAACCCAGGACCAGCAGAATCTGACAAATAACGCAGCGACACTCAGCGAGCAGGAAGCGTACCGGGACACACTTCGCCGGCAAGCCCTCATACGTGAACAACAACGACGTTATGAGGGGCTTGTTGAGCGATTGAACGATGTTCGTCGACGTCACGCGAATGTCCAAGAGGCGTCTGAGAAGGTTGTTCGAATCGATGCTGCGTTGGCTGAGATCAGCCTTACGCAAGAGGAGTATGACAAAGCTCTATCGCTCAAGGTCCAGGCGGAGCGGATTTCCATCGAATTGGAGGCTCAGTCCGCGACAATCGAGGTTGACTATCTGCCGGATCGCAACGGGACTTTCATTGTGGATGGGAAAGAGCTGGGCGAGGCCGCAGTTATCCAGATTGATCGTCCACTCATCGTGGAGGTGCCGGGGATTGGCCGCCTGCGCATTGCACCGGGCCTCAGCAAAGAGATGTCGCAACTGCGAGAGAGCTTCGAAGAAAAGCAGGACGCACTGGCAGCCATTCTGGCGAAGCATAGTTTTGATGACGTTGAACAGCTTGAGCAAGCCTGGCAGGAAAAAAGCGGGCTCCTGGTTGAACGAACACAACTCGCAAATAATCTTCAGCAGATCGCGCCAGAGGGTGCGAAGCGTTTGACAGAACTCTTGGGTCAATTGGAGCAGCAAGTTGAAGAGGCGAAGCCCGATCCGGCGATGTTGGCTGCTGAGGTTGTGGAAGATGGCGCCGACTTAAATGAGCGCATCGAGGCGTCAACTCTCGCGGTGAAAACCCTTCAGGCCGACATTGCGCGCCGCGATGAGCGCCGAAAGCAATTGTCGGAAGAGCAGTCGGCTTTGTCGGAGGCGTTATCGAACAAAAGCGTCGCTGAGATTTCTGATTTTGCGAGACGTGAGGCGCGGGTAGCGCAATTGCAGAATGAGGTGCGGGAGGCAACGGATCGATTGAACCTTGCTGTACGCCAGGAGCATGCGTTGTTTGATGGTGCGCCGTCACAGACGGAGATTGCAGACCGCGTGCGTGAGTTGGAACAGCTGGATGCAACCGTCCGTTCACGGCAAGACCGGCTAGCGTCACTGAATGAGGAGGCAAAGATCCTCGAAGGCGCGCTTCGCAGAGATGCGGAGGATGGTCTTGGTGTTCAAGTGCACGAAGCCGAAGAGCAAAAGCGAGCTGCCGCAGCGAAAGTTGATGCGTTGTTGTTGGATGTTGCCGCGCTTGACCTTCTTGAGCAGAGGCTGAGCGTCATAGCGAGTGATCGTCAGAGATTGATCACGCGGCCCGTTATGAAGCGTGTGGCTCGGTTGGCGGCCCCCCTTTTTGATGAGGCGGCGTTTGGCTTTGGAGATGGGTTGGAGCTGAAAAGCATTGATCGCCAAGGCATCGAAGAGCCACTTGATGCGGTGAGTGACGGCACGCGGGAGCAGATCGGCGTCCTGGCGCGGCTAGCGTTTTCGGATATTCTTGCAGATGGTGGGCATCCGCTACCGTTGGTGCTTGATGATCCGTTTGTCTTTGCGGATGACGCCAGGCTTGAAAGCCTCTTCCAAGTCTTGAAGAGCATGTCAGCCAAGCACCAGTTGCTTATTTTAACGTGTCATGAGCGGGCCTTCTCGCCGCTCATCGAAGACTTCGGTGCCGATAGGGTCCAGGTCGCCGAAGCTGCCTAATGCTGTCGGCGCCAATCTCAGTTATTGGAAATTTGACTAGTCGCCCTGTTTCCAAGCGCCAAGGCGAATTTGACTGCAGCGCCAACGCCATCTGCAAAAAAAGGCCCCGATTGTTCGGGGCCTTTTAAATTCATTGGGTAGTCTTTTCCGGGCTTAGTTTGCCGCAGTAGACGATGGCTCCGGCCGTTGGACGCCGGATAGCGGATCTTCTGAGCGCCTTGATTTCCCTTCGAAAAAGGCGCCTTGCTCAATGGCAAGTGATTGATGATGCACGTCGCCTTCGACATGGCTGGACGACTGCAGCATGACCTTGCGGCCCCGGATCGAGCCCATCACATGCCCTCGGACAACAACCTCTTCGGCGTTCACCCCGCCCGTGATGCGGGCCTTCTCACCAATGACGATATGGGTGCCATGCAGATCGCCTTGCACTTCGCCATCGACCTGGACTTCGCCGGACGAAATCAGGTTGCCCATTATCGTCAAATCAGGCCCGATAACTGATGGCGCAGATGGTGTGCCAGCGCGTGCCGCGGTTGCGGGGCGTGGAGCCGCAGCCGGTGCTGGCGCACTCGGAGCAGTGCCGAACGCTGAAGTTTGTGTTGTGGCGTTCACCGCTGGGCCTTCCTTCTCTGGCTTCTTACTTCCAAAATTTGACAGCATTCCCTCATCCTTCCAATCTCCCACCCGTCTTGAAATGAGATTGATCTGGCAATCACTCGCGTTCGGGCAACTCAACCGTCTGAATAGTGCCGCAAGCTATCACACCATTGTTGGCGTACCGAATCGATTCTTTGCGTTGAGATCAGTGTGTGGACGTTTGGCAACGCTGATTGTTAATTGAATTATGTATGGAGTGTCAGCGTGTTGTTGGCGTCTTCGGTGCGCCCGCCGAGCTGGATGAGTATGATCTTGTGTTGGATGGTTTGTCGCACAATCCCGAAAGACGCCGTCCTGAGATCGTATGCACTCCAGAATTTGCTCAGCTCGGTGCTCCGAATGCTGTCAGCGGCTTATAGAATGTGGGTGGCATGCCGCATTCCAGGCGTGCCTCCTCGTTGAACGGCGGCCTGATAGGAGACCTGAAATGTCGCCGGACGAGGGATTGGAACGTCTGTTCAATTGGTCTTGCCTCGCGCTGGCACATGAATCTGAACCAGTACATGCCAATCGCCACATGCTTTTTTTCATCCCTGTAGACGATCTTCAGGATATTGGCTGAGCGTTCGTCTTCCGCGGCTTCGAGTTTCCGGATCATTTCCGGGCCGACGTCAAGTCCGCGCGCTTCAAGAACCAATGGAACGATGGCTAGTCGTGCGAGCAGATCATGCCGCGTTTCTTGGGCAGCCTGCCAAAGGCCATCGTGTGCCGGTAGATCACCGTAGCTACCGCCTAGTTCGATCAATCGATTCCTTAGCAGTTCAAAGTGCTTGGCCTCTTCCAGCCCGACCTGCACCCAATTGTCGAAAAAGTTTTGCGGCATACCTTGCGGCGTGAAACGGGCGATCAAATCCCAGGTCATATCGACGGCGCTAAGCTCAATGTGGGCGAGTGAATGGAGAAGCGCGAAGCGGCCTTTGGCACCACTGGTGCTGCGCTTTGGCATTTTCCGAGGCGGTAGTAACTCTGGCCTGTCAGGGCGGCCAGGGCGATCCGGTAAGTTGCGGGCCGGGCCGGTGCGATGCAGTGGAAGGCGGCGCGTGAACCAAGCCTTTGCCGTTTGCTTTGCAAGTCGGACTTTGCGGCTTAATTCTGGCTCGGCGACGATGGCTGCAGCCGCATCTGCCAGGGCACTCCCGGAAGGCAGTTCCTCCTCCGGCCTCGCCTCAGCTTGATGATCCTCGACTGCTTCAGTCATGGCTGCATTCTTACTCTGCGGTATCAATTGTGTGGCTGCAGTAGGAACAAGTTAAATGGATCAAACTGCAGCCGCGCTTTTAAGACTGAGCTGCAAGTTCTTGAACAGCTTCCAAGACAGCTTCTGCATGCCCTGGAACCTTCACTTTTCGCCAGATCTTGGCGATTTTGCCGTTGGCATCGATCAACAACGTGGTGCGCTCGACGCCCATATACTTTCTGCCGTACATCGACTTCTCAACCCAGACTCCGTACTTTTCGAGTACGGATTTGTCCTCATCGGAGGCGAGTGTAACCGTGAGATCGTGCTTTTTCTTGAACTTGACATGGCGGTCAATGCTGTCGGGTGACATGCCGATGATTTGAGCGCCCGCGGCGTTGAACTTCTTCTTCAACTCACTAAACGCAATGGCTTCTTTGGTACAACCAGAGGTGTCATCCTTCGGGTAGAAAAACAGGACGACCATTTCACCTTTGAAGTCCTTGAGTTGCAATGTTTCACCTGCGTCGCCCGGGAGTTTGAATGCCGGGGCCTTCTTGCCTTCCTCAAGCATGAATTCTGTGCCTTTCTTTGGTCGCTTTTGCAGTTGTGATATCGCCTAACGGTGCAGTCGGGTTATGTCGCACTTTAACGCGCATGCCTATAGGGGGTGTTGATGACTTCCCCGTGCGCGTTAGGGATTTGACGGTGCCGTTCGGGGAACTCATGCTACGTATCAGTTATGGTTTCTGACATCTCGTCCGAGATTCATTGGATCGTCTAGGGAAAGGGCCGATCGTTGTCTGATGTCGTTACAGTGAGGCGCAAAACGCGTCGCAGACATCGGTCTGACCGAGACATGCGCGATCCAGACGATGGGCCAGGCTCGTTCCTGGGCATCATCGGCCAGATACTCCTGTTCCTGGGCAAAATCCTGATCCCACTTATTCTGCTGGCAGGTGTCGCCGTCGGCGTTCTTTATGTCCGGCTCATGAATGGTCCCATATCGTTACCGTTCCTGAATGCATCGGTGGCCCAGAACATCTCATCCGAGCTGGATGGTTTGAGTGTTTCGATTGGTGACTTCATTGTCGAGCTTCGCGGCAACAGTTTTGAGTTTCGGTTGCGCAATGTTCGTTTGGCGGATGCATCCGGTAAGCCGGTGGCTATTGCACCACTTGCAGCCGTTGAAGTAAGTCGCACTGCCTTTTTGTCCGGACAGTTGGCACCCTCACGCATTGTTTTGATCGAACCGCAAATGCTGATGTTCTACAGTCAGGAGAGCGGTCTCTCACTATCTTTGGCGCAGAGTGCGGAGGAACCTCGGCCAGCGGAGTCGCAACGCAATCTACGAGGAACCACAACCGATCGAGTTCCGAGCAGCGGACCGCCCCAAACATCTTTTGGTGTGGGTTCCGGCCGGATTGATCTCGCGCGAACGATTGTCAAGCTTGCGGCGCGCGCGCGAAGCCAAGACGATGCGACGTCATATCTTGACCGTGTCGGAATCCGCGATGGCACGATTGTCGTTGATCATGCGGGGGCGCAGACGGCGTGGCGCGTGCCATCAGCAGAGTTCCGGTTATCGCATTTTGAAGCCCGTAGTGTTCTGGAAGGTGATATTGCCATTGCTTCGGGGCGCGGGCCCTGGCGGATAGGAATCCGTGCGGAAGAATCAGAGCGGCGCCAGACTGTGCGTCTGACAACCACCGTTCGCGATATTATTCCAGAAACGATTGCTGAGGCGATCCCAGGACTAAACGCGCTGCGGTCGCTTCGCTTTCCAATCGGTGGCCGGGCGGATCTTGCCCTGTCGTCGCAAGGTGAGCTGATTGCCGGGAACTTTGATGTGTCGCTTGGCAGTGGCTCACTGAATGTTCCTTGGCTGCAGGTGGCGCCGCCGCGTCTGGAACGGGGATTGATCAGACTCCGGTATCGCCGAGGCGGAGCTGGGATCCAGGTCGCGCCCTCGGTGCTGCGGTGGTCGGGTAGCGAGATCACTGCGCAGGGTCTTATCAAGCAACGTCAGATCGGGAATGATGATGTCGCCTGGGATTTTAATCTGCAATCGAACAAGGGGCGTCTCGGACTCGGCCGGCCAGGAGAGTTCATCCGGCTGAAGCGTTGGCTTGCCAAAGGGACCATGCTGCCGGGCAAAGGGGTTCTCAATCTCGATCAAGTCATTTCCGAAGCAGGAGATGGCGCACTTGTCATGAAGGGGGCTGTTTATACCGGCAGCTCTCCCGGTGTGACAATGTCAGGTCGGGTCGGCCCGATGCTCGTCAGAAATTTCCTTGCATTCTGGCCGGAAGTCCTAGGGGCTGATGCACGTCAATGGGCAAGCAAGAATGTTCTCGCAGGGCAGTTGGAGGGCGCGACTTTTGCAATGCGTATGCTCAGGCCTGCAGGAGCCACCAAAGAGACGAAATCAGATTACAGCATGTCATTGGATGCAGCTTTGCGAGGGACCCGCTTTATTGGCAATCCGTCTCTTCCCCCAATCTTTGCCGAAAAGGCGAGCCTATTGTTGAAGGATGATACGTTTCGCCTCAGAATTCCGCAGTCTGCTTTCGTTGTCGGTGATGGCCGGTCTTTGAATATCAACAACGTGGAACTGGTGACCGAGCGGATGTTTGAACCATCCGTTGATGGCAAGACGAGCATTCGGGTGCAGGGCGATTTGCGCGATGCTGTCGACATTGTTCAATCATTGGGTGTTGTCGAAGCGCAAGCCGCAAAGGATATCAAGGCGAGAGCCTCCGGCAAGATTGACAGTCGTCTTGAACTCGTATTGCCCTTCGTCAGGTCGGGAGGACAGCTGCCACCTCCGTCTGTTGTTGGTCAGATCCGGATCCTTGATGGGAAGGTCACCCGGATCTGGAAAGATCAGCCCGCGGTTGGGCGCAAAGTCATCATCGATGTTGGGGACAAGGGATGGACAGCAAATGGTGAGCTTCGGCTTGGTGCTGTGCCGGCTAAGTTTCGATGGCAGCGCTTCTTTAACATGGAGGAGGCGCAGCAACCGCCGATCCGTGTTACGGCAGTCTTGGATGGCAAAGCTCGACGCAAGCTTGGACTGGAAGTCGATCACATTGTCCGCGGTCCGATGGGGCTGGATGTCAAGTTTGCCCCCCGGATCTCCAAGAATGCCGCGCCAACGTCAACGCACGTGCGGCTTGATTTGACCAAAGCCGCATTGGAGCTTGAGAGCCTTGCCTGGAAGAAGGCGCCGGGCAAACGCGCAATCGCTGAGTTTGATTACTTTCAGGGGACGGGGCGGCAGCCCGCCCGGCTGGACAACATTCGTGTCGAGGCAGGCCGATTGGCCATTCGCGGGAGCGCGAACATAGATCGTCGGGACCGACTCACATCATTCGATTTTGAGGATTTCACGCTCGATGTTGTGACGCGTCTGCGTGTCAAAGGCGAATTGCGCAAAGGTAACGTTTGGCGGGTTTCAGCGCGCGGAGCGACTTACGAAGGCCGTGAGCTGTTTCGCAGCCTGTTCTCCACAAAGCCGGCTAAGAGTGGTGCAGTCACCGCTGGGCAACCGGGGTTGGATTTGGACGTGCAAATTGGCAACGTGCTGGGCTTCTGGCAGACCTCACTTAGAAACGTCCGCCTCGATCTCTCCAAACGTGGCGGGAAGATTGCAGCGCTCAATGTGACAGGCCTTCTGGATGGCGACAAGAGACTGCGGGTGCAAGTGAGGCGCGGGCAGGCACGGCGGCGGCTCGTTGCAACCTCGAACGATGCTGGCCAGGTCCTCAAATTGATTGGCTTTTATCCCAATATTCGCGGGGGAAGCCTGCAAGCCGTGGTTGATCTGGACAAACAAGGCAGAGTGGACCGAGCCGGTGAAATGCTAGTGCGAAAGTTCCAAATCCTGGGTGATCCAGTGTTGAGCGAAGTCATCCAGTCGCAGCAACAGAAACAACGCCGCCGGGGACGTGCGAGAGCAGTTGCGCGAGAGCTGATCGAATTCGACTGGATGCGCGTGCCATTCGAAACCGGAAAAGGCGACTTTGTCATAACCGATGCGGAAATGCGCGGCCCGGTCCATGGCTTGCTTTTGTGCGGGCGGGCGGATTTCGCAACGCGCCGAGTAAAGCTGTCTGGCACTTACGTACCGCTACAAGGATTGAGCTCGATATTTGGTGTTATTCCCGGGTTTGGCCAGATTCTGACGGGGGCAAAGAGTGCGGGTGTCATCGGCGTCAATTTCGAGATTGTTGGCTCAATGCAGAAGCCAGAGGTGCTGATCAATCCCCTGTCATTGGTGACACCGGGTATCTTCCGCGAACTGTTTAAAGCAGCATGTCCAAAGTCTCAAGTTGTCCTAGGTCGGTCGGGTAAATCGGGTTCGTTCGAAAAGTGGACTTCCGAGACGTTTAATGATGAGGCGAATTAGGTTGCCGACCCCATCATCATCTGCCGGTCATTGCTTGTTCGACCATTGCTTGGGTGACGCATTACGCTATTTACTGGACTGAGGGCGCAATAGAACGTGTTTCTTCTTGCCAACAGACAGTTTGATGACACCCTCTTCAGTCACGTGCTGTTGGTCCAGGATTAGCTTGTCGTCACTCACGACCTGGTCGTTAATCCGCAATCCGCCACCTTTGAGCTGACGGCGTGAGTCGCCATTGGACTGGGTCAGGCCTGCTTTAACAAACGCTGCCAACAGACCAAGACCGGCATCAAACTCTTGTCCTGAGATCTCAACAGTCGGCAAACCGGTTGCCAGTGCGCCTTGCTCAAACGTTTTTTGCGCTGTTGCCGCAGCTGTCTCGGCTGCATTGCGGCCGTGCAGCAGTGCTGTTGCCTCGGTTGCAAGAACTTTTTTGGCTTCGTTGATTTCGGCGCCCTTCAAATCGGCGAGTTTCGCGATTTCATCGAGTGGAAGCATAGTGAACAGCTTGAGGAAGCGCTCGACGTCGGCGTCCTCGGTATTCCGCCAGTACTGCCAGTAGTCATAGGCGCCAAGCATATCTTCGTTGAGCCAGATCGCGCCGGAAGCCGTCTTGCCCATTTTTGCACCGGATGCTGTGGTCAGGAGTGGGCAAGTCAACGCATAGAGTTGGTGCGTGCCCATCCGTCGACCGAGATCAATACCATTGACGATATTGCCCCATTGATCGGATCCACCCATCTGCAGATTGCAGCCGTAACGCCGGGCGAGTTCGACATAGTCGTAAGACTGCAGGATCATGTAGTTGAATTCGATGAACGAGAGTTCCTGCTCCCGCTCCAGCCGCATCCGCACCGAGTCCATGGCCATCATGCGGTTGACGGAAAAATGCCTTCCGATGTCCCGCAACATATCGATGTAGTTCAGGGCGGTTAGCCATTCGGCATTGTCGACCATGACAGCGTTGGTCTTATCGTCGCCGAACGTCAGCAATTTCGAAAACACGTCTTTGATCGTGTTCTTGTTTGCTTCGATCGCGTCGATCGTCAGCATCTGACGTGACTCGTCCTTGCCGGACGGGTCGCCAACGCGGGTCGTGCCGCCGCCCATGAGGACAATCGGTTTGTTGCCGCTATCCTGAAGCCAACGCAGCATCATAATCGAAATGAGAGAACCGATGTGGAGCGATGGTGCGGTGCAGTCATAGCCGACGTAGCAAACAACCTCGCCTTTGGAGGCTAGGTCATCAAGGCCGCCAAAATCCGAGCATTGATGCACGTAGCCACGCTCGATTAGTACTTTGAGGAAGTCTGATTTGGGCGAGAAGTCGATATCGGTCATGGTTTTACCGCCGAGAGAGGTCACAGATTGAATTCCGGGCTTGCGAAAAGCCGGGAACTGTCATTGCTTGGAAGGTGCCACTGATTGCGGCGGCACATTGCACAGGATGAGGCCAATGAGCAAGATTAAGCTGGCAATCGGGTTGATGAGTGGCACATCAATGGACGGGATTGATGTGGCTGCTCTCAAAACGGACGGCTGCTGTCAGGCGAAGCCCGCTGGGTTTCAAAGTTTCCCTTATACAACTGAGTTTCAGCGGCAATTGCAGGCAGCGGTCGTGGATGCACGAGATATTACAGACCGTACCGCGCGACCAGGTTGCTTGGCCGAAGTTGAGCGTGAATTGACACGGCTCCATGCCGAAGCTGTCAACATCTTCCTCGATACAATGTCATGCACCGACGAAGTGATTGATGTCGTCGGGTTTCATGGCCAGACGCTTTTACATCGCCCGGACGCTCATCTGACCGTTCAAATCGGGGATGGCCAAGCCTTGGCCGATGCGATTGGACGACCTGTCATTTGCGATATGCGGGCTGGCGATGTCGCAGCGGGGGGGCAAGGTGCGCCGATGGCACCGATCTATCATCAAGCGCTGGCCTCCGGCATGTCCAAGCTTCCTATCGCGGTCGTCAACATTGGTGGCGTGGCCAATGTGACGTGGATTGGTGAGGATGGGGCTCTTATTTCATTCGACACAGGGCCTGGAAACGCGCTGATTGACGATTGGGTGCGTGTTCACACGGGTCAATCCTACGATGTGGATGGCGCACTGGCTGCTGGTGGGGAGATCGATCGCAAGATTGTCGATGCATTTCTTGAGCAGGACTATTTTCACCAGGAGCCGCCGAAGTCACTGGATCGTAATGCCTGGCAGATTGCTGGGCTCAATAGCGCATCGCCGGAGCATGGTGCGGCCACATTGACCGCATGCACTGTCGAGACCATTGCGCGCGCTGCGCTCCATTTTCCGAACGAGCCTGCTTGCTGGGTTGTTTGTGGGGGTGGACGGCATAACAAAACTATCATGAAAATGTTGGCGACGGCCGTCGAGGGGCAGGTCATGACGGCAGAAGATGCTGGTTGGAATGGTGATAGCATTGAGGCTGAAGCCTGGGCGTATATGGCTGTGCGGAGCCTGGAAGGCCTGCCGCTTACATTCCCTGGGACAACGGGCGTCCCGCAACCTCAAACCGGCGGAGTTCTGTGTCATCCGGCAAATGCCTAAGACTTGCTGGAATGACGATCACCCATCTTGCTAGGCCGAGTACGGCGAGCAAGAATGTCAGCGATGATGTCGTGATCGCTTGGTTGGAGATAGCGGCCGGTATCGAGGAGGTGCAGCGTATACTCATCGTAGGTCAGACCGCACGCTTTTGCCTTTTTAACACGGCGCAGCATGATCGCGTGAGGAACTGACTTCCAGACTTGATCGTAGGCGCGCTTCCAACCGAAGTAGGTACGGAGGCCAGCGTTGCCCCAGGCCGGTACATGATCGTCAGGGTCATCAAGAGGCGGTCCACCATTGTGGTTGGGGGGCAGAGAACTTTCGCCGGTCAGACTGATGATCCGGCGCCACTCGACCTCCCGTCGACTGTTACGGATTCTCGATTGGCGATTGGGGGGTGTCATAGTTTGCGGGTCATACACATGCTGAAACCATCATCAACGTACTCTCCGAACGGCGGGCACTGTCGAAACCCATACTGTTCGTAGAGTCGGTGAGCTGGAGCGAATGGCGCTGTTGATCCGGTCTCAAGGCTGAGGCGCTGGTAACCGCGCTGGCGGGCAATATCCAAAAGATGAGTTAGAAGGCGGCCGCCAATTCCGCTGCGGCGGGATGCTGCGGTTGTGTGCATGGATTTGATCTCACCGTGGTCAGGTGAAAGTTCTTTTAATGCGATGCAGCCAAGCAGAAGGTCACCGCGCCAGGCCGACCAAAATGTGATGTCAGGTGCCTTCAGGCGTTCGATTTCAAATGAATGTACGGCGCAAGATGGCGAACTTGCCCGGGCAAACTCGAGGTGGGTTGCAAGAAGGTCTGCAATCTCCTGCCCTGTCAGACAATCTTCAACAATGTTCAGTGCATCGTTGCTGTGACGATCCATCATCCATCACCCGGCGCGTTTGTTGGTCTCAATCGTCATGTGACAACCAGAAGATACTGGCACGGGGCGTCATGCTCATTGACGAAGGTGCGGGGGCCGGTCTCCGGAGCTTGGAACCAATCGCCAGCTTTCAGTCGATAGCGCTTCACACCCGTGTCGAACGTCAGCTCTCCAGTCAGGACCAGGATTTGTTGCGTGTAGATGGCTTGGGATTGCTCCGCAAAGGCCACACGTGTCTGTGCCGGCAGCGTCACATGAGTGATCTCGGCACCCTTTGCAGCGGGTGGTGATACGGAGCGGCGAACGTATCTGGATTCCGGATCAGTCCAGACCTGCTGATGGGTGAATGGATGATGCTCACCCTGGCCATTTTCTGCTCGCGCAAGCAAGGTTGAAAGCGTCATTCCAAACGCATCGGCAAGTTTGCAGAGTAGATTGGCGGTTGGGCTGACCTCACCCTTTTCAATTCGTCCAATCATAGCTTTAGAGACGCCAGATTGCTTGGCGAGATCCTGCATAGACCATTTGCGTTCCCGTCGTTCGAGACGGAGCCGCGATGCGAGTGCTTGATCAATCGTGTCCACTATTTGATCCATAAGTATATTATAATGGACGATGACGTGCGTCGCAATGCCGATTTGTTCCTCAGTTAATCAGCGCAATGCCCTCCGGGTTTTGAGGGGTTCCTCCGCAATCGCTTTTCGTTGAATGAGGGTAAGATGGCCGATGGCCTCTTTGAACGCCTGATGGACTGAATTGCCTTCGAGGTAGTCGAAGATCCGCAGGAGATTGACCGGATGCTTGACCACCAAGACCTCAAGACGTTCCACTGCTGTGCCGATAGGATAGGCATTGATGATCTCACAGGCAGCCTGTGTCGGTGTCAGGATGAAGTAATCCTGTTCGCGGCGGTTGGTATCGCGCGTGGCATCAAACGGCGATGCCCCCAGAGCCCTAAACTTTGGTAGGATGAACTTGATGTCTTCGACTGTGTTCTCAATCACCGAACCTGACACCTGCTTGAAGCCTAGTGGTTGGAGCTTGCTCAGGATTTTCCGGCGCATTGGGCCGGAGACCATGTCCAAATCAGCGCGGTCGTATTTCAGATCATCGAAGATAGACACGAGCCTGAGTGCTTCATCAGCTATGCACACGTACGGGTCTGCGCTTATGCAGCGGATGCGCGTCGCGAAATTGGCAGAATGTTCGTGGGCAGGTGCGGCCTGTACCTCCAACGGAGATGAGCGCTTAAGTTCTGTTTTTTGCGGCGATCCGTGTTGACCAAGAAATTTCGCGATGCGTCGAAGCATTGTGTCACTCTATTGGCGTTTTATATCAGGCTCAGCAAGTCATGCGCATGAAGGTCCATGACCTCGCCGCATCCCAGCCAGAGGCCACCAATGCGATGAAAGATGAACGTAAAGACCTGGACGCCGAACGGCGTAAGAAGTTGCTGCAACGCATCTTGAGCGATCTGACCCATTCACGACCTGATTTGTATTATCAATCAACGAGTGAGATCGCTCGGCAGATCGCCGAGATCATTAAGAGTGGCGGCCGGCTTGCTGCTGACGACCGCGCGCTTCTGCAGAGGCTGACGCAACGCGATATCGAAGTGCTGCTCAGCCTGAATTGATCGGGCGGTCGTCGCGCTTTAGTGGTGACGTCAGCCTGATGCGCGGGATGTGCTGGCATCCACATATGACACATCCATACGACCAGAGCGGATGCTAACCGCAGCTATACTGCAGCCGTCCCAAAAGCAGCTTTATTCTGCGGCTTGTGAGCTGTTGCTGACATCTACGGGCTTGCCGTCGACTCGAACCTCACCGGCTGCATTGTCGACGGTGACATAGTGATCGTAGAAGGTCAGCGTTGGGCGAGCGCCGAAGCGTTCTTCGATCCAGCCCCACCAGTCATCGTTGAACCAAGCCTCAGCCGCTTCACGCGACTCGAACGTGTAGACGCCACCGCCGCAGTCCTCGCCGTTGAGGTAATCTTTGCGAATTAGGCCTTTGACATCGCGGTAGACTGGTGCGGAGTCCAATCCGCGGGCCACGGCTGCATCTTTGTCTGGTTTTGGGGAGCTGCGCGGAATCTGTACAACTGCGATCAACATCTCGTCTGCCTTTCGACGTTAGTGAGATGTTGATCCAGCCACGTTTATGCGCGATTAGCAAGGGCCGCCCTGCAGGCGGGCGGCGCAGTTGTCCTAATCGTCGGACTTGTTCTTAAGAATGTCGATCATCCGCGTGTCGACATATCCTCCCACACTTTCCTGAAGGGCCGCCATTGGGGCTTCCCCTTCAAAGAAGTGGTTAGCTTCCGGGATGATGTCGTGCTGCAGGATGATGCCCTTTTGTACCTTGGTCTTTTGCGAGAGTTCGGCAACTGACGCCGAGGGTACAACACGGTCGCGATCACCGTTCACGAGCAAACCTGATGCCGGGCATGGTGCCAGGAATGAGAAATCATAGAGGTTTGCCGGTGGTGCCACGCAGATAAACGAGTCGATTTCCGGCCGGCGCATCAACAACTGCATCGCGATCCAGGTGCCGAACGAGACACCAACAATCCAGCAGGCCTTAGAGTCCGGCTTCGCAATCTGCATCCAGTCGAGAGCGGTTGCTGCGTCAGCCAATTCACCCGGGCCATTGTCGAAATAACCCTGGCTTCGACCAACGCCGCGGAAGTTGAAGCGAAGCACAGAAAAGCCACGCTCAACAAACGTGTAGTACAGGTGGTAAACGACCTGATTGTTCATCGTCCCGCCGAACTGGGGGTGTGGATGAAGGATCAGCGCCAGAGGGCTCCTGGGATCAGGCTCGTGGTGATAGCGCGCTTCTAGTCGGCCCACAGGGCCATTAATTATAAGTTCGGGCATAGGTTTGGTGACCGGCGAGTTGGTGTTGTCAGACTGCGTGGAGCTGCTGCTCCGGAACGCTTATTTAGGGTCGATCTTCGTTCGATTTGAGAATGATGCACGTTGTGCCGCGGAATTATTGCGCGAGGACGATTGTTTTAATCTTGACTCCTGCGGTTGGGATTTCCATATTCCGCTTAGTTTAGAACAATTCGAAACAGCACATGGGACCGACAGGCGCAAGGTCGACGAGAGCGACCTTCTAGCACAATCGCGCCAGGTCTTTGCAAGAGGCACAGTTAGGCCTCCGCAGTCCTTCCGTTGCTGGTGAGCCAAATTGGGGTTTGGGCCGTGGAACTGAACACGCGAGGGCGATACGCCGTGATGGCGATGGCCGATCTGGCCAAGCACGGAGACCAGCGTTCGGTAGCGTTGTCAGAAATCGCTGCACGCCAAGAGCTGTCGGAAGCCTATCTTGGACGTCTATTTGGTCAACTGCGTCATGCGGGGCTTGTCGAAAGTGTTCGCGGACGCAGCGGTGGTTACCAGCTTGCTCTCCCCGCAGATGCGATATTTGTCGGACAGATCCTCGCGGCGGTGGATGAACCGACGCGGATGACGCGCTGCATCGCTGGCAGCAACATCGGTTGTGTGGGCGAAGAGCGCTGCCTGACGCACGGATTGTGGGCTGCTCTCAGCCGTCACATCCAGACATTCCTGAGCGATGTTTCTTTGCAGGATGTCCTACATGGTGGTCCGGCGTTGCAGAACAGTGTTGCGGCGCGTGCGCCCCGCTCAGCTGCTGAAGGGATCGCAGCGGAATGAGTGTGTCGCTGACATACCTCGACTACAATGCAACTGCTCCGTTGCTGCCGGTCGCGCGTGAGGCGATGCTTGTCGCCTTGGATGTGGCAGGCAATCCGTCTTCGGTGCATGGCGCAGGCCGGTCCGCGCGGAAAATCGTGGAAGATGCCCGTGAGAAAGTTGCCGCATTGGTGGGTTCCAAGGCGGGAAATGTTGTCTTCACGAGTGGTGCTACGGAAGCGAATGCTTGGGTCCTATCCCGGCAGTGGGACACAGTTTTGCTGCCTAAGATCGAGCACGACTCTGTTCTGGCGCCAGCCCGCTTGTCCGGTGCTGACATCATCGAACTTGACGCAGACCCGCATGGTCAGACGACCTTTGATCAGATTGTGGCGTTAGCGACGAAGGGTGCCGAGAGACCTGAGCGGGTTCTGGTCGCGCTGCAGGCGGCAAACAATGAGACGGGCAGCCTGCAACCTGTTTCTCAAGCCTCCGATATATGTCGCGAGCACGGGTGCGCTTACCATTGCGATGCTGTGCAAGCTGCCGGGCGTGTGCCTTTGGATTTCGATGCGCTGGGTGCTACGACGATGTCGATTTCGTCCCATAAACTGGGCGGGCCGATGGGTGTTGGCGCGCTTGTTCTGAAAGAGGGTTTCGACCTATCGCCTCTGATTGTTGGCGGCGGTCAGGAGAAACGCCGCCGGGCCGGCACAGAGAATGTTGCCGGCATTGCAGGATTTGGCGCAGCGGCAGCCGCTGCCGTTTCCCAGCTGAGTGATATTCAGCGCATCGAGCAACTTCGGGACCGGCTTGAGAGCGAGCTCGTCAAGCTGACGCCCGGCGCGCAGATCATTGGACAGGGTGGACCGCGGATCGCAAACACAACATGCGTCGCGATGCCTGGACAGTCATCAGAGATCCTGCTGATCAAGTTCGATCTGGCCGGTGTTGCCGTGAGTTCAGGTTCGGCCTGTTCGTCCGGAAAGGTGGGCACCAGCCATGTCCTAACTGCGATGGGTATCGATGCCGACACGGCACGGAGTGCGATCCGGATCAGTTTGGGTTGGAATACATCCGCAGCCGACATTGAAACGTTTCTGAGTACGTGGAGCGAAATATTGGGGGATCGGACACGCGCCGTGGCGTGATGTCGATCAACCAGTGACAGTGAAATGCCGCCGGATTGAACCGGCGGACAAAGTGGAGATGAGCATGCCAGCCGTTCAAGAGACGATCGAACAAGTCAAACAAATTGACGTCGATCAGTATAAGTATGGCTTCACAACTGACATCGAAACGGTGAAAGCGCCGAAGGGACTGAGCGAGGATATCGTCAAGTTCATTTCGGACAAGAAGGAAGAGCCTGCATGGATGCTGGAGTGGCGCCTTGATGCCTATGAGCGCTGGCTGGCCATGAAGGAGCCGAACTGGGCGAAAGTCAATTATCCAAAGATCGACTTTCAGGATCTCTATTACTACGCCGCACCGAAAAATACCGAAGGTCCCAAGTCGCTCGATGAGGTGGACCCCGAATTGCTGCGTACTTACGAAAAGCTGGGTATCCCGCTCAAGGAGCAGGAGATCCTGGCTGGTGTGCGTAAGCAGGGCGAACCGAGCGAACTCGATGATGGTGATGCGCCGAGCGGCAGCTATGGCAAAGTCGCGGTTGATGCGGTGTTTGACTCCGTTTCGGTTGTTACGACTTTCAAGAAAGAACTGGCTAAGGCCGGCGTTATTTTCTGCTCGATTTCAGAAGCGCTGCGCGAGCACCCTGAACTGGTCAAAAAGTACTTGGGTACGGTCGTGCCAAAGTCCGACAACTACTACGCTGCATTGAACTCAGCGGTGTTCTCTGACGGATCATTTGTCTACATCCCAGAGGGCGTGCGCTGTCCGATGGAATTGTCGACTTATTTCCGCATCAACGAGATGAACACGGGGCAGTTCGAACGCACGCTCATCATCGCTGATAAGGGATCTTATGTTTCGTATCTGGAAGGCTGTACGGCTCCGATGCGCGACGAGAACCAGTTACATGCTGCCGTCGTGGAGTTGATTGCTCTGGATGATGCTGAGATCAAGTACTCAACTGTTCAGAACTGGTATCCGGGCGACAAGAACGGCAATGGTGGTGTCTATAACTTCGTGACCAAGCGGGGGGATTGCCGAGGACATTCGTCCAAGATCTCCTGGACGCAGGTTGAGACCGGTTCAGCGATTACCTGGAAATATCCCAGCTGCATTCTGCGTGGTGACAACTCACGCGGTGAGTTCTACTCGATTGCGGTATCAAACGGCTATCAGCAAGTCGACAGTGGCACCAAGATGATCCATCTCGGCAAAAACACGTCGAGCCGCATCATCTCCAAGGGTATTGCCGCCGGAAACTCAGACAACACCTATCGAGGCTTGGTGTCTGCCCACCGCAAAGCGACCAACGCACGTAACTTCACGGTCTGTGACTCGCTTCTGATCGGCAACAAGTGCGGTGCGCATACGGTGCCATATATTGAAGCCAAGAACTCATCATCGCACTTTGAGCACGAGGCGACCACGTCCAAGATCTCAGAGGACATGTTGTTTTACTGCCGGCAGCGCGGACTGAATGAGGAAGAGGCTGTTGCACTGGTCGTGAATGGTTTCGTCCGGGATGTACTGCAGCAGCTGCCGATGGAGTTCATGGCAGAAACCCAAAAGCTGATTGGTATCTCATTGGAAGGTAGCGTCGGCTAGATCACATTCCACCGCCGGCACGATGTGGCGATCCCACGTCCATTGTGTTGGCCAATAATACAAGATGATCTGAACAAGAAGTCTATGGGACGGTGCTGCTATTTGGCGGATTTGATAGCACACCAAACTTGTCTGGAGGACGTAGCAGGATGGCGATGAATATTTCGCAATTGGAGCGGGACTGGTTAGCAGCGGAGGAACTGGCGGACCAGATCAAGGCGCAGACGAAACAGATTCGTGAGACCGGCGAAATTGAAGTGTCGATGGGTAACGTGGATGAGTTGGTTGCCAAAAGGGATGAAGCAGAGCGCGCAGCGAGCGAAGCCTTTGACAGACTGTGGTCAGCGCGAGAGCAGCAAGTCGCTTAAGCAAGCGGCCGGAGCTTTGGCAAATAGGGTGGCGTGAGCGTGGTTGGCCGGATCCTTATCTACGGTTTGATGCTTGGAGTGTTGCTGCTCCTCGCAACGGATCCGACCGTCATGTCCATTGGCGGCCCGTCCAGTCTGAGTGTGCCTGGAGGTGGTCTGTCTGTGACGGATCCATCTCCGATTTACCTGATTCCGATCGCACTTTTGGTGTGGGTGGTTTTGAGACGACGTAGGCAACGGCCGACAGAAGACGAATATCAAGATTGATCTGAGCAACGGAAAAGTAAAATGCTGGAAATCAAGAACCTACATGTCAAGCTAGAAGACGAAGACAAGCCGATCATTAACGGGCTTTCGGTCAGTGTTCCGAAGGGTGAAGTTCATGCCATCATGGGCCCGAACGGCTCTGGTAAGTCCACGTTGTCGTATGTGCTCGCGGGCCGTGACGGCTATGAGGTGACTGACGGGGAGATCCTCTGGAATGGCGAAGACATTCTCGAGATGGAACCTGAAGAGCGCGCTGCGTCTGGTGTTTTTCTCGCATTCCAATATCCGATGGAAATCCCAGGCGTTGCCGGGCTGACGTTCTTGCGCACAGCCGTCAATGCTCTCCGCAAGAAGCGCGGGCAGGATGAACTCAAAACGCCTGACTTCCTACGCCTTGTGAAACAGAAGGGTGGCGAACTCAACATCGATGTCGAGATGTTGAAGCGTCCGGTCAATGTCGGGTTTTCCGGCGGTGAGAAGAAGCGATCAGAGATACTGCAGATGGCCATGTTGGAGCCAACGCTCTGCGTGCTGGATGAAACGGATTCTGGTCTTGATATTGATGCGCTGAAGGTTGTGTCTGACGGCGTTAACGCGCTGCGGTCGCCAGACCGTTGCATGCTTGTCATAACGCATTACCAACGCCTCCTAAACTACATTGTACCCGACCGCGTTCATGTGCTCGCCAATGGACAGATCAAGGCATCCGGCGACAAAGAGCTTGCGTTGGAACTCGAGAAGTCCGGCTACGGAGCCTACGTCGACAAAGCGGCTTAGACCGCATCGGCGTTTGGTATTTTGAGCAATCAGGCAAAGACAATGACAAACATTTCGATCGTGAGGACGAAGGCTGAGGAAGGTTACGCTGCGGCGTTTGCTGACGTCGCAGATAAGCTCCCTGGAACGGATGCAGTGCGTCAGGCGCGCGCGGCTGCCATTCAGGCCTTCCAGGATAAAGGACTGCCGCATCGGCGTATCGAAGAGTGGAAGTATACGGATCTGCGATCAGAGATCGCTGATGCCGCACAGCCGAGCGCGGGGAAGAAAACTGGTGCGGTCGACGCATCGGCGCTCGAAACGGCGCTCGGTCCACTGGCCGGCGTTGAAGCCGACCGGATGGTGTTCGTCGACGGTGTATATCAAGCTGAACTCTCAAGGATTAGTGGTCAGGCTGGATTGACCGTATCTTCGCTCGCGGCGGCGTTGAATGGCGAGCAGGGGACAGAATTACTCGCTGTCGGATCAAATGACGATGCCGTTGTCGCCTTGAACTCTGCATTCGCGGTCGATGGTGCGATCGTCGAAATCGAGAAGGGTGCTGAACTCGCTCACCCATTTATGTTGGTGTTTGTGCGAGCCGGTGACAGCTCCGCGCTGACGACAACGCGGAATGTGATTCAGGTTGGCTCGTCAGCGCGCGCGACGATCCTTGAAGCCCATGTCGGTTTGGCTGGCTCCAAGAGTGGACAGACCAACACGTTTTCACAAGTCTCAGTCGGTGATGGCGCTGAAGTTTCGCACATTAAGGTTGGCGTTGAAGCAGGTTGCACACATCTGGCGACCTGGATCGCGAATGTCGGCCAGGATGCCAACTATAGCGCTTTTAGTTTTACGGCAGACGTTGCGTTGGCGCGGAACCAGGTGTTTGCCAGTTATTCCG
Source organism: Hyphomicrobiaceae bacterium (assembly GCA_965215755.1). Lineage (GTDB taxonomy): Bacteria > Pseudomonadota > Alphaproteobacteria > Rhizobiales > Hyphomicrobiaceae > Tectiglobus. The sequence continues at coordinate 3,158,120 of OZ244119.1, forward strand.
GTGAGAACGCCAAGGTTGATATCTCAGGTGCTTTCTTGGCGCGCGGCGAGGAACACATCGACAATACGCTTGTCGTTACCCACGAAGTGCCCGGATGTGAAAGTCGTGAGCTCTTCAAGGGTGTTCTGGATGACAAGGCGCGTGGTGTCTTTCAGGGGAAAGTGATTGTCCATCCTGAGGCCCAGAAAACTGATGGCAAACAGATGGCGCAAGCCTTGATGCTGTCACCGGATTGTGAGTTCGATTCGAAGCCAGAGCTTGAGATTTACGCCGATGATGTTGCCTGTGGCCATGGTTCGACATGTGCGGAGCTGGACCCGGATCTGGTCTTCTATTGCCGTTCACGTGGAATACCCGAGGAAACGGCACGAGCATTGTTGATCGAGTCCTTCATTGGCGAAGCGATTGAACAAATTGAAGACGAAGCCATCTCAGATGCGCTATTGGATGTAGCGCGCGGTTGGTTGGCGCGGAAATAGATCAGGAGCGCATATATGAACAACACTGCGCAGCACTTGAGGGTCGTTTCATCATCGAAGCCTTTCGATGTTGAGACAATCCGGACAGACTTTCCCATTCTCTACCGGGATGTGAATGATAAGCCTCTCGTTTATCTCGATAGTGCTGCATCCGCTCAGAAGCCGCGTTCCGTTATTGAAGCGATGGATCACAGCCTTCGATTCGAGTATGCGAATGTTCATCGCGGTATTCACTATCTCTCGAATACTGCGACGCAACGCTATGAGGATGCGCGTGAAGCGACACGGCGGTTCTTGAATGCCGCTGATGTTGACGAGATCATCTTTACCAAGAATGCGACCGAAGCGGTCAATCTGGTCGCCTATGCCTGGGGAATGGATAACATTCAGGAGGGCGATGAGATCATTCTTTCGATCATGGAGCACCACGCGAACATTGTGCCGTGGCACTTTCTGCGCGAGCGCAAGGGTGCAGTTATCAAGTGGGCGCCTGTTTCGGAGACAGGTGAGTTTCTGTTCGAAGAGTTCGAGAAGCTCATTACGCCGCGGACAAAAATGATCGCGATGACGCATATGTCCAACGTTCTTGGTACCGTTGTACCGATTGAGGATGTGGTACGCGTTGCGCATGCCCAGGGCATTCCCGTGTTCGTCGACGGTGCTCAGTCCGCGGTCCACATGGCAGTTGATGTGCAAGCGATGGACGTCGATTTCTTTGCATTCACCGGTCACAAAGTTTATGGGCCGTCAGGTATCGGTGTGCTCTACGGCAAGAAAGAATGGCTCTCAAAGCTGCCGCCGTTCCTTGGTGGCGGAGCGATGATTGAGAGTGTTACGACCGATGACGTCACCTATGGTCCGACGCCGACCCGCTATGAGGCTGGGACGCCACCAATCGTGGAAGCTGTCGGGCTTGGGGCTGCCCTCGACTATATGATGCAGATCGGGCGCCGTGAAATTGCTGCTTACGAGCACGAATTGGTCACCTATGCACACAGCCGGCTCGATGAGCTGAACTGGCTGAAAGTCTATGGCACGGCTGAGGGCAAAGGCGGAATTGTCTCGTTCACGATGGATGGGCTTCATCCGCATGACATTTCTATGGTGGTCGATCGCTCAGGCGTCGCCATCCGGGCTGGACACCACTGTGCCCAACCCCTAATGGATCGCTTCGGCGTTCCCGCGATGTGTCGAGCCTCGTTCGGGCTCTACAACACAAAACAGGACGTTGATGCCCTGGTCGAAGCGCTCAAAAGGGCGCATGATCTTTTTGCATAATGAGCTGCGGACTTTACTGAGATGGACGACATGACCGATACGCGTGACCGCCTTGATCTGGCAACGAAACTGAATACCGACGCTGGTGATCCGTTGCCGGAGCCTGCCGAAGCTTTGCTCGGTCCAAAGTCCGTGGCAGAGGGCGGGACGCCGGTCGAAGGATCTGCTCTTTCGCAGGAGGAAATTGAGCAGCTGACCGCGGACATCGTGGCTGCCATCAAAACGGTCTATGACCCGGAAATTCCGTGCGACATCTATGAACTTGGATTGATCTACAAGATTGATGTCGATGATGAGCGCAACGTCGACGTCGAAATGACCCTGACTGCGCCAGGGTGCCCTGTGGCCGGTGATATGCCGGTGTGGGTGGAGAATGCTGTGAATTCTGTCGCTGGTGTCAGTGGGACGACAGTGGAGCTGACGTTCGATCCGCCTTGGGATATGAGCCGGATGTCGGACGAGGCGCGGTTGGCGTTGAACATGTTCTGATCAGTTTTGTGACTCGTAGAGATGAGAAACTCGACTTTTACGACCTTCAGATTATCTTGATAACAAAGAAGAACTCAACGCTTGGCGACAGGACGCTAGTCAGATGGCAAATGCAACTCGACCAAGACCGCAAATCATGACGCTGACTGATGCAGCGGCAGAGCGTGTCCGCTCTATCATGGCGACGAAGCCCAATGCGGTTGGCTTGAAGATTGGTCTCAAGAAGGGCGGTTGCGCTGGAATGGAGTACACGCTGGAGTGGGCGGAGGAAACAGGCAAGTTTGACGAGATAATTGATGTCGACGGCGCCAAGGTGATTATTGATCCGATGGCGACGCTGTACATTCTTGGCACCGAAATGGATTATCAGGTCGATAAGCTCTCCGCGCAGTTTGTATTCAATAATCCAAATCAGACGTCTGCCTGTGGCTGCGGTGAGTCCGTTGAACTCCGTCCGGCTGACCAAATGCGCCTTGAGGAAATGAAGGCCTGATTGTTTCCACACGAGGCTCTGCAGACCATGACAACCGAGGCGACCTGGGTCGATGCTGTTCTGAAATTTTGGTTTGATGAGCTTGAGACCGAGCAGTGGTTCAAAAAGGACGATGCTGTCGACGAAGCCATTCAGCAGCGCTTCGAACACGTTCACAAGCAAATCTCGACGTTAGATGTTGAAGAGTTGGCGGCCACACCGCGCACTGCGCTGGCGGCTGTGATCGTGCTTGATCAATTCTCGCGCAATATGTTCCGTGGCACGCCACGATCCTTTGACAGCGACTCCAAGGCGCTCCAGCTTGCCCGTGCGATCGTCGACCGTGACCTGTTGCGCAGTTTCAGTGTGGATCAGAAGGCGTTTTGCTACCTGCCTTTTGAGCACAGTGAAGACATGGCTGATCAGCAGCGTTCTGTAGACCTCTTCCGAGCGCTGGGCGATGACAATTACGCGAAATACGCTGAGGCGCATCTCGACGTGATTGAGAAGTTCGGCCGCTTCCCGCATCGCAATGAGATCTTGGGGCGTGCATCAACGCCAGCGGAAGAGGCATATCTCGCCGAACCGGGGAGTGGTTTCTAGAGCTGGTTGTCACCAGCTCGAAACAGGACTGAATTCAACGATTGTCGTCTAACACCAAGGGCGGATTGTCAGCAGGTCGAGTTAGAGGTCTCGCTCAGTGCTCAGAGACTACTCGACCTCGGTGACGACTTTCTCCTGCTTTGCAGGGGCTTTCGGACGGCGTACCGGTCGCTGTAGGAAAGCGGGGATTGCGTCAGGTGCAAACCCACCGGATGCAGGGACATCTGTGTTCGATGATCGCCGGGAAGGTCGTTTTGAAGTTGGGCGTACCGGGCGATTGCTGTCGTTGGCTGGTTCGTCCTGAACAGGCGGTTGCTCGGCCTCGGTTACAGGTGCTCGCCGCTGCCTGGATCTGGTAGGATTGCCACGGTCCCTGCCGCGTGCCGACCTTGAGCTGTCCGACTGGCTCTTTGCTCCGCGGCGCCGACGCTTCTTTTTGCCGGCGTCCTCAAAGTCTTGCTCGGTCGGAGCTTCGCCCTGCCACGTCAGCGCTTCGCCGTTAATGCCTTCGATCTCTTTGATGACCTTCAGTTCATCGATCGTGACTAATGTGGCCGCGAAGCCTTCCTTGCCCGCGCGCCCTGTTCGACCAATGCGGTGAACATAGTCATCACTGGCCCAAGGCACATCAAAATTGAAAACGTGACTGACGTCAGGAATGTCGAGGCCACGCGCTGCAACGTCACTGGCTGCCAGAAATGTAATCTCGCCGGATCGAAATTTCTCCAGCGTATCCATGCGACTGGTTTGATCCATATCGCCATGCAATGCACCCGCATTGAACCCGTGCTTGGTCAGAGACTTGAACAGGATCGAGACGTCGCGTTTGCGATTGCAGAAGATGATTGCGTTCTTGACATTGTGTGCGCGGATAAGTTCGCGCAATAGTTCACGTTTTTCCCAGTCTTCGCCATCGCCACAGAAACAGAAGGTCTGCTCAATTGTTTTGGCTGTTGTTGCCGGCTTGGCAACCTCGATACGGATGGGGTTCTTGAGAAAGGTATCGACAAGCCGTTGGATTTCTGGCGGCATGGTTGCCGAGAAAAACAACGTCTGACGACGTGGCGGAAGAAGGCTGCAGATCTTCTCGATATCCGGGATGAAACCCATGTCGAGCATCCGGTCAGCTTCGTCAATCACGAGGATCTCAACACCAGTGAGAAGCAGCTTGCCGCGTTGAAAATGATCTAGCAGCCGGCCTGGTGTCGCGATTAAGACGTCAGCCCCGCGGTCGAGTTTCTTTTCCTGCTCGTCGAACGAAACCCCGCCAATTAACAGAGCAACGTTGAGGCGATGGTTTACGCCATATTTTTCGAATGATTGTGCGACTTGTGCCGCCAGTTCACGGGTTGGTGCGAGGATCAATGATCGCGGCATCCGTGCGCGTGCGCGCCCGGTTTCGAGCCGCGTGATCATGGGCAACGTGAATGACGCGGTCTTGCCTGTACCAGTTTGAGCGATTCCAAGCACATCCATGCCGGTGCAGGCGACCGGAATGGCCTGCTCCTGGATCGGGGTCGGGGTCGTATAACCAGACGCTGTAACCGCGTCTTCGACCTTGCTGCTCAGTCCAAGTCCAGTAAAACTAGGAATTTCCAAGAGCGTTGCTCTCCATTGGGACGTCAGTGTGTCGCGTATCAAACCTGTATATGTCGACGCTGGGGCCGTGGTGATCTTGCGCGCAACTTCTTCCGATTTGGTGACGTTGGCAGATTCGAATGGCGGCGACAGCCGTAAATCCTAGCTTTTCAACGCCTGTAATTGGCACAAAGTACCGTTGCATGGGTGCTGACATAACTCGAAGCAAAAGGCAAGTCTTTGAGAGGTTAGAGACAATAAGTCTTGTACTTTTTTGCTTAATTGGAGGATTAAACATCAATATCCGCCACGCCAGCAGGCAAACAGCCCAATAAAGAGGTGCGCATGTCGACCAAGCCCAATCTAGTGATGATTCCGGGGCTTCTGTGCTCTGACGCCTTGTTTGCGGATCAGCTGCGCGGACTTGAAGGCCAAGCAGCAATTTCGATCGGCAGGGTTCTGAAGCACAATACCCTTGCCAACATGGCGAGTGAGATTCTGCGGGTGGCACCGCCTCAGTTTGCCTTGGCCGGGTTGTCGCTTGGGGGATATGTGGCCTTTGAAGTTCTGCGACAGGCGCCGGAGCGGGTCACAAAACTGGCGCTGCTCAATACGAACGCGCGGGCGGACCGCGCTGATCAGGTTGCTTTCCGTGAGATGTTGATTGGACTTGCCCAAACACTCGGTCCGCGGAATGTGCAGGCTGCAGCTCTGCCGATGCTGATCCATGAGTCCCGCTTGGGAGAAAGAGGGCTTGTCGACAGGATCTTGAACATGGCAGATGCGGTGGGGCGGGACGCGTTCGTCTGCCAACAACAGGCAATTATCAGTCGCCCGGACAATCGGCCGTTTCTCGCTGAGATCAAGTGTCCAACTGTTATTATCGTCGGAGAGCAGGATGCCCTAACACCGGTCAAGGTTGCGCAGGAGATGCATGAAGGGATCGCGGGGAGCAAGCTCGACGTCATTCCCGACTGTGGTCACCTATCAACCATGGAGCGACCGGAGCAAGTCAATCGAATTCTATCAGACTGGCTGGCGGAGTAGGCGCCAACTTGGTTGGGCTGCTATCAGGCTGCGTCGGCTAGTCTGCACGCTCGTCGAGAATGATGCGCGCCAGCAGGCCGCCGGCGACGGCGCCGATTGTCGGGGCCAGCCAGAAAGCCCACAGCTGTGCAAGAGCGGTCGTGCCGGCAAATGCAGCGACTGCCGTTGACCGGGCAGGGTTGAGGCTGCCGCCCGACACCGGGATGAGGATAATATAGAGGGCTGCCAGGGTGGCCCCGATAGCGAACGGGGCCATTGTTGTGATTGACCGGCTCGCTGTCGCCCCCATGAAAGTGATTACGAGTACTGCGGTCGCCAAGCCCTCGAATATTAGAACCGCCATTAGCGACTGACGCTCCGGCAGATCAAACCCATTGCTAAGTGTCGCGAATGCATCTGCATTAAGATCGGCTGGAAGGGACAGCATCGATGTGAACAGAGCGACGGCATAGACTGCAGTTGCGAGAGCAGCGCCGATAACTTGGGCTACAATAAATCCGGGTGCATGGGCGACGTCGAAACGTCCACCGGCGATCAAGCCTATGGTGATGGCAGGATTGAAATGACCCCCGGACACGTGGCCGATTGCCGTTGTTGCTGCCATCAGCGCAAGGCCGGTTGCGAGCGCGACCGGTATTGTTTTTTCCGGCATCCCGCCGGCCAGGAAAAGCCAGCTCCCAATCAAGATGAACTGGACGAAAAACGATCCGCAGACTTCGGCTGCCAGGGCTCTCATATGCATGCTTTGCGCCTCGTTTCTATGCCATTTGTGCCTGTCAAAGGACAGGGTCCAGATTCATCAATTTGGCTTCCGACTACGATGTCATCACGGCGATGGCAAACGAAATGCGCAGATATGAATTTGACGGGTAGGTATGATTGGCGTGCAGGCAAATTGCAGTCATCACGAGGTCAAGTTCCGGTGCTATCTGCCCTCACCCATGATGAAATGCTGGAGGTGGTGGCATGCCTGAACTCAAACACGGTGTGTTTTATTGGAATGAACTCATGACCCGAGATGTCGAGACTGCGGTTCAGTTTTACCGCGACGTCATCGGTTGGCAGTTCAACAGTGTCGATATGGGAGAGTTCATTTACTGGGTGGCAACAGTTGATGAGCAGCCCGTGGCCGGGATCATGGGCATGCTTCCCGATGAGCCGGCTGATGCTCCTGAGCACTGGCTGTCCTATATCGCCGTCGACGATATTGATGCCCGATTAGAAAAAGCCAGAAGCGCAGGCGCTGTCGTCGTCCGTGAACCTTTCGATGTTGAGAATGTCGGGCGCATTGCTATCATTAAGGATGGTGGTGGTGGTTACATTGGTTGGATGACGCCGACCGAAATGACCTAAAGTTGGCTGGGTGGAAACAGGCCTCAGGGCTGTTTGGGGGAACAAATGGATAAGATCGCACTTGGCAGCTTCGAAATTACCCGGGTCGAAGAATTATCTGCTCCCCTGATGCCGGCACGTCAGTTCTTTCCGGATCTGTCGCTAGAGATGCTTGATGCTGCACGACCTGAAATTCCTGCGGGTCATTTGTCCGATGCGGATGAGATTGTCCTGAGCTTCCATAGCTACATCCTGAAAACAGGGCGCTCAACAATCCTGGTTGATACCTGCTGCGGCAACGACAAAGAACGTCCATCGCGGCCCGCCTTCTCGCATCTGAATACCGATTATCTCGCGACGCTGGCTGCCGCAGGGTGTCAGCCGGAAGACGTCGACTTCGTGATGTGCACGCACCTGCATTGGGATCACATTGGCTGGAATACCCAGCGCGTGAACGGCGAGTGGGTGCCGACATTTCCAAATGCCAAGTACATCATGGCGCGCCGGGAGTATGATCACTGGGATCAACTCATGCAGGATCCTAGCAATATGCACCGGTTTGGCTTCCAGGATAGCGTGCAGCCGCTTATGCGGGCTGAACAGGCCGTGCTGGTGGATGATGATCATGAGATTGAGAGTGGTATTTGGCTTGAACCTTGCCATGGGCATTCGCCCGGGCATGTTGTGGTCAATCTCGCGTCAGGAGATGCCAAAGGTGCAATGACGGGGGATGTCATTCATCACCGTGTTCAGCTCGTCTACCCGGAATTATCCACGATTGCAGACATTGATCAGAACCAGTCGCGGCAGAATCGAACGGCTCTGATGGCCAAGCATGCTGATCGTGGAAGCGTGCTTTTTCCGGCTCACTTTCGTGCACCGTCATTCGGCTGCCTGAAAACAAAAAATGGTGGACACGGCTACGACTTCATTGCCGCACGATAGGTCGGTAAGCCCGCTGAAATCAGCTGTTTATGGAGGTAGAAAAGAAAAGAGGCCGCCATGATCGCGCGGTCCAAGTGCGGTGGCGCTCCTCAATCGTTGCGCATCTCTCAGGTTCCACCGATTAGCCATTGAAATCCGAAGGCAAGTGAAAGAGCCGCGCCTATCATCCAGACGTATGAGCGCCAAGGCCTATGTCTACGCCACTTAATTGGCTCATTCCTGACTTCTGCCATCATTCACATCCTACCGAATCAGTTGTTGGCACAAAGCCAGAAGATGGCAATTTGTTGTTATGCGCAAACCGCAAGATGAGAACATGTGGATGGACTTGTGTAGAACTTGGTTAATAAGTCGTGTTCGTTAGATGTCCAGGTCCGTGGCGAATGCAGCGTTGTCTTGGATAAACCGGAAACGTGATTCCGGTTTTGATCCCATCAGCGCATTGACGGCCTTGCCAATTTCACTGAGTTCGCCATCGCCAGTTTCAACCCGAAGCATTGTTCGCTTCGATGGGTTCATGGCCGTTTCTTTCAGCTGCGAAGCATTCATCTCGCCGAGGCCTTTGAAGCGGCTCACTTCGATTTTCTGATTAGCTTTGAACTCACCACTTTCCAGCAGCTTGATACGTTCTGCATCGTCGCGTGCGTAAAGCGTTTTTGTGCCCTGTGTCAGCTTGAAGAGCGGCGGCACGGCAATATGCAGGTGACCGTTTGTGATCAGTTCCGGCATCTCCTGGTAGAAGAAGGTAATGAGCAACGACGCAATATGAGCACCGTCGACGTCCGCATCCGTCATGATAATTACGCGCTCGTAGCGCAGGTCATCGAGGCGGAAGTGCTTGCCGATGCCGCAACCCAGCGACTGGATGAGGTCGGACAGCATCTGGTTCTGGCTGAGCTTCTGGGAAGACGCGTTGGCCACGTTCAGGATTTTTCCGCGCAACGGCAGAACAGCTTGCGTTTTCGGGTTACGCGCCTGTTTGGCTGAGCCGCCGGCTGAATCACCCTCAACGATGAAGATCTCGGTTCCGACTTTGGAGTTCGATGCGCAGTCTACGAGCTTGCCTGGCAGTCGCAGCTTGCGGGTTGCGGTCTGACGCGAGATGTCTTTTTCGCGGCGTTTGCGTAGGCGATCCTCGGCTTGCTCAATCGCCCATTCGAGCAACTTATTGGCTTGCTGCGGTGAATCGGCCAGCCAATGGTCAAAGGCATCGCGGACAGTTGTCTCGACGATACGGGAGGCTTCCTGGGTCGCTAGTTTGTCTTTGGTTTGACCCTGAAACTCTGGTTCTCGGATGAACACCGATAGCATCGACGCTGACGTGCTCATAACATCGTCGCCGGTGATCTGGCTGGCTTTCTTGTTGCCGACCAGTTCCCCATAAGCTTTGAGACCGCGTGAGATTGCAGCGCGTAGTCCGATCTCGTGTGTGCCGCCATCCGGGGTCGGGATCGTGTTGCAGTAGGAATTGACGAAGCCGTCATGGCTCGCGACCCAGCTCATCGCCCATTCAACTGAGCCATGGCCGCCTTCCTTTTCGACGCGGCCGCAAAAGAGATCCTTGGTGACCAGTGTCTGGCCTTCAATTGTCGCCTTGAGATAATCACCGAGGCCACCGGGGTAGTGTAATGTGGCCTCAGCCGGTGTGTCGTCCTTGATGATTTCGGGATCGCACGACCATCGGATCTCAACACCACCAAACAGGTAGGCCTTTGAGCGCGCCATCTTGAACAGTCGCGCTGGCTTGAATTTGGTGCCGGCACCGAAGATGGTGTCATCGGGAATGAAGCGGACCTTTGTGCCGCGCCGGTTCATGATCGAACCGAGCTTTTGCAGCTTTCCATCCGGGGCGCCGCGATTGAACACCATGCGGTACAGCTGTTGGCCGCGTGCGACTTCGACTTCGAGCGTGTCGGCCAACGCATTGACGACCGAGACGCCGACGCCATGAAGACCGCCCGAGGTATTGTAGGCTTTGCCGTCAAACTTGCCGCCGGCGTGCAGGGTCGTCATGATGACTTCGAGGGCGGATTTGTTCTTGTATTTCGGATGCGGGTCGACCGGGATGCCGCGGCCGTTGTCAGCTACTGAAAGCGCGCCGTCAGCGGACAGATGCACTTCGATCCAGGTGGCGTGACCCGCAACGGCTTCGTCCATCGAGTTGTCGATAACTTCAGCGAACAGGTGATGAAGCGCTTTTTCGTCGGTGCCGCCGATGTACATACCAGGTCGGCGTCGCACCGGTTCAAGTCCTTCAAGGACTTCAATATCCGCGGCTGTGTAGTCTTCTGATGCGTCAACGGTCTTGCGAGCACGCGCCGATTTTCGAGTCATGGCATCCTGTAATCTTGCGAATAGTTCACGCTGGGGAGATTTGCGGTCGGGCTTTGCCATGCCGTCTTGAGCTCCATGTCATTGAATCGGCTGCATCGTTCGCTTGCTGCCGTCACGCGGAACTCAAGACGCATAAGGCGAATCTCATGCGCACAGAGGGTACGTAGGTGCCATGGCGATCGCAGCTTTGCAAGTCAACTCAAGCGAGTTGTTGCAGCCTCGCAACGTCGGGCTGACTTGGTACGACTGCGACGGTTCGTTCCAAATGATATGGGGATAAATCAGAAAATGAAGTCGGCTTCTGTAAATGAGTCCGGGGTCTGATTGTTGAAGATGACCTGATGCCCGCCGACCGTCATCGTAGTCTTACCGTAGCCGGCATCCGCGAAGGAGAGATCGTCGAAGCTGAGATCCTGGCCGGAGAGATCAATTTGATCGACGCCATGTTCGAAATCCTGGATCGCGTCTGTCTCACCATCGACGATCTTAAATACGAAGGTGTCAGAACCGCCACCGCCATTGAGGGTGTCGATGCCACTGCCGCCTTCCAGACGATCGTCGCCTGCACCACCGCGAACGTAGTCTGATCCGACACCGCCGAGCAGCTCAACGCCCTGATCGGAACCGAATATGTAGTCGTGGTTCTCGGAGCCGATGACCCGTTCGATACCGCTCACTTCGACCTCACCGGTCCAATACTGCCCAAGGCGACCAGTGCTCAAGTCGACGAGATAGACGGCGTGATCGTAGTCTTCGTAGTGCGTCATGCCGCTGAAATCGAGTGTGTCGAATCCGGAGTTGCCCTCGATTCTATCGTGGTTAAAATCTTCAAAGTCGCCGGTCAACACGATGGTGTCGTCACCGGTGCCGCCACTGATGGTATCCGCCCCTGCGCCACCGTCGATGATATCGTGATCAGAACCGCCACGGAGGTTATCATCTCCGTCGCCTCCAAACAGGGCATCATTGCCGGAACCACCATTGATATCGTCGATGCCGATGCCGCCATCGATATTGTCATCACCGGAGCTGCCGCTGAGCTTGTCATTGCCGTCACCACCCTGGATGGTGTCGTTGTGTGAGCCGCCGTTGATCACGTCGTTGCCGGCACCGCCTGAAATGGTGTCGACGCCAGAACCACCAGCGATAATGTCATCACCTGAGCCGCCGCTAATCGCGTTGTTGCCGGCCTGAACCTGGATGGTGTCGTTGCCCGAGCCAGCTTCGATTGTCGCGTCGCCGCTGATGGTGGCGATGATGTCGTTGCCGGATCCACCTTCAATGGTATTGAAGACACCGCCGGCCGTGACAACATCATCACCGGAACCGCCCTCAAGAACATTTGTGCCCTCAAGGTCAATCAGGGCGTCGTTGCCGGAGCCGCCTTTGAGCGTATCGTCGCCAAGTCCGCCGACAAGAGCATCGTTACCGGAGTCTCCTTTTATGTAATCGTTGTCAGCTCCGCCATCGATGATATCGTCGTGCTTGCCGCCGGAAAACCAGTCGTCACCAGCGCCGCCTCTTAGATGATCAGCGCCGTCGCGACCGTAGATGATGTCGTTGCCGCCGAGGCCGCTGATGCTGTCTTGTGTCCCCGTGCCGCTGATCTCACTGGCCTGGTCGTCGCCCACGATCTGATTGTAGGACGCTTCCCCGATGAGTTTCAGGTTGCCGCGGGTTGGACCCGCAATTTCATTGTTGCTGATGATGTTGAAGCCGACTTCGCCAGAACGTTCCTCAATGCCGTACTTGGAGCGGATGTCGCCGCCGGCGCGGATCTCGTTGTCCGTGATCAAGTTGTTTGTACCGGCATATGTCGTGCCTGTTGTCGGATCAACGTATTCGCTGATTTGGACTTCGGGATAACCATCGTGATCGGACTGCGAATTGTAGCGGATCTGGTTGCCGTCAAGCGTGACGCTCTCGGCGCCCTGAATGCGGATGCCGTAGCGGCCGTTGTCATGCACATCGACACCAGTGACCAGTACATTCTCCGACATCTTGATCAGGATGCCTTCGCGGGCGTTGTCGTAAATCTCTCCGCCTTCGATCTTGATGTTGTTCGGTAGCGGGATGTCTTCACTGCCTCGCTGAACGGTGATGCCGGCGCTACCATTGCTGTGAGCAATGTTGTCGGTCATCAGGAAGTCTTTGGTGCTTGTGACGATGTTGAAGCCATGACGGTCGTTGTCGTAGGCAAGATTGCCGACGTAGTGGCTATCGACAAGGAAGTCGGCCACAAAGCCGTCCAGGCCATTGTCGTGGGCGACGCTGTCCTGAATGAGTAGGCGATGTGTTTGCTCATGCGGGTCGAAGCCGTAGCGCGAACTGTTCTGAACCTCCATGCGCAGCAGATAGACGTCTTCATCCGCAATGGTTTCGCCTGGTATCCCACCGGTAAAGAATCCGTCGACTTTGGCACCGTCGATACCGTTTTCTCGGTTGCCATCCAGGGTCAAGTCAGCAGCACCGTAATTGACGGTTGCTTCACCGTATGGCGAACGCACAATTCCGGTGATTTTCTGGTCGTTACCGTCAACTACCCGGAGCGTTGTTTCGCCCATGCCAGCGCCTTTAAGAAAGACGTTTGATTGCAATAGGACGGAGCCGTTATGGCCGTCGGCAGCTCCTACGCCATAGGTGCCGGGCGGGACGTAAACGATACCGCCGCCAGCTGCATGTGCCGCATCGATTGCCGCTTGAATCATCGGGGCATTATCGACATCTGGATCAGCAACCGCGCCGAAGTCCAGAACATTGAAGACATCAGATCCGGTCGGTTCATCTTCGGAGAAGAAGGCAGCAGGAGGATCATAATCATAGGCCGGTCGATCAGTGATCCTGTCGACCGTTACATTTGCACCCGGCATAGCCTCTTCATCCATTCGTCTAAAATGGTAGAGATGTTAGAAGCCAAGTTCTTGCGAGAAACTAAACAGCTGTTAGCTGAGTATATTGTCAGCGTGTAACGCGAAAGCATCCTTAATGATGTCTCTCGGTTTGTGTCATTGCCTCACACTGCAATGTTGTCGATGAGGCGGGTTTCGCCCAACCAGGCCGCAGCGAGAATGCGGCAGGCGCGATCTGTTCCGGAGACGACGGGCTCCAGAGTGTCAGCATCACGAATTGCGATATAGTCAATTGACTTGAAGCCTGCCTGCAGCAACGTTTTGCCGGCTGCATCGCAAACATCAATTGGATTGCTGCCGGAGCGGAAGTCCTTCGCGGCCCGCGCGATCGCCTCATGCATCGTTGTCGCGATGCGCCGTTCGGCTGCCGACAAGTAAGCATTGCGTGAACTCATGGCGAGGCCGTCGTCTTCGCGGACCGTTTCGCAGCCAACGATTTCCATGGGCAGATCGAGGTCGCGCACAAGCTGGCGGACGACGCATAGCTGTTGGTAATCTTTCTCACCGAATAATGCGATATCTGGTCCGCATTGCGTAAATAGTTTGCAGCACACTGTTGCGACGCCTGAGAAGAAATGTGCGCGGAAGTCTGTCTCCAGCCCAAGCGCTGCACCTTCGGGTTTGATCATCGTCGCGAAGCCGTCTGGATACATGACGTCAGCGGTTGGGGCCCAGACGAGATCGCATCCGACCGGCACCAGCTTTTCGAGATCATCTTCGAAGGTACGGGGATACGTTGAGAAATCCTCAGTTGGTGCAAACTGGGTCGGATTGACGAAGATCGATGTTATCAGCCGGTCACACCGCGCCTTGCCCTGACTTGCGAGAGAGAGATGTCCGGCATGCAACGCCCCCATCGTGGGCAGCAACGACACTGTCTCCCCTCGGCTGCGCCATTGCCGAACCTTGGCTCGCAACTCGGGTACTGTTGACACGTAGCTGACGCGTTCCATGTCTCGTCCATTCTGAATGATTGTGACGCTCGGTTCTACAATGGCCTCTTATAGGTCATGCAATGAAAAATGCGAACAGCAGGCTGACGACTGTGTCGAACCCTTTCGTCGCGGTGAGAGACGGCAGTCTACAATCCAGGGACTTCCCATCGAAGTCAGGTGACAAAACCACTATATACAAGGTTAATAGCACCATTGCGCCCGATTCTTGGAGATGTTGCCATGGCTGCGCTCGTCGATGTGAGCCGTCGATCCCTCACCACTCCTGAGCTTCCGCCCCGTGCAGAGATCGCTCAATATCATCTGGTCGATGAGTCACGTCTCGTCGGAGGATTGATTGAGCGGGCAATCTACACCGAAGACGAACGGCGGCGAACCACGGAATTGGCAACGCGGCTGGTCAATGGATTGCGTGCCGACGACAGCAGCGATACGGGCGTCGATGCCTTTATGAAGGAGTACGGTTTTTCGACCGAGGAAGGCGTTATACTGATGTGCCTCGCGGAGGCTTTGCTGCGCATTCCGGACTCTGCCACAGCGGACGCGTTGATTGCCGATAAGATTGGTAGCGGGCGTTGGGAGCACCATCTCGGCAATTCAGATTCACTTTTCGTCAACGCGTCAACCTGGGGGCTGATGCTGACTGGGCGGATCGTCAATCTTGGGGGAAAGCGGCATTCCGAAAGTGCGACAAATCCAATCAACCGGTTGCTAAAGGGGGCGAGTGAGCCGGTCGTGCGCCAAGCGTTGCGCCACGCAATGCGCATGATGGGTGACCAGTTTGTACTCGGTCGGTCCATTCAAGAGGCGCTGAAGCGCGCGCGTGCCGAAGCGCAAAAGGGCTATCGCTTTTCCTATGATATGCTCGGTGAAGCTGCCATGACCGGGCCTGATGCGGAACGCTACTACGAGCGTTATGTTGGCGCCATTGAAGCAGTTGCGCGCGCAAGTGGACCACTGTTTGATAAAAACGCCGATGCCATTTTCGAGCGGCCGAGTGTATCGATCAAGCTGACGGCCCTGCATCCGCGGGTCGAAGCCGGTAAAGAAGCGCTGCTTGAAACAGAATTGCTGCCAAGGCTGATTCAGTTGGTTCGTCTCGCCCGTGACAATGGCCTCGGGCTAACAATAGATGCGGAAGAACAAGACCGGCTCGATATTCTCCTTGGGTTGTTCGGGCGGCTGCTCAACGATCCTGAATTCCAGGGATGGAACGGGCTGGGGCTTGCTGTCCAGGCCTATTCCAAACGTGCAATTCCTGTTCTTCGCTGGCTGCGGCGCATGGCTCATCAGGCGGGCAAGAAAATCCCGGTTCGTTTGGTGAAAGGTGCTTACTGGGACAGCGAGATTAAGTGGGCGCAGGAGCAGGGGTTGCCGGACTATCCGGTGTTTACGCGCAAGCTTCATACAGATGTTTCGTATCTTGCCTGCGCGCGCTTTTTGCTGAGTGATCGCGATGCATTCTATGCCCAGTTCGCCACCCACAACGCCCAGACGTTGTCAGCGATTGCGGTTGCCGGTCGGGACGTTGATTTCGAGTTTCAGCGATTGCATGGGATGGGCGATGCTCTCTATGAGCAGGTCTCGTCGGATGCAGGGATCAAGCAACCGTGCCGGATTTATGCGCCTGTAGGTGAGCATGAGGATCTTTTGGCCTATCTGGTGCGACGCCTGCTTGAGAATGGTGCGAACACGTCGTTCGTCAATCGATTGGCAGACGATGAGTTGCCGGTCGAGCGGCTCGTTGCAGATCCGATTCTGCGCGCGGAGCAGGAGCGCGAAGCGGGCTCAACATCTGACAGGAAAGAGCTGCCGCGTCCGCTTGCCTTGTTCGGTGATGAACGTCGCAACAGCCTTGGTGCGGCACTTTCTGAAACGTCCGTGCGTGATACGCTTTTGGCCGGCATGGGGGACGCTTTGCGGGCCGGCTTCAGTGCGCATCCATTGATCGCTGGCGATGGAAATTCGTATCAGGACGCTGGCGAGTTCGTCTTCTGTCCGCACGATAAGCGTCAGCGTCTCGGCCGTGTCGTGAACGCGGCGGCCGAAGATGTCGAGCGGGCGCTTTCAGCCGCGACCGCAGGGCAGAACGGATGGGACAAGACCGATGGTGCACATCGCGCTGCCATTCTGGAAAAATGCGGGGATTTGTTCGAGCGCAACCGCGAACGTTTGATGGCGATAATTGTGCGGGAAGCCGGCAAGACGCTTGAGAACGCACTCGGAGATATTCGAGAAGCCGTCGACTTCTTGCGCTATTACGCCAATGAAGCTCGCCGTCTGTTCGGTGCGCCGAAGGAGCTCAAGGGTGTAACGGGTGAAACTAACCTCTATGGCCTGTCAGGTCGCGGTCCGTTTGTTTGTATATCGCCGTGGAATTTTCCGTTAGCCATATTCACTGGCCAAATCGCCGGTGCCCTGGCGGCCGGCAATTGCGTTCTAGCAAAACCGGCCGAGCAAACACCACTGACGGCATTCGTTGCAGTTGAATTGTTTTATGAAGCAGGCATGCCCCGTGACGCACTTCAACTGGTGCCGGGTGACGGCGGAATTGGTGCGGCGCTGGTTGCGGATCCTCGCGTGCGTGGCGTGGCGTTTACCGGCTCCAATGAAACAGCTTGGCGGATACAGAAATCTCTGGCTGATCGTCGCGGCGAGATTATTCCGTTTATTGCTGAGACCGGCGGTATCAATGCCATGATCGTGGACTCGTCAGCCCTGCCGGAACAGGTGACGCATGATGTCGTACAGTCAGCATTCGACAGTGCCGGGCAACGATGTTCGGCAACGCGGGTCCTGTTTCTGCAGGAAGATGTTGCCGACAAAATGATTGAGATGCTGGTTGGCGCAACCGAGATGCTTAGCATTGGTGATCCAATAGACTATGCGACCGATATCGGCCCTGTGATTGATGTCCAGGCACAAGACGCCCTTGATGCACATAAGGCCAATATGTACCGAAACGCTCGGATGCTGGCCGATATCCGCCAGCCTGATGATTGCCAGTTTGGAACCTATGTCACGCCTGCGATCTTTGAGATCGGCTCGATCAAGGAATTGGAACGTGAAACGTTCGGTCCGATTCTTCATGTGGTTCGTTATGCAAAGGCCAACCTTGATAAGGTCTGCGCTGCGATCCAGGACAGCGGTTCCGGTCTGACGCTTGGTATCCATAGTCGCGTCGAAAGTGCTGTGGAATATATCGTTGAGCGTACCAAGGTCGGCAATACGTACGTCAACCGGAATCAAATCGGAGCCGTGGTTGGCGTCCAGCCATTCGGAGGGATTGGATTGTCGGGGACTGGGCCGAAAGCCGGTGGACCAAATTATCTGACGCGTTTCGCCTGTGAGCGCGTCGTTACAAACAATGTGACCGCAACAGGTGGCAATGTTGAATTGCTCAGCCTCTAACCCAGGCTGCTTGGGGTCACCAATCGCGTATGAGTTGAGGCCATGAGAAAACCGACGAACCAGGACAAAGAACAAAACGATCCATTTGATGTTGCCCCAGGAGGGCAGACATCAACGCCGGTAGCGAAACCGCAAAGCGCGGATGTGCCCGCATCTCAAGATGCTGACGTCGCCCAATTCATAGCGCAGATGAAATCGATGACACCTGCCGCAGGTGCAGGGCGGGGGCGTTTGGTGTTTGCCATGGATGCCACGATGAGCCGGGAGGCAACCTGGGATCTGGCATTGGGGCTGCAGGCGGAGATGTTTAAAACCGTCAAGTCGGTCGGCGGATTAGACGTTCAACTGATCTATTTCCGCGGTGCGGGGGAGTGCCGGGCATCAAAGTGGGTCTCGGATCCGGATGCATTGGCGCGGCTCATGACGAGCGTGCGATGTGCTGGTGGTTTCACCCAGATCCGCAAGATACTGTCGCACACGCGGAACGAAACCGAGACCCGGAAGGTCAATGCTCTGGTCTATGTTGGGGATTGCGTCGAGGAAGATATCGATCTGCTCTGCGGTCGTGCAGGCGAACTAGCCCTTCTCGGTGTGCCGGTGTTTTTGTTCCAGGAAGGGGCTGATCCTGATGCGACTCGGGCCTTCAAAGAAATCGCAAGGTTGACGAAAGGGGCTCATTGCCGATTTGATCATGGTTCAGCCGCGCAACTCAGGGAGTTGCTGTCCGCGGTCGCTGTCTACGCAGCGGGTGGGCGTGCCGCTCTTGCAGATATGATTGGCAGAGCCGGCGGCAAGGGTGCACGATTGCTCATTGAGCAAATGAAATAGACAGGACGGTCGGTCTTATGCATGCGCTACTCTTTGGTTTTGCCGCGCTTGTGATCGTGCTGTTTCTGGCGCATTCCCTCACAACCGCCAATACCGGCCAGGTTGCGCGTCATATCCGACGGGCCGTTGCGGTCATCATTCTCGCGGTTGCCGCTGCTTTGGCTGTCCGGGGAGCGCTCGGTTATGCGTTGCCGTTGGCGCTTTACGCCTTCTGGCTACTCTTTCGACAACAGCCAGGCTCAGCCGTAAACTCACCGCCCCCTGGGCAGACATCGCAAGTGCGCACGGCCCATCTTGAGATGGAGTTGGATATTGATAGCGGTGCGATGCGTGGGACCGTGCTCAAAGGTATTTTCGCCGGGCGAGAGATCGAGTCAATGGCGCCTGCCGAGCTTGCCCTGCTGTGGCAGGACTGCAGATTTGAGGATCCACAATCAGCGCAGCTATTAGAGGCTTATCTGGACTGCATTCATCCGACTTGGCGTGAAGACATGGCGCGCGCAGAAGGAGAAGATGGTGCCGGCGGACGGATGACGGTGGAAGAGGCCTATGACATTCTCGGAGTGAAGCCTGATGCAACACACGATGATATCCGCCGTGCGCATCGCGAGTTGATGAAGAAGCTACACCCGGATCGCGGCGGTTCAAGCTATCTCGCAACTAAGATCAATGAGGCGAAGGATCTTCTGCTAGGTCAATAACCGTCGCCTCAGCTTCCCGGCATCACATTCCGATCGGCTGTCAACGTGCCCGGGCCACGAAGCAGTTTATGGCGAGCTTCTGCATCGCGTTACATGTTGCCTGAGCCGAGCGGGAATCGAAGCCAGCGAAACGCGCGCGATACATCTGCCGTGAACCACGGCTGACCGGCACTGTCAGAGGCTGCGCTCCGGACAGGATGCCTGATGCACGCTGACGGACGTTGGCGAGCTGGCGGCTGGCATCTTCGGCGGTCACGTAGGCACCCACCTGGATCTGATAAGGTTGCGATCCGAACGTGGTTGGCCGTAACTGCCGGGCGCGGTTCTCGATGTCACTACGGATGATATTTCTGGGCGGCGGCGTACCGAATTCGACGGAGCGGCGGGTGATACGTCGCGGTGCGCTCAGCAGTGAAGGTTCAGCAATCTTGCCGATCATGTAATTGTGCAATGCTGTTGGTGCACTTGTCGGAACAGTATTTGATTGTTGAATGGGCGGTGGAGATTGGTTGAGGGCAGACGACCGCGTTCGGACATCGATCGAACGGACCTTTGCAACTTTCAACTTGTAACCTGGCTGCCTGGGGGCCGCGGCTTGTCTCGGTGCAGACGCTCTTTGGGTGGACGTTCTTCGGGCGGACGTTGCGGTCTGCCATGTGCGTGCCGGTGCGACACGTCGACGAATGGCGGGCGCCCTGCGGACAGCTGGTCTGGGGCGAGCCCGAAGTGCGATGCGCACATTTGGTTTGCGGGTCCGTCGCCGCGATGCTGTTTTGACATGCTGGGAGAGGAGACGCCGCATTTCTGCGTTTCGGATCCGACCAGTCTTGCCACCCATGACGACGGCGACGACATGCCTGCGATCGTGTTGTAGTGAGGTGACCAGATTGAACCCGGATGCCCGCGTGTAACCGGTCTTGATGCCGTTGACACCGCGATAGCGTCCAAGCAGCACGTTGTGGTTGCGGTAGGTCCGCTTCTTGTAACGGAAAGACCGCGTCTGGAAATGACGAAAATACTTTGGGAAGTGATCCTGCAACCTCATCGCGAGCTTCGCCATGTCTCGCGCTGTTGTGAATTGTTCGCGATCCGGCAGGCCTGACGCGTTACGGAACACTGTGTTCTTCATGCCGAGCAGACGGGCCTTGTTCGTCATCAACCTGGCAAAAGCTGGCTCACTGCCGCCGATGTGTTCAGCAACTGCTGTTGCGACATCATTGGCGGATTTTGTGACCAGGGCTTTGATGGCTTGCAATACGGTGATCTGCTCGCCCGCCTTCAAGCCGATCTTTGACGGGGGACGGGCTGCCGCGCGAGGTGATGCGGTGATCTTGGAGCGATATGTCAGACGACCGTCCTGGAGGCGCTCGAACACCATGTACAACGTCATCATTTTTGTCAGCGACGCAGGGTAGCGGAGCTTCTCTGCGCGGTCTGCGTGCAGGACCTGTCCCGTGTTCGCATCTACAACAAAACTGGCGCCTTTCCCAACGACGCGGGCTAGCGACTGAACGGTCGTGCTGATGAGAGCGAGTGGAGCAAAGGTCCACACGACTGCAAACCACAGTAGGATCTGCCTGTATGTTGGACGGTATGCCAAGTCTGTTGCCCCGTTTTCTCAAGATAACGGTTTGCCACGCTCAAAGCGTGGTTGGTCGTCACCGTGCGATTTGTCTGTGCCTTCCCCTCGGCAATGATGCAAAAAGCAGACTATTCGGACCGATTTGCGGCAGCTCGTGGTCTACTTTGCAGCACAGGATCAATATGCAGTATGAAGGATGAAGCGCCGTTAAGGATTTAGTTCAAATCCTATCTATCAGACGCAATTTCGGCGGAAAGTCAGGACAGGCCTTGTCGTAATTGGGCCTGGTGCGTGATCACGGATAGGGTGACTTGGCACCCGGCTCGCCGGCATGGATTGGTGGCGTAACGAACATTGGCGGTAAAACCGCACTGGAATTAGAGATTTGCTAGTGTTGCTTGAGGCTCTGACATTTGAATCGAGGCAACCAGAAGCGGGGATCAAGTTCCGGAGCCGAAATGCTGGGCCAGGGCCGCCCCATTGAAGCTGGCTTGATGACGGAGGATTTTTGATTGCAGGGCCGGGCTGCGCAGAACGGGAGAGGCGACCCTCTAGAACTTGGCGTCCGCAAGGCTTATCTTGAGATCATCGGACAACCTGGCGGGATTCTTGCGATGGGTGGTCCGTTCGGCGACCTCACCAGTATGTTTGTTTCCAGCAGTTGATTGAAGGCCTGTTACATCCTTGCTGCAACTTGGGCGTTGCACTCACGAGCCACTCGGACGAGAATACCGGAGAACCGGTTGAAAGATCTGGAATGACGACCCGAATGAATGATGATGAATGCGCGTTGATGCCAATGGAGCGGCCCCGCGCGCTGGGACGGCAACGAACTGCCTCATTGAGCGGGCTGACCGTGGGTGCTGTGACTAAGACATCCATCACCATGTCAGAAAAAGACGACGGTGGGGACGAGAATACCGATGGCAAAACCGGTGTCGTCACCAAGACGCGGCCCAAAACGAAGAAGCCAAGCCTCTACAAAGTTCTTCTCCTGAACGATGATTATACGCCGATGGAGTTCGTCGTTCACGTTCTTGAGAAGTACTTTAACAAGGGCCGCGAAGACGCGACCCGAATTATGCTGCAAGTTCACCAAAAAGGTGTGGGAATTTGTGGCGTCTACACCTACGAGGTGGCTGAGACGAAAGTGACTCAGGTCATCGACTTTTCACGGCAGCACGGTCACCCGCTGCAGTGTACAATGGAGAAAGAGTAACCAACGTGCCATCTTTTTCACAAAGCCTAGAAAACACGCTTCATCGTGCACTTGAGTTTGCCAATGAGCGGAACCACGAATATGCCACGCTTGAGCATTTGTTACTGGCGCTGATTGACGACCGGGACGCGCAAGGCGTGCTGAAGGCATGTGCTGTTGATCTCAATGCATTGCGCCAACGCCTGGCCGACTACATTGACGGTGAGTTTGGCTCGCTTGAGGTCGATGGCGTCACAGAGGCGACCCCGACCACCGGTGTCCAACGGGTCATTCATCGTGCCGTCGTGCATGTGCAGTCGTCAGGCCGAGAGGAAGTAACCGGCGCCAATGTGCTGGTTGCTATTTTTGCTGAACGTGAAAGCCACGCTGCGTTCTTCCTGCAAGAGCAGGATATGACACGGTTCGATGCGGTCCAGTATATCAGTCACGGTATTGCCAAGCGGCCAGGCATGACCGAACCGCGCAATGTCCGCGGAACGGAAGAGGATGGTGTCGGCGACGAAGAGGGTGGCGATAAGCGGGCGGCAGACGCGCTTAACACTTATTGTGTTGATCTCAATGCCAAGGCTCGCGACGGAAAGATTGATCCGCTCATCGGCCGGGAGGCAGAGGTTCTGCGGACGATCCAGGTGCTTTGCCGCCGCCAAAAGAACAACCCACTACTCGTGGGTGATCCCGGTGTTGGCAAGACCGCCATTGCTGAAGGCCTCGCTCGTAAAATTATCAAGGGTGACGTACCGGAAGTTCTGAGCGAGTGCACGATTTTCTCGCTTGATATGGGCGCGTTGCTGGCTGGTACACGCTACCGTGGCGATTTCGAAGAGCGGCTCAAGGCTGTGATGAAGGAGATCGAGAACCACGAGGGCGCTATTCTCTTCATCGATGAAATCCATACGGTCATCGGTGCCGGTGCGACGTCTGGTGGTGCGATGGATGCATCGAACCTTCTGAAGCCGGCACTGCAAGCCGGTAGCCTGCGCTGTATCGGCTCTACGACCTACAAAGAATATCGTCAGCACTTCGAAAAGGACCGCGCCCTCGTGCGCCGTTTCCAGAAGATCGACGTCAACGAGCCAACAGTCGAAGATGCAGTGGAAATTCTCAAAGGTCTGAAACCCTATTTTGAGGATTATCACAAGCTCAAGTACTCGAACGAAGCGATCCGTGCTGCGGTTGAGCTGTCTGCCAAGTACATCAATGACCGAAAGCTACCGGACAAAGCGATTGATGTGATTGATGAGACTGGTGCGTCGCAGATGTTGATCAAAGAATCTGAGCGCAAGAAGCGGATCTCGACCAAGGATGTGGAAGCAACTGTTGCGACCATGGCGCGAATTCCGCCGAAGACTGTGACGAAGTCGGATGCCGAGTTATTGTCGAACCTCGACCGTGACATGAAGCGCATGGTCTTTGGGCAGGACGATGCGATCGACAACTTGACGTCCGCCATCAAGCTGTCGCGGGCGGGCCTGCGCGAGCCTGAAAAGCCGATTGGATGCTACTTGTTCACAGGTCCGACGGGGGTTGGTAAGACCGAGGTTGCCAAGCAGTTGGCGTCGTTGATGGGCGTTGAGCTGCTGCGCTTTGATATGTCGGAATATATGGAGAAGCACACCGTTTCACGTTTAATTGGTGCGCCTCCGGGCTATGTGGGCTTTGATCAAGGTGGCCTGCTAACTGATGGCGTGGACCAGCATCCACATTGTGTGCTGTTGCTCGACGAGATCGAGAAGGCCCATCCGGATCTGTTCAACATTCTTCTGCAGATCATGGATCACGGGAAGCTCACCGACCATAACGGCAAACAGATTGATTTCCGCAATGTCGTGTTGATCATGACATCTAATGCGGGCGCGTCCGACATGGCCAAACCGCCCATGGGCTTCAATCGTGATCGTCGTGAGGGTGAAGATACTGAGGCCGTCAACCGGATGTTTACTCCGGAGTTCCGCAATCGTCTTGATGCAATTGTTCCATTCTCTGGTCTGCCGGCCACTGTGATCCAGAAGGTTGTCGAGAAGTTCATCTTCCAGTTGGAAGCGCAATTGGCGGATCGCAGCGTCACAATCGAACTGACACAGGATGCAGCGAAGTGGCTCGCTGATAAAGGCTATGATGAAAAGTATGGCGCGCGGCCGCTGGCACGGACCATTCAGGAGCACATCAAGAAGCCATTGGCAGAAGAGCTGTTGTTCGGAAAGCTCGAGCACGGCGGTGCGGTCAAAGTCATTGTCGAAAAGGACGGCATGGATACCAAACTCGGCTTCGAGTTTTTCCCGGCTGATCCAAAGGGCAAGTCGAAATCCGAAGACGATGATGACGGTGACGAGCCGGAAAGTGATGATGATGGCGAAAAGGCACTGATCGAGGCCGAGCCCCGAAAAGCATTGTCCGGACCAAAGGAGCGCAAGTCTCGCGGTTCGAAGTCCGGGAACGGTGCGGTGCCGAGCGTGCCGCCACGGAAGTCGAAGAAGAGCGAGTAAATCGCGTCCGCTCGCATACCGCTCGACTGTTGTCTGAAGAAGATCATCGCGCCGTGGGATTGAAAAGTTCCGCGGCGTTGTTGTGTCTGGCCTTGGCGTAAGCGCTCACTCAGGCACAATGATCGGTTCAAGTGCCTCTTTGCCCAGAATGAGATCGGACCCTTTCTCGCCGATCATCATCGCTGCCGCGTTGAGGTTGGCTGACAACATCGTTGGCATGATTGACGCATCGACGACGCGGAGCCCTTCCAAGCCACGCACACGCAACTGATCGTCGACAACTGATGTCGGATCGGTTGACGGACCCATGCGGCACGTTCCCATGACATGATAGGTTGTGTTGCCCCAGCGGCGCGCGCCTTCGAGCAATTCATCGTCAGTTTGTAGTTCTTCGCCAGGATAAACCTCACCATCGAAATAAGGCTGCATAGCATCGGTCTGCATCAATTGGCGTGCGAGTTTCATGGCTTCAATGGTCACCCGGCGATCACCTTCGTCGGAGAGATAGTTGGGCTGTATTTCTGGTGCAGCAAATGGATCAGAAGAGCGTGCGCGAACCCAGCCCTTGCTTTGCGGACGATGTTGCCAGGCGGCCAGTGTGAAACCGGGGTGATCATCAAGGACACCATGACGGCCTTCCTTGTAGCTGGCCGGCGTGAAGATGAACTGCAGGTCATTGCTTTTCGTTGCCGGGTTAGAATGCCAGAAACCGTAAACCATCGTGGCGCTGAGATTGAGGATACTTTTGGCGCCGACAAAGTACTTTGCAATCTCGCCAACTAGGCGTGGGCCGGAGGACAGCTCATTGAGAGTTTGAATGCCCTTCACGCGTGCACTGAGCCGTGGAGCAAAGTGGTCGCGCAGATTTTCACCGACGCCTGATAGGTCGTGTAGGACGTCAACACCGACTTGTTGCAGGAGAGAGGCGGGACCAATGCCAGATAGTTGTAAGAGTTGGGGTGAATTGATTGCACCGCCGCTGATAACGACTTCTTTTCGGGCTGTCAGGTGTACTGATGAGCCGTTACGGCCGCCCTTGGCATAATCTACGCCCGTTGCGCGTTTGCCGTCCAGAGTGATCCGGGTCGCGTGCGCGTTGGTGATGACTGCGAGATTGGCGCGTCGCTTTGCTGGGTTGAGAAAGGCTGTTGCCGTACTCACCCGGCGCCCTTTGTGGGCGGTGCGCTGGACGTAAGATATGCCCTCCTGGACCGCGCCGTTGTAATCCGGGTTGCGCGGTATTCCGAGTTCCGCTGCTCCGTCCATAAAGGCATCGCAGAGCGGATGATGATAGTTGATCGGGGCGACGGTCAGGTTGCCGTCGCGGCCGCGATACGTGTTATCACCATCCCCGATTTTTTTCTCGCAGCGCTTGAAGTAGGGAAGTACGTCAGCATAGCCCCAGCCGCTGTTGCCGCGTTGTGCCCAGGTATCGAAATCCAGGCGTTGGCCACGGTTGTAGATGTGTCCGTTGACGGAACTTGATCCACCAAGCGTCTTGCCACGGGGGACTGGCGTTCTTCGGCCATTTGTCCAGTGGGAGGGTTCGGCCTCGTAGAGCCAGTTCACCTTCGGATCTGTGAGTGTCTTGATGAAGCCGGCGGGAATGTGAATGAACGGGTTCCAGTCAGATGGCCCTGCCTCAAGGAGACAGACTGAGTGTCGGCCATCGGCACTCAGTCGATTGGCAAGAATGCAGCCCGCGGAACCGGCGCCAACAATAATGTAGTCAAAGGCATCGGCCATCGTTCCCACTCTCCTGAAGTCAGTTTGGATCGAGAGACTAGCCTATGCGCCGAGTTCAAATAAATGAGAAGTCTGCGGGTATCCGTCTTCTGTTCAATGTCCCCGTGATCTAAGCTGTGCAGCATCGAAACTGATCTGCCTAACTGGCCAGGGCCTGCCGGATCTTATCTGCATGTTCTTTCAGGATTTCAGGCTTTTCCATCGTGCCGGGTGGGCGCAACCGAAGACCTTCGTGTCTCGGTAGCACATGGTAATGAAGATGGAAGACTTCCTGGCCTCCAGCTGCTTCGTTGAACTGTTGTAAAGTTGTGCCATCAGCGTTGAAGGCTTTGAGCTGTGCGTGGGCAATCCTTTGAACGGTTGCGATGCAGGCTGCCAGTTGCTCGGGCGTTGCATCGAGCATGTTTCGGGCGGGTCCCTTAGGGATAACGAGAACGTGGCCGTCTGCCCGAGGCATGATGTCCATAAAGGCGAGCGTTGCATCGTCTTCGTAGACCCGTTCGGAAGGGATTTCACCGCGGAGAATCTTTGCAAAGATGTTGTTGTCGTCGTAGCTCATCAGCTCGTGTCCCACATTGATACTGACCTGAACACTTTCGAGAGGTCGTGTGATGGTTCTAACCCAACGTTTACAATTCCGCGACGCGACGTTCTGCAAGATTTGATGAAATTGGTCAGGAATTGCAGCGGAGATCATGGCATGAGCGTACAGCCAAATGGCCCTTACTCAACAACTGAAAGTGTTCCAGAGGACGACAACTACGATCTTGCAGCCTCTCACCTTGCTGCTCGTCAGATGCAGACGCGGGTCCTCTTGATTTGTTCGGTTCTTGGTGTTGCAGGATTGGCTATCCTGGCTGTCTGCCTGGCATTGGCCAACTCTCCATTGGCACCAGCTGATTTGCCAGGTTTGAGCAACAGCTAGGCTGTGAGGCCTTCCAGATTAGATCTGATCGCTGTCATCAGTGTCTCGGCGGTAAGGGGCATATTCCGCAAGCATCTCACGTGACCGCTCGACATAGTCGCGTTCGTCACGCAGGTAATCTGCGATGGCACGACGGAAGCTCGGGTTTGGAATGTAATGCGAAGAATAGGTCGCCGTTGGCATATAACCGCGCGCGAGTTTGTGCTCACCCTGTGCGCCAGCTTCCACTCTATCGAGACCATTTAATATGGCAAATTCAATAGCCTGATAGTAACAAACCTCAAAGTGGAGACAGGGATGATGCTCGATGGCACCCCAGTAGCGACCGTAAAGGCAATCTCCACCAATGATGTTCAGGGCGCCACCGATATAATTCCCGTCGCGAGAGACCATGATCAGCAGACAGTCATCAGCCATTCGTTCGCCGAGTAACGAGAAGAATGTCCGGTTGAGATAGGGACGGCCCCACTTGCGACTACCGGTATCCATGTAAAACATGTAGATGGCGTCCCAGTGGGCCTCGGTGATGTCGCTACCACGGATGTGTTCGATGGTCAGGCCGTTTGCGACCGCCTGTGCGCGCTCCTTGCGTATAGCCTTGCGTTTTCGCGAGGCCAGGCTGCCAAGAAAATCGTCGAATGTTTCGAAGCCTTGGTTAGGCCAATGGAACTGCTGATCGGTGCGTTGCAGGAAGCCTGTGCTCACCGTGTCATGCCATTGTTGCTCGGGCAGGAAATTAATGTGGAGCGAAGAGACATCGTAACGACTGGTCAGCTCGATCGCGCCGGCAAGTAGCAGCTTCTCATAGGCCTGTGAGGCTTCGCCAGGCCGAGCCAATATGCGGCGTCCAGGCACAGGCGTGAAAGGGACAGCGGACACTAGCTTAGGATAGTAGTTCCCACCGGCTCGCTCGAAGGCATCTGCCCAGCCGTAGTCAAAGACGTACTCACCTTTGCTGTGAGATTTGGCATAGAGTGGCATGCAGCCCTGGATGGTCTCATTGCTGTCCTTGATGATGAGATGCTGTGGCTGCCAGCCAGTGCGGGGCGCGACCGTTTCTGCATCTTCCAACGCGTGCAGGAAGGCATGTGATATAAATGGATTATGGGTCGCGGTATCCGGATTGGCGCATTGATCCCATTGTTCGGGGCAAATATCGGCCATAGAGCCGACGACCTCGACGGTGGCTTCAGCTTGCTCTGTCAAAATTTCTTGATCCTGCGGTGGCAATCCGGCCATGGACTTCTGCATAGAAGTATGCGGCACGATATTGTCGAGATTTTAATGTCTCTTTTGTCGTATCATATCAGCACGGCTCGGGTACAAGGCGCAAATCATGGATCAAATTCGTTCAGTCCGTTATCCCTTCAGCCAGGCATTGCGCTTGGTGATTGGTTCGGGGTGCGTAGCTGTGCTGTCAGTTAGCGGTTCAGCCGTGGTTGCCGCGCAAGGGAGCACGGAGACGAAGCTGGCGGCCCACCGTGCTGTTTATGACATCACACTGGAGCGTGCTGCGACGTCTTCCGGTATTGTAGAGCTGAGGGGCCGCATGGTCTACGAGCTCAAGGGCTCGCATTGTGCCGGCTTTGAGCAGCAAATGCGGTTTGTAACACAAACCGTGGATCGTACCGGCAAGCCATCGATTATGGATATGCGGTCATTCTTTCGTGAAAAGGCCGATGGGAAGTCGTTCCATTTCAGTACCGAGCAATTGCGCGACAAGAAACTGATTGAATCGGCGGTCGGCGATGCAAAGCGCGGGGCCGATGGTGACAATTTGTCGATTAAGCTCAAGAAGCCGAAGTCCCGCAAGATCGATATTGACCGTCCGGTTGTGTTTCCCGTGCAGCATTCGATTGAATTGCTGGAAGCCGCAATGGCCGGCAAGTCGATCTACTCATCAGATCTCTATGATGGTTCGGAAAAGGGCACGAAGTACTACAAGACGACTGCCGTAGTTGGAAAACTGAATCCACTCAATCTCAACACCACCCTGCCCAAGGCGAAGAGCGCCGCAGCACTGGATGGCATGAAGTCATGGCCGGTGGCACTCAGTTACTTTGATCCGACCAAAGGCAAAGGGGATGAACTGCCAAGCTATGAACTGTCGTTTCACTTCTTTGAAAACGGAGTGTCGCGCAGCTTGATTATTGACTATGGGCACTTTGCGATCCGTGGACGTCTGTCAAGCCTGAGTATGCTCAAGTCCAAGCCGTGTAAGAGTTAGCGGCTTGCCATGCAGGTCGGGCATCACCCGACCTCCTGGCATCAAGTGATTTGCCAAAGTCGCGCTGCACCTCGCACGCCGCTTGCGTCTCCCCACCTCGGGCGACGGATGTCGACGGTAGGATTGTCTGCAAAAATATAGGGCAGCATCTCGGCCTCCAGCGTGTCATAGAGATGGTTCATAGCTGACAGTCCGCCGCCTAGAACAATCACTTGCGGGTCGAGGATGTTCACAACGTGGGCCAATCCGCGAGCGAGCCGGTTTTGATGCCGATCCAGTGTTGCCTTGGCAGCTCGGTCACCAGACAAGGCCGCGTTGACGATGGCTTCTGCTGTTGACGTCTCACCGGTCTCGATCTGGTGGTCATGCGCTAGACCTGGACCTGAAATCCATGTCTCCAAGCAGCCATCGCGACCACACCAACAATGGCGGGCCGCAAGTTCTTGTGGCTGTGGCCAGGGTAAGGGGTTGTGTCCCCATTCACCACCGATGTTGCGCGGGCCATTCAGCAGATTGGCATTGATGATAAAGCCACCTCCACAGCCAGTTCCGAGAATGACACCGAATGCCGAAGTGGCCTCTGCAGCCGCTCCATCGTAGGCTTCAGAGAGGATGAAGCAGTTGGCGTCATTGGCGCATTGAATGTCGTAGCCGAGACGTTCTTGGAGGTCTTGTTGTAGTTTTTGTCCATTGAGCCAGGTTGAATTGGCATTCTGGACGCCCAAGGTGTTGGGAGCGATTGATCCTGGCATGCCTAGGCCAACCGCTGCGCTCGTTGTATGATTGCCGCGCAATTCTGCGATAATGGAGATGATGGCCGTCAAAGTGGCCTGATAGTCCTCGCGCGGTGTGGGTGTTCTTATCTCTTTAATAACTGTCTCATTCTGGTCGAGGGCCACACCGGCAATTTTTGTCCCTCCCAGATCAATGCCAATCCGCAGCTCATGATCGGGCGGCTTGAACGTCAGTGTCATGGCGCGTCTCGTGGCCTTTCGTCGAGGATGGTTTCCGCAAGCTTAATTCGCTCCGGCTCAATGTTCGCATTGCTACAGAACATCAGGAGATCAGGCTCGTTTCTCAGAAGTTCTCCGATGCAGGCGATCAGAATTTCCGGCGAATCGGCGCGTTCTCGCAAGTCTTCACCGGAGATGCCTGTGGTGCTCGCAAATCGCTCCAGGAGCGCTGGATCACTTGCCAGGAATGCTAGCGCTTGAAGGCCAAGAATCTCCGCTTCCTCTCTTGATAACGCATGTTTTTTGATCATCTTCAGTGAGCGTCCTTCCGATACTCGGGAATCAACCAATTCATTTAAGCTGTTGGTTACTGCTTGTCCTGCACACTGCCGTTCTGAAAAGGGGACGAATCAGGGCATGAAAAAGCGGTTGATACAGGTGGGCAGACTATGACCTTCCAGGAGCGGACCGCAAACATCGAGCGCTCGAAGTCCTCAATGGAGCAAACGAACAATACTGTGCTCATTGTGGAAGACAATGAGCTCAACATGAAGCTCTTCCATGATCTGCTTGAAGCTCATGGTTATCGAACCATTGGCACCCACAGCGGCTTGGAAGCCCTTGACCTTGCGCGTCAGCATCGCCCTTCCCTTATTTTGATGGACATACAACTCCCGGAGGTGTCCGGTCTCGAAGTCACCAAGTGGCTGAAGGATGATGATGAGTTGAGACACATCCCGGTCGTCGCGGTGACGGCTTTTGCCATGAAGGGTGACGAAGAGCGGATCATTCAAGGCGGCTGCGAAGCGTATCTGTCAAAGCCGATTTCAGTCGTAGGGTTTATCGAGACTGTCCGACAGTTCGTCGGCGAAGTGAAGTAGTGCGTAGAAGGTAAGCAATGACTGCCCGTATTCTGGTTGTGGACGATATTCCTGCCAACGTGAAGCTATTGGAAGCGCGCTTGCGGGCTGAGTACTTTGAGGTTCTCACCGCTGACAGTGGACAGGCCGCCATTGATGTTTGTGAGCAGGAACACGTGGATGTCGTGCTTCTCGATGTGATGATGCCGGGAATGGACGGCTTCGAGGCGTGCCGTCGGATCAAGTCAAACCCACAAACACAGGACCTGCCGGTCGTTATGGTAACGGCACTGGATCAAGCATCCGACAAACTCACGGGCCTCGAGGCCGGTGCTGATGATTTTCTGACCAAGCCAGTTGATGACATTGCCCTTGTCACGCGCGTGAAAAACCTGGCGCGTCTCAAGACTCTGAATGACGAGATGAACTTGAGGGCTGCCACTGGGTTGCGTCTTGGCTATGGCGACGGGGATGACAATCAGATCGGTCCGTCCGACGAACAGGGAGAGATCCTTCTTGTCGACGACAATGAAAGATCAGCTGAGCGCCTGCAGCAGGCGTTGACCGGCCTGCATAAAGCACAGGTCGAAGCCAATATTACGCAGGTTCCTTTGAAACTTGCGAGCCACGATTATGATGTCATGATCGTCAGTCTCGGGTTGAGCAATGCAGACGCACTGCGGTTATGCAGCCAGGTCCGCTCGCTTGACCGCATCCGGCATACACCGATTATCATGATTGCCGACAGTGGCGATGACGCACGGTTGTTGCGCGGCCTCGATATGGGCGTGAACGACTACATCAAGCGACCAGTCGACCAGAACGAGTTGTTGGCTAGGGTCCGAACGCAAATCAAGCGCAAGCGGTATTCTGACTTCCTTCGAAATCGTCTGGAAGAAAGCGTGGAGCTGGCAATTACGGATCCGCTTACCAGCTTGCACAATCGCCGATATATGCAGGCACACCTCAGTGGCCTGGTTAGCCGTTCGATTGGGACAAACGCGCCGCTGAGCCTGTTGGTGGCAGATATCGATCATTTCAAGCACATCAATGACACTTATGGTCATGATGTCGGAGATGCTGTCCTGCGCGAGTTTGCCAGCCGTTTCCGCGAGAACACGCGCAGTATTGATCTGGTCTGTCGGTATGGTGGTGAAGAGTTTATTCTGGTGATGCCAGGAGTCGATTTCGAGACGTCTTATCAGATTGCGGAGCGAATGCGTGAGCGGATTGCTGAGCGACCGTTCAGGGTGTCCGATGAACTTTCGGTGCCAATTACAGCCAGCGTCGGGTTGTCCACAGTCGATTCGGCGAATGATACGCCTGAAATCATCTTCAAGCGCGCCGACAATGCTCTTTATGCGGCGAAACGGGCCGGTCGCAACCGCGTCATGTCGCAAGCCGCCTAGTCTTTATTATTATCAATTATTTCAATTGGTTAGTTCTGCGTTCCTGCAGTGCCATTGGCAGGGACGATGGAGAGCCATCGCTGAGACAGGCCTGTGGCAGGTTGGTCAGAGCCGGGCCGCCAACGAAGCTTAGTGCGTGATTCGTAAGGAATTTTCTCTTGTCAAGGATGAAAGTTCCTGCCAAACTAAAAATATCGAAATCTGCCTATTAGGCGAGATTAAGGCGTGAGCTCCGGCTCGCCGCCTTAGCGAAGCGCTTGGTAATGTTCAGGTCCGCCGCATCTCCTGACGTTCGCCATGTGCTAGACTGGACGGCTTAGTTTTTCGAGGTCACTCGGAGACACTGGGAGCGTCCGGCGACCAATGGCTGAGCCAACGCCCTCTTTGGTGAGCTATTGGAAATAGGGCCAGGAATCGGACGCCTCGGGCTTACCCCGCTACTGAGGTTTTCTGTTTCCTGGCCTAATCGTTTTAGCCAACTGCCAATGGCGCGCAGTGGCGGCTTTCCAAGAAAACCTAGCCAAGAAAATCTGGGTTTTGACGAGGATGCGAGCGCCATCATGGTTAGGCGCTGTGTCGCTCAGAGGTCTACTTGATCTTCGCCTCTTTGAACTCAACATGCTTGCGCGCGACGGGGTCGTACTTCTTGAACGACATTTTTTCGGTCGTGTTGCGAGGGTTCTTTTTCGTGACGTAGTAGAAGCCTGTACCTGCCGTTGAGAGCAGCTTGATCTTTTGTGTGACTGGCTTGGCCATGTGCGTAGCAACCTTTGAGCGAGCGTATTGTGAGAGCCGAACATAGTATCATCGAGTCGCCTGTCAAGCTTCTCGTAGAGTCTGCGGCGACGCAGAATGAGTTATCTCTGACGGATGTTTATTCATCGTTCCGCCTTTGCCTTTATCGAAGCAACAAAATCCACCCTGAGCCTGGAATTGGACGAGAGGTCGGCGCTAATGTCTTGATTTTAAATAAATTCTAGCTTTGCTCTCAGCAGGATCCAGCGGTGCATCACGGACGCCTGGCAGGACGGGTCATGAACCTGCGTCATCGATTTTGATCAGTTCTCGAAAGAAGTTACCGTGGCGCTGGTGGTAATAGGGAACGGCTTGCCGTGATGGTCCCAGGGCCCCTGCAGCGATGTGGTCATGCAGGTCTTCGAGTATAACGCGAGTGATTGGCGGCAGTTCCAGTTGGGTTGCCGCCTCAATTGTGTACCAGCCGATTTCGCTGAGTTCTTCGTCGGGTTGGCCACTATCATAGGCAATAGTCTGCGAAGAAATGCAAAAGAAACGAGTATCGTAGCGGCGAGGCCGCCCAGGCGGTGTAATCGCCCTGGCGAAGAAATGTAGTTTGTCGAGGGTCGGGACAAATCCGGCATCGAAGAAGGTTTGCCAGTTCTCTGGTTGGGTTTGCTCGGCAGTGCCGGCTGGTGCCGCGTCGTGAGACTGGCCGATGATGATCCCGGTTTCCTCAAACACCTCTCGGATCCCAGCCATGGCAAGAGCCCGGGCACGGGAGGGGCTTGGGTGGCCCTTCATGTCGTAGAGGAGCTTTTCAACCTCGTGATCAGCGAGTTCGCTTGAACTGGCCACGTCCTTATCCTGAGGGTCAACACGGCCCCCTGGGAAAACAAACTTTCCTGGCATGAAGACGACATCAAGCCGGCGCTTACCCATCAAAACGCGCGGTTGTGCAGCCTCGGTATCGACAATGATGAGGGTTGCGGCGTCGCGGGGACGCTGGCTGCTTGATGAAGCGCCGCCGCTGTTGTCCTGAGCGGTTTTTGACATCCGACTATCAGACTCCGTTGCTCGTCGATCTGTTTGTTTGTCCGACAGTCAGGCCGGGTCTCATGCGGCTTGATCGGTCTGCTTGTCAAAACCGTGCATCCGGGTAGCCCATTGGAGTCCGACGAGCATTCCCTTGACCCGTGGTAGCATTGCGAGACTCAGGATGAGTGTCAGTGGGACCCAAATTGCAGCGTGGACCCAGGCTGGTGGTGCATAGCCCTGCTCCAGCGCCAAGACGCCAGCCAGGATGATGTGTCCCACGACGAAAATTGTGAAATAAGGCGGCGCGTCATCTGCGCGATGGTGATGAAGCTCTTCGCCACAAGTTGAGCAATTGTCTGCCACCTTCAGGTAACTGGTGTACATGTTGCCCTGGCCGCATTTCGGGCAACGATGGCGCGCGCCACGCCAAAGCGAGAGACCGGAAGAGCGGCTCGATGCATTTTTGAATGCGAGGTCGGAACCAGATTGTTCGATACTTACGGTCATGACGGCATAGGTCCTTCTACGGCTCGGACAATTTAGAAATGAAATGAACCCGTGCTCACAAAGACGCAAGAGGACTTAGCGAAGCACTTTTGAACGATTGGAACCCCATGATCATCCATTGCTGAAGATAACTGGATTGAGCAGCCGGATTGCTGGGCTATCTGCGCCGGCGTGGTCGGCCTCTAGATGGGGTTCTGCCGCGCCAGCCTTTTGACAGACTAATGTGCTGTTTTTTGCCTTTGCTGAGCATTTCAAAACGCAAGGCGCCTGCAACCGGTATTGCTTCGACTAGGCGAACCTCGACCTGATCACCGAGGCGGTAAGCGAGATTGTTACGATCGCCAACGAGCGCGTGCTGGTCCTCTACGAAATGATAATAATCGTCATCCAGCGTAGATGCCGGAATAAAGCCATCAGCTCCGGTATCGTCCAATCGAATGAAAAGGCCGGATTTGATTAATCCAGATATGCGACCCGTGAATTCTGCTCCGACGCGATCGGCGAGATAATACGCGATCAGGCGGTCAACAGTTTCGCGCTCTGCTGCCATCGCTCGGCGCTCTGTGGTTGAGATGTGTTCGGCAATCCCGGCAAGGTCGTTGGCTTCTGCGTCATCCAGGCCGCCGCTGCCGAGCTTGAGTGCGCGGATCAGGGCACGATGAACAATCAAGTCGGCATACCGGCGTATCGGCGAAGTGAAGTGAGCGTAGCGGCGCAGATTAAGGCCGAAGTGGCCGTAGTTCTCAGGCGTATACTCGGCCTGCGATTGAGATCGCAAGATTACCTCATTGACAAGGTCACGGACCGGCAACTCGCTTGTAGCCATCAAGATCTTGTTGAATGCATCCGGTCTCAATGTTGCCTGCTGCGGGATTTTCAGATTCAGCGTATCGAGGAACTCGCGGAGTGATTTGAGTTTTTCCTTTGATGGCTGATCGTGAGCCCGGTAGATCAGGGGGGATTTGGCCTTCTCAAGTGATTCAGCGGCTGCCACGTTGGCTTGGATCATGAACTCTTCAATGAGGCGGTGGGCATCAAGGCGGTCGGGCACAACAATGCGCTCGACGTGGCCGTTCTTGTCGATCTTGATCCGTCGTTCGGGGAGTTCGAGTTCAAGTGGCGAGCGTCGTTTCCGGGCAGTCGTAAGAGCGGTGTAGGCCTTTCTTAAGGGAGAGAGAGCGGTGTCCATTAAGGCAGCTGCTTTTTCGCAAGGCTGGCCATCGAACGCCGCCTGCGCCTGCTCATAACTGAGCTTCGCTGCCGACCGCATCACCGCACGGTGAAACGTATGCCCTTTTTTGGTTCCGCTCTTGTCGAATTGCATGCGGACAGCAAGGCAAGGGCGTTCTTCGCCTTCGCGCAAAGAACAAAGATCATTTGAAATCTGCTCGGGCAGCATCGGGACGACGCGGTCGGGGAAATAGACAGAGTTGCCGCGTTTTTGGGCTTCGCGGTCCAGCCGGCTATGCGGGGTGACGTAGTGCGCGACGTCAGCAATCGCGACTGTTACAATCCAACCGCCGGGATTGCTGGGATCGTCGTCCTCAGCGGCATGCACGGCATCATCGTGGTCTCGTGCATCTGCGGGGTCGATTGTCAGCAGCGGCAGCTCGCGCAGGTCAGTACGTTGCGCAATGTCGACCGCCGGCAGGTTATCCAATTCTTGTAGAACGCTGTCCGGAAAATCTTCCGGTATGCCGTGAGCGTGGACCGCAATGAGGCTGATTTGCTGTTGCGCTTGCGGATTGCCAAGAACGTGTGTGACACGCGCCCGCGAGACATGCATGCGTCCTTGCCGTATCAGTTCAAAGCGAACGAGGTCTCCGTCGCCTGCGTTTTTGTCGTCACCGGATTGGACAATCCAGTCCTTGGCCGACTTCCGGTCAACACTGCGAATTTCGCCGCCGCCCTTGGCGTGGGCGTTGAATATCCCTAGCAAGCGCTGTTTTTCACGCGGTAAGCGCCGAATGATCTGGGCGGAGTATTTGTAGTGATCATCGCTATCATCGTCGATCGGCGTGATGCGCGCCAGAATACGATCACCGACACCTGCGGTTGTTTCGCTTGTTGAGCTTCTCGTTAACCGTCTGCCGGGTGCGGGAGCTGAATTGCCCGTTGACACGATCAACTTTGGGCGGGGCCCTTCTTCGTGATCCCAGACGGTCGGCTCAGCGACCAGATAGCCGTCATCATCGAGTGCGGTGATCTCTAGAATAGAGACTGGAGGCAATGCGCCAGGCTGACGAATCTCCTTGCGGTTGCCCGTCAACAGGCCGTCGTTTTGCATGTCAGCAATGAGTGCGCGCAGCTCGCGGCGATCGCTGCCCTTGATATGAAAAGCCTTGGCGATTTCGCGTTTGCCGACTTTGCCAGGCGAGCTGCGGACGAACTCAAGAACCTCATCCTGCGTGGGGAAGCTGGCCGGGGTGGCTCCACGAGATTTTTTCTGCTTTGCCACCGTTCACTTATCCTGTTGGTCTGGGCGGTTGCGAATTTACTCCACGGCCTCGTCAGTTTCAGCCGGTTTCTTTGTTTTCGCAGGCGCCTTTTTGGCTGCTGTTTTCTTCTTTGCAGCCGTCTTAGTCGTTTTCTTCTTGGTGGTCGCTTTCTTTGCCGGCTTGGCATCTTTGTCTGAAGTTTTTGCTTTGCTTTTCGCCGGTGCCTTTTTCTTTTTGGCAGGCGCCTTTGCCGCGCGTTCTGCGATCAGCTGAATGGCTTCTTCCGCTGTTAGTTCGGTCGGCTCTTTGCCTTTCGGCACCGTCGCGTTGATCTTGCCGTACTTGACGTAAGGACCGTAACGGCCATCGAGGACTTCCATCTTTCCGCCATCGGGGTGTTCGCCCAATTCCTTGAGGACCTTGGCCTTGGCGCGCTGGAATCTGCCCTTGCCACCGCCGGCCAGCTTCTCCGCTATGAGGGTTACCGCATGGTTGATGCCGATCGTGAAGACGTCTTCGGTGCTTTCCAGGTTGGCATAGGTGCCGTCGTGCAAAACGAACGGACCAAAGCGGCCTAGTCCGGCTGTGATGACATTGCCGGTTTCCGGATGTTGACCAACTTCGCGCGGTAATGACAGCAGCTTCAATGCCAGTTCAAGATCGACCTGATCGGCATCATACCCGCGCGGGATCGATGCCCGTTTCGGCTTTTCATTATCTTCAGTGTCGCCGAGCTGGACGTAAGGCCCAAAGCGCCCGGTTCTCAAGGTGACCGGGAGGCCTGTGACAGGGTCGTGACCGAGCAGCTTGCCGTCTGCAGTTGCGGCTTCCACAGGGCCATCGATTGTCTGTGACAGTTGTCTGGTGAACCGGCATTCGGGATAATTTGAACATCCGATAAATGCCCCAAATTTGCCCGAGACTTTCAGGCTCAGGCGACCGGCTGCGCAAGCCGGGCATTGGCGTGGATCGCCTCCGTCTTCTTTCTCCGGAAAGATGTGCGGACCCAGTATCTCGTTCAGAGCCTCGAGGACGTCGGAAACACGCAGTTCCTTGGTGTCGTCAATGGCTGCTGTGAAGTCCTTCCAAAACTCTTCGAGGACTTGCTGCCAATTGAGCTTGCCGTCAGAAATCAGGTCGAGTTTTTCTTCCAGACTGGCCGTGAAATCGTACTCGACGTAGCGCTTGAAGAAGTTGGACAAGAAAGCCGTGACAAGCCGGCCCTTATCCTCAGGAACGAGGCGCTTGCGGTCCATTTGAACGTAATCACGTTCTTGAAGGACCGCCATCGTCGACGCGTAGGTCGATGGCCGGCCAATGCCGAGTTCTTCCATCTTCTTGACGAGCGTCGCCTCGGTGTAGCGTGGTGGAGGCTCGGTAAAGTGCTGTTTGGCGTCGACGGATTTCTCGCTCAGTGTCTCGCCTTCTTTCAAAGGCGGTAGGCGTCGCGCATTTTCATCGTCCGTGTCATCACGGCCTTCCTCATACAGCTTGAGGAATCCTTCAAATACAATGACAGACCCGGTTGCGCGGAGACCGTAAGCTTTTCCGTCGCTGCCTTGGATCGCGATTTCGGCTGTCGTCTGTTCGACTTCGGCTGATGCCATCTGGCTTGCGACGGAGCGCTTCCAGATGAGATCGTATAAGGCAAACTGATCGCGATCGAGAGATTGCCTGATACTGTCGGGCGTTAATCCAGGGTCGGTCGGGCGGACAGCTTCGTGCGCTTCCTGTGCGTTTTTCGCCTTGGTCTTGTACTCGCGTGCAGACGGCGGGAGGTAGCGCTTCGAATACTGGTTTTCGACCAGGTCGCGGATTTGGGCGACTGCCTCGGGAATAATCTGGACGCCGTCCGTCCGCATGTAGGTGATCAGGCCGACTGTCTCGCCGCGAATGTCAACGCCTTCATAGAGGCGTTGTGCGACCTGCATCGTCTGCTTGGCCGAGAAGTTGAGCTTGCGCGACGCCTCTTGCTGTAGCGTTGAGGTTGTGAACGGTGCCGATGGATTGCGGCGGACCGCTTTCTTGTCGACGCTCTTGATCGTGAAGTTGCCGCCCTTGATGGCTGTTGTGATGGCAGTAGCCGAGGCTTCGTTCTGAATGTCCAGCCGTTTCAGCGTTTGCCCGTCAATTGCGACGAGACGTGAACGGACATCGTCGCCTGCCTGTGTCGCAAGCAGGGCTTCAATCGACCAGTACTCCTGGGTGTTGAAGGCCTCGATCTCGGCTTCGCGGTCGCACACAAGGCGCAGGGCAACGGATTGGACGCGGCCGGCGCTGCGGGCGCCAGGGAGCTTGCGCCAAAGGACAGGAGACAAGGTGAAGCCGACGAGATAATCAAGCGCGCGGCGTGCCAGATAGGCTTCGACCAAGGGCTGGTCGATTTCGCGTGGCTCTTTGAGGGCTGCAGTGACGGCCTGCTTGGTTACGGCATTGAAGGTAACGCGCTCGACGGGTGTGTCTTTCTTGAGGGCCCGCTTTTGTTCAAGTAGCTGGATTAAGTGCCAGGAAATCGCTTCGCCTTCCCGGTCAGGGTCCGTCGCCAGGATCAGCTTGTCTGCTCCTTTGACGGCTGCTGCGATTTCCTTGACGACCTTCGCCGACCTTGCATCGGTATCCCAGTGCATGGTGAACGCGTTGTCGGGCTCAACAGAACCATTCTTCGACGGCAAATCTCGCACATGGCCATAGGAAGCGATGACCTTGTAAGAGGGGCCGAGGTATTTGTTGATGGCTTTGGCCTTGGCGGCGGATTCCACAATAAGGACGTTCATTTGGTCCCGGATCATTCCATGCTTGGTTGTTCGGCTGCCCGGCATCGTCATCCGGGTTGACGCTTAATGTAAGTCTCGCGTCGATCGCCGGGAAAATGTGGTAAGCTGGCCGAACTGTCAAATCAGCAATGGGTAGAAAAGAAAGTTTTACATATTGCTATGGTTGCAAAACTGTATATAACGCATGCTGATAAATGCGAAAAACGAAGTTGTATGCAGCCTGGTGAGGCGAATATGAAAGATGGTAGACGCAACGATGCTTCGAAATCTGGCGAAGGTTCCGAGCAGGAAGATACGAAGTTACAGCGGCTGAGCCAGATGCACGTGCTTCGTTACATTGCCGAATTGACGGAGGAGATGTCTCGTCTGGCCGGCGATCATCAATGTGCGGAACTGTCAGATGACTTGTCCGCGATTGCGCGGAAGGCGCGGCGGACGATCGCAAAAGCGACATAGCAAACAACGTGGAGTTGAGTGCAAATGGGTCGCAATGCCGCTTGCAGACTCGTTCACGGCAGCTTGCTGGATGCTCCCCTAGGGTGTGATGCTCAGCGAAACCAGGTTTTGCCCATGGTGCTCTATTCGGCCAGCGAGAGAGAGTTCCAGCAGGACAGTTTGGACCTGGGCCGCATGAAGTCCTGACTGTCGGCAGATTTCGTCGATCGATACAGGTGCCGGTCCCAACAGGCTGACAATGCGTTCACGTTCTCTTGATCCAACTTCGAGCGGCGCGTGCGCGGCTGGTTCCAGAATTGCCCCGTTTGTGTCATTGAGGCCGAGTTGACTGTCATTTCGCTCCAGTTGTGGGGCGATCTCCGCAATCACGTCCTCAGCCCGTGTTGTCAGGATTGCGCCGGACTTGATCAAGCTGTTGGTGCCTGCAGCGCGTGGATCGAGTGGATGGCCTGGCACAGCGAAGATGTCCCGTCCCTGCTCGGCTGCGAAGCGCGCGGTGGTGAGCGAGCCAGAGCGTCTGGCTGCTTCTACAACAATGACTGCAAGTGACAGGCCTGAGATTATTCGGTTGCGGCGCGGAAAGTCTTTACCGCGCGGTTTGAAACCGGGCGGGCATTCGCTCACAAGGCAGCCCTGTTCGGCAATGTCCTGCTGGAGTTGCGCGTGTTCGGGCGGATAAATCGTGTCGAGGCCGCCAGCCAGCACAGCAATCGTCCCAGACGCCAAGGACGCTTTGTGCACGACGCTGTCAATTCCGCGGGCCAGACCGGAAACAATGACAAATTCGTTTTGGCTGAGTATCGTGGTCCATTGCCGGGCGAGAGCTGCGCCAGCTCCTGAACAGTTCCTTGAACCAACAACTGCAATACTTGGGCGCCTCAGAAGTCCGACGTCGCCCTTCGCGTAGATTAGTGGTGGCGGATACTCAATCGCTGCTAGCGCCTTTGGGTATCCGGGCTCGATGGTGAAGATGGAGCGCGCGTTGAGGGCATTGGCTGCAGCGAGCTCGCGTTCTGCAGTGGGCTTTGGACAGATGCGCACCGGTCTTCGCCGCCCACCACGGCGTGCAAGATCGGGGATGGCTTCGAGAGCGGCCTGGGCACCGCCGAACGTGTTGATGAGCTTGCGGAAGGTTGCCGGTCCAATGTTCTCGGAACGAATGAGGCGCAGGCATGCCACACGCTCTTCGGTATCTAGTTCAGCGACAGGAACCAGTGGATTGTGGAAAAGATCACTGTCAACTCTCGGTTTTTCGTCCAATCTTCGGCTCCTCGCCCTTCATGAGGCGCCGAATGTTATCATGATGTTTCATTATTATCAGCATGCTCATTAAAGCAAGCATGGCCGTAATGCCGGTGGTTGAAAAGACCCCGGCTGCAACAGGGGCGATCACAGACGCAACAAGGGCTGAGAGGGAGGAATAACGCATGGTCGCTGCCATGATCAGCCATACTGCGCAAAAAACGATGGCAGCAGGCCAGAACAACGCCGCTGTGATTCCAATATAGGTCGCAACACCTTTGCCGCCGCGAAATCCAAGCCACGCCGGATAGAGATGTCCCAAAAATGCCGACAGGCCTGCGAATTGTGCAACTTTCGCCGGATCGATTGTCGTTGTTGGTGCTAGCGTTGTGACCAAGAGTGGAGCAAGCAAAACAGCCGCGGCGCCTTTGGCAACATCTAAAATGAGTGTGGCAGCGGCCAGGAGCTTGCTTCCGGTGCGCAGCACATTCGTTGCACCAATATTGCCGGAACCGACGTTTCGAATATCCCCAAGCCCGGCGGCTTTCGTTAGAATGAGGCCGCTCGGAATGGACCCCAGTAAATAGCCGAGCGCAATGGCCATTGGCATAAGGAGGCTTTCCATAGATCCTCCCTCTAGGTTGCCTGCGGGTATCGGTAAGCGGTTTGTCCTTCAACCATCGTGTGAAGCACAATACCTTGCATTTTGCTTTCGTCGAAGGGTGAATTCTTGGAACGCGAGAAGAGCTTCTCACGGCTGACCACCCAGGGTTTTTCGAGATCGAAGACAACCAGATCCGCCGGTGCACCCTTTGCGATCCTGCCTCCGGCTAGGCCCAGCAATTCTGCAGGGCGGCAGGTCATCGGCTTGAGGACAGACGGCAATGGTATGTCCTCACTCAGGTGAAGGCGGATTGCAGCCGACAACATTGTCTCGAGCCCGACGGCTCCGTCGGCTGCTTCTGTAAATGGCAGGCGTTTCATGTCGTCGCCCTGCGGATCGTGCGAGGAGACGATGACGTCGATCGTGCCGTCTGCCACGCCTTCAACCAAAGCCTGACGATCTGTCTCCGACCGCAACGGTGGGCGCACTTTGAAGAAAGTGCGATAGGGGCCGATATCGTTTTCGTTCAATGCAAGATGATTGATCGAGACGCCACACGTGAATTTAAGACCCCTGGCGCGGGCGGCCCGGATTACATCGAGGCTTTGTGAACTCGTGATTGTTGCCGCGTGATAGCGGCCGCCGGTTAATTCGACGAGGCGCAGGTCGCGCTCCAACATAATCGTTTCTGCGATGGTGTTGACGCCTGAAAGGCCCAGGCGGACTGATAACTCGCTCGAATTCATACTCGCCTTCGCGCCGAGGTAAGGGTCCTCAGTGTGATGCACGATGAGGGCATTGAAATCCCGCGAATAGAGCAGCACCTGGTTCATAACCCGCGTATTGGCTACGGAGTTTTTCCCATTGGAGAATGCGATTGCACCGGCTCGTTTGAGCAAGCCGATCTCGGTCATCTCCTCG
Organism: Hyphomicrobiaceae bacterium; assembly: GCA_965215755.1. Taxonomy (GTDB): domain Bacteria; phylum Pseudomonadota; class Alphaproteobacteria; order Rhizobiales; family Hyphomicrobiaceae; genus Tectiglobus. The sequence goes on from OZ244119.1 coordinate 3,201,598, forward strand.
CCCTCGAGGTCCTTTGTCATCGCCGCCATGGTGTGAACATGGACAATGGCATTGTCGCGCGCCCGACGTTGGATGTAGTCGACCAACGCTACCTGATCGATGACGGGGTCGGTGTCGGGCATGACAATGATGGTTGTTACGCCGCCGGCTGCGGCGGCCCGGCTCGCCGTTTTTAAGGTTTCGCGGTGCTCGTAGCCTGGTTCACCAGCGAAGACCTGCATATCAATCAGGCCTGGGCAGAGGATGTGACCCTGACAGTCATAGACGGCATATCCGTCAGGTGCATTCCGTCTCAGGTGTGGGCCGAAGTCAGCGATGCAGCCATCTTCGACAAGAAGGCCGCCGGGCTCGTCAATGCCGGTTGCGGGGTCAATCAGCCGGGCATTGATAAAGACGGTTGGTGGTGTTTCGATTTCCGGTTTTGCTGTCATCTGTCGCTCAATGGTTAGGCAGGTGCCGGGCAAGAGCCTCAAGGACAGCCATCCGGACGGCAACGCCCATTTCGACTTGTTCGTGGATGACACTGCGTGCGTGATCCGCAACCGTCGAGGCAATCTCAACACCGCGGTTCATCGGTCCGGGATGCATAATGAGTGCATCAGGTTTGGCGTGCGCCAACTTCTCGTGGTCTAGGCCAAAGAAGTGGAAATATTCCCGGCTCGACGGCACAAATGAGCCCTGCATCCGCTCCCGCTGGAGGCGTAGCATCATGACTACATCAGCATTGGCAATCCCAGCGGTCATGTCGGTGAAAACTTCGACGCCAAGGCGGTCTGCCGCAGTCGGTAGCAGAGTGGAGGGCGCGATGATGCGGACGTTGGCCCCGAGCGCGTTCAGGACGTCGATATTCGAGCGTGCAACACGCGAGTGGCGGATGTCGCCGCAGATCGCGACAACCAGGCCTTCAACGCGGCCTTTGGCACGGCGGATAGTGAGAGCATCCAGCAGCGCCTGGGTTGGGTGTTGGTGTTGTCCGTCACCGGCGTTGACGACTGAACAATCCACTTTTTCCGAAAGGAGCTGAACGGCTCCGGCTGCAAAATGGCGAACGACAATGATGTCCGGCCGCATTGCATTGAGCGTCATTGCCGTGTCGATCAGGGTTTCACCCTTCTGCATCGATGAGGTCGAGACATTCATATTGAGGACGTCTGCACCCAGTCGTTTTCCGGCAAGCTCAAACGATGCCTGTGTGCGTGTCGATGCTTCGAAGAATAGGTTGATCAGGGTACGCCCATGGAGAGCGTCACCTCGTTTTCTTACCGAGCGATTGGACTCGGCTGCTTGATCTGCGAGATCAAGTAAAGACGCAATCTCAAGAGCCGTGAGCCCTTCGCACGTCAACAGGTGGCGTCGGGAAAACCCGAGGCCGGAGTGGGATTTGGTGCTGGTCATTAAAGGGAGGTCTATAGGCTGGGATGAAAGGCCCGGCAAGTGGTGCTGTACGAAAAAAAGTGCTTTTGCGACCACACTGGCGAATTAGTTGAGCCGGGCGGTTCAGGCTGGTGCTTCCTGACAGGGTTAATTGCCGACATCGTGCCTGCAACATGCTTGTCCGAGATGTTGTGCGGTCGAAAAAAATGGCGCGAAGCCTCGACTTCGCGCCAATTCGTATCCGTATTTTCGGTCTGTATTTAAGGCGTTCTCGGTCCGTCGCCAGGGACATCCCGGCGCGGCTTGACCTGGGCGCTACTAATGGGCCCGAATGTGTCGATGATGCTACGCAGCGAGCGAACGAAGGCGTCGCGATCCTTGGACGGGATGGCATCGAGTAGTCGGTCTTCACAGAGCTGACGTGTTGGATCAGCCTGATCCAGAGCAGCCTGTCCGGCTGGCGTAATGCTGACGGCGTACATCCGCGCGTCGTGCTTTGTGCGTTCACGCTGAAGGAGGCCGCGCTCGACAAGGCGGCGGACAATATCGGCAACGGTTGAACGGTCGATGCCGGTTGCTTCAACCAGGGCTGTTTGACTTGCTTCGCCGGCCATCGCGGCGCTTTTTAAGACAATGTATTGGCGGGGGGTGAGTTGCGATCCGTCAATCTCAGCGGAAAAAAGATCATCTGCACATTGACCGGCGCGATGGAGCAGGTGGATGGCAGAAGCTGCGGTAATATTCGAGGAGACGCCGTCTTTCATGGATTTCTCATTCGGTAAATGCTGTCGGAGCCGATTTCAACCAGCGCGCACTGCCGATGCCTTTGGGACGCCGCCACGCCTCTCAATCCAGCAATACCGCGCACTGATTGTTAGGTCTCTAGGTGCTGAATCCAGATTGGAATTGACGTAAGGTGCAGTTTTTTTTTACATAAAATGCAAATTGATCTGATTGATCAGTTATTCCAATGGGCGATCAACCCATAGTGTAGTGTGCCGGACAATTTCTGTAGCAAATCATGCAATCGACTAATAGAGAGCCAACAATAACTGGAGATATACTTGAAGTTTACAGAAATTACTTGAATATCCTTCAGGTTGATTCAGGGAGCATTTACCGGCGCGCGGGCTTTGATCAATTGCCGCCCACTGGCGGGTCTGGTGAGCGCTTCCCTTTGAACGCGATCTCTGGTCTTTTGGAACTCGCAGCGCAAGAGGCGAGAGAACCGACCCTCGGGTTACGCTTTGCGATGGACAGTAAGCCCGGCTATTTTGGTTTGCTGGACCATCTTCTGCTATCGGCTCCGACCATTCGACAAGCACTGGTCGCGATGGAAAACTTTGTCGAATTGACGGTCGCGCCGGCCCGCGTTCGGTTGCGCGTGAGTGGCCAGAGCGCGGTGGTTACGGTTCGTCTGCCGCGACTATTGTCGGCGCCATCCCAACAGTTTGTCGATGTGTTTGCCGCCACGCTGTTGCAGCGGATACGCCCTGCTGATGATGAAGCCTGGCGTCCGGAACAGGTTTATCTGCCTAGGTACCAGCCACCGCAGCCAGCATTATACCGAGACGTTTTTGGTGCGCGCGTCAGTTTTGAAGCCAATGCCCTGCGCCTCGTTCTGGCGCGCAATGACCTGGAGCTGGCCCAGAATCAATACTGTCTGGGACTGCATGATACGGTCGTAATTGCAGCGCAAAGTCTGATGCGTCGAAACGGTAGGCAGCTCGACTTTACTGAGATCGTGGCTGACGCTGTGCGTGATCGACTGATGGCCAATCGCCGTGTGCAGCTGACGAGCATCGCGCGCGAGCACAATATTTCGCCGCGTACCCTGCAATGGAAGCTATCAACGCTTGGTACATCGTTCGAGGATGTTCTGAGCGAAGTCCGGGTGGATCTGGCGACCTCGATGTTGCGTGATACTTCGCTCCCGCTTGGTGAAATTGGGCTACGTATCGGGTTATCTGAAGGCAGTGCCTTTACCCGCTGGTCGAAGCAGCATTTCAAGATGGCACCCGGTGCGTATCGGAAATCCCTGCGGGGGCAGATTTAGCGCTGCGAGACGCGAAATCGCAATCTATGGGGCAATCCAGGAAGCCCCAATCGGTACTCCGGGTAAAACTAGGTTGGTTAGTCTTGTCTCGATAGAGCATCCAGTACGTTTTGCAGGATGATGCTCGCAGCTACTTGATCGATGACGTCTGCCCGTTTTGCGCGACTGGCATTGGCTGAGATGAGGGCGCGTTCGGCTTCGGCGGTGGTCAGGCGTTCGTCCCATAGAAGGATTGGCAGAGGGATACGGGCACTTGTGTTGCGTGCAAACGCGCGTGTTGACTGAGCGCGGGGGCCTTCCGTGTTGTTCAAGTTGCGTGGCAATCCCAAAACAAGACCGCAGATGCTATGCGAAGTAATGACCGCGCTCAGTTTTTCCACGTCCTGGCCAAACTTGCGCCGGCGGATTGTCTCGAATGGGGAGGCAATGAGCCGGGTGACGTCAGACAGCGCTAAACCAATCGTCTTGGTTCCGAGGTCAAGGCCCAGCAAGCGCTGATGAGGCAGAAGAAGCGCTGCAAACTCGTTGAGATCTTCTGTCGTTGTCATATGGAGAATATCGCATCCCATTGCGGTTTATCGAGTCTTGCCAACAGCGGCGGCGATCGTGCATTCACTTGCCTTAGCATGACAAGCAGCTGGGTGGCTCAAACCATTCCACACTGTGGCCTGACAATGTGAACAGCAATGTCTGACGCGAGACGGATCAGGCGGATTGAAAGCAAGGGAGTAACGCGCAATGAAAGTGACTTGGTTCGGACATTCAACCTTCAGGGTTGAGACAGGTAACAGTGTTCTGCTGATCGATCCGTTTTTGAAAGGCAATCCGACTTTCGAGGCTTCTGGGGCCTCTTGGGATGACGCCGTGGCTGGTACAACGCAGATCGCGCTGACCCATGGCCATGACGATCATATCGGTGACACAGTTGAAATCGCTAAAAAGTTCGGCGCGAAGGTCTTTGCTGTCTACGAACTGGCGCTTCATATGGGTTCGCAGGGTGTTGAGGCGTTGGAGCCGATGGGGCAGGGCGGTACGGTCAGTTCCGATGACTTTGATGTCTCACTGACGCATGCGCAGCATTCATCCTCGTCGAATGGCACCTACTTGGGCACAGCCTGCGGTCTGGTGATCACGGCGAAGGAAGGCAAGACGCTCTATCACATGGGCGACACCGATATCTTCTCCGATATGAGCCTCATCAATGAGCTCTACAAACCGGAGATTGGGATCGTTCCGGTTGGTGATCGTTTCACCATGGGGGCTCGAACAGCAGCGCACGCCTGCAAGAACTATTTCAACTTCTCGAAGATTATCCCTTGTCATTTCGGCACCTTCCCGATTCTGGATCCGGATGCTGACAAGTTTGTAGCCGAGATGGGCGGTAGTAGCGTGGTGGTTCCTGCCGTCGGTAGCGCCATTGAGGTCTAACGGCCGACCATCCGATGAGGTGGAGATCTTAGATTGTTGCTCGATGTGAGCTTTCAGGACGTTGTCAATTCGGCCGATAAATCAACGTCCTGCTTGCGCAGCGATGATGACTGAGAGTTTGGCTTGGTCAGCACCAAGTGGGCAGTTGTGCCGGCTTGGAAGGAAATGCTGATCAGCCAACTTGGCTGGGCCGGGGACAACCTCTTGAAGCTTCAAACCGAGAGCTCGGTCAGCTGACCACATCAACAATTTGGGCCTTTACGGCTGTGGCCAAGTCGCCTGGATGCACCGAGAAAACACTGTTTGGTGTGCCTGCGGCAGCCCAGACAATGTCAAAGCGCAGTAAGTCCTGATCGATATACGTGCGCAGGGCCGTTGCATGGGCAAACGGCGGAATGCCACCGATTGCAAAGCCCGTGACATCGCGGACGTAGCTCGCATCGGGGCGTTTTACTTTCTCACCGGTGTAGGCAACGGTGCCCTTTTCATTGACACGGTTGTCGCCTGAGACGAGCAAAAGGATCGGTGTGTCGCTGTCTCTGCCGCGGAAGACCAGTGACTTGACGATCTGGCCAACAGCGCAATCGCAGGCCTGAGCAGCTTCCTCCGCGGTGCGCGTGGATGCATCTAGCTGCTTGACCCTGATTGACAGTCCGAGTTGGTCTGCAGCATCCTGAACACGTTGAGATGCAGATTTGAGGTCAGCCAAGCCGATTTCTCCTTGCGATAATCGTCCGCGTTGATCGGTGCCTTGCATGTGCCGGTAAGACCAAGCTAAGAGATCAGCAACACAAACGTTTTTCCCTGTCAATTCAGTGAGGATCAATGCAGGTCGACGAAGATACCGTGCGTCGCATCGCGCGGCTGGCGCGGATCAAGATCTCGGACGAGGAGGCGCACGGCCTTCAATCCGAACTCTCCGGCATTCTGGACTGGGTCGAGCAATTGGGCGAGGTCGACACGGACAATGTCGAGCCAATGACGCGCGTTGTTCCGATCGAACTGAAGCAGCGCGACGACGTGGTCAACGATGGCGGTAAGGCAGACACTGTGGTGGCCAATGCACCGCAGACCCAGGATCATTTCTTTGTTGTGCCCAAGGTCGTCGAATGACGCGGATGGGTAGTCACATGATTAGAGAGGCTTTGCCATGAGCGACCTCACTCGCCTGACCCTGGCTCAAGCGCGTGCCGGGCTTGCGGCCAAGGAGTTTTCCTCGGTCGAGCTGACGCAAGCATTTCTCGATGCCATTGAAGCGTCGAACCAGCACCTCAATGCGTATATCGCCATCACGAGTGATGCCGCGTTGGAACGGGCGCAGGATAGCGACCAGCGCTTCAGCTCAGGTGATGCACGCCCGCTGGAAGGCCTTCCGCTTGGCATCAAGGACTTGTTCGCGACGAAGGGTGTCCACACGCAGGCCTGCAGTCATGTCCTTGATGCGTTCCAGCCGGCCTACGAGTCTACGATCACGCAGAACCTTTGGGATGCCGGCGCGCTGATGCTCGGCAAGCTCAACATGGATGAGTTTGCCATGGGGTCGTCGAATGAGACGAGCTACTATGGACCTGTTGTGAACCCGTGGCGTCGAAAGACCGAAGATGGGCAGATCGCCAACGACAAGTTGGTGCCAGGTGGTTCGTCCGGTGGATCGGCCTCTGCGGTCAGTGCTGATCTCTGTCTGGCTGCGACTGCGACGGACACAGGCGGTTCGATCCGCCAGCCAGCGGCACTGACCGGAACCGTCGGAATTAAACCGACGTATGGTCGTTGTTCGCGCTGGGGTGTCGTGGCTTTTGCATCGTCGCTGGACCAGGCTGGTCCGATCACTAAGACAGTGCGCGATGCTGCGATCATGATGAAGCATATGGCCAGCCATGATCCGAAGGACTCGACAAGTGTTGATGCACCGGTTCCCGATTATGAGGCAGCGATTGGCCAGAGCGTCAAAGGTCTGCGGGTGGGAGTGCCGAAGGAATACAGGATTGACGGCCTTCCGGATGAGACGGAAGAGCTCTGGCAGCGCGGCATTGAATGGTTGAAAGATGCTGGCGCCACCATTCACGAAATTTCACTGCCGCACACCAAGTACGCATTGCCGGCCTATTACATCGTGGCGCCGGCGGAAGCCTCGTCGAACCTCGCGCGCTACGACGGTGTTCGATATGGTTTGCGCGTGCCTGGCGATGATCTCATCGACACCTACGAGAAATCCCGTGCTGCTGGTTTCGGTGCAGAGGTCAAGCGGCGCGTTCTGATTGGCACGTATGTCTTATCTGCTGGTTATTACGATGCCTACTACCTGAAGGCTCAGAAGGTGCGCACGCTCATCAAGCAGGACTTTGACAAGGCTTGGGACGCGGTTGATGTCATTCTTACGCCAACAACACCAACACCGGCGTTTGGAGTTGGTGAGAAGTCGGGTAATCCGATTGAAATGTACCTGCAGGATATCCTGACAGTGACCGTCAACATGGCCGGTCTGCCTGGGATCTCGGTACCGGCTGGACTATCCAGCGAGGGCACACCGCTGGGTTTGCAATTAATCGGCAAGCCGTTTGACGAGGCGCAGCTGTTGCGTGTCGGACAGGTGATTGAGGATTCCGCCGGGCGTTTCCCTGTTCCGGAAACGTGGTGGCGATAGAAGCAAAAAGCGAGGAGCGAAACGATGAGTATCAAGGCGCCGCAGGAATGTCAGGACATGAGTGATGTCCGAGCAGAAATCGATCGATTGGATACGGCGCTGGTCGCTCTCATCGGTGAACGTTTTGGCTACGTCGAGCGCGCGTGGCAAATCAAGCTGGAGGAGAACGCGGCAGCGAATGTGCCCTGGCGCAATCAGCAGGTTGTTGATCGGGTTCGTGCCAAGGCGGAAGCTGTCGGTGTCCCACCAGATCTCTGTGAGGCCCTATGGCGGCAGATGATTGGCTGGTTCATCCAGTACGAAGAAGAAAAGCTCAAGGAAGAACTTGGTGGCAAGGCTGATTGATCAATGAGGCCGAAGAGCCGGTAGGCAGAAGCAAACATATGGCGCTTTTTGACCCGAACTTTGATCCGCTGTCGCTCTTGATGATGGCCGTCCTTAATCCGGTGGTGATTGGCGTTGCGATCTATATGGGGTTGCAATCCGATCAGTGGCAGAAACTCGTCGTCGTCGGCTTTGGTTCTGCCTTGGCCGGGGCTGCAGCTCTTTGGTTGGCCACGACAATCGGTCTGTTGACACCACGACCCTTCGGCAGTGATGCGGGCGTGTTTCTATTCAGCTTTGTTTACGGGATGCTTGTTGGCTGGATCGCCTACATGTGGAAAGGGCGCTCAGCCTGAGAGTGCGATCACGCATAGGTGCACGAGATTTCAACTAGAATTGAGTTCACAAGCTGAGCTTCACATCAGACATTCTGGCAGCTCTCGTTTAGGTTTCGGATTTGTCAGAGGAATTGACCTTGTTACGCCGAACAATGCTCTTGCGGCTGATGTCGCTCTTCGCGCTGTTGATGTTGCCAGCAGTTGGTGTTCACGCTGGCAAGTCCAATATCACGGTGACTGAGGCGCATTCGCGTGCCGTGAGTGGTGAATTGGTCTTGGTCGATATCCGGGCCCCCAAAGAGTGGTCGCAGTCCGGTGTTCCGAGCAGCGGCAAACTAATCACCATGTATCAGCGCGGCGATCAGTTCCTATCAGCGCTCAAACAGGCGACCGGCGGCGACACGTCAAAGCCTGTCGCGCTGATTTGTGCGACGGGAGTGCGATCCTTGCGGATGCAAAATGCGCTACGCAGAGCCGGCTACAAAAACGTGATCAATGTGCGCGGTGGAATGTTCGGTACAGCGAAGGATCGCGGCTGGATCAAGGCCGGACTACCCGTGAACAAATGGAAGCGATAGCAGACCTTAACTCCACACTGACCCGATCAAGTTGGCGTCGGAGAGCATCAAACCAGACTGGCTGGTATATTGATTAAGGCGCTCCGATGCTGCAAGTCCCGGCTATCGACGTGCTGGCAATGATGAGTTGATATCGCCCGTGTTGCCGAGCAAGCCTGCCCAAACTCGCCGTATAGAACCCATGTGGCAGGCATATGGCCTAGTAGCGGCAGCCTTCCCGCCTCAGCAGATGAGGCATTTGCGGCATTCTCTTGGGCGACGTGGAGCGGCTGTTATCGGCTGAATTTGTAGACAACGTTCGCAGAACCGGAGAATTGGTCTTCCGTTTCGACAACCGGACTGTCAGCGGCGTCACCGACCAGACGTGAATAGCGGCCATTCACTTTCACCGACCATTGGCGTGACATCTGATACTTCACACCGGCGCCGACATACACGTCCTTGATCCCGGAGGATGCGTCGAATGCGGCAAGCCCTGCGCCTGATGTAGCAGCCTGAGCATTGCTTACACCAAAGTAGGCGTCCATGTAGTCGTCGTCTGCGTAGGTCGCGCCGGTTTTACCGAAAAACGTGAGTTGCCTGGTCACTGGCTGCTCGTATTCCAGTCCAAAGCGCAGCTGGCCGCCTTCGACATCACCCGTCACTGTGCGATGGTAGGATAATCCGAAAACAAGTGACGGCAGGATTTTCAGGCCGGCAAAGGCGCCGACAACGACACCCCCATCAACATCTCCGAGACCAACGAGTTTATCGCCATCGTCCTCATCACGGCCGAATTGATAACCTGCCAGCGGGCCTGCGACCATCCAGTGGTTTTTGAACAGCTTCAGGCGGACGTCATCGATGCCGCGCACGTCAAGGATGTTTGATGCGGATCCAAAACTCGGAAAAATGAAAGGGGCGCCTACAACCTTATATTCGTCGGAACCTTCATACTTCGGGCTAACAGAGACGAAGCCGCCGCCCTTCCATGTCATGGAGGAACCGCCAGCCATGTGACCGTCGGCGAATGCTGCGCTCGTCGCTGCCAGCGCGAGTGCACCAGCAAGTGCAATTGCTCTCATGATCGGCTCTGTGCCCCACATTTCGTGCGCTTCACGCACATGTTCTTTCGTCGAGAGGTACCGCAAATCTTTACTACGGAAAACCTACATCATTGTTACGTCAACAGATCTAGTGTGGATGTGTCTCGAAGGCCTCAGAGCATGTTGCGCTGTCGGTTTGCACCATTGTCACTGATGGGGTGGTTTCCAAAGCCTCTCATGGTCGAGTGATTGCGCGATTTTTGCCGCTTTGGTAATGAGGCGTCTGACCGAGTGCTGCGGATCTGACGTTTGCCTCTTCGTTTTAGCGATGCGTGCAGGCCAACGTCAGATGCGCATCACGAGCAATCCGCTAATAGCCATCTAGCCAGAGAATGAGACGCATGAGTAGCAAGGCTGCCACTTCGGAGAAATCCAACCTGATTTCTGGTGCGACTGGGGATTGGGAGGTCGTTATCGGGCTTGAGGTCCATGCGCAGGTGAATTCAAAGGCGAAGTTGTTCTCAGGGGCCGCGACGGCGTTCGGGGGGGAACCTAACAGTCACGTCTCATTGGTCGATGCGGCCATGCCGGGCATGCTGCCCGTGATCAACAAGGAATGCGTGGCCCAGGCTATTCGTACCGGCCTTGGTCTCAATGCCGAAATCAACACCCGTTCTGTGTTTGACCGGAAGAACTACTTTTATCCGGATCTGCCTCAGGGCTATCAAATCTCCCAATATAAACAACCGATTGTCGGCGAAGGTCAGGTCGAGATCGATGTTGACGGTGAGACCAAAGCGGTCGGTATCGAGCGTTTGCATTTGGAGCAGGATGCCGGGAAGTCGGTGCACGATATGCATCCGGACTATTCTTACGTTGATCTGAACCGTTCTGGTGTCGCGCTGATGGAGATTGTCTCCAAACCGGAATTAAGGTCCGCGAAGGAGGCCCAAGCCTACGTCTCAAAACTTCGCACGATCATGCGTTATCTCGATACCTGCGATGGTGATATGGAGAAGGGCAATCTGCGGGCGGACGTCAATGTTTCCGTGCGCAAGCCGGGTGATGAACTCGGGACGCGTTGTGAGATCAAAAACGTCAACTCCATTCGGTTTATCGGCCAAGCCATTGAATCGGAGGCGCACCGCCAGATCGATATTATTGAGGACGGTGGGACGATTGACCAGGAGACACGCCTGTTTGATCCCAACAATGGAGAAACGCGGTCGATGCGCTCGAAGGAAGAGGCGCACGATTACCGGTATTTCCCTGATCCTGACCTGCTTCCGCTCGAGTTCACTGAAGCCTATGTCGAAGAGCTGAGGAGCAAGCTGCCGGAGCTTCCGGATCAGAAATTTCAGCGCCTGATCAATGACTTTGGTCTGACGCACTACGATGCTGAAGTGCTGACAGCGGAACGCGAGAGTGCCGACTATTTCGAGGCGGTCGCTGCCGGACGAGACGGCAAGCTGGCGGCCAACTGGGTTATCAATGATGTCTTCGGACGCTTGAACAAAGAAGGTCTTGAGATCGAAGACCTGCCCGTTTCCGCTGAGCAGCTTGGCAGTATTCTTGACCTTATCGGGAACAACACGATCTCCGGAAAGATCGCTAAAGACCTCTTCGATATTGTTTGGTCAGAGGGAGGGGACCCCGCCCAGATTGTCGAAGAGCGGGGAATGAAACAGGTCACCGATACAGGCGCGATCGAAGCTGCTGTTGACAAGGTGATCGCCGACAATCCGGCCCAGGTTGAGAAGGTTGCTGCCAATCCGAAGTTAGTCGGCTGGTTTGTTGGTCAGGTGATGAAGGCGACCGGCGGGAAGGCCAATCCTCAGGCCGTCAATGCAACAGTCAAAGAGAAGCTCAACATCGAATAGTAACGGCGCGCGCTCAGCACCGACTGAAGCCGGACGCACAAGGGGGAATTGAGATGCCGACTGTGCCGATGGCCCCGCTGCCGGGACGAACAGCCAGATTTGCGTGGATATGGCTCGCCGTGATGATCTGGCTGGCGACCTGGCTGACCAGTGCGACCGCACAGTCAACCGATGCTCCAGCATTGCCGCCTTATCGGATGGGTGTGCTTGTCAGCTCGGATTCTGATCGTTGCTACAACCCGGGTGTCGTTAAATCCATCCGGGCCTTTTCTGCACAGGAGATTGCAGCAATTAACGCGGCTGGCGGCATTCACGGGCGCCAGGTCGAACTTGAAGTTTTCGACGACTACGAAGATAAGACGAAAACACTCGAGTTTCTGAAAGCATCGCTCGAAGATCCCAACATGATCGGATTTGTCGGAATCGGCAGCTCAACGCGCGGGCATTTCGTGTTTGATCTGCTCGGCAAACAGATTGCGGAGAGTGAATTACCGATTGTCACCGATATCTCGCTTGGCCATATCTACGCGCCCTACAAAAACGTGTTCTCGATGGCGAGCGCAGTGGAAGATGAACTCGAGGTTGTTCGGACGTTTCTGCAGGACAATGGGTTTTCGCGACCGGCATTCGTCGGGATAGATGGTGATCTCTACAGTGCTTCACTCGGCAACGGACTGGCGCGGAGTGATAGCTCACCCGCGCTCGTTGCTGACCGGCGCGTCATCGTCAAAAACTATGCTATTGAGCCATCAGCCGTCGATCCGGTGGTGCAGGAGATCATCGAGTCGAATGCCGATGTCGTCGTGCTGGCCATTCATAGCGGCCCGGGGGCGGAAGTTCTGAAGAAGCTGACGGCGGCCGGCGCCAACATCCCTGTCTTCGTGCTTTATGGGCGGAGCTCCACAATTATTCGCCGATCCGGGGAGTTGCCGGACGGGCTGCGCTTTTTCCAATTGGGCCGCGATGGCGTGCCATATGTCTACAACGAAAGGCTGCGCCAGCGAATCTGGAAGTCCGGCAAAGATGGCTGGATCTTCAATGACACGCCGAACCTGGCCTTCAGCGAGGGCTGGGCGGATGGGGGGCGATGCAAGAAGACAAAGATTGCACCGGCCCGCAAAATTTTTGACGCTTCTAACCGCCGGGCAGTGGGCCGCGGCATGCAATTCCGCGATATGCTGCATCTTATTGCGACCCGCGCGATGAAGGCGCCAGCTGATTTGGATATCACGGCGCTGCGAAAACGTATTGCGGGTGACATTGCTGAGTACGCCGAAGGAAAACAAGTCTACCAGGGACTCTGGCAGGACTGGGCGTTTACACCACGTCGTGCTGTCGCCAGTGATATCCTCGTCACAACGACGTTATCTGACACGCGGTCGGCTGTGCTTGCTCCCAATCAGTATCGCCGGGTCAACGGGGAGTTGGTGAAAAGCCCGGTGGTGGATATCTCGATTGATCTGGTGCGGCTGTCACGAATTGATTCCAACGAGCGCCGGTTTGATGCTGATTTTTACTTGTCGCTGAAGAGCCGTGACGAGCAGGTTTCCATCGATACGATCGATTTCACCAATGCGGAGCGATCGCCGATTGGTGATAAGCGCTTGATTACCAGCAGTGTGATCCACGATGGCGGGGCGGGTTCGAAGTTTCCGGAGAACGTGCGTGTCTACAAAGTGTCGGGCACGTTCCAGTTCAATCCCGAGCTTGAGACATATCCATTCGACACGCAGCGTTTGTCGGTGTCGTTTCAGGCGCGGAAGGTGGCGCGGCCAATTTTCATTCAACCGCTGGCGCAGGACCTGCGCCGAAGTGGTGGTGATGTCGATGGGTGGCGGTTGCGTGACGAGTACGTTGGCTCCGAGCAGGACTTCATCTCGACGATTGCAGCGAACGGCACGGCGCGTCATCTGGTACCGATCCATAAATTCAACCAGACCTGGGTCGCACAGCGGATCTCGATTGATTACTACATCCGCGTGGTTGTTCCACTCGGCTTCATTCTTCTCGTGACGTACTTCTCGGTTTACTTGCCGCCGTCACGGTTTGATTCGACCGTGGCCATTCAGGTGACGGCATTGCTGTCCTCAATCGCGCTCTACCTTGCCTTGCCAAAGGTCGACTCTGATCAGGCAACACTGTCGGACCGGATGTTCATCATGACATATGCGGCAGTGGCACTCATGATCGGGCTGACCATTCTGAAGGACAGCGGCTGGCTGCGCGCGGTAGCCCCTCTGCGCTACTTTGTTGTTGGCGCGCAGAGGATCGCATTCCCGGTTGCCACGATCGTGGGAACGCTGCAGCTGATTGCCCTGGCCGACCGCGATGGAGCCGGTATCTGGCTGGTGCTTCAGAATCTCCGCGACAGCCTTCTTGGTTGATCGTTGTGATCAAGCCTTTGGTTGGTAAGCCCCTTGGTTGGTAAGCGCGGTGTCCGGCTGACTAACTCTGGATTGGGCTGGCGTAGCGCGTCTGACGCTTGGTCCCCGCTTGTCGCTAGCGTCGGATCCAAGCGTCAGATGCAAAAAGCTACACTAGAAACAAAATCTTGTTAGTGTTCCTTTGGCACCGACATGTGAGACTTGCCAAGCGGGAACGAGAACCAAACGTCGGAGCCGGAACACTAGGCTGCAGTGGATTGCGGCATTGCCAGCTTCTGAAGATCGAGATCTTTTTCCCAATAAGGTTCCGATCCATAGAGTTCAGCTAGGAAGTCAATGAAAACATTGACTTTTGATGGCATGAATTCGCGGCTCGGGTAGACGGCGTAGATGGCTATATTGTTGGAGCCACTGTACTGCGGAAGTACGATTTCCAAGTCGCCGTTCTTAAGTTCCGGGCCGATGTCCCAGGTCGACCTGAGGCCGATGCCGAGGCCGGCCAGAATGGCCTGCCGTGTGAATTCGGCTGAGTTTGATCGAATGTTTCCTGTCAGGCGGAGCTGATGCTGTCCATCTGGACCTTGAAGGCGCCAGACATCCTGCGCACCGGCTGATAGGCAGTTGTGGCCCTCAAGATCGGAGAGGCTTTGTGGAGTGCCATGGGTTTTGAGATAGGCAGGCGTTGCGCACATGACGCGCGATTCTGGTGCAAGTTTCTTTGCGACCAAGGAGCTGTCTTCTAGTTCACCGATCCGAATTGCGAGGTCAAAGCCGTCACGAATGATGTCGATCAAGTTGTCGGTGATTTGGAAATCGAGATCGATCTCCGGGTATTTGGCAATGAAGTCTGCCAGATAGGGGGCGATGTGGAGACGACTAAAGCAGGTAGGTGCCGTAATCTTGAGCTGACCGCGCGGGGTCGTGTTGCGACGCGAGACAAAATCCTCTGCTTCTTCGACGAGGCTCAGGATATCAACAACGCGCTTGAAGTAGCCTTCGCCCGTTTCTGTTAGCGTCAAGTGTCGGGTTGTCCGTTGAAAAAGGCGGGCGCCCAGGCGTTCTTCGAGAAGGCTGACGCGTTTGGAGACGACGGCAGGGGACAAGCCCATTTCGCGGCCTGCCGCAGACATGTTGCCGGTTCGTGCAACGCGTGCAAAAATATCGAGATCACTAATGGCGGTCACGATATAAATCCTCCTGAGTTATTCGCTTGCCCAACATGCAAGTCTTTCTTCTATCTGTGGAAACTGAGTTGGATTGGCGAATGTGTGTCATGCAATTAGTTGATATGCGGAACTGTGTCTTCAAATCGTTGAAAGTGGTGGCTTAAGGGCGTTCGGTTAACGCATCTTCAGACGTCAGATATAACAACTCAGACGAGCAATTTAAGGGAATTACAACGTGTCAATCGAGCTGCCAAGCCCAGATATTGCTACTATTGAGCAAAAGGACGGAATTATTCGTGATCTGGTTGCCCTGATTGGGCGCGACAGCGTGGTCTCGGACGATGACGGACGCCGTGCCTATGAGACAGACGCGCTGACTGCTTATACGAAAGTCCCCCTCGCGGTCGTGTTGCCTGAATCCACGGCTGATGTCGTCAAAGTGTTGCGGTATTGCAACTCAAACAAGATCAAGGTGTTCCCACGAGGTGCCGGCACGTCATTGTGTGGGGGCGCGCTCCCCTCTGAGGATGGTGTCGTTGTTTGCGTCTCGAAGATGAAGCAGGTGTTGGAGGTTGATTACCCCAATCGCTATATTCGGGTTCAGTCAGGGATCACTAATCTTGGAATCTCTGACGTCGTAAAATCCGAAAATTTCTTCTATGCACCGGATCCTTCCAGCCAACTTGCCTGCACACTCGCAGGCAATATCGCGATGAACTCGGGTGGGGCTCACTGCCTCAAATACGGCGTCACGCTAAACAATGTGCTCGGCGTCAAGATGGTCATGATTGACGGTGAGGTTGTGGAGCTTGGTGGCCCTTATCTGGATGCCCCAGGATTTGATTTGCTAGGGCTCGTGATCGGGTCGGAAGGCCAATTCGGTATCGTGACCGAGGCAACGGTGCGGATCTTAAGGACGGCTGAAGATGCGCGGCCGATGATGATCGGCTTCCAGTCAGCCCAGGATGCGGGCGCCTGTGTGGCTGCAATTATAGGGGCTGGGATTGTTCCTGTTGCGATCGAGTATATGGATAAACCTGCCATCCATGTTTGTGAGGATTTTGCAAAAGCCGGCTACCCACGTGATGTCGAGGCGTTGCTGATTATTGAAGTGGAGGGTGACAGCAGTGAGATTGAGGCCCTGCTTGATCAAATCAGGACGATCGCAGAACGCTTTAATCCTGCAACCATCCGGATCAGTGAAAGCCCGGAGCAGAGCGCGCGCATCTGGCGGGGGAGGAAGTCTGCCTTTGGAGCGATTGGACGGATTTCTGAATACTACTGCATGGACGGGACAATTCCGCTTGGTCAGTTGCCGGTCGTTCTGACTCGGATCTCGGAGATCTGCAGCTCCCACGGTCTCAAGGTGGCGAACATCTTCCACGCGGGAGACGGTAATTTGCATCCGCTTATTCTCTATAATGCAAATGATCCGGAAGAGTCTTTGCGGGCCGAAGAAGCGGGTGCGGAGATTCTGACGGCCTGCGTTGAGGTCGGTGGCTGTCTGACGGGTGAGCATGGAGTCGGCATTGAAAAACGCGACCTCATGCGCATTCAGTTTTCAGACATTGATCTTGCTCTACAAATGCGTATCAAGACGCTCATGGATCCGAACTGGCTGCTCAATCCAGGTAAGGTCTTTCCGCTGGATCAGCCGACCGAGCTTGCGGACGTGGCATAGTCCATTCGGTCGAACCTGTGGATTCCAAGGTGTCATACGAGCAGGAGTGCTGCTTTGAATTCTGTCATTAGGCCGGCTGCCGACTGGGAACTTGCGCGGTTTCTTCGTGAGGCGACCGAAACGCAGGCACCCGTAGAGGTCCTGGGTGGTGGGTCAAAGCGCAATGCCGGGCGACCCGGCGGCGACCGGACTTATATCGTTACACACGTGTTCCGCGGGATCCGTCTCTATGAGCCTACCGAGCTTGTGATGTCGGCTGAATCTGGCACGCTGCTTGTCGACATTGAACATGAGCTTGCGCAGCGGGGACAGATGTTGGCCTTCGAGCCGATCGATATGGGCCCGATGCTTGGAGCGCAGGCGGGTCTTTCAACGATCGGTGGCGTCATATCAACCGATATTGCAGGGAGCCGCAGGGTTGCGACCGGTGCCGCGCGCGATCATCTCCTGGGCGTCAAAGCTGTCTCGGGTTCCGGAGAGATCTTCCAGTCGGGTGGCCGTGTCTTGAAGAACGTAACGGGATACGACCTGGCGCGTCTCGTGTGCGGCAGTTGGGGAACGTTGGCAGCTCTTACTGAAGTGACGTTCAAGGTGTTGCCGCGTCCGGAGGAGACGGCGACGCTGGTGATCGTCGGGTTGTCGAATGAGATCGCGGTCGAAGCGCTGTGCAGCGCGATGAACAGTCCTTACGAGGTGAGCGGGGCTGTGCATCTAGAGTCCAACTTTGTCTCGCAACTGAGACACGATGAATTCCGGGCGGCTGGTAATTCCGTCACGGCCATTCGTCTGGAGAATTTCTCGAGGTTCTTGCCGCGTCGTATCGAGCAGCTGCAGGAGCAGCTGAAGATGTATGGCGAAATTCACGTCGCGGGTGATGATGTTTCGCGCGCGTTCTGGTTAGAGCTGCAGGAGCTTTCTGTCTTGCAGAATTCGGACCGTCCTGTCTGGCGGATTTCGACGCTGCCAAAAAGCGGTGCAGATGTGGTTGCCGGGATTCAACGATACATGTCTGCAGATGCCTATTTCGACTGGTCTGGTGGACTGATCTGGCTTGCAGTTCCACCGTCTGCGGATGCCGGTTCAACTGATATCCGACGTGTGCTGGCGACATACGGCGGGCATGCCACGCTTGTCAGGGCCGCGCCAGAAGTGAGAAGTGCGATCGAAGTGTTCCATCCGATGGATCACGGGACGGAACGCATGACGCGCGGCCTGAAGCAGGTCTTTGACCCGGCAGGCATTCTCAATAGCGGACGTATGTACATTAACGTCTAATTCGCAGCTGGCACCTTTGAGCGTGCGGCTGGCAACAGGCAGGGCCATGCAAACAAATTTCTCAGCCAAGCAGTTGGAAGACCCGCGTCTCTCCGAAGTGGACAAGATACTGCGCAGATGCGTTCACTGCGGTTTGTGCACGGCGACTTGCTCAACCTACGTACTTCTTGGGGACGAGCGTGACAGTCCGCGTGGCCGCATCTATCTGATGAAGGACATGTTTGAGAGCGGAAAGCCTGCTTCGTCGACGGTTCAGCATCACGTCGATCGGTGCCTGTCCTGCCTCTCCTGCATGACGACTTGCCCGGGTGGCGTGGATTATATGCACCTGGTGGATCATGCCCGTGCCTACATGCACGAAACGGGCACGCGCTCATGGCGGGAGCGGATTGTGCGATCCGTTCTGGCAGCGGTCATACCCTATCCGCGGCGGTTCGGTTGGGCGCTTCGTCTGGCGCCGATGGGGCGGCCGTTTGTCGGTACGATGCGGGCGATGGGGTTTAAGCAGTTCGCCGCCATGGTGGAGATGGCACCGATCGGTCTTCAGCGCTCGGGAAAGTTCGATGGGCCGGGCACGGCTGAGACCAAACTCAAGCGGCAGGCGAAGGTTTTGCTGCTAGCGGGCTGTGCGCAGCAAGTGCTTCGCCCGGAAATCAATGATGCAACGATCCGCCTGCTGGCGCGGCGCGGTGTTGATGTTGAGGTGTCAGCTGGAGCGGGGTGTTGTGGCGCGGTCGTGCATCATATGGGCAAGGAGCGCCAGGCCATCGAGTTCGCCAAGCGCAACGTCGATGCGTGGTGGAAGTCGATGCAGCGTGAGCCGGTTGATGCCGTCATCATCAATGCATCAGGGTGTGGTACGACCGTCAAAGACTACGCCTATATGCTGCGCGAATATCCTGACTATGCGGAAAAAGCTGAGGCCATCGTTGAGAAGGTCAAGGATATCACTGAGTTTCTTAGCGAGCATGATCTCGGCCCGCCAATGCGATGGTCATCGTTGAAGGTGGCCTATCATTCCGCTTGTTCGATGCAGCATGGTCAACGCATTCTCGACGAACCCAAGGATCTCCTGAGGAATGCCGGCTACACGGTTGTTGATGTGCCGGAAGGGCATATCTGCTGTGGGTCAGCCGGCACTTACAACATTATGCAGCCGGAGATCGCGACTGAACTGCGTGAGCGCAAAGCCGAGAATATCAGATCGGCAAGACCCGATCTTGTTGCTGCGGGTAACATCGGTTGCATTACGCATCTCTCGGGTGGCATGGAGTTTCCGATCGCACACACAGTCGAACTTCTTGACTGGGCGTACGGTGGTCCGGTGCCGGTTGGCCTCGAGGCGCTTAAAGGGTTTGTCAATGACGTACCCATCCCGCCGGGTCGCACGGCTGAAGATTACATTGACTATTGAGACCAGATCTCATCGCAGAATAGCCAACAACAGCGGGCAGCCGAATGTGTTGTGCTGCAATTTGACCGTTGAGGACAATTGATCAGTCGATATGCCCCTTGACCCTGACCAGCGTGACCAAGTTGGACCATTTGACATCATCGGTGATGTGCATGGTTGCTGTGGCGAGTTGCTCGCCCTGCTGAGGCTGCTTGGCTACAAGATCCGCATTACGGGGCAGGCTCCTGAGCACGCGTACGCAATCGAGCCGCCCGCCGGGCGACGTCTCATTTTCGTTGGTGATCTGGTTGATCGAGGCCCGGATACCCCGGGTGTGCTGCGTCTCGTTATGGCAATGGTCAACGCGGGGCAGGCGTTCTGTGTGCAAGGCAATCACGACGTCAAACTTGTGCGATGGCTTGAAGGGCGCAACGTTCAGATGTCGCACGGCCTCGAGAAGAGTGCCGAGCAGTTCCTGCCTGAAAGCAAACGCTTCAAGAAAGAGGTTGAGGGGTTCCTTGCGACACTCCCCTATCAACTCTGCCTGGATGGTGGGCAGTTGGTGATTGCTCATGCCGGTATCAAAGAAGATATGATTGGTCAGCAAAACTCGGAAATCAGAGCCTTCTGCCTTTATGGCGACCGGGGTGAGGGCCGCGACGAATTTGGCTTGCCGATCCGGTACCACTGGGCCCTGGAATATGCGGGGCCTGCAGCCATCGTCTACGGTCACACGCCTGTGGCAGACGCCAGTTGGGTCAACAACACGATTTGCCTGGATACCGGTTGCGTCTTCGGTGGAAAGTTAACGGCACTGCGATGGCCGGAGCGAGAGTTGTTGAGCATCCCGGCCCATGAGCCCTATGTTAAGCGCTTTCGGCCGTTCGGCCATCCACCGGCCCGTCCGTTATCGCACCGCTCCGCGTCCTTCTGCCCGTGAGCCGTTCGACTTTGCCTTCGTGCATCATTGATCTATAAGGCGTGTTGATGATCAGCATGAGCTTCCAAATTTCCCTTTATAATCAACGCAGCGAATAGCATGGCGAAGAAAAACAAAGTTAAGCGGCCCGGTGCGCGGCTGCCCAAAGGTTTCCGAGACGTGGCGGCCGACGAGGTCCGCGCCATGCGGCACATGCTCGATACGATCGCCGGCGTCTACGAGTCCTATGGGTTCGAACCGCTTGAGACACCTGCGTTTGAGTACACGGACGCGCTGGGAAAGTTCCTGCCTGATTCAGACCGCCCCAATGAAGGCGTCTTCTCTCTGCAGGACGAGGACGAGCAGTGGATGTCATTGCGCTACGACATGACTGCCCCGCTGGCACGTCATGTTGCTGAGAACTATCAATTTCTGGCCAAACCATTCCGGCGCTACACGAGTGGACCGGTCTGGCGCAATGAGAAGCCGGGACCCGGCCGGTTCCGGCAGTTCATTCAGTTCGACGCGGATACCGTCGGCACAGACAACATTGCTGCTGACGCAGAGATCTGCATGTTGGCTGCAGATACGATGGAGCGTTTGGGGTTCGGCCGTGGTGACTATCTCATTCGCGTCAACAACCGCAAAGTTCTCGATGGCGTTTTGATTGGTTTGGGTATCGATCCGACCAGTGCTGAGCAGGCCATGACACGGTTGGTGGTTCTACGTGCACTCGATAAGCTGGATCGCCTCGGCATTGATGGCGTTCGTCTGCTTCTGGGTGGCGGCAGAAAAGACGAGTCCGGCGATTTCACGGAAGGCGCAGGGCTCAGCGACGATGCCATCGAGCGTGCGGTGAGCTTCTTGCAATGCGGGGAAGCAAGCAGAGCAGACACCAATGCTGCGCTCTTGGAACTTGTTGGTGATACCGAGACGGGACGCGAGGGCTGCGAGGAGCTTGTTGAACTCGACAAGTTGCTCGGAGCGGCTGGCTTTGGCGAAGATCGGGTTATAATTGATCCGTCTATCGTGCGGGGGCTTGATTACTACACCGGACCAGTTCTCGAAGCTGAGCTAACCTTTGAAATTACCAACGATGATGGTCAGGTCGTACGCTTTGGCTCGGTCGGTGGTGGCGGCCGCTATGATGATCTGGTGGCGCGCTTCACCGGGCAACGCGTGCCAGCGACGGGCTTTTCGTTCGGTGTATCGCGATTGCTGTCTGCCCTGCAGGCGCGGGGCAGTTTGGCCGAGAGTTCTGTCGCCGGACCGGTGGTTGTTCTGGTGATGGATCGCTCAGAGCAGGCGCGGTATCAGAGTATGGTGCAGGAACTTCGCAGTAGCGGGGTCCGAGCCGAAATGTATCTCGGCACTTCTGGTATGAAGGCCCAGATGAAATATGCCGATCGCCGGGGGGCACCTTGTGTCGTTATTCAAGGTGGAGATGAGCGGGCCGCCGGCGAGGTTCAGATCAAAGATTTGATTGAGGGGACCCGGCTCTCGGAAGACATCAAGGACTCGGCTGAATGGCGGCAAGGGCGGCCTGCTCAGTTTTCAGTTCCGGAAGCTGAACTGGTTACGGCCGTGAAAGACGTTCTCGCGCGTCACACGTCGTCATCGTAGCGGTCTGCGTGCACTGGAGAGGTCATGTCCGCAGAAACAGCGCAAAAATTTGAGCAACTCGAAGAGCAGGCACGGAGCCTGCTTTTGACGTTCACGGCCGCGGGTTATGAGGCGGTGGCGCCAGCAATCATTCAACCGGCTGACATATTCCTTGATGTCGTGGGAGAGGATCTGCGTGGGCGCACATACGTCTTCACTGATCCAGAAGGCGTTGAACTGTGCCTCCGTCCGGACCTGACCGTTCCGACCTGCCGGTTGCATTGGGACCGTCATGGACGCGCGGATGCGGCGGGAAAGTATTGTTACAATGGTCCCGCGTTCCGGTTTCAGCCCGAAGGCGCAGGTGCTGCTCATCCGCGCGAATTCAGGCAGGCTGGTATCGAATACTTCGGCTCTACCAATCATGTGGCAGCCGACGCCGAGGTTCTGCTCCGCATTCTGGAAAGTCTCAAAGCCGCGGGGCTTGAGGACTACACTGTCACCATAGGTGATGTCGGTATCTTTGCTACGATGCTTGCGGAGCTGCCGATGCCTGATCGCTGGCGGCAGAGATTGCGAACCCAGTTCTGGCGGCCAGAGGCATTTCGCGCTGAGTTGGATGAGCTCACCGTCCATCCTGCGGCAGCAACGGAAGGAATGTCGGCGGAGTTGCTTGAGGCAGTGGCGAACGCGAAAGCCGATGACAGGGAAGCAGTCGTTATAGACTATCTCGATCGGCAGAATATCGAATTAATTGGAGTGCGCTCAGCTGCGGAAATTGCAGAGAGTGTCGCGAATGCCGTGGAAGATGCAGCTGCTGACCCTCTATCAGAAGACACACGCAAACTGCTTGCGACCTACCTGGATGTGTCGGCGCCAGTTCGTGCGGCGGGCGCGCGGATGAAGGACCTCGCCCAGGCGAGTGGTATCAATTTGTCCGGTCCGTTAGAGACTTATGAGAAACGACTTCGTCAATTCGCGAGCCTTGGCATTGAACTCAACAGACTGCATTTCTCTGCAGAGTTTGGACGGACGCTTGAGTATTACACCGGGTTTGTTTTTGAAGTTCAGGCTTCCGGTCTCGATCGAGCCAGCCCGGTCGCGGGCGGCGGGCGGTATGACAAACTCATGCGAGTCGTCGGGGCGACGGTCGATGTGCCGGCTGTCGGAGCGATGATCCATACGGAGCGTCTCCTCACCGCCGTACAAGGAGGCGGGGCATGACGGACAAACTCGTGATCGGTGTCCCGTCCAAGGGACGCTTGATGGAGAAGACTCATGAGCTGTTCTTGTCGGCTGGGATCGAACTGCAGAAAGTCGGTGGCAATGGTCGCGGCTACCGTGGCGAGGTCGTTGGACGCAATGATATCGAGATCGTTTACATTTCGGCGTCTGAGATTGCCAATGCACTGAGAACCGGTCGGATTCATCTGGGGGTCACCGGGGAAGACCTGGTGCGCGAAGAGATTGTGGATGCCGATCAACGCATCCAGTTTCTGCATAAGCTTGGTTTCGGTCATGCCGACGTCGTTGTAGCGGTGCCGAATTGCTGGGTTGATGTGCGCCGGATGCGTGACCTTGACGTGGCAGCGCAGGCTTACCGGCGCCGACATCAAAGGCGGATGCGTGTCGCGACAAAGTACATGAATCTGACACGCGGATTCTTTGCCAACTATGGGATCAATGATTATCGGATTGTCGAAAGCCTGGGTGCGACGGAGGGCACACCGGCTGCCGGCACGGCAGATCTGATCGTTGATATCACCAGTACCGGCAGCACGTTGCGGGCAAACGGTCTTCGCGTTCTTGACGATGGAATTGTGCTGAAGTCTGAAGCCAATCTGGTCGCGTCGAAGTCAATTTCCTGGACGCCTGCAACACGCGCGATTGAGAATGAATTCCTATCGCTCCTGGCTCTCGAGTAGGCAGTTTGGATCGATGCGACAAGCGATGGCACGATTATCGATCGATCCAGCACAGCCCGTCCTGAACGACCTCCTCTGGGAGGCACGATCAAACGCACCGCCGATCGGAAGTTTTCTGTTTCTGAGCAGGGATGAGCCGCTCTAAGCAGCGATGCTCATCTCACGGGCCTCGGCAATCGCCAGGCCGCGCTCTGAGATCCTATCCCGCGTCAACTCGAACTGGCCGCGCAGATCGACGATCAGAGATGCTGCGCTTCGCAAATGAGTGGCGATATAGGCACGACGGCCATGGATCTCAACCAATGGTGCAAATGGCTGGGCACTGTTGGAGGTTGGTTCAAAGCCTGTTTGTGAGACTGCGCTGTCGAATGTCCAGCGGGTTCCCGTATCCCGGAACGTTTCCGCTGGTGCGCCCTCTGCCAGGACTGCATCGTGAACATCGAGCTCCAAATGATAATAGTCGACGGCAGTGAGACCAATGGACGACATGGGATATATCGTGGTGCCATTGATCAAGTGCTTCGCCGGGATCAGGAGACCATCGATATAGAGTGCGTGTTCGGGAGACACGTGGAGATCCCGATTGGGGATGTTTTCCGCCAGCGCATGAGCCTCGATCGTGATGGGAAGAGCATCATTTGACCAATGACCTGAACCATCCGCAAAGCGCTGGCTATGCCCCAGCCACTGGACCGGCTTGGAGTCTCCTGAGACCGTCGTTACCAATTGGCCGACCTGCAGATCCTCAATGCGACAGTCGCCGTCCGGTGTCGCAATTCTGGTTCCCTTTAAGAAACAGAGTGTCTGTGCCTGAGTGCGACGTGTGGATGACTGTGTCCCGGAAGGCGTGGCAGTTTGAACACCAGAGCTATTGCTGTCGGCCGGAGCGGTATCGTTTCCGGAAAGATTGCGCCAATCCAGGCTGTTAGCGGAGGCCCGCTCTGTCAGGACAGCGGCGGAAATGCCTGCTACTGCAGCCAAAAGGCGTCGTCGCGCGATCTTTGTTTTGGCAACCATGTCTCAGTATCTCGTCGATTCAGCGTCCGGCGGCTCAAGCGGCGAACAATATGTCATCCGCGCACGCGTGATAAATCGTGTTGAGCGACCGTCTTGAACTTATCTACAACGTTGGACGTAGTCAATTAAGTCCGACATTTCAAGGGATTGGAATAAGAAATTGTGATGAATGTTAATGGCCCTGGCGCTTTGCTTTCGCTGCTGATCAGGCCAGTTCCGCAAGTATACACTGCAGCACGCCATATTCGTAACGTCCGTCAAGAGCGGCGTAGGCCGGGCCAAGTTGACCCGTTTCCAGGGTATTGGTGTCCTCGAACGCAGCCAGGATCTCATCAACGTCTTCATCGTCCATCTGTAGGGCTTCGCGGGCATCGAGCATTCCTGCTTCGATCGCTGATGCGAGATGATCGTAAATGGTTGAGGTTTTGAGGTTCCGCTGATCTGCTATGGCGTCGACTGTGAGGCCTTTTCGAATGAGGCCAATGGAACGACTGGCTGTCGCATTGAGCGAGCTGTCTTCGAGGGGTGTCTCTTCAAACTGTCCAATAGCCGCAATCAGGGCGTCGCCGTATCGATCGACTTTGGTGCGACCGAAGCCACTGATTTCGGCAAGCTCGGCCTTGGACTTTGGGCGCCTTTCGGCCACGTCGACGAGCTGGCTGTCATGGCAGATCAGGTAGGGTGGCACTCGTTTTCCAGCAGCGAGCTCTTTGCGGACCAACTTCAGGGCCTCAAAGAGTTGCTTGTCTTCCTCAGACAATGACTCGCTGACCTGCTTTTTGCGAGACGACTTTGATTTGCTGGATTTTGAAGCAGGTTGAATGCGGATCTGTATAGTTTCCTCGCCGCGCAACAGGGGGCGCGCCTTGGCAGACAGGCCGAGCGTGCCATAGCCATCTTCGTCGGAAACGAGAAACCCTGCCGCAACGAGTTGCCGGTAAAGACTGCGCCAACCGGCAGCGTCTAGTTCCTGGCCAATTCCATAGACGGATAAACTATCGTGGCCGTTCTCGCTGATCCGCTTGTCACTTTGCCCGGTTAGGATGTTGACGAGATACGTCACGCCGTAGCGCTGTCCTGTTCGATAGACAGCCGACAATGCCTTTTGTGCTTCGATCTTGCCATCGCGTGTCGCAGGCGGCGTCAGGCAGTTATCGCAGTTGCCACAAGGCTCATCGAGCGTTTCACCAAAGTACGCCAGGAGCGCCTGCCGACGGCAGGCCGGGCTTTCGCACAAACCTATGAAGGCATCCAGACGTCTGCGTTGGAATTGCTTGAATTCTTCGCTGCCTTCGGATTGCGCAATCCACTGGCGCTGTTGGACGAGGTCCTGAAGGCCGTATGCCATCCAGGCGTTGGCCGGCTGACCGTCCCGGCCTGCGCGGCCGGTTTCCTGATAATAGGCTTCAACTGATTTCGGAAGATTAAGGTGACCAACAAAGCGCACGTCCGGCTTGTCGATCCCCATTCCAAAGGCGATCGTCGCGACCACGATGAGGTCATCCTCCCTGAGGAAGCGAGCTTGTGTTGCTGCCCGCGTGGCAGCTGGCAAACCGGCGTGATAGGCAACGGCTCTGCGGCCTTTCGTATTCAGCCAGGCGGCGGTTTCCTCTGTCGCCTTGCGTGACAGGCAATAGACGATGCCGGAGTCATTGGGATGCTCAGCATCGATAAACTGCAGCAGGCCCTGACGCGCGCCCATATTGCCAAGTTCGGCAATCGTGTAACGGATGTTGGGCCGGTCAAAACTTGCGACAAATCTCGGTGCATCGGACAGCGATAGTTCAGCGGCAATCTCTTCGCGGGTGCGCGGGTCAGCGGTTGCGGTTAATGCGACCCGGGGGACTTTTGGGAAATGATCAGCCAGAACGCGCAATTGGCGGTATTCCGGACGAAAATCGTGTCCCCATTGAGAAACGCAATGCGCCTCATCGATGGCGAACAGGGAAATCTCGCAGCGGCGTAAGAGATTGAGGGTGCGTTCCTGGACGAGGCGCTCGGGAGCGATGTAGACCATGTCCAATGCGCCAGCACGCATTTCTGTTTCGATGGCCGACTGTTCGTCACGGTCGACACTCGAGTTCAGGTAGGCGGCTCGGACGCCAAGCTGCTCCAGGGCGCTGACCTGATCATGCATGAGTGCAATAAGGGGCGATACAACTATGCCGACGCCGGCCCGAACAAGGCTCGGGATCTGATAGCAGAGCGATTTTCCACCGCCGGTCGGCATGAGGACAAGCGCATCCTGCCCGGCCAGGAGCGTTTGGACAATATCACCTTGGGGCCCGCGAAAGTCCTTGTAGCCGAATGTTTCCTGCAAAACTCCACGCGCATCTTCTAATGCGTCTTGCGTATCGCGGAATTGAGCGGCGGAGTTGCGCGGCATGTGCGGAGATTTCACCAATGAGTTGAGGATGCAAGTTTATCCGCTTCAATACGCGATTCTCCATTGAAGACGGCATGTTTGGATGCACGTAGCCAACTGCTTCCACAGGCGTTGTAAGTCAGCATCAATCGGTAAGCATTTCCCCTAGGATATGCATCTGGCCGGCAGCCGTGGTATTATTCAGGTGAAGTTCATATTGACATCGCTAGTTTGGCTCTCGAAGTCGCAGACAGGCCTAGCGAATAGAAGCAAGTGTTTCTCAAGCGAGGTGTGTTGAAACCACGAATTGAGCGTGCGTACACGGAATACACGCGTTAGAGTGAAACTAGAACCGGATGAAGGTCCGGAGAGCAACGAGGTAGACAATGAACCGCATTCAACGATCCGGCCTGATAGTCGCGTTTGTTTCAGCTATGGGGTTGTCGGCCTTTGTGTCCGGAGCCCACGCGCAGGCCAATTGTGTGACTTACGGCAATCTGGCGCTAAAGCAGGCGCGGGAATACGAGCAGCGCAAGTGTGGTCCCAAGGATGCGCGCTGGAGTACGGATCTTAAGTCCCACGTGAGCTGGTGTTCCAGTGTTGGTCCGACGCAATGGCGCGGTGAACTGAAGAAGCGGGCGGAAGTTCTCAAGCAATGTGCCGGCTAAGCCAATAGGCTGATGGTCGCCATATTCAGAATCTGAGTTCGAATTGTACGGCGGTCACGACATGGCCGCCGTTTGTTGTTGACGCTGCAACATCACCTCCTGATATTGGAAGGGCACAGAAGGTGTTCGATCGCCGTCATTGATTGACTCGCGGCCCCGTGTTGTTAACGGGGAGATCAGAGGCACCACTGTGCATGGCTATTGGGAGGGTTTGCTATGGGGCGGTTGCTCGTCGCAATACTTTTTGCATTGATTGCGTTTTACATCGCGTGGCCGGCAGTATCAGCCTGGCAGATTTACGGGGCAGTACAGGATAAAAATCCGGCGGTGCTTTCAACCAAGGTTGATTTTCCCAGCGTCCGCGAATCCATGCGTCCTGTTGTTGAACAGCGGATCTCCAGCAAAATCGAGGAGATGAAGCAGAGCCAGTCCGGAACAACGGCAATCGTCGCCGGGCTTGTTCAAGGTGGGATGCTGAGCCAACTGACCGGGATTGTCCTGAAAAGCATCGTTACGCCTGAGAATATGATCCGGCTTGCCCATGAGAAAGGCAGCCTGCCAGAGAAGATTGAGCGGATTATCCGGGAGCAGATGGGCGGTGTTGGTGGGCGTCTTGCGCAGGGCAACAACGGAGAGGGCGGAGCCGGCGGTTTGATTAGTCGTCTGAACAAATCGGTCGGCGGAAATATTATCAAGAGTTTTAAGCCCGGTGCAGAACAAGCGCAGTCCGAGGCGGTGAAAAAGGTAGCCGTGCCGGAAGGTCAGTCGCCGCCGGCTGTTGGGATCGACAACATCAAGTCGTTTGCTTTTGCTGGCCCACTGGCGTTTGATATTGGCTTTGCGCGCGATCCATCCGCATTGAAACCTGATTTGACGGCGCGTATGGAGTTCAAGGAATTCGATTGGCAGCTGACCCAAGTCGTGCCGAGATTGAAGCGCTAAAGCAATCGACCTTTCAACTGTAGATCATCGATTTACACGCTTGTGCCGGCGATCGGCGGATTGTCCATATCAGGGTGGCGCCACACCGAGCCGTGCCAAGTCGATCTGAATAATGTTCAGTGCTCAGGCAGCTTATGCAGACTTAAGCCAAGCTGTTAGCTGATTTTTTTCTCCGCGGAGCATTACTTTTCGCCGCGATACGCATCAAAAAAGTTTTCTGGTGATAGGCCCTTCGTCCGTGTTGCTCATTCTTCGTGCATCAGGAACCCTGTTGATTAGTGATTCTATTGCGTCGTGATGCGCAGGACCGGAGCAACAAAATGGCGATCTCGCAGGGGCCCAAGCGTTCCTATCTGTCGGATGTTTTTGTACTGATCTCAATGGCACTTGTTGCACTTGCGATAGGCGTCTGCCTCGTGATGCAGCTTGGCTATGATCAAGCCATTGCCGGGTTCGTGGCTGCCGTAAGCTTCGCTGCCTTGGCATCCGGTCATATTTTGCTCCGGCGAAATGACTCCGTCGCACGATTGCGGCGCGAGTTGGATCAGCAGCCTGCTTCGGTTGTCGATCCACATGAGCTTCAGCCGCAATTCGATCCGCCCTCCGATGTGACACCTGAGCAGACTGGTTTGGATCAGGCAGCGGCAGAGCAGGCTGGGTTTGGGCAATACCGACCGTCAGCTCACCTGCAGCCGGAAGGTGATACAGATCCATCTCTGGAAGGTCTGGCCCGTCTTCAAACCAAAACGGCAGACGCGCCGGAGGCTGGAAGACGGTTTAAGGAACCGGAGATCAATGACCGGGAGCAAATCGGACAAGTCATCAAGCGGCTGGCGGATGATCTGTCGAAAGGGCGAGCGACGGACGGTCCGGACAAGGCAAACCCTGAGGGGCCATTACCGCCGGCACTTCCAGTGGCAGCCTCTGACACTGTGATACCTGCGGAGCCGACGGAGCCGACGGCAGAGGACAAACTGGCGGCCATTACCGATGCACTCTCGAATGAGCGCGTTGATGTTTTCCTTGAGCCGATCCACGGTTTGGAGGATGGTGCGCCGCGCCACTACGAGGTGACGATCCGGCTTGCGCTTGAGGATGGCCAGTCGCTCGACCATGCAGCGTATTCAGAGGCGACCCGTGGGTCAGCGATCCTGCCACTGATTGATGCCGTGAAAATCTCGCACACCAAGCGTGTCGGGCTGCAACTACTGCGGAGAGGCAAGTCTGGAGCGTTGATATCGCAAATCAACGGTGAGTCCGTCCGTGAAGCAGAGTTCGGTGAAGATCTCGCGACTATCATGGGGGCTGATCAAATCATGGCTGGCCGTCTGATCCTGTCGTTTAGCCAGCATGATGTGCGCAGCTTCGTGCCAGCTCAGTGGGAAGCACTCGACCGGCTGCGGGCGGTTGGTTTTCGCTTTGCGCTGGGTGATATTGTTGATCTCGACCTCGACTTCGAGCATCTTGCGCAGCGTGGGTTCACATTTGCTCGCCTGGATGCTGATATCTTCCGTCAAGGTCTCCATCTCGGAGAAGCGTTGGTGCCACCGGCCGATATCTGCCGCCATCTCGCCATGTCCGGGTTGACGTTGATTGTCGACAGACTGACGACGGACCGGGATGTTGCAGAGGTCTTTGGTTTCGGTGTGCTGTTCGGACAAGGGACTTTGTTCGGTGGGCCACGTCCTGTAAAAGCCCACGTGCTTCGGGATGATCAACCCGCTCTGGCACCAACCGAGGTGCACCGCGCGGCGCACTAGAATGGCGTCTTATCAATCGGCACGGAATAAGTCGCCGCTCAATGGTGCAGGTTTGCTGGGCTGCGGACCGATGACCCGCGTGCCAGACGGTATGTTTCCGAACGCGCGAGTGGTTGCGTTCAGGCGGAGCTGATGCGAAGCAGTGCGCTTGTTAATTTTGATCGGAGTCGAGTGTGAGTACCAACCAATTGCCAATTCCCGTATTGGACTCCGTCACGGATCTTGCATCTAGTAGCGACGCCTGGCTGGTCGACGTTTGGGGTGTCATACACAATGGTGTTTCGGCGTTCGCTTCGTCTTGTGACGCGTGTGCGGCTTACCGGGCGCAGGGTGGATATGTTGTTCTCCTGACAAATGCTCCACGTCCTTCGGCTGCTGTTGTGGAACAGTTGGACCGCATCGGTGTGCGCCGCGATGCGTATGATGCCGTGCTGACCTCAGGCGATGTCACCCGGGGATTGGTCAAGGCCTGGGCCGATCGACCGATCTGTCATATCGGACCGGAGCGTGATCTTGGCATTTTCAGCGATCTCGGCGTCAAATTCGTTACGACGCTCGAAGCCGAGATCGTCGTGTGCACGGGCCTTATGGATGACGAGACTGAGACGCCGGAGGACTATGGGACGACGTTGCGCAGTTTTCTGCGCCGCAATCTGACGATGCTCTGTGCCAACCCTGATTTGAAGGTCGAGCGCGGCGATCGCATCGTCTATTGTGCAGGAGCCATTGCCCAGGCTTACGAGCAACTGGGGGGTGAGGTCGTCTACAGTGGGAAGCCACATCTGCCAATCTATGAACTGGCGCATAGCATGATCAACGAGGGCGTTGGCCGGCCGGTTGCCAAAGACCGTGTCCTTGCCATTGGTGACGGTCTTCTAACCGATATCAAAGGCGCATCAGCCGCTGAACTACGATCGTTGTTTGTTGCTTCAGGGATCCATGTCCCCAAAGGGGCGGAGTTCAATGAAGACACCGTGGCACAGGTGTTCGATGGTTATGAACATGCCCGGCCTGTCGCTGCAATGCGTGCACTGAGCTGGTAGATCTCCTATAATCGGCCATTCATCGTTTATCGGAGTTGCCGACATGGACTGGGATGATATCGCGAAGCCAAAAACCGAAGGCGCCGTCATTGGTCAGAATCTGGAACGAATGTCGATCGATGAGTTGCAGCGATTGGTGACTGACCTGGAGCAGGAAATCGTGCGGGTCCAAGCCGAGGTCGAGCGCAAGAAGTCAATTGGTGATCAGGCTGCTTCTGTTTTCAAATCTTAACGGTTGGCGGCGCGGGACAGGACGAGAGAAGTTAAGGGACAAATTGAAAGAAGTTGTTTGCCATTAAAACTTTCTTAGGGCGGACGACGTAGATTGAGTTCATCCAGTGTTCTGGATTTCGAGTGGCATCTGTCCACTCTGTTTGACGCCTCCCTGTCTACTTTTAGGCCGCTCCTTCGAGCGGCCTTTTTTTTGCGAGATGATAATTTGTGTCGATCAAAGATCTCAATTTGGGACGAGTTATTAACTAGCAGCGTCTAAGATTGAATTGTAGAACGATGGTTGTCGGTAAATTGTTGTGTAAGTTTGGGGCGTGAGTAACAAGATGTCTGTGTCAGGTTCGGCGGAAAGCGAGAGCTTCGCGATTGTCTTTGGTGAGAAGTTTGCGCGCTCATCGCAATTCGATGCGATCTTCCGCGAAGGGATGCAGCTGGTTGAGAAGACAGCCGAATATCTTGATGGCGCCGGACGAGAGCAAGCCAAAGGGCTACGTCCACCTGTTTCAGTGGTCTACGCGACCGAGAGCATGCGTCTGACAACCCGATTGCTTGATCTTGCGACTTGGCTGCTCGTCCAACGCTCTCTCAAGGATGGCGACATCACTGAAGAAGAGGCCCTCGCCAAACGCGAGAATGTCAAGCTCCGTCCGTTTGGTCGACCGGACCATATCAAGTGTTTCCAGGACTTACCTGAAGGGCTGCAGGACTTAATCATTGCTAGTTTTGCCCTGAGCGATCGGATCACGCAGTTGGATCTCGCGATGCGCGCGAATGAGCAGGACGTGATGGCTGCAGCACGCAATCCGGTCAACGAGCACCTGCGAAAGCTGGAAGCAGCGTTCGTGACGCCGAAGTAAGCCTGGGCACCAATAAGCGTGCGATGGCAGCCAGGAAGTCCTAGCGTCAACCGTGTTCGAGCTTCCCGGTAGGCTGATCTTCCCAAATAAAAAAGCCGTGCGGTTCGCCGCACGGCTTTTTTCTATTCAGAGCTGATAGGCCGGTGGTTCTAGAACAGGCCCTCGAACTTCTTCTTGAAGCGTGACAGGCGTCCGCCACGGTCTGTCAAGCGTTGGTCGCCGCCAGTCCATGCCGGATGCGATGTCGGATCAATGTCCAACTGCAGCGTATCGCCTTCACTGCCGTATGTTGAATAGGTCACGAATTCCGTGCCATCGGTCATGACGACCTTGATTTGATGATAGTCAGGGTGCAGATCAGGATCGCGTTTCATGGTAATGTTCCAGAAATTGTTCAGCCGCGAAGGACGGTTGCTTCGCGAAGCCTCGTTTTTTGGGGAAATTCTGGCCGGGTCATACCCAATTTTCATGCAGGAAGCAAGATCTAACAGTCGTCGCGGTCGACTGCGGCGGTATTTCGAGGTGTGTGATTTGCTAAGCTATGACAAGTTCGAAGCGATGAAACTGTCACGCGATGGACAGCTTCCGCCGTGGAGCTTGCCGAAAGGACGATAGGTTTGAGTGCAGATGCTGAGCACGCCGGCCGTGCCAAGTCAGTGCGCAGGGCAGAGACCGGTGGCGGCGAGGCAGCGCTTGGCGAGGCTTCGGCTGCGGGTGCGACCGTGTCAAAACGAGCCAATCTGAAGCCGCTTCTCAGGCTTGTGCCGTATATTCTGCCGCATCGAACAATGCTGATTGCCGCCGGCATTGCCCTGGTTGTTGCGGCCGCCATGATGCTGGCAATCCCGCTTGCCGTCAGGCGCATGATCGACCACGGGTTTTCCTCAGGCGGCGAGGCGTTCATTGCCCAGTACTTCGTGATGCTGATTGTGATTGGTGCCGTTCTGGCGGTGGCAAGTGCGAGCCGGTTTTATTGTGTCAATTGGCTCGGTGAGCGGGTTGTGACGCAGCTGCGAGCGGACGTATTCGAGCATTTGACCAAGCTTGGTCCAGGCTACTTCGACAATGTGCATTCCGGCGAGGTGATGAGCCGTCTGACGGCGGATACAACCCAGATCAAGGCGGCTGCCGGTGTCGCTATCAGCCAGGCGGTTCGCTCAACGATTATGACTATTGGCGCATTGGCGATGATGTTCGTGACCAGCATCCAGCTGTCATTGCTGGTGTTGGTTGCCATTCCCGTCATTCTGCTCCCGATCATCGGGTTTGGGCGTGTCGTGCGACGGTTGTCGCGATCCGCCCAGGATAGTCTGGCGGATGCGTCGGCCTTTGCGGCGGAGAACCTGGGTGCCGTTCGGACGATGCAGGCGTTTACCAGCGAAGCGGTGGTCAGCAACCGCTATGCTTCGGCGGTTGAAGGTGCCTTCGAGGCTGCGCGTTCACGCTTGCTTTCGCGTGCCGGTTTGACCGGTATGGCGATGTTCCTGGTCACGACCAGCATTATTCTGGTGCTTTGGCTTGGTGCGTCAATGGTGATTGATGGTGAGCTCAGTGGTGGCCGCCTTGGGCAGTTCGTTCTCTATGCGATGTTCGTTGGTGGTGCCTTGGGCCAGTTGTCAGAGGTGTGGGGTGAGGTGCAGCAGTCTGCGGGGGCGGCAGAACGTCTAAGTGAACTGCTGGATGCCGAACCCACTGTTGCCGAGGTTGCGCAGCCGGTGGAGATGCCGGAGCCGCGTCAGGGACATGTCCTCTTCGAGGGTGTCAGTCTCAGCTACAAAGGCGATGAAGACAGACCGGCGATCAAGGATGTCTCGTTTGAAGTCTTGCCCGGCCAGAAGATCGCATTCGTCGGACCGTCCGGTGCGGGCAAGACAAGCCTCTTCAGTCTCCTCTTGCGCTTTTATGATCCGACCGACGGGACAATCCGGGTTGACGGTGCGGATATCTCGCAAGTGCGTCTGCGGGATTTGCGCGAGCGGATAGCGGTGGTTCCGCAGGAGATTGATATTTTCGCTGATACGGTCGCAGCAAACATCCGTTATGGTCTCACGAGTTGCAGCGAAGAGGATGTCATTGCCGCCGCGCGCATCGCGAACGCGCATGACTTTATAACGGCCTTTCCGCAAGGCTATCATACCCGTCTCGGTGAGCGTGGTGTGCAGCTTTCAGGAGGGCAGCGTCAGCGGATCGCTATTGCGCGCGCCGTGCTACGGGACCGCCCTATTCTGCTGTTGGATGAGGCAACGAGTGCGCTTGATGCTGAGAGCGAAGCTGCGATTGCGACGGGGCTGCGTAACGCCGTGCGCGGGCGCACAACACTTGTCATCTCCCATCGCCTAGCAACCGCACAAGATGCTGATCTCATCCTGGTGATCGATAAGGGTGAGATCGTTGAGCGCGGCTCGCACGACGAGTTGACCGCTATGAACGGGCTCTACAAGCGCTTTGCGGATCTGCAATTGGCTTAGATCTCGCGGAAGGCTGGGAACATGGCGTCAACCAGCGGCTTGATGAAATAGCTGAGGATCGAGCGTGAGCCGGTTTCAATATAGACCTCCGCCGGCATGCCGGGGATCAGGCGGTGCTCGTTGGGTATCTTGCTGATCTCAGCTGAAGGAATTTCAACGAGGGCAGTGAAGTAGGCGGCACCTTGCGGGTCGTTGATTTGGGCCGGCGACACGGTCACGACCTTACCTTCAAGGCGCGGGGTCGAGCGGGCATTAAATGCCGGGAAGCGGATCCCGGCGAGCGAGCCTTGCCGCACCCGGTCGATCTGCTGCGGTGGAACACGGGCCTCAATCACCAGCCGGTCGCCGTCCGGAATAATCTGCATGATTGAATTGGCAGGTTTGATGACCCCGCCTTCAGTATGGATTTGAAGGGCGTGGACGCGTCCGCTGTATGGGCTGCGGATCACCGTGCGCTTCAGTTTTTGGCGCAGCTTTGTCTGGTTCTCTTGCAGCTCGCTTAGTTCTGCTTCAGCCTTTTGCAGCTCATCAATGACGGACTCGGTGAATGTTTTCTCACTTTGGACCTTCTGGAGTTTGGCTTCCGTCAAAGCTCCTTCGATCCTGACGACATCACCGAGAAGGCGACCGACCTCACCTTCCAGGCGGGCGGCGTCGCGGGCCAAGGCCGTCAGGCGCTGGCGGTTGGCGTAGCCCTTGTTGAAGAGTTGCTTGACGGCCTTAAGATCGGTCTGGGTGAGTTCACGTTCCGCCTTGCGCGAATCCAGCTGTGCCTGCAGTCCCGACAATTGGGCTGTCAGCTGTTCGACGCGCTGAGTCAGGACCTTTTGCTCACCAGTTCTGCTCTGCATGCGGGCGTTGAACAGCGCGTACTGCGAAGAGATTGTTCGAGCAAACCTGGGCTCTGTCGCCAACGGCTTGAGGCTGTCCGGCAACTCAAATGATGTCTGGCGGTCACGTTCGGCTTTGAGGCGCGCCAGTTGGATTTCACGGCTTTGGATACGGCTATCGATAATCGATAGGTTGGCGCGATCTTCCGTCTCGTCGAGAACAACCAGCTTCTGCCCAACTTTGACGTGCTCGCCATTCCTGACGAGGATCTCTGCAACGACGCCGCCGTCCGGGTGTTGGATTGTCTTGTAGTTGTTCTCGACTGTGACTGTTCCTGTTGCGACGACGGCGCCGTTGATCGAGACGATACCGCCGAAGACGAGTAAACCAAGAATGAGACCATAGACAGTGCGCATACCGAGCCTGATCCATGGCGACGAATCCGCCGAAGTCGTCCCAGAGGGTGCGGACTGCCGGTTGGATTGCTCCAGCTTGCTGGTGATTGCGTTCAGCATGAGCCTAGTCTGTCTTTCTGCGGCCAAGGTTTTGACCGTCTGCTTTGCCTTGGCCGTTCTGGAACATTTTCATTACTTCCTGGCGGGGGCCGAATGCGCGCTGTTGTCCACGGTCGATAAACAGCAGAAGGTCCGCCTTGCCGATCGCTTGTACACGGTGCGAAACGAGAACGATGGCTTTGCCATCAGCCCGCATGTCATCGATCGCAGCATCGAGGGCGTCATCGCCAATTCTGTCGAGATTGGCGTTTGGTTCATCAAGCACGACGACGCGTGGCGAACCGAACAGTGCCCGGGCCAAGGCGATGCGCTGACGTTGACCGGCTGAGAGATGGGTCGCAAAGGAGCCGAGTTGCGTCTCATATCCCTGTGGCAGATTGAGGATGAGTTCGTGGGCGTGGGCCTCTTTGGCCGCTGCAACCACTTGAGCATCAGAGACGTCTGTTCGGAAGCGTGCGATGTTATCGCGAACCGTCCCGGCAAACAGTTCTACACTCTGGGGGAGGTAGCCTATGTGCTGACCCAGGTCTTCCTGGTCCCATTGATCAAGCCGGGCACCATCAATCCGGATACTCCCTTTTGCAGGTGGCCAAAGACCCACCAAGGCACGAGCCAATGTTGACTTGCCGGAGGCCGACGGGCCGATCACGGCGCACATCTGGCCCGGTGGGATATTGAAATTCAGGTTGGAGAGAATGAGCTGGCGATTGTTTGGAGCCGTCACGCTCAGACTGCTGACCGATAGGTGCCCGGCCGGGCGCGGCAGGACCGTGCGTTGTTTCGGTTCTGGCGTTGAGCGCAGCAAGTCATCCAGTTTGAAGTATCCTTCAATGGCGCGCAGGAAATTCCGCCAATGCCCGACAGCCTGCTCAACCGGTGCGAGGGCTCTGCCAAAGATGATGGTGGCAGCGACGATCGTGCCGGCGCTGATTTCATTGTTCAATGCGAGCGCGGCCCCGATGGCGAGCATGAATGACTGGAGGCCGAGGCGGAGTGATTTGGTGATCGCTTGGAACGTGCCCAGACGATCCGCGGCGAGCAGTTGCCAGGATAACGCGTTGCTATTGGTTGCCTGCCAGCGCTCCCGATAGGCTGACTGCATGCCCATCGCTGTGATCGCCTCAGCGTTGCGTTGACCAGTTTCTGCCAGTTCGATGCTTGACGCGACGCCCTTACCCGCCTCCGTGATGGCACTTCGGCTGAGCCGCTCGCTGACAATCGCCAGTCCAACAAGGAAGACAGCACCAAGCGTTGCGACCAAGCCAAGCGTCCAGTGCATCAGAAAGATGACCAGGAGATAGATTGGCGTCCACGGTGCATCGAACAGTGTAATCGGGCCGGGGCCAGCAATGAACTGCCGGATGCTATCAAGTTCGCGGAGAATGGTTGACGATGAGCTTGGCGTGGTGACGCTTTTGCGGAGTGCTGCGTTAAACACGCGGTCAGTGACCCTGCGATCGAAATCCATGCCAATCCGGACAACGACCCGAGACCTAACCAATTCCAACAAGCCGATAACAGCATAGAGACTCGCGGTTAGAACCGAAAGCGCGATGAGCGTCGGAATGGAGCCGGAGGTCATGACCCGGTCGTAGACCTGCAACATGAACAGCGGGCCGGTCAGCATCAGCAAATTGATCGTGAAGCTAAAGATGGCCGTCGCGGTGAAGGCACTCTTGCTGGCTTGGAGCGCGTTCCAAAGCTCGCCGTCGCGCTTAAGACGAAAATCCGTTTTGGCGGCACTTGGGCTTATTGCCGCCAGCTTGTTGGCAGCCTGCCCCGATTCCGGTTGGCCTGCAGAGGGCCGACTCTGGCGCTCCGGTTGATGTGGTTCAGCCTCTGATTGGCTTGACTGGTCAGCGGCCGGATTGAATGCCCTGCTGGTTGGGCCGGCGCTTGTCCGCTGTCCAGCATCCTTTCGGGGGAGCTCGGACAATCGTCTCGGCTGAAAAGGCGTCTCGTCATCTTGTCTGGCTAAGGCTGGTTCGCTTGCAGCCGTATGACTGTGCTGACGCGCGGATGGCGATACCGGTTCGGTCTGCCTGATTTCGGGTAGCTTGATAGGGCGAAACTGTTCCACATCAGCGAATTCGTCGGCATTGCGCTCGCTGACTTTGATTTCCGGTCCCGCTTCTTCAAGCAGATCGCGGAGACGGCCCATGGCGGCTTCGAAATCCCGATCAGGCGCGATCGGCGCGTCCTCAGGGGCTGCGACAGGCATCGGTTCAGATTTTATCCGGGGAGCACGCGACACGACAGAACCAATACCAATTGAAACGCGACCAAGTTACTGATTATCAGTATGCGGCCATTTTGCTTTGTACAGTTGGAGTATCGCGGGTCATGGTGAGTATTCGATTAATGAGCTACTTTGAAAGCCGTGATAGCTGTGTCTTCGTAACTTTTGATTTTGCTTAGCAATTCCTTATTGCTTGTTGTGCTATGTTACTAAAACGTCTGAAGCAGCGTCTCAGGAGTTCGTAATGTATTGGAAGAAGTTGGCAGCCCTGGTTGCCGCGATTGTGGGAGTTATGGTGTTGCTGCCACAGACAGCAACAGCGCACCGATCACACCACCATGCGCACGGTGTTGATCCTTACGCCTACAAGTATGAACCGCGCGGATACTATCCCTATTACAAGTCACACTACTGGCGTCCGGCTCATCTGGTCCGTCGCCGCCGTGGCATCAAGGCGCCGAAGTATTACCCGGCCTGGGGTTACTACAAGAAGCATTATCATCATCGGCAGTGGCACCATCGCCATCACGGCCGCCATCGCGTCTGGCAGTGGTAATCGACGGAAACCGCTGAGCGCTTCCCAGGGTTATGCCCTGCCTCCGACACGATTGGAGCAGGATGTGGTCCCGTTCATGCCTCATTCAGTTCCGGTTTGAGATTTAGAGAGTGCTTTGCGAAAGCGAGCACTCTTTTTTGTTGCGGGGAACCGACTGGGGAGAGGATTATGCATCAGCGCGCACTTCATGGATTATTTGCACTCACATTGGCTTTCGGGGCCGCGACGGTACACGTGCAACCGGCGGAAGCTGGGCGCGGCGGCCGCGTTGCGGCGGGCGTGGCAGCTGGAATTATTGCGCTCGGAATCCTCGGTGGCTATGCCCATTCGCGTGGGCGGCGCTATCATCGCGCAGAGTGTTTTCGGGGGCCGCGACGGTGCCGTTGGGTGCGAGGCGGCTGCTGGCACGATCGCTATGGCGACTACATTTGCCGACGCGGATACCGTAAATGCTGGCGCCCGCTTTATTGCGACTAGGTCGTGATCGTCAGGGGTGGATCTATCACTCGAATCTTTGCCTGACCCGGCAGTGGGGCTGGTTATCTTTCTTGGTTGAGCCGGTATCGCAGTGCTTTCCCGCGCTTGCGTGCGCCGGCCGCTGATCTCAACCGGCGCGTTGCCAGCAGCTAACCGCTCTGCAATTCAGCAATCTCATTCTGGCCGATTGGCGCGATGATAGGCGCTGTCGTCAGTCGTGGCCGTGGCATGGTCCCTGCCCCAGTCAATCAAGGCCTTGGTTGATACACAGTCATCAAATGATTTGCCAAAATCATGCGGCTCGGTTAGCGAGAAATGGGGTCGTTGCACCGGTGCGCCGGATATCAGGCTGAGAGATTCGTGTAATGACTAGATCTGCGCTCTTCGAGCATGTCCGTAGAGGGTTGGGGGGCAACATCTGCACCGCCCCTTCGACATCCGATGTTGGTCGAACAAAAGTCTCGCGTCGAACATTTCTGCGCGGAGCGGTCTCCGCAGCAGGCGTCTTGAGTATCGGCGCTGGAGTACCGGCGTGGGCATCCCAGCAGGGGCGTATCGCCGTTATCGGTGCCGGATTGGCCGGCCTTGCCGCGGCGACGCGATTGGTGAAGGCAGGTGTCGACGTTACAGTCTTCGAAGCGCGTGACCGTGTTGGCGGTCGCGTTCACAGTGCCCAGGCCAGTTTTGCGCCAGAATTGACGGTCGATCTGGGCGGTTCGTTCATCAATAGCGACCACGAGGATATGATCGCGCTCGCCAAGCAGCTTGATCTCGAACTTGCCAATCGCAGAGCCGCAGGGCAGCACGAAAGCACAGTAGCGGAATCCTTTTTGTTTGATGGGCGTTTGATCGCGCATGAGGAACTGGCTGGCGCCCTCAAGCCGTTATCCGATGCTATAGCTGTAGACACCAAACGGCTTGAACAGAATTGGGATGCTGTCGCTACGTCACTCGATCGGGTTTCAGTAGCCACTTACCTTGATCAGCATCTGCCGCAGCCTGGCTGGGCGCGCGCAATCGTTCGGGCCGCTATCCGTACCGAGTATGGCGTGGAACCTGAACAGTCATCGTGCTTTGAGCTGATCTGGCTGGCACCGAAGGTCGAAGGTGATGTCGTCGAGGTGCTGGGCTCCAGCGACGAGGCCTTTGTCGTACGCGATGGTGCGGGTGCAATCCCTCTCGGT
The DNA here is from genome assembly GCA_965215755.1 of Hyphomicrobiaceae bacterium. Lineage (GTDB taxonomy): Bacteria > Pseudomonadota > Alphaproteobacteria > Rhizobiales > Hyphomicrobiaceae > Tectiglobus. The sequence goes on from OZ244119.1 coordinate 3,242,743, forward strand.
TTGGCCAAGAAGCTCGGCAAGCGCGTGCGCCTGAGTCATTCCGTGGAAAGGATTGCAGATCATGGTGACCGCGTCGAAATCTTGAGTCGAGATCATCAGAGCGAAACCTTCGATGCCGTGATCGTGGCTGTTCCACTGCCGGTCCTCAAGGCACTGACGATTGAGGGTGAGATTCCCGCAACATTTCGAGACATGATCGCCGCAGGATCGCTCGGGCGCAATGAAAAGCAGATCGTTGGCTTCAAGGGGCGACCGTGGCGCGATGCCGAATTGTTTACGTTGTCCGGGTGGACCGATCAGGGAGCATCCGGCGTTTGGGATGCGAGCATCCGCCAGCCTCAAGACGCGCATGCTGCCTTGACGTTGTTCTATGGCGGCGCCAGTGAGGTTGATCGCCTCAATTTGGCTCCCACCTCGGCCAAGGCTGGCGTTCTGTCAGCTCTGAAAGCAGTTGGGGAGAAAGCCGATTGGACCGAATTGGGTGGAGGTGCGATGCAAACGAACTGGTCGCAAGACTCGCGCTCCGGCGGCGGCTACACCACGCTTGCGCCAGGTTTTTATACGCGGTTCTCAGAGCACCTTTGGTTGGTTGAGGACGGTGCGGTGTCGGGACCGGCTTTCGGTCGCATCGCATTTGCCGGCGAGCATCTATCGGATGCATTCTACGGCTATATGAACGGTGTAGCCGAAACGGGCCGGCTCGCTGCCGATGCCATATTGAAAGGAGCGGACAAGCAACGCTGACGGTTCAGCCAGGCAGAATGGGACTGTCATCGGCTACATGGGAACGCGTCGTCTGTTTCTCCTGACAGCTGAACAAGCCTTGGAACTCGTGATCGATCTTCAGCTGGCTTTAAGGCGACCTGTGCGGAAGCCCTCGTGCAGATGAAGAGCGATGGCAGCCGCGTTGGATACGTTGAGGCTGGCGATTGAACCGCTCGTTGAAATCCGAGCAATCTGGTTGCAGGCCTCGCGTGACGATTGACGGAGGCCCTTACCCTCTGCGCCCAATACGATGGCGAGCGGTGTTTCCTGGAGCGCATTCTCGAGATGTGCATCCGCTTCGCTGTCCAGTCCGACTATCGGGATCCCGTTCTCAGAGATTTCGACGAGTGAGCGAACCAGGTTCTGGACCATGCACACGGTGACCTCTTCCAGTGCGCCCGAGGCAGCCTTAGCCAGTGCACCGGCCAGTGGCGGACTATGACGTCTGGTCAGGATCAGGCCGGCTGCTCCGAAGACAGCTGCTGATCGCAGAACTGCTCCGACATTATGTGGGTCTGTGACTTGATCCAGTACAAGGATCGGAAGGCCGGATTGTTTCGCAGCCGCAATCAAGGACGCCAAGCTCACATCAGGCAACGGCTGACAGACAGCTAACGCACCTTGATGGACTGTGTCTGCACCCAATCGGCGATCCAGATCCTTGGGCGATACCCGCTGCGGGGCGTACAGCGACGTATTCAGTTTCTCGTTGAGGCGGTTTTCGGCATTCTGAGTGAGATACAACTCATCGATCTGGCGATTTGGGTTGCTGAGGGCCGCGGCCGTTGCGTGGATACCAAAAATCAGATGGCGTTCGTCGCCGCCTTGACTGGGCGGTGAGTGCTCGGCACTCCGGCGAGATTTGTGCCGGTGACCGGAGCGGGCATTCCGATTGCTGCCTTTGGGCCTATTGGGCTGTTCAGCCATGGTCTCGATCTTTTCTTTATGGTGTGTGATCGCTTGTCAGGTTTTCGCGGCCTGACATTTTTGCGTCCTGACAATGGATTGGCCATTGACATTATAGGGTGGTGGCGAGATATACACGGGATCTGGCCCCGCTGGCGACATCGGGGCTTTATTCGTCGCGGCACCATCCGTGGTGAATGGACTGCGTCCGGAGGGATGCCCGAGTGGCTAAAGGGGACGGGCTGTAAACCCGTTGGCTATGCCTACGTTGGTTCGAATCCAACTCCCTCCACCATCGCAGTCGTACGGACTGAAGCGGGTGTAGCTCAATGGTAGAGCCGCAGCCTTCCAAGCTGAAGACGTGGGTTCGATTCCCATCACCCGCTCCATCCATCCTGCACCTCTCCGATTGATGCAAGAGCTTTGCTGTTGCGCAGAAAATCAGATCGATCACGGCGAACCGTTGATCGCCACGATATTTCGCCGCGGGTTGTAAGTCCCCCGAGCACTTCCTTTCCCCTTGATCTGGCGAACGGCAGGCCTTAGACGGACGGTTCAGATTCCCGCGTCGCTTCGGCGATTGGCAGGCTGCGCCGAGAAACTAACGAATTCGACCATACCGGAAGGAACTATATTAATGGCGAAGGCAAAGTTTGAACGTAACAAGCCACACGTGAACATCGGCACGATTGGTCACGTTGATCACGGCAAGACGTCATTGACGGCAGCAATTACGAAGGTTTTGGCTGAGAAGGGCCAGGCTGAGTTTTCTGCTTACGAAAACATCGATAAGGCGCCAGAAGAGCGCGAACGCGGTATCACGATTTCAACGGCTCACGTTGAATACGAAACGGATGCCCGTCACTATGCGCACGTTGACTGCCCAGGTCACGCTGACTACGTCAAGAACATGATCACCGGTGCAGCGCAGATGGACGGTGCTATTCTGGTTGTGTCTGCTGCTGACGGCCCGATGCCTCAGACGCGTGAGCACATCCTGCTGGCACGTCAGGTCGGTGTTCCGGCGCTTGTTGTGTTCATGAACAAGGTTGACCAGGTCGACGACGAAGAGCTTCTGGAACTGGTTGAAATGGAAGTGCGTGAGCTTCTGGAAAGCTACGAGTTCCCAGGCGACGACATCCCTGTTGTGAAGGGCTCTGCGCTTTGTGCTCTTGAAGACCGCGAAGAGGCGATCGGCAAGGAAGCCGTCCTGAAATTGATGGACGAAGTCGACAGCTACATCCCGACGCCTGATCGTCCGAAGGATCAGCCGTTCCTGATGCCGATCGAAGACGTTTTCTCGATCTCCGGCCGTGGTACGGTTGTGACGGGTCGTGTTGAGCGCGGCATCATCAAGGTCGGTGAAGAAGTTGAGATCGTCGGCATCAAGGACGAAGTCGGCAAGACGACTGTGACCGGTGTTGAGATGTTCCGCAAGCTTCTGGACGAAGGTGAAGCTGGCGACAACATTGGTGCGCTTGTTCGTGGTGTTGGCCGTGAAGAGGTTGAGCGTGGTCAGGTTCTTTGCAAGCCAGGCACGGTGAAGCCGCACAAGAAGTTTAAGGCTGAAGCTTACATCCTGACGAAGGAAGAGGGCGGTCGCCACACACCATTCTTCACGAACTATCGTCCACAGTTCTACTTCCGGACGACAGACGTGACCGGTGTTGTGACGTTGCCTGAGGGCACCGAGATGGTGATGCCTGGTGACAATGTGACGATGGATGTGGAGTTGATCCAGCCGATTGCGATGGAGGAGAAACTCCGCTTCGCGATCCGCGAGGGTGGCCGCACCGTCGGCGCCGGCGTCGTCGCATCGATTAGCGAATAGGTCTGGGTCTTTCACCATCCTGCAGCGTTGAGGCGCCGACAAACCAGACATGGCAAACTGCGGAACACCGCAGTTTGTGCGGCGCCGGTGTCGTCGCATCGATTAGCGAATAGGTCTGGGTCTTTCACCAGACCTCAGCGCTGAGGCGCCGACAGACTCATAGGGGCGAACCGCGGGAACACCGCTGTTCGCCTCTTTTGATTAGGTTATTGTGGTAGGTGGCATGGCTGCGGCTTTGGGAATAGCCGGCTCAATCGTAAATTATCCATGTACCCTGTTTGTTCCAAACGGCTAAGTTTGCCGCACCGACTCGGAAAAAAAATTCCAAAGTCAAGAAAAAAAGTGTGACAAGGCCTTGACGATGCGCTAAGAGGATCTCTTCTGCGTGTAAATTGGGCCGTGAGGGCAGCTGCAACTTGACATTCGCGCTTTAGCAACAATGTCGAGGGGTAACTTGCTGGCTCGATCATACATATTGCAGGGTTCCGGAAGGATGGGCCTTAAAAGAATATAGGGCTCTTCGCAATGGGTATCGAAGGGGTATAGCTCAGTTGGTAGAGCGACGGTCTCCAAAACCGTAGGTCGCGGGTTCGAATCCTGCTGCCCCTGCCATCTTGTGCGCTTCGGGTGCGGATCGAGCGAAGCACTCAACGACGGCTTAGGCTTAGATGCCCATGTGGGCGATAGATAAGGTCAACAATGGCGAAAAACCCATTCGAGTTCGCTCAGGAAGTCAGGCAGGAAACCTCGAAAGTGACCTGGCCGACCCGGAAAGAAACAACTGTTACGACAATTGCTGTCGTGATCATGGTCGTGCTGTCTGCGCTATTCTTTATGTTGGCTGATCAGCTGTTAGGTTATTTGGTGTCATTGATTTTGGGTATCGGCCGGTAGGCAGTGCGTCAGAAGCAAGCGGAAAACGGGTGAGCGAATCTATGGCGAAGCGCTGGTACATTGTGCACGCCTATACCAACTTTGAGCGCAAAGTCGCCGATGCGATCAAGGAGCGGGCAAAGCAGGCAGGGCTTGAGCACCTGTTTGACGACGTCGTCGTGCCGACCGAGGAAGTGGTCGAGGTGCGGCGTGGGCGAAAGGTTCAGGCTGAGCGAAAGTTCTTGCCTGGCTATGTTCTCGTCAAGATGGAAATGACGGATCCCGGCTTCCTGCTGATCAAGAACACGCCGAAGGTCACCGGATTTCTCGGCGCTGATAATAAAGCAATGCCGATCTCGGACGAGGAGGCAGCGCGGATCCTCAACCAGGTGGAAGAGGGTGTCGAGCGTCCAAAGCCGATGATCACCTTCGATGTCGGTGAGCAGGTACGGGTGGCTGAGGGGCCGTTTGCATCGTTCTCAGGCCATGTCGAAGAGGTTGATGAGGAACGTGCACGGCTCAAGGTGGCTGTATCGATCTTCGGACGACCAACGCCGGTGGAGTTGGAATTCGGCCAGGTGGAGAAAGTATCGTAGGGGAATTCACGTCCTCAGAGTTTGATCCGTCTTTCGACTGAGAGATTGGATCGTTCGTGGTGGCTCTGCTTGATGAGTGGGGCGCCGGTTGTTGCGGGAGGACATTGCCAGTCCGACAACCGCAACCCCAGAGGAAGCAAGTGCTTGCTCGTCGTTGTTCGCACCTCAGTAGGGGAAACAGATGGCAAAAAAGATCGATGGCTATATCAGTCTGCAGGTTCCTGCAGGCCAGGCCAACCCATCACCGCCAATTGGTCCGGCACTCGGCCAACGTGGTGTGAATATCATGGAATTCTGCAAGGCATTCAATGCCAAGACGAAGGACATGGAGCAGGGAACACCAATTCCTGTGAAGATTACGGTGTTCGCCGACAAGTCTTTCACCTTCAATATGAAGACGCCGCCTGCGTCGTTCTTCTTGAAGAAGGCCGCGAAGGTTAATTCGGGTAGTCAGGAGCCCGGCCGCAAGGTCGCCGGCAAAGTCACGATGGCCCAGGTGCGTGAGATCGCTGAAGCCAAGATGGCTGATCTGAACACGAATGATGTTGATCAGGCCGCTCGCATTATCGCTGGTTCTGCCCGTTCTATGGGCCTTGAGGTCGCGGAGTAAGGCACATGTCAAACACAGGTAAGCGCATTCGCGCAGCCCGGGATACCGTTGACCGGAACAAGCAATACGATCTGTCTGACGCCGTTAAAGCCGTCAAAGACGGTGCCAAGGCCAAGTTCGACGAGACCGTCGACATCGCTATGAATCTTGGTGTTGATCCGAAGCATGCCGACCAGATGGTGCGCGGCGTCTGCAATCTGCCCAACGGCTCTGGCCGTTCTGTGCGGGTCGCTGTTTTTGCCCGCGGACCAAAGGCTGAAGAGGCGACAGCAGCAGGCGCCGATGTCGTTGGTGCTGAGGAGCTCGTCGAAGAGGTCCAGAAGGGCAACATCAACTTCGACCGCTGCATTGCGACGCCTGACATGATGGCCCTCGTAGGGCGTCTCGGTAAGGTCCTCGGACCGCGCGGCCTGATGCCGAACCCACGTGTTGGTACGGTGACTATGGATGTCGCTGATGCCGTCCAGGGCGCCAAAGGCGGTTCGGTCGAGTTTCGGGTTGAGAAGGCCGGGATCATTCACGCCGGTGTTGGCAAGGTGAGCTTTTCCGAAGAGCAGCTTGCTGAGAACATCAAGGCCTTTGTCGAGGCTGTGAATCGCGCCAAACCATCCGGTGCGAAGGGAACATACATCAAGCGCGTTGCGATTAAATCGACCATGGGACCAGGGGTCAAAGTGGACCACGGGACCATCGCAAGCGGCTTGACTTAAGAGTTTTGGCGGAATGGCGCAACTGGTGCCTTTCCGCCGTTCAGTTCCGGACCTTGGTGTCCGGAGGCAGGGTCCGGATCAACTGATCGGGGCCGATGCCTGTCCGAGATTGCAGATGCCGGCGGAGTTGGTTCGCCAATGAAGTCGGCTTAATTCGCGCAATTTGCGCTGTCTGCATGAGACGCGAGATCATTCAGGTCGGATTTCCGGCTTTGATTTGGGCCTTCGTGGGTCGCACCGTGCCACAGACTTCGTTGTGCACGGCGAGGACAGGTCAAAGGCTAATCCATCGTCCGGTGGATTGGCATGGTGCAACCCGTAAGCCGCTTCGGCGGCTTGCAATTGAAGGAGAGAGCAGGTGGACAGAGCTGCAAAAAGCGAGCTCGTTACACAACTCCACAACGTGTTTCAGAACACGGGTGTGGTTGTTGTGAGCCATTATGCCGGTCTTTCCGTCGCCCAGATGTCTGATTTCCGTGAACGCATGCGCGTTGCGGGCGGGCACGTCAAGGTGGCGAAGAACAGGCTGGCTAAGATTGCGCTCCAGGATACGGATGCAGTGTGCATCGCGGATCTTCTGCAGGGGCCGACGTGCCTCGCATATTCAGAAGACCCCGTCGCCGCAGCCAAGGTCGCTGTTGGCTACGCCAAGGAAAACGAAAAGCTCGTGATCCTCGGTGGTGCCATGGGCAGCAACCAACTGGACGCTAATGCGATCAAGGCACTCGCTGAGCTGCCCTCGCTCGATGAACTGCGCGGAACTCTCGTTGGCCTCATTCAGGCGCCGGCGACGAAGATTGCACGGATCATCAACGAGCCGGGTGGACAACTGGCCCGTGTCATCCAAGCCAAGGCCGCGCAAGGCGAGGCGGCTTGAGCTGACACGTTGATCAAACTGAAATCATGAGATGTGTGCCATCGAGCACGCGATCTCAAAGACCAAACGCATAGGACTGAGTGACATGACTGATCTCGCAAAGATTGCTGACGACCTTTCCGGCCTCACTGTACTTGAAGCAGCTGAGCTGGCAAAAATGCTTGAAGAAAAGTGGGGCGTTTCTGCTTCTGCTGCTGTTGCCGTTGCTGCTGCACCAGGTGCTGCTGCGGGTGGCGGAGCCGCCGAAGAAGAAAAGACTGAATTCACAGTCATCCTGAAGGCTGCTGGTGACAAGAAAATCAACGTCATCAAGGAAGTCCGCGGCATTACCGGTCTTGGCTTGAAAGAAGCCAAGGAGCTGGTTGAAGCCGGTGACAAAGCTGTCAAGGAAGACGTGCCGAAGGACGAAGCAGAGGAAATCAAGAAGAAGCTGGAAGAGGTCGGCGCAACTGTCGAGCTTACTTAAAGCACTTCGATTGGAAGGTGGTCGGTTGACCTGGCCACCTTCCAGTCGAACCCAATGTGACGAGTTTTGTTACGGTTTTCCAAGGCATCCGCGGTCCAATCATATGGGCAAAAGCGGGTTTCTTGGTGAGCCGTTTCTTAGCAGGTAGATGGTGGCGTGATCTTTACCTGCTATGCGCGCTGAATAGAAACGGACACAGCACCCTTGCGGCGCGGGCAGCAGCCAACCCGCGAACAAGATGAGGAGCCCACATGGCCGAAACTTTCACTGGTCGTAATCGTATCCGGAAAAAGTTTGGTGGCATTCGCGAAGTTGCGAGGATGCCGAACCTGATCGAGGTTCAGAAGAGTTCATATGATGATTTTCTAATGGTGCGGGAGCCGGAAGGCGGCCGGCCTGATGTCGGCCTGCAGGCTGTTTTCAAGTCTGTGTTTCCTATCTCTGACTTCTCCGGCCGTTCAACGCTGGAATTCGTCCATTACGAATTTGATCCACCGAAGTATGACGTCGAAGAGTGTATGCAGCGGGATATGACCTATTCCGCGCCGCTCAAGGTCAAGCTGCGCCTGATCGTTTTTGATATCAACGAGGAAACCGGTTCGCGCTCCGTCAAGGACATGAAGGAGCAAGACGTATACATGGGCGATATGCCGTTGATGACGACGAATGGTACGTTCGTGATCAATGGAACCGAGCGGGTCATTGTTAGCCAGATGCACCGTTCTCCGGGTGTGTTCTTCGACCATGACCGCGGCAAGACGCATGCTTCTGGCAAGCTGTTGTTCGCAGCGCGGATTATTCCATACCGCGGCTCGTGGTTGGACTTCGAGTTCGATGCCAAGGATATCGTTTATGTCCGTATCGATCGTCGCCGGAAGATCCCGGTTACGACGCTGCTCTATGCGCTTGGTCTCAACGACGAAGAGATCCTCGAGACATTCTACGATAAGATTACGATCAAGGACTCCAAGCGCGGTTGGCGGATGCCGTTCGTGCGCGAAAAGTGGCGCGGCACGGCACCATCGACAGACCTTGTCGATGCCAAAACCGGTGAAGTGGTTGCGAAAGCCGGTGATAAGATCACGGCACGTAAAGCACGTGAACTCGCTGAGAATGGTCTCAAAGAGATCCTGGTGACGTCGGAAGAGCTGGCGGCAGCGGGAACCTACCTCGCAGAAGACATCGTCGATATGACCGATGGTCGGATCCACGGGGAAGCTGCTGACGAAGTCGAAGCTGATCTGCTAGCTGAGTTGAAAGACCAGAAAGTCAAGCAGTTCGACATTCTCGACATCGACCATGTGACCGTGGGCGCCTTCATGCGCAACACGCTGAAAGTCGATAAGGCCGGTGGGCGCGAACAGGCGCTGATGGACATTTATCGCGTGATGCGTCCAGGTGAACCGCCGACATTGGAAGCAGGGGAAAACCTATTCCACGGGTTGTTCTTCGATCCTGAGCGTTATGACCTGTCGGCGGTTGGCCGGGTCAAGATGAACATGCGTCTTGATCTCGACGCCGAGGATACGGTGCGGACGCTGCGCAAGGAAGACATCCTGGCGGTTGTTAAGACGCTGGTGGATCTGCGTGACGGCAAAGGTGATATCGATGACATCGACCACCTGGGTAACCGTCGCGTGCGGTCCGTCGGTGAATTAATGGAGAACCAGTACCGTGTCGGCCTGCTGCGGATGGAGCGGGCGATCAAGGAGCGTATGAGCTCGGTTGATATCGACACGGTGATGCCGCAGGATCTGATCAATGCGAAGCCGGCAGCTGCTGCTGTGCGCGAGTTCTTCGGTTCATCGCAGCTTTCGCAGTTCATGGACCAGACTAATCCGTTGTCTGAGATCACGCATAAGCGGCGCTTGTCGGCGCTTGGCCCGGGTGGTCTGACCCGGGAACGTGCAGGCTTTGAAGTCCGCGACGTCCACCCAACACACTATGGTCGGATCTGTCCGATTGAAACGCCGGAAGGTCCGAACATTGGTTTGATCAACTCGCTTGCGACGTTCGCTCGCGTGAACAAGTACGGGTTTATCGAAAGCCCTTACCGTCGTGTCCGCGATGGCGCGGTCACCGACGAGGTGGTTTATCTCTCCGCCATGGAGGAGATGCGCCATCACGTTGCGCAGGCGAATGCGGATGTTGATGAAAAGGGCAATCTGACCGGCGAACTCGCGACTTGCCGTTTCCAAGGTGACGTTCTTCTGGTGCCGAAGGAGAAGGTTGATTACATCGACGTTTCTCCAAAGCAGCTCGTATCGGTTGCTGCGGCTCTCATTCCGTTCCTTGAGAATGATGACGCAAACCGCGCCCTGATGGGCTCGAACATGCAACGTCAGGCTGTGCCGTTGATTAAGGCGGAAGCACCGCTGGTTGGTACCGGCATGGAGCAGGTCGTTGCGCGTGACTCGGGCGCGGCCATCGCTGCACGGCGGACCGGCGTTGTGGATCAGGTTGATGCAACTCGTATCGTTATTCGGGCAACCGAAGAAACCGATCCTTCGAAGCCAGGTGTCGATATTTATCGCCTGCGCAAGTTCCAGCGCTCAAACCAGAACACCTGCATCAACCAGCGTCCGTTGGTGAATGTGGGAGACCGGGTGCGTGAGGGAGAGATTGTAGCGGATGGTCCTTCGACGGACCTCGGCGATCTGGCGCTCGGCAAGAATGTGCTGGTCGCGTTCATGCCTTGGATGGGTTACAACTTCGAGGATTCGATCCTGCTTTCTGAGCGGGTTGTGTCCGAGGACGTCTTCACGTCAATCCACATCGAAGAATTCGAAGTGATGGCGCGAGACACCAAGCTCGGCCCCGAAGAGATCACGCGCGATATTCCGAACGTCTCGGAAGAGGCTCTGAAGAATCTCGACGAGGCCGGTATCGTCTACATCGGTGCCGAGGTGCATCCGGGCGATATCCTCGTTGGTAAGATCACACCGAAGGGCGAAAGCCCGATGACGCCGGAAGAGAAACTCCTGCGTGCCATTTTTGGTGAGAAGGCATCGGACGTTCGCGATACGTCGTTGCGGCTGCCGCCAGGCGTTGCTGGGACGATCGTTGAGGTTCGCGTCTTCAACCGTCACGGTGTCGACAAGGACGAGCGCGCCATGGCGATCGAGCGCGAGGAAATTGAAAGCCTCGCCAAAGACCGCGATGACGAGTTGCAGATCTTGGATCGTAACGTTTATGGCCGTCTGCGTGACACGCTGCTTGGTAAAGAGGTTGCCAAGGGGCCCCGTGGTGCGCGCAAGGGTACGACGATCGACGATGAGATCCTGGATGATATCCCCCGCAGCCAGTGGTGGGAAATCGGTCTTGCCGACGAGCAGGCGCAGGGTGAAGTCGAGGCGATCAACAAGCAGTACGAAGACGCCAAGAAGAGCCTTGAGCGTCGTTTCGTGGATAAGGTCGACAAGCTGCAGCGCGGAGATGAGTTGCCGCCAGGCGTGATGAAGATGGTCAAGGTCTTCGTTGCGGTGAAGCGGAAGCTGCAGCCTGGCGATAAGATGGCTGGCCGTCACGGCAACAAAGGTGTCGTTTCCATGATCGTGCCGCGTGAAGACATGCCGTTCCTGGAGGATGGTACGCCGGTCGATGTGGTTCTTAATCCACTTGGGGTTCCGAGCCGGATGAATGTTGGCCAGATCCTTGAGACACACCTTGGCTGGTCATGTCGTGGCCTCGGTCGGATCATTGATGACGCCATGGCAACGTATCATGAGACCCATGACACCTCTCCCGTCCGCAAGACGTTGGAGAAGGTTTATGGCGACCAGGATGGCATCGACAAGCTGGGTGACGAGGATGTTGCCAAGCTCGGTGAGCAGTTGCGGACAGGTGTTCCGATTGCAACGCCGGTGTTTGACGGCGCTCGTGAGCCAGAGATTGTCGATATGCTTCAAAAAGCCGGATTTGACTCCAGCGGACAGGTGACCCTGTGCGATGGACAGACCGGTGAGCCATTCGACCGCAAGGTGACTGTCGGCTACAAGTATGTCTTGAAGCTGCACCACCTGGTTGACGACAAGATCCACGCTCGGTCGATCGGTCCATACAGTCTTGTTACGCAGCAGCCGCTGGGTGGTAAGGCGCAGTTCGGCGGTCAGCGCTTCGGGGAGATGGAAGTGTGGGCGCTGGAAGCTTACGGCGCGGCCTATACACTTCAAGAGATGCTCACCGTCAAGTCGGACGACGTCGCCGGCCGAACCAAGGTTTACGAATCGATTGTGCGTGGGGATGATGGTTTTGAGGCCGGAATTCCTGAAAGCTTTAACGTCTTGGTCAAGGAAATGCGCGCACTTGGCATGCATGTCGACCTGATTGATTCGGAAGTTGATGCGGTGGAGGATGAGTCCGAAGACGAACCGCGCGCTCAGTTGCCGCCAGCGGCTGAGTGATCTTTTTGACACAGTTTGGCGTCGGGCGCCGTTTCTGCCCGATGCCTGCCACTAATAACCGCCAAGAGGCAAATGAGTTCGATTGCAGCTGCACCAAGTATCACCGGGAAGCTTGTTGATGCAGTCCACGTTGCAAAACGACCGCTGGTTGTCACGGTCGTTCTGGCATGCACGGGGTCCCGCCCAACCGCGTGCTGAGGAGATGAGCGAATGAACGAGATCACCAACCTATTCAAGCAGCAGCAAACGCTGCCGACCTTTGACCAGATCAAGATCTCTATCGCTAGCCCTGACGATATACTGTCGTGGTCATTCGGCGAAATTAAGAAGCCTGAAACGATCAACTACCGGACATTCAAGCCGGAGCGTGACGGCCTCTTCTGCGCCAGGATCTTTGGTCCGATCAAGGATTACGAATGCTTGTGCGGCAAGTACAAGCGGATGAAATACAAGGACATCGTCTGCGAAAAATGCGGTGTCCAGGTCACGCTGGCGAAGGTCCGTCGTGAGCGGATGGGGCACATCGATCTCGCTGCCCCTGTCGCACACATCTGGTTCCTGAAATCGCTGCCAAGCCGTATTGGCCTATTGCTCGATATGACGCTGAAGGATCTCGAGCGGGTTCTCTACTTCGAGAACTACATCGTAATCGAGCCTGGTGTTACGACGTTCACCGAGATGCAGCTGCTGACTGAAGATCAGTACAACCAGGCACTTGATGAGTTCGGCCCGGACAGCTTCACCGCCGGTATCGGTGCCGAGGCCATCCGTGAAATTCTGATGGCAATGGATCTGCCGACAATCCGCGACGACCTTCGCCAGGAGATTGCGGAGTCCACATCCGAGCTGAAGCCGAAGAAGCTTGGCAAGCGTCTGAAGGTGATCGAAGCGTTCATTGAGTCCGGCAACCGGCCGGAATGGATGATCCTGACGGCCGTTCCGGTTATTCCACCGGAATTGCGCCCGCTGGTGCCGCTCGACGGTGGCCGCTTCGCGACATCAGATCTGAACGACCTCTATCGTCGTGTGATCAACCGTAACAACCGCCTGAAGCGCTTGATGGAGCTTCGTGCGCCGGACATCATTATCCGTAACGAAAAGCGGATGCTGCAGGAGTCGGTCGACGCGTTGTTCGACAATGGTCGTCGTGGACGGGTTATTACTGGTGCGAACAAGCGCCCGCTGAAGTCTTTGGCAGACATGCTGAAGGGTAAGCAGGGCCGCTTCCGCCAGAACCTGCTCGGTAAGCGCGTTGACTATTCGGGCCGCTCGGTGATCGTGGTCGGTCCGAACATGAAGCTGCATCAGTGTGGGTTGCCGAAGAAGATGGCGCTCGAACTGTTCAAGCCGTTCATCTATGCGCGCCTGCAGGCACTTGGTCAGGCTGCTACTGTCAAGCAGGCCAAGAAGCTGGTGGAAAAGGAAAAGCCGGAGGTCTGGGACGTTCTCGACGAAGTCATTCGCGAGCACCCCGTGCTGCTGAACCGTGCGCCAACGCTGCACCGGCTTGGTATTCAGGCGTTTGAGCCGGTCCTGATTGAAGGCAAGGCGATCCAGCTCCATCCGTTGGTGTGTGCGGCGTTCAACGCCGACTTCGACGGCGACCAGATGGCGGTGCACGTGCCGCTGTCACTGGAAGCACAGCTCGAAGCGCGCGTCTTGATGATGTCCACGAACAACATTCTGCACCCGGCAAGTGGTGATCCGATCATCGTGCCGTCGCAGGACATTGTTCTGGGTCTCTATTACCTGTCGATTGTTCAGGACAACCAGCTCGGCGAAGGCATGATGTTCGGCTCCGTTTCGGAAGTCAGTCATGCTCTGGAAGCCGGTGTCGTCGGTCTACATGCCAAGATCAAAGGCCGGTTTGTCGGTGTTGATGAAGAAGGCAATGAGGTCGTCGGAGTCTATGATACAACGCCAGGCCGGATGATCCTGGGTGAGCTGTTGCCGAAGAAGCCGACGGTCCAGTTTGATCTCGTCAACCAGCTTCTGACTAAGAAGGCTATCTCCGGTATGATCGACGCGGTCTATCGCGGTTGCGGTCAGAAAGAGACGGTTATCTTCTGTGACCGCATCATGGCGCTGGGCTTCAGGCATGCGTTTAAGGCTGGTATCTCGTTCGGTAAGGACGATATGGTTGTGCCGGACACCAAGACAAAGATCGTTGACCAAACCAACGACCTCGTTCTTGAGTTCGAACAGCAGTACAACGATGGCTTGATCACCAAACTTGAGAAATACAACAAGGTCGTTGATGCCTGGTCGAAGTGTACCGACCAAATTGCCAAGGAGATGATGGACCGTATTTCGAGCGCGCAGAAGACCGATACAAAGGTCGGCGAGCAGATTAACTCGGTCTACATGATGAGCCACTCGGGTGCGCGTGGCTCTCCAACCCAGATGCGTCAGCTGGCTGCGATGCGCGGTCTGATGACGAAGCCGTCTGGTGAAATCATCGAAACGCCGATCATCTCGAACTTCAAGGAAGGCCTCAGTGTTCTTGAGTACTTCAACTCGACGCACGGTGCACGAAAGGGCCTTGCTGATACCGCGTTGAAGACGGCGAACTCGGGTTATCTGACACGCCGCCTCGTGGATGTTGCGCAAGACGCGATCATCTCAGAAGTGGATTGTGAGACCGACGCCGGCATTAACGTGCAGGCTGTTGTCGATGCCGGTCAGGTGCTCGTTACATTGGCCAACCGCGTTCTGGGCCGGACGGCTGCGGAAGATGTCGTGCATCCCGAAAGCGGCGAAGTGCTTGTCGAGCGCGGTACGCTGATCGAGGAGCGTCATTCCGATCTGATCGAAAAGGCGGAATTGCAGGAAGTCCGGATCCGTTCGGTGTTGACCTGTGAAACCACCTCTGGCGTGTGTGCCAAGTGCTACGGTCGTGACCTGGCGCGCGGTACACCGGTCAACATCGGCGAGGCCGTTGGTGTCATCGCGGCTCAGTCGATTGGTGAGCCGGGTACGCAGCTGACGATGCGGACGTTCCACATTGGTGGCGCGGCCCAGGTGACCGACACGTCGGTTATGGAGTCGAACTTCAACGGGACCGTGCACGTCAAGAATCGGAATGTGGTCAAGAACGGTCGTGGCGAATTGATTGCGATGGGTCGCTCTATGGCGATTACCATTTCCGACCAATCGGGTAAGGAACTGGCGTCGCAGAAAGTCAGCTACGGTGCCAAACTGCTGGTTGATGATGGCGATACCGTTACGCGCGGTACGCGTCTGGCCCAGTGGGACCCGTATACGCGTCCGATCCTGACCGAAGTTGATGGTTTCGTTGAGTATGAAGACCTCGTTGAGGGGGCTTCGATGCGCGAGCAAACCGACGAGATGAAAGGTACGTCCAACCGGGTCGTCATTGACTGGCGTGCGTCTCCACGTGGTGCTGACTTGAAGCCGGCTGTTCTCGTCAAGGACAAGGATGGCAAGCCAATCGAAGTCGCTCGTGGTGGTGATGCCCGCTATCTGCTGTCGAACGAGGCCATTCTATCGGTCGAGCCTGGTCAGGAAGTCAGGGCGGGTGATGTGTTAGCCCGTATTCCTGTCGCATCTGCCAAGCAGAGTGACATTACCGGTGGTCTGCCGCGGGTTGCTGAATTGTTCGAGGCGCGGCGTCCGAAAGACCATGCGATTATCGCGGAAGTCTCAGGTACCGTCGAATTCGGTAAGGATTATAAAAACAAGCAACGCATCGCGATCCGACCTCCTGAGGAGGATGCGGAGCCTGTTGAGTATCTGATCCCACGCGGTAAGACGCTGGCGGTTCAGAACGGTGACCATATCGAGAAGGGTGACTACATCTACGACGGCCATCCGGCACCACATGACATTCTTTCAATTAAGGGTGTCGAAGAGCTGGCCAACTACCTGATCAATGAGATTCAGGATGTTTACCGGCTCCAGGGTGTGACGATCAACGATAAGCATATCGAAGTGATCGTGCGGCAGATGCTGCAGAAGGTCGAAGTCACCGATACCGGTGAGACGGAGTTCATCAAGGGCGAGCAGATCGACCGGATCGAGTTTGCCGAGAAGAATGCTGCTTATGAAGCATCTGGCAAGCGGCCGGCTGTGGCACAGCCGATCCTGCTTGGCATCACGAAGGCATCTCTGCAGACTCGATCCTTCATCTCGGCGGCCTCATTCCAGGAAACCACACGCGTGCTGACAGAAGCAGCTGTTGGCGGCAAAGTGGATACTCTGGAAGGCTTGAAAGAGAATGTCATCGTGGGTCGCCTGATCCCGGCTGGTACAGGTGGGATGCTGCGGCGTGTCCGTCGTGTCGCAACGCGGCGCGATGAGTTGATTGCAAAGGAACGTGCGAAAGCCGAAGAGCAAAGCCAGGCGCTCGAGCAGGCTGCTGTGGCTGTTCCGGAAGAAGCAGCCGAGTAAGCACGGCTCTTTTGATGCGTAACTGTTAAAGCCGCCGTAGTGAATTCAACGGCGGCTTTTGCTTGTGTTGGCCACCTGCACTGGCTGTGCAACTCGTTGAAATGGTTGGACTGGGGGCGCAGGCCCTCCCGAAGGTTCAGCGGCGTCAATCTGACCGATCATGCGGGTTGTAGTTTTTTCTCATTTCCTGTTAATCCCTGTTGACCGAAGCGGTGCGGGCGTATATTGTCCGCGCATTCTTTCAGCAGGTCGTGGGATTTGATGCGCGCCTCGTTGCGCGAACGCCTAAACACTGCTGACCGAAAGCTAAATTCAATGTGAACCCATGATCCCCGAAATTCGGATGATCCTCTGGTTTGTGCCGGGCGCGCTATCGAGCGATGTCCGGCAGCAATGTTTGTGTCGAGGCTGAGGGGTCGCGACAACACAGGGAGCCTGGTGGCGTATGCCAACGATACAGCAACTGATCAGAAAGCCGCGCGAAAAGCAGCTTAAGCGGAATAAGGTTCCTGCCATGCAGGCCTGCCCGCAAAAGCGGGGCGTTTGTACGCGTGTTTACACGACGACACCAAAGAAGCCGAACTCTGCTCTTCGGAAGGTCGCGAAAATCCGCCTCACCAATGGGTTCGAGGTGATCGGTTATATTCCTGGTGAGGGTCATAACCTCCAGGAGCACTCAGTTGTGTTGATCCGCGGTGGCCGCGTGAAAGACCTTCCGGGTGTGCGCTATCATATTATTCGTGGCGTGCTCGACACCCAGGGTGTGGCAGCTCGCCGTCAGCGCCGTTCAAAGTATGGTGCGAAACGACCCAAGTAGAGTTTTGGCAGGGGCTTGCAGCAACGCAGGCTCCTTCTTTCGTTTGCGCGGGTATGAGTTCTCTCAATCCGCATGACTGACATCAAGTATCAAGAGGGCGCGCATGTCCCGTCGTCACAGAGCTGAAAAGCGTGAAGTCAACCCGGATCCGAAGTATTCGGATTTCGTCCTGTCCAAGTTCATGAACGCAATCATGACGGCGGGTAAGAAGTCGACTGCAGAGCGGATTGTTTATGGTGCCCTGGACAAGGTTGAAGATCGTGCCAAGCAGGATCCGATGCAGATGTTCCATCAGGCGCTAGAGAATGTAATGCCGTCTGTTGAGGTGCGTTCACGCCGCGTTGGTGGTGCGACCTATCAGGTTCCTGTCGAGGTTCGTACCGAGAGGCGTCAAGCTTTGGCGATCCGCTGGATCATTACGGCTGCCAGAGCGCGTAACGAAAATACAATGGTTGACCGCTTGTCGGGCGAATTGCTCGATGCGGCTAACAACAGAGGAACCGCCGTTAAGAAGCGTGAAGACACGCACAAGATGGCGGAGGCGAACCGCGCCTTCTCCCACTACCGTTGGTGAGCAAATCTTCGGAGCACGATCATGGCCCGCGAATATAAAATTGAGGACTACCGCAACTTTGGCATCATGGCCCACATTGATGCTGGAAAGACGACGACGACTGAGCGGATCCTTTACTACACTGGTAAGAGCCACAAGATTGGCGAAGTTCACGATGGCGCAGCCACGATGGACTGGATGGAGCAGGAGCAGGAGCGTGGCATCACGATCACGTCTGCTGCAACAACGACCTTCTGGGAAGGTCGTGACGGCAAGAAGCGCCGCCTGAACATCATCGACACCCCAGGCCACGTGGACTTCACTATTGAAGTCGAACGCTCCTTGCGCGTGCTTGATGGTGCCATTGCATTGCTGGATGCGAACGCTGGTGTTGAGCCGCAGACGGAAACCGTCTGGCGTCAGGCTGAGAAGTACAACGTTCCGCGCATGATCTTCGTCAATAAGATGGACAAGACTGGCGCAGACTTCTTCCGCTGCATCGACATGATCAAGGATCGTCTCGGTGCGAAGCCAGTGGCCGTCCAGTTGCCGATCGGTGCAGAGAACGATTTCGCTGGTGTCGTCGACCTTATCGAGATGAAAGCTCTCGTTTGGGGCGGAGAAGAACTGGGCGCGACGTGGGATGTCGTTGATATCCCGGCTGAGCTTGCTGATCAGGCTCAGGAATGGCGCGAGGCGATGATCGAGGCCGTTGTCGAAGCTGACGACGATGCCATGGAAGCCTACCTTGAAGGCAACGAGCCGGACAACGATAAGATCCGCGAATTGATCCGCAAGGGCACTTGCGAGGTCATGTTCTATCCGGTTCTGTGTGGCTCTGCGTTCAAGAACAAGGGCGTGCAGCCGCTACTGGATGCTGTCGTCGACTTCCTTCCTAGCCCGGTGGAAGTGCCTGCGATTAAGGGGATCAACCCGAAAGATGACTCCGAGATGGTTCGCGAGTCGTCAGATGACGAGCCACTTTCAATGCTCGTTTTCAAAATCATGAACGACCCATTCGTGGGATCGCTGACATTTGCTAGGATCTATTCGGGTGTTGTGACCTCCGGATCATCACTATTCAATACCGTGCGCGATAAGCGTGAGCGGGTTGGCCGGATGCTGTTGATGCATTCGAATGACAAGGAAGAAATATCCGAAGCTTTCGCCGGTGATATCGTTGCGCTTGTCGGCATGAAGGACTCAACAACGGGCGACACGCTTTGTGACCCTAACAAGCCGGTTGTTCTTGAGCGGATGGAATTCCCTGAGCCGGTAATCGAGATTTCGATCGAACCGAACTCTAAGGGCGACCAAGAAAAGATGGGTATGGCCCTGAGCCGTTTGGCGAAGGAAGACCCGTCATTCCGTGTCAAGTCTGACGAGGAAAGTGGTCAGACGATCATTGCCGGTATGGGCGAACTTCACCTCGACATCATCGTCGATCGTATGAAGCGCGAGTTCAAGGTCGAAGCCAACGTTGGTCAGCCGCAGGTGGCTTACCGCGAAACGATCTCGAAGAAGGCAGATATCGATTACACGCACAAGAAGCAGTCTGGTGGTTCTGGACAGTTTGCTCGCGTGAAGATGACGATCGAACCGAACGAGACGGGTGCTGGTAATGAGTTCAGCTCCACGATCGTTGGTGGTTCGGTGCCGAGGGAATATATCCCTGGTGTTGAGAAGGGGCTGCAGTCGGTTTGGGACTCTGGTGTTCTGATTGGCTTCCCGCTGGTGGATACCAAGGTGACGTTGAACGACGGCGCCTACCACGAGGTTGACTCGAGTGCGATTGCCTTCGAGATCGCGGCTCGCGCGGCCATGCGTGAAGGTTGTGAGAAGGCAGGTCTGACCCTGCTTGAGCCGATCATGGATGTCGAGATTGTTACACCAGAGGATTTCGTCGGAACGGTTATCGGTGACATCAACAGCCGCCGTGGCCAGGTGCGTGGACAGGAGATGCGCGGTAACGCAACTGTCGTCAGCACATTCGTTCCACTGGCCAACATGTTTGGCTACATCAATACCCTGCGGTCTTCGACTCAGGGGCGTGCGTCTTACACGATGCAATTTGCGCATTACGCCGAAGTTCCCCGTCAGGTGGCTGACGAGGTTAAGGCGAAGTTCGCATAAGACTGAAGCAATGCCGGGCCAGCGGATGCAGGCCCGGTCGACTGGGGATAGAGGTGGCGAAGATCGTCGCCACTCAACGAGACACTGAAATAGGAGCCAGGTCCCATGGCGAAGGCAAAGTTTGAACGTAACAAGCCACACGTGAACATCGGCACGATTGGTCACGTTGATCACGGCAAGACGTCATTGACGGCAGCAATTACGAAGGTTTTGGCTGAGAAGGGCCAGGCCGAGTTTTCTGCTTACGAAAACATTGATAAGGCGCCAGAAGAGCGCGAACGCGGTATCACGATTTCAACGGCTCACGTTGAATACGAAACCGATGCCCGTCACTACGCGCACGTCGACTGCCCAGGTCACGCTGACTACGTCAAGAACATGATTACCGGTGCGGCGCAGATGGATGGTGCTATTCTGGTTGTGTCTGCTGCTGACGGCCCGATGCCTCAGACGCGTGAGCACATCCTGCTGGCACGTCAGGTCGGTGTTCCGGCGCTTGTTGTGTTCATGAACAAGGTTGACCAGGTCGACGACGAAGAGCTTCTGGAACTGGTTGAGATGGAAGTGCGTGAGCTTCTGGAAAGCTACGAGTTCCCAGGCGACGACATCCCTGTTGTGAAGGGCTCTGCGCTTTGTGCTCTTGAAGACCGCGAAGAGGCGATCGGCAAGGAAGCCGTCCTGAAATTGATGGACGAAGTCGACAGCTACATCCCGACGCCTGACCGTCCGAAGGATCAGCCGTTCCTGATGCCGATCGAAGACGTTTTCTCGATCTCCGGCCGTGGTACGGTTGTGACGGGTCGTGTTGAGCGCGGCATCATCAAGGTCGGTGAAGAAGTTGAGATCGTCGGCATTAAGGACGAAGTCGGCAAGACGACTGTGACCGGTGTTGAGATGTTCCGTAAGCTTCTGGACGAAGGTGAAGCTGGCGACAACATTGGTGCGCTTGTTCGTGGTGTTGGCCGTGAAGAGGTTGAGCGTGGTCAGGTTCTTTGCAAGCCAGGCACGGTGAAGCCGCACAAGAAGTTCAAGGCTGAAGCCTACATCCTGACGAAGGAAGAGGGCGGTCGCCACACACCATTCTTCACGAACTATCGTCCACAGTTCTACTTCCGGACGACAGACGTGACCGGTGTTGTGACGTTGCCTGAGGGCACCGAGATGGTGATGCCTGGTGACAATGTGACGATGGATGTGGAGTTGATCCAGCCGATTGCGATGGAGGAGAAACTCCGCTTCGCGATCCGCGAGGGTGGCCGCACCGTTGGCGCCGGCGTCGTCGCATCGATTAGCGAATAGGGACACTTACAAGTGCGGCGTCCGGTTCTCTCGGGCGCCGCAGCGATTCTTGTGAGTTGATTTAAGGTGAGATACTGGCGATGAACGGCCAAAACATACGCATCCGGCTCAAAGCATTCGATCATCGCGTGTTGGACGCTTCGACACGTGAGATTGTGAACACAGCCAAGCGAACCGGTGCCGAAGTGCGTGGACCGATTCCGTTACCGACCCGTAAGGAGAAGTTTACGGTCATCCGCTCTCCGCACATCGACAAAAAGAGTCGCGAGCAGTTTGAAATGCGCACGCATAAGCGACTGCTGGATATCGTCGACCCAACACCGCAAACCGTTGACGCGCTGATGAAGCTGGATCTGGCGGCGGGTGTTGATGTCGAGATCAAGCTGTAAGCCTTGATCGATTAGGTTTGTGACGGATCCTCTGGTCTTGAGCCACGATCCATCGAAAAAGGAATGGCGCTCATGCGCTCCGGATTGATTGCACAGAAAGTCGGTATGACCCGCATCTTCCTAGATAGCGGTGAACACGTGCCGGTGACCGTTCTGAAGATCGATAGCTGTCAGGTTATCGGCCAGCGGACCGATGAGAAGAATGGCTATACCGCTGTCCGGCTCGGTGCTGGTACAAAAAAGCGTTCTCGCGTGTCCAAGGCCGAGCAGCAGAACTTTGTGATTGCCAATGTTGAGCCAAAGCGGAAGATTGCTGAGTTTCGCGTGAGCTCCGACAATCTGATCGACGTTGGCTCGGAAATGACGGCTGATCACTTTGTTGCCGGGCAGCACGTGGACGTCACGGGTACGAGCCAGGGTAAAGGGTTTCAGGGTGCCATGAAACGCTGGAACTTTGGTGGTCTGCGCGCTTCTCACGGTGTTTCCATTTCGCACCGTTCGCATGGTTCAACCGGTAACAGCCAGGATCCGGGCAAGGTCTTCAAGGGCAAGAAGATGGCCGGGCACATGGGTGCCGAACGCATCACGACCCAGAATCTCGAGGTTGTGAGGACTGACGTGGATCGTGGCTTGGTCATGATCAAGGGCGCTGTTCCAGGCAACAAAGGCGGCTGGGTTCTCGTCCGGGATGCCGTCAAGCGGCCGCTGCCGGATGGCGTGCCAATGCCGGGTGCATTCAAAGCGCCAGCCGGTGGGGCAGCGACTGAAGCGCCTGCTGCAGCGGATGAAGCCGCAGCAGCTCAGGGCGAGGAGTAATTTCGATGGAAGCGAATGTAACCAACCTTGAGGCCGGTGCGGCCGGGACCATCGATCTCCCGGATGCTATTTTCGGTCTGGAGCCGCGCAAAGACCTTCTGCAGCGCATGGTCCGCTACCAGCAGCTAAAGAAGATGGCTGGAACGCATCACGCGCAGGACCGCTCCGAAGTGAACGTCACAACACGGAAGTTTATGCGCCAAAAGGGTTCTGGTGGCGCGCGTCACCGAACCAAGTCGGTTCCGCAGTTCCGGGGTGGTGGTAAGGCATTTGGGCCGAAGCCGCGTAGTCACGCCGTTGACATGCCAAAGAAAGTTCGTGCCCTGGCACTACGCCACGCCCTTTCTGCAAAGGCAAAAGCCGGCGAGCTGATCATCCTGGATCAAGCCGTTTCTGACGACGGTAAGACCAAGGGTTTGAAGTCGAAGTTTGAGCAGCTTGCCTGGAGCAACGTGTTGATCGTCGACGGCGCAGAGCCTGAAGCGAACTTTGTGCGGGCGGCGCGCAATATTCCGCACATCGATGTTCTGCCGATCCAAGGCATCAATGTGTACGACATTCTACGTCGGCATAAGCTGGTGCTGACCAAGGCTGCAGTTGCTGCATTGGAACAACGGTTCGAAGGCGCGAAAATGCCGGCAGCGACTAGCGAAGGGGATGCATAATGGCTCGCATTGACGCCTACGACATTATCGTGGCTCCGGTCATTACCGAAAAATCGACGATTGCCTCGGAGTTCAACCAGGTTGTCTTCAACGTTCGCAAGGATGCGAGTAAGCCTGCAATCAAACAGGCGGTCGAGCAACTCTTCAGCGTCAAAGTCAAGTCGGTGAATACTCTGGTGCGCAAGGGTAAGCGCAAGGTGTTCCGCGGTATTCGTGGTCGCCAGAGCGATGTGAAAAAGGCTGTTGTCACACTCGAAGATGGTCATTCCATCGATGTGACGACCGGTCTTTAAGGAGAACTGAGTTATGGCGCTCAAGACATTTCGACCAACTTCGGCCGGTCTTCGTCACCTGGTTATTGTTGATCGCTCGCACCTGTGGAAGGGCAAGCCGGTCAAGATATTGACCGAAGGCCAGTCTCGAAACGGTGGTCGCAATAACACCGGCCGGATTACGTCGCGCCACATCGGTGGTGGGCACAAGCAGGCCTATCGCAAGATCGACTTTCGCAGACGCAAGGCCGATATCCCGGCGACCGTTGAGCGTATCGAATACGATCCGAATCGGACGGCGTTTATCGCGCTCATCAAGTATGAAGACGGTGTACTGTCATACATTCTGGCGCCACAGCGTTTGGCCGCCGGTGATACAGTTATCTCGGGTGAGAAGGTCGACGTTAAGCCTGGTAATGCGATGCCTTTGTCATCGATGCCGATCGGCACAATCATCCACAATGTTGAGCTGAAGCCTGGCAAGGGTGGTCAGATTGCACGTTCTGCAGGTGCGTATGTCCAGCTTGTTGGCCGTGATGCTGGCTGGGCTATCCTGAAGCTGAACTCAGGTGAGACACGTCGCGTGAACTCGGCTTGCATGGCGAGTGTTGGTGCGGTTTCAAATCCGGATCATTCCAACACCGTTGTCGGTAAAGCCGGTCGCTCACGTTGGCGCGGTATCCGCCCTCAAACACGTGGTATCGAAATGAACCCGATCGATCACCCGAACGGTGGTCGCACCAATGGTGGCCGGACGTTCAAGACACCATGGGGCAAGATCGCCAAGGGCGTCCGCACGCGAAAGAATAAGTCAACGGACAAGTTTATTGTTCGTAGTCGCCATAAGGCGAAGAAGAAGTAACAAGATTGAGGAAGTCGCTGCAGGACTGCTTGAGTAGTCTTTGCCGGCGGTGAGCAGGAGACAGTCACTTGGCACGTTCGGTTTGGAAAGGTCCATTCGTAGACGGGTATCTGCTGAAAAAGGCAGACAAGGTTCGCGACTCTGGACGCAACGAAGTGATCAAGACGTGGTCGCGCCGGTCGACGATACTGCCTCAGTTCGTTGGACTGACGTTCGGCGTCTACAACGGTCAAAAGCATATCCCGGTCAACGTGACCGAGGACATGATCGGACACAAGCTTGGAGAATTCTCTCCAACGCGGACCTACTATGGTCACGGTGCCGACAAGAAGTCGAAACGCTAAAGGGCAAGGCGAAGAAAGATGGGTAAGCAGAAACGCGAACGCACGCTTGCTGATAACGAGGCAAAGGCCATGGTGCGCAATTTGCGGATTTCACCGCAAAAGCTGAACCTTGTGGCCGGGATGATCCGGGGTAAGCCGGTCGCTCAGGCCCTCGCTGATCTGGAATTTTCGCGCAAGCGCATCGCTATAGATGTCCGTAAGTGCGTGATGTCTGCAGTCGCAAACGCAGAAAACAATCATGGGCTCGACGTTGATGAGCTGGTGATTGCTGAGGCCTTTGTTGGCAAGAACCTGGTGATGAAGCGCTTTCATGCTCGCGGCCGTGGCCGTTCTGCAGGGATTATGAAACCGTTCTCGCAGATCACGGTTATTGTTCGCGAAGCCAAGCAGGAAGCATAGGAGCCGGACTCATGGGTCATAAAGTCAATCCGGTCGGCCTGCGCGTCGGCATCAACAGAACCTGGGACAGCCGCTGGTATGCGAATACCGGTGATTATGGTCGCCTGCTGCATGAAGACATGCGTGTGCGTGACCACATCATGAAGATGAAGCGTCAGGCTGGCATCTCCAAGGTCGTGATCGAGCGTCCGCACAAGAAGTGCCGTGTCACTGTTCACACAGCTCGTCCGGGTGTTCTGATCGGCAAGAAAGGCGCAGACATTGATAAGCTGCGCGGTCAGCTAGCTGCATTGACGGATTCAGAAGTTCATCTGAACGTCGTCGAAGTCCGCAAGCCTGAGATCGATGCGACGCTGATTGCGGAGGGTATTGCGCAGCAGCTTGAGCGCCGCGTGGCGTTCCGCCGGGCAATGAAGCGCGCCGTGCAATCTGCACTGCGGCTTGGTGCGCAAGGCATTCGGATCAACTGCGCTGGCCGTCTTGGCGGTGCTGAGATCGCACGGACCGAATGGTATCGTGAGGGTCGCGTGCCACTGCACACGCTGCGCGCTGACATTGATTTCGGATACGGCCAGGCCAAAACGGCTTACGGCATTATCGGTATCAAGGTTTGGATCTTCAAAGGCGAGATCATGGAGCACGATCCAATGGCTTCAGAGCGTCGTGCGATTGAAATGCAAGAAGGCGGTGGCGGTGGTCGTCGTCGTGATCAGGACCGGGGCGATCGTCCTGGCGCCGGCCGCTAGAAGTTGAGGCGAGGATAACGTTATGCTGCAGCCAAAACGAACCAAGTTCCGCAAGGCTATGAAGGGTCGCATCAAAGGTGCTGCCAAAGGTGGAACGACACTGAACTTTGGTTCGCATGGTCTGAAGGCCATTGAACCGGAGCGGATCACCGCGCGCCAGATCGAGGCGGCTCGACGTGCCATCACGCGTCATATGAAGCGTGCTGGACGTGTTTGGATCCGGGTGTTCCCAGACTTGCCGGTTTCTTCGAAGCCTGCAGAAGTGCGGATGGGTAAGGGTAAAGGTTCTCCCGACTACTGGGCGGCCCGTGTCAATCCCGGCCGGATTATGTTTGAGCTGGATGGTGTTTCGGATGACCTGGCGCGTGAAGCTCTCAAGCTTGGTGCTGCCAAATTGCCGATCAAGACACGCATCGTAACGCGTCTCGGGTAAGGGGAAGACAATGTCGTCAGCATCAGAATTTCGCGACTTGTCGCTGGACCAACTCGACGATGAACTCGTCAAGCTCAAGCGCGAGCAGTTCAATCTGCGTTTCCAGAAGGCATCCGGTCAACTGGAGAACACGGCACGTGTTCGCCAAGTGCGCCGCAATATTGCTCGAGTGAAAACAATCGCCCGCCAAAAGGCGGCTGGTGCCACGCAGGAATAGGAAACGAATAATGCCAAAACGTATTCTGCAAGGCACGGTGGTGTCAGACAAGAACGATAAAACGGTGGTTGTCGAAGTTGAACGCCGCTATACGCACCCGCTCTACAAGAAGGTTGTTCGTCGTTCCAAGAAGTACCACGCGCACGATGAGTCCAATGCGGTCAAAGTAGGCGAGCGCGTGCGGATCCAGGAGACGGCGCCGATTTCGAAGAATAAGCGTTGGGCCGTAGTTCAGGACTCTTCGGCTTAGCCTTACTGGAATGAATTGATCGACCGAACTGCTTGTCGGCGATCGTATTAAGGGAAAGGGAGTGGTCCGATGATCCAGATGCAGACCAATCTCGACGTGGCAGACAATTCCGGTGCGCGGCGTGTCCAGTGCATCAAGGTTATTGGTGGCTCGAAGCGCAAGTACGCACGGATTGGCGATACGATCGTTGTCTCCGTGAAGGAAGCTATTCCGCGTGGTCGCGTCAAGAAGGGCCAGGTGATGAAGGCCGTTGTCGTTCGCACTGCGAAGGGTGTTCGTCGTCCTGATGGATCACTCATCCGCTTTGATCGGAACGCAGCTGTGTTGATCAACCAGTCCGGTGAGCCAATCGGCACTCGTATCTTTGGACCAGTTACACGTGAACTGCGGGCGAAGAACCACATGAAAATCGTATCGTTGGCGCCGGAGGTTCTCTGAGATGCCGTCTCTGAAGTTTAAGAAGGGCGACCGGGTCGTTGTGCTCTCGGGTCGCGACAAAGGCAAACAAGGCGAGATCCTCGTCATGATGCCGAAAGAAGATCGTGCGGTTGTGCGTGGCGTCAATGTCGTTCGTCGCCACCAGCGCCAGACGGCGCAGGAGGAAGGCGGCATCATTTCCAAGGAAGCGCCGATCAACCTGTCGAATTTGGCGCACGAAGATCCGAATGACGGCAAGCCGACACGGGTTGGATTCAGGTTTTTGGAAGATGGGAAGAAGGTTCGCTTCGCAAAGCGCTCCGGTGAACTAATCCCTGATAGGAACTAGCGTTATGGCAGAACAACAACAGGCTCAGGGCAAGGCCGACAAAAAGGCAGCTAAAGCTGCTGATGGCCAGGAACTCCGCTCGTTTGCACGGCCGGAGGGTTACAAGCCCCGCCTTAAGATCGCCTACGAAGAGAAGATCAAGTCGGCGCTGCGTGAGAAGTTTAATTACGCCAACGTGATGCAGATCCCTCGGATTGAGAAGATCGTCATCAATATGGGTGTTGGCGAAGCGGTCAATGACCGTAAGAAGGTCGAGAGTGCCGTTAACGATCTCAGCCTGATTACCGGTCAGCGCCCGATCATCACCAAGGCGCGCAAGTCAATCGCGACATTCAAGTTGCGAGATGGCATGTCGATTGGTGCAAAAGTGACGATGCGCGGCGACCGCATGTACGAATTCATCGATCGCCTGGTGACGATCGCGTTGCCGCGCGTGAAGGACTTTCGTGGGCTCAATCCAAAGAGCTTTGATGGTCGCGGTAATTTTGCGATGGGTCTCAAGGAGCACATCGTTTTCCCGGAAATCAACTACGACAAAGTTGATGAGATCTGGGGCATGGACATCATCGTGGTGACTTCGGCTGCCACGGACGACGAGGCAAGAGAGCTGCTGTCGCAGTTCAACTTCCCATTCCCGAAGTAAACCACCGATACGAGGGACCACGGCAATAAGGCCGGTCGGCCTCTGGAGGAACACATGGCGAAAGTCGGTTCTACTGAGAAGAACAAGCACCGCAGGCAGTTGGTTGAGCAATATGCTGAAAAGCGTGCTGCACTAAAGGCGATTATTATGGATCGCAGCAAGCCAATGGAAGAGCGCTTTGCTGCACAGCTAAAGCTCGCGGAAATGCCGCGCAATGGTGCGAAGAACCGCATCCGCAATCGTTGTGAAATCACAGGGCGCCCACGCGCCTACTATCGCAAGCTACAGATATGCCGAAACCAGCTGCGCGAGCTTGCGTCGCAAGGTCGAATTCCCGGCATGGTCAAGTCGAGCTGGTAAACAAGGGAGGGAATGAAACCAATGAACGATCCTCTCGGAGATATGCTGACGCGCATTCGTAATGCGCAGATGCGACGACGTCCAAAGACAACAACACCTGCATCGAACATGCGTACGCGCGTTCTTGAGGTGTTGAAGGACGAAGGGTATATCCGCGGCTACGCCCAAATCGAGCAAAAGGGTGCGCGTCCGGAAATCGAGATCGAGTTGAAGTACAACAACGGCGAGCCCGCCATCCGCGAGATCAAGCGGGTGTCGAAGCCGGGACGTCGCGTGTATTCCGGCGCAAAGGACATCCCGACGACCGCGAATGGGCTTGGTGTCGTCATTCTGTCTACGCCTAAGGGTGTGATGTCTGACTGGCAGGCGCGGGAAGAGAATGTTGGTGGCGAGGTCCTCTGCAACGTCTTCTAGAGGTTGCAAGCGCGCTGCTCATGATGGAGTTGAGATAATGTCTCGAATAGGTAAGAAGCCGATTTCTGTCCCCGACAAGGTCACTGCCACTGTCGAAGGTCAGCACGTGAAGGTGAAGGGTCCGAAGGGTGAACTTGAGTTTACCTGCCCGGATGATGTCACGATCGAGCTTGCCGACAATGAAATCACGGTCAAGCCGGTCGATGATTCCAAGAAGGCCCGTTCGATGTGGGGAATGTCGCGCACGATGCTGCAGAACCTCATGACCGGTGTCACGGACGGCTACACCAAGACATTGGAAATTCAAGGCATCGGTTACCGTGCTGCGATGAAGGGCAAGGACACGCTGCAGTTGAACCTCGGCTTTAGCCATGAGGTTCTCCACCCGGTGCCGAAGGGCATTGAGGTAACAGTTGCTGGCGCCAAGCAAGAGATCGTGACAGTGGCCGGCATCAACAAGCAGCTTGTTGGACAGGTCGCTGCAGAAATTCGCGGTTACAGACCGCCAGAGCCTTACCAGGGCAAAGGCGTCCGCTACCAGGGTGAATATATCTTCCGCAAGGAAGGCAAGAAGAAGTAGGGACTGTTGCAATGGGTGCGCTAAGCCAATTCGAGCGGCGGAAACTGCGCGTGCGTCGACAGCTTAAGAAGGTGTCGCGCGGGCGGCCCCGTCTGTCGGTTCATCGCTCATCGAAGAACATCTACGCGCAGGTCATCGACGATGTGACCGGTCGCACTGTTGCTGCCGCATCGACGCTGGACAAAGACATTAAAACGTCTTTGCGAACCGGCGCTGACAAGGCTGCAGCTGAGGCCGTTGGCAAAGTCGTTGCCGAGCGCGCTGTTGCTGCGGGCATCAAGGATGTCGTCTTCGACCGTGGCGGATACTTGTTCCACGGACGCGTCAAAGCTCTGGCTGACGCTGCGCGTGAAGGCGGATTGAATTTCTAAGGGAAGGACTTGAGCGTGGCACGTTCACCTGGAAGAGGCCGCGATCGTGATGATCGCGATAACGAATTCACCGACAAGCTCGTCCACATCAACCGTGTTGCTAAGACGGTCAAAGGTGGTAAGCGCTTCGGGTTCGCTGCACTTGTGATTGTTGGT
The DNA here is from genome assembly GCA_965215755.1 of Hyphomicrobiaceae bacterium. Classification (GTDB taxonomy): domain Bacteria; phylum Pseudomonadota; class Alphaproteobacteria; order Rhizobiales; family Hyphomicrobiaceae; genus Tectiglobus. Next base: position 3,272,675 of record OZ244119.1, read on the forward strand.
GATCTCAAGGGCCGCGTTGGCTTTGGTCACGGTAAGGCCCGCGAAGTTCCAGAGGCGATCCGCAAGGCGAATGAGTCTGCGCGCCGATCGCTGGTACGGGTCCACCTGCGTGAGGGCCGGACACTCGATCATGATACCTTTGGGCGTCATGGTGCCGGTCGTGTGCTGATCCGCTCGGCTCCTCCGGGCACAGGAATTATTGCTGGCGGTGCGATGCGCGCAGTCTTCGAGATGCTCGGAGTTCAGGACGTTGTCGCAAAGTCGATGGGTTCAGCGAACCCATACAACGTGGTTCGCGCCACGTTTGATGCCCTGGCGCATCAGGAATCACCGCGCGCTGTTGCAGCGCGTCGTGGCAAGAAGCCTGCGGAAATCAATGCGCGTCGCCGCGACGGTGCCAGCGTGCAGGAGCCGACCGCCAAGGAACCGGAAGTAGAACAAGCTGCAGCAGAAGCGTAATTGCTACAGCGTTGGACCTAAGGATTGTCTGTTATGTCAGAGACATCGTCGGGAAAGACGATCACAGTCGAGCAAATCGGCAGCCCGTTACGCCGCGACGACCGTCAGCGGCGGACGTTGATCGGTCTCGGTCTGAATAAGCTCAAGCGACGCAGGACGCTGGAAGATACTCCAGCCGTGCGTGGTATGATTAGGAAAGTCAATCATCTGGTTCGCGTCGTCGAGTAATCGCTCGGTGGCAGACGGAACCGCAAAGTCTTCGGAGCAAGTCGACTATGCGCCTCAATGAAATAAAAGATAACGAAGGTGCTCTGAAGCGCAAAGTGCGCGTCGGGCGTGGTATTGGTTCCGGCGTCGGCAAGACAGCTGGCCGTGGTGTCAAAGGTCAGAAGTCACGTTCGGGTGTCGCGATCAAAGGTTTTGAAGGCGGACAGATGCCACTCTACAGGCGTCTTCCGAAGCGCGGTTTCAGCAAATGGCGCCGCAAGGATTACAACGCCCTCAATCTCGGTGCTCTTCAGGCAGCCATTGACGCTAATAGAGTCGATGCTGGTCAGCCAATGGATGTGCAGAGCCTGGTGGCTGCTGGTGTTCTGCGCCGGGAAAAAGATGGGCTTCGGATTCTTGGTAACGGCGACTTCTCTGCGAAGATTAGCGTGACGGCGCATCATGTGACCAAATCAGCCCGCGAAGCGATTGAAAAGGCTGGCGGAACGGTCACGATCGTTGAGAAAAAGGTGCTGGCGGCTGACGAGGCCAAGCGCGCGAAAACAGCTGCGAAAAAAGAGGCTAGCGCCAAGAAGTAAGTTGTACCGTGGCGGTCGTAGGCGCTGCCGGCCCATCTTGCGATGATGGTTGCCATGTCAGCCTAGGATCGCCATGTTGAACCAAAGCGTTGCGGCGAGCCTTGGCTCAGTCTGCAGTGTTCCGGTTTGGGAGAGACGAATATGGCATCTGCTGCCGAACAATTGGCTGCCAATATCAACTTTGGTGCTTTTGCTAAAGCTGAGGATTTGAAAAAGCGCATCTGGTTCACGCTGGGTGCGCTTTTGATTTATCGCTTTGGCACGTTCATCCCGTTGCCCGGTGTGGATTCGGCAGCGTTTGCAGAGACCTTTCAGAACAACTCGACCGGCATCCTGGGCATGTTCAACATGTTCTCTGGCGGAGCCGTCGAGCGCATGGCAATTTTTGCGCTGAACATCATGCCGTATATCTCGGCATCGATTATTATGCAGCTGCTGACCTCCGTCGATAAGCGCCTTGAGGCGCTGAAGAAAGAGGGTGAGCAGGGCCGCAAACAAATCAACCAGTATACACGCTACCTCACTGTCGCGCTGGCTGCATTCCAGGCTTACGGCATCGCGATTGGATTGGAAGCGTCGCGTGGGTCGGCTGGTCCGGTGATTCAGGATCCAGGCTGGTTCTTCCGTATTACCACCGTCATTACGCTGGTTGGTGGTACGATGTTCCTGATGTGGCTCGGCGAGCAGATCACCGCGCGTGGTGTCGGCAATGGCATTTCGCTGATCATCTTCGCTGGTATCGTTGCGGCGCTGCCGAACGCCATCATGCAGCTGTTCGAAACGGCACGACAGGGTTCGATCTCGACATTCGCACTGTTGCTGCTGCTGGTGACGATGGTTGCTGCGATGGCTGTTATCGTTTTCATGGAGCGCGCACAAAGGCGATTGCTGGTGCAATATCCGAAACGCCAGGTTGGTAATCGGATGTTCCAGGGAGATTCATCTCACCTGCCGCTGAAGCTGAACTCTGCCGGTGTTATTCCGCCGATTTTCGCATCGTCTCTGTTGCTGCTTCCAATCACGGTGGCTTCGTTCTCGGCCGGATCTGCTGGGTCCGCGACACCTGACTGGTTGACACTGATAACGACGTCGCTGGGGTATGGTCAGCCATTGCACATGCTGTTGTATGTGGTGTTGATCATTTTCTTCTGCTTCTTCTACACGGCCGTTGTGTTCAACCCGCAAGAGACGGCAGACAATCTGCGCAAATATGGCGGCTTCTTACCTGGACGCCGGCCTGGTGCGCAAACGGCTCAATACATCGACTATGTGTTGACGCGGATTACAGTGGTTGGTGCGATTTACCTAGCAGCCGTGTGCTTGCTGCCTGAGCTCTTGATTGCCAATCTCGGCATTCCGGCATCATTCGGGGCGGTGCTCGGTGGAACATCATTGCTGATTGCGGTCAGCGTCACGATGGATACCGTTGCTCAGGTGCAAAGCCATCTTGTGGCGCATCAATACGAAGGGTTGATCAAGAAGGCGAAGTTGCGCGGCGCGTCGACTACGCGGGGGCGGAAATGAAGATTGTCTTCCTTGGTCCTCCTGGGGCCGGCAAGGGTACGCAGGCTGAGCGGATTGTCCGCGATCGGAAGATTCCTCAGCTCTCTACCGGGGATATGCTGCGCGAAGCCGTGGCTGCGGGTACACCGGTCGGTTTGAAAGCAAAAGCCGTCATGGAGTCTGGCGGTCTTGTCTCGGATGATATCGTGGTGGCGATCATTGCGGATCGGATTGAGAAAGCCGACTGCCTGAACGGTTTCATCCTGGATGGTTTTCCGAGAACAGTCGCTCAGGCAGAAGCGCTGGATAGCCTCCTGCGGGACAAGAACCAAAAAATTGATGCCGTTATCGAGCTCGTGGTTGATGAAGGGGCGTTGATTTCCCGCATCGAGAAACGTGTTCAGGATACGATCGCCGCCGGGAAGCCGGTCCGAAAGGATGACGATCCGGAGGCGTTTAAGCAGAGGTTGGTCGTCTATCGCCAGCAGACTGCACCGCTGTCTGAATTTTATGCCAAGTCCGACCGCCTCAAGACCGTTGACGGCATGAAGTCGATTGATGAGGTCGCAGCGGCCATCGATGCTCTGCTGGATGCGGCATGAGACACCAATCAGGGTCGTGGCGGCTTGCCGCGCCTGAAAGTTATTGACGCGGGCTTGGAGTAAGGGTATTCACTGCGTTTTGATGACGCACCTTTCGGTCGGCAACCCGTTTGCCGTGGTGAAAGCTGCTCCTTCAGCTCTCATTTTGTCAATGGGCTGTTTGCCATTTGAGCGGGAATGGCAAGGCAAACAATGATCCGCGGAGAATTATTCGTCGGCTGGCCATTGGCTTTTCGACGTTGCACGTGATGAGGTGACAAACGTGGCTCGTATCGCAGGCGTGAACATTCCGACCCAAAAGCGGGTTGTGATTTCACTTCAGTATATTCATGGCATTGGTGCCCGGTTCGCTCGCGACATCTGTGATACTGTTGGTATCCCGATGGAGCGCCGCGTCAACGAACTGAGTGATGCAGAAGTGCTCCAGATCCGCGAAACGATCGACCGTGATTACATGGTCGAAGGTGACCTGCGGCGAGAGAATTCCATGAACGTTAAGCGTCTGATGGATCTCGGTTGCTACCGTGGCCTGCGCCATCGTCGTGGCCTGCCTGTTCGCGGACAGCGCACCCATACGAATGCACGGACCCGCAAGGGACCGGCGCGGCCTATCGCAGGCAAGAAGAAATAAGACGACATATTGGCCTGCTGGTTGGTGGGCCTTTTTAGACCGGACCGGCAAAGTCGAAGCGCGGAAGAGAACAGATTAGATGGCCAGAGATCAGCAGCGCGGCAAAGTACGCCGCCGCGAACGTAAGAACATTTCGTCTGGAGTTGCCCACGTCAACGCCAGCTTTAACAACACCATGATTACAATCACGGATGCCCAGGGAAATACGATCTCCTGGTCATCATCTGGCACAATGGGTTTCAAGGGATCGCGTAAGTCGACCCCCTTCGCTGCACAGATGGCTGCGGAAGATGCCGGCAAGAAGGCAGCCGAGCACGGCATGAAAGTGCTCGAAGTTGAGGTCTGCGGTCCAGGCTCCGGTCGTGAATCTGCACTCAGGGCACTACAGTCCGCCGGCTTTCAGATCACTGCCATCCGGGATGTCACCCCGATCCCGCACAACGGATGCCGCCCACGCAAGCGTCGGCGCGTCTAATACCTTTCTGCGTAATGTGAATGCCGGGCGGCCACTGACTGACCGGTGATTGACGCTGATGACTGCGTGGACCAGCCGTATCACTACGGTTCGGTGTCCCGCCCAAGACGACGAGGCCCGCATGAATAATGTGATGCAAAAGAATTGGCAGGATCTGATCAAGCCGAACAAACTCGGTGTTGAGCAAGGCCGCGATCGTGATCGGATTGCGACGGTGATCGCTGAGCCGCTTGAGCGCGGCTTCGGCATGACACTCGGAAATGCGTTGCGCCGCGTGCTACTGTCTTCGCTGCAAGGAGCTGCGATTAAGACGGTTCAGATTGACGGTGTTCTGCACGAATTCTCATCGATCCCAGGCGTTCGTGAAGACGTCACCAACATTATCCTGAACATCAAGGAAATCGCGCTTCGCGTCCATTCTGAGGGCGTCAAGCGCATGGTGCTCCGTAAGGAAGGACCGGGACCAGCAACAGCTGCCGATATTGAAACGAGCTCGGAAGTCGAGATCCTCAACCCTGACCACGTCATCTGTCATCTTGACCAGGATGCGTCGGTGCGGATGGAGTTCACCGTTGACATCGGTAAAGGATACGTCGCAGCCGACCGTAACCGTCCTGAAGATGCACCGATTGGACTGATCCCGGTTGATAGTCTTTACAGCCCGGTCAAGAAGGTCTCCTACCGCGTGGACAACACCCGCGAAGGCCAGATCCTGGATTATGACAAGCTGACGATGACGGTTGAGACGGATGGTTCGATCCGCGCTGAAGATGCAGTCGCGCTGGCAGCGCGTATTCTGCAGGATCAACTTGCAATCTTCATCAACTTCGAAGAGCCGAAGAAGCCGGTCGAGGAAGAGCGTCATCCGGAACTCTCGTTCAATGCCGCCTTGCTCAAAAAGGTTGATGAACTGGAATTGTCAGTTCGCTCGGCAAACTGCCTGAAGAACGACAATATCGTTTACATCGGTGACCTTATTCAGAAGAGCGAAGCTGAAATGCTACGCACGCCGAACTTCGGTCGGAAGTCGCTCAACGAGATCAAAGAGGTTCTCGCAACGATGGGCCTCCACCTCGGTATGGAAGTTCCGAACTGGCCTCCCGATAACATCGAAGAATTGGCCAAGCGGTTTGAGGATCAGTACTAGATCTGGATCGTTTGCCTGAGTTAGCTTCAACAGCTAGAACAGCCCATTCGGTCTTGGGCTATGAGTTTTCAGCAACGAGGTGAGGCAGCAGAACCTCCCCGTTAAACAACACAAGGGATAAGTGAATGAGACATAGAAGAATTGGTCGCCGGTTTAGCCGCGATTCCGGACACCGCCAGGCAATGTTTTCGAATATGGCGTCGTCGCTCATCCAGCATGAGCAGATTGTGACGACTCTGGCTAAGGCCAAAGACCTGCGTCGCGTGATGGACAAGTACATCACACTGGCTAAGAAGGGCGATCTGCACTCACGCCGAATTGCAGCGTCGCGCTTGCGCAATGAGGCGATGGTCAAGAAGCTGTTCGATACTCTGGCTGAGCGTTACAAGGACCGTAATGGCGGCTACACACGCGTGTTGAAGGCTGGTTTCCGCTATGGTGACTCGGCACCGCGCGCCGTCATCGAGCTTGTGGACCGCGATCCGGACGTCAAAGGCGTCGAGGACCGCGCAAGAGCTGCAGAACAGCGTGAAGCCGAGGGTGAGGCAGAAGGTGTGAGCTGATCAAGCTTACGATCACTCAAGACATTTAGGCGGCGCGGCATCAACGATGTGGCGCCGCTTTTTTGTTTGCATTGATCGCGGGCGGTTCCATTCGGTAGATTGTCGTGGTCTTGAGCAAGGCAGCTCTGCTCGGTATCAGAACGTTGTCATGCAAAGCTGTTTATCATTAGGTGAGGACAGTCTCGGCGTTCTTGGTCGGAGGCGGAGGCCCGGTTCTAACTCTCAGCACTTTGGTCTGCATACGATTTGAGGAAATAAATGCATCTCATCAGAACAGTTCTTGCCAGCGGATGTTGGATGTTGGCGATACTGGCAATGATTGCCGGTACATCTGCGAGAGATGTTTTGGCCCAACGAACCGTGCCGACATCCGAGGCAAAGCTCAGATACTCCTTTTCGCCTATCGTCAAGCGCGCGGCTCCGGCGGTTGTCAATGTCTACGTGCAGTCTACGCGCCGTGTCGCAAATTCACCGTTCTTCCGGGACCCATTTTTCAGGGAGTTTTTCGGTCCTGGGTTTGGACGGCCAAGGAATAGGACCCAGAATTCTCTGGGGTCTGGCGTCATCGTCAATGACAAGGGGTTGATCGTCACCAACGCCCACGTCGTCAAGAGCCATGGGCAGGCAAAGATCCGGGTCGTGCTTTGGGATCGGCGGGAGTTTAGCGCTCGCATTGTGAGCACGGATAACAAGACTGATATCGCAATCCTGCAGATCCAGGATGCCAAGGAAAAGTTCCAGTATCTCTCGTTTGAAGATTCTGATGCGTTGGAAGTTGGCGATATTGTCTTGGCGATCGGTAACCCGTTTGGAGTGGGGCAGACCGTGACTAGCGGCATTGTCTCCGCCCTGGCCCGTACCGGCGTTGGTAAGTCTGATGCACAGGTGTTCATTCAGACTGATGCTGCGATTAATCCCGGCAACTCAGGTGGTGCGCTTGTTGATATGAATGGGCGTCTCGTCGGGATCAATACGGCAATCTACTCACGGACCGGCGGATCACACGGCATTGGATTTGCGATCCCTTCAAATCTCGTTCGGCTTTACGTCAACAGCGCTTTGACAGGACGTAAGATCGAGCGACCGTGGCTTGGTGGGCGGCTGCAAACCGTCTCGCGTGCGATTGCCGAAAGTTTGGGGCTGGAGCGAGTTGCCGGCGCTGTCGTTTCACGTCTTTATACGCAGGGGCCAGCGGCAAAAGCCGGCCTCAAAGTCGGAGATGTCATCGTCTCGGTCGATGGGCGCGAGGTTGCGACAGCGCGTGCTGCTCTTTATCGCCTGACCACCCGCGGGCTCGGCAATACAGCTGATGTTGTGGTCATCCGTGGTGGACGAAGTCTCAAGATCGGACTGCCGTTGCAGGCGGCGCCAAAACCGAAGCCCGGAGATATTCGCAACCTCTCAGGGCAGCATCCTCTTGATGGGGCCCGTGTTGCCAATCTCGTTCCAACGGTGATTGATCAATTGAAAATTGACGTAGCGGAGAGCAGTGGCGTCGCGGTCTTGTCGGTTGCGCCTGGCTCAATTGCTGAGAACATCGGCTTCCGGCCGCGAGATATTCTAATGCAAATTGGATCCGTCAAAGTACAGAAGATTGCTGATCTGGAGCGGGCGCTACGGCGCAGACCCCGATCCTGGTTCCTTGCCATCCGTCGCGGCAAGCGCATCTTGCGTGTCGAAGTACCTGGCTAGTGCATGGGCTGTCGCACGGTTGCCCAACAGTCTGGTAGACTGTGTCAGGGAGATGCTGCCCGATGCAATTGATTGAACAGAGCATGATCCGAAAGGGATTGGCGTCATGTTGATGTGGTTACGCCGATACTTGGTGGCATTGTTCGTTGTCGCGGCTCTGGCAGGTGGCTGGCTCGCCTTCTCGCAGTGGCGCGCGCTGCAACAGATTGAGCAGATTGTAAAAAACGGGCAGCCGGTTGCAGCCTTGATCGAAGGGGCACAATCGGTCGAGCGCAAGACATTGTTGTCCTATGCCGTTGATCTCGCCTGGCGGAGTGAGGACGGGGAAGTATTAAGGGCGAAGCAGGTGCGGATCAGTCCTGAATTTGCTGAGCAGATTATCTCTAACGGGCAACTTGTGGTCCCCACCGTCGATATTCGTTATGTGAAGAATGACGCTTCGCAGATCACCGCCGTTGCCGTGGATGATGCCGACCGCCAGCGTGCTCGATCCAAGGCGCTGGGTCTGACCGGACTGATACTGGCGTTGGGTGGGCTCATTGGCGCTCTCATTGTTGGCATAAACTGGTTTCGGAGACTCAGCCGGAGTGACACTCGATGAGTGATCTCTTCAAGGCCGCCGGTCTTGAGCAGGCGGCGCCGCGTCCGCTCGCTGATCGACTGCGTCCTGAAACGCTGGACGATGTTGTGGGCCAGGACGGGTTAGTCGGGCCTGACGGCACGATCACGCGGATGCTCGCTCGCGGTCGCTTGCAATCCATGATCCTCTGGGGACCGCCAGGTGCTGGCAAAACGACAGTCGCGAGACTGTTGGCGGATCAAACACAGATGGCATTTGAGCAGCTGTCGGCGATTTTTTCCGGTGTACAGGATCTCCGCAAGGCGTTTGACCGGGCCAAGGCGCGCCGCCAAGGCGGCCAGGGCACATTGCTGTTTATTGACGAGATCCATCGTTTTAATCGTGCGCAGCAGGACGGCTTCCTGCCGCACATGGAAGATGGCACGATCACGCTGGTTGGCGCGACGACGGAGAACCCGTCCTTCGAACTCAATGCGGCTGTTCTGTCGCGTGCCGCCGTGCTCGTATTTGCGCGTCTTGATCGAGATGCTCTGCTTGACCTTATTGGTCGCGCGGAGACGATTGAGGGGCGGCCACTACCACTCGATGACGATGCGCGCGAGACATTGATGGCCATGGCCGATGGTGATGGACGAGCCATCCTCAATCTCGTCGAGGAGGTTTTTGCGGCGAGTCCGGAGACGGCGGAATTACTCGACCGCGATGCGATGATGGGGATCGTGCAGCGGCGTGCGCCTGTCTATGACAAAGGGCGGGATGGTCATTACAACTTAATATCAGCCCTGCATAAGGCGGTACGCGGTTCTGATCCGGACGCGTCGCTTTATTGGTTGGCGCGGATGCTGGATGGCGGTGAAGATCGGTTGTTTATCGCGCGCCGTCTGGTTCGGATGGCTGTCGAAGACATCGGCCTTGCTGATCCGCAGGCACTGACCCAAGCATTGGGTGCCAAAGATGCCTTTGATTTTCTGGGTTCGCCGGAAGGTGAGTTGGCGTTGGCGCAGGCCACGATCTATCTAGCAACCGCGCCAAAATCAAACGGCTCATATATGGCTTATAAGGCTGCGATGCGGGCTGCGAAGCAAAACGGCAGTTTAGTGCCGCCGAAGCATATTCTGAATGCTCCAACAAAATTGATGGACGAACAAGGCTATGGCGAGGGCTATGAGTATGACCACGCCACCCCTGAAGGGTTTTCAGGGCAGGACTATTTCCCGGATGGGATGGAGCGTGAGACCTATTATGACCCGCCGGAACGCGGGTTTGAGCGTGATATCCGCAAACGGTTGGCTTATTGGGACGGCCTTCGGAAGTCCCGAAATTGAATTCACCTGCAGGGCACGGAACTGCGGCGTTCCGGGAACAGAGTGGCCCAGAACCCGCGCCCGGCAGTCATTCGCACGATGGCCCTAGTCCCGGCCATTTTGAGTAGATATAACTAGCATTACCGGAATTTGCCTGTTGTAACGCGACAGGCTTGGAGTTTGAGGTCTGCGATGGTTGAGTTTCACGACCTTTGGTACGGTCATCCGATCAATGAGAGTGTGCAGGCGCCGTGCATTGCACCGCGCGACGGCAATTTTCAGGGGTCGCAGGTGAGAAAGGGTTTTCCGACCTTTTCCAATCAATGTGCCATTCGCATGGGCGTCTCGCTGAAGCGGGCCGGTGTCACGCGAGGGCAGGTCGGTGGGATTCTGACCTGCGGCGCGCATCCGGCTGAAGCCATGCATTTCATTCGTGCGCAGGAACTGGCCAACGCACTTCGCAGCTCAAGTATTCCAGGCATCGGTCCGGTCGAACGGATCACCGGACAGCAAGCCCAGGATTTCTATCCGCAACTGTTCGGACGGACAGGTATCATCTTCATCAAGGACTACTGGGCACGCTCGGTCGACCGGCCCGGTAGCACAACGGGCGATCATATCGATGTCTGGAACGGTTATCGCTCATCGGCGAAGTGGTTGATGGAGTGGTTTTCGTGGCTGGGCTATTATTCGAATTATGCGCAGGCGCGGGAAATCTGGTTCTGGCCGGTGAAGTAAACGCCAGACTTGCCAAGCTCGCGTCTTGGCATTGAATGGGTCGAATGAGAAGGCTGGGGGGTGGTGATGCGCTATGTCATGGCGATGATCTTCGGAGTGATCGGCGCGGCTGTTTCAGCCTGGCTCTTCGCAGGCTGGGTTGCTGGCTGGGTCAGTACCAGCTTTACGTATGACAGTCCGGATGGCCAGGCCGATGTTGAGCAAATGACGTTTCTTGGCGTGCTAATTCTCGGCATGGCGGTCGGATGGACGATCGGCTGGATGTTCGGTGCTCCGTTTGCTCGTAAGCGAGGGCGTTCCTGAGCCGCCGCTGAACCGCACAGTGACCATTTGGTTTGTTCGGTGTTCGAGCCCTTTTCATGTGCGCATCGCGAGATAGACCTGAACCATGCAACTGTTTCTATTAGCAAGTGCAGGGGGCGCGGTAGGAGCCGGTCTCCGGCATCTGGCCAATATGTTGGCGGTGCGCTCCTTCGGGTTGGAAGTCGCTGCAGCAACGTTCACAGTGAACGTCCTCGGCTCACTGGTCATGGGCGCCCTGTTTGCTCTGCTGTATTTCAAGTGGCCGGATGCAACCGCGATCCGCATCTTTTTTGCGACCGGCGTGCTTGGTGGGTTCACGACGTTTTCCGCTTTTTCGCTTGACGCCCTTGTCTATCTCGAGCGTGGTGCGTTTGGTATGGCCATGGCCTACATCATCGGTTCCGTCGTGCTGTCGATTGGGGCCTGTCTGGCCGGATACATTTGTGTGCGAACATTATTGTCATGAACAAGCCGCTTGAAACGATTGCCGTTAGCCGGGACGAGGATGGTCTACGGCTCGATCGTTGGTTCAAGATTCACTTCCCGGACCTGACTTACGGACGGCTGCAAAAGCTATTGCGGTCCGGGCAGATCCGAGTGGATGCCAAGCGTGCGCAATCGAATACGCGTATTGAAAGCGGTCAACAGATTCGAGTACCGAAAAGCGCGCGAGAGGCACCCGTTGCAAAGCCCTCCGTGCGACCTCCGCCCGGCGTATCAAAAGCTGACCGGCGGTTCATCGAACAGCTGATCCTATATGAGGACGACAGCGTTCTTGTGCTCAATAAACCATTTGGAATTGCGGTCCAGGGTGGCACAGGGACTAAGCGGCACATTGATGGTTTGCTCGAAGGGATGACCGATCGGTTTGGCAGTCGTCCGAGGCTTGTGCACCGGCTCGACCGGGACACGACAGGTGTGTTGTTGGTCGCCAAAACGCGAACAGCGGCAGCGACACTTGGGCGGACGTTCCAGACGCGTTCTGCGGCCAAGACTTATTGGGCGCTTGTCGTCGGCGTGCCGCGGCCTGCTCAAGGCAAAGTGGAAGCTGCGCTTGTTAAGGCATCTGGTCCTGATGGTGACCGGGTTCGTAAGGCCCAGCCCGGTGAGCAGGACAAGGCCATGCATGCGACGACGCACTATTCGGTGATTGAGGCCGTCGCGCGCAAGGCGGCCTGGGTTTCACTGAAGCCGGTGACCGGGCGTCAACATCAGCTTCGGGCGCATATGGATGTCATTGGCCATCCCATTGCGGGAGACAGCAAGTACAAAAGTAACTGGAACCTGGCGGAAGATACGATCGAGCCGAAGCTTCATCTGCATGCAAGACGGCTCATTATTCCACATCCAGACGGTGGGAAATCTCTGGATGTTACTGCTCCACTACCAGACCATATGCTCAGGACATGGGACGCGTTGGGGTTGAACCCCAACCGCTTTGATGCCGATCAAATGTAGAGCCTGTTCAGCTGCCGTTTTCATAAGGCTTGAGACACGCGTAGACCGTGTCGTGGTGTGGGGTCGGGACGCCGACTTCGCGACCAAGCTTGGATACAAGACCAGAGAAGCTTGCCACTTCCAGCGGGCGATCGGCCATCAAATCATGATAGGTCGAGGCATACATGTCGTCTGAGAACGTCTTGATGATCTCTAACGATCGTTCAACAATGTCGTCAGCAATTTTGACACCCTTGGCTTTGCCGACGTCACGGACTTCCTGCATCATGGCTTTGGCAACCGGAGCAATGTCCGGGTCTTTGTAGACAACGCCAACCGGTTGGCGCGCCAGAGCAGTCATTCCGGCGTTGGTTGCCAACATCACGAACTTCCCCCAGAGCGTGCTTTCGATGTTGTCACTCAGCTCGACAGTAAAAGGGCAACCCTGGCATTGTTCCACGAATGCGAGGCCACGTTCTGATTGCGCGCCGTCACGTTCACCGAAAAGCAGGCGATCCGGTCCTTTGCGATAACTAATGACCCCCGGCTCGTCGATTTTCGCAGAGGCGAATGCAGCCCCCCCGACCGCGTGACGATCTCCCAGGACCTTCCCGATAATGTCGGGTCCATCGACGCCATTCATTAATGAGATGACCATTGTGTCAGGACCAATGATCGGACGGATAAGCTCTGCTGCGGCCTCGGCGGAATAGAGTTTGACACAAAAGAGGACAACATCGACTTTCCCGATAGAAGATGGATCATCTGTCGCCTGTGCCGGGTTGATATGAAACTCTTTCTCGGGGCCGATCAATCGCAAGCCATTTGATCGGATCGCTTCGAGATGGGCACCGCGGGCGATGAATGTGACGTCACGGCCCTGCGCTGCAAGCAGGCCGCCGTAGAAGCCACCCATTCCACCTGTTCCCATGATTGCTATGCGCATGCGTGTCCCTCAATGATGCTGCTCGAGAGCGGCTTTCCGCAACCTCGGTGAAAATACTGACCGTCAAGGTAACCGGGTTTGTGCAGCTGGAAAAGCGGGCACACAGGCGCATAACGATGGTTCAAGCTCCGTTCATCGCCGGCATGTCAACTTGGCCCGATGCTTCAGTGGTGCGCGGCATGATTGTTTCGCTGTGCCAAGAATAGGATCAGGATTGATGAGACGAATAACAACGACCCTGCTGACGATGATCTCCGTTTCAATTGTGAGTGCCAGTGCGGCATTGGCTTGTGCCTGCTGTGGAACCTATCAGGTCAGCGGTGTTGCACAGTCCGATGTTCTGAATATGCGGGCTGGTCCAGGTGTGGGCTTCTCGAAAGTCGGTTCGATCCCGGCTGGGTCCGGTTGTGTGATCAAGAGCCGCCGGTGTGAGCGTCGTTGGTGCCGGGTGAGTTTCGCAGGCACCAAAGGATGGGTGAACACGCGTTATTTGCGCTACCTGAAATAGTGTCTGCCAAGTCAGTACCAAGCGAGCACAAGCGTCAAGACGCAATCCGTGTTAGCCAGTCATGCGGACGCGCCTCATGCAGCCGTTGAGCCAAAACTAAAGCCCCCCTGATTGAGCAATTCAGGTCTAGTGCCGGCGGGAGATCATAAACCATCATCTTTGGGACAGTTTCTCGATCGCAGACTGGATTGTATCGACGATTTCTGGTCCTGCCTGACAACCTGAAGCGCCAGCCGATAGTTTCGATTTTGGCTCAGTGGCGAGATGTTTCTTAAGCGCCGGTAGCGCCGACTTGCTTCCAAGCTCGCCCAGATACTTGACTGCGTAGGATCGTATTGGCCGAACCCCGTCGCATGTTTGGACATCGGCCTTGGTGACAAGCACCTTGATCATCGCATCTTGTACGGATGGAGACCTGATTTCCGTTAAGCATCGAACTGCCCACATATCGCAGTCGTGGTCTTTGGTGAACAGACTGCGCAATGGTTCAATTCCGCGTTGGTAGCAACGAGATAGATCATGGGCGAAGCGACAATGAACACCTTCTAACTGCTGCGATAGCGATACGACTGTGATTGGACGGGGCCAATATCGCGCGAGTCCGAAAGAGAATAGTCCCACGAGCACGATTGCATAGAGTATCCGCTTGATCGTCATTGCTTGCAGTAGCCGGTTGAGAAGGTTGCAGTTGAATGTAACACAATCAAAGCGGCCGCTCGCGGCCCGTAACCGAAAATCTCTGTCTGAGCAGAGGAAGCTCAAAGCTGAGAGGTAGGCGGAAGTGATCTGCGCATCGACAGCTTTGCGGCTGGTGACCCTATGCAGACTCCACGTGGACCAGCACGTCCATCCCTTCAAATGCATTCGGGTTACCGATGAAGCTGCCTGAGACCGGCATCGTTTGAGCAATGGTCCTCGCGACTGCGACGGGAATCAGATTGAAACCGCCGACACTTCGATTGGTTGGATCGAACATGATCCAACCCGCACCAGGGACAAAAACTTCGGCCCACGCATGAGTGGATCCGGCGCCTTCAGAGCCGACGAAACACTGATCGGGATCGTGCAGATACCCTGATACTATTCGTGCACCGAACCCAAGACTACGCACTGCATCTACAAACAGGACGGCCATATCCCGACAGGAACCGCGATTTCGCTCAAGTGTACATATCGGTGTTTGAGCACCGTCGCTTTCGCGAATCTCGTAGACAACACGCGTTGCGATTGCTTGGCTTAGAGCTTTGAGAAGCTCAAGTGTATCGGTCGGTGTTTCGGCAACAAATTCTTGAGCCCACTGACGAAGCTGTCCGCCGCTATCGAGATAGGCTTGAAGCCTTAGTGCTCCAAGGTCGACCATGTCATCGTCGGTGAGCAAGAAAGGGTAACTTGCGGCAGAGGCCGCAATGTTGAATACGGGCCACTGCTCGACGTCGAGTTCAAGCTCCGCAATGCTATCGATAACGAGCCTGTCCGAGCTCTCGCAGAATGCGGCAGTTGCCACGGTATTTCCGAAAACATCTTGAGCCCAGGTGACAGTGGCAGCGGGCCTTACCTCTACTTCGTGACTTATCAGTCTCAGGCTACGGCTCTCGCGAGGACGAAGCATCAACTTGTGGAAGCCGAATTGCAGCGGTTCGCTGTACTTGTAGGTGGTTTGGTGGTGAATCCCGAGCTTGGACAACGATCGCCTCCTTAGTGATCGTATCACATCGCTCGCACATTCTCATGCAAATCGGGTTCAGGCAGAACATGAGCCAAGGGACTCTTGATAGTTCGGCCAGAGCGTTTCCGCTCGACCCAGGTACATCAGAACTCAACTTGAGCACGACAGTTTGGACGTTCAATTTGCCGATCTCGAAGCCGGGACCAACACTCTCCGCAACCTTCTTCCGTCGTGGAACGCATAAAACGCTGCTGCGACAGGCTCCGATGACCGGCGCTTTTACATTCACATTGGCCATAGAATGCTCTATAAGCGACATTAAGTTGCCTCCTAGCGACGCCTCATCGATGAGTTGCGTGCGAAGAGCCTGGCAATTCAGGAGGGTATCCGAAACGGCTGCCCTAGCAGTGATGGTCTCTTTGAAAAGTGATCGCTGTGCCGACCGAAGCTCCGGCTGGCACGTATTCTACAGCCACATTCGACCGGGCTCGATTGCCCCAGCACTAGTGCGGAGACGTCTCAATGACACACGATGTTGCGTTCGAGCAGATCAACGAAGCCAAGGTGAATATGGATGGCATCTATGATCAACAAGACCCACGATCCTATTTCCGCGAGCTAAAAAAGCTGGACTACGAGATTCCAGATGGCGCGAAACCAATTATCCAGCAGCTTATCAGGCATTTGCAGGCCTCGTCTGATGAGCCGGTACACCTACTGGACGTCGGCTCCTCGTATGGGGTCAATGCTGCGCTGATAAAGTATGACATGACGATGAAAGAGCTTTATGCGCGTTGGGGCAATGAAACGCTCCAAACAGCAAGTGTTCAGCATGTCATCGAGAGTGACCGAAACTATTTCGATTCGCTTGAGATGGTTGACAACTTAGAAGTGACAGGCCTCGACGTTGCCGAAAACGCCGTCGCATTTGGTGAACAGGTAGGGCTGCTTGATGACTCTATAGCAGTCAATCTAGAGTGCCAAACATTGCCGCAATCCTCAAACCAAGATCTTGCGTCTGTTGATCTCGTCATGTCGACGGGATGTGTGGGATATGTAACCGAAAAGACTTTTGATCGTCTCATGCCAGCAGTATCTCAAGGACACCAGCCGTGGTTTGCTAACTTCGTACTTCGGCTATTCCCGTTCGATCAAATTGCAGATAGCTTGGCTGAACAGGGATACGTCACCGAGAAACTCAAAGGGCGGACTTTCGTGCAACGGAATTTCGCCTCTTTAAGCGAGCGGGAACAGGTGCTGGATCAACTTCATGAGCGCGGGATCGATACCCAGGGCCATGAAGATGAAGGCCACTATCTGGCGGAGTTTTATCTTTCTCGCCCCGCAGCAGCAGCCGAAAGATCGCCAATCTCGTCGCTACTTGCGAAGTAGTGCAACGCCGAACACATGTTGCAATTGCTCGATCTAGTCCCGAACAACAAGACTGTTCAGGATCCACTCTGCGGTGGAATTTTGAAGCTGCCAGAATGTCCAAACCTGGCCCTTCGCTGAAAAGCCTGCTCCGAGCACAACATGTCAGTTGTTGACGGCAGGGCGGAAGAGCTGTGCTCACGATGGCTTTTTCGGCCCTTATCCCGGAACGGTAATGCTCAACGTGATGTTGTCCGTCTGCACTTTTGAGTATGTCTAGTATCGTACCTACGTGGCAAATAGCGTTCCTATTCAGTTCCATCAAGACTGATGATTCAAAGTCCCGAGATGCCGGATATCGTCTGGTCCGCGTTCGCTAGGCACGCACTCGGCCAACCACCTGCATCATGCACAGCGACAGTGTAGTTGTTTCTGGTTTTGCCAAATGATCAGCCACGCGCGTAACAAGGTGGTCCAGCTCCTCTTCTTGCATCAATCCCATCGACGTTATCGTTTCGCGCATGGCGGTCAGCGTGAGAGGCAGATGCATCGTCATCTTATCTTTCGCCGTGAGCGCGTGAATGCAGGGCTTGACCTGGATATCGATGATGCCCTTCTCCATAAAAACTTGGCGCAATGACAGTCCCATGGTCGTGTCTGCGCCAACAGCCGCGAACGTCTTCCTAATCAATGCAAGGGCCTGTTCCCAATCAGCAGTGGATGGCGCGCATTCCATTGTGTTGGAGTTGACTTCTTGGACGAAGACGAAGCCGCCAGGCCTGACAAGCGTTAACATGTGATCAAGAATGCCCAGGCCATCTTGAATGACACTCAACGCGAACCGTGCATGAACGAGGTCAAACGAGCCTAGCGGCAAGCCACTGTTAAAAGCATTGGCCTCGACAAATTCAATGTTTGCGAGTTCGAGCTGTTGCGCCCAGTTTCTCGCGTACTTTAATTTGGCCGCATCAAGGTCAGCGCCGACAACTGATCCCTCTCGCCCGACCCATTCACTCAAAGCATCGGTGATTCCGCCTGTGCCGCAACACATATCTAGAACCCGTTTGCCAGCCCCATCACCGATTCTAGCTAGCATGGAACGGGCATCATCACGAAAGAGGTCAGATTGTATTCCCAGCCGAGTGAACTCATCGGCTGTTGTCTTGATCGGGTATTGGATGGGGGCCATGCGTCTCATTCTCGCTGTCGCGCATGTGGGAAAACTGTTAGGCGCGCAGGCCTGTAGTTTCCATAAAGGATGCGTGCAGGGCAAGGTTACAGGATAACTCTGCTTTTGACAGGAGAATTGCAGCGACACGAAAATTTACGCTGAGATTCGGAGTAGTCTGACATTAAGCTCACTACGAATGCAGCCGCGTGCTGGGCTGTTACTGGCCCTTTGATTTCTAAGGAAACAAGCACATCACGTCCGTTATGTGGTTCAACTTCTGCCCCGATGTGCTCTCAGCTGGGATTGAACAAACTGACCCGATCTATGGACCGGCTGCGGGACGCAAGTGAAAATCGTGCGTGGAGATCGGAAGTCGCTAATATCTATCCGGCCTGTTGATCGGCTCGCGGGCCGTGGCCTTGATGGGAATACGCACGCGCCATTGGTCTCATTAGCGGACAGACTGTTTTGCAGTCCTTCGGGTCATCTGACTTTGCGGGCGTTTCTTGATCCGTTCCATGCTTTCATTTCATTCGCGAACTCGATGGATGCTTGCCCAGTTAGACTGCAATCTCATCCGTTAACAACTCGAACCTGCCTCCGTTATGGAGAATACTCCAGGCAATGCGCGCGAGCTTGTTGGCAAGCGCTGCGGCAAGCTTATTCTTGTGCATGCGCCCTGATGCTCGCGTCAGCCAGGCACCAAAACTGAACTTCGGCCAATTGTGGGGTCGCATCAGTAGGATTTGAGCCGACTGTACAAAGAGCGTGCGCAGATAGCGGTTGCCACGCTTCGAGATGCGCCCGAGGATGGTTTTGCCACCAGTGCTGTATTGTCGTGGCACCAATCCCAACCAAGCACCGAAGTCCCGGCCACGGTCGAAGGCTTCACCTGTGCCGATTGCGGCAACCATGGCTGTCGAGATCATCGGGCCAACACCGGGGATCGTCATTAGGCGTCGGCAGTTGCGTTCGACCTGGCTGACTTTCTCAATCTCGTTGGTAAGGGCCTCAATCCGCTTGTCCAACCAGAGCCAGTCCTCATAGAGCCCCATAATAATGTCGGCCATGCGCGGAGAAATCTCTGCAGCTCGTTTTTCAAGAATGACGAGAAGTGAATTGCGTAACGAATGCGCTCCTGTTCGAACCGTTATCCCGAGTTCAATGAGAAAGGCGCGGATCTGATTGATAGTGGCTGTCCGACGAGACACGAGACGTGCGCGCACGCGATGCATGGCTTGCAGGTCGAGCTGCTCTTGCGTCTTCTCTTTGACGACTTTCAGGTTCGGACGCAATGCAGCTTCGGCAATGCCTTCGGCATCATTGTAGTCGTTCTTTTGTCCTTTCAAGAAAGGCTTGGTGTATTTGGCTGCAATGATCTTTGGCTTGAAGCCGAGCCCACGCAAAGTGCGGCTCACGAAATGAGCACTCAGGCAAGCTTCGAGGCCGACGATGCAACGCGGCAACTTCTCAAACGTCGCGACAAGAGACAGCCGCTTGATCTTGCGCCGCAGAACAATCTTACCTTTCTTGTCGAACCCGACTAAGTGAAATGTATCCTTACCGATGTCGACACCGATGACCGACAGTTCTGTAGGGATTTTGGATGAACTCGATGCCATGGGATGCTGCTCCTTGATTTTCAGGTGAGAGGCTTAGAGCCTAACCTGCTGGCTCTAGGGGAGCAGCCGGTCCATCCCATTAGCGGCCGTCGCTAACATTCTCTTTTCGCATCGCACCAACAATACGCCTGCTCAAAAGCGGCCGCGAGCAGGTGCAGCATCGACGGTCGCGACAACGGTGGCAAAGATCAAATCTTTGCTTATCCCGCCCAAGTCCGATACCAGCATTCGAGGCGATTTGCACAATGAGTGTGCTCGCGCATTCTTGGCCCGCAGCGTGACGCTAGTTTCACCAAAGCAGCCGATATAAAGTGCGCTCAACTTTTGCGCTGGAAAGATGCGTCGGGAGGGGAACAATACCCTTCAATTCGAGACCAATGGGGGTGATTCAGCCATGTCCTCTGCGCGGGAAGCCGCTTTGAATGCTGTTCTTCAGATCATCAGTATTTCGCGTAACGATCAGAAGCCAGTCTTTGACGCCATTTTGGAGAATGCATCAAAGCTATGTAATGCCCCGCTAAGTTTCCTCAGCCTCGTAGATGACGCTCGTTCGGTCGTGAGGATACCAGCCTGCCGTGGAGCGCGGACGGAGTTCGCCGAGATTTTGAAGCACTTTGCGGAACCAATTACGCGCAGTGACCTAATCGCCGTAAGCCCAATTGTGAATGGCGAAATTGTACGCCTCAAAGACATCGCCGACGATGATCTTTATCGCAATAGAGACCCCCGTAGAGTTCAAATGGTTGAAGTCGAGGGCGTACGAAGCGCGGTGGCCGTGCCAATGCTTCGCGGTGACGAGGCGATAGGCGCGATCATTCTTTATCGACGCGAGGTCAACCCGTTCTCTGAGGATGATGTTTCTGTTCTGCAGAGCTTCGCAGCACAGGCGGTCATCGCGGTTGAGAATGCGCGTCAATTCCGCGAGCTTTCGACGAGAGTTGAGCGAGATGCGGCAACGCGACAGGTTCTTCATCTCATTGGTCAGAACCGTTCTGATGACATTCCGGTCTTCAAGGCGATTTTGGAGAATGCACAGCGTCTTTGTGGTGCGCCTTTCGGCAATCTGAACATGCTGTCTGAAGACGGAACGCGGTTAGAGATTGTTGCGGATGGAATTGAAGTGTTTGAGCCATTCCGGCCAGGTTGGAGTTGGCCCATTAGCAGCCAACTCTTGGTCGCTCGATCAGTGCGAGAGTGCACGGTTCTACAATTAGAAGATGCAGCACTCGATCGGCTTTACCGAGATGGGGACAAGGATCGTGTGACAGTCGTCGAGGCGGGCGTTCGATCGGTGCTCACAGTCCCACTGGTCAGTCACGGAGCCGGCATCGGCTCGATTGGTCTTTACCGACGCGAGAAGCGCCCATTCAAACCAGATGAGATCGAACTGGTTCAGACATTTGCTGAACAGGCGGTGATCGCCATCGAAAATGCTCGGCAGTTCCAGGCTCTGGAGGACCGCACAAGAGAAGTGCAGGAACTCAACACATCTCTTGAGGCCCGCGTCAAAGCTCAAGTTGGCGAGATTGAGCGGATGGGGCGACTAAAAAGGTTCCTGCCTGCTGCGGTTGCTGACACGGTCATTTCGCAAGGTTCGGATCAGTTGTTGTCGAGCCACCGCGCACTTCTAGGCGTGTTGTTCTGCGACATCCGCGGGTTTACCGCCTTTTGCGAAACAGCTGAACCTGAAGAGACAATTGAAGTCCTGCAATCCTATCACGAGCAAATGGGGAAACTGATTGCCGATCATGGCGCGGGGGTTGATCACCGCATGGGCGACGGCATTATGGTTTTATTCAACGATCCATTGCCCTGCGACGACCCGGCAGGGAGCGCCGTGCAGCTAGCGATCGCTATGCGGGCCCGCATGGTTGAGCTCTGTCGCAGTTGGAAGCGGTTAGGCTATCGTCTCGGCTTTGGAGTCGGGATATCGCTCGGCTACGCGACGGTTGGCATGGTCGGATATGAAGACCGCTATGACTATACCGCCTCCGGCACGGCCGTGAATCTCGCCGCGCGACTTTCAGATTTAGCTGAGGACGGCGAAATACTGCTCAGCCCTCGTGCCTACACTGCTGTCGAGGACGATTTTGCGGCAGAGCAGAAAGGCGAGATGCGCCTGAAAGGCATTCGAGAGCCGGTGCTGGTTTATCGGCTCGAAGGAGAAGCGGTTGCACAAAAGTGATCCGCAGACAAAAACAGCCCATTCTCTCGATGTCTATTTTGTGGAATTCACGGTTTTGATGCGCTGCAGTGTTCGCCGTCGTCGGAATGTCCGCTTTCTCAAACAATCACAGATGACATGCCCGGAGCATGCTGCAACTGCTCACGGCAGAAAATGTGAAGAGTTTCGGATGCTGGCGATCGATGAGATTTCCACACGCACTGGAGCCGGCGTCCGAAAGTCGTCAGGGAAGGAACCCGCGGGCGGTTGGGCGAGGAGCGTGCCGCGACTGCTATGGGTTTTTGGCGGCCGGGCGTGGCCTGTCGGATTGGTGAGGGGTGCATACCGCACGGTTGTGTGAGGCATGCAAGGTGAGCCACCGGGGCTTGCCTGTCATTGGTAAGAACATTTTTGCGATCGTCGAGGTCATGATGAGGCGATCGGGACGCAGCCGAGCGTTGCAGCGCGGGGGCCGCCTTATGACAACGTTATTCTGGCAGCGCGTTGAGATCATGAACTATCGATGCCTGCCGGTTCCGATACGTTGTTTGGCGTTGTGCCGGGCGCGAAGGTCTCGATGATGCGCATAGCGTGGCCGCATGAAGGACATGGCATTGGCCAGGCGTCATCGGGAGTTGCCCCAGGCTCAGCGTCGTCGTTGCCGTTAGAGGTATCGTTGACGATTGGCTCCGGGGTCCCAAGGAGATCGCGCATCCTGGCGAGATTAACAGCCTTCACGCCGCTTGCGAGAAGGCCGTAATGGCGAATGCGGTGGAGCCCTTTGGGCAGGACATGGATGAGGAGGCGGCGAATGAACTCGTGCGGGGTGAGCATCATCGTCGTGTATCGGGCGCTGCCATTGCGGCGGTAATCCTTGACGCGGAACATAACACGCGCGGCATCGGCCTTGATCAGCCGCCGGTTGGAGATGGCGACGCGGTGGGTGTAGCGCGACAGGTAGGCGAGCACGGCGTTCGGTCCGGCGAACGGGCGCTTGGCATAGACGAACCACTTGCGCCGGCGCAGCGGCCTGAGGAAGCGTTTGAAGGCACGCAGATCGCCAAGATGGGCCTGCGCGCCGAAGAAGTTGAGCTGGCCGGCCACGTGCGCTGCCACGAGCTTATCGATCATGACGTTACGGAAGCGCTTCGAGAGCGCCCTGACCGGTACGAAGAAGCCCTTGCGGCAGGCGATCCAGCGTGAGCCATCCGACGACATCCCGCCGCCCGGCACGATCATATGGACGTGCGGGTGATGCGTCATGGCTGAGCCCCAGGTGTGCAGCACCGAGGTGATCGCGACCCTGGCGCCGAGGTGCTTGGGATCGGCGGCAATGGTTTGCATCGTCTCGGCCGACACCTTGAACAGCAGATCGTAGATCACGCGCTTGTTGTGGTACGCGATATCGGCGATCCGGGCAGGCAGGGTGAACACGACGTGGAAGTAGTCGACCGGCAGCAGTTCGGCCTGCCGCGCCTCCATCCACTCGCGTGCCTTGCCGCCCTGGCATTTGGGGCAATGCCGGTTGCGGCAGGAGTTGTAGGCAATGTGCGTGTGCCGGCACGCCCCGTTCTGACAACGCGCAACGTGTCCGCCGAGCGCTGCCGTGCGGCAACGCTCGATGGCCGACATGACCTTCATCTGGTCGAGACTGACGTGACCGCGGTTGGCATCACGCCATGCGGGACCAAAGGCACGGAAGATATCCGCGACCTCCAGCGATGGACGGGACACGATCGGGCTCGGCTATCTGTCCGGCTCGTCGTCCTTGTCCAGCGGGGCAATATGCAGCCGGTCGAGCGGGCTCATCACCGAGCGCAACGTGTTGGTTGCAACCTGCGTGTAGCGCGCCGTCGTGTCCAACTTCGCATGGCCGAGCAGGACCTGGATTACGCGTACGTCGATGTCACTTTCAAGCAGGTGCGTCGCGAACGAGTGTCTGAGTGTGTGCGGCGTCACCCACGTGCCGAGGCCGGCTGCTTCCGCTGCCATGTGGCAGACACGGTTGAGCTGCCGCACGGTGATGGGACGCAGCGGATCCTGGCCCGGGAACAGCCAGCCCTTGGAGCGGCACTGCAGCCACCATGAACGCAAGAGTTCGAGCAAGTGTGGGGAGAGCATTGCATGGCGGTCCTTGCGCCCCTTGCCCATCTCGACGCGGATCAACATGCGCTTGGAATCAATATCGCTGACGCGCAGCATGACGACCTCTCCGCCCCTGAGGCCCGCTCCGTAGGCGATGCTCAACGCCGCCTTGTACTTGAGGCCGGGTCCCGGAGCGGCGTCGAGCAGGCGGGCGACATCCTCGGGCGGCAGCACCCGCGGCAGCTTCCTCGGATAGTTCGTACGCGCCAGTTGATGGGCGAGATCGGCCCGCCCGAGCGTGACGGTTAGAAAGAAGCGTAGCGCGGAGGCCTGCGTGTTCATCTTCGGCGGTTGCGCACCCCCGGAAATCTGGGCCGCCTGGAAACGCCTGAGATCATCGCTGGTAACTGTGTCCGGCGATCGACCGATAAAATCAGCCAATGCCTCGACATGGCGGATATAGTCGTGCTTGGTCTTGTCGACGAAGTTGCGGTTCGTCATGTCCTGCAGCATACGCCGGCGCAGATCGGTAATCGGCTTGTCGGTCATCGGGGGCTCCTGTCTTGAGGTTGGAGTTGGGAACCCCTCAATCCTCAAGACGGCCTCCTCCGACCGTTACCGCTTGTTCCTCAGTTGGTTACTCCGACACTCGCCCCACCGCATGGTCCGCGCGCAGCGCACTCCCGCGTAAGCGGGTTCGTTCCATGTGCAGGTTTCTCGGACGCGTCATTGAGCGTGCGTTGAGGCTGCGAGGCCAGCTCGCGTTCGAGAAGCGCCAAGGCAGGAAATCGCGGGATGTGGGGCTCAGGCGGTGCTGCTGGCGCTATGGGGATTTGAATGCTCGCGGGCGGGACTGCGGCTTGCACGGCTACCACTTTGCATCAGATTGAGGGCAATGGGACTTGCCGCATTGTCACTCAACAACGCATATTGACTTGGAATTGCGCGATACGCTGTGCGTGAAGACAGCTTTTGCTGTCGATCGCTCAAGTGCCACCACTGCCGGACCGCGTCCAGCCATGCATCTGCAGCAATCTGTAACGCAATGAGATGGATCATGAGCTGTCAATCCCAGCTACGATTGGTGTGTCCTTAGGCTCAGATCCGGCAGCAAACGTCTCGATCACGATCATGCGCCCGCCACAGCATTGGCAAGGCTGAGGAAGAACCTTTGGCTCGTCAGGAGAGGCTGGCTCTGATGTTTCGGGCTGGCCTTGTGGCGATTGCACATCAAGCAACTCTCGCGCCTTGGCGATATTGGCGGCACGATTGCCGTTGGCGAGCAGGCCGTAATGTCGAATGCGATGGAAGCCTTTCGGCAGGACATGGCTGAGAAACCGGCGAATGAAGTCATCGGTTGTCAGTCGCATGGTCTTCCAGCGCTCGCTGTGATTGGCCCGGTAGTCTTTATAACGAAACGCCACGTGATGCTGGCTGGCTGATATCAATCGCCGGTTCGAGATGGCGATCCGATGCGTATAGCGCGAGAGATAGCTAAGGACGGCGTCGGGTCCACCAAAAGGGCGTTTGGCATAGACGATCCATTCCGCCTTACGCAGCGGCCGCAGGAACCGGGCGAACTCGTCGGCCTCGACTAAACCGGCGTGCCGACCGTAAAAGCCCAACTCCCCGGCCTCGTAGGCTTTGGTCAGCATCTCAAGGAACAGACGCCGAAAGAGCCTTGAGAGCACCCGCACCGACAGTAGGAAGTTCGCCCGGCATGGGATCCACTTCTGACCATCCAGAGAGATGCCGCCACCCGGCACGATCATGTGAACGTGCGGATGATGCGTCATCGCCGATCCCCAGGTGTGCAATACGGAAGTAATGGCGATCTTCGCTCCGAGATGCTTGGGATCGGCAGCAATGGTGAGCATGGCTTCAGCGCTCGCCTTGAGCAGCAGCCCATACATGATGCGCTTGTTGGTGAAGGCAATGTCTGTAATCTCAAACGGCAACGTGAAGACGACATGGAAGTACGGCACCGGCAACAGTTCAGCGCGCCGGTCATCCAGCCAGTCTCGCGAGGCTGCGGCTTGACACTTCGGGCAATGCCGGTTGCGGCAGGAGTTATAGGCAATCACCGTATATCCGCAGGCGTCATCCTCGCAGCGCGCAACGTGGCCGCCGAGCGCTGCCGTGCGGCACCGCTCGATAGCTGACATGACCTTCAACTGGTCAGCTGAGATGTGTCCGCGGTTGGCGTGACGCCAAGCGGGACCATGATCGCGGAATATATCAGCGACCTCCAATGCTGGCCGAGACATGAAGCAGGTGCGTTACGTCGACCGCTTCTTTCTCCGCCGGGCAATCAAGTCATCAAGCGGGCTCTGGATCTTGGAGATCATGCCGGTGGCAACAAAGGCATAGCGCGCCGTCGTCTCCAGCTTGTCGTGACCCAACAACGCCTGGATCTTGCGGATGTCAACACCGGCTTCCAGGAGGTGCGTTGCAAAGGAATGGCGCAATGTGTGCAGTGTCACCAGCTTCTTGATACCGGCTGCCTCAGCCGATTGTCGGAACAGGCGGCCGAACTGACGTGGTGTGAGATGGTGACCTGGGCGACGACCTGGAAACAGCCATCGCTCTTGTGACGGCACGTCCAAATCATAATTATGGGTGCGTTCTGACCACCATTGCCTCAGTAGCGCATGCGCATCAGCCGGCAGCATCACATGCCGGTCTTTACGACCCTTGGCCTGGATCACGCGGATGATCTGTTGTGCGCGATCGATGTCACCTGCTTTGAGACGAACAACTTCACCGGCTCTGAGACCACAACCATAGGCCAGCGTCATCATCACCTGCGCCTGCAGTGAGACCGCCATGGCAAGTAACCGTTCGACCTCCTGCTGGTTCAAGACCACCGGCACCTTGCGTGGTTCCTTGAGGTGATAGATCTCGGCTGCTAGATCATGCCGGCGCAGCGTCACCTTGAGCAGGAACTTGACGCCGGTCATGATCCGGTTGCGGTTCGGGATACTTGCACCACTCTCTATGAGATGCAGCTGGAACGCCTTGACCTCATCGGCCGTCGCTGTGTCGGGCGAGCGGCCCAGGAATGCGGCGAACCGCTTGCAGCTGTGAATATGCGAGCGCTGCGTGTGCGGGTTCAGATTGCGCCCCGCCATATCGGCAATCATCTGTGCGCGCAGTGGCGTGGTGGTTGTCTTTGGGGTCTTCATGGAACGTTCCTTCCCTTTGGGGTTGTTGGAACGTCCCAGTGTTCAGCGTCAGCGGGCCCTTCACGCCGACAGTCAGCTCATTCGGTAAACGGATGGCACAAAGCCCGCGCCAAGCGACAGGTATCGCGGCAGCGATTTAGTGCCATGGCCCACTGCAGACCTGAACAATTGCAGCATTAACGACATTTGACGAGTCAACTAAGATCAATTGGCGAAAGCAAGCAACCACGTCGTGCAACCGCTTACGGACCAGATCAATCAGGCGTTTCGCGAGGAGTAGGGAGAGTAGAGATAAGAGATTTCTCTCCCATTGGTTCGAGTCTGTTGACTCTGTCTTGCGGATGCGGATGCGGATTGGAGAGCAGGCACACTGCTGCCCCCTTATTGGGCCCGAATGATGCCAGCTGAAGTCGGCACCAGACTATAACCCCGGGCACGCTGGGTTCCGCTCAGCCCTTGAGAGCAGACATAGCTGCTAGCCGGAAGCATGGTCAACTCACCGGCACGCCAGGGTCTGCCAACTATCAATATCGCCGATTCCCATGACCGCGCTTGCCTTGGTCCGAATGGTCGAAAATGGCCCAACTGTTTCGTTCGGAAAATGAGCACATCAGGCTCGAAGTTGCCCTAACTACGGACATGCCGGACAGCGCCAAGTGACAAAGTGGGGAGTCGAGTTGCTTAAGTTCTAGCTCGGCGCCTTGTATTACAACGTTATCATCCATTGGCTCGTATCGCGGTGGCGCTTGAAGTTTTGCGTCGCGTGGGGCTGGATACATCCAGCTGATCAATTGGCGCAAAGGGCTTGGATGATGGCGAATAAGGCCGAAGATAACTCCTCTCAGACAACTGTGCGGTTGCAAAACATTGCGCAGTCATACGGCCAGTCGGCGGCATTGATGTCGGCGGTCGAACTCGGGGTCTTTACTGCGGTGAGCAAAGGTGCCGGGACTTTCGACGAAGTGGCCAACGCGGTTGATATTGACCCAACCAATGCCGAACGGTTGATTGTGCTGCTCTGTGCTGCTGGTCTGATGGATGTTCAGGATGGCCGTTTGCGCAACGCACCCGATGTGGAGCGCTTTCTGGTGGAAGGCCAATCGAGTTACATGGGGCCCTGGATCACGTTCACGAAACCGCAGTGGAATGAATGGGGGCGGCTCACGGAGCATTTGCGCAATCGTGACCTCAAGGACCTGGGTTGGATCGGAGAGATTTCGGTCGAGGATGCCCGACGCTATCACCAGTCAACCTATTCGATCGGCATGGGAGCGGGACGGCGGTTCGTGAGGCATGTTGATTTGAGTGCGCGTCACAAGATTATGGATATTGGTGGCGGCTCAGGTGCCTATTGTATTGCAGCCGCCAAAATGCATCCGCAAATCGGTGGCGTTGTGCTTGACCTGCCGTCGGTCTGCGTGGTGGCGAACGACTTTCTGGCGGAAAACGGTGTTGCCGACCGTGTCCGTGCAGAGCCGTGCGACTTCACAAGAGATCCGTTTCCCACCGACTGCGATGTTGCGATCATGGCCAGCAACCTGCCGATGTATGATCGAGCGATGATTGGCGCTGTCATCGCCAAGGCCCATGATGCATTGCTACCTGGCGGAGAGATGCATTTGATTGGCGAGACGACCAACAATGAGCGCACTGGACCTTGGGGGCCGGCTTATTGGGGGCTCGGCCAGGCGGTTGCGGATTCTAAAGGCCTTGCGCACTCGGAAAGCGATGTCATTGGTTATTTCGAGAGCGCCGGCTTCAAAGATGTCGAGATCGTCGACTTTATTCCGGGATCATTGAGCCGCATCGTGGGTCGTAAGGAGTAAGGCCTGTGTTTCACACCGAGATTTGTGACTTGCTCGGCATTGATGTGCCAATCCTGCAGGGTGCAATGCAGGGTGGTGGTGGTGTCGCCCTTGTTGCTGCCGTGAGCAATGCAGGGGGGCTCGGCGTGCTACCAACATTCGGTGGAACAGACGGAAAGTTGCGAGAGGATATCGCAGCCGTGCGGCAGCTAACCGCCCGGCCGTTTGGCGTCAACATCATGCCGATGGGACGCGGCATTACGGAGCGTTGTGTGGCAACGTGTGTTGAACTCGGCGTGCCGGTTGTCACGACGGGGCGCGCGGATCCCGGTGAAGCGGCCGTTCGGATACTCAAGCAGGCGGGTATCAAGGTGGTGTCCGTGATCCCAACCGTTGCTCATGCCGTCCGCATGGAAGAGGAGGGTGTCGATGCGGTCGTGGCTTCCGGATGTGAGGCGGGAGGCCACGTTGGCATGGTCTCGACCCTGCCGCTCGTGCCTCAAGTCGTAGACGCCGTTTCGATTCCGGTGATTGCAGCCGGCGGCATCGGTGATGCGCGTGGTTTCGTTGCGGCCTTCGCGCTTGGAGCCGTTGGCGTGCAAATGGGGACGCGGTTTATGGCGACAGCCGAGTCTGATCTCAATGGCTGGGGGCGGGCGCAACTGCAGGCCATGCGCGAGACTGACACGATTGTCACGCGGGCCATGACCGGGGCGACTGTGCGCTGCGTCGCGACGCCGGAAATCAAGGCCTATGAACAGGGTCTCAAGGATGGTGTGTCGGATGCGGAGGTCAATGATCTGAAAAGGGCCGTCCGTAGCAGCCGTAACCCTGCCAACCGTGACGAGCGCCAGCAGTCGGCAATGGGGCAGATTGGGGGGATGATTGATGATGAACCCAGTGTCGAAGAGCTGATTGGTGCACTCCTGCGCGACGCAGCCGAGATTGCCGAAAGTCTGCCGGGCTATGCGAAACTAGGGAAATCGCGGGCAACTGCAGCCTAACTGCGGCTATTCTGGCCAATTCATACACACTGGGTGATCACTCCAGCATCATCGGGATATCCGGCGTTGGCCGCTTGCCGACTGGCTGCGATTGCGTCAGTTTTGCCTCCGAAACGAGACGAAACCACCGTGAATTCCAGGAGGGGTGCGATGACTGCAGCACAAGCCCAAATTGCCGAATCGACATTGGAGCTGCCGCCGAAGGTAGAGGGTGCCTCTGCCTGGTACGGTGCAGATATGCAGAATAGCACCGAGTGGGTGCATCAGCTGACGCCGGACGATATTGCCGAGATTGACGCGGCAGCACGGCCGTTGGCGGAAGCCGAAGCAGATATCGCCAGAATTACGAAGTCGGACTTCCCGTTGCCGACCGTCGGACCAAAGCTGACTGCTGTTTTCGATGAGGTCTTGAATGGGCGTGGCTTTGCGTTGATGCGGGGGCTTCCAGTTGCGGATTGGTCAATTCGCCAATCGGCGACGGCGTACTACGGCATCGGCGCTCATTTCGGTCACGCGCGGTCTCAAAACGGCAAAGGGCATGTGCTCGGACATGTACGTGATCTCGGCCGTGATGCGGTCAATGATCCAACGGCGCGGATTTATCAAACGCGTGAACGCCAAACGTTCCACACCGACAGTTGCGATATCGTCGCTCTGCTCTGCCTTAAGACGGCGAAGTCCGGTGGTGCATCGGCGCTGGTGAGTTCGATGACGATTTACAATGAGATGTTGGAGCGGCGTCCGGATCTTCTGCCACATCTCTTCAAGCCGCTGTGCACAGACAGACGCGGTGAGGTGCCTGAGGGCCAGAAGCCATGGCACGAAATTCCGGTCTATAACTGGCATGAAGGGAAGCTGTCCGCGCTCTATGCGCGCCGATATATCGATTCAGCGCGTCGCTTCCCTGAAGTCGCTCCCCTGACCGCCGAGGAAACAGCTGCGCTGGACTTGTTTGATGAACTGGCCAATGACCCGGCGATTAGCATGGAGATGGATTTCCAACCGGGCGACATGCAGTGGGTCCACAATCACACGATGCTACATGACCGGACAGGCTTTGAAGATTGGGTAGAGCCTGAAAGGAAACGTCATCTGTTGCGTCTGTGGTTGGCTGCGCCAGGTGCCCGGCCATTGCCCGAGATCTATGCTCAACGGTTTGGCTCTGTTGAGATCGGTAATCGTGGCGGGATTATTGTGCCGGGGGCCCAATTAAACGCACCACTTGAGCCGGTTTGATCCGGAGGCGCTGGTCCGGCTTCCGGCGGGGGGCGACTTTCATGGATTCTTCTTCCGCGTCCTGAGGGGCACCCCAGAATTTTGCAACGCTCGGCCCGGTCTTTGTTAGCGGGTCGCGTAGGAAGTTGATAATCTCGTAGGGCCATACGCGACGTCCCATCTGGCTATACCAACGCATCGCATGACGAAGCCCTGGATCGCGTTGGAGAAATGTCCGGTAGAGCGCTTTGGGGCGCGCCTGTAGAACAACTTCTGTGAACTTGAACCAGATCAAGACGCGCCACGGCGGCATATGCCTGGTAGCCAGCACCTGATGCTTGTAGTCCCACTTGCGTCGATCCATTTGAATGACTTTGCGATGCTGGGCGAGCCGGAAGAACGGGGTCCAGCGATGCGGCGTGACGTACAGCATCTGGATTTGATCGGGATCATATGACAGCAGCTGGCGTAGACCGCGCCAGTGGTCACGATCTGTTTCTTCTTCAAAACCAACGACCCAGGTGGCCATTGAAAGAATGCCGTGCGCGCGCAGGAGGCGAATGGCTTCGCGGTCAATTGCAGTTGTGGCGCCCTTGCGAATGAGCTGGAGAGTTTTTTCGTCGGTGTTTTCCATCCCGAGTAAAAACCTCTGCCAGCCGGCCTGTTTGTAAAGATGCAGAATGTCAGCGTCTCGGACAATGTCATCCGCGCGTGTCGATCCAACGAGAATGACATCAACATTCTCCGCAATCAGTGCTTCAAGAAATATCTTCCAGATCTTCTTCGAGACCGTGGGGTTTTCATCCGCGAAGTTGAAGACTTTGACGCCGTTCTGGCGATGCAGGTCGGCTATTTCCTTAGCGAATTTGATAGGGTCGCGGTGGCGCCACCGGGTCCAGAATCCGCGCTGGCCGCAATAGTTACAGAGATGCGGGCAACCGCGAGAGAACTGTACAACAACCGCTCGAAGGCCACCCCAGTAGCTATAGCGCCGATGATCGATCAATTCCCAGCCCACACGGTAGTCGTCAAGGTTGCGAATGACAGGAGCCGGCATTGTTGCAACTGGCGCACCCTCTTTGCGCAAGGCGATGCCGGGTATGGTGTGCAGGTTATCGTTGGCATCTATGGCAGCTATGAGTTGGCGTGCCGTCTCTTCTCCTTCGCCACGAACAATGGCCGAAACGTAGGGCTCCTCCTCTAGGATTTCACGCCAATGGTAAGTTGGGTAGACACCACCGTAGATGATTGGAAGTGCTGGGCGATGGCGAGCAAGCGTACTGGCAATACTCTTGATCACCGGATGACCGGAGGTTGAGCCCGAATGCCCGAACAGAATGGCGTCGGGTTCCCAGCTGAGTGCACGTTGCACGATCTCCCGTGCTGGCATCGGACCAAATTCCGCGTCAATCAGTTTGACGATATGTCCATCGTCAATCAGTGGGCCGCCAATGGCGAGCAAACCAAGTGGAGGAAGATGATCATCAGGAATGCGACTGCCGATCGCGGGGTGCGGGACGTTGATCAAAAGGATACGCATGGGAACTCCGTCAGTTGATTGGCCGAGCAGGAGCGATCCGAGGGCTTTGTTTGACCTTCGGTTGCAACGGTGTGAGACGTGCGGGATCGTTGCCAGCCCAAGTGTTTGCCAGGCCAGCGCGCGTTATGGTTTGTGTGTTTCTGAAAGTGCGGGTGTTAGGCTGCCGTCGGCTCTGCGTCTTCTATTGCGCCATAGCGACGGTGCCTTTGGTGGTAGTCGGATACGGCCTCTGTCAGGTCGTGGGCACCAAAGTCGGGCCAAAGCTGATCTGTGAAATAGAGTTCTGCGTAGGCAGCCTCCCAAAGCAGAAAATCAGACAGTCTCTTCTCGCCACTCGTACGGATGAGCAGGTCGACGTCACGGGGTGTTTGACCGCCTGTAAGTTTGCGCGCGAAAGTTTCGCGGTTGGGTATCGTCTTGTGGCAGGCTGCGGCCGCGGCGAGGATGGCGTCGCGTGATGAATAATCCAGTGCCACCCGAAGATGAAGGCTATTGCCGTTCGCCGTTATGTTTTCAGCATGTTGCAATGCAGTGGCAATGTCTGCGGGGATGCGATCGCGCCGGCCGATGGTTGTCAGCCTGATATCCGACTTCACAAGATTGGCGAGTTCGCGTTCCAGGTAGCGCTTTAAGAGCAGAAATATGGCCGAGACTTCAGAAGTTGGCCGCTTCCAGTTGTCGACGGAGAAGGCATAGACCGTCAACATCTCGATCCCGAGTTTGGGTGAGGCCTCGACTACGTCGCGTAGGGCCGTGACGCCGGCTTGGTGACCAGCCTGGCGAGGGAGACCGCGCTTGTTGGCCCATCGGCCGTTGCCATCCATGATGATTGCGACGTGGAGACCTGCGGGGCCAGCAGAATTCTGAGTTGTGTTTTGTAGAGTGCTTTGCATTGCAAAGTATCCTTTCAAAAAAATGCACAAGTTGATGGTGAGATGATGGAGGCAGGGCCTCTAGTCGAGTTGGGAAGCGTGCTTTGCAAGGGTGGTCTCTCTGGACTGCTCAATCCAGCAGAATTGATAGATGCGTTGGGCTTTCTAAGCTGTTCCGGGGTTCAAGAGCGATGGGGCATCCGCTGGTTCGTCCGCAGCGTCTGCGGCGTCGCGTACCACTTTCTCCAAGACCTCGAGATAGGCGAGAAATTGCTTGCGGCCCTTGGCGGTGATGCGACAGGTCGTCAAAGGTCGGTTCTTTTCGAACGTCTTCTTTATGTCGACTAATCCAGCATCCTGTAGCACCTGCAAATGGCGACTAAGGTTGCCATCGGTCAAGCCGCAGAGTTGACGCAAATCACCAAAGGCCAAGCCCTTGGGGTGGCCAATAAGGGATGTCATTACACCGAGCCGTGCCTTCTCGTGAATGATGCGGTCCAAGCCATCATAAGCGTATGGCGCTGGTTGCTTAGGTTTCGGCATGTTCGTCTCCATAGGCAATGTGGAGGATAGCTGCGAGCAAAAGCTGGCCAACAGTAAAGGGTATGCCCATCAACCAGGGTGATAGGCTGCGGTCCTGACTTGCGAGGATCAAGACAGTAACGCCGGCTACGAAATACCAGGCTGCGGCAACTACGATCGCGCGTGGGAGGAAGCGGAGAGCGGCAAACAAGCCAAGGCTCATTAGCAGTTGCCAGAGGCCGGGAAGCATCCAGGTTGCATCAGGGGCATAATTCAAAATGACAATGGATAGCGCTGCGCCAGCGAAACCAACCGGAAGGAAATTCTCAACGGCATTGAAGAGCATGGCGTCGGCCAGACCCGAATGATGACGACGTGTGCGCGCGTACATCTCAACACCAATGAGAATGGCTGAGGCGACTGCAACAATCACCCAGGTTGTTATGAAAGTCGTTGGGTCAAAAACCAGATCAGCTGGCCAGGTCGCCTGCAAGAGCGTCAGTGCGAATGCAATCCCGCCCGTCATAGCAATGACCGTCGGCCCGAAACCACGGAACATCGTGCCGGCGGCGAGTTGGAGGCGTATATCGGCAATATCTGCCAGTGCCTTGTTTAGATCCTGCATGCAGCCCGTCCCATGCCAACTACTTTGCAATCCAAAGTAAGTTGGTTCGTAGAATGGAGGCAAGGCAAAAATGTGGTCGTGTTCGAAATTGGTTTACGCAGGCTAAAGGAATACCAGCTCGTCAGGCGGCAACCTGATCCGTTTTCCTCCGCATCAGGCGGATGGCTGAATGGAGATCGTCGCGGTCTGCATAGCAACCTTCAAGATGACGTTTGCCACCGGCTTCGCTGTAGCTTGAGCGGCCATGGAGGACCCGCCGATTGTCAAAGGCTAGCAGATCGCCGGGGCGATAGGTAACCTGGAGTTGGTACGTTGGATCTGTGTTGCGGCGCATGAAAGCACGGATCGATGTGTAGGCGCGATCCTGGACATCAATGGGTGCGCGCAAGGGTGCCCGTAGCCAGGGCGTGTATCTGACCTCCGTTAATTCACCTGCTGCGTCACATGAGAAGATCGGACCATCAGCCCGATAGTCGCTGTCGCGCGCCCGGTTTTTGAACTCCCAGACAATCGTCGAGAGGCTGGCGAAATGCTCGGGTTCATCGCGCCGCATGTCTTCTGCTATCCGATAGGCATCGACGTAGACACCCTCACCGCCACTTGTTGAGTTCTCTCGACAGAATAGAAACTGAAGCCCGGGCGGCGTCTCTCTGGTGCCAAGATCCATATGCGGGACCAGGGATGTCGAGGTATAGGCGTTTGAGTTCGGATCATCTTTGACCACGACTTGAAACAGTCGACCAAAGTTGGTCGAACGAATTGGGCCAATGCGGGCGACGATCTCTTCCAGCATGCCGTCCCGAACCGGCACGTCGGCCAGTCGCGCGACGCCGAAGTCGCGTAAGGCTTCAAGCCAGTCAGCAAAGGCCCGATCATCTGTGAGCACAGTGTTACACGTTGCCGTTACAGGCTCGCCGATTTCGTCGGCTGTCCACAACACTGGTTGCGACCAACCATTGTCGCCTTCGGGTGCGAACCAGGCGTGCGCGCGCAGCCAGCCCGGATGATACTGACTGGTCAGCTCGCGATCAGACCAGGCCACTTCGAGGGCTCCGTTGCTGGTCACTGCCGTCGACAGTGCTGTCACGTCATCCGGAATGTCCAATGGGTCGATCAACATCTCCCGGGAAAGAGGATGCACAGTCGTCTCGTCTGGACTGTTCTCGCGAAGCCATAAGGCATGATGCTGGCTCGTCCGCCCATCACTCCAATCAACGGTCACGATCTGATTTGAGGTCTCAGCGGAGACGATCGTGTGTGCAATTGGATATGTCTCAAAATCCGGCGTCCAAGGAAGTGCATGGTCTGACATGGCTGGCTCTTTCGGAGTCACGGTTTTTCGTCTGACTGGTATGGATGTGCGGCTGCGAGTTTTGAAATGTTGGTCGCGACGTCAGGATGTGGGGCGCTTGATCGACGCGTTTCGAGACTGACGTGAATAAGGAGCTGTTCGCCAATTGCGAGATGGTCGCCATTAGCGTTGAAGATGTCGTGACGAAGACGAAGTTTCTTGCCAGCCCCTTCGCGGAATGCAGTCTGTACATTGATCGTCTCGCCAGCGTGCGTTTCGTGGAGATATTGGATGTTGGTCTCAACAGTGAAGAAGCTATTACCGGCGGCGATGTAATCTGGTCCTGCTCCGACCAGACGCATGATCTCATCAGCAGCGTCTGACAGTAACTGCCCATAGCGGCTTTCGTTCATATGGCCGTTGTAGTCTGTCCAGTCGGTAGGAATGGTGCGCGAGATCGTTGTGATGGCCTGGTTGGAGACCAGTTCCCTTTCAGGTTTTCTCTGTTGGTCGAATTCGTTGAGGAGTATGCCGACACCCCAGTTTCGCGCTTTGAGCGCACGGATGATTGCGACCAGGTTATCGTCTCGGATACGTTCGAGCTCGCGAATGGTAAACTGCCCGGATTGGTCGTCCGACTGGTCTGCAATTGTATTGATGAGATCGGATGTCAGTTCCGGAACATCCATCAATTTGGTCCAGGGCCACTGAAGAGCCGGGCCGAATTGGGCCATGAAGTGTGCCATGCCCGCTTCGCCCCCGGCTACACGATAGGTATCGAACAAGCCCATCTGTGCCCACCGCAGGCCGAACCCGTAACGTATGACATCATCGATTTCACCTGTGGTTGCGACACCGTCTTTGACAAGCCAAAGCGCTTCGCGCCAGACGGCCTCGAGAAGACGGTCGGCGATATGCGCATCAATTTCTTTACGGACATGGAGCGGCTTCATGCCGATTGAGGTGAGGATCTGGCTGGCCTTTGAAACAACAGCATGGTCGCCAACGAGTTCTACGACGGGTAACAGATAGACGGGGTTAAATGGGTGAACGACGATGATCTGCGGAGCATCGGTTGAGGACTGCTGCAATTCAGATGGTTTGAAACCAGATGTCGATGATCCGACAATGGCATCAGGACGGCAGGCTGCCTGGATGAGCCTCAGTGTTTCGTGTTTAAGATCGATGCGCTCGGGCACGCTCTCTTGAATCCAGTCTGCGTTCCGCACAGCGTCAGCGACGTTTGATGAAAACTGAAGCATTCCTTCAGTCGGCAAGGCGACGTCAGATAGAGCCGGCAGTGAGCGGCGTGCGTTAGCCAGGATGTCGTGAACTTTGCGTTCTGCATCTGGTCCTGGATCAAAGACTGCAACGTCCCATCCCATCAGCAAGAAGCGCGCAGCCCATCCACCACCGATGACACCGCCGCCGACGATTGCAGCTGTCTTGTTGCTCTGTGCGCTCATTGTGGTGGCCGCTTGATCAGGTTGAGTTTTTCACGAACGGCTTGCGGACCCATAACACTCGCACCTAGACTTTCGATTATTGTGACAGCGCGAGCTACCAGCGCTTCATTTGTGGCGAGCTGACCTTTGCCGAGCCAAAGATTGTCTTCGAGGCCGACGCGGACGTTTCCGCCAGCGAGGACGGCTGCAGCGACATAGGGCATCTGATTGCGGCCGAGTGAGAATGCCGACCAATTCCAATCATCCGGCACATTGTTGACCATCGCCATGAACGTATTGAGGTCATCAGGTGCGCCCCACGGTACGCCCATGCAAAGTTGAACCAGCGCGGGCGACGTCAAGACGCCGTCAGCCACGAGTTGTTTCGCGAGCCATAAATGACCGGTGTCGAAAGCTTCGATCTCCGGCTTGACGCCAAGTTCGGTCATCATGGTTCCCATGGCACGCAGCATGCCGGGTGTGTTGGTCATGACGTAGTCGGCTTCCGCGAAATTCATTGTGCCGCAATCGAGGGTGCAAACTTCCGGGCGACACTCGGCAATATGTATCATGCGTTCTTCGGCACTGATCATGTCCGTGCCCGCCTCTTGCAACGGCAGCGGAGCAGACGGTGGTCCGAACACCAGATCGCCGCCCATGCCTGACGTGAGGTTGAGCACCACGTCGGTCTCGGCATCGCGAATGCGGTCGGTAAGCTCACGATAGAGTTTCGGATCACGGGCGGGTGCGCCGGTTTCGGGGTCGCGGACATGGCAGTGAACGACAGCAGCGCCAGCCTTGGCGGCAGCAACTGCGCTGTCGGCAATCTGCTCTGGGCTGCGGGGGACGTGCGGACTGCGATCCTGCGTAGCGCCGGAGCCGGTTACGGCGCAGGTGATGAACACTTCGGTATTGAGGGCAAGTGGCATTTGGTTTGTGCTCCGGTCTTTCTTCCCGCAACTCTAAAGCTGCGCGTTGATCAGCGTTGTTGGCAAGTAGACGAAAAGTTTGCCGATTTGGACATTCCGACGGCGGATACTATTCTAAGCGTCCGCCTCTCGAACCGAAGTCTTTCATAGGGAGTGTGACCCATGCTGCGGTTTATTGTTTTGGTCGGTGCACTTGTTCTGAGCCAATTGACTGCCAAGGCCACTGAGGTGCGCGGTCAGGCTTTTGTAGTGAATGGCGCGATCATCAAGATCAACGATACTCTGGTGCGTTTGCGGGATATCGACCCGCCTGTGAGCAATCAGCGCTGTGATCTCGGGGATGGCACTGAGTGGTATTGCGGACGTTCGGCAGCCGCAGTGCTTAGGCTGATGGCACATACCCGTGTCGTCGCCTGCAAGTTGAGTGGGGAGATGGATGCGGCCGGGCTGGCCCGTTTAGCCACGTGCGAGGCAAGTGGACAAGATATCGGTGAAGAGATGCTACGCCGAGGCATGGCCTGGGCAAAGCAAGGGGCACCGCGGTCGTATCGTGATGCAGAACAAGAAGCACGTGAACGCGAAATGGGGGTCTTCAAGGCAGCAACAGCGACAGCATCGGAGTTTCGCGCGCAACGCCTGCGCGATGCGCGCTCCAAGACCGGCCAACAGTGTGTCATCAAGGGGAATGTCGATGTTTTTGGGCGACGAATCTATCATACGCCCTGGTCACAGTGGTATGCCCTGACACAGGTTACCGCGCATAAAGGTGATCGCTGGTTCTGCTCAGAGCAGGAGGCTGTGGCCGCGGGCTGGACATTGGCCGAATGGGACTTTGTCCCGCGCCTAGACGCCAACGACATGCCTGAAGGCGGGGTGCTGGCAAACCAGCGGTAGGGGCTTTTGAGGCATCGCAATTTCAACTGCGACGTCAGCATCAAGCAAGAACGTGGCGAATGACGGACAGCAGATCTTTGCAACATCTGCCATTGGTCAGAGATCGATGATCTGCTGTCCAGGAAAACGCCATGTCCATCATTCAGCAATCCGTTTTGGATCAGGTGCGCCAGCCGGTGGAACGAGCGCTCGGTCTGCCGAATGATTGCTATACCGACAATGCTTACCATGCATGGGAGAAGAAGTGCGTCTTCTTTGCCAATTGGGCTGCGATCGGGTTCGGCAAGGATATCTCGGCTCCGGGTGATGCCATGCCGATCGACTTCTTGGGGATGCCTCTGTTGGCCGTGCGCGCTGAGAATGGCGAGGTCAACGTCTTCCAAAACACCTGCCGCCATCGCGGAATGATACTACTGGAAGAGAAGGCCAATTTACGCGGGGTCATTCGGTGCCCGTATCATTCGTGGTGTTATGACCTCAACGGTGCGCTGCGAATGACGCCTCATGTCGGTGGGCCAGGCAACAACGTCCATTGTGATATCAAGAAGCCAGAGCTTGGGCTTTGGGAAATCCGTTCATTCGTCTGGCGGGATGTGATCTTCGTCAATATTTCCGGCGAAGCGCCTGCGTTCGAACATTATGCTTCGGCGTTGATTGATCGTTGGAATGAGTTCGAGCAACCCATTTATCATGCCGGCGACGACAGTTGCTTCTCTTTGGATGTCCGAACCAATTGGAAGCTCGCGGTTGAGAACTATTGCGAGAGCTATCATCTGCCGTGGGTGCATCCCGGTCTGAACAGCTACTCCAAGCTTTCGGATCATTATCATATCGAAGAACCGGGGCGCTACTCAGGGCAGGGTACTCTTGTTTACAGTCCGATGATGGATGCGAGCGGCACGCGATTCCAAGAGTTCGCAGGGCTGAGCGAAAAGTGGGACCGAGCCGGCGAATACGTTGCGTTCTTTCCGAACGTCCTCTTTGGCGTCCATCGTGATCATAGCTATGCGATTATTCTTGAACCCGTCGCAATTGACCGGACTGTCGAGCATATCTCGCTCTACTACGCCAGCGAGGAGATGTGTGGTGCTGATTGGGCTGAGATGCGGGCAAAGAATTCTGCAATGTGGAAAGAAGTCTTCGTCGAGGATGTCTTTGTCGTTGAAGGCATGCAGAAAGGACGCCGCGGGCCAATGTTCGATGGTGGTAAGTTTTCACCCGCCATGGATGGGCCAACACATGTCTTTCATCATTGGGTGGCCGATCAACTTCGTCACGGTAGCTGAATGGATGCTGAGGTGATTGATAGAGGTGCGCTTGAACAGGCATTGCTGGCGGCACATGCCGAAGCCGATGGCACGCGTCTGGCGCAACTCTACGAACGGGCGGCGGATGCGAGTGAGGTGGAAGACGACGTTCGGGCGACGACCTTCTATCTGACCCACGCACTTGTGTTTTCGTTGCAAGAGGGCTTGGAGCGTGCCGAGCAGTTACGACGGCGGTTGGCGGCCTACGGTTGCGAAGATCCGTAGTATCCCGCTGTCAGAGCATTGCCACTATTTGAGCTGCCTCGCCATGCCAAGCCAAGGTTATACATGGACGGCGCGTGTTTCTTGCTGTCCAACATTGAAGACGCGTTTGTAGCGTTCGACTTCGCTTGTCGGCCCGACAGCCTTGAGTGGATTATCTGATAGCTTGATGGCTTTGATTCCGTCTGCTGATACAACCTTGCAGACCAGTGATATCGGGTCTAGGCGATTGTCGTCAGCGAGGCCGCGGAAGTCGTTCGTTAAGAACGTTCCCCAACCGAAGCCAACACGGACGCGACCGTGGAACTGGTTGTGGAGCGATTGTATGACGTCGCCATCGAGGCCGTCAGAGAAGATCAATAGTTTTTGTGCTGGATCTTCACCACGGTCCCGCCACCACTGGATTGCCAGCTCTCCGATTTCGCTAGGGTTTCCGGAATCAATGCGCATGCCGGTCCACTTTGGTAGCCATTCCGGGGCGTTCTTGAGGAAGCCAGCTGTGCCGTAGGTGTCGGGCAGGATGATCAGGAGATTACCGTGATA
Source organism: Hyphomicrobiaceae bacterium (assembly GCA_965215755.1). Taxonomy (GTDB): domain Bacteria; phylum Pseudomonadota; class Alphaproteobacteria; order Rhizobiales; family Hyphomicrobiaceae; genus Tectiglobus. Next base: position 3,313,847 of record OZ244119.1, read on the forward strand.
GTCTTCCTGCCAGTCAGACAGTACCTGATACGGTGCTCGGGCAAGTGCTGCATCATCGCCATTCGCTCCGGCTAAAGCTGTGTAGATCATCGGGAGTTCATGGGCATTCGTTCCGATCGCTTCGACCTCCCGGCGGAGCGCGATCAGGCAATTCGATGTCCCAAGGAACCGCGATCCTAATCCTTCCATCATCGCCTGGACACACCAGTCCTGCCACAAGAAGCTATGACGACGGCGGGTGCCGAAATCCGAAATGCGAAGATCGGGAAGCTTGCGTAGCGCTTCGATCTTTTCCCACACCTTGGTCATGGCACGCGCATAGAGGACCTGCAGAGCAAATTTGCCCATGCCCTGGAGAACGGCCCGTGATCGCAGTTCCATGACAACGGCCAGCGCTGGGACCTCCCACATCATGACGTCGATCCACGGCCCTTCAAATGTGAGCTCGTATTGATCGTTGTGCCGCGTTAGTTGATAGTCCGGAAACCGGTAGTCTTCGAGCCAGGCAATGAAGGCTGGATCGAACATGCGCCGCTCGCCATAAAACGAATTTCCGCGCAACCAGGTTGACTCGCCCCGTGTCAGCCGCAGCGTGCGGATGTGATCGAGCTGTTCGCGTAGCGCGCCTTCATCGATCAACTTGGCCAATGGGACGCTATCCGTGCGGTTGATCAGGCTGAACGTCACGTGGGCATGCTTTTTGTGCCGGAAGATCGACTGCGCCATCAGCAGTTTATAGAAATCGTTGTCCAGGATTGACCGAACGATCGGGTCAATCTTCCAGAAGTGATTATAAACGCGCGTGGCGATCTCAACCATTGTCTTGTCTGGCAGTCCGTTTTTGTTGCGTGAATTGTGGGCGGGTGGCCGGCCGTTCGCTGGGGGATCACATTAGAACGGTTTGCATGAAAATAGCACACCACGGGCGATAAATCGATTTACTGATTAACTTCCAAGATGATGGGATCAGTCAAGTCGACGCCCTCATTGTGTGATCCCTTCTTGTTCGGCCCAGCTTATGAATTCGGTGCCGTGAGTTGTTTGAGCATCCGAGGTTGTTTGCCTATGCCGTTTGTGACGGAACTGATCGTCTCCATTGTCGGTGGTGTGATAACGGCATTAATTCTCGGACTGTTTTCCCGGTCGCCAGCGCCGTCAGTCCAGGCTGAGCAATCTATTGCCGGGCCCCGCGCACCCAAACGCCGAAGTCCATTCGGTGATCTTGTTCGTTTGATCCTGGCAGTCGTTGGTGGCTTTCTCGTCGCCATGTTTATAGGGCGTCCGCTGATCCAGGCTGGCATCCTGCCACGCGGTATCCCAACCCGACTAGGCTTGTTGATTGCGGGCACGGTGTTGTGCTGGCTGATCTTGTCGATCGGTCGCCGGAGATAAAGACAGCATCCGCCCCTTCCCGATGTGCTGCGAGCCCGTCTGTTGGTGCTTACGACTTTGGTCTGAAACGCCGCCGTCGCTGCGCACGCGATTGCGCCTATTGGGCAACAGTTTCGCGCCTCGAATGATCTGTTTTGTCGGTCCTGGTTATTTCCCTTCGCATGCCCTTTGCTTCCATGCTGTTGTTAACGATAACAAGAAACAGAAGTTCCTTTATTGCGACGTTAGGGGGGAGCGATGGCACAGTCCGTGGAGATGCAAGCTAAGGAAGACCTCGCTCAGTTGGGAATAAAGAAGGGGTCGCGGTTTTGGCCCGCTTTGGCCGCTGTGCTTGCTGCGGCGCTGACAATCATTTTCCTTCCCCACGATGAGCCACTCAAGGAACGTTTCGTCGGGGGCTGTATTGCGTCCGAAGGTCGGCTCCTGTCGTCTGGAATTGCGCTGCAGGACTTAAGCAAGAGCGCGCTGACGCAGATCTTGGCGGATGCACTGAACGAAGAGGCGAAGACGCCAGGCCAGGATGCACCCGAGAAAACGGACCAGAAAAAACCGAAGAAGAAATCTGCCCAAGCGCGCGAGCTGCTGAGATTCAGCGACAATGGTTTGAAGCTTGTTGCGAGTTGCTTGGCGAAGATGCCGAGCGATGAACGTTCGCAGCTGCGTGAGGGTTTGCTGCGCGATTTTGGCAAGCCGCTGAAGGACGACAGCAACGTTTTGTTTCGTGACGTTGGTGCAGGAACCAAGTTCAAGATCTACGACGTGCTCACCCGTGGGACCAATCATCCTGAGCAAAATCAGAACTTGATGGAGATTGAAGACGCGAAGCTCAAGAAGGAGTTGGAGGAAAGCTTCCGTCATCCTAACCAGGTTTCAGACGAGAAAGGCATCGAAGACTTTCTGAATAATCTTTTCAGTTGGAATTTGCTTGCAGCAGCGCACTCCGCCTCACCGATTGTTGCAGACGGCATGCGGCTTCTCATTCGGGACTTCTATTATGACTTTGGAAGTCGGGTCGTCGACCTGATCGGCATCATTGCAGTGGTTGCGTTGATATCCATCATTCCGGGTATCTTCGGTATGATCTACCGGCGGAACTTCTGGAGCTGGTTTATCGTTCCATTTGGCTTGTTCCTGCTGGTCAGTCTTTGGGCGGAGTTTGGCGGAGAAGCGACGACCGGATCGGTGATGATTTTGGTCCTGGCCCAGGCCTTTCTTTTGTTGCTCTTGCTCCGGCTGCGCCGTTATTCGAATAATGACAGCCTGCTGTCGTACGGCACTTACAATTACATTCTGGCGACGGTGTTGAGTGTTATTGCAGCGCATTGGGTTTTGTCGGGGTTCGCGCCACTTCCGCTGTCAGGCATATGGGACTCCCAATTCTGGCCACTGGGTTGGTATGGCAAGTTGGCGTTTGTCGTCCTCATCCTGCCGGCGTTCTTTGCGCTGTTTAAGCGCTCACGTGCATGGCGCGGGAACGCACCCAAAAACATTGTCGTCTGTCTTGATGGCACAACGAATACACCGGATCAGATGGAAGGCGGGCGGCTGGCCCAGACGAATGTCTTCAAGCTGTTCAAAATGCTAAAATCGGACGCTCGCTCGACTGAGGCACAGACAAGCAACTACAACGCAAGTATTTCCAAGCGGTACGGTGATAAGCAGCTTGGCCTTTACTACAGCGGCGTCGGGAACAAATTCGAGTATAACCCGATCGTGCAGATGCTGGGCGGAGCTGGTGGCCTCGGGGCGGCCGATGTTGTTGACCGCGCGTATCTCGATGTCATGCGGGTCTACCGGCCAGGTGACCGGGTCTTCATCGTTGGATTCAGTCGCGGGGCAGCGATTGCGCGGCTACTGGCGCGGGCAATCGACCAAAGAGGATCTCCGCGGACGGTTTGGACCTTACGTCTTTTTGGGCGTCATTGGACGATCTGGACATCGAAGCGTGACAAGTCCAAGGATCTCGAAATCCCGGTCACGGTGCTCGGGTGCTGGGATACGGTTGGGGCGTTTGGTATTGCCAAGAACATTGCCGGGATCGATTTCCAGAAACTCGATTTGTTCAAAGACCTGACGGTTCCGGATAATGTCGAGCAAGCCTATCACATGGTGGCGCTTGATGAGGAGCGCGAGGAATTCCAGCCGACACTCATGGACCCGGATCCGCTTGCGCCGTCAAGGATTGTGGAGGTTTGGTTCAGCGGCGATCACGCCAACATTGGTGGTGGCTGGGCGACGACCAAGCTGTCTGACCTGACTTTGGACTTTCTGTTGCGGAAAGTTTCTAGCGGCTATGCATATGCGAACGGCATGACGGCGGGTGATGAGGCCTGGGGGATCTATCTTAGCGCCATCAACGGAGAGACTGTTGCGGCTCGTGCTGAGGGAGACACACCTTACGTCGATGCCGATGGCGATGAACCATTTGTCTTGCATCCTGATGCACTCGGTCAGCTGCGCAAATGGTCAAGCGCGCTTTATGTCTACAAGCCGCGTGCCCTCCCCAATCACGCAATTGTCTCACAAACTGTGTTTGACAGGATGGTGAAGGCCAAGCCGCTCTATGCGCCGCAAAGCTTGTTCAATCTGCATGACAATCTGACTGAGAAGCGGAAATCCGTGAACAATGCCGTTGATCGTCTGCGTGAAACAGACTCGCTCAAACCTGATGAGCATCAGACGATTTTGGAGTTCAAAGACAAGCTGCAGCTGACCCGTTGGGAAGAGTATTTCGATGAACTGAGCCAATCGTCTGGCAGTGCCGGCAAGTCGGATTGGGTCGAGCCATCCGAGCGGTTGAGCAATGCCGCTAAGACTGACACAGTTTCGACCTAGACCGGTATGCTATGGCCGGGTCTGCTGTGGCTGACCGTATTCGGTCATGGCGGGCAATCAGATGCGGCCGCCGGGAAGACCCTATGTGTGGCCTAGGTTGATTACTTGGCGGCTGACATTCTCGTTGGTTGAATTGCCGTCAGGTCTTCTGATTGGCTGTGTACGAGATGTCTTGCCCATCGGTGTCGACGAACAATGCAAGCCACACCGTGTCTTGATCCGGATCAGTCCATGAGACGCGATGACGGCAATGGGCGGGTAAGTAGAGGCTATCACCTGGTCCGAGCTCCTGCTCCTGGTGACCGTCCTCGATGGTGAGGCGGGCGTGGCCCTGCAACAGCATCACCCATTCCGCCTGCACTTGGTCGTACCAGAAGTTTTCCGGCGAGGCCTGGCCACGAGAAGTAATACGCTCCAACCGGCCCTGGGGCATTGTCAGAATGATTTCAACTCGTTCTTCGGCTGATGCGTCAGGCAGGTCATGTAGCAAATTCTGTACGAATGGCATCATTGGCTTTCGGGGTCCGTGGTTTTCGCTAGAGGTTTGAAGTCGTGAACTGATAGTCAGCGAATGTCATCTCAAAAATACAAGTGATCCTGCGAAGCGTTGCACCGGTCGATAGATCTGGACGGTTGCCCCACGCGGCAGAGTTCAACTTCGCCGGGAAAGGTTTTTCGAAGCAGGCGCTATTCAGCCGTAAGCGTGTCAGTTCTCTTGTCCAAACTGACCTTCTGTAAGTTTTCCGACAATGCCTGTAGTACAATCAGGATATGGACAAGTTTATCTATAGTATAGATTCGTAAGCGGCTGGCCGATCAACTGTGCACCGGCAAAACTCATTCGTATCGCTGATGCCCGTATCGAGTCTCGCACGTGTTTATCCCGTGCGGTTGCTCGATATGTGCGAAACTTATGTTTGCAAGTGGAGGGTGGGAGTGCAAAAATATTGCCATCGAAGCTTGTTGTGGTGCAGTCCGTCGCAAAATAATCTGTTGTAATTGTACACGGCGTGATTGTTCAGTGAACTTTTAGGGAGGAAGCTTAGATGTCAATTCAACGTAGCGATGGTCCGGTATTTGATGATCTCAATCATCATGACCGAGACGTAGTGATGACGGCTCTCAAGAGTGGTGCGTCACGGCGTGAAGTGATGGGATGGTTGCTGGCATCCGGTGCCACTTTGGCGTCTGCAGGAAGTATCGTGACCGCGGCCAGTCAGGCGATTGCTTCAACGCCGAAGCGAGGCGGGAAGCTGCGCTTCGCTTGGGACCTGCACGGGCCGTCCGATACACTTGATCCGATCTTGTTTACATCTTCACTCGATTATGGGCGCGGCCGCGTCATCTACAATAACCTGACCCGTTTGCAGGAAGACTTGACGGCTGGCCCGGAACTCGCCGAGTCGTTCGAGTCAAATAGCGACGCTACCGAGTGGACCTTCAAACTTCGTAAGGGTGTTGAGTGGCACGACGGCTCCAAGTTCACGGCTGACGACGTCGTCTACTCGATGATGCGCCACCTCGGCAAAGAATCGAAGTCCAAGGCCAAAGTGCTGGTTGAAACCGTGACTGAGTGGGTCAAAGATGATGATCACACCGTCAAAGCCAAACTCAGTTCTCCAAACGCCGAACTGCCGATCATCCTGGGCACGTTCCACTTCAAGATCATCAAGAATGGGACGACTGACTTCCAGAACCCTGTCGGAACCGGTCCATTCACGTTGGTCGAGTTCAAGCCCGGTGTGCGTTCGGTGCACAAGCGCAACGACAACTATTGGAACAACGGCCGTCCTTACATCGATGAGATCGAGTTGTTCGGGATTACCGACAGTGTTGCCCGAACGAATGCGCTGCTGTCCGGCGATGTGCAGATGATTGGTAACCTGGACCCGAAGGCTGTGGGGCAGGTTGAGGGGAGCGCTGCGGCTGAAGTCTTCTCGATGCCGTCGGGTGCCTACATGGACATTGTGGCGCGGTACGACAACAGCCCGGCCGGGGCGAACCACTTGGACTTCGTGACGGGTCTGAAATACTTGCAGCGTCGCGATCGTGTGCTGAGTGTTGTCCAGAAAGGCATTGGTGACATTGGTAACGATCATCCGATCGGACCAGCTTATGGCGCAATGCACTGCAAGGATCTGGCGGTCCGTCCTTACGATCCGGATAAGGCGAAGTTCCACCTCAAGAAAGCCGGCATCACTAGTGCTGAGTTGAAAGTTGCCGAAGTCGGCCCTGGTCTCACTGACATCTGCCTGCTCATGCAGCGTGAATGTAAGAAGGTCGGCTTTGACCTGAGGATCAAGAAGGTGCCGAACGACGGCTATTGGGGTGCGATTTGGAACAAGGATCCATTCCATGTGTCATCATGGAATATGCGTCCGAGCGCCAACATCATGATGACATTGGCCTACAAGTCTGACGCTAAGTGGAACGAGTCGGCCTGGAAAGAACCGAAGCTTGACAAGTTGCTCAGCGACATGCGGGCGGAGTTGGATCCTAAGAAGCGCTATGAGTACAGCTGTGCCGCGCAAAAGCTGATCCATGAAGGCTCCGGTACGCTGATTGCGACCCACCGGGCCTACATCGATGCCAAGGCCAAGAACGTCAAAGGGTTCCCGAAGGTTCCTGTTGGCACATTTGGCGGCATGGAGTGGCCGGAGTTCATTTATATCGACGCCTAAACTCCGCTTGCTCGATCCGACAAGAGAGTAACCGCGCCGGTCCCAATTTTCAGGGACCGGCGGACGCCTTGGATGCCAAATTGCCGGATCAATCCAGCCAGCTGACTCATCTCACTTGCCGGCCTCGCGCTGATTGACGGGACCAGCAAACCACCGATAGGTATCAGGTTTCTATGTGGGCCACCGTAATGAGACGCATCGGGATTGGCATCGTGCTGATCTGGGTGGTGTCACTGCTTATTTTCCTCGTCACTGCCGTCCTTCCCGGTGACGCTGCTACAATCCGACTTGGTCAGAACGCGACACCAGAGTCGCTTGCGGCTCTGCGTAAAGAGCTGGGTCTCGATCGGCCTCTATGTTCAATACATCAGCTGGATCGGGAACCTGATCACCGGAGATCTCGGTATCTCTGCAGCAGGTGGTGCAACGATCGCCAGCCTCATCGATGCGCGGATCTGGAATACGTTATTTATGACAGGCATCGTGGCGGGCATATCGGTCCCGCTTTCTGTGTTTCTTGGGCTCGTGGCCGCTATGAACCCTGGGCGACTGCTCGATCGGATCGTAACATCCGGCACGCTGGGCTTGATTGCTGTTCCAGACTTTTTGATCGCGATTGTCCTCATTCTTGTCCTCGCCGTGCAGTTGGGCATGGTTCCGGCTGTGAGCTACCTCAGCGGCACAGAAGGCTTTTGGCGTTCGCTACAAATTCTGACGTTGCCCATTTTGACCCTCGTCGTCGTGGTCTCGGCACAGATGATCCGAATGACGCGCGCCGGTGTGCTCAACGTCATGAGCTCGCCCTACATTGAGATGGCCATCCTTAAGGGTGTTCCTCGTCAAAGGATTATCCTGCGGCATGCGCTGCTCAACGCGATTGGACCGATCGTCAACGTCATCGCATTGAACCTGGCGTATCTCGTCAGCGGCGTTGTTGTTGTCGAGACGATCTTTTCATATCCCGGGCTTGCCAAGCTGATGGTGGACGGCGTGCAGACACGCGACATTCCACTGGTTCAGGCTTGTGCCATGATTTTCTGCGGCACCTACGTTGTTCTGATTCTGATCGCGGATATCGCATCCATTATTACTAACCCGCGTCTGAGGCATCCCAAATGAGCACGAGCGAACACGACCGCGATAAGGACCTCACGACGGGTGTCCCTGCACGAGGTGAGGTTGCAACAGCTGAACTTGCTGAAGGCCAGGGCCAGGAGATGGCCAGCCAGTTCGATGAGCTGCCTGATGCGCCGCCGCAGCGTCGTCTGAGGCTGTCCTGGACGGGACGTGTTGCCGTCGGCATCACGCTTTTCTGGATCATCATGGCGTTTGCTGGTCCTTATATTGCTCCCTATGACGAAGCCTTCTTCATTGAGCAGGATCTTCAGGGACAGGAGATCCTGGATCCAAGTTTCCTGCCGCCGAGCCAGCTCGCGTATCTTGGCACCGACTATCTCGGCCGGGATGTGCTGTCGCGTGTGATGTGGGGTGCGCGGACAACGATCGGGATCTCGTTCGCAGCGACGCTGCTGGCTTACTTTGTAGGTATTACTCTGGGGATTGCCGCGGCAGTTGCCGGAGGGTGGACGGATAGCATCCTGAGCCGCATCGACGATGCCATTTTATCGTTTCCTAATATTATGCTCGGCCTGATTGTGATCGCAGCTTTCAATTCATCAATTCCGCTGCTCATAGGATTGGCTGGTCTGATTTATGCCGCCAGCGTGTTTCGAATAGCCCGGGCGCTGGGGCAAGACATTATGGTGCAGGATTTCGTTGAGGCGGCGCGCGCGCGCGGTGAAGGGCTTTGGTGGATTATCACCCGTGAGATCCTGCCAAACGCAGCGATGCCGCTAGCGACGGATTTCGGACTGCGCTTTGTATTTGTCATCCTGTTTATCTCAAGTCTGAGCTTTCTGGGGCTCGGTGTTCAACCGCCGACCAGTGACTGGGGCAGCATGGTGCGCGAAAACTTGTCAGGTCTCGGGAACGGGTTCTGGGCGGGGGCCATCGCATCGCTGGCACCGGCTGCAGCGATCGCCAGCCTCACGATCGCGATCAACTTGATTGTCGATGATATTTCAGCCCATGAGGGCGGCAGCCTTGCCAAGAAGATGGTGTAATGACTGAAAACAACACGCTGGAAGTTCGTGAGCTGGTCATTGAGGCCCGTCCGCACGGTGCAGAGCCAATTCAGATCGTCAAAGGTGTCAATTTCGACGTGCCGGCTGGAAAGGTCGTTGCTCTGATAGGCGAGTCGGGGTCGGGCAAGACGACGATCTCGCTGGCTTCGCTCGGCTATACCAAGCCCGGGTTGTTCTTCGGCGGTGGGGAAGTGCTGTTGCAGGGCAAAGATATGCTACAGCTGAGCCCGGCTGAACGTCTCAACATGCGCGGTGAGAATGTGGCCTACCTGGCACAGAGTGCTGCAGCTACGTTCAATCCGGCACTCAAGATCAACGAGCAGGTGACTGAGTCGGCGGTGGTCCATGGGGCCATGAGCCAGACCGATGCCAATGCCCGGGCACGTGAACTCTACGAGGCGCTTGAGCTCCCCGAACCGGACCGGATCGGAGGGCGCTATCCTCACCAGGTCTCAGGGGGGCAGCTGCAACGCCTCATGGCAGCGATGGCATTGGTAACAAAGCCGTCGCTTCTGGTGCTGGATGAGCCAACAACTGCGCTCGATGTGACCACGCAGATCGAGGTTCTGAAAGCCTTCAAGAAGGTGATTGCAGAGGAAGGTTCCGCAGCGATCTATGTCACCCATGACCTTGCCGTGGTTGCACAAATCGCGGACTACATCGTTGTCCTCTACGGCGGTGAAATCATGGAGCAGGGCCCGGTTGAGCAGATCGTCAATGACCCGCAGCACATCTATACGAAACGGCTGATGGCGGCGGTGCGGCCAACGCCAGTGGCTGGCCTCGGCGATAATAACGAAAATGCCCACGCAAGTGACATCCCGGCATTGGAAGTTCGCAATGTGACGGCTGGCTATGGCCGTGGCGCGGATGGCAAGCCGGCGGTGACGGTTCTCAAAGACATCTCGATGAAGATTGGGCGTGGAAGGGTCGTTGGCGTAATTGGCGAGTCGGGTTGCGGAAAGTCAACGCTGGCCCGCGTCATGGCTGGGCTCTTGCCGGCCAGCGAAGGTGAGGTTCTGCTTGACGGTACGCCGCTCAAGGCGAGCCTTAGCGATCGCAGCCGGTCGGATCTGCAAAAGGTGCAGTTCATTTTTCAGATGGCGGACACCGCGCTTAATCCGCGTCAGCGGATCGGGAATATCATCGGGCGGCCGCTCGAGTTCTATCACGGCTTGCGTGGTCGCAAGAAACGGGAGCGTGTGCACGAACTGCTTAGTCTTGTGGAATTGCCCGCCGTGTTTGCAGACCGCTTTCCTGCCGAGCTCTCCGGGGGGCAGAAGCAGCGGGTCAATCTTGCGCGTGGATTGGCTGCTGATCCGGAAGTCCTGCTGTGTGATGAGGTGACGTCTGCGCTTGATACGATTGTCGGAGCGAATGTCATCACGTTACTGAAGCGATTGCGCGACAAGCTAGGCGTTTCGTACGTTTTCATCAGTCATGATCTGTCGACCGTTGCCGCTTTCGCGGATGACCTTGCCGTTCTCTATAACGGCGAACTTGTTGACTACGGGACAGTCGATGAGGTGCTTTCACCACCCTTCCATCCTTACACCGAGCTGTTGATTACCTCCGTACCAGAGCTCCGTGTTGGGTGGTTGGATGATACTGCTGAGAAGCAGCAGGCGCTTGCAGCCAACTTCAAGGCAGGCGAATACGCTTAATTGCGACGTGATGATCGCGCAGGGCCGACGATTGCTATGGGTTGCTGGTTGAGGCTGTGCTATGCGGCCAGCGCTGTGCAGCTTTGCAAAGTTTTCTACTTCTCAACGCCAGAGCCCGGCGATAACGGTTGCGCGCTGCAGCCCTCTGCATTCAGTCGTGGGCCCTCTGTCTTTGATAATTCCTTGATCAGCTGATTGAAACCTGACAGGCATGTCGGTTCGTGCTGTCGTGCCGGAAAGCAGGCGTCCCATGTGGGAAACTCTCCGATCCATCAAATCCCTCCTGTCGAGCTTCGGTCTGCTGTTGCTTGCCAATGGCTTGTTCGGCACGCTGCTTGGCCTGCGTAGCAAGCACGAAGGCTTTTCGACCGAGATGATCGGTTTCATTATGGCCGGCTACTCGCTTGGGCTGTTGCTTGGAGCTCTGTTTGCTGTCCAGGTCATTCGCCAGGTTGGGCACATCCGCTCCTTTGCGGCTTTGGCATCGATCATGTCGGTTGCCGTTCTCGGCCACCTGCTCTGGGTTGACCCGATCTTCTGGCTGGTCTTGCGAACGATTGCGGGATTTTGTATGGCCGGCATGGTCATGGTGACCGAGAGTTGGATCAATGAGCGGGCCGGGAATGAAACGCGCGGACAGATCCTCTCGCTCTATATGATCACGAACTACTTGGGCTCTGGCGGCGGACAACTGCTGCTGAATATTGCGCCGCCGCAAGAATTTCAGTTGTTTGTGATTGCCTCGATTATTTATTCGTTGGCCTTGGTGCCGGTTCTGCTGACAAGAGCTACGGGCCCCAGCCCAGTGCCGTCCAAGCGCCTGCCCATACGTGAGCTATACACAATTTCGCCAGTGGGTTTGATCGGAACACTTGCAGCCGGGTTCTGCAATAGTTCGGTCAATCATCTCGGCGCTGTTTATGCGGCTGACGTCAATCTCACCGTTGCGCAGGTCTCACTGTTCATGGCCAGTATCCTGATGGGGGGGATGCTGCTGCAGTACCCAATTGGACGTTTGTCTGACAAGTTCGATCGACGAACAGTCTTGTTGACGGTCGCTGTGATCACCGCGGGATGCGCATTGGGGATCAATTGGGCAGCTGAGAGTGGCGGGTGGCCGCTATTCCTGATGGCGGTTGTTTATGGAGGGTTTGCCTTCACAGTCTATCCGCTGTCCTGCGCCCAGGTGAATGACATGGCCGATCGAGAGCGACTCGTGCAGGTCTCTTCGGGTCTGTTGGTCGCCTTCGGAGTCGGAGCGATCGTCGGACCGATCGTTTCCGCCCAGGTGATGGGCGCCTGGGGGGCTGCGGGGCTATTCTACGTGGCCGCCGGCATTTGGTTGTTGCTGGCCGGATTTACGCTGGTTCGGATGCTGGTGCGCGTCCGAGGCGACCTGCCGAAAGCGCCCTACTTACCACTGGGTAGCGTTGGAATTGCCGGCAAGCAGCTCTACGCATCCATCGTCAAGAGCGTCAAGCATCGTGCTGGGAAGCCGGCATCGCAGAGGGAGACGGGCGCCAAATAGCGTGAGCCATCGCCAAAGCGCTGCTGGTGCCTGCCCGAGGGCCGCAATTGTAAGCAGCCGAACGGTCACGTCATCGGCAGGGCGGGCAGTCCCTTGACAACTCCGGCCTTGATGGTCTCGGGCGCATAGGCTTTGCGCTGGAAAACCTCGCGGATCATCGGTTCGAAGAACCCGATTGGCTCAGAGCTATAGTCCGGGTCAAAGGATGATTGATCCCACCGCTCGCAAAAGTCAGCGCAAGATTGGAAGCACGGATGATCCTTGAACCGATCGCGGGCGTTGGGATCCCAATTGTAGTGGTGGCCATAGTAAATCATCTGGAAAATGCCGTGGTGTTCCACCACCCAGCTCACTTCTTCCCGGACAAACGGTCGGATAACTTCGGCTGACATGCGATCGTGGTTCTGCGGGGCTAATCCGTCGCCGATGTCATGCAGGAGTGCTCCTATGATCCAGTCGACATCAGCACCTTCACGACAAGCGCGTGTGGCGGACTGCAGACCATGCTCCAGGCGTGTAATCTTATAGCCAGCCAGCGTGACATCACCCTGTCTATTCAATTCATCCAGAATTCGGTCAGGGGTAAGCGCCAGAAAAGGTTTCTCCAGCTCGTGCAAGAGGAGATAATCCTCCTTCGTGCCGTGCTTCATTTCCGTGAAGTTGACTGTGCGATTGTTCTGCATGGCATTAACCGTGTTGGTTGCGTGCCGCCCTAGTCTGAGCGGGGCGCGACTGGAGCTTCTACGCTAGTTGAGTATGTTAGCTGAAAATTTGGTGGTTGCCACCGTCAGAGCAAAGTCAAAGCGGTGGATTGCTAGTTTTGGAAGGGCGGAGAGTGAAAAGCTCCTGAGCCACACTGACACCGCGCAATTCATGCGTCCCAACGGATAGTAGCTCCGCTCCTGTTATGGCTGCAAAAGCGTCGGATACCAAAATGGATTGTCCTAGCAGTTTACACATGCTCTCGATGCGCGAAGCCTCATTGACGGCGGAGCCAATCACCGTGAAATCCAGGCGGCCTGGCGTGCCAATGTTGCCGTAGGTGAGAGCGCCAACGTGCAGAGCAGTGCCAAAGGACAGCGCTGGAAGGTTGTGCTCAGCGCGTTCAAGGTTACACGCGTCCATTCTTTCTTGGGCGGATCGAGCTGCGGCGATGGCGCGTTCGCATGCTGGCAGTTCGCAGGCTGTGTCGTCGTCAATTGCGAATATTGCTAATACCGCATCACCGATGAATTTGAGGACCTCCCCGCCATTCTCAATGACCGCGCCTGCGACGCTATCGAAGTACTGATTGAGAGCTTCAAGATAGTCAGAGCGGGACAGTGTCTCGGCGAGCATCGTCGAGCTGCGCAGATCGGACATCCAGATCACTGCCCGCAACTCCTCGCCATCGCCGCGCTTGATCAGGCCATCCATCACCCGTTTGCCGGCATTCCGACCGAGGTAGGTTTGCAATAGCGTGAGTGAGGAAAGGCGCTGAGCATGGGCTTCGAGCAGACGGCTGAGGTTGGCGAGAATCTCGTACAGTTGGCCGAGTTGTTCGGTCGAGAAGCCACCGGGTTGGTCGGAAACAAGCACCAATATGTTCGTTTGTCCGTCTGTAAAGCGCAGAGGAACAGCAACATAGTCAGTTGCGCCATCGGCTCTCAGATCATGCAGGATGGGATAGTCCAATCGCGCATTCGGCCCTTCGAGACGTCTCCTAATACCACCCTCGCCACGCATGATGGTTGCAAACGGGCTTGCCTTGTATTCCGCTGTTTGCAGACCGGCGTGTGTTGCCTGGAACTCATCAATTCCATCGATACCCTCCTGCCAGGTATAGGCTAGCGCAAAGAGCTGCGGATGCAGGGTCTGAATCAGGACCCTGGCGCGGAACAACGGGAAGCCGTTGGACTTAAGGACATCTACAAACGCCGAGAGCAATTCTGGCACGTTTTTGGGCTGCCAGGCTCGCTCAACAAGCCAATCGACAAATGGGTTCGCTGCCGCTGTATGCGTCTCCGCCGTCGGTGCACTCAGCAACTCATCATCGCGGTACCACTCATCGATCATGTCCCATACGAACGCGATATGACCTTTCACAGCGGACGATTCATCAAATGGATCACCGTATTGCCAAGCCGCCGGGCTTGATTGGTCTGCGCCGGTTGTCAGTGTCCAGTGATTGGCGTTTCCCTTGAATGGGCAATATGTGTGATGGTCTGCGGTTTTCAAAAGCGCCATGTCTACGTCTTGGGCCGGGAAATAAAACACAGGCGCGTAACGCGTTTCATGCATGACCAGGGCGCTTGCGCTTTCCGCAATGACCTGACCATTGACGACGGCTTTGATTGTTGCTGCAACAGGAGCAATCTTGACGCGGTAACCGTCGTGGACGGTATGGTCGCCGACATAGTTATCGTCCATGTCCAGTCATCCTCGCCTCGCCCTACGCCAATCCGTCAGAAGCACTGCTGTAGAGCATGGTGTTGCCGCAGGCATTGCGCAAGGGGCCGGTTTTCTCATTGGAACTGATACACCGCGGCTATAAATTGATTTACGGCATTGTCTCGACGTATCACAACCTAGCACTCGCAGATGTAGGCAGATGCTGTCAGATGTGAGCAAAGGTGCCGCATTCGGAATTCATATCCACAAATCAGATGATGAGTTGCCGCCTCCGAATTGGATTCGATACGATTTGAAGCCGAAGACTGAGCAGGGAAAAGAAATGGACGAGCACAACTATGATTACATTGTCGTTGGTGCTGGATCAGCCGGAGCCGTTGTCGCAAGCCGGCTGAGCGAGAATGGACGCTACCGGGTGCTTCTGCTTGAAGCTGGTGGGAAGACTCATCCACTCTCACGGGTGCCTATCAGCTTTGTCCATTTCATCAATCGCCCCGGCGTGAATTGGCTCTATGAATCACAGGCTGATGAGAGCACGGGCGGGCGCAACATTCCGGTACCACGCGGGCGAATGGTTGGCGGATCCAGTGCGATCAATGGCATGGTCTGGGTTCGAGGCCAGAGCCATGACTATGACCATTGGGCACAACTCGGCAATCGTGGTTGGAGTTATCAAGATGTGTTGCCGATTTTCAAAGAGCTCGAAGACTATGATGGCGGCGATGCTGAATTTCGTGGGCGCGGCGGTCCACTGAAGATCTCAGATATTGATGAATGGACCGGTCTCTACGAGAGCATGTTCAAAGCTGCTGAGCGCTTCGGGGTTCATCGCAATCCGGACTACAATGGAGCCAGCCAGGACGGCATGGCTATGACGCAGGCGTCGATCCGCAATGGTCGTCGTATGAGCACGGCACATTGCTATCTGGAGCCGGCCAGGAAGCGCGCAAACCTGAATGTTGTTACTGACGCGCTGGCAGATAAACTAACCTTCGAAGGTACGCGGTGCACAGGCGTGCGCTACTCGGTCAAAGGTGTACAGCGTCAGGCACGGGCTTCACGCGAGGTCATTGTATCTGCTGGATCGATTGCGTCGCCGCAGCTGCTCGAACTGTCGGGAGTGGGACAGGCGCAACGTCTGCAGGCGCTTGGGATTGATGTGGTTCGCGACATTGCTGGTGTGGGGGAGAACCTTCGCGATCACTGGGCGCCGCGGATGAAATGGTATCTGGGGCGGCATGGCGTGACGTTTAACGAGCGCGCGCGCGGGATTGGCGCTGTCATGCAGGGCTTGCAATATTTCGCGCGGCGGAACGGGTTTCTCAGTCTTCCGGCTTCGCCCCTGCGTGCCTTTATTCGCTCACGAGAGGGTCTGCAAAGCCCGGATGGCTATATGATGGTTCAGCCGTTTCTAGTCACACCGGATCTCAAGCTTGCGAAAGAAGCAGGTATGTCGATCATTGCGCACCAGCTGCGCCCTGACAGCAAAGGCAGCATTCATATCGCGTCTAGGGCAGCCAGCACTCATCCGGAGATCAAGTTTAACTTCCTATCAGAGCCCACAGATCGAGAGTGTGTTCTGGCGGTCTTACGCTTGGTCCGAAATATGGTGGAAGCGCCAGACATGGCATGGCTGGGACCGCGCGAGTTTGCCCCCGGTCCTGACGTGCAGACTGACGATGAGTTGCTTGATTACGTGACCCAGACAGCTGAGACGACCTATCATCCGATTGGAACTTGCAAAATGGGGCAGGATCCGATGGCGGTAGTGGATGATCAGTTGCGGGTGCACGGTCTTTCAGGAGTTCGCGTCGCAGATGCCTCCATCATGCCGACCTTGACGTCCGGCAATACCAATGCGCCGTCCATCATGATTGGCGAGAAGGCCGCAAAGATGATCCTTGCTGCCGCATAGCAGTTCCGGATGGATGTCAATCAATACACCGGGGTGACGCCGGCAACTCATCAGTGCCGGTTCATCGATGTCTGGTGTTCTGGGAAGATATGGTGCGGTCGAGAGGACTCGAACCTCCACGGGTTGCCCCGCTAACCCCTCAAGCTAGTGCGTCTACCAATTCCGCCACGACCGCATATATTGATGATTCCCGCCAATCAGCAGGAACTGCCCTTGGATGAGCCAAGGCGGCATGGGATATCAAGCAATGACGCAAATTGCAAGCGGACAGACATGTTAAGTTGTGTTGCGGGGCAATCCGCCAGATTTGACGCAGTTGCAGCGCTCACCAATTCATCGCACTGAGGGACGCTTTGAAATGACGTTAACGCAGCAGCCATCGGTTGACAGTGCTGCAGTGCAGTGGGCGGTTTCGCGTGAGCTGGTCGACTACGCCGCCGCGGTTGCGGCTATGGAAGCCAGGGTCGCAGCGATTGCGAAAGGGGAAGCAAGTGAGCTCGTTTGGCTGCTTGAGCATCCGCCACTCTACACCGCTGGGACAAGTGCCGATCAGGCCGATCTCCTTGATAGCAACGGTTTTCCTGTCCACTGGACCGGTCGTGGCGGTCAGTTCACCTATCATGGCCCCGGTCAGCGTGTTGTCTATGTCATGCTCGATATCAAGAAGCGCACCGGCGGAGATGTTCGTCGTTTCGTCAAGTTGCTGGAGAATTGGGTGATTGATGTGCTCGCCGTGTTCGGAGTGCACGGTGAAACACGGGCGGACCGGGTGGGCGTGTGGGTTCCGCTGGAGAGCCCCGAACAGTCGTCAGAGGCCAAGATTGCAGCGATCGGCATTCGGGTTCGCAAGTGGGTGAGTTTTCATGGTCTGAGCCTCAACGTCCGGCCGGATCTCAACCATTTCGACGGAATTGTTCCCTGCGGCATCAGCGAACACGGGGTTACAAGTCTTCAGGATCTCGGCGTTGAGATGTCACTTGAGGGCGTCGATGCCGTGCTGCGGAACGTGTTTGAGCAGTCCGTCGGACCGGTGACTGCAGGTCCGGCTCCGGCTTGAAGGCGTCGTTGTCTCTGTCGCTTTGTGTTGATTGACTGGTCAATGGACTGCGCAGACCCGAACAGTGTCCTTGTCAGCCTTGCCACGACAAGCCGCGCTATTTGTTTTGAGAATTCTTCTTGGCGGGCTTTGTCAGCTCGCCGTCATAGTAGAGCAGTCCACCTTCAATCGTGACACGCTCGTTGCCCTCGAGAACAAAATCGCGGTTGGCATCTTCATCAATGCGCACGACACAGCCCTGTGGACAAACGTCTTTCACAGTTGCTCCAGGTTGCAACGCTTGTGGCGTTCTGCTCGTGCCCGTGATGATCAGAATATTGCGGGTGACGCGATCCGCATTAACCATAGTGCTCGCCTGCGCAAAGCTGGCGTATCCCACAGACAAGGCTGCCACTCCGGTCACGAAGGAAAGAATGGATCTGAGCTTGTCTGTGGTGTTCATGGTCGGGCTACCTTTTCCTGGAAGTTTTCTTCTTCGCTGTAGCCTTCTTTGCTGGCGCCTTTTTGGCGGCGGCAACTTTCTTTGCAGGTGCTTTCTTCTTTACGGCCGACTTCTTGGCCGGGGCCTTCTTGACCGCGGTCTTCTTAGCTACTGCCTTTTTTGGCGTTGCCTTCTTCGCCGGGCTCTTCTTGACGGCGGCCTTCTTCGCGGGTGCCTTCTTCACAGCGGCCTTCTTCGGTGACGCTTTCTTTGCAGCTGCTTTCTTCGGTGCTGCCTTCTTCGCGATCACCTTCTTTGAAGCAAGCCGAGCAGCTGCTGACTTGGCTGCTGCAGTTTTCTTCGCGGCTGCTTTCTTGGCGGGCGCCTTCTTCGCAACTGCCTTCTTAGCAACAGCCTTTTTGGCTGGCGCCTTCTTGACTGGTGACTTCTTTGCAGCGGTTTTGCGCGCTGTCGTTTTCTTTGCAGCTTTCTTTGCTGTTGCCTTCTTCGAGGCCGCCTTTTTGGCTGGAGCCTTCATTGCCTTTTCCCTTCAAACAGTCTACCCATGAGAGGGATCATGGGTTACGCGTTCCAACAAAACGCCGGAACAGCTTGCACTGTCATAGTTTTCTGCTTTCACCACAAACGGAATTTTCCGGTGTCTATTATCGAAAAATTCGATAGATAGAATATGAAGCACCATTTCATCGGTTGTTTTGCCATCTCGTTTCTGCGTTAGCGTGTACCATGGACATCAATCTCGCACGTACTTTTCTTACTGTCGCCGACACCGGTAGCTTCATTGAGGCTGCGCGTAAGATGAACATTACGCAGTCGACAGTGAGTGCACGCATCCGCACACTCGAGGATCAGCTGGAAAAAGCGTTGTTCGAGCGCTCCAAAGCCGGTGCCGCATTGACGAGTGCCGGTGAGCAGTTTCGTCGGCATGCCCTAGCGCTCGTACGCGTCTGGCAACATGCCCAGATGGAGGTGAGTGGATCAGATAAGCACCGTGATCGCTTGTCTGTTGGAGCGCCGGTTGGCCTCTGGGATGGGTTCTTATTGCGCTGGGTGTGCTGGTTGCGCAGTAACATTCCCGATATTGCAGTGAGCGCGCGCGCTCAGCTTCCCGCCGATGTGACCCAGGGCATGCTCGAAGGGACATTGGACCTTGCTATTCTCTATCGACCGCTGAACTACTCAGGCCTAGAGTGTGAGCACCTCTTTGATGAGGAGATGGTGCAGGTGACAAGTGTGAAAGCCGGCGCTCGGCGGAGTTCGCACGATTACGTGGCGCTTGACTGGGGGCCTGACTTCGAACTGGACCAGATTGCAGATAGCGCAGACTTTCTTAATCCGGATCTCAGCCTCGATATCGGGACAGCAGGCATTGAGTATCTCTTGTCTAATCCGGCGACTGCTTATTGTCCGTTACGGACGGTGCGCCAGTACCTTGCAAGGGGCCGGTTACGCATTCCGGCGCGCTCTCGCAAAGTGACCTTGCCGGTCTACATGGTTTATCCCGAGGTCAGGGACGAAGAGGCTTTTGAGCCGATCCTATCTGCATTGCGTGCGGAAGCGGTTCGCGTTGTTCGCCGAACCGGGCGCTAATCTTCAGGTTTGCGCAAGTGGTTCTATTTCGCGGTGCCAGGCCGTTTCGGCGTCTTACGTCCGAGATAAGGTCTGTTCGCACCGATCGGCCGTCTCGGCAGCCATCCAGCCAGTTCAGACTTGAATGCCTCTGGGAGTTCGAAATGATCAGCGCCGGGCAATATTGCCTGGCAGAGATAGTGCGGCCGGCTCTGACCGAGAGATGTGAACGCGCTGATATACGTCAGCGCAGTGCGGGTTCTCTCGTCATCTTGATGAACCCGTACCCAGGTCCGTCGATAGACTCCATGGGCAACCCCTTCCCATCGGTCCATAAGACCAACATGATGCGGCAGAAATCGCCATAACGCGCCATGAACAACAGAGCCCTTTGCTGGCACGATGTTCGCGGCGCCACGCGTATTGAAGATGAGCTTCCAACCGTCGAGCCGGGCACGACCGCCATCTTGCGCACCAGGACAGCGCCGTTGCATCTGCTTGGGCAAGAGATTGGAGCCATAGCCGAAATAGAACACGGTTTTCCCCGCTGTGTTGCGTTCATACCTGCTCAACTGCTGCGCGGGCAAGCGCGACTACAGGATTGGTCCCTCACCTAAACGAAGAACCCTCTGGGCGTCTGGAAGATTCATGCAAATTCGATGATGACCGCATCGACAGCGAGGCTGTCGCCTTCTGAAGCCCGGATCTTCGACACCTTGGCGTTACGTTCAGCGCGCAGGACGTTTTCCATCTTCATGGCTTCGACAATCGCCAGAGCATCGCCAGCCTGAACATCCTGGCCCTCTTCCACCATCACGGACTTAACAAGGCCTGGCATCGGACAGAGTAGAAATTTCGATAGATCCGGCGGGATGCGCACTGGCATCAAAGCAGTCAATTCGGCTTCGCGGCTGGTGTAAACACGGCTTTCGACACTGACGCCGCGATAGGCGAGATCATAGCCGTTGAGGATCGGCCGAACCTGAACCGATATGTCTTCGTCACCAATTGTGCCCTGCCAGACCGCCATACCTGGCCACCAGTCTGATGAAGCTTCCACCGTCGTGATGATGATATCATCATCGTCGAGCAAAGTGACAGTGGCCGGCTCGCCAAAGTTGCCCTGAACCCTTACGCGCTGCGAGATCTCACCCAATTTGACGATGCGCTCAATCGCGAATTTAACCTCGGGGCCGTCCATCTGATCTGAAATTTCACGGCGGCGAACATTCGAAAGATGGTCAATTGACGCCGCGACCGCTGCCAGAACCGTAACAGCGTCGCCTTCAGGCGCCCGGCGTTCGAATCCGTCAGGATATTCGTCGGCAATAAAACTGGTTGAGAGTTCTCCGTCCCGCCAGCGTGGATGCTGCATGATGGCGCTTAGGAATGGGATGTTGTGGCTGATACCATCGATGTAGAAGGCATCGATCGCCTGTGACTGCGCATCAATAGCTGCAATGCGGGTCGGCGCGTGTGTGACCAGTTTGGCGATCATTGGATCGTAATACATCGAGATTTCGCCGCCTTCGACCACGCCAGTGTCGTTGCGGACAGTCGCGGTCTGACGGGTGCCTTCCTGAGGGGGGCGATATTTCGTCAGGCGGCCGATGGATGGTAGGAAGTTGCGGTAGGGATCCTCGGCATAAATGCGGCTTTCAACGGCCCAGCCGTTGAGGTTGATATCTGACTGGCTGAGGCTCAGTTTTTCACCGGCCGCAACGCGGATCATTTGCTCAACGAGGTCGATGCCGGTGATCATTTCGGTAACCGGGTGCTCGACCTGCAGGCGAGTATTCATTTCCAAGAAGTAGTACGAGCGATCTTGGCCTGCTACGAACTCGACAGTGCCGGCTGAGTCGTAGTTGACGGCTTTGGCTAATGCGATGGCTTCGGCGCCCATGGCTGCCCGTGTTACGTCATCCAGGAGTGGAGATGGGGCTTCTTCGATGACTTTCTGATTGCGGCGCTGGATCGAGCACTCACGTTCGCCGAGATGAATGATGTTGCCGTGCTTGTCACCAAGGATTTGTATTTCAATGTGGCGCGGATTGACGATGAACTTCTCAATGAAGACGCGATCATCGCCAAAGCTCGACTGGGCCTCTGATTTCGCCAGCGCAAAGCCTTCCTCGACCTCCTTGGGATCAGCGGCGATCCGCATGCCCTTGCCGCCACCACCAGCTGAAGCTTTGATGATGACCGGATAGCCAATGCCGTCAGCGATCTTGATCGCTTCGGCGGGTGATTTGATCTCTCCCAGGAATCCAGGAACGGTTGAAACGTCAGCTGCTGCGGCTGCCTTTTTGGATTCGATTTTATCGCCCATTGCGGCGATGGCTTCAGGGTTAGGGCCGATAAATACGATCCCCGCCTCTTTCAGTGCGCGCGGGAAGGCTTCGCGCTCTGACAGAAACCCGTAGCCGGGGTGAACCGCTTCGGCGCCCGTGCGCTTGCAGGCATCGACGATTTTCTCGATGATGAGATAGGACTCTGAGGCCGGGGCAGGACCGATGTGGACGGCTTCGTCGGCCATCTCGACATGGACGGCGTCGCGATCAGCATCGGAATAGACAGCGACTGTCTGAATACCCATTTGACGCGCGGTTTTGATCACGCGGCAGGCTATTTCACCACGGTTGGCGATCAGGATTTTCTTGAACATTGTTTGTTTGGTCCCACAGCGTCGTATTGTCGAAGCGGCGCTCACCATAGCGGCGTGCACAGAGTGGGACAATTCAGCATTGGTCTGAAATCAGGGGGCATGCCCCCTGATGCAGTGTCGCAGTAGTGGTATTGATCCCCTATTGATGGGAAATCCGTCGTTATGCGGCGTGTTCGATCTTGTCCAAGAGCGGCAGGAGTTCATCCGAGATCTTCGGGCTGGCTTCTTTCAGACAGGCGAGCAGCGCTTGTTCGTTGGGTGTTAGCTGACCGTCGCGGCCGATACGCTCAATCAACCAGGCTGCTTCGCCATTGGTAATCTCTTGATTTGTAATGATTTCCAGCCGCTGCTGCTCGAGTCGGGCAAGCGCGCGTTGCTCAGGCGTTTGCTCCTGATAGATACCGAAGATGCCGGCAAAACCGCCTTGGAAGGCGCTTGAGATCATGTTGCCGATACTGAGGTCACCGCGGCTTTCCAGCCAGGCTTCACGGCGGAGCATTTCTTCGCGCGGTGGGACGCTGTAGCCGGATGCAGCCATGACGCAGCTGGAGATGGCTTTGACAAACAACTCAGTGAATGCCGGATTTTCCGGTGAGTTTGCAACGTGATCATTGATGTCAAAGAGGATTTCAGCCTCTTTGCGGGTGATTGCGATGTTCCCGTCGCCGGCAAAGGCGTAGAGGATCCGGCGCAGAAGGTCGACATCGGCATCAGTCACGATACCCGGTGCCAACTGGGCGCCTGATCTGAGCGGGCCAGATCCCTCGCAGACGGCGAATTTCACCTGCTGCAATGTGAATTCGACAAGGCATTCGGGAGACCAGCGGGCCTTGTCTAAGACGTTGAGCAACATCTCCAGCTCAGTCTGGGATTCAACGCTGCCATTGCGAGATACACAGCGAATGAGCCAGTCAGCATTGTCTTTGGTTATGTAGCCCTGTGGTTCTGCATCATTGATGATGTAGTCGGTGATAGCCTCAATGAAAAATGGGGCCCAGGTTGTCTCCTGTATGCGGCAGGCGTCGTTGATCTCGAAGAGACTTTCAGCCTCTGGCGCGATGATTATTCCATCGGCGTAATAGGCCTTGCGAAGTTCCGTGACGTCGGCGTCGCGAATACAGCCACGATTGCAAATTTCGTCGAAAATCAATGAATTAACGATGCTCATACAGCTCACCTTCGTTAACGAGAGACAACTATCGTCACAATATGAGAGGAGCGTTAAGGATCTGTTTATGATCGTAGCAAAACGAATCGGATGATGATTGTTGGCGTTACAGCACGCCACGTTGTCGACGTTCGCGCGCCGCGATAGGACTGCAATTGTTGGTTTTCTGGTTAATCAGCGTGGGCGGGACAGCTTCATCGCATGCTCAAGTAGGATGACGTGACCGGTTTAGAGACGTCAAATTCCTGGCAGGATCAGTTCGATCGGGCGCAGCGGGCGCGGTCGGTGAACGTTGTGTGTATGAAGTGGGGGGACCGTTATGGACCTGAATGGGTCAACCGGCTCTACGGCATGGTTGCGCGCAATACATCCTGGTCGGTGCGCTTCGTCTGCTTTACCGACAACGATGACGGGATTCGATCCGAAGTCGAATGCCAGCCAATGCCGGATGTCGAGTTTGACAGCAAGCTCGGGAAATACTGGCCGAAACTGGGCTTGATGCAGGCGGGGCTTGGCGGGCTTGAGGGCATGACCCTGTTCCTCGATCTTGATATTGTTATTATCGACTCGATCGATGGCCTTTTCACCCATCCGGGCCGATTCCTGATCATCAAGGAGTGGAAGGATCCGCACCTTGGTTACGGCAATAGTTCCGTCGTGCGTTACTTCATCGGAAACGAGGCTGCCGTCCTTGATCGCTTTTATGCGACGCCGGAACAGGTCATTGTCGAAACTTACGATTCCAAAGAGCAGAATTTTCTGACCAAAGCCGTTGATGAAGCGACGTTTTGGCCTGCGGAATGGTGCATTCCCTTCAACGTGGCCTGTTTGCCGCGCAATCGAGTGTTGCGCTTTTTCTCAACTCCAAAAAAACCGCCTCAGGGCAAGATCCTTGTCTTTTATGGATCGATCACACCTGCTACTGCAATGCGGGGAGAGCATGAGCCAAAGAAGCGGGTTGGCCAGGGTTTTCAATGGCGTCCGCTGAAACGTCGTTTCAAGCCGGCGGACTGGATTGCAGAGTATTGGCGGGAGTGAGGTTGGATGCAGGATACGACGCCAATGCTGAGCAGTACCGGAGACGTGCTGGAAGAACTGCCAGAAGAATACTCCTGGCTAGAGGGCGGGCAGCCTTACATCGCGTGTGCATTTTACACGCCGAATTATCTGGAACAGATCACATCGCTGAAGAAGTCCCTGGAGGCCCAGGGCATCAATCACTACTTCAAGTGCTATCAACGGGCGGCGACCTGGGAGGCGACAACACGGTTGAAGCCGGTGTTTGTCAATCACTGCATTGAGAAGTTTGGCGACAAGGACATCCTCTACCTGGATGCAGACGCTGTTGTGCGGCGCCCACTGGAGTTCTTTGATGGCCTGAACGCTGATGTTTCCCTGCTTTTTCATCCAACTAAAGTTGGCAATACGCACTATCTGCGCATTTCGGCCGGCACAGTGTTTATCAAGAACTCGGAAGGCGGCCGACGCTTTGCGAAGCTCTGGAAGGACGCTGAGCAATACTGCAAGCCACTAACTGTCGACGAAGACATGATCTATATGGCCTTTGAAGACATGGCCGGGGTGTCGGTCGCAGTGCTTCCGCCGACTTACTATAAGATCTTTGACAAGCCGGGAGCTGAACCTGTCATCGAGCACTTCCAGGCAAGCCGACAACAATTTAAGTGGCGTCGGCTGATCCGTCGAGCACGGCGAATCGCGATGATTGTGGGTGGTATTGCCGCTGCAGGATTGATCTGGTGGCTCAGCCAACACATCGCCTGGGTGCCTTAGAGCGAGGGACCTTTAATCGGGTTCGGACTGACGCCGGCTGATGGTCGAAAACTGCTCCACCTTTTAGGCGTCGATCAAATCTGCGCGAAAAGCTGAGCTTACCATGACTGCGTTCGACTCATCAAACATGGCGACGTGGCATACACTGCACAAAAAGAAAAAGGACCGCTCGGGGGAGACGGTCCAGGTCCACGCGGGCGTTGTGTTTACTCGCCCAACCTCCACGTGGGGCTATCAATCTGCAACTTCGGGCGGCCAGTTCGGGGCTTGGCCTATTCGGACGCCGCGGCTTGGGGGATGACATCGCTGCGTCCGTCTCGGTTGGCGATAAGCTGGGGGACTGCTTCGTTCGCCGTTCTTGAGATTAGGTATAGTTGTCGCTCGCTGAACGCGCTGTGAACAAGTTCACACTTTTGCATTCATTGTTTAACCCCTGCGAGAAGGGGCTTTGGCGCGGTACGGACAGTCTATCCGTTTCTGTATCAAGCCTAACAATCTATTGAGCCGGGCGCGGGCCTGTCGATGTCAGAGAAACATTTCGGCATCGGGGGCAAGGCCCAGCATCACGCGTCCTGCAGTGACGTAGTGGCTCTTGCGGCCCTGCACTTGTTGGGAGGCTGCGTTTGCATCACGCAGGCGCCGCTCGAAAGTGGCATTTTGGAAAATCGCGTTCTGGCCAGCCATTCGGTAAGCTTCATTCGCAAGCTCAACGCCCTGATTGATGGCATGCGTGGTGGCCAGCCGGATCTCTGCGCGTTGGTCCAGAGTGAGCGTCTTACCAGCCAAGAGTTTTTCCCAAGCGGCATCCAAGGTGACGTGCAGGAAGCTACGGGCAGCCCCATGGCGGGCCTTGAGGTCCGCGAATTGAGCGTGAAACATCTGACTATCGAGGAGGGATGAAGCAGCGCCTCGGGGTGTCTTCTTCAATGCGAGCGTTCGAAGGTCTTCAATCATGCCGCGGGCGATGCCGAGCATGACGCCTGCGAAGGCCGACGCAAACACCTGTGTTGTCGATAGATGATAGACATCCCCGTCGACGCGGAGCTCGTCCTTGTTCTCGCGGTCAAGCGTATACGCTTCGGGGACAAATAGGTCTTGAACTTCATAGGTGTCGCTGCCTGTGCCGCGGAGACCGACGACATGCCAATCATCATGGATTGTTGCCTGCTCCCGGGGAAACAAGGCTGTACGGTCGACCTGGCGGCCGTTCGGACCCATGCGGGGCGATCCATCACTTTCGAATACGAAGCTGTGTCCGCCGAGCCAGGTTGCGTGGCGGCTGCCGCTAGCGAACGTCCAGCGTCCGCTGACAAGGTAACCGCCATCGACCGCAATGGCCTTTCCCTGAATGCCGGCCCCCCAGGCGAGCACCGCGTTTGCCGGTCCAAAAACGTCTTTCGCAGTGGCGCGATCGAGGAATGCGGCGGACATGGCACAACCGGCCCCCTGTCCCAGGCACCAGGCTGTGCTGCCGTCTTGCGCAGCAATGATTTCTGTCACCTTGGACAGCGTGACGGGATCAAGCTCATCACCCTCAAGATCCTTCGGCAGGAGCAGTCGGAACAAGCGCGCATCGTGTAGCTCACTCAGGAGGGAGGTGGGCAGCTTGCATCCCTCTTCGATGTTGCGGCCCGCGGCGCTCACGGCCTGTGCAACTCTTTCCGCACGGTTGGTTGCCGGTATGATTGGCGATGTGTCCATGTCCGAGGCCTATCGTTGGTCGAGTGTGACTTTGACGGGCTGCAGCCGCTGATCGTTGCCCGTCAAGCTGGATGAGCTAGTGGTCTGGTCCCGACATTTGATTTCTGTTTCTGCTTGGTTCATTTCATCTGTCAAAACGGAAAGCTGCAATAGTGACATCTCATATCTGATGAAACTTGGCTCTAAGTGGATCGCCGAAACATGCTCTTCAGGCTGTTGAATGTCGACGGCGGCAACAGCATCCAGGCAAAATAGATCCAGCCAAAGAGAGCACTACTGATCCAGGTGAAGACGATAAGTCCGACACCAACGAGGATCATGTCACTCAGGAAATGGCCGGTCATCGGCGGTGGTCCTTCCAGATCTGCGGATTGCTATGCCATCAGCGATGATGGCTGCCTTGCGCCATCGTAGTTGGTCTTGGTGGCGATGCAAACTCTTGGCGTAGCCCGGATTTGAGGAACGCTTCTCTAAGCGCCGGACGGTGGCGAGCCATCGTTTTTGTCAATCCGGTCGAGGCGGCCCTGGCGCGGAGGAATGCACCATATGTTGCTCAGATCGGCCACGAGCCACGAGACAGGCAGGGCAAGCGCTGCGGCAATGAGGAACGTCACACCCATCCAGAACGAGCGATCGGCCAGAGTTGCGTTGGGTGCTTCACCGCTCATTGCGAGAGAGAATAGACCGACGCCGGCGTAGCCCGCGGCAAGAAGGGTGGCGCCAATGCGAATAACAAGATTGTCCGTGTGGATTTTCAACGCTGGCCTCGTTGCCGCTGTCCTTTGCCGTTTTAGACCTGGGACGGACAGCAGTCTCACTGGTTATCGCTCCGGAGCCGTGTCTGTGTCACAGTGATCTCTAGATGATCGCCTTCTCATCAAACGGTTTACCCTGCGCAATGCGTTCGTACCCGAGTTCGCTCATATCGAGTTCACGAAATTCTCCGTAGGTGACGAGTTCGGAAACACCTCGACCCATTGCTGGTGATTGTTGAAAATCATGGCCCGAGAAGCCATTGACGAAAACGAAATTTGCAACTTCCGGGTGACTGCCGATGATCGCGTTCTGATCAAAGACGTTGTAGGCGTAGTGCCCAACCCATGAGTTCACGATTTTGATCGCCTCAAAAGCTGGCACACGATTGGCGAGGACAGGCCACAACTTGTCCTCCCAAATGCCATGATCAAATTCGAAGTCATCAAAAGCCACTGCCGGATCGTGATCAGGCGGGCAGCCGCAGAGATAATTCTGACCATCGCTGCGCATATGGACCCCGGATGGGTCGATCGTCAGGGGGAGGTCCCTTTCGAGTGGCTTTTCGGCAGAGAAGACGAAAGTGTAACGTCGGCGTGGTTCTACAGGAATATCCAGCCCGGCCATTTGTGCCGTCTTGGCGGCTCGCGGACCACAGGCATTGACAACCTTGCCGGCGCTGACTGTGGTTCCAGATGAGAGGGTGACACCGGTAATTATGTTGCCGTCACGATTGATCGCAGTGACTTCTGCCGTGACATATTCAACGCCGTTCTGGCGGGCTTTGCGGCGCCACCAGTCAAACATGGTCGCGCCGTCGAAGTAGCCTTCGTCGCGAGGATTGTGACAACCAACCAGAATGCCTTCGAGGTTATAGAAGGGGTACTCTTCGGCGATTTGCTCTGCTGTCATCAAGCGTGTTGCAGCTCCGAGACTGGACTGGAGTTGCTGGTTTTGTGCCATGACATCGGCAGCGACCTGATTGTCGGCCAGATACATATAGCCGAACTCCTGCAGCAGGATTTCGGGGGTCTCGGGATCGCCGCCAAGCCGCTCGCGGAAATTGCGGAGAAACTCTACGCCGAACTGGGAGATTTGAACGTTAAGTGGGTTTGAGAACTGTTGGCGAATACAGCTGTTGGTTCGTGCCGTCGACGAGAACTCGTACGTCGCGTCCCTCTCGATCACCAGAACGGAGCCGTCAAAGTCAGGATTGGCGGATAGAAACCAAGCCGATGACGATCCAATAACCGCTCCTCCTATAATGACAACGTCGTAGCTGTCGTGTTGCGGCTCTGTGCCAATCAGGGTGAGCGCCATTGAATCTTCTTTCACGTGTTGGTTTGCGGTGGCCGATGTTGACCGGCCATCGCATGGCTTGACTTCGCAGCAGGTTACTCTGCCGGCTGGCCATCCAGGACCTCAAGTTCGATACCTGTCAGTTCCTGATTGTTCAGCGTTGCTTCGAATGCAGCCAGTCTTTTGTAGATTGAGATCAGTTCCACAATCGTCGTCCAGGAATGTACGAGGAATTGGAACGCACCTTCCACGCGCCCAAACGCCCGGACGATCTGCTGCATCACGCCGAGTGTGATTGTGCCAGCAATGATCGTGGGTGCGAGTGCCATGTAGGGGACTAAGACGCTGAACTGCAGATAGGAGTACCGCGCCACATCGAAATACATGTAGTGGAAGAATAAGCGGAAGTAGTTCTTGCGAACGTTGTCGTAGAGTTCTGCCACCGTCGGCGGCTTGGCATGATGTTCATGATCTTCGCCGAGAACCAGTTCTTTGCGGTAGGCGGCCTCGACGCGTTGGTTGCGGAATTCCAGACCCGGCAGCTTGATGCCGACAGAGGCGAGTAACACGGTTCCGCCGAGCGCCCAAATGATGGCGACGAAGACGAGACCCTTGGGAACCTCACCAAATACCGGGAGCACGCGGACTTGTTCGGAGAGGACCCAAAGGATGGGCAGGAATGCCAGCAAGGTCATCACAGCATCAAGGAAACGCCCGCCGAGGCTCTCGGTGATGATCGCAAAACGTTTGGTGTCTTCCTGCACACGCTGCGATGCGCCCTCGATTTTGCGGAGGCGATCCCACTTGCTCATGTAGAAGTTGTTCATCGCCGTGCGCCAACGGAATGTATAGTGCTTGGTGAAGAACGCGTTGAGGACAGCGACCACCATGTAGATCATGACGATCGTCAGGAATGACCAGATGTGTTCCCAAAACTCATTCGGCTGGATGTTGTTGGGTTTGGTGAGAGCTTTTTGAATGGTGTTATAGAAGCGGCCGAACCACTCGTTGAGCATGACGTCGACCTGAACCTGATACCAGGTGACGAATACGATCAGCGACGTTCCGGCAACGGACCACCAGCTCCATTGATGTGGGGAGAACCACATCCAGAATGCGGTAAACGCCGTAAAGCAGACCACCAGGTATTGGTAGTACCAGATATTGACGGCCCAACTCTGGGCTGCTGCAAAAGCTGCCTTGGCGGCTGCGTCCGCGTTATCGCCCAACGCTGCTGGTGAACCTGCTCCAAACAGGTTGCCGATGCTCAATGCATCGCCCCAATCGCGCGCACCTAAGAACCAAAGGATGACGCAGAACAACGCCCAAACCGCGAATGATCCGAAGAATAATCGAGGTCTGGGGAAGAAAGAGTGAAACATGCAGTTCAACTCCGTTGGATGTTGGTTTGGACCGGATAGGCAGGGAAGTTCTCTTACAGGACCGCGGGACTTAAGGTAAGTCCTGAGCATTTTCATGGCTTTTCGATGTGCAGCGTATATGCGGGCCGGTAGAGCCACAAGCGCTTCAGTCGTAGATGACCTGGGTGTGAGACCAAGTGATCATCACAAGCTGCTGATGCGGCGGGGCAAGTCGACCTCTGCCAAGTTGATTTGCCGGTTGATTGGAGCCAATCAGCCGCGCATTTGGTGAATGGGACGGCTTCCGTCACGCATCACTTGATTTGCGAGTAGACATTGGATCTATGATGTAATGGTCTGTTCAATCTGCTGGTTTTGCTGATCGTGACTCAATATCTTCCTCCAGTACTCGGAGTGGGACGTGCCTGAGCCGTGGCGCTCGGCTGTGGTATTCTTCGACAGGTGAGATTCGTCCTGTTTGCAAGATTAGGTCTTTAGAGAACGGGTGGGAAATGATGCGTTCTGCATTTCGTGGTGGTTGGCGGGCTTGGTGCGCGGCCACAATGGCAGTCGCGCTGTTGACTGTTGGCATTGCGGGATCTGTTCAGTCAGCAACCCAAACGGCAGACGCCTTTCAGCCGCTGCTGGGTTGGTGGACTGGAAAGGGACGCCTTGGCTTCACCAATGGCAAGACAGAGGATGTCAAATGCAGGGCGACCTACCGGTCCACCGAAGAAGGTGAGGGATTGCGACAAGTGCTGCGGTGCGCCAGTCCAAGCGGTTCTGTTGAAATCAAAAGTACGATTCTGCGCCAGGGTGATGAACTCACGGGTACTTGGTTGGAGCAGAAATACAATTTCGATGGTCGCGTCACAGGCAAGATTATTCCGAACGGGTTTCGTGTGTTCGTCGATGGTTCAGGCGTCAAAGCCAATATGACAGTTGTGGTCCGCAACGAGCGCCATATCGTGGAGATTCAGTTCGTTGAAAGCTCTTTGATCGGGCTGACAATGATCTTTACGCGGTCATAGACAACACTGATCGTTGGTCGCTCGCTTGGAAACCTAGATCTTGGTTTGACGACTGCTTCACGCCTCACTGATCGCTGGTAAATCTCGCTCGATCGCACTTCGCCGGTCTTCAAGATCAGCCGGTAGGCAAAGCCTGGCTCCCAATTCATCAGCCGTTTCGTCGCGCGTGAAGCCTTCTTCACTCGTTGTTGCAATTTCGAGCAGGATGCCGCCAGCTGTCCGCGCATAGACCGATGAGAAATATTGCCGGTCGAAAACCTCGGTCGGTTGCATGCCGGCATCGATCAACGTTTGCCGCGTTTGTGATTGCGCCTCCGCGGTCCCCACATCAAGTGCAACATGATGGATTGTTCCGACACCCTCGCTGCCGCGCACCATATTGGGGTCAATCTGCAGATCGATAACACCGGCATCCGAGTGCGGTAAGACAAATCTGCGCTGCAGCGCGGTGCCAACGCGTTCCTCATCGTGTTCGACAAAGCCAAGCGTCTGGGTCAGCAAGTCCGGCAGGTGGGCCGTGGACTGTTGGGCGAGTGTAATACCGTAGAGCCCGCGAATGGCGACGTCTTTGTCGATTGTGTCTGTCAGCCAAGGGAGGCGTTGATCCTTGGCGCTTTCCACCAATGCGAGGAGTAGACCGCCTGGCAGCTGGAATACGGCACGCTGGTCGCCAAAAAGGGTTTCATCAAGGATGTGCAGACAGTTGTGAGATCGTAGTCTCCGGCGCCAAAAGGGCAGCGCGCCAAGCGGAATTGAGAGTTGTACGATGGTGGCTTGTCCCGCGCCGATGCGGCCCTTTGGAGAGTTTTCTCGCGGGAAAAACGTCAGAAGAGACCCAGCACGGCCGAGTTCGTCACCAAAGTAGAAATGGTAGTTGGCAGGGTCGTCGAGGTTGATGGATTGTTTGACCAATCTCAAGCCCAGAACATTGCTAAAGAATTGCCTCGTTTGTTCTGCGTTTCCGGTAATCGCTGTGATGTGATGGAGACCGTTTATGACTGCGGTCACGAACCCGACCCGTGTTTAAGTTGCAGTAATTCTGCGGCTTACAAAGCGAATACTCGCTCAGATGGAAATGTGGCCGATTAACTCAACTCAACATTGGGTGGAAACTTAAACTATATTATCAACCTTCTCGAAAAAGACTTGTTCGATTCAGGGTGCTGGGTTGCCGGCACAAATTGTTGCGGGGCGCGCGGAGTGTTTTGCCATTTCGCTCAAAGCGATGAATAGGAAGCGGGTCGTATTCGTTCCTGCCGCTTTGGGTCTTGGCCGTGTAAAAACATGGTTCCACGTGGCGTTGTCGATGGTTGAGCTTCCTTCATTCGGATTTTGCCAGAGATTGACCTAGTAGTTGATTGTCGGCGAGCCAGAAAGCCGTTCTGACGATTTGTGCAACATGCTCGTCAGAATAAGCGCCAAGAACTCCTTGAGAGCGGCTATGAGCGGCCCGATCCCGATGATGTTGATCACGCGGGTGAGATTGTAGGCGAGGACGGCGAGTGACATTTCCGTCTTCACGTTATGCAGGCGCTTCATCAGGAAGTGGGTTGCTCCCATGCGCGCCTTGATCGTCCCGAAGGGATGCTCGACCGTCTCCCGGCGCACTCGCATGGCTTTTGGATCTTCATCAAGGCGGCGTTGGACGTCCTCCAGAACGTATTCGTGCTCCCAACGCGAGACGACGCGGTGCGCAGCTTCTGTGCACCGTGTCTTGAGTTTGCAGCCCGAGCATTGCTTGGTCGTGTATCGTCGGAAGTTCATCCCTCCATCGCGCTTATGCGAGACGAAGACCAAGACCTCGCCCGCCGGACAAATATAGAAGTCATAATCAGGAACATACCTGAAGTCCGCTTTGACAAAGAGGCCCTTGCGCTTGTTGTTCGAGGTTTGCGGTTTCGGCAACGTGACGATGATATCAGCCTTGGAGCACTTGAGGATCTCCTCGCTCGAGAAGTATCCGCGATCGGCGACAACATCGAGCTTGTCGACACCAAGGACCTGCTTGGTCTTCTTCGACATAGCCGCCAGCTGTCCCGTGTCATTGCCGGTCTGGACAACATCATGTGCCACGATCAGATGATGCTTGGTGTCGACGGCAGCTTGAACATTGTAGCCGACAACACCCGAGCCACGGCCACTCGTTGCCATTGATCGGGCATCTGGATCGGTCAGCGATATCTGCTCATCAGGTTGTTCCAACCGTTGCTTGTCGATCGCGGCCAGACGCTCCATCTCCTCTTGCAGCTTGTCGATCTTCTCATGCAAGCGATTGATGCGCATCGCCCGCGCTTTGGATCGCTCTTGGCGGTCGGCGCTTTCAAGCTGGTGCAGATAGCGCCCGATACTCTCATCGATTTGCGCCAGGCGACGCCTCATCTTGTTGGTGGTGTAGTTCCGGTCGCGGTTGTTGACCGCCTTGAACTTTGAGCCGTCAATGGCAACGCTCGCTTCGTTTAACAAGCCGATCCGACGACACAACTCAACAAACTGCGCGCAGACCTTACGGATGGCGGGACCGTTGTTGCGACGGAACTCGGCAATCGTCTTGTGGTCAGGAACAAGGCGGCCAAGCAGCCACATCACCTCGACATTGCGGCCTGCTTCACGTTCCAATCGGCGGCTCGACTGCACGGCATTGAGATAGCCGTAGATGTAGAGCTTGAGCAGGACGGATGGGTGATATGCGGGGCGTCCAGTCTCTTTAGGATCAACACCGCAGAAACCAAGATTGCGAAGATCGAGACTCTCGACATACGCTTCGACAACGCGGACAGGATTGTTCTCGTCGATCCAATCCTCAAGGCACTCAGGAAAGAATGTAGCCTGATCCCGTGCCTGTCCTTCGATGAACCGCTTCATGCCATGCTCCCGCAAAGCTGCAGAAGAACTGAATCAGCATTCGCGTTTTGACACAACCAGGGTCGGACCCTGTCTGGAAGGAACTTCTCGCTATCCCAAGCGGCCGTTGGCGAACGGTTCTTGGATAGGAATCCGATTTGCTTGGAATGCGAGCATATTGGGCCAACTGGATGGCATCAATATCTGACGTTTGCCTGCCAGACTTGCTGGGATGAGGGCAAACGTCAGATATGTCTTTAAGCTAGACGTAATACGCTTAGATATCGAGCTGATACGTCAATGGGAGCCAACGGTGAGCATCGCCGACTTTTTCGACAAATCCCATCGCTGGGAATGGCATGTGATATCCTGTGGCCGGCACTTTATCTGCTGCTGCCATATCGAGGATCTTCTTACGTGACGCGATTGCGGCGTCCTTATCCATGTCGAAAACGACATGCCACTCAGGCTTTTGCAACGAGGCAACGTAGTGGTTGCACGCATCGCCCCAAAGCAGCAACCGCTTGCCATCGCTTTCGATATTGTAGGCCATGTGACCAGGCGTATGGCCGAACGTTTCAATCGCAGTGATGCCGGTTACGACATCATTGCCGCCCTTGATGAAGGTTGTCTTTTCAGCAAGCGGGACGACTTTGCCTTGGACAAGCTTTGAGCGGCCCATCATTTTCTTGTCGGTGCTGCCGGTAACGGCTTTCGATGTCCAGAAATTGTTCTCTGCTTCACCTGTCACATAGCGGGCGTTGGGGAACGTAGCCTTACCGTCCGCAATGAGGCCGCCGATGTGGTCCGGGTGGTAGTGTGTGATAACAACAATATCAATCTTATCGGCTGAGAAACCGGCTGCTTCGAGCGACTTGACGAGATGGCCACGCGTCTCGCCGCGACCTGTGCCGTTGCCAGCATCGAACAGGATTGTCTCATTGCCGGTGTTGACGACGACCGGCGTGAAGCCAATCTGCATTTTGTCGCCTGGCAGGTAGTTCGCTTCCAAGTGTGCCGAGACAGCGTCCGCTGATTGGTTCTGTCCGAAAATCGGGAAAACCTTTGGAACATTGGCGAAACCGTCAAACACGGTTGTGACTTCAAATTGGCCAAGCTTGACGCGGCGATAGGCTGTCATCGACGCCCCGCCCATCGGGGTTTTGGCCGATGCACCGGCTGTACCGACAACAACGCCTGCAGCGGCAAGTCCGGCGGAGCCAAGCATCAGATCTCGGCGGGAAAAACTATTGGCGTGACGGGACATCGAGTTCTCTCCTGTTTTAAGTCCAACCGGATATATACGGTCAATTGGGGCAATCTGATTACAATTTTTCGTCAGCTTGCAAACGGCTGGGCGCCGTCGACTGCTTTGGACGTGACCGGTTGATGACCTTGGCGCGCGTTTCAGCTTCTAAGTCTTTGAAACTAGGTATGAGCAGCGTCTGGGGTGATGGTGGTGGACGATCCGGGTTTTAATCTCATGCCACAAGTTGCGGCGACAGTTTCGTATGTCAGCACTTCTGTGCGAGCGCGTAACTGCTACCGTCGGCTGGATCTTGTTCGGCTCTATCCGAGTGGGGAGCCTGTCAGTTGACCGGCTTTTCGTCCGGTCCTGCTTGGGAGGCCTTGTGTTCGATGATCGACGACCAAGCTCGCCCATCGATCGACTTAACGAGGCTGCGTACACGTTTTGCGCGCAATTTTGCCAGTTCGATTTCGCGCTTGGCTGGAGCAAGGTGCGTCACCGGCGGCTGCTGCCTTGATGGTTCAGGATGGGCTCGAACGGTGCCGTGGAAGCCGGCCAATGACAGCTGCGTCTTTGGTTTCGCGTTGTCTCGTAACCGCTTCGCCATCCGCGTGCGAAAGCGCTCAAGCGGCACGAACGTGAACTTGGTTGTCATGTGAACGACGGAAAAGCCAGACTTTCTCAATCCCTCGAGAATGCGTGGCAGCGCCCTGGCCGTAACGGACTTAATATCGTGGAATAGGAGAATCCCGCGGCCACGCCGTTGCATCCGTGTCAGCGTGTTTTGAACAAGCTCGTCGACGTCGGATGTGAAGCTGTCATCTGAGACGACATCGACTGAAAACGTCGCGACTTCCCGCTTTTGCAGATACCGCAGGGCTCGCCCATCATCATTCAGGCCGGGAAACCGGAAAAAAGGTGCAATAGGCTGGCCACTGGCCACCGCGATGGCGGCAAAGCCTTTTTCGATCTGCGTCTCGATCGCCGATGGCGTCAATCTGCGAAGGTTATTCGGGTGCGACCATGTATGGGCGCCAATTGTGTGCCCTGCTTCGGCAATGCGTCGCATGATTTGCGGATAGGCCAGAGCCATGCGACCCACCGGGAAAAAGGTTGCCTTCGCACAGTATTTGTCGAGCGTGTCCAGGACGGACCGCGTGATCCTTGGCGATGGGCCATCATCGAAGGTTAGGATAACTTCTTTGTCGCGAAGGAACTGTGGCTCGCGGGCGAACCGGCTGATCCGCCCAAACATCGGGCCAGTTGACGCATCAATCTGAACAATCCTGCTCGTCGGCAGGCCAGCAGAAGCATCACGGCATGCGTGGGCGTGCTGGCTTACGGCGAGGCCGGCCAGGAAAAATGCCCAAATTGCGAGAGGGTGGCGCACGCGTCGCTTCCAATTCCCATGAATGCTGCCACTTTATTTCGCGTTTCGCGCAATGAACTGCAAGTGTTGGATGGCAGCCGTGGGCTTTTGGTGCTGCGTTGTTGCACAGATGACAGTGTTATGTTCGTGGAGGCAATAAGCTCGGCACTCTCGCGTGATCAGTGTTTGATATTAGTGCATTAGTGTTGTCCGCATTTCGGTCTGCGTCTGATCAGTTGCCGAGGACCTTCCGGCGCCAGTCATCAACTGGTTTCTTTTTCGGGGCACTCTTGCGGGTCGCTCCAGCGCCAGATGGTGCGGATGATGGTTTGCTGGACCGCACGACCTTGCGCTGAGGCTGCGAGGATTTCGCGCGTTTCTCGCTGCCTGAGCTGCCGACCGGGCGGATCGACGTTGAGTAGCGGCGCTTTTCGTGTAGCTCCTGGGCCTGCTTATCGTAGGCGGCTAGCGTCGGCGTCGTGCTTCCGCCAACAATGTGGACGACCTTGAAACCCTTGCGGTTTAGCTCGTTCAATAGGGCCGGCATTGCCCGTACAGTGGAGATCTGAATGTCGTGGAATAGCAGGATGCCTTTGCCCCTGCTCGCCAGCTGCCGCATGATTGTGCGGCGCACACTGTCACCGCTACGGGTGCGGTAATCATACGAATCAACATCGATGGAGAACGTCGCGATATCGCGGCCCTGCAGGTATTCGATCATACTGCTGGGATCGGAGAGGTAAGGAAAGCGAAAGAATGGCGCTATCGGCTTGCCAAGCGCATGCTCGATCGTGCTGATGCCCAGTTCAATTTCGCCTTTGGCCCGGCTTGCGCTCCAACGCTTCAGGTTCTTGTGCGTCCAGGTATGGGTGGCAATCGTGTGGCCCTGGGCAGCCACTTCGCGCACCATAGCGGGATCCGCGACCGCCATCCGGCCGACCATGAAGAACGTAGCTTTTGTGCAATGATCCTTTAAAGCCTTCAAAATGCGTCGCGTGTTTGGTCGTAATGGACCGTCGTCAAACGTAATCACCACCTCACCATCCTTAAGAGGGCTGGGTGATTTATATTGTACACTGCCAAACAGCGGTCCGCCGGTCGCATCGATTGTCAAAGTCCGCGACACACCGAGCTTGCCCTCGCAGGCAGCAGCGGTCGTCACTGCGGCTGACATGGATAAAATCGCGCCAAGCAAGATAATTGCGAAGTTGCGCATCGTTGTTCCCTAAATTACCGCATTGGCCGATCTCCGACGGCGTCATGTAGGGTGGATTTGCACAGCTTGGCAATAAGTGAAACCCACGACGCGGCGATGTGCTCGCGGCGGCGTGGCGGCGAAGTCGCACGGTTTTCGGGGCCTGGCAATTATGTTACGCCGCCGCCATGGCCGAGGTTCAAAACATCGCGAGCGTGTCTGACACAGAGGATGACCTCAGTAGCGACTTCGTGCGCGCGGTCACAGATGCACTGTTGGTCGGCGACAACGAAGGCGTCCGGTTCCAGGTTCGGGACTTGCGGCCGCCCGATCTTGCAGACCTGATTGAGCTGCTGGAGCCACCGCAGCGGGCTCCATTCATCCAGGCGCTGGGCGCAGATATTGACTATGATGTCTTTTCCGAGCTCGACGAGTCGGTTCGTGACCAACTTGCTGATGAGCTGCCCAATGCCTATCTGGCGCAGGCGGCGACTGCGCTGGATTCGGATGATGCGGCCTACTTTCTTGAGAATCTCGAACCTGAGGATCGACAGGAAATTCTCGAGCAGTTGCCACTGCCGGATCGTGCCGCCCTGCAACGCAACCTTGAGTACCCGGAAGAGACAGCCGGTCGCCTCATGCAGGGTGAATTCGTGTCGGTCGCGCCGTTTTGGAATGTCGGTCAGGTGATCGACTACATGCGCGAAACCGAGGAGTTGCCGACGACATTCTCTGAGATCTATGTCGTTGATCCTTTGTTCAAAGTGCTAGGGTCCGTCAACCTTTCCCACCTGCTGCGTAACAAGCGCCATGTGCCGATCGAAGAGATTATGCGCGACGACATCTCGACGGTCGATGCGATGGCTGACCAGGAAGACGTCGCCCGCCAGTTCGAGCGCTATGACCTCTATTCCGCTCCGGTGGTCGATGCGAGTGGCCGGCTTGTCGGGGTGATGACAGTCGACGACGTCGTGGAGGTCATTCAGAGTGAGGCGGACGAAGATATCCGCAGGCTTGGTGGCGTTGGCGATGAAAGTGTCGTCGACAATGTACTCAATACAACTCAGAGCCGCTTCATCTGGTTGTTGGTCAATCTCGTGACCGCCGTGCTGGCATCGGTGGTGATCAAGATGTTCGATGCCTCGATCGAGCAGATGGTGGCTCTGGCCGTGCTAATGCCGATCGTCGCTTCGATGGGGGGCAATGCCGGTACGCAGACGATGACGGTGGCTGTGCGTGCCCTGGCGACCCGCAACCTGACCGCTGTCAATGCATCGCGCATTGTTCTGCGTGAGGTCTCGGTCGGACTGCTCAACGGATTGTTGTTTGCGATGATCCTGGCGATCGTGACGATTGTCTGGTTTGGCAGTGGCGCCCTGGGACTGGTGATTGCAGCGGCCATGGTCTTCAATCATCTGGCGGCGGCCTTGGCAGGCATCCTGGTGCCATTGACGTTGCAGCGCCTGGGTCATGACCCGGCGATTGCGTCCAGCGTCTTTGTCACGACGATTACGGATGTTGTCGGCTTCTTCGCATTTCTCGGCCTCGCTACGATCTGGTTGCTCTGAAACCTCTCCGGCGGTCTGGAGCCCGATCGGGTCTCAGGCCGTTTCTCAGGCCGGTTCTGAGATCTGTTCAGGGGCTCGGATGTGGTGTGGCGGCCATCACACGATCTGTTGGAAAACCGCTGCGGGCTGCCGAAAACCCTTACTTTATTGGTCCGATGTTCCCCAATTCCGGTGCCGGTTTGCGCTAACGGCTTAACGCTTCACTGACCTCTTCCCTCATGGTTGCGCCAAGATTCTGGCCAACGGCTCATGATCAGCTTGAGGGGGCGAAGTCGTGCGACTTTCACGGTTTTCATTCGGCAGTGCGCATTTTCTGGCGTGTCTTGCGGCGCTGGCAACGATTGGCGTTGTGACGGCGGCAACAGCCAGCGCCCCCTCCGACACGCCGGCCTCCCACACACCGGCCTATTGGCATCCGTGGTTCGAGATCGGCGGGTATCACAACAGCCGCGAGAACGACGGCGTTGAAAGCACCGGTACATCCGGCACCAACCGCGGTGAGACGACTATCTTTGCGCCGATCCGGGGCGGCCAGCGCGCGCTCTTGTTCGGGCAGCTAACGGCGAAGTTCTTCGATGACAGCGCCAAGGAAGGCAATCTTGCGCTTGGTTATCGCCGCATGACGACGTCGGGGTTCAACCTCGGCGCCTGGATCGGTGGTGACGTCCGCCGCTCCGGCATCGACAATACGTTCTGGCAGCTCTCCGGTGGTTTCGAGGCGCTGTCTGATCGCTTCGACGCACGCGTCAACTGGTACGGGCCGATCACCAAGCCACAGGCCGGGGTTGCCGGCTATGCGCAGGTTCAGCTGCAGGGCAATCAGATCAAGCTGATCGGCGCCGAGGAAGTCGGCATGATGGGTGTTGACGGCGAAATCGGTTTCCGGTTGCCGACGTCGTTTGCCAAGCTCGATCCCAACATCTTCGAGCTGCGCGCCTATGCCGGTGGCTACTACTTTGACAATTCTGATGCCGATCAGGAGATCGCCGGGGTCAAGGGCCGTTTGGAACTGCGGGTCAATGATATCATTGCGTCGCTACCGGGCTCGCGACTGACGGCGGAATATGAGATCAGCCATGATGATGTCCGTGATACCCGTCATGATATTGGCCTGCGTGTTCGGATTCCGTTGAATGGTGGCACACCAGCCCGAGCGCTGGCTTCGCTCAGTGGTCAGCAGCGGCGTATGCTTGATGGCATCGAACGCGATACCGACATTGTCACGGTGCGCAGCAAGGCAGAAGCCGTCGCCGACGCGCTGACCGGCACCCACTTCGACCGTGTCGCCTACGCCAATGCAGCCAACAGCGTGACGGCTGCCTCCAATGCCGCCGGCGACAATTCCCTCATCATTGTCAATGGTGAAGTCCAAGGTGGGCAGGAACTGCAAGGCAACCAGACGCTGCAGGGCGGTGGTGCCACCATCCAGGTACGCGGACGCCGGACCGGCCTCGTCGTGCCGTTCACCGCACCCGGCGCGCCCGGTCGCCTGACAACACCGGGAGACAGCGACAACTGGAACCTGCTGGTGAATGGCTCCAACATCCATGTCGCCGGGATCACGATCGATGGTGGGTATGACAATGGCGGCGAGACTGATGGCCTCCTGATCGAGGACGATCGCAAGAATATCTTTCTGACCAATCTTTTGATCGAGAACATTGACGAATCTGCGATCGAGATCGGAGATCGCAATGAAGTCGCGATCCTCGGTGGCGTATTCAGGAATGTCGGTTATGACGGTGAAGCCGCAATCTTTGCCAATAACGAAAACGAGCTTGTTGTTCGAGGTTTGACGATCAAAAATGCTGACTACAGCGGGATTGAGATAGACGACAACAACAAGTCGATCATTATCAGTGATACTCGCATAATACTCACTGGTGATTCCGGGACTGGAATTGAAATTGGCAGGGACAATAAGATTGTATCGATTTCCAACGTCTTCATACGCTCTGAGACCGGCAAGGCTAATGGTCTTAGCTTTACCACGGGCAATGTCGTCGACATTACAAACTTGACTGTGGACGGGGCCGACAGGGGAATTTCAATGGCTAATCTTGACCCGGGCGGCAATGAAGTGACGGTCGTCGATTCTAGCTTTGCTAACATCACCAATGAAGTATTCAATGCGGGCGGCGCTGCCACACTAAAGATATTCAATTCGGTGTTCTACGGTGCCGGAACTCATCTATTCTCCGTAACCAATGGTCAGCTGCAAGTCAGAGGAAATACCTTTAATGGTGATTTCGGTGGCTCGCTTTTTGATTTCAGTTCCAGCTACGGTAAAGCTGCACCGATCTTCCTGGATGGCAGCACCGGCAACGTCAACAATGCAACTTCGTACAACGCAATTTGCTCTGGGATAGCCTTTGGCGGTGAGTTCGAGCTCAATGGTATTGTTTTGAGCTCTACGACCTGTTGAAGAACGTTGTATTGCTCGGTCTTGCCAATCGCCGTGTAACTAGTTGTAAAGCTTGAAGTGGTTGTCCACGGTCAGGACCGGTTGGCTGATCGGTGGTTTGTTTTCAAGCCGGAACAACCGACCATTTGGTGCTGACTGTGATGTCCTCTGCTCCGTCATCGCTGCGCAGGCAGCGATCCACGAGCATCTCAGAATCTTCGGCGCTTGTGGGTGAAAAAGACCCTCATTGCAGGTTCAGAACCTCGCCATTGACGCAGTCTGTTCTGACAGGCTCGTGGTTGCCTGCCTTCGCAGGCATCACGTTGCTGGGGGGCGAACGTTCTCAGAGAATGGACAACGTCCTGAAAGTTCACACCTAGTCGAAGCGGCCAACCCGATAAGGCGACATGTCGATGTTGGGGGTGCGGCCGGCGATCAGATCGGCTGTCAGGCGACCGATTTTCGGGCCGGAAGTGAGGCCGATGTGGTGTGTGCCGAAGGCGAAGTAAACATTGTCTGCCTTCGGGCTTTCACCAAGAAATGGCAGGCTGTCTACTGGTGCCGGGCGGTGGCCCAACCAGCTTTCCGTCTCTTCCCACGTCATGTCCGGATAAAGCGCCTTGAAGCGCTTCTGAATCAGTTTTAGCGGGGCTTCCGACGGACCGGCTTCGGTGCCGCCGAACTCAACCAGGCCGGCACAGCGGACACCGGCGTCCATCGGCGTGGCGACCATCTTGGCATCGGCCAGGCAGTAGGGGTA
Organism: Hyphomicrobiaceae bacterium; assembly: GCA_965215755.1. Taxonomy (GTDB): domain Bacteria; phylum Pseudomonadota; class Alphaproteobacteria; order Rhizobiales; family Hyphomicrobiaceae; genus Tectiglobus. Next base: position 3,356,620 of record OZ244119.1, read on the forward strand.
GGGCGGTTGATAGGACGGTGATTTGAACACCATGTGGTAGCCGCGTTCGCTTTCAAGCGGTGTCTTGTGTCCGAGCCGCTCGGCCAGTTTCTTTGACCAAACACCAGCCGACAGGACGACCTTGTCATAGTGGCGGGTTTCACCCTGCGTCTCGATGGCGATGGCGCCGTTGCTGCTTGGGACGATATCTTCGACCTCGGCTTTCCAGTAGGTTCCGCCGTTGTTGAAGAAATGCTCGGCGATGGCGGCGACGTAGCCGCCCGGATCACCCACCCAGCCATGGTCCACCATGAAGACGCCGAATTGATAGTGCTCACCAAGATGCGGATCGACGGCGACGAGTTGTTCCCGTGTCTTTTCTTCAAAGCGCATGCCGTGCTCCTTGCGCAGTTCGAACGCGAAAGGATCCTTTTCGTAGGCCGCGCGGCTGGGGAAGAGATAGGCGTACGGTCCGTGGTTGATGAATTTCTCGGCCTCGGTGCCGCGCGCCAATGTCAGATGCTGGTCAACCGCATCGCCGCAGATATGGACCAGGCCTTCAACAATCCGGCGCACCGTTTTCTCGTTTCCATTGGCGAGGAAGCGTGTGATCCAGGGCAGCAGGCGCGGCAGGTAGCTCCACTTCAGAAACAGCGGGCTTTCGGGGTCGAACAGCATGCTCGGAATTTTGCTGATGAGGCCCGGGACAGCGACCGGCACAATGGACGAGTTGGCAAGGACACCTGCATTGCCGTAACTGGTTTGCTCGGGGCTGCCCGGTGCGACGCGGTCGATGAGTTCAACCGTGTTGCCATCGCGGCGCAACCATTCGGCGGTTGAAACGCCGAGAATGCCGGCGCCGATGACTGCAATTTTTTTCGCTTCCGAGCTCATGCCCTTGGTTCTCCAGTCTTAAGGGTGGGCCACGATGGATGGCCGGTTGTTCAGAGTGTCTTTATCAAAACCCGCAAGGACCTTGTAGCGGTCCGCGATCTGCTTGCGCTCTGCCAAAGGTGAGATCGTGTCGATGTCATCAAAGCCATCTGGGGCTCGATTTTCAATGACGTCGAGGACTTCATCGGGCCCTCCGGCACGGTTGCCGGCAACGATCTTTGCGGTCGCCTGGAGCCGTTCGGCTTCGTAGGCCTGCAGCGCTGCCTCGGTGACGCCGTGGGTCTGGAACTCACGCGTCAGGGTGCGGGCATCGAGGATCGCTTGTGACGCACCGTTGGAGCCGATTGGGTACATCGGGTGGGCCGCATCGCCAAGCAGGGTCATGGCGCCGTGTGTCCAGCGCGGTAGTGGATCGCGGTCAACCATTGGGTATTCATAGACGTGTTCGGCTTTGCGGATGAGTTCCGGGATGTCGAGCCAGTCATAACGCCAGTCTTCAAAGGCCGGTAGAAAATCATCCAGGTTGCCGCCGCGGTTCCAATCTTCCCGCCGCCACTGGTAGTCTTGGTCAAATTTGAGCTCGGCGATCCAATTGATCAGAGATGTGTCGGGATCATCTGTTCGGGTTGAGATTGGATACGTCACAAACTTCTGGAACTCATGGCCGACCATGGCCATTGTTGCGCCGGTGAGAAATGGCTTCGCGACGGTGACGCCGCGCCAGAGGATGGCGCCGTCCCAGGCCGGTGGTCCTTCATTCGGGTAAAGCTTGGCGCGGGCTTCGGAATGAATGCCGTCAGCGGCAATCAGACATTGCGCAGTCACTTGCTTCTTGATGGTGGTGCCGTCACGCTCAGTCAGCGTGATTGTCAGTTCGGATCCTGCCTGCTGCCAATCTTTCAGGTGGTGGCCCATCATGACACTATTTGGCCCGAGCCGCTCCTGCACGGCCTCAAGCAGCAACATCTGTAGTTGTCCGCGATGGATGGAGAATTGCGGCCAGCTGTAGCCGGCGTGCTTGCCGCGCGGTTCCGACCAGATCAGTTTGCCATGCTTGGAAAAATACGCGAGCTCCGCCGTTTCGATCGCGGTTTGTGCGAGGCGTTCCTGCAGACCAAGTTCGGTGAGTTCGCGGACAGCGTGCGGTAGGACGTTGATTCCAACGCCCAATGGTTTGATTTCATCGACGCTTTCAAAGATGACACAGTCGATGCCGATCTGATGCAGACTAAGCGCCAACGTCAAACCGCCAATGCCAGCCCCTGCGATTGCTACCGTCATGAACTATCCTGCCTAGCGCAACGGACCTTCAGGCGGAATCGGACAGATTCCAACGGGGGGGGCCAATGCTGCTCAACCGATTAAAGTAGATCATCGTGCGTTCAATATCACGTCAAAGACGACAAGCACCAGAGTTGGCACGCTATGGCCTGCGTAGGGTGCAACGCGCTGTCTCCTTGCGAAGCTGCTCTTAGCTGCCGGATATCATCGGCAAGGTGTGACGTCTGAGGGTCGCGACGACACTTTGTGCCACGATGCGGCCTGTTCGGGGATTCTCGACCGACGGAATGTTGCGCATCTTCATGGTCGCGTCGCCGGAGTCGGAGACGATGGTAACCGTCTGCATGTTGCGATCGACGTCCGGATCTGCCCAGACTTCGACTTCGGTTCGGTCAGGGCCAATACCAGCCAACGAAAGGGCTGCAGCAACATTGACGTTGGCCGGGAAGCCTTTGGCTGCTTCCCGTGCATTGCCTTTGAAGACCAGCTTGGCCTCGGTCAGGTTCTCGACGGAGATATTGTTGTTGACCAGATGAGGGGCGCCAGCAAGGCCATTTGGAGGCTTGCGGGTTTCGAGAACCACGCTGTGGATTTCACCAACAGCCATGGCGCGGACCGTATCCAGACCGATGATGGCTCCTGTAGGCACGACGATTTGCCCGCCGGTCTCACGAGCCTTGTCGACCAGGTCCATGTTTTCGAGGAGCGCCGCGACGGACAGTGGCATTAGGATTTTGCCCTGCCCCAGGACAGCCTCTGCGACCTCGCGGAAAATGGAGGCAGGTGTGCAATCGACAATGATGTCCGCGTGCTCGGGTAGTTCCTGCAGTGTGCAGACCTGAGGGGCTTTCTTCAGTTCGCTTGCTGATTGTGCGGCTTTTTGTGGATCTCGCGACGCAACCGCGCTGAGCTCAACGCCTTCAACCGCACCGTCGTCGATGTAGCGTGCCACCCGCATCCCAATGACGCCGAGGCCTGCGACCGCGACGCGCTTCGGACCGGTTGCTTGATTGTGGTCTTGCATGATGTTTCTCCCCCAACAGCGTTAATTATGGGCCTGATATCTGGTGCTGTCACCTAGGCAAATCCCTTCACTTACGGGCAATGGCTTTTGTTGACACGGCTGATGTGGCAATCTCCGGCGCAATATCCAGCAAAGAAAGAGACCAATGAGAGATCTTGAACAACCAGGACGGTCTCCGGTGCATGCACCGGAGGGCATGGCCAGCACGTCACATCCACTGTCAACACAGACGGCGGTTGATGTTCTTCGCAATGGCGGAAACGCCTTGGATGCTGCCGTGGCCGCTTGCGCGGTGCAGTGTGTTGTTGAACCTGAGTCAACCGGTATTGGTGGCGACTGCTTCTGTATTTATGCGCCTGAAGGCAGTGACGACCTTGTGACGTTTAATGGCTCGGGGCGGGCACCAGCAGCTGCAACGGCGGAATGGTATGCCGAAAACGGGATCAAGACGTTGGAGCGACAGTCCCCCCATGCTGTCACAGTTCCGGGCGCCATTGATGCCTGGGATACGCTTGTGCGTGATCACGGAACGCGTCCACTAAGTGAACTTCTGCAACCAGCAATCAAGTATGCCCGAGACGGCTATCCGGTGTCGTCGCGCGTGAGTGTCGATTTTGCAAGCCAGATCTCGCTTTTGAAGAATGATGAAGGCGCCATGCGTGTCTTCATGCCTGGAGGGAAAACGCCTGGCGTGGGCGAGATGCACCGCCAGCCGGAACTGGCTGCCACAATGCAGAAGGTCGCAGAGGGTGGCCGGGACGCCTTTTACACGGGCGAGGTTGCCGAAGACATTGTCTCTTACCTGCAGAGCAAGGGCGGTCTCCACACCATGGAAGATTTCGCTACGGCCCGTGGTGAGTACGTGACACCGATCACAACGAACTTCCGTGGCTACGATGTCTACCAGTGTCCCCCCAATGGCCAAGGCGTCATTGCGCTGATGCTGCTCAATATCATGAGCGAGGTGGAGACTTACGGCGACCAGCCAATGACGTTGGCACGCGTCCATGCGGAGATTGAAGCCGGTCGCCTTGCCTATCGTGACCGCAATCTCTACCTCGCAGACCCAAATCAGGTTGACGTGCCCGTGGACTGGTTGTTGTCACCAGAACATGCCAAACAAGTGCGCACTGCAATCGATCCTGCGACGGCGCTGAGTCCGTTACCGGAGTTCACCGGACCGAAGCACGAGAGCACGGTTTATATTTCCGTCGTCGATAAAGACCGGAACTGCTGCAGCTTCATCAACACATTGTTCTCGAACTTCGGAAGCGTGCAGATGGCGCCGAAGTCGGGCGTGATGCTGCAGAACCGTGGTCAGGGATTTGTACTCGACCCCAATCATCCGAACTGTATTGCACCAGGCAAGCGGCCACTGCACACGATTATTCCAGGTATGGTGGTCAAGGATGGCAAGGCCGTGATGCCATATGGTGTTATGGGTGGCGAGTATCAATCGTTTGGTCACATGCAGTTCCTGACCGGCATGTTTGATTTTGGTCTCGATATCCAGGAAGCACAGGATCGGCCGCGCTTCTTCCCGGATCCGTTTTCAGGCGAGGTTGAGGTCGAGGGGACTATTCCGGAGGAGATCCAGGCGGGCTTGCGTGAAAAGGGACATAAGCTTGTGCGTCCGGCAAAACCGATTGGCGGATCGCAGGCCATCTGGGTCGACTATGAGCAGAATGTTCTGACGGGTGGTTCAGACCCACGCAAGGACGGCTGCGCTATCGGGTACTGATCGCCTGGATATCATTTGTGTCTCTTTGTGGTTTGACATTTGAATTGAGACAAGCCGGAACGGCAATGAAGTGTCGGACCCGAAGGACTGGGACCGGGCGGTTGGTGTGTGAAGAAATCACTCACGGGAGGAAATAATGAGTCAGTCAAACTGGCCATCCGACGACTTAGGCTTTGGTGACAAGGTCGCGATTGTTGCTGGTGGCGGCGCAGCGGATGATGGCATTGGTAACGGCCGTGCGGCCTCAATCCTACTCGCACGTGCTGGCGCGAAGGTCTTTGTGGTCGACAATGAATTGTCTCGGGCACAAGCGACTGTAGATCTGATTGCCGACAATGGTGGGACTGCCGCAGCCCATGCTGCGGATCTAACCGATGAGGGGCAGTGCAAGGCGATGGTTGAGGCCGCTGTAAGCCAGTTCGGCCGACTGGACTTCCTCGACAATAACATTGGCATATCAAGCCGGGGCAGCGTCGTTGAGGAAGACCCCGATGTTTGGCGCAAGATGATGCAGGTCAACGTCGAAGCAATGTTCCTGACATCGAAGTATGCCATACCGGCTATGGTTGAAAGTGGTGACGGCGGTGCGATCGTCAACATCTCGTCGATCTCAGCACTTCGACCGCGGCGGCTGACGGCTTATACGACAACAAAAGGTGCGGTCATTGCATTGACACGGGCGATGGCGGTGGACCACGGACCAGAGGGCATTCGCGTGAACTGCATTGCCCCGGGCCCGGTCTATACGCCGATGGTCTATACGCGGGGCATGCCTGATGAACAGCGGGCGCAACGCAAAAATGCGTCAGCGCTGAAGCAAGAGGGGACTGGCTGGGATATTGGCTTTGCCGTCCGGTTTTTATTGTCGGACCAAGCCAAGTACATCACCGGTCATACATTGGTGGTGGATGGTGGCGTGACTATCCAGGCGCCAGCCCGCGAGAGCCAGCAGCACTGATCAATCTTCAGTGTTTCCTACATGAGTGAGCCGGAGTTTTCCCATGGCCCGACTGCCCTATCTTGAAAAATCTGATCTGGCGGAAGCAGATCAGGATATCCTAAACAGGGATATCAACCTCTACAAAATTCTGGCGCACAGCCCTAATGCGGCCCGTGCCTTCCAGGGTCTCGGCCGGTTTATCCGATACGAAAGCAAACTTGATCCGCGGTTGCGTGAGATGGCGATCCTGATGGTGGGATATCTTGCGCGGTCGCCATATGAGTATTCTCATCACATCAAGATCGGGCGCGACTTTGGCGTTAGCGACGATGACATTCGTGGTCTTATCGAGGAGGCGGAAGGGCGTCCTTCTTCGCTGGATGCACTGAGTAAGACGGTTGTTGCTGCGGCGCGCGAGATGACCGAGGAGGGTTCTGTTTCGGATGCCACCTATGCGCTTCTGGAGAAGGATTTGAGCCGCGAGCATCTGCTCGATCTCATTATCACGATTGGGTTCTACAATGCCGTGGTGCGCGTGCTGGCATCGACCGGTATGGATGTCGAGGACAGCTACATGCCGTATCTCGATGAGTTCCCGCTGCCGCAAGATTGAGCCGGTCCGTTAATCGATTACGCCAGGAGAATGAAATGGCAAACGTTAAGCAGCTCGGATTTATCGGGCTTGGAGTTATGGGCGGCCGGATGTGCCGCAACCTTGCAAAAAAATCCGGCAAGCCGGTGATTGCATTCGACGTTGATTCTGAGAAGGTCAAGGCACGTGAAGCCGACGGAGTTGTTTCTGCCTCTTCGGTTGGTGATGTCATGGCGCAAGCCGATATCGTCTTCATGTGTGTTCCCGGCGAGCCGCAAGTGCGTGACGTCGCATTCGGGGACGGCGCTTTGGTGGCCAATGCGCGCGCAGGTCAGACGTTGGTTGATATGACGACGGCAACAGTTGAGATCAACCGCGAGGTGGCTGCTGCTCTAGCTGAGAAGGGCGTAGATTTCGCTGATGCGCCGGTGGCACGCGGTGTGCCGGCTGCTGAGAACGGCACTCTCGCCATTACGGTTGGTGCTAGTGACGAGGTCTTCAACCGCATCAAGCCTTACCTTGAGTGTATGGGCGAACAGATTTCCCATTGCGGCGGTGTTGGCAATGGGCAGGTCTTGAAGCTGATGAACAATATGATCATTTTCCAGTCCGTGAGTGGCATTGCCGAAGCGATGGCTATTGCGACACGCGCGGGAGTTGATCGATCCAAGGTCTTTGAGGTGCTGTCGAAAGGATCTGCTGATAGCTACGTGATGCGCAAGCACGGCACCCACATGACCTCTGGAGAGTATCCGGATGATCAGTTCCCGACAACGTACTCACTCAAGGATCTGCGCTATGCGCTCGATCTTGCCGAGAAAGTTAACGTTGATGCACCGGTCGCCAAAGTTGCCGAGCAGCGCCTGCTTGAGGCCATTGATAAAGGTTATGGCCACCTCTATAGCCCGGTCGTCTATAAACTATTTGAGCCGGATGAGGGGTAAAGGGACAACCTTGCCGTGCTATAGTGAGGCCTATCCCTGGGAGAGCTTGGCTCTCGTTCGATAGCAGGCGAGGTTTCACATGACGATTACGACGATCGGTTTGGTTGTTCTTGGCGCCGTTGCCCTCATCGCGCTTTGGATGATCGGTGTCTACAACGGGCTTGTTGGTTTAAGGCAGCGCGTTTCGCAGGCGTTTGCAGATATTGATGTACAACTGACGCAGCGTCACGAGCTGATCCCGAACCTGGTCGAGACCGTCAAGGGCTATGCCAAGCACGAGCGTGAGACGTTGGAGTCCGTCATCAAGGCGCGCAATACGGCGATGACAGCGGAAGGACCGGGAGCGCAGTCAGCTGCGGAAGGGCGTCTGACCGGCGCCATTAACCGTTTGATGCTGTTGGTTGAGAATTATCCGGAAATTAAAGCCAATGAGAATTTCCGCCAGCTGCAAACCGAACTGTCCAACATTGAGAACAAAATTGCGGCCGCCCGCCGCTTCTTTAATAACACGACGGCGGAATACAATACGACACGGCAAACCTTTCCTGCGATCCTGGTTGCCAATGCGATTGGCTTTAAGCACCAGGAATTCTTCAAGATTGCAGACGAAGAACGTGAAGCGGTTTCACGTGCGCCTGAGGTCAAGTTCTGATCCGCAGGCTTTCGCCCGCCTTCGTTTTCGATAGACCGAAGATTGGCCAGTGATGTTTCAGGCCTATGGATTGTACACCCATATCAACGCAAACCGATTTCGATCCGTTTGCTTGCTGGTGGGTTTCGTCGCTCTGCTGCACGCCTTTATGTTCTCGTTCTTTCTCGCGTTCGAGGCCTTGGGTGGTGGCGCGCTGGATCAGATCATGGAGCGCGCGGCTTATCGGTTTTGGCGCAATTGGTACCTCTGTCTGATCTTTGCAGCCGGGTGGTTTGGCATTTCGTATTTGTTTCATCAGAGGCTGATCAATGCGGCCGTCGGTGCGAAGAGTGTCAGCCGAAGCGAGCAGCCGCAGCTTTATGATGCCCTTGAGACGCTGTGTATATCGCGCGGCATTACCATGCCGAAGCTGCAGATCATGGAGACACAGGCGCTCAATGCGTTTGCGTCGGGAATTTCAGATCAAAGCTACACCATTACGGTCACGCGCGGCTTGCTTGAAACGCTGGAGCCTGCGGAGCTTGAGGCGGTTCTCGCGCATGAACTGACGCACATCAAGAACCGAGATACACAGTTGATGGTCGTGGCTGCCATCTTTGCCGGGATTTTCGCGTTCGTTGGAGACCTGTTGATCGGTCGATGGGATTTTCCATATGGGTTCTCACCGGTTGGTAAGCCGCACCCGCGGGATCATTGGCGCGGTGCAGATGGCTGGCAGGAGCCAGATCATGTGCAGCGCTCAGGCGGCCCTGTTATTAGGCGGTCGCCATCCGGTGGAAAGAACGAGGGCGGAGCCGGTGCAATCATCGCCATCGTCATTGCGGTCGCGATTATTCTCATCAGTTGGGGTGTCTCGATATTGATCCGCCTCGCACTATCGCGGACACGGGAATATCTTGCTGATGCTGGGGCTGTGGAGTTGACCAAGAACCCTGATGCCCTTGTCAGCGCTTTGCGGAAGATTTCCAAGCGCAGCGAGATCGATGTTCCGTCGCGTATGGAGGCGTTCTTTATAGAGAATCCATTGCGATCGCGGATCGGTGGGCTGTTTTCAACTCACCCTGCGATGGAAGACCGGCTTGAGGCTTTGACGAAGTTTGCCGGCGCGCGTGATTGGAACCAACCTCAGGAAAACTCACCCACTCCCTGACCTCAATTCCGATGTCAGCCCCTATCGCGCTCTGCAGCCTGGCGCAAAGCAACAGTGTCTCGCACTTCAACATCGAGCAATTGGGCTGCCAAAGATACCGTGTGACGTTCGTCACCATCGATCACGCCGTCGGCATGGGCGACGTCCCAAAGCCATTTGACCATCCGTTGACGCCCTTCACGGTCGAGCCGCTTGTGCAGCACGCGCGTAAAACGATGGATATCGACGGCATCCGCTTCGCGTTGCTCAGCGGTTGCGACGACGCGCTCAATCTCATTTTTCGAAAGCTTGAAGTGTTCGGTGAGGATATCACGCAGCTTTGCGTCTTCCGCCGGCGAGCGCATTCCGTCAGCGTTGGCGCAGTGAACGAGAAGTGCCGCACAGGCGACACGTTCTTCATCCTCATCGACGATCTGCTTGGGCTGACCGTCAAACAGCTCGTTCAAAAAGTTCTCAATGCTACTAATCATGGGCGCAATGTGTGGTCTCGGCGTCTAAACATCAATGCGTGCTTCGATGGCGGCGCTGGCAATGACGGTGAGATCGTTGCCTTCCGGATCTGGCACGTTCAGTCCGCCCTTGGTGACATTAACCTTGACCTGGCCGTGGGGAAGCTTGGCCTTGACGGCATCGACATCGACTTTGTCGGGTTCCTGTACCCCGATCGTGACGGTGACCTGCATGTCCGACGGCTTAATGTCGAGTGAGCGCAGGAACGTCAAGGAGCTATGATGAATCGCATCATCGACGGCGCGGGTAGCCGCTTTGGTGTAATCGCCGCCGTGCAAAGCTGTGCCGGCACCCATTTCGAGAATTGCGCGCTTCATGGCCATGTTCTGATTCCTCCGGCTCAATCCAGGTCGAGACTGACGACCGCAGCTGCGTGCGCGATCAATGTAGAGTCGTTGCCTTCATCATTCGGCATTTCGAGGCCGCCCTCAGTAACATTCAAGGTGGCTGTGCCGTAGGGCAGGATCGACAGTACGCTGTCGTGATCGACTGTCTCTGGCCGGGGTACGCCGATGTGGACGACAATCTTCATGTCTTCCGGGTCTTTGCCTAGAATGCGTGCGATACTCAAGGTATTGCGCCAGAGGGCATCGCGGAGTGCGCGCTGGGCAGCTTTTGTGCTGTCCGCGCCGCGGATATCGGTGCCCATGCCGATTTCTAATGCCATGCGCTTCAGCGCCATCGTCTTCTCTCCATCTTACCGACCATCGCTCATTGGTTTGAGCATAGATCAGGCGACCGTTGCAGGCTACGATGTCTGTCAGTTCGTCGCCATTGGAATTGGGAGCAAGCCATGTTGACTGAAGAGATGCAGACACTCATTCGCAACTACACTGGAGGATCTGTCGCCAGCGTCAACGAGGATGGGACCGCAGCGGTTTCGCCGAAAGCAACATTCGTAGTGGTTGATGAGACAAAGATTGCTTATGGCGATATTCGCTCTCCTGGGACACGGCGCAACATCCAAGCCCGGCCGCAAGTGGAGGTGGTGTTTCTCGATGTTCTGTGCCGGAAGGCTGTGCGCGTGCGCGGTGAAGCCGAAGTTGTCCAGAAGGCTGATGCAGATCCCAAGATGAAAGCCGCGTTTGATGATGTCTGGGGTGACTTTCTTGATGGAATGTCAGTGTTTGTGCGCATCAAGGTGTCGTCTGCCAAACTGATCTTGTCGCCCGCCTATGATCGCGGAGCAACCGAAGAGCAACTGAAGCAGGCCAATCTCGAGAAACTGAACAACCTTTAACCTGGATCGAATGCAGGTGAGTTTGCGTTAGACGTCTTTCGATCATGCTTCCGGCAACTGGACGTTGTTTGTCTCGGGGCATGATCCGGAAGACATGGCGACGTTGTCATTTCACCGGTGCGTGTCGATCCGGGAAGAGAGATTGGTTATATTTGTGGGTTTCATCAGAATTGGGCCCAGTCGAAATCACTCTTGAATTATAGTTCAGGACCACATTGATTAGCCCTCATTGAATTGCTTATGCACATTGTTTTTGAACTCATTGATTGAAACTCTTCGAGCATTCTTGTGCGCTCTCTAAAATGCTTTTTACATTTAGAAGTCATAAATAAAACAATGACTTAAATCGAAAATTGGTCGCGAAAAATTCTTTTTCCAGCCCGAATCCATTGCGAAGTACCAGCGCAGGGGGCGACCCCGGGGATGCAGCTAATCAAACCTGCATTCCATCATGGAAAAGGAGAGAGACCATGAGAACCATTCTTACGACAGCTGCAGTTGTTGGTATCGCATTGGGTAGTCTGACTCCGGCATTGGCCGAGTCCGAGAAGAAGTGCGAAGCCGGTATGGAGTACGATAAAGTTACGCAGAAGTGCGTGAAGAAGCAGTCGTAACGCACGTATTGCTTGTTGCCCCGGGGGGGCTTCACGGCCGGGTGACGGAAGTCACCCGGCTTGTCTATTCCGGGCGGAGATTCCTTTCGTTACGGTCTGTGCTTGCGTGGTGCTCCGGTTCGTCGTAAACGTGCCCTCATGATCCAGTGCAATGCAAATTTGAATTCCAGTTTTTGGCGCTCCTCCTAGGAGCGGCACGGATTACGCATGTAACAACCGAAGCCGCCGATGTTTGGCCGGCTTGGTAGTGCTATCTTTGTTGGCGGACTGCGGTGGCTCCTCAAAATGGAGCGCAAAATGCCTCAACACACAATCTCGACGATCGATCCCGAGCAATGTCGCGATATGAATGCGCTGCGGACCGAGATCGACATTCTCGATTATCAAATCATCAGACTTCTCATTCATCGCAGCAGCTACATTGATCGTGCAGTGACGCTCAAGCAGGCTGCAGGGATGCCAGCCCGCACGCACGACCGGGTCGCAGCTGTGATTGCGAAGGTGCGCAGTCAGTCGGAGCAGGAAGGGTTTGATCCCGATCTGGCCGAACGAATTTGGAGCGAACTGATCGAATGGTCGATCCGGCGAGAAGAAGTTTACCTTCCGGCCGAGGCATGATGTTTGGTGATGTCGAGCGACAACAGATTTCGCTCTGCCCCTCCCAGTTTGTTCGGTGGTTCGACATGTGTTTCATGTCGGATATGAAGGCTCCAAATCACCGATCAGTTCGGGGAGTGTGAGTTTAATGGTTGATATTTTTGTCGCGTGGCCAATGCCCCTGATTTGGTTAATGGGTCTCGGTATTACCGTCTGGTGGCGGAACGCTTCGGGGACTCTACTCGCCGTTGCTGCGGGGCTTTTGATAGTCTCGTCGATGCCGATCGTTGGCTGGCTGTTGCTTTCACCTCTCTCGTATGATGTTACCCGGAATGTTAGCCGGTTGTCGCAAGTAGAGGCGGTCGGAATATTTGTCCCTACGGCTGGAAGTTTTCGTGATGTGTCGGGGCGTTGGTGGCCTGAGGAAGGATCATTCCGTCGCTATGCGGCTGCGTTGAAACTGGGGCGCATGTTGAAGCTGCCGGTCATAGTTGGTGGCGGCTCGCCATTGCGTGATCAACCGGCAGAAGCGCAGACTGTCGTTGATATGTTTGTTGAGCGCGATGTTGAAGTGATCGTAGTCGGCTTTGGCCGCAATACTGCTGAGACGGCTATTGCGATCGCCCGCTTGCCGAAGGCTAAGGAAGGGGGATTAATTTTATTGACACAAAGCCATCACATCTTGCGAATGCGAGCCGCATTGCGCCGTCAGGGACTTGACGTGGTGGCTAGTACGACGGAGCGTTCATTGTCACAGCGGGCCTCTGTAGACCAGTGGACTTGGCGTGATTTTGTGCCGTCGGATGATGGCCTCGACCTGATGGGAGCCGCGGTCTATGAGTATGCGGGATTGGCATGGTATCTTATTGGCGGGAAGGTCAGGCTGCGCGACTTGTGAGCCTTGCGGGCCAGAGCAATCATCTAGTCCGAAGTTGCTTTGAACTTGGCCTGTGGGACGTCATAGGCCTTGAGGGAGGCCCAATGTGTTTCGACGTCATCGCGGAAAAGGCCTTTAGTCAATGATGCAACCAGCTTGGGCACAACTGTCGTCATTGCGTTGATTGATGATCCTGATGGCCCAAAGCTCATCGTTGAAGAGATCGAGAACAGATGAATGTTTTCGATCCAGGTTGTCTGTCCGGGCACCTTTTCTACGAAGGAAAAGTCAGGACTGAGATAGGGAAAGCGGCCAAGCCGGTCGTGTCGCTCGTCGGCCGGAGGGTCGTAGCAATCCGACCAGGTTGCGATATTGTCTGCAAATAGGCTCAGCTCGGGACGGGCTGCAAAATCATTCTCGATTCCTGTGCCGGATATGACAAAGTCAGCGGTGAAGGACCCACGAGTTGTCTTGATTGCCACGCCGCCTGCCGTGTCTTGCATGTCTTCTAATTCGGCCCCGCTGATAACCTGAAAATTCGCGTGCTTGGTGCATCGATCGAGCGTCTCTTGAGGGAAGCCTTCGCGTAGACCGAGGATATGGCGCATGAACCGCCACCGCCAGGAGTCGTCAAGATCGCTGAGGTGGGCAAGGAAGCCGCGGAATGTGAGCCATCGATAGGGCTGGATGACTTGCGGTGTGTCGCGGCGGCAAAAAAGTTTCACGCTGCGTGCACCGCTCTCCAGGGCAATCGCGGCATTGTCGAAGGCCGATGCACCTGCGCCAACGATGGCAACATCTTTGTCGGCGAGTTGGGTGAAATCGATCGCATCTGCGGCGTGCGCGCGGCGATGAGGGGGGAGCGAAGCCACTGCAGGCGGCATCCACCATATCCCTGTGCTGTCTTGGCCGGTAGCTAACACGATCTTGCGAGCGAATACGGTTTCTGTTCGACCATCGCTACGCTGCAAACGGGCCTCGAGCAGATTCCCGGATGGCGCAATCGCTTTCAGAGAAACTTCGTTCTGTACCGGTATCTCGGTCAGGTCGCGGACCCATAAGAGATAATCTGCCCAGTACTCCCGCGGAATGAGATGGAGATCCTCCCAATTCTGCGCGCCGTATTTTGCGATATGCCAGCTCTGATAGGTGAGCGAAGGAATGTCGAGGTCGGGGCCCGTGTAGTCTTTTGGACTGCGCAATGTGTGCATGCGCGCATACGTGCGCCAAGGCCCTTCGCGGCCACGAGGTTCTTTGTCGATGACTCGCAGGTTGTGAACCCGCCAACGTTTGAGACCGAACGCGGTTGCGACACCGGATTGCCCGCCACCGACAATCAATACATCGAGAGCCTTGGACCCGTCCGGTGCAGGGTGTGGAGCCAACCAATCCATCTTTGGGTGGCCGATGAGCGCTAGATCCTGTCGTACACGCTCCTCAAGCTGTGAAAGAGCGATGTTGCCACTGTCGCCATTCTCAGGAGGATGGTCCTGCATGAGAGCTCCCATCTGCGATGATCACAGTCTTGGAGAGACTATGCTTTTGCAGTGGTGGCTAGGCAAGGCTATTGCGTGCGAATGCCAGTGAGACAGGACGACCCGGGATGGGCAATTGTGGCTCGTGGCAAGATGCTGCCGACTCCGTTTGGATGTTGGTTCGGACTATTTGGCGACGCGGCCGGGTAAATCACTGATCTCTCTGCAACCGAGTTGGCTCATGTTGTTGACGAGATCATCCAACAAAAGCCCGGCGGCATGTTCTCCGCCTTTGTCGCCGAGGGCGGCGACGGCGTACATGAAAGCGCGACCACACAGGACGAAGTCTGCCCCAAGCGCCAGCGCGCGTGCAATGTCGAGGCCGCTGCGGATGCCGCTGTCAAAAATGATTTTGGCGCGATCTCCGACAATGTCTTTGATTTCCGGAAGTGCCTCGATCGCTGCGGGAGCACCGTCTGTTTGCCGTGATCCATGATTGGAGACGCCTATTCCGTCGATTCCTTCCTCGATGGCGCGACGAACGTCCTCGTGATCAAGCAGACCCTTGACGACGATGGGGCCATCCCACTCTCTGCGAACGTCTTTGAGGTAGTCCCAGTCCAACGTGCCGCCGAGGCCCTGTCCGATAAATGCGGTCATGTTTTGTAGGTCTTTTGCAGCGACATATTTTTCGACACCTCGAAAGCGGGGCGTGCCGTGCATGAGCGTGGAGAGTGCCCATCGTGGTCGGATGGCGCAGCGATAGATCATCATCGGAGTAATCTTTGGCGGTACGGCGACGCCGGCTTTGCGTTGGCGCTCACGGGTGCTGCCTGTTGGTACATCGGCTGTGACAAGTAGTGTGGTGAAGCCAGACTCTTTTGCCCGTTCCAGCAAATCCTTGCGGATGTTGGCGGAGCGTGGCGGGTAGAGCTGGAACCAGCCCATGCCGTCTGCAACAGCCCCAATGGTCTCGGGTGCTTCGGTGGCGACGGTGCTCAGCGAATAGGGAATACGATACTTGGCAGCCGTCTTGGCCAGGATGATTTCTGCACCGGGCCACATTAGTCCCGTGAGGCCAACCGGGGCGACACCGAACGGTGCGGCGTAGGTCTGACCGAACAACTCGGTTTCAATGTTGGGTTCGAACTGGCCCTGCAGGAGCTTAGGCGTGAGGCGCACATCATGCATGGCGTCGACATTGCGCTTGGCGCCAACGTCGTAGCCGGTGCCGCTATTGAGGTACTCCCACGCGAAAAAAGGAATCCGCGAGTAAGCCTTGTCGGCCAGATCTGAGATGCGTGGATACCGGTTGCGGGCGGGATCGATCGTTGGCTGCGGCATGTCGGTTCAACTCACTTGATTGAATTGACTTGTGTTTGCCCAATCCCGCCCGGTTTGTCCAATCGGCTGTTTGATTATACTTGTTTGTGGCGACGTGACCGCTGCAACATGCGCAAAAGCTGATATGCTGGCGGTGGAGTTGAGAGGAGCAGTCACCATGCCCGACGGATCGTTGACGAATTCACAGGTTGTCGCCGCATATCGGCAGAAGACACCGAAATCCGCCAAACTGGCTGAAGAGGCTGGCGACGTTTTCCCGAGCGGCATCGTCCATGACTCGCGTCGTACGCTGCCTTACAGCATCTACGTTGATCGTGCCGAAGGCTCTCGCAAATGGGATGTCGATGGCAACGAGTACGTCGACTATTACGGCGGTCACGGTGCGCTGCTGCTTGGGCATGGCCATTCCGAGGTTGTGGCCGCTGTTCAGGCGCAAATGGCCAAGGGCACGCATTTTGGGGCCTGTCATGATCTTGAAGTGCGCTGGGGGCAATTGGTTAAAGACATGGTGCCGTCTGCGGAGCGCGTGCGTTTCACATCGTCCGGCACGGAAGCCAACTTAATGGCTTTACGTCTGGCTCGTGGGTTCACCGGCAAGCCCAAAATCGTGCGCTTCAAAGGGCACTTTCACGGCTGGCACGATCATGCGGCGTTCGGAGTCAATAATCACTTTGACGGAACGCCGACCCCGGGCGTCCTTGCGGAGATTGCAGAAAATACTTTGATGGCTCCTGCGGATGACATCGCCGAGACACGGCGCATCCTGGAAGGCCATGACGACATCGCCGCGGTCATTCTCGAACCCACAGGATCGAGTTGGGGGCAGATCCCGATCGGTGCGGATTTCCTGCAGGAGCTACGCGACATCACTAGCGCGCGTGGTGTCGTCTTGATCTTTGATGAGGTGGTCACCGGGTTTCGAGTATCCAAAGGTGGTGCACAAGGCCACTACGGCATTACGCCGGATCTGACCAGTCTCGCGAAGATCCTTGCTGGCGGGCTGCCGGGCGGGGCGGTATGCGGTCGCGCGGATATCCTCGAGCTTCTCGACTTTGATGTGGCTGATGCGAAAGGTTTCGAGAAGATCGGACACCAGGGAACATACAACGCAAACCCGTTGTCGGCTGTGGCCGGCATAAAGGCGCTTGAAATCATCCAATCGAGTGATGTTTGTGAACGTGCCAATGCGCAAGGGGCGAAACTGCGTCAGATGTTCAATGAGGTCTTTGCATCGGAAGGTGTTAAGTGGGCGGCCTATGGGCAGTTCTCCGGCTTTTACTTCTTCCTCAATCCACAGGGGCTGGATATTGACCCACTCGCATTCGACGCCGATGCCGTCGGGCACGAGGCTTTAAAGATGAAGAGCCCACTCGGTGAAAAATTGCGCCTCGCGTTGCTGGTCTACGGTGTTGATATGGCGTCGAAGCCTGGGGGGTCGTTATCGGCGGTGCATAGTGATGCTGACCTTGAGCACAGCGCGAATGCTATGCGTTCGGCAATCCGGCTGATGCGTGAGGATGGCGAGTTGACGAGCGCTTAGGGTGCATGGCTCGGCGTCCCAGGTTGGGGCATCGCGTAAGGTCAAGGTAGTGAATTCGGCGGCCCAAACGCCCTCTGGTTAAAGCAAATTCAATGCTGATTGCCGATACTCGCCCCATTGCGGCGCGGGACGGGTTCGGTTGTCTATGAGTATCCTTGGAAAAATCGCAGGCGGTCTGGGAAAAGGTCAGCAACTGCAGGGCAAAGTGATTCTGGGCATCATTGCCATGGTGCTGCTCTCGAAAGGTTTCGATGGGCTGCAGAAAGCCTTGCAGGTTCGGATGTCCGGCAATGCTGTCACTGGCGAAGTCGTACAGCATCTGACGGAGTGCTCGGCGCGGATCCGCGAAGAAGGCCGCTGGCAGCGTTTCGATGTGCCCTGTGAGTCCGTCATTGCACTGCGCGAGCGCTACGGGCACGCGAACGTTCGCTCTTATCGCATACGCCGCGTGCTGGTGCGGTTCGCGCGCGAGAATGGCCAAGTTCATATTGCCAAAGTGCGTCCCTCCAGAAAATTCGTGAGCTGGCGGTCACCGGTCGGGACCAAGGTGGATCTGGTTTACAATCCGAGCAACCCGGACCGTATCCGGCCGCAGCCAAACTGGAATGATGTGAAGCTCGATCTTTTGTTCTTCTTCGGCAGCATCACTGTGCTTGTCTATCTGTTCTGGAGTGTGCTTGGGCCGCTGATTGCTTGGCTTGCTGCGACCCGGTCCAGTGCTTCGCCTCCTCGGCGCGGCCGGCAGTCCGAAAGCAAACCCAACGAACTCATCGAAGCCTTGCAACGGATTGTCGATGACCTCGGCAAATCATCGAACAAGTCCGCGGATCGGGGCAATGCGCGATCAGTCCAACGAGTCCCTGCGGACAAACAGCAACGACCCGAAGGGATGGCAACCGATCGTCGACAAGCCGATCACCGTGCCAAATCAAATGTGCTGCAAACCAGTCAGGGGGCGGTCAAGCGCATGTATCTGCGGCCACGCAATTGGCGAAAGCGGCCGGTTGGCAATCCGGGCAAGTATGAACCAGGCAGTTGGTTCGGCTTTGCCGGCTAAACAAGCATCAATGTGATCAATTCTCGAGTGTACTGGTTCAGACATTTGTCTCCACGCGCCGCATGCTCCGGAAGAATTGTCTGGACAGTAAAGAACACTAGCAAATCTAAGGCTCTAGTGTTGTTTTCATATGTGACGTTTGCCTGAGAGCCTCGCCGACACGTAGCGGCAAACCTCAGATAAGTGACACTGCCGGTTCTGACCGCTTGAACTCTAATCATGATGATCTAGCATTGCAGCGATCCCGAATAGGAGGCCGCTGCAGATATCATGGCGCAAGACATCGATCCGATTACCTTTGAGCTCTTTAAGAACGCGATATTCTCAATAGCCGACGAGATGGCGCTGACCGTGTTTCGCACGACCTATTCGGCGGTGCTCAAAGACAACATGGATTATTCGACCGGCTTTGCTGATGGTGACGGCCGGTTGGCGGCTCAGGGGTTGACGCTGCCGGGGCACCTGGGGTCGACGCCAACGGCGATGCAGTCGATCATGCGTCGTTTTGAAGGTGATATTCACCCTGGCGACGTCTTCATCATGAACGACCCGTTTGATGGCGGGATGCACCTTCCGGACATCTTTGTATTCAAGCCGTTGTTTCACAATGGCGAGCGACTGGCTTTTGCGTGCACGGTCTGCCATCACACCGATGTCGGTGGGCGCGTCGCTGGATCCAACGCGTCGGACTCGACTGAGATTTTTGCCGAAGGTCTGCGCATCGCTCCGATGAAGCTCTATGATCGCGGTGTGCTCAACGAAACGATCATGACCTTCATTGAGCGCAATGTCCGTGTTCCCGTTCTGGTGCAAGGGGATCTCAGAGCTCAGTTGGCGGCTTGTCATATTGCCGAGCAACAGTTTGCGGAACTGGTTGAGCGCTATGGCCCCGAGCAAACCAAAGCGATGTTAAATGAGACGATTGAGTATTCCGAGCGATTGACGCGCGCCGCATTGCGTGAGCTGCCGGACGGTGAGTGGAGTTTTGAGGATTGGATTGACGATGACGGCATCGACGTCGGGCAACCAATTCGCCTCTTCGTAACCCTGCGAAAGACTGGCGATAAGATGGTCGTCGACTGGACTGGGACCAATCCTCAGGTCCGAGGAGCCATCAACAACACATTATCGTTTACAAAGTCGGCGTCCTACACCGGTATTCGCTCCGTGCTGCCGCAGAACATTCCAAACAATGAGGGAGTGTTTCGGGCGATTGAAGTCATCTGTCCGCCGGGGACGGTTGGCAATGGCGTGCTTCCGGCGGCTTGCGCTGCGCGCGGGCTAACCGGTTTCAGGATGGTCGATTGCATGTTTGGTGCGCTGGCCATGATGCTGCCCGACAAGGTCAAGGCTGCCGGAGATGGTGGCAATACCGGAATTTCTATTGGGGGTTACGATCGCGATCGCAATCCATTCGTCTACGTTGATTTCACCTGCGGTGCGTGGGGCGCGCGGCCGTGGGCAGATGGCCTCGACGGCAATAGTCATATGTTTGCGAATATGGCGTTGCCGTCGGTTGAGGTGACCGAGGCGGAGCAGCCCATTTCAATCCTACGCTACGAGTTTGTCCAAGACCGAGCGGGAGCCGGCAAGTATCGCGGCGGCGTGCCGTTTATGCGTGATTATCGATTGGAAGCCGATGAAGCAATGATGAGTGTGCGTGCTGATCGCCATGATGTCCAACCCTTCGGTCTTTATGGTGGTAGTCCCGGTGCGCCATCTGAAAACTGGCTTGATCCTCTTGGCGAACCACAGCGTGCGCCATCCAAGCCGACAATGATGGTGACGAAAGGTGATGTCTTCCGCCATGTCCATGCCGGCGGGGGGGGCTGGGGGGATCCGCTTGAGCGCGATCCGGAAGCGGTCTTGCGAGATGTCCGCAATGAGTTTCTGTCGTCAGAGCGTGCGCGCGCTGACTACGGCGTTGTCATTGATATGGCGGAATGGCGGGTTGATGCGGTGGCGACGGATGCGTTACGCGCAGAAATTCGCGATGTCCGAGGCTGGTCCGCGGTTCCCGCCGTGCAACGCGGCCAGAGCCCTACCACCAAGCAAGCTGCGGAGTAAGAAGCATCATGACAAGTTCTGCGCAGTTTCGTGTCGGTGTTGATATCGGCGGTACGTTCACTGACATCGTTGTAATGCACGATGATGGCACGATACACACCAAGAAGATTTCTTCCAGTGTGGGGGACTATGCGGCAGCCATCGTCAACGGTGTTGAAGAGGTCTTTAGCGACGTCGGCCTGACGGGTGGTGATGTTCGTGAAATCCGCCATGGAACGACAGTCGCTTCAAATGCGATCCTGGAAGGCAAAGGTGCCCGTGTCGGTTTGATTACGACGGCCGGTTTTCGCGATGTGTTGGAGCTGCGCACATTGCGCATGCCGCGGCTTTACGACATGGCCTGGCAGAAGCCGCCGCCATTGGTGGAGCGCTATTTGCGCAAAACGGTTGATGAGCGGGTCAGGGCGTCTGGTGAAATTGAAACGCCGCTGTCGATGGAAGATGCCAAACGGCAGGCTCAAGCGCTTATCGACGAGGACGTCGAGGCCATTGCTGTTTGTCTGATCAACTCGTTCGCCAACCCCACGCATGAGTTGATGATCAAGGAGGCTATCGAAGAGCTAGCTCCGGATCTGATCCATTGTATCTCCTACGAGGTATTGCCGGAGATCAAGGAGTACGAGCGTACCTCCACCACGGTGATCAACGCTTATGTCAAACCGATCGTTGCGACTTATCTCGAAGTCTTGCGGCGTCGGCTCAATGAGAATGGGGTTACGGCTCCATTGCTGTTGATGCAGTCGAATGGTGGCCTGACTACAGATCGTGCGGCGGCAGAGCGGCCGATCAATATCATTGAGTCCGGTCCTGCAGGCGGTGTTGTTGGCGGCCATGCAATCGCAACAACCAAAGGGCTCGACAAGATCATTACCTTCGACATGGGTGGGACGACCGCCAAGGCGTCGATGGTCGAAGACGGTCACGTTATGCGGGCGCAGGAGTATGCCGTTGGTGCCGGGATCATGGTTGGATCGCGGTTGTTGTCAGGTGCTGGTTACACTTTGAAAGTGCCTGCGATTGATTTGGCGGAAGTTGGCGCCGGTGGTGGGTCGCTGGTGCGGATCGATCAGGGCGGTGGATTGAAGGTCGGACCTGAGTCCGCTGGCGCATCACCGGGTCCTGTCTGTTATGCGGCAGGCGGTGAGACCGTTACCGTGACGGATGCCAATGTTGTTCTTGGGTATCTGAACCCGGACCATCTCGTCGGAGGGGCCGTAAAACTGGATGCTGAGTTAGCGCGCCGATGCTTCAAGGAGCAGGTTGCGGATCCGCTTGGCCTCTCACTTGAGGACGCTGCGTTCGGTGCCTTCCGTATCGCAGCCTCTAATATGATGCGCGCCATTCGGGCCGTTTCAAGTGAGCGTGGGCGTGATCCACGCGAGTTTTCGCTATTTGCTTTTGGCGGCAATGGTCCGCTGTTTGCGTGCGAGATGGCGTCAGCACTCGGAATGTCGCGCATCGTTATTCCACCTGCGCCAGGGCTGTTCTCGTCTTTTGGGTTGCTCTATGCGGATCTTGAGCACCATTACTCGCAGACGTTGAGGCGGGTGTTGAATGACGTCGAGCCGGACGAAGTTGCTCAAGCCTGGGCGCTGCTTGAGGATCAGGCGCGGGGAAAACTCAAGGAAGATGGAATTCCCGATAATCAGATGCAGTTGCGGCGTTCGGCAGCGCTGCACTACAAGGGACAGAGCTTCGAGCTGACTGTTGATGCTCCAGAGGGGGGCATCGATAGTGATTTCCTTTCCGCGCTTGCTGAGGCCTTTGGCATTGAGCATGAGCGCATGTATGGCCATCGCGCCGGCGAGGATGAGCCTGTTGAGCTTGTATCAATCCAGGTTCTCGGGATCGGTCTGCGGGGGGATAACGGCGTCCCGGATAAGATCTCATTGCAGCAGAAATCAAGCCCGGCGGCTGGGAAGCGCTTGGCCTACTTCGGTCCGGATCTAGGATGGCTTGAAGCTGAGGTTATTGATAGGGCTGCGCTCGCTCACAAGAAGTCCGGGCCACTCATTGTCGAAGAATACGACGCAACATGTGTGGTGAGGCCCGGTGCAAGCGCGCAACTCGATTCCGCGGGAAATATCGTTATTGAATTGAAGGATGGTGTGTGATTGCACTCAGCTACGATCAGCGCCGTTGAAGGCGAGAGAGGGGAGAACCGCGCGGGCATCGCCCCGCATCGATACCAAATTGCGCGGTTCAGTGCTGTCCAACCCCGATCATAGCGACGCGTTCGCGGACAACCTCTTGCGGTGCTGCACTATCCTCACTCAATCGCACTGATCTTATGGTGCAGATTGAAATTGCGTGCGTCTTGCACCGAAACTTATTGTGGGCATTGCCCCCCGGCGAAAAATGATTGGTCCGACAAATCAATGAAGGTATTGGCAGATTGTCTAGCTGAGCTGCGCCATTGATCAGTTTGCGCGCAGCTCAACACATTGTCTTTTAAAGCTCTCAGAATGGCGTGGGGATCGTGACGGACCACATTGCTGCGCCGACCAGGATCCCGGCGATGATGCCGAGAGTTCGCATTACAAACGTGCTCATAGCAAAGTTCCCCGCTTCAGCTGATGAACGAGGGCACGTTAGCGCCAAACGATATCGGATGGTCTAAACTTGTGGTTGGGTTCCACAGTTGATGTTGCAACATGTGGAGAGGCATTCACACCTGGTTGATGCGCCTTATTTCTGCCTCGTTTTCGACTTGTGGGGTCCACACATGAGGCCGCCAGTCAGATCCAGTTATGCGTGAGGGTTTGGATCTGATAGACGGGCGGCGCCATAGTTTGCCATAGTTAGTGCAAGGCTTCCTTGGCGATGGGGGCGGCTGCATGCATCCCCGTGGCCGCACGGACAACCGGTTCGGTTGGCGCTGCGTGGCGCCGCTTGTTCTCAATGGTGCGGATCATCTCACGAATACGTGGCTGAATTTCCGTCCGCCAGCGTGTGCCATTGAATACGCCGTAATGGCCGACACCTGGCTGGACATAATGGAAATGCTCATCGTCTGGCACATTGGTGCACAGATCGTGGGCGGCCCGGGTTTGGCCAAGCCCGCAAATGTCATCCTTTTCGCCTTCGACTGTCATGATCGCGGTCTTGCGGATCGCGGAACAATCCACCCGTTCATTGCGATGGGTCATTGTCCCTTTGGGCAAAGCGTGTTCCTGGAAGGCCGTACTGACCGTTTGGAGATAGAATTCCGCGGGCAGGTCCATCACGGCGAGGTATTCATCGTAGAACTTGCGGTGCTGGGCGACCGAGTCACAGTCGCCTTTGACGAGATTGTCGAAGAGGTCCCAATGCGCTTTGCGGTGCCGGTCGAGGTTCATCGTCATGAAACCGCTGAGCTGAATGAAGCCTGGATAGACGCGTCGGAATGCGCCCGTATTGGGCCACGGCACCATGGAGATAACGTTGTCTTCAAACCACTCAATCGGCCGTGTCGACGCCAGTTCGTTCACAACCGTTGGGTTGCGGCGCGTGTCAATCGGTCCGCCCATCAGGGTTAGCGAGGCTGGCTGTGCGGGATGATTGCGCTGCGCCATGATTGCCGTGGCGGCCAGAACGGGGACAGCCGGCTGGCAGACAGCCATAACGTGCGTATTCGGGCCGAGGAAATTCACGAACTCGATGATGTAGTCCATGAATGTATCGAGATCGAACTGGCCTTCGTAAAAGGGGACCTCGCGGGCATCGATCCAATCCGTCATATAGACGTCGTGTTCAGGAAGCATCGCTCTGACTGTGCCACGTAGGAGCGTCGCATAGTGCCCGGACATCGGTGCAACGATCAGGACGCGCGGTGAGGGCTGCCCGGCCGCTACCGGTAGATGGCGCCGAAAGTGAATGAGCTCGCAGAAGGGCTTCGTCAGCGCATTTTCGATTGAGACGGGAAAGTCGCGTCCATTGAACGTTGATTCAGAGATATCCCAGTCCGGCTTGCCATAGCGGCGCGTGATACCTTCGAATACTTCACATGCGGCTGACATGCTTTTGCCAAAAGGCGTCATCGAAATTGGATTGAAAGGGAAGTCTAGCTGATAGCGGAGGCTCTTGGCTGCGAGGCGCATCGGTGAGACCATGGCATGTGCCAATTCATAGGCATGGTATTTCATTGCGGAGGTCCCTCATTCATGTTGCTGCGGCGCACGCTTGCGCTGTCGCAGTGCAACATTTGATTCTGTCATCGTCAAGCAAATGCTCAAGAATGGCTGACAGATCATTGATTTTGGCTGTTTTCAGCTACGATTCTGACACGTCAACCGGTGAATCGGCAAGGCAATAGGATGCATGATGGTGCCGATACCGCCATATGCAGTCCGATCGGCTGTCTTTGACTGTATCCACAACTAGTGTGGCGCCGTATCGTTTGTGCTGAGGAATCGACCTAAGATCGGCGCCTGACACAGTTAAGGATGGTCATGATGGTTGCGTTGGCTCAACAGGCAAACTGGGATGATGCATCGGGGGCGAGTTTCCTCGGTGTTACGAACTCTGTTCGTGGCCTGCAGTGGCAAGAACGGTTGGGTGTTTCACAACGCAATGTCGCCACTGCGATCGCTCAGCGGCATGATCTGCCTGAACTCCTGGGGCGGATCCTTGCGGCCCGTGACGTGTCTATCGACGGCGTCGATACGTTTCTGGATCCGACAATTCGCGGCCTGATGCCGGACCCGAGCACGGTTCGCGATGTCGACAAAGCGGCTGCCCGGATTGCGGATGCCATTGAGCGGCGCGAGAAGATCGCGGTTTTCGGTGACTATGATGTTGATGGGGCTTGCTCGTCGGCGCTGATGCAACTCTTTTTTGGTCTCCATGATCTCGGCTGCCGGATCTATATCCCTGACCGGCTTCACGAAGGCTATGGTCCGAATCCCAACGCGATCCGCCTCTTATCGGAAGAAGGTGCAAAGCTCATCATAACGGTCGACTGCGGCACCACGAGCTTTGCACCGTTGGACGTCGCAGCCGACATCGGCGTGGACGTGGTGGTCGTTGATCACCACCAGGCCGATGCGGAATTGCCCAAGGCGGTTGCCGTGGTTAATCCCAACCGCCAGGACGATTTATCCGGTCTCGGACAGCTCTGTGCTGCTGGCGTCGTGTTCTTGCTGCTTGTCGCTGTGAGCCGGGAGCTGCGCAACCGTAACTATTACAAGTCCGCCCCGCCCGACCTGCTTGCGCTCCTTGATCTGGTCGCATTGGCAACAATCTGCGATGTGGTTCCGCTGATGGGGTTGAACCGCGCTTACGTCACCAAGGGCCTTCAGGTCATGCACGGGCGGCAGAATGTGGGACTGAGGGCGTTATTTGATGCGGCCGGACTGAAGCAGGCACCAACGCCCTATCATTTGGGGTTTGTTCTGGGACCTCGGATCAATGCGGGGGGGCGGATCGGCGATTCCGCGCTGGGCGCCAAACTGCTTTCGACAGCTGACGAGATGGAAGCTGCCCGGATTGCTGTCCTTCTCGATAAGCTGAACGGGGAACGCAAGGCTATCGAAACGGAAATGCTGGCTCAGGCCATGGCCGAAGGTGAGGCCATGCTCGCGCAGGATGCCGATATGCCCTTGGTACTTCTGGGCTCACAGGATTGGCACAAGGGTGTTGTCGGGCTGGTGGCCAGCCGCCTCACCGAGCGTTACCGAAGGCCGTCGTGTGTGATTGCGTGGGACGGGAACGGACAGGGCACGGGATCGCTGCGCTCCGTTGCAGGTGTGGATATCGGGGGTGCGGTGCGTGCAGCCCAGGCTGAAGGATTACTGGTGAAGGGCGGTGGGCATGCAATGGCTGCCGGACTCACGGTTGAGCAGAGCCGGCTGGACGAGCTGCGCCAGTTCATGGATCAGCGGTTGCGAGATAGCGCCAAGGGCGCGCGGGAGGCTGCATCGTTGGAAATCGATGGTGCGCTCACGCCACGGGCCGTTCATCACGAGTTGATGGCCTTGTTGGACCGGGCAGGTCCGTTCGGACAGGGTAATCCGCAGCCGCGTTTTGCGTTTGGCAGTCATATTATCAAGTTTGCCAAGGTGGTTGGTGAGAACCATGTCCGCTGCGCGCTGCAGGGCGGTGATGGGGCGCGGCTTGACGCTATTGCCTTTCGCGCAGCCGGTCAGCCACTGGGTGACCTTTTGTTGAATTCCGGTGGCATGCCCGTGCATATAGCAGGCACTCTTCGGCGCGACACCTGGGGTGGGCGAGACAAACTAGAACTCTTTATTGATGACGCTGCCGATCCCACAATGCAGGGACAACGTTAATTTTTGCGGGCTGCAACTGCGACCTGTGCGCCAATCGACATGGGGTACTTGCATGTCGGCGCAAAGCACCGTATATCAGCCCGCCTGCGCTCCCTTCGTCTATCGGTTAGGACGCCAGATTTTCAATCTGGAAAGAGGGGTTCGATTCCCCTAGGGAGCGCCATACTTTTCAAGGGCTTACGCGTCTAACGCCGTTCATTTTAGCCCTAATCCTTCAGTTCGTTGCTCGCTCGGCTATCGGGTTTCGTCGAAAAACTGCTTGGTAGGTGCATGCCGCCTATAGGCGTGATCTCCTTGTGCGTGGCGTGGCTCCTGGCTGCTTCGTGAACATTTGTGCAGGGGAAGCGATACTATCTTCGCCTCGGTCGCGCAGACATCAACTCGTTCCACCAGACTTTCATGCAGACAGGCGACCAGTGTGACATGCTCCGCTTTGCTTCAAGGCGATGCCGATAGGAATGCTGACGATGGCGGCTGTCGAGTAGATTTCCGGCTGTCGGCAGTGGACGGAGAGCCCTCCAATCGGTTTGAGATTTACGCCTGATCAGAATTTCCGATTAGGGAATTGAGTGACCGACCCAATATGTAGGTCAGGTAGACTTGAGCATGCTGAACCGTGAACCGCATTGCGGCCGCAAGCCGTCGGAGAGGAAAAAGTGGCTTCAATACCAGTGACCGTCGTTGGACTTGTCGCGCTGCTGGCAGTCGCGGTTCCGTTCGTTCAGGCGGTGCGTCACCCGAATGAAAAGCCCCTTGCCGCTTACCTGGTCTTCGTCGTGTCATTTTCAGCGACGGCCAGCCTTACATTCTTGACGCTTGTCCAGCTGGCGCAACGCTGGCCTGTAGCGGCGGACGAAATCCTGGTCTTATCTCCGGGTGGGATCATTGTTTTCAGTGTTGTCGCAGCATTTCTGGTGGGCTTGTGGTTGGCAAGCCGTGCGCCTGGCGAACACCCTTCAATATGATCTGACGGCTGTACGGATACCCGCGAGATTGTTGTGCGGGTCAAGCAATCGTTGAAACACGGTGGGTGCCTCTGTCCGGGGCCAATACGTCAACGCCCTCCTGTCCGGACCTCTGAGACCGCTTGATATCGAGATCAATACCTAGAACAAAAAAGTCAGAGTCCAACGCTGTTTAAAGAGTTGGTCGTGCTGCATGCCCCCGCTTGGTGGCTTACGGAGTCCATTCATGGTGGTGGGCTTTCCACCAGTTGGCGATATCGATGCGTTTGCAGAACCAGACTTGTCCTTTGCCTGCTGCATACTCGATGAATTCCCGGAGAGCAGAAATGCGGGTCGCTTGTCCGATCATGCGCGGATGCAGCCCAATTGACATCATACGTGGATGAGTTTCACCCTCCGCCCAGAGCTCATCGAAGCCGCGTTTCAAAGTATCAGTGAAGTCCTGCGGTGAAGCGTAAGCTGGCAGCAAGCCGAATCGTCCATCGTTGTAAGTGAACGAGTATGGCACGATCAAATGCTGCTTGCCGTTTACATCGACGAAATAGGGCAGATCATCGTTGTAGGCATCTGAGTCATAGGCAAAGCCACCCTCTTCAACGACGAGTTCTCTGGTGTTGACGGATGGGCCATATCGACAATACCAGCCCTGTGGACGCTCCCCGACAGTCTCCTTGAACGAGGCAATGGCTTTTGCCATGTGATCTCGTTCTTCTTCACGGCTGAGGCGCCACATCTCTTCCCACCGCCAGCCGTGACAGCAGGGTTCGTGCCCGGCCTCCCTGATCCAGGCGGCGACTTCGAGATTGCGCTCCAGAGCGACGGCGCAGGCAAAAAATGTGAGCGGCAATCGATACTCCGAGAACAATCGTTCCACTCGCCAGATGCCCGCCCGGGAGCCGTACTCGAACACCGACTCGACAGCGAGATCGCGGTATTGGTCGTCCATGGCATAGACGATCTCCTGCAATCCATCGTTCTGCTTGTCACCGGCGGGATGGGAGTACTCCGATCCCTCCTCGTAATTGAGGACAAAACTAACGGCGACCCGAGCGTCGCCTGGCCATCGCACACGCGGCACGTGACGGCCGTAGCCACGAAAATCGCGCTTAGGACCCGGCACGTCGATGTCTTGCATCGGTTGATAGGGCATGGCTGACACTCCGATCCTAAAGCCTGTGACAATGACTGGACGCATGGAGTGTTGCACAGACGCCAAGACCCGCCAACCTTAGGATCGCGTCGAGCAGATGATGACGAGATCGTTGGCCGATCCTGTCATGCTAAGTCAGCGATGGTATCGATCGAAATTTCCGTTCCAAGAAATCGGCAAAGGCACGAACACGGGCCGGCTGTAAGCGCGACGGCGGACGCACTGCGAATACACTCCACTCCGGCACGACGACATAGTCTTTGAGGATTTGGATCAATGAGCCTGAAGCGAGTTGGTCTGAGATCTCCCATTTGCATTTCCTGGCGATTCCCAGACCTGATGCGGCAGCCTCTGTTAACGCCTCTGCATGATTGGTGGTGAAGCGGCCAGAAACTCTGGCGTCGATATGAGTGCCGTCGGGCCCTCGCAAAGCCCAACTCCGGACATCTCCTCGCATCAGGCAATGGTGTGCTTTGAGAGCGTTGGGAGTGTCGGGCAATCCATACCGCTCGATGTAACTGGGCGCCACGACAAGAATGCGCGCGCTATTCCCTATCTTTCTGGCCTTCAAGGCCGAGGGTGCCAATTCCCCGAGTCGTATTGCGAGATCAAAACCATCTTCGATGATGTCGATGACGGCATCCGTCAAATGCAATTGAATAGAGACGCGTGGATGCTCTTCCATGAATTCCACAATGTGTGGTGCGAGATGGATCCGGCCAAACGAGGCAGATCCTGCAACTCGTAACTCTCCCTGGACACTCTCCGGATCGCATTGAACGTCTGCCAGTGCGTCCTCAACATTTGCGATAATGCGCTTGGCATGATCGAGGAACAGCTCACCGTCAGATGATAGCGCAACTGCTCTCGTGCTGCGGTGTAGTAGCTGTGCACCAACGTCTCTTTCGAGCGCTTGGATTCGTTGCGTCGCCGCTGTCGGAGAAAGGCCAAACTCAGCGCCTGCCTTTCCGATCGCGCCGACAGTTGCAACACGAACGAACAATTTGAGTGATTTGAGATCTAACGACATTATTCAGAAATAGCGGATAGCTTTTTTGGTTCAAGAGCGATTGTTTGCTTTCAGTGTATATCCCAAGTCTCGTTTGACTGAGTTCAAGAGATAATCATGCTCGAGGGATATCATTATGAAGCTGTTGCACAGTATCTCAATGTTCGCACTTGTTGTGGTCGGCGTCAGCAGTACGGCAACAGCCGCCTCCCGGGCTGAAGTTGTGGCAGCCAATGAAGTCAACTGGACGCCACTCAATCCGGCGCGGGGTGATGCCAGTCCGAGAGCCGCAACACTCTGGGGTGATCGTGCTGGCCGCGGGGCAACAGGCTTTCTCGTGCGATTCAAGAAGGGATTCTCATCTCCGCCGCACATCCACAACGTAACCTACCGCGGCGTCGTCATCCGAGGACTGGTCCACAATGATGATCCCAATGCGGCTGACATGTGGATGCCGGCCGGTTCGTTTTGGACGCAACCCGCTGGTGAGGTCCACATCACGTCGGCGCAGGATGAGTACAACGTTGCTTACATCGAGATTGGTGATGGCCCGTATCTTGTGCGTCCCCCGAGCAAAGCGTTCGACAATGGAGAGCGCCCCGTTAATGTCGACCGATCGAACATCGTATGGGTTGATCAACCTGGAGAAACTGCAGGACAGCCGGCCGTTCGTAAGGCGTTCCTATGGGGGCAGCCTATCGATGGCCAACTCAATGGAACGATGGTCAAGCTGCCAAAGGGTTTCACAGGCGTGTTGAGTGCCAAAGGTCCCTCATTGCGTGCCGTCGTGATCAAAGGACAAACTGGATTGAAGGTTCGAGGTGAGAGCGTGGCGAGACGATTGGAGCCTGGCAGTTACTTTGGATCAGAAGGCGAAGCCACCCACCCAATAACATGTTCAGATGATGCGGCGTGTCTCTTATACGTTAGGGCTGTGGGCACATACTCCGTAGCCTCCTCGTCCTAGGAAATCAAAGACGATCCCACTTCTGGCATGTGTCTACGGCGGCACTGAGCCCCGTAATCGCAACCCGAAGAATGATTAAGGATGCTGGTTGACCGGCAATGTCCAATCTGTTGAAGCATCGGATATTCCAACTTCCGCCCTCCGGTGCTTCGACACCTTTGCCCGCCGGGCTTCAAGAGGTTCTTTCGCGCGAAGAACTGGCTGGTCTTGCTTATGTGTTTTGGGGGCGCTCCTTCGTACTAGGCTTGTTGGCCTTTTGGGTTGCGCTCACGCTCCCATTCGACCGTTCCAGCCTGTATCTGTTGGCGATACTTGCATTTTTGTTACTTGGCGCAGCACCATATTGGCTCGCGCGCCAAGGTATCGGTAGTACGGCTCTCATCGCGGCATTTCTACTGCTTGATGCAGCAGTTCTGAGTTATCTCCTCATCGTACCCAATCCCTATGATCTCGAAGGCTGGTCGCCGCAACTCAACTTGCGCGCTCCCGGTTTCCTCTATCTTGGTGTCTTCCTCGTCGCTATGGCTCTTAGCTATAAACCAATCCTCGTGGTGTGGACCGGCATCGCAACGATCGCGACGTGGGTTGCCGGATACGGATGGGTTCTTAGTCTACCAGATACGGTTTTCTTTTCCTCCAGGCAGGTGCTCGATAAGGGATTAAGCATCGACGAAGTGCTGGCGACCATACTCAATCCTAATGCTGTCGGTCTGGCGCGCCTGTCAAATCAGGTTGTTTTCCTCGTGTTGGTGACTGCAATATTGACGGTTACGGTCTGGAGATCACGGCGGCTTGTGCACAAACAGGTGGCGGCGGAAGCGCAGCGGTCGTCCTTGTCACGCTACTTTTCGCCAAACATCGTTCGCGAGCTTTCTTCAAATGGTGATGCATTGCAGCGCCCAAAAGTGCAGCCTGTGGCGGTTTTGTTTGCTGATATCGTCGGGTTTACGTCGATTTCGGAGCGCCTTGATCCAGAGGCTCTGGTCGGCTTGTTGCGGACGTTTCACAGCAAGATGGCGCGGGCCGCATTGGCGCACGATGGGACGGTGGATAAGTTCATTGGGGATGCGATCATGGTGCACTTCGGGACACCTCACCGGCAAGGTGACGATCCAGTGCGTGCCCTGGCCTGTGCGCGTGACATGATTGATGAAATCGAGCGCTGGAATAAGGTTCGGCAAGTTGCGCGTGAGCACCCGATGAAAGTTGGCATCGGTATTCATTACGGCGACGTTATCGTTGGAAACATCGGGGACGAGAAGCGACTTGAGTACACCGTACTGGGTGATGCTGTGAATGTGGCCAGCCGCCTTGAGCATCTGACACGCGAAGTCGGCGCACGGCTGGTGGTTAGCAATGAGCTGATCACTGCCGCAGAGGAATGTGGATCTGACCCGCTCAGTATCATTCCTGATTTGCGTCGTGATCAAACGCGAACAGTCCGCGGCCGGACGAGGCCCGTTGAGGTGTGGTATGCCGGTAAGTTGTGATTGCTTGTTCGCTTTCGAGACTGTGTTTGTGAGTGGCGGCGTGCCGGGGTTGGATCTTGAGATTGATCCACTAGCATTGAGCGAGCTTGTTATCTCTGACACCGCCACGTTCTCAATCAGCGGCAGCTGACCGATGTTGATCGCGGCCTGCCTCATTACAGTGTTGTTGCCGCCGGGGCAGTGTGAGTTGCCCGACTCCTCTGCTGACACGGAATGCTCATTGAATGATGAGCCTACCTCGCAGTCTCAATTGCCCAGCTGTGGTCAGTAGTTCCATTCCAGGCCGACACCAACTTTGCTGTTGCCGTCGGCCCCGACTTCGCCGCGCGCTTTGAAGTTCTTGGTGAAATCGTGATCGATGACAACGCGGCCGGACTTGTTGTCGGGGCCTCTCTTGACGCCGACAAAGGTCTTGTCATTGACGTAGCGCCCGGCCGAAACCGTGGCGCCGCCGGTCTTGTCCGTGGAGACGTCGAGTACGTCGATCCCGACGGACCCCTTGAGCTGCTCGACGATTCCTGGACCACTCGACAGTCCGCCGATCTTGTTGACCTCATTCGCCAGTTGGACAAGTTGCAGCGGGGACAAGCCGACCAGACCTTTATTGAACAATAAGCGTGCGATCACTTCGTCCTCGGGAAGTTCTGGAACGGATGAAAACTTAAAGACAGGTTTGGATGCAGGGCCGCTGATTAACACGACAATTGTGGCATCATCAGCCGTTGTGACAGCCTCCATATCAAGGACCGGTTCAGTCCCGCCATCAAACTGGATGCGGCCGCGGCGAAAGTCGAGACGGCGCCCGAGGATTTCAAGCCGGCCGCGTTCCATGGCAAACCCGCCTTCGATCACCGGTGCCTTGCTGGTTCCGCGAACCTTTAGGCCACCGCCGAGCTGGGCATCGACGCCACGTCCCTTCACAAAAATCCGATTGGCCGCGTTGATCACGATATTCAATGCGACCCGAGTTGTCTGGGTGGCATTGCTTTGCTGTTGTTTGCGGGTGGGCTTCTTGGCGAGCTGCTTTGGGACGTTGACGTGCTTGATATCGAGAACGGCCAGCGATCGTGGTGTTGCTGCCGGGACGCTGACGTCAAGGCGGCGCACGTAGATTGAGCCGTTGGCTGCCAGCTCGTCGAGTGAACCAGAGACTGCGATTTTGCCGTCAACCTCTCCGGCTAGGAGTTGGCGATCATTGAATTTCACCTGCCTGAGCTCAAGATTTAGCCGGGTGCGAATGCTGTTGTTCGTTTCGCGCACGGCTGCGCCGGAGAGTGCAAGCGTGCCACCAAGTGCGCTGCGGCCTGTCAGTGATTTGATCTCAAGGCCGCGTTCTGTTGCGGTCAATAATCCGTTCAGGCGTTCGAGTTTCAGACCGCTGGCTGGATCGTTGAGTGTTGCGTTTGCTGTTGTGACGCGGGCGGCAATATTCGGTTGGTTCAGTGTTCCGCCGATGGTTC
Organism: Hyphomicrobiaceae bacterium; assembly: GCA_965215755.1. GTDB lineage: Bacteria > Pseudomonadota > Alphaproteobacteria > Rhizobiales > Hyphomicrobiaceae > Tectiglobus. The sequence goes on from OZ244119.1 coordinate 3,390,448, forward strand.
CGCTGAGGTTCGCTCGCCCCACGAACTGTGTCGCGCGTGCAGCAAGAACCGCGTTGGCAAGCGAGAGCGGCACATCTCCTTTAAATGTCAGATTGAGTGGGCCTGCTTGCTCGAGGCGGGCGCTGCCCGAGAGTGACATCGCAAGACGATCAGATCCGGTGACACGGACCTTGCTTGTCGCAACGCCCTTGCGATACCGGCTATCGAGCTTAATGTTGACGGGCGGGAGATTGCTGCTGCGCATGGCGGCTGCGCTTGCGTTCAACCATGCGGCGCTGATCGTGGCGAGGGGATCTTTGGGAGATCCTCGAACGGTCGCGCTACCGTTCACGATGCCGCTTAAGCCAAGTTCGGGGGTAAACACGTTGGCAATGCCGGCTGGTACTTTTGCAAAGGTTGCTTTGATGTCGAGCGCCTTTGGGCCGGCATGACCGTTGACGCGGATCGCCCCGGAACCGGTGCCAAGTTGAAGCTTGCGAACGGATAGTCCGGTGTCGTCAACAACGAGGTGCGCGGGCGCCATCAGACGGACGCTGAGCCCGGCGCGCTTCATAGCTGCCTGGTCAACTGCGATGTCAACAGCATTGCCTGACTGCTTGAAGGAGCCTTGAACTGAAACGTTCGCCTGATTGATCGAGGCGCTCGCTACCACGCCGACCCTTGATCCTGTCGGTGCGAGTCTGAGGCTGATGCTCTTTGCTGAAAGTCCATCACCTACGAGCGAGGCCACGGACACGTTTGCGTTGGCTTGGAGATTGGAGAGGTAGTCTCTGAATTTTCCTGATCCGCGCAGTGATGTGAGTGAGCGTTGGCCCAAAGTGACCGATGGTGCCGCAATTTCGAATTGCGCGAGTGGCGTGCGATCCTGCTCAAGGAGTTCGATGGATCCCGAGATGCTGCCGTTGATGGCCTCGCCAATCAGTTGCTGAAGGTCACTGAGGTGTTTCGCATCGAGTACCAGTTGACCTGTCGGCGGTTCATCTGCCGCCAAGCTTAGAGAGCCGGTCAGTTGATTTCGCCCAACTGCCACTGTGAGCTTCTCAGCTGTCATGCCTCCAGCTGTATTCAGTACCAGATTGCTCTGGGCAACGAGCCTTTGGGTGCCAACGATGCCGTTGAGATCAAAGCGCCCGACATGGGCTGATACAGGGCCGCGACCTCTGAACGAGGCCTGCAATCCGCTCAATGGCTGATCGCGCCAACTGACCTTTGAAGTCTCAACGTTCACGTCAGACGAGAGGTCCTTGCGTGTTCCATCGACCTTGGCCAAGACCTTGCCGGCTCCTTGTAAGGATGGATGAAGCGCGGATAGATCATGGATATGGAGCTCGTGCTGGAGATTGATTTTTTCCTGGCCAATCTGACCCTCTGTTACAATGTTGAGATTGTTCGCCTTAAGTCGCATGCCTTGGATAGCAATTTGATCTGAGCCTGCCTGTTTCAACGTTCCAGCGAGCGTGACATTGCGGCCAATCAGTTTGGAGACGGCACCTGCACCCAACCGCAAATCTCGGCCTGAGCCATCAATTGTAACGACGACACCAGGGCCGGATAGACTGATGTTGGATGTGACTTTAGCTTGAGCGTGGCCTGAAAAGTCCTGGCCATAGAGTTCTGCAAAACGGCCTAGATCATCGACAGCGATGTCGGCTTCCAACGCAAGCTGCTCACGCGATAGCTTGCCGGCGCCCGTTACGCGTGTCTCACCACTGGTGAGTGCAAACTGTTCAATCAATGCTCCACCGGAGGTCATCCGGCCTGACATCTCGAATTGGGCGTTGTGTCCAATCGCGGCCTGCAAGCCCGGTGTTGGAGCGGAAATGTCATCAGCATTTATCTTGAGCTGCAGTGAGCCTGCCGAGAGCAACTTCGGACCAGATGGATGGGTTTGACCGAAACGTGCAGATATCCGCAGGTCGGATCGTCCGATCTTGTCGTGCGACAACTCTTCGAGCGAAGCGTTCAGAGTTATGTCGCGTTTCGATTGTGTGTCCGGCAGTGCGAGCTTGAGGTCGAGGTGGCGCAATCTAATGGTTTGGTTGCCGCCCGTGAACACGGTCACCTGTTGTCTATCCTGGCGTGAGATCTGTGCTGTTATCTCGCCGTAGGCATAGGAGGAGGCCGGGACGAAACCGCCGGACCCTTTCATTGTGAGGGTGTCTGTCGCAAGCGAAATGTGCGAGGCGTCGAAACGCTCCAGGCCTGTGAAGTGGCCAATCAGTGCTGCCGTGAGTTTGCCGGTCAGCAGGTCTTGCAATGCCGGTGGAGCGAGAGGCTGGATGTAACCGGTCACATCTGTTGCCAAGCGATGGCGCTTGCCCGTGCGGTCCAGCAGGATGCGGCCGGCAACGAACGGTTGGTCTGATGCGGAAATTGACCAATTGGCACGCCAGGTATCCAACGGGCCACTGCCGGTCAGTGATGCTGATAGCGTCGGTCGACCGTCAAGCTTCAGAGCATTCACGATCAACCCGTCTGCAGCCTCAGAGGCGGCAACGGCAAAGTTTAGTTCCTGCGTGGCTGCATGGTACGTCAACTTGGCATTGAGCGAGGCCGCAAGTCCATCCAGGCGTTGTGCCGAAAACTCCGCCTTTAGTCCTTTACGATAGTCCTGGAGGTCTGCGCTGCCTTTGATCACCAATCGTGCGGCCTGTCCGGTGAGGCTTTCTCCAAGGATCAGTTGCTCGATTTGAAAGTCGTCCAGTTTGATTGGAAGGAGCGGTAGCGAGCCGTTATCGCTCGATTGTGGTGATCTTGATGGCAATGGCTTGCGCAACACGTTGATGGCTGCGATTCGAAACTCATCCACCGTCACGCGGCCACCAAGAAGGGAAAGGAGTGACCAGCTCAAGTGGATGTCTTCAGCCACCAACCACGCGCCTTCGCGATCGCTAATCGAGATCTTTGCGATACTGGCGCGATCAAAAAGTGATCCTTCGAGTCGGCCAATTGTCAGGGTGAGGTTTTCTGATGTCGCGAGCCGGCTTGCCAAGGACAAGGCCGCACGCTGCCCGGTGGTTGTGATCAGACCAACTGCGATCACGAGAACGAGGCCCAGCAATCCCAGCGTCGTGGCTGCCAGGAACTTTCGATAACCACGCATCAAAAGGATTGTCCGAGGCCGACATAGACGCCGAACGCAGATCTGTCGTCACGATTGGTCAAGGGGACGGCGGCATCGACCCGGATCGGCCCGAGTGCCGTGTTGTATCGCAGGCCAAGCCCCGCGCCGACGAAAACACTGTCTGAGAAATTTGGCAGGCGGTTGGCGGAGACGACGGCAGCGTCAATGAATGGAACAACGCCAATCGTCTCGGTGAGGCGCAAACGCAGCTCAGCTGAGGCGCTGGCGTAGCTCAAACCCCCGACGACGATGCCGTCGACTGTTGTTCCGATGCTCTGAAACTCGTAGCCGCGGACCGAGCTGCCGCCGCCTGCCAGGAAGCGATGTGTAGCTGGTACGTCTTGCAGGGTGCTGCCAACGATGCTGCCGGCGCGCAACCTTGTTGCCAACGTTGCGCGCTCCGCCGCGCCCATCGTCCAGTATCCTGCCAGATCAATGTCGCTGACGAGGAATGCGGTACCATTGTAGACATCGGTCACGGGTGTTAACTCGACCTGGGCGCGGTAACCGTGCGTTGGATCCAGGCGGTTGTTACGTGTGTCGCGTGTCAGGCTCGCCGGCATTGAAACAAGAACCTGGTCTGTTTCGCCAAACTCGTTGTCCTCACGGGCATACCGGCCTTCAAGCGCGACTGAACCTGACAGCGTTTCATTGAAGCGGCGCGTAAATCCGATTTTTCCGAGCACAGTGTCACTCAGGAAAACGTCGTTGCTCTCACGCGCAATGCGGAACTGCGCGAACATATCTGTGTCGATATCGAAGATACCCGGTTTGGTCAGCGTCGCCGATGCATCGAATTGCAGATCGTCCAGTGAACCCGAGCCGATCTGTGACACCCCGCCTTCCAGACGCAGTTGCTCACCGCGACCAAAGATATTGCGATGTCCCCAGGTCGCTTTGACTTCGGCACCGTCGAAGGTTGTCACTGAGGCTGTCACGCCGACATAGCGTGGCTTGCGCTCGGTCACAGCGATCGTAATTGGGATGCTGCCTTGTTGATCGACCTGCTTGCCCTCGACAATGCGAACGCTCTCAATGCTGTCGAGTTTTCGCAACCGTTCTCGGGCTTTTTCCAGGTCTTTCGGATCGTAGCGACGACCGGGCCGCAGAGCACTCTGGGCGGCGACCGTATGATTGCTCAGTTGTTGTGAGCCGGTAACATTGATCCAACCGTACACGGCGGGAGGACCCGGCGCGACGCTGATACTCACGTCAACGCGTCCGCGCGCATGATCAGCTATGACCTGTTTCTTGTCGATGTCAGCGAGAGGAAAACCAGCCGAATGCCATCGCTGCGTGACTTTGTTGATAGCCGTTGCAATGACGGATGATTTCGCAACCTCCCCGCTGATCAGACCGAGATCTTCTGGCCTAATGATAGGGCTGGTCTCCGGCGCGTTCGTTGCCTTGATGTTGACGGTTCCCACCCGAAAGACAGGTCCGGGTTGAACGGCGATGCTCACAGGTATTGGTTGATCGTTCGACAGCGTTGGTGTCGTGATGCTGGCTTCGTCAATGGGCTTGCCGGCGATCAAGATCTGGACTGACGCTCCGTAGCGGGCTTGCTGATAGAGTGCTGCCATAAGCTGCTTGAGATCCGCGCGGCCGCGAGCTACGAGTGCGGGGAAGTCAGTTGCTCCCTTTGCTTTATGTTGAATGAGAATCGAAGCTTCTCGGATGGCTGCGACAAGCGCGCTATCACTGCCTTCGACGCGTGTTTCGACGCTGTAATTAAGCGGTTTTCCGACGGTCAGGCTCTGCGCGCTGCTCGAGTCACGGCTGTGTGCTTGTGCGAGAACAGACTGCGGCAACACCAAAAGCGCGGCGAGCATGACTGCCCCGCGCAAAGATGCCGGCATTATTCTCATGGGCTGCATATGCAAATTCAACGAGGCTCGTTGTTATTCGATATTAAACAAGCACATAGCGCATGACCGACTGATTCGTCCCGTGGCGTCCTATTTGTACTGAACAACTTCAGTCGATGCCTCCCACATCGACATTGGTTTGCGCTGCCCGCGTCAGCTGTTGGCAGGTAGAGGAATAAATTCATCCGTATCGCCGGGTGGGAGTTGGAATCGGCCGGCCTCCCAATCGCCTTCGCCCCAGGCCAGCTTGGCCTGCTCGATCTTTTCTCGCGACGAGGCGACAAAGTTCCACCAGATGTATCTTGGGCCAGAGAGAGTTTCTCCACCCAGTAGGATCAGTCGCGTGCCGCCTGCTCCGGCCTTGACCGTAATTGGGTCGCCAGGGCGAAAGATCATCATCTGTCCTGCCTCGAACGTGTCGCCGCTGATCTCAACGGAACCTTCGACAACATAAATGCCACGGTCTTCGTGGTTGTCCGGCAATGGCAGGAGGGCTCCCGGATCAAGGACTGCGTCGGCATAGAACATTTCTGAGAACGTTTTTGTTGGTGCGCGTTCGCCGTAGGCGTTGCCAATAATAAGACGAACCTTTTTGCCTTCGCTTTCCAAGTAGGGAAGCGCGTCTTTGCCATGATGTTCGAAGCCGGCGTTCATTTCCTCATGGCTCTCCGGCAGCGCCACCCAGGTTTGGATGCCGAAGAGATGGTGAGGATTTTGCCGCGTTTCATGACTAGTGCGCTCAGAATGGGTGACACCGTTTCCGGCAATCATCCAATTGACCTCTCCGGGATAAATCATCTGATTGGTGCCGAGAGAGTCGCGATGCTGGAACTCGCCTTTGTAGAGGTAAGTGACGGTGGCCAGGCCAATGTGTGGATGCGGTCGGACATCAATGCCCTTGCCAGTCACAAAATCTGCTGGACCAGCCTGATCGAAGAAAATGAACGGGCCCACCATTTGTCGCTTTGGTGATGGCAGAGCCCGCCGAACCTCGAAGCCGCCGATATCTCGGGCGCGTGGAACGATGATCGTCTCAATGCTGTCCAGATTGGTTCCATCGGGGCAGTTGGGTTCAATTGCGGGGTTCCAGCTCATTGTCTTGCCCGGCCTCCATTTCAGCGCGTGATGCATTGCCTCTTCAGGCGATATGTCGTGCGCGACAGGTGGCAATGCTAGTCCCAAGCGGAATTGGAAATGCGACCTTGTGGCTCGCGAGGAGACAGCGTGGTGCTCTGGCAAAGCTGCCGCCCGACGAATGTCTCGAGTTCGGTTGGGTGATGCAACAGCACTTAAGGTGTAACGGCGCGTGAAGACCTTATGTCGGCTGGTATGTCGGGTTCGGCAGAGCGACTGTCGTCACGCTTGTAGATGTCTGGGCGAAACATCACTTGTCCGTTATCTTCAATCCAGGCCGTTAGATAAACAAGGTGGACCGGCACTGGGCGCTTGAGGCTGACATCGAGGTTCTGCGACCGCGTCTCGCTTTGATCTTTCGCGTCTGTTTCTTCGATGAGACGGGCAATGGACTGGCGATCGAGTTCGTCTTGGTCTGAGCCAAGCCAGGCGACGAGATCCATGACGTTATGCACCCTAATGCAGCCTGCGCTGAATGCGCGGTAACGCTGTTTGAAAAGATGCTTCATTGGAGTGTCGTGCAGATAGATAATGTCCTTGTTTGGCATGTTGACGCGGACCAGGCCGAGGGCATTCCAGGGGCCGGGATCCTGTCGGAATTTCAATTTTTGTGCGGTGGCGCTCTTCCAGACGATGTTCTCTGGCAAAACGCGGGAACCGCTGAAGGAGCCGGTGGAGATGCGGAAGTGCTGCTCTGCGATGAATTCCGGGTCCTTCCGGGCACGCGGAATCAAGTCACGTTCTGCAATGCTGTGCGGAACATGCCAGAACGGGAAAAAATTTACGCCTTGGATGGTTGCGGATAGGTCCGGTGTTTGGCGGTCAGGCCGGCCGACGATCACGGTGTGACGCCTCTCGACTTGGCCATTTGCCACAGCTTCGAGTTGATAGCCCGGGATGTTGACCAACACATAACGTTGGGACTTCGCGGTGTTCAACAGATCGACGAGTCGTTGACGGTTACGCTTGAGTTGCCGGAGGCGGTCCTTAGCGCCATACGAGAGTTGGTGGCGTGTTGAGCGATCAAGCCGACCGGTAATACGCAAGCCGTGGCGTTGCTGAAAGACTTTCAAGGCGGTTGCTAACCCATCGTCGAAGTAGTCGTCGTCCTGAGGCCACGTTGGCAGCGGGCCTTTGTAGTCACCTGTTGCGATGAGTTGGCTGCGTACGGTTGCAATGGTTTGATGCCGGCTCCCTGCGCGAAGAAACCGGCCGCGTTTTAGGCCGGTCCAGTTTTTCTCCTTAACAATCTGCTCGTACCTCTGAATGGCAGTGTCGAAGCGCTCAAGCATCGCTTTGCTGACCAATGGCACGCCACTTGCGCTGAGGTCGCTGTCATCAATGGACGGTTGCTGTTTTTTCCGGGAGTTAGCTGTAGAGGCCTCCCGGTTGTTGCGAAAAATCGCTTCGTACCAGCTTTCACCGTCGGCAGCGGTGGCGGGAACCGGCGTCAGGGATACGGCCAAACCAGTAGCCGCAAGGAGAACCTGACGCCGGTTAACTCCGTCGGAGGGGCGGGGGGAACGATCCGACGGAGGACGAGAATTCTTTCTCATGATCACTTCGATCTTTGTTCGAGCTGCGCCGGTATCTGTTGGCACATTAGGTTGATGGCGGCGCCACAGTGGCGCGGATTTCCTCGTAGGCACTTTGCTGGTTGTCGCGGTGCGGGGATGTCCCTGGTTGCTCCGAGGCGCCACTGGCGCCCCGGATGGTTGTTTCTGGCTAGGCCGCAGATTTTTCCTGCCGCTGGCCGGTCAAACCAAGATTCGAGGTGGCGGCGGTGATGCCATCCTTGAATTGGCGCGCGACGTATGGAACGGTCCAAAGCTCGCCACAGCCCCGCGCGGAGATTACGAAAGCTGCTGCAAACAGTGCGAGTTCACGCTTTATCGCGTTAAGGCTGCCAAGCAGACCTTTGTCGATGCCAATCTTGCTCAGCATGTAGATGACAAGCACAGCACAGGTTGCTGCGGCGGCGTAGCGCGCAGGTCGGCCACCCCAAAGAAGTACGAGGCCGATTGCGAGCAAGATGATGCCGGGTTCAATAAAGGTCTTGATGTTCGGCATACCGGCGAAAGCGCCGCCGACGATAAGCACGACCGCCGTTGACAGGCGCAACAATACGCCTGCCACATCCCAGCTGATGAGAGACTTGGCTGCCTCTGCGCCGAAGATACGGACATCGAGAGACCGGATGCCTGAGCCTAATCCGAAGAGTGCGAACATAATTCCGGACAAAGCAACGTCACGAATTTGAACCAGCAAGGCTGGAGCCATGTAGGTGTTGACGCCAGGGTCAATGCCATTCGTCGTGACAACCGGTAGGGAGACAACGAACGTCCACAAAAGGAAAGCATAGATCAGAGCAACAGGACGAACGAGCAGACCTGCAATCAGCATCAACCCGGTCACAAGTTCAAAGGCCGATAGTGCGGTCAGGAATGACCACGGTGTCAGCACGCTGCCTGCACCAAACAGGTAGCCCATGAAAAACTCATTGATGTAACCCGTTGTCGATGTGTAGCTCGCGACAATGGCATCGCTGTTGGCCGGTGACAGAAGTTTCGATAGCTTATTCCAGCCACCAATCACAAACAGCGCGCCAACGCCTATCCGGATTGCGAACGCCACGGCGGCCAGATCCGATAGGCTTGCAGCAATCTTGTTGCCAACGTCGCGAATGCCGTGGATGCCGTTCCGCGCCAGCAGGCTGCGAAACGATTCCCAGGCGCTGCGTCCCTTGCTTTCGGCTATTGCTACGATTTGCCGAGCCTTGGATTTTGGTGGACTGCCTGAGCCGCCGCCATTCGACTTGGCCTCAAGTGCTGACGCTATTCGATTCAGATCACCTTTGGCCTCAGTGGACGCACTTTCAAGGCGAGCTGCATCATCCTTGACTCTCTTTTCCTCAGCGTTCGCTTTGCGTTTCGCTCTGAGCTCGTTGAATTTCGCAGCTGCCGGTGTGATCATTTCTTTGGCAGCCGTTATCAATCTTGCAGATGCAGTCTGCAGGTTGGCCGTGTTCCGTTGCTGGACGGCAGGATCAGGCGTTTCATCGGCCGCAGCGGATTGATCCTCCCGCGCGTTGCTGAGACTTGCAGCATGGGTTGTTGTCTGTGGCTGCTGCGGTCGTGTTGCACCATCGTCTGCTGACGTATGGTTGTTGGATTTAGATGCATTGCAGGGCGTGGAGGGTTCTGTTTCGCCGTCGCTGTCTATGCCCTGTTGCTGAGCTTTGGCCTGGCGTTGTTCTGCCTCGGCAAGGATGGTTTCTGTCGCAGCGACCTCGACGTATTGAGGTCGGCGCACGCGTCCGATCCGGACGACGGGCTGATTGGTCTGGGGAGAGGCTGTGATCTCGACCAATGGTTCTCCGGTGGGTCGCGGTAGGTCGATGATCTCTTGAACCGGCACGACCTTATCGCCGTGAACCTCGACTGAGAGATCTTGGAGGAGGGATTGATTGGCCGGAGCCATTGTGCGCGACGCGTTGCTTCGCCGTCTGCTTTTCGACTTTGGCATACTACTATCTCAACAATTTCATTGTGGGGCGCGCCGGCGGTCCTGCCGACAGCGCGGGATCTGTAATGGATTGGTTAGCTCACGCGTTTGGCCCGATAGGCCTTCCAGGTCGCAAGGACTTTGGCGCCAACACGCACCTTCTCGTACAGCTCGATCACATGTTGATCGTGCATGCGAATGCATCCGCGCGAAACGTTCTGGCCGATGGTCCAGGGCGCGTCCGTGCCATGGATGCGATAGAGGGTGCTTCCAAGATAAAGGGCACGTGCTCCCATGGGATTACGTGGGTGACCGCCCGGAACAAACTTTGGCAGTTTAGGATTGTCGCGGCGCATAGAGGCTGTGGGCGTCCAGGACGGCTTGACCTTTTTGCGGCTGACATTGAGGACACCCTGCCAACGCGCTTCCTTGCGCGGGATTGCAATTGGATAGCTGATGGCGCGGCCGGGTGCGATGACGTGGTAGAGACGCCGATCGCCAAAGCTGACGACAATGTTGCCTTTGCTATATTTGCGCGGAAAGTGGACGAGAACTTTGTCTTCGAGGGAGTTGAGTTCCGGCATTGATGACCACAAGCCTTGCGCATGGGCCGGTGACGACAGGGCGAGCGCTGCCGCGAACACTGCGGCGGCGCAGCGAAGCTGAGTTTGCATAGATGATCTCCGAGACGGCTTCAGCGCTGCTGCAAGCCGGGTCTGCTCAAGTTTGATGAATAGGATCTTGGGACAGCACGGATCCAACACGCGCGTAGGTGTGGGACGAGCCTCGTGCTGACGCGTGACGGGGGTAGGGTCAGGAGCTAATTTCGGAGGCGCGCGGAGTAAGCAAACACTTGCCAGAACGACGAGCGCCGGGATGCCCGAAAAGGCATAGCGCTGAGAGTGGCAACGAAGGTCGTGCCGTATTCACGCAGTGTTGGGCTAGGCGTTGCAGTAAGCGTGTCTGAAAGATCGGACTTGTCGCTTGATCGTGGTCTCGAAGACACCGGTGCCTGTGAGGCAGCCCGATGGCACTGATGCTCCAACGGGTTCGGGATCTCAAACTTTTTGCAGGGCAGCTTCTCGAGATAATGTTGGCCGGCTGCACTTTCGATATGGTCGAAGGCTCGTGTGCCAGCAGATGCGCCCGCTGCCGCAGTCAGCATCAAGCCCAGGACGACCAGGCAATGAAGCAGTATTTTTGCTGTGCGATTCACGGTTGCAAGGTCTCGCCAATGAGCCAATGGACGACTTGTCTGACATTAACCGAGTTAGTGATCACAGGCACCTCACAAGCCTGTCAAATTGGTTGAGGTGTTATTAAGTCGTCTGTGAATGAGACCCTGACACGTGCGCAGCTTCGTTCAGGTCTCGGAAGGCGCGATCAACGGAAGACTGTGCTGTTCAATCAGCGCGGTGCTTCAATCAGTCGATCAATTACTTTTGCGGATGATACAACGCCGGGAAGACCGGCTCCTGGATGAGTTCCAGCGCCAACCAAATAAAGGTTCTTGATACCTTCCGCCTTATTGTGGAAGCGGAACCAAGCCGATTGCGTAAAGTGAGGCGCGATTGAAAAGCCTGCACCCGATGCGCTGAGGTAATCTTCCTTGAAGTCTTCCGGGGTCATGAAGAACGGAGCGCGTATGACATCAGATAAGCCAGGCAACATCGTTTCCTCAAGCGCATCGATCACACGTTGTTGCAGGTGTGGACCTTCCACGTCCCAGTTAATGTCGCCATCCAGGTTGGGGACAGGGCACAACACATAAAATGAATCATGACCCTCGGGTGCGAATGACGGGTCCGTTGCGGTCGGTCGGTGGACATAAAGTGAGAAATCATCCGTCATCACCTTGCGACGGAAGATGTCGTGCAACAGTTCACGGTAGCGATTGCCTAGCCAGATCGTGTGGTGGGCAACGTCAGGATAAGTGCGGCTGGTTCCGAAATAGAGCACGTAGAGGCCCATTGATTTCCGCGACTTCAGTTTGAGCCGCGGCAGTGTCCCGACCTTCTGCTTCGGGAGCATGTTGTTGTACAGGTGCAGCGGGTCTGCGTTGGAGATGACGACATCGGCTTTGATGATTTCGCCGGTGTCGAGTTTCACGCCGGTTGCCGTGCGGCCGTCCAGAACGAGTTCGCTGACAGTCTGATTGCACTGTAGTTGGATGCCTTCCTCGGACATCAGGGTTGTGAGTGCTGATACAAGTTGGCCTGTGCCGCCCATCGCGAAGTAGACGCCCCATTCCCGCTCGAGATAATGAATCAGACCGTAGATGCTGGTTGTTTCAAATGGATTGCCGCCGACGAGGAGTGGTTGGATCGAAAAGGCCTGACGGAGCTTGTCGCTCTTCAGATGTTTGCAGACCAATTGCCAAACTGTGCGGTCGCTTCTCAATCCGACAAGACGGGGGATCTGGCCGACCATTTTCATCGGGTTGTGGAACGGCTTGTCCGCCAATTCCGTAAAGCCAACATCGTAAAGCTGTTTGGAGTGATCGAGCAGTCGCATGTAGCCAGCTTCATCTGCTGGCTCTATCCGCCGGATCTCAGCAAGTGTTTCTTCCAAGGTGCCCCCGTAGTCGAATGTATCGCCGTCGGGAAAGCGAAACCGGTACCAGGGCGTCAATGGAACAAACTTAACGTAGTCCCCGATATTCTTGCCAAACAGTTCGAAGAGCTCAGAGAAGAGAAATGGAGCCGTGATGACAGTCGGGCCGGCGTCGTGGCGATAGCCATCTTTCTCAAAGACCTGCGCGCGGCCACCTGCCATGTTGGCCCGATCCAGAACGGTGACGTCATAGCCTTTCGCTCGCAGCCGTAGTGCTGCTGCGAGACCGCCAAATCCAGCGCCAATCACGACAGCTTTGCCACATCTGGCGCTTGTGTTGTTTGATGCAACAGCACCGACGTCGCTGGTTGTTATCGACACGACGAATGAATCCCTCAGCTGGTTGGTCGAAAGCTCTAGCGAATATACGACGGTGGGTTCAGGAGCGATGCCTGCCGGAGCTGGGCCAGATCGCCGCTGCCGGTGCAAAAACATGCAATGCGCAACTGTTCGATGATGATTTGTAATTGCTCGATCAGCGTGTTCTCATCTTCCATCGCAGATGCCAGGATACCTGCAGCTACCCCGGCGATATCAGCTCCAAGGCGAATGGATTTTGCACAATCAAGGCCGTTGCGGATTCCACCTGATGCGATAAGCGGGGTCTGCGGGCAGAGCTGTTTGACATCGATGATCGCCTGCACTGTCGGGATGCCCCAGTCGTGAAACGGCTCGGCTATGCGCTTTTGCGCTGGAGCTTCGGCACGTGCGGCCTCGATTGCAACCCAACTCGTACCTCCCAGGCCTGCAACGTCGATGACGGAGACACCGGCGTCGACCAATTGACGCGCTGTCTGTCCGGAGAGCCCTGCGCCAACCTCCTTGCAAATGATTGGAAACGGGCAAGACCTGCAGATGTGTTCGATTTTTTCCAGGAGACCTGACCAGTTGGTATCGCCACTGGGCTGGACGGCTTCCTGAAGCGGGTTGAGATGGATGATGAGCCCGTCGGCTTCAATCATGTCAACGGCCCGGCGGGCCATCTCCACTCCATCCCAATCGTGAAGCTGTGCGGCGCCGAAATTTGCCAGGATCACTGCGTTGGGTGCGGCCGTGCGCAATTCCTTGCCCAGCCCAGCACCACTGGTTCCTTCAAGGGCTATCCTTTGGGAACCGACGCCAAAAGCCAGTCCAAGGGCTTGGCAGGCTTTGGCAATATGCTGATTGAGTGATATCGATCTCGCCGGACCGCCGGTCATCGAGCTAATCAGCAGTGGAGCTGACAAAGTCTGTCCGAGAAACTCCGTGCTGAGGTCGACTTCGGCTAAATTGAGTTCCGGTAAAGCACAGTGCGCAAATCGGATATCGTTAAAGCCGCTTTCGCGATACGATGTGTCGACTTCACTGCGCAGGACGATATCGAGATGATCGTTTTTTCGCTGTTCGATATCGCTCATGGTCAGGCAGCCGTGTACAATTGCGGCCCGCACCCAATCCATGGGACCTAATCTAACGTAACGCTGTACAGTCTAGTTCGGTTCACAAATGTGAGCAAAGCTATCTTGCTGGTTTTGGTCAAAAGGGCCTTTGAATGAGCGGACAATTGGGTGACATTGATGCGCTAACCCATCCAAGTACTGGTTCGGATCAGCTTTCGCCGCTGGTTGAGGCCATGTCGTCTGCGCTGTCTGTACCGGCAGAGATCCGGAGTGCCGGCGATGAGGCATCCGGAGACATCGTTAATGAGGCCATGCGCTATAGCCTCAAATTGCGCGGCAAGCGTGCGCGGGGCCTTTTGGTATTGCTCATTGCCAACGGGTGGGGCCGGGACTGGCGCGGCGCGTTGGATTGTGCTCAAGCCGTTGAAATGGTGCATACCGCCTCGCTCATAATCGATGACCTTCCATCAATGGATGATGCGAATACTCGGCGGGGGAAGCCGACCAATCATGTCAAGTATGGAGAGCCGGCGGCTGTTCTGGCTGGCATAGCATTATTGAGTGAATCGCTCCGCCAATTGGCCGTCAGCGAGCAATTGAAGCCGGAGCAGAGAAACCAAGCGGTGGCTTGCCTCGCGAGCGCAATCGGACCGACCGGGATGTCCGCCGGACAGATGCGCGACATCGCGCCACCAGAACCGACATTGGCCAATGTGGAACTCACGCATGCGCTCAAGACGGGAAGTCTGTTCGCCGCCGCGGCAGAGCTTGGCTGCATCGCATCGGGTGTCGATGGGCCGCGAAAATGGATGCTAAGTGATTTCGGCATGCTGCTTGGCAAAGCGTTTCAAGAATTCGATGATTTGATCGACGTCTCGACCTCTACTGAGCATGCTGGCAAGGACACGTCGAAGGACAAGCAGAAGCCGACGGTTGTCGATATTCTTGGGTATGAAGCCGCGACTGGTCGAGCCTTGCGCCAGATTTCGTTGGCGCTGGAGTGTTTGGAAGCGTCGCGCATTGAGGCTGATGAATTGCGTCGTTATACAATTGATCTAACGCGCATCATGCGGTCTGTTATTGGCGCCTCGTCTCACGCACGTGCCGAAGGTGCGTAATGGCAACCATAGACGGCAATGCATTGGACCAGAAGCGGCAGGCCAGCATCGGGCTCAGCTTGGCTTTGGCGATCTTCGCTTTTTGGGTTTTGACACATGTCACGGGCGTATTCTTCTATACATGGGGGTGGCATTCCCTCGTGACCGCCCCGCTGCTGGTTGGCATCAATTGCTGGTTGTTTGTCGGCCTTTTTATAGTGGCGCATGATTGTATGCACGGCTCTTTGGTTCCGTTTCGGCCGGGCTGGAACCGACTGATCGGGCAGCTTTGCCTCGGTATCTACGCGGGGTTTGAGTTCGACAATCTCAATCGCAAGCACCACCTGCATCACCGCCATTCCGGGACCGAGGGTGATCCGGATTTTGATGCCCGTCCACCGCATGGGTTTCTGCCATGGTACGCATCGTTCTTTATGGAGTACTTCGGCTGGAAACAGCTGGTGTTCCTTTCGAGCGTCAGCGCCGTCTATTTGTTCGTGCTGCAGGTCAGCTACGGTAACCTTCTCGTATTCTGGGCGCTTCCCGCAATCATTTCATCTATTCAGTTATTCACGTTTGGAACCTATCTGCCGCACAAGCCTGGGATACAACCGTTCGCAGACCGGCACCGGTCGCGAAGCAACGAGTGGAGCTGGCTAGCCTCGTTGTTGAGCTGTTTTCATTTTGGTTATCACCATGAACATCACCTGTACCCGGCACTGCCATGGTGGCGCTTGCCAAGTGCGCGACAAGGGAGTCGTGAAAAGCCGGTCGAGCCTGTTTAGTCCGGCATTGTCCAGAGATTTGCCCGGGGTGATTTGAGATAGCCGTCCCGGTTGGCGCGTGATGCGAGGACTTGGCCAAGTCCGGAAGTGACACCACCAAGTTTTGACATCGTTCCCGTACTGGTTCGGGTGTCCCAGGCGTGGGCGCCGCGTTGGCGAACATGAAGGCCAATCGCACGGTAGACCCTCAGTGCGGTCGCGACAGCCCAGGCCGAGCGCAGTGGCAGATGCGGAAGTCCGTGCGCCGCCGATTGGTAATAGGGTTCTGCGGTATCAAGCAGACGATTGGCGACGATGGAGAGTTTGGCGCGGCGTGAGGGCTCAGCCATATTTTCCCGAGTCAAACCGGCATCTTCGAGCCAGTCGAGCGGAAGATAGATCCGGTCCGCTGCATGATCGGGGACAATGTCACGCGCAATATTCGTGAGTTGAAAGGCTAATCCAAGGTCGCAGGCGCGGTCGAGTATCGCGCGTTCTTTGACGCCCATCACCATCGCCATCATTACGCCGACGACGCCGGCGACATGATAGCAGTAAAGTAATGTCTCATCGATCGTTTGGTATGACCGCGCGTCAGCATCCATCTGGAAACCGGCGATAAGATCGAGTGGGTATTTTTCCGAGATGCCATGCTTGGCGCAAACCAGACTCAGTGCTTCGAATACGGGTTCGTCGGCATGGCCTGCACAGGCTGCGCGTGTTTTCTCGCGAAGTTCCTGGACCACGCGAAGTGCGGCTTCGCCTGACGGGCCGCTTGTCGATGTTTCCTTAAATCCGAGAGACTGGCCGTCGACAACGTCGTCGCAATGACGGCACCATGCATATAGCATAAAGGCGCTCGCGCGCGTCTCAGGTTCGAAGAGTTTTGCTGCGACGGCAAAGCTTTTCGAGCCCTTCTCAATGCGCTCGCGGCTGAAGGCTACGAGGTCTTGGGTCTCCAAAGCAGAAGCCTGGGCATTTTCGGACATTGCTATGCGTATTTCCCGATCATAGCGGCATGCCAGTTGAGCAATCAGCAAGCCTTAGTAGTGGAAGTGGGTACGTCCGTGCGTGAAAGAACAATGCCCTCATGCCGTGAGATCTACATAAACTACGATTAGTTTTGGAAAAGGATCAATCTGTAGATTATCAACCGACGTAATGAAGCTGGCCGCATGAGGCACAATTGCTATCTGGCCGCATGCCACAGTGCCCAATTGCTCGAGAGATTATAGATTGCTGAAAGTTCGCCATCACCCCTGGTTCCGGGAATAACGTCAAACTATGCAGCAACTGGACCCGACACTGTCCATCACGCAACTTGACGTGGCTCTTGGCGGCAAGCCTATTCTGCGTGGCGTAAGCCTGACAGGATACCCAGGTGAACTCGTGGCTGTTCTCGGGCCGAATGGTGCTGGGAAGTCGACACTCCTGAAGACGATAAGCGGGCAAGTCAGGCCGCGTCGTGGTCGCGCCATGATCGTCGGCAAGGATCCGGCAAAATCGTCTGCAGCGCGGCGCTCCCTTGGTATTGTCCCACAGCGCGTTGCCCTATTCGGGAAGCTAACCGCCAAAGAGAATCTGCTCGCGTTCGGTGCCCTTATGGGTGTGCACGGGAAACGTGCACGCTCGCGGGTCGAGACGTTAATGGAGCGCGTTCAACTGAAGCACCGCATGAACGAGCCCGTGCATCGTCTTTCCGGTGGAATGCAGCGTCGCGTCAACATTGCGGCAGCATTAATGCATCGGCCATCGCTTCTGGTCCTGGATGAGCCGACTGTGGGATTGGATGCCGACGCTCAGTCGGGAATTGTCAAGCTGTTGCAGGGCCTCAAAAGCGATGGTGTCTCCATACTTCTCGTGACGCATCACCTGGATGAAGCCGAGATCCTGGCAGACAGGCTGGCAATTCTTGTCAAAGGCCGCATCCGGGCCCTCGGCGTCCCTGCTCAGTTGATCCAGCATGTCTTTACCAATCTCCGCGACGTTACACTTGTCGGGCCCAGTATGGCGGACATTCAACGCCCAGACAGACGGCCAATGCGCCTGGATAACCTTGGCCTGTTTCCGGATAGCGACGGCCAGAAGTGGTCGGGAGTTCTTGCTGCTGATGATCCGCGGTTGCTCCGCCTGTTGGACGCTGTTGGGCGTGGGGAACTTCTTGCAGGAGAGCTCAGCGTCAAGCGTGCCGGCCTTGGGATGCTGCTTGCTCGCTGTATTTTTGAGGCGGAGCAAGAGCAAGCGTGAGACTAGCAGTTGCAAAAATCATGCTGCTCAATCTGGTCCGCGACAAGGCAGCGTTGGCCATGAGCTTCCTGTTGCCTGGCATTGTCTTTGCTATTTTTGCCTTCATCTTCTCAGGTGCAAGTGGTGGTGAACTGGCCATCCGGGTCGGTATGCTGGACCTTCGCGGCGACGCAAGTTCTGCGAAAATGACTGAGCGATTGTTCCAGTCTGATCGGCTTCAACGCGTTGCGGTCGATGCGGGCGACATTGAGGGGCTCTCGGCTGCTGTTCGCAGCGGTGGTGTAGATGCTGCGATTGTTGTCTACGATGACAGTGGTCCGTTGAACCGACCGCCAGTGACCGGGCGGAAGCACTTTGAAATTCTGGCCGACCCCTCAAAGAAGATCGCCAGCACGATCGTGACTGGTGCGGTGCAGCAGGCCTTTGCGGATCAATTGCCGAAGGTGCCTGGTGCGGACCGGGTAGTGGTTGAACGGTCGGTCATCGCGGCCGATCAAGGCTTTACGGCTGTCTCCTATTATGCCGGTGCGGTGGCCATGATGTTCCTCATGTTTTCCGCATTGACGGCAGCTCTCAGCTATCTTGAGGAGCGCGAGAACGGTTTGTTGGACCGGATTGCGGTCGGGCCCGGTGGTGTCGGGGTTGTTATTGATGGCAAGTTTGCGTTCCTGATGTTTCAGGGATTTCTTCAAACGACGATCGTCTTCCTTGTGGCGTGGCTCGTGTTTGGCATGGATCTGCCGGAGAATGTTCTCCCTTGGATGATTGTGGCCATCTGCAGTGCGGTGTGTGCTGCAGGCCTAGCGCTCGCATTTGTCACGTTCTGCCGAACCAAACAACAGGCTGAGACCGTGGGGCAGATGCTGGTTCTGATCGTATCAGCTGTCGGCGGTAGTATGGTGCCGCGCTACATGATGCCGTCGGAAGTTCAGACGTTGGGATGGCTCACGCCGAATACGTGGGCGTTGGAAGCTTATGCGTCTGTGTTTTGGCGTGGCGATCCACTCACTGCGCTCCTGGTCCCATGCGCGCTGCTTTTCTCAGTTGGGATCGTCGGCCTCATCCTGGCGCGTATCATGAGTCGGAGACGACTTTACGCGCGCTGAGGCCAGTTGTTCCGCAGACCATTGAACTGCTGGTTGGCTTGTTCGACCGGACCTGGTCTGAGTTAGTTCTCAATGCTGCCGAGGACCGCTACTGAGCCATCAGATTTTATGCGCGCTACGACCACCTCGCCTGAGCTTGTGAACTGGCCTGTCAAAGCGGATATGTTTACCTGATGTGTAGAAAGGACCAACGTTCCGGCCGTGCGATTTGTGCTCAGCCAGTTTCGCAGCTCATCGGTTTGGCTGTCGCGCCGTTCGAAGTTTTGAAAGAACGAGTTGAGCGCGGGCAATTCATTAACTTTACCAAGCTTGAGGAGGCGGGCCGTTTCCAGGCACCTACACCATTGGCTCGAATAGACTTGGGCCGTCTTTATGCCGTTCTTGCGAAAGCGATTGCCGATGCGCACGGCCTGATCACGACCGGCCTGGGAGAGATTGCGCTGGGTTGCGCAGTCGCGGAGTTTGAACTGGCTCGGATCGCCGGTTCCAGGTGCAAGCGCGTGTCGCATGATCGCGAACGCTGTGCCATTGCGGAGAGCGCTCCAGAGTTCTTCCTGGGTGGCTGACTGTGCCGGCGTCAATGCTGCGAAAATGGCGACAAACTGGATCCAAAATGTCTTTAACATCAACCGCGCCACGATATTTCTCCTGTTGTCGGATCGCTCGGTGGACAAGATACGGCGCTGTGCGCGGCGTGGATTGGCGTCTGGCTCAATGGCAAATGCAGAGCGGGGCTCGTCGGGTTGCCCTGCCAGCTATGATTGTAGCTCTGCGAGGATCTTTGCAAGCAGCTCCATCCCACTGGCCCAACCCTTGTCCATACCTGCGATGGCATTTTCGAAACATGCAATCTCTGCTTCGCTCGCCTCATGCGGAACCCAGGTGAGACGCAAATCGGTTTTCCCGTTCGCTTCTGTGAATGTCACCGTTGTCAGCAGAATGCGGGGCCAGTCCAGCATCATTGGATTGGCTGTAATGTTCCAGTCGGCGTCGCAGACAGCGTGCAATCAGACGAGGCGCTCCGGGCGTTCGACGACTGTATATTCGACTCGTTGATAGTGGGCGTTGTCACCCCATTTCATTTCATTGAGCCACAATCCGCCAGGCTGGACATCGAGCTTGTGGACGATTGTTTCAACGTTGGGGCCGTACCACCGTGAGAGTAATTCCGGCTCAGTCCAGGTGCGCCAGACAAGTTCGCGTGGGGCATCGAAACTGCGCTCCAGAACATAGGTCGGCAGGTCAGTCATTGTGGCTTGTTCCTTCGCTCGATGATTTGAGATCATTGAGGAGGTTGTCCAACTGGTCGAAGCTTCCAGCCCAGAACTGTTTGAATTCTTCGAGCCAACTCACAGCCTCGGCCATCGGCTTGGCGCATAGCTTGGCCGGCCTTCGCTGTTTTTCGATAGTGCGCTCGATGAGCCCTGCATTCTCAAGAACCCGAAGATGCTTTGAGACTGCGGGCTGGCTAATTGCAAATGGCTCGGCCAATTCATTGACAGTGGCGGTGCCATTCGCCAATCGGGTCAGAATTGCCCTCCGAGTGGGATCGGCGAGAGCTGCGAACACGGCGTCAAGATTGTGGCTGGGTGGCTGACCAGATGTATTTTTAATAACCATATAGTTATATATCTATTTAGTTATGCAATAGTCAATAGGAACTGCTCCGACCGGCGGCGCTTTTCTACCGTGTCTGCGTTTTTTTGCCGTCGTAATTTTTGAGGTTGGTGGGGCGTTCCTAAGGAATGAAGGCCTGGACTTGCTTGACGCGCTTGAGGGCGAAGCTGGAGCGTGACTGGCGCAGACCGGGGATACGGAAAAGCTTTTCGCGCATGAACGCCTCATAGCCTGTTGTTCCCGACGCTGCGACCTTGATCAAATAATCGTACTCCCCGGTCATCAGATAGACTTCGAGGACTTCCGGCATAGCTGCGAGATGTGCCTCGAAATTTTCCAGAACGTCTTCATCGTGGTGGTCCAGAGAGATCTCACAAAAGATCACCTCTGTAACGCCAAGCTGCTTGCCGTTGATCCGGGTCGTGTAGCCTTCGATCACGCCCTCGTCTTCGAGCCGCTTGACCCGCTGCCAACAAGGACTTTTCGACAAGCCAATCTGATCGGCCAGATCGCTGTTGGTGATACGGCCGTCGTCTACAAGCGCTTTGAGGATTCTGCGATCTGTTTCGTCAAGCTTGCGCACGGGGTGATCCAAATGTTGGGCGTTTATTTTTCAACTTTCGAGGAAATCATTCTGCAAAATCGCACTTCACCGATCATTTTGGAAGCATGTTCTCCTGGTTCTTGCTTAAAGTGTTTGTGTTGCCGTTTCGAAACGGTGATCGTCAGCTGTTGAATTGTACATTTGTGAGTGTGGTGATGTGATCGCGGCGACTATGGTGTGGATCGATCCAGTTGGTTGACCGCACCGATGTTGCCTGACGGCTTAGATCTGTGGGTTTGAGAGGTTCAGACATCATGAGCAGCAAATTCCAGCTTTCCCTACATGTACCGGAGCCAGAATGGCGGCCCGGAGATACGCCTGACTTTTCGCAGGTTGATATTCCGCGTGCGGGCACAGTTGACCGGCCACCTGTTGATGTGGATCCCAGCGATATTCGGGACTACGCCTTCACGATCATTAGGGTGCTCAATCGCGAAGGAGAGGCCGTCGGCCCTTGGGCCGGAACGCTCAGTGATGACGAGCTGAAAGACGGTTTGCGCTATATGATGCTGCTCCGTGCATTCGATGCTCGGATGCTGAATGCACAACGCCAGGGCAAGACATCATTCATGATGCAGCACCTCGGCGAGGAGGCGATTAGCACCGCGTTCCGGCGTGCGCTCGATGACGGTGATATGAATTTTCCGACGTATCGGCAGGCCGGGCTATTGATAGCGGGTGGCTACCCGATCGTCGACATGATGAACCAGATTTTTTCGAATGATAAGGACCCGCTTTCTGGCCGTCAGTTGCCGATTCTCTATTCGTCAAAAGAGTATGGGTTCTTCTCGATCTCGGGCAATCTCGGGACACAATTTATTCAAGCCGTTGGATGGGGAATGGCGTCTGCGATTGCCGGTGATACCAAGATTGCTGCTGGTTGGATTGGTGACGGTTCAACGGCGGAAAACGACTTTCACGCAGCGCTTGTTTTTGCTTCGACGTATCGGGCGCCCGTCATCCTCAATATTGTGAACAATCAGTGGGCGATATCAACTTTTCAGGGTATTGCACGAGGCGGATCCGGGACGTTTGCGGCACGCGGGCATGGCTTTGGTATTCCGTCACTACGCGTTGATGGCAATGACTATCTTGCCGTGCATGCGGTTGCAAAATGGGCGGCAGAGCGGGCGCGTCGCAACCTTGGACCGACCCTGATTGAATACGTTACTTATCGAGCAGGTGGGCATTCAACAGCGGATGATCCGTCGGCTTATCGGCCCAAGGAAGAAGGTGATGCCTGGCCTTTGGGAGATCCAATTCTCCGGCTCAAAACCCACCTGATCAAACGTGGGCTGTGGTCGGAAGAACGCCACACGCAGGCCGAGGCCGAAGTGATGGATGAGGTCAAGGCTGCGCAGAAGGAAGCAGAAGCCAACGGCACGCTCAACTCAGGAACGCCGCCATCACCACGCGACATGTTTGAAAAGGTCTACGAGACAATGCCGCCGCATTTGATCAAGCAGCGGCAGGAAGCGGGGTTCTAAGTCATGAGCACTCCAACCCGTATGTCTATGATTGAGGCCATCCAGAGCGCGCATGACGTTTCCATGGGGCGTGATGAGCGCGTCGTTGTCTTTGGCGAGGACGTTGGATTTTTCGGCGGGGTCTTTCGATGCACCGCAGGCCTTCAGAAAAAGTATGGTGCGCAACGCTGCTTCGATACGCCCATCAGTGAGTCGGGTATTATCGGTGCTGCAATCGGGATGGCTGCATATGGCATGAAGCCCTGTGTTGAGATCCAGTTCGCTGACTACGTTTACCCGGCTTATGATCAGATCGTCTCAGAGGCGGCACGCATCCGCCATCGTTCAGCAGGAGACTTTACCTGCCCCATAGTCATCCGGATGCCCACCGGTGGCGGGATTTTCGGTGGCCAGACCCACAGTCAAAGTCCTGAGGCTCTGTTTACACACGTCTCCGGATTGAAGACGGTTATTCCGTCAAATCCGTATGATGCCAAGGGACTGCTCATCGCAGCCATCGAATGCCCCGATCCGGTCATCTTCCTGGAACCCAAGCGTCTCTATAATGGACCGTTTGATGGCCATCACGACCGGCCTTTGAAACCATGGAAGGATCATCCCACCGGAGAAGTGCCTGAAGGACACTACACCGTGGAGTTGGGCAAGGCTGCGGTTCGGCGTGAAGGCAGCGATGTGACGATCATTGCCTACGGGACGATGGTTTATGTCGCTGAGGCAGCGCTTGAAGAAACCGGCCTTGATGGCGAGATCATCGACCTTCGGACGCTGTTGCCTCTTGATGTTGAGACAATTGCGAAATCCGTACGTAAGACCGGCCGCTGTGTCATCGTTCATGAAGCAACACGGACATCTGGGTTTGGCGCTGAACTCACCGCGGTCGTGCAGGAGGAGTGCTTTTATTCACTGGAGTCACCGATCGAACGGGTTACCGGATGGGATACACCTTATCCGCATGCACAGGAGTGGGACTACTTCCCCGGTCCGGACCGGCTCGCGCGGGCGCTTCAGAAAGTGATGGAGGAGTAGATGGGGGTCTATGCCATTAAACTTCCTGATGTCGGAGAAGGGATTGCTGAGGCGGAACTTATCGAGTGGAACGTCGCGATCGGTGATGTGGTCCGCGAAGATGATGTTATCGCATCCGTTATGACCGACAAGGCCAATATCGAGATCCCCTCCTCGGTTTCGGGTAAGGTGCTCTGGCTTGGTGCTGATGTGGGCGAGACGGTTGCTGTTGGCGCAGATCTCATTCGGCTGGAGATTGATGGCGAAGGGAATGCTGCGGCTGAGCCGGATGATGACGCCGATGAAGCACAAGCATCCATGGCTGATGTCCCTGGTGACGATCAGAGGCCAGCTGCGACTGAGCCCGACGCGGAACAAGCAAAGACTAAAAGGTCATCGACGCTTACAGAAGTTGATGCCTCACAGAGCATTACTTCCGTGCGTGCGGAGAAAGCCTCTACCAACCGTCGTGTTTTGGCGGCGCCATCTGTTCGCAAACAGGCCAGGGACGCCGGTGTGGATCTTCATGACGTCTCTGGTTCGGGACCCGCGGGACGTGTCACCCATGATGACCTGAAGCAATTTCTGGAAGGCGATCGTACAAGCGGATCTGGGGCCCGCAAGGGCGCAAAGAACCGGCACGTCGAGCAAATTAAGGTCGTGGGGATGCGGCGGCGTATCGCCGAGAAAATGGCACTTGCCAAATCCAAGATTCCGCACATCACGATTGTCGAAGAAATTGATGTCACAAATCTTGAGGACCTTCGCGCTGAACTCAATACGACACACGAAGGCTCACGCGCCAAGCTGACAATCTTGCCATTCGTCATGAAGGCAATTGTTGAAGCAGTCCGCGAGCAACCCGCGCTCAACGCCCACTTTGATGATGATGCCGGGGTGATCAATCAATACGGCGGCGTTCATATCGGGATCGCGACGCAAACGCCGAATGGACTGGTGGTTCCGGTTGTTCGTCATGCTGAAGCGCATTCTCTTTGGGATAGTGCTGGTGAAATTCTGAGGCTCTCATCTGAAGCGCGTGACGGTAAAGCGGCTCGCGAAGATCTATCAGGCTCCACCATCACGATTACTTCGCTCGGTCCGTTGGGTGCCATAGCCACAACTCCGATCATCAATCATCCCGAAGTGGCGATCGTCGGTATCAACAAGATTGCCGTTCGGCCTTGGTGGGATGGACAGCAGTTCATGCCACGAAAGATGATGAATTTATCGTGCAGTTTCGATCACAGAGTGATCGATGGCTGGGACGCCGCGGTGTTTGTGCAAAAGCTGAAGTCGCTGCTGGAGCGGCCGGCCATGTTGTTTGTGGGGAGCTGAGCCATGGACAGCATATCATGCAAGCTGTTGATCATTGGTGCCGGCCCAGGTGGCTATGTCTGTGCCATCCGGGCAGGCCAGCTTGGGATCGAGACCGTTATCGTCGATGAGGGTGATCTTGGTGGTACCTGCCTAAATGTGGGTTGTATTCCATCAAAGGCGCTGATCCATGCCGCTGATGAATACCACAAGGTCAGGGTACTTGGCTCAGCATCGCCACTTGGGATTTCAGCTGACAATGCGGCTATTGATTTCGGCCGGACCATCGCCTGGAAAGATGGAATTGTTCGACGGCTTAATACGGGTGTTGGTGGTCTTCTCAAGAAGGCCAAGGTGAAGACGCTGAAGGGACGGGCACGCTTCATTGATGGCAAGACGGTCATTGTCGCAGGAGACGAACAAGATACGCGCGTGCGGGCCAAGGCCATCGTCATCGCAACTGGGTCGGCGCCGTTTGAGCTGCCGGCAATCCCCTTTGGTGGCGACGTCATTTCATCAACGGAGGCGTTGAGTCTAACCGTTGTGCCCGATCGTCTCGCTGTGGTTGGCGGCGGATACATCGGGATGGAGATCGGGACCGCCTTTGCGAAGCTTGGCTCTGATGTCACCGTTGTCGAAGCTGAAGATCGTATTCTGCCGCAGTATGACTCCGACCTCGTTGCTCCTGTTGCGCAGAGATTTGCAGCGCTGGGTGGCCAGATCGTGACAGGCGCCCGTGCGCAGAGCTACACGGATGGACACCTTGAAATTGAAGAGGCGGAGAATGGCAGTTCCACAATTGCAGCGGACAAAATCTTGATTGCTGTGGGGCGGCGACCGCGGACGCAGGGTGTCGGCATCGAGGAACTCAGCCTCACGATGGATGGTCCATTCGTCCAGATTGATGATGCGTGCCAGACATCCATGCACGGTGTTTATGCGATTGGTGATGTCACCGGCGAACCAATGTTGGCGCATAGGGCCATGGCCCAGGGTGAGATGGTCGCCGAGATCATCGCCGGCCGTGACCGAAGTTGGGACAAAGCTTGTATCCCGGCTGTGTGCTTTACAGATCCTGAAATTGTGACAGTCGGGCAATCGCTTGCCGAGGCGGAGGCTGGTGGTGATGATGTTACCGCCGTGATGTGCCCGTTCCAGGCCAACGGTCGCGCAATGACGATGGAACGTGAAGACGGATTCGTGCGTGTGATTGCGCGGAGTGATGATCGTGTGATCGTCGGCTTGCAGGCCGTTGGCGTTGGTGTCGCTGAGCTATCCGCCACGTTTGCGTTGGCCATTGAGATGGGCGCTGTGGTTGAAGACATCGCTGCAACAATTCATGCTCATCCGACGCTGAGTGAAGGCTTTCATGAAGCCTGCCTCAGGACACTCGGACACGCGCTGCACATTTAGTTCTGGCAGGTTTTGGCTGATGCTGCGTCTTGTGCCTCTGCTTGAAGAACGCTAGTAGCGCTTGCCTTTTTGCGCTGGGTCTGCGCCGTCGTAAAGGACGCGACGCTTGATCTCGGCATCCTGTCGACAAAGCTCGAAATCTTCGTCTCGAAGACGACCTTGAGGAGGTTGTGCAATTTTGAAGTGGCCGTAGGTGTCTTCGCCACTAACAAGGGCAACGAGTGATTTGTCACCTGTGGTCTGCTTCATCGACGTTTTAATGTAGCGAATGGCCGACCCGATGCGGCGATCGTTGGTTGTGTTGGGGCCGGATGCATGAAACAGATGGCCGTGATGCATTGATGCCTGGCCGGTCTCCAGCTCTGCAGCAACTCCATCTTCCTCGTTGACGTCAACTGCGATTTCCTGGCCGCGGGTCAGGAGGTTGTTGTCGTCAAAGGTATCCTTGTGCGCGACCAGTTTGAGCTTGTGTGACCCTGGCACGAATTTCATACATCCACTCGCCGTGTTGGCCGGTGACAGAGCAACCCAGCATGTGGTCTCCTCGACGTCATCCAGTCCCCAGTAAGTCAGGTCCTGGTGCCAGCTGACGATCTTTGGCGAGTTGGCTTCCTTGATGAAGAGACCCGAACTCCACACCATGAGGTCCGGGCCGAGGATGGCGGATGCGGCTGCAACGAGTTTCTCATTGCGAATAAGCTTGTCGAACGATGGCAGGAGCTGAGACGGATACGAGCGCAGAAGTGCAAGACGTTCGGGATCGTTGGCGAGTTCTGCCTCTGCAGCCTCAAGGTCTGCACGTACGGCTTCTGCTTCATCTTTGGGCATGACATCGATCGGAAAGACAAAACCGTCTCGATCATAGGTTTCTGCGATCCTGTCGGTCGTGCCATGCCGTGCTTCGGTAACAGCCATGGTAAGCTTCCTCTTGGTCCTATTCTGCTTTGGATTGGATCATCATGTTTTTGGTTGCATCTGTAAAACAGTTATTGCTGTGCCTCGCCTAACGATTGTCGCTCGGTAGCTGGTGAACTTGCTGATCGGATAAGATATCACAAGGAATGTCCGCTTTGTCGGTCTCGGCAAGGTTGGCGCCAAATTGACCGGAAACGTGCGGCGGAGAGGCCGGGAAGACGGACTGGTCAAGATCGAAGACGAGCGCGAGATCAAGACGCTGCATTGGGCCTGAGGCTTGTATAAGGAGATCAGGTCGGTACTGGAGCAGCTGCGTCCAGCAAGCCTTCGGCTTTCAATTCGGTCCAGAGGTCTGTCGGGACCTCTGTCTTGATCGCAGCAACATTTGCTGCAACTTCCTCCGGAGTCACGGCACCGAGAACGAGTGATGAGACTTGGTTGTGGCCAAGACAGAAATGCAGAGCTGCGGTTGCCAGAGGGACGCGGTGGGCCGTGGTGATCTGCTGAATGCGGCGCACTTTGTCCAGTACCTCGGGCGGTGCAGGAAGATAGTTGTAACGCGCATCATCAACCGGACCGGTTGCGAGTACGCCAGAGTTGAACACGCCGCCAAGCATGACGCCGACGTTCTTCTCTGTTGCCAAGGGAAGAACTTCCGCGAGCGCCGGTTGCTCGAGTAAGGAATATCGACCGGCCATCAGAAAACAGTCGAAGTCTCCGTCGCGCAGAAACTTTGCTGCATAGGCTGGATCGTTGGTGCCAAAACCTATCGCCTTGATAACGCCGTTGGAGCGCAATTCGTCGAGCGCGCGATAGCCGCCATCCATGGCTTCCTTGTAGCGCTTGGGACCTTCCTCAGGGCCATGGGCCCAGGGATCGGCATCATGGATCAATAGAATGTCGAGTTTGGGCAACCCCAGCCGCAGCAGCGAATGCTCAAATGAGCGCATGACGCCGTCGTAACCATAGTCGTGTTCGACATCGAATTCGAGGCCTCCGACGAAGCGGGTAGTTTTTTTTCGTCCCTGTGGTGCGGGCTTGAGCAGGCGACCAATTTTGCTTGAGAGAACAAGATCACGCGGAGGATTGCGGCGTAGCGCAGTTCCAACACGGTGTTCGGCGCTGCCTTGGCCGTACAGCGGGGCCGTATCGAAAAGTGAGACACCTAGTTCACTGGCGCGTTCGACCGCGCTGATCGCGGTCTTGTCATCGAGAACTTCGTAGATGTCGCCGATCGGTGCTGAGCCGTACCCGAGCACAGAAACCCGGAGGCCGGTTTTGCCAAGATTGCGCTTGGGGATTTCATTTGATGCCGACATCGCTTCACCTCTTAGATGAGACCCGCTGATAAACATTTCGGCAGATCCTCGGAACTGATATCAATCCGTAGCGATTGTCATCATTCAAGTCGAGGTTGGAACCATGACTGTTACCGTTCGTGCTTTGGCCGAAAAGGACCGGAACGCCTGGGAACCGCTGTTTCGCGGCTATCTTGAGTTTTATAAATCAAGCCTCACGGATGAAATGATCCAGATGACCTGGGAACGGCTGATGGGTGATGATCCGCAGTTCCATATCGGCCTTGTTGCTGTTGATGGCAACGATGTCCCAATTGGACTGGCGCACATTCTATTTCATCGCTCGACCTGGTCACCGTCGCACTACTGTTATCTTGAGGATTTGTTTGTCGCCCCGGACCGTCGTCTCAAAGGGGTAGGACGCAAGCTTATTGAGGCGCTGTATGTCGAGGCTGACAAGCGCAATTGCACGCGAACCTACTGGGCGACGCAGGAGTTCAACTATCGTGGTCGCGCGCTTTACGATCAGGTGGCGACCAAGAGCCCGTTCCTTCAATATCGTCGCTGATACCTGATTGAGTTTACGGCTTGGTGAGGGGGGCGGTCCTGGGCGTTGAAACAACGAGAGGGTGATTGATACGCGGCTCAAGCGATTATCCGTCAGTGGATCGCAAAGAGCGGAAGTCTCTGCCAATTTTGCAGGGTCGTTGCCGGGATTGGTTTTGATTTTCGCGACGGCTGAACGAATTCTGAGTGAGATTTGAGAGACCTAGAATGGAATTTGGAACCTTTCTGCTACTGCAGTCGCCAAATGCGCAGAGCCATGAGGTGGTTTTTCAGCGCGGTGTCGATATTGCCAAAACCGCTGACCGACTAGGTTTCGACAGCATTTGGTGCGCAGAGCATCACTTTTCGACCTATGGTTATCTTTCCCGCCCGTTGATGTACGCCATGCATCTGGCCAGTCAGACCGAGCGGATCCGGGTTGGTTCTGCCGTTGTGGTTCTGCCGTTGCATCATCCGCTGGTTGTTGCCGAAGAAATCGGTACGGCTGACATCCTTTCTGGTGGGCGTCTCGACGTCGGGCTAGGGCGTGGCTATCAGCCTTACGAGTTCGAGCGTCTCGGGCATGATCTTGCGGAGAGCCGGGAACGCTTTGAAGAGTCGGTGGATATTCTTCTCAAGGCATTTGAGGGCAAGCCATTCGGATACGACGGCAAGCACTATAAATTTGACGAAACCTCCGTCTTTCCGACCCCAATCCAGGACCCTCATCCGCCCATTTGGGTGGTTGGCCAGTCGGAAGAATCGATCATCGCAACGGCTAAGCGTGGATTCAATCTGGTGTCCGGTGGTTTTGGCGTTCCGATCGAGCGATTGCGCGAGTTCCGAAAGAGTTTTGACAAAATTGTTGCGCAGGGAAATGCATCGGCAAAAACCAGGATCAGTACGCAGCGGCCGGTCTATGTGACGACAAACGAAGCCGAGCTGCCCGAGATTGTCGAGCAGGCGCGCTGGAACATGCGGGTCACACTCAGTCTCAGGCAGGGACTGGAGCGTGTCGATCATGGACACGCAATTGCGGTCCCATTCGATACGGAACCGACCACGGATGAGCTGCT
Organism: Hyphomicrobiaceae bacterium; assembly: GCA_965215755.1. Taxonomy (GTDB): domain Bacteria; phylum Pseudomonadota; class Alphaproteobacteria; order Rhizobiales; family Hyphomicrobiaceae; genus Tectiglobus. The sequence continues at coordinate 3,420,562 of OZ244119.1, forward strand.
AGACCGATACTTCGTGATGGGGACACCGCAGCAATGCGTTGCCAAGCTTGAGCGTCTGCGCGAAGCGATGGGCATCAATCATTTTAACGCCAGCTTCTGGTTTGGTGACTTGAAGCAGGAACAGGTTCTGCGCTCGATGGAATTGTTCGCGAACGAAGTCATGCCGGCCTTCCAGCCGGGTGGCAGTTCCTACAAACCTGCGGCCGATGAAGGTCTCGCCCAGAGCGCGTGACGTAGGACGGGAAGTCCCGCCAAGATTCATTGTCGGCTACGCCGGTACCACAAAGGCTGCCCTAGCTTCCGCCAGGCCGCCTACATCGGAGCCCGGCTGGCCGGTTAAGACCGCATGGGCGTTTGAGCGGCGGATCTGCCCAGCGAGATACGAGCAACAGCGAGAAGCGAGCGGCCCCGCTACCTCTGTTCGGTAGCGCTCTACTGCTGCGCGCAGCTGCGTTGCCGTCGCGGACAGCACGCTGGCATCGTTGGAGGGTGACTTCGAGCTGGCGCTGTCCAAGCGGCTGGCATTTGGCACACTGACCGGCCGTGCGGGCTACCTGGTACGGCGTTCAACCGGTGGCGACGATGAAGTGGCGGTGACGCTGTTTGATATCACCAAACCGGTCAGCCTCGGCGAGACCGATCGTTCGGTCACCTACCGCGGTGCCACGATGGCGTTCGATCTCGGCTCGCAGGCCAGTCTGACCCTCGACGGCCAGGGCATAATCTCAGAGGACTTCGACAATCTCGACGCCTTCGAAGGCAGCGTACGCGCAGCGCTTCGGTTCTAGTTCGTTTCCGGACAGGCCGGAAGCGCATCACCTGCCCAGGCCCCTGCCCGGCCGCCCATTCGATGTTCGTGTTCGAAACATCGACACGAACGGCGATCGTGATTTTGGTCGGCCTGGCGGGACGTGGGGTGGTTTGAGTTAAACCTGAAATGCCCTACGACAACCTCGGCGCTAGGCCGGGACTTTATACCGCTTTTCCACCAGGGGATGTGATGGCGTAGGGACTACTTCAGCGACAATGTCCAAAACCGCACTTTTTAGCTGGTCGGGACCTCAAGTTTCTTGGTGAGGTTCTCGAACTCCCGGCGCAATTCTTCGTTCTTGAAAATTTGCTCAAACGTTGGTGCTTCGAGTTTCTGGAGCGCTTCGAATGTCGACTTCGTGTTCTGCATAAGATTACGCAGTTGGAAGCTCGCCTCGACGGTCTCGTAGGTATTGTCAGCGATTGACAGGTCACGTGCCGCGCGCCGACGTGCCTGGGCGATTTGCTCACGCTGTTGTTTCAAGTAGCGCTCATAACCTTTGGCGGCCTTTTCGGCGAGCGCCTGGCTGCGCAGGTTGGATTCAAGAATACGTTTCTGGTCGGCACGATTGTTGCCGCGCAGAAGCTTCTGCGTCTTCCGGCGTGCCGCGCGAAGGTCCCTCATGATCGCTCTGAGTTTCGGGACATACTTGGTATCGATTTTCTCGATAACGCTGTCCTGGGCATGGACGAGCATCGCGAACAGGGCAGCATGCATCGCGAAATACTTGCGTGCAGCTTTCATGTTTTCGCCGGTCGCCGCCATCCGTTTGCCAAGCTGCTGGTCAATCAGTTTTGCGGAGTTGAACACGGCAACAAGACGGACAAGGTCACCAGACAGGACACCGCCGAGGAGCAGGTCGACTTGCTCCGGCGACATCTTCAGTCCAGATTTCGCGAGAGCTGTACGCACCTCCTGCTTGGCCGCTTCGATGTCATCGCGGTTTTTGGCGATCCGCTCCTCTGAGTCTTTGATCTGATCGCCGAGGCTTGAGACCGTGTCAGCAATCACACCTGGCAGGAGTGAGCTCTTCGGGGCGGTGAGCTGCTTCTCGCGAAGTTCGACGATGCGATCTTCCAATTCGCGAATCGACTTGCGGCGTTGCTCAATACGTTTTTGGACATCAACAACCGGCACATCCGTGACGATACCGAGAGCGGCATCCAATAGCTCCTGAATGCGCTGTTGCCGGTCTTCCTTTGTTTCCGTCCACAGCGGAGTGAGAATGAACTCATCCTTTGACGGTAGTTTCCGCGAGGCAGATCGCTGGTCTGCTGCATCAGCCAGGATGGCATCAATGGCCTGCATCAGGCGCTTGGCCTGCTCATACTCCTTGTCGCCTTCGCGCGGATCACGAGCCTGCTTTTGGTTTTGTGCTGGCTTTGCAGTGTCGGAGGCTCCGGACTGCGCCAGCTGGGTCGTTTTTCCGTCGTCGGACTTCAGCCAGTCAGCGATGACATCGCGGTAGCTGCTTTGGGCATGTGCTGTGCTTGCCAGCATGCTTGATGCCAACACACAAACCCCAATAAACTGCAGGCTGAGCGACTTCATGAGAACCTCCGCGCATCGATGCACCTTACAAGGGGATCGATTGGGGCGATTCCAAGGTTTAACGGCTGATAAGCCTTGAAAAACCGTAAAAACAGCTGTCTACAACCAGCGCCGCGAGCGTTGCTTATACTCTCGATATTCATCACCGAAGCGGGCCTCCAGGTGGCGCTCTTCCGGCAGGATGGCAAGCCAGGTCACAAGCACTACAAAAACGGCTGCAGCGATGACGAACCAAATATTCTTCGTGAGCTCGGCGATTCCTAACAGCAGCATGACATCGGCGATGTAGATGGGATTGCGAAAGCGCTGGTACGGGCCAGTCGTTACCAAGGCAACTGCGCCTTGATGTGGCAGGACCGTGGTTTTGGCCCGAGTCAGCGTCCAGACGGCCCAAGCCATCAGAACAATGCCGCCAGCGCCAATCGATAGACCGATCGCCCTAGCGGCCAAATCATCAAGGCCGGGCCACGTCAGGGGATAGATGCGTGGCATCAGCATGGCCGACGCAACGGCTGCGGCCAGTAGGATTGGTGGCCAGGGGATTGTCGAGGGCCGCTCGTTCATGGCTTTACAACTCTCCATTGCGACTTTGGTTGCCTGCAGCAGCAAAAACGGTGCGCTCGTGGCGCATCGTCAGCGCACTGCGACCTGTCATACTTAGACCGGAGCAGGTGTGGATCTGATCACCATGTAGGTTGATGAATCGCGGGGAGCCTATGAGCAATTTGACGCCGGATCAGCAGAGCGCGATCAAGCGCATTCAAGACAGCTTTGAGCGGCAGGCCTTTATGACAACGATCGGTGGTCAACTCGGGCAAGTCGATATCGGTGCGGTAGACATATCCCTGCCGCGCAATCGCTCGCTCGATCAGCAATACGGTTTCGTGCACGGCGGTATCCTGGCCGCGCTCGCAGACGCGGCGGCAGGGTATGCCGCTTTGACGGTTTCTCCGGACGGCGTTGGTGTCCTGACGACGGAACTCAAGGTCAATTATTTGCGCCCGGCCGATGGTGAGCTGTTGGTGGCCAAAGGGAGAGTGATCAAACCCGGCCGAACCCTATCGGTCTGTACCGGTGACGTCTTTGATGTTCGCGATGGTATCGAGAAGCATGTGCTGACCAGTCTGGTGACGATGATGCATGTTGACGGACACGCTGAATAATCGTGTTCTCATTCCTGAGAGACCTGTTGTCGAGATTGGGCGAGAAACATGATCCCGAATGCCATCCAAACATTCAACTTTGACCTCGGTGATATTGCGGATCAGTTGCGCGATACCGTACAGGCATTCACGTCGGACCACGTCGCGCCGATTGCCGATGAGGTTGACCGGACCGATGAGTTTCCGCGCCACTTATGGCCACAGATGGGCGCGCTTGGCCTACATGGTATTACCGTTGAAGAGGAATTCGGTGGCTCGGGCCTGGGTTATCTCGAACATTGTATTGCTGTCGAAGAGCTATCGCGTGGCTCAGCGTCCATTGGCCTTTCTTACGGGGCGCACTCCAATCTTTGCATCAATCAGATCCGCCGCAATGGCAGCGAGGAACAGAAGCGCAGGTATCTACCGAAGTTAATCTCAGGCGAGCATGTCGGCGGGCTGGCGATGTCTGAGCCCGGCGCCGGGTCTGACGTTGTCTCGATGAAACTCAAGGCGGAGAAGAAGGGGGACCGTTATATTCTCAACGGTACCAAGATGTGGATTACCAACGGTCCCGGCGGAGACACGCTGGTGGTTTATGCCAAGACGGATCCGGAAGCCGGTCCTCGTGGGATTACGGCCTTCATCGTTGAGAAGGATTTCAAGGGCTTTTCGGTCGCGCAGAAGCTGGACAAGCTCGGAATGCGGGGCTCCAACACGGGTGAGCTTGTCTTTGAAGACTGCGAAGTTCCGGAAGAGAATGTGCTGAGTGAGGTTGGCAAGGGCGTCAATGTTCTGATGAGCGGACTGGATTATGAGCGTGCCGTGCTCGCAGCCGGCCCGCTTGGAATTATGCAGGCGGCGATGGATATCGTGATGCCCTACATCCACGAGCGCAAACAGTTCGGTCAACCGATTGGTGAATTCCAACTCGTACAGGGCAAGGTTGCGGATATGTACGTCATGATGAATTCGTGCCGGGCATACGTTTATGCGGTAGCGAAAGCTTGCGACCGTGGTGAGACAACCCGAGAGGATGCGGCCGGGGCCATTCTTATCGCGGCAGAGAAGGCAACGCAGATCGCCCTGGATGCTATTCAATTGCTCGGTGGCAACGGCTACATAAACGATAGTCCGACAGGTCGGTTGCTACGCGATGCAAAGCTCTACGAGATCGGTGCCGGTACGAGTGAAATCCGCCGGATGCTGATCGGCCGGCAGCTGTTCGACAAGACAGCTTAGCCGTTTTGAGCGTTTCCTTACTGTGTGTCTGAGTGGCCGTTTTTGAGGTCTTGTCAGGGCAATTTACAGCCGAATGCGCAAATCTTTACCATTGATAGTGATAAGCCCCTGATAACCCACAATCTCGTTTGAAACTTTATCTGCATTACCTTTGACAACTCGCGCTCAGCGTGGCACCGTAAAGGCCCTACTATACTTTGGTAGGGATCTTCCACCGACGGGACATGAGCGGTCCGGCATCAAAGTTCGATGCTGGATGTGTGGATCAAGCGGCCATATAAAAACAGCGAGAGCCGTTGCCACGACCGATCTGGAAGATTGGAGGAAACCGATCGGAGGGTTATATGCGCCTCAAGACTGTAGTCAGCGCACTAGCGTGTGCTGCATTCGTTGCTATACCGGCAACTGAAAGCTTTGCGCAGAAGCGTGTTAAGTGGAAAATGCAGAGTGCGTTCGGCTCGTCGCTGCCGCACCTCGGTACGTCAGGTGTTCGCTTCGCTAAGAATGTTTCTGAAGCAACTGACGGCAAGTTCAACATCAAGTTCGAAGAGCCAGGCGCGCTGGTTCCTGCACTTGAGTGCTTCGATGCAGCCTCGAAAGGCTCCGTCGAATCATGTTGGACAACACCAGGCTACCACGCTGGTAAGTTCCCAGCCGTGTCATTTTTCACAGCTGTGCCATTCGGTCCAGGCTTTGGCGAATTCCAAGCTTGGAAGCGTTTTGGTAACGGCGACAAAATGCGGAATGAGCTTTACGGACAGCACGGCCTAATCGCTTGGGATAGCTTCTGTATCGGGCCGGAAACTTCTGGCTGGTTCAAGAACGAAATCAAGGGCGGCATTGAGTCTTTGAAGGGCATCAAGATGCGCTTCTTCGGTCTTGGCGCTAAGGTTATGCAAAAGCTCGGAGTGTCCACTCAGCTTCTTGCTGGTGCAGACATCTATCCTGCTCTTGAAAAAGGCGTGATCGACGCAACCGAGTTCTCGATGCCGACAATCGACATCAAGCTCGGTTTCTACCAGATCGCCAAGAACAACTATTTCCCTGGTTGGCACCAGCAGACTTCCTGCTCTGAGCTTCTCATGAACAAGAAAGAGTACGAAGGTCTGCCAAAGAACTACCAGATGATCCTGAAGCTTGCTCTTGGCGAAAGCGTTGTCGACACATACGCTGACTCGGAAGCCAAGAACCCAAAGGCCATGATGGAAATGAAGTCCAAGTACGGCGTTACCAACCGTCGTTGGGAAGACAAGGATCTTGCTATCCTTGAGCAGGCTTGGCTCGACGTTCTTAAGGAAGAAGCAGCGAAAGATCCGCTGTTCAAGAAGGTGGCTGATGACTACCTCGCCTTCCGTAAGACCTACAAGCTCTGGGGTGATGCTCAGGCTCTGAAGAGTACTTACCTGAAGTAAGTTACATTGTGCTGCAGGCGCGCCGTTCAACCGAGCGGCGCGCTTCGGTCTTTGGGATACCCGACATTGCCAATCTTGACGGGCGCGTGTCGGCATCGATAACTCTGAGGGTTTCCAGAAAATGGCTGATTTGCAACGCGCACCAGAGCAGACGGAGAGTCGGGGGTGGACCGGGACGGTCATCTCTCTCGTTATTCTGGCGCTTATCGCGGCCGTCGTCATCTATGTCTCCGGACTTGATGCTGAAGGTCGAGAAAATGTTTACTACGAGGTTCAGCATTATCTGCCGATCGTCATGTTCGTGACGTTGGCCTGTCTGCTATTCTCTGGATATCCTGTTGCCTTTATTCTAGGCGGGATTGCTCTGTTATTCGGCTTGATTGGCTACTTTATGGATGCCTTCAAGCTGATTGAATACTTCAATTTCCTTCCCCGGATCTGGGGTGGTGCGGCCGAGAACCTGGTTCTCGTGGCAGTGCCGGCGTTCGTCTTTATGGGCGTCATGATGGAGCGCAGTGGCATTGCCAATGACTTGCTCTACTGTGTCCAGGTGCTCTTGAAGCGCGTGCCGGGTGCGTTGGCTCTGGCCGTGACAATCATGGGCACGATCCTGGCCGCCATGACCGGAATCATCGGGGCATCTGTGACGATGATGACGGCGCTCGCGCTGCCGACCATGATGCGGCAAGGCTACTCGCATGCGCTCGCGTGTGGCACAATTGCGGCCTCAGGTACGCTTGGGATTCTTATCCCACCGAGTATCATGCTGATCATTATGGCTGACTTGCTGGCAATCTCTGTCGGTGACGTCTTCATGGCAGCCATTGTTCCTGGTCTCGGATTGTCCGTGCTGTACCTGCTGTTCGTTGTGACGGTTTCAACTCTGCGACCGAAGTTGGCCCCTCCACTGGACCCGGCATCGTTGACGGTTCCGAAAGGCGAGATGATCCCTCTGCTTATGAAGAGTTTCTTTCCGCCAGTGTTCCTGATCACACTGATCAAGGGGTCGATTCTACTTGGCTGGGCGACACCGTCTGAAGCCGGTGCTGTTGGTGCGTTCGGTGCCATGCTCCTCGCTTTGCTGGCGGGACGACTGAATTTCGGGATCCTTCAGGGCGTTTGTCACACCTCGGCTCGCACAATCGCGATGATCTTCTTCATCATCGTAAGCGCAACATGCTTTGCCTATGTTTACCGCTCTCTGGGTGGCGATGATATCGTAGAAGAGCTGATCCACGGCGCAGGTCTCGACTCCTGGGGCTTCTTGTTCCTGCTGATGGGGATCGCGTTCGTCCTCGGGTTCTTCCTGGACTGGATTGAGATCACCCTGATCGTGCTTCCGGTGTTTGCACCGATGGTTGCGGCATTGGAATTTGGTGATCACGTCGCCAAGGCTGATGTTCTGATCTGGTTCACGATTCTGATGGCTATCAACCTTCAGACATCATTCCTGACACCACCATTCGGATTTGCGCTGTTCTATTTGAAGGGCATCGCGCCGAAGGAGGTCAAGATTCAGAGTATCTACGCGGGTATCATTCCGTTCGTCATTCTGCAGCTCTGTGCTCTGGTTCTGACGATTAAGTATCCGCAGTTAGCGCTCTGGCTGGTGAAAGCCCACTAACGGCAATCCTGGTATTCATCTGACTTGAATGGAGAACGGCATGTCGGAGCAAACCGACGAAGAACTCAAGCACTATACCGATGATGATCGGCCAGCTGCGTTGCGGTTGAGCGATAGGTTGCGAGGTTTTGTTGACCAGATGGGTAAGTGGGCCTCCTGGTTGATCGTCCCGCTTGTGCTGATCACATGTTTTGATGTGATCATCCGAAAGCTCACGTGGCGGGCTGAGGATGGCTCGATGATCTTCGGTTTGCAGTACTATCTTGTGAACAACATCAGCGAGTTTTTTGGTTCGACGCTGTTGCAGGAACTGCAGTGGCACCTGCACACCGGCTTGTTCGCGTTAGTTCTCGCATACGGTTACATCTACAATACGCATGTGCGTGTCGACCTTGTTCGTGAGAACCTACACTTCCGCAAGCAGGCATGGATCGAGTTTCTCGGCATTACGATCTTCCTGATCCCGTTCTGTGCGATTACGACTTATTTTGCCGCCGACTATGCATACACGTCATTCGCGCAGAATGAGATTTCAGCATCGACTGTTGGTCTGTCGAACCGTTGGATCATCAAGTCTGTTCTGGCAATTGGATTAGTGCTGGTTGTTCTGGCGGGGTTAGCGGTGTGGTTGCAAACCTTTATGGTCTTGTTCGGGGAACCTAATCGGCGATTTAGTCTGATGACCCTCGAATGGCCCGAAGAAGCTGGTACGATGATCGAAGGTAAGAAGCGCATCGAGATCGAAGATGAAGCGCCACCACCTCCGGTTGGCGGGGCAAAGCAACCGGCAGAGTAGAGATATCTACGGGTTGTTGTGACGCCAAATGATGAAATTGGAGGGTCGGGAGGTTTCCCGACCCTTTTTGTTTTGACTGAAAGTGGCCACAAGAGGCATGGTGGCGACAACGTGTAGGAGATGACATGGCATTCGAATGGGAAAAAATGTTCCGTCGCTATGTCAGCGACGAGATCAAGACACCCTATGCTACGGCACCCGATAAGCTGACCAAGCTTCAAGCCCGCTACGAGATCTTTGCCTATGCATTGTTCATGGCGGTGGGCTTCTCACTTATTGGAGTGGTATCGTTGTCCGGAAAGCTACCGCATGGCGACGCGGTTGGTGTCACGATCTACACTTTCTTTATGGTTTGGATGGCAATTTTGTTTGGCTATTCCAAAAACCAGATGGCGGCAGCTTTTTGCGCAACCGCGCCGGTGGCTATCCTATTGTATTTCCTGATTTACGGATTTCATCCAAAGCAGTCGGCACTGGATAAGTCCGTCATGGTTTTGGTGGTCGTCGCCTGGATCTACTACAGCTGGCGAATTGTGAGGGTTGCCACGCATTATCCCAGTATGCCCGATCCACCTGGTCAGCAACCCACTGGCCGCCGGAACCCTTATGATTTTTGGACGAAGGACTGATTCGGCTTTCGGGTCGATTGTGAGCCTGAATAATGCGCTTTGTTGAGAAGGTGTTTCGATGCCCAACATGCGCTCCAAGTAGCCGGGGCCGCGTGTCGGGACAGTGGTTCTTTCTGTTGGACCATAGCGCTGAATGTTCCAGCGTGAAGCACGGCGATGCAGTAACCATGGGAGGTCGGTACGTGTCCGGAATTCCGAGTAACATCGAAGAAAAGTGGGCTGGAGCGATAGCGCAGATGCAGCGCCTTTATCCCTGGCACCGTAATGTCTTCATTGGCTTCAATGTCTTACTCACCGGGATTAATATCTTCACCGGTCCACCCTGGTGGGGGCTGTGGCCACTGTTGATCTCGGGCTTGGTGTTTGCACTCCACTACCTCGTCTATAAGGCGAGCGTCATCACTGACGACTGGGTCGATGAGCGGGCAGCAGACCTCTACTACAAGAGTTATGATCAGGGACACATCGATTTCATCGCAGAGCGTCATGATCTTGACCAGGTCAACGACCGATTGGTGAAGCAAGGTCGCCGAGAGCAGGAACAGCGCAAGCGGGCTGATTGAGCGTCTTGCAGTTGTGAGTTTGCGTGGCTGCCCGATCTTGGCTTAGAACCATCGCCTACGGCATTCGGCGCTCCAGAGTTAACACCGTCAAAAACCAACAGCAGGAAGGTACCAGGTCATCATGGCAGGCATCGATAGTGATCCGATTGTTATTGTCTCAGCAGCCCGCACACCAATGGGAAGCTTTCAGGGATCCTTGCAGGCGCTGACAGCACCACAATTAGGATCTTCAGCGGTGAAGGCGGCCGTTGAGGGCGCGGGTATTGCACCTGAAGCTGTCAGTGAAGTCTTGATGGGGTGCGTACTTCCAGCAGGGCAAGGACAGGCGCCGGCCAGGCAGGCGGCATTTGGTGCCGGGCTTCCGGACACGGTGCCGTGCACAACTGTCAATAAAATGTGCGGCTCGGGCATGAAGACTGTGATGATGGCCTACGATGCACTGCATGCGCGCGAACAAGATGTCATTGTAGCTGGCGGGCTCGAAAGTATGACAAATACGCCGCACATTTTGCCGAAGATGCGCTCAGGGCAGCGACTGGGGCACTCGGTTGTGCAAGATCACATGTTCGTCGACGGTCTTGAAGATGCCTACGACAAGGGTCGTCTGATGGGGACATACGCCGAGGATACGGCCCAGCATTACCAGTTCACGCGTGAAGCACAGGATGCGTATGCGGTGGAGAGTCTGACCCGCGCAAAGAAAGCAAACGAAGACGGCTCGTTTGCCAGCGAAATGACGTCAGTCAAAGTGAAGACCCGCAAAGGTGAGACCGAGATTGCCCAGGACGAGCAGCCGTTCTCGGCAGATCTGTCGAAGATCCCGACTTTGCGGCCGGCCTTTCGTGATGGCGGGACGGTGACGGCTGCGAATTCCAGTTCGATATCTGATGGGGCGGCGGCCTTGATCATGATGCGCCTCAGTGAGGCAGAGCGCAGAGGTCTGACACCGCGCGCCAAGATCGTGTCAACATCCAGCAATGCGCAGGCTCCACAATGGTTCACGACGGCGCCGATCGGGGCCATTCAGAAGGTTTTGGACGCGACCGGCTGGGCAGTTGGTGATGTGGGACTATTTGAGATCAATGAAGCGTTTGCAGTTGTCGCCATGGCGGCTATGCGTGATCTGGATATTCCACATGACAAAGTGAATGTTCACGGCGGTGCCTGTGCTCTTGGTCACCCGGTTGGTGCGTCCGGCACCCGGATTATTGTGACGCTGCTCAATGCGATGGAGAAGTATGGGCAGGATAAGGGGGTCGCATCGCTTTGCATCGGCGGTGGTGAAGCGACAGCAGTTGCCATTGAACGCATGCACTAAGTCTGCCTCAAGTCCGGTATTTGCATGGATAATTGTATGCGTGCAAATGCTGGGTCTGACATAGCTAGGATTTCGATTAGAGAACTTGATTGACGCGTCGGCTGCAGGCCATGCGGACAGAATCCACTTGAACAGAGTCGCTTGAACACAATCCTTGCCTGATTGATGTTCCAAATGGCACGCGCAGATCTCCTCAAGCTTGATTGTTCCCAGACACGACCGGCGGATTTGATGTTCTATGTGCTATCGAAAGTGGCGTTTTTTGTAATTGCGCCTTCGCATGTTTGCCTAATTGCACTCGGGGCCGGCATCGGTCTTCTGACATGGACGACGTTTCAGCGATTGGGGCGATGGTTGCTTCTGGTTGGTTTTGCCGGGCTTGTCGTGCTTGGGTTTTCACCTGTCGGGAATCTGCTGCTCTATCCGCTCGAACAGCGCTTTGCACCACCCAAGGACCTCGCTGCGCGGTCTTACGACGGGATTATCTTTCTGGGTGGTTTTGAGGATGGCAATATCAGTATGGGCAGGAACACGCTCGCGCTGATCGACGCCGGGGAACGGTTGAGTGAAACTGTTCGACTGGCGCATCAGCTGCCGCAGATGCCATTGATTTTCACCGGTGGTGCGGGTTCGATTTTTCTCGAAGCAAAAGATGCAGGCGGTGCCGTCGGCAAGTACTTGCGCGATGTGGGCATCAATCCCAAGCGGATCATCATTGAGAATGCGGCGCGGAACACATGGGAGAATGCAATCTTCACAAAGGAGCTGCTTAAGCCGACGTCGCAATCGAAGTACCTGCTGGTTACTTCCGCGTGGCACATGCCGCGCTCGATGGGGATCTTTCGTAAGGCGGGGTTTCGGGTGGATGCCTATCCGGTCGATTATCGCACTGCTGGAGCAATGGATCTGCAACGGCCGTTCTCGATGATGGCGACTGGGCTCAAACGAACCGACCGTGCAGCCAAAGAATGGATTGGCCTGTTGGCTTATTGGGTCAGCGGGCGCTCAAGCGCACTTTTTCCCCAGTGACAATGGCCGGTAGAGGCCGCGACATGGCTGTCGCTCAACGCCTCGGTGACGGGATGTGATTGATATCCCGATTGGCGAGATCCGCCTTGATGTCAAAGGTCGGGCAATTCAATTCTGCCAGGCGACGGTTGTAGGCTTCCAGAAGGGCGAGGTCGCGCTTGCGCGTCACCGGTGTGGCCGCGGAATTGGGAGCGCTCCAGACGCCGATTGAGTTTGTTGTCTGGCGCATCGACTGTGAGATCTGGCTGGGTTTGTCGCTGCCATCAAGGTGACGCAAGTGCAGGATGCGCAATTGGATCCTGCCATTAATCTTGTTGCACGGCAGCTCGCGTTCAACTTTGGATAGCGTGTAAGTGCCATTCGTCCCGACCTGGCGCGGTACAGTGCTGGTTTGAATGTCACTGACAATGCCGGACGAAGCGCAACCGGCGAGGCATATGCTGGAGAACAGGGGCAGGCAGAGCCGTTTGATCGCAGTGGTCTTCAAGTTAGCGCTTCCGATTGCGGCCGAATCAATTGGACTCATCGAACAATATCATGTTTGCGCTGCACCAACGTCTTGCCGGCTTCTACTCAATCTGCCATTCCGAGGCAATACCGTTAGGATCGCCGCTGATGAACTAGAGCTTACGAACGCTCTAGGTCGGTATCATGGCTATAGCAAGGAGGCATTGAGTTGGCTCAAACAATTTCGGTCAGTGCAAAGACACTGGTAAACGCCGCCAAACAAGAAATCACTGAGTATACGGTCGAGGACGTTGTCGCGCGCAAAGATGACCCCAATGTCGTGCTGGTTGATATTCGGGATCCGCGCGAGCTGGACCGCGAGGGTCAGATCGAAGGTGCGTTTCGCTGCACACGTGGCATGCTTGAATTCTGGATAGATCCGGACAGCCCCTATCACAAACCCGTTTTCGCAGAAAACAAAGAGTTTATCTTTTTTTGCGCAGGGGGATTGCGTTCCGCATTAGCTGCGAAAACTGCGCAGGACATGGGATTGAAGCCTGTTGCGCATATGCTCGGCGGATTTGGGGCGTGGAAGAAATCCGGGGCAGCGATCGTGCCGCCAAAGTCCTAATTGGAGGGGGGGCTTGTGACGTTACACATTGCTCTGACAAATGTGTGAGCCACATCCATCATGAGGTCACGGGCCATTTAGGCAGCTTGATTTGAGAATCCTACTGTAAACGGCGATCTAGTTTTTCAGAGGCAATCGATGGTCGATTGATGCAATGGAAGGCGAGATTATGAGCCGCAATAAAACTGAAAGTGGTGCGCGACCCGTCCGTGTCACACTGTATCGCTGGGCCGGGAAGTGGGGACCGTTCAAGGTCAAGATCCCTTGTGGTGAATGCGCGCTTACGAAAGACGTTCTCCTCGATACGTTCGAGACGGATCTAGCCGGCATTCCGATCGAGCTTGATGTTCGTGATTGGCTAACGGAATGGTATAAGCCGTTACCCAAGGGTGGTTGGCATGCGCCTATTGTATTGGTGGAAGACAAGATCATCAGCCAGGGCTATGCGTTGAACCGTGGTGTTCTGACGGAAGCCGTGATTAAAGAGTACGTGTCGCGCTCGTCGCTCTCAGGTACGCACATTTTCGGTAAGGACTCATGTCCGCACTGTGTCCGTGCGAAATCCTACATGGATACCGCAGGAATTGCTTACGAGTATCATGATGTCGTGCGGCAACCGCGAGCACTGTATGAGATGATCGCACGGGTCAAGCCGATCGTCGGCCCGAAAACGCCGATTACGGTCCCGCAGATCTGGGCCGACGGCTCTTATATCGGCGGTGCGGACGAGTTGGCCGGCTTGCTCGGGCAGTCGGGCGGGGATGTGCGTCCAGAGATACCGGACAAAGTGGTCGTCGCCACGTCAGGACTGGTTTCAGCGGCTGCCTAGATCATCGTTGGATAAGTTCGACGCATACACGATACGTCCGGCTCATCGCGCACGGATGATCGACACGCAAGATGTAGAGCAACTTTGGCACGTAAGCCGGCATTAAGCGGATTCCGACTTAAGCTCCGCTGCTCAAGATCAATCACAGATTGTTCTAACTCTCTTGTCTGCCTGCATAAACTGTGTTGAGGATGACACAATTCCCGGGCTTGCCGGACTATGGCTTAGGTCTCTAATGTGACTTCGAGTGACAGGAGAGACCATGGCCAGACTGGCATCCAACATCAATCCGGCTTCTGAAGCGTTTCAAGCCAACAAAGCGGCTATGGAAGCTGTGGTCGCAGACTTAAACGCCAAGCGGGCGGCAGCCGCCCTTGGTGGTTCAGAGCGCTCGCGCGAACGGCACCTGGCCCGGGGCAAGTTGCTGCCGCGCGACAGAGTTATGGGGGTTCTGGATCCCGGTTCCGCTTTCCTTGAGTTATCTCAGCTTGCCGCCTACGGCATGCACTCCGGTGATATTCATAGCGCTGGCATTATAACGGGGATTGGACGGGTCGCCGGACGTGAGTGCCTGATCATCTGCAATGATGCGACGATCAAAGGCGGAACCTATTATCCGGAAACAGTGAAGAAGCATATTCGGGCGCAGGAAATCGCGTGGCAGAACCGGCTTCCATGCATCTATATGGTGGACTCTGGTGGCGCCAACCTGCCGCATCAGGCAGATATCTTCCCGGACCGCGATCATTTCGGGCGCAGCTTCTACAATCAAGCCAGGATGTCAGGCGAGGGCATTCCGCAAATTGCAGTCGTCATGGGATCGTGCACGGCCGGTGGAGCCTACGTCCCGGCCATGGCTGATGAAAGCATTATCGTTCGCAAACAAGGCACGATTTTTCTCGGTGGGCCACCGTTGGTGAAAGCGGCGACCGGGGAAGAGGTCAGTGCCGAGGATCTCGGCGGTGCCGATGTTCATGCGCGGTTGTCCGGAGTGGTTGACCACTATGCGCTGAATGATAGTCATGCACTGGAGTTGGCACGTTCCATCGTTGGTAATCTGCGTCCGCCCGACAAGGCGACTGTCAATATGCAACCGCCCAAGCCGCCGGCCTACGATCCTGACGAAATTGATGGTGTCGTGCCATCAAGTCTGATGACCCAGTATGATGCGCGTGACGTGATCGCGCGTTTGGTGGATGGGTCGGAGTTTGATGAGTTCAAAGCACTCTATGCGACGACGATCGTCACTGGGTTCGCACATATCGAAGGCATCCCCGTTGCCATCCTCGCGAATAACGGAATTCTTTACTCTGATACAGCACAGAAAGCGGCGCACTTCATCGAGCTGGCTGCGCAGCGCCACATACCGTTGCTGTTCCTGCAGAACATCACGGGCTTTATGGTCGGGCGCGATGCCGAGGCCGGAGGTATCGCACGCAATGGTGCCAAGATGGTGACGGCGGTCGCATGTGCCAACGTGCCGAAAGTGACGGTGATCACCGGTGGTAGTTATGGTGCGGGGAACTACGCGATGTGTGGGCGCTCCTACAGCCCGCGGTTTTTGTTCACCTGGCCCAATGCGCGGATCTCCGTAATGGGGGGTGAACAGGCTGCAAGCGTGCTTGCCACCGTCCGGCGCAGTAATCTTGAAGCTGCGGGTAAGGAATGGTCGACTCAGGATGAGGAGGCCTTCAAGGACCCGATCCGCGACCAATACGAGAGGGAAGGGCATCCTTATTTCGCCACGGCCCGATTGTGGGATGATGGTATAATTGCGCCGCGAGAGACCCGGAGAGTCGTCGCCCTGTCATTGTCTGCGGCGCTTAACGCGCCGATCGAAGACAGCAGGTTTGGCGTGTTTCGGATGTAGGGTATCGGAGACAGGTACGATGAAGATTGCAATGAAACTGGTCGGGCTGTGCTGCGGTGCGCTTGTGTTGATGTCGGTCGCTGTGAAAGCAGCAGATAGTTACAGTTGTGTATTCCCAAGTGGGAAGGTGCACACATTCGAGAACGATGTGTTTCAGGAAGACAATGCCAGCAAGCTCTCGTTTGAGATTGGGGATGTCAAATTGGATCGCCAGACTGCTGCCCTGATCACGCCGCAAGGCAAGGGTGACTTGAAGATCGTTCGGGCGATCGGGGCAAACCATTTTCTGGAAGTGATCACGGAAGGCTTCCTGAACATCACGACGATCTATGGTGCGGCTGCGAGCGATGGTTCGTTCCCAGCGGTGCATTCGCGGCACATTGGTTTGCTCGGGACGCCCGTGGTGTCGCAGTATCATGGAACGTGCAAAGCCAAGTAGTGCTGCGTGGCAGGCGGCTGGCTGTCCAGATCTAACATTGTGGCGGCGTCATTGCGGTATGCCGTCGCCTAACGCGAGCGCTTCGTCGCTTTTCAGATGAGACAAGGCCCATGCTTGAGAAAGTTCTAATTGCCAATCGCGGCGAGATCGCTTGCCGGATTATGCGAACGGCTCGTGCCATGGGAATCGGAACTGTAGCCGTTTATTCGGATGCAGATGCGAAGGCGTTACATGTTGCTCTGGCAGATGAGGCGGTCCATATCGGGGCAGGTACGGCTGCCGACAGCTACCTCAACATCAACAAGATCATCAATGCAGCGCAGAGCACCGGCGCAGATTGTATCCATCCGGGCTACGGCTTCCTGGCGGAGAACGCTGATTTTGCCGAAGCGTGCAAGGCTGCCGGCATCAAGTTCATCGGCCCTTCGGCTGAGGCGATGCGCGCGCTTGGCGGCAAGGCCGAAGCCAAAGATATCGCCATCAGTGCGGATGTGCCTGTTGTGCCTGGCTATCAAGGGGCAGCGCAAGACCTTGCAACGTTGCAGGATCAGGCTAACACCATCGGTTACCCGGTGATGATCAAAGCCGTTTCCGGTGGTGGCGGGCGCGGCATGCGGCTGGTGACGGAAGCAACTGCATTTGCAGACAGTCTAGAAAGTGCGCAACGCGAGGCGCAGGCCGCGTTCGGCGATGCCCGCGTGCTGATCGAAAAGCAGGTCGTTGCCCCGCGCCATATCGAGGTTCAGGTCTTCGGCGATAGTCACGGCAATGTCGTCCATATGTTCGAGCGCGACTGTACTTTGCAGCGGCGCAATCAGAAAGTCGTGGAAGAAGCGCCTGCTCCCGGTATGTCAGATGAGCTGCGCCGCAAAATGACCTCGGCTGCTGTCAGATTGGCAGAGAGTGTTGGTTATGAGGGGGCAGGTACGGTCGAATTTCTGGTTGAAGGTAGCCGACTTGCTGGTGATGCCAGTTGGTACTTCATCGAGATGAATACTCGGCTGCAAGTTGAGCATCCAGTCACTGAAGAGATCACTGGGCTCGACTTGGTTGAATGGCAATTCCGGATTGCAGCGGGTGAGGAGCTTCCGCATGAGCAGGATGATATCGCGTTTGGTGGCCATGCCATCGAGGTGCGGCTCTGCGCTGAAGACCCGGCGAGAGACTTTGCACCGTCGCTGGGTGTTATCCACGCGTTTGATCTCCTGGAGGATGAAGGATTGCGGGTCGAAAGCGGTGTTGGCCCCGGTAGCCGGATTTCACCCTATTATGACTCGCTGATTGCCAAGGTTATTCGCGTAGGCGTGGATCGCGACGAGGCGATCGCAGAGTTGGCTGCTGATCTTGAAGATGCCGAGGTGCTCGGTCTCAAGACAAATCTGGCTTTCTTGCACGCACTGCTATCCGATGAGGATGTGATTGGCGGCGAATTCTCAACCGGGTTGATTGGTGAGCGGCTTGATGAATATGTGCAACGCCACCCTGACCACAGAGCCATCGTGGCCGGCGTACGTGCGCTATTGATCGATGAACTTGAGGCGGCTGCGAGCAACAATCAACTCGATCCATGGTCGATTGCAGATGGGTTTCAGCTCGGTGGCATGCGTCAGGTGGAGCGCAAGGTGCAGGTCGACGACGCAGTGCATAGCGTTGCACTGATCTGGCGCAACACGCATCTAGAGATTTCAGTTGACGGCAGCGAGCCGAGCCCGGTCAGTATGGTCAACGACAATGATGAGATCTTCGACCTCGATGGGGCGTTGTCGCCGCTGACGGCTGTCGAGAACGGTCAGGCCCACGTGCTGTGCGATATGCAACACATCACCGTGTCGTGGCCTACCTACGATATTAGCGCAGCTGATGATGCGGATGCGGCTGATGCGGTCCGTGCACCGATCAACGGACGCGTTGCGAAGATATTTGTGGAAGAAGGGGCGCATGTCGCGGAGGGTGACAGCATTGCAGTAGTCGAAGCCATGAAGATGGAGCATGTATTGGTGAGTCCCCGATCCGGTACCGTTGGCGAAATTCGGGTCGCCGTCGATGCCCAGGTCAATCAGGGGGCTGTGATTGCTTCGCTGCTTGCTGAGGAGGCTGCGTGACGGTTCATATCGTCAAATTGTGTGTCGGGGTCGATGCAATCGAAGACCTTGCGCATTGGCAGCAACAGCGGCTGCGCATGACCAAGCGCGAGACCGGCAAGCCATTCCTGTTTCATACAACCCGCATGGTGCCGCGCAGACAGGACGATGTGTTGGATGGCGGATCGATCTATTGGGTTATTCGCGGTGTGATCCAGGTACGCCAGCGGATCACCGGTTTCGAAGACGGGCAAAAATCCGACGGCACCAAGTGTTGCCTGTTGATCCTGGATCCGGAGTTGGTTCCTGTCAGACCAACGCCGCGGCGGGCCTTCCAGGGCTGGCGCTATCTGGAGCCAGATGATGCCCCCGAGGATATGGTCGGCTCGGACACAGAGGGATATGCCGATATGCCGCCGAAAATGCGTCGCGATTTAGCGGAACTCTGCTTGCTTTGATGGGGTACTGAAGGCAATCATTCTC
The DNA here is from genome assembly GCA_965215755.1 of Hyphomicrobiaceae bacterium. Classification (GTDB taxonomy): domain Bacteria; phylum Pseudomonadota; class Alphaproteobacteria; order Rhizobiales; family Hyphomicrobiaceae; genus Tectiglobus. Next base: position 3,439,459 of record OZ244119.1, read on the forward strand.
GTCCGAATGTTGTCTTCTAATGAGCTGCTCTATGTCTGGTCCGCGCTTCACGAAAATCATCCACGATCTCCCATCGACTGTCCCATTTGTTGGACCCGAGGCGCAGGAACGCGCAAGGGGAGCTCCATTCCGCGCCAGAATTGGCGCCAATGAGAGCGTCTATGGCCCATCGCCCAAGGTTATTGAGGCAGTGCAACAGGCGGTGCAGGACACATGGAAATACTGTGATCCCGACAACTACGACTTGAAGAATGCCATCGCGGACTTCCATTCTGTCAAGCCTGAGAATGTAATTATTACTGAAGGTATTGACGGCGGGCTTGGTCTCGCCAACCGCATGTTTGTTGAACCCGGTGACCACGTCATCACGTCAGACGGCGCGTATCCCACGTTTAACTTTCATGTTGCGGCTTGTGGTGGTCAGTTGACCAAGGTCGGATTCCGGGACGACAAAGAAGATATTGATGCCCTGTTGGATCAGGCGAAGAGCAAGTCTGCCAAGATCATGTACTTGAGCAATCCTGACAACCCGATGGGGACTTGGTGGTCGGCTTCCGACCTCGAACAAGCCATGTCGCGACTGCCGGATGGTACCGTGCTGGTGCTCGACGAGGCCTATTGCGATACGGCACCGGCTGATGCGCTGCCACCTGTCGATGTCGATAATCCCATGGTCATGCGTTTTCGAACGTTCAGTAAAGCTTACGGCCTGGCAGGCGCTCGTGTCGGCTACTGTCTTGGTGAGGCCAATGTCATCTCGAACTTCGAGAAGGTTCGCAATCACTATGGCATCAATCGTTTGGGGCAGATTGCCGGCCTCGCCGCAATCCAGGATCAGGACTATCTGAAAGAGACGGTCGGTAAGATTGCAGCTGCGCGTGATCGGATCAGCGAGATTGCCCGACAGAACCAACTGTCGCCGATTGCGTCGGCGACCAACTTCGTAACGATTGATTGCCGTCGCGATGGGGCCTTTGCGCAGAAGGTGATGCACGAACTATTGGCGCGGGATATCTTCGTCCGTATGCCAGGCGTGGCACCACTTAGCCGCTGTGTGAGAATTGGTGCTGGTCTGGAAGCCGATATGGATCTATTTGAGGAGCAGCTACCGGAGGCTCTCGCAGCAGCTGCAGAAAGTTAGCTCAAGCAGCCCTTGATGGGTTCGGCTGATGCGGTGAGTAACAACTAGTTTCCGCGTTGGCTGAAGAGTGTAACAGGTGCAGTGTTCATCGGATTTGGCTTGAAACTCGCAACCTATCGACTGTAGAGATGCCTTTTTTTTGTCGGTTTTCAATCGCTTAAAGAGAGGTCACCTTGCGCATGCGGAGGCTGAGATGCGCGCCCTTACCGCCATTACTGTGAGATCCAGCCGTTTGCGGGTTGCAAGCGGCGCGGTGGGGCGGTGTCTGGCGGTCGCCTGTGTCGTCGCCATGTTGTCAGCCTGTGCGACGACGTCTGTCCGCCAAGTTGTGCCGGCCAACCTGATCAATGATGCAAAGGTGGTCGGACTGGATAGCCGTGAGGTTCGGATCTGGGGTGATGAAGCCCCAAAGAACTTCGCTGCAATGGTCAAGAGGTTTGAAACCCAGCAGCAGGCGGCAGGACTGATCAAGAATCAATCCAGAACTCACAACATGCTGGTGATTTCCGGTGGAGGTTCTGATGGTGCATTCGGTGCTGGCCTTCTTAACGGTTGGACGCAGAGCGGTAAGCGGCCAAATTTCACCGTTGTAACAGGCGTCAGCACAGGCGCGCTGATTGCGCCCTTTGCTTTCCTTGGACCTCGCTACGATCATATTTTGAAAGAGTTTTATACCAAGTACTCGACCAAGGACATTTTAAAGCCGGCAGTGCTTGCCGGCCTCCTGGGTGGTTCTGCGGTTGGAAATTCAGAGCCACTGGCAGGCCTGATCGCTAAGTATCTCACCAAGCGTTTGATGCGAGAAATTGCCATAGAGCATCAAAAAGGCCGGCGACTGCTTGTTGGGACGACCAACCTGGATGCTGAACGTCCGGTGATCTGGAATATGGGTGAAATCGCAGCTGCGGGAACCACGCGTGCCCTGGCACTCATGCGCAAGGTGATATTGGCGTCCGCGTCAATTCCCGGAGTGTTCCCACCGGTGCTTATTGACGTCACAGTGAATGGCAAGGTCCGGCAAGAGATGCATGTCGACGGCGGCACGACCGACAATGCCATTTTGCTGCCGATACAAACCAACATTCGGGCCGTCGACAAGTCTCTTCGGCACAAGATTAAGCGACGCCTGTTCGTGATCGTCAATTCGCACGTCAATCCGGAATGGAAGAACGTCAGGGCCAAGACCGTGGATATTGCGGGGCGCTCGATCGTGACGCTGATCAAGCAACAAACCTTAGGCGATATCCTTAAGCTCTATGGTTTTTCGCGAAAAAACAAGATTGAGTTTCGGCTTGTTACTGTGCCCGATGACTTTAAAGAAGAGAGCCAAGAAGCTTTCGATCGTGCCTATATGACGAAGCTCTTTAAGACTGGCGAAGCCCTAGGGCGCGCGGGTATCAAATGGCGACGGCGACCAGTCGGGTTTTAGCGAGGATGTCATGCGATTGACCTGGTTTTTGATCGGAGCGGCCGTTGCTTCAGCGGTTTGGCTTGTGGTTCTCAATGACGTTGGTCAATCGATTCTGAACGCACTTTTCAATTAACTCCGGCGGTGCGCTGACTTCGGCGGAGTGTACGTCGTCTGCGTGCAACCTGGTCAATCGTTGTCGTTGGTCTCGTTGCGGACCGGGCTCTTACCAGTTTCTGAATCCTGTGCATGAGCTGCAATGGCGGCAAGCATGGCGATGGTGATCGCGATGTTCGCGAGGATCATGAGAACGCTTGAAATCTTGATCATTGTTCTGGTCTCTCTGAGATTGCACTGTCGGCAATCTCACCCATCTCGACCAGTTTGGCAGTGACCTGGTTCACGTCTTCAGGAAATCGGTGGACGCTTCGTGAGATGGACACCCATCTGCATTGGCGTGAACCTGTGATGCCGCGAATACTTGACGTTCAGCCGTATGACGCGGAGAGCGTCAGTCCTCCAGAATAGCCACGGCGCGGATCGGGCTCGCAGTTCCGCCGCGGATCTTGAGCGGCAGCCCGATGAATTTGAAACGTCCTCTGCCAACAAGAGCTCCGGTATTCCATAGGCATTCAATGTGTGTGATGCCGCGCTCAGCGCACGCCAGATGAGCTTTGAAATTCGGTTCACCTTCGGGAGCCGGACTTATGGCTTCGACGCCGAACGCAACGATCTTCTTGTCTGCAAGCCAGTGGACAGATGCCACGTGGAGACCTGGAAAATCATGAAGATAGGCAGGGGAGCCGAACAGGCGGTCATTGACGCCCATGTGGAGAATGACGGTGTCGCCTGGTTTTATCTCCTGACCGGTGGCAGCCAGGGCCTGCTCCATTTCGTCAACCGTGATCTCATGTCGGAGCTCGACGTGTGAGAGGTCGAGGCAAATGCCTTCGGTAATGCAGTTCTCAAGCGGGACCTGGTCGATCGATGCAGCTGCTGGATCGGAATTGAAGTGGCACGGCGCATCAAGATGGGTTCCAGCATGATCACTCAATGACAGATACAGTGCCTTCGATGAAAATCGTGTCGCGCCGGCTGTCTTGATCTCCTCGTGGTCGTTCCAAACGGTGGTGACGACGGGAGGGTGTGAGGGATGTGTTGGGGTGCGGTGATGGAGCTCACGGCTGAGGTCAATGATCTGCATTGGCGTTCTCGTTTTCAGTGGAAGTGGCTTTGGGGACGACTAAAGGAACATTGGCGGAGGTGTAAATCCAACGATCTCCTCGGCAACGAGCTCTGTGAATTTGGTGGCCGTCTTGTCACGACAATGCCCGGCAATGGCCTGATAGCCGACAGGCAATCCCGGTTCTACGATGCCAGCCGGCCCAACGGTTGAAGGCAGGTAAACGACACCGGAGAACCCTGCCCAAAATAGCTGGTCGGTTGTCGGAACCTGTTTGCCGTTTACGAGGATCGTTCGGTTGTGGCGCTCACCTTCCTGGTCATGTGGCCAGGCTGCAGACGCGGCTGCCGGGCATAGAAGGATATCCCAGTCCTTGAAGAAGTCCTGGAAGGCGAACCGCATCGCATGGCGCTCATTGTTCAAGTGCAACCAGTCGCGATGACGTAGTGTGTTGGCCCGCGCCATACGCTGGAGATAGCTTGCTTCATCGCCGTCACTTGCAGTCGCGATTTCTTGCCATTGCTCCATTTCATCATCGGGAATGCGCGAAGAGGTGGCTGCTCTGAGGAGTGAAATGTAGACCTCGTGCAGTCGTGTCGTGTCGACTTCGGGATGCGCTTTGTCGCTGACCGTCGCTCCGGCCTTTGCCAGTCGATCAACCAGTGACTGCAAGGCCTGCGTATAAGAGTCATCGACCTCGCAGTTGGCGTCATCCAGTTTCACGGCGATGCGGAAATCCTTTAGCGACTTTTGTGGTGCCTCCGGCAGTTCGAGGCGCCACCCGATGTCATCAAGAAGATCCGGACCACTCATGACATCAAGCGCTACGTTAAGGTCTTCAGCACCGCGTGCGAGTGGTCCGATGACGGAGATATCAGCAGGTGACATCACGCCAGGCATAGCTTGGCCGCGAGACGCGATAACACCGTATGTAGGCTTTAGGCCAAACACACCACAATAATGCGCCGGGTCCCGAATTGACGCGCCGATGTCGCTGCCAGCCTCAAGGCCAGTGAGGCCAGCTGCCAATGCTGCAGCAGATCCGCCGGATGATCCTCCGGGAGTTAGCGCTAGATCCCATGGGTTGTTGGTCGTGCCATAGATGGCATTAAAGCTTTGCCAGTCGGCCAGATGAATAGGTACGTTGGTTTTGCCAAAGATGTTGGCGCCAGCTGCCTCTAGGCGTTGGACTGCAAGCGCGCTCGTGTCAGTGATATTGTCCTTAAGTTCGGGTACGCCCCATGTCGTTGGTGAGCCAGCTTTTTGGTACGACTCCTTGATCGTCATTGGCAGCCCGTGTAACGGCCCCCAAGTCTCTCCCCGCGCGAGTGCTTGATCCGCTTCCTTGGCGCGTTGCCGTGCGCCATCAATGTCCATCCAGATGATGGCATTTAAACTCGGATTGTGGGTTGCAGTACGGTCTAGAAAATGCTCGAGCAGCTCAACACTGCTGATTTCTTTGTTCTTGATGAGACGGGCCAACTGGGTGGCTGTCTTGAAATGTAAGGCTTCCATTTCGCGTCGACGCCCTTTTGAATAGTGGATAGCTGCTGCGCAGGCCGAATTGGACAATAGCGTGCTGGAAACGCGACTTTGCTGCAAGCAAAGAAAGAACGCAGCCGGTAGGAGGTTTCCGGTTGCGCTCTAGAGTTTTTGGGTCGGGGTAAGTGCGGCTCGCCGATAACCTGACGGTTCTTGTTATCGCCGTGACACGGTTAGTTGCCGGTCTGGTAAGTGTTTTCCAAGTCGGCAAGGCGGCTGGTGTAGACGCGATGCAGGCAGGATCGGCGTGAGCTGCAACGATTGCGTGTTTTCATCCATCGGCGTTGTGATGTGATTAGACGACGCTTGAACCAGGCGCTTCGAGCAATTTTCTTCGCGTAGCGGTATTCCATGTTGAGCTGTTCATCGAGGTAGCGCAGAGAAGCGCTTCCACAGACGGTGTGTTCGGCGCCAGTCTTCGCTTTTCTGCAGTCGAAGGCACTCGCCGCCTGTGACCAAGATAGTGACGCTGTGATCAGGCAAAGTGCTGCGAGAAGAGTTTGCTTTTTCATAGGAGGCTTTCCTGTCCATGCCGTTTGCGAGGCTGCATTGGCGTTGCTGTTGTCATAGAGGTACAGTTGTCCTCCTGGAATGTTCAGCCCATCAGGCAGAGTGATCGGATAAGATCCGGAACTTTCCGAAAAGTACCGGACAGCGGTGTGCTCTGATTTGCGTGGTGGGAACGCGACTGGATTGCCCGTTGAATCGTTGGTTTGTTTCGCCTATCACAACCCAAATCAAGGCTGGCGGAACTGGGCAATGTCTCGGGATGGCGGCATTGGCTCATATGTTGAGAGTTCTAGAGAAGATAAGGCTAACAATCTGAGATGGTGGGCATTTTACATGCGGGCGACGCGCGTATCGCCGTACTGGGGCTCGGATACGTTGGTCTGCCTCTGGCTGTCCATTTCGCAGCGAAGTATCCCGTGGTTGGATTTGATATTGATGAGAGCCGTATTGACGAGCTTCGCACTGGTTTTGATCGTACACGTGAAGTAACAGATGCCGAATTCCAAAACGCCGAGGATATTTCGTATACAGCTGACCCCAGCGATCTTGCCGAGCAGAACTTTTATATCGTGACCGTGGCAACTCCCATTGATCAGGCGAAGCAACCTGATCTGACGGCGTTGAAGTCTGCGAGCCGAACAGTCGGGAAAGTGCTTTCACCGGGTGATTATGTTGTCTTCGAATCGACGGTCTATCCGGGGGCAACGGAGGATGTATGTGTCCCCATACTTGAGGCAGAATCAGGTCTGATAATTAACCAGGATTTTTATGTCGGCTATTCGCCTGAGCGGATTAATCCTGGAGATCTTGAGCACCGTCTTCCGTCAATCTTAAAGATTACGTCTGGCTCGACACGGGAAGCTGCCGAGCTGATCGATCAGGTCTATGCCTCAATCATCGAGGCGGGTACGCACAAGGCCGGGTCTATACGGGTGGCCGAGGCAGCCAAGGTGATCGAGAATGTCCAGCGTGATGTCAACATTGCCCTCATCAATGAGCTGGAGCTTCTGTTCCAACAGCTCGACATTTCAACGCGCGAAGTGCTGGCGGCGGCGGGAACAAAGTGGAACTTCCATCGTTACACTCCCGGCCTTGTCGGTGGGCACTGCATTGGCGTCGATCCCTATTATTTAACTTACAAAGCGCAGTCGATTGGCTTTCATCCGGAGATGATCCTGGCTGGGCGCCGGATTAACGACAGCATGCCACAATACTATGCGCATGAAGTTGTCCGTCAGATTGTGAAGAGTAAGCGTTCTGTTCATGACTCGCGCATTCTAGTGATGGGCTTCACGTTCAAAGAGAATTGCCCGGATGTACGGAACACCAAGGTCATTGATCTTGTGACTGAGCTAAGAGAGCTAGCCGAAGAGGTCGTTGTCTACGACCCGTTGGCTGACGCCCATGCCGTTGCCCACGAGTATGGGATCGATGTCACTCAAACGCTGCCTGACGAGCGATTTGACGCCGTTGTCCTTGCGGTAGGCCATGACGAGGTTCGGACTATCGTTGATAATGGTGGACTTAAGGATCTACTGAAACCAGGCGGTACGGTTTGTGACATCAAGTTTATGCTTTCGCCGGAAACGCCGTTGCCGTGATATGATCGGAGCCATCTAACAATGTCGTCTATTCTTGTAACTGGGGCTGCTGGGTTCATCGGCTTTCATACTGTGATGGCATTGCTGGCGCGCGGGGAATGCGTTGTCGGCCTGGACAATGTGAATGACTATTACGATGTCAGCCTGAAGGAGGCCCGCCTCGCCCAATTGGTCGGGCAAGACGGGTTTGAGTTTGTTCGCGCCGACCTGTCATCTAAAGCAGACGTTGATAATGTCTTCATCGCACATCGCCCGGATCGTGTGATCAATCTGGCAGCTCAGGCCGGTGTCCGTTATGCCTTCGATAATCCGCATGCTTATGTCGACTCAAATCTGATGGGCTTTCTCAATATTCTTGAGGGATGCCGCCACCACGACGTAAAGCATCTGGTTTACGCGTCCAGCAGTTCTGTCTACGGCGCCAATACCACACTGCCCTTCAGCGTCCATGACAATGTCGATCATCCGGTCAGTTTCTACGCTGTGACCAAAAAAGCCAATGAGTTGATGGCTCACTCATATGCCCACCTTTATGGGATACCGGTGACGGGCTTGCGGTTCTTTACGGTGTACGGGCCTTGGGGCAGACCGGACATGGCGCTTTTTCTGTTTACGCGAAAAATCCTCGCAGGCGAACCCATCGACGTTTTTAACAATGGTCAGCATTCGCGGGATTTTACTTACATTGATGACATCGTCGACGGCATCTTACGGTCATTGGATTCTGTTGCAGCCCGGAATTCTGGCTGGTCCGGTGCTGAACCCGATCCGGCAACGTCAGCTGCGCCTTATCGCCTTTACAACATCGGCAACAATCGGCCGGTAGAACTCATGCATTTGATTTCGTGCGTTGAAGAAGCACTGGGCCAAACCGCTGAGAAAAACTTTCTGCCAATGCAACCTGGCGATGTCCCGCATACCTTTGCCAATATCGATGCTTTGTCGGATGCAACAGGTTTTTCCCCGTCCACGCCAATTGAAGTTGGCGTGAAGAAATTCATCGACTGGTACCTGTCGTACTATGGTGACTCAGCCAAATAGCGATGGCTATCCGGTATGGTTCGAGCCTTGGCATATGCTGTTGCCTGGCCATCAGACTTACTTCACTAGCTGATTGGCTATGAGGAACTCCGTCGTTGCGCTCGCGGCGAGCTTTTGACCCAGGCTGTTCCAGTGATCGTCGCCGCCCTTGAAGAAGTGCTGATTGACATCTGTAGCCTTGAAGATCGGGTACAAGTTCAGCTGCGGTAAGCCTGCTGCACCAGCCAACGTTTGCACGAGATCTGTCAGGCGCCGGCTCTGATATGCCGGAAACTTGGCCTTATCGATGAAGCCTGAGCTATGCGTTCCATTCAAGAGATCCATTGGGTGAGGAATATTGATGATGGCCAGCGGAATACTCTTCTCGCGTGACAGCTGGCTCATGGCCTTGAGTACTGCACCCATGACGCGAACCTGATAGCGGGCTGCGTCGCTGTCGGGTTCCAGCGCAATGTCGGTGGAGTATTTGTCAACGCCGAAATTTCCAACTGTGTTGTCACCGTTGATGATGAAACTTGTGTACTCCGATTTCTGCTGCAGCATCGCACTCATGACCCAGGCTGCTGGATCGAACTTGGGCTCGGCCGATTGTGCCGTGTTCTGGCCTTTCAGGAGATTCGAGAAAATCTTCCGGCTTATGGGTTCGTACTTGTTCAGCAACATCTGCCGTTGGGTGGTTTCGTCAATGCGAAATTGGTTTTCGACCAACTGGCCGCTCTCATTCAGGCGGTACAATCTGTTGCGCAGCAAATCGCCAAAGTCGTTGCCGGAAAATATACTAACGATGACGAGATCGGGCTTGAGTTTATCCAGCCCCGTCTGGATACGCCGCAGGATCTGATCTGGTCCATAACCGGCGACACCTGCATTGACGACTTCAACACTTCTCCCAAGCTTGGTTGCGAGAGACTTTTGGAGTTGTGCAGTGAAAGTCTCTTGCTGTGGTGTGAATTCGGCCTGAATGAATGAATCACCATAGACGGCAATGCGCAGCTGTTCGCCTCTCGGCTTTAGCTCGGGGCCACGGAAGCCGTCAGAATTGACACGAAAGGTAATTGTGTTGCCACCGTTGACTTTGAGGTGCTTGTAGTCGCGCACCGCGCCGGGGCGCAGTTTGAAGAGTGCGCGTTCGTCTTGCTCGTAGGCCGTATAGTAGCTCGGTGCATATTGATATTGGAGGATGGCTTCTGCAGCGAGCAGGGCGACGGCCAGTGAACCGAGTGTCAATAGATATTGTTGGGCAAAAGCTGTCGGCAGGAATCCAGCCAGAATTGTTACAACGCCGATGGCTACGACTAGGAGCTGTAATCCCCCAAATCCGAGACCACCTCCTAAGATTGGATCATCCAGGAAGCCCCAGACGATTAGCAGGCTGCCGACGGCCAGACATACACCGAGTAGTGTTCTCTTTGTCATGATTTGTCTTTCGGTTTCAGCTTCGGGCCAAGCCGCAAAATGCAAGTGGATCTGATGGCGTGAGGCGCGGTGTTTGTTCGTGATAGTGGTACACAATGGTGTCTTGAAATGGCACGTGGGACTTGTGTTCTCTGATACCCATTGATGTCACAGGTTGATATTCAAACGGCAGTCTTGTTGGTATCCGGTTACTATTGATCTTAGGATCCAAAGGCCAACGTATCGTATCAGCAACGCCGGCGGTTGCTCTGATCATGGAAACAGTATTTCCGCCGGTCTGGCGGCCGCTAGCTATGCAACTTGTGTGTAGCCCGTTAAACATGTTCAACTTCATGGGTCGATGAGCTCGTGCGGACAGTTTTGTTCGCTGTCGGTGTAAAGCCTGATGAGTGTTGGTTCGAAGAGATCTAGCAACGATCGTGCCGCAAGGTTCAGGCACCGGTCCCAGTTGGGTAATTTTTTCTAGTTGGCGCGGCCCTTGCAGCTGATCCGTCGATTCTGCGCTAACTGGAACATCGGAATTCGGACGCGCGGTGATGTTGGCTGTTAAGTGTGAAGGCTGGCCCGTTAAGCCGGGTCGGGAATAGCAACTCCGGTGCAATCAATACCCGGGGGAGATCCCAAGTCGCACTTCGCTGGAGAACGCGATGTTTCTGGTACTTGCATTTGCTGCGATTGCGCTGGGGGCTGCTGCCGCGCCCAGATCAGCATTCGGCGGATTGGAGTACCGCACGGTCATCATATGGCTGAGCGTCCCTCTCATTCTTACTCTGGCTAGCCAGCAGTTTTTTATCATTCTCGTTTTCTTGCTGTTGCTTATTTTTGCAGCTCCGGCCTCCGCGCTTGATCGGGTGAAGCTCTTTGCATTGATTGTTCCTGCGGCGCCGCTCTATCTTCACACGGTCATTTCCCTGCCAGGGATCAGTTATTTTTTATCGTTGGATTTTTATAAATGTGCCGTGCTTGTACTATTGATTCCGGCAATCTTCTTGAAGTTGAAGGAACGCGATGACGTCGCCCCTTGGTCCATCGTCGACATTTGTGTGATTCTGTACACCGTCTACACCAGTTTCCAGCTGATGATGTCATTGGGAGTCATTGGTGGCGCGCGGTCGATGGTTTCGCAGGTGCTGGTCTACACCCTGCCTTACTTTGCCATTCGTTGGGTTGTTTCGAATGAGAAGGATGTCCGGCCTGTTTTCGCTGGATTCGTAGTTGCGGCCTGTATGCTCGCGTTTATCGCGCTTATTAGTGCATGGAAGCAGTGGGACTTCTACCGAATGGCGCGGTTTGACGAGCTTGGTGGCTTTGTTGAACTGCGTGACGGGCGGCTCCGCATCCAGGCGACACTGAACACACATTCGTTGGGATATACATTATTGCTAGGCCTGTTTCTGTTGCAGTACGCCAAAAGCTACATCTCGATCGGTTTTCTGAGATTGTGGGGCTTGAGAGGTCTGTTGCTTCTCGCGGCATTCGCACCAGCTTCCAAGGGCGCATTGGCGGGCTTCGCGTTGGGATGTGTTGTTTATGTGGTTTTGTCGATCAGGTCTTCGGCACTGCGCTGGGTGTTGGGCCTATGCGTTTCTATTGGGGGGGGCATAATCGGCTACCAGCTGATGTTTGGAGACGTTGCTAAGTTTGATGATCATGGAAGCATCGGTTATCGGCAGGAATTAATTGCCGCTTCGATCGACTTCATCAGCGATCATCTATTGTTCGGGGATCTGCAGTTTTTGCAGTCAGGTCGTTTTGACCATCTGATGCAGGGACAGGGTATTATCGACATTACCAATCTCTATCTGCAGCTCTTGCTCGGGTACGGCATGGTTGGAGGTTTGCTCTTCTTTGGCCCGATATTCTTGGTGCTGGTCCACCTGGCACTTCGCACCATGTATCTGTCGAAGAGCATCGAGCCGGATCAGTCAGAAATGAGACATGCTTGCATTGCCATTTGCAGCGGCATTGTGGGTTGGTTGTTCCTGATTGCGACGACGAGTGATGTCGGATTGACTTTCCATCTCGGCGTGTTCCTGCTGGCATTGGGCGAAGGTATCCGACTTCGAAGACAAGACCGTACAGCTAGAAGTGAGATTCCTGCTCGTTTCCAGAACGCGAATTTTGCTACTTGAACTTAACTCAGCCGGGCGATGGACCGGTATTTGCATTCGGGACACGTGTTCAGTTTTGAGCAAGCATTTCCGCGATGCTTTGTGGGTTTGAAGTGTGTTGCGGCTCGTAGGGTTAGTAATAATTTGCGATTGAAGCCTTAGATTGATCCTTCCAGACGAAAGAATGGATAGAGCCATTGCGATCGCAATTCTGGATCGGTCTTTGGTGTGGTTCGCACATCTTCGGTGTGCAATCGCGCGGATGCTTGGGCAGGTAGGGACGACTTGATGCTTTACGATCTCGAGACCTCGGCGGTCGGAGAGGATTTGTCGTGTGATGTCTGCATCGTTGGGGCGGGCGCGGTCGGTCTGGCGACGGCTGTGCGTCTGGCACGCAAGGGTATGAATGTTGTTGTGCTAGAGGCCGGCGGTGTCGGATTGGAACAGCAATCGCAAGCGCTATATCGCGGTGACTCTGTTGGTCACAAATTCGAAAATATTGATGTTGGCCGGTATCGTGTGCTGGGTGGCTCGACCATGTTCTGGGGCGGGCAGGTTTTGCCGTTTGATCCGTTTGTGTTTGACGGCCGAGACTGGATCGAGCATAGCGCGTGGCCGCTCTCCCGGAGTGATCTGGATTCTTACTATGATGAAGCCCATGAACTTATTGGTCTGGGTGACGCGGAATTCGATGACTCGGTAATCTGGCAGAAACTCGGCGTGAAGCCGGACTTTCACGGCAAGGTCCGCCTTATGTTATCGCGCTGGGTTCGGACCCGAAATTTTTCGCGGTTATTTGAAAAGGACATCAAGTCGCTTGAGACTTTGAAGGTGATTGTTCATGCCAACGTCACCGGTTTGGAGATGGCGCCCGACAGTTCGGATATCATTGGCATTCGCGCAGCCAGCCTGAATGGCAAGCAGCTACGCGTTTCGGCCCAGACGAACATTTTGAGTTGTGGTGCGATTGAAACCGCTCGTCTGTTGTTGCACCCGTTGGCGGATGGCAATCCTGCTCCCTGGGGCGAGAATGCCTGGCTAGGTCGCGGCTTTGCCGACCATCTCGCATGCACGGCCGGCCTCGTGCATCGCAATGACTACAAGAGATTTCACGAGCTGTTCGATGTCGTACATCTTAATGGATATAAGTATTATCCGCGACTGGTCTTGGACTATAAGGAACAAGAAGCGCACAAGGGTGTCGACGTCTGGGCTGAGTTTCTCTTCGACACGGCGTTTTCTCGTCACCTCGATAACATTAAGATGTTTTTTCGTTCGCTGATGGATGGTCAGCGCCCGGGTGGGCTTCTGGCGTTGCCAGGGCACATGATTTCTGTGGCACGGATTTCACTGCCGTTGGTTTGGCGGTATTTGCGCTCCGGCCGATCTTACAAACCTGCTCAGGCGAGTGTGCGATTGGTGCTGTCGTGTGAGCAGATGCCGCACTTGGATAGTATGATCCGGCTCGGTCGTGATCAGGATGCGCTCGGGATGCGCTCTGTGGAAGTTGATTGGCAGATCAAGGGGGACGAGTTGCGCACATTGGCCCTGTTTGCACGTCATATACACAATGAGCTCGAGGCGCGCGGGCTTGCGCGCGTTGAAATTGATCCTCTGCTTGAGGCAGAGGATCCTGCATTCCTGAAAGAGATACGAGACGACATTCATCACATGTCGACAACGCGCATGGGGCGCTCGGTCGAGGAGGGTGTTGTCGACAAAGATCTCAAGGTGTTTGGCACGAGTAATCTGTTTGTTGCGGGGGCTGCGGTGTTTCCAACATCAGGACGCACAAATCCAACACTGACTGGTATCGCGTTGGCTCTGAGATTATGCGAGCAGTTGGAAGATCAGGCTGCATAGTTTGTGATTGATTGTGCGGTGTGAGCGACGCTGACCTGAGGGGAATGATCGTCAATATGAATGCCGATCTCGTAAAGGTGGAATGGGATGTCATCGTCATCGGGGCGGGGCTTGGCGGTGGCGTCATCGGCCGGCGTCTGGCTGAGAAAGGCTTGAAGGTTCTTTTTGTCGAGCAGGGACCATTGGGGTGGCGCGCAGAGCAGCAGAATATACGAGACGATGTCTTTGATCCGGTTGCCCGCCGCGTACGTGGTTACGAAACGCGGCAGCTTAAGACGACGATTGATGGTCGTGTATCGCGTTCATTCTCGCTCTTGGGTGCGGGGGTTGGTGGATCCTCTGCGTTCTATGCAGCAACTCTGGAGAGACCAGAGCGCCACGACATTGATGACGGTGAGGCAAGACCGCATCCGACCGGCGGCTGGCCTATAGCGTATGAGGACTTCGCACCTTACTTTTCACAAGCAGAGCAGATGTTTCACGTTTGTGGCGAGGCCGATCCACTCTCTGACGAGTCTGCTTCGGAGCTAGCGCCTCCTCCGGCACTCGATGCGCGAGACCAGGGTCTCAAGGCTTCGTTTGAGGCCAGTGGGCTCCATCCCTATCATGTTCATTTGGGCGTTCGGTTTTTGCCGGGATGTGAGTTGTGTCTTGGTCGAAAGTGTCCAAAGGCCTGCAAGATGGATGGGCGGTCGGCGGGCGTTGAACCAGCGCTTGAAACGGGGAATGCGGCTGTTCTCGATATGTGTGAGGTACGCGCTATCCGAGGTCACGGACGTCAGATCAGTCATCTTGAAGTGCACCACGAGGGGCAATCTGTCGAGCTGCTCGCCAAGCAATACGTCCTTGCAGGCGGTGCATTGGGGTCGCCGCGCTTGCTGTTAGCGTCAGCCTCTGAAGATTGGCCAGATGGTTGCGGGAATGGCAGTGGATTGGTTGGGCGAAATCTGATGTTTCACCTGACCGAGTTCCTGGCAATCTGGCCAAAGACCGGCGATGGCTCTGCCGGACCCACAAAGACGATCTCCTTACGCGACTTTTATCACCGGGATGGCCAACGGTTCGGAACGCTGGCTGACATGGGAATCGATGCGTCGTATGGAGAGATCCTGCATTTTCTTAACAATCGCTACGAGCGATCGTTCTTGCAGGGATTACCTGGATTGCGGCAGTTTTTGCGAGTGCCAGCTTTCATTGGTTCCCGTGTCCTGGGACGTGCGAAGATCTTTGCTGGTTTGATCGAAGACCTGCCACGTGCTGATAATCGTGTTCTATTGGACAGAGACGATCCCGAGCAGATCTCGATTGAGTATTCAATCGACGACGACCTAAAACAACGCCGAAAAGCTTATCGCCGTCTTATCCGTCGATCAGTCAAAGGGCTCAGAAGTTTGTTTATTAACTTCGAGCCGGATCTCAACTTCCCGCATTGCTGTGGCTCGCTTCGTTTTGGGACTGATCCACGCACAAGTGTCTTTGACGAGAACTGCAAAGCCCATGAGGTCGATAACCTTTATCTAGCGGACGCGTCCTTTATGCCAACGTCAACCGGTATCAACCCGGGATTAACTGTCATTGCGAACGCGCTGCGTGTGGGTGACGTCGTGGCGAAACGCTTCTCTCGTTGAGCCGGAGCGCCTGCTGAATGGTGCTTGTTATGTCGAGAGACTATGTAGCCGCTGATCTGTTGCGCGCGTTTTCAGTCCGAGTTTCTGTGCTTGGTTAATGGTGCCTGCAATTTCATCGATTTCGGCATAGCAGCCTTGCCGGGCGACCGGTTCCAAAGTGGCATCATTCTTGATTAGTAGAACCTACAATTTCAGCGCCAAAGTATCGGTAAAGGTTCATCAATGTCAGTGATGCCTAGGTTTTCGGTTGCGATCGCTACTTACAATGGGGCGCGGTATCTGCCGGAAATGCTCGACTCGATCCTGGCCCAGACGGTTTTGCCAGCCGAGATCGTGTGTTCTGACGATGCCTCAACAGATGAGACCGTGGCGATTGTCCGGAGCTATGCGGAGAAAAGCGCAGTCCCGATCAAGCTCGTTACGCATGCCGAGAATGTTGGAATTATAAGCAACTTTCTGGATGCTTTTCGTGCAACGACATGTCCCTACGTTGCCTACTGCGACCAGGACGATTTCTGGTTGCCTACGAAGTTGGAGAAATGTGCAGAGAGTCTGACGAACAACGTCTCAATGGTCTGTCATCCGAGTATCGTGACTGACGCTGAACTTAATCCTACGGGCGTTGTTTATTACGACATCTCTCAGAAGATCCATGCGCGGTATCCATCGGTGTCCAATATGATCATGCCGTGGGGGCACCAGCTTGTCGTCAGGCGGGATGTGATTGATGCCCTGCTTCAATTGCATCAATCCGGAGACTTTCGCGATAGCCAGATTGGTTGCAACTTTGATGTCACGTTACCGTTTGTAGCGAGTCTGCTCGGCGATGCTGTCTACTCCAATGAACCGCAGGTTTTGTTTCGCCGCCATGAAGACGCGACGAGCCCTGCCGGGAATGAACTTGTGCAATCTCATACAACACTGGCGAGCCGCGTAGCCAGACGCAATGCGGCGCTGCGAGATGATGTTGTTCTGTTACGCGATATGGTTGCGCTTGTTCGTGAAGCCTCTTTTGTGGGTGCTGCCGAAAAGGCGCGTTGCCTGCAAGCCTATCGGGATAAGCTGCACCTGTTGGAGCGGCGACTTGATCTTTCCGAGGCATCGTCAATGCTCATGCGGCTGCTGAGGCTCCCTTCAATTCTTTATGGTCAATCCCGTGTTGGTTTCAATACGGGTCGGGTCTTGAAGGACTTGGCTGCTGATCTGCTTGCAATTGTGTATGGCAGCCAGAGGATGTCCGTCGTCGGAGGCAATGGCAGGACGCAATCGGATTAAGTGAGAGCGGCGTATGTGTGAGCGTGGTCTCTGACCGACCGGCTGATGTGACGGCCATGAGTGAACGGTTTTGGTTGCTTGGATCAGGACAAGAGATCCATCAGGTGACGGGCCAGTAAAGAAATTTCGAGTGCTTGCCATCACCCAGATGACCAACCTGGTGGCCAGGGTCACGGATGAGTTCGCTAGTGAGAGTGTGCTGCTTGCGAATGTTAGGCTGTGGCACGAGAGTTGCGCCCGGTGAGCAGTGGTTGTCCAGAGCAACGGACCATAAGTCGGAATCGGACTGATGACGACTTATGGTCCTAAGTTGCTCTACCTTTAGAGCGTCAATGATCGCACGATGATCAACGTGTTGTGGAATTAGGAGTTCAGATGTCGAAACGTGTTTTGGTCACAGGTGGTGCCGGATTTCTTGGTAGTCATCTATGCGATCGTCTCGTAAAGGCGGGGCACGAAGTTTTGTGCGTCGACAATTACTTTACCGGCCGACGGATGAATGTTGCTCATCTTCTGGATGAGCCAAATTTCGAGCTTATGCGTCATGACGTGACGTTCCCGCTGTATGTCGAAGTTGACCAGATTTACAACCTTGCATGCCCTGCATCGCCGATCCACTATCAACACGACCCTGTCCAGACCACAAAGACATCGGTTCACGGCGCCATTAACATGTTGGGCTTGGCCAAGCGGACCAAGGCCAGGATTCTTCAGGCCTCAACGTCTGAAGTTTATGGTGATCCTGCTGTCCATCCGCAGGAAGAGTCGTACTGGGGCAACGTCAATCCGATTGGGCCGCGTTCTTGCTATGACGAAGGCAAGCGATGTGCTGAAACGTTATTTTTCGACTATCACCGCCAGCACAACCTGCCCATCAAGGTCTTGCGCATCTTCAATACATACGGTCCGCGGATGCACCCCAATGATGGCCGGGTCGTTTCCAACTTCATAATGCAAGCGCTGAGAGGCGATCCAATTACCATTTATGGCGATGGTAGTCAGACACGATCGTTCTGCTACGTGGATGACCTGCTGGATGCCATGATGGGGTTGATGGAGACGCCTGAGGACTTTACCGGTCCCATGAACGCGGGCAATCCGACTGAGTTCTCGATCCGAGAACTTGCTGAATTGGTGATTGCCAAAACCGGCGCGCGGTCTGAGCTAATCTTTGAACCGCTGCCAGCAGATGATCCGCAGCAGCGTAAGCCTGATATATCTTTGGCATCGAAGACGCTCGATTGGAAGCCGAAGGTTGCTCTGGAGGACGGACTTGACCGTACGATTGCTTACTTCGAGAAGATCTCCAATCAGCTGATCATTTAATGGCGAGGTCGGTAAGTTCAGGCTGTGGGGCCTCGCTTTTGCGCGGCCTCATAAATGGGTCAGGCTTTTGCGAACTGCGGCCGGTGACCCAGTCATAGACCTCGATGACCTGTTCAGCCTTGCGGTGCCACGTGTATTTGTCTTGGACCCGCCGCCGCGCGTTCTGGGCGATTTCGGTTAGATTGTTTGGGTTGTCGACAAGGCTTGTGAGTGTTTTTCGGAGGTTGTCGACGATTGTTTCGCGGCGCCCAATTGGGATTTTGAAGCCGGTGCCTTCAATGACATGTTCGCCTGGGCCGCCGTAATCGACGATGACCGGAACGACACCGAGCATCATGGCTTCGAGAACGACAGCGCCACCAAACTCGCGGACACTCGGAAACGTAAACAGGTCGGCTTCACGAACGACTGATTGCAGGTCTTCGTGTGCGACCCAACCACGGAAGTTGATTGCGTCTGTGACACCTTCTCGTTCGGCTAGTTGTTTTAGTTCGCCCATCATCGGACCATCGCCAATAAAGTCGAGCTCAAGACGTCCGGCACGGAGCAGATCAGCTGCGGCTGTGATTAGCATGTCGGGCCCCTTGTAAGGGACAAGCCGCCCAATGAAGCATCCGCGCAACGGTTTATTGAGACCGGTCTTGGGCGCCAGGGAGAAGCGGGCTTCGTCGATAGCGTTCTCTGGAATGTAGACGCACTTGTCTTGGAAGCGATCTGGGACTTCGGATTGTGTATGGCGGGAGCCCGCAATGATGGCGGATGCTGCCGAGAGTGTCTTGAGGCGACCTGGCAGGAGCTTGTAGGCACTGCGCACATACGATAACCACTCACGCTCGCGTCGCCGCTCGGCGTCATATCCTGGCGGCCAGGGAACGCCACCGTTAATTGGCCCCATGACAAAGGGAACGCCTGCGCGCTGACATTTGCGGGCAATCGGACTGGAGATGGTTGGACTCAGCGGCGTGACGCGATGAACGACGTCAAAGTGTCCAGCCTGAATGGCGTCACCGAATTGTTTCCAGACCAGGTGTTCGAAATAAGGGTAATCGATAGCGCTCAGGGCCATCACTGTGGTCCAACCCTTGCCTTCGCCCATGCGCAGAAATTCGCCAGCGCGCCACAGGGTGCTGGCCAGAGCTTCCGAATTGATGGCTGTGAATTGCTCACCTTCAATCAGGCCGGCGCGGAGGAAGGCGTCGCGATTGCGGATCTGTGTCACGATGTGAGCATTGGTTAGCTTTTGCAGCGCCGTTGATAGTGACCAACCTTCCAGTGGGACACTGACCCATTCGGGATTAGCGGTCTCTGCAATAATAAGCGGCCTGATAGCCTGTGCCATTGGTTTGTCCTGCGCGGTCCGTCGATCCAACGGATATGTTTATAGAACTTTTGGAAACCAAATGAGTAAGGGAAGTGAAGACTTTATGAATTTCTATGTCAAAGCAGTATCAACACTTGTTTTCTGGAAACCAAGAGCATTTGATAGACCTCGGTGCAGGCTGCAACGCTGGCCATGATTGATCGCTGGCAGCAGATGATGAGAACGCTATCGTTCTTCGATATGAATTTCTTCACGCCATTCCAGCTAGAATACGACCACGGAAGTTCGCTTTTCCGCGTTGCTGGCGCTGCCGACACAATCGCTGCGAATCTATGAAGGGAAATTGAGGCATGCCGGTGCAGCCGATGAATCATGGAGAGACGATCCGTAAAGGGATTGCTGTTGTGACCGGGGCGGGAAGCGGCTTGGGGCGGGCGCTGGCTGTCGAGCTTACGACCCGGGGGGTACGTGTTGTCGGTTTTGGGCGACGAGAGGCAGCGCTGTCTGAGACTGAGCAACTATGCGTGGGAGGTCTTTTCACCGGCATGGCCGTGGATGTTGCCGATGCCCAGGCTGTTCGCACCGCGTTTGATGAGATTCGCACGAGCCAGGGCAATGTCACAATCCTGATCAACAATGCAGCAGTATACCCGCGCGTTGATTTTCTCGATGACACGCCAGAGCATTTCATGGAGACGGTCCAAATTAATCTCGGCGGGATGGTTGCCTGCGCGCACGCGGCTTTGGTTGGTATGGCAGAAACTGGTGTTGGTCGTGTGATCGAGGTCGGCAGTTTTGCTGACCTTGGTCCTTTGCCGTGTTCCGGCGCCTATAGTGTCTCGAAGGGTGCGACACGGATCCTGACCCGGGCTCTGATCGCAGATGTTTCCGATCGGTTTCCAGATATCGTCATGAACACTTGGCTGCCTGGGATGCTTGCGACTGACATGGGCTTGCCCGAAGGGTTGGATCCGTCAACTGCTGCCAAGTGGGGGGCCAGCCTGGCCTTGTGGCATGACCGTGCGCTTAACGGTGCCATTTTCGAGCGCGGAGAAGAAATCCTGCCGGCGCGTTCACTCAAGGGGCGTGTGCGAGATCTGGTGTTGCTCAGGGGAAAGAGCCGACCGCGGCTCATTCCCTAGTTGTCGTTGCTCAGCCGTCGGGCTTTGAAAAGCAATGCCCAGTCACTCTCGGCCGCCGAATCTTGCCTGAAGCTATGATCAAGAACCAGCTGATTTGCACTTCGTGACTTTAGCAACTTCCTGGCATGCCAAGTCCACGAGCGTCTTATAGTTCTTTGCGATTTCCGGAGCCAGATTGCCTGGCACAGGGAAGTCTTTGGGAGCTGCCTCTCCGTATAGCGTGGCGTATGCCACAAGAGATACCAGGAAGTAGGTGTTTGCTGTCCCATGCGGCGCCGAATCCGAGAACATGATCTCTGGTTTCAGTGACTTCAATGGGGTTTGCGTCAACATGCGCGACAGCGTTGATCCGATGGGCATCAATTGGACATTGATGTCGGGGCGTTTGGCCTTGATCATTTTGATAAAGTCAACAAACCAGGCCCGCGTCGTTCCCACATTATACGCATGAAATTTTCTGTAGCCGCGTGATGACGGAGGAAAGCTCGACGAGAATGCCGCCATTTCGGTCCAACCTTCATAGATGTAATAGGTCAATCCAGGTCTTTGGGAGTTGGTCCAGTCGATGACTTTTAGTGTCGCGCTCAATGGAGACTGATTGTCAGGGTTATCGCCTTCATAAGGCGTGGCAGCTGATTGGTACTGGATGAAATTGGCTGGTGTAATGATGATGTTGTTGAATTTGGACCGGGAAAATGGAACGGACTCGCTATCCCATGTGCTTTTCGCTTGTTTGAAGCCCCAAGTCGCAGATGGTGGCAGGTCCGTGGCGAAAGTGCGCAAAAACCCCCAGTGTCCGTTGACGAAAAACTCCTTGTTCGCGGATTTCGCCAGATGGTGCAGCCAGTGAGGGACTGTGGTTTCGTCGGAGTCGGTTTGGTGATGAACGAGGCTGTTGCCGTAGATGTAGACATTGACGTTATTTGTTTGTGCCGCAGCGGTTGTGGCAGCAAAGGTCGAAAGAGATAGCAGAGCAATTAGCGCGGAGCGGATCATGGGCTTTCTCTCATACAGGTCGATCGCTCACCGAACAGCACTGGCGCTTTCGCGGGCACCATGGCTGGAGTGCTGTTGGCTGTCGTCTGACCATTCTGAATACAGTTTGGTAATCGCAGTTCATATATGATCGC
This sequence comes from Hyphomicrobiaceae bacterium, assembly GCA_965215755.1. Classification (GTDB taxonomy): domain Bacteria; phylum Pseudomonadota; class Alphaproteobacteria; order Rhizobiales; family Hyphomicrobiaceae; genus Tectiglobus. The sequence continues at coordinate 3,461,097 of OZ244119.1, forward strand.
AAATCATGGCATGGCAAGGTCGCGGCCGAGCCGACCTGGGATTTACCCTAACACTCAGTCAGCGCCGAATAGGCATGGGGTAACATTGCCAGGTGGCCTGATTGTCTTTTTCGGAGTGGCAAGGGAGTGCGTGCTATTCGAGTTTGTGACGTGCCGGTTGCTCGTGGTTAATGGGCTGGGACGAGGAACCGGGATGATGGCTGTTGTTGTTAAATGATCCTCGAGGGGCGGGCGTATTCCGTTGTCTTGGTGATTGGCTCCTGGTCTTGTTGTGCATTGGAAGATCAGTCGCTTACCCACTAACTCTACCTTAAGTTCTTGATGTTCGTTTGTGCGGATTACTGCTAAAGGCTGGCTTTTCTGCGAGCGTGCCAAGGGAGTTGGACGGGAGTTGGCAAGCTTCACGTCCGTCATCCAATTGAACAAACCTTCTTCGTTGTCCCTGGAGCTGCGTGTTGACAGGATCATGTCGTGAATAGATCTGTAGATCCTGCATCGGGAGGAAGTCTGGGCGCATCGCTTCGGATTGCGCGAGCCCGTCTCAATGATCTCTTCGCGGGGCGCATCGCAATTGCATTTGGCTGGACGGCGTTTGCAGAGATCGTCAGTCAGATTATCCGACTTGCAGCTAGTCTCATCATGACACGGCTGTTGGTCCCGGAGATGTTCGGGATCATGAGTGTCGTGTTGTCGGTTCAAGTCGCGATCGGCTTGTTTTTGGATATCGGCCTTCGCCCGGCTGTCATCCAAAGCCCCCGTGGTAACGATCGTGTTTTTCTGAATACGGCCTGGACACTACAGATCGTCCGAGGGTTTGTATTTTGGTTTGTAATTCTGATTCTGGCGATGTTACTGCCGGTCATCGTCGCCAACGGATGGGTCGCATCCGGCTCGGCCTGGGCTGCGCCTGAACTTCCTCTTGTGTTGGCTGTTGCGAGCTTCGTGGGAGTCATTGCTGGCTTTGAGTCAACCAATGCGATCACTGCTGAGCGAAACCTGGCTCTCAAGCGGTTCTATATCGTTAAGCTGATTGGCCAGATATTCAGTTTTTTTGTGACCGTCTTGATCGGTTGGTGGACTGGATCGATTTGGTCACTGGTTGTGGGAAGCTTGGTGAGCACGGCAGTGGTGACTGTGCTGACGCATACGTCATTGCCGGGTATTTCCAATCGTTTGGCCTTGAGCAAGTCGGCCTTACGCGAACTCGTAAAATACGGCTCCTGGGTCTTCTTGTCGACTGCCGCGTCGATCATCGCCATTCAATTCGACCGCATGTTCCTCGGAGGCGCGGTCGATAGCGCCACACTCGGTGTTTATTCCATTGCGCTGAACCTTGCCATGATCGCCGAAACGCTTGTTGGGACATGCGTCTACGGGATTTTTCTAGCAGCTCTAAGTGAGGCACATCGCGAAGGCCATGACAGCATGGTTGCGAAGTATTTCAGCCTCAAGCGGCCGTTGGATGTCGGGATACTTGTGGTTTCCGGGGGACTTTTTGCGACCGGTCCTACGGTCATCGACATCATGTATGACGAGCGTTATCAGGCGGCAGGTGAGATGCTGCAGGTGTTGTCGCTCATGCTCTTGTTCTCACGCTTTGCCCTGACGTCGGCGACCTACATGGCGATGGGCCGACCGGACTTAATGGCTTGGACAAGCATTGTGCGGTGTATCACGCTCATCGTGATGATGGTGGTGCTGTTTGAGTTCTTTGGATTTGTCGGCGCTTTGTATGCTGTGGCGCTGCACATGTGGTTGCCAGTTCTCGTGATGTTTTTCTTTAACCGGAACCGTGGGCTGAACGATTTTCGGTTCGAGGTGCTTGTCCTGGCAGCCTGGCCCGTCGGCTACGGGCTTGGTCTCATCTTCAATGCATTTGTCGGTTTGTTTTGACGATGGCTCTTTCGTTCGCCCGAATGCTTACTATGAGAGCTGGAACCTAACGACGGAGCGCGTTGCGGCTTTGGTTTGCTGCCTAACTGAATGCCAAGTCTGCAAGCGTTCGGGCACCAGCTGCCGAGCTGAACTTCGTTTCAATTCTTTGACGGCCTGCCTGTGCTAGGAGTGCTGCGCGCTCTGGATCCTTGAGCAGGTTCTCGATCGCGTCTGCGAGCAACTGCGGGTCGTGCGGTGGAACGAGTAAACCATCGCGGCCATGCTCAATGAGTTCGGGAACACCGCCGGCATTCGTCCCAATCACCGGAACCTCGCAGCTCATCGCTTCCATGTAAGCAACGCCGAGAGGTTCGCTGTGGCTTGCCAGAACAAACATATGCGCTTGGAGGAGATGCTCTTTGACGTGCTGTTCATCAATGGCACCGAGGAGATGCACGACGTCCTGTAGCCCAAGATCTAAAATTTGCTGGTCCAGAGCTTTCTTAAAACCATTGCCCTGGTCTTCGTCCTGACCTGCAATGTATACCTCGAGATCAGTACCGCGATCGCGCAATTCTTTCGCTGCATCGATCAGTTGTTGATGGCCTTTAGCAGGGTGAAGGCGTCCGCAGCAGAATATTCGAAGTGGTCCGTTGCCGTTGTAAGGCTTATAGGGCGTTGGTCGTTTGAGTTTGTCAGGGTCAACGCCCATGCCTTGGACGGCGATTGCAGTGGGCAGATCATCGCCAAGTTCATCTGTTACTTCTTTGAGCAGTTTCTCGGTGATCACTGTGGCGAACTTTGCGCGGCGCCATTTAAGATCCTGCAACGAGCCGTAGTCTTGCGCTGGTCCGTGGAGGGTCAAGCTGTAGGGCAGCCCATGTGTGCGATTGGCCAAGGCACAGATTAATGCTGTTCGACCGCAGGAATGAGCATGGGCATGCGTGATGTTCAGGCGATGGCATTCGGATGCCAGTTTTGCTGCCAAGGGCAGGCTTAGAACTGCGTCGGCTATTCCGCGTAAGCCGCTGCGAAAGAGCGATTTTCGGATATCTTCCTGCAGCAGGACCGGGAGATTGATCAGGCCAGTCCAGCAGTCACGGAGCGAGACGTTGCGAAGGTAAATCGTACGGGCGATCGCCTGCTCAGTCCAATCGTGTGACTGTATTGAGCGATCGGGTAGTCGCGTGCTGAATGTCTTGACCGATACGCCAAGCCGTTCAAGTTCGGCGATCTCCCGCCAGTAAAAGATGTGAGTCTGTCCTGGAAACTCCGGAATGACATAGCCAATCCGCCTGTCGCTTTTGCTTAGGCTAGCCTGCGCCGCATCATTTCGAGGATCTGACTGCGTATGTTCCAACGTGCTTTCTTTCAGCTCGGCGTCATATGGGATCGTTTCAGCGTTGGGAAGAGAGGTCATTGGCTTGTTACCGCATCATGGCCACGGGGCTAGAAACCCATCAGGTTGGCGTCAACAATGGCTCTTTGGATAAAGGCTGAACGATCTGCTTCAGGTTGCCATCCTAGGATTTTCTTGGTGCGCGTGTTGTCGAACGGTGAGAAATGCGCGCGTGACTTCCAGTCTCGAAGAGACGGGCGGCTGATCCCGCGCTTGCGCAGGACGTAGCGCTTCAGTGTGTATTTCAAGGCGTCTGAGGCGTAGAAACCGAACAGCGAGCCGTTGCTTACGGAAATGCGAGCGCCGACTTGTTTGTGAATGGCATCAAAGTAATCGCGTGCTGAAAGCATTGGCTCACCGACGAGATTGAAGGATTGGCCAAGAATGCCATCGACCTGCATCATCTTGACAAGGCCGTCGGAGACGTCGTCGATCAGGACAAACGGCAGAATATTCTTGCCATGCCCCCAGATACGGACGGCACCTGCACCGTGCCAACGACCGATTCCCCAATGCTGCAAAGGGCCGCCATGACCAACGACTATTCCGGGGCGGGCGATTACCAACGGTAGGCCCTTGTGTTTGTGCATCGCCAGAAGGCGTTTTTCACACTCGGCTTTAGAGCGGGCATAGAGATTGCGGTCGCTCATGTCATCAGCAAAGGCGGTGTCTTCGGTGATCTGGCTGCCCGAAGAAGACATGTCATATGAGGCTATGGTTCCGGTGTAGATGAAACGTTCGACACCTGCATCCAGAGCGGCCTTGGCAATGAGCTCAGTGGTCCCAACATCATTCTTGAGGCAATCATCCCATGTCTTTTCGAGCGCGCGGGCCAAATGATAGACGGTTTTGATGCCGTCCATCGCACGACGCATGCCGTCTTTGTCATGCATGGAGACGGCGACTGTCTCAATCGAATGTGCGTACTCATCGAAGAGGCTTGAGTTGCCACGGCTCAAGACGCGAACCTGGTGGCCGGCATTGACCAGTGTTTTTGTGAGGTGTCGGCCAAGGAACCCAGTGCCTCCGATCACAAGTACCGTTGGCTTGAGTGAGCCGTTGGCATGCGGCGCGGGACTGCCTTTTGATATTGCGGATGTTCGCGGCAGCTTTTGTAGTGTCTCTTCAATTGAGCCGATAATCGCCTCAGCGGATTCGCCTGCAAACCTCTGATCAACCGGTGTTTCGTTGGCGATAGCGTCGTAGAAGGCCGCCACGGTGCCCTGGAAACTCAAGCCATAGGGAGACTTCTGGTTGAGTGATGTGATCTGGCGGGTCGCATTGACGACGCCTTCACGCATGTGTTGCCACGTGGCCGACGTCTCGCGGCGCAACGGATTGACGATGATATCGGAAGCATTTTCTTTCTGGAGAAAGAGCGTGTCGGCTGCGTAATCCAGTCTGGCGAGACCGCTGCTGCCGCGAACCGTGACGGAACGGTCATCGACGGTCTCAACGAGCTGGAGATTGATTGCAATGTCGACGGGGCCCGCGTTCGCGAGAATACGCCAAGATTGGTAGTGGGTGCCGACGCTTGGAACATCAATTGGTTTGCCGACCGTCAGCTGCCAGTTTTCAGGTTTGCCGAACAAGTCATGTGCGAATGCATAGAGATGGGGGCCAAGCTCCAGTAGAATATTCTCGGGTCGTCGCAGCATCCATAGGCCGAACGGTCCTGAGCGAAGCGGAGCGAGCGGAAAGTTCCAGTTGATTTCGGCTGAGGCGATGCGACCGAGATCGCCGGACTGAATTGCCTGCTTCAGGCGCAGATAGCTGGGCACAGCCAAAAAGTTGTGACTTACAGCAGCCAGCTTGCCGGCCTTGGCTGCAGCAGTGTTGATGTCGTTGCACTGTTGCTTGGTCTCGGCGAATGGTTTCTCGATGAGAACATGCAGTCCGCCTTCCAGAGCTCTCACCGCCAGATCGCGATGTGTATGAGGCGGGGTGAGAATGTGGACCGCGTCGCATGTTCCAGATTCGATCAAGGCGTCGAGCGAAGTGAATGCTTGCACGCCAAGGCCCTCGGCCATTGCATCGGCAGCGCCTTGTGAGACGTCACAGACGGCCGTCAGTTCTGCATTGCCACCAGCCGAACGGATCGCATCAGCATGCCAGGTTGCAATGTATCCCGCACCGATAAGCGCCGTGCGTGTCTTTTTCGCGGTCATGTTATTGTGTGCTCTTGAGTTCATCAATTCGTTGGTGGTTGCTCATTTGTATTCAATGAGGCGCATGCTGTGGCCGCGGATCTGGCGCCACCAGTACGTGAAGATTCCGATTAAGTTTGGAAATTTCGACAGTGTGAGAAGCAGACCGTGCGACATGGCCTCGGAGTTCGGTAAGCCGTTGTGTTGCAAGCCGCGGACCGTACGCGCATAGGACAAGAGGTATAGAAGCGCAACGCCGGCCGGAATCCACCAGTCAAGCATCGACCCGACTAGCGCTATTGCCGGCAACAGTAAGCCGAATATCCAAACGCGACGTCGCTCCGTCTTGAAATAATCCAGGTGGAGGTCTCCGACTTGCGCAAAGCCATGGCCACTTCGAACTGCGCGGCGCCACCACTGGGCAAATGAGTGCATGTCGGCATCGTGCAATGTCATTTCGACCGGTAGGCGGCGGATGCGCCAGCCTGCATTGCCCATTCGGACACAGAATTCGTCGTCCTCGGCGGCAATGACGGTGTCATTGAATCCGCCGATCTCCTGAAAAGCGGAGCGGCGAACCATCATGTCACCACCACAGGTCTTGATCTCGCCTGCGGGGCGTCGCCATTCGAAATCACAGAGTGCATTGTAGATGCTATCGCCACGATGGATTTCTGATCGCCAGCCGGTGACAATTCCAAGGCTACGGTCGTCCTGCATGGCCTTGGTTGCGGCAGGTAACCATTCCGGGCGTAACGCGCAATCGCCGTCGATGAACTGGATGAAATTAACGCCTGCGGTTGCATGGTCGAGGGCTTGGAAGCCGGCGTTACGGGCACGTGCGGCTGTGAACGGTATCGATAGATCGAGTTCTACGATCTTCACCTGGAACGATCGTGCAATCGCGAGGCTGTCATCGGTAGAGCCTGAGTCGACATAGACGATTTGGTCAAACTGGCCCTGCATCGAAGCGAGGCAGCGGCGCAACCGCTCGCCTTCGTTGCGGCCGATCGCAATGGCAGCTACGCGTGATCGTCGTTGTGCGGTGCTGCTTTCGCTCGTCATTGTGCTTCTTTGTTTCATGCGTCGGTCAATTGAAGATTCGGTGACGGTCCATCATGCCGATACCTTCCAACCAATCCATCACATTGCTAGGTCAACAGTGGGTCGACGGCGCCTCTCAGAAATCCAAAGGCCTGCTGACATCATGCTGAGCCAGATGGTTGTCATCGGGCCCCTGTCAAATCTGCAAATTAGGTGCCAATGACATGCTGCGCGATGTTTTGCGTTTGGGCGTTCATTGTAGCCGCGGCAGGACGGACGGGCAGGGGCTCAGATTGGGCCAGATAAGAGTTAAACAGCTGGGCTAGCCACTGGGTTTCTAGATTAACGCTGTAATGCTGATGCACCTTGGAGCGCCCGGCCTTGCCAAAGGCGGTTCGCGCTTCCGGGTCATTGGCCAGCGTTTGGATAGCGCGTGCCAGTGATGCTGCATCACCTGGTGGTACCAAGAGGCCATTGACTTTGTCCTCGACGAGTTCCGGTATTCCGGCAATTCGACTGGTTATGACAGGGACGGCGCTTGCTAGAGCCTCCATCAGGACAACTGGTACGCCTTCCGCAAAACTCGGCAGGACGAATATGTCAGTCTCGTGCAACGCAGCTGCGACCTCTGCCTGGGAGCGGTATCCGGCGAACGTAATACTGCTGGCTAGGCCGAGGTTGCGCGCCTCACGTTCCAATTGCGCGCGTTCCGGACCGTCTCCGATTAGTGTCAGACGAAGATTAAGCGAGGCTGAGCGCAATTGGTGGAGCGCTTCAAACAGAACGGGAATCCCTTTGACGGCTGCGAGGCGACCAACAAACAAGAGATGACAGTGATTGCCTGAGTCGGTGTTTGACTGCTCTCTCTTGAGAACAGGAGAGACATAGCGTTCAGGTTCAACGCCACAGTGCACGATGTGCATCTTGTTCCAATGCTGCTTGTCGGCGAAGATCATGCCTTGGCTCCGACAGAAGTCACTGATGCAGACGACAAAGCTTGCCTGAGCGATCTTTTCGTCGATACGCCAACGAATGGGCTCGAAGAAGATGTCAGGTCCGTGCATCGTGAAACTATAAGGAATGCCGCTGACCTTGCTTGCAAGCATCGCAACAGTGCAGCTGGCTGTTGCGATATGGTTGTGAAGGTGTACGACGCCATTGCGCTGCATGTCATCAGCCAGAACAACAGCTTCCATGAAGTAGAATAACTGGTAGATGAAGGCGCGAAATCCGGGAGGAGCGGTTCTTATGGCGAGCCGAAGTCCGGACAGATATCGTGCTGGACTCCGCCAAATCGCCTTCGCATGACTGCGGAGCAAGTTGATCGGTGACAGGGCGGCCTCTAGAATGAAAAAGGTGCTGGCTGCTTCCTGCTCCTGTTCCGGGCCAACAATGTGTTGCGGGCCGGCGCGTCGAATGGAGTAAGTCCTAATCTTAAGGCCATGCCGGCGCAGTCCGCTGACTTCGCGCTGGATGAACGTGTCGGTCGACCTTGGGTATTCGCCGCTTAAGTATGCGATTGGCCCGGATGGGGTCTGTGAGGTTTGATCAATCATATCAGCAGTCGCGGTTTGCGGTTGTGATGGAGTTCTGCAACGCCTCTGAGAATGAGACTTCCGGCCGCCATTGCAGGCGGTCGTGGAGGCGTTGATTGCAGTACTTTAACGGTTTGATACGCGCATGGAGAACGGCAGGGCGGAGGAGGCCTGGAACTCGTTCTGACAGCCCAGCGTATTCCAGAGCGGTGCCAACTGCCTCAAGAGGTCTCCATGCAGCTGGAATGACGAATCTGGGCCATCCAGATTTCTGTATGGCGTTCAGGAATTGCGCTCGTGTCGGGCGGTCATCATCGACAATATTGATATATTCGACCCGGCCGTATGCTTCGGAACCCGGGCGGTCATCGTGCAGGACCGGCAATTCGGCAGCGAGCACCAGCGCTGTTGCGCAGTGTTTGACATAGGTTGTTGGGACCTCACCTCCGCGCGCAAGGCGGACGGCGATCGGCCCGAGCGTTGGGCCGATGTGCCCGTTCCAAAGGTTTCCAGGACCAAAAACTGCACCGGGGCGCATGATGCGGATGCTGAGATCATGCTGCGCAGCTGCCTCAATTGCAGCCTGTTCCTGAGCGATCTTTGCCCGGCAGTAAGCATCGCGGTCTTTTGCAGTGTCCGCCAATGGGCACGCTTCGTTGACAGTCGCGTTCTGATGCTGGCTTCGCGTGTCGTATACAGCGAGCGAGCTGACGAGGACCAATGTGGGACGTTCGCCTGCCGTGGCGGCTAGGGCATTCAAGACGTTTGTATTTGCGCTGAGTGTCGTCCGTTCTTGTGTTGCGTCATTGCCGAGCAACGAGGCAGCAGCATGAATGACCGCGTCGCATCGGGCCAGGATCGCAGTCATTTGCTCGGTAGCTTGAGAGCTTGATAGATCGATTTCGTGTGCTTCGATCAGATCGTTGTCGTGCCAAGCTGAGGGTGTCTTTCGCCCAGGCCGGATGATGGCGACAACGCGATGACCGCGGCCAACGGCAGCTGCAACGACATGTCGGCCGATGAAACCGTTCGCACCGGTCAGGGCGATTGTTTTTGTCGAATGTGCGTTACTCATGCGTCGGGTCGTTTCTTTATCGGCGAAGGCGGCGATCCGATTGGCCATATAGTCAAGTGAACTAAACGTCGTGTGTGGCCATGTTTCTGATCAGTCTTGTCTGCAATATGGGTGCTAATGCTGCTTTCACGTCTGACGTTTGTCTGCGCGCCTTGCCCAAAAGAAGGAGCAATCGTCAGATTCGCAATCTCTAGGTCACCGTCCTATGCAACTACATCTGGCTGACTAATACGGCGAATGTTCCATTGCAATGGCTGTACCATGTTACAACAGTCTTGCTGTTTCGTCCGGACGTGGTGAACGGATCGTCTATGTCAAAGAGGTTATCACACCCGGGCAGATTGTTTTGGGGTGGAACAGAAATTGAATATTGGATTGAGAATGGCCGAATAGGCCTTGTCGATATTGTTCCAATAATCTGAGATGGCTAATGGTTTTGTTTGAGACCGTTTCGTGGTTGCTCCTTGTTGCGGGCGTGCTTTTGGCATTTCCGGTCGCCGTCTTGTGCATTGAGATCGGTGCTGCCTACTTCCTTCCGTCACGATCTGGATCAGCTGGCTCCAGCTCCAGGCCAAGACTTGCAGTGCTTGTTCCGGCGCATAATGAAGAGTTGGTGATTGCGGCGACGTTAACCGGTATCCGCTCGCAGCTGCAGTCAGGTGACCGCCTTGTGGTCGTTGCAGACAACTGCACGGATCGGACGGGGGAAATTGCATCTGCCGAGGGGGCAGAGGTGGCCTCCCGGTTGGATTTGACCCGACGCGGAAAAAGTTACGCCTTGGACTTTGGCTTACGCTACCTGGAAGGCGATCCTCCGGATATCGTGATTGTCGTCGATGCCGACTGTCATTTGTCGCCTGATGCACTCGGGCGGTTGGCTGTACTTTCGGCTGAACTCAATCGGCCGGTGCAGGCGAACTACGAAATGCATCTGCCACCCGGTCCGGTTCAGCGCTCGATGATGATTGCTGCATTTGCCTGGCGGGTTCGAAACTTTGTTCGGCCACTCGGGCTGCAAAAACTTGGGCTGTCATGCCAGCTTATGGGAACCGGAATGGCGTTTCCTTGGACACTGATATCCCAAGCGGATTTGCGATCCTCAGAAATCGTCGAAGATCTGGCGCTGGGGCTGGTGTTGGCCCGCGCCGGTAAGGCACCTGTGTTTGCTCCGGAAACGGTCGTCAGTAGTGTGTTTCCAGCCAACGCAGAAGGGCAGCAGTCTCAGCGTGCACGGTGGGAGACCGGGCATTTGAATGCCATTGTACGCTACGCACTGCCAATCTTTCGAGATGCGGTTTTGCTAAGGGTCAACCGGCAGGCTTTGGTGTTAGCGGCAGATAATCTGGTCCCGCCATTGTCGTTCTTTGTGATGCTGCTAACAGGCTATGCCGGGGTTGCTGCGCTGTTTGCTGCGATGAGCGGGATGTGGGGGCCGTTGCTGTTGGGCCTTGCCAATCTGACGGTTGTGGCGATCAGTATTGTGTTGTTGGCTTGGCTGCGCTGGGGGCGCGATGTGTTGCCAGCCCGAGAGCTGTTTCTTGCCCTGGGGTACAGCTTTGGCAAGATCCCGCTTTACCTCAAGATCCTGGGTGGCAAGCAGTTGGCGTGGATCCGGACAAAGCGGGACTAGGCCCCTAACTCTGACTTTTTGATTGTGCGAACGCTGGGTCCTTGATCTGATCCGAAGGAGCGGGCTTAAGGCCGTTTGACGTTGGCATCGAGCAATGCTCGCTGCTTTGGCATTTCCGAAGCGGGCTGACCGTAATATTCCAGATGTCCCCAACTGCCGTAGCGGCTGCCTTGCTTCGAGATGCTGGCAAATGCGCCAAACATCGTACAGCCGTTTTCTGCATGATGCTTTAAGTGTTCAATGTAGAGTTCATACATTTCGGGACGTTTTTGAATGCCGGCCAATGCTGGGCTATACTGCTTTTCTTGCTGACCTTCCGGTTGAATGTGCTGGCCGCCCTCGTATATCACCAATTCAATACCGGCTTCACGAGCGAGTTTCGCGTATGAGGCTAGGCGCTTTCCGTTCTGAGCTATCGATATTCGCATGTCAGATACAACTTGTTCAGCTGTCAGGTTGGCACCGAGTTCATCCCACCGCTTGTAGATGTCTTCGTCAGGGCCAAAGTATCCACCCGGTGAAAGGGCATCACAGCCACCGTTTGTCATGACCCAATCGAGTGTCCGACGCGCGTTGTCCAACCAATCATTCTGGACGGCGCAGACGCGCACGAGGCGCGAGCGATGTTGGCCGCTAAACACCTTCTCCCATATTTTGAAGCAGCGGCTGAACAGGGCGCCAATACGCTCTGGGTGGTGGCTTCCCGGTACGTCGATGGCAATCCCATGGCGGAATGATTGTGGGGTCTTGTTGTCTTCCCAGGGATGGATTTTTCCGCCTGCTGCAACCAAGCGGCCTGCAACTTCACTGCGGAGCGCCCATTGGGCCTGGACGAACTGCCAATTCCAGAGTTCGTTGCTGTATTCGACATACACCTTGAGTGATGGATCCAGCGTATCACGGACAAGAGTTGCCATTTCTTCGATGTAATTGTCGTCAGCAAGATGCGGAACGCAGAACCAAGCATCACGTTTGACGGCATTGGCAAGCTGAATACAAATGTCGATTGGAATACCTGAAGCCCACATCGCGTCCCACTTGGGGTCCGGGTCTTCGTCTTGTCCCAGGGTGTGGCGACCTTTACCAACCTGTGTATAGAAATCGCGGTTTTGTCGTCTCGACCAAGTGACATTGCGGCTGTGGTTGGTGGCCAGCCAGTCCATAAAGCGGAGGCAGTGCCAGGGCTTGCAGTAGTCCAACAGTTCCGGCCGGAAGGGCGTTTCCTTTAGATTAAGGTGCTCGTGTTCTGCAGCGACGAGGCGCATATTGCGAATGTGGTTACCGCGTTTGCTCGCACGAATCTGGATCTCTTCGATGGAATCGTCGTCGCTCCTGTGGGCCATCATCAGCTCTATTCGACCGGGCTTGATGCTGACAATTCGGCTGGCACCGGCGGCTGCAATGGTGCCTTCGCCTTCGAAGAGAAGGACATATTTACCCGGCTTCATGACGTTTGGCACAATCGTAAAGACATGCTGTGGCCGAGCTGCTCCTGGAGCGCTGAATGGGATTTCAAGCGGATAACCATTCTCATCCAACTCGACGTATTGGGTGAGTTCGGTCTGCCATGGACCTTCGCCACTGACGTTGCGCGACATCCAGGGCCTTGCACCCCACATCAGATTGTTGAACGGAAATCCGGGCTCCCAATCCGCAATGCCGGACAGGTTCATACCGATTGGCAGCAGGTTTTTAGGTTGGGGAGCGGTTGCGCCTGCAGGAAACGGTAAAGCTGCGCTTGAGGCAGCAAGAAGGCCGAGCTGCTTTGCGCCGCTCAAGATCTGACGCCGTGTTACTCCAGCGTGGTTTCTATTGCGCATATCGCTTGCCTTTGCTTGAATGACTGTGGCGTTAGGAACAGCTCGCCAAACTTTCGAAAGTCTTGCTGTGTGCTGGTATGGAGTTGACTGCTTCGGCGGGTTTGCTCGTCGCTCTATTCTATTTGTTCTTCCGGCGAATGATTTGATTGAAGCCCCGCTCCTGGATCAGACCCTAAGCTTGTTCCGGCAGACGTGACAGCCGCGCAACGACTGGCAGACCGGTAATTGATTCCACCTCGTCCTTGATACGAATTTTGGTGCTTATGAATTCCAGCAGCAAGGCCAGGCCGCCGCCAAGAGCCAAGGCTAAGAAGATGACCAGCGCGGCAAGCTTGATGCCCAGACTGGTCCCGTGGACCGGGTCAGTGGGCCGGCCAACAATGACCATGTTTTTCTGGTGATCCGATCGTCGCTAAATAGCTGCGATTGCCGGACTGACTAGTTGTTCTGAGTTGCTCGTAGCGCAGTTTTGCCATGTGAAAGCTGGCGTATGTCATTTCGATTTCGCTGAGCCGCGCTGCGTCGTTTGTCAGCTGCTTACGAAGGTCTGTCAGATCCTGATTGAGTTCCTGGACCTCCAGATTTGGGTTGGAGCTTTCCGATATCAGAGGCTCGCCGTTTGCGTTTGGTGAAGGGCTGGCAATCTGTATCAATCTGGCTTTGATCTGATGTATCTGATCGAGGATCATGATCGATTGCTGCAGGGGTGGGAGGCCAGCTTTTGTGATTTGCGAATTAAGGGTGCGTTGTGCCTCGCGTAGCTGGTCCTGACTTCTGATCACAAGTAGTCGGGCGGCCGTCAACAGTCCCCGCTCTGGTTCGATCAACGATTCCATAAGCCGCGACAGTACAATCTCGAGCTTCCTGCCGAGACCGACATTGTTGCTGTCGGTCATTTTGAGTTCAAGGACAGTGCGCCCGGACAATTCGAGCGAGAGGGCATCACGTAGCTGCGTGACATTGGCATTCCGGATCTCGGGATTGTCGGCGGCTTGATCGCCGTGAATCTGGCGGACGAGGCCGGTCAGAATGCGATCGCTTTTAAGCCACAACTCCAGTGTGCGGATCTGCTCCGGATTAACAGGTGCTACTTGCTGCGTGCCATCCAGTCTGGCTGGTTGCATGGCCGGGCTGAGGAGGATTGTTGCCTGTGATTGGTACGTCTTCGGCGCCTTTACAGCGACGAGGTATGCCGCTGGAATGGCCAAGACCAGAGGTGCCAGCAGGAGTTTCCAGCGTTGTAAGGCGACATTCAGTGCAAGGACGACAAGTTCGGTAATCATGCTGTTTGCTCGCAGCCTATGGTGTTAGTTCAAGAACGCGCTCATTCAAGTTTCGAGCCATCGGTAAAGTTGCCGGCTAGAACTTAGGCGGTCCGGTTGCCGGTTCAGACGACTGCTTGCCCGATTGGTTGGTTCCAGCGCGCATACCTGAACCAATTGAGATACGCGCACGGCTTCTTGCGCCTCAGGGTGTTACGAACTGGGAGCCAACCAGAGTGAAATCGTTCATGATGATGCCACCGATGTTGGCGTCATTGATTGCGCACTGCTGAAGACAATCCTTCAACTCCTCGCGTGGTGTAACGTTGGTGACGCAGATTAGAAAAACCAGATCGCACAGTGGCGCGAAACGCATGAAGCCTGGTGTCGAGCGTCCCGGAGAAACGCTGACTGGTGGCAAGTCGACGACAATGGCATCGAATTGTGCGGTCACCTCATTGAGGTAGTTGCGGGCCTTGGGAGAGGTTAGGCCCGGTTCAATCAAGTCAGGTAAAGAGACGACTGTCGCCTGCTTGTTGCCAAGTGCAGGGAGTATTGCCTGGCTGCCTTCCTGCGGAGCGGAATTGACTTTCTGGGAAGACGCTTCCTGAGAGACGGCCAGCAGCGTTTTCTTCCCAAAGCCAACATAGCTTTCACTGAGAGCCTGGGAGAACATGCTCACACCAGCGCGGGGTTGGGTCGCTGTAATGCCGATTGTGCGAATGTTTTGCTGGTCGGCCAGGGCAATGATGTGCGTGACCGCGCGCGACCAGGGACTGTTGTCAAACTCCGCGCCGGGCGTCGCGTCGATGTTATGATCGATATTGGATGCGATGGCCGTCATTGTTTGCTCTTTACCGTTTGCCATGTGTTGTCGCCTAAAGCAGCCCGCCGTTGTTCAGCACTAGTACAATGCCGAATGGAGGCGTGAATTCGTGCGCTTCTTAACTGGCGATCGTCTCTGAACTTCAAGTTGGCACCGAGTTTGGGCACCATCTTCAAGCCCGTTGATCCAGCAGAGCAAGTTCCACGCCAAGATGATCTTTGGTTTTATTGATGCAAGGTAGGGCCGAGTTTGTGCATTTGATGACGTTCGAATGGACAGGTTATTTTACCAGCGACTAACTCTGGTCTGAGACGTTGTCGGCGGTTGAGCCAACTTGGTAAATCAGTTGTCCATCAAAGTCTGCCAAACAAGTTGTTGAAGCTGTTGCGCGAGGTCATCGCCGACTTCGGGAATGGACGGTAATCCTTCGGGCGATTGGCCGTAGATGGCGGCGAAGCTGACCAGCGTCATAATGTAGATGCCGATCGCACTTGGGTGAATATCGTCGAATGGTTTTGCCGGATCTCTCAGTTGCCAGCCGGGCATACGTCCCGGTTCGGGCGACGACGCTGGGTGTCCGAGGGGTGGCTCGCGAACATTGAGGTAGGGATTTGAGAAAAAGTCCTCGATCTGCATCTGTCTTCCACTGGGGAGTAAGAATGCATCCGGGGCTGACTTCGATAGTGTCTGCGTGAGGGAGACGAGGACATCACCTACAGGGACCATTTCGATCGTGAGGTGCTTATCGCAGCCACCATTCGACGATGCATGTATGCCGATGCGCGAGAGAAGCGTAGGAGCTGGTACCCTGGGTTGGGCCGCCAGTTTTCGAACGGACTGCCAGATGGCGCGGTCTTGCGCCATGTTCGAGAGCCAAACGGTGTGGTCCGTTTGATGTTGAGGTGGATTGCCGTCTGCTGACGGCTGAAGATTCGTCCAGCTCTGATACAATAGGACCCGTGCCTCTGGGTTCTGTTTTAGAAGAGTGCAAGCGAATTTTCGGAGGTAGAAGGCCGTGAATTCTGCCTGGCTATTCCAGACAATCGGAAGGAGTTCGGTTAAGATCAGCGTATCGTAGCGCTCTGCTTGCTGCTGAAATTCCTGGCGTTTGACCTTCATCTCCTCAGAGGTGCGCGGATACCGATGAGCTTTGCCCCGCCACAATGTTGATAAAGAAGAGCCCCATAGCGTGTGGTCTGCGTAATCGTAGCCAAGTTGTCGGGCATCAGCGAATTGGCCGAGCAGTGTAAGTAGGTCAATTGTGCCGATCTTGGACTGAGCCTTTGTCTCCATCAGGCTGTGACCAACCCAGTAGACATGTGCACTTTCAACGGACTTGCTCATCGTGTTCGGCTCACTGGTCCTATGATGGATCCTTATTGGTCAGGACGTTGTTGGTCGTCCAGGCCCGCTAACGCGCTGGATTGAGCAAAGAACTGTGCTTAACGAGATCGATCAGGAACGATTTGGGATGCGTGGATTGCGACCGGGTGAGGGCGGAGTAGGTTCTGCGAATGGCGACGCCTGTAATAAGAGCTAGGTCTGCGACGGCGGCGTATACTTTGCCGTGGTTCTTTACGAAGTACTTGCGGCGCGATTCAAACCAGTAGGCGGGCCGACGGGCGAGGGGTTGAGAGCTCCCTGTCACACCACTACTTTGTCCGACGAGATGTATCACTCGGCTTTCGACAACATACCAAGACGTCCATCCGAGCGATGTTGCTCTTTTGGCGAGATCAGTTTCTTCGAAGTAGAGGAAATAGCCTTCATCCATCAACCCGACTTCTTTCAGGAGGCTGGTGCGCACCATGAAGCTCGCGCCGGACAGCCATTGGCATGGTTGTGTGACCGGAGGCCGGTCCGGCGCAACGATGAAGCGCTGCAATAGCTTTGTCACAAAGCCAACCTGGATCCCGCTTTCGAATTCGGCCAAAATGTTTGGGAGCTGAAAGGCGGAGTGCTGACGTGTTCCGTCTCGGTGTTCGAGGCAGCTTCCTGCGAAGCCGACAGTTGGTTGATTATCCAAGAATTCGATGAGGTGCGTCAGAGCACCTGGATGCACGAGGGTATCTGAATTCAAAAGCCAGAAGTACTCTGGTGCCTCGTTCTCATTGATATACTCGCGAATGATCGCGTTATTACCGTAAGCAAAGCCGCCGTTCTCGGGCAGGAGGCGGACAGATGCCCAGTCCGACCATCCTTCTTTTGCAATCGCATCGGCGATGATGGGACCTGAACCATCAGGCGAGGCATTGTCAGCAACAACAACTTTGGTGTCGGCGTATTCGGCGGAATTTGCATGGATGCTGCGCAGGCAATCGATTGTCAGGTCAGCGGTACAATAGTTGACGATAGCAATGACAACGCGCGGAGGGCGAGTATTTTGTTTGTGGTGTTCCATGTATCGCTGTGATGGTTTCTTTTAGTAAAGAGTGCGGAGGAAGTCTGGCCGACCTGACGGAGCTATAGAACTGCTCGGTGTGCTGGAGCAAGTTCCGGGCCACGCTATCTTCTTGCCTGCAGACTAAAGCGGCGGACCCTGAAATCAAACTCGGCTGTCGAATAGCGCTACTTTGCAATCCTACGAGTTGAGATGGCAAATGCGCGGCGTTGGGTCTGCCGTACCTTGCCAGTCGATCAATCGGCACGTGGTATTGGAGCTGGGAACGCGATGATTTGCAGTGCCGTGATAATCCGGGAGGGGCGTATCCACACCGCGTGGAATTGGATTGGCGAGCCGACAAAGTTGACTAATCGGTCGCTCTCACGGGCCAATTAAGGTTAGTTGCAATTCGCTTGGCTCGCATCTCACTTAAAAATTCACCAATGATATGTCAAAATATTGATAATTTAGACTTTTATATCGTTTTTTTCTGAGCTAGTTGTAAAGTATTAAGCGAGCTTTCGAGCCGTGTTGGCCGGTTACTTGCTTCATCCCCGAGACGATGGCCGTAGTCGGCAATGCTCAGTTATCTGCCTGATTTATCGGGCAGAACAGTTGTTTTACAAGCGAGGACTGAAATGCGTGCAACGAGCAATTCCCTGATGACCCGATACAGGAGAATAGCTTGCGGAGCCACACCTGCTGTGGTTGGTGCAGTCTTCCTGTCTGTGGGTGTTACACAGTCCTGGTCGTCTCAATTGTCATCAATGTCTGATGCCAACGTTGGTTTTGCGATTGCAGAAGAGCGTGAGGTTTTTGGCGACGTCATGAGCGCCGCTCAGGCTGGCACATTTCAAATGGCAGCCGTCGGATCAGATCAGGTCACCAAGGCGACTGGTGCGACCAAGCCTGAGGCATCGAAGAAGAATATCTCGGGCGTCAAGTCCGACGAGAGCGCCGACAAGGCAAGTGTCAAGCGCCGTGTGCCTGAACAGCCTCGACTGAGAAATGTGCAGCGCGACGATGCACAGTACACTCTGTCGATGGTGGATCGCATTCAACTCCGCGTGCCAGGTTCGACGTCGGTAAGCGGTGAATACAATCTCAGCCCGGACAACACGATTTCTGTGCCTGGCGTTGGCCGGATGGACGTAGCTGATCTTACTCCGCGTAATTTTGAGCGCAAACTGAGTAGGGTCCTCAGCCGTCTGATGCGCCGCGAAGTCAGTGTGTCGATGACGGTCATTCGTTACAAACCATTCTACATCACCGGTCAGATCCGTCGTCCGGGTGCTTTTGACTGGCGACCAGGATTGACACTTATTCAAGCCGCATCGGTCGCTGGCGGGCTCGCGACGAGCCGTGGTGGCAGTGGTGCTGATGGTTCCCCTGAGCGCGAGCTCCTGGTTCGGCGCACGCAGCAACGCCTTGGCTTTGCCCTGGCGCGTTTGGCTCGCTTCACTGCTGAACGCGATGGCCTTAGCTCGATCCAGTCTACAGGATTGCTGGATGGCTTCTTGGATACAGGCAAGCACAAGCAGGTGACCGGGCTCGCAGACTTTATCAAGCGGCAGAACGAAATGTTGGCTGAGCGTATTGAAATCAATGGGACACGGCTGACAGACCTGCGTCGCAGTAAGGCATCCGCTGAGCAGGAATTAAAATTTGCTCTGGAACGCGAGCAGGCGGTGACCGAGCAGGTGAAGATCGCTCGCAAGCTTGAGAAAAGCATGGAGAAGCTTCGCAAAGCCCGCCTGGCACCCAACTCAAGATATCTGGCGCGAAAGTCCGAGTTGATCCGCAATGAGGTTGCGCTAACGAACGTTAAGCACATTGTTGCTCGTGCGCGGACACGTCTCGAAACGGCACAACAGCGGCTTGACGTCCTAAGCCGGGACCGTCGCGCTTTGCTGAGTGAGCGGATTGAGACCATCGAAACAGAGGTTGCACAACATCGTATCGTTCTCGGTGATGATGCCGATACGGGACAGGGTGGGCTGAACGGTCAGCGACGACTGTCATACTACATCGCACGGCGAACTGAGCGTGGCGTTGAGACGATTGTGGCTAGTCTCTTCACCGAGTTAGTCCCTGGTGATGTTGTGATCATTTCCAACTCTCCTGAGACGCGTGATCCGATGGTTGTTTCCAACACCGAGTCGCCTTCGCGGCACGCTGGTGCTGGACGGCGGCTGGATGTGCATGAGCAGCAAATGCAGCAGATCATGCAGGGCTCAATTTCAGTTCGGACGGCCCGTGATACAGGTCCGCGCCGACGTTAAGGCGCGGTGGCCGGACCAGTTGAGTGCCGGCTTCTGCATTGCTGTGATGAACTTGAGACGCCGTGTCTGGCTTTGCCCGACACGGCGTTTGCTTTTGTTTGTGCCGTTCTGCCGATGTGTGCCAACAGGCGCAGGAACAACGACATTCGTTCGTGTTAGACAGGCGAGGCTTCAGGCATTTCCCTCAGGGACTCGCGGGTCTTAAACTCACATTTACCAAGATCGCGCGATCAATTCTCGGTCGGGCACGGCGCCGGCCAAATATGCTATTATTCTTGCAATCACATTCACTCAAAAGACGTGTGCAAGATCTGAGTTAGAATGCTCTTTTTGCTGACCGTCCTCTCGCACTACTGAGAGAGAGAATTGAACCAGCGTCTGTGGCTGGCAACAGAAGCGGTAATTGTAACATGACTGACAAATCAACTTTCTCCTGTGTGGTAATGGGCGATGAGACGCTGCTGGCTCAATGTGGCGAGGATCTTATGGCCCGCGGGCACAAAGTGGCTGCTGTCATTACCGGCAATCCCGCTCTCAGGGATTGGGCCATAGCTGCGGGTTTGGATGTGCTGGCACCCGAGCAGGTTTTGGCAGGGAATTGGTCCGCCGCGCCGTTTGATTGGTTCTTCAGTATCGCAAACCTGCGCATGATCCCAAGTGATGTGTGGCAGAAGGCAAGTCAGGGCGCGATTAATTTCCATGATGGTCCACTGCCGAACTACGCCGGCCTCAATACACCGGCCTGGGCCCTGCTCAATGGTGAGACCAAGCATGGCGTCACATGGCATGCAATCGTTGACGGTGTTGACCGTGGTGAGATCTATCTGCAGCGGGAGATCGAGATCAGCGAGGGCGATACATCGCTGGTTCTGAATACGAAATGCTTCGAAGCAGGTATGTCGTCGTTTGTTGAGCTTTGCGCCTTGATCGAGACCGGTCGCCTCGCTGGCACGGCTCAGAGCTTCGGAGGGCGTACCTATTATGCGAAATCAAAGCGACCGCATGCGGCTGCGACGTTGGACTTCCAGATTTCCGCCGATGACTGCGCGCGGCTTGCGCGCGGGCTCGACTTTGGTGAGGGATATGCCAACCCTCTGGCCCGGCCGAAAGTTCTCATTAATGATACTGCGTACAGCGTTGGTCGGCTCGATATCGTTCCAGCAACACGTCCGGCGGCAGCTGGTGAGGTGATTGATGTCGGTGATGATGCCATAACAATCGCTACTTCGGACGGCTGGGTTCAACTCATGTCCCTGCGTGATGAGATGGCGCTTGAGGTTTCGCCAAAGAGTCTGATTTCCGCTGGCCAGTCGATACGTCCATTAGGCGATGGCGTTGCGGCAAGGTTGAATGACCTATCGACCAAGCTTGCCCAAGCGGAGCCACTGTTCCTGGACCGATTGCAGCAGACCACCGATGTAGAATTGGCAGGTGTGAATGCGTCGAAAGAAGGTGTAGCGGCCAATTGGCAGAGCATAACACTTGAAGGTTCACCAATTGGCGTTGATCACTTGCTTGCGTCGCTTGCGGCTTACTTTGTTCGGACGTCAGGTCAGCAACGCTTCCAACTTGCATATCGCGGTCCGGCTCTTCGAGCAGCTTACGATGACTTTGCGGGCTTTGTTGCGCCTGTAGCGCCGCTGTTGCTGGATGCTTCAGAGACAGACACCCTTGGTGACTTGCAGTCAAATGCCAATCGTGAGGTTGAGCGACTGGCCGATACAGTGGGTTATGCGTCTGATCTTCCGGTGCGCTATCCAGGAATTGCAGCGC
Source organism: Hyphomicrobiaceae bacterium (assembly GCA_965215755.1). Classification (GTDB taxonomy): domain Bacteria; phylum Pseudomonadota; class Alphaproteobacteria; order Rhizobiales; family Hyphomicrobiaceae; genus Tectiglobus. The sequence continues at coordinate 3,482,148 of OZ244119.1, forward strand.
CGGCATGGACGGTTGGCGTGTGTGTCGGACCGCAAGAGCACTGCAGTGAGGGCTTGCCGGGCACCGCGGTGACGTTCGCTGTGGATACGGATGGCGAACTGGAGAGCTGCCGTCTTCTCTTCGACGGTTCCCGTTTTGCAATCAAAGACGCTGACGCATTGGCTAAGCGTATCAGCGCACTTGTTGCAGAGGTTCGTGACAACCCGCAGCAAGTGGTTGCCGGCCTGTCACTGCTGAGTGACGCGGAGCGTGAGGAGATCCTCTACGGGCGCAATCAGACGGAGCAGTCGGTCGATTTGACCGCGACAATTCATAGTCTGTTCGAGGCGCAGGTCGAGCGCACGCCCGAGCTGACGGCCCTGGTCTATCGGGGCGAAGAACTCACTTATCGTGAGTTGGACCAGCGTTCCAACCGTGTTGCCCAAGCGCTGATTGCACAAGGCGCCGGAGCAGACTCCTTGGTTGGCCTTTACATGAAGCGAACTGCTGATTTGGTGATTGCCGCTCTTGCGGTGCTGAAAGCCGGTGCGGCCTACGTTCCGCTTGACCCGGACTATCCATCCGACCGGCTCGGGTTCATGATTGAGGACAGTGAGCTTGGGATTCTAATTCGCGATCCAGATGGCAAGCCGCCCGTTTCAAGTCCGAGCGCTGTTGATGTGGTTACACTGGATGAGCTGCTCTCGAAGTCAGATGGCGAAGCGCGACCGGAGAAGCGCTGCAACAGTGCGAACTTGGCCTATGTCATTTATACGTCGGGATCAACGGGGCGACCCAAGGGGGTTATGGTTGAGCATCGCAATGTTGCGAATTTCTTTGCCGGCATGGATGAACGCGTTACCCGGCCGGACAAAGACGGTCAGCCTGTTTGGTTGGCGGTGACGAGTTTATCGTTTGACATCTCTGTTCTGGAACTGTTCTGGACCCTGGCGCGCGGCTTCAAAGTGGTGCTCTACAGTGATGCCGCAAAAACTGTGGTCGACGCCGAGCAGCCTGCTCCCGTCCGCCGGCGCAGCGGCAATATGAACTTCAGCTTGTATTACTGGGGCAACGATGACGGCGCCGGGCCGCGCAAGTACAAGTTACTCTTGGATGGCGCCAAGTTCGGTGATGAGAACGGCTTCTGTGCTGTGTGGACACCTGAGCGCCACTTCCATGCCTTTGGTGGACCGTATCCCAACCCATCCGTTACTGGTGCAGCCGTTGCCGCAGTCACCAGGAATGTCGATATCCGAGCCGGAAGCTGCGTGCTTCCCTTACATCATCCGGCGCGTGTGGCGGAAGAGTGGGCGGTCATCGACAATATCAGCAATGGTCGTGCGGGGATTGCCGTCGCGTCCGGCTGGATGCCGGAAGACTTCCTGCTGCGGCCTGAGAATGCGCCGCCGAACAACAAGACGGCGATGTTCCGCGACCTCGATGTCGTGCGGCAGCTTTGGCGTGGTGACAAGGTCGTCATGTCTGGTCCGGATGGAAAAGAGCAAGATGTGAGGACGTTGCCGCGGCCAGTGCAGAAAGAGCTCCCTGTCTGGGTAACGACGGCTGGCAATGAAGAGACGTTTCGTCAAGCGGCCCGCGCTGGCGCCAATGTTCTGACGCACCTGCTCGGACAGTCGATTGCCGAGATCGAACACAAGATCAGAGTGTACCGCGATACGCTCAAGGAATGTGGGCGAAACCCGGACGATTTTACTGTGACGCTGATGCTGCACACGCTTGTTGGGGAAGACCGCGAAGAGGTTCGCGAATTGGCGCGCGAGCCGATGATGTCCTATCTGCGCTCGGCAGCAGGTCTGATCAAGCAGTATGCCTGGGCTTTCCCGGCATTCAAACGTCCGCAAGGGGCATCACAGCCGATGGACCTCGATCTTCAGAGCCTGGCGCCTGAAGAGATGGATGCGATCCTTGAATTCGCGTTCTTGCGCTATTTCGATGAGAGTGGGTTGTTCGGTACCGTCGACGATGCTGTCGCCCGCGCTGAGCAATTGCATTCTATTGGCGTGAACGAGATTGCTTGTCTGATCGATTTCGGCGTGCCGACCGAGACCGTGCTTGAATCACTTGCACCGCTGGCAGAGGTCGTCGGGCAGTTTGGCCACCAGGATGACGTTGATGCCGGACTGCACGATAATCAAGTCGGATTTGGTTTCGGTGATCTGATCAAGCGACATGGCGTAACTCACCTGCAGTGCACACCGGCAATGGCCACGATGTTACTTGTTGGCGAGGAAGAACGTGAGGCGCTGGGTCTGATCAATCATCTCTACATTGGTGGTGAAGCTCTGACAGGCCAGTTGATGCGTGACCTTCGAGAGGTTACTGAGGCGCCGGTTGAAAACATGTATGGCCCGACCGAAACTACGATTTGGTCATCAACTATGACGGCCACTGCGACTGAGACGAGTGTGCCGCTGGGACGACCGATCGCGAACACGCAGCTCTATGTTCTGGACGATAAATTGCGGCCGGTTCCCGATGGTATTCCTGGCGAGCTCTTCATCGGTGGCGCCGGGGTGACCCGCGGGTATTTCAAGCGTAAGGAGTTGACTGCTGAGCGTTTTCTCGATGACCCGTTTGTAGCGGGCGGCCGGATGTACCGCACGGGCGACCTCGTCCGTTACGATGCGGAAGGGCAATTGCGCTTTCTTGGCCGTACAGACTTTCAGGTCAAGGTGCGCGGGTATCGGATCGAACTGGGTGAGATTGAGGCTTGTCTGCATGGCCATGAGGATGTCGCAGAAGCCGTGGTTATCGCGCGGGAAGATAATCCGGGCGATGTCCGGATCGTTGCCTATTTGAGAGCCGTGGATGGCAAGGCGGTCTCAATGAGCAATTTGCGGGCACATGTAACTGAAGCGTTGCCGGAATTCATGGTGCCGGCCCACTTCGTCGAGCTGAAGTCGTTCCCCTTGACACCGAATGCGAAGGTTGACCGCAATGCTCTGCCGAAGCCGCAATCAGCAACCAGGCTTGTGTCACCTTTGAGCGTGAAGCCCGAAGCCGCGAACACCAGCGAGGAACGCGAGCCAAAAGGTGAGATCGAGGTCAAGATCGCGAAGACATTTGAATCCATCCTGGGGGTCGAGCGTGTTGGGCTCAATGACAACTTCTTTTTGATTGGCGGTCATTCGCTGTTGGCCGTTCAGGCGCACCGAAGTCTGAAGGCGGACGTTGCGCCAGACCTGACCATTACGGATATCTATCGATTTCCCACGGTTTCAGGTCTTGCCGAGCATCTCAGTAATCGAGGTCAGGCGGATCAACAGCTGAATAAGGTGGCCAATCGAGCAGCCGCGCGACGACAGGCGATGGCACGACGCCGGGCGTAGACCGTCATCTGGTATCGGGTTGGCGGGGCAATGTTGTCGATGTTGCCTGTCAACGATCTGCGTAACTATGATGTGTGAACGGATGGGAGACGGGTGTCTCCCCACACAAATTTCAAATGCTGTAGGTTCAAGGTGCGTTCTTGATGGGAACCGGGTTGTTCGATGATCTGTTGGATAACCGGATCGCTCTGGTTTTTGGCCCTATCAATGAGGTGCCGTCCGACGTTCTCTTCGATGTTGAAGAGCAGTGCATTTCAGCTGCTGTCGAGAAACGACGACGGGAGTTCTCCGCAGGCCGGTGGCTGGCCCGAAAGGCCTTATCCCAATTAGGTCGAGACGACGTTGCCATACCGCTCGACGCTGATCGTGCTCCGATTTGGCCAGCAGGCATCGTTGGCAGCATTACTCATACGGATACACTTTGTGCGGCTGCTGTTGCCGATACCGCTTGCGGAATTGCATCAGTCGGACTCGATGTCGAGGTCGCCAAACCGCTTGCCCCGGATTTATGGGAGACCGTTTTGAACGAACATGAGCGGTCAAAGCTGCCGGTGGTCTCGGGCCAAGCCGACGGACTGTTGGAGATGATCGTGTTTTCGGCGAAAGAGGCGGCCTACAAATGCCAGTATCCGCTGAGCCGCACGTTTCTCGAATTCACAGACCTGACCGTTTCGCTCGATGCTGAACTCATGACATTTAAGGCGCAATTCATGCGCGATGCTCATCCATTCTGCGAGGGGGAGCACCTGCAAGGGCGTTGGCGCGTCGCAGACGGGCACATCGCCACTGCGGTCGCATTAGATAATGCGCGTGAGCCTTGATCTGGAAGCACGACGATGCGTGCCTCCACACTACTCTGCGGCGATGAGTGTGTCTGAGTTGCCAATCTCTGCGAGCCGCAAGTGCCGATTGATATGACTGGCCATCACGCGCACGTTGGGTTCCAGGACCATTTTGTCATGATCACCTGGTACTTCGATGACTTCGAGGTGTTCGACATAAGGGGTCCAACCATTGTCGGCGCGGAGCAATTCACGATCGCGGTTCAATTCGCGTCCGTCTGACAAGGTGTAGGCAATTTCCAACTGTGGTCTGCAGAGCAGGAGTGCACCCGGCTGACGCCTTGCCCTATATCGATCCAAAGCGCGCATGAATGAGGCTTCAATCTCAATGTTGTGAAACTGTGTGTGATCCTGCAGCTGTGCCTGGTGTAGCTTTTCTCTTTGGTGCTTTTTCCAGTTGATCTTGTTTCGAATCCAGTTGTTGAGAAAAGCAGTTTTGTCCCGCGTGATGTCCGTCTGCTTGATCTTAAGTCGATCCGCAATAGACAGCTCGACGGGGGTGGGGAAGGGGGTGTCCAGCATGACGAGAGCTGCAACTTCGTCCCCGGCTTCGCGGAGCTGACGCGCCATTTCAAAAGCAACCAACCCGCCTCCGGAGAAGCCGCCGATCAGGTAGGGTCCATGAGGTTGAACCTGACGAAGCTCTTCAATATTTGAACGCGCCATGTCTTCGAACGTGTCATGGGGTGATTGGTCGCCGAGCAACCCTTTCGCCTGTAGGCCGTAAACCGGGCGGTCCTGCCCGCACTGTTGGGCGAGATGGCGCAGGTTCAGGATATTGCCGAACATACCGGCGCAGATGAAGAACGGTATGCGGTTGGGATCGCGACCGGGATGCATCTTAACGAGATGGGTCCACTTCGGTCGCGTAGCGCTTGGATCTTGCTCGTCGTTGTCTGCTGGTGCTTCGCCGTATGTCGATGAGCTCGAGATCAATTCAGCACACTCTGCGATTGTCGGTGCATCAAACAGCACAGACATGGGGAATTCGCAGCCAAACTCTTTCTTGATCATGCGGAAGAGACGCACGGCAATCAGCGAGTGGCCGCCAAGGTCGAAGAAGTTGTCCTCGACGCCGACATCATCGATGCCGAGTAACCCTGACCATAGGTCGGCGAGTGCCTGTTCAATAGGATTTCGTGGTGCAACATACTCACCAGCGAGATCCGGACGGCCGAGCTTGGTTGACGTATCAGCCGTTTCTGGTTGCTCATTCGCCGCGTGCTGAAGCGCGGTTAGATCCATTGAGCTGATGATGACTTGCGACTTACCCGTGGCGAGTGCGCGTTCGAGAAGCGTGAAGCCTTCTTCTGGATTGATGCCCTGGCTGACCTGTCCGGCCAATCGCTCCAAAGCTGGCGACAGTTCACGCTCTTCGGATGGGCTAGTTCCGCTCTCCATCTGGGCATCTGACGTATCACTCAGCTGTTCAGAAAACGTGCCCATGTCATTGAGCCTGCTGATCGTGAAGCCAGTAATGTCGGCAATGTGATTGCCTGTGGCGTCGATTAGCTCAACATCAAATGTTGCGTAGTCGTCGCCCAGATTGTGGTCCTGATTGAGACGCACACGGCTCCAGAAAGTTGCGGGCAATGGCTGATGCAGCCGTACATTATTGTAAGTCATCGGCACCCACAGGCCATCTGCAGGATCGTAGTCTTTGATTAGATCCATCGCAAAGCCGGTCGCGATATCCATGAGCGCCGGATGGGCGAGTAACCCCTTGTCGATGTCCCCAATGAAATCCCGGTTGAGTGACATTAGGGCCAAACGCGAGCTCTCATCCTGACGGACCTCCTTCAGGACATGCCATCGCGGACCGAAATTGAGGTGCTTTTCCTGAGGTCCACGCAGGCGGGATGATCCATTGCTCTCGCTTTCGACCAGTTTCGCGTTGGCGACGAGATTGGTGATATCGGTCGTCGGTTGGTTGGGCACGCGTGCTGGCCGGATAGTTGCCTCGGCATGACTGAGCCAGCCGTTGCCTGCCGCGCCTTCAATGCGGCTTTCGATTTTCGCGATGAAGTCGCCTTGCTGGCGCTCGAGCTGAACGCGGACTGTGCGTTTCTCATCGTCACGGATATAAAGTGGCCGAAGGAACGTCAGATCCATGATATCCAGAGGAAGACGAATACCATATTCCTTTGCGGCTTCGGCGACGAGTTCCAGGTATCCCGTGCCTGGCCAAATGGCTTCGCCTGATGCCAACCGGTGCTCGTTGAGCAGCCAATGTCGATCAGCCGAAATGCGCAGCTCAAACCAGCTGCCTTTTCCAGGAGCAGTTATCTTTCGGTCGAACAAGGGCTGGGTTGCTGGCTCAACGGTTGCGAGCGTGTCTGTACTGCTGGTGCTGTCGACAGCGCGGGCTGCGAGACCAACCTTGTTCCATATGCCCCAATGGACGGCCAATGTGTGCGGTGCCGCTTGACTGGCCTGGCTGTCGGCTATGGCGTTCAGGTAGGCATTGGCGGCGACATAATCGACCTGGCCTGCAGGAGATGTGTCGGTGCTTGTTGACGAGAATAGAACAACGAGATCGAGTTTTTCGTCTTTCATGACGTCTTGGAGGACGACTGTGCCAAAGATCTTCGGGGCGAACACATCCTCGATGTCATTGACATTCTTCATCGACATCAGATCGTCACGCACAATGCCTGCTGTGTGGAGTACGCCGTTGATTGCGCCAAAGCGGGACTTGGCAGCATCACGTACGCGGGTCATTGACAGTGGATTGGTGACTTCGCCGCTGACATAGAGCACCTCTGCGCCGAGGGACTCGAGCTCTTTGATAGCAGCAATGGCTTTGCCAATCCTGTCGCTGCTGCCATAGGCATTCCCATAACTATCCCATTCTCCCCGATCGGGGAGTTCGGTTCTGCTCACGAGGACAAGGCGTGCCTGGTAGTCGCGTGCGAGTTCCTTGGCACATGCGAGTGCGAGATCACCGATGCCTCCCGTCAGGAGGTAGACACCGTTCTTGCAGAACGACGCCTTCGGAGAAGGTGCGTTTTCCTTTAGAGGGAGTTGAGACCATACCCGTCTCCAGCGCTTGTTGCTGCGGTAGCAGACAATCTCGCTATCAGGCGCGGCAAACAAGTCCGACCAAATGCACTCCACCAAAGGATGTTGCTGCGTTTCGTCTGATTTGTTGAGACGGGCCGAGATGAACTCTTCAGCTTGGCTGATGAGTGGTCGATGTTGCTCCGACTCCTGGCGGACCATGTCCATTGGTAAATCAATGATCCGGACAAATGCGTCTTCAAGTTCCTTCGGGATTACTTGACCGGGACCCAACACAGTTGATTTTTCCGGATAGAGAAGTGGCTCGTCCTGGACGCGCTGCATGCCATTGGTGAGCACAGTAAATTGCAAGGCGTTGTCGTCGCGTTCGGTGTTGTCCAGCGACTGGGCGAGATGCAGCAGACTGTGGAAGCCGCGCTCTAGGTTGCGATGAAAGAAGCTTGACCCTGGGCGATGATGCTCATCGGCCGTGAGCAGCCACAGGTGAACGATGTGCTGCGGGATCGCATCGTTGCGCTTTAGAGCTTCAAATAGCTGATCATAGCCTTCGCGGCCAAGTTCCGGGCAAAGCACGAACCGTTGTTGATTGAGCTCGGCAAAGCTGTCACCGACTTCAACGGTAGTGACGTGATGGCCCGCCTTGCGCAGTGCATCGACCAAGTCCGAGCAATGCGTCGTGTCATCGCCAAATAGCAGTATGTTGGTTGGGTTTTGATCATCTCCGAGCGTGAAATCGGCAACGGCTGTTTTCCAGGTCGGCTGCCATCCCCAATTCTCGAGTTCCGCTATCCGAATGAGAGGGGGGACTGTCTGATCGTCAGCGTTGTTCTTGAGGCGCTCCAGGAAATAGGGCTGGTGCTGGAATGGATACGTTGGCAGTGGGATGCGCCGAGCGCTGTCGGATGCTGTTTTCTGCTCGCCGATCGCAAGGCCCAGGCTTTCGACTTCACCGATCGCTGTTTGGAAGCGCAGTTGATCGTCGTTGGGGTCATCCGGGTGTGGAAGGCTGCTCACAAGTTGGTTGGCTTCAATATCTGTGTGGGCCTTTGCAAGGGTTGAGAGAGTTCGACCGGGGCCAGCTTCGACATAGATCCGTGTGTGATCTTCGGCGAGTGTCGCGAGACCACTTGCGAAGTTGACGGTATTGCGAAGGTGACCAACCCAATAGTCAGGGTTCGTGGCCTCGTCGTTGGTCAACCATGTGCCACTTCGATTTGAGACAATCGGAATGCCTGGCTGCGAGAGTGTGATTGAACTGAGAAACGCGTGAAATCGCTCAAGGATCGGCTCAAGCATGCGAGAGTGGGCTGCGATATCAATGGCTATCCGCGTGGCTTCGATATCGTCGGCGTCTAGTGCGTTTGCGAAATCCTGCAACGCCTGATCCGGCCCGGAGACGACGCAGAGTTCAGGTGCATTGATTGAAGCAATGTCCAGGTTGGCTGGCAGGCGCTTTTGAAGGTCCTCGGGTGAGAGTGGCACACTTAGCATGCCACCACGCTCGATCTCATCGAATAGTTGACCACGAAGGTGCACGAGCTTAACGGCGTCTTCGAACCGCAGAACCCCGGCAATGCAGGCCGCCGTGTTCTCGCCCATGGAATGACCGATCAGAGCCGTCGGTTGCAGTCCACGGTTCATCCACAGTCGTGCAATGGCAACTTCGCAGATAAGAATTGCGGGTAGTTGCAGTGATGGTACTAAGAAATCACGGGCGGCTTGCTCGGATGTTCGATCGCTTTCTAACCAAAGCTTTCTGATTGCCGTTGCTGTTTCAACAGGCAGGTGAGCCAAACCTTCGTCAACTGTGGTTCGGAACTCAGGCTCATTGTTGTAAAGCGAGAGGGCCATTGCCGGGTGTTGAGCGCCACCCCCTGGGAACATGAACGTTGCGCCGGAGACGCTATCCATGGACGTGTGATCCTGGATGCGTCGGCTGCGTGGATCGATCAGCGTCTGAATTGCATCTTTACGATCACGAACGGCGACGATGCTGCGGCGCTCAAACTGACGTTGCCCATGCTGCAGGGTGTGATTGACATCGGTGAGTGGAACGTCGGGATTGGTCTCGAGAAACCGGCCAATTTCGATCCGCTTTTGCTCTAGAGCTTTCTGGCTCTTGGCCGTGATGATGAGCGTTTGTGGTGCATCGCCCTGACTTTGGGGCAGGACATGATTGCGGGGCGCTTCTTCAAGGATTGCGTGTGCATTGGTGCCGCCGACACCAAGTGAGTTGATACCGGCGCGCCGCGGTTCAGCCGGGTTATGTGGCCAAGGCGTCAGCTGGTCATTGACGCGGAACGGACTAGTCTCAAACGGAATTGTCGGGTTGGGTTTTTCATAATTGAGCGTCGGCGGAATGGCTTCATTCTCCAACGCCAGGGTTGCTTTGATGAGGCTGACGATCCCGGCTGCGGTATCGAGGTGGCCGATGTTGGACTTGACGGAGCCGACTTTGCAGAACCCAACCGCTTCGGTGCTTTGACGATACGCACGGGTTAAGGCTTCGATTTCGATTGGATCGCCCAGCGAAGTGCCGGTGCCGTGGCACTCAACATATTGAATCGTGTCGGCATCAATGCCGGCCAGGCCGAGTGCCTCAACGATCGCTTCAGCCTGACCATTGACGCTCGGTGCGAGGTAGCCGGCCTTGTCCGAGCCATCGTTGTTGACTGCTGTCGCTTTGATGACGCCACGTATGGGGTCACCGTCTGCGATCGCATCGGACAGGCGGCGGAGGACAACAACACCTGCGCCACTGCCAAATACTGTGCCGGCGGCACGGTGATCGAAAGCACGGCAGTGGCCGTCCGGCGATAAGATCTCGCCGTCCTCATAGAGATAGCCGACACGATGGGGTAGTTCGATTGTCACGCCGCCGGCATAGGCCATGTCACACTCACCGCTGAGCAAGCTCTGGCAGGCATAGTGAACAGCGACCAACGATGTCGAGCAAGCGGTCTGGATGTTTAAACTGGGACCGTGCAGGTCGAATAGGAAAGATGCGCGGGTGGCCAGGAAATCTTTGTCATTGCCGGTATGGCGAAGCAAGAACATGCCGGTCTGCTTGACAAGGTCGCGATGGCTGCAGACATTGAAATAGAAGTAACTGCCCATCCCGCATCCGGCAAACATGCCGACTGGGCCTTCTATGCTTTCCGGTGGTCGTGTCGCATTTTCAGTTGCTTCCCAGGCGCATTCCAGGAATTGGCGATGCTGAGGGTCCATAATGAGAGCTTCTTTGGGGCTCATGCCAAAGAAGTCCGCATCGAAGCATTCCATTGCCGGCATTTCAGCGGCGCGGGCGATGTAGTTCTTACGATTGAATCGTTCAGGTGTCTCACCGGCGGCGATCAGCTCGTCCTCGCTCAGGTCGCGAATGGACTCAACCCCATCGCGGAGGTTCTGCCAGAACTCGTCCGGGTTTCTGGCTCCTGGAACGCGGAGTGCCATTCCAATGATGGCGATGTCATTCGGATTTATTGTGTCTTCGTGGCTGGCCATTCCGGCAGTTTCCCCAGCTCGCGGTCAAAGTAATCTGGAAGCAGGCTCATCAGAAGGATGTCGGAGGTGGCATATCCCTCTAATCGCCGCTCAGTTCGTGGTCTCAAACGGCAATGCAAATCTGCCGCCAAATTGGCACTGAATTCCTGCCTAACAGTTCGATTTTGATCCGGGGCATTAGCGCGTCAAGGACCGGACTTCTGTGTTTTGTCTGATGTCCCAATTTATGGGGCACGTTAAACAAGCCTTATCAATATGGCGCGAAGCCGATCAACTGTTTGACTATCCTGGCGCGACTGCAACAATCCAAAATTCCGAGGCAGATGATCCAAAAGCCGCCTCCGCATCGGGAGCCGGCTTGCTATGGGCATGCGGTGAACGCCGCAGCGCAGAACATTTATATCTCTTTCTTACGGCTTGCGGCTTCAGAGAATTGTGTCAGTGAACCGCAAATTTGCTCGTATGACCGATGTGGATCAAGGCTTGATGTGTTGGCTGCTTATCAAGGTGTTAATGTGCGCCGCGCAGGACAGTTACGAGCGTCCTCACCATGATTTCCACATCCAGCCAGATTGACCATTTGTCGACGTAATAGAGATCGAGATCCATTCGCCGGCGAATGTCATTGAGTGTTTTCGTTTCGCCCCGATATCCGTTGACCTGGGCCCAACCGGTGATGCCAGGAAGGACGCGGCGGCGGCGCGAGAACAAGTCCAACTGTTGCTCGAATTGGCGGTCGTGAGCGAGAGCGTGTGGGCGTGGGCCGACAATCGACATATCGCCCAGTAGTACGTTAATCAGCTGTGGTAGTTCGTCGATGCTGGTTGAGCGGATGATCCGGCCAACTCGCGTGACGCGGACATCATTGCGCTTCGCCTGCTCAATATTGAGGCCATCCTCGGTGACGGTCATTGAGCGAAACTTGTAGATACGGAAGATATTGTCATTGCGGCCATAGCGGCGCTGGCGGAAGAACACCGGACCGCGGCTATCCAACTTGATCGCAATAGCCGTCAGCAGCATGATTGGGAAGAGCGCAATCAGGGCGATGCCTGCAACTGATACGTCGAGTAGACGCTTGAGCATGAAGTTATGCTCTGATGCCGGCACTGGGGCGACGATGTCCGCGCGAATTTCACCAAGAGATCTCGAGCCGTGAAGCGGAACAGGTGTTGGTGTCAGATCCCTGCACAAGAGGATCTCTTGCGAGCCGGAACCGATCGCATTCATAACATTGACCACCTCTGCAGAGTCAGAGTCCGGCAGGCAAATGATCACTCGGTCACATGTTCCGCGAGCGACTGAGCGTTGCAGCTCTCGAATGCCGCCATTGTTGCTCACACCGCGGCCGGCAGGGTCGTTCACGTAAATGCCGCTGATGTTCAGATGCGGGCTCGATTTCTGGATCGATGATTTCAGCAACTCAACCTGATCAGCGTTGCCGAACAAGGCTGTGCGCGTCTGTAGCATGCCGGCATTGGCAATCTGCCGGATCCACCTTGTCAGTGCCCAACGAACTGAAATGACGCCGATGATGCTGAAGACAAACCAGCAGAGGATCCAACCGCGTGAATAGATCTCAGCGGCTTTTGCGAGATAGAGGCCGCCCAGCAGAATCAAGAATGACAGGCCCAGCCCGCCTATGACTGTACCAAAACTGAGCGTCGGCGCTGTGAGGACGTCGTAGTCCTCCAGACCCATTCGCTGGAAAGCGACGCAGACAATGAAGGTCAAGGCGACGATGACCGGGAGGTACTGAAGAAAGCTCTCAGGCCCGTCATAAACGATGTCGATATAAAAGAATTTCGCTGCAGCGCCTGCGAGGACAATTGCCAAGGCCTGGCTCATTGTCAGGAACGCTGTGCAGAATCGTAGTGGCGAACTGCTCAAACGCGCTCGGCCGTGTTCTGCCGGTAACGGGCGGTACACAGCCGTTTCTGGAGATGGAATTCTACTCTCGGACATTGTCTACACGGCCTACTGGGACAAACGACTGAAACAGGGGACTCGCATGTTGTCCGCCGCCGAAAATATCAGCTGATCAGCTTCGATTAAACGTCGGAATTTCAAAGGCTAATGTCCCATTTCGTAACATGAGTTTGAGCAATGGTAAAGATAGTTGTTGTCCATCAATGCCATTTAATCTCTGGTTGTGGTGGCGCATGTCTTTGGTCCTAGTCTGGATTTGCGACATGCGGGTGAAGATCTGCGCATAGATTTGCAAGATGGATGCCAAAAGAGTCTTTCCAGTCGAGCATTGTGGTCCGGACTGAGCGACTGAGGGCGCGTCGATAATTGGCGGAACGTGCCAATCAAATGGCATATCGGCGGCACACAGAGATGTGCCGGGAATAGTGGATATCGCGGGACTGTATAGGGGGGACCTTGGGTTGGCGTGACTTGTTCTGAGTATTCCAGACCTCATTTACTATGTCGCCATTTCGATCAGAATTCGACGTCCAGCTGCTGTCCGGGTCCTACGGCGGACAGCTCAGCGATGACGGCCCGTCGACTATTATGAGGCTGTCTAATGTCAAAAACAGTCGGCCTTCGCTGCTTTGATGATACTCTTTCCCCCAGGAGGGTGGGATTGCTTTGGGCATGACCATTGAGGCATCGCGTAGTCACTTCGGTCATTGTGATGTTGGGAAACGGATTGATCAGCACGGAAATTCCCTGATCAAACTCGCGTAACGTTCAGCAACTCCCTCCGGACTTATCAGAAAATCGGCTCAATTCGTCTCTACCGTCGGCTTGTTCTTATGGGGCTGTGAGACAAGGACATCACATAATGTGGCACTCCCTGCGTCGCGGCGCTCTGCTTGCGCTCGTCTTCTTTGTTTATTCATTGGTGCCCGCATCAGCCGCTGAGGTGACGCTGACCCTGAAGGGCGGCGACGGCTTTCGGATTGTTGGTGAACTCAAGGCCTTCGACGGCAAAAAATATATCATCATCAATCCGTCGTTTGGGCGGATGGAAGTCGATAGCAGTCGTTTCGATTGTATTAGTCCGGAATGTCCAACCGGTCCGATTAAGGCGGTTGATTCGCCCTCATTTTTGTTTGGTCGCTCAAAGACGGAATTTGCGGTGGCCGGCTCAAGTGCGATTGGCAGTGAGCTGATGCCGGCGATCATCAAGGCCTACGGTCGCAAGTTGAAGCTCAACGTCACCGCGATGCCGGGCGCAACCGCATCAGAGGTTACATTCGGCCTGGCAGATGGGAATGGACGTGAGTTGGCAGCGATCACCTTGCGAAGGGGGGCGTCGCAAATGGCTTTCCAAGCCCTGCGATCGAAGTCGGCTGTCATTGGTATGTCATCGCGTGCGGTTGCCGGTGCCGAGGCCGGTCGTCTCAGTGCCGCTGGATTTGGCAACGTGCGTAGTGCCGACCGCGAGCACGTCATCGGGCTTGATGGTCTGGTTATTCTAACTGCAACCGAGAACCCCGCCATCTCAATGTCGGTTGAAGACGTCGCGAAGGTGTTCTCCGGGCAGATCAAGGACTGGGGTCAGCTGGGATTTCCACCAGGTGAGATCCAAGTCTATGCACCTGTAGCGGGTTCGGGGACGTGGGAGGCATTTGAGGCGTTGGTCCTGACGCCGAGAAATCTGCAGTTGGTGAGCAGTGCACAGCGTGTCGAAGAGCATGCTGATCAATCTGATCGGGTGGCTGGTGACCCGCTTGGCATTGGCGTGGTCGGGTTCGCATTCCAACGCAATGCCAAGGCGCTGAATATGGAGGCGTCTTGCGGGCTGATCACGCCGGCATCGAATTTCTCGATTAAGACGGAAGAATACCCACTTTCGCGTCGTCTATATCTCTACTCGGCCAGAAAACCAAAGCCGCCGCTGGCTGCGGATCTTCTCTCATTCGCACTGTCGCCTGGTGTCCAGTCCGTGATCAAGGAGGCTGGGTTTGTTGATCAGGCCGCTGAGCTGATTGGTTTCAAGGAACAAGGCTCGCGCGTTGCTCATGCCCTGAATGCACCGCAAGGCGACTTTGACCTGGGTCTGATGCGAACTTTTCTGACGGACTTGAAAGGGGCGGAGCGTCTGACCTACACGTTTCGTTTTAAGACGGCCTCTTTCTCGCTTGATAACAAATCCAAGCAGAATGTTGCCCGTCTGAGCGAATTGATGTCATCGCCGCTGCTGCGCAACAAATCGATCAAGTTGATTGGATTTGCAGACACGGAGGGGTCGTTTCAGACGAATCTGACACTGTCCCTGTCTAGGGCAGAAGCTGTTCGTTCGGCAATCCTGCGTGCAGGAAAGGGCCGGATCGAGACTTCGCGACTCCTGGTCAAGGGATATGGCGAGCTTGCTCCGGTTGCGTGCAACGATACCAGGGCTGGTAAGTCCTTCAATCGGCGGGTTGAGGTTTGGGTGGACCGCGATCAGTGAGCCTGGTCGCCGGCTAACTCGCGTCCAAGCGATATGACTGAGTCACCAATATCAGACTGGAATATCCGGTTGGCGACTTGATTTTCGCAGAGCGACCGGGAACAGTTCGCACTATGCGGGTACGGAGCACCTGTCCGCTGTCACGATGTTCTGGCCTTGTGGCCAGCTCAATGGAAACCGATAATATGAGGAGGACGCCATGCCGGCTGCAGAGGCCCTGATCTTTGATGCAGTGCGCACACCGCGCGGAAAGGGACGCCCGGATGGAGCTCTCAATGAGATTAAACCCGTTGATCTTGCGGCCCAGGTGCTATCGGCGGTGCGTGATCGCAACGGCGTAGATACGGCACTTGTCGATGACGTCTTGCTGGGTTGTGTTTCTCCGGTTGGAGAGCAGGGTGGCGACATTGCTGTCGCCGCTGCAGCGCGTGCGAAGTATGATCAGACTGTCGGTGGGGCACAACTCAACCGTTTTTGCGGGTCCGGTCTGGAAACGGTCAACCTCGCTGCGCAGAAAGTTGCATCGGGATGGGAGGACCTCGTTGTTGCCGGCGGGGTTGAGAGTATGTCACGCGTCTCGATCCTGGCCGATGGCGGCGCATGGATTGGTGATCCTGAGACGATGCTTGAGAACAACTTTGTTCCGCAAGGGATCGGCGCGGATATGATCGCGACGATTGACGGGTATTCACGTGAGGACGTTGATGCCTATGCCGTGGAGTCACAAAATCGCGCAGCCAAGGCGTGGGCGGCGAACAGCTTCTCGAACTCGATCGTTCCAGTGAAGGACGAAATCGGTCGCGTGGTCCTGGATCGTGATGAGCACATGCGCCCCGATGCAACAGTTGACGGCTTGGCGGGGCTGAAACCCGCGTTTGCCGGGCTGGGAGATATGGGCTTCGATGCGGTGATGCTCGACAAGTATCGCAACTATGAGGCGATCAATCATGTGCACCACGCGGGAAACTCGTCAGGCATTGTTGATGGTGCGGCAGCGGTTCTGGTTGGCTCGGAGGAGATGGCTAAGCGGATCGATGCTGATCCACGAGCCCGGGTTCTGGCGACGGCTGTGACGAGCTCCGAGCCGACCATTATGTTGACGGGACCGGCTCCAGCAACTCGAAAGGCGCTGTCCAAAGCAGGCTTGACGATCGACGATATTGATTTGTTTGAAGTCAATGAAGCGTTCGCGTCAGTGCCGATGCGCTTCATGAAGGAGCTTGGTGTTCCACATGAGAAGGTCAATGTGAATGGTGGTGCAATAGCCATGGGGCATCCATTGGGTGCGACAGGTGCCATGCTGCTTGGAACACTTCTCGATGAACTAGAACGTCGCGATCTCAAACGTGGTCTGGTGACTTTGTGTATCGGCGGCGGTATGGGCATCGCGACCATTGTTGAGCGGGTGTGAGGGCGATGAGTATGGACGGCTACATCTATGAGAAAGATGCCGAGGGCATAGTTACCATCACGCTCGATAAGCCTGGTAAGCCTGTCAATCTGATGGATGCCCAATTCGGAGCGACCATGGATGAGGTGCTCGCGCGCCTTGGAGCAGAGGCGAACTTGAAAGGTGTGATTATCGCCTCGGCGAAGTCGACGTTTTTTGCCGGGGGCGATATTGCGTTGCTCAACTCGCTTCAGGATATGCCGGCGGCTTATGACTTGTCGGAAGATCTGAAACTTCGCCTTCGCCGGTTGGAGCAACTCGGAAAGCCGGTTGTTGCTGCCATCAATGGTGCAGCACTTGGCGGAGGGTTGGAGCTGGCGCTGGCCTGTCACGGACGTGTTGCATTGCGCGGAGAAAAGACACAGCTCGGCTTTCCTGAAGTGGGGTTGGGCCTGCTTCCAGGTGCAGGTGGTGTCACGCGCTTGGTGCGGATGATGGGGCTGAAAAAGGCGCTTCCCTACCTCATGCAAGGAACACGCGTTGATGCGGATGCAGCCCTCAAGGAGGGCTGGGTTGATGTGGTTGTCGATACGCCCGAGGAGATGATCGCTGCGGCGAAGCAGTTTATTGGCGATAATCCTGAACCGGTAAAACCATGGGATGAGAGGCGTGAGAAGATCCCTGGTGGGAAGCCTTATATCGGACCGCTAGCCGATGTAGTGCTGGGAACGTTCGCTCAGACCTTTAAAGCCGTCGGGCGCGAACCCGCGCCGCATGCCATTCTGGCGGCAGCCACCGAAGGTGCGGTCGCGAGCTTTGATGCGGCAAGCCGTATCGAAAGCCGGTATTTTGCAAAACTGGCGGTAACGGATGAGGCCAAACAAAAGTTGACAGCTTTCCTTGCTGCTTGAGTGCAGATCAACGCCGTGAACTTGGAAGCTGTCTGAACTCGGTGCGGAGGCGATGGCCTCCGTCCTATGCGCTCGATTTTTCCAGGAACTCAGCGACGATCCCGATCTGTTCCGGCACGTTGAGGGCGGGTGTGTGACCGCAACCCGGAATGTCAACGACCTCGGTCTTGGGGCCGCGCGAAGTCATTTCAGTTGCAATCTCGGGCAGTAGCAAATCAGAGTCGACGCCATGTAGGACCAATGTCGATGATTCAATTGCATCCCAATGCGGCCACTGTTCATAGTCATCGGGAAACACAAACATCTGTCGCACGATTGCCGGGTCGTAATGCGTCGTGAACTTACCAGACGGTAGGCGGCGCGAAGACGTTTCCGCCATGTGCCGCCATTGCGCATCAGTGTGGAAACCGAACGGTTGGTAGATCACTTTGAAGTAAGCTTCCAACTCGCCCATGGAATCGAATTCCGGCGGTTGGCCAATGTAGGCCTTGATGCGTTCGAAGGGTGCATCAGGGAATGTTGGGCCAATGTCGTTGATGACGAGCCGTTCAATTCTACCCTTCATCGTTGTTGCGGCCGCGCGGATGCCCAGTGAGCCGCCCATCGATGTTCCCAGCCAATGACAGGTCTTGAAGCCAACCGCGTCGGCCAGAGCTGCCGCCCAGCGAGCATATACGTCAAGGCAGTAGTCCTGGTCTGGAGCTGAGCTCCATTGTGATAAACCGCGCCCAATGGTGTCGGGACAGACGATGTGAAAGCGATCAGACAAGGCAGCTGCGATTGTATCAAAATCACGACCGGTTCGCGCCAGGCCATGCCACATGATGAGCGGTTTCGCTCCGGGTGTGCCCCACTCCATGTAGTGCATCTCGTAGCCGTTGATCTGCACGTATTCAGATCTTGGTGTGGTCATGGACGTTGTCATGGCGGAATGCAACATTCGTGAGAGAGGGACGTATTGGTGAGTGTCAGGTCAAGGGTGGGGTCCCCAAGGGGCCTCAGTTAGCAGTTTGACCTCCTGGCTGATGACAAGAGGGCGGAACTTGGAGGCAAATCCTTCGACAAAGTCTTTGTTGGCAAACACGGCAGCCCAGTGTGCGCGGCGATCCGCGTCGTCATCGAATTTCCACATATGAACAAGCTGATTGATCATGCCGGTATCGGCTTGAAAGTAACCAATCAGTTTGGCGTCGTGACCGCCCTTTTGAAGAGCAGGGTAACCTAGTTCTTGATAGAGCTTGGTTGCCTCTGCCATCTTTCCGACCTGCAGATTGTACGTCCGCATTTCGTAGACTGCCATGGCTGCCTCCTCTTTCGTTCGCTGCTGCAAATACTGCCTTGGCGCTTACGGCGTGGCTGGTTGCGTGTCTCGCGTCAGTTGAAAGCCTTCGTAGTTGTTGGCGGCGACCTCGGAACACTTCTGGCGATAAACATCCATGCCACCCGCATAAGGCATGAAGACACGCGGCTTGCCGGGTACATTTGCACCTAAGTACCAGGAGTGGCCGGCTTCGGGCAGGAGTGTTGCGTGAGCTGCGTCGTTGACATGTGCGACCCACGTATCAACAGCATCCGGTTTCGCTTCAATTTGTGCGATCTCGTTTTGGCGCAGATCATCGATGCACTGTGTGATCCACTCGACATGCTGCTCGATGCACACGGGCATATTGCACAGCACAGACGGGCTGCCGGGACCGGTGATTGTGAAGAGGTTCGGGAAACCAACGGACTGCAAGCCAAGATAGGTCCGGGGTCCGGCGGACCAGGCGTCTTTCAGTTTCAGCCCATCTCGCCCGGTGATGTTGAGGCCAAGCAGTGGACCCGTCATCGCATCAAAGCCCGTTGCAAAAACGATGATATCGAGGTCGAACTCTGCTCCGCTTTCCAGACGCAAACCGGTTGGGGTGATCTCTTTGATGGGATCGGAACGAACATCGATCAGCTCGACATTATCGCGATTGTAGGCTTCGAAGTACTCGCTATCGATGGGCGGACGCTTGGCTGCATAGGGGTGGTCGATGTCGGTCAGTTTGTCGGCCGTTTCAGGATCGTTCACGATCTCGCGGATTTTGCCAATAATGAATTCCTTGGCTGTATCGTTGGCTTCCTTGCTGAACAAGAGATCCTGGAAGCTGGCACGGAATTCTAGTCCGCCCTTTTCCCAGGCAGCCTCGTAGATCTTGAGACGTTCTTGGTCGTCGACATCAAAGACGCTGCGGTCGCGGATGCGGAATGAGTGGCCATTGGGTGTCGTGTGCATGCACTCCTTGATCTCATCGAAGTGCTCTTTGATGTATGCTTTGAACTCGTCGGTCAGCGGCACGTTGCGCGCGGGGACCGAGTAATTGGCCGTGCGCTGAAACACTGTTAGGTGTTTTGATTCTTCGGCGATAACAGGAACGGCCTGGATGCCGGTTGAGCCGGTTCCGATTTGGCCGACACGCTTGCCGGTGAAGTCGACACCTTCGTGCGGCCATTGCCCGGTATGGTACCAATTGCCTTCGAAACTGTCCCGGCCTGGAATGTCGGGGACGTTGGCCGTTGATAGGCAGCCGACTCCGGTGATCAGATACTTTGCGGTCAAGCGGTTGCCGTCGTCGGTCGTGACGGACCACAAATTCGACGCATCGTCGTAGGTGCATGCTGTCACGTTCGTTGAAAGGCGAATGTCGCGTTTCAGCTCGAATTTGTCGGCCACAAAATTGAGATAGCGGCAGATCTCCGCATGGCCGGGATAGCGCTCCGACCACTCCCATTCTTGAATGAGTTCCTCGGAGAATGAATACCAGTAGGAGTGGCTCTCGGAGTCGCAACGTGCGCCGGGGTAACGGTTCCAATACCAGGTGCCCCCGACACCGTCGGCACGTTCGAGTACGACAGCGTTCAGACCTAGCCGGTCGCGGAGGCAATGCAACTGGTAGAGGCCTGAAAAGCCGGCGCCGATGATAATGGCATCAAATTCCGGGGTCTGTTGTGAACTCCTGGACACAGGGGCGGCATCGTTCGCCATTCGCTTGTCTCCGTCTATTCGCTGATCTGTTTGAAAACTGACCGTTGCATAGCACGAATTGGCGGGCGCGTTGAGCTTCACCTGCGCGCTATCGGAGAGATATCCGAAGACTGCTCGCTACAGCACTGTCAAGCTGTGGATTTCGCGGTTTTGGGCAGCGTTTCCGGGGCCCATATCGCGAAGGCCATTCCGACGACAAACATCAAGACACCTGCAAGAAGAAGCGAAACGGTTGTGCCGTAGAGATCGACGATCAGGCCGAGTGCGAACGGACCGAGGACATATCCGCCATCGCCCATCATGCGGAATGTGCTCATGGCGGTGGCGTTCATGCCTGGAGGGGCGCTGTCTGCTGCGTATGCGGACGGTGTTGATCCGCCAATGGTGCTGGCAATTCCCCAGACAATGGATGCGACCATGAACCAGAGATAGGAATCCGATACGCAAAAGACGATCATGGCGACGCCGGATAGGAGTGTCGCTGGGACTATGATTGCTTTGCGGCCAAACTTGTCCGAGATCCAACCACCTGGATACGCCGCAACCAGTCCGGTGATGCTCCCCACCATCATCGCAAATCCGATCTGGGACACGGACAAGCCGAGTTGAGTGGCAGCGAAGATTGGAACGATGGCGAACAGGCCGCCGGTGCGCACAAACGCATTCATGAAGACCACGAGCGCTGCGAGCAGGAAACCAATGCGCAGTCCGATGAGGCGGACTTGGTCTATGAAAGGTGGAGCTTTGCCAACTGAGGCCTTGCCCTCGGTCGCAAAATGCCGGGTTTCCGGGACAGCAAACCAAGCAACGACCATCGCTAGGAGGCTGGCTGTTCCGTAAGCTATGAAGGGGGCTTCCAAGCCGTAGTGCTCAGCCAGTAAGCCGCCAGGAAACGGGCCGATGCCGACAGCAAAAATAAAGGTTCCCATATAGATTGAGATCATGCGTCCGCGCCGTTCCGGGGGACTGATATCGGCCAATACAACATGACCGGTTGTGATCAACAGACCGGCCCCGGCGCCGGCGACGAAGCGTGCCACCATGAATTCCGGGTACGAGACGGCCCAGGCACACCACAGGTTGCCGAGACCTGATATCAAACCACCAATTGCAAGTGTGGGGCTACGGCCAAGGCGATCTGACAGCTGGCCAGCGGGAATGGCTACGAAGAAGCGTGCCAGTCCGTAGATCCCGACGGCCATCCCTATGGCCGAGGCTGCCACACCGAACGACTGTGCATAGAGCGGTAGGGACGGCACCATCGCGCCGAAGCCCAGTTGATTGATCGCAATGAGTACGCACATCCAAAACAGGATGTAATTGGCATTGGGTTGTTTTGGTGGTGCGCTGCTGCCAGCCGTTCCATCGGTCCCGCCGCTGGTTTCGGCGTCGTTCGACGTACTCATGATACGCCCAGCGGGAGGGTCTGGAATGAATGTTTCATATGCCGATCATGATGAGAGTAACTTGCGCCATGCGCAATGCGGCAGGTTCGTAGCCTTGCCGTTATCAGATATGCTGCACGTGATTTGATGCAGTGCTGCAAGCAGCGGTTGGACAGCAGCGGTCCTTGTTCTGCGACCTTGGAGAGAATGAAGATGTCAGTGAAGCTTGGAATCTACGACAAGACGCTTGAGCGCCTGGGTGCCCGGATTGATGGTCTTGGGTTGGATCTGACCCTGTATCCGTTCAATCGGGACGGGCAGTTCCTTGTTGATGGTAAGGCAACCGCGCCCGGTGATGTCGCGCTTGATTATCTGTGGTTCAGCTCAGACATTGCCGCTGACAAAATCCAGCCGGTTGCGTTTGAGTTGGCACTGGCCTGCAAGTCCGTTGACGTCCTGCAGACGTTTAACGCCGGACTTGATGACCCTGTCTACAAGGCGGCGGCCGCCAAAGGGATCAGAATCAACAATAGCAGTGCTCAGTCCGTTGCAATCTCCGAGTATGTTCTGGCTCACGTCCTGAGTGTTTTTCACCCGATGGAGGAGCGCCGCGATCTGCAGGCGGCCAAGACCTGGAAGAACACGCCGTTCCGTGAGATCGCTGGAACGAATTGGATGATTTTCGGGTTTGGTCCGATCGGGAAAGCAACGGCGCATCTGGCAAAAGCGTTTGGTGCAACGACAACGGTCATTCGCCGGACGCCGCAAACATCTGAGATCGTTGATCACGCCGGCACGCTCGATGATGTGCAGAAATTGCTGCCTGATGTGGATGTGATCGTGTTGGCGTGCCCGCTCAATGCGGAAACAAAGGGGCTGGCGAACCGCAAGTTTTTTGATGCACTGAAGCCTGGCTGTACGCTTGTCAATATTGCGCGCGGCGGATTGATCGATGATGCAGCGATGATCGCCGCTTTGGGCAATGGGCAGCTGGGTGCTGCGGTTCTCGATGTTTTTCACGAAGAGCCATTGCCGGCCGACAATCCGCTCTGGTCGCATCCCAAGGTCAGAGTGACAGGGCACACTTCCTTTTCGGGCAATGGGACACGGGGGCGTTGGGACGAACTGTTCTTTGAGAACATTCAGCGGTTTGCAAAGGGAGAGACGTTGCTCAACGAAGTGGATCCAAAGGATCTGTAGAGCGGCAAGCGTGCAGGCAACGTGACCGGCGCTCGCGGGGAATAATCACTCGGGTGGCAACAGATTTACGCCTATGCGATTTGAAGCAGGGCGCCCCGACATTCTGAGGTGGACCGTATGGCCAGAGGACTTCTTGCTGTCGCATTCGATTACAGCAGCACTCACTCCGATGAATTCCATGACTGGTACGATCTAGAGCATGTGCCAGAGCGCCAGGCCATCGCAGGTTTTGGTGCCTGTGAACGCTGGCTCGATGATGGCGG
Source organism: Hyphomicrobiaceae bacterium (assembly GCA_965215755.1). Lineage (GTDB taxonomy): Bacteria > Pseudomonadota > Alphaproteobacteria > Rhizobiales > Hyphomicrobiaceae > Tectiglobus. The sequence continues at coordinate 3,505,408 of OZ244119.1, forward strand.
CGCTGACGTGTCCGTTGCGACCTATGATCTGGATACAATTGACGTCCTCAAAGGGGATGCCTACCGCGCGATCGCTTATGAGAATTCATCGGTCTGGACCAAGCGTATGGTCGGGAAGTGTGTGCGGCTGCTTCGTTTCGAGGGTGTACAGGTCACTCCGGGAGATGCTGTTGCACCGGTGGGTGCGGGCGGTTTTTTGCTCAACGCTATGAATGTTGCTGCAGATGCGGAGGATGACTTTAACGCTTGGTATGACGACGAGCACTTGCCGGCACTTGCTGCGGTGCCTGGGACGCTTGGCGCACGCCGGTATCGCGCTGTCGAAGGCGGCAGCAGCACACATCAGTATCTGGCCATCTATCATCTTACCTCGCCTGACGTGACGCGCTCGGATGCCTGGGCGACGGCGGTCGATACGCCCTGGAGTGCGCAGGTGCGACCACATTTTCGGGATCGTTTGAGAATTTTGACCAACGCTTACCAGCGGTCTTCGTCTTAGAGAACCGGTGCTCTGCTGCACGATAGAGTCGTGCAGGTGGTTAAGCCGGCTTCTTGAGAAGGCTCTTCAGTTCTGTCTCAGGATTGGCAATGTCGTCGAATGCAGGATTGCTGCCGGCCTCGAGAAGGCGCTTGCCTGTCATGTAGGCAGCTGCATCGTTGAAGGCATCAACTGCAATGAATGTGTCATCGCGGTAGTACCAGACGGAGCCTGAACCTTCGCGCGTGCCGTTACGTGTTGCCGTGCGGTTGAAGCCTTGGCTTAGACCGGCAATTTGAAGTTTCACGTCGTACTGGTCTGACCAGAACCAGGGTACGGGATCATAGACTGTCTCGTGGCCAAGCATGTTCGAAGTCGCGGATTCGGCCTGGTCAATTGCATTCTGAACTGACTCGAGCCGCAGCTTGGCGCCACGCCACTCGAACGATGCACAGTCACCAGCAGCGTAGATCGCCGGATGGCTGGTTCGGCAGTGTTGGTCGACTTCGATCCCATTGCTCGTCTTCACGCCAGCGGCCGTGGCGAGTTCATCATTGGGTACAACGCCGATTCCAACGAGGACTAGGTCCACATCAATTGTTTCGTTGGTGTTGAAGGCTGCACGGCATCGGCCGTTAGCGATCGAGGAAATACCGGTCAGGCCTGTCTCTTCTCGAAGGTCGACTCCGTGGCTTCGATGAAGCTCGGCAAATCGTCGGGAGGTTTCTTCAGCTGCAACGCGTTGGAGGATGCGCGCCGTGGCTTCTACGAGTGTGACGTCCACCTCAAACCTGCGGGCGGCAGCAGCTGCTTCAAGACCGATATAACCGCCGCCAACGATCAACGCACTCTTTGCGGCCTCCAATGCCGGCGTCAGTTTGTGCACATCTTGCAGGTTGCGGAGGACATGGATGGGGCAATCATTCTCCACCAGGCTCGATGGTAATTCTCTCGGACGCGAGCCCGTTGCAATCAGGAGCCGATCCCAACCAATCTGTTTCCCGTCGGACAGGAGAACTGTTTTGGCTGCAGGGTCGATGTCTGTGACGTCAACGCCGAGATGGAGCTGAATGCCGGCGGTTTCGTAAAACGCTTCGGGCTTGATCAAAATGCGCTCGAGCTCAATGTCGCCTGTTAGATACTTCTTGGACAGCGGTGGGCGCTGGTACGGGACGTACGGTTCGTTGCCGATCAGGTGAATGGAGCCCTCGAAACCGAGTGCCCGCAGTTTCGCTGTGGCACTCGCTCCGGACTGGCCTGCACCAATGACCACAATGCTCTCTAAAGGTTCCATCGTATCCACATCCTCCAGCTCGCAAACCAGTTATCCGCTTGTGCAAGCCAGGTGGTAAATCCCGTTTGGACTATGTCTAAATGAGGTCGAGCACGCTGACCAGAACCTTTTCCGGCGTGTGTGAGTGGGCTGCTTGTCGGCAAGAATTTTTGGGTCCGCAGATATCTAACTTACCGGCTCATTCATTGTTGCGGTCCGGGGCTGGGTAACAGCATGATGAGACGGCGTGACGGAGAACAATCGGTAGATGATGATCAGGGTCACTGCGCTGCGATCTGAGATGGAACGAGAGGTATAGTTATGTCGACAAATGACTTTGAAACGGGTCTCGCCAAGCGGAAGGCAACCTTGGGGGCTGAATACGTCGAGAAAAACCTGGCTGCTGCGGATGATTTCACCCGGCCATTCCAAGAGGCTATGACCGGTTGGTGCTGGGGCTTTGGCTGGGGTGATGAAACGATCGACGTCAAAACCCGTTCTATGATGAACCTTGCGATGATCGGTGCGCTGGGGAAAATGACCGAGTGGGAAACGCATTGCCGTGGTGCATTGACCAACGGCGTCAGTAAGGAAGAGATCAGGGCCATTATACACGTTGTCGGCATCTATTGTGGTGTCCCGCAGGCTCTTGAATGCTTCCGTGTGGCGCGTAAGGTTCTTGAGGAAAAAGGCGAGCTTTGATGATGGCAGTGGTCTAACTGATCAAAAGTGGCGCTCGCTGGGAGATTGACAATGCATGACGACGGCGGGCGCCGAACGCGACGGCGGCGGGGAGGAAAATCGCCGCGGGACCGGAGCGAAGGGAAACAGCTTCTCCCATAGCTGCCATGGCGGCAGGTGAAAAATCCGTATCCGCCGATGGCCGTGCTAAGCAATGACCAATTGAATGCCATTCACGAAACGTCTCTTCGCATCATCGAGGAACTCGGCATTGAGTTGATGAGTGCGCGTGCAAGAGAAATATTTCGCGAGGCGGGCGCTACTGTTGACGAGAGCAGTGGGCTCGTCAAAGCCGATCGTGATTTGGTTATGGAATCCGTCGGAAAAGCACCCTCGCATTTCACCTTGATGTCACGAAATGCTGACAGGCAACTGATTATGGGCGGCAACGCTATGTCGTTTGGTCTGGTTGCAGGGCCTCCTAACGTCCATGACTGTATCAATGGTCGTCGCCAGGGAAACCTGGAGGATTATCGAAATTTTACGCGGCTCGCTCAGTATTTCAATGCGATCCACATCATCGGTAATCAGGTTGTCGCGCCGGTCGAACTGCCGGCGAATACACGACATCTCGAGACGTATAGAGCAAACATCGAGTTGTCGGATCTTTGCTATCACTGTTCAGCAATCGGTCGTGGTCGCGTTCTGGATGGCGTCAAAATGATGGCAATCAGTCGCGGCAAGTCGCTGGAGGACATGAAGTGCGAACCAGGCGTGGCCACCATCATTTCGGTCAATAGTCCGCGCAAGTTTGATGAAGCTATGGCCGATGGTTTGATGGCAATGTCGGAATACGGTCAGGCTGTTGTGGTGACGCCATTTACATTGATGGGGGCGATGACACCGGTCACACTGGCTGCGGGCCTCGCGCAACAAAATGCTGAGGCGTTATTCGGAATTGCGCTGGCTCAGCTGACTAACCCAGGCTCACCCGTGATCTACGGCGCATATACGTCAAATGTGGATCTGAGGACGGGTGCGCCGGCGTTTGGCACACCTGAAAACACGAAGGCGAACATCGCCAGTGGGCAATTAGCACGCCTTTACAACTTGCCCTATCGCGCGTCGCCAACAAATGCATCGAATTGCGCTGATGCGCAATCCGTCTATGAGACCGAGATGGCGTTATGGGCGTGCGTGCTCGGACATGCCAATCTGCACTATCACGCGGCCGGTTGGTTGGAAGGTGGCCTGACGTCATCCTTTGAGAAACTGGTACTCGACGTCGAGATGCTGCAGCACATGATGGAGTTTCTTGAGCCCATTGTGGTTGATGAGGGTGAGTTGGCATTTGATGCAATTGCCAATGTCCCAACTGGTGGTCACTTCTTTGGTGAAGCTCATACAATGGAGCGTTACGAAACAGCGTTCTACCAACCGCTGGTTTCGTCTTGGCAAAACTCGGAAGCGTGGGAAATGGCTGGCGCCGAAGATGCAACCCAACGGGCGACCAAGATTTGGCAGCAGGCGTTGAAGGAATACGAGCAACCCGCATTGGATCCGTCTGTTCAGGAGGAACTGGACGCGTATGTTGCGAAACGGACGGAAGAGATTGGGGCAGGAGAGCCTTGAACCCTGCTGCGGCATAAGACTTGATGAGCACTGATTGAGCAAAGAGACACAATGGAAACGCATGCGAGAGTGGCCGTCATTGGTGGCGGATTGATTGGTTGCAGCATTCTTTATCACCTGGCCAAACAAGGGTGGAAAGATCTCGTGTTGTTTGAGCGCGATGAGCTGACATCCGGTTCGACATGGCATGCGGCGGCCGGTCTGCACGGATTGCATGACAACAACAACATTACCAAGCTGCAGTACTACACGATGAAGCTTTACAAGGAGCTTGAAGAGGAGACAGGTCAGGGCTGTGGTGTGTTTCAGCCTGGCTCGCTCTATCTCGCCCAGACGAAAGACCGAGAGCACCAGTTGCGCATTCAGGCAGCCAAGGCGCGCTACTTTGGTTTTGAATTTCACGAGCTCTCAATTGCTGAAGCTCAAGAGATGCATCCGCTCATCGACTTCACTGGCGTGCGATGTGTGATGCTTGAGCCTGATGGTGGCAATGTAGATCCGTCCGGTGTGACACATGCCTATGCCCAGGGTGCACGGAATATGGGGGCAAGCATTCACCGCTTCACCCCCGTCATCGAGACCAACGCGCAGCCGGACGGGACTTGGGATGTTGTGACTGATAAGGGGACCGTGCGAGCGGACATCGTTGTCAATGCAGCGGGGCTTTGGGGGCGCGAAGTCGCCAAGCTGGCTGGCTTCGAGCTGCCCTTGATGACAATGGAACACCAATATTTCGTTACGGAAACAATCGATGAGGTCGCAGCGCTGGGTCGACGTCTCCCATCGGTCGCTGACCGTGATGGTGAATATTATTTGCGCCAGGAAGGCCAGGGTCTGCTGGTCGGCGCGTATGAGAAGGATGGTCGTTACTGGGCTGAAAACGGGACGCCTCTGGATTTTGGTCATGAGTTGCTGCCCGACGATCTTGGGCGGATCGAAGACAACATCATGCGGGCGTGCGAGCGCATCCCGGTGTTGGCGACTGCGGGGATCAAACGGGTCATCAACGGTCCAATGATTTGGTCGCCCGATGGAGCGGCGTTGTTCGGGCCCGTGCCGGAACTCAGGAATTACTATTGCTGCAATGGGATCATACCTGGCTTCAGTCAATCGGGCGGTCTCGGCAAATTGCTGGCCGAGTGGATTGTCGAAGGGGAAACCGAATTTGATATGTTCCCCTGGGACATGGCGCGCTATGGCGATTGGGCCGACAAGCAGTTTGCCAAGGAACGTGCGCTTGACTGCTACAGTCATCGCTTCAAAATCCACTTTCCTTATGAAGAGCGTGAGGCAGGTCGGCCGGTTCGAACACGACCGGTTTACGAAAAGCAAAAAGCACTGGGTGCGGTATTCGGACTGAGTTACGGGTGGGAGCATCCGCTTTGGTTTGCCGGTGAAGGCGGAAGGGCCGTCGACGACTACGGGTTCGAGCGGCAAAGCTGGTTCGAACCGGTGGCGGCAGAGTGCCTGGGGCTGCGTAATGACGTCGGCATCATTGATGTGTCCAACTTTGCGAAATACGAGATCAAGGGGGCGGGCGCCGCGGACTGGTTGGACCGCGTCGTCGCGAACAAGGTGCCGCGCGTCGTTGGGAAGTCGTGCCTGACGCCGCTCCTTGGCTTGCGTGGGGGCATTGCCGGCGATTTCACGATCACGAAACGCGGTGATGATCACTTCATGATGTTTGGCTCCGGCATCGCAGAGCGCTATCACAAGCGGATCTTCGAGAGCGTTGCACGACCGGACAGTGTTCGTTTTTCTTCGCGTACCAATGCGATGGCTGGCTTCAATGTGGCAGGACCTAAGTCAAGGGAATTGCTGGAACGGCTGACGAACGCGGACCTTTCAAATGAGGCGTTTCCGTTTTTTCACTCGCAATCGATCTCATTGGCGGGCGTGGATGTCCTGGCTTTACGGGTCTCGTTCACCGGTGACCTTGGCTGGGAGCTCTATGCTCAGGAGGATCGGCAGGCCGAGCTCTATGATGCGCTCCTGGCAGCCGGAAAGGATCTCGGTGTGCGCCCGGTTGGAAGCCGGTCTTTGCTCAGTTTGAGGGTGGAGAAAGGTTACGGGAGTTGGGGGCGGGAATACTCGCCCGAATACTGGCCGCAGGAAGTCGGTTTGGAGAAGCTCATCAAGCTTGAAAAACCGGAGTTCGTAGGGCGGGAAGCCTATTTGAAGCTCTCGGAATTGCCACCGCGTGAGCGGCTTGTCCTGCTGGAGATTGAAGCCAACGGAGCCGATGCTGTCGGCGGCGAGCCGATCTTCACGTTGGATGGTGTGTCGGCTGGTCGGATTACCAGTGGTACCTATGGTCACTTTGCCGGTCAATCGCTCGGACTTGCGATGATCAAAACGGACTGTCTCGAAATTCAGGACGAGTTTGATGTTGCTGTTCTCGGACGCCCACATGGTGCGAAGGTCCTGCGGGACGCGCCATTCGATCCCCGCGGTGAACGCCTGCGGGGTTAAGTCCGAGACGTTGACAGGGAGCCTGGTGCTGCATGCCGGGCTAGTCCCGCGTTTGCAGATTTTGTCGTGATAGTTGGATCTCGCGAAGGGCAATGAAGAGACCGGATGCAACGATCAAGGCAATGCCGATCCAGGTCACTGGGTCGGGAAAATCTCCAAAGACAAAGTAACCGATCGCTGTCGCGAAAACGATGAACGCGTACAAGAACGGAGCTAGCGTGACTGCCGTCGCGAATGCGAATGCTGTAATCATGAGGCCCTGTCCGACAACAGCCAAGCCGACAACGGCGGCGAGTTTCGGTAGGTTAGCGGGATCAACCGGTGTCCAGAACAGTTGCAGGAATGGCGTGAGTGCCAAGCCGCCGAGCATAGCGTTGTAAGTGATGTTCAAGAGCGGTGGCTGTGTGCCGGCCAGGCGTCGGTTGGCGACAAAGTAAAAGCCCATGGCAATACCGGAGAGAAGTCCGATGTAATAGCCGATGGCTGCGCCGCTAAGATCGGGGCGCAGGATGACGATCACGCCTGCGAAACCAACGGCAACGGCGGTGGCACGTCGAATTCCGAGTTTTTCCCCTAATAAAATCGGAGACAGCAGTGTCACGACCGTCGGGGCAAACATGAACATTGCCGTGGCGTCGGCCAGCGGAATGTAAATCAGAGACCAATAGAGGGCGACAATTGCGGCGGCGTTGAATGCGCCACGGATGAATTGGCCAACGATAGGTTGGGGCGTAAACGTTCGAAATCCATGTCGTGGGAGTGTGATGAGGCTCATCACGACAAATGTTCCGACGAACTGCACCCAGATCATCTGAACCGGATTGACCTGGTCGACAAACGTCTTGGCGAGACCATCCTTGGCAGAGAGGACGGCGGTCGCGGCAAGCATGAGCAGAATGCCCAAAAGCGGTTTGTGGCTTGTCAAATTTGTTCTCGTTGGGCAGGCCGCCGATGCAATGGCTTGTTGTTACCAGGCTGGCGCGTGGTGTGTCAGGCGCGTACTGATACCGACGGATTGCGGCTCTGTCTCTGTGTAATTGTATCCTGAGACGAATTCCTGGATGATATTGGTTGCGGTGTTGTTTGGCAGATCGGATGTGACATGGGAAATGAGCTGAGCGCAGATCTTGTGGTGACTAGCGGAAAGATTGTGACGCTGGATTCAAACGATTTGGTCGCGCAGGCCGTGGCAGTCCGTGATGGCCGCATACTTCACGTTGGGTCTGACGCTGATGTTCAGTCTTTGACCGGGTCTGAAACCCAAGTGATCGCAGCCGGGGGCAAGCTCGTTGTGCCGGGGCTCATCGATGGTCACGCCCATATGGACCGTGAGGGGCTGAAAGACGTGCTGCCGTCGCTCTCCGGTTGCCAAACCATTGCAGACATCCTGGACCGCATCCGAGAGCTGGCAAAGCAGACACCGGTGGGCGAGTGGATCGTCACGATGCCCGTTGGTGAACCACCGTTTTATGAGGGCGTACCTGGAAATCTGAAGGAAGGCCGCTTTCCAAACCGCTGGGAGCTCGATCAGGTTGCGCCAGACCATCCGGTTTATATCCGGCCGATCTGGGGGCATTGGCGCAATACCCTGCCATTGATCTCGGTTGCGAATTCGCGGGCACTGGATATTGCGGGCATTACCAGAGAAACGATGCCGCCAGTTCCGTCAATCCAGATCGACAAAGATCTCGCAACTGGTGAGCCCACGGGCTTATTCTATGAGTTCATCTATAAACCGGTGGTCGAGAAGACACTGATGAGCTGTATTCCGCAGTTCACCTTGGATGACCGGATTGCGGGCTTAAGGCGTTCAATGTCGGTCTACAATAGCTTCGGTACGACGAGTGTCTTCGAGGGACATGGCATCGCGGGTGAAGTGTTTGCAGCCTATCAGCACCTTCGTAACGAAGGGGCACTGCCGGTGCGCGCCTCATTGATGTTCAGTCCGGCCTGGGCGTCTACGGAACGCGCGGATGTTGTTGATCTGCTCGTTGACTGGGGACGTTGGTTGGCTGGCCGAGGGCTTGGAGATGAATTCCTGCGCATGGCCGGTCTCTATACGGAATATGAGGTCTCCGAAGAAAACCGCCTGCGCGCTCTGTGTGGGCCGTACACTGGTTGGGCTGGGTTCAATTTCGATTGTTGCCTGCCAAAAGACGTCATGGTCGAGATGATGAGCGAAGCAGCACAGCTTGGCATTCGCGTGGGTTCTTTCTCGCCCGGCATTCTCGATCTCTATGAAGCGATCAACCGTCGGACCCCTATTACCGAGCAGCGGTGGATGATTGAGCATATTGGCCGTTTTTCGCGGGACGAGATTGCCCGAATTCGTGATCTCGGTCTGGTATTGCAAGCCTACTCGTCGAAGTGGATCGCCCAGGATGGTGAAAAGCTGCGTGATGAACTCGGTGAGGAAGAGGTGGGATCCATTCTGCCTTTGCGAGATCTGGTTGATGCCGGAGTTCATGTTTCGCTCGCGACCGATAATGTTCCGCCGAGCATGTTTGTGCCTATTGAGCATGCAGTGACCCGCAAAACGGATGCCGGACAGGTTCTGGGCGCTGAACAGAAGTTGAGTCGGAAAGAGGCTTTGGCCTGTGCGAGCCGGGAAGGTGCGTGGCTCAGCTTTGAAGAAGACTTCAAGGGTACGATTGAAGCCGGCAAAGCCGCCGATTTGGCTATTCTCTCCGAAGATCTATTGGAGATTGATGAGGATCGGATTTCAGAGATCGTTGCTGATGTTGTTGTGACAGCGGGACGTGTTGTCTTTGAACGTTAGCTGGATCTGCCAATTCAAGCGCTGTCCTCCCAACATGCTCATTACTTGAGTTGACGCGTGTTGCGGCAAAATTTGAGGCGAATTCTGCCGTATTTTGCTCTGGGTCAATAAATTAGACGATTGTCGTGTTTGTCTGTCGGACTATATTCCATAAGCATATGGAACTTAGGCGGTCGCTTATGTGTCTTACGGTAAGCACTGCTGTATCATTTGTTGTTATCTAGAAGGAGAGGCTTGAGACATGGAAAACCGTGTAGCACTGGTAACTGGCGGCATGGGTGGTCTTGGTGAGACCATTTCAAAACGGTTGGCTGCGAAGGGTTGCCGGGTCGCGGTGACATGCTCTCCGACCAACAAAACTTCAGAAGAATGGCTGGCTGCCCGAAAAGAAGAGGGTTTCGAGTTTGCCGCGGTGCCGTGCGATGTCGGGGATTACAACAGTGCCGAGGAATGCATCAAGATTGTCGAGTCGCAGCTTGGCCCGGTTGACATTCTGATTAACAATGCTGGTATCACCAAGGATACGACATTCCGGAAAATGACGAAGCCAGCCTGGGATGCTGTAATCAGGACCAACCTCGACTCCGTCTTCAACATGACCAAGCACGTGTTCGATGGGATGCTTGAGCGCGAATGGGGACGGATTGTCAACGTGTCGTCGGTCAACGGCTCCAAGGGAGCATTCGGACAAACCAATTATGCGGCCGCCAAAGCAGGGATGCACGGGTTCACGAAATCCCTGGCTCTCGAATGCGCCCGCAAAGGCATCACGGTCAATACAATTTCACCGGGCTACATCGGTACCAAGATGGTCACGGCGATTGATCCGGAAGTGTTGAACAGCAAAATTCTGCCGCAGATCCCCCTTTCTCGTCTTGGTAAGCCTGAAGAGGTAGCAGGTCTGATTATCTATCTCTGCTCGGAAGAGGCTGCGTTCGTTACCGGCGCCAATATTGCGATCAATGGCGGACAGCACATGCAGTAGTGTCTGCTGCTCGGGCGGGTTGTCAGTTTCGCGAGCCGTTGTGCGGTCTTGCCTGCGGACTCATGCGACGTGAAAATCCCGATATGGGTGATTGTCTCCGCCTGGAGGCTTGCCGGCTCCACATCTGCGTGAAACACTCCTTGAAATAGGTTTTTTCAGGGAGGTTTTGCTATGGATGTTGGCTTTATGATGCTGTTTACCAGCTACGGCTGGGATGATTGCTCCGATGCCCAAGTCTGGCAGGAAGAGCTGCGACTGGCTGAAGTCGCCGCCGAATCCGGATTTGATGTCCTTTGGTCGACGGAGCACCATTTCTGCGATTACTCGTTCTGTCCTGATAATGTTCAGCTGATGACTCACCTGGCTGCGAAATACAGCCATGTTGATATTGGTACAGCTGCTGTCATCCTGCCCTGGCACGATCCGTTGCGCGTTGCAGAGCAGGTCGCGCTGCTCGATCTATTGAGCGAAGGGCGTTTGCGATTTGGGATGGGGCGCGGACTTGCACGACGCGAGTTCGAGGCATTTCGGGTGCCGATGGATGAATCGCGTGGCCGGTTTGATGAAGCTGCGCCCATGATTATCGAGGCACTTAAGACAGGCTTCATTGAGGGTGATGGACCGTTCTACACGCAACCGCGTACAGAGATCCGGCCGCGACCGCAGCATTCGATGGACGGGCGCATCTATTCTGTGGCGACCAGCGAAGAGTCTGTCGATTCAGTCGCGCGTCTCGGTAATGTTCGCATGGTTATGTTTGCTGATCGGCCATGGGAGATGCGTGCACCGATCATTAATCGGGGTCGTGAGCTTCACCAGCAGTATCATGGCAAGCCGGCTCCCACTCCGATGCTTACAGACTTTGCAGTTTGCACAACGAACAATGAGCAGGGAGAAGAGTGGGCGCGCCAATATCAGGGCATGTTCACGGAAAGCAACTTCTATCACTACGAGTTTCTTGGCGAGCACTTCAAGAATGTGAAGGGCTATGGCGGCTATCAGCAGAAGGCTGAGTTCGCGCGGAAAACCGGCGGGGACCTTACCGGAGCCGTTGACAACTTCATGAAGGCAGCCGCGTGGGGAACACCCGATCGGATCCTTCGGCAATTGGAAGAGCGTCGGGAGATTGTCGGGGATTTTGAACTCAATGTCGCTTTCCGCTTCGGCGGCACACCGATGAGTGTTGCAGAAGAGGGACTCAAGCTGTTCGCCAAGGAAGTCCTGCCCGTTCTGAAGACTTGGAAGGATGCGGGCGACCAAGCGCCCGCTGCCGCTGAGTAAAATGCTGCAGCTAAACGGCGGACAGAGCATATGGAACGGGCCCGGTGGTCGGGCCCGTAGTTGTATCAGGTAGAGTTGATTGCGGATTGTGGATCAGGGCTAAGTGATCACATGATCCCTTCCGCTTAAAGGCATCATTCCTTTAACGCATCCGGCCCCAGGAGCGCCTCTCTGAAACGTGTCAGTCCGATCTGTCCATTGCGGATTGGCATATTAACAGGTGGCATGTCTGCCGTGACGAGGAGGTGGATAAACACCGGTCCCTCTTCATTCAACATGGCATCGCGTAGCTTGTCGATTTCGCTCTCTTCGAATGCCTGATGGACCGAAGGAAGCCCTGATGACCGGGCAATGCCGGCCAGATCGAGATTAACACCGGTATGGCTGATCTGACCGCCTGTTTCGCCAAACCTGCCGTTGTCGATGCAGACAATGGCGAGGTTCTTTGGTTTTCGCCAACCCACCGTTGCGAGTGCGTAGAGGCCCATTCCAAGTTCTGAGTCGCCTGTGAAGGCGACGACGCGTTTATCCGGCTGTGCTGCTGCGAGGCCTAATGCTGTGGGGACGACACTGCCCATCGCGCCCAACAGGTAAAAGTTCAGTGGATTTTCGCCGGCGGTTTCGACGTCCCAGATCGCTGATCCGAGACCTGCCACGGTCAGCAGGTTGGATGGTCTATTGGCGAGTAATTTGAGAATGGCGCTGCGTCGTTCGAGGCGCGGCTTGTTATCGGTATGCATTGGCCGCACTCCTATTTGAAAATCTTGGCGCCAGTGACGCGCTGGGAAATGAGTGTAAAGACGGGGAGGTAAGACTGGAATGCCAGCCGGCCGCTGGCCTCGGTAACGGGGATCACGTCGTCAGCCGTGTCAGCTCGGTTGACGACGACGTTTGCGGCCTCGAGGACTTTCGGCACGGCCTGTCCCATTGGTGTCTGCCAACCATTGAATTCGCCCCATTCGCCCCGCATGGTGGCGATCGTAAAGAATGGTGCACCAGTTGAGTGAGCCAGGCCAAGGGCATTGATGGTGTTACCCACTCCGCTGGACTGGATCAGGGTACAAGCGCGCTTGCCGCCCAACCAGGCACCAACACAGATGCCGACGGCTTCGAATTCATTGACCAGAGGAAAACAATCGATATCGGGGTCTGCAAGGCAGCGGTCAATAAGGATCGCGTGACCTGCGTCGGGCACGTACACGACGACTTCGATGTTGAGTGCTTTCAGTGAGTCATAAAGCTGGTCGCGCCAGGATGGGTCTGCAGCTTCCACCATAGATGTCGCCTCTTTCAATTATTGTTCAGGTTTTGCGTTGGTTATTGGTCAGCATGATTTGTGATCTCAGACCAGGCCTACATGCTGGCCTGCTCCGTTGCATCCTTGCCGGTTGATTGATGTTTCCAAGGACCGACGTAACCTTTTGACCAATCCGGTGGCAACTCACAGCCTCTCGGATCGTGACTGGCCTGTTTGGCAGCCTGTCCCTTGACAATCGTACCGGCGTAGTTGGTTGCAAGCGGATTAAAGGTATATGGCATTGAGTCAGCTGAGGAGTACACGTTCAGCAAGAGCGGCCGCATCTTATCCGATGCATTGCGTTCCGAGCCATGGATGACGCGACAATTGAGTAATGCAAGTGAGCCAGCCGCGCCGGTCATCTTGATGGTGTCTGATCGCCAGTTGATCGGCATATCCTCTTCATCGATGCGCAGAACCCAGTTGCCTTGCTTATCGTACATGCTGCGCAATGGTTCCAGATGGCTTCCCTTGATGGCCGTGAGTGGGCCTTGCTCCAGATTGCAGTCATCCAAATAGAGGCCGATGGTCACCGGGCTGTAGTCAGTGTGCGGCCAGGCCTGAATGTCCTGGTGCCAATCAAACAACTGACCACCTTTGGGCCACTTGAAATTCAGTTTTGAATGGTGAAATTTGACGTCCGGGCCACAGACATCCGCGGCCACGTCGACGATCTCGGACTGCGATGCGAATTCCCAGAACGTCGGATGGTGTGCGACAGGGCTCGATAGCCTGCGGAGTCGTGGATTGTCAGCGGAATGGCCTTCCTCCAGGACGAACTGGCCATCGCTTTCGCTGACCTGCCGGCTGGAGTCGATCATCTCATTCATGGCCGTGCGCAGGCGCGAGAGCCACATCTCATCTATGATACCTTCCAGGACAAGGCAGCCTTCCTCGAAGAATTGCTCGCGTTGCGCCTTGGTCATGATCTGTGGATCGTGCTTGAGTATGTCGTCCTGGAGCATCGCAATCACCGACCGTGGTTGTTTTGGAACCGTAGTTTGTCTTGCCGACTTGTCGTGCGTCAATGGTTGTCGGTCAGAGATCAGTCCCTGGGAGGTGCGCATGAATGATGTTGGAAAAGCTCACGGAGAGGGGCGGCAAGAAATATCGTCTGACTTAGATATTCGCCTACTTTCGGAGACGATGGCTGCGGAAGTCAGAGGGCTTGATCTGTCCAAGCCGCTGGACGATGCGACGCGCGACGCAATTCTTGCTGCGTTCTTGAAGTACAAAGTGCTGGCGTTTCGCAATCAGAAGCTTGGCAAGGCGGAGCAGATTGCGTTCACCGAACAATTCGGAACGCTTGAGCGCCATGCCAAAAGCAATGTGGGCCGTGACGCATTTCCCCTTGTGCATACGGTTAGTAATCTTGGACCTGACGGACAGCCGTCGGGAGTGGTGAAGTCAACCCGGTGGCACTCGGACAAGTCGTTTCGACCTGAGCCCTCAATGGCGACCATTCTTCATGCGGTGACATTGCCACCCGATGGTGGCGACACTTGCTTTGCCGATATGCAGGCTGGCTTTGAGGCGCTGCCGGAGGACGAGAAAACTGAGCTCTCACCCATGAAGGTTATCCATAGTTGGCAGCATTCGCGAGACAACGTCGGCAAAGTGTTTACGCAAGAAGAGCTTGCCGATGCGCCTGATATGAGCCACCCACTCGTGCGTCGACATCCGGATACAGGTGAATGCGCATTGTTTCTCGGGATGCATGCTGCTTTCCTGGACGGCATGTCAAAGGAGGACAGTCAGGCAAAAATCGAAGCGCTGGAGGATCACTGCACCCAAGAGCGCTTCGTGTACCGCCATCACTGGCAGCAGGGTGACGTCCTGATGTGGGATAATCGGTGTCTTTTGCATCGTGCTGATCCCAACTTCGATGCTGCAAAGTTTCCCCGCGTGATGCATCGCACATGTCTTCGGGGAACAGCGACCAGTTAGAGAATGGCTCTGTAGTTGAGTAGAGCGGGGGCGCAAGCGTTGGCTAAGAAAGTGATTTGTACCGGGGGCGCTGGCAAGTTAGGGCAGCATGTTGCGCGCCGGATTGTCGATGTCTGTGACTTGACCATTCTCGATCTCCGGCGACCCGATGATCCGGACTTGGCTGATGTGACGTTCACGAATACTGACATCTGCAACCTTGATGCCTTGCGTGAGCAGTTCGCTGGTCACGATACTGTGGTTCACCTGGCGGCGATCCCTAATCCACGGACAGCTGCAGCTGATGTGACCTTCAATACAAATGTCCAGGGCGCTTGGTCGGTCTTGCAAGCAGCGGAAGACGCAGGTGTTCGCCGTGTTGTCGTGGCCTCCAGCGATTCAGTGTTCGGGCTCTCGTACAATCCTCCGGACTGGCCACCGCAATATCTACCCGTTGACGAAGCGCATCCGTTGCGGCCAACGGAGTTTTACTCACTCAGCAAACGCGTTACGGAGACAATCGCAGAGAGCTTTGCAGCACGCGGGCGAATGGAAGTCCTCGTGATCCGTCCGGTTCATGTCGTGTTTCCCCCGGAGTATCCGGAATTGAAAGAGCGCGGTGCAGATGTTCAGAATTATCACTTCTGGGCGTATGTAGCGCCGGAAGATGTGGCGCAGGCTTTTGGTCAGGCGTTGTCTGCTCCGTATGAAAGATATGAGGTGTTTACGATCTCTGCGGCGGATGGATTAAACGAAGTGCCGACATTGGAATTGGCAGCCGAGCGCTGGGGGAAACTACCGGAGATCCGGCGGCCGGAGATCTTCCAAGACAATCCACTAGCCTCTGTCATGGATATATCCAAGGCGCGGGCACGCCTTGGATACGAGCCAGAAGTAACGTGGCGCGATATGCTGAGGTAACGGCTTGCTGCGCCCGGTCGAACCGGATCTCAATCCATCTGATAGCCGGGTGTCGATTTTGACAACGCTATTTCTTCATCTGTCATTTCTTCCGCGATGCCCTCAAACAGCGGTGATGAAAGATAGCGCTCTCCGGTATCGGGCAGCATGCACAGGATGACAGTGCCGGGTTTAGCTTTCTCAGCTATGCCCATTGCGATCGCAAAGGTCGACCCGCCGGAGACACCCGTCAGAATGCCTTCCTTTTGCGCGAGCTTCTGTGACCATGCGATGCCATCAGCGCCCGCGACAGGAACGAGATCATCATAAAAATTGTTGTCGATGCTCTCCTGCAGGACATGCGGAATGAAGTCAGGCGTCCAGCCTTGGATGGGATGCGGTTCGAATGCCGGGTGGCTCGCCGCCGGCTCATTGTCGGCGCCACGTTCCTGCGTATGCCCGCTGCCGATGAGTTGGGCATTGGCTGGTTCAGACAGGATGATCTTGGTATCTGGCCGCTCCTTGCGTAAGACGCGGGCAACGCCGGATACTGTGCCGCCCGTGCCGTAACCGGAGACCCAGTAGTCCAGTCGGTCACCATCGAAGTCAGCGAGGATCTCGCGGGCTGTTGTATTCTCATGGATGTCGGCATTGGCATCAGTTTCGAACTGCCGTGCCAGGAACCAGCCATTGGCCTTGGCTAGTTCGACAGCCTTGTTATACATGCCAAAGCCTTTCTCGGCCCGCGGCGTCAATACAACTTTTGCGCCTAGGAAGCGCATCAGTTTGCGGCGCTCAATCGAGAAGCTATCAGCCATGGTCACGACAAGGGGATAGCCTTTGGCAGCACAGACCATAGCCAGGCCGATGCCAGTGTTGCCGCTGGTTGCTTCCACAACAGTCTGACCAGGCTTGAGGGTCCCGTTCCGTTCCGCCGCTTCAATAATATTGAGAGCAAGCCTGTCCTTGACCGACCCTGCCGGGTTAAAGAACTCAGCCTTGACATACAACCTGACGCCCTCTGGTGCCAAATTGTTGACCTTGATGCAGGGCGTATCTCCGACGGTATCCAGCACGCTTTCGAACAATCTCTGCCGGCCGCCGGTTTGTCTGATCTCAGCCATCGAGTCCACCCTTTCTGAAAATAGCTACGGTGTGTCTATGCATGAACCTTTGCCGCAAAGGCGTTCAGCAGGACGCGGATTTCCCGTCCGTTCTTATTGAGATTGATGTTACAGTATTTCTGGACAGGAAAAACAGTCTTCTACGATCATGTTTGCTTGAAACTATAGTTGAATGGTTCCTGCCGTGAGGAGCTCGCGAGCCTTGCATTGAGAGGTAATTTGGAACGTCGACTGACAGCAATACTGGCAGCGGATGTTGTTGGCTATTCCCGGCTTATGGAGCAGGATGAAGCGTCGACGCTCGACCGGTTGCTGGCACTGCGGCGAGACCTTGTTGATCCGTCGCTTGTTCAATTTAATGGGCGGACAGTCAAGTTGATGGGGGATGGCCTGTTGGCTGAATTCCCAAGTGTCGTCCAAGCTGTCCAGTGTGCGATCCAAATACAAGAGCAGCTCATTGAGCGCGAGCCGGATGCGCCAACTGATCAACGCATACAGCTTCGCATTGGCATCCACGTTGGCGATATTATCGTGCAAGGCCACGATATCTATGGCGATGGGGTCAATATCGCAGCTCGCCTGGAAGGGATGGCTGATCCTGGCGGCCTCTGTATCACGTCGGTCGTTCAGGAAAGCCTTGGCAATCGCGTCAATGAGCAATTCGAAGATACAGGTTTGCACACGGTCAAGAACATTGCCCGACCCATTCATGTCTACCGGTGGTCTCCCGGCAGGACAGCGGTGCCTCAGGCGGGCGCTGGAAAGACTGAGTTAAGCCTGCCGGACAAGCCGTCGATTGTTGTCTTGCCGTTTGACAATATGTCAGGTGATGCCAGCCAGGAGTATTTCGCGGACGGTGTTGTTGAAGCGTTGACGGCAGCGCTCGCGAACATTCGCTCATTCTTTGTGATCGCTCGGAACACTGCATTTGCGTACAAAGGAAAGCACATCGATATCCGCGCTGTGGGTCAGGAGTTGGGGGTTGGGTATGCCCTTGAGGGTAGCGTGCAGCGCGCCGGCAATCGCATCCGGATTACGGCCCAGCTCATTGAGACGCAGAACGGCGCGCATGTTTGGGCGCAGAAATTTGATGGCACGGTCGATGAAATCTTCGAGTTGCAAGATCAGATAACGGAGCAGGTTGCAGGCTCTCTGCAGCCGTCTATCCATCAAGCTGAGATTGAGAGAGTTCGGCGAAAACGTCCGCAGGATATGGGTGCCTATGATCTGACGATGCGGGCTCTGCCGCATGTCTGGGTGCTTGAGAAGGATGAGTCTGCCAAGGCGTTGGAGTTTCTCAATCAGGCACTTGAGATCGACCCTGACTATCCATTGGCGTTATCGCTGGCAGCATGGTCGCATGCGCAGCGCGTGGTCTACAACTGGGCGGAAGACACTGAGGCGAGCAAGCTAGAGGCTATTCGATTGGCTGAACGGGCTGCCAATCTCAGTGGTGATGATCCTCTGGTTCTCTCGGTGCTTGGTACTGCACATACGGTTGTGCGCAACCATGGAACGGCGAGAATCCTGTTGGAACGGGCCATTGCGATCGATCCGAATGCCGCTTGGGCATTGAGCCGGCTCGGTTGGCTGGAGGCTTATGCCGAGCGGACCGAACCAGCTCTTGAGTATTTTGAGCGCGCGCGTCGACTGAGTCCGCTCGATCCGCTGATGTTCAATAACTATGTTGGTATGGCCTCCGCATACCAGGGCGCCGGGGAATACGATAAATGTATCGAGTATTTTCATAGGGCTCTGCAAGAGAGACCGCAGGCCTTTTGGATTTATCGCAGTCTGGCCCCCGCATTTGTCAGTGCCGGTCGGATGGATGAAGCGAAGGCAGCCTACGCTATTTTGATGCAGCATTACCCGAACCTCACACGGAAACGGTTCCGCGAGGCCATGGCATTCTCAGACGAATTTATGGCGGAGAAACTGCGCGGTCTGGAGATCCTCGGGATGCCGGAAGAGTAAGCGCGCACATTAGGTTTCGCGCGGCGTTGGTCCTGAGCCCGAAAACGCTACAACACTGAGTTAGGGCCGGATATTCTTAGTAGGTTGCCCGCCCACCGCTCAGGTCAAAGCAGGCACCTGTACTGAAGCTGCAGGCATCCGAGCAAAGCCACATGACGAGCTGAGCAACTTCATCAGCGGTTCCAAGCCGCTTCAACGGGCTCTTGTCGATCATGATCTGTAGGAACTCCGGTGTCACCTGATCGAGGATGGGAGTCTCGACAGCTGCCGGCGCGACGCTGTTGACCCGGATGTTGGTCCCGGCCAGCTCTTTAGCCATTGATTTGGTGAGAGCGATGACACCGGCCTTCGCCGCTGAATATGCCGAGGCGTTGGGGGTTCCTTCCTTGCCCGCCAAAGAGGCCATGTTTACGATGCGGCCGGCCACGCTGGACTGCATATGAGGGATAACGTGGCGGCAACACTCGTATGTGCCTGTCAGATTAACATCGACAATCTTGCGCCATTCCATCGGATCAGCGTCAAGGACGCTGACGGTGTTTCCTGCAAAGCCGGCATTATTGGAGAGGATGTCTATCGGTGTCCCGTTCTCAGTGATGCTGGCTACAGCGGATGCAATCGATGCCGGTGACGAGATATCGACGGTGTGGGACGTGACCCCGTCGCGCGTCGATGGCTTCAAGTCCCAAACGTGGACGGTTGCACTAGCTGTCTTCAAGTTCTGGACGATGGCATCACCGATACCTGATGATCCGCCTGTGACGATGGCGACGCGTCCAGAAAGGTCGTAGGTTACATTCATCTGAGGGGGCTTTCTCATACGGGTTGATGCGTGATGATCTAGTACCAATCGGGGAAGGCGTGATCAATGGATACCGAGGCGGTCGAGATCAATGGCTGGAACGTTGTGATTTGGATTGAGTTGCAGACGTTGGATGAGTTGGTTGGAGAACTTGGCAGCCTATGACCGTGCCGTTTGAATCCCTGATTGGCCCGATCTCCAATGTCGGCATTGCGATCATCCTGGTTACCGTGTTGATTGCTGGATTTCTGCGCGGCTTCCTTGGGTTCGGTGGCGCCTTGATCATCATAATGGTTGTCAATGTCGTCGTCGGCCCGCAGTTCGCGGTCCCCCTCGCTTGTTTGTCAGGACTGCCGCCAACGCTGCAGCTGTTGCCATCGGCTATCCGACACTCTGACCGTTCGTTCGCGCTACCATTCGGTAGTATGAGCTTACTCATGCTACCAATCGGGACGCTGGCCTTGGTCAAAATTGATCCGGGTATCATGAAGATCGTTGTGTCGTGTGTCGTGCTGGCGATGGTGCTGTTGCTCTATCAAGGTTGGGCCTTCCGACAAAAGGCAAACATGGCGGTGGTCATGGGATCAGGCGCTTTGACCGGATTAGTCCAGGGAGCTACGGGTGTTGCCGGCCCGCTCGTTGTTGCCGTTGCGATGGCGATACCGGGCCGGTCAGATAAGCAACGCGCCAACGTGATAGGGGCAATTACCTTTCTCTCGCTCTTTCCAGCGATACCACTCTGGTATCATGGTCTATTCACGCGAGAGGTCGTGATCGCCAGTATCGCCATTACGCCGATTTACATGTTGTCGACCTGGATCGGCGCGCGGTACTTCTCCGGCCATGGGCATCAGATCTATCGTATTGCGAGCCTGATTGCGTTGACGATGATCAGCGTTGTCACGCTGGGCATAGCCGTTCGTGATTACTTGCAGCTGGCCTAAGCAATGGGCGCAAGGGCGGCTGTCATGACAAAAGGGCGGCTTGCACGTCGGGGTCGTCGGCCAGTCCGAGTTCATTCACGATGTCATGCGTATGTTCGCCTAATCGGGGCACGGGGTGGCGCAACTCAATGGGGGTTCGTGAATACCGCCATGGTGGCCTTGGAACAGTGACATCAACTCCGCCATGAGTCTGCATTTGCAGGGTCATGTTCAGCGCTTGCGCCTGTGGCGATGCAAATGCTTCAGCAATGCTCAACACCGGGCCATGCGGAATGTCATTTTTGAGCAAGAAGGCCTCAAAATCCGCTGATGTGTGTTTGGCTATTTCTTGCTCAGCTGCTGCGTTGACTTCATCTTTATGTTGGGCGCGCGCGCCGTAGTCCTTGAATTTCGGATCGGAGAGCCAGTCGCTGCGGCCACAGAAATGCGCGAAGGCTTCGAAGTGTTGCTGACGTGTGACCTGAATTTGAATATGTCCATCAGCGGTTTGGAACAGCCCATAGAGTGCGGTGCCTGGATGGCGGTTGCCGTCGGCTGGTGGGTCCTCGTTACTTGCAAAGTATTTGCCCGCCTGGACGCTGAGATTGGCCATCATGGCTTCCAGCAGGGACGTGCGCACAAGTTGGCCTTTGCCGCTGCGCTCGCGTTCCATCAGTGCGCCAAGGACTCCCATAGCGCCTGTCAGGCCACCAATGACATCACAGACAGCAATACCGGATCGGATCGGTCCTGTGTCGGGGGTGCCGGTAATGCTCATGAGACCGCTGGCGCCTTGAACCAGCTGATCAACGCCGGCGCGCGCGGCCATGGGGCCGATGTCGCCGTAAGCCGATATACGAAGAGCCACCAATGTCGGGTAGTCACGAGCGATCGTGTTATCGTCAAGTCCCATCGCTTCCAGCACGCCAGGTCTGAAGTTTTCAACGAGGACATCTGCTTCTTGCAACAGTGCAAGTAAGACCTTCCTGCCTCCAGCATGGCGCAGGTCGATGTGCAGCGAGCGCTTGTTGCGGTTGCCCGTGCAAAAATAACCACTGAGATCTGGCTCATAGCTTGGGCTTTGACTTCGCAGCGTGTCACCCGTCTCGCCAGTTTCAATCTTGATGACGTCGGCGCCCATGTCGGCCAGCCACATGGCGGCGCTGGGGCCTGCATAGGCGCGGCCTAGGTCGACGATTTTGATGCCGGGAAGAAGCATGGCGTGAATTCGATTTGTTGGTTTGGAATGCTGGATGGCAGAGGTCTAGTGAGGAACCGTACCATTGACCGTGATGCGGTGGAGATAGCGACGATCTCGCGGCCACTCGTAGTCTCGATTGACGACGTGTTGGACAGCACAATTATCCCACATCAAGACATCGCCGACCTGCCATTTGTGATGGTATTGGAATTCCGGTTTCACAACATGATCGGACAAACGTTGGATAAGGGGCAGGGCTTCGTCGTCGGGCATGCCTTCGATGCCGGTGCATTCATCCGCCGTCACGTAAATGGCTTTTCGTCCACTGATGGGATGTGTGCGGGCTATTGGGTGACTGACCGGCGGGTTCTTGTCGATTTGCTCCTGAGTGAGCTTGACGGCTTTTTTGACGCCACGCTTTTTGGCGCCAAAGAAATGCACGGCCTTTCGGTTGTTGATGATCGACTTGGTCTCGTCGTCGAGCGCATCGTAGGCGTCCATTGCGCTGGCAAACATCGTGTCGCCGCGCGAGTTGCCGTTCTCATCAAATGGTATCTCTATGGCATACAGCATTGTCAGGCGTGGCGGGGTCTTTGTGTATGACATGTCGGAATGCCAGAAACTGCCTGCGTCCGCATACCCTTGCGGTTCGCCATTTTCGATCACATTCGAAAGTTTCAAAATGCCAGGCTGGCCATCGAGCGCGTACTTGGTGAAAGCATTGATCTCAAGCTCTCCGAAGCGGCGTGCGAAGGCCAGATGGTTTTCCGGTGAAATCGATTGATTGCGAAAGACGATAACAGACCATTTGACGAATGCGCGCTCAATCTCCGCAAAGGTAGCATCATCAATTGCGCCGGAGAGATCAACGTTGCGGATCTCTGCACCAAAGCGTTTTCCAAGTTGATTGACAGTGATGTTCCGGGTGTCAGTCATTTGTGCGTTACCCACTGGTTCCGATCTTTGACGATAGGAGTCTACGATGTTCGCCTGAAGCCAACAGTGCAAATCTCAGCAAAAGGCTGATTTGTGATGCAGTCGTTGTTTACTCTCGCACCAATGGCGTGCCTGCTTGTCAGCAAATGAACAAGGTGGAATCGTCAATAGCTATTTGTTTCTTAGGCGCCGGAGGATGGACCAATGACCAAAGCAGATCATGATCTCGTTATTCGCAATGGAAACGTGGTGGATGGCACTGGAGCTGATGCGGTTGAGGCAGATATTGCTGTTACAGCGGGAAGAATTACTGCTGTTGGTCGTGTCAACGGAACAGGTGCGGAGGAAATTGATGCCAACGGCAAGATGGTGACGCCTGGCTTTGTTGACATTCACACGCACTACGACGGGCAAGCGATTTGGGATAATCATCTGGCGCCGTCGGCCTGGCATGGCGTGACGTCGGCCATCGTTGGCAACTGCGGGGTTGGTTTTGCTCCGTGTAAGCCTGAGGACCGCGAGAAGCTGGTTGAGTTGATGGAAGGCGTGGAGGACATTCCGGGACCGGTCATGCATGAGGGCCTGACCTGGCAATGGGAAACGTTTGATGAGTATCTCGGTGCGCTCAAGCGGCGTAATCGCGATATCGATATCGGCTGTCTTCTGCCGCATGCGGCAGTGCGCGTTTACGTGATGGGCGAGCGAGCCATCCGTCATGAGAAGGCGACAGAATCTGATATCGCCGAGATGCGGAAGATTACAGCGGAGGCTGTTCGCTCTGGCGCGTTTGGTTTTTCGACGTCGCGGACGTTGAGCCATAAGAGCCACTCTGGTGAGTTCACTCCGACCTTGCGCGCAAATGAAGACGAACTGACGGGTATTGCCATGGGGATGGCTGATGCGGGTTCTGGTTTCCTCGAAATCGTGTCGGATTGGAATGAACCCGGTCCGGAAGAGGAAATGGCAATGCTGCGCCGCGTTGTCGAAGCTTGTGGACGTCCCGCCGTCTTCTCATTGGCTCAACGGCACGAACGTCCACGGGATTGGGAGATTATGGTGCGCGAGGCGGACCGCGCAATTGCTGATGGGCATTCGATCCGCCCGGTTTGCCCGCCGCGTGCGATTGGCCTCCTGCTCGGTCTTGAAGGTAGTCAAAACCCATTTTCGGGTACGCCATCCTATAAGAAGATCGCACAGCTGCCGCTGGCTGAGCGGGTTCAGGCCATGCGTGATCCTGATTTTCGCCGGCAACTGTTGTCGGAAGACCCGATTGCAGAGAGTACGTTCCCACTGATCGAGCGCTTGTCTTACGCGCATATGTTCCGATTCGGCAGCACACCTAACTATGTGCCACAACGAGAAGACTCTGTTGCAGCAATAGCCGAGCGAAAAGGACAGACCCCGGCGGAAGCAGCATACGATATTCTGCTTGAAGATGAGGGTATGGGCTTCCTCTATTCGCCGCTGAATAACTATGCCAGCTTTGATCTGCGTGTCCCTGAGCAACTGCTCGCAAATCCGAACGTCATCATGGGACTTGGCGATGGTGGTGCGCATGTTGGATTTATCCTCGATGCGGGTTTTCCGACCTGGTTGATGACATACTGGCAGAAAGAGCGCGGCAGGTTCAGCGTCGGCGAAACAATCCGACGGCTGACGTCTGATACGGCCGCGGCTGCAGGCCTGTTCGACCGTGGTGTCATCAAAGCCGGGAAAAAGGCCGACATTAACATTATCGACTATGACAAGCTGGCGTTCGGCAAGCCTTACGTTGCCTATGACTTGCCGACAGGCGCCAAACGGCTTCTGCAAAAGGCGGATGGCTACGATGTGACGATTGTCTCTGGCGAAGTGACTTACCGGAACGGTGAAGCAACGGGAGCGCTGCCAGGCCGGGTTATCGAAGGACAACAGCTGGACGAGCAACTGCTGGCTGCGGAATAATTAAGTCAGATTTCTTCATCAACGCTGGATGCACCGTCGGCCCGTATGCCTCAGGCATGCGGGCCGTCTTGTACGGATGGCGAGAATTCAGCGTTTCTTAAGGTTAACAAATCAGTCGCGAAAAAAGTTTTCGAACCTTCGAACCTTTTTCCGGGACGTGGCGTCTTACCAAACAAGAGCGAGGGAACGGCCCGATGCTCTCAAATTTAAGACCACCTGATAGAAGCTTAGGAAACACGTTATGCGCAACATCATCATCACAGCCATCACCGCTACTCTCGTCGCAACCTCTTTCTCACCGGCCAACGCTGGCATGGCAGGCCTCAAGGCCGGCGAAGCCAACGCCCAGATGTCACAAAGCATGATTGAGAAGACGAAGAGCAAGGCGTTTTGGATCGGCGTTGGCGCACTTGCCACCACAGCCATCATCGTCGGCAGCCAACGAGCACATGCCCGCCGGCACGCGCGCCGCTGCAATCGCTGGGCTCGTAAGTGCGACTGGGGCAATGAGCGGGCCTGCTGGAAACTGGATACGCGCTGCTGATCGTCGTCAGGTGAGGTCAGTCCCCCCTAGGTTCCTCACCAGGGTCATTCCGTGAGACCCGAGGAAACCTGGTTCAGCGCTAGGCCGTGCGTGGCTCATGACCGCGCACGGCCTTCCAGTCCGTCAAGCATACCTTGCTCGGCGCCTGGCACCTTCATCTCAAAGACGCTTTCGACAACGGTATAATCGTAGTAGCCCATTCGAGCGATGGGTTTGATTTTCGCTATATCGAGCTTGCCATCGGGTCCAACCACATCTTCCTTGATGTGGATGCGGACGACCTCTCCAAACACAACATCAACAGCGCCAACCGGTGACTTTCCGGGAAAGCGCTGCGTCGAAAGATACTTGCACTCGAAGTGGCATGGGCTTTCAGCAACACGCTTGCCGGGTGCTTCAATGCAGTTCGCCTTTGTTACTCCGGCCTGCTCGAACTCGTCCACGTCTGATGGGAGTTCCATCGCCGAAATATTGACGGCTTCGCGCAAGTCCCACGTTGCCATGTTCCAGACGAAGTATCCAGTCGTCTCGGCGTTGACGACCGTGTCCTTTCGACGTCCGTCCCGCAGCTGGTTAGAGGCAAACATGACCAGTGGTGGGTCAAACGTTAGATTCTGCCATTGGCTGAATGGTGCGAGATTATGGACGCCGTCGGTTGAGATGGTTGATAACCAGCCGATCGGTCGCGGCACCGTGCAGCTTTTAAATGGATCATAGGGAAGTGGACGGTCGTCCGTTCTGGGATCGAAATGCACTTCAGCAGTCCTTCGGCAATTATGTGAGAGGGAACTGGCGTGGCAGGAGGCCGGCCTGGAACCAGAGGATGAAACTGTAGATGCTGTAGACGGGTACGCCGAGCGTACGTTGCATATCTGCTGCATAAGGCACCATGTTGGTGCATTCGAGCACGATGGCACCGGTTTTGGGGTGCTTCTCCATGACCATCCTGCCGGCACGTAATAGGTCTTCCCGGCACTGATTGATGTCCATGCTCGTGTCGTTGCCAATGATCTTTGCTGCAAATTCACAGTCCGGCGGAAGCCCCTCCACTGGGGTGTCCGGGGCAACGTTGGCCGCTTCGAGGTGAGCAGGCGTCAACGAGCTGCCAGAGATTGTCAGGATCGATACGTGAGTTCCTTGTGGCAACGTCGCGGCGATCAGTGGCGCCTGCATGAGTGATGAGGCTGCAACCGGAACAGGGACGGCCGCCTTCAGGTCTGATTGCATAAGGGAGAGAAAACCGCAGGTGGTCGTGATGCCATCAACGCCGTCTACAACCAATTCTTGAGCGGCTTCGATGAACGTATCGCGGAGCCCCTCCGAGTGCTGCAAGACGACTCGTTCCGGCGAGGCACCGCGGACAATCTTGTAGTGGACGGGAAAGGGCCAAGTGGTGGCGTTTCCAACATCACCGGGGATGCGCGGGATCTGGGTGTCGAGCATGAGAATACCGACACTGGCACCGCTGACTGCCTTGCCGCCGTGAGCGATCATCTTGTCCTCCTCAAACTTGCAGCTCGTTGAATTGTTTCAGATCGAGCTAGGCCCATTTGACATTTCCTCTGCGCCATTTGCTCAATGATGAGTTTGGTGGGTCAAGGGGACTGCCGGAAGTCGCTGTGAAATCGGGTGAGCCGAAAGGGTTGTTTGCAGCACAATCGGATCATTTCTGCTGCAAGAGATCAAGCGCCATCGCTGCAGTGGTGCTGTTGAAACAGGAACGGCGGCCGATGGCCGCCGTTCGCGCTAAGTCTATGTGATGTGGCTCTATGAGTTTACGTAGTTCGGTAGCCAGAGAACGATTTCCGGGAACGCCAGGAATAGGCCAACCGTTGCGGCATCCGCCAGGAAGAATGGGAAGATGCCGCGGAAAACGTCGCCCAAGGGTATATCCGGCCTGACCGCCGCCACCACGTAACAGTTGAGACCAACCGGTGGTGTAATCAGGCAGACCTCACACATCTTCACGACGATGATGCCGAACCAGATCGGATCGTAGCCGAGTGCGATCACAGCCGGGTAAACCACGGGCAGTGTCAACAGCAACATGCCGATCGCGTCCATGAACATGCCAAGTACGGCATAACCGAGCAGGATCATCACCATAATTGCGGTTGGCGGATATGGCAGTGAGATGATCCAGTTGGCGAACGCTTCAGGGAGGCCGGCAAATCCGAGGAACCGGACGAAGATCAAGACACCCCAGATCAGCGCAAAGATCATGACGGTCAGTTTCGCCGTCTCCATCAAGGCTTCCTGGAGCGATCCCCACTTCATACCCCGGAAGAGAGCAATGAGTAGAACAACGAACGCGCCGAGGGCACCAGCTTCCGTTGGTGTCGCCCAACCGGCAGCCATTGCAGAGAAGATGATCGCAACGACAGCAAAGATCGGGATCGTACCCGGTAGTGTCGCAAGTCGTTCGGTGAGTGGCGGGGCTGCGATGGCTGGTCCGAGTTTCGGGTTGATGGTGCACTGGCCAATGATGAGGGCAGCATAAATCAATGCCGATACGACGCCCGGCAGGAAGCCCGCCAGGATGAGTGTGCCAACGGATTCCTCAACGATGATGGCATAGATCACCAGGATTGCACTTGGCGGGATAAGCGAGGCCAGCGTACCACCGGCAGCGACGACCCCCGCGGCCAGTTTTCGATCGTATCCGTTGTCGAGCATGTGCGGTATCGCCACGCGACTGAACACAGCCGCAGTCGCGGTACTCGCACCCGACACTGCCGCAAAACCGGCAGTCGCGAAGACACTGGCAACAGCCAATCCACCCGGCACCCAACCAACCCATGCTTTGGCAGCATTGAACAAGTCGTGTGTCAGGCCAGCGTGATACGCGATGAACCCGATGAGGATGAACATCGGCAAAACGCTGAGCACATAGTTGACGGATTTTCCATGCGGAATGGTGCCGACGATGCCGCCACCAATGCGCCAGGCATCTTCGAATGATTCACCACCGGCAAGGCGGAGTGCGACGAGGCCCAACAGGCCCGCAATCGAGGCGGCGACGTAAACGCGGACGCCCAAGAACACTGCAACTAGCAGACCGCCTGTAACGAGCAGTCCTACGGTAAACTCGTCCATCAGGCGTCTCCCTTATTCCGGTTCAGAAGGTCAACCTTGTCTTCTTCACCAGCGAGGCCAGCGTCGATCTCATGCTGTGCCTGCTCGTCGACTGTTTCAATTTTTGGAACGCCGATAGGTTCGGCATCGGGATGCAGGAACAGTCGTATGAAACCGATCAACTGGATAACCAGCCGTACAAGGAGAATCCCGAATGCGAATGGCACGAGCAGTTTCGATGGCCAGACAGGCAGCTCGATGTCGATGGTGCTATCACCAATTTCGAATGCGCGCAGGAAGTGTTCATAACCGTAGTACGCGAGTACCGCGACAATGAAGATGGCGCAGATCGTGCCGAAAATCTCGAAGAAGTAGAGCAGTCGCCCTTTCATGCGGCCCAGGATGATTTCCATCCTGACGTGGCCTCCGAGGCGCTGCGTATACGAAATAGCCACAAACGCAAAGACGGTCATCGCCATTTCGATCCAGTCCACATAACCTGGAACCGGGATGCTGAGCAGCTTGCGACCGAACACCTGGTAGGTGCCGATCAGCATGATCGCCATGATCACCAGTGCTGCAATGAGATTGAGAAATTTCTCGACCTGGAAGAAAGCTTCGTCGACGCCCTTGAGCATACGTGCTCCAGGCGAGAGTTCAGAGGGACTGTCCATCGCACTCATTTGCCAGTTGTGGATTTGGATAGGTCTTGAAAAAATCGGGCCGCCCGAAGGCAGCCCGATCTTTGTGCCAGAGGCGCTTATTTCGCTCCAGCTGTCTTCATGACGAGGTCAAGAAGTTCCTGAGCTGGAATTTTGCCCTTGTTGTCAGCGACCCATTTTTCCCAAACAGGCTTTCCTGCAACCTTACGGAACTCGACCATTTGATCATCAGGAATTTTGATCATCTTGACCTTGCTGTCAGGCTTGCTCCACTTCGCCTCGTTTGCCTTATCTTTCTCGATGTAGGCAGAGTCAATGGCTTTGTAGGCACCGTCTTTCAGCTCATCCAGCAGTTTCTTGTACTGCTCAGGAAGCTTGGCGTAGGCGTCTGTGTTGAACACTGTCGGGCAGTTCACAGTGCCGAGCTTCATGTTGGTTGTGACCCAGTCAGCAACTTCGTCGAGCTTGTAAGCTGCGAACGTGTAGCTGTATGGGAAGCCAATCGCGTCAACAGTTCCGCGAGCCAGAGCTGTATAAGTTTCAGAAGCTGGCATCGTTGATGGGGTTGCACCGATCAAGCGTGCAGCTGCACCCATACCGCCAAGTGCGCGGAGGCGCTTGCCTTTGAAGTCAGCAACTGATTTTGGCTGTGCGCCTTTGCCCATGTACTCGTACTGCGGCAATGGGTTTGACATGTAGAGGCGCGCTTTCCACTTACCGAGCGCCTTTGCAGAAGATGGGTGCGCGTAAACAGCGTCGTGGACCCGACGAACCGTATCAAAATCGCCGATCGGCAGGAACGGCAGATCGAGCACGTTCAGCGGACGGTTCTTGCCTGGGTGGTAAGCTGCACAGAAGGTTGCTGCTTCGAATGCGCCAATGCTGAGGTTGTCGAGGTTTTGCTTACTCTTGGAGAGCTGCTCACCATAGTAGAGGCGGATGTTAAAGTTGCCGCCGGTGCGCTTACTCGCTTCAGCGGAAACATACTCCATTCCTTCGGTGAAGGCGCGGCGCTTGCCCCAGAGAGACAGCTTCCAGTTGACCTTTGGACCTTTGACGTCCTGCGCGCCGGCTGCCGTCGTGTAGGCAACCGGACCAGCGAATGCTAGCGCGGCCGCACTCGCGAGAAGGGTAAATTTTAAACCTTTCACGATGAGTATTCTCCCTTGTTGTGCTTAAGTTTATTGACACCTGCGCATCGTTGCACAGGGATTACGGATATGCACGACCTTAGTCTAACGTCGCATATGACGACATGCCAACCAAAAATTTCTGATGTTCAAGGTCCGTCCGGCGACAAGAACATAGAATCGCGGTCGTGATATTGTGATGCTTACGAAGTTTGGCAGAAGCAAGATAGGTTTTCCTCTTTTTTACTCAAAGTCTTGTGGGTATTAGTCTTGGTTCGATCGCCACAATACCTGCGTAATTCTTGTGCATGCTGATAAAGCAGTTATAAGATTGAGAGTTATGCGGATTGGCGCTTTGGCGTCAGGGCGGGCAAGGTATTGGCGTGGTGATCCTCGTCCATGAACCTCCAACTGGGGCTACAGCTATCCGATGATCCGCGATCCTGATTCATTCCAGAGCCTGATTGATGCAACGCGTAGTTTCGTCCGTGATGTTGCCATACCCAACGAAGATCGTGTCGAGGCAGAAGACAAAGTCCCTGACGATGTGGTTCAGGCGATGCGGGATCTGGGATCGTTTGGATGGAGTATTCCAGAGGAATTCGGCGGCAGCGGATTGACCAGCGAGGAATTGGCCCTCGCGTTTCTTGAACTAACACAATGCTCAGTCGCCTACAGGGTCATTGGTGCGCAGAATGCCGGTATCGGGTCAGAGTGCATTATTCGTGATGGGACAGACGAGCAAAAGCGAACGTATCTGCCGCGGCTGGCTTCTGGTGAATCAATTGGCTGTCTTGCTCTCACAGAGCCGCATGCCGGTTCCGATGCGACGGCACTGAGCACCCGCGCCGATCTCCAGCCAGACGGCACTTATCAGATCAACGGTCACAAGCACTACATTACTCTTGCACCGATCGCTGACGTGTTCGCGGTGTTTGCGCGAACCGATGACAAGAAACGCGGTGGTTCCGGAATTACGGCCTTCATTATTGAACGCGGGACGCCCGGTCTGTCGACCAGTGATTCAACGCCAAAGATGGGGCAGGAAGGTGCGCCAATCGGCGAGATTTTCCTCAAGGACTGCGTGGTGCCTGCAAGTGCGATCATTGGTGGTGAGCCCGGCCAAGGGTTCCGAACCGTCATGAAAGCGCTGAACAAGCAGCGTATCAACTTATCCGCGCTGTCAACCGGCCCGGCCATTCGCATGCTCGGCGATGCGGTTGCCTACACCAAGGAACGTGAGCAGTTCGGAAAGCCGATTGCGGAGTATCAGTTGGTGCAGGCGATGTTGGCAGAATGCAAAGTTGAGATTGAAGCTGCGCGGGCCTTGATCCTGGAGACGGCGCGCAAGCGGGATCGTGGTGAAGATGTCACGATGGATGTCTCTCTGTGCAAATACTACTCAACAGAGATGTGTGGGCGCGTGGCGGACCGGGTTGTGCAGATCTTTGGCGGACAGGGGTATGTGAAAGGGCGCGGTATCGAGCGTTTCTATCGTGATGTCCGAGCCTTCCGCATTTACGAGGGCACCAGCCAGATTCACTTGCTCAATATCGCCAAGCGGCTACTGGCTTGACCAGCGAGACATAGAATACGAGTGCTGCTCTGGCAGGGAGGAAGGCCCGTTTGGAGTGCGATCGCTACTGGCCGCTGTATTCCTCCAATGGGATCTACTTGAAACTGATCTCGCTATATCCGCCGTTTGCGACCCGGTCGCACCACGCGCGGTACTCCGGAGCTGTGCCGCTGTAGCGGACCAGCCGTCGGACTTGCTTACCATCGACGTTCATATTGACGCCCGTCATCCATGAGTCGATGTCGTTGGCGAGCAGGCCTTCGGCTTTCTGGCGGACAAAGTCTGTCCAGTCTTCCATGGCTTGTGGTGTTGCGTCGGCATAGGTCAGCTCGCGCCCACCCATATGTTGGATGAGATCGCGGACCCACTCGACATTGTATTCCATGCTGCGCGGATTGTTGCCGAGGGCTGTGTGCGGACCGAGGATCATGAACATGTTCGGAAATTGCTCGACCATCATGCCAACGAATGTCGTCGGCCCTTCGCCCCAGGTTTCGACCAGCCGCTGACCATTTGTGCCGCGAATATCGATCCGGTCGAAACTGCCGGTCACAGCATCAAAACCAGTCGCATAGACAATGATGTCAAACTCGTAGTCGGTGGATGTTGTTCTAAGGCCGTTCTCCGTGATCCGCTCGATGGGTGTCTCAAGCATGCTGATCAGTTCGACATTGGATTGATTGTAGACTTCGTAATAGTGGGTTTCTTGCGGGACGCGGCGTGTCCCGAAGCCGTGGTCTTTCGGGATCAATAGTTCGGCCAGCCGTTGATCCTTGACACGTCCTCGAATTTTATCGGCGACGAAATCCGACAACAGCTTGTTGGCTTCGGGATTGACAAGGACATCTCGGAAATTGCCCTGCCAGATACCGAAGCCTTTGCCGCGATATAAGCTTTCCCAGAAGGCGTTGCGCTCTTCATCTGAGACTTCGAAGGTTCCACGTGGATCGACCGAATGGACAAAGCAAGCGGTGGTGTTGCGACAATGTTCGAACAACTCCGCGTAGCCGGCACGGATGGTATCCATCTCTTGCTTGGCGATCGGGCCATTGTTGAGTGGCGTGCACCAGTTGGGCCGGCGCTGGAAAACTGTCAAATGGGCGGCGACCTTGGCCACTTCCTGAATGGTTTGGACACCGCTGGCGCCGGTGCCGATTACGGCAACACGCTTGTTGGCAAAGTCAATCGGTTCCTTCGGCCAAAGACCGGTATGGAATGACGGGCCTTTGAAGTCCTCCATACCATCGAACCTTGGCATCGTCGGTGCCGAAAGCGCACCGATGGCGGTGATCAGAAATCGGCATGTGAACTCGCCTTCGTCGTCAGTGCGCAGATGCCAATAGTGACCATCGTCATTGAAATGCGCTGCAGCGACACGCGTTGAAAACTGAATGTCCTTTTTCAGATCAAACTTGTCGGCAACGTAATTGAGATAGCGCTCGGTCTCAGGCTGTCCGGCGAAGTGTTCCGACCAGTCCCACTCGTCGAGGACCTCTTGCGAGAACGAGTAGCCGTAGGAGTAGCTCTCGGAGTCAAATCGGGCACCCGGATAGCGGTTCCAGTACCAC
This sequence comes from Hyphomicrobiaceae bacterium, assembly GCA_965215755.1. Classification (GTDB taxonomy): domain Bacteria; phylum Pseudomonadota; class Alphaproteobacteria; order Rhizobiales; family Hyphomicrobiaceae; genus Tectiglobus. The sequence goes on from OZ244119.1 coordinate 3,538,571, forward strand.
GTTCCTCCGACGCCGGTTCCCATTTCGAGAACGCGTACCCGGAGGCCGATTTCACGGAGGCGGTAGAGTTGGTAAAGACCTGAAATACCGGCACCGATCACAATGGCGTCGTAATCCAAGTGTTGCTGCTGGTTGCCTTGTACCGCAGCAGCGCTTGGTCCAGGTGATAGCTGCATTGACTGCCTGCCTTAGAGTGGGTGATGCGTTTCGAGCAAACCTAAGAGACTCAGTAGAGCATACGCAAGGTGTCACGATCAGAAGACGGATCGCTTGGTGATGAAGTGGTGATAGTTGGACGGGCTGCTCCCGTACAACGTTCTAAGCAACAGTTTTCACCCGGCATTTGTTTGCCATGTCCTGATTGAGTTCGAGACCGAGACCCGGCGCCGACGGTGCTTTCAAATAGATGCCGTCGTCGTGGGCGACCTCCTGCATGGTATTGGCGAATAGCTCACCCTGAAAAGCGAGAAGCGCATTGTCCGGCATGAAGTATTCGATCCACTGCACGTTCGGCAGCCCGGCCGCCATGTGAAGATGGACGTGCTGGAGGTTCCAGGGAGACACCGGGACACTGTTGGCTGTCGCCAGAGCATGCAGTTCCAGCCATGGTGTTATGCCGCCTGCCACCATCGCATTCGGCTGAACGATATCGACTCCAGCTGAGATCAGAGCGTCAAATTCTATCGGTCCTACATTCTGTTCCCCGCCCACAATGTAAGTCGCACCAGCTCGGTCGCGAATGCGGCTGTACCCGGTCATGTCATGAGGCGGTACGGGCTCTTCAAGCCAGTATACATCGTATGGTTCCCAGACCTTGAGTTGTTGGATTGCGGTATCGACATCCCAGGTGCCGTTGACGTCGACCATGAGGCGAACGTCCGGTCCAATCGCGGTTCGGACATGGCGGACCCGATCGGTTGCCTCGGAGAGCGAGACGAATGTTGCCGAGCCTCGGATTTTGAGTGCCCGATGGCCAGCAGCGACGTACTCGGCTGCCCGCTCGGCGAGCTCTTCTGGTGGTAGGTGGTGCGCACAGTTGGCGTATGTTGGCACTTCTTCTGAGTACTTTCCGAGGAGCTTGGCGATGGGAACGCCGGCTGCTTTGCCTTTGATGTCCCAGAGCGCAAAATCGACGGCAGCGAGTGCGGTGCGCATCATGCCGTCACCACCGCGCCGTGGTGCAGCCTCCCAATAGAGTTCCTTCCAAATGTCGGCGTTGCAGTTGGGATCCTTGCCGAGCAAGCGAGGCCGGAGAAGATCCAGGATCATCTTTGTGACGATATCGCCTGTCTTTGAGGGTGCGCTTGCGAAACCGATGCCTGTTGGGCCGCCATCCGTTTCGATTTCAATAATCTGGATCTCGGCGCTGTAATCGGTCCCGCCGGCTTCAGGGGGGCGCCGGTATTGTGCAACTTTGACATCGGTGATCTGCATATTGGCTCCAGCCTGGATTTGTTTCCCACGTTATGCCTGATCGATGTCGGGCAAAGCAAACTTGTGTCGGGTGTCCCTGCAACTTAACGGCAGATAAGGCATATCATCCTGATGAGCATTGAATTTGCTACCGATATTGCGATATGAACCGCTCCCATGGCAGTTACATTTGTAGTTTTTACAGCATGTTAAGTGCGATATGTTGTGATTTGGCGGAAACTTTGCCGCGTTGCGTATACGAGCATTTCCCAAGTTTTAAAGAGTAGCGTGCATGCCGCATCGGCTTAAGTCAGCGGATGCTCATCCCACCCTATGAACGAGGTTTGCAGATCAGCTCGTGGTTCAGCTTCGACCAATAGTGCTCACGCTTGGGCTCGTGCTTTGCGCGATCGCTGCAACGATGGTGTTGCCGGCAATTGTGGATATTGCCGACAATGAGCCGGGTTGGCGCGTATTTCTGGCCTCGGCTGTCTTTACGTTCTTTATTGGCGGTCTGATGTTGCTGGTCTCATACAATGACCAGCCAATGGAACTCGGCATCAAGGAAGGCTTCGTCCTCACCACCTTCATCTGGGTGTTTGTCGCTGCCTTTGCTGCGGTTCCGTTTGTTGGGCAGGGCCTGCCTTATACAGATGCGTTTTTTGAGTCGATGTCGGGGCTCACGACAACTGGCGCGACGGTTCTTGTTCCACTTGATTCGCTGCCGCGTGGCATTCTTCTTTGGCGCTCAATTCTCCAAGGCCTCGGTGGACTTGGTATTGTCGTGACGGCTCTGATCATCCTGCCGTTCCTACGGGTCGGTGGTATGCAGCTGTTCCAGACGGAAAGCTCTGACCGATCCGAAAAAGTCTTGCCACGTGCTTTGGAACTGGTGACGGCGACAGCCGGTATCTATGCGGCACTTATTGTTGCGTGCATCATTACCTATATGGCGCTTGGCATGACGGCCTTTGATGCGATCAACCACGGCCTCACGACGGTTGCGACCGCCGGGTTTTCAACCCACGATAAGAGCTTTGGTTTCTGGCAAAGCCCCGCGCTGCACTGGGCGTGTATTGTTTTCATGATTCTGGGTGCTCTGCCGTTTGTCGTGTTTATTCGGATGTTGCGCGGTGAACCGTCAGCGTTGTGGCGGGATACGCAGGTGCGCGGGTTTTTAGCGTTTCTTGTGACTATCTGCGTGATCGTCTCGCTTTGGTTGAGCGCGTCACGTGATATGCCTCTGAGTGAAGCCTTTCGGCTTGCAACATTCAACGTGACTTCGATCATCACGACAACAGGGTACTCTTCTGGCGACTATACGGCCTGGGGATCATTTGCCGTTGGTTTGTTCTTTCTTCTGATGTTCATCGGAGGCTGCTCGGGCTCGACCTGCGGCGGCATCAAGATCTATCGGCTGCAAGTTGCAGGCGCCCTGACCCGAAGCCATTTCCTCCATCTGATGAGCCCCAATCGCGTGGTGACGTTGACGTATAACGAACGGCGCCTGCCCGACGACGTTCCGTTTTCGGTGATTGCGTTTCTTGCGATTTACATGACGACGGTCGGTGTCTTCACGGTGATATTGAGCGCGCTTGGTCTTGATCTGACAACGTCATTGTCGGCGGCTGCCAGTGCCGTTGGAAACGTTGGTCCGGGGCTCGGGGAATTCATTGGCCCAGCCGGTAATTACTCGAGCCTTCCGGCAACTGCGAAGTGGATTTTGTCGTTTGCGATGCTGCTCGGGCGTCTTGAATTGTTCACCGTTCTGGTGCTGCTGCGACCGGAGTTCTGGCGGAGCTAAAGCACTCGTAGTGGTCTTGTGACAGTACGGGTTCCGCCGCCCCATGGCGGCAGTACGGTCATCTTTGTTCCGGGCCCGCCGGTGACGATGATGATGATGTCGTCCGGGCTCGCTGCGATCGGACCTGCCCCCATGCCTTCGGCCTTTTCATAGATGTAGGATTGGATTTGCAGAAGGGTCCAGTTGCGGGTTGCGATCAGGGCCGCAAGTTCTGGCGGCAGAAGAAGGATCTGCTCGCCGATGTCAGGTTTACGTGCGCCGCCGCCCACCAACCATGCTGCGTGCATGGCTTGAATAACCGGGTCAAGAATGGCCTCCGGGGTATCCCAATTGCCATCGTGATGTGAGGGAAGGACTTCGATGGTGCCCGAGATGCCAAGCACCGTGACGGAGTTCTCGCCAGGAGGTATGCTGGCGCGGGACAGGAGCGATGGGAACGGCGATGTTGGATCTTCGCTGAAGCAAAAACTATATTTGCCGGGCTGGCCCATCGTGGCCATGTCGCCTGTGCCGCTGCGCATTCCGCCAATGTTCCGCAGTACAAGTGAGATTGCGCGGCCAATGGTTGCGTTTGCTGGGTTGCCGGGCCCCAGGCAATTGATGCCATGACGCACGTCGAGGTCCTCGGCGACCGGTCCGTGGATCACTGTCGCGACCGCGGGGGAGCCTGTGGTCGTCGCAAGGCCGAGCAAGTTGAATGTCTCGTCAAGACAGGCCTGTGCGGCAGTGAGAACGACAGGGAGCGCGCCGCTCCTGCCACCAGCCATAACGCAGTTGTAGGCAACAGTTGCTGGCGTGAGTTCGCCGAACATTGGCGGCATATGACCGAACGGTGTGTCGGGTTCGGCCACATCCTCCAGCATCGCCGACAACCGATCTGCTGTCGGTGGGACCAACGGTAGTCCATCTGAAAGGTCGGCTTTGATCAGGGTGGATTGCGCCTCCTCCAGGCGGACGGCGTCATCGAATAACGGCCAGTTCCCAGGGTAACTCATGGCTGCCGCTTACGGTTTGCGGATGGCAACGCTGGGTGTGCCCGTATTGCCAAAGGCCGGAATGAATGCGGAATGTTTGCCCGGACCGCCAGCCACGACGACTCGGATGTCGGAAGGTTCAGAGGCTGGATAGTAGTGGTCGTTGACAGGGTGGCGATCCTGCCCGGCCCAGCTCTCTAGATTTTCCTCTGAGATCCGGGAAACATGCACCTTTGAGTTATCATGCAGGAACTCCTGAACGGTCTCTACGGTGAAACCGTCCCGGGCAACGGTCTGGGCGTGCTCCGGACCAAATACGACAAACATAGGACCGTTCAGATAGACGTTGTTGGAGCCGACCTGACAAATGGTTCCGGCAATTGTTTTGAGGATGCCCGCGCCGGAGTTTGATCCATGGTCATTGATGTTGTGGGGGGCTTCAGCTGCCATCGTCGTTGCCACGCTATCGCTGGCATCAAACCCATTGCGCACGTGAAATGGTTCCCAAGGGCTGTCTTCTTCGTTCTCGCCGAAACAGAATGCATATTTGCCAGGTGATCCCTGGGTTGAGCGATCCATGTCTGCCGGACGGGCTCCGCCAATGTTGACCATGATGAGCTGCAAGGCGCGGCCGATGGCGGCGTTCGCCCGCCAGCCCTGGCCGAAACAATTGCTGGAGCAGTTGATGTTGATCTCGTTGCGCACAGGTCCGTTGAGCAACACCATGTTGGTGCAGGGATGGGTCGTGGCGAGTGTGCCGTGGAGATTATATTCTGGCTTCAGACAAGCACGGAGGGCCGCCACCACGGCTGGGAAGTAGGCGGGTTTGCAGCCCGCCATGACAGCGTTTGCTGCAAGACTGTTCAGGGTCGGGGTGACCTGTCTTGGCGAGATCGGGCCGACGGGCGCATTGTCACCGCGCATCGTTTCGACTAGGCCAGAAACTGCAGTTTCTGTTGGCACATACATCGGCATGCCATCGCCCCAGCCATGCTGTTCGGCGTATTCGTTGAACTCCTCGAATGACATATCGTCAATCTCTAGGAATTCGCTTTCTTGCGCATCTGTCATGGGAACTGCCGGGTATCGCTTACGTTGATTTATCTGGAGTTGTTTGAACTGGCTGTTTCAAGGAAGGCCGTTCGTGCTGGAGAACGGCCAACCCTTTTTACGCTGCTGCAATCCCTTTAAGGGCTGCATAAGCCGTTTCGATGCGTTCGCTCAGTTCTTCCGCGTTCAACCCACCAACGGGATGCTTGACGATGATCATCTTGGGTTCGACTTTGCGAGCTTCCGCCTGCGCGCGGACCAGTGGCTCGAACGTTTCTGATGCGATCAGATAGGCTGTCACACCACGCTTCTCAAGTTCAATGCAATCATGGAAACTCCACGATGAGCAGGAGCCTCAATCCCCAAGCGCGAGCAATGCCGCCCGGTATTTCTGGACGACCTGATCGATGATTTCGGGAGCTGCCGGCTGGCTAGCACTGGGTTTGTAGATGAAGTCGATATTGTCGATCGGGCGGTCATCGGAAAGCTTGGCCTTGAGGCCATCCATAAGTTCGCGGGCATTGGGTTTGGAATTGGAGAACAAGGCGATTGGGTCTTGCATCCAATTTAGTGGTTTGGCAGCCAGCGTTTCGCCGGACTGAGCATCGATGCCGAAAGTAGGGTTCACAATGCGCATATCTTGATCTCCGTGAGCCAGTGGATGGTGCTCGTAAACCAACGCTGATGTCAGAAGTATGCTGGAATGGACGCTCGCTGTACAGCAGTTGCAGTCGATATCAGTTACGTGTCGAAGTGGGCTGGCGTCTGGGTGTGGTCACGGTTTGGCCCTATCGCTGTGGCGATTTTCGCGGCAGTGCTCATGAAAACTGTATGCTCTACGCGGTGAGTGGGACATGACTGCAACTTGACGGTTGAGACCCAAGAAAGGGTGTTTGTATTCTATGAATTGGTGGGAATTCTTTTCGTTTCAATCCAATAAGTTGGATGATGCCGCGAAGATCGAGGCCTTGGCAGCGATCAGCCAGACAGCGGCAACAATCCTCTCATTGTTCGCATTGATTATGTCGTTGTGGGTGTTTCAACGCCAGCAGCGCCTCAATCGCTGGCAGTTGCGCCTTCATCGAGAGGACCACATTATCGAGTGGTCACAGGCCTGCATCCAGTTGATGGCGGAAGTGGAGGAGCATATCAGTCTGGGTACAAATCTGGCGCAGAGTGACTATATACAACTGAGGTCGCGGCTGAGCGCACGCATTGATGAAGGTCGGCTCTACTTCCCGAATCTGCAGGATCCGACCTACGGTGAACTGAAACACGAGGCGTACAAGGGCCACCGCCAGGAAATCCTGGATCATCTGGTCGAAGGGTATGATTTTCTTCGCAAGATGCGGGAGGAACCGATTAACGCACCGCCTGATGAGATCAAGGCCGCATTTAACAAGATACGAAGAGCGTTTGTTTCTGCCGCGCAATCAGCTATTGATCCACGGACCTTCAATCGAATTCGGGCCTAAGCACGGTGCTGGACTTGATTAATCCCGGTATTGGACCTTAGAAGTCGGGTCCGTTTGTCGTGCGCCAGCGTTGTTTGTCATTCGGCGCGCGCACAGTTTCTATCATCCGCAGTCTTTGCATTATGGCAGGTTACGATGAAAACCTACATTACGACACCGATCTATTACGTGAATGGTGCCCCCCATATCGGCCATGCGCACACGACTGTCATGGCGGACATTCTGAAACGTAACCGTGTAGCGATCGGCTATGAAGGCAAGCTAACCACCGGCTGCGATGAGCACGGCCAGAAGAACCAAGAAGCCGCGGCCGAGAGTGGAATGAGCGTTGAGGACTATCTCGATGGACGCTCGGCAGAATTTCGCAATGTCTTTGATCGACTTGCGGTCGACTACGACTACTTTGTCAGAACCAGCCGGCCTGAGCACAAACAGCGTGTCGCCGAGATCGAACAGCGCATGTATGACGCTGATCTGATCGTCAAGAAAGAATACAGCGGGATCTACTGCACGGGCTGCGAGCAGTTTAAGAAGCCGAGCGATCTGAATGACGATGGCCGCTGTCCAGACCATCCGACGCTTGAACTTGAGCAGATCAATGAGGAAAACTATTTCCTCAAGATTGAGCCGTTCCGTGAGGCGCTCCTGAAGCACATTGCGGAGCACGAAGATTTTGTGCAGCCCGCTATCTACAAAACTGAACTGCTCAAGATGTTGTCTGAGCCGTTGGAGGATCTCTGCATTTCGCGTCCGAAGCGGCGTGTGTCGCTCGGCGTAACGATGCCCTTTGATGAAGACTACGTGACCTATGTCTGGTTCGATGCACTGATCAATTACATCACCAATCTCAACTGGCCTGAGCCGGAGCACGCCGCGTGGTGGGCCGAGTGTGAGCACCTGATTGGCAAAGACATTCTAAAGACCCACGGCGTCTATTGGCCGATCATGCTTATGGCGATTGATATGGCTCCGCCGAAGCGGCTGTCGGTGCATGGCCATTGGGTCGGGGCCGGTGGCCTTAAGATGTCTAAGACGATGGGCAATGTTGTCGACCCAATTGAGGTGATGGACACACTTGGTGCTGATCCGTTGCGCTATTACCTAGCACGCAATGCGCGGGCTGATGCTGATAGCCAGATTTCGGTCGAGCTGATCACACAGGCTTACAACAGTGAGCTGGGTAACAAGGTCGGAAATCTGCTCTCGCGCGCAGGCAAGTTTGCCAAGAGCCGCTTTGATGGCAAAATCCCCGAGCCCTCGGGCGAGTCGGGTGCGGAAGCTGATGAAGAGTTGCGCAAGCAGGTGCTTGCTGCCTGTGCGCCTTTTGGAAAGAAGCTTGAACTGGCTGAGATTCCATATGCCACGCAAGGCCTGATGACAGCCTGTGATCACATGAACAACTACTTTGCGGATCAAGCACCATGGGATCTCATCAAGAGTGATGAGACAAAGGATAGATGCGCTACGGTGATTTATGTCACGCTGGACTGCCTGCGCGTGGTCTTTGAGGCTTTTTCGCAGGTTATTCCAACCACATCAGGCCAGGCTCTGGCGATGTTGAATTGCGAGATGCCGTCCGGAGCTGGGGGGGCATGGGCACCGCAGCTGGACCAATTGAAGGCGGGCAGTGAGCTTGCAGAGATTGGCACGCTGTATCCGCGCGTCGCATAGGTTGGTTCATCCGGATCCCGGCTATGTGAGGCATGGCTTATCAATCCGCTGTCTGTTGGACGCCGCATCATTGGGCCGCTATGCTCAAGCACCATTCTTGAGCAAAGCATGATGCGGCGGGCCCGTGCTTGGCTGCACGATGCTTTGGCCTATCAGCGGAGAGACGGATGAGCGATTTCCCGGCACCGGGCGATATCACAATTCATTTTGCACACAGTGCTTACTGCCTGGCAGAGCGCTTTGCGGTGCGACGACCCGAAATTGCACATTTCCAGACCTGGACGCCCGAGGATACGCGTGCCCGTATTGGAGAAGGGGATGTCCTCGTTGCCTCAGGGTTCTGGAAGAATGACCTGTTGGCGGATGCCTCGAAGCTGAAATTCGTCCAGGTTTGCGCCGTTGGGCACGACCAATTTGACAAGGCAGCTGTCTCCGACCGTGGCATCCGCCTTTGCAACTCTGCAGGGGTGAATGCCAACGCCGTCAGTGACCACGCCTTTGCTTTGCTGCTTGGATTGACGCGTCAGGTTCATGTGGCGCGCAGCAACCAACAGAATGCGTTCTGGCGGCCGATGATCTCAGATCGTTCGAAGCGCGAGGACGAGTTGCCTGGCAAGACTATGTTGATTTACGGCGTTGGCCAGATCGGCGGCCGCATTGCAAAGCTGGCCAAGGCGTTCGGCATGACCGTATTGGGCGTCCGGCGCGATGTCTCGAAAACGGTCGAGGGTATCGATGAGTTGCATCCAACAGATGCCTTCCAGTCTTTGATACCGCGGGCCGATGTCGTCGTGTTGTCTTGTCCGCTGACCGACGAGACACGTGGCCTGATGAATGCGGCTGGTTTCGCTGCGATGAAGCCCTCGGCTTACTTGGTCAACGTGGCACGTGGTGGTTGCGTGGAACAGGACGCGCTGATCGCAGCTCTTGAGGCCGGGACTATTGCCGGCGCCGGGATCGATGTGACAGAGCCTGAACCGCTACCGTCTGATTCAAAGCTCTGGTCGTTCGATAATGTCATTCTCACTCCACATACCGGAGGGGAGACACGCGCCTACGAGGACAATGTTATTGATGCGTTGATCGAGAACCTCGAGCGGCTTTGGCGTGGTGAGCAGAAGCTGTTGCACGTTATCGTTTAGGTCAGCAGCAGAGGGTCATTCAATGCCAGACGCGTATGATGTGGTTATTGTCGGGACGGGAGCTGCCGGTCTCAGTGCGGCTCTCAGCGCGCACGCAAGCGGTGCCCGTGTCTTAGTCGTTGAAAAGTCATCGATGGTCGGTGGGACAACGGCGATGTCCGGCGGCTGCATCTGGGTGCCGCGGCATCACTATACGGCTCGGCAAGGTGTCGAAGACAGCCGCGAAGCTGTGCTCGAATATATCTACGCGGTCTCGCCCGAAGGTTGGCATAATCGCGAAGCGCCAGCATGGGCTGCCTTCGTCGACACCGCACCGGAAATGTTGCTTTTTCTCGAGGCCAATACGCCACTGAAATTCAACCCTAACCGCGATCCTGATCCTTATGCCGAGGAAGTGGGCGGCCTGCCTTATGGGCGGAACGTGTCAGCCGCGCCCATTCGGATCGCCATCCTGGGGGACTGGAAGGACAAGGTTCGCCAGCCGACCTTTGATCTGCGTTTGAGCTACGAAGAGATTGTCGATACGCACTTTTTCTCCAACCCAAAAAAGTGGGTGCCACGGTTCTTGCCGCGTTTGGCTTGGCGGAAGCTCCTCAACATGCGAGCGCGGGGCAATGCACTTTCAATTGGTCTTCTGAAAGGTTGCCTCGATAAAGGTATTGATATTCGGCTTGAGGCACCGGCGAAGCGTTTGATTGTGAGCGACGGACGGGTCACGGGGCTTGAAATTGAAACTGATGCCGGCATCGAGGAAATTGTAGCGCATAAGGCTGTTATTCTTGCCAGCGGTGGCTTTGAGTGGAACCCTGAGATGATGGCCGCGCACTTCCCGGGACCCGTCGAATGGACGGCTAGTCCATCCACGAATACTGGTGATGGTCAGCGTATGGCAGCTGACATTGGTGCTCAGCTGGACCATATGGATCAGGCACTCATCATGGGCACGACGCCGGTGATGTATGAGGGTAATTTGCAGGGCCAGCCAGCCGCAGATTACTTCCTTCCGCATTCCATGATCGTGAACAAGCACGGCATGCGGTTTGTGAACGAGAAGCAGATGAATGTCGGACTTGCGTTTGCTGAGAAGGATCCGGCAACGGGAACGCCCGCTCATCTTCCGGCCTGGCGTATTTATGACAGTCAGTTTGCCCGGAAATATCCGCACGCGCTGCCCAAGCAATCGATCCCTGATAATTATTTCAAAGCGGACACCCTCCGTGAGTTGGCTGAGCAGATCGGAGTTGATGCAGCTGGCCTGGAGCAGACGGCCGAGCGGTTCAGCGGATTTGCCCGCAAAGGCGAAGATGATGATTTCGGACGCGGCGCATCCTTGTGGGATCAACGGCGCGGGAGCGATCCCACGCATAAGCCCAATCCGACACTCGGGACGATCGAGAAAGCGCCGTTTTATGCGATGCCTTTCAAAGCGAGCTTTCTAGGCACCAAGGGTGGCCCGCGGACCAACGAACGCGCCGAGGTTCTTGATACGAATGACAATGTGATTACTGGGCTCTACGCAGCGGGCAATGTGATGGCGAACTCGTTTGGATCGAAGGGTGTTGGTGCCGGCACGACACTCGGTCCTTGTCTCACCTGGGGCTATATTGCGGGCCGCAACGCGGCTGCTGTTTAAAGAGCTGCGGATCAGTCTTCCGTTCCGGTGGGGATGAAGTGTCCAGCGACTGCGGCCTCTTCTCGCGAAGGGGAAACAATGCCGTCTCGCGGTTCATGCGGGTTCAGGGCTGCCGTTTAACAAATTGAAGTTGAGTGCCCGAACCATCTCCACTCACCTCGGTCATGCCGTGCCTTGTGCGCGGGATCCATCAAGCAGCAGGGATGGCGCTCATGATGTATGCGGGGGCATCGTCCAGAACTCCGACTTTGACCAAGCTGCGAAATGGACCCCGCCCACAAGGAGCGGGGTGATGCCGAGTTGGGTGGTTGGGGGAGCCAGGGCCTTGTGCGTTTCGGACTGTTGCTGAGTCTCTGTTGAACTATCAGGCTTTGCCTAGATCGTAGCACCGGGCCGCCCCCGCCCACCGTCATCGCCGCGAAAGCGGCGAACCAAGCGGCTTTCCGCTTACTCAGAAAAACAGATCTGCTGCGGACATCGTGTTCGACCGACCCCGCTCCGTTGAGCTCTGCAATGGCGGTGGCGGCGAATTAGACTTTGCCGTCAGCGCATTTCAAGAGCATTCGTAAGCTCGAGTAAGCCTGTGGCGTCCACAGCACACGTCTGCGCAATTCGTACAGGTTGAGGCTGATTCAACCCCAACTCATGGATGTTTCACAATCCCTAGTCGTGGTCACCTTCGCAATCCGCCTAACACTGAGCACCCTGCCCACACTAAAAACTATCGATGAACCGTCAGGCCTGATGATGAGGGGATCGAGGTTATGCGTCAGCACATATGGGGTATTCTACTGCTTGCTTGCATGATGCTGGCTTTCGGTGGTGTTGCGGCACCCGAGCAGGCGCCGGCGCAGATTGGTTGTCCAGCCGCGAATGGGGCGGATGCGCCAGCAGGGGAAATTACCGAGATTGTCTAAATCAACAACTTGTGCTTCGTCCGAGATCCGCCTTCTAATTCTTACGGCGATGCGAATGTGCCAGTGGGAGGTGAAGTAGCATCATTCAGTTTGTTCCTTCCGGGAGGGGATCTGTCTGCCGCCGGTAATCCGGTTAAGTTTGCCGCGAGCAATATTGCAAACACCAACAACCCGGTTGACGCCATTTACTGTGTCGGCGCTACGACAGGTGGAATTGGCCAGACAATCGGTCGAATCGAGTTGGATCCTGGGCAATCATGTAAACTGTTCATTCAGTGGGCGAATGGCGCGACATTCTCTGGCGCGATCTTGAGTAGGTCAGGGAATGTCTATGAGCTTGGCGCCGGTGGTCAGCTAGCGGGTGCTAATTTCGGAGGGCAGCCCGCAGGCACAGCAATGGATGTCCGAAGCGATACAAACTCCTTCAATGATGGCGACACCGATGGCCTCGGTATGCGCACGCCCGGGCAACCGATTACGCAAACGTATCAAATTTGTAGTGTAGGTAGTGAGAGCCTCACCGAAGTTACTGTCAATGTCAGAGCCACAAACAATGTGGTAGGTTCTGTAACGTTGGTAGACCTCGCCGATAGCGGTCACGATCTGAGTGAATTCGCGGATGTGGACAGTGGCAAGTGTCTTGAGTTCACGGCCACATTCACACCCGACCAACCGATGGATTTCAGTGTTGAACTGCTGATCGACAGCTCAACGAGTGAAACATTCAACCTGTTTATCAGTGGAACCGCCGGTCAAACCGAGGACGACAGCGAGCAGGTGACGGCGCGCACACAGCGTATTATCGCGAACTTCATGGGCCGGCGCGGAGCGCAGATCGTCGCCAAGGAACCCGATCTGACCAAGCGCCTCAGTGATGGCGGTGATAGTTCTCGTGGTGGTCCAGTCAGCGTCACCGGTGAGGGCACCGCGAACAACAACAATGTCGCGTTCGCGACCAGCGCCCGTCAGATCGCGGGCAGTACGCGGATGGCCAAACGCAAGCGCCTCGGTGATGCCGGTGCGATGATGACGCTCGGCGCGCGCGGCGATGGCGGCAGCCTCAAGGACGAGCCGGCTTTAGGTGGAGGCGCACAATCGCAAACGGGTTTTGGTCTCTGGGCCGAAGGCACCTGGGCGCGGATTGAGGACGAGACCGCCGAAAGCGATTTTGGTCTGCTTTACGTCGGTGCCGACTACCGTTTCAACACCGGCCTCGTTGTCGGCGTGATTGCGCAATTCGATCGCATGGATGAGACTGACAGCACCAACGGCTTTGCAATCGAAGGTAAAGGCTGGATGGCCGGGCCCTACATTGTTGCCCGTCTCAGTTCTAACCTGATTTTCGATGCGCGCGGCGCCTGGGGCCGGTCCGACAACGAGGTCAGCCCGTTCCAGACTTACACCGATGACTTCGAGGGCGAACGCTGGCTGGTGCGCAGCCGGTTGACGGGCGCCTTCAAGTTCGGCGACCTACATGTCGCGCCACACGTCGGGGTGATCTACTTCGAAGAAGAGCAGAAAGCCTACACTGACAGCAACGGCAACCTGATCGGGGCGCAGACGGTTGAGCTTGGCCGCCTGACGTTCGGTCCCAAATTCTCAACGTCGTTCACGCGAACCGACGGCACTACGATTGCGCCGTTCATTGCGGTACAAGGTATCTGGGACTTCAAGCGTACGGATCAGGTCGATATCGATACCGGCCTGGCGGTCACCGGCACCGACAAGGTGCGGGCCCGTGCCGAAGCAGGCCTCTCTGTCCAGCTTCCGCAAGGCCTATCGATCACCGGCGAAGGCTTCTACGACGGCATCGGCGCTGACGGCTACAACGCCTATGGCGGCAGCGTGAAGGTCGGTGTCCCGTTCTGAGGCATCCGGCCTGGTTCCGCCGGTAGCCGTCTGGGGTGTCGCGCGCTTTATACGTATTCAGGGATGCCATTCGATATACCGAAGTTGAGTGCCTATACCATCACCACCCTCCACGGTCATGCCGTGCCTTGTGCGCGGCATCCATCGGGCAACGCGGATGACGCCTATAAAGCGTTCGGTGTCAGCGTCCGGATCTCTGACTTTGATCAAACTGCGAAATGGACCCCGCCCACAAGGAGCGGGGTGACACCGCTTCGTGGCTCATGCTCAGGCCTGAACCTGCTTGTCGTCAGGTGCAATGGGAAGCCAATGATTTGGCGGTCGCTTGAAAGTTGAGGTGCCGGTTTAAGGTGGTGTTGCTGTAGACAGCGGGCAATACCCTCAGGTCTGCAATTGAGCTTGGCTGATACTTGCCTTGTCGCCAGAACGGTCGCAGTGTTATCTCCTGAAGGAGATCTGCCATGAACTCAGTTGCGCCGACACGATTGAAATCAGCCTGCCCGCATGATTGTCCGAGTGCGTGTTCGCTTGAAGTTCAGATTGGTGATGATGGCCGGATTGGCCGGATTGGCGGCGCGAAACAGCATCCTTATACTTCCGGTGTCATATGCGCCAAAGTCGCGCGCTACGCGGAACGGATTTATCATCCTGATCGATTGCTACAGCCATTGCGCCGGACCGGGCCCAAAGGGAGTGGTCAATTCGCGCCCGTATCCTGGGACGCGGCGCTCGATGAAGCTGCGGAGAAGATTGCGGGAGTTGCTGAGCGGTTCGGTCCGGAGGCGGTCTGGCCTTATCATTCCGGCGGCAACATGGGTGTTCTGCAGCGCTATGGTCTTGATCGTCTGCGCAACGTCATGGGCTATTCACGGCAGCAGACGACGATCTGTGTGACACCGGCGGAATCTGGCTGGCTGGCAGGGGTTGGTAAATTGACCGGCTGCGACCCGCGCGAGATGGATCATTCAGATCTGATTGTGATGTGGGGCGGGAATCCCGTCTCGACACAGGTTAACGTCATGACCCATGTCGCCAAGGCGCGCAAAGAACGAGGCGCCAAGTTTGTCGTCATAGATGTTTACCGGACGCCAACTGTCGAGCAGGCCGACATGGCGTTGATTGTCAATCCCGGCAGCGACGGGGCACTGGCGTTGGCGGTCATGAATGTCCTTCTGGAAGAAGGTTTTGCGGATCGCGATTATCTGGCTCGATACTCAGACTTCACATCAGAAGTCGAGGAGCATATCCGTACCCGTACCCCGGCCTGGGCGGCAGAAATCACAGGTCTAGACGTTCAGCAGATTATCGATTTTGCACAGCTGTATGGCGGGACTGAGAAGAGCTTCCTGCGGGCTGGATTCGGCTTTACGAGAACGCGAAACGGTTCTGCGGCCATGCACGCAGTGTCTTGCCTGCCGACAATAACGGGGGCATGGCAACATCACGGTGGCGGAGCGTTCTTTCTGACCTATGATCCGACGATCTGGGGCCTGGACACCAAGTCTTTGTACGCGACCGAAACGATTGATCCGACCACACGTGTGCTTGATCAATCGCGCATTGGTGCGGTGCTGTGCGGTGATGAAGACGCGCTCAAGGGTGGCCCGCAGGTCCATGCCATGCTGATGCAGAACGCGAATTCCGCCACTGTGGCACCTGATACGGCAGCCGTGCTCAAGGGGTTGTCTCGCGAGGACCTGTTCCTGGTTGTGCAGGAGCAGTTCTTAACGCCAACGGCGCGCCATGCGGATCTTGTGTTCCCGGCGACGATGTTCGTTGAGCATGATGATCTCTATTATGGGCTTGGTCATACGTTCCTGACCTGCGGACCGAAGCTCGTTGAGCCACCTGGGGAAGCACGGCCGAACAGCTACCTGGTGCGGGAGTTGGCCAAGCGCCTCGGTGCAAAACATCCGTCTTTGGAAATGGATGATCGAGCATTGCTGGATGCCGCATTGCAGCGTGGCGGATTGCCAGCGTTTGGAGAGTTAATGAATGCCGGCTGGCTGGATCGTGCACTTTCGTTCGAGGATGCACATTTCCTGAGCGGCTTCCCGCAACCAGATGGCCGTTTTCATTTCAAGCCGGACTGGGCAGGTATTGGTCCACTGCATGAGCGGCTGCCGACGTTGCCGGACTGGACTGAGGACTATGAGCGCGCGAGCGAAGCCCATCCCTATAAGTTGGTGTGTCCTCCCGCACGACATTTTCTCAATTCGACGTTCTCAGAAACCGAAAGCGGACAAAGCAGGGAAGGTGGTCCGCGCGTCCGGATGCATTCGCAAGCGGCTTCCGATCATGGCCTCCAAGATGGTGACAAGGTGCGTATCGGAAATGACCGAGGCTCGGTCCTGCTGCATGCCGTGATCGATGATGGTCAGAAATCTCAGACGCTGATTGTCGAAGGGATCTGGCCGGCTGAAGCATTTGAGGAAAAGCAGGCTATCAACACATTGATTGGCGCCGACCCTGTTCCGCCGAATGGCGGTGTCGGGTTCCATGATACGGCGGTTTGGTTAAGGGCTGCATAGCCTGCTGTGTGGCTCAGGTCTCAAGTCGTCGTGTTGTTCCAACCGTCGACATTGTTTAAGTAATTCACACAGGTGTCGACGTTCTCGACATCCGCAAACTTGGCATCGATGTCGTAGAGGTTCCACGCCACTGCGCCGGGCACACGATCGCCGATGCACTCCCGAACGGCTATTGTTCTGAAGCCGTCCTGAATGCCATCACAGATCGTCGTTCGCACACAGGCGGTCGCCGTAACGCCCGTTACCAGTATCGTATCAACGCCGCATGTGCGGAGATATCCCGCGAGTGGTGTGCCTGAGAACGACGACGCACGCTTCTTCATCATCACCCATTCGCCTTCAATTGGCGCAATGCGCGAGTCGATGGCCCAGAGGTGCTCATCAGTGAGGTTGACGGCCTCAACAGGAATCTTGTTGTGCCATTGACCCATATCGGTGTGAGGATCATTGCGGTCGGTGTTTTGATAGGCAGTCGTCACATGGACAACGACGTGACCGTTGGCACGGGCCGCTTCTAATAGACGTTGCATGCCCGGAATAATTTCATTGTCCATCTTGTCCATATCACAGGTAAATGGATTGCCTGGCCGGGTCCATGCATTGGCGAGATCAACGCTGACAATGGCAGGCTTTTTGCCAAATCCAATACGGCGCTGAAAGCCGCGCTCCTGATAGATCTTGGTGCTTTCGTCAAAAGCCTGCTGGAGCATTTCATCCAGGTTTTCAATTGTCATGATGATGTTCCTTGGCGCGGTGGGCCGCCTGCAAATGGTTTTGTGAAGGTGATTTGAATTTGGTGAAAGGTGCGCGAAACGGGTGGAGTTTGTCTAGCAGATTTTCTGTTCTACTTTGTTGAGCCAGCTACGGTAGACAGATTGTTCAAGCTGCCAACTAGCTCTGCGTTAGACGGCGATCGCGCGCGAGATCCAGCTTGTAGGTGACCTGAGCCTTTGCGATGATTTGGTCGCTTCCCGCCGCGCGGGCTGCAACATCGACGATCGTCAATGTGCCGCCTCGGCTGACGACGCGTCCTTCGGCCAGAAGATCGGCCTCGGGTGCTCCGGACAAGTAATTGATGGTGAGGGCGACGGTGGTGCCGCGCGTGGTATCACGGACGTGTGGGGAAGCCCAGGCGGCTGCCGTGGCGGCGGTATCAATAAGGGTCGCCAAAGCACCGCCGTGCGCAATGCCGACACCATTCATGATATGGGGCTCGCCCTGCATCCGAATGATGACGCGGTCAACTTCCGCCTCCTCCACGGACAGTCCGACATGGCGTGCAAATGGACCAGTGGTGATCAGGCCGTAGATGTGGCCGCTCGCAGCTTGTGAGAGAACTTGGGTCATGAGTGTGTACGATCTTTTGGTGCGTGTGCTGGGTTAGAAAAGATTGATCAGGCGTCGAATATGCCAAGTGTCGGGTTTGTCTCGACCGCTTGGTCTGGAACGATGGGCATTAATGTGCGGAGTTCGTCTGCCGACAGTTCGGGCAGGCGTGCGGTGAGATCAAGAAAGCGCTCGGTTTCTGCCGTAGGGAGGATATCCTCGGTGAGGGATTTGAATTTGCGGACATAGTCTTTGCGAGTGAATGGCGATGCACCGG
Organism: Hyphomicrobiaceae bacterium; assembly: GCA_965215755.1. Lineage (GTDB taxonomy): Bacteria > Pseudomonadota > Alphaproteobacteria > Rhizobiales > Hyphomicrobiaceae > Tectiglobus. The sequence goes on from OZ244119.1 coordinate 3,556,653, forward strand.
CTGGATGTGCATTGGCGACCATGAGCTCATCTTGCACCGTTGTGCCGTCGTCAAGGGTGATCACGACACGGCCACCGAACGCTTTTTTCTGAGGATCTGGATCATGGTAACGTTCTGTCCAGATTGGTTCTTCAACAGTCGATATCTTGTGCCATAGACGGACAGTATCCGGACGCGAAGCACGCTTGGGTGAATACGAGTGGACATGATGCCAAGAGCCGTCCTGCAGAGCTACGGCGAAGATGTACATGATGGAGTGATCGAGCGTTTCACGTGATGCGTGAGGATCCATTTTTTGCGGGTCGTTGGCGCCGGTGCCGATAACGTAGTGTGTATGGTGAGAGGTGTGGATCACGACCGATTTGATCTGCTCAGGATCGGGGAGCTGCCGGCCGATGCGGAATGCAAGATCGATCAAGGCTTGTGATTGATACTCCGCAGAATGCTCTTTCGTGTAAGTTTCTAATATCGCGCGCTTGGCTTCGCCGGGTGCGGGCAGTGAAATCTCGTAGGTTGCTGCGTAAGGATCTTCTCCGCGTTCCCGGGCAGACCGGCCATTCAGGATATAGGAAATGATGCTGTCTTCACCTTCATAGATCGGACTAGGAGCTCCTTCACCGCGCATGGCACGGTCGACGGCTTCTATGGCAGTTTTTCCCGCATAGGCCGGCGCAAACGCTTTCCAGGATGAGATCTCTCCTTTGCGAGACTGGCGTGTAGTGATGGTGCAGTGAAGGGTTTGCTGGATCGCTTGGTACGTGATTTCGGGGGCGAGCCGCAACAGTGTCCCGAGGCCTGCTGCAACAGCAGGGCCGACATGGGCAATGTGATCGATCTTGTGCTCGTGTAGGCAGATGCCCTTCACCAGTGCGACGTGAACTTCATAGGCTGTTGCGATGGCGCGGGCCAGGTCACGTCCGGTGCAGCCACATTGTTGAGCCACGGCAAGTAGCGGTGGGATATTGTCAGCAGGGTGTGAATAGTCCGCTGCGAGGAAGGTATCGTGGAAGTCGAGTTCCCGTACAGCTGTGCCGTTCGCCCAGGCCGCCCACTCCGCACAGACCGTTGTCTCCGGCGACAATCCAAACAAAGTCGCACCACCTGGGCGTGGGTGAGCTGTTGCCATTGCCCGTGCTGACTGCACGGGGCGGCGATTGATCGATGCCAAAGCAACAGCTGCATTGTCGATCATCCGATTGGCAATCATGTCGGTTACATCAGTGGAGACTTCGGCTTCGTCTTCAGCAAGTTTGGCGAGTTGCCATGCTAATTGTTGCTCGCGTGGGAGACGCGCCGCCGAAGGCGTTGCGTGTGTTTGGTAACGGATCATTGGCGGGCCCGGATGAGAAAATGAAAGGACAGCTGGAGCGTATGATTGGGAAGTCTAACGCAAGTCAACGGGGGCGGAAACGGATGTTTGACCGCAGCAATTGCGGGCTCGACCCTACATGATTGGACCTGTTGGCGTTTTGCTTTGGCCTCGGTTGGCCAGCTGCTGGAGGCGGTTCCTCTAGTGGTTGCGCTCAAAAAAGTGGTGTGTGAGCGTTGATCTGCTACGCTGACCTGCTATGGAGAGGCTTATATTTCTGAATGGTGCGACTTTTAGATGAATCTATCGAAACAAACGTCTGATGCAATTCAGATGCTGGCATGCTGCTATCGTGCCGGGGACGACCTGGTGAAGGTTGCAAGTATTGCTGATGAGTTGGGTCTGACGAAGCAGATGGCCCTGAAGTTGGCAAATATTCTTAGCCAAGTTGAACTTGTTGAAACTTTCCGCGGTCCGAGCGGCGGTATACGGTTATCGGAATTCGCCAGAGACGCGGCTCTCGGTGATATCGTCAGGCTGCTGGAGCGAGCTCCAGCTCAGAAAAGCGTAAAACCCCAGAAGCAGTTGGACAGCTTCATCGATGATGCTTTTGAGGCGTTTCTTGATGTGCTTGACCGACATTCCCTGCAAGATATTTCCGCGAAAAAGAAGCCGGTCAAAAAGGCAAAACCACGTAACAAGTCATCCAAGGCGGGGAAGCGTGTATCAGCTGCTGTTGTCTCGCGAAAGCGGGATCAGAGGGTCAGCCGCACTGTTCGGTAAGTGGCCGGGTGGTGGTTGATGCGCTAAGATCGTGTGGCCTCCTGCGAACTGTCTGCTAGAGATGTCTGATTGCAATGGGGCTTTGCGCTAGTTTCTGCGATTGGAGCGACGGCGGATCACAGCTCAGACTTGTCCGGTGGTTCGCTGTTGATTGAACGGTCGGTGAGTACAGGATCTTGAGCGTCGCTTGGTTTGCGCGAAGACCTCGTATTGATGTCTTGAAACCGGTTGAGGTAGTAACTTCGAAACGCAACCGCGGAGGGATTTGTATTGCCTGAATCGTTTTGGCCGAAAGGCGCCCGACTTGCAGTGTCCATTGTGGTCAATGTGGAAGAAGGCTCAGAGCTTTCAATTGCCGATGGTGACCGCGGACCTGAGCCGGTTGATGAATTGGGCGTGACGCTGAAGAAGGCGATGCGAAACTACGGAAACGAAAGCAACTATCAATATGGCATCAAGGCGGGTGCGCCACGCATCATGAAGTTGTTGGAAGATCGCGGTCTTCCGGCGACTTTCACAGCTGCTGCCCTCAGTCTTGAGCGTGCTCCTGGTCTCGCTCAACAAATTGCAGCAGGGCCGCATGAAGTTTGTTCGCATGGCTGGCGTTGGGTGCATCAGTTCCATATGGACGAGAAGGCGGAGCGAGAATTTATTCGCAAGGCTGCCACATCGATTGAGCGAACAACCGGGGTAAAGCCTCAGGGGTGGCTCTCGCGATACTTGCTCACTGAAAATACGCGGCGGCTTCTGATTGAGGAAGGCTTCACCTACCATATGGATGACTATTCTGACGACCAGCCGTTTTGGGATACCGTCGATGGTCAACCGATCCTGATCCTGCCCTACGCCATCGATAGTAATGATATGAAGTTCTGGGTTTCACCCAGCTACATGCCGGCAGATTGGTATCAATATGCCTGCGATAGTTTTGATTGGCTTTATCGGGAAGGTGCGGATCAGCCGCGCATGATGTCGTTAGGGGTCCATCTCAGGATTATCGGGCGTCCGGGGCGGATTGGCTATTTTGAGAAATTCCTCGATTATGTGATGAAGCATGATGATGTCTGGGTGACAACGCGCTTGAATATCGCGAAGCACTGGGCTGAACAATACCCCCACAATGCAGTGTGATGAGCGAGCGTACGATGGCAGGTAACTATTTTGAGGAAGCCGACCATCGGCGGATACTGGAGGAGTATCCAATCGGGCAGAGTTTCCTGGACGGTCCTGCTCGACTGAATGGTGATGAACTGCGTGCGTTGCAGCAAAAGCGGTTTGCCGCTCTCATGCGCCGCGGCTGGGAGATCCCGTTTTATAAGCGACACTGGGGAAGCCATGGGATTGAGGCTGGGGACATAAAATCTCTCGACGACCTCTCAAAGCTCCCGACGTTCTCAAAATCTGATTTGATGGCGAGTGTCGACATGTACCCGCCATATGGTGACTTCCATGGCATGGACGGCGGTCCGGCGCGGCGCAACGTGGTCCTGCACACGACTAGTGGCACAACTGGTGCGCCGCAACCTCTGTTCTTTGGCGCTTGGGACCGTGAAATTCAAAACGCTTTGCTTGCCCGTGCCTATCTCCTGCAAGGTCTGCGTGATGAGGATGTTGTGCACTCCGTCTATGGGTTTGGAATGGTCAATGGGGGGCATTACATCCGGGAGGCTGTTCTGCATTTCACCCGTGCCATGCTCTTACCGGCGGGAACGGGATTGGAGACACGATCCGAACAGCAAATCGACCTGATGAAGACGTTCGGGGCAACGACGATTGTTGGGTTTGCGGACTACATCTTAAAGCTGTCGCAAGTCGCCCGCGAAAAGGGATTGGAGCCTGGGCGCGACATTCCCATTCGGATGATTTCCGGCCACCTTTCAGCGGATGGACACGAAGCGCTTGCAAAGGCCTGGCCCGGAGCAGAGGTGTTTGATTGGTATGGTGTTGGTGATACCGGCATTATCGCGGCGGAAGGGCCGGATCGTAGCGGACTTTACGTCTGGGAAGACGCGCATTTTGTCGAGATACTCGACCCAGACACGTTGCAGCCGATTGATGACGGAGAACGCGGCAATATCTGTGTGACCGTGCTGTTCAAGAATACCATTTATCCTGTCATTCGCTTCAATACGAATGACGTGTCTTCCATGCTGCCTGGTCGCGGCGGTGCTGGAATTAACTTCCGCCGTCTGGCCGGATTTCAAGGCCGCAGCGATAACATGGTCAAGTTGCGAGGGATCAACGTTTATCCCACCGGCATCGCGGCTATTGTAAATGAGATTGAGGGGCTGAGTGGTGAGTATGTTTGTCGACTGACCAAGCAGGATGGTCGTGATGAATTGATCGTTGTTGTGGAGACCAGTGCAAACGAGGTTGGGGCGAGTTCGGAGCTGCTGGAACAAGTCAGGTCAACATTGCGCGAACGTCTCGGTGTGAGTGTCCAGGTGGAGTTGGCTGCGGCAGGTGGGACGGCTGCCTTAACTCAGGTAGAGACGCGACAGAAACCAATCCGTCTGATTGACGAGCGGTCATGACAGAAGCGGCCGGTCTGACTGTTTGTGAAGCCGCTGCGGCTTTGGAGAGTGGTGCACTATCAAGCCTTGAGCTGACGGAAGACTGCATTCGGCGTGCCGAAAGTCGAGACGGGCAATTGCTGAACGCATTCATCCACATCGCCGGAGATCAGGCTCGCACCGCAGCGCGGGAGAGTGACGAACGGCGGAAAAGCAAGTGTATGTGGTCGCCCTTGGATGGCATTCCCATCGCGGTCAAGGACAATATTGACGTGCTTGGCATGTCGACCACCAATGGCTTGGCGACGAGCTGGCTACCCAAGCGTGATGCGCCTTTGATTGCCCAGTTGCGCGGTGACGGCTTGGTCATGCTGGGCAAGCTGAACATGCACGAAGGGGCACTTGGAGCAACAACTGACAATGTGCATCATGGCCGCTGCATGCACCCGGATTTTCCCGGTTTTACTCCTGGTGGGAGCAGCGGTGGGTCGGCTGCGGCCGTTGCCGGAGACTTATGTCCGGTTGCGCTGGGGTCGGATACCATGGGTTCCGTGCGCCTGCCTGCTGCATACTGCGGCATTGTTGGTCTGAAACCATCACGCGGAATGTGGTCGATCGACGGGGTTATGCCGCTCGGCCGGGGGCTCGATACGATTGGGCCAATGGCTCGAACCACCGGCGATCTTGCCTTGTTGCTCAATGTTATGCTGGACGTCCCGTCTCTTGATGAACTGCGACTGGGAGTTCTGGACTATGGGGCAAGCGTCGAGATCAAACCCGAGTGCCAAGCCATTCTCGACAATGCGCTTGTTGAACTTAGAAAGCATGGAGCCCGTTTCGAGACCGTCGAGATGACGGACTACTCTCCAGGGCAGACCCGTCGCGCAGGCTTTCTCGTCAGTGAAGTCGATGGGGCAGAGGCGCATGCGGAGCTGTTAGCGCAAGAACCAGCAGCTTTCTCTCAAGAGTTTTTGGCGATGCTAAAGTACGGGCAGAATGTAACCGAAGAGCGCTATGAAGCTTCCCGTGAGGCGATAGAAACTGCCGGGCAGTTGTTCCGGGAGAAGCTGGCTGCTTTTGATGCGATTCTCAGTTTAACGGCGCCGCAGCGTGCCTTTCGCTTTGATGAGGTTGTTCCGACCAATCAAGCAGATCTCACTGCCATCGCGAATTTTTCTGGCTGCCCGGCAATCAGCCTGCCGATCCCGGTGCCGACTGGTGAACGGCCAGTTGGGTTGCAGGTTCTTTCATCTCCTGGTTCGGATCATGCGCTCATTCGAATAGCCCAACTGTTCGAGACGGTCTTCTCTGCGGCACGTTGATATCGTGATATCGGCAGTCGTGCACAACGTGCGTTTGCCTGACATGCTTCACAGCCCAAGCGCATTGCGGCGAGGTATTGTTACACTTCAAGATGTCCTTGCTGCAGGCTCGGCTTCGTCTTTCACCGGCATGCGCGTTGCGGCGCAGATCATGTTGACGATTGAGATGTCGCAGGACTGAGTTGAGCCCGTTGGTCGGGCACGATAGTGTTGTTCAGGATATCCAAAGTGGGATTGGCTGCATGGCGAGACTGAGTGACTTTGACGAGATTGGTCAGGACTATTATCGGTCGATGCCAATGCCGGCGTTCCCGGACACGCCTTGGGTCACGCCAAAGCCGATCACAGAGGCGGGAGTCGCAATGATCTCAACGGCAGTCCTGCAGCGGCGCGGGGATCGGCCCTTCTCAGTTGATTCAGCTGACTACCGCGTGTTGCCGAGCAATACGCCGGCTGCCGAGCTGGAGATGAGCCACATCTCGATCAACTTCGACCGCAGCGGTTTTCAGCAGGACCATAACGTTGCACTGCCGATAGATCGGTTGAATGAATTTGTGGCTGCAGGCAAAGTTGGTTCAGCGGCAGATGTCCATTACTCATTTATGGGGGCAACTCATCCCGATAAGCTGGAGCAGGCGGCAACACGACTGGCTCGGGTGTTGAAGCAGGACAATGTCGACTCTGTTTTACTGATACCGATATGACCGGCTTGTACGCGCGCCGTGGGCGGGCTTGGCCATTACTTAGAACGCGCCGGCTTTGCAACAGCAGGGCTTAGTTTGATCCGTCTGCATAGCGAGAAGATCCGACCGCCGCGTGCGCTCTGGGTTCCGTTTGAGCTGGGCCGCCCGCTCGGCGTGCCGCATGATGCAGACTTCCAGTCGCGCGTGTTCCAATCTTTGATTGATTTGTTCGAGGCGCGGAAAGGTCCTGTTCTCGTCGACTATCCTGAGGATGCTCCGGGTAGTCATGCTGATGATATGGACGGCCTAGCTTGTCCGATGCGGTTTGATGCGCCTAAAACGAACGACGAGACGCTGGAATCGGCGGTACTGCGCGAAGTTGGTGAGTTGCAGCCGTGGTACGATCTGGCCTGTGAACGGCGCCAGAGGACAACGGTCGGCGTCACTGGACTTGAAATTGATGACGTGGTCCGGACGCTTGCTGGGTGGCTTTCACCTGAAGCGCCAACAGCGGTCATCAAAAACCAGACACCAGCCGCTATGCTCAAGCTTGCGGTGGAAGATCTACGCGCGTTTTATTTTGAAGCTGCTGCCGGACAGCCCGGCGGAGACGCTATCGGCAGTAAGCAACTTGCCGATTGGTTCTGGGGTGAGACATCTGCTGCCAAGTTGCTGTTGGCATTGCGCGATCGGCTCATTCCGGATGACGATCCGGCGTTGCAGATGCTGGGGCACAACAGTGTTGTTCCACGCGAACAATGGATGCGCTTTGGGATTGATGATCGTTGGTGGCATAAACGCTGAGGCCGCTTTGTGGAGACAGACCTAAGTTGGCAGAAAGCGCAGATCCGTAAATTCTTCAGGTTCGGCTGCCCGATCAATGCCGCCAAGTTCCGTGAGCATGTCGATTGACTTTTTCAGGCCGGCTATGTCGAGACTGCAGTCCAACTGATAACGCGGGAATTCGCGATCCATTGCGCGCTCGATAGCACTCTCATTGGCATCGTAGTGCCGGGCGACAAAGCGCGTGAATTCTTTGCGGTTGTTTGCTGCGTGATGAGCGGATTTCCGACAACCACGTAAGACGGTGCTCACGCTCTCTGGTTCGCGGGCGATAAAGTCACTGTTGGCAACCCGGACGATCCATTGGAAATCTGGAAGATATTGTTGCTCGTACCCAGCGGCCCAGACGTTAAGGATATCGCGCTCTTCGCCGATCGCCAGGTTGGGCTCTGTCACCAGGCAAGCGTCAATTGCGCCATCGTCCATTAGGTCGATGATACGGGGATATTGATCATGCAGTGGGACAAGCGTCACATCCTTGTTGGCGTCGAGCCCGTGCTGCGCCAGCATTTTGTGCACAATCCAAGAGGGGCAGCTGCCAATACTCAGCAATCCGATACGCTTGCCCTTTAGCTCTGCATAGGTGGTGATGTCTTTTCTCACGCCGAGATACAGATGTGCCTGTTGGCGGCAGCCGCTCGCAATAATCCGAAATCGTTTGCCGCTAGCCATGGCCGGCAGGCCAGATGGAGAACCGAGGCTTCCAATGGGAGCAGCGCCCGTATCAAATGCTGCCGCGATCTCAGGTCCGCCGAACACCATTTTGATTGTAAGATCCACACCCTCGTCAGCGAAGACGCCTTCTTCGATCCCGAAGCGGACGGTGAGAGCATCGTTTCCTGATGGCACTCCATATGCAATCTGTTTGCGGCTACCCATTGATATCATTCCGGTTCGTTGAGACGGCTTGAAGAGAAAGCAGCCTGAAAACTTGCGTCGACAGGCTCATATATTCAGGCATGGGCGACACGGACAATTTTGGGATTGATTTCCATGTAATCGCAGGTGTTGTTGTCCATGTCGTAGGCGAGACGCTTCGGTAAGCGCTCCAGCGATAAACCATACATATGAAAGTGCCGCCGCGGAATTTCCCCCGGTGTCGCCACACTATGGACGTCATCGGGCATCAACGCGATGTACTCGTTGTCATGCACACGCTTGGTTGCAGCCAGTTTGATTTCGGCAGGACCCGGTTCGTATCCCCCATCGGTGCGTTCGTAGAGACTGTTTTCCTCGCAACCTTCAAGGCCGGCCACAACGGCCCATGTGGCGTGGTTGTGTGGGCGCACTGATCCACCCGGTCGGGCACAGGTCAGATACAACGGAAAACGGCCGCCGTCATCTTCGCTCAGGAGATAGAGCTTGGCTGACGAGCCGGGTTCGGGATTTGGGAAGTGCTCATGGCTAAAGAGTTCCTTCCGGTGTGCAAGCTCCATCAATTCGGCGGCGATCAATTTCAGGCAGTCACGTGTCACGCCGTGCTCACTTTCCAAGGTGCGGATGCGATTGACGGTTTCAGCAACATGTTGTCTGCGCTCGGCAACAATCGCTGGGTCGATTGGGCTATTCATGGGTCGGGTCATTCCTGTCAAATCTTCCCTTTGGGGTTCTTCTGGCCCGCATTGTGCCTCAACACGGGAGGATTCCAAGCAAAACTGGCTTGCGAAATCTCTCCAATGATCGACGGTTGATGCTGAGCGGGATATCGTTGAGGGATGTTAGCGTGTGACCCCAAGGTCAATCTCAGGGGAGTATGAAGCGATGATGGATGACGTCTATCAGCGTCAGAACTTTGGCAATGATGTAGGGTTGGGCCGTAAGCCGGCGCTGTTGATCGTCGACTTTCAAGTCGGTTTTGCTGACCCTGAAGTCTTCGGCGGGGGTAACGTTGCGGAAGCTGTTGCTGCAACTGTTCCGCTTCTCCACGAGTTTCGCGTTCTTGGTTTTCCAGTGGCTTACACGCGCGCTGTGTTTGCCGATGATGGATCGGATGCCGGTGTGTTCGGTATGAAAGTTCCCGGTTTGAAGCGCCTGACCGATGATGCGGAGATTTCGCAAATTGTGCCAGAGCTTGCTCCACATCCAGGCGACTACATCGTGCGCAAGACGGGGCCAAGCGGGTTTTTTGGGACATCATTGAGCACCTGGCTGAATGCCCAAGGCGTGGATTCGCTCGTCGTCACGGGGGCGACCACGTCGGGCTGTGTGCGCGCCAGCGTCGTGGATTCCATTAGTTATAGCTATCGCACAGTGGTGGTCACAGACTGCTGTGGTGATCGTGCGTTGGAACCGCATGCGGCCAATCTTTTCGATATGGGCCAGAAATATGCAGACCTTCTGACGGCAGATGAAGCGATCACAGCCATTCGCGCGGTTGCTGGGCGCAATAGTGCTGAGCCATCTCAATAGGATGCTGTGACCATGGTTGATGTTCTGGGTTATCGCCGCAAGTTTGCTGTCGTTGCGCCGTCAACGAACACCATCGTGCAACCCGAGTTTGATGCGATGGCGCCGTATGGTGTCACCAATCATTTCAGTCGTATTCATATCCCAGATGATCCACTTGGATCTGATGCGGACTTTGAGGAACTGATGGTGCGCATCCGGGCCGAGCTGATGCAGGCTGTTGATCGCTCGATGACGGCGCGACCGGATTATCTAATCATGGGGATGTCATCGGAAACGTTCTGGGGTGGACTAGCTGGTTCGCAGGAACTCGAAGCGAAACTGAAAGATCGGTCCAAGTTGCGTGTTGCCATGGGCTCAGATGCCAGCCAGGCTGCCTTGAGGGCCTACGGCGACATCAAACGCATCAGCGTGGTGACGCCTTATATGCCGGTGGGCGATCAGGAGGTCCGGAACTTCTTCACGGACTGCGGTTTTGATGTTCAGGCTGTGTACGGCCTCAAATGTGACAGTCCGACTGCCATTGCGCATGTTGATAGCAAGACACTTCGGGATGCGGTGCGCGAAGTGGATGATCCGCAGGTTGAAGCTATTCTGCAGGTTGGCACCAATCTGGCTTTTGCGCACATCGCGCCGATGGCAGAGTTCTGGCTTGATAAGCCGGTTCTGGCCATTAACACGGCGACCTACTGGTGGGCGCTTCGCCAGAATGGGATTGATGATCGGATCGATGGATTTGGCAGTCTACTCCGCGAGCATTGAGAGCGGCGTAGGTTCGAACTCATGTCTTAGGTGCAATCTGTTACCCATGGCGCCGGGTCGGACAAGGCTATTTCGGCCTTATGTAGGAACGGCACCAAGACACTAATTCTTGGCTTTTTTCTATTAATCGGCTCGTCCTGTTCCGAAGCCGACAACGGCTTGGAGTTCGTCAAGCGGTATCTCACCATCAGTAGTTGGCATTCCAATTACTATGTTGGGGTTACTAGGATCTTCTCTGCCTATCCAAAACATGAACTCAGTCGTATGATTTTCGGTGCCTGCAGGAGAATTGTAGACGACACATCCAACAACAGAAATAGTGAGCTTGTAATCATCGACAGGCTCTCCGACCAGCTCTTCAATGTGTCTGACAACTTGCTTGGAAATCGGCGAGCTGACTTTTTCGGTGAATTGATCTGTCGGGAAGATCTTGTGTCCCAACAGATCTCTGGGACGTCGTCGTTTTGCTCGGTTCCTTATTTCTCTCAGCGTTTTGAATTCGTTTCTGATGTCTACAATTTCAAAGAAAACCTCTGCATTAACAGCTGGAGACTTCCCAAAGTTCTTCAAAACGAAAGCAATGGATACTCGCCCTTCGCCGCCCTTGAACACAACGGAGCTAGCAATTTTGGGGGTAACAGACACCCACGGACGCTCCGTGGCTTGCAGCGTTTGCTCCGCAATCCGCACAGCCTCTCTGCTGCTGTTGGCCGCCTCGATTGCAGCGGTCGTTGTGTTGCGGGCTTCCCACAGTGTCCCCCCCAAAAGCATCACGCCGAATATCGTGAACCACATTATGACGTTGGTCGATCGAGCCATATCCCGCTGGGCTTTAAGATCATATTCGGCGCGCCACTCATCCCTTGCGGATTTTGGATCAGTGTAATCGCCCTTCGGCGACGTCCCCAAAGGAACGACATTTTTGGTTTTCTCGTATTTCTGTTCGGCGGCGTGGTAAGCACGCTCGGTGTCTTGATAGTCTTCGTATATTGATATTGAAGCCAAGCCAACAATGACAATAAAGATGACTAGAACTGGAGTGTATTCGCGCCAATCGCTGTGAGACATTGCACCATAAACGCTGCTGAGAATTTCCCTCGTGCTAGCTTGTTTCGTATGTTGACTTCCTTTTCGTCAACCCCAATTTCGGCAAGTGCTTCAACAAGCTGAGCGTAAGTCATTCCTTTTCGCTTCAATTCTGCTTTGAGCATGTTCGCCACGCGGGCTTCCCAGTCCGTGCGTTCGGGCATGTGTATCTCCTACGATGTGAATTGTAATATAATCGATACTATTACCCTTGTCCACGATACATTAATGTACTATATGAGTTACATAGGTAACGAGTACAGTACAAATGGCACAGCATTTCCTACTAACAGCAAAGGCAAGAACACTCTCCCTGAAGTCCATCTATCAGGGCGGGGAGGATGCCGCCTACGACACGTTCTGCAAGCTCCGCTGGCATGAAACGAACGGGAAGGCTGTGTGCCCTCGCTGTGACCATGACGACGCGTACAAGATCGCCACGCGCCGGAAGTTCAAGTGTAAGTCGTGTCACCATCAATTCAGTGTCACGTCAGGAACGATCTTTGCCTCGCGCAAGATGAGCTTCACGGATTTGCTGGCTGCGATCTGCACCTTCATCAACGGTGCGAAGGGCGTTAGCGCCTTGCAGATGGCGCGCAATCTCGACTGCCAGTACAAGACCAGCTTCGTGCTCTGCCACAAGCTTCGTCAGGCCATGGCTTCAGAAATCGAAGGCCACAACTTGGATGGTGAAGTTGAGGTTGATGGCCAGCATCACGGCGGTCACATCAGACCTGAGAACCGCCGCGAAGATCGCGTCGACCGCCGTCTCGCTGAAAACCAGACTGGCCTGCGCCGTGTCGTAGTGACGGCCCGCGAACGTGGTGGCCGAACACTGACAGCTGTCGTGCGCTATGAGCATCAGGGCTTGGACTTCATTCGCTCACGCGTCGATCGTAACGCAAGAGTCTTTGCTGATGAGGCACCGCACTGGGACGAACTCCATGGCGAATATGCGGTTGGCAGGATCAATCACAGCGTAGCCTACAGCGACGAAAACGGAAAGCACACCAACTGGGCAGAGAGTTACTTCAGCCGCCTCCGCCGCATGGTGCAGGGCCAGCACCACCACGTGTCGCCGCGCTACTTGCACCAGTACGCGAACCACGCGGCATGGATGGAAGACCACCGCCGCGAGAGCAACGGTGAACTGACCGCACGCGCCATCAAGCTAGCCTTGGACCATCCGGTGTCTCGGGAATGGAAAGGCTATTGGAACCGGGCAGCGAATTGACGACGATCCGATAGAGGCGGCTGCGGCCAACCATCGGACCACGCTGAATGCGGTTCCTTTCCATGAGCTTGCTGAGGGCGCTGTTGAGACGGGTTTTAACTCTCTTCTCCAGCGCCTTGTCGGACTCGTCCCATCCTTTTTGCTGAAAGATTGCGGTGCACATCTGTGCCTGCGTCAACCCTTTGGGTGCCACACGCAGACTATCCAGAATATACCGGCTCAAATCACCGCGCTGGAACAGCCTTGCAGCGCGCGCCAGATCTTTAGCCTTAATGAGATCAGGATCGTCGTAGCCAAACGCATGAAGCGCACCATCTATGTGCACCAGGTCGGCCCTCAAGACTTCCAGTTGTTTGGTGATGTGATCGATCTGACCAGCCAATTCCGCACGCTTCTTCTTCAAAGCGCTGATAACAAGTTTCTCTGCCATAACGAGAAAATGTCGTTGGCAGAAGCTTGCAAATCAATGAAAATCGTTGGTGCTGTTCCTACATAAGGCCGGGCTATTTTGGTAGCGGAGGAGGGACTTGAACCCCCGACACGCGGATTATGATTCCGCTGCTCTAACCACCTGAGCTACTCCGCCGCAAGGATCGCGGTATAGATTGATCCATGTCGCAATGTCAAGGCGGGAAGGTGTCCGAACGCCGTGCCTCTCGTCGCGTCAATTGTTCACGCTAGATGTGAACGCCGTTGGCCGCCTCGATATGATGTCGACGCCTGTGCTGCTGGGCATGTGGCCGCCTGGCTCGATCGGTTAAAATTATGTCGTCGAGGCTTGTCGGTGAGAGAGCCTCTGGTTCTTCGGTTGAGCTCACCTATGCAGCCGGGTCTTGGACGGGAAGCCGGGAGGGTGGAGCCGGGTCCGGCACGAGGTCCGGTTGAGCCGGCACCGTGCGCTCGATCCAGCCGCCACCGAGCAGCTGTGCTCCGGCACTTGAGCCGTCGTAGAACACGCAGGCTTGGCCGGGGGCGACGCCATTCTCGGGAACGGTAAGCTCCACAATTGCTGTGTTCTGTGTAGCATCAAGCTTCAATATTGCTGGTCTCGGAGGTTGTGTCGATCGGACTTTTGCATACAAGTCCAGTCCCTCTTCGGCTGCCTGTTGGCGTTGTTCGTCGGCAATCCAGTTGATGTTCTTGAGTTCAATCGTCGTTGTGGTGAGTTCGCTGCGTGGCCCTACAACCACGCGGTGATTGCGGGTGTCCAGACGGACCACGAAGAGTGGTTCGCCGGTTGCGATGCCAAGACCGCGCCGCTGGCCGATCGTGTAGTTAATGATACCGTCATGCCGGCCAAGGATGTTGCCTTCACGGTCGACAATGTCACCCTTCTTCACGGCATCCGGGCGCAGGCGAGCAACGACATCAGCGTAACGCCCGTTGGGCACGAAGCAGATGTCCTGGCTGTCGGGCTTCTGGGCCACGGGCAAAGCAAAGTGGTCGGCCAATTGCCGGACCATCGGCTTTTCGAGAGTTCCGAGTGGAAAAATCAAACTCTCGAGTTGTTGGGCCGTCGTGGCGAATAGGAAATAGCTTTGGTCCCTGTCCTGATCAGGGCCGATGAAGAGCTGGCTTGCTCCTTCCGTCAAGCGGCGTTCAATGTAATGTCCTGTTGCTAAAGCATCGGCGCCTAGGTCTTTCGCGGCTTCAAGCAGGTCAACAAACTTGACCGTTTGATTGCAAACGATGCAGGGAACGGGTGTGTATCCCGAGGCGTAGCTGTCTGCGAAGGTCTCAATGACGGACTCGCGGAAGCGCGCTTCGTAGTCGAGCACGTAGTGCGGGATGCTGACGTGCTCGGCCACGCGACGCGCATCGTGAATATCCTGGCCGGCACAGCACGAGCCGCTCCGGGCAGTGGCCTGCCCATGGTCATAAAGCTGTAGCGTGACGCCAATGACATCGTGACCGTAGTGAGAGAGCAGAGCTGCCGTCACCGATGAATCGACGCCACCGGACATCGCAACCACAATGCGGCGTCGTTGGCCCGGAAATGGGTCAAGCTGATCAAGGAGTTCGTGTGCCATCGCGGTGATGTAACCATTCCGTTTCGCGATGACAATGGTCTTATGCGACCTGATTTCGGGGATCTACCCGGTCGCAACAGGCTTTAGGGCCTTGGTCAATTTCGGCTTGGCATCCGGCGCCGGCTTGGAAAGTACGAAGGACCGGCGAGTTGGCAAGGAGTTTGCACCAAGGACGGCACGCACTTCGGGCATTTCTGTGCCTGGGCGTCAGTGACTTCGTTGTCCCAAGTCGATACGTCGATGTGTTGCCGGTTAACCTTATGATTTATGAGGAAATTAAGGTCGGTCGGCTACAGTTCGAGCTTGGTCAGGCAGGGTGTATGAGTGAAATGACCGAACAACAATTCAGATCCCGGGTTAGATACGTGATCGGGCCGGACGGGAGCCCATTAACGATCGCAGATCTACCACCGAAAGATACAAAACGGTGGGTCATACGGCGCAAGGCGGAGGTCGTCGCTGCGGTCAGGGGGGGCTTGCTCAGTCTGGATGAGGCTTGCGAGCGCTATAAACTGACCGTGGATGAATTCCTGAGCTGGCAGCGTTCGATCGAAAAGCATGGTTTGCCAGGCCTGCGTGCAACGCGGGTGCAGGACTATCGCAACTAACCGTCCCGCTTGTCAGGTTCGGTTTGGATAGAGATCCAGCGCAATCACGCGGTCGTTGATTGTTGACAGCTGACAAGTGTGATCCATCGATCGCATCGCGGAGCCAAGCTGATCAACGGGCGTGGAATTGCCGGCAACCCGGAGTTCGGCGCTTGCCGTTCCGTGCTGAGGTGCGCTTCAGCCTTGGTGGTATGGTTGCGCGTATTGTTGCGCCGATGAGCTTGGTGGGATGGTTCGTGTTCGAGCGGCCATCCTAAGGGCGAAGCTGTGTACGACATCTTGTTATGGTTGTTCGCAACGAGCTGCGCCACGTAACTTCGAACAATTGATTTGTTTAATTGCGACTGACCTGGTCAGCATTTGGCGAGTTCGTATTTCGGAAGCGCCTGAAGAATATCTCGGAAAGCTGTCGAGGTGGTTCGGTCGGTAATTGCCATTTGAAAAGGCCCGGGTACGGGCCAAACGCATTGTTTGCCTCGGTGCATTGCAACCACACCACCGTCAATATCGGTTCTGAATTCCAAATTAGTGATTAGGCTGTCGTGGACCGGCCAATGATTGTGTGGGTGACGCGGCCTCGGCACTCCTTGCGTGCTGGTGGGGTTAAGGCAACCCGTGGCACTCAGTCCAGATTCCCTGGATTGTGGGCTGCAAAGCTTGGCCGGCAGCAATCGTCAGCCGAAAAGTGTCTGATCGGATCACTTGGATCTTGGATTTCAGACATTCGCGTCAGGTTGCCCGTTTTGGGAATGTCTGAATGAAGCTCAGCGTGCGTGCGCAGTGTGGACAATCTCGGTGCGAATTCTGGAACGCTCATCGTCGCGCTGCTGGACTGCATCAACCTGATTCATCTCAGCGACGGCTTCATCACGCTCTTGAACAGCGGCATTCAACCGATCGTGCAGATCAGAAATTGAGACCAACAAGTTTTCACGGCGCTGGGCTGCGGATCTGGCGAAGGTGGAGTATGCGAAATGGCTGATGTCGCGAACACCTGTGCGCTCCTCTTCAGCCTGGATCTGGCGCTCAAGATCAGAGGCCATTTGCTCGAACTCGTGAACCATTTGCTCCAGCGCGGCGACCTTCTGCATCTTTTCTTCAGCGTCGAAACGCTTGTGTCGCAAAACTGACTCGCGAACTTTCATGTTAATAACCCCAACTCACTGTCTACCTGTGCATTGGCAAATCAAGAATTGTGCCAAAGCCTGTAACTTGCTTATTTACCGAGTATTTTTGCAAGTTTTTGTTGTTGATGCAATGGCTTGTGCCCGACTCTGAGACGTCATAGCGGCCCGACACGACCGAAATTGATGATGCCAATTTGTTGTGAAGTTGCGGTTAAGCAACAATTGAGCATTGTATGAAGCAGCGTATCGTTTCGGCGCCATTTTCCGTGTCGTCGGCACTAGGGGCGATTCAGTGAATTTGTTATGTTGTGATTCGCGAGGGGCTGGGAGCAGCGTTCGTGACGAAACTAGGGCCAATGTGGGGTTGGGCTTTGGATGTCACGAGTTCGGAGTCCAATTCGTTGGGGCAAGCTAATTCACAATTGGCATGACGCGGGGCTGGAGCTGTCCGTCATTTGTATGCGCGTTGCGCGACAGGCAAATCCTTTATCAAAAGTCACCGAGAGTCCGGGAAATCGGAATTTCGCAAGACAAAATTAGGGTTTGTTAACTTCTCACTCCTAAATTCCTAACGATCACTTAGTGTTTGGCTCTGCGTACACATGAGCCCGGGGCAGCGGGTGGCAGTGACAGCCAGGGAAAGAGGAATGGCATGAGGGTCCTACTCATTGAAGATGATAGCGCAACAGCTCAAAGCATTGAGCTGATGCTGCAGTCGGAAGGTTTTAACGTCTATACAACTGACCTCGGTGAGGAGGGCGTTGATCTTGGTAAGCTATATGATTATGATATAATTCTCTTGGACATAAACCTGCCGGATATGAGCGGGTATGAAGTTCTCAAGACGCTGCGCGTCAGTAAGGTAGCAACGCCCATTCTGATTTTGTCAGGGATGGCGGGGATCGAAGACAAGGTCAGAGGGCTCGGGTTTGGAGCCGATGACTATATGACAAAGCCATTCCACAAAGACGAACTTGTTGCCCGTATTCAGGCCATTGTTCGGCGTTCGAAGGGGCATGCGCAGTCGATCATCGAGACCGGTGAGTTGAAGGTCAATCTTGATACGAAAACTGTCGAGGTGCATGGACAGCGTGTTCACCTGACCGGCAAAGAGTATCAGATGCTTGAGCTGCTTTCCCTGCGCAAGGGCACTACGCTGACCAAAGAGATGTTCCTTAATCATTTGTATGGCGGTATGGATGAGCCGGAATTGAAGATTATCGACGTCTTCATTTGCAAGCTGCGCAAGAAGCTTCAGGCCGCGACCGGTGGCAAGCACTACATTGAGACGGTGTGGGGTCGGGGTTATGTCTTGCGCGATCCTTCAGAAGAGATCAGCACAACGCAGTCCGCTGCATAGCGCTACTGCAACTTGAGAAAGTGTTGACGAAAGGGGCCGTATGGCCCCTTTTGTGTGTCTGGCATGCACTAACTTACTGGTGCTCCTAAGCCACAGCTTTTGGCCACGTGTTCACGACTTTGTGCGCAAGCGCCGACAAGCCACGGGATATGCAAATTGAGCTGATTTTACTCAATCAATTACAGTTTTAAGGTGCTCCAACATCAAAGAGGCGTGCAATGGCAGCTGGTGAAGAACCTAACATGAACGTGGCAATCATTCCGGTTACACCGCTGCAGCAAAACTGCACACTGGTCTGGAATGGGACGAGTGGGACGGGTGCAGTTGTCGACCCGGGTGGTGATGTCGACGAAATCATACGGGCCGTGACCGAGACGAATATGACAGTCGAGAAGATTGTCCTGACCCACGGTCATGTAGATCATGCCGCTGGTGCGGATGAGCTGCGTGAGAAGTTGGGCGTCAAAATTGAAGGGCCGCACGTTGCAGACAAGTTCCTGTTGGATTCCCTGGCAAGTCAGGCTGGCAAGTTTGGGATGACGGAGGCGCGTGACTGCGCTCCGGATCTGTGGTTGGACGAGGGTCAGAAGATTTCAATCGCTGGCTTTGATTTTGATATCTTCCATTGTCCGGGTCATTCGCCGGGGTCGCTCGTCTACGTCCAGAAGGACAATAATTTCGCCTTGGTTGGTGATGTCGTTTTCCAGGGCTCGATCGGGCGGACAGATTTTGAGTATGGCGACCATGATGCCCTCATCAGCGCCATTAAGACGAAGTTGCTGCCGTTGGGTGACGACATTGCGTTTATCTGTGGTCATGGGGCTCCGAGTTCGTTTGGGCAGGAACGGCAGATGAATCCGTTTTTGCAATGACCGGTTCAGTGGCGTGACCCCGCTGCGCGATCGCATGGGTCGTGAGCTTCTGTGAGCGGCTTGTAACGTCTCAATCAATCACGCTTTGGAACGAAGCCGCTTTGGTGGTCGCGCCCGCGGCCGCCATCGCGTTTGCTTACGATCAATGACGCGCGATCCTTCCGCCTTATACCCTTGGCCTTGGTGTTGTCGGTCCTCAGCCAAAGGGATGGTCAGTCATGAAGATGTTCATCGGGTACGCAACGAAGGAGGGACTGACCCGGACAATCGCGCGTCATATTTCCGATCTGGCTGTCGATGCGGGGCACTCGGTCGAGTTGTTGGCGCTGGAAGACTCTGACGATATTGATTTGGGTCGCTTCGATACGGTTCTGCTGGCTGCGCCGATCCATGTCGGACACTACCCCAAGTCTGTTGCTCCGTTTATCGTAAGGAATGTGGATCAGCTGGCGAACACTGAGGCTCATTTCATCTCCGTTTCGCTCGCGGCTGCAGGGCACGATGCCGAGGACTGGAAGAGCCTCGATAAGATCGTTGAAGACTTTGCTTCAGCAACGGGATGGATGCCGCAACATGTCAAGCACGTCGCTGGTGCTTATCTCCCGTCCAAGTATGACATCCTGACAGGCTTCATCATGGCCCGTATCGTTTCGTCGAAAGATCCGGGGATCGATACATCGGAAGATAAAGTCTACACAGACTGGAGCGACCTCGACGCCTGGGTGATGGGCTGGCTCAATCGATAAGTGACGATTGAGAGATAGCCAAGCCAACCGCACACCAGGTCGTCCGCCGCGGCGTGGATCCAAGTGTTAAGATGATCATTTGTGAATGACGTCTTAGCCATCTGCGTGTGCCCATTGTAAAGCACAACCCGCCAGCGCCGCTCGTCGGAGTTGAAGGATGATCTTTCCACCTTTCGTTTGCCAACTCACCATATCTGATGGCAGGATCGACCGATTGTCCGGAGGGTGCCGCGTTGAGGTTTGTATTTTTTATTACCTGGGTGTTGCATATTGCTGTTTTTGCGGGAGTGGGGCTGGCGGACACACCTCCACGCGTCGCCCTTTTAATTGGCAATCAGAACTACGCTGAGACTGTCGGAGGTTTGAGCACGCCGCACAACGATATCGATACTGTTGGCAGAGCCTTACGCGAAATTGGTTTTGATGTTGAAGCTCTCGAAGATGCCAGTTATCGGAAAATGGATATTGCAATCCGTCGGTATGTTGACCGGGTGAGGATGGCGGGACCGGGAGCGATTGGGTTTTTCTATTACTCAGGCCATGGCGTGGCGAATCCAGCAACGAGGCTAAACTACTTGGTGCCGATTGATGTTTCGAGCGCGGAGGATAAAGACCTCTGGTACGAGTCTTTTCAGCAGGATGAAATCATAAATCGCTTCACAAAACTTGCCGATAAAGCCACTCACTTTGTAATATTCGATTGCTGCAAATCAGAATTGAAGTTGACAGGACAAGCGAGCAAGGCACTCGGTTCGAATAAGGGCTTTTTGCCTGTGGCTGATACAAACGGTGTCCTGGTCGCCTATGCCACTGCACCTGGCCAAGCTGTTACCAATTCTGGACGACGTTTCAGCTCCTATGCGCGTGCCCTGGCAGTTGAACTCGGAAAACCTGGTGTCGAAGCAGTGACGATGTTCCGCAACGTCCAGATTTCAGTTAGGCAGAGTACTGGTCAAAGTCCGTGGCTGTCATTGCCGGCTTTGCCGCCAGTCTATCTCTCCGGGCGTACAACGAGTACGGGGCAGAATCCTACACGACCAGAAAGCACGGCTGCAATGCGAGGCAGTGCATTCGATCCAAAGAACGATGAGCTAAAACTGTGGAGCTCGATCAAAACCAGCGAGGACCCAGATAGTCTTCAAGCATTCGTGAAGAGTTTTCCGAACGGTGTTTTTGCACCACTGGCCCGGCTTCGTCTTCAGAAGCTGAAACGCCAACGTTTGGCTCGGCTACCGAATGCCTCTGCCAGTACGGCATCGGGACCTAATGCTGCTGCGTATGCAACGGATGCTCAGCGACTTCTCAAAGCGTTGGGTTGTTACTCGGGGCCTTTGGATGGCAAATGGGGAAAAGGCAGCGACCGCGCTCTGCGTCGAGCGCTAGGCGCAAGGTGGGCGACGGAAGGACCGTCGGTTGACGTCATTAGAAAGTTAAAAACCGCGAAGAACATCAACTGTAAGACTGTCAAGGCTGCGCCACGTAAAAAAGCTCCAAGCAAGGCGACGGTGCCGTCCGCTCGAAAAAAGTCGGCTGCCAAGAACTGCTTGTCATTCTCAAAATGCGTTAAGTATTGTGGTCAGTTCAATGGTGCCAGGGATCCAGCATCCTGTGCGCGATATTGCACGAGGAAAAAAGGACAACGGACGGGGCGCCGCGGCTGGTTAATATGCTAGCAAAATGTGCCTTTTATTCCCTGCTGGAGTTTTAATGTAGGGCGAGAAGGTTGCATGCTGCCCGTGCCACGAAGCATCTCGGACGTACAGATGTCAAACTGGGCTGACTGATCAGATGATGAAGGACTGCCTCACCACTTTATGTGTTTTGTTTACGTTGGTCACCGGGGCTGCGTCTGTTGCGGCAGGCTCAAACCGTATCGCGCTGCTGATTGGCAATGAAGGCTACAGCAGAGAGGTCGGACCTCTGACAAACCCACACAATGATGTAGAGCTTGTTGGTGCATCGCTCGTCAAACTCGGTTTCCAGGTGGAAGTCCTCAGAGATGCCAGCTATCGTCGGATGGATATCGCCATTCGGCGTTATGTGGATCGAGTCCGCTTGGCAGGCGCCGAGGCTATCGGCTTTCTATATTATTCCGGTCATGGAATTGCGAACCCGCAAACGAAACAGAATTTTCTTGTGCCGGTCGATGCTACGAGCGCGAACAGTTCGAGTATTTGGTACGAGTCCTTTCTGCAGGACGAGATTATCCGCCGGATTGCCAAGCAGAGCAGCAACGCCACGCATTTCGTCGTGTTCGATTCCTGCCGCAATGAACTCAATGTGACGGGTGGGGCAGCTAAGTCACTTGGTTCCAGCAAAGGCTTTTTGCCGGTCGAAAGAACAACTGGCGTACTGATTGCGTATGCGACGGCTCCAGGCAAAACAGCGTCTGACAGGGGGCGATACAGCGGTCCTTATGCGAGCGCATTGGCCTCTGAATTATTGAGGCCTGGGGTTGAGGCTGTCACGATGTTTCGGAATGTGCAGATCAAGGTCAAGGCAACAACGGGACAGAATCCCTGGCTGTCGCTCCCGGCACTACCAGCCGTATATCTTGCCGGAAGATTGGGACCGGATAGTCATTCCAAAGCCGAGCCGGGTCTGGCGACACCTCAAAACGCGCAAGCGATGTTGAGGAGACAGTTCGAGCGCGAATATTGGTTCTCTGTGAGGGATAGTGGGGATCCGGCACTTGTAGGAAGTTTCCTTCAACAATTTCCGAACGGAAGCTTCGCGCCTCTTGCGCGGACTTTGAGGGATCAGCTTGAACAACAGAGCCGACCGGGTCACTCCGAAGCGTCGCTACGGGAGGCGACTGACTATGCAACAGAAATCCAGCGGCTGCTGAAGCAGGGGGGCTGTTACCTGGGGGATGTCGATGGCAACTGGGGTCAAGGTAGCCAGAGGGCTTTGCGACGCGCGCTCGGAGATAAGTTGGCATCAGCCGGAGCAACTGCAGGTGTGTTGCAGCATTTGAGCAAGGTAAGGCCGACATGCCGGGCGTCTGTGCGGAAAAGTAAGCAACCTTCAACGAAGTCCAGCAGTAAAGGGACGGCGAGAACATCGAGTTCCACCGCTACGAACTCGAATCCCAGTCAGTGCATTCAGGATTGTCGACTCGCTGGCGGCCGGGCCTGTGCGAGTGCTTGCAAGAAGTGGTAGTTGGGTCTGCCACGTAGAATTGTGACTAGTGCATTGCCTCACTTTTGAAAACATGGCTGCCCAGAGGCCACGACAAATCGCTTCGAGCGATCACGCGGCCAAGTCGTCTCACTTTACTCAATACTCAATTAGTGGTGGCCAATTCCCGTCAGTACTAACGGGTTTGCGTGGAGATTCGATCTATGCCCTACCGTAACTCACATCGAGGACGGCTTGAGCGATACGATCAGCGTCGGGGAGGAATTGACGTTCGAGGCGTTCGTTATAGGGAACCGGCATCTCCGGCGCGGCGACCCGTTTGACAGGAGCATCGAGCCAGTCGAAGGCCTCTTCCATTATTGTGGCGGAGATCTCGCCTCCGATGCCGCCGAACCCTGGCGCCTCGTGGACGACTACCGCCCGATTGGTCTTGCGGACGCTGTCAATAATAGTCGCTTTGTCGAGTGGTTTGATCGTCCGTGGATCGATGACCTCTACAGAGATCCCCTGCCGCTGCAGGCGAGTGGCGGCCTGGAGTGCGCGTTCTACCATGGCCAGAGTTGCAATGATGGTGCAATCGGTACCTTCCTGGACGACACGTGCTTTCCCCGGTGCGATTGCGTACGGGGCTTCGGGGACAGAGGCTTCGCCGCCGAGGTAAAGCAGCTTGTGCTCGAGAAACAGGACAGGATTGTCCGATCGCATAGCGGTGGTCATCAGGCCCTTGGCGTCGTAGGGCGATGATGGTGCATAGATTTCGAGACCGGGAATGTTGGCAAAGACGGATTCGAGGGATTGGCAGTGTTGTGCTGCAAGGCGAAGGCCACCGCCTTGCGGGCCGCGAAAGACGACCGGAACCTTGAGCTGACCGCCCATCATGTAGCGGGCCTTGGCGGCCTGGTTGACGATTGCGTCCATCATGAACGTTATGAAATCAAACAACTGGACTTCGATAATGGGCCGCAAACCGGACATGGCCGCGCCGACGCCACAGCTTGCCGTGACGCTTTCCGCGATGGGGGTGTCGCGGATCCGCTCTGGGCCATATGCGTCGAGCAGGCCTCGGGTGAGGCCGAAAATGCCACCGGTCTTTGCGATGTCCTCGCCGAGGATGATGATGTTCGGGTCGGCCGCCATTTCCTGGTGCATCGCCTCGGTAATCGCGGCGGCATAACTGAGTTTGCGTTGGCCGGGTTCTGGTTCCGGTGCGGCTGGTGCGGGATCGGTAATGGTGACGAACGAGCTCGCTGTGTCCAGGTCTGGTTCGTCCAGGCCCTCAGCCCATGTGATGGCACTCTGGATTTCTTCATTTGCCGTCGTGTGAATGGACTCAAATTCCCCCTCGGATATTTCGCCCTGGCCGAGTGCCACGTGTTTGAGGCGTGCAATCGGATCATGCGCACGCCAGGTCTCTTCCTCTTCTTGCGAGCGATAGGACGGCAGATTGGCTCGCATGGAGTGATCACCCCAACGGTAGGTCAGCGCTTCGATCAGGGTCGGCCCATCGCCTTCGCGTGCTCTGAGTGCTGCCCGGCGAACTGTCTCGTACGCCGCGATGGCATCATTGCCATCAATCCGGATGCCGGGGATGTCGTATGCGGCTGCACGGCGTGCGACGCCGCCGCCGGCGATGACGTCGGCTGTCGCCGTGGTCAGGCCGTATTGATTGTTCTCGCAAAAGAACAGGAGTGGAAGTTTCCAGATTGCAGCCAGATTCATGGCTTCGTGGAAGATACCTTCACTGGCTGCACCGTCGCCGAAGAAAGCGACGCCGATGTTGCCGGTTTTTTTGAGTTGTTCGGCCAGGGCGGCACCGGTTCCCAATCCCATGCCGGCTCCGACAATGCCATTGGCTCCGAGGATCTGTCGTTCAAAGTCTGCGATATGCATGGAGCCGCCGAGGCCGTAGCAATAACCTTCCGCTTTGCCCATCAGCTCGGCCATCATGCGACGGATGTCGGCACCCTTGGCGATGGTATGACCATGGCCGCGATGATGCGTGAGAATAAAGTCGTCAGCCTGCAATGCGCGGCAGGCGCCGGCGGCGATGGCTTCCTGGCCGACTGACGAATGCGCCGTTCCGCGGATCTTGCCTTCGAGAAACAGTTCGATCGTGCGCGTCTCGAACGTGCGGATACGCACCATGGTTTGCAGCATGTCCCGAACATGCTCCGCGGTTAGGGCATTCGATATAGCGACACGCTCAGCCGTTTTAAGAATATCGGGGCTTGGCATTCCTGGCTGGCCTTTCGGTCATTATTGATCTGACAGATATCAGCAATCATCGAACAGGGATTAATCCGCAATGCGCGGCGTGCCCATCTCGAGAATTTCTCGGGTCTCGTCGACGCTGGCGGGCTCTCGGCCGAGCGCTCGGGCTTGGGCGACAACTTTGGCAATAATGTCTGCGTTGGTCGGCAGGCGGCCGTTGTCGGAATACTCGGTGTAGGGGTAATCCCCGAGGCCGATCGAGATGTGCCCACCTTCCCGGATGATCTTTTCGGTCAATAGCAGAAGGTCGCCTTTATAATTTGAGACGGTCCAGCTGGTTCTGAAATCTTTCGGCAGGAATGTGGTTTGCGCATCAAGCCCTTCGGGCGTGCCGGGATGTCCGGCCAACATGATCCCGTCAGTCAAAACGATGAGAATATGTGCGGGCTCCGGTATCACACCCATTTTGAGAAAAGCTTCGATCTGGCGGGTGAAGCTGACATTCCATGACACCAGATAGTGTTTGAGATTGTGATGTTTGATGCGCTCAGCGAAGTGCATCAGTGTCTCTGTCGAGTTCTTGTAGATGAGATTCTGTGTATCGAACTTGGCCTCAGTCGGGTTCCACCAGTCCACGTTGACACTGCCCACATCCATCGGGGCAAAGTCAGGCGCGGTTTGTGCGTCCTTCATCATCTCTTCGACCGCAGCAAAGCGGCCCATAGCATCGGCATCGTTGGCGACGTACCCCAGGGTTGGATGGATCAGGATCGGGCATTGATCGCGGATGCCGGCATTCGTACGGAGATAGACATCCGCGTCGTGTTCAGGTGCGCCATCCGCTGTCCGGCCGTGGAAATGCAGGATGGAGGCGCCTGCGTCATAGCAGGCCTGTGCATCGGCAATGATTTCATCCGGTAGGAACGGGACGTTCGGGTTTTCATCGCGCGGAGCCAACTCATTCACGCGCGCTTCGATAATGATTTTATCCATTCCACTCTCTGCCTCAGCCGCCAATCCACCTTCGTGCCAACATCACGGTGGGGAGGTTAGCATCGTTGATCAGACATTCAATCATTGGCAATCATTGGCTGGTCGTTGATCGCTGCCAGTCGGTCGGTGGATTTATCAGTCGGTACCTTGCGCTAAGCAGGAGCGGTACGGCTGTATGTGTCTGAGGATCTCGCGCGTTGGGCTTGTTTCATTCTGTTGATACAGGCGCTATTCTGAAGAGGTGGTGTAATCCGATGGGATGCCGCGTTTTGCCAGGACCAGTTGATGAAGACACTGCTGATTGTTGCTCATATTCCATCAGAGAACACGCTGGCATTGCGAGATGCGGTATGCCGTGGCGCGCGGCATGAGGATATCGATGGCGTCGAGGTTAGAGCGCTGACCCCGTTTGAAGCCGGGCCTGATGATGTCCGAACCGCGGATGCGATCGTGCTTGGGACCACAGAGAACCTCGGATACATGTCCGGTGCATTGAAGGACTTCTTTGACAGGACATACTACCCGATCCTCGAAGAAAAGCAGGGGCTGCCTTACGCCCTTTATATAAGGGCAGGGCATGATGGAACCGGAACGCGACGCAGCGTCGAGACGATTATTACCGGGCTCAGATGGAAGGAAGTGCAGCCACCTTTGATCTTTCAGGGTGCCTACTTGCCGGAGTTTGTGTCGCAATGTGAGGAGCTTGGTCTGGCAATGGCTGCCGGACTTGAAGCAGGTGTGTTTTAGCTCGGTCGTGTCGGGAGAATAGTTCTTTCCTACCCTCCCTCGAAGTTTTGTCTGGAAGCACACGAGCAAGCTCATGTTGCTCGTGTGACTCAGGTCAGAAGTTTGCTTCAAGCGCTGCCGCAACAGGTCAGCGATCTTCTAATCCACGCTGCTAGGCTTTGGTGATGATTGCGTCGACGTAGGCGCCCGGCGCGACCATTGTGCCGTCTGTTGCGCGATTGAATTGGTCGATGAGTGCGCGGATGTCAGCATCAAGGCCCGCCTGACCATCTTCGTCCAACGCGAGGAAGGCCTTATGTGTCGGGCCATAGAATGTGCGGAAGATGTGCATGAAATGGTCTGGTGATTGGTAGCGGAAAATGAAGCTGCGCGGATGCAGGGTGATGCTGGCTGCATCTTTGGCAAAGAACTCTTCGAGGCGCTGCTGGGTGCCCCACAAGGCTGGCGAGCTGACGCCTGGCGCAGGTGGAATATACTTGCCGATGGTTTTGAAGAGTTGGCCAATGAAACTCTCAGGCGTCCAATTGGCAAGTGCGATGGTTCCACCCGGTTTAATAACGCGCATCAGTTCAGAGGCGGCTTTGGCCTGATCAGGTGTGAACATTACGCCGAATGTCGACATCACGACATCATAAGTGTTGTCGGCAAAGGGTAAGTTTTCGGCGTCTGCTGTCTGAAAGCTGACCGTCAGGCCTTCTGCTTCAGCACGGGCTGCTCCTTTGGCCAGCAATGTATCGACGTAGTCGGTCGATGTGACATCGCAGAAGCGCCGGGCGGCGGCGAGAGTCGCATTGCCATTTCCGGCTGCTACATCGAGAACCTTGCTCCCCGAGCTGAGATTGATTGTCTCGCAAAGCTGTTCACCGACAATCTGCAATGTTGTGCCGACGATTGCGTAGTCACCTGATGCCCAGGCGCCTTGTTGCTTCGTTTTGACAGCTTCAAGTGAAGGGGGAGATGGTGGTGCGTCCGGTGTGGCGGTGTTTTCAGAGGCAGGTTGTGATTTGAGAAGGTTCATCAGCATTGTCGGTTTCCTTTGTTGTGCTTTTTTGCTGCTTGGTATGTGAACTAGTTAACAGCGTCGGCGAGTTGGTGTTGTTCCGGGGGGAACAGGTTCTGTTCGCAGCTGATGACTTTGGTGTGAGAGCGCTGTGAGGGAGTGGTGCTGGCGGCCCTAAGACACTTCGAAGGGCAACAAAGCCCCACAGACGGTTTGCGATATCACCATCCTGCTGTAGCGGGCCTGACACGCAGGGCTGGCCTATGGCAAACTGCGACCAGCTGATTTGATGCGCCGGGTGAACGCGCCGCGGCGACTTTGTTGAACGGGAAAACGATGACGCAAGCGATATCCATTGATCCGGACAGCGGGCTGAAAGTGTTCAAGACCCGCGCGGCGAAGTCCAGCGACCGAATTTCCGGACAGGGTTACGCCATCCTTGATGATGTCGAGATGAAGACGCTGCCCGAGCCACCAGCCGGCGCCGTGTTTAACGCTGATGAGCAGGCGACCTATCGAGAATTCAAAGAGACACGCCGTGGTGCTGCCGACTACATGGCGATGGAAGGCGAGTTCGCGAAGTATCTCGAGGACGTTTATTCCGAGCCGCCAATCGAGCGTGAAGCGCTGGACGATTCCTGCGAAGTGCTGGTGGTTGGAGCGGGATTTGGTGGGTTGCTGCTGTGGCACAAGCTCCGCGAGGCTGGCATCACTGACGTGCGGTTCTGCGAGAAAGGTGGTGACGTCGGGGGGACATGGTACTGGAACCGGTATCCCGGAATTGCATGTGATGTTGAATCCTACAGTTACCTGCCATTGTTAGAAGAGATGGACTACATCCCTACGATGAAGTTCTCGTCAGGCTTTGAAATTCTGGAATATTGTCAGGCGATGGCTGAGAAGTTTGGCTTCTATGACCATTGCCTATTTCACACGACAGTCGAGCGTACGGAATGGGATGAGGAGTCCGGGCGCTGGACCGTTTTCACGGACCGTGGCGATGCCATGAAGGCAAAGTTCGTCGTCCTGGCAAACGGCATTCTGACAACGCCGCGACTGGCGCGCATCGATGGCATGGAGACATTTAAGGGAGAGACATTCCACACGTCGCGCTGGGATTACAATGTTGATCTGGCCGGTAAGCGCGTCGGTATCATTGGGACTGGTGCGACTGCGGTGCAGGTTATTCCGGAACTGGCCAAGGTCGTGGGCGAGCTCTATGTGTTTCAGCGCACACCGTCGTCGATCGACGTGCGTGATCAGCGGGCAACCACACCGGAAGAGATCGAAGAGTGGTCGCGGACACCCGGCTGGGCGCGGGCCAGGCGGGAACGGCTGGCGACCATCTCATCGGGACGCACCGCACTCAAAGGCAATGACGATTTCCTGTCAGGCAAGGTGTCAGACTTCAAGAAGCGCAAGCAGCACGATCGTGAGCTTTCGTCAGATGAATTGATCGAGGCGCAGCTCAACACAAACTTCCGCATTATGGAGCAGATCCGTGCGCGGGTGGATGCGGTCGTCAAGGATCCGAGGGCGGCAGCAGCGCTGAAGCCCTATTACCCTTATGGCTGCAAACGTCCGACATTCCATGACGAGTTCTTGCCGGTGTTTAATCTTCCGCATGTCACGCTGGTTGATACCGCACCCCTTGGTGTGCAGAAGATCAACGAGCGCGGTATCGTTCATGATGGCCAGGAATACCCGCTCGATGTCTTGATTTATGCGACCGGCTTCCAGTGGATGGCGACATCAACATTCAACATGATCAAAGGGCGTGGTGGACAGACGCTGCATGAGAAATGGCAGAAGGAAGGGACTAAGACATTTCTCGGGATTCACAGTCACGGATTTCCCAATCTGCTGATCATGTCAGGGCCGCAAGGCGGTGGTGGGCAGTTCAACTTCACCCGCGTGCTCGACGCTCATGCAACCTATGTGGTCTGGTTGATGAATGAGATGCGCGAGCGCGGTGTGGACCGGGTGGACGTGCGGCGCGAGCCTGAGGAGGAATATGCGGCCCACTGCCGGGAGGCGGATGTTCGAACGCAGCCGTTCCGTGACTGCATTTCCTACTATAACGGAGAAGGCGGTGCCGAGCCTGGCAGTTTGGCCTACTACGGTGGGGCGGCGACGTGGCATGAGCGCCGACGCGCAGCACAAGCATCCATGGATGCTTACGTCTTCGAGTAGCCGCTCCAGCACCTTCGCCGAGCCCTGATCCTGTTCGATACGGGGGGCGACGGCTGCAACCTCGGTTCAGACCTCTGAATGCCTCTGAGGATCGTTGGTTGATCCGTTAGCGCGTGGATCTCTAACGGCGGCCAAACCACACACCGAGATTGCCGAACAGTTTGTTTTCATTCGTGGTGGAGTTATTGGCACCGACGCCGGCATCGCTTTGCCAGAAGTCAACTGTTTTGATGCGGAGTGTTTCGGCGCAGGATTTGGCACAATAGACCCAGGAGCCACCCGGCAGCTGCACCTGACGGCCAAGTCGGGTGTATCGGACAGGGCCTGCAATCCGACCGTTTCCGAACTCACTTTCGGCAACAACATAGCTGCCTTCACCATGGTCGCGTGATAGTCGTCCGGCGTCAGAGGCTGTCGCCGTCATAACCATCGCCGTTGCTGCGGCCAGAGCGATCCGTGCAGATTTATCAAACATCGCGTTCTATCTCTTCCAATGCCTGGAGGTCAGCCCTCATGATTTGCTGCACTGTAGCATGAGTTCGTTGGAAATGGGGCCAGATGCACTGAATTGTCAGTGCTCGTGATGTTAGGGCATCACAGAGCAACGGACTTTAAGTTGGAATCAGACTGATGCAGGCTCAAGGTCTAAAGATGATCTAGCCGCTTAATACTCAAAACCGGATAAATCGGTTTGCGGCACCACTGCGCCTTCGTGATTGATGCAAGACGATATAGAGTACGGTTCCAGATCGAATTGGTATCGAGATCGACGTCTCAAAACCCAAATCTCAAGAATTGTGATCTCAATACCTACAACCCAAGAACCTCAGACCCAAGAATTTTCAATGTGGAGGATGGCATGACAGACAAGGTGGCATTGGTAACCGGCGCGGGCAGTGGCATCGGGCGGGCGGCCGCAGTGGCATTGCAGAAGGTTGGCTTCAATGTAACGCTGATTGGACGGCGGACAGAGCAGCTTGAAGAAACTGCAGCGATGGCGGTTAGCGGCGGAGGCAAGATGCTGGCCGTGTCGACCGATGTCGGTGACGTTGATTCGGTCCGCGCGGCCTTTGCCAAGACGAAGGAGACGTTCGGCCGGTTAGACGTGCTGTTCAACAATGCCGGTATGGGTGCGCCGCCGGTGGATCTGGAAGATCTTCCAGTTGAGACCTGGAAGCAGGTGGTCGATGTCAATCTGACTGGATCGTTTATTTGTGCGCAGGAAGCGATCAAGATCATGAAGGCACAGGACCCGATGGGTGGCCGCATCATCAATAACGGATCGATTTCGGCATATGCGCCTCGGCCGAACTCTGTGGCCTATACTTCAACGAAGCATGCCATCACCGGTCTAACAAAGTCGATCTCGTTAGACTGCCGGAAGTACAATATCGCTTGTGGTCAACTCGACATTGGTAACGCTGACACCGATATGGGCGGGCGCATGAAGCACGGTGTGCCGCAAGCGAACGGAGATACGATGGCTGAGGCGGTGATGGATGTCAGCCATACCGCAGACGCCGTGGTCCACATGGCGAGCCTGCCTCTGGATGCCAACGTGTTGTTCATGACGGTGATGGCAACCAAGATGCCGTTCGTCGGGCGTGGATAGTCACTTGGAGGCATCGGTTGCTCTTGGTTGGGCAACCGATATCGTTGCTGCAAAAGCTACACTAGAGACATAGTCTTGCTCGTGTTCCTTTGGTTCCGACATTTGAATTGTGACAAGCGGGAACGGGAAAACAAATGTCGGAGCCGGAAGACTAGGGTTCTGTTTGCTTGGAGGACAGTGAATGTCATTGGATGCATCAACTAAGAAGTGGACGGACTTCGCCTCCGACGAGCTTGAGGGTCAGTACAATCCCCGGGCGACAGGCGTCGATGTCGAGTCCTATGATCGGGCGCGCAGCGACGTGAATGCCGCCGGTCTCGCCTGGCCGGGTCGGAAAGCCGATATCCGCTATGGCGATGGTGAGTTGATGGATCTCGATATCTATCAGCCCGAGGCCGGCGAAGGACCTCATCCTGTTCATATCTATATCCACGGTGGTTATTGGCGGGCACGCAAGAAAGAGAATTTTGGTTTCATTGGTGCGTCGCTGGCCAAGCGCGGCCTGCTGACGGTTGTCATCAACTATCCGCTGTGTCCGGTGGTGACACTGGATGATGTTGTGGCTGGGGCGCGAGACGCGTTTGCCTGGACGGTGAATAACGTCGCGAATTATGGCGGGGATCCTGCACGCATAACGGTCTCGGGACATTCGGCCGGTGCGCATCTGGGCGCTGCTATTATTGCAGAAGATTGGCCAGCGCGTGGACTGTCAGGAAGTCTTTTGCAGGGCGCCGTCTTGATCAGCGGAGTTTACGATCCAACACCAACTCAGCACCTGCGTGTCAATGAAGAGATCGGGATTACGGCGGAGCTTGCTGAACGGCACAATTATTCGGCGCATAAGCCTCAGCTGAGCTGTCCGGTTCACGTGATTGTGGGTGGCGCTGAACCTCCGGGATGGATTGGTCTTTCGGCGGACTATGCCCGCCATATCCGGGATGCAGGCATGCACGTGACCTATAAGATCAGCGATGGCGACAATCACTTCAGTCTGCAGGATCAGTACACCACGGAAGGTTCTGATATTCTGATGGCCATCGATAAGGTGGCAGGGCTCTGAAGGTTGCCGGATAGAGTGCCTGTAGCAGATTGTTGCCAGGCAGTATTCGAGGTGATTGGTCTGCAGCTGTCCAGCGCGGTCTCGGATCGTGGATTGTGATGGACTACATCAGCTCGCGAACGACGGTCTCGACCATCATCACATCATCGCGTGTGCAATCGAATTGTCCGACCTGGACTCGGATGACAAAGCGGTCATTGTTGCGCGTCTGGGTCAGGTAGATCCGGCCATCGTCATTAATGCGATTGAAGAGTGCTTCGGTTTCAGCGTCTGTCCTAAGTGCGAATGTGAAAAGAGATAGGGATGGCGGTGTCGTGATCTCGATGCCATCGATCGCTGCAAGCGCGGTGCGTAGTTGTTCCGCCCATTTGACATGATTGCGGATACGGTTGCGCAAATCTTCAAGACCGTGAATGCGCATCAGGAACCATAACTTGAGTGCGCGGAACCTGCGCCCTAACGGAATGGTCCATTCATTGAAGTTTGTTGGTTCGTCGGCTCCGAGTGTTTCCAGGAAGGCTGGTCTGAGACCAAGCGTTCGGATCTGAGGGACTGGGTCTCGGAGAAACTGGACTGAACAGTCAAACTGCGCGCCAAGCCATTTATGTGGATTGAAGACGATACTATCAGCGCCGTCGACTCCGTCCCAAAGTTCACGAAACTCAGGGCAGATCATGGCCGATCCAGCCCATGCGGCGTCAA
Source organism: Hyphomicrobiaceae bacterium (assembly GCA_965215755.1). GTDB lineage: Bacteria > Pseudomonadota > Alphaproteobacteria > Rhizobiales > Hyphomicrobiaceae > Tectiglobus. The sequence goes on from OZ244119.1 coordinate 3,589,996, forward strand.
CGTGCACAGGCAGGCCAGCCTCCTTGGCAACGGCCATGCAGGCGCGAATGTCGTCAAATGCGCCGATTGATGTTCCACCTGCGCACAGGACGACGCCGGCGGGTACGGCGCCGGCATTGCGATTTTCTGCGATTGCACTGGCCAAAGCCTCGGGCCGCATGCCGTGTTTGTCATCGGTTGGGACCTTGATCAGGTTGTCCTGGCCGATGCCTGCAAGTCGCGCTGCTTTGTCGACCGACGAATGCGTTTCAGCACTACAGTAAAGCGTGATACGAGGCGCGCCGCTTAGTCCCTTAGACAAGCCCTGCCAGTCGAGAGCTGCCTCTCGCATTGTCAAGACTGCGCATAGCGTGGCGGTCGTCGCGGTGTCGTGGATCGTGCCGGTGAGGTCATCTGGCAACCCAAGAGCTTGCCGGAGCCAGTCGACGACGACCTCCTCCATCTCGGTTGCGGCCGGTGAGGTCTGCCAAAGCATGCCTTGGGCAGCGATGGCATTGGCCAATTGCTCGGCCAGCATCGAGGCTGGTGCGGCGTTGGCTGGAAAGTAAGCGAAGAAGCGGGGATGCTGCCAATGGGTCAGGCCGCCAGGCACAATTGCCTCGAAATCGGCGAAGACCTGCTCGATTGGTTGGCCTTTCTCCGGTGGGCTTTTTTCAAGTTGTTCGGCGATTGCACCAGGGATCAACGGTGCCCGCACGGGCTTGTCGCGCAGTGACGTGTGATAGGCATGAGCCCAATCTGCAGCACGCTTCGACCAATCGCGCAGGTCATCGTGATCCATGGGTGCGTTGCTTCCTTACGCTTTCGGAACGGCAGTGCCGATCATGCAATCGCGAGACACGATGGCTGCGAGTTGGTCTTCATCCCAACCGTCCGTGCCTTCGGGCCGCGCGGGCAAAACGATGTAGCGCAAGTCAGCTGTTGAATCGTGCACGCGGACTTCGACGTCATCAGCGATCTCCGTGCCAAATTCTTTCAGGACGGCACGCGGTTCGCGGATGGTGCGGCTGCGGTAAGCCAGGCTCTTGTACCAGGCAGGCGGAATGCCAAGCAGCAATTTCGGATAACACGAACAGAGCGTGCACACGACGACGTTGTGGACGTCTGGCGTGTTCTCGATGGCAACGAATTCCGCCACTTCGCCGATGTCGATATCAAGCTCTGCCAGAGCGGCACGGCAGTCTTTAAGAAAGCGCTCCTTGAAGCCGGGATCGCTCCAGGCCTTGGCGACAACTTTGGCCCCAAGCGCGCCTGACCGGCTGTCGGTCATGTCGATTTGCCTGGCGATTTCCTCTTCTGTGAGGACACCTTTCTCGATCAACAACTCGCGGACGGCAGCTTCGAGAGCTTCATAGGGTGTTGCTGGTCCGGAATCATGATCCGTTTGAAACGTCGTGGAATGATCGTGGTCGTGACCGTCATGCATGGGTGAAATCCTTCTGCGGGGCCATACTGAATGGTGTTGGGTTGGTTCCGGTTTCGAGAGGGCGCGGTCTCAGGCCGGGTTGAGCCAATTGTCGTAAATGTCGACTTCCATTTGATCCGTTGCCGGACCAGCATAGTCGGGCCAGATGTCGGTCTGTTTGAAGCGGACCTTGTAGAGCACCTGGGCCGGCAATCCGGGGCGATGGTAGGCGAGCCGTTCGGGATCGCGGAACGCACCATGGATGCTGCAGATCTCTCCAGCCTTGCCGCGAACAAAGCTTGGTGTGCGGCAATGACCAGTGGCGGGGCGATCGTCGACCACGACCTTATCTCCCGGCGAAAAGCGTGGTGGTGCGGACGTTTCCCGGCTCATGAGTTGGCCTCGTTTGCTGCTGATCCGATGTCGTCCCACGGCACAGAATCACCAGAGACGTCGCGGCCGTTGTTTTTGAAATCCTGTATCACTTGGGCAAGGCGGGCTTCGATTTCATCCTTGCTGACGAGCTCCTGCTCCACAATGAGATTGCGGATGGCACGCACCCACTTCTCATAATACTCGGTCGCGTCGTATTCCTGTTCGCCGTAGCTTTCGATGACACGGCGCAGGGCGTCGATCTTGAAAGCGTGTTTTTTGGTGGCAAGAAGGACGAGCATGGCGTCAACGCGCTTTTCCCAAAGAGCAAGGTCATGTTCGTGCATATCAATTGGACCGAAGTCGAGACCGCCAACATCGTGGGTCGTACGGCCATCGGTGCCAGCGCGCAGTTCATTGCGCTTGTCTGGTGTGGGCATGTTTGATGTTCCTACTGATCAATCTGGCGTGGGTTGCAGTGTGCCGCGTAAACAGGCAAAGGTGAAGAGGCAATCGCATTTTTGTCGTGGTGTGTAAGCAGGTTAGGGTATCGGTTTTATAGTCATCATGTTGCCGCCTTCGCGACGCATGTGCTCGGACAATGAATTGAGGATATTGATTATTGCGGGGGGACTGAACATCGTGGTGCGGTTGTTTCTGACAGTCTGTTTGATGCTTATTTCATTGAATGTCGCAATGGCGCAGCAGAGCCGCGTCGCACTGGTCATCGGAAACTCGTCCTACGCCCACACAACATCCCTGAAGAACCCGAAGAATGATGCTGTACTTTTCGGTGGCACGCTCGAAAAACTGGGTTTTGAAGTGATCCTCGCGACTGACCTCGGCTTGAAAGCCATGCAGCGGGCGATCCGGACTTACCTGGCTAAGCTCGATGCCGGCGGTGAGGATGCCGTCGGTCTTGTTTATTATGCAGGTCATGGGCTGCAGGTCGAAGGCGTCAACTATCTCGTTCCCGTTGATGCCAAGATTGAGCGTGAAGGCGATGTCGCTATCGAGACGATCAGCGCCTCCCAGCTTTTGTCCGGTCTGAGACTGGCTAAGAACAACCTCAACATCATTATTCTGGATGCCTGCAGGAATAATCCCTATCGCGGCTTCTCGCGCGGGGCATCGCGCGGTCTGGCGCGGCTCGATGCACCAAAGGGTTCTTATATTGTGTTCGCCACGGCACCGGGTGACGTGGCGGCCGATGGCGCCGGCGACAATAGCCCCTTCACGACGGCGCTTTCGCAATATATGGCGACGCCTGGCCTCAATGTAGAGCAGATCATCAAACGTGTTGGGCGCAGCGTCTCAAAGGTCACCGACGGCCGTCAGCGGCCCTGGTTGTCTTCGTCGGTCTATGAGGACTTTTTTCCGGCTGGGCGCGGAGTCGGCAAATGGGCTGCCGTGACGTCAAAGGCGCTGGGAAAGGCCGTTGGAGGTGGGCAGGAGAAAGGCATCACGCCGGTTTCTGTTGCGCCAGTGACATCAAGCGAGGTGAAAGCCGGCCGAACGTTTCGGGATTGTGCTGTGTGTCCGGAGATGACAATCATCCCGCCCGGGCGCTTTAAGATGGGATCCAACAATCCGGCGTTTGAAGATCGCAACCATAAGCCGCTTCGGAATGTGACGATTGCCAAGAGTTTTGCGGCAGGCCGTTTCGAGGTGACATTCGATGAGTGGGAGGCCTGTGCCAAAGACCGCGGATGTGCGAGATACAACCCTAAGGATGAAGGATGGGGACGCGGGAAACGGCCCGTGATCCGGGTCAACTGGTTGGATGCGATCACATATATCGAATGGCTGAAGCAGAAGACAGGCAAGCCTTACCGTCTGCTCAGTGAGGCGGAATGGGAATATGCGGCGCGCGCTGGCAGCAAAACGTTGTTTTCGGTCGGCGACACCCTGACCACGTTTCAGGCGAACTTCGATGGCCGCCGCAGTTACAACAATAGCCCGAAGGGTTTGTTGCTTGCTGAAACCCAGCCGGTCGGCAGTTATAAGCCGAATGCCTTCGGACTTTACGACGTTCATGGCAACGTCTGGGAATGGGTGGCTGATTGCTACCACAAGACTTACGAGGGTGCGCCGAGCGATGGCAAACCGCGCACGCTGCCGGCGCGGGGGCACCGTTGTCACCGCCGTGTGCTGCGGGGTGGGTCGTTTAATCGGGGCGCGCGTTATGCCCGATCTTCAGTGCGTTACAGCCAATCCGCGACGATCCGCAGTCGTGAGGCAGGTTTCCGGGTGGCCCGTGATCTGGATTAGATCCTGTTGTGGCCCCGGTTAAGGATGAATCAGCACGATTCTCTACGACCAACTGCGGTGTCGCATCGCAGCAGTGATAATGTTAGGCCTCGCGCTTTGCCCGTGGAGCGTTTTTTCTCTAAAAGTCGGGCTGAGTCTTAGCGAATGGGGCTTGATGGCGAGGCATGTCAGTCGCTGGTCGGCCCAATTCGATATCCAAATAGCCGTGCAACGAAACAAGGATACCGGGCCATGAGCGATAAAGCCGACATTATCTACACCAAAGTGGACGAAGCGCCGGAGCTTGCCAGTGGTTCGTTCCTGCCGATTATTCGCGCTTTTGCCCAGCCTGCCGGGATCAGTTTCGCGACCCGAGATATTTCTTTGGCCGGGCGGATCATTTCGCAGTTTCCACAATATCTGACCGAGGCGCAGCGGCAGCCTGATGATCTTGCCGAGCTGGGCGAGATGGTGAAGACGCCGGAAGCCAACGTGATCAAATTGCCGAACATTTCGGCGTCGGTACCGCAGCTTAACGAAGCAATCAAAGAGCTTCAGGACAAAGGCTATGCGCTGCCGGATTATCCGGAAGATCCACAGACCGACGAGGAGCGTCAGATTCAGGCAGCCTACGATCGCGTCAAGGGTAGTGCTGTTAATCCAGTCTTGCGCGAAGGCAACTCTGACCGCCGCGCGCCGAACGCTGTCAAAGAGTATGCGAAGAAAAACCCGCACTCGATGGGTGAGTGGTCGTCATCTTCTAAGACGCATGTCGCTTCGATGAGCGGTAATGACTTTTTTGCCAACGAGAAGTCTACCACGGTGACCGCTGCGCAGGCTGGTGATGCGCGGATTGAATTCGTGGCCGGTGACGGCAGTGTGACCGTTCTCAAGGAAAAGACACCGCTTGAGCCGAACGAGATTGTCGACGCGACTTTTATGAGCGCGAAGGCCTTACGCGCCTTTGTTGCTGAGCAGATCGCTGACGCCAAGGCGCAGGGCGTGCTGTTCTCACTGCACCTCAAAGCGACCATGATGAAGGTGTCTGACCCCATCCTGTTCGGCCATACAGTCTATGCCTTCCTGCAGGATGTATTCGAAAAGCATGCCGCAACATTCGAGGAGCTTGGTGTCAATCCGGACAACGGCATTGGTGATCTCGAAGCCAAGGTGGCGACACTGCCGGATGCCAAGCGCAGCGAGATTGAAGCTGACATCAAGGCTGCCATGGCGAGTCAGCCGGACATGTACATGGTCAACTCCGATCGCGGCATCACCAACCTGCATGTGCCAAGTGATGTGATCATCGATGCCTCGATGCCGGCCTTGATCCGTGCAGGTGGCAAGGGCTGGGGACCGGATGGCAAAGAGCATGATACCAAGTGCGTAATCCCCGACCGCAGCTATGCACCTGTCTACGCCGAAGCGATTGACTTCTGTAAGGAGCACGGTGCGTTTAACCCATCCGAGATGGGCACTATTCCAAACATCGGCCTGATGGCGCAGAAGGCTCAGGAATACGGCTCCCATCCGCAGACCTTCACGGCTCCGGCCAATGGCACGATGCGGGTGGTCGCCGCCAACGGCGATACGCTGCATGAGCATGCGGTCGAAGAAGGCGATGTCTGGCGGATGTGCATGGTCAAGGATGCGCCGGTCCGTGACTGGATAAAACTGGCGGTTGGTCGTGCCCGTATCACTGGCTCACCGGCTGTGTTCTGGCTCAACAAAGAGCGTGCCCACGACGCGCAGTTGCTCAAGAAACTCGATGCTTACCTGCCGGAGCATGACACCAATGGTCTTGAACTCCATGTGATGGCGCCGAAGGAAGCGACGCGGTTCTCAATGGAGCGGATGAAGAAGGGCCAGGACACGATCTCGGTGACTGGCAATGTTCTGCGTGACTATCTGACCGACCTGTTCCCGATCCTTGAGGTTGGGACGAGTGCCAAGATGCTCTCAGTTGTTCCACTGATGAACGGTGGCGGGTTGTTTGAGACCGGTGCAGGTGGTTCCGCACCGAAGCATGTTGAGCAAATGATCGAGGAAGGTCACTTGCGCTGGGATTCGCTTGGTGAGTTCTGTGCGCTGGGGGCATCGCTGGAACATCTCGCCCAGGTCACCGGCAACAAAAAAGCTGATGTCATGGCCAAGGCGTTGGATGCTGGTATTGAACAGTTGCTCGACAACAATAAATCACCGCGCCGCAAGGTTGGTGAGCTGGACAATCGTGGCAGCCACTACTACCTCGCCGCTTATTGGGCCGAAGCGCTTGCAGCGCAGAACGACGATGCGGATCTCAAAGCGCACTTCGGACCGGTCGCTGCTCAGTTGAAGGACAACGAGGCCAAGATCATTGCCGAGTTGGATGCAGCACAAGGCAAGCCGGTTGATGTCGGTGGATATTACAAAACAGATCCGGCCAAGGTCTCTGAAGCGATGCGCCCCAGTGCAACGTTGAACGGAATTATTGGCTAACCGGAGCGACCGCAGCCTCCGCTCGGAAGTGCGGGGGGCGTTATCTCTGACAAATGTGAAAAGGGACCCGCGTGGCAGCGGGTCCCTTTTTTGTTGTACGGGTTCGGCAGGGTTGTGGGATGGCGTTACTTCAGAGACCCCACCTCATGGGCGCCCTCTTGGGATCGGTGACCAAAGTGGTAAGTGAGGCGGGCGCTCACCGTGTAGAAACCGCCGTCTTCCTCCGTGATCCCGGTGAAGGTGTCTTTGTTTTTGTCATTGTAGGCATGTGCATGGATCGTGCGGTCATCAAAGAAGTAATAGAGACCCTCGATGCCTAAACTGACCTTGTCGTGAAGTTTGATGGCCATACCGCCGCCGAGGACAAGAGCCGTGTCACTGTCGCCGTCGTGTTCGAACGTTGACGTCCAGGTTGGTGGTGTGTGTTTGGGGCCATGCATCATATGCATTGGTGGCGGGACCTTGGGTGGAATAGCAAACGTGCCGTCGATGCTATCATCGGAGAATTTGGCAAAAGCGATGCCACCCGTCAGGTAGAACAACGCTCGGCCGTGAACCAGTCCCACTCGGCCACGTAGCGTTGCGATATGATCAAAGTGTTCGTTGAAGCGGTTCAGGTCTCCCTCAATACCGAATAGCAAACGTCCACATTGCCGGTTGTAGCCAACATGAATGCCCGCGTGGGCAAAGCGATCATCCTGCTCGAGTGAGACCGTGGCTACCTGAGGTTTATCAGGCATTGGCATTATGCTAATAGTGTCAACGACATCAAGCGGAGTGCCAGAAGTCACAAGTGCATCTTGTGGCTCCGTTGTCCGGTGCTTTTCGGGGGGATCGGCCGGGGCGGAAAACGCGTCAAACTCATCTCGCATAGCGGCACCGGCCTGGGCGCCTGCGTAGAATCCTGACCAGTCTGACGCGCCATGGGCGAAGCAGCCGGATTGCGGGATCGGGGTGGGTTGGGATGCATTGGCGTGTTGGCTGACTAGGGTCGCGCCAAAGGCGAGCATGAGTGTGATACCAGCGGTGCTAAGCTTGTGCATAGATCCGACTTCCTCGGTTGGAGATTGCGGCTCATGGATACGCAGTCAGCAGGCAGGTTGAGGGGCAGGGATGCTATCCGTTTGCAAGCTGATGAAATACTCGATGCGCTCAAGGTATCGGAACCGGTCGGAGGGGTGTTATGCGTTGGTCGAGAGTTCGGTGATTTATTATTTTCCGTTTTCTGTAATATTTTCAGTGATTTGCGATTTTTTAATATGCGTATGACGAAGCCTCACAAAGGTTCGGTCGCGGCAGTTCATGTGTGAACTGATCGAATGAGATTCGCTGAATCCGGATGTCGAAATCGGCGTTCGCCATGATGTTGGCTGGTCGGTATAGAGGTGAATTTGGCAGATGAAGCGGGCAGGCTCGGCTTAGGGCCGGGAACCTGGTTTCGAGTTCACGCGGTGCCGTCGTGGTTAACGATACCTATCGCGGTTCGTATAGATCGGCGCGGGTTGGCGGTAGTGGACTTGGGCCGCTTTCGCGGGCGTGACTCGCGAGTGCCTGGAAGATGTACATCGAGCCGCGCGCGAACGATAGTGAGACACTCGCAAGATAAGCCAGCCACATGCGATAGGTTGGTTCGCCGACCAAGGCGATGGCCTCGGCTTCACGCGCGTGCAGGCGCTGGCACCAGAGCTTGCAGGTTAAGGCGTAATGCTCGCGCCAGCCCTCGACGTCGCGGACTTCAAAGCCGGCGAGTTCCATCGCTTGTTGAGTGTGGCCGATGTCGGTGAGGGCGGTGCCCGGGAAGATATACTTGAGGAGTGCCTTTTGTTCCGGGCGGAGTTTCAGGCGGCGGCGCTGCTTTTTTGTGCGGCAGGCAATGGCGTGGTTGAGAAACAAGCCGCCCGGCGCCAGCAGTTGTTTTACGCGTTTCATGTAACCGGGGATATTTGCGAGGCCGATATGCTCGTACATGCCGACGGATGAGATCTTATCATACGTGCCGGACAAGTGATTGTAGTCGCGGATCTCAACGCTGACTTTGTCATCGAGGCCCATCTCCGCAATGCGCGCCTTGGTTCGGTCATGCTGCTCCTGGGAGAGTGTCACACCGTGCGCTGTAACACCGTAGTTTTTAGCGGCATGGCAGATCAGGGCGCCCCAGCCGCAGCCGATGTCGAGCATGCGCTCACCCGGCTTGAGCCGCAGCTTGCGGCAGATCATGTCGAGTTTGTCGTGCTGGGCCTGATGAATGTCATTGGCCCAGTCCGTGAAGTAGGCGCAGGAGTAGAGCATGTTGTCGTCGAGGAACAGTGCGTAGAATTCGTTTCCGACGTCATAGTGAAACTGGATGAAGTCCTTGTTCTCTTCGACGCGCCGCGATTGGCCCTTTTCATTGCCTGTGAAGTCACGTGCGCGTCGCGGAGGTTCTGCTTTGCGGAAAAGGAACGGTGTGAGTTGCTTCAGGACTTTCACGCGGTTTATCTTCTTGAGCGAGCCGCGTGAGGATCGCCCAGAAAACTGTTCGCCAAGGTCCAGCAGAGTGCCGCCGGTGAGGTCGATCTGACCGTGGACATAGTGTTGAATAATTCGGTCGAGGGACGGGCGACGCAGGATGGATGTGATCACGCCCGGAGATGAGATCTTGATGGTGAGGGGACCAGTTGCGTTCGGGCCAAGCGGAATGCGCTCACCGTTCCAGAGTTCAACGTGGGCGTTGAGATCAACATGGCTGGCCACTTCCGTGACGACAGAACGTGCTGCGGTGATGAGTTTCTCATCCGTGAAATCGGTACGCTGGTCCATCGGTGGTTCCACTCCCACGCGAGCTTCGACTTTCAGGCAATCTTGTCACGCAATGGGTGTGCAGCACCAGTGCGGGGCGGTGACGACCCACTGAAATTTTGTTGAGGACATGCGACTTGGGGATGGCGTTTGGGTGATCGGCGTTGTTCTGAGGTGCGATGAAGGACGCCAGCTTGGCATTGGGTTGTTTGTCGAGTCTTGAGCGATTGGCGGTGAAATCAGGCCCAGGGCTCGAGAATGATTTTCGGCGCATGTGCCTTTCCATTGTCGATTTCATGGAATGCAGAAGGGCCGGCCTCGAGAGGTCGCAGATCAATCCAGTCGAGAGCGCCATAACGACCATCGAAGATGGCGGCGGCAGTGTCTTTGAAGTCCTGAACGGTGTATGTGTAGGTGCCGATGAACGTGATTTCCTGCAGCGTCATGCGGCGGACATCGAGGCCACCAGTGGCTTCACCAAGTCCGATGTGCACAATTGTGCCGCCGCTTTTGACGATCGCGGTGGATGCCTCGCGGGTTGCTGAATAGCCCACGCCATCAATCACGACATCAACAGTATTGGCTTCCGGTCCCGCACTCGTACGCGGATCGTACACCTTGAAGTCGCCAGCGTTATTCAAGGCGGCGTGACGGACTTCGTTGGTCTCCGCAATCCAGATGTCGGTGGCACCAAATATCTTCAGGGCAAGTGCGGCGCCAAGGCCGATTGCGCCACCGCCAAGGACAAGTGCGCGGGCGTCTGCCATCGGCTTGAACATCGCTTGATTGGCCAAGCGGACGGCATGCCAGCCACAGGCTAGGGGTTCGGTGAGGGCTGCTGCAACAGGTGACACGTGATCGGGTACGGTGACGAGATTGCGCTCCGGTACGGCAATGAGTTGGGAGAATGCCCCTTCGCGCGGTGGCATCGATATGATCTGGCGGGTGAAGCAGAGGTTTTCACGGCCGGACGTGCAGTGTTCGCAGCTCTGGCAGGTGACGAGTGGGTTGACGGCGACGCGTTCGCCGGCTCTTACACCGTCGACAATTGTGCCGACCGCTTCATGGCCGAGGACGAGCGGTGCCGGACGGCGTTCGTCATGTCCGTGCCAGGCATGCATGTCAGAGCCGCAGATGCCACACGCTTCGACGCGAATGAGGAGTTCATCGGCTGCAGTGGGATTTGGATCTGCAACATTGCGGACTTCCATGGCATGAGGAGCCGTATAAACGAGTGCTTTCATTTGGCTGTGAAGCCTCCGTCGACAAAAAGAACCTGGCCTGTCACGTAGCTGCTGGCATCTGAGCAGAAAAATAGGAGCGGGCCTTCAAGGTCTTTGAGCTCGCCATTGCGGCCGATACAGGTTTGCTCTGCCAGACGACCGGAGAGGTCGGCATTGGAGAACACCGGACTGGTGAGTTCGGTCGGAAAGAAGCCCGGCGCCAATGCATTGCACATGATGCCGCTCGCTGACCATGCCTCGGCCATGGCGCGAGTCATCTGTTCGACACCGCCCTTCGACGCGCCGTAGGCGATGCCGCCTGGAAATGCTCGGCGCGACTGCAGCGAGGCAAAGTTGATGATGCGCCCCCACTGCTTTTCTTTCATGGCCGGAACGAGTGCCTTGGCCAGGAAGAACGGCGCCGACAGGTTGAGTTCCAGTGTGATGTTCCAACCATCGTCCGTGACATCGTCGGCTGCCTGGCGGGTATTGATCCCGGCGGCATTGATCAGAATATCCGGAGCGCCAAACGGACCTGCAACGGCGGAGGCTATATCAGGAATATTTGACCGGTCACTAAGATCCGCAGCAACGCACGCTGTTTCGCCTTCGGATGTATCGGACCATTCTTTGAGCTGTTCCTCACGACGTGCAACTCCGACAACGCGCGCGCCACGCGCTGCGAGCGCCGTGGCAGCCGCGCGGCCTAGTCCACTGCTGGCGCCGGTTACACAGGCGATCCTACCCGTCACATCAAACATGCACTGCCCCCGGTTTATATGTCGTCGGTTGCAGAGAGATCGAAGTTTTCGCCCGGGAAATACTTGGCCAAACGAATGTCTGCTGTGCGCGCATGGCCCTCCATACCTTCAAGGCGGGAAATTCGGGCAGTCGCTTGACCGATCGCTCGGTTGGCATCACGCGTAGCCCGCTGCCAGGTCACAATCTTCATGTACTTGTGGACCGAAAGGCCGCCGGTGTAGCGGGCGGCACCAGACGTCGGAAGAACATGGTTCGGGCCTGAGGACTTGTCGCCGTAGGCAACGGTGGTTTCTTCACCGAGGAAGAGGGAGCCATAGCAGGTGAGCGTATCGAGCCACCAGTCAAGATCGGCAGCCTGTACCGTCAGGTGTTCCGGAGCATATCGGTCGGATGTTGCAGCAACTTCTTCGCGGGTATCGCAGACGACGATTTCGGCGTAATCGCGCCAGGCTGCGCGAGCATTGTCGCGATTGAGTTCTGGCAAGTCTTCGATCACTGAGGGGACGCGGGCCAGAACCTTTTCAGCCAGTGATTTGTCGGTCGTGACGAGCCAGACGGGGGAATTGTAGCCATGCTCAGCCTGCCCAACGAGATCGGATGCAATGACTTCGGGATCGGCTGTCTCATCGGCAATAATCAGACTGTCCGTCGGGCCGGCGAACATATCTATGCCAACACGGCCGAAGAGAATGCGCTTGGCTTCGGCGACGAATTGGTTGCCAGGGCCGACAAGCAAGTCGGCTTCCGGTTCTCCGAACAATCCGAAAGCCATGGCCGCAACACCCTGCACACCCCCAAGTGCGAGGATCGTGTCGGCGCCGCAAATGTCTGCGGTGTAGACAATCGCTGGTGCAATGCCGATGCCGGGTCGCGGCGGGGAGCAGGCTGCGATGTGCTTACAGCCGGCCACTTTGGCCGTTGTCACGGTCATGATGGCTGAGGCTATGTGGGAGTAGCGCCCGCCGGGAACGTAGCATCCGGCGGCATTGACTGGAATGGACTTCTGACCAGCAACCAGGCCGGGCACGACTTCTGTTTCAAAGTCGACGATGGACTTCTTCTGGGCCTCCGCGAAACGGCGGACGTTATCATAGGCGAAACGAATATCATCTTTGAGCTTCTGAGGAACTTCGGCTGCGGCAGCGTCGATCTCTTCGCGTGTCAGGATGATATTGCCATCATACTTGTCGAATTGAGCGGCATAGCGCCTGGCCGCGGCTTCGCCGCCGCGCTCAATCTCGTCAAGGATCGACTGAACCGTATCGCGCACGTCGCCAGCGTCCGTGGTCGAGGTTTTGGGTGCCTGCTTGAGATAGGTGATGGCCATTGCGCTTCTTGAACCCTGTCCGATCTTAGGAAAGATCGCAATGTACGCGCTTACATTCGCGATGCAAGGGCCTTGCTGCCGCGGGCGGGATGGTCCGGTTTACGTGGCGTTGGCTATATTTATCTGCATGTGGGCCGCGGCAATTGCATGCCGAAAAGGTATGATTGGCGTGGCTCGCCTGGGCGTTTTGCTATGATGCCTGTCTCTGGCCTCGGGCGTACGCAGTAGACTGCCCGGTCAGCCTACCTGTTGCAGCGGTGGTGGCACCAGGGCCGGCGGTTTATTGCCGAGCAAGCGGGCCTGGAACTCGTCCGTGAGTGAGCGCAGGTTCACGCCGATGTCGCCGGCGTATTTGGTAATGTACATGCGCGGCTCTTGCGAGTAGAGCGCAGCCTTCTGAAGATGCGGTGCGAGAGGAATGGTTTGCGTGAAGCAGTTCAACTCTTCTTCTGCGCGAAGATGCTGTTGGATGATTTGGTCATCGCCCGACAAGCGATCCACCATATTCAGCACCACGCCTAAGTGTTCGGCAAATCCCATTTCAGGATTGCGGGACCGGAAGCGGCGTAGATATTCCAGACCGCTAACTGCGAGGAAATCCGGTTTGACAGGGACGAGATGGTAATCGCATTCACGCAACCAGGTCTCAGTTGCGACTGAGATTCCCGGGGCGCAGTCGACCAGCACATAATCGACGTACTTCTTGGCCTCTTCAAGGATGCGTCGCGCTGCGGAACGGGTCTGAGGAATCTTCCCCTGAGCGGCGATTTCACGCTCAAGCAATGGCAGGTCGAGTTCACCCGGCAGTAGATAGAGGCCTTTGTTGTCTTCGACATCAGAGACCTGGCTCATGACGTACTGCGGCCACTCCACGTGCTCGTTGTCCAGGACACTGCGGGCGAGGTAGCCAACGAGGTTCAGTTCATTGCTGCGTCGTTCGATGAGTTGGTCACCAGGGGCAACCATGAGGCTGAGGCTCATCTGGCCATCGGCATCGATAAGAAGAACTGACTTGTTCTTGTGGTAGGTGAGCGTCTCTGCCAGTGCCATGGTCAGGGTTGATTTTCCCACGCCACCCTTGGCATTCATTACTACGATCGACGTCATCGCTACCTATTGCCCTCAGTACCTTGTGCCAGCTTGCTGCACGATTGCGTTGCGCGTTCAAAGTGATCCGCATCGTGAGGTATCTCTAACCGAAAATCCGAGATCGCGCTGCTGAATTTTCAATGACCCACTGCATCTACCGGGTCATTGAGCGATGCCCCAACTCATCCACCCGGCGATTTATAACGGGCGGCGCCGGCCAACTCGCTGGCCAAACTCCACGACCACTCCGGACGTCCGCAGAGCATGCCACTTGAACCAGAATTGTGGCAAGCTGTTGAATAGGGCGATTGAACCTGTGTATTCGTCTGATGGGTGGTTGTGGGCGATTGTGTCCGTCATTGTGCGTCTTGCTGCGCACCTAGGCCAACCGTATGATGGACAATTGCCAAAGCGCTGGGACACTAGCAAGATCAAGTGTCTAGTGCAGCTTTTGCATGGGGTGTTTGGTTTCGAGTCCACCGGCAAGTGGTGACCAAGCGTCAGATGCGCTACACGAGTGAGGAAGAGGTCGCCGAATATGCCGATAACTGCCCGATACGCGTTCGTTGTTTCTATGGATGTGGACCCCGCCCACGAGGACCTGTTCAACGAAGTCTATGATACGGAGCATGTGCCGTATTTATTGGAAGTCGACGGTGTCCACGCGGTCAACCGGATGAAGGGCGAGGCGTTTCAGATGGCAATGGCTGGTGAAATGCACGACAAGCCGGCACCGAGCCCGGTCTACACGGCGATCTACGAGATTGACTCGCCGGACGTGATCAGCTCCGACGCCTGGGCCGAGGCGGTTGAGCGTGGTCGATGGGGCCCGGAGGTCCGCCCGCATACCACGAACCGTTCCCATTCTCTCTATCGCATGCGCTGAGATTTGAGCGGCGCTCATCTACCAGAACTACTTCCGGAGTGTTAGCGAGAGGCTTTTGAACACGCCGAAATCTCCGGTCACCCGGACGTTTTGGCGTGAGGCCCCATAGCTCAGGAAGAGACCGGCTTTAACGGCGCCGTTGACGGATAGCGCGAGGCGGCCGGGCCGCGACGTTCCGGATACGGTTCCCGTGGCGTTGAAATTGCGCTCCTCCCAGGTGCCGCTGACGCGTTTACCTGCAATATTGAGCTTGGAGCGGATCTCGATTTTGTAACTCGGTGAGGCGCAACGGATGGCCATTCCGAGGCGGGCTCCCTTGTTGCGCGGCGTGTAGTAAGCGCGACAGCGCAGCCGCTCGGACTTTCCGCTTTTAAGGTTGAGCCGTCCAGTGCCGCGCCAGCTGCCACCGAGGGATCCAATACTGGCAGCTTTGGCGGCCGGTGAGCTGCCCGTCACTCCGTTAAGTTCTGGGATTGCGACCAATGATAGGACAAGCAATGCGCAAAAGTAGTGTCTCATTTGATCAATAACCTGAGGTGTTAATCGCGATGTGCTCCGACCAAATGTGAACACATCTCGTTATTCAGCGTATGGTGCTGAGGCAGGTCAATTCAATTCGCCCAGTGGCGATACATTTGAGTATCACAAGTGCGCCAGTACAACGCCTCGAGCAACGGACTTCAAGTTGACACCGGACTTATGCTGACTCAAGATTCAAAGTTGCTCCTCATCTCAAGTAAAGAGCATCTTGTCAGACAATGATCTAATTGCGTGGTGCCGCTGCGAGACCCTTGATGGCTGGTTGGCAATTGTGCCCGATATGGGTGGATGCCAGTCGGATGACCCGGCTGCAAACCAGCGTGTTGCCCGCTGTCGGGATTGGCTCTTGAGCGTCCACAAGGTTCAGCTCGGGTCCAGAGCTGATTGCAAAGGTATAATTCGGAGTTTGTGATGTGCTTCGATCTGCTGTGGCCTGG
The DNA here is from genome assembly GCA_965215755.1 of Hyphomicrobiaceae bacterium. Lineage (GTDB taxonomy): Bacteria > Pseudomonadota > Alphaproteobacteria > Rhizobiales > Hyphomicrobiaceae > Tectiglobus. Next base: position 3,605,543 of record OZ244119.1, read on the forward strand.
GAATACCCAAAGCCAAACAGTACGCCGGTCAACAATAGCACGAGCCACACGTCTTTCAATTTCGCCGTGTTCATCGCCTTGATCCCGCCTTGCTGTATTCAACAGCTAACTGATTCGGGCGGGTTGCAGGGATTCGTTGTGTGATTTTGCCTACTAATATTTGTTGATCGTTGCACGAGGGACTCTACCACGGCGTGAAGACGCTATTCCAGGTGCTGACTTTCGGAGAGGCCTGGTGGCGCGCGCAGCGCCGCGATGGCGAGAAGTGCGCAGGCCAAGGGCAGTAGCGCCAGCAGGCGCAGTGTCCAGGTCGCGTCATCGAAGGCATCGAAAGCCCATCCAACGGGAAGTGGTCCGAAGGAGGCGCCCACGACCCCAATCATCTGACCTGTTCCCTGGATGCTGCCAAGATGCTTGCGGCCGAAGTAGCGTGGCCAGAGATAGCCGAACATCGTCATTGAGAAGGCGTTATTGACGCCGAAGAGCAGCGCGTAGAGAGAGGCCGTGACGACATCGCTCGTTAGTGTAACGGCGACGAGGGAAGCCGCTGTAATCGTCAGTCCGGCCGCAAAAATGTAGCGCGTGCGAAACGTGTCGAAGGCGCGTCCGACCAAAGGCATGGCACAGGCCATCGCAACGGCAGAGATTGTAAACACCTGCGCTGCGGTTTCTGCATCGACACCCTGGCGCGTCATGACGGCGACCTGCCAGAAATGCAGTGTGGTCACAAGCATGGCGATTGAGCACCAGCCGATTGAAACGATATAGAAGCTCGCAGTTCTCAATGCCTGCTGAAGCGTCAGGCCTGGAATGTCATCATTATTCTGGTCGGCTTGCGCTGCTTCTTCTGTGAGCTTTTCGCCGTCTGGCCGGAGGCCGACGTCTTCCGGTTTGTCGAAGACGAGGAAGAGCAGTGGTGGTAGGAACAGAAGCCAGGTCATGAAACCAAGGATGACCCAGGCTTGGCGCCAGCCGTATTGATCAATCAGCCACTGGCCGAGGGGCGGATGAATGGCCATCGACAAGCCAAACCCGAGCGCCATCAGGCCCATGGCAAAGCCGCGTTTTTTGGCGAACCATTGCGAGACCAGATTGGCGCTGCCGAGCATCAGTGAGCCCTGGCCGAAAAAGCGCAACAATGCGAAGCCGACGGCCAGCCAGAGAACGTTGGCTGCCGCACCAAAGACCATGCACGCGATGCCGAGCAGGACAGTAATGACCGACATCGCGGCCCGGACACCGAAGCGGTCGACCAGCTTGCCGGTCTGCGGCAGCAGGAAGGCGGCGACGAGCGTGGCTGCACCGTAAGCGGTTGCAATCGAGGCGCTTGAGATCCCGAGATCTTCGCTGATCGGGCCGACAAACACGCTGAAGGTATGGGACTGACCCGGGCCGCTGACAAAGATCCCTAGTCCGGCCACCACGACCATGGCCCAGCCATAAAAAAAGCGGTCGTTCGCGTACGATACCGCTCCTCGCCTCGTCGCATTGATCACTGGCTGGCCCCTAACTTTTTTTGGACGGGACAAAGCTAGCATGTTCGCTGCTTTAGTCAGCGCGACATTGTGGGTGGGGCGCGGCGCGGCGGAACGCGTCCCTGCCGTTGCAATCATCCGGGGTGTCGTTCGTCGGGGTGGCTTCCATTGAATAGAGTGCGGTATGGTTTCGACTTGTGAGACGATGATTTACAGTGGCGGCATGTGTAATCTCTATTCGATGACAGCCAATCGCGATGCGATCATCAAGTTGTTCCGGGTCGGGCACAACCGCGCTGCGTCCTGGGAACCAATGAGCGCGATCTTTCCCGGGCATGTTGCGCCGGTTGTCCGATTTGCTGACGATGGTGATCGCGAACTTGTCATGATGTCGTGGGGCTTCGTGCTGCCGCAGAAGGACAAAGCAGCCAAGCGCGTGACCAATGCCCGCGATGATAAAGTCAAAAGCAGTGCATTTTGGCGCTCGTCGTTGGAAGAGCGGCGCTGTCTTGTGCCGGTTACGTCGTTCAGCGAGCCGAAGGGGCGCGCGCCAGCCGTCTGGCATTGGTTTGGTCTGGATGAGGCGCGGACGCCGTTTGCCTTCGCCGGGATATGGCGGTCGTTTAAGGGCCGATTGAAGCCTGACGGTGAAACGATCGCATTGGACACATATGCGTTTCTGACGACCACACCGAATGCCGTTGTGAAACCGGTCCATCCCAGTCGGATGCCAGTGATGTTGTCGTCGCGCGATGCGATGGACATGTGGTTGGAGGGTGCGCCGGAAGACGCCTTCGGTTTGGCGCAGCCTTATGCCGATGATGGGATGGCGGTTCTGCAGGCGGGTGCGGTCAAGGAAGATCTGCTCGGTGCTGCGGGTGATCCGCCCGATGCGCGCGAGCCCTTCGGGCGTTTGATTTGACCGGTTTCATCGGCGACTTACGTAAGCCCGCACCGCCGATATCAGACGTCACATTTGTCCGCGGTCATTTTGATGGTCGTAATGCGTTGGCCCTTCTTGTCGTTGTAGCGGTACTCATAGGAGCCGCCGAGTGTGAGGACCTTGCGCATCGCCTTGGACTTGCAGGCGCGTTTGACAATATGGTTTTTTGCAATGCGCCGGAATTTCAGGACGTTGATTGATTTTCGCGTACTGTTGACGGTGTAGTGGTAGCGCAGAACGCCGCCATGGGCCGTCGCATTTACGAGTGAGACCCGCCCCATCTTCTTGGGCATGCTCTTGCGCAGCTTCTCGGCTGCCTTGTCCTGGTAATAGGCGACCCGATCGATGCCGGATTTCGGCGCTTTGGCGTCGATTTGGCTGTGCGGGTTCAAGATCGATGACGTCAGGTGGAATGATGCCAGATAGCCAACGCCAAACAAGGCAATGGCGCCTGCAACCGATGCCAGCGTATTACCAAGTCCTGAAAACGAAGCGCCGCCGGAGGTGGGTTGCCTCGTGTCCGTTCGTGCTGCGGAAGGCCTGCTAACACGTGCTGGTCGCGTCTTGGATGCGGACCTGCTGCCAAACTCTCTGCTCATGGAAGCACTCCCCTAACTCGCCACCACTCGTACTGATGGGAAGGTTAGGAAGCGGGACTTAAGTTTGTCTTTGCCGATCTCCCGAGGGCGCGGATTTTGCCGGTGAGCACACCGAAAAACGGCCAATCCTTACGATTATGGTTTCCCAAGCCTTACAAATTTCACCGTTTGCACGCTGCGGGGGTGCGGCGGATCGCTGTTGTCAAACTGTCATAAAAGTGTCATGATCGGAGTTCAGTGAGGGATACTTTGGAGGTTTGCGATGCAGTCTCATATGATCCTGTTCCGTAGTGCCGGCCGCGATCACTTCGATGATGACTTTGCTGTGCGCACGCAGGCGGTCCACGAACCAATTGCTGTGAAACGCGCAGGTGACGCGTTGGGCGCAGCTGATAAATTGGGCAAGTCGGGCTTGTCGACGTTGAAGCGTCGCGCTGAGGTAGCTCATTTGAAGGAAAGCCGGACAGCCAAACCTTAGGGTTCTAAGCCGCAGCCAGACTTTTCTGTTGCACGGGTATACGCCGGTCCAATCCTGGGCCGGTTTTTTGTTGCGCGAATGCAGGCGTAAGACGATCTGTCCAAGCTTATTTGTGGCGGACAGCGCCAAGCAACCGCGCCCAGGGCGTGCCACCCGTGCGTGAACCAATCACGAAGTAGAGGATGATCAGGGCAAAGCTGAGCAATGCCGGCCAGCCGTTGAGGCTGAAGCCTTCTTCCGTGATGCCGCCTGTCAGCGCCGCGACGAGCCAGCCGAGCAACACAAATGCGCAGATCAAATCGAGAATGAAGGCAACGATGATGCGCCATGTCGGGACTTTGTGCTCAGCCATTGCTGCTATCCTTTTGTGGGATGGTGATGGAGGCGGTGACATTGCTCGGTTGGAAGCGTTGCCCGGATGCATTGAGGATGCAGGAATACATCACTAACGCTCATGAAAAAAGTCGTAGATCTTCTGGGCCATTTCGGCGGAAATGCCGGAGACGTCCTTGAGGTCTTCCACACCGGCGCGGGAGACGGCTTTGGCGGAGCCGAAGTGCTTGAGGAGTGCACGCTTGCGTGTCGGGCCGATGCCTGCGATTTCATCGAGCGGATTGGCGCTGATCTTCTTGGCCCGTTTGGCGCGGTGGGCGCCAATAGCAAAGCGGTGGGCTTCATCGCGCAGGCGCTGGATGAAATAGAGCACGGGGTCACGCTGTTCCAGCATCAATGACCGTCCGCGGCCCGGAATGTGGAAGTGTTCGCGGCCTGCGTCGCGGTCGGGGCCCTTGGCGACACCGATGATGGCGATGTCATCGATGCCGAGTTCGGCGGCGACTTCACAGGCGATGCTGAGTTGACCGGCGCCGCCATCAACAAGAATCAGGTCGGGCCTGTCGGGGAAAACAACATCGTCTTCTTCATCGACGTCGTCATCATCGGGTGCATTGGCGGTGATGTCTGTGCCACGGGACTGCTGGTCAGCCGGGAGGACGCAGAAGGCAATCGCGTCGGCACCGCGTTCCAGGATGGGGGGCGGCGCTGGCTCGGTTATGCGTGACGTCTCAGTGTCGGATGATGGGGCGGATGCCGTTGGGTCAGATTGCTCGGTTGTTGCTGTCGCGTCATCGGTTGCCTCTGACACGGCATCGTCGTCGAGGGCGATGCGCTTGAGGCGGCGTGTCAGGACCTCACGCATCATGGCGTAGTCGTCACCGGCGGTTATGTCAGTCGATTTGATATTAAACTTGCGATAGGCGTTTTTCACGAGGCCATCCGGGCCGGCAACGATCATCGCGCCAACCGCGTTTTCACCCTGGATGTGACTGTTGTCGTAGACTTCAATGCGGCGGGGAACACGTGCCAGCCCAAAGCGCTCGGCTGTGCCTTTGAGGAGTGCGCGTTGGGAGGACGTCTCAGCCATTTTACGGCCGAGCGCTTCCTTGGCGTTCTGCACGGCATGGGCCACGAGATCGGTCTTTGAGCCGCGCTGTGGAACCTGGATAGTGACTTTGCGGTCCGCTTTTGTTGCCAGGGCTTCTGCCAGCAACTCGCGGCTCGGGATATCATGTGACAGCAGGATCTGCTTTGGGACCGGCTTGTCGTCATAGAACTGCGCGATAAAACTTTCGAGGACATCGTCGGCGCTGAGTGAGCGGTCCGCCTTGGGATAGTAGGCGCGGTTTCCCCAATTCTGATTGGAGCGGAAGAAGAAGACTTGAATACAGGTCTGGCCACCTTCCTGAAAGGCTGCGAAGACATCGGCTTCGTCCACGTTGTCTGCGTTGATGGACTGGTCCGAGGTCACGTGCGCCAACGCCCACAGGCGATTGCGGTACTTGGCGGCGCGTTCGAACTCCAGCGCTTCCGAAGCTTCCTCCATCAGCCGTTGGTACATGTTGCGGACGTTCTGGCTTTCACCACGCAGGAAGCGGACGGCTTCGTCGACCTGGGCCTTGTAGTCCGGTTCGCTGATCTCACCGGTACAGGGGCCGGCACAACGCTTGATCTGGTAAAGCAGGCATGGCCGGGTGCGGCTGTCATAAACGCTATCGGAGCAGGTCCGTAGCAGGAACGCACGCTGCAGCATGTTGATCGTGCGATCGACGGCGCCGGCCGATGCAAATGGTCCGAAGAAGTCGTCTTTGGCTGAACGTGCTCCGCGATGCTTCAGGATTCGCGGGGCGGCGTGGTCGCGTGATATCCGGATGTAGGGAAACGATTTGTCATCGCGCATCAGAACGTTGAAGCGCGGGCGAAAGCGTTTGATGAGATTGGCTTCGAGCAGCAGGGCTTCGGCTTCGGTCCGGACGGTGACGAACTCCATAGAGGCGGTCGCCGAGATCATGCGGGCGATGCGGTTCGTGTGACCGCCGAGCCGGGCATAGTTCGAAACACGGGCGCGCAGGGAGCGTGCCTTGCCGACGTAGATGACCTCTCCGTCGGGATTGAGCATCCGGTAGACACCCGGCGCGCTGGGCAACGTCTTGAGATACCCCGCAATGATCTGCGGGCCGGTCTCCGTGCGCTTTTCCGCGTCGTCCTGGGCCTCCAGGGGCTGATCTGTTGCCTCAATTGACATGGCGCGAACATTGGCGTTGTCGATGCAGCCGTCAAGTTGGCAACGTGCTGGTAACCAAAAATCCCTTAGAATCTGTGTCTTACCTGTGGATTTTCGGTTCCGGTCGCCGCGTTGGGCTGGTTGTGGGGGCCGTCAGGACAGAGACGATGGAATATTCGGTCGATCAAATCGGACAATTGACGTTTTCGTTCGCGATCAAACTGGTCGTGGCGGCCATCGTTTGGTTCATCGGTTCGACGATCGCCAAAATGATCTGCGATGCGTTGCGCCGGTTCCTGCGGCGCCAGAAGGGGATAGATCCTTCTGTTGCGAATTTCTCGGCCCGGGCACTGAACTGGGTCTTGATCGGGGTAATGGTCGTCGCCATCCTCGATCTCTTCAATATCGAGACCACGGGTGTTGTGGCCATTCTTGGTGCTGCAACTCTGGCGATTGGATTGGCGTTGAAAGATACGCTGGCGAACTTTGCAGCCGGGGTGATGATCTTGTTGTTCCGGCCGTTCTCGACTGGTGACTTCATCGAAGTCTCTGGTGAAAAGGGGACCGTGCGCAATATCAATTTGTTTCGGACCGAGATCGCCACTGTCGATAACGTTCAGATTATTGTTCCGAACAACGACACTTGGACGACCGTTCTGAAAAATTACTCAGCCTATGATAGGCGTCGTATGGACCTGGTCATTGGCGTGGATTACGGCTCAGACATGGATGAAGCCGTACGGGTCATTCGCCAGGTAGTGACAAGCGATCCGCGTGCGCAAATGGAGCCGGAACCCTTTGTAAGGGTCACCAATCTGGGTGCGAGTTCTGTTGACATCACTGTTCGTGTCTGGTGTCAGCGCGAGGATCTCTTCGATTTCAAATTCGAAGTCACGAAGGCAATCAAGCAGGAGCTGGACCGGGCCGGCATCTCAATACCCTTCCCGCATATGCAGGTGGTCATGCAGCCTCAGGATGGAGCTGCGATCAAGACTGTAAGTTGAGCTGCCGCACGTCCATTGGTTAGTTTTCGCTGCGCGGTGGTCAATGCCGCGCGAACGACACTCCCGTTGGAAACCATGGGAGTGCCGCTCTCGTCGATCCGAGGCAGAGCCAGTTTGAGTTGCGCCTTGCACGGGGCAAGGGGTGTGCGGGCGCGGCTCTTTAACCAGCACTGCATTTCACAGAGTAGGGATAAAGTCTTCGACAAGTTTGAAGCAATTTGAACGGATTTTATCTTTTCCTGTGCCGGTATTCCCTGCGCTACCTGAAGTTTGCTTCTCGCCTTAGCTGCGTGTTGCGCGGTGTACGCGCGGAACCTCGAAGTCGTTCGTCGTCTGTAGTTGTGGTACGACCTGCGCCTTCGTCGTTGAGGTTGCTAGATGGCTATTCAAAAAGAAGCCCCTTCCCCGCATGAGGGAAGAGGCCAGTTGCCCTTACTCAGAACTGAATAAGAGCCGTGTCATCGTTCGGGTGAAGGGAGGTCAGGCCCGGCCGGTGACAGTCGCTTTTCCAGAGTGGCTGATCGGACCCGTCAGCTTTCTCCAGATGAATTTGAAGGCGTTGGCTATTGGAACACCAATCAATCTGCGAACCGCCTTTGAGCGCTCGGCGCGAGCGCGTATCAGGCCGGCTTCGATTTGTTCAGGCGTGATGATGGGTGTCCCCAAAGGGGTTGTTTTGCTCATTTGATCTCTCCAGTTTTTTACGAGCCGCTTTGTTTTTTTGCGGTCTCTATCTGGCAAGATAATACAGTGCTCCTGACAACCTAGAGTCAGGAGTGTCACGTTTGCGCAAAGCAGTTGGCAGGGTTGCGTGAGAAGCATGGATGGACGGCTGATGGTCAGTTCCGAGGCCAACGACATGTCGATCGATGCCCGTATTCTCAGGGATTTGATACGGGCTGCCACCATTCCGCCGTGATATGTTCGTGATGATGGTTTGACAGTTTGTACGGGCGTTTGGAGTGCGATGCGTTTTCGGTCTGTCTTATTGATTTGGTTGGTTCTCGTTGGCTGCGTGATGAGTGCTGCATCGGCGCAGCTTTTGGCCGATGAGCGAGATCTGTTCCGGACGCGTGAACAGGTGCTCAACTGGATCAGCATCTATCGTGAAGATGCTGAGCCTCATAAGCTGCCGGCATTCGTGAAGGCCGTGGCGCGTTTGCGGCTGCTGGAGGATGACCAGCGCTCTGGCATCTATTTCGGATTTGTCGGCGGCGTTCTGGCCGACAACCAGACGAACGCAGCAGGCTTTGCCGCTGACATGTTTCCGTTGCGGCCGGAAAACCAGATCATCGTGATCCGCAGTCTGGCTTATTCGGGACTGCCGCAATGGAAAAAAATCCTGAGCGGCCTGACTGAGCGGATGCCGGCACGCAAGAAGTTGATCACACAATACCTGTTCGGAAAAGGTAAGACGCTCGAACAGCTTTCATTCAAGGATGGGCCGCAGGTGCTGGATGCCTGGTGGGGGTTCTATTTTGCAACCGGATCATATTATCCGGCGCAGAAGATTGTTTCGGCTTTGCAGTGGGCTGGCGAAGATGAGAATCTCGAGCTGCTGACGGTTGGCAGCATGGCAAAGTGGACGTTGGCGACGAATGCGTCTCGCGACAAATACCTGCTCGATTTTCTGCGCTCCGAGCAGGCCCACCAGAAGGGCGCAATCAAAACTCATCTTCGCGAGGTCGTGTCGGCGGCTGATAACTATGAGGTTGGCAAGCTGCGGCGGACAACCTTGGCAACGCTTGAAAAACTGAAAAAGAACGGTCCCGTGAAGTGGAAGAAGTGGGCCTGGTGGGGACGCGCCGGACAACTGGCGATGACGGCTGGTTGCGTGGCGGCGAGTGCGTTGGGCCAAGTCCAGTTCGGGCTTCCGTGTGTGCTCGGAGGGGCGGCGTCGACGGGCTTGTTGGAGCTTCTCAATCTCCAGCAGACCAAGCCCGAGTAAGCCTAGTACTTGACCTTCTGGTCGGATGACAAGTGCTTCAGGGTGTTCACAGCATCTTCAAGTGAATTGTGATTCAGTCTCCTACCGGACTTCGATTATGCTGATCGCATGACTTATATGATGCGCTTCGCCGGCCGCAACAGGCGATATGTCAGCTGGGCTGTTGTTGTCAGCCTGTTTTCACTGATGTTCGGTGTCACAGCCGCACATGCAGGACAGCTTCAGACGATACAGTCGGTGAAGCCTGAAGCCGGTGCCAGTCGTTCAACTCCGGGCAAGAAATCAGAGCCTGATGGTAAAGCACCGAAGAAGCCGGGGCCCCTGTTTGAGGGCAAGATGACGTTGGCGCGACTGGACGAGATTGTGCGCCGTCTCGACGAAAACGCCAAGTCGCCACAGCCGGGTTCCTGGCAACTCACCATTAGCGAACGACCGGTCATCATTGTGACGGATCAAGTGAACAACCGGATGCGGATTATTTCACCGATCAGCAAAATTGATGGTATGCCGGAGGAACTCCTGAAGCGCTTGATGCAGGCGAATTTCGATACGGCGTTGGATGCGCGCTACGCTATTGCGAAGGGGCTTTTGTGGGCGACTTACATCCATCCATTGCGCGCCCTGCACGACCGCCAATTTATCAGCGCGATTGGTCAGACGGTCAATCTTGCATTGACGTTTGGGTCGACGTTCTCGTCCGGCGCCATGACGTTTGGTGGCGGTGACAGTCGTGGGATTATTGAGCGGCAGTTAATCGAGAAGCTTATGAAGAAGGGCTTGCCGATCTAGCAATGCGCCCTCCTCTCCGAGGGGTGACCATTGCGGGTGCTTCGGTGCCGGATAGTCCATTCGTTGTGCGGCAAGGTTGGCTGAACCCAGAGCAGGGCGCGTTGCCTGCAGCCCTGCCAAACGAATATATCTCTTTTCAGCTTCGGCGATTGATTTCATCGCACATGGCGTGTGCACGAACTAAGGCTTCGGCACGCGTGCGATAGCTGGCGATCTTTGTTCCGCCCTGCGCGTAGGAGGCAATGAACTCGTGCGCGAGTTCTCTTTCATAGCGCGGATCGACGTCGAGCGCTGTCAGTTTCATATGGGCTTCCGTGTGGGAGCGGATCAGCACGGTTCGTTTGCCGCCGTAACTGGCAACATTGACTGAGCACTGGCGGACGGCTGCCGGTGGTGGTGCTGAGCGTCTGACGACCTCACGCCGCGGTGGACGCAGCCGGTACTGGGCAGGTCGCGGTGCAGGGTTCCTGACCTGGGTGGGCTTGCGGGCCAATTGAGGGATGACCGTCGATGGGGTTTGCCGCGGCTTGGCGCGCACCAGCCTGTCATTGGATCGTCCGCAGAACCGTTTGCGGTAAATACTGGCGATCCGTTCGATCGTGCGGCCATAGCGCCGGTCTACGGCCCAGCGACCCGACAAGTCCTGAAACGTCACTGGGCGCCGACGGGCTACCCGGGCGGAACCTTTCAAGATGATGTGCTGCTTGGCCTTGGTGCGTTGAGCGACCGGGTTGGGGATCCGTTCACCGGAATAGGCAACCAAGTGCTGGATCTGCGCCAGTACACCGGTGCTGACGTTGGGGAAATTATTGCCGGGGACGCCACCGCCTGTTGTACCGATGCCGGCAAAGTTGTTCTGGTTTGGATTGACGTCGCCCCATTTCCCGTTCGGTCTGCGGTAGGACAGAAAGTTGGTCTCGACGGCCATTTGGTAGAAGGCGTAGTCCCATCGCACTTGCCAGGATTCGCCGTGGTACTTGTACCATTCGGCAATCTGTCGAAAGCGTGGATGAAGCTTTTGGTTGCGTGATTCAAGGAATACCATCAGACGCTCTGGCGTCACGCAGGCGGGGACCTGGTTCTTCTCACTCAGCCTGATAGCGGGGGCTGCGGCGTGCGCGCGTGGCACACTCAGAAACGTCAACGCGGCAAGCGACACAACCAAGCAGGTACGCATCAAGGACCAGGACCTGTGCATCATCGTGTCTGCCTCGGGAAAGCCGGGCAATCCTCTTTTGAAAGGATCTCCCGGCGGATCATTGTGAACTTAGGTGGTGTATGGATGTGCTGGTTCGGCCTAGCCGTCAGGGCAAAGCTTGAAGGCTTGATCCAAAGCCATGGTTGGCGAATCGTATTCGGCGATCTTGGTGCCACCCTTGGCGTAAGCGGAAATATAGGCCGCTGTTTCCTGCTTCTCACGTCCCTTATTGACGTCGAGCACGGTGTAATTCACGTGGGCCTTGTCGTTTGACTTGATGATGATCGCCTTTTGGCCACCATAGCTGGCGGTCCAAACACGACACTTCTTCGAAGATGACGGAGCTTTCAAGGCCTGCTGTTGCTTGTCGGTGCGGGGGCCAGAAGCTTGCTTGTCTGTTTGCCCTGGTGTGCCTGATGCGGAAGGCTTGTCGAGGTCCTGCTTGCTCAATCCTGGGTTGGCGAACTTGGCTGCGAGGCTGCCGGCTGCGCTGGCAACCTTCACCTTGCGCTTGCCTGTCCCTTGCGCCGCTGCTTTGGACTTCGCTGCTTGATTGATAATCTTGAAGTTCGGGTTTGCGTTTTGAGCAGGGGCTTGCGCTGACGACGAGACCGGACGCGTCGCGGCCGGTCGAATCTCCGAAGCGCCAAGGGCTGCCCGGTTGCTCAATGAAGACGGTAGGGTCTCGGTCTTCCGAACAGGGAGTGATGTGGTGCGGGTCTTTGATGTCGCTGCAACCTGCGTGCCTTTGATGCCGCGCTGTGCTTCGGCCAGCAATTCCGGGTATGGGTCTGGTTTGTTGCAGTAACGATCGTAGAAGCGGCGGGCCGTGAACTCGATGTTTGGCGCGTAGTCGCGTGACTTGGGTGCCCACTTCTTGCCGATATCGCGATAGGTCATGGGGCGCTTAAACGTGCGCTGCCACTTGGCGAGAACTTTCCACTCCTGGATCTTCCGCGTGCGCTCAGCGACCGGGTTGTCAACGTAAACACCAGCGTAAATCAGAAGGTGTTCGAGGTGGGCCTGGACGCCGTCTGACACAGAACGGAAACGCTCGCCTTTGACGCCACCACCGGTTGCGCCAAGGCCGGCGAAATTGTTTTGGCTCCAGTGGACATCACCGGTGAATTTCAGCGCGTTTGTTTCCAGCATCATCTGGAAAAAGGCGTAGTCCCAGCGAATTTTAAGGTTTTCACCGTGACGCATGTAGTCAACGGCGATTTTCGAGAATTTGTCGCGCAGGCGCGGGGTTCGGTCTTTCAAATAGGCCGTGAGGCGGCCGGGTGTGACGCACGCCGGAGCGCGATTGCCATCATGCAGGGACACTTCCGGCATCTTGGCTGCCACGGAATGAGCGGTCACACCGCTGACGACGATCGCGACTGCCGCGCTAGCTACGTATCTCATGAACTCTCCCACCCGTCTGAGAAGTCCGGTCTCAGGTCCGGCCGCAGATTGGTTAAAACTCTCGGCGGCGAGTGTCAGGCAACAGTATTAATGAAACCTTACCTTGGGCCTCACTTAAGCAAGGGAAGCGGGGCGCGAGTTTGTGCGATATGGGGAAATTTTGTGGCACACGATCGGCATGAAAAAGGCGCAACCGTCTGGGCGATCATGGTTAATTGGTTAACGCCGGCGTTGCTGAGAGCAGCGAGAGGACCGTTCTCGTCGCTCTGCTTTTGCTTTATCGCAGTCTGGGAGGACTGAAACGCTAACTGTTATCACCGTCGAAGAGGCCGCCGACCGGGCCCAGGATTGAGCCTTCGCCGGTACCACCCGCCGGTCCGGCATTCGCAAGGATGCGGCCGGCGAGCCGCGAGAACGGCAGGCTCTGAATCCAAACCGTTCCTGGACCGCGCAAACGTGCGAAGAAGAACCCCTCGCCACCGAAGATCATCGATTTGATCGAGCCCGCGCGTTCGATGTCGAAGTCAATATCCGGGGTCATGGCAGCCACACAGCCGGTATCGAGGTGCAGCTCTTCACCAGGCGCCAGTTTGCGTTCAATCACACAACCGCCGACATGAATGAAGGCGAAGCCATCGCCTTCGACCTTCTGCATGATGAAACCCTCGCCACCGAACATGCCGGTCATGATTTTGCGCTGGAAATGAATGCCAATCGAGACACCTTTGGCAGCGCACAAGAAGGCATCTTTCTGTGCAATGAGGGTGCCGCCCATTTCGGCAAGATTGAATGGGATGATCGTGCCCGGATAGGGCGATGCGAACGAGACCCGCGCCTTGCCCTGGCCCTGATGCGTGAACACGGTCATAAACAGGCTTTCACCTGTCAGAAGGCGCTTGCCTGCAGAGGCCAGTGATCCGAAGAAGCCGGATGGTTTTTGGCTGCCGTCACCAAAGACGGTGTCGAGATTGATGGCCGGGTTCTTGTACATCATAGAGCCGGCTTCAGCGATGGCGCTTTCGCCAGGGTCGAGTTCGATCTCGACGAACTGCATTTCCTGGCCGTGGATCTCATAATCGATTTCGTCAGCGCTGCCTTTGGTGCGACGGGATGATTTGCCAACGGTCGGTACTGTGCTGGACATCTGACTGATCTCCTTTGGTGTCGTCGCCCGCGACAGATGCAGCGGACTGCAGGGCTAAAAGTGACAGAATTCATGACCTATCACACGAGATGGGTGCCGTTATGACGGGATTCTGAAAAGTGTGCAGGTGTTATCGTAAAAAACATCGAAGAGTCGGTCTGGGCTTGGTTGTCGATCTATCAATGTGCGTTTGACGTGCTCGCCGGCGTTGCTGGCAGTGATGCCGGAACTGCAGGCCGGGTTTGACAGGGGAAATGGAGGAGTAGCTCGATCGGCACATCGCGTGCTAGCTCCAGGCTAACCACCTTATCCACAGTCATCGAACGAGTGGGCGGCGTTGCGAATGGCTGTCACGGAGCTATTGCAAAACTGGTTTAAGAGAGCAGCCAATGCATAGCGCTCCGGCTCACGAACCTTCCGCATCTACCGCTGAGCCGCGTCGCTTGGAGTGGCAGCGCCCAATGCCCTCTCTCGGGCGCCGGCATTCTCGTCTGGGGCAGTTCGGTCCGGCAGCTTTCCCCGCAAATGGGCCGGTCCTGAGCTGCCCTGGCTCGTTCCCATTCATGCCGTTATCGATCAGGCTTCTAGGCTAATCTTGTGTGCTGATCATCACCCTGACGTGGAGTTCGGCACACAGTCTCCTGCGGTTTGTCTCACGGGTGTGATTTTGGCTTGCCGACTCAATTCCAGCTCGCATATCCATGAAGGCAGCGCCGCTATCGTGGGCGCTAATGAGCGTGGGTTTGTTACGCGTCGATCATTCTCATGTCGTCTGTCGACCTCTCGGTTCAAATCCTGAGATCCGGAGAATGCCCGTGCTCGCTATCGCAGTGCTCGTTTTTGTCCTCGGAGGGCTTGGCTTTCTGATCTGGCTGATTGCACGCCAGGAGGCGCGACGTGTTGCGCCGCAGATGAGCATTGCGGCGAAAGCTGGGGATTTACCACAGCTCGGACCAAGCATGTCGTGGCTTGCGGTGGGGACGACGGATGTGAATCGGTTGATCTCGACCCTTGGGTTGATTGATGTGCAGCGATGCACGCTGAAGGCCGGTGTTGGCTCAGTGTATCAGGGTCGCAAGGCAGATAAGACGATCTTTGTTTCGTCTCCGGTGGGTGGTTGGACGATTGTCGCTGGCGTGTCACTGCCGCAACCGCTGGGTCCGGCATTCGTTGATAAGACGACCCCATTGTTGCTGGAGCTGAGCGAAGCATTTGGTGAGGCCCAGTACTTCGCGAGTTATTCGGCATTCGACCATTATGCCTGGTTCAAGGTTGTGAACGGCCGCGTCGTTCGCGCTTTTGCAACTGGCGATGACGGCGAAATTCGAAATGATGGACGTGTGACAGCGGCTGAGCAAATGCTGGGACTGAAATTCTTCGAGCTTCGCGGTGTTGACGGCCGGGCTGGAGACGCCGGTGGTGCCATGATGCTGTCGCCAACGGAATCACAGGTTTTGCAGCTGGCGGCGCGTTGGAGCGCGGATCCGAGAAGCCTTGGAGCCGGCGACGGAGATGGTGCCGAGTCTGCTGCCTGCTTCTCAGGTCTCTCACCTTACGTTTGGCGCGCTGAACGGGTTTCCAAGAACCGGGCTGCGTAGATCGCATCCTCAATCGATGACGCGCTCCAAGGCTGCAGCCGCTCCTTGGGCAATCTTACTGACCTGGCTGTCAGCGGCTCAGTCTGACCGGTGGGATGTACATGTTCTTGCGCGCGCACCGATGGCGTTGTGCACGGCCGCTACAGGCACGGAATTTCCCCTTCTTAGTGAAGCACACCCGGACCTCACGTAGCTGGTTTTTGTTGCCGCGTTTGCAGATCACCTGGACCATGTCCGAGCGGATATCCGGGTTGACTTCCTGGAAGTCGCGAACGAGATCCTCCGGGCGGAGAAAGAACGCACGAGT
The DNA here is from genome assembly GCA_965215755.1 of Hyphomicrobiaceae bacterium. Classification (GTDB taxonomy): domain Bacteria; phylum Pseudomonadota; class Alphaproteobacteria; order Rhizobiales; family Hyphomicrobiaceae; genus Tectiglobus. The sequence goes on from OZ244119.1 coordinate 3,620,993, forward strand.
CGGCTTGACGTAGCGCTTGGGTATCTTGACCTTATTGTAGAGGATCCGGCTCGCCTTGAAGTAATCGCTGGCGGTGTAGCCGGAGCAGGTGCCGTGCTTTTTGTACTGGTGAATGATGAGTCCGCGGCTTGGCATAATGTCCATCATCCCGTCGATGACTTTGTTCGGCACGAATGGCCGGTTTTTCGTCCGGCAGGCCTCTGGATAACCAATATCGTATTGTGGCCAGAGACCGTGCAGGACAAAAGCGAATGGGCGGGCGCGGCGTTGTCCGCACTGCGTGTCATTGCGGCCGCGAGAGTTGTCTTCGCAGTGGGTAGGGCTCCAACTCAAGACCAGCTGATAGTAGTCAAACCGACCGGCAACGTGGTCGCTACGGGTTGTATGCCGCTGGGCTTGTGCCGCTCCGGCGAAGATCAGGATCAGCAAGGAGGCCGCCACGGGACGGCAAAGGATCTTCGAGATCATTTGGGCTCATTTCCCCATTCAAGTTATTGTTTTGGCACTAGATTCACTGATATTTGTGGCCAAGCTTCGACAGTTCATCAACAATACGCACCCAGGAACGCGCGCCTTTTTTGAAGCTCTTGAGATTGTATTTTTCGTTCGGAGAATGGATTCGGTCATCGTCCAATCCAAAACCCACAAGCAGGCTGTCAATTCCGAGGGTTTCCTTGAACGACGTTACAATTGGAATAGAGCCGCCGCAGCCCATAAGGACGGCGGGTGTCCCCCATTCCTGTTCCAGGGCTGTGGCTGCAGCCCTGATGGGGGCAGCTGACGTATCAAAGCCGATGGCTCGTCCTGAGTGACGGTAGAGGAACTCAATCGTGCAGTCTGCCGGGATTTGAGCTTTCAGGTGCGCCTGAATGTTGTCGAGGATAGCCTCGGGGTCTTGATCGGGGACCAAGCGGCAGGTGATCTTTGCCGATGCCTCTGCGGGGATAATCGTCTTCGTGCCGGTGCCCTGGTAGCCGCCGGTGATCCCATTGAATTCGAGTGTTGGCCGGGCCCAGATTTGTTCCAGCGCGGAGCGGCCGTTTTCGCCGGCTGCCTGGCTCAATCCAATGTCGCCGAGAAAGGCAGCACTGTCGAAGTTCAGAGCGTTCCATTGCTGATGTTGATCGCTGCTGAGTTCGGCGACTCCATCATAAAAGCCTGCCACTGCAACACTTCCATCGTGGTTGTGCAGCGAGGCCAGGGCTTTGGATAGCACCCGGATTGGGTTGGCGGCCGGTCCACCGTACATACCAGAGTGGAGATCGCGGCTCGGACCCCTGATCACGATCTCGGTTGCTGCCAGACCGCGCAACATAGTTGTGACGGCAGGCGTGTCCTGATTCCACTGGCCGGTGTCGCAGACGAGTGCGAAATCGGTTTTGAGCTGATCCTTATACTTGTCCAGGAAAGCCGGCAGGCTAGGACTTCCGGTCTCCTCTTCGCCTTCGAGCAACACGGAGATGGCGCACGGTGTATCACCTGCAACCTCGCGCCAGGCGCGCACGGCTTCGAGGAAGGTCAGCAGTTGACCCTTATTGTCCTGTGCGCCGCGGGCGATGATGACCTGGCCGTTGGCAGCATCATCAATGACTTTGGGCTCGAATGGATCATGGTCCCACAAATCTAGTGGATCGGGCGGTTGAACATCATAATGGCCGTAAAACAGAACATGTGGCATGCCATCCGGCACCGAATCACGGTCATGTGCGACGACCATGGGATGGCCTTCCGTCTGGATCACTGAAGACGTGAGGCCGATCGAGTTCATCAGGTCCGCGCACCACTGGGCAGCTGTCTGACAATGCTCGGCATAGGCTGGGTCAGTTGAGATGCTCTGAATGCGCAGCAAGTCGAACAACCGGTTCAGTGCGTCATCTCCGTTGGCGTCAACCTTGTCCAGGACGGCCGTTACTGTCTCTGTCATGTCAATCTCGTTCACGTTGTTACTTTGAGTTTTGCCAGTTGTGATCCGTTTTAGTGGTATTGTCGCGCATTAGAAAGTCGTAGTGACGGGGCTGCTGTGCTCGAATAGTGTGCGCCGCAACATGAGTCGTATCTGAGCACCGCCATGGGCGCGGGGATCTGTTCGGCTCTCCTACATGCGAGCCTGAGAGGGGGCTGTCATGGCTGACAAATCGGTCTTTTATTTTGGTGATGGTGCCGCCGACGGGAAGGCGGATATGCGCAATCTTCTAGGCGGGAAGGGTGCAAACCTGGCGGAAATGGCGAGTATTGGCCTGCCTGTGCCACCTGGTTTCACGATCACGACTGACGTTTGTACAGCTTACTATGACAATGATAGGCAATACCGAGATGGACTAAAGGCCGAGGTTGAGGCGGCACTTGCACGGGTTGGCGAGGCCGTCGGGATGACCTTTGGAGGTGCTGAAAACCCTCTACTCGTCTCGGTTCGATCTGGCGCCCGGGCGTCGATGCCGGGCATGATGGACACAATCCTGAACCTTGGTCTCAATGACGAGACGGTCGAGGGGCTGGCAGCGCGGTCTGGTGATGCGCGCTTTGCCTATGATAGTTACCGGCGCTTCATCCAGATGTACTCCGACGTCGTGCTCGAAGTTGATCACGGCATCTTCGAGGATATCCTCGACACGCTGAAGAACGAAACCGGCAAGTTTAACGATACTGAGCTGACGGCGGATGATTGGAAAGCCATCGTCGGTGAATATAAGGCCGCGGTCCAGAGTACGATTGGTCAGGACTTCCCGCAGGATACACATGCCCAGTTGTGGGGAGCCATCTCTGCTGTGTTCGGGTCGTGGCGAAATGCCCGCGCCAATACCTATCGCAGATTGCACGGTATTCCTGAAAGCTGGGGGACGGCGGTCAACGTGCAGGCCATGGTGTTTGGCAACATGGGCGAAAGCAGTGCCACCGGAGTTGCTTTCACACGGAATCCCTCGACTGGCGACAAAGAGATTTATGGTGAGTTCCTGGTCAATGCCCAGGGCGAGGACGTTGTTGCCGGCATCCGGACGCCGCAGCCTCTGACTGAGGCTGCACGCGAAGCGGCGGGTGAAACATCACCCTCGCTAGAGGCGTTGATGCCGGAAACCTATCAGCAGTTGGCCGGTGTGTTCCAGACACTTGAGTCTCACTACCGGGATATGCAGGACATTGAGTTCACCATCCAGGACAGCAAGCTCTGGATGTTGCAGACGCGCTCCGGCAAGCGGACTGTGAGCTCAGCTCTCAAGATTGCGGTTGATCTCGCGAATGAGGGTGTCATCAGCGAAGACGAAGCGGTGATGCGTGTTGACCCCGCTGCGCTCGACCAACTGCTGCATCCGACGATCGATCCAGATGCCGAGAAACATGTCGTTGCGACTGGGTTGCCGGCATCGCCGGGTGCTGCGTCCGGTGAGATTGTCTTCAATTCGGATGAAGCCGAAACTCTCAAAGCGCAAGGCAAGGACGTGATCCTTGTTCGTGTCGAGACCAGCCCTGAAGACATCCACGGCATGCACGCTGCGGCCGGTATTCTGACCACGCGCGGTGGTATGACCAGCCACGCAGCTGTTGTGGCCCGCGGGATGGGGCGTCCCTGCGTGTCAGGCGCCGGTGCTCTGCGGATCGACTATGCAGCTGCGACCATGACGGTAATGGGCGAAGTTTTCAACAAAGGCGACATCATTACGATCGATGGCGCGACGGGCGAAGTGCTCAAAGGCTCAGTCAAAATGCGCCAGCCGGAACTTTCTGGCGATTTCGGGATCCTGATGGGTTGGGCCGACAAGGCGCGCAAGCTCGGCGTGCGCACCAATGCGGACACCGCACGCGATGCGGAACAGGCCCGAGAGTTTGGCGCGGAAGGCATCGGTCTTTGCCGCACCGAACACATGTTCTTTGAAGAGGACCGCATTCTCGCGATGCGCGAAATGATCTGTTCTGATAGTGAAACAGGCCGCCGTGCTGCTCTCGCGAAGATCCTGCCGATGCAGCGTCAGGATTTTGTGGAATTGTTCCGGATCATGGCGGGGCTGCCAGTGACGATCCGATTGCTGGATCCTCCGCTGCATGAGTTCCTGCCGCATGGTGAGCAGGAGCGGGAAGGCGTCGCAGAGGCGCTTGGCATTCCGTCGAGTCGGCTGCGTGAGCGTCTGGCGGAGCTGCACGAGGTGAACCCAATGTTGGGGTTCCGGGGGTGTCGTCTAGCCATCCGGTATCCGGAAATCACGGAAATGCAGGCGCGTGCGATTTTCGAGGCGGCGGTTGAAGTCAAACGTGAAGCCGGTAAGGCGGTTACTGCTGAAGTCATGATCCCGCTGGTCGCCTACCGCAAGGAGTTCGATATTCTGGCGGCGGTTATCCGGAAGGCGGCGGCAGCCGTTGAGGCGGAAAGCGGTGAGAAGCTCGATTACCAAATCGGTACTATGATTGAGCTACCGCGGGCGTGCCTCAAAGGTGCAGAAATAGCTTCGGGTGATGATGGCGCCGAGTTCTTCTCATTCGGAACGAACGATCTGACACAGACGTGCCTAGGGTTGTCTCGCGATGACGCCGCGCCAATCCTCAGTGATTATGAAGCACAAGGCATCTTCGAGATCGATCCATTTATTTCAATCGATCCTGAGGGCGTTGGTGAACTCGTCCGCATTGGATTTGAACGTGGCCGGAGCGTTCGCCCGGAGCTCAAGGTTGGGATCTGCGGTGAACACGGTGGTGATCCGGCATCCGTTGCATTCTGCCATGAGGTTGGGCTGAACTATGTGTCTTGCTCGCCTTATCGTGTGCCCGTTGCCCGGCTTGCTGCAGCACAGTCTGCTATCCGCGATCAGCAGGGCTGATCATTCTGACGGCCATGACTTGTGCCACGACTTGTTCGACCACTATAGCGTGTCGCATTAAATCGGAGCCAGAAAACGCCCTAAGATTTGGCGTTTTCTGGCATAGCTCGAATCGGTTCTAATGCGACAAGCATTAGATGTGGTCGGTCATGGTGTCTTCTTCATCGAGGGTGGGGCGTCGCGGTCTCACTCCCTTAATGCGTGGGAGAAGCAGAACAACCAGCACGCTTGGGGGGAACAAAAATCCCCAGGCCGCCCAGACAGAAATGTCACGGTTCTTAAAGCCAGCGAGTGCGGCGCCAATAATGCCGCATACGATCATAATGCCGCCGACTAAAGTGATGAGCGCGATGGTCGTCATCTGAGTGCCTATCTTTGGGTGACTTACCGGTTATTGCTGAGGCTATTCCCGTTCTACATAATCTATAGCCATGATTTGGGTATTGAATCTGGCGGAATTGTGCGTGACGCAATATTGTTTGCACTTTATGTGGGATCCGCGAGGAGAAGGCTGGGTTTATGGTGAAAATTGGATATTTGCTGCCGACTCGTGAAGGCGTCATGGAAGGGCGGCATGAAGCCCGGCCGGTGATTGATCTTGCGGTGCAGGCTGAGGAAGCGGGCCTCGACTCTGTGTGGATTGGTGATTCTGTTACCGCTAAACCGAGGCATGATCCGTTCACGATGCTGGCAGCCATTGCGGCGCGCACTGAGCGCGTCAACATGGGCACGGCAGTGTTGCTGCCGATCTTGCGTAATCCAGTACTCCTGGCGCAGCAGCTGGCAACCATTGATCAGCTCTCGGAAGGTCGGTTGATCGTCGGGATTGGGATCGGTGCTGACAGCCCGCCTATTCACGCCGAGTTCGCAGCTGTAGGTGTGCCATTCGAGAAGCGGATTGGCCGCCTGATGGAAGGGCTGAGATTGTGCAAGGCGCTGTGGAGCGGTGAGCCTGTAACCCATGATGGCCGTTGGACCCTGAATGATGTGACGCTTGGACCTTTACCGCATCGCAAAGGTGGTCCGCCGATTTGGGCGAGTGGCAGTGTCCCTGCTGCGATTGACCGATGTGCCAAACATTTCGATGGCTGGTTTCCGTCCGGTCCGAGTGACGTTGGGATCTGGGCTGAACAATTGGGGCAACTGCGCACGTCAGCCACCGCAGCCGGACGCGCAGACGGTGCTGTCGCGGCGGCAGCCTATCTAACGCTATCGATCAATGAGGATACGGAAGCCGCAGATGCCGCGCTCGATCAGTATCTTGATAACTACTACAAGGTGCCCGGCAAGGTGATCCGCAAGTACCAAGGGTGTTATGCGGGCGGGCTCGCAGGTGCGCAGGCGTGGTTGCGCGGGTTCGTTGACCATGGTGCCGATCACCTGTGTCTCAGGATCATTGGCGATCACGCGAAGAACATTCCGGTGGCGGCAGAACTCAAAAGTAAGCTTGGTTGATCCTTAGAGCATTTGCTCTCAGGCCTCGATCTTGCGGACCTGGCTGTCGAGCCCGAAATCCATAACGGTTACAGAGTGGGTGAGGGCGCCAACAGAGATCAGATCGACACCGGCTTCGGCGACAGCACGAACGGTGTCGAGATTGATTCCTCCGGACGCTTCGGTCGTGATTTTGCCCGCACACATGCTGACGGCCTGTTGCAATACGTCTGGTGGCATGTTGTCGAGCAAGACAGCGTCAACCGGATTGGCGAGGGCCTTGTCCAACTGCTCAAGTGTATCCACTTCCACCTCGATCTTGACCATGTGACCGACGTGTCGTTTTGCGGCTGCGATGGCCTCTGCAATCCCGCCGGCTATGGCGATGTGATTGTCTTTGATTAGCACCGCGTCGAACAATCCGACTCGATGGTTCATGCCGCCACCGCAACGCACGGCATACTTCTCTAATGCGCGGAGTCCCGGTGTCGTCTTGCGTGTATCCACGATGGTGGCATTGGTGCCGCTGACAGTATCCACGTAGCGGCGGGTCAGGGAGGCAATGCCACTCATCCGGCCAAGGAAGTTGAGCGCGGTACGCTCGGCACTCAGAATCGCGCGCGCATTGCCCGCGACCGTCATGATCGTATCGCCTGGCTTGACGCGATCACCGTCGGAGGCGGCATCTGAGATTTCGACGGATTGATCTAAGTGGAGAAATGCTGCCCGGGCAACAGTGATGCCAGAGACCGTGCCGTGGTCTCGTGAATTGATACTGGCGGTGGCTGTCCAATGCGGTTCGATGACAGCGTTGGTTGTGAGGTCGCCGGCTAAGCCGAGATCTTCGGCTAGGGCCGCTGATACGGTTGCCGTGATGAGGTGAGGTGGCAGCGTGGATGTGGTCATGACCCGTCGATGTCCGGTTTGGGGTTGTCATTCATCTCGTTTGATCGCTTTGCCAGCGTGCACGATTTCGGTCAGGGCGCGCTGGGCCGCGAGGCTCGAACGGAGGTTGAGGCCTGTCAGTGTCATGGACTGTCGCCTGGCCTGGGACTCAATGCTGTCTGGGTAGTCTTCCCTGAAGTGAGCGCCGCGGCTTTCCTTGCGCCGGAGTGCGGCCTCGGTGATGAAGCGCGCTGTTGTGGTCGCGTTCCGAATAGAAAGATCATCTTGCGCGGCCTGCTCAAGATCATGAAGTTCGTTGAGCGCCAGACGCAAGCCATCCTCGTTGCGCAGTACGCCAACATTGATCGCCATTGTCTCGCGGATCATGCCAAGAGCCATCTCTCTGGCATCGTTCTCTTGAAAGCTATCAGCCTTCTGGCGGCTCAGTTCGATGTCGCGAGCGGTCACTTGATTACGGATGTCATTTGCGACGCGGCTTCCAAATACGATCCCTTCGAGGAGGGAGTTCGATGCCAGCCGGTTCGCGCCATGCAATCCAGTGGATGCCGTCTCTCCGACAGCCCAAAGCTGCGTAACGCTTGTCCGCCCATGCTGATCGGTTTTGACTCCACCCATGTGGTAATGCTCGGCAGGGATAACCGGGATCGGTTGGCTAACAGGGTCAATGCCGGCGCTGAGGCATTGGGCATAAACAACAGGAAAGCGTTCGGAGAATTCGGCGCCAATCGCTGCGCGGCAATCGAGAAACGCGCCATTGCCGGACTGGACCTCCTGGTGGACGCCACGTGCCACGACATCGCGCGGGCCGAGTTCGCCATCGCGGTGATGGGCCAGCATGAAGCGTTCGCCTGCGTCATTGACCAGTGTGGCGCCCTCTCCACGGAGTGTCTCGGTGGCGAGAGGAATGGGCGAGATGTCGACATCGATGGCAGTTGGGTGGAATTGGACGAATTCGCTATCGGCGATCGCGGCGCCTGCCCGGGCTGCTAATGCGATGCCGTTGCCCTGCGATGTCATGGGATTTGTGGAGCGCGCGTAGAGCGCACCGACACCACCGGTTGCAAGAACCACGGCATCGACTTCGTCCATAACAAACTGTGCGGCTGGATCATGGGCGTGTTCCATCTGCAATCGAAACCGGCCCTGGTCGCCGCGTTGCAGGTCGGTGACTGTCAGCTCTTCGATCACGTTGATGGACGGTGTCTGCCTGACCGTTGCGATGATGGCTTGCATGATCGCGCGACCGGCACCATCGCCAGCAACCCGGACCACGCGCTTGGCAGAGTGGGCGGCCTCTCGAGATAGGATGAGTTTGTCTTCAAGGTCTTTGTCAAAAGGAACGCCGTAACTCAGCAGATCCATCACGCGGGCACTAGCCTCATTGGCGACAAGATGCGCGATGTCATGGTCGACGGTGCCGGCGCCGGCTGCAATGGTGTCCAGGGCGTGGGCTTCTGGGCTGTCACCTTCACCAACGGCTGCTGCGATGCCACCTTGTGCCCAGGCGCTTGATGCTCCTTCGCCCAACGGAGCCGCGGCGATGATGGTCACCGGTAGGGGCGACAGCCGCAATGCTGTAAAGAGCCCGGCGAGGCCGGCACCAACGATGACAATGCTGGATGTGTTTTGTGCTTTGGCCATATCGTTGATGCTGATCCTTGATTGAGGGCGGGTTTCGATCCGATGTCGCCCACATAGCAATTGGGGGGCAATTGGGGGCAATTGAGCCGATCTAGGGCAAGAAGGTGATGCGGATTTGCGATGTATCAGTACTAGGCCGCATGGCGGCGGAAAGTCGAACGCTTCTTAAGGGGCGATCCTCTCTGGATTGCAAGTTGAATTTGGCCACACAAATCCAAATCACATCGTGTTGGTCTAGTTCGTCAGATTGATCATGCGTTCCACCGCACGTCTCGCCTTCTCGGCAACGTTGGGGGCGACGATCACCTCGTGCTGCATATAGACCAGACTATCAAGGATACCCTCGAGTGTGATCCGTTTCATGTGCGGGCAAAGATTGCACGGTTTGACGAATTCGACGCCGGGCGTTTCTGCTGCCACGTTTGATGCCATGGAACACTCCGTGACAAGGATGACTTTCGGTGGCCTTTGATCTTTGACGTAGTCAATCATTCCGGAAGTGGATCCAGTAAAGTCGGCAGCGGCGATAACATCCGGTGGACACTCTGGATGGGCGACGATCTTGATGCCAGGTTCTGCGTCGCGGTAGGCGTTCAATTCTGCGCCCGTGAAGCGCTCGTGCACTTCGCAACTGCCTTTCCAGGTTAGTATTTCGACGTCGGTTTGTGTTTGAACATACTTGGCGAGGTATTGATCCGGGATCAGCAGGACGCGCGGGGCACCCAGACTTTCGACAACCTGAACGGCATTCGACGACGTGCAGCAGATATCAGTCTCAGCCTTCACGTCGGCGGACGTGTTGACGTAGGTCACAACCGGAACGCCGGGATAGGCTTCGCGCAGGGCGCGAACATCGGCGCCCGTGATGGACGACGCCAACGAGCATCCTGCTTCCAGATCAGGGATCAGAATGGTCTTTTCCGGGCTCAGCAGCTTCGAGGTTTCAGCCATGAAATGGACGCCGGCCTGCACGATGATATCGGCATCGACTGTCGAGGCCTCTTTGGCAAGCTGCAGGCTGTCTCCTTTGAAATCCCCGACGCAGTGAAATATTTCCGGCGTCATGTAGTTGTGGGCAAGGATGACCGCGTTTTTCTCGGCTTTGAGCTTGTTGATGGCGGCAATGATTGGTGCGTAGTGCGGCCACTCCAAAGGCGTTACGACGTTTGCGATGCGCCTGTAGAGTGGCTCAAGTTCGCGGGCGAGTGCGGGACTGAACTCTGGCAGGATGTCTGCGTGACGATCGCGAAAAGAAGCATTCTTACGGATAGCCCCTGTTGGGTTGCCAAGACTGTTCGCGCTTGTGGTTGCCTTAAGAGGGATAGTGACCATTGATGTCTCCTTAATACTCATTTTGAGCATTTTTAAGGCGGAATTATTCACTCAGTTAATACTCAAAATGAGTATTTATGCCTCACCAGATATAGCTCTTTTTCGGTCGGATTTCTAGATCAAAGCGTATGTCTGGTCGTTCCCACAGCTAATGACCGCTTGATTGTGCATTCGGGTTGCACAGTGCTTGCCGCGGCTGGTCCACGATCTTTGGGTGCTGTTGTCATCAAACTGGCGACAGATCCTCGTCCCATGAGTTAGAGCCGTGTCACCGGTTCTAGCTCAAGGGACAAAGGGGATTGGCGCTGGGGCTCGAAGCCATTGAAGTCCTTGGATGCCGGGCATCGACACTCTCCGATGCCGCTCGAAAGCGGAACATGCCGAGGCCAGTCTCCGTCTTTAGTGGCGTCCTGACTTGACGCGGACACCCGGTGCCGGACGCTCAAGAACGACTTCCTTCCGGAAGTGGTAGAGCTTAGCCGGACGGCCGCCGGTCTTAACACGTAGTTCGCCTGTGGGCTCGACCAGCCCAGCGCTTTCGACAAGACGCCGGAAGTTCTGTTTGTGCAGATGCGGTCCGAGGATGGCCTCCACTGTTTTTTGCAATTCGAAGAGTGTGAACTCTTCTTCCATCAACTCGAAGATGACCGGACGATATTTAATTTTCGCACGCGTTCTTGCGATTGAGGTTGCAAGGATGCGGCGGTGGTCGAACCGCATGGGCAAGCCGAGCATAGGGCTGTCGTCCCACTGTGCGGAGGCGGAGCGGCCATCACGGCGCGCTTCCTCGATCAGCCCGGCTTCGTAAAGTATCTCGTAGCGCTCAAGAACTTTTTCTTCGTCCCATGACCCGCCGTCGATACCGAACACGATGCGCAGTCGCTGGGCGCGATCAGTTGGCCGGCTTGGGGAAACGGTGGGCTGGGGAAGTTGCGCCCACTTGGTGAGCAACGGTTCGATAACGTCCTGCAAGATGGCTGGCTTGCCATTGCGCCAATCTTCCCATGGGAAGTAGTCGTACCAACTCCGCCACTGGGCACTCCCCAGTTGTTCGTCTTCAACCGGCCGGGTCAGTGCCAGGTAGCCAATTGAGACGACGTGTGGTGAGGCATCGCTTGGTTGGGCATGGCGACCGCGATCACCAAATGTATAGAGCTGTTCGACGTATCCGAGGTCGAGGTTCGATTGTTCGCGAACCCAGTCGCGCAATCCGATTTCCAATGTTCGGTGATTGATCGGGGAAAACGGTCCCGATGGCAACGCGTCAGCACTTGTCCGGCCGCCGCTTGTATTCTTAACGATCAAAACCTGAGGCGCATCATCTCTGACCGAGACAATGGCCGCACTCAGCCCAATCTCAACTGTTGAAGTTTCAATTCTGCCGCGGGCTTCAGGCATTCTTTCACTTGTTATTGTTGGTTCAGCCTCGGCGTGATTTAGGTCCATTGTCATCGCGTCTCTCCAAAAGCGAACTGACGTGCCCGGAGATTAGTGTCGATGATGGCATATTTGGGAACAAGACTTGTCCCTATTTGGGCAAAGTTTGGATTTGGCCGTTTCCGCCGCATAGCAGCTTTGCACTCAGCGGGAAGCTAACTGATTGAATGAGAAAGGCTGAAGGGCTGTCCGGCCAGCCTCATTTCGCCTGATCCGATCAATGAAATGGCTTCATTCATGCGGCCGCTTCGTTGCATTTTTTTGTCCGCGAGGGCCACCATGCGGGTATTGGGGGAAGCGGTGGGGGACGCGCATCGGAGTGCGTTTGCAATCACGCGTTCATCGGTTTCGGCATTGAGCTGACATAGCGTAATGTACGCAGCAGCTGACGAACGGCTGATGCCTGCGAGGCAATGAATGACAAGCGGACCACTTGCATTCCATTGATCAATGAATGTGATGAGTTCGTTGATGTGTGCGCTGCCGGGTTCAACCAGGCCGTCCTGCGGCTCGACGATATCATTCATTGCGATTTTGAGATGATTGGCTGGTTGGATTTTGCCGGGCGTATCCGGGATCGACCACGGATTGATGGCGGAGATGACGTGGGTCGCCTCCGTCTGCGCAACGACAGTCTCAAGTGCCGCCAATGAGCAGACGTGGATTCGATGATTTTCATCACATTTGAGCGCCATCAAGAAGCTCACATTGTTGTTCGTTGTCGCAAACAACTCAAAACCCGCAGGGCGCGATGCGCGCCCACTTATGAGGTGGCGTGATTTCCCGGGCGTTGCAAGTTAAAGCGGGCGGTTAGGCCGTGAGTTCGGCGAACTTAGTTAAGAATCTTTCCTGAGCGAGTCCTGTCGGCCACGGATTGAGGGCCGTGAGTCTCTTCAATAGTGCATCTGGCAATTGCTCAGGGCGGCCAAAAATCTGATCGGCTTCGTCCTCTGAGAACCCGGCTAGCACTTTGGCCTCGTAGTAGGCTGCAACTGCGTCAGCGGTCTTGATGATCCGGTTCGTCCTGGCGTCAACTGAGCCTGGAAGACCGAAACGGATGTGAATGGCAGACAGGAGTCGGATCTCGAAGTTTTTATAGTCAAACCCAATGGCCGACTTAAACGGACTGATCAGATCTCCAATAACGTATTCCGGTGAGTCGTGAAGGAGCGCTGCGAGGCGAACCTGCTGTGTGGCGTCGGGTAGTTGTGCGCTGACGATGTCTTCTACAATCATCGAATGCTGCGCGACGGAAAGGGCGTGTTCACCGGTCGTCTGACCATTCCAGCGGGCGACGCGTGCCAGGCCGTGTGCAATATCGGTGATTTCGATATCAACCGGCGTCGGGTTCAGAAGATCAAGTCGGCGGCCGGACAACATGCGTTGCCAGGCACGGGGAGCATTGGATTTGATCATAGACAAGCAGACATCCGAGTGCGTGGCGTGACTTAGAGATGTCTATATCGCGCCGTCATCGCGCAATGTCGAGATCGAGTCGTCATTCATACCCAGCCAGTCTTGCAGGACATCGTCGGTGTGCTCGCCCACACGCGGGCTCGGTCGGGTCTCGACTTTGTCGGCCCCATGGAAGCGGAGTGGGCTGGTTGGAACGACGAGGCGGCCATATTCGGGATGATCAAGCCACTCCAACATGCCGCGTTCGTGCATGTGCGGATCATTGGTGACTTCGACGAGATCGCGAACGGCTGCAACAGGGAGGCGATGCTGGCGTGCTTGTGCCATGATGTCGGATCTGTTGAGGGTGCGCGACCACGCTTCCACAAGTGAGTCGGTTTCTTCCATGTTGGCAACACGCACTTTGTTAGAGTTGTAGCGCGGGTCGTCCAGCAGGTCTTCGCGACCCATAATTTTGAGGAGTCCTTGCCAGTGCACTTCCTTGACGCAGTTGATGGCGATGTGTCCGTCCTTGGCTTCGTAGACATTGTAAGGGCAGACTGACAGGCCGCCGTGTTTGTTGGCTGTGCGTGGTGGCGGAGCGCCATCTTGCGAGTACAGCATCCCGAGATTGGACGCGAGTGCCGGGAAGACGGCCTCCTGCATGGCAACTTCAACGAGGCGGCCCTTGCCGGTGACGGATCTTTCGTAGAGGGCGGTCATGACCGCACCGTAGAGATGAATGCCGGATAGGAAATCAACGACGGCTGCCCCACACTTCATGGGCGGTCCGTCCGGAAAGCCCGTGACACTCATCGTACCGGATGTTGCCTGGATCGTGAGGTCCATGGCCATGGCATCGCGGTCTGGTCCAGTGAGACCGTAACCGGTGCCCGAAGCGTAGATCAGGCGGGGGTTGATTTCGCGCAGGACCTCCCAGCCAACGCCGAGCTTGTTCATAATGTCAGGCGTGAAGTTCTCCAAGAGAATGTCGGCCTGGCGCACCATGTCCTTCAAGACCTGCTTTCCGGCTTCCGATTTGAGATTGAGGGTCATGCCGCGCTTGTTCGAATTGAGCATGGCAATCGGGATTCCGGCACCACGAGATGCAGCTGCCCGTTGGCGCATTGGTTCGCCTTGCAGCGGTTCGATTTTGACGACGTCTGCGCCGGCCTTGGCCATCAGGAGAGTTGCGTAAGGCCCCTGGTAAATCTGCCCGAAATCAATCACGCGTATGCCAGCCAGGGGAAGGTTCGGTCGGTTGTGGTCGGCTTCGCTCATCGGCACACCTCTTTTCGGCATCGTCAGCGGGAAGCGGTTCTACTTGTACGAACCGCCCAGAAGGTCACGGGCTATGATCAGGCGTTGGACCTCGTTCGGGCCTTCGCCAACACGGCGGATGCGCATTTCACGGTACCAGCGCTCGAGTGGCAAATCCTTGGTCATGCCCATGCCGCCAAAGATTTGCATGGCGCGATCGACGACGCGACCGCCGGCTTCACTGGCAACGAGCTTGGCCATGGCGGCCTCTGTTCGAAACGGTTCGCCGCGCTCGGCTTTGGCGGCAGCCTCAAGTGTGATCCAACGGCTTTGGCGGATATCCAGTTCATTGTCGATGATCATCGATTGTATCATCTGACGGCTCGCCAATGGGGCTCCGAACGTGTGCCGTTCCTTGGCATAGGCGATGGCCATTTCCTGGGCCTTGACGGCGACCCCGATGCAGGCCGCCGCATAAGGTATGCGCTGACGGCTCAAACGATCGTTGGCAATGGCGAAGCCGCGGTTGACTTCACCCAGCACGTTGCTGTGGGGGACGCGCAGGTCTTCAAAGGCCAGCTCGGTCGCATAGTGGCTGGAGCGTAAGGTGTGGACGACGCGCCGGACATGGAAGCCGGGCATGTCAGTGTCGACAAGGAAGCAGGTGACACCGTTGCGGCCCTGGTCGGGATCTGTGCGTGCAAAGACCAAACCAAAGTCAGCCTTGTCGGCGCCACTGATCCAGAGTTTCGAACCATTGATAACCCAGTCGTCGCCATCCTTGATGGCACGGGTCTGAATAGCGCGGGCCGGGTCACTGCCGCCGGATGGTTCCGATAAGCCAAAAAAACCGCGCTTCTCACCGCGCAAAACCGGACGCAGGTATCGTTCCTTCTGGTCTTCGGTCGCTTCGTAGAGCTGCGCCAAGCCCATGGCGCCGAAAACGCCGTAGCATGGAACATAGAGGCCGGCGCGGTGCTGAGCCATTTCTATGGCAATCAGGGTGCGGGTGACGAGATCGATGCCGGGTCCACCATATTCAGCGGGAATGTCGAGGCCGTAAAATCCCATCTCGCGCACCTTGTCGCGCAGGCGTTCGAAATCTTCAGGCGGGAGTTCGCTTGCGTCGGGATCAAGTGTCTCCTCAATGGGGACTATCTCTTCGCGTACGAAGCGCCGGATTTGATCGACAATGAGTTGTTGTTGTTCGGTTGGTTGCAAGTCCATGAAATGAGGTCCTGGCGGATGTGCGTCAGTTGTTTCAAAGCGGGCTAAGACGGCCGAGGTTGTGTGGTGGATTGGCTTGGTTATGGATGGGCAATGCGCCGTGGTCGGCTTGGTGAACCATCAAGAGTTCCCGGTATCTTGTCTGGTACTGCGTATTGACCTCGAAGCGAAACTGCGTCGCGCCGTCTGGTGGATTGGCAACGAGATCCTGCAGGACGCCGCGTAGACCGAATAGAGACCGGCCTCCAGCAAAGCCGATGGCAATTATTTCACTCTCTTTGTTCGCGAGTTGATAGACCCCAAGCTGACCCGGGAGCCGCCCGGTGCTGTCTTTGGTCAGCGGTTGCCACGGCTTCGTCATGCGGAGGGCCATGGCCATGTCAGCGCTCCTGAAAGTTGGGTTTGCGTCTTTCTAGGAAGGCTGCAATGCCCTCTTTTGCATCTTCGCTTTCGCGGACAATGCCAAGTTCCTTGTCGAGATCTGCATGATCGATGCCGTCGCGGAAGGTCATTTGACGGACCAGCACAGACTTGATGGCTTTGAGCGCCATGGGGGCATTCGCAGCGATGCGATCTACAACCTTTTGTGTTGTGGCTTCGAGCTCTTCGGGGTCCGTCAGATGCGAAATAATACCGAGGTCAAAAATCTCTTCTGCAGAAAGCGGATCGCCGAGGAAGAGGATCCGCCGGGTGGCGACAGGGCCGGCAACTTCTTGCAGTTTCTTGCAGAGGAACCAGCTTGGCGCGAGACCGAGCTGCGCCGGTGACATCCCAAACTTGGCAGTTTTACTTGCAACGACGAGATCGCAATGGAGTGCGAGTTCGTTGCCGCCGGCTATGGCAGCACCTTGGACCTTGCCGATCACAGGCAGCGGATAGGTTTCCATGGCATGCAGCATTTCTTCGAAAGGTTTGATGCCAGTTGCAGAGCCGTCGCGCTCACGCAGGTCAAGGCCGGCGCTGAATACCGTACCTTCGGCCTCGACGAGAACCAATCGCTCGCCTGGTTGTGGTGGCGTGGTAAAGGCCTCAGTGAGGATAGCGATCATTTCCGGGTTAATCGCGTTGCGCTTTTCCGGCCGCGTTAAGCGGACCCGGCGCACAGCGCCCTCGATGGTGAACTCTGCAACGGCCATGACGGTCTCCGCATTGGGTCAGGCAAGTGTTTCGGCGATCGTGCCAACCGTGATGGTAGTTTGAGGAAGCAGTGCTGACCAGACCATGAATGGGGGGAGCTGCGCGTTATTCGTCCTGCGTTCGATGTATTCGCGTTGTGATGCTTCAAGGGTTCCTGGTGGAGCTTTTGCATCTGACTTTTGGATATGTGGTCAGCTGCGTAGGCGGCCAGCATCAGATGCACGGCACTCGGCTGCTGTTGTTAGTGGAAGCTCTGCCGATTGGTGTGCGCTCGGCGGTCGATTGTCACTTACAGGTTTTGGTGCTTAGCTGGCGGAGAGGCAGGAAACCACGGGTGAAGTTTTGACCATTGATATTGAGTATCTGGGCGGGCCGGAAGTCGAGGCGCTTGGCCTGACTGATGCAGAGATCATTGCGGCCGTCGAAGTAGGGCTTGATGCGGCGGGGCGCGGTCAGACCGTGATCGAGCCGCGCATGCATCTGAAGCCTGACGCTGGAACCGAAGGTCATTTCAACGTCTTGCGCGGTTACGTCGGATCACTCGGCTATGCAGGTGTGAAGGTTGTTGGCGATTTTGTCGACAATTACAAACAGGGTCTTCCTTCTGAGATGGGGCTGATTAATCTGTTTTGTCCGCTTACGGGCACACCGAAGGCCGTTATCGATGCCGCCGGTATTACGGATATGCGGACCGGCGCGTTGACGGCCATTGGTGCCAAGCACCTCGCGCCGGCGAAGCCCAAACGACTGGGTCATATCGGCGCCCGTGGTACAGCCTATTGGAATGTGCGCCTGCTTGATCATCTGTTCGACTTTGATGAAATCCGTGTTCATAGCCGCCGACCGGAAAGCCGTGACCCATTTGCGGAACGGCTGAGCAACGACCTCGGTAAAACAGTTGTTGCGACTGACAACTGGCAGGACTGTCTTGATGGTGCAGAAGTCATTGTCGAAGCAACGCGGTTGCCGGAACCGACGCCGCTGTTCGAAAGCGGATGGATACCGAAAGGTGGGCTGGTCGTGCCTTACGGCACGATGAGTGCATTGCCGTTGGACTTCACGGATCACTTCGACAAATTTGTGATGGACGATCTCGGGCAGGTGATGGCGGGGCCTTATGGTTCTCTACGACCGCATATCAATGCCGGGAAAATCTCGGTTGAGAGTTTTTATGCCGAGGTTGGTGAGATCGTTGCAGGAAAGAAGCCGGGGCGTGAAAGCGCCGATGAGACGATTCTGTTCTGGCACCGTGGTCTGGCGACAAGTGATATCGCCCTTGGCGTGTTTATGCTGAACAAGGCGCGGGACATGGGACTCGTGAAGTCACTGCGTTATGCCTAACGGCTGTCGAGCAGATTGCCCGCGTAGCGTGCTTATGGGAGCTTGAACTTGCGCTGCAGCTTGGCGCAAGGCTCGTGGCGGATACAGTCGACGATGTGATCATTGACCATGCCGACTGATTGCATGAAGGCGTAGGCGGTTGTCGGGCCGACAAAGCGGAAGCCTTTCGACTTTAATCCCTTCGATAGTTCCTTGGACACATCTGTTTGGGCGGGAACGTCCTTCATCGACTTTGGCTTGTTGATGATCGGCTTGTAGTCCACGAAGCTCCATACGAAGTCGGCAAATGAACGTTCCTTGGCGAGTTCGAGATAGGCCTTGGCATTCTCAATCGTCGCTTCGACTTTGAGACGGTTGCGAACAATTCCTTCATCATTCATCAGCCGTTCGAAGTCTTTTTCCTTGTAGCGCGCGATCTTCTTTGGGTCGAAGTTATGGAAGGCCCGGCGAAAGTTATCGCGCTTTTTCAAAATAGTGAGCCAGGACAGGCCTGACTGGAAGCCTTCGAGAACCATCTTTTCGAAGAGTTCGATATCACCGGTTTTGGGAACGCCCCATTCTTCGTCGTGATAGCGGGTGTACTCGGCGTCCTCGACCTTTGGCCAACTGCAGCGGATGACATCTTTGGTTTTGGCCATCAGTGATCTCCAACTTTGCCGGTTGCTATGTCGAGTGTCATCCAGGATGGCTTTGTGATGGTCAACTCTGCGTCACCTGCTGTCAGCGGTACAGATTTATCAGCCGCTTCATTCGCGCGGTCCAGTCTGATCAATGCGAGGCCACGCCCGTCGGCAACTGAGCCGATCGTGCCGATGGTCGCTTCGCCGGCTGTGACGTCTGTCCCGGCTTCCAGCGCAGCAGATGCGGTCACCGGGACGATCCGCTTACGTGCTGTCCCGCGGTGCTGCATGCGGCTGACAACTTCCTGTCCGACATAGCAACCCTTTTTGAAATCGACGCTGGCGAGTTGATCGTAAAGGGCTTCGTGCGGAAACGTATCGCCCAGCGCGTAATCCAGCTCGGCTTCCGGAATACCGACAGAAATGCGATGGCTGTGATAGTCGGACTCTGTCAGATGCGCGCCTGGGATTTCCGCGATGCGGTCGACGGGCAGGATCAACCGGCTGCCGAGATCTGGATTGCGCGGATCTTCGTAGACCAACACGCCTCCTGGGACATGGCTGGTGCCGCCCCAGGTGGCCAATACGGCCAGCTGCTCCGATTGATCTTCAAAGGTGACGTCGGCACGCAGGCGATAGAGTGTCAAGCGTTGGATCAGTGACTTGACGCTGTCCCGGGCTGTCTCCAGTAAAAGATCTTCGCCCTCGCGGATCAGGAAGAAATCGAACTGGATCTTGCCTTGAGGGCTAAGAAGACCACTATGGATGGCTTGCTGTTTGCTCAGCCGCTCCAGGTTGTTGGTGACGATACCGTCCAACAGCTTGATCGTGTCGGAGCCTGAGATGCGAACTATGCCGCGATTTTGGAGGTGCGCCAGTTTTACTGTCGACATGTTGCTTTCCGGCTGGCTGTGAAACTGTTAGCTCCTAAGTAAGATGCGCAATCAAGACTGGCAAGCCGTTGGCACTTCTGGTGAACAAGGCTGAGAGCGGGGTCGGGGAGGACGAGAATGGCTGAAACTTATGATTTGATCCTGCGTGGTGGGACGGTGGTCAACCACGATGGAACGGGAGTTCGGGACGTCGGCGTGCGTGATGGTCAGATCATGGCGATCGGCGATATCGGCCAGGCGCTGGCAGCTGATGAGATCGATTGCAAGGGTCTTCATATCCTGCCAGGCGTGATCGACAGTCAGGTGCACTTCCGGGAGCCCGGTCTTGATCAGAAGGAAGACCTCGAAAGCGGTAGCCGGGCTGCTGTCATGGGGGGCGTCACTGCGGTGTTCGAGATGCCGAACACCGTGCCCCTCACGACCACCAAGGAAACGCTTGCTGATAAAGTCTCACGCGCACGCCATCGGATGTTCTCTGATTTTGCGTTCTACGTCGGTGGGACGCGGGAGAACATTGATGACATTCCTGAGCTGGAGCGCCTTGAGTCTTCAGCTGGCATCAAAGTCTTCATGGGGTCATCGACAGGGAACCTGTTGGTCGATGATGAAGCTTCGCTCGATAAGATTATTGCCAGGCTCGGGCGGCGGGCGGCGTTTCACGCTGAAGATGAGGAGCGTCTGATTGCGCGAGAAGGTCTGCGGCGGGCTGGTGATCCGACATCACATCCGGAATGGCGGGATCCTGAAGCCGCATTGATTGCGACCCGGCGCCTTGTCGGACTGGCAGAAAAGCATCGTCGACGGGTGCATGTTCTGCATATCTCGACGGGCGAAGAGATGGATTTCCTCAAGGACCATAAGACCTGGGCGACCGTCGAAGTCACGCCCAATCATCTGACGCTGGTTGCGCCTGAGTGCTATGAGCGGCTCGGGACGTTTGCGCAGATGAACCCGCCGGTGCGCGATGCCGCACATCAGGCCCGGATCTGGCAGGCAATCCAGGATGGAACTGTCGATGTGTTGGGTTCAGATCACGCGCCGCATACGCGAGAAGAAAAAGAGCACGCCTATCCCGGCTCGCACTCCGGTATGACCGGTGTCCAAACGCTGGTTCCAGTGATGCTGGATCACGTCAATGCCGGTCGGTTGTCACTTGAGCGTTTCGTAGACCTCACCAGCCATGGACCACAACGGATATTCGGGATCGCGAATAAGGGCCGGATTGCAGTAGGCAATGACGCGGACTTCACGATTGTTGATATGAAGCGGCAGTGGACCGTCTCGAATGACTGGATCGAGAGCAAGTGCGGTTGGACGCCGTTTGATGGCGTAACCCTGACCGGTGCACCGCAAGGCACGATTATTCGCGGCCGCCGCGTGATGTGGGATGGTGAGATTGGCCTGCCCGCAAACGGAGAACCCGTCAGGTTCTGGGAAGGCGGTTGAGCAGAACGACTTCGGCCGGCGGAAATGCGCCGGCCGACAGAAATCTTTCAATCTTCTTTCGCAAAGAGCTTTAGCTGTTCTTGCGCGACTTCTGACCTTTGATGCTCGCAGCGATCGACTTTGGCAGTTTGCGCATGACAATGACGCGGGTGCCGACGCCGGCGCGCTGGGCGAGATGCACGACGTGCTTGTTGTGCATGCGGAAGCAACCTGAGGATGATGCTGTACCAATGGATTTGGCGTTGGACGTGCCATGAATACGGTACAGGGTCGATCCGAGGTAGAGCGCTTTTGCACCGAGCGGATTGTAGATGCCGCCGCTCATGACGACAGGCAGTTTGGGCTGTCGCTTGCGCATCTCTGCCGGCGGGCGCCAGGTCGGCCAGTTCTTGACGTTGGTGATGCGCTTCTGTCCCGTCCACTGGAAGCCGGCCCGTCCGACGGCGATTGGATAGCTGTAGGCCTGTGAGCCCGACAAGACATAGAACAGGCGACGGCGGCTGGTGTCGATAATGATTGTACCTTTGCCGTACTTCGAACGAAAGCGCACTGTCGACGGAGCAGCTGCACTGATTTTTGGCTTAGGTCCGCCAACCCACTTTTTGTTGTTTGGTTGGGCAGGGCGGCTCGACGTTGTCGCTGCCGGCCTGTTTGGTGTTGAGCGGCTGTAGCTGGATTGCTTTTTCTTGCGGTAACTCGACAAGTGGTCGAGCGGCATGTGCTCTTCGAGGCCGATCTCGGCGGAAGCTGGCTGGACGAAGGCGATGGCGAATAGCGCGACGCAAGCGATACGAAACATGTCACGTGTCCCTGGATTGAAGATTTGTTCTTCGCTTAGCGACTTTATTTGTTTTATGAAAGGGACTTGCGACTTTTAGTTGCGTCGATGCTTTAAATCTTTTGCGGGGCTGGCACAGGGAAGCGTTGATAATGTTGCAGTAATTCCTGATCGACCGCGTTCAAGGATGCTGTTTCACAAATTCGTGCCATGTCCCGTCGGCACCAATTGCGATCCGCCAATAGGTGTACTTGCCAGCCTCTTTCATCGCCTTGAAATCGGCACGCGGAATGATTTGCAGCAGTTCGACCTCCTGTTCAGGTTTCAGTTTCTTCAATGGGAGTTCCGCTAGATAGGGCCAGACATAGATCTTGTTGTTTTCGATGTCGGGTCCCTGCCGAATAACGGCGTATGGCATTGCGAGCAGTTTGGTGAGGATCGCGAGGATTTCACGGCCTTCACCGTCGATCGAGAGTGTCTTGAATGCCGGGATGGGTTTACTGGCGTCGATTTTACCAAAGTTGGGGCGGAGTTCGTTCCATTGGATGGGAACCAAAAGTTCCTCTATCTGGCCGGACTGTGCTGCAGCTAGTATGGCCTCATGCATTTCTGCGACCTGGACGGGCAGTTTGTCAGTGTCGTTAGAGATGATGATGCCCGGGCGTGCCGGCTTTGATTTGGCTTGGGCTTGAGCCTGGATCGCCGTCGTCGCCCACAGGATTGCGCAGATACCAATAAGCACGTTCACGCTCGAAATGAGGCGGCCTGCGGCCATGCTGCGAAGGTTCGATGGCATTGTGTTCGGATCTTTGTTGCACATGAGAAGTCGTGTGTTTCTGGTCTGAGTCAAATGTCTGCGGGAAGGAATTGATATCATAATCGTGGACGGGATGTGATTGTGTGCCTCGCCAGCAAATTCGACGCTGTGTTTGGGCCTCAAATATGCTCAAGTTGCAGCATTGGGATGATTGCGCGTGTTCGGCTTGCTCTTGGCTTGTACGACACGCAACGATGGGGAAGTGATTGCTGTTTGACTATATACCCAACCCACTTGTCATACCCGTCGGCCTGGCGATCGGGGTGCTGGTGGCAGCGCCTGTCGGGCCGGTGAATGTGCTCTGCATTCAACGGGCTATTGAGCGCGGCTTCTGGGGTGGGCTTGCAGCTGGGAGTGGTGCCGTCATTGGTGATGGGTTGATTGCACTCGCGGCGAGCATGGGTGTTGGCTACATTTCAGGAGCGGTCGAAACACATCGCGCTTGGATCCAGATCGTTGGCGGTGCTGTTCTCATCGCATTCGGCGTACGCCTGTTGATGAAACAGCCACAGTTTGACGAAGCACCGCACGGGCGTGGCTTTGCATCTTTCCGGGCTTATTGGCGTGACATCCCCAAAACCTTCTTCCTGACGATCACCAATCCTGGTGCCGTTCTCGGATTGTTTGCCATCTTCGGTGGGATCGGGACCTTCGTCTCTCTCCGCGGCTACATTGATGCTCTGTTTTTGGTGGGTGCGATTGCTGCGGGCAGTACGGCCTGGTGGATTTTTCTATCGCTGATCGCAAGTCATTTTCGTGATCGGTTTGATGGGTCCAGTTTGCGGGCGATCAATATTGGCGCAGGCATCCTACTGCTGGGATTTGGAGCCTTACTCTTGGGCGAAATCGGCCTGAACGTAATGGGCTTCCCAACACTCACGTTGTGAAGATGTCAGGCGTCAAGCCTGAGTTTTTTTCCGATAGGTTCCGGTTTGCGAAGCCGCGCTACTGGCGGGTTTCAAACAGTGTAAATTCACCTGTTCGCACACGGCGGCTCAAACCTTCAACGAGTGATGCAACGTTGTCTTCGCCGAATTTGTCGACGAGGTCTGCGAGTGCTGTGTAGATCGCGGCGTAGGCCAATAACTCTGTCGGTAGACCGGAGTCTTCGCCCTCCTCCCATGCTGCCAGGATATAACTCAACGCTTCCAAGCTGTCGGCGCGAGTTCCTATACCTTCTAAATCGTGCAGCGCTTTCATAAGGGAGTATCCGGAAAATGGAGGAGAGATGATTGTGTGAGCGTCGATCCGTTGTAGATCTGCCGGGTCGTGCGGCAGTTCTGTTCCTTCCCGACTAGCATGCAGTCGTGGTGAGTGCTGCTGGGATCAGAATTAAGCGTAAACTTGCGCCTTGTGCAACGCGGTTAGTTGGCAAGCTTAACGAGCTCATCGGTTATTGTGATGGCTTCCTTGAGGAAGCGCTCAATTGTCCCCTGCGCTGATGATGTGCAGCCGCGGTATGTTCTGGAGTAGCCCCGATAGCCACGATTAAAACGCCGACTGAGGTTGGCGCGACGCAGCGCAGTTGTGGCCTCGGAGTTCAACAACTCTTCCATTTTCTCACGCCAGAGCTGCTTATCATTGGAGCCACAAAGTTCGCGCAGATAGTGAACCGCACCGAGAATCTCTGACAGTCGGTATAGTTTTTGGTCGTAGGGCTTGGAGCGTGCCTGGGCATGGGCTGCCGGCATCGCGATGCTGACTGATAGGGCGAATGCGGCCGCGACCGCCCATAGCTTTGGCCATTTGCTGTGTGTCATGCCGTTCTATCGGCCATGCTGCGTCGCGGATCAAGTATCATTGTGCGGCAGTGGATGACTTCGTACGAATCTGTTGCTTAGGATGAAAAGCATGGAAAACGAACGCGAATGTGACGTCGTAAGGCACATCCACCAACTTCCCATCGGCACCTGGCTTTTGTGCGACAACCGTTCCAACATCACGGCCTTTTGCAACTTCGGGTGTGTCGAGTGCTGAAGCCTGACCAGGGCGCCATGATAGTTGGATATTGGAAACCTCGGCGGTCTGCTGCTCGCGGAGCAGTGCGAGGCTGATCGCAGCGGGGACTTTGCCTTCGCGGACAACCACAACGCGCGCCATCGGGTTGATGCCTTCCGGCATCGCGCCACGGTAGAGGAATGGTCGTGCCGCGCTGTCATAGCCGACATATGGGTTGCGGCCGTAGTTGCGCACTGCCGGATTGTTCGGCACCAGGACTTTGCCGTCCGGGTGACGCTTTTTGAATTCCGCGAAGCTCTCCAGGCGCGAAGCGATCAGGGCAAGCTCCTTGCCTTTCATTTTCCCGATGATGGCTTCGCCTGTGAATTGCTGCCACCAGGATTCGGTCTGGCGGTCATACATCACTAGATCGGATTTGCGCAGTTTTCCTGTGGTGCCGAAATCAAGGATTTGACCATCCACATTACGATCGAAGACCAATGCTGCGTTGCACAGCGGGCAATACGTGACGGTGACGGGTTTACTGCCAACGGTATCGTTGACGATCTCATGCCACATCAGGACGCTGAGCGGATAGGCGCGGGCATCTCCCTTGATGCTGAGACCGATGACAGGGGCCTGATCAGCAATGTTGGATATCTCTGCGATCGGTTTGAATTTGGGCTTATCGATTGACGGGATGCCGTCCTTGGGCGGACCGCCCGAAAGGATCTCTGTGAAGTCGACGCTGGTTTGGGAAAAGTCCGTCTTGCTCCACCCTTCAGCCTTCCATCGGTCTGGGTTCGCTGTAGCTGGAAGGCTCATCAGCAAGACCGCGACGCTGGCAAGAACAAATATTGAGCTGAGCGGCTTGAGACAATTCATATACAACTCCCGGAGCGTTACGCATTATGTGGTGGCGAATAGGCAAACTGCTGCAGCTTTGAGGCTCTGCTGCGCTTGCACCAGTCAACTTCACTTACAAACATGTGATGCGGTGAATGTTTGATGGTGCAGATTGCAGCCGCTACGCCATTGCTGCGTCCGTGTTGGTTGTTACCAGGAGCAATAGGTTGGGAGTTCTCTATTCGTGGCTCTTGCTGATCAACGCGGCGGCCTTCTCGACAAATGCTCTGACACCGGGAGTCAGCTGATACGTGTCGAGATCGGTGATGCTGACAAAGCGGGCGTCGCGGGCATCTGTATCGGCTACGGGGTCGCCGGCCTGCCAATGGCCGTAATAGACACACAATACATAGTGGGTTCTCAGACTGCCGTCGTCATGGTGGAAGATGACGTTGTGAACGTCGACGAGACCTTGAATATCCACCGCAATTCCGGTTTCTTCCGCGACCTCTCTAGCAGCAGCATCAATGGCGGTTTCGCCCGGTTCGATGTGGCCGCCGGGCAGGCTCCAGATGCCCGTCATGCTACCCTTGCCGCGTTCGACGATAAGGATCTTTCCGTCGCGGAAGACGGCGGCACTTGCAGCAGCTTTTGGCCAATGTTCTGTTATGATCGGTGCTGGTGAATTCATGTCAATGCTGAGAGTGGTGGAGAGCGATGGTTTTGCGGTATTGCCTCACGTCCGAGCCTGAGGCTGTCCGCGAGACCTTTGGTTACCACAACATCGAAGAGTTTCCACCGCGTGATGGGATCTGGCCGGGACAGCCGATCATAGTTGTCCGCAACAGTCATGCGCAGCGCCGCGAGGCGACCCTGGTGCGCTGGGGGCTGGTGCCGTCCTGGGTGCGTGACTTCGACAAGCTCGGTATGCTCTCAACAGCCCGTATTGAGACCGTCGAAGAGAAAGCATCCTTTCGCGGTGGAATCCGGCACAAACGCTGCCTCATACCGGCCAATGGTTTCTTTCTGTGGCGTGGGCCGTCGGGCCGGAAACAGGCTTATGTAGCTGAAGTTGCTCGCGGGCAGCAGGCGACGGGCGGTGTCTTTGCGATGGCCGGGATTTATGAGCAGTGGATGGGGGCTGACGGCAGTGAGATTGATAGTGCAGCCATCCTAACCCGCGCATCCCACGGTGAAGTCCGCAGGTATTCCGAAAGAATGCCGATCATTCTGCCGGAGCATTCCTTTGAAGAATGGCTCGACTGCCGAAACTTCAGAGCGAAAGAGGCCTTTGCGCTCATTCGGTCAGAGGCTGTCTTGGGGCTGAATGTCAGGCAGTGGTCTAACTGAGGTCTCAGCTTTGACTTAGTCTTAAGCTAAGTCGTTGTATGGGCAGTTGAAAATGACCTGGATTGTGGCAGATCCGGTGGGTTTTCTTAATCACATTGAAGCAGCTGTTCTGTTTTGGAACGGTTGCTGGCTTTTGGGCGTTATTTCCGGGCCACTGTTCACGATATTTCACGCTGTTAGCGGTTAATCAGGAGTTTTTCTGCAACAGTCAAGAGATCGTTGTGCTAATATGCCAGGGTTTCTGGTGGAGGCCCTGGGTCTTCGGCCGGAATTGTACGTGCCGGAACGGTGTGTGAGGCAACCCTGGCTATGGCGGGGAAATAGGCACCGGGTTGGTATTGGCGCTGGTGCGTTTTGTAATGGGTCGAGGTTCGAGTGACCATGCTTTATAAAGGCGAAGGTCTGGAACTGGTGATGCCCCAGGGTTGGGGTAGTGGACGTGCGCTCTCACCGCGCGTTGAACAGGAGCCGGGATGGCTGGCGCGCGCGCTTGAGCCTGCCGACGATTTGCAGTCGATGTGGGTCGATGAGGCGGTCTTGCGATGCTGCAATCAGGCCTACGATCTCGCCGTTGCTCACCGGGCAACAGAGGTCGGTCTTGAGCACCTGGTGCATGCAATGACATTGGTTGTCGAGTCGATCGAGGTGCTTCGGACCTACAACGTCGACGTCACAACTCTGAGACACGAAAGCGCGGCGATTATTGCCGCTGATGGACCGGTTGCTTACAGCAACGGTCATGCTTCGCCGATGAACTCGGAGCAGTTCGTCACCACACTTCGACTAGCCGCCGATCGGGCCTACCGGCATCGCTCTCCGATCACTGTAGAAGATATCCTGGACACGTTGTTCGATATGAAAAACGACCTTTCAAGCCGCAACCTCCTGTCACGCCATCGTTCGGATTGGCGTTTGCGCACGAACCCGGAGCCTGCGTACGATGATGCTAGGCCGCGTGAGGCGCAAACCGTGACGGACTCGTTCCAAAACACACGGATCGATGCGCTGGAGCGCATGGTCCACGAGCTGTCTGAGCACATTGTGGAGAACCGAACGTCAGTTTCGGAACTGCTCGATGAGTTGCGTGGCAATACTGTGGTCCGCCCGCCGAAAGCGCTGAACGGTGCTGGAACGCATCACAGCGTTGGAGATGCGTCCGCGGATCGCGATGCCTTGCTTGACCGGTTTTACAGCCTCGACCGAAGTATCGATGGCAAATTTGATGAGCTGGCCCGTGCATGGGAGGTGCTCGGCAAGCGGATCGATGCGCTCGAGGACACCGTTGAAGCCTTGCCGGTGGGTGGTGAGCCATCAACGGTCGAGGCGCTGGTCACTAAAATCGACGAGCTGGGTGCCAAGACTGACAAGCTGCCATCGCTGGTTAATGTCGGAGATAAGCTCAACGGGCTCACCGAGCTATCCAACAAATTGGATGGCCTGTCTGATCTTGAGCAGAAGGTAAGCCGCCTCGAAGCCTCATTGGCAGGGCTTCCCGATCGCTTGATTGCTATGGAACGGCGCTTGGCTCAGTCTGCGAGCAATGGTCAGGCGATTGATATTACGCCTGTCCAGAAGGATATTCGGGAGATCCGCGATTTAATCGATGGCGGACCAAGCGAACCGTTCGAACTGACGCCTCTCGTCAATGATATGAACAAGATCGGTCGCGATATCGATGATACCCGGTTGGTTGTTGATGGATATGCCGATCGCTTTGACCGGCTTGACCGTGCGATTGATGGGTATGGTGTTGATGATGATCAGATGCAGCGTCTGATCGACAATGCGATGGGTCGCGTTGGTCAGACGTTCGCGACACAGCGCGATGAAATAGCTGAAGGCGTTGCCAACGCAGTATCCGACCGGCTCGGTGCCCTGTCGACAATGGTCAATGAGCGACAGACTGAGCAAACCCGGCAACTCGGCATTATTTCTGAACGAGTCAATGCGCTTGAGGCACGCTCACAAAGTGAGGCTGAGCGGATCATTGCTGCCATCGGCAGTGGTGTTGCCGGCGGCGACGGTGTTGATACGCGTGACGCCCTCTACAAGCTCAACGGCAATCAGAAGACGCTGGCCGATGCAGTTGATCAGCTGCGTGCTGACACCAAGGATGATACCAACGAGATCAAGCGCGACCTCTCTGCTTTGTTGAGCCGGATGCAATTGCCGGTTGGAGACACAGGCACGTCCCAGTCACACAAAGAACTGCAGGATAAGCTCGATATCTTGACGGGGCAGTTACAGCGGCGTCAGGATTTTTGGACCCGCTTCCGCGTATGGTTGTTTGGAACGGATGATTGGTATGGGGCCAGTTGGGGTGAAAACCGCCGCCGCATCGAAGACTGATTATCAATCCCAGGCAGGTAAGTTACCAATTAAGAAGGGCGCGGAGACATCCGCGCCCTTTTCATTTGCACGATGCAAGGATTACCGGACGAATGCGGGGGCGGTTTGCTGAGTAACTGTCCCCGGTAGGCTCTTCCGAATATCAGGACGGTTTCAGGCTGTCTTAAGTAAGGCCGCAGGTTGGCGGAGCGCGCCCTTCAACGTGTCCCATCCATACGCTTTAGCGAGGAGCCAGATGTAAAAGCCGCTCATCACCAGGGCGCCGCTCGGAATACCATACTGTTGCTGCAGCATGTAATTGGTCGCGAAGGGCAACAGCCAGAAGACGGCAACAAACCGGAAGTCAGCGCCAGCGATCGGTTGCTTGGTTGTGGTCAGATACCAGAGAAGGGCGGCAGTTGGGATGGTGAGGTCGTAAGCCAGCACATAAGGGGAGATCATCACACAGGCGGTTGCGACGGTCAGGCCTTTGAGCGGCCATTCGAGTTGGCTCGAGCGGCAGATGACGATGGTGGCCGCAAGAATTGCGAGGGCCGCGATTGCGTGTAGGACCAATGCGGTTGTTTCGCCGATGCCGATCAGACGGAGGCCCATGAAGACCGAGATGTTGTGGAAAGCGAAGGAGCTCTCCGTATTGAGCATCAAGGCGGACTGGAGTGGCTGGATATTGGTGAAATAGAGTTGCCAGGCCTCGAAACCGAAAACGGCGACGCTGGAAGCGCCTAAAAGGAGAGTGGCGGCGGCGGCACTGACGAAGGCGCGCCATTGTCCAAGGGCCAACAGTGCAAAGGGTAGTACAATGCCCAATTGCGGTTTGATTGTTAGCAAGCCAATGAGTGCACCTGCTGCGATCGGGCGGGTCGGCAGGAACCGCAATGCTGCGATGAAGATGGCGGCGTAGATGAGACCCATCTGGCCATAGCCCCAGTTCATCCAGACGATGGGAGAAATCAGGAGGACGGCGATGACAGGCGAGTCACTGCCTTGCGGCGGTCGGAACAAGACGGCTGCGATAAGTGCTGCGGTCCCGAGCAGCGTCCAGATTGTGAGGCTCAGCCCATAATCAAACTGGCCGAACGGCATGAGCAGGAGCAGGCCATTCGGCATGTAGGAGAAGACAAGCTCGTCGAGGTTATGTCCGAACCAGGTATGGATGAGCTGGTTATAGGCTGGAAAATTATAGAGTGTCTCAATTTGCCCGTCGGCTGCGAGGCGGGAACCAGTCCAGACGTTAACGAAATCATTCCCGATGAAGGTTCTGGTGGGTGTGACGCCGTCGGCGTTCGGCCAGAGGTGCGATTGGATCATGCGCACGATCGGGATCAAAGTGACCAGCGGCAACAGCAGCAATAGGCGGGTAAACCGAGCGTCCATTCTGACCCACTCCAACATCAATGATAGTGTTGGAGAATACAGCAGCGGGCTAAATATCCATTTAATACGACGGTTTCTGCGGATCAGGTCGCGGGGCCGCTGCCCTGCTGAGGCGATCATTGATGGCCTCGCCAATGCCGGTGTTAGGGATCGGCGCGACCGCGATTGTCTCGCCACCGAGCTGATCCAGCTGACGCAGAATAGCAAAGAGGTTGGCTGCGGCTTCGACGAGATTGCCCGTTTCACTCAGATTGGCCAGTGGCGCGACGCCCGTTGGGATGTCGGGGCCAAACGCCAGATAGCGCTCGCCAGCGGCAATCGTTGTTGCGTTGAGCCGGACGCGACTGCGCGGTGCATAGTGGCTTTCGAGCTGTCCGGGTGACGTCGGTTTGCCGATGGCAGCTGTTTTCGCAATGGGAGGGACGCCTGCGATGCCGGTGATTTCCGAAATCGCTTCGTTGGTGATGGCACCAGGGCGGAGGATGATTGGTTGTTCGCCTGTGGCATCGACCACCGTGGATTCGACGCCGTGGGGTGTCGGGCCGGCATCCAGAATCATTGAAACATTCGAGCCGAAATCATCAGCAACATGGTGGGCTGTCGTCGCGCTGACGTGGCCGGAGCGGTTGGCTGATGGGGCAGCAACTGGAATATTGGCTTTGATCAGCAACTCGACGGCGACTGTGTGGCTTGGCATTCGAATAGCGATGGTATTCAGGCCAGCAACGGTGATGTCCGGAATTGTTCCTTGGGGATGGCGAGGCAGGATCATAGTGAGCGGGCCCGGCCAAAGAGCTTCGGCAAGTTCTTCTGCGATCGGTGTGAAGGTACTTAGTGAGCGTGCGGCATCCAGCGTGGCGACGTGGACGATCAATGGGTTGAATCTCGGTCGGCCTTTCGCTGTGAATATCCCTGCAACCGCTTCCGGATTCGTGGCATCGGCGCCGAGGCCGTAAACAGTCTCTGTCGGGAGCGCAACGAGACGACCTGCTTTGAGCAGGCTGGCCGCCTTATCGATAGCCTCGGGGGTGGCTGGGACGATATTGGTCTGCTGGGTCAAAAGAGCTCCGTATCTAGTGTCGAATTCAGCTTTTCGAAGACTCAAAGCCAGATTAAGGTCGATCAGAAAAAGAACCGCTGCCGCTGGATTTGGAGCGGTTTAGCAAGTGTCACAGAACAAGCGCAATGGGTGGGAAATGTCTTACAAGGCGCCAGTGGATGATATTCTTTTCGCTCTCGACACAGCTGTCGGGCTTCCGGGGTTGATTGAGCGGGGTGTTTACGGGGATCTCGATACTGATACCGTTCGTGCGATTATTGAGGAAGCCGGAAAATTTGGAGCGGATGTCCTCGACCCGATCAATCATTCCGGTGATTTGACCGGTTCGACGTTGGAGGATGGCAAAGTCTCGACCCCCGAGGGCTTTCAAGATGCCTATAATCAGTTCTGCGAGGCTGGATGGAATGCGCTGCCCGGGCCGGAGGAGTTTGGCGGCCAGGGTTTGCCGGAAGCCGTTTCTGTGGCGGTGATGGAGATCTGGAACGCAGCTAATATGTCGTTCAGCTTGTGCCCTCTGTTGTCTCAAGGCGCGACAGCGGCGCTGCTGTCACATGGTTCGGATGAGCTCAAGGCTCGGTATCTGCCGAAGATGGTTTCAGGCGAGTGGCCTGGTACAATGAACCTGACTGAGCCTCATGCTGGCTCTGATCTCGGGCATTTGCGGACGCGGGCTGAGCGGCAGGATGACGGTACTTACAAAATCTTCGGGACCAAGATCTTCATCAGCTACGGTGATCACGACCTGACGGAAAACATCGTCCATCTGGTTCTGGCGCGCGCGTCGGATGCGCCAGCCGGAACACGCGGGATCTCGCTGTTTGTCGTGCCGAAGTATCTGGTGAATGAGGATGGCAGTCTCGGGGAGCGCAATGATGTCGTCACGGCGGGCGTTGAGCACAAGCTTGGCATTCACGCCAGTCCGACTTGTACGCTGAAGTATGGTGAGAATGGCGGAGCCACGGGGTATCTGGTTGGCGAGGAAAACCGTGGATTGAACATCATGTT
Source organism: Hyphomicrobiaceae bacterium (assembly GCA_965215755.1). GTDB lineage: Bacteria > Pseudomonadota > Alphaproteobacteria > Rhizobiales > Hyphomicrobiaceae > Tectiglobus. The sequence continues at coordinate 3,653,384 of OZ244119.1, forward strand.
CATCATGATGAATGCCGCCCGGCTCGCAGTTGGCATGCAGGGGGTTGCGATTGCAGATCGTGCGACCCAGCATGCCATCGCTTATGCCAACGAACGAACCCAGGGGCGTGGTCCGGGTGCAAAGAACGGCGAGATGAGCCCGATCATTGAGCACGCTGATATCCGCCGCACAATCATGACAATGAAGTCTCTGGTACAGGCTTCGCGTGCAATCTGCCTGGTAACGGCGCGTGAGATTGATCTCTTGCACCGTGGTGAAACTGAGGAAATCCGGGAGGCTGCGGGCGCGCTTTCTGCCTTGCTGACGCCGGTTGCCAAGGCATTTTCGACGGATATCGGTGTCGAAGTTGCCTCGATGGGTGTTCAGATCCATGGCGGGATGGGTTTCATGGAGGAGACCGGAGCAGCCCAGTATTACCGCGATGCGCGTATTCTACCGATTTACGAAGGGACCAACGGGATTCAGGCGATTGATCTGGTGACTCGCAAATTGCCGCTTGGTAATGGAGAGGTCGTTCGCAAATACATCGCGGAGTTGAAGGAAACAGCCGATGATGTGCGCGCCTCGAACAGACCGGAGTTCGGTCTGATGGGGCAGCGATTGGATGAGGCGGTTGCGGCACTTTCAGAGGCCAGCGACTACATGATCGAGCAGTTGCAAAGCAACCCAGAGGCAGCACTGACCGGTGCGACGCAGTATTTGCGGTTGTTTGGGCTGACGGCCGGCGGAGCTTACCTCGCGCGTGGTGCTTTGAATGCCGTCCGGGATGGTTCTGCTGCCAATGGGAAAGCTGCGAACGTTGCATCGGCGCGTTTCTTTGCAGAGCATTTGCTGGTGGCTGCTCCTGGACATGGGCAGTCTATCGTGACGGGTGCGGATGCCCTCGCAGACGTTACGCCGGAATTGCTCTCTGCCTAGATTGCGTGGTTATGTGTCGAGGCCGTTCAAAATACCCAACAGAGACATGAGGTGACACGCTGCCTCGGTGGTGACCTGCTGTGGACATCGAATCGGAGGCCAATGCGCCGTATCAACCGAATTCTCGTTGATCGATTGCGGAGTTCGGAATGGAAAGTGCTGATTTTGCCATAAGACTGGCTTAGGCTTTGGCAATGTTGACGCGATCGATAGTTTGTCTGTTCATTTTTGCGGCGGCTCTTCTTTGGGGCGCTATGGTTTTTGTGCCGTCCTCGGCGCATGCGGGATGGCTCACGCGTCTTGCAAAAGAGGCGGGCGAGGCAGGCGGTGGCAGTGCGCGCAAGGGCGCCGGTCAGCTGGATGAAGCGGCGGCAAACCTGGGTAAGCTACCGAAAGTCGCGAGCGCCGGTGCCGTTGCAGCATCCGTCAGTGGCGAGGGGCATTGGACATTTATCAACAAAACGGGTCAGCGGTTTACAGCGGCTAACGATGCCGAAATGGCCCGGCTCGGTCCGTTTCTGTTCCCAGATGGAGTGGGACCTGCCGGGCTCAACATATACGTCACGCGGGACTCCGTTTTTAAGTACCCGGAATCCCTCAAAGCTCTGCCGAAAAGCTCCAAGGTTTGGTTGTCCGATGGCTCGCGCGCCTACCAGCTCCGGTATAGGGCAGTCAGTGGTCAGGATCCGGCTTTGTATGCCCAGGTTCGACGCGATGTTTTCGTCCAAGCTGGCGAGCGCAGCATATTCGATGAGGCACTCTGGCGTCTTGAGCGTCCACTGAAGCGCAACCAGATCCGGGTGTTGTCGCTGACTGGTGGTGGTCCAGCGAGCCTGCCCGTCGTGGCCAGGAAGGTGGCGGGTGGTGCTGGGAATGCTGTTGAGAAGATTGATCCACAGCATCTCGGCCCGGCAATTGAAGCCCTGAAAGGGCAGACCGTTGTCCTGACAGGACGGATTACTGGCGACAGACTTGTCTACCGCGCTGGAAGTGGCTTTGAGGCGGAAGTGGATCTGGTGGCACTGCGCCAGTCAGCAAGCCATGGTGATGTTGATCTGATCGTACTGAATTCACCTGCGCCGCGTCAGCCCGGTGTTCGAAATTGGCTTTGGCAAACCGTCGGTATCGAAGGTCTCGAAACAGCGCTCAACAGCAAGACATATGCTGACTTTATTGGTGCGCTAGCCGGTGGTGGGCGGAGTCTCGAAATTAAAGTGGTTCAGACAGAGGCAAACCGAACCACACTCTCTGCAATTGGTCTGAGTGATGGGTTGGTCGCGCCGGGCAGCGAGACAATTGGCGATGTCATTGCAGAAGTGGCATCTGAAGTGGCGGGTTCCGTTGTGACATCGGCGATCGAATTACATGGGAAAAGCGAGAGCCGAGCCAAAGAGCTTGATCGCCGGATCATACCGGGCGTTTCGTCTGATCTGCAGATCGGTTTCCTGTTAATGGTTGTTGCCGGTGTTCTTGGTTGGCCGGTGGCGCGACGCTGGTGGCGCTGGGTCTGGCCGCATGAAGAACGTCAGGAATATGGGAGCTGGCTTGGTTATCGGTCGGCGCAATTGATGCGGTTTGTGTTCTTCCTTGTGCTGTTTCTGCCTCTGATAGGCGTGCCGGCGATGATCTGGAATTTCCTTTTGCAAGCCTGGGCGTGGCTAACATTGCCCTGGCGGATCTTGAAATGGATGTTTGGTAGCGGTACGGCTCGTTCGACGTCTGCATGACGACGGGTGCTCTCGAGTGCCATTGGAAGAATAAGGAAACCTGCATGTCCACGCTGCTGCTGACCCATCCGTGTTTCGTCAATCATGATACGGGGTATGGTCACCCGGAGAGGGCCGACCGGATGCGGGCCCTTGACCAGGTTTTTGGACATGAGGCCTTCGGTGATCTCGTGCGGGATGAGGCGCCAATCCGAGAAGACCTTGAGCAAGCCGTGGTCCGAGCGCATCCGCAGGAATACTTCGATGCGATGGTTGCGGCTGATCCCGGTCCAAATGGAGAGACGGTGCGCCTCGATGGCGATACCGTCCTGTCGCCTGGGTCTTGGGAGCCCGTCACTCGTGCGGTTGGGGCAGGTCTCGAAGCCGTGGACCGCGTGATGGATAAGACCAGCTTGATCAAAAACGCTTTCTGCCAGGTTCGCCCTCCCGGCCATCATGCCGAGACGGCAACCGCCATGGGCTTCTGTGTTTTCAACAGCATTGCGGTGGCCGCGATGTATGCCCGGGCCAAGTATGGCTTAGACCGCGTCGCCGTCGTTGATTTCGACGTGCATCATGGCAATGGCACGCAGGATATCTTCTGGTCTGACAAAGACTTGTTCTTCGGCTCAACACATCAGATGCCGCTTTATCCGGGTAGTGGCGCGGTGAATGAAACGGGAGTCGGAAATATCTGTAATGCACCGCTGCGGCCGAATGACGATGGCGTGCCGTTTCGCGCGGCGTTCGAATCGCGCATTTTGCGTGAGCTTGACGTATTTCAGCCGGATCTGCTGATGATATCGGCGGGTTTTGATGCTCATGAAGCAGATCCGCTGGCTAATCTGCGCCTGGTTGAAGCTGATTTTGCCTGGGCAACGGAGCAGTTGCTTGAGGTTGCGGCACGCCACTGTGGTGGCCGGGTCGTGTCGATGCTTGAAGGCGGATATGATCTTAAGGGGCTGGCAGGCTCCGCTGCAGTTCACGTCAAGGCGTTGATGGACGCCTGAGATGGGGTGGTGCGCGAACCGTCAGCTTGGGAATGGTCTTAGGTCTGCGTACGGAACTGGTCGGGGTTGAGTTCGGATTATTATCGTGCCCGTGCTTCCCATTCATAGTGTTGTTCCAACGCAAAGCATGATGGTCTAGTAGAAGGTTTATGGTGCAAATGGATACTGCAATGGCCGGATCAGCCTCGAAACACGGTGACATCAAAGAGTTCAGCTTTGAGCGCGCTCTCAAAGAGCTTGAGTCGATTGTTGGGCGTCTGGAAAAAGGCGATGTCGAGCTTGAAGACAGCATCGTCATCTATGAGCGTGGTGAGGCGTTGCGCAAGCATTGTGATAAGCTGCTTAAGCAGGCCGAAGCGAAGGTCGAAAAACTCACAATCAGTGGTGATGGATCAATTGCCGGGACTGCACCGCTTGATCCGCAATAGAATGCGGCCAGGCCGTATCCGTGCCGAAGAACACAGTCGTTTAACGCAGATCGTCGGCTCAGCTCCGGTTGATGTCCACCATCGGTGCGTCGATCGCGGTGAGCGAGAAGCTCGCGGGTCTCGACGTTTGCAATGAGATCAACGCACCCATCAGAATAGATATTACGATAATACGCATTCAACGTTCTTTCTGCCGTTGGGCGGTCATGATTGTCGCGGGATCGCGTGTGCGTGGCAATGCCGTTCCCTGCGTTCAACGTCAGTTATCCACCCATTCTGTCGCAGTCTGACACTGAGACGTGAAGATTTCGGTAAGGATGCCTTATTGGCGCGCTGATTGGACGCTTTAAAGCGCACCCCCGGAGCATTAGTGTGGGGGCTCATCAAGTCGCAATCTCAATGCGAAGTTCCTACGTATTTACTAGAGCCTTACGCGCTTAGCGCTGATCAAAAATGGATGGCTGTTAGCGACTCATGACCGACACCGAGCTTCTCGATACGATCCAAACCCCGCATGATCTCCGCAAGCTAGATGCCAAGCAGCTGCGGCAGGTGGCAGATGAGTTGCGTCACGAAACAATCAGTGCTGTGTCGGTTACCGGTGGGCACCTTGGCGCGGGGCTTGGTGTGGTTGAGCTGACCGTTGCGCTTCACTGGGTGTTCAACACTCCTGATGACCGGTTGATTTGGGACGTTGGTCATCAGTGCTATCCGCACAAGATCCTGACAGGACGGCGAGATCGTATCCGAACGCTGCGTCAGGGCAGTGGTTTGTCGGGTTTTACCAAACGTAGTGAGAGTGACTACGATCCGTTTGGTGCTGCGCACTCCTCAACGTCGATCTCCGCTGGTCTCGGAATGGCCGTCGCACGTGATCTTTCTGGTGGCGATAATAACGTCGTAGCCGTGATCGGTGATGGTGCTATGAGCGCTGGCATGGCTTATGAGGCCATCAATAATGCCGGTGCCCGCAATGAGCGCCTGGTTGTCATCCTCAACGACAATGACATGTCGATTGCACCGCCAACCGGGGCGTTGTCGCATTATCTTGCGCGTACGACGTCAAGTGGCCCCTATCTCTATGTTCGCGACATTGCCAAGCAGCTCGCTAAGCGGTTGCCAAAGAGTTGGGAACGGCGTGCGGCCCGGATGGAGGAGTATACCCGCCATCTGTGGCAGGGTGGCGCCTGGTTCGAAGAGCTTGGCTTCTACTATGTCGGGCCGATTGATGGGCATGACCTTGATCAGCTGGTGCCGATTTTACGCAACGTGCGTGATGCCAACCAAGGTCCGATCCTTGTCCATGTGGTGACCCAGAAAGGCAAGGGTTACCAGCCAGCCGAGGATTCTGCTGACAAGTACCATGGCGTCAGCAAGTTCAACGTTGTGACCGGTGATCAGGTGAAGCCGGCTCCGAATGCTCCGAGCTACACCAAGGTGTTTGCGCAGAGCTTGGCGCAAGAGGCACGTAAAGACGACAAGATCGTTGCCGTGACTGCAGCTATGCCGTCCGGCACCGGATTGGATCTCTTCGGTGAGGAGTTTCCCGACCGTACTTTCGATGTCGGCATTGCAGAGCAGCATGGCGTGACGTTTGCGGCCGGACTGGCAACGGAAGGCTACAAGCCGTTTGCTGCAATCTATTCGACGTTCCTACAGCGGGCCTATGACCAGGTTGTGCACGATGTGGCGATCCAGAAGCTGCCTGTGCGATTTGCAATCGACCGGGCTGGTTTGGTCGGTGCAGACGGCCCGACGCACGCAGGATCATTCGACGTCGCGTACCTGGGTTGCCTGCCGAACATGGTGGTAATGGCTGCTGCCGATGAAGCTGAACTTCGTCATATGGTGGCGACAGCGGCCGCAATTGACGACCGACCGAGTGCATTTCGTTATGCGCGCGGTGAGGGTATGGGCGTGGACATGCCGGATGAAGGCGTGCCGCTGGAGATTGGCAAGGGCCGTATCCTCCGGGAAGGTTCGACGGTTGCCCTATTGTCGCTTGGCACGCGTCTTCAGGAAGCTTTGAGCGCTGCTGAGCAACTCGCAGCCATGGGACTTTCTACGACAGTGGCCGATGCACGGTTTGCCAAACCGCTGGATACTGATCTAGTCGATCAATTGGTGCGCCATCACGATGTTCTGGTGACAATCGAGGAAGGATCGATTGGTGGCTTCGGAGCCTATGTCCTGCAGCATTTGGCAACCAGCGGCCAGCTGGATCAGGGCGTTCGCGTGCGCACCATGATGCTTCCCGATATTTTCATCGAGCATGATAAGCCTGAGAAGATGTATGATCAGGCGGAGCTCAATGCGGCAGACATCGTGGCCAAGGCGCTGGGCGCGCTGGGCAAAGAGCGTGTCGTTGATGGTGCGCATCGCGCTTAACGGTCGAGTAGTCCCCATTCACTAAGCGGCTTTGCACAGGGCTATGACTGAGCGAAGACAGACGTGGCGGCTGGATCATCTGCTGGTTGAGCAGGGTCTGGTTGGTACGCGGTCACGCGCCAGGGACTTGATCCTCCGTGGCTTTGTTCTTGTCGATGGCGTGGTTGAGAAGCGGCCGGCACGCAAAGTCGGAGCCGATGGAACGCTCAAGCTCGATGTGCAAGCGCCGGGGTTTGTGTCGCGCGGTGGTGAAAAACTCACAGCCGCGTTGGACCATTTTTCTTATCGACCGCAGGGTCTGACTTGCCTTGATATAGGATCATCTACTGGCGGCTTCACTCAGGCTTTGCTGCAACGTGGAGCCCAACGGGTTTTTGCAGTTGACGTAGGTCGTGAGCAATTGCATCCGGATTTGCGCAATGATCCGCGAGTGATTTCTCTGGAAAAGACTGATGCGCGTCATTTGTCGGACGAGATGGTCGGGGCGCCAGTTGGATGTTTGGTCGTTGATGTCAGTTTTGTCTCACTCAGTAAGATCGCCTCGGCTGTCCTGAAGTTCGTAGCACCGGGTGGGTTCGCGGTTTTGCTGGTCAAGCCTCAGTTTGAGGTTGGCCAGGAGCATATCGGGAAGGGTGGCGTGGTGCGTGATGATGCGGTGCGTGAGCAAGCGGTGTTGGATGTGAGGGAGTGGCTTGCCGGGCGGACCGGCTGGATCGTCGATGGCGTGATACAATCACCTCTGGCGGGAGGAAGCGGCAACATTGAGTATCTCCTGGGAGCGCGACGGCTTGGCTGACCACAACAACATTGTCATCACACGCCTCGGCGCCAAGGGAGATGGCTGCGCGGATGACAACGGCCAACAGATCTTTGTGCCGTTTGGATTGCCGGGTGAAACCTGGCAGCGACAGGGCGAGAGTTGGCAACGGCTAAGCGACAGCAATGCGCGTGTCGACCCACCGTGTCAGCATTTCGGGACATGCGGGGGATGTGTCGCCCAGCACATGTCGGGTGGGCTTTATCGCGAGTGGAAACTCTCCAGCGTGCGTCAGACCTTCGCGCATCAGGGGATCACAGTTGAACCTGTCCTGTCAGAACCATTCCCGATGGCCTCGCGGCGGCGCTGTGCCTTCTCTGCAAAGAAAACCAAAGCTGGACTTGATCTTGGGTTCCTTGTGGCGCGGTCACATGTGATCGTCGATTTGGCGAGCTGCTCGGTGCTCCTGCCTGAGATCACGAACAAGCTTGCCGACTTGCGTGAGCTTTCGGCAATGTGTTGCAAGCCAAATGGAGCTGCGCGGATCGATGTGCTGGCCACGGCGACGGGGTTGGATGTTTCGGTGGAAGGCGACGTTGTTCCGTTGAAGCAAGAGCTTCGCGTGGACTTGGCCAAGTTGGTTGCCAAGACGGGACTGGCACGCCTGATTGTCGACGGTCATGAAATTGCACAGCTGCAGGCTCCAGTTATCACCTGTAGTGGTGTTGACGTTGCTGTCCACCCGCAGGCTTTTCTGCAGGCGGTTGAGGCAGCAGAAGTCGAACTGGCAACGCTCGTTTCGCAACATGTTGGTCGTGCGAAAATCGTTGGTGACCTGTTTTGCGGGATTGGGACCTTCTCCTTTGCGCTGGCGCGCAAGACAAAGGTGGTGGCTTTCGATAGCGACCGCCCTTCGATCGAGACGCTTTGTGCTGCGCGCGATAAGGCGCAGAAATTAAAGCCGATCGATGCGCGGGTGCGCGATCTGTTCCGCGAGCCACTGTCGCGAAAAGAGTTGGATGGCTTCGATGCCGTCGTGTTCGATCCACCGCGGGCCGGAGCGGAAGGTCAGTCGCGCATGCTGGCCAAGTCATCGGTTGCACGGGTTGTTGCCGTCTCTTGCAACCCGGCAACTCTGGCACGTGATGTTCGGCTTTTGCTGGATGGTGGCTATGTCCTTGAAAGCGTGAATTGCGTGGATCAATTTCGCTTCAGCGCGCACATCGAGTGCGTGGCGGTGCTCAGCAAAGCCGTTCGGCGTCGGCGATAGGTTATCGCGCCTGCGCTTCAGTGTCCTTCGAACAGGGCCCGGTCGCGGCGCAAGGATTTGGCCAGGAAGGTTGTTAATGATGCAATCCGTGCCGATGATTTGAGTTGCGGGTGTGTGAGGACCCACATGCTTGTATCTAATGCGGCGATGGGCGGGGCGACGCGTTTCAAGCGTGGATCGGGATCACCGAGGCAGCACGGGATAACCGCAACTCCCATTCCACTTGCTGTCAGTTCGCGAAGGGCAGCAAATGAATCGGCTTTTGCGACGATCTTGGCTGTCGGATATGTATCCTTGATCCATTTTCCAACCGGTGAATTCTCCAGCGCCTGGCTAACCCCCAACCACAATTGGACGTCGGCCAGTGACTGCGGGCGTTGGCCTACCCAGGTTGATGCGATATAGGCGGCAAATGCGAGACCGCAGGCCTCACGCCCGATGAGCTGTTCGGGCGGATTGCGTGAGGGCCGGATACTGATATCTGCATCAAGCCGTGTCAAATCCAGGCGCTGATTGGTCATGACCAGTTCGATCTCGATCGCTTCGTGTAACTGTTGGAATTCGCTTAGATATGCCGGAAGACGTGTGAGAGCGATGGAATCTGTGGTCGTCAGTCTGATGAGGCCTTCGAGACGTGTGTCCTGACCAAGTATTTCGCGCTGTATTGATGTGACAGACGTTGAAATGCCTTTAGCTGCCTCGAAAACTGCGAGGCCTGCAGCGGTCGGACGGTATCCGGATCGATGGCGCTCAAACAGCTTGACGCCCTGCATGTCTTCAAAGGCGTTAATCCGGCGCAGTATTGTGGCATGATTGACACCAAGTGCTGCCGCCGCTGCGGCCGCAGAGCCATTTTCGGCCACTGACTGTATGATTTGCAGGTCGTTCCAATTCAGCTTGTGCATCATCGCACAACGATATCGCAAAATTGTCAGTTTAGCTTGATAATTCTGCTGTATAGGGTTGTTAGGCTTCTGCCACATGCCACCAAGGAGATGTCTGCCATGAAGTTCACTCTACTTTTGTCCGCTTTCGTTACGGCGCTATTGATGGCGGTTGGTTCGCTGTCTGCGCGCGAGCCACTGAATACTAAAGATCCGGTCGAGAAGGCCATTAAGGCACGCCAGTCATACTTTCAGTTGGTGAGTTTCAATGCCGGACCACTTTTTGGCATGGCTAAGGGAAATGTCGCTTATGATGCGAAGAAGGCGCAGGAGTTTGCGAATAATCTGCTGGCGCTAACGTCTTTGAAGAATGGCGCGATGTGGCCAAAGGGTTCCGATAACGTTGCCAAGAAAGGCAAGACCCGTGCTTTGCCAGCAATTTGGGAGAGCAACTCAAAGATTGGCGATGCTTCGAAGGCGTTTAAGACAGCTGTGACCGAACTCGCGGGAGTTGCCGGAAACGGTGCGGATGCTCTGAAGTCCAAGGTCGGTGCGCTTGGTGCATCATGTGGTGGCTGTCACAAGCCTTTCCGTGCTAAAGAATTCTAAGTCAGACAGCAACTGGAACAAGCGCTCGTGAATTTAGACATGAGCTCGGAAGATGATAAGCCCGCGCGAGGACGGCAACGTTTTGCGTGGGCTTACGTATGGGACGTGCCAACGCGGCTCTTTCATTGGGTGCTCGTCTTATGCGTCGCTGCCGCCTGGTATATCGGTGACAACCGCGATTTTTCAAACATCGAGTATCACTTCTACTTAGGCTACACGATCGGTGGCCTTATCGTTTTTCGTCTTTTATGGGGGCTTGTCGGTCCGAAGCCGGTGCGGCTGGTCAGCCTCTTCCATGGGCCGGTGAGTGTTGTTCGTTATCTCGCAACAGTTTTCCGTCGTGAGCCGAGTGGAACAGCTGGGCATAATCCGATTGGCAGCTGGTCGGTTATCGCGTTGCTCGTTTCGCTTTCCGTGCAGGTGACCACGGGGTTGTTTGCCGAAGACGATGGCTTGTTTGCCAGTGGTCCTCTGGCTGCTTACGTGAGTTCAAGCACGATCCTTGAGATGAATTCCATCCACTTCTACAATTCCCGGATCTTGCTGGCGCTGATCGGCCTGCATGTTTTTGCCGGCTTATTCTACCTGGTCTGGAAGCGCGAGAACCTGATCGGTGCCATGTTTACCGGCAAGAAACTGGTTAAGCTGGACGACGAGCACAACGATTAGATCGCCCGCAGCGGATTTGTCCGGTGCGGGAGGCTTGAGTGCCGAATTCGACCGGGTGTGAGTTAGTAGCGTGCACATCCCAGGGCATCAGCAACGCCGTTGAAGCTGTCCGTCACGATGTCCCAAGCTCGCGTGGCGCTTTGATCTTTCGTTGAGTTTCTGCCGTGCTCTGTTGGGCGAACCACGAATGCTGTCCGCATGCCCGCGTTCGCAGCGGCTTGGAGGTCATCGTTGTGGGCCGCCACCAGCATGCATTCATGGGTTTCCAAATTCAGCGCTTCAGCCGTCCGTCGGTAGGCCTCGGGTTGGGGCTTATAGTGTTGCGCCACCTCGGCACCAAGAATGACATCCCACGGCAGGTTGGCGTATTTCGCCATGCGCGTGAGCAGACCGATATTGCCATTGGACAACGGACCAATGATGTAGTTGCGCTTTAAACGATAGAGTCCTTCGACGCTGTCCGGCCATGGGCTGAGGCGATGCCAGATCGTGACGAGGTGCTCAATCTCATGTTCGGCCAACATCGAGATGTCATTGCGGCGGAGGAGCGTGATCAGACTCTCGCGATGGAGCGTATCAAGGATTGTGAACTCACGACGTTTGGTCCGCACTTCCTCCATGGACGGCTGGTAAAGCTCGCGCCACTCGTCGGCGAACTTCTCCCAGTCGACATTGCGGATGCCGCGGGCATTGCCAAACGAGATCAGCTCGCGGATACAACTTGAGCGCCAGTCGACGACTGTGCCGAACACATCAAACACCAGCGCTTTGACATCATCACGTGCAGCCACGATCTTCTCCTCACTCTCCCACTTGCGCGCGGTGGCGCAAATAATGGTCTGCCAGAACCAATGCCATCATGGCCTCGCCGACCGGTACGGCACGGATGCCAACGCACGGGTCATGGCGCCCTTTCGTCAGGATCTCAGTTTCGTTGCCAAAACGGTCGATGGTTTGGCGCGGCGTGAGAATTGACGACGTGGGCTTGACGGCGAACCGCGCCACAATAGGCTGTCCTGTCGAGATCCCACCCAAAATTCCACCAGCATGATTACTAAGGAAGCGGGGCTGGCCATCGTTGCCGATCCGCAGTTCATCGGCATTGTCTTCGCCGGACAGGCTGGCGGCTTCGAAACCGTCGCCAATCTCGACGCCTTTGACAGCGTTAATACTCATGAAAGCGGAAGCGATATCTTGGTCGAGTTTACCGTAAATCGGCGCGCCCCATCCGGTCGGCGCACCCTCTGCAACGATCTCGATCACAGCACCAGCCGATGAGCCTGATTTGCGGACACCGTCGAGATAGGTCTCCCACTCGCCAGCGGCTACGGGGTCAGGACAGAAAAACGGATTCTTGCCTACCTCGTTCCAGTCCCAACGGTCGCGGTCGATTTTATGCGGGCCCAATTGGACAAGCGCGCCTCGGACCGTGACGCCTGGGATGACCTTGCGGGCGACGGCACCAGCGGCTACGCGCATGGCGGTTTCACGCGCCGATGAGCGCCCGCCACCGCGATAGTCGCGCAGGCCGTACTTGGCGATATAGGTGTAGTCGGCGTGCCCGGGTCGATACTTATCTTTGATGTCGCCATAGTCTTTCGAGCGCTGATCAACGTTCTCAATGATGATCGAGATGGTGGTGCCGGTTGTGACCTGCTGACCGCTTTCATCTTCGAAGACACCTGAAACAATGCGGGCTTCGTCGGGCTCGCGGCGCTGGGTTGTGTGGCGGGACTGGCCAGGTCGGCGCTTGTCCAGGAACGCCTGGATAAATTCGGCAGAGAGCGGGATGCCCGGCGGGCAACCATCTACGGTGCAGCCGATGGCCGGGCCGTGGCTTTCACCCCAGGTCGTCATCCGAAACAAGTGTCCGAAGGTGTTGTGTGACATACAGGGCTCTTGATTGCTGCTTGAATCTGGTGGCTTTGCGAGGCGTTGCCCTACCTATAGGGCATGTGAGTCATAAAAGTCAGCCTCTTGCGCGACAAGGGATCGGCGAGAGTTAAATCGCGTGACAAATCAGGAAAATGCAGCATAGTTCTCATCTGGAGTACTGCGTGATTCCTGTGCATCAACAACTTCGATCGTACAGGACGCAGCGTTGTAACATGATGGTTCGTGTTTCGTACGACACGCAGGGCAAACTCCCGGGTGTGAGCAGGCTTTGACCGGCACCCATATTATGAGACTTAATCTCATGCCCGCTTCGTTGAATGGAATCGCGCAACCTTGTGCCGTCGAATTTTGCCATTTTGGCCGGCGGATTTTATCGCATGACCGCTGACCTGCGGTGCATGCTCTCAGATGCTGGCATTAGGTCTGAGCAACCTGGATGCGGGTATCCAATCCCGGAAATCGGGACTGAAAGGGCTGGGGGTCGCTACCCAGCCCTTTTTGCTTGGCCGGTTCTTGTTGCTTGGATAGACGCCGGTCATGTTCTCCTCGTCTGCCTTCCCTTATCACGATATGATAAAGTTGGATGAACCTGCATATCGGCGGGTTGAACGGATGTGGGTGGGTGTTTGCATAACCGCTTGTTTCGTTGCTTCGCCGGGAAAGTGTTAATCAGCTTTGCGCGAAAAGTTGGTTACATCAGAAATGCATCCAACTAATCGCACGATGATCTGGGGGGTCGACAATGCTGCGTTTGATCTTGTTTACGATTCTAGCAGCTGCGCTTGCCATGGGCGGATTGGCTGGGACGTCCAACGCGATGGATGGCGCACAGAGTGGTGTTGCCGGTTTGTCGACGACGCTTGACGACACTCGAGCCAGGAGCCCGGCTGCCTCTCCGCGTCCTGTGGTGTTGGTTCGCCAGTCAGCCAATATTGAATTGGTGCAGTTCAGTTGCCGGCGGGCTTGCAAGCGTTGCCGCAGGCGATGCATTGCAGATTGGAAATGGTACTGTGATGGCTATGGCTGTCGGCGCGGGTTCTCGCAATGCATGAAGTACTGCTGGTCCGACATATGTCGTGATTGCTAAACGTTGGTCGGCGATGTCTGAGAATGACTTCTGTATCCGCTCTGTTGCTTCGCCATTTGGGCGCGTCGGCGTGGTCGAAGAAAACGGTGCGATTACCAAGCTCATATGGGCAGCGTCGGATCAAGGCGATACGACGGGGGTGGCGGAAGAAGCTGCGCTGCAGTTGGAGGCTTACTTTGCTGGCAGGCTCAATCAGTTCGATCTTCCGTTGGCGCCGCGCGGCACAACTTTCCAGCAGCAGGTCTACACGGAGATGCGGGCGATACCGCTTGGGGAAACGGTGACCTACGGTGACATCGCGGACAAACTCGATGTCCCGCCACAACCCGTCGGCCAAGCCTGCGGATCAAATCCGATTCCAATCATTATACCGTGTCACCGGGTTGTCGGGTTGGACGGTCTTGGCGGTTTTTCGGCGCCCGGCGGTGTCGAAACGAAGATCAAATTGCTGCGCTTCGAAGGAGCCTACTCGCTGCTTCTTTAGCGCGGCAGATCTCATCTGCGCGCGCCATCGGACGGTGGCTTGATTAAGGGCTTCGCCACAAGTTGTACTTGTTGAGTTGAGCCGGCATCGGGCGCTGCCGACCCTCATTTAACCGCCATACAGAGGCCAATAGCTCCCCGGAGATCGCCACTTAAAGCGTGCGGCCTTCCGCTTTAAGCATCTTGTTCAGGATCTGGCGGACCCGCATGCCGGCGCCATCGGCACCCAGGGTGACTTCGAGATAGTCCATACCGCGCGGATCCTGGCTGATCTGTGCCTGCATTTTCTCGAGCAGGTGCTTGTCCTCGTCAAAGGCGGCGACGACGCTCGTCTTGGTCTTGGCGGCGACATCATCTGAGAGTTCGGGAACGTCGAAGGCGGCGCCCCAGAAGTAGTGAGTGTGGCCGCGTCGCGAGGGGGTCACGATGTGGCAGCCGCGCATGATGAAATCGGATCGGCGTCCTGGTTCTGGTGCCGGGTCGTGGACATTCCAATCAGAAAATGAGATTGCGAGCGTCGGCATGCGGCCGACTTGTTTGCGCTTGATCGGTTTATCTTCCGGCAGCCCCATGCCGGCGCAGAACAGTGGTGATAGCGGTGCCAGATCAAATTCCTGTTCGTAGCAGACGGTCTCACCGTCCATATACGTGTCGGGTGCGTTGATCCAGTCATCCTGCTTGAAGGTATTCTTGTGCAGGAAGGCGATATGGGTCAGGTCAAGAACATTCTCGCGGATTAGGACCCAGTTGGCGGCAACTTCATAGTATCCAGTGATGAAGCTCCAGCCGGGATCAATCTGGTAGTCGACGTCGGGTGGGTCACGGTCGATAGCTTCTGCATCACCCATCCAGATCCAGACAAAGGCCCCGGCTTCACGCACGACGTAGGACGGGATCTGTGCAGTGTCCGGCGTCATGTTCTGTGTTGGAGCTTTGGTGCAGTTACCCGCCGTGTCGAACTCCATGCCATGGTAAGGGCAGACAATCTTATTGCCGTCGACATGACCCTCCGACAGGGGCGCCCAGCGGTGCGGGCAGCGGTCATAGAGCGCGGCAGGTGTACCATCGGCCAGTCGATAGAGCACAACCGGGGTTTCAAGGAGCCAGCGCGCCAATGGTTTTTCGGTGACTTCTTCACGCCAAGCCGCGACCCACCACATGTTGCGCGGGTAGTTGTCCTGAAGCATGCCATTCGGAATGCGTTGTCCGTTGCGCGGTGCGATGGGACTGAGTTCGTTCATGCTCCTGCTCCAATATCGACGGCGTTAGCGCGATGCGCTGTTTGGATACCTGTGTAGTAATATATCTTACCGGGGCGTGATCGCCAATTCGCGAGCGGATCTCGGTGTGAGAGCCGCCGGTGAGGGGGCAGATCGAGGACGAAACACGACAAAACAGATGTCGGAGTGATGCCGTCGTCCTATTGCTGTCGCGTCAGGACTATGTTTAACGCGTCTATCGGTGGCTTTTCATGCAGACCATTCTCTTTGACCTTGATGGTACGCTCACAGACCCCAAGCGCGGGATCACACGCTCCATACAGTACGCCCTTGAAGCGCTTGGTCAGGATATTCCGACAGCAGATGAGCTTACAAGGTGCATTGGTCCTCCGCTTCTGGATAGCTTTGAGAGACTGTTGGGTGATCGGTCTCAGGCGGAGAGTGCACTCCAGCTTTACCGCGAACGATTTGGCAAAACCGGCATGTACGAAAATGAAGTCTATCCAGATATCCCAGAGACGCTGACAGAGCTAAGACGGATGGGCTATCGCCTGTTTGTGGCGACCAGCAAACCAACGGTGTATGCGGTACCAATCTTGGAACACTTCGGATTATCGAAGTACTTCGACGAAATTTACGGATCGGAGCTTGATGGGACGCGCTCCGACAAGTCGGAGCTGTTGGCCTGGCTGCAAGGCAAAGAGAGCCTCGATCCATCAACGACGACGATGGTGGGAGATCGACGTCATGATGTCATCGGTGGTCGGGACAATGGCATGGCAACGGTTGGCGTGCTGTATGGCTATGGCACAAAGCAAGAGTTCCTTGATGCTGGAGCGGACAGCTTTTGCAGTTCCCCGGACGAGGTCTTGGCGCTTTTTCGTCTGTGAGTTGCTGCCGGACTGGAGTTAGACTCAGCATGGCTCATCACAGGAGACGATGCTATGTGCTGCAGCGTCTACGGCACGGAGGAGCTTTGCGGTCAGACCCACTGGTGATCTGATTTCCGCAGTAGCATGATCTTGTCCTGCGGTACCTTTAGCTCTGTGACCTCAACCGGATCAATGCCGTAGAGCGTGCCGCGCAGGGCTCGGCTGACGCCGCCGTGTGACACGACCACGGTATCGCGGTCAATCTCCTGAAGCCAGCCGGCTGTGCGCTCCGCGAGATCGGCGTAGCTTTCTCCGCCTTCGGGGCGCCAGTTATAGGGATCGACTTCGCGTGCTTTGGCTTCCTCGGGATGATTGGCGACGAAGTCGGTCCACAACGTATCTTGGAGAAAGCCGAAGTGAATCTCCTTCAGCCGGTCATCGGTTGAATAGCCTTGCGCCGGCAGTCCGAGTTCACTGCGGATGATCTCCATCGTGTTGCGGCAACGCCGAAGTGGGCTGGCGATATAGGGGAGTGAAGTGATGTCAGCTCGCACGTCACGCAGTCGTTGGCCGTTGCCTGCGGCCTGTTCGCGGCCGAGATCGCTTAGATCGGACTCGAGCTGACCCTGAATGCGGCGCGCTGCGTTCCAGGTGGTTTGACCATGTCTTACAAAGTAGATCGTAATGCCGTCTTTCATCTGCCCTCAAACCTTCAAAACCAGCTTGCCATGATTGCCACCGGTATAAAGGAGGTTCACGACTTCGGGAAATGCATCGACGCCGCCACTACGGACGTCTTCTCGGATTTTTAGTTGCCCTGCGGCGTGCCAGTCGCCGAGTTGTTGGATCGCTTCGGGGATGCGGTCATTCCAATCGAACACGATCAGGCCGCGCATGCGCAAACGCTGAGTGAGGATGGCGCGGAAGTTCTTTGGTCCTGGTGGGAGTTCGGTGGCGGTGTAGCCTGAGATCAGCCCGCAGATTGCGATGCGCCCGAACGTATTCATTTGCAACAACACGGTGTCGAGGATATCCCCGCCAACACTTTCAAAATTGCAATCTATGCCTTCCGGGCAAGCGGCCTTGAGATCAGCTGCAAGGTTGCCGGCCTTGTAGTCAATCGCGGCATCGAAGCCGAGTTCGTCTTTAACGTAAGCGCATTTCTCCGGTCCGCCGGCAATGCCGACGGCCCTGCAGCCCTTAATCTTGGCGATTTGGCCGACAATTGATCCTACGGCACCGGATGCTGCGGAGACGACAACGGTTTCGCCGGGTTTTGGCTCACAGACATCGAGTAGGCCGAAGTAGGCTGTCCAGCCGGGCATACCTAGTCCGCCAACCCAGCGCTCCAAGGGGGCTTTGGAAGTGTCGACTTTGACCACATGCTGCCCTCGTGAAATGGCGTACTGCTGGACGCCAAATAAGCCCTGGACGGCATCGCCCTCCTTGTAATCGGGATGATTTGAAGCTTCGACGTGGCCTGCGGAATAGGCCCGCATGACTTCGCCCAGCGCGACCGGCGGAACGTATGATCTGGCTTCGTTAACCCAGCCCCGCATCGCCGGGTCAAGTGAGACGACATCCACCTTGACGCGGAATTCGCCCGCTCCCGGGGTAGGGATAGGCGCTTCTGTGATGGAAAAGATATCGCTGGTGAATGGGCCGGGTTTTGGTCTTGCGACCAGTTTGACTTGTCGATTCAACGGCACGTTTCGCGCTCCAACGTGATAAGAAGATTCACGTGAAACATTACTGAGCACTGATGCCGGTTCAAGGTGTCATAATGGATGGTCGTGGAGATGCGCATTGCCTTATGAACTCGAAGATTTCGGAAGCTATACTGTGGGCGGACGACATGTGCAGGTCGCGGGGCAACCTACCGAACACATCCAGTTCACTCCGACGGCAAGTTTTGAATACGACCCAAATGGCACCTATGCCATCGCGCATGCCTATGTGCAGTACTTTCGACCATCCAAAAAAAATGATCATCCACCGGTTGTGTTGCTGCACGGTGGCGGTATGTCCGGCACAACGTGGGAGACGACTCCGGATGGTCGGCCGGGTTGGCTACAACTGCTGCTGCAAGATGGCTATGAGGTACACGTTGTCGATAATGTCGAGCGTGGACGGGCTGGATGGTGCGCGGTCGACGGCGTTTGGCCTGACAAGGCGCTTCTTCGCACAATGCAGGAGGCGTGGCATTTGTTTCGGATTGGACAACGCGACGATTTTGCCGACCGACAGGCCTTTCATGGCTCACGATTTCCCGTCGCTGCCTTCGATGCATTTGCCCGGAGCTTTGTGCCGAGGTGGACATCGACAACTGCGGAAGCGATTGATGCTTTCGCCGAGGTGCTGCGTCGTCTCGAGAGATCAATCGTGATCTGTCATAGCCAGGGCGGTCAGATTGCCTTTGAAGCAGCGTCGCGTAATCCGGCTTGGGTCGATGCGATTGTTGGCGTGGAACCCTCAGGCTTTGCGACTGATGTGCCGGCTTTGGAGGACGTTCCGGTGCTTCTCATCTATGGTGACTACTTGCAGGTTGCGCCGGATCTGCCGCCGTTATTGGAGATTGGACAGGCTTGGTGTGCTGACTTTGCGCAGGCCGGTGGGCAAGCAGAGATTGTGGAACTCGCCAATGTTGGCGTAACCGGCAACAGCCATATGCTGATGATGGACGACAACTCTGCCGAGATACTGAGGCGTGTCACTGCGTGGCTCAACCACACCACGCGCGGAGCATAGCCAAGTCGGGAATGGCTCCTTACGAGTCAGACTTCGCAACAGAAATGTCCGGTGCTTCCTCATTCTTCATGCCTTGGACGTGATAGCCCGAGTCGACATGATGGATTTCGCCGGTAACACCGCGCGACAGATCCGAAAGCAGATAGAGCCCTGCGCCACCAACCTCGTCGATCGTCACGTTTCGGCGTAATGCGGAATTGTACTCATTCCATTTGAGGATGTAGCGGAAGTCGGAGATGCCCGAAGCAGCCAGGGTTTTGATTGGTCCGGCAGACACGGCATTGACGCGGATGCCGTTCTGGCCGAGGTCTGCTGCGAGGTAGCGCACGCTGGCTTCCAATGCAGACTTGGCGACGCCCATAACGTTGTAATGCGGCATCACCTTTTCTGCGCCATAGTAGGTCAGCGTCAGAAGGGATCCGCCTTCACTCATCAGGACTTCCGCGCGCTTGGCCAGGGCCGTGAACGAATAGCAGGAGATCAGCATCGTCTGAGTGAAGTTGTTCTCGGTCGTATCGACGTAGCGGCCGTCGAGCTCATTCTTGTCCGAAAATGCGATTGCGTGGACGAGGAAGTCGAGGGAGCCCCATTTTTCTTTCAGCGTGGCGAACACGGCATCCATTGAGTCGGCGTCGGTCACATCACAGGGCAGGACCATGGATGAGCCGAGTTCAGCAGCTAGTGGCTCAACGCGCTTTTTGAGAGCGTCTCCCTGATAAGTCAGCGCGACTTCGGCGCCTTGTGCTGCCACGGCTTTTGAGATGCCCCAGGCGATTGATCGATTGTTCGCGACCCCCATGATCAGGCCGCGTTTGCCGGTCATCAGGTTGCCTTGCGGCATCGCCTGTTCGCCCCGGTCAGTTGTCATCAGCCCCAGTCCCCTATTCATTCCATGTCGAGCGCATCCTACACCAAGGACCACCCTCGTCCATCAGGGATAGGCCTTCCGCAGGATTTTGCAAGTCTATTGATACAGCTTCGCCATAATATCGATAACCTGCTGAACCGTATGCGATTTTGTCGGCTTAATAGGTGTTCGCTGTGGTTTTTCGGGTCATTGCGCCTGTACTGACCAGCTGATTAGCCGTCGAGGGACCAGGTGCCGCTGTCCTGGCGGCAGGCAATGCCTTCGGCACGCTGCGACTTGAAGCCTGAGTTGAGTAGGATGACCACATGGCGACAGACGCGTTGGTGTTTGTCCAGGAAGGACGTTGTTGGCTGAAGAACGGCGTTCAAACGGCCATGGCTGCTGCGCCAGACATAGGTTTCGCCGTCAGCAGTTTCGGACAATGCCCGATGGACGGCTTCGAGCGTTGCAAGTTCATCGCGACTGCCCAGCGTTTGCTGCGGTCGCATATAGCGGGGGGCCTTGCTAAGCTGATGGTTCGGTGTTTTTTGGCTGGTCGGGCTAATCAGACCGCCGTCTGCCATCGTATCAGCAAAGGCCTGCTCTGAAAGGGGGCCTGAGAAGAGAGTTATGAGAACCGAGACGGTTATCATACAAACGAAACTGGATAGCGGCACTTCACGCATAACGGCTCACTCCAACGCGACGACTAGAACTGCACAAAACGAAACGAGAGCCCAGTATGCGGTGCTGAAGTTAATATCGGCTAAAGCGATGTGTCAGATTGAACCGGCCTTGGCTTGGCCTGAGGCCGGTACTTAAGACATGAAGAGCGTGTGACATGACAAAGACAGATGACAAGGCCGCAGCGACCACCGCCGCTGAATGGGAGGCGAGCAAGGCGCCGCCGGCAAACGACTTTGCGGAATCGCATGAGCCGTTCCGGTTGTTTGAGGAGTGGTTCGCGGATGCTGGCAAGCATGAGCCGAACGATCCGAATGCAATGGCGCTTTCGACCGTGGACGCAGACGGATTGCCGAACTGTCGGATGGTCCTGCTGAAGGGCCTAGACCCGAGTGACAACGGGACTGGCCGCGGGTTTGTGTTCTATACCAACTTCGAGAGTGCCAAGGGCCGGGAAATGCTTGGCGCCGGCAAGGCAGCATTGCTCTTTCACTGGAAGTCATTGCGTCGTCAGATCCGGATCAGAGGGTCTGTTGAGCCGGTGAGTGATGCTGAGGCTGATGCCTATTTTGAGAGTAGGGCACGCGGCAGTCGGATCGGGGCTTGGGCATCGCAACAATCGCGACCGCTGGAGAGCCGTTTTGCTCTTGAGAAGGCGGTAGCTGGGTACACCGCAAAATATGCGATTGGGTCGATCCCGCGACCGCCATATTGGTCCGGGTTTCGTGTTGTGCCTGTCGAGATGGAATTTTGGCATGATCGCCCGTTCCGGCTGCATGAGCGGGTGGTTTTTCGGCGCGGTGATCCGGCCCAGGCTTGGGGCAAGGACCGATTGTTCCCTTAGACACAGTTTGCGCATAACCAGGCGGCAGGCGCGATCAGAATTATTTCGAAATAACAACGATATAAAAGACGTTATCGGTCCGCCTGAATGATTGCATTCAGGTTCCGTTCAGCTTTGCTGCGCCTTTCTTGTCGGCGCGTTTGCGGGGGCGTGTCCGGGTCTTGGCCCGGATGATTTAGTGCAAGCTCGACGCAGAAGGGGAGAAATCATGCAAATTGTGTTGAGACGCTCGTTGTGGCCACTGCTGATCGCGGTGATGTTGGTGTTCGGCGGTATGGCAACAGCCACGCAGGCGGCACCGGCCACTGGCTTGGGGTCTGTTGCGGCGCAAGGGGCTGCGGGGTCCTCACTTTTCAATAATGTTCACTTTTGCCACCGTCATAGTCTGATCGGTCCATTCACGGGGCTCCGCCATCGCCATGTTGGTCGCGGATGCCGATGGGTTCGAACACGACGTCACCGCAGAAATGTCTGTGCGCGTTGGCGTCGGCGTTGCTGGAACCGTTGCTATGACGCGCGGCGGCCCAATCGATGTGCACGTCGGTGCTATAATCGGAACGCTCCATACCGTTGCTTCTGATGGAGCAGCGGCTGTCACGACAGCGTCGATGACATGAAGAACAAAGCCCGCCGCCATAATTTGGCGACGGGCTGTTTTGGTTTTTGGGTAGCGTTTTGCTTTGGCGAAGCTCCAAGCTTGGAGCGACTGGCCTAGAACTTCGAACGCAGCGCAAATGAGACAATGTCGACGCTGGATTCTGATTCGCCTTCAAGTGTGATAGGGAAAGCGTTTATCGAGGCTACCGATGCCCGTTGGATGTTGCCGTCTTCCACAAAAATGTGTGTATAAGCTAGGTCGATAGTTGTCGTGCTCGTCAGGCCGAACAGGCTCGGTAGGATTTGTCCTGCCTTATAGCTGAGACCGGCACTGAGCCAGACGCGATCATTGTCTGGAACGGCAGTCAATCTCTGAGAAGCTTGCTGGATTGGTGACTTTTCGTACGCGATACCGGTACGGAATGTAAGTGCCGTTGAGTAGTCATACTCTAATCCAGCAGAGACGAACCAACTATTGTCCCAGTTGGCGTCAAGAGTTGCGTACGTCTGACCTGCAACCGAGGCACCGAGGGTGGCTGCTACAGTGGCCCCGGCTTGTTTTGCGACGATGTCAACTTTGTCGAAATCGCTCCAATCGGTCCATTCATACGTTGCCATGAACCGCATACGATTTGTGATTTTTTGTTGTAGCGAAACTGTCAGGATGTCAGGCGTTGTAAGTTCTGCATCAGCAGCAAAACCACTTCCTGTTGAGCCATTTGCAAGGCGACCTTCCAGATCGTACGTCACCTGGGATCTATATCCAATCCCGATCTTGGTTCCTTTTGTCGGTTCCATCATTGCACCGACTGTCCAGCCAAATCCGTAATCGTCGCCGTTGAAGTAAGAGCTGGCAGTATTGGCTGATCCGAATTTAAAAGTTGCATCCAAGTAGGCGATTTGAACTCCTGCAGCCAACGTCAGCCAAGGTGCCAACCTGTATCCCACTGTTGGCGTTCCAACGATGTTAAATACTTTTGATGTTCTACCAACGATCGATCCGGCGTAGTTTTCATTCTCCGGCTCGGTCACCAGGCCGAACGGCGCATTGGTCGAGAGCCCGACAAATAGTTTGGGGTCAATGTTTGAGAGTTGATAGTTAAGATAGCCTGCCGTAACGAGCGCAGGCTTTGCAATGTTTCCTGAGTCATTGCCTGAATTATTGGGGTTGCGGCCGGTGGTGACCGTGCCGCCTGTTACGGTAATTTCCGAGTTTCCGATAATTGCCGCGGCGTGGTTCTCGCTGTTCATGCCATTTTGGTTGGCCACAGCAGCGGGGTTCCAATACATCGCGCTCAGCGTATCGTTTGCAGCTGAGCCAGCGAAGGACATGCCTTGACTTGTGGTCGACTGCTCTCTTATGGCGAAACCGCCGGCCTGACTCACGGTGGCGGTCGCTAAACTTGCAACTGCAAAGCCCACAACCCCACCTACTAGGCCGAAACCAATACGAATTACTCAACTCCCCGTGACATGCGCGACTGTAACCACACAGCAAAGGCGCATCAAACCTAGCCGCAAAATTGCCATTATCTGATTTGCGGGCCAAGTCACGAGTGATGTGAACAATGTACAGGTGAATGTTCATCCGCTCGTTGTGGTTTTGTTGACACAACCTCTTGTTGTCTTGCGGAGACAGGGTGATTGAGGCGCAGTTTTGCATCCCAACTTGGTAGCTGCTGCCTTGTTTTGGTTTCGAGCACGCCAGTCGCCGATCAGCTAAAGACCTTCCAGCTCGTTGCAGGGACCGAGTCTAATGCGGACATCTTCGCAGCCTCTGTCAAAATAAAGTGGGGTGAAGGCGGTGTGCTGGGGCTCTTCCAGTAAAGACACCGCAACCGAGCTCGTATAGGGTTGGCCCGCGGTGAACTGAGCCGCGGGTCAATTATTTTGGTGGGCTTCCATGCCTGGGGCAACGAACCAGCATCGCAAAACTCTTATCCTGACCGGCGCTTCGCGCGGGATTGGTCACGCCACTGTCAAGCGGTTCTCTTCGGCCGGCTGGCGCGTAATCACATGTTCCCGGCATCCCTTTCCTGAAGATTGCCCCTGGGAGATGGGGCCCGAGGACCACATTCAGGTCGATCTCGCCGACACCGCAGATACTGAGCGGGCAATTGCTGAAATGAAACAGCGGCTTGAGGACAACAACAGCCAACTCAACGCCCTGGTCAATAACGCCGCGATTAGTCCCAAGGCGAGTGATGGTGGCCGACTTGGGGCCATCGATACAGACATCAAGGACTGGCAGTGGGTCTTTCAAGTCAATTTTTTCGCACCGATTATGCTCGCACGCGGACTATTGGCCGAGCTTGAGAGTGCACAAGGTGCCGTGGTGAATGTTTCATCGATCGTCGGGAGCCGTGTGCATCCGTTTGCGGGGGCTGCTTACGCCACATCGAAGGCTGCGCTGGCATCGCTCACGCGGGAGATGGCACATGAGTTCGGCCAACGTGGTGTCCGGGTCAATGCGATTTCACCCGGTGAAATCGACACCGCGATCCTGTCACCAGGAACTGAGCGTATTGTTGAAGAGCAGATCCCTATGCGCCGGATGGGGGAACCGGAAGAGGTCGCAAAAGCGATTTATTTTCTGTGCACCGATCAATCAAGTTACGTGAACGGGGCCGAGCTGCATATCAATGGCGGGCAGCACGTTTAGCGGTTGGCGCCAATTCTTTTCAGTGTCATGCAGTGAACACTGGATCGGCGACTGCAATGTTGCGGGGCCTCTTTACTTTGCACCAAATGTTAGTTTTGCGAGAGCGGCGCAGGGGCGGTCAGCGGCGCGTTGGAGTGGGCCCAGCGCGATACCGGTTTCGGTCGCGTGACCGCGTGTCTCGATGACAGGTTGCTTTGTCTTTTGACATTTCAGGCGCTCTTCAGGTTTTGATGACGAACGCTCGGTCGCTTGCGGTTTGTCTCCGTCTGCGTCTGGTTGATCAGACATCCTGGTCATAACGACAGGTCCATGGCGTTGCGCGCTGCTAACAAGCCATTGATTGAGCTGCTCTTCGGCCTGCTGCTCGGTCGGACACGATGGCAACGCGGTTTGTTGGCCTGATCCGACCGGCGGTGTCTGACGGCAGCGAACGTCTTGGAGGGGTGTCACAACCCACAATTGCCGACCGGATACGCGGAGTCGGGCTGCGAGCGCCACGTGTCTTGGCGTGGCTGAAACTGTTGTCTCCTGCAGACTTTCAGGTCCTTTGGTCGTGATGTGGCGGACAGCAGTCACGCGCAAGCCACGCCGCCTGCGCACAGCAATTGCGGGAAAACTATCGTAGGTGATATGAGCCGGTTCAACGTCATTGCCTGCGATCCGCTCAAGGCGCTGATTGGCATTGGCGAGCGCAGCGCGCGAAGCAATGAGCTGGTGGGTGCGGGCGGGGAACAGGCGGCGCACATCCTTCAGCGACTTGAGCTGCTTGAGCACCACAATATCGGCGTCGATGCTTCGCTTCCCAAGCTTGCGCCAACGGGCTGTCTTGCGTTCGCGGCCGAATGTGTTGCGCCAGGAGGATGTGGTTGTCGTTGTGGTTTGAGACGCATCTTGCTCGTGCTCAAGTTCCACGATCCATGTGGCGACGGTGAGTTGCTGGATTGCCGGGGGCGCGTTGTAAGTGGTTTGGGCGCTAGCGGGCGGCAGGCCAATTCCGATCGCCGCCAGCCCTAGATAGAGGCTGTTCCAACTGCGCCGTTGCAGCCATGCTGCTCGGAAATTGCGCCCCCGCATCGCGAAGCTACTCGGCGATTGTGATGCCGAGGTCCTGCTTGACCCAGTTCAGTCCACGGTTTAAGGCGCGCTCCATCGCATCGAAAGCTTCGTTGATTTCATCCGGCTGGATGACCAGTGGTGGGCACAGACCGAGCGTGTCGCCGCCGACAGCGCGCGATATCAAGCCCTCATCTTGGGCGAACTGAGCGATCTTTGCACCCACTCCGTTCTTTGGATCGAAGCTTTCCTTGGTCGCCTTGTTCTTGACGAGCTCGATGCCGCAGATCAGGCCGACGCCACGTGTCTCTCCAACCAGCGGATGATCAGATAGCTTTGATAGTCGTTCTAGGAACAATGGCGAAACACTGCGGACGTGATCGACGATCTTGATGCGTTCGTAGATTTCCAGGGTTTTGACGGCGACGGCTGAAGCAACGGGATGCCCGGAATAAGTGAAGCCGTGTGCGAACATTCCAAGCTTTTCGCTTTCGCTGACGAGAGCGTCGTAGACTGGTTCTGACACGGTTACGGCACCAAGCGGCATGTAGGCCGACGTGATTGCCTTGGCCATCGAAATGGTGTCGGGCTCAATGTCAAAGGTCTGGCTGCCGAACCAGTTGCCGGTTCGTGCGAAGCCGCAGATGACTTCATCTGCAATCAGACGGATGTCGTACTTCTGAAGAACGGCCTGGATCTTCTCGAAGTAGGTCTTTGGCGGCAGGATCACGCCACCTGCACCCTGGACAGGTTCTGCGATCATTGCAGCGATGGTATCCGGGTCTTCGCGAAGGATGAGCTGCTCAAGATTGTCCGCCATTCGCGATGCAAAATCTTCCTCAGTCTCGCCTGCCTCGGCATGACGGTAATGATGCGGGCAATCGGCGTGAATGAAGCCCGGCAGAGGAATATCAAAATCCGCATGGAAGATCGGCAGGCCGGTCAGGCTGGCGGCTGCAACGGTCACGCCGTGATATCCGCGGACGCGCCCAATGATCTTCTTCTTCTTCGGCTTTCCGCGGGTGTTGTTGTAGTACCAGGCCAGTTTTATCTGGGTGTCATTGGCCTCACTTCCGGATGAGGTGAAGAACACCTTGGATGTGGGAGCAGGGACGATTTCCTTCAGCTTTTCAGCAAGTTCAATGGCGGGCTCATGGCTGCGTCCACCAAACAAGTGGGTGAACGAGAGCCTGCTCATTTGGTCTCGCGCGGCTTCGACGAGTTCTTGGTTGCCATAGCCAAGGCCGGTGCACCATAACCCTGCCAAACCCTCGATGTACTTTTTTCCATTGGTGTCCCAGACATGGACGCCTTCTGCACGGTCGAGTATCAGCGGACCGGTTTCGCGGTGGGCTGCCAGATTTGTTGTGGGATGGAGCAGCGCGTCGACATCGCGCATCTGGAAGTTGGTGAGCTGGTTCATGGCTGGACCCGTTGATTGAGGGCGGTTGACGAATTCGTTTTGCGATTACGGACCGGTCCAGTGGTGGGTATTGTTTGTACCGGTTCAGGAGTTATCTTCGAATGCTATGGGAGCATACCTATGGCCGGCTGTCATCCTTAGTTTGAATCTTGTAAACTGGGGTGCAAGCTGGCGTGCGATTGATTGGCGAGACAGTGCCGGTTAGAGGCAGGTGATAGAGATGGTTCAAAGCAGTGTTCTGATTGAGGACAATCGTGCAATCCCGTCCAGTGTCTGGGCGATCCGTATTGCATTGTTCTCTGTCGCGCTCGTTGTTCTAACCATCCTGTTTCATCGCCTGTTTGGTATGCCGACGGCGGTGGCGTTAAACCTTTTCTCGCTCGCGTTCATCGGTTGTGGATTGGTCTTGCTGTTTGGCGTTTTTGCGTTGGTCCGGATCTGGCAACGGGGTTGGCCCGGCGGTTCCAACGCGGTGACGGGGATGATCATCGCAGTTCTCATGTTGGCTTGGCCGCTCGCTGCTTTGGTGAAGGCAGGCGACTATCCTTTGATCAATGATGTGACGACAGATTTGACGGATCCGCCGCAGTTCGTGATTGCCGGTCCAAAGCGACCGCCCGGCGCACATGATGCGGTTTATCCGGAAGAATTCGCAGCTTTGCAAAAGGAGTCGTATCCGGATCTGCGGACGTTGCGGGTTGATCGGCCGCCGGAAGAGGTGTTGGAGCTGTCGCGGAAAGCTATGCAGCGGCTCCGGA
The DNA here is from genome assembly GCA_965215755.1 of Hyphomicrobiaceae bacterium. Lineage (GTDB taxonomy): Bacteria > Pseudomonadota > Alphaproteobacteria > Rhizobiales > Hyphomicrobiaceae > Tectiglobus. The sequence continues at coordinate 3,681,198 of OZ244119.1, forward strand.
TGGTGATCCAAGGGGAAGTGCCGTTCGGAACGGGCGGGCAGAATCGTGGTCAATTGGAGGCCGTTGACCGAACACTTGTCCTCGGTTTCTATGATGATGTGGTCGTCCGTGTACGCGGCGTTCGTGGTGGCAGTGCGGTTGACATTCGTTCAGCGTCTCGCTTCGGCGAATCTGATTTTGGCGCCAATGCCGAACGCGTTCGTGCCTTGCGGGCGGAGATTGTGGCCCGTATCGAGGCGAGCGTCCCAACGAATGCCAGGGGACAGCGACCACGCCGTCGAAATCAGCGCCGAACACAATAACCTGTCAGCCACCCGGTCTGGCTGACACGGATCGCATCGTGCGGTGAAATGACTATTCGAGTGCTGTAATCGATGTCTCGAATGTCACGGGTTTGTCCATGCGGACTTTGCCTTGTTCAGCGAGGTGTTCGACGTGGGCCTGGACGGATAGCGATGCCGCCCGAGCAAGCCTCGGGTCGAGGTCTTTGTAGACCACGCTAACAACCTGCGAGATGTTTGATTTGCCATTTTGAATAGCGTTGAAGATCGCTTGTTCGCGCCAGCGACGGTGGACAAGGTAGGCTTTTGCAAAGCGCTGGGGCTGCTCGATGCGTCCGCCATGGCCTGGGAAATAGACGTCATCATCACGCGGTAAGAGTTTTTCAAGAGATGCCAGATAGTCGGTCATGTTGCCCTCGGGAGGCGCAACAACGCTGGTGTTCCATCCCATCACATGGTCGCCAGAGAACATGACCTTCCGGCCCATGAGTTCAAAGCTCAGATGATCCGGTGCATGACCGGGTGTGAATAGGGCTTTGACGGCCCAGTCGCTACCGGAGATTTCATCGCCATCGTTGACTTTCAAATCAGGCGTGAAGGCCAGATCATAAGCTTCTGCACCGGACGGGCTTGCCGATAATGCATCGGGTTCGCGAGCTGTCCGGCCGTAGCCGCAGACTTTGGCGCCGGTTGCCTTGGCAAGGCGTTCCAGACCGTCGATGTGATCGCGATGCGTATGTGTGATGAGGATGTGGGAGATGTGACTGGAACCGAGGGCCTTCATGATGGCATCGAAGTGCGCATCATCTTCCGGGCCCGGATCAATGAGGGCCCGATCAGCGCCCTCACCCAAGATGTAGGTGTTGGTTCCCTTGTAAGTAAATACACTGGGATTGTTGGCGACAATCCGAACCACGCCAGGGACCACCTCGCGTGGGACCGCGTAGTCGAAGTCGATTTCTTTTCGAAACTGTAGTTCGGTCATGTCGGGAGCCGCAATGTTCGGGAAGATGTAGTCTTCCACACCTTTGTTAAAGGTCACCGTTAGCACGTGATACGGCGAATAGGAACTGATGTGTCACCTGTCGGTTCAGCGTGGCAGGATGCAACCGACGGTTTGAGCTCGATAATTTTGCCTCGATAGGGTTGATCCGTCTGGGGGCAGGGGCGAGCCCTGCATGAGCGCGGCCTGTGCCGGTGTAAATGGTCGTTGAGCATGGTACGCGGCTCTATAGACAGTGGTTAGCGATGTGGTAGTTGTTGGCATGGGCGATAACACTCATAAATGCGGGCGGCATGTTTTCGAGACTTATTGATCCGAGCGGGACAGTCTGCGACGCGGGTTCAGGTCGGCTGCGGCTCCGCTATCAGGCAAGAATAGATAGCGCTGCGATTCCTGATTTCCTGATCAGAAACCATGGCTATGTCGAGATGTCGGTTTCCGAGGCCGGTTGCACATTGCGCTTTGCGCCGGGTCAGTTGAAGTACGATTGTTATGTCACGACAATTGGCATGATTGAAGATCATGTCGGTGTGCGGGCAACCCTGGCCTGGTACGATGGACAGTGGCACTATGAATTCCTACGTGGTGCGCTGGCACTTAAAAAACGCTTCCTCGCACTCAAGCTTGAGCATGCGGAACAACGGCATGACCGTTATTTTATGCTTCCGCGCGCGTTAGCCAGTCTTGAGAAGAGCAAGCCGCATAATCGATTGCTAGAGTTCTGGAAAGATAAGTCAGGCCGGATTGATATTCATCGACATCGCGAGCAGATCTCCGATCTGACGGGCGGCAAATATCTCGCGATTTCGCGCCACGCGACCACAGGCGCTCTGCAATTCAAGGAAATCGGGCAAGGCCTGATCACCTACCAGGACCAGAAATGGGCCGAGAAGTTCCGGGACAAGCCGATCGAAGTGCAGCCTGATGTGCGGTACGGGACTTGGATCGCGAATACGTACCGGCAGGCCTTGGTTGTCGGCGAGCCGGATTTTTCTGAGGTGGAAGCCATTATCGCCGGTGGACGCGATGGCGCTTTGGTGCATCACATCTATACCCGCCTCATTCTTCCAGTGGAGACAGACGATGGTCGCCGCGAGTTATTGAGCGCGCCGCTGATCGACCGCAGCCTCGCGGTTAAAGTCTAGCAGGAACCTCACGCTGTCATTGTAAATCTCGTTGAGCGACATGCGCACGAGGCGCAGTTTGACCGTCTGCCCAGGGTAGCTCGGTGAGTTTTCGAAGGTGACGCCTGCAACATCCTCGATGAGACCGATCCGCTTATGGAACTGGCGTGAACAGTTGTATTCGGAGATGACGCCGAAGGCGCTGTCGACCTGCCAGCGGCCTGCTGCGTAGGCCCGGCTGACGCGGGGGATGATGTTGGTCAATTGGCGCCCGCGCATATCGCTATGGAACCAGCCGGCACCGGTGTGAAGTGTTCGCTCTGCCAGCGCACCGCGGCCTTCGTCACTGACGTGGCACGCTTCACCTGGTGCGGCATCCGTTTCCGGATTGAGATAGAAGAACCGCAGACTTTCGGCTTCGGTCTTGAAGTCGGTTTTCCGCCAGTCGAGGTATTGGATGGCCGTTGTCGTCATTACCTGACCATCAGTGTTGCGGCCGATGATGACATAGCCTGTCCGGTCATCGGCGTGGCCGACACCTGGCTGCCAACTGGTTGAGAGCGGACGCCAGCTTTCCAGGTTGTGACCGTTGACCTTCATGAGTTCATCGAATGTGGTCAGTTCGAGGAAAACCCCCCGCTCAGCTGCCGCTGTTACCCCCTTGATAATGACGCGCGTGATCAGCTCTGTCGGACCGATCGGGACATCAACTTTTGCGAGAAATTGGTCGACTGTTCGTGTGATGATTGACATTGCAGTTTCCCCTTGCCGTGAGGTAGAAAAAACTAGCACTGTCCACTTCAATTGTGGTGTGAAACCTGGATTCTTCCCTAATAGCCCTTGACCCAAACTGCAGGTTGAGGGGAAGGTGTTTATGGTTAATGAACGTAGGTCATTTCCTATGAGGGCGGGGATCGATTGACGAATTTAGAAGCTAGAGATTTTCGGTTGAAGCCGAGAAGCGCGTCTGAGGTCGACGTCAGCGTCGGCAAGCGGTTGCGGGCCCGGCGCGAGATGCTCGGGATGAGCCAGCAGGATCTTGCGGATCGGTGTCATATCTCACCACAGCAGGTTCATAAGTACGAGACCGGGATCAGCAGTATTCGGGCGTCACGGATCGTTCAGTTTGGCTATGTACTCGACGTGCCAGCTGCATATTTCCTGGATGGTGTCGGGTTTGTGTCCTCGTACCCTGACGATATGATTGAGCTGTTTTCAGATCGCATGATTTCAGAAATGGTGCGATTACTCGCGAAAATGGATGATCAGTCTGTGAAGCGGGGGATGCTAGAGATGGCACGTGCTTATCATGCTGTTCAGTCCGCTAACGATGAGGACGACGCGACAGCTTTACCACCACGGCGCACATCTGCCTGATAGGCCCGTGTCAAGGTTCTCTGCTGCTATGTCTCCGGGCCGGAAGCGGGCTAGTATGGTTGTTTCGGTGACGAACAAAAATGACAAATCGGAAAAGAGTACCGAAATAACTGGTCGGAGCGGCAGGATTTGAACCTGCGACCCCCTCGTCCCGAACGAGGTGCGCTACCAGACTGCGCCACGCTCCGAAATTCCGCACAATGCGTTAGCTGCCTCTGGTTTAGGCAGCCGCGTGCGGCAGCCTAGCTTTATAACGTTGCTGGAAATCGTCGGCAAGCTGTATTGAATGTCGAAGGAGTTTCGCGCTTATACAACTGATATCCGGGGGCTGATTTTGGTTTGCGTGGGGTGGTTTGGTGCCGACAGCACCAGCATACTCAGAGCATCGTGAGCACGGTTAAGGGTGGCGCGGGTTGCCGCTGGAGAAGACAATGGCAAAAGATATTCCAGAAAATGCAACGCGATTGGATGTAGCAATTGTCGGAGCCGGTGTTGCCGGGCTCTATGCGATCTACCGATTGCGCAAATCAGGGTTACGAATTCGCGCCTATGAGGCTGGTGACGGTGTCGGCGGTACATGGTTCTGGAACCGTTATCCGGGTTGCCGCTGTGATGTCGAAAGCATGGAGTACTCATACTCGTTCGACAATGATCTGCAGCAGGACTGGAAATGGCCGGAGCGTTACGGCACCCAGCCTGAAATTCTGCGCTACGTGAACCACGTTGCCGAACGCTTTGACCTGATGAAGGACGTCCAACTTGAGACCCGCATCAAGTCGGCAGTTTTTGATCGTGACGCGAAGGAATGGGTGCTGACGTCGACGGATGGTGAGACGATCGTTGCGCCTTATTGCATTATGGCCACCGGTAATCTCTCGACACCGCAGATCCCGAACTATCCGGGCGTAGACACGTTCGAGGGCAATACGTATCACACCGGCTTGTGGCCCAAGGACGGTGTGGATTTTTCCGGTCAGCGCGTGGCGGTTATTGGCACGGGGTCGTCCGGCGTTCAATCGATCCCGCATATCGCCAAGCAGGCCAAGCATCTGCACGTCTTCCAACGGACGGCCAACTTCAGCCTTCCTGCGCGCAATGCACCGTTGGATCCGGACAAAGAGCGTAATCATAAGGCCGAGTATCCGGATCGCCGGCGAGCAGCTTACGATACGCCGTTTGGGATTGCCGGCTATCCGGCACCGGTGAAAACGGCGGAAGAAGCGTCGGCCGAAGAACGCGAAGCGCAATACGCTGCCAAGTGGGCTGAAGGCGGAAGCATTAGTTTCCTCTACTCGTACACGGATCTGCTGCTTGATGAGGATGCGAACAAGACCGCCTCCGATTTTGTGCGGGCGCGGATCCGCGAAACAGTGAAAGATCCGGAAGTCGCGGAAACCCTGTGCCCCAATGACCATCCGATTGGGACCAAGCGACTGATCCTGGATACTGACTACTACGAAACCTACAATCGCGATAACGTGACATTGGTGAATGCCCGGAAGACTCCGATTGAGGCGATCACCACATCGGGCATTCGCACGACGGAAGAAGAATTCGAGTTTGACGCGATCGTCTTTGCGACGGGCTTCGATGCGATGACCGGTGCCATGAAGGAAATCGATATCCGTGCAGACGGTGGGGCCGAGATTAAGTCCAAGTGGCAGGACGGACCGCAGACCTATCTCGGCATCATGATTCATGGGTTTCCGAATTTATTCATGGTGACCGGCCCAGGCAGTCCCGGCGTCAAGAGCCAGATGATCCTGTCCTGCGAACAACACGTGGATTTCATTGCGGACTGCATCGATATGATGCGCAACAGTGGACACGCTGTCATCGAGCCCACCGCTGAAGCTGAGCAAGAGTGGACGCAGCATGTTGTCGATGTCGGCGACTCGACACTCTATCCGTTGGCCAATTCCTGGTACACCGGCGCGAATGTTCCAGGGAAACCACGCGTGTTCATGCCGTATGTGGGTGGGGTTCACAAATATACTGAAAAGCTGAAAGAGGTGGTCGATGCAGGCTACGATGGCTTTGAGCTGTCCTAGTAAATTGATCGCAAAATGCAGTCGGTATTCTGTGGATTAGGCGAGGCGCTGTTTGGTGACTGAAAAAATCTACAAATTCGGCATTGTCGGTGCCGGCATGATTGCTGAGTTTCATGCTCAGGCAATTGCGGCTATGAGCGGTGCCGAGTTGGTGGCTGTTATCGCAAGGCGACCCGAGCAGGTTGATGCCTTTACGAGTACATATGGTTGCTCCGGATACACGGATCTCAGTGTGTTCCTCGCTCATGATGGGCTTGATGTCGTGACGATCTGTTCGCCGAGTGGCGCTCACCTGGACCCCACGCTTGCAGCAGCGGCAGCAGGGAAGCATGTCATTTGCGAGAAACCGCTCGAGGTCACCACGGCACGCGTCGACCAGATGATTGCGGCATGCGAGAGCGCCGGCGTGATGCTGGCTGGTGTCTTTCCCCGGCGGTTCAATCAGGCGACACGGCTGCTCAAGGATGCAGTGGAAGCCGGACGGTTCGGGACGATCGTCATGGCCGACGCCAATATCAAGTGGTGGCGCGATCAGGCTTACTACGACAGCGGCGCCTGGCGGGGAACTTGGGAGTTGGACGGCGGTGGCGCTCTGATGAACCAGTCGATTCACACGATCGATCTTCTGCTCCACGTGATGGGTGATGTGCGGCATGTGCGGGCTCAGACTCGGTTGGCGGCGCATTCCGGTATCGAGGTTGAGGATGTCGGGGTTGCCATGTTGGAGTTCGAGAATGGAGCGTTCGGCACGATCCAGGGCTCGACGGCATGTTGGTCAGCGGACGGACATGCTGCTGAGATCCAGATCTGTGGCAGCGCCGGTTCCGTGTTCATGGCTGACGACAAGTTTCGGATCTGGGAATTCAAGGACAAGCTGCCGGACGACGACACCATCTTGCTGGATCATGGGCTGAATGCCGATGTTGCCGGGGCAGGTGCAGCAGATCCCAAAGCCATTGATTTTACCTGGCATCAGCGCAATTTCGAAGATGCGGTGGCGGCGTTGCGCGGTGGGTATGCGCCACTTGTTGATGGCCGTGAAGGTCGGCGGGCTGTCGCTCTAATCCGGGCGATCTACGAGTCGGCTGAACGCGATGGCGAGAAGGTCGCTGTCGTATAATCCTGGGGCATGTCCGAGCCGGCGGGTTGATGCTAGCCTGATGTGATCGTGATCTATTGGGCCAGACCAACATGCTGAGATTGCTCAATCTGTTTCTTCTGCTTGCCTTCTCTATCGCCGGAGTGGTGTCGGCTCATGCTGATGTCGGGCAAAGCCTGCAATCTGTCGTCTCCGTGTTGCCGCTGCGCAGTGGCACGGGGCCTGTTCAAGCGGGGCAAGGGCGTGGTCGCGTGCCCGAGGCTAGCGGGATTGTGGTTGGTCGTGACGGTCTCATTGCGACGGCGGCACATGTCTTGAAGTCTGTGCGCCGGATTGATGTCCGGGCAAAGGACGGTCGAATTCTCCCGGCCACCGTGGTCGGCTCTGACGCAGCATCAGACATTGCCTTGCTGCGAGTCGATGCCCAGCTGGTGCCTTTCAAACCCGCTCGGCGCCCGGCTATTGCACAACGCGTTTGTGCGATTGGCAATGCTTACGGTCTCGATCTTTCCGTGACTTGTGGCGTGGTCTCTGCTCTCAATGTCAGTCATGCCGGCTTCAATGTGATTGAGGATTTTGTCCAAACAGATGCCGCGGCCAATCCCGGGAGTTCGGGCGGGGCATTGGTTGATATGCAGGGGCATCTGGTTGGTATGGTTTCTGCGATATTTGCGGCTAAGGCAGACACCAACATCGGAGTTAATTTTGCGGTGTCAGACCGGCTGCTGAGGCGTGTCGTCCAGGATCTCAAAGCCGATGGGCGTGTGACTTATGTCAAGGCCGGCTGGCGGCTAGCGCCTTTGTCACGTCGCGCACGCCTGGGCGGGCATGGGGTACGTATCGTTGATATTGCTCATGATGGGGCAGCGGCAAGAGGTGGTCTCAAATCTGGCGATACGTTGCGGTCAATCGGGGGGCGACAGGTTCGGTCTCCGAAGAGTGCACTGTCGGCGTTGGCATTGGTTCGCCAAGGCTACTCGGTCAAAGTGGAGTATGAACGCGCTGGTGAGCTGAGACAGGCGACACTGAGCTTCAATTCGCCCAAGCCAGGTGCTGAAAATCCCCGAAACCAGGCGAACCAGGCGACTCCGCGTCCGTCAAAAGATTGTCCGCATCCGGAGGCCGTTTGCCGTGTCCGTCAGGCTGTTTTTCCGGTCGAGAGTTTTGATCCGATCGCAAGTGCGGTGCGGATTGCTGATGATCTATTGGTAACGAACCGACATGTTGTTGGTGCTCGACGAACTGCGAAGGTTCTGACACCCAACGGTGTTCTTGAGGCGGCAGTGCTGCCGTCGGTCTATCCTGGTGATCTGGCCGTATTAAAGGTGGCTGGATTGCCGAAGAATGGTTTGGTCCTCAAGATTACAGACAACGGGCGCGCGTTGATTGGTACCGAGACGTTGTTCGTGGTCGGGGCGGATGTTGGGCGGAAGCTTGTCCGTGTTTTCAAGCCTGGACGACTGCGATCCGGTCCGGCTGAGGGGGCAGAGCTTGGCCGATTGCATGTCACAGCGCAGATGCAGCCGGGTGTGAGCGGTGGCGCATTGGTCACTCAGGATGGCCAGTTTGTCGGAATTGCTGTTGGCGGCGGCGAGGGGCGCAACGAAGCTGTGCCACGTGCGCAGGTCGCGGCTCTTCTGGAGGGCTTGAACGGCAATGGCGCGGACGAGTTGCAGGCGAAGCTCGGCAGGTCGTTTGAGGCTTGCGCAGCTGCTCTTGATAGCGCGAAACGTCGTCGCCGCGGGCAACGGCCTGATCCGGATGTCATATCAAAAATGAAAACGGCATGTTTGTTGTCGCGCAATCCCGGACAACACTTGAAGGCATCACGTTTGCTTGCCTTTTCTCGGCAGTATGACGCGTCTATTTCCCTGAGTAAGGCGGCGGTTGATCAGGTTCCAAATTCGATCAACGCACGGGTGTCCTATCTTGTTGCGTTGCAGTTGGCCGGGCGATTTGAAGACATGCTAGACCAAGCTCGTTGGGTGATGAAGGCCGACCCCAAAGACCCGCGATTGCTCAGGTTTGGAATTCAGGCTGGCGTATGGGGCGGTGATGCAGCATTGGCCAATGAGGCTTATGAAAAACTCAAAGTGGCAGACCCGCGTCAGGCTCAGGCAGCAAAGCGGTTTATCGATCGGCCGCCTCCAAAGCCGCGGCGCCGGTAGGAACACGGTGATGGCGGAGCTCAACTATTCCTTGGTCGGATCTGGTATCCAGCCAACGACCACCAATGTCTTTTCGTAGGGAGATGGTGTGGCACGTGAGAAGATTTTTGCTTTGAGTTGCGCCGTTGTGAGGTCAGGCTCCTTGGACAACAGTCTGGCAGCAAGTGCTGCTAGTCGTGGAACAGCGTAACTCGACCCGGACGCTTTGCCTGTAGATCCGCGAAAATCTACAACCGGAATGTTCTCGGCTGGCAGCATGATATCTACGCTTTTGGGTCCCCAATTGGAACCTTGCGCCAGACGTCCGAAGCTATCGGCTGATGTGACGACAATCATGTTGTCGAGTGGGAGCGCGGCTGGCCAAACTTGTTGTCGGTCAATGTCCTGGCCGTTATTTCCTGCGGATACGATGGCCAGAATGTTGGGGTGTTTTTTGAGCGCGCTGGCAAACGCAATCCATTGTTCGGGCTTGCGGCTGCCAAGAGGCATTGCGATGACACGTGCACCGGCTTTGGCTGCTAAATCGACGGCTTGTTTGAGGCGCCGCATGTCGGGGCGTGGATAGCGCAGCGGAATGAGAGCGGCTGTTGGTGCTTCACGGACAAGCACCGACGCAACGGCCGAACCATGGCGGATGGGGAGAAACGCCCCGCGTGAGATATCGCCATCGTAGGGCCATGGATCCATATCCCAAAAGTCATAGCCCAAGGGTATGCCCTTTGCATCGCGGGCCAGACGATTGCGGTAGATCGGCAGATCATAGGCAAGGCCGGAGTCGATGATGGCGACGCGTGGTCCACCAGGATCTCGTCCTGCCGGCCACGGCGCCTGCAGTGTCTCGGTCCAGCGTACAGTGACAAGATCGTCATTCAGTTGCACCAGCTTGATTGATTGATCGGTCGGGTGTCGCTTGATGCGGCGGCCAGAACGTATTCTGCATGCACCGTCGGCCATTGCCTGGAGCGTCGGTTGCAGCTTGCCATTCACTTCATTGTGGAGTTCGAGGGTGAACCGACGGAGGCGACCGCCCGGTTGAAAGCGGATGAGCCGAAGTTCCTGGCCGTTAGGCAATGCAAAGCGTTGTTCCAGTCGGAAGACTTGTCCGTTGCGTTTGTTCTCGGTTTCCTTGAGCAGCCACGCACCTTGCAACTCTTCTTGCGCGAGGGTCGCTGGAATTGGTTCCGGGCCACATAACTTCTCTACGACAATTCTGAGCCAATCGCTTGCTCGCACTGGATCCGTCGCGTTAGCGGAAGAGAAAGTGGCCGAGACAAACAGCGTGAGAATGAAGGCTAGTGAATTTCCTTTTTGAGGCATGACATATGCTCGCGGCGTTATGGTGCGGATCATGCTTGCTTCCGCGGGTCGCCGAACCAATCTATCTCGGTTATACTTATGGGGCTACGCCGGCGCGTGCACGTGGGCCGAGGCCGATGCGAAGACGTTCCTCGGCGAGCGCGATGTACTCACAGAGGATCGGCCGGGTTTCGCGCGGGTCGATGATTTCTTCAACGGCCAGGGCTTCTGCCGTGCGGAACGGGGACGTGTAGGCGCGCAATTCGGCTTCTATCTCCTGCTCGCGTGCCTTTGGGTCATCGGCGGCTTCGATTTCTCTTCTGAAGGCTGCCGCGACACCTCCTTCAACCGGCAATGAGCCCCACTCGCCACTGGGCCAGGCGAGCTTTAGATCAATATCGTTCTTGTTGCAGGTTGCCATGCCGGCCATGCCATAGCACTTCCGGATGACGAGGGTCACGGTCGGGACTTTGAGTTGGCCGGCAACGTAAACGGCACGCATGCCTTCGCGCAGTGTCCCTGCCTCTTCCGCCTGCAAGCCGACCATGAAACCAGGCACGTCGACGAGAAAGACGATCGGCAGATGGAATGTATCGCACAGTTCCATAAAATGGATTTGCTTGCGCGCGGCGTCGGCATCCATGGCGCCGGCATAGACTTTTGGGTTGTTGGCGACAATGCCGACAGGTCGACCGCCGAGGCGCGCGAGCATGGTGATGACCGCACGGCCATATGTCGGTCGGATTTCAAAGCCCGAGTCCCGATCAATGACATGGCTGACGAGTTTGCGCATGTCATAGGGATGGCGGCGGTTGGCCGGTACGACGCCTAAGAGTTCTTCGTCACGCCGGTCGGTGGGGTCACCGCTGTCGATGACCGGAGGCAGTTGCCAGACATTTTGCGGAAGATAGGAGAGGAATTGTTTAACCTGTTCGAAGGCGTCGTCCTCAGTCTCAGCAACGTTGTGGATTGCCCCCGACTTGTTGACGGCAACGGCAGGTCCACCAAGATCTTCTTTGGTGATCGTCTGGCCGAGTGAGCGCTTGACGACCGGCGGGCCGGCGGCGAAGACCTGACTGCTGCCCTGGACCATGACTGAGAAATGCGAAAGGATCGCGCGACCGGCAGGGCCGCCTGCCGCCGTGCCCAATACAGCTGAGGCGACGGGAACTTCACCGAGCAGCTCGACGGATCGTTCAAATCCATCGGTGCCGGGAAACGTGACGAAGCCGCGACGCTTGGCGGATGTTACTGTGCCACCGGCCCCGTCGATCAAGTTGACCAGCGGTATCTTGTAATGATGCGCGAGGTCTTCAATGTAGCCACCCTGGCCGCCTTTGCGCCTCTGCGCGCCGAAGCTGGTGCCTCCGCGGACAGTGAAATCTTCACCGCCGATGGCGACAGGGCGCCCATTGATGCGGGCGGTGCCTGCAACGTACGTGGCCGGAGTGAGTTTTTTGAGTTTTAGGTTCTCGTCATACTCCCCGGTGCCGGCGAGTGAGCCGACTTCGCGAAAGCTGTCTTTGTCGGTGATGCGATCCAGGCGCTCACGGATTGTCAGTCGTCCGGCTTTGTGTTGGCGGGCAACATTGTCCGGTCCGCCCATTTCTTTGGTGAACGCGCGGCGCCGCTGCAATTCGTCTATTTGATCGCTCCAGAAGTCGCCGCTGCCATCGTTATCGGACACGGGATCTGCTCCTGTTCAATGAATAGCTATTTGGTGGTGGTGTTCTGCTTGAGGTCGGGGCCTGCAACGATGCCTTCGTCGGCCAGTGCCTGGATCTCTGATTGGTCCATGCTCAATTCTTCGATCAGGACGCTTGTGGTGTCGGCACCTGTTTCGCGTCCGGACCAACGGATGCTGCCGGGGGTCTCAGACAGCTTGGGGACAATGCCGGTTACAGTGACGGGTCCCAACACATCGTCTTCAACGTCGACCAACATCTCGCGTGCCTTGTAATGAGGGTCGTCGAAGATGTCAGCGACGGTGAAGATGCGCGACGCCGGAACGCCGGCTGTCTCCAACTGCTGTTCGATACCGGCCATGTCGTGCTGCTCGGTCCATGCGGTGACGGCGTGATCGCATGCCTGCATGTTCTCGGCGCGCGGGACAGCTTCTGCGAACCGTGGATCAGTTTTCATATCGGGGCGGCCGATGACGTCGGCCAATCGACGGAAGACGGCGTCGGCGGCGGCGGCGATCAGGACGTAGCCGCCATCGCGCGTCGGGTAGACGGAGTTTGGTGCATTGCCTGGCAGGATCGAGCCGGCGCGTTCGGCAACAATGCCGAGTTGCTGAAACGTAGGGATGTGACTTTCCATGAAGGTGAAGGCGCCTTCATAGAGGGCCGTGTCAACGACTTGTCCGCGTCCCGTCCGTTGGCGTTCAATGATGGCCATGGCTGTGCCAAAGGCTGCATAGACGCCGGCAATATAGTCGGTGAGTGGTGTGCCGGCGCGCGGGGGCGGTCGGTCGGGGTCGCCGGTAATCTCACGCAGGCCGCTGACAGCCTCGCAAACAATGCCGTAGCCTGCGCGGCCGCTATATGGCCCGGTCTGGCCAAAGCCGCTCACACGGACCATAACGAGACCTGGATTATCGGCGCTCAGGACATCGTAACCCAGTCCCCATTTCTCCAGCGTGCCGGGGCGGAAATTCTCAATGATGATGTCGGCTGACTTGCAGAGCTGCTTGACGAGGTCGCGACCTTTGTCGGTGCGCAGATTGAGTGAGATTACTCGCTTGCCGCGCTGTATGGATGCGTTGTAGAGCGAGCGGCCTTTGTGGCGATGACTGAGTGAGCGGACGGCGTCGCCTTCGGCCTGTTCGACCTTGATGACCTCGCAGCCGAAATCAGCTAGCAACCTGCCGCAAAAGGGGCCGGCAACCGTTGAGCCGAGCTCAATGGCCTTGAGGCCTTTGAGGGGGCCGGAAGGCGAGGGATGTTTGGGTGCGTCTTGCATGTATGCGTCTCGTCGCTTGGATTACGGCGAGATGTTGAACAAGCAGCTTATGCCTGTCCAGCTTGGTGAGTGGTACGCGGGGTGTTCGATCTGATAGGGGATTGGGAGGGCGAGTTTCGCGGTGGCCCTGTCGTTTAATGGCTGTTTGCTGTTTTCTGCCGTTTGCCTTTTCTTGGGGCCTTGTATCGAAACTTCGGCCGCTGATCGATGACCCTGCTGCGCGTATCTGACGGGCGTTCGCCGAAGTGTTTCTGATACTGCATCGAGAATTTGCTCTTGTCCCAGAAGCCTTCTTCGGCTGCGATGTCACCAATGTTTTGTGTGAGGCGGTCCGGCTGCAAGAGTTTGCTTCTTGCATTGTGGAGACGTATGACGCGTAAGTACGACAGCGGCCCCATCGAGACATTGGCGGTGAAAGCCTGTTCGATTGATCGCTTTGAGCCGAGGTTGCGCAAGGGTTCCAATTCATCGCTTGTGAATTGCATGGCTGAATTATTTTCTAAGCTATTCAACAATAGCTTTCGAGCTTCATGGAAGCGTTCGTAGTGGGCTGCCGGAGCGTGATCGGGAAGTCCGTTCTGTTGGATCCAGGTGATCGTTAGCGCCGAGCCGATGCTGAAGATGATCGATTGTGCGATGACGTCGAGTTCTTGTGATGTTTTAGCGCTACTGGCGAACTCAACGGCTGACCAGGCGTTTGATCGCAAAGTGTCGGCGAGGTACTTTGAGTTGATGATTGTACTCCGCGCATTCTCGCACGATAACCATTCTGCCACTCCTGATATGAGTGTCCCACTTTCTATTAACGCTTGGGGGTGAACTGACAGGACTATATTTGAGCTGTTCCGTGGTGCGATATAGTCTGACCAAGCACATCGTCGCTCGACTGTTACGGTGTTGCTAGATAGTTCAGCACCAAAAATTCTGGGGGATGGCGTTGGGGATGCATTCTGTAAAAAGAAAGCCATTCTATCAGGTGGTCCATTCAACACCACTTGTGTCGACTGATTGCAAGACCTTATGCCGATAGTTAATTGCCCGAGATCAAGTCGGATAATCCGGCCTTTGTAGGCGCCTTGGCTCAACTGCATATATTGCATGTCGTTTAGGCTGTAGAATTCCCTGGCATGATCAAGATCATGAAGGGTTAGATCATGAAGGTAATCTCTTGACGAGATCAGTTTCTGACTGGGGAACCCGAGAGAGTCCACTTGCCAAATCCTAACTTGTGAGCGGCGGGCGCCTCAGCAGGATTGATGAGGGCTGATCGTCTCGTCGCACGGAAGTCCGATCAACAACTCCCCATCCATTGCGGGGCGCAATGACATGTGATGTCATTGATTTTAGGTTCGGCTGAAGTGGGGTGTTAGGCCGATAGCGAACAAGATGCTATTTTTTATCAGTCATAATTGAATTATTATTCAACAACTTAGGTTTTTGAGTAGGCGATTTGCGCCGGCGTCTTAAGGCGTGTCCGACTGAGTATTGAGCTGAGAGTGTGATTGTCTGGCTGTCGCCCATGAGACAGCTTGGTCCAAATCGGTTAAGCGGGGAGGGCCTTTCGGTCGAGGGGGTCTTCAAAGGCTGCGTGTTGTTCTCTGCCGCTTGCCCTCTTTGGGGGGCTTGTATCGAAACTTTGGTCGTCGATCCATGACGCGATTCCGGGTGTCAGATGGGCGTTCGCCAAAGTGGTTGCGATACTGCATCGAGAATTTGCTCTGATCTCCAAAACCCTCCTCGGCGGCGATGTCGCCAATGTTCTGCGTGAATCGTTCTGGCTGCATGAGTTTGCGTCGTGCATTGTGGAGACGTAGGACGCGAAGGTATGATAACGGCCCCATAGAGACACTTTTGGCAAATGCCTGTTCGATTGAGCGCTTGGAGCCGAGATCGCTCAATGTGTCCCCGACGGCTGCATTGTGACACGTGCCCAGAGTGTGCTGGCTTGCTTCAAGCAGAGCGACGCGGGCTCGTCTGAATCGTTCAAAAGCTGCTGAGTGCCGCAGGGATGACACGCCATTGTCCATGAGCCATGCCATAAACAGGTCGAGTTTCACATGGTCTATGATTGATTTTGCCAAGGCCTCCAGTTGCCGCTGTTCGCTGACGTGGAGGGCAGTTTCGATGGCGCCTGTAATTGTTGAGCGCAGGCGCTGCACTGTGTCCGGCTGCTGAATAACCGCACATGTATTGCCTAGTTTTTGCAAATAATCAGAGAGTTCCGGAATGATTGCCTCAGTATCGATCAATGCCGGCCGGCGGATGGCGAGAACCGCGCTGGTGTTGTAGGTTGGTGTGATGTTGTAGGTCTCGGACCTCGGCGGATGGATTTGGAGCCAATCGTTAGCGTACTCCTTGCCGAAAATGACTGTCGGTCCTGATTGTTCCAGAGGGACACAAAAACGATATTCGTCGCTTGGCTTGATGCTGTGCGATTCAATGACCTGATTGCTTCCATACACGCTTATGGTCATGAGATTGAGGTTGATCGAGAAGTGTCGGCCCTCGAATGTCCCCATCGTCAATTGTGTGCATTGTGCCTTTTGGTTCTTGAAGCGCTCCATTTGTTGGTCGAAATCTAGGAAGCTTCTATCGTGCATATGACGCAGGGGCGCAATGACTTCGGGATTTGGAAACCACAGCGATGTCATTGTCGGGCACCTCGGGTACGTGATCTCTTGGAAAGGTTAGGCCGCGCTTGCTGTGCAATCTCTCATGATGTCCCGGCGGTTCACGGTGCCAGCCTAACATAGTTGAGGCTCGCGATGAATTTTCGTGCCGCGTACCGACATTATAGGTAGCGGGAGGGTTTTATGTTATGCGCCGTTGCGAATGGGGCTGAGTTCCCGGGAAGTTTATTTTATTATATTTTTCAAATCCTTAGAATTGTTTGTGGGCTATCTGCGCAGGTGTTACGAGGAATAGCTGGCGAAGGTCAGACTGGACGTTCCCATCTGGCCATCGTCTGAAACAGAGCTTGGTCAGGCTCAATTATCCGGTGGCGTATGCGGCTCAGAAATGGTTGTGGCCAGTTCACAACTTCAGAACATTACCGGTGTTAGGAGCCAAAGTTGGCGCGTTGAAACATTGGGCATGGCGCAATGGTTAACGGCGCTTTCTACAGACATGAACCGGATTGAGCGACGTCCAGCAGCCGACTGACCTTGAGTAACCAATGCCGCCGATAATTTTTCAAATGCTTGAAAATCAAAGCAACTCGGATTGTAATTGTGTCTTATTGAGAAAAAGAGCAAAGCCCTATGCCAGGGTGAGATTGCCAAACAAATTTCGGGTGAGGAACTCTATTGACTGTCTGTTCAAACAACGAGTGGGATCCGCTCGAAGAAGTTATCGTCGGCATTTTGGACGGAGCGGCCAATCTCACTTGGGAGATCGGTTTTGAAGCTGTGACTGCCGTGGAGCATCTTGAGCGTTCGCGGAAATTTCACCTCCAGGCGGCCGGTCAGCCGGTGTCGCCGCTTGCGATCGCAAAGGCGAGTGCCGAGCTTGAAACGTTCGTTCAGGTGCTGAAGGACCATGGCGCAACAGTGCGCCGCCCGGAACCAATCCAGCATACTCAGCCGACGATTACGCCGCTATGGTCGAGCCCCGGAGGGAACTGCCAGGCGAACCCGCGTGATGTTCTCATCGTCTTCAATGATGAGATCCTGGAGGCGCCAATGGCCTGGCGCTCGCGCTACTATGAGTTCTGGGCGTATCGCAAGCTGGTCAAAAAGTACTTCCAAGAGGGTGCACGATGGACCACAGCGCCAAAGCCCGAACTTTCGGATGCAACTTATAATTACAACTGGACCCGCGGTGAGAACTATGTGACGCGGGATTACGAACCTGTTTTTGATGCTGCCGACATCGCGCGATGTGGCCGGGATTTGTTCATCCAACGCAGCCATGTGACGAACGACATGGGTATTGAATGGCTGCGCCGGCATCTAGAGCCGCAAGGGTATCGCCTGCATCGCCTAGAATTTGATGACTACCGGTCCATCCACATTGACGCGACTTTTGTTCCGTTGGCACCCGGAAAGATCATGATCAATCCGGACAGGCCTATGAAGGAAGTCCCGGATATTCTCAAACATGGCGACTGGGAGATGCGGGAAGCACCGCGCTCGACGCTGCCCGAAACACACTCTTGGTATCATTCCTTCCGCTGGCTCTCGATGAATGTTCTCAACATTGACGAGAAGAAAGTCGTGGTCGAAGCTGATGAGCAGCCGATGCATGATTTTCTGACTGACTGGGGCTTTGAGCCCGTGCCAGTGGCGTTTCGGAACAATTATTCGTTTGGTGGCTCATTTCATTGTGCAACAGTTGATATTCGCAGACGTGGAAAGTTGCAGGACTATTTTCAATGATCCGAACATTGGCCGACGATTGGCGTCGCCATAAGGACAGTGGCACCCGCCCGGTTTTTGCATTGGCCGTGTACCGATTTGGTCGTTGGGCGAAGCGATTAAAGATTTGGCCGCTGCGCAAATTCTTTGGCTTGATTTATTTTGTGGTTCAGCCGGTTTCTGCTCTGGTCAGTGGGGTTTTCCTGCATCGGGAAACAGAAACTGGCGAGGATCTGCATCTGATTCATGGCGGCAACATTCAGATCAACCATGCGACTGTGATCGGTAACCGCGTTGGGATCATGCACGGCGTCACGCTCGGGGCATCAACCGACCCGCAGGCGCCGACCATCTGTGATGATGCGTTTATTGGCTGCAACAGTTCGGTTCTGGGCGGGGTCACGGTCGGTGAAAGAGCGACGATCTCAGCCAATTCGCTTGTCATTAGTGATGTGCCGCCGGATAGCCTTGCGATTGGTGTACCAGCTAAAATTGTCAAAAAGGGTCTCCTCGGCAAGACAACCTTCAAGACGAAAGAGACTAACGACTAGGGTCCGTCGATCTGACGTCGGTTTCGGGCTGAGGCATCACCTAAGGTCTGTTGCGTTGGCAAGAGGCGTGATGTCGGTTCACATGAGTTTCATTGGGTGATGAATGTCTAACGATCCAGCAGCAGAGACCCTTGCTCCGCCACCAGTTACCGGGGCTGACGTTGCGCGCGACTACTTTCCGACCCAGGAGGGTGAATTGATGATCGGTGGTATGCCGGTCTCCCAGATCGCGGATGAGTTCGGCACGCCAGCCTACATATATGATGCCGGAGTCCTCAGATCGCGTTTCGCGCGTGTGCAGGACGTGCTTGGGCCGCGCGTATCCGTGTTGTTTGCTCTCAAAGCGAATGGCAATGCCATGGTTGCCAAGACTTTGAGACTTGCAGGTGCTGGCTGCGAAGTGGCATCGGCCGGGGAAATCGCCGTTGCGCGTGCTGCAGGTTTCAATGGGGCGGACACTCAGTTTGCCGGGCCGGGAAAGTCGGAGCTGGATCTCGGAGCAGCTAACAGTCATGGCGTCTATAGTATCAATGCGGAATCCGCGGGCGAAGTCGAGCGGATCAGCGAGATGGCCGAGAAGACGGGCTGCTCGATGAATGTTGCCATCCGCATCCAGCAAGCACTCGCGTTGAAGAGTTCGCGAATGCGGATGTCGGGGGGAGGCACTAAATTTGGTGTCTCTGCGAGCGATGTATCCGCGCTCGTCAGACGGATTGCAGATGATCCCAATTTGAGTTTTCGGGGCCTTCATATGTATGCTGGCACGCAGTGCTTCAGTGCAGAAGCGTGGATTGCCGGTGCAGAGTCCTTGCTCGCACAGGCCAAGCAGGTTGAGTCTGAAACTGGTGTCAGTGTTGGCAGTTTGAATTTTGGCGGCGGTTTTGGGGTGCCAATGTTCTCCGGCGATGGAGAGTTCGATCTTGCCGCTGCCGGTGTCGAATTACAGGGGCTGATCGAGAACGATCAGAAACCTGAGCGGCGCTATTTTGTTGAGCTCGGTCGTTATCTGACTGCGCCGGCGGGCGTCTATCTGATGCGTGTCATTGACGTCAAGCAGACGGGAGAAACAAGCCACGCGGTGCTGGATGGCGGGATGCATCACCACGCGTCTGCAGTTGGACTTGGTAGCATTATCAAGCGCAGCTACCCTATTGTGATGCCAGAACGGATGGCGGAGGCAGCAGATTCAGTGCAATGCCTGGGTGGTCCACTCTGCCTTCCACTTGATGAGTTTGGCGCCAAGTTGACACTGCCGAAACCACGTGTAGGTGACTTGGTCGCTATACTCCTGAGCGGAGCGTACGGCTTAAGCTTCAGCCCGGTGATGTTCCTCGGTCATCGCTTGCCTTGTGAGGTGCTCGTCGACGATGGAACGCCGCAACTTGTCCGTCAGCGGGGTGATGAGGAGGACATACTCCGAGGTCAGGTCATCTCATGACGTCGCGAATGGTATTGCTCGAGCGGCTAGCGCAATGGGCGACAGATCAACCATCGGCAGTTGCGGCGGTGAACGAGTTTGAGGCTGTCGACTTTACCGGTTTGCAGGAGCGAGTCGGGCCATTGTCCAAGACGGTCGAACAGCATTTGGGGAGTGATCCAGCTGTTGTTGGTTTTGCCGTCCGGAATGGACCACATGCACTCATAGCTGAACTTGCAATATGGGCTGCCGGGCATACGGCCATGGCGCTGCCGCTGGCGCCGACAGCGGTTGAGGCTCAGTCTTACTTGGATACGGTCGAACCCCGCCTTCTACTGATCGAGGATGCGGAACAGCAGGCCGTATGGTTGGCTGCTGCTGCAGGAAAATGCCCGACCTTTCTACTTGGCAGTCAGACGTTATCCGAGCCCGTCGGGCAAGGCGGGTCGATGTCTCTGCCCGGGGATGACCCTCTTGTCGTTCAGTTCACGTCGGGCACGAGCGGTCGCCCCAAAGCGCTGCTGTTTGAAAGTTTCGCCGTGGAGTGCGCCTTGCGTGCGGCATCGTTTGTCTACGATGAATCCCCAGGCGCGACTGCATATTGTTCCATCCCTCAACATCAGGCGATGGGACGGGCAATTGCCCTTGAGAATTTCTGGTCGGGTATCGGTTCGGTCTTCACGAACTCAATGGCTTTTGGAACCCACAAGAAACTGATGACAGGCCATGGCTGTGCTTTGGTGCAGACCAATCCGACCTACGTAAGACTCGGATTGCAACTGAAGTTATGGGCAGGGCTGCCGAGCATCGCGCGTATGGTTGTTGGAACAGCTGCTGTTAGTCCGGAACTTCCTTTGCAGATGCGTGAGCAGCTTCCTGATGTTCGGATGGACATTCGTTACGGTGTCAGTGAAGTGTTTGGCGCACTCACGCGTTTGCAGTTGTCGCCGGGTGACGAGATCCATCAACGGGGAGATGTCGGTCAACCGCTTGATGGTATCGTCGTCGACGCGCCGGTCGCTCAGCCTGGACCAGTTCGGGTGGTTGCGTCGCAGAGTGCGTCTGCCGTATTAGCGAATGCCGATGAGGTGACGCATGCCCGTGGTCAGGATGGCCTGGTTGATACCGGCGACCTTGGTGTCATAGATTCTAATGGATCGCTGGCTCTGCATGGTCGATCCAATGTCTTCATCAAGCATCGCGGCTACCGCATCGATCCCGCTGAGATTGAGGCGGCGATGCTTGGCATGGATGGTGTGATTGAAGCGGTAGTCGTCGGGATCGCAGATGACTTGGATGGCGAAAAGATTGCAGTGGCGCTTGAACACGGGACGTCAGGTCCGTTAGATGAGAAAGCTGTGCTTCAGCACTGCAAAGGGCAGCTCTCAGTTCACAAGCTACCATCCAGGTTTGTTCAATTGAGAGCGCTGCCTCGCAAACCGTCTGGCAAGCCAGACCGCGCGGCAGTGGAGATACTGTTCCGTAATTGCCTATAAAAGAATAAGAATCTAAGGGGAGACAATGAGTAATACCGAGGATATTCTGGCCATAACAACACGGATTGTTCAGGAAACTGTCGAGACCGATACGCCAATTCAACCAGACGATCTCCTGCTTGAATCAGGAACGGTTGATTCTGTCAGTGTTCTCCAGATTTACCTGGCGCTGCAGTCAGAGTTTGACGTCGATTTGGATATCGAAGACATTACTGAGGAGACGTTTGCCAGCGTTCGGACAATTGCTGAACTCCTACAGAGCAAGATGGCTTAAGGCCGGGTTGGAAGGCGCGGGGCATTTGTGCCTTGCCGGGTCTTGCTGAGTTGCCACGGCCTATTGGTCAGTTGCCCGTCTGATCACGGTGCAGCAAAAAGGCCGTCCAGATGGACGGCCTTTTGCATTGGTGAGTTGGTATGTGACCAGCCCGACTAGCTGTCCAGGAAGCTGCGCAGTTTGCGTGAGCGGCTTGGGTGCTTGAGCTTGCGCAGAGCCTTGGCTTCGATCTGGCGAATCCGCTCCCGTGTGACTGAGAACTGTTGACCGACCTCTTCGAGCGTATGGTCGGTATTCATGCCGATGCCGAAGCGCATCCGCAAGACGCGCTCTTCACGTGGTGTGAGTGACGCCAGCACCCGCGTGGTCGTCTCGCGCAGGTTGGCTTGAATAGCCGCGTCGATCGGAAGGACTGCATTCTTGTCTTCAATGAAATCGCCGAGGTGTGAGTCTTCCTCGTCACCGATAGGCGTTTCGAGAGAAATCGGCTCCTTGGCAATCTTGAGAACCTTGCGGACCTTCTCCAGAGGCATGGCGAGCTTCTCTGCCAATTCTTCCGGTGTGGGTTCGCGTCCAATTTCATGCAGCATCTGGCGCGATGTTCGCACGATCTTGTTGATCGTTTCGATCATGTGCACCGGAATACGGATGGTGCGGGCCTGATCTGCGATTGACCGTGTGATCGCCTGCCGGATCCACCATGTTGCGTAAGTCGAGAACTTGTAGCCGCGGCGGTATTCGAACTTATCGACGGCTTTCATCAGGCCGATGTTGCCCTCCTGAATGAGATCCAGGAATTGCAGGCCACGGTTGGTGTACTTTTTGGCAATCGAGATGACGAGGCGGAGATTGGCCTCGACCATTTCTTTCTTGGCTTGGCGGGCTTCGCGTTCGCCCTTTTGCACAGCGCGCACGATGCGGCGGAATTCGGAAATCTCAAGACCGGTTTCACTTGCAAGTTCATGGATATCGGAACGCAGATGCTCGATGCGAGCACGCTCCTGTTCGACCATCTCGCCCCAGCGCTTCTTCTTCTGGTCGGCGACGCGGTCAAGCCAGGTCTGATCGAGTTCGTTGCCGTAGTACTCCGCGATAAAATCGGTTCGTGGGATTGCATAGCTATCTGCCAGGCGCATCAGCTGGCTCTCGAGCTGAACCAAGCGCTTGTTAATTGCGTACAGTTGCTCGACGAGGCTCTCGATACGATTGTTGTTAAGCGACAGGCTCTTCACATCGCGAATGATCTCGTTGCGGAGTTCATCATAGGCCTTTTGTTGCTTCGCTGTGCCCGTCTCACCACTTAGCTGTTGCTCGAGCTTTTTGTCCTGCTGCTTGCGTAGTTTGGCGTAGTTCGAGGCAATCGCGTCAAAGGTCTCGAGTACTTTTGGCTTTAGCTCTGCCTCCATTGCGGCCAATGAGAGGGCGTTTTCGAAATCGTCATCGTCCTCGTCATCATCCTCGCCTTCACTCGCATTTTCGCCGTCGGCAGAGGTTGCCTCGCCGTTGGTTTGGTCCTGGCCGTTGGCAGGTGCGGCTGCCGCTTCGCCATTTTGATTGGCAGCGACCGGTGGAGGAGCGGCTTTGGCTTCCGGGCCCTCGTAAGTGGCTTCGAGGTCGATAATATCGCGCAACAAGACGCGGCCTTCGTTCAATTCATCGCGCCAGATGATGATCGCCTGGAAGGTCAGCGGGCTCTCGCAAAGACCTGCGATCATGGCTTCGTGACCTGCCTCAATCCGTTTGGCTATCGCGATTTCGCCCTCGCGAGAGAGAAGCTCGACGGTGCCCATCTCGCGCAGATACATCCGCACGGGATCGTCGGTGCGCTCAGATGGTTCGGACTTTGTTTCGGTTTTGGTTGGGACGTTTTGTGCAGTGAGCGCGCGGCTCTCGGTTTCTTCTTCCTCTGCCTCGTCCTCCTCGTTCTCGACCACATTGATGCCCATTTCGGAGAGCATCGACATTATGTCTTCGATTTGTTCGGAAGATACTTCGTCAGAAGGCAGAACAGCGTTTAATTCGTCGTAGGTAACGAAGCCGCGGGTCTTGGCGGCCTTGATCATCTTTTTGACGGCGGCATCAGACAGGTCCAGCAAGGGGGCGTCGGAAGACTGTTGCTGGGTGCCCGTTTGTGCTTCTGCTTTCTGCTGCATGTTGAAAATCTCGATCGCTGTTTGTTTGTCAGGCTCTGCGAGAGTGTCTCGCGGCGGCTGGGCTCAGATCCGGTGACGGCAGTCTATGCAATTGCTGCACCGTTCCCGCGGATGCGTATTGCCCTTGAAAAGGGATATTGTGTGCCGGTTGATGCACAGTCACTGGCATTGCCAGAGGTCGCTCCTTGATCACCGTGGGTGCAGACGCACGTGTTAATCCTCAAGCAACGCCTCATTCGCAAGCGAATGAGCTATTTGGCGCTGTAGTTCGACGAGCCGGGTCATGGCATCCTCGTCACCTGTGTCGAGGTACTCACGCTCTGTCGCAATCAGTTCGCTCTGCATCATCTGCCGCCGATGGAGTGCGACGGTATGGCGCCAGCCGGCTTCCACGTCGCTTGTTTCGGCGTCTTGTTCTGCGAATCTGTCGCTTTTGTGCGTCGCAATGCGGTTAACGAGTTCCAGGTCCTGACCCAACCTCAACACTTCCAATTGGTTGTGGATGAGCGTTCTGTCAAGTTCTATTTCATTTGCATGTATCGTGAGAAGACCATCGCGCAGACGTGTCACAGTTGGAGATGAGAACTCCAGGGCGGCGATATCTTCGGCGAATTCGTCGAGTAACCACGGATGATTGAGCAGTGTTCGCACCATCAATGCTTCGCGATCGGGAATGGTTTGACCTACACCTGCGACGAGCCCGCTGTTGCGTAGACTGGGGCTGTGCTCGATCCAACCGCTCGATGGGTTGAGCCGTGACTTTTGGTTGTTTCGCTTGTTCGGCTGCCATTTACGCCCATTGCGGGAGCGGTTTCCAAAGCTCCGACCAGCCGGCTGGGTGGCATCCTGCGCATTCGGAATGTTCCACGCTGCGTCTAATCTGGCTCGCAACACCTGGCCATAGTGCGCACGAACACTGGTATCCTTAATTTCCGTGACCAGTTGGCGGAGCTTCTTTTCCAGGCCCGCGCGGCGCTCCGGTGTCGACCAGTCAGAGACCGCCCATTCGCGTTGCCAGAGAACGTCAGCCAGTGGTTGGGCCTTGTCGAGGACGTCACGCATCGCCTCAGGACCCTGCTGTCGGATAAGATCATCAGGGTCCAAGCCGCCGGTCAGAAAAGCGAATCGTAGGCTGTGGCCCGGTTCCAGTAGCGGCAAGGCCGTGTCGATGGCGCGATAGGCTGCTTTCTGGCCGGCAGCATCACCATCAAAACAGAGGATAGGTTCATCGGACATGCGCCACAGCAGGCCGAGTTGGTCGCTCGTCAAGGCGGTGCCGAGTGGCGCAACGCTCTGCATAAAACCCGCTTTCGCCAGGGCGATAACGTCCATATAGCCTTCAACGGCGATCACCTCTCCGGCGTCGAACGAGGCCGGTCGTGCGCGATGGCTGTTATAGAGGACGGCGCCTTTGTGAAATAGGGGGGTCTCAGGCGAGTTAAGGTATTTGGCCGGCTGATCCGGGTCCATGGCACGGCCGCCAAACGCCACGACGCGCCCCTTTATGTCATGGATCGGGAACATAATGCGATGGCGAAACCGGTCATAGGGTTTGGCAATGTCTTCACCACCGATCAGCATCCCCGTGGTGACCATGTCATCCACGGCGAACCCCTGTTTGGTCAGATGATCCTTCAGAGCATGGCGAGAGTTCGGCGCGTAACCCAGTTCAAAGGTGTCGACGGTGGGGTTCGCGATCTGGCGGCTGGCAATGTACTCGCGTGCGCCGCTGCCGATGTTGGAGCGCAACTGTTGCGTGAAAAATAAGGCCGCCTCGGCCATCAGTTTCAGCTGCGTATCACGCTTGGTTTGCTGCTCCGGATTGTAATCACGCTGTTTCGGCAGGGAGACACCGGCTTCATCCGCCAGGCGTTCGACCGCCTCAGGAAACGAAATGCCCTCCGTCTTAATCAGGAAGGAGAAGATGTCACCGTGCTCACCAGTGGCAAAGCAATGATAGAAGCCTTTTTCATCGTTAACAGTGAACGACGGGGTCTTCTCGTCTTTGAACGGCGATAAGCCCTTAAATTCCCGACCGGCACGCTTGAGTTGGACGCGTTTGCCCACGATCTGGCTGACCGGCAGACGGGCGCGGATTTCATCGAGAAGGTTCGGTGGCAGTCGCATGCAACTTTGTCTCGTTTCTCAAGCCTAAGAGATGGCGTGATTCGGTTTGCAATGCGCTTTTTGTCTGAAACGCGGGCGTGTTTTGCCCGCTATCCACACCTTTGTTGAGTGGCTCTTCCCGTCGATGGAGCTATGTTAAGAGCTCTTTGGCGAGTGCACTGGCTTTGCCAAAGTCCATTTGGCCGGCGTATTTGGCCTTCAATGCGCCCATCGTGCGGCCCATGTCCTTGAGGCCTGCAGCGCCTTCTGAGGCTATTGTCTCCGTGACGGCGCTGCGAATTTCGTCTTCGCTCATTTGAGCAGGCAAGAATTCTTCAATCACGCCGATTTCGAACTGTTCCTGTTCGACCAGTTCTGTTCGGCCGGCGTCCCGATAAGTCGCTTCCGACTCTCGGCGCTGCTTGATCATCTTTTGGAGGAGCTGGAGGATTTCGGTTTCATCGATGGCTTCTCGGCCTGTCGACTGTCCCTTGTCGTCAACGCGGGCGGCGATATCGCGATCCTTTATGGCCGCGGAAATGAGCCTGAGCGTTGACAAGCGGCGCTTGTCTCCGGCCTTCATTGCCGTCTTGGTTGCCGATGTGATTTCCTCACGCATCATAGTCTCCTTTGCCGCTCGATACGATGCGGCTCGGCAGGTTGTAGCCCGATTTGCAGCTCACCTGTGCGTTCTTTGTTCTTTTGCGTTACCTGATTAACAAATTTTGCTGAATGACGCACATCAGGGCGCTAAGGCTGATCAGGGCATGGAATGTGTCCAATTAGCCTTAGTACATCTCGATGATTGATTCAGCGGCGCGCGTCACATAGGTTTCGCGAAAATTCCCATTTGTTGCGATCGCTGTTGCACGTGTGCGTCTCGACCTGAGCCTGCCACATTCACGTGATCGCCGAAACGCGGAGACCGTAGATGACACAAACAGACCGAAAGGTTGTTCCGCCATGGACAGAGGTCAAACCAACTGCAGCGTTGGTTTTGGGTGATGGCACAACTATTAAGGGTGTTGGCCTTGGTGCCACGGGCCAGGCGGTCGGTGAAGTCTGCTTCAACACAGCAATCACGGGCTACCAGGAAATTCTGACAGATCCGAGTTATGCCGGGCAGATCATCACGTTTACCTTCCCGCATATTGGTAATGTCGGGACGAACACGGATGATACCGAGACCTCCAACTTGGCGATGCGTTCCGGTGTCCGCGGCTGCGTCCTGCGGGCTGATATAACGGAGCCTTCGAATTATCGTGCCGTTGAGCATTTTGATACTTGGCTCAAGGCCCGCGGTATCATTGCGATTAGCGGGATTGATACGCGGGCTTTGACGGCGTCGATTCGCGAAAACGGGATGCCGAACGCCGTCATTGCGCACAATCCGGACGGTCAATTCGACTTTGATTCGTTGAAAGCGGAAGCCGCGGCTTGGAGCGGATTGCTCGGGCTCGATCTTGTGCCCGATGTCACAACCGGTCAGTCCTATGATTGGGATGAACTTCGGTGGACGTGGGCTGAGGGGTATCAGCGGCTGCAGGATCCTGAATTCCATGTGGTTGCGATTGACTATGGTCTCAAGCGGAACATTTTACGCTGCCTTGCAAACGCGGGCTGCAAGGTGACGGTTTTGCCGGCGACAGCGACAGCCGATGAGGTGCTGTCGCGGAAGCCTGATGGCGTATTCCTGTCGAACGGTCCGGGTGATCCGGCTGCAACGGGTGAATATGCCGTGCCGGTGATCCAGGCGTTGATTGAGTCAGGATTACCCATGTTTGGTATTTGCCTCGGCCATCAGATGCTTGGTTTGGCCGCTGGAGCAAAGACCATGAAGATGCATCAGGGTCACCATGGCGCTAACCATCCGGTTAAGGACCATACAACCGATAAGGTTGAGATCACATCGATGAACCATGGCTTTGCGATCGATGGTGACAGTCTGCCTAATGGTGTTGAGCAAACTCACGTTTCGCTGTTTGACGGCACTAACTGTGGCATCACTTTGCAGGGCAAGCCGGTATTTTCCGTGCAGTATCACCCGGAGGCAAGCCCGGGCCCGCAGGATAGCCACTATCTGTTCACGCGGTTTGCCAATCTGATGCGCGAGCGTCAGGGCCGTCCGGCGATGGCCGAACGCTAGGTCGACGTCCTTCTATCCAGAGCCGTCGACAATCGCGAAATTCGATGCTGGTTCGTGGCCGCTCTCTTTAGGGCGGTCATTTTTTTGCTCGGTTCGGTGCAAAGTTTCGGCAGTTTCGTGTGGCAGAGGTTGTTGGAACACATTATGGCAGGGCACCGTGATTGATCGCGGTGGAAACAAATCTCATGCACCGCTTCATACATTCGGGATTGTGCGCCGTAGCATTGGGTTGTTTAGCTCTGACTTCTGCGGCGCCGGGGTATGCCCAAGCTTCTCGGCAAGCCCAGGACTTTGCCGCGCGCCTGACGGAAGCTGCTATCGCGCGGACCAAGTCGCCTGTCATTTATGATCCAGCTTATCGCACGTTGTCTTACCCCGGAGGGGATGTGCCGTTGGATCGCGGGGTTTGTTCTGATGTGATTGTTCGAAGCTATCGCGCGTTAGGGATCGACCTGCAGAAGTTGGTGCATGAGGATATGCGGAGAGCTTTTCGGGCGTATCCCAAGCGGTGGGGGTTGCGGCGGCCTGATCGCAATATTGATCACCGGCGTGTGCCGAACCTGCGCACATATTTCAGTCGGCATGGACAAGCTTTGAAGCCTAGTGCCGAAGGTCGGGATTACAAGCCGGGTGATCTGGTGACCTGGGATATTGGCAAACCGTTTGTCGCGCATGAGTTGTTGAGCGGTCGGTCATTGCGGCGCGGGCGTCAGCAGTTTGCACGCACACCTCACATCGGGATTGTCTCAACAAAACTGAGTTCAGACGGAAAGCGTCCGTTGATAATTCACAATATTGGTTGGGGGACCCGCCAGGAGGATATGTTGTTTGGTTTTCGTATAACTGGCCACTACCGCTTCCAGCCGGATAGTGCACAATAACTCAATTTGGTTGTCGCCTGGGGCAGCAAAGCTCTGTGCTATTAAACGATGTCGCGATATTGCGCGGTGCGCCCATCACGGCAGCGGATTTGGTAGCTGCCGTCGTCTTGTTGGATGCAAGATGCTTCGTTGAGATCGACTTTTCCGGACCCGCCAGGTACATCAAGAATGTAGCTTGGCTGCATTGATGATGGCAGAAGCTCACCCAACTCCCGCATCAATGCCATTCCATCCGCGATGGTCGTGCGGAAATGCGATGTGCCGGGTGCAAGATCGCCGTGGTGCAGATAGTACGCTTGTGCGCCGATGGAGCTGTAAGCCTCCATCAAGTTGGCTAGGGTTTCTGCATTGTCATTGATGCCTTTGAGGAGCACGGATTGGCTGAGGAGTTCGATGCCGGCGGCTCGGAGCATCTTGCATGCAGTGACAGCCTCTGTGCTGAACTCGCGCGCATGGTTGGCGTGAAGGGCGATCCGGATCTGTCGGCCTGGAACTGTGAGGGCGGTGGTTAGATCGGCCGTTATCTTCTCGGGCATCACGACTGGCACGCGGGTGTGCCAGCGAATTTTTTTCAATGTTGGGATTCTAGCGATCTTGGCAGTTAGGTTTTTCAGTCGGCGGGCCGAGAGTATGAGCGGGTCGCCGCCGGTCATGATCAATTCCTCGATCATTGGCTGTGCGCTGACGTAGGCCAGCGCATCGTCAATTTGGCTGTCAGTCAGTCCGGCTCCCTGGCCTGGACCGACCATTTCGCGGCGGAAGCAGAAGCGACAGTAGACCGGGCACGTATTGACGACCTTGAGAAGTGCGCGGTCCTGGTAACGGTGAACGATGCCTTTGATCGGTGAGAACGGCTCGTCGCTGATCGGGTCTGGCGTCTCCTCCGGACGTCTGTCGAGCTCATCAGGGCGAGGGATGAATTGGAGGGCCAGAGGATCATTCGGGGAGTTGGGGGAAATCTGATTGGTGATCGTGGGTGTCACCGCGATAGCGTAGTTGGCTGCCACGTTGCCAAGTCTCTCTGCGTCCACGGGATCCACCAAGCCTGCATCGACGAGGCCGCTGACTGTTGTGATGGTGGAGTTGGTCATTGTTGTGGGAGGGCTCGAGCAGAGTTGGTTTCAATGATCCGGTCAAAAAGCTCGTTGTCGTGAGAGTGCTGCATGACCTATTTCAGAGTTCCGGTAGCGGTGTCCATAGGACTTGATCTATATTTTGGGCTCCGGTTGCCAGCATAACAAGACGATCGAAACCAAGAGCGCAGCCTGACGCAGCCGGCATGCGCTCCAAGGCGTTCAGGAGTTCGTCATCAATCGGGTAGCGCTCTCCGTAGATGCGCTGCTTTTCATTCATATCATCTTCGAAGCGCGTGCGTTGTGAATCTGGGTCCGTCAATTCGCCAAAGGCATTCGCGAGTTCGACGCCACAACAGTAGATTTCGAAGCGCTCGGCTGTCCGAGGATCGTGCGGGTTCGGTCTTGCGAGCGCAGCTTCAGGGATCGGGTAGCTATGAAGTGCCGTTGGTCGGCCTTGTCCAAGTTGAGGCTCGATTTTTTCGACGATAATGCGCGAAAAGATGTCTGACCAGGTATCGTCCTCAGCGATACGGATGTGATTTTGGGAGGCCGCTGCAGCAAGCATATTGCGGTCGCCACAGTTGTTCTCAATCGTTGCGAGAAGATCTATGCCGGCCCATCGCGTGAACGCATCGGCGACCGACAAGCGCTCGGTTTGCAGGGTTGGATCAGCTGTGACGCCGCCGTACTGCCAAGTTGTTGATCCTGTCACATCGGCAGCTAGTTTCAGAAGTTCGGCAGAATGATCGATCAGGGCATCAAATGGTGCTCCGGTCTCATACCATTCCAGCATGGTGAATTCGGGATGGTGCAAGGGGCCGCGTTCTCGATTTCGAAAGACCGGTGCAAAGGTAAATATCTTTGTTTCGCCGGCGGCGATGAGTTTCTTGCAGGCGAATTCGGGGGACGTATGGAGATAGAGAGGATGCCGGGTTGTGTCCGGATCGATGAGTTCTGTCGCGAACGCGTGCAGGTGCGTCTCATTTCCCGGTGAGACCTGGAGGCAGGTTGTTTCAACCTCGATGTAACCACGGTCTGCAAACCAGCCGCGAATGGCGGTTTTGATCCTGTTGCGTGCCAGTAAAAAGGGCCGGCGGTCGAGATGGCGCGAACGATCCCACCAAGGTGATGGCGGTGTTTCATGGGGGGCTCTATCCATCCGGGTAACCTGTCGCATTCGGCTGTTCAGATGCCTGACATCCGGTCCGGCCTGGCGGTTGGGCTTGGCGATCCGGCCCGAACCGAGTACAAGCCCGTCAAACCAAATGCAAATCGCCGGTGTGTTCTTGTCCAAGTGGCCCGGCCAAAACCACGATATTATTCAGTTGGAGGCTGACCCATGGCGAAGGTCATCGCGAGTTCCATTCGCAAAGGCAATGTTCTGGAAATCGACGGCAAACTGTGTGCCGTATTGAAGGCCGAGAACATACATCCGGGCAAGGGTACACCTGTGACCCATCTTGAGATGCGCCGCATAGCCGATGGGGTGAAAGTCACCGAGCGTTATCGAACGACCGAGCAGGTCGAGCGGGCCTTTATGGAAGAGCGTGACCTGCAGTACATCTATGAGGATGATACAGGCTACGTTTTCATGGACCCTAACACCTATGATCAAATTGCGGTTTCTGCTGATATCGTTGGTGATCAAGCGGTCTATCTGCAACCCGAGATGATGTGCATCGTGATGCTGCATGAGGACATTCCTGTATCTTTGCAGCTACCCCAGCGCGTAACCGTCGAGATTGTCGAAGCTGACCCCGTTGTCAAAGGTCAGACGGCGTCCTCGTCGTACAAGCCGGCCGTGGCTGATAATGGTCAGCGCGTGATGGTGCCGCCGCATATCTCTGCCGGCACGCGTGTGGTCATTATGACTGAGGATGGCTCGTACGTTGAGCGGGCCAAGGACTAACTAATCCGTGTTGCGGCACTGAGGTTTGCCTTTGCCTCTCGGAGATGCCTGCGGGCTGACGTTTCAACCGGAACACGAGCCGCCTGAAACTTGAGAGCCATGAGGATGGGGTTCCGATGAAAGTCACCGCGATCGAAACTGTTCGATGCGACGAGTTTCCCAACATCCTGTGGGTGCAGGTTCAGACCGATGAAGGGCTGACTGGGCTCGGTGAGACATTCTATGGGCCGGCGGCGGCGGAAGCACACATACACCAGATGATCGCGCCGAACCTGATCGGCCAGGATCCGTGCAATATCGAGCGCATTCAGTCAGATCTGATCGGCTATGTTGGCTTCGTCGGTTCCAGTGCCGAGATGCGTGGCGCGTCGGCCATTGATATCGCGTTGTGGGATGTCTTTGGCCAAAGCGTAGGGCTGCCACTTTGCGATCTGCTTGGTGGGCGGGTGCGCGACAAGATCAGGATCTACAATACCTGCGCTGGGTATTCATACGTCCAGACCAAGGTCACACAAGGTACGGATAACTTCGGTCTGGATGCCGTAACAGGAGATTACGAAGATTTAAACGCCTTTCTCAATCGGGCGGATGAACTTGCACAGTCGCTGCTCGAGATGGATATCACCGCGATGAAGATCTGGCCGTTCGACTATGCGGCTGAGGCGACGCAGGGGCAGTGGATTGGGGCTGAGGATCTCAAGCGAGGCCTTGAGCCGTTTGAAAAGATCCGCGCGGCAGTTGGCGATAAAATGGAGATAGCAGCCGAGTTGCACTCCCTTTGGTCGCGGCCCATGGCGGTGAAGATCGCTAATGCGTTGGAAGATCTCGCGCCGATGTGGGTTGAGGATCCAGTATTCATGGATCATCTCGGCTCAATCGGCGATGTTGCTGCCGAGACCAGCTGCCCCATTGCTGTTGGTGAGACACGAGGTGGGCGGGCTGACTTTCGTCAACTGCTCGAGCTTGAAGCGCTCTCGATGGTGATTATGGACCTGTCGTGGTGTGGAGGGATTAGTGAGGCGCGCAAGGCTGGTCAGATGGCGCAAACTTACCATGTGCCGGTTGCATTTCATGACTGCACCGGTCCGGTTGTCCTGACAGCCTCGACGCACCTCGCGCTCAATGCGCGAAATTGTTGGGTCCAGGAGATGGTGCGGGCGTTCTACTACGGTTGGTATGGCCGGTTTGTGACAGAACTGCCGCCTATCGAGAATGGTCAGATTACCGTCCCGGATGGTCCTGGTCTCGGTACGGCATTGCAGCCAGATGTTCTGTCACGGCCGGATGTGACGGTGAAGCGGACAACAGCAGCTGACATCTGAGCGCTGCTGCTTTGTCCGCGCGTTGCGTCTCATTCTCAGTGACTATTGGTTCTTTTTCGCGACGGGCATGCCCTGTTCGTCCTGCTCGTACTCCGTCTTTGGCTTGGTTGTGTAATCGACGGGTTTGAAGTCCCCAGGCACGGCATAACCTTTGCGCTTCATGCAATCGTAGTGTGCGCTTCGCCGATGGATATTCTCGGGGTCGCTCTCGGCCATGGCGCTGGAGACCATCACGCCTGCCAAGCCTATCACGCCACCTCCTATCAAGGAGCCGACAGTCCGTGCTGCTGTGAGGTGCTCGGGCTCTCGCGCGATTTGCGCCTCTTTCCAACATTGCGCGGACTCTCGCTCCTGGTTGCTGGGTGAGATTCCGGCTTTATGGAATGTTGCCTTTCCGGCTGCGCAGGCTGTCAGGACGAACGCGGCGGCGAAGAGCATGATGAACGAGAGGCTGTGTCGTATATTGGGCTCCGAATTGCTGTAGCTCTGCGATACCAGTCTTTATGCTGATGAAAAGATGCGAGCTGTGAATATCAGTGAGGTGAGCAATGTGCGGTGCAAAATTGCAACGAACTGCAGGGGGGCTTGCAACCGGACGTGAGCGACCCTGAAAGTCGGTCAACCCTGGGGCGGTGATGGCACAGCTTTGAAGCTGGCACGATGTAGATGGACTGGCGATCGTGTGTTGGCATTGCCTCAGACCGAGTCGGCAAAGATGAGGAACCCTGCCAGCCCAGTGATGCTCTGCCTTGATCATGCTCGCTGATAGTTGCAAGCTACTGTCCGTGAGCTGCCATATTGGCGGCGGCACCAATAGAGGAAACGTCATGATGAGAACAAAGACAATGGGCGCGATCTGCGCTGCATTGCTGATGTCCGGGGGCTCGGCCCTGGCTCAGGACAAGTGGTATCCTTCACCTTTCGGCAAAGATGACCAAGCTGGGCGCTCGAACCTGATGACTCCGGATCAGGTGAAGAAAGCGATGACTTACATCAAGCAGGGCAAGACGATTTCCCTAGCGCGGACGTATAGCGATAAGATGCCGTTGTTCGGCCATCGCGTATTTGCAACACGTGGCACCAATGGTCTTTCGGGTGGCCCGCTGGGCGACAACAAGGTCATCTGGATGGATGACACGCTGACGGCTGAGATTGGTCAGGTTGGTACGCAGTTCGACGGCCTGGGTCACATCGGTATCGGCGACAAATTCTATAACGGTATTAACGGCAAGGATATCTTCGGGCCGACGGGCATGAAGAAGCTCGGGATTGAGCATGTGAAGCCGTTCTTCACTAAAGGCGTTCTGATCGACATGGTCGCCTTCAGGGGTGCGCCGATGGATGGCGGACAAGAAATCACCGTGGCGGATATGGAAGGCGCGCTGAAGAAGCAGGGCATGAGCGCTGATTCAATCAGTAAAGGTGACGTTGTCATGTTCCACACCGGATGGGTCCGGCATTGGATCAAAGACAACAAGACATATAATGGTGCGGTGCCAGGCATTGGTATTGAAGCCGGACGCTGGTTGGCGAACAAAGGGGTCGTGATTGTCGGATCGGACACATGGCCGGTTGAGGTTGTTCCGAACCCAAATCCGAAGATGGCATTCCCGGTGCACCAGATCCTGCTGACGCGTAATGGTGTGTTCATTCATGAGAACGCTGCGACGGAGCGTCTGGCCGAAGCAAAAGTCTACGAGTTCGCCTACATCTTCAATCCGCTCGCAGTTCAGGGCGGTACGGGCTCTCCCGGCAACGCGATGGCCGCCTATTAAGCATAGACAGGCCGAGGGCTTGTCAGAGCATGCCCAACCTGGCCGACGACATGTTGAGATTAGGCTCCTGATTTGGCGTAGGGCACTGGTGCCCTGCGCCATTTTTCCATTGGCAAGCAGTGGTTTTATTCGCTAGGGCTTTTCCCACAGATTTTCCAAGACAAATCGAGGCTTAGGGAAGGGGAGACGACCCATGCGTGTTTATTATGATCGCGACGCGGATATCAATCTAATCAAGGACAAGACGGTTGCAATCGTCGGGTACGGCAGCCAGGGGCATGCGCATGCTCTGAACCTGCGTGACTCCGGCTGTAAAAACGTCATTATCGCTCTTCGTCCTGGGTCAGCATCAGCCAAGAAAGCAGAAGCCGACGGCCTTCCGGTCAAATCTGTTGCGGAAGCCTCTGCTGAAGCTGACGTCATCATGATGTGTGCGCCGGATGAGATCCAGTCGGACATCTGGAACGATCATATTGCAGCCAACATCAAGGATGGTGCTGCAATTGCGTTTGCGCACGGTCTGAACGTACACTTCAGCCTGATCGAGCCACGTGACACGATCGACGTGATCATGGTAGCGCCGAAGGGTCCTGGTCATACGGTTCGTTCTGAGTACTCGCGCGGCGGCGGTGTCCCCTGCCTCATCGCAATCGACCGCGATGCTTCCGGCAACGCCCACGACGTGGCTTTGTCCTATGCTTGCGCCATTGGCGGTGGTCGCTCAGGCGTGATTGAAACCACGTTCAAGGAAGAGTGCGAAACCGATTTGTTCGGTGAGCAGGTTGTTCTCTGTGGTGGTTTGGTTGAGTTGATCCGTGCTGGCTACGAGACGCTGACCGAAGCTGGTTACGCACCAGAAATGGCCTACTTCGAATGCCTCCACGAAGTGAAGCTTATTGTCGACCTGATCTATGAGGGCGGCATTGCCAACATGAACTACTCAATCTCAAATACTGCTGAGTTTGGTGAGTATGCTTCGGGTCCGCGGATCATTACGGATGAGACACGTGCAGAGATGCGCCGCGTGCTCCATGATATCCAGTCGGGTGCCTTCACGTCGGAATGGATGCGTGAGTGCCGCAGCGGTCAGGCGAAGTTCAAAGCCACACGCCGCATGAACGACGCGCACCCAATCGAAGAAATTGGTGCCAAGCTGCGTGGTATGATGCCGTGGATCAGCGAAAATGCACTGGTTGATAAGTCCAAAAACTAGTGTTCCGGCTCCGACATTGTTGATGGCTGACCGGGTGACTTCTACCCGGTTGGTCTGATGCGCGTTCACGACGGAGGATTCATAGCTCAGGTGGCGATAGACGAGCGCACTCATCGCGGGCCAGTTGATCGATCTTGAAGCTTTGGGTTTAGGGGAGGTCGGACGGTGAAGTTGCGGGGAGACCCCACCGTCCGACACGCGGGCATCCGAGTGAGGGGATCGCCCGAACTGTGCATTTCGTGCATCAGTCAATTCTGTTTTTCATATGCATTGTTGATTGTGTGCAAAGCGTGGCAATTAGGAAAAATGCGCAGCAATCTGGTTTTGATATCAATTAGTTCAACATAACGCATAACGAGCCAAATGGGGCGAGCATTGGCCTTGATGTTTGCAGTTTCGCTGAATGGGGATGATACCTCCAAGTTTGTCAGCGGGCCCCCGGGGACAACACGGTATGGCTAAGTCCGATCAGGTGAGGCCCTTGAACAGCGGCGACAGCGTCTTTGTCGACGAGCTGTGCTTGCGGCGGTCCCATTCAACTTGGCCGTTCGCAGATCGCCATCGAGCCGAGATCGCGGCACACTGGGCGCGGGCGAGCGCGAAGAATCCACACATCTTCAATGGTACGATCTTGCCTTTACTTGATTGCGGCATCTCCGGGTCACGCTTCCATGGCCATTATGCCGAAAGCGATTTTGCGAGTTATCTCTATTGGCGGGAGACCGGTTTCTGTGATCCGCCAACGTGCGATGGCTTTGGTTCCGTCCTAGTGCAAAGCCCCGAGGGTCGGTATCTGTTTGCAATGGCCGCCGACCATACCTTGAATGGTGGTTTGTGGGTTCCGCCGGGGGGCATGATTGATCAGCGCGACGTCGCTGATGATGGATCTATCGATGCCTGGCAGTACGGTCTTCGGGAGCTGGCGGAAGAAACAGGTCTGTTGGTCGGCGACGTGGAGATGGAAACCGGTCACCAAGTCGCGAAGGATGGTGCCTTAGTCGCTTGTGGTTTGTTTTGCCGGACGAAAGTATCAGAAGAGGACGTTCTGGCACGCTTCCGGCACCACAATCGGAGCCTGGACGACATGCCTGAATTGGATGATGTCGCGTGGTTCTCGAAAGATGAGGCGCTTGCCCGGACCAGTGTCCCACAATACGTCAAGCTGCTGCTTAGAGGGTGGTCTGACCAGGTCAGGAGATAGTTCTTGGGTTGTCAGCCAGGTTGAGCTAGATCATCGTGCCTCTGTGCACTTCTGTTTGGCATCAACCTGATTCTGAGCAAAGGCGCGCTACCTCGATTGAACGCAAAGATGTGGTGCGAAGCGGCGCGATTGGCAGAATGAAGCGGAGTGGCTCGATGAAGCTCGAATTCTACACGCTGGATGTGTTTACTGAAGAGCGCTTTGCGGGAAATCCATTGGCAGTGGTGCTCGACGCGGATGCGCTGAGCGATGAGCAAATGCTGGCTATTACGCGGGAGTTTAATCTCTCCGAGTCAGTGTTTGTGCTCAAGCCGGAAAATCCCGCTCATTCAGCTCGCATTCGCATTTTCACGCCGGCATCCGAGATGCCGTTTGCCGGTCACCCGACAGTGGGCACGGCTGTTTTGTTGGCTGAATTGCGCGCAGAACAAGTTGGCAAAAGCAGTTCGGCGCTCGTTACTCTGGAAGAGAAAATCGGTTTGGTGCGCGTTGGCGTGCGAATGAGTGAAGACCGCCCGACATTCGCAGAGTTTGATGCGCCTAAGCTTCCTGCGGATGTTGGGAAGGTTGCGTCGCGAGATGATCTCGCGGCAGCGCTCGGTCTGATGCCGGCGGAAATCGGTTTTGCTAACCATCGGCCAACGTGCTTCAGTTCTGGTCCGACTTTCACGTTTGTGCCTGTGAGCTCGATAGAAGCCGTCGGTCGGGCAGCCCCCAACATGGTGCATTGGGACGGCGCGCTGGGTGGCGACGGCGGTGGCGCTGCCTTTGTTTATTGTGCCGACACGGTTCACACGTCGTGTGATTATCACGCACGCATGTTTGCACCGGGTCATGGCGTGTTGGAGGACCCTGCTACAGGAGCGGCTGCAGTTGGTTTTGCCGGAGTGATTGCGAAGTTCGACGATCCGCCGAGTGGAATGCACAAAAAGCGGGTGGAGCAGGGGCTTGAGATGGGGCGATCAAGCTTTATCTCTCTGTCGCTAGAGGTGCGTGGCGACGAGCTGAGAAACGTTCGGATCGGCGGCTCATCTGTGCGAGTCACCCATGGAACGTTGCAGGTTTAACTCCTTTACCCTGCGTTATTCGTGGGTTGGAGTTTTTGCTGCAACCCTATGCTGTTCCACCAGGTTGGCTGCGTACTGACTCGTTGGAATCTCGAAACAGTTTTGCGGGGTTAACACTGTTAAAAGCGTCTTCGGTTTATTAACTGTAGGCGGTTATTATGGTGCGAAGGGCCTGTTTCGATACAAGCTGTGGCTTGTAGACCGCAGAAAGGCGCAATGAGACACGCAAAGACATCAACGAGTTGCTCTCTGAGCAGCGCCTCTGACGGATCGAGAGGGTAACTGACAAATGCTGTCTGGTGTCGGTACGGCATTTTCTGATGATATTGCGATTGACCTTGGAACGGCCAATACGCTCATTCACGTCGTCAATAAGGGCGTCGTGATTGACGAGCCGTCGGTTGTTGCAATCCGCAATCGTGGCGGTGTCCGAGAAGTGCTGGCGGTTGGTCAGCAGGCCAAACTTATGCTGGGGCGCACGCCCGAAACCATTGAGACGATCCGTCCGCTACGTGATGGTGTAATTGCTGATTTCATCGCCACAGAGGAGATGCTTCGTCAGTTCATTAAGAAGACGAAGTCAATGCTCGGGTTTCGGCGGCCCCGTATCCTGATTTGTGTGCCTGCAGGTGCAACGCCGGTGGAGCGACGGGCGGTTTATGAGACGGCGTTGTCGGCCGGAGCCAGGCGCGTTTACATGGTTGAGGAGCCTGTGGCCGCCTCAATCGGTGCCGGTCTGCCTATCAATGATCCGTTTGGTTTGATGGTTGTCGATATTGGGGGCGGTACCACCGATATCGCTGTTTTGTCGCTCGGCGGAGTGGTGCAGGCGCGGTCACTTCGTTGTGCCGGCAACTCAATGGACGACGCGATCATCCGGTTTGTGCGCCGCAATCATCAGCTTCTGATCGGTGAAGCCAATGCGGAGCGGATCAAGATTGAAGCTGGTACTGCGGTGCAGGATGGTGTCAGCCATTCGACGGAGATCCACATCCGCGGACGTGACTTACGCCAGGGCCGACCAAAGAGCATTGTCCTTAACCCTGCGGATATTGCAGGCGCCTTGAGTGGTCCGATTGAAGAGATTACCGAATTTGTTCAAAGGGCCCTGGAAGATCTGCCGCCCGAGATCGCTAGCGACATTTGTGATCGCGGTATCCATTTAACGGGTGGTGGTGCTTTGCTTGATCAGCTCGACGTTGAATTGGAGCGTCGTATTGGCGTTAAGTTTCTGATTCCCGATAATCCAACCCATTGTGTTGTAAAGGGAACAGCAGTTATTTTGGAAGAGTTAGCAACTCATGATCATTTGCTGATCAAACCGTAAGAAATTACTGGTATATTCCCGTTTGAAGATGGTTCTGTAATCGCCATCGGTTTTGCTCGAATTGGGAATTATTAAACATAAATGCCCGTTTTGCGTGACGACCCCTTTGCTCGTGGCCGACTGCACCGGCGTCGCTATGCGGTGAGCGGGTGGCATTGCGCGCTGATATTTGTTGCGATCGCTCTCCTCATACTGACACGGCTTGAGCACCCATCTGTCATCCAGATGCAGGCGCAATTGCGTGATTGGGCTGCTCAGCCAATTGGTCGGGTGCGAGCCGAATTGTCGTCGGTAACCGGGTTGTGGCAGCGCTTCGAGGATGCATACTCAGATGGCCAATCCGAGTTAGAGCAGTTGCGGTCTGAGAACCAAGCACTTGCACGTTGGAAATCCAGAGCACAGGTGCTGGAGCGTCAACTCGCTGATGTCTCGTTGCTGATCGGACAAAAGCGCGGTGGTCAGGCCCAGAAGCGTTTTTTGGCCGCCGTGGCGGCGGATGCCCACGGCCGATTAAATCGATCAATGCTGCTTCAGGCAGGGCGCGCCCATGGGGTTCAGGACGGATATCCTGTGTTCGGGCGCTATGGGCTCCTCGGGCGAACATTTGAAACAACGGATCAAAGCACCCGAGTTTTGCTTCTGAGTGATGTCACCAGTCGCGTACCTGTTTTGGTCGGCGGCAATCGGGTCCGAGGAGTTGCCCAGGGGGATGGTGGCGCAGCTGCCCGCCTCGGGTATCTAGAGAAGCGTGGCGCAGTGTCGATTGGTGACCAGGTGATAACTTCTGGGGCTGCGGGCGTCTTTCCTGCGGGCTTGACGGTGGGGACGGTTGTTGCGCGTGACGGGCAGTTTGTTGTGCGGCTTGAGAGCCGGAACCATCCCGAACTTTTTGTCGAGCTCTGGAAGTACAACGGACCTGGAAGCAAGCTGACTGGTTTCATGGCTGCGAACGCGTTTGAGCGGCAGTTGCGGGAACGTGAGCCTCGCCGATCCGATGATGAGAAACAACGCCAGCTAGGAGCGCGGTTGCAGCGGGAGGCTGAGCGGATCCAATGAGTTGGTTGTGGCAGGTCTTGGTCGTCCCCTGCATATTGTTCTTGGTCGTCGTCGCAGGGCTGCGGTTTGGCGCACCGGGTGTGTTGAGTGAGTTCGGTCAACTCGTCTGCATGCTTCTGCCACTTCTTGCGATGGTTCTGGTGTGTTTCCGCGTTCCCGATGCCCTGCCGTCTCTGGCTGTGTTTGGGTATGGGATCGTTCTGGACCTGATGGCACAGGAACCGTTGGGCTATTGGCCGCTGGTTCTTCTTGTCAGTACAGCCCTGGCAAAACTACAGCCGCAGCAAACACGCAGCCGGTTGGTGTTCCGTTTGATGTGGCTGGTCGTAGTTGCAGCTGGCGTGCTCTGCAGTTTTGTAATTATCGAGAGCCTCTATCTGTTGAGCATGCCGGCGTTTGCCTCTTTCGTGTCTGCCGTCGGTGTTTTCGTCTTGCTCGGTTGGGGATTTGAAATTCTGTTCGCTCTGTTGGGCACGGTGCGCTTCCAGGTGCCGGATCGAGGCAACCTCGTGCGAGGTGAGAATTAGTCGTGTTCTCATCTAGGGATGACAATGACCAGGTCGACTTTGCGCGCAGGAGTACGCTGTTCGGCGGTGCATCGATTGTGGCATTCGGTGTGCTGGGTGCGCGCCTTTATGAATTGCAGGTCATGCAGGGCGATATTTACCGGCCATTGGCGGACAAGAACAAGCTGTCCCG
The DNA here is from genome assembly GCA_965215755.1 of Hyphomicrobiaceae bacterium. Taxonomy (GTDB): domain Bacteria; phylum Pseudomonadota; class Alphaproteobacteria; order Rhizobiales; family Hyphomicrobiaceae; genus Tectiglobus. The sequence goes on from OZ244119.1 coordinate 3,722,585, forward strand.
GTATGCATTGGAGCCGATGCGCGGCAGGATCATGGATCGTGATGGCTTCGTCCTGGCGGATACTGTTGAGACCTTTCGGTGTTACCTGACACCTGTATTGGCGGGTGATGTTGGCAAGGTGCTGGCTGCTTTGTCTCCACTCATTGCCTTCGACGAAAAGGAGCTGCAGGCTTTGGCGAAACGCGTGTTGCGTGCACCAAAGAACTTACCTGTTGTCGTTGCACAGGATTTGAGTTGGGAGCAGGCGGCCAAGATCAGCGTTCATGCCCCGTACCTGCCTGGTGTTCAGGTCGAACGTGTTGGGCGCCGCGTCTACCATGGCGGTAGCACCATGGGTCATATCGTTGGTTATGTTGGAGCCGTCGAACGGTTTGCCTTGGACGATGAACCGGAAAAGAGATTACCGGGAATCCGGATAGGCAAGACTGGTGTTGAACGCGGCATGGACAAGCTGCTGCGCGGCCGGGCTGGTGCTGTGGAGCAGGAGGTCGATGCGCGCGGTCGCGTCGTTCGCCAACTATCGCGCCGTGAGGCGGTTGCAGGTCGTGATGTCAGACTGACGATCGATAAAGACATGCAGGCGCGTATTCTGTCACGGCTTGCAGATTATCGGCGGGCGTCATCGGCAGTGATTGACACGGATACGGGTGAGGTTATCGCGTTGGCTTCTGCACCCGGCTATGATCCGACCGGGCTGACGGGGGGAATTTCCGCCAAGAGTTGGCGGCGTCTGCAAAGCTCACGTGACCATCCGATGCTGAACCGTGCGATTCAAGGTCTCTATCCACCCGGGTCAACCTTCAAGATGGTGACTGCGCTTGCAGCGCTTGAGGCGGGCGTGATCTCAGCCGGTGACAAGATCACATGCAATGGTGCGGTGAAGATTGGTCGCCAGCGGTTTCGCTGCTGGAACCGTGGCGGGCATGGCCCTTGTAATCTGCATCGCGCGCTGAGGGAAAGCTGCGATGTCTATTTCTATGAAATCGCCAGAAAGACCGGGATGGAACGGATAGCCCGTATGGGCCAGCGACTGGGCCTGGGGCAGGTTTTCGATGTCGGCTTAAGCGGCGAAGAGAAGGGCTTGCTCCCTAGTCCGGATTGGAAGCGCGCGACGTATGGGGCCGGGTGGTTTGCTGGTGAGACGCTGCTGGCCGGGATTGGGCAGGGTTATGTGCTGACAACCCCACTGCAGTTGGCCGTTATGACGGCACGGCTCGCAACTGGTCGCGCGGTTGTCCCACAACTGGCTTTGGGCGCAGGCGAAAGAGCAGATGCGGAATTTGCTTCACTTGATGTGCCTCGCCGCGGCCTGAAGCAGATCAGGCGCGCCATGCTGGCCGTGGTGTCGGAAAATGCAGGTACCGGCCGGAAGGCGCGGTTGGGCAGTGACCGTTTCGTTCTTGCCGGCAAGACAGGGACATCACAAGTGACCCGGCTTTCGTCACGCCTACCGACCAGCCGGCTGCCGTGGCGCCTGCGCGATCACGCGTTGTTTGTCGGTTATGTCTACGACGAGATCCTGGATAAGCCGGCGTTCGCGATATCTACCATCGTTGAGCATGGAGGAAGTGGTGGCAAGGCAGCGGCTCCACTGACCCGACAGATTGCCATGGATGTGCTGGCGCATCGCTTCGGCCACGACGACGATCTGATGTTTGTGCACGAGGGCGCAACCTCATTCGGCACTGTTCGATAATTGGAGGAAGCGTGAGCACCGATATCAGCTACGGCGAAGACAGCAGGCTCAGTATTGGGCAGAAACTGTTGCGACTTCACTGGCCGGTAATCGTTGTGATTTGCGCGCTCACCGGTATCGGTGTGGCTGCTCTCTATTCAGTTGCTGATGGGTCGTTGCAACCGTGGGGCGAACGGCATATTGGCCGTTTCGTTTTGCTTTTAGGGCTGGTGTTGATCATCGCGGTCATCCCACGGGAAATCTGGCTTGGGCTAGCTTACCCGGCCTATCTGATGTCTCTCTTATTGCTTGTGGCTGTTCTGTTCGTTGGGACCGAAGCGGGCGGTGCAAAGCGTTGGCTTAGTCTTGGCGGCGTGACATTGCAGCCGTCGGAACTCATGAAGATTGCTCTGTTGCTTGCCCTGGCGCGGTATTACCAGTGGCTGCCCAAGCGATTGGTCTCGCATCCCGTTGCGTTGCTGGCCCCAGCCGTGCTTGTCGGTTGTCCGGTTGCACTGACACTGCTGCAGCCCGACCTTGGAACAGCTATGATCTTCGTCCTTGTCGGCGCGGGCATGCTGTTTCTGGCGGGCGTCAGCATCTTCTACTACCTGGCAGGCCTTGGAAGTCTGGCCCTTCTGTTCCCCTATATCTGGGCGAGCCTTCACGACTACCAACGCAGACGGGTCGAGGTGTTCCTCAATCCGGAGACGGATCCACTTGGCGCCGGCTATCACATCGCGCAATCCAAGATTGCCCTTGGCGCAGGTGGTTTGAGCGGTCGCGGCTTCTTACAAGGAACGCAGGCGCAGTTGGACTTTCTGCCGGAGAAGCATACAGATTTTATATTCACAACGATTGCGGAAGAGTGGGGCTTTATCGGTTCTGCGATCGTCCTAGCGGTTTTTGCCATTCTTGTTGTGCTTTTGACCGTCATGGCAATGCGTTGCGTGAGCCAGTTTGCTCGACTGACAATCATGGGAACCACGTTGATCGTATTCTTCTATGTCGTGATCAATATCGCGATGGTGACAGGCCTCGTCCCTGTGGTTGGTGTTCCATTGCCCTTGGTCTCCTACGGAGGAACAGCCATGACAACGATCATGATTGGGATCGGTCTGGCGATGTCGGTCTACGTACAAAGAGGGCAGCCGATGAATCGTCGTCAGCTGGGCACGTTTTGGTGAAATCTAATTTGTCTCTGCTTTTTCAATGTCTTGGTGAGTGGTGGCCGGGTGTGTGGTTTCGCTTTGAGAATTGGTGAGTTGGCGCATTCGGCATAACTTTTCGGTGGCGGGGATCGTTATGCTGAATTGGATGGCACACGGCGTGTTGTTTAATTCTGAGCGTAGCCAGTGGTAGCGAGGCCATGGTTTATCTGGCTGCGGAGATACAGATCTGCATTAGGCGCCAGAGTTCGGTCTTAGAATTGCCAATTGCGTAGGTGATACCGCCGTCTGCGCAATTTCTAGATATCGAGATGGCGTATGCACTTGTTGAAGGTCGGTTAACCAAGTTCGGCGAGGGTAAGGGCTCGGTTATTAGGTAGGACTATGGATGGTTAGGGTTGGTTCCCTTACGATCGGATTTTTGTGTGGTTGCGTGATGTTGCCGCTCGCCTTGGCGTTGCTTGTCGATGATGCCTTGGCCAAGCCGCGTGACCTGACCGGTGCTCAGATCCGGAAGACCATCACGGGCGCCACGATCCATATGCACACCCCCTTAGGCACCGTTGTTCCCGTGACGTATGCAGAAGACGGCTCTTTGCGCGGTAAAGCTGGCTCTGTAGCGTTTTTTCTGGGCGCGGCCAGAGATCGTGGTAAGTGGTGGGTCAAAGGGCGCGAACTTTGCCAAAAATGGTCTGTTTGGTTCCGCGGTAAAACGCGCTGTATCCGTGTGAAGCGGGTAGGGCGGAAGTTCTATTGGCGCGATGGTGACGGGGAAAGTGGTACGGCGACGATTGTTTCTCAACCTCAACGGAAACAGCGTGTTGCTAAGCCAGCTCAAAGGAAAGCTCCGGTCCAGCGGCGCCGAGTTGCTAAGGCCAAAGTGCAGCCAAGGCCGGGCCCTGATGCCTTCTCCGGCCGCAGGCGTGTCGGACCCAAGCCAGCTCCTCCGTCGCGCACCATTCGCGTGCCAAAGCCGCGCATTGCATCGCGCCCGACACGGTCACCATCACCGGCGCAGCCTGAAACGAATCCCGAGACGGCAGCGTTGGCCGATCGTCGGACGCCGCAGGTCAGCCCAGAACCATTCCGGAAAACTCATCAGAGGCGTTTTCGGGTGGTCGGCGTGCGAACCAACGATGTTTTGAACATGCGCGCGCGGCCCAATCCTGACTCGGATGTTCTGGTAGGAATTCCCGCGCTAGCGCGTGGGCTCGATTTGATTGGGCCGTGTGTCGGCGAGTGGTGCCGTATTCGGTATGCCAATCGGCTTGGCTGGGCACATAGTGCGTACATGGAGCTTGAGGATCCACCAGCCGCGCGCCGATCCGGTGGCGATTACAGCGGATTTCGGGTTGTCGGCGTGCGGCCGGATGATCGGCTCAACGTGCGGGTCGCTCCATCATCGGAGTCGCGGATCGTTGCCACGATCCCACCGTTTGGCCGCGGTATACGGATTATCGGTGCTTGTGCGGATGTCTGGTGCCCGGTTGCCTATCGGCAGGCCAATGGCTGGGTCAACAGCCTGTTTATCGAACGCGAAGGTAGTCAGGCCTCGTCCCGCATTCGCTGATAGCGAGACACTCAGCCCGCTCAATCGGATTCTATTTTGCTCATGTTGGTAAGGACGCAACAGGTATGCGGTTCCCGCGCCTGAACGACAAGAATTGATCTGCTGGTTTCTGCCGAATGCGATAGGATCGGCGCGGTCGCGTCAGGCATTGGGGCAGAGGGAAGATGACGACAGCAGGTACGCTGATTTGGCTGGGATCGCTATGGCTCTACGCCGGGGCTGCCGTTGCATTATTGTTTTTGCTGATCGGGATTGGGCGGGTCGACGAAAGCGCGCGTGGCAGCTTCACGTTCCGGCCCCTCCTCGTGCCTGGAATTCTATTGCTTTGGCCACTGGTTCTGTGGCGTTGGTGGAAGCTTGAGTCGGGCTGGAGCCCTACAAGTCTTCACTATCGCGCAGTGCGCCGAGCGCATGGGTGGGTCTGGCTGGTTCTTGGCATTGCGATCCCTGCCTTGTTCATCCTGGCGCTGTTTTCGCGGCAGGAATGGCCCGAGGGTGCCAGTGCCATCAAGTTGGAAGCTGTGACGCGGGAGGTTGCCCAATGAGCGTGCAATACACTCCTGTGCAATGGACAAACTCAAAGATCTTCTATGATGTGGTCCTCGCTGTCATGGCCGGCATTTATATTCTGCTGTTCCTGCGTGTTACGCCTGAATTTCTTGATCATGGCAAAGCTGCTGATGGAGCTATTCTGCGCGCGCGCGCCTTTGGCACCTGCGCATTCCTGATGATGACGACAATCCTCTGTATCGGACCGCTGGCACGGCTCAATCGATCTTTTTTGCCGCTGCTCTATAACCGGCGGCACTTTGGTGTCATGACGTTTTTTGTTGCGCTGACCCACGCGATCTATGTGTTGGATTGGTATTTCAATTTCGCTCCGGCACCAAGGCTCACGGCATTGCTTGGCGCGAATACCAGTTACGGGCAATTGCTTGGCTTCCCGTTCGAGATTCTCGGAGTGTTTTCGCTGTTGTCGTTGGCGGTTCTGGCGGCAACCAGTCATGACTTCTGGTTGCGCTTTCTGACCCCGCCGGTTTGGAAAACACTGCACTACCTGCTCTATCCAGCTTATGCTGCTTTGGTTGGTCATGTGGCACTGGGTGCCCTGCAGTCTCAGGACAGTATTGTGTTCTCTGTTGTCACTGCAGTGTCGGTCACCTTGGTTTGCGGTCTCCATATGGCTGCAGCCATTGTTGAGCGGAGCCGAGACAAGACGATCGCAGGTGAATCCGGTTGGTACGATGTTGCCCGCATCGGGGCCTTTGAAGAGGGGGCTGCACGTATAACGCGCTTGTCTTCTGGAGAGCGCATTGCGGTGTTTTTGCATGAAGGTGGTCTGTCGGCGATTGGCAACGCGTGCGCGCACCAGAATGGTCCGCTTGGCGAGGGCAAGATTATGGACGGATGTGTCACCTGCCCGTGGCATGGGTTTCAATATCGCCTGACTGACGGTTGTTCACCAGCGCCGTTCACGGAAAAGGTTCCAACGTATCAGCTCCGGTTGAATGGAGAGATGGTCCAGGTCAACGGAAATGCCAACCCCATGGGGACTGTCGTTGAGCCTGTTCAAATCGCAGGAGCACAGTCATGATGAGCCCTGTCGATAAGCCGTTCTATGTCGGTTACCTGCCGACACCCGCTGGCTTGAGGTTGTTTCTTATTGGTGTTGCTGCGGCGCTGATAGGAATGTTTGCTGGATTGGCGCTACTGATTGGTGCCGGTCAGGATGATCCCGGCTCGGGCTCGTTTCGTTGGGATTGGGGTGCACAGACGGTCACCGGAACTGTTGAACTCAAGCCTTATCCTGTGCTGCATGTTACTCAAGGTAGTTCAAAGATCCCTGCTGGAATATCGCTGTTGCTGAGCGCGGGTGGCAAGAATGGAATGCAGAAGCGCCTAGCTGGTTACAATGGGAAGCAGGTTTCGCTGAGAGGGATTGCGCTGCAGCGTGGTGATATTGATGCGTTGCAAGTCGGGGGCGGCAAGGACAACGTCAAAGTCGTGGACGACGAGGCAGGCGTCGTTGCCATCAAGCCGCTGGGACGGTGGCGTTTAAAAGGTGAAATTTGTGATGGCAAGTGCCTTGCTGGTGCGATGCGTCCATCGCGTGGTCTTTCGCATCGTGCGTGCGCCAATCTGTGCCTGATTGGTGGTGTTCCGCCTGTGTTTGTCTCCAGTGGACGGGTCGACGGTTCCGAGTTCTTTTTGCTCGCCAACAAGGATGGTGGGCCGTTGCCGAATGACTATCTTGATCATGTTGCACTCTATGTCCAACTTGACGGCGAAGTGGAACGCCGCGGCCGGATGCTCATCTTTAAGGTCGATCTTGCAACATTGAAGGTGCTGTGATGGCTACACTAGGTCGGCTTCTGCATCGCGGCATTGGTTTGTTCACTGCCATCGCTCTGACATTGGTTCTGCTGTATCTCTCACGGTTTTGGATCTGGGTTGCGCCCTGGGGACCGGAGGGACTATTTGGGATCAAGCTGATTTCACCCTGGGGGGACAACGTCCGTTGGTGGTTGCGCGGCACCGGACTTGATGAGTTTGCAATCGTAATTTGGGGATGCGGCGGCATCATTGTTTTGTCGATGATTCAGTGGATCACGAGCAAGATCATCAAGTAACCCCCGGCAGTCCTTTGGCTTGTCACGTGGGCCAGAGCGACCGGCCGTTCAAGCCGGTTGCCGCGTTCGCAATCTAGAGTATTTCAGGTTTAGCTCAAACCATCCCACGCCCCCGCCCGATCGCCCAAAACCATTATCGCCATTCGTGTCGATGTTTCGAACACGAACACCGAATGGGCGGCCGGGCGGGGGCGTGGGCAGGTGATGCGATTCCGGCTTGTCCGGAAGTGAATTAGCCGACGTCAACCCGTTCAAATGAGTTCTGCGTCTGTCATGACCTCAACGAGTGCTGGACCTGGATGTGCCAATGCTTCCTCAAATGCTGCGTGAAGTTCATTGGGGTTGGTAACGCGAATTCCCTTGCCACCGCACAAACGCGCATAAGCTGCAAAGCTGGGATTGACGAGTGCTGTCTGCCAGACCGGCCATTCGCCGGCCTTTTGTTCCTTGGAGATTTTTCCAAGTTGTGCGTTGTTCAGCAGAATGTGGGTAATATCCATGTTGTATTTCACGGCGGTTGTGAACTCCGCCATATACTGACCAAATCCTCCGTCACCGCTAATTGAAATCACTTTTCGACCGGCATGGTCGGCGAAGTCCTGTGTGGCTGCCCACGCGCCGATAGCGGCCGGGAAGGAAAAACCAATCGAGCCAAGATAGCCTGACATCAACACGGATTGGTTTGCGCACTCAAAGTAGCGGCCGAAGGAATATGTGTTGTTGCCAACGTCGACCGCGATGATTGCGTCGTCAGGTGCGACCTTGGTCAATGTTTCGAAGACAGTTGCTGAGTTGATGCCATTGCCGAGATCATCCGGAACCCTACTGGCCTTCTCCTCGCGCCAGATCTTCCAGCGCTCTGCCACTTCGGCGCGTTGATCACTAGCGCGTTCGGAGGTCAACTGCTGCTGCATCAATTGGGCGGTTGTGGCGATGTCACCCCATACCGGAAACTCCACCGGATGGAACTTTCCCAATGCCATGCGGTCAAAGTCGACCTGAACAATCGTGTTCTTGGGATCAATGCCGGTGTGGTTGGAAAACGATGTGCCGAACGCGATGATGAGATCAGCCTCGTTCATAAACCAGCTGGCAATTGGTGTGCCTGAGCGCCCGAGGACGCCTGCCGCATTGGGGTGTGAGTCCGGGATCTGCCCTTTTGCTTTGAACGTCGTGAGGACCGGTGCATCGAGACGTTCTGCCAATTTGATGACATCGCTCATACCGTCTTTGGCGCCATAGCCGACGATGATCACCGGGCGCCGCGCATTCGCAATGGCATCGTTTGCAGCTGCGAGTTCATCAGCTGGAGGGGCAATGGCTGTCTGGCCAATGCGACCGTTTGGAGAGCCAGGCTTGGCATCGCCTGCCGGGATGGTTTGGACATCATCAGGGAAGATGAGATGTGCAACATTGCGCTCGACGATTGCATTCTTCAGAGCGAGTGACATCAGCTCGGCATGTTTCGAGGTGTGCAGTACCGTTTGACTGAACTGGCTGACAGCATCGAACGCCGAAGCCAGGTCGATATCCTGGAATGCGCCTGGCCCGAAGACTTGCACATTGACCTGCCCAGTGAGTGCGAGAACTGGTGCACGGTCGACCTTCGCATCCCAGAGGCCGGTGAGCAGATTAGTGGCGCCTGGCCCGGCGATGGCTAAGCAGGCGGCAGGCTGTCCTGTCAGTTTGGCATATCCGGAGCAGGCAAACGACGCGGCACCCTCATGGCGGATGCCGTAGTAGCTGAGTTTGCCATTCTTCTCCTGGAGCCGCAGGGCCTCAGCGAGCCCAAGGTTGGAGTGACCAACCATGCCAAATACGGATCTGACACCCCAGTTGACCATGGTCTCAGCCATGACGTCCGTCACGGTGCGGTCTCGCTCTGGTTCAGCTGGAATGCCTACGTAAATGCCATCATCGCGCACTTCGATCGGAAACATGTCCTGGCCGGTGTCCTCATGCCCTCCTGGAGGTTTGCCGGTGAGTGGGTCGAAATCCCAGCCGTGCCAAGGACAACGGAGCCAGCACTGACCATCTACGCCATCCTCGATGGAACCCTCACCAAGCGGGCCGCCCTGATGAGGGCAGCGATTGTCCATGGCGGCGTAGGTGCCATTGTGGTGCACCAGGGCGAGCTGCTTGGCTGCGGCTGTTACAGTCTTCACCCGTCCTTCCGGGAGCTCATCCAGAGATGCAACCTTGTGCCAGTCGAGTGCTTCGCTCATGAGTAGTGTCCCGTGTTTTGCAGTGGCTGGAGCCAGGAATGCAGCAATCCGGCTTCACGTTACACTGAATTGTTTTTGAGCGGGATACTTCACTACTGAGGCAAGTCTGGAGAGCCAATTGATTCAGCTCTCCAATGCGCAATTGCTCGTGTTCCGGCTCCAACACTTGGTTCCGGCCCTGCTTGTCTCGAGTCAAATCTCTGAGCCTCGCGGGGCACTGGCAAAATATCGTTTCGACTGCAGCCTTTGCATCTGAGGTGTGGTTTTGAGTTCAGCTGTAAGGGGGGACCAAACGTCAGATGCGCTACACTAGTAAAACTGCTGGGGCAGCCAGGTTGCGATGCCGGGGAAGGCCAGCAGTAGCCCAATCATGGCCAGCATTGCGAATACGAACGGAACAGCACCGATACTGACATCATTGAAGTTGCCGCCGCGCTCGCGGATGCCATGAACGACATAGAGATTGATCCCAATGGGCGGCGTGATCAGAGCGGTTTCCATAAGAACCGTGATCAGGATGCCGAACCAGATGGGATCGAAGCCCATGTGCATGACGATCGGAAAGACGACCGGAATAGTGGTGAGCATCATGGAGAGCGTCTCCATGAACATGCCGAGGACCAGGTAGAATGCGACGATGACGAGCATGGTCTGCATTGGTGTCAGGCCCATCGCTTCAATTGCACCCAAAATGGCCTGCGTGATACCCATGAAGCCAAGAACGAAATTGAGGAACACCGCTGCGAGAATGATCAACATGATCGTTGCGGTTGATTTCATCGTGCCCTCGAATGCTTCAAGCAGCATCCCGATGCTCAGGGCGCGGTTCCAGGCGGCGATGATCAGAGCGAATACAACTCCAATCGAAGCGGCTTCTGTGGGAGTTGCAACACCGGCATAGATCGAACCGACAACTGCGACGAAGAGAAGGATCGGCGGAAGAAGATCCGGCAGAACCTTGATGCGCTGCGCCCAGCTTGTCTCAACTTTGTCGCCACCCCAACTCGGGTTCCTGAGGCAGGCTATAACGACTACGGCCATAAACAGGCCGGCGAGCATGAGGCCTGGAAAGATGCCTGCGAGATAAAGTTCGGGTACGGACGAGTCGGTGAGAAGGCCGTAAATTATCAAGTTGATTGATGGCGGAATGAGAATGCCAAGCGTACCGCCTGCTGCGATGGATCCGAGAAAAAGGCTTTCATTGTAGCGCCGCTTCTCGATTTCCGGATAGGCCACAGTGCCGATGGTAGCGGCTGTCGCCACACTTGATCCGGATGACGCCGCGAAGATGGCAGACGAGCCGATGTTGGCATGCAGTAAGCCGCCGGGCAGCCATGAGATCCACTGAATCACTGCGTTATACATGCGAACGGCAATACCCGACCGCAACATGATTTCGCCGAGCAGAATAAACATCGGGATCGCAACCAGAATGTACTCAATCGATTGCTCCCAGACGAAGTCGCCCATCATCAGCGATCGGCGACCGCGCATGAACATTTCGTCCAGCGACAGGCTGAGAATGCCGAGGACTGCTGCCACCGGAACGGCGGAAATCACGAGCACAAGCAGAATAGCAACTATGAGGAGAGGCATTAGGGTCTACGTGTCCGTTACTGGTGTTGGCGTCCTGACCTCGTGATCTGCGCATGAGGTCTGTTGCTGGTATCGAAATTTCGGCCAGCGGCAAAACTGTGCCTGAGTGCAATACGCCTGGCCGGGTACGCACCGGTGCTTGGCTGGTCCGAAGGAGAAGGAACGCTTAGGCATGCGTTTCGTCTTTGATCTCTTCTTCGACAGATTTCACGCCGGCCAGTTTGCTGACAGTGTCCCATTGGCCGCGGATGATGCTGATCAATACGTAAAGCGTCATGAAGCTCAGACAGAACAGGAAGAAGAAGAGGCCGGATATCCAGAAACTTTGCGGTATCCACAGAGGGGTCGCCAAAGTTGTTTGTGCCGACGAGTTGTATTCCAGGTTGTCCTGGAACATCGACAAGGCATTCATCGATAGGAGATAGATATAGTAAGTCAAAAGGACGAGGCCGAGAAGATCCAGCCAGCCTCTCGTTCTCATCCCAAGCTGGTTATAGAGAACGTCGATACGGATGTTTGAACGTGTCAGCAGACAGTAGCTGTAGGCCCAGGTTGTGGCTGCCGCGAACACGTAACCCGTAATCTCATCCGAGCCACTCATTGTGATGCCGAAGATTTTTCGACTGGTGACATCAACGGTCACCATAATGGCCGACAGCAGCAGTGCTGCACCGCCAACCCAAGTGGCAAAGCGGGAAAAATGAAGAAGCCCACTATGGATGCTTTTGAACATGGGGATAGAGTTCCTGCGTGAAGAGCGTCCGGCCGGTCTAGGTGAGTTATGTCCCGCTTAGACCGGCCGGATGGATCGTTTGATTTGTGCCTATTCGGAAGCTGTCATGCCGACAACTTTACCGATGGTGTTATTCCACTCATCAGCACACTTTTTGCCACAGCGCTTTGCCCAACGCTTCAGGACGACGTTCTGTGCGATGTCCTTCAACATGGCCTGATCTGCAGCTGATGGCGTGATGGGAACCATGCCGCCCGGCTTACCCTTGTCACATGGACCAGCTGCGTTGCAGTCCATACCTTTTTGGTCAAGGCTGACTTCGAATTCCCAGATCTTGTCTTCGAGCTTCTTAGCCTCGTCCAGGATCAGCTTTTGGGTGTCTTTGCTGAAGCCATTCCAGACATCCATATTGATGGCAGTGAAGGTTGCTGCATAACCCACGCGGACGCGGATGTTATGAGTAACAACCTGCCACCACTTTGCGTTGTAAGCTGGCATCGTGCCGGTGATGCCGCAGTCTGCAACACCCTTTTGGAGAGCTGGAACAACTTCGGCGAATGCGATGGTTACAGCGCTGGCGCCGAGGCCTTCGATGAAGTCACCGAGTGTGCGGCTGTAAGTTCTGATCTTCTTACCGGCAAGGCTCTTGAGAGGGATCTCTTTAACGTCCTTGTTGCCCATATTGCACCAGAGCTGCTGGCTCGGGAACGGATAGATATTGATGACCTTACCGTTGTACTTGTCAGCGATTTCACGCTCAATGACTGAGCGGTAGGCGTTGACTGCTTTGCGGTAGGTGTCGAAGTCCTGGATGACACCAGCCAGGTCAATACCTTCCAGAGCAGGGCTTGCCTTGGCACTGTAGGATGTCAGAGCGTGAACGGCGTCATAAGCACCCTTCTTGAGGCCAGACATAACCTCGTAACCCTTGAGGCCCAGTTCGGTGTACGGCTTGACGTTTGAGGTCAGCTTGCCACCTGAAGCCTTGGGAAGAATCTCATTCCAAAACTTGCTTTCGAACTCTTTGTAGTTTTCCAGGAAGCCCCAGGTGCCGACGGCCTCGAACTTATATTCGTCCACGGCGCTGGCCGGCGATGTCAGGCCTGTGGCCATGATCGCGGCAGCACTCGCAGCTGCAATTGCGATTTTCATTTGCTTCATCAGGTTTCCTCCCTTGATGCTAACGGATGACACAAAATAGATCTTGTGGCGTTTCCCTCTTGCCCTTGCGATCGGTTTTCTTCGTTGTAACGATCGTACGGCGGCAGAAGCGGCAGCTTTACAAATTGTCGCCTTAAGCACAACACCCTAGTTTGCAACAACTTTTGTCAGGTGTTGCTGATTTACCGTGCACGTTCAGTGTGCGCCTAATTTTTAGCCCCAATCCTGCCCGTGGGCCGTTGGCGGCTTTTCGAATGCGACGTTCTCGCCGAAATGTAGGACCTTCTGTTTCCAATCAGCTATTTGATCCTTTGTAAGTGTATAGCTCGGCCCATCCGGTTCGATGTGATCCCGCGCCGCAACATAGGCTTCGGCGGTCTGCAGTGTGGAGCCGCGCTGGACGAGGTCCCAGATAAAGTAGTGATGTGGAACAACAACCTTGGCGCCGATCCTTGCAGCCAATTCATCAGCCTGTTCGTAAGACAGGATATGCATTGAGGCATCAATAGGCAGCAAGGCAACATCGACCTGACCGATCATTTCCCAGACGTGCGGGTTCGGATCCGGGCGATTGTCGCCCCAATGCATGAAACGCATTCCACCGGTTTCTACAATGATGATCGTGTTGTCGAACTGACGTGGATTGTTAGGTGGGCGGGCATCGATCCCGGCCGTCTTGAGATACATTTCCGGCCAGTCATAAACACTGCCTGGCGGTGCAACGCTGCAATGTTTGTCGGCGATGCAGGTGATCTTGATGTCGGCGAACCGATATTCCCCGATCGGCCGATCCAGAACGACGTGGGCGTCCGGCATGTGGACGGCATCGTGATCGAAATGAGCATGCGTGGAGCAAGCAATATCAACTTCGACCTCGGGGAAGTTGCCGCGATACCAATCCCACTTGCCGGAGGGATGATTGCGCCATGGATCGATTATGATGGTTACGCCGGCCGGTGATTTGATGCGGAAGCTTGAGGCACCGAAGTAGGATAGTTTCACCGGGCCGGCGAGGTTGGGGTCGACCGGTTTTGATTGCAGTTCAATCATCCGGTTGTGGTTCGTCGATCGGCGCCAGGCGATCATGCCTTCGTCGAGATTACTCATTTATGAGGTCCTGTCGGTCTCTATTGTTCCGGTTCCGACATTTGATACCCGTTTCTGCTTGTCACAGGGCAAATGTCGGAACCGAAAGGAACACTAGCAAGTATATGTTTCTAGTGTAGCTTTTGCGTCTGACATTTGGTTGCGTACGCTGCTGCAAGTGGGGACCAAATGTCAGATGCGCTACACTAGGAATTACAGTGCGGCGAGTTCGGCGTTCAATAAGTCCGTTACCAGCATAGACCCGGGATAATGTGTAATTGAGAACGACGGTTTGGCGTGCTCAATAATGGACTGTGGAGTGACGCCACACGCCCAAAATACGGGAACTTCCCCCGGCTTGATTTCAGGTGCTTCACCCCAGTCCGGCACCAAGACATCTTTGATGCCGATGTCTTCCGGCGATCCGAAGTGAATGGGCGCGCCGTGTACTTGTGGGAATCGTGAGGTGATCTGCACGGCACGGATGGCATCAGCCGGTTTGAACGGGCGCATCGACACCACCAGCGGGCCTTTGAACGGACCGGACGGCTGGGTTTCGATATTCGTGCGGTACATCGGAACATTGACGCCGCGCTCAATATGACTGACTGACAGGCCTGCCTCTAGCATAGCCTCTTCGAATGAGAATGAGCAGCCCAGGACGAAGGCCACAAGATCATCGCGCCATAACGGTGAGATGTCGTAGCAATCATCGTCGACACAGGTGCCGTTCTTAAAAACGCGATAGCGCGGCACGTCCTTGCGGATATCAATATCGTTGCCGAGCATTGGCAGCGAGGGGTCTCCGGGCTGCGACATGCCAATCAATGGGCAGGGTTTTGGGTTGAAATGGCAAAACGCGACGAAGTCATCGGCGTATTCCTTGGGCAGGATTGCGACGTTGCCCTGGACCATGCCGGGCGCGTAGCCGGACGTCTGTCCTTTCAGTTCACCGCGCCGTGCCTGCTCGCGGACGGTTTGAGCCATTCCGCGGCGATCCGGTGTTGGGACGTGGATATTCATGGCTGATCTCCGGGTTTGATTTTGGCTTGAGAATAAGGGCGTTTGGCACTTTGGCAATGCCTTGTTGTTCAATTGCCTGACATGGCCGCGATGATGTCCGTTAGCTGAGACATATCCGAGAACGTGGTTGCGGCTCCATGTTCCCGAAGCGCTGCGGCGTGGTTTGGTGGGCAATGGCTGCCGCCTGTAAAGCCGATGGTCGTCATCCCGGCTGCGACACCTGCCCTGACGCCAGCGACACTATCCTCAATAACCACGCAGCGTGCCGGGTTCGCACTCATCTGCCCGGCTGCGAAGTGAAACAGATCTGGAGCTGGTTTGCCTCGCGGCACCTGGGTGGCGCTGAAGATATGAGGTGCAAACCAGTCGTAGAGACCGGTGATTTTCAACCCGGCTTCGAGTTTGGCCGGGATGCTACTCGAGGCTACGCATTTGGCGCCTCTGATTTCCGGCAGAATGTCGTGAATGCCGGTGATCGGTTCAAGTTCATTGGTAAAGGCAGCGAGGACTGCGCGTTTGACATCGTCGTGCATGCCGGCTGGGATCGATTGGCCGAACTGGACTTCCAGCTCGGCATACATCTCGGCACTGGTTACGCCTGTAAAACGTTTTTCGATTTCTGACTGAGTGATCGGGAACCCGATTTTGTTCAGCGCGCGGGTCTGCTCGCGCGCTGCAATCAACTCGCTGTCAATCAGGACGCCGTCGCAGTCAAAGATGATCAGTTGGAAGATGGGCGGCGGCGACACTGTGCTTTGCTCTACGTCTTTGGCTTGGATTGAAAGTGATCGGGTAAATCTAATCCGACACCAACAAGGTGGCCGAACGTGCCATGAAGGCGTTCCACGAACTCAGGTGCCAGTGGTGGTCTCAGGATCGAGTCGATGTTCTGTTGGACATGGTCTTTGTTGCCAGTGCCGAACAAAATCACATCTGCTCCGGCTTCGTGTCTTGCAAATCTGTAGGCCGCATCCGTGATACTGGTCGCGCCACCTTCCTGAACGAGAAAGGCCAGCGGATCGTCAACACTGTTGAATTCGGCGGGCAGGTGGCCGTCGGCAACCAGTTTTTTGAAGGTCTCTCTGCGATTGTCGGGCCGGCTGAAGACATTGCGGACAACAAACATGAGAAGTGTACCAATGGCACGGTCCTGCGTTGTCGGAAAGATCGCTTTGCGCGCATTCTGATTGAGAAGACTGTAGGCCAGCATGATGACATCCCAAGGCTCTTCGTGAACGGCCTGGGAGAGCATTTTCTGATCGGGATCATTCGGTCCGGTTTCCGTTATTCCAGCGAAGCGAACTTTGCCTTGTTCTTTGGCGCGAAGAAGTGCAGGTGCCAGGACATCGCGAGTTCTGTTGTACGCGTCCGGACGGACAGCATGGAAGTGGAAGATGTCGACATAATCCATGTCTAATCGCTGGAGGGCCTCATCGATCTTGCGGGTTACATCGTCCGGACTTGCCTCGTTGCCTTTGAAGAGTGACTTTGTCGAGATGACAAGCTTGTCGCGATCATAGAATTTCGCTGCCTGGCCCACGATCTCCTCTGTGCCGTAGTTTTCTGCGGTGTCGAGGAAGTTGACGCCAAGGTCTATTGCTGTTCGAACCAGATCGACGCATTCCTCCGTCGTTGCCCCGCGACCGAGCCCGACACGGCTGTTGCCGCCGCAACCAAGGCCTGCGACGCTGACGCTCAGGCCGGTGCGGCCCAGGGTTGTGTATTCCATTGTTTTCTTTCGGATCTCGGCCTGCTGGATTGCCAGGCATTCAGTTTTCGCGTTTCCAACGTGGTATAGGCGCTCCTATGAAACTCGTCATCTTTGATTGTGATGGAACACTGGTCGATAGCCAGCATGGTATCGTCGAATCAATGTCGCAGGCCTTGCTTCATGAGGGGTTGGAGCCGCTTCCAAGGGAAAAGATCCTATCGATTGTTGGGTTGTCTCTTACGCCGGCGGTGCAACACCTGTTGCCAGAAGCCGATCCGGACGTCGTTGCTAGAGTGGTCGATGGCTATCGCACTGCATTTGTCGAACTTCGCCAGGGCCCCAGTCTGCATGAACCGCTGTATGAAGGGATGAAGGCGCTCGTTCACGACCTCCACGATAGGGATGATGTCTTGCTTGGTGTTGCAACGGGAAAATCGATCAGGGGCGTCAATCGCTTGTTTGATGAGCACGACTGGCATTCTAAATTTGTGACGATGCAAACTGCGGATACCAATCCGTCGAAGCCGCATCCAGGGATGATCGAGACAGCTATGGCTGAAGCAGGTACGAATGCGCGCGATACTGTCATGGTCGGGGATACAACATTTGACGTTGAAATGGCTGGAAATGCCGGCGTGCATGCCCTCGGCGTGGCTTGGGGTTATCATCCGGTCGATTCACTCCATCGTGCTGGTGCGCACTGCGTGGCTGATGACAGTATGACCCTTGCAGGGGCACTGGATGAGTTTCTTGGTTAAGGAAGTCACTTATGGCTGACGAAAGGAAAAGTAACGGACCGCGGATTCCCACCAGGGATCCGATGCAGCCCGAACTGCGCAAACGGTTTTACAAGTCCGCAACAGTCGAGCCGCGAGATGGCACATTCGCTGTTGTGCTTGACGGGCGTCCGGTGCGCACTCCTGGAAAGGTGCTGCTGTCACTCCCGAACCAGGAGTTGGCGTCGGAACTGGCCCGGGAATGGGATGATCAGATCGAGGTTATCGATCCTGCAACCATGACGATGACGAAGATTGCGAATACGGCAATCGATGGCGTTCGAGACAAGGAGCATGAAGTTCGGGCGGAGCTTGTCAATTTCGCTGGCAATGATCTGCTGTGTTACCGGGCGGATCATCCGCAAGAACTTGTTCAGCGGCAACGAGAGGCTTGGGATCCCATATTGGCCTGGATGGTTGCAACCACCGGTGCGGAACTGGTGCAGACCGCTGGGATTATGCCCGTCGCGCAATCGCAGGCCGTGTTGGAGGCGGTGGACAAGGCGTTGATCTCTGAGAACGCGCTGGCACTCTCGGCTTTGCATGTTTTGGTTACCTTAAGTGGATCAGCCGTGCTTGGGCTGGCGGTTAGAGATGAGTTCCTTGATCCGGATGCGGCGTGGACTGCGGCACATGTCGATGAAGATTGGCAGATCTCGCAGTGGGGCGAAGACGCTGAGGCTCAGGAGCGGCGGCAGAAGCGCTGGGCTGAGTTTCGGGCAGCGGCGCGCTTTCTGGAGCTTGCGCGTTAGACGGTCTTCAAGCCTCGTCACGCGCCTGGGAACTGGCCTGATCCCTTTGGCTGATTTGACGATACCTGTCGTCATGCTATGCCAATCCTTACGAAATCCCGTTGTGACATCGAGGAAGCCTCATCCATGAAAGACATCATCCAGGAGCTGGAGCGCCGGCGTGAGACCGCACGACTTGGTGGTGGCCAGCGGCGTATCGAGGCGCAGCACAAGCGCGGCAAGCTGACAGCCCGGGAACGTATCGATCTTTTGATGGATGAAGGCTCATTCGAAGAATTCGATATGTTCGTGGAGCATCGCTGTACGGACTTCGGCATGGAGGAGACCAAGTTCCCCGGCGATGGAGTTGTGACCGGCTGGGGCACGATCAATGGCCGGGTGGTGTATCTGTTTGCCAAGGACTTCACCGTGTTTGGTGGGTCGCTGTCGGAGACGCACGCCAAGAAGATCAACAAGATCCAAGACATGGCGCTGCAGAACCGGGCGCCCATTATCGGTCTCTTTGATGCCGGTGGTGCGCGCATCCAGGAGGGCGTTGCCGCGCTCGGTGGTTATGGTGAAGTGTTCCTGCGCAATGTTCTGGCATCAGGTGTCATTCCACAGATCTCGGTGATTATGGGACCCTGTGCGGGTGGCGATGTATATTCGCCGGCCATGACGGATTTCATCTTTATGGTGCGGGACACGAGCTACATGTTTGTGACCGGGCCTGATGTCGTGAAAACCGTGACCAACGAAGAGGTCACGGCGGAAGAACTGGGTGGCGCCTCCATTCATACGACACGGTCATCGATTGCCGACAATGCCTATGACAATGATGTCGAAACACTCCTGCAGATGCGCCGCCTGATGGACTTCCTGCCCTCCAATAATCTCTCGGGCGTCCCGGAACTGCCAACGCGGGACTCGGCCAAGCGCATTGAGCCATCGCTCGACACCTTGATCCCGGACAACCCCAACAAGCCCTACGACATAAAGGAACTGATCACCAAGGTGGCCGACGAAGGCGACTTCTTCGAAATCCAGGAGTCGTTCGCCAAGAACATCGTGGTCGGCTTCTCGCGGATGGAGGGCCGCACGGTGGGTGTGGTCGCCAATCAGCCGATGGTGCTGGCGGGTGTGCTCGATGCCGACTCCTCACGCAAGGCCGCCCGCTTCGTGCGTTTCTGCGACTGCTTCGAAATTCCGATCGTCACGTTCGTCGATGTGCCGGGCTTCCTGCCGGGCACGGCGCAGGAATACGGCGGCCTGATCAAGCACGGCGCAAAGCTGCTGTTCGCCTACTCCGAGGCCACCGTGCCGAAGGTCACCGTGATCACGCGCAAGGCCTATGGCGGTGCCTACGACGTGATGAGCTCGAAGCATATTCGTGGCGACGTCAACTATGCCTGGCCATCGGCCGAGATCGCCGTGATGGGCTCGAAGGGGGCGGCTGAAATCATCTACCGGTCCGAATTGGATGATCCTGAAAAGATCGCCCAGCGCAGCGCCGAGTATGAGGAGCGTTTCGCCAATCCGTTTGTGGCGGCGGAGCGGGGCTACATCGACGAGGTGATCCTGCCGCGCAACACCCGTGTTCGGATCTGCCGCGCGCTCAACATGTTGCGCAACAAGACCGTCGAAAACCCCTGGAAGAAGCACGACAATATTCCGCTGTAGGCGGGAGCCGCGCTGCGGCTCATGTGACCCATCACGGCGGCGTGTCACGCACAGCCGTGCTCCAGCGCGGGCGGCTCCGGACGCGCCGGCAAGTGAGCCGGCGGCGGAGCGTTGCTTTGGGTTCAGGAGCGCGGGGCGTGATCGACACCGCTACTCTATTTTTTTGAGGCGCAGATCACGCCCCGCGTCTCGACCGGCAGCGGAGGGTCCACTTTGGCACGCTGCCCGACTTGAGCCTGATGGGATGCCACCGGGCTCCGTCCTCTCCATAACCCCGGTTCGCCGCGAGGGCGCTCGCGTGGTGCGACGCCGATCGCGGCCCCGGGAAGAACATCGCCATGCGGGAGGTTGCGTGACCGCGCCCGCACAGAACCGAACCCCGCCCCTCGCCAACAAGTCGCCACCGGCACGAACTCGGATGTTTCCGAGTTCGTCATTTAAGAATGCGAAGTCCGAAACATCGGTCTTCGCTCGCAATCCTGGTCGAGACGGGTGAGAGGGAGGATGCGGGAGGTTCGGTGATGGGGGATAAGTTGGTAGGTCTGGGATGCGGAGATAGCTGTCATTTGTGGTCCGGCCGCGCCGTTGCTCTCGTCTGTCAGTTGTCACGGCAGCATAGCATTCAAAAGCGGACAGTCAGCATTTGTCGGCATTGGGCCATCGTTGACCAACTCAGTACGTCAGCTTTCAGGTCATTGTAATCCCAATAGCCACCGTTCGTTCTCGCGACGAGCCTCACTCTTCCACAAACGAAAACAGCTGATCGGGGTTGACCGGTGAGCGCGGCAGGCTTTTGTGGCGCCCGATGTCAAAGCGATCCATCAGTGATGGATTCTCACTTCTAAACCGCTCTAATGCCTTCGGCCGTGATGCCGGATGCATATTGGCTTCCGCTATGTTAAATTCCCGCACAAGAAACCCTTGCTCGCTTAACGTTAACGTTGCAAAGATGACGATCAACGGGTTCGAAAAGTGAATGGCCTTGAGAGGCTCGGGAGGTTGGGTCGCAATACTGGCCGAGTGGCATGGAGATTCGCTCTAGAAGGTCTATGAAGAATTTTGAAGAATAATTTAAGCGACAAGGCAGATGTCCGGCAGGTTGAGGATGACATCGACCTTTTTGATTTGCTGATCAAAGACGAAAGCGATGTCCAGGGAGTTTGGCAGACGCCGCGCTATTGGCAAGGCTACGCCCGGGATGTCCGAGCGCGCTTAAAGCCAAGTGACCTAAAAGCGCTGCGGCGCAACAATGGTTTGCTGGCCGGGTTCGCACACACAGGGTAGATTGGAGTTGAACCGCCTGTATCGCAGCTCAAGCAGTTGATTTGGAATGCCGTGCATAGGCTGCCAGGATCAAGCCAGACCATAGCTGTCTACCAAAAGCAGATGACGGTCGCGAACAATCGAGCACTTGTTGCAGAAATCGGCCGAGCTAAAGGAGTGTTGGCAGCGATCGAACAGGCCGGTCTCTCCATTGACCTGCCAAACGCACTGCAGTCCGGCGCTCCGCTCGATGGATTCGCCTATCGAGATAGCGTGGCCTCGGCCTATTGGGTGGAGTACATTGCCAGAGCAGCCGATTTCTACGCCGAGGTATCTCCAGATCGAATTACCACGATGGTCGAAGTCGGACCGGGTTTGGGTCTCAGCACGCTGGCGCATTTGGCACTTAACCCTCATTTGAAGACGATTGTGAATATAGATATACCGACGACACTGTATCTAAGTACGCAATATCTAAAGTCAGAGCCGTCGGTAGACGTTCTTGACTATCGCGACTTGAAGGACGAGCGCGAAATCACGCTTCCGTTTGAGGCGAAAAATGGTTCGCGTCCCACTATCCTGCAACTTCCACCTTGGAAGACGGATGATTTGCGCGGCAATGTTGATCTATTCTGCAATGCATTTTCATTTTACGAAATGGAGGAAGCACAGGTTCGCGCCTATGCTGATCTGATCGGGCGGCTGGAGACCCGTTTCTGCAGTTTCAACATGGCGGAGACCGGCAAAGTTCTGGCGCATGGTCCGCAAACTGCCATTTCAACAGAGTTCTTATCCGCTCTGCTGGCCCCGCACGGTCTGTATGAGACTAAACGCTTGAACGGTATCAACGAACACTTTTATCCGAGTGATACCCGTGTGGCCATCGTCATGTCGCGTGATGGTTGAGCTGATTATCGAGCAATGTAATTCGTCAGCTTTCGGGCTATTGCATTCAATTTCACGATATTGCGCCCTTAGACAGTGTAGCGCTGCTCCTTGACACGACCGCCCGCAATCAAAACTGATTGTTGACGCAGCGCGATCATGTCCGTTGTGAATGTATTGCATAACCACTAATTGTTGGTCGTGTCGTGAAGGGTCATTAAGAGCTGTTCCGAACGCTCCGACTGCGACCGCAGCACCCTCAGCTGCAGACATCTTCGTCAAGCGTTCATCGCCGCGGCTCTCATCGACCATGCAGAAAATCTGAACCACCAAGCCGACGCGGCCGGCCTGTCCGTCGCAATGCCAGGTGCTGGTTTGCACGCGCGGCGCGATCGGCTGGGCAACCGTGTCGCCGCCGAGAGGCAACGGTTCTGCATTGTAGATCATCCGGTTCGTCAATGGCGTTTGGCTTGTTCCGGTCAAGCCTTCAGCGCAGCGCACAGTTACTCTTCGTTGTCCGCTCCGGCCCGCCAGCCCATTTCCCAAAACTCGGCCTCCAGGCGGGTTGCTTCGCGAAAGATGGAGACAAGCTCGGTTTCGCGTTTCGGGGTCAGATAGCGGTCTGCCAACGCATTCAGATGGCTCTCGGCTTTGCCGGCCACGTCTTGGTAGGCCTCACTGGCGTATTCGGAAATCCAGACGGCATAGGGATTTCTGTCCGCCAGCGCGCCGGGGTAGGTTGCTAGGCGATTGGCAATTTCGGCGTATCCGATCACGCAGGGTGCCAGGGCGACTTTGAGAGCAAGAAGATCCCCCCGCATGCCGGCATCAAGCACGTAGCGCGTATAGGCCAGAGTTTCTGCGGCGGCCGGGGTGTCTTCCAGTTGCTTTGGCGATAGTCCCCATTCGGCGCAGAGCTTGACGTGCAGCTCCATCTCAACATCAAGAATAGCCGACATGCCGCCCGCCGCTTCCCGCATGTCTGCGAGCGTCGGGGATTTATAAACAGCAACAGCGTAGGCGCGGGCAAACTCAATCAGGAAGAGATAGTCCTGCACCAGATAGTCTCTGAATGCGACCTCCGGCAATGTGCCATCAGCGAGGCCTTCGGTGAAGGGATGCTCGGTGTATGTGGTCCACTCATCGGCGGCGGCCTGTTTTAGTTTGGCAAAGAATGTCATCTCTGGTGTCACCTCGTCGGATCTGTCGGCACTACTTACCCTTACGCAAGGAGTTGGTCGAGGGTGTCGGCACAACGGTGGGCGGCGCTCGAGACCAGCGTGGCTTGGCCGGTGTTGGCTGCACCGGGTCTGGTTTTGGCGTTTAAGGCTGTTCGGTGCTGGCCTGGTTGTCGGATGAAGTGCCTGGGTATGCTTTGAGACCACGTTTTGTTCCGGTCAGACTTGATCCGTCTCAAATCGTATCGATTGATGTTGTGGTTGACTGGTGGACGATTGTGGGGCCCGCAGATCAGTTTCGGTGAAGACTGTCAGCGGGTCTGCCGCAGAACACAGTGGCGAACGCAACGTGGCTGACGGCCCGCAACACGACAGCGAACTGCAAGGGGATGGATCTCGATGGCGCACATGAAACCCAAGGGCTCGTTTGTTGCTCTGATCACACCAATGAACAATGATGGTTCGATCGATTTCGAAGGCTTCCGGTCTCTTTTGCAGTTTCACCAAGAGAATGGCACTGAGGCTGTGCTGATCATGGGATCGACCGGTGAAGTCTCGATGCTGACGCCCGACGAGCGGCGCCAGATCATTTCTCAGACGGCCAAAATGAACACCGGCAAGATGCAGTTTTATTACGGCTGCACGGGGACGAACACTGAGAACACAATTGATTATGTTCGCTATGCAAAGGCCGAGGGGGCCGATGGGGCGATCATTGCCGCGCCCGCCTATATCTGCGCCTCAAATGCCGACATCACCGACTTCACTTTGGAGGTTCTCGATAGCACCGACCTTGCCATGGGATTCTATAACAATCCGCCGCGGGTGAATACGGATCTGCATTGGACGGATCTCCTTAAACTGGCCGCGCATCCGAACATGATTGTTTTGAAAGAGAGTACAACGCGGGTCGGGCAGATCGCGCAAATCTGCGCGGCGCAGCCGGATATGGCGATCATGTGCTGCTGCTCACCCAACCTCGGTCTTGTTATTCCCGTTATGGCATTGGGCGGTCATGGGACGGCCAATATGACGGGCAATCTCATCCCGCGTGAGATGGCCGTCATTTCAAAGCCGTGGGAAACCGGTGAGGATGCTTTCGCTTGCAGGGAAGCGTGGCTGAAGAACCTTGATATGCTGCACTTTGCGTATTCGGCGATCAATCCGGTTGCTGTGAAAAGTCTGATGCGCGCGATGGGAATGCCGTCTGGACCGCTGCGCAAACCACTTTCGCCGCTGCAAGGCAAGGCGCTGCGAGCTGGTCTCGATATCGCGCTGCGTCTTGGTTTGGACAAGACCTATGGGTACCGACTGACAGAGTTTGCTGCCGCAGCTGAATAGCTCATGTTGTCCGGATAGCTATTGGAGTGAGTGAGACTTGCTTGGTTCCAAACGCTTTGCTCTGAGGCTCGTGGTGTTGCTGGCCGGCATTGTTGTCTGTTTTTCCGCACGAGCAGCAGAAACGGTCGTAGCAGACCGCTTGAAACAAGGGCGCGCCGTTGCGCAGGCGTATTGCAGTGCCTGCCATGCGATTGGCCCGCGTGATCCCAGCCCGGTTCGTGCTAATGCGAACACGGCCTTCCGCGACTTGCACGAGCGATATCCAATTGCCATGCTTGTCGAAGCCTTGAAGACAGGCCGGATTGAAGGCCATGACGAGATGCCGGCGTTCAATCTGCCAATGCCTGCCATGATGAAACTCGTGGCTTACATTGATAGTCTGTCACCTGCGAAGGCACCAAGATACATTCATTCCGAACCTGCGAAGCCGAAAGCCACACGCTGATGCGCCGGGATTTGCGCTCATGTCCGGCCTAACGATGTCATCCTTGCAGGGGCAGAATGTGATCCTCGATCCGCGTGTTGGTAGGCGGCGGTCCGTGTTGAGACGGCTCTGACTGAGCAATCAGTCATTTGTCTCGCGGCGGATTAACATGATGGCGACAAACACCGCACCGGCTGAGGAGGTTACAATTCCGATCGGAAGCTCCTGCGGTGAGAGCAGGACACGCGCGAGGATGTCACTGGCCAGAAGCAGGTTCGCTCCGATCAGCGCCGACAGCAAAATTACGCCTCGGTTCAAGGCACCCACGAAGACGCGCGCAATGTGTGGAACCATCAGTCCGACAAAACCTATAACCCCGCACAGCGATACAAAGATTGCCGTTGAGAAAGCGCAGACAAGGAATGTCAATGTTCGCAAGCGCGTGACCTGCACGCCGAGGCTCGTGGCCGTGAGATCACCAGCCAACAGTGCGTCGAATGCCCGGTGATTGACGAGGGCGTAGATCAGGATTGCGCATAGTCCTGCAGCGGCCAATGGAAGGACGTCCCAGCGGGCATTGCCAAGCCCGCCCAGTGTCCAGAACAATACCGAATGCGCTGCGCGTTGGTCCCCAGCAAAGACAAGAAAGTTCGTCGCTGACGTAAACAGGAATGATACCGCCAAGCCAGCAAGAACGAGTTTCTCGGGACCACGAAATCCGATTTTCCAAAACAGGACCAGGACGGCGATTGCTGCAATCATGCCACCGCAAAACGCGGCAATGGGAAGTGTCCAAATCCCGAGGGCGTCTCCTGTCACTGTGATAACCAGGACGGCTCCCGCTGCAGCCCCAGACGACAGCCCGAACAGGAAAGGATCGGCAAGGTCGTTTCGGGTCACGGATTGTAAGAGGGCTCCGACGATGCCCAAGCCAGCCCCGACCATGATTGCCAGAAGCGCGCGCGGAAGGCGCAGATCAACGACAATTCGATCGATCGGCGTTACGTTACCAGCCTCAAGCCAACCGACCCATTTGCCGATCGCGGCGATGATGGTGCCGGGCTCGATCGCTGTCGCGCCCAGAACAATTGATGTCACCGTAAGTGCGGCGAGTGTTGCCGCACCGGCTATGGCTGCTGCAGGGCGCATGCTCTGGCTAAAACTTAACGTCGGGATGCATGGCAGCTGCAATCTTCTCGATTGCATCGACATTTGCCGGACCAGGCGTGAGCTCCTCATACCTAAGCGCAACAAACCTTTTGTTTTTTACGCCATCCGTTTCTTTCATGGCCGGATGCTTGCGCAGGAAATCGAGCAAGGACTCCGCGCCACCACCGCCTTGGTAATCGAGAAGGATAAGGAATTCAGGATTTGCTGCAGCAACCGCTTCCCAGGAGGACCGTGACCAACTGGTGTTCATGTTTGCTGTCACATTGGTGCCGCCGGCCGCCTCGATCATCGCGTTGACGATGGCATAGCGCCCTGCAGTAAATGGCTTGTCGTCGCCCGAGTCGTAGAGAAAGGTCCGTGGTCCTTTACGCGCGCCGACTGACTGTCGAATTGAGGCGAGCCGTGTTTTCCATTTCTCAACCAACGCCGTGGCCTGCGACTGATGACCGAAGATCTGACCCAACCGCATCGTGTCGTTGAAGAGCAGGTCCATGCTCGCAACAGGCCGCTTCTTGTCGAGATGGATGCAGCTCTCCGAGAGGATAAGCGTCTTGATTCCAAGTGGGGCTAATGTGTCCGGGGTGACGTCACCACCAGGCTTCATGCCGTAGTACCAGCCTGCAAAAAACAGTTCCGGTGCGGCGGCAGTCAGGTTCTCAAGGCTCGGGTATTTGGGGGCCAGTTCAGGAATATCGCCACGGCGGCGGTCAAAATCCTTGCTCGTCTTGTACCATCCCGAAATGCCTGTCAGGCCGACGATACGGCTTTGTAGCCCTAACGCGAAGGCCATCTCAGCCATGTTGATGTCATGGACGACCATCGACTTTGGAGCCTTGTCAAAGGTTAGCGGCTTGCCACAGTTATCAACGGTGACAGGAAATGCAGCGGCAGATGTCGTAGCAAAACTGGTGAGGACGCCGAAAAGCAATTTTCTCATCGCAGTTATCCTTTATCTTTGTGATTTTCTTCACGGGCTGACGAAGAGCGATTGACGGACATGTCGAGTACCGGCAGCGCGCGTGGCTCTTCGGGGTGATGTAGGATGTGGTAGTCCACACCGAAGACTGTTTTGATGGTTGGAGGAGCTAGGACATCAAGTGTCCTGCCAGAGCTGACTTCCGCTCCGAAATCGAGCAGGAGAGTCTGGTCAGCAAGTCCTGGTATCAGAGTAAGGTCATGCAGGACTGTGACCGTCGTGATCCCCAAATCGGCGATCAACTGCAAGACGTCGTGTTTGGCTCCGGGATCGAGATGATTGGTTGGTTCATCGAGAAACAGGATTTCCGGTTGTTGGCAAATAGCGCGCGCGAGGACTGCGCGTTGGATTTCGCCACCGGAAAGCCGCCCGAGACTTGCGTTCCGCAATTCGGACAATCTTGTTAGGTCAAGGGAGTGATCGATGACATCGGCCGCACGAATGTTCGATGGGTTCTCGCCATACGGTACCCGGCCCAAGGCCACATAATCGTGGACTGACAACCTTTTGTCAGGTGTATCGTGTTGTCCAGCAATCGCGACGCGCTTGGCTCGCTCTCGTGCTTTCATTCTATGGATTGTTTGGCCGAAGAGTTCGATGGTGCCTGCAGTTGGTACGATCAAGCCCGCCAGCATCCGCAGAAGAGTGGTCTTCCCTGCACCATTGGGGCCCGCAAGAGCGACGATCTCGCCAGTTCGTACCGCCAGCGAGATGTCTTGAACCAACAGCTGACCGTTTGCAGCGCGATAGCTTACGCCTGAGGCTTTGATGGCATGGGTTATTGTGGATGCTTCCGTCACTCATTTTCCCCCGCGCCGAGGCGTGACAAGACCAAACTGCCGGGCAATCTCGCT
Organism: Hyphomicrobiaceae bacterium; assembly: GCA_965215755.1. Lineage (GTDB taxonomy): Bacteria > Pseudomonadota > Alphaproteobacteria > Rhizobiales > Hyphomicrobiaceae > Tectiglobus. Next base: position 3,750,442 of record OZ244119.1, read on the forward strand.
AAGGTCTTATTGCGCAAGCCAAGAGGGCGATCCGTGGCGCGTGTCCAGCCATCGCCGGACCTTTGGAACTGATCAGCGAATGCGATGAGAGAGTCGATATCTTTTTCTGGATCGATATCGCCGAACAAGTAGCTGGCTTTGTCTGCCGCCGTGAACGCAACAGTGCACGGCCGCGTGCAGCCAGCCATGCAGTCAATGCCTGACACTTCGAAGTCGGTCATCTTGCTTGAACGCGATGCGGAATCGAACTTTGCTTTGAGTTCGTCGATGAGAGCATGCCCTGGATTGCAATCATCGCCATCTCGCCGGCAAAGCGTGCAAACAACGATCCTATGCGGACTCTGAAATGATCTGTCGATAGACAATGCTGCCTCCTCCGCGCTTGGACGGAGGTTGGTGACGCATTCCGTTTCGGATAACAGTTGTGCAGACGCGCGAAACAGTCATTGCGTTCTCCCGAAACACCCCGTTCGGTTCGAGTGGTCGAAGGACGGCAGGTCTCCTGGCTGGCGGGTCTTTGCGCCTTCCTCGCCTTCCCGACGTAACAGTCAGTGGCTGTTGAGGGGCGCTTTCCGCTTACAGTTGCGGGGGCAGCCACGGTTTCGGTCCCTGATGGGTACGCCTCACCGTGTTCTCTTTTAATCCGCCATTTCGTTCAATCCGGCGGAACCATCAAGCCGCGAAGATATCAAAAGTCAGCGCCAATGCAATTGAGAATTGAGTTGGTGCGAGCGGAGTTGGGCTTATGCAGCCGAGCAGAGCGTCGGATCTGTAAGGCTGACGCCGTTTGGGCGCGATGCCTGCGGACACTCAAGCACAACTCTCAAAAATTCTCAGGCCGTATGACCTGGACGTCGGAGACGGTGACGATGCCGATCTGTTGGGCGACAAGCTCGAAGATGGGGGTCAGAAGTTCATCGACGCGGCTATCATCGACAATGCAGAAGATCTGAACCACCGAGCCGACGCGGCCGACCTGGCCATCACGATGCCAGGTGCCGGATTGACCGCGCCCTGCGATCGCCGGCACGACCGTGTATCCGCCGACATTCAACTGCTCCAGAATGTCGATCATCCGGTTCATCAATGGTGCTTCGACCATGATGTCGATGCGCTTTTTTGGAAACGTTTGCATGGCGAACCTCATCCTCTTTGTGCGTGGCTCGTGTCTGTGTGACACGTGTGACCGTGGCTTCTGTCAATGCAACGCGCGTCAGAGCATTTGAGACAGTGCCACATAGATCGGTATTCCGACGGTCAGATTAAATGGGAACGTGATGCCGAGCGACAGGGTGAGATAGATTGATGGCTGGGCCTGCGGCAGGGCCAGGCGCAGTGCGGCGGGGACCGCGATGTAGGATGCGCTGGCAGCCAGTGTGACCAGCAATGCGGTTGTTCCCGTCGAGAGCCCGATGATCCAGGCGCAGACCAGACCCAGCGCGGCACCGACCAGCGGCATGTAGAGACCGAACGCAATGACGGGGGCAGTCAGATAGCGGCCGCCGCTCATAAGGCCGCGGCCGGCGATTAGGCCCATGTCGAGCAGGAAGAGGCACAGCACACCCTTGAACGGCGAGACCAGGAATGGGGCGACGGTGTTGAGACCATCGGCGCCGGAAATGATGCCGATGGCAAAGGCGCCAATGAGAACGACGATGGACCCGTTGAGAAAAATATCGCGCAGGATGCCGACTTCGAGTTTGCGGGACTGGTCTGATGATTTCATTGCGTACCACAGGGCGACCATGATAGCGGGCGTTTCCATGGCGGCGGCGACGGCCACCATGTAGCCCTCATAGTCGATGCCGAGGCTCTCCAGTGCCTGCGTCATTGCCAAGAACGTCACGATTGAGATCGACCCGTAGTGGGCGGCAACGGCGGCGGCATCAACGCGGGAGAGGTTGGACGTGAGTTTGAGGGCGTGGAAGGCGATGACCGGTATCAAGCTGCTGAGCAGGATACCTGCGATGATGGTCAGGACAAGGGTTGTGCCGATGCCATGCTCAGCGACGCTTGCTCCGCCTTTGAAGCCGATGGCCATCATGAGATAAATCGACATGCCCTTGGCGACGGCCTCGGGAATGGTGAGATCGGATCGGGCAAGCGCTGCCACAAGACCAAGCGCGAAAAACAGGATCATCGGCGACGTCAGATTAGCGGCTGCCAGATCTAGGACCGATATCATTTCAACCTCAAGCCAAGTTATTCAGGATCGATAGCAAATCGCTCTCTGCGCTCGAACGGCAAGCGCGTACGAGTCTATCGGAGCAGAAACACGCAGTATCACTGATGGCGGCCTGCCCGTTCGACTTTGGTTCGCGTTCGGGGCTGACCGGTTTTCGTTTCACCAGTTCAGCCTCAAGCGACGGGCTCGGTCAGTTCGATGAGGCGTAGAGACGGGCTGTAGACCAGTAACGCGTCTGCCTTGTCTGTCGGGCATGTGCCGCCGTTGGAATAGAGAATGTCCGCCTTGCTCATGCGATCGCGGACAGCTGCGAGATCTGGAACCGTCAGCGCGAAATGTGGATCAAGCGTCGGATTGTGAAGCAGGCCGTGGGCGCTCGGGTAGGTGGCAGACGGGTGGACGAGGTGAATGCCGTAACCGTCCTTGCCGAAGAAGCTCGCGTCGCGCTTTTCAGCAGTGCCATTGAGGTCAGCGTCCGGCGCGGCACCTTCGTTCAGGCCGACGATATCGCGGAAGAAGGCGGTCGACCGGGCGAGATCATGGGCCGGGATCATGACATGGTGGACGTCGACGTTCTCAGACGGATCCTGCTTGGCAACTTGATCTGCCGGCAAGGGGGCCTTGGTCTGATTGATTTCAATGACGTTGTAAGAGGGGTCGTAGCAGTAGATCTGGTGGACACCAGCCATTGCATAAATGCCGGCGTCGGAGAACGGGATGCCCGCTGCCGTGAGCCGCTCCATAATGCCTGCAAGATCCGACACGCCGATCGCGAAATGGCCACCGATCGTCGGGTTATGCATGAAGCCGTTGTCGCGGGCAAAGGTCGGAATGGAGCGGACCACATGGATGCCGCGGTTCTCCGTTCCGAAGTAGGCGATGCTGCGCTCATCGTGATGGAGCTCTCCGACCGTGTCGGGATAGATCCATTGGCCTTCTTTCAGGCCAACGATGTCACATAGAAACCGCCGTGTTTCGATGACGTCGTGGGCGGGCAGGTTGACGTGGTGAATTTCCCAATCCATTGGGGGCTCCATTGCATGCGCGTTCTGCGAATTTGTTGTCGGTGTTGGTGTCCGGGCTGGTGGCGGCTCACAGGAAGCGCTTCAGACTTGCGACGAAGTCTTCGAAGCGGTCGTGGTGCACCCAGTGGCCGGCCTTGGCATACATCTCGACCTTGGCCGTATTGAAGTGTTTGATGCGGCCGTCTTCTTCCGGATTGGTGGCCCAGCTTTCTTCGCCGTACATCAATAGTGTCGGACATTTGATCTGCTGCCAGAGATACTCGATGTCGGCTTGCGGCATGTCACTCGGTGGCCAGGCGCGCAGGTAATTGTCGAACTTCCATGAGTAGGTGCCGTCTTCATTCTGGGTGACGCCATAGCGAGTCAGGTGGTCGGCCATCTGCTTGGTCAGGAACTGGTTCTTGTCCTGCATCCGGGCTGCGGCTTCTTCCAGGCTTGGATAGCGCTTGGGGTGGCGCCCCGACAGGTCGCGTTTGCGGTCGATCCACTCCGAGAGCCGCTCCGCCGCTGTTTTCTTTGCGCGCTCGGCCAGAACACTAGGCGAGGCTCCGAGGCCCTCGATAGCGACCAGCTTGCGGACGTTGTCGGTGTATGTGCCGGCGTAGCGCAGCGCGATGTTGCCACCGAGGGAGTGGGCCACAATGGTGACGGGGGCGAGATTCTGCTGATGGATCAGCTGGGCAAAGTCATAGACATAGGCCGCCATGGTGTAGTCGCCGTCAGCGGTCCATTGGCTGTCGCCATGGCCTCTGAGTTCCGGGACAATGACATGCCAATCGTCCTTGAGGGCCAGCGCAACTGGGTCCCAGCTGCGGCCGTGGTCCATGCCGCCGTGTTGCAGGATAAGCGGGGGGGCGCCATGATTGCCCCAGTCCAGATAGTGGAGGCGGAGGCGCTGTGAGGTATAGAAATTCGAGGTCGGGCCGACCGTCGTGGGGATGCTCATTTTGATCGTCTCGTCGTTTTTGGTGTTCGGACGTTGGCTGCACTATCACCCCGCATGGTGCGTTGCGGCAAGGGGGCGGGCCAGGACGTCGCCGTGCGACTTCTGTCCTGCAACGAACCATGGCCGCCTAAGCGCTTAACCACGTTTCTGGTTTCAGACACGGATATATCAGCCTGGGGCGTAGCTGAAAACGTTTGCATTCTTGTTTTCATGGGGTAGCTTCGCAATGACAAGAGTTCATGGTCGGCCGATTTCTGTGCTGAATAACGAGCGCCGGCTTCCTTGGCTCTATGGTCAAGCTCGACATTAATGGATACGGGGACGGTATATGGGCCAGGCTGAGCCACGCGTGGACTTGCACGAGCCAATTGGTGATACGGTCAAAACAACCACCTGCTACATGTGTGCCTGCCGTTGCGGGATCAAAGTCCATCTGAAGGATGGAACTGTCCGCTATATCGAGGGCAATAAAGACCATCCGGTCAACAAGGGTGTTTTGTGCGGCAAAGGCTCTGCCGGCATTATGCAGCACTATTCACCGGCACGGCTGAGTGCGCCGATGAAGCGTGTCGGGCCACGGGGTTCAAACGAGTTCGTCGAAATCAGTTGGGATGAAGCGCTGGGGCTTGCCACCGAGTGGCTGAGTGACATCCGCGCGAAGGACCCACATAAATTTGCTCTGTTCACAGGGCGTGATCAGAGCCAGGCCTTGACCGGTTGGTTTGCGCAGCAGTTCGGGACGCCAAATTTTGCGGCACACGGCGGTTTTTGCTCTGTCAACATGGCGGCTGCCGGCCTGTATACGTTTGGTGGCTCGTTCTGGGAGTTCGGTGAGCCGGACTGGGAGCACACCAAGTATTTCATGATGTTCGGTGTTGCCGAGGATCATGGCTCCAACCCGATTAAGACGGCCTTGGGCAAGCTCAAGGGCAAGGGTACAAAATTTGTAGCGGTCAACCCGGTGCGCTCTGGCTATGGCGCTATTGCGGATGAGTGGATCGGCATCCGTCCTGGTACCGATGGTATGTTCATTGCTGCGATCATCCGGGAATTGCTGATCAATGAAAAAATTGATCTGCAGTCTCTCGTGACCTATACGAACGCGCCCTGGCTCGTCATTCAGGACGAGGGTGCTGCAGACGATGGATTGTTCGCCCGCAATGATGACGGTAAGCCGCTCTGCCTGGATAAATCGAGCGGTGAGATTGTTGACGCGTCGCGGATTGATATCTCGCCGGCTCTGACTGGTTCAGTTGAGCTCCCCGACGGCCGTAAGGCGGTTCCCTCTTTCCAACTCATCGCAGAGCGTTTCCTGAGCGATTATCATTCACCGGAGGAAGCGGAGAAGGTGACTGGCGTTCCAGCTGCGACGGTTCGCCGAATTGCGACCGAGATTGCTGAAGCAGCGTTCGAAAGCCAGGTCGAGCTCGATATTCCCTGGACGGATTGGGCAGGGCGCCGACACGAAAAAATGGTTGGCCGGCCGGTCTCATTCCACGCCATGCGCGGGATCTCGGCTCACTCCAACGGTTTCCAAACCTGCCGGATGCTGCATCTGTTGCAGATCTTGCTTGGGACAATCGATTGCCCAGGCGGTTTTCGCTACAAGGCACCTTTCCCGAAGCCACCACCGCCGCCATTGAAGCCGGCCGGCAAGAAGGGCACCGTCAAGCCGAATACGCCACTCGGCGGTGCTCCGCTGGGTTTCCCGACCAGTCCGGATGATCTGCTGGTTGATGATGACGGGACGCCGCTCAGGATCGACAAGGCCTATTCATGGGATGCGCCTGTCGCGGCCCACGGTCTGATGCATATGGTTCTGACCAATGCGGCCAACGCGGATCCCTATGGCATTGATACCCTGTTCATGTACATGGCGAACATGAGCTGGAACTCGTCGATGAACATCCCGGCGATCTTGCGCCACCTGACCGAGAAAAATGAAGATACCGGTGAGTATAAGATCCCGCGCATCATTTATTCAGATGCGTACTTCTCCGAGATGGTGCCGTATGCCGATCTAATCCTGCCTGATACAACCTATCTTGAGCGTTGGGACTGTATCTCGATGCTGGATCGTCCGATTTCTGATCCGGATGCACCAGCTGATGCGATCCGTCAGCCCGTTGTTGAACCAGACCGCAATGTGCGTCCTTTCCAGTCAGCAATCCTGGAACTGGGTGCGCGTCTCGGTCTGCCTGGTTTTGTCGACGATGATGGCAATGCGAAGTATCCGGGCGGGTATAGCGATTACATTGTCAATCACGAGCGTGCGCCTGGTGTCGGACCACTTGCCGGGTTTCGTGGTGAGGATGGCCAGTCGTATGGCAAAGGTGCGCCCAACCCCAAACAGCTTGAGCAATACATCGAGAACGGCTGTTTTTACGCGCATGAGCTCGCGCCAGAGCAACGTTATTTCAAGCACGTTAACAAGAGCTACCTGGAATGGGCGACAGAAGTCGGGTTCATTGGCGCACCGAACCCGGTGAGCTTCCAGCTCTACCTGGAGCCGATGCAAACGTTCAGGCTGGCTGCCGAGGGGCATGGACAGATCCAGCCACCGGCAAGTCATCGGGCACGGATCAAGCGGTTCTTTGATCCGATCCCGTTTTGGTATGCACCGTTTGAAGAAACGATGTTGGATGAAGATGCCTACCCGATGCACGCGGTGACCCAGCGGCCGATGGCGATGTATCACTCCTGGGGATCACAGAATGCCTGGCTCCGGCAGATTCACGGTTTTAACCGGCTCTATATGAGCCGGGCCAAGGGGCAGTCACTTGGCGTCGAGGACGACGGCTGGGTCTGGATTACCAGTGCGATCGGACGCGTGAAGGCGCAAGTCCGCCTCATGGAGGGGGTCAACGACGACACGGTCTGGACCTGGAATGCGATCGGTAAGCGTCGCGGTGCCTGGGGGCTTGATGAAGATGCACCTGAGGCCAAAAAGGGGTTCCTTTTGAACCACCTGATTTCGGAGCTGTTGCCGGAACGTGAAGGCGGTTACCGCTTCGCCAACAGTGATCCTATCACGGGGCAGGCGGCATGGTACGATTTGCGCGTGCGGATCGAAAAAGCCAGTGCCAATGAGGCTGAGGAAAGCTACCCGCAATTTGAGCGGCTTTCTCCAGCTAAACCAAAGGAACGCCCTGAGGTTCTTGCTTTTGGCGGGGATCTCAACGATAAGGCGGGAGGCGCGCGATGACAGCATTGCCGCAAACAACCGACAAGAAACTCGGATTGGTCATCGATCTCGACACCTGCGTCGGGTGCCAGGCTTGTGCAACAAGCTGTAAGGAATGGAACACTGGCGGCTATTCTGCGCCACTGTCTGATACCGAGCCTTATGGTGTTGATCCAACCGGTGCGTGGCTCAACCGGATTCACGGTTATGAAGTCACCCAAGGCGACACATCGCGAACGGTTCACTTTCCGCGCTCCTGCCTGCACTGCGAGGAACCGGCTTGTGTGACGGTCTGCCCGACGGGCGCGTCCTACAAGCGTGCCGAAGACGGTATCGTGCTTGTCAATCCGGACACGTGCATTGGTTGCAAGCTCTGCTCATGGGCCTGTCCTTACGGTGCGCGCGAATACGATAGCAATCACGGCGTGATGAAGAAGTGCACACTGTGTGTGGATCGAATCTACAATGATACCCTCGACGAAGCGGACCGGGTGCCAGCCTGTGTCAAAGCTTGTCCAACCGGAGCCCGTCACTTCGGCGACCTGGGTGATCCAAACAGCGACGTCTCGCAACTGGTTAAAGAGCGCGGCGGATATGGCCTGATGCCTGAAACAGGATACAAGCCGGTCAATCGCTATCTTCCGCCGCGGCCGCGGCGCGATGGGCATGCTGCAGGTGACAGCAACGTACCTGCGGTCGAAGCACCTACTAATTCGAATGATATCGCCGAGCGCTTCTTCAGCTGGGCCGATAAGATGTTGTCGCGATAGGAGGCAGATATGCATCCAGCATATTCGGTGATTTTCTTTACGACGGCATCTGGTGCGGGCTACGGGCTTTTAGTCTGGATGGCGCTGGCAGTATTGACCGGCGTGGTTCCTCCGGAGTCCTGGTTTGGCTTCTTTGGGTTGGCGTTGTCAGCGCTGCTGATCGTATTCGGCCTGCTATCATCGATGCTGCATCTGGGGCGTCCGGAGCGGGCATGGCGAGCCTTCTCGCAATGGCAGACATCATGGCTTTCGCGCGAAGGCGTGGCGGCGGTGGCGACATTTGTACCGATGGCGATCTTCGGTATTGGATGGGTGTTCTTTGAGGATGTCAGCGGTATCTACGCAATTTGCGCAGTGCTGTCAGTGATCGGGGCCTTAGTCACGGTCTGGTGCACTGGGATGATTTATGGATCACTCTCGACGATCAAGTCATGGCATCATCCTTTGGTTGCGCCGGTTTACTGCGCGCTGGCGCTCATGACGGGTTGTATCCTGTTCAATGTGCTTGTCACGGTTTGGTTCGGCAAAGAGGCAGAGTTGATCTGGCTCGGTTTGGTGTTGGTGCTGGCAACGTGGCTGATGAAGGTTGTTTATTGGAGCCAAGTCGATACCGAGCCCAAGACCGCAACGGCTGGTGATGCGACAGGGCTCGCTGAGTTTGGGACGGTGAAGGTGCTTGAACCAGCGCACACACAACCCAACTTCGTGATGCGCGAGATGGGTTTCCAAATCGGCCGGAAACACGCGGAGAAACTGCGCCTCGTTGCCACTATCGGTCTGTTTGTGGTGCCGGCTTTGTGCTTGCTGATGTTGTTGGTTGCGGGTGCCGCTGCCGCTATTCTGGTCGGGCTGATCACGCTGGTGTCGGTGGTCATAGGTGTCCTGACCGAACGCTGGCTGTTCTTCGCCGAGGCCAAGCATATCGTGATGCTCTACTACGGAGCGGAAGCCGTATAATTCTGAGCGCAATCACTGGCCGGAGTTGGACCAATTGGCGAGTTGGCTGGATTTCTGGAATGGAAGCCACGCTATCTATGTCAGCGAACGTCATAAGCAAGCCCATGCTGCAGGTCTTGTAGACGACTATCGCCAATGGGTTCGTTCAGATTCGATTGTTCTGGACTTTGGATGCGGTGAGGCGCTTTACGCCGAGCAAGTGGCTCAATCCTGCCAGCAATTGATGCTGTACGATGGTGCTGCTCGGGTCCAGGACGAACTCGGATTGCGCTTCGCGGACCATCAAAACTGCGTTGTGCTGGATGCAAGCCGCTGCCGGGGGCTCGACGCTGGAACCCTTGATCTGGTGGTGGTGAACTCCGTCCTGCAGTACCTTTCGCGGGAAGAATTTGTCGCGTGGCTGCGGATCTGGCACAGGCAGCTGAAGAATGGTGGGCGGTTGGTGTTAGCCGACATCATCAAACCTGAGACTTCGGCATTGCGAGATGCGCTTGCATTGCTCAGATTTGCCGCATCGGCTGGGTTTTTTCTGGATGCTGTGGTAGGGCTGGCACGAACTCTGCTGTCGGACTACGGACACATCCGGCGCCAAGTAGGATTGGCGAAGTACAACGCTGCTGAGATTTCCGAGATTTTGGGCGAACATGGCTTTAACGATGTCGTTGAAGTCAGCAATTTCGGCCATAACCAAGCGCGATTTGCGGTCGTTGGTCATGCCTGCTCGCCGGTGGTTTCGAAAAGCTGTTAGCGATCTTTAGAGATTGTCTTTGTGAAACTGCGTTCGTGATGTAGCCAAATCGCAAACGCTCAGGTACAAGGCGGCCCCGTTATGCCCAAACGCACCGACATTTCCTCGATCATGATCATCGGGGCTGGTCCGATTGTTATCGGCCAAGCCTGCGAATTCGACTATTCCGGCACCCAGGCGTGCAAAGCGCTGAAAGATGAGGGTTACCGGATCATCCTGGTCAATTCCAATCCAGCCACAATTATGACCGACCCGGCGATGGCTGATGCAACTTATGTTGAGCCGATCACGCCCGATATCGTTGCCAAGATCCTGGCGGCTGAGCGCCCGGACGCGTTGTTGCCGACGATGGGTGGTCAGACTGCGCTGAACACTGCGCTGTCGTTACAGAAGAGCGGTGTGTTGCAGGCTCTCGGCGTAGAGTTGATCGGTGCTGATGCGTCCGCGATTGACAAGGCTGAAGATCGCAAGTTGTTCCGCGAGGCGATGGAGAAGATCGGCCTGGAGATGCCGAAATCAGCCTTGGCGCACAACATGGACGAGGCCAAAACCGCACTCGAATTGGTCGGATTGCCGGCGATTATCCGCCCGTCGTTCACGCTCGGTGGCACCGGTGGCGGGGTCGCATACAACCGGCAGGAATTCTTCGAGATTATTGAACGCGGTCTCGATGCCTCTCCGACCAATCAGGTGTTGGTGGATGAGAGTGTGTTGGGTTGGAAAGAATATGAGATGGAGGTCGTTCGCGACAAGGCGGACAACTGCATCATTGTTTGTTCGATCGAAAACGTCGACGCGATGGGCGTCCATACAGGCGACTCGATTACGGTTGCCCCAGCACTCACCCTGACGGACAAAGAATACCAGATTATGCGGGACGCCTCGCTCGCCGTCTTGCGTGAGATTGGGGTCGAGACCGGTGGTTCCAACGTGCAGTTTGCCGTCAATCCGAAAGACGGCCGTCTTGTCGTGATTGAGATGAACCCGCGGGTGTCTCGATCATCGGCACTGGCATCCAAAGCGACGGGCTTCCCGATTGCCAAGGTGGCGGCCCGGTTGGCGGTTGGATATACGCTTGATGAACTGGAAAACGATATCACCGGTGGTGCGACCCCGGCGTCGTTTGAACCAACTATTGATTACGTGGTGACGAAAATCCCACGGTTTGCATTCGAGAAGTTCGAAGGTGCGGACTCGACTCTTACAACGGCGATGAAGTCCGTTGGCGAAGTCATGGCGATTGGTCGGACGTTCGCGGAGAGTCTACAGAAGGCCTTGCGGTCAATGGAATCCGGCCTGACGGGTCTGGATGATGTTGAGCTCGAAGGTCTCGGCCAGGGTGACGACAAGAACGTTATTCGCGCTGCGCTTAGCCGACCGTCTCCGGATCGTCTGCTCAAGGTGGCACAGGCTCTTCGGCTGGGATTTTCCGAGGAGCAAGTCCAGCAGTTCTGCCACTATGATCCATGGTTCCTCGCGCGAATCCGGGAGATTATCGACCTCGAAGAGCGGGTGCGCGCACACGGGCTTCCGCAGATAGCTTCAATTCTGAGGCAACTCAAAGCCAATGGTTTCTCGGATGAGCGATTGGCGAAACTGGCCGGCGTCCCGGTTGCAGATGTCGTTGCTCTGCGTGATTCTCTCAACGTGCACCCGGTCTTCAAACGGATTGATACCTGCGCGGCAGAGTTCGCCTCGCCTACGGCCTATATGTATTCGACTTACGAGTCGGGCCTGGTTGATGAGCCAATGAACGAAGCGCTGCCCAGTGATCGTGAGAAAGTGATCATTCTTGGTGGTGGTCCCAATCGGATCGGTCAGGGCATCGAGTTCGACTACTGTTGCTGCCACGCCTGTTTCTCGCTTTCAGACGTGGGCTATGAGACCATCATGGTCAACTGCAATCCGGAGACGGTGTCTACGGATTACGATACTTCAGACCGGCTCTACTTTGAGCCGCTGACGGCTGAAGACGTTCTGGAATTGATCCGAACCGAGCAGTCCAATGGGACTGTCAAAGGCGTGATCGTCCAGTTTGGCGGACAGACCCCGCTGAAATTGGCGGCTGCGCTCGAAAGGGCCGGTGTGCCGATCCTTGGTACGTCACCGGACGCGATCGATCTTGCGGAAGATCGGGACCGGTTCAATGCGTTGATCAAGAAACTCGGTTTGCAGCAACCGGAAAGTGGGATTGTTGGTTCTCCGGAAGCCGCGCGGGCTGTTGCGGCAGAGATCGGCTATCCGATCGTCATTCGGCCCTCTTATGTGTTGGGTGGCCGCGCGATGGAGATCCTCTACGACGGTGGGGATTTGGATAAGTATGTCGCCCGCCTGTCAGCGACACTGGATAACCCGACAGAACTGGTCGTTTCTGAAGACCGCCCGTTGCTCATCGACCGGTATCTCACCGGGGCGATAGAGGTAGACGTTGATTGCCTTTGTGACGGAGACGATGTTTTCGTGGCTGGGATCATGGAGCACATCGAGGAAGCTGGAATTCACTCAGGTGACTCTGCTTGCACGTTGCCACCTTATTCGCTTGGCCCAGAGATACAGGCGGAGCTGGAGCGGCAAAGTCATGCCTTGGCGCAGGCGCTGGGTGTCGTCGGATTGATGAATGTCCAGTTCGCAATCAAAGACGGCCGCGTTTACATCCTTGAAGTGAACCCACGGGCCAGCCGAACGGTGCCGTTCGTTGCAAAGGTCGTTGGATTGCCGGTTGCCGGATTGGCTGCCCGGATTATGGCTGGAGAAAAGATCAAGGATCTCAACCTGAAGCGGGTCGAGATTGATCATATAGCGGTCAAGGAGGCGGTCTTCCCGTTTGCCCGATTCCCCGGCGTTGATCCGGTTTTGGGGCCGGAGATGCGGTCGACGGGTGAGGTGATGGGCATTGACCATGATTTCGCAGTTGCTTTCGGCAAAGGGCAGATTGGTGCCGGGCAGCAATTGCCGACATCCGGAAAAGTGTTTGTTTCAGTCCGCGATACCGATAAGGATGGGATCGTTGAACCCGTCAGTGAGCTTCGGAAAATGGGCTTTTCCATTGTGGCGACGCGCGGAACGAAGCGATTCCTTGATGCGAACGGGGTGGAATGCGAGCCGGTCAACAAGGTTCTCGAAGGTCGTCCACATATCGTTGACGCGATGAAGAACGGCGAAATATCCATTGTTTTCAATACGACAGACGGTGCCAAGGCCCTTGTCGACTCGAAGGACATCAGACGCACGGCCTTGCTGAACCATATTCCGTACTATACAACTTTGTCTGGTGCTGTTGCGGTGACCAAAGCGATCAAAGCTTTGAAGGCCGATATTCTGAAAGTAGCCCCATTACAGTCCTACAGTTAGTCGGTTGGGCGTTGTCGGCTATTGAAGCCGCGTAAGTGCGCCCCTATCTGATAGGGCTTTACTCCACAGACATTTGTGACGTTAATTGAATGAGATCCGAGATGTCGAACGGATCCAAAAGGAGACGTGAACATGGAACGCGTGCCAATGACGGTTGAAGGCCATGCCGCAATGGAGACCGAGTTGCATCGTCTCAAATCTGAAGAACGTCCACGGATCATCCAGGCGATCGCCGAAGCACGTGCTCATGGCGATCTATCTGAGAATGCCGAGTACCATGCCGCGAAGGAAGCGCAGGGCCTGAATGAGGCCAAGGTAGCGGAACTTGAAGACAAGCTGGGCCGGGCGGATATCGTCGATCCTTCGACGTTGTCAGGCGACAGTGTCAAGTTCGGTGCAACCGTGAAGCTCGAGGATGAAGATACGGAAGAGCAGGTGACCTATAAGATCGTCGGTGAAATGGAAGCCGACGTCAAAGCCGGCAAAGTGTCTGTGACATCACCGATTGCACGGGCGCTGATCGGGAAGAGCGCAGGCGAAACGGTTGAGGTCAACACACCGAAAGGCGGCCGTTCCTACGAGATCCTGAATGTTGAGTGGATATAGGGGCTCATAGCCTTTGTCCGCGTCTTTGAGAGCCATAACAGAGGATGACGCGGGCGATAGTCAGATCTATTTTGTCTGGACTCTAGGTCTGGCCGCTCTGTACTGCGCAGTGCACATTGGCGCGCGCTTATTGGCTTCGCCCAATCTGGGTGAAGACGATCCTCTGACAAATATTCTCATCCAAAACTTGTCGCCGGGTTATTCGGTCTGGCAGCCGCCGATGTTCGAGTGGATGGCGTGGGGCATCCAGCAGTTGGGAGCACCAACGCTTCTCGGCTTCCAGCTGCTCAAGTATGCGCTTCTCATTGGAACCATCGGTACCATTTACTGGGCCGCTTATTATGCCACCGGGCATGCGCTCTGGTCGCTGATTACGGCTGAAGCCCTGACGCTGATTTATCATGTCGGCTGGCGCTTTCACGAGGGTTTCACCGGGATCATCCCGGCGATGTTCTTTTCAGCGCTGGCGCTCTGCTTTGTGCTGCGCATTCTGCGAGAGCCTCGTATCGCTGACTATTGCTGGTTGGGTCTGGCCTTCGGGGGCGGACTACTCTCGATGCATAATTTCGCGATTGGCGCTGCGAGCTTCGTGTTGGCGGCTGCATTGATGAACAGCGCGCGGCGGGTGCTGTTCCGATGGCCGCTGTTGCTGACGCTGATGATTGTGGCCGCCATGGTCGCACCCTACTATTTTTGGATCGTGAGTGATGCTGGACGTCTCGCGCAATTGCAGTCTGTTGCAACGATCTTCACAAACCCCAATCCATATATCAATCCGACGAAGTTGGCGAAGAAGAGCCTGGGCATTCCGTTTGGCTTCTTCTGGTCGCTTTTGATTTTTCTGCTGCTTGGCTCACTGCGACGCGTGCGAGCGCACTTCCGGGAACGGTTGGTGCCCCGCGTTGATTGGAGTGCGCACCCAATCCTAGCCTATCTTGGTTTGTACGCGTTGATATCGTATGGCCTGTTGGTGCTCGCCGGCTTTTCCATGTCCTACGTCCGCTATGCCAGCCATGACTTATTGGCGTTTATGGTGCCGGTGCTGGTTCTCTTGTTCGGCATGATTTTTCTGGTGCGGCCAACGGAGCAGGAGATGCACCGCTGGGGGCGGATTTGCCTTGCGATTATTGCATTCGCATTCGTTGCCCGTGCCGCGAACATGTTTGTTCTCGATCCCGTTTGTAAAATCTGTCGTTGGGGTGTGCCTTACGCGCAGCTTGCGGAACGGCTTAGGAGCGATGGATTTGAGGGCGGTCAGATTGTCGTGTTTGAGCCGGAACTGGGAGGCAACCTGCGGATGTACTTCAATGCGTCGCGGATCTCATTGGATAACCCGCGGGCATTCAAGTTTGGCGCTCACTCGGGCTCAGATCGGCAGCCGACAGTCGTGGTCTGGCAGAACGGCGGTCGCAATGGCCTCAGGGACACCGGAGGTGCGTTTCAGCGCAAGCTCGCTGTTGCCGGTCTCGATAACGCAGTGCGCGAATTGCGTGCGCCATGGCAGCATCTATTCAAGGCGCGCGGCTACCGGCACACGGTGTGGCGCTATGTGATTGTCCGATAGTAAGGTTGGCTCGGCGAGGCGATCAGGATTTTTGAAACTGGAGAATCAGATTGTTGGCCGGCATTTCCGTAAGCTTGACGTGTTGGAGGCCGGCAGCTGCGGCGCACGCGGCGACATCTTCGAAGTTGCGGATCCCCCATTGCGCGTTGCGCGCGCGTAGATCCTCATCAAACGCCAGATTGCCTGGTGCGGTTGAGACGTCCGCGCGCAAGAACGGCCCATAGAAGAAGAGTTTCGCACCGGGTGTAAGATGGCGTGCTGCGCCTTGGATGATCCCTTCGCAGACCGCCCATGGCGAGATGTGGATGACGTTGGCGGTGAACATCACATCAAGATGGTTCGGCGGACGGCCGTCGCGATCGAGCGCCCAATCTGAGAGTGACGCATCCAGTTGGATCGCTGGCATTACGTTGGTCAAGTTTTCGGTGCCAACCCAGGCATTGATGCTTGGAAGATTGTCTGGTGCGTATTCGGTGGGCCACCAGGTGAGGTTCGGATATGTTTTGCCAAAAGCGGCAATGTGCTGGCCGCTGCCGCTGCCGACCTCAAGCGCATTGCCGCCTATGTTCGCCAACTCCGGCTTCAAGACGTCCAGGATCGGCCCGATGTTGCGGTGATATGAAGGGGCGTCGCGGCGTGGGTCGGTCGGTGTCATGGGGTCGCTTCTTTTGAGGATCGCTTCTTTTGATGAGTGACTATCGTAGCTGCGCCTTGGCTGGGCGCCTTGGTCTCAGGACCGTGATTGCGGGCGCTCTTCGAATGGTACGCCGGGCGTGTATTTGGTCCGCTTGATTGTGACAGCGGTCTTGACGCTGGCAACATTCGGGGAGGCGGACAGTTTGTTGATCAGGTAGTCTTGAAACAGTGTCATATTCGGCGCGATGCACTTCAGGAGATAATCAGTTTCGCCCGACATCATATAGCTCTCACGCACCAATGGCCAAGTGAGGACCAAATTATCAAACGCGCGCAAATCGGACTCGGTTTGACTGTGGAGGGCGACTGAAACAAACACTGTTAGCTCGTAACCCAGCGCCTCCTGATCGACATCAGCATGGAAACCGCGCAGCAGACCGGCCTCCTCAAGGGCTCTGACCCGGCGAAGGCATGGAGGCGGGGTGATGCCAACGCGTTTCGCCAGCTGGACATTGGTGATACGGCCATTCTCGGTCAGTTCCTTGAGGATGCGCCAGTCGGTTGCGTCCAGGTTGACATTCATTGGTGCGTTGAGCGTCCTAGTTGGCTTAATTTTACTCGGATGCAGCTTAGACCGGATCGGGGGAAAGTCACATCTATTCCAGGCAATCCACTCTTCCAGGCAAGCTAGTGGTTCCCTGAGCTGTGGCGTGAAGCCCCGTCGACTCCGGGCAATGGCGCGCTATCTATGCGGGTATGGCAGATAATGAGAACAGCCAGTCAATTTTGTCGGATGCCATGCGTGGTCGACGTGGTTGGCTGATTTGTGATGGCAAGGCCGGCATGATGGTACAGCTGCGCGGCGTGGCTGATGCGATGGGTCTGGACTACGATATGAAAATCGTCAATCCGAAGGGATTGGCAAAAGTTCTGTCTCCGTGGGGGCCAACATCGGCCGATGGTCAGATGGGACAAGATGAGGGGCTGTTCGCCAAGCCTTTTCCGGAAATCGTCATCGCCACAGGTCGAGCGAGCATTCCCTATCTGAGGAAATTGCGTCGGCTGGCTGGCCCATCGTGCTTTACGGTCGTGCTGCAGGACCCCAAGACGGGACGCAATACTGCTGATTTGATCTGGGTTCCGGCCCACGACCGCCGGCGTGATAGCAACGTCATCACAACACTGACATCCCCGCACAGCTTTTCCCAGCAGCGGTTAGCTGAATTGCGCAGCACGGTTCCCGAACCAATCGCCACCCTGCCATCACCGCGGGTGGCTGTCGTGCTCGGGGGAAAGAACGGCATCTATAAATTCTCCGATAGTGATGATGACCGGCTGGGACAAAGCCTGAGCTCGCTCAAGGCGCTGGGAGCGAGTTTTATGATTACGCCGTCACGGCGTTCGCATCAGCGGCTGGTTCGGACGGTGGACGCGGCCACGGCTGGTGCGGCGCGGATCTTATGGGACGGTTCTGGAGATAATCCTTATCCGTCGTTTCTGGCGCATGCTGATATGCTGATCGTCACGGCGGATTCCGTCAATATGACGGGGGAGGCGTGTTCGACAGGGCGTCCGGTTTATGTGTTCTCCCCGTCAGGTGGGTCGGCAAAATTTGATCGCTTTCATGAAGCGCTCAAGGCGCATGGAGCGACGAAAGAACTGCCACAGTCCTTCAGCTCTTTTGAGACGTGGTCTTATGAACCGTTGAATTCTGCTGAGGTCATTGGCACAGAAATATGTAAGCGGTGGTTGGAGAACCAATGAGCGATACCGAGATTGGTGTCGGTCTTTTGACCTTTGGGTCTGTCATGAAAATATGACTGCTCAGAAAGGAGAGACGTCGAAATGGGATATCTCAACATTGACAAGCTGAAGCAGGCGGAAGTCACGACAGATCCGTTTCATTACGTGGTCGTGCCAGGGTTTCTCGACGCGGAGACGGTGCATCAGATCAACGTGACGTATCCCAACATTGAGAAGGGCGGCTCCTATCCGTTGGAAAGCCTGGAGACCAACATGTTGATCAAAGACGTCATTGATGAACTTGATGGGCCGGAGTTTGAGGCGACGATTGCAGAAAAGTTTGACGTCGAACTGGATGGCCGGCCGAAGATGTATTCGTTGCGCGGTTACACGCGCGCCAAAGATGGCCGTTTACATACTGATTCGAAAGATAAAATCATAACCGTTCTGTTGTACCTGAACGAAGACTGGCCGCATGACGGTGGGAAGCTGCGGCTACTGCGCAACGGCCATGATGTTGATGATTTCGCCGCTGAAGTTGCGCCGGACAATGGGACACTATTGATTTTCAAGAGATCTGATAACTCGTGGCACGGTCATCATCCGTTCGAAGGCCAGCGCCGGTCCTTGCAAATGAACTGGATGACAACAGAAGGCGCCAAAGGCTTTCATAAATTGCGGCACAAACTCTCCGCAGCGGTGAAGGGGCTGACTGGTTCGGCATAAGCCAAGATAAGCGGATTTTCGCAACTGTGTCGTGATCTGGTTGCGGAGCAGGCCTATTGTTGCGAGGTGGAGAGTGACTGGACTCCGCGGACCTCATTGACGTCTCCCTCGGTTGGTACGGGTTGGAATACTCAAGGTTGCCAGCTGATCCTGGCCGGAATGCTGCTGTTGCAAGAGTAACTGGAGCGATGGAACAATCGAATCACGCGAGATCGGCTGCCGGTGGGTCCCTCGAATGGCCCGTGACAACGGCTGAGCCGCGATTGGCTCGGCGCATCTGGCTGATCGCAGAGATGTGCTTGTTTTACATCGGGGCGCCGCTGCTGATGAGCTGGGCCATCTTTGCGCTGAATATCCCGTTGGTCTATGTGCTGCAGCCCGTGTTGATCGGGTTCATTCTGTATCTCTTGTGGGACGATACATTCCGGATCCGCCGCGAGCTTGCGCGCGGATTTGGTTGGCGTCAGTTCGGTTTTATTCTTCTGACATTTGCCCTTTTGGGTGGTGCGATTGCCGTTGCAACTTACTATGTCTTTCCGCATCAATTCCTGGGTTTTCCGCGTTATAACACCGAGATCTGGCTGATCGTGATGATCCTGTACCCGGTTCTATCGGTTGTCGCGCAGGAGTTGGTCTTTCGGACGTTCTTCTTTCACCGATACGGCCCGCTCTTTCGTGGTTCCATGTGGGCGGCCGTCCTTGTCAATGGGGTGTTGTTCGGCTTTGCCCATATCATCTTTGGCAACATGATTGCGGTCCTGGGCACCACCGTTGTTGGGTTTGTGTTGGCCTATCGCTATTATGTTACGCGTTCGTTCTGGGCCGTCTGGTTGGAGCATAGCCTGTTTGGCTGTTTGGTGTTCACGGTCGGCTTGGGCCGCTTTTTCTTCACTGGCATTTCGAACTTCGGCTAACCGACATCAATTGGCGGATGATGCGGGCGGCTGTTGGCTTAGCCATGTATCGATCGCATCAGGCAGGCCCTCGAGCGGTCGGAAACCGTGTGTGATAAGGACATATCCGCTTTCTTCATTGCCCACGAGCAGGCAGGGGAAACCCTCCACGCCTGACTGTTGCGCAAAAAGAAAGTCGCGGAATGTTTCGTTGCGGATCTCAGGATCGTGGAGATGCTGCTTAAACTGCTCCCGGTCGTGACCCTGTTCATGCGCGATATCTGCGAGAACGTCGATATCGGTGACGTCGCGGTTGTTGGCGTAGAAGGCCTGACTGATGGCGGTTTTCATCGCTAATGTCCGTTCGGGCGCGATGTGGCGTGTTGCGACGACTGCGCGGCATGACGGCTCGGTGTCGTAGACGAACGTCTCACGCTCAAAGAATGAAAAATCGAATGGCTGACCCGAGGCTTCGGCGACATTGGTCCAGGCGCTTCGGATGTAGTCGCGATCCTGGGCACGCATGGCTTGTGTATTTCCTGGCCGCAAACCACCCATGACGATGCGCAAGGATAACCGGTCCTCAAAGTGGCGCGCCAAAGCTGCGATGACTGGAGAGAAGCCATAGCACCACGAACACATCGGATCAGCGAAGTAGAGAAGATAACGGTCGTGGGCGTTGGTCATTCAGGAAACCCCTGTCATTGGGCGGCTGAGTTATTTGCAGGATAGGATATGATCGCGTCTCACCAAACCCAAGTCGCGTTGTGCGGCAGTGCGGGGCAGTTCCAAATCGTCCCGTGATGCTCTAGAACTCCGGCCAAATCATCGTCATCTGCCGCAGGGCGGCACAAGACCCTCAGGAGCGACCACGCATGGCCACGCCACAATACGTCTATCATATGCATAAGTTGTCGAAGGCCTACCCCGGTGGGAAGAAGGTTCTGACTGACATCTCATTGTCTTTCATTCCAGGTGCCAAGATTGGTGTGGTCGGTGTCAACGGCGCCGGTAAGTCGACCCTGCTTAAAATCATGGCGGGTACTGTCGAGGACTTTGTCGGTGAAGCGTGGGCTGCAGACGGCATCAAGGTTGGTTATCTGGCACAAGAACCTGAACTGGACGAGAGCAAGACGGTTCTTGAGAACGCCATGGAGGGCGTGGCCGAGAAGAAGGCGATGCTGGATCGCTTCAACGAACTCGCAATGAACTATTCCGATGAGACTGCAGATGAAATGGCGTCATTGCAGGATCAGATTGATGCCCAGGATCTCTGGGATCTTGATACCCAGGTGGAACAGGCGCTGGATGCACTGCGATGCCCGCCTGGAGAAGGGGCTGTCGACAATCTCTCAGGTGGTGAGAAGCGCCGGGTCGCACTGACACGACTGTTGCTGTCGAAGCCTGATATTTTGTTGCTCGACGAACCAACCAACCATCTTGATGCCGAAAGTGTAGCATGGCTGGAGCGCTTCCTGATCGATTATGCGGGCTGCGTCATTCTCGTGACGCACGATCGCTACTTCCTGGACAACATTACGGAATGGACACTGGAACTCGATCGCGGACAAGGCGTGCCGTACAAGGGCAACTACTCCGCGTGGCTGGAGCAGAAAGCCAAGCGTTTGGAGGTCGAGAAGGGTCAGGAGGAGTCGAAGCAGCGGGCTCTCAAGAGAGAGCTCGAATGGATTCAGTCCAGCCCGCGTGCCCGTCAGGCAAAATCGAAAGCCCGTATCGAAGCTTACGAGCGGCTGGCCGAGGAAGCTGGCCGAGAAGAAGTTACAACCGCGCAAATCCGCATTCCGCCAGGACCCAAACTCGGTGGTGTCGTTGTTGAGGTTGATGGTCTGTCCAAGGGTTTCGAGGATCGCCTCCTGATTGATAATTTGTCGTTCAATTTGCCGCCGGGGGGGATCGTCGGGGTGATCGGGCCGAACGGTGCCGGTAAGTCGACATTGTTTAAGATGATCACCGGGCAGGAACAGCCGGACGATGGGACGATCCGGGTCGGCGAGACTGTCCAGCTGGGTTATGTTGATCAGTCACGTGACGCGCTTGATCCCAAGAAGACCGTGTGGGAGGAGATCTCCGACGGATTGGATGTCATTCCATTGGGCAACAAGGAGATTCAGAGCCGCGCCTACACGGGATGGTTTAACTTCAAAGGCCCGGACCAGCAAAAGAAGGTCGGGCTGTTATCCGGTGGTGAGCGGAACCGTGTTCATTTGGCCAAGATGCTGAAGCAGGGTGCCAACCTCATTTTGCTCGACGAACCGACTAACGACCTGGATGTTGAGACGCTATCCGCTTTGGAAGCGGCGCTGGAGGACTTTCCGGGTTGCGCGGTGGTGATCAGTCACGACCGCTTCTTCCTGGACCGTTTGGCTACGCACATTCTGGCTTTTGAAGGCGATAGTCACGTCGAATGGTTCGAAGGCAACTTCGCCGACTATGAAGAGGATAAGAAGCGGCGGCTTGGTGATGCTGCAGTTGAACCGCATCGCATCAAGTTCAAGCGGTTTGAGCGCTAGATTGGGTTGTTGTTGAGGGTCAAAGTCGCAGCGCCCGCCAGGGTTGCGCGGCGGGCAGCGCCTCTTAAGGGAGGCGGCTTAAGACCGTCACCAGCGCGTTGACGTTGCCGCCATGTTCCTGGATGTAGTCCTGGAATAGGCGGGTCAGGTACGACGTGACCCAGTTGGTATCGATGCCGAAGACAAAGACTTTGGCATCGACGACTTTGAAAGACCGGCGGTTTTGCAGCAAACGCCACTGCACGTCGTACTCGGTTCCGTCGCGCATAATGACTTTGCTATCGACGGTCACGTAACGGCCGTCTCGTGTGGCAATCGGCGGGAACTTGACCCTAACCACCGGGTACTTGGGCGCTTCGGTTGCAGCGTAGCGGGCAATAAAGCGGACCGTACCTTTGTAATAGGTCGAGCGGCGGTTGCGGGGTAGGGCGCGGCGATAGTCACCCAGCGCGCGCAGAGCAATGTCCTGGTAATGCCCGTACGTTCTGATGGCGTTTGAGAATGCGCCGGAAGAGCCTTTGCGTTGCGCGTTGAGTAATGCGTTTGTTGCTTGGCGCATGAAACGCACTGCCGGGTCCTCGGAACGGGCGAAGGCTGTGCTGGTTACCGCGACCTGAAGGAATATTGCGCTTGCCGCCAAGAGGGCCGCCAGGGGGGCTGTAAGAAGGGAACGTTGCGTCATGCTTGTCATTTTGGATATCCGTTCAGGCCTTGGCTCACGGCGAGATTCTGGGGTGGGCGTATTGCCATTTAAAGGCAATCGATCATGATTAAATCGGTGGGTCAAACTTTGTTCAGTGTTCGGTTGCTTCAGGCTATTGGGTGTGGCGTTCCAACACGCGATTCCCGCTTGAGTCATTGCTGGCAGAACTATCTCCAAATCGAGACCACGGTTTGACTGTCCTGAAGCGAGTTCGTGTCGCGTTTCGCCGTTTGACAGCCGTGAGAGGTCCTCGTCGATTTAACGGGTCAAGTCTTACTCTGTCGTTAACCTCTGCGCCAGATTGATACAAACGTCGCGTGCGGTTGACACATAAAGATATTTTTATATCTTTGTTTGGATGACATTCAGGATGCAAAATGTGGTCGGCATGGAGGCCGGACTGGCTGCGCTCAAGGCTTTGGCTGAGAGCACGCGGCTGCGCATTGTATTGCTTCTCGCAGAGCGCGAGCTGAGTGTGAAGGATCTGACGGTGATCCTGGGGCAGAGCCAGCCGCGGATCAGCCGGCATTTGAAGCTGCTGCATGAGGCCGGTGTTATCGAGCGCTATCGGGAAGGGAGCTGGGTCTACTTCCGATTATCTGAGTCGACCTGGATCGATGGTGTTCTGCGCGGATTGGATCGGACTGATGCCATGCATGCCCGGGATGTGGATCGACTGGATCTGTTGTGTGCCGAGCAGGCGGCGCAGGCACAGTCGTATTTCGAGCGCAATGCCGGGGATTGGGATCGGTTACGCGCCCTGTATGTCGACGAGTTAGCAGTGGACGCTGCCATTGATGCGGCGCTGGGTGCTCAGAAGATTGAGTTCATGGTCGATCTCGGCACCGGCACGGGGCATGTGTTGGAGTTGTTAGCCGGGCGTTACGATCGGGCTCTTGGGGTCGACGTTAACAAGGCGATGCTGAACTATGCCCGGGCGAGGCTTGACCAACAACGGGACGGCCGGGCCCAGGTGCGACATGGTGATCTTAATAACCTGACGCTGGATGATGGCTGCGCTGATCTCGTCGTGATGCATCAGGTCTTGCACTATCTAAGCGATCCGGCAGCGGCCATTCGCGAGGCCGGACGGATCCTGCGTCCGGAGGGGCGGCTGCTCGTAGTGGATTTTGCTCCACATGATTTGGATTTTCTGCGCGACGAGTTTGCTCATCAGCGTCTTGGTTTCAGCGAGGAGCAAATGTCGGTCTGGTTGCGGGAAGCGCAGATTCAATTGCTGTCGCGAGATTGCCTGGCACCAAATGGAGAGAGAGCGTCTGAACGCCTCACAGTGGCGCTATGGACGGGACGGAAGATGGATGTTGTGCGGCTTGATGCGCAACGATCAGTGAAAGTACGGCAAGCGGAAGGGGCGTCGTGATGCCTGAGATTGGACAAATGCGAAGCAGTCGGTTGCTGGGTGCGGAGGAGATTTCGGTTTCCTTTGAGTTCTTTCCGCCGAAGACCGAGAAAATGGAAGCGACTCTCTGGTCTGCGGTGGAGCGCCTGGCGCCATTGGAGCCCGAGTTTGTCTCGGTGACTTATGGTGCGGGCGGGAGTACGCGCGAGCGGACACACGCAACGGTCACGCGGCTCGTCAAGGAAACCAACTTGGTGCCGGCCGGACATCTCACCTGTGTGGGTGCAAGTCAGCAAGAAGTCGATGATGTTGTTCGTAGCTATTGGGAAGCCGGCGTTCGCCACATCGTGGCGTTGCGTGGTGATCCGCCGGAAGGTGTTGGACAGCGCTATGAACCACATCCCGGTGGCTACAAGCACACCGCAGATCTGGTTGCCGAGATTCGATCAATCGGTGAGTTTGATATTGCGGTTGGTGGATACCCCGAGATGCATCCTGAAAGTGTTTCGGCACAGGTCGAGATGGATCATTTGAAAGCCAAGGTCGATGCTGGCGCGTCTCGTATTATCACCCAGTTCTTCTTCGATAACGTTCACTATCTGAGGTTTGTCGAGCGCGTGCGTGCACACGGGATATGGTGTCCTATTATGCCGGGTATCGTGCCGATCCATAACTTCAGACAGGTGGCCGGTTTCGCAGGCAGATGCGGGGCCAGTATTCCGCCGTGGTTGGCGCATCGGTTTGATGGTCTCGATAACGATCAGGCAACAAGCCATCTCGTTGCTGCAGCTGTAACGGCCGAACAAGTGATGGATCTCGTGGATCATGGCGTCCGCACGTTTCATTTTTACACGCTCAATCGAGCGGATCTCGTCTACGCGATCTGCCATTTATTGGGGGTCCGTCCGCGACCGGCGAAGGCACTTGCGTCATGAGAGCAGATCAGCGCGATGCGCTAGAGAGCGCCATCAAGGAGCAGATCCTGGTCACAGATGGCGCGATGGGTACGATGATCCAGCGCCTGGGGCTGGAAGAGGACGACTACAGGGGAGAGCGCTTTGCGGACTGGAAACAGGACCTCAAAGGCAACAATGATCTGCTGTCGATTACGCAACCGCATCTGATCCGTCAGATCCATGTCGATTATCTGCGCGCTGGCGCCGACATCATCGGAACCAACACGTTCAATGCGCAGACGATTTCGATGGCCGACTACGGCATGGAAGAACTGAGCTATGAGCTGAATTTCGAGTCGGCGAAGGTTGCCCGCGCTGCAATTGACGAGGTCAATTCGCTTGATGGTAACCGGCCTCGATTTGTAGCCGGCGCTGTTGGACCGACCAACCGCACGGCTTCGCTCTCGCCTGATGTCAACAATCCCGGCTATCGCAATATCTCCTTCGACGATCTGGTTACAGCTTATCTTGAGCAGACCAAGGGGTTGCTCGAGGGAGGCGTCGACCTCATCCTGATTGAAACCGTTTTTGACACGTTGAATGCCAAGGCTGCGGGGTTTGCGGCGTTGACGGCGTTCGAGCAACTGGGTGTCGAGAAGCCGATTATCATTTCCGGGACGATCACCGACCGGTCTGGGCGGACACTTTCAGGTCAAACGGTTGAGGCATTCTGGTATTCGATGCGGCATCTCAAGCCGTTTGCGATTGGGCTCAATTGTGCGTTGGGTGCTGATTTGATGCGGCCGCACATCTCAGAACTTTCGGCGCTGACGGATTGCTTCGTTTCTGCTTATCCGAACGCAGGTCTGCCGAATGAAATGGGTGAATATGATGAGACACCCGAAGAGATGGGGCTGCAACTTAAAGAGTGGGCGGCGAGTGGTCTGGTCAATATTGTCGGAGGGTGCTGCGGATCGACACCGGATCACATCAAGTTCATTGCTGAGCAAGTTCGCGACTTGCCCCCGAGGCAACTCCCGGATATCGAGACTAAGATGCGACTGTCTGGTCTCGAGGCGTTTGTTCAAGCCTAGGGGTGGGGCAGGCGCCATGCCCAGTGTGAGGTTGAGTTGACGCGATGAGCCAAACCGAAGCTATCGAGATTGAAGGTGAGATCGAGGTTGTCGGGGTCAATCTCCCGCAGAATATGGAGCAGGACGAGCTGCTGAAGGCACAGCAAAGTAAGATAAGTGATGTTTTGGTGGTGCTGGAACGTCACCATGCCAAGCTCGAGCAGGCTCTCTCTGATGGAATTGCAGGCGAACTTCCGGACGGTGTTGAAGCCAAGACAACGCTGTCGTTTGCTGAGACGGGCTCTGGCTTCAATGTCAATGTGACGCCGGTCATCAATGGCGAAGCTCGGATCGACCGCCGGCGGCTGACCCGTGTTTTGCCGGAACATGTGGCCAGTGTCATGAGCGACTGCATCGGTGCGAATTCAACGCGCGTCGGTGTTTGGGAGCCTAAGGTTGTCGCTTCCATCAAGGGGAAGGATGGCCAGGCTGGTCACAAAGGGGCTGAAGGTCAGCCATCATCGGCTGGTCTGGGACATATTGGTTGGGTGCTCGGCATTATGGGGATCGCAGCGGGGGCGGTTGCGTTTATGCTGATGCGCTAGCGTTAGTTGTCTGAGGGAGAGGGAAATGCGCGTTATTAAGATTGTACTGCCTGCAGTGCCACGGGCACTGGATGATAGCGTCAGTCTCTCTTCGTCGGAAATTCGTTCACAGCTGTACAATGAATTGAAAGCGCTGGATGCGGAAATCAGCGAGCTTGTGAAGGCCAAGGCACAGGCTTACTTCCCGGAACACTACAGTGTCTTTACGCGCTCGCATCTTGATGACGTGCGCAATGTTGTGACAACGGAGCTATGGGTTGTCGATCCGACCATCCGGTGGCCGGCAGGCTTACTGACACGCTCAGCCTGGCGATTATTCATTCCCGTGATGGGCCATGTTGTTCGTGATGCTTATGCTGAACGGATTACAGGCGCTGCCGTCGATGTCCGTGAAAATGAGGCAACGATCACGGTGTTGGCGCCAACGCGCGGATGGCGCGACCCCATCATACTCTCTGGCATGGTGCTGGTTTTGACAACGATGTTCTGGCTGTTGGCTTGGCCATATCTCCAGCAGTACATGTCCGGCTTTGGTGGGGCCTAACGGCCTTCTATCAGATCGCACGGCGACAAGATTTGTAAGACTGAACGCAACGAGGAGGACTTGTCAGTGACAGGGTCCGCAGCAGCGACATTCGTCAACATCGGTGAGCGGACCAACGTGACCGGCTCCGCACGCTTCCGCAAGTTGATTGAGAACGACGATTATATGGCGGCTGTCGCGGTGGCGCGGCAGCAAGTCGAGAACGGCGCGCAGATCATCGATGTCAATATGGATGAGGGGCTTCTCGATAGTGAGAAGGCCATGGTGCAGTTTCTGAACCTGATTGCGTCGGAACCAGACATCGCACGTGTTCCGGTGATGATCGACTCATCGAAATGGTCAGTCATTGAAGCCGGTCTCAAGTGCGTGCAGGGCAAGGCGATCGTCAACTCGATCAGCCTAAAGGAAGGCGAAGAGCAGTTCATCGAACAGGCGCGGCTCGTTCGCCGTTATGGTGCGGCCACGGTTGTCATGGCGTTTGATGAGACCGGCCAGGCAGATACTGTTGAGCGCAAGTTTGAGATTTGCGAACGGGCGTACCGTATCCTGACGGAGGAAGTCGGGTTCCCGCCGGAAGACATTATCTTTGATCCAAATATTTTCGCGGTGGCGACAGGGATAGAGGAACACAATGGCTACGGAGTTGCCTTTATCGAAGCGGTGAAGCTCATCCGGGAGAAGCTGCCGCATGCGCATGTGTCAGGTGGTGTGTCCAACCTCTCATTTTCATTTCGCGGCAATGAGGGCGTCCGGCAGGCAATGCACTCGGTGTTCCTCTATCACGCGATCAAGGCCGGCCTCGATATGGCCATCGTCAATGCCGGACAGATTACGATCTACGATGAGATCGATCCGAACCTGCGCGAACTTTGTGAAGACGTTATTCTGAACCGGCGCGACGACGCGACAGACCGGCTGCTCGAGGTCGCCGAGCAGTTCAAGGGGCAGGGTGCAAAGGACCGTGTCGCGGACCTGGCTTGGCGCGAGGGGCCTGTAGAAGAGCGCCTCAAGCATGCGCTAGTGCACGGTATTACCGAGTTTATCGAGGCTGATACTGAGGAAGCGCGGCAGGCAGCTGCACGTCCACTGGAAGTCATCGAGGGGCCCTTGATGGCCGGCATGAATGTCGTCGGTGATCTTTTTGGTGAAGGTAAGATGTTCCTGCCGCAGGTGGTGAAGTCCGCCCGTGTAATGAAGCAGGCGGTGGCCTATCTGCAGCCGTACCTGGAGGAAGAAAAGCGCGCGACCGGGGTTGATACGATGCCTGCTGCCGGCAAGGTTCTGATGGCGACCGTGAAAGGTGATGTGCACGACATCGGCAAGAATATCGTCGGCGTTGTTCTGCAGTGTAACAACTACGAAGTGATCGACTTGGGTGTGATGGTCCCAGCCAGCAAGATCATCGAGACAGCGAAGTCTGAGAATGTTGATATCATTGGCCTGTCGGGTCTGATCACACCTTCGCTTGATGAGATGTGTTTCGTTGCGGCAGAACTTGAGCGTCAGAACTTTGATAAGCCACTTCTGATCGGCGGGGCTACGACGAGCAAGGTGCATACAGCTGTCAAGATCGATCCGAATTACGATCGCGGGCAAACCGTCTACGTGACAGATGCAAGTCGTGCAGTTGGTGTTGTCTCAAACCTCCTGTCAGAGAAAGAGAGTGAGAAGTTCGTTTCCGGTGTTGTCGAGGAGTACAAGACCGTTCGGGCTGCACATCTTGCTGGAGAACTGCGCAAGACAAGGATTTCGTTGTCCGATGCGCGTGCGAACCGGCAGACGTATGACTGGGAGGCTTACACGCCTCCAAAACCAGCGATGCTGGGTGTGAAGACGTTCGAGAATTACGATCTTGAGGAACTTGTTCCGTTTATCGATTGGTCTCCGTTTTTTTCCACCTGGGAATTGTCGGGCAGGTATCCAGCTATCCTGAATGACAACAAGGTTGGGCCGGAAGCGAAAAAGCTATTCGCCGACGCCCAGGGGATGCTGACCCGCTTATGTGAGGAAAAGTGGCTGCAGGCGAGTGGGGTCATCGGTCTCTGGCCGGCCAACTCCAAGGGCGATGATATCTTGGTCTACGGGTCGGAAGATCGGTCTGATATTGCTGCGACGTTCCATGGTCTCAGACAGCAGATTTCGCGCCGGAAGGGTAGTGATCGGGCGCACGTGGCGCTGTCTGACTTTGTTGCGCCCGTCGACACTGGTGTCTCCGACTATGTTGGGGGATTTGCGGTGACGGCTGGGCTCGGCCTGGAAAAGGCACTCGCGGCGCACTTCGATGAGACGGATGACTACGGTCGGATTATGCTAACAGCGTTGGCAGACCGGCTAGCGGAAGCCTTTGCTGAGCACATGCATGCCCGGATACGTCGGGAGTTCTGGGGCTATGCCGCAGATGAGGCACTGACGCCGGAACAGATCATCGATGAAGTATATCGCGGTATTCGGCCGGCACCGGGTTATCCTTCGCAGCCGGATCATACCGAGAAGGAAACGCTGTTTGGTTTGCTGGACGCGGAGAGCTCGACTGGTATTTCGCTGACAGAGAGCTTTGCAATGATGCCTGCTGCCTCGGTTTCCGGGCTCTATTTTGCGCATCCAGGGTCTTACTACTTTGGTGTCGGCAAAATTGAACGGGACCAGGTGGAAGACTACGCGCGGCGCAAGGGCTGGCCGATTGAGAAAGCTGAGCGCTGGTTATCGCCTGTGCTCAATTATGACACTCATCAAGTGGCATAAGGCGCGACGCGGCAAGAAGGTATTGACAGCGCCCATGCAACGGTGCTGTGGCTTTGCGCGAAATCGTGAAAACACGGGGAGTGAGCGATGTTTGGCCGTTTGGTGCTGATATTACTACAATTGGCGATTGGTTGGTTCGCTGCGCCTGAGATTGCGAAGTTCATACCCAAGCTTGGGCAACTTGATATCTTTATTCTGGCGGCGATCTTCGCGCTGGTTGTTTGGCTTGTTGGCTTTATCGGTGCGCTCGTTCTGAAGGATGTCGGGCAGCCAACTCCATCGACGCTCGTCGTCGCTTTGGTCTGTGCCTTGATCTTTGCCGGCCTGACGCTCATTCCTGATGTCATGAGTGCGATCAACGGGGTCGTGCGCATCCCGGTTGTCGCCTATCCGTTAATTGGTGCTGTGATTGGTTACGCGATCAAGCGGTAGCTTTTCCGACTTTCGGTCGGTGGTGGTGACGAGAACACCGCCGATCGAACGGTTTGATCGATTGCCAGCCGACATAGAATGAGTTGCCATTCGCGGGCTTTACGCCACTCGTGACGCGTTGCTGTCTGCTGCGCGTCACGATTGTACTCTGATAAATACGCAAAATTCTTATGCCAGATCCTTGTGTAGCGCATCTGGCGCTTGGTCCGCACTTGCCGCTGGCGTCGAATGCAAACGTCAGATGCAAAAGCTACACTAGAAACACCGTTTTGCTAGAGTTCCTTTGTCTCCGACATTTGAATTGAGACAAGCTGCAACGGAATCAAATGTCGGAGCCGGAACACGAGGACCTTTGTGCTGCCTATAGCATCCCTAATGCAATTGCGCCCAGGAACAGAAACGATGCTACCGCCAAAATCATCGTGAGGTGTACTTGGTGTCCCATATTGCCTCCTTCCTGGCACTGCGAGTGACATTTCATTGCATTCTTATTGTGCCAGTCTGCTGAAGGTAGTGATGGTTCGGGGTGTGTTACAAATGAAAAATGTGCTGCAACGCAAGGGATGTTTCGTCATTCTGAGCGCCGGGATTTGCGCCAGCTGAGTGTGTGCGGATCCTGCATCAGGGGGTTGCATAAAAGCAGCTTTTGGTTGAGCTGTCCGCGGTGCGCATTTTAGTTAATGGCATCAAGTATCTGCCCGCAGGAGTTGTGGCTTGGCCTGACAGAGTTCGGCCACGGTGTGACTTTGGCGCCGGGATGCCTCGATCTGAAAGTCATTGTGCGGCGCACAAATTGTTTTCGAAAATATTTTCTGGTTCACCGTTGAGCAGATGGGGTTGTTATGGGGGGCATAAGGAAAGTTTGCTCTGGAGCGGGGTGACGACCGGGGCGGGCGATCATATATTGATAGCGAGAGAGCGGCTCGTATCGGGCCGTCGACAGGGTTTGATCCGGAGTGACAGCGATGTCGTCAAGTTCACTTGCAACCTCAGACCGCGTTACGGCTGTGGACCCGATTTGGGTCGAGGCGCGTAATGAGGCTGAAGAAGTCCTGGGTCGGGAACCGGCACTGGGTGGCTTCATCTACGCATCTGTGTTGAGCCATGATCGTCTAGAGGCTGCAATCTGTCATCGTCTGGCCCAGCGCTTGGATCATTCTGACGTCGATTCCGGCCTGATGAAGCAGACGTTCATGGCGCTTGTCGAAGAGCATCCGCTGTTGCGGCAAGTGTTTCGGGCGGACCTTGCGGCCGTGTTTGATCGCGATCCGGCTTGCAGCCGATATCTTGAACCGCTGCTATATTTCAAAGGCTTTCACGCGCTGGTGACACATCGGTTTGCGCATGCGCTTTGGAATAGCGGACGGAAAGACTTTGCACTTTATCTACAAAGCCAATCATCCGAGAAGTTTTCAGTAGATATCCATCCGGCTGCCCGCATCGGCCAGGGCATTATGATCGACCATGGCCATAGCATCGTCGTTGGCGAGACCGCGCGCGTGGGAGATAACGTCTCAATCCTGCATGGCGTCACACTTGGTGGGACAGGCAAAGACACCGGTGCGCGGCATCCGAGCATTGGCAATAGCGTGATGATTGGTGCAGGCGCGAAGGTGCTGGGGAACATCCACATCGGTGATTGCTCAAGGATTGCTGCAGGTAGCGTTGTCCTCAAGGATGTTCCGGATGCGTCTACTGTGGCCGGCGTGCCAGCCAAGATTGTCGGCCCGGCCGGCTGCCCTGAGCCGGCGCTTACCATGGATCAGCGCATCGTCATTCCGGACTGATTACACAGTGTTATGGGCGATCGTTGCTGAGATATCGCACGGGCGGGGTTTCACAAGGTGTCGCATACATAACCGGTGCTGGGTTGTTTTCAGCGGCGGGCCAATCAACTAGAACCATCCAGATCATAGCGACTGTCATATACAGTCTGTTCCTACTCGAGAGCCTACTCAGCCAGGGTAGGATGGGTCGAGTGCTCTCAAGGAAGGCGAGTAACATGAAGAGTGATCTGCCGCGCCTGCAGGGATATCTGCAGAAGATGTTCAATAACGGCAACCTGAAGATCGTTCCGCACCAGAAAAAGAATGACATGGCGGAAGTTTTTATCGGTGAAGAGTTCATCGCCCCCATCTACCGCGAGGAAGAGGATGGCGAGGTGAGCTATCAGATGCAGATCGCGATCCTGGATTTCGATCTTGATGAATTCGAAGACGGCAAATAGCGCATCGTGACGTAAACGACGAGTAGGGATCCTGATGACAATTTACAGCCTGGATGATTTTCGCGTCCGCACACCAGAGTCAGGCGAATACTGGGTCGCTCCGAACGCGACTGTCGTTGGCAACGTCGCGATCGAAGAGAATGCGAGTGTCTGGTTCAACACCGTCATTCGCGGCGACAATGAACTGATTACGATTGGGCGTGGATCCAATGTTCAGGATGGCTGTGTGCTTCATACCGATCCTGGGTTCCCGATGGTGATTGAAGAAGACTGTACGGTTGGCCACATGGTGATGCTGCATGGCTGCACGTTGAAGAAGGGCTGCCTCGTCGGGATTGGTGCTGTCGTTCTCAACGGTGCTGTGATTGGCGAAGACAGTCTGATTGGCGCACATGCGCTCGTTCCTGAGGGTAAGGTCATCCCGCCGCGGTCGGTGGTCATGGGTGTGCCAGGGAAGATCGTCCGTGAAGCTTCCGATGAAGATATTGCACGCAACCGGAGTGCGACTGCAAATTACCAGCGCAACTGGAAGCGTTTTGCGGCTGGCATGAAGGATCAGTAGATCTCACATCTCTGGGTAGCTGTTTTTGGTCAGGGCTGACTACGAGCGCGCCGGTTGCAAGCGTGTTGTGCATGATGCTCCTCCACCGCCAGTGGTGGGCTCGTCTGGTCGGAGTGAAGCAGCGGCTGTCGTCGCTGCTTTCATGCATGATTTTTTTGCAGATTATTCGCGTGATTCAACGTGTGCGCAAACCTGCGAGAGCCTGGGGCGTCACGGTTGCCGACGGGTCTAGTGACATCCAAACCTTCGGATTGAGGTAGGACTGCCGCATCACAAATCTGTACGGTGTCTGAGACCAGAGCTTCACCGTCTGTTCCTTGTTGTCGAGGATGAAGTCGCCTTGCGTTGTGCGCGCTGTCAGAACGGCGTGGCCTTCTCCGTTTTCGTCAAGAACAACAGTGATGAGCAGGGCACTGGCCGGCCAGCCGCTGTTGATCAGAATCCGGCGCTTGAGGACAACGTAGTCCTCGCAGTCCCCCATGAGTTGCGGGAACGTCCAATGCTCTTCGACACCATAAACCTCGCTGTCTGTCGCGGGTTGAACGGCGGCATTCACTCGACGATTGATTTCATCGAGTTCGCTCAGTCGCAAGGGGCTGGCATTGAAGCGTGTATTGCGCGGATCTGGATTGAGACATTCGCGGCGGTGTGATTTGCAGAATTGAACGAAACCATAGGGTGGGATGGCCTGGCCATGGATTCGCATAAAGCGCTGTTCAGTCTGGTTGTATCCGTTCGCTTGAACCGCAGCGGTCTGGATAACACCGATGAACAGAAACACGATGAAACGCGTGATATTCATACTTACCCCCGAACTCATACGCTCTAGAACAGTGCAGTACTCCAGCCCACTGTTCACCTGACTAGGTGACGGTCGAATTGGGGCATTCTGCGTTCGAAACATGACAATCTCTTACTCAACCCACAGCTTTGCGCGGGTGGATCTGGGTTACGATTTATCCGAAGTACTTCCGAATAGCCTGGACTTGTTGGATGTCGGTGAAGGCGACGCCATAGCCGTTGCTGTGGTGTCGGACGACTTCTGCGCGGAGCTTGCCGACAGTGATCTGCGATCCAAGTGTCGGTCGCTGGCTGCTCTCTATGGACGCGCCTGAGATCGAGACATCGAGCGCGTTGCATTCCTCGACGGCTTCGTCGCCGTAGGCGATTGTCAGCTTCTGCTGTGCGATGCGGATGCGGTCGTGTCCTTCGCGACGGAGGTCAGCGGTCTCGGCCAGATCTTGGTTCAATAACCAGGTGAGTTGCGTCGCGAGCTTCTGTCGTTTGCGGACAGTGGCATTGAATTCGATCGCGAAGCTATCGTCCATGATGCGAACGACTTGACCTTCGAGGCCGCCCAAATGGTCGAAGTAAGCGACTATGGGCTCGTGTTCTTCGACAGAGACAGGGGAGGATATGGCCGCGCCGCCAACCGAGATGTCGATCAGCCGACAGGGGAATTCATTTTTGCTTGCCCGCATGAACCGGCCCAGCAGGGTCAGCTGGACACGCTTGTAGCGTCTGCGATCAGGTGCGATGCGGCACACTGCTGATGCTTGTTCAACTGATGAGGGTGTCGCTTGTTGCAACATGAAGGTCGGCCATCCTGCGTCTTCGCGCGCATTGATATGCGGTGGTAGAAATTGTCGCGCAGGGTGACTATGCGGGTGAGAGTTTAATGAATTGCAAATTTGTTGTTTCGTATTGGGACGAATCGATTGGCTGTTGACCGAGAGAATGACGCGGTCTTCACGGCCCTTAATCCGAAAGTCCACCATCAAGGACACGGAACTGGCGCCGTTCACGGCGCACAATGCGGATATCCATATCGCTATAGAGTGTGGCTGGTGGCTCAACTGCGGGGAAGTCACGCCGGGCCAGGCGGCTGATCGCTTCCGGTTGGTCGTGGGAATTGTCCGGCCACTGGTTTGTGATTGTTGTTAACTGATGATAGTCCACACGGCGCCGAAACTGACCTGATGTAAGGGAGCTGGGATCCTGGCTCCAACAGCCGAGAAGGCGGGTCAGTCGGTCTTTGTGGTCGTAGAGGGGAAGCAGCACGATTTCCGATGTGTAAGACGTCGAGAGCGGACCATGCGATGTTGTCGAAGCGATCACAGGCGCGCCTGACGAGAGTGCCGCATCAAACGCGGACCGGAAGTGTCTTCGGTCGACTGCGCCCCAAAGCTCAAAGAAGTTGCAGCCTCTCATTTCGCCGCCGAGAAACTCGCATATGCTGGTCCCGGCGATGCGAAAGGGGAAGTTGTTGCCATCGACGACTTCCAGGATCATCGTTTGGGAGAGGATCTGAGAGAGGGCAGATGGGTCGATCTCGAGGCGCTTTGGCGCGATCCGGCCATCTCGAACGGTGTTCCAGTAATTGAACAGTATTTGACTGGCTTTATTGCGCATTGGGCGTCCCGGCAACTTCAGTAGGGCGGGAGATGAACTTTGTTCCTCCCGGACGGATAACTTCGTGGCTGATTGGCCAATCAACTCACAGTTTCATGGCCAGGAGTGCCAGCAGGAAACGTGCCATGCGGTATTTGCGGCGGTTTTGGCGCTGAAATCGCCAAGGTGGTGCCTTGCGAAGCTTGTCAGAATGTCGCAGACTAGCGCTCAGCGTCGTGATGGAACGAGGATGTGTCACGTTCCAGGTGGCGTGGCAGCTCGCAAATCAGTTGGCCAAAACGATTTGATGCGATGCTGATATGTGCTGTGAGCTGCCTTTTCATGGGAAAGGACGAGCGCAATGAATGTTGGTCAAATTCTCAAGACAAAGGGCCGTGATGTCGTCGTTAATCATGCTGCGGCGTCGATCGATGATATTGTCAGAGAACTCGCGGAGAAGAAGATCGGGGCTGTGGTCATCGTTGATAGTGGTGGAGCTGTCTGTGGTATTGTTTCAGAACGCGATGTCCTTTGGTGCCTGGCTCAGAATGGTGCGCAGTCTCTCAGTCGATCGGCTGATTCAATCATGACCCGAAATGTTGTGACCTGTGGCGAGCATGACAGTGTCACCAGGATTATGGAACTCATGACGGCTGGCCGGTTTCGGCATGTGCCTGTCGTGTCTGATGCTGGTCAGTTGATAGGAATTGTGTCGATCGGTGATGTCGTCAAAAACCATATTGCCGAGGTCGAGCTGGAAGCGAGTGCGCTCAAGAGCTATGTCGCCGGGTAGGCATGTTACCTATTTCGACGAATTGAGGATAACGGTCGGCCGTGGGACGCTCGGGGAGTGGTCGAGGTCATACTTGACGTCGGACAGGATCCGCTCGGCTGCGTGTAGGCCGCGATCGATCAGTTCAGTTGCCCGGTGGAACTCGAACAGGCCGAAGCCGGAAAGGCGGGGGCTGATCATAACATCGGGTGGATCGCCTGCCAGGCGCGAGCGGGCGATCCGGTCATGCACGATATTGAATGCATCGACCATGACTGTCGAGATGCTGGGTGCGGAGTGATCGTCACCGGTTCTGCCGCGACCGAAGATCTGGCGCTGGAGGAGTTTCCGTGCACCCCAGCCATTGGTCCGTTGAGTCGCTTTGTCATTGGTGTCGGCGGGTTTTTCTGCTGTGGCTTCAACGTCGGCTAACACGGTTCCCAGGCCAAACAGGTCGGCATTCAGGTTGACGGCTATGACGTAGTCTGCACCCATCGCCCGGCAAACCGTGACGGGGATTGGGTTCACCAAGGCTCCGTCGAACAACCAGCGGCCATCAAATCGCACTGGCCGGAACACTCCAGGGATGGCGTAGGATGCGCGCAGTGCTTCAACCAGTGTGCCGCGCGATAGCCAGACCTCATGGCCGGTGCCGATTTCGGTCGCAACAGCGGTGAAAGGGAGTTCGAGATCCTCGATTGCGGTTTCGCCGAGCGCCAGTTCAAGCGTCTGCCCCAAGCGATTGCCGTTAATCAGACCTGAGCCCGTGAGATTGAGATCAAAGTAGCTGAAAATATTGCGGCGGGTCAGGTTTAAGGCGAAGGACTCAAGTTGGTCCAGTTTGCCGGCCGTATAGCAACCGCCGACAACAGCGCCAATGGAGGTCCCGGCAATGCAGTGCGGTTGGATGCCTGAAGCAAGCAGTGCCTTGAGGACGCCGATGTGGGCCCATCCGCGGGCGGCTCCCCCACCAAAAGCTATTCCAATTTTGGGCGTCGGCATCGTGTGGTTCCGTTAAAAAACGCAAAACCTTATTTCAAACGACGCGGACAACATAAGATGAAGCAAGCGGTATGATTACCAAAACTCCAGCAGGATAGCGCACTTTGGCGATTCTGTCTGGCGCCGGGCTGCAACAACCCGAGACTTTGCTGCGGCTGAGCGATAGCTGGCTGAAGAGACCTAGTGTTCGAGCAGGCTCAGGCGTGGTGTTGTGCCTTCGCCATCCTCGTCGAGTTGACGGTAAAAGCAGCTGGTCCGTTTGGTATGACAGGCGACGCCATCCCCTTCGATGGTGACATCGATAATCAGGCAGTCCTGGTCGCAATCCGTGCGGATCCGTTGAACACGGAGGCAGTTGCCGCTTTCTTCACCCTTGCACCACAGCTTCTTGCGCGACCGGCTCCAAAAATGCGCAAGACCGGTGCGCCGCGTCTCATCGAGAGAGAGCTGATTCATCCATGCAAACATCGCGACGTCGCGGGTCCGCGTGTCCATAACGATCGCCGGGATCAGGCCGTTGGTGTCAAACCGTGGTGTGAACCGGTTGGTTTCTTCGATGGTTTCGTCATTTGCAGAAGTGCGTGGTGACTGAGTGGCCATGGCGAGTGGATCTCGTTGTGTTCGATGTGGGGGTATCGCAGACGTCGCTTAACTGGTCTTAGCGGCCAGTTCTGCAAAGCGTTGGCGAAGGGCTCGGTTCGTCATAAACTCGCCGGTGTACTTGCTTGTCACCGTCTTAATTCCGGATTGGCGGATTCCGCGAAATGACATGCATTGATGTTCCGCTTCAATCGTGATGGCGGCCCCGCGGGGGGCCAGGCCTTGTTCAATCGACTGCATGATTTGTTCGGTTAGTGCTTCTTGTGTTTGCAGGCGGCGTGCGCAAGTCTCTACAACTCGGGCGAGGCGGGATAATCCAACGACCTTGCGATCGGGCAGATAAGCGAGATTGGCACTGCCCTCGAACGGCGTCATATGGTGCTCACAGAAGCTTTGGACCCGCACGCCCTTCAGTAGGATTATATCATCATAGCCGCCGGCCATGTCGGTTTCAGCGTCAGCCAACCAGCTTGCTGGATCATCCTTATAGCCACTGAAGAATTCCTCGTAAGCTTCTACAACCCGGGCGGGCGTTTGGCGAAGTCCCTCACGGTCCGGATTTTCGCCGGC
The DNA here is from genome assembly GCA_965215755.1 of Hyphomicrobiaceae bacterium. GTDB lineage: Bacteria > Pseudomonadota > Alphaproteobacteria > Rhizobiales > Hyphomicrobiaceae > Tectiglobus. The sequence goes on from OZ244119.1 coordinate 3,788,786, forward strand.
CCAGGCGAGCAACGTCCGAACAGCGGCCTCAGCCTCCGCCCGCGCCGGGCGGCGATCCGTCATGGGCGTGGACGGCTCGGGCAGTTCTCTGATTGATTTTGAGATGGACATAGATCCGTTACATATGTGAGGGATGGTGGCGATTGGCTTCGGAATTATCCTTATTGAGGTTTGGGATCGCTTCCTAGGCTGCTTATATAGAACACACATTCCGTGGTTACCATGCCTTCTCTTGTGGGAATGGGGCACGCGGCGGACTTGTTCGAGATGGATGATGCGCACATGGCTGATCTGAATGACATCTATAGTTCCCGGCTCTTGGATCTGGCCGCTGATATTCCGCATTCTGCGCCAGTCCAGGATCCGGATGCCTCTGCCAGCGCTCATTCGAAGCTGTGCGGATCAACTGTGCGGGTCGAGCTGAAGATAGCGGATGATCAGATCGTTGGATTTGGACAGGTCGTCAAGGCATGCCTGCTGGGGCAGGCATCTGCTGCCATTGTCGGGCGCGAAATCATCGGGACGCATATCCAGGAATTTCGATCGGTGGCCGCTCAGATGCGCGCCATGCTGAAAGACAATGGGCCGTCACCCGAGGGGCGTTGGTCCGATTTGTCCTTGCTGGAGCCGGTGCGCGATTACAAGGCACGTCACGCCTCAACGCTTCTGATCTTCGATGCGATCGAGCGGGCCGTGGATGAATTCGAGGCGAAGTCAGATGGCGTTTTCGATGAGAACGCGAAAGTGCTGTCTGCCGCCGCAATGCGGTAGTTCGTGTCGGAGATGGAGATGAACGGCCTGCGGACTATCGCCCGCTGGTTGATCAAGTTGCCGATTTATTTCTATCGATACACGCTGAAGGCTTGGTTTGGCTGGCCTTGCAGGCATCTGCCGACTTGCTCCGAATACGCGCTGGAAGCGGTCGACCGCAACGGGGCGACACGAGGTTTCTGGCTTATGATATCCCGGCTTTCACGTTGTCATCCCTGGGGAACAGCGGGTTTCGATCCGGTTCCGGACATTCGGCATGAGCGTTTTTTCTGGATGCCGTGGCGGTATGGGCGTTGGACGGGACGCCATATCAAGGTCCATTGGGAAGACGAGGCAAGCCGCAAACGCTCGGGAAAAAAGATCCCTGAGGATGACTGATTAGCCGGCGTTTCCGGGCGCACGCACTTGCCGGCTATTGCTCAGAGAGGCGCTTTAGTCTTTGCTCGGCCACCGGTGAACCAAGTTCCTTGGCTTTTTCATACCATTCCCGGGCGAGTTCTTTGTTGGCCGGCATATCCACCAATCCGAGATTTGGAAGTTCTTGCGGATCGAACGTCGATGCCATGGCAACGGCGGCTGTCGCCAGACCGAGCTTTGCGGATCGCTGATAGAACTGTCGGGCGATGCTGATATTGCCGTCCAACAAAAAGGAATGACCGCGCTGCAGCAGGCGTTCGGCAGGTGGCGCGGTTTTACTCGTCGTGATCGGTGGCGCCGTCTGGGACGGTTCAGCGGTACTTGCTTCGCTGCCTTGCTTATTGTCGCCGACAGCCAAGGTTGATGTTGCAGCAATGACGTCAGCTGCGCGTTGCCGTGCCTCGCTGGCCGATTTCTGCTGCTGTGAAGCGCGTTGTGGAGGCGCAATTGGGCTTGGTCCCATAACCAGTATGGTCTGCCGTTCAGCGAATATCTGTCCGGACAACGTGGTCAGCTGAACATTGACGGGGATGGGTCGCTCAATCTGGGTCGGGATCTGAACCCTCAACTTCATGAGGCTTTTGACCGGGACAGCCCACGTCCCCTTCTTGTTGACACGGTAGCCCTGGGTCAGGGTTGCGGTGGCAGGCAGACCACGCAGGCGCACAAATGCTTCGTCCGGCAGTTGTTCGCTTGGTTCGATTTGGATCGCAATGGGGGTTTGCTTGTTGGCTTGCACAAGCAGTCGCTCTGCCAGAATGAGTTCGATGGGCTGGTTCTGTGCAAGAGCAGGTGTTTCGGCGGCCAAAGAAACAAATACCAGGCACGCCAAAAGTGACTGGGTCTTGGATGAGCTAAGAGGCTTTGATGAAGCGGGAGGCGTTGGCGGACCAGGCGTTGTGGACACTTCTGAGCCACAGATATTAGTGCCCGTGCGCGCGTAGGCGATCCGTCGCCACCGGTCGCGCCAGTTTGTCAGTGCTCGCTTATGTGAGGCTTTGGCCATTGTCCACCCTGGTCGAGGCCGCTGTCGTTAGTTCTTGCCTGGCTGGCGCTGGACCCAGTTTAAGAACTGGCGAAACAGCTGTTCTTGTTCATCGCGATTGAGTGACTCGTTCGAGTTCGCGTCTTTTGTCTTTCGCGGCAACTGCGCTGATGTCAGCGTCTGTCTTGAGCGGGCAGCAGTCGCGCGTTCCTCGAGCCATTTCTGGGCTGGTGGGAAACGCTTTAGGCCTTTGACTTTGGCAGCGATGTTCAGTGAGCGCCACTTGGGTTGTCGCGGCGGTTGACGGAATTCGTCGATGTTGTCGAAGAAGAGGCGCACGAACTTCTCAATCTTCTTGTAGCGCGCGGTTGTCGTCGACTTCCAATTGTAGACGCCGAGAATAGACTGAACGGCAATCGTCTCGACCTGTTGGCCCTGAGCAATCAGATTCGGGTAGTCAACGGACGTCAGGACTGCTGGTAGGAACGTCTCTTCAAGTTCGGGGGCATAGGGGACGGGCAGAAACTTGAAGCCGTTTTCCTTTGGCAGGTTGCGGACAGACCGCAAAGGTTTTGGGCATGTGCATGTGGTGGCGTCGAGTTCACCACGTTTCATCATCTCATATGCGTCGGCCTGACCGAGGTTAACTTCCTCAACTTGCATGCCCAGCGCCTCGAAAATGATGCGCATGGAGATCTGGGTACCGCTACCGCGTTCGCCGAAATTGACTCGCTTGCCGCGAAGATCATCAAAGCTTTTGAGCTCTGGTCGCGCGATGACGTGGAGTTCGTCGGCGAATAGTGGCGTGATATATGCGATCCGCTTGTCGACGTTTGCGCCTATTTCGCCGGTCTTGTTGTAATGCTTGATGACGTGAGGATGCATGATCCCCATGTCTATTCCGCTGAGAAACAGCACGTCTTTGACATTCTGAGCGCCACCTTTTCCAACAACAGGGATGACGCGGAATTTGGCTTTGCGCTCCAAGACGGCAGCGATGTCGTAGGCGGTATAGAGAAACCCACCGTAGGGATCGCTTGAGATAATCGTGACAGTGTCACGGTTCGTTTTTTGACGAAGCTTCGCGTTGAGACTAAGCGGCTGCGGTGCTTTGCGCTGTGGCGTTGCGGAGGGTTGCGGCTGAGGCTGTGGCTGCTGGAAAATGCTTTGAGCTTGACCGGGAAGTGTCAGATACCCGAGCAAAATCGTCGATATCAGCGCGAGCCCCAAACTACGCACGTCCCGTCCTCCCCGGTTGATCCGCTCGACGCGCACTGTAGCGCAGCAGATCATGGAAACAAACCTCTAGCGGACATCGCCATGTTGGCTCTGGTCCTATGCGCTGCCTAGCCTTGGAGCATCATCACTGTCGGTTGGTCAATCTCACTCTCTGAGAACGCCCAGAATGCGGAATTTTGATGACAGAGCGTTGTCTTGGCCCAACAGGGAACGCCCAGCAATACCCGGAGGCGCGGTCCGATCTTCCGAACTGATTGGTCCCGCGTTCATCCTTTGGAGGGATGAACAATGGCCACAGAAGTTGGGGGTGGGCGGCAGGAGTAAGCGGATGCGGAGTTTGTATTGCTATATTGGTTTTAATCAGCGAAGGAAGGCAGAGGTTTCGTTTATGGCTCCACGGCCATCGATTGTCTTTGGCAACACGTGGATTATGCGCAGTCTGGGAGCATATTGATATGGATCGCCGGAAGATACTGGTGGGCGGGGGCGCTGCACTCGGTGCAGCGGCTGGTGGATTGGCCGCGCCTGCAATTGCACAAGGGCGGCTCGAGCTAAAGATGGTCACGACCTGGCCACGCGACTTCCCGGGCTTGGGAACAGGCGCACAGAATCTGGCCAACCTGATCGGCGAACTATCGGGTGGACGTATTAAGGTTCGCCTGTTCGCTGCTGGCGAAATGGTCAAAGCGTTTGAATCGTTTGAGGCCGTCTCTCGCGGCGACGCCGAGATGTATCACGCGGCCGACTATTACTGGCAGGGTCGCCACAAGGCCTACAATTTCTTCACGTCCGTACCGATGGGGATGACAGCGCTGGAATTGGATGCATGGATCCGGTTTGGCGGCGGGCAGGCGCTTTGGGATGAGTTGTCAGGGCAGTTTGGAATCAAGCCGTTTCTTGCAGGCAATACGGGCGTTCAGATGGGCGGCTGGTTTCGCAATCCGATCCGCTCGCTCAACGATATGAAGCAGCTCAAGATGCGCATTCCCGGTCTCGGCGGAGAGGTGATCAAACGGCTTGGTGGGGAAGCGATAACGATTCCGGGAGGCGAAATTCCCGCAGCATTGGCCAACGGAAAAATCAATGCCGCGGAGTGGGTTGGCCCCTATAATGACCAGGCGTTCGGGCTGCACCGTTACCTCAAGAATTATATGTTTCCCGGGTTTCAGGAGCCAGGAACAGGTCTCAGTCTCGGCGTGAACCGCAAATTCTGGGATGGTCTGAGCAAGACCGATCAAACCATTATCGAAACTGCAGCAACCGCCTCCAATAACCTTGTTCTGGCTGAATACAACGCCAAGAACGGTGATGCTTTGGCCGACCTTCGGTGGAATGAGGGTGTGAAGCTGCATATCGTTCCGCAGGATGTCTGGGGTCAGATTGCCAAAGTTTCCCGGGATGTGGTTGAGGAAGTCGGTAATAGCGACACGTTGGGACGCCGCGTGCTGGAGAGCTTCAAGCAATTCGGCGAACGAGTCTCAGAATGGCAGCGTATTTCCGACATCAGCTACGTCGCCTATCGCGCGATTACGCGTCGTTAAATGACCGCTTGTAGGGTGGTCGCCTCGCGCCGGAACCACGTCTTGCGTTCGGGCGCTGTATGGCATACGAGGAGCAGCTTAACGTGGTGAGGCGCTCCCGTTCGAGGCATCACCGATCAATATCAATCTTACCTGCTTGGTATGCAGTGAGTGAGAGGAAGATATCATGTCTGCTATTTCCTTAAAATTTCCCGATGGCGCGAGCCGAGAATTCGATGCCGGCGTGACTGGGGCAGATGTTGCGAACAGCATCTCGAAGTCGCTCGGCAAAAAGGCCGTTGCGATTACGCTTGACGGCGAACTCACCGATTTGGCTGATCCCATTCTGGCGGATGCCAGCATCACGATCGTAACGCGCACCGATGAGGCCGCTTTGGAGCTCATCCGTCATGATTGCGCGCACGTGCTGGCGGAGGCCGTTCAGGAGCTGTTTCCCGGCACCCAGGTGACGATCGGGCCTGTTATCGAGAATGGCTTCTTTTATGATTTCGCCAAGGATGAGCCGTTTCACCCGGACGACTTGCCGAAAATTGAGGAGCGGATGCGCGAAATTATTCGACGCAATGCGCCGTTTACCAAAGAGGTCTGGTCGCGAGACAAAGCGAAAGCTCACTTCGCAGAGGTTGGTGAGCACTATAAGGTTGAGCTCGTCGATGCGATCCCCGAAGGCGAAGACGTTAAGATGTACAGCCAGGGGAGCTGGATGGACCTCTGTCGTGGTCCACATATGGTTTCAACCGGCCAGATCGGAAATTCGTTCAAGCTGATGAAAATCGCGGGCGCCTATTGGCGTGGCGATTCAAACAATCAGATGCTGCAGCGGATTTACGGAACTGCGTGGGCCAGCGACAAGGAACTCAAAGGATACCTGACGCAGCTGGAGGAGGCCGAGAAGCGTGACCACCGCAAGCTGGGCCGCGAGATGGACCTATTCCACTTCCAGGAGGAAGGCCCGGGCGTCGTCTTTTGGCACCCGAAAGGCTGGGAGTTGTTCCAGCGCCTGACCAACTATATGCGCCGGCGGCAGAATGATGCGGGCTATAAAGAGGTCAACGCACCGCAAATCCTCGATCGTGCGCTTTGGGAGACGTCTGGCCATTGGGAATGGTACCAGGAGAATATGTTCACCACGGTGACCGAGGATGATCGGCAGTTTGCGATCAAACCGATGAATTGCCCTGGGCATGTTCAGATCTTCAAGCATGGCTTGCGGTCATACCGGGAGCTGCCCTATCGCATCAGCGAGTTCGGGTGTGTACATCGTTATGAACCTTCAGGGGCTTTGCATGGTCTGATGCGGGTGCGCGGCTTCACGCAGGATGATGCGCATGTGTTCTGCACCGAAGAGCAGCTGGAAGACGAATGCCTGGTGATCAATGACCTGATCCTGTCGGTCTATCGTGACTTCGGGTTCGAAGAGTTTGTTGTGAAGCTGTCGACCCGGCCTGAGAAACGGGTTGGGACGGATGAGCAGTGGGATCGGGCCGAGGCCGTCATGCACGATGTGCTCGAGCGCATTGCAGAGCAGTCGGATGGCAAGATCACAACGGGCATCAATCCCGGTGAAGGCGCATTCTATGGGCCTAAGTTCGAGTACGTCCTGCGCGATGCGATCGGTCGTGAATGGCAATGCGGTACCAACCAGGTGGATTTCAATCTGCCTGAGCGCTTTGATGCCTTCTATATCGATGCGGAAAGCGAGAAACGCCGGCCTGTGATGTTGCATCGCGCGATTGTCGGGTCGATGGAGCGCTTCCTCGGCGTCCTGATTGAGAGCTATGCGGGCCATTTCCCGCTTTGGATGTCGCCGATTCAGGTTGTGATCTGTACGATTGTTTCAGAGGCGGATGACTACGCGATCGACGTCAAAAAACGGCTGGAAGCAGCGGGTTTAACGGCTGAACTTGATTTGCGGAATGAGAAGATTAACTACAAGGTCCGCGAGCATTCTCTCAGCAAGATACCAGTCTTGTTTGCGATTGGTCGGCGGGAAGCGGAAGAAGGAACCGTTTCGATCCGCCGCTTTGGTAGCCAGAAGCAGACTGTTGTTTCGCTTGAGGAAGCGATTGAGCAACTCAGTGAAGAGGCTGTGCCGCCGGACCTGTGCAGGGCACGCGCCGCGAACTAAGGGACTGCATATTGGAATCCGATGAAGTTTCCTGAACTGACCTATGCGGCTGTAGATGACCCAGCGATGAAGCGCTGGGTCATTCAGTCCATCGAGCGCCTTGCTGGGCGGGATTATTTTGTTCCGCTCTATGAAATCTGGCGGCGCGAATACGTAGAGCGTGATCTCCCGATTATGCGGCCGGCGTTGGATCTCGTTCGCGTTGATCTTAAAATCGCGTCCGGCACCTGGCCGGTCAAGTTGGACGACGGTTCGCCACTCGTCATTGTGTCCAATCATCCCTACGGCATTCTGGATGGATTTGGTGCTTTGACCTTAGCAGAGGAACTGGGACGCCCATTTCGCGTGCTGCTGCACAAAGATCTCATGAAGGTGCCTGAGATCCGCCCCTATTCGCTGCCGATCGATTTTGCAGAAACGCGGCAGGCCCAGGCGATGAATATCGCGACGCGGAAGGAGGCACTACGGCTCTTGAGTGAGGGCACAACGATCGTTGTTTTCCCAAGTGGAGGCGTTGCAACTTCGCCCTCGATGTATGGCCGGGCCGTGGACCTGCCGTGGAAAACGTTCACAGCACGGATGGTGCAGTCCGCCCGCGCGCAGGTGTTGCCGCTCTATTTCGAGGGCCAGTGCTCTCCACTGTTTCATCTCATCAGCAAATTCAGTGCGACGGTGCGGCTATCACTCATGATCCGAGAGTTTCGGCGTCGTGTCGGGCAACCGCTTGTGGTCCATGTCGGCGATATCATTCCGTTCGAAGAGCTGGACAGCAACGGTGATCGCAAGTTGCTGCTCCAGGCGCTGTTCGAAAAAGTCCACGAGATGTCACAGATTCCGGTTGACGAGACGCGGCAGCGCATGAGTGAGCTGCCGAAGTGGTTACAGTCGTAGGGCGCTATTCAATCTGCGGTCGTTGAGGTCGTCAGCCTCGCCCGCGATAGGGTTGGACGCCCTGATCCGGAAGCCAAACGTCGTCCGGACATTGGCCTGCCTGCCAGAAGACATCGATCGGTATGCCGCCACGGGGATACCAATAGCCCCCGATGCGAATGTAATGCGGTTCCAGCAGATCCTGGAGCAGTTTGCCAATGGCGACGGTGCAATCTTCATGAAAGGCGCCATGGTTGCGAAAAGATGTGAGATACAACTTAAGCGACTTGGATTCGACCAACCATGCATTTGGTACGTAATCGATCACCAGATGAGCGAAATCAGGCTGGCTGGTGACCGGGCAAATCGATGTAAATTCTGGCACCGTAAAGCGAGCGAGATAGTGCGTGCCGGGGTGCGGATTAGGAACACGATCCAGCGACGCCTCTTCCGGCGAGTTGGGAATACTGGATGGCGTGCCAAGGTGTGCCAGCTCTGTTGTTTGATCTGCCATAGGTTCTAGTCTGCCTGCTGATTGGATAGGCTTAGTAAGTAAGGACAGCCTTGATGGCCTTCAATTCGTCCTGCGGATCATTCCAGCTTTCATAGTTTTGGCCGGACCTTCTGTACCAGTAACGCGAGTTCTGCTCGTCGCCCTCAATCTTGTGGAGGACGGCGTGTAGCCAATCCGCTGTTTTGTCGCCCTCCATGGACTGGCAGGCTTCGTGGGCCTGATCCCACTGGCCAGCCATGGCATGTTCGACAGCTGTTGTCAGCTCGGCTCGTTGTGCACTGTTACCAGCCATAGTTTACCTCCACGCTCTGTCTGGGTCCCTGTCGGGGTCATCATTCATCGCCTGGGGTTTTATTAAGCGAATTTGTAGGTGCGGTCATCGATGATCTTTCGGTTCGCGGCAAACCGCATTAGGAGTGACGCCAGTGAAAACCGCAAACGACGCAGGGGACTGGCATGACAGCGATCATCGATATTATTGGACGCGAGATCCTCGATAGCCGCGGCAATCCGACGGTCGAAGTTGATGTCGTACTCGAAGACGGCTCGATGGGTCGCGCCGGGGTTCCATCGGGGGCCTCGACCGGTGCGCATGAGGCCGTTGAACTGCGCGACGGCGATGGCAAGCGTTACCTCGGCAAGGGGGTGGAGAAGGCCGTTGATGCTGTCAATGGTGAGATTTACGACGCTGTCCGCGGAATGGATGCTGAAGATCAACGCCGGATCGACCAGGCGCTGCGGGATCTCGATGGCACGGTGAACAAATCGCGATTGGGTGCCAATGCCATTCTTGGGACCTCGCTTGCTGTCGCCAAGGCGTCAGCCGAAGCGTGTGGGCTTCCGCTTTACCGCTATATCGGCGGTGCCTCGGCGCACGTCATGCCCGTACCGATGATGAATATCCTCAACGGCGGCGCCCATGCCGATAACCCGATTGATATTCAGGAATTCATGATCATGCCTGTCGGTGCTGAGAGCTGCCGCGAGGCCATCCGGGTCGGCGCCGAGGTATTCCACACGTTGCGCAAGAAGCTCCATGATGCAGGCCACAATACCAATGTTGGCGATGAAGGTGGCTTTGCGCCCAACCTGAAGTCGACAACCGAGGCCTTGGATTTCATCATGGCTTCGATCGAGGCCGCAGGCTATTCGCCTGGTGTTGACGTCAAACTGGCTCTCGATTGTGCGGCCTCCGAATACTACAAGAACGGCAAGTACGAACTCGCTGGAGAGGGGCGCACCCTGAGCAGTGATGAGATGGCTGGCTATCTGGCGGATCTCGTCGGCAAGTATCCCATTATTTCGATTGAAGATGGGATGGATGAAGATGATTGGGCCGGCTGGTCGGCGTTGACGAAAGCGATTGGTAGCAAGTGCCAATTGGTTGGCGATGATCTGTTTGTGACCAATACAGAGCGGCTTCAGCGCGGTATTCAGGAGGGCATTGCCAATTCGATCCTGGTCAAGGTCAATCAGATCGGCTCACTCAGTGAGACGCTGGATGCCGTTAATATGGCCCAGCGCGCCGACTATACGGCTGTGATTTCTCATCGCTCCGGTGAAACCGAGGATGCAACGATTGCCGATCTCTCCGTTGCGACCAATGCCGGACAGATTAAGACGGGATCGCTCTGCCGTTCGGATCGCCTTGCCAAGTACAATCAGCTGATCCGGATTGAGGAAGAGTTGGGCAATGTCGCGCACTACGCAGGACGGTCTGTGATTCCAGGCGGACACGTTGCGTGATTTTTTTCCCAAATTGAGGGGGAGTTTTACGCCCCGTTAAACTTGGTCGGGTAGGTTCACTTCATTCCTCGAATACAGGAATTAAGTGTTGCGTATGACCACCCACGATCGGCGGATGAGGAGGCCTTTGCAGTCCCTTTTGGTGTTGCTTGGCTGCGCGGTAATTTCGGCCTACTTCCTCCACCATGCGATCTATGGCAAGCACGGCTTTGAGGCTCGTACCAGACTGAACGAACGCACAGCAGTGCTGTGGCGGGAGATCAGGAGCCTCGAGGCTGTGCATGCTCGTATGCGCCGTGATGTTGACCTTCTCGGTCTCGAGCCACCATGGCGGGATATGACTGAAGAAATCGCGCAGCGCGATCTCGGGCTGGCATATCCCGGTGACAGGGTTTTTCTGGCCCAATAGACGCGCGGCGCCACTCTGCATTCAGCTGATTTTGATATTTCCTACGTGCTCGCCATCAGGCGTGTGCTTGGCAGACCCTTCGCCAGTCGTATAAGCTCACCTTACAAAAATAAAACAAGCCACACACTCCACGGTGCTGCTGCAACTTTTGGAGGCGTGTGACGGACTAGTGGAGGTGGGCCTTTGAACGTGAACGCGTTGCAATTCACGGATGAGCAGGAGCTGTTTGCCTACAAGGAGATGCTGCTGATACGGCGCTTCGAAGAGAAGGCCGGACAGCTCTACGGTATGGGCTTCATAGGCGGATTTTGTCATCTCTATATCGGCCAAGAAGCTGTTGTTGTTGGGCTGCAGATGTGCGCCAAGAAGGGCGATCAAGTCATCACCACATACCGGGACCACGGGCACATGCTCGCCTGTGGTATGGATCCAAAGGGTGTGATGGCGGAGCTCACTGGTCGGCAGGGTGGATATTCCCGCGGCAAGGGCGGCTCCATGCACATGTTCTCGAAGGAAAAAGACTTCTATGGCGGGCACGGGATTGTAGGGGCCTCAGTGCCGCTCGGTGCCGGGTTGGCGTTCGTTAATACTTACCGCGGAAACGACAACGTTTGCTTCTGTTACTTCGGTGATGGTGCAGCCAATCAAGGCCAGGTCTATGAGACATTCAATATGGCCAAGCTCTGGAGCCTGCCGATCGTCTTCGTAATCGAAAACAACAAGTATGCGATGGGGACATCGACAGAGCGCGCGGCAGCAACAACCGACTTTTCCCAGCGCGGGGCGTCATTCGATATCCCGGGTGAGCAGGTTGACGGCATGGACGTGCGTGCGGTGAAGGCAGCTGGAGAGCGTGTTGTTGAGCATATGCGGGCCGGGAACGGCCCTTTTATTTTGGAAATGAAGACGTACCGCTACCGCGGCCATTCGATGTCAGATCCGGCCAAGTATCGCACGCGCGAAGAGGTCGAGAAAGTCAGGGCGGAACAGGATCCCATTGAGCAGGTGCGCGCGCGATTGCTGGCGACCGGCCGAGTCAGTGAAGACGATCTCAAGGCGATCGATCGGGATATTCGGGGTATCGTAAATGAGGCTGCTGAGTTCGCACAGAACGATCCCGAGCCTGATGCCTCAGAATTGTGGACCGATGTGGTCCTGCCGGTTTCTGCGGCCTAAGTTGCGGTCTCACCTGGTCGTGCGAAGCTCATGTTCGCGCCCTTCAGTTCAGGTGGGACGGTGTTGTGGATGTTGATTTTGAGTGAGCGTGCGACGACGCTCCGATTAGGGAACTGGAATGGCGACACAAGTATTGATGCCGGCACTGTCTCCGACCATGGAGGAAGGCAAGCTCGCCAAATGGTTGGTGGCTGAAGGTGATACGATCACATCAGGCATGATTATAGCCGAGATCGAAACCGATAAGGCGACCATGGAGGTGGAGGCCGTCGATGAAGGGATACTGGCCTCGATCCTGATCGCCGAAGGGACAGAAGGTGTCCTGGTCAACACGCCGATTGCACTCATTACTGATGAGGGTGAAGAGGTCTCTGCCGCCGCGTCACAAGCGGCACCCGCAGCGGAGCCAGCTGCGCCTGCGCCGTCACCCGCCTCGCCGCCGCCCGCACCAGCACCGGCAGTATCTTCGGTATTGTCGGGTCAATCGGAGCCATCTGCTCCACCAACAGCACCACAGAATGCAGGGCTCAATGGGGCTCAACCCGCGCCGGCTATGAGTACCTACTCTGGACCGACGGAAAAGCTGACAATGCGTGAAGCGTTGCGTGATGCCATGGCGGAGGAAATGCGCCGTGACGGTGATGTCTTTCTGATGGGGGAAGAGGTTGCTGAGTATCAGGGGGCTTACAAGGTCAGCCAGGGCTTGCTCGAAGAGTTCGGGAGCAAGCGCGTGATCGATACGCCGATCACGGAGCAAGGGTTTGCGGGGATTGGCGTCGGTGCTGCGATGGGTGGACTGAAACCGATCGTCGAGTTCATGACCTGGAACTTTGCGATGCAGGCGATTGACCAGATCATCAACTCTGCTGCCAAGACGCTCTACATGTCTGGCGGTCAAATGGGATGTCCAATCGTGTTTCGCGGCCCGAATGGGGCCGCGGCCCGGGTCGCAGCGCAGCACTCCCAGTGTTTCTCGGCTTGGTACGCACATTGCCCCGGCTTGAAAGTGGTCGCACCATCGAATCCAAGGGATGCAAAGGGCCTACTAAAGGCGGCCGTGCGAGACCCAAATCCGGTGCTGGTTCTAGAGAACGAAATTCTGTATGGGCAATCGGATGACGTCCCGAAAGGTGATGATTGGACTGTTCCAATTGGGCAGGCTCGGATCGCGCGGGATGGCGATGATGTGACGATCGTGTCATTTGCCCGCGGCATGGTCTATGCACTCGAAGCTGCCGAGCGGCTGGCATCGGAAGGCATTCAGGCCGAAGTCATCGACCTTCGTTCCTTGCGCCCGATCGATTGGGACACCGTCCTAACTTCCGTGCGCAAGACCAACCGAATTGTAACGGTCGAGGAGGCTTGGCCGGTGTGTTCGGTTGGTTCCGAGATTTGTGCGCAGGTCGCGATCCAGGCGTTTGATTATTTGGACGCGCCACCTGCCAAAGTCTCGGGCGCCGATGTGCCAATGCCCTATGCTGCCAACCTCGAACGATTGGCCCTGCCAAACGCTGATCAAGTTGTCGCTGCCGCGAAGTCGGTGTGTTACGTCGCCTGATCGAATGCCGGTTTAACCTCAGAGGGTATGCTTCATGCCGATCCAAATTCTCATGCCGGCGCTTTCTCCAACGATGGAAGAAGGCAAACTCGCCGTCTGGCTCGTCAAAGAGGGCGATGCGGTGACGCCGGGCATGGTGATTGCCGAAATCGAGACTGACAAAGCGACGATGGAAGTTGAGGCCGTTGATGAGGGAACTGTCGGTCAGATCCTGATTGCCGAAGGCACTGAAGGCGTTGCCGTCAACACACCTATTGCGACGTTGTTGGAAGAAGGCGAAAGCGCTGATGCCATGGCTGCGCCCGCAGCGCCGCCGGCTGATGCCAGCGCGCCTGCCCAAGAATCCAAGCCAGCTGCTGCAGTTGAGCCTGTCGCTGTGCCACCGGCACCACCAGCACAGCAGCCGCCTGCGACGCCGGTAAAGTCGAGTGCTCCACCACCGGCTTCCAAACCGGCCCCGAACAATGACGGAGCGCGAGTGTTTGCCTCGCCTCTTGCCCGGCGCGTTGCACAGGAGAAAGGGATTGACCTTGATGCACTGCGAGGCTCCGGTCCGCACAATCGGATTATCCTGAAAGACGTCGAGGCGGCGGTGGCCAGTGGATCGGCGGCAGCCGGTTCGGGTGCCGGGCGTTCGGTCGTCACTGCTGCAGTGTCCGACAGCACATCAATGAGTGGTTCAGGCCAGAGCCTGGCTGTCTCTGGGATGGCGGATCAGCAGGTGCTGGCGCTCTATCAGGAAGAAACATACGAAGTCGTTCCGCACGATGGTATGCGTAAAATCATTGCCCAGCGCCTGACGCAATCAAAGCAAACGGTGCCGCATTTCTATCTCTCGATGGATTGCGTGCTGGACGAGTTGTTGCGCTCTCGCGGTCGCATCAATGAAGCTGCTCCGAAAGAAGGTCCGCGAGCCTACAAACTCTCTGTGAATGACTTTGTGATCAAGGCTCTGGCTTTGGCGCTTCAGGAAGTACCAGCGGCCAACGCAACATGGACCGACGGCGGCATGCTGGTTCACCGGCACTCTGATGTTGGCGTCGCGGTGGCGGTTGAAGGTGGTTTGTTTACACCGATCATTCGCCATGCGGAGCTTAAGACGTTGGGTGAGATCTCGAATGAAATGAAGGACCTGGCCGGCCGGGCGCGAAATCGTCGGTTGGCGCCCCAGGAATATCAGGGTGGCACGACATCGATTTCCAATCTTGGAATGTTTGGGGTGAAGTCATTCGACGCGGTGATCAATCCCCCGCACGCAACCATTCTGGCTGTAGGGGCGGGTGAGAAGCGCGCCATTGTTGACGGCGACGATGTCCGCGTCGCGACGATGATGAGTTGTACGCTGTCCTGTGATCACCGGGTTGTGGATGGAGCTGTTGGCGCAGAACTGCTCAATGCCTTCAAAAAGTTCATCGAAGATCCCGTTCGGATGCTTGTCTAGCAAGTTGAAATACTTGGTGAATATCAGCTGGCACTTCAATCAACGGTGGTGGCATCTGGATGTCGTTGTTGCGTGCCAAGCACATTTCAGGGTGTAATTGCTTCTCATGTTGTCTGCGGGGAGGATATCCACGCTTAACCGCGATCACTGTCTTGTTAACGGCCGCGATGACGGGCAAGCATCGAGCCAGTGTTCGTGTGATTCGGTGAAGAAAAGGGAGGCGCAGATGCGCTCCAATTCTATGTTGACGTCCATCGCGGCTGCGTCTTGTCTGGTGCTTGCCGGCTGCGCGTCTGATGGTTCTTCCATTCTTACAACAGCCTCCGTGCAACCAGCGAAAAAGCCTGTCGTTGCCGCTGTTGATCCAGCATGCCTGGCGCTCCAGAACCGCATCGATCTGCTGCGGGAAGAAGGCACGATCGGGCGTGTCGAAAAAGCAGCGGCTGGAAAAAGCAAGACGGTCGTGATTAAGCGCGAAGCCTTAGGCAAGGTGGCTGAGTTTAATCAGGCGAATTCGGAATTCAGGCAGCGTTGTTCGAAGCTGCCGGTCCAGCGGACGGCTGCGGTTGCGCAGCAAGCTGCCGCTGCGACGCAAGCTGGCGCGACAGCTGCAGCTCAAACTGCTGCAACGCAGGCCACGAACCGGGTAGCTAACCAGGCTGCAGCCAAAACGCAGCAGGCCGGTGCGGCTGCCACTCAGGCACTGGTCGCGAAGACGAAGTAAGTATGGATAGATTATAGCCCCGGTCCGTGCCTCATACCGACCGGGGTTATCTACATTCTCCGACTATCTATTGCCGATTCTCCACAGTGGGGCGGAATCGTGCGTCTTCTGATCTCCTGGTCTTGCGTGCCGGCTGTGAGTATGTTGGAGGTTGGAGAACAAGAGATTATAGGTACTTTCGGAGCGGCTTCGGCATGTTGATGCGTCACCTCACTATTGTTGCTGGTATGGCGATTGTTGGAATTGCTGTTGCGGGTTGTGCAGGTGGTCCGGGTGCGGGTCCCGATGGCATCGGCCTTGCGAGCGGTGCTGGCTGCAAGTCTCTGAAGCGCGAAATTAGCAAGTATGAAGCGCGAGGCATTCACTACAAGGCGGATGCTGTCAATCGCGGCAAGCGCGTGTCGGCCAAGCAGCGGGCAGATGTGAAGCGCTACAATAGTCTGCTTGACAGCTATCTTGGCAACAAGTGTCACGTCTGATTTGAGGCGTTAGTCTCGGTAGTTGAGGCATTGGCACCGATGTGTTCGCCTAGCTCTGCGGACTGCCTGGAAAAACCTGGTCCATCATAACCCGCCGCAATGTGCCTATCGTTTTCGATTGGACATCATGAGTGGCGTTGTCCTATGGCTTGTCAAAACAGGCTGCTCAGGTGTTTTCAGAAATGCAGAACTATGATGTCCTCGTCATTGGTGCAGGTCCTGGCGGATATGTGGCCGCCATCCGGGCAGCTCAGCTCGGGCTGAAAACGGGGATTATCGAGCGTGAACACCTTGGCGGCATTTGCTTGAATTGGGGATGTATCCCGACCAAAGCGCTGCTGCGATCTGCCGAAATCATGCATTACATGCAGCATTCCCAAGCTTATGGCATTCAGTTGGAAGGGCGCGTCCATGCTGATCCCGCCGCGGTAGTGAAACGGTCGCGCGATGTCTCGAGTCGTTTGAATGGGGGCGTTGGCTATCTCCTGAAGAAGAATAAGGTTGATGTGATTTGGGGTGAGGCGATCATCGATAAGCCGGGTCAGGTCACTGTACGCGATAGTCAGAAGCCTGCAGTGGAGCCACAAAACCCTATTCCTAAAGGCGTTGCCGGCGCTGGGGTTTATCATGCCAAGCATATTATTCTGGCGACGGGTGCGCGGCCACGCGTTTTGCCTGGCCTTGAGCCTGACGGAAATCTTATCTGGACCTATTTTGAAGCGATGAAGCCCAAAGAATTCCCGAAATCACTTGTGGTGATGGGCTCAGGTGCTATCGGGATCGAATTCGCGTCGTTCTATCAGGCGATGGGAGCGGAGGTCACTGTTGTCGAGCTCCTGCCTCAAATTCTGCCTGTTGAGGATGCCGAGATTGCGGGTCTCGCGCGCAAGCAGTTTGAAAAGCAGGGCATGCGCATCCTGACGGGCGCAAAGGTCTCGCAGGTCGACAAGCATTCGAATTCCGTGACCTGCAGCATTGAGTTGGCGGACGGTAAGCGCGAGACCATTACGGCGGAGCGGCTCATTTCTGCTGTGGGCGTTGTTGGCAACGTCGAGGGATTGGGGCTTGAAGCGCTGGGAGTGAATATCGAGCGAGGCTGCATTGTTGGCGATGAGCTGGGACGTACCAGTGTGCCTGGGATCTATGCGATAGGTGACGTCGCCGGCCCGCCGATGCTGGCACACAAGGCTGAGCACGAGGGTGTAATCTGCGTCGAAGCGATTGCCGGACACAAGCCACATGGCATGTTGAAAGAGCGGATCCCAGGTTGCACGTACTGCCATCCACAGATTGCATCTGTGGGGCTGACGGAGGCGGCGGCCAAGCAAGCCGGACATGAGTTGAAAGTTGGGCGCTTTCCGTTCCAGGGCAACGGCAAGGCGATTGCCCTGGGCGAGCCGGACGGTTTGGTGAAAACCATCTTTGATGCCAAGACGGGGCAACTCCTTGGGGCTCATCTCGTTGGCGCGGAAGTCACCGAGCTCATTCAGGGGTTTGTTGTGGCCATGCAACTTGAGACGACCGAGGAAGACTTGATGCACACCGTTTTTCCGCATCCGACCCTCTCAGAGATGATGCACGAGAGTGTCCTGGATGCTTATGGCCGCGTCATTCATATGTAAGGCGGCCATACGTCGGGCGATAACGCCTGAGATTGCAGACAGTTCAGAAACCGTAGAGGGCGATATCGATGGATAAAAAGGCCATGATTGCAATGGCTCTGACCGGTCTAGTGGCGGGTTATTTGGCGTCGTTCCTCGTTGGGCCGTCGTCATGGGGGTTGATCGGCTACATGGTGAGTGGTGTGCTTGGTGCCTTTGTCGGCGGTTTTGCATTGAATGCAGCCGGCATTAATCTTGGTATCCGCAATCCGCTGTTGTCACAAATAGCGGTGGCAACCATCGGCGCTGTTATTGTGGTTATTGCAGCGCGGATCATCGCCTGACAGCAATTGGAACTGTCGGGGCAAGGAATGGGGGTTGGAATGGAAGATTTAGGACCTTACGGACCGTGGATAGTAATGGCGATCAACGGTTTGATTGCCGGGTGGTTGGCTGGATTGCTGCTTGGCGGCGGTGGTTTGATCCGAAATGTGCTGGTTGGCATTATTGGCGCATTCCTGGGCGGTGCAATGGTGCAAGCGGGTTTGCTCAATTTACCGTTTGATTTCGGTGCCTGGGGCAATCAGATCGCCGTTTCAACAATTGGGGCCGTGCTGGTCATCGTGATTGCGCGGGTGATTGGGCGCTAAGGCGGGTATATCTGAGGTTGGCGAGCCTTGATGGTAACTTAAGGTGCTCCAAGTCTTGTGCCCGGTCCAAGCGATGATGATCCGTGCGCCTGCATCGCTAACCTCTTCACATTGCTGCCATGTGACCGGTTGAGCCATGGTGAGAGGCCTGTCGAGTCGCCATATTGGTGACTAGGTAACTGGGCTCAATTGCGATGGTCACTTTAGTCGATAAATCCGCGAGGCATCCTGAGAAACAAGCACGGCCGGACACGCCTGTGCTGCGGAAGCCTGACTGGATCCGGGTGAAGGCGCCTGGGTCACAGGAGTATGCCAAGACGCGGGCTATTGTTCGTGAGAACGGACTGCACACCGTCTGCGAAGAGGCGGGCTGCCCGAATATCGGTGAATGCTGGTCGAAACGGCATGCAACGATGATGATTATGGGTGATACGTGCACCCGCGCCTGTGCTTTCTGCAATGTCCGCACGGGATTGCCTGCGCCACTTGATCCGAATGAGCCTGAGAATGTGGCGGATGCTGTGGCAAAGCTCGGTTTGCAGCATGTGGTGATCACGTCTGTTGATCGTGATGATCTGAGCGATGGTGGTGCGCAGCATTTTGCCGATGTGATCCTCGCAATCCGCTCTGCTGCACCAAAAACAACGATTGAAGTGCTGACGCCCGATTTCCTGCGCAAGGAGGGAGCGCTTGAGATCGTCGTTGCTGCCAAGCCGGATGTCTTCAACCACAACATCGAGACGGTACCTTCGAATTATCTCTCGATCCGGCCCGGTGCGCGCTATTTCCATTCGCTGCGTTTACTGCAGCGGGTCAAGGAGATTGAGCCCGAGATTTTCACCAAGTCCGGGTTGATGGTCGGTCTCGGTGAAGAGCGCGAGGAAGTCTTGCAACTTATGGATGACTTGCGCAGCGCTGATGTCGATTTCCTGACGATCGGACAGTACCTGCAGCCAACCCGGAAGCACGCTGCAGTTGCGCGGTTCGTCACTCCGGATGAGTTCAACTCGTATGAGCGGGTCGGACTGGCGAAAGGTTTTTTACTTGTGTCGTCATCGCCTTTGACCCGTTCCTCGTATCATGCAGACGATGATTTTCGACGCCTTCAGGAGGCGCGGAGGGCGCTGAACTAGGCCATCTGTTGTGAGATAAACGATCCAGGACAGCCCCACCGATGAACTCATTCACGACGCAGCGTCAGGTGAACTTCACGCCGCAACAAATGTTTGATCTGGTCGCGGACGTGGAGAAATATCCCGAGTTTCTCCCACTCTGTGAAGCATTGAGGGTTCGTAGCCGGTCTACCGACGCAGAGGGGCGGACCGTGCTTGTGGCTGATATGGAGTGTGGTTACAAGGCGATCCGGGAGCGGTTTACGAGCCGCGTGACGCTTGATCCCGCGCGGCATCATATTCTTGTCGAATATGTGGACGGTCCCTTTCGGCGGCTGGAGAATAACTGGCGGTTTGTTGAGACGTCCAGGGGCTGCGATGTCCGGTTCCAAATTGCCTACGAGTTCAAGTCCCGCATGCTTCAGATGCTGGTGGGTGGCTTGTTTGACAAAGCGTTTCGTAAATTTGCGGAGGCTTTCGAGCAGCGTGCGGCTCGGGTCTACGCTTCGCGCCATTCGACGAGCGTGGATGACGCTAAGCCTCTGATTCCTGCAGCTGGGACCTCAACAAGTCCATAGCACTGCACACAGTTGCGAGGCGAACTTCGCTGCGTCCGATATCGCCGTACCGACATTCCTGATGTATTGTTGGTCGATCCGTCATCGCCACTGCGATATGGACGAGCCCAACGGGCTTGTTCGGCGTTTCGCCTCCTGGCCCGGCGATGCCTGTAACTGCAACTGCGATCTGGGCGTTTGAATGCTCGACAGCGCCTTCAGCCATTGCGCGGGCAACCTGTTCGCTAACTGCACCATGGCTTTCCAATAGCGCATCGGGCACGCCGATGCATTCCATCTTGGCTTCGTTGGAGTATGTGACAAAGGCACGTTCGACAACGGCGGATGAGCCAGGGATCTCGGTGAGGAGGGCTGAAATCAATCCGCCTGTACAACTTTCTGCAGTTGCCAGCATCATGGAGCGAGCCTGAAGGTTGCTCAGTAGTTCTGCAGCTGATTGCCGGAGTGCGTCATCGAACATGCTGTGTGGCCCTCACAAAAATAAAGGGCGCTTAGAAGCGCCCCCCATAAAGTGATGCTCGTGTGGTTGGCCGTCAAGCTCCGCCGAGCTTCTCGGCATTCTGCAAGAGCTGATCCAGCGTCGACCTGCTATTCTCGCCCATTAGACTGAGAGCACGAGACTGGGCCTCACTCCAGGTCGGATAGGCTTCCTTGATCATCACCTGGCCCTTTGGCGTCAAATGAAGGCCACGGCCGCGTCGACCGGCAGGCGGATCCATCTCGATCAGACCCAGTGCGATCAACCGTTTCAGGTTGCGCGACAGCGTGGATTTCTCAATATCCAGCGTATAACCGATCTCAACGGCCGTTATGCCGTCTTGCTGGCCTAACTGTGTCAGGAGCGTGAACTGGCTGCCCGTAATGCCGAGCGGTCGCAGCGCATCATCATAGATGCGTGTTACAATTCGGCTGAGCTGGCGTACCCTTGTTGCCAGGCATCCGTTGGATGTTGCCTCGGCAATGGTGGCGATATCTGGTACCTGAGCGAGCGGGCTCGGCTCGGGTGTCGGTGTCATCACATTCATCGGAATCCCCTTGTCGCGATTGACGCGATACAACGACTCGTGCCCGACATGCCTTGATTCTGGCCTTTGCGGCAAGAGTTGTGTTGTGTAGGCAATGAAATTTTTATGAGGTGGGCGTTGAAGAAGATTGCGGATGTACGGACGCATGTGTTGGAAGCCCCGCTGAGCGAACCGTTCTGGTGGTCGTTTAACCGGACGACTGTGCGTGGGGGTTGCCTGGTTGAGATCGTTTGCGAGGACGGCACGACAGGGTGGGGAGAGTGCTTCGGTCCGCCGGCGCTCAACGCCGCCGTGGTCCAGGCGTTTAAGCCCCTGCTGGTCGGACAGGACGCGCTGGCGACTGAACTCATCTGGCAGACGCTTTACAATCAATTCCGCGATCAAGGGCAAAAGGGATTGGTGATCACTGCGATCAGCGGCGTTGATATTGCGTTGTGGGATATCAAAGGCAAGCATTTCGAAGCGCCGATACATCAGCTGTTGGGTGGTCCGTTGAGAACGTCGGTCAAGGCTTATGCAACTGGAACCTACCGTCGAGGCGATGGTGATCCGCTCGACTATATCGTTGAAGAAGTGAAGGGCTATGTCAGCGAGGGCTTCAGTGCCGTCAAGCTTAAGATTGGCTTCGGGGTGGACGAGGATGTCCAGCTCATTGAGGCGGTGCGGGATGTCATTGGCTCGGATACGGGTCTGATGATCGATGCTAATCATGGCTTTGATGTTGTCGAGGCGGTTGAGCTCGGCAATCGCGTTGCGCATCTTGATATCGGCTGGTTCGAGGAGCCGGTCGTGCCGGATGATCTCGATAGCTATCGCGAAGTGCGCGACCGTCAGCCGATCCCGGTTGCAGGCGGCGAATGTGATTTCACGCGTTGGGGATTTCGCGAAGTGCTTACACGCCGTGCCATTGACATTCTTCAACCTGATACGTGTGCGGCCGGCGGAATTTCCGAGTGCAAGAAGATTGCTGATATGGCGACCGCCTTTGGTGTTCGATATGTGCCGCACGTGTGGGGGACATGTATTGGGTTGTCGGCTTCCTTGAACCTGCTTGCGGTTCTGCCACATACGCCGCCGCGTCATACACCGATTGAGCCGCTACTGGAGTTTGATCGATCGGAACATCCATTCCGGCAGGCCGTGATCACCGGCACGATCGAGCATCAGGACGGTGTGGTCAAAGTTCCGGACGGGCCAGGGCTCGGCATTGAGATCGATCGCGATGCGGTCGCGCGATTTACTGTTTCAGCCTAGCTGCCGATCGTTTCAGTCCACATCGCCGACCGCATGCAACGGAACCAAGAGCTTACTCTCTATGTCTTGGTGACTAAGCAGCCGGAGCCAAAATCGTGGCCGTGGCCATCGCTGCTATGCCTTCGCTGCGGCCAGTAAAGCCGAGTCGCTCGCTTGTGGTCGCTTTCACGCCGACCCGCGCGATCTCTATCCCTAAGAGCTCGGCCAGCCGTGTGCGCATGGCGTCGCGGTGAGGGCCGACTTTGGGTTGCTCGCATACAATGGTCACATCGACGTTCGAGATCCGGGCGCCGATTGAAGCAACGCGTTGGACCGCGTCCTTAAGAAAGATCTCTGATGCCGCGCCACGCCATTGCTCATCAGACGGGGGAAAGTGTTGGCCGATATCACCGTCTCCGATCGCGCCGAGGATCGCGTCAGTCAGGGCATGCATGGCGACATCGGCATCGGAGTGCCCGTCCAACCGGTGGCTGTGGGGAATGTCGACACCACAGAGTGTGACGTAGGTACCTTCGGCAAATCTATGCACGTCGTAGCCTTGGCCGACGCGTGGTTCAGGCACTCTTGCGGCAAGTAGTTGTTCGGCCAAGGCTAGGTCTCCCGGGGTCGTGATCTTGAAATTCTGCGGGTCGCCTTCAACCAGGGCAACCTTCATGCCGGCTGCCTCGGCTATGGATGCGTCATCCGTGTAAGTCTGACCTGAATTTGCGTTGGCTAAGACGTGGGCGTTCAGGATTTTTGCAAAGTCGAAGGCCTGCGGTGTCAACGCCCGCCACAATGACGAGCGATCAACCGTCGCTGTGATTGTGGGGATAGCCTCGTCGGATTGGCGTTTGAGCGTATCAGAGACGGTTAATGCGGAAATAGCGCCAGTGTTGGCTTTGAGGGCATCGAGGAGGTTGTCAATGGTGGAGATGCTCAGGAATGGCCGTGCAGCGTCATGGATCATGACCTGGTCGGGCTTGCGCTCTTCAAGGGCCTGAAGACCGAGGAAGACTGAGTCCTGCCGTGTTGCACCGCCGAAGACTGGGTCTAAGAGTTTTGAGTGCCGGGATACAGCAGCATCATAAAGCGGGCGATCATCAGGGTGGATAACGACAAGAACGGAAGAGATGCCCGGATGCTCTAGAAACGGTTGGAGGCTCCGCTGGAGGATGGATTGGCTGGCGAGTTGCTCGTATTGCTTGGGACCGGACGTCGCTGTCGTTGCCCGTGAGCCGCGTCCTGCGGCAACAATAACAGCAACAGTCTCCACGAAATTCCCCTTTCAATTTCCGTTATCTATGTTTTGGCCGCTGTTATTGCCTACTTGTCGTGTGCACTGCAATACGCTATTGCTGATGAAGAATTGAGCGCTCAAGGATGATGCCTTAAGATTAGGCAATTATGGTGCAAAAGAAAAGCAAGATCCGTCTTGGCGACCTCTCACTCGAGTGCCCCGTGCTGCTGGCTCCGATGTCAGGAGTATCTGACTTGCCGTTCCGGCGCCTGGCGCACGAAATGGGTGCGCCGTTTGTTGTGTCCGAGATGGTGGCCAGCGCTGAATTTGTGCGCGGCCGAGAGGATGTTCAGAAGCGAGCGCTGGGTCGGGAGATTTCTCCCTTTGTTATACAACTTGTGGGGCATGATCCCTACTGGATGGCTGAAGCCGCACGGATGTCAGTCGATCTTGGGGCCGATGTCATTGATATCAATATGGGGTGCCCAGCGCGCGAAGTGACCGGCAAGCAGTCGGGTAGCGCATTGATGCAGGAACTACCGCTTGCAACTGAGATCGTTCAGTCGATTATCGGAGCCGTGTCTGTACCCGTGACGCTGAAGATGCGGCTTGGGTGGGACCGCGGTTCCTTGAATGCGCCGGAGCTGGCTTCAATTGCTGAGAAGAGCGGCATTCAGATGCTCACAGTGCACGGCAGGACGCGGTGTGATTTCTTTAAAGGTCATGCGGATTGGGGCGCAGTGCGACCGGTGTGTGATGCGGTCACCATTCCGGTCATCGTGAACGGCGACATTGCTTCGTTTGAAGATATGAGCCGCGCGATGGAACTCTCTGAAGCTGATGGCGTGATGATCGGGCGTGGGGCATATGGAGCGCCGTGGTTGCCGGCCCGTCTGAGAGAGCATTGGATGACGGGCGTTGATCCTGGTTGCCCGGCATTGACAATGGTCCGGAGGATTGCGCTCGACCATGTGCAAGAGATGCTGTCACACTACGGAGTGTTTCATGGTCTGAGGAATGCGCGCAAGCATATCGGCTGGTATCTTGAGCATGGTCTGCTGTCGCCTGAAGAGACAAAGGCATGGCGGCGGCGCTTGTGCACTTCGGACGAGCCAAGTGATGTGCTGAGGGGACTTGGCGAATTCTTCGCTGTCAGTAGTGATCGCGCCGGGGTGCTCGCATGAGTGTGGCTGGTTCCTCGGAAAGCAAACGCCAACGAGCAGTGTTCGCTGTCGATCACAGCCAGATTCTGGAATGCCTCCCGCATCCGATCGTGCTGATCGATGCCGATGATCGGATTGTTTTCGCTAACCCGCCGGCTGAATTGTTCTTTGATGTCGGGCAGGCTGTTCTTAAGCGCGGGGTTCTTGCAGACTTCGTGACATTCGGTTGTCCGCTGATTGCGCTTGTAGATCAGGTGCGCCGCACCGGAGCAACCGTGAACGAGTACGGTGTTGAGGTTGCGGTGCCGCGTAGTGGGTCATCGCACCTTGTCGATGTTTATGGCGGACCGTTCGTTCAATTTCCCGGTTGGATTTTGGTCATGCTGCAGCAGCGCAGTATGGCGCAGATGATTGAGCGGCAGCTGACGCATCGTTCGACGGCGCGCTCCGTCTCCGGCATGGCTGCTGTGCTTGCTCATGAAATCAAAAACCCACTGTCTGGAATTCGGGGTGCAGCGCAGTTGCTCGAACCGCAGCTGAATGATGATGACCGCGCCTTGACACAGCTGATCTGCACGGAGACTGACCGCGTTAGAAATCTGCTGGATCGGATGGAGGTATTTGGTGATGAGCGTCCGATCGCTCATGAGCCGGTTAACATCCACACAGTGCTCGACCATGTTAAGCAGGTGGCTGCAGCGGGCTTCGCACGCGATATCGAGTTGCACTCGGAATATGACCCGTCGCTGCCGCCAGTCCCGGGTGTCAGGGATCAACTCATTCAGGCCTTCCTCAATCTCGTGAAAAACGCCGCCGAAGCGATTGCCGAGACTAAGGAAGGAGCCGGCCGGATCACCCTAATGACGGCGTTTCGTCCCGGTGTGCGGCTATCTTTGCCCGGTAGTGATGCTCGGGTCAGCCTGCCACTCATGATCGAAGTCCGCGACAATGGCCCCGGCATCCCCGAAAACCTACGGCTCCATCTCTTCGACCCCTTCGTCTCCTCCAAGCATTCAGGGTCGGGCCTGGGTCTCGCGCTGGTTGCCAAGATCATAGGTGATCACGGCGGCACGATCGAGTTTGAAAGTGTCCAAGGACAAACCGTGTTTCGCGTTCTGCTTCCCCTTCACGATCGCTCAATTTCCGAACAAGCCTAAGGGTTACTGGATATGGCAAAAGGTACGGTTCTGGTTGCTGATGATGACAACGCGATCCGCACGGTCCTGAATCAGGCGTTGGCGCGGGCGGGATATGTGCCACGTACGACGAGCAATGCTGCCACTTTGTGGCGCTGGGTCCAGCAGGGTGAGGGCGATGTCGTAGTCACTGACGTTGTTATGCCGGATGAGAATGCATTTGAGTTGCTGCCGCGTATTTCAAAAGTCCGGCCTGATCTCCCTGTGATCGTGATGAGTGCGCAGAATACGCTGATGACAGCGCTGCGGGCCGCTGAGCGGGGGGCTTTTGAGTATCTTCCAAAGCCGTTCGACCTGAATGAATTGGTATCCGTTGTCGGGCGTGCGATTGAAGCTCCGAAACGGGCTGCGTCGGATAAGAGCCAGTCGAATGACGGTGAGGACCTTCCGTTGATCGGCCGATCGGCGGCGATGCAGGAGATTTATCGGGTCATCGCCCGTCTGATCCAGACCGATCTGACCGTGATGATCAATGGTGAGTCCGGCACCGGCAAGGAGTTGGTTGCGCGTGTTCTGCATGAGCATGGTAAGCGCCGGGCCGGGCCGTTTGTCGCCATCAATATGGCGGCCATCCCGCGTGAATTGATCGAGAGCGAGCTATTCGGTCACGAGAAAGGTTCCTTCACAGGTGCGCAAGCGCGCATGGCGGGCCGGTTTGAGCAGGCCGAGGGCGGAACGCTGTTTCTGGATGAGATCGGCGACATGCCGATGGAGGCGCAGACGCGTTTGCTGCGCGTGTTGCAAGAAGGTGAGTATACGACTGTTGGTGGGCGCACGCCGATCAAAACGAATGTGCGCATTGTTGCAGCGACGCACCGCGAATTGAAGAGCCAGATCCAACAGGGGCTGTTTCGAGAGGATCTCTATTATCGCTTGAATGTCGTTCCCTTGCGGTTGCCGCCGCTGAGGGAGCGGGCCGATGATATTGGGGACCTCGTCCGGCATTTTCTGAAGGGCGTGGCAAGTGAAGGCTTGGGGGAGCGGTCGTTTGATACTGCTGCCATTGAGCGGCTCAAAGTGCACCACTGGCCAGGGAACGTGCGGGAGTTGGAAAACCTGGTCCGGCGGGTGGCCGCTATCTACGGTGAGGAGCACATCACGCGCGATATCGTCGAGGCGGTGCTGTCTGAGTCGGATATCCAGTCCGTTTCTGCGATCGCAAGTGACGATGAGCTAGGTCTCGGTGAGATGGTCGAGAATTACATGTCTCGTTACTTCGCAGAGTTTGGTGATGATTTGCCGCCGCCTGGGCTTTATGACCGGGTTGTTCGAGAGATCGAGGTGCCGCTGATTTCCGCTGCCCTTGCGGCAACGCGCGGAAATCAGATCAAGGCAGCCGAACTGTTAGGTTTGAACAGGAACACACTGCGTAGTCGTATCAGATCCCTGCAGATACAGGTTGTGAAGACCCCGGCACTGTAACTTTTGGGCGAGCTGGCGACCCCGCATGCCAATGTTTGTTGGTGTTTTTCGGTTATCCGCCAATGTGCTCGGTGCGCTAGCAGCACAATCCGTCGCAAAATTATCACATTATGGTGTGAATAGGATCGCCTGGCGTCACTATTCTGCCTCAGTGTGACCCTTAAACGACTGAGGGACGGATGGGCACATGACAACTGATCAGATCACTCGAAAAGCGCTGCGATGGTACACCATCGGTCTGGTGTTCGCCATCCGTGCGTGGCGCTATGGGCGGGTGCTGGTTGGTCAAATCCGTGTTTGGTTGGTTCACAAACTTGGTCTTCGGCGCTCACAGACGATCTCAGAAGGTGGTCCGGGGCAGGAACTCGACGACGCCCGTCTTCCATTCTCTGATTCCGGCAGCCCTCAATTCCGAATTGGCCTGACTGTTGTCTCCCTCGCCATTATCTCCGGGCTTGCGACGTATCTTATTCTGACGGGGCTGACACCAATCGTTCCGCGCAGTTGGGTTGTCCTGACTGTTCTGTTCTTCAATGTCGCGATGATCATCGCGATGATTGTCGTGATTTCCTGGCCGATTGTCGGTCTATGGCAGGCCTGGCGTCAGCAGATCCCGGGTGCGCGGCTGCACGTCCGCATCGTGGCTCTTTTCAGTGTGATTGCAGCACTGCCCGCAATTCTTCTGGCGATTGCAGCGACGACGACCTTCTCGCGCTCGTTGGATGGGTGGTTTTCGACACGGACCCGCCTGGTGGTTCAGAACTCTCTTGATATTGCCAATGCCTATCTGGTTGAGCACGGCCAGGTTATCCGGACGGACGTCATTAACATGGCCAAGGATCTGGACGATGCTGCGTCAAGTGCCCTGAACGATGCAGAGCAATTTCAACGACTGGTTTTCTCGCAAGCAGGCCTGCGTGATTTGCCGGTGGCCTATGTGATTAACAAGCAGGGGCGCCCACGGGTCACAGCGATTGAGAATAAGCGGATCCCTTACCGCGCGCCGCCCGAGAATGTGATTGCTTTGGCTGAGAAGGGTCAGGTTCCCTTGTTGATGCCAAGCAACGCCAATCGTGTGGCAGCCATTGTGAAGCTGCAGAATTATCCGGATTCTTATCTATTCGTAGCGCGCGGTGTTAGTCCCAAGGTCCTGAGCCATCTCAGGCGGACCCGGGCCACAGTCAATGAGTATCAACAGCTGCGTCGTCGTCGGGGTGGCCTCCATGCTGCGCACGCCTTGATGTATTTCATGATTTCCTTCACGGCGTTGCTGGCTGCGATCTGGGCAGGTCTATGGTTTGCCGGGCGATTTGTGGCACCGATCCGGCGCTTGATCGGTGCTGCCGAGGAGGTCTCGACCGGCAACCTGAATGTGCATCTTCCGATCCGGCGCGGGGAGGGTGATTTGCGCCGCCTATCTCTGACGTTCAACACAATGACACAAGAGCTCAAGACGCAGCGTGATGCGCTTGTGACGGCCAACGAACAACTGACTGATCGACGCTTATTTATGGAAGCGGTCTTGTCCGGCGTGTCCGCCGGCGTGATTGGCCTCGATGCACAGGGCGAGGTGACGCTGGCCAATCGCTCGGCTGAGCAACTCCTTCAGTTCCCGGCTGATGGCCTGACGGGCAAGCGGTTGGCCGATACCGTACCGGAATTGTGGGACGCCGTGCGGGAGCTGGAAGCATCAGGACAAAGAACACGCGCGCAAGTGAATGTAACACGGTTGGTGAATGAAGAAGAGCGCACGTTTGCCGTCCGCCTGACGCAGGAAGATGACGCGGAGGATGGCGGATCGGTTGTTACGCTCGATGATATTACCGAACTGGTCAGCGCCCAGCGCACATCTGCGTGGGCTGACGTGGCGCGCCGCATCGCGCACGAAATCAAGAACCCATTGACGCCGATACAACTCTCGGCGGAGCGGATCCGGCGCAAGTACGGGAAGGTGATCGTCGAGGATAAGGAAGTCTTCGAGAAGTGTACCGACACAATCATCCGGCAGGTTGGGGATGTGTCCCGTATGGTCGATGAGTTCTCATCCTTTGCGCGCATGCCAAAAGCCGAAATGGAAGTCCAGGATCTGCGTGATGCGATCAAGGATGCTGTCGTGATGTTCCAGATGAGCGCGGATGGTGTAAAGTTCAAAATGGAGCTTCCGGATGTTCCCGTCGTGGTCTCGTTTGATCGACGATTGATCTCCCAGGCAATGACCAACCTCGTCAAGAATGGCGCAGAGTCGATTGCGGGCTACATTGAAGCCAAGCCGACGGGAGAGGACTTCCAAGGTCAGGTCAGCGTATCTCTCACTGTTCATGATGGTGTCGCCATCGCAGAGGTGCGCGATAACGGGACTGGCCTGTCAAAGCAGCATCGATCGCGGCTTCTTGAGCCTTACGTCACGACAAAAGCAAAAGGGACGGGACTTGGTCTCGCGATCGTCAAGAAGGTGATCGAGCAGCATGGAGGCACGCTGACGCTGCAAGACGTGACGGACGTTTCAGATGACGCGCATGGCGCGTTGGTTCGCGTCACCCTGCCGCTTCATGATGAGCAAAGTGCGGGACGAGAGCTGCGCGTTTTAGAAACTCATGACACATAGATTTTTTCAAATCGAAAGGGGACTGCTCAATGGCGTCTGACATCCTGGTGGTTGATGACGAAACTGATATCCGAGATCTCATTTCGGGCATTTTGGAAGATGAGGGCCATACCTGTCGCCTTGCACGCGACAGCGATGAAGCACTCCTCGCGATTGAGGCGCGCAAGCCGCATCTGGTTGTTTTGGATATCTGGCTGCAGGGCAGCAGGCTGGATGGTCTTGAGGTTCTCTCTATCATTCGGAAGGTTCACCCAGATCTTCCAGTGGTCATTATTTCGGGCCACGGCAACATTGAGACAGCTGTTACTGCAATCAAGCGCGGTGCGTACGATTATATCGAAAAACCGTTCAAGGCAGACAGGCTGCTGCTGGTGACGATGCGTGCGTTGGAGAATTCACAACTTCGTCGCGAAGTCCGTCAACTCAAGGAGCGGTCACCGCAAAGCAGCGAGTTGATTGGCAAGTCAGGTGCGATCAATCAATTGCGCAGTCAAATAGAAAAGGTGGCTCCAACCAATAGCCGTATCCTCATTCGGGGTGGCTCTGGGGCCGGCAAAGAACTGGTCGCGCGCTTCCTGCACGAAAACTCTGCACGTGCCGATGGACCGTTCGTCGTTTTGAATGCAGCTGCGATGGCGCCGGACAGGGTCGAAGAAGAACTCTTCGGGATTGAAGCGACAAGCGGCGGTCCGCGCAAAGTTGGTGCGCTTGAAGAAGCGCATGGCGGCACGCTCTACATTGATGAAGTGGCGGACATGCCACTTGAAACGCAGGGCAAGATCCTCCGAGTTCTCGTCGAGCAAAAGTTTCTGCGGATCGGTGGTACCCAGAAGGTCGCCGTCGACGTTCGGATTATTTCTTCGACGGCACGCGATCTGGAACGTGAGATGGGTGAAGGCACATTCCGGGAAGACCTCTATCATCGGCTCAACGTCGTTCCCTTGCGTGTCCCATCTCTCGCGGAAAGGCGCGAGGATATTCCGTCACTCGTCGATCATTTCGTGCGGCAGGTCTCTGAGTCGTCCGGTCTTTCTGCGCGTAAGATTGGCGAAGATGCGATTGCTGTTCTGCAGGCCCACGATTGGCCCGGCAATGTGCGGGAGCTCAGGAACAATATTGAGCGGTTGATGATCATGGCGGATGGATCCGCTGATACAACTATATCTGCTGAGATGCTTCCCGATGAAATCGGTTCTGGTGTGCCGCTGCCGGTAAATAGTGGGGCGGAACAGCTGATGTCTTTGCCGCTCCGGGAAGCGCGAGAGATCTTCGAGCGCGAGTACCTTTTATCTCAGATCAACCGTTTTGGTGGGAATATCTCGCGCACGGCCGAGTTTGTCGGTATGGAGCGCTCGGCGCTGCACCGTAAGCTTCGGGCCCTGGGTGTGAGTTCGGAGCAGCGCTCTGGCGCCCAGGCACCGGCTTAGTTGGACAGTGCTCGGGTTTGCTCGCCGGATTGCGCTCGCCGTGACGACGTTCACTGGAGCAGTTGCCGGTGAACGTTAGAGGTCTTTGGCAGCGGTATAGGAATCGGTTGACATGCGGGTAATCGTTTGCGGCGCTGGGCAGGTCGGACTGGGGATTTCAGAGCGACTAGCGGCCGAGGGAAACGACGTATCGATCATCGACTCGTCACCGGAGCTTGTGCAGCGCGCTAATGATGTACTTGAGGTGCGGGCGGTCTGTGGTAACGGGGCCCATCCGGATGTTCTAGCCCGCGCAGGCGCACGCGACGCCGACATGCTGATCGCCGTGACATTTCATGACGAAGTCAACATGGTGTCGTGCCAAGTTGCTTCCACGCTATTTGACATCCCGACCAAGATCGCGCGGGTTCGCGCTCAGACCTATCTGGATAAGGATTGGTCAAAACTGTTCAGTAGCGATGGATTGCCCATCGATTATATCATCTCGCCTGAGCTGGAGGTCGGCAATGTCGTGCTGCGGCGGCTTGAGTTGCCGGGTGCATTCGAAACGGCGAGTTTCGCAGACGGGCTCGTGCTGACGATCGGTGTCAGTTGTGGCCCGGATTGTCCGATCGTCGATACGCCGTTGCGACAGCTGAGAGACCTATTTCCCGATCTGCCAGCAACGATCGTCGGGGTGGTCCGCGAGGGTGAACTGTTCCTGCCGACCTCGGAAGATCAACTGCGCGTCGGTGATGATGCCTATCTGATCTTGCCGGCTGACCAGGTTGCGCGAACGCTCAAGATCTTTGGCCATGAAGAAGTTCAGGCACGCCGCATCGTGATCGCGGGTGGCGGCAATATTGGGCTCTACGTCGCGCGGGCGATTGAAGAGCGCGAAACAAATGTCCGGGTCAAGGTGATTGAGAATCGCCGTGAGCGCGCGATTGCCATTTCGGAGCTGCTCAATCGTACCGTTATTCTGCACGGCTCAGCCTTGTCAGAAGACCTACTGCGTGAGGCTGACGTTGCATCCGCGGAGACGATGGTCTCAGTGACGAATGATGATCAGGCGAATATCCTGGCGTCCGTCTTGGCCAAGCATATCGGCTGCCGGCGAAGCTTGTGCCTCGTCAACAGTT
This sequence comes from Hyphomicrobiaceae bacterium, assembly GCA_965215755.1. GTDB lineage: Bacteria > Pseudomonadota > Alphaproteobacteria > Rhizobiales > Hyphomicrobiaceae > Tectiglobus. Next base: position 3,821,157 of record OZ244119.1, read on the forward strand.
CCGGCTACAGTACGATGGTGCGATCGTTCGGTATCGATGCACAGATCAACCCCCGGGCGGTGACGGTGTCGCGAATTCTGCAGTACGTGCGGCGTGGTCGAATACGTGGTGTTCACGAGGTGCACAACGGGGCAGGTGAGGTTATCGAGGCCGAGGCTTTGGCGACCACACCGATTGTCGGACGACCGATTAAAGAGTTGGGGATTTCGGAAGGCATTCGGATTGGCGCAATTCTGAGAGCGGGTCGTGTGATTGTGCCGGATGGCGCAACGGAACTGATGCCGCGAGACCGGGCGGTCGTCTTTGCCAAGGCCGACCATATCCGCGAGGTCGAGCAGGCCTTCCGGGTTTCACCAGACTACTTCTAGTTACAGATCGACATCGATCGACTTTGGACATGTGAGATTGGACATGGCTCGTAGCGTCTACATCAACGGATCGTATCGACCTTACAGCGATGCCGTCGTGCATGCAGAAGACCGTGGCTTTCAATTTGGTGATGCCGTCTACGAGGTCGTTGAGGTCAAGGACGGCCGGATCGTCGATATGGAACGGCATCTGATCCGGTTGGATCGCTCGCTGAGCGAGTTGTCGATCGACTCGCCGATGTCACATGCGGCGTGGGCAGCTGTCATTCGAGAGACTTTGAGACGGAACCGCGTCCGTGAAGGTATGGTCTACATACAAGTCTCGCGCGGTTCTGGTCCTCGGAACTTCTTGTTTTCAGGGGTCGAAACTGCACCGACTGTGGTTTGTCTTGCCCGGTCCACGAGGTTGGCCGATCAGGATGCGGCGGCGAAGATCGGTGTGTCCGTGATGACGTGCCATGATCCGCGCTGGGAACGTTGCGATATCAAGACGGTCATGCTGTTGCCGGCGAGTCTGGCGAAGGAAAAGGCAAAAGCTCAGGGTGCACAGGAAGCGTGGTTTGTGGACCAAGATGGGCAGGTTCTGGAGGGCGGTTCGAGCAACGCCTGGATCGTCAATGACAGCGATGAGGTCATTACCCGGCCTGCCGATAATGCCATTCTTCGCGGTGTGACGCGGATGACGTTGATTGAAGCGATTAACGCGGCCGGACTGACGTTTGTGGAACGTCCGTTTTCACTGAAAGAGGCGCTATCGGCTCGTGAAGTCTTTCTGACGTCGGCGACCAATATGGTCATGCCGATCGTTAAAATTGACGACCAAACGGTGAGAGATGGGACGCCTGGGCCGATTGTTGCCGAGTTGCGGCGGCTTTTTCACACCGTTGCTAGTTCACAGTCGATTGGGTGATCGCTAAGATGGGGCTGCATCGCTGTCGTGTCATCCAGTTGCGGTAAAGATGCGTTATTGAATAAGTCGGTCCGTTGGCCGAAGGCGCTGGCGGACGCAACAAAAACAGCAAGCGAAGAATGGATAAGAATAATGGCTGAACGCGCCCAAAGTCTTCAAGACAGTTTCCTCAACCATGTCCGTAAGCAGAAAACCCCTCTGACGATTTTTTTGATTAACGGCGTCAAGCTGCAAGGCATCGTCACTTGGTTTGATAATTTCTGCGTGCTGTTGCGCCGTGACGGCCATTCGCAGCTGGTCTACAAGCATGCGATATCAACGATTATGCCGGGCCAGCCGGTGAATCTGATGGATGGCGAGACGCAGGAATAGCGGAACCCGAAGGAAGATCTGAGATCGACGATAGATCCGAACCTGATCGCACCTACGATGACGAGTGGCAGGCGAACAGCGACTACGATAGTCATGATCGCCGCAGGCCATTGGTGCGCGCGATGGTGGTGCTACCACTCATCTACGACGGTAAAGGCAAATCCCATGAGCGGGCTGATGATCGCTTGCAGGAGGCTATCGGCCTAGCAGAAGCAATTGAGCTTGAAGTTGTCTGCGATGACATTGTCACGGTTAATTCAGTTCGCCCCTCGACCCTGTTCGGCTCAGGCAAGCTTGATGAATTCTCTGAGATCATTAAGGATCTGTCGGTTGACCTACTGATTGTCGACCATGGCCTGACGCCGATCCAGCAGCGCAATCTGGAGCGCGCCCTACACACGAAGGTGCTGGACCGAACCGGCCTGATCCTGGAGATTTTCGGTCGGCGGGCGCGAACGCGGGAAGGCCGCCTTCAAGTCGAGCTGGCGCATCTGATCTTCCAGCGCAGTAGATTGGTCCGCAGTTGGACCCACCTAGAGCGCCAGCGCGGTGGTGTCGGCTTTCTCGGCGGCCCTGGTGAATCCCAGATCGAAACCGACCGCAGACTGCTGCAGGACCGGATCATCAAAATCCGACAAGAGTTGTCGAAGGTTGTGCGGACACGGGAACTGCATCGCAAGGGGCGGCGTGATGTTCCTTACCCTGTCGTTGCGATTGTCGGTTATACGAATGCGGGCAAGTCGACCCTGTTTAACCGGCTGACAGCAGCGGGTGTACTGGCACAGGATCAGGTTTTTGCGACCCTAGACCCGACTATGCGCGAATTGGAGCTTAGCAGCGGCCGTCGGGTCATCCTCTCAGATACCGTTGGCTTCATCTCCGATTTGCCGACGATGCTGGTCGCAGCCTTCCGCGCGACGCTCGAGGAAGTCGTCGAAGCTGACCTGGTTCTGCATGTGCGCGACATTGCGCATCCGGAAACCGATGCCCAGCGCAAGGATGTTGAGGAGATTCTGACTGAGCTTTCGCTTGCCGTTGATGGTCCTGATTGCAATCTCCTCGAAGTCTGGAACAAGGTCGATCTGCTCGATCAGGACGCACTGGACCTGAAGGCGCTGGATGTAGAGCGCAGCGCGCACGCGCCTGTTATGATCTCAGCGCTGACTGGCGTCGGGTGCGATGATCTTTGCGCGGCAATCGATGGCTGGTTCTCGCGGGATGACATCGAGGTGACGGTGATCCTGCCGGCGGCGCAGGGCCGTGAAATCAATTGGTTGCATGAGAATACCCATGTCGTTGATCGGGCATCCAGCGAGGCCGGCGACTTGCAATATCGCGTGCGTTTGTCACTCGCAGATCTTGGCCGTCTGAATACGCGTCTCAAGGACGCCGGGCTTGCTGAAGTGGTGCATGCTGGCTGATGGGTCGCCGTACGCGCGCCGTCGCATTCGATGATCAAGCGCTGCATTTGCCGGAGAGTACGCGATATGGTGTGCGTGCGCCTTGATCGATCCCTCCAGGACAAACTGGGGGCTGGCCAAATCAGAACGCCTATTGGACCCTTCAACAATGAGGCCGGACCCTAACTCCGTTCTTCGCGCTTTGCTTCGTCCCAGAGGCTGTCCAGGATCTCAAGCGAGGCCTTTGATGAGCCAGCGTCTGCTTGTTGTTCAGCCAGCAAGGCTTCCATGCGTTGGAAGCGTTTCGTGAATTTGGCGTTGGCGGCTCTTAGGCTCGCTTCAGGATCCAGTTTCAGGTGGCGCGCGATGTTGGCGATCACAAACATTAGGTCACCATACTCTTCATCGATGTCGTCTTGATTGCCGCCCTGAACGGCGGCTTTTAGTTCGGCTAGTTCTTCGTCCAGCTTGTCAAAGACGGGTGCAAGGGATGGCCAGTCAAAGCCAATTCGTGCGGCTTTGGATTGGAGTTTTTGGGCGCGTGTCAGGGCCGGCATTGTTGGTGGCACACCATCGAGTGCGCTAGGTGGACCCGGGGTCTTCTCAGGCAATCCTGCGGCCTTGCGCTGTTCATTCTTCTTGCGCTTTTCTTCTGCTTTGAGACGCTCCCAGAAGCCTGGTTGTGCACCGGCTGTGCGCTCTGCTTCCGTGCCAAAAACATGAGGATGACGATTGATCATCTTCTCGGTGACTGCTTCGGCGACTGCATCAAAATCAAAGTGGTTCTGCTCTTCGGCAATCCGGGAATGATAAACCACCTGAAGTAGCAGATCGCCCAATTCTTCCTTGAGATCGGGTATGTCCTTGCGCTCGATCGCGTCCGCAACTTCGTAGGCTTCTTCGATCGTGTAGGGTGCAATGCTCTCGAACGTTTGCTCTATATCCCAAGGGCATCCGGTTTCCGGTTGTCGCAGTGCAGCCATGACGGCGTTCAGCTTATCGATTGCAGATGAGCCTGGGTGTTTACTCATGAGATAACCTTTGCTCGGGTTGGATCGCGGCGGGCGCTTTTCTGCCTTCACTGAGATGCCGTGATTGACTTTTAGAGTTCTATGCTCGGAAATCCGAGGCCGTCAGTGGAGTTGGAGTCCGTTCTGTGTATTTCCTGTGGAGTTTGTTTCTCCTGTTATTTGAGCTGGGTAGTGCCGCCGCAGTGGGCTACTTGGCATTTATGGCGCCCATTGTCTTCGTAGGCGTGACGTCAGCGCTTGTGCTTGTGCTGGGTGCAGGTCTGGAGTGGCAACGGCTCCGGCACGAGTTTCCGTACTTCTTCTCAGGCGCTCTGAGTTGGCGCAAGGGCTTTATGATGGCAGCCAGTGCTGCCTTTGAGACGCTCGGCAAAGCCTTGATGGCCGGCTTTGCCGCTCTGTTGGCATTTGGGGGGACGGACAAGGAGCGTCTCTTGGTGCTCGCGGTGCTAATGGGGATCTGTGTGTTTGCCGGAACAGGACTGCTTCGTCGAGCCTATTGGAGTTTTGGCGCGCGTCCGGTGCGATGGGGCTATTTTCGTCTGGTCGTTCCGCTTGGATTATTATTTTCCGCCCTTGTGCAATTGGCTGTGCTCAGCGGCTATCTACAGTCGCAATCTTTGCAACAAGTCGCACAGTCGTTTGTCTTCGACCTGCCGGCTCGCGCAAGCTACGAGCAGGTCATGGAATTGATTTTTCAGACGCGTCAGTTGCTCGATAGTTTGTTGGCTAGTCTGATTGTTCAGTTGTTCGGCGCGCAGTGGCTGGTACCGACCAGTATCCTGATCAGCCTCAATGTTCTGAGTGGCTTCTTCATCGCGGTTTACGCGGTGCTGGTTGGTGAGTTGATGCTGCGGATGGAGAGCCGGGTGGTTGGACAGTCGCAGAGTGGCAGCGATGCTCAGGCGAACCCGCCATCGCATGTCTCTGGATCGCCCTGAACCATTACGGTCTGAATGAAAACCGGCCTAGCGCTTGGCTGGTTGGGCTGTCGTGTCAATGTATAGGTTTTAAGCGAGCGGCCGGGGCGCGATTGTCCCTGCCGCTCACAAATTATTGGCGCCAAATTGCAACTCTAGAAATATCCCCAACGATTCGCATAATAAATATTATGGAACTTTTTGATCCATCGAGGATGTTTTAGGAATTTCGATGATATTTTGAATTCAATAGTTTATCGATTATTTCTCATACTTTGTCGCAACTAAGTTATCGAGCAGTCGTACGCCCCAACCCGATCCCCACGACTGATTGATGTCGTTCTTTTCTGAGGCCATGGCGGTGCCGGCAACGTCAAGGTGGACCCACGGCATACCATCATCGACAAAGCGCTGTAGGAACTGTGCGGCTGTGATTGAACCAGCTAAACGTCCGCCGACATTCTTCATGTCCGCGTTCGGCGTGTCGATCATTTTGTCATAGGCCTTACTTAGCGGCATCCGCCAGACTTTCTCGCCTGTTGCTGTTCCGCAATCCGTGAGTTCGCCTGAGAGCTTGTCATCGTTGGAGAAGAGGCCGGCGTGCTCCTTGCCAAGTGCGATCAGGATGGCGCCTGTGAGCGTTGCCAGGTTGATCATGAAGCGCGGTTTGAATTCTTGCTGGGCGTACGTGAGTAGGTCGGCGAGGACCAGGCGGCCTTCCGCGTCGGTATTGATGACTTCGATGGTCTGGCCTGAGAGTGATGAGATGATGTCGCCTGGGCGCTGGGCGTTGCCCGATACCATGTTCTCGACGAGGCCGACGAGGCCGACGGCATTGACCGGTGCCTGTCTTGCCGCGAGGGCGTGCATGAGACCGGTCACGCAAGCTGCGCCGCCCATGTCACCTTTCATATCTTCCATGCCACCTGCCGGCTTCATCGACACGCCGCCGGTGTCAAATACGACTCCTTTGCCAATGAAGCAGAGTGGTTTTGAGCGTTTCGATTTCGCTCCGTTCCATTGCATAACCGCCACCCGAGCCGGACGATCGCTGCCTTGCGCGACTGCCAGTAAGGAATGCATGCCGATCTCGTGCAGTTGATCCTGGTCGAATATTTGGACTTCGACGCCGACCTCCTTGAGGCTCTCGCAACGTGCAGCAAATTCAAGCGGGCCGAGGTGATTGGCCGGCTCGTTGACGAGGTCGCGGGTCAGTGCAACACCATCGGCAATGGCTTTGTGGCGGGCGAAAGCTTCCTGCGCCTTCTTGGGGTCTGCTGTCTGGATAATCAGTGTCGCGACTTGACTGTTCTGGTCTTCGTTCTTTGCTGCAGCTTTTGAAGTTTTATACTTGTCGAATTTGTAGCTTCTCAGGAGCGCGCCTTGTGCCAGAAGCGCTGCCGCCTCTGTCGTCTTATCCACTCCCAGTTTGTCGAGATCGATAACAATCCCAGCTGCCTTGCTGTCCTTGGGCTTGCCAAGTTGACCCATCGCGTAGCCGCCCAAGCGCAACCAATCATTGGGCATCATCTCCGAGAGATCACCCGCTCCAACTAGAGTCAGATTTGTCAGATCTGTGTTGGCTGGGACGGCTATGGACAGAGATGATTTTGACTTTGCCTGATACTGCATCGCATCGAGGGCGCGCGCGACCTGTCCACCACTGTCCTTGTCAATCTGCTGTAGAAATTTGTTGAGTGAGAGAGAGCTGTCGACGATGACCTGTGTGTGTGCAGATGGCTTTGATGAAAGGTCGGCGAATTCGATTTCGAGCTTCAGCGGCATTTTTTATCCTGTGCGGCGAATGGAATTGAGAGGGGTTTGCCATAGGCGTGGATTGGTGTCCGGAGAGAGTTTGGCGACTGCCAATGGGGGACGTTAGTCGTTGGTCTTCCAGGTTAAGAACCAGTATCATCGTGTCTCTGTCAATAATCTGAGGGTATTGGATCCTCCATTATCAGCCGGGCAGCCGTCCGGCGGAGCTGTGCTGGAACTCCATATGCCGAATTTCCGCCACTCAGATGTGTGACCAGAGCATGTTGTTGAAGAGTGCGCCCAATACAGGGAATTGACTTCCTCTTTGGCGGTCGCAACCGGTAAGGAGGGAGGCCGGTTGACTGGTTCGAAGCTGACAGACCGGCCGGCGGAGACGTGTTGGTGCATTGAGCGGGTTTTGGTGCCGCCTACGCGGCTGTTCTGAAGATGATAGACTGTTTGTTCGCTTCAACTTCAGTCTGAGCGCATATTGGGGGCGAGAGTCGATGTCGACTTTCGGAAACTATCTATTCAAGCAGGCGGCTGCGGCCCTTGCATTGATCTTACTGTCCCTATGTGGGGTGGTGTGGATTGCGCTTGCCCTCAAGCAGCTCAAACTGGTCACGTCAAAAGGCCAGGATGTTGTCACTATGGTCATGATGACAACGCTTGCAGTGCCAAAGCTGCTCGCGGTCATTGCGCCGATCGCGCTCTTGATTGCCGTTATTCATGTCCTCAATCGCTTAAATGGTGATAGCGAGCTGATTGTTGTCACATCGTCCGGGGGCTCTATCTGGCGGATCGTACGCCCACTGCTCATGCTGGCCGCTTTTGTCGCCGGTTTGGTGGCCTTTGTGAACCATATCGGGATGCCGTGGTCGCTGCGGCTGTTGCGCGAAAAGATAACCGAAGTGCGGTCAGATCTGATTTCGCAGGTGCTGCTGCCGGGACGGTTTTCAACACCGGAGCCGGGAGTTGTGGTGCACATTCGCTCGCGCAGCTTGGACGGCACGCTGCATGGGCTATTGATCAGCGACCGGCGCAATAAAATCCACATGTCGTATCTGGCCGAGCGTGGGCATGTTGTTAAGCAGGATGGGAGCGGCTACCTGGTTATGGAAAACGGCCACATCCTGCGTGGCCCCGCGGATCTGACCCCACGTGAGGTGTTGGCCTTCAATTCCTACCCGATTGATCTTGAACGGTTTGAGAGGCGAACGGAAGGCCACGTCTGGAAGCCACAGGAACGCTATTTGAGCGAGCTGCTCTATCTTGATGAGAAGGCACTGAAGGCCCAGCGCATTGGCCGATATCGGGCCGAGTTGCATGAGCGTTTCTCCGGTCCGCTGTATCCGTTCTTGTTCATCTTGCTGGCCGTTGCGTTCGTCGGTCAGGCGCAATCGACACGCCAGAACCGAACGCAGATGATTGCAATGGCTTTCGTTGTAGCGGCCCTGTTCAGGGGAGGAGGGTTGGCGCTGAACAACATGGTGTCGCTGAACACCTCACTTGCGCCCCTTATGTATCTCTTGCCCGCCCTTGGTATTGTCCTCGCACTTTGGATGATCAGGCGAAATGAACATCCGAAGCCCGGTCTCTCATTGGGGGATCGAATTGAAATCGGGCTTGGTGACCTTTTGGGTTGGATCTTGAGTCATTTCAGGCGTCGTGGTGCGCTGCAGCCCGGTGAATAAGGCGAACAGCGAGCATGACCCTTAAGTTCTACATCATGAAGCGCTTTGCCTCGATGGTCTTTGTCACCTTCTTGCTGTGCGCTGGGCTGATCTTCATGATTGATTTCGTTGAGCTTTTGCGCGAAGCGGGCAAGCGGGGCAGCGTGGCCCTGTCTGATCTGGTATGGCTTGGGCTGCTGCGGTTACCAGCCTATACCGAGATCTTGTTGACGTTCGCGGTTCTCGTCGGGAGCATCACATCGTTGTTGATGTTGTCGCGGAAAAGCGAACTTGCCGTGATGCGATCCGGCGGCCTGAGCGCATGGGGTTTTCTGGCTCCATGTCTGGTGTTTGCCTTTGTTCTCGGTGTGTTCTCAATAACTGTCTACAATCCAATTGCAGCGGCGGGTCGTGCGAAGGCGGAAGTGATGTTCGCTGAGGTCTTCAAAAAGAATGCGAACTTCCTCAAGCAATCGTCAGGCTTGCCGTGGCTGCGGCAAGACGGGATTGATGGTGCGTCGGTCATTTCTGCTGATGCGGCTGCTAACAGCGGTGTGACACTCGTTGGCGTTCGGATCTTCCAATACGACAAGCAGGACCGCTTTGTTGAACGTATTCACGCCAAGAAAGCGCAGTTGGAGGATGGCTACTGGCTGATCGAGGATGGATGGGTCACGCGACCGGGTCTTCCGCCGCAGAAATTCAACTCATACACAGTTAGTACCTACTTATCCCCGGACCGCGTCAAAGACGCCTTTGGATCGATCATATCCCTGTCTTTCTGGGAGCTTCCTAGACTGATAGAAGTCGTTGATAAGGCAGGACTTTCTACGGCGCCTTACACAGTTCAGTATCAGTTGCTTCTGGCACGGCCAATTTTGTTGATGGCGATGGTGCTTTTGGCTGCAACTGTGTCGTTAAGGTCATTTCGGTCTGGTGGGGTTCAGACTATGGTGATCCTAGGAATGGTTGGGGGCATTGGCTTCTTCCTGGTGGCAGAAGTCTCCCGACAAGTGGGTGTTGCTGGTCTCGTTGCGCCGTGGGTGGCGGTGTGGGTTCCAGTGACAGTTGCATGTCTGGTTACTGCTACTGTGCTGCTGCATCAGGAGGATGGGTGAGTGGATGCGTAAGACGCGCCAAAGTTTGATCGGACGCTGGGGGCGCCGCAAGTCTGGCTTGCGGTTGGTCGTGTCCGGACTAGCTGCCTGCGCAATAGGTGCAGGGATCGCCGGTGGTGCGTGGGCGCAAGATCCGGCGGCCGTGGCACCAGGAACGGCAGCGCCACCAGGCACTTTTACAACTCAGACACTGAATCCTGGTGGACAGCGGCTTGATCCAGCGCAGCCCTTATATCTGCAGGGCGACGAGCTCATTTACGACTCGCGCGGTGATCGCGTAACCGCGCGCGGCAATGTGGAGATTTATTACAATAATTACGTGCTGACCGCCGATCAGGTGATCTACGACCAGTCCGCGAATACGTTGACGGCGTCCGGCAATGTCACACTGCGTGAGCCTAACGGTGCAATTACGCGCAGCGAACGGATCACACTGACAGACGATTTCAGGGACGGATTCGTTCAATCGCTCAGTATTGTAGCGCGTGATAAATCTCGGATTACGGCGCGGCGTGCTATTCGGCGGGACGGCAATGTGACCGAGTTCGAGAATGGCAAATTCACACCGTGCGAGCACGACCCTGCAAAGCCGCCGCTATGGTGTGTGTCGGCCAAGCGCGTCATTCACGATCAAAATGCAGCTACGATCACGTATCTGGATGGGACGTTCGATGTACTCGGAGTGCCGGTTCTCTACCTGCCATTCTTTCAGCACCCCGACCCTTCGGTGAAGCGCAAGTCTGGATTTCTTATTCCCCAGTACTCGTCATCGGATGATCTCGGCTTCTCAGTTGAAGTTCCGTATTATTTCGCGCTCGCTCCGAATTACGATTTTACCTTCCACCCCATGTATACAGCTCGTCAGGGCGTATTGTGGAAGGGGCATTGGCGGCATCGGCTCGCATTTGGCAGCATTCGCGGTCAGTACAATCTGAAGATCTCAGGGATCGACCAAGATGCCGAGGATCTTCCGAACAATGATCCGAGTCTGGACGGTTGGCGCGGCTCACTAGAGACAAAAGGTGAGTTCTCGCTAGCGTCCTGGTGGAAGTTCGGTTGGAACGCGATTGTCGAGAGTGATGACACCTATCGACGGTTCTACAAATTCGACAGCGTCCTACAGACGGACCGGGTGAATACCGCCTACATTCAAGGCCTTAGCGATCGCAACCATTTCAGCGTCAGGGCATATCACTTTGGTGGATTATTGCTGAGCGACAGCGACGTGGCTGAAAGCCGTGTGCATCCTATCGTCGACTGGAATTATGTCGTAGGGACACCGATCCTCGGGGGAGAGCTGAGCTGGAATGTCAATGCTCTGAGTTTCTCGCGGGATCTGACCTTCGTTGACGGTAATGGTGCGACGCAAGATACCGGCACGACGATGCAGCGCTTGGTTGGCGACGTTAACTGGCGCCGGAAACTCATTGACCCAATCGGCATCACGTATACGCCGTTTGCTAATCTGCGCGGTGATGTCATTTCCTATGACAATGCTGTTGATCCCCTGACAAATTTGGAAATCGACGATTCAGCTGTGACGCGGGGCGTTGCAAGCGCGGGAATTCTGGCGTCTTATCCGTGGCTGGCCCGGACATCGGCGGCGTCTCATGTGGTTGAGCCGATTGGTCAGGTGATTGTACGCACGGCCAAAGTCGATCAAAGACGGCTACCGAACGAAGAGTCGCGCAGTATTGTCTTCGATGACACAAACTTGTTCGAACTCAATAAGCTGTCGGGCCTGGATCGTGTCGAGACTGGATCGCGTGCGAACGTGGGTCTGCAGTACACTTTCCAGGCGAATAGTGGTGGTTATGCCCGGATACTCGCTGGACAAAGTTTCCATCTCTCCGGTGAGAACATCTTTGCCGGCAATTCCGGGATTGAACCCTCAACTGATCCCAGTTCGGCTGCAAGCATTATCAATGAAAATAGCGGTCTGAACGAAGATCAATCAGACTATGTGCTGGGTGCGTACTTGGCGCCCTCGCAGGTGTTTCGCGTCATCGGCCAGGGACGGTTTGACGAGGATGATCTGTCACTGCTGCGCGCCGATGTGGCCGTCGATCTGAATTATGGTCCGTTTGACGCGCAGGCGATATATACTTTTGCTGCCAATGATCCGCTCACGGGGCTCGATACCGAGGACCAGCAAGATGTTGTAGGCTCGCTTGGTTTGCAGATTGCAGAACGCTGGCGGTTAACTGGTGCGATCCGTTACGATATAGACGCCGCACAAATCCGCCAGGATTCGATCTCGTTGAGTTATCATGACGATTGCTTTGTTCTGACGACGACTTATGCAGAATCGCGCATCGAGAATGAGGAGCGGGATATCACCCAAGATCGCACTGTCATGTTGCGGTTCCAGCTCAAGCATCTGGGTGAGTTCAGCTATCGCGCAGATGCACTAGATCACCTGTTCGGTGAGAACCAGGGCTAGTAGATAATTCATTTGGGTACGACAACACGGTCTAGCCGTGACATAGACCTACTCTGACGCGATAGTTGCGCACTATCTATATGTCGTCACGGTTTGAATAAGTGTGTCGGGATGTCTTGAGGCCGCTTCTCCATAGGATGCCAGTTCAACTCTGGAGTTGTGTCCTGGTTGACTGGCATCACGGCGGCGTTGTTGTTGCCCCGATTGCCTCTCAAACATGGACTGCCCTAAATAATTCACACAATCGGGGCAGTTAGCATGTTGCGAAGAGAGAGAATCTTATGCTCTCTTTAGAGATCCACAGGAACTTTAGCGGACCAAAGCAGCTATGCGCTTCGATAGATTGGCCCAATTGAGTTGTAGCTTCATTCCATTGTCATTGGTGGTCGCCGCTGGCGTGGCGCTGCCGACAGTGACGGAGGCTCAGACTATTCCAGGATTGATCGTATCTGTTCCCTCGAACGACAGTGCACCTCCGGCAAACAGTCAAAACAGGGCTGTGCCTGACAATCCGTTGCTTAGAAATGGTGGAACAGCGCAGCAGGCAGCGCCGCCGCGGGCTACACCACGCCAACCTGTGAAGAAATCACCGCAGCGCAAAAAGAATGCGTCGCTATCGGGTCGCAAGTCGGCTCCAAAACGGCCGCGCAAAAGTGCGGCGGCAAGTTCGCGACGCAAGCACTCTGTCGCTATTTTGGTAAATGACGAGCCGATCACCAATCACGAGATTGATCAGCGGGCCCGTTTGTTGTCGCTCAGCGGCAATTTGGGCAAACGTGTTCAGGCGAACTTCAAGGCGCTCATTAAGCGCAAGTCGACCAATCAGCGTCTTCGCGCAATTCTCAATGAAACGATCGCAGCGAACCCAGGCAAGTCGCGGGATGCGGTTTTGGCGATCTTTGAGAAGCGCAAGACAGCCTATGCACGACAGCTTCAGCAACAGGCAATGCGGTCCGCTCGCAGTCAAATGATCCCGCGCTTCCGTCAAGCTGCGAAAAAGGAACTGATCGAAGAGCGGCTTAAGATGCAGGAGGCTAAGCGTTTCAAGGCGTCAGCCAGCCAATCGATGGTCGATAATGCCATTGGGAATATCGCGAAGCGGAACAAGGTTTCAACCAAACAGTTCCTTGCCAATATTGGCCGATCCGGTGTGGGGAAGGCGACGTTTTCAGATAAGATACGTGCGCAGTTGTCATGGGCCAACGTTGTGCGCCGCAAATTTAGCCGGTCGGTTGCCTTTAATATGAAGGATATTGATCGGGAACTGGGTAGTTCCAGAAGTTCAGCGGCGGCGGCGCTGAAGCTGCAAAAGATCAGCTTGCGGTTGCCGTCCGGTGGTCTTAATCAATCCGTCATGGCCGCGAGGCTGCGAGACGCGGAAGTCTTGCAGCGCAAGTTTTCAGGATGCCGGCAGACTAAAGCGTTAGCTGGAACCGTGCAGAATGCTGTGTTCCAGGATCTTGGCAGCGTCAAGCCGTCGACGATCGCCGAACCAACCCGCAGCATGTTGCTTCAAGCTAAAGATGGGCAAATGCTGCCGCCTGTTATCTCTGGGCGTGGAGTCGATCTGTATGCCGTTTGTGGTCGTGATGCAGCGGGTGGCAAACAAGATGCGCGAAATACTGCCCGCGCCAAGCTCAGGCAGCGTGAGTTTGAGGTTCGTGGGCGGCGGCATCTGGCTGACCTGAAGCGTGACGCCCATATCGAGTACCGCTAATCCTAGTGCTCTTGTTCAGACACTTGTTGCCACGTGCTGGATGCCTCGGAACGAATGTTTGAACCGAAAACAGCACTGCGCGTCTATGGCTTCAACGTTGTTTTCAGGTCTAAGGTTTACCTGTGAGCATCGCTGAAAAATCATGTCAACGTCAGTTTCGCGATACGGGTTCATCCGTGTTTTTTGGATCGGCTTGGTGGCACCCGACAAAGGATCTTTGGGGTGGTTTGAGCTTGGATGTGCCAAGAGCCTTGCCGTGCAGGCCATATCGTGATCGATGAGAGCAGAAGCACACGATGTCGGATGAGCGAAGGACACTGGCCGACGATGGTCTGCCAACGGTTGGTGGGATCATCCGCCAGTTCGACCTGCGAGCGCGAAAGAGCCTCGGCCAAAATTTCCTTTTAGATCTCAATGTCACGCGGAAAATTGCGGGGCTCTGTGGTGAATTGGACGACCAGATTGTTGTCGAAATTGGACCTGGCCCGGGTGGTCTGACGCGGTCTTTGTTGTTCGAAGGCGCCGAAAGGGTTGTGGCACTCGAACGTGATGAGCGTTGCCTCCCAGCGCTGCAGCTTATTTCAGATCGCTGGCCCCATCGTCTGACGGTTCTATCAGGCGATGCATTGAAGATGTCATTAGCATCAGTCATGAAGGCCGCTTCGATTGAGGACGGCAAGCGCTTCCGTATCATATCAAACCTGCCCTACGGCATTGCCACCCAATTATTAATTGATTGGTTGGAGGTTGACGATTGGCCACCTCTCTTTTCAGGGATGGCTTTGATGTTCCAACGTGAGGTTGCGGAGAGGATTGTGGCGGGGCCTGGAAGTAAGGCCTACGGACGCCTTGCCGTGCTCAGTCAGTGGAGCTGTCAGGTTGCTATTGCCATGCGATTGCCGGCCGCGGCCTTCACTCCTCCTCCGAAGGTGGAGTCTGCCGTCGTTACGTTTGTCCCACGGGATGTTCGCCGCCCCACGGCTTGCGCTAAGATGGTTGGCCGCGTCACCGGAGCTGTCTTTGGTCAGCGCCGCAAGATGCTGCGGAGTAGCTTGCGGCAACTCACAAATAGCCCTCTAGAGGTGTTGCAGGACGTTGGCATTGCTCCGGACTTACGCGGTGAAAGCGTGACAGTCGCGCAGTTTGCCGAACTTGCGGCACGGCTTGAGCAGGAAGCGAAAACCTAGCAGTGCTATTGAAGATGCACAGAACAATCAGGCGTCATTTGCGGAGATGCAAGAGTTTCATTGTCGGGTCAATCGCATGATTGGCTGACACGACTATTCTACATTTTGGACCTGCTCGCGCATTTGGTCGATTGCGGCCTTCATGGCGAGGCCCTGCCGGGTGATCGTAATGTCATTCGACTTTGAGCAGATTGTATTGGCTTCCCGGTTAAACTCCTGAGTGAGAAAATCAAGCTTTCTGCCGACGGGACCGGCCTGCTGTAAGAGCTCGCGACCACCTTCGATGTGGGCATCGATACGGGCTGTTTCCTCGGAGATATCGGCTTTGGTCAGAAGGATCGCGACTTCCTGGTGGAGGCGGTCCGGCTGGAGGGTATTTTCATCGCCTAACAGGGTGTTGATTTGCTGTTTGAGGCGTTCCGCTATGGCTTGCGGCTGCGCCGCGGCGGTGGCCTTGATGTTGTCATTGCAGGTCTCAATTTCTGTGAACTGAGTGTGGATGATCTTTGCTAGTTTTTCGCCCTCTGCCTGGCGTGCTGTTTTCAATTCAAGCGCTGCCTGGTCAAAACTGTCGATGATGGCGGACTGTTTCTGCTTTAACGCTTCATCAGTTTCAGTGCGTTCCTTGATATCGAGGATGCCTTTTGTGTTGATCAGTCCTTCGGCGGTCGGGGCTGGTGCGCCGGTTAGTTGTCGAATCTTCTCTACGGCTTGCAGCACTTGTTGAAGAACCTCCTCGTCCAGGTGAATGTCAAAATCGGTTCCTGAACGTTTGGTGCTGAGGTTTGCGGTTATATTGCCTCGCGAGAACGTCTCAGAGATGCGAGCGCGAATGGCTTGCTCCAATCCGTCGAATCCCGAAGGAAGGCGTAAGCGGACATCAAGGCCACGTCCGTTGACGCTGCGAAGTTCCCAATGCCATGAAAGATCGCCCAGCGTTCCTTGGCTGCGGCCAAAGCCGGTCATGCTATCGACGCTCATCTGTCAGTGCCTATCGTGCTTTGCAATCACGATATGCCTGTGATCGCTCATCAGTTGGAGATAGCGAGGAGGTACAACAGAAAGATCGAGCCGTCTATGCACGGATGCCAGGCTTGATTCTGGACGCGCAGTGCATGAGTGCGGACCAGCCGGTGTGGTTGGGGCCGAGAGGATGCGGGCCTGAAGGCCGGTGGTTCCAATCTTTAGCGGCGGGTAAGACAGTCGGGTTGTCAGGCCCTGTTGCCTGACATTTAATTGTCAGCAGGACCGACTAACGCGCCGGCCTCCGAATCGGCAATGGAAGTGTGCCGAGTTCAGTCGTGACCATTACTTCCTTGGCTGGCGCAGAGGTTTGCTGTGTTGTTGTTTTTGACGGTGTCTTTGTGTTGATCGTCACGACTTTGACGGGTGCGCTTGCCGTATTAGCTTTGGATGCTTCGAGTTTCTTCTTGGCAGCTTGTTGAGCGCGGATTTCTCTTTCGATCTTACGCCATTGCACGACGGCCCGATTGTGCTCGGCGATGGTCTTTGAAAAAATATGACCGCCCTTTCCGTTCGCGACAAAATAGAGTTCATCGGTCTGCGCTGGGTTTAGTGCTGCCCTGATTGAGGCACGACCCGGGTTGCATATCGGAGTCGGCGGCAGGCCATCGATTTGATAGGTGTTGTGGGTTGTCTTCTTGTTGATGTCAGAGCGATAGATCGTGCTGCCCCAGGAGACCTTGGTGCCGAATTTGCCATAAAGGATGGTGGGATCGGATTGCAGGCGCATGCCTTTGCGCAAGCGGTTGACGAAAACTGCCGAGATCCGCTCAGGCTCATCGTTGCGGCCGGTTTCCTTCTCAATCAGTGATGCCATGATCAAGGCTTCGCTGACATCCTTGTAGGGCAGATCCGCTTGTTTCTCCTGCCAGACTTTGCGCAGGAATTTGCGCTGTTCGTTGGCCATCAACTGAAGAACTTCCTGCCGGCTTGTGTTGAGCGACACGCGATAGGTGTCCGGCATCAAGAAGCCTTCGGGCGGGATTTCGGATATCTCACCTGTGAGATTTTGATTCTTAAGTAGGCGTTGGACGATCTGGTAACTCGTCAAACCCTCTGGAACCGATACGGAGACCAAAGTTGCCCGACCGCTTCTGATAATCTCGGCAATGCTGCGAATGCTTGCGCCAGGTTTGATTTCATAGTCGCCGGCTTTGAGCTGCTGGACTTTGCGGCCCTGGCCACGTTCCCATACGCGATGGGCAAATTGGTGGGCCAGAAAGACATGACGGCTGACGATAACCCCTTTCGTCTCGAGGATGCCGGCGATCGTGCGGGTGCCTGCACCATTTGGGATTGTTACCATTGTATTTTCTGCAACCGGGCCGGACTTGTCGACCTCGTGCGTGAACCATACGGCCGCGCCTGTCAGTGCCAGAAAGACAACCATCAGGAATGTGAGAAGACCATTTAGCCAGCGCATCGTTTTTCTCACTGATTTTCTTTGATTTTTTCGGCGTTTGCCACGCGGGCGCGTTGGAGCGCGCGTCGGCTCGATGACTTCCTTGGGACTGCGGGGCGTCTCGCCTGGTCGGACCGCGAAGTATGCCTGTCGATCACTCACGCCAGTTCCTTTCTGGCCCTATTAGCTCCAGATTCGGCTGTGCTGCTGTAAATGCCAAACCCTAAGCGAAAATGTGGCGAAAGAGGGCGTCGCGACGATAGTGTTCCCAATTGATTTGTGATCAGCCATCAGACCGATCGGCCGGATCAGTTAACCCGGCGCATGACGAGCGACGCGTTGGTGCCGCCAAAGCCAAACGAGTTCGATAGAACTGTGTCTATGGTCATTTCTTTTGCCGTATGTGGCACCAGGTCGATGGCTGTCGTGACAGATGGGTTATCCAGGTTGAGCGTCGGCGGCGCGATATTGTCCCGAATGGCCAGGATTGAGAAAATTGCTTCGACCGCGCCAGCTGCACCTAAGAGATGGCCCGTTGCCGACTTCGTGGATGACATTGCAATGCCGTCGGCAGCTGATCCGAAGAGGCGCTCAGCAGCACCGAGTTCAATTTCATCACCCATCGGTGTCGATGTCCCATGAGCGTTGATGTAGTTGATGTCAGATGCTGAGATGCCGGCGCGTTTAATGGCATTAGACATACAGCGGAAAGCGCCATTGCCGTCTTCGGCCGGTGCAGTAATGTGGTAGGCATCGCCAGACATGCCGTAGCCGATGACTTCAGCGTACATCTTTGCACCACGTGCCTTCGCGCGCTCGTATTCTTCGAGGACGACAACACCCGCCCCTTCGCCCATCACGAAGCCGTCCCGGTCCTTATCGTATGGGCGGGATGCCTTGGTCGGTTCGTCATTGAAATTTGTTGATAGCGCCCGGCAAGCGGCAAAGCCGGCTAGCGATATGCGGCAGATTGGGCTTTCCGACCCACCGGCCACCATGACATCAGCGTCCCCCAGCGCGACCAGGCGGGCTGCATCACCGATGGCATGCGCACCCGTTGAACAGGCCGTCACGACGGAGTGGTTCGGTCCTTTGAGCTGATGGCGGATTGAAACGTAACCGGATGCCAGATTGATCAGGCGACCAGGGATGAAAAACGGGCTGACGCGGCGCGGGCCTTTGTTTTCGAGGAGGAGTGACGTCTCCGCGATGCCCTGCAACCCGCCGATACCAGAGCCGATCAGGACACCGGCGTTTTCACGGTCGTCTTCAGAGGTGACGGCGTCGCCGGCATCGGCGATAGCTTGGTCTGCTGCAGCCATGGCGTAGACGATGAAATCATCGACCTTGCGCTGTTCTTTAGGCTCCATCCAGTCATTTGCGTTGTATGTGCCATCGCTGCCGTCGCCGACAGGAATGAAGGACGCTATTTGTGCCGAGATGTCTGAAACCTCAAACTCTTCGACCCTGCGCGCGCCGCTTTTGCCAGCCAGCAAAGCAGACCATGCTGCTTCCACCCCGCATCCTACGGGCGTAACCAATCCTAGTCCGGTGACAACGACACGTCGCATATTACTTCCAGATTGAAGTTTAGTTGGGAGTAGGGTGCGCTCGCTGTGGTTCGCCTACCTGGTCCGAAACAAGACGCGGCTAGTCTGGCCAGGAGGTGTCACTATTTCGGGCACACCCGCTCTATTCCACTTAGCCTGCGCTGGCGTTCTGCTCGAGAAACTTCACAGCGTCGCCAACAGTCAGAATATGCTCTGCGGCGTCATCTGGAATCTCACATCCGAACTCTTCTTCGAATGCCATGACAAGCTCAACCGTGTCGAGGCTGTCTGCGCCGAGATCATCAATAAAGGCGGCACCATCGCTTACCTTTTCCGCCTCAACTCCCAGATGTTCGACTACGATTTTTTTTACCCGATCAGCGATCTCGCTCATTAGTAGCCCCTTCGACTTTCTCTCGTTTTCATCGTGACTGTAACGTTCCTGCCATTTTCGGCGCACAACTTTCGTATGGCCGGAACGTAACCGTGGATTTGCTTTTTTTGGACTGGGCGTATGGTTTGCGCTTTTCGCGCCCTCATTCCCCATTCATTTGTGCAGCACGACCCGGCGCCAGTTAACACAAATACTTTATGTATGCTAGCTCCGCTTCTATCTCATAGGCCCCAATCCGCGGTGTTTTTGGCATATTTCACTGCGACATTGAAGCCGTCATACCATGACCATGCCACCGTTCACATGCAAGGTTTGCCCTGTGATGTAGCGGGCCTCTTCGCTGGCCAGGTAAACCGCTGCATTGGCGATGTCATCTGGCGTGCCGAAGGTCTGGGCCGGGATCGCATCCATTATACCGGCCACTTGCTTTTCGTTGAGCACATCTGTCATCGCCGTCTTGATAAAGCCTGGTGCGATGCAGTTGGCTGTGATTCCGCGCGAGGCTGATTCACGTGCAAGCGATTTCGTCATACCGATCATGCCGGCCTTTGATGCTGCATAGTTGCCCTGGCCGGGATTGCCGATGATACCGCTGACGGACGAGATGTTGATAATCCGGCCGTAACCGGTCTTGGCGCGCATCATTGCGCGAGCTGCGGCGCGCATGAGCATGAACGTCGACGTAAGATTGACCGCGATGACATCATCCCACTGGTCGTCCTTCATCACCATGAAGAGGTTGTCTTTCGTCATGCCAGCATTATTGACGAGAATATCGACGCTGCCCATGGTCTTCGCTGCCTGGTCGATCAGCTGTCCGACGGCTTCGCGGTCAGCCAGGTCACATGGAATGACGTGGGTGCGCTCGCCAAGGTCGCTCGCCAACGCCTGTAGCTTATCTTCCTGGCGACCGGAGACGGCAACTGTTGCACCGCGGTTGTGGAGGGCGCGTGCGATAGCCTCGCCAATTCCACCTGTTGCTCCCGTAACAAGAGCATTTTTTCCTGTAAGATCAAACATTTCCGTGACCTGTGTTGTTTTATGCGGGAAGGCGGGAACTAGGCCCGGAGCTGATCGATAGCGGCCTCAATATCGCCAGGCGTACCAATCGGTGAAGCCGGAGTTCCTTTACTAATCCGGCCGACTAACCCTGACAGGACTTTGCCTGCGCCGATTTCGTAGAATTCAGTGACACCTGCGTCCACCATCGCAAGGACGCATTCGCGCCAGCGGACTGTGCCAGTGACCTGCTTGACCAGGGAGCTTCGGATGTCATCTGGTTTGGTCAGTTCACCGGCGGTGACGTT
Source organism: Hyphomicrobiaceae bacterium (assembly GCA_965215755.1). GTDB lineage: Bacteria > Pseudomonadota > Alphaproteobacteria > Rhizobiales > Hyphomicrobiaceae > Tectiglobus. The sequence goes on from OZ244119.1 coordinate 3,841,724, forward strand.
AGCGACCAAGGGGACACATGGAGGTTGCATATCAACCTCAGCCAGCGCTTTGGCCATGACGTCGGCAGCCGGCTGCATCAGCGAGCAGTGAAATGGAGCGCTGACCGGCAATGGAACGGCTCGGCGCGCGCCATGCTGCTTGCTGATCTCCGGAACCCGGTCGATCGCGGTTTTGGAGCCTGATAGAACGACTTGTGCCGGGTCATTATCATTCGCGACCTGGCAAACATCGCCATGCGCGGCTTCATCAGCGATTTTTTGGGCTGCATCCAGGCCTACGCCTAAGAGCGCTGCCATGGCGCCTTGTCCGACCGGTACCGCTTCCTGCATGGCATTGCCGCGGGCGCGCAGCAGGCGCGCTGCATCGGACACGGTGAACGTCCCGGCCGCCGCCAGGGCCGAATACTCACCGAGTGAGTGGCCTGCAACAAAGCTTGCTTTATCCTGGATCTTGATGCCGAATTCTTCATCAAGAACCCTGACAACGGCCAATGAAACCGCCATTAGGGCAGGCTGGGCGTTTTGTGTAAGTGTGAGAGTGTCTTTTGGTCCGTCCCACATGATCTGCGTGAGCTTCTCACCCAGCGCGTCATCGACCTCTTCAAAGACGTTTCTCGCCGCCGCAAACTGTTCAGCGAGGGCTTTCCCCATCCCGACATCCTGGCTGCCTTGCCCGGGGAATATGAATGCTTTTGCCATGAGACAACTCGCGATTAAGACATCACTCGAAGTGTAGTGGTGGTCTTGTTATGGAATAATCGGCGGAATAGGCATGTCAGGCGAGGTTATGTCAAGTTTGCTTGAAGGGCGGATTGAGCCATAGTCTCAAGGTGATTTTGATTGCTGCACTGCAAATTTTGTGTATAACAGCGGCTTGCTCCCGGCTGAAGGCTGAACAGGAGGCGATGCGGTTTGCCGTATCGCAGGACGCCGTTACCAACGGTTATGGTGTCCGTCTTCTCGTGTCTTCGCTCTTTCGAGTCATCCTATGGACCTTTCCGGTTTCGCCACAGGCTGCCAAGCCCCAGGTGAATGCCCACTGGTTCTTAAGGGGCTTTGCGCCAGGAGCTGTTTGGGCAATTTGGAAAGGTGACAAATGCCACTTTACGAGCACGTTTACCTTGCGCGGCAGGATGTCTCGCAACAGCAGGTCGATGCCATGACCGCCGAGTTCAAGCAATTGATCGAGGAAAATGGCGGTTCGGTTGGTAAGACCGAGTATTGGGGCGTTAAGTCCCTGACCTACAAAATCAAAAAGAACCGCAAGGCGCATTTCACAATGCTGAATATCGATGCGCCGGCTCCAGCTGTCTCTGAAATGGAGCGGCGGATGCAGTTGTCGACGGATATTATCCGCTTCATGACACTGCGGGTGGATGCTCATGACAATGAGCCATCCGTTCAGATGCGGAAGAATGATCGCGATGACCGTCGTGGTGGCGGCTTCCGTGGCGATCGAGGTGGTCCGCGCGGTGGAGATCGTGGCGGTGATCGTGGTGGTCCACGCGGTGGTGACCGTGGCGGTGATCGCGAAGGTTCAACGTTCCGAGCTCGTCCACCGCGTGACGACAATTCGGGTTCTGGTCAGGAAGGGGCGTAAATCATGGCTGCAGGTGGAGCTCGACGCCCGTTCAACCGACGTCGTAAAACATGCCCGTTCTCCGGTGATAATGCGCCGAAGATCGATTATAAAGATGTTCGTCTGCTTGGTCGCTACGTCTCAGAGCGTGGGAAGATCGTACCAAGCCGGATTACTGCGGTTTCAGCGAAGAAGCAGCGTGAATTGTCGAAAGCAATCAAGCGTGCCCGCTTCCTCGGTCTGTTGCCTTACGTTATCAAGTAACTCGGGATCCAGTCGTTAGGGTCTGGCGGTTGTGTCAGATTGAACTGGAGGCTGCCGGTCTCAATGGCAGCTCATTCACCATTGGTTGGGGTGGAGATCGTCCACCTCTAACCGCCTAGCGCGGGACAGCTCGGTTTGTTTAACAAACTCACCATTGCAGTACTTTGCGGAGTTGTATCCGCGCTGGCGCTTGTTGCCAGCGCGCGTGGCGGCGGCTTTATCCTGGCTTTGTCCGTCTTGTTCGTGACGGCACTTCCGATCATTTTTGCCGGCTTTGGTTGGGGTTGGGCGAACAGTCTTTTGGCCTCCGCCGTGGCTGCGGCAATTCTATTATTGGTCCCGAGCCCCGGTGCAGCAGGGCTACATCTTGTGATGATCGGTGTGCCCTACACGATCATCAGCTATCTCTTTCTGCTTTACAGAGAAACCACTGACGCCAATGGTCAAACGGCTGTTGAGTGGTATCCGACAGGTCGTGTTCTTGCAGCCCTGACAATCATCGCAGGTTGTATTGGCGCGGCGACTATCTTCTCAATCGCGGGCAATATCGAGGATCTACAGGCGCGTGTCCGCGAATTTGTCGGGCAGTTTGCGAAAACGCTGGCGGAGCGCGGCGTCAACTTTCCAGCCGGTGGTGCGACGCAACCGACGGAGAAGCAGCTCGATGATCTGAGCCTGCTGATGACGCATAGCTTCGGCGCACTGGCTGCTTCGGTCTGGATGTTCATTGCATGCATGAACCTGTGGCTTGGTGCTGTGGTTGCCCAGGCTAGTGGAAAGCTGCAGCGACCCTGGCCGGATTTGTCATTGATGGTGTTGCCACGCGAGACGCCACTGGCATTTGTCGCCGCGATCGGGCTGTCGTTTCTGCCCGGCATGGCCGGTTTGGTTGCAGCTTGTTTCGCGAGCGCGATTTTCTTCGCTTATATGATTGTCGGCTTGGCGATCCTTCATAACGTGACGCGTGGAAAGCCGGCGCGCCCGTTCATTCTCGGTGCAACCTATGCAGCGCTTCTGCTGTTCATGCCTGCACCCTTCATCATTGCAATCATCGGCATTGCGGAGCCAATCTCTCCCATCAGACGACAGTTTGGTCCGGGCGGTTCAGATCCGAATGACTAAGATTGCCATCATTCAGCAAGTTAAACGACAGGGAGATCGAAACTATGCAGGTTATTTTGCTTGAGCGTATTGGCTCACTCGGGCAGATGGGCGACGAAGTATCCGTAAAGGATGGCTACGCCCGCAATTTTCTGTTGCCACAAGGCAAGGCGCTGCGTGCGACGGATGCAAATCGCCAGGAATTCGAAAAGCAGCGTGTCCAATTGGAAGCGCGCAATCTGGAAGCAAAGACTGAGGCAGAAGCGGTCGGCGCGCGACTGGATGGTCAGCAGTTTGTTGCCATTCGCCAGGCCGGTGATACCGGCCAGTTGTACGGATCGGTTTCAACCCGTGACATTGCAGATGTCGTAAGCGAGGGCGGCTTTAGTCTGGATCGTCGCCAAATCGTGCTGGCACAGCCGATCAAAGCGCTGGGTGTTCATCCTGTTGCGATTTCTCTTCATCCGGAAGTCGAAGTGAAGATTGAAGTCAATGTCGCGCGTTCCGAAGACGAGGCTGAGCGCCAGGCTCGCGGTGAGGACGTCACCGTCATCCAGGACGATGAAATTGAGCTCGAGACGTTTGATCCTGACGCTGATTTCGGTGATGGCGGCGATGACGGTGAATTGCCGCCACAAACCGAAGGTGACGACGAGACTTAGTCCTAGCGGCTGGCAAATGATTCGCTGATAGAATCAATGCTGCACATTTGGCCATGTGCAAAGCGGGGAGTGGACGTGCAGAAGCCGGAGGAGATGCAACGCGAGCGATCTTGAATCGGTTAGCTTGCCGGCATGGTTGAACAGAACACACTCCTCTCATTCGCCGATCAGCTCAAAGCGCAAGCGGCGTCAGATGAACCGCTGGATTATCGCCAGCCCCCGCACAACATTGACGCCGAGCAGGCATTGCTCGGCGCCATCCTCGTCAACAATGAAGCGCTGGACCGGGTCTCCGGGTTCCTGGACGGCAGTCATTTCTATGAGCCGATCCACCGTGAGATCTTTGAGGTGGCGTCGAAGCTGATCCAGGTTGGCAAGCAAGCGACTCCCATCACATTACGCACATTCTTCGAGAATGCTGCCCCGATCGATGACACCTTGTCTGTTCCGCAGTACCTGGTGCGATTGGCGACCAACGCGACAACAATCATCAACGCAGCTGACTATGGCCGGACGGTTTATGATCTGGCGGTGCGACGGTCATTGATTGTTATCGGCGAGGATATGGTCAACACGGCATTCGATTCGCCGGTTGATGCATCGCCGGACTCGCAAATCCAAGAAGCTGAAGGGCAGCTGTATGCTTTGGCTGAGAGTGGGAAGTACGGCCAAGGCTTCGTCGATTTTGGCCATGCGCTGACTGAAGCGATCAATATGGCCAACAGCGCTTACCAGCGCGATGGTCAGCTTTCGGGACTTTCGACCGGTCTGAATGATCTCGATGGTAAGATGGGCGGTCTGCAGAGTTCGGACTTGATTATCCTGGCTGGTCGTCCGTCGATGGGTAAGACTGCGTTGGTGACCAACATCGCCTACAACGTCGCTAAAAACTATGAGGCTGAAACGCAGTCCGATGGATCGCGGAAGCTATTAAACGGCGGATGTGTCGGCTTCTTTTCGCTTGAGATGTCGGCTGAACAGCTGGCGACACGAATTCTTTCGGAGCAGGCTGAGATCGCATCCGAGAAGATCCGCCGCGGCATGATTGATCAACAGGAATTCGACCGCCTTTACGAAGTCAGCCAGGTGATGTCGAAAGCGCCTCTGTTTATTGACCAGACAGGTGGTATCACTATTGCCCAGCTCTCCGCGCGCGCCAGAAAACTCAAGCGTCAGCGTGGTCTGGATCTCCTGATTGTCGACTATCTGCAGTTGTTGTCTGCAGGCAAGCGTTCAGGAGAAGGTCGTGTTCAGGAAATTACCGAGATTACGACCGGCCTCAAGGCTCTTGCGAAGGAGCTTGAAGTTCCCATCATAGCTTTGTCGCAGTTGTCACGTCAGGTGGAACAACGAGAGGACAAGCGTCCGCAGCTGTCGGACTTGCGCGAATCAGGCTCCATCGAGCAGGACGCTGACGTCGTGATGTTCGTCTTCCGTGAGGAGTATTATGTGGAACGCTTGAAGCCCAACGAAGGCACGGCCGAATTCACGGAGTGGCAGCAGAAGATGATCCAAGTCGCCGGCAAAGCAGAGGTGATCATTGGTAAGCAGCGTCACGGTCCGGTTGGCACCGTTGGGCTGGCGTTTGAGAGCAACTTCACGCGCTTTGGCAATCTGGCGCACGAAGATAGGATACCGGAACGCCTGGAATAGCGCTTCAATCGATCAAGGACGTCACAACAATGGCCATGGCGCATCGAACGGCGGGTGAGACGATCAATGATATGTCGTGGGCACCTGCTGACGCCCGCGCTGTTCTAGAAATTGACCTCGATGCCCTGTTGGCGAATTGGACCAAGCTCAACGAGGTTGCGGGGGCTGCACAGTGCGCGGGCGTGATCAAGGCCGATGCCTATGGGCTTGGTCTGGAAGAAGTGACTGAGGAACTGGCAGGGGCCGGGTGCGATACGTATTTCGCAGCGTCATTGGAGGAAGGCCGTCGGGCGCGGTCGATTGTTCCGGGCGCGAAAATCTACATTCTGGACGGCCTGCTGCCTGGCGCTGACGACTACTACAAGGGTTTCAACCTTCAACCAGTCCTCTCGAGTGTGCCGGAGATCGAGGAGTGGGCCGGGATCTGTCGGGAGCTTGGCCGGCGACTGCCGGCTGCGATCCATGTTGATACAGGCATGCACCGGCTCGGCATTTCGCCAGATGAACTGGATCGGTTGGTGGACAGTGGCCTTATTGCTGACTTCGCACCGACTCTTGTCATGAGTCATCTTGCGTGTGCCGACGAGCAGGGTCATCCGGCCAACCAGCAACAGCGCAAAGTGTTCGAACGCGTGCGCCAGCGGTTGCCAGGCGTGCCCGCCAGCTTGGCTAATTCCGGCGGTACTTTCCTAGGGGCAGACTTCCACTACGATCTCGTGCGACCCGGCATTGCGCTCTATGGCGGACGCGCGTTTGAGTGTGCTCAGAACCCGATGAACCCTGTGGTGACGCTATCTGCGCGTATTCTCCAGGTTCAGGATGTCATGCCGGGTGATACGGTTGGTTACGGTGCTGCGCATCAGGTTGAGACGCCATCGCGTATAGCAACCATTGCCTGCGGCTACGCTGACGGGTTCTTACGTGCGCTGGGTGGAGATCAGTCAAAGTCCGGCGCGGTAGGGTACATTGGCGACTATTCGGTTCGGATCGTCGGCCGGGTCTCCATGGATCTGATTACCCTCGATGTTAGCGACGTGCCTGAACACCTGGCGCATCGCGGTGGCTGGGTCGAGGTGATGGGCGGACGCGTGACGGTTGATGACCTGACGGATCGGGCCGGCACAATCGGATATGAGCTCCTGTCGCGTCTTAGTCGCCGCGTTCATCGTCTTTATCGAAAGCGATAGTCATGGCCAAAGCGGCTAAACTCTCATTTGTATGCCAATCGTGTGGCGCTGGCACATCGCGTTGGGCGGGTAAATGCGGAACCTGCGGTGAATGGAACTCACTGGTTGAGGAGACCAACGCAGGTCCGCCTCCTGGGAGTGGCATGCCGTCAAAGGGCCGTATTGGCCGTGTCACGACACTTGAACCGCTGTCACAGGTCACGGGCAAGGTAGAGCGCATTATATCGGGCATCGATGAGCTGGACCGCGTCACGGGTGGCGGCATTGTTCCAGGTTCCGCGCTGCTGGTTGGCGGTGAACCTGGCATCGGTAAGTCGACGTTGTTGCTGCAGCTGGCTGCGGCGATTGCCAATAAAGGACGCGGCGTTGTCTACTTCTGCGGGGAAGAGGCAACGGCTCAGGTCCGAATGCGGGCAGACAGGCTCGGCCTGCTAGATGCTCCGGTACAGTTGGCTTCCGAGACCAATCTCGGAAACATCATGGCGACCTTGAGCGACGGCAAGCCGGCCGATTTGGTGATCATTGATTCGATCCAAACGCTCTGGGCGGAGGCCGTTGAAGCGGCGCCGGGAACAGTCAGCCAGGTCAGAGCTGCATCGCAGAGCCTGATTCACTTCGCCAAACAAAAGGGCAGTGCAATCGTGTTGGTCGGTCATGTCACAAAGGAAGGCCAGATCGCAGGTCCTAAAGTGGTCGAGCATATGGTGGACACTGTGTTGTATTTCGAAGGCGATCGCGGCCATCCGTTCCGTCTCTTGCGCTCAGTGAAGAACCGGTTTGGTGCGACGGATGAGATCGGTGTCTTTGAGATGTCGAACGAAGGGCTCCGTGACGTCAAAAATCCATCGGAACTGTTTCTAGGTGATCGTGATAGTACAGCGCCCGGAGCGGCGGTCTTTGCCGGGATTGAAGGATCACGTCCCATACTTGTGGAAATCCAGGCGCTGGTCGCTCCGTCATCACTGGGGACGCCGCGTCGAACTGTGGTTGGCTGGGAAGCCAGCCGGTTAGCCATGGTGCTGGCGGTGCTTGATGCGCGCTGCAACGTTCCGTTCGGACAGCACGATGTGTATCTCAATGTGGCTGGCGGCTTGAAAGTTACGGAGCCAGCGGCTGATCTGGCGGTTGCTGCTGCCCTTCTCTCGTCGCTTTCTGGTGCTCCGTTACCATCGAACCAGGTATTATTCGGTGAAGTCAGTCTATCGGGAGCAATCAGGGCCGCTGGCCACATGAGTAACCGACTGAAAGAAGCGCAGAAACTGGGATTTCGCTCAGCAGTGCTTCCGGCGGCCGGTGAAATCAGCAAAGGCGGGAACAAACTGGACCTTACCAGATTGAACCATCTCAAAGAGCTTGCGATTGCGCCGCCTTCGTGTCAGTGAACCGGTAATTCTAGCCCGGAACCAGGCTTGGCATGGGACTCGTGAACGATGATTGGCCCTCTCACATATCTTGATGCAGGATTGCTTGCGATCGCTTTGCTTTCGGGACTGTTGGCGATGTATCGGGGGCTGACCCGGGAATTGCTGTCTATTCTGTCCTGGCTGGTGGCCGGTGGTGCTGTCGTATATTTCATATTGTTCCAGAAGGGTGTGGCGGAAGATTTTGCCAACACGATTGGAACCAAGACACCAATTGCGCAAATCGCCATTGGTGGGATCATCTTCCTTATCGTTCTGGTTATCGTGCATTTGATTACAACGCGGATTTCTGATTCGATTCTGGAAAGCCGTGTCGGGATGATCGATCGCTTGTTTGGTCTCGGTTTCGGCGTGGCCCGTGGATTTCTGCTTGTTGTGATTCCCTACATGTTCGCCTTTGGGTTCCTTGCGCCGAACTATGCCGAGAGTGAACCGTGGGTGCGCGATGCGATTTCTCGCCCTTATATCGAGAGTACCGGTGGAGCCTTGCGCGGTTTCCTTGAGCGTGTGTTGCCAGAGAACCTAGATCTGCGCGCGGTTCGCGGAGAAGAGCAACAGAGCTAACGGCGGTCAATCTTCGTTCGTAGATTTGGATAGAACGCAATGCGTGGCGTTAACTGTACGTTTTGTCAGTTATGTCACTTTTGTGTTGGAAATATAATTTTGTTGTTATTGGGGCTATGCATACAAGCCCAACTTCATATACACGATCCGTAGCTGCCCTTGTTGGGCACCAGTCGCGTCGATTACCTGATCGGCTTCTGTGATTGTACGGCATATTCACCTGGGCATTTGGAGGCATCCATGGCTTTTCTCGGTGGGGCGACTGACGTTGAGGCGTCGTTTGATGATGACCGCCTCCGTGAAGAATGCGGTGTGTTTGGAATTCTGGGACACCCGGATGCGGCTGCTCTGACAGCATTAGGCCTGCACGCACTCCAACATCGAGGCCAAGAGGCTTGTGGTATCGTCACATTCGACGGCAGCAAGTTCAATTCGGAACGGCGCCTTGGATTGGTCGGTGACGGCTTCAACAAACAGAGTGTGATTGATTGCCTGCAGGGTGAGCTCGCTATCGGACATGTGCGGTATTCGACAACCGGCAGCACCATTTTACGTAACGTTCAGCCACTTTTCGCTGATCTGCATAGCGGTGGTTTTGCTGTTGCTCACAACGGCAATATTACCAATGCCCGGACACTGCGGGACGAACTGATCCGCGACGGCGCGATCTGCCAGTCGACATCGGATACCGAGGTGATCCTGCATTTGCTGGCGCGCTCTCAGAAGACACGGATCATTGAGCGCTTCATTGAAGGGCTGAGACAGGTCGAAGGCGCCTACGCTCTTGTGTGTCTGACGGATGGCATGCTGATTGGTGCGCGCGATCCCGTCGGTATTCGCCCCCTGGTGATCGGCTTGCTCGATGGAGCCTACATACTGGCTTCTGAAACGTGTGCTTTGGATATTGTCGGCGCCCAGTTCGTCCGTGAGGTTCAGAATGGCGAGGTCGTGGTGATTACAGCCGATGGGCTTGAAAGCCACAGGCCGTTTCCACAACGCCCAGCGCGGCCGTGCATCTTTGAATATATCTACTTCGCCCGCCCCGATTCTATCGTCGGTGGCCGCAATGTCTATGAGACCCGCAAGGATATGGGCCGGCAGCTGGCCGCTGAGGCGCCCTGTGATGTCGATGTTGTGGTACCCATTCCGGATTCAGGCGTTCCTGCGGCCCTCGGCTTTGCCGAGGCGGCCGCTAAGCCCTTCGAGCTCGGTATTATCCGCAATCATTACGTCGGTCGAACGTTTATTGAGCCCGAACAGCAAATTCGCGCGCTTGGTGTCAAGCTGAAGCATTCCGCGAATCGCGGTGTTATTGCCGGCAAACGAATTGTCCTCATTGATGACAGCGTGGTGCGGGGCACGACATCTAAGAAGCTCGTCTCGATGATGCGGGAAGCGGGTGCACGTGAGGTGCACATGCGGATTGCCTGCCCTGAGATTAAATTCGGCGACTATTACGGGATTGATACACCGAACCGTGACGAGCTGCTGGCGGCGACGAGAACACGCGAAGAGATGCGGGACTTTATGGGGGCTGACAGCCTCGCGTTCCTGACTGTCGATGGCCTTTATCGGGCCATGGGACAAACAGGCCGCGATCCATCAATGCCTCAGTTCACGGACCACTGCTTTACCGGCGATTATCCAACAACCCTGACCGATGTCGAAGGCAATGAGATGTCGCGCCAGTTGTCATTGCTGGCTGAAGTACGTTAACTGGGCATGTTCGCCTGAATGGTGGCATCCCCATTTGTGGCAACCTTATTTGTATTGAGTTCTGGGCGTAAGATCTGAGAAGCTGCTACATAGCAGATGGGCCGGCAGCCGTTCGAAGGTTCAGGCAACCCAGATGTAGAGGCAGTTTCATGCGCGAGATTTTACGTTGTATTGGCTTATTTGCCATATCTAGCGCGGCGTTCGTATCACCAGCCAACAGCAACCAAATTCACACGGGCGGACCGAGCGGCTCGTATCACACAGCATTCTGTCCGCTCCTACAGCAGCGACTAGAGGCACTTGGTTCCAGCCATCAGTGCGCGACGTCGGATGGTTCCAGCGCCAATATTCGGCGGGTTGTTCGCGACCCCTCCGACTTTGCATTTAGTCAACTCGATGTTTTTGCACTGGAGAGCCAGAACCTGGGCGGTGCCAGACGTTTTTCGATCGTCCGGTCCGATGATGTGCGCGAGTGCGTATTTGCTGTGACCCGCAATAAGTCGCTGACGAATTTCGGACAGCTTGCGGTTAATGCAGATGATCTCAGATTTGTGCTTCCGCCTGAACAATCTGGAAGTGCGCGTACATTCGCCTACCTCCAAAAGATTGACCCTGATGGTCTTGGGCAGGCCCGGCGTGTTAACTACGCGGACGGTACGGACGAAGCGATCCGTGCGGCACTGGCAGATAATTCAGCCGTGACCTTCTTTGTCCAGTTCCCAGACCCGAAGAATGAGCGCTTTCAGCTGATCAAGCGGCTGGGCGGGCACATTGTGCCAGTGGTTGATGGCACGATACTGCGACAGCGGATCGGTGGCCAATCTGTGTACTTTGCTCAGGATACGGGAATCTCACAGCAGCCCCACCTTTGGAACTGGGTTGGAAAACGTGTGATCACGGCGTGCACGCCAATGATCCTGATGACGGGGAATTCCAATAATGTGCAAGGGATTAGTAACCGTCAGGAGCATGAGCGACTGATTGCTATTCTTCGCGGAACGGAGCGGAGTGCTCTTGTTCCGAGAACAGATAGGTTTCGTGCGATCATTCAAAGTTCTCGTGAAATTTCACGGCGTGCGAAAGAGCACTTTGTCCGGCTTTCTGCCGATGCGCGTGAGCGGGCTCTGCCGTTGATTGAGCGGGCTTATCGAAGTGCACGTCGCGGTATTCATGAGATGATTCTGAAGGCGCGGCCACAGTAGGGCGATAGCGTCTTTCCAGTGCATCAATGCCCTTTCATTGGGGCGCAGCGCCATTGTGGCGCGTGCCAATGATGCCCGTTTGTGTTGCGCATGGACTAGGGTAATTTCGTTGCATGTCCGGTCATTGTGATAAGGAGTCTGATCACGTGATTCGGCGAGACACGGGGCGCGCTAGTTTCGCCCAGCTGCAGGCAGCTGAAACGTGCATCCGATAGGTGCGGGGCTTTGGACATGACGGATTTCGATTGCTCAGGCAAACTCGCGCTGGTGACAGGTGCATCCCGGGGAGTTGGGCGTGCGGTTGCCCTTGCTCTCGGCAAGGCCGGTGCTCACGTTATCATTGCGGCACGGCGCACAGGTGCGCTGGAAGACTTGGATGATGAGATCCGCGGTGCAGGGGGGACAGCGACACTGGTCCAGCTCGACCTCACGTCTGGCGAGAAGATCGATCTATTGGGGCCAACGATATTCGAGCGCTGGGGTAAGCTTGATCTGGTTGCAGCCTGTGCATCTATTCTCGGTCCGATTTCACCTCTACCGCACATTACAGAAGATACGTGGGACGCGGTGATGACAACGAATCTGGATGCCAACTGGCGTCTGATCCGGAGTATTGACCCCTTGTTGCGAAAGGCGGACGGGGCCCGCGTTGCATTTGCGACCTGTTCTGCAGCTGCGGGCACAGTCGGTTATTGGGGGCCTTATGCAGTTTCGAAGGCCGGGCTGGAGGCTCTGGTAAAGACCTATGCGGCCGAGATGGCAAACACGCCTGTGCGCGTCAATCTGGTTGATCCAGGTGCAGTTCGTACGGAATTGAGGGCGAAGGCCTATCCAGGAGAAGATCCGGAAACGCTACCAACGCCGGATGACGTTGTGCCTCTGTTTCTGAAAGCGCTTAGCGAGGACACCCAGACCAGCGGTGAAATCATCAAAGCTGAAGATGGTCCACCGGTGTAGTCTTGCGTCAGGTATGGCTCTCTAAGATCATGCCGTCAAAGGCCGGTTCAATGCCCTTTGGCAGTTCGTTGCGCAGGGTGTCGTAATCGAGTTCGACATTGAGATGGGTCAGGATCGCTCGCTTCGGCTTTAACCGGGCGATCCATTCGACAGCCTGATCGACGTTGAAGTGGCTGACATGCGGCTGATATCGCAGCGCGTCCACAATCCAGACATCGAGGTTCTGCAGGAGATCTTCGGATCCTGGTGGCAGGTCACTCACGTCGGGTGAATAGGCGATATTACCGATCCTGAATCCGAGGGATGGAATATGGCCATGCTCCTGCGGTATCGGCGTGATCTTAATGGGTCCAGCATCTCCGGTCACCGTGATGGGTTCGGGTGCATGGATGGTATTTGCCGATAGAATTGGCGGATAGTCCTTCTGTCCGCCACCGGCGAAACAGTAAGCGAACCGTTGGGTCAGGCTCTCGCGTGTGCGTTCGTCTGCCCAGACTTCAATCCGGCTGCGCATGCGGTATGCAAGAAAGCGCAGGTCATCAATGCCATGGGTGTGGTCTGCATGCTCGTGAGTATAGAGGACCGCATTGGTTTGGCGGATGCCATAGGTCAGCATTTGGGCGCGAATATCCGGACCGGTATCAATCAAGACTGAAGTGGTCTTGTCGCCATCTTTTTTTTCGATTAGCGCTGCACAGCGCAACCGCTTGTTCTTCGGATTATTTTTGTCGCAGGCACCCCAGTCACCGCCAACGCGCGGGACCCCGCCGGATGAACCGCAACCAAGAATGGTACATCGTATTGTCATGCTGCCACCGTGCTTGTGATTGCGCTCGAAGGCACCTTGTCGAAGTAACGCAGGAAGTTATGGGTTGTCGCGGTGGCCAGCTCTTCAATGCTCACGCCTTTGACATCCGCAATTGCCTCCGCCGTATAGCGCACATAGGACGGTTCGTTGGTTTTTCCGCGAAATGGCATGGGCGCCAAGTAAGGTGCATCCGTCTCGACCAGCAGCTGATCAAGAGGAACAGTTGCCGCGATGTCTCTCAAGTCCTGTGATTTCTTGAATGTGATCACGCCGGTGAAGGATACGATCATGCCTAGATCAATGGCTTTCCTGGCGAGTTCTGGGCCGCCTGTGTAGCAGTGCAGGATGGCTTTGAATGGCCCCCGTGCGTACTCTTCTTCCAGGATACGGGCAGTATCTTCATCAGCATCACGAGCGTGGATTTCGAGCGGAAGGCCTGTCTGCCTGGCAGCTTCGATATGGCGCCGAAAGCCTTCTGCCTGGCCTTCTTTGGAGCTGTGCTGATAATAGTAGTCGAGGCCGGCCTCTCCGATTGCAACAACCTTGGGATGCTGGCTCAAGTCGATGATTTCTTCGACTGCAATATCCAATTCTTCATCAGCGTAGTGGGGATGGGTGCCGACCGAGCAGAACACGTTTGGATATGCATTCGCAATGGCAAGCAACTTATCCAGTTCGCGGATCTTGGTGCAAATGGTCACCATGGCGGCAACGCCGTTGCTGTGAGCGCGCTCGATCATTGCATCGAGTTGGTCGGCAAATTGCGGGAAATCGAGATGACAGTGATGGTCAACTAGTATGCCTTGGCCCAAGGGAGCTACTCCGATTTGTCGCTGCCAGCGGGAAACGCCGAGCCGTCTTTCTGCAGTCCAGAGGAAGCCGCTCGGCTGATTGAACGACCTTATATAGACGAACGCCGGGTTCGTCCGGATCGTACTTCAATTTGTCCCAGTGTGTAGGCTGTGTCTCGACAGCATTCGGGCGAGATGGCATCCGCGGCATTGCGGGTGTCACAGGGGGAGCAAGGTAGCCTCCCCCTGTAATGGAATGCGATCTGACGCCTGCCTAATTTGGGCTTTGCACCAGATGCCGAAGCATCTCATCCAAATGCTCATCGGCCAGATTGTGCAATTCCTCATTCGTACGGTCCTGTATCGGATGGGGTACGAAAACGTAGGCGGGGTGTGTCCCAAGTGCTTTCGCCTGTGCGGCGGCGGCCTGTTCAAACTCCGTCGTTGCAATGCCAACAACAGGAATTCCGCGATTTTCCAAGTTTGCCATGTCATGCGTACAGCACGACGTGCAAGAGCCTCAATCGCTGAGTGCTTCGATAACGACGTCGACTTCCGTCGCGATCTGTTGTGACAAGCTCGTTGGTGCCGGCCTGGTATTGGTTGGCTTAGCATAGCGCTTGACTTCGTGGCCGCGTTCCGTCAGCCGCTGTTCTAGCCTGTCCAGGAAGATATCACCTTTCGTCTTGGCAATATCGAGAAGGCCAATGCGCAACCCATCAATGCTCTCCGGCCTTTCCAGCCGAGGCCGGGCCGCAACCGACCGTTCGGCGGTTGGATCTAATATTGTTGTCAAGGTTGAACCTCCTTTGTTACCGGGGCGGACCCCTTTTCACCACTTGCCAGCCAGCCACCGATGATACCACTGAACATGCCGGCACCACCGCCTGCGCGGACGATTATCAATCCACCGTCTCGGAACTTCGGCACCATCGTGCCACTGGCAAAAGCTGTCATACCCTCGGCCATTCCGCCAACCCCGGGCATCAGATCGTCTGCTGGGCTTTGAGTACGCTTATAAAGCTCGTCATAGAGCTTCTGCTTGCTCCAGCCCGCCTTCTGGAACGTGCGTTCATGTTCTGGTGAGATGACCACCAGGGCATCGGCGCCGGCGTAGAGCTTGGGATGATGGAACACCTTCAGGCTTTCAGCGAAGGACTGTGCGAGGCTTTCTGGATCACGAGACTTCTGATCGACGACACCTTGCAAGCCGAAGCCTGCAAAGACTGTGACAGCGCTCTTGCCGTCCGCTACACCGCGTTCTTTGGCCAAGCTCTCCCAGCTTGAACCTTCTTCGTCCTCTGCAAAGCAGTATGTCAGTTTGCCGGGGTTGCCGAGGGTCGCGCGATCGACTTCCTGCGGTCGGCCGCCTCCGACATTTCTGATGACGAGTTGAAGCGCACGACCGATGGTATTATTGGCGCGGTTCCCCTGCCCCAGCGCATTGCCCTTGGCGTTCATTCCGATGGCGCGGCGGACTGGACCGTTCACAATGACCACCGGGCCCACATACATTGTTGTTGCAAGAACGCCATGCATTGCAAAAGGCTCTTCGAGAACGGCCTCGACGGCTGCGATCACGACTGGCAGGTACTCTGGCTTGCACCCAGCCATGACAGCATTGATGGCGATCTTCTCAACGGTGCAGTCAGCAAGATCGCTGGGCACTTTGCCGATCACCTCTTGCGGGTCGCGCGCTGTGCCGCCCAGCATGCGCAGAACACGCGCCTCAGTCGGGGGCACGAGCGGTAGCCCGTCCGACCAACCGCGATCAAACAGGGCTTCGATCTCATCTTCCTGTTCGCCGAGTTCAATCCGGCGACTTTCAAGTCCTGTTTCACCATGGCGGACCAAGAGATCTTCAATGATACCGGGCTCGACGTTCTTGGACCCACATCCCGGACGGAGGTCGGGCAACTCTTCGCCGAGCGTGGCCAGCCCGGTGAGCTTGCGCCATTCATCCTTATGCCAGCCGTATGTGCGTCCAACTTCCTGTCCATTTTGGCGTCGGATGATGGTCGGGACGACTTCGATTTTCAGCTGATGGGAGATGTCGAGGGCTTGGTCGTATTCGTGTGGGACGCTTTCCGGGAATGAAGGATCATCCTGGCAGAAAACAGTCAGGGACGTGGCCTCTGCAAGTGCCGCCAGAACGGGTTCGGTCAACTCGCAGGTCTGGCAGTCTCGTTTGACGACAGCGATGAGACCGGTGTCGGGCAGGTTCATGCACTCACTCCCGTTTGAGTCTTGTTGTTTTGCGACTGTAGCGGGTCCGTCTTCCTGCTTCCATTGCAACCGTTTGGCGTACACGAGCTATTCTTCATCTGATCTTAGAGTTGCGTGCGCATTTTGATGGCTGGGCAATGTCGATTCAGCTTCTGACCATGGATCGGCTGAATAGATCTCCTGAGCGTTTCATCAGTTGGTTCGGGCTAACTTTCTAATGCGCGCCATCGTATCGAGCAGAAACTGGGTTTTATCCAAATTCAGTGACTTCGTTGTCTGCCGGTCCTTCTGGAGTTGTTCCCAGAGCTCTGCCCAGGCTGCCAGGCCGTTATCGGGGATCAGCCGCATTGCCAGCTCCCGGTCCTCATCTGTTGCTGCTCCGCCTGCGTGCGCCTTTATGAGCTGAGCCATCCGTTCCAATAGAATCTGGAGAAACAACTCATAGCTCGTCTGCATCTGGGCTGGGGCATACTTCTCAGCTGTGGCATGCCAATTGGTCCAGGGGTTGTTGCGCTGCAGGGAGGTGTAGAACTCGCGCGCTGCGCGGTCGACAGCTGCCCCATCCCCCGTCGCCGACGAAAGCAGCCGACGGACACTGCCCATCGCGGATGGCGCGAGGTCTTGCAGTTGATCTTGGCTGATCTGCTGGTCTTCGGTTGCATTGATCGCCTGCATGGCGGCAGCGATGAGTTCATTTTCCGGCAATGGTTGCAGATTGAGCAGCCGGCAGCGGGACCGGATTGTTGGCAACATGCGTCCGAGTTCGTTGACGACGAGAAGGAATATCGTTCGGCTCGGTGGTTCCTCGAGTGATTTCAACAGGGCATTCGCAGCATTGATGTTCATCTCGTCGGCACGATCGACGATGACCACACGCCAGTTTCCAGTTGATGATTTATGCGTCAGGAAGTCTTTGAGGCGACGGACATCGTCGACTGTGATGGCAGTGGGGAATCGCTTGTTTTTGATGTCATAGCCACGCCTGATCAGCATTAGGCCCGGATGAGACAGTGTCAGCACCTGGCGGTTAGCGATACTGTTTGGGACGACTTGCAGCTTGTCCTCACCGCCCTCGCGCTCGCTGGCGTCGGCAAGGAGGTATTTTGCGAAGCGATAGGCGAAGGTCGCCTTTCCAATGCCTTCAGCCCCCGCAATGATCCATGCGTGGTGAATCTGACCGGCCTCCGCCGCGGCTAGTGCGGTATCGACTGCCATTGCATGCCCGAATAAGCGATGGGCTTCGCGTGGATGTGGGAATTCTTCGAGCCGATCTGCTTCCGGATAGACTTCGATTTCCGTTACGCTACTCCGCCTGGCCACAATGGTTACTCCTGCAGCAGCCTGGATCGAACACAGGACCAGATCTGATCAGCGATTGCCTGTTGATCCGGTTCTGCATCTACGACGGCACAACGTTCTGGTTCCCGTCGGGCTATCTCGAGAAACCCCTGACGCAGCGCGTCGTGAAAGTCTTGATCCCGGCGTTCATAGGCGTCCTCATCGGCGGGATCGTTGGCTTCCGCGACATTTCGATTGGCAACGCGCGCGAACGCCTTGTCGACCTCTAGATCCAGGATCAACGTCAGGTCCGGTTTTACCGATTGCATCACGATCTGTTCAAGCTGTATCAGGACGTCTGGTGCGAGGCCGCCGGCTGCACCTTGATAGGCGCGTGTTGAATCGGCAAAGCGATCACACAGGACCCATGATCCTGATGCGAGGGCCGGTCGGATTGTCTTTTCAAGATGGTCGGCACGTGCAGCGGAGAACAAGAGGGCCTCAGCTAGAGGGGAATGGCTTGGAGTATTTGGGGCTAGAATCAATTCACGGATTGTTTCGGCAAATGGGGAACCACCAGGCTCACGCGTTTCGATGCAGGCGATTCCCTCAGCTTTGAGTCGGTCCGCCAGGCGCTTAATCTGCGTTGACTTGCCGGTCCCTTCTCCACCCTCAAACGTTATAAATCGTGCGGTGGCCATGATCAGGGAAGCCAGCCGAATGCAAGGTGGAAAAGGCTGTCGAGGCCTCGCCGCATCGTACCGGCCCGTTCCACGTCCTCGGCTGCGTAGAGGGGGACCTTGTTGGTGGTGCCAGCTGTGCTCGTGACGCTGAGCACGGCAATCCTATCTCCCTTGGCGATGGGTGGCTTGAGAGGCGTATCGTACACCACTTCGGCACGCAGCTTTTGGTTGACTGGATATCTTGGCAGCGTAACGGTGATCGGGTCTTGTCCGACTAAAGGCACGAAAATCTGTGAGCCACCCCAAACGCGGGCCTGACCAACAACCTGGTCTCCCTCGAACAGTTTGTGATCGCTAAAACCTTTAAATCCCCACTCGAGGATGCGGCGTGCCTCTTTCCAGCGTTCATTGCTCGACTTCATACCGGCAATGACGGCAATCAGTCGACGGCTGCCCTGAATCGCTGATAGCACGACACCATGACCGGCTTCTTTGGTAAAGCCGGTTTTGAGGCCGTCAACTCCGAGATCAGAGAACAGCAATCGATTGCGATTAATGAACTTGTGTCGCCTGTAGTTGAAGCGCTTCTGCGCAAACATCTTATAGAGTTCGGGATATTCGCGGATCAGATGATCGGCGAGAATTGAAAGCTCACGGACTGACATCAGCTGCTTCGGATTTGGCAGACCCGTGGGATTTCCGAAGGTGGATCGTTCGAGGCCGATGCGCCGTGCTTCGGTCGTCATGATCTTCGCAAAGGCCTCTTCGGATCCGGCCAAGCCTTCGGCGATGGCAATGGAGGCATCGTTGCCGGACTGGACGATGATGCCCTGCAGGAGCTGAGAGAGTGTCGCGCGTTTGTTGATCGGTACAAACATCGCGGACGTTCGTGAGGGTGCTCCACCGGTCCTCCAGGCGTGTTCGCTCATCACAAACTCATCTTCCATACTGATCTTGCCTTCTTTCAGTGCGCGAAAGATAACGGCAAGGGTGACCAGCTTACTCATACTGGCCGGTGGGATGAGGTCGTCGGCGTTCTTTTGATAAAGGATGCTGCCGGATGCGAATTCGACAAGGATGGCGCGCTTGGCCTTGGTCTTGAAACCACTCTTCTGTGCGCTCGCGGGCCACGCCACGGCGAGCAATACGACGCCAATCAGAAATGTCAGTGACCCGTAGCGCATATTGGCCCCAATGCGATGTTTTTGGCCGATCTTTGACTGAATCAATTGATCGGGAACTGAGTCGCCTCATTGTCCCTAGGTCTATCAGAAGGGTCCTCAACTTGGGAGTCACAGACGAGGGAAATCAAGATCCGTGGCTGCCGGACAACGTGAGCGCACGCGCCGTATTACCCGCTGCTGCGGCAATCCGGCCAGCGGCAAGGCTTGAGCTTGCTCTGAAACATCGTTAGACGGTGTGGTTCGCTGTGTTGGCCAGACTTTCTCTCGGTTTGCATGGCTTAGGAGGGGTGGCCGAGTGGTTGAAGGCACCGGTCTTGAAAACCGGCAGGCGTGAAAGCGTCTCGTGGGTTCGAATCCCACCCCCTCCGCCATTTATTCAGTAGGTTCCAACGGCGGCTCTGATGACGCCGTAGTGAGCCACCTGCAGTTCCCCAATTTATCAAATCCTCCCATACTGCCGGACCCTGATTTTCACTAGGTTTGTCTGGGAAATTGCAATTCCTACGCAGGTCTTAAAAAAAGCGGCCGCTAGTTCGGGACTAGCGGCCTTGGCAAGGGAGGGGAGGAAAACCGGGTCGAGAGGGAGGATGCGTCCCGGCAATGGACTTTGAATGCCATAGCTCCCGACTGAAAGCTGTTACCTAGGGCACACTTTTCAGTTCCCCGCATTGGGACTTGGTCCAGATGAGTAACAATTACCCAAGGCGGGTCAGTCTTTACCACTTGCTGGTCAGGTAGGCGTACCCTGTCGTGATGAGTTGTAGATGATCGATTTGGTCCAATCCCACGGGATGGCGTTTCGATGCACTGCTGGGTTGCCGAACGGCACGCCGTTCACCGGAGATCAATGGATTTGTTTTAGCTTTGCGAAGGCTGCCGTTTAGTTTTGCCAGACAGGCGAGGGGCAGACAGTTCAGTTTTTGCGTAGCGGGGATCCGTCATGTCACCGTCCGACACTTCAAGTCCGGCACTCGCCATCACACAACTTACCAAATCATTCGCCGATTTTCGCGCCGTTGACAGCCTCTCACTCCAAGTCCGGCGAGGAGAGTTCTATGCCCTTCTCGGTCCGAACGGTGCAGGCAAAACAACCACACTTCGAATGGTTGCTGGATTGTTGAAGCCCGACAGCGGGGCCATTTCGATCTGCGGGTTGGATACGCGTTCGGCGGCAACTGATGCTAAGCGAATTATGGCCTGGGTACCGGACGAGCCGATGGTCTACGACAAGCTCACGCCACTGGAATATCTTGAGTTCATTGCTGGTCTCTGGCGAATGGATGCGAATGCCGCCAAATTGCGGGCGACAATGCTGCTTGAGCAATTTGGCCTAGCAATGCACGCAGACGAGCGTTGTCAGGGCTTTTCAAAAGGGATGCGGCAGAAAGTGGCTCTATCTGGCGCGCTTTTGCATGAACCGCAGTTGATTATTCTGGACGAACCCTTGACCGGGCTTGATGCCGGGTCCGCGCGGCAGGTGAAATCAGTCTTGCGCGGGCTGGTTGCGAATGGCGTGACTGTGGTCATGACGACCCACATTCTTGAGGTAGCCGAACGTATGGCGGATCGCATCGGTGTGATCGCGCAGGGCCGTCTCTTGGCCGAGGGTGCGCTTGAAGAATTGCGAACAACAGCTGGTGCCGGTGGTGACACGTTGGAGGACATCTTCCTCGAGATCGTGGGGCAGAATACGGATGATCACGCCATCGATGGCGGTGGAACGGTTGCAGCATGACACATATGGCGTCTCTGACATGGTTTGCCGGTCATGAGGTCCGATTGGCATGGCGGGATTGGTCTTGGCTGTTTGCGGGTGGGCGGCGCGCGCGGAATCTGACGATTGCGCTCGTCCTGCTTGTTCTGACAGTCGGCTTGCATGGTCTCGCCTACTTCGTTTTGAAGCCACACTTCGCCAGCGGCTTTGAGATATCAAAAGCGACGTTGCTGGCCCTCGCTGGAACGATCGTGCTGGCATTTACAATGATGTTGTCGCAGGCGCTTGAGATGGTCACCCGCGCCTTCTACACGCGGGATGATCTTGATCTGATACTGTCGTCACCCGCACCGGCCGGTCATATGTTTGCAGTCAGACTGCTGCTGCTTGCCGTTAGTAACGCGATGATGAGCGGGCTGTTTATGGCCCCCTTCATCAACGTCGCAATCGCCTTTGATGGCTGGCTATGGTTGGCTGGCTATGGCGTGGTTCTAGCGCTTGGAATGATTTCCACCGCGGGTGCGACACTGATCGTGCTCTGGCTGTTTGCCATGATTGGAGCGCGGCGGACACGGCTTGTGGCGCAGATTACAGCTGCAGTCGTCAGTGCCTCGTTTTTGATTGGCGTTCAGGCTGTTGCAATTGTCGGCTTTGGAAGCTTATCGCGTTGGACGGTTTTCAGCTCCGAATGGCTGCAGAGCCAGCTACCGGCCACTTCTGCGGCTATCTGGTTGCCGTGCCTGGCCATTAAGGGAGATCCCGGAGCATTAGCGCTCGTTGTCGTCACCGCCGTGATGCTCCTGGGGCTTGCAATGTACTATGGAAGCCTTCGCTTCAGCAGTCATGTTCTGGCGGCCGCCAGCATTGGAGATAGCCGGACACAAAATAGGTCGCAGAAGCACCACTTTCGGATTCGGTCCTTATCGCTTTCGCTTATGGTCAAGGAGTGGCGACTGCTCGGCCGTGACCCCTGGTTGATTTCACAGACACTCATGCAGGTGTTCTATCTCATTCCGCCGGGTCTTATGCTCTGGATTACCTACGGTGAGGATAACCCTTTGGCGGCGATTATTGCGCCGGTGGTGGTCATGGCAATCAGTCAACTCGCGGGTGGACTAGCTTGGCTCGCCATCTCCGGTGAGGACGCACCAGAGCTGATAAATACGGCTCCTATCCCAGCGCGCACGAGGATATTATCGAAAATCGGTGCTGTCCTCTTGCTGGTGCAGGCAATAGCCCTGCCATTCATTATAGCTATGGGAGTGTTATCGCTTGGTGGTGCTGTCGCGACGGCGATTGGCATATTGCTCGGTGCCTCATGTGCGATCGCGATTCAAATGATGTTCCACATTCCAACCAAACGGAGCATGTTTCGCCGGCGGCAAGTTGCTTCCAAGGCTTCGACATTTTGTGAGGCCTTCGCCTCTATCCTATGCGCAGCGACGGCAGGCACATTGGCTGCAGCCCAATTTGGGCTGACAGCTATCCCATTGATTTTTCTCGGGATCGTCATGGCCGTTGCGTGGTTGCTACGTCCTGCATCTGACGGCTGACAACAACTGTGGTGACAGCCGCCGGCCCATGCCGGACCGGAGCAATTGTTGGGTCACGATCGGGCTAGGTTAGAACCGGTGTTTGATCGATCCACGGATGCGGAGATCGTCGGTGTCGCCTTCCGGCTCAACCTGCTGCTGAGGTGCTTTGTCTCCTCCATAGAGAAGCTCCAAGCCGAAGTCCATTTTTGGCAACACGCCAACTGTTCCGAGGCCAGGAATTGAAAGCTTTGTCCCCGAAGAACTTTCCGGAGTCGATTGCTCCGTGATATTCGCTCCCGGCAAAACTTCAGAGGCAGCTGTAGACGAAGTCGTACCTGCAGCTGGCGCACTCTGTGCCGTTGCGCTGCGACCGCCCACCTGCTCTTCCTGGAAGGCGTGACTGTGAACCGGAGCAAGCACCCCTACCAGCATGATGGCCCCCGCGACCCTACTGATGTACCGCATTATCTTTTACCTCAGATGGCTTTCTGACTAAGCCGCTGTAAAACTTTGAACTATTACCTAATGTTTCGGCAATCATGTTTCCACAGCACTTAACATGGGATGAAGGTTTCCTTGGCAGGGTGTATCAGAATTGTCATGTTGCAAGGCAGCAACTGATACGAGACCCTGGGTATCGTTCTGTTGAGATAAGAAATTAGCTGAAAATACCGCTATCGATGATCCTTCAATTGCCGATCATCATCAGACGCAAGAAGGGCCCCACGTGGGGCCCTCCAAGTAAGTCTACCGATGAAAGAGTAGCTTAGAACCGGATGTTCATACCCATATTTACGTACTGGGTGTCATCTATACTGACAGCAGCTCCAAGGCCTGCGTTCACATCGCCACTAAGTTGGCCGTAGCTGATGTAGAGCTGCATGGCGGCTGCATCGATGTCCTGCTGGAAACCGATTGACCAATGCTCGGTATCAGCGCTACCGCCTTCGACGCCAGATACTGGGAGCCCCAGACCGGCGAGTGCTGTTGCATTACCGACGTAGCCCTCATCCGATTGGCCATACCCAACGGAAAATGTTGAGTTACCCAGCGAGTTGAGCTTCGTGACGATACCGGCACCCAGGAACCACTGCTGGTCCTTCGTGTCGCGAACAAATGCCGCTGTACCGTTGGCATTGGCTTGAGCATCAGCACCGTTCTCAGTCTCACTAGCCGCAAAGGCAATATAGATGCCTGTTGGAACGTGTGACACAGAGACAGAGCCAGAGACATACTCAGTATCGAAGCCTTGTGCGCCAACCGCGTTGGCGTAGCCGATTCCACCGGCAACACGGAACTGCCCGAATTCATTAACATAGCGCAATGCTACATCGTAGAAGTCGTCGTCGCCCCAGGCTGCTGATGCCTGGAAACCAGCGATGGTCGGTGATACGTACTTCACTAGGTTGCGTCGGGCACCGTCAGCAACGTTACCCGTACCTAAGGCACCCCAATTGGTGTGGTATGTGCCATTGCTCAACTTGAAGCGCAGGTTGCTAACCATAGTGGAGCTTGAAGCACTGACGTCAGCTGTACATCCCAGACAAATTGACCGGATACCGTCAGTCGCATCAGACTGATGACCGACAGAGATTGTGCCGAGCTGTTTTGACGTGATGAAGACAAAACTCTGACGAACCAGAACATCATCAGCGACCGCTGTACTGCTGCCAAGTGATGGGTCAGCGGCTTGGCTCGTATTATTTATGCCTCTGAGGCCAAATTCCATACGGAACCCTGCAGAGACATCACTGTTGATGGTAGCCGCGCCGTTGAAGCGGAAGCGCGTGACGCGGTTATCATCCGATCCAACATAGGTATTCGATTCATGGCCATCATCCCAGTAGACGATATGCTGTGAAACGTTACCTGAAATCGTCAAGGAAACGCGGCGGTTGCCCTTACGAACGGTTGTTGCTTCGAGTTCAGCAACGCGCTCCTCCAGGTCAGCACAGCAGTTTCCGCCGAGGTCGGCGGCCATTGCTGCAGTTGAAGACATTGCGCCCGCCGCAGCCAAAATGGCCAAACGGCTAACGGTCTTTTGTAGTCCCCCAATCATGGTATTCTCCACATCTGTGGTTGGTGTTGTGCAGAAAGCATCACGCGCTGCCCGGCGACAGCCCGTGCCCAGACCAAACTGCACGCACGCGCGTGAGCGCACGCGGCTCGGACTGGACGCGAATTACAACTCTCAACTGACGCGGAAACTATGAGTGCGGCTCAAACTTACGCCGGGCTTGCTCCCTGCGGTGCATTGGAGGGCCTATACTGGACCTTCCCCTACACGATGCGACCCTATCGGGTTGCCGCACGACTCATTCGATGACTCGATAAATAAGTGAGACCACTGCTGGTGGCAAACATTGTGTGAGAGTTTCCTCTCCCAATTCAGGCTTTGTGTGTCTGAATCACAACGCGTGGCGTTGGTGCCACGCGGTGGCGCTCGGTCCAATAGATTGTGATCTGGTGTTCCATGGGAGCCAATTTCATTGGCCTTGCAGGTTTGAAGTGTGGGATTGTGAGAACTGCTGGTCGTTCTGAAATGCCAGTCGTACTGGTCAATGTGTCTTGCAGCGTAAGCAAGAGCTGAGACTGTTGAGTGCGGGTTCCATTAATCTGGGTCCGGTTGATTGGAGCCAACAGTCGCTCGTTGCACTCAATAAAAATGAAAAGGGGCCCAAGGGGCCCCTTTCCGAGTCTAACCAAATCTAAACCTGAGATTAGAAGTTAATTCTCATGCCAGCCTGGACATACTGGGTGTCGTCAAGGGATACCTTGTTCCCAGCTGGTGCGATTAGGTCGCCGCTCATGAGGCCATAGCTCATGTAGAGTTCCATTGCTGCAGCATCAATCGCCTGCTGTACGCCAACAGTGAAGCTCTCTGTCTCGGCACCTGCCCACGCCACAGTCGAAGCTGGAAGACCGTTAGCTGTGCAGTTGTTGGTCGTGCCACCGGATTGTGCTGTCGTACATCCAACAAATCCTTCGTCGGATTGGCCGTATCCAAACGCAAGTGTCGTGTTACCCAAGGAATTCAGCTTGGTCACAATACCTGCACCAACCCACCATTGCGTGTCGGTCGTATCGCGTACTGCACCGCCAGCATTGGCTGCCAGATCTGCACCATTCTCGGTTTCACTCGCAGCGAACGCCACGTACAGTCCGGTCGGAACATGTGCGACGGAGACCGAACCAGATACGTACTCTGATTCTCTAGCGTTGGTGACAATCGTTGACGATCCGTTGCCCGTGCTATGGGCATAGCCGATGCCGCCAGCGACGCGGAATGCACCGAACTCTTGGGCATAACGAAGCGCTACGTCATACTCATCGTCCTGTCCCCATGACGCGGACACCGAGAAACCGGCAATTGATGGTGAGATGTAATGCACCAGATTACCGCGTCCACCATCAGCAACGTTTGCAGTTCCGAGTGAGCCCCAGGTTGGACCTGCAGTGCCGTTGACCTTGGCGTTAAGTGTGCCAGCCGTGGTCCCTGTGCTAGATGCACTCACGTCAGCAGTACAGCCCAAACAGATCGAACGGATGCCGTCTGTTGCATCAGACTGATGACCGATTCTGATCGTACCCCAGGTTCTTGAGGTAATCGAAACAAACGCATCGCTTACAAACGGCGCCTGATCGGTCGCAGGTGGTGTATTCTGGTCTGCACTCGTGTCAGTGGCTTTACCCACGCGAACACGCATCATGAAGCCAGCAGACCAGTCCGAGTTAATGCTAGCGTTACCGCGGAACGCGAAGCGTGAAGTTCGATTGTCATCTGAGCCGACATAGGCGTTCGACTCGTGACCATCGTCCCACCAGACTACATGTTGTGAGATGTTGCCGGTAACGGTCAGACTAACCCGACGGTTACCTTTGCGAGCGGTTGTTGCTTCAAGTTCAGCAACGCGCTCTTCGAGATCTGCGCAACAGTTGCCGCCTAAGTCGGCTGCTTGTGCTGCTACTCCACCCGAGAGAAGACCAGCTGCCGCTACCATTGCGACACGGCTGGATGACCTAAACAGTCCCCCGATCATACTTTCACTCCATTGACTAAACGCCACAGGACCCTACCCAGCCCCGAAAGCTGAGAACTCAAAAAACTCAAACTCACTACCAAACACTACGGTTACTCGTTTGAGCATGGTTTCCAGCGCGAAGCTGGGGCTCGACCGATCCGAAGTCCTTAGCGACTGCTGCCGACTTCTACGACCTTGCTGATGATAGCTGTAGCCGATCTCTTTTCCGGGTATCAACCAGTATCGCGCACTGATCCCCACATGATCGACCCGATGTGGCTGGCTTGCAACGGGTTGGCAGATGCATGGCTTCTGCGACTTCTGTTTTCGTGGTCACGAAATGGCAGGATTGTGTCTGGTTCTGCCAGATTTGATTTGAGCAAACTGAAGCGCAGGCGTTGTAGTTCGCGGCGGAATTTCAATATATTATCGGGTGATTGTGGTGATCTCCGTGGTCGTCTGTTGACCGCTACAGCACACTTAGGCTGATCATTAGAATAACACGGCAAGTCAGTATGAAACATGCGTTTGACTTCGATGTTGTGGTCGTTGGGGCTGGTGCGACAGGCCTATTGGCGGCGCTTGGGGCGTCGCGTTTGGGGTTGCGGACGGCCGTGTGTGGCGGCGATGCATCAGTTCAGCCGCCGCCCGTCAAATCGCGCACGGCGGCGCTATTGGCTCCAACCGTTCGTGTTCTTGATGAGATGGGTGTCTGGGAACAGATGCGCACGTCGGCGACGGCGATCCACGGTATCCGCATCGTTGATGATATGGGGCGATGGCCGCGTGCGCCCGAAGTTCTTTTTCGAGCAAGCGAACTCGGCGAAGACGCGCTGGGGTGGAATATTGCCAACTGGGATATCTCAGCCGCGTTGCTGGAACAGCTCACGGCCGAGGGACAGTGTTCCTTTGTTGCGAGTGGAGATGTTGTTGATCTGACCTTGCAGGATGAGGTGGCCATTGTTCACATGGAGGATGGCCGAAATATCCAAGTGAGGCTGGTGATTGGTGCAGATGGTCGTGGCTCGATCTGTCGAGGAGCAAGTGGTGTCACAGTTTCACGCCGGGACCTGGATCAAGTGGCAATTACTGCCATTCTCCGCCATAGCCGCTCTCATAATCATATCTCGACCGAGTTTCATCGACCTGCAGGGCCGTTTACAACTGTGCCAGTGGCGAAAAACGAGAGCAGTCTGGTATGGGTGGAAAAAGCTGACTTTGCGAAAGGTCTGCTCGCCGAAGACCAGGTTGGCGGGGTGGCTCCACTGATCGAGGAACGACTGCAAGGACTGCTCGGTTCGATCACGTCAGTTGCAGGACTACAGATGTTTCCACTGTCGTTTCTGTCTACGGATCGGATGCACGGGCAGCGGGTCGTACTTGTCGGTGAGGCCGCGCATGTTTTTCCACCTATTGGTGCGCAAGGTCTCAATCTTGGTTTTCGTGATGTTGCAGGCCTCCTCCACCTTCTTAAAACTCACAGTGGCGGACCGGACGCGGTTGGCTGTCCTGGTATGCTGAAGGCCTATGAAGAGATGCGCCGAGGCGATGTCCAATCGCGACACCAGGGTGTCAACTTCTTGAATAACATGTTGATTTCATCGATTGCTCCGACCCATCTCGCGCGCGGTGCTGCACTACACGTGCTCAATCACAGTCCTTTTCTGAAACGGCAGGTGATGCGGCTCGGGATGGGTGGTGACGGGATACCCGCTGGTTAGGTGCAGGCTTGACGATCGATTGTGGTGTTGCTTTGGCGTCTTGACCGAGACTTGTCGCCATTGCATCCCTAAATTTCGGCTTAGTCTGGGATTTTGATGAATTCTGAAAAGATAATCTGGAGTAGTGATGGCCGCGGTCAACAAGGTTGGTCGATTGGATTTGAGGGATATTCAGTTTCGGCTTGAATACCTTGGGTTGCGACTTGTGGTTGGGATCGTCCGGTCGTTTGGCTTGAAGCGCAGCGTGGCGATATCGGCGGCTGCCTGGCGTCGACTAGCGCCAATACTTGCCAAGAAGCGCCATCAAAGAGCGCTGGCCAATCTCGCCATTGCCTTTCCAGAAGCGAGCGATACCGAACGCCTGCGGATTGCAATGGCGCACTGGGAAAATCTTGGGCGGGTTATGGCGGAGACGATGCAGCTGGACCGGATTCTTGCGGAACCGGATCGCGTTGAAGTGGAAAATGCCCACGTCTTCGAGCGTTACATCAACAAGTTCGGGCCAATCGTTGGTGTGTCGCTCCACATGGGCAACTGGGAATTGGCGAGCTGGCCGATGACGCTCGGTGGCAAGAAGCCAGGTGCCGTCTACAGATCTGTCAACAACCCTTATGTCGATCGATATCTCCGAGATCAGCGCGCCGACATTTACCCGGGCGGACTGTTCGGACGTGGCAAGGTTGAAGGAAATCACGGGGACAATCAGCGGACCGCGCGTCTCATCACGGATTTTGTGCGGCGTGGGGGACAATTGGGAATGGTGTGCGATTTGTATGATCGCACAGGTATTCCGGTGCCATTCTTTGGTCAGGATGCGAAAACCCAGGCGATTGGCGCGATGATAGCGCGCCGGGTCGGTGCACGGGTGTGGATGGCAAGGTGCGTCCGATTGGGTGATGAGAGCCGGTTCCGTATTCGCTTGCAGGAATTGCGTGTCCCTCGGTCGTCCAATCAATCTGCCGATGTGCGCGAGATGATGGCTGAGATGCAGGCCCAATTTGAAGCCTGGGTTCGGGAGAATCCTGAGCAATGGATGTGGTCAAACCGTCGCTGGAGTTAAGCAGGGACGCCAGATGATCTTGTGTGCGCTGCAATATGTTGAGATATTGCGGCGCGATAAGGTCAATGGTGCGAACTGGAAATCTCTGATGCCCCATCAACGAACAGCTGCTGGTTTTTTCAAACCGCTTGCGATCGGTGCTCCTCGGCCGTTGAGCGAGTTGCCGGTCAGACTTGAGCGAATGATTCACTTCATCCCTCCGCATCTGCCGAAGATTACGTCAAAGTTGCCGGCGATTATTCCCGACGTGGATGTTGTGCTGGGCAATCTTGAAGATGCTATTCCGGCTGACAGCAAAGAAGAGGCACGCCGTGGCTTCATCGAGATGGCCCGATCACATGACTTCGGTGACACGGGACTTTGGACGCGTGTCAACTGTCTGAATTCCCCGTGGGGATTGGATGACATTGTCGAGGTTGTGACGAAGGCCGGTGGCAAGCTGGATGTCATTATGCTGCCCAAAGTTGATGGGCCATGGGATATTCACTATTTGGATCAATTGCTTGCACAGCTCGAGGCCAAAGTGGGGATCACGCGACCTATTTTGATCCACGCTATTCTTGAGACTGCCGAAGGCGTCTCAAATGTTGAGGAAATTGCGAGCGCAAGTCCACGTATGCACGGTATGAGTTTGGGGCCGGCGGATTTGGCCGCATCCAGGGGTATGAAGACAACACGCGTTGGCGGTGGGCATCCGGCATATGGCGTTCTCGGTGACGAAGGGGGCGATGATGCGCCGCCAAAAGCAGACCGGAGCTTTCATCAGCAGGATTTGTGGCATTACACCGTTGCCAAGATGATTGACGCGTGTCAGCGCAACGGGATCAAAGCCTTTTACGGTCCTTTTGGAGACTTTTCTGATCCGGCTGCGTGTGAAGCGCAATTCCGAAATGCTTTTCTGATGGGGTGTGCTGGTGCTTGGTCCTTGCATCCGACCCAAATCGATATCGCGAAGCAGGTGTTCTCTCCGGAACCTGGTGAGGTGCGATTTGCGCGGAGAATCCTGGAAGCGATGCCTGATGGTACCGGAGCGGTCATGTTGGATGGCAAAATGCAGGATGACGCAACTTGGAAGCAGGCCCAAGTTATCGTCGAACTCGCTGACCTTGTGATCCGGAAGGATCCAGGGATGGCGTTGGCCTACGACGATGCAGTTTGAGTTGGCGTCGGGTGCCGTTGGGGTTCTATAACACTTGTAACTGAGTTCCTGGTAAGGCCTTGACTAGGATTCGAAAGCGGCCACATCATGCGATAGGGCATATCCGTGTTCGGTGGAGTACAATGATTAAGAGAGCGAAATTCTCTGTCGGCCAGATCGTCCAGCATAGAATCTATCCGTTCCGCGGTGTGGTCTTTGATATCGATCCCGAATTCGCGAATACGGAAGAATGGTGGCAATCGATTCCTGAAGATGTGCGGCCGAGCAAGGATCAACCTTACTATCATCTTCTGGCAGAGAATGCTGAGACGGAATACATTGCCTATGTCTCAGAGCAAAACCTGCTGCCCGACACGAGTGGGGAGCCGCTGCGCCATCCGCAAGTGCCCGAGATGTTTATGGAGGGCGACGATGGCCAGCTCCATGCCATCTATCTGCAAGAGCACTAGAGTCTGACTGACGGCATTGACCCGATGGAAGAGCGTGAAAGCGTTCGATCACCGCTAGATTTCGAGTGCAAAGCAGTCATCAAGGCCGGTTTGATCCCTCAAGTGCCGGATTTGAAAGAAAAAGCACCGTGTTCGATGTGAACACGGTGTTTTGCTGCCTTAGCGTTTTCCAGACTCATAGGTCGGTTTGCTAGTTTTTCTTTGCTTTTTTGGCATTCTCAGCGTTGCGCTGGGCGATGCGTGCCTGCATTCGCTGGCGGATCTGCGTCATGAGGTTGGCGCGGGCGCTGCTGTAAGCCTTGTTGTCAACGGGCTTGCCGTCGTGCGCTTTAGAGAATCCGGTCAATGGAATCGGGAAGGCGACAGGCTTGCCGGTCGCGTTCAGGGCGAGCACCATAAGGCCGCCGCCTGATTTCATCGCTTTTACCAATCCATCGTCGACCTTAATCTCAGCGGTGCAGCCGGCTGGGTGACACAGGCTATACTTGAGAGTGAGCGGCTTGAGCTCTTTGTCGTCGACTTTTTCCTTCTTCTGAGCGCGTGCCCATTGTTCTTTGTTGTATACCGCAGCTTTCATGCCGGGGGGAATCGCCATACCCAGCGGCACCATGACCATCAGGCTTGGCTGTTTCTGCCCGTCGACCTTACGCACGGCCGCTGACACAATCACCATGCCGGTGTTGCCATCCAGTCGCTCGTGGTGCGTGAGACAGATGTTCTTCTTCGCCGCTGTCGTGCCACCGCCGCTCTTAGGCTGCGCAACGTTTTGAGTTTCGCACAATTTTACCCAGGCGCTTTGGTCTCCGGCAGGCTTTTTCTTTTTCTGCGCCTGTGCCATTCCCATGGACAGGAAGCTGCCGCCGATGAGGGCCGCCAGAGCGACCGTGAAGTTGTACCCGTTGACGCGGACTCCGCATAGTCTCATGATTAATTGCTCCGAATAGTTGCGTAGACAGCTGCCGCCGTCCGTCCCCACGCTTTCAAGCTAATTCCGATTGCAGCCAAGTCAGTCATTTCGCTGCTGACAAGGCGGACTAACGGTCCGAATGCGGCAATCAAATGGCTAAGTTCGGTTCAAGTTTGCCACATGTCTGCAAAGCTGTGGACGGCGTTGCGTGCGGGCAACGTGAGTTTCGCCGTGAAATAGCTGTCATCTTATGGTGTTTGTAGTGTCGTGGCATGGCTCGACCGCACAGCCAAGTGGCTGTCAGAAGTCGGGCCTATGGTGATTGGTGAAGACTATGATGTGGCGAACGCTTGTTGGCTTGATGATCGTTTTGGCTGCCACGCAGCCCAGCTGGTCGGCTGATTCTCAAAAACACGGGATCGCGATGCACGGTCATCCGGCATTGCCGGCTGACTTTCGGTATTTCCCTTACGTGCGGCCGGATGCGCCAAAGGGCGGCCGGATTACGCTTGGGGAAGTTGGGACGTTCGATAGTCTGAACCCGTTTATTGTTAAAGGCGTAACGCCGTCGAGTATCCGCGGATTTGTTTACGAGAGTCTTCTGGCGCGTTCTGCCGATGAGCCGTTCACGCTCTATGGTTTGCTGGCGAAAAGCGTTGAGATGCCCGCTGATCGGAGCTCTATCACGTTTCACATTAACCCTGATGCGCGGTTTTCAGACGGCCAACGCGTGACGGCAGCTGATGTGGCATTCACTCTCGAATTGCTGCGGACAAAGGGGCGCCCGTTTATGCGCTCTCACTATAGCAAGGTCGCAGCCGTCGAGGTCCTCTCGGAATCCAACATCAAGATGACGTTTAATGCGAATGGTGATCGCGAGATTCCGTTGATCATGGGGCTCATGCCAATTCTGCCCAAGCACGCCATCGATCCGGAGAATTTTACGCAGACCACACTCAAACCACCACTAGGAAGTGGGCCCTATCGTGTGACTGATGTAGATCCAGGGCACGCGGTGACCTACGAGCGCAATCCAGACTACTGGGGTGTCAATCTCCCTAGTCGGGTTGGTCTCCATAACTTCGATACCGTGCGCTACGAGTTTTTCAGAAGTACGACGGCTTTGTTTGAGGCGTTTAAGGCGGGGAAGCTCGACTACCGCGTCGAATCTGATCCTGCTCGATGGATCGACAGTTATGATTTTCCCGCGGTCCAGAATGGGCGAATAAAGAAGTATTCCTTTTCATCGGGACTGCCTGCCGGAATGGCAGGGTTCGTTTTTAACACACGGCGCAAGGCGTTTTCTGACCAGCGTGTCCGACAGGCTTTCCAACTGGCTTTTGACGCCAACCGGGTCAATGCGCAAATGTTTCATGACAAGTATGCGCGCTCGACAAGTTTCTTTTCGCGTTCCGCGCTTGCCTCAACCGACAAGCCTGCCAGTGAGAAGGAGTTGGCTTTGCTCGCGCCCTATAAGGATGCTGTCAGTTCCGCTGTGATGGATGGAAGCTGGCGGCCTCCGGCATCTATAGATCGCAAGGCGCGGCGCAATGATTTGCGTCAGGCTTTTAATTTGCTTAAGGCGGCCGGGTACAAGCTTGATGGCCGCTCCTTGGTTGATGCTGCGACGGGCGAGCAGTTCTCAGTTGAGTTTCTGGTTGCAACGTCCGAGCAGGAACGATTGGCGCTCGCGTTCGCCCGTGACCTCATAAAGCTTGGCGTGAAGACCACTATTCGCCAGATGGAGAGCTCACAATACTGGGCGCGTCTCGGCACATTCGACTTTGACATTATCCAATGGCGCTATGGTGCGTCCCTGTCTCCGGGTAATGAGCAGATCCACCGATGGAACAGCAAGTACGCCGATGTCCCGCGGAGTTTCAATTACCCGGGCGTGAAGAGCCCGGGCGCCGATGCGATGATTGAGCAGATGTTAAAGGCCGTATCGCGGGAGGATTTTGAGGCTGCTGTTCGCGCTTTTGATCGGGTCTTACTCTCTGGTGACTATGTTGTTCCGCTTTTTCACAATCCGAAACAGTGGGTGGCAGCTAACAGCAGATTGGCTTTTCCAGAACGACAGCCACTCTTCGGTGTGGACCTGAACACTTGGTGGCTCAAGCCTTGACCGCTGTCACGTTGCGGACTGTTCAGGCCCGACTGGGCCGATAGCCAGCTGGACTGGTGGGTGTGACGCCATGAGTTGCATCACCCTCGCCGCTCTGGATCGGGTGCAGCGTTGGGCTCCTGACGCACCATGGTTTTCATGCCTGAGCACACTTACGAGAGCGGCTTGTCCCCGCGTTCTGCCAGTTTGGCAAGCTCTTGCGCAATGCTCCGGACACCAGACATACGCGCGTCTTCCTTTTCCCAATCGGCGGTAAAAATCATCTTGTGATCCGGTTGCATCTTGGCGCTTGAGCCTTGACGTCCGATGTAGCGGATCAAGGCTTGCGGAGCTGCAAACGTGTCATTTCGGAAGCGGAAGGCAGCACCCTTGGGGCCAGCGTCGATCTGTGCAATGTCTGCTGCTCGGCAATATCCCTTGATTTCCATAACATCCAGGAGCCCTTTGACCTCTTCAGGCAGAGGACCAAACCGGTCGACAAGTTCTTCGCCGAACTCGTCGATCTGGGCGCGGGTTTCCAGAGTGGACAGGCGGCGATATAACCCGAGCCGAGACTGGAGATCTGCGACGTAGGTCTCCGGGATCAGTGTCGTTGTCCCAAGCGAGATTTGCGGCGACCAATGATCTTGCGCTTCACCGTCCTGACCACCTTTAAGCGCTGTGATCGTCTCTTCCAGCATTGACTGATAAAGCTCGAAACCCACTTCCTTGATATGTCCGGATTGTTCTTCGCCGAGGAGATTGCCGCCGCCGCGCAAATCGAGATCATGGCTGGCCAGCGAGAAACCGGCACCGAGAGTATCGAGTGACTGAAGAACTTTGAGACGCTTCTGAGCCGTTTCCGTGAGCTTCTTGCCCGGTGGCGTGGTGAAATATGCGTAGGCTCGTGTCTTCGAACGACCGACACGACCACGGAGCTGGTAGAGTTGCGCTAGTCCAAACATGTCGGCGCGATGGACAATCATGGTGTTGGCGTTTGGAACGTCGAGGCCGGATTCAACAATAGCGGTCGAAAGCAGAATATCGAATTCACCATCATAGAATGCGGTCATGATGCGCTCAATCTCGCTCGGTGGCATCTGACCGTGTGCCCGACCAACCCGCAGCTCAGGAACGTGCTCACTCAGGAATTCCGACACATCCTCGAGATCAGCAATGCGCGGGACGACATAGAACGACTGACCTCCGCGATAACGCTCGCGCCTCAAGGCTTCTCGCAGAATCACGGGATCGGTTGGGGAGATATAGGTTCGAACGGCTAAGCGATCGACGGGCGGTGTAGTGATCATGGACAACTCACGCACGCCGGAAAGTGCGAGCTGCAGCGTGCGCGGTATCGGTGTCGCTGAAAGTGTCAGGACGTGAATACTTTCGCGCATCTGCTTGAGGCGCTCTTTATGGGCAACACCGAAATGCTGTTCTTCATCTATGATCAAGAGACCAAGGTTGTGAAACTTTATTGATTTCCCGAGCAGGGCGTGCGTTCCAACAACAATATCGAGTGTGCCCTTGGCAAGTTCCTCTTTGTTGGTGTTGAGTTCCTTCGTGCCAATCAGCCGAGATGCCTGAGCCACCTTGAGAGGGAAGCCTTTGAAGCGTTCACTAAAGGTGCGGTAGTGCTGCCGCGCAAGCAATGTGGTTGGGACGACGACCGCCACCTGGAAACCGCTCATTGCTGCAATAAAGGCGGCGCGGAGCGCGACTTCCGTTTTGCCGAAGCCAACGTCACCACATACCAGGCGATCCATCGGTTTGCCTGCAGCAAGATCTTCGCTGACGGCCTCGATGCTGGCGTATTGGTCCTCGGTCTCGTCGAATTGGAAACGCGTTACAAACTCATCGTAAGCGCCGTCGGGTGGCGTGAGGACAGGCGCCTCCTGGATCTCCCTTAAGGCGGCGACCTTGATGAGCTCGGCAGCCATCTCGAGGAGGCGCTGCTTGAGACGCGACTTTCGCGCCTGCCAGCTCGCGCCGCCTAGCTTGTCAAGTTGGGCACCCTGTGAGTCGGAACCATAGCGCGACAGCAGCTCGATGTTTTCGACCGGCAGGAAGAGTTTGTCGCCGCCGGCATAGCTGATCTCGATGCAGTCGTGGGCACTCCCCAGCGCAGTGACCGTCTTGAGGCCGTCAAACCGACCGATGCCATGCTCGGCGTGAACAACCAGATCACCAACCGCCAGTGCAGTTGCCTCTGTGATGATGTCGGTGGCCTTCTTCAGGCGTTTGCGCGGGCGAACCAATCGATCGCCGAGAATGTCCTGCTCAGCAACGACACAGAGATCCGGGGCCACGAATCCGCGTTCGAGGCCAAGGATGCACACACCAACCGTTCCGCCCGGCAACGCCAAAGCTTCGTGGAATGTGTCCACCTTCTGGATGTCTTTTAGGCCGCGCTCCTTAATCAAATTCATCAAGCGTTCGCGTGCGCCCGGAGTCCATGTCGCGACGAGTGTCCTGCGGTTCTGGGCCAGGTGCGCCTTGAGGTGACCAACAACCGAACCAAAGAGGTCGCCATCATTGGCTTGCCGTTCCGGCGCGAAGTTGCGGCCCGGCTCTCCGCCAAAGCTGCGCTTGGCCGCAGGATCGGGGACATCGAATGGATGGAACCAACCAACATCAAAAGCGCCAAGACAGCGTTCCCATTCGCCTTCATCGAGATACATCCGATTGGGCGGAACAGGCTTATAAGGCGGTGCACCAAACGTTGATGTCTCTAGTGAATCGACCCGGGCGTTGTAGTGTTCATGGATCAGTTCAAGGCGCTGGCGCACGGCATCGTCTGCCATGTCATCAAGTGTAATGCTGACATTGTCGCCGGCGTAATCCAGGACCGTTTCGAGGCTGTCGTGGAACAGAGGCAACCAATGTTCCATGCCTGGATAGCGCTGGCCTGCGCTGACTGCTTCATAGAGTGGGTCGTCGGCCGTCGCGCCACCGAACAACTCGACGTAGTTTTGTCGGAACTGTTTGGTGGCTTCCTCGCTGTGAGGTACTTCGCTGATCGGCAGCAGGACAAATTTCTGGACGACTTTGCTCGTGCGCTGGGTTTGCGCATCGAATATTTTGATGCTTTCGAGGGTGTCGCCGAAAAAGTCGAGCCGTAGCGGATGGGCCCGCCCGGGTGGGAAGAGATCGAGGATGCCGCCGCGAACGGCATATTCGCCCGGTTCCATCACCGTTCCAGTGCGAATGTAGCCACCCAGTTGCAGGCGTTGCATCAGGCGGTTCATGTCGATCCGTTGTCCGGGTGCGATCTGGCGCATCGCCTGGCGGATGAACTGGCGCGGTGGCAGCCGTTGCAGCATGGCATTGACTGTGGTCAGCAGCACCATGGGTTCTTTGCCGGCACGGAGTGATAGCCTTGCCATGGCTGTCATGCGCCGCGCCACAACATCAGGATTTGGGCCGATCCGATCGAACGGGACGGTTTCCCAAGCGGGCAGACTGACAATGCGGGTTTTCGGCGCAAAGAAGGCCAGGGATCGTTCCAGCGCGTCGAGGCGGCGGTCATCGCGAGCGACATGAATCAGTGTCGCTGGTGCTTCTGGTTTAGTTTGATCATTAAGCAGTTGAGCAATGGCGAGCGCGTCCATACCTTCCGGTGTGAACGTAAAGTGGATTTCCGGTTTGGCGGCTACGGCCGCAGTTGCAGTGCTCATGATTCTGGTCGGCTGTGTTTCGTCGCTAGGGAAGGCTGTCCACTGCAATTAGTGGGTCTTCGAGATATTGTGAAAGGAACGGATGCGTTCCAGAAGCTCGAAAAACTGTCCCTGTGGATATGTCGTGGGGTCCAGGATCCATTGGTTTATCTCGGGATCGGCGATTGAGAGCAATTCTTCGAAAACTGCGAGTTGCGGGTCGTTTAGTTCATCGATGTATGTGTCGGCGTAGCGCCCGAGCACCCAGTCCATCTCTTTGGTTCCGCGATGATTGGCGCGGAACTTGGCGCGCCGACGGCGGGTATCAATTTGGTCAGTCATAGAGAGCCTGTTGTCGTGATTTGGCGAATGTTACAGGAAGGATACGTGCATAAGCGCAACTGCGATCATACACAGCCGTTCTGGCCAAACCCCACTGTCTCTGGCAGGTTTGTATAACGGGTGTTGCATTTGAAACCAAGCAGCAATAGCGGGTTGTGGCGGCACCGCGCCCCACATGTAGAAGGGATCTTTGACGCAAGATGCGACCGAGTGTGCTCAACGATTTATTTGCATCTGCACAAACGCTGAAAGGTGTGGGGCCGCGCGTCATTACGCTACTTAAGAAAGCCGTGAACTTGCCGCCAGGCGTCGTTGAGCTGCGCGTTGTTGATCTGTTGTGGCACATGCCGACGGGGGTCGTGGATCGGCGGGCACAGCCGACAATTGCTAACGCTGTCCCCGGTACGATTGCAACCTTTGAGGTCCTTGTGAGGAAGCATCGGGCGCCGCCACGGGGTAACCGTAAAGCACCTTACAAGGTGCGCTGTGAGGACCCAACCGGAACGCTGGACTTAGTGTTCTTTCATGCAGAGCGTAGTTTTGTTGAGCGGCAGCTGCCGACGGGTGAAACACGGTTTGTCTCCGGCCGAGTCGAGCGCTATGGAGAGCAGCTGCAGATGGCCCATCCGGATTATATCGTATCTCCGGCCGCGCGTGATGATCTGCCCTTGTTGGAGCCAGTCTATCCTTTAACAGCAGGGTTGTCGGGCAAAGTTCTCGGTAAGATCAGTCGGCAGGCGCTGGTTTCTTTTCCTGATCTGCCAGAGTGGATTGAGCCTGGTTTTAAAACCTCGCAGGGTTGGAATTCACTGAAAGACTGTCTGCGAGCGCTGCATTTGCCGGACGACCCGGCCATGGTGTCGCCCGGTGGCGATGCGTGGCAGCGGTTAGCCTACGACGAATTGCTTGCCGGTCAGATCGCGCTTGGTCTGGTGCGGATGAAGAATAAGAAGCAGCGAGGCCGCCGCATTACGGGTGATGGGAGCGTCCGTGAGCGTTTGAAGCAGGAACTCCCCTTCACGATGACGAATTCGCAAGTCGCGGCGATTGACGATATTGCGGCGGACCTTGCAGCGGAGAGCCGGATGCTGCGTCTGCTGCAAGGTGATGTAGGGTCTGGCAAGACGGTCGTGGCGTTGATGACGATGGCCATCGCAATTGAAGCGGGTGCCCAAGCAGCCCTCATGGCGCCGACGGAAGTTCTGGCGCGGCAGCACCTTGAGACAATCGAGCCGCTGGCCGCCGCCGCTGGTTTATCGATTGATGTCATTACCGGGCGCGAAAAGGGGGCGGGCCGAAAGGCTGCACTGAAGCGCGTTGCGGCTGGTGAGACGGATATTCTCATTGGAACACATGCTCTATTCCAACCGGATGTCGTCTTTAAGGATCTTGCCATTGCGGTCGTCGATGAACAGCATCGTTTCGGTGTGCATCAACGTCTGGCTCTACAGAGCAAGGGCCGGGATGGTGGCGCTAACGTCCTGGCGATGACGGCGACGCCTATCCCCCGTACGCTCCTGATGACGCACTATGGGGATCTGGAAGTTTCCAAACTGACGGAGAAACCTGCCGGTCGAAAGCCCATTGTCACGACATTGGTGTCAACGGACCGGCTGGAAGAGATTGTTGATGGATTGAAACGTGCTGTGACTGACGGCGCACAGATCTACTGGGTCTGTCCTCTCATCGAGAGCTCGGCGGTTTCTGAACTTGCAGCTGCGGAAGAACGCCAGGCTCACCTGGCTCAAGTCTTCGGTAAGGATGTCGGCCTGTTACATGGTGCGATGACTGCGACCGCCAAGGACACAACGATGGCGGCATTCTCTGAGAACAAACTCAAAATTCTGGTGTCGACGACCGTGATCGAAGTTGGCGTAAATGTTCCGAACGCATCGATCATGGTGATTGAGCATGCAGAACGATTTGGGTTGGCGCAGTTGCATCAGTTGCGTGGCCGAGTTGGACGTGGTTCGCGGCAATCGTATTGTTTGCTCCTCTATAAGGCTCCATTGGGGGAAGTTGCAGAGGCGCGCCTCAAGATGATGCGCGAAACCGAAGACGGTTTCCTTATTGCTGAAAAAGACCTGGATTTACGTGGCGGAGGCGAAGTTCTGGGAGCACGGCAAAGTGGGATGCCAGAATTTCGTGTCGCGGATGTTCCCGGGTTCGAAGATTTGTTAGCCCGTGCCCGCCACGATGCCCAAACAATCCTTGAAGATGATCCTGAACTTGAAAGTGAGCGCGGGGCGGCGATACGAACCCTGCTCTATTTGTTTGAATGTGATGAGGCTGTGCGATTATTTCGCGCCGCGTAAGGCGTGACAACCGCTGAAACTCTGCAAGATCAGGTCTGTTAACCGCCTTTGACGAGACAATCCAATCCGCTGGCGAGGAGTTTGCCGCAAAGCTTTGATGCCTCCGGCTTGCTCCGAAATGCTCGAATTCTCACGAGATGGAAGGTGCCCATATTGCCGAGGACGCCGGTCTCGACCGTTGGTTTGCGGCCGTTAAGGAGCGTTCTGTGACGAGCCTCGACCGTCCGCGCCACTGATTTTGCCTGGCCTGGATCTCGCATTGAGGCGACCTGGATATAGTAGCGGCCGGTGTTGGCTGATCGCGATGGCCTTGCTGGTGCTCGCGCGACTTGTGTTCGTTGGGCAGCTGACGGGCTGGTCTGTGATTTCCATGCTGTCGAGCTGGTAGAGGATGACGTGCTGGTTGATGTTGGCTGGGTGCTGACACTGCCTGTTGATGTCGAGCTTGAGCTTCCACCGAAGAGATTGCTGAAGAAGTTCGCAACACCATTCGATGAAGAAGTTGTTGTGGATTGCGTTTTGGCCGGTGCTGTTGAGGCTGCCCAGCCTTGATTCGTGGTAGTGGCTCTTGCGGTCGCAGTTGATCTGGCGGGCGGTGTCGCGGGCCGCGGCTGGCGTGGCGCTGCCGTGGTGATTGTGGTGGTTTCGCCGGTTGTGCTGAAGCCCAGTGCGGGGCCTGAAACGCCAGCTTGTTGATAGGTCTTCTGTCTTAGAGCCATTGCGGCTTTGCGGTCGCGTTCCGAGAGTGCACCCTTCATCCAGAGTGCGCTGGTCAGATCGGCAATGGCCTCAGCTGGTCGTTGCGCGGTTTGATAGGCTTGGCCGCGATAATAAAGCGCTTTGGCCATCTCATTGGAACTCAGCTTCCCCGAGCCGATTGCGCGTGACAAGTCGGCAATGGCTTGCTTGGTGTTGTTTGCTGTCAGAGATTTGTAGCCGGTATGCAAGGCAGCTTGGGCTGCTTTTTTTGTTATGGCTGCTGATTTCGAGGCAGACTGAGCCAACGCGGGCAAACCTAGTGGGTTGGTGCCCGCTGCGACGACCAGCACAAGCCCTGCCAATCCGGTTATCAACTTCAGCCAACCCATTTGGGACCCTACAAACTTAGCTCTCATTTGACTGCGAAATCGGATAACACACCAGCATTGCGGCAAAAATTGCTCGAACGCCATCGTGCTTCGTTGTTACCTATTCAACCGTTACTGATTTTGCAAGGTTCCTAGGCTGATCAACATCCGTGCCCATGACAACAGCCGTGTGATAAGCTAAAAGTTGTACTGGCACGGCTTGAATGAGCGGCATGACGAATGGATGGGCGGACGGTGTCGGGATGTGGTGCATCAGCGGACAGCCAGCTTCATCCGGATCAGCATCCGAAATAAGGATCATTTGTCCGCCGCGCGCTGCGACCTCCTGCATATTTGAGATGGTCTTTTCAAATAATGCATCTTTCGGTGCGACGACCACGACGGGCATTGTCTCATCGATCAATGCGATTGGCCCATGTTTAAGTTCTCCGGCGGCGTATCCCTCGGCATGAATGTAGGATATCTCCTTGAGTTTGAGGGCGCCTTCCATGGCCAGTGGAAAGTTGACACCCCGCCCAAGGTAGAGAACATCTTTGGCCTTGGAGAGTTCCTGGGCGATATCCGCGTAGTGGGACTCGGATCGTAGCATGGTGGCGATGTGGCGGGGCACCTCAGTGAGGGCAGAGACGATGGCCTGCTCCTCTTCGATTGTGATTGTGTTACGCGCCCGGGCGAGTGCCAGGGTCAGACAGGCTAGGGCAGAGAGCTGGCATGTAAATGCTTTGGTGGATGCCACACCGATTTCCGGACCAGCCAATGTTGGAAGCACGGCGTCTGATTCGCGCGCAATTGTCGATGTCCGGACATTGACGATCGATGCGATCCGCTGCTCCTGGGATTTGCAATAACGCAAAGTGGCGAGCGTATCGGCGGTTTCGCCGGATTGAGAGACGAATACAGCCAAGCCTTTGTCTGGCAGTGGCGCTTCGCGGTACCGCATCTCGGATGCGACATCAATCTCGACCGGTAGCCGGGCATAGCGTTCGATCCAGTACTTCGCGACAAGACCCGCATAGTAAGCCGTGCCGCAAGCTGAAATCGTGACGCGGTCGATGGCAGTGAGATCCAATCCCAGCTCAGGGAAATCAACCCGGCGTTCCGCCATATCGATGTAATTGGTCAGAGTGTGGCTGATGACTTCGGGCTGTTCATGGATTTCCTTATGCATGAAGTGACGGTGATTGCCCTTGTCGATCGTCAGAGCGCTGGCCACCGAAGTGACGCGAGGCCGGTCGACCAGGTTCCCCTCACGATCATAGATTCTTGTTTCATGGCGTGAGATCGCGGCCCAATCACCTTCCTCGAGGTATGTTAGCGCCGATGTGAACGGCGCCAGTGCGATTGCGTCCGAGCCAAGATACATCTCGCCATCGCCATGTCCGATCGCGAGGGGGCTGCCTTGCCGGGCTGCGATCATGAGGTCATCGTGGTCAGCGAAGATGATGCCGAGCGCGAACGCTCCCTTCAGTCGCGACAACGACATACTGACGGCGGCTTCCGGTCCGAGGCCAGTATCCATGTAATGCGTGACGAGATGAACGACGGTCTCGGTGTCTGTATCCGACTGAAAAGCGTGACCGGCAGCTTTGAGTTCATCGCGCAATTCGCGGAAGTTCTCGATAATGCCGTTATGGACGACGGAGACGCGCCCGTTCATGTGGGGATGGGCATTGCCTTCGGTGGGCTTGCCGTGTGTCGCCCAGCGCGTATGACCGATACCCGCCGTTCCTCCGAGAGGGTCATCATGGAGCCGGGTCGCAAGGTTATTGAGTTTGCCCTCCGCCCGCCGGCGATCAAGCTTGCCACCTTGGACTGTGGCGATCCCGGCAGAATCATATCCCCGGTACTCCAGGCGACGTAGGGCCTCGACCAAATCGGTCGCAACTGGCTTGGAACCCAGAATGCCAACAATGCCACACATGGGGCACCTCCGTGAATCAGGAATATTGCAGCCATATGTGACTGCTTCGCCACGTCAAAACAATTCACACCATGTTACGCGTTTTTGCCGCGTCGCGTGACGTGCCGGGGGCGTATTGGTTACTTCTTCTTATGGCGGCTCATCAACGCGCGAAACTTGGCAGCCCAACCCTCCTTGACGGTGACGGGTGCGCGCTCGACCATCAGCGAGTCTGCCGGAACGTTTTTTGTGACAACACTTCCTGATCCAACGAATGCGCCTTCGCCAATCTCAACTGGAGCAACGAGTGCACTGTTTGAGCCGACAAACGCACCTTTGCGGACTGTCGTTGTATGTTTTCTGAAACCATCATAGTTGCAAAATATCGTGCCCGCCCCGATGTTGGCACCTTCGCCGACGCTGCCGTCTCCGAGATAGGCGAGATGATTTGCCTTTGATCCATCGCCCATCTCGACATTCTTTACCTCGACAAAGTTTCCAACATGGACAGCGCTGGAGAGGCGGGCGCCGGGGCGCAAACGCGCATAGGGCCCAATGCGGCATCCCGGTCCGATATGGGCGCCTTCGAGATGGGAATTGGCGCGCAGCTGAACATTGTCTTCGATCGTCACTCTGGGACCAATGTAGACATTCGGTTCGATGATAACGTCTCGGCCGATGGTCGTATCGTAGCTCAGCCAAACCGTTTCAGGTGCGATCATGGTGACGCCGTTCAACATGGCCGCCGTACGCAGTCGGTGTTGGTATTTCTGTTCCGCACCAGCGAGCTGCACCCGGTCATTAATGCCGAGAAGCTCTTCTTCATCACACGTCACTGTCTTGCACGTTAGGCCGTCCTGACGGGCAATTTCGACTACGTCCGTGAGATAATATTCCTGCTTCGTATTGTTGTTGCCGATGCGATCGAGCAATGACAGCAAATCGGGGCAGCGGAAAGCCATAACACCGGAATTGCAGAGTGTTGTCTGGCGTTCCGCCTCGCTGGCATCACCATGTTCGCGGATGGCTATTAATTCTCCGCTGGGATTGGTCAGCAGGCGTCCATATCCGGTTGGGTCCTCGGCCTCGAATCCAAGAACAACGACATTGGCACCGTCGTCCAACGCGCCAGTTACACGGTTCAAGGTATCAGGTCTGAGCATCGGTGTATCGCAAAACAAGACGAAGACGTCACCTTGATGCCCAGCAAGTGCCGATCTTGCGGCCAGGACGGCGTCTGCTGTACCGGCTTGCCCTGTCTG
This sequence comes from Hyphomicrobiaceae bacterium, assembly GCA_965215755.1. Lineage (GTDB taxonomy): Bacteria > Pseudomonadota > Alphaproteobacteria > Rhizobiales > Hyphomicrobiaceae > Tectiglobus. The sequence continues at coordinate 3,886,237 of OZ244119.1, forward strand.
AACGAAGATTTGCGCATTGTCGTCCTGGATTTTCACTTCCGCTTGGACGTTGTCCATATCTGGTCCAATGACGACCGATAGTTTCTGATGTCCCGCAGCTTGTGCAACAGCCATCGAATGGCCGAGTAGTGTCCGTCCTGCGATCTTATGCAAAGGCTTAGGCAATTCGGACTTCATTCGTGTGCCCTTGCCTGCGGCCAGGATAATGGACAGTGTTTCCAGGACTGGCATGACCGATCTCCAATGCGCCTCTTGCCGGGGCTTTTTTCGCTACTGGTCTTTTACAACATCAGTCCGGGCGTGTGGCAGGCGTTTGATGCCGCACAAGCGGCTAGCCGTAATTTTGGTTAGCGTGCAGGCCTATTGCCTGTTCGCAGAGCAAGAATGAACGGACAGTTAGTTTGCGCGATTCACGGCGGGTGCGCTGCTGCAATTTACCAGAACTGTGGATTTTGGGCTCTGTCCACAGCTGGATGCGTGCTGATGTGCGTTCAACGTTGACGCATTCCGTCTCCAGATTAGAAAGGGCGTTCACGTGTTGCGTTGTGCTGGGCTCGCGTCTTTGGGCCTTCTGAACAATAGTTTCGGAGTTGGCAAATGACGAATGCAACACGCGAAGCCCCCCAAAGTGGCTCGGTTTTCTGGCGCTTGTATATGCTCGGTTGGGTGGGCTTGGCAGGCGCAGCGTTGATTTACTTATCAGCGGCTGTCTTTAAACCGGATTTACTTAAGCCACTTTCCCCACAGATTGCCGAGAGACCCGGGGCTGATCCAGACATCGTGTCTACCAAATTGGAGACGCTGGAGCGTTCGATCAGTTCGCTTGAGAACAAGCTCGCGAATGTTGAAACGACAGTTCGGCAGGTGGCGTCCGCATCTCCAGAGGCACAGCCGACAGAAACAGGTCAGACAGAGCAGAGGACTGCCTCTGCGCCTGATGCTTCCATTTCTGTTCGGCCGGTAGAGACCGAAACTGTTAATCCAGCTACTGAGAAGGCTGTCGTCAAAACAGGCAAAGTGCCCCCGCTGCCAGCGCGGGCACCGCAGCGGAAACAGATTGCGACCGCGCAGGTCTCAAACGCCGAGGGATCGAACAACCAAGACCCGGCTATTCCGCTGGTGATCTTGAACGGTGTTGCTGCAGCCGGCATCTCGACCGGTAGTGTCAACGATTCTGCGCAGCCTCAGGTGTCCCAGCCTCAACTCGAGAAGAGCCAGCTTCCGGAGATCGTCAGGGCTGAGCCGGAAGCACAGCCGGCGCAACGTGCACCCGCTATTGCCTTTGGAGCGCCGACTGTAGAAGCTGCCCAAAACGTCGGGCAGGCGGCAGGGACGTCCAATGCAATTGTTGTTTCGGTTGCCGGATCAGTGGATCAATTGCGGTCTGACTGGGATCTCTTGGTTGCCAGGCATCCGCAGCTTTTGCGCAGCTTGCAGCCGAGGTACGATATTATGGCTGCAGATGGCCCTTATCGGCTTCTTGCGGGCCCGCTAAAGAGTAAGTCTGAGGCAGGGCAATTGTGCTCCGCACTGCAGCTCCACGGTGTCACCTGCGATATCGAAGATAACTTCCTGGGCAATGCGCTATGATATTGAGCGAGCGGAGGAAATGCGTCATCGCTCGTAGTCTGGTATCGTTGTGTGAGAGACCTTGTGGCCAACCTTGGTTGGAGCCTTCGGGGTAACTGTTTGGTTTTCAACTGCCACAAAAAGGCCCGGGGATGATTATTGACCGGGCCTTTTGTTTTGGGTTCTGCCACTAGACGTAGTTATTCAATCTGCAATCATTGTGCGTTCAGCAGCTAGGCACGCTATCCGAGTTTAGAGTGCAAGGTGATGCACATCGTCCGACTGCACCATCCTGCGGCCCCAGGCATTACGATCTCGCAATCGAGTGGGGTTCGGTTTCTACCGCTTAGAGGCTGCGCTGGTTGAATGTATCGCAGTCCTGCATGCGTCCGGACTGGTAGCCCATTTTAAACCACCGAACACGTTGCTCTGATGTGCCATGGGTGAAGGCGTCGGGGACGACCCGGCCCGTCGTGCGACGCTGGATCATGTCATCGCCAATGGCACTAGCTGCTCTCAAGCCTTCCTCAATGTCGCCGGGTTCCAGACGATTTTTGAGTTGGTGATTGAGATTTGCCCAGACACCCGACAGACAGTCTGCCTGTAGCTCCATGCGGACCTGGATCTGGTTAGCTACTCGCTTAGGCGAGCGCTGCTTCATTTGCTGGACTTTTGTTGCGATGCCCAACAGCGTCTGGACGTGGTGGCCAACTTCATGAGCGATCACGTAGGCCTGCGCGAAATCACCTGGGGCTTGGAAACGGCGCCGTAGCTCTTGATAGAAGCTGAGGTCGATATAGATTTTCTGGTCAAGAGGGCAATAGAAGGGACCCATAGCTGCCTGGCCACGGCCACATGCCGTCGAGGTGGTGCCGGTGAATAGGACGAGCTTGGGCTCGCGATAACGTTGGCGAAAAGACTTGAAGACCCGTCCCCAGACATCCTCGGTGTCTGCCAAAACCTTCTTGGTGAAGCTCGCGAGCTCATCGTTGGGGAGTGGTGTGTTTTGTTGGCGCTGATTGCCGGGCAATCCCGGAATGTTAAACGGATTGTTTCCGGAGCTGCTTGTCGGGCCCTGATCAACGCGTGGCATTTGTGGCATGCCGCTCATATCGGGCAGTCCGCCGCCACTCAAAAACTTGAGTGGGTTAATGCCGAGCATCAGCATAATACCGCCGATCACCAGCAAGGAGATGAGGCTTAAACCGCCTCCGCGGCGTCCGCCTTTGCCACCCATGGGGAATGGAAGCCGCACACGGCGCCCGCGCCCGCCCATTCCGCCGGGTAGGCGGAACATGCCGCCACTTCGTCCCCGCCGATCCTCGACGTTGCTGCTTTCGCGGTCGTTATCATCATAACGCATGAGTTTGGTCCACCATAAGTGCCATTGTGGGAATGCTGGGCAATGTTTCGGTCGGCATTGTGCATGCTGCCGCCCGTCATTCAAGCTTTGCGGGGTTTGCTGCCATTGTGGTTAAGCAGTTATTCTTTATCGGAAGCAATGGTTTCCGGTTCAGCCGGCGTGTGCGCTATCGCCTTTGACGGCTCGTCTGTTTGTACTTGTGATGCCGTCTCTGTGTTTGGCTGTTCTCGGAGAGATGGCTTTCCCTTCAGGCGATTGCGGATCGCACGCGTGGCGGCAATAGTACCGTCATGGGCATAGGATTCATGATTGCGCTCGATGTCAGCTAATTCGTAGAGGTAATTGACCATCAAGCCATGCGCCTGCTCAAGACCGCGACGCGAGAGATCAGCGGGCCAGTTGATACGCTCCAATCTGGCGCCGTTGCCGAGATGAAAGCGGGCGACTGGGTCGAGGGGTAGGCCGCGGCGGTTCTTCTCGTTGAGATAGTACATCGCTGCAAGAGCTTGTACAGACGGCGAAAGAGCTTCTGTTGCCGTCTCATCGCGTTGCCAGTCTCCCGTTTTCAGGGCGATGAGTGCGGACCGGCTACTGTCGTCGATGTTTGTATTGTCAGGTGACGTATCAATAGAAGCAACCCATTTCGCGAATCCCGGTGCCGGTGATAACGTGACAAAGGTCTTCAGTGTTGGACGTTCTTTGCTGAGTTCTTCAACGACCTGCTTGATGAGGAAGTTGCCGAATGAAATGCCGCGCAGTCCTTCCTGACAGTTTGAAATGGAATAGAAGACGGCCGTTGTTGGCCCCTTGCCGGTATCCTCAGACTCGGCAGCTTCCATCTCCAATACGTTGGCGATGTTATCTGGAATGTCATGTGTCAGTGCGACCTGGACAAAGATCAGCGGTTCGTCAACCAAGGAGGGATGGAAGAACGCGAAGCAGCGTCGGTCGGCTGGGTCTAGGCGGCGTTTGAGATCGGACCAGCCCGTGATTTCGTGGACTGCCTCGTAGGTGATGATTTTGTCGAGAATGGTCGCGGGTGTGTTCCAGTCAATCCGGCGCAAAACCAGGAATCCACGATTGAACCACGATTGCAGCAAATGCTCCAAGTCTGCATCGATGGTGCGCAGGCTCTCGATTTCCGGGTTGTCCCGGATAAAGCCGAGCAGGTCTTTACGCATGCGCACAATATCTGCGGTGCCGCCGGGAGCCATGTTCAGACGTCGGAAAAACTCCTGCTTGGGGCTATCAACGGCGGACTGCAGGTGCTTGAGATGACTGGCGCTGGGGTCCTCGATATAGGCTGTTGCTGCTGATTTGATGGCGTTGGCGTTGGGTTTTAGCTCCTCGCCGATGTAGCGGAAGAAGGCAAGACGCAGGTCTTGATCCATCAAGTGATAGTGGCGCAGAAGCTGCCGCGCGATGGCGACTCCCGAAGCTTCACCACGGCCGGACATCAGGCCATCAATCAGAGCTTGCAGTCCCTGCTCGGGATCTTCGCGGAACAGGGCTTTGGGTAGCAGTTGACGGCTCTGATCCGCCACGGAGGAAAGGAGTTCCTGCAGGAATGAGATGTTGCTCATGTCGATTGTCCATCTGACGGCATTGCCAACCGTCAACATACACGTGTTCTGATATTTTGCCGGGAGGCTCGACGAACCATCCCTAACAGCGCATCCTACACGTGCCAAACAAATTTGAGAGGATGCAACTCTATGTCAGACACCGAAACCTATGAAATCCTTGCGCTGAAATATGGCTGGCATCCGAACCGTACGCGCAAGGACAACTTTATGCATGACGATGATCATGCATCTCCAGCGCCAATCGCATACTTCGTCTGGGTCATTCGCAATGAAAACCGCACCATTCTGGTCGATACCGGCTTTGATACCAAGGAGGCGACCCGGCGCGGGCGTGCTGTTGATCACGAACCGCATGAGATGCTGAAGCAGATCGGAGTTGACGCCGATAATCTCGAAACGGTGATTGTCTCCCATCTCCACTTTGATCACGCCGGAACGCTGCATGATTTCCCGAAAGCGCGCTTCCATCTCCAGGAATCAGAGATGGCGTATGCGACCGGCAAATGCATGTGTGAGCCTTCGATGCAGGTGCCATTCACTGTCGATCATGTCTGCGACATGGTTAAGCACGTCTATTCGGGACGCGTCGACTTCCACAATGGAGATGGCTATGTCGCGCCAGGGATTACGGTCCATCATGTTCCGGGGCACTCGAAGGGGCTGCAGTGTGTACGGGTGATGACGGAGAATGGTCCTGTTGTTGTCGCCAGTGATGCTGCGCACTTCTACGAGAACTTCGAGATGCGCAAGCCGTTCTCCATTACCATCGACATGGACGAGACACTGCGGAGCTATACCAAGTTGTCGGAGCTCGCAGGGAATCCGAGAAACGTGATTCCAGGTCACGATCCGTTGGTGCTTGAGCGCTACCCTGCCCTGAATAGCAGCATGCAAGGTTCTGTTCATCGTCTCGATGTATCGCGCCTTGATGGCTAACTGGTCATTGCCGGAGCCAGTGGCGTTTGCCACTGGCACACATTCGCCAGCACGCCATGTTCGGTCAACTTGTAGACGGGCGAATTTGGGAACGCGGTCGCCCGATAGTCTGACGATTTCACCTGATCAAGACGGGAGAGCTATTTCCACAATGATCGGGCGATGGTCTGATCCCACATGCGGACCCACCCGCGACGCCCGGAGGTCGAACAGGCCGGACACGTAGATATTGTCGATCAGGACCAACGGCAACAAGAACTGACTTGGCCAGCTGGCGGCAAATGTCAGAGCCCTGCGCAGGCGATAGTTGGCGGCCATGCTTCTCAGATGTGTGGACCACGGTGTTGCGTTGAAATCGCCCGCCACGATGAGGCGCTCCCCGAATGGGAGACGGGTCGCCAACCACTTTAAATGCTTTGTGTGAAGATTTGGGCGCAGCGGATAGGCCGTGTGCACACCGACGACGCGATAGGTCCCTCTGCCGGGTTTTGCAAAGCGCGCCCATATCATTGCAGGTTTTGTGGATGTTAATGGGTTGCCGCCAGAAACCTGCCAGCGAAATCGCGATAGGAGAACGAGGCCTCGGCAGTCGCATGTCAGGATGAACGGGTAGATTTTTCGCAGGTCGCGCCGCAAGGTCTTGAGATGGTCGTTGTACACTTCCTGAAGGACAACAATATCCGCCCTCTCCTTTTCGAGAAACGTCGCGACACGTTCGATGCTCTGGTTCTGAGCCCAGACATTTACTGAGATGATCTTGAGAGGTTTCGAGTTGGTAATGTGGTGTCCGGGAGTGTTCGCGAAGATCGGATGAAGCAGCAGCACAACATTGGCGACAAAGATGAGTAGTCCGATTGATCGGAGTACCGGGTGTCTCTTGCTGCTGAAGTGCAAATACAAGGCCGGGCCGCTGGCTAGAACCAGCCAGGGGCGGAAATAATTGACGATGTCAAACTCAGGATAGAGGATATTGAGCCCACCGGCCGACGTCACCGCGATCATAAGACTCAAATAAATGATCGTGAAAAGCTTCGTGCCTGGAACGCCGTGCATTCAGGTGAACTGCCTTTGAAAAAAAAGATACGTCGATTGACGCCGTGTTATATCGTTCCGGCCTCACGCAACTTTTCTAGTTCGGCTGGAGAGAGATCTGCGACGTCTGTGAGGACTTCATCTGTATGTTGTCCGACGCTAGGGCCGGTCCACCTGATCTGACTGTCGCGGTCTAGGCCATCGACAACCGGCACGACACCGGGGTGCATCACCGGGCCATGCAATGGGTCGTCGACCATCGTGACCATTTTTCGTGCCTTATAGTGCTTGTCAGCGGCAATATCGGCGGCCGTGTAGATTTTGCTGGACGGGATGTTGGCTTCTTCCAGTTGCGACAGAGCTGTGTCTGCCGTTGTCGACGCGACCCATTCACCGATCATACGATCGAGTTCGGCATTGTTCTCAAGCCGGTTGGGATTGTCGATGAAGCGAGGATCAGTTGCAATTTCTGGTTTGCTAATCAGTTTCGCGAGCGCGGCAAACAATCTGTCTGAGTTAGCGGCGATCAACACCCAATGATCATCCTGTGATTTGTACGCATTGGTGGGGGAAGCCGTTGGGATGCGAGATCCGGTCGGTTGACGGATCATCCCGTAGCGCTCGTATTCAGGGATGATGCCCTCAAGCATGGTGAGCACGGACTCCCCGAGGGCAACGTCAATAACGCGCACGTCGGTCGCCCCCGTCTCGCGCTGGCTGATCACTGCTGAAAGTGCGCCAATGGCGCCGTAGAGGCCAGCGATCGAGTCGCCGATCGAGACACCGGTTCGCACTGACGGCAAATCGCTCAACTCGGGTGGATGCGCGCAGAGATATCGAAGGCCGCCCTGAGCTTCGCCGATCACGCCAAACCCCGCGCGTTTGGACTCAGGTCCTGTCTGGCCATAGCCAGATACCCGCACCAAGACTAAGCCGGGACGTGCCTTGGCCAATGCTTCCGGCGTTAGGCCCCACTTTTCCAATTGTCCAGGCTTGTAGTTTTCAACGATGACGTCGCATCTCTTGGCAAGCTTAAGGATAAGATCGGGTGCGGCTGGATCGCGTAAGTCGAGCGTCACGCTGCGCTTGTTGCGACCATGAATGCTCCACCACAATGACCCGTGTTCTTCCTGTACACCCCAAGATCGAATGGGATCGCCATTGCCCGGCGGCTCAATCTTGATGACGTCGGCACCGAGATCAGCAAGTGTCCGCGTCGCGAATGGAGCAGCGATGTAATGGCCGAGTTCGAGTACCCGGAGGTTCTTGAGCAGCGGTTCTATGGCGGCAAGGGTCATTGAAGCTTCGTCATCATCGTTGTTGGTGTGATCATCAATCGGGACCAGGTATTGCAAATGCCCGGTCCCGGGCAAAGACGACACGTTCGCCTAGTCCATGCGGCAGAAGCCAAAGTCGGCGCCCTCAGGTGCTTGGAGGACATTCTCGCGGAACATCCGATCATACCCTCGAAACGCCGATGTATCCTGGGCAGATGGTTGTTCGCTCTTGCGTCGTGCCAATTCGTCCTCATTTACCAGTAGGTCAATGGTCTTGTTGGCAACACTCAATCGAATCGTGTCGCCATCGCGAACCAGACCGAGTGGACCACCGGCAGCTGCCTCCGGAGCAACATGCAACACTATCGTACCGTAAGCTGTCCCACTCATCCGAGCATCTGAAATTCGCACCATGTCATTGATGCCCTGGGCAAGAAGCTTCTTGGGGATCGGCAGGAATCCGGCTTCCGGCATCGCGTTGTCCGACCGTGGGCCAGCGTTCTGGAGAATGAGAAAATCATCGGCGGTCACATCGAGATCAGGGTCATCGATACGAGATGCAAGATCATCAAGCGAGGTGAAGACAACGGCGCGACCTTCCTTTTCGAATAGTTCCGGTGTCGCGGCCGAACGCTTGATGATGCAGCCGTCTGGCGCGAGAGAGCCGAATAGCGCAACAAGTCCACCTTGCTCTTCCAGAGGCTCTTTGGCCGGCATGATGACCCGGCGGTCGACGTAATCGCCATCCTCTTCGGCGAGACGTTCGCCGAGGGTTTGTCCTGTGATCGTCCTGCAATCGAGGTTTAACAGTGGCTTTAGTTCGCGCAGGACGGCACCGATCCCGCCGGCCGCGAAAAAGTCTTCCATATAGAATTCGTTGCCGACGGGTTTGACTGCTGTCAGCACTGGCGTGGTATCCGAAAGCTCGTTGAGTTTGTTCAAGTCAAGCTTTAGGCCCGCGCGGCCGGCAATTGCGGCCAGGTGGATCACGCCATTGGTCGAGCCGCCGATCGAGAGCAGCACGCGCAGCGCATTTTCGATGGATTGCTGAGTGACAATAGCCTGAGGTGTGACGTCTTCCCGGGCTATGCGCACAGCTTCTTGTCCGGATGCCTCGGCTGCCCGTAGGCGATCTGCGTGAACTGCTGGTATTGCGGCGGTGCCGGGTAGTGTCATGCCGAGGCTTTCGGCAATGGCTGCCATGGTGGATGCTGTCCCCATGACGGCGCAGGTGCCAGCGGTTGTGACGAGGCGGCCTTCAACGGCTTCAATTTCCTGATCATCCAGTTCGCCGGCGCGGTAGCGCATCCAGAATTTCCGGCAATCCGTGCAGGCGCCAACGCGGTCATCCTTGTAACGTGAGGTCATCTGAGGGCCGCCAATGAGTTGTATGGCCGGCTTATTGGCGCTGATGGCCCCCATCAATTGGGCAGGAACGGTCTTATCGCAACCGCCCATCAAGACGACGGAATCCATGGGTTGTGCGCGTATCATCTCTTCGGTGTCGAGTGCCATGAGATTGCGGAACTTCATAGAGTTCGGCGCCAGCGTTGATTCATGCAGAGATGTCGTCGGGAACTCCATGGCAATTCCGCCAGCCGCTGCGACACCGCGTTTGATCGCATCGAGCAGTTCCGGGAAATGGCGATGGCAGGGATTGAACCTGGAGTACGTGTACGCGATGCCGACGACGGGCTTGGTCAATTCATCGCTCGACCAGCCCTGGGACTTGGCAAAGGCGCGGCGCATATAGATGGAGAAGTCCCGGTCGCCATATGATTGCAGGTCTCTCAGGAACCCGCGTTCTGTGTCATCACTCTTAGCCATTTGCTCTGATCCTCCCATACTTCGTGCCGGTCGTTGCCGGATTAGCTTAACGATTCGTAAATCACCTCGCGGCAAACTGCCATTAACTTCGCATTAAGTTTGTCTGGGAGCGAGTCATGGCATTGACGATTGATCGGTTGGCACCCCGCACGACCTCCGCCCTGAATGAGGTCCGCAATGATACAGGACGCACCGCTTTCTGCGGACCCTATGTTATTTCGGCAATTACAGGGTGGACAATCAGCAAGGTAGAAGACGAGATCCGACGTATTCGCGAACTGCCTGACCATGCCAAACCCGTTGTTGTTGGGACCTATACCGAGGAAGTCGAGGGCGCACTGGCGGCATTCGGGTATCAAATGGTGGAGATCGAGAACTATACACACCTGGAACGCAAGGAGAGGCCAACGGTCTGGTCGTGGATGCAGAAGCCGCGCAACGCCTGGACGCACTACATCCTTGGCATTCACAAAGGTAAGGAGGATCATTGGATCCTCATCAAAGGTGTGAAAATGTGCGATACCTTTACGGAGGGACGCTGGCAGTTTGTCTGTGATGGTCCGCATCGGGGCGCACGTATTCTGGAAGTCTTTCAGGTCCGGAAATCGCTTGGTTGAGGGATTTGGCGGTCGCGAGCCGCTGGTGATATAGCTTCGCTGTGCTTCGACACCCTGTGATCTCCTCAATGAGGCTTAGCGAATGGACGGCCCTGACGACGACTTACCAATCATTGATGCGCATCATCATTTCTGGGATCCCGACAAGAATTATCATCCCTGGTTGCGCGATGAACCAATGATACCGTTTCGGTATGGGGACTATTCTTCGATCCGCAAACCGTTCATGCCGAAGGACTACAACGAGCTTGTCGGCCCTCATAACGTGGTTGCTTCCGTTACGATGGAAGGCGAATGGGACGAAACTGATCCAGTTGCAGAGTCTGCTTGGATGAGTGAGGTGGCAAGTGAAGAGCACGCACCGGCTGCACACGTCGCCCGAGCCTTTCTCCATCAGAAAGATGCCGTTGATATCCTGGCTGCCCATGCTGCATTTCCGCTTGTCCGCGGGATCCGACACAAACCGACATCTGCCCCGAAAGCCGATCTTGTTGAAAAGGGGGTGTCCGGAAGCATGTCCGATCCGGCCTGGCGCAATGGTTATGCTGAACTTGCCAAGAACGGACTCCATTTTGAGCTGCAGGCGCCGTGGTGGCATATCGACGAGCTTTTGGATCTGACTGATCGTTACCCTGAGACGCCGGTTGTGATTAATCACGGGTTCATGCCAGTTGATCGCAGTAAAGATGCCCTTGCTGCATGGAAGAAGGCCGTTCGCCGCGCCGCCAGCGTTCCCCACTTTACGATGAAGATTTCAGGTATCGGTATTGCTGGACGAGATTGGCATATCGATGATCATATGAGCGTCATCTATGCGCTGTTGGAGGCATTTGATACAGAGCGCTGCCTGTTCGCCTCAAACTTCCCCGTCGATGGCGTTTGCGGTTCGTTTGAGACGATCTACGCTGGCTACAAACACGCGGTGGGTGACATCTCACGTTCCGAGAAGATCAAGCTCTTTCATGACAATGCCATTCGCATTTACCGGCTTGATATCAAGCCGCTTGCGACGTGAGGACACGAATGCGGATTATCGATCTTTCCATGCCAATTCTGACGGATCACGTGCGTTGGCCAAGCGAACGAACCGTCAAAGGCGACCTCGGCGCGGGGGACATAGCGCAGGTCACTACGATTAAAGTGTCATGCCATTCGTTCACGCATGTCGATGCGCGCAGACACTATTTTAGCGATGGCGACACGATCGAAAACACACCGCTTGATGCGCTTGTGGGTGACGCCGCAGTCGTTGATCTTATGGATGGCGTCGCAGACCAAGCGATAGATGCTGAGTTGCTGGCTATCCGATGTGGTCACGTCGCCAAAGGCGATAAGGTCATTTTGAAGTCTGGTTGGCATCGTCATCGCAGCTTCAATACGCGCGAGTTTTGGACCGAAGCGCCCTATCTCACACGGGACGCAGCGCAATGGCTATTGGATCTTGGTATCTCAACCATTTGCTATGACTTTCCGCAGGACTACGTCATCCGATTGCTCTTGGATGGGATCTCAAGTCCTGTGCCGGAGCATGTCACGCATGACATCCTGCTGCGCAATGGTGTGCACATGGTCGAGTATTTGACCAACACTGCGGAGATCACTGAGGAGCGCGTTTTCCTGTCAGCTGCGCCGCTTAAAGTGCCGGAGGGAGATGGTGCTCCGGCACGTGTCTATGTCATCGAAGGCATGTAGCCTCCAAGGCTATTGCCCGCGGTTGGCGCGCGTTTCTATAGGCCGTCTTTGCCGCGCGCGATTGCGGCAATGCCTGTGCGTGAGACTTCCACGAGTCCCAAGTCAGCCATGATGCCGATGAAGCGTTCGATCTCGACCGAACGCCCGGTGAGCTGAAAGACGAAATGCTCGGTGGATGCATCGATGACATCGGCCTTGAAGATTTCGGCCAATCGCAGAGCTTCAATGCGGTTGTCACCCTGGCCTGCAACTTTGATCAAGGCGAGTTCGCGTTCGAGTGACTCGCTCTCAAGTGTGAGATCCGTGACCCGATGGACGGGGACCATGCGCTCGAGCTGATGCTTGATCTGCATGATCACGCTGGCGGTTCCGCGGGTGATAATCGTGATGCGGGAAAGATGTTTTTCGTGCTCTGTCTCAGTGACCGTCAGGGAGTCGATGTTGTAGCCACGTCCAGAGAACAGGCCGATGACGCGGGCCAGGACACCAGGTTCGTTGTCGACAAGAATAGACAAGGTGCGTGAGACGATTTCTTGATCTGCAACGGGATCGGGATAGTGGGAAAGTGGTTGCGCTTGAGACATGGTGATTGATCTTTCGGTTCGGGATGCTGTCTGGCTCGTGCAGATGCGCGTCAGTTCAAATGTGGGCGGAGGTTTTCAATCGCAGGTTCGTCGACTTCATCAGCTGCGATGACCCAGGTCTCCTGAAGTGCCGCCTTACGCCATTCGATGAAAGCGGGGTGTTGGAGGACGGCATCCATGTACACCCGGCTCTGTTCGTTCACTGGGAAGTCGTACGTATCAAGGCGCGTTACCACGGGCGCATACATAGCATCTGCAGCACTGAATTCGCCGTAGAGGAATGCACCACCAGCCGCACTGCCATACTGCTGACGGGCGTCGGCCCAGTTGGTTTCAATGCGCGCAACATCAGCGGCCACGTCCGCTCCACGGTCTTTGCGGCTGTAACGTTTGCCGAGGTTCATGGGGCAAGCGCTGCGCAGCGCCATGTAACCCGAGTGCATCTCCGCACTAATCGATCTAGCGTGCGCGCGTGCCTTGTCATTCCCGGGCCAGATTTGTTTGTCTGGAAACTTCTCGTGCAGGTATTCAGCAATCGCGAATGTGTCCCAGACCAGGTGACCCTCATCTATTAGGAAGGGGACCTTTCCTGCAGGTGACAAGGCACGGATGTTTGCTGCCGTATCTGCTTCATCCAGTGGGATGACTGTTTCTTGGAATGCAAGATCAGATGCACGCATGAGGATCCATGCGCGCAGAGACCATGATGAGTAGAGTTTATTCCCAATATAGAGGTGCACGGTTATCTCCACCGGCGTTTGTCTGGGAGCGTTGAGACGGCTTTGCGCCGCCTCACGATCCGCGTCAGATTTCAGGTGCATTGACGTGGCATTCGCACTCGAAGATGAGTTGGAATTCGCGCCAAAGGTGCCACCTCGCTCGGTGGGCGAGGTGAACATTCGTCGGACTGGAAAGTCACAGATGGTGGCTTAGACCAGCATCTTGCCTTCCTTGTCGATGGCTGAGCCAATGTCTTCGTCGGACACTTCATCGCCGAGGAGCATCTCGTTGTGAGCCTTGCCTGATGGGATCATCGGGAAGCAATTTGCTAGATTGGCAACGCGGCAGTCGAATAGCACTGGACCTGGTGTGTTGATCATTTCCATGATCGCGTCATCCAGATCGGCCGGATTGTCACAGATCATTCCGGTCGCGCCATACGCATCAGCGAGTTTTACAAAGTCCGGAAGCGATTCCGTGTAGCTCTCTGAATACCGATTGCCGTGCAGCAGCTGCTGCCATTGGCGGACCATACCCATGTACTGGTTATTCAAGATCATGACCTTGACCGGCAGGTCGTATTGAATGGCTGTCGACATCTCCTGAATGTTCATCAGGATGGATGCGTCGCCCGCAACATCAACAACCAAGGCTTTCGGATGCGCAAGCTGCACGCCAATGGCAGCCGGCAGTCCGTATCCCATGGTGCCCAGTCCTCCGGATGTCATCCAGCGATTGGGTTTGTCAAAATGGATGAATTGAGCCGCCCACATCTGGTGCTGGCCGACCTCGGTCGTGATGTAAGTCTCGCGGTCCTTGGTCAATTCATGCAGTCGTTCGACCGCGTACTGCGGCATGATGAAATCATTTGATTTCTTGTACCCGAGTGACTTTCGTCCGCGCCAGGTATCAATCTGCTTCCACCACTGCTTGTGCGCGGATTTATCGACCTGAGGGGCCTGTGACTTCCATTCGGCAATGAGATCTTCCAAGACATAGGCGCAGTCACCGATGATCGGGACGTCAGCGCGCACGTTCTTACCGATTGACGACGGGTCAATGTCGATATGAATGCGTTTCGAGTTGGGTGAGAACGCATCGAGACGCCCTGTAATGCGGTCGTCAAAGCGTGCTCCGATCGCAATCATGACATCGCAATCGTGCATGGCCATGTTGGATTCATACGTCCCGTGCATGCCGAGCATGCCGAGCCACTCCTTGCCACTGGCGGGATAGGCACCCAGCCCCATCAATGTTGAGGTGACCGGATAGCCTGTTAACTTAACAAGCTCGCGGAGCAGCTGTGAGGCTTTTGGACCGGAGTTGATCACACCGCCGCCGGTGTAAAAGATCGGGCGTTTGGCACCGGCCATCAGCTGGATGGCTTGCTTGATCTCCGACGCTTCCGCCTTCAGGCGCGGCTGGTAGGTCTTATGTTGGATATTCGATGGGCCGACATAGTTTCCGCTGGCAAACTGCACGTCCTTCGGGATGTCGATGACGACTGGCCCAGGGCGACCAGACCGCGCGACATAGAAGGCCTCATGCAAAACGCGGGCGAGATCATCGGGGCTCTTCACGAGGTAGTTGTGTTTGGTGCAAGAGCGCGTGATACCGACGGTGTCGCACTCCTGGAAAGCATCCGAGCCGATGAGGTGGGTCGGGACCTGTCCCGTGATGCAAACAAGTGGGATTGAATCCATCAGTGCATCGGTCAAGCCGGTTACGGCATTCGTGGCGCCTGGACCTGATGTCACCAGGATAACCCCAACCTTGCCTGTCGACCGCGCGTAACCCTCAGCCGCATGAACGGCGCCACCTTCCTGTCGAACCAGAACGTGGCGAACCTTCTCCTGCTGGAAAATCTCGTCGTAAATCGGGAGTACCGCGCCGCCAGGATAGCCGAACACGATCTCGACACCCTGATCCGCCAGTGCCTGCGTGACCATTTCAGCGCCGGTCATTGTCCGTGCCATCTTATCCTCCTGTTGCAATGGATGTGCTGACCCGCACCAATTGCTGGCGGCGGGCCGAGCAGGCTTGCTAGAAGGATAATGAGTGAGTTTCAAGATCTAATGTATGATTGGCAAAATATTGTCCGTCAAACTTTCCAATTGTTGCGGAGATATCCACTTCCAAGACATCATATTGCTTTTCAGCCAAGTTGACTGTCGTTTGATGTAGTTTCGGGTTTCGGTTTTGGTGGCTTCTACGGCGACGGCCAATTCTATGTCTCCGCGAATGTGCGCGAGGAGGGGTTGAACGCCTAAAGCTCTCATGATCGGGAGGGATGGGTCATATTTTTTCTTGGACAGCGCGATGACTTCTTCAATGGCCCCACCGGCGAGCATCTGGTCAAAGCGGGTGTCGCTGCGGCGGTAGAGTTCATCGCGCGGCATATCGATCACGATCTTGACCGTTGCTGTTGGCGGGACGACGGGGACACCTGGGATCCGCTGCCAGTCTGCGAGTGATTGTCCGGTCGCATCGATCACCTCTAGCGCGCGGACCAGGCGCTGGGTATCGGTGGCATGTAGCCTGGATGCCATGACAGGATCTTTCGTGCCTAGGATGGCATGAAGTTCTTCCGGAGGCAGGCGCTGAGCCTCGGCCCGCCAGTGTTGACGCACCGTCCTTGGGATCTGTGGGATGGGAGAGAGCCCTTCAAGAATGGCTCGGAAATATAACCCTGTCCCCCCTACAAGTATTGGCAGCTTGCCGCCTTCAACACATTCAGCAATGACCTTTTCCGCATCCTGGGCAAATCGGCCAGCTGAGTAGGGCGTATGGCCCGGGACGAAGCCATAGAGCGCATGGGTAGCAGTCGCAAGATCGGTGTCGGAGGGGCGCGCTGTCAGCACACGCAGATCCTCGTAAACCTGCATGCTATCGGCGTTGATGATAACGCCGTCGACTTTCTCAGCAATGTCCAGGGCAAGTTGCGACTTGCCGCTTGCAGTTGGACCTGCGATTAAAATAGCCCGGTACTTCGACATTCCTTCCTGCCAATCGATCATTCAGATTTCGGCGCTGCCACTCACTGCGACGGGAGCCCTCTTATGTCTCACATGCCTCGCGCCATAGTATTCACGTGTTCGCCGGCAGCGCCGTGCTTGTCACTTGACAGAATTCTGGCACTCAAGGGCCTGTCTCTGGTTGGTGCCTTGCCGGATCCCAATTGGTTGAAGCCGAGCATTGCTCTTGAGCTCCAGGTTAGCATATCGGCCGATGTTGTTGCTACGGTAATTGCTGCGCTTCGGGACGAGCTCAGCCGCGAATCGATCGACGTCAACTGTATCGATGTCGGGCCGGATCGACGCAAGAAACTTTTAATCGCGGACATGGATTCAACCATCATCCAGCAGGAATGTATTGACGAGATTGCCGCGTTTGCGGGTGTCGGGGAGCAGGTCAGTCAAATCACTGAACGCGCGATGCGGGGTGAAGTTGACTTTGACGGTGCATTGCGCGAACGCGTCGGCCTCCTCCGCGGGCTCCAGGAGGTTGATCTTCATAGTGTGATTGATGAGCGCCTGCAGTTGACGGGTGGAGCAAAAGCACTGGTTCAGACGATGAAGGCACACGGTGCTTATTGTGCACTGGTGTCAGGCGGGTTCCGGTTTTTCACGTCGCGGATCAGGCAGCTGGTGGGCTTCGACGAAGATCACGCTAATACTCTCGTGTTTGATGATGATCAGCTCACAGGCACGGTTCAGGATCCCATTCTTGGTCGTGAGGCAAAGCTGCAACGCCTGAACGCCATCCTCAATGAGAGGAATCTAAGACCATCTGCCAGTCTGGCGGTCGGCGATGGTGCCAATGATCTTGCTATGATTGAGCGGGCTGGTTTAGGGGTCGCGTTTCGTGCAAAGCCAATTGTTGCAGCCCAGGCTGATGCGGAAATTCGGCATTGCGATTTGACAGGCTTGCTATATTTGCAGGGCTATACGGAAGATGAGATCGTCATCAGCACAACTTGAAACATTGCTCAGCGCAGATCACACTGCTCGGCACTTGGCAAAGTAGGGGCGCGGGGCATGGAACCAATCGTTGCAATAATCGTCGGCTTCGGATTGTTGATTCTCGGGGGCGAGTTGTTGGTGCGTGGGGCGGTGCGTGTCGCTGAAATGCTGGGGGTGTCGCCGCTGCTGATCGGGATTGTGCTGGTTGGGTTCGGAACATCTGCACCAGAGATGGCGACATCTATCCATGCGGCCAAGTCTGGTTCACCCGGGATTGCGGTGGGCAACTTCGTTGGCTCCAGCATTTCTAATATTCTGCTCATTCTCGGCCTGTCGGCGTTGATGCTACCAATAGCTGTTTCATCTCGTGCCTTAGTGCGGGATGGCACCATGGTGGTTCTCACGGCGGTGGCCTTCTCAGCAATTAGTTTGTCGATGCCACTCAATCCGCAAGTGGGGGCTGTGCTCTTGCTGTGGTTAGCGGCGTATCTCTTTTATGCTTGGCGTCAGGAGCGCGTCGTTGCAGGAGCTGACCCAACAAGTGCTGTTCAAAAAGGCGAGGCTCACGGGCAGTTGCGCAATCTGCCAACCGGTGCAAGGGCGGCTGCCCGGATACGCTCTGCGATTCCTCCGGTGTTCGCTTTCTTGATGGCGTTGGCCGGTTTGGCAGTCTTGATCTTTGGCGGCGGAGTGTTGGTCGATGGAGCTGTCGCGCTCGCGCGTCAGTATGGGATTTCAGAAACGATTATCGGTCTGACTATCGTTGCTGTTGGAACGTCCATGCCGGAACTCGTGACATCCATCGTGGCTGCCGCACGTGGGCATCAGGCTGTCGCTCTTGGCAACATTCTCGGTTCGAATATTTACAATATTTTGGGAGTTGGCGGCCTGACAGCCCTTGTAGCCCCAACTGTCGTTCCAGCCCGGATCGCGACCTTTGACAACGCCGTTATGGTTGGCGCCGCCATACTTCTTATGGTTTTCGCGCGCTCAGGCTTTCGCATCAATCGGTTCGAGGGTCTTGTCCTCTTCGGGTGCTATGCAGGCTATATCTATTGGCTCGTGCACGATAAGTTGCCCGCTGGGATGTTTGGCTAACTTTCGGTTGCAGGTTCATCAGGCCGCTATTTTGTTCATGCGTCGTCCGATAGGCGGTATTGTCCGCCGCGAATGGCGCCTGTTTTTTCCGCTTCTTCGAGAGTTCGGGCGAGCTCTGCGCGGGCTTGCTCAGCTTTTTGTTGCTGTTGCCAGAGCGATGCATAGAGGCCGTCGCGTTGCATCAGGTCGCTATGAGTGCCTTCCTCAACCAAAACACCCTTCTCCAGCACCAGGATCTTGTCGGCATGGACGATGGTAGACAGGCGATGCGCTATGACGAGAGACGTGCGGCCGCGCGAGACCTGATCAAGAGCATCTTGAATGTCTCGTTCCGTCTGGCTATCGAGGGCACTCGTTGCTTCATCCAGCATCAGGATCGGTGGGGCTTTGAGGATGGTGCGGGCAATGGCCATCCGCTGCTTTTCACCACCCGATAGTTTCAGACCGCGCTCGCCGACCATCGTCTGATAGCCTTCCGGAAGTTGATCGATAAATGTCTCGATCTGCGCGAGGCGAGCGGCCTCAAAGACCTCGTCATCCGTGGCGCTCGGACGACCGTAGCGAATGTTGTACATAATCGTGTCATTGAACAGGACTGTGTCTTGCGGCACGACACCAATATGCGTGCGCAACGAGGCTTGCGTAACATCCTGGATATCCTGGCCATCGATCAAGACCCGACCCTTCTGGATGTCGTAGAACCGGAAGAGGATGCGGCTAATGGTTGATTTGCCGGCACCGGACGGACCGACGAGTGCAACCATGCTGCCCGGAGCGACTTCGAACGAAAGATCTTTCAGAATGGGGCGATCCGGGTCATAGGCGAACGAGACGTTCTCAAATTTGATCCGCGCGCTTTCGACAGTCATCGGTTTTGCGCCGGGCTTATCGGTGATCTCCGGGTATTGATCCAACAGCGCGAACATTGTCTCCAGGTCGACTAGTCCCTGGCGCAGTTCGCGATAGACGAACCCCATGAAGTTGAGCGGCATGTAGAGCTGGATTAGCAGCGCATTGATCATCACGAAGTCACCGATGGTGTGAGCGCCGGACATGACGCCATGCGCTGCAAGCACCATGCAGATCGTCATGCCGGTCGTGAATATGATCGATTGGCCGGAGTTCAAAATGCCGAGTGAGTAGTACGTTTGAATGGCCGCACGTTCATAACGCGCCATGGACTCGTCAAACCGTGATGCCTCCATGTTTTCGTTGCCGAAGTACTTGACGGTTTCGAAGTTCAAAAGGCTGTCAATCGCCTTGGTGTTGGCTTCGGTATCGCTGTCGTTCATTTCACGTCGGATGGTGATCCGCCATTCGGTAGCGGCCAACGTGAACCAGATGTAGAGCACCACCGTGATAACGACGACAATGACGTAGATTGCGTTGAAAAAGTAGAGCAGCACGCCCGCAAGAAAAATGAGCTCCAGGATGGTCGGTCCAAGATTGAGCACGCCCATGCGCAGGATCAGCTCGATGGCTCGTGTCGCACGTTCGATGACACGCGACAGGCCGCCCGTGCGCCGCTCCAGATGAAAGCGCAGCGACAGCTGGTGAAGGTGGCGAAATGTGCGGTTGTTGAGTGAGCGAACGGCGTGTTGGCCGACGGCGGTGAACAAGACGTCACGGATCTGCGTCAGCACAACCATGAGTACCCGCCCGATGCCATAGGCGACGATCAATGCCGTCGCACCAAGCGCAATGTTTGAGACAGTCACGGCGTTGCTACCGGAAGCATTACCGGTGAGAGCGTCTGTGGCGTATTTGTAGAATACCGGCACAAGGACAGTGACCAGCTTGGCCAGGACAAGCAGGACCGCGGCAAAAACGACGCGAGTTCTGAGGTCGGGGCGGTCCGCTGGCCAGACAAACGGCATAAGGCCAAGCATCACAAATGCATGGCTTTTGCGTCGGGTTTCGGCAGTGGCATGTTCTGCGGAAGCGGAATCCGCCTTTGAGGGCGGGGCCGCCCGATCCTGTTGCATTAATCTATCCCTACCGAGAACGGGCGGATCGCGCGCGTTCCGTTTATCGCAACGATAGCAGAGGTGGGATTAGATTACTTGCGCCGCGATTTGCGATTCGGAATGTAAAACCGCTGACATGGGTAGATCAAATCCGGATTGCGGATTTTGCCAAGGTTTGCCTTGTAGATGCGCCAATAGCGGTGGCCTTTGTGATAGTGCCGCCTCGAAATGCGCCAGAGGGAGTCGCCTTTACGGACAACGTATTTGCCAGGCAATTTGATGCGGCGGGCTGACCGCTTGCGGCAGGGGTTTCTGCGTTTGCGATAGCTCGCTACGCGCCTCTTACGGATTTGCCGCTTGGCCTTGACGGCCCGAACGCGTTTCGGCTTCTTTTCCTTATGGGCTACGCTTCTGGTGGTCTTTGCGGCTCGTGCCGTACGCTGCGGTGTAGGCTCTTGTCGCTTGATAGAACGACTTGGCTCGGATCTGGTTGTCGGTCGGCGGACAGCAACTTCTGTTCGTTCTGTTACACGTGATCGCGTGCCCGAGCGGCGCGGCAGTGGTGGTGGCGTAGCGCGAACTTGGCGGCTTATGGTCTGCGGTCGCGTCCGGGTCGTTCGATATCTGTTCTGGGTTGGCAGTTCGGGTGGTGCTGTCCGCACATTCCGTCGTGCAATTGTAATCTCCCTTCCTGGCCGGTCTTCCCTGAGTTGGTTGGACGGATCGCGCTCGGCTCTGGTCCGCGCCATTGCATCACGCGCCGCGCGCTTCGCTTTTTGCCATAGCTCGGTCAGGCGCGTTCTCTGTTGCTCTTCCTCAGCTTGGCGCTGCTCACGCTCCTGACGGATACGGGCCAACTCGCGTTGACGGGCCGCTCGTCGTGCCTGCCGGGCCTCTTCCAGAAGTTTCCGTGCGCGTTCGCGTTCGGCACGTGCCTGGGCGATTTCGCGATCTCGCTGGCGTTTGCGCTCAAGGAGTTCATTGTTGACGCGGCGGCGCTCGTCATTAATGCGCTGCTGCGTGGCCAGTTCTGCGACCCGTTGTTCTTCTTCGGCCCGCTTACGTTCGGCTGCCGCGCGCAGGCGGGATGCTTCCGCCTTGGCCAGTTCTTCCTCAGTCCGGCGTTTTTCCTCATCAAGGCGTGCGCGTTCGGCGCGCTCGGCTGCAAGACGGCGTGCTTGGGCTTGTTCACGTTCCCGCTGGGCATCTAATCTTTCCCGTTCTGCTGCCAAACGGGCTTGTTCCTCACGAGCGAGGCGTGATCGTTCGTTCTCAATCTCGCGCAGACGACGGAGCTCGGCCTGACGCCGCTCGTCATTGGCGCGCCGGGCAACATCGTCGCCGTCAACAGTTTTCGGAGTTGGGACAACCTCTTGTTCGACCGGTCGCAGGATGACAATTCGACGTTCGCGGGCGCCAGAGAGGCGCGGAATGATCTGGTTGTCATAACTGCGTGACGAGCGACCGAACCATGATTGAAGGTTATTGGTCACCTGGTCAAAGCGGGGCAGTGACCACGTCGAAATTTCGGTGTTTCTACTGCGGGTCCGTTCCGTGACGTTCTCAGGCAGACTCAATGCGCCACCAATTTGCAGCCGTGGCACGATCTGGCGCTGATAGGCGTCGTTGGCTGTTCCGAGCCACCCCAAGGTGGCATCCAGAATTGGCTGATCGGTCCGGGTGTTTTCGTCGGACTTATTCTGACTGGCCTGGGCGACCCGGGTGTCGGGGGTCTTCTGATCTTGGAAGAACTTATCGAAAACTCGGGACGCTTCCTCACCGACTTGCTCAGCCTGACGCCGGAGCGCTTCGTCGGGTTTGAACTGAATATTGATCGGGGCGACGCGGTCTTCGGGAATCGAGAGCCGGATTTCGTCTGTGACCTGGCTACCGAAAATGTCTTGGCGCGGCTCCTCCAATGAGAAGCGGTAGTTCCCCGCAGGTAGTCGCATCAGCGAGTTGAGGTGCCAGCGACTGTCGGCTTCGACGGTTATTGCTGCGAGTTTGACGCGATTGACGATCAGGAAGAGTCTGGTGCCTGGCCGCCCATAACCGGCGAGCGCCAATTGACCATCCAGGCTTAAGCGCAGCTTGGAAATGGCGGATCGCGTTGGCGTCAGACGTGTGATAGGGCTGCGTGCTAGTGGGCGTCCGAGTGCGTCGCTCGCCTGATTCGTTGGCTCCAGGTGTCGGGGGATAGCGGCAGTGCGGATTGGTTGGGCTGAACTGTTACCGGTATCAGCTCCCACCTGCGCCAGCGCAGGACAACTTGCCGACACGACGGCAAAAACTGCCGATGCAATGGTCCTCATGCGGCACTCAACTCCGTTACTCGCGAAAATCGGACGCGACCGTGCGATTTAATCTAATCTAGTTGGAATTTCAAGTATTTACCAATTCTGATGCCGGTATGCTTAATGGTTTGGAAAACTCAATTCCGAGCATTTCCCCAGACTAAATGGCCTTTTGGACTGGTTGTCATGATGTGCTCCAAGTTCTAAGTCACTGCGAGCGAACCCTTAACAAGTGAGCGAGAGTCGACACGGCTATGCTTAACCCGGATGCGGAAAGAGCCCATAAGCGGAGTAATCTCCTGCACACAGTCGCTATCCTTTTGGGGATGTGTGTGTTGGTGGCGGTCTCTGCGGGCCTGATATGGGGGCTAAGCGGTGCGATCGTGGCCTGCGTCGTGGTTTTGTTGCTTGCGATCTGTTCACCGCAAATCCCGGCTTCCGTAGTGATGCGCTTTTACAAGGGGCAATTGGTTGCGCCGAATTCCACGGGGCAGTTGTCTCGGATTGTCGATGCGCTTACCGAGCGCGCGGAGTTGGCACATCGGCCGCAACTCTACGTTATTCCCAGTCTGACTCTGAATGCCTTCGCGACGGGGACTAAGAAAAAAGCTGCGATCGGGATTACGGAGGGTTTGCTGCGGCAGCTTAGTATGCGCGAGCTGACCGGTGTCCTTGCCCATGAAATCAGCCACATCAAGAACAATGACCTGCGAGTCATGGGGCTGGCCGATCTGATGAGCCGCTTTATGCAGATTTTATCCTACATGGCGGCATTGCTTGCCATTGTGAATATCCTTTCGCTGATGTTCGCGGGGGAATTCACCTATAGCTGGTTTGCCATTGCGTTGCTCTACTTAGCGCCGGCTGTGTCAAGTTTGCTGCAACTGGGCCTCTCCCGTGTGCGAGAGTTTGATGCGGATTTGGAGGGTGCCAGCCTGA
The DNA here is from genome assembly GCA_965215755.1 of Hyphomicrobiaceae bacterium. GTDB lineage: Bacteria > Pseudomonadota > Alphaproteobacteria > Rhizobiales > Hyphomicrobiaceae > Tectiglobus. The sequence goes on from OZ244119.1 coordinate 3,909,700, forward strand.
CAGGTGATCCTGCAGGACTTGCGTCTGCTCTGCAGAAGGTGGAGCGGTATACGGGCCGGTTCTGGGAAGAGTTGATGTTTCCGGTGCCAGCGCGACGCGTCCCACAACCGTCGATGTTGCGGTCGCATCCAACAACGGAACAGCGGATCGCCCGGCTACAAGAGTTGGATCTCAATCGCAGTCATCCACAAATCATCATCCGCGAGGAGCCGATGATCTCAATGGTTGGCTTAGGCCCGATTGCCATGCGGCCGCGGTACCGATTTCCTGGCATTTGGTATTGATTGGGCGCGCAGCTGATGAAGCTGCTGCAGTGGGTGAGTTGCCGTGAGCAGTCAGATCGAGACGCTGGTGACGGGATTATTAGCGGGTCATCGACCGGCCCTAGCGCAGGCACTCAGTCTGGCGGAGCAAGGCGGTCCGACCTACGCAAAGCTCCGCAAGCATATCAGCGCTGCCGTGACGGCCAAAGCCGTGCTCGGGGTAACAGGGCCGCCGGGGGCCGGCAAGTCCAGTCTGGTCAACGCTGTGATCCGGGAATGGCGCCTTCGAGATAACCGGATTGCAGTCATTGCGGTCGATCCATCCAGTCCGCTCTCGGGTGGGGCGTTGCTGGGTGACCGATTGCGGATGGACGCGGCTTTGGACGATACGGGTGTGTTTGTGCGTTCACTTTCCAGTGGTGGGAGTGCTGGCGGGCTCGCACCGGCAGTCGTTCGGCTGATTGACATTTTTGATGCCGCGGGCTTCGACAGGATCCTCGTCGAAACAGTGGGTGCCGGTCAGTCGGAAATCGACATAGCAGCCGTGGCGGATGTCAAAATTGTTGTCTCCGCGCCGGGACTTGGGGATGGCATCCAGGCCATTAAATCTGGATTGCTCGAGATAGCTGACTGCCTGGTCGTCAACAAGTCTGACTTAAGAGGCGCTGACGCTACAGCCGAGCAATTGCGCAACGCGGTGTCGTTGCGTGGTACTGAAACTTCGATGGTGCCCGTCATGCTAACCAGTGCGATCCGGCAGCGGGGCATTACCGAGCTCGTTGATTTTGCCGAAGAGGAGCTGGGTGCCAGGGATCTTGAGAATCCGAACGCGAGGCTCAGGCGGCGCGCCACGTATTTGATCGAACGCGTTGCGGTTGAAATGTTGCGCGCTCGGCTGCAGACCGGCGGAGATGCTGGTACGGTAGATGCCATTGATGCGCTTATCAGCGGTGATGTGACGACTGATGAAGCGGCGCGGACGCTTATTGAGGCGACCCTCGCCGCCACTGAGTGAGCGTCCTAGCCAACGCTTATCGCTTGATTTCCCATGTCGTTTTTGTTTCGCCCGTAGCAGGATCGCGGCTGTCTTTCAACTGCACACCCATCGCCGTCAGCTGGTCTCGGATTTCGTCGGACCGTGCCCAGTTCTTGTCACGACGTGCAGTTAATCGCTCTGCGATGAGGTTATCGACAGCCGTGGCGTCGATTTCGATGCCGCGGTTCAGGCTGGCCGACCAGGTTTCTTCTGTGCCATACAGCAGACCCAGTTGGTTTGCCGTTGCCTTGAATTGTGCGATGGCGTTTTGCGATGGCGTGGCGCGGACGGCATCGTGTGCGCTATGGAGGCTTGCCATAGCCGCGGGCGTGTTCAGGTCATCGCGTAAAGCCTGATCGACACCGTTGTCGGCTTCGCTCACCTCGGCTGCTGCAACGTCTTTGATAGTCGCGTACCAGTTGGTGAGTGTTTTCTCGGCAGCCTCCAAAGCACTGACCGTGAAGTCGATGGGCTGGCGGTAGTGAGTTGTGAGCATGGCGAGGCGAAGAACTTCCCCCGGCCATCGTCGACCGCCGAAGTTCGTCGTCTCCAGCAGCTCGTTTATGGTGATGAAGTTGCCGAGTGACTTCGACATTTTCTCTCCCTCGACCTGGAGAAACCCATTGTGCATCCAGATCTGCGCCATCTTTTCAGTGCCGTGACTGCACCTACTTTGAGCGAGTTCGTTCTCGTGGTGCGGAAAGACAAGATCAACACCGCCCCCATGAATATCGAAGACCTGGCCCAGATGCTCCTCTGCCATGGCCGAGCACTCAATGTGCCATCCCGGTCTCCCCAGGCGTTCGATCCCGGCGGGTGATGGCCAACCTGGCTCTTTGTCGCTTGATGGTTTCCATAGGACAAAATCCATCGGGCCCTTCTTATAAGGGGCGACATCGACTCGCGCACCGGCTTCCATTTCATCGATAGACCGGTTAGCCAGGCGGCCATACTCCGGCATGGATGCGACATCAAACAGAACATGATCCTGACCGACGTATGCGTGACCTTTATCGATTAATAGCTCAATCATCTGACGCATTTGATCGATGTGGCCGGTAGCCCGCGGCTCGACTGTCGGCGGCAGTACGCCTAACTCAGCGATGTCTGCGTGGAATTGCTGCTCGGTCCGGGCCGTGACCTTTGCGATCGCCTCGTTGATCGCAACGTCTGGATATTCTTCGGCGGCGCGCGCGTTGATCTTGTCATCAACGTCGGTGATATTGCGTGCGTACGTAACATGCTCAGTGCCAAAGTGCCGGCATAGCAGCCGGAATAGCACATCAAATACGATAACGGGACGGGCATTGCCGATGTGGGCGTAGTCGTAGACGGTCGGACCGCAAACGTACATTCGGACATTGGCCGGGTCGATCGGCTGAAACACTTCTTTCGACCGCGACAATGAATTGTAGAGCGATATCTCTTTGCGGCTCATATCTTCGATCCTCTACGTGCTCTTTCATGCAAGCTATGTGCGGTGTTGAGCGGTTAGGTCGCGTTTGAAGGTTGAGTTCGGATGACCGTTGCTATCAGCGGCGTGGCTGCCGTCGGCCAACATGTCGCGCACCCATCCGCCCGAAGGGTCGGCACTTGACTTATGCCGCTCTATATTCGGCTGATCTTACTCTGGTCAACTTTTTTGCGGTCCTGTGGGTCGTTGGGGCAATCCGATAGTGTAAAAGCGTGCCGTCGGCTCAGTCCTGATGTTTGCCGCAATTTCGGAATAATCCAGTTGAAAAGCAGGGTAGATTTGGCCGAGAGGCGCGGATTGGTCTATTGGTGCCGCGAAACGGCATGGTAACAGGCAACCATGGTTAAGTTGAAACGCTGGACAAAACTGATCTGGTGGGGCGCTGTATTCGCCTTGTTGGTGATCCCGCTGACAAGCAGGATGTCGCCGTCACCCGCTGCCGCGCAAGGTTGGAAGTTCCCGTGGGAGACGAACACGGAGACGCAACCGCGGCGCAAGCCGCGACAGCCCAGAACCCGTCAGATAGCTCCACAAGGCTTCAATAACGCCTACAATCAACGAGGTTCGGGCCAGCGCCCCCCGATTTGTCTGCAGCTTGAACAGAGATTGGCTGAAGAGGCTAATCGTGGTGCCCAGTCGCGGGGACTGCTGCCACAGATTGAGCAGGATATCCGTACCGCCCGTGGTTCGATGCGCCGTTTGGAGCGAGAGCTGGATCGGCGGGATTGTTATGATACGTTTCTCTTCACCAAGACACTCAGGCGGACGCGGCGTTGCGTTGGCCTTGATCGGCGAGCCCGTCAGGCATCGCGACAGTTGAGCGACCTGCAGTCCCGTCGCCAGCAGATCCTCGGCAGTGGAGACCGGTCTTATCAGGATGAAATCATTCGCGAATTGGCGCGAAACCGTTGCGGGAATGTCTACCAGAGCGAAAATCGCCGTCGTAATCCGTTCTCGAATTTCTGGCAGGACGAGGATAGCGGGGATCGTGGTGGATTTCGCGGGAACACATTTGCTGGCTTGCCGTTCGCAACCTACCGCACGGTGTGTGTCCGGCTTTGTGACGGCTACTACTTCCCAGTCAGCTTTTCGACACTTCCGAATCACTTTGGCCGTGATGCCGACGCCTGTCAGTCACGCTGTGCGGCACCAACTGAGCTCTACTTCCATCAGAACCCGGGACAATCCGTTGACCAGATGGTTTCGCAGCAGACGCGGCGGCCATACGTCAATCTTGCGACGGCCTTCCGTTACCGCAAAGAATATGTGCCCGGCTGTTCCTGCAAGGCAGCGGAGTACATTCCGGATGGCAATGTCAGTAGTGCGTCGGCGCCCGGACAACAGCCAGGTGGACAACAACAGTCCGGAGGCCAGCAGCCGGCAGCACCCGATCCAGGCAAGGCACGGCGACAGCTTTCGCCCGTCCGCTGAGGTGTTTTCAGCTAAGCGGTCGCATGAACGGGGTTAGTCACCCAGCAGGGAATCAACCGGGTGTCACGATCTGACATTGATGCCCGCATTTGCCATGGCATTGACGAGTGCATACGCATCATCCCGGGACGCTGTCGTGTAGGAATGTGAGTTTCCGTCACTGGTTTTGATATCGATCCGGTAATAGTCGATTTTCTTGGTTGTCCAGACATCCGCAAGAGACATCGCGCCAATCCCGAAAAACAGGGCGACAGCTGCGAAGAACTGAACGCGCCAGCCGGCTTCGACGACCAGAAACAAGAATGCGCCGGCAAATCCGACATAGATCATGAAGTTGAAATGCTGACCGGCCACGTCCCAGTCTCTCACTGGAATGAGCTGGCAGTGCGTGATTCTATCGATGGGCAGAGTTGTATTGCCGTAGGAGAGCCGGTTTATTCCGTCTGATGCCCTCGAGGGCGATGAGCCCTGGCCAATGGACCAAGGGTAACGCGTCGTGTTTGCTATTTGGGTCGCAGCAGGCATCGCGAGGTCACCGCGGGGGCTGATCAATTTCCACTCGTGAAGGCCATCGTGGTGCAAATTTTATAATAAAGTGCTGATGTCACAGGTAGTTTTGCACCGATGGGGAGTGAGTTGCGTCGGGATTAATGTACGAGGGAGAGCAGACCCTGCAGACAGCAGTGCGCAGCCTACCGTCGTTTGGTCGCTTAGGGTGCAAGCTGTTAGCCATCAAGCTGCCCAGCAAAATCTCACATCACGCAACTGTTGATCATTCGATCGGTTCAATGAAGCGATTGGTGATGGGGTAGCGGCGGTCTCGTCCAAAATTCCGTGATGATATTTTAACGCCTGGAGCGGCCTGCCGCCTCTTATACTCAGCGATATTCAGCAAGCGTGAGACGCGCCGGACCGTCTCGACGTCATGGCCACGTGCAACAATATCTGTGAGCGGCATCTCTTCTTCGACAAGGCATGTCAGAATGTCGTCCAGGACGTCATACTCTGGGAGCGAGTCTTGATCTGTTTGATTTTCGCGAAGCTCCGCCGTGGGAGCCTTGGTGATGATGTTCGTAGGGATGACTTCTCCAGCAGGCCCAAAGGCACCTTGCGGGACGTTCTCATTGCGCCAGGCTGAAATGCGATAGACCTCTGTCTTATAAAGGTCCTTGATCGGGTTGTATCCACCGTTCATGTCGCCATAAAGCGTGGCGTAGCCGACCGACATCTCGCTTTTGTTGCCCGTTGTCACAACCATGCTGCCGAATTTGTTCGAAACGGCCATTAATATTGAGCCGCGTGTCCGGCTCTGTATGTTTTCTTCTGTGACACCAGGTTCCTGTCCGGCGAACAGGCCGGAGAGTGCGTTCAGAAAGCCTTCAACGGGCTCCGATATCGCAATGGTATCATAGCGGACCCCAAGTGCCTTCGCACAGGCAGCAGCATCGCTCAGGCTCTCCTCGGATGTATAGCGATAGGGTAGCATGATGCAGTGGACGCGGTCGGCGCCCAGTGCATCAACCGCCATCGCGGCCACGAGCGCCGAGTCAATCCCTCCGGATAGCCCAAGGACCACACCTGGAAATCCGTTTTTGTTGACGTAGTCGCGCAGACCCAGAACGCAGCCGGCATAGGCGGACGCATCGCCCTCGGGAAGCAAGGCGCGTTCGGCAGGTGCGCAGGTCCATCCCTCAGCACCGCGAGTCCATTCTGTGTAGACCAATGCCTCTTCCCAGGCTGGGAGTTGGGCCGCCAAGGATGCGTCTGAATTGAGGACGAAGGTTGCTCCGTCAAAGACCAATTCGTCCTGTCCACCAAGTTGGTTGACGTAGACCAACGGCAAAGTGTTTTCCTTGACACGAGACACAGCGATGTTGGTGCGGACGACCGGCTTCTTCCAGTCAAATGGTGAGCCGTTAGGAACGACGAGGATTTCCGCGCCGCATTCAGCGAGGCACTCGCAAACGTCTTCTTTCCAAATGTCTTCGCAAATCGGAACGCCCAGCCGGATACCACGGAAGTCGACGGGCCCAGGAAGCGGTCCGGGCTCGAAAACACGCTTCTCATCAAACACACCGTAATTCGGCAAGTCAGATTTGTAGCGGACGGCTTTGATCTCACCGTCGTCGATCAGGACCGCAGCGTTATAGACCATGCCGTCATCTGGCCATACGGTGCCGATGATGATGCCGGGTCCTTGTGTTACTTGCCCGGCCAATTGTTCAGCTGCCTCGCGGCACGCTTGAGCGAAAGCAGGTTTGAGGACGAGGTCTTCAGGCGGGTAACCCGACAGAAAAAGTTCTGAGAATACAATGAGATCGGCGCCTTGCTCCGCGGCCTTGTTATGCGCGGCCGCAGCCTTTTTGAGATTGCCCTCTAGGTCTCCGACGGTCGGGTTCAGTTGGGCGAGTGCGATACATAGTTTATCGGCGGTGCTCATTGCGATGTCTTTTCCACGCCAGCCTGGAGGCAATTAGGGGTCAAACAAACGGCTGGCGCATATGCACCAGCCATCAGGTTGTCCAAATATATGCGGGGCTGGCGGCGGATGCTATTCCGCCGCTGCAATCGGTAGCGGATGGATCCGGCTTGAGCGCTCTTCCTTGAGTCGCTCCGCGACCAGAAACGCCAGTTCCAGGGCCTGATCTGCATTCAAGCGAGGATCGCAATGCGTATGGTATCGGTCCTCCAGATCGGCTTCGGTCAATGCGCGGGCACCGCCTGTGCATTCCGTCACGTTCTTGCCGGTCATCTCAACGTGAATGCCGCCGGCATGTGTCCCCTCAGCACGATGGATGTCAAAGAAGGCGTTGACTTCCCGCAAGATCCGATCAAACGGGCGGGTCTTATACCCGTTATTTGATGTCAGCGTATTGCCGTGCATCGGATCGCAGGACCAGATGACCCAACGCCCTTCCTTTTCGACTGCTCTAATGAGGGCAGGCAGCTTCTCGTGGATTTTCTCATCACCGAAGCGGCAAATCAGGGTCAATCGACCAGGTTCATTCGCCGGGTTGAGAATATCGATGAGCTCCAACAACTCGCCGGGGTCGAGGCTCGGTCCACACTTCAGACCGATCGGGTTCTTGATGCCACGGCAGTATTCAACGTGCGCATGATCTGGCTGACGGGTTCGATCACCAATCCAAACGAAATGACCTGACGTCGCGTATGGATCGCCGGTGGTCGAATCTGTGCGCGTGAAGGCCTGCTCGTAACCGAGCAGCAGGGCCTCGTGACTGGTGTAGAACGGGACGGTCCGCAGGCCGGGTGTGGTCTCGGAGGTTATTCCGCACGCGTTCATGAATTCGAGTGCCTCGCTAATACGCGACGCAAGCTCTTCGTAGCGGCTGTTCTGCGGGCTTTCCGCAAGAAAACCGAGTGTCCATTGATGGACCCGGTTGAGATCAGCAAAACCGCCCATTGAGAATGCACGGATGAGATTCAGGGTTGCGGCTGACTGTCGGTAAGCCTCGAGCTGACGGTTGGGGTCGGGTATCCGCGATGCCTCAGTGAAATCCGAGCCATTGATGATATCTCCGCGGTAGCTTGGTAGCTCAAGTCCATCCTTTTTCTCCATTGGAGAAGAGCGCGGCTTGGCGAATTGACCTGCAATGCGGCCAATCTTGACGACTGGAAGACCACCAGCGTACGTCAGGACCACTGCCATCTGCAGAAAGACGCGGAAGAAGTCGCGGATGTTGTCAGCCTCATGCTCGACGAAGCTCTCGGCACAATCACCACCCTGCAGCAGGAAGCCGTTGCCCTGGGCAATTTCCGCGAGGGATTGCTTAAGGTTGCGCGCCTCACCAGCAAATACGAGTGGCGGAAAAGCCGACAGCTGCTTTTCCACAGCCGCCAGTGCAGCGGCGTCTGGATAGTCGGGGACCTGGACGATCGGCTTTGATCTCCAGCTGTCTGGACTCCATGCGGCCGGCATAATTCTCTCCTACGCAGTCTTAGGTGTTGTGACGGATGTGTTGCCGCTCTTGAAGCAGCTTTTTGGTTATGTGGCGGGCTTATAGGACAAGCCGGAGCCGCTGTCAGCCCTATGATCCGCACGGGGCTCATTGATCGCGGATGTGACGCCGCATGATGGCCAAGATCACAGGTGGGATAGCGCGTTCGAATCAATCCCCGCGTTTGTCGAATTGCCTAGTTCTGCGGCTCACAAAACAGTTTCGCCACAAAAAGCCTTGGATTCTTCGAGTCGCATGAGCAACTGAGGTTGGCAATATCGCCAATGATGTGCAAACAGGGACAAATTTCGTCACGGCTGAGTCGCGAGTACTGGTGCCCGAGGGGCGCAAACAACCAAGGGGTTGATCATGCTGCAAGATGGCAAGATTTTTGTCGGTAAGAGTGGCAAGGGAGAGTACCTGGATCTCGCGCTTGCGAACCGGCACGGTCTGATTACGGGCGCCACGGGTACGGGTAAGACGGTTTCCCTACAAGTTCTGGCGGAGGGCTTCTCAGATGCGGGTGTTCCCGTGTTTGCCGCTGACATTAAAGGGGACCTCTCCGGCATCGGCATGGCCGGTGAGCCGAAAGACTTCATCGACAAGCGGCTACAGGATGTTGGTCTGCCGGCGTTTGCACCGAAGAGTTACCCGACCGTGATGTGGGACGTGTTTGGCGAGCAGGGCCATCCTATTCGCGCCACCGTCACCGACATGGGCCCAATTCTTCTCTCTCGGTTGCTTGAACTCAATGAAGTTCAGGAAGGTGTGCTCAACATCATGTTCCGTGTCGCCCAGGACGAGAACATGCCGATGCTTGACCTGAGCGATCTGCGCTCGATGGCTGTCGCTGTCGACGAGCGCTCAAAGGAGCTCTCTGCCAAGTATGGAAACATTGCTTCGGCTTCAGTTGGTGCTATTCAGCGCCGACTGCTTGTCTTGGAAGACCAGGGGGCGAACCAGTTCTTCGGCGAGCCAGCTGTCGATATTCAGGACTTCATGAAATCGACCTACGACGGGCGTGGTTTCGTCAACCTCCTGGCCGCGGACAAGCTGTTCCAAAACCCGCGCCTGTACGCGACATTCCTATTGTGGCTGTTGACCAAGCTTTGGGAAGAACTGCCGGAAGTCGGCGATCAGCCCAAGCCGAAGATGGTGTTTTTCTTCGACGAGGCGCACTTGTTGTTCGATGAGGCACCCAAGGCACTCTTGGAGCGCGTCGAACAGGTAGCACGCTTGATCCGTTCGAAGGGCGTCGGGATCTACTTCATCACGCAAAACCCACTCGATGTCCCAGACACAGTGTCCTCGCAGCTGGGCAACCGGATCCAGCATGCGCTGCGCGCTTACACGCCACGCGAACAACGGGCCGTGCGGGCCGCTGCGGAAACGTTCCGACCGAACCCGGAATTAGATACGGAGCGCGTGATACTCGAACTGAAGGTCGGTGAAGCCCTGGTGTCGTTCCTGGAGAATAAGGGTGAGCCATCGATCGTGCAGCGGACGTTGATTCGCCCCCCGAATGGCCGCATCGGACCGATGACAGCTGCAGAGCGCGCCGAAGCAATGTCGCGCAGTCCGGTTGCCGGCAAGTACGACACGGCGGTTGATCGAGAGAGCGCTCACGAAATGCTGCAGGCGCGTGCTGCCAAGGTGGCAGAGCAACGCGCGGCGGCTGAAGCCGAGGCCGAGGCCAAGAAGAGCAGCTGGGCGCATGTTGTCTTCGGCAAAGGTCCGCGCGGCGGCCGTTCGCTCGGAGAACAAGTGACGCGTGATGTTGGTCGTTCGATTATGCGGCGGATCATCTCTGGTTCACTGCGCTCGGTATTCAAAGCGATCGGCATGCGCTGAGCGGATAGATCGAAGCCATGTGATGAGTTTGGGCCAGCTTGCTCGGCGAGCTGGCCTTTTACGTTTTGAGGTTGGTGACGTGCCGCACATAGATCGGCACTTTTTGGCGTTACCCGGTTCAGCCGTCTTAAATCATCGCGGATTGCTGTTCCCGATTAACAATCAGTCCATCAAGCCGAAGCGGCAGAAAAGTTCAGCTGGGGCATCATGGCGTTTCATCTCAGATCGTATGAGCTCCAGCAGGTATTGCTCGATCTCGGGAGCGTCTATAGCCGTCATTTGATGCGGGTCACTCTCCAGGTCATATAGAACTGTTTTTGCATCGGCGAGGCCACCTTGTCGGGGGGAGCGCTTTGCATCAGATAGAGCGGGCACCTTCAACAGAGGTGCGCCTCTTGTGAAATCGAAGCCGTGATGCAGAACAGCTTGTTGCAGTTCTCTGACTTCAAACAAGCTCCGATTGTGCATTGGCATCAGCGTATACTCGTAAAGTTCTTTTTCTTCCATAGCTTCTGGATAGAGGAAGTATGTGTATCTGCCGTTGGTGGCATTGATGGCGCCGCCGAATATGCCGTAAAGCGCGACGTCCCTGATCTTGTCTGTTTCACCGGCCAGCAGAGGCAGAATTGAATGCCCTAAGACATGCTCTTCCGGTGACTGGTCAAACAAGTCGAGGAGTGTCGGCATGATGTCCGTTGTTTGCGTAAGTGCGGAAATGCGAGAGCCGGCCTTGTTGGCATGTTTCGGGCTGTAGATGAGCAACGGGATGTTGGCGATCTCGTTGTAGAATGGCATGCGGTTCTTAGCCCACCAATCATGCTCGGACAAAAGGAAGCCGTGGTCCGTGGTGAGAACAATCGCTGTATCATCCCAGCGATTGTGCTTATCGAAGTCGTCTAGGATCCGACCAAGTTGGGCATCACACAGGGCGACAAGCGCGGCATAGTTTGCGCGCAGTTCCTCTATCTCCTCCGGTGCTTCTTCTACTTTGCGATATCGTGGCCAATCCAAAGTCGGACCATCGTAAGCGGACGGCAGTGTTGTCCTGTATAGATCTGGTGCAAAGAACGGTTCGTGCGGATCGAATGTCTCAAGCTGAAGCAGCCAATTGTCGTGTTCTCCGTTTTGATCCAGGAATTCTAAAGCTGCATCAAAACACTGGACGCAGGGGAAGTCCGTTTCCTGTTTGATAGCTGCTCGATTTATCATGCCCTGCAGGCGATGCCCGCTGCGCGTGTCTTCGAATTGAAGTGGATGGTACTGTTCGCGAAAACGCTCAAGGGGTGGTTTGACCATCGCGATCCATGGATCGGATTCCTGGCCGCGGATGAAGTCCCAGGTTGTATAGCGTGTGTGGTACGTCGCTCCGCCGTCTTCAAAGTAGTGGTAATGGTCTGAGATGAGATGTGAGTAAATTTCTGCGCCTTTGAGTTGGGCTGGGAAGCTATTGTCGAATGGCTCCAATGGTCCCCAACTCCGATGCAGAAAACAGAGCCGTCCGGTGTGCATGTCTCTTCTCGCCGGCATACACGGCATTGAGCCGATGTAGTGGCTGTCGAATGTCACCGCGCGGTTGGCCAGTCTCTCAAAGTTCGGGGTCGGAAGTGAGCCGCCATAGCAGGAGAGCGCGTGTGCGTTCAGGCTATCGAACAATAGAAACAGGGTGCGCAAAGGCTTCATCCGCTTTGGTCGTTGGGCAAATCAAGCTAGCACACATGCGAACAGACCGGTCGAACAAACCGGTGAGTTGAAACAGCATCGAAGTCGGCAAGCAAAGTGGATCGATCTGAAGGCTTAGGTTAATTTCTCCAGCCTACTGGAAAGGCACTTCGTTGAAAGCCCGCAGCTTGCGAGAGTGGAGGTGCTCCACCGGCAGGTCGCGCATGATTTCCAAGGCTCGAATGCCGATGGCGAGGTGCCGGTCGACCTGGTTGCGGTAAAACTCTGAGGCCATTCCCGGGAGTTTCAATTCGCCATGGAGCGGCCGATCGGAGACGACGAGCAGGGTCCCGTAAGGAACGCGGAATCGAAATCCGTTAGCGGCGACTGTTGCGCTTTCCATGTCGAGCGCGATGGCGCGGGATTGGGAAAACCGCCGGATCGGTTCCGCCTGGTCACGAAGTTCCCAATTGCGATTATCAATCGAAGCAACTGTTCCGGTTCGCATGACCTCCTTAAGCTCTCGCTCAGAGACGCCGGCGACTTCAGCAACGGCTTGCTCGAGCGAGATCTGGACCTCGGCCAGTGCCGGGATCGGCACCCACAGAGGCAGATCCGCGTCGAGGACGTGATCGTCACGGACATAGCCATGCGCGAGCACATAGTCGCCAAGTTGCTGGGTGTGTCGTAGCCCTGCGCAATGTCCCAGCATCAGCCAGGCTGACGGACGCAAGACGGCGAGATGATCTGTCATGGTCTTGGCGTTGGACGGGCCGACGCCGATGTTGACAAGCGTTATCCCGCTGAGGTCCGCACGCTGCAGATGATAGGCCGGCATCTGTGGCCCATGACCACCTGCAGGGGGTTCAACAAACGCGGTGTAGCCGCTTGCTGGATCTTTGATGAGCTTTTCTGCGACCTTGCGGAAGCCGTCGATATAGAACTGATAGTTGGTCAGCAGGACGAAGTTCTGGAAATGGCTGCTATCGGTTCCTGTGTAATGACGGAGACGATGCAGGGAATAGTCAATCCGTGGCGCCGTGAAATGCGATAGTGGGCGCAGGTCGTTTGGTCCGAGATCAACTTCTCCGTTGACCCACTCATCATCCATGACAGCGAGATCCGGCGGATCGAATAATGTCTGAAAGCGCTCAATTTGCTGACTATTCAGGCCATGCTCGACATGGATGCCATCCGGGAATGCAAAGTGGATCGGAAGGGGCACGTCGGAGAGGCCAATGTCGAACGTACATTCGTGGTTGTTGCGCAGTTGGGTCAATTGCTCGGTCAGATAGCCTTTGAACAAGTCAGGCCGCGTAATCGTTGCTTCATAAATACCCGGCTGGTCGCAGAACCCGTAGGACTGCATCATGCGTGAATGCCGCCTGGTTCCAACGTTGGTTGTGATCTTGGGGTAGTAGGCCCGCGCGGGTTCGGCAATAGCGGTTCCTTCTGCGAACTTGGCGAATTGTGCCCGCAGATGACCGGTCTGCTTTTCATAGAGCTTGATCAGCGCGGCAACGGCCTTGTCAGGGTCCGCATAGGATTTTGGTTTCATGTAATGACCTGTTGTCTTGGGACCCGGCACCTCGTGGTCCATCGTGCAGCGGCGATCTTGAAAGCGTCTTTGGAACAGACGAAAACGTCACGAATAGGGGTACGGAACCGGTGCCAATTTTGTTACTGCAGGGGTCAGCGAGAGCTGTGCCGGATATTTCACAGCGGTCAGCAGGCCATAGTCTGAGGGGATGTCGGTCATGAGATCAGCAACGTCGTCATTCGTTGGGGTTGTGACTGTGAATCCCTCCTCAATGCGCCCCAATGACTCGAGCCAATGTCGTGTGCGTGCGAGTGCCACGCGGACCCGCCAGCTACCGCCTTCGGTCGCCCGCTTGTAGAGGCCTGCCATGGCGCCCAATGCCATGAGATGACCAGAGGCAAAGTCGAGTCCCTGGCATGGAAGCGGCTTTGGTCCATCAATACCTGCTGCTCGTGCTTCAGCGACATTCAACCCTGTTGCAGTTTGCACCAAGGAATCGAAGCCGCGCCGTAGGGCCCATGGGCCCTTGTGACCCCAGGCAGAAACCGACACGGCGACGATCCCGGGTCGGAGTTCGGCGAGACGTTCTGGTGAGAAGCCTTTGTTGTCGATGGTGCCTGGGCGGTATCCTTGTGCGAAAACATCCGCCGACGGCACCCGCGCAGCGAGAGCCGCGCGTCCATCTTCCGTTGCGAGATCAAAGAATTCAGAACGTTTTCCGCGACCCGCGTCGGCTTCCAACGAAAGCGAGTCGCGATTGAGTTGCTGTGATGCAATTCGTGTTACGTCGGCACCATGCGCTGCCAACGTACGGCCACACACCGGGCCGGCAATAACGCGTGTCAGATCCAGAACAGTAATGCCAGAGAGAGGTTGCGTGCCCGTCACTGGCAATGGTTCAGGAGGTGCATCGCCAATTTTGTCGACATCGAACAGCGGTAGTGTTGCGAGCGCCGCGGCATGGGGATGGGCCGCCCACTCTTCAGGAGACCGCATCATGAAGACCACCAATCCCTTTTCAGCGCAGGCGTCCTCGAAGTCTTGTGCTGTCCAATTCTTGAGTGTCGCTTGGACCGCTTCTTTTGTCGGCTCGCATTTGAGGATGGACAACGTGCCGGCTTCATGATGTGGGAAATTGGCATGGATCCGGACCCAGCGATCATCGCCGCACTGATAGAGGCCGGCAATACGTCCCCAGAGATCGGGTGGAGGACCGTTATTGATCCTGATCCGGCTTTCACTCAGGAATTCAGCTTCAGCATGACGTGATGAGACAGAAATAGTTTGTTGCTTGCCGGATCGCAAACGCCAGAGTTCTGCTGCCGCCAGGGCAGCAGATGCGACAGTTGATGTCGCCATGGCAGCAACGTGAAATGACGATGGCAGTGTAGGCGCCGCGACCTGCAAGTCGGCTTGCGCGAGGGCGGCTTCAGGCAGTCCGGCGAGCTTCCAGATGTCGGCCAATGCTCTTTTTGAAACGGCTTGTATGTTTGCTGCCGAAGGTGCGTCCGCCATACTTAGTCCTCCGTCCGACCGGGTCTCGTTGGGCCCAGGTGATATCATCGTTGCTCGGAGTATACATCTACAAGGTGGTGTTGCGCATCTGACGTTTGCCCCTGCTTTTTCAGCGAGGCTCGTGGGCAAATGTCGGAGCTGGAACCCGACTGCGCGAGACGAAGACGGATTGCTCCGTCGCCCACTATTGAGCCGTGATCTCGTCGATGACCTGAGGGAGCGAGCCTATATTGCCGGGCGCCATTAGATGCACGCCATGGATCCCATCGATGTCACGCAGCTGGGCGACGAACTCGACACATAACCTCCGGCCCTCATCTTTTGGATCAGTTGCGCTTTCCAGGCGATCGATGACTACGTCAGGCACGCAAACTCCAAAGAGGTTCTCGTTCATCCATCGCGCGGATTTAGCCGAGCCGATTGGCCCGGTCCCGAGCAGAATGAACAGGCGTTCTGTGAGGCCATGGTCCTTCAAACCAGCTGCATAGGCTCTGACAATGTCGATGTCATAGCAAAGCTGAGTTTGAATGAAGTGGGCACCGGCATCGGCCTTGCGTGCCAGATCCTTGGGTTCCCATCCTGGGTCGGGAATGCTGGGCACATCAGCTGCGCCGTTGAAGAATTGTGGTGCGGTCGTAATAGCGCGGCCAGAGGGCAATTCGGCTTTGTCGGTCATTGTCTTCGACCAAGAGAGGAGATCGTGCGACTTGGCATCAAACACGGGCTTGGCGTCTGGTTGATCTCCGGCGCTCGGGTCATCTCCGGTCAAATAGAGGACATTGGTGACCCCCATGGCAGAAGCGCCTAGCAGATCTGCCTGGATCGCAATCCGATTGCGGTCCCGGCAGGTCATTTGCAAGATCGGAGTGTAGCCGTGTTGAGCGAGAATGCCTGAGGCAGCGAGACTGGACATGTGAACCCGTGCACCCGGACCATCAGTGACATTCAGGGCGGTCAAGCGCTCCTTGAACGGGGCTGCAGCGGCCAAGAGTTCGTCCGCCCCCCCAGATACAGGCGGCACAATTTCGCCCGTCAATACGAATTCGCCGGCTCTAAGGCGCTCGGCCAAGGGATTTGCTCTCGGGCTCATGGCGTGTCCGTTCGTGAATTGCAGGATAGTGACTGAAGCCGTTTCAATCGTGTTTTCTTGGCCATTGTCGGATGCGCGTGACGTGCTGTGTGGTCCATTCCCGACGAGGTTTTGTCAAGGAACGCAGTCTTTGCGGGCGGGTTTTTGCCGTTTGGACTGAGCGACGGTCTGGGACGGAATGAACCTCCTGAGGCGTTGATGCGACTTACACAACAGAGACAAACGATATGACCCAGGTCTCAGCAGCCCTTCGCAGTCATCGAAGGCTGCCGAATGTGGCCGGGATGTCCGCAGGAGTAGAAATTGAAATACGTGAAATGGCTTGTAATTACTGGTTATCTGGTGGTCGATTATGCGATTTTTGCCATCATTCTCATAGGATTGGGCGGGGCTGCGCTGCAGATCTTCCGTTAACGGCACTGTCAGGTCACAATAAGATTGCAGCTGCCTTCGGTTGATTGCTGCAGCCGTTAATATGGACGGTTGTTTCGGTTTTGCTATAATCCCTGCAATGACAATCCTGGTTGATACGCGCGGGGCTTGCTATAGCCCGGGCTCTTCGGAGTTGCGGGCGCGGTATGGTGCGGCGTTATCAAGCGAGGCGCTGCCTGATTTTCTCGTCCGCAATGTCGGCTTTATCGAGCTTGGTTTCAACGGCGATACAGCCACCATTCGTTGCGCGCCGGCGCGGATTGAACTGGCTGGCTACAGCCGGGCGATCCGAATTGTTCATCAACACAACCCACGGCGCACGGCTCTGTCCTGGTTTGACGGGACATGGTCTTATGAGATCTATCCAAGTTGTACAGCCGCGGCTGAGCGACTGACAGCTCTGCAACTCCTCGGTGATCTCGTCGAGCGGCGAAATTTTCGAGCCTATGGGCGTTGCCTGGGTAGCCTGGAAGCCAAAGATCCTTTGGGCGACGTCGTCTCATTATGGCGCGACAGCTCGGGGCAGTTGGATATCGCAGCTGCGCGCGAGGTCCTGAACAACAAGATCGATGCGAAGTATTCCGTCATTGCCCGCGATAGTGAAAACGGTGCGTTGCGGTTTCAGGAGTTTGGACCAGGCTTGGTGATTTACTCGGGCCGGGGCAACATGTCCGTCTGTCTCGGCAAGGCTGTTCAAGACCAACCTGACTATCACTACGGGCGGTGGATTGCCGAAGGATACCGCGATGCCATTCTCGCGAATGAGCCCATGATTACTGATATGGACGTGATCGTTACCGACCCGCTCAACGATGACAAAAGGCGCCTGCAGTACAGGCGCCTGACCTTGCCCGTGCGTGTCAGTGGCAATACGACAGCTCTCTTAAGCGCGGTGTGCGTAGACCCGCGTATCGATCTCAGTTTCGAAGTCCATCACAAAATTGAATAGATCATCCATCAGTTCATCAGGGGTTTGGCGCACCAGGGTGAGCCGGATTTCTTTGTCGGGATAACCCGGCGAGTCGCGCATGATCACTTCGCCGTCTGTCATGCGCATGGCGAGCTTTTTCGCCAGTTTCTTGCGCACATTTTCTCCAGATACGATGCCGATCATTTCTGTTGGGCCATAGGTTCCAAATGCGCACGCCCGGCTTAGGCGCGGGACAATTTCAGCCAGTTGCATGCGGCGATAGTCTTCCCGATACCAGATGCCGCCACCGAGGAGGACCTTTCCTGTGATGTCTTCGGCACCGTCCGATGTCACCTGGCAGGTTTCGTTTGGACGGCGGTGTTGGTCCGGGTCGGCATAATAGAAGCGCAATGCCTCGGCTTCGGTTTTGAAGTTGGTCCCATGCCAGTCGAACAAGCGCATTGCCTGAGTTGCAACAACATCTCCCTGCGCATTGCGTCCAAACATGATCAGTCCGGCATCGTCCGTGGCGCCACCCGGGTCTGCTCTCAGAGTGGTGGTCAGTGGGCGCCAACTGTCTTGGTTCTTTCGATTAACTTCGAGCAGCTCACCGAACGAGCCTAACTCCATGAAGACGCCGCGTTCAGCGGCCATCAGACATGCCTTGATGATAAACCGTGTTTGCAACTCCGTCGGTCCATACCTGAGATGCAGGCTGTCCAGCAGCCGGTCGACCGTCCGTACCCATTTGTCCTGTAACACGATGGTCTCCTTTCCTTGAGGTTGAGACCATTATTTTCTGTCGTGTTCGGACTGTTGGCACGTGATGGAGATTGCCTTTGCACAGAGTTTTTGTAAGGTTCAGGAATTCCTACACAAATACGTCGCAGTCAGTGAGCTGTGAGGTTGAGCCGCCGGAGGACGATGGTCTTGGACACGAATGGATCTGAGAAGGAGCAGGACTTTGTCGGCTCCATCCCAGCGCGCCGGGCCAATGACGTGGATCACGTGATCGGCCTGCGAATCCGGATGCGGCGCACTATGCTTCAGATGAGCCAGGATCAGCTTGCGGCGGCGTGCAATATCTCCGCGCAGCAAATTCATAAATACGAGCGCGGCCGCTCAAGTATCAGGGCATCCCGATTGCTTCAGATCAGTCGCATTTTGAAGACGCCGATCTCGTTCTTTTATTCTGACCTGGAGCAATCCGAGACGATGCCGACGGACCTTGTCGGCCTGTTGGCAGATCCCGATAACATTGATGCGCTGATGGCCTTCCGCCAGGTTGCCGACCCGGCAAGCCGTGCGAAGCTGATTGAAGTCATTCGGGTTTTCGCTGATCAGCACGATGCGCGTGCCGATACTATCAAGGTCGCGTCAACAGCCTGATCTAGCGAAAGTTAGAGGTAAAACCGCGCGAGTGGGTCGGAAGCACTCAAAGTGCGTGCACACCCGCACACTGCGGATACGTGATTTGCTGCGATAATTGAGAGCGTGTGGCGTTTGAGCCTGGCAGGATCTAGGATCTTGAGTGTGGCTCCGCGGGTAGGATTCGAACCTACGACCGATCGGTTAACAGCCGATTGCTCTACCACTGAGCTACCGCGGATCATCTTCTCGGAACGCGGCTGATAGCAGATTGTTTCATGCCGCGCTAGTGGAAATTGTGCCTGCCACCCGGATGTCGGCAAGAACATTGTCATATCAATAGACGGGACCGACCTAACAGACAGTGAATTGCTTCACAAGACCGGTATCGCCGCAGGTCCTATTGCAGGTTGACCCGCTTCTTTGTTTCTTCTTCCAGCTTTCGCTGTTGCTGCAGGCGCTGATCGTCTGTGAGCTTGGTCGGTGACAGATCCTTGACTTCGGTTCCATTGCCGGCTTCGGGAGCATTTACGCGGAGGTCCGTTTTCGGTATCGCAACGCGCGGTCCGTAGGCCTGTATGGTGGTGAGGGCAACGGCTGCAATCAGTAGGACAGCGATCCAAGCCATTGGGGGCCAGGCAAATGCCAAAACTTCCCGCTCCGACATCGGCGTACTTTGCCGTGAACGCTTGATGATGGCACTGGCCGCGCGCCAGGCCAGAAACAGCAGGACAAGGATGCCAATAACGGCGAGGGCTGTCTGATAGCCGCCGAGGGCGAGGGCATTCTGATCAACGGTTAAATCCATGGATAGCTCCTTTCGCGCGGCGGGTTAGGGTTTTAGGGCCGTGTTCGTTCGGTTTGCCGGCTTGTTTGGGGCTTTTGGCGAACCATTGGTTTGACCATCACGGAACACCGCTACGCTCTGGCCGACTGATCCAAGCGCCTGGAAGGGGACCCACTTTGTGTTCTGACTTGTGGCCAATCGCTCAAGCACTTCCAGTCTTCGGTAGGCCAGGTAGCGGTCACTGACTGACTCGGCGTAAATTCGGTTTTCTTCCAGGACCGCCTGCGCGCGTTCGCGGCGGATTTGACGTTCAGCGCGGGCGGCTTCAAGATCAGCCTGCAATTTGACCAGACGGATTTGTTTTTCCGCTTCTTCTTGCTGGATTGCGATCCGGCGCCGGGCGGCTGTTTCCTTTTGATCCAGGATGACTTTTGGGAAGCGGACGTCTGCGAGGCCGAACCGTAGGGCCAGCAACGGCGTTTTTCTGAGTGCTGTTGCGATTTCGCGGTTTAGCTCGGCATTGATCGATGCGCGCGAGGAAGCGACTTCCTCGATGGAGTACTGGGAAATGACTCTGCGCACGACATCGCGAATGATGGCTTTGCCGTAGATATTGTAGATTCTGCGTTTCCCGATATAGCCGTGAACCAGACCGCGCAATTTGCGGCGTGAATAGTCTGCCGGCACGCGATCGAAAACTGCCTGGAGTGCTCTCTCGTCGTTACGGACAGCGAACGTGCCGCGTACGTCGAACGGCATGGCCAGCTCGGATTTCGGCATGTAGAGGGCATGATCTTTGCGGAATTGCTCAACATGACCGAAGTCACTTGATTCGACGACGATCAGACGATCGCAATAGAAGAAGCAGATCGGCAGGCGGAATTGGGATGGTTTGATCAAGCCCGGTTGAAAGCCGTCTTTGGATAGGATTTTTCCGACGTATGCTGGTGGCACTTGAACCGATTCACCAATGCAACCGGTAAGAAGAAATGCTGCCGATAGAGTTGCAGCAACTTTCGTAAAACGCTTCATCAATAACTCCAAGTCTGAACGGAGATCGCCGGGCGGCTGATCTTCGCGTTTTGCGACCGGTCGCAAATGGACGACCCGCCGCTGAGGGCAAATGCTTGATCCGGAAGACTAGTGTATTTGCGTTGGAACAACGTTGAGGCAGCGTTAAGGATGGGTGAAGACGTCGGCCAATCTGATCAGTTCCGCGGCGATCCACGCAATCCCAACTGCGTTGGGCCCGGCATTTCGATACCGGCGGTTGGCCACAACCAGCACTTGTCGATTGCGACGCAGCAGACATGATCGTTGGTCTCAGCTACAGATATTGCATCGTCAGTTTCCGATTTACATGGCTGGAATAGTCGATGCGTATCGTCTCCTTAATCTGCTTCGCGCTGCTATTGGTCGGGGGGCAGATCTTGTTCAAATATGCAGCGGTGCGGGCCAATCCGGACGCAATGCCATTGTCGTTGCTCAACATCTGGCTGTTCTGTGCGTTGGTACTTTATGGTCTTGCGACGATCCTCTGGGTCTGGTTGCTGACCTTCACGCCCCTGGCTTATGCCTATCCGTTTGCGGCTCTGGGATTCGTGATTGTGCCCCTGGCAGGTGTATACCTATTCAACGAACCCTTGACGTGGCGCTACGCTGCCGGCGCCTCTCTCATCATCGCCGGAATCGTGACAATCGCCTGGGCGGATTAAGTCCGTTACGGTGATGGATTTGCAGCTGGATGTCGGAGGTCATAGGCCGGCAGCCATGCCACCATCCACAGCAATCTCAGCTCCGGTAATGAAGGCCGACTCATGTGATGCCAGGAACAATGCCGCATTGGCGATATCTTCCGGATTGCCAAATCGCCTGAGCGGTGTTTGATCCAACAAGGCCTTGTTGATCATGGGATTGCGCAAGACGCGTTGTGTCAGTGCCGTCTCAATGAACCCTGGTGCCAGCGCGTTCACGCGGATCCCGAAAGGCGCGTATTCAACAGCCAACGCGCGTGTCAGTGCCGAAACCGCACCCTTCGTGGCTGCATAGCCTGCCAGCTGTCGCAAGCCGCGTTGTCCCATGATTGAAGCAAGGTTAATGAGTGACGCATTGCCGGACTTGCGCATGAGTTCAAAGCCATCGCGCGCGATGCGCACGACACCATCAAGATTGACCTCGCGAATAGTCTCCCAATCGGAATCGGACATATGACGGAAATCACCGCGGACATTGAGGCCCGCGTTATTGGCAACCACATCAAGCCGGCCATAGTCTGCTTCAATGACCCGGAAGAGATTTGAGATGTCCTGTCCTTTGGAGACGTCACAGGAAACAGCGCTCGCTTGACCGCCTGCTGTCGTAATGTCTGCCACCACGCGCGCCGCATTGTCTGCGTCAATATCTGCGACATAGACAATTGCCCCTTCTGCCGCAAACAACTTGGACATTGCCTCGCCGATGCCGGCCCCCGCGCCGGTTACAAGTGCAATGCGTTCGTTCAGTCTTGCCATAACAGTGTTTCCATCACCTGGTTCAGTCGCTGCTGCGATTGACTGTAAGCGATTTGCTTAGTTCGTTGGCAGGCATTCGCCAAGACGTTGATCGCAAATGGCATCTCGGTGGTTAATGCCATGATTGAAACTACTTCTCGATCATCGATGTCTGTAGGGTTGGCATCGAAATCAATCGCACATTCTGCCGGAGCTGAACATTCAACGCGTGAAGCGTTAACGGCGAGGTGCGCCACTCGGCGCCGAATTGACAAGCAACATCACTTCGACAGTGCTTATGGTGTTCCCTATCTTTCCTGCTATCAGGGATGGGCTGCAAGCCGTGGCCATAAACTGGAGCAGTTGGCGCGGACAAAACGGATGGTCGGTGTGTAATGACTGCAAGTTACCAACATACCCAGAAGGGTTATGTCATCTTGAACGTCTTCGCCATTGTGAGCGTTCTTGTCGTCGCGGTTCAGTATTGGTCCGGAAATCCACAGTTCGGCATTACTGCTATCATCCTCACTGCCCTCGCGATTGCTGGCTGGCTGTTTTCGTCTCTGACGGTCACAGTCACGACAAATGAACTGACATGGCATTTCGGGCCGGGATGGTGGCGCCACTCGCAGGAGCGGGCGGATATCGTATCCGTCCGCCCTGTTCGGACGAAATGGTGGTACGGCTTCGGGATAAGGCGGATCCCTGGCGGCTGGCTCTACAATGTCTCAGGCCTGGATGCGGTCGCTATTGACCGTGAAGATGGTAAAACCGTTTTCATCGGCACTGACCAGCCAGAGCAATTGTCCAGGGCACTTGAGCCATAACAGCGTTGCTGCTTGCGAATTCGGTTGGTCGGCGTTGCAGACGTCCAACCGAAAACACCATATGACGAGTGAAGGATCTTTAACTTGGCGGTGTCCACTTTTCGCGCATCGTCACCAACTCCTCAGCCGCGCTCGGATGGAGCGCCATGGTGGCGTCGAAGTCCTGCTTGGTTGCGCCCATCCGCATCGCAATCGCTGCCATTTGGACAATCTCACCAGCATCAGCACCGATGATATGGCAGCCAACAACGCGCTGGTCAGCGCCATTGACCAGCAATTTCATCAACATCCGCTCTTCTCGGCCAGAGATCGTGCCCTTCATTGGCCGGAAGCTGGACTTATAAATGTCGAGTTCGGGAAAGGCCTCGCGGGCCTCGTGCTCCGGCATGCCAACGGTACCGATCTCAGGCGTCGAAAAGACAGCCGTTGGGATCATCTCATAGCTCACTGTGCGGGGCGCCTTGCCAAACACACTGTCGGCGAAAGCATGCCCCTCACGGATTGCGACAGGTGTGAGATTGACCCGGTCCGTCACGTCGCCAACAGCGTAGATGTTGTCAACCGAGGTCTGTGACTGCTCGTTGACTTTGACTTCGCCTTTGGTTCCCAATTCCACCCCGGCGTTCTCCAAACCCAGACCGGTTGTATTCGGACTGCGGCCGATAGCAAACATGATCTGATCAGCTTCAAGGACCTCGCCGCCGGTTATGGTGCCTGCCAAGCCAGTTTCTGACTTTTTGATATCTGTGAATATGCTCTGCGTGATGACGCGGATGCCGCGCCGTTCCATTTCGGTGGTGAGCGCATCACGCATGTCTTCATCGAAACCACGCAGGATTTTCTCGCCTCGGTAGATCAGGGTTGTCTCAGCGCCAAGACCGGCGAAGATACCTGCAAATTCCACTGCGATGTAGCCGCCGCCTGCAACAATGACCCGCTTTGGCATCTCTTCGAGATGAAAGGCCTCGTTCGATGTGATGACATGTTCAATCCCTGGGAGTTTTGGGTCGAGATTGACTGTGCCGCCGGTGGCAATCAGGATTTTGTCGGCGGTGATGGTTGAGCCGTCACTGAGAAGTTTGATTGTGTGGCGGTCGACAACTTCAGCGCGGCTGCGATGGGCCGTGACGCCCGCGCGTTCAAGGTTGCTGAGGTAGGCGCCTTCGAGACGGCCGATCTCCTTGTCTTTGTTGGCGATCAGTTTTGACCAGTCAAATGTCGGATTGGTTGCACTCCAGCCGAAGCCAACCGCATCTTCGAATTCATCCTTGAAACGGCTTGCGTAAACCATCAGTTTTTTCGGCACACAGCCGCGGATCACACAGGTGCCACCGTAGCGGTACTCTTCTGCCAGGCCGACACGTGCACCATGGCCGGCAGCAATGCGGGCTGCGCGCACTCCGCCTGAACCACCCCCGATGACGAAGAGATCATAGTCGTAGTTTGCCATTTTATTGAATGCCCTTTGCGGATGGGTTGTGGCCTTTGGCGCGGATCAGATCGCCGACTGCGCCGGGTCCTGGGGAACGAATGAAATCATTGCAACATCAGCTGATGGGTCTGCCACCAGCAGCTGCAATGCTGAGAGGAGGAATTGCCGATACCGCACGCCATTCCCCTATGTGTGGTTTGATGGAGCAGAAATCACCTCCACCCCGTTTTCGGCGGCCACGATGGCCGTGTTCGCAATTCCGAGAAAGAGGCCGTGATCAACAACGCCCGGAACTGTGTTTAAGCGGGCAGCCAACATCTCTGGTTCGGTTATCGCATCAAGTGCGCAGTCCAGGATGAAATTGCCGTTATCGGTTGTGAATGGATCGCCATTGGATGATTTTCGCTGAGTGATCACGCCAGCAAGAGATAAGTCAGTGAGAATCTCGCGGATCATCGTCACAGTAGCGGTCATGCCGAACTGAACGACCTCGACGGGCAGTGGGAATTTGCCGAGCGTATCGACGAGCTTAGTGTCATCCGCAATGACGACCATCCGGGTTGAAGCGCATGCGACAATCTTCTCTCGCAGCAGCGCACCGCCGCCGCCCTTTATGAGCCTCAGAGACCGGTCCAATTCATCGGCACCGTCGATCGTCACATCCAGCGCGGACGTCTCATCAAGTGTGGTCAACGGGATTCCGAGCTCTTCGGCCTGTTGCCGGGTGGCCTCGGATGTCGGCACAGCAATGATGTCGAAGCCCTGGGCGACTTTCTCGCCGAGCAGGTTCACGAGCTCAGCCGCTGTTGAGCCCGTCCCGAGCCCGATTGCGGTGCCCGGTTGGATGAATTCCAGAGCCCGCCGCGCAGCGGCTATCTTTCGTTGCCGCGCGTCCATGGCCGGCTCCTCACGTTAACTCTCGTCGATCTGGCACCGTGGGTTGGGCCATCAATGGCGGCTTTTTACACGGTCTCGGGATGCAAGTCATTGAACCTTGGGCCTCGAGATCGTAATTCTGCAGCTCGATCGTGTCACCAATAGCCGCAATGAGAGTTCCATGCCCGGACCAACTGCAAGCCCAATTGTTGTTTTTGACCTGGATGGAACGCTCCTGGATACCGCGCCGGATCTGATTACAGCTGTGAGTTCGGTCATCATCACTGCTGGCGGACATGAGGTGGACGAGGCCTGGATGCGGCCGAATGTCAGCTTCGGTGGACGCGAGATGATCCGCCGCGGGCTTGTGGCTCAGAGTATTGCGCACACCGAAGAGGAGCTTGACAGCCTGTTCCGTCAGTTTGTGGCGTTCTATTCGGAGAACATTTCAGCCAAGACGAAGCCGTTTCCCGGTTTGTTCGACGAGCTGGACCGCCTTCAAGGAAAAGGCGTCAAGCTTGCTGTATGCACCAACAAGCTTGAGGGCCTGACGTGGCCGCTGTTGGATCAAATGGAGATGACACATTGGTTTTCCGCGGTGACAGGCCGCGATACATTCCCTGTCCATAAGCCTGATCCACGGCACCTGTTGGGGGCGATTGCGCGTGCGGGCGGTGACCCGTCGCGTGCCGCGATGATCGGCGATAGCAACACGGACATCCTAACGGCACGGCGTGCAGGCATTCCCTCCGTTGCCGTCACATTTGGCTATACGGACGTACCGGTGACCGAACTCAACCCGGATCGGGTGATCTCACATTTCGATCAACTGAAAACAGCACTTGATGAGGTGATGCCTCTCTGAGATCGGATGAGCCGGCTCTCGGTGAGCAGCCTCTTTGGTCAGCGCATTCAGACCCTTGGCGCTGAAGACAAGGCGTCGGCATGCCTGCCGCTTCATCCCAGGCAATCGGGCTCTCACAGGCATTGCACCGTTTTCGGGTCGACAGCGGCATGCGCCAAATTTATTGCGGTTCATTGAGCAGTTTGTGCCGGGGGGCTCATGTCCATTTCACAGTGGTTTTATTTGATCTTGCTATCTGTCTTGTGGGGCGGATCCTTCTTTTTTGTTGGCGTTGCAGTGCATGACGTTCCTGCGTTCACCCTGGTGTTTTTTCGGGTCGCACTGGCTGCCTGTTTCCTATGGCCCATCGTCGTGATTTTTCGATTGTCGCCACCGTCAACGCTACAAGCCTGGTGGCCGTTCGCCGTGATGGCCGTGCTGAACAATATCATCCCGTTCACTCTCATTACGATCGGGCAGCGAGATATCGCTAGCGGACTTGCTTCTGTTTTGAATGCCACGACTCCGCTTTGGACAGTTTTGGTTGCGCATGCGCTGACAGCAGACGAGAAGCTCACCGCCAACCGGCTGATTGGGGTTGTTGTGGGAGTGCTTGGCGTTGCCTGTCTGATGGGACCGCAGGCGATCGCCGGGCAGACATCCAGTGTGGTCGGCATGATATTCGTAATCATGGCGACTATATCATACGGCTTTGCGGGTCTGTGGGGACGGCGACTGAGAGAGACCCCGCCGCTGATGTCCGCTGCCTGCCAGCTGACGGTCTCTTCGTTATTGCTGCTGCCAGTTGCGCTCTATGTCGATCGAACGTGGCTTCTACCACTCCCGGATGCACATGTTGTATGGTCGATTGTTGGCCTCGCTGTCCTGTCGACGGCGCTCGCCTATATTGTTTTTTTCCATATCCTGAAAGTCTCCGGGCCGACGAACGCGATGCTGGTGACGCTGCTTATTCCGGTTAGCGCGATTTTGCTTGGTACTGTGGTTTTGAATGAGACTTTGCTGCCGCAGCATTTCCTGGGCGCAGCCGTTATTGGATCAGCTTTGCTGATCTTTGATGGCCGTTTGATCCGTTGGTTGACCGGTGCAGGCCGATAGCGCAGTGCGTGTTGCTGGTTATGATCCGCGTTCAGCCGATCTGAGCGAGATCAGCTGTGAACGCCTCGATGGTCGCTTCTTCTGTGTCCCAGGCACACATCAGCCGGCAGCCAAGTGGTGGGAGGAACGTATAAAACGACCACCCCTGTTGGCGGAGTGCTGCTTGGACTGCCTCAGGTATCCTGGCGAACACGGCATTGGCTTCAACCGGATACATAATCTCGGCGCCGGCCTTGGTGATGAGCGCGTCCGCGAGCTGCTTTGCCATTTGGTTGGCATGGCGTGCATTGGCGAGCCAAGTGTCATTCTCGAGTAAGCCGAGCCAGGCCGACGTGACCAGGCGCATTTTGGAATTCAGATGCCCGGATTGCTTGATCCGCCATTCAAACTCGTGGGCAAGATCCTTATTGAAGAAAATGATGCATTCGCCGACAGCGAGGCCATTCTTGACCCCACCGAAGCAGAGCACATCGACGCCGGAGCGCCAGCTCATGTCAGCTGGTGAGGCGCCTGTTGTCGCGAGGGCATTGGCGAAACGGGCTCCATCCATATGAACTTTGAGGCCGTGCGTTTGGGCTAACTCCGTGAGGGCGCGCACCTCGGCCACGGAGTAGGCGGTCCCTAGTTCGGTTGACTGGGTCAGGCTCAAGACTGATGGCTTAACATGGTGTACGCCGACAAACTTGGTTGCGAGCTCCTCCACGGCATTCGGAGTGAGCTTGGCGGATGGTGTATCCGCAGTCATCAGCGTAGCACCACCCGACATGTAAGACGGACCGCCTGCTTCATCGATCTCGATATGGGAAAAGCCATGCGCAATGACGGCATTGTAGGATTTTGCAAGTTGCGCCAAGGCTAGCGAGTTCGCTGCGGTCCCATTGAAGACGAAAAAGACGGCAGCGTCGCACTCGAAGACATCCTGGATCTTTTGATTGGCGCGCGCTGTCCATTCGTCGTCGCCATAACCTACGGCATGGCCTGCGCTATTGGCTTGAAGGAAGCCTTCCAGGGCCTCGGGGCACATCCCGGCGTTATTGTCCGACGCAAATTGTTGTTTCTTCATGATATCCATACCACACGGAATTGCGGTCTCATCCAGAAGGGGAACCACCCAAACAGAAACGCCCGTTTGTAGGTTTCCGTATTGCGGTGGCTGTGCTCACAGTCGTCGGAGCTACGCACGTTGACCGAACTGATTATAGATCACCTAGGCACCCCAGGGGCGTCCACGCCAACCACCGAACGTTCCTTCGGTGCCGGATGACACGGACACAATGGTTTCGAGCGGATGCGCCTCGCTGTCAGCTTCAGGACGGATCAGGTAGAATTCAGCGTGGAGGAGGCCGTCAGCTTCCTTTCCCTCGGTCTGGATATCCTGCCCTTCTAGCGTCATCAGGGCCTGCGTCCATTCTGCAGACGAATGAAACCGGCGCTGAATGAAAGTAACGCCTTCAAGCTTCTCGACTTTAAGATCACGGCTCTCAAAATATGCGCTCAGCTCGTCGAACGGTTCAGTGCGAAGGACGAAAATGGCAAGCCAGGGTATGGGGCCATCGACGGCCTTGAAGATGCGCTCGAATGTGGTCTTGGTGACATAGCCGGCGCAACCGGTTGAGATGATCACGTCCGTGCCGGCAAGCATCTCAGCTTCTTCGGCAACAGGCTCTTCCTCCTCAAGATCGCGGGAGAACCCGTCATCCAACAGGCGTACGGTCTTGGCATACTGAACCGGCAGCTCAGCAATGTCGAAGCCGGTGTAGTCCACATCGACCTGAGGTGGCCAGGACGCGAAGTAATTGCGATCGAACTCGATGACACTGGTGGAACTAATCTCACCGGTATCGAGATCCCGGCAGCGGTGCGCCAGGCGGTCCATGTCCTGGGAGTATCGCAAAAGCGCTGCATTGATGCCGAAACCACAGCCAAGATCAAGCAGCTTCACGCGCCTCTGGCGTAAATCTGTTATAGCCGTGATGACGTTGCGGAAGACCGGTGCAGCCAATTCCGGGATCCTATAGTCTAATCCGTGCAGGATACGATAATAGGCCCGAGGATCGGGCTGTTCATAGACTTGATCGTACTCGTCACGCACATCGTGCGGACGCTCTTCAAGGTCGAATGATTGGTTACTCATCTCATCTTCCCTTTGCCCAAAAGGCCAATGAAGGAACGGGTCTGAGCCTTCTTCGATGACTGCTGGTGGGGCTGGGTTTGTTGAATGCAACTTAGCCGATAGTTCACACGGCCACAATCTGCGGCCTTTTGTGTGTGCGAGGCGCGATTGCTTGAGATGTCGTTTTTTAGTTCCACTGACGCGGAAACAGGCGCCGGTAAAATGCAATCGTCGCAGGCAAGATGATCAGCTGTCCGATCAGAGATGCGAACAGGCAAACAGCTGTTAGGACACCAAATAAACGGAGTGAAGGGAGATCAGAGAGCATCGTCACACCGAGACCAAGCGCGAGAACGATGGTCGTCAGAACGATCGCCGGTCCGATGTGATGAATGCTCGCGGTGAGGGCTTCACGATAGGTTCCGCTCGGACCAAGGCGTGCCTCTTCAATGTCGTACCTGTTCAAGAAATGGATCGTCGAATCGATCGCCAGCGCAAACGCAACCGTGATTGCGATAATAGAAGCAAACTGAAGCCCGTTGCCCGACAGCCAAAGAACGGTTCCGGTCAGGAAAATCGGAAACAACGATGGAAGGACGCTCGCAAAGCCTGCCAGCACGGAGCGCAGAGCAATCCCGAGAAAGATAAAAATTACGAACATATCGCCGATCAGACCCCAGTTGAGTTCACCGATCAACTTGGCCGAGTTGCGCGCTGCGATCGCCGAAAGCCCCGTCACGGATATGCTGTAGCCCGGGTTTGCCTCACGCACAGGCTGCAGTGCCGTGTCGATGGTTTCGACGACGGGCAGAATTTCGCTCGCGTTAATGTCCGGGAGGCGCCCAGTTACAAGCACGGCCTTCTGATCTTCCGCAATAAACCGCAATTGCAGATGTGTCGGGAGAATTTTGACGTAGCTTTCGACTGTGCCGGGGCTAGCATCACCAGCATCCTGGAGCCACCGGCGCAAGCTCTCGATTGACCAGACATTTCCCAGTCCGGCGCGCTTTTCAAGCACGCTATGTGCAGCGGCAATCACATCGAGGGTCTTGGGGTCATAAAGGGTTTGGTCGCCCTTCCACTCTATCATCACATGGACAGGATTGGCGCCGGTCAGCTTCTTATCCAGGCGCGCCGTTGCTGCGAGAGCTTGTTCCTTGTCAGGGACCTGATCGGCCAGCCGGTACTTTGGTTCAAGTTGCAGATAGACAAGACCCGTTGCGATCACACCTGCCACGCCAAGTAAGAACCAGCCGGTTGGCCGCGCGGCTACACTGTTTGCGATCGTCTCCGTCGCTGACTTCAGGAGGACCATGGCACCGTTGTCATCAGCTTCCGCGGTTTGCGGGCGATTTGGCTCTGGGCGGATGAAAAAGACTGCCAGCGTTGGAACGACCGTTGCCACCGCGAGATAGGAGATTCCAACCGCCAGCATAGCGGCGATTCCGAAGGTCTTGATCAGGGCGGACTCGGCCAATGAGAACGAGAGAAGCGCGATCGCGGCATTCATGGCTGTCAGCAGGCAAGCAGGCGCCACCTCGCGCACGGCATTGCGCGCGGCAGTCAGGCGATCCATGCCAGCCAGGATGTCCCGGCGAATCGCGAACACCAGATGCATGGAGTCTGAAAAGCCTGCCACGAGGATCAGCGGGGTCAGAACATTGATGAAAAGGTTCAGTCGGAAATCCAGACCACCGACGACACCAAGGGTCCATAAGATCGCGATACTGGGTCCCAACACGGCCAACAGCGTCAATGACAGGCGCCGGAAGAACAAAAACGCCGTGATGGCACCAAGAAGGAAACCCAGGCCGTTGTAGACTAGGCGATCGCGTTCAACGGCGTTGCGGATTTCGAGCTGCATCACCGGAGCACCGGTCAACTTGACCTGCAAGCCGCTGCCTTCCAGAGCGGCCTCGGCGTCCTTCCGAATGTTGGTGATCAGACTTCGCGAGCCATTGGCCTCAAGCACTTTGCGGTCGAGCGCCATGACAATAAGGCCAAGTCGCCCATCATCTGAAAGGAATTTACCCTTGACGATCTCGTTTTCGCGCAAGGCTTTGACGATGGCCTGAAACTTGTCTTCACTTTCCGGCAGATCATCCGGCACAATCGGGGCGGCATAACCGGTTTCATCAGGCTGCCCGCGGGCTGAGAGCATGGAAACCAGACCGTCTACCCCATCTGCCAATTGCAGATCGACTGCCACATTGGCAAATGCCTTTAAACCTTCTCGGGTAAGGAGAGCCTCGCCTTCAATGACTGCAAGGACATCATGCTCACTCGATGGAAAGCGCTTGTCGATGGCTTCGTACTGGCGGAATTCCTTGGTATCCGTGCGGAAGAGTTCGGACAGCGAATCATCCACGCGGAGATTCATGACGCCGAAAACGGCTGCAACACACAGCGCGAGGATCATCAGCAGTGCAAGCTTGGGTGCGCGCAGCGCGATAAGCCCTAGCTTTTCCAGGCCGAATGTGAACCGGAACCGTCGTTCCTCGTTGTTTCCGCTCATGAAACCGTGGCTTGCTGATTATTGGGACGAATGAATAGACTCGAATAACTGTTTGAACGGTACGAATATGACAAGAGGGATGCAAACGTGGGCGCAGAAATACAACGCGCACGATAAAACTTCTTGATTTCGGCTGGCTGACTTGTCACATGCGCCCTAAGCAATTGCAGCTCAAAGCGGTCCTCGGTGGTCAATTCGGCGATTTGCCGGGCATGCAATGATACCGGCTTAAACGGAAAGGTCTGATTTCTTGGTAGACAAGACTTTGGATGCAACAAATCTGCAGTGCCCCATTCCGATTCTGAAATCGAAGAGGGCTTTGGGAGATGTGCCGGTTGGCGGTATACTAGAAGTTCTCGCGACAGATCCCGGGTCCCCAGATGATTTTGTCGCCTTTTGTGAGTCGACAGGAAATGAGCTGGTTGCAAGCGAAACCAGGAATGATGCAGTCTATCGCTTTCTGATAAGGCGCCTCGTTTAGCCCCGCGTTCCGGTCACAATCCTCGGTCAAATCAGGCTCACAACGCCGCAAGGTAACGTCGTCACCCATATTTCATTGGTTTTCTTCGAAATCTCGCCTTAGATCAGCGTCAGAAAATACCATGTCATCCGGTTCAGATGCTTGCGTCATGCAATTTCGTATTGCGGCGAGAATGTCTGGCGCGGAGCACGAGTTAGCTACAGATCAGTGAGCCACGAATGAAAACGGTTTTCCACAGTCCTCTGAAATTCCTAGTTTTGGCTATGGCGCTTGCCAGCTCGGTGCTCGCGTCGACCGGCGCGCTGGCCGAGCTCAGGCAGCCACCTGGTAGCCGGGTGAAAATGGATGTCCCTGCAAATTTCGAGACATCGAAGTTGTTTTCGGGTTTCGTCCTGCCGATTGCCAGCACCAGCATCGTTATTGCGGAACTGCCGACCACGCGGCTGGATCAGCTCAAGGCCGGTTTGACCGATGAGGCCCTGGCAAAAAAGGGCATCAAAGGGATCAAACGCAGCAGTCTCAAGCGCGGTGACGATCATGTTTACCTGGTTGGTACACAGACTGCGCGTGGAGCCAAATTTAACAAGCATGTCCTGCTGATGAAAGACGACAAGTCTGTTGCAGTGATCACGTTCAATATCCCGGAAGATGCCCTGTCGGATGGCTTCATCACGCCAGAGAGCATTAATAAGATCCTGACCAGTGCGGCTTTCGCCGACAAACCAGCGCCGATCATCAAGCAATTCAGCCTGGGTTATCTGGGGGCCTTCAAGGAGGCCGGGAAGCTGATGGGCAGTGCGATCCTGTACTCCCCTGATGGTGTCTTGGTGCCCAAAGTGAAAGGCGTGCAGCGCAGCGTGGTGATTATTGCACCGTCTGTGGACCGGGTCCGGGTGCAAGATTTGAAGGGCTTTTCGGAGCGTGCGCTCAGGAGTGTCGGTGGTTTTACGAATGTGAAGCTGGCGGAGACCAAGGGCATCACAGTCGCCGGCCTGAATGGGGCGCGATCTGAGGCAACAGCGGTCTCGGCCACTGACAAAGCCCCCGTCTCATTAGTCCAGGTCGTGCTCGACCGCCCCAAGGGCGGGTACTACCGGGTCCTCGCCATTATCCGTGAAAGCGAGCAGGCGAAGCTCATGCCTGACGTTGAGAAGCTGATCGCCAGCTTTAAGCCGGTCGGCGAATAGTCGATCGGCCGGACGAAGGTCAGTGCCCGGGTTGGCGGGCACGATCGTTTGCGTGTTCAAATGAAATAGAAGCAGCACTGCTTCTCAGGCGGCGATGTTTTGTTCCGCCGTCATCTCTGTTCCAGCGACGGTGGTGCGACGCATGTCGCGTGGCTGGCTTTCGTCAAAGCTGCGCACCCGGTGCATCGTGCAGCGATTGTCCCACATCACGAGATCATGCTGGCGCCACTGGTGGGCATAAACGTACTTTTGTTGCGTCGCATGCTCGACCAGCTCGCGCAACAACATGCGTGCCTCGGGAATCGGCATGCCATGTATTCTGCCGGCGTGTGATGAGAGATAGAGTGACTTGCGTTTTGATGCCTGATGAACCCGGATCAGGCTCTGGAGCACGGGTTTGAAGGTCACGGTGCGTTCTTCTTCGGTGACATCAAATCCCAGTGCGCCGCGTGAGTAGAACAAGGAGTGTTCACAGATCAGGCCATCAAGTTCGGCCTTGGTCTTGTCATCGAGGTCATCGTAGGCGGCGCGCATGTCGGCAAACTCGGTATTCCCGCCCGCGTCGGGTATAACGCGCGCCGATAGCAACGAATACTTTGCGGGAGTGGCGCGGAACGAGCTATCCGAGTGCCAGAGGCGGTTGCCGAGATTAAATAGACGCTGGCGGCTGTCGCGTGGTAGCGGTTTGTTGTCTTTACCAAGGTTCGACACATCATTCATGCCGACTTGCAGGCGACGGTCGCCGGGCTTGGTGACATTGCCGCCTTTGGCGTTTTCGAGTTCCCCGAAATTCTGGGAAAATGCCTGCTGCTGCTCATCAGTGATGGCCTGATCGTGGAAAACCAGGACCGCGTGCTCGTCCATGCCGGCTTCGATCTGGGCTGCGACCTCGGTGGTGAGTGGCTCAGTCAGGTCAACGCCTGAGACTTCGCCTACAAAGACGGGATGAATCTGCTTGATCGATAGTGTCATCGGGAGGCCTCCACGCAATAGCGTTCACCTTCGAGCGACGCTTTGGCATATGCCGAGAAAGACTACGCCATGCCCGAGAAATGGCAATCGGAGTGATGATTGATCAGCTGTGAGGTTTTGCCTTGTTCGAAGTGATCGTATGTTCTGAACTCATACTTGAGCAATCTGGCGCTTCAGATCCACGTCTCTGCGAACTCGACTGAAGGTCCACTGCTTGAGATCGATCGTTGCGGTGTTGGGCATGTGGCCTGACCCAGCCCCAATTGTTGGAGAGATCATGATCATTCGATCCTGGCTGTTCGTGCCCGGTGATAGCGAGCGCAAGTTAGAAAAAGCCATCGACAATCCGGCCGACGCGCTCATTCTGGATCTGGAAGACTCTGTTTCGAATGATCGGCAGGATATCGCGCGCCAGATGGTGCAGGACTATCTGACGAAGCGGACGGACCGGCAACGCCAGCAGCTGTGGGTCAGGATCAATCCGCTCGACACCGAGCTGGCACTCCCGGACTTGGCAGCCGTCATGCCTGGAGCTCCGAATGGGATTATTCTTCCCAAAACGTACTCTGCCGATGAAATCAATACGCTTTGCAATTATCTGTCCGCGCTTGAGACGCGTGAGGGGTTGCCATTGATGTCGACGCGCATCGTCAATGTGGCGACAGAGACCGCAGCATCGCTCGTCACATTCCATACCTATCTTGAGGGTGTGTCTGACCGGCTTGTCGGCATGACGTGGGGTGCGGAAGATCTGGCGGCGGCCCTTGGGGCATCAGACAATATCAACCCCGACACAGGCCTTTATGATGATCCATACCTGCTCGCAAAGTCGTTCTGCTTGGCAGCGGCACGCGCGATCGATGTGCATCCGGTTGGGGTGGTCTATCCGAACTTTCGCGACCTGGAGGGGTTTGCGAAGGACTGCCAGCGGGATCGCAAGGCAGGTTTCATCGGCAAAGTTCTGATTCATCCGGCGCAGTCTGAGATCGCCAACGATGCCTTCACGCCAAGTGAGGCTGAGGTGGAACATGCCCACAAGGTGATTGCCGCATTTGAGGCCAATCCCGGGGTTGGCGTCGTCGCGCTCGACGGTATGATGTTGGACATGCCACATTTGAAGCAAGCCAAGAACACGCTTGATCTGGCACAGCAGATTGCTGCGCGTGGCTGAAGGTTGTGCGCACGTGATCTGCACTAGAAGAGACTGGACGAGAGACAAGAGGAGCCTGATATGCTGAGCGACCAGCAAGTGGCCAGGTATCACGAGAATGGCTATGTGATTCCGGACTTCCGCTTAACGCAGGATGAGTTGCAGGAGATCCGAGATGCTCACAGCCGGTTGCTGGCGAAGCATCCGGAGTTTGTGGATTATTGTCCCAATCTACTGGCCTACGATCCCGGGTTTCTTTCGACAGCGCGGCACCCCAAAATTCTGGACATGGTCGGGCAGGTTATCGGTCCTGATTTCGCGCTTTGGAACTCAAGCTTCTTTGCGAAGCCTCCAAAGAAAGGCAAGCGGACACCATGGCATCAGGACGGCGAGTATTGGCCTATTCGCCCCCTGGCGACATGCACTGTGTGGATCGCGATTGATGATGCAACGCCGGAAAACGGCTGTCTTCGCGTTATTCGCGGTTCGCACAAAGATGCGTCCCTGAAGCAGCACCGAACCGTTGAGGCAGAGGATGTCACGCTCAATCAGGAGTTGATGCCAGATCAATACAACGAAGATGATGCAGTCGATCTGGTGCTCGAGGCTGGGCAGATTTCACTACACGACGTGTTCATTCTGCATGGCTCCGAGGCGAATACATCGGACAAGGCCCGACGCGGGATGACATTGCGCTTCATGCCGACGACATCTGTCTTTGACCGCGATCGCGCCAGGGAGATGCATAAGACGATTGGGATTGTCGATCATTCGGACCGCACACTTTTTCTGATGCGCGGTGATGATCGCAGCGGCGAAAATGATTTCCGGCTTCGGATGTAAACGCGCCGTTTGATTTACAAGGATGTTGGGGCCGGCTTAACTGGCTTGGTGCCATATAGGGCGTAGTTCATCATCTTATAGGCGACGGCCGCGGCGGTGTAGTCGAATGCATGTAGCCCTTTGATTGGGGCCAGTTCGACAACATCACCGCCGACAATTGTCCCGACCTCCGCTGCGCGGCGCATGATGGCCAGGGCTTGCCAATAGCTCAGCCCACCCGGCGTGGGGGTTCCCGTGGCCGGCATTTCTGCCGCATCAAGTCCGTCAATATCGAATGAGATGTAAATCGACTTGCCACGCAGGCGCGACGTCAGGTTGTCTAGGTTCCAATCTGCCTGATCCTTCGCCCACCAGATGTCAATGCGGTCGCGATTGGCTTCGTAATAATCGGCTTCTGCCTGTGAGATCGCGCGAATTCCAGCTGACACCACGGAGACATTGTCAAAGTCCAGGGCACGGCGCATGGCTGAAGCATGCGAGTAATGCTCTCCAAGATAGCCATCGCGCAGGTCGGCATGAGCATCGATCTGCAGAACCACCAGTTCGTCAAAGCGTTTCGCGAAAGCCCGAACAGCGCCGGGCGTAAGGGAATGCTCACCCCCAAGGACCAGCGGGAACCTGTCCTGGACCAGAACCGTTTCGACGGTCTCCGCAAGGGCATTGAGTGCAGTTTCAATGTCCGGCGCTGGCGTGGGTTCGACCAATGTCGAAACGCCGTAGTGCTTGTAAGGCTCGCACCACAGCTCTTCATCGAAAAGCTCCAGCTGATGGCTGGCCGACAGGATCGCGGCAGGTCCCTTTGACGTTCCGCTACCGTAGCTCACCGACGCTTCCAGCCCGAAAGGAATAACGACGGCCTTGCTATCGTCAGGTGTCGGGGTCAAGTCTCGATCTGGCTCGAGAAATCCCTCGTCGTCGGATGTGTAGTGTAGAGTTGGCATTCGGACGTGTCCTAATCAAAGGAAGTGTGGTGTTCACAGGAGGCTAGGCAATTGATTGCTGCTGTCATGTTCGATGAAAGAGATCGACGGTCATGTGATCGGGTGCGATAGCAAACTCGTGTTCCGGTTCCGACAATTGATCGCCTTTCCCGCTTGTCTCAATTCAGATGTCGGAGCCAAGGGGACCAAGTGTCAGATGCGCACCCCTAGGCATCCTGGACGAGAGAACCGGATCGATTGGCAAACATGGTGTACATCGGCTCGTCATCGAGAATGACCTCGCCGTAGATTCCGTAGCCGTTGAAATTGCCAGCGATGGCGCGGCCATAGGCGCCCATGTTGCCAATCTCGATGTAATCGCCTTCCTGGACACTATCCGGCAGAAAAAATGGGCCCTTCATAAAGTCGACCGAGTCACAGGTGGGGCCCCAAAACTGGAATGGCTTGCACTGGCTTCGGGGCACATTCTCCTGACCAATCAGGCGGCACGGGAAGACAAAACCGAGATGGGCGGCATCGAACAAAGCGCCATAGCTGCCATCCGTTATGAAGAGATCTGATCCGCGGCGGTGATCGACCCGAACGATGAGGCTTTCGGCCTCGGCAACAAGCGCCCGACCCGGCTCACAGATCAGGCGGGCGTCCTGGCTGATGGGCAGAGCTGAGAAACAATCACCAATGACGGACATGAACTCGGACAGAGATGCCGGTTCTTCTTCAGAATAGCGGGCCGGGAAACCACCACCGCAATCAATGGCATCCACAACAACCCCAGCCTCGACAATTGCTCTACGAACAGCATCGAAGGCCAGACGAAAAGAATCGGTTGTTGTTGTTTGCGAACCAACGTGGAAGGCAATGCCTAGTTCATCGCATGACTGGCGCGTCTTGATCAACAAGTCGGTGGCCGCCTGGCCTGAGATGCCGAACTTGTGCTCAAGGGGCAGTCCACTGTCCTTGCTGGGTACCGTAAGACGCACGTAGAGCTGGAGGTCGTCCGCGTGTTCTGTTTCCTCGAGGATTTTTGCGAGCTCCTCCTCGCTGTCCAACGCAAAGCACTTCACATTGAATTCATGGTAGGCCCGTCGGATCGCCATGCGCGACTTGACGGGATGCATGTAGTGAAGCTTGGCTTTCGGGATCGTTGCTGCGTCTTCCAATTCAGGAAGAGAGGCGACATCGAAATTACGAATACCCGCGCCGTACAGTGAGCCGACAAGAAACACCGAACTATTGGCTTTATAAGCGTAGGCGACTTCGCCGGGAAAGTTATCGAGAAACCATTTCGCCGCCCGCCCTGACGCATGGGGCCGGAGACCGAAGACAGCTCTCTCCGGGCGCATAGCTTCGATAAAACTGCGGGCGTTGGCAAACCTGTCCATGCGTAGAGACCATCACTCTTTATCG
The DNA here is from genome assembly GCA_965215755.1 of Hyphomicrobiaceae bacterium. GTDB lineage: Bacteria > Pseudomonadota > Alphaproteobacteria > Rhizobiales > Hyphomicrobiaceae > Tectiglobus. The sequence continues at coordinate 3,948,208 of OZ244119.1, forward strand.
TGGTTCGGGCCTCCGTGGCGGCACGCGAACGTTGCAAACGTGTCGGGTCGGCAGATTGCCGTGTTGCTGGCTAGATAGGGGGGTGTGATGGCTGTGTAAAGATGAGATGCCGCCTTGCAATACGTCGTCTGCAGCTATCCATGGCATGCAGTCAATGACAAGTATGTCTGGTGGCACAGAAAAAGGGCGACTGAGGCACGCCCAATCGCCCTGAATTCGCACCGCAATCTAGGTGATCCTAGCGACCACCCTTACCTGCCGCTTTCTTCGCCGGCGGGGCCTCTGGTTCCGCGATAGCCGCCTCCAGAATTTCACCCGTTTCCGGATCAACGGTTTCTTCTTCCTCGTTATCCGGCTCAAGCATCATCTGCTCGACGATTAGTCCGGCATTTTCACGGATCGCGCGTTCTATTGTCCGTGCGATCTTAGGATTTTCCTTGAGGAAATTCTTCGTATTCTCTCGTCCCTGACCGATCCGCTGGCCATCATAGGAGAACCAGGCGCCTGCTTTATCAACAATCCCCGCTTTCACCCCGAGATCAAGAATCTCACCGGTCTTCGAGATGCCCTCACCGTACATGATATCGAATTCGACTTGTTTGAATGGCGGTGCCACTTTGTTCTTCACGACCTTGACGCGGGTCTGGTTGCCGACCACTTCGTCCTGAGCCTTAATTTGACCGATGCGGCGGATGTCCAGTCGCACGGACGAGTAGAACTTTAGTGCATTACCACCCGTTGTCGTTTCGGGATTGCCGAACATCACACCGATCTTCATGCGGATCTGGTTGATGAACACAACCATGCAGCGGGATTTGGAAATCGATCCGGTCAGCTTGCGCAGCGCCTGGCTCATGAGGCGGGCTTGCAGGCCGGGAAGACTATCGCCCATATCGCCCTCAAGCTCCGCACGCGGCGTCAGGGCCGCAACAGAATCGACCACGAGGACGTCTACGGCGCCGGAGCGAACCAATGTATCGGCAATCTCGAGTGCTTGCTCACCCGTATCGGGCTGCGACACCAAGAGATCATCGACTTTAACGCCGAGCTTGCGTGCATAAATGGGATCTAGCGCGTGTTCCGCGTCGACAAAGGCACAGACACCATCAGTTTTCTGAGCCTCCGCTACGACATGGAGGGCGAGCGTTGTCTTGCCAGAGGACTCCGGTCCATAGATCTCAATAATACGGCCGCGTGGGAGACCACCAATCCCAAGCGCAATATCCAATCCCAATGATCCCGTTGGGACAGCATCGACATCGACATTGAGATCGTTGGCGCCAAGGCGCATAACCGAGCCTTTGCCGAAATTCTTCTCAATCTGGGCTAGGGCGGCATCTAAGGCCTTTTGCTTATCCATATCGTTCCCTTCAACAACGCGTAGTTGGGGAGCTGCCATGTCATTTACCCTTTCATTTTGTGCCAAGATTGATTCCAATTAGCACAGAATGTACACGATATGTTCTCATGTGTCCAATGCGGATAAATGATGTAAGTCTTACACTTGGCTCCTGTGGTCCCGTTTTGTTCCAACGGGCATATCAGCTTGTTCGCATTCGCGCAGTTGTCGCGCGATTCGTCGTTGGCCTGCAAGTAAGTTGTACCAGCTATTATTGGCTGAGCTGGGACTTCACAACCTCAGCTATCTGAGCAAGTGTGTATGGCTTTGGCAAGAACGTATATTCAGCATCGTCATCGAGAGTCTTTGTGAACGCATCATCCGTGTAGCCGGAGACGAATATGAATTTGAGTTCGGGGTTGTGGCTGCGCAGCTCTTTGAAGAGGGTTGGGCCATCCATTTCCGGCATCTTCACATCGCTGACGACGAGATCAACTTCGTGATTATGATCCTCCATGACGTCAAGCGCTTCGAGACCGTCGCATGCTTGTAGGACCTCATAACCCTGTCGGCGGAGCGCTTCGGTTGCAAAGATCCTGACCGCATCTTCGTCCTCGACGACCAGGACACGGCCGTGGCCGGTGAGATCGCGGGCGGGTTGTGCCTTGGTGTTGCGGTTCTTTTCGGCAGTGACTTCTTCTTCACTGGCGAAGTGATGCGGAAGGTAGACGCGGAATGTCGTGCCTTGTCCGATATCGCTATCGACAAAGACGTAGCCGCCGGTCTGTTTGATGATGCCGTAGACTGTCGAGAGGCCCAGACCAGTTCCCTTGCCAACGTCCTTTGTCGTAAAGAATGGCTCGAAGATCTTGTCCATGACTTCCTGCGGCATGCCGGAGCCGGTGTCTGTAACTTCAATCAGGACGTATTGGCCGATGACGACACCTAGGTCCGAGAGCTTGCGGCTCTCGCGCTCGCCAATATTGCGTGTCTTGATCGTTAAACGGCCGCCGTCCGGCATGGCGTCACGGGCATTGACCGCCAGATTGACGACAACCTGATTGAGCTGGTTGTGGTCGGCCTTGACGGGCCAGAGATCGCGCCCGGATGAAATTTTCAGTTCGACGTTTTCGCCGAGCAGGCGATTGAGGATGACGGACAGGTCGGTGACGACTTCGTTGAGTTGCAGGATTTCCGGTTCAAGCGTTTGCCGTCGTGAGAAGGCCAGCAATTGTTTGACCAAGCCTGCTGCGTGATTGGCGCTGGAGCGGATGTTCTGCAGGTTCTTATAGGCATGATCGGTCGGTCGATGATTTGCCAGGAGAAGGTCGGAGAATCCGATGATGGCCGTCAGGACATTATTGAAGTCATGGGCGATTCCTCCGGCGAGTTTACCGACGGCTTCCATCTTCTGGCTTTGGGCGAATTTCTGACCCAGCGCGCGTTCCTCAGTGGTATCTGTCAGATAAACAATCGCCGTTGCGTTGCTATCGTTACCTTGAGCGATCCTTTGAACGTATAGCCTGCGCGCCAGATCACCATCCGGACCGAAGTCCACGTCGATCGGCTGCAAGGCGGCCTTGTTTGATTGCAGATTCGCCAACATCACAGCGAGTTGGTTGCCGGCATTGGTGTCAGCGGCGCGGACGAGTTCATCAAGGGGCGTTTCGCGGATCGAGGTCGAGCCCGACGAAATGAGTTTTTCGAATATCGCGTTGTTGCTGATGACGATGCCATTGCTGTCAATGACAGCAATGCCGAATGGTGCGGTTCGCAGAAGACTCGTCAGTTCCAATCCTGCATCACTGATGGTGGGTCCGGCTGCAGCAGTCAGATCGCGATCGATGATCATGACGGATGCACGGCGGCCATCGCTACCGTTCAATGTCTGTTTGACAAAGCAAGTTGCGGGATAACGGTCACCGTCTGCTTTTTGAAAATCGAGCTCGATGGCGGAAATCGCGTCGCCGGCGCTCGCAATGGTGGCTTGCAATTGCTGCGCGTCGTCGTGGGAGAGGATGTCGGCGAGCCGCATGGGCTGGGTCGCATTATTTTTCTCATAGCCCAGCTGGCGAGCCAGCGCGCGATTGACGAATTCAAGTTCGCCATCAACTGAGCAGATCAGTAGGCCGGCTGGAAGATCGCTGTATTGTGAGAGTTCTGCGTGGAGATTTTGGAGCGCCTGTTCGCTTCTGTTGCGCTCAACGGTAATGTCCTCGATCGACCAGACAATGCTGAGGCCGACATGTTCGGGAAGATCCACGTGACCGGCTGGCTTCACGGTTATGCGATACCAAGGCGGCATGCTTGAGAAGCGATGTGCGCCGGGGAGGCAGACCTCCTCGCTATAGGACTGACGCCGTTGGGCAGCGCGCAACAACCGAAAGAGGACCTCGGGTCCTTTCTGTGTCGAGCCGAACACCTCTTCGAGGTTGCCTGGCTCTCCCAGTTCGTTGTGGCCGAGAAGATCGAGTGCGCGCTTGTTGGTATAGAGAATACGGCCCGCCGGCGTTGTGAGAAGGCAGATATGAGAGAGGTTTTCCACCATAGCAGCCGCGATAGCCGTCGAAGCGGTCCGCTCGCCAATGCGGATATGACCTGCAGCTATGCCAAAAACGAAGAAGGTTCCGAGCGTTGCCAGCAGCCCCATAATAGTCAGGACCAGCGGCTCTGCGGATCCAGCCGACAGAAATGCCAACGCACCAGCTGCCCCGACCAGGAATAGCAGCACAACGGTAATGACGTTTGCGGCACTGGAAGCAATGAGAGAATTGCTCCAATCGACGTCACTGGGTTGTTGTTGACTGTCTGACATGGAGCCGGAGTCTAACCGATTCTCTGCCAGACAAGCTTTTCGAAGCGAATTCAACGTCGAACGCGTACGCGGCATGAGCAACCTTATTCCACACCATTCCTGTCAGCTGCCCTTGACCCTTCAGCACCGACGCGTCACTCAACCTAGTGAGGTTTGCGAGATTCGCGCGTTCGTTTACCGATCGCTGGTGATGACCTTGCAAGAGGCCATCAACACTTCGGTCATCAGGGTTAATATGGGATGAAGGTCTGTTCAGCGTTGCCCGCAATTTGACGAAGACTTCATCCGGCGTCATTCAATGCGCCAATTTCGTGTGGCAGCGTTAAACGCAACGTTGTTGACACTGCATGGTGGTGAATACTGCTCCGTCGAGCGCCTCACGACACGTTGCCCGCAACGCATGTGACACCAAGAGGACCGGATCATTCCGGACAATTAGACAATGTGGGAAGTCTTATCCTGGTTGCTTTTCATCATATTTATCGCCGGCTTACTTGTCGTTGGGGGGCTTCTCTTGCGTGGCTATCTGGTGACCGGATCGGCAGCCAGTGTTGGCGATATGTTCGGCGGCGGTTTTTTTGCCCCGAAACCGATTAAGCGATTGGATGTGGTTGACCAGGCGACGGTCGATGGGCGCCGGAGATTGGTGCTGGTACGCCGAGACAATGTTGAACACCTGATCATGACGGGTGGTCCAGTTGATGTCGTCATAGAAACCGGGATTGCGCCTGAGGACAAAGGTCAGGTTGAGCGCCTGCGCGTTGAAAAACCGTTGGTCGAGAAGCCACAAGCAGATCAAGCGGCCACACCACGGCCGGCGCGAAAGTTTGGTCAGGCAGTCGGGGAGTAACCCCTTTGGTTTTCCAGGGTTCGGTTGGAGCGCGCTTGTTTTCGTTTGCCGTGCTGGTGCTGGCCGGCTTTTGGCTCACGACGCCGACACTCGCCCAAACTGCCGGGGATCCAACCCTGAGTGAGACACCTTCGGCACCCGAACTCACTGCGACACCAACCAAGGCAGAGTCACCACTTTATCCGCCATCCCTGAGCTCTGACATTGTCCAGCAGAAAGCTGAACTTACGCGCTTCCGCCAAGCGGTTGAGCGGCTCAACAAGGACAATGAGGAACTTGAGAAGCAACAGGCAAGGATCGAAGCTTTTATCAATCGCGTGCGTGAGACGAGAAGTGGCATCGCGCCCTTCCTCGAGACGGTCAATGGCCAACTCGCCAAGCTTGGGGATCCACCAAAGGAAGGTGATGAAGGCCCCGTTATTGCGAGCGAGCGCGCAAAGCTGAACGACTCGCTGGCCAAGCTTACTGATGCTCAGCAGGCCAGCGACCTGACAATTCTGCGCTCAGAGCAGCTGATCCACCGTATCCAGAATCTGCAGCTAAGAAATTTCTCCGAAGGTGTGCTGCAGAGAAACCAGAGCATCATCACACCTGAGCACTGGTCCAAGCTTTGGAATGCACTACCGCGGTTTGGCATACAGATTAGTACGATCGCTGATCTCTGGTTTTCGACGGCTCGCCAGCACATCCTGGAACTCTCTATTGTCATCCTTTTGGCACTTGGCGCTTATGTCTACCTGGTGTCGTTGCGGCGCCGCTTCATGGCTGAACGGTTTGTCGAACCGCAAGACGAACAGCCGAGCTTTTTTCACAGGGTCCAGTCTGCGAGCCTGCTTGTTCTTGTTATGGCGCTGCCCGGCAGTTTGTCGATTGTCCTGTTGTTCCTCGGTGCTGATGCCGTTGCCGTCTGGCAGGATACAATCCGGGCAATCTTCCGTTCGGCACTAACGTCGGGTCTGATCTTTTTGGCGGCAACTGCTCTGGCGACGGCGATCTTGTTGCCGCGGCGGCCGAGCTGGCGCCTGATTGGGGCGCCGACGCCTTCGGTGCAGCGCCTGCTCTTGATGAGCAACATTATCGCCGCAGTGTTCGCGATTGATCTGTTTCTGGACGACGCTATTCGTGTTTTCCATCTACCGGTTGTTGCCGGCGTGACGGCGACGAGCTTTGCCAACATTGCCTTTGCAGGGTTGTTATTGGCACTGGTCTGGACGCCGATGCCGGCTGAGACTTCGCGACCAAGTGCACAGTTGGTCAGATCGGTCCTGTGGTGGTTACGCATTCCTGCGATCCTTGTCGCGGCCGGAATTTTTGCGGCAACGATCTTCGGTTACGTGGCACTTGGCCGATTTGTTGCTGGACAGGTCATGCTGATGGGTGTGGGTGGCACGTTTGTGCTGTTGCTGCATCTCGCAATTCGTGCGCTATCAGCCAATCCATCCGGCGTGACACAGCCCGTCGAACGCATTCTCAATAAGCCCAATCTTCTTTCTGACCGGCGCCGCGGTTTCATCGCGTCCGTGCTGGCGTTCATCCTCAATGCACTGCTGGTTTGCGGTGGTTTGTTCCTACTGCTGCTATCCTGGGGTGTGCCCTATTCGCAGTTGGCCGATCAGGTACGGGCGCTGTTCTTTGGATTTGAAATTGGTCAATTCCGAATCTCTCTGGCACGCATACTGATTGGGATCGGGCTGTTTATTGCGGTGCTCTTTGTCACCCGCATCTTTCAAGCCTGGTTGAGCTCAAGCATCAATGCCGGCAGTAAGGTCGATAGTGGCATCGCAAATTCACTGCATACCGGCATCGGTTACCTTGGCATTGGTGTTGCGACCCTGGTCGGCCTGTCCTACTCCGGAATTGATCTAAGCAATTTCGCCGTGGTGATCGGGGCATTGTCGCTTGGCGTGGGGCTTGGCCTGCAGTCGATCGTCAATAATTTCGTTTCCGGCATCATCTTGTTGGTCGAACGTCCAATCAAGGTTGGAGATTGGATTGTTGTCGGAGATCAACAGGGTTACGTGCGCAAGATCAGCGTGCGCTCAACCGAGATTGAAACCTTTGACCGCGCATCCGTGATTGTCCCGAATTCCTCGCTGATCAGTGGCTCGGTGCAGAACTGGACACATCGCAATGCGCTTGGCCGCCTGGTCGTCACCGTTGGGGTCTCGTACAATGCGGATCCGCATCAGGTGCGCGAGACGCTGATCGAAGTTGCCAAATCTACGGATGGGATTTTGAACTTCCCAGAGCCGTCTGCATCATTCGATGACTTTGGCGCCAGTTCACTCGATTTTACGCTTCGCTGTTTCGTTGCAGACGTCAACTACTCACTGTCAGCAAAGACGCAGTTACGGCTCGCGATCTTTGATCGCTTCAAGGAGCTGGGGATCGAGATTCCGTTCCCGCAACAGGATATTCACTTGCGCGATCTGGATGGAGTCAAAGGCTTCCTCACCAAAATGGCGGAACAGCGCGCAGCGCAGGAATCGGAAGCTGTCAACAAGGCCGACTAGTTCATTTCCGGACAAACCGGAATCGCATCACCTGCCCACGCCCCGGCCGGCCATTCGGTATTGATTTTGGGGGATCGGGCGGTGCGTGGGATGGTTTGAGCCAAACCTGAAATGCTCAAATGGCATCCGGTGCGAAAAGCGGGTCTGAATTGCGATCTGCGGTTTGTTTCTGTCGTCTGCTGAAGCCTTGCAGAGCTGTTGAAGAGTCCTGCAGATGTCCACTCGGCGCGCAGCTCCAGAGCCTGCTCAGGTGTGCGTAACGTCATACCTCTTTGACAAAACGCGTTGCCGCGGCGAATGCTGCGGCTGGCTTGGCGCCTTCGATATACGCCATCCGAAAGCCGGCTTCGGCTGCTGCCAAACGTTGCTTCGGCGTACCGTGGTGGTTTTGGTTCTCGAAATAGGTATCACCGCTTTCCCACCGCTTCATCCCGGCGCTTCGAAATGATGCCTGCGGGTTATCGCGCTTCCGCAAGCCCAGGTAGTATCCCGCCAGGAAATCGGCGTGTAGCTCAGCGCGTTTGACTGTTGGCTGGTCCTTGAGCAGCTGATCCAACTCGCCCGATTGATACATCCACACGTGGGCAAACTCGTGCGCAGCGGTCTGCAGAAACGTAATCCCGCTTGGATCGTATGTGAGGAGTTTGGTGAAGTAGTTCTTGCCAAAGACCACAGCGTAAGTGCGCTTGCCATGCTCTTCGAACCAGATAGCGATGGCGTTCGGATGTTTGCCGTCATCGTAGAAGCCGACTTGCGGCCAGACATTAAACGTTCTCGCAATGCGCTGTAGCGCGGCATCCAGCTGCTTGTTCAGGTTTTGGCTGCCGGTTGTGCGTGAGCGTTGCTTGACGAGATCCGGCAGTTCACCCAGCGAGCTTCCGAGAATGCCGCTGCCCAGCGCCCGGGCTGCGTCCTGCCCGCGAACGACGCAGCCTGTCGTCGGGCTGAACTTTTCTGCAACCGCGCTTGATGCGGGTGTAAGACAACACGCGCACGTACCAATTATCAGGTTTCGCCGATTGATCCTCATTGTATGGCCCCAATGCCGTCCGCGACAGGCAATCCAGTGTCAGTTGGTTGCGCTGGTCAACACGCGAAGCTCCGTAATTGCGGTATCTGTGTACTTGGTTCCCCTATAGACCGAACGTATCTCGAATTGGACCCATCGCGCCTGTAGTGCGGGAAACTCAATCGTCTGCACCCCGGCGGCATCCTCCAGTGTTACATTGCGGCTTGAGCCATTGGAGAAACCGAGGCGCAATGAGCGGACGCGACTATTGGCACTGAAGAGTCGCGCGTTCTTATGATATCCGTTCATGATCTGGATGCCAGTGACTTGGTGCATCTTGCCGAGGTCAACGACAACGTACTCACCCTCACCGTGGCCACGCTTGCCTTCCACCCATGCGGTTCGCAGATTCTCGTCAATAAGATGCCCCGGCCCGTAAGTGTTGCCATACTGCGGCTTCAGCACTGAACTGGCGCAATAGTCAAAACCCTGAACCAGCGTGCAGGTTTCCGATTTGGTTTGGGGTCGTTTGGCATGATTGAGCCCGCCACTTCCCGTTGGTGCCGCGCTGGAGATGGTCGGAGCGACCGCGGGACTTGGATTGGGCTTGTTGCCGGGACCGCACTCTAGGAAGACACAGCGGGGTTGCGCGATCCCAAGTGTTGTTATTGTGCAACCGAGCAACAGACCGCCGATGGCTATGGCAAATTTGTGCACTGTGCGCTCCATTCGATTCCGTTTTGGATTGGCATTGATTACGATAGTCGCGCAATACAGTGATGCAAGACTGGCATCGCGTTGCTTGGACTTATTGCAGGTGATGGTTGAGTGGAGGCCACGATGAGACCAAGTTCGCGGTGTTTGGCGGTGTTCTTCGTAGCAGTGCTTGCGGTTATCGTTACGCAGGTATCGGCAACAGCTAAAGACAAAGCTCAATCCGAGCGCAATCTCCAGTCAGGCAAGCCAGGTTTGCCTGCAGACCTTGTTTATCTGAGAGACATCGACCCGACGATCCGCGAGGACGTGCGCTACGCCACGGCAAATAATTTTACTGGTGCAGCACTTCCAGGCTACGAGCGCGGCGCATGTATCTTGCGCAAAGCAGCCGCACAGGCACTGAAACGCGTACAGGCCGATCTAATGGCGCGGACACCGCCTCTATCTCTGGAAGTGTACGATTGTTACAGGCCGACCCGGGCTGTGGCGGCCATGGTTCGTTGGTCCAAACGTAAACCCGACCCGCAACTCAAGGCATTCTATTTTCCCAATATCGCCAAACGAAAACTGTTCAGCTCAGGGTATATTTCTGCGCGGTCTACACATTCCACGGGGTCCACGGTCGATCTTTCGATTGTTAACGTTTCACGTGAAGCAATGTCTCTGACGCCCGACAGTTCGCGAGCCAATAACAGCTGCAAAGACAGTGGTCATGACCTCAACAATCCGACGGCACTTGATATGGGGACAGCTTATGACTGTTTTGATGTTAAGAGCCATACTTGGAACAGTAGCCTGAGCGCGGATCAAATCCGGAACCGGAAAACCCTAGTTCAGGCCATGAGGCGGCACGGGTTCTCAAATTATCGCCGTGAATGGTGGCACTTCACGCACGGGCCATCACGCTCGAAACGTCGCTTCGATGTGCCAATTCGATAAGGGAGCGCAGGAAATCGCGCGGGCTTCTCGCGACATTCACAAAACAGCAGCGTTTTGGTCAGTTGATATCGTTGAATGATGACTGCGCGAGCCGGTCCGGCTGAAACGCAGACATGCGGACTGATACTGAGCCAAATGACACTGCTTTCGTGTCTACGACCACGGCGGCAGTACTATTGCTCGGACCGGAGATGAAGGCGGCTGCTGCGACAGTGATCGATGCAGCCAGCATCAATTTAACGATAAGCTTTGCAAAAGCCGGAAACTTTGGAGGTGTCATCTCTCGCCCACGTGAGTGGTTGCAATCGTTCGTTGGCAACCACTTTAGGACGAATATTCTTAGGATCCGATTAATGCATGTTCCAGATGAGGAGCATCAGTCGTCGCGATAAACACGCTCACGGCGCTCATGGCGTTCTTGGGCCTCAATCGACAACGTGGCGATCGGACGGGCGTCCAGCCGTCTTAGATTGATTGGCTCACCGGTTTCCTCGCAATAGCCATAGCTGCCATCTTCGATCCGGGCGAGTGCCGCATTGATCTTAGCAACGAGTTTGCGCTGGCGGTCACGGGCGCGCAGCTCCAATGCTCGATCCGTTTCCGACGTTGCCCGGTCAGCCAAATCGGCATGCTGCGATGAATCCGATGTCAGGCCAGCTATTGTCTCACGCGTTTGGCGAATAATGTCTTCTTTCCAGTTCACGAGCTTACTACGGAAGTACTCTTTTTGAACTGCGCTCATGAACGGTTCATCATCCGATGGAAAGTAGCCATCAGGCAGAATGATTTGTGACTGCCTCACCCGGGCATTCTTCGAGGCTGCCCGTTTCCGCTTCGCCGGCGGCTTGGCTGCAACCTTGGTTGCGGGTTTTGCCTTGGCCCTCGCTTTAGAGGGGGCACGCTTCGTCGCTGTCTTGCTCACAATTTGCCTCCGCGAGACGCCTACTTCGCTACCGAGACGCTATTGAACTAAAGTAAGGAGGCTATTTAGCCGCAACGGTGGCCAAGTCAAGGAAATCAAACGTGATATCGCAAATTGTTACGAGTTGCAGCTGCCTTGCAATGATGGCTGCGGAGTAGTGCTCACTCGCCCTTAATCCCCAACCGGCGGTGTTTCACAGGCTTATTGCCTGTCTGATAATTTCTACTTCAGCGTTACACGCTGTCCCAGCAGCTTGTCGTCCCACGCCTCTCCACATACTGTCGCCTCAAATTGTGTGACGAGGGGCTCTCGATGAAGTTTGAAGGCACGAAAGACTATGTCGCCACGCGCGACCTGACTGTCGCGGTGAATGCCGCCATTACACTCGAGCGCCCTTTGCTGGTCAAAGGCGAGCCGGGCACCGGTAAAACCGTTCTTGCTATTGAGATCGCGAAATCGCTCGGCGCGCCGCTGATGGAATGGCACGTCAAGTCAACAACCAAGGCGCAGCAGGGCCTTTATGAATACGATGCCGTCAGCCGGCTTCGTGATAGTCAGCTCGGTGACGAGCGGGTGAAGGATATCCGCAACTACATCAAACGCGGTCCATTATGGGAAGCGTTTACCATGGACAACCGGCCTGTCCTGCTGATCGATGAGATCGACAAAGCCGATATTGAATTTCCGAATGACCTCTTGCAGGAACTCGATCGCATGGAGTTCTTTGTCTATGAAACCGGCGAAACAATCTCAGCCAAGAACCGGCCGATCGTTATCATTACGTCGAACAATGAGAAGGAACTGCCTGACGCATTCTTGCGGCGCTGCTTCTTCCATTACATCAAGTTTCCTGACGCTGACACGATGCGCGAGATCGTTGATGTGCACTTCCCTGACATCAAGGGCATGCTCGTTCGTGAAGCAATGAAAGTCTTCTACGATATGCGTGAGGTGCCGGGCCTCAAGAAGAAGCCATCGACGTCGGAACTTCTGGATTGGTTGAAACTGCTGCTGAGTGAGGACATCTCACCGGAAACTCTGCGCGAGTCCGATCCGCGGACATTGATCCCGCCACTGCACGGTGCCCTTTTGAAAAACGAGCAGGATGTCCATCTGTTTGAGCGTTTGGCTTTTCTTGCGAGGCAAAAGGCCAACCAGAAGCAGTAAGGGCGTGATAGAATTCTGTTTGTGCTGTTACGCCACCGTCCAATAGTCCATCAAGGGTTGATGCCGGCCTGTCACTGGATCGGTTTCTGGCATCTTGACGTGGGGAATTTGCTCTAGCGCCAGCTTGTAGTCAGCCTGCTCGTTCCTCTTCAAGTCCCACGCCTCCTGACCTAATGGATAGGCACCGACGACGCCTGAGGCGTGGCTCCCGTCAACCAGACAGTGACCACCGCCAGCCGGGATAATGACGACGTCACGTGTGCGAAACTCCACGATCTCGCCGTCCGAACCACCCAGCTGTACGTGGAACGGCTCTCCGGTATTGACGAGCACTTCGTGACTTTCAGCGTGATAGTGATGGAAGGGAAAGACGCCATTGATCCAGCTGCCGGCCCAGCCATTGCGCGCCAAACGCTTTAGCACTTCGCTCGGATTGAGGTCCTCAACCCACCCAGCACGATAGAGTAGAAAGGGGAATTGCGCGTTGTTGGGGACGTAGCCATTGGAAGGTATCGTTAAGGGTTGAATATCCCAATGTTTGGTCATTCTCGGGGCTTCCGCGGTGTTGTGGCTGACATCTTGCCGCTCGCATTCGTGGGACTGGTGATGCTATCATCATAACAACTAGTGGGTTGGCGCGCAGTCCAGACGATATGTCAGAACCGGTGAGTGACTATCACTGTCCGGCAATAGCCCGCGCAAGCGGCTGCCATGGCAATCGCATAAGGTCCTGTTATTGGATCAGATGTTGGCCGTACGCATGATGACGAATGAGGCGACATGTTTACGAATTTCTTCCTGGAGCTCAAGGCTGCCAAAGTTCCTGTTTCGCTGCGCGAATATCTGACCCTGCTGGAGGCCATGTCGGCTGATCTAGCTGACCAACGCGTCGAGGATTTCTATTATCTGTCGCGGTCCTGTCTGGTGAAGGACGAGCGCCACATTGACAAATTTGATCGGGTATTTGGCCAAGTCTTCAAAGGCCTAGAAGCCATGCAGGATGCAGCCGAAGCCGAAATTCCTGAAGAATGGCTGCGCCTCGTTTCACAACTCTATCTCAGCGATGAAGAAAAACAGAAGATCGAGGAGATGGGTGGTTGGGACAAGATCATGGAGGAGCTGAAGAAGCGGCTTGAGGAGCAGAAAGGCCGGCACCAGGGAGGCAGTAAATGGATTGGGACCGGCGGCACGTCGCCGTACGGGGCCTATGGCTACAACCCCGCGGGCGTACGCATAGGGCAGAAAGAAAACCGAAATTTTCGCGCAATCAAAGTGTGGGATAAGCGCGAATTCAAAGACTACGACGACTCAGTTGAGCTTGGGACTCGCAATATCAAAATGGGCCTGCGGCGCCTGCGCCGGTTTGCCCGCGAGGGCGCGGCGGATGAGCTTGATCTTGACGGCACGATCAAAGGCACTGCGCATAAGGGCTATCTCGACATTCACATGCGGCCGGAGCGGCGCAACGCGGTGAAAGTTCTGATGTTCTTTGATGTCGGTGGATCAATGGACTGGCACATCAAGATTGCGGAGGAGCTCTTCTCGGCCTCGCGCGCCGAATTCAAGCATCTTGAGTATTTCTACTTCCATAACTGCCTCTACGAGTTTGTCTGGAAGGACAATTCAAGGCGATGGACTGAGCGCAATTCGACCTGGGATGTGCTGCATAAGTATCCGTCTGACTACAAAGTCATCTTCGTCGGCGATGCATCCATGAGCCCCTACGAGTTGTCCGTCGCTGGGGGATCTGTGGAGCACATGAACCCGGAAGCGGGGACTGTGTGGCTCAACCGGGTCACAGACATCTACGAGAACTGTGTGTGGCTCAATCCAGTCTCCAAAGAGCATTGGAAGTGGACGCCTTCCATTCAGATGGTCAATGAGCAGTTTGGTGGACGCATGTTCCCATTGACGATGGACGGGATCGACAATGCTATGCGGGAGTTGATGCGTTAGGTCGGCATGCCTGCTCTGTCCTGATGGTCAGCCTCTGCCATGATATTGCTGCTGTTGTCCGTCATGTCGTCGTCCCATGAGATTGTTTATCATTAGCCGGCAGGCAGTTGACCACTGACGGCATTTGGGCAAACTACCGCCATGTTGCAAAGAATCAGATTCGTCGAACAGTTGCCGCGAACATTCGCCTGCGTTGGTATCGCAGTGCTGTTAAGCGGTTGCGGCAGTGTTAAACTTCCAAGCCTGTCCACTGGTTCTCTCGGTTCATCGCAGCAAAACGCGGCCGCGCCGGCGGCCCCCGCAGTGAAGCCGGATGATCCGATAGAGCGCGCTGTTCAGGTCGGGGTGACGATGGCACAGGCTCAGAAATGCGGCTATTTCTTCGATCCGGTGCAACTGAAGGCCAACTACCTGGCAGCAGAAGCTGTTAGGTATCCAGCTCCGGACACGCAGCAGAAAGTCGCGAATGCGCTAGAGTTTGGCCGCATCCGTGTGAGTCGACAAATTGCTAAGAGCGAAGGTTTCTGCACCAAGGATCGGACCAGCTCCATCAAGGGCAAGCTGACACGTTATTTGGCCGGGGATTTTACTGCTGAAGCTCTGAAGAAGCCTGTAGAGACCGGAGGGCTGTTCGGTGGATTGGATGCTGAGGTTGAGAAGAAAGCGCCGACACGCGAGGAAATCTTTGATCCTGCGCTGATAGAGTAACAGGACAAGAACTTAATATCAGCAGTGTGAGGTCAGGTGGCGCAATGCTTGGAACCTGAGATCTCGATGGTCTGTTAGATGAATCGATAGTGCTCGTATGGCCCATCAGATCCTTTGGTTCGAGACGATCCTGAAATTCTCCGCAGGTTTATCGCTGCTGTTGTTTCCCGTTTCATTCGCTAAGCTTATCGGTCTTCCGCACGGTAACGTTGGTTTTTGGGCGCGGCTGCTCGGCGG
This sequence comes from Hyphomicrobiaceae bacterium, assembly GCA_965215755.1. Classification (GTDB taxonomy): domain Bacteria; phylum Pseudomonadota; class Alphaproteobacteria; order Rhizobiales; family Hyphomicrobiaceae; genus Tectiglobus. The sequence goes on from OZ244119.1 coordinate 3,963,380, forward strand.
TCTACTTATCGGCATTGCTGCAGCGATTTACCTTGAAGCGAGCCAACCCAATATGCGCGGCCTTGGATACCCCGGGATCGTGATAATAAACATCACGGCGATCCTTTTGATGATGTCCCTGATCATTATGAAACAGATCGAGACGTGGCGCGGAAATGCCATGCTCTGGGTTGTATGTGGTGTTTTATTTTTGCTTACCCTGTTTGAGATCGCTCAAATCCAGTAGAGCGATGGCATAGAGCTTGCTCCATCAACGCCAGGTTTCCCCTTTTTATTGATGGCCTGGTAAATATGGCAGATATTGCACTGGAACTTCGATTTGAGCCCACCACGGCTATTGATAGTTTGGCGGCTGAAACGTTAAGCCGTCCTGGTTTGACGTCTGACCTGCGATTTGAAGCGGTTTCAGATGCTTCCGGATTTCGTGCACTGCAGGGCGATTGGAACCATCTGACGTCGCAGGTGCAGGGGTTCCGCTCTGTTTTTCAAGATTTCAACTGGCTGTCACATTGGCTCGGAGCCTATTTGGAGACAGGTCGTCCCGGTTGCCGCCTTGCAATGGTGGTGGGGCGCACAGGCTCTGGCGAGATTGTCCTGATCGCCCCGTTTCAGATTGAGCGGCGCTTTGGCGTTACAGAGTTGTGCTGGATGGGATGCCCGGTTGCTCAATACGGTGATATCATCGTTGCGTCGGGATGGGACAGAAACGAGAACATCAACGCTGCCATCAGGTTTGCTGTTTCGCATTACAGTCCGGATGTCGTACGCTTATGCAAAGTGCGCGAGGATGCCCAGATCGGCAAGGCACTGGTCATAAATCAGCACATGCCGGAGTATTTGCATGCGCGTGAGATCGGTCAGGACACGGCATTTGAGCTGGATTTTTCTAACGCGTCTGGTTTTGCGGACTATGAGAAGCGATATTCTGCAAAATCACGCAAGAACCGCCGCCGTCTGCTGCGCCGGCTGACCGAACGCTACGACGTTGCCTTTCATGCGCATAAACCAGGCGAGGATGCAGCGTCCATTGCTCTGGAAGGCCTCGAACTCAAGCGTGCATGGCTAGAGGCACGTGGCATGAAATCGTCCGCCCTTGAGGATCGAAGTATCGATCGTTTCATGGCTTGTGCTGCCGCGGACCCTTCCAGCGGTTGCCGCATCTTCTCTTTGCGCTGCGATGGACAGTTAGCCGGCGTACAGATTGGTTTTGAGCGCGATGGTCGCCTGGAACTCTTCTTGATTGTCTTTAATCTTGAATTCGAGAAGGCCGGCATCGGCGCGCTTCACCTGGAAGACACGTTTCGGGCCTACTGCAATCAAGGTGGACACTGCGTGGACCTGCTCGCACCAGATGCAGCGTACAAGAGGGAATGGGCTGACCGTAACATGGCCGTCACGGACTACGCCATCCCGTGCACGTTGGCTGGCCGGGCTTACACGTCAGCTTACCTCATGGGGCTGCGCAAGCTTCTGAAATCAGCTCAAGATGCATTGCCACTCTCGGTTCGCAAGTGGGCGCTCAAACTCGTTCGTTAGTCCCGAACACCGAGTTTCTTTTGCAAGCTTGACGATGATGTCGTGTACTGGAACAGCAGCTTCTTATCCGGATAGATTATGCGATGGGCCTGCTGGGACATCAGCGCGGCTTCGTGGAAGCCCGACAGAATTAGCTTAAGCTTGCCCGGATAGGTGTTGATGTCGCCGATCGCGAAGATACCTGTCTCACTCGTTTCGAACTTCTCGGTATCGACCGGAATGAGGTTCTCGTGGAGATTGATGCCCCAGTCGGCAACGGGTCCAAGCTTCATGGTGAGCCCGAAGAACGGTAGAAGACGATTGCATTGGAGCGTGCGCTCCTCTTCCTTAGTCTTGATCGTGACTGATGCGAGTTCGCCACCTGCTCCATGAAGCTCTTTGACTTGTCCGATCTCCAGCTGCATTTTGCCATCAGCTACGAGCGCGCGCATCTGGTCGACCGTGTGTGGGGCTGCGCGAAAATCATCCCGGCGATGCAGAAGTGTCAGGCTCTTTGCGACGGGCTGGAGGCTCAGCGTCCAATCCAGCGCCGAGTCACCGCCCCCAACGATCAGCACGTCCTTGTCACGGAAATCATCGATCCGGCGTACGGCATAAAAAACCGATGTACCCTCGTAGTTTTCGATGCCAGCCAGCGGGGGGCGTTTGGGTGTGAATGATCCGCCACCCGCAGCAATGACGACCACTTTGGCAAGAAACGTCTTGTTGTCGTTGGTTCGCAGTAAGAAGCGGCCATCGTCTTGCTTGCGCAGTTCGTTGACTTGCTCATTAAAATGAAATGTCGGGCCAAACGGCTTGATTTGCTCCAACAATTGATCTGTTAACTGCTGCCCTGACACGATTGGGAGCGCTGGAATGTCGTAGATCGGCTTCTCTGGATAGAGTTCGGCACACTGCCCACCTGGTTTGTCGAGAATGTCGACGAGATGGGCTTTGATGTCGAGCAGGCCAAGTTCGAAGACTGCGAATAATCCAACCGGCCCGGCGCCAATAATGACGACGTCAGTTTCAATCGACCCGGAGTTATTGTGAGCTTCGTCGGTTGACATCATCTCTGCTCCATTCGCCGCAGACCGCCATGTAGCCTTGAACTACGGTGTCAGCGGATTTTGAAAACCACCTGCGGAAGGCGAGGCGATCACCGGTCATTCTTCCCGCCCTTACACTTCGAATAAAGCGTCGCCACAAGTTAGTGGCCCCTACCTTTACCGAGGCTGGATGGCAGTCGCAGCTTCGCGCAGGACCGATTCGTTTTATCCCTGGACGGGACTGACGATCATCGAAGCCCTCAGAACTGCTTCTCGGGCACAGTTACGACCAAGCCATCAAGTTCGTCAGTCACCTTGATCTGGCAGGATAAGCGGCTGGTTTCTTTCACATCGAATGCGAAGTCGAGCATGTCTTCTTCCATTTCGGATGCTGAACCTGTTTTTGCGACCCAGTCTTCGGCAACGTACACATGACACGTCGCACACGCGCATGCCCCACCACACTCGGCCTCAATCCCTTCAACCAGATTGAGTTTGGCGGCCTCCATCACTGTGACACCGACCGATGCGTCGACAACGGTCTCAGTTCCGTTCGGTTGTACATACGTGATTTTAGGCATCGCGCCCTCGCTCCTCGATTCTAGGATGGCCGACGATGTCGCTCAGTGGCAATGACAAATACGTCACGACCGACTTAGGCGCTGCGACCTTGATTCAAGGCAACTTTTTCTACGAACCTTGGGTCAATGGCAAGGTACCCGGCAACTTTCGGCTGAGCCAAACGTCACAGGTTTGGTGTCATCAATTTGTCGGCTGCTCGTAGCGTGGCTAAGAGAGCTGCCGTGATTCGCAGCGTGAGCCTGCGGTCCAAATGATCAGGCAACCTGTTCGATATAAGAAATGAGGCGTTTTACCGGGCCGCGCAGCGCGTCGAAATCGAATTTTTCGCGATTGCTGGCATAGTCCTCGGCCTGCGCTGCTAGATCTCCCAACTCATCAGCTCCAACAGCTCTTGCTGAGCCTTTCAGCGAGTGCGCGGCCATGTACCAATCGTCCTCCCGGGCTGCGGCCTGCAGTTGGTCCATCAGAATCGGCAATTGGTCCGCAAACAATTGCAGTATCTCGCGCTCCAGGTCCCGATCACCTAAGGTATATTTTGCAAGATGCTCATGGTTGATCGGTGGCGCCAACCTTAGCTGCTGTTTGGCGTGCTCTGATCCAACGGGGCTGTAGTCTTCGTCACGGGGATTGAGAATATCGCCCTGCTCTGCGAATTGCAGTTCCAACGGGTTGCGCCTCCAGTTCGTCAGCATATGAGTTGAAGCAATTGCTGTTGTACATTGATACCTAGATAAAAAATCGAAACGCTTGGTAAAGACTGTCAGTAAAATGTTTCGGTTTCTGAAGGTGTATCAGCAGTCCGCTTTGCCAGTACCATCGCGGACATCGCTATTTTGCCAAATTGGTAAACTATCGCCTTGCTCTCAGACGAGAAGGGCGGGTTGCGGGTGATCAGACATATGCCGTTATTCAGCATTTCGGACTATCGGGATGGTGAATTGTACGTTAAAGTCCGGATTCCATTGGGGTTTGTGGCAGCCGTGCCTTGCGCACGGCAGGCCGGGTGGGCAAATTGAATGGCGCAGAATAACAAGGCAAAAGCAGCCGGGGCATCGCTATCCGCGCGTCTGAGCGAAGTCCAAGACGACGCCGCTGGTAAATCTGACGACAAAGGTGCTGGCGGCCCTCCGCCGTTGCCAGGCGCGAAGCTGAAGCCGCCGACGCCGCCTTCACCAGATAAGCAGGCCAACGCTTCTAAGACGACAACGTCATCGCCGCCACCGATTCCCGGTAGTGGCTCTGCCCAACCCGAAGCTATAGCTCCGGCCAAAGCGGCAATCGAATTTCCCCGGCCGTTGGAAGCAGAGAGAGATGATCCGCTTCCCGCGGCAGTCAAACCGGATACGGCCAAAAGGACGGGCGGGCCAGAATCAGCAGCAGCCGCCGCACAGCGACGCGAAGCCCAACGCAGACCCGCCGGACCACCTCGCGAGCGTCTGGCTGCGAATGATGATGCGCCGTCCATTGGCGGTCTGATTTATGCGCTCAATCAACGGCCGTCGAACAAACCATTCGCCTATGCTGCTGCTGCAACAGGGCTTTGGACAGCAGTGGCGCTGGGTTTTGCCTGGTCATTCATGTTGAACGGCTTGCCAGCTGGTGCCGGTTTTGTTGAGATTACTACCCACCCTGCATTCCTGACTTCTCTGGCTTTGTGGGTAGGGCCGATCACGCTGTTTTGGTTTCTGGCCTTCCTCGCTTGGCGCACTGAGGAATTGCATCTGCGGTCGAGTGCCATGACCGAAGTTGCCGTTCGCTTGGCAGAGCCTGATCGCATGGCAGAACAGTCTGTTGCATCATTGGGGCAGGCTGTCCGGCGCCAGGTTTCCTTCATGAATGATGCCGTGTCGCGCGCACTGGGTCGGGCCGGTGAACTTGAAGCGCTCGTTCACAATGAGGTCAGTCAGCTCGAAAATTCGTATGATGAGAATGAGCGGAAGATCCGAGGTTTGATCCAGGAGTTGTCCGGTGAGCGCCATGCGTTGGTCAATACCGGCGACCGGTTTAAGGACACTCTACAGCAGCTCGGAACGGAAGTTCCACAACTCATCGAGAGATTGTCGCAACAGCAGTACACGCTGGCTAAAATCATTGAGGGTGCCGGCTCGAACCTTACGCAGTTGGAAACCGCGCTTGCCGGCGAAACAAACCGGCTGGAGACGACACTTGAGGGCGGTGCCGGGAAGCTGCAGGGCGTTCTTGAAGACTACACCCAGGCGCTGGCGTCGGCTCTTGGGTCGCGAACTGATCAGATGCAGAATGTGCTTGGGAGTTACACCGAGGCATTGGGCGGTGCACTGGAAAGTCGGACCGAGCATATGCAGTCGATGCTGACAGACCAGCGCAGCGGGATTGAGGCTGCCTTGGACGCCAATCGTTCGGTCGTTGACGGTTCAATCGAGACACTTAATTCCACACTCAGCAATCGCACCGAGACGATGCAGATCGTTTTTGAAGAGTACGCGCGCGCCCTCGATACGACGTTGGCCAATCGTACCGAGAACTTCGACATGCAGTTGGTGGACCGAACCAAAGCGCTGGATGAAGCGTTTAGCGAACGACTTCGTCTCTTCGACGAAGCCATCATGAACTCGGCACTGCAGATTGATCAGGCCGTCGGCAGCAGCACTCAGGTGCTCACATCAGCCATGGAAACGCATGCATCTGATCTCAATTCCACACTGACGGCCCAGGCTCAGCAGCTGGATGAGACGTTGCTGAATCGTATCGAAGCGGTGCGTTCGTCCAGCGAGAATATCTCGCGACAATCCATCAAGGCAATTGAGGGTCTCGCGGGGCAATCCGATATGCTGCGCAACGTCTCCGAAAACCTGCTTGGCCAGATCAACAATGTGTCAAACCGCTTTGAGAGCCAAAGCCATGCAATTATGCGTTCAGCCAATGCGCTTGAGTCGGCCAACTTCAAGATCGACAAGATGTTGGCGGACCGTTCAACGGAGCTCAACACCACACTAGAGCGCATGTCAGATCGCGCCGAAGAGCTGGGCAGTGCTGTACAAGGGTATTCCAACACGCTCGAAGGCTCCATTTCTGAGGCTGAGCAGCGGGCACGGTTGCTAACTCAGGATCTGACCCGCCAAACTGAAGAGCGGGCCAAGGCTGCCGTCGGCGACATGGAGCGCATGAAGCAGGCTGCCACCCTCGAAGCTGAGCGGGCGCTCGATGAATTGCGGTCGGAATTCACCACCGTCTCACGTGAAGTGACACAGAGATTGGGTTCGCTATCCAAGGAATTCTCACAAACCAGCGGCGCCGTACGTGAACAGGCCGCCCAGGCGGCTCAGCAGCTTGAGGCCGAACAAACCCGTCTCAAGTATCAAATGGAGCGCTTGCCTGGTGCCACGCAGGAAAGCGCAGTCGCGATGCGCAAGGCGCTACGGGACCAGCTTAAAGCGCTCGATCAGCTCTCCTCACTCGCTACGACGACTGCTCGACAGGCAGCTGCCGTGCCACCGGCCTCACAACAACCCATTCCGCTGAAAGAGACACCCGTCCCCGAGCGCCAACCGACTGCGCAACAACCTCGGCCAGCTCCGGCTGCCGCCGCTCCCTCTCAGACTGACCGGCGTCTTGCTTTGGGGAGTCTGACGGACAAGTTGCGTTCAGAGCTCCAACAGAGAAGTCAGCCTCCGATCACGGCAGCTGCCTTCGGCTCAGAGCCGAACCCAACTGCGCAGGCAACTGCCCAAGCCCCCTCACGCGGGCACGACGCGTCCGATCCGGCGGCTGGTAATGAAAGTGCCAATGACGCCAAGTGGTCATTTGGTGACCTTCTAGCACGGGCTTCCGATGGGCCTGGTGAGCCAACAGAGGCAACCAATTCATCAAGCGCTCCAGGACCGAATGCTTCTAGTGCACTTGATATCAACGGGATTTCAGAAGCTCTTGATCGCGCAACGGCGTCAGCAATCTGGTCGCGGTTCCGCAATGGTCAACGTGGCTTCATGGTGCGAAGCATCTATGCACCTGATGGCCGCAAGCTCTATGATGACGTCGTCTATCGCTATCAACACAACGATGAGTTCCGCCAAAAAGTTGATCGCTTCCTGATGGAATTCGAGCAGACGATGCGTGATGCTGACCAGCGTGACCCATCTGGCGATGAAACGCACGCTTTGATTATGAGCGATGCGGGCCGCGTTTATCTGCTGCTGGCTCACGCTGCAAAGCGGCTGGTTTGATGACCAGTCTGTGTTGTATCTGTTCTGACTAGGGGCGAGTATTGTCAGCCAGCAGGGTGGGTGTTGCCGCCTGATGTGCGGGCCAAAACAGCGCCCAGTATGACGCCGAGGCCTGCCAGACCGGCCATGACGAGATAACTGCCAGCAGCGATGCTGTCGTACATCTGCCCAGCAAGAAGTGTTGCCCCCCCGACAATTATCCCTGTTGCCACCGCCGAATGGATCGATTGGGCCGTTCCCGCAATGTTTTCCGGGATCCGCGTTTGAATAATGCGCAATGCGCCAAGGTAAGTTGCCGCAAAGGACAAAGCGTGCAGCGCCTGCAAAGGGAATAACAGCCAGAACGGGGGATCAAACGCCATCGCGGTCCAACGGAGGACGGCACCTATGCCGCCAATGATTAGCAGCCCGGCATCGCCAAACCGATTTAGGAGGCTGGCGGATATAGCGAAGAGACCAATTTCGGCTGCCACGCCAATCGCCCAGAGAAGCCCGATCCAAGTATCTGAAATGTCTTGTCCGCGCCAATGGATGGCACTGAATGCGTAGTAGACGGCGTGAGACGCCTGAATAAGGCCGGCAGCAGCGACAACCAGAAGGAACCATGACTGGCCAAGAAGGGTGGCCAGGATTTCCCGCACTGATTTCTTGGGCTCTGATGGGGAGTTGCTGTCGGGCGGGTGCGCTGCAGCTGTGGGTAGTATGTGAGCGCAGAGTGCAGTGGCTATACCGGTCACAATCAACATGGCCAGCACGCTTGTACCGCCGTACGCGGCGATCACCACTCCGCCTACGATGTTGGCAGCAATGAAGGCAGCGGACCCCCAGAGGCGGACTTGCCCATATGCGACGCCATGCGCCTGAGATGCAGCCAGCATCTTCGTATCCGTGAGCGGGATGATGGACTGCGTTGCGATCTGAAAGAGAACAATACAAACGATAATTTGCCAAAAGCCACTTGCGTAGATGAGCGCAAGTGTTGCCCCTAAGCCAAGCCATCCGCCGATAATAATTGTGGTCCGGTGGTCTCCCCGTCGGTCAGACCATATGGCTATTCCCGGCGTTGCGATAACGCGAATAAACAAGGGTGCCGAGGTGATGATGCCAATTTCGACGGCGCTCATGCCGCGGCCATCTAGCCAAACCGGAATGAAAGGCAGGTAAATGCCGAGATTGCCGAAAATGGCGGCGTAATAAAGTGAGGCGGTGACAGCAAACGGCAGGGCGCTGGTCTTCACGTCGTTTTCCTTACCATTGCGCCGCAGCCCGGCCGGAAGATTAGTCTGCTCGATTGGTCTGCGTTCTGGGCGATCATTGCAGTCGTGAGGCGTGCCAGTCATTGTCCATAATCGCACACCTCAAAATACCCACATGTATTATCGGCGGTCGCGGGATACACATCTCGAATCGCCCTATTGATGATCCCACAACGACAACCAGGGCTGAGGCAATGGATCAAGCATTAGCGCAAACGTCATTCGACCCGGAAACTGAGTATCGTGCCATCGAAACAGCGTTGCTTGAGTCGGCACGCGGTCGCTGGTTCCTAGCCGAACATGGGCGCCGAGCACGCCGCCTGGACAACGATGCACTTCAACAGGCGATCGGGCAGCTGCAAACGTCACTGCGCGATCCTCCTGCCTTGCTCGGACAGCTGCGCAATGAAATCGTTGGTTTACAGAGCCTTTTGCGCGAAACACGGTCGGCCCTGACAACCAAGCCGCGCTCTGAGCCCGTCCCTGACCCGACCACGCAGCCAGCAAGCAGCGTTGCTGCGCTGACATCTGGACCGGATGGCATCCTGGCGGCAGCTGAGGGCATTCATGAACTGGCATGGTCGCTACATTCACAAGAAATCAGCGTCGACACGTGCGAGAAGATTGCACGCCAGGCGAGCAACATCTATGCGCTCAGCGTTCGCCATGCAGCTGAGTCAGAACGCGTCCAGCAATTGACTGAGGCTCTTGACGGCGCACTGCAGCGGCTCGATGGGCTTCTTGAGACGATTGGGCATGAAGCACAGCTCGATGATTTCTCACGACCGCCGCCAGATGATCTGGCCGCCGAGTCGGCCGTCCGTCTGATGGAGTAGTTTTGCGGACGGTCAATGGCGGTTCCAGCCCGCGTGTCAGCTCGTTTCAGAGCTCTATTTCCTGGCATCGCGGGCAATGGCTCCTGGGCCGGAAACCCTGCTAAGAATTTTTAGTCTGTTAGATTTTGGCTCTCGCCGTGACCTGCGCCGTGATTCTAGCACCCATCAATCAGCGCTGATGATCTGGCTGAATGCGACAGGATCTGCGTTGCCCCCCGAGAGCAAACAGCAGACCGTTTTGTCTGCCGCTGAGAATTTCCCTGTGAGTACCGCGGCGAGCGCGACAGCACCACCAGGCTCAAGCACGAGTTTGAGTTCGTGGAAGGCAAACTGCATCGCCAAACGCGCGTCATCGTCGCTGACGACAATCCCCGGTCCGCAATTCTGCTGGGCAATTGCAAATGTTCGTTCCCCGGGTGTCTCCACCAGAAGCGCATCACAGATGGAACCAGATCGGAGCTTGTTTTCGACCCGCTCTCCGCTCTTAAGTGAGCGCGCATAGTCGTCGAAACCTTCCGGCTCCACACTGTGAACAGCGGTCTTGGGGTTGCTTGCCTTGACGGCCAGGCTCACGCCCGACAGCAGACCACCGCCAGCACAACAGACAAGTACAGCGTCCAATTCAGCACCAACGGATTTGGCCTGCTGCATGAGTTCAAGCCCTGCCGTGCCTTGCCCTGCGATGACGTTCGGGTCATCGAATGGATGGATAAAGGCTGCTTTGCGTTCTTCTGCAATGGCGAGTGCGATCGCCGTTCGGTCTTCGGTTGCACGATTGTAGGTGACGACTTCTGCGCCGAATTCTTTGGTGCGTTTGAGCTTCAGAGGCGGTGCATCCGATGGCATAACAATGACAGCTGGCAGGTCGCACAGCGCTGCTGCGTGCGCCACGCCTTGTGCATGATTTCCCGATGAGCAAGCAACGGCTCCGCCGGGATTCTTTTCACGATCGATCTGGCTGATCGCATTGTACGCGCCGCGGAATTTGAATGCGCCGACACGCTGCAAGTTTTCTGCTTTGAGCAACACGCGGCCGGAAACGCGCTCATTCAGGACTGGATGCTCTATGAGGGGCGTGAGAACACTCAATCCCTTGAGCCGGGTGGCTGCCGATTGGACGTCAGCGAATGTCGGACCTGCGGTCGATGACAAATCTAAATCCTCCGGGCGAAACTTGGTGACGAGAGGCCAAAGCAGGCGTTTGAGGGAACAGGTGCCTATTTCCTCACGCGAATGCTAGCGGGCTTATCCGGCTCGATAGTATCAGTTCCGGCGGTTAGCAACGTTGCACGTCAACTGTCAAAGAGCGAATTTCGAACTGTCGCGGTGTGATAACGGTTGTTTGCCGGCAACGACCGGAGTGCGTGACCTTGATCCGACCGGCAAATGTTCGAGAACGAATTGTTCCCTGGAAACCAGAGCCGCTCATTCTAGCGGATATTTCGCCCTGCATGGTGTAGATGGCTTCCGTCCAGGTGGCTGACACCTTGCCGCCAGCGACCTTGTAGTTGGCCTTGGCGTCGAAGCGATAGCTCGGACTGGTGCACCGGAAGCTCTGCCTGGCTGTCGTGCCAGCATCCGCCACGCGGTAGACAATCACGCATTTCAGGTTCTCGGTTTTCCCACTATCCAGTGTGATCCTGCCCCAACCGGCCCAACGGCCTTGGAAACGATCAAGCGGCCCGGCCCACAATGCCTCTGTCGTCGTCATCATTGCGATGACGAGAAGGGCAGCACCAAGGATATTTCTACGCATTTGGCAAACAGCTCCCGTCAGACCCCTGAAGTGTTCCATTGCTTCCCAGACATAACTCGTCTGAGAGGATTTGGGTAGTATTGGACCAATTGATCGCGGCGAAAAGCCGGTCTCACGCAGGAGTTATCTATTTCACGATCATAAATGAACCTACAGAGACGGGTCCCGCAATTCTGCCGATCAGCTGTACTTGCCGTCAAACCTGGTGATCCACTGGTCCGTGCCCGCGGCCGATGGTCTGTCCGGCCCCTGCCTGCAGGGCGCGCGTTAGATAAGACTTAGCCTCAGAAGTTGCTGCAATGAGATCCTTGCCAAGCGCCAACTGAGCAGCCATCGCTGCGGACAACGTGCAGCCTGTCCCATGGGTGTTGTTTGTCTCAACTCGTTTTGCAGAGAACCACTCTGTCTTGCCGTCTGACGTCACAAGCAGGTCGGGGGCTGCGTCTCCAGAGAAGTGACCGCCCTTCAACAGCACTGCGGCACAACCAAACGCGATGATGTCTTTCGCTTGTCCAATCATCTCGTCTTCGGAATTAGCCGGCTTCGTCTCAAGGAGCTGTGCTGCCTCGTCCAGGTTTGGCGTGAGCACGGTGGCGCGTGGTAGCAACTTGCTGCGAACAGCATCAATCGCAGCAGGTTCAAGCAGCGGGTCGCCGCTCGTTGCGACCATAACAGGATCCGCAACGACCGGGATCTCAGGATGTTCGTTGAGTGTTGCGGATACGGCCTCAATGATGCCTTTGTTGGCCAACATCCCGGTCTTGATAGCCGCGACAGAAAGATCCGCCAATACGCTTTTCAGTTGCTGTTGAATGAATTCTGCAGGCGGTGTGTGGACGGCCTGAACGCCCAGAGTGTTCTGCGCCGTCAATGCAGTAATGGCAGATGCACCGTAGACGGCGTTCGCGGCAAACGTCTTGAGGTCTGCCTGAATACCTGCTCCGCCGGATGAATCCGAGCCGGCGATTGTCAGCGCGATAGCGCGTGTCAGGTTTTTCGAATTCATGTTTGCCAGCCTTGTTGTTGACTGGTTGTGCTTAGCACAACGAAGCAATGCTGTGCGACAGGAGCAGCGCTCCTGGCATCTTGATGTTATGGTCGTTTCATAATATCCGCTTGCAAATCCTTCGGTGCGGCCATTTCTTCGATCCGCGCTAATTCGGGGAACGTCTCGATCATGAACTGGCCAATCCATGTCATCGAGCCGCCGATCAAGGTCATTGCAACGACGATGACCACGACGCCTGCGGTTTTGGTGTTGGCAACATCCCGTCGCAAAATTAGCCAGAGACCGCCAAGCAACAATGCCAGCCCCAACCAGCTGCGAACATTATCAAGGACGGGGAGCAAGCTGACGAGGCCGCTGCGTACCCATTCCAACGCTGCGCCGGCGAATAAGAGGCCTGTGACTAACAGCATCGCGCCCATTACTGTTTCGACCGTACCAAGGTGACGCTTAAAACGCTGCATGAAGCGCATGAATGGACGAATGGCGACGGCAGCCAGAATGAACGGAATACCGAGCCCCAATGAATAAACAAACAGGAGTTGCACGCCTCGACCGAGACTTGCTTCGCTGGCCGCCAGAGTCAGGACAGCCGCCAGGATCGGTCCGATGCACGGTGTCCAGCCGAATGCAAAGGCTAGCCCGATAATGTAGGATCCGACAAAACTCGCACCTTGCACATTGGTTTGATAGCGAGCCTCGCTGTAGAGCAGGGGAATTCGTAAAACGCCGATGAAGTGAAGGCCGAACAGCACAATGACCAGTCCGGCCGCAATCGATAGCTGCTGCTGGTAACTGTGCAGCAGCTGACCGAACATGGACGCACCGGCACCGAGGCCTACAAATACCGTGGTGAAACCAAGGACGAAGAAGACCGATCCCAGGACAACACGCCGCCATACTTTGTCGTCAATCCCATCATCGACACTGGATTGACTAATGGTCGTACCACCCAGATAGCCCAGGTAAGGCGGGACAAGCGGCAGGACACAGGGGCTCAGAAAGCTGACCAAGCCCGCCAGTGCGACACCGAAATATATGTAAGCTTCTGCAAGCATCTAGCGGATTTCCATACGACCTGCCCAATCTGCAACGTAGGCGCAGGGACCGCCACCGACAAATCAAACAGCCTCACGGTCGCGTGTGATCAAGCTGTCAGGGCGACAACGCCGGGCAGATCGCGGCCTTCCAGCCACTCCAGAAAAGCTCCGCCTGCGGTCGATACATAGGAAAACTGTTCGGTGACAGCGGCTGCATTCAGGGCTGCAACAGTATCACCACCACCAGCAATTGACTTCAGGTTCCCTGATTCAGTTTGCTGGGCTGCGGCTTTGGCGAGCGCGAAGGTTCCCTCTCCGAACGGGTCGATTTCAAAGGCCCCAAGAGGTCCGTTCCATAGCAGCGTGCGACTTTTGTTCAGAAGCGCGGACATATCAGCTACCGATCGAGGCCCGACATCCAGTATCATATGCGTCTCAGGCACGGCGTTCACATCAACCACTTCCGACGGGGCCCCTGCCTCAAACTTTTCTGCAACAACCGCATCGGTTGGAAGCACGATTTGGCACCCGACGGCATCAGCTTTGGCCATAATCTCGAGTGCCGTATCCGTAAAATCCGGCTCAGCAAGTGACTTGCCGATCCGTATTCCCTTCGCGAGCAGGAAGGTGTTGGCCATTCCTCCGCCAATGATCAAGCTATCAACTTTGCCGACCATGTTGGTCAGTACCGGGATCTTGCTTGAGACCTTGGCACCGCCAACGAGTGCCACTGTCGGGCGTGTCGGGTTATCGAGGGCCGAGCGCAAGGCTTCAATTTCTTCCATCATCAGAGGTCCCGCATAGCGGGGGAGGAGCTTGGCTAGACCCTCTGTTGACGCGTGGGCACGATGGGCCGCTGAAAATGCGTCATTCACATAGATGTCACCCAGCGCTGCCAGCTGCGCGGCGAATGCTGGGTCATTGCTTTCTTCACCTGGGTGAAAGCGCAGGTTTTCCAGGACACAAAGCGCGCCGTCGCTTAATCCGGCGATGGTCGTCTCGGCCTCTGCACCGATACAATCCTTCGCAAAGGCAACTGACCGATCTGCAAGTTTACCCAACGTTGCAGCCACAGGTTCAAGCGACATGTCTGGATTGCGCTGCCCCTTCGGTCTGCCAAAGTGAGACATCACGATGACCTTGGCGCCACGTTGCGTCAGGTCTGCCAAGCCTGGCAACAGCCGCTCCAGACGGGTCGCATCTGAAACTTTCCCGTTTTGTACTGGAACATTGAGATCGGCACGCACGAGGACCCGCTTGCCAGCCACGTCTACATTTTTGTTCGACTGCAATCGATCGAAGTTCATTGGTGCGCTCTGAGTGTTGTTGTCTATGTTGTCTTGATGACCAGGTCCTTACCGGCCTAGCTGAGCCAATGCCGCTTTGCTCACGTCGCCGGCTGTGATGCCGAAGTGCTTGAACAGTTCGGCCGCCGGCGCTGACGCACCGAAATCTCGCATCCCAACGAATTTGTCTCCAGGGCGCATCCATTCGTACCAGGATGCCTGAACCCCCGCCTCGATGAAAATCGTCGGTGCTGAGCCGAGTGTTTTCTCACGGTAAGTCTCATCCGCGGTCCGGAACAGTTCCATGCATGGCATTGACACCACTACTGCCTTCACGCCCTGCTTTGCCAATTCCATGGCTGCGTCAACCGCGAGGCTGACTTCAGAGCCTGTTGCAACCAAAGTAACGTCGCGTTCACCGTCGGTATTGTGGATGACATAAGCCCCCTTGGCGCAGAGGTTGCTGCCATCGACATCCGTTCGCAAATTGCTGACGCCTTGGCGTGTCAAGGCTAACACGGATGGCGTCGCGGCTGTCTCGATAGCTAATTCCCAGCACTCGGCAGTCTCGACACCGTCCGCGGGGCGGAAGACGTGAAGATTTGGAATGGTACGAAGAGCTGCCAAATGTTCGACCGGCTGATGCGTTGGACCATCTTCTCCAAGGCCAATTGAATCGTGCGTCATGACGTAGATGGCTCGCTGCTTCATGAGCGCAGACAGGCGAATGGACGGCCGGCAGTAATCGGTAAACACAAGGAATGTGCCGCCGTATGGAATCAAGCCGCCATAGAGGGCCAGACCATTCATGGCAGCCGCCATGCCATGTTCGCGAACCCCGTAATGGACATAGTCGCCGCTGAAATCGCTGGCTTTTATGACATTGTGTGAACCGACGCGTGTGTTGTTCGACCCTGTGAGGTCAGCCGAGCCACCGATCAAACCGGGAATTGCGGGCTGGAGTTTTTCAAGGGTCAGTTGTGACCAGACACGCGTCGCCTTTTTGTCGGTTGTCGCTGCGGCTGCGTCTTTTGCCTCTTTCACGGCGTGGGCGAGCGATGCTTTGATTTGGCTGTTTGTCGGGTCGCTGTAGGCCGCGCGTGTCTCAGTATCAACCGTCTCCCAGGTCTTTGACCAGGCGGTATGGTCTTGCGACTGTCGCGCGCCTGCTGCGCGCCATGCCTGTAGAACTGAATCCGGCACCACGAACGGGTCGTGGCTCCAACCGAGTGACTCGCGAGTGTTCGCAATTTCGTCGCCGCCGAGTGGAGCACCGTGAATGCCTGCCGTTCCCCCTTTGTTGGGTGAGCCTTTGCCGATTGTCGTCTTGGTCGCAATCATCCACGGCTTCGATGGATCCGCCTTTGCTGCTTCGATGGCCTGATGAACCGCTTCAGGATCGTGTCCGTCGACAGCAGCTGTGTTCCAGCCTGATGCTTCAAAGCGTTTACGCTGATCATCAGATACAGCCAAGGACGTTGGGCCGTCGATTGAAATGCCGTTGTCATCGAACAAAACGATCAACTTGCCCAGACCAAGATGGCCGGCCATCGAGATTGCTTCGTGCGAGATGCCCTCCATGAGACAGCCATCACCAGCAATGACATACGTATGATGGTTAATGGCGTCGCCGACGCGCGCATTCCACAGGCGTTCACCGAGCGCCATGCCGACGGCATTGGCAAGCCCCTGTCCGAGCGGGCCGGTGGTTGTTTCGATGCCGGCTGCATGGCCAAACTCCGGGTGACCGGCCGTTTTCGAGCCCAGTTGGCGGAAATTGCGAAGCTGCTCAATATCCATGCCGGGATAGCCGGTGAGGTAAAGCAGCGAATAGAGCAGCATAGAGCCGTGACCGGCTGAAAGTACAAAGCGATCGCGATTGGGCCAATCCGGATTGGCCGCATCATAGCGCATGGAGCGGGTAAAAAGCACGGTTGCCACGTCGGCCATTCCCATTGGCATCCCGGGATGGCCGCTTTTAGCAGCTTCGACGGCATCCATGGACAGGGCGCGGATGGCATTGGCCATATCGCTGGGCGATATGGTCTGGCCTGAATTACTCTCGGCCATGCTTGATTCCTCTCGTGCTTTTGGTCGTGTTTTGGTGGCGTCGACTCGTGGTCGGGCTCAATCCGCTCCGTTTAACGATACTCGCGTGTTCCGTCCACCGTTACGCGGCAAACGCGCGAATACGGCGCGGAATGGGCGGGTTGGCGCGCGCCGCCTGCGGTCACGCTCCTTCCAGGCGGATTTCTCCGACGAGACTGGGCCGCATTGGTTTCATCAATTTAGCGACTTGATTTCACGTGATTAATTGACGTCGCGCCATCGTATCCGCGACCCAAATTCTATGCATTGGCCATCACTGAGGGTTGGCTGCCATGAAGGCTTCAACGTCCTTGCGCTTGGGCAATCCGGAGCGCGAACCGAGCCGGGTACACTTCATGGCCGCGACGGCACTCGCGAACCGGGCACAGTCAGCGATCGGCTGCTGTTCGGCCAGGGCGAGTGTGAAAGCCCCATGGAATGCATCGCCAGCTCCAGTTGTATCAACGACATCAACAGGATAAGCAGCTATTTGGCCACCACCGAATGGATCGCGCCAAACATACCCGCCTGCACCCAGCGTCACACCAGCATGACGCGGTCCCAGCAGCATGATCCTGTCCAGTCGGGCCTGGAGATCCATGTCTGGGAGATAGTCGGCAAGCGCCTCTTGCGAAAAGACGGCATAGTCGGTGAGCGCCAGTATTTCGGTCAAAGCCTCCCTATTGCCCAGGTCAGCATCCAGGACTGTCGGGACATTTGATGCTCTGGCGCGTGTGAAAACAGCTCTGACGGCTTCGAGCCACCGCAAGTCAGCTAGCACGACCGCAGCATTGGTGATCCGTTCGACCGGTAACCAACTCGTGCCGGACGGCATATTGGGATCGCGTGTCCCGACAATCAGCCGCTCTCCCTGATCGTCCACGATAATCGCCGATGTTGATGTGCGACCATCATCGAAAGTCTCGACATAGCGGATATCAACTCTGGCCTGCTTCAGGGCATTGCGGATGCGGGCTGCAGCATCATCGGCACCAACTCTGCTCCAAAGCTCGACTTGCCCTCCGAGAATCCCGATCGTCGCGGCCGCATTGGCCGCCATGCCGCCGCCGCTCTCGATATGTTCAAGCGCGCGCACCTTGGTCGGACGTGCAGGAAAAGCCTCGATGCGGTATATCCGGTCGAGGGCGGCATGACCGACACAGATGATCGATCCTGTCACGCTTTTTTCTCACTTCCTGCTTCGGCTTCAGCCAGCTTCGCCTGCTCGAGCGCATCTTCATCGAATAGTTTCGCCAAACTTTCGGCATCACTCAAGGCTTTGGTGCGCAACTTCTCTCTATCCGTAAAGAGTGAGTAGTCTTCCATCAGTCGGCGTTCGTCATGCTCGGAAAAGGTCTCGACGGTGTATTTAACGTCCCGAGACGATAGTCCGAGGCCATCAAGAAGATCCGTCGTCATAGCAAGAGCGGCCCCGTAGGTCTCGCGGTGAATATTCTCGATACCAAGATCACGAAGTTGGTGGACATGGTTACGGTGCCGCGCCCGGGCAATGATGGGCAGGTCTGGATAATTCTTACGAACCATCGCTGCTGTTCGCATCGATGCTTCCACATCATCAATTGCCAGCACCATTGCCTTCGCCTTTCCAGCATCTGCCACAGTGAGAATGTCTAACCGACTGGCGTCGCCATAATAGGCTTCTGATCCAAACTGCTTAACGAGAGAGATTTGCTCGGGATCAAGATCAAGGGCGGTAAACGGGATCCGCTTGGCTCTCAGGACACGTGCCACGATCTGGCCAACTCGCCCAAATCCGGCAATGATGACATGGCCCTCGTTTTCAGGATAGTCGACCGGATCGTGTGCGGGTTTGCGCGCAGGACTTATCATTGTATCGAGCGTAAGGAGCAGTGGCGTGGCAGCCATCGACAGCGTCACCACCACAGCGAAAATTTCCGCGAGCGATTCGTCCAGAACAGCGTAAGTCACTCCAGCCGTGAGCAGGACAAACGCGAATTCGCCCCCTTGTGACAGCGACAGCCCCAGTCGTCGAGAAGGGCCCGGATCGAGTTCGGCCCAACGGCCCAATCCGTACAGAATGGCCGTCTTGATCGCAATAAGAGCAATTGCAATGCCCAGGATTGTCAGCGGTTGTTCCAGGAAGAGGCCTAAGTTGAGCGACATGCCAATTGCTGTGAAGAATAGGCCCAGCAACAGGCCCTCGAATGGTTGGATGTCAATTTCGAGTTGATGGCGATAGGAGGATTCTGCCAGCATGGCTCCGGCGATGAAGGCTCCCAGCGCAGGCGATAGGCCGGCGTTCTGCATTACGACAGCTGCCGCAATCACCGTCAGGAGTGCTGCGGCGGTCATGGCCTCAGTAACTTTTGTGCGGGCGACAAGCTTGAGAAAGGGATCAACGATCAGCTTACCTGCCAGGATCACCATGCCGATTGTTGCGAGAACCTTGATCGTGGCGAATACGCTCATTGGTTCTGCTTTACTCAAATCGGAGATGGCAAACAGCGGCACCAAGGCGATCAGTGGAATGGCGGCGAGGTCCTGGAACAGGAGCACCGAGAAGGCGGTTCGCCCATGACGCGTGGTCAACTCGTCATTTTCTTCCAGGACCTGCAGCGCAAAGGCTGTCGACGAAAGTGCGAGTACGAGGCCCAGAAACGCCGCGGTCTCAAATGGCAGGCCCAGTAGATAGCCGGGTAGTGCCAGCGCGATCGCAGTCAAGGTTGTTTGCAAACCCCCGATACCGAAGATGGTCTTGCGCATTGACCAAAGGCGCTTCGGTCTTAGTTCCAAACCAATCAGGAACAGGAGGAGTACTACGCCGAACTCCGCGAAGTGTAGGATTTCCTTGGCTTGGTAGAGCGAGAAGACCTGGCCGGCCCCGAAAGGCCCAAGCAAGACGCCTGCAAGGAGATAGCCAAGGACTGTCCCAATTTTCAACCATCGCGCCAGTGGTGCTGCAATGGCGGCGGCTGCCAGCAACATGGCAACTTCGGCGAGTGAAATGTGTTCCATCGGTGCCCGTGTCCACGTCTGTTGGCATTGTCCACATCAAGGTTCCACAACGCAATACCGTCAGATCCTAGCACAAGGATGGAATTGTTTCAGACTGCTTCGGTCCGCCTTATCAAGCCACGTTTGCGGGTTTCCGCACCTGATCCAATGCCAGCAACTCGGCTAACAGTGCTTCAAATTCCTTTAGGGGGACCATGTTCGGGCCATCAGATGGTGCCTTGTCTGGATCTTGATGGGTTTCGATGAAGAGGCCGGCTACGCCGACGGCCACGGCCGCACGCGCCAGCACAGGCACAAACCTGCGATCTCCTCCGGAGGTGCCGCCCTTGCCGCCTGGTTGTTGGACTGAATGCGTGGCATCGAAAATCACCGGGCAGCCCGTTTCAGCCATGATCGGTAGAGCCCGCATATCTGAGACAAGCGTATTATATCCAAATGATGCACCACGCTCGGTAAGCAGAATATTTGGATTGCCGGACTCCGCGACCTTGGTGACGACGTTCTTCATGTCCCAAGGCGCGAGGAATTGGCCCTTTTTGATCTTGACCGCTTTGCCTGTTTTCGCCGCCGCTACGAGCAAGTCCGTCTGGCGGCAGAGAAAGGCAGGGATTTGTAGAACATCGACGGCCTCCGCTACGGCGGCGCATTGTGAGGCCTCGTGGACATCTGTCACCACCGGCAAACCGAGTTTGTCGCGAATGTCTTGGAACACAGCGAGCGATGCTTCTAGGCCTAGACCCCGCTGGCTGCCAAGGCTGGTTCGATTGGCTTTGTCGAATGACGATTTGTAGACAAGACCGATACCAAGTCTGGTGCAGATCTCCTTGAGCGCTGTTGCCATTTCAAACGCGTGTTCCCGGCTTTCGAGCGCACACGGTCCCGCAAAGATGCTGATTGGAAGATGGTTCGCGAACTGGACATTCCCGATCGAGACTGTCGTATTTGGTTGAGTGCTCATTCTAGCCTCGTGCTGAACTTTTCAGAGTGGCGATTCCGCGTACCGCCTCGCAAACTCAGATTAGACGCCACTCAAGGCGCGCTAATCTCAACTACACGCGAGCACAGATTGGCTGTTCGTGCAGCGCTTGGATCGATTTAAACAAGTCGGCTTTGCTCAACGGCCGCTTCGACAAAGCTCTTGAAGAGCGGATGTGGATCAAACGGCCTGCTCTTCAGCTCTGGGTGAAACTGCACACCAATGAACCATGGATGGTCCGGATACTCCACTGTTTCCGGGAGCAAGCCGTCCGGGGAAAGCCCGGCAAAGAGCAGACCTGTCGCCTCCAGTTGCGCGCGATAGGTCATGTTCACTTCATATCGATGACGATGACGATCAGAGATTTGTTCATCTCCATAAATCTCAGCGATGCGGCTGCCAGGTTTCAAACTGGCATCATAAGCACCCAGTCGCATCGTACCGCCAAGATCCCCATTGGCTTTGCGCTTCTCGAGTTCATTGCCGCGCAACCACTCCGTCATCAGGCCGACGACAGGCTCCTCCGTTGGGCCAAACTCGGTTGAGCTCGCTGCCTTGATGCCAGCTAGATTTCGCGCCGCTTCCAGGCATGCCATCTGCATACCGAAGCAAATTCCGAAGTACGGAACGTTGCGCTCACGTGCGAATTGTGCGGCACGTATCTTTCCCTCTGCACCGCGTTCACCGAAGCCTCCCGGTACCAGGATCCCATCGACACCTTCGAGATGGGGCGAGGGATCTTCGTGCTCAAAGACCTCGGACTCGATCCATTCAATGTTGACGTTCACCTTGTTGGCGATGCCACCGTGAACCAAGGCCTCGTTCAGAGACTTATAGGCATCCTGCAGTCCGGTATATTTGCCAACAATCGCAATTGTGACCTCGCCTTCCGGAGACGCAATCGACTTCGAGATCCGCTCCCACCGTGCAAGATCCGGTGAGGGAGCGCCGGTGATGCCAAAGGCTTCCAAGACCTCACGATCGAGTCCTTCGTGATGATAGGCCAGCGGCACGTCATATATTGATTTGACATCCGATGCCTGGATGACAGCAGACTCTCGGACATTACAGAACAGCGCGATCTTGCGACGCTCAGACTCGGGGATCTCCCGGTCGCAGCGGCACATCAGAATATCGGGCTGAATACCAATCGAGCGCAATTCCTTCACGGAATGCTGTGTTGGTTTCGTCTTCAACTCGCCGGCTGACGGGATATACGGCACCAACGTCAAGTGCACGAATATTGAATGGCCGCGTGGCAAGTCGTTGTTCAGCTGGCGTATGGCCTCGAAGAATGGCAAGCCTTCGATATCGCCCACCGTGCCGCCGATCTCAACGAGTACGAAGTCGACGCCCTCGTTTTCGCTAACGACAAATTCTTTGATCTCATCGGTCACATGAGGGATGACCTGCACCGTGCCGCCCAGATAATCACCGCGGCGCTCTTTTGAGAGTACGTCCTGGTAAATCCTGCCGGCCGTCACGTTATCGGACTTGCGGGCCGGAACGCCGGTGAAGCGTTCGTAGTGACCCAGGTCAAGGTCCGTCTCCGCACCATCATCGGTGACGAAAACTTCGCCGTGTTGATACGGGCTCATCGTGCCCGGATCGACATTGAGGTAGGGATCTAGCTTGCGTAGACGCACGCTATATCCGCGCGCCTGAAGAAGCGCGCCGAGAGCGGCCGATGCGAGGCCCTTACCAAGTGAGGAAACCACGCCGCCGGTAATGAAAATGTACCGTTGCATGGGCGTGTACGAATACACAAATAGTCATTTGATTCGAAGCGGCAATTCAGCACTATCCACCGTGCAGATTGCTGGATGAGGCTGTTCTGTGAACAGGCGAACCGGGCTGTGCTTACTGGCTCTGTGGAATCGACGGCAATCTCTGTCCGGCCTGGCCTTCCTTCAATTTATCGAGGAGGCTGCCTCCGGCCGGCGCTGTTCCGCTTTGACCAGTCGATGGAGCCTGCTGCCCATTTGCCGCAGGTGTCGTGAAGCGCGACTCAGAGTTTTCAGGCCGGCCTGACATAATCGACAGAAGAATACTTGTCGCGAAAAAGGCCGCTGCCAGACCTGCCGTCGTTCGGCTGAGCAGGTTGTCCGTGCCTCGCCCCGTGAGGAAGCCGCCGCCACCGCTTCCGCCGCCACCAATGCCCAGCGCGCCGCCTTCCGACTTTTGGAGAAGTACAACACCGACCATTGCAGCGCAGATAATGAGATGGATGATGAGGAGGACCTCAATCATGGCAGAGACCTTTGGGTTCGGAAAGTAAAGCTAATTTGTCCCGGTTGCCGTGATCTGAATGAACGTCAATCGCCTGCAGCCGAGTTGGACTAGGGTTCATTTGGCATCAGAACGCCGCGTTGGCAAGGGGACAATGACGCGGGGCGTAACCGGACGGCGCGCAACTTTTGGCCGCCGAACCGGGAGTGCTGGGAGTCCGACTGCCTGTTGCAGGGCGGAGCGGCCGTTTGGATTTTGCGCCACTCCGAGCGGCTTTAGGCCGATCCGGCAGCGGAACATCAGGAATTCATCGAGTTCAATCAGACGCCTAATTTTGGCAATTTCGGCTTCAGGCAGTTCTGCTACAGCCTTCTGTGGGTCCTGCTTCAGGCGGTCGCGCAAGGCCGGTGTTTCCAGCGCAACCAGCTCATTTTGGTAGGTTACGCAGCGCTGCTTGATATCATCGGCCACCTCGGTCTCTGCAGAGATGGGGGACGTTAGAATGATCATTGCGAGGGGAAAGAGCCAAATACTGCGACAGGACATGGATAATTGTCTCTTAGGAAGTCAGCACGCACTTGAGATCAGGCGCGCTTTTGCTTTGTCAGGTTCGTCAACAGCTGCCGCTCCTACGTATAGGCTTGCGCTATTCCGAGGAAATCCGACGCCTTAAGGCTCGCTCCACCGACCAGGGCGCCGTTCACATTTGCAACGGCCATTAATTCCGCGGCATTTGAAGGCTTGACCGAGCCACCATACAGAATGCGGAATTGTTGGCCATCGCTGAACGTCTCGGCCAGGTGCTTTCTAATATCAGCATGCACGGCTGCAACATCTGACGCAGTTGGTGTAAGCCCTGTGCCAATTGCCCAAACGGGCTCGTAGGCGATGATTGTACTGTTCGCGTTAGCGTCGGACGGCACGGATGCATGTAATTGGCGGGCCACGACGTCCAATGTGCGACCTGATTGACGCTCACCGGCCGTTTCTCCGATACAGACAATTGCCTGTAGCTGGGCGCGATGGGCGGCTTCCGCCTTCATTCGAACGTGGCGGCTCAATTCTCGATGATCTGCCCTACGCTCAGAGTGACCGACGATTACCGCGGTGGCACCTGCATCTTTCAGCATTTCAGCCGATATATCGCCGGTATGGGCGCCACTTTCATTGGCGTGACAGTCTTGCCCCCCCACCTGGACCAAACTGTCGCCTAATGTTGCAACCAGTGGCGCTAGCAAGGTTGCCGGCGGGCAGATCATCACATCGGCCGCGCAATTCATCGGCTGCAAGCCTGATTTGACCAGGGCTGCCTCATCGAGGGCTGCCGTGAGGCCGTTCATTTTCCAGTTACCGGCGACTAGAGGCTTGATCACACGAATTCCCCACTGCTGGCCCAATATTGCGAGGTGGAATACACCTTTGAGCGGTCGATTGACCAGGGGGAATATCCATGCGTGTTCTGCCGGATCTCGCTATTCGTCGTCCTTGGGGTTGATTTCATGCGATAAAACAGCAAATTGCTGCAAAAGAATTCAATCTGCAGCGCATCCACGCTTGAGTGTTTCGGCCGCGATAGCACTGTCATAGTCACGGATATACACCTGATGCTTGAAACGATCCGCAAGAACGTGGCCGGAGTGTTTGCCAAAATTCTGATTGCGCTTCTGGTTCTGAGTTTTGCTGTTTGGGGCGTTGCAGACGTGATTACAGGCGTCGGGCGCTCAGTCGTCGCATCGATCGGCGGCAACGACATCGGAGCGGAAGAATTCCGGGTTGAGTATCAACAGCAGCTCGATGCCATGTCGCGGCAATTCGGACGGCGCCTGACGCCGACGCAGGCGCGCGCATTCGGGCTCGAGAATCGGGTTCTGGAAACCATGATTGGGGCGCGTGCGGTCGATAATCACGCCGAAGACCTGGACCTCTCAATCACCGCGCGGGCCGTTGAAGACACTGTTCGCCGCGATCCTCTGTTCCAAGGTGCGAATGGGCAGTTTGATCCTGATCGCCTGCAGAACATTCTGCGCAATATCGGATACACCGAAGAGTTCTTTCTCAATTCACGGCGCCGCGACACCATCCGCGAGCAGCTGACAAACGCGATGCTCGAAAACGTTGCCGTGCCTGACGTTCTGTCGAAGCTGATCCAGACCTACCGCGGCGAGCAGCGGATTGTCGAATATTTCGCAATTGATCCCGTCAAGTCAGTCAAGCTCGGCGAGCCTTCTGAGACGGATTTGCGCAAGACCTACGATGAGAACAAACCACGATTTATGACGCCGGAAACGCGCCAGGTCGAAGCCCTGATGATCACGGCCAAGGACGCGACTAAAAAGCTAACGTTCTCCGATGACGCTCTGAAGGAAGAGTATGCCAAGCGGAAAGAGAGCTTGTCCGTACCAGAACGGCGGAAAGTGCTGCAGCTATCGCTGAAAGATGCGGCAACGGCAGAAAAGGCATTGGCTGAGATCAAAGGCGGCAAGAGCTTCGAAGATGTAGCGAAAGCGAACGGGGCGACACCGACCGATATCGATCTCGGACTGGTGACCAAGTCGCAGCTAATCGATCCCAAGATCCGGGAAGCCGCCTTCAAGCTTGCCAAGGACACGGTTTCTGATGTTGTCGTCGGCCGCTTCTCGCCTGTGCTGCTGAAGGTTGCCGAAATTCAGGAAGGCAAGGTGCCACCCTTCGAAGAAGTCAAGGAACAGCTCCGCCAGCGCCTAGCTGACCTGGACGCCCCTGCTGAGATCCGAAAGCTCCAGGATCAGGTTGATGACAACCGTCTGGCCGGGAAGTCGCTCTCCGAAATCGCGCAGATTCTAGACATTTCCTATAAGAAGGTTGATGCTGTTGAGCGCTCCGGGAACGGTGCCGATGGCAAGCCAGCGTTCGCAGTTGGTGGGGCCGCGAACATTATCTCGACGGCGTTTGGCAGTTCTGTGGGCGTTGAGAACGAAGTTGTTGAACTTGCTGATGGCGGCTACGCCTGGGTACGTGTTCTCAAAGTCAACAAGTCCACGCAGAAGCCCTACGATGGCGTCAAGGTCGACGTGAAGAAGCTGTGGGCCGAAAACGCAACAAAGACGGAAGTCGGTAAGTTGGCCAAAACTTTGGTCGACCAAATCAAGGCGGGCACTGCGATCGCCGATGTCGCGAAATCAGCCAGCGTGGTACTCAAGACAACTCCTGCCTTCAAGCGCAGCGATAGCCTCCCCAACCTGCCGCCAGCCGGCGTACGCCGTGCATTCACGTTGAAGCTGAATGAGGCGGCTTCGACGGCTTCGACCGATGGCAAGTCGCGTGTTGTCTTCCTGGTCAAGGAAATCAAGGCGGCAGAGGCTGGCAAGAAGGAAGATGTCGAGCGGCTTGAGAACGAAATCCTCGGTCAATTGCGGACAGACGCGATCGGTGAATATGTAGCCGCGTTGCGGAAGCGGATGGGTGTCGATCTCAACCAGCAGCTCATCGATCAGACTGTCGGTATCACACCACGTTCATACTAAACAGCTAGCGATCGCCCCCATGTGGTTCCCACGGCTGGCATGTTGATCTAGGTTGACCAAGGACCAGCAGCTCACTCCTGCTTTTCACGTGCCACGTGCCCCGGCATTGATATTCTCGGGAGAAGTTAGCGAAGCGGCTGCCATAAGGTTTGTCAGGAAAGTGTGCTGGTGATCCGGCACCAATAAAGCAAGGAATCTACCGTGAGTGACCGCCGCCGTAGCCCCAACTTAGCGCTTGAGCCAGGGCCGGCAGAATTTGCTGACATTTATGACTCCGGTACCGCCCAGCTCGTGAGCACAAAATTAGTGGCGGACCTTGAGACGCCCGTATCTGCTTATATGAAAGTCGCCAAAGACCAGGCGATGTCATTCCTGTTGGAATCAGTCGAAGGAGGTGCAGTCCGCGGGCGTTATTCGATCATCGGCATGGCTCCCGATGTGGTTTGGCGCGCGCAAGGCAACACTGCGGAGATCAATCGTAATCCAGCACGCAGGCCAAGTGCATTTAAGCCTTTGCAGGCTCCCACACTTGACGCTCTGCGCGAGTTCCTGGCTGAGTCCGCGATCGATGTTGGAGAAAATCTTCCACCGATGGCAGCAGGCGTCTTCGGTTACATGGGTTACGACACCGTCCGCCTGGTTGAAAGTCTTCCGAACCAAAATCCGGATGCGTTGGACGTCCCGGATGGCTTACTGATCCGTCCGACCCTTATGGTGATTTTCGACGCCGTAAAAGATGAGCTGACCGTCGTTACACCGGTTCGACCGGATAGCAAAATGGCAGCGGACAAAGCGTATGCTGCTGCGAAGCGGCGCCTAAAAAGTGTCATCAAGGCGTTGGAAGCCCCCATAGAGCAAGGCATTTCCGCGCCCACCAACGGTCGTCTCGCTGCCGGAGAACCGGTTTCCAACACTGCGCCACACGAATACATGTCTATGGTCGATAAGGCCAAGGAGTACATCAAGGCTGGCGATGTGTTCCAGGTTGTGCTGTCACAACGTTTCTCTGCGCCGTTCCCATTGCCACCATTTTCGCTTTATCGCGCGCTGCGACGAACCAATCCCTCGCCATTTTTATTCTATCTCGACTTCAATGATTTCTCGCTCGTTGGCTCCAGTCCGGAAATCCTGGTTCGCGTCCGCGACGGAGAAGTCACGATCCGCCCAATCGCAGGTACGGCGCGCCGTGGGGAAACGAGCAAGGAAGATGATCACCTGGCCGAGATGCTGTTGGCGGATCCGAAGGAGCGGGCTGAGCACTTGATGCTGCTTGATCTTGGTCGCAATGATGTCGGGCGCGTGGCAGAGATCGGCAGTGTGGAAGTGACCGAGCGCTTCATTGTCGAACGCTACAGCCATGTCATGCATATTGTGTCGAACGTGATTGGCGAGCTTGATCCCAAGTACGACGCGATCGATGCTCTCATGGCTGGGTTTCCTGCAGGAACAGTTTCGGGTGCGCCTAAAGTCCGAGCGATGGAAATCATCGACGAATTGGAAAAAGACAAGCGCGGACCTTATGCGGGCTGCGTTGGTTATTTCTCGGCTGATGGCAATATGGACACCTGCATCGTCTTGCGTACAGCACTCGTCAAAGATGGGACCATGCATGTTCAGGCAGGTGCCGGTCTGGTTTACGATTCTGTTCCCGAGAACGAGCAACAGGAATGCATCAATAAGGCGAAGGCACTTGTTCGCGCCGCAGAAGAGGCCGTTCGTTTTGCTGGCGGCAAGACATCGGGTGATGGTCCAGGAGGCAATCGCGGGCAGTTTGGCTGACAAACCGAACTTGTAGAACGCGTAGCGGAGCCAGATATGCGAGAGCTCCTCATCTTTCGACATGCGAAGTCGAGTTGGTCTGATCCTGATCTTGATGATCACGATCGCCCTTTGAACGCGCGTGGTCGGCTGGCAGCCCCGGTGATGGGTCGGTATATGCGCGATAACGACATCGCCCCGGAGCTGGTTCTTTGCTCAACCTCGGAGCGGACACGGCAGACTTTGGATCTGGTTTATCCATCTATCGATCGGGGCAAGCCGGCCACCGTCTACACGCGCGAGATTTATGAGGCTCTGCCAGCAGCTCTCATGAGTTGTATTCACACGGTGGATCCCGGCGTTCGGTCGCTCATGCTGCTCGGACATAACCCGGGTTGCCAGATACTCGCAATGCAGCTCACAACGACGGCGGATGGCAATGCGCTTCAGCGGCTTTCGACCAAGTTCCCAACGGCTGCGTTGGCTCAAATTCGCTTTGAGTCGGAGAGCTGGCGGGACATCAACACAGTGCCGGGCCATCTGGTGCAATTCATAACGCCCAAGCAGCTTGCTTGACTGCCAACACAATCAGCATCTAAATCATCCGCCATGCTCCTATTAATCGATAACTACGACAGCTTCACCTACAATCTCGTCCATTTCCTTGGGGAACTGGGGGCGACATGTGATGTGGTGCGCAATGATAAGATCACCGCACGCGAGGCCTTGAAAACGAAACCGAAGGCGATCGTTCTCTCACCAGGGCCGTGCACGCCTAACGAAGCGGGAATTTGCCTCGACTTGGTCGAAGAGGCCAACGGAGAAATTCCTATCCTGGGCGTTTGCCTTGGCCACCAAGCCATTGGTCAGGCTTATGGCGGCAACGTCATTCGGATCCTGCCGATGCATGGCAAGCTGTCGAAGGTCAAACACTTCGATCGCGGGATGTTCGAGGGCGTGCCACAGGATCTGCAGGTGACGCGGTATCACTCGCTGACGGTTGAACGGGAAACGCTCCCCGATTGTTTCGAAATCACAGCCGAGACTTCCGACGGCATCATTATGGGATTGCAGCATCGCGAACATCCGGTGCACGGCGTCCAGTTTCATCCCGAGAGTATTGCGACTGAAGCCGGTCACGATATGCTCGCCAACTTCCTGCGGGCCGCTGGTTTCAAGTCTAACCGGCGCAAAGCAGCCTAACCCCGAGCAACCAACACCAGAGCATCCTGAGATGTCAGATAATGAACTCCGCGGCCTTGTCCAAAAGGTCTCCACCGGCGCCTCGCTCACGCGTGCCGAGATCCAGACCGCACTCCGCTCGATGATGTCGGGTGAAGCAACGGCCGCGCAAATGGGCGCCTTCCTAATGGCGATGCGCGTACGCGGGGAGACTGTTGAAGAGATTACTGGTGCGGCTGAGTTTTTGCGTATGCATATGACCGGGGTCACGGCACCAGAAGGCGCGGTTGATATTGTCGGGACCGGTGGCGACAGTCACGGCACGTATAACGTTTCAACGTGTGCTGCGATCGTTGCCGCGGGAGCCGGCCTCAAGGTTGCCAAGCATGGCAACCGCTCAGTTTCATCCAAGGCTGGCGCCTCGGACGTTCTGGCTGCACTGGGTGTGAAACTCGACATCACGCCCGAGATTGTCGGACGGTGTATAAACGATGCCGGCGTCGGCTTCATGTGGGCGCCCCTGCATCATCCCGCCATGAAGCACTGGGCTCCCGTGCGCGCGGAACTTGGTGTGCGGACCATCTTCAATGTGCTTGGGCCGATCTGCAATCCAGCATCCGTGAAGTGCCAGATCGTGGGTGTCTATAGTCTGGATTTGGTAGAGCCCATCGCACACGTTCTGAATAACCTTGGCAGCGAACATGTGTGGGTCGTGCATGGCCACGACGGCATGGACGAGATGACAACCACAGGGGCCACACGCGTTGCTGAACTTAAAGGCGGCATGGTGAAAACATTCGAAGTCACACCGGCCGATGCTGGCCTACTTCCGGCGCGGCTGTCTGATCTGGTGGGCGGTGATGCAGAGACGAACGCCGCTGCTATTCGTGACGTACTCGCAGACAAAAAGGGACCCTTCCGCGATATTGTTCTTCTGAATACCGCTGCGGCGCTGGTTGTAGCGGGTAAGGCGGAGGGGCTCAGTCAAGGCGTGGATGTAGCTGCTAACGCCATACAAACCGGTGCCGCCCGAGGCGCTCTGGACCGTCTCATCGAGATTACCAACGCTGGTTGATGATGCCGGGCCGCTTTATGATTCCGGATCGGCATCAACCGGTTTCGAGCCAGCGTCCGAGCAGAGCATTGCCGAGATGACGCTGGCTCGCATCGATGCTTATCAATCAGGATGCTTTGACGTTTGCCCAGGGTTGAGCTTGCGCCGGCATGGTGTGATTGATGGCGGCAGACTACCACAATATGAGAGGCGACCCAGGCTGCAACACACGTTAATCTGTATGCAGATGAATAGATCGATGTTCATCGACAAGTTTTGCACAAGCCTTGCGGATCGTTCTATTTGTCGCCGACACTTTCAACAAACAGGCGGACGCTGCGACCACTCATCGTCTGGCCGGCGAAATAGCGCGATACGGCCGGAAGATTAGCAACAAACGAGATAGGCTCGATATCCGTTGACCAAAACCGGTCAATCGCACCCATGTCTTGAACCGTATCCATTGTGGCTGCAAGCGTCATAGAAAACTTGCCCGCGCCTGGTACGACACGTTGCTCGCTGAATTCCTTGGGATAGAACAACAGTGTTCCTGTGAACGCGCTACGCCCGGGAATGCTCAGTGGCGCGAAGGCTGTTTTCGGTCGGCTCTGGCCTTTCGAGTAATCCTCCTTTGTGGAGAAATAACCAGGTGCCGCGATAAAGCTTGCAGAAAACTCTCTTTTCAAACCGCTTTGCTTATTCTCGATGTTGAGCTTGAGAGCAGAGACGACACCATCGCGGGCGCCGCTGTTGGCAACTGTCACTGGCACGACAATGACCTCGAGACTGCCATTGGGATCGCGGGTATAAGCCAGCGTGTCAGGCACATAGAGATGCAGGTTTGCTTGTTTGAGGACCGTTTCGTAGAGGCTCAACCCGGAGAACACGAGCGCCACCAACGAGACAATTCCGGTCAGTATTGTTGCGGTTCCAAAGGATGCCACTTCTCGCGCGGCCTGCGAAGTTTCGTCGGTGGTATCGAACCCTGGACCTGCACCTCGTCTCGTCATAACTCCCCCCAACAACAATCGATTTAAGCAACGCCCCAGGGCTTGTTGAGTATTAGGCTGTGGCGTGTTGCGGCCCCCGCGCGCGCCACAAGAGCATCAACATTATGGAGATGTTGAGGACATTCCAGGCGATGCCATTGAAGAAGGCCATGGCGTATGACCCTGACTGGTCGTAAATCCATCCTGACATCCAGCCACCCAGTGCCATTCCAAGAACTGTGGACATCACAACCAATCCGACGCGCTGGCCTGCCTCGTTGGCCGGCAGATATTCACGGACGATGATGGCGTAGCTTGGAACAATGCCACCCTGTGACAAGCCGAATAGCAACGACACGATATAGAGTGAAACCAGACCATCGAACGGGAGAAACAGGGTGAGCGCAATGCACTGTAGCATCGAGCCCAAGATAACCGTTTTCACTCCGCCAATGTAGTCGGCAATCAGACCCGAGAGCAGTCGGCTGATGACGCCTGCGCCAAGCATCAGCGATAACATTTCGGCGCCTGCGGCCGGGCCATAGCCCAGGTCGACACAGTACGCCACGATATGGACTTGGGGCATCGACATCGCCACGCAGCAGGATATCCCTGCGATAATCAGCAGGACCTGCAAAGTGGTGGGTGAGAAGCCGGAAGCCACCCGCTGACTCGGCAACGCTGCAGAACCAACGGCAGGTTGTGGCCTGCTTTCCGGAGGTTTTCCGCGCAGAAGCAGGCTCAGCGGAATCATGATCAAAACGCAGAGTACCCCGATGGCGATGTAGGTCGTTCGCCATCCTTCTGTTGCCACGGACTGCTGGATAAAGACCGGCCAAATCGTTCCAGCCAAGTAGTTGCCGCTTGCCGCGGCAGCGACGGCGATCCCCCTGCGGCGTTCAAACCAATGGGATATACTCGCCATGAGCGGGCCGAAAGTTGCAGATGTGCCCAATCCGATCAGGGCACCCTGAATGATGGTGAACTGCCAGATATCGGTGGTGTAGGCAGCGAGCACCAATCCGGCCCCGAGCATCAAGGCCGCACCAATGACCGGTATTGTGATGCCCAGCCGATCGACATAACGACCAACAAGGAAGTTCCCCAACGCAAAGCCAACCATGGTTGCGGTGTACGGCATTGATGCGTCGGCGCGGGCTAGACCGAACTCGGATTGCACGGCAGGTAGCACGACAACCACTGCCCACATGCCAACGGCGCCCACCGTGCCAAGGATGACAGCGATGACGAGGCGGAACCAGGCTTCAGGGCCATCCACGCGAGGCGCAGGCCGGCTAGCGGCTGGGTTTTCTGCCGACATAATGCGAGCTTTCGATTTCTGAGTCTGGTGTTTTAAGAATTGTCTGCGTCGCGAAAAAACACATGGAGACGCGGATCCGATCTATTTTGCTAGCACATCAAGCGCTGCCTTGCGTGCGGCATTGTCGAGCCACCGCCCAAGGTGCTTGTCGCGGTTCAATGCTATCAACTCAGCATTTTTAGAGATTGTTGGCCCACGCAACTGTCGTTTGACCTCGGCATAACCACGCGGTGGGATCTTTAGACACGTCAATGCCTTCTGATGCGCCCGCTCCACAACATCCTCTGGCTCAGCAAGTTCGTCAACGGCGCCCCAGGCAAGCGCCGTGTCTGGATCAACATTCTCACCAAATTGCACCAGACAACGCAGCGTCTCCGGACGCAGTTGATCGGCAATGACATTGTATGCCGCTTCCGGGAACGGCACACCCACACGGACTTCGGTTAAACCGAATTGCGCATTCACGCTTGCAGCAATGCGGTAGTCGCAGCAAAGCGCTAAGACCATGCCGCCGGCAATCGCGTGGCCATTTATGGCGCCAATTACGGGCTTCAGGCAGCCATA
This sequence comes from Hyphomicrobiaceae bacterium, assembly GCA_965215755.1. Classification (GTDB taxonomy): domain Bacteria; phylum Pseudomonadota; class Alphaproteobacteria; order Rhizobiales; family Hyphomicrobiaceae; genus Tectiglobus. Next base: position 3,996,569 of record OZ244119.1, read on the forward strand.
CACGGCTGAGAACGCGCGATTGAACGACAATACGAGTGCATCTGATCCGGCTATATCAGCAACACCTGCGGCAGCCTTTAGATCCATACCAGCGCAGAACACGCGCCCATTGCCTTTCAGGACGATCGTCTTGACTGCGTCGTCGCTCTGGAAGGCGTGAAAGCATGTCGCGATCTCGTCGAGGAAATCCGGCACCATGGCGTTGGCAGGTGGACGGGCCAATTCAACGTGGGTGACACCGTCGATCTGAGTTGTATGGACGTGCATTTTGCAAAATTCCTTAATCGCACTAGCTCTACGACTACCGCTTCGCGAACGCCTGAGCTATTGTCCGCCACCATGAGCGATATTCTCAAAAAAATCACAGCTTACAAGCGCGAGGAAGTGGCTGCCGCCAAATCAGCGCAATCGCTGGCCGACGTCGAGGCCCTGGCCCGTGCGAGTGATCCTGTTCGGCCGTTTGCCGATGCCCTGGCGACCAAGGTTGCTGATGGCGGTTTTGCTTTGATCTCCGAAATCAAGAAAGCAAGTCCGTCCAAAGGTCTGATCCGGGACGATTTTGATCCTCCATCCCTGGCGGTGGCTTATGAAAACGGCGGTGCGACCTGCCTATCGGTCCTGACGGATACGCCGTCGTTTCAAGGAGCACCTGAGTTCTTGAACGCGGCCCGCTCGGCGACGCGTATGCCGGCGCTGCGGAAAGATTTCATGATCGACACCTATCAGGTGCCGCAGGCCCGTGCATGGGGCGCCGACTGTATATTGATCATCCTTGCGCAAATTGATGACGGCCTGGCTCAGGAACTCGCGATTGCAGCTCTTGAGTGGAACATGGACGCCATTGCCGAGGTGCATGACGATGCTGAACTTGAGCGCGCCCTCAATATCGACTGTCGCATGATCGGGATTAACAATCGCGACCTACGTACATTTGAGACAAAGCTGGAGACGACGGAGCGGCTCGCCCCCCGTGTGCCGGCAGATCGCATCGCCATAGCGGAAAGCGCAATCGCAAATCACGGAGACGTGCAACGTTTGGCGCGTTCGGGGGTTAATACCTTTCTGGTTGGTGAGAGCTTGATGCGTCAGGCCGATGTCACCACTGCGACCCGGGCTTTACTGACAGGGGAAACCGCCTGATGGCCGAGCTCAGTCACATCAACGAGCGCGGCGAAGCGCAAATGGTCGACGTCGGTGATAAGCCGATCACGCAACGCACTGCACGGGCGGAAGGGCGCATTGAGATGGCGGCTGAGACCCTCGCGCTTCTCAAGTCCGGGCAAACTAAAAAAGGGGATGTCATCGCGACGGCACGCATTGCCGGCATCATGGCAACCAAGCGAACGCACGATTTGATCCCGCTCTGCCATCAGTTAGCGCTCTCCAAGGTGGACGTCGACTTCGAGGAATTGGGTGACCAAGTTGGTCTGCGAGTGACGAGCGAGGTCAGGGTCAGCGGCCAGACCGGTGTGGAAATGGAGGCACTCACGGCGGTAAGCGTTGCATGTCTCACACTTTACGACATGCTGAAAGCAGTTGATCGCGCAATGGTCATCACCGGCGTCCGCGTGATCGAGAAAAGCGGCGGACGGTCTGGCCATTTCGTTGCGGACACAGGCGGAGACACGTAAGGCAATGGCTCTGTTGAGCGTTGAGGAGGCCCGCTCTAGGATCCTGTCGGGCGTCGTGACCAAGGACAGCGAGGCGGTTGACCTCTTGTCAGCGGACCGGCGCATCCTCGCGTCTGATCTTTCAGCGTTAAGGACACAACCGCCATTCGATGTTTCCGCCATGGATGGCTATGCGGTCCGCGCTGATGATATCCGCTCATTTCCTGCCGAACTGCATTTGGCCGGTGAGTCCGCTGCGGGCCACGGTTACCGCCAACACGTGAATCCGGGTGAGGCGGTCCGCATATTCACCGGTGCGCCTGTACCACCTGGTGCAGATGCCATTGTGATCCAGGAAGATGCGGACCAGGACGGCCACGTCGTGACGATCCGCGACTGCATCCCTGAAGCCGGTCATATCCGAAAGCGTGGTTTTGACTTTGAGGACGGTGATCATCTTCTCAACGGCGGGCGGGTTCTGACACCCCGTGACATCACGCTGGCGGCTGCGATGGGACATGGCAAGCTTGAGGTGGTGTGCAAACCTCGTGTCGGCTTGATCGCGACAGGAGACGAACTCGTCTTGCCCGGTGAGAAAACCGGTCCGGATCAGATTGTCTGTTCCAATCCATTCGGGATTGCAGCAATTGTCGAGCGGATCGGTGGCAGTCCGCATTTTCTTGGCATCGCCAAAGATGACCCCGCTGATCTTGCACGCTTGTGTGAGCGCGGCCGCGACATGGATGTTCTTATTACAATCGGCGGGGCGTCCGTTGGCGACCATGACATTGTTGCACCGGTACTCCAGGACCTGGGAATGACGCTCGACTTCTGGCGTATTGCCATGCGGCCCGGTAAACCTTTGATGTTTGGGCAGCTGGGAGATACGCGTGTCATTGGATTGCCAGGCAACCCCGTCTCGTCCTTGATTTGCACGTGGATATTTGTCGTACCGCTCATCGCGAAGCTTGTCGGCCGACCTGATGATGGCCTGTCGCGGCTACCCGCGAGCCTGTCTCAACCGTTGTCGTCGAATGGACCGCGCGAACATTACATGCGTGGCATCAGTCAGTCAGGATCAGATGGGACATTGATAGTGGCGCCAGTTCGATCCCAGGACAGTTCGTTGTTGTCGCCACTCGCCCAGGCCGATGTCCTGATTATCCGCCCGCCGCATGATCCCGGTCGAAGAATTGGCGAGCAAGTCGAAATCAGCATGATTGATTTTTGAACACACTCTTGCGAACAAATTCTTGAAACAGTTGCAGAACTTTAAAAGAACATTTATAGACTGTATCGAATAGTTCTTGTTTTGTATCCACTCGGAGACATCCGTTAGGCCACCAGCGCCGGGAGATCACGATGCTCACGCAAAAACAAAAAGACCTCCTGATGTTCATCCATGAACGCCTTCAGGATGCAGGCGTACCACCGTCTTTCGACGAAATGAAAGATGCCTTGCAGCTCAAATCAAAATCCGGCATTCACCGCCTGATCAAGGCACTTGAAGAGCGCGGCTTTATTCGCCGCTTGCCGCACCGCGCACGGGCCCTTGAAGTCGTGAAACTGCCTGGCAGTGATGATACTCCTACCGAGCGACCGCAACTTGGTGTGATTGATGGCGGCGGCGGGCGCCCGCCTGCTGAGCGGCTCATGCCATCCTCCACCGTGGTTGATAGCCGGACCATATCCGTACCCGTGATGGGGCGCATTGCAGCGGGTGTGCCCATCTCAGCCATTGAGAACCATACACATGACATTGCGTGTCCGCCCGACCTCCTGACGGGAGGGGAACATTACGCGTTGGAAGTTCGTGGTGAATCGATGATCGAAGTTGGCATTCATGATGGTGACACCGTCATTATTCGGCGCTGCGATACCGCGGAAAACGGCGATATTGTTGTTGCACTCGTCGACCAGGAAGAGGCCACCCTCAAGCGGCTTCGTAAACGTGATGGGCAGATCGCCCTTGAGGCAGCAAATCCCGAATTCGAGACACGATATTTCGGTCCAGGCCGCGTCAACGTTCAGGGTCGGTTGGTTGGGTTGATCCGGCGCTACTAATCAACGTGCGCTGTTGACGTCATGATGGTGGCCCTACGTTCGTCCGGATGATCAGTCGTGACTTTAGCTAGGCGCTTATTGCCGATCGAAGGCGAATGTATCGCCTTCATCGTCAGGCCTCTCGTAAGGCGCCACATCCGGCCTAAGAAGCTGCGACGCTGCAAAGCGACCCAATCGTGTCCTCTCTGATGTCCGGTCCGAGTTCCTGGGGATCCTAGGGCGGCGATTTGTGCGGGGGGACTGAAAGTGGCGACGCGACCAGGGTCTGTTACCCCGAGCATCCGCCACCGTGTGCAATCTCGCCTCTCCGCCTTCACCAGCAAAGTAGGCATGTGTGCCCAGTTTGCGCATAGACCAGAAGTCCCAAACCATGAGCCGGTCGGAAGTGCAGCCATTGGGGACCGGATACGGCAAAATGAGAATAGCCGACCGCTCACAATCATCCTGCAAGGAGGCCGGGTGCAGGGATACGGCAAGCGGTTTTCCCTGGATCGGCGCCGTACATCCTTTCCGATCGCAACGAAACCCAGCCTTACTGCGAATGTCAGTCGGCCGGCGATTATCTCCATCATGAGCAAGCCATTGCTCCAGTTCAAATTTTGTCCGACGCCCTTGGATGACGGCCAGCGTACCGTCGCTTGATCGGACCGCGACCAATCTCCCTTCGCGACCGACGAGAACGCTCGGTCGCTGATGATAGGGCGCCAGCGCAATGCCAATCGTGATCCAGACAAGGCCAAGCCAGCGCCAGGATAGTTGCCACAAGCACAACCAGAGTCCGCCCATCACGATGAATCCGAACGCGACGGTTGAGAAGGCCGGCAGGCGGGCGACAGCACCAGGTAGTGCAGCGACCTGTTCCGCGCACCACGTCATAACTTCAATCCCCTGACCCATCAGCAGAAGCGGTAGGCTCTCAAGACCAAACGGCATCGAGAGAAACGCCAAGAGCGCCGCCGGCATGACGATGAGATTGCAAACAGGAACGGCGATGAGATTGGCTAGGACGGCGAATTGTTGACTCTTGTGGAAGTGGAAGGCGGCGATAGGCGCGACCGCGATACTGGCAATGACCGTTGAACCGATGATCCCAAGAAGGAACCACGCCATAACGCTGAACCAACCGGGTTGGGGGCGGCTTGGGGCGTGGGATCGTCGTTTCTGAATGATCTCATAAAACGCAATCAGGGCGATGACAGCTGCGAACGACATCTGAAACCCGGCGTGCAGGAGGCTTTCAGGTGACGTCATGAGAATCAGCATGCCCGCTATGGCAACATTGCGCAGAGCGAGGCCTGGCCGGTCGAGGATGACGGCAACCATCATTATTGTGACCATGATACAGGCTCGGATCGTTGCATGCGTAGAGCCCGAAATCATGAGGTAGCCGAAGGCGGCAACGATGGCGACAACTGCCGTCCATTTCTTGATTGCAATGTTCAGTGCCAAGGTCGGGAAGGAGGCGAGAACGAACCGCAATGCCAGGAAGACAGATCCAGCCATGATCGCCATATGCAGGCCGGAGATGGACAGGAGGTGAAGCAGCCCCGCGTCACGGTAGGCCTCCAGAGTGGCACGCTCAACGCGGCCGCGCTCGCCCGTCATTAATGCCATTGCGATGGCGCCCGTCTGTCCCGGCAGGACATTTGTAATCCGCACGCCGATCTGCTGACGCCAGGTCTGGATCGCCGCTTTCGCCATCAGGCTGACGCCGGTGTCTTCTGGCGGCGGCGATATGGTTGGCCTACCGATTGCGAAGCCGACGGCGCCAAGTGATTGATAGTAGGCTGCGCGTCCGAAGTCATAGCCTCCCGGTAGAGCGGGTGGAGCCGGCGGTGTCAGCGTCGCCTTGAATGATATGAGGTGACCCGGCCTCAGGTTCGGGATGGGACGCTGGAACCTCACTCTCACTCTATGCGGTGTCTCATGCAGTGGCAGTCGTTCGATCCTGCGGACGATCATCGTTACGCGCGGTCCGCGATCGTTGCGTGGCTGAATGTACTCCACAAGCGCGTCAACCTTGGCTGCGTAGAGTGTTCTTTCCAGGATGGGTGCGGCCACCCATATCGTCCGGACCTTTGTGGTAAGAAGCCCTGCTGCGACGAGGATCAGCGCGATAGTCACTGGCTGTACAATTGACCAAGCGCGGGTTGCCTTGTGGAGTGCAGCTGCGATGACACCGGCCAGCACCAGGATGAGGATGTGCGGCTCGACCGGAAGCGCGAAATAGGCACTGATGCCGGCCGAAAAGCAAACCGGTGCCCACAGGAACCATCGGCCACGTTCCTGACGGAGCCACCGTAGAGGGAGTGGCGGCGCGCGACTTCGCCTTTCCACGTTGTTGGCATCGGTCTCACGATTGATAGTGATCGCCATGGCAGACCAATCTTCGTCACGGTGCTGGCATCAGCGGCGCCCTACTTATCGTCTATCCGCGAGTGTGCTAAAGCCATCGCACTGACAAGCAAGACACATTAATCAGTAGGCATCATATCAACGAATGAGCACCGCAAGCAAGCAAGGCAGTGTCGTTACGCGTTTCGCGCCATCTCCGACGGGGTTTCTTCATATCGGTGGCGCGCGCACAGCGCTCTTTAACTGGCTGTACGCCCGTCATCACGGCGGCAAGTATCTGCTGCGTATCGAGGACACCGACCGCGAACGATCAACCGATGCCGCCATCACCGCCATCATCGACGGACTGAACTGGCTTGGTCTTGTCCCGGACGAAGAGCCTGTGTTTCAATTCAGCCGCGCAGAACGCCATCGCGAGGTTGTCGAGGAGCTCTTGAAGCGCGGTCAGGCCTACCGGTGTTACTGCAGCCCGGAAGAATTGGACCAGATGCGCAAACAGGCTGAAGCGGAAGGCCGCCCACCTGTTTACGACGGTCGTTGGCGCGATCGTGATCCTGGCGATGCCCCGGCGGGCGTCTCCCCGGCTATTCGCTTAAAGAGTCCGTTGGACGGCGAGACCGTTGTTGACGACCGGGTCCAGGGTGAAACCCGTTTCCCGAACGCCAGCTTGGATGACCTTATCATTCTGCGCAGCGATGGGACGCCGACGTACAATCTCGCCGTTGTCGTTGATGATCATGACATGGGGATTACCGATGTCATTCGCGGCGTTGACCACCTCACCAATGCAGCTCGCCAAACCTGCATCTATAACGGAATGGACTGGCAGACACCTGTGTTTGCGCACGTCCCCCTGATCCATGGTTCTGATGGTGCTAAGCTATCAAAACGGCATGGTGCCCTTGGTGTTGAGGCTTACCAGGAGATGGGTTACTTGCCGGATGCTTTGCGCAATTATCTTGTGCGCCTCGGCTGGAGCCACGGCGACGATGAGATCTTTACTCAGGAGCAAATGACCGCGTGGTTTGACTACGGCGGGCTCGGCAAGTCACCGGCACGCTTTGACTTCGATAAGCTCGGAGATGTCAACGCGCACTATATCCGCCAGGCATCCCCATCACGCCTACTTGCTGACCTACAGCAGTTGATGCCGCTACTCGGGAACGGTGCAGCTTTGATTGAGAGCTATGCTGAGGCGGGCTGGGACCGTCTAGAGGCCCTTCTACCGGCGCTGCAGGAGCGCGCCAAGACCCTCAACGACTTGATTGATGGCAGCGCTTTTCTCGTTGCGCAGAGACCTGTGGCCCTGGATAATAAAGCGGCCAAGGTGCTGAGTGACGAGGCCCGTGCGAATCTGGCGAAACTCGCGGATTTTCTTGCCGACGTGTCGCCATGGAATACCGAATCGACTGAAGAGGCAGTACGAGCGTTCTTGGAGCAGGAGGATCTGAAACTGGGCAAAATCGGACCGCCGATTCGGGCCGCATTGACGGGGAGAGGCGTTTCACCACCGATTTTTGACGTTCTCGCAGTCCTGGGGCAGGAAGAAGCACTTGATCGTATACGAGATCAGAGCGCTTAGACTTTGTTTTTTCGGTCAATTTTCCTTCACGACAGGGTTAATTTTGGGTCGATGAACTTGTGAGTCAGGCCGCTTTGTAATAGCTAATGAGGCAGACGATCTCCTGATATTGCATTGCACGCTCGCCAGCGCAGCAATGAGACACTCTAAGAAAGGGGTAGGCGATGAACGTGCATGACACGTCAGCGAAGGCTGGCCAAATCTCACTCAAGGGTAACGACGTCCAACTGCCAGTCCGCTCCGGCACTGTAGGGCCAGATGTCGTTGATATCACACGCCTTTATCGTGATACCGGCTGTTTCACATACGACCCGGGGTTCACATCAACGGCCAACTGCGTATCGCGCATCACCTACATCGATGGCGATGAGGGCACGTTGCTGTATCGCGGTTACCCAATCGACGAGCTCTCGGAAGGTTCAAACTTCGTCGAAGTCTGCTATCTGCTATTGCACGGTGAGCTGCCGACTCGGGCTCAATACGAGGAATTTGAGTACACGATCACCAATCACACGATGGTGCATGAGCAGATGACCCGCTTCTTCACCGGGTTCCGGCGCGATGCTCACCCAATGGCAATCATGGTTGGCACCGTCGGTGCACTCTCCGCATTCTATCACGACTCTACGGACATCAATGATCCGACGCAGCGCATGATTGCATCGCATCGGATGATCGCGAAGATGCCGACGATCGCGGCGATGGCCTACAAATACCATATCGGTCAGCCGTTTATTTATCCTCGCAACGACCTCGACTATGCGTCGAACTTCCTGCAAATGTGCTTCGCTGTTCCTTGTGAGCCCTACCGCGTCGATCCAATACTGTCGCGGGCACTCGATCGCATCTTCATCTTGCACGCGGATCACGAACAGAATGCATCGACCTCGACTGTTCGGCTTGCAGGTTCTTCCGGCGCCAACCCGTTCGCCTGCGTTGCAGCCGGCATCGCCTGCCTTTGGGGACCGGCACACGGTGGCGCCAACGAAGCAGCGTTGAACATGCTGGAAGAGATTGGGTCTGTCGACCGCATTCCAGAATACGTGGAGAAAGCCAAAGACAAGGATGATCCATTCCGTTTGATGGGCTTTGGTCACCGGGTCTATAAAAACTACGATCCGCGTGCCAAGGTCATGCAGGAGACCTGCCACGAGGTTCTCGATCTCATGGGCGTCAAGAATGAGCCGCTGCTCCAGGTCGCTATGGAGCTCGAAAAGATCGCCTTGTCGGACGAGTACTTCATTGAGAAAAAGCTCTACCCGAACATCGACTTCTACTCAGGCATTACGCTGAGGGCGATGGGCTTCCCTGTCTCCATGTTCACGGTTCTGTTCGCAGTTGCGCGGACTGTCGGCTGGATCGCGCAGTGGAAAGAGATGATCGAGGACCCCGAGCAGCGTATCGGTCGTCCGCGTCAACTTTACATCGGCGAAGGGCGTCGTGATTTCGTGTCGCTTGATCAGCGAAGCTAGATCTTCGGCCGCATGAAATGATCGGGGGGTGGTGCGCGAAACTGCGTTACCCCCCGCCACTACATATTCGATGAGGGTATTAATGGGGCGTGGGCCGGTAGTATGGCTCCGGCTTGGCCGGTGTTTATGCGGGACCGTTGACATCACCACCATATGATCAATCTCATGCCCGGGCGACTGTCAGAGGATTAGCGTTTGGTGAGACTCAGGTCGTCACAAAGAATCTGTGATTGTTCATAAAAATAGGGGCAGGTATTACCCGCCCCTTTTTTGTAATATGTCCGGGCTGCCCCTCCCACCTCTTACTGAGATGCATAACACGGAGGCAGTAGGGCCCGCTCTAATCTATATCTCGGGATCAGCGTGTTACTCGCTGATCCGGTCACCTAAACCAGCAGGATAAGCTGCGAGTCGGTGCTAGCACTTGTCGCCTGATTCCAGTTTAAGTATTCCATTGTCTCGGACGGTTAGGCTGTGGTTCTTGTATTTTGGGAAACGTCCACTTACTTTATCCTTGAAGCCAGCTCGGGCCATATTGCGGAGCTTCTTATCATCAATCTTACTGATAGCTTTCCGTTGGTCGTTCATCATATGCTTGCATATCTTGCCCAGATTCAGACCGTCAATTGTCTTAACCACCGCGACAACCGAACCAACCGCGGCGCCCGCTGCGACAACTCCCGCGGCAGTTGAAATGGCTAGAGCTCCGGCTAGGCCGGCGCCAGTGGCGCCGATGATAGCCATTGTAGCGTAACCACCGACCCCAACCGTCAATGCCACGCTTCCGGCAGCACCAGCTCCGGCCCAAACTAATATTTGGTTTTTTTGCTTATCCAATAACCTCTGCATACCGCTGTGATCGGTGCCCATAAACACTTTACACCTGTTCGCGGATCCGCAAGAGAAGCGCTCCTTCTCACCTGGCTTCACCCTTTTTGCATGGTAGGGTATGGCGAGGACATTGTCTTTTTTGTCATAAACACAGATCAACATCTTGGCAGGCGAACAGTTTCGTATTGCCAGTCGATTGATGCCTTTGTTATCGGCGATGGCAACAGATGATCCCCAAACGCCTGCTAGCGCGACCGTGATCAATCCCGTTCTGATTGCCTTACTGTAGTTGGATGACCACACGGCACCTCGACTGCTGGGAGGCTCATTTTTTCTCGTATTATACTCAATCATCTCCACACTCCGATATCATACAGCTGCCAAGTCTCAGGCTAACGCTATAGCGAACGAGATGCTCAGTGTTAGGCGGTTTGCGAAAGTCGCTACATTCTGAAGATGAGAAACATCTATGCCATGGCGCGGTATTGGCCCGGATCTACCCTGATTGCGCAGCTGTTCGTTGTGGTCGCCACAGGGTCAGATGTTTCGTCACCATATCCATGCATATTTTGGAGGATTGAGAGATTGATAGAACGCATTGTCGAAGCGCGCCCGTTCTGAACTATGTCTCGGGATAAGCTTGTTACTCACTCATCCAGTCCCCTAACCATCAGCAATGACTGCGAGTCGGTGCTAGCACTTATCACCTGAAACGAGCTTGAGTTGTCCATTTGATTGGACGGTGATGCTGTGGTTCTTGTACTTCGGGAAACGTCCCGATACCTTCTTCTTGAAGCCGTCCCGGGCCGACTGGCGCAATTTCTTGTCATCGAGCTTGCTAATGGCGTTTCGTTGCTCGCGCATCATCTGCTTACACACCTTGCCGAGTTCAACCCCATCAATTGTCTTAACCACACCGATAACTGTACCGACAGCGGCGCTAGCGGCGACGACTCCGGCCACCCCTGCAATGCCAAGTGCTCCTCCTAGGCCAACGCCGGTCGCGCCAATAATCGCCATCGTGACACCACTACCTGCTCCGGCAGTCAGTGCCATACTTCCGGCGACGCCTGCTGAGGCCCAGACATATTTTTGATTATTGCTGCTTTGCATCACCTTCTTGATGCCGCCGACATCGGTGCCCATGAACACCTTGCACCTATTCGCGGATCCGCAAGAGAAGCGCTCCTTCTCGGCATGCTTGATCCTTCTTGCGTGATAAGGAATAGCAAGAACATTGTCGGTCTTGTCGTAAACACAGACCAACATCTTGGCAGGCGAACAGTTTCGTATTGCCAGTCGAGTGATGCCGTTGTCATCGGCGATAGCAACAGATGTTCCCCAAAGGCCTGCGAGCGCTACCGAGATCAAACCGGTTCTGAGTACCTTGTTGTAGTTGGATGACCACACGGCACCTCCACTACTGGGGGTCACATTTTCTCTTATTTTATGCTCAGTCATCTCTAAGCTCCCACGTCATCCAGCTGCCAAGTCTCTAGCGGACGCTAAAGCCAACGTGATGCTCAAAGTTAGTCAGATTGCGAAAGTTGTTACATTCTGGGGTCGAGAAAAAGCCATGCCATGGCGCGGTATTGGCCTGGATCTACCCTAATAGCGTAGTTTCTTGAAGCGGCAGCCAAGGGGCCGCTTGTTTCGCCAGCATATTCATGGTGATTTTGGAGAGTGAGAGATCGATTGAACGCGTTGTCGAAGTGCGACCGTGCTGGCTATTTCTGCGCTGTGACGCTTGGCGCTTCATCAGCCTTCCATCATTGAGCGGGTCGGCTTTGAATTGAAAACCAATGCGATGTCACCGTGCTCCTGATGAGCCAAGGCCATGTCTCAAGTTGCTCAAGGTCGAAGTTCCATGTGGGTTGCTCGGTTCTTAAATGACGATCAACGCCGTTCCGGTTGCAATACTATATCCAATCGCACATACGGACGAGCCAGATAGCGTCAGCTATTGATGACGCCCACCTCTAAGGCCCGCTGGATTCAACGCTTCACGTTCCACCCGTGTGCTAAACCCGTTGTCCAGCTTGAGTTCATCAGATTGAGCAATCGGTGGTTTCATGTCTGGCTTCCAAATCTTCGGGGTCAGGTAGACGACAACTTGCCCGCCTTCTTCCAAGCCCTGCTGTTTGGAAGTTAGTAGGTTCAATCCAGGTATATTCCGCAACCAGGGTAACCCGGAATTTCTTGCACCCTCGCGTGAACGATCGAGACCGCCAATTACAATTGTCTGACCGCTCTCTGCGTTCATAGATGTTTGAGCGGAATTACGCCGCTTGGCAATCAGGCCGTCGATAGGACCGGCAACAAAGTCAGAGTCCTCAATCTTAATCTGCATCCGTATCGTATTACCCGATTGGACGGTCGGCACAACTTGCAGTGTGACGCCTGCGGAGATGGACTCGTTCGTGCTGACGCTGGCACCGTCTTCGCTCCTGTTGACGACTGTAAAAGCTTCCTGGACGATCTCTATCTTAGCCGTTTCCCGGCTGCGCGCTGTCATATATGGCCTAGAGAGAATGCGCGCCCGGTTTGCAGTTACATAAAGATCCAAGATATCTGTCAGGGTCTTGGTATTCTTCACACCGTGAAGGAACGTGAAGGTTATGTTTGCTGCAGACTGACCTGGTATGATGTTGATGCCGGAGAAGTTATTGATCGCTGCGTTCGTGACGCTACTTTGGAACGTCTCGGCGTCGTCCTTCGTAAAAGCAACCACCAGGGCCTCAATCAAAACGTGAGGAACCTCCTGGTCGGCTCTTGATATAATGGCTCTTGCGGATGACACTTCCTTTGCATTGCCTGCCAAATAGATCGCATTTCGTTCCGGCAGGCTGCCAAATTTAACTTTGTCATCCTGCCCGTCGAAGACCGCCCGGAGCATTTTCAAGGTGTCTTCCATCTTGACATGGCGCAGTGCGACTTCCTCGTAGGTAACCTTTGGTCGTTGCTTCTCGGAATTCTTTGCTTCTCCTTTTGAGGAGGCGTTTTTCTCCTTCTTGCCCTGATCTTGATGAACCGCTTTCGGCGGCTTGATGGGTGTGCCGTAGCGCAGTCGAATGACACCGCCCTCTTCATACGCACCGAGGCCACGATGAGAGAGCAGCTGATTGAGTGCATCCATGAGCGGCAGCTCATTGAATTTGGCGGTAACACGACCAGTAATGGACACGCCGGAGACATTGTAGGACGCGGCTGACTGAACGAGAAGCTCCCCTATCACCCTGCCCAGGGGAGCATTCACAAGATTGACGCTCACTAACTTGGGTTTGTCTGCACTATAGGATTGTGCATTGGACACCTTCAAAACACGAATGGAGCGCTCGTCGGCCGCCACCTGACGCTCTTGTTCCATTCGGCTTTGCTCGGCATACTCATTGACGAGGGTGTTCAGTGCTTTCGAATCGTGAAACTTAGGAGCCTGAACACAACCTGCTAGTGCTGTGGCAGAAACCAGAATTATGCCAGCCTGTCTTAGGCGACGCTTAAGAACAGACAGCCATACAGTCAACGCGCGCAGGCGCATGTGCCTAGCCCCTAAATACCACTAACGCAATTTGGGATTGCCACAGTTTTGTCGGATCGGGCCCGCCTCAGCGGTTTCCGCGACCGTCAGATCCGGAGTGTCTGACGTCAGCCCCCCTGGAACCTTCTGAGATCATTTTTTAACTGAGTGTTTCTAGGCTCATCCTCACCACTGAGGAGTGCCACATGGGACGTAGAACTGAAGCTTCTGACCGCACCGTCAAAGACATCCGGCGTCAAACTCGGAAGCGATATTCATCCGAGGAGAAGATCAGGATCGTCCTTGCAGGACTGCGCGGCGAAGACAGCATTGCCGAGCTGTGCCGTCAGGAAGGTATCGCACAGGGCATGTACTACAGCTGGTCAAAGGAGTTCTTGGAGGCTGGCAAAAAGCGGCTAGCCGGTGATACCGCACGGGCAGCGACCTCTGATGAAGTGAAGGATCTACGACGCGAAGCGCTACACCTCAAGGAGGTTGTCGCGGAGCAGGCCCTGGAACTTCGGCTGCTCAAAAAAAGCATGATCGGAAGTGGGGGCAACGACACATGAGGTATCCCGCGACGGAGAAGCTGGAGATTATTCGCCTTGTCGAGCAATCACATCTGCCAGCAAAACGCACATTGGATACGCTCGGCATCCCACGTACGACTTTCTATCGTTGGTATGACCGGTATCTCACCGGTGGACTTGATGCATTAGAAGATCGAAAGCCGATGCCTGGCCACGTCTGGAACCGCATCCCGGACGATGTCCGAGAGCAAATTGTCGACTTCGCACTCGAAGAGCCAGAACTGACGCCGCGCGAGCTGGCGGTGAAGTTCACAGATACTCGGAGCTACTTCGTATCCGAGTCTTCCGTCTATCGAATACTCAAAGCGCTCGACCTCATCACAAGTCCCGCGTTCGCCGTCGTCAAGGCTGCTGATGAGTTCCACGACAAAACAACGGCGATCAATCAGCTTTGGCAGACAGACTTCACCTACCTCAAAGTCATCGGCTGGGGATGGTTCTATCTCTCGACCGTCCTTGATGATTACTCGCGTTACATCATCGCTTGGAAGTTATGCACTACCATGAAAGCCAGTGACGTCACTGACACGCTTGAACTTGCATTGGAGGCGTCAGGTTGTGACAAAGTCAACGTCAGACATCGACCGCGACTTCTGTCGGACAATGGTTCATCGTACATCTCTGGTGATCTGGCAGAATGGCTCGACGATCAATCGATGGATCATGTTCGTGGTGCGCCATACCATCCTCAGACGCAGGGAAAAATCGAGCGATGGCATCAAACTTTGAAAAACCGCGTGCTGTTGGAGAACTACTTTCTGCCCGGGGATCTAAAGGCAAGCATCGAAGCATTCGTGACCCACTACAATCACGAGCGCTACCACGAAAGCCTCAACAACGTGACGCCCGCAGACGTCTACTTCGGTCGTAACAAGATCATCTTGCTGGAGAGAGAAAGGATCAAACGAAAGACATTCGAAACACGGCGCTTGCAACATCGCAACGCCGTAGCATAACTTTGAAAACGATGAGCCAATCACTCGCTTAGATCAAACGCTCAACTGTTCCAGATTATGTGACGACGGACAGATCCGGAGCAGTAGCAAGCTCTTACATCTTGCTCTGACGACCACATTTGTTACCAAGCGGGTCTTGGACTTTTCCTGAGGCACCGGCTTTCTTTGCCTGGCTGGACCAGTAAACCTTCTGGCTCCAGTCATTTGAATTCGTGGTGCCGTCTGTGCTCATTTCGATCACACACCCTGGGACCAGGAACAGGTTGCGATCCTTCTTGTTGCCGGCTTTGATATTGATATCCAGCTTGTATGCGCACTCGCCAGGCGCAATGAACTGCACTGCCTTACCCAAAGACACATCGGTGTCGATTTTCTCGGAGATGTCCCGGCAATCCGAATAGACTTTCGGCACCTTTGTCGGGTCGGCGGCCGCCTGTATCTGTGCGGCGTTCATCAGCACGGGCTGTTTGATGGGTTGAGAGCTGCGCGACTGCTACTTCACCGGTCGAGTCACATATCCGCCCTTGTTGATATACACGATCGCGCCGCAATAATTTGACGACGATTTGCTCTTTTCGCAACCGCTCATCACAACACAAGATTTCACCTTGCTGCTGCATCGTGAGTCTGCCGCCATAACAGTTTGTGGGATCGAGGTCGCCAGCAAGACAGCGCCCATAACGCTGCAAAGGGTCAGTTTTGTCATCAATAGTACTCCGCTACAAGAACATACCTCCTGACACAATCGCTTGTTAGGTAACCTTACCCCGTAGCGCCGACCCCGTTGCGCCAAAGAACACTAGTCATCACGCAGCCGAACTACAACGCTAAGGAAGCAACATGAGCCTGTCATGCTGTCGCCTCTCAGCCCTGTTCGTCTGCAGGCGGAAGTTGGCACATTGGCATTCTAGTAGCAAGCTCAAATACTCTGCGACCCAGCTCCGCCTTAGTATGCAGGAAAAAGCGCCTCACGCGTTTCGCTAAGTCCTTTATCGTTTCAAGATACCATTGAGAGCACAATGCCGGCGGCGAGTTTACTCGGATCGCCGTGGGGCACGGACATCTTGTCGGCAACCTGTGCTAGCGCTGCAAGCTGCTTTGTACGGGGAGGACCATCGACAAGAAGCTCAGATAATGCCTGCGCCAGCAAATCCGGCCGGCAATCCTCCTGGATAAATTCTGGAAACGCGTTTTCACCAAGAACGAGGTTGGACAGCACGATAGACTGGACATTGACGAGGAACCGGAGGCGCGCGGCGAGCGGGTCGACACGATATCCGACCACCATGGGTGTGCCAGCCAATCCTAACTCGAGCGTGACCGTTCCAGAGGCTGCGAGAGCGGCTCGCGCCAACCGAAATGCCAGAAACTTGTCCTCATCGCCCGCAAGGACGTGGACCGGGAGTTGCCAGGCTGCTGCACGTCTGGCGATCTCGTCTCTTAAATGGTCGACAGCCGGCAACAGGATTTCAATATCATGTCCGCGCCCGCGCACTGCTGTCAGAGCATTGCCAAAGACGTCCATCAGGCGATCAATTTCGGAGCCGCGACTGCCGGGTAGCACGACGATTGGCACGCGTTCCTTTGCCATACCGAGGCGGTCGCGGAGCGCCTCCGGATCAAGTGTGCGTAACCAGTCGCGCCGCTCAATGAGGGGATGGCCAACATATGTACAGTTGGGTCCTCCCAGCCTTTGATGTGCAGCAGGTTCAAACGGCAGCAGAGCCAGAAGGTGATCGACATAGGGTGCCATCTTCTTTGCCCTGCCCGGTCGCCAAGCCCAGACACTGGGACTAACATAGTCTACAATCGGGATGCCTGGGCGCTTCTTGCGAATACGCTTGGCAATGGGGTGGGTGAATTCCGGACTGTCAATAATCACGACGATATCTGGCTCGGCGACCAAGGCGGCATCAACGGTCTGGTAAACCCGTTTCACGATGCCAGGAAGTTTTGACAGAATCGCAAGTGGTCCCATCACGGCAACATCTGCAATCGGAAAGATGGACTGGAAACCGCGTTCGGCCATCTGGTCGCCTCCGACCCCGCCAAACCTGATCTGACCAGGGTGAGCAGCGACCAGTCCGTCCATGAGGCGGGCACCCAGAGCATCGCCCGAATGTTCTCCTACGACGATGAATATGGAGAGATCTCGCATTAGCCCCCGTCCATGAGTTCGATGCCGAGAGCGGCTGCGGCACCGACCAGCTTTGCATCATCACCTGTTAAGCTGAGCCTGTCTTGCACGGCAATCTGACGAACACCCATATTGGCAGCATCTTCAAGGAGCTTGGCCGACAGCAGTTTGGTGTGCGAGACGGCAACGATGGCTCCGCGATGCCTGCCGGAACGATCGCTCCATTGTCGGACGTGACTTGCGTTCTTGACGATGTGTTGGGTCTCACCGCCCAGTCCAATGGATATCACTCGGTGGCGACTGACACAGACGGCAGCTGTTTCACAAAACGCGGTTATGTCGCGCAAGACACTCCGCGCCAGTGCGATATCGTCCTCACTTTTCGCGTGCGTTGGACGGTTTTCCTGATGAGCTTGACGTTGCTCTTTGGTTTGCTCCGCTTTGCGAGCTGGCGCATTCTGTTTCTCCACTTCGGGACGCCTGTGAGCACGGAGGGAGATGTTGGCTTGCGCGGCCAGCTGCTGGGTTTTCTCTCTTTCCGCTATAACACTGCGATGCGCTTCGACAACAATCGCAGAAAGACGCAACCTGGCGGCAGCGTCGATCGTGCGCGGACCGATTGTGGGCAGGTCTGCGCGAAGATCCTGGTGAGGTTTGGTGGCCTTAAGGAGCAGTCCACCCTTCGCTGTCTCTGCCGGTAGACGGCCAAGCAGGGCATCAGTCCCTTCCGCCGCCTCTATGCCCACTGGTTGTCCATCGCGCACGACGACCGCCTGGCCGATGTCGTACCGGGCCAGCTGGTCCACGATGCGAAAAGCGAGGGCTGCATCATTTTCGAGGGTTTGGCCCTCCGCCGCGCCGACCATGACACCTTCGTGCGCCAACAGTGACGGTGCGACTTCGGGAATGCCGACCGGCTGGAAGCCTTGCCGCTCAAAGAACCCGAGCACCTTTCGCAGAATGGTATCATCACCACCGCGCATCAGCCCGAGAATTGTCGCAAGATTGAGGAAAAAACCGAGATCCGGCATCAGATTGAGGAGGTTCGGCCGTTCCAAGCCACCAGACATCATCAGTCGTTTGCAGCCGTGCTCGCGCAGAGCCCGCAACATGCCACCAACCTGCCCCAGGCCGACAACGGTATGGGGTATTCGGCCAAAATCCGCGGTTGCTATATTCCGCAGGGCAATCACGTGGGTTTCACCGCCCGTCGCCAGAATGGCTTCGGCGATTTCTTTCGGGACCACGCCGGCGCCCGCAATGATGCCGACCTTGGAATTGTCCGGTGGTGCTTTATCCGGCAGATGGACTGGCATGTCCGTCCCTGGGGGTACACAGTGAGCGTTTGCCACCGTCCTTGATGAACGTCAGGATCTCTTGGACGATTGGATGTGTGCTAAAGCTCTCTTCCACGTCATCCATGCGCTCTTTGAGCGTCCCCTCATTTGCAAACAACAGGCGATAGGCGCGCCGAAGATCATGAATGTCCTCGCGAGAGAAACCACGCCGGCTCAATCCAACAATATTGAGACCCGACAGATAGGCGCGGTTTCCCAAGGCCATACCATACGGGATGAGGTCGTTCTCGAGGCCTGACATTCCGCCGACAAAGGCGTGAGCACCGACGCGGGCAAATTGGATCACGGCAGCCCCGCCGCCGATAATCGCATAATCCCCAACGTTACAGTGACCTGCCAACATGACGTTGTTTGAGAAGATAACGTGGTTGCCAATGATGCAGTCATGGCCGACGTGCGAGTTTGCCAGGAAGGCGCAGCCATCACCGATGGCGGTTGTCATGCCCCCGCCTTCCGTGCCCGGGTTCATGGTGACCCCTTCGCGGATAATGCAGCGTTCGCCGATGGTCAGCGTCGAGGGTTCGCCATTGTACTTCAGGTCTTGCGGCTGATGGCCGATCGATGCAAACGGGAAAATGCGCGTGTCTTTGCCAATCGTCGTTCGACCCGACACGACAACATGCGAAATCAATTCACAACCGTCGGCAAGTTCAACGTTTGCGTCGACTTTGCAGTAAGGGCCAATCTGGCAACCTTCACCAATCTTCGCACCGTTCTCGATGATTGCCGTCGCGTGAATGTCTGATTTAGCCATGCAAGTGTGCCGTTTCCTCACTGTCAACGATCATTGCGCTAATTTCGGCCTCAGCGACCGTTTTGCCCTCAACCTTGGCTTCGCCGAAGAATCGCCAGGCCCGACCTCTACTGCGAATCTTGCGCACATGGAAATAGAGTTGGTCACCCGGCACAACAGGCTTGCGGAATTTAGCCCGGTCAATCCCCATGAAATACACCAAATGGGGTGTATAGCTTTCACCAAGGCTGTGAACGCAGAGCGCCCCGGCTGTTTGGGCCAAGCCTTCGATAATCAGCACGCCGGGCATTACCGGGTATTCCGGAAAATGCCCCTGGAAAAACGGCTCGTTAATCGTCACGTTCTTCAAACCAATTGCCGATTCGTCTCGATCCATATCGAACATGCGGTCGACAAGAAGGAACGGATACCGGTGCGGCAACAGTTTCATCAGGCGGGCTACATCGGCTGTGCCAAGCTGTTTCAAGCCATCTGAGGCATCGTTCATGTCAGTGTCTCTCCAGTCGTTTCGGCCGCGTGCTCCCCTAAGCTCACCGCCGTAGAATTTCTCAGTTGAGCACTTCAGAGGTCAAGACGCTACGACTTCCGCCGCCTAACCTTACCGGCAACGTAGGCGATTTCCCGCGCCCACTGCGAAAGCGGGCGTGCAGGCGTTCCGCCCACCCGCGCCGCAGCCGGCACATCATCCTTCGCATGCGATGCACCTGCGATTTGTGCTCCTGCTCCGACTTTGATGTGTCCAACAGTGCCGGACTGACCACCCATCACAACGAAATCTCCCAATTCTGTTGATCCTGAGATGCCGGTCTGGCCAACAATGATACAATGCCGTCCGATTACGACGTTGTGCCCGATCTGAACCAGATTATCAATTTTGGTGCCCTCACCGATAATGGTATCCTTAAGAGCGCCACGATCGATTGTTGTATTGGCTCCGATCTCGACATGATCCTGGACGATGACACGTCCGATCTGTGGGACCTTGAGGTGCCCCTCGGCACTCATTGCGAAGCCATAGCCATCCTGGCCCAGTCGGGCGCCGGCGTGGATGATAACATTATCACCAATCAAGCTGTGACAGACCGTTGAATTCGGGCCAATATAGCACTTTCGCCCAATATAGCAGCGATAACCAATCGTTGCATTGGCTGCAAGACGGGTTCCTGCCCCGATTCTGACTTCCGGTCCAACGACGGCACCGGGCTCGATGATCACGTCATCCTCGATAATAGCTGAAGGATGCACGAACTGTCCGGGCTCATTCGCTGTCGCGATACTCGGCTGCATTGCTGAGGGATACAAAAGCTGCAGCGATTGAGCCAGGGCGCGATAGGGGCTCTTCACAACCAACCCAATCGTGTCAGCCGGGAGCAGCTCCACAAAATCTTGATGGATCAGACAAGCCCCGGCGTTGGTCGTCCGCAGCTGCGGTGCATATTTCTTATTGTCAAAAAAGCTGAGGTGCTCAGGGCCCGCACGATCAAGACTGCGAACATCATGAACCTGACCACGGCTGTTTGTCGTTGGTGTTGCGCCCACATGTGCGCAAACATCATCGATTGAAAATGGACCGGCACAATCAATAAAGCCTGGGTGCTCCATGCCTCTCAAAGCCTTCTATCATAGCCTGATGCGCGGAATATTCGCGGTGGTGAAACAATTTATACCACCTGAGCGAGCGTGCGACCTCGTTGATGAGGATTTCCAGAGTCCATAGCATAGCTACGCACTAAACCAACCAAACAAAACGGCGCGGGCTATGACACCCGCGCCGTCAAATCAGCTACCAGCATCTATGAACACAAGCCGACGAGCCAGGATCAAGAGATGCTCTTAAAACTTCGTCGCCGCACCGAACCGGAATGATTGCTCATCGTCATACTGTTCGCTCTGCAGCACGTGAGCATAATCGACTCTCAGAGGTCCAAGTGGTGAATTCCAGATGATGCTTGCACCAACTGACGCTCTGATTGTTTCATCATCAGCTAGACAAACCGCATTCTGGACTCCACAACCCTGAGCGGCATTCTTTGCGCCCGTACCGGCACCGAATAGTGAGCCCGCATCAGCGAACACAGCACCGCTCATCCCCAATGTTTCGGACAGGTATGGTAATGGGAAACGAACCTCTGCAGTCGCCGACCAGAATGTAGTGCCGCCAAGAGCATCGTTGGTATTCAAGTCTCGCGGACCGAAACCGGACTTGTCGAAGCCACGGATTGTCTCGCCACCCTTGTAGAAGAGGTCGAGTAGGCGAACGCCGTCATCGCCCCATCCCTCGATGTGCCCTGCAACCACGCGTCCAACAAGTGTCACCTTATTAAAGAGTGGGTAGTACGCGCGGCCTTCGCCCTGAACCCGAACGTACTGAACATCACCACCAACACCGGCAAAGTCAGATCCGACCTGGAAATAGAGGCCGCGGTTTGGATTCTTTGGATGATTTCGCGTGTCGTAGCGCAGCGAGCCACCAATTAGAGATGTCAGCTGGGTGCCTTCTGCTTCCTTGACAGCCAAGGACGCATCGTCAGCGACCGAGAACAACTCATCTCGCATGATCCGGTAGTGAACTGAAGCCCAGATATTCTCCGACAACGGGGCGCCGAGGCGAATATTACCACCCGTCTTACGGCTCTTGAACGACGACTCATCTGTGGCGTCGATCTCCTTGTGGAAGAGATCAAAGCCGGCTGACAGGTTCTTGTCCAAGAACCTTGGTTCCGTAAAGCTTAAGTCGACTTGCGCGCGCTGTAGGGATCCGCTGAACTTGAGCCGAAGAAACTGGCCATTCCCCATGAGGTTGCGCTCGGTAATCGAGATATCTCCAATGACGCCCTCACTGGTCGAGTAGCCGCCACCGAATGACAGTTCGCCGGTGGCTTGTTCCTCAATCACGAAGTCCAAAATAACACGGTCACGTGAGGATCCTGGCCGGCGACGCGTCTCAACCTTTTTGAAGAAGCCGAGATTCTGCAGGCGCTTTTTTGCTCGATCTACAAGGAGGGGATTGTAGGCGTCCCCTTCAACCAACCGGATTTCGCGGCGGATGACATGGTCTTTGGTCCGACCATTGCCGACAACATTGATCCGTTCGATATAGACGCGATTGCCTTCATCGACGACGTAGGTGAGATGGATGACGCGGGCAACCGAGTCTCGATCGGCGCGCGGGCGCACTCGGGCAAACGCAAAGCCCTGTTCCGCCGTGGCAAGCGTGACTTTTTCAACCGTCTTATCGATATTGGAGGCGTTGTAGATGCCGCCAGATTTTGTCAGCAGAAAACCTTCAAGGGTCTCCGGTTGCAATTCGGGCAGAGCATTTTCGATCCGAACGTCGCCAAAGCGGTAAAGTGGCCCCTCATCAACGGTAAAAGTGATGTAAAAGCCGCTACCATCGCGATCCAATTCCGCATTCGCGGACAAGACACGTGCATCAGCATATCCGTTTTTCAGGTAGTACTGCCGTAGCAATTCGCGATCCAACTTGAGGCGTTCTGGATCGTAGATGCCACCACTCGTAAAGAAGTCGAGCCAGCTAGCTTGCGTCGTCGTGATGATGTCGCGCAGCTGCGAGTCACTGAATGCACTATTTCCGATGAAATTGATGCTTTGAACCTTCGTCGTGATCCCTTCCCGGATCTCAAAGACTAAGTTGACTCGGCTATCGCCAAGCTCAATCAATTTAGGTTCGACAGTCGCAGCGAATCTTCCTTGGCGGCGATAAACATCGAGAATGCGCTGTGCGTCAGCAATAGCCCGAGCACGTGTGTATACCGCCCGTGATTTCAGCCGCACCTCGGATTCAAGTGTCTTGGTCTCGACTTCACTGTTACCCTCAAAGGCGACCTTGTTGATAACCGGGTTTTCAACCACCGTCACAACAACAACGGTCCCTTGAAGATAAATGTTCACATCAGCGAACAAGCCGGTGGCGAACAAGGCGCGCAAAGACGAGTTCACGCGGGCATCGTCATAGCGATCCCCGACCGTGAAATCCAAGTAGGATCGGACTGTGGCCGGTTCGACCCGGCGATTACCTTCGACTTGGATTTGGCGCACGACTGTTTGCGCATAGGCCACTGTCGTGAAACCGGTTCGTGTTTCGAGCGCCCCCGCGACGAACACACCGGCAGAAACCATCAGCATGACGCCTAGGCCCGTAATCCGCTGAAAAAAAGCTTGAGGCATCCCTGCGCTCGCCCTTCTTTGCCGATCCCCCAGTTACTGCACTCACTTTTCGGCAGAAGCGAGCGCATCAAATCCCCATTACATGACAATTGCGTGCACGATGAGACCATCCTGCTCGCATGTCTGGACCTGACCCCCAACAATTAACGATTCAGCTACAACATTGGAAGTGGCAAGAATGCTTCACTGGGCCTGATTCTCCGTAGGCGGTTGTTGGAACCAGGACTTCACAACCACGCGATCATTCCATGTCGCAAATAGCATAAGAGAAATGACCAGTGCCAGGCCGACTTTGAAACTTAATTCCTGGACCCGTTCACTCAGCGGTCGTCCGCGCACAGCCTCAACCGCATAGAACATCAAATGCCCACCATCTAGGAGTGGAACCGGCAAAAGGTTGATGAAACCGATACTTACCGACAGGAAGGCGATGAACTGAATGATGTATTCTGGTCCGAGCTGGGCTACTTTTCCTGACGCATCCGCTATTCGGATGATGCCACCGACCTGATCGGCACGCTGGCGCTGCCAAATGATGTCATTGATGTAGTTGACGGTCTGGCTGATGATTGTCCACGTGCGTTCCGTACCCAGTTGGAGTGCATAAACGGGTCCAACCTCGGTATGAGACACCAGACTTCTGTCGCGCGACGCCTGAAGACCGATTTCCGGGCGCATATGCTTACCAGCAATCCGGTCATACCGTTCCTTGAGAATTGGCGTGACTGTCAGTGTCACAACCTCTCCTTTGCGCTCGACATCAACCTTTAATTGTCTTTTAGGGCTGGTTGCAACGATTTGCTGCAGTTCGACGAAGTCATCGATTTCTTTGCCGTTGACGCTGCGAACTAGGTCCCCGGCTTTAAATCCAGCGACCGCCGCAGGAGAGCCGGCAACAACCCCTTCGACCTTTGGTGAGAGTTTGTACTGCCCATAAAGCATGTACATCGATGCGAAAATAAGGATGGCCAGGATGAAATTCGCAATCGGTCCGGCAGCGACAATGGACGCGCGTTGCCAGATCGGCTTGCCGTGAAAACGCCCAGCTTTTTCTTCCGGCGTCAGTTCTCGTTCCTGCTCTGTATCATTCTGAGCCGCGCTATCAGGGCTGTTTTCCTTGCCTGGGACACTTGCAGCGTTCTCATCGTCAATGAATTTGACATAGCCGCCGAGCGGAATCCAAGCAAACCGCCAGCGCGTGCCGTAGCGATCCTCGAAGCCGAATATTTCGCGCCCAAAGCCAATTGAGAACGTTGAAACCATCACACCGCACCAGCGTGCCACCAGGAAATGGCCAAGTTCGTGGATGAAGACCACGACGGTGAGGACAAGCAAGAAAGCAGCAATAAAGAACAAAACAGTTGGAACTGTCTCAACTACAGCAACCAGCATGCTCATGAATATCTATCCTTGGTCTCTTGGCCGGATTTCTCTGACATTAACGTGTCAATCAGAAACATTTCCCGGTAGTCCCATCACATCACGTGCCAGTTCACGCGCCTGCCGGTCAATTTCCAGTACATCGTCGATACTTGCGGCGGATCTAAATAGACCCCGTTCGTCTGATTTTTCCAGGCAGTCTTCTACAGTTGCCGGAATCCGCTGGAACCCTATACGCCCGTCCAAAAATGCTGCAACCGCACATTCGTTGGCTGCATTGAGGATATTTGGTGCCGATCCACCAAGCCGGAGCGCCTGCTTGGACAGCCTGAGGGCGGGAAAGCGCACTTCGTCCGGTTCTTCAAAGGTCAAGTTTGCCAGTTCAACAAGATCCAATGGTTTTGTTGGGGCATTCATCCTATGCGGCCATGCCAAGCTATAAGCAATCGGGGTGCGCATATCCGGATTGGCCAGCTGCGCCACCACCGACCCATCTCGGAACTCTACCAGGCAGTGAACAATCGACTGCGGGTGGACGACAACCCTCAGCTGGTCAGCTGTGACGGGAAACAGATGAAACGCCTCAATCAGTTCCAGTCCTTTATTCATTAATGTCGCCGAGTCGATCGTGATCTTCGCTCCCATCGACCAATTCGGGTGCTTAAGCGCCTGTTCGGGGCGTGCGCTTTCTATCTCTGCAGCGGACCACGTGCGAAATGGTCCGCCCGACGCGGTTATCGTGATTGAGCTTACGTCCTCAATGCGGCGACAATCGAGTACCTGGTGGATTGCGGCATGCTCGGAATCGACTGGAAGAAGTGCTGTTCCTGCAGCTTCAATTTCTTGAATGAAGAGATTTCCTGCACTGACGAGACATTCTTTGTTGGCCAGGGCTAGTCGCTTTGCCCGGCGTGCTGCGGCCAAGCTGGGCTTGAGACCGGCGGCGCCAACAATGGCCGCCACAACACAGTCCGCCGGCTGCTCAGCAGCCTCGATCACTGCCTCTGGCCCTGCCGCGCAGGCTATGCCGGAGCCTGACAAAGCAGATTTCAGAGCCTGGTATTTGGATTGGTCTGCAACAACGGCAAGCCTTGCCTTGCTCGAACGAGCCGCAATGGCGAGCTTGTCAACATTCGAATTGGCTGTCAGTGCGACGACCTCAAAGCTCTTCTCGGAGCCTGCGATTAGATCAAGCGTACTCTCGCCAACGGATCCGGTCGCACCAAGTACGCTGATTGACGTTGGCAAATCCTGACTCTGCTTGTCGCTCATTTCACCGCCACTGCGTCTACACTCCATCTTGCGCGTAAGTACAAACCCTATGCGCTCAAAAAATGCGTCCTATTCCAAAAACAATAGCGCGCGACCCGGAGCCTCAGCATTTACAGCAAGACCAATCAGCACCGCGACTGTAATTGCTCCGAGCAGCCCATCCAGCCGATCCAAAAGTCCCCCATGCCCCGGGATCAATCCGCTGGCATGCCTGATCTGGTATCGTCGTTTGAAGCCTGATTCTGCAAGGTCCCCCGCGAAGCCGGCGAGACCCAGCACCAAGCCGAGAGATGCTAACCAAAACAATGATGGCGGGGTACTTAGTGCGATCCCGAATGCATAGCCGGCGGCGATGCTGGCCAGCAAGCCACCTGCAACGCCGGACCATGTTTTGTTCGGCGATAGCATTGGCCAGAGCCGCGGACCGCCGACAAGTTTGCCGGTCAGCATGGCAAACGTATCGTGGGCTGCGACAACGATCAGCACAAACAGGATGGCCATAACCCCATATTCTGTGTCCTGGCGGAGCCATGCGACCAGGGTTGCAGGAATGCCGATATAGGCCACGCCAACCGCCGACATTAAACGGGTGCCAACAGGAGCAAACGACGCGACCAACAGCGCTCCTACTGCGACAACCACCCACGCGCCCAGTGACATGTCAACAAATGCAGCCACCACGGCTGCCAGGATTGATCCGGCATGGATGAGCAAACTACGGTCAAACTGGGATCCGCGCACCGCACGTCCCCATTCCCAGGCCATAATGACACTGAGTAAGCCGACAAGGATGGCGAAAGTCAGAGGGCTAAACCATAGGCAGGCGAGCGCGACCGCAGCCAGCGCTATTGCAGACATAATCCTGAGCCGCAATTCGCGCGGGTCTAAACGCTGCGCCATAGAGATTTTCCGGCTCCCGACCTGGCCCTCAATAATCGCTATGCGCTGGTTTTTTGGCGCAAACCACCATAACGACGTTCCCGTCCCTGATAGCGCGCTATGGCCGTCCGCAACAGGTTTATATCGAAATCCGGCCAGTATTCTTCAAGAAATACGAACTCCGTGTAGGCACATTGCCATAGTAAGAAGTTCGATAGACGTTCTTCGCCACTCGTCCGGATGAGTAGATCCGGGTCCGGAACGCCTAACGCGTTGATTTCGCGACCAAGTGTGTCTGCGGTAATCTCGGACGGGGTTAGGTGGCCGTCTGCCACCTGCTGGGCTAGCCGGCGGGCAGCAAGTGCGATTTCGTTGCGCGCGCCGTAATTGAAAGCAATGACGAGTGTCAGCTTGGTATTTGCGGAAGTCGTTTCGACAGCCTCCTCGATCATCGTCAGGAGGTCGGTTTCGACACCGTCGCGTTCGCCGGTTACCAGAATTCTGACACCGCTTTGATGGAGCTCCGCCAGATCCCGCCTGATAAATCGCTTCATGAGGCCCATGAGATCGTTGATCTCGCCTGCGGGTCGCGTCCAGTTCTCAGTTGAGAAACTGTAGAGCGTTACATATTCAATGCCGAGTTCGATGGCCGCTTTGACGGTGCGCCGGACGGCCTCCACACCCATGCGATGGCCAATCGCGCGCGGCAGACTGCGCTCGCTTGCCCAGCGCCCGTTGCCATCCATAATGATCGCAACATGAGCAGGTACTTGGGCTTGCTCGGGTTGCCAGCTCTGGGTTGCCAGGACTTCGGCCACGGTATGAAGGCCTCTCACAGTTCAAGCTGAGTTATCAATCTCAGTATTAGCAGACGCAATCCAAACGGGACTCTTAGAATTGCCGGTATCCTTCCCGCCTCTGCTGTTCGCTCCGGAACAATCAGCTGCGAAAGGCAAATGTCAAAAGCCCAACACTAGACCGTATTGATCTCCTCGTCCTTCGTCTTCAACAGTGTATCGATCTCGCCAATAATCTCATCGGTCAAGGACTGGACGTCACTGGTATTCTTCTTATGCTCGTCCTCGCTGATTTGGCTATCCTTTTCCAACTTCTTCAGGAGATCATTACCATCACGCCGCACGTTACGCACAGCAACACGGGCCGTTTCGGCATATTTGTGCGCGATCTTGACAAGTTCCTGACGTCGCTCGGTTGTGAGGGGCGGGATCGGGAGGCGTAGCATGGTACCGTCCATCACCGGGTTTAGACCCAGGTTTGACTCCCTGATTGCCTTGTCGACAGCCGATACCGCCGACTTATCCCAGACCTGGACTGAGATCATTCGCGGCTCAGGAACGGAGACTGTACCGACCTGATTCAACGGCATTTTCTGCCCATAGATATCGACCACGATCGGATCGAGGATGGCACCACTCGCACGTCCTGTCCGCAAACCGCTGAAATCACGCTTGAGAGTCTCGATGACGCCGAGCATCCGCTTCTTGAAAGCATCCAATTCAAAGGTTGTTTCGGCCATTGATAATCTCCTTGTAACTGGTGCGTTTTCAGCCCGAGATGCTGGGCGATTGCCGCGAAGCTCTACCGTGCGGCTCTGTGTTTAACATCTCTAAATCATCGTGCGCGAAGTTGGAACCACACAATAGTTTGCAACGTAAAGCATAGAGTAGCGTAAGGGCTGCCTTTATATCCGACGTTCGCCTTTGAGTTTCACCGAAATAAGGTGCAATCACCAGACGCGCAACACTGGCAACACCCTCGATCCAGCTTCGTTTTGCATGGGGCGTTTAGCAGCGAGCGCAAATGTTGGCCAAGCCAAACGTAAAATGCGCCGGGCTAGCCCGCGGTTTGGACTATGGTGCAGCGTGCTTCACCGCGAACAACTTTGGCAACGTTGCCCTTCTCAAGAATAGAAAACACGACGACAGGAAGAGAGTTGTCGCGCGCCAAGGCGATTGCTGCGCCATCCATTACTTTCAGGTTGCGGGCAAGCACGTCTTCATAACTCAAGGTGTCGTAGCGCTCAGCATCAGGCTTTACCATGGGGTCAGCTGAGTAAACTCCGTCCACCTTCGTCGCCTTTGCCACGGCATCGCAGTCCATTTCGATCGCGCGGAGTGCTGCGGTTGTATCCGTTGTGAAGTACGGGTTGCCCGTGCCAGCGGCGAAAATCACGACGCGACCATTGCGCATGTGATGGAGCGCCTTAGGGCGGACATAAGACTCACAAACTGTCGGCATAGGAATGGCAGATAGCACGCGCGATGGGATCTTCAGCTGCTCAAGCGCGCTTTGAAACGCCAGGGCATTCATCACTGTGGCCAACATGCCCATATAGTCCGCCGTAGCACGCTCCATACCATCAGCTGCGCCCTGCAAGCCTCGGAAGATGTTGCCACCGCCAATGACAACCGCGATCTCCGCTCCGGCAGCTATGCCTTCGCCAACATCAGCCGCCAACCTTTGCGCCATCCCAACGTCGAACCCGTAGCTTTCCTCACCCATCAGGGCTTCACCGGACAACTTGAGAAGCAGTCTTTTGTATTTGAGATCAGCCATCGCGTACTACATGCCTGTGAAATTGATCCGCGCCGATCATGCGAGCATCCCGGCTCGGGCACTCATAGAATTGTCGGTGGTAGAATGCAAAAAAAGGGACTGGCAGAAAGCCTGCCAGTCCCCAGATTTTATTCCTTGAGTATTCAACAGCCCATGAGCATCAGTTCGTGCCAGCGGCAGCCGCAACTTCTGCTGCGAAATCATCTTCCTTCTTCTCGATGCCTTCACCGAGAGCAAAGCGCACGAAGCCGGCGATCTTGATTGGCCCGCCAATTTCCTTTTCGGCATTCTTGACGGCCTGCTCGACGGTCGCCTTACCGTCAATGACGAAGGTCTGCTGTGGTAGAACGACCTGCTGGAAGAACTCTTTGCGGAGCCGGCCCTCTACCATTTTCTCGACGATTTCCTGCGGCTTGCCACTCTCTTTGGCTTGCTCGAGGTAGATAGCGCGCTCTTTCTCGATCGCATCACCGTCAAGCTCGTCGATTGACATCGCCAACGGCGCTGCAGCAGCGATATGCATCGCCAGTTGCCGGCCGAAAGCACTCAGCTTTTCTGTATCCGCGCTGCTTTCGAGCGCAACAAGAACGCCGATTTTGCCGAGGTTCTTGCGACCTGACACAGCATTGTGCACGTAGTCAGAGACGACGCCTTCGCTGACACTCATAGTGGCTGAGCGGCGCACGGTCATGTTTTCACCGATGGTTGCGATGGTTTCCTTCAGGACGTCATCGACACTTCCGCCACCTGCTGGGTAGTTTGCAGCGAGCAATTTGGCGACGTCGCCACCCGCATCCATCGATAGTTGCGCGACCTGCGATACGAGCTCTTGGAACTGCTCGTTTCGGGCAACGAAGTCTGTTTCGGAGTTGACTTCAACGACGGCACCAGACGTTCCAGAAGCTGTCACACCAACCAGACCTTCGGCTGCGACGCGGTCGGATTTCTTTGCGGCCTTGGATAGGCCCTTGGTGCGCAGCCAGTCGATTGCTGCCTGCATGTCACCATTGTTCTCAGTCAGGGCCTGCTTGCAATCCATCATGCCTGCGCCTGTGGACGTGCGCAGCTCCTTGACCATGCTGGCTGTAATTGTCGTCATCGTTCGCTCTCTCAATTGCGGGCGCAGCCGTGCCGGCCCGGATCATGACCTGTATCTGTGACGGTATGCATGCTGCAGTTCGAATACTGTGCGCCGGACCGTCACTTTGGCAGGTGAAAACCCGTCAATGTTCGGTCCGGCAGATCATTCACAGCCAATCGAACTGCTAACTTTGGTCGTGGGCCTGACAGCTTACGCTGCTGCGGCCTCTACTAGTTTCTTTGCAGAATCGATCCAGCTCTTGCTGGTCTCTTCGCCTTCCAACTTTAAGTGGGCGTCAAGCAGCGCGACGTTGGCATCATCCAAGTCCGCGATTTGCCAATAGTGGAAGACGCCGGCACCGTTGAGCGCTTGCTCCAATCGGTCCGAGACGCCTGCGATCAACTTGAGATCGTCTGCTTCACCGCGTGGAGCTTCGATGCCTTCAAAGCCAACGGCCACTTCCGGCAGGACTTCTGCCACTGGTTCTTCCGCTGCACCGATATCTATGCCGGTGGAAACCTGTGCGCGTTCAATTCCGTCGATCGCAGCCCGTGCGATCAGATCGCAGTAGAGCGTAATCGCGCGGCCAGCGTCGTCGTTGCCGGGGATTGGATAATCGATGCCATCTGGGTCACAGTTGGTATCAACGACCGCCACGATCGGGATTTTCAGCTTGCGCGCTTCCGCGATTGCGATCGCTTCCTTGTTCGTATCAATGACGAACAGCAAGTCTGGCGTACCACCCATTTCCTTAATCCCACCCAGAGACTGAGTGAGCTTGTCACGCTCACGGGTGACATTAAGGACCTCTTTCTTAGTCCGGCCCTGTCCTTCGCTCTCCAGAATTTCTTCGAGCTGGCGGAGACGGCGGATAGATAACGAGATCGTCTTCCAGTTGGTCAGCGTGCCACCCAACCAGCGGTGGTTTATGAAATACTGCGCTGAGCGGCGAGCAGCATCGGCAATCGCATCTGAGGCCTGTCGCTTGGTTCCGACGAACAGCACGCGCCCACCACCGGCTACTGTGTCTGAAACCTTAACCAACGCCTGATGCAGCAAAGGTGTGGTCTGGGTCAGGTCAACGATGTGAATGTTGTTGCGGGCGCCGAAGATGTAGGAATCCATTTTTGGATTCCAACGGTGGCTCTGGTGTCCGAAGTGCACGCCTGCTTCTAGCAGCTGGCGCATAGTGAATGCTGGCAGCATTTGGTTTCCTTTTCCGGTTCAACCGCCATGATCCTGAGAAGGCCGTTTGGCCCACCGGAGCGTCATCTGGGGCTTTTCATCCAGACAGCGCGGGATCATGTGTGAGATTGGCTCTCTTTAGCTGGCAGCCGCATAAAATGCAAGTACCAGCTGAGAGATGCGTGAGTTTGAATCAGTTAGGGCTACTAAGCTCTGACGTTGCTTCAGCAACGGTAGTCGAACTTGTCACAGGCCCAATCGCGACCACGATCACACAGGCGTGCCCATCGTCGACACTTCCGGCCATAATGTCGGTCTTCATAATGGTGACCGCGATCATGCGCGCGTGCGGCCTGCGAGGCTATGATAGCTGCAATACCTAGCGCGATTGCACCAGCAACAGCCCGGCCGCGATTGCGGCGTCGGCGACTGCGCCGCCAACGCTGGGCGACCTTGATAGCAGTCTGAGCCTTTGGATCGCTGGACTGGACTGGTAGCCCGGCCAATGGGGTCGAAAGCTGCCCAATTGGTGCTGCATTGGGTTTCAAGCTTGGAACTTCGGCTGAAATGGTTGCTGTTGCACCAGCGACCAGCAAAGCAGCAGATATCGCCGTGATCTTCAGGAATTTCATGAGGTTGCACTGCCTCCCATGTGCGTACAATCGTACTCGCAAATCGTATTGCGCCTCAAATACCGCAAAAACATGACACGTGAGCCATCATGGTTTGAGTTCAGTTATTCTCTGAAGCCCGGAGATGGTACCCAGCGCGCCACGGCAGTGCGGACCAGTGTCGTATCTGCCCTTCAGAGCCAGTTCGCATGCTTTGCCTGTGTCAGGCATTCTCACCACGACCCGGATCTGACCGTTACCCGGCTTGAGTTGCTGCTGCAGCTCTTGCAGGATTGTCTGGCCCTCGCCGTTGATGAGGACCGAGGACTCGAAATAGAGCCGCAACCCGCGTTGGACCGTGCCGACGGCCGCATCTAAAGCTTCGAGAGATTGCACGCGCATCTTGAGCGCATCACCATCCCGCTCAGCCTCGACACCGACAATGACCGCTGCGCCCGCCTCCAGCAAGCTACGAGATTGTTGCAAGAGATCCGAGAAGATGACGGCCTCGAACTGGCCTGTCGTGTCGGAAAACATGGCAAAGGCAAACGCATTGCCGCGCGCTGATTTCCGCTCTCGAGCTGAAACGACAATCCCGGCAATCCGCCCCGACATGGCGCCTGCCTCCGCAGCCGTCTCAAATTCCGCAAAGGTTTTAACCCCGAGTTCCTCCAACGACGACTGGTATTCGTCCAGTGGATGGCCCGACAGGAAGAAGCCGACAGCGTCGAACTCCTTTTCCAGGGTCTCCATTGGTGTCCAGCGTTTGGTTCGCCTGATATCCAGTTGCGGTTTGTTGGCCGACCCACTGCCACCAAACAAGTCATCGATCCCGCTCGCTTGGTTGGTGGCCAGACGATTGGACAGCGCAAGAATCTGTTCCGCATTGCCATGGACGTTGGCGCGGTCAGGCTCCAAACTATCAAACGCACCTGCTGATGATAGCGTCTCTAAGCCTCGGCGGTTCAGCGACTTCGGCTCCAAACGGCGTGCAAAATCCGACAGATCCTCGAACGGACCGTTTTCGTCTCGTTCTCTGACGATGGCCTCAACTGCCCCTGATCCGATATTCTTCAATGCGGCAAGTGAGTAGCGGATTGCACCTGTGCCACCTTCTTCAGTCGGCGCCTCCGATGAGAAGTCGACACCGGATTCGTTTACACATGGCAGCTTGACAGCGATGTTGCTCTTTCGGGCTTCAGAGGCAAAAATTGCGAGCTTGTCGGTGTTGCCCATATCGAGCGTCATCGATGCTGCGATGAACTCTTCGCGGAAATTGGCCTTCAGGTAAGCCGTATGGTAGCTGATGAGCGCATAAGCGGCCGCGTGAGACTTGTTGAAACCGTAGCCAGCGAACTTGTCCACCAGTTGAAAGATGTCGGCTGCGTCTTTGGCTTTCACTTTGTTAGCAACGGCTCCTTCAACGAACTGAGCCTGCTGTTCGGCCATTGCAGCCTTGTCTTTCTTACCCATCGCACGCCGCAGAACGTCCGCTTTACCGAGTGAATAGCCGCCCATCACCTGCGCGATCTGCATCACCTGTTCCTGGTAGATGATAACGCCGTAGGTTTCCTTGAGGATGTCCTCCAGCATGGGATGCAGACAGTCGACCGGCTCTTCACCGTGCTTGCGATTGATGTACGTCGGAATGTTGTCCATCGGGCCAGGGCGATAGAGCGCCACCATGGCGATGATGTCTTCGAAACGGTCTGGCTTCAGGCGCTTCAAGCTTTCCCGCATGCCTGTGGATTCAAGCTGGAAGACGCCGACCGTATCGGCCTCAGCTAAGAGTTCGTATGCGGCTTTGTCATCGAGACCGAGGCCCGCCAGGTCAACGTCAATCCCACGCCCGCGTTTGATCAATTCCACGGCCTTCTGCAGGACCGTCAGGGTCTTGAGGCCCAGAAAGTCGAACTTCACGAGACCGGCATTCTCAACCAGTTTCCAGTTGAACTGGGTAATCGGGAAACTTGACTTCGGATCGCGGTAGAGTGGGACCAGTTCGTCAAGAGGACGATCACCAATCACCATGCCGGCAGCATGGGTCGACGCGTGGCGGTAGAGCCCTTCTAGTTTTTGCGAGATCTCCAGCAATCGCTCGACGACAGGTTCCTCATCGCGGGCTTCCTGCAGGCGCGGTTCTTCAGCGATTGCTTCCGGTAATGTGACGGGATTGGCAGGATTATTGGGAACGAGCTTGCAAAGTTTGTCGACCTGGCCGTACGGCATCTGTAACACGCGGCCGACGTCGCGAAGGACAGCGCGCGCCTGCAGCTTACCGTGGGTAATGATCTGCGCAACGCGATCCTCGCCGTACTTTTGTTGCACATAGCGAATGACCTCGTCGCGCCGGTCCTGGCAGAAGTCAATGTCGAAGTCCGGCATGGAGATCCGCTCAGGATTGAGGAATCGCTCGAACAGCAATCCGAAGCGCAACGGATCGAGGTCGGTAATTGTCAATGACCACGCGACGAGCGAGCCGGCGCCAGATCCACGGCCCGGTCCGACCGGAATCCCCTGATCCTTGGACCATTTGATAAAGTCCGAGACGATCAGGAAGTAACCCGGGAACTGCATCTTGATGATGATGCCTAATTCAAAATCCAGGCGCTCGTCATAGTCGTTACGATCGAAGCCGTCTGCCAATGGCTGTTCGCTGAGCCGTTTTTCGAGACCGGCACGGGCCTGACGAGAGAGTTCTTCTGCCTCTGCAGCCAACTGCTCTTCTGCGCTCGCGCCGTCTCCAGCTGAGACGAACTGCGGGAGAATAGGCGGGCGTCCAAGCGGGCGATAGTGGCAGCGCTTTGCGATCTCTAGTGTGTTTTCCAGCGCTTCCGGCAGGTCTGAGAAGAGTTTGACCATGTCACTCTCAGACTTCAGGTTATGCTCAGGCGTCACTTGCCGGCGATCGTCTTCCACGACGTAACGACCTTCAGCAATGCACAGCAATGCATCGTGGGCTTCGTGGTCACTCGATGTCGCAAAGAAGCACTGGTTGGTTGCCACAATCGGGATATTGGCATCGTAGGCAAGGTTCAACAGGCTTGGCTCTACGCGACGTTCGTCGGCTGTGCCATGCCGCTGCAGCTCAATGTAAAGCCGGTCTCCAAAGACATTGGTCAGCTTTTCTAGCCGAGCCTGCGCCTGATCGTTATTGCCGTCGGCCAGCGAACGGTCGAGCGGACCTTCGGGACCTCCCGTCAGCGCGATCAGCCCCTCATTGAATTGTTCGAGGCGACTCAACTTCACATGCGGAGATTCCGTCTCTGTGGGATCGAAAAAGGCCTGGCTGGAAAGTTTCATCAGGCAGGCGTAACCAGCCTCAGACATCGCCAACAGAGCCAGGCTTGGCAATTTCGTAGTCGCGTTGGTACCCATGCCGGGTCGATTGCTGTCCTTTTGATCATCCTCAAAATCGAC
This sequence comes from Hyphomicrobiaceae bacterium, assembly GCA_965215755.1. GTDB lineage: Bacteria > Pseudomonadota > Alphaproteobacteria > Rhizobiales > Hyphomicrobiaceae > Tectiglobus. Next base: position 4,032,388 of record OZ244119.1, read on the forward strand.
AGTCAAAGTAATACCGGCGATGGGTTGAATCCCGTCACCCGACAATTTGTTTGAAAACTCAAGCGCTCCGAACAGGTTGTTTCGATCCGTCAGCGCCAGCGCTGGAGCCTGATTGGCAACCGCCAGTTTGGCAAGTTTGCCGATAGGCAGGGCGCCTTCCAGCAATGAATAGGCCGAATGCACGCGCAAATGGATGAACGCAGGTGCTGTTTCCTGTGTCGGCACGGGTCGGGTGACAGGCTGTCGAATCATGATGTTCATGCGGCGAGTTTAGCGCGAAGGTCGAGAGGGCGCACTACGATGTCCCTGAGATTCACAGCACCGGATATGTCCCGTTTGTCTCAGTCAGACTGCCAGTTGCTTATTGTCTTGCAAATCGGCTGCACACAAGCCAATCCCGTGGATGGCACCGCTCAGATCATCTCTGTTGTGGGTCTTCCGAACGGGTCGCGCCGGCAAGATGAGGAATGCCGGCGGTCAAAGGCACAATTGCCTCCGGTTCAGTGAGAATGAGTAGCGGTTTTATTCAATACTGCGGGCCGCTTCGCGATCCGTCCCACACGCTCACTGAGCGGCCAGCTGACTGCGTTCCACTTCGATGAGCCTGCCGTTCTCCAGGCGCAGAACGCGATGCATTCGCTGCGCCAGATCCATGTTGTGGGTCGCGATGAGCGCGGAGACCCCTGTATGTTCAATCAGTGACATGAGATCGGCAAACACGCGATCGGACGTCGTCGGATCGAGATTACCCGTTGGTTCGTCGGCAAGAAGAAGGTTTGGTTGATTAGCAAGCCCACGGGCAATCGCCGTGCGCTGCTGCTCACCACCAGAGAGTTCGGCCGGCCGATGATCGACGCGTTCTCCAAGGCCGAGCATCGTCAGGAGTTCGCGGGCGCGATCGCTGGCAGCGCGACGCGAAACGCCCTGGATCATCTGTGGGATCACAATGTTCTCAAGTGCCGAGAACTCCGGCAGCAACTGATGGAACTGATAGATGAAGCCGAGTTCTGCACGGCGGACGCGCGTGCGCTCTCGGTCATTCATTCGCGCGCAGTCCTGGCCGTTGACGAAGACGTTGCCACTATCCGGCGTTTCCAAGAGCCCTGCAATATGCAGCAGTGTCGATTTACCCGAACCGGACGGTCCGACGAGCGCGACGGCCTGGCCTGGATAGAGTTCTGCTGCCGCGCCATCCAGGACACGAATTTCACGCTCCCCCTGATGGAACGAGCGTTTCAAATCGACAAGCCTGAGGACCGGATGCTGCATTGCTGTTTCCTGCTCCGGCTATTCGTATCGTAATGCTTCAACGGGATCGAGCTTCGAGGCCCGCCACGATGGATAGAGTGTCGCCAGGATTGAAAGCGCGAGAGCCATAATGACGATGCCAGCTGTTTCCTGCACGTCAATGTCGGCAGGCAGGCGTGTCAGATAGTAGACACTTGGGTCCATCAACGTCGTACCTGTCAGCCATTGGACGAACTGGCGTATGGATTCGATATTGTGGCAGAAAATGATGCCGAGGATCAGCCCCGCGATCGTGCCGACAATACCGATTGATGCACCGGTTATCAGGAATACGCGCATGATGGCATGCTTAGTCGCGCCCATTGTGCGCAGAATGGCGATGTCACGGCTCTTGTCTTTCACCAACATCATGATGCCGGATATGATGTTGAGTGCTGCGACCAAGACGATGAGCGATAGGATGATGAACATCACTGTTCGCTCAACTTCAAGCACTGTGAAGAACGTTTGATTGCGCTGGCGCCAACTTACAAAGTTGTAGTCATCACCGATCGCAGCTTTCATTGCGGTTACGCGGCGATCGATGTTCTCGGGGTGATCAATAACGATTTCTATGACATCGACTTGCCGCCCCTTCGAGAAGTAGCGCTGTGCCTCCTGCATCGGCATAAACACCATCGAGCGGTCATACTCAGACATGCCGAGCTCGAAGATAGCGACCACCCGATAAGGTTTTGTTCGAGGGGCAGTGCCGAATGGGGTGCGTGCGCCCCGCGGGGAGACAAGCGTAATGATCCCACCTAGATCGACGCCGAGATCATTTGCCAATCGCGAACCGATGGCAATGCCGCGCTGTTGATCAAATCCCTTGATATCACCAAGAATGATATTGTTGGCTACAAGGGGCAGGCCGCGAATACCCTGTTCAGTCATGCCACGGACAAAGCCACCCAGCGCCTGACGCGGTGAGGACAACATGACCTGTCCTTCGATCAGCGGGATTGCCTTCTGAACACCACTGACGCCCTTAAGTCGCGTGGCAATATCCTGGTAATTGTCAAACGGGCCAGATCCAATCTTCTGGACGACGGCATGGCCATTGAGGCCCAGTATTTTCTCGAACAGCTGATTGCGGAAGCCATTCATGACGGCCATGACGATAATCAAAGTCGCCACACCAAGCATGATGCCGACAAACGAGAAACCGGCGATGACAGATATAAAGCCTTCCTTGCGACGTGCGCGCAGATAGCGGCTGGCCAGCATCCATTCAAATGGAGCGAACGGCGCCGTATCGGTGGATGTGCTCATCGCTGCCCCTCTTCGCGCCTTAAACCAGCCGGCGCTGCTGTTTCACACGATCGGCAATAACTGAGACGACCGTCTCGATGCTTATCGTCTCTTTGTTGCCCGTTTGGCGATCCGTGACTTCCGCCTGCCCGTCTTTGAGCCCCTTTGGACCGATAACGATCTGATACGGCAAACCAATCAGGTCCATGGTCGCAAACTTGCCACCCGCACGCTCGCTGGTGTCGTCATAAAGCACTTCAACACCCGCGTTGATGAACTGCTTATAGATCCCGCTGCAAGCGGCATCGGTACCGGCATCCCCGGACTTGAGGTTTATCAAACCAACCTCAAATGGCGCCACAGGAAGCGGCCATTTGATCCCCTTGTCATCGTGGCAGGCTTCAATGATTGCACCGACCAGGCGCGATACGCCAACGCCATACGATCCCATCTGGATGTTGGCCATTTCCCCGTCCGGTGTCTGCACGCGGCATCCCATGGGGTCTGAATACTTCGTGCCGAAGAAGAAAATGTGGCCAACCTCGATACCGCGTGCCGAGACCTGCTTGTCGACAGGCACCTCGGCGTCGAAACGCGCCGGATCGTGCATCTCATCAGTCGCCGCGTAAAGCGAGGTCCATTGATCAACGATGGGTGATAAATCTCCATCGAAATCGAGATCAGCAGATGGAATATCGCCGTCGAAGAGATCCTGATGGCCGTAGACCTGACTTTCGCCGGTCTCCGCCAGAATAATGAACTCGTGGCTAAGGTCACCGCCAATCGGACCTGTTTCGGCCTTCATGGGAATGGATTTCAATCCCATCCGCGCGAAGGTCCGCAAGTAGGCTGCAAACATCCGGTTATAAGACTTCCGGCCTTCGTCCTCGGTCAGATCAAACGAGTACGCGTCCTTCATCAAGAATTCACGCCCCCGCATGATGCCGAACCGTGGCCGGATCTCATCTCGGAACTTCCATTGGATATGGTAGAGGTTGCGCGGAAGATCGCGGTAGCTCTTGACGCTATCGCGGAAGATCTGCGTGATCAGTTCCTCATTTGTCGGACCATAGAGCATGTCGCGTTCGTGGCGGTCCTGAATGCGCAGCATTTCCTTGCCGTAGTCATCGTAGCGGCCTGATTCGCGCCATAGATCAGCCGACTGGATCGTCGGCATCAGGACTTCGATCGCACCTGCACGATTCTGCTCTTCACGCACAATATCAGCGATCTTGTTCAGCACACGAAGGCCGAGCGGCAACCAGGAATAAATCCCGGCGCTCGCCTGCCGGATCATGCCAGCGCGCAGCATGTACTGGTGCGATACGATTTCCGCTTCCTTCGGCGTTTCGCGGAGGACCGGCAGGAAATAACGGGACAGATGCATCGATTCTCATTCCGCTGCTGTTTTGGTCAAAGTCGTCATGAGCTTACGGGCGCAAACAAGCAGCATTTCTGCCCGTCTTTGCGCTCATAGACCCTGAATGTGAATTAAGCAATGCAACGCGGGCCGTTCGTCACGGCACAGACGGGAATTATGCCCAACTGATGCAGCAAGAGCCAGTTCAGGCGAAATACAGCAACACTGTTTCTCAAGCCGCTCGGCTAGCGATTGACAGCGGCTGCGAACTCACTAATGCCGAATATATCAAGCTCTATCGCCAACCAGACGATACCGAAGACCACCGTCGCAACGATGGTATTGATCTGAGCTGCGCGGGCGAAGGAGAACTGTTTCGGTGCGCTTTGCGGTGTTCCCGGCACAACCTCACCGTCTTCGGCCTGGGTATGGACGCCGAACGGCAAAACTGCGAACAGCACGATCCACCAAATGACGAAATAAAGCGCGATGCCGAGCGTAATACTCATCTAAGCTACCGTTCGGTGACAATTGACAATTTTCAAGCCTGCTCAAGTTCTGTCAGGACGCCATTAAAGTCCTTGGGATGCAGGAATAGGACGGGTTTGCCGTGTGCACCAATCTTCGGCTCACCATCACCGAGAATACGCGCGCCCTCCCCGAGCAGTTTATCGCGCGCGGCAATGATATCATCGACCTCGTAGCAGACATGGTGGATGCCGCCATCACTGTTACGTTCGAGGAATTTCATGATTGGCGAGTCGTCGCCCAATGGTTCGAGCAATTCAATCTTGGTATTCGGAAGATTGATGAACACTGTTGTGACGCCGTGATCTGGCTGTGGTTCGGCGGCTGAGATCTCCGCGCCTAGTGTGTCCCGGTATACGGCGGCCGCAGCCTTGATGTCCTTGACTGCGATAGCTACGTGGTTCAGTCGGCCGATCATGGCTGTCGTCCTATTCGCAATGTGAAGCTGCAGGTGCTCGATGATTGACTAGTTGGTCGGTACAATGTTGATCAGCACTTTGACAATGGGCCTCTTGCCCCAGGCGCGGTCGACCGCGGCCCTGACGGCCCGTCGAACGGCTTCACGAACAAGCTCACTATCCTTGCGTCGCTTTCCCGGGATGCTGTCGATCGTCCCATCAACAGCGTCCAGGACGAGGTCTTCCATCAGTTCGCCTTCGGCATCTTCTTCAGGAATCCCATCCAACGCCACGTCGACGTCGCCGAGCAATTCCCCGCGCGGGGTCAAAGCCAGGGCGACAGCGACCAATCCCACAACCGACAGTTTCCGGCGTTCGCGGACCGGTCCCTCACCCTCGGCTATGATCAACCGTCCATCGCGGTAGTAACGGCCGACCGGGACATCATCGATGACCTTCGGCTTGCCGGGAAGTAGGCGCAGCATCTGGCCATCTTTAACCGCGGCGACGCTTGGAATGTCCGCCTGCCTCGCCAGCCTGGCGTTTTCTTTGAGATGGCGCATCTCACCATGCATCGGCACCATGACGCGCGGGTTGGTCCATTCAAACATCTTGCGCAACTCATCGCGCCTGGGATGCCCAGTCACGTGCACAAGCCCTTCGTTGTCCGTGATGATCTTGCAGCCACCCTCTGCAAGTTTGTTCTGGATTTCCAAGATGCCTTTTTCGTTGCCCGGAATAATGCGGGACGAATAGATAACGGCATCGCCTGGGCCGAGACGGATGTCGCGATGATCACCCTGGGCAACGCGGGAGAGCGCGGCGCGTGGTTCTCCCTGGCTACCAGTTAGCAGGGCGAGAGCTTCATGAGGCGCCAGGTAGCCGAAATGCTCCTGATCGACGTAGCTGAAATCGGACGGAAGGTAGCCGGTGTCCATCGCGACGCGGATCACGCGATGGAGGGCACGGCCCGCGACGACGAGTTGGCGCCCGGTGGCACGGGCTGCATCTCCAACCGCCTTGATCCGTGCAACATTCGATGAGAACGTCGTTAGCACAACGCGACCGGATTCCTGCTCGATTATCTCGGCCAACGATTTCGCAACTTCAGCTTCCGACGGAGATGTGCCATCCCGGAAGGCGTTGGTTGAGTCACAGACGAGAACGTCGACGCCCTCTTTGCCTAATTCCTGGATACGCGCCTCATTCGTCGGCTTGCCGACCAAAGGATCCTGATCGAGCTTCCAATCCGCGGTATGGAAGACGGTGCCGTAATCGGTTTTGATCACAAGACCGGACGCTTCCGGGATGGAGTGCGACATGGCCACGTATTCCAGGTCGAAGTTTCCAACCTTGAACCGGCTCTCCGGCTGGATTTCGCGTATGTCCGGCTTCTGGCCTGCACCAAACTCAGCAAGCTTTGCTTTTAACATTCCGGCTGCAAACGGTGTCACGTAAATCGGAGCGCGCAACCGCGGCGCCATCTCAATCACGGCCCCGATATGATCCTCATGGGCGTGCGTAATGACAATCCCGGACAGGGCCTGGGCTTCGGCCTCGATGAAACGAAGATCAGGAAGCACAATGTCGACACCGGGCTCGTTTTCGCCAGGGAACGTGATGCCGAGGTCAACCATCAGCCACTCGCGGTCGTCCGCCGGGCCGATGCCGTAGAGATAGACATTCATGCCGATCTCACCGAGACCGCCAAGCGCGACGAACACAAGTTCACCGCGGTCGTTAACTGAGGTTTTCTTATTCAAGTGTTTGTTGCTTCCCGGTTTGTGTTCGCCGCCGTGCATTCCCGCATGGACCAGATCAAACAGATGCGTCCCTATACTCTGATCCGAGGTAGACGTCAGTTAAAATGCTATGCCAGAGCAACGTCACCAAAGTGAAATGTCTCGATTTTACCGCCACTTGTGGAGATCAGCAACGCACCATCCTTGTCAAGCCCAGCGAACGTCCCCGTCACATTTCCGGCATTTGCGTTGACTGACATTGGGTGACCAATTGCGAATGCGTGTTCCAACCAGGCCTCGCGAATACGGTCAAAGCCAGCGCCCAAATCCCACAAGCGTATTGCCGTGGCAAGGGAATGGTCCAGCGTCTCAAGAAACTCAGCCGGTGAGATCGCAATATCGAGAGCTGCGAGCGACACCGTCTTGCGATTGGGCAAATCCGGTGCGGACTTCAGATTGACGCCGAAACCGAGGACGGCTACTGCCAGCGAACCCACGACTGAGCTCTCCACCAGGATGCCGGCGACCTTTGCGTCATCAATCAAGACGTCATTTGGCCATTTTAAGCGAACTGCGCTGCTTCGATCTTCAGGCAGATCGCACGCTGACACTGCGTTGTGCAACGCGAGTCCGCTGACGAGAGAAAGCTGATGTAGAACATGGGGCGGACACTCAAGGGGTAGGAGTAAACTGGCAAAAAGGTTGCCCTCGAGCGATTGCCAGCTTCGCCCCGACCGCCCGCGCCCTGCGGTCTGTTGCTCTGCCGTGATCCAAGTGGCAGCTCGCGCCCCGGCTGCAAGACGGCGCTGGGCCTCCTGGTTGGTCGAGTCGATTTCATCGAACGCGGTAACCGGCCACTTCATCTACTCGGTCCAGTGCGATCGGGCGGCGAACTAGAAACGGAACGTCTGTGCTGCGGCCATTGCAGCATCCACGAACGGTCCGAGGGCGACCACGCCGATGACCATCAGCAATGCTGCCAAGCTCATCACAACTCCTGGTGCAAAGCGCACCGGCTGGAACGGGTCGCGTGCCTCATCAAAGAACATGACTTTAATGACGCGCAGATAATAATAGGCCCCGACGACACTGGCGAGCACACCAACGATGGCGAGCGGATAGAGGCCTGAATTGATGGCTGCGAGGAACACGTAATATTTGGCGAAGAAGCCAACGAGCGGTGGAATGCCGGCCAGTGAAAACATCAAGATCATCAATGCAAACGCCATCGGCAGGTTCGTGCGCGCCAATCCCGATAGCTCGCTGATCTCCTCGACAGCAACGTCATTGCGGCGCATCGAGAGGATGCAAGCAAATGTGCCAAGCGTCATGACTACGTAGATCGCCATGTAGACGAGCACGCCCTGTGTGCCTTCGACTGAATTCGCCGCCAGCCCGACTAGCGCGAAACCGATATTGGCGATCGATGAGTACGCCATCAGGCGCTTGATGTTGGTTTGACCGATGGCTGCAAATGCACCAAGCAGCATCGATGCGATGGCGATGAACGTGACGATCTGTTGCCATTGCACAGCGATGCCCGGAAATGCATCCAGCGTGACCCGCACGAGCAGGGCCATCGCCGCGACCTTGGGTGCCGTCGCGAAGAAAGCCGTTACCGGTGTCGCGGAGCCTTCATAAACATCCGGCGTCCACATATGGAAGGGCACGGCTGAAACCTTGAACGCGAGCCCAACCATAAGGAACACCAGGCCAAAGATCAGCCAAAGGTTGGTTGCGACTTCTGCCCCCTTCGCTGCATTGGCGATGACCTGGAAGTCCGTTGATCCTGAGAAACCATAGAGCAGCGATGCGCCGTAGAGCAGCATGCCGGACGATAGTGCGCCCAAGACGAAGTACTTCAGTCCGGCCTCACTGGCGCGCACGGAATCGCGCCGATAAGCAGCAACGACGTAGAGTGCCAAGCTCTGCAGTTCCAGGCCGATGTAAAGTGCAATCAAGTCACGCGCCGAGATCATGACCATCATGCCCGTGGTTGCGAGCAGTATGAGCACCGGGTACTCGAATTTCATGATCTTGAGATCGCGGAAATCGTCAAAAGCCAGCATCAGTGCACAGGCCGAGCCGCCGAGCGCCAAGACCTTCATGAAGCGCGCGAATTCATCGTTGACGAATGCGCCGTCAAATAGCGATTGGCTGCCTTCGCTGTAAAGCAGCATCGCGGCACCGGCCACAATCAGGAGAAGAATGGCGAGCCAGCCGACGCGCACCGCCTCGTCCTGGGTCTCCGGCCGGAAGACACCGTACATCAATAGCGCCATCGCGCCGACAGCCAGGATCAGCTCAGGCAGCAGCGGCGCATATATCGCAAGGCTCTCAGGCATTCGAAACGTCCTCGTTACTGCGCGATCAGCGCCGTCGTCGTGCGTATGGCGGCTTCGTAGTTGGCGACCAGGTTCTTCACGGAGACGGCTGTGACATCCAGGATCGGTGCTGGATAGAAGCCAAAGAAAATGGTGAGAACAACAAGCGGCGCGATGACCGCGATCTCACGCGTATTCATGTCCTGGATCGCCATCAGCTTTGGTTTGTCCAATTCACCGAACACGACCCGGCGATAGAGGTAGAGCGCGTAACCAGCCGACAATATGACACCGGTTGTCGCCAGAAAGGCCACCCAAGTATTTGCCTTAAAGGCCCCCAGCAACGTCAGGAATTCACCGACAAAGCCCGACGTGCCCGGCAAACCGACATTGGCCATCGTAAAGACCATGAAACAGAATGCGTAGATCGGCATACGACTGGCCAAGCCGCCGTAGGCTGCAATCTCGCGCGTATGCATTCGGTCATAAACAACACCGACGCACAGGAAGAGAGCGGCCGACACCAAGCCATGGCTCAACATCTGGAATATCGCGCCGTCGACACCCTGCGTGTTTCCAGCGAAGATGCCCATGGTCACGAAGCCCATGTGGGCCACGGATGAATAAGCGATGAGCTTCTTGATGTCTTCCTGAGCCAGCGCCACCAGCGAAGTATAAATGATCGCGATCACAGACAGGGCAAAGACCAACGGCGCCAATTCGATGGAAGCCAGCGGGAACATCGGAATTGAGAAGCGCAGGAAGCCATAACCGCCCATTTTTAAGAGAATGCCTGCCAGGATCACTGATCCAGCGGTTGGCGCCTCCACGTGGGCGTCCGGCAACCAGGTGTGAACCGGCCACATCGGCATCTTGACGGCGAACGAGGCGAAGAAGGCCAGCCATAGCCACCACTGAGCTTCTGCCGTGAAGAGCGTTGGGTTCTTGGCGACCTGATCAATGATCTGCGGGATGTCGGTCGTGTTAGCCGTCCAGTAGATGTACATCATCGCCAGCAGCATCAGGACGGACCCGAGCAGCGTATAGAGAAAGAATTTGTAGCTGGCATAAACGCGACGGGCACCGCCCCAGACGCCGATGATCAGGAACATCGGAATCAGGCCGGCTTCGAAGAACAGATAGAACAGAACGAGGTCCAAGGCGCAAAACACGCCGATCATCAATGTTTCCAGGACCAGGAACGCGATCATATACTCGGTGACGCGCTCCTTAATCGACTCCCAACTTGCCAGAATACAGAGCGGCATGAGGAAGGTCGTGAGGATCACAAACAGCATCGAGATGCCGTCAACGCCCATCTTGTATTTGAAGTCGCCGAACCAGGCGTACTCCTCGACGAACTGATACTCGGCTGTCGAAGTGTCGAAGTTGACCCAGATGAGCAGCGAGAGTGCAAACGCGAATGTCGTCACAAACAGCGCAATCCAGCGCGCATTGTTTCTGCCGCTTTCATCATCCTTCAAAGTCATGATGAAGAGCACGCCAACCAACGGGAGGAAGGTGACGAGAGATAGGATCGGAGAGGTTCCGATGCTGATCATTGCCCGAAGCCTCCGCTGGTGTACATAAAGTACGTAATCAAAATGGCAACGCCGATCATCATGACGAATGCGTAGTGATAGACAAAACCTGTCTGCATCTTGACGACGCGGCCGGTCACATCCATCACGCGCGCCGCGATGCCGTTTGGCCCGAGACCGTCTATGACCGCACCGTCACCGCCCTTCCAAAGCACCCGTCCCAACCACTTCGAAGTGTTCACGAATAGGATCTGGTAAAGCTCGTCGAAGTACCACTTGTTCAAGAAGAACAGGTAGATCGGCTTGAAGGTCTTGGCCGTTGCAGCCGGCAACCACGGCATCTGGATATAATAGAGCCACGCCAATGCCAGACCTGCAGCCATTGCGGCGAACGGTGCCCAGCTTACCCACGCGATGTTCTTAGCCACTTCGTGCATCTCGTGCAGGATGTGGTTGTTCGGGCCCTCGTAGATCGATTTGTTCCAGAACTGCTTGTAGAAGTCGCCGATGAAGTAGTCCTTGAAGACAAATCCTGCAGCGACGGCCCCGAGTGCCAGCACGAACAGCGGCACGAGCATGACATAGGGGCTCTCATGGGCGTGCTTGAAGGTTTCCGGTTCCGCACGCGTCTTGCCGTGGAACGTCATAAACATCAGTCGCCATGAATAGAATGATGTCATGAAGGCAGCCACAACCAACGTCCAGAAGACGTAGTTGTATGGCGTATGCGCCGCGTATGCTGCTTCGATGATCGCGTCCTTCGAGTGGAAGCCTGCGAAGCCAATGACGTGTGGGAAGCCGACGCCGGTCAGCGCCAATGTCCCGATCAACATCATCGCCCAGGTAATGCGGATCTTGGGTGCAAGGCCGCCCATATTGCGCATGTCCTGCTCATGGTGCATCGCATGGATCACGGAGCCCGCGCCAAGAAACAGAAGAGCCTTAAAGAAGGCGTGGGTGAAGAGGTGGAAGATCGCGACCGTGTAGGCACCGAGCCCGCACGCGGCGAACATGTAACCCAGCTGTGAACAGGTCGAGTACGCAACCACACGTTTGATATCGTTTTGGACTAATCCGACCGTCGCGGCGAAGAACGCCGTCAAGGTTCCCACAAACGTGACAACGAGCAGCGCCGTCGGTGCGAGCTCAAACAGTGGAGAGAGCCGTGCGACCATGAAAACGCCTGCCGTCACCATCGTTGCAGCGTGAATCAGTGCCGACACGGGTGTCGGGCCTTCCATGGCGTCCGGCAACCAAGTGTGAAGGAGGAATTGTGCTGACTTGCCCATCGCGCCCATAAACAGCAACAGGCAGAGGCAGGTCATGATGTCGACCTGGTAGCCCAGGAACTCCATTGTCTGGCCGGCCTGGCCTGCGGCCGCGGCAAAGATCGCATCGAGTTGTATAGAGCCGAACACGGCGAAAAGGCCGAAGATCCCGAGTGCAAATCCAAAGTCGCCGACCCGGTTGACAATGAAAGCCTTGATTGCAGCGGCATTCGCCTCAGGTTTCTTGTACCAGAAGCCGATCAGCAGATAACTGGCGAGGCCAACGCCTTCCCATCCGAAGAACATTTGCAGGAGGTTGTCGCTGGTCACCAACATCAACATCGCAAAGGTAAAAAGCGAGAGATAGGCGAAAAAGCGGGATCGCGCTTCATCCTCGTGCATGTAACCAATTGAATAGAGATGTACGAGGCTTGACACCGTGGTCACAACAACCAGCATCACGCCAGTCAAAGTGTCGATGCGCAGGCTCCAGGCCACCTCAAGCTCGCCTGACGTGATCCATTGTGCGATTGGCACCTTGATCGTCTCTGCATCGAAGCCGACGCGCCAGAATACGACCCACGACAGGATTGCGGACACGACCAACAATGATGTGGTGACGATTTCCGATCCGCGATCAGTGATGAACCGACCGAATAAGCCAGCGATAATGGCCCCAAGCAAAGGCAGGAACACGATAGCTTGATACATCATGGTTTCGGCTAGCCCTTCATCATGTTGATGTCCTCAACCGCGATCGACCCACGGTTTCGGAAATAAACGACGACGATGGCAAGGCCGACTGCGGCTTCAGCTGCCGCTACAGTAAGCACCATCATGGCGAAGACCTGGCCGACGAGATCCTGGTTAAAGGACGAGAAGGCGACGAGGTTGAGATTGACCGCGAGCAGCATCAGTTCGATCGACATCAAGATAACGATCACGTTCTTCCGATTGAGGAAGATGCCGAATATGCCAATCGTGAAGAGAATTGCTGCGACAGTGAGGTAGTGCCCGACACCGATTTCCATATCCGTTACCTCACCTGCAATCTGATGGAGACTGCATCCATCGGTCTGAGCGTCGCTGATGGCGTCATGATTCGCCTCCATCGTCGCGGGATGGGATCACCGATCGACCTGATGCGACCGGCACGACTTCAATCGCAGTCTTCGGTGAGCGCGCAACCTGTTCGGCCACGGACTGCCGGCGGACGCCTTCCTTATGGCGCAGTGTCAAGACAATGGCGCCGATCATGGCAACTAGAAGGATCAGGCCTGCGCCCTGGAAATAGAAGATGTATTTGGTGTAGAGGATCCGCCCCAGAGCCTCTGTGTTCGTTAGGTTCGGATCTGCTGCCGCAATTGGTGCCGCAGGTTGACCTGCAATATTGGGGGCAAAACTCTGCAGGCCGACAACAATGATCAACTCTGCCAGCACCAGGCCGCCGATCAGAGCCCCTAGCGGTGCATTCTTGATAAAACCGGCCCTCAACTCCGCAAAATCAACATCCAGCATCATAACGACGAAGAGGAACAATACCGCGACTGCTCCGACGTAGACGATGACGAGCAGCATTGCCAAAAACTCTGCACCCAGCAGCACGAACAAACCTGCAGCATTGAAGAACGTCAGAATAAGAAACAGCACAGCATGGACAGGATTGCGCGCGACGATCACCATCGACGCGGACAGGATCGCCACGATAGAGAAGAGATAGAAAAAGAAAGCTGTCAGTCCCATTGCTCCGTCCCCATCCGTCCCGTGCCTCGCTTAAGCTTTGCCACCGGACCGGCGTGCCTTTTCTCGGGCGACCGCCTTACAGTGCTTATCCCAAAGACCGCGCATCTTGGCCTTCTGATAGGGCCAGACACACAGCAGGAAGGCGACCAGCGCCATAGGCAGCACGATCCACAAGCCCGCTCCGATCATGAATGCCCAAATCGCACACCCCAGCGCGATGCAGGCGCAAACCACTGAGAAGGCTTGTGCCCACCAATGGCCGAGTTCCGAATTCCGCTGGTCCGCCGCGATCTCACCATACCGATCGAGTTCCTCATCGGTCAGCGATTGAAGCAACTGGAGCCAACCCTCCAACTCATCTGTATTTTGCGTCGAGACCAATGTTTTTTGCGATTTCACGCTCCCAGCGATCGCCGTTCGCGAGTAGACGTTCCTTGTTGTAATAGAGTTCTTCCCGCGTCTCGGTGGCAAACTCGAAGTTGGGGCCTTCTACAATTGCATCGACGGGGCAAGCCTCCTGGCACAGTCCGCAATAGATGCACTTGACCATGTCGATGTCGTAGCGTGTTGTGCGGCGCGTTCCGTCATTCCGGCGCGGTCCGGCTTCAATGGTGATGGCCTGAGCAGGACAAATAGCTTCACACAGCTTGCATGCGATACAGCGTTCCTCACCATTGGGATAGCGCCGCAGCGCGTGCTCCCCGCGGAAGCGTGGACTGATCGGACCCTTCTCAAATGGGTAATTCAAGGTGTGCTTAGGCCGGAAGAAGTATCGCATGGCCAGGAAGAACGCCGAGACGAACTCGGTCAGGAACAGCGATCTTATGCCTTGGGCAATATTCATCACATCTCCTCAGCTCTGCGTCGTGAACATCATCGGACCTAGGAAAAACCCTAGCACCGTAAACAGCAGCCAATCCGCCAAGGCTACAATCCGGACGATCGCTGCGGTCTTCTTAGGCTCTGGCGTAACAGCTTTCTCTTCAATTCGGTTTGCAACAATCCGCAAGGATATGAAACCCATGAAGCCGATTACAAAGCCAATGATGGCGCCTGTCATTGCGGGGCTCATGGTCGATCTCCTGATTTGTCCATCATCAGCCCCCCTGCTGACCAATAATGTCACCGCCGAACTGCAGGACCGCAGCTACGGCGACAACCATGATCAAAGACAAAGGTAGGAACACTTTCCAACCAAGCCGCATCAGTTGATCATAGCGGTAACGTGGAACCATTGCCTTCACCATGGCGAACATGAAGAAGACAAAGATCACTTTGAGTAGGAACCAGATCACGCCAGGCACGGCATTGATTGGCCAGATATCCACCGGCGGCAACCAGCCACCCAGAAATAAAATCGTGGTCAGGGCGCACATGGTGGTGATGGCGACGTATTCGCCAAGCATAAAGAGGAGGTAGGGAGTCGATGCATACTCGACCATGAAACCAGCAACGAGCTCAGATTCCGCCTCAGGCAGGTCGAATGGTGGTCGGTTGGTCTCGGCCAGTGCCGAAATAAAGAAAACCACGAACATCGGAAACAACGGCAGCCAAAACCAATTCAGCATCCCGTACTCGCCCTTCTGGGCATTGACGATATCCGTCATGTTCAGAGAGCCGACGCATAGCAGGACAGTCACGATGACCAGTCCGATAGACACTTCGTACGAGATCATTTGCGCCGTCGAGCGCAGCGCACCCATGAACGGATACTTGGAGTTCGATGCCCAGCCTCCCATGATCACGCCATATACGCCCAGCGACGAGATCGCCAGGATATAGAGGATGCCGACGTTCATGTCGGATATGACCCAGGTCCCAAAGCTGTCCTGGCTAACTGGAATGACGGCCCAGGCAGCTAGTGCGAACAATGTCGTTGCGATGGGCGCCAACAGGAAGACAGCCTTATCGGCGCCGGCTGGAATGACGGGCTCTTTGAGCACAAATTTTAGAAGGTCGGCAAACGATTGAAAGAGACCGAACGGGCCGACCACGTTGGGGCCCTTCCGCATCTGGACCGCAGCCCAGACTTTGCGATCCATAAGGAGCAGATACGCGATGACCAAAAGCAGCACGACCATCAGCGCGACGCTCTGGATCACAATCAATGCAAGCGGCCAACCATAGGCCCACCAGATCTCAACGGCTTGATCCCACATGCTGCCCGTCCCCTCTATTCCGCCGCGACGGGCGTTGCGTGCGCCTGTCGCAGAGCGCTCAGTTCGGCCATGACTGCCGATGATCGCGCAATGGGGTTGGTCAGATAGAAATCCTGTATCGCCGCAGCAAATGGCTCAGCACCGGCTGTGCCGCCTCTCGATGTCATGGCATCGATCGACGATGCGTCGCCAGGCTCGTGTGCGCCGAGATGCGCCAGGGCTGGTGCTGCCTTGTACAATTCGGCACGTAACTGCTCGAGATTATCATAAGGCAGCTGTTTACCGATCCGCGCGGATAGTTCGCGCAGAATCGTCCAATCCTCACGTGCATCACCGGGCGGAAATGCTGCCTTTGTGGTCATCTGCGCGCGGCCTTCGGTATTGGCGTAGGTGCCTGACTTCTCCGTATAGGCTGCACCTGGCAATATGACATCAGCACGATGCGCGCCGCGATCGCCATGGCTGCCCTGGTAAATCACGAAGGGGCCGGGCGCGATGTCAACTTCATCGGCTCCGAGATTGTAAATGACGTCCATACCACCTGCGGCCATGGCTCTCACATCCGAACCGCCGTCGGCGGGGACGAAACCAATATCGAGCGCCGCAACCATCGAGGCTGCCGTATGCAGAACGCAGAGTCCGCTCCAACCATCCTTCACGACGCCCAGGGATTTCGCTGCCGTTGCAATCTTTGCAAGGACGGCCGCCCCATCGGGACGGGCATAGGCGCCTGGACCGACAATGAACAGCGGTCTTTCTTTATCAATCGGACCATGATTGACGAACTGCTCTAGGGCTTCCGGCCCGTCGCCCAGGTGATTGTATGGATATCCGAGATCCACCTCGGGACCAATGACACCAACAAGCAGGCCGCCGGCGCTCCATCGCTTTCGGATCCGCCCATTGAGGACAGCCGCTTCGGCTCGCGGGTTGGTACCGATCAACATGATCGCATCCGCGTCGTCAATCGCAGCAATGCCGGCGTTGAAGATATATGAACCGCGACCCATCGCCGGTTCGAATGCCTCACCGCGCTGGCGGCAGTCCGTGCTCTTGACGCCCAGTTTATGCATCAAATGCTTGAGGGCAAATATCTCTTCTGCAGCCGCAAGATCACCGACCATCGCACCGATACGATCCGGGTCAGCTGACGACAGATGCTCAGCCACAGCGCTGAGTGCCTCATCCCAGCTGACAGGATGTAGGCCGCCGTTCTTGCGCAGATAAGGCTGATCGAGGCGTTGCGTTCGCAGCCCGTCGGCAACATGCCGGGTTTTGTCGGAAATCCACTCCTCATTCACGTCGTCATTGAGGCGCGGCAGGATACGCATGACTTCTCGCCCACGGCAGTCCACCCGAATGGCCGACCCAAGTGCGTCCATCACATCAATGGACTCCGTCTTGCGCAGCTCCCACGGTCGCGCATTGTGCGCCCAAGGGCGGTGTGTCAGAGCACCGACTGGGCAGAGGTCCACGACATTCGCGGATAGCTCCGACATCATGCCCTGCTCAAGATATGTTGTGATTTCCATATCCTCGCCACGGCCGATGGCACCCAATTCTTCGACGCCGGCCACCTCAGTCATGAAGCGGACACAGCGTGTGCATTGGATGCAGCGTGTCATGGCGGTCTTGATCAATGGGCCCAGATGCTTTTCGTCGACGGCCCGCTTGTTTTCTTCGTAGCGTGTGCCGCCTACACCATAGGCCATGGCCTGATCCTGCAGATCACATTCTCCACCCTGGTCGCAGATCGGGCAGTCCAGCGGGTGGTTGATCAGCAGGAACTCCATGACCCCTTCACGGGCCTTCCTGACAAGCGGCGACACCGTATCGACCGTATTGGGCGTACCGTCGCGTGTAGGTCGCAGATCATTGACGCTCATCGCGCACGAGGCGACGGGTTTTGGCATCCCATCGACCTGGACAAGACACATCCGGCAGTTGCCCGCGATGGACAAACGCTCGTGATAACAAAACCGTGGAATTTCCCGACCAGCTAGCTCACATGCCTGCAGAAGACTGGTTCCGTCTTCCACCTCGATCTCGTCACCATCAATGATGAGCTTTCTCGGCATGCCAATTTCCCAGACTGTCTTTGAGCGTACTGCGACAAGCTAACAACCTTGCCTAGCCGTATACGCTACACACGATGGCAGTGGAAGGGGCGGCGGCGCGACGAATGGTGCTTTTGAGGCGCAACGCCAGTCCCAACTGTTGCCGATCAATTTCTCGTTTCAGTCATCCCCTTTGAGGGCTTGAACCGATGACGCTCTACTCTGCCGCCTCCTGGGCCGCGCGGGCAGCATCAATCCGTGCTTCGATTGTCGGGCGGAAATGGCGAACGAGCCCCTGGATTGGCCACGCAGCGGCATCTCCCAAAGCGCAAATCGTGTGACCTTCAACCTGTTTGGTGACGTCGAGCAGCATGTCAATTTCGCTCTTGTCGGCCCGTCCCGTCTCGAGCCGCTCCATCATCCGCCACATCCAGCCTGTGCCTTCACGGCATGGTGTGCATTGTCCACAACTCTCGTGCTTATAGAAGTACGACAACCTGCGGATCGCTGCGATGATGTCGGTTGATTTGTCCATGACGATGACGGCGGCTGTCCCGAGGCCAGATTGGGCCTTTTGCAGCGTGTCAAAGTCCATCGTGAGTTCATCGCAGATCGTGCCGGGGACACAGGGCACAGATGACCCACCGGGGATCACCGCCAGCAGGTTATCCCAGCCACCGCGCACGCCGCCGGCATGACGCTCGATCAGCTCACGCATGGGGATGCCCATCTCCTCCTCGACAACGCATGGCTGCTCGACATGGCCTGAGATCTGGAACAGCTTGGTGCCGGTATTATTGGGCTTGCCCAGGTCCGCAAACCATTCCGCCCCACGCCGTAGGATGGTTGGCGCAACGGCAATTGATTCAACGTTATTCACCGTGGTCGGGGCGCCGTACAAGCCGGCACCCGCTGGAAACGGCGGCTTCATGCGCGGTTGGCCCTTCTTGCCCTCAAGGCTTTCCAGAAGTGCGGTCTCTTCGCCGCATATGTAAGCACCGGCGCCGTGATGAACGTACAGATCGAAATCCCAACCGTTCTTGTTATTCTTACCGATCAAACCGGCGGCGTAGGCTTCGTCGACCGCGCGTTGAAAAGCTTCGCGTTCTCGAATGTACTCGCCGCGGAAGTAGACGTAACAGGCGTGGGCGCGCATCGCGAACGAGGCAATCAGGCAACCTTCGACCAGATGGTGCGGGTCATGGCGACAGATCTCGCGGTCCTTGCACGAGCCTGGTTCTGATTCATCGGCATTGACGACAAGATAAGAGGGCCGCGCGTCCTCTTTGGGCATGAAAGACCACTTCAGCCCGGTCGGAAACCCGGCGCCGCCGCGGCCACGTAGGCCTGAGGCCTTGATCCGCTCGACGATCTCGTCATGGCCAAGTTCGATAATCTGTTTGGTGCCGTCCCACGAACCACGGGCCATAGCACCTTTCAGACTGGGATCATGGATGCCATAGATGTTTGTAAAGATGCGATCTTTATCAGCGAGCATGCCTCGGTCCTGCCATCGTCGTTTGGCGTCACAGTACGCATGTTTGGCCACGGTTCAAGCGCCGTCACCGCGCAGATTGGCACATATGAGGCGCGACTATGGCCGGCTTCCCGGTTTGTTGATCAAGATACATCCTTCAGCGACGTCAGGCCACCGGCCGGGCTAGATGCGACGCGACCTGTTTGCGAACCTGGTTTCGGGGGACCGCCTTTTGCGAAACCCTCGAGGACTTTCTCGAAAAGCTCCGGAGTGAGGTCCTCGTAAGTGTCTTTCCAGATCTGAACCATCGGTGCATTGGCGCACACACCGAGGCACTCGACTTCTTCCCAGGAGAAATTGCCATCGTCCGACAGCTTGTGGGGTGCGTCAGCGATACGGCGCTTGCACACGGCGACTAAATCTTCCGCGCCGCGCAGCATGCAAGGTGTTGTTCCGCACACTTGGATGTGGGCCAACTTGCCGACCGGTGCCAGTTGAAACATCGTGTAGAAGGTCGCGATCTCATAGACACGAATGTACGCCATATCGAGCATTTCGGCGACGTAGCGAATGGCCGGTTCCGGCAACCATCCATCGTGCTGTTCCTGAGCTCGCCACAATAGAGGAATTACGGCCGATGCCTGACGACCTTCCGGGTACTTGGCGATGGTCTCGGCAGCCCACGCGAGATTTTCCGCAGAGAACTCGAAGGATGCGGGTTGTTCCGGATGTAGGCGACGCACAGCCATGGGTGAGCCTCATTGAATAGCATTCAGGGCAATGTGTGGAACGCCAATCGAATTAAGCCGAGGGGTTTATCGCTTGGCGCTCAGCCATCAACTACGAGGCGGCGAGCGGTCTGGCAAGACACAATGACGGATCCACGACCAATCGACGCCATACGGCGGACTCCGATTGGGTATGGGCTAGCGCCCCTGGTTGCCCTGATGCGTTAGGGTGCCTTGGGTTTCGACTGGACCTTAATTGTAGTCCGTTAGACGCGTCGGTGAGCGCTCAGGCAGCGGAATATAGACGTAACTGTTCGGGATGAACGACGACTCGCTGGATAGATCGGGCGGGATACGCGTGTTGTTCCAGGCCATCACCAAAACCAGTGTCGCGAACGGTGCCAGGAACAGCGAAATTTGCGAGCCTACCCGCATCGTGCCGATCCAGAAGAACGCCCATCCGAGGCCGCAAATGAAGATCCACCACCCATCGAGTTCAAAACCGGTCCAATACTGCCGAGAGGCCGCAAAGAGGATCGCAATGACAATCGAGAAGACGCCGAGGAGAATTGGCACAAGTGGCTTATTTGCGTGAAGCTCACCCATCGGCCAATTGTTGCGGATTGCGAAAATTCTGTACGACGCCAATGCCATTCCCCACCCCATGGTGAGAACGGCGGCAACGAACAGAAAGTCAAAGGTAAACATTGTGGCCCTCCAGGCACAGCGCGCAAGTTTTTAGCATAGCAGCATAGCGACTTGTTGAGAAGCCAAACTGCCAACTTGACTAACGCATCGTCGACCGACCAAGCGGGGTAAGTATTGGTCGTGTTGGTTGAGTGATCGTTAATTTTGACTTGCCGCCCGCCCGCTCATTGTGACTGGCACGCACTAGCTGTTTGCAGAGACAGCTAACGTCCGAATTCAAAGGTTGTCGCGAGATGCGAGAAATGATTGGCCGTGCGCTGTGCTTTGGCTTGGGGTTCATGTTTACGGCAGGCGCCATACCGCTATTCAATTTCGGTGAGACGGGCCGGCAAATCTGGTCAGTGTTTGAAAGCTATGTGGCGACACTTGCCGAGACCATTGGTGTTTGGCAGTGGGTCATCATGTGGTTGCTCGGCCCTTTTATTATTGCAGGGCCTCTGGCTTTGGTCTGGCTGATCGCGGGACGCGGCGTTAATCGCTCACAATGGATTCTGGCTGGTATCCTGGCTTATGGCCTATGGTGGATGTTCGGCCCTAAGTTGTAGGCACCATGACGATCAACACATCGCGCTCTAGCGGTCGATTTCGCCGAAAACGATATCGAGCGAACCAAGGATCGCGCTGACGTCCGCGAGCATGTGACCACGGTTCATAAAATCCATGGCTGCGAGATGCGGAAAGCCTGGGGCGCGGATCTTGCAGCGGTATGGCTTATTGGAGCCGTCGGCAACGAGGTAGACACCGAACTCTCCCTTTGGTGCCTCAACGCAGGCATAGACCTCGCCTTCGGGGACGTGGAAGCCTTCGGTGTAGAGCTTGAAGTGATGGATAAGCGCTTCCATCGAACGCTTCATCTCACCACGTTTCGGAGGCACGACCTTCTGGTTTGTGGCAGAGCAAGGTCCGCGACCGTCTGCGGACAGCAGGCGCTCGCAGCACTGCTTCATAATCTTGACGGACTCGCGCATCTCCTGCATGCGGATCAAATAGCGATCGTAGCAATCGCCGTTTTTGCCAATCGGGATGTCGAAGTCCAGTTCGTCATAGCACTCGTAGGGCTGAGATTTTCGCAAATCCCAGGCTGCGCCAGAGCCTCGGACCATGACACCCGAGAACCCGTAGCGGAAACAGTCGTCGAGTGAGACCACGCCAATGTCGACGTTGCGCTGCTTGAAGATCCGGTTGTTCGTCAGCAGACTTTCGATGTCGTCGAGAACCTGCTCGTGAGTTTCGCAAAACTTGGCGATATCCTCGATGAGCTCATCCGGCAGATCCTGATGGACGCCGCCGATCCGGAAATACTTCGCGTGCATGCGTGAGCCAGAAGCGCGCTCGTAGAACACCATCAGCTTTTCGCGTTCTTCGAAGCCCCACAGCGGTGGCGTAAGAGCGCCGACATCCATTGCCTGCGTCGTCACATTCAGGATGTGTGAGAGCAGGCGGCCGATCTCGGAGAACAAAACGCGGATCAGCTGGCCGCGCTTCGGTATCTCCAACCCTAGCAAGCGCTCTGCAGCCATGCAGAACGCATGCTCCTGGTTCATCGGCGCAACGTAGTCCAAGCGATCAAAATAGCCGATCGCCTGCAGGTAAGTCTTATGCTCGATCAGCTTTTCCGTACCGCGATGCAGTAGACCAATGTGTGGATCAACGCGTTCAACGACTTCGCCGTCCAGTTCAAGAACAAGACGCAAAACACCGTGGGCCGCCGGATGCTGCGGGCCAAAGTTGATGTTGAACTGTCGAATATCTGTTTCGGGCATATCTATATCGGGTCCGCTTGGCTTGCCGCCACTGATCTCGCGCGTGCCTACTGTTTGGCTGTATCGTCGGAAGCTTTCTCATCGCCAGGCAATGGGTAATCAGCACCTTCCCATGGGCTCTCGAAATCGAAGCTGCGGAATTCCTGTGTCAGCTTCACTGGCTCATACACCACGCGCTTGTTTTCGTCGTCGTAGCGCGTTTCCACGTAGCCGGTCAGAGGAAAGTCCTTGCGCAGCGGGTAACCCTGAAAGCCATAGTCCGTAAGCAGACGCCTGAGATCCGGGTGATCCGCGAACAAGATGCCATACATGTCGTAGGCCTCGCGTTCGAACCAGTCTGCAGCCGGGAAGATATCGATCACGGACGGCACTGGATCTCTGTCGTTTGCCTGCAGTTTCACGCGTATGCGCTGGTTCAATCGGGGCGAGAGAAGATGGTAGACGACATCGAAGCGATCTTCGCGTGCAGGCCAATCGACCCCGCAGATATCGATCAAGATCTCGAACTGACAGCGCGCATCATCGCGCAGTTGCTTCAGGACGCCCTTGATCGCTGTGCGTTCGACAAGGATCGTCAGCTCTCCGAACGCGATTTTGCTGTCAGCAACCTTGTCACCCAACCGCGCCATGACCGTATCCGAAAGGTCGCTGAGCGCTTCAACTAGTGCGAGATCGTTCACCCTGATATTCCAATCCAAGCGCCTTAGCGCGCAATTGTACCCGTTCGACGGATCTTCTTTTGCAGGAGCAAAATGCCGTAAACGAGCGCTTCTGCCGTCGGCGGACATCCTGGCACATAAATGTCGACTGGCACGATACGATCGCAGCCCCGAACGACAGCGTAGGAATAGTGGTAGTAGCCACCGCCATTGGCGCACGATCCCATCGAGATCACGTAGCGTGGCTCCGGCATCTGGTCATAAACCTTGCGCAGGGCCGGTGCCATCTTGTTGGTTAGCGTACCGGCAACAATCATGACGTCCGACTGCCGCGGCGATGCGCGCGGTGCGAAACCGAAGCGTTCAACATCATAGCGCGGCATCGAGGCCTGCATCATTTCCACTGCGCAACAGGCGAGCCCGAATGTCATCCACATTAACGAGCCTGTTCGCGCCCAATTGATCAAGTCATCCGTCGTCGTGACAAGAAAGCCTTTGTCGGCCAACTCGTTGTTGATCATCGTGAACGTCGGGTCACCCGGTTTGATGATGCCCTTAGCAGCAGCTGCCGCCTGATTAGGCGTGTCTAATCCCATTCCAGGCCGCCTTTCTTCCACTCGTAGATGAAGCCTACGGTCAGGATGCCTAGAAAGACCATCATCGACCAGAAACCAAAGACACCGATTTCCTTGAACGCGACTGCCCAGGGAAAGAGAAAAGCGATCTCCAGGTCGAAAATAATGAACAAGATCGCGACCAGATAGAACCGGACGTCGAATTTCATGCGAGCATCATCAAATGCGTTAAAGCCGCATTCGTAGGCGGAAACCTTCTCGGGATCCGGATTGTTCACAGCCACCAGGAACGGCGCCACCATCAGCGCCAGTGCAATGAACAGCGCAACACCAATGAAAATGATGATTGGCAGGTAGTGCGTGGCGAGATCCACCATGTCAGCCCCTCTTCGGCGCGCAAACAAGACCGCCTATAGCTGGTATCGTACCCACCGGAAGTGTGCAACCCGCTCGGCTGCCCAGCAGTGGGGCACGTTCGCACACGTTTGCTTGTTCACGCCTCCGGCGAATCTCCCAGGCCCGGTATCACGCGGACTAAATGGAGAGATCAGACATCGCGGCGGAACATGCCAGCCTTGCCTTCGACGGAGTAAATAAGCAGTAGACAGGCGATGCTGAGGGAAAAGAAGCTCAAGGAGAACGGAACCAGTGTACCATCATAGGCGGCGCCAAACTGCCAACCGAGAAACGCCGCCAGTAATGTCGTGATGAACCCGACCATTGATGAGGCCAGCCCAGCGATGGCGCCCATCGGTTCCAGGGCGATTGCATTGAGGTTGGGCGTAATCATGCTGAACAGGAAGAACAGACAAGCCAGACAGCCCAAGAACACGAGGGCTGGTGGATGAACGAACAGCGTTGTCAAGAACAGCAGCCCGGAAACGACGACAAACGCCACCAAAGCGCTATGGCAGACCCGGCGCATGCCGCGGCGGACCACAATCCGCGCATTCGTGAATGAGGCTGCAGCCATGGCCAGCGCAACGCTACCAAATACAAGGGCAAATGCGTCGCCAAACTCATACAGTTCGCCAATGATCTGCTGGGCGTTGACGATAAACGTACACAGGCATCCGAATATCATTCCGGTGGCGAGCGTGTAGGTCACCGCCATCCTGTTGCTCAGGAACTGCCCAAACGCCGACCAAACAGCCGACCAGTTGCCCATCCGCAGGTGTGCCGGCCGCGTCTCCGGCATGCGCAATGTCGCCCAGATGAGCAGTGTCGCGCCAGCGATCAGGATGAAGATGAAGTGAAGCTGCCAGTTTCCGATGTAGAGAAGCCCCTGGCCGATGAGCGGGGCCAGAACGGGCACTAGAATGAACACCGTCATAATGAACGACATAACCCGTGCCATACGAGCGCCTTCGAACTGGTCTCGGACGATCGCTGTGACGGTGACCCTGGAAGCCGCACCACCGACCCCCTGAAGCACCCTCGATAGTAGCAGCGCGTTGTAATCAGGCGCCCAGATGGCGCCGATTGCGCCGATTGAAAACAGACCGAGGCCAATGGCCAGAACCGGGATCCGCCCAAAACGGTCCGAGATCGGCCCCCAGAAGAATTGCCCAACGGCAAAGCCCAGGAAATAAGAAATCACCACGAGCTGACGGTCATTCGGATTCTGCAGTGCGAAATGTTCGGCAATATCCGGCAGCGCCGGAAGCATGATATCGATGGAAAGAGCTGTCAGCGCGGTCAGAAAGGCGGACAGAATGACAAATTCCAGGAACGAGATCTTGAGCGCTGGAGTTTCTGGCGCGGCGTCTGGCCTGCTCATAACCAACTACTCCATGCCCGCGCACAATGGCCCGCGGCTGCTCAAATTATTTGCTCCGAAACTTTGATGCGGATCTTTGGCGCCAATAAATGGCGCGAGTGACGGGACTCGAACCCGCGGCCTCCGGCGTGACAGGCCGGCGCTCTAACCAACTGAGCTACACCCGCATCCCGTTGCCCGAGGCAGCGGAAAGGATCAGGCTGGATCACCTACGCTAGCGTGGCCTGCACGTCAAGCACGATGATGATCCGGATATCGCTTTTATCTGGCAGCACATCGATGTGCGGCAACCGATGATTGCGATGGTGGGCGGTGACGGGCTCGAACCGCCGACCCTCTCGGTGTAAACGAGATGCTCTACCAACTGAGCTAACCGCCCGGAGAGGTGACAGGTCTAACGATCTCTTGCGGCGGACGCAACATTTAGAAATCGAAATAACTAAGATTTATTGTCGCCGGTCCGTTGGCTCATGAACCATTGGGCGACTAACAGGGGTAACAAAAAAAGCGCGCCAATTCGTGACGCGCTTTCTGTTGGCTCAAAACGGCGAGCAAAGTGGCTTACTTCTTCTTCTTCTTCGAGTTCACGTCTTCCTTCAGCTGCTTGGAAGGTGTGAACTTTGGCACGTTCGATGCCGGGATCTTGATCTTCTCGCCTGACATCGGATTGCGGCCCTCACGAGCGGCACGTGCTGAAACCTTGAACTTGCCGAGAGGTGCGAAATTAACCTCATCACCGCCCTTTAGCGTGTCGGAAACATAGTCAGTCAGAGCATCCAGAGCTTGACCGGCCTTTTCCTTGGTGATCTCAGCACGCTCTGCCATGGCGTCGATGATTTCTTTCTTGCTCATTCTTCTGTGTCCTTATTCCCTAAGCATTTGACTGTCGCGGCTCACTTATCCGGAAGCCCTCCCGCAGACTCGGTGGTTTGCGGATGCAACAACGCGTGAACACAACGACCGTTCGACTTGCTTCGTCAAGCGGTAAACCGTGAAATATGCCCGAAAATAGGGGGATATTCGCAGTTTTTGGACCCTCTGACGCATTTGCCCCTCCCTGGATGGCTCCGGGGAGGGGCAAATAGGATTATTCTGGGGTGCGCTTTGCCGCCCTGATTCTCAGCTTTAGTGGGCTGTTACACCCGTTCCAGAGCCCGAACCATCGACCTTTGCAACAGTTGCTGCTGGGTCTTCTTCCTGCCATTCGATCGCTTCCGGCGCACGCAAGAGAGCCAATTTCAAGACCTCGTCCATGCGGGAAACCGGAATGATCTCCAGAGCATTTTTCACGTCGTCAGAGATGTCCGCCAGGTCCTTGGCGTTCTCCTCCGGAATGATGACGGTCTTGATGCCGGCCCTCAATGCTGCCAGCAGCTTTTCCTTCAGGCCGCCGATTGGTAGGACACGACCACGTAGCGTTATCTCGCCGGTCATTGCGATGTCCTTGCGGACTTCGATGCCGGTGAGAACAGACACAATCGCTGTGACCATGGCGACGCCGGCTGATGGCCCGTCCTTCGGGGTTGCGCCTTCGGGAACGTGCACGTGGATATCACGCTTTTCGAACAGCGGCGGCGCAATACCAAAGTCGACTGACCGAGAGCGGACATAGGCGGACGCTGCCTGGATGGATTCCTTCATGACGTCACGTAGATTGCCCGTTACCGTCATTTTGCCTTTGCCGGGCATCATGACGCCTTCAATGGTCAGGATCTCTCCACCCACCTCGGTCCAGGCCAAGCCAGTGACAACACCTACCTGGTCTTCCAGCTCTGCTTCACCGAATCGATAGGACGGCACACCCAGGAAGTCCTCGATGTTGTCCGTTGTCACGGTGATCGACTCAGCCTCGGTCGAAAGGATCTCCTTCACCGCCTTGCGGGCCAGCTTGGCGATCTCACGTTCCAGGCTACGTACACCGGCTTCACGGGTGTAGCGTCGGATGACGATCTTCAGAGCCTCATCATCGATATGCCATTCCTCGTCGGCCAAACCGTGCGACTGGCGCTGAGATGGAATGAGGTGACGCTTGGCGATCTCAACCTTTTCCGGCTCGGTGTAACCAGCAATCCGAATGATCTCCATCCGATCCATCAGGGCCGGTGGGATATTCAGGGTATTCGCCGTCGTCACAAACATCACGTTCGACAGATCGTAGTCCACTTCGAGGTAGTGATCGTTGAACGAGTTGTTTTGCTCAGGATCCAGCACTTCCAGCAAAGCGGCAGCTGGATCGCCTCGGAAATCCGAGCCCATCTTGTCGATCTCGTCCAGGAGGAAGAGCGGGTTGGTTTTCTTGCCCTTCCGCATCGACTGGATGACCTTGCCCGGCATCGAGCCAATGTAGGTCCGTCGATGACCACGAATCTCAGCCTCATCGCGGACGCCGCCAAGGGACATGCGGACAAACTCGCGTCCTGTTGCATTCGCGATGGACTTGCCCAAAGAGGTCTTACCGACACCCGGTGGGCCAACGAGGCACAGAATCGGGCCTTTCAACTTGTTAGTGCGGTTTTGGACGGCCAAATACTCGACGATACGTTCTTTGACCTTCTCAAGCCCATAGTGCTCGAGATCCAGAACATCCTGCGCTTCGCCCAGATCCTTCTTGACTTTGCCTTTGACGCCCCAGGGGATCGATAACATCCAATCCAGATAGTTGCGAACCACAGTGGCCTCGGCCGACATCGGGCTCATCTGGCGGAGCTTCTTCAATTCCGCCAACGACTTGTCGCGGGCTTCCTTGGAAAGCTTCGTGTTCTCGATCTTTTCTTCGAACTCCGAGATGTCGTCACGATCGTCGCCATCGCCAAGTTCCTTCTGAATGGCTTTCATTTGCTCATTCAGATAGTACTCGCGCTGGGTCTTCTCCATCTGGCGCTTGACGCGTGAGCGGATCTTCTTTTCGACCTGTAGGACCGAGATTTCGCTTTCCATCAAAGCGAACACGCGCTCCAGGCGCTCGGAAATTGACTGGATCTCCAGAATTTCCTGTTTATCCGAAATCTTGATCGCAAGATGCGATGCAATGGTGTCGGCAAGTTTCGAATAGTCATCGATCTGGCCGATTGTGCCCAACACCTCAGGTGAGATCTTCTTGTTGAGCTTCACATAGCTCTCAAACTGCGAGATAGCAGATCGAGACAGGGCCTCAACTTCCTCGTCAGCGCCGATGTCTTCCTCAATTGGCTCAATGCCAGCTTCGAAATAGTCGTTGTTGTCGGTGTAGTACTTGATCTGTGCCCGCGAACTGCCCTCGACCAGCACCTTGACGGTGCCATCTGGCAGTTTCAGCAGCTGTAGCACGGATGCGAGTGTTCCGATCTCGTAGATCTCATCGGGTTCTGGATCGTCATCGCCAGCGTTTTTTTGTGCGGCAAGCAGGATATGCTTGTCTGTCCGCATCACCTCTTCGAGCGCATTGATCGATTTTTCTCGGCCAACGAAGAGTGGCACAATCATATGCGGAAAAACGACGATATCGCGCAATGGCAGGACCGGATAAAGCTCCTCACCAGGGCCGATGTCAGTCGTCGTTGTTTGGTCGCTCATGGGCTCTCTCTGATTTATGTTTTCAGGTCTAACCTAAAAACGTGCAGTTCTTCAGAAAGGATCGCTTCACTCAACAATGCCAAGCCAGCCCGGATTTCTGCCCTGATATAAGCGGCCTCAATCCGTCAAATACGATCCTCTCAACTTTACCCTGGTCTAAAGAACAAACTGCCAACTCAAATTGTCCAGCAACTCACTCTCTCGACGCGGACGTTAGACATAAGCACTTCGGGCGCGTGTTCCAATACGACTGCCGCGTGATGCCAACTTCGCCCGCTTAATCATTGACGGTTAGGCAGATGTTTCCTGCTCTTCCGCCCGCTCAGTATAGATTTTCAATGGCCGAGCACCGCCTTCTACGACTTCCGGGCCAATCACAACTTCTTCGACGCCCTTCAAACTCGGAAGGTCGAACATGGTATCGAGGAGAATTCCTTCCATAATTGAACGCAGACCACGTGCGCCGGTTTTGCGCTCAATTGCCTTTCGAGAAATTGCCTTCAATGCATCGACGGTGATGGTGAGCTTGATATCTTCCATCTCAAACAGTCGCTGGTACTGCTTGACCAATGCATTTTTTGGCTCGCTCAGAATTTCTACAAGCGCCTCTTCGTCGAGGTCTTCCAGCGTTGCAAGGACAGGCATCCGGCCAATGAATTCCGGAATGAGGCCAAAGCGTAGTAGATCTTCTGGCTCGACACCGCGGAGCACTTCCCCAGTTTTGCGCTCGTCTGGATCGCTCACGGTGGCAGCAAAACCGATCGAAGTTCCCTTACCCCGCGCAGCGATGATTTTGTCGAGGCCGGCAAATGCGCCGCCGCAAATGAACAAAATATTGGTCGTATCGACTTGCAGGAACTCCTGTTGCGGATGCTTGCGCCCACCCTGTGGCGGGACCGACGCTACGGTGCCTTCCATAATCTTCAAGAGGGCTTGCTGCACACCTTCCCCGGACACATCCCGGGTAATCGAAGGGTTATCAGACTTACGGCTGATCTTGTCGACTTCGTCGATATAGACGATGCCACGTTGGGCGCGTTCCACATTGTAGTCGGCCGACTGCAGCAGCTTGAGAATGATGTTCTCGACATCTTCACCGACATAACCGGCCTCGGTCAGCGTTGTCGCATCCGCCATAGTAAATGGCACATCGAGAATTCGGGCCAACGTCTGGGCCAGCAGTGTCTTACCACACCCGGTTGGTCCGATCAGCAGGATGTTGGACTTGGCCAGCTCAACGTCGTTGTTCTTTGCCGCGTGATTGAGGCGCTTGTAATGGTTATGAACCGCAACGGCGAGCACGCGCTTCGCGAAGTCCTGCCCGATCACATACGAATCAAGAACCGTCTTGATCTCTTCCGGTGTCGGAACGCCGTCGCGCGATTTGACCAGCGTATTCTTATTCTCTTCCCGGATAATATCCATGCACAGCTCAACGCATTCATCGCAGATGAATACCGTCGGGCCAGCGATCAGCTTGCGAACCTCGTGCTGACTCTTGCCGCAAAACGAGCAATAGAGCGTATTTTTTTCTTGGTTCGGCATGTCTTGTTCTTACCCTTCGTGTGCCGTTCAGATCGTGCACAATCTAAACGGGATCTCAATCGCTAGCAGCGGTGTCTTGGCATCAGCACTAATAAAAGATGCCTAACTCAAGTTGCATATCCGACCAAATGTGAACAGCCGATGCGATCGAACCTTGATCTCAACATGCTGCCGTTGTCGCAATCAAGATTCTATTAACGCTGATACGAAACCTTGATATCCGCCCATGGCAGGAATGCATCACTCTGTGTCTTCTTTGCCTTCAGTCGCTCCAGGGTGACAAAATCCACTCCGCCTACACTACCCCTGCAACTATTCCAGACAATATGTTCTCCCTGCGACGCATGTGCCTTCGTCTTTAACACAAATTGTAAAACACACGTGTTGCAGCGCAGCGAGACCCCGGGCCAACGATGGACGATTTGGCTACTCACACAGGGGTATCGGCCATTTATGATCAGCCGACTGTCCTGTGCCCAGGTCGATGATCGTGCAGGAAGCGGCCCGTCATTGGGCTGAGGTCACTTCCACTAAGCTAACAATCTGAATCAGCTATCCGACGACCCGACAATTTCAGCAACCTCGTCACGGCTCTCAAGGACACGGTCAATCAGACCAAAGTCTCGCGCCTCATCAGCAGTCATGAAGTGATCGCGATCCAGGGTCTTCTCAATCGTATCGTAATCCTGGCCAGTATGCTTTACGTAGACCTCATTCAGACGGCGTTTCATCTTCACGATGTCTTCGGCGTGGCGCTCGATATCAGAGGCCTGTCCGGAAAAACCACCCGATGGCTGATGCACCATGATCCGCGCGTTGCGCAGCGCAAACCGCATATCCTTGGCGCCGGCGCTCAATAGCAAAGAGCCCATCGATGCGGCCTGACCGATGCACAGTGTAGCAACTGGCGGCTTGATGAACTGCATGGTGTCGTAGATCGCCATGCCGGCCGTCACCACACCGCCAGGTGAATTGATATACATCGAGATTTCTTTGGTCGGGTTCTCGGACTCGCAATACAGCAACTGCATACAGATTGACGTCGCCATGTGATCCTCGATTGGACCGGTGACGAATATAATTCGTTCTTTCAACAACCGCGAAGGCAGATCGTAACCACGTTCGCCGCGCGTCGTCTGCTCGACCACCATCGGCCAGAACGTGTTGGTTATTGTGTGAATAGGATCTTGCATCGATACACCTTTCGATCGGGCTTTGCGCGCTGCGTTGTGGGATGGGCCGGGCCCTGGAATCACTTCCTTGTTTGTAACATAAGAACGTGCCAGCGCGCGTGAAAGCGCAGCCGTCCACAGCAGACTTGCTCAGGGCGTGACACAGCGCTGCAATACAGGATCACAGGTGGTCAATCTTCACGGGTCAAGAGTTTGCCAGTGCGTTCGCAACCGGCTTACTTATCAGCCGCTTCAGCTTCCGCTTCGGCAACAGGCTCATCACCTTCCAACGGTGCTACGAGCTCCTCGCGAGAGACTTCCTTGTCGGTGATCGTGGCCTTGCTGACCAGAAAATCTACGACCTTTTCTTCGAAGATCGGCGCTCGGAGCTGGCCAATGGCGCCAGGCGTCTTTTCGAAATAATCGTAGACCATCTTCTCATGGCCGGGATACTGCCGGGCCTGCTGCACGAGGGCTTCACGAAGCTCTTCCTGCTCGACCTGGATCTGATGTTTATCGCCGATTTCGCCGATCACGAGACCGAGCCGGACGCGGCGGTTGGCAATATCCTGGTATTCGGCACGCGCCTCGTCTTCTGTCTTGCCTTCATCTTCGAAGGACTTTTCTTCCTTCTTCATGTTCTCGGTCAGTTCATTCCAGATGCTGTCGAATTCCGCTTCAACCAGTGATGGTGGGAGTTCGAAGCTGTGTTTGGAATCCAGTTCATCGAGAAGCGTGCGCTTCAGCTTGGCGCGCGAGACCTGCTCATATTCGCTAGAAATCTGGTTCGACACCAACTCGCGCAGTTTCTCCAGGCTTTCGACACCGAGACTTTCTGCCAAAGCCTCATTGATCTCAGGCTCTGCCGGCTTCGCGACTTCGACAACCGTTACATCGAATGTGGCTTCGCGGCCCTTCAACGTGTCAACTGGATATTCGTCAGGGAACGTCGTTGTCACTTGACGCTGTTCGCCTGTCTTTGCGCCTTTGAGGCCTTCTTC
Source organism: Hyphomicrobiaceae bacterium (assembly GCA_965215755.1). Lineage (GTDB taxonomy): Bacteria > Pseudomonadota > Alphaproteobacteria > Rhizobiales > Hyphomicrobiaceae > Tectiglobus. The sequence continues at coordinate 4,065,006 of OZ244119.1, forward strand.
GAAGCCTGGGATAAAGCCGCCCTGACCGATGACAAGGTCAATTCCTTCTGCGGTACCGCCTTCGAACTCTTCGCCATCGATTTTTCCGACAAAGTCGATCTTCAGCTTGTCTTCTTCCTCAGCAACCGCCTCGGCGTCGGCATTGTAGACCTTGTTGCGCTTGGCGAGATCGTTGAGCGCTTCGTCCAGGGCCTCGTCGTCAACTTTTGCCACCAGACGCTCAACGTTGATGGTCGAGAAATCAACCAGCTCGATTGGCGGAATAACTTCATATTTCATTGAATACGATAGATCTTTCGCGCCGGAGACGACACTTTCAATCTCGGTCTGATCTTCCGGCAATGCGATGTCCGGCTGTGCGACCGGGCGCTCGTTGCGCTCATCCAGCGCCTGCTTGCTGCTCTCTTCGACTGCCTGCTGCAGGACTTCCAGCATCAATTGCCGGCCATAGACTTTCTTGAGATGGACTTTCGGCACGCGGCCCTTGCGAAAACCGCGGATCTGCACACTGTCCTTGATTTCGTCGAGGCGCTGTTCGCACTTCTGGCTTAAGTCGGCTGCCGCGAGGACCACTTGGATTTCCCGCTTCAGACCTTCGGAAACTGTCTCAGTTACTTGCATTCGTCTCAAACCCAGAATTGCTGTTTAGAGTGTGCAATCCACCATTGCCGGGGCGGCAATAAAGCGGCTAGCTGGCTCATGCTCCATGGTGCGGGCGGAGGGACTTGAACCCCCACGGCCAAAGCCACCAGAACCTAAATCTGGCGTGTCTACCAATTCCACCACGCCCGCAATTGGAGCAGTCAATCACGCAACCGTAAAGGCAGCCGTTATAGCCGAACCACGAAGCCGTAGTTTTCCCCGGCGGGTGCGCTTTATGCAAAAACAATGGCCGCGACACGTCTCCGTGTGCGGCTACCTCATCGCATCAGTCCGCATGTATATCGGCAGGACTTCACAAAAATCAATGAAGAAGTGCGTTTGAATGCGGTTGCGACAGTTTGTTCGACCGTCCGGTTAATCGCGATGAGCACGTAAAAACGGCCGGGCAATCGCCCAGCCGCTTTGCACTCAACCGCACCGACCGTATCTGATCGGACGATTGTTGGCGTTACTTATAGGCCATCTGAGCCGGAGCAGAGCTGCCGAAATGATAGCGCACGCCGACTTTGAATTCGTGGGCGGCCAATTCGTCCACAACGACCGATGGGTTCTGGTTGAAGCCAGAATCGATCCGATCAGACTTCACCGAACCAAAATCGATATAACGGTAACCAAAATCGAGAATTGCCCGATTCGAAACCTGGTAGGCGAAACCTGCCATCAGCGACCAGGCAAACGCGAAATCGCTGTTGCCCCGGATCCTGTTCACCAAAGCTGGGTTTTGGGTGAAGTAGACGTCGTCCATTGTGTTGTAGGCAACACCAATGCCGGCGCCGATGTAAGGCACGACCCGACGCCACTTGCCAAGGTCTCTATAGACATTGAACATCGCGGTATAACTGGTGACTGCGGTATGGAGTGGGTCGTCCGGCGCACCAAAGCGAGGTGGCTCCCCATCGATGTTCTTTTCGCCGCGGACACCGAGCACGAACTCCCCACGAAAGCCGCGCGATCCGGAACCACAGCCGACGCCGACATCGCCAAGCCACGCGTGTTCGATCTCGACATTGGTCACGACATCATTCAACGACGCACCGTTTCTGACTGGCCAGTTGACACCGGGCTCACCGGAAACACCATAACCAACATCGGCGCGGAAATAACATGGACCAGCGGCATGGTGCTGAACCGGAGCCGTGTCTTTAAGGGAGCCACGATAACCTCTGAGGTCTGCGGCGGAAGCAGTCGTCGTCAAGAATGCAGTGAACGCCAGGGCAGCCGCGGCAAGGCCGGCCTTGAATGGGGACTCCATAAGCTTAATCCTCGTTTACCAGGCACTCAGGACAGAGGCCTGCAGACTTCGTGTTGCCCTCGCAGAATGAGGAACCGCGGTTAAGCTTGCGTTAAAAGGCGTCGCATTTTGCGACACAAGAAACCATTCGTTAGCTGCTGCCTCCATCGCGGAGATGTGCGAGGCGGGTTGCGGGCTGCCAACGGGCTGATTAGATTTGGCAACAGATTAGTTCTTCATCACATGACAAAGAGGACGCACCTTGTACGTCGCCGAAAACGTTGCTGATGCTGTCGGCCGCACGCCGCTCATCCGCTTGAACCGTGCATCCGAGGAGACCGGCTGCACCATTCTCGGCAAAGCCGAGTTCATGAATCCCGGCCAGTCGGTCAAAGACCGAGCTGCACTGTTTATCATTCGGGAGGCCGAGAAAGCCGGGCGGCTCAAGCCGGGTGGAACGATCGTCGAGGGGACGGCGGGCAACACGGGCATCGGTCTGACTGTCATCGGAGCCGCGCTTGGGTATAAGACTGTGATTGTCATTCCGGAGACGCAGGCTCAGGAAAAGAAGGATGCATTACGCCTGCTTGGTGCGCGTCTTATTGAAGTGCCTGCAGTCCCCTATCGGAACCCCAACAATTATGTGAAGTATTCGGCCCGTCTGGCAGAGGCCTTGAATGCGAGCGAGGCCAACGGCGCCATCTGGGCCAACCAGTTCGACAATACGGCGAACAGACTCGCTCACATCGAGACGACGGCTCCCGAAATCTGGGAACAGACCGAGGGCAAGGTTGATGGGTTTGCCTGTGCGGTCGGTTCCGGCGGGACGTTGGCCGGCGTTTCAATGGGTCTCAAGGCGAAGAATGGCTCCGTAAAGATCGCGCTGGCCGATCCGCCGGGCGCAGCGCTCTTCTCATACTACACAACCGGAGAGCTCAAAGCCGAAGGGGGCTCAATAACTGAGGGCATTGGCCAGGGTCGTATCACGGCCAACCTTGAGGACGCAGTGATTGATCACGCGTTCCAAGTGCCGGATGCCGAAGCTGTTGCGACTGTCTTTCAGTTGATGGAAGAGGAAGGCCTCTGTCTTGGCGCATCGTCGGGTGTGAACATCACCGGTGCCAAGAAGCTCGCCAAAGAACTGGGGCCGGGTCATACCATCGTGACCATTCTCTGTGATTTTGGATCGCGCTATCAAAGCAAACTGTTCAATCCGGAATTCCTGCGCAGCAAAGAGCTGCCCGTGCCGTCATGGCTCGAAACAGACAACGCCCATATTCCGACAGTGTTTGAGGACGTCGAAGCTTAATTGGACAGGTGAGGACCGGCTAAGCGGTCTAAACCATCTCGACCATTGAGGCGATGCGGTACAGGTAGCAATACAATGACAGAAGCCGTCTTCAGAAATGATGCTTACACAAAAGAATGCGAAGCCGAGGTCGTCGCCATCAATGACCGCGGCGGGATCATTCTTGATCGCACCGTGTTCTATGCGTCCGGTGGTGGTCAGCCGGGCGATACCGGAACGCTGGTGTTTGAAGACGGCTCATGCGCAATCGCCACAACGGTCTATGACCAAGATAGGACCACGATTGTTCATGTGCCCAAGGAGGGCGAACCGGCACCACAGGTCGGACAAAAACTTAAAGTCATGCTCGACTGGCCCACACGGCATAAATATATGCGCGTGCACACGGCCTTGCATTTGCTTTGCAGCGTCGTTGCATTCCCGGTGACGGGCGGCCAGATAGGTGCCGGTGATGGGCGCCTGGACTTCGACATCCAAGATGCCGGTGCGATTGACAAAGAGGCCGTGGAAGAGCAGCTCAACGCGATTATTGCTGGTGACCATGCCGTCTCTGAGACTTGGATCACTGACGCGGAGTTGGAAGCCAATCCCGGACTTGTGCGCACCATGTCAGTCAAGCCTCCGATGGGTTCCGGGCGCGTCAGGCTGGTGTCGATTGGTGAGAACGGTAGCGTTGATTTGCAGCCCTGCGGTGGAACACACGTGAAGTCAACGGCTGAAATTGGACGCGTTGCCATCCCGAAGGTCGAAAAAAAGGGCCGGCAAAATCGCCGAGTCCGATTGTCTCTGACCGAATAAGTTCTAGAATCTCATGCCAGTCTAATCAGCGAAAGGTCTCTTCACATGCCTGTACTGCGCGGTCGCTATATTGTTGAAACGGATTGGCTGGCTGAACATTTGGACGCACCGGACCTGGTCGTCCTGGATGGCTCAACACATCTTCCCACGGCCAAGCGTGATGCGCGCGCCGAATATGTTGAGGAGCATATCCCGGGAGCGATGTTCTTCGACATCAATGAGATCGCTGATCAGTCGAACCCGCTTCCGCACATGCTGCCGTCGACAGTGCAGTTTGCATCGCAGATGAAAAAGATGGGCATCGGCGATGGCATGCGGGTTGTGGCCTACGACAGCGTCGGCCTCTATTCAGCGGCCCGTGTCTGGTGGATGTTCCGCACCATGGGACATGAGGATGTTGCTGTTCTGAATGGCGGCCTGCCCAAGTGGAAGGCCGAAGGCCGGCCGGTCACCGCGCAACCAACGGCAGCGCGTTCGGAGCGGCACTTTACACCTCGCCTCAATGCCGGTCTCGTGCGGGACATCGATGACATCAAGTCGATTGTGCGCAATGGTGGGGAGCAGATTATTGATGCGCGTGCCGCGGCCCGCTTCAAGGCTGAAGCGCCGGAACCGCGCAAGGGCCTGCGGTCCGGTCACATGCCCGGCGCAGTGAATGTGCCATTCACCAATCTTCTGAATGACGATGGCACGCTGAAGCCGACCGACGACCTCCGTGCGATCTTCGCAAGTGCAGGTGTTCAGCAACAACAGCCGGCTGTCACCAGCTGCGGATCCGGTGTGACGGCTTGCGTGTTATCGCTCGCGCTAGCCGTAATGGGGAACCCAGATGTTCCGGTTTACGATGGGTCATGGAGCGAATGGGGTGACGAGAATTCAGGAGGTGATGTGGTCGTCTAACGCCGCTTCGCGAGCCGTCGCGAGAACCGGTCGGCCTTCAGCTTTCTGGACCTACTGGATATTGAACTGGATAGCTAAGTCCCGTCCGTTCGAGACCGTGAGCTGCGTAAATCCCATGAACTTGCAGAAGTCCAGGAACGTCTGCTTCTCTGGCTCGGGCAGCTTGTTAAACAGCTGGGTTGAGCGCGCTTCGGATGTCATGCCGGCCAGCAAAGCGCGCAATTGAAAGTGGGTGGCGTAACGCGTCGTCTCGGTTGCAACGATGATGAGCTTTTCTTTTCGCGCGCCCTTGACGAACAAATGATACGTCGGGGCAAAACTGCGCTTGTTTTGCACGAGTGCAATTCCAACCGCGAAGGCAGCTCTCGAACGTGAACTGGCAACAGGCGCTGTAATCAAACCCGACTCATATGTCTCGCGGATCTGAGGCTCTGGATAGTAGTAGCCCACGTGCCGATCTGCTCGCTGGGCCTCTGCCGAGGCACCACCTGCTAAAAGGATCACTGCGCCGCAGATCAGTAAGCAGATACGAACGGCACATCTTAGGGCTATTGTCATCGGAAATCTCTCGCTGGATATAAGCGAGCGTCCCGCGGATTTCTGCCGGCGTCAAGTTGCGGCTGCGCTAAGCGTTACTGCCGCTCGACCGGAGTATGAATCTGTGAGGTGGCGCCACAGTCGATCACTCTGAGCGTAAGGGTGAGCCGGGCATACAGCGGTTGCCTGGCTTGACGTCATGCTCTGGCAGGATCTCTCGGCAAATGGAGTATTGGCCGGTAGCTATGCCACTTCATACCACGTACTCATCCCGCCCGCCTGATGACCAAGCATATGACAGTGCAACATCCACTTGCCTGGATTATGCGCCTTAAATGCCACCGTGACCTCTTCATCGCGCTGCAGGAAAACCGTATCACGCCAGTAAGGGCGCGGTGCCCGCCTTGAATGCTCGAGCTCGCGGACATGATGCCCATGGAAATGCATAGCATGCGGCCAACCGGTCTGGTTGACTATTCTGACAGCTACTGACTGACCGCGATCCAACTTTGCGAGTGGCTGCTCAGGCATGCCGACAATGCCGTTGAATGCCCAGGCCTTGCCATGACTGCGGATCAATTCGCGACCGCCCAATGACTGTCCTTTGTAACGCGCCGTATCAAGCCACGTCATAGCGCCGCCGGTCATGATCAGATCAAGCTTGTGGAGACGGTCAAGCGCCAGATCTGTCGGCATTGGGTTGGCGGGCAGCACTGGAATGTCGGTGAGCATTCTCTTCCGCGCCCGCTTTGAGGAATGGTAGAGTATGCGGCCCATCGCCAGTTTCTCGCGTCCTGTATCAGCGGTAATCTGCATCTGGCTCGCAGCATCTTGATTGCAGTCAAGAATGATATCAACCCGCTGAGCGGGCGCTAAGAAGACCATGTTTCGCTCGGGGGCAAACGGCGTCGTCAGTGGTTGCCCATCCAGCGCGACGACAATCGGTGCGTGTCCTTCGAAGATGACGCCGAGTGTGCGGGCATTTGCTGAATTAATGAGCCTCAACCGCAGTCGCTCACCAGCTTTAACGGCGAGATCAAACGTGTCTTGCCCATTAAGCGTCAGAACATTTCCTAGCCGCCCGGCGTGCGAAATATCGTGCATACTTCCCAGACTGCGCTCATGGATTCTACCGTCGCGTTCCAAGCGCCAATCATCGAAAATCAGGATCTGATCCTGATCCACGGCAGGCGGCTTTTCCTCCTCCACGATAAAGGCGCCATACAGTCCCCGCGCCAACTGTTCCCATGTCCGGCTGTGCGGATGATACCAGTACGTCCCGGCATCCGGAGGTGTGAACCGATAGGCAAAGCGCTCGTTCCGTTTCACCGCCGGTTGCGTCAGACCTGCGACACCATCCATGGCATTATCGATGCGGATGCCATGCCAGTGAATGGTTGTCGGTTGCGGGAGTTGATTGACAAGGTCGACAGCGAACACCTCACCCTGCTTCGTCCGCAACATCGGGCCTGGAACCAGGCCATCGTACCCCCAGATTGGCGTGGCTGGTTGATCTGGGCCGAGTAATTTGGCAGTTCCCAGTTGCGCGGTGATCTCACTTGGGCTCCCGGCACCAGCCGGCCTTGATTGTCCGAAAACCGCGGCTGTCGCAATTGCGCCGGCACCTAATATGAGTTCACGGCGTGTCGTCATTGATTCCTCTCCTGTGCGCTACAGCTGCAGTCCAGCTCAATACGGCAAAAGTGTCCGAAACCACTTGATACAGCGCAGTCCGGAAATGATGAGTACGGAGTCTATGTCATCCCAGAGACACAAGCAGCGACTTTTCGCTGAAAAACGTCAGCCTACACCAGATTATGTAACTTTGGTTGATGGACATCGGGCGCCGGTTGCCAACAATATGCACATTAACTTCACGATTCGGCCGCTCGCTTGTCAGCAGTTGCGGCGCCGAAGCATTTTGGGCAAATTCATATGCTTCGCTCTTTTATTGCTGCTTTGATACTCATTATGGGTGCGCTGTCCGCCCAGGCGCAGCCAACACAAACCGACCCGTCTCCAGCAGCGCTTTGGGTTGGGGGTTATTTCGGCATTCATGGTGGAGTCGGAAGCGCTGACTTCGATGGGGTGTTTGATTCAAGTTCAATCGACAGGCCGCGCGATAACGAGGACGCCGTTCTAGGAGAGTTCTTCGAGCTCGATGGCGGTCTTGCTGGTGTCCACGTCGGTTTCAATGCCAAATACGGTCGTCTCATTTATGGTGTGGAAGCCGATTGGAGTTCCTTTGATCAATCAGCTCGGCTTTTTGACCCCGAAAGCGAAGGTCCGAACGGTTCAACCACCGACAACGCCCGCGTGGATCTCAACTGGGTAGCGTCCTTGCGTGGACGTGTTGGATTGATGTCAGCGCGCTCCCTCTTGTTTGCGTCAGCAGGTGTCGCCTGGATTGATGGCGAGTACACTGCGCATGACGCTGATGGGGCTCTGCCAGGGCAGTCCGTTATCGGGTCCGCCGATATCGGAACAGCTGGGATCGTCATCGGTGCCGGCATTGAGCATGCTCTAACAAACCGCTTTCTCATTCGGCTCGAAGGTCTCTACTACACCTTCAATAACCGGGTGGCGACGAGTACGTTGACCAATGACTCTGATCCTGACGACTTTGCAAAGATCGAAGACATCATTGTTGCCAGGATCGCGGCAAGTTATCGGTTTGGTGGATCCTCATCTTCTCAAACGTCTCCACCGATCATGCGAAATTGGACCGGCCTCTATGCTGGCGCTCACATTGGATATGCACGGGTGGGCTTCGATAGTCTGTTTGACGCGGATGAAATTTCCGATCCCCGGGACTTTGAAGACAGTGTCCTGGGTCGTTTCTTTGATCTCAATGGAACGGTGGGTGGTATCCAGGTCGGCTATAACCGGTCGTATGGACGATGGGTAGTCGGAGCCGAGATGGATTGGACAAACCTGCAAAAGTCTGACCTTCTATTCGATCCCGATGGAGGGGACCCCAATGATGACTCTGCATCGGTTGATCTGAATTGGATGGCGACCTTCCGCGGCAGAGTCGGGGTCACATCGGGTAGTTCTTTGTTCTTCGCGACAGCCGGCGTAGCCTGGATCACCGGTGACTACACCGCCACAGACGATATGATCTCAAGTGGTACGCTGAGTTTGGACAGTATCGGCTTCGTGGTTGGTGGCGGACTTGAGCACGCCTTAAACGAACGAATTCTGATCCGTCTCGAAGGGATGCACTACCGGTTCGACGACGAGAAGGATGCTAGCCGGCTCACGCCAGACTCCAACATTGGAGACTTCACCAAGATAGATGACATGACTGTCTTCAGGCTGGGTGTGAACTATAAGCTGAGCTCTGCCCGGTAGAGTGTCAGCGGGTTTGGTGTCCTGCCGGGTTCGACGACATCTTACGCGTATCGAATAAGTAATCCTCAGTGCTGGTCAAGGTTCCTGGATTTGCGTCGTTATGGCCTTCCTTACCTACGGCCAATCCGTAACCTTGCACCTATTGTTCAATGTCGTTGTTCCGCCAGTTGCGTATTTGATCTGCCCCCCCCCTTGACCGCATATATGGCGCGTTTGGACTTGCGGCAGCTCTTGCTCTCTCCTGACAAAATATTGACCTTTCCCCATACCTCTGTTCCGCTCGGTATGTAGAGGCCGTCATCCAAACATTCCGGCGGCCCGTCATACTGTCGCATTTTGCCATTGAGGCTCACGCGCACAAGTGCCACGGCAAATCACTGCAAGTACTCTTAGGGCACACAATCTTCGACCGACGCAGGCAACAGGTGTGACTGGTCAACCTTCCAAGGCCGAAAATGCTTACTCTTAAAAGCAAATAGAATCAGCCTCGCGATAGTTCGGCAATCAAATACTCACCGAGGTCCTAGGACTTGCAAATCTCCCCTAGTATTTGCTTCAAGACGCCATCAGCGAGCGCAGCCAATTGCTCGGGTGATCGGTTCTGGATCGGATGCGCGACCCAAACAATGGCCGGATCAAATCCCAGCGCTTTGGATTGCGCTGCAGCGCCAGGCCGGAACTCTTCCGAGACGACCGTGCAACCTGGGATACCGCGGCGATCAAGTGTTGCGATGTCATGCAAACTGCACGACGTACAAGACCCTCAATCCGCCAAGCCTTCAATTACCACCGTGCATTGAGATACAATGTCCTGCAACACGGCCTGGGGTGCTGGTTTCGTGTGCGTTGGTTTTTTGAAACGGATAACCCGATGTCCCTGCTCGGTGAGCCGCGTTGCTACGGTGTCAAGGAACTCATCGCTGCGTTCCTTCGAGATGCTGAGAAGACCGATGGTGGCGCCGTCCAGTGTGTCGGGTGGAGCAAGCCTCTGCCTGATAACAGGGGATAACTCGGCTGTTGGATCACGCATCGTGTAAGTGTCGTTGCTCATGACTTGATCTCCTGTGAAACAATTTGGACTTGCTGCGGGTTGCGCTGCGCCGTCCATCCCCCAACAATGCCGGACATTCCCCCGCCTTTGCCGCCTGCGCGGACAACCAAAAGCCCACCCTCATGGAATTTGTTGACCACCTCACCGGCGCGCTCAGGGTCAATGCCTTCTTCGGTTCCCTGCGCCCCTCTTATCAGATCAGCGGCTGGACGCTTGAGAGCTTCCCACAACATTCCCTCAATATCTTCGCGACGGCCAAGCCCCGCATCGCGGTAGATCGCGTAGTGGTCTGGACACAGTACAAGAATGGCATTGCCCCATTCGCAAAGTTTGGGGTGTGTGACCGAGAACAAAGACATCGCCAGCGCTTTTGTTAGCGATTCTGGCGTCGTCGAAAGCCCTGCATTGACGCCGTGGACACCGTCACCATGGAACAATGTTACTGAGCTTGTGCCGGGCGCGTCACCACGAGCGATATTGAGTGGTGTCCAGTCCGCGTCACTCTCATCTTCAGCAAAGCAAAACCCGACCTTTCCGGGATTGCCGAGAACAGATCTATCGATTTCGCCGGGAATGCCTCCACCAACATTGCGGATGACCAGCTGCAGCGCGCGTCCGATTGTGGAATTGGCCCTGTTGCCCTGGCCCAGCGCATTGCCAGCGACGTTCATTCCAATATGCTTTGCGACAGGGCCGTTCACGATGACCACCGGACCGGCGAACCAAAGCGTTGCCAATAGACCATGCATTGAGAATTCGGGTTTTAGAGCTCCCTCGATAGCTGCCAGAATGACGGGAAAATACTCAGGCCGGCAACCAGCCATCACAGCATTAATGGCAGCTTTTTCGACGGTACACTCGATGAGGTTTGGCGGAACGACGCCGATGATTTCATCTGGTTGTCGCGTTGTGCCGGCTAACATGAGTGCGATGCGGACATCTGTTGGTGGCACGATGGGTAAGCCATCTGACCAGCCGCGATCGTACGCGACCTCAATTGGGTCAACGCCGCCCGGCACCTCAATCTCGCGGGCGTGGAGGGTCAAATCACCATAGCGCAGAGCCAGCCGTTCCGGCATGCCGGGATCGAGCGTGCGGGAGCCGCAGCCTGGACGAGACGCGGGCAAATCAGATCCGAGCTGTTTCTCTTCGGTCAATTGCTGCCACTCGGCCTTGTTCCAACCGATTGTGCGACCGGTCTCGTTGCCATCAACGCGTCGGATCAGAGTCGGGACAGCCTCGATGCCGTTACGGTAGGACTCCTCAAGTGCCGTGTCGTCGCGAGCTCCACCAAGATCTTCTGGAAAGGCTGGGTCATCCTGACTGTAGACGGTAACGCTGTGCGTCTCGCTCAGCTTGGCTAGCACCGGCACCACCATCTGGCAGGTCTCACAGTCGCGCTTGACGATCGCAATGAATTCCAACTCCGCCTCCCGATGCCCGCACGTGCTTCGACGAGTTTAGGTCGACGACCAGCCGCTGGCAATCTCACAACACCTGAACGCACGGGATCGATTGCGCATAACGCGGTTTCCAAAGATCTGCGATCAGCATCCCGATGTCTTGGCGCTCTTCGACTGACGGATATTTTGCTGGCGCGACGTTCTGGCTTAAGAACGGTGGTTATGTATTGGCAGGTAAAATAGTCGGCGGAGCCGGCTGAACTCAGTAGCATCAGAGCTGTCGCCAAATTGTTGCTGCGGCAGAGGTAAAGGATATAATCGATGGCACGACAGAAGCGCACAGCCTTGATCACAGGATCCGGACGCAATATCGGCCGAGGCACGGCCCATGAACTCGCACGTGCCGGCTTTAATGTCGTCATCAATGGCTCAAGCGATCAGGGCAACTGTGACCGGGTTGCAGATGAAGTGCGCGGACATGGATCGGACGCCCTCGTCGTGATGGCAGATATCGGGGATAGGGCTGCAGTTGGCGCATTGGCTGACGCCGCACTCCAGGAATTCGGCACCGTCGATGTGCTGATCAACAATGCCGCGATCCGACCAGCCTTTCCCTTCCTCGACATGACCGATGAGGATCTGGCACACGTCATGGACGTCAATTGTCACTCTGCGGTATGGCTGGCGCGCGCCTTTCTACCTGGCATGATCAGTCAGGGATGGGGTCGGATCATCAATTTCACTGGTATGAATGCACAACGGGGTACAGGTGGCCGTCCGGCTGTGACGATGTCCAAGCACGCAGTTTGGGGGCTCACCAAGGAATTATCGCGGGAATTCGGCCCAAAGGGCGTTACCTGCAACATCATTTCACCGGGTACATTTCCGGGCGAGGGTGAAAACGCACATCACGCCGGGCGGCTGGACAAACTTAAGGCTGATGTTCCCGTTGGGCGTCTGGGGGAAGCAGCCGATATTGCTTCATTGGTTGGTCTGCTTTGTTCGGAAAATGGTGATTTCATCAACGGTCAGTTACTGCAAGTCAATGGCGGTGTTGTCGGCTAGAGTGTCATGTCTGCCGGCCAGCAAGGGGGGTTATCAGCACACGGCGACAACTTAGACGCTTGTAGCAGCTGAGACAGTCTTCATTCGATGCGAAATCGCTGTTGGAAATCGCGTTGCAGCATGCCCAGGAAGGATGATAATTAAAGCGGGGGTCAATTTTTTCATTGATCCACTTAGCTGAAAACGGAGTTGAATATTATGCTGCTGAGACGAACGATTTTTGTCGCAACTTTAGCAAGCGCATTCGCCATGACGACCGCTGGTACAGCAACTGCTGGCAGCGGAGTCTTTAAGAATAGCAAAGGCAAGACCGTCAGCATTCGGTGCAACAATTCAGGTTGTAAGGTCAACGGTCGTCGCGTGGGCCCCGGTGGCCGGTCCAACTATGAAAAGCTAGTATGGCAGTGGGGCCGTAAGGGCTACAAATAGACTGACCATTAGATGGGGGTGGAGAGATCCCCCCCATCGACCCCAACCCGCACTCAGATTGTTGGATTGCAATAATGATATTGCGGAGTGCTGTTTCTTTTCGACCACTCTGCCGTAGTGGCTCTAAACCAACTTCTTAACGGACATCTTTGGTAGGTGATTGTGGACCCGGCATAAGCCGTCAGGATGCTGGCGGAGACGGAGGGATTCGAACCCTCGATACGGTTTCCCGTATACTCCCTTAGCAGGGGAGCGCCTTCAGCCACTCGGCCACGTCTCCTCTCGCCACGAACGCCCGTGTTTACGGATAGTTTGCCCTGATTGCAAGCCCAATCAATTCCAATCAAGCACCAGACGATACTTCGCCGCCCTTTCAGAGACATGGGGTCCATATCGGCTCCACATTGATTGCCCCGAAAGACGGCCGTCAGCTCTCTTGATAATTGGCCACCATATGGATCACCTTCCTCTCGCACCACCGGCCAGGCTGGTTCGTGGCTGCGCAATCTCCCGCGCACCATGCAACACGAGTTATGGCTGCACGACAGCCCGACATCAGAGCCTGAATATGATCTGCCGCAATGCGGTCCGGACGTTTCAGGCTTAGCTTTGGAGTTCAGATGGCTGCTCCTTATCCAACGATAGAAAGGTGTAAGCATCTGAACCGAATGAAAAATGAGCAACAATACGATGCTGTTGGAGCGACATTGCCCCACCTCATGATCTCGAACCTGGCGGTTGGCCAAGGAAAGTTGCGCTGCGCTTCGCTCGGCCGGTTTGGCGGGCAGCGCGGACCTCAACTCGAGCCTTCAAAAGTCTCGCCCAGTTCCATGACGGCGTCGTCATTACTAGCGCAGGAGGCGCAGCAGCCATGTACAAGAAGATCATTGTTGCGACCGATGGATCCGACATTGCACAAAAGGCAACAGAGCAAGCTGTTCAGCTCGCCAAAGCCCTGAAAGCTGAATTGGCGGCCGTTCTCGTAACGGAGCCCTATGAAGCCGTGGCCTTTACTATTGCCGATGATGTTGTTGATCCGAGCACCTACAATCAGCGCACGCGTGCGCATGCGGAGAGTGTTCTTTCTCAGGTCAAGAAAGCAGCAGATGCGGAAGGCATCACGTGTCAGACCATCCACCAGGATAGCCACTGGCCATACGACGGCATTATCAAAGCAGCGAATGGCTACGGGGCCGACCTGATTGTTGTTGGCTCGCATGGCCGTCGCGGGCTTGAGGGCTTGCTGCTTGGGAGCCAGGCTATGAAAGTCCTCACCCACACATCGATACCAACACTCGTCGTGCGATAGCGTATTACAGATTTTGCTCGAGCCATCCCCCTGCCCTGCCCGGATGCCCAATACCACGGTCGAATGGGCAGCCGGGCAGCGGCAGACGGTGCGCTTCCGGCTTGTCCGGATCTGACTATCTACCTGACCAGACAGGCTAGCCTGGCCGCGCAGCGCGACCATCGCGCGGCATGGTTGAGTGTGACACTGATGATTAGTCCGGATCTCCAATGCCTCATCGATGATTCACGTGAAACATGATGAAAGACACCCGGCAGACGTGTGGTCGGCGGTTCACGAGAGGCTAGCGCATAGCATCTGAAACGCCCCTCTTTGTTGCTTGCCTTGAATTCAAGCGTCGGATCTGGCTCCGCAAGCTGGATTGACACAAGCGCGTGCGGCAAGCAAATGCCGGAGCCGGAACTAGAAAAGATTTCTCAGAGAGCCTTTCGTGGCATCATTGCTCTATGCCGCTATTCCGGCTGTTGGATTTATGTCGAAAAACGATCCACTATCCCAATCAAGCCACTTGAGCTTGCCTTCAGCGATGGAGAACCAAGCCCCCTCGAGCGCGAGACTGCCGTCCTCTGTCGCCGCCGCGACAAAAGGAAATGTGAGCAAATTGTCGAGGGATTGCTGAATTGCCATGTGCTCAAGCGATTGTTGACGAAGCGAACTGTCTGCTGATGGCGATCGATCCAGCAGCTCATCACGGATCGGGCTCAGCATCTCGACCCAAGGTCCGATGAACTGACCAACTGGACGATTTTCTGCTGCTAAGAGCGACGCCGCAATTCCACCGCACAAGCCATGACCGAGCACGACAATCCGCTTGACCTGGAGCGAAGTCACGGCAAATTCGATCGCGGCTGACGTTCCGTGGTATTCGCCATTGTCTTCATACGGCGGCACGAGCGCTGCGATATTACGAACGACAAACAGTTCACCAGGCTTTGCATCGAAGATTGTCGCCGGATCGACCCGGCTGTCCGCGCATCCGATTACCATGGTATGTGGCGTCTGCTGTTCTGCAGCCTCGCGATAATGACGTTCCTCCCGTAAGAAGCGATCATCGCGAAACCTTTGATAGCCGTTCAGCAGATCCGGTGGGATAGTCATTTGGTGAGCCTTTTGCTAGGCGGTTTGTACCGGCATTTGTGTTGCCAACGTCGTCAGTCGATGCGGCGATCGCGCCGGTGCACCGGATCGGAGACTGCACGTTTAGCATTGCTCGAGCGAAGCAATATCGACACCCGCTAGATGGTAGGCTGCTACAGAAAAGCAATCCGGCTTTGACTTGCCTTTTGATAGTTTTGATCTATCGTCCGCATGTACCCACGCCAGCGTTCGGATGATCCATGCCCAGCCTGAGACAACTGGAATACCTCCTCGCGGTCGATGAGCAGCGCCACTTCCGCCGCGCGGCGGCCAAAGTCGGTGTCAGTCAGCCGACGCTGAGCGCTCAACTCAGCACCCTGGAGCAGAGCCTCGGTGCCCAATTGGTGGAGCGGAACAGGTCGCGCGTCCTACTGACACCGGTCGGTCAGCAGATCGTCGAGATAGCGCGCCGCATCATGCGAGACGTTCAGGAAATCAAGGAGGTGGCAACGCACAAGCTCGGCGAACCCGGTGGCACAATTCGCCTTGGTTTGCCACCGACGATTGGTCCCTACCTCCTACCCCGGGTGATCCCGCGTATCCATCGCGCCTATCCGGAACTGAAGCTCTATGTGCGCGAAGATGTTCCACGAAACCTGCCGGATGGCTTGGATGAGGGGAAATATGACGTCGTTATTATGCCGGTCCCGGTTGCCGCCGAAGGATTGGAGTCCGTATTGCTGTTCCGCGAACCACTCTACCTCGTGGTCCCTGCTGATAGCGAGCTCGCTCAAGTTGAGCAGATTGAACGCAAAGCGTTGAAACACACATCCATTCTCACGCTGGAAACCGGCCACCATCTGCGCGAGCAGGTGGAGTCCTTGTGCGCGGAGTTCGGCGCAGAACTGCGCACAGATTTTGAGGGCACGAGCCTCGACACTGTTCGGCAAATGGTCGGCATGGGGATGGGGCTTTCATTCCTCCCAGGCCTTTATGTCCATACGACTATGGCGAAGGACGCGAGTGTCAAGCCGATTGAACTCAAGGGTCGAACCCTCTATCGCACAATCGGACTCATCTGGCGTGACACCTCAGCGCGCAAGCCGGAGTTCGAGCAGTTGGCTCAGCATATCCGCGAGACCGTGAGAAAGAGCTTCACCAAGTTCCCAATTCTGACGGGATAACTCAGGAGACCAGCTGAAGCCCGTAATACGTCGGTGCAAGGAATGCCAAAGCCCACAGTAAAGAAGAAGCCGTGCTCGCTCCGGCAAAACTGCACCAGGGCATCCTCGATGCCCCGGCTAGCAAGGGCGTTATGGGACGAACCGGGCCTATGAATTTGGACGCAACGATTGCGTAGACGCCGTGCCTGCGAACTAGCAGGCGCGTCCGGGCCAAAAGGTCGGGGCGCGCCTGGAATGGCCAGATTGTTTTTACGCGGTGACGCACGCGCCAGCCAATCATGTACGATGCTATATCACCTGCCAGGCAGCCCAAAGCTCCGGCCAAGAGGATTGGGAGAAACGGACCGTCTGCGGCAGAATGCAACGCGGCGATTGCGATGAACAACACGCTGGCCGGCACGAAGAACGAGACCAGGACGAGTGACTCGGCGAATCCGAGCAGGAAAATAATGACCTCGATCAGCGCTTCATTGTCCTGAACGAATGTGACGATCTGTTGCCAGGTCGATGGGTCTTGCATGTCCCCCTCCAGGAAATTCAGCTGAGACAAGGCCGTCTATATCGGATGGCGGCGTCACGCTTAAGGGTCGATGCCTTGACTGCTGCGGGCCACCTTGGCCATGGGAGCAAGTGTCAAGGCTATGGATTGTTTCGTGCCCCGTTCTATCGTATGCACTCGATCAGCTTGATGCGAGCGCCAAGCAAGCGAGCAGCGGCCCGCATTTGCATCTTCAACAAAGGCTTCAAGCGCCCCATCTCAGGCGACCATTGGACCGTTATCATCTGGGCGCCTGTGCAGAAGTCGCATGATGCCATCTTTTAAGGATAGCCGTGTCCGCTTTAGATCCTTGAGTTTCAACATATCGGGGAGCGGTCGTTTCAGTTCCTCTGTGATCCGCTTTTCGATAGCGCGCTTCCGGGTCAGGAGACGGTCGACGGCAGGACTTGAGCGGTAATTCATCACTGAGTTCCCATGATACGAGAATGTCATCTCACCCCTATTTTGTGAGCAGAACCGCGCTAGTCCACATCATGGAAATTTCTAATTAGATCGTTTTTTTCTATCGCAGAATCCATTGTGAACACACTTTGCCAACACTTTGATTGATGAAAACTATCAAAATTGCATGGATATCGAGCTGGTGGAATGCGCATCGCGTATCCAGATCGTGTTGAGCCCAAGCCACCAACCGGAAGGGATGGTCATGCTCAATCTATTCGACCTGTTCGATCGCGCTACAGATCTTTTCAAAGACAACGATCTAAGCCAGGCGCTCGGTCCCGACCTGGCCGAGCGCCTGTCTCAACTCGGAACCAATGGTTTCTCGCTAGATAGTCTGCAAGGTGAAGACATCCAGACAATGCTCGATAATGCTGGAATTGATGTATCGAGTTTGAGCGATGGTCAGATAAGTGAGATCATAACATCTGTTCAGGAAAACGGCGGTCTCGAGGGCATTGACCTGCCGGCTCTCCTCGGCCGGTGGTCCAACTAGCCTCCACCAACACTCTTCTAATTTACGAACTTCGGAGCGGCGGTGCCTCGATGGTACCGCCGCGTCTCACATTCTTATCCGATAGCAGCGGGGAAACGCTCAATGTGGATCGACGTCTCAATTATCGCCCTTGGCTTCATATTATTGGTCGCCGGCGGTGAAGTTCTTGTTCGGGGAGCTGTCGAACTTGCTCAGCGTCTGAGAGTATCTGCATTTGTTATCGGCGCAGTCGTGATCGGCTTTGGCTCGTCAATGCCCGAGCTTGTTACCAGTCTAGAAGCCGCCTTTCTGGGTGTGCCCGGGATTGCCATCGGCAACATCGTCGGCTCGAACATCATAAACATTCTTGTTGTCATCGGCCTTGCGTCCGTAGTTGCGCCGATCGCCATAACCGGCAAACACGTGCGATTGGACACCATCATTGTCTGTGCGCTCTCGGCTGCATTTGTCGCCGTGTGTACAGTGCTGCAACTCACGCCCACTGTTGGTGTCCTGTTTTTGGCCGTCCTGGCGATCTACCTGACCTACTCCATCCGTAGAGAAATGCAGGCCACGGCGCTTGGACCGGATGGCAGCTCAGCGGACAGCGACCGAGCTGAGATTGAGAATGGCTCCAGCGTACAGAGGACAAACTGGCTGACCTGGGCGTCGATACTTGGCGGCTTTGTGTTGCTGGTGATGGGCGGACATCTTGTGGTCGACTCCGCTGTTTCGCTTGCCAAGACCGTTGGTGTCAGCGAGGCGATCATCGGTCTGACAGTTGTTGCTTTTGGCACTTCGTTACCTGAGATCGTGACTGCTCTCATCGCTGCTTTCCGTCGCCACGCTGATGTTGCCATCGGCAACGTTCTTGGCTCGTGTGTGTTCAATCTGCTCGCCATCGGTGGTGCCATTGCGATTCTATCGCCGGCAAATGTCCCGGCGGAAATTGTTCGGTTCGATAATCTGGTAATGCTGGCTGCGACCGGTCTCCTGTTGGCCGCCGTCTGCCTATCACGTCAAATCGGGCGACCACTCGGAGCAGTCTTTCTCACGGGATATGCCACCTATCTGGTCACGATCTGGCCGTAGACGGCTACAGCTACTGGTTCTAATCTCTTTCGGCTCGTCGCGCGTATTCTGAACGCAACGTCAAGATGCGGGTTGAGGAGCCAGAATAGCGATCATGAGCCAGGGCCGCCTTATACTGATCCTCGGAGACCAGCTGACGCCTGATATCACGTCGCTGCGGAATGCTGATCCTACTCGTGACATTGTCCTGATGGCGGAGGTGACGCAAGAAGCAACCTACGTGCGCCATCACAAAAAGAAGATTGCCTTCCTGTTTTCGGCCATGCGCCACTTTGCGGTTGAGCTTCGTGAGAAAGGCTGGACCGTCGATTACGTCTGCCTGAACCAATCGGCCAATACCGGAAGCCTGACCGGTGAAGTCCAACGCGCCTTGGCTAGGCACAAACTCTCTGACGTCGTGGTCACGGAACCTGGGGAGTGGCGTCTTCGAACGGATTTGGAGAATTGGGAAAAAGCGCTGGGCTGCGATCTGCGGATCATGCTTGACGAGCGCTTTCTCGCGAGCCAGGCCGAGTTTCTGGCATGGGCCTCGGGCCGTAAACAGCTGCGCATGGAGTACTTCTATCGCGAGATGCGCAGGAAGACCTGGCTGCTGATGGATAAGGAGGGCAAGCCCGTCGGCGGCAAATGGAATTTTGATTCCGACAATCGCAAACCGGCTGAAGACGATCTCTTTCTTCCGCAACCTCCTCAATTCGCGCCTGACACGATCACGCAGGACGTCCTGGACCTCGTCGCAGCGCGCTTTCCAGACCATATTGGCGATCTCAAACCGTTTTGGTTCGCGGTGACACGTGAAGATGCCGAGCAGGCCCGAGATGCCTTCATTGCGGACTGTCTGCCGTCGTTTGGTGACTACCAGGATGCCATGCTGACCGGTCAGCGCTACCTCTACCATTCGGTCCTGTCTCACTACATCAATTGTGGTCTGCTTGATGCCTTGGATGTCTGCCAACGCGCCGCAAAGGCTTATGAGCAGGGACACGCACCTATCAATGCTGTTGAGGGATTTATTCGGCAGATTATCGGGTGGCGCGAATACGTTCGCGGCATCTATTGGATGCATATGCCGGATTATGCTGACAAAAACTACTTTGCGGCTAACCGCAGTCTGCCGGCCTTTTATTGGACCGGAGAGACCGACATGCATTGCCTGGCTGAGGCAATTACACAGACCAAGGAAGAGGCCTATGCACATCACATCCAACGACTGATGATCACTGGGAACTTTGCGATGCTGGCAGGCGTTGCTCCTGCGGAAGTTCACGAGTGGTATTTGGCCGTCTACGCAGATGCCTACGAGTGGGTCGAGCTACCAAATGTGATTGGGATGAGCCAATTCGCCGATGGAGGCTTGCTGGGCTCCAAACCCTACGCCTCCAGCGGAAGCTACATCAACAAAATGTCGAACTACTGTTCGTCATGCCGTTACGACGTGAAGAAGAAGACGGGCGACGGTGCCTGTCCGTTTAACGCGCTCTATTGGGATTTTCTGGCGCGCAACGAAGACAAACTTGGACAGAACCCAAGACTCAGAAATCCTTACGCGACTTGGCGGCGTCTATCCGACGACAAGAGAAGTGCATATCGCAAGTCTGCCGCCAAATTCCTTGCGACACTATCTTGAGCCTATCCGATGCGAGCGTAACGACTGTTGGCTAAGGCTGCGGACTACTCCATTCGTAGCTGGTGCCGCACGAGGGCTGTTAAAGCAGTCTGGGCGTTTGGCTGCGCTGTAGCTGCTCTAGAATACCAGGTATTATCTTCTTCAATGCAAAGAAGCCACGCGTTGCATGCGGCCAGGTCAAGCCATCGTAGTCGCGTTTGACTTCACACAAAGTTATGCCGTCATCGGCGAGATGCCCGCGGACCTGCGCAAGTTTTTCCGAGACAGGGCCGATCGGGGCATAGGCGGTCACAATCGTATTGATCCTATGCTCTTGTGCAAACCTCCTGAGCACACCTACCCAGTCCTCGTCTTCATCAGGCACTTTCAACGGGCAACCAAAATGGTCAGAGGCTCGCGTTAGAGCATCTTCGACAGCCTGACGTGCAAACGTGCTTGCCGTTGAGCCAACCGGCATTGGCGATCGCGCACCCGTTGCGAGCAAACCAATGCAGGCTTTCGGCGTGATAGCCTCGTATAAGGTTTCAGCAAAGCAGTCCTCCTCGGTGATGAGCAGACCGACACCGTTGGTCACATCGGTTGTCGATACTTCGCGCAAGGGTTGGCGATGGTGTTGGGCTTCCTCGAATAGCGGCGGTGCTGATGGAGTAAGTTGACCCTCAGGATTGTAGCGACCGTTGGTATACTTCTCGATATTGGAGGGCCGAGCCAGATATGTCTTTCCTTTGGTGTGCAAGCCTCCAACCCATCGCCACGATAGTGTGTTGGATGCGGGATCTCCGTCGATCAGATGACGCAAAAAGAAGTCTGCGCCAAGTTGCCAGGGGAGCTGCAAGGTGAAGATCCAGATTGAGGCAAACCACATCCGCGTATGATTGTGCAAATAGCCGACCTGGCACAGCTCTTCCGACCAGTCATCGAAGCATGCAATGCCGGTTTGTGCTGACACAGCCTGTTCGTAGCGCGTTGCTAGGTCTGTGTTGATCTCCAGTTCCGAGACCAATCGTGTCACGTCTCGGCGATATGACGCCCACACGCTTGGATGATGCTCCAGCCAACCTTTGAAATAGCCTCGCCAGAAGACCTCCTGGATGAACTTTTCAGCCGTCGTCGGCGCGAACCTACTGAGGACGGCATCGAGCACCTCTGTTTCGAGAACCAATCTATGGCGAAGATGCCCCGATAGGAGCGAGACATGCCCGCGATCCTGTGGTCCGAGGTCACTGTTGCGGTTGCTCGCATACAAACGCCCCGCCTGCGGCAGAAACTCCGCTAGCCGTCGGAGGCCGGCCTGGCGGCTTGGCGTGGGTTGTGTGATCGTTTTAGTACTGTCGTTCATGGCAAACTACTGGGCTATTTCTACGTCTGGTGACCGCAACCTGCTCTGCGCGCTGAATGAGGTGTCGTGCCGTGGCAAAAATCGCGTTGGAACAGATTGAACGGCTGATCCTGGAGCTATGTACGAAACGTGGTCCTGAGAAAACAATTTGCCCCTCTGAGGTTGCGCGGGCCCTGGTTAGCCAAGATGAAGAATGGCGTCCGCACATGGACAAAGTCCGCAGTGCGGGCCGAAAACTGATGCGAGACGGTCTCATCGTAGTTTCGCAACGGGGCGTCCCGATCGATCCTGACCAGTCCAAGGGGCCGATCCGCTTCGGACTTGCCAATAAGTCGTCGGTTTCCCGCACATGATCTGACTGCACTGACTGACCTCTATTCGAGCCACTATTTTGGCCCCTATTCCGGATGGGCCAACATCGGCGTGACAGCAGGTTCGCGACGCGCATCCTTTTGCCGCCGGCAATTGTCAGAGCAATAAAGAACCTCGTCCCAGACCCGCGCCCATTTTTTGCGCCACTTGAAAGGGCGCCGACACACGCGACATGTCTTCTCCGGCAAATTGGCTTTTGACACTGCCTTTCTTTTCTCTGATCTCAATTTCCAACCTCCGAGCCTTGCTGCTCTATTGGCTCCAGACTCATTGAGAGCTGTCCATTCTCGATCCCCGACGGTGCGCGTTTGCCTTTCACTCCCCTTCGCTTGCCCCTATTCGGCATGCCAGTCTTGCGGCTCCCATGCTTTGATTGAATTGCATCGGCCGTCTCGCGAAAATCGGAACCTTTGCGCGCGGCGTATATCTTGTGTCGTGCCTCGCGTGCAGCCTCCATGTGATCGACGATCGGCATGGGGTAGACTTTATCCAACAGTTGCCCGGCAAGCTCCGACTTCCAGGGCTCGTGGATGGCTGCACCAGAGATTGGAGATAGCTCCGGCACCCAGCGCCTCACGAAGTTGCCGTGGGGATCCTGGTCATAGCCCTGCTTGATCGGGTTGTATATCCGCACCGTATTGATGCCAGTTGTCCCGGACTGCATCTGAACCTGCGGCCAGTGAATACCGGGTTCGAAATCGGTGAACTGGCGCGCGAGATGGAGGCCGGGCGCGCGCCAGTCCAGCCAGAGATGATAGCTGGCCGTTGCCATCAGCATGGCGCGCATGCGGAAATTGAGCCAGCCCGTAGCCGCGAGAAAGCGCATGCAGGCATCAACAAAGGGCCAACCGGTTTCACCACTCTGCCAAGCTGAGAGACGCGCGGGGTCCGTTTCCGACGGCAGTCTCAGGCCATCGTAGGACGGATGGAGATTGGCAAACTCGAGGCGCGGTTCATCCTCGAGCTTTTGCATAAAGTGACAATGCCAATGAAGACGGCCATTAAATGAGACGAGGGAAGAGCGCCACGCGTTGACCTGCTTTCCGCCTGTTTGCTTCAACTGACGCTGGCGCTGCCATGTTGCTTGGGCCACTTCGCGCATAGAGACCGCTCCCCAAGCCAAATACGGAGATAAACGAGAACACGCCTGCTCCCCGGAGATCGGGCTGGACATCGATTTGCGATAGGACTCGCCTCGTATGTTGAGGAACGAGTCGAGTGTTGACAGTGCGTAGCTGCGGCCGCCGATCTGGCGGTCTGCCGGATTGTCGTACTGCAATCCCAACTCACGCGCTGAGGGTAAACGATCCGTGACGGGAGCTCTCTGCGGCAGTGTGAGTTGCTCTGGCGCGGCGGCAACCGGCTCTGCCATCAGCTTGTCCCACTTGCCGGCCCATCCATTGCGGCTCTTTAGGCGTCGAATAACGCCGTCCTGCCGAAGCTCCGTCCATAAAACTCCGTTCTGGCGACACCAGTCAGCAACACGGAGATCGCGCTGGAAGGTCCAATCTCCGCCGGTCTCTTCATGCGACCACAAACCGGCGACCGGCATCTCTCGATGGAACTCACTCAAACAGGCAACAGCATCTCCGACGCGCACGATCAGGAGCTGTCCGAGGGCTGCCAGCGACGCGCCGAGCTCGGCAACGCATTCACGATAGAAGGCGTATTGACGGCCGGACATGTCCGGTTGCTGCCACCACTCCCGTTCAATTATGAGAAGCGGGAGGATCGGGCCATGCCGGGCCGCCTGCAGCAGTGGCTGATGGTCAACCGCACGCAAATCGCGCTTGAACCAGACAATCTGGACTTTTGCGTCTTTGTTGCGTCTCGGCATGATGGCCCCAAGTCTTGATTTGGTTTTAAGCTCGACCACTCATGACACTGGTTTGATATCGGTCATGGACGCGCGCAGGTTCGCAACCATATTGATTCCAAGGGCTGTTACTTCGAAGCTCGCCCCTACCACAGCGTGTCTGGATGGATACGCGAAGGGTATGGATGCGGATTGGTGTGCCTGATCGAGTGGCGCGGTCTCGATAGCGTAACGATCTGTATGAATTGGATTGCCGTACCAGCAGGCATGTTGCGGATCCTTTTGAAGACGCTTTGGAACATCTGACAGCGGCCAAAGGCGATAATCCGCAAAGGAGTGTGAGGTTAGCAAGCTATTCTACACCTGCGACGTTGCGCCGGCGAACCACGCCCGTCGGTGGCACGTTTCAATGCGAGAGGAGCTGGTCAGATGCCAAAATTACTCATCATCGACGATGACGCACCGTTCTCTCGGGTGTTGCAGCGTGCCATGTCCGCGCGGAACTACGATGTTCGCCTCGCTCACTCGCTCAGTGACACACCCGAAATTGCAACGTCGTTTATGCCTGATTTCGTCTTGCTCGATGTCAATCTCAGCGGTCAGAATGGCATCACGCTTATCCCTCAGATCAAAACCGCCAATCCCACTTGCCACGTCGTTGTGTTCACATCGTATGGCACAGTACGCTCAGCAGCGTGGGCCGCTCGGCAAGGGGCATCCGATTACATCACAAAGCCCGCCGATGCCGATGAGCTAGACCATATCTTGAAGCGTTGCATCAATCGGAGAACACCGCTGCCAGAAAATCTTGCTACTCCTGAAGACGCCAAGGAAGCGCATATCGTCGATTTCTTCGAGCGGAATGATCGCCGTGTCTCAACGACCGCTCGCATGCTGGGCCTTCACCGACGATCCCTGCACAGGATACTTGAGCGGCTCGGACTGCAGGGCAACGGCTCCGAATTCGCGACCCGTGCCACAACGGTTGGGCGTGCCAAGCGGATTATGCGGCTGTGGACGACCGTTTTGGCCAAGAAATCGGCTCCTGCACGATTAGGCACGCGGGCCGGTCTGAGGCGATCCCCTCTTGTCCACAGCCGACCGGTCGGCAAAGCCTCGGCAATGGAGCCGACAACGATAGAGGGAGGCAAAAGCAGTTGACCCAGACAGGCACTCCACCAGACAACGAGCCAAATCTCACAGTCTATTTTGACGGCGGCTGTCCACTCTGCCGGCGCGAGATCAGCATGTACCGTGGGATGAAAGGCGCAGATCGCATTGCCTGGGTCGACGTCGCTGGAGAGGGCACTCCAATGATTGGCGGTGATCTATCAAAATGCGATGCCCTGCGCC
Organism: Hyphomicrobiaceae bacterium; assembly: GCA_965215755.1. Classification (GTDB taxonomy): domain Bacteria; phylum Pseudomonadota; class Alphaproteobacteria; order Rhizobiales; family Hyphomicrobiaceae; genus Tectiglobus. The sequence continues at coordinate 4,090,390 of OZ244119.1, forward strand.
GGTTTCATGTGAGGCGCAAGGATGGACAACTCGCGAGCGGCGCGGTTGCTTTTGCCGAGCTATGGAAGGCGCTGCCAACCCTGTCGTTCGCAGGTCGGATCATGGCGTTGCCGGGCATCCATCACGTCGCCGAGATTGTCTACCGACTATTTCTGAATGTCCGTCCATTCGTACAACGCATTGTACCCAGATAGCGGGGTACCCAGATAGCGGGTTCGCTCTACCCGCTTTGGCGCAACCCAACTCTGGTAATCGTTGCATCGATGACGGCTTGAGGGCGCTGGGCAATTCTAAGCGGGAACAACTGAACCGTCCCAGGCTAGTATGGTTCCGCTTTGCTGATCAGCCGCTTGGTTTATCACCCTTAGAAGCTGCGTCGCAGACTCCTCCGGCGAGAAAAGATGGTGACCTTGCGTCATTGAGGACTGAAACGGCTCTGACAGCCCAGTATCGACTGTGCCCGGGTGCAGCCCTAGGCAAACCGCTTCTGGGTGCGTGCGCCGTAGTTCGATGCTCAAACACTTCAAAATCTGATTGAGCGCTGCTTTGCTTGATCGATAGCTATACCAACCGCCAAGCCTGTTGTCGGAGACGCTGCCGACGCGCGCCGACAATGCGCATACGACGGACTTACCCTTCCGCGGCACCTTTGGAAGAGTGTGCTTGGCAATGATCGCTGGCAGAACGGTGTTAATACGAAAGCTCTCCATCATGTTTGCCGGATCGAGGGCCTTCCATGATTTCTCGGGAGCGAGACCGTCAGAGCGGTGCAGAACTCCTGTTGCAATGATGATCAGCGTGAGGCGCTCGATGTGCCGTGCGGCCTCTCGCACCGCATCCTCATCGCCAGCATCGATTGCGCGTGCAGACAGCTTGGGGTGCTGCTTCGAGATCGCGTCACGTGACCACGCGTGGACCGAGCGGACATGCGGATCGGTGAGTAGCGCGTCCACGAATGCTTTTCCTAGGCCACCATTGGCACCGACCACAAGGGCGTCAATCGGGGAGAGGAAAGAGCTGAGTTGGCTCATCGCGACCGAATTCCAGGGTTGAATGACGTCTTGTGCTTTGACTACGTTTGAAGCTCGCTCTGGATCAGTATGCGTGTCGGTTCTGCGTGGACAACATGAGCTCTATCACCATTGGCCTGACGCATGGAAAGACTACGAGTTTACCCGGAGGTTAGGCGGCGGCCGAATTCGCTGTCCGGTTTTTCTCAACTTTGTCAGCAATCAGCGCTGATGCAGCCCTTCCCCACGCATCCCAGTTAAGACGTTCCTCGAAATATTGCCGGGACGTCCGCCTTAGCTGCTGGTAGTCGGCCTGACCGGAGATATAGGACTGGATTCGATCTGCAAATTCAGCCGCTGTTGCATTCTCTGGCAAGGCATGACCGTTGATCCCGTCTACAATTGGAACGCCGCCAACACGCAGCACCAGAGACGGCATCGCGTAGGCGGACGCTTCTGCAAAGGCAAACCCATAGGACTCGTAGGACGGCATCAGCAAGAAATGCGAACTCAGCATGAGTTGTTCAAACTGGGCCTTATCGCTTTGCTTGTTGCGATCCAGGTAGCCAACCACTGTCATGTTGCTGCGGCGATCTTCTTCAGGGGGCTCGCAACCGACCACAGATAAATGTGCCTTGAAGCCACGGTTGGTCAGTTCATCGAGCACCGCAACCGTTAGAGGGCCGCCCTTCGCGATCCAATCACGTCCAACCAATAAAAGCTGAACAGTTGCTTTTTCGATGGTCAGATCAAAGTTCAGGTGCTCGCGCTGCTGTGGTTCCGCGTTCGCACCCCAGGGTATCCAGTGTGATTGCTCATCTGACAGGCCATAGAGTGCGTCCGCCTCGGTCTTCAGCCATTCCGAAGGCCAGAGCAGCAAATCCGTAGAGCGAAAGACTTTCTTCTCAGCTTTTAGAACTAAGGGATCAAGCCACCGGGAAGGTGCGAAGAATGAGCCGAAGTGGGCACCCACAGGTGAGTTCTTATAGGCCGTCGGAGTGGCGTCCGACGAGTGCACTGTCACGATAGGGTAGGGCGGTCTGATGTTGAGCAAGGAGTGGAAGCTGTAAGGGCAGAACAGGACATCATAGCGGTCACGCGCCAGCTCGTTTTCGATTTCGCGAGCAATCAATCTGGATAAAAAGACATGTGAGCGCCATTGCGCCCGCATCATAACAGCTTCGGGCATCCGCATCAGAGCTTGTCTTACAAACTCAACATTGTGCCACTTCTGACTGAGGATGGTGGTAGGCCCAATGTGTTTCTCGACAAGGCGAAGCAACCGCGCATTTCCGCCCGAGTAGGTCCAATTCTCCATAGGGCTTTGATCACACAGATAGGCAACTTTGAGTTTCGCGTCAGTCATTCGGGTGGACTATCCCACTGGTGTCTTAATCTGATACAGCAACCGTCATGATGGGAACAAATTATGGGACAACGCAGTTGTGAAATGTTCACATCGCGCTCGTGTTCGCATCACTCATGACCACATTCCACTTCTGATTAGCACGGTTCGGGCCATTCACTCATTCTGTGCCCTGCCCAGCCACCGCGTCCTAAGTTAATCTGGGCCATCTTCTGAGACGTGCGTCCTGAACAAGCGCGCACCTGGGACTTCATCGCCGTCGCGCGAGTTCTCTATAAAGCGCCTCCGGCGTCACTCCGATGTCAGTTGCGATATGCTTCCATTGACCCTTCGCCAGCAAATCTCCATCGTTCATGGCAAGCCAACCATCGAGCCGTTCCGCCACAGACTTCCGTGACATTATCTCCGCCCTTTGCCGGGCGTTTTGAATGGCACCTGCAAGGTATGCCCCCCACAAACCTGCCAGGTTTTGATCGTTCGCGATGGCCTGCAGAAATGCCGTTTTGGAGAACACTAGCAGCCGGGCTGGTTCGACGACGACTGCATCACAGTGATAGCGCTCTGAGTACACAGATGCTTCAGCCAACACAGACCTGGCAACTGCTCGCTGTAGGACGAGGAAGGTTCCCATGTCAGACGTGCGTTGGAGTTCGACGCTTCCCTCATGGACGACGTAAAGATGTCGAACACGCGCATCACGCAAGAAGACGTGCGCCCCGGCATGCAGATTACGCATTCGATGGGGGTAACACTTCAGACAATCAATGAGTTCCTCTGACATGATCACAATCATGTTGTGTTGGGCGCTACTCTGGCAAGACCATCGCAGCGATATTTTCTGAGGTCCACATGAAACAGAATGACATGTTCTTGAACGCGGCTTTGGCTTGCTTGCTGCTGGCATCAGCATTTTCGGTCAGCGCCATCGCGCAAGGTCACTCGACATATGCCGGACAAGAGAAGCGGGAAATCAAGGCTCTTTCAAGCAGAGACATCACCGCGTTAAAGCGAGGCAACGGTTGGGGATTTGCAAAGGCTGCGGAACTCAATGGCCTCCCGGGCCCGCTTCACCTTCTGCAGATGAAGGCGCAGATCGCTCTCACGCCCAATCAGATTGAACGCATTACAAAGATCTACGATCAGATGAAGACGGAAGCGATTGCGCTTGGGACAACGTTCGTTGAACTGGAGCGCGCGCTAGATCGCGCGCTTCGAAGAGGTCCGATCACTCAGGCCGCGCTAAGGGCGCACGTGCGCGGGATTGCCGATGTGCGCGCACAACTGCGCACGGTTCATCTATCGGCGCATCTCAAAGTTCATCCCCTACTCACGGTAGAGCAGATCGCGGCCTACAATCGGTTGCGTGGCTACCATGGCAGTGATCCATGTGCGTCAACGCCCAAAGGCCACGACGCCGCAATGTGGCGCAAGCATAACAACTGCGACTAGTTTGGGTTACTTGAGGCTCAGTATGTACATCGCCATGGCTGTGCGGTCCTCATCGCTGAGCTTGCCGGTTGAGTGCTCAACAACTTCGGCCATCGTACTCCCGAGAAAGTCGCCGTTGGGTTTCATGCCGAGCTGGAGCGCAAGTCGGATATCGGCCATTGTCCAGGGCGCTCCGTCGGTGGACAGAGCTCTGAGGCCCGGCACCTTTTCACCGCCGGGCCCGTCCCTATTGCCTGCCAGTGGCACTCCTCTTTTACCGCCCAACCAATTACGTTGCGTATGACATTCGCCGCAGTGACCAAGCACGTTGACGAGGTATGCGCCGCGGCTTTCCGCGTTCGCCGGATCGGGTTTAAAATTGAGAAACTTCCAGGCACCAACAGCTGAACGATCTGAGAACGGCCAAACCAGATCATGTGGGCGGGATGGCGAAGCCACGGGTGTCACCGTATCCAGGTAGCTCTTGATATCCACCAGGTCTTGCGGCTGCATGCTAGCATATGAGGTATACGGAAATGATGGGAAGTACTGCTTTCCGCCTGGTCCGCTTCCAACCGTCAGAGCCTTGGAGAATTCATCATTCGTCCAACCACCAATCCCATGGGTTCGATGCGGTGTGATGTTTGGGCCGTAGAAGGTGCCGAACTTTGTCTTGATCGCAGCTCCACCGGCTAGAAGCTGCCCCTTGTTCTTGAAATCCGTATGGCAGGTGAGACAGCCTGCTGCGGTAGCGAGATAGGCGCCACGCTCCGCATTTCCGATAAGACTGTCGACGGCAACAGCGGGGACCGAATGCCCGAGTTGAGGTAGAACGAGCATAGAGCCAACGACGCCCGCAGTCAGGCTGCCCACTACCATCCAGAAGATGAACCGGACTCGTCTCAGCATCTGAAGGGGCCCGCGTGCGTGTTATTGCTTTTTCTTGCGATAATCCTGATGACAACCCGAACAGCTTTTGCCCATCTGCGCAAAGAGACCGAGGGCGGCCATCTTGCCTGTATCGGCAGCACGCGAGAGTTGACCTGCCAGCCTTGCAAGCTCATCAGCGTGACCTTTGAAATCTTCCCAGTCCGTCCATATGGCCGGCAGTGCTTCGCTTGGGCCCTTGATACTATCCTTAGGGAACTGCTTTGGAATGGCCGCGGCATGCTGTTTCATATCGACAGCGATCGTTTTGGTTTTTGCAGCATCATAGGGTGCTTTGCCGGTGACCATGGCCGCAAGCGCCTTCATACCGGCGCCCATGCTTTTCATCGACATCATGCGTTCCTTAACAATACCGGTTGCTCCCTTGTGTGCCTTGCCAGCGGTGACAGTCAGCACCGCTCCAACCAACGCGAGCAGTCCAATCACTAAGTATGACATTCCACCCTTCATCGTGCAGAGTCCTTATCGGCTGGGCGTGCAAACAAGTCCCAACGTAATCCGGTAATACCGTTCCAGGCCGGCCGTTGGGATCCGCGACCACAGTGACTTGATGACATTAGAAAAGCCATCGCTTGAATTGTCAAAGATCGCGCCCGGCGGACTTCCGATCTCTATTGCAGCGACCTTGTCAGTGTTGAGCGGCTCAATAGGGATACAGCAGCAGCTGGAACACCAGTTGACTCTCGGCTGGCTCCTTTACGCGCAGATGCTCTTCGACACCAAACGCACCTAGGAAACACGACGAGGGGCAAAACGATCGGCTGTTGAGTCACGCGAAGAAGTGGCCTGGTCTAGGGTCATGAAGCGTCAGTCACTCGATTGAGGCACGGCGCACGGCAGCTGCAGATATCATTGCCAATGGCGCGCTGACAGATGCCGTCCGACTATTGTCTGCTCAATGTGTGAAAGGAGGTTAGGTTTGCTTACCCTCTGAAATCATTGGTCGGAGCGGCAGGATTTGAACCTGCGACCCCCAGTCCCCCAGACTGGTGCGCTAACCAGGCTGCGCCACGCTCCGTCAAAACCAATCAAGCAGCACCATGAGTTGCATTGGCACCCGCTATTCAGCGGTGCCGATCCGACCGTTGGTGTGCGAGAGCACGTGTCTACGACACCCGGACCGGACGCGTCAACGCAATCCTGCGAGGCCAGACGATTGTTCTCTACCAATCATTGAAGATCGTAGGTCTTTACCCGAGTGGCCAGGTTCTTCTAGCGCGATAACCATGTCTCTTTTTGTTGGAACCGATTGATTGGTCCCAACCTCACGTGCGTTGACCTAGGAGCTGCCGGCCGCGCCGAAGTGGTCGCGCGGCTGCCTCTAGCCAGGATCAGATGTCGTTAGCGCTTCTCGACGCCTGCCTCCAAAAGAAGACGCTCGATCACCTCGTAGGGCTGGGCGCCGACAACACCGCGCTGGCCCGTTACAAACGTCGGCACGCCCGTAACGCCGTAACGCCGTGACTTCTCCCAATCGGCATCAACAGCGTCCTTGTAGCTGCGCTCGGTCAGAACCTTTTCGGCGTCCGTGCGTGACAACCCAAGTGATTGCACGATCTCAAGCAGCACGTCGGTATCATGCAGGTTCCGATTGTCTACGAAGTAGGCCTTGTAGAGCGCGTCATGGATGGCCTCGCCACCGTCCTGTGTTTCAGCCCAGACACCCAGCTCCTGCGCCAAGCGACTGTTATAGGTGTGCGTGCGCGTACCGTATGGCAGTCCCTCGGCGTCCATAAGAGCCTTCATCTGGGCATTCTTGGCGGCAACAGCATCGGGGCCGCTCCCGAACAGTGCTTCCAACGTTCGCCCTTCCACTGGCGTGTCGGGATGAAGCGGAAAGTGCACATACTTTGGCTTGATACGGTAGACCTCGGCGAGCTTTTCAATACGCACGGTACTGAGATAACACCATGGTCACACGTAATCGCTGAAGACTTCTAATACGGCCAGGTCGTCTGACATGTCTGTGGCTCCTGAATTGTTTGGCTGACCGTCGCATGCTTTTCGTTGCCGAGCAAATTCTCAATGAGACCATCCGTTGTTTTCAATAGCGGCGCAGCCCACGACTTATTTTTGACCATGGTGCTGGATCGGCTATTCTGTTCAAACGCAACGTTTCGGTGTCGAGGAGCTAGCTGATGACATCCGTGAATTCGACAACTCGCGAGATAGATGGAGGCGGTGATTTGGACGGGAACCGCGATGCGAATGGGGACTGGCGTCCGAATACCACGATTGCGCTGCCGCCCATCTTTATGTGGCCGCCTCGGCCCTTGGTTGTCGCGAAATGGCTGTTTGGTTTTCCTGGTTATCTTTGGCCAATGAACACAGTCTGGTTTGTTATAGCGCTACTCACCTGGTTGTTTCTGACGCCGGCGCTGTCCGACATGAAGACGTTTGAGCTTTGGTGGGTCGCACTGATTTATACGCGCAATTTCGCAATGGTTCTCGCACTGTTCGGTGGTCTGCATCTCTATTTTTATGTCTTCCGGAAACAAGGAGATGAAAGGCGCTTTTCTGACAAGCCGTTCGCTACTGGCAACCCCAGATTTCTATTTGGCGATCAGGTGCGCGACAACGTCTTCCGCACGCTCGGCACCGGCGTTCCCATCATCACAGCATTCGAGGTCATGACCTACTGGCTCTTTGCAAATGGTTATGTGGGGTTCCTTCCACTCGAAGCCAACTCGGTTGGTTTTTGGATCTGGTTTGGCGCCATGCTGCTTGCGGCACCGGTTATTCATGCCGTGCACTTCTATCTGACACACCGGCTGCTGCACTGGCGACCTCTGTATAAGACTGTGCACCGAACCCACCACCTGAATGTTGAGATCGGACCCTGGTCCGGGATTGCCATGCACCCGGTGGAGCAGGCGATTTACTTCTCGACTGTTTGCGTGCAGTGGCTCTTGGCCCTGCATCCCGTCAATGCGCTGTATCAGATCCAGTTAGCTGCCTTCCTACCGGCCATGAGCCACAGCGGTTACGAGAGAATGCTCGTGAACGGGAAAGACACCGGTTGGGATAGCGGCAGCTACTTCCATTACCTCCATCACAAGTATTTTGAGTGCAACTACGGCGGGTCCATCGCTCCGCTGGATCAGATATTCGGCACCTTTCATGATGGGTCCCGCGCGGCGCAAACGGCAATGCGTGCTCGCATGAAGGCGCGCCGCGGTGTCTCTGCCTAATTGCTGCGTCTAGGAGGAGATCCTGCTTATGAAAGCAATCCAAGCCTATGAGTTCGGTGCCCCCGAGGTTCTGCAATTCAATGAGATTGATGATCCTGTACCGGGTCCCGACGAGGTGGTGATCGACGTCCGCGCGGCCGGCGTTAATCCGGCAGACACCTATATGCGGACAGGGACCTATGCAATCGTTCCGAGCCTGCCCTACACTCCAGGTGGCGATGCCGGAGGTATTGTTTCCGCTGTTGGCGACGGCGTTACGGGCTTGGCTGTTGGTGATCGTGTATTTGTTGGTACCGGTTTGAGCTTCGACCTCACCGGTTGTTATGCAGAGAAAGTGAAGCGCAAGGCTGACGAGGTCCTACCGCTCCCATCCAATGTCTCGTTCGCGCAGGCGGCGGCATTTGGTGTCTCCTATACCACGGCGCATTATGCCTTGTTCGCGCGTGGCAGTGCTCAAGCAGGTGAGACAGTGTTCATTCATGGCGCGAGTGGATCAGTCGGAACGTCGGCTATTCAACTGGCTAAGCGGGCTGGACTGACAGTCATTGGCAGCGGCGGGACTGCCAGAGGGCTCGACCTGATCCGCAATGAAGGTGCCGATCTGGCCGTTGATCACACGACCGCCAATTACCTTGACGAAGTCATGCGTTTTACCAATGGCAAAGGCCCAGCGCTGATTTTAGAGATGCTCGCAAACGTCAACCTTGCAGCCGACATGGATACTGTCGCGAGTTACGGTCGGATTGTCGTAATTGGAAATCGAGGCGAGATAACCATCAATCCGCGGGTTGCGATGATGAAAGAAATCGATATCCGAGGCATCGCCCTTTGGAATGCAACGCGGGAACAAATGCGCCCAATTGTGGAAGACATCCTGGCGGGTGTCGCTGATGGTGCGCTGCGGCCTGTGATCGGCAGAGAGATGCCGCTCGCTGAGGCGGCCGCTGCGCATATTGCCGTTCTTAAACCGGGTGCTCATGGTAAGATCGTACTTGTTCCGTGATCCAACTCGTACATTCCCCGCTTCGTGACATCGCCACGCGGCACCCGGATTCTAGACATCGTCAAAATACCATCAGTTGCTTGGTGCGTTACGTCCTCTGCGATAGTGCGCCACCGTCTCTGCAATGCCTTCGCGAATAGTGGTTTGTGGTATCCCGGGATAGTCCACACGGAGTGTGCCGGGATGTATTTGCGGTGCAATCGGCAATGTCGGCCCGTCCGCACGGACACTCGCACCGGGAGCTGCCTTCTCTATTTCTTCGGCGAAGCTCTCAGCACTACCAAGATCGCCAACAACATTATAAACGTGAGCGCCCGGTCGTTCATTGACGGCCGCTTCTGCGTAAGCGGCAGCTACGTCTGAGACGTAGATGAAATCTGTGTCACCGCTAAACGGGATGACATAGTCATCGCCTTGTGCGGCGGCCTTACAGGCGAGTGACGGGCCGGCTGTCAATCCGGTTTCGCGACCCGGCCCATAGACAATCAGTGGGCGAAAACCGACGCTGGAAATATGGTGATCGTCCCAATAGGCCCGCGCTGCACCTTCAACTGCAAGTTTGTAGGCACCGTAAAGGGTTGTGGGCCGCGGGAAGATACCATCGTCCTCAGGGCCAAAGACGCCGGCACTCGACATGTAGAGCACTCGGTTGATCCCGTTCTGCCTTGCCGCCTCAAACACGTTGAGTGAACCAATCAGGCAGATCTCGGCTCCGCGCACTGGGTTACGGGCACAATCAGGCGTGAGAATTGCGGCAAGGTGGATGAGCAGACTGCAGCCTGCAGCAGCCTGCGATAGTTCGTCGGCGTTGGTGATATCACCGGTCACCCATTCTATCTGGTCCGTGCTGCCTGACAGGATCTCGCGTGGAATACTCAGATCGTTCTTGATGTCGAATGACTTGATCGCAAAGCCTTTGTCCATCAATGCTTTGGCAATCCAAGAGCCGATAAAACCAGTACCGCCTGTGATCAGTGCTTTCATCTATTTGTCCAACATCATCGGGTCATTCACGTTCGGCGATCAGGCCGAAACACAACGATATTGACTTGCGGTCTCTTTGTCGAAGACCTTCGTGCACTTCCGCGGACAACATCAGATAACCATTGGAGCGATCGGCTCGCGCTCAATAGCTGTGAGCACGGCGCCGGTATCGCCAACCGGCATCCGGCAAGGCGATGTGTCAGATCAAGTGTTACGTTCTACGCCTAATCATAGCTGGTAATTTTAGTACTTAGTGTGCCACATGCGCCTCGAAGTTCGATGGCATCCTTCTGGTTTTTAAAATTCTTTCTTGAAAATTGTCCCTGTTTGTCGCCGACGCAACCCTTGGTGGTGTTGAAACTCACTTCATACCGGCAATTCTTATCCATTAGTATAGATAGAGTCTGGCTCGGTGATTTAAACCAGGGAGTCGCGGAGCCCGCTGTATTTTTAGTGATCCGCTTTTCTACTTTTTCGCAGCCGTGCCTGGCTTTTTGGGTGATTTTTATGCTAATTACAGTTGCAGAGGATACGTTCGCGACATAGGTGTAAATGCATCCCCTATCGTCTTCTGAACAAAAGGATGCCACGGGTTTCCTGGCAAAGGCCATGGTCGTACTACCAATTCCCATCACTGCAAATGCAATTGTGTAGACGGTTAGTTTTGTCGGGGTCATGAGACTTCCTTCGGCTTGCTGAAATAATCTGCCCGGTTACTCGATGTTGCTCACAAACACATTTATCGACTCGGCATTGGTCTTTGCCCTGTCTGAATGAGTATCCATGGGTGGTGGTACAGCAACTGCAAGGAGGGTGTTATGCGGCCTGCGCAATAAGAGTCGGTTTGTTTGTGGTGTTCCAGAACAATCCTGGTGGAGCGTGCCGGCATGAATTGCGGTGCGAGCGTCAATGTTGGACCTTCCGCCCGCAACTGGCACTAGCGCAATGGTCATCCCGGACGAGCTTGCCGCGCCCGAGAACAGGGCGTCCGCCAAAGCTCTCACCATCACGGATGCTGGCTCCTCTTCCTGCCGCCCTACAGCCCGAACCTCAACCCTGCCGAAATGGCCTTCTCAAAACTTAAGGCCCACTTCCGCCGCATCGCGGTAAGAATCTTCGACCAACCGTTCGAGGCCATCACAGACCTCTGCAGCATGATCACATCCGCAGAATGCTAGAACGACCTGAAGACACCCGGATACGCCACAGAATGAAAGTGAAACGCTTTAGAAGAGGTCAGCCGGACAACCCGCAAGAGTTGTTTTCGCAGGCGCTGGTCTGATTTTAGTCAGCGTGACAACGGACAGATTTAGTTACTCCGTGTCATGGATCGTAATTCCAGTACTTAGTGTGCCACATGCGCCTCGAAGTTCCATGGTATCCCTCTCCTTTTGAAGATTCTTTCTTGAAAACTGTCCGTTTTTGTTGCCGACACAGCCCTTGGTGGTCTTAAAACTCACTTCATACCGGCAATTCTTATCCACGAGCATCGCTAATTTCCCTGAATTGAGCGAGGGAAGCACGGTGCCTACTCTATTTCTAGAGATCCGCTTTTCTACTTTTTCGCAGCCATGCTTGGCTTTTTGGGTAATCTTTACGCTGGTTACGGTTGCCGAGGATTTGTTTGCGACGTAGGCGTTCATGCAGCTCTTTTCGCTTTGCGAACAAAAGGATACCACGGGTTTTTTGGCAAAGGCAGTGGTCGCACCAATTCCTATCACTGCGAATGTGACTGCGAAGACGGTTAGTTTTGTTGGGGTCATGAGGCTTCTCTTGAGTTGCTTAAGCATTTTGCGCAATTAATCAGTATGCGCACAACTGCATGTAATGCACTCCGGTTTGAGTTTGAAGCCCTTTTTGTTCTTGATGCAGATTATTTGCGATTCCTTCCGTTTAGGAGGAAGGACACATGACCAAGACGCTGTAACGACCCTTCTTCTTATCGTGAAGGTGGCAAGTGCATCGAGGCTGCCTTGCGTAGGTCTGCCTTTTCATCTTGATCTTGCGGATGGAGATACCGTCTCCCGATCTCGGTTCTTTGGCGCCCTCATGGCGCGAAGGCTATCGGCATCCAGGTGCTGAATAGCCGGCCGGTGAGTTTGTTTCGATCTTACAAGAGCAGCCTGAAAGTCGTCCGCAAGCGACAGTGGTTCGACCAGAACGGGTTCTGCACCGACCGTGGCGAAGAGTTGTCCCTGCCCCCGCTCGGGTGGTGTTTTCAGCTCAGACAACACGGCGCCAATTCCATCTCCGCGAGCTTTGGCGACGGCCTCCAGCCGAGTCCACATCGACAAGAAATCCGCGGCATCGCGAACGTTGGAGTTCTCCGTTTCCAGAATGAGACCATGTTGAACCGCCTGATCCGCAATCCGTTGCTGGCGTTCGGCGCTCATCTTGAGCGGCCTGATCTGTTCGATATCAATGCCGACCGGACCGTTGAAGGCAATAGCGACAGCGACATGTCCTGCCGAGTGGCTGATATTGAAGTCCGGACAACCGGGCCTGTCGAAATATGGCCGGCCGGCGTTAGACCGGCCGATGGGCTCTCTCGCCAGATCAGCGGCTCCAGAGGAATGCAGAGCGAGACGAAGGATGATCCGGGCCAAGCGGCTACGTTCGCTTAGGCCCTGTCCTGCGTCAGGCGCTAGCAGACCATAAGAATCGCCGGACAGTTCAAGGTCTCGATGGACAAACTCGGCGTTCGCCCACCACACCAAGACCTGCTGCCGGTCCACTGTTGACATCATCTCAGTCATAACCTGAACACATCGGCGATGCCGCGATAGAGATCAACCTTTGCGGCTTTGTTGTTGCTCGATGTGACCAGCCAGCAGTTGTCTTTGATCACGCGATCCTGAGGATTTGCGCCTGCCCAGCGGGCTGTGCTTTGGCATCTAACAGCACTTTTCGGCATTGCTGCAATTCATCCTGCATCTTTCTCAGCAGCTGAACCTCAACACTGGATGTTGCTTGACTCGACGTTGTCCGCTTTTTCTTCGCAACTGCGCGACCGCCTTTGCCAGCCTTTGCGGACTTTGCCGGTTTGGCTGTGGCAGCGCCTTCTCCTGCATACTGCCCAAAGGACTTGGCGTAGTCGGCCCCTTGCTCCTTAAGGATCTTCTGAACACCCTTGATGGTATAGCCTTCGGAGTGCAGCAATTCGCGAATGCCGCTCAGAAGTGCCATGTCTTCAGGGCGATAGTATCTCCGCCCTCCGCCGCGCTTCATTGGCTTGATCTGAGGAAACTTGATCTCCCAAAAGCGCAGGACGTGCTTCGGTACATCGAGTTCATCGGCAACTTCACTGATGGTACGGAATGCGTCGGCGGACTTGCGCATCATCATGGCCCTCTCGGTCAGCTTTGCCAGCCGACAATCAGGCGCCACCCGATCATCGCCAGCTTGTGCCTTCCTCTTAGCGGCCCGCAAACCACACAGCAACAACCCCGCTCGCAACAGCCGAGGTTATACAGAACCTTTATTCGGCTGCCTTGCGGCTGGCCCGTCCCGAGTTGATGCGGTCCTTCATGATGTTGCTTGGACGAAAAACAAGCACACGCCGTGGCGTGATCGGTACTTCTTCCCCAGTTTTCGGGTTCCGCCCAATTCGCTCACCTTTTTCACGGATACCAAACGAACCGAACGACGATAGCTTGACCGACTCTCCATCGGCTAACGTTGTCGAGATTTCGCTGAGTACCAGCTCGACCAATTCCTGTGACTCATTGCGTGGCAGGCCGACCTTTTCTACGACAGCTTCTGCCAGGTCCGCCCGAGTCAGTGTTTTATTCGCCATGGCCCTGCGCCTCCCCAGTTCCAGGTTGCGCGATGCTAGCCATCTCACCTCGGCGGGTCAATCGAAAGAATCACTCAAGCAGCTGAAAAAGAAGAAAATTTCCGGGATTCGGAGATTTCAGACAACGCTTTGAGATGGTTTCTCTCATTTGCCGTCAAGATCGCGCAGGCCAATGAGTTGCGCTACCAACGTACGAGCGCTGCTCCCCATGTGAATCCACCGCCCATTGCCTCCATGAGGACAAGGTCACCTTCCGAGATTCTTTGCTCAGCCAGGGCCTGGTTCAATGCAAGAGGAATTGAGGCTGCGGACGTGTTTCCGTGGTTTTCCAGTGTCTTAATAACTTTCTCGCTCGAAATATTGAGCTTCTTCGCTATGCCATCCAAAATGCGGGCGTTGGCCTGGTGTGGCACAAACAGGTCAATCTCGGAGGCTGCATAGCCCGTCATCACAAGGGTTTCTTCGATGACCCCTGAAATCTTCTGCACCGCGTGACGGAAGACTTCGCGCCCGTTCATGCGTAGATGACCTGTCGTCATGGTCGAGCTTGGACCGCCATCCACATAAAGCATATCTTCGTAACGACCATCAGAACGAAGCCGGCTGGCCAGAATTCCACGGTCCTCGCGCGATCCAAACTGGGTCTGGGCCTCAAGCACAACGGCACCGGCGCCATCTCCGAACAAGACGCACGTCGTTCGATCTTCCCAATCGAGAATTCGGGAGAATGTTTCAGCACCGATAACGAGCGCACGACGGGATTGGCCGGCCTTGAGAAAATTATCTGCTGTCGCCAAGCCATAGACGAACCCGGAACAAACCGCCTGTACGTCGAATGCGGCACCCTTGGTTACGCCTAGCTCGTGCTGGATGCGGACTGCAGTTGATGGAAATGTTCGATCGGGTGTCGCCGTTGCACAAATCACCAAGTCAATATCTATGGGGTCGATACCAGCCCTGACGAGGGCCTGCTTGGCAGCTGCAATCCCAAGATCCGAGGTCAACTCACCATCAGCTGCAATGTGGCGGGCTTTGATACCGGTCCGTTCGGTGATCCAGTCGTCGGTCGTGTCAACGATCTTCGACATATCCTCGTTCGTCATGACGCGCTTGGGCAGATAGGCACCAACGCCACGGATGACAGATCGAATAATGGCCACGTTCGCTCCTTCGCTTCCGGGTCAACCGGACATCAGCCACTCAGTCTTAGCCGGCGCGCCAACGCTGGCTGCCTACAGACCCCACTTAGTTCGTCGCGCTCTCGGCGAAACGGTTATGGAAGGCCGTTAGATCCGTTGTCACGCGATTTACCAGACCCGCTTCAGCCATGTCATAGCCAAGATCGATTGCGCTTGCGAAGCCAAGTGGATCGGTTCCTCCGTGGCTCTTGACGGCTATGCCATTCAGTCCAAGAAAAGTTCCGCCGTTCACGCGCCGCGGATCCATCTTTTCTTTCAGGACGCGAAAGCCTCCCTGCGCCATGAATGCCCCAATTTTGGAAAAGATCGAGCGGCTCATCGCGTCTCGCAAGTATTGCGCGATCTGACGGGCGGTTCCTTCAGCCGTTTTAAGAGCGATATTGCCGGCGAAGCCCTCGACGACGATAACATCGACCAGGCCCTGACCGATTTGGTCGCCTTCAACGAAACCAAAATACTTGATCGGCAGATCATCTGTATCGCGCAGCCAGGCATGCGCCTGCTTAACTTCGTCGACACCTTTGACTTCTTCGACGCCGACATTCAGCAGACCCACTGTTGGGCGCTCGACGTGGAAGAGCGCGCGCGCCATGCCAGCGCCCATCAGGGCGTAGTCGCAAAGCTGCTCAGCCGTCGCACCGATATTGGCACCGACATCCAACACAATGCTTTCACTCTTCACCGTTGGCCAAAGCGCGGCAATCGCGGGCCGTTCGACATCGGCGACAGGGCGTAGAATGAGTTTTGCCATTGCCATAAGCGCACCGGTGTTTCCGGCCGAAACAACGACATCAGCCTCATTCTTTTTGACGGCTTCGATCGCCATCCACATGCTCGACCCCTTGCCACGGCGAACGGCCTGGCTGGGCTTGTCGTCCATGGCGATTTCCGTGTCGGTGTGGATTATCTCGGATTTTGCGCGCAGATCCGGATGGGCTTCTAGAGCTGCTTCAATGCGGCTTTGTCGGCCAACCAACTGAAAGCGCAGCTGCGGCCGACGTTCCAGCGATATCGCCGCCCCGGGAATTATGATCTCAGGCCCATGGTCACCGCCCATGCAGTCCAGCGCTATTGTTCGCGAAGCAACCATGTTTCAGTCAGCGAGAACACCACAAAATTGAAGATCTCTCGCAATTCCCCCAGAGTTCCCGGTTCAATCAACCGATCGGACAATAGTCATCTGCCCTGCATAGACAATAGACAAATATTCGCGCACTCAACTGTTAGCTGAAGCTCAGCATAGCATTTCGTAGTTTGAGATGAAATCCACCTGCGAATATGCCGTTACCTGTCGGTTGGGCCGCGCAGATCGTTGCCCTCGATCTCTCTCAGGTTCGATCGTCATCCTCTTTGAGAGCAGAAAGAGCCGCGAAAGGATGGCTTTGAGCGGCCTCTCTTGTCTCAGATGAACTTCGCTCAAGCTCAGCCCCGGGCGCTCTCGGATAAGGATCAATATTCGATGCGATCAACTCGTAGACGATGTGGCCGACCTGCAGCTCTCCGCCAACGATGGGTTCAGGGTCTTCGCGGTCTGGCTCATCAAACTCCTCGGATAATGTGTTGATTTGGACTTCGGGCCAGAACTCGACACCGACATCAACTTCTAATGCCTGTTTGACCGGGTCCAGGGTCACAACACATGGCTGTGTTAGTTCAGCGAAGATATGCCCTTTCAACTGAAAGCGATCTCCGAGAAGGGGTCGAACTGCATAGGTGCAGACGAGCTTGTGGCAGTGGCTGACGCCCAAAGCGCTGGCGACCTCCTGGCATTCCTCGGCCGTTGCGACCTTCTTGTTTTTCAATCCATCTTCCGGGATCTCAGTCGTGCGTTCTGCCCAATTCAGGGTTGCCATCAAGTCACCTCGCCGTTATCGCGTCGCCGTCCGACTAAGACCGGGGGAAAGTCAATTTCCCCGCGCAACAGCGCTTCATCCTCGTGTTCAATTTTCGCCAGCGAAGCCGCCGCCAACATATAATCTGCAAGCTGCTCAACATCCTGACGTTCAATGTCCGGGAAGAATGATGCGATCGTCGTGCTCAACGTCCCTGAGTGTTCATCTGACAGGGCATTGCGGTAGGCCAAGGTTCGCTCCATCAAGCCAGCGGCGGCTTTCTTGACCCGTCTCGGCACAGCCATATCGCCGATATCCATTTCACGAAACGAGTCATCAATATCAGAGACAAATGCTTCTGTAATTGCTCGTGACATCGGACCGTTGGGCGTTTCGACAGGTGCCAGACGATGCAGTGCCATGGCCATGTGCATGACGAGCAATTCATAGCGTCCGTTAGGCGTATCCGGTACGCCAAGGTCCGAATAGAATTCCGGCGAGCGTGATTGCGCCACGATCGAGCCATAATGCTTTGCTGCCTTGCGGCCGTTAGGGGATCGCGATCTAAGCCAATTGGCCAAGTTTAGCATGGCGCCTGTCATTCAAGTTGGGCAACGGCGCCGATCAAGTGAGCAATCTGAGCGCAAGTTGCATGATTGTCGGATGCACGCTATTCGACGAGATGGGTGCGGTCTTCGATTCGATTACGGCGGATATCATATGCCAATCCAAGCGAGAAAATCACAGGTTGCGAACCGACGCATGACGACCTGGGCCATTGCAGCACTCATGCTTGGTAGCAGCGCCCTGTTGGCAGGGTGCGGCGGATCGAGTTTTGCGAAAATCACCAAGCACGGTCATCAGTTCCGGCCAACGGATGCCCAGCTGGTGCAACCGGGCATGAGCCAGGAAGATGTCCGTTTGTCGCTTGGAACACCCACGACAACGTCTAGGACGGCAACAGGTGAGACATTCTACTACATCTCATCCACAACCAAGCAGACAGCTTTTCTAGAGCCGAAAGAGATCGATCGCAGAGTATTCGCTATCTATTTCAACGAACTTGGTACGGTGGACAGGATCGCCAACTACGGCTTGAAAGACGGCAAGGTGTTCGACTTCATTAGCCGCAAGACACCGGCAGCAGGTGGCAGCGAGCAGGGTCTTCTCAGCCAGCTGTTTAAGAACCTCGGCAAGGGGCAATCGCTGTTCGGCAACTGATGAACGGACCGCTGCGTTGAGCACAGTGGCGTGCTTGGCAGAACCATCACTTCGAGGATCGACCGCGGCCGGCAGCAATTGGATTGCTGTCGTCTGGCAAGCGATCTAGAGACAATCTAAAGTGCGGGCCGCCGTCGCATAAGCCACAGCAATGCTCGCACTCGTGGGCCCCACACGGCGACCTTCAAGACTATCCGATCAGCATCGACCGTCGCAGCATTTGCAATACCGGCAATCTGCCGTGGAAGTCAGCTAATGGACTGATATTCGCTCCATGGTTGACCGGCCGAGATGATTGCGCCCTGACCTATTTTCGCGACGTGCCGGCTGAGGCCGGTGCAACCATCATACCCTGGCTGTGACCGCTGCCGCTTGCGGCTGCCGGGATAATGACCTGGGCTTGCGGATTGCTTGTTCTTTGAACACCTGATGTATGAAATGCCATTCTAGTCGATCCTTGTTCCAGCATTCTTTTACTTGTGTCGCTTTGTCTTGCGCGTCGGTTCAATTTGCGTGCGCGGGCATGAATGGTCAGTGAACCATGACACAAATGAGAACGGCCCCGCGGATCATCCACAGGGCCGTTTCAACTTGTCGAATTTGTCGCTCCCGGCCTGTTGGTTGGCCAGAGGCTTATAGTCTTGCTAGTGAGCCAGGACTGCCAGCAACAGCAATGCCACGATGTTTGTGATCTTGATGGCTGGGTTCACAGCAGGACCAGCGGTGTCCTTGTATGGGTCGCCAACGGTATCGCCAGTGACGGAAGCCTTATGAGCTTCCGAGCCCTTCAGGTGCTTCTCGCCGTCCTTGTCGACGAAACCATCTTCGAATGACTTCTTGGCATTGTCCCAAGCACCACCGCCGGACGTCATGGAGATTGCGACGAACAGACCGGTCACAATCACACCCAACAGCATCGCACCGACAGCAGAGAACGCTGCGTTCTTGCCTTCGACGCCAGTGCCGGCAACGTAGTAAATCAGGATGTACACGACGATTGGTGCCAGAACCGGCATCAATGATGGCACGATCATTTCCTTGATCGCTGTCTTGGTCAGCATATCAACCGCCCGCGCATAGTCAGGGCGTTCCGTGCCTTCCATGATACCGGGCTTTTCGCGGAACTGACGGCGCACTTCCTCGACCACAGCACTACCTGCGCGCCCGACAGCCGTCATGGCGATGCCACTGAACAGGTACGGAATCAGACCACCGATTAGGAGACCGACAACCACATACGGGTTTGATAGCGCGAAGTCAGGGTTCACATCTTTGAAGTACGGGAACTTGTCCGCATTCTGCGTGAAGTACTGCAAATCATAGTTATAGGCCGCAAACAGAACCAATGCACCTAGGCCTGCAGAACCAATGGCATAGCCCTTGGTCACGGCTTTGGTTGTGTTTCCAACAGCGTCCAGTGCGTCCGTTGATTTCCGGACTTCCTCTGGCAGACCCGCCATTTCGGCGATGCCACCGGCGTTGTCCGTAACCGGACCAAATGCGTCCAACGCAACAACCATACCGGCAAGACCAAGCATCGTGGTCGTGGCAATGGCTGTGCCGAACAGGCCACCAAGATTGAAGGTGATGAGAATGCCTGCGATGATAACGATGGTCGGCAAGGCGCACGCCTCAAGAGAAACAGCCAAGCCTTGGATCACATTGGTACCGTGACCCGTCACCGAAGCCTGAGAAATCGAACGGACCGGACGGAAGCCGACACCCGTGTAGTACTCGGTAATCCAAACGATCAGACCGGTTACCATGAGACCAACGATGCCACACAGGAACATGTTCATCCCAGTAATTGAGACATCGCCGGCTTTGCCGATTTCACCCCAATTGCCGAACACCAACTCGGTTGCCAGGTACAGGCCACCGACTGACAGGACGGTTGTTGCAATGAAGCCTTGATAGAGGGCCCCCATGATCGAATTGTTCGATCCCAGGCGAACGAAATAGGTACCGATAATCGACGTCAACAAACATACGCCGCCGATGGCCAGCGGGTAAATCATGAACTTGTCGAGTGATGCCTGGCCAACAAAAAAGATTGCCGACAGAACCATCGTCGCAACTACGGTCACGGCATACGTTTCGAACAAGTCAGCAGCCATGCCGGCACAGTCACCGACGTTGTCGCCAACGTTGTCTGCAATCGTGGCCGGGTTGCGCGGATCGTCTTCCGGGATGCCGGCTTCAACCTTACCAACAAGGTCACCACCGACGTCAGCGCCCTTCGTGAAAATACCACCACCGAGACGCGCGAAGATCGAAATCAGGGAGGCACCGAAACCGAGTGCCACAAGGGCGTCAATCACAGGGCGGTCCGCGGCCTGGTAGCCGAGGCCTGACGTCAGGAACATGTAATAACCAGCAACGCCAAGGAGGGCGAGGCCTGCGACAAGCATGCCGGTTACAGCACCGGATTTGAAGGCAACGCTCAGTCCATCTGCGAGCGAGGTGGAAGCGGCCTGGGCTGTTCGGACGTTGGCGCGAACAGAGACATTCATCCCGATGTAACCCGCCGCACCTGACAGAATTGCACCGACAGCGAAGCCAACAGCGACCTGCCAGCCGAGAACGACGAATGCGGCAACAAAAATGATCGCGCCGACAACTGCAACGCTTGTGTATTGGCGATTGAGATAGGCTTGAGCGCCTTCGCGGATCGCACCCGCGATTTCCTGCATCTTTTGGTTGCCCGCATCAGCAGCCATCACAGATTGGATGGTCACAATAGCGTAGACGATCGAAATGATGCCGCAGGCGATAACCGCCCATAGCAGTTCGTTCATTACAAGCTCCCTCTCCCTTAGCGGAAAATAGTCAAAGCGAGGCCGGGCAGACGGCCCCTCAACGCCACCACTCCGTTGCTCGCCTAACACAAATTGGCGCGGGGACCATGCCAAAACCGCGCCCCCGTGACAACATGGTCACAGTTGTCCATTGGTCGTATAGCCACGCTCGTCTCGCGTGTTGGTTAACCGAAGTGATCGTAGCCCGCTCGCCCCCAATCAAGAGGCTTTCCAGCCTCATCAATGAGATCGACTTGACCGCCACTCGTGATTTCGCCCACGTGTGTGACGGGGACGCCGCATGCGGTTGCAAGGGCCACAAAGTTCTCGCTCTGTTGCGGGCGGACGGTGCAGAGGATCTCATAATCATCGCCTGCGGAAATCAGGGTCCGCCTGGCCTCTGCCGCAGTCGGAGCAATCGCCTGAAATGCTGATGAGAGCGGGATACGGTTCTCGCGAACTATTGCCCCGAGACCCGCAGCCCGGCACATCCGGCCCAGGTCTTTCCCTAGGCCATCTGAGATATCCATTGCTGCCGTCGCATAGGCCCGAAGTGCAGCGCGAAGCCCAATGCGCGGCTGCGGGCGCAAATATCGATCCAACAGAAAGGCCTCCGGACCAGACGGGCCTGCCGCCGAGTGGCCTCCAGATCTCATCCGAAGACCCAACGCGGCATCCCCGAGCGTGCCGGAAACATAGACTTTATCGCCCGATAACGGTGTGCCACGCCGCACCATCTTTGAGGTCGGTACTTCGCCGAAAACCGTGACGGCCAGCGAAAGCGGACCATCTGCTTGGTCTGTATCTCCGCCAATCAAGACGCATCCGAATGCATCCTGCGCTTTATCAAGGCCATCGGCGAAACTCCGAAGCCACGCCCTTTCGGGTTGCTTCGGGAAAGAGAGGGCGAGTGTGTAAGCGACAGGTCGCGCCGCCTTGGCGGCCAGATCGGACACATTCACAGCAAGCGCCTTCCAGGCAATGTCGTGGGGCGAATCGTCAGGAAAGAAATGGACGCCTGCTCGAATGGGATCTGTTTTGATGACGAGATCCTGCCCCGGCCCCGGCGTTATGGTCGCGCAGTCATCTGCCAAGCCCAACGCCCCGGGCCACCCCCGCGTCAGAGGCTTAAAGTAGTCCGCGATGATGGCTTCTTCGCCAAGTGACCCATCTAAGCTGGTGTTTTCGGTCGTCATGCGCCGCTGCCACTTGTTCAGCCGTCGGTTGCCACCGCCTTCATTTCATCGGGGCGGAACCGCTGTGCCAGATTGTGGAGAATGCCGTTCACGACACGCGGTTCGTCTTCGCCGAAGAAATCACGGGCAATCTCGATGTATTCATTGATTACTACCCTGACCGGGACATCGGGCCGCTCAAGGAGCTCAAACATTGCAGCCCGCAGTATCGCTCTCAATGTCGAGTCGACGCGCACAAGTCGCCATCCCTGCGCGAGCTGCTTATCAACTTCCGGATCTATATCACGCTGGCGCCTGACCGCACCGCGCACGATTTCACTAAAGAAGGTGCCATCGGGTTTCGCCTGTGCGTCGGGACTTGGCTCCTCTGGCTCCTCAGATTGAAATCGAAACTCAGTGAACTCATGGATGACTTCGTTATGACCGGTCCCGGCCATGTCCATTTGGTATAGGGCTTGTACAGCAGCAAGGCGGGCAGCGTGGCGGGCGTTGCGTGATTTCTTACCTGTTGATTTGCTGCTCATTGAGCTGGCCGTTGATCAAACTTGGACGAAATCTGCAGCAGCTTGAGGCAGGCGCGAGCCGCATCTCCACCTTTGCCTTCTCGACCGCCCTGGGCCCGCTCGAGAGCCTGCGCGTGTGTTTCTACCGTCAGAATGGCATTGCCGACAGCAATCCCGTGGCACATCGCTGTATCCATCAACCAATGGTTGGATTGGTTGCAGACAATCTCAAAATGATAGGTCTCACCGCGAATAACACACCCGAGCGCGATCGCACCGGTATAGATCGGATTGGTTGCCTCATTGCCCATAATGCCGCGCTCGACGGCCTGCGTGAGAACTTGCGGTATCTCTAACGCCCCAGGCACAACAACATGATCGTAGCTGACGCCAGCAGCTTCCAATTCGGCGACAGCCCCGGCAAGAAGCTCGTTTCCGATATCCTCGTAGAAACGGCCTTCAATAATGAGAATATGTTGTTTTGCCCATAGGGTCGGATCGGCATCCAACTCTAGTTGACTTCCAGATCCGGCCATTGCTGCGCGCCTTATTCGATTGGCCGCTGGTCAGCAATCTTCAGGCCATAGCCATCGATCCCGACATATACGGACTTGGGTGAATTGGACAGTAGGATCATATCGGTGACGCCGAGATCGCGCAGAATCTGCGACCCAACGCCGATTTCAACATTCCGTTGCTCACGCATGTCGCGCTTCCGCAGATTGGCATCTTTTATCCGCGTCATTTCAATGGAGACCGCTTTGGTGCGGCGGTCACGTATAAGGATCAGGACGCCACGGCCTTCCGCTGCAATCATACGCATCGACTTGGCGACCGTCGATTCCTCATCAACAGCGATGCCAATACCTAGGAGATCGCCGAGGAAATTGACAGCATGTACCCTAACCAAAACCGGGGCTGGGCCGGAAATGTCACCTTTTACAAGGGCCAGATGCTCGACCTGGGTTCCGGTTGTCTCATAGACGTGCAGCACAAACTCACCGCCGAACGCACTGTCGATCTTGGTTTGACTGACTTCCTTGACGACTCGATCGTTGCGCAGTCGGAAGGCAATAAGATCTTCAATTGTTCCAACCTTGAGACTGTGCTTCTGAGCAAATTTAATCAGGTCTGGCAGGCGGGCCATTGTGCCGTCATCATTCATGATCTCGCAAATGACCGCAGCGGGATAAAGGCCGGCCAGTCGCGACAAATCAATGGACGCTTCGGTGTGGCCCGCTCTCATAAGGGCTCCCCCTTCGCGCGCGACCAAAGGGAAAACGTGGCCAGGTGACACGATATCGTTGTGATCTTTCGTGGAATCGATCGCAGCTGCGATCGTGCGGGCGCGGTCGTGGGCGGAGATCCCCGTCGTAATGCCCTCACGCGCCTCAATCGATACCGTAAAGGCTGTGCCGGTGCGCGACGCATTCTGGCGAACCATGGACTCGAGTCGCAGCTCGTGCGCGCGCTGCTCGGTCAGGCTCAGGCAAATCAGTCCTCGGCCGAACGTAGCCATGAAGTTGATCACATCCGGCGTCGCCATTTGCGCCGGGATAATAAGGTCACCCTCATTCTCCCGATCTTCGGCATCAACCAGGATAACCATCCGGCCGTTACGCAAATCCTCTATGATGTCTTCCGTCGACGACAGAAAGCCTTTGCCTTCCTCATAAACGGCAGTCTTCAGGTCTTTGACTTCGCTCTCACTCACTTGCGATGCTCCAGCAGTCGCGCGACGTAGCGCGCGAAGAGATCCACTTCAATGTTAACACGATCGCCTACCTTCCGATCACCCCACGTCGTCACGGTCAGACTGTGAGGAATGAGATTGACGCCGAACTTGTCACCAGCCACCTCATTGACGGTGAGCGAGGTGCCGTCGACTGCGATCGATCCCTTTGGGGCAATGTATAGTGCTAAGTGCTCGGGCGCTTCAAAGACGAAGCGTTGGCAATCTCCATCCGGATAGATATCACTCACCGTGGCCAGGCCATCGACGTGTCCAGTGACAACGTGGCCGCCCATCTCATCGCCGATCTTCAACGATCGTTCGAGGTTAATTTTGGTGCCCGGTTGCCAGCTGCCAAGCGTTGTCTTCGATCGTGTCTCGTTCGAGACATCTACTTCAAACCGCGCACCCTCATCGTCAGCCTCGACGGATGTGACAGTCAGACAGCAGCCTCCGCAAGCGATTGAGGCTCCAATATCGATGGAAGCTGCCTGATAGCTGCAGCGGATCACGAACTTGTCGCCATCCTGCGCCTCGACTGTTCCAATATCCGTGATGATGCCGGTAAACATCATTGCTCCTAAGGTTTTCTGGCGGTTCCGGTTCATCATATGGGAACCGGGCTCCGCTCTGGTGGCAGACTTAGCACTCTTCAGTCACGGGGCAAGCCCTGGTTCGTGGCATTTTTAATAATGGCGTGAACCTCTCTAATCTCTCAATGCCAAGATCACGCCGTCCACCACTCGGGAACTGTGCCTCGACGAAAGACAAAGCAATGGTCCCTGCTCAGTCCATATCTTTCAATCAGTCGCATCGGCGTCTGAGACACATACGCACTGAGGGCCTCTCCCGGTTCAAGCGGTTGGCGAGAGGATCTTGTCGCCGGATCAGCGTGAAACATGGTCACTTCATCTACAAGATTAGCGCGATCAAAGGCCCTCCAAATCGTTGGCCCGCCCTCAACCAGAAGACGTGTTACGCCTTGCTGAACAAGAGCCTCCATAACAGCCGGCAACCATGGCCGCTGGCCTACGGATGTTACGCGGACGAACGTATCCTGCGGTCTCAGCAGGCCATCAAATTCAGATTTGTTCGTTGCGCTGATCCATAGCACCGGGACATCACTGGCTGCGAGCGCGCCCAATTGAGCCGGTTCCGGCTTCCCACTGCCTGCGAGAATAACACGCAGCGGAGATTGCCCCTCTAAACCTGGCAGGCGGCATGTCAGGCTTGGATCGTCATCACGCCAGGTCCCACTCCCGACGAGAATGGCATCGGACTGCGCCCTAAGCAGGTGGCCTCGACTGCGTGCTTCCGGCCCTGTGACCCAGGTTGGCTGTCCCTCATGTCCGCGCGGAACTTTTCCATCCGCTCCCAATGCCAACTTCAGCTGCACAAACGGTCGCCGCTCGGTCACGCGGAGGATATGCCCTAGCGTCAGTTGATGGCACTCTTTGCGCAGTGTGCCGACGACGACTTCCAATCCGGCATCACGCAACCGCGAGATACCCCGCCCCGCCACTCGTGGATCAGGATCTTCCAGACCACATACGACGCGTTTTACCCCGGCTTTAATGATGGCGTCGGCGCACGGTGGTGAGCGTCCATGATGCGAGCAAGGTTCAAGCGTCACGTAGAGTGTCGCGTTTCTTGCGTCGTTGCCAGACTTCGCGATGGCGTGGGGTTCGGCGTGTGGGCGTCCACCCGGCTGGGTCCAGCCACGCGCGATGATCGTTTGTTTCTCAGGTTCAACCAGCACCGCGCCGACGGATGGATTTGGCGCAGTTCGGCCCAGCCCACGTCGCGCCATTGCAATGGCTAAACGCATGTTGTCGATGTCACGCTGCGGCTGAATAGGATGCGTCATTTGGCTATGCGATCTGCCTGACCTTACGCGGATCGCCAGGGTTCAACAAAGACAGAGTTTAAGGCTCTACAGGATCACTAACGACCGGGCCGCGCTTGGCAATTTCTCCCAAGACATCCTCAAAATCGGCAGCATCACGAAAGTCACGATAGACTGAAGCAAAGCGCACATAGCCCACGGCGTCTACCCCGCGCAATGCCTCCATGACCAATTCGCCGATAAATCCTGACGAAATCTCGGCTTCACCAGTGCTTTCGAGTTGTCGCACTATACCGGAGACCATGCGATCGATCCGTTCGAGGTTCACAGGACGCTTGCGAAGCGCGATTTCAACTGACTTTTGCAGCTTGTCACGTTCAAACGGAGCCTTACGGCCCGATCGCTTGGCGACGGTCAACTCGCGCAACTGGACACGCTCGAAGGTCGTAAACCGGCCTCCGCAGTCGGGGCAGATTCGGCGGCGACGAATAGCGGTGTGCTCCTCGGTCGGGCGGCTATCCTTTACCTGTGTTTCGGTGTTCGTGCAAAAAGGGCAGCGCATAGGGATAATCCTGACCCTGCCAGTTGCGATGGTCTATCCACACCGGCACTTCCGAGGTTCGAGTTGCCGACACCACATACTGCATACAGAGTGCATTGCAAGTCGGGCGGCTTGCGCATCCACACTTCGTTTAGCTGCTAGACCAAGGAAGCAGGTGCAGAGCGAAGTCGGAGCTACGCCCGCGTGCAAGTCAGGATAATACCGCGCTGACGAAGGCAGCGCGATTGCTTATCAGTAAGCAGCTGCAATCGCCCCAACACCGTCCCGGCGATAGAGGTCTCGGCGAAATTGGACTACGCCATCTTCTGTCGCCCAAGCCGTGATGTACACCATGTGGAGAGGCACATTCCGTTTCATGCGGACATTCTTTGACTCACCCGACTCCTTAATTGAGTCGACGGCCTGGCGATTCCAGCCCTTTTTGTCTTTCAACAGCCAGGCGACAAGTTTCTCGACATTACTGACACGGACACAACCCGAGCTGGCCGCCCGGAAATTTCGGCCGAAAATGCGATCGGATGGTGTGTCGTGAAGGTAGACCGAATGAGCATTGTGAAAGTTGATCTTGACGAACCCCAGTGGGTTATCAGGTCCAGGTTGTTGGCGATAACTCAGGCTGTATGGCTGACTGGAGCGCCAGTTGATCTTGGTTGAATCCAGTTTCCTGCCGTTCGCGCCGTACGCATCAATCCCATATTTCTCGAGCACATCCTTCTTGGCGCGCTGCATCTGGCGGCCCTTCGGGATCAGATCTTTCTTGATCACGGTGGGCGGCAGACGCCAGACAGGGTTAAAGTTCAGCTCATGGATGTGGGAGTTCAAAATCGGTGTACGACGATCAACCTTGCCAACAACCCCTGTATGACGCGAAACAACGCGACCATCCTCAACCGCTTCGATCTGGGCTGAAGGAATGTTGACCATGACGTAGCGGCTCTTGCCGGACTTGGCATGCGCGCGCAAGCGGTTCAGATTGATCCGGAGCTGGCGCAGTCGAACTTTTGCCGGAACATTCAGCGCGCTTAGAGTCCGACGATCCACAACGCCGGTTGGCGTCAAACCGTTTGATGCTTGGTAGCGGCGAACCGCCTTCTCCATTGTATAGTCGAAATAATCCGGGTAGCTCGACGCGCTGCGCAGGTCGCCCGAAGCAAGCAACCGCTCGTGCAAAACGCCGATCCGCTTGTCGGTCATTCCCACTTCCAGCCGCATCTTTTTCGGCATCTTAGGGATTTTCTCCCAACCGCCCGATTTTACGATTTTCGCATAACGCTTGATCGCAGTCTTGGTCGGCTCGATGTTTTTCTTGGAGATTGTTGGATATCCGCGTGGCGGGTTGGCTTCCCAGCGCTGGGCATATGTCCGGTTATACGATGGATTTGTTGCGCTCTGGTAAGACTGACCGCCGAATCTGATCCAGCTTGTGCCGGCATTTCCTTCTGCCAACACTGATGACATGGGGGTAGAAGCGAGCGAAATCGCTGCGATTGAGACAATTACTCCGGAAGATCCAATGATCCGCCGTGCGCGCCGAATGTTTGTCACCGCTCAACGTCCCTCTTATCCATGCCTCGACGCCAACGCCGAAGCCCAAATTTAAAGTCGTTCCTGCCACGACAGCATGATGGGATCCGGCGCGACCGCATTCGGCTGGATTTCCAACTGTTCTTGAGCAGGTTCCGTTGGTCGGCAAAATGGGTGATTTCGGCGGCAAAATAAAGGCGTTCTTGCGAACTTGTGACCAATAGGTGTCGCGTTGATGCTAGTCCGCAACAAAGAGAAGCAGTCCGCTAGCACTCTCGAGTTGCGCGACGTATGGCCGTTTGGTTTTCTCAGATGACTAGACGCACACAACCGCCCGCTCCCCCAAGCGGACGATTGCGCGTGTTCTGGACAAGAAGCCTTGTCAATCAGAGGCGATAGCGGATTTGATCTGTCCAGAACCTTTCAAGGCGCATCAGCGCGTTGTTGAGCCCACGGATGTCACCTTCAGAAACTTCGCCGACAGCCTCAACTGAGCCGAGCTGTCGCTCATAAAGATTATGGACGACTTCACAAGCTTCCTTGCCTTTATCCGTCAAACTAACACGCACGGAACGGCGGTCGGTCTCGGAACGCTTATAGTGGATGTATCCCATATCAACGAGCTTCTTGAGGTTATAGGATACGTTGGAGCCGAGATAATAACCGCGTGATTTCAGTTCGCCCGCGGTCAACTCGCTGTCGCCGATATTGTATAGCAGCAAGGCTTGCACGCTGTTCAGATCAGCACCGCCGACACGGTCGAATTCACTTTTGATGACGTCCAAAAGCAGGCGGTGCAACCGCTCGATCAAGCGCAGTGCCTGCTCATACTCACCTCGGAAGGTGTCTTCCTGCCCGGCCCGCCCAGGCCCGGCGATATCCAATAACGCACTCATAGTTCTGCCTCTACTCTTTTGACGCTTACCAGTTATGTCCCGGCTTCCCCTGTCCAGGGTTAAGGCCAAACTAGAGTAGTTGACTAAATGTTACGCTAATAGACATAGTAAAAGAATAGTAAATGCACTTTTGGCGAAGGCTTTGTTATTGTTAATCTGACCTTACATCAACCGCTCAATTTAGTTGAACTCCATTTGTGATTTGGTCATGAGCTCCAATTGCGGCCCTTCTCCAGGTGATAAGAACGCTTCAACGTCCGCCGCGGTGACATCTTCTATAGCCCCATGCTGCCATGCTGGATCTTTCGTTTTATCGATCAAGACTGCCCTGACGCCCTCGTGGAAGTCGGAGCAAGTCAAAAACCGGCACGCCAAGTCATAATCGGCAATCAAGGTTTGCCGTAGGTCCTTGTGCGCTGCCTGCCGTAAGTGCCGCAACGTCACCTTCAGCGCGATTGGCGATTTTTGGCGCAATTCTGCAATGACTTGATCGGTCCACTGCCGCTCTGTCTCGCCGACCTCATTAGTGATTGCTGTCAGCTGAGCGAGAATCGCCTCCAATGTCGGCTCAGCAAAGGCTCGTGCGATGGATTTGTAATAGGGCCTAAGGTCCCCGTGCCCGGGGTCCGTATGACGGTCATCCAAGACAGGGTCGATTGGTTGCGCATCGGCCAGTTCATCCTCAATGGCCTCAAACTGCACTGCATCGATGCAGTGGGTCACCAAACCCAGCGCGTACGCATCTGCCCGGTTGATAGTACGGCCAGTCAGGCCAAGGTAGATACCGACCGAGTGCGGCAGCGCCGCAAGTTTGTAGGCCATGCCGACATCAGGAAAGAACCCAATTGCCGTCTCGGGCATTGCAAACCGATAGTTTTCGCCTGCCACGATATGGGTGCCATATTGCGTCAATCCCACGCCTGACCCCATCACCGCCCCATCAATCAACGCAACGGATGGCTTAAAAAAGCACTCCAAGAGCCAGTTCAAACGATACTCATCAGCGAGTGTGGCCCGCGCTGCGTCCGCATCACGCGCGGCAAGAGCCAGGAGTTCTTTCACATCGCCACCGACACAAAATGCTCCAGGCAGAGCGCTTTTGTAGATGAGAGCATAAATGTCTGCGTCGCGGACGAGGCGTGGGATGGCCGCTGCCAGAGTTGCTTTCATCGATATAGACAAGGCGTTCAGTGCCTTGGGACGATCCAGAATTATGTGACACGCTGCATTATGATGCTCGACAAGCAGATCCGATTCAGCCTTGTTGCCCTCTGCCGTCATAGGCGTTTGCTCAACTCATTTTTGTTGGAAACCTAGTTAATGGGTCGACAAATCGTCGTAATTTCACCTTCTACGTCAGTGAACATGCGAGGGAAACGCGTCGAAGTGCGCCGTATTGCGCTGTATACTCACGAGCAGTTTTGCTCAGCTGCCGCTGCCTAACAGATCCGACGGGGGAATTATGCGCTTGCAGTCTGTCATGCTTAGCGTGGTTTTTGGTTTGTTCGTGCTGCCTCAGACGCCTGTCCATGCGCAAATTGGCGAGGCAGTTGCGGCCTTCAAATCAGCTGTCCGTGACGCCAATCGCGCCCTCAATCCACGCCCCTACAAAAGACGACGCAAGCCAAAGCTTCGTTCGACGCTCGTTTCTGATCAAACCCCACCACCACTGCCTCAAAGCAATCCGCAGCGTCGGCGGGTAGAGGCATCACCGCGCAAGAACAGCCGGGCCTCAAGTCGTGGCGTTCCCACTAACAGAAACCGTGCTGGCCAAAAGCAGGCGAAATTGGAGCCACCGGCTAAGCCCGGCGCAACGACGACGGCAGCGACACGACCGCGTCAGGTCCCAGTTGCACCACCGCCCGATATCTGGACAGAAGAGCAAATTGCCAAGGCCCAAAAGCAATGCCGGGCAATTTTGCGAAAAGTCCACGCCAAACTTGTACCGGCAGATCCTATCAAGAAGGGTCCATGCGGCGATGCCGCTCCCTACCGGCTGGCAAGTCTCGGCAAAAAACATCCAGTTGTCTTTTCCCCTGCACCCGTCCTGAATTGTCGTATGATCCAGGCGCTCGACACCTGGTTACGCAAGGGCCTGCAACCACTGGCACGAAAGCACCTTGGCAGCCCGATCACGCGGGTGTCCGTGATGAGTTCGTACTCGTGCCGTAACGCTTACGGCCGCAAGAAGACACGGTTGAGCGAACATGGAAAAGCCAATGCGCTCGACATCGGCGGGTTTCGGACGCGTGGCGGTGTCTCGACGCGCCTGCTGGCAGACTGGGGACCAACACAACGCGACATCATCGCAAAAGCGAAGCGTGAGGAAGCCGCACGTGCCGCTGAAATTAAGCGCAACGCGATGCGGTCTGCATCCAATACGCCCGTTATTACGCAAGGGCGTGCCGCCAAGGCACCCGCCGCATCACAGTATATAGCCAAGCCGCGGGTCTCGCGGTCGAATGTGACACCTGTTTTGGCCGATGATGGCACCCCGCCGCCATTGCCGTTGCGACGACCAAGTCTGAGTGAACGACTGAATTGGGCCAAGGCGGAGCAGCGCCGCCGCACCAGTCGCCGTGTCAAAGCTGAGCGCGGCGATTACAAGAATCGGCTCGATAAGTTTCTCTTTCCGCGACAAGATCTTGGCGGCCCCAAAGTTCAGTCAGCTGCCAGGCAGACTGGCCCAGCACACCAATCGCAGCGAACGATCAACAAGGAGGCTTTTCTGAAAGGCGCGCACCACACAGCATGCAAAATCTTCGGAACAGTCCTCGGCCCTGAAGCGAATGATGCGCATCGGGATCATTTCCATGTCGATATGGCGCCGCGCCGGTATCGAAACTACTGCCGCTAGCAGGTACGGCTTCGCGTTGGCTCGTTGCAGGCGCAAGTGAGCTGCTGCGCGGCGGGGTGGCAAGCCTGCCCAGCGCGGCGCTTGCGTTGATGGCCTTGTCGTTTTGCCCCAGCAGTGTTTTGCTATTGCCCTGATCCAATTGTCGCTCGGGAGTCGGAAGGCATGACGTCGTCTACACGTTCAGCAGGGCAATTTCCAACCATTCGCATGCGGCGCAACCGGCAAACGCAATGGTCGCGGCGCCTCAATGCTGAGAATGCACTCTCCACTTCCGATCTGATATGGCCAATCTTTGTTGCCGATGGTACCGGGCGGAACGAACCAGTGGCGTCGATGCCTGGTGTCAATCGGCTCTCGGTGGATTTGATCGCAGAAACTGTTGAGGAAGCTGTCCGCCTTGGTATTCCGGCTGTCGCACTGTTCCCTTACACAGATCCGAAGAAACGGACCGAAGACGGTGCTGAGGCCTATAACCCTGAGAACCTCGTCTGCCGTGCCACACGGGCAGTGCGGGATGCAGGCCTTGATATTGGGATTATCTGCGACGCTGCCCTCGATCCCTACACCAGCCATGGCCACGACGGTGTCATGTGCGGCGAGGAGATTCTCAATGATGAAACGCTTGACGTCCTGGTCCGGCAATCCGTGGTTCAAGTTGAGGCCGGATGCAACATTATTGCACCATCGGACATGATGGACGGTCGCATCGGTGCCATCCGCCAAGCGCTAGAGGACAAGGGGCATACTAACACGCAGATTATGGCGTATTCGGCGAAGTATGCCTCTGCCTTCTATGGGCCGTTCCGCGACGCTATTGGATCGACCGGGGTATTACGCGGCGACAAGCGTACCTATCAGATGGACCCCGCGAACTCAGATGAAGCCCTGCGCGAAATCGAACTCGATTTGAGCGAAGGTGCCGACATGATAATGGTCAAGCCGGGTATGCCATATCTCGATATTGTGCGGCGGGCCAAGGATCGCTTTGGCGTACCGACCTTCGCCTACCAAGTCTCCGGCGAGTATGCCATGCTGCAGGCAGCAGCGCAAAACGGCTGGCTTGAGGGTGAGAAGGTGATGATGGAAAGCCTGATGGCCTTCAAGCGCGCCGGTTGCAATGGGGTTTTGACGTACTTCGCCCCATTTGCTGCTCGTCTCTTGAATTCGCGATAGCGCTGAACCGGAGCGGCTCCGCTCTGATGGATTTGGCGGTGCGCACGACGGTTCAAGGACATGCCACTAGTAGACGCGCCGCAACAGAGTTTGATCAGTCGCAAGAGAGTTGATCAGCTGGTCGGGCGCTTGCAAACCACATTCTCCCGCCACGACTCGCAACAATGCGAGCAAAACGTGAACGGCTGACCGAACAACTTTTGCTGCGCCCCCTTTCATGACAAATTATTGCCTGTAAACTCTGCTCATCAATCTGAGCTTAGCGGGCGGCGTCGAGATCGGTCCGTATCTTTCGGAGTTATGGAGTTACACGATGCGGGCCCAGTGGCTGGTAGTTTGGCTATGCGTGATGGTGCTCGGTTCGGCGACAGCCCATTCAATCCCGTTGTCTGGCCAATCAGATCCAGCTCAGTTTGCAGATGCCATGCTGCATCGGGTTGATGTCATCGGCAAAGATCAGCGCATTCGACTGCCAAAAGAGCTGGCCGGCCTAGGTCGCGGGATTGGCATTGTCTTCCAGTCCGGCGGTGGGTGGGCGTGCACAGCTTTCTGCGTCAAGCCGTCTGTCATTGCAACCAATGCGCATTGCCTGTTTGGTCGCCCGGGTCAACGCAAGGCGGTGCGGCTCGACCGGACCAAGTTTGCTCTGGCCAAAGACAGGGACGGTAAGCAGTTCAGAACCAGCTCGCTGCGGATCAATGACATCAAGCAACCGGGTCTTTCGATTTACTCCGGCTATTATCGCTCGCGTCAGTCCTTGCTGGCTTTTCGCAATGATTGGGCCCTGACCAAGCTGCGGTCGCCGATTTGCCGCGGCGCTGAGCTTGAATTGTCACCAATGTCGCCGCAACAGATTGCTCGTGAGGCCCGCAATAATCGGCTGTCCTTGATCGGCTTCCACGGTGACAAACAGATGGATGGCCAATGGCTTTCCCGGCCCTGCCGCATTCGCTCATCCAACGATCGTCGGCACCTGCTACCAAGCCAGCGTCGCGGTCTCAGGAGTGTATCCTCTCTCGTTCTCCACACGTGTGATGCAACGCGCGGCGCATCGGGTGCGCCATTGCTGGTGCACACTCAGAACGGCTTCAAGGTTGTGGCTATCAATGCCGGGACGATCGGCTTTACGAAGTATCGCCGTACGAGAACGGGCCGCCGGGGACGGGCCGTGGTCAGCCGGGCAACGAACGTTGCCGTGACTAGTCAGTCATTCGCGGGCGGTCTTGAGCGATTTTCTTCTGAGCGCCTCTTGGAGGCAGGCCAAAGCTTTCAAAAGGTGCAGCAACTTCTCCGCCAGGCAGGCTATTATAATGGCGCTATCGATGGGCTCTATGGGCCGGCCACGCGGAGTGCGATCGTGCAGTATGAGCAGCGCCATCGTCTTGCAGCGCTTGGCTTGCCAACGAGTACGTTGCTTAAGCACCTTGAAACCAATGCTGGCTCGGCCAGTCCCGCCGGTCATGAAATCGCGCAAGGAAATCGATCAACTGCTGCAGCCCTGTCTCCAAGTGGCCGGAAAGCAATCGCGCTCAGCGCGGCACAGCAGCAGGCTTCAATGGTTCTCCAGATCCAGCAGCGGTTGAGTCAGCTGGGTTGTTACCGCGGTCCACTCGATGGCTTGTGGGGACCGCAGAGCCAACAAGCCCTCCGAGTTGCACTCGGTACCGGCCTATTCGATCAGCCTAACGCAGCCACGCTGGCGCGGTTGCGAGCACGACCAACACAAATCTGTAAATAGCGGTCAGATAAACTAGATATGTTGCAGACACAATGGACGCCAGGCCGTCTATGGAGTTGTGTGCGTTATCGATTTTAAACACCGGGATGCACAACCAGACCATAGATGGGGCGAGAGGACTGCAATGCCTTTGTCTCATCGTGGTGACCCAAATGGCGATCACGAGCCCATCCAGAGCCAACATGCTCTTGGTCGCAGATAAACTCGTCCCTGGCGGCTTGATCCAATCTGAGCAGTCGCTTTAAAGTACAGACCTGTCTGTTGCGGGAACCGCGGCGGTGATCATGATAGTGCGGATTAAGAATGACCGAACAACAGAAGAACTTTCCAGAGTTCTATGTAACATCCGCCCAGCCCTGCCCGTATCTCGAAGGACGGCTTGAGCGCAAGCTGTTCACCCACCTGACCCACGATAAACCGCCCGGGCTGATTGATAATCTGCTGAAGGGTGGGTTCCGACGCAGCCAGAACATTGCCTATATGCCGTACTGCGAAGGATGTCAGGCCTGTGTATCCGTTCGCGTTCTTGTCGATGATCTCGAATTCAGCAGAAGCCAGAAGCGGGTGCTGAAGCGGAACTATGATGTTTCGGTCAAGCGGATGCCGGCTCGACCGACGGCCGAGCAATACAGGCTATTCCGCGACTATATCGATTCCCGTCATGGCGACGGTGGCATGGCCGATATGACGGTCCTCGACTACGCGATGATGGTCGAAGACTCCATCGTCGATACCGTCGTGACCGAGTATCGGATCCGGCCGGATAATTCTTTGGACGACAAGTCGGAGAATTGGCCGCTGATTGCAACAGCGTTGTGCGATCGTCTCTCCAATGGCGTATCAATGGTCTACAGTTTCTACGATGTTGAGCGGGCCGACCGAAGCCTTGGCACATATATGATCCTGGAACACATCGAGTATGTCCGCCGCCTTGGGCTGCCTTACCTCTATCTCGGGTATTGGATCGATGGCTCGCGCAAGATGAGCTACAAAACCAAGTTTGAGCCGCAAGAACATTTGGGCCAAAATGGCTGGGAGCAGTTCATCCGCTAGACGTGCTCGCCGCGGCGCGCTCCACTCTTTCATCCATAGCTTTTCGTCCCCGGGGAACCGACCAGCGCTTAAAACGCTGGTCCGAACTTGTTGGAGCGTGGGAAGCCCTTTGGAACAATTTTGCCGGCCTGAGCACGCAGACCATACCATTGCTCAAGATCCTCCAACGACAACGTGAATGTCCGCCCCGCCGAATCCAGCCAGGTTAGACCTTCCGTCCCGCTAAAGACACGAACATCAGACAGTGCCGAGCCCTTCAAGCGCTGCAGGATAACGCCCTTGCCGCGCGTCATTTCATTGACTTCGCCCAGCGTAAAGACGAGCAGCTTGCGGTTTTCACCAACCACCGCCACCATGTCTCCGTCGACCGGGACAACAGCCTTGGCCTCGTCAGGATCCGAAACATTGAGCACCTGTTTGCCCTTGCGGGTCGAGGCCACAATGTCGTCCTCCGGCACCACGAAGCCGTATCCCGCGGTCGACGCGACAAGTAGCTTGCGACCAGGTTGATAGACAAAGACGTCGATGATGTCGTGATTTTCTTCTATGTCCACCATGAGGCGCACCGGCTCACCGTGTCCGCGCCCGCCTGGCAATTGGTCTCCCGATAGGGTGAAAAAGCGCCCGTTGGTTGCATAAACCAGGATGCGATCTGTCGTGTAGGCTTTGACCGCGGTCTTGAATTCGTCGCCCTGCTTAAAGTCGAGACGTGACAGGTCGTCTTGGTGACCCT
Organism: Hyphomicrobiaceae bacterium; assembly: GCA_965215755.1. Lineage (GTDB taxonomy): Bacteria > Pseudomonadota > Alphaproteobacteria > Rhizobiales > Hyphomicrobiaceae > Tectiglobus. Next base: position 4,126,979 of record OZ244119.1, read on the forward strand.
TGAGAGCGCGGATCCATCCTTTCTCTGAGAGAATGATGGTGATCGGCTCCTTCTCGATCATGGCCTTCTCGAGGTCGATCTCGATCTCTGGTGCGTCTGCAAATTGCGTGCGTCTCGCGCCCAATTCGGTTTTCTTCGAGTACTTCTCGCGCACATCGCGGATCTCATCGGACACCTTGGACCATTTTAATTGGTCTGATGCGAGGAGCTCTTGGAGCTGGCGCTTTTCTTCGCTGAGACGATCATGTTCCGCGCGAATCTCCATCTCTTCGAGTTTCGACAAAGCGCGCAAACGCAAGTTCAAAATGGCTTCTGCCTGAACATCCGAGAGTTCGAAAGTAGCCATCAGCTTTTGCTTGGGCTCATCTTCAAAACGGATGATGCGGATCACTTCATCGATATTGAGAAAGGCGATGAGATAACCGTCAAGCACTTCCAGGCGATGCTCAATCTTGCCAAGACGAAACTCGGAGCGCCGGGTTAGGACTTCGATGCGGTGGTCCAGCCATTGTTTCAGAACCTCGCGCAGCGAGAGGACATTGGGGATCTGGCCGTTTGACAGCACGTTCATGTTCAGGCCAAAGCGGATTTCGAGTTCTGATAATTTGAACAAGCTCTCCATCATTACAGTCGGGTCGACTGACCGTGTTTTGGGCTCAATAACAAGTCGGATTTCTTCCGCGCTTTCGTCTCGAACATCACCAATTAATGGCAATCGCTTTTCAGTGATGAGATCAGCCAGCTTCTCAACCAACTTGGCCTTTTGCACCTGGTAGGGGATCTCTGTAACGACGATCTGATAACCACCCCGTCCGGTGTCTTCCTTCTCCCACTGTGCGCGAACGCGAAATCCGCCGCGCCCTGTCTTGTAAGCTTCCAGGATGTTTTCGCGTGGTTCGACCAGGACACCGCCGGTTGGGAAGTCCGGTCCCGGAATAAACTCGATGAGTTTTTCGATGGTCGCGTTGGGATGCTTGATCAGGTGTAAAAGCGCGTTACACAGTTCCTCGGCATTATGCGGCGGGATGTTGGTAGCCATCCCAACGGCAATACCTGATGATCCGTTAGCCAACAGGTTCGGAAATGCTGCTGGTAGCACAGCCGGTTCTTCGTTGGCGGCGTCGTAGGTGGCCCGGAAATCTACGGTATCTTGATCAATGCCATCGAGCAGCGCAGTCGCTGTCTCGGTCATCCGACTTTCCGTGTAACGCATCGCCGCCGCGTTATCACCGTCGATATTACCGAAGTTGCCCTGTCCATCGACCAGCGGATAGCGCACAGCAAAGTCCTGCGCGAGCCGGACGAGGGCGTCATAAATGGCTTGGTCACCGTGCGGGTGATAGTTGCCCATCACCTCGCCGACAATCTTGGCACATTTCTTATAGGCTTGATCCGGATTAAGTCGGAGTTCGCGCATGGCATAAAGGATGCGGCGGTGTACCGGCTTTAGCCCGTCCCTCACGTCAGGCAGGGCTCGATGCATGATCGTCGATAGCGCGTAAGATAAATAGCGCTCTTCAAGCGCCTCGCGCAAATTGACTGGCTCAATAGGGCTATCGCCCGGCAGAATCGGTGTGTCACTCATATTGATGGCCTAACCGACCAACTCATTGGCCTCAAGTGTCTTTCGGAAGATCTCACCAACGCATGACAGCGCAGCCATTCACCGCTTCAGATTTGCCCTTTTGAACAACGTTCTTCTCATGTTGATTATTAACTGGATCTCCTAATTCATTCTAATCTTGTCGCTTTTGCCGCATCCCTTGGACTGGCTTTTGTCAACTGAGCGGTCTAACACCCGGCGGTCAGCCAAAGCGAACGACTGTGCGCCGCCAGGGGTTGGTCACAGGCGCAGATGCTCGTCTTCGGTTGCTGGGAGTATGCGTAATGAAGCAAGTACGAATTTTCACACCCTTACTGGCGATACTGGTTGCAGCTTTCGGACTTCTGCCCTCAACGGCTACGGATGCTGTCGCCAAGCGTTCTGCAGCCAGCAGCAGCTCGTCCTGCCTACCGGGCGTGCTCCGCCGTCGCTTGTCACAGTTGAGAGCGAAATTTGGGCCGATCCGTGTCATTTCGACATTCCGACGCGGTGCCCGTATTGCGGGAACCGGACGGCGCAGTTTTCACGCTTCCTGCCGGGCTGTCGATTTTCTGCCACCACGCGGGAAATATCGAGCGGTTGCCAACTGGCTGAAGAAGAACCATTTCGGCGGCGTTGGTACATATAGCTGCGGCATGTACCATATCCATATCGACAATGGCCCGCGTGTTCGGTTCCACAAATGTGGCCGCCGCAGCACGAGCCGATATGCCAAGCGCAAGCGGAGCCGGTCGCGCAAGGCAATCCATCGAAACAGAAAGCGCAAATCGGTTTCGCGGCAACGTGCCCGACGTTCCGCTGGAGTGGTGCGCAGGCGTAAGTCACCTGTTGTGCGCAAGCGCAAGACGTGGGTGCAACGCTACACTGCCAATCGCGAGCATCAAGGCTGATCCTGGATGTCGCGCCTGGCGTTTGGAGGCTGACCGAGCAAAGCTCGCAGCCAGACGCCAGCAGCGGGAGAGACATGAGAAGCTTGTAGTTTCTCATGGTCCTGCTTGTTCAGACTTTCGCCGCGAAGATGCCTGACGCTCCGCGCGAACATCTCAACCGTATTGGTTTTTTTGACTTACATCGGTCAGATTATTGTGTGCATGTTTGGCAAATCTGGAACTGATCTGATGAGTCCCTGACGATGACGCCTGATCTGCCGGCCGTTGAACAGGCCATTGTTGTCAAAACAAACGACTTTCGACGGGCGAACCGTCGAACCGAACTGCAACGAAGCCCTCTACTAGACAAGGCCGCCCGGGCCTACGCGCAGTATCTCGCGCGCACGGGAAATTTTTCCCACACTGCCGATGGCCGCAGCCACAGCGCACGGATCAAGGCCGTTGGTTACAAGTACTGCATCACGGCCGAGAACCTAGCTCTCAACGGCGACTCGCGTGGCTTTCGTGTGCAGCAGCTTGCGCAAGGGGCCATTACGGGCTGGAAAAACTCGCCCGGTCACCGCAAAAACCTTCTCCGCGAACACGTGACGCAAATCGGTGTCGGAGTTGCGAAGGCACCGCACGAACATCGCTATCTCTCGGTTCAACTATTCGGGCGTCCCGCTGCGCTCAAGTATAGCTTCAAGATTGAGAACCGATCACGCTCAGACATGCGCTATTCGTTCGATGGTCGTCACAGCAGGATCCCGCAACGGGTCATCGCCACCCACACGGCATGTCAACCGGCCATGCTGAAGTTTCACCGCGTGAACGTGCCAGGCAAGAAACAGCTCTCGGACAAGCTCTTTGAGACACGTGACGGTGACGTCTTCCTGTTGAAGGCTTCGTCTGCCGGTGTCCGCGTCGTTCACAAGCCGAGGTTGCGGTAAGCCATACTCATGGGGTGGTTGGGAGGTGTCATTCGGCTCATCCGACAGCTTTACAAACGACGTCTAATCGTTAGCGGCTTGCCCCGTCCGGCGCAGCAGCTGGCCCAGGCGCCGGCGCGCTTCGGGCATCTCAAGTTCACGAGGCCTGAGAACGCGAGTGAGCAAGAAATGTTCCGTCAGTTTTAGTGCGGCGATCGTATCAGCCACTCCGGTATGCGCGCTCCGTTCGGGGCGTAGGAAAGGCGGCAGAGCAAGAAGCTTCCCGGCATAAGGAGCACCAGCTTCGGCTGATACTGCGCGACCTGACTTCGGCGAAACATAGTGCAGGTTGTCGGTTCCACCCGTTGCAGCGCAGGACGTCAGATCCAGGCCGTAGCCGAGTTCCTCGAGCAACGCCAGTTCCCAGCGCACATAGAGAGCGGGCCATACGTCTTGATCATCGAGAAACCCGAGCAGGAACATGGATATCTCAAATAGGCCACCATGCGGGTCGCGCTCGGGAAGTAGGCGCGCCAGCGACGCCATCGAAGTCAACCCGGCCAAAGCCAGCGCATCGTTCATGGCTTGAGCTGCGTATCCCTGCCTAAGCTCAACATTGATATGGCCCAGTTGGTCTGCCAGCCGCGCCTTCCAGGTTGCATCAACATGATTGCCAATTTGCAGAACAGGTCGCTTCTGGCGGGAACGCCCACCATGAACAAGTCCGAGATGGCGCCCGTGATCGCGGGTAAACAGCTCCACAATGGATGCCGTCTCACCATGCGGGCGCACTGACAAGATCAGGGCTTCATCTGTCCATTCCATGGCTACACGGCGTCCAACAGATTGCGGCAGTTGTATCTGATTGCGCGTGATAGGCGAACATGTTGGCCCTCCGCGCAGTCCGAATCGTCAAGTTGGAAAGTCTAAACCAAGATTGCGGTAGCGTTCAGGGTCATCGGCCCAGTTTTTACGAACCTTGACGAATATGAACAGATGGACCGGCTTGCCGGTGAGTTCTGCCAATTCGCTTCGCGCAGCACTTGAGATCGCTTTGACGGATTGACCACCCTTACCGAGCACGATGCGCTTTTGACTGTCCTGCTCAACAAAAATGGTCTGCTCAATCCGGATGGACTTGTTCTTGAGACGCTTCCAGTCGGTTGTCTCGACCGTGATCGCGTATGGCAGTTCCTGGTGCAGTCGATCGTATATCTTCTCGCGCGTGATCTCCGCTGCCAGCAAGCGCATCGGCAGGTCAGAGATGTCATCCTCAGGGAAATGCCACGGCCCAACAGGCATCCGCTTCGCGAGCAGATCCAGCAGTTCTGGAACACCATCGCCATTGAGCGCTGACACGACCAAGGTTTCTTCGTACTCGGTCGCTTTGTTCAATTGCTCAATCAAAGGCAACAGCGCCGCCTTGTCTGCGAGACGATCGACTTTGTTCAACACCAGAATTTTGGGTGCGCGGATCTCGCGGACTCTCTGGATAATTGCTTCAACATTATCATCCACACCACTGGCGGCATCGACCAAAACGATCACGACATCTGCATCACTGGCCCCCGTCCATGCCGCTGCGACCATAGCGCGATCCAGGCGGCGGCGTGGCTGGAAAATACCCGGAGTGTCGACGAGAACGATCTGTGCGCGTCCTGCCATGGCAATGCCGCGGACGGTCATCCGTGTGGTTTGAACTTTGCGGCTAACGATCGTGACTTTGGAGCCGACGAGCTGATTGACGAGCGTTGATTTGCCGGCATTGGGCGCGCCTATGATGGCAACGAAACCGCAACGTTGTTCGGTCTCTGTCTCAGATGCGCTCATCGTCTTCCTATCACTCTGCTTGGCCCTACTCGGTTATTGTGCTTCAACCAATGTCAACTTGGCCTAATTGCCTACGGCGTCTGCCGGCCAGACACCTTCTCTTTCGAGAAGCAGTCGTGCTGCGGCCTGTTGTGCTGACCGTTTCGAACTACCTTCACCGCGCTGCGGCTGCTTACCATCGACAATGACTTCCGCTGTAAAGCAGGGATTGTGATCCGGTCCTGACCGTGAAATCTCGGAATAGCGAGGCAGGCGGAGGTTTTGGGATTGCGCCCATTCCTGCAATGCAGATTTTGGATCGACTTTCGTGGTTCGGATCTCATCCAGTCGCTCGCCCCAGATGGCATGAACCGCTCGCTTAGCAATCTCAAACCCCCGATCCAGGAACACGGCACCCAACACCGCCTCGACGGCATCCGCCAGGATGGTCTCTTTCTCACGACCGCCGTTGTCAGCTTCACTACTCGATAGAATTAGATACTGGCCCAGCTCGATATCCTTGCCTACGTCAGCGCAAGTCTCACCACACACCAACGCATTGAAGCGGCGCGCGAGATCTCCTTCACGAACATCCGGGAGAGATTTATGCAGATGCTCCGCAACGACCAGCCCAAGCACCCTGTCACCGAGAAACTCAAGACGTTCGTTGTCAATTCGTTTGCTGGCGGATTGACGGACGCTACCATGCGTGAGGGCCCGAACCAGAAGGTCCCGGTCGCGAAACTTGCAACCCAATATACGTTCGAGATTCGCGTATTTGTTCTGCCGAGCCAAAACTAGCGTACGAGATCGAAGAATCGAGACCATCGAATGCCTGTTGGCCAGGTCCAGGGCATAATCATACGGAAGTTCCCGCCTTCTCCGCTATCCGCAGAAAAGAAGATGATCTCGGCTCGCCCGACAAAGTTCTGATGCGGAACAAAACCAACTCCCCATTGGGCCCGGCTATCGGTCGAGTTGTCGCGATTGTCGCCCATCATAAAGTAATGATTGGCAGGGACCTGGAAGACCGCTGTGTTATCGAACGGACTGTTGGCCTCTTCGTCCAAAACGCGATATTTCACCCCATTCGGCAGTGTTTCCTCGAACTGGGGGACGCGCCGGCGCAACCCGGATGCGCTGACAGTCTCGAAGTCAGCCACGCGCTTTTTGGGGACCGCCTTGTCATTGATGTACAAAACGCCTGAGCGCATCTGAATGCGATCACCCGGCAGCCCGACGACACGCTTGATGTAATCGGTCGAGTTGTCTCTAGGCAACTTGAAGACAGCAACATCGCCGCGTTCTGGTTTGTCTGAGAATATGCGGCCGTTAAACGGTATCATCCCCCATGGGAATGAGTATCGGCTGTATCCATAGGAGAGTTTTGAAACAAACAGATAGTCGCCGACAAGCAGTGTTCCTTTCATCGACCCGGACGGAATATTGAACGGCTGGTAGAAAAAGACACGAACGACCATGGCCAGGATCAGCGCCTGGATGACAACTTTGACCGTCTCCCACCAACCACCTTCGCCGGCGGACTTGGCGCTGCTATCAGCACTCATTCAGCACTCCTAAGCACCCTCGTAGCCCTGCACGAGCGGCCTTGGTTAATATCACTAATACCTCTCCTAGCGCGCTATGCAGCCCGCCACAAGCGAGAGAGTGCCACCTCTCAGTCCGACCCACCGTTATTTGATGGATTGGCCGAAATTATAACGATCGCCTGCGCCCAGGGATAATCGTCCGTCAAGGTCAAATTGATCTGCGCACTGTGGTTGCCTGGAATCATCTCTTCCAGGCGAGCCAGCGCTCCGCCAGTCAAACTCAGGGTCGGCTGCCCGGTTGGCAAATTGATCACACCCATGTCCCGCCAGAACACTCCACGGCGAAATCCCGTCCCCAACGCTTTCGAGCAGGCCTCCTTTGCCGCAAACCGCTTGGCCAGGGTCGGTGCCGCCGATGGTCGACGCGCAGCCTTGCGGCGCTCAGACTCGGTGAAGATCCGCTCTGTGAACCGATCACCAAAACGCTCGAGCGTCTTCTCGATCCGGCGAATGTCCACCATGTCATTGCCGACACCGATAATCATGCGTGTTGCACCATGGCCGGACTGCTCACTAGGCTGTTTGGCGAAGGCTGGTGGGGTACCGAGACTGATCCATCACTTCCCGCATCTGGCGAACCGCGGAATGCAGGCCGGAGAAGATCGCCTCACCAATTAGAAAATGACCAATGTTCAGCTCTATCACATCGTCGAGAGCGGCAATCACAGGTACGGTCGCGAATGTCAGCCCATGACCGGCGTGCACTTCCAATCCGGCTGCAGCCGCGTGTTCAGAGGCTTCACTGATGCGCTCCAATTCTCGCTGCATCTCCACGACGTCGTTCACCAGGGCCAGCTCACAGTAGCGGCCGGTATGGATTTCCACCACGTCAGCGCCAATGCCTTTTGAAGCATCAATTTGTGCGCGATCTGGTTCGATGAACATGGATACGCGAGACCCGATGTTCTTCAATTCCGCCACAAACCCCGAAAGCCGGTCTCGTCCACCAATAACGTCAAGGCCGCCCTCGGTAGTGCGTTCTTCGCGGCGCTCCGGCACCAAACAGCAGGCGTGCGGGGCATGCGAACATGCAATAGCCAGCATCTCGTCGGTTGCCGCCATTTCGAAATTCAGCGGGCGCGTCAGCTGTTCTTTCAGCTGCGCAATATCCCTATCGGAGATGTGCCTGCGGTCCTCCCGCAGATGCGCGGTGATGCCGTCGGCGCCGGCATCGATTGCAATATGGGCGGCCCGCAACGGATCCGGGTGGCTGCCGCCACGGGCATTCCGGATGGTCGCGACATGGTCGATATTGACGCCCAGTCTTTGCCGAAATCTCTGGCTCGTGCTCATGTCCTGCCTCTACGTGTCGTTCGCGTTTGCCGAAGCACTGGCTTTACGCGGATCCCATTGCCCGGACCCGCTCAATCGTTTTGATCCTACTATACGCTGACCTATTCAAAAACACGCTCTACCTTGTTCACAACGGGTATCGCGCGCAGGCCACCAATGATCTTGTTGAGATGATCCAGGTTCCAAACATCAATCTCCACCAGCATTTCGGTGAAGTCCGATGCGCGGCGCACCATCCTGAGATTGTCGATGTTGCCGTCAGCTTCGCCAATCACTTCAGCAATTTTGGCTAACGAACCAGGTTCATTTATCGCGGTCACACCAATCTTGGACGGAAACCGCTCGGGGCGCGTTGGGTCGATATCCCAGGTCACATCAACCCAGTTAGCAGTCTCGAATTCTCGCAGCTTTGGAGAGTGAATCTGAAATATCTGGATACCTTCGTTTGGCACAAGGACACCGACGATGCGATCGCCCGGCACCGCTCCGCCCTCCTGGAATGTCACTGGTAGATCATGCTTAAATCCGCGGATCGGCACACCGCGATCGACATTGGCGCTTTGCATCGTTGCCGCGCCTCCTGGAAGATAGAACTTCAATCCCATGACCCGGGCCAAATTGAACCAGCCATCCTGATCGCCGCCGTGGTCATGCCGGTTGCGTGGCATAAACCGCGGTCGTGTGACCGTGTGGTGCACGGCTTTCGGCTCGATCCCTTTCAAAGCGTCCTTGACCGAAAGCTCGCCGCGACCGACTGCAACCAAAACGTCGTCGATGGTTGCCGCCGAGAAACGCGACAGGTTTTCAGCCAGCCGTTCGTCGGAGAATTCGACTTTGGCCTTTAGGCAAGCCGCTTCGAGAAGTCTTCGACCCAATTCAACATATTGCCGCCGGAGTGCGTCGCGGGCGGCCCTGCGGATCGCCGATCTTGCGCGACCGGTTGCAGCCACCCGCTCCCATGCTGCAGGCGGCGTATGTGTTTCTGAACATTGGATTTCAACCTCGTCGCCATTGCGCAATACAGTCGACATCGGCATCGGACGGCCATTGACATGGGCACCTGTCGCCGTGTTGCCCACATCGGTATGGACAGCATAGGCAAAGTCGATCGGCGTTGCGCCCTGGGGAAGCGCTATCAGCCGGCCCTTGGGCGTGAAGCAGAAGACCTGATCATGAAAGAGTTCTAGTTTGGTATGTTCCAGAAACTCTTCGGGGTTGCCCTCAAGCAGAGTTTCAACAAGATGGCGCAGCCAACCGTAGGGGCCACTATCGCGATCGATCGGCCCGATTGCTCGGTCGTGGCCATTTGAAACCTTGTAATTTGCGTGGGCAGCGACTCCATATTCGGCAATGTCGTGCATCTGCTCAGTTCGGATTTGCAGCTCAACACGTTGATGCTCAGGTCCAACGATTGTCGTATGCAGAGAGCGATAGCCGTTTTGTTTTGGCGTCGAAATGTAGTCTTTGAACCGGCCGGGCACCGCTCGCCATTTGGTGTGAGCAATGCCAATGACCTGGTAACACTGGGCAATGTCAGGAACAATGATACGGAACCCATAGACATCGGACAGTTGTTCCAGTGAGATCTGCCGGTTCTCCATCTTCTGCCAGACGGCATAAGGAGTCTTGCGACGTCCATCGATCTTACCGGTCAAATTGACGGCCTGAAGTTCCAATTCGAGCGCTGACTTGATCTCCTCGATCAGTCCCTGGTTGCGCTCGTGTAATCGGCTCAGCCTATCGCCCACCGCCCTGTAAGCATCTGGATGAAGCCACCGAAACGCATGGTCCTGGAGCTCCTCCAGTACGTTGCGCATTCCCATACGACCGGCCAACGGCGCATAGATGTCGAGCGTTTCCTGCGAGATCCGAACGCGCTTTTCCGGTTTGACGTGCTCAAGGGTCCGCATGTTGTGCAGACGGTCGGCCAACTTGACCAATAAGACACGAATATCACTGGAAATCGCGATCAATAGCTTGCGGAAGTTCTCGGCTTGCTCCGCTTTTTTTGTCACCAGATCGAGTTTCTTGATCTTGGTCAGGCCATCCACCAGCGCACCAATGTCAGGCCCAAACAAGCGATCGATTTCGGCGCGGGTCGCTTCCGTGTCCTCAATGACATCGTGCAGCAATGCCGTAGCTATCGTCTCATCGTCGAGATGCAGTTCAGTGAGGATCGCTGCCACTTCAAGCGGGTGGGCAAAGTAGGGATCGCCGGATGCACGCCTTTGATTGGCGTGCGCCTTCATAGCATAGACATAGGCGCGGTTGAGCATCGCTTCGTTGGCATTGGGGTCATAGGCTAGGACCCGCTCCACCAACTCGAACTGGCGCATCATCTTGCTATGCTTTAACTCCTCAAATCAGAGGCTGCCTAATAGTCTGTTTGCGCACCCTGCTCCATACTGTAGCGCAGTTGAACGCCACATCGCACGGTTTCTGCCAAGGATGCCTTGCGCAACCGCGGCAGAAAATCTGCCGAAATATCCTATCGTCCTCGTCCAGAACCGTTGCCACCACCAATGGCTGCTGACGGCTCGGTCGGGGTGAGGCTCTCCATTCCACGCAGGAGCTGCTCTTCCGTCAATACATCGACAATGGTGTCAGTCGACTGATCGTCGCGGCCCAGCATTGGTCCTCGGCGTTCGCTCACCAAAATTGGTGCTGCGCCCTCTTCCGGCTCATCGACTTCGACATTCTTCTGGATTGAGTGGATGAGACCTTCGCGCATATCGTCCGGCGCAACTGTCTCGTCTGCGATCTCGCGAAGCGCGATCACCGGGTTCTTGTCGTTTTCACGCTCAATTGTAATTGGGCTGCCATTTGCAATCGACCTGGCGCGATGCGCCGCCAACAGCACCAACTCGAAACGATTGTCGATCTTGTCGACGCAGTCTTCAACGGTCACACGTGCCATGGGGATTGCTCCAGAGAAATCGATGGAAAGCCGACAAAATCGGACAGGATTATTCGGGGATTTTCCGCAAACTGTGTTCTAAGACACACACATATGTGAATTGATCGCATGAACGGCCTCACAAATCAAGTCATTGGCGTTTCAAAGTGCAGCTTTAAATAGCTTTGGCTCCCATAAATTAGGGCGCGGAATTGCATCTGGCGGGCGCGCGACGGGTGGCTTCACACATTAGACGGCAGTGAGCAGAAAACCCGCTGACGTGTGGCTGGCATTAGGGGGGTGGCTCTCATCGATCGATACCGATTGCGAACGCTCGCTAATCTGCACGCCACCAACGATTCCGATGGTGCGTCCTTATATTGCGTTCTAGTTGAACACCTTGACCCGTGAAAACCTTAGCGCTGCAAAAGTGCGACACGGTGCCTGATACGTTTTTGCCAGTTCAGCTGTCCGCGGCAAATGGGGTATAACGCCAATGTGACACGTCGATGATATTGCAGAATAATTTCTGATTACCACGTAAGCTCCGTATCGGATTATATTCGCGCAAAACTTGACATACAGCAAGCGGATCAATTTAATGCGCATCCTGATGTGTTGTCGGATTTTGGCAGCGCGCTGATAGCATTTTTCGAGGTGATGAATGCATTTCTATCCCGATGAGAAGATAGCTCTATTTATCGATGGCGCCAACCTCTATGCCACCGCGAAGTCGCTGGGTTTCGACATAGATTACAAGCGCTTACTCAAGCACTTTCGACAGCGCGGGCATCTGATAAGAGCACTTTACTATACCGCACTTGCGGAAGACCAAGAGTATAGCTCAATCCGGCCACTGATCGACTGGTTGGATTACAACGGCTACACCATGATCACCAAGCCGACCAAAGAGTTCACGGATTCGAGTGGACGGCGGAAGATCAAGGGCAACATGGACATCGAGTTGACTGTCGATGCCATGAACCTCGCACAAAACCTCGATCACATTGTCCTGTTTACGGGTGACGGCGACTTCAGAGCGCTCGTCGCTGCTATCCAAGCGATGGGCCGCCGCGTAAGCGTCGTCTCGACGCTGCAAACACAGCCTGCCATGGTGGCCGACGAATTGCGTCGCCAAGCGGATCAATTCATTGATCTCGCCGACCTGGAGCAGGTCATTTGCCGTGATGCCGGCGGCGCCCGCCCGCCCGTCAAGGCGGCTCCTAGCGGACGAGGTGGCCGTACTCCCGCGCCGGTCAGGTTTGATGACGCCGGGGAAGATGATTACGCGGATGATGATATCTAGCAAGCGTGCGGCACTGGCTTTCTAAGAGTAGGGGTTCTCCGGTAGAGTGTCCGGGAACCCGCGTGTCGCGCTCGAAGCGACTAGATTGCCCATAGGACATGCCCGTGATTGCTGAACCGTCGCCTGATTGCACCCTGTGTCCGCGGCTGGTTGAGTTCCGCGCCCAGTGCGTGTCTGAGCATCCGGATTGGTTCAACGGGGCCGTTCCCTCATTCGGTCCTGCGGATGCCTGTTTGCTCATTGTCGGCCTGGCACCGGGGATGCAGGGTGCCAACCGGACCGGCCGTCCGTTCACCGGCGACTATGCGGGCGACCTGCTCTACGAAACGCTTGATATTTATGGCTTTTCTGAAGGTCAATACGCGTCTGATCCCAATGATGGCTTGATGCTGAAAGACTGCATGATCACCAATGCGGTCCGTTGCCTGCCACCTCAGAACAAGCCGATTGCAGCGGAAATCAACACCTGCCGAGACTTTCTGACGGCGCGCATTGCGACGCTGCCAAAGTTGTCCGCGATCCTGGCATTGGGTCGTATCGCGCACGACGCGACGGTCGTGGCGCTCGGACAAAAGAAGTCAGCGGTTAAGTTCGCCCACGGTGCGCAACATATTTTGCAGCGCCCTGGTACCGATGACGACGTCACGCTTTTCGACAGCTATCATTGCTCGCGCTACAACACCAATACTGGGCGATTAACATCAAAGATGTTCAAACAAGTCTTCAATGATATCCAAGTTTGCTTGCAACGCTAATACAGCAGTTCGAGGCAGGCCCTCCGGATCCGGTCGCATGAACTCCGCCCTGCCGCACGTTTGATTGCATCACCACATTTCTTCTCGCAATGATTGAAACACTGACTTCGGATGAGCCCGTCGGCGAGGTTGGCTCCCAGTCGGGGCTGGCGTGCTCTCCAAACAGCAGTCTTTGTGAGGCCCGCTGACGATCCCCCGGCGGAGCTTCGGCCACCTTATCTTGCAACCCACTGATTCTGGAAACGGCGCCTCCAGAAACGGGCTGATGCGATGGGGCCTTTTGAATGGCAATCTCGTTTGGCTAACACTGATTGCCGACGTCGGTGGGGTGTCGAAACGATCCTCGATGTCGCCATGCGGCGCGTTGATCCCCGCGTTGCCATCGCAACACCAGCATGACATCAGAGTACCCGCGAGGGAATGTGCCGGCGCCACGCTGGAGGGGCCACGCCAAGATCCCGGCGCCACCCTGATCCGCTCATCCTCAAGTCGACAAAGAGCAACCACGCAATATTCTGATGTATGGCCGGTCGGTCCCTTGGAATTGGCACGCGCGTTACGAACCGGACATCCGAGTGGGCATTCGCACATCCGGACGCTGCATCTGAACGACGTGAGCTCGTTCTGCAACATCGTGAGCGCGTCGCCTCACTCCTTGCCAAGCGCCCTAGCTGCATTACTCTTCCTGTCAGCACTGCTCTGCGATGCTCGCCAAACGAGGTGATTTGATGTGGTGCAAACCAAACTCGCACAGCGATTTCCACCGCAGCCTAATTGGGTTTGCGATCGTCTTGGTTTTGTTTCAATCACTCGGCGCCACCTTGGTGCTCGCCTGCACAGAGAACGCGATGCTGGTGTTCGACGCCTCCGGCTCAATGACAGCATTTCAAGATGGCCGCTCAAAGATCGGAGTGGCACGCCGGGCTACCGCCGATGTCCTACCGGACATCACACGCACCCGGCCCACCGGACTGATCACTTACGGGGGCGGAACCGGCCCTGATTGCAGCGACTATGTCATGCGGGTCGCGCCGGCACGCCACACGGGCGCGCGCATTCTCTCGGAGCTGTTTCAGATTGTGCCCGCAGGCGCGACACCTCTCTCCGACGGCGTGGCAATGGCTGTCGCAACGCTACGGCGCCGGTCAGAGCAGGGCATCGTCGTGCTGATCACTGACGGCATTGAGAATTGTGGTCGACCAACTTGCCGGCTCGCTGACCGGCTGGTTGCCCAGGGATCGCGCATCCGCCTTCATGTGATTACGTTCTTTCTCCGGGACTGGCGCACTGACACCCTTCGCTGTCTGACCGATGCCACCGATGGCACTTACGCTACGACGGACTCCCTCGAGACGTTGCGCGCGGCCCTTCGACGTGTTCTTGGTTGCAGACGTCTCTCGCAATGGCAGGACGTTGGAACAGGTCACAACGAGGTTGTTCCATAGCGAGCGATCATTCCGCCAGCCAACCTGGTGTACCCAACCAGCCCCCCAATGCAAACCCGCTCCTTGTGGACGGCGTCCATCTCGCAGCTTGGGCAAAATTGGAGATCTGGACGCTGACACCGAACGCTCTATAGCCGTCATCAGCGTTGCCCAATGGATGCCGTGCACGAGGCACGGCATGACCGTGGAGGCTGAAGACGGTGTCGCATTACCATTCCCGGCGATGACAGCTCCGTCTGGATGACGCAAAGATCACATATCACCACAGTCGTCCTGCCTGCGCAGGCAGGCACACACGAGCATTGCCAGTCTCTCTACGTTGGCGGGGCGTCGCAATGTCTGCAGTAGATCTGGTTTTCTGAGTAAGCGGAAAGCCGCTTGGTTCGCCGCCTTCGCGACGATGACGGCGCAGGGGTGGCCCGGCAGCACGGTCCTGGCTAATCCGGATAGCTAAATATGGGCTCTGCATCAGTCCGAAACGCACAAGGCCCTGGCTCCCTCAACCACCAACACAGTGTCACCCCGCTCCTTGTGGGCGGGGCCGGGTCAGATGCACGACCATGTCGCCCGGGTAGAGGCCTCAGAATGGCACGCCGACCTTCACGCTGCCACCATAGGCGTTGTAGCCGTCAGCGCCGATGCCGTCGTAGAAGCCTTCGCCGGTGACTGACACACCTTGCGGCAGGCGCACGGATAAACCGGCTTCAGCACGGGCCCGCACCTTGTCAGTGCCGATGACCGCCAGGCCGGTATCGATGTCGACCTGATCCGTGCGCTTGAAGTCCCAGATGCCTTGCACTGCTATGAACGGCGCAATCGTGGTGCCGTCAGGTCGCGTGAACGACGTCGACACTTTGGGACCGAACGTTAGACGGCCAAGCTCGACCGTCTGCGCTCCGATCAGGTTGCCGTTGCTGTCAGTGTAGGCTTTCTGCTCTTCTTCGAAGTAGATCACCCCGACGTGTGGCGCGACGTGGAGAGCACCGAATTTGAAGTCGCCCGTCAATCGGCTACGCACCAACCAGCGTTCACCCTCGAAGTCGTCGGTGTAGGTCTGGAGCGGGCTGACCTCGTTGTCGGACCGGCCCCAGGCGCCGCGCGCATCGAAAATCAGGTTGGAACTGAGACGGGCAACGATGTAGGGCCCGGCCATCCAGCCTTTACCTTCGATTGCAAAGCCGTTGGTGCTGTCAGTCTCATCCATGCGATCGAATTGCGCGATCACGCCAACAACGAGGCCGGCATTGAAACGGTAGTCGGCACCAACGTAGAGTAGACCGAAATCGCTTTCCGCGCTGTCGTCCTCAATCCGCGCCCAGGTGCCTTCGGCCCAGAGACCGAAACCCGTTTGCGGTTGCGCGCTTGCACCTAAAGCCGGCTCATCCTTGAGGCTGCCACCATCGTTCCGCGCGCCGAGTGCCATCATCGCACCGGCATCACCCAGGCGCTTGTGCTTGGCCATCCGCGTACTGCCCGCGATCTGACGGGCGCTGGTCGCGAACGCGACATTGTTGTTGTTCGCGGTGCCTTCACCGGTGACGCTGACTGGACCACCACGAGAACGATCACCGCCATCACTGAGGCGCTTGGTCAGATCGGGTTCCTTGGCCACAATCTGTGCACCGCGCCGACCCAT
Organism: Hyphomicrobiaceae bacterium; assembly: GCA_965215755.1. Classification (GTDB taxonomy): domain Bacteria; phylum Pseudomonadota; class Alphaproteobacteria; order Rhizobiales; family Hyphomicrobiaceae; genus Tectiglobus. Next base: position 4,143,130 of record OZ244119.1, read on the forward strand.
GAAGTTCGCGATAATGCGCTGCGTGCGCGCCGTCACCTGCTCGCTGTTGTCGTCGGTTTGACTGGCGGTTCCGCTGATGAATAGGTTGAATGGTTCATTCCCATCGCTACGGATGACTAATTCGACACTGAAATCCGTTGGCTGGTCCGGTGTGAATGTGGCCGTGAATACCAGACAGTCGCCACTAGCCACTTCCGCGGATTGACTCAGATTACGGCCGCTATCCGCGAGGTCTACCAACGTGACAGGACCTACCACGTTATTCGTGTTTTCGACGTTAACAGTGACGTCAGTCAGAGACTCAAGACCGATATCGACATAACAGATTTGATACGTTTGCGTAGTCTCCTGCCCGGCTGGCTGCGTGCCGAGATCATCGGTATCGCCATCATTGAAGGACAGGGTGCCGCGCCGGACAATCATCAAGTCTGATGCAGCTGTCCCTCCGAATTGATCGCCAGCCAGCGTTGCCTCCGTGATTGCATAGACATCGCCAGTCCGCCTAAGTATCCCACCAGAGAATGAAAAAACGTCAGTGCCGCTGCCCCAGCAAACCAGAAGCTCACAAGACTCGCCGGGACCCAGGTAGATTGCTCCTATGGCTGTGCCAGTAAGTGTCGAGGCACCCTCACACACGATGTCCGTAACTGTTTGGACAGTCCCAGAACTGTCGCGGAGCAGGATTTTGACTGGATTGCCGTCACCCGAAACAAGAGGACTGCCTGGAAGGAACAACGCAAATCTGATGTTGATGTTCGATAAAGGATCGTCGTAAAGGCTCTGAGAATCTCGGGCTACTTCACAATCGGAACTGAAGTTTGTTGTTCCGATATAAACCACTTCACTATTTTGGTTATCATCTCCGCTTGCTGCCATGCAACCTGTCTGCGCAATCGCCCGATCGGCTGCGCTAATCGCACAGATTAACTAAACTGCACAGACAACAAAGATTGTACTCAATACTTGCTGGCGCATTGCGCAGCTCCTCCGGAACAACTCATCAACTTCAGCCCACCGTAATGGTTAGGCCGATCAGGACGCCGGGTGTTAGGCCATATTCGAAGAGGAACGCAGAGCTGTGATTGGCTGAATTTGCCGGATTCACAGATGGCGGAGAGCAGCTTTATGCAGCTAGCGCAGCAGCGTGGTCACTCGGACACAGTTGTTATGTTTTTTGTCACGTTTCAAGCCACGCAATTACGGGCACACGGCATACCACGACGCCATCTCTATGGCGGCGGTCGGGAGTGCGGGTTGGACTGAGTTCATTGTTGAGACATTAACCGGACTCATAGCTCTCGATGAGTGTCACTCGCCATTCTGCTTCGTGTCCCCTCGTTGAGCTGATCAGTTTTTGAACTGAAACCCAACTCGGGGTCACCCGCTCCTTGTGGGCGGGGTCCATTTCTCAACTTGGGCAAAGTCGGAGATCTGAACGCTGACACCGAACGCTCCATAGGCGTCATCCGCCTGGCGTCATGGATGCCGCGCACAAGGCACGGCATGACCGGGGAGGGTTGGGATCGTGCGGGTCTTCAAACATCTCAGTGCTGTGCTGCCTTCGCCAACTCAGCAGCACCTGAGTGCAGGTGTTGTCCATCGACGCAGCGTACGTTGCCTGCCGTGCCAACATGCACTGCGCGGATATCCCTGCTCTAACCAGCCGTCAATCGTTCGGCGTCTGCGAGACTGACCGGAGCGTCACTGAGCAAGACATCGATCTTGGCATCATCAGACGTGCCGGCATTCAATGGGTCACGCGGACTGAGGCGGTGGTCGACGACCATGCGTGACAACAGCAACCGGCGGGCATCGCCTCCGGCAGCACCAAGGGCAGCCCCCTCGCAGGCGAGCAGAACAGCGCTCGTGACATTATAGAGGGCATCCGATGCCTGACGGCAGAGGGGTTCATTGCCGGTGCTCGCGACTTCCTCGGCAAATGCGAAGGCGCGGTCGACGGTACTTGATAGTTCCCCGCGATATTGGCCGGGCAGGTTGGGCTCATCGGCGAGACGTTCCTGGAGGTCATCCTTGAGATCACGATGGGCGCCGACTTTGGCAACAGCACGCGTGATAATGTCGAGCGCATTGATGTTCGATGTTCCCTCCCACAGGACACCGAGATGGGCATCGCGAACTAGCCGGGCATTGACCCAGTCCTCGATATAGCCGTTGCCGCCACGGACTTCCATCGCGCCGGTGGCGACATCGATGTTGTCACGGGCCGAACGGAATTTGATGAGTGGTGTCAGGAGACGGACCAGCTGCTGGGCCTTGCGATCCCCCTGTTCGGCAAGATGCAGCTGTGCTGCCGTGCACATCACCATGGAGAGGACCTGCTCGGTGGGCACCATCAGCTTCATCAACTGGCGCCGTAGCAGGGGCTTGTTCTTGATGTAGTCGCCGAAGGCAATGCGGTCTCCTGCAACCATCAACGCTTCATTAAGACAGCGACGCATCATGCCCGCCGCGCGAACGCCGTGCGAGAGACGGGACATGTTGACCTGGTCCATCATCTGCTTCAGGCCATGGTTACGCCCTGGCCCGACTTCGCCCAAGGCATAGGCCGTCGCGCCCTCGAACTTGATCTCACCGGACGCCATCGACTTGGTGCCCATCTTCGGCTTGAGGCGGACGATGCGATAACTATTACGGCTGCCATCATCACGGTGCCGTGGGAGTGCGAACAGGCCGAGGCCCGAGGTGCCCGGCGCACCGCCTTCAGGGCGGGCCAGCAGCAAGGCGACATCGCCGTCGGCACACGAGCAGAACCATTTCTCACCGTAGAGCCGCCACTCGCCATCTTCCCAGCGTGCCTCAAGCTCAATATTGCCGACGTCCGAGCCGCCGGTCTTCTCGGTCATGAATTGCGCGCCCTTCAGGATCTTGCTCATGTCCTGCTCCCACATGCCGGGCAGCAGGCGCGCTTTGGTGGCCTCATCGGCATAGCGCTCGATCAGCATGGCGGAGGTGTCGGTGGCCGAGATCGGACACATCAGACCGAACTCGGACTGAGTGAAAATGTACTGGAAGGTGTATTTTGCGATGGGCGGGACCTTGTCAGGCCAGCCATGGACCCCCGCCTTGCGTGACATGCAGTGGATGCCGAAGTCACCGAACCCGATCTGTTCCATTTCACGGTAGACAGGATGGAACTCGATCCAATCCTCATCCAGGCCGCGCGGCGAGCGAACATGCAACACCGGCTCGTGCGCATCGCTAAGGCGGGCCAGTTCATCCAGGCGGCCACCTGCGATTTCACCGAGACGCCGATATTGCGGCGTCATGTGCTCACGCAGTTCTGTGCCCATGTAGAGTTGCAGTAGCGACTGAAGGCTTTGGTCGATCTCAAAGAAATTCTCACCCGCGCAGTCGCGCGCAATCCACTCGTCCAGTGTCTTCGGCAGCTCAATGTCAATCGCCTCGGCCACGCTCATCGTTCGTCTCCCGTATTGCTCTTGGTGCATGGTGACAAAAGTTCCAAGTCTTGACCAGTGATGGTCACTGCATGGCAGCACTGCTTGGTGGCGACGCGTCTGTCCATGTCAGCGACTGATCCTCGGCCGGCGCCTCTTTTCGGTCCCCAGAAAGTGTTTGATTGGGCGTCCGTGCACGCTTCCATCCGCCTGACTGGTTGGCTATATACCATCCATATGATCGAAGCGCTGCGGCGCTGATGGTGATCGGCGAGCTGAACCTGATGATGTATGGTTCGGTAATCGAGGTCGTGGGCACTGCATTTCTGTAGGCTGCAAGTCAGGGCATGAGGAGACCAGACTGGGATGCAAACCAGCCGCGTTCGTTGGTATTGGGGTCTGCCCATTGTTGCCATCATATGGTTGATGGCACTGCAGATCGAGCAACCGCGCATGACAAGCGGGCTGAAGGCTCAGTCAGAAACCGCGCTGCGGCAAGCCGGCGTTGATTGGGCCTTTGTCGTGATGTCCGGCCGTGATGCCCGCGTTGTCGGCGAGGCGGTGGCTGAGCAGGAACAGCATCTCGCCCAACGCATTGTTGGCAATGTTTGGGGCATCAGCACAGTTGAGAACGCTTCGCGGCTGGCCGAAGTCGAAGAGAATTATGTGTGGTCGGCAGCCGTGAAAGAAGGCGCCCTACACCTGACTGGTTATTTCCCGAACAAAGGCGTCCGCGAAAGCGTTGTCTCGGCCGCCAAGCAGGTCTTTCCAAGCCTACCGGTTCAGGACAAGATGCGGCCTGCCCGCGGCGCGCCTGAGGATGGCGTATGGGTTGGCGCCATCCAGTTCGGCTTGGCGCAATTGTCCCGTCTTGAAAAAGGCGGCGAAGTTTATCTCGATGGTACTAAATTTGCCATTGCCGGTGTTGCCAATAGCGTCGGTGCCTACCGCACCATCAAGGGCCAGCTTTATCGCAATGTCCCATCGGGTGTGATCTTGGTCAATGACAAGGTCAAGCCGCCGGTTGTCTTTCCCTTTGAATGGCAGGCGGTCTACAAGGCCGGCCAGCTGGTCCTGCAAGGTTATGTGCCAAGCGAGCGCGACCGCGATGCGCTGATCAAGATTGCCAAGTCGGTGTTCGTCAATTCACCGATTGTCGACAAAATGGCGGTCGCCGGTGGCGCCCCTGAGCAATGGCTGAATACAGCTGGTGGCGTGCTGCAGGAGTTATCCAAGCTCAACGAGGGCTCCGCCAGTCTGTCCAATACTAAACTGACCGTCACAGGCCTCGCGCAAAAGCAGGCGGTCGCGGATGCCGTGCGCGCAGCGCTTCTAACCCGTGTCACAACGCTGTATCAGCTGACCCATAATCTGAAATTCGTCGAGGCTACGATCCCAACGGTGCGTCCGTTCACGACATCGGTGCTCAGTGAAGGCAAGCATCTCCTGCTATCCGGGCACACACTTGGTGACAGCCAGACCGAGAAGATTGTAGCTGCGATCCGCGCCGCTCGGCCGGACGCGACAATCGACAATAGATTGATACTGGCCAAAGGTGCGTCCGATGGCTGGTTAAGTTGTGTTCTGGCAGGCGTCCAGGGCCTCTTGAAACTTGAAAACGGCCGCGTGGAACTTTCCGACAAGAACCTTGTTGTGAGCGGCCTGACACGTGATGAAAATATCTATGAAGAGCTGCCCAAGTTGGTTCGCGCGGCTGCGAACCGGGCGTGCACCGAACAGCTTGATGTCAAGCTGGAGCTTCCGCCGGAACCGGATCTAGACTGGCAGGTGCAGTTTGACGGGACGACCCTGATACTGAAGGGTGAGGTGCCGAATTCCGGCGTCAGCGAGTCACTTCAGGCCCTCAGCACCAAGCTTTTTCCGAAAGCGAAGATCGTCGCTGACTTGCGCATCAAGCCATCACAGAGCAAGAAGTGGGGGCGAGTGGCCAATGTCGCGATCGAGCAGCTCTCGAAACTGCGCACCGGCACGGCGCGCATTGATGCCCAAGTCCTGAATCTCTCAGGCGAAGCACCAGATACCGCCGTCGCGACCGCGGTCAAAGAGCAATTGAAGGCCACGATCGCGAAAGGCTACGAAGCCAAAGCCAACATCGTCGTGAAATCGGCCGCCATGCTATGGGCCGAGCAGAAAGCCAAGCGCAAACAGGCCGAAGATGCCGCCGCCGCGGCCAAAGCTGAAGCTGCACGCAAGCTCAAGGAAGAGGAAGCGTTACGCGCCGAAAAGCTCGAAGCCGAACGTCAGGCCAAAGAGCGCGAGCGCCAAAAGCGCGAGGCAGAGCAGAAAGCGCGCGAAGCCGAACGCCAGGCCCGCGAGGCCGAAGCCAAGCGCCAGGCAGCTGAAGCAGCGCGCTTAGCTGCGATTGAGAAGCGAGAACGCGAAATCAAACTGGCGCGCACGAAGTGCCAACAAGCGCTCAGTGCCACAACGACAGAGGGATCGATCAGCTTCGCGCCAGGTAGCGATAGGCTGGACCCAAAGAGCTTCCCGACACTCGACAAAGTGGTCGGCCTGTCAGGCTTGTGCGGCTCAAGCCGGATAGAAATCGGTGGTCATACGGATTCACGCGGATCGTCTGAGACCAATCAGGAGCTTTCGGAGCGCCGCGCTGATGCTGTGAAGTCCTACCTCATTGAGAAAGGCTTGAGCGCTGAAAAGATTAGTGCAGTCGGGTTTGGCGAAAGCAAGCCTCTGGTGCCCAATACGACGGCACGCAATCGTGCGCGTAACCGGCGCATCGAGTTCAAGGTCGAGGTCAACTAACGGCGCGGTTGGCCGGCTCTCTTCAAACGAATAAGGTCGATTATGGATTATCTCTTGGCCCAGTTGGCATGGTACATCGTGGCTGCGTTTGCCGTCGGATTGGTGATTGGCTGGTTTTCATGCGGACCGTCCGAACGGTCCTAAGTTCTCTGCATCAACCATGCCGGCGCGCGCGTGGTGGTGATTATCTGGAAGGTTTGCGTCAATGTGGTCGTTGCTTCTGCAGTCCCTTGTTCTTCTTCTTGCTGCTTACTTCGTGGGGGTCTGGATCGGCTGCATGCTTCGTCGCCTGATCGCACCGCCCAAATCCCGCACTGCAATGGCGACGCAGACGTCAGCACAACCAAGCGCTTCGCCATCCCCCCAACAACCAGTGTCCGCACAATCTGCCGACGTGCCAGATTCCGCCGGTTCCGCGGCTGCGTCCGCACCTGTGCAACAGGCTGCAGCTGCCGCGGCTGGAGCAGCCGCAGCGACGGTGGCAGCGGCCCAAGCAAGCCCATCGCCAACTGAATCGGCTCCAGCAGCTGCACCCACCCGTGTGGCCGATCGCATGCAATCCATTGGAACCGCTGCCGATCCCGTAGCCGCTCGCGCCCATATCAAGCCAGAGCCCTTCCCCGAAGGCCGGTTGCCGGCAGCCTCCGGTGGTGGTGGTGAGACGGCGTCCTCAGTTGCGGCTGTCGTCGCCAGCCCTGCGTCCTCGGCGCCGGAACGCCCACCCACCCAGGATCTGACAGCGATCCGCGGGATTGATGCTGCCACAGCTGTCGTGCTCGAACGCGAGGGCGTGACGCGCTACGAACAACTCTCTGCCTGGAATGAGGGCGACGTTGCGCGGATCAACCGTGCGCTCGGTGGCATGCGCCGGGTTCAGGAAGAGAATTGGATCGAGCAGGCCAAAATCCTGGCCACTGGCGGCATGACGGCTTTTGCGCGCCGGCGCAAGGCGAATGCGGCGGCGGGTGCTCCATCTGCCCCACACATCGTCAGCCCAAGTCCTGATCAGGGCAATGTCGTCAGCCTTGCTGCGCCGGCTGCGGCCGCAGTGCCGGTTGCTGCAGCGACGTCCTCTCGCGAGACCAACAGCAACAGCCCCATAAACGGTGGTGTCTCCGTTGATGTCAGCGGGGATGATCTGACAGCCATTCAAGGCATTACACCGGAAATCGCGTCGATGCTGAAAGAGCAGGGGATTTCGCGGTTTGCCCAGCTGGCCCGTCTGGACACGCCAGCGGCGAACCGCCTGAACGGCCTCCTCGGCGTTGATCAACGCGTCCAACGCGAGCGATGGGTGGAGCAGGCAGCGACTCAAGTGGGACTGCCGGATTCTGGCAGCACCGGGTCAACGCCAGTTTCGATGCTCAGCGCCAGTGAGATGGCTGCCAGTGCCGCAGCCGCCACCGTGGTTTCAAGCAGTTCGGTCGCCGTTCAATCGATCGATTCCGGTGTGATGCAGCCAGCCAATTCGAACGCGGCTGATGTCAAAGACAATCTCAGGCGCATCCGCGGCATTGGTGAGCTGATTGAGCGCAAGCTGCAAGGCCTGGGTGTGACGACCTACAGTGCGATCGCAGACTGGACCGAACAGGACGTGCGCCGGGTCAGTGAAGTGCTTGACTTTCGTGGACGCATCGAACGCGAGAACTGGATCGAGCAGGCCCGCATCCTCGCATCCGGGGGGCAGACCGAGTTTTCCCGGCGCTTTGATACTGGCGACTAAACTGGCATAGCGACCTTGGTTGGTGCTCGCTTTCGCTGCGGCTATGGTCTCAGCACCCAACCACCCGCACGGTCAACGCTGCGAATGTGATCATCCATGTGGCTATTCGCTGGTGCAGAAAAGTTGGGCGTGGCTATTGGACAACCAAGCCATATCCGACAGTTCCGGCTGATGTCTGCGCCTTCACGAGCGCCGGGATCTTGGCATCAAACGGCTTGCTGATGGATCCGGTGGTTACGATTTCTCCGGCTTTCAGCGACAGCCCCCGCTCAGCTGTGTGCGCCATCAGATACGTCATCATTTCGAACGGATTGATCGCGTCATCCCCTTGTTGTGCGCCAACGGCTCGTTCGCCATTCAGATCGACTGTGACGCTATTCGCGATCGCCGGCACGTCCTCCAGCTTCACTTGCGGTCCCATCACGAGAGCGTGGAAACCAACATTGTCGGCAATGAAGCTCGGCAGGCCGACTGCTGTGCGATCGATAAAGCGGGAGATGACGATTTCAGAAACGAGATGAGCTGATGAAATGACATCCCGTGGGTCGGCAATGGTGTCGCCGGGCGCGACATCGCGGGCCAGCGTGAAGGCGATTTCAATTTCAATCATGCCCACTGATCCGGCCGGTGCCGGAACATCCGCGCCATCATCAAACAGGCGCCCTTTGAAGACCCGGCCGATCACGGGACGCGCAAGGCCGGCCCCTTTCATGGCATTGGCGCTTCCCAGCCCGAGTTTCCAACCGGCTAGTTGGTCATTGAGTGTCCCGTCGAGAGCTTGGTGTGCAGCAATGTGGTCCTGCACGTCATAAGCCTGGGCAAGCTCGCCTGGTTTGCAATCGGCTGCCAGATCGGCAATGCGCGAGCCGGCATTCATAGTTTCGACAAGTGTTGCTGCGGCGGGCGCTGGATTGAACGACATAATCATCCCCGAATTATTGTTCTGCTTTGATCTGGCAGGATAATGCGCGCCTGCACCGCCGGATGTCCAGGTGCGGCGGCTCGATATCAGACAACGGGCGCAGGAAACTGTACCCGGCATGCGGGGTTCGCCTTAGTCCTCGTGCATGGCAGCGCGGATGCAGGCGACGATGGCGACCATTTTGACCAATGGACCATCGATGAACGTAGCGAGGGCCTGACGGACGCTGGCTTCGCTGTCAGCACCCAGGCTTGTGTTCGGCGTTGCAAGCGCATTCGCCAACTGAGCCGATTTGTCCGAACTTTGCGCCAGTGTCTGTTGAATGATGGTCTCCAGTCGACCATCGGCATGCAACGTGGCGAGATAAGCATTGAGCAGCGCGAGAAATCCCGGCCAGTGAGCGAGATGGCGGTACATGCTTGGCATGATGGCGGTGCGCGCGCCGAATTCGTTCAGTGCCAGCACCAGATTGCGCGTCGTCTCTGGCATATCATCCATTGCCAGCAGAGTTGGCATCTTGCCTTCGACGGAAGGGCCTGGATCGACACCTGAGAGTTGACCACCGGACTTCGCAGCCACGCCGTCCAAACGGGCCATGAGGGCCCCTAACGACAGAAGGTTCATCGCGTTGCTGCGCTCGTAGCTCTCCAGTACCATGGTGATGCGCGCCGTATCATCGTGCGATAGACCAACCGCTGCCATGGCATCCGCGCTGAACGCGTGTCCCGTCGAGATCGATATCGTGCTGCGCAAACGCGCCGCTTCGATTGCAATCGTCCCTTCGCCATAGAGCGGTTTGACAGATTGCCAAGCCCACGGCAGGCCATCCGGGATAACGGCCAGATGACGCCAAATCAGATTGACAACCGGAACACCCAGCCCTGCACGAATTTCTGCATAGAGTTCAGCAATCTCGCCTTGGGCTTCTGCCTCGGTGATGGTTGCGACAGGATCGCCCGATGGTTGGGTCATCTTCATTAAAACCTTGTTGCAGCGGAGAAGCTCAACTTGACCGGACTTGGCCCGCCTGTCCACATCGCCCAGTACGCGCCGATCTTCGTGCCTCGCCAAGTCTGACATCGCAACTTATATTGCCGGAATGACGTTATATTTGGAAATTCGCGACTGGATGGCTCTCGTCGCCGTATCGATATTGATAGGTATTGGCATCTATGCCGTCTTCTTTGCGCAACCTCCCTTGGGCCACTCCACCCAAAGCACAGCCAAAGCCATTGCATCGTTCGAGAAACTGGTGACGGTTTTGCAGAGCCCGCGATGCATGAACTGCCATCGTTCCGATGTGCCGAGGGTTCGTGATGATGCGCGTCCGCATGTGCCGCGGGTCGAGCCTGGCACCGACGGACGGGGCGTCGGGGGATTGCGATGTGTCATCTGCCATCGCGCAGGAAACAATGACCGCTCCCGCATTCCGGGCGCTGTCGCGTGGCAGCAGGCACCCTATTCGATGAGTTGGGATGGGCTTGCCGCCGCAGATATCTGCGATAACCTCAAGGATCGCAGCATGAACGGCGATCGCACTCTGGCCGATCTCAAGATCCATTTTGCGCAGGACCACCTCGTGCAATGGGCCTGGGCACCGGGCAACAATCGAACGACCCCGCCTCTTGCATACGATATCTTCCTTGACCACGTATCGACCTGGATCGATGGCGGCGCCCCCTGTCCAAAGCCGTCGGCAAACACACCGGGTAGGTGATCAAATCCGGCGGCTCATCCGTACGTTAAGTAGAACATCTGAACGATGGGAGATGTGCATGGCCTACACCCTGAAAATCAATGGTGAGAGCAAAACAATCGATGTCGATGGTGATATGCCCTTACTTTGGGCGATCCGCGATATTGTTGGAATGACGGGGACCAAATTCGGCTGCGGTGTCGCGCAATGCGGTGCCTGCACTATTTATGTTGACGGATCGCCGACCCGCTCGTGTCAGTTCCGGGTCGAAGACGCAGACGGCGTTGAGATTACGACAATCGAGGGCTTATCCGGCAAGATCGCCAGCACGGTCCAGAAGGTTTGGACCGAAATGGATGTGCCGCAGTGTGGCTACTGCCAATCCGGCCAGATCATGGCCACTGTGGCGCTGCTCAATGAAAACCCTAAGCCATCTGACAATGATATCGACGCTGCCCTGGCCGGCAATCTCTGCCGCTGCGCCACGTACCATCGGATCCGCGCCGGTATCCATGAAGCCGCCCGACAGTTGGAGGCCTAACGCATGTTATATTCAGAAAAGACGCCGATACCGGCTTTGCTCCAATCCTCGGCACAGACAAAGCTTACTACAACAGCAATCGAAGCCGACAGACGCCAATTCATGCTCGGCGCTGCTGCCTCAGCCGGCGGGCTCGTGATCGGCTTCGGCCTTTCGTCGACGACAGGCCATGCCGCGAAGACGACCAAAACTCCCAACCCGTTCAATGCCTACGTTGAGATCAGCGCAGACAACAAGGTCACTGTGTTCTCTTCGCAAATGGACAAAGGGCAAGGCGTTTATCACGGCCTTGCGACCTTGGTCGTCGAAGAACTTGGTGCAGACTGGGAGCAAGTGAACGTTGTTGGCGCATCGGGCAACAAGGCACTTTACGGTAACCTGGCCTGGGGTGGTGCCGCCCAGGGCACCGGGGGATCGACGTCGATTGCCGGTAACTTCGATCGGTATCGCATGGCCGGAGCTGCAGCCCGCGAGATGCTGCTCGCAGCGGCGGCAAAGTCTTGGGGCGCTACGGCCAAGGACATCACTGTCGCAAAGGGCGTGATCCGTCACCCCTCCGGGAAAACAACTTCATTCGGCGCACTCGTGTCTGCGGCGGCCAAGTTGCCGGTTCCCGAAAACATCTCGCTGAAGTCACCGGACGCGTGGACAGAAATTGGCAACACGGAGCTGCGCCGTTACGACAGCGCACCGAAAACCGATGGCACCCACACCTTTCCGATCGACCTCAAACTGCCCGGTATGTTGACCGCGGTTATTGCGCATGGCCCTACGTTTGGTGCCAAGGTCAAATCATTCGATGCGGCTGAGAGCAAGAAAGTTCGTGGTGTCCGCGACGTGGTCCAGATTGACCGTGGCGTGGCTGTCGTGGCTGACCATATGTGGGCTGCTATCAAGGGCCGTGAAGCGCTGAGCGTCGAATGGGACGAGGCCGGCGCTGAGAAACGGAGTTCGAGCGACATCATGGCGTCGTACAAGTCGGCGGCATCAAAACCGCCAAAGGCCGTGGCTCGCAGAGATGGTGATTCTGAGAAGTCGATCTCGTCCGCTTCCAAGGTGATTGAGGCAACCTACGAGTTCCCCTACCTCGCCCACGCAGCAATGGAGCCGCTCAACGCGGTCGTCCGCAAGAACGATGACGGAACAATTGAGATCTGGGGCGGACATCAAATTCCGGATGTCTATCAGTTCATCGCGTCCAAACTCACAGGCCTGAAACCCGATAAGGTCAAGATGCACGTCATGACGACCGGAGGCAGCTTCGGACGGCGCGCCGTCGCAGACGGCGACGTCGTTGCCGAAGCCGTTATGGTTGCCAAGGCGATTGACTATCGCGCACCGGTCAAAGTCCAATGGACACGCGAAGACGACATGACGGGCGGCCGCTACCGCCCCGCCTATGTCCACCAGCTCCGCGCTGGCCTCGACAACGATGGCAATATCGTTGGTTGGGAAAACCATATTGTTGGCCAGTCTATCGTAGCCGGTACGCCCTTCGAGCAGGGTCTAGCCAAGAACGGCATCGATAAGACGTCTGTCGAAGGGTCTGACAATATTCCGTATGCCATTCCCAATGTGACGGTAGGACTGACGACGACGGACGTCAAAGTGCCGGTGTTGTGGTGGCGCGCGGTTGGCTCCACTCACACGGCCTATGCCGTGGAATGCTTCATTGATGAACTGGCAGCTGCTGCCGGCAAGGACCCTTATGCCTTCCGTCTCGCGATGCTCGACAAGCATCCACGCCATGCGGCCGTCCTGAAGCTCGCAGCCGAGAAGGCCGGTTGGAGCACGCCAGCCCCCGAAGGTCGCTACCGAGGCATTGCCGTCCACGAGAGTTTCGCATCCTTCGTGGCGCATGTGGCGGAGATCTCGATCGAGGATGGGCAACCCAAAGTGCACAAGGTGACAGTTGCCGTGGACTGCGGCCTTGCCGTGAACCCGGATGTAGTTCGGGCGCAGATCGAAGGCGGGACAGGTTTCGGCCTGGGCTCGATATTGGGTGAAGAAATCACACTCGAAGACGGCCGTGTCGAGCAGGTCAACTACGACGGATATACGCCGCTTCGGATTTATAACATGCCGGACATCGACGTGCACATCATGCCCTCGAAGGAACGACCGACGGGCGTTGGCGAACCCGGCGTGCCATCCATCGGCCCTGCAGTCGCTAATGCGTTTGCGGCTGCCACCGGGAAGCGGGTCCGTGCACTGCCGTTCTCAAAGTCGGTCGGTGGCGCGTAGCAGCATCAACTGAGCGTATTGGGCCGCCACAGCACTAGGTAATTGCTGAGGCGGTCTCTTTGCTCGTCATCCGGCCCGTACATTATGGTCGGCAGGCCTCAGTCTTGCCGTCGTTCAGGGTGGCCAACACAGACTTTGCTGTCGCAGCAGTCAGCTTCAGCATGTCTGACGCTGATGGCGCAGGCTTGTCGCCGTATGCGCGGCGTAAAGCTAAGTGACTACGCGCACTCCATCGGCCTTTGGCCTCTCCTGTCAGGCAATTCAAACGCAACAGCTGACGTTGGATGGCGCGGTAACTTTCTGCGCGCCGCACCAACGCGTTCTTCGGCACGGCCACTGCAACGGCTGCAGGTTTGACACCGCGTGTTGTGTTCAATCCTGCGGTTTCCACTGGCTTAGTTGCAGCCTTCATTGCTTGACCGTTGGCCTTTCGCATTTGCTCGGCTGCCCTCCGGTTTGCTCTCAGGCGCAGCAATCGCGATCGGCGGCGTCGCTCTTTTGCGCTGAGCCGGCCTATCGGAGTTTCGCTCGATTCTGGGGTTATTTTGCTGGTCTTTGCAGCGTTGCCGGCCAAGGCGACTGCGTCCTTGGTGACGGTTTTGCCAGTCGATGGTGAGGTCGCCTTGGCGCTGCGAGCGAGCAGGACTTTGGCCAGTGCAGCAAACGCTCCGCTCGGATACTGGTCGAGATAGGAGCGCAACAGGTCCGCATCGCCGCTATCCTTGACGGAATTCCAATACGCGAGTTCCGCACGTTGCTGGAATGTCATGGCCGATGGCGCGCTACTGCCTTTGGCCGATTGGTTTGATGAAGACGCCGATTTCGCCGGCTTGTTAAAATAGAACTGCTGCGTTAGCGCTGAATGCTCCCACGGCACCTGCTGCTGTGAGGTTGCCGCCATGACTTCACGGCGGACCTTGATGAGGATTTCGGTAATGTCACCGTCACCCTGTGAAATGTATTTGGCGAGCGCTGCTGAATACGGCGAATTGCGCATCCCGCGGCCATCGACAGCCACATTGCCCGGCTGGGTTGAGAACGAGATCAAAGAGCCAATGCCGGACTCCATTGCAGCTAGGCCATTGCCAACAGTGGCCGACCGTGTGCCCATCGACCGGGCCAGATTGCGTGCGATCGGATTATTGCGGCAGGCATCGAGAAAGATGATGTTGAGCTTGGCCGACTGTTCCATGGCCTGGTGTATCCGCTCAAGGCGAACCAGCTCAAAATCGATACCGAAACTGTCAGCCAACTTAGCATCCGTCGGAACAAGATAATTCTTGCCGCGGATCTGAATGCCGTGCCCAGCGTAAAAGAAAACGCCAACATCGCCGTTATTCAGGGCACGGCTAAACTCTCTGATCGTGGCCAGCATGCCGGCGTGATCCAGATCGATTCCCTTAATGACCTTGAAGTTCTGTTTCTCGAGGGCTGCTGCGATATCATTGGCATCGTTGGCCGGATTATCGAGCACGGCGGCGTGCTTATAGCTGGCATTTCCGATGACGAGCGCAACCCGGCCGGCGGCGTTCACGGATACCGTTGCTGCCAGCAGACCGGCAAAGCAAATCATGCACCTGAATAGCGTCATTTCCATAGCCCACAGCCGCTTCACAAACCGATGCAGTGTCCACGATACGTCAGAGAGGTTGATTTGTCATTGCCACGGGCCTCTCAACCTAGCTGTTTCGTAAGTGACATCCGACCTCCGGCGTCTTGGTCTATAGCAGCGGATGATTGCCGGGTGCTGTTCGCGGCCGCCCGATCCCCCTATAATGCCGCGCAATGCGACCGATGGAGACTTCCGATGCGCCTACTCAGACCGCTTTTTTCCGGACTGGTTATGTTGATCGGCTTGACCTCACCCGGAGTTGTATGGGCTACGGATCTGGTCATAATCGCCGCCGAGCAGGCGGGCAGCGCCCTTGCTCCTGGCAAGACATTAAAAGCCGGTAGCAGCATCACGCTGAGCGCCGGGGGACGCGTGACGATCCTGGCCCAGTCCGGTGAAATCATCAAACTCAAGGGGCCCTACTCCGGCCCTGTTCAAGCTCAATCGGCTGGTCAGGGTCAGCGTCAAGCTACCGGTCAGCTGGCAGCCGTCAGCCAATTGGTTGCCCCCTCACGGCGTTCGACCACCCTTGGCGCAACCCGGTCGACAAACACAAGCGGGCGTGATCGCAAGGCCCCATCCAACATCTGGATTATCGAAGCAGACCGGGCCGGCGCGGTATGCGCGCGCGCCGAGGGACTGATGTTATGGCGGCCGGCTGCCAATAACCCGGCGACGATCGCGTTATGGCCCCCCTCAGGTGCGCCGAAAAAGATTGACTGGGCGGCGGGGGCATCCACCCAGCGCATCGGCGAACAGCCGCTCGTTAACGGAACGCAGTTGAGTATTCTATCGGGCGGCCGCAACACGGCACTCGTTGTGTCTATTGTTCCGAAAGAAATCGACCCATCCCCCAATGGCCGCCTCCTGCAATGGATGGCCGCGCGCGGTTGCCGTGGCCAGGTCCAAAAGCTGGTGCGGATGCTGCATGGGGATGGTTAGATCTTCGCCAGGTTATGGACGACCGCCAATTGTTCCTCACCCTATTGCCATTCTGCAACATTATTTCGCAAATCGTATAATTGGCCGAGATACAATCTTGTTGCATGGCCTTGGGCGCCCATCGGTGAAATTTTAACCCCTGCGTTACCTGCATAACGACCTCCACCCGTCCCCCTTTATTCTGCCTGATAAGGGATTTCGCCGACTGAGCGAGATGACTTCAAGCGAACAAAGGGGCGGCTTGAACTCGTCGCCATTACCAGTCCGTCTCGAAGCGCGGGATGGGGGACGGCTTCAGATGTTTCGATCGTCAATTGTCGATAAAGGGATGGCTGCCGGCGCTGCGGTTCTCATCACTTTGGCCACAGCAACGCACGTGGGTGCGAGCGCCCCATCGGACAAACCAGCGTATTGGCATCCATGGTTCGAGATCGGCGGTTATCATAATAGCCGGGACGACGACAGCAGCGATAGTACCGGGACCAGCGGCACAAACCGCGGCGAGACGACGATCTTTGCGCCGATTACGGGCAACGAACGCTCGCTTGTGTTCGGCCAGACTACCGCCAAGTTCTTTGAGGACTCCGCCAAAGAAGGCAACCTTGCGCTCGGCTATCGCAAGATGACGACATCAGGTTTCAATCTCGGTGCGTGGATCGGCGGCGATGTCCGCCGCACCGAGATCGACAACACCTTCTGGCAACTCTCCGGCGGTTTCGAAGCGCTTTCAAAGAATGTTGACCTGCGCCTCAACTGGTATGGTCCGGTGACAAAGCCTCAAACCGGTGTCGCGGGCTTTGCCCAGGTGCACCTGCAGGGCAGCCAGATCTTTATGACCGGCGGTGAAGAAGTCGGCATGAAAGGTGTTGATGGCGAAATCGGTTTTCGTCTACCGACTGAATATCTCTCCCTCAACCCCAACCTGTTCGAGCTGCGTGGCTATGCCGGTGGCTACTATTTCGACAACAAGGACCCCAGGACGACATCAAAGGCGTCAAAGGCCGTCTTGAGTTTCGCATTAATGATGTCATTGCATCACTGCCAGGTTCGCGCCTGACCGCCGAGTATAAGGTCAGCCACGATGATGTGCGCGACACCCGCCACGACATTGGTATGCGGCTGCGGATTCCACTCAACGGCGGCAAGCCTGCGCAATCGCTGGCGTCACTGTCACATCAGCAACGGAGGATGCTCGACGGTCTCGAGCGCGACACCGAAATTGTGACGGGACGGAGCAAGGCCGAGTTGGTTGCCGACGCACTGACCGGCACCAACTTTGATCGCGTCGCCTACGCGACGGAAACCTCTGACGTGACAGAGGCATCGAATGCGGCCGGCGATAATTCCCTGATCATTATTAATGGTGAAGTCACCGGCGCGCAAACATTGCAAGGCAACCAGACACTGCAGGGCGGCGGCCCGACCATCGACGTGCGTGGCCGCAGATCCGGCCTTGTCGTGCCATTCACAGCGCCGGGGGCGACAGGACGGCTGACGGGGCCAGGAAACGGCGATGATCATCTGACACTTGAGGGCAGCAACACGCACGTCTCGGGACTGACGATCACCGGTCCTGGCAGTGGCGGTGGAAATGGGGTTGAAGTTGGCGATGACAAGTCGAACCTGTTTCTCACAAACCTCCAAATCAACAATGCCGGCAGTGATGGCATTTATATCGGCGATCGCAACGAGGTGGTCATTGACGGCGGCTCAATCGATAGCAGTTTCCGTGATGGGATTGAGATGAATGATAACAACGTGCGAATCGTAATTCGGAACTTAACAATAACCAATCCTAACAACGCTGGTATTGAGATCGGAGATGGAAACGAATTCGTCATGATTGACGGGATCACAATCAGAAATGCCCGTATCCGAGGCATCGGCATCGAAGACGATAACTTGAACGTTAGCATCGCCAATACGGTCATTGATGGAGTGGGACGAAGCGGCATCGCTATGGACGCAAACAATAGCGTCGTCGTCAACAACACCACAATTAGCAACACGGGTGAGGATGGAATAAACTTTGAAGACCCGGGCAATACGGTACGCGTCACGAATTCGACGTTCGACAACATTGGATCGAATAACACCAACAACGACGTATTCCACTTCGACTACGCCACGACAATACTTCTCAGGAACAACACGTTTGTCGGCGACATTGGTGGCAACATCTTCAACTTTGAGGATGAAGTTTCTTTGGTCCTGGATGGCAGCACGGGTAACAGTGCCGTCGGAGTGACATTCACTGGCGGCGGCCAGGTGTGTGAGGAGTTGGGCACCGGCTCATTCACCGGCACGATCGAAGTCGACGGCATCGTGTATAGCAGTCCTTGCTAACGACAAGGAAAGCCGCGTCCCACTAGCGGAACAGCAAGGTCGCGGCTTACAGGTGTTCTCCAACGGCACCGCGCGGACTGTCGGGTCGTCGTCAATCCGCCCGACCGAGAAACTCGCGGATGGCGCCGATCGAGTCCTTGTCTTTCAGTAGCGGGGCGTGGCCTTCACCGGGCACCGTATAGCTGAGACAGTTCGGATGGCGGCGCTGCATTTCCGCGACGGTGTCCGTGCTCAGGAGATCGGAGAGCTCGCCGCGCAGCACCAGGCAAGGCACCTTTGAGAGTGCGAGGAATTGCGGCCAAAGCTGCGGAATGGGGCCGTCTTTCAGCGAAAACGTGCGCGCTAGATTGCTGTCATAGCCGACGCCGGGACGGCCATCATGCTTTTCATTGTAGAATTGTCTCGCCAGCGCAGCCCAATCGTCATCCTTGAGGTTTGGAAAACTCGCCGCGTTGTTTGCTTTGACGCGCGCCGCTGCCTCTTCCCAGGAATTTGGTGCGTACTCCTTCCCAACGTACCCGGCAATGCGCAGTAGCCCCTCTTGTTCGATCACCGGTCCGATGTCATTGAGAATGGCGGCGCCAATCAATGAGGGCATGGCTGCAGCAAGCACCATCGTGATCAATCCGCCGCGCGACGTGCCAAGCAGGGCCGCCCCATGCAGCTGTTGTGATGCCATGAAGTCCTGCACGTCGAGCATCTCAACCGGGACCACGTAGTCCTTCCAGGATGGCGCATAGTCTGACTGTCCGCGGCCTCGGCAATCGAATGTAAAGACATCGCGCGCGCCCGGACCGGAGCCGGATAGTGCTTCAGCAATTGTATGAAAGTCCCTGGAATTGCGTGTCAGACCCGCCAGACAAAGCATCGGCCGCTTGGTCGAGCCCGGTGCGGGGTAGTGGCGCCCATACAGTTGAATGCCATCACGAGCGTGAATGGTGATATCGCGCCATCCGTCGGTCTCAGCAGCATTGCTCATGATCACGTTCCCCGCAGTTGATCCGGGGGTGATCCCCGCCACGCTTCTTCGCCAAGATCGCCGCCGCTGTCAAATCAGCTACCGGCCCGTCAGCTTCGACCACGTGCCCGCGCCATGTCACGTCTGAGGCGGAGCGGGGCTTTCTCGCCAAGCCGGGCCCGATAGACCTGGATGTTTGACAGGACCTTCTGGGTATATTTCCGGGTTTCTTCAAAGGGTATCCGGTAGATCCAATCGAGCGGTTCGACGCTCTTTTGACGAGGGTCGCCGATGCTGCGCAACCACTGCCGGGTTCGGCCCGGGCCGGCGTTATAGCCGGTAAACGTCAGAATGTAGCTGCCGGCAAAATCGTCAGTCCTGTCCGCGATATAGGCTGACGCGATTTTCGCGTTGTACTTGGGGTCGGTGAGCAAGTCTTTGAGGCGGCACTTGATCTTATAGTCACGGCAGACATGACGGGCGGTAATCGGCATGACCTGCATGATGCCACGCGCTCCGGCACCAGAGACAATCCGCGTGTTGAACTCGCTCTCCTGCCGAGCAATCGCGAGCATCAGCGCGCGCTCCGGCAGGCTGCGCAGCGGCTTGAAATCCGGAATACCTTTGATGGGGTACGAATAGATGTACATGTTGAAGCCGCGCGCCACGCCTGTCTTGCCGGTCCGGACTTCAAGCTGACCATCCCCAAGTGCCGTTGCGAGCTGAGCCAGCATCGCGACCTCAGCTTCAGACTTGAGTTGCCTGGCGATCGCACGGAAGAATTTCAGGACATGGATCCGCGGTAGGCCTTCGCGATGTGCGATTGTCGCAGCTTGCACCGCATCGTTCTCCAGGAAGCGCCTGATCTCGTCGCTAGTTGGTACAGCCGGCAGCGGCAGCTCCATGGTGCTGTCGTCGGGCGCATAGGCTTGACGGGACAGCTGGCCGTGGAATGTATCGCGGTACGCACTGCCCTTCTGATAGTGCTCGCGGGCGGTTTCCTTTTCACCCAGCGCCATATACGTCCGGCCCAACCAAAACTCCGCCTTGGATGAACTGAGAGGGCCATCAACCAGCTTCCGCATCCGCTTAAAGTGCTCTAGCGCAAGTTTGGGCTTGGCCAGTTTTCTTAGCGCCACCCATCCGGCAAAGAACGCCTGCTCCTTCGCCGGGTTCACGCTTTCCGGCCTGATGTCGGCAACGAACTCATAGGCGATCCTGTTGCGCTTGGTTCGCAGCGCTGCGAGCGCATTGCGGTGGCGTTCTTCCCACCAGGCATCCCGGTTAATGATCTTGTCCGGGTCTGTGGGGACGGTTTTCAAAAGCTTCCATGCAGCGGTGTATTTCTTGGCCTGGCGAAGATGCTGGACCTTTTGAAAAGCAAAACCCCAGTCGTCTTTGCGCAGTTCTTCCGGGACCGCGTTCAACCACTTGGTTGCGACACGCTGGCGGAGATAGGCGGCCAACCGGGCCGTTGCCTTTTTCTGATGCTTCTTGTCGAGCAGCTTGATCGCACGACGAATGGCATGTGCCCGGGTCTTGCGTGTGCTGGTCCAGCGATGATTGGCCACCAGGAGGCGATCTACGCGACATTGGTGATCGTCGTGGGTCAGGAGCGCACCAAACCGCTGCAAGAACGCCTTTTCGCGCGAGGCGGCTATGCCGCCACCACACCAGGCCTTGGCGGCCAACTCTTTCGCCTTATCCTTGCGGCCCAGCGCAAGATGCGCCGATGCCTTCGCGGCCAGACCAGCGTCGAATGTCGGTTTGGTCTTTTCGAAATGCTTGAGAATTGCCTGGGCACTGCCGCCATCTATGAATAGTGCCTGCTCGAGGCGGCGTGTCATCAAGCGGCGATCCGGCCACATCGGGTTTTCCCCCATAAATTGGGAGAAGTCTTCCGGGCGACCGTAGCCACTGCGCAGCGCCGTCCAATCAACAAGCTTTCGCGCAGCCGCTACCTTGATCTTGTCACGCGCCGCCAAGGCCGTGTCGCGCTTGTTCTGCCTGAGGGCTTTGAGAGCAGATGCCAGCGCGGCCTTGTCACCGTCAGTGAGTTTGAGGGCAACAAGCGGTGCGATTGCCTTTGTCAGTTGACGGCGATACTGCCCCTCGGGTGTTTTGTCCTCAGCAGCAACTACCTGCTCTATGGCTTTGGACGCGCCGGTTGGTTTATCGCGAGCCGTATCCGTGCTGTTGGCCGTTGGCACCGCGGACGTATCATTTGGTTTCTTTTTTGCCGCCACTTCCGCAGTCTTCGGCTGCTGTGCGACGGCATTCGTACTAGGAGACGGAGAAGCCACAAAATGCAGCAGGGAGGCCAAAGTCGAACCCGGGGCTGACCGCTCTTTGTTCGCCGCGCTTGCGTCAGCCTCGCCGGCGACCTCTGTCGCAGGCCCTGCGCTGTTGGCAGTCGACTGAGGTTGCAGCGATTGCGCCAACATCACAACGCCTGCAACCAGGCCGATCACCAGGCAGATGAATGTTACATAGAAGCTCAGGCCGATCTTCTGCATACGCCACACCAGTGCTCCGTCTCAGCGGAAGCGCCCGTTTCCCCGTCAATAACTGCCGATACGATCGAATAATATGGTGTTCGAAGCCAATATCCCTGCGGCATCCCTGCGGCCTAGCGAACACGTGCGCAACCATTGAAGCTTCACATTGTTGCGAGCACATAGCAAACCGCCTACGCTGTCCTCAACGCAAAATGCGCAGATTGCGTGGCATTGGTTTTGCGAAAGCGAAAAAAATCTGACAAAAGGGTGGCGAGAGGCGTGCGCCGCGATGGCTAGGACGCTCATGAAGCCCCGAGAGCAAAGGAGGACGCAATGTTCAAGGGGTCAATTCCCGCACTGATTACGCCGTTCAAGGATGGCGCAGTGGATGAAGCGACATTTTCACGGTTTGTCGAATGGCAGATCAACCAGGGCTCCAATGGGCTCGTCCCGGTGGGGACAACGGGTGAGAGCCCGACTGTCGATCATGACGAACACAAGCGCGTGGTAGAAATCTGCGTCGAGACGGCCAAAAAGCGCGTCCCGGTGATCGCAGGTGCAGGCTCAAACTCCACGGCCGAGGCGATTGACTACTCCAAGCATGCCAAGTCGGTCGGCGCCGACGCTGTGCTGGTTGTCATGCCTTACTACAACAAGCCGACACAGGAAGGCCTGTTTCGCCATATCGAAGCAATTAACGACGCCGTCGACATCCCGATCGTCATGTATAACGTGCCGGGGCGAACGGTTTCAGACATGCAGGTCGACACCATGGCGCGCTGTGCCAAGCTGAAGAACGTTGTCGGCGTGAAAGATGCAACCGCCAATCTCGCGCGGGCTTCGTTGCAACGGGCCGCCTGCGGCAAAGACTTTGTTATGCTTTCCGGGGAAGATGCGACGGCTCTCGGATTCAATGCACACGGTGGCACGGGTTGTATATCGGTGACCGCAAACGTGGCACCGTCACTTTGCTCAAAGTTCCAGGCCGCGACCCTTGCCGGCGACTACAAGACGGCGCTTGAGATCCAGGACATGCTGATGCCACTGCATGACGCCCTGTTCGTCGAGACCAGCCCGGGGCCGGTTAAGTATGCCTGTGCGAAGCTTGGGTTCGGTGATGGCTTTGCACGTCTGCCCATGGCCCCTATATCAGAGGCAACCAAGCAGGCCGTTGATGCCGCGATGGACCATGCCGGATTGGTGCAGGCCGCGGCGGCTGAGTAACGATCTGCCGTGAAATCGGCTAAGATCGTGCATATATGTATATCAGTAGGCGCTTCCTGAAGGCAGGTGGCGCCTTCTTTGTCGATAGGGCTTCGGCGAATCTGAAGCAAAGAAAGGATCCAACCCATGGCGGCGCAGAACTCAAGCAGCCGCAAGACCGTGGCAGAGAACCGCCGCGCGCGCTTCGAATATCACCTCGATGGCGACATCGAGGCCGGCCTTCAATTGACCGGGACGGAGGTGAAATCACTCCGCCAGGGACAGGCGAATATTGCCGAAAGCTATGCCTCGGTTGAGAACGGCGGCATCTTTCTGATCAACGCCAATATCCCTGAGTATCAGCAGGCCGGGCCGTTCTACCAGCATGAGCCGAAGCGTGCACGTAGATTGCTGTTGCACAGAAAAGAGATCGCGAAACTTGCGCAGGCCGTCGACCGTGAGGGCATGACGCTGGTGCCGGTGGAGCTGTATTTCAATGACCGCGGGATTGCCAAGCTGCGCCTATGCGTGGCGAAGGGTAAAAAGCTCCACGACAAGCGTGAGACGGAAAAGAAACGCGACTGGAACCGCGAGAAAGCCCGGCTTATGAGGGAGCGTGGCTAGAGCAACGCGCCTTGGATCGGCATTGCAGAAATGCCGACTTGAGGTCTGAAGTTGCTCGGCGTCTTATGTGTCGATCAACTTTGCGGCGGCCGGGCGGAGTAGGCGGGGCGAACGCACCTTGTGCGCCATCATCACAGGCTTAAATTCACTACGAACCGTCTTGCGGGCCAATTGATTGGCGGCGCGGCTCATGCCGTTCATGTTCAAGGGTGGGGTGAAGGTTACGAGGGGTGCCAGGAATGTCGCGATGATGAAGAGCGCCATCAGGCCCTCCGAGGTTGCGACGGTCGTTGCTGCGATCTCCTTCCACATTTCCGTTTCTCCTGGCACCGGCTCTTTCCTTTGTTGCCGGTCTTATTGTTGGGTCGCTAGAACCACTGGTTTGGTTCATTTGCGTCTTGCGTGTTGAGGAGAAACTGCCTGATCCCGACAGGTCTAGCTGTTATGTGCGTCACAGGTCGGAGCATTTTTTGCCAGTTTGTTTCCGGGATGGATCAACTGTTCTCAGGCCAGGCCGGTTGAGGCTTTCGATTGGCCTGCTATGGTCGCGGCCATCGACACGCCCGCACCACGCAATCCGGAAGGTGCGTCCGCAACCACTGGAGTTATGAATGCAAGACCTTATTAACCGTGTGAGCCAGGCCGCAGGCATTGACGCCGGCGTCGCCGAGCCTGCCATTGGCGCGATTCTCAAGATGCTGATCCAGGCCCTGCCGGATAACATTGCCGGCATGTTGAAGGGAGCATTGCCCGGAGCCGACGAATTGCTCTCCAAGGCTGACGCGACCGGTAGCGGTGGCGCATTTGGTGGCCTTGGGGGCATGGTCGGCGGCGCTTTGAGCTCACTGACCGGGGGCAGCGGCGGTGGCCAACTCATGGAGCTTCTCGGCCAGTTGCAGGGATTGGGTCTCGACACAGACCAATCCAAAGCCGTTGGCAAAGAGGTTCTTGGCTACGTCAAAGAGAATGCGCCTCCCGAGGTCAATCAGGCGATCGAAGAACAGGTCCCTGCTGTCAGCGAATTGATGTAGCGATCAAGAATAATAGCAGGCGCCTTGCTTGTGCCGCGCGTGTTCTGGTTCAGATGTGTGCTTTGAGATGCCCAGTCATCAAAGGCGAATGTCTGAACCGGCTGCTATTCCTACGAGCGGACAATCAACCGCAGCGTGCTGGCCAGACGGGGCCAGGCGATTTATTGCTGGACGTCTTCGTTCGACGAGCCGCCCCTCCAGCTATTGCGAGACCGCCCCTGATGTCCTCTGATTCCAAGCTATCCTTTGTTGTGATTGCCCGTATTCCAAAGGATGGGGTTGGTTTCTTCCAAATCTATGAAGACAGGGTTCTGCCGTTGCTGAAGGAGCATGGGGGCGAACTGCAGCGGCGGATGCGCAATGAAGATGGCACAATCGAAATGCACGTTGTGGTGTTTCATTCACAGGCCGCGCTTGATGCATACCGCGATGACTTTCGGCGCACGTCGCAAGACACGATGTTGGAAAAATCCGGCGCTGAGATTGAGCTCATCAAGATGGACGACGTTAGCTTGCAATAGCCGCCCCCCAAACGCGAACAAAAAACATCAAACCTTGTGACCCAGGTAACTTCCAAACGGAGTTGCAACTGCAAAGATGCGCATCAGTTAGAGACTGAACAACGAAGCACAAGGATAAAGCCATGCGCATCCTCACATTACTCGCGATCGCCGCGCTGATGAGCACGGCCACGAACAAAGTATCTCACGCCCAGTCACCGCAGTGCGGCGAGCGCTCGAAGATTGTCGCTTTGCTGTCTGGCAAGCACAAAGAACAACAAGCCGCCATCGGGCTCTCAAAGGAAGGCCGCCTGATGGAGATCTGGAGCAACAAACGCTCCAACTCGTTCACGGTCCTCATGACATGGCCGAACATGCACTCCTGCATTGTCACGGCCGGTCGGGAGTTTGAAATGCGCGAAATTTCCAGCCACGTCGCAAAGCTGGAATTTTGATAGAAGTGGATACGTGACTCCGGCTCATTAGCTTGATTGTTTGATGATGCCGGCGTCTTCCAATTCCGAAATCTGTTCCGGTGCCATGCCTGCCACATCACGTAGGACTTCGCGCGTATGCTCCCCCAACAGTGGCGCACCAGCCAAGGGTGTCGGGTCAGTATCGTGGAGGCGGATCGGGCCCATCAAGGCCGGATAACTTCCGACACCGGAATGCGAAACGTGCTGCACAACACCTCGATCTGTCGTGATGTCTGACGTCAAGGCTTCTGAAATCGATGCGACCGCGCCAACCGGCACATCGGCTGCACGCAATCGCGCAACCCACTCATCACGCGGACGCGTTATGAACACGCCACCCAACTCCTGTTTCAATGCATCCATGTTCTCGACCCGCAATGGATTGCTTGTGAAGCGGGCATCCTCGAGCAAGTCGGTGCGGTCAATCACATCGCGGCAGAGTTTGGTGAATTGCGCGTCCGTAATCACTGACAGCATGAACGGTCCGTCGGACGCTTGATAGACACCAGCGGGTTGCGCAACCTGATTGGTATTGCCTGCGCGCGATGCTTCCCGGCCTGTTACAAGATATGATCCCGCAAAATTGATCAGCATGTTCATGCCGGTCTCGTAAAGCGAGGCTTCAATGAACCGCCCCTCACCGGTGCGTTCGGCATGGCGCAGCGCTGCCGTAATCGACTGTGCCGCAAACAATCCACACACCATGTCTACGATCGATGGTCCGGTGCGTTGAGCCTCGCCATCAGGCTCACCGTTCATGGACATGAAACCCGACTCGGCCTGCGCCACCGGATCATAGCCCGGGACGTGGACATTCGGGCCGCTGCGCCCATATCCCGAGATCGCACAATAGACGAGATCGGGCTTAATCTCCTTGAGCTTGTCGTAGCCAAGATCAAGCCGCTCCATCACGCCGGTGCGAAAATTCTCGAGCACGATATCCGATTGTGCCACAAGCTTCAGGAATGCTTCTTTTCCTGCAGGCGCTTTCAGATCGATCGCAACCGAGCGTTTGTTGCGATTGACATGCATGAAGTAAACAGAATGACCTTCGACACTCGGCACAGAAAAGGTGCGCGAGTCATCGCCTGTCGTGGTGCTTTCGATCTTGATGATCTCCGCCCCCATATCGGCCATCACGAGCGAACAGTATGGCCCGGCCAGGACCCTTGAGAGATCGAGCACACGCACACCTGCCAATGGCAGAGCCGCCGCAGTCATGCCCCAGCACCCTTGCGCGTTGGCAGCTCAACGGTTCCCGTACCAAGGATAGACAGCTCGCCATCCTGGTTCCGCGCCTCCTGTTCGATTTCGACCAGGTGACGGTCGCCTTCCTTGTATTTGCGCGCGACTTTTGCCGTAAACGTCAGCATATCGCCGGCTGGGTTATGGCGGCGGATCTTGGATGTGGCGCGACGCAGGAAACCATCATCGCCCATCCAGTTGGTCAGATGATGCGTCAGCCACGAGCAACGCTCCGGACCATAGTCGTAGGCCCCCGGTGTGCCGACCATCCGGGCGAATTCTTCTTCCCAATGGACTCGTTCCGGGCAGTCCGGGATACCAAACCGGTTCTTGATCCCGAGCCCCGGATGCGCTGCAATCTGCCGCCAATTCAATTTGTTTGCTCTGATATAGAGCCCGCCCCAGCCTTGTGCGTAGGCAATGAACCCGGTGACCGTCATCGGTCCCTTGGCAAGAGGGCGCAACGCGTCGCCTTCATTGACATCGTCCCAATAACGCGTTTCTGCGCCGCGCACTTCTTCGTTGGCATAGAGCTCGAAGAATTCAGCAATCTCTTCGTCGGTGTAGACCCGGTCCTGCTTCGCCTTGACCTCTTTGTACTTGGTGCCGCGCTCACGGGCCTCGTCACGGTCCGTGCGGAAACACCAGCTATCGGCTTCGGCAACCAGGTCACCTGACTGATTGAAGAACTCAACATGATAGATTTGCTGGATCGCACGACCGGCAAATCGTGTCTGATGCTCGATCAGATCCTTGAGATGCGCGGTGGTTGAAATCTCGTCGTTGCGCAGGACCGGCTTATGCCATGTCCAATCAGCACCGGCCCACATCGCATGCACGCCCGGCAAGCCGCCAACATAGCCAGAAATAATCCTGCTGGTGGCAAAGAGGAAACTTGGCAAAGCCACCAAGGTGCCAAACTTGGTTTTGGCCGCATAGTCGGGATCACACCAGAGCGGGTTATCGTCACCAATGCCGTGAGCATAGTGACGGATGTTGTCGCGGGTGGCCTCATAGCACCAAGGCTCCAACGTGTTTTCAATCGGCACGCCAATCCGCGCCCTTAGCACTTCAAGACCTTCCTCGGTAATTTTCGGAAACAGGTCGGTATCTTCACTCATGTGCAACGTCCCTAAAACTCAATGGCCTGGCTCAGGCCCTACTGCTATTGATGACCGCTCCCGTCGAACGGCAGACGGTTAGTTCCCTGTTTGCTTGTCCGCCTCGCGGTCTCGCAGTTCCTTGCGGTTGACTTTCCCGGCTGGTGTCTTGGGCAATTCATTCACGAACGCGACCTGGCGTGGATACTCATGTGCACTCAGGCGTTCGCGCACGAAGTCCTGCAGCTCAGTGGCAAAGGCTTCACTCTTGGCGCGCGGCGAAACAATGAATGCCTTGACCACTTGCCCACGCGCGGCATCGGCAACGCCAATCACGGCCGCTTCAATGACGTCACTGTGTTTGAGGAGCGTGTCTTCGACTTCCACCGCACCGATTGTGTAACCCGCCGAAATGATCACGTCGTCAGCGCGGCCGGCATGAAAGAAGTAGCCGTCGTCATCAATCCAGCCACGATCACGTGTCGGGATCCAGTCATCACGCCGGCGAACTTTTAGCTCTCCCGTCTCACCCGGATCACAGGGTGTCCCGTCGGGGCGCAGAACACCGACCTCGACGCCGGGAACAGCTTTACCAAGCGAGCCACTCTTGACATCGAAATCTTTCGCCCCGGGGTAACTGGCAAGAATGACCCCGATTTCCGTTGTGCCGTAGATGCTGCAAACAGGAACACCGAATACCTTGCGCGTGTAGGCTTCGGTTTCGCTATCAATCGGCTCGCCGGTGAAGGACAATTTGTTGATTGCGTATTTGTGGTCACCACCGCGGCCACAGTTCATCATCATGCGGTAATGCGTTGCTGCAGCCGAGAGATTGGTGATCTCGTATTGCTCCAGCGCCTGTAACATGCGCTCTGGTGAAAACTTGCCAGCGAATGTGCCGGTCTCCACACCCATAGCCAACGGGGCAAACGTTCCATGCCACATGCCGTGCCCCCAGGCCGGTGACGAGGGACAAAAGAAACGGTCGCCCGGCCGTATCCCAGTGGCGTAGAGCGCTGCATTGGTGACAACGACAACCGCACGGTGGGTATGTTTGACAGCATCCGGCAATTCGCGCGTCGTGCCGGATGTATATTGATAAGCCGCCATGTCATTGGCAGCAGACTTGACCTGATAGCTCTCCGGACAACCAGCGATCGCGGCCATGACATCGCTGTCGAGATGGACTGCTATTTTCGTTAGCCCTTCAGTCGTCGACCATTTCTCTTGATTGGTGATGAGTAACTGCGGATCGCAATCCTCGACACGCAGTCTGACGCCGTCTGGCCCGAACAACGTGAACAGAGGAACTGCGATCGCACCTGCCTTGATGGCTCCGAACACGGCTGCATAGAAGGCCAGAGATGGCTCCAGCATGACGCAGATGCGGTCACCTTTTTTTGCGCCCTGGCCATCCAGCCAATGTGCAAACTGCGACGAGGCGATCGCAATCTGCCTGAATGTCAAAACTTCATCATTGCCATCGGCCCGGACAATCCGCACGGCCACACGATCATTGCCGGCCGCATGACGGTCAATGCATTCATTTGCCAAATTCAGCTGTTCACGGTCGCCACTGAACAAGTCCCATAGTCGCGCACTGCTATAGTGGGCTTGTGCATCAACATAGGTTGTATAGTCCGTGAGCTTCACTGCCTGCTGCCTCAGCCTCTCATTGGTCCGTGCCTGTCATTGGCCTGCTGGGATGTAGCTTGAACCAGATGATGGCGGCTGCGGTCCAGATGCTCTACGGTTTCATCACGGATGCGAACGCAGAACAAAAAGCTACCAGCCAACAGGGGGATGACATGACCGGTCGCGCAGAATTGCTTTGGAATGCACGGAAGAACGGAACTGTTGTTGATCCGTCCAAGATTGCCGAACCTTTCAGCAATGAAGAGGCTTATGCGATCCAGGCAGAGATTGCGGCACTCTCCGGGCATGCTGTTGTTGGATTCAAGGTTGGTTCAACAAGCGAAGAAGCCCAGCGCATCCTGGGAACAAGCGAACCCGGGTCAGGGCCTGTGCTCGCCCCCTATAGCTTTACCAGTCCGGCTACGGTCTCGCTGGTTGCCGATCAGATGCCTGCCGTCGAAGGCGAGTTCGGATTTCGTTTGGGTCAAGATCTGCCTCCGCAGGACCAGCCTTATGATGTCGAAGACGTTGCCGCAGCTGTCGATGCCGTGGCCGGTGCCATCGAAGTGGTCGGCACCCGGCTTGCCGGTGGCCTAGCTGGCAAAGGCCGGTTCTTGGTGACGGCCGATGGGGGTGCCAATATCGCATTGGTGACCGGTTCATGGTCCACAACGGTTAGCCCGTTTGACCTCAAGGATCACGCTGTATCCATCTCGATCAACGGCAATCAGAAAGGATCTGGCACAGGCGCTTTGGCACTCGGTGACCCGTTGAATGTCATGGTGTGGTTGGCTAACCAGCAATCCCGATTGGGGCGTGGTCTCAAGGCAGGCGATATCATCTCGACAGGCACTTGCACGGGTCTCGACGGTGTCAAATCCGGTGACCATGTCATTGCGGACTATGGCACGTTGGGCACCGTGGACATTACATTCTCATGAGAACACCGGTCTCAGTCTCTGCCTCGGCAGAGACAGCAACACCGGACAATCCGGGCCGGGCAGCGGCTCTTATGGTGTTCGCCCTCTTCCTACTTGGCTTTCAGGACAGCCTCGTCAAGTTGACGAGCTCTGAAATCTCGCTGTGGCAAATGCAGACGATCAGGGCAACGGGCAATCTCACCCTGCTCATTCTAGTCTCCGTGATTTTGTTTCGCACCGCCGTGCCGAAACCGCAGCGGCTTTGGGCCGTGGTTCTGCGCTCTCTCCTGCTGGTTGGAACGATGGTGTTGTTTTTCGGCGGCGTGCCGGTCTTGAGCCTGTCGGAAATTGCAGCCGGCCTTTATGTGTTTCCCTTGTTTGTTGCCGTCCTCTCCGTTGTTCTGCTTGGAGAGCGCATCGGACCCAGACGTGGTTTCGCCATCGCGGCGGGTTTCTGTGGCACATTGTTGATCCTGAAACCTGGAACAGAGGGCTTCAAGTGGGTCTCGCTGCTGCCGGTGGGTGCCGGGTTCTGCTATGCCTTGATGGTGATGACAACGCGTAAGCTTTGTCGTCACGAGCACCCAGTGACGATGGCGTTCGGTGTCGGTATAGCCTTTCTCTTGGTCGGGATCATCGGTCTTACCGCGATCACAATTCTTCAACCGGCACCGGACCTGGCTGCGGCCTGGCCCTATTTGTTGACCGCCTGGCGGCCGCTGGAGTGGTGGGTCCTTGGCGTGGTGATTGCCACGTCATTCATCAATCTCACCGCGAATGTCTCATTGTCCCGTGCATATCAAACGGCCGAGTCGAGCTGGCTGGCCCCGTTTGATTACTCCTATCTCATATTTGCGACGTTCTGGGGTTATGCCATGTGGGGGCATGTGCCGGATATCTACTCCTTCGCGGGGATGGGCCTCATCGCAGGAGCAGGGATCTATGTCGCGTGGCGTGAGCAGCAGCTTGCCAAGCGGGCTGCAAAACAGGCCGCTCGTTCATAATGCGCCTCTCAAAGCTGTTCGCGTGGATGATCGTTTCTGCAGTTGCATTGCCTGTCAGACAAGCAGCATGGCAACGTATCTTCGCTTGAATAATTGCTACTATGGATGGGCCAGAAGATGAGCAGCATCACGGTGAAACCAATTGCGACGGCTTTAGGCGCGGAGATCGGGGGTGTCGATCTTGCCCAGGACCTCGACGAGGGAACGATCCGTGAAATTCGCCAGGCGCTGCTCGATCACTGCGTGATCTTTTTTCGTGACCAGGAATTTGGTGTTGAGGAGCACAAGCGTCTGGCGCGCAAGTTCGGGGATATCTTCATCCACCCCAACTTCAATACCGGCGATCATGATCCGGAAGTCGTGACGATTGTGCGCAAGCCAGGCGACACACGCATTGTTGGTGAAGATTGGCATACCGACACCACAATGATGGCAGAACCGCCGATGGGCGCGCTTCTCTATGCGCTCGAGGTTCCACCGTTCGGTGGCGATACCTTGTTTGCCAATCAGTATCTGGCCTACGAAAGCCTCTCTGACGGAATGAAGGCGATGATTGCCAATCTCAGGTGCACGCACACGGATCGCATGGTCGCGGGCCCAAATTCACCGCCGGCCCAGGCAAAACGTTCAACAGCCGTGCGCGATGACGACCAGTGGCGCGAGACCAAGAACCTTCATCCTGTTGTCCGGACACATCCGGAGACCGGTCGCAAGTGTTTGTTCGTCAATCATTCCTACTCGGTCGGTTTTGAAGGCATGAGCGAGGAGGAGAGCAAACCGCTACTCGATTTTCTAATGGATTGGGGGCATCGTCCCGAGTTCACCTGCCGTTTCCGCTGGGAGACGGGCTCGGTGGCATTCTGGGACAATCGTTGCGTCAAGCACCTGGCGCTCAATGATGTTCACAATCACGATCGGATTATGCGTCGTATTCAGATCGCCGGCGAAGCAGTGGCTTAAGCCCCACTCCGGGCTTAGTTCCGGATTGACCCTGAAAAGCAAACAGGCCCCGAAGGGCCTGTCGCAAAAGTCTCAGACTTATGTGTGCAACTTATCCGCGTCGCGCAACTCTGCAGGCAGCGAATGGGTTACGACCGCGTGACTGACGAATATCCAGACGATTGTTACAGCGGCGCATTGCCTTCCTGCAGGCACGACGTCCAAAACCTTCGGCACGAATTCCCAAACGTCGGCCAAAACCACCGCGGGTCCGGGCAACAGCGACGCAGAAATTGTTGTGTCGGCGACCATTGAACCCACGGCGTGGGCCATAATGGCGGACGTGAACTCGAGGTTCGTTGATCACGCGGCTGGCAATGATACCGATCGCGCGTGTTACCTGCCGCTTAATGCGGTCACTGCGGCGTTCTTCGCGGTGCCGAACAGCTGGTGCAACATGATTGCGATGGCGCGCGACGTTGCGGTTTGCCTTACCCTTGCGCTCAGATTTTGCAATGTTCTTTTTGCCTTTGCCGCGTTCGCCCTTCATGGCGGAGGCGGAGCTAACGCCGATCATGGAGCCGACGGCGATCAGTCCAGCGGCCATTGCGATTTTGCGGCCGAACTGTGCGTTGATATTGGTGAACATGACTTCCCCTTCCCACTAGGTCGTTGGACTGTTGTCCCGGTGTGATGGCTGCCCTCCAGCAGCCGATAACCAGGACACTAGCGGGGGCCATCTGAACGAAAATGGAAGGCATTGTTATTTTCTGTTCATGTTGGCGCCTCCGCGGGAAAGTTGAGAAATCCCCATTTTTTCAGATAGTTATGATGCGCGGAGCGACGCACCTACTTGTTCTTTCGCGCACCGTCACGTGCCCGGACAATATTCTGCTCACGGTTGGTTCTTCCCTATTTGCATGCATCGCTTGTGGTTGTCTGACGGCTCGCGCCACGAGGAAAGCCGACAACATTGCTGTGCTTTCTCAGCATCCTCTTGCAGGTGTGCAGAGAAAGCAGTTTAGTCCCGGTGAGGATTGAGAACAGCTTGTGGGCCTGTCTGTGAGCCCAAGTGCTGCAGACCATGGCGCATTGGATCGGGATAGAGCATGGCCTTTGAAAAAATTGACACGTTGGTTGTTGGCGGGGGGCAGGCCGGCATAGCCATGAGCGAGCACCTGACCAGCAATGGCGTGCCGCATCTGGTGCTTGAGCGCAATCGAATTGCCGAACGTTGGCGATCGGAACGTTGGGACTCGCTCGTCGCTAACGGCCCGGCCTGGCATGACCGGTTTCCGAATATGGAATTCAGTTGCGATCCAGATGCGTTTCCTGGCAAGGAAAGCGTTGCTGATTATTTTGTCGCCTACGCCGAGATGATCAAGGCGCCTATCCGCACCGGCGTAGAGGTCAAGGCAGCAAGACGCGTGAAGGGTGGCTCAGGTTTTAGTATTGAGACCACGGATGGGATAATCGAGGCTGATCGGATTGTGGCCGCGACCGGACCGTTTCAAAAACCGGTTTTTCCGAACATTGTGCCTGAATCGTCAGGCGTCACGCAGATCCACTCCAATGATTATCACAACCCTTGCCAGCTTCCATCCGGTGGCGTCCTAGTGATTGGCTCGGGAGCATCCGGCGTTCAGATCGCCGATGAGTTGCAGCGCTCGGGGCGATCGGTTTATCTGTCGGTTGGCCCGCATCATCGCCCACCACGAAGCTACCGCGGCCGCGACTACTGCTGGTGGCTTGGTGTCCTTGGCAAGTGGGACATTCAAGCGCTTGAACCCGGGCTCGAACATATCGCCATTTCGGTCAGTGGCGCCTACGGCGGATACTCCGTTGACTTCCGCCGGCTTGCCGCCCAGGGGATCACGCTTGTCGGTATGACCGACACCTATCGCGATGGCGTCCTGCATTTCGCGGCCGACCTGTCCCAGAACATCAAGGAAGGCGATGACAATTACCTATCCGTGCTCAGGGAAGCCGATGCCTTTGCTGAGCGCCATGGACTGGATCTTCCAGATGAGAGCCGAGCCCATATCCTAGACCCCGACCCGGAGTGCATGACGCACCCAATCCTTGAGCTTGATCTTTCAAAGGCGGGAATTTCATCGATCGTCTGGGCAACCGGTTACACGGTCGACTACAGCTGGCTTGACGTCGACACCTTCAATGATGATGGACGTCCACGCCACACGCGAGGCGTTTCCGAAGAGCCCGGCGTCTACTTTTTGGGACTCCCATGGCTTTCGCGGCGCGGTTCGTCCTTCATCTGGGGTGTCTGGCATGATGCCCGCTTCATTGCCGACCAGATTGCCATCCAACGCAGCTACCTCGATTATCATAATCAGGTTGAGGCGAGAGCAAAGAGCAATGCCGTCACTTAGTCGCCCAACAGACAGTCAAGAACACACACAGAGACCATCATGACCCACAAGCGCATTCGTCAGTTCAACACGCGCGACACTTACCCGGAGCAGAACCTGGACAATGACCTCGCTCACGCTGTCGTAGCGCGCGGTGCCATGGTGTTCCTGCGCGGCCAGTGTCCACAGAACATTGAAGACGCCAAGAACATCGACAGCCATGACCCAGTCGAGCAAACCCACAAGGTGATGCAGAATATTCAGCAACTCATCGAGGAAGCCGGTGGCAACATGAGCCACCTCGTCAAAGTCGTGGTCTACATCACGGATGTTCGCCACCGCGAAGCCGTCTACCGGACCATGGGTGAATACATTAAGGACGTGCATCCCGTTTCCACCGGATTGGTCGTCCAAGCTTTGGCCCGCCCCGAATGGCTGGTTGAGATCGACGCGACCGCCGTTATCCCTGACTGAGGAGACGACACATGACCTTCTCTCTCGTAGCGCGTTGTGCAGACACCGGTATGTTTGGCGTTGCTGTTTCATCATCATCACCTGCGGTCGCGGCGCGCTGTGCTTATGCAGCAGCCGGTGTTGGTGCCGTCGCCAGTCAGAACGTCACCGACCCGACATTGGGAACCCGAGGCCTTGACCTGATGCGCAGTGGTGCGACGGCAGCTGAAGCCATCGCCATCATTAAGCGCACCGCGCCACATATCGATTACCGCCAGGTCCTGATTGTGGATGAGCAAGGTGGCACGGCTGTTCATTCCGGCGGCAATGCCCTCGGGACATGGTCAGAGGCCAAAGCAACCGACGTCGCGAGTGGTGGCAATCTTCTCGCCGACGCGCAGGTTCCACAGAAGATCGTGGATGGCTTTCTCGCCAGCCGTGGCCACATCGGCGACCGTTTGCTGGCGGCGATGCAGGCCGGACTTGCGGCTGGCGGCGAAGAGGGCCCGGTTCATTCTGCCGGTATGAAGATTGTCGACCGTGTTGCCTGGCCGGTCGTGGATCTTCGGTGCGATTGGACGGAGGAGTGCCCAATCGCTGCACTGGAAGCGGCCTGGACGATCTATAAACCACAAATCAACGATTACGTGCAGCGCGCGATCAATCCAACAGAGGCGCCGAGCTATGGTGTAGCCGGTGATGAATAAGACGATATTCCCCTACTCAGCATTCTCCAATTCTTGCTGTCAAAGCGCCAATTGAGAAGGCAGTAGATAATTGTCCGCGTGATCAGAAACGCGCGCCAAGGGAGACGGCGCCCCCGAGTATCGCAAAGTGCTCGTGGTCCTCTTGTTGATCACCGGTGCCTTCTAAGATGCCACCGCCTCTGGGCATAAAGGTTGCTTCGAGCGCGCCCTTAAAGAAGAGGGTGGTCGCGCCCCAGGCGCGCTGGTACTCGAAGCCGGTGCTGGCCTCATAGAAGGCAAACATATCGTCGACGACATACAGGAAGTCATTATTGGTATTGCCATCGGCGCGCACTTCACCGGCAACGAACCCACCACGAAACAGGGCAAATGGAGCAAGGCCCTCATCCGTTCGACGGCGCAGTTCTATGCTAGCCACCGGGCCAACGCCTTTGAAGGTGGACAGTTTGAAAAACGGTGGGCTCTCAACTCTTGATGTCATGTCGAGGTAACGCGCGCCCATGCTCCAGTTCACATCCCAGTTGGTCCAAGCATCGCGATAGGCCAACTCAAAATCGACGGTATTGTACTTGAAGCGCTCTTTGATCCAACGGTCGCTATTACCGAATGTCTGGCTGGTTGAAGATAGAGCGAAGTAGCGCGCCCGTAGCCCGTACCGAGCATCACTCATCCAACTGAGCCATAGTCGCGGCGCGGCTGCAGCATCGTGATTTGGCGTACGAGTTTGCGGATCGGGGCAGCAGCCCGCACCATGCTCTTGACCGAACAGGGGCTTGGCAATGACCATCTCGATGCCGGCTTCCCAACCTGATTGGTTACGTGGATTGTCGATGGGACCGGCCAACGGATCATGGCTGTCATTGATGTTATTGTAGGCATCATTGCTGCGGAGAGCCGGCGACCGTGCACTGGTTGTCTCCATGGATGTTGAGGTTTGCCACTTGCCCGGTGGCTGCCCCTCGGATGGCCCAGCGGTTTTCGCCTGAGCAGGTTCTTTCAAAGCACCGGCTGCCTTTAACGACCGCACAGTTTCTTGCGCCACCTTGCGCGCAAAGGCATCAAGATCAACCTCCTGCGCCTGACCCGACTGTGCGGCAGCCGCCACAGACCAGGTTGTCAACACACACAACGATAGACAAAACCGCAACCACACAACTTTACCCCCCACGCTCTCTGGCTGACGCCGGACCACAAGACAACGTTGTCCTGATCGCGGTCGCCATCACTCGCCCTGGTCCGCGTCAACTGCGGATCCGCATCACTAGAGACTTGTGGGGGCAATTCTTCCGCATTCTAGGCAGATGACCTGTAGCCTCCACCCCAACAATCTCGTGTGGCGCAAACTAGGATGGATCGACCTGCGGTCGTTATGCTGGTTGCGCGTCCCAAAAAAATCACCTGTGCGCAACTAAAGCGTGGATATTCAATTCTCTCAGCTGATTATTGCACGATTTGCGCAAATGCCCTGCACAGTGATTAATATGCATTAGCTGGTCGCATCATTGAGCGGTTAGCGCAATCCGCGCAGGTTCGTGCATTTCTATGCGCCTGTTGGTTGGCCAAATCAGAACGCGTATTGAACCCTTGAGTATTGAGGCCGGGCACTAGCGAACAACAATCACGCTGCATTGTGCGTGTCGGACAATGCGTGCCGCTGTCGAGCCTAGAAAGTAATCCTGAAGACCTGGACGGTGGGACGCGACGACGATGGCATCACACTTCGCGTCGGCCGCATGCTCGAGGATTTTGGTCGTGACCTGGCCGCACAAGACGTCGACCTCAACATTGCCGCCAGCGCTGCCGGCAATTTTCTGCAACACATCTCGCGCATGTGCCATCGAGGTCTCGATAACGTTGCCAGGCATCTCGTTTGCGATGTAAGCCGGAATCTCCTCGACGACATTGAGCAATGTGATCTTGGCTTCATCACCGCCGAGCCTGCGGGCGGTTTTGATCATCGTGTCCGCTTTTTCTGTATGAGCGATATCGACAGGTATCATTATTGAGTCATACATTTCCGGCTTCCCTTCGTTCGTCGTCCCGGCTCCAGCGGCCCAATCCCTGATATGGCCTGCGCCGCTGAGCCTGAATTCTGTAGTACCAAAGTATACTACGGCGCAGGCCTGATGCCGGCATTGACTGATATCAACTGGATGGCAGAGGTAAGATGGCGCTGAAAAAATGCGTGAGCAGTTGTCGGCGGCTGCATCCGCTTTCGGGCTCTCCTGACCTATCAGTTTGCCCGAGTCCGGCCTACCCGAACGCGCGCATGATCCGAGCCCAGTCCTCGATAGCGGCTTCCTGACCCGGCGTAATTTGGATCGTGAACTCAGTATACCCGGCATCGCGGAGATCGCCGATCCGTTGGATCAGGACTTCTTCCGTCGCCGTAAAACTGGTGTCGCGAATAAGTTCCGCCGTCACAAACTCGCGCTCCTCAGGTTTGACGAACATGAGGTGACCACGATGGTTCATGAGATACTTCGCATCGGCTGGCTCGAACGTGTTCAACGCCAGATCAACATACTTCTGGATCGCCTCTGCAGCTGCCGGCGGAATGCCGGACGAGTTTGGCAGCCCCGCGATTGCCTCATCAGCTGCGCGATGCAAGATCACAGCGGCGCGTGGGCCGGCCTGGGCCATGGCGCGCTCGGAGTCAAACGGTTCGCCATCAGCCAGAACGCAACCCAGCGCGAAAGCGGTCGCGGTTAAATCTCCCGCGACGTGCCCGGCATCGCTCCACGACTTCTGCATGCCTTGCAAGGTTGTTGCGCCATAGTCAACATCACCGACAAAGTTGAGCCAACCAGCTTTCAGCTTTGCCGTGAGTGCGCGTGAGCGCGGGCCGTAGGCTGATACATAGAGGCCGATGGGGTCTTGGACATTGATCAATCCGGCGTCGGCGTTGAGGAACTTTATCTTACGCTGTTTACCCTCAAAGGATGTCTCGACGATTTCGTCGGCGAGAAGTCCATAGACCACACGGATGTAGTCTTCCATATCGGCAAGTTTCATCGCGCCGAGGCCCATGGCCCGTCGTCCGGTGAAGCCGGTGCCGACACCAAAATCGATCCGCCCAGGCGCCAATTGATTGAGCGAGGCGAAGGCGTTGGCAGCAACGGGCGCGATGCGGTTGGTTGGAATCAGGACGCCGGTTCCCAACCGGATCCGCTCGGTACTCACAGCTGCAGCACCCATGGCGACGAAGCAATCAGCACTCAACATTTGAGTGTCGTAGAACCATGCCCGTTTGAAGCCCAAGTCCTCGGCGCGTTGGACCAGCTTCCAACTGTCCGCTGCCGTCGCCATCGCAATCGCAAAGTCCATGGTCCGCTCTCCTCTGGGTCGCGCTCGCCAACACGATAGCACGACGAGCGCATTTATGCAGAACCAGGACTGAGTGTTGCCAACACGCCCGAAAGAACCTGCGCATGACCAGCCAAAGCAATGGAGGGGTTCAGCTACGGTTGATTGCCCAAATTCGGCAGCAGCTGATCGAGCTCTTGGGCCAAACCATCAGAGATGCTCGACAGCGGCAAACGACACTCTGGTGACGCAATTAGGCCCTGCCGCCACAGACAGTACTTGACCGGAATGGGGTTGGCTTCCTGGAACAGTTTTGGAATGAACTGCTGCAGAGGCTGCCAGATCGTGCGCGCACGTTCGAGATCGTTAGCGGCAATCAATTCGGCGACACGAATATAACGCTCGGGTGCGATGTGGGCCGCTGCCAGTATGCCACCTGCAGCACCATTGCAGAGTGACGTGAAATACATCGCATCTTCCCCGGTCAGGACCGAGAACCCTTGCGGACAACGTGCCAGAAGGTCCAACGACTGCGAGATAATGCCCGAACTATCTTTCACGCCGATAATGTTTGGGATTTGTGCCAAGTCGAGCAAGGTCTCATTCGCGAGATTGACGGAGGTGCGATAGGGGATGTTGTAGATCAGGATTTCGCGATCAGTGGCGTTGGCTACCGCCGCAAAGTGCTCGCGCATACCTTGCTGCGTTGGCCGGTTGTAGTACGGGCACACCGACACAAAACCTTGGAAATCAAATCGACTGAGACGCTCGATCTGTCGCGTAACTTTTCGCGTGGCATTGCCACCTGCGCCGACGAAGACGGGCACAGCGCCAGCCGCCACCTCGAGCGTGGCCGCGATGATCTCATCCGCCTCATCGTCATCAAGTGTTGGTGCTTCGCCTGTCGTACCCAGAGGAAACAACCCGTTTGCGCCGGCTGCGATGTAGTGGGCGACAAGTTTCCGGTAGCTCGGCATGTCGATCTCGCCGTCCTTGAAGGGTGTCACTAATGGTATCCAGGTTCCGCCAATCATGTTCTGCTCCATTGCCCGCGTCTTTGATCGTTCCCTCTACCAATTTCATTGGCATTAATATAACTAAACATATTAATTGACTTGTTTAGTTTGACTAATGGATGGTCTTGCTATGATCCGGAACATTGATGTTGGCATTGCCCGCGCGTTTCTCGCCGTCGTGGAGACCGGCAGTGTGACGCGAGCCGCACGCGAGCTGAACCTCACGCAAGGTGCGATCAGCCAGCAAATCAAACGCTTGGAAGATCTATCCGAAGGTGCACTGTTCCAGCGGGCTGGACGCCGGATGGCCCTGACAGCCGAAGGTGAACGCGTCATCGGGCATGCGCGCGACTTGGTTGCGGCAAACGACGGTCTGCTTGCGGCACTCAAGGAACCGGTCTTCAGCGGAGAGGTCCGCTTTGGCGCGCCATACGACATCATGGGGAGCTATACGCCAGGCATTCTCCGGCGCTTCAGTGCAGCGCTTCCAAACATTAGGGTCACCCTTGTCTGCGAGGACACGATCGTTCTGCTTGAACAGATCAGGGCCGGGACACTTGATGTTGCACTCACCACTGAGCTTGGATGCGGCAAGGGTGGTGAGACACTACGCAGTGACCGGTTGGTCTGGACAGGCGCACGAAACGGGAACGCATATACCAAAGACCCGGTACCTGTTTCATTGGGCGCCGGAACCTGTGTCTTCCGTCCCGTTGCTGTGGCTGCATTGAAGAAAGCCAAGCGCGCGTGGCAGCCGGTTTGCGAAGTGAGCAACATGGAGCCGGTCCGCGCGACACTCGAGTCTGATCTCGCGGTCGCCCCGCTGCTCAGTCACTCTGTGCCTGCGAGCCTTGAAATCGTCAATGCCGGGCGCCGCTTGCCGCGTCTTCCCCTATTCCGCATCAATCTTTACCAGGCACCCGCACCAAGCGAGGTGGCCAACGCATTTGCCGGGCATGTGCGACGCAGCGTAGCCAGCAGCTAACGCCAGCTGCGCGCTACTGTGTATTGCCCAACAAACACGGTCATTGCTTAGTCGACGATGAACAGCTTGACGCCTGTCTCGGTGTAGGAACGGTGTGCGGCATCGCCAAAATCTGAGACCTGGTAGCTCATACCCGGCTTCAGAATGTAACTGCGTCCGTCCTTCAGCTGGCTCTCGAGTTCGCCGTCCAGAACATAGAGGATGTGGCCACGGTCACACCAATGGTCCGCCAGATAACCCGGGGAGTACTCGACGTAGCGCACCCGGACATCCCCGATATTAAGTGTCCGCCACAGCGCCTCTCCCGTTTCACCCGGATGCACAGTTGGCTCCATCGTGGACCAGTCGGTCACTGTAAACGGGAGTTCGGGGATTTTCATGGCGATCTCCTAAGACCATTGTTGAGTTGAAACCGGTCGCTTGCCACCAGGCTTGTGCACGCTTGTCAGACAAGACGCAGCTTTTGTTTTGCGCGCCCCAGTCTACACGGGACGAGCTGTGCGCATCAAACGATCGATGACCCAGAGCGGGACGGTTTGCCCGAATGATGATACACGCCCCTCAAGGAGGGCTGAGCTTTGCTGACTTTGATACCTGTTTTGGAATTCGATCCCGGCCTCTTTCGGAGTCTCGATCATCCCTACCCTCATGCGTCCGCGCAGGACGACCCCGAAGGTTGGCAGGCCTATCGAAGACGCTGCTGGGCTGATGCCGGGCTTTCCAAGCTCAAAGCATATAGAAACTCCGAGTTTGTTCGTTTTGAAGATGCCGATGATCCAATTCTTCTGACCTTGCTCCAGAAACACCTCGAACTCGACGATACAATCAGTTCTTCAACTGGGGATGGGCGCGCAATCGACTTGGATGAGATCTCGTGCCTCTCTGGCGGCTTTGTTCTCGATCACGATGATGAACATCGGGTTTGGCCGCGTTGCTGTGGAACCTTGGCGGACCTGCACAACTGGGCCGAAGCCTGCGACATCACCCAGAGTGAGGCTTATGATTTATGGATTGGTCATCCCCAACTGACAGTGACATCCGCGGGGATCAACGAGCTTCAAATTTGCGAACAGCAAGAGATGGGATTTCCCAGGGAGCCTCAAGAATTCACGGTAGCGAAATCAGCCCTCAGAGCGGCCGTCGTCACTGTCGCGGCTGAGGTTATAGCGTTTGAGGAACGCGTTGCTCGATTGCTCCACGGCCAAGGGCAGAGCCAATCTGAAGACTTGGCTGCTGCCCTCACTGGCAGCGATTGATCCTTGGCCCCCTCGAACATCTCAGCGGGCACGCATCAGTCGACCGGTGCGAGACTGCAAGCGGCGCCCTAAGCCGTTTTCAGGCCCACTGGGCAGCTCAATCCTGTGCCTCCAAGACCACAATATCCGTGCGGGACTTTGGCGAGGTACTGCTGATGATAGTCCTCGGCGTAATAGTAGGGGCCCGCATCAACGATTTCCGTTGTGATCTGACCATAGCCATTGGCTGACAAGACGCGTTGGAACGCATCTCGTGATGCCTCCGCAGCCGCTTTCTGATCAGGCGATGTGACATAAATCCCCGAGCGATACTGCGTCCCGACATCATTGCCCTGGCGCATACCCTGGGTTGGGTCGTGTCCCTCCCAGAATATCTTGAGAAGCTCATCGTAGGTCGTCTTTTCCGGATCGAAGACCACCAACACAACCTCGTTGTGTCCTGTGCGCCCTGTGCAGACCTCTTCATAGGTCGGATTAGGCGTGTAGCCGCCGAGATAACCGACAGACGTTGTCCAAATCTTATCGGGGCCAATGTTCCAAAACATCCGCTCAGCCCCCCAGAAACAGCCCATACCGATAACGAGTGTCTCCATTCCGTCCGGAAACGGGCCTTTCAGTGCACGGTCAAACACAAAATGCCGCTCCGCAGTTGGCAACTGTTCGGCTCGGCCGGGCAGCGCGGTTTCGGCCGTCGGCATTTCAGCGGCTTTACGAAAAAACATCGGCTTGGCTCCATTGCTCTGTGTTCGTGCAACACCTGCAACAATAATACGCCACAGAGTGCTTGTTAGCTCAATCCATTGCGCGATATTATTGCGCACCGCATATGGTGAGGTGGTCGCATCTCAGGCGACCAGGAGTAGTAAGACATGGCAGAGACAACGGCAACGGCGGCAGAGCAGCAGCCACCTGCGGAGCCTGAACTGCCGACACAGACCTATTATGAGTGCGGCGCCGGACGTAAAACATTCTTCAGCTTCGCATTTGTCCTGCTGCTGCCGTTTTATGTCAGCCTACCAATCATGCTTTATCAGCGGATCAGCAGCCAGCTTTGGCTGGATACCTGGCAGCTGATGATTCTGGCTTTGTTGTTCACCGTGGTGATGGTTCTTATCCTGTTTGAACTGATCTTTTCGCTCCGTTCCGAAGTGGAGATTGGCGAGGAAGCCGTCTCGTTTACACTGCCATCCGGCGGTGGTGGTGCAGTGCCGTGGCTTTCCTACGAATCCCGGCGGGTGCCTTACGAAGAAATCGATGCGATCGAGACGCGGCGCGAGATCTATGGGGGCAGCATGGCCCCGATGATGATGCAGACGGTGCGTATCATTACCAAGACCGGCGAACGGATCCAGCTTGGCCGGACGAATGAGAAAGATGACGATCCGAAATTCCCGTTTCCGCAGATTGCGCGTCAGATTGCGGCGCGCGCCGGCGTCGCCATTGTCGACCGCGGCAACATCATGCAGGAGTTTCACCGCCGCATGTTTGGCCTGGCCAATCGTGCCGAAGCCGGTGATACACCAGAGATTGATAAGCTCAACAGACAGCACAATAAGTTCCTGACGATCTTGATTGGAGTCCTATTCGTTCTTTTAGCTCTTGGTATCGTCATTGACCTGGTGCGGACTGATTCCGATTCTGGAGAGCGCGGCCGTAATGGGTTTGTTGAAGGCCGCGCCTCTGCGGGGCAATAAGGCTCCCTCAGTGTTGGCAATTACATTGGCAACCGACTGACCTGAGGCCCACGCTTATCCAATCGGGTATTGATCCTGTGCGGCGCTGACAAACGATTGAGGACCGGGAAGGCGGTTTTTGGTGTGGTCAGCCCTTGACACCTTAGAGCCTGCTCCGGATCGGCAGCGAACGATACGAAACCAGCACAGGCCGATTGCAGCAACTTCAGTTGATGAAGACGTTGATGCGCTTTGGTTCGCGCCCGGCATAGGCAATGACCGCACTCAAGACCGCGAAGAAAAACCATGCAGGTATCGCCAGGAACGTGAGCACAACCGGATCCCAGGCTACGGGGTGTATGCCGGTGCTGATGGTTTGCGCTACGCCTTCGTAAGTTGCAGGCGCAAGTGTGCGCAAATGATCGGCCAACGTGAAGAATGTTGGGCCTTCGGCGCCGACCTGCCAGCGCGTGACGTCGGACGTCAGAAGCATGACCGCTGCCAACAGC
Source organism: Hyphomicrobiaceae bacterium (assembly GCA_965215755.1). GTDB lineage: Bacteria > Pseudomonadota > Alphaproteobacteria > Rhizobiales > Hyphomicrobiaceae > Tectiglobus. The sequence goes on from OZ244119.1 coordinate 4,187,763, forward strand.
AGCACAGCACTGATGAACCGGAAGGCCGGGCGTAGAATCGCCCAGATGAGCCAGCCGATGCCGCTCATCGCGCGCCAAATCATCGATCCCAGTGCAGAGACAAACCGCTTAATCATGAGATTGGCTTAGCGGTGAACGGAGATGAAAACAAGGACCCTCTTGCATGCAGCAGCGCGATCGGTATATTCGCGCGTTCGTTCTATACGGAGAGGTGGCCGAGTGGTTGAAGGCGCACGCCTGGAACGCGTGTAGGCGGGAAACCGTCTCGAGGGTTCGAATCCCTCCCTCTCCGCCAGCGACATTTTCGCGATTTTGTTGAGGCGTGCATACTCCCTTTGCCCTGCCGATCAGTTGCCCTGGCCGAGTGCGACCTGCCTTGAAGCACACCTTCGGCAGCATCCAGCTTTGTGAGCCAAAGCGCCTAGATCCGGTGCCTTCCGTTTTCCACATCCGCTGAGCCTAGCGGATGGCTTGTCGGACTGCAGTCGCGCCGGAAGCGACAGGAACAAAAGGGAAAGCCGACACAAAACCGATGATCAAGAGTTCTTTTTGACTACGGATCGAATAAATCGATCAATCCGAGGCCGCGACGGCAGACACCACGTTCTCAACTGATATGATTTCGTCAGTCGCATTGAACGAACTGCTCGGAGACGACAGGCCAATACAATGGATACCAGAGACATCTGCAACCACTCAGCTCATGAGCTGGCCTCACTCCTCCGAGATGGCTCGCTGACAGCGGAAACGGTTATGGATGCCGTCCTGTTGCGGTGCGCGGCGACACAGGCATCTCTCAATGCATTTGCACTCCTTGATGAGGATGGTGCACGCCAGTCAGCACGCGACGCCGATAGGGCGCGTGCGAGTGGCAGCAAGCTTGGGCCGCTTCATGGCGTACCGTTTTCTGTAAAAGATCTCATCCATACCGATGGCCTGGAAACTGCTTTCGGCTCCCACCTTATGGCTGGAAATGTTTCGGATCACGACGCTGTTGCTGTGGCCCGACTGAGGGACGCCGGAGCGATTTTGGTTGGCAAGACGACAACACCGGAGTTCGCTCACAAAGCTATTACCGACAGTCCGAGATATGGACCAACCCGCAATCCGTGGAATACCAACTTTTCATGTGGTGGCTCAAGTGGCGGTGCAGCGGTCGCCGTCGCGGCAGGTCTTGGACCTTTGGCGGTGACGACAGACGGCGCGGGCTCGTCTCGCATTCCTGCGAGTTGCTGCGGTGTCCTGGGACTCAAAGCAACGCATGGCCGCATTCCCAACGAAGACGGCGTAGACTTGTTTGGTACGTTTAGTCTGATTGGAGCGATAACGAGAACGACACAAGACATGGTCACCATGCTCAACACGATGAGCGGAGAACACCCCGGTGACCCCTGGTCCCGTTCAGTCGCTTATCCAACATGCACCGCACCATCCGCGCCAATCGAAGTGCTTCGCGGCTTGAGGGTTCATTACAAGCCTCTCCTGGGCAATGAACATCTTGATGATGGCGTCGCTGCCGCGATGGAAAATGTCCTTGGTGCACTTCAGGCCGAGGGCGTCATCGTGACACGAAGTGATGGCCGCGAGGACTGGGGCAACGAATTGGCAAGGGTGATGATCCGTGGACCGCTGGCAGCACGAATGGCTTATTTTTCCGCCAACCAACGCGAAGCTATGGACCCAACGTTGCGTGCCGCCATTGCCGAGAGCGAAGCCTTGGATTTGCGCGCCGTCCAACAAGCCCCCATGCAGAGGGCGGCACTTTATCGCCAAACCGAAGCAGTCTTCGAACACGCCGATCTCCTGTTGACGCCGTGTGTGAGCGCACCACCACCACGCATCGGCCACACGGCATTTGACCCCATCACGATCAATGGCATGGTTGCCGGTCCGATGCGGGCGAACTGGTACAATTACCCAGCGCCCTTCAATCTCACGGGGCATCCGGCAATTTCCATTCCCGCCGGCCACACTCCCGATGGACTGCCAACTGGAATACAAGCGGTGGCCCCTTGGTTTGCGGAACAGAGCTTGATTAATCTGGCAGCGGCCATCGAGGAAATTGCACCCTGGCCAATGCCCAATGTCCAATCAACGAATGGCTCCTCATGAAAATTGACCAATCAATCTTCCATCGTGATTACAAGCGTGAGCCTTACTGGTGGGAAGCGGCCCGGCCAGGAACGCGATATTCGACAAGTCTGCCCGCGACCACAGAGATCCTCATTGTAGGCAGCGGCTATGCCGGGTTGTCAGCTGCGCTTGATCTTGCCCGCGAGGGCCGCTCTGCCACTGTGGTTGACGCGATGGCCTTCGGTGAAGGGGCCAGCAGTCGCAGCGGCGGCGGCGTGAGTGCCGGGATCAACATAGGCAAAGGACTATCAGGCGGCCCCGGTCAACAAACACTCAGCGACGCTCAGAAGACCACGGTCGTTGATCTCATGACCGAAAGCCTGGCTGCATTCGAGTTTGTGCAAACCTTGATCGAACGCGAAGATATCGACTGCCACTACGAACGCCATGGTCGTTTTGTCGGCGCCTTCTCGAAGGCTCATTATCCAGGCCTTTTCAAGAAAGCTGAATTTCTCAACCAGCATATTGGGCTTGATGCATCCGTTATCTCACGCGAAGAGCAGCGTTCAGAAATCGGAAGTGACTTCTATCATGGTGGTATGGTCATTAAGCGCGCCGGAAAATTGCACCCCTCACTCTTTCACAAGGGCTTGTTGGATGCTTGCCATCGCGCCGGTGTCACCCTGTGTGCGCACACCAAGGTCGAAGCAATCAGCGGTGGCGATCATAAGTTCACGATCAAAACCAGCCGCGGTGATTGTCGTGCCGAGCACGTGATCATCGCCACCAATGGCTACACAGGCAAGCTTACGCCGAAGCTTCGCAACCGCATTGTTCCGATTTCGAGCCAGATTATTGCCACCGAAGAATTGCCAGACGATCTTGCCCGCGAACTTATTCCGAACGGCCGCACGATTTCAGAAACGCCGCGGGTCACGAGTTATTACCGCATGCTGCCGGGCGGGCGTCGCGTCATGTATGGCGGTCGCGCTCGTTTCCACGACGTGCCACCGGATGTCAGTGCAGCCTTACTCTACCGCATGATGACGGACCGCTGGCCGCAATTAAAAGGCACGCGCATCACGCACTCCTGGTCGGGTTTCGTTGCCATGACGACGGATGCACTGCCGCATATGGGCAAAGAAGATGGCCTGCACTTTTGCACGGGTTGCAACGGCAGTGGCGTTGCCATGATGCCTTATCTGGGTCGCCAGGTTGCCCGCCGTATCCTGCAAGAAGGACATACTGATTGCGCCTACAGTAAGATTAGTTTTCCAGGTGTGCCCGTGCCAATGTACCGTGGCAATCCGTGGTTCTTACCAGTTGTCGGTGAGTACTACCGCTACTTGGATCGTCGCGACCGTAGAAACAATACCTAATTGTGCCTGCCCGGCTTCTGATGCCCTGACCTCCGCACCTTTGATCAGCTCGGCAGTCACCTCGATCATCATGCGAGGGAGCAAGTCACGGCAGAGGTTGCCCCTCACAGTGAACCCTATGGGTGCAATTTGTCTTTGCTGCAAATCGAATTGTTGCACTCATTGAGATACCCGCAGCCTGACAGCCCGCCGATGGTGTGCATGCATCGCCTCAATCGGAGAATGACCGGGATATAGGGCATGATTGTCACGCCAACGAGGCTGGATGATCGCGAGAAACCAAAATCTTTGACCCAAACCGGCCAACAAGAGCGACAATCTGAACATTGCGTGGAGGCATCTGCAGCCAGATCAGTCGCGTAAAAGGCGCATGATCAGAACCACGCCCGCATCGCATATACTTCTCCATAGCACCCGGCTCCTCGCGGCTGGGGATGCGCGTGCCGTCACGCAGCACTACCGCGGCTTGCCTGCTCACGATCGATACCTTCGGTTTTGTGGCTCAATGAGTAGCCAGTCCATCGAGCGGCTCGTGAACCGTTGCATCGTCCGGCACGATCACGCCTTTGTCGGGTATAGTGTGGGTGCGTCGCTCATCGGTGTCGCGCAACTGGCACCAGCAGATACTCCTGCGACCGGCAGCGAGCTCGCACTATCAGTTGATCCAGCCTTTCGGCGGATTGGTGTGGCCACAGCATTGACGAGAGAGGCCATCGCGCTTGCCTTGGAACGCAATATTACTGGGCTTTTGGTCATCACGGCGATCGAAAACAGGCCGATGATTGAGCTTTCCAGGAAGTTTGGTTTTCGGCTTCAGACATCGTGCCACGCGATTAAAGGGTATCTGCACCTGGACAGGCGAGATCCGATATCAGTCGCTGGCGATGGCGCTCATCCGTAGTCTTTCGAGTGCACCGTGTTCGCATTTGGACCGTAGACATAGACAGGATCAAATTACCAGGGTTTGTGATTGATGAACGGCTTACACTCTTTGACACTGCTCGTCGCTTTTCTGCTTTCAAGTGCAACGGCTGTTGGCGCAGCCAATCAAACAACCCTGTTGGTAACCTTTTCAGAAAGCGCCCCTAAGGACAGCTTCACGATTACCAACGCCGGCAACTGCAAGATCAATGAGCTTGAATTGCGGATTGATCTCGCTTCGTCGAAGGGTGGTCTGATTTTCGATCCGACCGGCAGCGGTGCGGGCGTGCAGGTTTTTCAACCCCTCGAGGTAACAACCGGACAATCCTACATCTCGGCGGTGAGCAAAGTGAGTGACGGTGGCCGGGATGTTGACCTGAGGCTCAACTCATTCGTCCCGGGTGCTGAAGTCTCTTTCACGGTTGATGTCGACGACACCTTGCCGCGTGAGCGCAGCGAGCTTGGTCAGACACGGGTCTCTGATGCTGAAATATCTGGCGCGCTGATCTACAGCAAGGCTGACAACGGTGCCTCCGCTAAAGCGACCTTTGGCGCTGATGCAACGGCTCAAATACCACGCATCCCGTGTAGCTAGTCTCAGGCCGCATGCCCGAGGGTCATACGATACATCGAGCTGCGCGTGACTTGCGGCGAGCGATTTCTGCGCAAGTGCTAACGGTGAGCTCGCCGCAGGGACGGTTTGCTGGCGGGGCATCAGTGCTCGATGGGCGCCAGTGTGACTCAGTTGAAGCCTATGGCAAGCACCTCGTTCTCGGCTTCGAGGACGGGATTTGGCTGCATGTCCACCTCGGACTGTTTGGACGCATCCGTCGAAGCAAGCTGCCTGCTGCTGAACCCAGAGGTGCGGTGCGCGTGCGGCTCGAGAGCCAGACACATGTTGTCGACATCAGCGGCCCGACGATCTGCTCGAATATTGATCGCGGCGAACGCGATGCGTTGATCAAACGGATCGGACCAGATGTCCTGCGTAATGACGCTGATCCTGAGAGAGCGGTCGGTCGCATCAGGCGCAGTCGGGCACCGATTGGCCGGTTGCTCATGGACCAGTCCGTGATCGCGGGAATCGGCAACATATATCGCACAGAGTTGCTATGGCGTGCTGGCATCCATCCGGACACCCTTGGTCGGTCAATTGATGAAGCCGCACTTTGCAGCTTGTGGGAAGATGCGAAGCTGCTGCTCGAGTTGGGCGTAAGGCGCAACGCCATCATCACAGCAGATCGCGCGATGCAATCCCAATCCCGCTACAAGGAACGAACGAATATCTTTGGCAAATCACATTGCCCAGCCTGCGAGCAAGAAATTCTGCGTATCGATATTGCAGGACGTCGCGCGTTTGTCTGCCTCACATGTCAGCCACTGACGGCCGTATGACGACGACAGGTTCAATGGCGGATGTTACTTCTTCATTTCAATTCTGCGCGGTACTCAACTTCCAAAACGTAGGTGTTCGGCGCAATCTCTTGATCGACCATGAAGGTTTGGATTCTTTCGGCTGCCGCATCAGATAGTGTGCGCCTCTTACCGGGAAGCAAGTTCAGTATGTCGAGGTCCGTGTGTTGTGGATCGTAAAACACTATCTCGCCAAAGCCTTGACCCACGTCGCAGATACTCTGCGTAGCGGCCTCAGTCCCATCACGCGATACAAGCACGGCTGTCAGCATTTTTGGTGCTAACGTCTGGAATGCCAGAACAAATGATGTGCTCATGTGATAGGCTAGAAAGTCACTCAAAAACTCCAGTGCGTTCTGCCGACCATGGCCTGAGGTTGGCAAATTGGTCAGAACCACAATCTGCTTGTTCGATGCGCGCTCGATGACAAAGCGTGAGACAACACCGACGCCGCTCTGCAACATCTTGCGAGAAACCCGAAGTTCCAATTTCAGTCGCTCTTGAAGTCTGCTACGTGGATCCATGTTTTTCGATCGGCTCATCCGCTGTGTCTTAACTGATCCAGAAAAACGCGTAGCGCGTTGGGTGGGTAATAGTCGTCAAGCTCGCTGAGGGGAAGGCGTCATCGACAGCCGGACTTTAGAGCTCGCTGAAATTCTAGTGAGGCAGCTTTTCGTCCGGCCTGGACATGGCATACCGGACGCAGCTGGGGCAAACACGATCGCGGCCTGACAACTCAGGCTCCCCGTGCTTCTTAGCCAGTGATTGACCGAGCGCAAAAACCTATGTCGTCACAAACACATTCGAGAACGACGAGTGGTGTGCTCGATGTCCGGTGAGACCTGCATTGTGGCGGACGTCAAGCAAGCAATCAGTGGCAAGCGATCCAATGCTCGTCCATACTTTGTGACGGAGGCGCCAATGCGTCTCATGGTTATGCAAACACTGCCACAGAGAGTTCCAACTGATGTCTCACCAGCGAATTCGAAAGTACAACACAAAAGATGTCTATCCGGGTCAATCGCTCGACAATGATCTGGCGATGGCAGTCCGTGTGGGGAACCGCATTTGGTTGCGTGGACAAACCGGTCTGGATTTGGATGGCAACTTTATTGGTGAGGGCAATGCAGCCGCCCAAGCCGAAAACGCGATGGCCTGCGTTAAGCTTCTGCTCCAAGAAGCTGGATCGGAACTCGGTCACATCGTGAAGACAACGATTTACCTGACTGACAGGCAGCATCGTGAACCGGTTTACACAGTCGTAGGACGCTGGCTCAAGGGAGTTTATCCTTGCCAGACAGGTTTGATTGTAGCTGGTCTAGCCAAGCCTGAGATGCTGATGGAAATTGACGTCGAAGCAGTCATCCCTGATGCGAACTAATTTGGGACAATCCAGTTCACAGCAAAGGGAGAGGCCGTCTTGGAAGTTGGACCACTGTATCCCACCGACATTATCAATCTTGACGGGCCGAACGACGGCCATGGCACGCTCGCTCAAATATGTGAGTAGACGGTTGCACGAACATGGACAGGTTGGTGTTGCTCCAGACGGGACAGGCTCATCGGAGTTCGAAACTCAACGCAGCCGTGCCTTTCAGTACATTCAAGCCGGCTTGCAGGATGGATTGCGGGTTTGACATTGTCGTCATGGTGCGGAACTAATTTACGGATCGCAAAGACCTAGCCGCTCGATGCCGAATTTGGTGGGAGTTTTTCCGCAAGCGCAAAATGTGCTCAACGATGATTATTGCGAATGGACTTGTGAACCCTGCCTCGAAGGTCAAACGAGCAATCGTCGCTGCCACAGATCGAGTCGAGCTTCGGACAGAAACGTCATCACGTCCGCTTCGACCACGCGGAGTCAGACGAACTGCACAGCAGGTCAGTTTGCCAGTTGCCGCGAGGGCCGCCTCAATCCAAGATTGTCACGTAGAGTGCGGCCTTCGTATTCCTGACGAAACAGGCCTCTGCGCTGCAACTCTGGGATTACAAGGCGCGTGAACCGTTCCAGGCCGGTGGGCACAACTGGTGCAGATAGCATGAAGCCATCGCAGCCTTTTCCGCGGTACCATTCCTCCATTTGGTCAGCGACTTGGACGGGATCACCCTTGAACATGTTTCCAGCCATCTGAGGCAAGATCTTTCGATAGGCTTGACGCACAGTGAGGCCTTCTGCCTTGACCATGTCTACGATCGCCCGGCCAATCCCACTCTGGCCGACGTGCTGCTCCGTGAAATCAGGCATTGGACCATCAATCGGATAATCCTTCATGTTGCGGCCGATCATCTTCGACAGATAATCTACACCCACGGCAGGCGTCACGAGATCATCCAGCTCAGCGGCAATCTCGTCTGAATGTTGTTCCGTCTCGCCGACCAGGATCGTCACACCGGCAAGGATCTTCAAGTCGTCTGATTGGCGTCCGTGCCTGGCAAGACGATGCTTGAAATCAGCATAGAGTTGCTGGGCCGCCGGAAGTGTTGCCTCAATGGCAAAGATGCAATCTGCATGTTTGGCTGACAGTTCGCGCCCGGCTTCCGACTGACCGGCGGAAAACACCACCGGATGCCCTTGCGGTGGGCGCGGACAATTGAGTGGCCCGGCGACCTGGAAATGCTTGCCCCTGTGGCCCAAAACCTGGACTTTCTCCGGGTCAAGGAATTGTCCCGTTGCCTTGTCTTGCAGGAATGCGTCATCTGACCACGAATCCCAAAGGCCTTTGACGACGTCAGCAAACTCGTTTGCGCGGTCGTAACGCACTTCACGTGCAACATGTTCGGTGTGGCCGAAGTTTAATGAGTCAAGTGGGTACGAAGTAGTCACCAGGTTCCAACCGGCGCGACCGCCACTAATATGATCGAGAGACGCGAAGCGTCGTGCGACATGGAACGGCTCATCGTATGTTGTCGTGGCCGTAGCGACGAAACCGATGTGTTTCGTGACCATCGCCAGTGCCGAAAACAAAGTCACGGGCTCGAACACACCTGGCCGATCAGAGGGCGACGAAGCCGCAAACAGGTCTGGCTTGTCCATCTGTCGTACGCCGTTTCCGTCTGCCAGGAACAGCAGGTCCATCTTGCCGGCTTCCGCAATCTGAGAGATCTTTACGGCATTGGCCAGGTTGGCCGCTGGATGATCCCACGCATCGGGGTGCCGCCACTCTCCGACATGACTGCCGTTGGCACTAGCTGAGGCGGCCAATATCATAGGCATTGTGTCTGCGTCCGGTGTCCGTTGACGTTGGGATAGATAAGATGCGGTTGGCTTACAAGCCTGTCCAGCAATTTCGGGAACCAAAATCACTGGGATTGGATCCGGCATCCTGAATTGGTCCATCATACTATAGTGCTGGATCAACACATCATTCTGCAGGCGTATTGACGGGAGAAATAATTGTACAAGGTTTACGCTTACCGTGCAGTCTAAACTGATGGATGTCGCTCGCCGCGTCACAAGCCACAACAGAGAAAGCGCAATGATGGGATTGGGATTGCAATGACGCAGCAAACTGCAACCGATCACGGTCGAACCATCCGCGAGATCGTGGGTGAGGAAGAATGGCAGGTGCGAGTGGACCTTGCCGCATTCTACCGACTGGTGGCGCTTCACGGCATGACTGATCTTGTTCTGGGCCATCTTTCGGCACGGGTTCCGGGAACGTCCGATGAGTTTCTCCTCAACCCTTATCCACGCCTATTTGACCAGATCACCGCTTCCAATCTTGTGAAGGTTGATGCCGCAGGAAACATCTTGCTCGATGTCGGCTTCAATTATGACATCCCGGCATACACAATCCATGGTGCGGTCTACGAAGCACGATCGGACGTCGGCAGCGCTGCCCACACCCATACAGCTGCTGCGATGTCTTTTTCAGCTCTACCGGAAGCCTTGCAGCCTGTTTCACCATTTGGAACAAAGCTCGATGGAGAGCTCGCAATGCACCGGTTTGAAGGCATTTTTAACAATCCCAACGAGCGGCAAAGATTGATCAATGATATGGGGTCAAAAAACGCTGCGCTTCTTGAAAACCATGGCTACTTGGTTTGCGCCACGACTGTACCTGAATGCTGGTCAAGGCTCTATGACCTGGAACAGGCGACACTCGCTCACTTGGCTGCCCTTTCAACAGGCTCTGAGATCGTACCGCGGGCGCCTGCGATCGTAACGGCTGACAGGCAAGGCCTCGTTGCAGAAGACAATGTTTTCATGGCGGAGCGTTGGGCATCGCAATGTCGTATTCTGGACCGTCTTGATCCGTCGTACCGAGAGTAGTGCGCTATGTCAGAGTTGAATTGGAATACCGCTGTTCAAGCACCTGTATCATCACATCAGGCCCGCACTGAATTGGCAGCTGTCTGCCGCCTTATTGCGGGCGAAGGGATTGCACCGAATGCAGGCGCACGCGTTGCTATCCGGGACCCGGAGCAACCAGGCGTCTTCTTTGTCAATCCGGGTGGTCTTTTGCTTCGGGAGGTGAGTGCATCAAGTCTCGTGTCCGTCGATCATGATCGTGTCCGGCTAGATGATCGAAAAACCGAACCAGATTCGGGCGCACTGTCACTCGCCCTTGCGGCGCTTGGCGCAAACTCAGATGCCGTTGCTGTGGCGCAGGTTGCTTCGATTGCTGGATGTGCTGTGTCAGCTCTGCGCGATGGGCTCCTGCCTATGACCCAAACGGCATTCATGTTTCACAATGCTATCGGCTGTATGGAATTCGATCCTCGGATGTCACAAGCCAGCCTGCGGCAGAAAATTGCGGACGAGATGGGCGGGAATCGTGCCCTTCTCATTCGTGGGCGCGGACTGCTTGTGATTGGCAAGACCGCTGCTCAGCTGTGGAAGCTGGTTTTCTTTCTCGACAAGTGCTGTCGCTCTCAAATCACCGCTATGGCGGCTGCGAGATCAGGGCGAAGGTCGCTCACCATTCCTGCGGATGATGTTATCCGGCACGCTGTTGGCCAATCCCAAGAATTCGTCGAACACGCCCGGTTTGTTGCTGACTGGCCAAGCTTTCTTGATCAACTGGACAGCCAAGACCCAAGCTACCGCGACTAGCGATTGATACGAAATGCATGATTGCGATGAAATTGGTCGCGCTTTGCCAACCGAAGCAACGGAGCGTCGCCGTGCGTCTTGTGGGAACCAAAAGTCCGGGCGGCGGACTGACAAGCGGTGTTGCAGATGCGATCGCGTATGGAACGCGTGGCAGTATGGCAAAGGAGAGGATATAAGAACTCGCGTTCTTTTCGGTTCAGACATTTGTTCTGACCATGCAGCACGTGGAGACAAGCGTTTGAGCCAAAACACGAGCCGATTGGATGAAGATGTATGCTGAGACCAATCGCGTGGCACTGGATTCAAATGCCATGTCCGATCTCATCGAGGCGGTTACAAGCCTCGCCAGTCCACCAACAGGCAACGCAGCGACTGAGAAGATCGCACTGGCGCGGTGTTATCTCTATCGACAGCCCGAAACTGTCTTTTGCATAACACCCACTGTTGACGTGGAATTCTCCCGAATTCCAGATCAAGCACGCCTGAGTGATCACGCTCACTGGGCCTTGTTGCACCTCACAACCCTGCCCAAGCCATCAAGCCCGGCGGACGTTATCTTCCGTACCAATGCCCTTAACGCCTATCATTCAGACGTGGATGACTGCCGTATCGTGGCTGAATGTGAGGCACTTGATGTCAATGTTCTTCTGACCAGCGACCGCAAGCTTCGCAATGCGATGTGCAGAGCCGGAACGCAAGTCGCTGTCCTGAGCGGTCAACAGTATTGGGTTGAGATGGCTGTCGCTCCTGGAGAGATCCCGGCGGTAGAGCTTGATCCTAACAATCCGCTGAGTAGCGCTAGTTGGTGGAGAGTTTAGCCGGCAGTGCACGTCGTCTCGAAGCTCTATCAAGCCGACATTCCCCGTTGATGAGCATGTGATCGACGTGCCGCAAGCCAAAGTGCGCCGTTCATTGGTGCGGCACCTCTCTAAGCATCACCTGCGATCCTATCTAACCCAATCGAAATCATTGAACCAATCCCCCGCTTGCAGCGACCCAATATCAAACGCAGCGCCCAGTTGACTGCAGATTTCGAAAGATAAGGTTCAATGCTATGCAGCTCGTCAGAATTGCAGTTCGCCTTGCAGGTAGCTTCGTGCTGGTGACCACAATGTGCGGCCATGTGAGTACCGCTCACGCAGCCATCACGTGTCAGACCATTTCATACGCAGCGACCATCCCTGTGCGGCGTGGTGAATCAACAATAAGCGCTCAGCGCGGAACGCTGCGTGGGCTCTACCAACGCGCTGCACGGCGCGGTCTCGCACGGAGCCGCTTACAACATGTTCGTGTCTCTTGCCGCTACGTCGCCTGGGAAGGAGAATGGCGAGGTGTACGTTGTAGCGCCAGTGGACGTGTCTGCTCGTTAGCCCCGGGAACAAGGCCTTCCCGCAATCGAGGCCCGGTGCTCCCTGTGCGCCGCCGCTAAGCACCGCACGATGGATGAACGGAGCTTATACAGGGCCTCTGAAGCCGGCTGGTTTCGAACCAACACGGTGAGTCTCCCGATTTCTTTGAGTCTCGAGCTTGTCTTCCACATTTCGGACCCAAGCGGTGCGCTAGTCCACTTCGGTCAGTTTCGGTGAAGTCTTTGCGGAGTTTCAAAGAGGACCGTTATGCGCATCCTCCTGTATCGCAGGCCGGCGCGATCAAGCGCTTTTCGTAACGCTTTTTATGCGGCGGTCCGGCGACTTGACGATGGACAAAGGCTGCACCTGAATTTGTGTGGCTCTCTTTAGCGTGGATAGACATATCTCAGACAGCCGTTGGCTCCGGTTCGCGATCGGCTGGCGCGCCGTGATGTTGTCGTCGGTCTGCCAACGTGCGATCAGGCTCAGTCACGATTGGACCAGGTGCAACTTGGTTCCGGCCCGCCTTCTTCGCTTCGTACAATTCCGCGTCCGCATCGCGCACTAGACTAGCTTCGTCGCTGAGTAGGTTGGGTGTAACTGCGGCGACACCCGCACTCACCGTCACGACACCGGTGAGGGCGCCGTGGTGTTCGATTGCACGCGCTTCGATCGCTTTGCGGATTTGCTCAGCTACAATGATAGCACCGCCAAGGTGTGTTTCGGGCAACAGGACGGCGAACTCTTCGCCGCCGTAACGTGAGGCCGTATCGGCTGGTCTCTTCAAGGTTGCATCAATCAGGTCCGCCACTTCCTGCAGGCAGGTATCACCCATCAAGTGCCCATAATAATCGTTATAGGCTTTGAAGTGATCGATATCGATCATGATGAGCGCAAGTGATTGGCCTGTCCGGCGCGCCCTTGTGAATTCAGTGTGAAACAGTTTATCGAAGTATCGACGATTGGACAGGCCTGTCAGGCCGTCACTATTGGCCTGCTCCTGGAGGTAGCGCTCCGTTGCTTTCCGTGTTGTCACGTCGGTATAGGTCCGCACGACACCGCCACCCTCGATTGGCACCGTATGAACTTCCAAACTCGTACCATTAGCTCGTTCGCGCACGTAAGTGTTTCGCCGGCCACCTGAGAGTGTTGACAACAGCCCTGCACGATGTTGCTGACTCATATTGTCGAACTCACCGATAGACTTTTGATAAGCCAAGATCGTCTCAGCGGCGGGCTCCGAAGCCATCAATTCTTTTGGTAAATCGAGAAGTTCAAGGGCCCGTGCGTTGTGGATCCGCATACGGCCGGACTGGTCTACCACAATCAGGCCCTGGTCCATACTGTCCAGCGCGGTCTGTAGCAGCTGGTCACGCTTGCGCATCGGGTTGGCCCATAGCCGCTGGCCAATCGCCCAGATGAAGGCGGCAGATAGCATCAGTGTGAATGCGCCGACCAAACCAGCCTGCCATGCAGCTGACTTGATGTTCGACAGTATCGAGCTGCTCGGAAAGGCAACGGCAATTTTATGATCAGTGCCCGAGAGTGTCGCGAAGCCCCAGTAGGCACGGGTCTCGTCCAAGGCTTCGCCCTCGAAGTGGCCACGGCTCGATTGCTGCGTGCGTTTGATGGAAATGTGGTCCGCGAGACTCTTGCCCGATTGCACACTCCTCTGGGGAAACGCAGAAATCGCAACACCCTTGCCATCAAGAAGCAAAATGTTAGCGCCGGATTCCTGCCCCAGTGAGGCGGACAGCTTTGCAAACCACGAGATGTTCATGGTCACGGCAAGCAGGTTGCGATCGCCGGACTTGCTGTTGGCCTGCAGTGACGCGAATGTCATGGGCTTGTCGGTGACTTTGCCGACGAAAAAATTACTGACGTAAAAACCGTCTGCAGCGACAGCGTTCCGGAACGTCTGCTGCGACGAGAGATCGACGCCTACTCCCTGGGCAACGGTCGAGCAGCGAACACGCCCATTCTCGCCAATGACCCAGAGCCCCTGCGCCCAATCCAGTCGCTTCAATATCGGTAGCAAAGCTGAGCGACAGGCCTGTGATGGACCGTCCATGACCTGAGGCAGTTGGGCGACCAGCGCAAGAACGGTTCTGGCTTCTGCTATTGCTTTTTCATAATCGCGACTGCCTTGTTGCGCGACCGCTTCGACGCGAGCAAGCGCGTCTTTCGTGCTCTGCTTTGCCGTTGCCACAACATGATAGGCGACTGCCGCGAGCAAAGGCAATGACGCCACAATTACCATCAACGCGACACGTGCTTCGTGCCGGCGCAGGATACCGCCTGCTGAGACAGTTGATGTGGAAGGCATACATCACCCTTGCTGTAAATCTGCAAGCAGTAAAAATAGGAACAAAAAACTCTTAACGCGTTAACAGATCAAGCTGGAAACCTGCTACGGCCTTGCCAGTCACGACATGGTTAAAAGTTGCATAACCAAGGGATGAGCATAGGACATTTCTGGCACGGAACGCTCGACATGGAGCAGTTCTGCGGCCGGTGGATTGTGACGACTGTCGTCGACCAGATGCGGTGGCGCGCCATTTGAGAGCAAGACTTCAGAACCACTGAACCCTCGGAAACGATCGCTCTGTTCGCCTAGCCTTGCCTCGCGTTCAGGTGCACTGGCAAGCATGCTGGCATCAATCGATCCACCAAAATCCGGGATATGTAGGCAAGTCCTTGGTTCAACAAAACAGCTTAGAGGTGTTCGAATGGTCATACCGGGCTCCATCCTGGCAGTCCCATCGTCAAAGTCGATTTTCTGCATGCGGTTGAGCCGTGACAGATCTTAAACGAATGCGTCAGTGGAGGGCAGATGCCCTCGCAAGCCCCAACGCCTGCCCCGGCTAAGTGGTTAGGCGGCTAGACGGTTAGACGGGCATGCCATCTCGCCCGGCAAACTCCAGACACTTTTGCACGCCGGCTTTGTCTGAAGGTGTAACAATCGCCTAGGCTTGGTTGGCCCATGGAGATGTTGGCCATGGAAGATTGGCCGGTTGTGTCTGGTCTGCAAGCAAATGGCTCGGACCAATGATAGCTTCCAATTGGGCCAAGTCTCACTCCCCAATTAGCTCAGGTCAGTCCGGTGCTCTCGTTGGCGATTGGAAACCTGCTGCCACGACGAGAAGCCAGGATCTTGGCTCTTGTTTCTGAGTGGCCACTCCAAATGTGGGCCACGCGTGTCATCGGGAATGCGCATATTGGGTCTGCAATGTGAGGCAACGTCTGCCGTGATATGCACGAAGCGGCGGTGTTCATGCCTGACCCTTTGCAGTCCAATTGCCACGTCAGAGAGTTGCAGTCGACTTTCGCGGAAGATCGACTGTGATGATGATGCGCGATCAGGTCCGAGGTTACGACAGTGCAAGTGCGTTGATCACTTCGTCTAAGCCTGCTGGTTGTTCTCCTAGCAGCAGGTCAGCTGCGGCTCGATCAAAGCTGTTTTCACCTGATGCCATCGGATCTTGCGGTATGAGGCGGTGGTCATGTACTAGGCGTGCCAGTAGCAAGCGCTTGGCGTCGCCGCCAGCCCGTCCAGATGATATACCTTCCCATGCTAGGAGTATGGCTGATGTCACGTTGTAGAGCGCGCTGACTGCCAACCTGGCCTTATCTTCCTGGTGTTTGTCTGACGCGACTTCCTCAGCGAATGCTATTGCTCGATCCAGCTGTTTGCCTAGCTGACCAACAAGCTCACCCGGCATGGCATCTATATCAGCCAACTTGTCATGCAGTGCATTCGCCAGGACCTCGTGCGCGCGCACTTTGGGAATGGCACGGGACACAACATCCAACGCATTGATGTTTGATGTGCCCTCCCACAGTAGTCCCACCTGGGCATCACGAATGAGCCTCGCGTTGACCCAGTCTTCGATGTAGCCGTTACCGCCGCGTACCTCCATTGCGCCCGTCGCAACAGGGACATTGTCGCGACAGGCACGCAATTTCAGCAAAGGTGTGAGGATACGCACCAGTTTCTCGGCCTGCTCATCGCCTGCGTTTGCATCGGCCATCGCATGACCGGCAAACAGGAAAACGCTTAAGGCCTGCTCCGTTGGCAACATAATCTTCATCAGTTGCCGCCGCAGCAGCGGAAACTCAATAATGCGATCGCCAAACTGGCGCCGATTGCGGGCAACCTGGAGCGCTTCATTCAGGCAACGGCGCATCATGGCAGCGGCGCGAACGCCATGTGACAAGCGCGACAAGCTCACTGTTTTCATGATTTGGCGTAGCCCGCTACCCTGTTCACCAATCAAGTAGCCGACTGCACCATCCAACGAAACCTCACCCGATGCCATCGAGTTCGTGCCAAGTTTGTCTTTGAGCCGTACGATCCGGTAGTTGTTTCGGCTGCCGTCATCAAGTGTCCGCGGGACCAGAAACAGGCTTAGTCCTCGAGAGCCAGATGGAGCGCCTTCCGTACGTGCCAGCAACAAAATAACTTCCGCATCGGTGCTGGAGCAAAACCACTTGTCGCCATATATCCGCCAGTGGTTGTCATCTGGCCTAGCTTGCACTTCGATATTGCCCACGTCCGAGCCTGCTCCCTGCTCGGTTAAAAACTGCGCACATCGGTACAATTGCTCAGTATCAGAGGACAGCATCTGCGGCAGATACTTCTCCGCGATCTCGCGCGAAGTGGTATTGCGCAGCAAGGTAATGCCAGTATCCGTCATCGAGACAGGGCACATCAAGCCGAACTCACCCTGCACGAACAAATACTGGAAGATGTACTTGACCAGTGGCGGCATCGGTTTCGGCCATTCGAAAACACCACCGACATGGCTCATGCGGTGAATCGAGAACTTGCCGTACGCGATGCCTTCCATCTCAGCGAATGCAGGATGATATTCGATTTGTTGGTTGTCCCGACCAAAGGCGTCACGGTGATGGAGTACGGGGCGATGCCGATCCGCAATGCGTGCAAGCTCATCCAGTCGTGAGCCGGCCAATTGGCCAAGCTCGCGCATATATGGCTCAACGGCCGCGCGCAAGTCAGGGGGGAGGTAGCGTTTTACTCCTTGAATGAGCCCGGCATCGCAATCATAGAAATTCATCCCAGCGCAGTCAGGCGCGACCCAGTCAGCATTGTGAGATTTCTCTACGCCTACATCATTCATGAGATATGCACTCCAAAAGTCTGTCACGCGGCTAAGCGGCTTTCCGAAAATATATACGAGCATCCGCGCCCAGCATATATACCAAGCGACAATAGTGAAGGAGTACATGGATAGATGGCAGGTCCTCTCAACGGTATACGCGTCATTGAATGCAGCACGGTTGCACTCGGTCCCTGGGCCGCCCAGACGCTTGGTGATCTCGGGGCAGATGTGATCAAAATCGAGTCGAAGACCGGCGACACCACCCGCTATCTAGGACCCGCGCGCAATGCACAAATGGCCTCCTTCTATTTGGGCTGTAATCGCAACAAGAGATCCATCGTTCTGGATCTGAAGTCTGAAGGTGGGCGCGAGGTCCTGAATGCCTTGGCAAAGAAGGCTGATGTTGTTCTGCACAATTTCAGGACCGCGCCAGCCAAGAGATTGGGACTGACGTATGCGCAGTTGAGTACGGCTAATCCGTCTATCATCTGCGCTGCAGCCTATGGCTACCGCTCAGAAGGACCGATGGGCGCCAGAGCCGCTTACGATGATATCATTCAGGCCGGCACTGGAATGGCATCTCTACAATCCGTCATTGATGGCGAGCCGCGCTTCGTTCCAAGCGTCGTTGCCGACAAGACAACATCGCAAGCCTTTACCATTGCCATTCTGGCAGCCCTTGTTGAGCGCGAACGATCCGGCGTTGGTCAGGACATTGAAGTGCCGATGTTCGAAACTCTCGTCGCCAATGTCATGGTAGAGCATCTCTTTGGCGAAACGTTTTTGCCCTCAGTTGGTACGGCCGGCTATAAGCGGATCCTGAACTCGGAGCGGAGGCCATATCGCACGAAGGATGGTTTTTTTGCCCTCCTGCCATACACCGATGGTCATTGGCAGGAATTCAGCGTCAAGGTCGGCCGACCGGAGCTCGGCGACGATGAGCGTTTCCTCACGCTTCAGTCCCGCCTTGAGCATGTTGAAGACTACTATGCTCTGCTCGGTGAGATTGCTGCGACACGCACCAACGCTGAGTGGAGCGCATTGCTGGCGGACAGTAACATTCCGCATGGCCCGGTTAATACGCTCGAAGACCTACTCGACGATGATCAGCTAAATGCGACTGGTTTCTGGAAAGAGGTTGAGCATCCGACTGAGGGGAAACTGCGGATGCCTGATGTCCCGCAACGCTTCAGCCGCACACCTGCCGACATTCGACGATTGCCACCGCGGCTGGGTGAGCACTCGGCGGAGATACTTGGAGAAGCGGGCTACAGCGATGAGGAGATCGCTGAACTTGCGAAGACCGGCATCACGGTTCGAGGCTCTTAAGGATGGTGCTGATTGTGCACAGCCTATTGAAGCTTCACGCGGAATTGCCCACAGATGTCACGCTCACCGGAGCAGGCAAATTAAACTGTCACGCTAGAATGGCGTGACGGACGGGCCGGAATAAATGCTCCGGAGGTGGGCTCCCACGGCCAAACTCTAACGATGCCAAGCTCAGCTATCATCATAATGGCAGTGACATCGATCTCGAGTGAGAAGCGGCCCGACAGCGAGAATTTGTCGAGAAGGCTCCCCCAAACTACCCCCCTCCAAAAAAACAGCTGCGGCAGTGTAATCACTGCGCAGCCGCCGTAGTTTACGTCATGATGAAGATGATGTTATATAGTTACATGCGAGAGGTCAATAGCCGAGTGTTTGCCATGCCATGGTCATCGAACTTGCAGGCCTGCTCATCCTGCGTCGAGCTAATACGTTGCGGAATGCTGAAGTCTGAGCCTGCTGCGTTGGTGTACCCCAAACACAGGCAGCGGCTTGCAAAGTTGGTTCAAGCGTTACGCATCACTTTGTGTTGAAACGCCACCCGTCACTATGCCTTCTGTTGATACGATATAACGTCCATACGCGTGCCGCAATCGTTTGCAAGGTCCGAGTAAAGCAGGCGTTTCCCTTGGTAGAGAGACTACCATTTTGAGTGCCAATCACTAAATTCACTGGATCAGAGTCAGATATGTGTGCCACCAACCGAGGTCGCGTTCCCATGACATGTCAGCTCGACCTCAAGTTAACAGAACAGACCTGAACGTAAGGAATGGAAAGACAGGACAAGTCGATCATGAAGATGGTTGTGGTTCGTATCCTGGCAATGTTCACACTTCTTTCCATCGCGGCATTCAGCGCGCGCGCGCACCCACACATGTTCTTTACATCCACGGCGCAATTTCTGCTGGACGATGAAGGCCGCCTGGCCAAGCTGCGCGTCGTATTCCTGATCGATGAACTGAACACGATTTACACGATGGCAGAGCTTGGCGTGAACAAAGACGGCGACCAGGTCTTTTCTGACGAAGATACCCAGAAGATCGCCAAGAATGTGCTCGAGGGCTTTGGGCACTACCGATACTTCACGCACCTTGCACAGCAAAACATAAAAGTCTCTCTCGGCAAGCCGCTTGATTTGAAAATCGCACTTCACCAAAACAGGCTTAGTCTCGTGTTCTTGCTTCCGCTGGACAAACCGCTCACGCTGTCAGGGCAATCAGTCTCGCTCCAGCTCTATGATCCCACCTATTTCACAGCAATCACAATTGATCTGCCACCAATGATTGTCGGCAGTGGCCCCACTTGCTTAGTGTCAGTCAAAAAGCCATCGCAGACCGAGCAAACACGACGAAGCGAGTATCTTCTGTCAAAGCTTTCACGCGAGGAAACGCCGGATGTCGAGGACGTCGGCGCTATCTTTGCCGAAACAACGCGGTTGGAGTGCCGGGAATGATACGAGCTCTATTGGTCGTCTCAATCGCAGCGGCAGTTTTATTCGTTGTCACCTCAAACTGGGGTGATCTCACGCTATGGGTCCAGGCTGAGCAACGCGCCATGCAAAATCAGCTCGCCCGCGCGATTCAGGCGGTCCGTTCCGGTGATCACTTCGCAATCACCTCGCTTGTTGGTGCATGTCTCCTCTATGGTCTTCTTCACGCGATTGGGCCAGGGCATGGCAAGTTCCTTATTGGTGGCGCAGCGGTCGCGTCGCGGCGAACGGCTTGGCGTATGGCAACGATTGGCTTTTCATCAAGCCTGATGCAGGCCGTGAGCGCGATCATCCTGGCCTATGGTGGGCTTGGTCTGGCATCGGTGACAGGCAGCGCCATCATCGGCAGCGCGCAAGGCCTCTTGGTGCCGTTGAGCTTCGCTGCCATGGCATTTGTGGGCGCGTGGATCGTCGTACGCGGCATCCGGCTGATGGCTGTTCATCCATCGCACAAGGATGAGCAAGACACTGCGCCCCGAAAACATCATCATTCGCACAGCATGACCGAGGCGCATAGCCATCACAACCACCATTCCGCGCACGCCCACGATGGGCAGTGCGCTGCCGGCTGCAAACATATGCCGTCAATCGATGAAGCCGAAAAGGCCGAAAGCTGGCGCGACGTCGCTGCGCTTGTCCTTAGCATCGGTATTCGCCCTTGTTCCGGCGCGCTGATCGTCTTGATCATTTCATGGCACTTCGGCCTTTATGCGGTGGGAGCGCTTGCCACATTTGCAATGGCCGTTGGTACAGGACTGATCGTTGCGTTGGTCGCACTGTTTGCGACGACAGTAAGGGACTCCGGCCTGTTCCGATTGAGCGCCAACGGCGAAGCCATTTCGATGGCGTCTTTCGGGCGGCTCCAGGTGATCGCGGGCAGCTTGGTCGTCGCAGTTTGCATTGCCTTTATCGTCTCAGGTGTGTCCGCCCCCATGCCGCCAGGCCTGATACGGTAGATCAAAGCGTTTCGCCTTATTCGGTGCTATAGCAGTTCTCCGCCGAGGGAGACTAGGTATCATCTCTTGCAGCAACATTCGGTTCATCCGAACGGCTTGCGGTTAAAACATTGCGGAAAGCTGCAATATCAAGGTTGCGTCCGATGAGGATGATTTTGGTGCGCTTATCATTCGTCGGCCATTGATCCAGCTTGGCAATAGGATGAACGATATGCTGCACGCCATGGACAACGACAGGCCGGTCTGGATCATCGGCCAGTGCGAACAATCCCTTCAATCTCAGGAGATCCGTGCCCGCGCTGACCTTGAGAGCCTCTAGGAACATGTAGAAGACCAGCTGGCGGACCGGCTCATCGAGGATGATGACGTGGCTGCGGATGTCATCTCCATGGCGTGTGCGATCGAGGTGGTCGTGGTGGTGATGGTGATGTCCGTGGTAAGAGCCATCATGGTGGACGTGGCCACCATCGGCCTCCACTTGGACTTGTTCAGCTTTCAGCCAAGCAATTGCATCCTCGCTCTTGGTCCTGAGATCATAGGTCCCTGTCGCGAGGAACAGTGCCTGAAGTTCGGGCCAATCGGCATGGCGGTCCAATATCCTTGCGCTCTGATTGACTGCAGAGAGCCGCTGACGTTCTTGCTCGATATCTCGCAGGGTCGCCGGATCACGCGACATATCCGTCTTTGTCAGAACAAGCACGTCCGCCAATGCGACCTGCTTCATAGCCTCCGGGTGATCGTCGAGCATCATGCCCCCGTTCACGATGTCGAAGAGTGTGACAACCTGCGAGAGTGCAAACTGCTGACTGACGATGCTGTCGATCAACCCACCTGAGGGGGGCGACAGCAGCGAGTTAACGACAGGAACGGGATCCATCAGCCCAGTCGTCTCGACAATGACGCGCTTGAACGGTCCAATCTCACGATCCTTGCGTCGCCTCCAAAGCTCGAACAACGACTGCTTGATATCGCTGGAGGCCGTGCAACAGATGCAGCCTGTTGTCGTCATCACCAGCTCATCGGTGAATTCTGCGACCAAATCATGATCGACCTGGACATCGCCAAACTCGTTAATGAGCACTGCTGTCTCGGCAAAAGCCGGATCACGCAGAAGTGCGTTCAGGATTGTCGTCTTACCGGCACCTAAGAAGCCCGTGATAATGGTGACGGGAATGTGTGACATTGCGATTCAAGCCTCTCGTGTTCCGGCTCCGACATTTGATTCCCGTTCCTGCTTGTCTCAATTCAAATGTCGGAGCCAAAGGAACACTAGTAGGACTATGTTTCTAGTGTAGCTTTTGCAGCTGACGCTTGGATGCGGGCTTAGCAGCAAGTGAGGACCACGCGTCAGATGCGCTACACTAGGAAACGAAATGCTGTTCGCTGGCGGCAAGGCCGGAGATCCCAAGTAGTTCGCCAACCTTTCAGTCTTGAACCGTATGCGAAGGCATTGATCTGGCGGGGCGCTTGCTGCGCAATATCCGTTCGAGCAGCAAATAGACCGGTAGGAGAGAGAACGCAAATAACAGAAGCGAAGCCACCACGATACTCGGTCCAGTCGGCGTATCCCATTCGAGCGAACCGAACAGGCCGCCGATGACGGCAACGACACCGAGCATGGCTGCAAGCACGGCCATTTGTTCCGGACCGGAAGCGAAGCGGCGCGCAGTTGCTGCGGGAATAATCAGCATCGCAGTGATCAACAAGACGCCGACAATCTTCATCGCGATAGCAATCACGGCCGCCATCAGAAACATGAAAACAAGATTGGCCCGCTCGGGGTGCATGCCTTCCGCTGCAGCCAGTTCATCATTCACGGTCGCTGCAAATAAGGGCTTCCAGATTGCGGCGAGGATCGCGAGACAGAGCGCCCCTCCCAACCAGATAGTTGCAATGTCGAGTTTCGATACGGCCAGGATATCCCCAAACAGGAAACCCATCAGATCAATGCGAACCCAAGTCATGAACGCGAGGACCACAAGGCCAAGTGCGAGCGTTGAGTGGGCCAGCAGGCCGAGCAGAGCATCTGCGGAGAGCATTTGACGACGCTGCAGAAGCAGCAGCGCGGTGGAGACGCTTGCCGATACCAAAAACACAGCAAGCGTGATGTTTATCTCGAACAGCAAAGCAAGTGCGACCCCGAGCAATGCAGCGTGAGACAGCGTATCGCCGAAGTAAGCGAGCCGACGCCAAACGATAAAGCAACCGAGTGGTCCGGCAATGAGCGCAACGCCTATACCCGCAATCAGCGCCCGGGTGAAGAAATCATCAAGCATTGCTGCCCTCGTCTTGCGGTTCATCAGCGTCATCATGCAAGTGAAGGTGATCGCTTACCGTGCCGTCGCTGTACTGCACGCGCCCATCCGGCAAATGGGTATGGTCGTGGTGGTGCTCGTAAGCCGCTAAAGCCGACGCGGCCCGGGCTCCGAACAACGCCTTGAACTCTGAACTAGCAGTCACTGTCATAGGTGTCCCGGAGCAGCAAACATGTCCGTTCAGACAGATCACGCGATCAGTCGCTGACATAACCAAATGCAGATTGTGTGAGACCAAGATTATTCCGCAGTTGTAGTCGTCGCGGATCTGCCTGATCAGTTCGTACATGGCAATTTCACCGTTGAAGTCGACGCCTTGAACCGGCTCGTCCAACACCAACAAGTCAGGTTTGCGCACAATGGCACGTGCCAATAGAACGCGCTGGAACTCGCCACCTGACAACGTACGCACCTGCATTTCGGCCAGATGGCCAACGCCCGTTCGGCTCATGGCCTGAGTGATCTCACTGTCGCTTGCCTTGCCGGTCAAGTGCATCAATCGGCGAACGGTGAGCGGGAGTGTCCAGTCTATGGCCAACTTTTGCGGCACATAGGCAAGTCTTGCACCCGTCTGCAGCGATGCAGTGCCTTCGGTCGGTCGCAGTATTCCGAGCGACATCTTGGCGGTTGTTGATTTGCCGGAGCCGTTCGGTCCGATCAGCGTGACAATCTCGCCCGGTTGGATTGCCATAGAAACACCGCGCACAAGCCAGCGGCTTGCTCGACGCACTCCGGCGTTTTCAAGTGTCACAAGAGGCGTTATACGGTTCAACATGGCTTGGAGCGGACTTCTTCCAACGTGTGGCGTATATTGAATATTGCTTTCGGTTGTTGTGCACGCTATCTGGTGTCACAACAAGATGTAATGTAATAACATTGCAGACGGTGACTTTTCAATATGAGGCGATCAGCCATGCGCTACACTGACATTGTTCGACTGAGTACCGGTATGCTTTTGGCGAGTGTGATTGCCGCACAAGCTGAGGTCAAAGTCGTTACCTCTATCAAACCAGTGCATTCCCTCGTCGCCGGCGTGATGAAAGGCGTCGGCGAGCCAGCTCTCATCGTTGATGGTGCAGCCTCTCCACATACATTTTCGATGAAACCATCGAAAGCCGCAATGCTCGAAAGGGCCGATGTGGTGTTCTGGATTGGGCCGGAGATTTCATCCTTTCTGAAAAAGCCTCTCGAAGCCATTGCCTCCAAAGCAAAGGTGGTCGAACTGATCGATGCGTCGGGATTGGTCAAACACAAATTTCGCGAAGGCGGCGCCTTCGAATCCCACGACGATCATCACGATGACGACCACGGGAAAGCAAAACACAGTGATCATCACAAGGAGAAGAAGAAGGCTGGGCACGCTGGCAAAACGAAACATGATCACGATGAAAAGAAAGAGGCCGGTCACAAAGATGATCACGGTCACGAGCATGGTGAGTTCGATGCACACGTCTGGCTTGATCCAGCAAATGGAAAGGTGCTCGTGCAAGAGATAGCCAAAGTCATGGCGGAGGCTGATCCGGCCAACAAGGCAAAATACGAAGCCAATGCATCGGCAATCGTGGCTGAGTTGGATGCGCTCAGTAAGAGTGTCGCGGCAGAACTAAACCCGCTCGCAGACAAAGGCTTCATTGTCTTTCACGACGCCTACCAGTATTTTGAGAAGCGTTTTGGATTGACCGCCGCAGGTTCCATTACTGTTTCACCAGAAGTTCTGCCTGGTGCCAAGCGCGTAAAGGAACTGCGCTCAAAGATCCAGGATGCCGGCGTGGCATGCGTGTTTTCAGAGCCGCAGTTCAAGCCAAAGATAGTCGCTACCGTCGTTGAAGGGACATCGGCAAAACCAGGTGTGCTCGACCCACTTGGCTCAGGATTGATGAACGGACCAGAACTCTACTCAAAACTTATCCGCAACATGGCAGTGTCATTCAAGTATTGCCTGTCGAACAGTGATTGAGGTACTGGCTATCCGAAGCGATGTGGGGGCGCACGCCACAAAGTCGGTCACATCGCCTCTAGGTCCAGCGGCGGCGGCACTCTGAGTAAACCTGCTTGTTGTGAGCGCGCCGTCCGCCTGATCGCTGGCCAGCTTGATGATTGCGGTCTGACCCTGTTGCGAACAACAGCCCGGTAGGGTGATATAGCTTGCATCTCAGGTGCACGAGCGAAAGGGCAGTTGTTGTGAGCTTAGAATTTGTCGTCACATCACTGATTGTGATCCTGCTGCCGGGAACGGGTGTGATCTACACGCTCGCTGTCGGGCTTGGACGCGGTTTCAAAGCAAGTATCGCAGCAGCAGTCGGGTGTACTCTTGGAATTGTTCCAGCGGCCATAGCGAGCATCGTCGGCCTGGCAGCGATCTTTCACACAAGCGCACTTGCGTTTCAGGTCGTGAAATACCTCGGTGTCGCCTACCTGCTCTATATGGCATGGAGTATTCTCCGCGATGGCGGTGCGCTCGACGTCGCCGAAGATCGAAAGCCCGTCTCGATGTTCCGCACGGCGTTGAACGGAACGCTCATCAACGTTCTCAATCCGAAGTTGTCACTCTTCTTTCTCGCGTTTCTCCCTCAATTCGTGGAAGCCGCCAATCCCACTGCAATGCTGACGATGGTCCTACTTGCCGGACTATTTATGCTGCTGACGTTGATCGTCTTTATCGGGTATGGCGCCTGCGCCGCAGCGGCACGAGACTATGTGATCACCCGGCCCACAATCATGACCTGGTTGAAGCGGTCATTCGCCGGAGCGTTTACTTTCCTGGGTGTCAAGCTGGCCTTGGCTGAGCGCTAACACCGACGATTGGTGAGAGACCGCTCGCACAGTGCCTTGACATCAGCGCAGCAGACGCACTGCTGACGTTATGGACGCGAGTACGAACTGTTACCAGAACTTCTCCTGGCTCACGGTTGAGACATGCGCCGCGACCACTTTCCAACCAAGCTCAGGAAATCGAACCCACGTCTGGCTTTGCCGCCCGACCAAGTCCTTGCCGCGGACCTTATACTCGAGGTTAACCGTGGCAAAGTCATACCCCAACGTCAGGATTTCCAGTCGGATCCGCTTTTCCTTGTGCCCAGGTCCAGGAGGTCTCGCCACGCGGTGCGCGTGGATTTGATCAAAACCATATCCGTTCTCGTGGAGAGCATAGCGAATTGTGTGCGGACTGTTCCAAAAAGTGTCGTCCAATACGTCGACGTCTCTGTTGGTCAGCGCGTCCTCGTAGCGTTCAAAGAGTGCTCTCACTTCGTCTACAACGTCCGGAATGTTTGGTGTTCGGTCGACATCGTTCATGCTTCTTCCTCCAGTGCGGCTGCGACTGCAATCGTGGCTAGATCTTCGCCTCGACCGGCGACGATCGATAGACCTACCGGTGCACCCTCGACTTCTGCCAACGGCAGGTTGAGTTGCGGATGACCAGCAAGCCCACCCAGACAGCAGGCGCAGTTGATTCGATCACGTTGCTCGCTCAGCGCGTCCAATGTTTGACCCCTGAGAGGTGCTATACCGGGAGCAGTCGGCAAACAAAGAACTGTGCCCGTTGGTATGAGCGATGCCATTCGTGCGCGCACGCTTGAACGAACTTTCGATGCGGATTCGCGTTCGGAAGACGTCACCGTTGCCCCGTATTGAAGCGCTCGGGATACAAGGAAGGCAAAACATGGGTTTTCGGCATTAACCCAGGCACCAAAAGTCTCCCAAGCCTCGGCGAGCTGAATGTTGCGCTGTGCCTGGGCCCAGGTTGTTATTCCCTCCGGAGCCAGCTGCACGTCGCGCCTTTGGCCGATCAGCTTTGTCAGTCGAGCAAGTGCGGGTTGCAATGCGTCGCGACTGGAGGCATCGCAAAACTCAAACATGTCGGTTGCAACGACCAGCTCCTTCGGCAACTCCGCCGGCACAGTTGCGCCAAATAGGGTTTCAGCAACGCGCGCCATTGTTTTGGCATCCCTGGTGAACCAACCGAGCGTGTCAGAACTGGGCGCCTGTGGCAGCATGCCGTCCACCGACAAACGCCCGTGCGAAGGGCGAAGCCCATACAAACCACAATAGCTTGCCGGAATGCGCACTGATCCGCCTGTGTCAGTGCCAAGCGCAATGTCGCAAAGGCCCTGGGCAACGGCCGATGCTGAGCCGGAAGATGATCCTCCTGGCACTCTGCGCGGGGACCGAGGGTTTGTTGGTGTCCCGTAGAATGCGTTCTCGCCGAAAAACCCGAGCGAGATTTCATCTGTCATTGTCTTGCCAGTCAGATCCGCACCGGCTTCCAACAGAGCCTGCACGACCCAGGCATGTGATTTGGCTGGAGGATGCGTCCGAGCCCAATCAGGATTGCCGGCTCCGGTCACGTACCCTTCTATGTCGAAGAGGTCCTTCGCCATGAAGGTGAGCCCTGACAGCGGACCATCGTTCGGACTAGGAATCTTGACTTCGGTTCCTGGAACAAGATGGGTGTTCTGCTCTTGCACTGGGGTCCTCGCTCGACAACAAATGGAGCTGGCATCGCTTCCATTGAGTAACAGCCTACGCGTTGAAGACCTCTGTTGTCACTAAGGCTGTTGGAGGTGCCCAGAGACCGCCGCCAAGCCATTAGAACTTGAATCTCCGCGTCGGATCTCGACAAGTAGTGAAGATGAGCACATAGCCAGATCAAAGTGTTGTGTGATTGCAATGCGCCGACGAGCATTCACTCGAAGACGCGGGTTAATTCCTTGCCGCTGGCTCTTTGTCACTGGCCCGGATGTCTTGCTTCAGGCTCTAACATATCGTGGCGGTAAACCGGGACTTGTTGCAGCTTGTCCTAGGGCCCATCTACCCACTGATGAGTGAGAAAACTCAAGAGGGCTTCAAACGGCATGTGGATTGGACGTAGGGCATTCTTGCAGGGTATCGGCGGTGCAGTTGCCGCAGGCGCAACGGTCGGGCATGGCCATCTTGTTGCACATGCTTCAGAGAGTTCGAGCGCTCAGCCGCTTGCGCGGCGCATCCGTTCAAGTGGTGAAAAAATGCCGATCGTTGGCCTCGGCAGCTGGATCACCTTCAACGTCGGACGCGATCAGGCCCTTCTTGATGAGAGCGCGGATGTGATCAAGGCCTTCCTGGCGGGCGGCGGGCGCATGATAGATTCCTCGCCGATGTACGGCTCATCCCAGGCCACCATCGGTTATGCGCTGAAGAAGCTCGGCATGCCAGACGGCACCTTCGCCGCTGACAAAATCTGGACGTCCTCCCAGTCAGAAGGGCCGGCGCAGTTCTCGCGGACACAAGGTCTGTGGGGCTTGCAGCAGATGGACCTGATGCAAATCCACAATCTTGTGGCGTGGCGCTCGCACCTCAGCATGCTGCAGGAACTCAAGGCTTCTGGAAAAATTCGTTACATTGGAATAACGACGTCGCACGGTCGCCGGCACCGCGAGCTGGAAGACATCATGTCCAAGCATGATCTCGACTTCGTGCAACTCACGTATAACATCCGCGACCGGGAGCCAGAAGCGCGACTACTACCACTCGCTCGAGAGCGTGGCATCGCGGTGATTGTCAATCGCCCCTATCAACGGGGCGCACTGCTGAGGCGTTTCTCCGGTAAACCCCTGCCTCCACTTGCGCAAGAGATCGGAGCGCAAAACTGGGCTCAGTTCCTACTGAAGTTTGTTCTCTCACACCCAGACGTGACCTGCGCCATACCCGCAACGACGAAGGTGGCGCACGTCAAAGAAAACCTTGCCGCTGCCGCCGGGCCGCTCCCTGAGTTGTCGATGCGCAAAGAGATGTTCGCCGCCGTTGAACGGCTCTGACCATGCAGGACTGGTCGAGCTACTCGCTGTCAGACTTCTTGCTGTTCTCGCCGCGCGTTTACGAACGCATGTTTGTGTTGCTGAACCAAGACCTGTGGCCAGCTCAACTCTTATTCGCCCTTGCCGGTCTTGCGGTCCTCTTTGCAGTCGTTCGCTTTGAGTTGCGTGGCATGCAGTTCGGGCTCGTGGTATTAGCGTTGGCCTGGATACTTGTTGCCTTCATGTTTTTCCAAGGCCGCTATGAGCAAATCAATTGGTTGGGGCGCTACATCATGCCGATTGCAATCGTGCAAGGTGTCCTGCTCTTGGCAACAGCGATTGCAGTTCAGCGCGGTACCCGGTTCGGCTGGCCGGTGTCATCGCTTGCAGGCATGGTGATCGGACTGCTTTTGTGCCTTGGCCTTATTGCCTATCCCTTGCTCGCGCTGACGTCTGAACAAGGTCTTGCGGGCGCCCAGGTGCTGTTTGCAACGCCCGATCCGACCGCGGTTGCAACGCTTGGCATAGCAGCGCTCCTTCGAAGCCCGATGCGGTGGCTGTTGATGATTGTGCCGATCGCGTGGTGCATTTTCACCGGGCTCACCTTGTGGACCCTGGGACAAGCTGATTTCTTCGTAGCTCCACTCGCCGCACTGCTTGCCGTCGGTGTGTCAATCTTTTGGCGGCCGCAGGATACTTGAAGAACAATCGCTCGCATGGATCAGCACTCCCCAGGAACTGCGATCGGAAAGTTCTGACGCGATCAACCGATATCATTCATATCCTTACACACACGTCATCCGACACCTACATGCCACCATCGACGTAACGACTGGAGGGTTAAACAACCCATCCACGCGCAGTGGTTCTATTGGGTTAGCGTCCGGCCTGCACCGCCTTACGCGACCTGACCTTTCGAGCCATGATGTCCGCTCAGATGTAACCGGGGAGGAACCACATGGCATCAAGACCCAGGACTTCTCGTCAGCGATGGAGCGACGCGTTCAAGAAGCGTATTGTCGCCGAAGCCCGTCAGCCGGGCGAGACGGTGGCTCAAATCGCACGGCGTTATGATCTCGATGGACGACGGGTGTCGAACTGGATGAAGAAGTTTGGCTCGCAGACGCCACTGGTGCCGGTCGAAGTGACGCCGGACGACAGCAACTCGCCGATGCTCGCCCCGCATCCATCGACTTGTGTCGAGGTGAACTTGCCCTGCGGTTCGAAGGTGCACTTCGGTGCTGACGTGGGTGTGGAACTGGCAGCTGAGATCATTGCCGCGCTCAAATCGAAACGATGATCCCGGTTCCGGCAAGCACGAAGGTTTGGCTTGCGTCTGGCGTCACGGACATGAGGAAAGGGTTTAACGGTCTCAGTATCCTGGCGCAGAACACCTTGGAGCAAGATCCGTTCTCCGGCCACTTGTTCGTCTTTCGTGGGCGTCGCGGTGATCTGGTGAAGATCATCTGGTGGGACGGCCAAGGTGCCTGTCTGTTCTCGAAACGGCTAGAGCGCGGGCGGTTTGTGTGGCCGTCGCCGGTCAAAGGCAAAGTAGCGATCACCTCGGCGCAGTTGGCGATGTTGTTGGAGGGGATTGATTGGCGCGCGCCGGTTCGAACATGGCGCCCATTGAAGGCAGGTTAGCAACAGTCCCGCTTGCTCTTTGACATCGCAGATTCATTCAGGCCCGCGAATAACGTATGGCTTTGCCATGACGAACACCGATGGCCATATCCCGCAAGACATTGCCGGTTATCAAGTGCTGTTGGATCAACGTGATGCCGAGATCGCCAGACAATCGGCGGAGCTTTTGGCGCGAGATCTTCTGATTGAAAAACTCAAACTGCAACTCGCCAATCTGAGGCGGCAACGGTTCGGCACGAAGTCTGAGGCGCTAGACAAGATCATTGATCAACTTGAGCTGGCACTTGTCGAAGCGGAAGCAGCGGCGGAACAACATTGTTGCGAACCACCGCCCACTGACACGGCAGACAAGCAACAGCCAACCCGCAAGCCCTTGCCTGAGCATCTGCCTCGCGAAGAGATCGTTCTCAGCCCTGGCGAGACGTGTGATCAGTGCGGCGGGGCATTGCGTCACCTCGGCGAAGACGTATCTGAGACGCTGGAATATGTACCGGGACGCTTCAAGGTGGTCCGAACGGTACGAACCAAGATGTCCTGCCGCTGCTGTGAGGCCATTCATCAGGTTCCAGCGCCATCAATGCCGATCGAACGGGGGCGGCCAGGTCCAGGACTGTTGGCGCATGTGCTGGTCAGCAAATATGCGGATCACTTACCGCTGTATCGCCAGTCTCAAATTTATGGGCGTGAAGGCATACAGCTTGAACGCTCAACCCTTGCTGATTGGATCAGCCAATCGGCGGCACTTCTCGAACCTCTTGCAGATGTCATTGGTCGTCACGTCATGGCCGGAGCCGCCATCCATGCCGATGACACGCCGGTCAAGGTACTGGCGCCGGGAACCGGCAAGACCAAGACCGGGCGCTTGTGGGTCTATTTAAGAGATGAGCGAGATTGGGCTGTTGATCATCATCCAGCCGCGTTCTACAAGTTCACGCCGGATCGACGAGGCCAGTGGCCACGAGATCATCTCAAAGACTTTTCGGGTTGGCTGCATGCCGACGGCTATGCCGGGTTCGAAGAACTTTATCGGCGAGGTGGTATCAAGGAAGTCGCCTGTCTCGCTCATATCCGGCGCAAGTTCTTTGACATCCATGTTGCCCAAGGTTCCGGCATTGCCAAAGAGGCACTGGAGCGGATTGCCGAGTTGTACAAAATAGAAGCTTCCATTCGAGGCGATCCACCTGACCGGCGCAGATCGCTCAGGCAGGAACAGGCGGCACCGCTCATTGATGATCTTGAAGCGTGGCTCCATTCGCAGCTCACACAGATCTCGGGCAAGTCGGCCTTGGCTGGCGCAATCCGTTATGGCCTGACCCGCCTCAAGCGACTGCGCCCATATCTCGATGATGGCCGCCTCAGCATTGATAACAATGCTGCCGAGCGCGGCATGCGCAGTATAGCCCTTGGGCGCAAGAATTGGCTTTTTGCTGGATCGGAGCGCGGAGGAAAGTCAGCGGCCATTGCCTACACGCTGATCGAGACGGCCAAGCTCAATGGCGTTGATCCGCAAGCATGGCTGACCGATATTCTTGGCCGTATCGCCGACCACAAGATCAATCGGATTGATGAGCTACTTCCCTGGCAGTATGCTCAGCAAGGCTGAGCCTGGACGCTCACTCTATTGGTGTTTCGAGCAAAAATGGAAAAAGCGCCTTCACTCTTTTGAGCGAAGACGCTTTCCCCGTTGCTCTGACGTCCTGCGCGTGAAGAGGCCTAGTTGAACTTCAGCTTGCCAAACAGTTTGATGCTCGCACCAGGGAGTAGGACGTCATCTCGGCGCTTGAATGAGCTGTGGTTGAGCACTTCATCATCCGCCAGGTTTTCTCCTTTAATGCCGACCGTCAGCTCGGTGTCGGGGCCGGACACGGAGTCGGTCAGCTTGGACGTATAGGACAACTCGGCATTGATGAGAGTATATCCAGGCGTTGTCATTTCTTCTGACTCAACATTTACCTTGTTTTGGTCGAATGCGTGCAACACGCCAACACGGGCAAACAGATTGGCATCACGGTAAAAGAGGCCGCCACCAAGACGATGCGGGGGAATACGTGGGACGTTATCACCTTCAAACTTGGCGCGAACGAAATCATACTGGCCGTCGATGCCCCATACACCACGCCAGATCGAAGCAACGTCATACTGCGCCGCAATCTCGAAGCCATAAATGGTTGCCTTGCGTTGCTGGAAGGCAACCTGGTCCAGCTCCTCATTGGTTGGCGTCGCAGTGCAGGAACCAAGCGCTTCTTCACACTTGCTACCTGTCAGTTGCTTAAAGATGAAGCTGTCGTAGCGGGCATAGTAGAGCGAACTGTCGAAACGCAATGCACCGTCCGCTTTCTTGAAACCAAGCTCGGCAGAGTTCGCTTTTTCCTTAGTGAGGAACGGATTACCGATTTCGAACGTCTCCGTGGCCTCATGTACGCCCTTGGAATAGAGTTCCTGGGCTTCCGGTGCTCGCTCAACGTGCTGCAGGGTAACGCGTGACACGATACCAAGCGGCAACTGATAGAGCACACCGAAACTGCCACTCACAGGTGTAAAGCTGCGCTCGCCTTGGAATGTAGTCGGGTTGTTAACATTGCTGAAGTCGGTAATACCGTTGCCTTCAACTTCGGTTCTCTCGATGCGACCGGCCACCTGGAACCGCAACTTGCGACTGACCTGCAATTCCTCAAAAACAAAACCTGCAATCGAGTGCGTTCGTGCCGGATCGAGCAAGCCGTCAAGTTCTTCATCGACCCCGAAGCCACGGGTCTTTCGTCGTCCGCCCTGAACACCGATTGCGCCACGCAGTTCCCCAAGTGCCGTCCCGATTGGTAAGTGTTGAATTTCGACCCTTGCCTCAGCTTCCCTGTTGGTGAAGCGGGTTCCGACAATGTCGCGATCTTCACTATCTTCGAAGATCACTTCATCGTGTGTGTAGTCCGTGGCCCCCAGCCAGAAACGGATCGTTTCAATGCCGAAATCACGAACACGGAACTCACCTTTCGCCTGCACCTTGTCTTGCAACATGTCGATGCGTGGACGTTTTTCCGGCGCTTCTGCGCCGGGAATACCATAGAGGCTCTCAAAGCGCGTGAAGGAGACGCCAACGAAGCCTTTACTCCAGACTTTGGAAATGCCGAAGGAGAAACCTGAGCTTTCAACGAAGGTGTTAAACTGGCGCCCCTTCGGAGTGGCGTATTCTTCCGTGTTGCGCGCAAATCCATCCGCGTGGACCACAATCCCTGCTGCTCCAGCCGTGATACTGAACGCACCATCCTTACCCCGGTCAACGGAACTATAGCCGCCCTGGATCGCTCCCTTGAAGCCATGGCGCGGCATAAAACTTGGGATACGGTCATTCTCGACGGAGACAACGCCGCCAATCGCCTGGCTGCCATATCGCAGAGTGGCCGGACCTCGTATGACCTCTACCCGTTTTGCTGCATTCGGATCTATGGGCACGGCGTGGTCTTCCGACAGAGTAGCGACATCATGCGTGCCGATGCCATTCTCCTGCGTGCGAATGCGCGCGTTATCAAGGCCGCGAATAATGGGACGATTGGCGCCTGCCCCAAAGGTTGTCCCGGCGATGCCCGGTTTTTGTTGCAAGGTATCGGTAATGGTCGAGCCCTGCGTTGCAAGGACTTCCCGATCCGTAGCAACTGTCACGGGGACAAACGCATCATCTGCAATGATCAAAACGCCAGGTGGTGGTGACAGACCGGTTGTGCTCAGGGCCGGTCCTGTGTCCTCGGGGGATGGGGAGGGTGCCGTTGATGGCCGCACAACCGGACTGGGACTAGTGACGACGATGCCGGGGAGAGTCGTTTGGGCAACAGCAGCGCTGGAAGCTGCAATCGAAGCCACACCGAACAAAGCCAGGGTCGCCGGCCAATGTCGTGCGGTCCCCCTGCGATCGTTTGAGACTCCATCGTATTGTTTACGCATGACTGACCCCACCCAACTGTTATGTTATTACATCTAAGAGCTATCCAGCATTACGGGAGCAGGCCGAGCAAGGACTTTGAAGCAACACGCGTATGGTTCCATCGTCGCCGTGATAATGTTACAACATAACATTAATGTTCCACTTGCAGCAGGCCTGAGTGTCAAACCTATCCAACAATCCCGCCAACGAGGGAGCTGAAGCCGGGCCTGAGCAATTCCAAGGGCTGGAGCTTGCCATCACGGAGGTTGCCGGTGATCCTCTTGCTGCGCCTGGTCACCCGCGAAAATCCCGATTTGGACTCGCCGTTGCGATATCCCTTCTGCTCCATGGGGCTCTTGCCTGGGCCGGCGTGCACTACATACACGAGGATGTACTTGGCGGGGCCGATGTGGAAGTCGAGACGATCAGCGTTGAGATCGTGGGCGCCGTACCGCAAGTTGCAAGTCCAGCCCAGGCGAACGCGCTGAACGCCACGCGTCAGCCAACTCCAGCAACGCCCATCGAAGTTGAACCATCTTTGCTGCCTCCACATCGGCAGGCGGCGGCTAAAACCGCTGCTGAGAAACAGGCACCTGCGGAAACACTCAACAACGAAATCAACGACAATCAAGCTCAGGCACGCACGAAGAGCGCCCCGAAACAGCTGCCCAATTCAACGTCGACACAAAGTCAGCTTTTTGAACCCAATGATTTTGCCGGTCTGCCGGATAAGGCCGTTGAACCCGCAAAACCAGCACCTTACGTCGAGGACATACCAGCCATACTTCCGGAGCCGCCTCAAGAGCCGGAGAAGCAAGTCAATGCGAAGATAGCTTCGCCCGTGTTGACCAGAAGTACGGAGCGAGAAGACCCACCTCAATCCCGGGAGCCAAACGAAGTCATCGCTGTCGAAGCCCAAAAACTCAAGCAACCGAAGAAGCCAAGCAAAACCGCAGCAAAGACCGAGCAGGAAACTCAGCGTTCATCGAAAAGAACAGCGACAAACGCTGCACAGTCTTCAAGTGCCAGTTCGCGCGCTAGCGAGTCGGCTGCCGCGCGTCCGAAGAAGGTGGTGCCTGCCAGCAAGGGCGCGCTGAGGGTTTTTGCCCGCAGGATTGCGCGGGCGCTGGCCCGTTCGCGCCCACGCGGCATCCCGGGATCCGGAACTGTTGTTATTGCCTTCACATTATCGCCAAGCGGCGCATTGACTTCCGTTCGGGTACGCAAATCAAGCGGAAGTGCAAGACTGGATAGAGCCGCGAAACGAGCTGTTCGGCGCACCAAGTTCCCACGCCCCCCGAAAGGCGCGACACGCGCGCAGCGCAGCTTCGTTATTCCATATCACTTTCGAAGGAGGTGATGGATGGTGCCTCCATTCTGCAGTGCGGGCGTTGCCCTCGGCTCCGTCCGGCATGGCCAACGCGCGACGGGTTGGCACGTGAGCTGAGACGCTTCATCTTCAGGGACACACATTTACCTGCCAAATTGGCTGTCACATCTGAGACAAGCAACGCGCGTTGTCCGGCAATACACGAGGCATAGCCATGGATATGAGCACGCTCAACGTTCGAGATGTCCGCACGTTTATCGGGGCCAAGGATTTCGATGCCTCACGCGATTTCTATCTCGCGCTCGGTTGGACGCAAACTTACGACGCTGACGATCTGCGTGTCCTCCAATTGGGAGGCCATCGCTTTTATCTACAGAACTACTACCAAAAGGATTGGTGCGAAAACACGATGTTGCACATTTCGGTCGACGATGTTGAGGCGTGGTTTGCTCATGTCCGGGCCGTCTTTGCGGCGCAAACATTCAAAGATGCCCGTATGAGCGGCAGCATCGAGGATGCTGGTTACGGGAATGTCTTCTACGTTTGGGACCCAAGCGGCGCGTTGCTTCACTTCGCACAGTTTAAATGACGTTGCCCCAGTAGATATGTCCGGTTGCCAACACATCCTCGCGTGCAGAGGTTCAGAGGGATTGCTGCTAGGTATTGCTCGCGACCTGGCGCCCGCAATGAGAGAGACTGCGCCTGAATCTAGGTCAATTCTTCAAGCGTAGGTGGGAATATCTCACACAGTCGATGGTTCTGGCTCGCGAACAACCGGCGCGCTATGGCGTTGTCGTCGGTCAGGGAATGGTCGATCAGGATCAGTCCCGATGGGCTCCGGCGCGACTTGGTTCCGGCCTGCCTTCTTCGCTTCGTACAATTCCGCATCCGCATCGCGCACCAGACTGGCTTCGTCGCTCAGCAGGTTCGGTGTGACCGCGGCCACACCCGCGCTTACCGTCACGACACTTGTGAGAGCACCATGGTGTTCCATTGCACGCGCTTCGATCGCTTTGCGGATTTGCTCAGCCACAATTATACCGCCATCGAGATGCGTATCCGGCAGTAGCACTGCAAACTCTTCGCCGCCGTAACGTGAGGCCGTATCGGCTGGTCTCTTCAAGGTTGCGTCAATCGTGTTGGCTACTTCCTGCAGGCAGGTGTCGCCCAACAAGTGCCCATAGAAGTCATTGTAAGCTTTGAAGTGATCGATATCGATCATGATCAGTGCCAGAGAATGACCTGTCCGGCGCGCCCTTGCGAATTCGGTGTGGAACAGTTTGTCAAAGTGGCGCCGGTTCGATAGTCCGGTCAACCCGTCACTATTCGCCTGCTCCTGAAGGTGGCGCTCCGTTGTTTTTCGCGACGTCACATCGGTAAATGTGCGCACGATGCCACCACCCTCAATTGGCACGGAATGCACTTCCAAAAAGGTGCCATTGGCTCGTTCGCGCACATAGGTCGTACGTCCTCCGCCGAACAGCACGGGCTTGACCTTAGATTGATCACCCTCATTCATATTATCGAACTCACCCATCGATCTTTGATAGGCAAGAATTGTGTCTAATGCGGGCTCTGACGCCATCAGCTCCTCAGGGAGATTTAGCAGTTCCAACGCGCGTGCATTGTAAATTGGTAGCCGCCCCCGCTTATCGACGACCATCAGGCCCTGGTCCATACTGTCCAGCGCGGTCTGTAGCAGCTGGTCACGCTTTCGCATCGGGTTGGCCCATAGCCGCTGGCCAATCGCCCAGATGAAGGCGGCAGACAGCATCAGTGTGAATGCGCCGACCAAACCAGCCTGCCATGCAGCTGACTTGATGTTCGACAGTATCGAGCTGCTCGGAAAGGCAACAGCAATTTTATGGTCAGTGCCCGAGAGTGTCGCAAAGCCCCAGTAGGCACGGGTCTCGTCCAGGGCTTCGCCCTCGAAGTGGCCACGGCTCGATTGCTGCGTGCGTTTGATTGAAGTGTGGTCCGCGAGGCTCTTGCCCGCCGGCACACTCCTCTGGGGAAACGCAGAAATCGCAACACCCTTGCCATCAAGAAGCAAAATGTTGGCGCCGGCTTCCTGCCCCAGCGAGGCGGACAGCTTTGCAAACCACGAGATATTCATGGTCACGGCAAGCAGGTTGCGTTCGCCGGACTGGCTGTTGGCCTGCAGTGACGCGAATGTCATGGGCTTGTCGGTTACTTTGCCGACGAAAAAATTGCTGACGTAAAAACCGTCTGCAGCGACAGCATTTCGGAACGTCTGCTGCGACGAGAGATCGACGCCTACTCCCTGGGCAACGGTCGAGCAGCGAACGCGCCCATTCTCGCCAATGACCCAGAGCCCCTGCGCCCAATCCAGTCGCTTCAATATCGGTAGTAAAACTGAGCGGCAGGCCTGTGATGGACCGTCCATGACCTGAGGCAGTTGCGCAACCAGCGCAAGAACGGTTCTGGCTTCTGCTATTGCTTTTTCATAATCGCGACTGCCTTGTTGCGCGACCGCTTCGACGCGAGCAAGCGCGTCTTTCGTGCTCTGCTTTGCCGTTGCCACAACATGATAGGCGACTGCCGCGAGCAAAGGCAATGACGCCACAATTACCATCAACGCAACACGTGCTTCGTGCCGGCGCAGGATACCGCCTGCTGAGACAGTTGATGTGGAAGACATACATCACCCTTGCTGTAAATCTGCAAGCAGTAAAAATAGGGACAAAAAACTCTTAACGCGTTAACAGATTGACCCGAGCACGTCATGCCGCTCTGCGGGTTCAATCATGGTTAAGAAAAATGCTATGGCGGGGTCGATCCAGGACACGTCCGGGCGCCCAAATCTCACCGGGATGAGCGCAGCGTTGTCCGCCGCGCTCAAGCCGTCACGCCAACAGTGTTTACACCCGCCAGACTATTCGGCCTACTTGGTGTCTCGTGTCTCTGGCAAAGCTTCTTCGGCTCGCCGCTTATCGTGTTCCCCACTTGCATATGAGCACTTGTCGATGGGCATGGGTGCCGTCAACGCATTCGGCATCTCGTCGTCCGAAGGAACGTTTATCTAATACCTTAAAAACGATTGACCGATAGAAATGAAGTTAGCATTCTCGCACCCGTGCTCGCACCCTTGACTGCCTAAACATTGATGACATCACTCTTCAGGATTCTGCAGTTTGCCTTCTGGTGCTCGATGTTGACGGTACTGGCTGCCATGATTCTCGTTGGTAGCCTGTTTGTCCTCAATCTGTTGACACGGGATGGAGTGAGCGTGGCATTCGATGCACCGTCTGGAAGATGGCGAATAGAAATTAAAGAGACTTGTCTGCAGGGCCCCTGCTTCAAACAAGCCAGGCTCAAGGTCCTAACTGAAGATCGAAGGGAACTGCAGTGCGAGCTCGGCCCGACAGATAACAGTCGCCTCGTATTTGACACCATGATCACATCGGACTGGCAGAATAATGAAACACTGTTTGTCTGGACCGCCGACGACCCAGCGCAGAGCGGATCACTCAATCTCTTGAATGATTGCTTCCTATCCTCAGTCGTTCATGACCGACCGAGTCTGGTATCCATAAGGTTCGATGAGAACTGCCTGACAGCTCCATGCCGGCGACGTGCCTATTGGGTTGACAGTACGGGGAGCCACACCGTGACAACACCTTGCGTGCTCACTGCAGCCGGAGATAGCCGGGTTTTCACCTTACCGGGGGATCCGCGCGGGAGCGTCAACGTGGACTTTGAAGTCTCCAAGAGATTGATTAACTGGAGAAGTCATGAAACGGGACAGAACGGGTCAGTCGTGTTCTCACGCGATTGCGATCCAGCACAGAGTACCCGCAAACCGATCCCACCGTGACACAGCAGTCCTTGCGTTTTCTGCCGCACCGCGTGGTCCTGGCACTCACACGCATTCCCTGATTCAATTGTCCTGGAAATGAACCCACATGAGACGCTTCATCAGAACGTATTGGACCAACAATTTGACCCTTCGCGTGGCCGTCTTGCTCATCAGCGGAGTCATAGGATTCATCATCGCAGGCATCGGCTTTCAATCCAGCTTCTACAAAAGTGACGGTGCGATGCTGGCCGACGAACTGAAGGCTCTCCCCGCGCTGCACTCCGTGCCACGTGGCCAGCGCGGCGTGATTGAAGGCCGGGTCGCCGCCGATACACCCACCCTGCAAGATGAGTTTGTTGCCTTTCAGAGGACGGAATACAAGTGCGCGACACCGGGTCTACCGCGATGCTCATCAAGCCACGTTGTCGTCGCGCAGGGCAAACAGCCCCTGACGATCAACACCGTCAACGGTCCTGCCCTGATAGCGAATAAGGATTATCGGTTCGATCAACGTGCAGATGAGTGGTGGGATGTCTCGCGTGTCGAAAGACAGGCCTCACTCACGAATTTCACGGTCACCCTGCGGGGCTTGGCACACAACAGCCCGGTTGTCGCGATCGGTGTTGTCCAGGATGGAGGACCCGACACAACAATCCGAGCCGAGGCGTTGATGGCCGGACCTCGGGCAGAGTTGATTGAAGCTCTGGAGACGCATGATCAGCGGTCCATGTTTTGGTCACCGTATCTCCTGCTGATCGGGCTTCTCATGATGCTTTACGCGGGCTGGGAAGGTCGGCGCGTCTGGTTCCAATGAGTGTCATCTGTAGGCTCGCCTATAGCGCGGTCTTCCACGTCGGCGGATGATCGGTGCGATCAAGTGAACCGACCAACTCGGCTGCCCGCCGGAACACCATTACGCCGATGCAGGTCCTGCTTAGGGTAAGGCAGTCTTTGACAGCCCACGAGAAAACCGACAAGATCAGAAATATCCAACTTTTCTGAGATTGTTCGATTATGTTCTTCGGCAGTACGGACCATCAAGATACGACGGTTGTCGGGTTGATCGTGTCGTCACTGCGCCGTGATATCTCTTTTGGCCTGCTTGCTCCCGATTCAAAATTGAAAATTGGCGACCTCCGGATCAGGTACGGCGGCTCCAATCACTCCGTTCGCGAGGCTCTGCGCATTCTGGCCTCTGAAGGGTTGGTTGAAGCGATTGCGCAACGCGGCTTTCGAGTTGCATCGGCCAGCGAACATGACCTCCGTGATATTTCTGATGTGCGCAAGGAGATCGAGGTCATCGGCCTGCGCCGTTCGATTGAAAATGGCGACCTTGGCTGGGAAGGTCGCGTGATTGCCGCGCACCATGCTCTCGGCAAGATTGAAGAACTCGTAGCCAGCGAACCTTCCGACCTGAATGCGCTTGAGTGGGATGAGTCCGTCCGGACCCTATTCGCAACATTGGTCGCTGCGTGTGGATCGCCCAGGCTCATCGAGATGCAGCGCAAATACTTCGATCAGTCACGGCGCATTCGACTGGCCGCACTCAGGGAAGGGCGGCTGGACTTCAACGCACGCGCTGAGCGGCGCCAGGCTATTGTTGAAGCCATTCTGAAGCGCAATGCGCACGCCGCATGCGTTGCGTTAGTGCAAGACATAGAAATTGAACTCACGGGCGAGAACTCATCGCGTCCGCTATCAACCAAAAAACCGGAGGAAACATATGTCCGAAATTGATCGTCGGCAGACACTTGGTCTCATTGGTGGCGCAGCCGCTCTACCTTTAATCGGTAGCCCAGCGCTTGCGAAAACGAAGATCCGCGTCGGTGCTCTGCGCTTCACAAGTCATGCGGCCAGCTTTGTCGCCTTGGAGCGCGGGTATTTCGCTGATGCGGGATTGGATGTTGAGTTCAAGTTCTTCCAGGCCGCTCAACCCATGGCGGTTGCGATAGCGTCCGGAGATGCGGACTATGCCGTGACCGCGATATCCGGTGGTCTCATCTCGCTCGCCGAAAAAGGCGCGACCAAGGTCATCGGCGGCGCGCTTTCCGAAGAAAAAGGCATTGATGGGCAGAAAATCCTTGCATCCAACAAGGCCCATGAAGCCGGCCTCACGTCACCGGCAAAACTCGATGGGCGCACATATGCTGTCACGCAGACAGGCTCGTCGTTCCATTACATGGGGTCGAAGATCTCAAAGAAGGAAGGCGTTTCTGTCTCTTATCGGCCGCTACAAAAGGTAGGTGCCATTATTGGCGCGATGAAGTCGGGTCAGGTTGATGCCTGGTCGATTGTTCCTCATATCGCAAAGGCTCTGGCCAAGGGTGGTGCTGTTAAGATTATCGGTGACGTTGCCGACTACATTCCGGACTATCAAGTCACGACCGTATTCACGTCCGCGAAAAACGCGGCCTCCGAACGCGACAAGACCAAAGCCTTTCTCGCAGCCTTCTCGCGCGGTGCCGCCGACTTTAACGCTGCGCTCGTTGATAAGACTGCAGGTGCGGAAGCGGCCGAAGATATGGTCAAACTGATCCATAAGTATGTTTACGCCAGCCGTCCCTACGAGAAGGCTCGCGGCAGCATCATCAACGGAGCCATGCGGATCAACGCTGGTGCGTCGTTGAACACGTCCTCGGTGCAGGATCAGCTTGATTGGTTCAAATCAGAAAAGCTGGTCAAGGACTCCGTGACAATGGATACACTTGTGGACCCCTCCTATGTGAAGACCTTCTGAGATCACTCAGACGGCGTTGAGCCGGGCCAAGTTGGCCCGGTTACGCCTGGTGAAGGCGGGACACGAACTGTGGCGGGTCTCAGCTCTGATACTCTTGAGAACGCATTGACAGCTGGGATGGACCATCGATGAGATTGCGCATTGAATCTGTTTCGCATTCCTACGGCGCGGTCCAGGTCCTTGACCAAGTCTCATGCGAGATCGACGAAGGCAGTATTCTCTGCGTTGTTGGACCGTCGGGTTGCGGGAAATCAACCTTCCTCCGGTTGATCGGAGGCTTGGAACAACCGTCGTCAGGGCAGATCCAGATGGTGGGGTCCCCGCCAGCAGGCTGTCTCAACCCACTGACCTACATTTTCCAGGATTTTGCCTTGCTGCCGTGGCGAACCGTCGAAGGCAACATCAGTCTCGTGGTGGAAGATCATGGGATTGGACGCGCGCAATCCAAGGGTATCATCGATGATGTCCTCAAGCGGACCGGCCTCAGTGAATTCGCGACGGCGCTTCCCAAGCAACTTTCCGGTGGCATGAAGCAGCGGGTTGCCATCGCGCGCGCATTGGCTGTCAACCCCGCCGTGATGCTCATGGATGAGCCGCTCTCGGCGCTCGATAGCCAGACCCGCGAATTGCTGATGGACGACTTGATCGCCCTATGGCAACGCTCGCCTTTCACCAGTGTTTACGTCACGCACAATCTCGCGGAGGCGGTGCGCCTCGGTCATGCGATTGTCGTCCTTTCAAGACGTCCGGGTCGGATCAGGGAAATTGTCCGTATCGATAAACCGTTAGCCGAGCGATCGTTTGGCGATGCGGATCTCGAGAACATTCAAAGGCAGCTTTGGACCCTGATGAGAGATGAAGCCAAAGCAGCCGATGCGGAACTCATGCATGTCTGAAGCCCGTTCGAGCGAGCATTTTCGCACCGTTGATTTTCGCGGCGGCGGGTTTGTTCCGAAACCGGTCCGCTGGGTTGGCCTGATCGTGTTTGTTCTTCTGATTACCCTGGCGGAGATTGGGACGCGGTTCGGTCTAATTTCACCGCTTACACTGCCGCGTCCGTCCGATGTCTTCGCGACGTTCGGCGAACTCTATCAATCGGGGCTGCTCTGGAAGCACATCGCCCCGTCACTCACACGTTTGGTCGTTGGTGCTGCTCTCGGCGCTACCGTCGGGATACTCGTTGGTATACTTATCGGCCTGTTTAGCTATATCCGATCCGGCCTTGTGCCCTTGATTGCTGCCA
The DNA here is from genome assembly GCA_965215755.1 of Hyphomicrobiaceae bacterium. Classification (GTDB taxonomy): domain Bacteria; phylum Pseudomonadota; class Alphaproteobacteria; order Rhizobiales; family Hyphomicrobiaceae; genus Tectiglobus. The sequence continues at coordinate 4,231,621 of OZ244119.1, forward strand.
TCTTTCCTATTCCGAAAATCGCTCTTCTGCCGCTCTTCGTTATCTGGTTCGGCATTGATGAGGGGTCAAAGTACGCCCTTATCGCTTTTGGCACTTTCACACCAACAGTCGTCGCCACTTACGGCGCCGTTGACAATGTGGACAGAACTTTGATCCGGATGGGTCAGAGCTTTGGATTGTCCTGGCTTTCCATCGTGCGCAAAATTGTGCTCCCGGGTGCGATGCCTGGCATTTTGTCGGGCCTCCGCATTAGCTTATCGATTGCAATCATACTACTCGTTGCAGCCGAAATGCTCGGTGCTGAATACGGCATCGGTGCCTACATTCTGCAAGCCGGTTCGGTTTACGATCTTGAGCAGCTCTTTGCCGGAGTGGTGATGCTGTCGTGTCTCGGCGTGATTGTGAGTACAATCATCACCCGAATTGAACGACAGCTTCTGTCCTGGCGATCCTGATCTCAACGGAAGTATCCGCGTCACACTCTCCCTGGCGCTCTGTCCGTTGCGCAGTTCTGACAGCGTCAGCGACAGCTCATCAGCAAAACTGATCAATCTCATCGCCAGTACCGATTGGAAACCGGCGGCGCCTTACCACACTTTAAAGTCACGACGCCTTTGGCATCGGACCGGTGCGATGAAGGCGGTCAAACGGGCTGCACAAACAAGATTTGGATCAGGGAGATACGCTTATGGAAGCCACCACACAACTTCTCATCGTTCTGAGCTGCGCAATCGGCGCAATGTCTTTTCTCGTGATTATGCGAAGAACCATGCGATCCCCTTCGACGCCAAGCTTCATTGCCCACGACATCACGGCTAACGTTATGGCTCTGATGCTGACTGGCGCATTTGCAGCATCCCTCTATTTCGTCGGTGCGGCGCTCCAGGCCTTTGTCCCAACTTGGGTTGCGTTCTTTGCAACATTCGTGTTCCACGGCTGCCTGTTTGCTGCCTGTTCGTACGTTCTCCCTGCTGACGAGGCCTCTCAAGCTGTACGCACCGCACCGCCAAGCAACCAAATCGCTGGCGCTTCGGCTTAACACCTGAGCACTCAGCGTTTGTCGGAAGGCCGCGCGACCCTGCCTCCCCTCCCCCCGGCACGCGCGGCCTTTTCACGGCGACAGTTAGCTTTCCACGTCTCAGAGTTGGAGACAGATCATGAGCCATCACCAACCGAACCTGAAGCGTTTAACAAAAGACGCCGTTCGTACCGCTGATTTTGCTGTGCGCAGCGCAACGGAAGTCAGCCGACCTTTGCATGCGAGTACCATGCAGTGCTGGTCAGACATCATTGCCACAACCAGTCGGCAGCTTCGTTCGAATATCGAGTTGTCGGAGCAGATTGTGGCATCTCGGTCCCTCGCCGACATCAAGCAAGCGCAGGAGACCTACCTCACGAAGTCATTGGCGGACAGCGTCCAATCTCAAATGGCGTTTCTCTCTCTGGCGTTTCCAGCATTCGCGATCACAGATGTGGCTTACACGCGCGAGGCTATTATCGACAGTGTACGCGCACCCGTCGCGTCGCGACCAGATGATGTTCGAACAGCTAGACCTGCCACAGCATCCGCCACAAACATCGCCCAACTGGCCGTCACGCCCGCTCCGTTGCCAAAGACCGACGAGATTGAGACAGCCAAGCCAGAAGCTGAAGCGGCCTAAAGTTCAAGTTGCGAACAAGACCCCGATCGCTCCCGGACACAGCATTGTTAGAGCGATCCGGGGGCGCCGTTGCTTGTCATCGGCTGGCCCCAGCATCGATGCTTGATGATTTGATCAGGGCTGGTTCTCTGTTTTCTGGGATTTGGCTGCCGCCAGCAGTGAGTCCAGCTTCTCGTTCACCTCGCGAAGCTGAGACTGGAGTTGTTCCATCTCCTGCTCGTGACTCTGGTCGACGTGGTCTAACAGAGCTTGTGATTGCGCTTCTTGAGCCTCCTCGTGATGCGCTGTCTGCATCGCATCTACAATGATACCAATAAAGAGGTTCAGGACAGCAAAGCTCGTGACGATAATGAATGGAACGAAGAATGCCCACGCATAGGGGTACAATTCCATCGTGGGGCGAGCAATGCCCATCGACCAGCTTTCCAATGTCATAATCTGGAAGAGCGAGTAGGCTGAGGCGCCAATTGAGCCGAACCATTCCTGCATGCGTGGATCGGCGTGTTGACCGAACAGGCTCGTCGCCAAGACTGCAGAGACATAGAAGACCAAGCATAGGACGCCGATGACCGACACCATGCCTGGAATGGAATGACCAATGGCGGCAATGACGCGACGCATCTGGGGCACGACCGATATCAACCGCAAAACGCGGAGAATGCGCAGGGCACGCAGCACGGAAAGCGGGCCGGCCGCGGGTACCCAGGCAACTGCAACGATCAGGAAGTCAAAAACATTCCAGCCTGAGCGAAAGAAATCCAATCGATAGGCAAACAGCTTGAGAACAATTTCAAGCGTAAAGACAATGAGGATAACCTTATCCAGGATTTCGAGGACGTCACCTGCACTCGCCTTGACACTTCGATCAGTCTCGAGCCCCAGGATCACGGCATTGATGACGATCAACACCGTGATGGCAATGACAACACGCGGGCTCTCAATGAAATCACTGACGGCCTTACGCCTATCCATCAAATCACTCACTAAGCCTGGTCGAACCAAACCGCCCTCCCCTGGAACGTCAACTGCCACGTCTGCTCCGGCCCAGAATTCGTGCCGCGCTTCCTATGATATGCCAAACCGCTTCCATTTTGTCGCCACCCAGAAGGTCGCTGCTCTCCGCAGCTCGTGACACAAGAGCAGGTAGAGTACTTGGCGCCTGCTCAGCCGCGATAGAAACAGTGCCGTTCTTCATGCGAGCCGCCGTTCCAGCCCCAACTCACTGTCTTGGCTGTTCAATCCTGCAGAAAATCGGCAAAAAGAAGCCCGGCACTTCTTACGAACTGCCGGGTGGATCTTTCTCCGAATTGTCGAATGCTGCGGTCTTGGACTCACTCCACCAGGAGGATCTGATGAGTGGAGCTGTTTCTAAAAAAGGTGTGCTCATCCTCACTCCACTTCATTGAGAACGCAAGTATAGACGGCCGGCCTCAATTGGATCGCGAGTGGCTCTCAATGATCCAAAGCTGCTTTTCGACAGTGGCCACTGCTTCTGTCAGATGGTGCACCGTTACAGGGTCTTGCAGGCGCTCGAATTCCGCAATCGCCCGCCGCGACAGAGTAGCGAGCTGCCCGAACCTCACGATCAAGGCCTCTACGAGGTCCGCATCATCTGAGACGTTGGCCGGGAAGGGAGCCATGCTCGTCCGGTTCGCTATGATCTGCACTGTCCCGGGTGGGACGCCGCCTAATGCGACCGACCGCCCTGCAATGTCATCAACATGGGACTCGAGAGCCTTATGGAGTGTGACGAGTATTTCATGCCAACTTGCGGAGGGTTGCCCGCGGATATTCCAATGGGCTTGGCGCATTGCTAATGCCGTATCGATGTAACTCGCCGTCACCTGATTGAGAATGTCATGGGATGCTACCTTGTCCGAGCTGCTTCCTTGCGGTCTGTCAGTGTTGCTTCGTGCATCGTGTAAGGCGCCAATTTTGGTTGCATGTGTCGACATTTTGCTACTCTGTTCCAGTGGTAATAATGATCGTGACCACGACAGCGTCAGGCCGCTCGGTCGGTGAACTGGCTGAACAGTTCTGGAAGCTCCTCCCACGTCCCTAACTCCTCGGCAAGTGTGCTGAGTTGCTCGATGCTCATCCGTGATGGGTTGATGCCATTTTCCGCGAGTAGCGTCAGAACATTTTCCTCACCGAATTCATCAAGACCTGACGGACCGTGTGTCTGCCCGGTCAATTGCTCCAGAGCGGCTCCCGCTCTGATGTCCGTCCCGCCCTGCCCAAGCACGCCTCCGGTTGCCTCAGCGAGACGTATCAAACCAAACATATCGTTGCTCCATTCCTTGTTTCGAGTTGCGGGTTCACGCGTTACGCACGAGGATGACAGACGCTTGTGCCGCGCCATGAACCGAGGCAAAGGAAGGTGATGCGCCTTGAGTGGGCTGACGTGATTGCGGGGGTGTTCCAGTCTTGGCAACTGGATCCGGCTTTGATGTCACCATTGCTTGGGTCATGACTCTCCTCAGTGGTTGCAGGCTTCGTTGCCTTGTTTTTAATCTGGCTGGAGAGTCGGCAACTTGCCAATTGGAAGGTACCGCTGATCTGATTGGTCATGCTTATCAGTCTGGCCGATCAATCTTGAGACACGTCAGTGCGTGCGGATTCGTATCGGCATAGTCAGCACACCGGTCAGCCTGCATCAACAAACTGCTTCGTACCTGACAACTCCTGTCCACGGACTGGCTATGACGTTTTGGCGTCGTAGCCGGAGAAATGTTCCTGGATCGTCGCGCGGAAAAAGTTCGCAAGCTTGCCGTAGTCATCTGCATGCGCACTCGATCGCCGCCACACCATGCCGACAGATCGATGGATTGAACGCCCTTCGATGGGGATTGTGCGGAGGTTCGGATCTGCATCAATTTCCCGGCGCACATAGAAGCCCGGCAGGAACGTTATTCCAAGCCCCATGATCACCATCTCGCGCAAGGTATCGAGACTGGTACCTTCAAACTCGAACCGCAGATTGGCGCCGAATTCTCCGCACAGGTTGACGACAAGATCGTGCAGCTGATGACCGGGTCCAAGCGCCAGCATGTCCTGCCCCTCAAGATCCTCCTTCGTGACACTGGCCTTGTCAGCGAGAGTGTGATCATGGGCGACCGTGAGGTGCAGCGGTTCGCGGAATAGGTGACTGCTCTCGAAGTCAGACTTGGCAACCGGAAGCAACGTAATGATTGCGTCCAGGCTGCCCTCATCGAGGGAGCGTGGCAGTTGCTCGGGCAAGTCCTCGCGCACATAGAGTTTGAGTTCCGGATAGGCGTCATGCAGTTCCGGCATCACGTGCGGCAGGAGGTAGGGCCCGATGGTTGGCGGCAGTCCGAGACGCAGCAAGCCGGACAGCTCTCGTCCACCAGTGCTCGCCAACATTCTGACTTCTTCGAGGTCCCGAAGCATCCGGCGTGCAACTTCGACGATTTGCACACCCAGAGGTGTTAGCAGTACACGTGATCGACTTCGCTCAACGAGCCGGGCCCCCAGGCGTTCCTCCAGGGCTTTGATTTGCTCACTGATATTGGGTTGGGTTGTATTGGATCGTTCGGCAGCGCGGCGGAAATGAAGCGTATCCGCAACCGCGACGAGATACTCAAGCTGGCGTAGGTTGGGCACCGTCTGTTGTATCCCTTTTTGCGTCGGCCTGCCTGATATGTAGTCGGCGTAATCACCCAGACCATGCTGATAGATAAGTTCTATCATCTTGCCTTGGGAAACTGCCCTCAGCGCTAACAATCATATCTGCGTTCGAGAACACGTTGGCATTGATTGAGCATCCGACAAGAGCGGAGGATCTTCCCGCTTCCACGGGTTACTGGCGGGAAGCGACCTCCAATGCGTCGATATCATGTCCAGCAATATCTGCTTCATGTTCGAGGATTTTCTTGATCGGCCAATTCCACCATGCCAGCGCCTTCAAACGGGCCACTGTGGCTTCATCGAACCGGGTCCGAATGATGCAGGCCTTGTTGCCGGCGACAATCGTATAGTCCGGGATGGAGCCAGTTACGACGGCACCAGCACCAACAATCACGCCGTCGCCTATATGGGCACCTGGCAAGATTTTCGCATCCTGGCCGATCCAGACATCATTCCCAATGATTGTATCCGCCCCCGGCTCGGGCATCGATGGCCGATCATCCATTGCACCGCCATCGAAGATTGCAAAAGGGAAACTGGAGAAACCGTCATAGCGATGGTTGGCCGACGAGGTGATGAAAACTGCACCTTGCGCAATCTGGCAAAACTTCCCAATGACCAGACGTTCCGGCGAAAACCCGTGGAGATGCGGCGCAATGCGGGCGGCCCAATCCTCAGGGGGATCAAAGGTGCTGGCATATGTATAGTCGCCAACCTTGATGCGTGGATGATGGATGGCCGCCTTTAAGAACACCGTGCCGGCATGCGCTGTACCGTCTGGCAGCAGGACGGGATGCATCGTTTCAGGCGAAGGAAACAGCTTGCCATTCAGTTCGTTCATGCGGTGCTCCTCACATTTGGGTTGCTCGATGCCGAGACAAGCAGCACCCGCGAAGGTCGACTGACGTCAAAGACTTGTCACTCAGCGATGTCAGACATGCGATCTCCTTCGTCACTCCCATGCACTGGCCTCGTGACCGGACTTTGTGTCGAAGTTGTCAAAGCTGTGTCGTACAATCGGAATGAGTGAGCCCGGTCGTCAGGGGGGCTAGGATAGGCCGCGCGAGCCTTCAGTCCGATGACAGCCTCTAGCTCGTGCGCGGCGGCAATATGGACTTACAGACGGTGATCGTATCACTCAGTGCTGACACAAAAGCATCCAGGTCACGATCGGTGACGACGACAGTGAGTGCGATGAAGCCGCGCCGGGCGGCGTAGAAACCTCGCTTCAATAATTCCAGGAAGATCAACTCCCGGATGCGGTCATCAGCTGCGCTCAGGGACGCCGGTGTCGTGACGGGTCCAGTGACAGGATGAAGATTGAGAAGTGAGCCCATGCCTGACGCACAAAGGCCAACGTTGTTGTCAGCGAATATCACATTGATGCGCTCCCTGAGTGCATCACCCCTTTGGTGAAGTTCCACAGCAATGTCCGGCGTAAATGCATCTGTCAGTGCTGCGATCCCAGCGCTCATCGACAGTACATTGTTGTTGAACGTCCCCGCGTGCGGCAAGGCACCCGGGGACGAAGGATCGAACATCGCCATCAGTTCGGAGCGCCCACCAAACGCCCCAAAACTCATGCCGCCGCCAACCCACTTGCCGAGTGTTACCAGGTCTGGCGTTATGCCGAGCAAGCCATGTGCGCCAGACCGACCAAATCGCGATGTCATGACCTCATCAAAGATCAGAACGATGCCGGCGGCCTCAGTCTCTGTCCGCAGCATTGCGAGGAAATCCGGATCTGCCGGAATGCAACCGCTTGAACCCATCATCGGCTCAACGAGCAAGCACGCCGTTTCGTGCCCGTGCTCACGAATGATGGCGCGCGTTGCATCGATGTTATTGTAGCTGCCCTTGAGATAAGGGAATGGTGCGTTGATAGGACTGCCGCTGCCCGCAAAATACAACAAGGCGCCATGGTACCCGCCGTCCATCACCATGACTTTGTCCCGGCCGGTATGATGGCGCGCCAACGATACCGCCATCAGATTGGCTTCCGTCCCTGAGTTGGTGAAGCGGACACGTTCGATTGCCGGAAACCGCTCGGTTATGAGTTCACCTAACCGCGCTTCATTTGGATTGTGAGCACCAAAATTGATCCCGCCTTCAACTGCCTCAGCGATCGCCCTGCGAATGGCGGGATGAGAGTGCCCGAAAACACCGGCTGTGTATTCTCCAAGGAGGTTGAGGTAACGGTGTCCATCGACGTCTTTGATGTACGCACCTTCACCGGATGCAACCCTGAGAGGATAAGGACCATGATATAGAACGGTCCGCGTATTCCCACCGGGCAGATGCTGGCTGGCGTGATCATGAACCGCTTTCGTCTTTGGTCTTGCTGCTGCGTACGTCTCGCGAGCATCCAGCAGGGCATCATCCAGTGAACTATTTCTCAGCACGATCAACCTCCACTCGTGAAAATCGGATTCCGATAGACCTTCCGGACCTTATTCAATCAATAGACATTCGAGCGAGCTCTGTCATGCCGTCCATTCGGGTTGCCGCTGATGGTGATCGGTATGTCCCTGAAAGGCGTGCCCCAGTCTCAATGCAACATCCTCACGGAACCAGGGCGCAGCAATCTGCATCGCAATTGGCATGTTGTTGCTATCAAAGCCGCACGGTACGGAGAGTGCCGGCACCCCGGCGAATGACCAGCAGTAGGTGAATTGGGTAATCTGACGGATCGCGTCGAACCATTCCTGCCCTTCCTGACCGGTTTCAGCCTTGGGGGCGCCGAACGGAGTGGTCGGTGAGAGAATAGCGTCGACATCTGCAAACGTCTGGCGTAGGCGCTGCTTGAAACCTTCGTTCCAACGCAACGCTTCGGCATACTCACTTCCCTTGACGTCTTTACCCAGCATGGCACGCGTATAGACATCGCGCCCATAGTCGTCTGGCCGGGTCTCTAATTGATCCTTGTGGACGTTGTATGCATCCGCGAGAAGGACTTTGAAGGCGAGCAGCTCGTGACTGCGTTCAACATCACCAAGATCGATCTCGACGATTTCGACGCCGAGTTCACGGAACTTCGAAAGCGCGTCTTCCAAGCTACGGGCGACAGCCGCATCCAGACCGTCAAAGAACCAGCGCCGCTGTATCCCAATCCGCAATCCGGCGACGTCGCGATCCAATTCGGGCATGACGTTGGGCACGGGTACATCTTGCGAAATGGGGTCCTCGGGGTCATGTCCAGCGACGACTGCAAAGATGCGGGCGACGTCAGACACCCGCCGCGCCATTGGTCCAAGCGTGTCGAACCAGGCCGATACCGGGACCGAGCCACGACACGAAATCCGGCCTATCGAAGGACGTAGTCCGGCAACACCGCAAAAAGCTGACGGTAAACGTACAGAACCGCCCGTATCCGAACCGATTGAACCGACACACATCCCTGCTGCCAACGACGCACCTGAGCCACCGCTTGAACCTCCCGGGATGCGCGACGTGTCCCAAGGATTGCGGACCGGGCCATAATGTGTGCTCTGACTTGTCGGCCCGAACACCCATTCGTGGAGATTGGCCTTGCCGACAAAGACAGCACCGGCGCGCTTCAAGCGATTGACGATGAAGGCGTCTCGGTTCGCCATATTGTTTTCAAGGATCTTAGAACCGGCTGTTGTGATGGTTCCGGCCACATCAATATTGTCCTTGAGTGACATCGTCATGCCTGCGAGCAGCCCGCACCATTCGCCGTCGCCGACCCGTTTATCGATGCGTGAAGCGGTTTCAAGAGCGGCGTCCGCAGTGACACTCAGCATCGCCTTCGTTGACGAATTCCATTTTTCAATTGCCTCTAAGCCGGCTTGAGTTGCAGCGACGGCGGAGTTGGGAAACTTCTCGTTGGACACTTTGGAGCCTCACTTGTCAGACTTGTTCAACGCCATCAGTCCCCTCGACGGTCATGATGTCAACGGCGCGACGCAATCAGCAAATGCGTGATCCTCATTGCATCATGCCTGATCGCGACCTCTCCGCTGGCTTCACCACGCATCGATCATTGGGCGCTTCTTGCCTTCGCGCGGTGGCGGTGGCCGTATAGATGAGAGAAGGTTGGCCAGCCAGAATCGCGTCTCTGCCGGATCAATCGTATCGTCGATCGGATAGCTCTGGGAGTGTGCCAGAGCCTTTCCACTCTCATAAGACTCCGCGACCATCTTATCGAAGAATGCAACCCGCTCCTCAGGGTCGGTTATTGCGGCCAGCTCAGCGCGATAGCCGAGCTTGACCTGACCCTCGAGCCCCATCGGTCCGTATTCGCCGGTTGGCCATGAGACCGTGTAGTAAGGTGCCCGGAAATTCCCTCCAGCCATTGCGATGGCGCCAAGGCCATAGGCTTTGCGCAACACCACTGTAAAGAACGGGACATTGAGATTGTTGCCGACCAGGAATAGTCGTGCGGCATGGCGGACAAGCCCGGTCTTTTCTATTTCCGGCCCGACCATGATGCCTGGCGTGTCACATAGATTAAGGATTGGGATATCGAATGCATCGCAGAGCTGCATGAACCGTGCCCCCTTGTCAGCGCCATCGCTGTCTATGGCGCCGCCGAGATGATTGGGGTCGTTGGCCATAATGCCGACCGGCCGCCCCTCGACGCGGATGAAGGAGGTGATGATTGTCCGGCCGAATGCGCGGCGCAGCTCAAGCACGGATCCTTCATCGGCAAGCGTTTCGATAACGTCGCGGACTTCATAAACCCGAAGGCGGTTCTCAGGCACCAAGGCGCGCATCTTGCGTTGATCTGGCGCGCTCCATTCACGCAATCGCCCTTGGAAGTATCCGAGATATTTCTTGGCGACGGATACAGCCTCCGCCTCATCCTCGACGGGGACGTCAACCACACCGTTGGGGACTTGGTCTGCCATGGAGCCGACTTGTTCAGGCGTAAAGACGCCAAGGCCTCCGCCTTCAATCATCGCTGGGCCGCCCATGCCGATGTTGGCGTTGGCAGTCGCGATGATAACGTCGCAACACCCGAGCAACGCCGCGTTACCGGCAAAGCAGCGCCCTGAGACGATGCCAACAAGCGGAACGAGGCCGGACAACTGGCCAAAGTGCTGGAACGTATTTTGGCCGACGAAGCCGCCATAGTCACTTTCACCCGGCCGGCCGCCGCCGCCTTCTGCAAAAACAACCAAGGGCATTCGCCCGCGTTCCGCGACATCCAGAATCCGGTCGGTCTTCCAATGGTTGTGGACGCCTTGCGTACCGGCAAACACAGTGTAGTCGTAAGCCATAACTGCCGCGCGCGAAGCTGGATCGTCGAATTGATCGCTGTTGACCTGTCCGACGCCCGTGATCAATCCGTCAGCGGGACTACGCTTCATCAGATCATCAAGACTGCGCCGTCGCCGCTGTGCGGCCACGACGAGAGGGCCATACTCCACGAACGTGTCAGGTTCGAACAGATCGTCCACGTTCTCACGGGCTGTTCGTTGATTGGTCTTGCGCCGTCGGGCAACCGCTTCGGGACGCTGATCATCTCGCGTGGCTGCGCGTCGCTCAAGCAACTCTGCGAGATCTGGTCGGATGTGGTCGAGGTCGACACTTTCGACAGACACTTCGGCTTCGTCTGCATCTGCACTTGGCTGCATCGTTATAAGAAGTTGATCTTCCCAGATCGTGTCACTGGTATTGATGAGGACACCGTTGACGGTGCCGCTCTCGGGCGCTGTCACAACGTGCTCCATCTTCATCGCTTCCATTACGACGAGCTGCTCGCCGCGCCGAACATGATCGCCCGCCGCAACCGAAAGAGTGATAATCGTCCCTTGCAAAGGAGCACGGACGCCAACCATACCGTCAGGCACCTCTTGGTCCAACGCTCGGTGATTATCGGCACGCCCAGGCAGCGGGCTTGTCTGGCCGTACGTCAGGACTGCCAAAGGATCCGCATTGTCGATGGTTGCACCGGCGCGCCGGTCGCTGTGGACGGCTTCATTGCGCAAGCCTGGTTGATCAAAAAAGAGGCTCGGATGTTGGTTATCCTGAGAACCAAATTGTTCTGCAAAGATCCGTTCAACGAATGTCGTATCGAATTCGCCGTCACGCACGGCGTCATCGGCAAGAAGTGACTGTAGGAACGGCAGGTTTGTTGACACACCTGCAATCTTGAACTCGCACAGTGCGCGATACGCCTTAGCTAGCGCATCAGAGTAGCTACCGGATGATTGGGCTACATGCACAATGATTTTTGCGAGGAGCGAGTCGAACGACGGGTTGGTCGTATAGCCAGCATAACCATAAGTATCGACACGAATGCCTCGCCCTGTCGGAGGTTCGAACGCCGTAAGCGTACCGCCCGCAGGTTTCACCTCACCATCTGCAGTCATCGTCTCTGTGTTGACCCGGGCCTGGATCGCGAACCCGCGCGGCGCGGGTGGTTCACCGTCGGTCAATCCGAGTTGGCTCAGCGAACGCCCATTCACGAGGTCGAGCTGCAACTGGACAAGATCCAGCCCCGTCACCTCCTCAGTCACCGTATGTTCAACCTGAATTCGCGGATTGGCCTCGATGAAGTAATAGCTGCCCGTGTCCTTATCCACCAAGAATTCGAATGTCCCAAGACTTCGATAGTTGGCGGCCTTCGCCAGTCGCAAAGATGCGTCGATCAACTTGCGGCGAAGATCTGCATCAAGGTTCGGGGCCGGGGCAATCTCCACAAGTTTCTGTCGCCTGCGCTGCAATGAACAATCACGTTCCCAGAGGTGGTTGACGTCCTTCCCGTCGCCAATGACTTGCACCTCGATATGCCGTGCCCGCTCAATACGCCGTTCGAGATAGAGGTCACCGTTGCCAAACCCCGTGAGCGCTTCGGACTGACAACGTTCGTAGGCCTCATCAAGACCGGCCTGACCATGAATGACCCGCATGCCGCGCCCTCCGCCGCCTGCCACTGCCTTGAGCATGAAGACTGTATCTGCGTCATGTGCTTCAACGAACGCGTGGGCTTGCGCTAGCGTCGTCGGCGCCGCTGTACCTGGAAGTGTCGGCACATCCTGCTGGCTGGCCAGAACGCGTGCTGTGTGTTTGTCTCCAAACAATGCCAGGGTGTCTGGCGTTGGCCCCACGAATTGGATGCCGTTGGCCTCGCACTCGCGGGCAAAGTTCGCATTTTCGGCTAGGAAACCATAGCCTGGGTGAATGGCTGTCGCCCCGGCGTCCCGTGCTGCAGCAATGACAGCTTCGCCATCAAGATACCCGGCAACTCCTCGTCCTGGTAGCGCGACGGCCTGATCGGCCTTGCGCGTGTGGAGGCTCGTGGTGTCGTCCTGCGTGTAAACTGCGATCGAGTGAAATCCGGCCTCCGACGCAGCTCGACAGATCCGAACCGCAATCTCACCTCGGTTGGCAACCAACAATTTCCCAAGCGACATCGATAGACTACTCCTGAACGACCGAATGCTTCACCACCTTGTCTGATGCTGTTCAGCTTATGTCTGCAAGGTTGGTTGCGGCAACGATCATAGTGGTGCTGGAATTTGCGGTTCCAACCGCCGTATCAGGACCGCGCAGTTCTCCGTCGCTGCTGTGGCCGGCCGCAGTGCGACGGGTGGTCATCAAGGTTCAACATCAATGGTGGGGCGCGGCCTCGATGGCGCACAAGTCGATTACGCCACTGGTAGGTCAGTAAAGAGATTTCCGTTGTGTTGAGCTGTGCCATGCACAAGATAGATCTCACGATCTGATAGATTGGTGACGCCCAGATCATCATGCAGTCGCTGGGCCAGCGCACGATCGAAATGACTTGCGGCCGGCATATAGCGATAGGTCAGACCGGCGCGCCGTTGGGTGGATGTGTTGGCGTTGGACCCGTGCACGAGATAGACGTCATGGATGGATACCTGGCCAGGCTCCAATACGATGTCTTTCACCGCACCCGCTGCCATTCCTTCTTCCCCGACCTCTTGGTTGAGCGTGATGTTATCGGCATCATTTCTGCGATGGGCAAATAGTTTCCTTGGCTTGTGAGAGCCTTCAAGGACACTCAAGCAGCCGTTCTCAGGAGTGGACGGATCGAGTGCGACCCAGACAGTCAGTGTTTCGAGTGGCCGGATCGGCCAGTATTCGCCGTCCTGATGCCAAGGGGTTGCCTTGCCCTGACCAGCCGGCTTGCCGAACACCGAGCCAGTCCACAGAACAATGTCCTCCCCCATGAGCTGGGAGAGAATAGAGAGCAGGGTGGGCTCGACGCCGATTGCACAGAACCTGGGCTCTGCCCGCAGCAGATCGGGATAGAGGTCCGCGTATTCCGGTCGTTCAGACAGGAGCTTGTTGGTCAGGTCTTGCGCGGCACGCAGTTCGTGATCTGGCACGCGGTAATCTGGTACGATCCACCCGGTACGGTGGAATTGCGCCACTTCTGTATCGCTGAGCATGTCCTGTCCTCCCCGATCGATTGTAGACACTCGGGCACAGCGGTCAATTTCACCTCAACGATATCGTCTACTTGGGGGCTCTGCGATCACCGCTTTCTTAGTGTGTCCTGCTAATTTTCAGCTTCGAGAGGGAGATGACGGCACTTGGTCCGGAACCATTGTGGATATTGGGCTACGTCGCGGGCCAATCGTCCATCACGAAACTGTGCTTTGGCTTGATCTAGCCATACCTGGCTCATACTTAGGAAACTGGATTCGAATTCGCCCACGACACGGCTGAGGCCTCTGGCACGCTGATAAGGGATCGTCGTGGAAGCTGGTAAGGAGGAGACATCATGTCGAAAGTCCTACTCAATCGACGCAACCTCATAGCTGCAGGCGGTGCCGTTCTGGCAACCGGCTTGGCCGCCGGACCATCGGGCCTCGTCGTACCTGCCCAAGCCAAGGGCCTTGCCCCGACCCGGACGATGCGTGGAGGGGCAAACAACTACCGCAAAGGTGCGCCGATCGTGGAAAAGATTGGCGGCGGTGGTTTCTGGATGTCCGGAACGGTCCGACGTGCCGGAGACGGTGCGCCACTGGCAGGTCAACGAATCCAAATCTGGGCCCATACCACCGAAGGTTATGAGAGTGATCCGCAAAGCCACGGTGCCACACTGACGGACGAAAAAGGCGTCTTCCGTTTGGAAATGCCACAGATCGTCCCCGCCTTCGGCCAACCACATGGCCATCTCGCCTATGACAGCGGTGACTTCAAGACGGTCTTCCTCCGTCCGATAATGCCAACCGCCAAGGATAAAACTCTTGAAGCGCATTTCGTCCTCGAACCCGCCTGATCATCAAAAGCGTTACGGGGGATTGGGTTGGCGCGAGCGATATTGATCTGGGCCGTTGTGGCGACAGCCGTTGTCGTCCCAGTTGCTGCTGCCGCGTTCAGCCCTCAACTCGCCTGGCGTCATACGCCCTACATCGTCGCCGGATTTGCGGGTATCATCGCGCTTGCCTTTCTTTTGATACAACCCCTGCTGGTCGGTGGATACCTGCCAGGTATTTCACCGATCGTCTCCCGTCGCATTCATCGTTGGATCGGCGGGCTGCTAGTTCTTATGATTCTAATTCATGTCGGCGGACTTTGGATAACCAGCGCACCGGATGTCATCGACGCGCTCCTCTTCAGATCTCCGACACCGTTTTCAGCATGGGGCGTAATTGCAATGTGGGCGGTCTTCGTGACAGCACTGATCGCGGCGTTGCGCCAGCGCCTACGCATTCGCCCTCGAACCTGGCGCGTCGTACATTCAGTTCTGGCGGCGATCATCCTAATCGGCACCGTCATCCACGCGGTCCTGATTCAAGGCACCATGGAGACCTACTCAAAGATCGCGCTATGCGCGCTAGCGATGGCCGCGGGCGCTAAAGTCATGCTCGATCTTAAGATCTGGATGTGGCGCACGAGGTCCAGCTAGTCCGATCACGGGTTGACTGTTCGCAGCACCACCATAGAGATCCTGCGAACGCAATCCTGAAGGTTCGATAGAATTTACGCAGCTACCGCACCGCATTTTTGCACCTCAGAGATCCATCTCTTCACGACGCGGGGCTTTGGGTGGCTCGCCCCGGAGAAGTACGTGATCTTGGCTGGCTTGATGCCGATGAAGCCGAGGATTTGATCGCGCAACTGACGCAGCATCGCATTATGATAGACCCAACGCATGAACCAACCCGGCGTATCGGATGTCACGATAACGCGGCCCGATCGGCCAGATAGCATCGGGGTCGGCATACCCATCCAATCCGTCTTTCGGGTATTGAATGTTCTTCCCGGCAGCAGTGCACGATCGAACAAACCTTTCAGCTTCGCCGGCAATCCACCCCACCACATCGGGGTCGTGACAACAACGTGCTCGCTCCACTCCATGTCGGCCAGAACCTGCACCAGCTCCGCCTCCAGAGGCTTCACATTCTCGTAGCCGCCAAAGCCGAAATCCGGATCAAAATTCAGATCATGCAAGTGGGTCAGTCGAACCTCATGACCAGCATCGCGTGCCGCCTCGGCATACGACTCAGCGAGGGTGCGATTGAGTGAGCTCTCTGCCGGGTGACCGTTCAGGATGAAAACGCGTTTCGGTGTCATGTCATACTCCAATATTTGACCATGGTCATTTTCATAGATTTATAATTGACCGCGGTCAACAATAAAATTGACTGCGGTCACATTTATTTGTAAGTTCTCGTCATGGCCAGAGCAGTACAGAAAAGAACCCTCGAAACGCGCGCACGGCTTATTGCAGCAGCCGAAGACATCATTTCTGAGAGCGGCTACGAAGCTCTGCGCGTTGAAGAGGTTGTTCTGCGCGCAGGAACCGCCAAAGGCACCTTCTTTGCGCACTTCAAGGACAAAGACGCCTTGATGGACCTTATCCTTGGCGCACGGATCGATGCCTTGCTCGACGAACTAGAGATCCGGCCCAAGCCAAAGTCCGTCCAGAAATTGACCGAGGCACTGATCCCTGTCTGCGAGTTCATGACCTGCGAGCGCTACGTATTCGATGTCATCCTGCGCCATTCCGGAGCAGCGGCGGTCGAAGAGATCGGTCCCATTGCAACGACCTTCGGGCGCCAGATTCAGATTTTGGAACGCTGGCTGTCCGACAAGAGATTCCGGTCAGATATTTCAGCAGAGCTGCAGGCAGAAGGTGTCCATGCTTTCATGCTGCAGGCGATGGCAACGAAATTCTGCGCGCTCCACAACGCCAATTCCATCAAGGACCGCCTCAGCCCCTATCTCAAGGCCTGGCTGACCCCTTCTGGCTGCCCGTGACAAGATGGTCGGCGAACCAAATCTTTGCCGATGGTTGGCATCATCCCCGTATCGACCGCGCGAGCCGGCTTACAAAATAGAATATGATCGCCCAGGTCGCGCACTGCGCAATGATCCCTAGAGCCCAGAGAACAGGGGACATCATCATCAGAGGCACACCGCTGATGTATGAAACGACACTAATTGGGAAGATTAGCATTTGCGCGAGCAGCACATTCACCTGTAGCCCGACAAACAAGCCCAGCCAGATCGCCACCAGCCCAAAGACAGCACCGAAACCTGCACTTTTCATCAGCCGCCCATCTCCATAAGACACACGCACAAATCATTGACTCGACGGTCTGACCAACCCTCCTCATCCGACCTGGTCGTACTTGCCCCCCGGGCCACGTTATGACGAACGAACAAACTTGTGCTCAAAGTGAACATGCCCCGAAACGCCTCGAGTTGCACGCGCACCCAACTCTAATCAGTCCCCCCACTGCACTCACAAGTGTTTGGACAAGGCGCTCACGTCGCAAAACACACTGGTACAGGCTCTCCGAATCGAGCGATAGGCAGAACACGCAACATCACACATGGAGGTGATAATGCTGACGATGTTCCTGCCCGCCGTTGCCGCGGTGCTGCTTGTCTCATGTGCGTTGATTGTCGTTGCTCGAATCCAGAAACGTCTGATCAAGACCTGGGTGGCGGCCGGATCACAAACCAGCGCCTTCGCACCGGAGCACTCTGATCATCTCCATCAGTGGTCCAAAGAATTCGGTCTCTGGCACGATCTCCAACGCACGGCGCTGATTCTTTTGGCCGCCTGCCTGATTGTGCTCATCGCCTACGCCCTCGGTGGCTTCAGTCTACCGATTTGATCAGGCATGCTGGTTGCGCCCCACAAATCTGAGAGCAAGGCGCCCCGGTCTGGTTGCCGGGGCCCCTCAATACCGAGCAGCACCATCAGCGCCGCGTTCCGACCTTGAGCTACGCCGCTGCCGGCTCCAGCGTCCGCCGGGCCGCATCCGCGATCATGTCCGACGTCACGCGCAACTGATTTTCTAAGTTGGGCGCATAAGCAATCAGCGCCCGTGGTGAACCGAGCCGCTCCGGTGGCGCCTTCAGAAGCCGCAGGCCCTTCTGCACGACCGTCGCCACAACTTCGGCCCCAAACCCACCGACAGCAACCGATTCCTGAGCAACCACCAACCGGCCCGTTTTGGTCACACTGTCCATCACCGCCTGCTTATCCCACGGCCACAGGCTGACCAGATCTATCACCTCGGCCTCGATGCCGTCAGCCGCCAGTGCCTCGGCCGCCTCGACACTGATGTTGGCGCAGTGCGACCACGACACGATCGTGACATCGGAACCCGACCGCCGCACATGCGCCTTGCCGATCTCAGCCGGTGCCGCCGTGTCGACCTCGCCCTCATGCAACCAGATGTCCTTGTGCTCGAGATAGACCACCGGATCATCCGCCGCGATCGCAGCCTTCATCATCGAATAATTGTCCTGCGGCGTCGACGGACACACGACAACCAGCCCCGGTATGTGCGTATACCAGCTCTCCAGGCTCTGACTATGCTGCGCAGCAGACGAACGCCACATGCCCATCGGCTTGCGGATCACCATCGGCGCCCGCGACTGCCCGCCAAACATAAACCGGGCTTTCGCGATCTGGTTGACCAGCTCGTCCGTGGCACAGAGTGCGAAGTCTGCAAACCGCATTTCCACGATCGGCCGCGTTCCGACCATGGCCGAACCGAACGCCGCCCCCATGATCGACGCTTCCGAAATCGGCGCATCAGAAATGCGCTTCGGCCCAAATTCCTCCGGCAGGCCGGTGTATTGCTTGAAAACACCGCCGCGTCCGAGATCCTCTCCAACACACCACACCGTCGGATCGGCACGCATTGCTTCCGCGATAGCCAGTTTGGCGGCATCGCCATACGTCATTACCGCCATCAGAACGCCTCCATCGCTGGAGAGCCGATATCCTGCACATCGCGGTACAGCATATCGTCAGCCGGCCACGGCGCCGCCTTCGCCGCATCAAGCGCGGCCGCCATCTCATTGGCTGCGCGGCTCCGGGCATCATCGAGCACCGATGTTGCAACACCAGCTGCTTCCAGCGCCGCTCGCTGACGTGCAATCGGGCAATTGGCGCGTTCCTTTTCCGCCTCACCTTCAGGGCGATAGCCGCTTGTATCGAAATATGTGTGCCCATCCAAGCGATAGGTCACCGCATGCAGGAATTCCGGTTTCTGGCTCGCCCGAATACGCGCAACGATCTCCGCCGCCGTTTCCGCCACCGCCGTCACGTCATTGCCATCGACCACGGTTGTCCTGAGGCCGAGCCCTTCGGCCCGCGCAGCCGCGCCCTTCCCCGATGTCATCGCCGAGGTCAGTGTCGATGCCGAATAGCGGTTGTCTTCACAGACGAACAGGATCGGCAGGTCAAACACGCCGGCCCAGTTAATCCCTTCCAGAAACGGTCCGCGATTGATCGCCCCATCGCCGAAGAAACACACCGTGACCTGGTCCCCGCCGAGCAGCTTGACGCCATGCGCCGCCCCGGCGGCGATCGTCAGATTAGCCCCGACGACGCCGTTGGCACCGAGCATGCCGACATTGAAATCGGCGATGTGCATCGAGCCGCCCTTACCACCGCAACAGCCCCCGTCGCGGCCGAGCAGCTCCTTCATCATCGCAGCCGAGTCCGCGCCTTTTGCCAGCGTGTGGCCATGGCCGCGATGGGTCGACGTAATGTAGTCATCCTTACGCAGCGGCTCCATGACGCCTGTCGCTACCGCCTCCTGGCCAATCGACAGGTGGATCGCACCCAGCACCAATTCATCCTCGACGGCCGCGCGCCGCGCAGCCTCCTCAAACGCGCGAATACGTTCCATCATCTCGAGCCGCGCCAGGCCACGATCAACGTCAAAATTGGATATGCTCACGCCATCCCCCGGTTGTGTCTTATGCATTATTGCTCATTGTGAGCGGGATGGCGCCCGGAGGCAAGCTAGCCTACCGAGAGACCGTCAACACATGCCGCGATTCACCTCATTGGCTGCTGCAGCTCAGCAACACGGCTGCGATGCGCTTCCGTCAAAACCACCAGTGACCAGCAAGCCACACTGTCATCCCGAGAAATCCGGGCACTTCGCTTCCGGCATAACCCTAGGTCATCTGTAGGCTGTAAATTCGATTCAGAAAAAACATGTAATGCTGGGATGAACGCGATGACAGGGTTCACCGAGACTCGATGTGCCGAGGTAGGTCGGGCACATGGCATTTGTCAGAGCGATTGCGAAGACGCCAAGCCCAGCTGTCACAGTGGGGCATACGCCATGATCGTCACACATATTCTCTCTGTCGCAAACCTGGTTGCTGCACGCTCGATTCAGTTGGCAGCCCTGATTCTTGTGATGCTGGTCCCGCTGCTGACCGCGGCGCAGCCGGCCCAGGCGCTTGATTGCACCTTCACGTCGGGTGAGCAACCGTTGGATAGGTTCATTGCTTTTGAGATCATCGTTGACAATAACACCTCCCCAGCAACCGTCACACCGAGGTGTGCCGAGGTCCCCGGCGACGCCAACACAGAGGCCAGGGGTATCGGAATATCTTTTCAAATTGATGCCAGTGGCGATATCTCGGATCCGTGGATCCTTAAGGTTGCCACCTTCACGGGCAACGGAAATGAAACAGAGTCAAAAGACATTACGCCGTCGTTAGTTGAAGCGGGAAGTTCAGACACGCATTCATTTGCAAATGTTAACGGTAGTTTTCTGAGTGCAACTATTGCTTCGGGGACCTACACGTTAACATCAACGCATGAAGTCGGAGGAAGTCTTGATCTCACGCTCACCGTCAAATTCACATTACCTACCCCTACTCCCTTATCGGGCCTTTTGGTCAATATTACTTCCGCAAAGGTGACAGGTGGATTCCTAGACCCGCCGGTGGTGACCCTAACGACGCCGGTCACAACGCCGACGAACAATCCGAATCCGCAAGTCGATATTGATAGCACTGCGAGCGGTACAGTCAGCTATTCCGGCAGCTGCCAAGGCCAAGTCGACAACAGTACGGATAACACTGCTGGAGTCGGCGACTCCACAATTATTCTTTCCAAGGTTGACCAGGGCGGGGCCTTGGATGACGGCACTTATGACGACTGCAGCATCACAGTAACCAACGACACAAGCGGCGAATCCGACCCGTTGCTCCTGCCATCGTTCACCATCGATACGGCGGCTCCGACGGTTGAAGCAGTTTATGCATCGCCCAAACCCGTCCAGGATGGCGATACGGTGACACTGACGGTTAAATTTTCTGAGCCGATGGACCAATCATTGACGCCTGTTTTGGGTGCCAAACACAACGGAGCTACATTTTTGCCCTTCGACGGTGGTCCGACCGCCAGCAGATGGTTAGACGCGTATACGTACTCCCAATCCTTCACAGTGCAGAGTACTCTCATTTCCAGCAATGTCGGAATCACTGTTCCTACTGCCTTTACAGACCTGGCCGGCAACTCGCTCGCCGACGTACACACCGAACCCGATGTCATGGACATCGCCACGGACATAACCGACCCGGTTGTCAACTCAATCGAATTTCAGGACAGCACGGGCACAGCCATCACTGAAGTGACCGCCGGCAGAAGCTTCAAAGTCGCCGTGACGTTCGATGAGCCAATGGACACATCCACCACCCCCACCATCGTATATCACTCGGGAGCGGGGGGCTGGGCGTTTTGCCCGATCTGTCGATCTACGCGCAGACACCCGAAGGCTGGAGCACGAACGGCCTGACATACACCTACACCTACACCGTTCCCCCCGACCTGAACTCAGAGGTTGTCGTCGGTTCTGCCACGGTGTCCGACACTCAGAATGCGAATAACCGGTCGCTTGCGGATGACCAAATCAAGGACGTGTCATTCACAATTCAAACGGATTCGATCGCGCCGACGATTCTCTCGATCAAACGCCAAACACCAACCGCAGAGCAAACCAATGCCGGCAGCGTGACGTTCGAAGTAAAATTCAGCGAGGCCGTGAATCTTGTCGGCATTTCCGACTTCAGCCCCGACACGAGCGGGGGGGTGACGGGCACTCATTGGACTGTGGGTCAGCCTGATGCCACTGACTATACGACCTATGAGGTCACAGTGCTTGTCTCAAACGGCGACGGCACCCTCGGGCTGAAACTCGGCAATAGCCTGGACATCAAAGACCTCGCAGATAACGACCTGAGCACCACACTGCCCACCGGCGACAACAACCAGACTTACACCATCGACAACACGGGGCCGCAGAATCTGCGCAGATCGGCAAGCCCCAACCCGGTTGAGGCGGGCGGCACGGTCACTATTGCCCTCCTGTTCGACGAATCGATGGACGACAGCAAGACCCCCTCAATCATTTTCACCGGACAAGCGGATTCCTATTTGATACAATCCGGCACCGGTACCTGGTCTCAAACGACCTCCGCCAATGACACCTACACAATTTCCTACGATGTCAAGGCGGACTCTCCCGCGATTTCCGGAGTCCATGCCAATATCCCGGCAGACTTCACGGACAAAGCCGGAAACGCCTTTACACCAATCGATGTCATCGGGCTGTTCAGCATTGCGCAGGATTCGACAGCACCGCAGGTCTCATCTGTGTCCTTCTATGAGACCAACACATCAACGACGATCGACGAGATCAACCCCGGCGACACTTTCGATGTTGTCGTCACTTTCAACGAGGCGATGAAGACGGACGATGCCAACAAGCCCACACTCACGTTCTACGACGGCAACAACAACGACGTGACCAGTGAGCTCGTACAAACTCCCGGCCGGACAGGAAGCTGGTCGGCAGATGCGGTGACTTATCGGGTCGCTTACACCGCTCCCACCTATACGGCGTCGGACACACTAGCCAGCTCCATTGCGGTCCAATCCGTCGAAGTTGTCGGTGGCGAAGATGCGAACGGGAACGACCTCGATACCGACAATGACACCGCCGATGCGGCCTTGACGCTGATTGAGAACACAGCCCCAACGGTGAGCATTGCATTGGCGCCAGCCGAAAGGATCCGTGTCGAAGGCGACAAACTCACGCTCTCGCTCAGGTTCTCAGAAAGTATGGACACAGCACAGACGCCGACGGTGTCATTCAACCCAACTGGTCTGCCGTTGACGCTCGACACCGCGAGCTCGGGCTGGGCAGAAACGATCTCCCCAAATGACACTTACAATGTGGTGTACACAGTTGGTCAAGTGACAACCGAGGTTCTTGGAGTCGAGGTGTCCGTCAGTGCCGGGCCATTGGATCTCGCCGGCAACGCCTTCAGCCCAGCGCTCGCCTTCCCGAATATGTTCAGCCTGGTCAAAGACCAGGAGGCGCCAACCATAACTTCAATCGAACGCTCCGTTCCATCAGATGCATCGACCAATGCCGACGAGGTCACGTTCCTCGTCGCATTCAGCGAGGGTGTCACCAATGTCGACGACACTGATTTCACAGCTGATGCGGACAGTGGCGTGTCGACCGGTACGTTGAGTGTCACGGACGCAGGTGACACTGACGCTGCGACCTGGGCGGTCAAAATAGCTGGTGTGGATGGTGATGGCGAACTGAGACTAAAACTCGCCGCAGGTCAGGACATCACAGACCTCGCGGCCATTCCAAACGATCTCACCAATACGACTCCAACAGGAACAAACCAGTGTCCGTCGTCACATAATCTGGAACAGTTGAGCGTTTGATCTAAGCGAGTGATTGGCTCATCGTTTTCAAAGTTATGCTACGGCGTTGCGATGTTGCAAGCGCCGTGTTTCGAATGTCTTTCGTTTGATCCTTTCTCTCTCCAGCAAGATGATCTTGTTACGACCGAAGTAGACGTCTGCGGGCGTCACGTTGTTGAGGCTTTCGTGGTAGCGCTCGTGATTGTAGTGGGTCACGAATGCTTCGATGCTTGCCTTTAGATCCCCGGGCAGAAAGTAGTTCTCCAACAGCACGCGGTTTTTCAAAGTTTGATGCCATCGCTCGATTTTTCCCTGCGTCTGAGGATGGTATGGCGCACCACGAACATGATCCATCGATTGATCGTCGAGCCATTCTGCCAGATCACCAGAGATGTACGATGAACCATTGTCCGACAGAAGTCGCGGTCGATGTCTGACGTTGACTTTGTCACAACCTGACGCCTCCAATGCAAGTTCAAGCGTGTCAGTGACGTCACTGGCTTTCATGGTAGTGCATAACTTCCAAGCGATGATGTAACGCGAGTAATCATCAAGGACGGTCGAGAGATAGAACCATCCCCAGCCGATGACTTTGAGGTAGGTGAAGTCTGTCTGCCAAAGCTGATTGATCGCCGTTGTTTTGTCGTGGAACTCATCAGCAGCCTTGACGACGGCGAACGCGGGACTTGTGATGAGGTCGAGCGCTTTGAGTATTCGATAGACGGAAGACTCGGATACGAAGTAGCTCCGAGTATCTGTGAACTTCACCGCCAGCTCGCGCGGCGTCAGTTCTGGCTCTTCGAGTGCGAAGTCGACAATTTGCTCTCGGACATCGTCCGGGATGCGGTTCCAGACGTGGCCAGGCATCGGCTTTCGATCTTCTAATGCATCAAGTCCACCGGTGAGATACCGGTCATACCAACGATAGAAAGTCGTACGTGGGATGCCGAGCGTATCCAATGTGCGTTTTGCTGGCAGATGTGATTGCTCGACAAGGCGAATAATCTCCAGCTTCTCCGTCGCGGGATACCTCATGTGTCGTTGCCCCCACTTCCGATCATGCTTTTTTTGAGCAGCCGAAGTTCCAGGGCCTGCTCCGCGACAACCTCCTTGAGGTGTAGCGCTTCGCGTCGTAGATCCTTCACTTCATCAGAGGTCGCTGCCCGTGCGGTATCACCGGCTAGCCGCTTTTTGCCAGCCTCCAAGAACTCCTTTGACCAGCTGTAGTACATGCCCTGTGCGATACCTTCCTGACGGCACAGCTCGGCAATGCTGTCTTCGCCGCGCAGTCCTGCAAGGACGATCCTGATCTTCTCCTCGGATGAATATCGCTTCCGAGTTTGACGCCGGATGTCTTTGACGGTGCGGTCAGAAGCTTCAGTTCTACGTCCCATGTGGCACTCCTCAGTGGTGAGGATGAGCCTAGAAACACTCAGTTAAAAAATGATCTCAGAAGGTTCCAGGGGGGCTGACGTCAGACACTTTTCACTCTGATCTCCGACGCTGTGTTTGGCATCGGATTACTGCTGATCTCAACCGATTGCAATTGGACATTGCGCACTGATGGCGCTGCAGTCTGTTGCGACGTCTGTTACCCGCCAGCCGATGGAAAAGCATAGACCTTTGCGCTCTGGTCGGCGGATGGGCGCTCCCCATCACTGAATGGCAGATCGAGGGCTGTCCAGGTTTCAATCAATGCCGTGCGAAGCTCTTCGATCATATCGCCATTGTGAAATGGTGTCGGCGTGATACGCAGGCGCTCGGTCCCGCGTGGGACAGTCGGGTAATTGATCGGTTGGATGTAAATGCCATGTTTGTCGAGTAATCGGTCGCTGGCCGCTTTGCAGAGGACGGCATCACCAACCATGACGGGTACAATATGCGTGTCGCTTGGCATGACTGGCAGTCCGGCATTGGATAGCTGCTGCTTGGTTTGGCTCACAGCCTGTTGCTGGCCTCGGCGCTCCTGATTAGATGTTTTGAGATGACGGATAGCGGCGATGGCGGCGGCGGCAACAGGTGGCGGCAGTGCGGTCGTAAAGATGAAGCCTGGTGCATAGGAGCGCACCGCATCGGCCATCATGCTGGACCCCGTAATGTATCCACCGAGCGTGCCAAAGGCTTTCGCCAATGTCCCTTCGATCACATCAACGCGATCCAACAAGCCGTCACGTTCGGCAATGCCGCCGCCGCGCTCACCATACATCCCAACGGCGTGAACCTCATCAAGATAGGTCATCGCATTGTACTTGTCGGCGAGATCGCAGATCTGCTCGATCGGCGCCACATCACCATCCATCGAGTAGACACTTTCGAAGGCGATCAACTTGGCCCGCTCCGCCGGCAAGTCCGCCAAGATCTCCTCCAGATGGCCCACATCATTGTGCCTGAAGATCTTGCGGTTCACGCCGGAGCTACGCATGCCATCGATCATCGAGGCATGGTTCAATTCGTCTGACAGTATGATGCAATCTGGCAGGATCTTCGCGATCGTCGAGATGCCGGCGAGGTTGGACACATAGCCGGACGTGAAAACAAGGGCTGCTTCCTTTTGGTGTAGATCAGCCAGCTCGGCCTCAAGTTCAATCAGCGGGCGGTGCGTGCCTGAAATATTGCGGGTTCCACCAGCCCCTACACCAATGTCGGCGGCCGCAGTCTGCATCGCTGCGATGACATCCGGGTGCCGCCCCATGCCGAGATAGTCATTCGAGCACCAGATTACGATTTCGCGCTTTTGTCCGTC
Source organism: Hyphomicrobiaceae bacterium (assembly GCA_965215755.1). Lineage (GTDB taxonomy): Bacteria > Pseudomonadota > Alphaproteobacteria > Rhizobiales > Hyphomicrobiaceae > Tectiglobus. The sequence continues at coordinate 4,257,617 of OZ244119.1, forward strand.
CTCATGCAGCCATGCCCGCGGAAAAGCGCCGCCCCGGCGCTCCAGATTGGCAAACACGCGGTACCGGCCTTCATCATGCAGAGAGGCAATCGCTTGTCCGAAGTGCTTGTCGTATTTGCTCACTTGGCCATCCCTTGGAGTGTTTGACTACGCATCGACCACCTGGCCGTTGGCGTCCGAGTTGAGTCGTACGCGACCTGTGCCGGCAACCTAAGTTATACTAGGTACGATCGGCCGTTTTTGCGGCAGGTCAAAGCTCGCGAAATGCCACAGCGCCAATGCGACATGTCGCAATTACCTCAGACGGCAGTTGCGTGCCGAGCTGCCTCTAGCGTGCCGCTCGGGATGTCAGCAGCCGCGCGCCATCTGGGGCCGGGTGGTCAACGGCACGCAGAATTGTTGCATTCATCTGATAGACCCCCATGACAGCAGTGAGTTCCATTAATCCCTGCTCGCCGTAACGCTGACGGACAGCCTCAAAGGTTGTATTGCTCACTTGACGTTGTTCTAGCAGCTCGCGGCCGAAACCAATGATGAGGGCCTCGTCGTCTGTCAGATCATCCAACGCGCCAAACGTATCGATGGCATCGATCGCCTCTTCACGGACACCGGCCTTGCGACCGAGATGCACATGCGCGTTCCAGATGAAGTCGACATCTGCCGCACGCACGGAGGTGCAAATGGCCAATTCGATCTCAGCATCCGTGAGAGAGGTTCGGTAACGCAGATGCTCAACCAGGTCTGAAAGCAGAACACCCGCCTTACCCGCATAGGTCAGATAGGAGCTTGGCGGTGGCGTGCTGCCTCGCGTCGATTGGATATGCCGAATGGCTTCTCTCGTTTGATCACTGAATTCAGCGCTGTCCGACGGAAACGGAAGTCGTGCCATGTCTCTTTCTCCATGCATGTGTGTTCGGCCTTGAGAGGCACCACGGCGAGACAGCATAGCTTATCGAGAGCGCGCGTCACTTGACTCAATTTGGTCAATCAGTGCTCTGCGAGCCGCAATGGTATGACTGTCTACCAATTCGACGACTCATCCAGTGTTCATCGTCCAGTCTCTCGACTACACTGCAACTCATGACAATGTGGGCAACAGATAATTACCAGGAGCGATTGCAATGTTTGGATGGCGTGCCCGCCTCGGGTTTCTAGTTCCACCTGGCTGTCCAACGGTCGAGGGCGAAGTTCCACCGATGATGCCGCACGGCGTCACCGCCCATTTCTCTCGGATGGTGGCGGAAGGCAAGACAGGCTCACTCGAAGGTCAGGAGGAGCGCAATCGCAGCCAGATCGCTAATCTCGACCACAGCGTGAAGTTACTTGCAATGGTCAAACCCAATGTCATGGCGTTAGCGCATACCGCTACGAGCTATACACTGGGGCGTGCAGGTGAAGATGATCTCGTCAAGCGGCTTCAAGCTGAGTACGGCGTTCCCTTTCTCACGGCGTTTGGGAGCGTGGTCGATGCTCTCGCCCACCTTGGTGTCAATCGGATCGCGCTTGGTGCGCCCTACGCCGAAGAGATTACGCTCAAAGGCAAAGCTCTTCTTGAGAGCTTTGGCCTGGATGTCGTCAATCATGGTCGTCTAGACAACGTCACAAACATCTATGATGAGACGGCCGAGCGGGCCTACACGCTGGCCCGGAAGGTTGATACGCCGGAAGCAGAGGCCGTTTTCCTCAGCGGCATTGGTCTTCCCACAATGGCTGTGCTGGATGTGCTCGAACAGGACTTGGGAAAGCCTGTCATCTCCAGCATGGGCTGCCTCACCTGGGCGGCGTTGCAGTCCGCCCAGATTCGTGAACCAATTGCAGGCTACGGCCGCCTGTTGAGGAATTGAGTCCATACCAAACTCGCTTGCCTACATCTTTGACATCACTCGGCGTGAGAAGTCCTCAATCGAACGGTAGCGCTGATCTTCCGGCGCGATGAAACTGATCGCGTTCAGACCCTGCTTTTCCAATTCGTTCAGTTGTTCGACGATTTCCTCCGGTTGACCGGCAATGCAAAAGGCCTTGATCAATTCAGGCGTGACAAAGCGGGCTTCCTCTGGATCGAGATGACTATAGTGACTGGAGTGTAGTTCTTGGTGGCGTGTGTCAGCCGCCCGCGCCTCATGGAACGCCATATATTCCTCCCAAATCGGTTGGACGTAATGAGGTGGCTCACATCCCGTTTCTTTGACCAGCTCAACCGCAAAATGGACATTCACCATGATCGATGACCCGCACTGTGCGATGACATGATCGTCCGTGAGTTTGTCTCCGGGTTCCAGCATCAGCAGATTGACCAACGCGGAGGTGTAGAAGTTATCCAACTTGCGCCCGGCGCGATCGGCGCCACGCTGCACATTTGCCAGAGCCTGCGGAATTGTCCCGCCACGCGGAATACCGGTGACAAGACCGTCGCCAAGTTCCCCGGCCAGCGCCTGTGCTTTCGGACCAAAACCTCCGACATGAATCGGGATGTAGTTCTCGACGTCGATGTACCGATAATGCAGGTTCTGAAAACGAATGGGATGGGTCGTTCCGTTTAACGTATAGTCAACTTCTTCACCGTTGAGGAGCGCTCGCACAACTCGGATATGTTCGCGAAACTGGGATACCCGCATCGGTCGCTGACCTAATGTCCGCATCGCAGTGTTGCCTGTGCCTACACCCAGAAACGTACGCCCAGGCGCCAACCGATTGATCGTCGCGATACCATTGGCCGTTTCAGGTGCCAGACGCAAGGCTCCGATTTCCAATCCTGTTCCCAACCGAATTGTCTGTGTCTGCTGGGCGGCCAATGCCAGGACGGCCCACGGATTGGAACGGATGAGCGGACTATCGGTGGCCCACACAAAATCGTAGCCAAGGTTCTCTGCACGCTTGGCCAGGCCAATGTCATCAACTTTCGCAACAGTGACACCGAATTCCATTGCATCCTCCTGGTGGTCCGGTCGCAATGCAGCCGACCTCACTTGCTTTCCCATAACGATAGCCGCCTGCGCCAACACTGCAATCAATATCAGGAGAGAGGTTGGACAATTCCCGCCTGCATCCCGATTATACTTGGCAAGACTGTTGTCACTGTCCACCGCGTCGTTCTACCGACGACTGCGATGATCTGAGAAGGAAGTCGCTCGTGAAAGAGAATGCTGGGATCAAGGTCTTCGACGTTCTGGCTCGTGCCTTCGCGCAAGAGAATGTCGACACGTGTTTTGCACTACTCGGCGACGCGAATATGAACTGGGCGACACGCCTCGCAGAGCAAGGCTGCCGAATGATCTACGTCCGTCATGAGCATTGCTCTGTGGCTGCCGCCATGGCCTATGCTCGCAAGACGGGAGATGTTGGTCTCGCCTCAGTGACCTGCGGCCCTGGTGTTACACAGCTTATGACAGCGCTACCCGCAGCTGTGCGGGCCCGGCTCCCGGTCGTCGTACTTGCAGGTGAGGCACCGCTGAAGAGTGGATGGTACAATCAAGGAATTGATCAGGCACCATTCGTGACGGCAACTGGCGCTGCTTACCATAGCCTACACATGCCGGAACGCATGCCGGTGGCCATTCGAGATGCCTTCCTGCAAGCGCGACGAGAGCGGCGGCCCGTCGTGATTGGTATCCCGTTTGATGTCCAGAACCGTCCCTGGACCGGCCCGGCAGACCTGCCAACCCCGTCATACAAATTGTTGCCCAAGCTCTCTCCCATCCCTCCAAACGCGAGCGATGTGGAAGAGATTGCCAGTCTCATCAAGACCCACGAAAAGATTGTCTTGATCGCCGGCATGGGCGCTGTCGAAGCGGAAGCTGGTCCGGCCTGCAGGGCACTTGCTGCCAAAGTCGGTGGGTTGTTGGCGACGAGTTTGCCGGCGCGCGGATTGTTCCACGATGATCCTTACTGCATCGGGATATCGGGCAGCTATACCACGGAAGTGGGTCACGAGTATCTGGCTGAAGCCGATCTGGTCGTCCTCGTCGGATGCTCGCTTGCGTTCCACTTGGGTGGCGGCGGCCAGCTCTGGCCGAAGGCGAAAATGGTCCATATCGATGTTGACCCTCTTGCCGTGAGTCAGGGGCAGGAAGTGGCAAAGCATCACCTGCGGGCTGACGCACGCCTCGGCGTCGAAGCACTCACGGAGTCGCTGCCCGCCACAGCCAATCCCTGGCGCAGCAACGCGATCGCTGAGAATATTCGCGTCTCGAAACCTGACAGCTTAGAAGTTGAGATCGAGCCAGACCTGCTTGACCCCCGTGATGTCGTCGAGAGTCTCGAGGACGCACTGCCCGCAGACTGGGAGTTGATCAACTCCTCCGGCCACTGTGCCGGTTTCACAGCGCACATGCCATCACGTCCTCAAGAGAAGTTCCTCACCATTCGTGAGTTTGGCGCCATTGGCAACGGGACATCATTTGCAATGGGCGTCGCCGCTGCCCGCCCTGATAGCAAGGTCGTCTTGTTTGATGGTGACGGCAGTCTGCTCATGAACATCCAGGAACTTGAGACAATCAAGCGGCACAACCTCAACATCGTAATCGTTGCCATGAATGATGGCGCTTACGGATCCGAGGTTCATAAATTTCGCTCGGAAGGATTGTCTGAAGATGGATCGGTGTTCGGGTACAGTGACTTTGCCGGTATAGCCCGCGGCTTTGGCATAACAGGCCATAAGGTCTCGGACCTGGCCGATATTCCGAAACTGATTACCGAGTTCGCTGAGAAAGATGGACCGGCCGTTTGGGATTTCCATCTCTCCGACAAAGTGGTTTCATCCGTTCTGCGCCGGGCGCACCCGCAGCCGAGCAAGAAAGCTTAGGGCGCTCGAAGGCTTGATAACCCATGCGCGTCCTCACCCAGATTCCCAATCATGACCTCAAGGCAGCGCAAGCTGTCGCTCAACTTGCAGAGAAAGCCGGTTTCGACGAGGTTGTGACTGCTGAAAACGCACATGGACCATTCTTGCCGCTCGCCGCAGCAGCCCTTGTTACGGAGCGCATTCAACTGGCAACGGCCGTCGCGATTGCTTTTCCACGTTCTCCGACGGTCACGGCTCAGATGGCATGGGACTTAAACACTGCCTCAAACGGCCGGTTCAGATTGGGGCTCGGCACCCAGGTCAAGCCACATAACGAAAGGCGATTTGGTGTTCCTTGGTCAGCGCCGGCTCCGCGCATGCGTGACTATGTTGGCGCTGTCCGCGCGCTCTGGCATGCCTGGGAGAGCGAGACCCCACTGGACTACAAGAGCGATACTTACACGCTCAATTTAATGACGCCCAATTTCTCGCCAAAACCCACTGGCCTGTCACCGATCCCGATATCGATATCCGCCGTTGGGCCGGCCATGTTGAAGCTAGGCGGTGAAGTTGCAGATGGTGTCAGACTTCATCCCTTTTCGACACGCCGCTATCTTGGCGAGGTCTCGATTTCCCGTATCGAGGAAGGCCTTGCCCGCTCCAATCGTGAACGCAAGGACATCGAGATCATTGCTGGCGGTTACGGCTTCATTGGTACGGGACGCGACGCGGAAGCCGTTGCACGCGCGCGCGCATACGTTCGCTATCGGGTTGCGTTTTATTGCTCAACCCGCGCTTACTGGGATGTGCTCCGCCTGCACGACCTCGTGTGGTTGGGTGAGAAGGTCAATCCGCTGCCGCGGCAAGGCCGTTGGAGTGAGATGGCGGAACAAATTCCTGACGAACTGATCGATCTATTCGCGACTGTGACGGACTATGAGGATCTGCCTGATGCTATCGAAAGGCGCTACGGTGGCTTGGCCGATAGTGTGCTTCTCCAGATTTCCGCCGAGGATGAGTTAGACCGGCTCGCGAAGTGCGTCTCCAGAATTCAGAGTATTCCAACGCCATCGACGGTTTGAGTGTCTCAATATGGCTTTAAAGACTCTGCTTGAAACTCCTTTGCCGATGCACGGGTGCATCAACCTTTCGAAACCAGACACTCCAACTAGTTCGATTGGAAGATATTGTCGGACCAGTTCTTGTTTTTCTTCACAGCCGTTTTGACCTTGCGCGGTTTCGGTTTTGCCGCGCGCGCAACGGTTGGCTCCGAAATTGCCTTGCCGGTTAGAGCCAATGCAATCCGACGATCGTGACCATAGTAATCCGGATGCATCCTCAAGCGGCCGTCATCATCAGTCGATGCCGTGAAGTAGGTCATATGTACCGGCACCGGCCTCTTCAGGGTTTCTTTGTGAAGCACCCTTGGTCCAGCGAGGATTTTACCAATCCGTTCGGAGGTCATTCCCTTATCGTGATCGAGTAGGATTTCTGCCATCCGTCGCGGATTTCGGATCCGGACACAGCCGTGACTGTAGGTACGGCGGGCATTGCGGAACAGACTTCGATCATGCGTGTCATGCATGTAGACCGAGTATTTGTTCGGAAATTTGAACTTGAAATCTCCGAGGACACTTGTTTTTCCAGGTGGTTGCGTGAAGTGGCACTTGCTGATGTCGACTGTCTTCCAGTCGATGGCTTTGTAATTGCTTCCCAGCGCACCACAGTTGACCTTCAGATTGTAGCGTTCCATGACGGTTGATGTCGGCCGCCGCAAGCTTGGCAGAATATCCGCAACCTTGATCGACGCCGGTACGAACCACGTCGGGTGCAACTCTATCCATTCCATTTTGTCCGAAAAGACCGGGGTCTTGTTTTGCACCTGGCCAACAATTGTGCGCTCCGAGAAAACCGTCTTGTTGTTTTTGACAATGCGCACTCGCAATTCTGGGATGTTCGCCCAGACGTAAATATCGGCCTCGCCATCCAAGTCATCCGGCAACCAGCGCCAGCGCTCCATGTTGATCAAGAGCTTGGTTATCAGGCGCTCAGGTGACTGCCCATTGAGAACTTTACGTGTGCCTGCGCCGACGATTCCATCCTCAGCAAGCCCTCGCTTTTTCTGAAAGGCCATAACGGCCTGTTTGAGTTCTTCATCAAATGTCTTGGCGTCGCCATCCGACATGGCATCGCCGTCTTTCAGAAGGCCGAGCCGCTGACGCAGCAGCTTGACGTGAGCATGCCTAACGCCAGATCGCAGAACCGGCCCGTCCGGGATCTTCGGGCTCGCTTGCTTGTTGGCGCCACCGCGCGCCTCTTTCAGCTTCGCACGCAGTTGAGCAAACTGTTGATGCGTTGGATGTAAGGAACGCAGATAGAACGCTGCGTCGTCGTGTTCTTCGAGTGCTGCCAGGATTTTGTCTGGAGCACTAACAACGGTTTTATGTGTCAGCTGAGAACCAGCTTGCTTTTGTGACAGCCGTCCCCCCTGGGCGTGGCGAGCGTATCGCAAGGCAGCCTGGGTGATTCGTATTTCGGCTGTTGCCCGACCTCCGTCCGATGCGAGATCGTCGCTCAGACCTTCGATCGTATAAGCCTTGCTATCCAGCCCTTGCTCATCCGCATTGGCCAGTTCTTTGAGGAGCAGGTTAGCCTTGTTCGTCAGACCCCTGTCATCAACCCACAGGGGTGTCCGTTCAGGCTCGCCGTAAAATGCAACGAGCGCCGCCTTTGTTGAGCCGCCGAGCTTGACTGTGCCGTCTGTCAGTTGCGTCCGAACTGTCCGGATCGTGTCATCTGTCTCTTCGGATGGTGGTGCGGCGGCTGCCGGTGGCGCTGCATCATCATTGCTTGCAGGTTGCAGATTCGATGTGCTGACCGTTGAGGATGGCGCCACCATATCCTGGGCATGGCTTGGCATCACCAACGAAGTCGCGCAGAGCCACAGTGTGATCTGCAGTGCTTTCAAAGTGGTTCGTGATGCCATCACAGATCTCTCCCGGGTGCAAGGCCATGTCATGACCCCAATCCTCATGCGCGCAATCACCTGCTTTGATAGTCTTTTACTCCGAACCCGTGCCATGGCCAAGGTAGGGACTCGACCTGAACAACCAGCAGTGGACAGACTGTGCCCCGCCTGCCGCGATCTGCATATTCATCACGATGATGAACAGCGGCAACTGGTTGCATGTTGACGAAGCTGTATAGTGGTTAGCGACTACGAAGGAGACGCGCGCCATGCCGCTTGATACTGCCCGCATTCACGAGCTTCCAGACGATCCGCTTGCTGCGATTGACTACTGTTATGAGCAAGGCTGGAGCGATGGATTTCCCGTGGTGCCACCTGTTGTGACACGTGTTGATGAGATGCTGATCTATGAAGGTCGGCCTCCCGAAACGGCACTTGCGACACATCCAGCGACTGGTTTCACCTGCACGGTGCATGCGGCTGCCGTCAATGCCGTCATGGCTGGCTGCAAGCCCGAGTATTTCCCAGTAGTAGTGGCAGCCTTGGAAGCGATGGCCGAACCAGATTTCAATTTTCATGGTTCAACGGCCAGCACAGGTGGTTCGGCACCCCTTTTAATCGTCAGCGGACCAATCATCGACGATATTGGTATGAACTCGGACGTCAATCTGTTCGGGCCAGGTAATCGTGCAAACAACACGATCGGCCGGGCTATACGTCTGATCTTGATGAATGTCTTCCAGATGGTGCCGGGTCTGTCGGATAAGTCAACACAAGGCCATCCAGGCAAGTTCAGTTTCTGCATTGCGGAGCGCCAGCGCAATAATCCTTGGTCGCTGCTCGTTGATGACCTGGACTATCCAGAAGGCGTCTCTAGCGTGACCGTGTTTGCTGGTGGCGGTTTTTGCAACGTCGAAAACCACGGCGGCAACACCCCGGAGATGGTCCTCAGCGCAATTGCTGATGCCATGGCCAATTACGGCTGCATTACGCTTGGCCAATCAGTGGTAGTCCTCTCGCCCGAACATGTCCGCATCATTGCTGGTGCAGGCTGGAGCAAGCGTCAGGTGCAGGAGTTCCTCTACTGCCATGCGACGAGGACGGTGGACGGCATGAAGGCTGTCGGCAAATACCGCGAACGCGACTATGTTCTGCAACATGGCGACGGTTCGCACCCTCTCACACAGGACGGCGTGATGCACCGAGGACTTAGCCCAGAAGATATTCTCGTCGTCATGGGTGGTGGAGACGCCGGCGGACACTCTAGCTTTATCCCATCGTGGAGCCGCAAGCGCGGTTCGATCATGCAGGCCAAACCGATCGGCGTCTGTATTGATTGTGGCTAGTCCACTGCATCAATCCCTATGCAGTTCAAATGGTCAATGTGAGAGTGATGTATGCAAATCTATGACCCCACCGTCACTGGTCCCGAGCGCAACAGTAAGCGAGCCAGCGCCTTGGTAAACCTCGAAGGTAAAACAATTGGCTTGCTCGAAAACGGTAAGCTGAACGCGGCGCTTCTTTTGGAAGAAACCGCTGCCTTGTTCGCAGCACGCCATGGCTGCAAGATTTTTCCAACCTACTCCAAGGCGAACGCCAGCGCGCCAGCGCCTGCAGAAACGCTGGCCCGCGTGACACAGGAAGTGGACCTGCTAATCACTGGTCTCGGGGATTGAGGTAGCTGCTCAACGTGCAGTTTGCACGATGGCATTACATTCGAGCAGACGGGCAAACGCGCTGTTGTATTGTGCACGGAGCCTTTCGAGGTGACTGCAAAAAACATCGCACGGATGCTCGGCCTTCCGGATTATCCGTTCGTGATGACGGAGCATCCAATCGGCAGCCGCACTCCGGACGAGATCAAGGTCCTGGCAGAAGCGGCCTACCAGCAGGCACTTCCGATTCTTCTGGAAGCTTGAAGATATATTTCCCTGCCGCCTCTGGGTTGGGCGGCGGGGCTGTCGATGCTGACCAATGAGCTTGTCAGGTGGTTCAAAACCTACCGCAATCGCTCAGCGTGCCAGGCGATATGTTCGGCCATGAAGGATGAGATAAAATAGTAAGAATGGTCATAGCCGGGCTGCATCCGTGACGTGAGTTCAATGTCCGTCCCAGCGCATGCGTCGACCAGCGCTTGCGGGCGCAAGCCATCCATAAAACCGTCAGCCTCTCCTTGATCACAGAGGATCGGCGAAAAGCGCCGGCCGTCAGCAATCAATGCACAGGCATCATAGTCTCGCCAGCCAGCCGCGTCCTCACCAAGATACTTTGAGAGCGCCCCCTTCGACCAATCTGCAGCAGAGGGTTCGCAGATCGGCGCGAACGCCGAGCAGCTTCTGAACTGGTTCGGATTTTTGAGCACGATGGTGAGTGCGCCGTGTCCGCCCATTGAATGCCCCATGATCGACTGCCGCGACATGTCGGCATTGAACTCCTTCCCGATAAGTTCCGGTAGTTCCTGAGTGACGTACGAGTACATGTTGTAGTGCTGGCCATAAGGCGCTTTAGTTGCATCAACATAGAAGCCCGCGCCGGAACCAAACTGCCAATTATCAGGCTCGTCCGCTACTTCCGAGCCACGTGGCGAGGTGTCTGGACAGACAATAATTATGCCGTGCTCAGCTGCTGCCGCACGATACTCCCCTTTTTCCATGACATTGGCGTGAGTACATGTCAGGCCCGAAAGATACCATAACACGGGGCACGGACCGTCTTTGGCCTGCGGCGGGATAAAGACAGCAAACGTCATGTCACAGTTGCATGTGCTGGACGTATGCTCATAAACGCCTTGAACGCCGCCGTGGGAAAGGTTTGTTGAGACGGTTTTCATGCCTGTCGATCCTATCTGATTGATGCCGCATGCTATGATGCGGCGTGGGCTCGTTAGCAATGTTTATCGCGGAAGTTCGCGATCATGACAATTGAACTGGAGGATTTCTCCATTCCATCCCCTGCGACATTCTCAGAGCGTTATCCAAGAGCGTGGCTTGCGCTATTCCGTCATGCTCGCGCCGGCCCCTTGTCCGAGATAGAATGGTCGCTTCATTGGATTTATCGATGCATCGTAGGCTCTGAAATTACGCACCATGGCTTCTGGCGGACCGGCTAATATCGACCGTATCAGGCAGTTTAGCTGGCCCTCGCTGTGGGTATTGGCGACGTTGTTGTTAGTCGCAGTGTTTCTCTCGCCCATCCTGGCTGTCTTTGTCGCCGCGTCCGGTGAGAGCAACGATTTATGGGCGCATCTGGCATCGACTGTGCTGCCGCGGTATGTCGGAAACACGCTTGTCCTGGCGGTTGGCGTCGGCACTGTGGCTTTGAGCTTCGGTGTCTCATCGGCCTGGCTTGTTACGCGATATGCGTTTCCCGGCCGCAGATGGCTTGAATGGATGCTGCTGCTTCCCGCTGCAGTCCCAGCCTACATTGTGGCCTACACCTACACAGATTTTCTGGAATACGCAGGCCCGGTCCAGAGCCTGCTCCGCGATATATTTGGGTGGCAGAGTGCGCGAGACTATTGGTTTCCAGAGATCCGCTCGATGGGTGGTGCTATCCTGGTGATGGGTTCGGTGCTCTACCCCTACGTGTATCTGATGGCTCGCACTGCGTTTCTCCTGACGCCGGCATCCCTTTACGAGACCGCTATGGTTGCCGGTCGCGACTTGTTCTGGAGTGTGGCGCTACCGTTGGCGCGTCCGGCGATTGCTGCCGGACTGGCGCTTGTCTTGATGGAGACGATTTCGGACTTTGGGACGGTAGAATTCTTCGCGATTGAAACGCTGACGCTTGGCATCTTCAATGTCTGGCTGGGCATGAACAACTTGGCTGCTGCCGCACAGATTGCAAGTCTCACTTTCCTCTTCATCATCGCCTTGCTTGCAATTGAGATTATTGCGCGTTCGCACCGTCAGTTCATGGACACCGGACGGCGGCCGCACCCACTGGTTGCGAGGAAATTGAATGGTTGGCAGAGCTGGGGCTGTACGCTGGCTTGTCTGGTACCAATTACAATTGGTTTTTTGATTCCGGTCGGTGTTCTGCTTGGCTTTGTCCTGCGGGGTTATTCGCTCAACTTCGACGACGCCGTACTCACGGCCATGTGGAACTCACTCTTCATTGCGACGACAACTGCCCTGGTTGTGATGTCCACAGCGACGTTCATGACCCTCGTCTGTGCCTATCGCGGCAACACAATCCTGCGCCAGGCGGCTGCGCTTGCTTCTGTTGGTTACGCGTTTCCCGGAACTATCCTCGCAATCGGTGTTGTAACGGTCATCGGCGCTGTGGACTGGTTCATCACACGCACTCTTGGATCAACGCTAGGCATCGGGAGCGAAGGGCTTCTTGCTGGCAGCCTTGTTCTTATCATCCTGGCCTGCAGCACACGCTTTCAAGCGATCGGTTATGGGGCAATGACATCCGGTCAGCAACGTCTGCCGCGCAACCTGATGCACGCAAGCCGGACACTCGGCCGTACTTTTGGACAGAGCCTGCGCGAAATCATTCTCCCCTTGCTCGCCAAGTCCTTCATTGCAGGCGGTCTTCTGGTCTTTGTTGATGTCATGAAGGAGTTGCCAATGACGCTGCTGCTCAGACCGTTCAACTTCGAAACGCTGGCAACATACGTCTATCAATTCGCTAAGGACGAATTGTTGGAGGAGGTGGCGATGCCTGCTCTCGTGATCGTGCTGACTGGCATCATACCGGTGATTGTCATGAATGCGGCACTGCGCCGGATATTGCGGTAAAGTTCTGCTCGCAACACTCAATCCTGATAGCGCAACATCGGACCAAACCGGCAACGTGTATCTGCTTCGGCCGGTGACGTCTTGCGGTCTTCGGCACGGGCGGTTTCTATGACGGATGTGAACCGTACACCGACCTTGTTCCCGTTCTCCCAAACCGGTTCGCATTTCACACGGCAGCGGTCTACGGACATCCAAACCCAGAATTCGCGTGGCACATACGACTGGCTGCGGCCACGTTCGACACGGGCTGCGCTCAGGCGTAAACGTGCTCCGGATGAGGACTCGTCGACCATCGTGCACGGAATTGCCATGCTCGTGCCGGGAATGAAGATAATCGCAGGCAGTTGGCAATCGCGCCGATAACTGCGCCGACGCTCGCTGCCGGGCGCGAGTGTTTGACGTCCGAGTTCCATCACTTCATGCTTCTTCTTGTCGACGCGCGTCACCACCACTCTCCGCGGACATACAGTTATGCCGTATTGTTAGCGGCGGTGTCCTAACGGAAGCCTGCACGGGTTGTTCAAATTTTATCGGACTGTTGAAAATATCTTTGAGTGACGTAGATTTCTGGCTGAAGCGCCTAACTCACGGACTGGCATCGCGCAGGATTGACTTGGCAAAATGTCTGGTTTCATCAGGTGCGCACCGCGAAGAGTTCAACCAGCCAGAACTGAGATACGTGGATACCCCTCACCGGGAAAGTTGCATCCACCCCTTGCTGTCGGGACAATCTCCCGGCTCTATCTGTCTCCGTCCCATACAGGTTTCTCAGGATCAAAGTGATTTCTCAGTTCTGACCACACGCCGGGGTATTTGACCTGAAGCGTTGGGAGCTCTGCGGCGTACTTGGTTAATTGTTGCGGAAAGCGTGTTTCGAACATAAAGGCCATCGTATTTTCAAGTTTCTCAGGCTTCAGGTCTTTCAGCGATGCCCCGTAGAAAGCATCCGAGTCCGGGCCGTGCGGGAGCATCATATTATGGATGGACATGCCACCCGGCACAAAACCCTCGGGCTTGGCATCATAAACGCCTTCGATCAGCCCCATGAATTCCGACATGACGTTCATGTGGTACCAGGGCGGTCGAAATGAGTCCTCTGCCACCAACCAGCGCGCCGGGAAGATCACAAAATCGATGTTTGCTGTGCCGGGTTCCCCCAATGGCGCTGTCAGCACCGTAAAGATGGAGGGGTCCGCGTGGTCATTTAGAATGGGCCCAACGGGTGAATAGTGTTTGAGGTTGTACTTGTAGGGCGCGTAGTTGCCGTGCCAAGCAACAACATCCAGCGGCGAGTGATCAATCGTGCAGCTGTGAAACTGGCCACACCACTTCACAGTGACACTGCAGGATGTTCCGTCTTTGCGCTCGAAGGCAGCCACTGGTGTGAGGAAATCGCGACGATTGGCAAGACAGTTTGCACCGATCGGGCCGCGTTCAGGGCACGTCAACTGCGAACCATAGTTTTCACAGATATAGCCAGCTGCTTTCGATGTGTCGGCGTGACGGGTGACGCGGAACTTTACAGCGCGCGGAATGACGACAATTTCTCCAGGGGTGACGTCAATGATGCCGAACTCGGTTAGAAACTGCAATCCACCATCCTGGGGAACAATCAGTAGCTCACCGTCTGCATTGTAGAAGTAGTCGTTTTCCATATTGGCGGTGACAGCGTAGGTGTGGATTGCAAAGCCGCTCTGGGTATAAACATCGCCGCCCGTCGCAATGGTCCGAATGCCTGTGATGAATGTCAGTTTCTCATCGGGTATCGGCGACGCATCCCAGCGCATCGGCGCCAGCGGCCGGCTTGACTCGCCAATGGTTGGCGCTGAGCGATAATGCGGCATCTCAATTGGCGCGAAGTCAGAGATGTGTTGTACCGTCGGTCGCATCCGGTAGAGCCATGAGCGCTTATTGGTTGCGCGCGGTGCCGTAAATGGCGTGCCAGACAGTTGCTCGGCATAGAGACCGTAAGGGCAGCGTTGTGGCGAATTCTGTCCTATCGGCAGCGCCCCCGGCAACGCCTCGGTTTCGAAGTCGTTTCCGAAACCAGGCATGTAGCCTTCATTGTAGGAGGCCCGGGACTTCGCAACAATAACACCCTGGTCCACGTGTTCATTCATTGGAGCCTCCGTCTCGACAGACCTGAATATTGTGGGCCGCAGCCCCCAGCGAAGAGGGGAGCCCCTAGGAAGCTTTTAGCACACCGCGCGCGAACTGGTCTGCTTCAATCGACTCGAACAATGCTTTGAAATTCCCTTCGCCGAAACCATCATCGCCTTTTCGCTGAATGAATTCGAAGAATATCGGACCAATGACGGTCTTGGAGAAAACCTGAAGCAGGATCCGCGTTACGCCGCCATCCTGAACCCCTTCACCGTCGATCAGAATGCCATGCTTTTTCATGCGCGCGATCGGTTCCTCGTGGTCCTTCACGCGGGCTTTGGATTGCTCATAGTAGATATCCGGTGGGCCCGGCATAAACTCCAGACCGCGCTGCGCGATCGCATCTGTCGCTGCATAGATATCGTCAGATCCCACAGCGATATGCTGAATGCCTTCGCCGTTGTAGGCCTTGAGATACTCTTCGATCTGGCTGTTCTCGTCCGCGCTCTCATTGATTGGAATGCGGATCTTGCCACACGGCGATGTCAGCGCCCGGCTGAAGAGACCGGTTGCTTTGCCTTCAATGTTGAAAAATCTGATTTCCTTGAAATTGAAGACGTCGGCATAGAACCGAAACCACGTATCCATGTTGCCACGCCTGACGTTATGGGTCAGGTGATCAATGTAGTAAAATCCAACCCCTTTAGGTGAAGGGTCAACCTCCCCGAGCCAATCGTATTCGCCGGCATAAGGTGAGCCCCTATCACCGTAGGTATCGACAAAGTAGAGAAGTGAGCCACCAATACCCTCTATTGCCGGCGCATCAATCGACTTCCCGGAACCCGTATACTCCTTGGCACCTAAACGGACGGCCCGCTCCAGCGCATGTCTGGCATCGACAACCCGCCAGGCCATAGATGGTGCACATGGCCCATGCTCTGCCACGAAGGTGGCTGCCTGCGTGCCCGGCTCCCGGTTGACAAGATAGTTGATGCCGCCTTGTCGATAGAGCGAAATGTCCTTCGACTTGTGACGGGCAACTTCGCGATAGCCCATTTTGCTGAACAAGCCCTCTAGCTCACCCGCATTGCTGTGCGCAAACTCAACAAACTCGAACCCGTCTGTGCCAGCAGGATTGGTCACGCTGATCTCGGCTGGCGGGGCATCGTGCGGATAAGGGCCCATGACTGATCCTCCTCAAATTATCCAATCACTCATCTATAACGGCCAATCTAGCGCGACATCCATGCGAATTGCTTGCATACCAGCGGTCATCCGGGCCAATATTGCAAAATCCTATCCTGATTTGGGCCTAAAATGACTGATCTGTGCATCGATGATTTCGACCTGCGCCTGATGGGCGCCTTGCAGCAGGACGGTCGCCTGACCAATCAAGAACTTGCGGACAGGGTCGGACTCTCACCATCGCGGTGCTCACGCCGCCGGGTGGCCTTGGAGGAGGCCGGTATCATCGCGCACTACCACGCCTCCCTCTCCAGCAAAGCTCTCGGCTTTGAATTTATTGTGTTCGTAGAAGTCAGCCTCAACACACATTCGCCCGACAACTCCAAAGCCTTTGCCCGCCTCGTCGATAGCACGGACGAAGTCCAGGAGGCATACTCTTTGACCGGCGAGTCCGACTACCTGATCAAGCTCATCGTAACGGACTTCAAACGCCTGTCAGACATTCTCAACAACGTTTTTCTACATCACAAGAGTGTCGCAAAACTCCGGTCGTCAGTCGTGCTCGACCGTCTCAAACAGACATCCGAACTGCCGCTCAGTTCGCTGAAGCGATAGCTCGCGCCTACGCAGCGCATTCGACAAAGGGCCAGTGTGTATTGTTCTCAAATCGCGAGGGGTCGGCGAGATTGATTTCCTCGAGCGGCATTGCGACTGCTTCTTCCCGTGCCTCTGCCATCGCTGTTGTTATCTGCATCAAACCCTTTATCAGCTCACGCAACAAACCTCGTATACGAGGTCCCTCATATTCACAACAGGCAACCGACTAATTACAGTTCCCACCGAATGAAATCACTCCCACAAGCTTGAACGGTCAGCAACTTATCATGAAGCAAACCATCCCCGCCGCCGAAGAGTCGGTCTTGCGATATGTCATTGATCATTGGGCCGCTGTCCAACCGGATGTGACCTTCGCCTGCTTCGAGGACGGATCAGCGTGGAGCTACGCCGAAACCCACACCCGCACCCGCAAGCTCGCTGCCGCTCTGCAATCGATTGGCGTCAAGCAAGGCGATCACGTTTTGGTCTGGCTGCCAAATTCAAAGGAAGCTCTGTCGGCATTCTTTGCGATCAATTACATCGGCGCCGTCTTTGTACCGATCAATGTTGCCTACCGCGGACCGCTCCTTGAACACGTGATTGCCGTTGCCGATGCGAAGGTCATGTTTGCGCATGCCATTCTCATCGACCGACTAGAAGATGTGAAACTGGGCGCGCTGGAGCAACTTGTTGTTGTCGGCCAATCCGGCATCGCACCAGACAGCCTGACACAACTCGACTTTGAAGGGTTTCAGATTGATTCCGGTGGGCCATCGGAATTGGAGCATCCAATCGAGCCCTGGCATACGCAATCCATCATTTTCACATCAGGCACGACCGGGCCATCGAAGGGAGCGCTCTCCACATACATCCACGCCTACGTCTCAATGAACGACGAGTCCTGGTACTGCGTGAACAAAGACGATCGCTATCTCATCAACATGCCGTTCTTTCACATTGGCGGCAGCTTCATCCTCTATTCCATGCTCTGCCGCGGAGCATCGATCACGGTGACCGAAACATTTCGCACAAAAAGCTTCTGGCAAACCGTACGCGCTACGGACAGTACCGTCGTGTTTCTTCTCGGGACGATGGCGTCATTCCTCATGAAGGAACCGCAATCGCCTGAAGACCGCCGGCATCCGCTAAAGAAAGCCTTCATCGTCCCGATCACTCCTGATCTCACGGAGTTCACCGACCGATTTGGCGTTGAGATTTATACCATTTTCAATATGACCGAGATCTCATCGCCCATCATTTCCAAGATTGATACCGTTGAAGCCGGCTTTTGCGGCAAGCCACGCCCTGGCTACGACCTGCGCATCGTCGACGACAACGACCTCGAAGTCCCGGTTGGCCAGGTTGGCGAGTTGATCATGCGGGCGGACCTGCCCTGGGCCCTCAGCACTGCGTATTACAAAAATCCGGAAGCCACGGCGAAAACCTGGCGCAACGGCTGGTTTCACACCGGCGACGCCTTTCGCCAGGACGCCGGTGGCAACTTCTACTTTGTTGATCGTCTCAAGGATGCCATTCGCCGGAGAGGCGAAAATATTTCTTCTACTGAAGTCGAAGCGGTTGTGATGGAGCATGAAGCTGTGCGCGAGTGCGCCGCTATCGCCACACCGAGCCCATGGGGCGAGGATGAGGTCTTACTCGCCGTGGCGCTGAAGGAAGGCACAACACTCTCTCCAAAGGCGCTACTCGCGTTCTTGCAGCCACGCATGGCACACTTCATGCTGCCACGCTTCATCCGAACCATGGATGAACTGCCAAAGACCCCGACCGCTAAGATTCAAAAGGCGGAACTTCGCGCACAGGGCGTGACGGATGACACGTGGGACCGCGAAGCAGCCGGTGTAAAGATCCGCGGCGAACGTTTCTCTTGAGCACGGCAAGAGAGTTCCTGCCAGCGCCGCCTCCATTCAGCTTTGCGCGGGCACCCAATCATAGACCCGTTGCAAGTTGCCGCCCATCAAAGCCGCCCGGTCGCTGTCGGAGAACCAGTCGTCCTGACGGAAAGCCTCAACGCCTTGCTCGTACGTGATGAGCTCAACGGCTCGTGTCCAATCGGTGCCCCACAGGCAACGCTCCAACCCAAACGCATCGATGATCCGGCCCACAGGTTCGCGGATATCGCGATGCGGGAATGCTTCCTTCGACAACGTGCAGGCCCCGGTGATTTTGATAACGACATTGTCGTGCTCTGCCAGTCTTAGGACATTTGGCAGATCGGCGAACGGTGCGTCCGGAATAGGTGGTTCGAACGGTTGCTTGAGGGCCAGATGATCGATGACGAGGCGGGTGTTGGGATTGCGTTCTGCAACAGAAATGGCCTGCTCGATGCGCCCCCAGCAAAGTAAATTGACCGGGAGATTGTGAGCGGCTGCCGCTGTCAGAACGCTCGTAATACCGGGATCTGCCGGATCCTCGGAGACTTCGCCAACCATCATGATGCGTATGCCGATTGCGCCATCAATGTCAGACCACTCCGCAATAGTATCACCGACAGCCGCGTCAGTCGGATCAACGGGTTTGATCATTGCAAACCGGCCTGGGTGCGATGCGTAGACATCGCGCGCATAACTCGCATCATATCGGTACATGGTCCAGGGTGAGACCAGGATAGCCGCATCAACACCGACGGCATCCATAGCAGCGACCATGTCATCGCCGGTCACTTCATCAGGGCCGTGTAAAACGGCATGCCATGGCCGTCCGGGTTGATCGCGCTCATAGGCATGGACCTGGGCGTCAATGGTCAGCATGATGCTGCTCCCCTTTTAGTTCATAGAGTCATGATTAGCCGGAGAAGTGATAGTGCGCCAGTGGCCCACCCCGGACGGTCGTACGGATAAACAAGCGCGATTGATTGCGCGGATAATCAAGGCGCCCGGAATGCGATAGACCACCTCGATTGTCCCACATCAAGGTATCCCCGACCGACCAAACATGCTCCCATCGGAAATCCTGTTTCTCGATCTGATCGACGAGAGCCTCGATAATTTCTTCACTTTCATCTTCCGGCAATCCCATCACGCGGGATGTTGTGAAAGGGCTGATGTAAATACCCGGTTCACCCGTGGCAGCATGCTTGACAATGACAGGATGGATGGCACCCGTCTCTGTCTTATCCTTACCAATCAGCCCTTGAGCTGCCTTGGCCGCCATCGGGTTGCGTTTGGCCTGACCATAGAGATATTCACCTTCCAAGCCATCAAGACGCCGTTTCATCTCGTCAGGCAGAGTGTGATAGGCCTGCGTGGTGTTTGAGAAGCAAGTGTTCCCGCCGCTATCAGGAATCTCGACGGCATGTAGCAGCGTTGCCTTCGCGGGTTCCTTCTCAAACGACAAGTCAGAATGCCAGCCGTCTCGGGTGTCAGCCGCAGCACCACGCGACGCACCGACTTCGTCAAACGTTCCATCGGGCTTTCGATTGGTCATTTGCACAACCTCAGGCACTTCTGGATGCTGGTACTTTTTCTGTACGTGCTCCTGGAGCGCCCCAAAATGGGCTGAGAAATCCCGCAGCTGCTGCGCCGTCATCGGCTGTCTACGAAAGAGAAGCACCTTGTATTTATTGAATGCCTTTTCGATGGCAACAACGTCGTCAGCGGCAATGGGTTGCGTCACATCAATGTTGAGGACTTCGGCACCACATGCGTCGCTGAGTGGTTTGATCTCCACTGGCATACACGTTTCTCCCTGTTCGGCAACAGCCGTCTCGTGCGGAGAGTGTAGTGCAACTCTGTCCTCCCTGAACCCACTTCGTCATTTGATGGATGATTTCAGGTGGACGCCGACAATCGCGCGATCACCGTCTCAGGAAACAATTTTGGGTAGGTATTTTGCCATTCCGGCAGCCGATTGTTTCCAACCGACTGCCTATGTCATTGCGGATTTATTCTAGCGCCGCTTGATGATCCTGAAACGATACCTGTCGCACGCTTGTGACACGCGAGTATCGTGGCCGATTGCCTGGCAAACCGATACACGCTCGGAAACGGTTTGACGGAGCTTGTAGAACGAAGTGCGAATGCCGTAGCTTTCCCTCGCAACGCGAGAAAGGTTCTTGATCTCACAGTAGGGGGAAGCGTGATAGCCGACGCCGTTAATCCACTGAAAGGCCCCCTTGCACTGAATTCCGGCATGCGCTGGAGCCGCCCCCATCATCGCAGTACTTGCAACGGCTAATGAGAGCGCTGTGAGTGTTTTCTTCATGAAAGTTCTCCTGCTGCTAAGTTCACGTTCCATCGACACTTTGTGGTTCTGTCCGTCACCACGATGATTGAACCTTAAGAGCAGTTTGATCTGGGGCACTGTTCCCTGGGAAACAGGTCAGGTCATGGCTTTGTTGTGATCCATCCCGCTACGGTAGCAACTGTTGCACCCGTTGTTTGTGAAATGGCTCACGCGCACTCGAACTTATGTCCGGCTATTGCAACCGCTCCATGATATTCCTGGCATGCAGCTGGACCTGTCCTCGGGCAAAACCTTAGGCTGGTGGTTCCTGTCGCTATGTCTGCCCCCATGGAGAATGACTGATGATGCCCGCTGAATACGATATCACTGGAAAGAAGGTTTTTGTAACGGGTGCCGGACGCGGAATCGGAAAAGGAATTGCCCGAGTTCTGGCAGAAGCCGGAGCCGATGTCGCCATCAATGCGTTAACTCCGACTTATGTGACAGACCTTGCCAAGGAAATCTCTGACGACACCGGTCGCACAGTCGTGCCCATCATTGCTGACGTGACCAAGGCTGAAACAGCCAACGCAGCCATCCAGGAGGTCCTCGACACATTCGGCAGGCTCGATGTCTTGGTCAATGCTCTCGGTGACTCGCTCAAAGAATCACTCGTCGGGCTACCGGACAGCGAAAAGGCCGGTCAGCCGATTTCCGACGATGACCTCAAATTCATTCTCGACATCAATCTAAGCGAAGCATTGTATTGCACCCGCGCAGTCGGCCCACACATGTTGGAGCGCCGTTCTGGCAAGGTCATCAACATCTCATCATGGACGGGCGTGCAAGGCGGCGGCAATCTTGTACTCTATACCGCTGCCAAGGCCGGCTTAGTTGGATTTACCCGCGCACAAGCACTGGAGTGGGCGCCTTACGGCATCCAGGTCAATTCAATCGCACCGGGCCTCTTTCCAGATATCATGACCGGCGGGCAAGAACGCTTCGACGAAATGACAGCGCGCGCGCAACAGACAGTACCTGTCGGCCGACACGGCGAATTGCGCGAAGCCGGCTTACTCGCTCTTTACCTGGCATCGTCCGCCTCTGACTACATGACCGGACAAACCCTGATGCTCGATGGCGGCCTTGGCCTCTGATGAGAAAACGTCAAGTCCGCGTCGCGGCTAACCAATCACGGCTGAGCACCCGTCTACACCACGTTAAGATTCCTAATCAGTTGCGCTCCCGACCAGCTTCGTCAGCAACCGGTCAAGCTGATTTCGCTCATCGGCATTGAGCACTGCCAGCAGTTCGGCTTGGCGTTGTTCAAATAGGGGAACAATCTCATTGTGTAGACGCTGCCCTTTTGGAGTGATCCTCAAAAGCGCCTGGCGTCCATCGGTTGGGTCCGGAGTGCGGGTCAGGTAGCCCTCCTCAAGCATTCGATGGACGGCACGCGAGATGGAATTGCGCGGTCGGCCGGTCACCTCTGCAACATCCTGAGCTGTCAGCTCCTCCACATAGGAAAGGCAGAACAGAAGCAGGTACTCGCCCCGGCTCAACCCATGCAAGCGTTTCACATCATCGTAGACGGGAAGAACAAGCCTGTTCGCGAGATACGAGATACGAAACGTCTCTCGCACATCGTTCCGATCAAAAACAGCGCTGATGGAACGGCCAAGACGTTCAGCATCGGCATCCTTCGTCGCCACCAATTGATCCTGCTTCCTGCTTATCATTGCATCCGGCAATCTGCCACCAATCCGACAATCCAGACTGCGGAGACCATGGTCAATTCGGCGTTTAACCGCAACGCGCCACTCCGCCCGTCAAATCCTGCGCATTGACACATTGTTCCATTTGGAACAATACTCATTCGACAGGCAGCCGCGCCGATACACATCCACTCGGAACCGCAAGCGACTGATGCGGTTCTGCGATCGACACATTGAGGGATCAACCATGACACCGGAAGACATACTCGATTGCCCTGCGCGCATCCTCACCCAGGCTCAGCGCGAACACTACTTTGAACGTGGCTACGTCAGTGTTGAGAGCCTCGTTCCTCAAGATGTGCTTGCCAGTCTTGTCGAAGTGACTAATCAGTTTGTTGATGCCAGCCGCCAAGAAAACAAAGCCGGGAAGGTGTTTGATATTGGACCGGGCCACAGCGCGGACAATCCAGTGCTGCGCAGGCTCAAGCAGCCAGATGACAGGCACGCAACGTATTGGAAGTTTGCCAAAGGAATTGTTGCTGACGTCGCGGCCGATCTGGTCGGCCCCAACGTCGTGTTTCACCACTCCAAACTGAATTTCAAATGGTTTGATGAAAGTGATACGGTGAAGTGGCACCAGGACATTCAGTTCTTCCCGCACACCAACTACAATGTCATTACGATCGGCTGTTATCTGGCTGACACGGACATGAGCAATGGACCGCTCGCAGTCAAACCAGGCTCACACAACCAGCCCCTGTTCGACCAATATGACAAAGACGGCAACTGGACCGGCATGCTCAGCGATGATGACGCGCAATCCATTGACATGGGTGACGTCGAGTATCTCACAGGACGGGCTGGATCGATCACAGTTCATAATGCCCGCACCTTGCATTATTCGCCGTCCAGCAAATCACCTATCCCACGCCCGCTCCTGCTCAACTGCTATACATCTGCCGACGCCAAACCTTACACCCCTCATCCCGATCCTTCGTCACACACCTATGAGATTGTACGTGGTGAACAAGTGACCTGGGCGTTCCACGATCCACGTCCGTGCCAGGTCCCTCCAGACTGGTCACGCGGATATACATCGATTTACGCAGCTCAATCCGGCGAGGATAATACGCAATCTGGCGGGATGATGTGACAACATCTGTAAGGCCTGCTCTATCACCTACTTCAACTTGACATCACCTGGGGCAGGAGGATCACGCTCAAAGACTTCTTTGATGCGCTCCTGCTCGACATCGATCTCAACGCCGGCGCGCTCAATCTGCAGCATCATCGGCGAGCGCGAATCCAAGGCATCCCAACCCCGTGCCATGGCCTCACTCATGTCGGCATAGGCCATGTTGGCCAGTCGCATCGGAACGCCAAGCTCGCGACCGAGTTCCGTTGCAAGCGTCATGTCCTTGAATGCCAGCTTGAGGGCGAATGCCGGAGGCTCATACTTATTGGGTAGAAACTGAGCCGCCAACCGATCGAATGCCCGACCACGCCCACCAGCTCCCGTGCGGACTGCTTCCCACAACGCCAAAGGCTCGACGCCGCCTTTGACACCCATGGTAAAGACTTCGGCAAGCGCGGTCTGCACCGCATAGCCGGCACAATTGTGAACCAGCTTGGCAACTGAACCGGCGCCGATTTCCCCGATGTATCTGGCTTGGTCGGCAAAGGCATCAAGGAAAACCTTGTGCTCGTCAAACTGCGCCTTGGGCCCACCGACCCAGATTGCCAACTGACCGGTGCGCGCTCCTCCAGGCCCACCACTCACCGGCGCATCCAGAAAATGTCGTCCGGCCTGCGCGTAGACATCTCCAATCTCGCGGACAACACGTGGCGCATTTGTCGACAAGTCAAAAACGGAAGCCCCTTCTTTCAATCCGCCAAGGAGGCCTGAGTCCGGATCCGTCGCGACAGCTTCCACATCTTTGGGTCCGGGCAGTGAAAGAAAAACAACATCACATTGCCCGGCCAGCGATCGCGGACTATCAGCCCATTCCGCACCATCCTGAACGAGCGGATCAGCTGCGGCGCGATTGATATCATGCACGACGAACCCATGGTTTGATGTCTTGAGGTACTTGCCCAGGTTCGCCGCCATGAAGGCGCCCATGGTTCCCAAACCGATAAAGCCGACTTTCATTGCGATTGTCTCCCCATAGATATTGTCGTGGCTGGATGTGGAGACATACTGCCAAATGGCGCCGTAACAGTGCAACCACTCTCACAAATATCAGCCGGTTGCAGCTTTGCGGGATACCATGCAAGCTGATCACCATCCGTCGATCGCTCGCAAACGTCCTCATTGGCCGTTTCACTTGACGCCAGCCAGCACCTGAATAGGCTGTCAGAAAACGAACAATCCGCCTGCCGGGAGGGCGTCCAGAATGTATATGACCCAGGCTTTGCACCGGGCTGCGAAACTGTATCCGGAAGAGCCTGCGCTCATATCCGAGCACCGCAGCTTTACATGGTCAGAGATGATCGATCGCGTTGCCCGGCTGGCAGGCGCATTGCGTCAGTTGGGATTACAGACCGAAAACCGGGTCGCAATGCTGTCGCTCAATTCGGACCGCTACGCCGAATATTACTATGCAACATTCTGGGCCGGCGCCAACGTCGTGCCAATGAATATCCGATGGTCCATCCCCGAGCACGTCTACTCAATCAAGGATTCGGAATCACGTTTTCTCATCGTGGATGGCAACTTCGCAGAGGCCGGCGCGGAGATCGCCCGCCAGTGTCCTTCAGTTGAGTTCGTGATCTATGCCGGCGATGGTGAAACACCTACCGGAATGCTGAACTACGAGGATCTGATCAGCGATGCCCAGCCCATTCGAGATGCTGCGCGCAATGGCGAAGCGTTAGCCGGCATCTTCTACACGGGCGGAACGACGGGTTTTCCGAAAGGTGTCATCCTTCCACATCGGGCGTTATGGACAAGTGCTGTCTGCTTCGGTTCCGGCGGTTCGGTAACCGCAGGCGACAGGACACTCCACGCTGCACCGATGTTCCATATCGCCGGCAGCGCGATGTTGTTCTCACTCACTACGTTTGGCGGCTCGCACGTATTCATTCCCGGCTTCGAGCCATCTGCATTTCTGAAAGCAACCCAGGCATTCAAACCGAACATCACGTTGCTGGTTCCCACAATGATCGGCATGCTGTTGCAAAGTCCGGATCTTGAGCAGACCGATACCAGCAGCCTGACGCGCCTGATATACGGAGCCTCCCCGATAACTCAGGCCATCTTGAAAGAAGCCATGGCAAAGATGCCCGAGACCCGTTTCATTCATGCCTATGGTCAGACTGAGCTCGCTCCGCTCGTCACGCTTCTCGGTTCCGAGTACCATGTTCTAGACGGACCGAAATCAGAAAAGATCCAATCGGTAGGTCAGCCGGTCGTTTCAGTCGAACTTGAAGTCGTTGACGAGAATGACAACGAGGTACCGCGCGGCACTGTCGGCGAAGTTCGCGTCCGGGGAGCCAATGCAATGCACGGCTATTGGCGCAAACCTGAGCAAACAGCCGAAACCTTGCGCGATGGCTGGGTCTACACTGGCGACGGTGGGTACATGGATAAAGACGGCTTCGTCTACATCGTCGACAGGGTCAAGGATATGGTCATCACCGGCGGAGAGAACGTCTTTTCGGCAGAGGTCGAAAACGCGATCATGCAGTTTCCCGGCCTCGCGGAATGTGCGGTGATTGGCATCCCTGATGACAAATGGGGCGAAACCGTCCATGCCATTGTCGTCCCCCGCGAAGGCGAAACCCCGGACCCAGAAGCGATCATGGCCCATTGCCGCGAATTAATTGCCGGTTACAAATGTCCTCGCAGTGTTTCCATCCGCGCAGAAGCGCTGCCGAAATCCGGAGCCGGCAAGATCCAGAAATTCGAACTTCGGGCGCCCTACTGGGAGGGCCGCGATCGGCAGGTGAGTTAGCCAAGCCATGGTGCACGAGTGTGTTGGCTCCCTGCTGATCACAAGGATTAGAATGCATGTCGACACAATTGGACCGTGCCTCTCCGCTTCCGGGATATTTCCCCTCACCTTGGCCGGTCGAATGCGGTGGCAATCGCAGGCAGAAAGCATCAGTCGGTGGCCTGCACGCCCGCGGAGCAACGCCTGTTGTCACAACCTCCGTCAACGGCCGCTGGAATGTCATGATGATCCGTCGCGGTCCCGGCGAACTTTATATGGGCGGCACCATGCCGGCGTTTACAGGTCCACCACCATTTGGCTGGATGCAGCGGCTTGACCCGGAAACTCTTGAGGTGCTGGCACAGTCGCCGGAGTTGCCATGTGGTGAGCACGTCTGGTGTGGCGCGATCGCAGCACATGAGAACGGAGACATCATCAAGGTCAACGGCAACTACATGCATCGCCTGGATGAAACTTGCCAGGTTGTGGTCGAGCGTCAGCTGCCGGTCAACCAAGCACACAACGGTTTGCTCATACTATCTGACGGCAGCATCGTGACCAAGGATTTGCGTCTGGCCGGCCAGGGTCCATCGACCATTACGCGGTTACACCCGGACGGACTGGAAGTCATCGGCGAACCTTTGGCCCTGCCTGAAGGCTCTATGGGACGGATCGCAAGCGACCTGACCGACCTAGGGGAATTCATCTACATCCCCGGCATCGAACACGTCTGGCGCATCCGTGTCGAAGCTGACAGCATGACAGTCGATCGAGATTGGTCACCTCGTTACCGATCCGAAGCCGTTGGCACGCAGGGATTATCGTGGGACGGCTGCATATCAAATGATGCGCTTTGGCTCATGGATTGCGGTGACATCGACTCGCTGCGCGCCATCTATGGCGAACATCCAAATGGCCGCTTCACTGAACCGAGCGATAAGCTGAGTTGGCGACGCACGGCACCATGGAGCGGACCACAGCGATTACTACGCATCGGTCTGAACGACGGTTCCGTTCAGGAAATTGCGCCCTTCGGCACGCCTGGCGGCGGGATCATCGCACCCCCGGTTCACGTACCTGAACTGGACCTATGCATCGCTTGGGACAGCATTAACGGTGGTATTGTAGGTGTCTCGACAGCGAACAATGAACTGAACGTTAGTTGGCTCCTTGACGCCCGAGCCTCCATGCAGCCCGTGGTCTTTCCTGAGACCGGTGAGCTGGTGATCAACGATTTTGATGGCAAAGACGACAAGTTGATTGTCGTCGATATGACGAGTGGTGAACTGATCAGCCGGATCAGCACGGGTTCGCGCCTCGCAAACGGAATGTTTCTCACCGCTGGTGGAAACCGCGATATCTATTATTGTTCGACATTTGCCTGCGCCCGAGTGCATTGGCAGTAGGCTCATGAAGCTTTTTCGCCTGACGCTTGCTGTCAACCACGCCCCAAATAGCGCTAAGCATCACGTCCACGACACCAGAGACCAAGGTAGACCAAATGAGCAATCCAACACGTCACTGCCTCCTCATTGGCATCGGAGCCGGCACCGGTGCAGCATGCGCCCGTCGATTCTCTGAAGCCGACTACAAGGTTTCGATGATCGCGCGCAGTGAAGAAAGACTATCCGGCTTCGCAAATGAAATACCCAATACAGTTCCTTACGTAGCCGATATCGCCAATGCCAACGGTTTTCGCCAGACACTCGAGACCATACGAGTGGAACAAGGCTTGCCCGATGTCATCATCTTCAATGCAACCCAGGCAACCGGCGGCACCTATGCCGACATACCGTTCGAAAAGTTCGAGCGCAACTTCCGGGTCAATGCTGGCGGCCTCTTGACGACGGCACAAGTCTTTGGTCCGCATATGGCCGAGCGCCGAGATGGTGCCATTGTTGTCACGGGCAATACAGCTGCAACGCGCGGCAAACCTAACTATGTCGGCTGGGCTCCAACCAAGGCCGCTCAGCGCAATCTGGCAGAGGCTCTCGCGCGTGACCTCGGCCCTAAAGGCGTGCACGTCGCCTATGTCATCATCGACGCGGTCATTGATATGCCGTTCGCCCGACGCCGCCGCGGGCATCTGCCCGACGAGGCATTCGCCAAGCCTGCCGATCTCGCGGATCAGATCTACAATGTCGCGCATCAACCGAAGTCGGCTTGGTCATTTCTGGTTGAATTGCGCCCGTTTGGCGAAGAGTGGTGAATAGGCGCACTAAGTCAGCGCCTCCGCTCCGGGCGCGTCCTCTTCCAGGAATTGCTGTACAGACCGAAACAACAGCATCCGATTGCGCTCCATCATGATTGAGTGCGTACCACCACTCACAATGGACAGCCGCTTCCACGGAGCATTGGTCAAAAGTGGATAAATGGACTGAGCCATATAGGGCGGTGTGTCGTTGTCCCATTCACCAACCGTCACTAGCACCGGCACGGTGATGTCTGCTGGGTTGTAAAGCGGCTTGCCCACATTCCAGTACTCAGCACCATCCTGAACAACACCATTTGGTGCCCGGATGGTGTCACCATTACTCTCTGCGTCTGAAGCTGCGGTGGCTTGCCACCAGTCTTCAAACCAAGCGGCCGGCATCACTTCATCTTTAATCGCATCAGGCAAACCACCTTGACGACGTTTCTTAGTCGCGTCTTTGGTGACCGTCCGATAGGCACCAAGCTGCCCCTGGACATGAATCGGCGACGGACCAGATTGCGTGCGGTCCCAAACCGGAGCATAGAGCGCTAGTCTTTCAACATTGTCGTTGTTGCCGGCTGTATAAGTCGAAGTAATGGCCGTACCCCATGACCAGCCAACCAATACCACGCGGTCCACCTGGCGACGCTGTCGAACAAAATCAACGACAACACCGAGACAGCCTGCTGCCTCATGAGTTCGCATGAACGGCGGATTACTTTCCGCCGGCTCACTCATCTGTTGCGGCCGCTCGGAATGGCCATATCCCGGCAGATCAAGGCAATACGTATCAAACCCGCGCTGTGCCACATAGTCCATCCATGACAGCCCATTGAACGGCAGGTCGAACGCCGCTGAACCGTATGTCGCGCCGTGCTGAAAGATAACTACTCTATCGGACGTAAATCGTTCGTCGCCGGCCGGTCGCTTGTTGCGGACAAATATGCGTCCCCACTTGGGGTGATGCACTTCGAGGTCTTCGCCAATAAGTGCATTGGTTTGATCCGACATCGCCAACTCCTCAATCCATCACTTGGAGGTTGGGCAAGCTTCTCCTGCTGCCCCCAGAACATGTGAAGCCTTTCTGCCAAAGGCGACCGATCTGGAAAAGAAAAGAGTTGCATTTGCGCCGGTAGCTAGCAGCTCAAGCCCCAACCTTTGGTTGGCTGAACGACAATCATCCGCTGCAGGATGGTTTTCGCCCCCGTTATCCGGCGAAGTTGCCCTGCCGACGTCTTGTCAGGGCTCGCAATCAATGTGACCGTACGCCGGGAGAACTTCAACGAGAGTGAAAAATCATGGCATCTGTTAGCGACAAGGTGGTCATTGTCACTGGCGCGGCCCGCGGCCTCGGACGAGCCTACGCCGAGGCATTGGCTGGCGATGGTGCCAAGGTCGTAGCGGGTGATATCCGCGACTGCGATGAGACTATTAAGGCGATAAATGATGCCGGCGGGGTTGCGACTAGCACAAGTCTGGACGTTGGCAACCAAGCCTCGTGTGAAGCAATGGCGGCAATAGCCATCGATGCCTATGGCCGTATCGACGGGCTCATCAATAACGCGGCACTCTACGGCGGCTTGGCGAGCGGCAAGGCCGATGCCATCGATGAAGCGGATTGGCAACGTGTCATGGATATCAACGTGTCCGGTGTCTGGCGTTGCTGCAAGGCCGTCATTCCACACATGCGATCCGGCGAAGGCGGCAGCATCGTCAATATTGCGTCACTAGCCGCCGTCTATGGCATGCCAAATGCGCTGCATTACGCGACGTCGAAGGCTGCTGTTATCGGCATGACACGATCCATGGCCCGGGAATTGGGCCGCAGTTGGATCCGCGTGAATGCTATTGCACCATCGGCGGTGATGACCGAAGGCACCGAGGAGTTCTTTGGCGATCGCCTGGAGAAAGCCAAGCAGATCATTGCCGGTGGTCAGAGCCTCCAGCGCAATCTTGAAACCGAGGATCTTGTTGGCACCGTCAAATACCTTCTGAGCAATGACAGCAAATTTGTGACCGGCCAGACATTGATGGTTGATGGCGGCACCGTCTTTCTCTGACCGCAAAAGCTAAACGAAGGACCGGCCTCATGCGTCACCAGACACAGGTTCAATTGGCTGAGCAAATTTTTGCGCATCTCGATGCGAACACGACCGCAATGCTGGACGAGATCACAGTCAATCCCGTAACGTCCTATACATGCCAAGACCGCCTCGCCCGCGAACAACAATTGTTGCGTAGTCAGCCGATTATCATGGGTTTGTCATGCGCTCTGCCCGGACCACGCTGCTATCTAACTGATGACAATACCGGCGTTCCGATCTTGCTTGTCAGAAATGAGGAAGGGCAAGCACGGGCTTATCTCAATGCTTGCAAACACCGCGGTTCGCGTCTCCTTGATGGATCTGGCGAAGCGCGGCGGCGCATTGTTTGTCCCTACCATGCCTGGACATACGAACTCGACGGTCGACTGGTGTCGGTTCCTCAACAGGAAGGCTTTCCGGATCTCGACTTCAAGGCCTGCGGTCTGACCGAGCTGCCCGTTCTTGAGGAACACGGTCTGATCTGGGTACGGCCAACCGGAGATCAACCAATTACGAGTGATGAAGTCTTTGCCGGACTGGAGGATGATTTTGCAAGTTACAATTTCGGATCCTACCATCACTACGAGACCCGTCGCATTGACTGCGATATGAATTGGAAGGTCATTATTGATACCTTTCTTGAGCCATATCACTTCACGCCTTTACACAACGATACTGTTGCGCCGATCTTTTTTCCAAGCCTGTGCCTGCTCGACACATTTGGCCGGAACCTGCGCGAAACACTTCCACGACGGTCGATTGAGACGTTACGAGACAGACCCAAGAGTGATTGGGACCTCATTGCCCATAGTGCCTTGGTCTACGTCATGTTCCCTAACACTGTTGTGGTTATGCAGATCGATCACGCTGAGATCTGGCGGGTATTCCCGACCGACAACCGTACAGACAAGAGCCATGTCTTTTTGGAATTCTATATTCCTGAACCCGCAACAACGGAGAAAGCGCGAGGTCATTGGAACCGCAATATGGATCTGACCATCCGCACTGTTCAAAGTGAAGACTTTCCAACCGGTGCTGGTGCGCAAAAGGCCTTTAACAGTGGTCAACTCGATCACGTCATCTACGGGCGTAATGAACCGGCACTGGCGTTCTATCAACGCACACTGGCTGAGGCGGTGGGCGAACCGCTCTAACTGTTCAGAAAGGAACTGCGCATGAGCCTGCACGACGATGCCTTAGTGATTGATGGTCTGGTCTATCACTGCGACGGCGATGTGAGTGACCTGATGGCCGGAGGGATCAACGCCATCAATGTCACAACGTGCCACTTTGAAGCCGACTTCCCGCAGGCCTGCGAGGAAATCTCCCGCTGGCATGGCATGCTTGGCAAGCCCGATTCACCGTTTCACCAGATCGAAACGGTAGCGGATCTTGATCAAGCCAAAGCTGATGGGAAAGTCGGTGTTATTCTTGGTTGGCAAAACTCACGACCTGTTGCTGACGAACTCGACCGCTTTCACTTCTTCCGGCGTCTCGGCCTTCGCATCATGCAGCTCACATATAACTATCGCAATGCCTTTGGTGACGGATGTCTGGAGCCGGAGGAGGCCGGATTGACACTTCTCGGCCGCGATGCCGTCCGGATCATGAATGCGCTTGGTATCGCCATCGACCTCAGTCATGTCGGGCAGCGCACGATGATGGATGTCATTGAACTGTCGGAACATCCCGTCCTCATTACGCATGCCAACGCACGAGCCCTGGCGAAACTCGAACGCAACAAAACCGACGATGTCATCAAAGCCTTGGTGGCAAAAGGGGGCGTTATCGGCGCCAGTATCTATGGCCCGATGTGCTGGGATCAGGACCCGAACCGCAAACCGACTCTGGATGATTTCTATCGCCACCTCGACTATCTCGTCGATGTTGCGGGAATTGAGCACGTCGGTTTTGGAACTGATCTCGCAACAGGCGCCAACTACCAGAAGATGGCCTTTGAACGGAGCCATTGGCGGCGTTGGGAAGGGATCAACCGGTTCAACCGGACTTTTGGTGAAGCAATCCCTGATCGCTATCTGGCCGATTGCAATAAACATAGTGATCTGCCGAAGATCACAGAAGCGCTTCTCGCACGCGGTTGGTCGGAAGAACACGTTCGCGGTTATCTCGGCGGCAACTTCAGGCGTGTCTTTGAGCAAGTGTGGTCGGCTGGTTGAGTTGAGCCCTCGGATCAAACTTAAGGCGCAGTTTGCGCATTGATCGATCAAATTGCTGTTTGTATTGCACCAATCGATTGCGCACTTGCTCCTGAACGTCCACCCAAATTCTGTTTTGAATATGAGATCAAGATGGCCCTTTCCAGCATAGTTTCCGAGATCCTTGGCGTTCGCTATCCAATTCTTTTGGCTCCAATGGACCAGATTGCTGGCGCCCGGTTGACTGCTGCCGTCAGTCAGGCTGGCGGTTTTGGTATCCTTGGCGGCGGTTACGGCCATGAAGACTGGCTCACATCGGAACTCCCGAAACTGAAGGACGCTGCAGTACCTTTCGGTGTCGGGTTCATTACTTGGAGTCTTGCGAAGCAGCCGCACCTTCTGGATCTTGCGCTTCAATATCAGCCGAAAGCGATTATGGTGTCGTTCGGTGATCCAAAACCACTCGCGCCTCGGATCAAGGACAGCGGAGCAGTCTTGATCTGCCAGGTCCAGAGCGAAGACATGGCGGCACAAGCACTCGAGGCGGGTGCCGATATCCTGGTGGCTCAAGGCACCGAGGCTGGTGGCCATGGCGCTGACAGAACAACCATGGATATCGTGCGATCCGTTTCCGATCTGGCCTCCGGGCGGGTGCCTGTTGTCGCGGCGGGCGGCATTGCTGATGGTCGGGGATTTGCGTCAAACGTCATGCTTGGGGCTGAAGGCATTCTCATGGGGACGCGGTTTTACGCTAGCG
Organism: Hyphomicrobiaceae bacterium; assembly: GCA_965215755.1. Taxonomy (GTDB): domain Bacteria; phylum Pseudomonadota; class Alphaproteobacteria; order Rhizobiales; family Hyphomicrobiaceae; genus Tectiglobus. The sequence goes on from OZ244119.1 coordinate 4,291,021, forward strand.
ACGAGGCCGACGGACATCCTGAGGCCAAGCGGCGGATCTGCGCGGCGAAGGAGGCGGATACCATCCGCGGCGTGTTGTTTGACATTACGCGCCAAAACGTCTGGCCATCGCCATTTACCGGTCGGTGCTTAATCAACTCTCATGTCGAACGCTGGAATGGCAAGGAAGTAGAATTATTGCAGAACCTTGGCGAGGTTGCCGAGCAGTACGATGCCGCCAAGGCCGCAGGCGACTTTGACATCGCAGCAGTTATTGCGGGGCAGGCCGTCGGCATGATTGATGAGGTTTTGTCAGCTAAGCAAATTGTCGACAATGTTGTGCGAGAAGCCAATCAACTCCTCGGTCACACCTCTATTGCCGGCCAGTAGCAACATTTACCAACGGCAAGTCCCGGTCAAGTCTGATCTAATTCTTGAAGGTCGACAAAGGGGGCTATTGGGTCTGCGTTTGCGCCTGGGCGCGACCTAACGAACTTCATCTTGCGGCTCATCATCGTCGAGCAGGATACGGCTCGCCGCCCCATCCATGTCATCATACTGTCCGTTATTCAAAGACCAGACGAACGCCCCGAGGCCCAACAACCCAAGGAAGAGTGCGACCGGAATGAGCACGATGAGCTGGTTCATGTGGTTGCCCTTGCCTGGAGTTCGCCTGTCAATGGCCCATCCGTGCTGGCACGGTTGACGTCGACTTCTTGCTGCTGCTGCCTTTGGTTGGCACCCTTATACCCATACAGCCGGAGGCTGTTGGCAACAACAACGATCGACGATGCTGACATCGCCACGGCAGCCACAAGTGGTGTCACGAATCCGGCCATCGCCAACGGCACCGCAATACAATTGTAACAAACTGCCAGTCCGATGTTCTGCCGGGCCAACGCATTTGCCTTGCGCGCCACGTACCATGCGTGGATCACGGGGCCAAGGTGATCCGTTGTGAAGACAAAGTCGGCTGCTTGACGTCCTACATCAGATCCGGAAGACGGTGCCATGGAGACATGACTTACAGCGAGGGCCGGTCCATCATTAAGGCCATCACCGATCATCAGGACACGATGCCCGGACGCGGCCAACTCACCGAGACGCACGATTTTATCTTCCGGCTTTTGCTCTGCCTCATAACTCTCAATGCCCAGTTCCATCGCGACTGCCTGAACGGCTCGATGATTGTCGCCGGATAGAATGTGAACCGGAAAGCCAGCGTCTTTGAAGCTCTTTACGACGCTGTGCGCCTCTGCGCGCAGCGTATCAGCCAGTTCAAAGGTTGCAGCGCGTTTGCCGGCTCTAGCAAAGGCAACGTCTGTAGCCACGGTCTCGGCCGGACCTTGCGTGTTGGCCAGAGCAATTTCGTTGACCCAGTCGGGTCGGCCAAGGCGAACAATTGCTCCGTTCCAGGTTCCCTCGACACCAGCCCCGGGCCACTCTCGTATCCCTTCCGGGGGTATGGTCGTTGGGCCCTTTGTCTGAGCGAAGTTCGCAATGGCTTGAGCGACCGGATGGCGAGATGCCTGGGCTAATGACCCGGCGATCTTGAGTTCGTCATCATCAACACTCGTGCGAACGACCCTGGGGCGCCCGTGTGTCAGTGTTCCGGTCTTGTCGAGAACCACTGCGTCGATGTCGGTCAGACGCTCAAGTGCTGTCCCGTCCTTGGTTAGGACGCCATTCGAGAACAGTTCACCTGCTGCGATGACGTGAACGATAGGCACAGCAAGTGCCAGAGCGCACGGGCACGTGATAATAAGAACGGCAATTGCCGTGTAGAGGGAATGCTGCCAATCACCTGCTGAAACCACCATCCAGCCAACAAAGGCAGACAATGCGAGAAGATGGACAACGGGTGCGTAGTATCCCGCAACCCGGTCGGCAAGTTTGATAAAGCGAGAGCGTCCGGTTTCCGCAGCGGCCATCATCGCCGCGACTTCACCCAGGAACGACTGCTCAGCCGTTTTAGTAACTTCGAGTTCCAGCGGCCCCGCCATGTTGAGCGTTCCCGCCTCAACGGAATCGCCTGATCGGACCACAACGCTTTGACTTTCCCCCGTTACCAACGAACGATCGAGTTCTCCGCTCTCTGAGCGCACAATACCGTCCGTCGGAATACGGTCACCGGCTGTGAGATAAATGTAGTCGCCCGGCTGCAGAGTTTCGGCCGAAACGTACTCGCGCGCGCCATCGGGTGTCAGCCGCACGGCTCCCTTGGCTGCCATCTTGGCTAGTACGTCGACTGCATTGCGCGCCCGATCCCGCATCAATGCATCCAAAGTTCGACCGATCAGGAGAAAGAAGAGCAGCATCAAGGCAGCATCAAAGTAGGCCTCTTCACCACCGCGCAACGACTCGACGATGCTCATGGCGAGAGCAAGAACGACAGCCAGGGATATCGGGACATCCATATTCAAGCGCCAGTTACGCAGCGCAGCCCAGGCCGACACAAAGAACGGCCGCCCCGCATAAGTCGCGGCCGGGATCGCAATCAATCCAGATATCAGGTGGAAGAGGTCGCGAGTTTCAGCCGTCGCTCCCGACCACACAGAAACGGAAAGCAACATCACGTTGGCCGCAGCGAACCCAGCGACAGCCACACAGGATAACAAGCGCCGGTATGATTTATCGCCCTGTGCCGTCGCCGCATCTCCGGCGTGAAGCGCCGTAGCTTCGAATCCTTCAGATTCCAGGGTCTCAGACAATTTGCACGCTTGCCCGGCCTCGCCGCGCCAGTCGACTTGCACTGTCCGCTGGCTCAGGTTCGCGCGCGCCTTTATGACAAAATCCAGTTGGGCGAGGCTATTCTCTATGCGGCGCACGCAGGCAATGCAGTGCATATCCGGGATGAGAAATGTCGTCCGCAAGCCAGTCGGACCGAGCACTACGGACGCCGCACGCAAACGATCTTCCTCAAGGTCGCGCGCGCCTTGTTGCTCCGGTGGAACGGCGATCGAACAGGCGCAGGCCATACGGTGCTCCTAGTTGTTATCTTCCCGGCCAACGCCATCGCCGGCGCGGACAGTTAATCGGCTATCACGCCGATAAGGATGGCCGTCACTTGTTCCGGTGATGCGTAAGGCCCAAACGCCAGGTTCCAGACTGATGGGCACCACGAACCGACCTTCCGTTTCAGCAGCCAGCGCGATCGTTCGATCTGCCTGCTCGAACGCCGGCCGGCCAATGTGGAGGCTGGCATTTTCAAGCAATACAGGCTGTCCATTGCTTCCTTGGATCTGGAATGAGATCCGCCCATCGCGGTATTCCAAATTGGTGCGCCAGCCTCTTTCGTCCTGTGCCTTCGCAGCAGCCAGATAACCGTTGAACTTCTGGCTTTCCACATAGCTGTTCTTGACGACGAGACCAGTCCACGTGCGACCGGCCATAATGGCCATCGTGACATTGACGCTGATGATAACGCCAAAGAACAGTACCATTAAGGTGAGCATGTGCCAGCCGGTGAACGGTCCCTTGCCGTAGGAAGCCTGGCCATGGCGTAACGCCGCTGTTGCGTCTTGTTGATCACTCATTGGTTCGCTTCCTCAGCAGTTATTGGCCTGGGGCCTCGAAGTGAGCCGTATAGGTTGCCGTCTCACTGCCATTCACTTCATTGACGAGAAATTGGAATTGCTGCCTGCCGTACTGAACATCTTTCTTTGGCACCGTGACGAACACCTTGATCTGGCGCAATTGATCCGGTTTGACGCTCACACTCAATTTCGCTGACTTGGACTGCGGTGCACTGGCGAGGTTCATCTGAGCACCTGCGAGTCCGCTCATCGTCAGCTCAAACCCGCGTGGCTCAGCCTTCATATTGAGGATCTTGATCTCGAAACCATTGCGGATCGAACCATCACTCAGCTTGACGTAAAGGGGGTTGCGGTCATGGCGCACGTTGATATCCAGCCGGTCACGCATCATCAGCGCTGCAAGCAATGCAAGACCGCATAAGCTCCACACCGCGATATAGACAATTGTTCGCGGACGGATGAAGGATCTCAAGTTCGTCAGGGCAACTGATGCGGTCCGCTCTTCTGGCGCTTGATGCGTTGCGATCGGATTAAGCTCGGTGGTATCCCAGACCAGATCACCGGCGCGATTGACCCGCTTCGCACCGGACAACGACATGTTCGCATCATAATCACTTAGAGTTGTATAAGAGATCAGTCCGCGGCTATGCCCGAGCTTGTCCATCACACCATTGCAAGCATCGATACAAAGCGCACATGTAATGCACTCCAGTTGTTGCCCATCGCGGATATCGATCCCCATTGGGCAGACCGCGACGCAAGCATTACAGTCGACGCAATCACCAACAGTTTTGCCCTCAAGGACAGCCCGTTTGGTGTGACGCGAACGCGGTTCTCCGCGCCAATCATTATAGGTTACAGTTAGCGAGTGCTCATCAAGCATCGCAGCTTGTATTCGCGGCCAGGGGCACATGTAGGTGCAGACCTGCTCGCGTAGCAATCCGCCGAACGTGTACGTTGTAAATGCGAGGACAGCGATGGTGCCGTAGGCGACGAAGGGCGCTTGTCCCGTAAAGACGTCGCGAAACAGTGTTGGCGCGTCCGCAAAATAGAAAATCCACGCACCGCCAGTCGCAACAGCAATGAGAAGCCATAGTGCATGTTTCGTGACGCGTTTGATAAGCTTGCTGCTCGTCATCTCCGCAGCATCAAGCTTGATCCGCGCATTGCGGTCTCCCTCAACTGCTCGCTCAACGACGAGGAAAAGATCAACCCAGACGGTTTGAGGACAGGTATATCCGCACCACGCGCGTCCCACCGTCGACGTAACCAGAAACAGACCGATCCCAGCCATGACAAGAAGTCCGGCCACAAAGAAAAACTCCTGTGGCCAGATCTCGATAAAAAAGAAGTAGAACCGGGCATTGGCCAGATCGACCAAAACAGCCTGGTCAGGCGCGTGCGGGCCACGGTCCCAGCGCAACCATGGGGTGATGTAGTAGATCCCAAGCGTGACGAGCATCACGATCCACTTTAGTGAGCGAAAGTAACCCTGCGCCCGCTTAGGATGGATTTTCTTCCGCGCAGTATAGAGTTCCCGGTGGACCTTGGAATTGGTTGGTTCCACCAGAAACTTTTCGATTTCCGGAGTGTCATTCTGCGCTGACATGTTTTTCAAAGCCCTCTAGCCGGACTATTATTCTGACGGTTTCGCCTTCTCGCCACCGCCGAGGCTGTGGACGTAGATGGAGAGCTGGCGTACGCGTGCTTCACCAAGGCGTGCCAACCATGGCGGCATAACACCATGACGCGGAGCGGAGATTTGCCTGATCAATGCTTCACGTTCCAAGCCGTAGAGGGCGAGGGCATCTGCAAGGTTAGGCGCCCCAAATTCGCGATTCCCACGACCGTTTTCTGCGTGACAGGCTGCACAATTTTCGTCGTAAACTGTTTTTCCGGCGACTGCCGCTTCTGCGTCATGCTCTTTGCCGGACAGTTTCAAAACGTATTCTGTCACGTTCGCGATGTCGCCCTTTTCAAGAATTTCATCGCGGCCAAAGGCCGGCATTTCGGACTGGCGAGCATCGTCGTCCTCGCTGTTGCGTACACCATGCGCAATCGTCGCGCGTAGCGTCGCAAGATCACCGCCCCAAAGCCAATCGTCATCATTCAGGTTCGGGTATCCCGCCGCACCTTGTGCGCCTGAACCATGACATTGTGAACAATAGACTTTGTAGAGCGACTGCCCGCCGGAAAGCGCATAGCGGTAAAGCTGCTCATTCTCGCGAACTTTCTCCAGCGGTGTTTCAACAAGCTGCTTGTCGAGTGCAGAAGTTGCCTTGCGGACCGTTTCGAGTTCTTTCTCAACCAGTGAGCGTGCCGTTATGCCGGAGACGCCCGTGGTCGATGACTCAAGGAGGGGGATGGCAGGGTAGTAGATGACATAGCCAATCGAAAAGATGATTGTTGCGTAAAACGTCCACACCCACCAGCGCGGCATTGGTGTGTCCAATTCCTTGATACCGTCCCACTCATGCCCTGTGGTCTGCGTACCAGTGATTTCGTCAATTTCTCTGCCGGTCTGATTCTCAGTTGCCATTGGGCTCATCCTCGCGGAATGGAATGTTTGCCAGGTCTTCTGCGCGTTGTTTACTACCCGGTCGGAAGTTGAAAAGGATGACCAGGATGAAGACCACCATCAGGTAGACAAGGCCCCAGCTGTCGGCCAACTGGCGCAACGTTTCGTAGTCCACGGCTTGCCCTCCTATCTCAGGTTCTCTTTTGGCTTATATGCATTGAAGTCGACCAGCGTGCCGAGCATCTGCAGATAAGCCACGAGTGCGTCCATCTCGCTGACCATGTTTGGATTGCCGTCGAAGTCTCGCACGTTGATTTTGGCATACCGTTTCTGAAGCGCTTCAGCGTCGTCAGAGTCCGGTGTTGCCTGCGCGACGAGGTCCTTCTGAGCGTTCTCGATCATCTCCGCGGAGTAAGGGACACCCAGGGTTTTGTTTACTGAGAGGTGCGCGGAAAAGTTCCTAGTGTTGAGTTTGCGCTCCAACAGGAAGGCATAGGTCGGCATGATAGACTCAGGGACGACATTGCGTGGTCGTTTGAGATGCTCGACGTGCCATTCATCAGAGTACCGTCCTCCTACGCGCGCCAGATCCGGCCCTGTTCGTTTCGAGCCCCATTGGAACGGATGATCGTACATACTTTCGGCAGCCAGTGAATAATGGCCATATCGCTCCACTTCGTCTCGGAATGGCCGGATCATCTGGCTGTGGCAGACATAGCAACCTTCACGGACGTAAATGTTGCGTCCTGCCAGCTCGAGGGGCGTGTATGGCCGCATCCCCTCGACTTTTTCAATCGTGTTTTTGAGGTAGAACAGCGGCGCGATTTCGATGATACCGCCGATCATGACCACGACCAAAGAGACAACCATCAAGAGGGTTGCATTGCGTTCAAGAACACTGTGTCGGCTAAAGAATGACATTGCTCTGCCCCCCCCTTATTGAGCCGGTGCTAGTTCGGCAGAGGCTCCACCCATAGGTGCCTCTTTCCGAACATCGCCCCGAATTGTCTTGTAGATGTTGTATGCCATGACCAGTGCACCGGTGAGATACAGCAGGCCGCCAAAGACACGCATGACATACTCAGGATGGATAGCCGTGACTGTGTCGATGAAGGAGTTCACGAGGAAACCCTGATCATCGTATTCGCGCCACATCAGACCCTGTGTGATACCGGCAACCCACATGACGGCCGCATAGATCACGATGCCAATCGTTGCGAGCCACAGGTGCCAGTCGACCATTCGCAGCGAGTACAGTCGGTCCCGCCCCCAGAGCCTGGGCACCAGGAAGTAGATCGCGCCGAAGGTGATCATTCCATTCCAACCCAGTGCACCAGAGTGGACGTGGCCGATGGTCCAATCCGTGTAATGAGACAATGAGTTGACGGATTTGATTGACATCATCGGACCTTCGAACGTCGACATGCCGTAGAAGGCGACAGCAATCACCATCATCCGAAGGACAGGATCTGTGCGCAGCTTGTCCCAGGCGCCTGAAAGCGTCATCAAGCCATTGATCATACCACCCCATGACGGCATCCAAAGCATGATGGAGAACACCATACCAAGGGTCTGCGCCCAGTCTGGCAGGGCCGTATAGTGGAGGTGGTGCGGACCAGCCCAGATATAGAGGAAGATCAGCGACCAAAAGTGGATGATCGATAGACGATAGGAATAGACGGGCCGGTTGGCCTGCTTCGGAATGAAGTAGTACATCATGCCCAGGAAGCCGGCGGTCAGGAAGAAGCCGACTGCGTTATGGCCATACCACCACTGTGTGAGGGCATCTTGTACACCCGCAAAAGCGGAATAGCTCTTCACACCCAGGAACGAGACCGGGATCGATAGGTTGTTGACGATGTGCAGCATCGCCACCGTCACGATGAATGACAGGAAGAACCAGTTCGCAACGTAGATGTGCGGCTCTTTGCGTTTCAGGAGCGTGCCTAAAAAAACGATGAGGTAGGCGACCCAAACAACGGTCAGCCAAAGATCCACATACCACTCAGGCTCAGCATACTCTTTCGATTGCGTCGCACCGAGAAGGTAGCCGGTTGCGGCCATGAGAATGAAGAGCTGGTAGCCCCAGAAGACAAACCAGGCCAGACCACCGCCAAACAGTCTGGCGCGGCAGGTGCGCTGTACGACATAGAAGCTCGTCGCGATCAGCGCTGTTCCTCCAAAGGCAAAGATCACGGCCGATGTATGGAGCGGACGAAGCCTGTTAAAATTGAAGTAGGGTTCTATGTTCAAATCCGGCCAAGCCAACTGGGCCGCAATCACAACGCCTACCAGGAAACCGGTAATTCCCCAGAAGACAGTTGCTATCGTCCCGGCTCGCACGACGTCGTCCATATACATGGAACCATCGTCACGCTTCGGGCGCAGATGCGCAGGACGGTAGTCAGCAAAGCCGACCACCACCAGTAGCGCCAGAAAGAGGACCACAGCCATAACGAGACTGTGCGCCTGAAATAGAGGGTCTTGACTAAAGATCGACGCGAGGGCGGCAAGAGCAACACCCAACACTAAAAACGCTGTCAATGGTCCATTCGACATCGGCAATTCTCCCCGCCACCCATCTGATTGCCGCCGCCTGACGGACGCAGCGACGTACGCGCCACGCTAGCGGTGCACGAGTCGGGCGACTTTGATCTGGATCAGAGAGACTGCGATTCCGGGTTGATAGGTTTGTCGCATACGGGTGAGAGAGGGCGTTGAGCAGAATGATGACCGACCTAGTCAAAAAGTATGCGGCGCCAGTACCGCGATATACGAGCTATCCGACCGCGCCACACTTTACGCCGGACGTCGATGCGGACGTGTTTGCACGATGGTTGAGAGACGGTCTTCCCGCTGATCCCCTCTCGCTTTACTTGCATATCCCATTCTGCCGCACGTTGTGTTGGTATTGCGGCTGTAATACCAAGGCGACTAGGCAGCATGGGCCTGTTGCAAAGTATATCAGCGTCTTGCTGGAAGAGATGCGGCTGGTGCAACAAACGATTGGTCGCCGTCAGCCCGTCGCACATATTCATCTTGGCGGTGGCTCACCGGATATCTTATCTCCCACCGAAATTGCCTGCCTGGGCGAGGCATTGAACCAACATTTCGCGCTTGAGACCGACGCAGAGATTGCCGTGGAAATCGACCCTCGGAATTCGACGGCCGACCGTGTCGCCGCATTCCAGGGAATCGGGGTCAATCGCGTATCCTTTGGTGTTCAGGACTTTGATACTGACGTCCAGGAAGCCATCAACCGGCTGCAGTCTTATGAGGACACGGCCAACGCCATCGCGCTCTTCCGCAACGCAGGTATCCCATCTGTCAATGTTGACCTCATCTTCGGACTGCCAAAGCAGACGTGCGAGAGTATCGAAGCGACGACAGCTAAGGTCTTGGAGCTGCGGCCCGATCGCATCGCGCTGTTTGGCTATGCCCATCTGCCCGAGCGCATTAAGCACCAACGCATGATTGATAGTGCGGCAATGCCCGACGCTTCTGAACGCTTTGCGCAGGCCACCCTCGCTGCCCGCATGTTTGTGGATGCCGGCTACGTGCGCGTTGGGCTTGATCACTTCGCACTGCCTGATGATACGCTTGTGACACTGCCAATCCGCCGAAATTTCCAAGGATACACGACGGATAGCTGTTCCACTTTAATCGGCCTTGGTGCTTCATCGATCAGCCGCATGCCGGGCGGCTTCGCTCAGAACGCGGTGCCGACGGGAACCTACATGAAGGCCATACAGAGTGGTCAGCTTGCAACAACCCGCGGCATCGTTCTTTGTGAGGACGACCGCATGCGCAGCGCTGTTATTGAGGACCTGATGTGTCGTCTATCTCTCAGCCGAGCCTCTTTGCGCCAAAGGTTTGGTTCACGTGCAAACGCGGTGATCGCCGAGGCCGACATGCTGGCACGGGCTGATCAGGACGGCTTCTTCCAGAAAACACGTGATGGCTACGCCGTGACCGAGCAGGGAAGGCCCTTCATCCGCACAATCTGTGCCTGTTTCGATGCCTACCTGGGCACCTCCCAAGCGACTCACGCATCCGGAGTTTAATACCCAGCACTTGATGCCAGCCGTGGATGCGGCAGCATCCGTACACCTTGCTACCAGGAGGGACAATGTCAGTCTCCGAACGCCGCCCCGACCCGTCACTTCCTGGCATCCGCCCGGTCTCATTTCGCGATCTGAAAGAAATCCTGGGTCTCGGCCTCGCGGACTTCTTAGCTGCCCCGATGTTCGGCATCTTCTTTGCCAGCATCTACGCGGCTGGTGGCATTATCCTTGCGGCCTGTGTTGTATCCTTCGGCGTTTATTGGATGCTCTATCCACTCATCATCGGCTTTGCACTGATTGGTCCGTTTATCGCAGCCGGCCTCTACGAAGTATCCCGCAGTCGTGAGCAAGGCAGTCCCTTGTCATGGTCACGGGTCCTGGGAATTGTGTGGAACCAACGCCGGCGCGAACTTGGCTGGATGGCCTTCGTCATGCTGTTTGTTTTCTGGGTTTGGATGTATCAGGCGCGGACGCTGTTTGCGGTCTTCTTCGGGTTCCAGGGTTTTGCAACGCTGGAAGGATTTCTAACGGCCGTTCTGACGACGACAAATGGCTGGTTGTTCCTGCTTACAGGACATATTGTGGGCGCGATAATAGCATTGGTCCTGTTCACGCTCACGGTCGTGTCATGTCCCCTTCTCATGGACCGCGATGTTGATTTCGTCACCGCCATGATTACAAGCATTCGTGCTGTGTTCACGTCTCCAGTGACCATGATCGCTTGGGGTTTGTTTGTTATCGCGAGCGTTGTGATTACCGCGATACCATTGTTTCTCGGGCTATTGCTCTCGCTTCCAATCCTTGGGCACGCCACCTGGCACCTCTACCGGCGCGCGGTCGTGCAGGAGGACTAGCGTCAGCCACGCCATAGTCTTCAGGTGACATTGTTGTGTGCGAACAGCGGCATCCCAGCTTCGGGCAAGTCGGCCTTCAGGATGCACCCAGTTTGGGACTCCGTGATATACAGCGTTCGAGTGTCCGAGACGCCAAAGCAGAGGTTGCTGGTCATGACGCCCTCCGGCGGATCAATGCGATAAAGCGGCTCTCCGCGTCGGCTGAATACCCAGACCGCACCAAAGCCAACATGGCAAATTGCAAGCCCGCCGCTTGCGAGCATCGCCAGGCCGTCGGGCCCCATGCCCCCCTGCAAATAGAGAAACGTGCCTACTTTGCTCGGCATGTCGTCTCTTGCAAATGGAACAGTCCAAACAGCATTCAACCTTGTTGCCGCAACGAAAAGCCCGGTTTCATTCGCATTCAAAACAAGGCCGTTGGGTCCTGGTACGTTGCCTAGTAGTTTGTCGTGGCTGCCATTCTCGCGGACGCGGTAAACGGCTCCACTCGGGTCATGCAAACCCGTCTGCCCCATGTCAGTAAAGTAGAGGTCACCTGTCAGAGAAAAGCAGAGGTCATTCGGGCCTTTCAGAGCCTCCATAGCGAGCCGCTCGACGTAAGCCTCGATTGTGCCCCTGGCTAAGTCCGCAACCATTATGCCGCGTCGATTGTCGGCGATGAATGCGCGGCCGTCGCTATGAAATGCCAAACCGTTTGGATTTCCGTCGTACTCTAATGCAACGTCGAACGAGCCGTCGGCTTTGATGCGCAATATTCGCCCGAACGGAATGTCAACACAATAAAGCGAGCCATCAGGGCCAATGGCTGGCCCTTCCAGAAAGCTGTGGTCTGGAAATGCAGCCCCGAGCGATTTGCGCTGTTTGTCCAACCACTCGCTTGGTCTGCCCGGGAGACGCAAGGTGTCCGGCAGTCGCGCAAAAACTTCCGCTTCTATTATTGTTGGTGGAGGAAACACGTCGTCGGACCCTCTTCGGATAGTCGAGTTTGAGATTCCTTCATGACAGATGATCTCTTCCGTGTGAGGCAGCGTCTTACAATGCCATGCTATCGTAAGGTGTCATGAGCGTTTGCGAACATTCGGTTTACGCCGCTCCTTGAACGATGCGCTCATCTCTTTTGCCTCGTCCGTATCATAGTAGAGCTTGAGGGCTTCCAACCCCATCAGTGAAATGCCTCGCAGGTTCTCGGTCGCTGCATTGAATGACCGTTTGGCCAGAGCAATCGCCGTCGGACTGCGATCCATGATTTCGGAACACCATTGCGCGACCTCTGCATCGAGATCCGCGTCTGGTACAACGGCATTGACCAGACCCATATCCATTGCTTGGCGCGCGGTATATCGACGGCAGAGGTACCACATCTCGCGCGCTTTCTTTTCACCGATGATATGGGCGAGGTAGGCTGTCCCCCAGCCTGGATCTACAGAACCAACTTTTGGCCCGACCTGACCGAACTGGGCACTCTCCGCAGCAATCGTCATATCGCACAGCGTTGCCAAGACATTGCCGCCGCCAATCGCGAAGCCACGCACTTTTGCGATGACAGGTTTCGGGATGTCACGGATGGCGCTATGGATTTCTTCAACCGGAACGCCGATTGTGCCACGCCCCCTTCGCTCCGATTTTGCATCTGAGTTATCCCCGCCAATACAAAATGCTTTGTCACCGGCCCCGGTCAGAACGACGACGCCAACAGCTTCATCCCAACCGGCCCGCTGGAGGGCGTCGATCAATTCATAATAGGTTGCCTGTCGGGTCGCGTTCATGCGCTCCGGTCGGTTAATGGTGATCGTCGCGACACCGTCCTTCGTACCGTAGATCAAGTCGTCGTAAGACCCTGAATCCTTACTCATCGCGGGCCTCCTCTTCTCGCAATCACCATGGGTGTTTCGTTCCGCTGCTTGCTCTCAGGCGTTGACGTGCACTATTCCAGAAAAGTCATCAGACGACCAATGCGATCTGACGCGTCATATAGCTGGCAATCTATGCGATATTCAAAACCAGATGTGCAATTTGCCGAGGAGCCGATCATTGACGACAGTAGAAATCTGGACAGGGACCTACGAAGATTTGCCCCTCGGGGCTCGCGAGGAAAGCAGCCAGCTGATCGACGGTGCCGCCATTGATGCATTCGCACATGCTATCAACAGCTACAATCCGATTCACATGGATGGCGATTGGGCGCGCGCGAACACGCACTTTCCTGATCGGATTGCCCATGGTGTTATGACCACCGCCCTGATGTCTCAACCCCTCGTGCAATTTTGTGAGCGCTTCAAAATTCGCACAGCGCTGCTGTCGACCACGTCGAAATACATTCGTCCCGTGGTGGCAGGTGATATGATTACGACTTCAATTCATCTTGCCGAGAAGTTCGATGAGCGCAAGCGCATCCGCTTTGATGTTGAAAGCAAGAACCAGCGTGGAGAAACCGTCATGGTTGGCGAGATGTTGGAGCAAACACTCTAGGGTCCGGCCTGATTATGAAAGGGTGGCACTATCGGCCAGAGGCGGAAAACAGATAATTTGAGATGGCGCAGTTCACGCGCCGGCAATATTCGGATCAACTGCCACGGCGCTCTCCCGCTATCGACTACGCAGAGATGCGCCGGGCGGGCAGTGCTGATGCCGGTTCACCGTGCTCCCAGTCGCTGTCAATCCGTGCGCATCGGCGTGCCATTTCAATCAGGCCTTTGCGCAATTCAGGTTCATCGATCTTCGCCATTAAAGCGATCATCTCACCGACATCCTTGGAGACGAGAAGGTCAATCAGATCGTCGGGTAGACTGGGATGCTCTTCGATGTCTTCGAAGAACCAAGAGACAGGCGTACGCAACACGCTTGCAAACTGGACAAGACGCGAGCTCGGCAACCGGCTTCGTCCACTTTCATACTTATGGATCTGCTGCGATGAAATACAGCAGAGTTCAGCCAACTCCTGTTGCGACATCTCGAGCAACTGACGACGCAATCTGATGCGTCGCCCGACGGCTTCATCGATCTCAGATGCTTTTCGCCGCGGAAGGTTTCGCACAAGTTGCTCTTTAGTTTTTCTCATAGCCTCTGGCGCATACATCAAGTTGAAGCTGTCATTTTCTCAACCGGAGTATCAACTGTGCACGGGACAAAGGCAAGGTCGGTTTTCTAATTCATCAATAAGTAGAGAAAACGTTAGGCGCCAACTTCTCAGCACGGGAGCGCGCCATGCCTCAAGATACTCGCATCGATGGTTTCCTCACGAACCTTGATATTCAACACGGCCCTTTCGACCTCTTCGCAAGGTTTTTTCTAAAAGCCATACACGCTGCACAGCTGCGCGGCGTGACATTGGAATTCGGAACGTTTGAAGACCTGATGGCCGTCAACCAGGCGAACCTCGATACCTGGTTCCCAATGACCAGCAGCTTCGACCCTTACGTCGGAGGCGCCAATGAGCAGAACGGATTTGTTCTGCTCGGACGCGATCGTCACGGCGACGTGGTGGTCACGCAGGCCATCCGGCTATTCGACTGGCGTCTAACGACGTTCAAGGAGGAAGGCGAGTCGTTGCGCTTCCTTTATGACAACCCTGAACAATCAAAACTTCCGAACGAACGTTGCAAGGTGATTGCTCCTGAAGCTGCAGAGCTATCGGGACAGGTTGCGCTTGCCGGGGGGCTTTGGTTCCGACCGGATTACAGAGGAAACAAGATGTCTGCTGTGATACCGCGTATCGGTCGCGCGTATGCGTTCGCAAAATGGAACTGTGACTGCCTCTTTGCGATTATCAAGGCCAGCAGTTTGGACAAGAAGTTCGACAAGCGTTCTGGAGTGCAAGACATCGTGCGCAATGCTGTTGTTCTCAGCAACTCTGCATCCCTGGTCGATGGTGACCTTGAGCTTGCACTGATGCGGATCAAGCCGATGCAGATGGTCGATGATATGGTCGGGTTTTTAATCGATTTCGATGCGGAGATCGACACGAGGGTCCATGTACGTCGCGCTTAACATGCTGCTCTCCCCTGTGGGACTAACGATCGGCAGCGTCAAACGCGTGTACTGCGTGCGCCAGTTCTCTCTGTGGGGTGGCTGGTGCACGATCGCATCGACGTCAAACAATGTCGGGACGTGATCGACAAAGGCTCTGCGCCACTGTTGGGCAACGGACTTGGCGTAGCGCACATCAGGCTGGTCTTCGATCCGCAGACCGTGTGCGTTATTCTTCCAAGACTCCCGATAGATGACGATACCTCTTCCGATTTGTGAGAACACTAATGACGAGGTATCCGGTTTGCGGGCAATCACGCAGTATTTGCCGGCAAACCGGCCCTCAAGAAGCGCGTCTTCCTCTGCATGATCAAAGGTATGGCCTCGATCACGCCAACAGGCCCACAACGCACTCAACGGGTGTTGGCCGTCATCAAGCTCGGAGGGATCGCGCGCACGGGCGACAAAATTCTGTGAGATGCCATCACTTTGCTCATCAGCGAGGCGGATCAACCGCTGCAGGGCAGCCTCACGACTATTGTGAATCTCATAGTGCCAGCGATGATCGAACCAGCTGACCGATACACGACGGGCGTTGCTTGGCAAGATCTGACCGGCTGTCAACACAGCCGCCAGCCGGACTTTTGCCGGCACGCACTTTAATGACCAGCTTTCATCTCGTCCGCTCAAAGCGATAAAGCCGGCGCCCTTAATCAGGAAATCACTTGGTGGTTGACGCCGCATGGCGCCGCCATACCGTTGCCATAGCTGTGGGCAGTCGACGTCCCAGGACTGACCCTCTTCATCGATAAGTTGTGCTAGCACGGCTTCTGATCCAGCCTTTCAATCTGATCACACCTAAAATGACAGGATACACTCAATTAGGTCAATACGTGAGCTCCACGCCTGTCACTCTTGACCGGGCCAGAGACGGAGCCCGGCTCTCACCTCCTCATAGCGCCATGCGCCGGATTGGTGGCGGTCTACCTGGATCGGCCGCTTAGAATTTCTGAACAGATCCCCTCTAGGACCCCGCTGGATAGTCCTCAGGGCGCTCCAATACGCGACGACTGGGCGGCAGCCAATCAAAATATGGTCCGCCCTGCACATCATGTTGCCAGACCAGCCAACAATAAGCCGTCGCTGTCGACCCGGACTTTGTCAGACGTCCTCTGTGCATCACAACACGCTCTGTGAATTGCAGTATTCTGGTTGGCGGATGCTTGGAGAAGAGGTTTTGGTACCGTCCCACGCCCTCGAGGAAGGCTGAGCGGACGATCGCTGCCACGCCAACATTGCTGGTGTGTAAGGCGCGTACGATAAATTGTTCTGCAAGGCGGAACGGCGGATTGAAAATCGTCCAATCGACAGAATCCGGATCCGGCCCAAACAGGTAGTCATTCACGGCATAGCCGTAGCCATAGTCATGCACGTCGCTCGCCTCGACGGTCTCGAATGCGTCTTCTAACACCCGAACCATATGGCCGCGATTGGCCGTTGGCTCGCGACACGTCCCGCCCGATAGCTGCAAGTACTCCAACAGCGCCCGCGTCGCCCAAGGAGGGGTCGGAAAATCATCGAGACTGTCATGAGGTTCGACCCGCTGTTGCATGACTGCTGACGACTTGTTCTGCATTGAGGCTCCTATAGCAGCACAATTGAGCATGTGCTCGTTCCAATTCGGCGAACACCAGTTCAATGATTCGCGGGCAAGACTGAGGCTCTTCTCTGCCGGATCAGGAATGTGGCTCAGTGGCTCAAGGGGCGGGCGGGCTCAAGAATAGATCGGGAATTTATGATCTGCGCTCAATCCGGTCCATATCGCGTTTTCTTGAATGTATAGACTCCTGGCCTTTTTAACTGCACGTTGAAAACGGATGATTTCTCACAGCACAAATGCTCGTTCTCTCAGGAATTAGCGCACATCAATTCTGTGGCAAAAAGGTGCGGGGGGCGCCAAAATGGGAGGCTTTCAAGACGCTGATGGCCTTATGCTTCAGTTTTGCAAAGCTTGGGAGAACGAAGACTTCGACTGCGCGCTGGCTTTGATCCACGAAGACATTCTCTATTCCATGTTTATTCCGCAAGATGTTGTGCCATTCGGTGGGGAAACACGGGGGCGGGCGGCAATGGCGGACCGAATGAGAACGATCCTCACTCTCTTCGAAATGGTGCATTTCCAGCCTATCTTTTTCAAAACAGATGGCCAAGTCGAGCATACACGTGTAAATTATGGCTTCCGTCATCGCAAAACTGGAGAATTAATTTCAGGCGTGATGCGTCTTGTGGCGACAGTCGAACACGGGCTTATTAGCGACTTAAAAGAATTCCATGACCTAGAAAAAGTGCGCGCATTTATGCGGTTGATTTCGCACACTGCTGGCGAGAACTGAGTGCCTCATGTAGTGCGTTTGACGTTTGCCCCTCCCGTGCAGCTGAACTGAGAACCAAACTCAGATGCAAGAGCTAAACAGAAACACTGTTTTGCGAGTTTCCATTCGGGATCAGGCATTTGAAGCGAAACAAGCGGGAACGGCAATCGAATGACCGAGCCGGAAAACGTGTCTACGACTGAGAACTCGCTGTGTTGTGAGTGATCGGCACGAGAGGCCCTTCCGTTGTGAAGGAAGAGCCAGCCGGTCAATGGCATAGTAAGGTAGGAGCCTAATGGACATATTTCGCAATGAGAAGGTTGCACTGTTTATTGATGGTGCCAACCTCTTCAGCATGGCCAAAGCCCTCGAATTCGACATCGACTATAGGCGGCTGTTATCTTTTTTCCAGAAGCAAGGCAATCTGGTCCGAGCGCTTTACTACACAACTGTTTCCGAAGGTGATGGACCATCCCCGGTGCGGCCGTTGCTCGACTGGCTCGACTACAACGGATTTACAACTATCGCCAAGCCCGTTGACTCGCCCTATGAGCACGAGGGGGCTCGGAGGGATCGCGGAAACGTGTATGTCGAGTTTACAATCGATGCTATGCAGCTCGCACCATCGATAGATCACATCATCATTTTTTCGGGCGATCGGGAATATGCAGCCCTCGTGGTCGCGCTTCGCGAGGCCGGCAAGCGTGTCAGCGTGGTCTCGACCGTTGAAACCCAGCCCCCAATGGTTTCGGACGATTTGCGCCGCGCTGCAGATCAATTCATAGATCTGGCTGATCTTGAGGCCCGTATTTCGCGATCAACGGTCCGCTCCAACTGACAATTCGGCACGCTTATCCGGGCTGAACTCAAGATGGATCGGTCGACCCGCTCTTTGCCTAGTATACATTTCCACCTGGTGGCTTGACGGCTTTGTGAGATGTCCGTGATCGGCTGTTCGCGTACTTTGATCGTGCTTTAAGCAGACAGCTCCTGGATTTTCGAGCGTGCGAACTTTGATGACATTCCTGATGCCGTTGTTGATCAGCTTGTTGCTGGCGACTGGTGTTGGTGCATCGTTAATCGCTAGTGGACTAACGGAACACCCGACAGCTGATCAGACCGAAACTTCGGCAACGGAGTTTCGTTCGTGTATTAAGATCAAAGCCCCGGTAAGTGGTCCGAAACAGTGTAATGGCACTACCGGTCAGACTGCGGCGGCAAGTCGACACCGCACGATCTCCGAAACAGATGTAATGCTGTCCCGTGCAGGTTGGTATCGTGGTCAGCCGCTGTTTCCGGTAGCAGCCGCCAATCAAACCGCGATTGTCTATCAAAGCGACCCACCGTCGGGACGGTCACCGTTTTGGCGCATTTTTGCATTTGCCCCACGCCTGAGAAGGTAGCTCCTCCTTTAAGACGAGCGCGTCTTCCATCGCAAGATGGGCAATGCCGAATACCACGCGACGGTTCTCGATACTTTTTGGGGTGATGATCGCAACGAGTCGAACGCATCGCCCGCATGGATCCGGCTAGCCGCAACATGATCGACCCTGGCTCAAGCCTGCGGTCGAGAATGAGCCAGTGGCGGACGCGCGCAAATCAGCAGCCAACACAATCCGATTTGAGCAGATGGCAGGTCTTAGGCACTGCGTCTGCAGCAGGAGCTATGATGAAACGCAAAGGCAAGAAACAAAGACATCCGGAGAAAAGAAAAAAGCGTTCCAGCCACGCTGGCAACATGGACACAGCCAGTGCAGCGACAAGCCTCGATCGGCGCAACGTCTTGCGTAAAGTTCGCAATTGGGGTCTGGCGGGGGCACTGGCGATTGGTGCGGGCTGGTATCTCGTTGGCGAAACAACAGCGATGCTCGCAGAGCATGATCTCTCACGTGTCGGTAACGGCCAACCGGCGGTTGTTCAAATTCACGATCCTCAGTGCCCTCGGTGTCGATCGCTTCAGCAAGAGGCGCGCCAAGCGCTCGAAGAGTTGGATGATCCCAACGTTCAATATCTCATCGCCAACATCAAGTCGTCGAGCGGGCGGGAGTTTGCTGCCAAACACCGCGTAAGCCACATCACGCTGGTCTTGTTTGATGGTCAGGGGCGGCGCCGGGCCGTCCTTCACGGCAACCGAGATCGTCGGGAACTCCTCGATAGTTTCCGTCATCATCTCGGTGGTTCCTGATGGATTGATCCCTGCGACACGCATTGCCTGGGAACAGGAGACCTACCCATGCTGCTGTTCCCCTTTCTAAGTTACCTTGAACGCGACGGCGACTGCCAAAGCCGCCCCATGCGGGCATAGCGGTAAGCTCTAAGGAACACGTCGCGCATAAAGGTCTGGTCAAATTCCGTTTGTGGAAAGAACCAACGCCGCGGTTGGACGACTGCAAACCTGAAGCTTCCTCCGGTTTGCCTGGCATGATCAAGCACATCGAATACAGGCCGCAAGAAGATGTCGTCGGACGTAAACGCCTCGATACTTCTGGTGCGTCGCTTTCCGGAGTAACGTGCGACCTCATCGTCGAATAGCACAGAGTTATGCACCACGTACCAATTCGCAATACTGCCACTTAGGTTCGGCTGAAAAAGCAACGGTTGTCCGGCCCCTGGGACCCGGAAGGTATGGTTCCTCTGGCTGTATCGCCCTGCTTTGATTGGGGTTCCAGGCACCGGGACACTCGTCGTCAAATCGACGGAAGCCGAGATGATGCCTTGTATCTGTCGCAGTGCATCAGGGTGCCTACTGGCCGCGATCTGACCAATATCCCAGACGGTCTGGGGCCGAACTGCAGAGCCCTTGAGAGAGATGAGCAGCCTTCGTCCGTTGCGATGTCCCTGGCGGATCTGTTCAAGCGCGCTTTGATCCAAGTGTTCAAGTGCAACGCGCACCAACTCAGTCCAACTATCGGATTTACAATTGTACGTATCCGCTATGGCCTGGTCACCGGCTGCCCCAATGAATGCAAATGGCGCGATCACAGCGCTCGGCCCGACTGCAGTGACCAGATCAAACTTTGGGCGATTGCCTGTTTCGCCCCAACCAACAAGCAGCCCTGCGGAATAGGCCGTCCTCTGGCTACCATAGGACAGGAGTAGTGCAGCAGGCCGGCGCTGGCTATTAACTGCTGTCTGACGCGCTTTGAATTGCTCCGCATTCTCTTGAACATGGGTAATCTCGACCAGCGTCTTAGGATCGGGTTGCTGCCAGCAGCGCAGCATTGCATGGGCTTGCTTTGGAGCTGCCGCCACAGCAAGCATCGCGAGGCCAACGGTTATCGCGATGACCGCACCACAATCATAGGTAAAACGAACGACCAAACCCGTTCCCCTCCCAAATGTCGTTGCCCTCAAGGATCGGCCTGTATCTTGGCTCTCGATTTGATCTCACGCAGCTATGGCTGAGATATGGCCCGTCGCGAACTGGTTGGTGGTCGGAGTCTCCTCTGCGAACGGACTGCCATTCTCCACAATGATTCATGCTTGCCCGTCTTCTTTGCGGTTCGTCCTCACGGGCGATCCACATCAGCCTCGGGCACCACGCAAAATCAGCGCGCCGGCACTCCACCCTCGCCGAGGTCCCAATAGAGGCCTGCCATGATCTCTAAAGCGCTACGGGAGACCGGCATCAGGATGTGCTCGTCCGGCGCATGTTGCGAACATCCAGCGTAGGAGTGCGGAATCCATATTGCTGGAATCCCGAGCAGGTCGGTGAACAGGTCGTTGCAGATCGAGCCACCCGTTTGCGGGATGATGGCTAAAGGTGCATTGGTTGAGCGCGTTATCGAAGCTCTGACCCACTCAGCCCAAGGATGGTCAGGCTCCGTCCGACTCGCGTCGAAACCGGCTGCATTCGCAGGTGGCGGAGGCTCGACAGTCACCCGTTCAATGCCCTCCTCCTGCAAATGCCTGCGCAATGCTGGAATGATATCGTCTTTGTCTGTGCCGGCAATGTAACGCAACTGACAGTGCGCGCGAGCCCAAGGCGCAATAGCATTGACCGGGTTTTCGGGATTGCCTGACTTCATTGCGAGAACCGCGAACGAGTTCCAGGCATAGACATTTTCTGCCGTGGACAAGCCTGGCTCACCCCAATCCGGATCGATTTCCGGACCATCGGAACCACCATCCAACTCCACGTCCGACAAGACCGCTTTCGTCGCAACTGTCATTTCCGGAGGACGCCATTCCTTGACCCGTATCTGACCGGTACGGCTCACAATCGTTGAGATGGCATGTGCAAGGATCGCAGCAGGATCTGCCAGTGCCCCACCCCAATTGCCTGAATGATGTCCTCCATCACGGAGATCGCAGATCAAGTCAAAATTGAGAGCTCCACGTGCGCCAAGGGACATCGTTGGTCGATCCATTTGGACGCGGGGACCGTCGGAACCAATGAATACATCTGCTGAGAATGCTCCCTTGTTGGCCGCTATGATCTCATGAACGCCAGCCGAGCCATTCTCTTCACCCATCTCAATCATGACCTTGGCATTGAAGCCGAGGCTGCCGCGCTCATCAATGACCGCCTTCATTGCAGCCATATTGATTGTGTGTTGCCCCTTATTGTCTGCTGTGCCGCGGCCATAGAGCCGCTCACCGTCGCGCTGCGTTGTCCACGGCCCGGCCCCCTTGGTCCATTGCTCATCCAGTCCACGAATGACATCACCATGGCCATAGCCGAGCACGGTTGGCTGGGCAGTGTCTTCCAACCGCGTCGCAAGAAGTACCGGCCCTGCACCAGTGACCGGGTTATCGAACTTCTGACAGATAAAGCCCATCGCTTCGAATGCTGGGATCATCTCTTCATCGAGATAGCGCGTCAGATGCGGCAAGCCTTCTGAAACCTGGCTCTGCGTCGGGATCGCCACACGCCGGGCCAAGTCTGTTTCAAACTGCCCGCTGTCGAGATATGTCGTCGCCCTCGATATGGCGCCTGTGCGGCTGGCCATGATACTTAGTCTCCTTCGTCGTCCATCCGTGGCATTGATCGGCTTGAGTGTCAGGTTGAAGCAGTTATAGCTCGTTCCAGGTTCGCCGACCAATTTGGAGACTGATTAGTCATGAGTGATCTCGAACTGCTGGTTGATCTGCATCGCGGCGGCAAACGCCAGGGCCCAGGACAAGCTGAGGACACCCGCCTTGCCATTACGCTCTCGGGATTGCGCAGCGAAAAGAGTTTGAGCATTGCCGATCTTGGTTGTGGCACGGGTGCCTCGACGATCGTGTTAGCGCAAGAGCTTGATGCCACGCTGATCGCAGTTGATCTATTTGATGACTTTCTCAAGGTGCTACGCGACGACGCCAGGCAGCTTGGCTTGGACGACCGCATCTCAACCGATCCCTCGTCGATGGAAACTCTTCCATTTGACAGTGCTAGCCTCGATGCGATCTGGTCGGAAGGCGCAATTTACAATATTGGGTTCAACAACGGCATTCAGAGCTTCCATCGGTTTCTGAAACCCGGCGGCATACTTGCCGTTTCAGAACTCACTTGGCTGACGGATCAACGGCCGGCTGAGCTTGAGGCGCACTGGGCACAAGAGTATCCTGAGGTTGCGACCGCGTCCACGAAGATGGCGCAGCTCGAAGCGGCGGGATATACGCCGATCGGCTATTTTGCTCTCTCCCCTAAAAGTTGGTTGGATCACTACTACCGGCCGCTGCAGGCTCGATTCCCCGACTTCCTTGCCCGCAATAACAACAGCGCGACAGCTCAGGCCATCGTCGCCTCAGAAGAGTATGAGATTGCGCTCTACGAGCGTCACGTCGATTTCATCAGCTATGGTTATTACATCGCCCGTAAGACCGACAATTGATACTTGGTGACCGGGCTGAGCGTCCTATTCTCCGGCAATGCAAACTGGAACACAGCGCGGCTCAGCCCTGCGTCGACGATAATCCGCGCGTAAACCTAAACCCTTCATGTGGCTGGAATGTCGATTGGCCGCGTTGTGGCTTTCTCACTTGCAGCTAGAAGTTGCCGCGAACCGCGCACGTACTGATTCCACGATTTGAACGTTCGATACTTACGGAGACCTCGATGACGCAACGTGTCCAGATCGGCAACATCGCCGTAGCACCAGAGCTTCATGCTTTTATCAACGATGAAGCTTTGCCTGGAACGGGCATTGCGGCTGACACGTTCTGGTCGGCGCTGGACAACATGGTTCACGCCTTCGGCCAACGTAATCGTGACCTGTTGGCCGTCCGCGAGCAGCTTCAGTCGCGAATTGATGCATGGCACCGCGAACGACGCGCTCTACCTCACGATCAAGTCGTTTATGAAGCCTTCTTGACTGAGATTGGTTACCTAGTTCCCGAAGGGCCGGACTTCCAGGTGACGACCGCCAACGTGGACCTAGAAATTGCCGCTGTGGCCGGACCGCAGCTCGTCGTCCCCGTCTCCAATGCACGCTATGCGATTAACGCCGCGAATGCGCGTTGGGGCAGCCTTTATGATGCTTACTACGGCACTGATGCGCTTGGTGATCTGCCGTCTGGTTCCGGTTTCGACAGCGCGCGCGGTTCCCGCGTTGTTGCTGCTGGCCGTGCATTCCTGGATGCTCATGTTCCACTTGCCGGCAAGAGTTATGTTGATGTCACGTCTTTGAATTGCGCCAGTGAGGAATTGGTAGCAAAACTGAGTGATGGCTCGCAAGTTGGATTGACCGACCCATCACAATTTCAGGGCTTTGGGGGCAGCGCGGATGAACCGCACAGCATCCTACTGCGCAACAACGGATTGCATGTCGAAATCAAAATTGATCGATCGCAAGCAATTGGCAAAACAGACGCTGCTGGAATTTCAGACATCATCCTCGAGGCGGCACTCACGACTATCTGCGATCTGGAAGACTCGATTGCAGCTGTCGATGCAAAAGACAAAGTGGCTGCTTACAGGAATTGGCTCGGCCTCATGAAAGGCGACATTGTCGAGGAGTTTCAAAAAGGCGGGCAGACCGTTCGCCGTGCGCTGGAAGCCGATCGTCGATTTACAGCCCCGGATGGTTCGCAGCTGAGCCTGCCTGGCCGTTCGCTGCTTCTCGTGCGCAACGTTGGACATCTGATGGCGAGCGACGCCGTGCTCGACAGGAATGGCGACCCTGCCATGGAAGGTTTGTTGGATGGTTTGATTTCTGCAACGATCGCACTCCATGACCTGCGCCGTGACAGTGGGCACGTGAACTCACGCGCGGGATCGATCTACATCGTCAAGCCGAAGATGCACGGCCCTGCCGAAGTCGCCTTCAGTAATGATCTGTTTGATGCCATCGAAGATGCACTTGGTCTGCGACGGAATACGATCAAGATGGGCATCATGGATGAGGAACGTCGGACCAGCGCGAACCTCAAAGAATGCATCCGCGCTGCCAAGGACAGGGTGTTCTTTATCAATACCGGCTTCCTCGACCGAACCGGCGATGAGATGCATACCTCTATGGAGGCCGGTCCTATGATCCCAAAGGCCGATATGAAGGCTACTGCCTGGATCAAGGCCTATGAGGACCGCAATGTTGACATTGGCCTAGCCTGCGGACTGCCGGGACACGCCCAGATCGGCAAGGGTATGTGGGCCATGCCGGACTTGATGGCGCAGATGGTCGAACAAAAAATCGGACACCCAATGGCCGGTGCGGATACTGCCTGGGTGCCATCGCCGACAGCTGCCACACTACATGCAATGCACTATCACAAGGTCAATGTTCGTGAGCGCCAAGCTGAGCTGCGCGAAAGACCTATGGCCAGCCTCACTGATATTCTTACGATCCCGCTCGCAGCAGGCGTCAACTGGTCAGAAGATGTCGTCCGCCGCGAGCTTGAGAATAATGCGCAAGGCATTCTTGGATATGTTGTCCGTTGGATCGATCAGGGGGTTGGTTGTTCCAAGGTTCCGGACATTCATGACATCGGGCTCATGGAAGACCGGGCAACACTGCGCATCTCGGCACAACATATGGCAAACTGGCTGCATCATGGGGTTTGCACGCATGAGCAGGTGATGGATACGATGAAGCGTATGGCGGAAGTCGTTGATCGTCAGAACGCCGGAGACGCAACCTACACGCCGATGGCTCCTCACTTCGAAACCAGCGTCGCCTTCGCTGCTGCCTGCGATCTCGTGTTCAAAGGCGCGCAACAGCCGAGCGGTTATACTGAGCCGGTTCTGCATGCGCGTCGTGCCGAGGCCAAGGCGGCTCTGGCTGCCTAGGCCATCACCTCTGTCCTATCAAGACGTTGGTGGCGTGGGTGCTCCGTATCCGCCGCCGCCGCCGGTTCGAACGGCCAGCAAATCACCCTTGGTGAGCTTGAAGCTCGTCTTGGGCGGCAAGCGGATTTCCTCATCACCGCGATAGACAACATATTCGGCAGACTGCCCCGGCCCGCCGTCAAACAAACCCTCGGCCTGTGTTTGGAACCGGTCGCTATATGTGGCGAACTGAACGTCATTGTCGAGAATACGATAGCAGCGCTCCAGGCCTAAGCCGCCGCGATGACGCCCAGCCCCTCCGGATCCTTCCCGCAGACTGTAGGTTTCGAGGCGCGCAAAGGGATAGTCCATCTCCAGCGCTTCGATCGGAATATTGGCACAATTTGAGAGCGGGCAATCAACGCCATCGCAACCATCGTTGGACTTGCCTGCCCCATACCCACCGCCCAGGATTTCGAGATAAATATTGTATCCGTCCTGACCGAGATGACTGAGACAAATGGATGTCGTTGTATCAAAGCCTTCAGCAATGACCTCGTCGGGGGCAACCTGAGCCAACGCCTTCATTACTGCATTGAAGACGCGGTTCGATGGCAGCAATCGTGCGCGCACTGGCGCAGGCGGATTGGGATTGAGGATCGTGCCACGGGGCGCATCGACCGTGATCACCCGTGTGACACCGTCGTTGAATGGAATATCCGGGTCGGTCAATACCGACTTCACGCAGGCGACGGCAGAGGCCACTGTTGATGCGAATGGATTATTCATAAACGACGGGACTTGATCGTCTGTGCCGTCGAATGTTACCGCAATGCGCTCATCACCAACGTGGATCTGCGTGCGAATAACGATCGGTTGATCGTCGATGCCGTCATCATCGATTTTGGCTTCGGCATCATAGGTACCATTGGGTAGGTCGCGCACTGCAGCCTTGACCCGTCGCTCCGTGTAGTCGAGCATCTCGCGCATGGCCGCATCGAAGGCTTCGGCGCCGTATTTCGCAGCGAGCGCTCGCATACGTTTTGCACCAATAGCGTTGGCAGCGAATTGAGCGTAGAGATCGCCTATTGTTGCGCCAGGCATGCGGACGTTGGCGCCGATGAACCGTTCCAACGGGCCACCATTCCAATCTCGATCGATATTGTATTTCGTTGGCGGAAAGATCAGGCCTTCCTGATGGACATCACCGGCTGCGGGGTTCATGCCCGGTGCACCGCCGCCAAGGTCGATGTGATGGACGACCGATGCACTGAACCCGATCAACTCATCATCAAGGAACACTGGCGAAAACAGGAAGATGTCGGGCACATGCTGCCCGCCATTATACGGATCGTTGTTGATGAAGAAGTCACCGTCAACGAGGGTATCCGCCGGGAAGAGTTCCAAGCATGGTGCCAGAGTTTGGGAAATGGAGCCTAGCTGGATTGCTATCAGTTCGGATTGTGCAATCACCTCGCCATGGCGGTTCACAATGGCAGCAGAACAATCTTGCGCTTCACGAACGATTGGCGAGTGAGCAGAACGGATCAGCTTCGTTCCCATCTCATGCGTTGCCGCGACCAAGGCACGATTGATAATCGCATGATCAACCTG
Source organism: Hyphomicrobiaceae bacterium (assembly GCA_965215755.1). Classification (GTDB taxonomy): domain Bacteria; phylum Pseudomonadota; class Alphaproteobacteria; order Rhizobiales; family Hyphomicrobiaceae; genus Tectiglobus. The sequence continues at coordinate 4,318,114 of OZ244119.1, forward strand.
CGTCAGGCGGGGATTCGACGATGTCATGTTATGTCCTTTTGCGCGTCGCAATCAGGTTACCAACGGAATCACATCGGACCCGCCAGCCGGCAGGGATGTAGAGTGTTGAGGTGCCGTCTTCGACCAGCAGCGTCCCTTCGAGGTCGGCATCTGCTATCGCCGTTCTTGAGACGACACGACAAGAGACATGTTCGCCATTCTCAACAATGTCTATGGTGCGCTCTGGTGCCTGTTGCGACTGGCCGTCTGTCGCGGCGCCGTGCGGCTTGGAACGACCTGGAAACGCGCCTGTCGCTGCATGCGCGCCCACTCGGAAGGAAACAATCTCTGCCGGTTTATCCGGCGGTTTGGAGAACTCGAACACGCGATGATGAACCGACCGGAAAGCCTCCTGAAGGTAGGCAAAGTCCAGGGCATGCAGATCAGTGTTAATCGGGACGGATAGCTCGAATGCCTGACCGACATAGCGCATTTCAACAGTGTATTCGAATCTCGTTGCTGCATCGACGCCGGCTTCTTTGAGATGCACAGAAGCATCATTGGCCAAACCGGAAAGGATGTCTTTGACAACAGCGACAGCATCAGGATCGAGCCGTGTTCGCTTGGTGTGGGACCGGTAATGGACATGATCAGCCATCAAGAGGCCGGCGGCAGAGAGAACCCCGGCATTCGTTGGCACCATTAACGTGTCAATTTCCAATTCTTCTGCAATGCGTGCCGCATGCAAGGGGCCAGCGCCACCGAACGGCACCAAAACAAAATCGCGTGGATCAAGGCCCTGTTCAGTTGATACTTGCTCAATTGCGCGAACAATATTGTTCTCCGCAATACGAATGGTGCTGTCGGCTGCCTCTTCAACGGACAGACTGAAGTGTTCAGCCAAATCACCGAAGGAACTGAGCGCTGCAGCCTGGTCAAGCTCCATCGCCCCACCCAAAAATGACCCGGCTTGAAGCGTGCCGCGAACGAGGTGGGCGTCCGTGACTGTTGGTTCGCTGCCGCCACGACCATAGCAGGCTGGCCCTGGTGAGGCGCCAGCTGAGTGAGGGCCGACACGTAGCAAACCACCATCATCAGCCCAGGCAATTGAGCCGCCACCGGCGCCGACCGTCGCGATATCAATCACAGGCGTACGCACCGGCAGGCCATCGATGACTGTTTGTGGTGCGAGCTGCGGTTGGCTGCCAGCGATCAATGCAACGTCTGTGCTCGTGCCTCCCATGTCGAAGGTGATGATGTTCTCGATGCCTGAGTTAGCAGCCGAGCCCACAGCACCAACGACGCCTGCAGCAGGACCGGAGAATAGAGCTGCAATCGCATTCTGTGTCATGGCAGCAGCTGGCATACGCCCGCCGTTGGACTGCATAATACTGAAGCGGCCATCAAAGTCGCCATCCTGCAGCTTTGCTACAAGGCGATCCAAGTAGCCCGATATCACCGGTTGCACATATGCAGCAAGCGTGGTCGTGGTTGCCCGCTCGTACTCGCGAAACTCCGGAGAGACATCACTCGAACATGTCACTGGCAACTGCGGAGCAACGCGCTTGATGATGTCGGCGATGGACTTTTCGTGGGCTGGGTTGGCATAGCTGTGCAATAGGCAAATTGCGACTGCGTCATAGTTTTGTTGGCCGAGGATTTGCTTAATCGTTTCAGCCGCGTTCTGCTCATCAAGAGGGAGAACAATCGAGCCATCAGGCGCTAATCTCTCGGTGATTTCAAAGACGTCCTCACGCTCAACAACAGGAGCGGGTTTTTGATAATGCAGATCATAAATCGCGCGTCTATCCTGTCTCTGGAGACCAAATAAATCGCGAGTTCCTTGGGTTACAAATGCCGCAATCCGTCCACCCTTACGCTCCAGCACGGCATTCGTCGCAACGGTAGAGCCGTGCACGAGTTCAGCAATGGATCCAAGCTTCAATCCTGCCGCCTCGATCGCGTTGAGCGCTCCAACATCAGGTTGCAGTGGTGTACTGGGAACCTTCGCTATTTCGATGGCTCCGTCGCGTACCATCACCAGATCCGTAAAGGTGCCGCCAACTTCTACACCGACGCGGATATCCTGACCTGCCAATTTCGCTGCCCCATTCGCAATTGCATGCACTGAACCGACCAACCTCAATTATAGCAGTCGATTGGCGTTGCTGTCTCAACCTCGTTCCTCATTTGATCAGAGATCACAAGTCTGGAGGTCTTGATCTGTTTCAACCTGCGAATTGTTGTAAACTGAGCTATCGGCAAGCACGTAAAGGCTTATACAATGTCATCGCAGGAACTCGCATATACGCCAGCCAGAGAGTTGGCCCGGAAAATCCGTGACAAGGCCGTGTCTCCTGTCGAGGTCGTTGCGTCAGTTCTTGAGCGGGCGGAGCGATCGCAGCCGGTCTTAAATGCATTTATCACCATCTGCGCTGAAGCAGCGTTGGAAGGCGCCCGTGCTGCTGAGGCAGCGGTTATGGATGGCAAGACACTTGGTCCGCTGCACGGCGTTCCGGTCACAGTAAAGGATTTGGTCAACACGGCCGGTGTCAAAACGACATTTGGATCCTACGTCTTTGAAAATAACGTACCGACTGCCGACGCCATAGCTGTTGCCCGGCTAAAGGCTGCTGGTGCGATCTTGATTGGCAAAACGACAACACCTGAATTCGGTCACAAGCCATTGACTGAGGCACCTCTTTTCGGATGGACTTGCAATGCCTGGAGCCGGGATCATACATCTGGCGGGTCATCCGGCGGGGCTGCTGCGGCAACGGCAGCCGGTATTGCACCGCTTGCAATTTCCACCGATGGCGGCGGTTCGACCCGCATTCCGGCAGCATGCAACGGCGTCGTAGGCTTTAAAAAGTCGCTAGGGTTGGTACCGCATGAGACGGCACCGGATGCCTATGGCAACACATCCTACATCGACCCCACATCACGGACCGTGGGCGACTGTGCCCTGATGCTGGAAGTTATGGCCGGCACTGACAAGAGTGACCCGCACTCGTATTTTTTGCCGTCGACGGGCTTTGTTGATACCGTCGATCAGGCAAAGGACCTTAACGGCATACGGATGTCGTGGCGTCCTCATCTTGGGAACACGCTGGTAGATGATGAGGTCCTCGCCACCTGCCAAGATGCTGCACATAGTTTCGCGGCCCATGGTGCAACGCTCGCCGAAATGGCGGACGACTTCGCACCTACAGAACCCATTTTCCAGGTTCTCTGGTCATCGCTCCTCAATGCCCGCTACCGCAAGTTTGTCCCGGAATTCGGAGACCGCATGAGCGAAACACTTCTGCAGCAAATGGATCAGGGGCAAGCTGCTTCAGGTGAAGACGTCATCAATTGCATCTTTACGCGAACAGAAATCTACCGTCAGGTCCAGAATTGGTTCGAGGACACCGACATCCTGATTACGCCAACGTTGGCGCGTCCGGCTCTCGCGATTGATCACGACTTTTTTGGTGACGTGATCATCAACAACAAGCCCGCCGGGACTGTGCGGCAATCCTGGTATCCATATACCCATCCCTTCAACCTGAGCGGCAATCCGGCGATCACACTCCCTGCTGGGTTCAGCTCGGATGGCTTGCCGATTGCCATCCAATTGGTTGGGCGGCGCGGCGAGGACGCCCTATTACTGCGCGCTGCAGCCTTGTTCGAACAAGCCCATCCTTGGGCCGATCGCCGCCCCAAAATTCCCGAGATCGATGGATAACCTCGAAAGATCAGATTGCACATGCCCCGGTCATGGGAGACTTCACTGCTGAATGCTTGAAACCACCGAGACCATGGTTGCAAATCCCTTCGAAAACCTCCAGCTCCCCGAATTTAAGGGCCGGGCACCGTGGTGGGGTGGCGACCTGCAGACAATGCGCAACCAATTGGTGCCAGAGCACAAGCCACTCGGAGGCGCGTCACGACGCTTGGAGTTTGCTCTTCCTCACGCCCCCGGTGATCGCATGTCCGGAATGCTCGATACACCAGATCGAATGGCCGATGGCCCATTGCTGCTACTGATCCACGGCTTGACGGGGTGCGAAGATAGCGCATACGTGCGCGAGTCCGCCCGGTTTCATTTGTCGAACGGTCGACGTGTTCTCCGGCTCAATCTGAGAGGGGCCGGTCCATCGCGTTCGACCTGCACCGGCTACTACTACGCGGGCTGCACCGAGGACATACGCGCTGCGACGGAAGGCATTCCAGCCGACATCAAGGCCAACGGTATCATTGCGATTGGGTTCTCGCTTGGCGGCAACATCCTTTTGAACAGCCTGGCTCAAAGCTGGGCCAGTGATACCTTTGTTGCAGCCAGCACAGTTTGTGCTCCAATCCGCCCCGCGTTGGCAGCTCAACGCATTATGGCACCGAGGAACTGGATTTATCATCGATTTCTACTGCAACGCATGAAGCAGGACACCCTGTCGCCCCATGCTTCGCTCAGTGATGACGAGCGATCAGCCATAAGTTCGTCGCGTTCGATCTATGAGTTCGACGACAAATATACCGCTCCGCACAACGGCTACGTGGATGCCGATGACTACTACGCCCGCACAGCTGGCGCTCAAGTTGTTGCTAAGCTTGACGTCCCGACACTCCTCATCCATGCGGAAAATGATCCATGGATACCTGTCGGCCCTTATCGTGAGCTTGCACGTGAAGAACTGCTGAATGCGAAAGTCATTATCGCGCCCGGCGGCGGACATGTCGGCTTTCACGTCCAAGGCAATCAAGGTACATGGCACGACATGGTGATCGACTCATTCGTCGTACGCTACTTCGCCTGAGTCGTAGCTCAGTGCTGACGTCCGGGAGGCAGCAACCAGGCGTGTCGCGGCAGCCGTCGTGCTTGTGGGGTTAAAAATTCAGAAATGACTATTCCCAATGCAGCATACGGATTCAAGCCCGAGTGGCGCTGTGGCTTAACAGGACCTTCTTCTAGACCGGTCGGTCGCCTTCAATCGTCACGCGATGCATATGGCGTCGCTGACCTTGGTAGTCGTTGAGAGCCAGATGTTGGGTCGCGCGATTGTCCCAAAGAGCGAGAGTTCCGGGTTCCCAACGCAACCGGCATTGGTACTCGGGCCGCACGATCTGGTCGCTGAGAAAATTGATTAAGGGATCACTCTCTTCTGACGTCATATCTTTGAAGCGTAATGTATGTGCGCGACTGACATAGAGAGCTTTACGCCCCGTCTCGGGATGCGTTCTTACAATCGGGTGCTCAGATTCGTAAGTGTCACTTTGGACCACAGCCTTACCCATGTCGCCCAATTTGCTGAGCTGACTGGTGCGTCCGCCTGGATAGAGTTTGTCGGAATTGAATATGCCAACCATGCCATCAAGCATTCCCTTCATACCCTCGGAGAGATTCTCATAGGCAAGGCACGCATTGGCAAACATCGTGTCGCCACCAGCCGGCGGAACTTCTAAGGCGTAGAGAACCGTTCCAAGGTCCGGGCACTCTTTATAGGAGGTGTCTGAGTGCCATCCGCCGCCGAAGTTGGTCTTGTCGTTTTCGGTCTTGATCAACTCGTTGACTTCAGGTGCTTCCTCAAGCCCCTTCAGGAAAGGGTAGATTGCGGGCTTTCCAAATTGCCGGGCCACATCAACCTGCTGGCGAGGCGTGATTGACTGATTTCGGAAATAGATCATCAGATGATCAAGAAAGGCTTTGTGAACATCGGCGCGCTGCTGATTGGTCAAAGGCTTGGCCCAGTCCACGCCAATGACTTCTGCTCCCATGGAGCCGGAAAGTGGTTTGACTTCGATGGTCTCGTATTGCGCCATGTCACATCTTCCAATGAGAATATCTTGCACGGAGTGGTCGTCCGTGAGCCGGTCCATTCCGGCTGATTTTCGACGATGAAGCAAGATGCAGGATTACAAAATCACACAGATAGTCTCCTACAAATAATCAACGATGAGATGGATGTTATTCCGACATGGCGCGCCATAGCATGAAGGTGGCAGTCTCAACTGGCTCTCAGCTCTGGTGTTCAGGCTCCGACATATGAATTCCTGCTCCGGTTTTCTTAATTCATATGTCGGAGCCTGAAGCAACACGAACGAAACAACGATCTGGTGCAGCATTACCATTGGTTGGCCATCCCGCGAGGCGATCCGCATGGATACATTTGACTACATCATCATTGGAGCCGGATCAGCAGGATCTGTTTTGGCGAACCGTCTCAGTGAAGACGGCGATGTCAGTGTATGCGTGCTCGAGGCAGGTCCGCCAGACACCAATCCGATGATCCACATTCCTGCTGGTTTTATGAAGACGTTCTACGATCGCTCGATCAATTGGTGTTATGAGCAAGAACCTGGCCCCTACACGCAAGGTCGGCGCATTTATTCACCCCGCGGCAAGACCCTTGGCGGTTCAAGTTCGATCAACGGCCACATCATTAATCGTGGCCAGGCTGAAGACTTCAATCAATGGGCCCAAATGGGCAATTCCGGATGGTCCTATGCCGACATTCTACCCTACTTCAAACGCATGGAGCGCCGCATTGGTCCTGCAGATGAGGACTACCGGGGCCGCGATGGCTTTCTTCCGGTCACAGATGCTGAGGTCCGGCACCCATTGGCTGACGCCTTCATCCAGGGCGCAGTTGAGTACGGTATTCCGATCAATCCTGACTACAACGCAGGCACCCAGGAGGGCATTAACTACGCCCAGCGCGCCATACTTAATGGTCGCCGGATGAGCGCGGCGCGGGCGTTTCTACGACCCGCGATGCCACGGTCCAATCTAGAAGTTCGCACCGAAGCCCACGTTACAAGATTGGAGTTGGATGGGAAGCGGGCAACCGGCGTCCATTATCGCAAAGGCGGCTCCAACGGAGCAACTCAGCTCATACGCGCACGGCGGGAGGTCATCTTATCGGGTGGTGCCTATAACTCGCCACAGCTCCTTCTGCTTTCCGGGATTGGACCGAAGACTGAACTGGACCGCAACGGCATTCCAGTCGTGCATCACCTTGAAGGCGTGGGTGAAGGCCTTCAAGATCATTACACCTCGCGTACGGTTGTGCGGGTCAAGAACGCGAGCACGATGAACGAGAGAGTACGTGGCTTTGCTCTTGCCAGTGAAGCCGTGAAATATGCGTTCGCCCGCAAAGGCATCTTGGCCATGACGCCGACCCTTGTCTATTGCTTCTGGCATTCGGGCGTAACGGCTGAACGATCAGACGTTCAATTGACGTTTACACCTGCGAGTTACATGGACGGCGTCAAAGGCAAACTGGAAGGCGAACCCGGCATGACGGTGCCTTCATGGCAGCAGCGTCCGGAGAGCCGTGGTTATCTGCGTCTGCGATCAGCAGATCCCTTTGAAGCACCACTGATCCAGACCAATTATCTGGCAGAAGAGATCGACCGGCGGGTATTTGTTGCGGGCATGCGGTTGGCGCGTGCCCTGCTGAAGTCAAACCCTTTGGCACCCTATTACGGTTACGAGTGCTATCCGGGGCCGGATGTCCAAACTGATGACGAGTTTCTTGATGCTGGGACGCGACGCGGTCAAACGACGTTCCATCCAGGCTGCACCTGCCGCATGGGGCCTGCCAACAACAAGCTGTCCGTCGTCGATCATGAACTTCGCGTCCATGGCATCGCGAACCTGCGCGTGGTTGATGCGTCTGTGATGCCGAAGATGATCTCTGCGAACCTCAATGCCTCGACCTTGATGATTGCAGAAAAGGCCTCCGACATGATCAAAGGCCGCTCCACTTTGGAGCCAGCGCAAGCCCACGCCGCTGAGTGATCTGGCCAAGGGTTTGCGCTACTGACGTGCAATCGCTCTGGCTTTGGCGAGAACCCGGTCGATCGCGGTCCGCGTGCTGGCTACGATCCAATCATCATCAAATAGCTGTTCTTGGGCATTCGACAGCTCCGGCGCCAATTCGCCGAGCACATCACGAAGATGACGCTGTTCACCTAGCGCGCGCTGGCAGGCGTCCTTTAAAAGCGTTTGCGCGTCTTGACGGGGCATATGCTGAGCCAGCATGAATGACGCTGCCTCCGCGTACGGCAATCCCAATGAGGTGTCGATGTTGTCCCGCATCCGTGAGACCTTCACCTCCATTGAGGCCAACAGACTTTCTGCGGTCCGCAAGCTGGCGCCGCAAGCAATCACGATCTGTGGCAGTGACATCCACTCAAGGGCCCAGCCAGGCCCGCCGCGCTCATGTTCCTGGATGGCTGCCTGATGAACCGCGGCGATATTCGAGGCGTTGAAACGCGCGAGCGTCACGAGCACTTCAGCAGAGACCGGATTTGCCTTGTTAGGCATGGTCGAGGAACCACCGGCCCCTCTGATCACAATCTCACCCACCTCGCTGGAGGCGAGATTGGCGCAGTCGGCCCCGACCTTTCCGAGAGATCCCGTGATGTTTGCGCAGAACCCGGCCAATTCGACGATACGATCACGCTGGGTATGCCAGACCGTATCAGGGCGACCGAGCGAGAGTTCCTTTGCAAGTTGATCTGCTACGGCATCGGCCTTGTCGCCTAAAACAGAAAGCGTACCGACGGCACCTGCGAAAGAGAGGATTTCCACCCGCGAGCGCATTTCCCGTAGCCGCTCGACATGGCGCAGCAGTGCTGACAGCCATGCGGCGACCTTGCCCCCAAACGTCATGGGCGCTGCCTGCATGTTGCGCGTCCGCCCAACCATGACCGTGGTGCGGTGAGCCTCCGTCATCTCGACCAACTGCGAAATGAGGGTTTGCAAGCGTTCGTCGATGAGATCCAGCGCTTGCTTCACTCTGAGCACAAGGCTCGTATCCGTCACGTCCTGAGATGTTGCGCCCCAATGGGCATAGGGCCCTGCTTCCGTGCCGCTTGCCTCGCGCAGACGGCGGACAAGTTCGGGAATGGGCACACTATCGCGCGCTGTAGCGGCTTTCAGATCCATAGGGTCAATGGTTAGATTAGAGGCCGCATCAGATATGCGCTCTGCTGCTTCTGGCGGGATCACACCGTGTACAGCTTGTGCCCGTGCCAACGCACCTTCAAATACGAGCATTTGGCGAATGTTGCAGGCGTCTGAGAACAGCTCCTCCATCAGTGCATCACCCAGTAGATCAGAGTGCATTGGGGACAAGGTCATCGAGCCTCCGGAGAGTTGTATCTTCTGCTGCCCACGCTAGCACTGCTTCGCCCATCCCTGAGCTGTCGTGCTAACGCAAGCCGAGTTTAAGTTTCCATGACACTTGGCGAATGGCGACCTCCCATGTCAAGCTATCGCCAACAATGCAGGGAGGCATATTGGATCATGTCGATAGCAACTCACTGGATCATGAGATTTGTTGCGGCTCTGCTACTCATCATATCAGCGGCCAGCAGTGTCTACGCGAAGGCGCGCGTCGATGTTGAGCTGGTCTTGCTCGCAGATGCTTCCAACTCGATCGACAATGCCGAGATCAAATTTCAGCGCCAGGGTTACGCAACCGCCATTACGCATCCTGATGTCATTGGCGCGATCCAAAAGGGTGATCTTGGCCGCATTGCCGTAACCTTCATTGAATGGGCTGACGCCAACCACCAGGAAACCGTTGTACCCTGGATGGTCATAAAGGATAAGCAGAGTGCGGAGGCGTTTGCCCGAGCTTTGTTCGCAATGGAGCGGCGTGCATACGGTAGCAATGCCATTGGCGCTGCCTTGGCCGCGGCACACCGTCAAATCTCCCAGAACAAATTTGAGGGTCTTCGCAAAGTCATCGACTTCTCGGGAGACAGCGCCAACAATTGGAATGGCATACCAATCGCGGAGGCACGCAATCGCGCATTGCAAGCTGGCATTATCATCAATGGCCTCGCGATCCTTTGCCGCCTAGAGAATTGCGGCGGACGGCCGATCAATTACAATCTTGAGCAAGCCTTTGCCAAACAGATCATCGGCGGTCCAGGCAGTTTCGTAGTGACAGTGGATAGTCCGGAGCGCTTTACCCAAGCCGTCCGGAGCAAGCTCATTCTGGAACTAGCGTCGTTACCCTTGGGCCTTTCGTCCAGAAAGGTCATTCGTCGTTAGTGTCTGGTTCGTGTTTGACGCTTTGAAACAAACAATTATCCGCGCGTGACCAGTTCGGAATAACTGGTCATTGACCACCCAGCAGCTTCCGTGCACAGCTGGACGTTTGGGGTAATGCTGAACCGTCTGGCACATCGAACATGCAAGAAACACATAGTCCTGTGCCGGCATCCCGGGCGCCAAAGTCCCAAGACGTGCCGCACTTCCAAGAGACTGGGATCTTGCTGCGCATCGCCGGTCCGCTGGTCGCCGCCTATCTTGCTGAATACTCTATGGTGCTCACGACAAAGGCACTTGTCGGACAACTCGGCTTCAGAGAGTTAGCGGCTGTAGGACTCGCTGGAGATTTGGCATCCCAGATTCAGATTGTCCTGGTCGGCACTCTCTCTGTCGTGGGTGTTCTCGTGTCACAAGCTAACGGTGCTGAGGATAAGCATGGCGCGGGTCAGGCTGCTCGCCACGGGATATTTGTCGCCATCCTATTGGCGCTGCCGGCTATGGTTCTTGTTTGGCATCTTGATAGCGTCTTGGCGTTGGCTGGCTTTGAACCTGATCTAATCCGACGTATGGCACCGTACCTGCATCCCGTATCCTTTTCCTTGTTGCCAATGCTGTGCTTCTTCGTCTTGCGCATGTTTGTTGCGGCTCTCGCCAAGACTGCCGCGGTGATGTGGATCACGATTGCCGCTGTCATTCTCAACTACTTTCTCTGCCAGGGACTGATACATGGTCATTATGGCCTGCCAAAACTTGGCATCGCCGGGGCGGGATGGGCAAAGACAGTTGTTGCGGTTTTCATGGTCACGTCTCTGCTGGCCTACATCTACGTGACACCATTTCTGCGCGGCTACGGTTTTTTCAAAGGCCGGTTCAAAATCGACTCCGGCCTTTGCCGCGAGATCCTGTTGCTTGGGTTTCCTGTCGCCGGGATTGTTTTGCTGGAGGCAGGACTATTTACTGCCGTGTCGTTATTCTCAGGGCTCCTCGGCTCTGTGGAGCTGGCTACATATCAAGTGATCATTGCCTGGGTTGCGATCGCGTTCAAATCTGCCCAGGGGCTGGCGGAAGCTGGAATGGTGCGTGTTGCCTACGCCGCCGGCCGCCATAATGTTGCGCAGGCTCGCCGTTCAGGTCTGCTGACCATGTTGATTGGGGTGATTTGGCTCGTCTGCCTGGCCGTGGTGCCTCTCTCTTTCCCAGAGATGCTTGTCCAACTGTTTCTTGATCGCAGTGATCCGGGCTTTGCTCCAGTTCTTGCACTTGCCAGCAAGGTTCTCATACTGGCGGCCTTCTTCCAGATTTTTGATGGCCTGCAGGTGATCGCTTCATTGATGTTGCGCGGCCTCAAAGACACATTGGTCCCGCTCTGGCTAGCCGCGTTCGGTTATTGGGTGCTGGGTATCGGTGGTGGGTGGTGGCTCGCATTCCGTGGGGAGTTTGGCGCCGAAGGGTTGTGGTGGGGCATGGCGGTCGGGCTGACTGTCACCGCATGTCTTCTTTCAGTGCGGTTTGTGTATCTCACGCGTCGATCGCTTCAAGCTTCCTGACAGAGGCGCAAGGCATCAAGAACGGCAGCGTGAATGTTGCGACTGGAAAGAGCGTCTCCAATGCGATGCAGTTCGAATGGTCCTTTGGATAAATCCGCGTCTGCCCGCGCTTGCGGCTGGCCGACAACCCAACGCTTAAGTTCCGTCACGCCGTCATTTGAAGAGTGTTCACGCAGCTCATGATAGATGCCATCGGCCGGGATCGTGCCATAATCGAAAATCACCTGGCCAGCAGATAGCTCAGTGACTTCTCCGGTCAGTTCATTTTGTAGCACTGCGGATAACTGATTGCCGTCTCGACGAACTTCCTTCAACTGTTCTTCAAAGCGGACCGGCATCTTGTGCTCATGGACCCAGCGCCGCCAGATGACGCGCTCCGCGTAAGCCTGTTCGGTAGCGAGGCTTTCATCAATCGTTGCGAATTGAACGCTCGCATTCCTATTCTGGCAGTATTGAGCCGCTGTTAGCGCCGCGTGCCGCCCGGTACCGTCAACTACAATGACATCCTCGCCCGGCGGAACGCTTCCGCTGAGCACATCCCAAGCGCTTGTCACGTGCTCTGCTCCCGGCAACCAATCAAGATTGGGCGTACCGCCTGTCGCAATGATCACCATGTCTGGCTTTTCACCTACAACATCGTCAGTTTCGGCGAAGTGGTTCAGACGCAGCGAAACACCGAGACGTTCCAATTCCGATACGCGCCAGTCTATGATTGCAACGATATCTCTGCGCCAGTCGGCCTCTGCTGCTAGCAAGACTTGCCCGCCGGCACGTGGTGCTGCTTCGAATACAACGACCTCGTGACCGCGCTCGCCGCACACACGTGCTGCCTCCAGGCCAGCTGGTCCGGCGCCGACAACGATGACCTTTCGCTTTGTTGCTGCTGGCTCAATCACTTGTCGCAATATGTTTTCGTGCCCCGTTGCCGGGTTATGGAGGCAGGCAGGTCGTAACTCACTCATACAATGCGTGAAACCTACACATGGCCTGACCCGCTCTTCTTCACCGGCTGCAATCTTCTCGACGAGATGTGGATCAGCGATCTGGGCGCGCGTCATCCCGACGAGATCGATTAAACCTTCGCGGACCGCATGGCGGGCGGTGGAAATATCGGTGATGCGGGCTGCATGAAAGACTGGTAGATCAATCTGCTCTTTGAAGGCTGCTGCTTTCTCAAGCCATGGGCCGATTGGTGAAGCCATGCCCGGCATGTTGTCCATCGCCAGACCAATCTGCGTGTCCATCCGGCCATAGACCGCGTTAAAGAAGTCGAGCATGCCGGTCGCCTGAAAGATCTTTGCGATCTTGACGCAGTCGTCAAAACCCAGTCCGGCATCATGTCCTTCATCAACGATGAACCGGAAGCCAACCAGAAAATCATCGCCGACAGCTTTCCGAATGGCTTCGTAGACCTCGAGGCCGAAGCGGCAGCGGTTTTCGAGGCTCCCACCATACGCATCGGTTCGCCGATTGGTTGCAGGCGATAGAAACTGACCGATAAGATGCGCGCCAGACAGAGTTTCGATCCCATCCAAGCCGCCATCCTGGCAACGCTTAGCCGCTGCAGCGAATGCTGCAATGACCCGTTTGATGTCAGCATGATCGATCTCTTTGGGAATACTGCGATGCAGCGTTTCGCGTATGACGGACGGCGCGATGGTTGGCAACATCGCCCCTTTGTTGCTCTCCCCACGGCGCCCGAGATGCGTGATTTGGCACATTAAGGCGGCACCCTGATCGTGCACGCGCTTCGACAGCTTCTCCAGATGAGGAATAACCTCGTCGACACCAACATTGAGCTGCTGAAAGACGGATGGTGAATCAATGTCGACATTTGACGATCCGCCAAACATTGTCAGACCGATGCCGCCTCGCGCTTTTTCTTCCTGGTAAGCTTGGTAGCGCTCCTTCGGCATGCCGCCTTCTTCAAGTCCACAGGCATGGCTAGTGCTCATAATGCGATTGCGCAGGCGCACGTGCTTGATCTGCAGCGGCTGCAGCAGTGGATCAGTCGATGAGGCTTGGCTCTTCATTGCGTGCCCTTCTTTGAATTTTTTGTTTAGGCTGTCGTCTGATCTTGGCTTTTCGCCACGGCAACTTGCAGGCGCCCAGACTTGTCATCTGACAACCATCAAACCAATGGTCGACCAGGGCCAATCCGACGAACTTCCAGCATTGCGTTGGTCTCCGCGCGCAGCATGGCAATACCAGCGTTATCAATTGGCACAGTCCCAGCAGCGACGTCATCCTTCACGTCCAACCAGGCGCGTAAGGGAGCTGCCTTGCCGGAATCGATTTCGACCAAGTCGCCAGATTGGGCTGCGATTTTTTTCGCATCATTTGTGTTGAGGCGGCAGGTACGATGCTTGCTCACCGTGGTGTGACGGTAACTGTCGGGTTCTGCAGCGCTTCGCAGTCGTAGTATTTCGGAGGCACGTTGTTGCCTCAACTCGCTCGTCGCTTGGCGATCAACATCGCCGGCATCGTCGATGACCACACCGTAGACGTGCGTGAGTGCACTCTCTGAGATGTAACCTAGTCGGAAATCTTCAGCGACGGACATCGCCGGGCGATCAAGCGGATTGCCGTAGCCACCTCCACCGGCAGAGCGCAGGACAACACGCTCACCTTCTTCCACGATGTGGCCACCAACCTTACCAGGTGTTGCAAATGGCTCTTCCGTGTTGTCTGTCGTCACCACCCAGGACCCGAGTGGTTTGCCGCTGTGGCCACCGAGCACACCGAACGCCGGGACAATAGCGCCATCTGACAACAAGGAGTATTTGGCATCGGGAGCAGTCAGCCTGATGCGCCTTCGCATTGCGAGTCCACCACGAGATCGACCCGCCCCGCCGGAGTCAGTATCAAGCTCTGAGGCTTCGACGAGGAGCGGAAAACGAGACTCAATCACTTCAGATGGTTGCACCGTAACCAAGTCTCCCCAGTCGAACGGTGCCATTGCACTCGGGCCATCTGCCTCGGCGAATCCTCCGTTGCCGCCACCAGACCACTCATAGTGAACCCACTCGCGACCAGCACGTGTGTCGTAACCACCTAACAGATTGTGGAATGAACTGCGACAGAGATCACCCGCCACCTTGTCGGGAACGACCTGGCTTAGAGCGCCGACCATAGTCGCAATCACGCGCTTTCTAATCTCTCCATGGGAGCCCGCCGGTGCAGGTCTCGTCACGTTCACAATGGTGCCTTCCGGAGCAATGACCTCAATTGGCCGGAAAGAGCCCTGGTTAAGTGGGGCATCGGGATCGAAGATCGACTTCACAGCAATAAAGACCGACGCGGCCGTGACAGCCAGCGTCGAGTTGACCGGCACCGGCACTTGCGGCGAGGCACCCGTAAAATCGGCTGTGAGCGTATCACCAGCAACGGTCAGCTTTAACGGCAGCAGCAAAGGCTCGAAGCCTCCTTGCGGGTAGGTCTCCAGATAATCTTCGTAGGCGTAGGTTCCATCCGGGAGTGCATTGAGGCATGACCGCATCCGTGCTTCAGCGCGATCTAGATCGAGACGTACCGCTTCCAGCATTTGGTCGACGCCATAGCGATCACACAACTCACGAATGCGCGTTTCCGCGACATGGCACGCGGCAATGCCGGCATAAAAGTCCCCAATGCGTTCATCTGGCACCCGCATGTTGGCGAGCAGCAATTCAAGGGCGGCATCATTCATCTTGCCGCGTTCCATGATCTTGATAGGAGGGATGCGAATGCCTTCCTGATAGATTTCCGTTGCATTGCCAGACATGCTACCCGGCACCATGCCGCCGACATCGGGCCAGTGTTCGCGGACAGCAGGAAAAAAGATCAGCCGGTCATTGAGAAAAACCGGACAGATAATGGTGACGTCATTCAGGTGTGTGCCGCCAACATATGGATCGTTGACCAGGATGATGTCACCCGGCGCAAGGTCATCACCAAGTTTGGCCATGGCTGACTGCACAGTCCAAGGCATTGGAACAACGTGACTGCCGATGTCCTCGGACTGAGCGACAACCTGACTGTCCGGAGCGAATAGTCCGCAAGAAAAGTCCTTCGCTTCATAGATCGCGACTGACTTTGCCGTGCGCATGACCGTCGCGCGCATCTCCCGGACGACCGAGATCAACCCCTGGGTCAGAACTTCAAGTGTTATCGGATCAACTGTGGCGGTCATGAAATGCGCTCCAGAATAAGGCAACCCAGTTCATCCGGGCGGGCTGACCAGCCAGGTGGGATGATTGTTGCCGTGCTTGGCTCTTCGATGATCGCAGGACCATTCACAGACGAACCCAACGACAATGCCTTGCGATTGTGCAGCGGTGTATTCAGCTGGGCACCCGCAAAAACGCAGGCCCGCTCAGACGTCTGGCTCGGTCCACCATCGCGATCCGCTCCTGCCGAACCCACAAGCTCGGGCTTCTCCGAAACGCCCCAGGCAGCCAAACGATAACTCACAATTTCACTGCCGCCATCGGGGGCAGAGCCGTAACGAGCAGCATAGACTTCACGAAACGCTTGATCGATTGGTTTTGGGTCGGGGTTATCGAGATTGACCGGCACACTTAATTCAAATGCCTGACCGATATATCGCATATCGAGGCTCCCCTCGAGACGGGTTGCACTCGCGGCAAAGCCGGCCTCCGCAAGTTCTGATAACCCTGCCTGTGTCAGTTCCGTCAGAACCTGCTTGATGTCGCCCGCCGAGGTCGTTTCCGTCTGGGAAACTTTTGTACGGACGAAGTCCCGTCGGACGTCTGCGACCAACAGACCAAAGGCGGAGAAGTTTGCCGGCATGGGCGGGATTAATACGGTCGACATGCCAAGCTCTTCTGCAATCGCAGTGGCATGCAAGGGACCGGCACCGCCATACGCCATCAAGACAAAGTCGCGGGGATCGAGACCGCGCATCACTGAGATTTCCTTGATCGCAGCCGTCATATTGACGACGGCAATGCGAATAACCCCTTCGGCCATGGTGTGGCGCTGTAGCTTGACTTCGCCGGCGAGCCGGTCGATCGACTCAGCGGCCAATTGCTCGTTCAGTTCCAAACCACCGCCAGCGGATGACTTGGACGCCAGTCGACCAAGAACAAGGTTTGCATCAGTTACCGTTGGTTCTTCACCGCCGCGTCCATAACAAGCAGGACCGGGAACGGCGCCGGCCGAGCGCGGCCCAACACGCAGGATCTGACCGTTGTCATAGGATGCAATGCTCCCTCCGCCTGCGCCGACCGTGTTGATATCGACTTGCTGCACCTTGACTGGAAACGCGCCCAACTTGCCTGTGTTGGTCATTGTGAATGCCCCATCACGCAACAGACAGACGTCGGTCGACGTCCCGCCCATATCGCACGTGATGAGGTTTGGGTACCCTGCAGCCTTACCGATGAATTGAGCTGCGATAACACCAGCAGCAGGTCCGGACAACATCGACAGCACAGGCAGTCGTTCAATCTGGTGATCCGGCAACGTTCCGCCGCTTGACGTCATGATGGCAACGTCGGATCGGCATCCGACATCGCGCAGCCGTTCCCGGAGACTGGCGAGGTAGCGACGCATGCGCGGGGCCACATAGGCACTCAGAGCGGTGGTTGAAAATCTCTCGTGTTCACGATACTCCGGCAACACGTCCGAGGATGTTGTGACGGTGACATTGGGCAGTGCTGCTTTCAGAATCTCAGCGCTGCGCTGCTCGTGGTCAGAGTTCGCATAGGAATGTAGATAACAGACAGCTATGGACTCACAGCCATTGTCCGCGAGTATTGTCGCGGCTGACTGCACCATCGCTTCATCCAAAGCGGTGACGACGTTGCCGCTGACATCGAGACGCTCTCGAATTTGATAACATCGATCTCGAGGAACGATTGGTTCCGGTGCAGTGGCCTTAATGTTGTACATCAATGTCCGGTTGCCGCGTCCTGTGATCAGGATATCACGATGGCCTTCGGTTACGAGCACTGCAATGTCAGCACCGGATCGTTCGAGCGCGGTATTCGTTGCCACCGTCGAACCATGTGCCACACGTTCCAGGGTTGATGGATCAATGCCGAGCGACTTGATGCCATCAATGATGCCGCGCGATTGGTCATCTGGTGTCGATGGAACTTTGCCAAGCGATATTGTCTTGCTCGCAGGGTCGTAGATGACGAGGTCTGTAAACGTCCCCCCAACGTCAATACCTAACCACAACAATTCTCTGGTCCTCTCACATACGGAAACCCTTAGCGCTCAAGCTCAACGCTCAGACCGGCGCGATTTTCTCAAGCGGAACGGAACGTCCTTCAGGCAAATTGGCCTTGAGCTCTGCCACAAGTTCATCACGCACTGGCTGGTGTTTCGGGTCACTCCACATATTCCGCCACTGATGCGGATCATCTTTCAGATTGTAGAGTTCACCCTCGCTACCGTCGTACCGGTTAGTCTCACCGTAAGCAGTGACGAGATAGTCGTCATTCACCATCGTCTCCATGACGATGTCATTGCCATCATAGCTATCGATCCACTCAGTGGTGATGGTGTCACGCATCGCGCACTGCTGGGTTGCTGGGAGCACTTGGCCCTGCATCCATGACGGGGTTTCCAGCCCGGCCGCCTGCATGATCGTTGGAGCAATATCGACGTGACCGACAGGCGCTCTGACTTCGCTGCTCGTAATACTGGCACTTGGAGCGGGCCGCCAGATCAAAGGGACATGCGTCAGGGCATCGACGTGGTAGGGACCCTTGAACAACATCCCAAAGTCACCCTGCAGTTCGCCGTGATCCGTGGTGTAGAAGATATCTGTCTCGTCGTCCCACTGGCGCTGCCGCACGAAATCCCAAACCAATCCGACGGCATCGTCGATGAGTTCATTCTTAGCATGCACAACAGCATTGACTTCACGGATATGGTCGGCCGTCGTTTCGGCCGGTACGTAATCTGGAGGCACCTCGAAATTCAGCCGCGCTTCGCCTTTATACCAGGCCAGCCAGTGCCAGGGCTTGGTTCGGAGCACCTCTTCACAGGCCTCCCTACTACCGGGATATCCTGGAGGTAATGGCAGTTCGCGCCAATCAAACCTAGCCTTTGCTTCATTCGGAACATCCCAGGGATGATGCGGGTCCGGAAAGCTCATCCAGCAGAACCAGTCCTCATCGTCATTCCGTTCATTGAGCCACGCAATGGCTCTGTCAGCTGTCCAGTGCGTGTGATAACGCTCAATGTCGATCGGATTGTTTGCGACCTGCGGAGCGCCGGTGTCACCGCCGCCTAGAGCACTTGGCTGGCCATCGCGCGTATACTCGTGGAAACCGGCGACATCATCTGGATGTGTTTCCGCCAGCCACTTGGGATAGTGAAAGAGTGATCGTCCTGCGCGGCCGGTATGACCACTCAGTTCCATGCGATCGAATCCACGATGGGGTCCGAAGCTATCCTGCCCCGCCGCAACATTCTCGAAATAATCTTTCGTGGCATGCGGTTCGAAATGTGCCTTTCCAATCAGCGCGGTCGCATAACCATTTTTCTTGAGTTCATGGGCAACACTTGGATGGTCGGCCGGCAACGGGATACCGTTTGACGTAACCCCGTGCATACGCACGTACTGGCCTGTCAGAATGGTACAACGCGCTGGCATACAGACCGCGCACTGATTGCGGGCCTGATGGTAATTGATGCCTGTCCGCGCGAGCCGGTCAATGTTCGGGGTTTTGGCGAACTCTCCGCCATTACACCCCAAACCATCGTAACGCTGCTGATCTGTTGTGATCAGGAGTATCTTGCGTCCCATTCGCCCTACCTAAATGTCTCGATGATCCAATAGCAGCCCGACCAGCTGATCAGTGCCTTGCAACTACCGACCATGTCTCATCAAGTGCCGTTTTCAGGCGCCGCGCCAACTCGCTCAATTCATCGGATGTGATGATCTGTGGCGGTGAAAACGCAATTCGGTTCCCAACCAGGCGCAGAATGAGACCACTCTTGCGAGCGTTGGCAGCGAGTGTGCCCATGACATCGATCTCAGCTGGAAACATCTCGCGTGTGGCTTTGTCTTTGACAACTTCCAGCGCACCAATCAGGCCGACACCGCGGAACTCACCAATCAGAGGATGATCCTCGAGAGCTTGCATCTCGGAAATGAAGGTCGGCTCGATCTTCTTGATGTGTCCAACAATATCTATTTCGTCGTAGATCTTGAGGGTTTCGAGAGCCACAGCAGTGGTCACGGGATGACCCGCATAGGTATAACCATGCGCAAGATGACCGACTTTGTCGCTCTGGATCATCAATGCCTGGAAGATGCGTTCATTCATCAGCAAAGCCGAGATGGGTTGCAATCCCGCCGACAGGGCTTTGGCGCACGAGATCATATCTGGTTCCAGATTGTAGGTTTGTGAGCCCCACATGTTGCCGGTGCGTCCGAAACCGCAGATGACTTCGTCTGCTATAAAAAGGATGTCGTACTTCTTCAAAACGGCCTGGATTTTCTCAAAATACCCTTCCGGAGGCAGTACTGCGCCGCCAGCCCCCATGACCGGTTCCGCCCAGAAAGCTGCAACTGTTTCCGGCCCCTCTTCTATGATGAGTTTTTCCAGGGCATCCGCCATACGTGTTGAGAATTCCTGCTCCGTCTCACCGTCCTGTTGGTTGCGATAGTAGTTAGGGAATTCCGTATGCCGGAATCGATCAAATGGCAGGCCGCTCTCCTGATGCATGTCAGGCTTGCCGGATATACTGGACGAGGTACAGGTTGAGCCATGGTATCCCATTTTGCGGCCGATAATCTTGAGACGCTCAGGCTTGCCCATGGCGTGCCAATAGTACCAGACAACCTTCACCGCGGTGTCGTTCGCCTCGGATCCTGAGCATTGAAAGAAGACCTTCGACATCGGAACGGGTGCGATCTCGAGAAGCTTGGCTGCCAATTCGATCGCCGTTTCATTCGATGCGTCGCGGTAGATGTGATAGTAGCCAACCTTGCACATCTGGTCGTAGGCGACCTGGGCCAAGCGCTCCACGCCGAAGCCCAGTGACGCGCACCAAAGCCCCGCAGCTGCTTCGAGATACTCGTTGCCCTCATCATCATAAACAAAAATGCCCTTCCCTCGCGTCATGATGGTTGGGCCATTTTCAACAAAGTGCCGGAGGTTGGACTGCGGATGCACCAGGCTGGCCTGATCGAGTGCTCGCAGGCTGTTGGGCAATTGCGACATGGGACATTCCTTTCGGTGCAATCATCTCGAGTATCGGCGATCAGAAAATCACCAAAATCAGGGCGCGGCAATGGCCCATCCCGCACGAGATTTCATGATCCGATCGCTGGTGTGATGGTTTGCAATTGTGCGAGGGTGACGATCAGATTAATCCGAGGCGGTTAATGTCAGAAACATACGAAGACGCCATCTTAATTGATGGCTTGGTGATAGCCCGGTTCTCTCGAGCCATATTTGAGGACATGCGCAAGGGGGGAATTACGGCCGCCAATTGCACCTGCTGTGTGTGGGATGATTTTCAGTCCACGATGGCGAATATCGCTCGATGGAAGCACTGGTTTGATGAACACAGCGATCTGATCCTTCAGGTCCATACCGTTGATGATATACGCAGAGCTAAATCAGAGGGACGCGTCGGCGTCATTCTAGGCTGGCAGAACACCAGTGGCATCGGAAATGATCTCAGAAATCTCATCCTGTTTCGAGATCTTGGCGTCCGCGTTATGCAGCTGACGTACAACACGCAGAACCTCGTTGGTGCCGGCTGCTGGGAAAGCCATGACGGCGGGTTGAGTGACTTCGGCCGACATGTCGTCGAGGAAATGAACCGGCTCGGTATTCTGGTTGATCTCTCGCACGTGGGCCCTAAGACCAGCGATGACGCGATCAAACACTCCAAGGTGCCGGTGGCCTACACGCATTGCTGTCCAATGCTGAAAAAGCATGCACGCAACAAGACGGACGATCAGCTCAAGACGATTGCCAATGCTGGCGGATTTGTCGGGTACGCCAGTTACACGCCTTTTCTGCCCAAAGGCGAAGAGAGTACGCTCGACGATTGTGTTGCCGGCATGGACTATGTGATCAATCTCGTTGGCGAAAAGAACGTCGGGATTGGGACGGACTGGGTTCAGGATCAAGACATTGCATTCTTCAACTATTTATCCTCAGACAAAGGCATCGGCCGAGCAACGGCAACACCGCATAAGAGCGTCCCGAAAATGCCGAAGGGTCTGGAAACACTCGGCGACTTTCGCAACTTCATTCCCGCGATGCAGCGCGCAGGTTGGAGTGAAACAAAGATCCGCGGTGTGCTTGGAGAAAACTGGTTGAGATTTCTTGGAGACGTCTGGGCTTCCAGGTCGGCATGAGTGATGGCGTTGCGTGCTCCATCGGCTGACGCGGCGAGCATTTTTAATGACCGATGATAGCTTGAGTGACCAGCCATCGCGCCTCGTCCAAACCGGACCAGCAATCCTTTGCATGTTGGGCAGCGTTCTACTTCTGACATGCAATGATACGATTGTGAAATCACTCAGCAGTCATTATCCAACCGGGCAACTGCTATTTCTTCGCGGACTATGCGTCTGGCCATGGATCATTGGACTAGCACTCTGGTACGGTGGTTTGCATACCATCAAAGTCAAAAGCTTCGATGGCCAGATCTTGCGCAGTTGCTGCGTGATTGCGAGCGCATTCCTCTTCGTTGCGGGATTGCGTGTTCTGCCTCTGGCTGAAACAGTTGCTGCCGCATTCACCGGTCCGCTTTTTATCACAGCGCTTGCTCCGCTCATGCTCGGTGAGCGTGTAGGCTGGCGGCGATGGCTTGCCGTCTGTGTTGGCTTCGGTGGCGCACTTTTTATGATCCGACCTGGCACAGATGCTCTGCAACTAGCGGTCTTGTTTCCACTTGCGTCAGCATTTTGTGCTGGGCTGCGCGATGTCATTACGCGTCGGATTGCTCAAACCGAATCTCCGGTTGCAGTGCTCGCCGTTGCAACCGCTGCTGTTATGCTGGCAGGTTGCGTGACCTTGCCGTTCGCCTGGGTTGACGTCCAGATAGATCACATCTGGCGATTTGCCCTCAGTGGCGCTGTGATTGCGCCGGCGCAACTGCTGATGATCGAAGCCTTTCGGCGTGGCGAGGCCGCCGTTGTTGCCCCGTTCAAGTACACATCGTTGATCTGGGCGCTAATTATGGGATTCTTGGTGTTTGGCGACTTCCCAGACACATGGACACTGATTGGCGCAGCCATCATTATGTCTGCCGGGCTCTACGTGTTGCATCGTGAAACTCTACTCAGGCGCCGCCAAGACCACCAAGAACCTTCTGGTCGCATTCGATCTATATCCAACGGTGATCCTCGAGATCGCAAAGCAACCTTCACCAATCTCTCAAACTGAAAGGTCAACCCGTGACGAAACTCAATGAACTGACTGCCACGGATGCAGCTGCTCAAATGGCCTCCGGCGAAATCACAGCCGTTCAGCTTGTCCAGGCCTGTCTTGACCGGATATCAGAGCGTGAAGATGACGTTCAAGCCTGGGTCTATCTCGACCCGGACCACGCCCTTGCGCAAGCCAGAGCCGCCGATGATGCGCGCAAGAGTGGAATGGGTGTCGGTCCGCTTCACGGTCTA
This sequence comes from Hyphomicrobiaceae bacterium, assembly GCA_965215755.1. Classification (GTDB taxonomy): domain Bacteria; phylum Pseudomonadota; class Alphaproteobacteria; order Rhizobiales; family Hyphomicrobiaceae; genus Tectiglobus. Next base: position 4,341,296 of record OZ244119.1, read on the forward strand.
CCGGTTGGTATCAAGGATATTATCGACACGGCTGACATGCCAACCCAGAACGGATCTCCGATTTTCGCCGGTCGCCGCACTAATCATGATGCTGCCTGTGTCGCCGCTCTACGGGCCGCTGGTGCAATCATTATGGGCAAGACCGTCACGACAGAGTTAGCCAATCTCAGTCCGAACAAGACTCGCAATCCGCACAATCTTGAGCACACGCCTGGCGGCTCGTCATCCGGGTCAGGCGCGGGCGTCGCAGATTTTCACATCCCCTTAGCACTCGGTACTCAGACCGGTGGGTCCGTGATACGGCCTGCCTCATTTAATGGCATCTACGGGCTTAAACCGACGCTTGGACTGATCCCGCGCGGTGGTGTCTTATTGCAATCGCACATGCTGGACACACTCGGCACATATGGGCGCTCACTCGACGATCTCGCGTTGCTGACCGATACGCTTTCCATCTACGATCCTGAGGATGCGCAAAGTCACGCTGGCAGTCGCGGTAGCCTGACCGACATGCTGAATCAGAAGCCCCCTCACACTCCACGGTTGGCCTTCCTGCGAACCCCTGCCTGGGATCACGCTGAGCCCAATGCCCAGAAGGCAATTGAGGAAGTGGCCGCGTCATTGGGTGCTCAATGCACAGCTGAGAACCTTCCCGAACCGTTCGACAACATTATCGATCTACACCTTACGGTTATGGGTGCTGAGGACTTGGCCTATTACGGACAATATCTTGAAGCGCAACCGGAGCTCTTGAGCGATGTCCTTAAGGAGCGCTTGGAAGCTGCAAAGAGCATTCGTGGTGATGCCTACGTCAAGGCTCTGGTTGCACGTGAGACCATATACAAGAGCCTCGTCCAATTGCTTGGCGACTATGACGCCGTTCTTTGCCTGCCTTCATGCGGCCCGGCTCCAAAGGGTTTTGAGACCACGGGAAGCGCAATCTTCAATGGTCTGTGGACATACCTCGGCGTGCCATGTGTTTCACTGCCGAAGCTTACTGTCGACGGAATGCCAATGGGCGTCCAACTGGTGGGCATGCGCGGTGACGAAGGCCGGTTGCTGCGCACGGCGCGCTGGTTGGATAATCAGTTGTAGTGCGGTTCACAGAGGCCCAGCAGTCTCCTGGCGATGCTGAATGAACTGTAGTGCGTTCAGCATCTGCCGAATGATCTTCTCGCTCAACGCATCGGGTATCGGTGGTTGAAACTGACCGTGGCTTACCAATAGAGAGCCTCTGTCTGCAGCTGCCGCCAACAATTACGTTTCAATTCGTGGAGACCACTGAATGCCGGACATCATAGGGACTTGGCATCTAATCCATGCTGTGGCTTTTGACACAGACGGCAACTCACTTCCAGCTCCCTATAGCGGTGAGGCTGCCATGGGACGCGTCACGTTCAGTCGCGACGGGCGGATGATGGCCGTTCTCTGCGATGGGCGCACCGAGCTTCCTCCTGGGGAAGCGCGTGAGTACACCTCCTACTGCGGAAACTACCAATTCGACGGCAAGACACTCGTAACCCGTGTCGATGCCGCCTCGGATAAGGATCGCATGGGAACAGATCAAGTCAGAGGCGTCCATTTCGACGGCGAGCGGATGGTTCTTCGGCCACCCACGAAGGCATACGGTGATACAGTCCAGCAACGCGAATTGACTTGGGAAAAGATCGCGGACGTTTAGCCTTCAGCGTCTTCCCCCAGCTTGCTTGCCGACTCACGGATTAGCGAATGTCTGGCCTATGCTACGTCACGACGACCGGTTGAAGTTCTTCAAGCATCCAGCGAGCATGTGAGGTCATACGGGCGTCTTCGTGCTGTTGACCGATGAGCTGAACCCCGACTGGAAGACCACCGACAGCCAACAGTGGGACGTTGACGACAGGCGCAAACAGCATAGAGCTTGGGTAATTGAACACCGCATCACCGGTTGGCCTTGCTGCCATCGGCTTGCCAGGTTTGTCGCCCAACCACTCCGGAGCCGGACCTGGGCAGGACAGCGTCAGCATCGCATCCGCCTTGCGTGCGATCTGTCTATGGACAGCCTGAGCCTGATCGCGCTCCAGCAGCCGACTACGATAATCCGCGGGCGTCATCGCTTCCGCCCTTTCAAGGATCGCCATGGCTCTTGCGCTTAGACCACCACCCTTCTCTTCTACGATGTTGCGCTGGTACCAGCGGTTCTCCCACCCCGTGATCTGTGCGCAGATCGCGCTGGCGTTGGCAATGCTCTGCTCAATCAATTCGACTTCGGGATCATTGTGTCGGTCAAGCAGTTCAATACCCAGCGCTTCAAGCTGCTCTCGAAATGCCGCGAATGCTTTCCTGCTATCGTCATCCAGTCGTGACCATCCCTCGGTCTCCATGATGATCAATCGTTGCGGCTTGATGGACTGCGGTGTCGACGCTGGTCCGGCTAACGGTAGACAACCGCGATCGCCACCCGCACGTGTCGCAATCTCGATGGCTGCTTGCCACATATCCTGAACACTGCCGGCATGGATGCCATGGGTGCTCATGCTGGTGGCCATTCGTTCACCGCGATTGATGCCCCCCTGCGTCGGCTTAAGCGAGACATTGCCACAAAACCCTGACGGCCGGATGATAGATCCGCCCACTTGGCTGCCAATGGCTGCCGGCATCATGTGTGCCGCAACAGCTGCCGCCGACCCTGATGATGAACCACCTGGTGTTCGCGTGGCGTCAAACGGGTTTGTCGTTGGGCCCGGATGCGATCCGCCCAGTTCCGCTGTGACCGTTTTCCCGAATATGACGGCACCCGCCTGACGCAGCGCCCATACCGCTGCATTGTCGCGCTTCGGAAAATTGCCTTTCAATGCCTCACAGTTCATCTCTGTTGGCATTTCTCGGGTCTCGAGGAGGTCCTTGATCCCGATCGGCATCCCGTCAATGGCTGACAAGGGTTTGCCTGCCTTATAGCGCTCCGTGCTGGCATCGGCCGCAGCGCGGGCCGTTTCCTTATTGAGGTGAGCAAGAGCCTGGACCGTTGCCTCGCAGGCATCGACCACGGCAAGACACCGTTCAAGATAGTCACGTGGCGTGTCGTCACCAGAGTGGAAGCTGGCCACTGCATCGTAGAATGTCAGCTGCTTAAATGTTGTCGGATCATAGTTGCCGGGCATGTTTTTTTTCACTCTCAACGATAATGACCTAACCCAGGTCAGGTTTGGCAAATGGACCACGGATGTTTTCGAAGGCCTGCCCAATTCGCAAGGCCAACGGATCATCAAATCGACGAACAACGATCTGCAGTGCTGTCGGAAGCCCGGAGGACGTCAAATTGATCGGCACTGTCAATGCAGCCAGTTCCAGATAATTGACGAAGCGCGTCAGGATGGACATCAGCATAACGCTTTCGTCAACCTCAGCGATCGGGATAGCCGGCATCGGAATGGTCGGCAGAATGATCGCATCGATATTGTCGATAACGCTCTCGAACTCGCGAATAGCTATTGAGCGTGCGCGGCGGATGCGAACGAGTTCGGCTGCTGTTATGGTCTTCCCATTGCCAAAGCGAATGCGATTGGGTTGGCCTAATTTTGAATTCGGATCTTCGACCAGGTCAGCATAAGTTGCATACGACTCGGATGATGACACCAGTCCGCTCAACCTTTGATAGGATGGAAAGTCAAGTGGCAGTTCGGTCTTTGTGATCGTTGCGCCGGCATCCTGCAGATGTTGGACCGCGACCTCGAATGCGTCGGACATTTCGCTTGTCAGATAAGGCGTATCTCTCAGATCCAAACGTGCAAGGCGCAAACCATCTACTCCACGATGGAGCTGTCGAACCGGGCACGGAAAGTTATGACCAAGTGTCGTTGGATCGTCATTGTCCGCCCCTTGCATCGCGGCCAACATATGAGCTGCAAGTTCGACGTTAGCGGTGAGTGGACCGACGGTGTCGAGCGTTTCTGAGAGCGGCGTCACACCGGTCCGGCTCACCAAGCCAATCGAGGACTTATGGCCAACGCAGCCGCATAGCGCTGCGGGAATGCGGACTGAGCCACCCGTATCCGTTCCAAGGCCGGCGGCAACGAGTCCTGATCCAACAAGAACTCCAGTCCCGCTTGATGAACCGCCTGGAACGCGCGGCGTTGACATGTCCCACGGATTGACCGGTGTGCCGACCGTCTCGTTTGTGCCCCAGCTACCGATGGCAAACTCGACTGTGTTGGCCTTGGCGACAGGTATGGCGCCTGCCGCCCGCAGCTTCGTGACGACCGGTGCATCCCTGGCGGCCGCGCCGTTCTGCGCCCGGGTCAATGAGCCCGACTTCGTCGGGACACCGGCGACATCAATGATGTCTTTCACCACGAACGGCAGGCCATGAAGCGGACCGAGGGTTCCGTTCTGCGCGCCGCGCTGATCGCAATGGTGGGCATCTGCCAGTGCTGCAGCATCAAGCCTTCCAGCAACAGCATTAAGTTTGTCGCTGTGCCGATCAAGTCCATCCAAGGTTTTGCGCACGTCGGCTTCAGCCTGGCCAATTTCGGGGACGCCTGCGACTGCCATTCTTTCGATCCACTCTCGCTCTGGTTCTTGTCTAATAGATTGTTTGTTTGAGACGGTCGGGATAATTGCGATCATACTCATCACTATCGAAGTCTTGGCTGAGCGCCGAGATGATCTTGCCCGTTGACGGGAGTTCCGTCCGTGCAATCTGGCTTTCAACCTGCCAGAGTTTCGAGCGGACCAGAGCCTTCGGACATTGGAAATAGATCCTATCAACCTTGAACAGGATAACGGTGGCCGGCGCCTTACCCTGCATCTCAAATGACTTGCACAACTCTGGTTCGGTGACGATATAGCCTCGACCATTGATGCGGATCGCCTCGCCGACACCGGGAATCAGAAACAACAGAGAGGCGCGCGGATCGCCGACAAGATTGCGCAAGTTGTCTATTCGGTTATTGCCACGACGGTCCGGCATGGCGACCGTGTGCTTGTCGAGCACCCGCACAAAACCTGGGGGATCGCCACGCGGTGAGCAATCAAGTCCGTCAGGCCCAACCGTCGCCAGGACGGCAAATGGCGACTTCTCGATGAACGCCCTATAGTGATCGGAGATGTAGTCGATCTCTTTGACTAACGATGCGGGGCTGGCCGCACCATAGAGATCTTCCAACTGAGCCAGCGTTGCCACGTGATGGTCATTGTAGGCTCCAAGTTGCGGTGCGCTCATTCTTGTCTCCTGCCTTTCGGCTTGTGTCAGGCCGATTTTAAGATGGTACTATCAGACTACTTATTGCGATCGGGGCCATAGTTCATTTTTCGGAACCAGGTCATGTACTCGACATAGGTAATGGGATCATACTTCGGCGGATTGTCTGGTCCTGTGCAGGTTGGCAGACACGACATCTCATAATCTGCCCAGCAATCAAAAAAGAATGGCAAGGCATAACGTTCTTCGCCGGTTCGGTTCACGACGCGATGCGGTGTGGCCAAAAACCGATCATTGGTCCAACGGCGGAGCATGTCGCCGCCATTGACAAGAAAGGCGCCATCGTTACTAGGCGCGTCGATCCACTTGCCACTTGGACCACGGACTGACAGGCCGGGAACCTTATTGGGAGCCAGCAAGGTCATGAAGCTCGTGTCGGTATGAGGTGCCAAACCGAACTCGTTGTCCTCGACGACCTTCTGTGGCGGATAGTGAGACATGCGCAGCTTATACATCGGCTTGGCGAATGCTTCGTCGAAATAACCGGCTGGCAAATCAAGCGCAAGAGCATAAAGCGGCACCAGCTTTAAAGCCAAGGATTCCAGCTGGTCCATGTATTCCAGGCAGGTTGCTCGAAACCCCGGCAGATCACCAGGCCATTTGTTAGGTGTTCGAAATGCCTTGCCGGCGAGAACATCCGGATCATTGGCATCGAGGTCTCTGGCGACAAAGAAGGCTTCATTCACATTCGGCTTGTTGTTCTGATTGAGCTCGGAGTGGCGGGTGGTACCGCCGCGCATTGGCAAATAACCGATGTTGTATTCATTGAGTTTCAGCTTGAGCTTGTCGTCGAGCGGTTGTTCGTGAAAGCGCTTGGCAGCTGCAAAGGTATCGTCGATCAATTGCTGCGGTACGCCGTGGTTGGTGATGAAGTAGAAACCAATGTTCTCGAAGGCATGGCGCACCGCATCAGCCGCCCTCGCTTGTGCGCCCGGCTCCTCTGCCAGGTAAGGTCCGAGATCTATGACGGGAATTTCATCGGTGGCGTCTGCACGAATTGGCGCCAGGGAAGGAGCCGGACTTGCCATGAGTACCTCCTATCATGCTGTTTCTGTCGAAAGCTCTTTCAGGCTTTGCGTTGCCTGCAAATATGTCGACTCGCGACCAGTCTCTCGCCCCGACACCACCAGCCTAACTGACCTCCTGCACCAGCCAGCCTGTCATCACAGCCGCCGCACTTAGGAAGTCATCAATCTCCATCGCTTCGTGGGGGTTGTGGCTGCCATTCTCATTGCGCACGAACAGCATTGCTGTTGGTACACCGGCCGCCGTAAATGTTGCTGCATCGTGTGAGGCGGGGCTGGCGAGTGGCATTGTTGGAACACCCAACCGGTCAGCAGCAGCCGTCAATGCCGAATAAACCTCTGGGTTTGATGGTGCCACCGGCGCAGAAGCGCGCTGCCCCAGCGCAATCGAGACTCCACGTTTGGCTTCGATGTGCTTGACGCGCTCCAACAACTCGTTTTCAAGTTCGTCGAGATGCTCTTGATCGTAGGCGCGGACATCCAGGCTCAATGACATTTCGCCCGGAACAATTGTAAGAGCGTGCTCGTCGGGATTGGTGTGAAACCGTCCGATGGTGAAAGCCATGGGACGGCCTGCAGCATCGTTCTTCTGCCACATCTCATCGAGCGCCAATGCAAAGTCGCTTGCGGCGAGGGCTGCATCCCGACGGAACCTACGCGGCAGACCGACATGCGCATATTCACCTTTGATGTGAATGTTAGGATAACGAAAGTTACCCGGTACGCCGGTTCCGATCGCTGCCGGAAAACCTGCTTCGATCAACTGGGGTGCTTGTTCAATGTGGATCTCAACGAACGCCCGCAGGTCTTTGGCATTCAGCCATGGTACGCCAGCTCGCACCTTGTCAACATCTGCGCCGCAGTCAGCCATGTGGTCAGCCAGCGCCCGGCCTGTATCAACGCGCGGAGCCTCAAGTGAACCATCGGGCAGCATTCCAAACGCGGTACGACTACCGATGTATGAGACTTGAAACCACACACTTTCTTCAGCCCGGATGGCCATTGTCGTGACATCGCACGACGGCACGATGCCGAGTTTCTGCAGCACCCGCTGGGCAACAAGCCCACCGACGACCCCTGCTGCACCGTCAAAGTTGCCGCCACGCTTAACAGAGTCGAGATGTGATCCCATCATGATCCCGGGAGTGCTTTCCGTCTGCCCAGGTAGCTTCATGTAAAGATTGGCGCCATGATCGTACTGAAGCTCCAAACCCATCTCGCGTGCACGATCCTCAACGACGCGATAGCCAAATTGTTCGCCGGGCCCAAACGTATCGCGGGTGACGCCTTCGACGTCCTTACTGCCTTCGCGCAATTCATCGAAGAGGTCAGATACGAATTGCTTCTCTTGCTGGACTGCTGAGAGAATGTCGGCAGGCGGTCGCGTCATCGGCGTTTCTCCTAGTATTCAGCGAAAATGCGGCTTAGTTCATTCACGTCGCTTGTCTTACTCAGGGCAACCATCAGCAAGATGCGCGCCTTTTGAGGATTGAGCGTATCAGCAGAGACAAAGCCCCGTTCTTTGAGCTTCACTCTGTTTGGCACACGACCTGAGCCGGCGCGGTTGGATTGCACAACGACAACGCCATCTTTGATGACCTTGTCGAAGGCCTGATCTTGGTGCGGAGTTAAGAGCCCCGGTGCGAAGCCTGCCGAGACCAAGCCTTTCGCGCCGGCTGCCACGTATGCCTCAATCGCGACACCGTCGCTGCCGCCATAACAGGGAACAACGTCAACGCGCGGCAGGTCGGTTACACCAGACATATCGAATTCGGTATCCGGCATGCGGCGGCGGAGAGGGGCACGATAGTAATGCACACCATCACCATCGACATGACCAAGCACGCCAAAGTCCGGGCTGCGGAAGGTTTGCATTCTCAATGTCGATGTTTTGGTGACATCACGAGCTGCCTGGATTTCGTCATTGAGCATCAGCAGCGCACCCATCCCACGGGATGCAGGGTCGGCGGCGGTCCGTGCGGCGTTCAGCAAGTTAATTGCCGCATCGGTCGAAATCCCCGAAGCGGGACGTTGCGCACCGACGACCACAACCGGTTGTTCGATCTTCAATGTCAGGTTCAGGAAATAGACCGTTTCCTCGGCTGAGGCCGTTCCATGAGTCACGACAAAGCCGGCCAACGAAGGGTCATCGGCCGCGGCCTTGGTGATCGTTTTGTTGATCTCCAGCCATTCCTTGGGCCCGATGTGGGTGCTACCGACGGCCTTGAAACGAATAGGCACCGGCTCGACAACTTGTTTGACCAGGTCAAATTTTTCGATCAGTTGATCGACTTCCAGTTTGGAGCCACTGTCAGGATAGTCGACGAGATCCAATGCATCGCGTCCGATTGATGAGATCGTCCCTCCTGTCCCAATGAATGCGACCTTTGGTTTGTTACCTGCCATGTCTCTCACTCCGTGCCTATATTTTGTGTCTTGTTCGGATCAGCGTTGTTCGACGTCAAACTCTGATACTTCGATTTCTATAGCTTGTAGCAGCGCCTCAACCCAAGACTCACTCAGGTGGCGTCCAATAAAGACGATACGTGTGCGGCGATCGTCCGATGGCCACCGGTCCAGCCATGTCGGTGGATGAAAGACATGCTGGACGCCATGGATGACAGCTGGTTGCTCCGGCGTTTCGGAAATCTGCACCAGCCCCTTCAAGCGGAGCAGGTTCTCACCACAATGATCTGCCAAAGCTTCAAGAAATAGAGTCAGCGCAACGGCCGCGACCGGTCGTGACCGAATGAGGGTGAATGTCGAGATTGCCCCACTAGTATGTCCGGGAGCCGTTGCTGCAATAGTCGGCAAATCCTCAAAGTTCAGCAGCTTCGCCGCTGGCTCTTTGCCTTCATCACTGAACATGACCGTCGGTTGCACATTGCCATGGGAGGCGGTCATGCAGTTCGCATTGGGATTAAGGCTCCTGACAGATGCTACGAGTGCGCCGTGCTCCTCGCTCAGTAGATCCATCTTCGTCAGGAGTAATTGATCTGCTATCGCTATCTGTCTGGCTGCTTCCGGCTCCCGGGAAATCGTCTGCGCCCCATTGACGGAATCGACCACGGTGACAACGCGGTCCAATTGGAAGTTGCAGGCGGCTGTTTCATCGACCATTAAGCCCTGCAGGATCGGGATGGGATCGGCCAGCCCACTCGTTTCAATCATAACCCTTTTGAAGGGGGTAATGGCTCCGGTCTGTCGGCGCGTCCAGAGATCGTCCAGGGTCTCGACCAGGTCGCCGCGCATCTTGCAGCACAGGCACCCCGTCTTTAATGTCACGAGATCTTCGTCGCTCGTCTCGATGAGTTCATGGTCCAGGCCAACTTCACCGAACTCATTGATGATCACCGCTGTGTCACCGTATTCGGGATCAGCCAGAACCTTCTTAAGGATCGTTGTCTTCCCGCTCCCGAGGTAGCCGGTTATGACCGATACCGGGATCATGACGGCAAGCCTGGCAGCGGAGCGATTGTCAATTGATAGGGTTGATAACCAGGTGCCAGGTTCTGCCGAACGATGCGCAGAACGCCAACGACGGATGCTGCTGTTCGTTTTCGTCCGCTTGTTTCAACGACCCACCGAAACGGCATGCCTTTCGGTGCGCGGTCTATTGTCAGAACCACGTCACCTTCTGCGCGAATGATGATGTGATCGTCAATGCCATCGCGATGCACGCTGTGTGCGCGAGACCACATCGTGAGTGAGGAACCGATAAGCTTCTCCAGTGCATCCACCAACGCATCACTCATTGTGCCGGGGCTCATAGTGCTGGACCTGCAATAATATCGGCAGGGATTTTCCGCTTCAGATGTTGACCGTCATTGGTTTCTCCGAAGAATTCCTTGCCGTCCACCATGACCTTACCGCGCATAATCGTTGTTTCGGGCCATGCGAAGATATCATGCCCTTCCCAGGGCGTGTAATCGGTTTCATGTAGCTTGGACGCCGTGATCTTTCCGCGACGGTTTGGGTCCAGAATTGTTATGTCGGCATCACTGCCGGCCGCAATTGCGCCTTTGCGCGGGTAGAGCCCCATTACCTTTGCTGCGTTGGTCGAAACCAGATCAACATATTGGCTCAGCGAATACTGTCGGCGATGAACCATTTCGGTGTACATCACTGCCAACCGCGGTTCGACGCCGGAATTCCCTCCCGTCGTATCATCGATCCGATTGCCGAGAGTTTTTTCTTTCAATGTGCAGCAAAGTTCGTCCGTCGCGACGCAGTTGATATCACCCGTCAATGTTCCGTCCCACAGCGCTTTTTGATCCTCGGCGGACTTGAGTGAGGGATAGGTGTGATAGATCTGACCGTTCGGCCGCTTATAGTCTTCAGCATTGTAAAGCATGTATTGATGTAGGGTCTCTCCGTAGATCGGCATGCCTTTCGCACGTGCTTCAGAGATGGCCTTGACGCCAGTCGCAGCACTCACATGCATCATGTAGAGAGCAGTCCCTGGCACATTCTCTGCAAGCCTCAGGATTCGACGGAAACTGAGATCTTCCGACAGCGCATTGTGGGCCTCATTCAGATATTCGAATCCAACACGACCTTCGCGAATTAACTTATCGTACATGTGCATGACGATGTCGTGGTCTTCGGCATGGATCACACCAAGTCCACCTTCATCGGCAAGCACCTGAAAGGCTTCCCAGATGTCTCCGAAATCGATCATGCGCCCCGTACGACCGGGGAGAATGTTGGTTGTGAATATCTTCAGTGTCGGATGACCGGCCTGGATGGCCTCGGCGAGCTGTCCTTTGAAGGTATGCGGTGGCTCACTATGGAGCATGATGTGATAGGCGTAATCGCAATAGCTACGACCTTTGAAGTCCTTATCTCGCGCCTCAATGGCTTCAAGTGCCGTGTGCTCTTCGCGCCAATACGCGAAATCAATCAACGTGGTTGTGCCACCGAACAAAGCGGCCTTGCCGACCTGATCGGGACCGGCCGTGATCATTGTCTCCCCGTCCGGTTTAATCCAGGGATGATGCATGTGGACGTGGGGATCGATACCGCCAGGCATGACAATCTTACCGGAAGCGTCCACGGTCCGCGTTGCAGCCGTTTCATCGAGAGTGCCCGGAGCGGCGACCGCGGCGATCGTCTCGCCTTTGACCGCAACGTCGAAGTTTCCAACCCCTTGCGGGGTCACGACCTCGCCACCTCGAATAATCAAATCCAGCATGATGTCGGCCTCCTCCTCTTAGCATCTAAGCAGATTGCAATGCCTGCCGATACCGCTGGACGATCGATTTGCTGATTTCTTGGTCCTCCGGCCGATGCTGGACGCGCGCAAGCGAATTGGGTTCAATACGGTAATCCGTGCAGGATGCACCACTCTCACGTCATGGGATAAGGCTTATGGAACGCGCGACAACCAAACTTCGTCACTTACTTGAGACGCACGAGTTCCTCTATTGGCCCTCGCTGTATTATCCTCTTGCCGCCCGTGCGGCCGAGGACATCGGCATCGAGAGCGCGTACGTCGGTGGCTATGTTACTGGTGGATCGAAAGCTGTCTCGGAGCCGTTGCTGACAATGGACGAGCAAGTCGGGCTTGCAGGAGAGATTGCACGTTCCGTCCGAATTCCGATCGTCGCTGATGCCGGCGCCGGATTTGGAGAACCGTTGCATTGCATGCGGACCGTTCGCGAGTTCATTCACGCAGGTGTTGCTGGTATCCATATTGAGGATCAGCTTTATCCCAAGCGTGCGCACTATCATAAGTATGTGGCGCATGCGATTCCCGCCGAAGATCTGGCGCTTAAAATTCGCTACGCTAGCCGGGAAAGGGCACGAATTGATCCGGACTTCGTGATCATCGTGCGGACAGACACCTGCCGCTTCGAAGGCCTTGACGAAGCCATCCGCCGCATCAACATGGGCGCTGACGAAGGCGCCGATATGGGTCTGCTGTTCCCGCGCAATCTTGATGACGCCAAGCGTGCGCCTGCGCTCTCGAAGGTGCCTTTGGTTTATGTTCAGAGCCGGGGCAATCGTGATGGCCGGCCGCTCTTTTCAAACACCGAGCTGAAAGAGATGGGCTACAAGGCGTGCATCGATGCTCAACTTTGGATGACGGTCAGTTTTCATCACGCCAGGAATGCGCTGCAGGAAGTTTATCAGACTGGCAGTTACACAGGCATGAGCGATGACGAGAACATCGCAACACGCCAAGCCATCGAAGATGCTATCGGCCTTGATGCATTCTATGAAATCGAGGAAGAGACTGTCGAAGATAATAAGTGGGGCAAACGCTAACAGTGTTACTGTTCAGCATGGACAGGAAAGATCACCACCGTGACACAGACCAATTCTTCGCGACGCCTGCACCTCGGCGCGTTTATGCGGCCGATCAGCATTCATACCGGTGCCTGGCGCTATCCCGGTGCATTTCCAGACGCGAATTTCAACTTCCAGCATATTGTTCGCTTCACCAAAAAACTCGAGCAAGGCAAGTTCGATGCATTCTTCATGGCGGACCATTTGGCACTCCTCAATATGCCGATGGAGGCCTTGAAGCGTAGCGCCACCGTAACATCGTTTGAGCCCATGACACTGTTGTCTGCACTTGCCGCGGTGACGGACCACATCGGTCTGATTGCGACAGGCTCAACAACCTACGATGCGCCCTATCATGTCGCGCGCCGATTTGCGTCCCTGGACCACATTAGTGGCGGACGCGCGGCCTGGAATGTTGTGACGACGTCCAATCCAGACGCCTCTATGAATTTTGGTCACAACGAACAGATGGAGCATGACGAACGTTATCGCCGTGCGCGCGAGTTCTACGACGTTGTCACCGGCCTTTGGGACAGCTTTGATGACGATGCGTTTCCGCGCGATATCGGGTCCGGCGTCTTCACGGACCCAGACAAGTTGCATGTGCTGGACCACAAGGGAGATTACTTTGATGTCCGTGGCCCGTTGAACATCGCAAGACCGGTGCAAGGATGGCCGGTGATCGTGCAGGCCGGCGCTTCCGAAGCCGGGCGGCAGTTGGCAGCCGAGACAGCCGAAGCCATCTTTGCGTCTGTTCGCACTTTGCAGGATGGACAGGCATTCTATTCGGACATCAAGAGCCGGATGCAGAAGATCGGCCGTAACCCAGACCATATGAAAGTGCTGCCCGGCTGCCTCGTAGTTGTCGGCGACACCGATGAAGAGGCGCGACAGAAGCGGCTCCTTCTGGATAGCAAGGTGCACTACGAGAGCGCCATCGCCTCACTCTCGATTGCGCTCGGTGTCGACGCGTCAGAGTTTGATCCCGATGGACCACTTCCGAGCAATATCCCGCAGACCAACACGAGCCACAGCGGTCGGGAGCGTGCTATGAAGCTGGCTGCAGAAGAAGGCCTGACTGTGCGCCAGCTTGCACAACGATTTGGCGGCTATTCCGGCCTTGCCCTTGTTGGCACACCACAGACCATTGCTGATCAGATGGAAGAATGGCTAATGGAGCGTGGATGCGATGGCTTTAACGTCATGTTTCCCTATCTGCCGATGGGACTAGATGATTTCGTGGATCGCGTTGTTCCGGAGCTGCAGCGGCGGGGAATCTTCCGGACGGAATACGAAGGTTCAACATTGCGGGAGAATTTGGGACTTCCGCGTCCTCCTAGTCGCTATGCTGGAAAGACATGAGTTGTGGCTCACACCACTTTCACAACCTGCTTTCCATAGTTTCCTCCGCTCAGCATGTTGATCAGCGCTGCAGGGGCAGTCTCAAATCCATGTGAAACCGTTTCACGATATTTCAATTTGCCGTCGCGCCACCATTGCTGCAGCTGCTCCAACGCAACGTCGCGGCGGTCCAGGTACGAACCAATTCGAAAACCCTGAATCTTTATCGATCTATCGAGAAGCAGATGGACGTTGCGTAGGCCCGCTGGCCTATCAGTATTGTATTGTGAAATCTGACCACAAATCGGGATGCGCGCGCCCTCCTTCGTCTGGTCCAGCACCGCCTCCAGGATCTCACCGCCGACATTGTCATAATAGATGTCGACGCCGTCTGGTGCGGCTTGGGCCAACGGCTCATCTATCGGCCCGGCTTTGTAATCAATGCAATCATCAAAGCCGAGGTCATCAATGACATGGCGGCACTTCTCGGCGCCGCCAGCAATTCCGATAACACGGCAGCCACTAATCTGAGCGAGTTGGCCAACGGCACTCCCGACGGCACCTGCAGCTGCTGAAACGACGACCGTATCGCCTGATTTCATTCCTGCGATATCGTAGAGCCCGACGAACGCTGTTGCACCTGATTGCCCTACGATGCCAAGACTTAAGGAGAGTGGCTGTAGGTCAGGCGCCAGTTTGCGTAAGTGGTCGCCTTTGAGCACGACACGTTCGCGCCAGCCGAATTCGCTTTGTACTGCATCGCCAATTTTGAAGTTCGGATGGCGGCTCTCAAGAACGACACCTGCACCGCGACCAATCATTGTTGCACCCGGTGTCAGTTGATACTGTGGCCGTGCACCGCCCATAGCGCGGCGCATGTATGGGTCGATGGATAAGACGTGCGTCTCCACAAGGACATCACCATCGCCCGGTTCTGGAGTTGCGACGTCAACGACTTCGAAGCAATCCTCGGTTGGTGGGCCTGCAGGCGGCCGCACGAACTCAATCTCTCGATGATTGCCCATCTGGCAATCCCCCCAATTTCACAGCTGATAACTGATGGCATGCCGCTTGTTTCAATGGCATCGGACTGCCCTTATAGGATCCGAGATGTATTAGGACCGTATAACCGCCGTCTACGCAATAGTGCGCAATCGGATTTGGGGATGAGCATGAGTGCACCACTCGAAGGCATTACCGTACTGGAAATGGGATCAAGTCTGGCGGGGCCCTACGGTGCGCGGTTGTTGGCCGACTTCGGTGCCCGGGTGATCAAGGTCGAGGCTCCGGGGGGCGGGGATGCTGCGCGCAGTTGGGGCAAGGAAACACTCGCCGGCACCAGTGCAACTTACCAGGCTTTGAATTTCGGCAAACGCTCGATTGTCGTGGATTTCAAGAACGATGTGGACGTGGGTGTCCTCAAGAAGTTCATCGCGGCGGAAGCCGATGTCGTCCTGCAAAACCTTCGCCCCGGGATCGCCGATGAACTTGGGCTTGGTCCAACTGACGTGACACAACTCAATTCGCGGATCATCTATTGCAACATCTCCGCATTCGGGCGGTCTGGTCCCTATGCTCAGATGCCGGGCTATGACCCGCTCATTCAGGCATTTTGTGGCATCGTCGATCTCACGGGGCCGGCGGACGGCAAGCCCGCACGTGTCGGCGTTCCGATCATTGATCTCGGGACAGGACTCTGGGCCGCCCTCGGCGTCATGGCAGCGCTTCAGGCCAGGGCGCGAACCGGCAAGGGCAGCATCGTGGATGCGGCGATGGCAGATACGGCGATGGCCTATCAGACCGTATCACAAGCAACCATCGAAGCCGGCGGGCCGGTACCGAAACGCTCGGGCCTCACCGGTCCACTTTTGGTTCCGAACACGGGTTATCAAACCTCTGACGGGCTGCTCATCGTCACGGTCGGTACAGACCGACAGTTCGAGAAGCTTTGTGATGTGATTGGTAAGCCCGAGCTAGCACATGACGAACGGTTTCGAACGAACATCGCTCGTATGGAACATGAGGGTGTCTTGCGGGAGGAGTTGGAAGCAGTCTTCCGCAATGGAACAAGAGCCCACTGGAGCAAATTGCTGAACTCGGCCAACGTGCCCAACGCGCCCATCCAGAACGCCACTGAAGTTCTTGGACACGAGCATACCCAAGCCGCCGGGATAGTGAAGCCCGCCCCGGACGGCTCATTCGGACTAGTGGCGAATGCTCTCAAACTCGACGGTCAACGTCCTGGTTTTGAGAGCCTTGCACCGGAACTCGGAGAGGCAACAGACGACGTACTCGCCAAGTATCGAGACGGCTGAATTTTTGGAGAGAATGGGTGGGGATCGGGCCAGCCCGTTGCAAAGAGCTAGGACCAACAGCTGGCCCGACCGTCAGCTCGCGGGGATAAGCCGACAGTCAACAGAGTGGCCAGCGATGATGCCGAAAATATGTCTCGGCTAAATCGACGAATTCGCTTTGTTTTTTGGGGCCCGATGGCGAAGTTTGACGGCTTTGGGACACGAAACGATAAGGAAAAAATGGAATCTCGAGTTGCTTTAGAAGCCCCTTTTCATTTGTTCGTCGTTGGATTTCTCAGCCTGTGATAACCAGACGGACGGGTGCTATTTCCTTTTGCCCATCAATTGATATGCTCCCCGGAATTCATCAGCGGGGCCTTAATGATCGTTACCTCAAAACTGCTGTCGTTCGGTCTGCTTCTCATTGCTGAGGTGGCAGCCATGGCACTTTGGTTTGTGTCTGCTGCGGTCTTGCCCGAAATGCTCCGCGAAGTTCAATTGCCCGCGTTTCAGCAGGCAGCACTTACGAGTGCGGTCCAAGCTGGCTTTGTCATCGGTGCACTTATCTCCGCATTCACGGGTATTTCCGATCGATTTGATCCCCGACGCGTTTTCACCATATCGGCACTTCTAGCAGCCTTGTCCAGCTACGCTCTATTGCTCGTCGGACCGGATACAATTGCTGCAATTGGTCTTCGATTTATAACCGGTGCGATGTTGGCCGGCGTCTACCCCGTCGGCATGAAAGTCGCATCTGGCTGGGGTCTCAAAGATCGTGGCCTATTGATTGGTGCTGTTGTCGGCGCGCTAACTCTTGGCTCGGCTGCGCCGCATTTGATTGCACTTAACGGCGGCGCTGATTGGCGCCAGACCGTGGCCGTGGTTTCGATCTCCGCTGCCCTATGCGGCCTCCTGGTCCTCTTCATTTCGCTCGGTCCTTACCACGCAACCGCCAGCAAGTTTAACATCAGCGTCCTCGCATCCGCATGGACCAACCCCCGTGTCCGACTGGCCTACGCCGGCTACCTCGGGCATATGTGGGAGCTTTATGTCATGTGGGCGTGGATCGGTGTTGCAACCGCAGCCTCCTATTCAGCCAGCATGTCGGAGCAGGCCGCCAATGACTTTGCAAAGCTAACAGCTTTCTTCGCCATCGCCGGAGGTGGCCTTGCGAGCATCGCCGCCGGTTATGCAGCTGACAGAATTGGCAAAGCCAATATTACAATCATTGCGATGGTGGTCAGCGGGCTGAGTGCTCTCCTGACAGCGCTTACCTTCGCCGGACCACCATGGATTACATTCTTCGTCGTCCTGGTATGGGGAATCTCGGTCATTCCGGATTCAGCACAGTTTTCAGCTCTTGTTGCTGACGCCTCTCCGCCTGATCAAGCTGGCAGTTTGCTGACTCTACAGACCTCACTTGGCTTTACCCTGACTTTCTTCACAGTGCAGCTGACACCGACTGTCGTTGCCTATACGGGATGGCCTACTCTGCTCGCTATCCTGGCGCTAGGGCCTGCGTTCGGTATTTGGGCTATGTTGCGGCATCGCAAATTGGAGCGAGAGGAGCCCGGATAGTGATTGCTTCCGTTGACCAATCACCCTTTACAGCGCGCTGGCGCAGTGTCGTGAGACTGACTTACAGGACCTTTTCGAGGACACCACTCCCAGTTACCAGGGCGCACCATTCCAATTGCCTATCCGATACATTGTGCGATCTCAGCCAAACGTCTGTGCAAGGCTTGACCTCAAGGCGCCGACCGGCAACGTTGGCGACTTAAGATAGCGGGTTCGGTTTATCACCCACAAATCACGCGATGCGGATTTTACGAAGCGCAAGGAGTGCCGACAATGGATGCACACATCTCACAAGAAGACTGGGTCAGCCGTGCTCACAAGGTTCTGCCTGGCGGAGGCTTTGGCAACTTCGACCCGAACTACGTCATTCGC
Source organism: Hyphomicrobiaceae bacterium (assembly GCA_965215755.1). Taxonomy (GTDB): domain Bacteria; phylum Pseudomonadota; class Alphaproteobacteria; order Rhizobiales; family Hyphomicrobiaceae; genus Tectiglobus. The sequence goes on from OZ244119.1 coordinate 4,359,436, forward strand.
GAAGGGCAAGGGATATATGTCTGGGATGAGAACGGCAAGAAGTACATTGACTATCTAATTGGATCGGGCCCGATGGTGTTGGGCCACGGCCATCCCGAAGTGCTTGAGGTCGTACAAGAACAAGTGGCCAAAGGCATGACCTTCTTCGCCAACAATGCGCGTGGAATTGAGCTTGCCGAAGAAATCTGTGAAGCCGTCGCCTGCGCTGACCAGGTCCGTTACGTGAGCACTGGTGGCGAAGCTGACATGTATGCCATTCGCCTAGCCCGCGCCTACACCGGACGAGATAAGATTCTCAAGTTCGAGGGCGGCTACCATGGCATGTCAGCAGAATCTCTCATGAGCCTGGCTCCGGACATCCTGCAGAACTTCCCGCTCGCCGTGCCCGACTCTGCCGGCATTCCCGAAGCGATCCGAGACAATATGTTGATCGCCCCATTTAATGACGCTGATTTCATGCGTCAGCTCATTGCGGAATATGCTGATCAGATCGCGGCTGTCATTGTTGAACCGTTGCAGCGCCTCATTCCTCCGGTGCCCGGTTTCCTAGAGGCACTGCGCGAAGAAACAGAGAAGCACGGTATTGTCCTTATTTTCGATGAAGTCGTCACCGGGTTCCGGTTTGCCTACGGCGGTGCGCAAGAAAAGTACGGTGTCGTACCTGATCTCTGCACCATGGGTAAAATTATCGGAGGCGGTTTTCCGCTGGCGGCGATCGGCGGCAAAGAAGACATCATGGCCCATTTCGATAAGGACAAGGTCGGAAAGGAAGGCTTCACATTCCAGGTTGGCACTCTCAGTGGCAATCCTGTTGCAGCCGCTGCCGGCTTGAAGACAATGGAAATCCTACGTCGTCCCGGCCAGTACGAGACATTTCGCTCCAATGGTCAGTTTATCATTGATGCACTCAAACGGCATTTATCGGCAGCAGGGGTCGATCATCAGGTTGTCGGTGACCCGACATTGTTCGATGTGGTGTTCTCACCGCAAGCCGTAACAGACTATCGTGGAACAATGCGTGGCAATGCCGACATTGCGAAATCGTTCAACCAGAAGCTCCGCGACGAGGGCATCTTCAAGTCGGATGGAAAATGGTATCCGTCCATCCCCTTAAACGAAGAAGATCTGCAATTCACTGAGGCCGCTATTGCGACCGCAGCGGCACACGTGGCGAGGTAGCGCCACGCGCAGCCGGAGAGCCTATCGGCACAACTCACAACCCGGTTTATCGAGATCGGTATTCCACCTGACATTTTCCTTCGAGCCGCACTGCAATCGTGATGCGGCTCCCTCAATAACTCCAGCTGGGACCAATGACAAAACCCATTCGTGTCGCCGTTGATATCGGCGGCACCTTTACCGATCTGCAGATCCACGACGCACGCACAGGCGCGGTCCACGACTTCAAAACCCCCTCGACGCCACACGATCCATCGATCGGATTGATCGAGGGCCTCGGCGGCGCCTGCCAACGCTATGGCTATCAACTCAGCGACATTGGCCTAATCCTGCATGGGTCGACGATTGCGACCAACGCCGTACTGGAACGGAAGTTGCCCAAGGGGGCGCTGCTGACCACATCTGGCTTCCGTGATGTTCTCGAGATCGGCCGCCACATGCGCAAGAATGTCTACGCACTCAAGGCAGAGCCGCGGCCTCTGCTCATCCCGCGGCACTTACGCTTCGAAGTGCAGGAACGCATGCGTGCCAATGGGGATATTGAGACACCGCTGGATGAGGGCGCACTCGCCGGACTGGTCCCGTTGCTTCGAGAGGCCGGCATCGAGGCACTCGCGATTGCTTTCCTACATGCATATCGAAATCCTGAACATGAAAAACTAGCGTATGCAGTCCTTCATCGAGAGATGCCAGAGCTGACGATCTCAACTTCGCATGACGTCAGTCCCGAGGTGCGTGAGTTTGAGCGCACATCGACAACAGTTCTTAACGCACTTCTGAAGCCTGTTATTTCGAACTACCTCAGCTCGGTGACCGACCGGCTCGCCGGGGCTGGCGTCGAGGCCAAGCTCTATCTTGTCCAATCCAATGGCGGTGTCGCGTCACCAGATGAAGCGGCCAACCTGCCGGCGAAACTTTTGTTGTCGGGACCTGCTGGCGGTGCCATGGCACTTGGCCAACTTGCAAAGCATCACGGCCTTAGCGAGCTCGTTGGCCTCGACATGGGCGGGACAAGTTCAGATGTCTCGGTTGTCACCAGCGGTGTCATTGGTGAAACTCAGGAATCCAGCATTGATGATTTGCCGGTGCGCCTGCCAATGATCGATATTCGCACCGTTGGTGCCGGTGGCGGTAGTATTGCGCGCTCTGAAGCGTCGGCGCTCCGGGTGGGACCTCAAAGTGCCGGTGCTTATCCCGGTCCGGTTTGCTATGATCGCGGCGGTCAAGTGCCGACCGTCACTGATGGCAATGCCATCCTCGGACGGATCAATCCTGAGAGTTTTCTCGGTGGCGGCATGTCACTTGACATCGATCGCGCCAAGAGTGCCTGCTCTGAGATCATCGCAGACCCGCTTGGCATGGACCTGGCTATCGCTGCTGAAGGCATAGTTGACGTGGCCACAGCGCACATGGCCGGTGCGATCCGGCTCTCACTTTTCGAGAAAGGCGTCGACCCCGTCGATTTCGCACTGGCGCCATTTGGCGGTGCAGCCGGACTTCACGCATGTGCGGTCGCGGATGAATTGGGCATCGACCGGATCATCTTTCCAGCTCATGCCTCGACTCTCTCTGCAAGAGGCATGCTTTTCGCAGACCTCCGTCATGACCTATCGCGATCAGAACTCGTAATTGCCAACAACGGATCTTTGAACCGATTATCGGTCGTTGCAAGCGCGCTTTGCCATGATGCGCAATCCCTTCTCGAACGCGATGGCATTGCCGATGCTGCGCAGCAAATTGATATCGCCTGCGACATGCGCTATCGCGGCCAAGCCTACGAGATTACGACACCCTGGTTTAGTCTCACCGGTGGCGAGAAACGCGGTGCACCTACAGACTTGGCGGAGCTTCTCGGCGCATTTCATACCCTACATGAGCAACGCTTCGCACATAGCGCGCCCGATGAGGCTGTTGAAATTGTCACTGTCCGCGCATCAGCTATTGGCAGGCTCGATAAGCCTCAACTGACTGAAATGAGTTCGGACTCCGGCAAGCGGAAGCAAGAAAGTAAGACGCGGTCCGTTTGGTTGGATGGCCGCAGCGTGCAAGTCGTCTCATTCAAACGCGATGACATTATCAACGGTCCGGGAATTGAAGGACCAGCAATCATCGAAGAGGATTATACCATTCTGTTGATCAAGGGCGGCTGGCACCTTAAGGCACTCAGCAATGGCGATCTTGATTGTGTTCGTGTCGGGAGAACAGGCAATTGAGACAGACCCACCTTGATCCAGCTCGCCTCGAAGTTATCCGCAATGCTCTGATTGCGGGCGCTGAAGAAATGAACCTCTCCATCTGGAGAACAGCACGCTCGACGGTGGTCCGCGAGACACTCGACTATTCTACAGCGCTGTTCGACGGAAAGGGGCAGGCCGTCGCGCAATCCACGCGCATTCCCATCCATCTCAATAGTATGTCGGTGTGTCTCGATGAGATCATTGCCAACCATATTCCACTCGATGATTGGCAACCGGGCGATGTGATCCTGACCAATGATCCTTATTGCGGTGGTCAGCATCTGCCGGACTTCGTAGCCTTCCAACCTATCTTCGCAGACGGCCGGCGCGTGGCGATATCGGCATCGATTGTCCACCACGTTGATGTCGGGGGTGGCGCGCCGGGCAGCTACTACGCGGGCGCCCGTGAGGTTTATCAGGAGGGCCTTCGCCTTCCTCCAGTGCGTCTCGTTGAAGGCGGCAAGGTAAGCCAGACCGTCGTCAGTATCATTCGGCAAAACAGCCGTGAGCCGGATAAGATTGCGGGTGATGTCTACGCGCAAATCGCCTGCCTCAAAGTCGGTGCAAATGCAATTGACCGCTTGGTCCGACGGTACGGGCCGGCGACCATCGTTGCGGCCATGAATGAGATACTTGATCAATCGGAAGTCGAAATGCGCAGTGCGATTGGTCAAATCCCGGATGGCATCTATGCGTTTGAAGATTTTGTTGATGACGACGGGCAAGACGCCGTTGGTTTGCAAATTAATGCCCAAGTGAAAATTGACGGTGATCGCTGCGTGGTCGATCTTTCCGGTTCTGCTGATCAGGCTCCCGGTCCGGTGAACTGCACACTCAACATGGCTAAATCCGGAGTTTACTGCGCACTTCTTTGCGCCGCTGGTGGTCGTGCGATGGCCAACTCAGGCGCTTATCGGCCCATCGACGTCGTCGCGCGTCCGGGTTCCATTGTGAATTGCCGCCCTCCTGCGCCGGTTGCCAATCGCATGGCGACGGGGCATCGCATTGTAACCACTGTGCTGGGAGCCATCGCAAAAGCTGCTCCCGATCTCATTCCGGCTGCGTACTATGGCGTCTCGTATGTCGCTGCCTTGTCGGCACCTGATCCCATCGTCGACGGTGAACGGCGTGTCTACTTCGAGGTCGAAGTAGGAGGGTGGGGTGCTCATCCCAGCGGCGACGGTGCCGATGGTTTCTCAGCGGGATTCCACAATCTCGCGAATTCGCCAGTCGAGATGTGCGAAACCCTCTTCCCGATTACGTTCACTGAATACGGCTTTATTCCTGACAGCGGCGGCAAAGGGCAATATCGCGGCGGCCTCGGTCTTGCCCGCGAATGGCGCTTAGATGCGGACTGGGGCGTGCTGTCTGGTAACTTTGAGCGGTTCCGATATCCGCCGTATGGATTGAATGGTGGGGAGCCTGGCTCACTTGGTAGCTTTCAACTTAAGCGCAGTGGCGAGGTGACCGACCTGCCGTCGAAAATTTCTGGCGTTGATCTCAGGCGCGGCGACACAGTCAGGTTGGAGACGTCAGGTGGCGGTGGCTGGGGTGCTGCTGATGACCGGGATCCGGACCTGCATGCTCAGGATGTCAAAGGCGGCTATGTCCGGTCTTAGTCGTGCATGTTTCAGGCAACCGCTTAAGAGCGGCGAATGCCGAGATGCTCAATTTCTTTGACCAAGTTCCGCGCATAGCGCTCGAGGATCAAGTTCATCGCGTCCGAAAGCTCTTCCCGGAAGATCTTCCCAGCCTCGCCCTTGGCGGCGATCGAACCCGTCTCCTGCAGATGAACCTGGGAGCGTTCATTTTTGATCGCGGTGAGACCGCCTTCCAGTAACCCATGGACGCTCGCGAGTTCCTCAGTGTAAGCCGAGGCGAGTTCGTCACGGAGCTCTTGAAACAGCTCTTGCTTGTTCATCATACCTCCACAGTGACGCGTCCGAGCCATCTGGCCACGGAGGAACAATGCTTGCGCTGCTCGTCCTTAGACTCCTGCAGCCAATCCAACTTCACACCTACAAGATTCGCATCGCAGCAACAGCCTGAATGCGCCACACGCCATTGTTCCTTGCTTTGCTGAGCTTTCCAGGCCGCATTGGCACAAGCCTCAAAGGCATAGGACTTTCAATGTTCTATTCAAAATGAGTAATTATTACTGCGATCCTTTCGTACAACCTTCGAGAGTGAATGTGATCGGTACACTACCTATTTCGAATCATACTAACGCTAACGACTGGACGTTGCATAAGACGAAAAAACTAACGCCCACGTTGGTGCTCCCGCATGGCTATTCTAGCGCGAAATTTGTCGCTGTTATTGGCTGCTCTGATGCTTGCTTCAGGCTGGGCGTCAGCAGCTGACCGTGGACAATCCATCGGCTCGTCCAATGCGATGCAGCTCTACAAGAACTGTGTCCTGCGCAGCTTAATGGCGGCCTGCACCGACCTCATCGAACAGGCAAAGGCTCCCGGATTTTCCAACGTTTATTCCGTTGCGGCGGCCTACTACAAGCGCGGCACGCTCAAGGCTGAGAAGGACCAGCTGGGCGCTGCGCTCGCGGATTACAAAATCGCATCGTCATTGTTTCCATTCCCGCAACTTGATCTTGATGTCGCCCGCCTCAAGAAAAGAATGCAGGCTACTGAGGGTCGACCGTCCTCCGCCACAGAGAAAAAGAATGACCTACCGGCGGTTGTGCGCAACGCTGTTCCGGACAAGAAATCGGCCGTAGACAACAATCAAGTTAAACAAGCCGAACAACAAGAAACGACAATCAACAGCAAAGATCAGGACTCCTCCGTTGCAACCGTCCGAGCACCTGATCCTGCGTCGAAAACGCTCTCCGCGGCGCAGGCGACTGCGACTTCTCGATCACCATCCCTGCCCCGGGCGAAGCAGGCCAAACCTTCTATATCGCGCGCTCCGAAGTCAGCACGTACCAATGCAATCAATGCCCGCCCGCCAGATATCACGCAGCAGCGCCCTTCCGAATCACGCGCATCGCAGACGGCGGCCGCCGAGACACCAAAACAGAAAGCAGCACTTGCGGATGCCCGCGCAAGACCCGTGGCATCCCCCTCGGGCGTGAACCTGTCCGACATCGATTGGGAAACAGTTACGGCGCGCATCATTCATCGTCATCGCACCAAGGGCGTCGATGATGGCGTGCGCGCTCGAGAGCGCCCGGCGGCCCTGAGAGGGACGTGTCTGTCAGTGAAAGGCGCGCATTGTAGTCCAACAGCGAGCGGTACGGCGACAGACACTCCAGTCAAGCAATCCATCCAAGACTCCGAGTTTTCAACAGCGACTGAGCTTGAAACAGTGCCATGGCCTGAGCAACGGGTTGCAGGTCGATCAACGGCTGCCATTACGACCGGGTCGCTACCATCGTTTCAAGCAATGAGTGGGTTGCGCCCTCAGCCTGGCAGCCGAGGCAATGACGCGAGCAAGCCGTCTCCAAACCTCACACAGAAAGACATTGCATCGAACAGGCTCAGCGATCCGACTGGAATGACCCCTTCCGCGAACTCGGTCAAAGTCAGCATGATTTCCAGATCGGCACTGGTTCTGCGCGAACCGGCGAGTGCTTCGAAATTGGCGCCGTCTGCGTGGCATTACTTGGTGTTGCTCATCGTCTGTAGTGCCGCTACGGGTGTGCTCTATCTGAGGCACTCTCGGGCCGAGTTGCGGAATTCTGCGACGGCCTCCACGACGGACGTTGGTGAGACGTTGCCGGGCCGAAACCTTGCACGATCGATCGCCGTCGCTCCGGCTTTGCCCGAGCATCGCGTGGTGATTGAAGAGCACGCCGCTCCAACCACACCGGTCATCACTGATGTGGCGCCTCAGCAGCTGGCTGATGAGCCCACGCAGTTCGAGAAGTCGCCCATCGGGCAACCAGGCGGTCTAACAGATGCATTTCGCGAAACGTTGGCTGGTGTCCGTCGATCAGTTGCAGCTCAGTCCATCCAAGCCAATTCAATCCCCAAGTTACGCGACAAGATCTCGAATGGGGATGCACTCGTGGTGGCATTAGCTGATGACAATCGGCATCACATCATTCACGCGACGCTCACAGCGTCCCTGGCTGAGTTTTCAATAGCCACACGGCCGGTGACCGTGCTCGACAGCAACGGAGGCCTGACTGCACGCCTTGAAGCCGATGAGGATCTCAGACATGTCCTCCGTGTGGTGGACTGGCACCAACCTAAGTTTGCCGGATTACTCAATCCCTTTTCAATTGGGGACCTGGGTGATGATCTACTTGCCCGGGAGCAGGTACTGAACAGTGCCTTTGAAATGCAGTGCCTCGTTTGCGAGAGCTTCCTCGGCTCCAGGCAAATCGCTCGCTCACGATCCCAACTCCGTCATCTGTTCCGACTCATGAGCCTTGTGCCGGGGGCTGATTTCGCAACACTCAGGGCATTGTTGCAGGAGCGGAACGCTCGGGATTATGACGATCATATTGCGGCTCTCAACAGCAAAAGTTCGCGTGATTTCTTTTCCGTTGAGTTTCCCGGAAAAAGCTTCGAGACTATCGCTGCAGCCCTCATTGCGGGGCTCGACGACGTGCTGGCCGATGACACGTTTGCAGCCGCCATGCTCGTGCCGGCAGCACATCCAGAGGATGGGACGTCCCGCTTTAAGGTTTGTGGCGCTCTCACCGTTTTTGCGGTTCCGCTGGATGATGTACAGCCTGTTGCAGCAGCAGCAATCCGCAGAATGTGTCTGGCACGGGCTATGGGTGGCTGGCCGATGCATACAAACGCCCAAGCCGGCATCGATGCCATGCTCCTTGTTGTCGATTGTCTTTCGGCCTTCGACGTGCCGCATCTGCTGAGCTTCAGTCAGATGACGCGGACATTTTCTGAGAGTGGCGGGCAATTGATTGCCGGAGAGGGGCGCATCAATGCCTTACCCGCAGGTGTGCTGGCGCACGTTGCCGGCCGTTCAACACAGCGCCTCGTCGATTCATCGAGTGCGACCCGTTTGGAAGACTTTCTGCCCGATTTGACAACCGGCCTGGACGGTGTCGAACGCCCCGACTGGGACGGCAGCGATGGAGAAGTTCTACTTCTTAGGCGGAAACATCAGTTGGGCTTTGAAACGATCTTCTGTGACCGCTGAGTTGTAAAGACCTTTAGGGAGAGTCGTTCCAGGCGAGCTCAATAGACCAGCGGGCCCTCTGTCGGAATTGAACGGGCGCCGACTTGATGCCTGGTTGTCTACTCCTTGGGTATGGATTGTCGTGTCGCACAATGGAATATCCCAAGTTTCAATTCATCAGCCGATACGTTTGACCCGGCCTATGGATCGGGAATCTCGATATTCAAGAGTGGGGCATGTTGCTGGGCACCATAAATATCAGTATCGCCAAAGCTGCCGGATGGAACCAGCCGAGGCACTGTAATCTTGATGGCCATTGCAACATCATAAGGAATGATCGAGACCTCATTCTGTGAAACGCTATAGAGCTCTGCGATCAACTGCTCCGTGATAACGCCACTGTCCCTGACATGTTCATAAGTCGCCATGTCCTCGAACATGAGATCCAGAGTTACGAGCAATGCCCCTGCATTCTTGGAGCGCAACACACCTGTGAGTTCAGCCAGGGTCGCCACTGTCAGACCTCCACCATCTCGATAGGGAACGGCTCCAGTGGATCGTCGATCTCCATGATGTGCCACATGCTGAATTCATAGGTTGGACCGACCGGCATGTCAGAGGGCGAAAAGGGGATCGCAAGGTTGCCAGAAATGCATTTACGGCCAGGGAAGTCCGTATGAAGCAACGCGTAACGCGCCTTGGCCATCACGGCCTTGGATGTGTCCTCATCTTCCGCCAGCGTTTCAGCAAGGATGCCGATCTCATGCGGGCTGGCATCCTTCACGGGTTCGCGTGCCGCCATTGTTCCGCTCTTGCCATATACGCGAATATTGAGTTGGTAGTCGTCGCTTTCGATGCCCAACGCTGCGACTTCACGGGCGACACGCTCATGGCATGAAGCAATAAAATCGTCGATCACAGAAATCAGGATCGGGTCACGCACGCCAGCAAAGAACACCGTTCGATAGCCAGCTTTGCGGACGCCTTCGAGTTTGACAGTGTAGCGGTTCGACCGTTCAAATCGGCTACCAGCCACTTTCACGCGACGCTCATCAATCTGCTCATACGTCGAGTTGACGGTGACGAGTGTCCCATCGGGTTCTTCGAGATGGTAGGGGCTGGGATTTTCATAGAGTGTGTGGGCGGCAATCTTCATGCGCGTGCAACGCTTGTCGGGATTGGCTGGTTCAACGATAAAATGATCCTTGGCCAGCGTTCCGATCACACAGTCCTGGCCATCCCGCGGGGTTGTTACCTGGCCGGCGCACTCGATTATCTTGGCGAGGTGCCAGACCAGTCCGGGTTCGAAGCCGTGCATCAAAGGAATGGCTGAATAGATTGAGGCATCTGTCGCACGTCCAGCAAGGACGACTTGTGCACCGGATTTCAAAGCTTCCTGGAATGGTTCAACGCCCATCATACCGACGACACGGTGCGAGCTGTCGATGGTTTCCGGTGTCATGTCATCGATGGGACCGAGCGGCTCGATTTTACCGCTGCGCTGTTTCGCATGCAGATACTCTTTTGATTGGTCGGCGTGAATGACAGCCATTTTAAATTTGTAGCCACGCTCAGCAGCAATCTCTTCGACGATCTCGCGCACGATCGCGACCTGTGGTGCGCTGCCACCACCGCCGGCAGAGCCAATCAACATCGGAATGCCGCGCTCCAATGCGCCATCCAGCATCAGGCCGATGTCGCGCTTGAGCGCCATCCGGGACACAAACGGTACGCCTTCACCAAGGTAGTGCGGGCCGGGGTCCATCGAGCCACCATCAGCAGCGATGAAGTCGAGATCCATCTCGAGGCCGGCGCGAAAAGCCTCTTCCCCGAAGCCGTAGCCCAGGAGGCCGGTCGCCGCCATCATGCGAATTTGATCACTCATGGCCTACTCCTGCATCACCCATTAAATTGTTCAGGCCGAACTTTTCGGCAAACGCCGATAGCTTGCCCCAGGTTTCGTCATCAACCGCGATTCCATTGGCCAGACGATGTTTTTCGGTACGGATCTCGACCTCACCAGGATAGAGGACTTCGTCAAATCCGTGAGCCGGTGGTGTGTCCTTAAGGTAGTGGGCAAAATCAGCCACTTCTTTCTTGAACGTCGCCAAGTCGCGAAACGCTGCTGTGTTGAAAACAGCCAGGAAGCAGCCATCGTTGTGGCGGCCGTTGGGGTCGACACCAAAGCCAAGGCCCGGCAACAGTGCGGAAAGGATCTCAACCATCACCGACAGGCCGTAGCCTTTGTGCCCTTCCGGCCCGCCCAATGGCAGCAGTACGCCGCCACCTTTGCCCCAGGCCCAGGCATCCGTTGTCGGCTTGCCCTCACCATCAACAACCCAGCCTTCCGGAATGTCGACACCTTTGGCCTGAGCAAGCTTGATTTTACCGGCTGCAACGGCCGAGGTTGCCATGTCGACAACCAGCGGCTGTTCAAGATCCGCCGGCACGGCAATACAGATGGGATTGGTTCCGAGGCGCGGTTCGCGTCCGCCGAAAGGTGCGACAGCTTTGGGTGAACGGCCCGAGTCTGCCGTCATAATCGCAATCATCCCTTCGCGTGCGGCCATCAAAGGATAAGCTGCGACGCGACCGATATGGCTTTGGCGCATAATCGTTGCCGCGGCTACGTTCGACGTCTTGGCTTTCTCGATCGTCATTTTGGTGACGCGTTCCGCCACGACATAACCGAAGCCCCAATTGCCATCGACCACCGTGCTGGTGGGCGATTCCTGCTTAATCTCAAACGGGGCGCCCGGAACAATGTGACCCTTCTCGATGCGATCGAGATAGATCGGGATTTGGATCACGCCGTGGGAGTCATGCCCGGCAAGGTTGGCGGCAACAGAATGGCGGGCGACGATCTGGGCCTCGTCCGGCGATGCACCCGCAGCAATGAAGAGCTGCTCAACAATACCCCGCAATTGATCAACCTGAACTGTAGGCATATCTCCACCTCATTGTTTGGGCGCATAGGCGCTGCTGCCCATCAGTTTTGGAACCGGCCTTTCCAGGCACCGACATCAGGGCGGGCTAACCCTAAGTTCTCCCGCAGTGTTGTTCCCTTGTAGTCCTGATGGAACAGGCCGCGCTTCTGCAATTCCGGTACGACATATTTGACGAAGTCTTCAAAGGTTCCCGGGACACACGACGCACTGATCACGAAGCCATCGCAGGCCGGAGTCGTGAACCATTCTTCCATCATGTCGGCGACGTCTTTGCCGGTGCCGACGATCGGATGACGCAGCCGGCCGCGTTGCGTTACGTTGATGAAATCACGGATCGAGGGGTTGGATTTGCCGCTGCCTTCGATCGCGCGGTCGCGGTAGGCCTGCAGACCCGACATGCTCTCCAGTTCATCGTCGGTGAACGGTTCATCTAATGGCTTGGAACCAAAATCGAAGTTCAGGACTTCCGACAACAGCATCAATGAGTCCTCCTCGATGGGCAGGCTTTCGAGGAGCGCGCGCTTGTCTTCGGCTTCGTCGCGGGTTTCTCCGATCACCGGCGTGATGAGGTGCGAGATGCGCATGGTGTCGGGATCACGCCCGGCATCCGCTGCCAATTGTTTGAGGGTCTTATAGGACTTCGTGCCGATCTCCAGACTTGGGTAGACGACGAAGACCAATTCACCCCAATCGGCTGCGAAGCGTTGGCCGCGGCCGCTTTGTCCGGCCTGGATCAGAACTGGGTGACCCTGCGATGAGCGCGGCACTGTGAAAGGGCCGCGTGATGAAAAGAACTCGCCCTTGTGATCAAGGCGCTTAACTTTGTCGGGATCGGCGAATGCGTTGGTTGCTTTGTCGACGATCAGGGAGTCATCGGCCCAGGTATCCCAGTGGCCGAGCACCACCTCCATGAATTCGTCTGCCCGGTCATAGCGCAGATCATGCTCGATGACCTTGTCGCGCCCCATATTCTGGGCCTCGGTGTCATTGAGCGATGTTACAATATTCCAGGCCGAGCGGCCGTGGGTCATGAGATCCAAAGTTGCGAACATGCGCGCAACATGAAACGGCTCGTAGTAGGTCGTCGACATTGTGGCGCCAAGGCCCAGCCGCGTCGTCGCCATCGCCATCGGCATCAACGTTGCAATGGGATCCATCTTGATGCAGCGAATGCCATGCTTGACGGCATCGGCAAAGTTGCCACCGGAATACTCCGGCATACCGAGGCGATCGTCAAAAAACGCAAGGTGAAATTTACCGTCCTCAAGTACCCGCGCGATGTGGGCATAAAACTCCGGTGACGTGAAATCTGTTCGCGAATCCGGATGGCGCCAGGATGCGGCGAAGTTCGAGCAGTTCTGTGCCTGCATGAACCCTATCAATGCCATCTGCCGCATGCGCCGCCTCCACTGTGCTTGCCCGCGGCACCACTATGCCCATTTCAGACGCGTGTTGGCAGCTACCCCCCATCAGTGATGAGTTATATTCGCAGTGTGATCAGGGTTTGCAGCATTCGTCGGACACAAGGCGCCAGGGTGCGGATCACCGGTCTGGCTGGCAAATATGAGCCGTCCGGCTTGCATCATCGTTGGACAACGAAGATTGGCTCATGATCAGACGATCTTATCATTGAACGTCTGGGGAACCGGTGTGGTTTCGGCAAATGAGCTGCGCTGTTCCATTCTGTCAGAATAAGCCGACAATTGCGGGTAGAGTGAGCGCCATGCGAAGTCCGCGAGCCGGACATCGAGATAACGTAGGACGGTCGCGGCTGCGATATCGCCCAAACCGAAGTGATCGCCAACCGCGTATGTCTTATCCCCGATCAGTTTTGCGAGAGCACTAACGCCGCCTTCGACTTTGCGGCGCTGGCGCGCCATCCATTCCGGGCTGGATTTTTCCGGGCCACGCATGGTCTCGAAGAACACCAGCACGTTGGCATCACATATGCCGTCGGCAAGAACCTCAAGGCGACGCGCGCGCAGCCGCTCCATCGGATCGGCGGGGAATATCGGGGGCTCCGGGAACTTCACTTCGAGCCATTCGAGAATATAGCTCGATTCATAGACTGCAGACCCGTCACCGCAAATCAATACCGGAAGTTTCTCCAGCGGGTTGTATTGAGGGACGGTCGTTGTGTGATCCCAAGGGACCTCCGTCACCAACTCAAACGGGATTCCCTTCTCCAACAGTGCGATGCGCACTTTGCGGGCGTAGGGGCTCGGTGTTGCGCTGATTAGTCTGAACATGGCCTGCTCGTTTTCCTGCCGACTCAGCCCACATCATACACGGTCAAACTGCATCGCGACCTGTCCCAGTTCGCCAAAATCCATTCGCACCCGATCACCGGCCGTCACCGGCAAAGGAATCGCGCATGTGCCGGTCGTCACGACCTGCCCTTCGGCTATCGATAGTCCCAAACCCGTCACTTCATTGACAAGCCATGTCAGCGCTTCACGCGGATCGCCCAGGACGTTAGCGCCGATACCATCGTGTTTGTGCCGACCAACGACTTCCGCCTGCATCGTATGCTTGGAAAGATCGAGACCGCGCCATTGCGGCGGTGCTTTCGGCCCGAGGACAAACTCATGGGCGCAGGCGTTGTCGGCAATGAGATTGGCCGCGCCGACAGACACAAAATCGGCAAAACGACTGTCCGGCAATTCGATTGCCAAATGCAAATCGGAAACCGCTGCAAGCACGTCATCGACCGTGTAAGGTTTGTCTCGGGGCGCAATCGTCTGGCCCAAGCGAAATGCAAACTCCGGTTCAGCAACAGCCATCCTGTTGGCGCCGAATGTCAGCGTTGCGCCATCACCAAATGTGCGTTCCTTCAGAAGCCTTCCGGCTATTGGACCGTCGACGCCGATATGCTGTTGCCCGGCCGCGCTTGTTGCCGCGATCTTCCAGCCGGCAGTCGGCCCTGCTGTGCGCTTCTCGAGCCGTGCCTGGATCTCGTAGCCCTGTGCCCGCGTTGATGGTTCACATTCTTTTGGCAAAGCATCGACAACATTGCCCGCTTGCCAGGCGTTCCAGATCAGATCCGATGCTTGTTCTACAGCGCGGTCGTTCATGCGTGATCTCCGGATCTTCGTTGTCCTGAGCTTTCAGTCGCTTCTAAAGGCTGTCCGTATGCAGCTGACATAGGAGGCGGTAACTCGAAATCTGTTCTGCCGCGATACCTACGCCATTCATCCAATTATAGACAGCTTCAACATCATTTTCCCGCAGAACCGACACGAATAAGCATCCGGCAATAACATCATCCCCACCACGGAGTTTTTGTTCGCGCGATCCGACATCGCTTGCGCCATCCACGGCAGACCAAGTTTGAATATTTGCAATTCCATCTCTCTGCGGCAGGGCCGATATCTGCCGCTGCCACGCCTGCAGCGCAGTGTCGTCGCTGGTGACAGCGGTTACGGCAAAGCTACCCTCAATCGAGCCCGAACGTGATACGCGGCGGCAGACAGTGCGGCTCGGACGCACGAAGATCCCGGACATGACCTCTCGCGTGAGCGGTGTCGGATCATTGAGGCGGTCGACATAGTCTGAACCTGTGAACACCTCTGGCGTGTCGGCTTCATAGTAGGTGAAATACTGGCGATCGCCAGAGCACACCTCATAGCGGCGACCACACCGAAATCCCGGCACCGAGACACGCTCGATCAGGTGCTCGTTCTGATACCAGTGCTCGAAGGTCTCTTCGGAACCGGCTGCACAGTCGTGCCATATGGCGAGTATGCCCGGCTCCTTGGTCATCCGGCCGCTCCATCTCCAGTTTGCATTCACCCGTTAGTCTACGCCAACGAGAGCAAGTTATCGCAAGCTGATTTAGTCCTCGAATGGATCCCGCATCAAAATCGTGTCCTCACGTTCGGGGCTGGTCGACAGCAATGTGACCGGGCATTCGATGAGCTCTTCAATATGGCGCACATATTTCACAGCCTGGGCTGGCAACTCCGCCCAAGTGCGCGCGCCTCTGGTTGTATCGCTCCAACCTTCGTGCGTTTCGTAGATTGGCTTTAAACGCTCCTGTGCATTGGTGCCTGCCGGAAGGCGATCAATCCGCTCTCCATCGAGTTCATAGCCGACGCAAACCTTGATCGACTCGAAGCCATCAAGCACATCGAGCTTGGTCAGTGCGATGCCGTTGATACCAGAGACCTTGATCATCTGGCGCACCAAGGTGGCGTCAAACCATCCACACCGGCGGGCCCGGCCTGTGACGACACCGAACTCATGGCCACGCTCGCCAAGCATCTGGCCGACGTCGTCGTTGAGTTCTGTTGGGAAGGGCCCTGAGCCCACGCGGGTTGTGTAGGCCTTTGCGATACCGAGCACATTGCCAACGGCACCCGGCCCAATGCCTGACCCGATGGCGGCCTGAGCGGCAACGGTGTTTGACGATGTAACGAACGGGTATGTGCCATGATCGATATCCAACAGCACGCCCTGAGCACCTTCAAACAGGATCCGCTTGCCGGCCCGCCGTTTCTGATCCAGCAAGTCCCAGGTCACATCCATGTACGGCAGGAGCTTGGGAGCGATTTCGGTAAGCTCGGCCATCAATGCTGCACGCTCAATCTCGGGCTGATTGAGACCGCGGCGCAGGGCATTGTGGTGCACCAGGATTCTGTCGAGCTTGGCCTCCAGCGTATTGAGATTCTTGAGATCCTGGACCCGGATGGCACGGCGACCGACTTTATCCTCGTAAGCTGGTCCGATCCCACGCTGTGTCGTCCCGATCTTGCCGCGACCCGCCGCGTCCTCACGCATCCTGTCCAGTTCCCGGTGGAGAGGAAGAATCAGCGTCGCGTTTTCCGCCACACGCAGGTTGTCACGCGAAATGTTCAGTCCCTGTGACCGCAGGCCATCAATTTCGGCAATCAGCGCCCAAGGGTCGACGACAACCCCGTTGCCAATCACCGCGAGCTTGTCTGGTCTGACAACGCCTGACGGCAGCAGCGAGAGTTTATAAACCTGATTGCCAATGACCAAGGTATGGCCTGCGTTGTGGCCACCTTGAAACCGCACGACAACGTCAGCTCTTTCGGAGAGCCAATCGACAATCTTGCCTTTGCCTTCATCGCCCCACTGCGCGCCTACGACGACTACGTTCGCCATTCTTCAGTCCCTGATCATCAGTTGCCGGTGCACAAAAAACCCCAGCTCATTGCCGGGGTTTTTCATCTATATCAGAGCATTGCAACAAGAGACAATCTCTGGGATCCTTCGATACCTGCGACCTACCGCCGATATTGCACCTTCTTGTCGGCTGGCCACGAGACGACATAGCCAAAATCAATCACTTTTTCCTGTTCCGGACCCAGTTTGCCCTCCCAGGCCAGAACGCCACGGCGGTCTTTAATGTTGATCTTGGTCGGTTTGCTCGAACCAATCAATTCAACTTTGATCTCCTCATTGAGTGATTCCGGGCGACGGTCGAGTATGGAGTAAGTGATTGGGCGTTCGTGAAAGTTTTTGATGCTGATCTTGAACTTCCGCTGATCTGTCCGTGACGAGGAAATGATACCGGATTCACCTCGGGTTTCCCCGACATTGTTGTGTTTGATACGGACCGCATCATCTGATCCGAAACCAAGTTCATGCGTTTCGCCCGAGGCCAATTCCGGCATGCGCCCGCGGCCGACAAAAGTCTGATCACGGAAGAGGATCACGCGGCCACGAAGCAATGGTGCTATTCCCTTTGGCAGTTTCATCTTGGCGTAGAGAAACGCTGTCCTGTCGAACTTGGGAACGGCCCTGACAACGAGCGACGGTTCAATCTCCAGCGTCTCGATCTTGACGCGCTTGGCATCGCCTGTCCCAGCAACTGTAATGCGATCCGGCACCTTGAAAGTCGCCTGGAACCCACTGGTCTGGACTTCGGCAGCACGCTCTCTCACCATGGTAGCTGCCGGGCGGGCCACTCTCTTCGCACGCAATTGGCGCGACGATCTTGGTGCTGCATCCTGCGCTTCCATCCGTGGTGCCGGTGCAGGTCGGCGCTCTGGCTCAAAATCGACAGTCATTGAGTAGAGTTCAGGGGCTGCGCTGCGCCCGCTCGGCCGTGCTGTTGAGAGAGAGACATTGACGTCAGTCCACTCTTCTCCCGTTTGCTGTGCAATGGATGCGCGCCGAGTGAGGCTCAACTTTGAAGGAACATTGCGCGAGCCGGTTTCCAACCGGGCATCATAGAACGCTGTCCAACGAGCATTGCGCACCTGGTACTTAACAACCAGTTCCGCTTCCAGCTGAGTGGCTGCGTTGACACTGACTTTCACTTCCGTGCGCCTGACCTGTTGCGGTGCGAGTGCGGCGAGTTCTTTCTTGAGATCTTCGATTTTGCGCGTTGTTTCGCGGACGCTTACCCGCAGCTGCAGGATAGAGTCCTGGATGTCGGTGAGGCTGGTTCCGATCAGGGCCAACAGCTGCACCCAATCCTGTTGTGGACGTTGCGAAGTTGAAGCCGCGCCGCCGCCTGCGGTCGGCAATCCGGCGAGGTTCTCGACATATCGCTTCTGGATCTCACGTGACTCGATCTTGGAGTTAAGCTCGGCCAGTCGGTCGGTTTGTTCTTCAATGGCATCTTCGAGCTTGCGGCGTTCCGATTTGCTCTGCTCATTGTCACGACGCAAAATCTGGGTTCGTCGTGAATCGACTGCGCCAATCTGCAGGTTGCCTGTTGCCCGGCCTTCGACGCGGATCGAATTCAGATCAGTCCCAGCCGGCAGATCCGCGAGTATGACGGTGTGAGCGCCTTCAGGGATCTCGATCTTGGCAACGCGTTGGATTTCAGCGCCGCGGGGGAAGACCGTTACGGCATCAATCTTGGATTCAATTGTGAGTTCTTCCGCCTGGGCGCTGAACGCGACGAGAAGAAGAACGGCGAACACAGGCACGCGCATGAAAGTCTCCTAACTGACAGGTCCGTCGCGCAGCCCTCAAGACTTCATCTGATGGGGATGCGAGACGGGGTCGCGCATCTTGTGCAATGCGCGCCCCACAGCTGAATACTCGTGCCGGCGTAAAATGTCACGGATAAGACAGCAAACTGCGCCGCACACTTTGGCCGCGCCCTGTCGCTTGCTATGCCCCGTAGAGAGTTTTTTCGTCAGAACTCAAGGCGATGCGCACTCATGACCATCGGCAGCGCCTTGACCTTGTTGAGAACATCATCAGATACGCGCACATCAACAGCGGTCAGACAGATGGCATCGCCGCCGGGGCGGTCACGGCCCAGGTTAAACGTTGCGATGTTGACGTCCGCTTCTCCCATTGCCTGGCCGAAACGCCCGATGAACCCCGGTTTATCCTGGTTAGTGACGTAGAGCATATGGGGCGCCAACTCGGCTTCCATATTGATGCCCTTCACCTGGATGATCCGGGGTTTGCCATCCGAGAACACGGTGCCAGCGACAGAGCGCTGCTGGCGCTCGGTCACGACACCAAATCGCATGTAGGTTTGATAGGCCCCACCAACACTACGGCGGACTTCCTCGATCTCGATGCCGCGCTCTCGAGCAACCTCAATGGCGGAGACCATGTTGACGCCGTCAGACAACAACGGCCGCAGGACGCCGGCGATGGCAGCGGATGTCAGGGCAGCCGTATTCATCTCTGCGATTTCGCCGACGTATTCGATGCGTACGCCTTTCAGACCGGTTTCCGTCAGTTGGCCGGCAAAGGAGCCGAGCTGGTCAGCAAGTTTGACGAAGGGCTGCAGCTTCGGCGCCTCCTCGGCTGAGATATTCGGAAAGTTGATGGCATTGGATATCGCGCCGGTCAGCAGATAATCCGACATTTGTTCGGCAATCTGCACGGCCACATTCTCCTGCGCTTCCGAGGTCGCTGCGCCGAGGTGCGGTGTACAGATCACGTTGTCGAGCCCGAACAGTGGATTGTTTTTGGCGGGCTCCTCCTGGAACACGTCGAATGCGGCGCCCGCGATATGCCCAACGCGAATGCCATCGGCGACAGCTTCTTCATCGACCAAACCACCACGCGCGCAGTTGATGATCCTCACGCCCGGCTTTGTCTTTCCCAGGGCTTCGCGGCTCAGGATGTTCCGGGTCTTGTCGGTCAGCGGTGTGTGAAGTGTGATGAATTCGGCCCGCGCCAGGAGGTCATCAAGGTCAACTTTTTCGACGCCGAGTTCGCTGGCGCGTTCAGGTGAGAGGAATGGATCGTAGGCGATGACCCGCATGCGCAGACCGAGCGCGCGCGTTGCAACAATCGCACCGATATTACCGCAGCCGATAATGCCGAGCACCTTGCGCGTAATCTCGACACCCATGAAACGGGACTTTTCCCATTTGCCCTGCTGAGTAGAAGCGTCGGCTGCAGGAATTTGACGGGCCAAGGCCAGCATCAGCGAGATCGCATGTTCGGCTGTGGTGATTGAGTTGCCGTAAGGCGTGTTCATCACGATCACACCTTTGGCGGTTGCAGATTTAATATCGACGTTGTCGACTCCAATGCCGGCCCGCCCGACGACGCGCAGCTTGTCTGCGGAATTCAAGATTTTTTCAGTGACCTTTGTGGCAGAGCGGATGGCGAGGCCGTCGAATTCGCCAATGACTTTTTCAAGCCTGTCTTTGTCTTTGCCAAGTTCGGGTTCGAAGGTGACGTCGAGACCGCGATCGCGGAAGATCTGCACGGCGGTTTCAGAGAGTGCATCAGAGATTAGAACACGCGGAGCCATAGTGACTTCTCCACTTTTCATGTCTTGGAATGAGGGTGTCAATGGAATGGGATGTCGGACCGGCGATGCTGTTTCGCGTCGCCAGTGCCTGAAGCAGCCTTAGGCCGCCTTGGCAAGCGACGACTTGGTCTCGGCAAACGCCCAGTCAAGCCAAGGTGTCAGTGCTGCCAGATTTGCTGTCTCGACGGTGGAACCTGTCCATATTCTGAGGCCCGGCGGAGCATCTCGATAGGCACCGATGTCATAGGCGACACCTTCCGCATCAAGTTTTGAGACGAGCGCCTTGGCAAATGCTGCCTGCTCATCCTCAGAGCCGCCAGCGACTGCGGGATCGACGATCTTGAGACAAACAGACGTGTTCGACCAGGTTTCGGGCGCAACAGCGAGGTTCGCGATCCAGTCCGTTCGCGCCACCCAATCGTGAATGACCTGAGCGTTACGATCAGCGCGCGCCATCAACTCGGGTCCACCGCCAATGCTCTCGGCCCACGTCAGAGCATCGAGATAATCTTCGACGCATAGCATGGACGGCGTGTTGATGGTCTCACCGACAAACACACCTTTGATCAGTTTTCCGCCTTTTGTCAGACGGAAAATCTTGGGCAACGGCCGCGGCGGCACATAGGTTTCAAGGCGTTCTACCGCGCGCGGTGAAAGCACCAGCATGCCGTGCGCTGCTTCACCACCCAACACCTTCTGCCAGGAGAAGGTCAGGACGTCGACTTTCTGCCAATCGATGGGCTGTGCGAATGCGGCTGACGTTGCGTCCGCAAATGTCAGGCCGCCGCGGTCCTCAGGGATCCAGTCGTAGTTCGGGATCTTTACACCGGAGGTGGTGCCATTTGATGTGAATAGCACATCGTTGTCGAAGTTGACCTCGGAGAGATCGGGCAGCACGCCATAGGGCGCCTTGATCTCACGGCAGTTGTCCAGCTTGAGCTGCTTGACCGCATCATTGACCCAACCAGCGCCAAAGCTCTCCCAGGCGAGCATGTCGACGCCGCGCGCGCCGAGCATCGACCACATGGCGAGTTCGAAAGCACCGGTATCGGATGCCGGGACGATGCCGCAAACGTAATCATCAGGCAGGGCCAGGAGCGCGCGGGTTTTATCGACGGCAGAGCGCAAACGCAGTTTGCCTTCAGCTGAGCGGTGTGATCGGCCCAGATGCGCATTCCTGAGGTTTTCGGGGGACCAGCCGGGGCGTTTCGCACAAGGGCCGGAAGAAAAATGGGGATTGTCCGGCCGATGGGCCGGTTTCGTCAGGTTCGTCATGTCTCTATCCTTCCAGATAGTTGCCCTTCGTTGGGGAAGGGTGTCCCGCGGCCCATAAAGCGGAATTGATTGGCTGGGTCAACTGGCGAATTTGCATAGCGGCTCAGTCTTTAGGAGGGGTCTTGGGAGGAGACATCGGAAGGCGGCTTGAGTTGCATTCGCACCGACTATTTGGCGACATTTGCGCCACATCTTTTGTCTTGGTGGCTGATTCTGACCAACTTTGAGCGTTGCTCAACTTGCTGGTGAATGCTGAATCAGATTGATCGAGTGTCATCGTAGAGGGACAAGAAGGAGCAAACTCGATGCAGACCGATGCCCAACGATTGAATAGTTTGCGGCTGTTGGTTGCACGCGTACGCGACAGACGACTGGAGCGACTGATGGAACGTGTTAAACGCCAACGTGAACGCTCTCAAAGCCGGAATCGCGATCGACTGTTTGCTCAGGCCCGATTTCTCGCCCGCCACACAGGGGCGCAATCGGCAGCCTGATCGAATTACAAAGCTTGAATGATTTGCTTGTGAGGCCGGACGCTCGTTCCGGCCTTTCTTGTTTTTGTGCGGTCAATTCGCCATAAGGCCACCAATGCTCGTCCGCTGTACATTGCGCGGTAATTGATGGATCTCGTGGAGGAACCAGAGCGTGAGCAACAAGACGATGCGAGGGGCCGATTGGCTATTGTCCGGCCTGACGGAAGCCGGGGTCACAACGATCTTTTCGCTCTCCGGCAATCAGATCATGCCGGTGTATGATGCCGCCCTCGATTGCAATGTGCGCCTTATCCATACACGTCACGAGGGGGCCGCTGTCTATATGGCAGAGGCCGCGGCCCAGATGACCGGCAATGTTGGCATTGCGCTTCTGACCGCCGGGCCTGGCTTTGCGAATGCACTCTCAGCGATGTACACCGCAAAAGAATCAGAGACACCGCTGGTTGTTTTGAGTGGCGACTCGCCTCGCTCACGCGATAGCCATGGTGCTTTTCAGGAGCTCGACCAGTGTGCTGCGGCTGCCCCCATGGTCAAAGCAAGCTTTCGCGCGCGTGCCGGTGTTGAATTGAAGACCGACATCCTGCGCGCCATAGCATTGGCTCAGCACGGCCGGCCTGGACCGGTGCACCTTGCTTTGCCGGATGACGTTCTAAGACAGACCGGCGCGCAGTCCGACGAATCCAGTGTTGCAGAGCCGGCAGCACTTGCGGCCCTCAGTGATGATGACGTTGCGAAAATTAGCCACGCGGTCCAATCCGCCGAACGCCCGCTGCTTGTCTTTGGACCCGACTTTTGCCGTCCCCACGCCAAGGCTTCGGTGATGGCTGCATCAACGAAACTCAACGTTCCCTGCGTTCCATTTGAAAGCCCGCGTGGTTTGCGCGCGCCGCGCCTCGGTGCCTTCGCGGAGGTTCTTGGCCAATGTGATCTGGTCGTCGCCATCGGCAAGCCGCTCAATTTCATGGTTGGCTTTGGTGATGACGCGGTTCTCAATGCAGACTGCAGTATTATTCAGATCGACCCGGACAACGCCATCCTCAGTCGCGATCGGGATCGGCTTGGCGCGCGATTATCGCTCCAGATTCAGGCCGACCCTGCGGGGGCGCTCGAGCAGCTGCAGGCCGGTCTCAACAAGCATCCAGCAAACGGGTGGGTTGAAGAGGTCAATGACGCCGTTCAGTTCCGTCCAGCCAGTTGGCAAGAGCAGAGCGCATCGAACGGAACCATCGGGCCTGTCGACCTGGCAAACGCTATTTCGCCGCTGCTGGAGACCTCACCCGATACCTCCTTCATTATCGATGGTGGAGAAATCGGACAGTGGTGCCAAGCCGTCCTAGATTCCAAATGGGCGATGATCAATGGACCATCCGGTGCCATTGGCGGCTCGATCCCCTACGCCATTGGGGCGAAAGCGGTCCGCCCGGATCAACCTGCCGTCACTGTCATGGGCGATGGCACAGCCGGTTTCTATCTCGCTGAATTTGAGACGGCCGTCAGAGAGAACACACCGTTGGTTGCCATTGTTGGCAATGATGCAAAGTGGAATGCCGAGCACCAGATCCAAATTCGTGAATTCGGCGCCGACCGCACGCACAGCTGCGAGCTCACGCCAGCACGCTATGATCGTGTCGCAGCCGAACTTGGTGGCCATGGCGAGCTGGTAACATCGCGCGAGGACCTTGGACCGGCCTTGGCGCGCGCCATTGCTTCCAATAAGCCAGCCTGCGTGAATGTGATGATTGAAGGTGAGGCCGCACCAGCAATCAAACGCAGCTGATCAACAAAAAGGGAGCGCAATCGCGCTCCCCTCCAGATCATAGTGCTTGAACCTGGCACCAGCCCCCGGTTCCAAGGTCAAGACATCGCTTGATCCGTCTTCACGTCTCTGCGTTTTTGTGTCTCATCCATTAGCGGATGTCGTAACGCAGACCGAAACGAATCTCATGAGCGTGGAGATCCTCAGCAGAGACATGTGCGGCCACGCCCGTGTTTGTGTCCGTCCGCATGAGGTGGCCGGTCTGGACACTACCGAGATACAGGAAGCGATAGCCAAGATCCAAATTCAGCCGCTGCCGCACCTTCATGGAAACACCAGCCATGAAAGCACCCGCCACGTGCCATGTATCGCTGCCCGTAATGGCTACCACGCAGCCACAGTCGCCCGTGTTTGTGCCGTTTTGGGTCTCATTGTAGGTCGTACCAAGGCCGACCCCGACGTAGGGATTGATCCGCCCCTTGCGATTGAAATCGTAATAGAGATTGGCCATCAGCACGTGGCTCGAAATGCCAAATTCGCGTTCACCGTTACAACAGGAGCCCTGGATCGTGCCACGTGCATTGCTTTCGAAACGATGATCCCAGGTCACATCACCACGAATGCTGCTGGTGAAATAACGCCCGATGCCGCCACCCAATGTCCAGGTGCTATCCCAGGCGCGTTCGAAGAGGTCGAACCGGCCGTCTTCAACGATGACAGGATCATCGTGGGCTGCGTAGGCCCCATCGATCCGAGCGTACCATGTTGGGTTGGTCGCGATGGCAGGACGGTAACCACCATCCTTCATGCTTGGACCGCGGTTCCATATGTCTGCGGCGTGTGCTGAGATTGCGCTGAACAAGAGCACAATGACGCTCATCAGCAACGACCCACGTACGAAAGTCATAACTTTCCCTTTCTGCTTCTGGCCGACAACTCTGGCCAGCTCGATAGGCCACTCAACCCAACGCGCACACTTGGGCCCGATGCGAGCATTGTCCGGTCCGGAGACTATCGGTGAGAAGACTTAAGGGAGGCTTAATCGGCGTCTCGTATTGAGACGCCCGAGTTAGTAAAAATTAAGAGGATGGCAGTCCCACCGGCAGCCCTGTCAGGTTGGCTGCTGACTCTTGAGGGGTTCACGTGCTGGCACGATGAACTACTCTCTGCCCCACTTCACTTTCAGGCGATGATCAAAATTGCGCTGCCATATGGGCGCAATCCGATGATCTGCAGCGACCCGATGGGTCAGCTGACAGCAGTGCGGACAGGCCTGATCGTTGTGATGCCAGGCATAGAGCATCGCGAGATAAATATCGGCAACCGAGAGCTTGCTGCCAATCAGGTAGGCGTTGCCCTGCAATTGATCGTCAGCGAGTTTGAATGCACTCTCACCGCGGGCGCGGGCTGCGGCGCGAACGCCTTCAAGCGCCTCTGCATCCGTATCTGTTGTAAAGCGATGCGGATAGCCTTTCCGAAGAATGGCCTCGTATGCGTTGGCGCTGAGAAACACCAACCACCGCACGAGGTCGGCATAGTCCGGTTGGTCGACGCCCGGACCGAGCACGCCGGTCTTGTCGCGCGTGGCCAAAAAGATCAGCATGGCAGCGCTTTCAGTAATCGTCCTGCCGTCTTTTGTAATCAGGACGGGCACCTGGCCCCATGGATTGATCGTACGGAACGTCTCGGGTAGCGCGGTTCCTGGTGTTGATTCCAGACTGATCAGCTCGAACGGCTCGTCACAGAGCGTCAGTGCGGCTTCAACTACAAAGCCGCCCGATCCCAGCCGGTTATAAAGCTTGTAAGTCATGTCGGCTGCCCGGAGATCTGCGGTGCGCAGGGCACACGGGCCCCGCGCAGACAACTATTCGGATCAAGATCCGGCGCGGTTGTTGAGAACGGTCTGTGCTCGGCGGTTCTGGGACCAGCACGAGATGTCGTTGCAAACGGCAACTGGCCGCTCTTTACCGAATGACACCGTGCGCACTCGGCGGGGATCGACGCCGGACCGCGACAAGAATGTGCGGACTGTCGTGGCACGCCTTGCGCCCAATGCGATGTTGTATTCGCGTGTGCCGCGCTCGTCGGCGTGGCCTTCGATCGTAATTGTATACTTGCGATGCTGGTTCAGCCACTGAACCTGCTTTTGCAGCGTCTGGCGCCCTTCCGGGGTCAGATCCGAGCTGTCTGTCGTGAAGTAAACGATGTCGCCCACATTCTGTGCGAAATCGCGCTTCGATCCCGGCTTCGCCGGCGCGCCCTGTCCTCCGGCGGTCAACTGTGCACTATCCGGCGACACCGGCTTTTGCGCGCACGCTGTCAGCAATCCCGCTATTGCCACGCAAACCACGAAGTTCGTTTGCTTGGCCAGTCGTAGGCAATTTTGCATAAAACCCGTCCTGGTCAATTTGACCGTTCTGAACAGCAAGGCTACGCCCAGCCTGTTTCAACGCCTGCACCCATAGCGCGTTGGTCGCGCAAAATTGTGACGACAAAATTGCATGCGATAAGACGGATTCGCAAACCGTCTTCGTGTTTCCCACATGTGAATCGAAATGGGAACTTATGTACAGAAACGCAAAAAAGCTGCAGCCCCGATATACAGAGCTGCAGCTTTTTCTAAAAGCATTGCGCTGCTCAAGTGAGCAGAAGCAATCGCTTACTGAGCAATCTTAACTTGCTGAGTAGCGACAGGTGCTTCAGCGCCGAGCTTCATTGGCTCGTGACGAGCTTCACGGCGGCAAGCACCGAGTGCAACTGCAACGATAACAGCAGAAATTACGATAGCGCCCTTCATAGTCTTCTCTCCTATGCTGTCCCTGGCCTAGCCGAACCTAACCAGCACAAATTCAAGAACTCCAGCCGTTCACCGACACCACGCCGGGAATCCGTCTGTCGTCACCACCTGAAGTACTGCAGATCATGCCCGCGGCGCAACAATTGCGCTCCGTTGTTGACTGTTTTCCGCCCGATTTGATGCGAAAATGCAACTCGATGTTTCTGCGCAACTATGACGTGAGGGATTCGCGTGTCTGGATTTAAGATATTGGTATTTATCATTATTTTCGCGCCATGCAGATTCCTAGCGGATGATGGCACCGCCTTGGCAGCGAACTAAGTCAGCAAACGGGTTTCAAAAACCGGCTGAGCTTCAGGAATTGTTAAATGTTGCCCACAGCCCCTGGGCCTTAGCGGCATCTCTTTTGAGTTCGGAGTTCCAGCCACACCCATCCTCGCACGTGTTATTTATCGAGCACGCGTTTGGGAATGGCCACTTCCCGCGCCCAATTAGAGGCGCGGCTTGAACTGTGAGAGACCCGCATCGAGACGTCGCCGATTACTTTAGGAGTGGCGACCAGGCCGGGTCGGAGGCGAACGATGGTGTTTTGACCTGCCGTTCGTTGTAGCCGGTGAGGTCGATCGAATAGATCCGAGGGCCGCCGCGGGCGCCCTGGCTTTCACGGAAGAACATCAGCACGCGGCCATTGGGTGCCCAGGTCGGGCCCTCATTGTGGTAGCCTTCCGTCAGGATGCGTTCGCCGGAGCCATCAGCCAGCATGACGCCGATCAGGAACTGCCCCCCATACTGCTTGGTGAACGCGATGTAGTCACCGCGGGGTGACCAGACCGGCGTGGAATAGCGGCCTTCCTGATAGCTGATGCGCCGCGTGTTGCTGCCATCGCTATTCATAACATAGAGCTGCTGGGTCCCCTCACGGTCTGACTCGAAGACAACCTGCTTGCCGTCGGGTGCATAGCAGGGGCCGGTGTTGATCGCCTGGGTCTGTGTGAGCTGGCGTGAGCGACGCGACCGCAAATCCATCTCAACCAGGGACGAGCTCCCGCCCTGCTGGAAACTCATGATGATGCGCTGGCCATCGGGCGCAAAGCGCGGCGCGAACGTCATACCCGGGAAGTCGCCGACAACCTGACGCTGGCGCGTTGTCAGATCCATCATCAACACCCGCGGCTGTCCATTGACGTAGGACATGTAGGTCACTTCTTGCCGCTTGGGATTGAAGCGTGGTGTGATGACCAGTTCCCGGCCGTCACTCAGCAACCGCACATTCTCACCATCCTGGTCCATAATGGCGAGACGCTTCAGGCGCTTGTTCTTCGGCCCCGTTTCATCAATGAAGACGACCCGGGTGTCGAAGTAGCCGCTCTCCAGCGTCATCTTCTGATAGACCTGATCGGAGATAAGATGCGCCAACCGCCGCCAGTGCTGCG
Organism: Hyphomicrobiaceae bacterium; assembly: GCA_965215755.1. GTDB lineage: Bacteria > Pseudomonadota > Alphaproteobacteria > Rhizobiales > Hyphomicrobiaceae > Tectiglobus. The sequence continues at coordinate 4,387,371 of OZ244119.1, forward strand.
GTCCGATCGCAAACTGTTGGCCGGTCAATGGCTTGCCCAGAACGACGTCCCATAACCGGAACTGCGCCCGGAAGCGACCATCCTGCAACCGCTGGGTCCGCCCAACCACCAAGGCCTCCGCCCCAATCGACCGCCAGTCTGCAAACCGCGGAGCGACATCGATATTGCTGACGTTTTGGACGAACGCCGCCCGGTCAATCGGCTGAAATAGTCCGGACCGACTGAGGTTGGCGGTGATCACGTCCGCCAATGCTGCCCCGAGACGCGGGTCGTCACCAAAGAAATACGGAATTGCAATCGGGACGGGACGGAGGTTCGCGCCATCCTGACTTCCGCGAAGCCCCTGTGCAACTGCCCCGCCGGCGAGCCACCACGATGCCGGCGCTGACGCGGTGGCCGCGATGCCTTTGATAAAGCTCCGGCGCGTACCAGTCAGCGAAGTCGATTTCGGGCTCATATTTGTCTCTCTTTAGTCATGCTGCAGATTGTGGTCTGCAGATTGTCGGTTGCCCGCACGAGACAACCGTGTCGGCATCTCGGGCGGGTCGGCATCCTGGGCCTATTTCTCCGGTAAGACCCTGGACGCTTATCATTGGCCATCGATTGCCGGGGCCATTGAATTCCGGCCAAGGCCGCGGCAATGGCGCTATGGCCTGAAATCCCAACGATCGATCGTACCCCAGTATTTATAGAGTTTTGGCGGAAGATTGAATTCGCACTGCTTAACTGCCCGAATAGCGGCCGCAACGGCAAGGCCGGCAAACGGTCCGCTGCCGCCGTCGACGACTCTCGGCTCGCCGACGATGCGCCCGTCGCGGTCCAACTTCCAACCCAATGCGACCACAGGGATCCCGTCCTTGCCGCCAGCGGCACCTGGAATGCTCCAGCATTCATCAATTGACCGGCGAATGGCCAGAACAAGCTTGGATTTTTCACTCGCCGTCAGGCGCGTATCGCGGCCCTCCTCGGCACCGGCCCTGGCACCCGTCGGCAGCTTCTTCTGTGAACGTTCAGCCGCGCCACTGTCCTTGGATCGCGCCTTGCGCTTATCAAGCAGACCCGCCTTCTTCATCAGCTCATCGAATGACGGTTTCTTCTTCGGCCGCTTCGTGGTCTTCTTGGGCTTCTTCTTGATCACCTTCTTCGGCTTTGGCTTTGCCTTCTTTTTGGGTGGTTCGGCCTTTTTCGGTTTGGGCTGCTGCAACGCTGCCAGTTTCTTGGCGATCGGGTCAGGCTTCGGCTTGGTGACTTTCTTCTCAACTTTCTTCGGTTGAGGTGCAGCGGGCGCGGGTGGTGGCGTCTTCTGCTGAACAACGCGCACCTTGACTTTCTTGGCCTCGCGCTTGGTTTTCTTTAGCTTTTTGGTTGTCTTGGCTTTTTGCGTCTCAAGCTTTTTCGCATTGCGATCGCCCTTCTGAAGGCGAACAAGATCGTCGTTTGAGATCAATGCGACCTCGACCGGTACGACGTCCGGAATCTTGAGCGGCGGCGTGGCTTTGAACGAAACCAAGGCCCATCCGAGCAGTGTCGCATGCAATACGAACGAGACTGTCAGCGCCGCGTACACGTCTTAGCCTCCGCTCTCGATCTGAGTGACCAGTGATAGTTTCGTGAAGCCCGCATCCTTGATGCCTGCCATCACTTTGGCGACGGCGCCATAGTCCACCTTGGTATCACCGCGCACAAAAATCGGCTCGTCTGTTCCGCCCCGTGTCTTGGCGATAGCCTGAAGCTTGGTTGTGAGTTCCGAGATGGTCATCGCCGCCGTGCGCTCTTCACCAAGGTAGATCTTGCCGTCTCGCGCCACTGAAACGATCACGGGCTCCTTCTTCTGCGCCTGCAACTGTTTGCCTTTCGCCGACGGCAATTCAAGCGGGACACCAGCTGTCAGCAATGGTGCCGCAACCATGAAGATGATCAGTAGGACCAGCATCACATCGACGAACGGCGTGACGTTGATTTCAGACATAGGCGAATGGCCACTGCCACGTGCGCGTCTGCGACCGCCGCGTCCGCCTGTCTTGACACTCATTCCCATTGTGCCGGCTCCATTGAAATCATCGTCGTCTTACGTATTCGTGCTGTCGACCTGCCGTGAGACGATCGCAGAAAACTCATCGGCAAACGCTTCCAGCCTTTGGTTGAGGCGCGCAGCATCCGCTGAGAACTTATTGTAAAAGATCACGGCAGGAATTGCGGCGACAAGGCCGATCGCGGTCGCAAGCAGGGCCTCGGCGATCCCCGGTGCGACGACCGCGAGGCTCGTGTTCTTTGAGACAGCAATGGCTTGGAAACTTGTCATAATTCCCCAGACCGTACCGAACAGGCCAATAAATGGTGCCGTTGACCCGACGGTTGCCAGGAACAGCAGCCGTCTTTCGAGACGCTCCATTTCCCTGCTGATGGTGACGTCCATCACTTTTTCGACACGCAGCTGGATACCACCGAGCGCGCGGATGCTGCCCTCGACAGATCGTTTCCACTCGCGCATGGCAGCGATAAACAGCGCCGCCATCGAGATCGAATGGCCGCTGCGCGATAACGCGGAATACAGTTCCTCGAGAGACTGCCCCGACCAGAACATGTTTTCAAACCTGTCGGCTTCCTTGCGGGCTCGGCGAAATGCAAATGTCTTTTCGATTATAATCGCCCATGACCAAACCGAGGCCAGGATCAACCCGATCATGACCGCCTGCACGACGATATGGGCTTCGAGGAACAATCCGAGGAAGGTCATCTGCCCGGCCCCGACCGCCAACGTCCCAGCTAACGCGCTATTCATTCACACTCCCGCCCACTGCCAATGAAGCCACACGGCTCGGATGTCGCCGCGCGCTTATTACATACCGATTCCCCGAAATCTGCGCCCACCTGCGCTTGTCCCCCGCCAATATGACCAAACTGCGGCTGTTATTCGCGACCTGAGCACTCTGTGAGGCCGCCAAACTGGGGATTGTGTCGTCGCGACACAGTTCAATGGCGAGCGGTCTTGCTCCCGTTCGAGAGAGCGCTCTTAGTTGAGGGCAGCACGGATGTGCCGTGACAACCTCTGCGGTTTGCCGCTGAGACTAACAAGCACGACGAGCACGTCTGCCGAAAAAACCGGTTTGTCCCCATGCCGTATTGTTTGTTGCAGCGTTAGAGTTGCAGCACCAATTTCTGCGACTCGCGTTTGTACTTCCAGAATATCATCGATCCGCGTCGGTTTCAGGAACTCGAGCGACATTCGGCGGACGACAAAGGCGGACGGTTCACGGCCGTCCTGCCCGCCTAGTAGCTCATTGTGATCGTTCCCGAGCAGGCGCAGGAAATCTGAGCGGCCGCGTTCACACCACCTGACATAACTGGCGTGGTAGACGACACCAGAGAAATCTGTGTCCTCGAAATACACCCTCACCGGCAGGCGGTGAAAGCGCCCCTTGCTGTCGCCATCCAGGCGGCCTGCGAGATCCGGCCATTGGTTTTCGCTCACGCGCTTTGCGCCTCTACATCAATGACAACAATTTCGGGTGGACGGCCAAACCGAATGGGCAGACTACTGCAACCCAATCCCCCGGAGACAATCAGGTCCTTCTTCCCCTCACGGATGTGTCCATAGAGATAGCGATGACCATAGCGCGAAGGGATAATCGGTGCGTAGCCCCAAAGTTGGACCTGGCCGCCATGCGTATGACCGGCCATCGATAGTGCAATGCGGTCCGGCATTTGTGCGAAGATGTCCGGTTCATGCAGCATCATGACGGCTGGCGCATCGTCCGACAGTTTGCCCAACGTGGCTGGCAGATCATCACGCCCTAGATAGCCAAACCGTGTTGGCCGCTGGCCCTGATTGCGATTGCGATAAAACGCCCATTGGTCACCCAGGCCACACAGCCAGAAAGGCTGGCCGCCTTTTGACAGTCGGCGCACATCATTCTCGTAGACGGGGATGCCAACGTTTTCGAGAACGCGCTGCAGCTCGGGCGTCCCCCCGAAATTCTGTTGGACGGTGCGGTCATCCCACCAGTCGTGATTGCCGAGAACCGCGTGCACGCCCAGTGGCGCGCGCAGCTGGGCTAGGGATTTCGCCAAATCACCCTTGTCGACAGGCTCAATGGTCACTCTCTCACTGCCGACGTAGTCGCCCAGCAGCACAATCAGATCAGCACCGAGCGCATTCGTCTGCTCTACGATCGCATCGACCCGATCCAGCGGCATCCAGGGTTTGCAAGCGTGGAGATCTGCGATCGCAGCGATCCTGAGCTTCAACTTGCTTGGCCAGTTGGGTGGTTGGACGCGATATTGCTGAACCCAAAGCCGGTAAGGCTCGATGGCAAGAGCGTATCCGCTCAGACCTACGCCGCCCGCCATCATGGAGGCCGAACCGATTAGGAGCTGTCGACGTGTTAACACTTGGGAAACCTTGCAGCTTGAGCGCGCTATGTCTGAGATCTACGGCAAATCCCTAAACAAGCCATTGCTCCAAGGATATATGTTGTAGGAACCGTGCGTTAAACGGCGATCACACCAACATTCAGCCGGCATTCGCTCCTATCTCGTGTCTATCCCGTGTTCGCATCATCGTCGCCTGCCTCTTCCTCTGCACCTTCCTTGAGGCCGCCCTCGAAGAGCGTGAATTGGGGTGCAGCTGTGCGGGCCGGACCGGAAAGCCCGAGATGGCGATAGGCCTTGAGTGTCAAAACGCGTCCGCGTGGTGTCCGCCCGATGAACCCTTTCTGCAGCAAATAGGGCTCGACAATTTCCTCCAGCGCATCGCGCGGCTCTGACAACGCTGCCGATAACGTCTCGATACCCACCGGTCCGCCATCGTAGTTCTCGGCGATGCAATTCAGGTAGCGATGATCCAATGCATCGAGGCCTTCGCTGTCGACCTCAAGCATTTGCAGAGCCTTGTCAGCGACCTCCGCAGTGATAGAGGCAGCATTTTCGACAGCTGCAAAATCGCGAACGCGGCGCAAGAGACGACCTGCGATTCTGGGTGTACCACGAGAGCGCCGGGCAATCTCCTGAGCACCATCCGATTGCATCGGCGCGCCCAGGACGCGGGCGCCACGCTCGACAACTTCGCGCAGTTCGTCGTCTGTGTAGAAATTCAGCCGGATCGGAATACCGAAGCGATCGCGGAGCGGAGTCGTCAGCAGACCTGCGCGCGTCGTCGCTCCAACGAGTGTAAACTTTGCGAGATCAATGCGCACCGACCGTGCCGCGGGGCCCTCTCCGATGATCAGATCGAGCTGGAAGTCCTCCATCGCGGGATAGAGGATCTCTTCGACCGCTGGGTTGAGCCTGTGAATTTCATCGATGAAGAGCACATCGCGCTCCTCAAGATTGGTCAAAAGCGCGGCCAGATCACCGGCCTTGGATATGACCGGGCCCGATGTAGCTCGAAAACCAACACCGAGTTCCTTGGACATAATCTGCGCCAGTGTCGTCTTGCCAAGTCCCGGAGGCCCTGCAAACAGAACATGATCCAAGGCATCGCCACGATCCCGGGCCGCCTGGATGAAAATCCGCAGATTGGCGCGCGCCTGTTCCTGTCCGATGAAATCCCCGAGCGACTGCGGCCGGATTGAGGAATCGGCGCCGTCCATGTCTCGGGCTTCGGAAGATATCAGGCGGTCGTCGCTCATTCATGATCCCCGTTGTGCGGGCGAAACGCTGCCGGTCTGTTTCACTTTCGTTCTCATGGACACCTAACATGATTTGCTGGTGGAATGCGAGGGCCTGATTCGCTGGGGCGTCTCACTAGGATGGCTCGCTTCAGGAGGCCTCGACCGCTGGGATGATACCTGCCTTGACCACACAGGCACGGCATGCAATCGCAACAAAGCCTGCGAAGACAGCGATGTAGGCCAGCAAGCCACCGTGCGAGAATGGCATGGCAATCGCTGCGACCATGAACCCAACCACGCCGACGCAGCCTGCAGTGCCCCAACCGGAGTACCAGTTCCGCCACAGGATGAAGGCAAACAGCAAGCCTGAAATCGCTGCGGGAACAGCCGACCAAATGTACGAGCGAACAGCGATGAACGCCGCGTATGTCAGAGTCTGCGCAGCGGCTGGTGCTTCCTTGATCCCAAGGACACCAAAATCAGCACCGGCGTAAGGCCCCATTTGGTTGTGCAGCAACAGTGGAACCGCGATCAGGACGCCGAGGGCTGCAAAAGCAGGCCCCACCAATGTGAAGAATAGAAAACTCCAGAAGCCGCGCTGCAGATTTGACACGATACTCACACCTCCCCATCAGTCGCTCTCCGGGGTCGTATTCACGATATGCCCTCGGCTGGTCTATTTCGCTCGACGCTATGTCGTCTATCGTGCCAAGGCCTTCAAGCCTTGACGGATCAACTTTGCCGTATCGGCTGCTTCCCCGAGTTCCTTGGCGGCCATGGCGACGGCCTGCGATGCCTGCGCCGGCTGGTAGCCAAGATTGCACAGCGCGGAAATCGCCTCAGCAGAGGCATTGTCGTCAGGCGCCGGCATCACAGCAGCCGCGTCGCCGCCGGCAGGGACATTCAATCCGGCGACTGACAAGGCGGGGGCCTTGTCCTTCAACTCGGTGACGATGCGTTGCGCGATCTTTTTGCCGACACCCGGGGTTTGTCCGACCGCTGCCCAGTCGCCAATCGCAATCGCATTGGCCAGATCCTGTGGCGCAAGGATGCCGAGGACACCGAGCGCGACCTTGGAGCCCACGCCCTGTACGCTTTGCAGGGTCCGGAACCAGTTGCGCTCGACCTCACTAGCGAAGCCATAGAGTCGAATGGCATCTTCGCGAACATGCGTGTCGATCGTCAGCGATACTTCGCCACCGATTGTCATGTTGCGCAGTGCCCGGGCCGAGGCCTGCACTTCGTAGCCGACGCCGCCGACATCGATAATGCAATGAGACTCGCCGACTGCGTCGACCTTTCCGCGGAGCTTGCCAATCATTGAGCGGCCTCCCTCAGTGCCCGTTCTGCTCTTGCCTGCGGACTGGATCGTTGGTGAGCATGGCAGATTGCGATGGCCAGCGCATCCGCTTCATCGGCGTTGCCGAACGTGGCTTTCGGCAGCAGCATCTTCACCATCATCTGGATTTGCTTCTTGTCGGCATGCCCAGCGCCGACAATAGACTTCTTGATCAGGTTCGGCGGATATTCGTGGACGCGGATGCCGCGCATGGCTGGTGCCAGCATCGCCATGCCGCGGGCCTGACCAAGTTTCAGCGTGGCACGCGCGTTGTCGTTGACAAAGGTTTCCTCCACAGATGCTTCGCGTGGCTTGAAACTCGCGATGACACTGCTCAGGCCCTCATAGATCTCGCGCAGGCGGTACGCCAGGTCTTCATCGGCGGTCGAGGCGACGTAGCCGGAGTCGATATAGCTTAGGCGAACGCCATCGCTTTCGATGACGCCCCAACCTGACCGGCGCAAGCCCGGGTCAATGCCAATAATCCGAATCGGTGGTGTGCTCATGCAACCGGCTTAGCACGGTCAGCCCGATTGCCAATGAGGGTTGGTTGGCGCTGTTGGAAGTCAGTGGAAATCCCGATAACATCTCTTGCGTGGCTTACCGTTTTGTTTCTGAGGAGTGATGTCATGAAAGATGTGCCGGATCTTGAAGTTGTTCCCCTCGCGCACGCATTAGGCGCGGAGGTTCGCGGCCTCGACCTCACCCAACCGCTCGCTGCCTCGACGACCGAAGCCCTTCTCGACACCTGGAACACACATCACATACTGCTGTTTCGCGGGAACCAATTGACGCCACAACAAATCGTGGCCTTCGCCAGCAGTTTTGGTCCACTTGATAACCATGACGCAACGCCGTTCTACCGACTGGACGATGTTCCCCAGCTCATGCAGATCACGAACCGCGAAATAGGCGGGAAACCATCCGAGACACGCAACACCGGACGCAACTGGCATTCCGACTACTCGTACACCGATCATCCTGCAGCTGCGTCGATGCTCTATTGTGGCGAGCGCCCACCGGTCGGTGGCGATACCATGTTTTGCAATATGGTGCGCGCCTACGAGACGTTGTCGGACGCCTTCAAGGCGCTGATCAAGGATCTCCACGCGGTTTATGACTTCAGCCTGACAGCGGGTGTCAATGAGCGCGATCCAGAGAAAACCGCAGAACTGCGACGGCTCAATCCACCGATTGCTCATCCAGCTGTTCGCAAACACCCGCGAAGTGGGCAGGAAGCACTCTATGTCTCGGAACGTGTGTCGCATTTCCATGGCTTCACGCGACAAGAGAGCGAACCGCTCATCGCGCAGCTTTGTGCGCATGCGACACGGCCTGAGAATGTCTACCGGCATCGATGGGAAGTGGGTGACATCATCCTTTGGGACAATCGCACGACTATGCACGTGGCGCTGGCTGACTTTGATCCATCGCAGCCGCGCTACATGCTGCGCGCCACGTTACTCGGCGAGGCGTCGGGCTTTGTTGTGGATGACGCCACTGCTGCGTGATTCGTCTGCTGCGTGAGGACTCACTACGCGGCTGCACCGAAAGCCACAACGGTTACTCCGAGCAGCAACGCTGTGAGAAATCCGGCAACAAACCCAAACATCGGACGGGCGCGTTCCGGTTGCCGGTGTGCGATCTGATGTGACTGCGGGTACATGTTGAACTCCTTTGCTGCTGTCCTGATTGCATTGTTTGCAATCATGGGTCGCTGCCAGCTGTTAAAAGGTTCAACGTTCGGACACGCTTTCCGGTTCCTCATAAAAAGGGGCTTTGGGCGAGCAACATCGCGCGCAGAAGCTATCGGAGCCTATGTGCCTAATTCGTGCGCCATTCGCGCAGTTTCTGGATGTTGGCTTTTGAAGCGGCCTTCCGGTTTGATGGACGGGTTCTCTATCCAGGAAACTCTAGAATCCAGCCCTGACCAAACGATACTGGCACTTCATGCTGAGCTTGCGGAACTTCTGCCGTACACATGACTTCACCGTGGACATCGTGGATCCCCGGCGAATACAAAGGCGCCGAACATCTCGCTCGCAGGCCGCACGCAGCTCTGGTGTGACTTCCTTTGGCAGCTTAAATGCCAACGCTGACCCCACTGTGCCCGCCAGAATAGCGGCCGCACACATCGCTCGAACTATCATGATCACCCGTCGTATTTTTTTGATTTGATAGAGGCTTCACCCACTGAGATCAGCAAGATATCTGCCACGGCGAGCATGTGATCCAGCAATCGGGCGAAAATGGGTTAAAATCGTGTCCGTCCAGAAGAACAGTTTTGCGCCGCCTTTAGGCAGACGTGAGCATATTAGGAGCGGTCTACAGCGGATTTCCTGGAGTGATCGACGTGGGCGCCAGACGCTGAATGCGACGGTTTAGCAAGATGTCTCGCCTGATCTCTGGAACGTGGATCAAGTCATCTACCCGCTGGACTTCCACCCAAGTCAAATTCCCAAAAAAGACGCGCCGAGCCAGGGAAACGGCCCGACGCGTGCCATTTGGCGACGGATCAGTCATCTCAATCCGCGGCCCGGGGGAAACCGTCAGAAATCAATCTTGGCAGAGACGACAAATCGTTCATCACACTGGAAGGTTGAACCGCCGCAGAAATTGCCTGAGTCCGAAATATCCGTGTCCCAATACCGAAAATCCATCGTGATCTTGTCGATCGCGAGCTCCAAACCGGCGTTCCAGTAGATGTAGGCATCATCACCATTGCCGAATGCGGTTTTAAAATTTGCATTGTTGTCGGTACTGATCGTCGAGCCGATGAGCGCGGAGACCGAAGGCGATATTCGACCGAATTTCGGCAACCCGTAGCTGGCGCTGCCTTCGACCGTGACGGTCTGTCCGGCACTCCCGGTGTATTCCGGCGAGTAGTAGACTGTCAGGCCGACACCGACCTGCTGAATCGTCGTCGACGCGCCGGCCTTCAATTCCAGGTAATCGAGTTCTGCACCATTGTCTTCGGCATCCGGATAGAGGTAGCCGATAACACCGAAGTCGAAGTCGATGTTGCCGAACTTCGGAGTGACGCCGGCATATAAGTCCAGCTCCATGTTTGCTACGCTGGAACCGTTGGATGCCTTTCCGAAGTCGAGCATTGATGCCCAAGCGCCGGCATAAAACATTCCCCATGTAACATCGACCCCGCCCTGTAGGGCAGGGTCTTCAGCTGACTGCGAAAAACCGCGAAACACATAATCGCTAGTGCCGCCGATATTGACTGAGAGTGACGGGCTCGACTGAGCAGTTGCCGGGCTCGAAAGTACGACCCCATGAGCGACAAGACATAGGGCACCAAGTGCTTTTGTTATCCAATTCATCGCTACGTCTCACTTACCTTTCTGGTCATCCTGGCCGGCACGTTCGCCTGTCAGCTGCCTTGGAAACTTCACATCGTCTGGTGAAGACGCCGAACTCAAAACATCATGCTTCCAACAAGCTTCAGATGAGGCAGTTCGTATTCTTCGACCTTCAGAATGAGGGTGGACGCTGCACTGCACAATCGCCATCAACGGATTGTCTCTGGATTTCTCCGCGGCGTTGTTGGGCCGCCACATCTTATTGTTTTTGCTTATTTTTTTGTCGTTCTGCCTAGCAATCTTGTCGAATAAGCAGGCAGATTCGTTAGCTCATTTCAGCAAGTGCATTACTGTCGGGCGCTCTGCCTTTTATTGCATCGCCGCATTTTTAGCTGGGATGCTCAATTGCGAGGCAGTGCTGCAGACTTGGATGTTGCAGCAGTCATCCGCTGCTGATGCACGCGGCCATTCCCGGCGTGGCGCGGCAGCTCACCTCGCGGCCTCGGACGCACCCGGCATTTGAGAATCGGGCGGGATCATTTCAGTTGGCAGCGCAAGGGTTCTGGTTCAGACATTCGACTGCGAGCGACGTCGCAAAGCAGCAGCGAACGTCAGGCACAAAACATTAAGCGCATCCGACTGAACCATCATTCAGTCTTGCAAGTTGGGAAGTAGTGCAAGCCTCGCGTTTATAGGTAGACGCGAAGACTTGATGTAATCATGCGCTCCAGCCGAAACTGGAAAGAGCCGACTAGCGGGAGCGAATTGGTGCTAGAACCCGCACCCCTTGGCCAAGCCTCTGACTGCTTGTTGCAGGCCGTTGCTTGGAAACAGGCTTTGGCTCACGATCTGGCCGGCCGCCCGAATGCCGGCAACGAAATTCGAGGTATGACCTGCCATGTCCTTCAGAAGGACGGGTTTGACATTGGTTACGAACAACAATCGTCCGCCGCTCTGCTCAACGGTATCTGGCCGGATACCTGCCAATCCGCTTTTCAATCGAACCAGGGTCTCAGGTTTACCTGATCTGATTTTCCTGAGGGCCGCCTTCGAAACTTTTTTATTTGCGGAATAGAAGAAGTCGATGCGCTTCTTGTTGCAGGCGATTTCAAGCCTGTCGTCGTTCTCATTCGCATAAACGAAAGCGCGGTAGACATTCGGTTGATTGCTGCTGGGATAGAGCAAGCTCCACTTCCCGTTACCCGCGACTGCATGAGTTGAAAAGATGAACAGGCCGAGGGTCAGTGCCATTATAATGCGATGCATGCGCCAATGCTCTCCGTTGTCTTCGTTTGCGGCTCACGTCGGGGCACTGCAACGCTGGAGCACCGCTTTGCGGCGACGCGTCAATTCTTGCGGAGGGGGCGTCAGTCCAGTTGGCCCGCACGGTCGGATAGGAACACCACACGACAACCTGCAGGCCATGTCGATCCTCCGCAGCAATGCTGAGAAGCGGCAAGGGCAGCCGCACAAGAAGGCCCTCATCCACATATATCGCTCCAGACTACAACCGAATGTCGCCCCGTCAACGCCTTGAAGTCGTTAGCGTTAGCGGCCGGTTTTCTGCGTTGTCGGGCAACTTGGGGCGATATCGCAGGCCGGCGATCGCGACGGCTGCTCGCGCTGGGAACAGACGGGGCGCGCGACCCGGTCCGGCTTTGGTGAACCTTGTCGCGGTGAATCTTACCTCAGGCCGCCGTCATCTTTGCGAGAGTTTCTTCGTCGACTTCGAAGTTGGAAAAGACGGCCTGGACGTCGTCATCGTCCTCGAGTGTCGCTACCAACTTCATGATGGAATTGGCACCGTCTTCATCAACGGTTGCCGGAATTGTCGGGGTCCATACGGCCTTGACGGATTCAGGCGCGCCGAGATGCGTCTCGATCTCGCCGGCCACTGTACCAAGCGTATCGAAACTACAGATGATCAAATGACCGTTTTCGTCGGACTGAACATCGTCAGCACCGGCCTCGATGGCAGCTTCCAGGACCTCGTCTGCTGATCCGGCAGTTACCGGATAGCTGATCTCACCCACACGGTTGAACATGTGGCCGACTGATCCTGTCGCGCCGAGATTGCCACCATGCTTCGAGAAGGCTGCACGGACGGCCGCGCCGGTGCGGTTCCGATTGTCGGTCAAAGCTTCGACAACAACAGCAACGCCGCCTGGGCCGTAACCTTCGTAGCGGATTTCTTCGTAGTTATCGTCGTCGCCGCCGGCGCCTTTGTTGATCGCGCGTTCGATGTTGTCCTTCGGCATCGACTGCGATCTTGCGTTTTGCACCGCCAGCCTGAGCCGTGGGTTCATGTCCGGATCGGGCATGCCCATTTTGGCAGCCACGGTGATTTCCTTGGCGAGTTTGGAGAACAACTTCGAGCGCGCCGCATCCTGACGGCCTTTGCGGTGCATGATGTTCTTAAATTGGGAATGTCCAGCCATCGTCTCGTTCGTCGCTTGGTTAAAGTTGCATATAGCGCGGCAGCACGCCTTAGCGCGGCGCTTGAGTTTGGGCCGTTATAACGGCAGGCAGGCTGCTTGATCCAGCCCTTATGGGTTTCAGGTTGGGCCGGGAGGTGTGATTAACGCGTCGAACCGGCTGCCTAATCAGGCGACGTCCCAGAAGGACGGCATCACGGGACTGAGCACTCCGCCGATACGAAGTGGGCCAACATGCCGGGTGTGCCCAGTAGCGTCATCGATATCCATAGCCAGGCCACAGACCGTGGCTTCGCCCATGGCGGGTGCGAACCGCTCCTTTGGGATACGGGTGAGGAACCTGTTCACCGGCTCAGCTGAGTCCATGCCGAGGACAGAGTTATAATCACCGCACATACCAACATCCGACATATAAGCCGTCCCGCCTGGGAGAATGCGGTCGTCAGCTGTCGGACTATGGGTATGTGTCCCGACAACGCCGCTCACTCTGCCATCGAGGAACACGGCCATGGCCTGCTTTTCGCTCGTGGCCTCAGCATGAAAGTCGACGAAGATGACATCCGCGCCCTCGCCGAGGCGGCAGGCTGTGACCTCGTTGTCGATCGCGCGAAACGGGCAATTCTGTTCCTGCATAAACACCCGGCCCAGCGCATTGATCACGAGAACTTCGGCTCCATTGCGGGCTTTGAACATGCCGGCGCCCTTGCCCGGTGTTCCTTCCGGGAAGTTAAGCGGGCGGATCAGGCGCTCCTGACGGGTAATAAAAACCAGCGCATCTTTCTGGTCGAACGCATGATTGCCGAGAGTGACCGCGTCGGCGCCCGCATCGATCAAATCGTTTAAAATCTGCTCCGTAATACCGAAGCCGCCGGCGGCGTTCTCTCCATTAATCACCACAAAGTCGAGTTCGTAGCGTTGGCGCAGGCCCGGCAGGTGTTGCAGGACGGCTTTGCGACCCGCACGGCCGACAATATCGCCCAGAAACAGAAACCTCATTCAATCATCCGTTCGTTGTCGTCCGTAACATAGTATCAGCTTTTGACCTGCATCAGCTCGGATCGGCCGCCTGAAACGAATGCAGGCCGGTCGGCGTCAAAATCAAGTCAAGGCGCTCGTCATACGCTGCATGGGGCGCCGCGTCGACCTCTTGCTCGTCAAATGCGAAACCAATGGCGATGACGGGCTTCATCGCCCGCAGTCTGGCGAGGGTGCGGTCATAGAAGCCACCACCGTAGCCGAGCCGCCAGCCATTCCGGTCGAATGCCACCATCGGGAGGAGCAAAACATCCGGATCCGCTTTCGGGGCGCTAGGCAAAGGCTCGCGAATTCCCCACTTTTTTGATTCCATTGGATCACCGGGTTGCCAATGACGAAACACCAACGGCTTGCCAAGCTTGATCATGACGGGGAGACAGATTGTATGCCCAAGGCTGATCAGTTCCCCGATGAGCGGATTCGGATCGATTTCAGACCCCATCGCGGCGTAGGCTGAAAACACGGCACCTGGACCAGCCAATAACGATAACGCATCCGCCTCGCTGGCCGTCGTTGCCGAGCGTTGCTGGCGTTGATCTGCCGGAATGGCGTCGCGCTTTGCTATCGTAGTGACCCGCAAAGCCTTTTTGGCAGCGGCGATATCGGTGTGGTTTGCCGACATGCGGTCATCCATCCGGCTGTCCGGGTTCGTGGGGACCCATACCGATCAAAGCAAAGTTAAGAGCCGCGAAGGCCGTTGGAGCACAGAGTATCCCGCCAGGTCCCTACACATGTAGGTGGGCGCCGTGTGTCCGGGGCCACGACCCCGGCCAGGAACAGCTCCCGAGCGGTTGGTATCGGCCCAGGGGAAATAGGCTCCTGACGAGCCCCGCAGCTTGCCTATTAGATAATGATTTGGGTGGCGTTCGCAAATCAAAGATTTCGCGGCATAATGCGGTCGTGGCGCAGGACCAGTGATTCTCACAATAGCGCGGGCGTTTAAGCCGCCTGGTTGTCCTCGCGCTCACGGGCTTCGTACAATTCATCCGTGATCAGAATTGCTGCCATCAGCATCAGTCGCTCGTTGCCGGCCTGGCCGAATTGGTCCGTCAGGCTGGTAAGCTTCTCACGAATGTGGTCGACGAGCATGTGCAGGCGCTCTTCCTCCCCGTCTGCACAGCGCATTCGGTAGGTTCGTCCATTCAGGGTGACGCTTACCTGCCCCATGATCTGGCCCCACTGTCATGACAGCCCAATTGCCTGCAGGCCGGCTGGGCACTGTTCCGGCGTGAATGCCGAAAACCACACGGCGCGACCGGCACGCCGGATATGCCTTAGTACTTCTCGTCCAGCACAGTTTGAATTGAATCGATTACCCAATCAATCCGATTGATGGCCTGATCATGGGCTGCCTCCAGTTCTGCAATCCGCTGTGTCGCCACAGCCAATTGCTTCGCCAGCGCATCGCGCTCGCGTTGAAGTTGGGCGACCGTTGGTTTCTTACCAGCCGTTTTTTTCTTTGTGGCAGAAGCAGTCCGCTTGGTGCGACTCGACGCTGCCTTGGCCGGTGCCTTGGATTGCTTCGTCTTGGCGCGTACAGCCATTAATGTGCTTTCCATTCTCGTAGTTATCGCGGCCTCTGACTAAACTGCATGAACTTGTTAACCATAGGGAGACGTCTTCGTTGCGGTCAACTCTCGAGAGCTGCGACGCAAAATAAGCAGTGTAAAAGTTAGGCACGCTTATAAACGATCCCGGCTTTATCGCCATTGACATGCCTTTGCGAGGGGAACATGAATGGCGCCGAAATTTGGTGACCCTCCGAAGCTGATTCTAAGTGGACTGCGGTCGACGCATGCTTGGCCGAATCTGAAAGTGGGCGGGTCTTGATCTCAATGTGAGGAGAAACATTTATGGCGGTGAAAGTTGGTATTTCCGGGTTCGGCCGGATCGGACGCAACATCCTACGGGCCATTGCCGAAGAAAAGCGCACAGACGTCCAGGTGGTTGCGGTGAATGATCTGGGCTCAGCCAAGGACAATGCGCATCTGTTCAAATATGACTCCGTACACGGCATGTTTCCCGGCAAAGTCGAGGTCGACGGTGACCAGATGGATGTGGGATTGGGCGCCCCTGTTCGCGTGCTGGCCGAACGTGACCCAACAAAGCTGCCGTGGAAAGAGATGGGCGTCGATATCGTGATGGAATGCACCGGCATTTTCACGGACAAAGAGAAAGCATCAATGCACCTGGAGGCCGGAGCCAAGCGGGTTCTTGTTTCCGCTCCAGCTTCGGGCGCCGACATGACGGTTGTCTACGGCGTCAACCACGATCAATTGACGGCAGACCACAAAGTCGTTTCGAACGCGTCATGCACCACCAATTGCCTGGCACCGGTTGCCAAGGTGATTAACGATCTTTGCGGCATCGAATCCGGCTTTATGACGACGATCCACGCATACACGAGCGATCAACGACTGCAGGATCAGGCACACAAGGACATGCGCCGCGCCCGTGCCGCCAATGTCAGCATGATCCCGACCACAACAGGGGCCGCTAAGGCCGTTGGCCTAGTGTTGCCAGAACTCAACGGCAAGTTGGACGGAACATCAATCCGGGTACCAACGCCCAACGTTTCGGTTGTCGATCTCAAGTTCATTCCGGGCCGCGAAACGTCAGCCGATGATATCAATGCCGCGATGTCGAAAGCAGCGTCGGGTGATCTCAAAGGTGTTCTCGCAGCTGTCGATGAAGAGTTGGTCTCGATCGACTTCAACCACTCGCCCTACTCATCCAACTTTGACCTCACCCAGACACAGGTTGTGGACGGCAAGCTGGTCCGCGTGCTGTCCTGGTATGACAACGAATGGGGCTTCTCAAATCGGATGAGCGATACAGCGATCGCAATGGCGAAGCTGCTCTGATCCGTTCAATCGGTGACATGACAGTTTATCGCCGATCAGGCTAGCAAAGCGCGCCTTTACTCAGCACCCGGGTAGAGGCGCGTATCTTTTTGGTCGCTGCTTCCCAAAGCCCGGTGTGCCCACGTATGATCTGTGGTGCCATCAGCCTTAGGCCTCAGTTCAGCTTGCAGCGACCGTCTGCTCATCAACCTTGCGGCGCAACCAAATGGCTGCATCGCGATGGTCTTCAAACAGCATGCCCTGCTGCATCACCTTGTTGAGGTAGACGAGCCAGCCGTTGTAATGGCGCTGCGCTGCGATTTCCTGTCCGCGATATGATGTGACCCAGAAATCGGCAGTATCTGCTTCTCTTGGTGTCGATCCGCTCATAATCCGCTCCTGATTGTCTTATTGTAGTGATTCGTGACTTAACAATCTGTCGCACTTCTGCATCATGGTGATCATAGAGTGAACGCCTGATGAAGCCGCGATTGGGTGTCTTTATGAAGCTTTCGAGGCTGTCTCAGTTCCCTGGGTCACAATTGCGAGAAGAATTCACGCGTGCTTTTGGGCGAGCATGGGGTTATTCCGCGTTCTAAAAGGGCCCAAACGCCACACTGATGAGTTGTGCCAGCAAGATGTTGCGGCCACATAAACCAACCGAACATCCACATACCAGCGGACCTAGAGCAAGGAAATGAGTGACGAGTTAGCCGCCAGGCCGGCATTGCCCGTATTTCGCCGCATTCGGCCGGGATAGGGGCGCGATGTACGATTTGTCGAAGGTTTACCTGCAGCTCGATGCTGATCAGGCTTTGGAGCAGGCGTTACAAGCGCTCGTTGGCCATTTCTCATTGCCAGCTGTGCTGTTGAACGTCTCGCCTGAGTATCGAGGTAGCCAAGACGATGTTGCTCGGCTGGTTCAGACCGTGCAGGCGCTTGATGCTGCCGCACTGATCCAGGACAATCTAGAGCTGGCCCATTCCGTCGGCGCCGATGGCGTTCATCTGTCATTCGGTTCCGATCTCACGGAGCGCTACGACGTTGCGCGCCGGACCCTGCGTGACGACAGCATCGTTGGAGCGGACGTTGCACTGTCGCGTCATGACGCCATGACGGTTGGTGAGTTGGGTGCCGATTATGTCGGTTTCAATGGCGCCACGAACCACTTCGCATTGGATGCTGATGGAGACGTGCAACACGACCTGGTCTCGTGGTGGGCTGAGGTGTTTGAGATCCCGTGTGTGGCGCTCAATGTCACTCGTCCTGAGCGGGCGCGGCAAATGACAGTTGCCGGCGCTGACTTTGTCGGGCTAGTTGGCGATGTGAGTTCCGGCGCAGAACCCCTCCAGAAGCAGATTATTTCCTTCGCGCAAGCTATCGCGGCAACTCCCGATGAGGCGGTAGTTCATGGGTAGGGTATTCCAGATTGTCGGTACCGGTCTGCTACTTGGCACCATGCTGGCGCAAACGGCTGTGGCTGAAACTGGATCCAGCTCCTGGATACAGCGCACTATTCCACAACGACCGTCTGCCCCGACGCCAATCACTGGGACCCAGCGCCGGACTGTCAAAGGTGTTCGCCGGACTGTCGCGCCGAAGGTGCCACAACGTGGACGCACACCCCTTGGCAAAACGCTGGTCAGCCCAACCGGTGACAATGCGGCCTACATCGCGTTCGACCAGGGCCAGTATCTGACGGCGCTGCGGCTCGCTGAGGAGCAGGCCAAGAAAAATGATCCGCAGGCGCACACGCTGCTCGGCCGCCTCTATGCGGAAGGATTGGGTGTGCCGAGGGACGAGTTCACTGCTGCGAAGTGGTACCGGCGGGGGGCTGAGCTTGGCGATGTCGAGGCGATGTTTGCCTTCGGTGTCATTCTGGCGTCCGGCACCGCGGTCAAGAAAAACCCGGCCGGCGCTGCGACCATGTTCGAGCGCGCTGCCCGCAAAGGACACGCCTACGCGCATTACAATCTGGCGCTGCAGTTCCTGTCAGGACAGGGCAAGCCGGAAAATCCGTTCCGTGCCTCGCAGCATCTTGAATTCGCCGCCCGGAACGGGATCGCCGAAGCGCAGTACGATTTGGCCGCCCTCTATCAGAAAGGCCTTGGCGTTCCGGCGGACGCTTACAAGGCGGCGCTATGGTTACGTCGCGCAGCGGACCGGGGAATGGCGGCCGCACAGTATGAATACGCCACGGTTCTGCTGCGGGGGCGGGGGCTGAATGAAGACCGGCCGAAAATGATGGCACTTTTGCGTTCTGCCGCCATGAAGGGCGTGGCGGGCGCCCAGAACAGGCTCGCTCATGTGTATGCGGTTGGCATTAAAGGCGTCGATAAATCACCCTTCGAGGCCGCCAAGTGGCGTTACGTCGCCAAAGCGAACGGTATCGAAGACGCGGCCCTCGACAAAGTCATTGCAGCCCTTCCGAAGGCCGTTCGGCTCAAAGCTCAAGAGGCTGCGACCTCGTTGAGCGACCGGCGCAGAGCCGGCCTTCTGGGGAATTGAATCCAGCCGTAACGCGGACTTGGTTCGCGTTGCCCGCCCCCGTTTGACCCGCCTGCTTCGAATGTGACGTTGTGCCTAACTGCCAAACAGTTTAATCCCAGCAGCACATCCCAGCCTGGCAACCCCGATAAATGCCCAATTGAATTTAATGGAGCAAGCATGCCCGCTTCCGCACTAATGAATGTGATGGTGAATGCCGCCCGCAAGGCTGGCCGCTCTCTGGCACGCGATTTTGGCGAAGTGGAGCGCCTGCAGGTTTCCGTCAAAGGTCCGGCCAACTTTGTTTCTGCCGCAGACCATCGCGCTGAAGACATCATTTACAACGACCTCGCAAAGGCCCGTCCTGACTATGCGTTCCTGATGGAAGAGCGCGGCACCGTTGATGGCGCTGATAAAACCCACCGATGGATTGTTGATCCGCTCGATGGGACGACCAATTTCCTGCACGGCATCCCGATTTTCTGTATTTCGATTGGGCTTGAACGCGACGGTCAGCTGGTTGCGGGACTGATCTATCTGCCGGTTCTGGATGAGCTTTATACGGCTGAGCGGGGCAAGGGTGCGTTTCTGAATGACCGGCGGATACGCGTTTCGGCCCGAAGGCATTTAACCGATGCGATGCTCACCACATCAATCCCCCACAAAGGACGGTCCGGAGCATCACACAAGCGGTTTTACCGGGAGATGGAAGCATTGAGCCAGGAGGCAACCGGTATTCGGCGCACGGGCGCGGCTGCGGTTGATCTGGCGTGGACGGCGGCAGGCCGGTTTGATGCCTACTGGGAACATAGCATCCAGCCCTGGGATATGGCTGCTGGTATCGTGCTATTGCGGGAAGCTGGCGGGATAGCGACGGATTTCTCAGGCGGCGGCGACATGCTTTCGACCGGGACGATCATTGCCGGTGTGCCTTCGATTCAGAAAGCCTTGCTCGAAAAACTGACGAACGCTTAGCCGGCCGTCGCCAGCTGATTCGTCGATAGTGGCTGGGGAGCACCTTGCAGCCGCCGATAATGCTCGGAATAGTGCTCAAAACATGTGAAAAGATTGGCTCAGTTGTCCTTAGGCACGATCTTGCCCGTTTTCCCTGACAAAGAGATTGGATACTGTCCCGCCTGCGGTCTGGCGGATGAGAATTGGCCGGCCTGCTGACTGGCGGAGAAAGCACGTATGGCACGAAGACGAAGCGCAGATCCATCCCAGGCGCCCTTGGCGCGGTCCCTATCCACGCCCGGCGTGTACCTGATGCGGATGCTGATCTTCCTAATGCTGGTCGGCTTTATTGCAGCGATCCTGTTTCCTCAGTTTTACACGGCCTTCATGGCGAACCCCGGCTTGAACGGACTTATTCTGTTCGTCCTGATGGTCGGCATTGTTTATGCCTTCTGGCAGGTCTACCGGCTCAACCCGGAAATCAGTTGGGTCAATGCGTTTCGTATTGCTGATCCCGGCTTGGCGATCTCGCACCAACCCGTGCTGCTGGCGCCGATGGCAACCATGCTGCGAGACCGCACCGGGGCGTTATCGCTTTCGACGACGTCGATGCGCTCGATCATGGATAGTATCGGCTCACGCCTCGACGAAGCGCGCGATACGGGCCGCTATATCATCGGCCTACTTGTCTTCCTCGGCCTGCTCGGAACGTTCTGGGGCCTACTCGATACAATCCAGTCCGTTGGCAAGACGATCAGCGCATTGGATACCAAAACCGCGGATAGCGTCCTGATGTTCCAGGAACTCAAGTCCGGTCTCGCAGAGCCATTGCGCGGGATGGGCACGGCGTTCGCATCCTCGTTGTTTGGTTTGTCGGGTTCGCTTGTCGTCGGTTTCCTTGAACTGCAGGCCAGTCAATCGCACAACCGTTTCTACAACGAGTTGGAAGAGTGGTTGTCGGGCATTACAGAGCTGACACCCGGCACGGCGTCCTCAAGTTCCTCGGAGCAGGTCAACCGCCAGCTTTATGGTGCGATGTTCGAAATCCAGCGTTCGCTATCGGAGCTTGCCGATCGGTTGCAAACCGGTGGGCCGGCCGCCGGTGGGGAAGAAAACGTCCGTGAGTTGGCGGAAGGCGTCAATCAGCTGGTCATGCAAATGCGCAAAGAGCAGGAGATCGTGCGGCAATGGGCTGATGAGCAATCATCACAGCAACACGAAGTGATGGGTGTCATCCGCGATCTTGTCTCAAACTCCGGGCAGAGGAGGTAGCGATGCCGCGTGCACGCTCAGGACGGCGCGGCGGAGACTACGGCGAGTTTTGGCCGGGGTATGTCGACGTGCTGTCGACATTGCTATTGGTGTTCACCTTCCTGCTCTCGATCTTCATGCTGGCGCAGTACTTCGTCACGCAGGAAGCCTCGAATAAGGATACTGCACTTGCGCGGCTCAATCGGCAGATCGCCGAACTGACATCACTCTTGTCTTTGGAGAAGGGCAAGGGCCAGTCCGCACAGGACGAGTTGTCGGCGCTGCAGGCAACGCTCGGTGAACTCAGGCTGGAGAACCAGCGGCTGCAATCGGATGCAACTGGTCGTGCCGAAAAAGCCAACGCGGCATCGGATCGTATCGCCAGCCTGTCGGCAGGGTTGGACAAGGAGAAAGAGGTCTCCAGTTCGGCACTCGCCAAAGTCGACCTGCTCAACCAGCAGCTACTGGCACTCAGACGGCAAATCGGCGCACTCAACGAAGCGCTCGATGCCTCAGAGAAACGCGATCAGGCTTCACAGGCCCGGATCAAAGATCTTGGCAAACGGCTCAATGCCGTCCTGGCGCGGCAAGTCCAGGAATTAAAGCGCTATCGTTCTGACTTTTTCGGACGACTGCGTGAATTGCTGAAAGGCAGAAAGGACATCCGGGTCGTCGGCGACCGCTTTATCTTCCAGTCGGAAGTCCTGTTTGCGCCCGGCGATGCACAAATCTCGGTTCAGGGCCTAGTGACAATGGATGAATTGGCGCGCGCCATCACTGAATTGGCAAAGTCCATACCGGGTGAGATTGACTGGGCGCTTCAGGTCGATGGCCACACAGATAGTCAGCCGATCAACACGCCGCAGTTCCCCTCGAACTGGGAGTTGTCGACCGCCCGGGCTATCTCCGTCGTGAGGTATCTCATTTCGCGGGGCGTCCCTGCACAACGACTGGTCGCGGCAGGTTATGGCGAGTTCCAACCGATTGACCGTGGTAATTCGCCGGAAGCCTTTTTGCGCAATCGCCGGATCGAGCTCAAGCTGACCAACCGGTAGCGCAGAGAGAAGCGCGGCCGCTCTTCGACCGCGTGACCAGGCAACTGACTGTGGAAGGGAAAGACCGACGTGAGCGCACCACCGCAGCTGAGCAGCCAATCGCTCCGCCGTTTGTGGAGCCTGTCATTGCTGGCTGGCGCGTTGGGCTTTGGCGGAGCACTGTATTGGATCGCCTCACCCGGCGGCCCCGGGCTTGACTGGATCTGGGGGATTGCGGCGTTTGGAGCTGCAGCAATCCTCTACAATCTCGTTTTCTTTCTGCTGTGCTCGATCTTCGCGCCCGGATTATCCAACTATGTCGAGGATGATACTGAGGTGCAGGGCGATGATGTCGTCCATGTTGTTCGCTACACGAGAGCTGATGACCCGGACCTCGATAGCTATATCAAGACCTACGCAACTGCACGCGGCGTCAGTGCCGTGGCTATTATCTCAGGTATCATGATTGCAGTGGCATGGAACTTTTTCTGATCGTCTTCAATAATGTTCTACCATGCACATGAGATACGAAAGCCATCTCGCCCAGCATCGTATCAAGCCATTCCGACCGGCTCATTCAGCGGCCCGATGTCGTTCGGACGACGCGCGATATAACCGAGCAACTCATCCTTCAGTGCTTTGTAGGCCGGATCATGGAACCGATTTGTCATCTCGTGCGGATCATTGCTCAGATCGTACATCTCACCTTCGCCGGAGTTCTGGTCGACCGTCAGCTTCGCGGTCTCTGTACGGACAGTTCTGAGGCTGAGGGCGACACCGGCTCGATTGGGATGTAATTCCCATTCACTGTAAGCGTACTCACGCGTGGCCGTATCTGTTTCCAGCAGCGGACGCAACGATTGGCCGTGCTGCGTCTGAAGCGGTTCAGCATCAGCGTAATCAAAGAATGTCGGCCCAACATCAATGGTGCTGGTTGGCGCGGAGACGGTCTTGCCGGCAGGCACGCCGGGTCCACGGACAATCATCCCGACCCGGTGCAGCCCTTCATAATGCATCGGTCCCTTGAGGATCAAACCGTGATCGCCGAGCCAGTCACCGTGGTCGGAACTGTAGACGACAACCGTATTCTCACGCAGCCCCAACTCATCCAGCGTGATCATCAAGCGTCCGACCTGGTGATCAATCAGTGAGATCTGACCATAGGTATTGGCAATGATCTCGCGCAGTTGCTGTTCGCTTTGCTCACCTATGCGGCTGTAGGCCTTGCGTGTTTCGGCGTTTTCCTTCGATCCGCTCGGCTCGTTTTCAAGCACCGCTCGATGCCACCACGGCCGGTTATCGAAGTCACGCTCGCGATGTTCAGGTATGTCGACCTCATCGGGATGATGCAGCCGCGACCAGGGCTCCGGACAATCAAATGGATGGTGCGGATCTGGAAAACTGATCCAGGTCATGAATGGAGTTTCGTCCCGGTTCTTCAGCCAGTCGATGGCGCGGTCAGCTGTCCAGGTCGAGTTGTGCCAGGCGACGGGAAGTTTCGAGTGCCATGTCTGGGCCGCACCATGCGTTTCACCCGCATTCTCCCGATATAGCGCGTTCTTTTCATCACCGCGGCCATCAGCATAGAACCAGCGTTCGTAATGCTGCCCGGCCGGAGGCTTCTCGGGCAGAAACCAATTGTGCCCCACGAGCATCATTTCGACATGGGAGAACCCCATGTACGGCCCGTACCAATCTGAACCATAGTTGACTGAAGACTTGAGGCATTCCGGCGTGCCGGTTGGCTCAAACGTGTGATAGGTCGAGAAGTGGGCCTTGCCAAAGAAAGCGGTGTCGTAGCCTGCCTTGGTCAGCGAGCCAGCCATGCCTCTGGCGCCAACCTCGGGATTGAGATCAATACCGTTATCGTGCACGCCGTGTGTCAGTGGCAGCTGGCCAGTTAGAATTGAGGCGCGCGCCGGTTGGCAGACAACACAGGGCGTCACGTTGCTCTCAAGCCAAGCGCCATCGGAGCGCAACTGATCGAGATGCGGTGTCTTGATCTTGCGCCCCATAAATCCATAACAATCGCCGCGCTGTTGGTCGGCAGTAATGAAAATCAAGTTGGGTCGGCTCATTGGCGTGCTCTGTTGCTACCTTGTTGCCCCGAGTTATGGCTCTCAGCTCTGGCTCAATCCAATTCCGTCGATGGCGCCGTGGGATTAGCGACGCCTTTCGACCGGCGGCAAACGCCGAAGTAGTAGATGATCGCCAGGATCATGGCGAAGAATGTCATGGCGATAGGGCTCTTGAAGAAGAAATATGGATCTCCCCCGGAGCCCGAGAATGCCTGGCGCAATGCCGACTCGAGATTGTTTGCCAAAATGAATGCAATGACGAACGGCAGGATCGACATGTTGAACTTGCGCATAAGATAGCCGACAAAGCCAAAAAACACCGCAACGTAGACAGCGCTCATCGTAGTGTTCTGCACGTAGATCGATGTCAGAGTTAGCAACAAGACACCGGGCAGCAGATAGGCTTTCGGGATGTAGACCATGACTCCGGTGAGGCGCATGAAGATGCCGCCGATTGTCCAGTTGAAGATGTTGCCAAGCACCATGATGGTGAATATCCCAAAGCACATGATCAGCTCGGGATTAGGTTCGGTCGGATTGAAATTGAATACCGGTGGTCCGGGATTGAAACCGGAGATGCTTTCCGTCGCTAGAATGAGAAACACAGCTGCGACATTGCCGGGAATGCCCAGGCTCAAAACAGGAATGAGATTGGCGCCGGAGACCGCTGAGTTGGCGGCTTCAGTGGCTGCCACGCCTTCAGGAATTCCTGTTCCGAATTCTTCCGCCTTGCCGGATGTCTCGCGCCCGATTGAGTAGCCCATGGTCGCGGCCAACGTTGAACCGATGCCTGGAAGCGCGCCGATAAAAGTTCCGATGCCAGCGGACATGAACACGTAGCGGTAGATGCGCCGAATATCCGCCCAATGCAGATTGTTGTCGCCTGACTGCTTTGTCAGCTCAATCTTGCTCGTACGTTTGCGCTCATTGTGCATGTCCTCAAGTGCTTTGAAGACTTCGCCCAGGATCAACACACCGAGGATCGCGGAAATCAACGGAATGCCCTGTGTGAACTCTGTGATGCCCAGCGTCAGGCGCGGGTAAGGGTCTTCGCCATTGGCGATCAGTGCGAGAAACAAACCGAGGAATGCCGCCATCATACCTTTCAAGATGGATGAGCCGACAACCGCTGAAATGAAAGACAGAGATAGAATGATGAGCGCTGCCTTCTCGGTAAATCCGAGGTAGGCTTCGACCAAGGGTGCGAGGAATGGTGCCGTCGTGAACAGTACGATGTCACTGAACGTATCGCCTGTCGCTGATGAAAAGTGAGCTATTCTGAGTGCTTTCCCACTCTGCCCCTTTTTGGTCATCGGGTAACCGTCGAACGTGGTCAAAAGAGCATCCGGTGTCCCGGGCGTGTTGAACAAGATCGCCGGCACAGCACCACCGACAGTCGCGCCCTTCATAATGCCGATCATGAACCCCATCACCGGCAAGAGGGCATCGGAATCAACTGTCTAGCCCCTTCTGTCTGGGCCACTGATTTGCGGTTTCTCTAATAGTGTTTCAGGCACCGGCGCACGCATACCGAGGGCGTGGTGCGGACGGATGTGATTGTATTGCCTGAGCCAGCCATCGATGACCACCTGGGCCTGACGCATCGTTGCGAACCACTCCGCATTGAGCACCTCGCGGCGTAACGTGCCGTTGAAACGCTCGTTGTAGCCGTTCTCCCATGGTGAGCCTGGATAGATCCTGATTGGTTCGATGCCAACACGCCGGAGCCAGTCCTGGAACGGCGCTGCTGAGAACTCCGGGCCATTGTCCGAACGGATGTAGTCCGGCTTGCCACGCCTGAGCAGCAGAGGATAGAGCGCTTCTAGGACATCAGCTGCGCCCATCTTGGCAGCAACGGCGACGCACAGAGCTTCACGCGTATATTCATCGAGCACGGTGAGTATCTTGTACGGGCGCCCGTTGCTCAGCTTGTCGTGCACCAAGTCAATTGCCCAGATGTGGTTTGGATACTGTGGCCTGAGCCGGATGACCGACGCGTCATGATGATATAGACGTTTGCGCTTTTTATGCCGGGTCGGCAGCTGCAGCCCCTCCTCGCGCCACAGCCGCTCTATCTTTTTGTGGTTTACACGCCAGCCTTCGGCGGCCAACAACTCACCGATCTTGCGATAACCATAGCGCCCATACTGCTTGGCCAGCCGGATCAGCGCCAGGCGCAAGTCATCATCATTCTGAAGCTTAGATTTGTACTGCTGCGTCGAGCGTGCGACGCCGACTTCACGGCAGGTTCGCCGCTCTGATGTGCCAAGCTTTTGGCGGACATGCACAACAGCCCGACGAAGATTGTTTGCCGTCAAGCCTTTGGCTTTAAAAAATCCAGACTCTCTTTCAAGATCAGCTTGTCGAGTTCGAGATCAGCAACGATCTTCTTCAGCCGCTGGTTCTCTTTCTCAAGGGCTTTCTTCTCAGCCAAATCCGATCGCGCCATGCCACCAAACTTCTTGCGCCAGTTGTAATAGGTCGCGTCACTTACCCCGGCGGCTCGGCAGGCTGTCGCAACGTCCGAACCGCCGGCCAGATGCAATTCGATCTCACGCAAAAGCTTCAGGATATCTTCGTCCGAATACCGCTTCCGGGCCATGCCAATCTCTCCAACTCCTAACCAAATGATGGCACAGTTTTAGGGGGCTGAGACAGGAGAATACATCGGACCGGGCGAGTCAACATACACCGAGTACGATCGCTCTGTTGCCAACCTTACCGTCGATTGGCTGCAGGAGACTGCCGCTCGAGCATCGGATGATCCGTGGGTTCTCTACGTTGGATTTGTTGCGCCGCATTTCCCGTTGGTGGCTCCGGAGGCGTTTTTTAACATGTACGATCTCAACGATATGCCGTCTTCGAAGCTGCTGCCGACTGATGGCCATCCACATCACCCCTGGGTCGCGGAGCATGACGCGATGTGGTCTCACGACGCCGCTTTCAAAGACGAAACGGAACGCAAGACCGCGATTGCCGCTTATTATGCCCTCTGCACATGGGTCGACCACAACGTTGGGCGTGTTCTTGATGCCCTCGACGCGACCGGCCTCGCTGACACCACCCGGGTGATTTACACCAGCGACCATGGCGACAACGTCGGCGCCCGTGGCCTCTGGGGAAAGTCGAACATGTATCAGGAGTCTACAGCGATTCCGATGTTGATGACCGGGCCCGATGTCCCCAGTGGCGTCTGTGCTACGCCGGTCGACCTGCTTGATCTGTACCCGACGATCCTAGAGGGCGTCGCCGTCGAACCAATGCCCGAGATGAACGATCGTCCGGGCAAGTCCCTGTTCACGCTCGGCCATGCCGAGGATGACATTGAACGTGCCGTGTTCAGTGAATACCATGCTGTTGGGTCAAACTCTGGTGGCTATATGCTGCGCAAGGGACGTTGGAAGTTTCATTATTACGTTGGGTTCCGTCCTGAATTGTTCGACCTTGAGACCGATCCGGAGGAAATGGTCGACTTGGCTCAGGATCCAGCACATGCTGATACTTTGGCCCGGATGGAAGCTGAGCTGCGCAAGATCTGCGACCCTGAAGCCGTCGATCAACTCGCCAAGTCAGATCAGGCAGAACTGATTGCAAAGCACGGTGGGCGGGAGAAGGCTTTGCTTGTTGGCGCGCCAGGCGCAACACCACCGCCAAAGGCGGGTGACTGACGCCAGCACGACCTGCTCAGTGGGGACCTTGCCGTTCTTCTGACAAGCTCACGCTTTGCTGTAGCAGACTGCTTGCAGCTTGTTGCCGTCCGGATCCCGGACATAGGCCGCATAGTAATTCTCTGAGTAATTCGGGCGGGGGCCAGGTTGGCCTTCATCCATTCCACCGAGTTGCACGGCGCGTTGGTGAAACTCCCGGACCTGCTCCTGCGTATCTGCAAGAAATGCAACGTGGGTTCCATTTCCCCAGGTGGCAGGACGGTCATCCAACGGGATGCAGATATAGACAATCGGCATGTCGCCGTTTTTGGCATAGGCCGCCGGGAGACCAGGCGGCTTGGGCAGCCGCTCAAATCCAAGCACGCCGAGAACTGCATCGTAAAACTTTTCTGCGCGCTGCTCATCGTTCGTGCCGAGCGTGATGTGACTGATGGCTGACATGTCGGCCTCTTTCTTGAATCGAATTGGCATGGCTTAGCACAGCTACCCTGACAGCCCGTGTCAGGAGAATTCTCGATTGTCTCAGTTTTACTGCGGCTCATCTCCAACATAGGCGATATCGGCTGCTGGAAGGTGCCGCCAGGTCGTATCCTGATCTTGCTCTTCTAGATAATGGGCCGCGAAACTCACTGTGCGTGGCGTGAGTAGAAACAGCCGCGTTGTCCGCCAGTCAAATCCCAAGTCAAGAGCCACCACGGCACTGACACCATCGAGGTTCATCGGAATAGATCGACCGCCTCGGGCTTCGGCAATGGCATCCTCTATGGCAATTCCAAAGCGGCAGTAATCTCCAAATGTGCCCTCACGGCGAGCGATTGCAAGGACCTGCGGTGTGCGTGGATCAAGCGCATGCAAGGGAATGCCATAGCCAGGAACGCGCTCGCCCGCTGCGCGAGCATTGGCGACGATCTTCCGTGCCAATTCAGCAAGCTTCGCATCATCCGGTGAACCATCGCGGCGCACCGCCTCGAGCGTCTCAAACATCATCTTGGCCATCTGCTCGCCGAGCCCGCCCATACGATCGCCGAACGCATTTACGCCGGCGCCGATGGCCGCCTGAATTGACGTTCCATAAGAGGCATAACATCGGCTGATCATCGATGGTGGTGCAATGCCATGTTCCATCGATGCGACGAGCAAGGCATCCAGCGTTCGCGCTTCAGCTTTCGATGGCAATCGCCCCTGCAGCATGAGGAACATCATGTCAGCGAATGTTGCATCACCGATCAGATCGGCAAGGTTTTGGCCCCGCACGATGATTTCCTCGCGGTCACCTTCGCTGACGACCTTGCAGATAGATGTCTCCCAGCTTTTCATGTCCCGTGTTGCCATCGGTTGTCCATTCTCCCTTAGAAATCGCATATGTGGTGTTGACTGCGCCTCCGATGATCGCGGCCATCTGATAAACTTGCCGGAAGCAAGCGCACACGACAATCATGCTTCAAGCATGTGTATGCCAAAGGAGGGAAATATGAACGCTCCAGGATTGCCAACCACAAGAACCTACGACTGTGAGAACGGCGTGACTATGACGGTGCGGCGCCTGTCAGACATTATGGCGGCCGAAGTCACCGGAGTGGACCTCTCAAAGCCGCTGACTCCCAAGCTCAAAGATGCCATCATGGATGCCTTCCTTGAGCACCATCTCCTGGCGTTTCGCGACCAGGATCTGACACCAGAGCAGCAACATGCCTTCACGTTGCATTTTGGTGAGATCGAGGAACACGTCGCCCGTCTTGCCAGTGGTGAGAAGCTGCCGCTTGTCCATGTGGTGAACAATCTCGACAAGGATGGCAATCCAACACCTCAGCCGCACAGCACGGGGAACTACTACTGGCATACGGATAAGTCGTATCACGACGTACCGTCCCTGGCGACGCTGCTACATGCCATCGAGCTGCCGCCGGATGGTGGCGACACTCTGTTCTGTAATACCTACATGGCTTATCAGCAGCTCAGTCCCGAGCAACGGCAACAACTTGCTGAGCTTCGTGCTGTCCATAGCTGGGAAGCCAGCCGGCGCAATACCAACAACAAGCCAGCAACCGAGCAGCAGAAGCGCGAGCGGCCTCCGGTTAGTCACCCTGTTGTGCGGACTCATCCTGATACTGGCAAAAAGCTGCTCTACATCGGCACCCACACGTCGCATATCCAGGGCCGTCCGGAAGCCGAAGGCAAAGCGTTGCTCGATGACCTGCTCGCCCATGCGACCAAGGACGAGAACATCTATCGTCACAAGTGGCATGAAGGTGATCTGTGCATGTGGGATAACCGCTGCACAATGCACCGCGCCGATGCCAACTACGATATGGGCAAGCACCGCCGTGTCCTGCATCGCACTGTCGTGCGCGGTACAAAACCTTACTGAGAAGAGAAGCACGTATGTCCGAAGCGATTGAAGTAAGACCCACCGGAGCAGCTCTTGGAGCCGATATCGCTGGCATCGATATCTCGACCGGTATGAGCGATGATGTGTTCCAGCAGATCTATCAGGCCTGGAATGACCATCTGGTGTTGCGCATTCGAGGGCAGAAGCTGGATGACGAAGCGTTGGCCAATTTCTCTTTGCGCTTTGGCGCGCTCGACGATGCACCGACGCGCCCGGTTGATGTGCCATACCATCCGTCGCGTAAAGAGATCACGGTTCTGTCGAACATCATCGAGGACGGCAAGCCGATTGGTGGTCTGGGAAACTCGGAACTCGTTTGGCATCAGGACATGAGCTATAATGACCTGCCGCCCAAGGCTAGCATACTCTATGGGATCGAGACGCCGGCAACCGGCGGGGATACATCGTTCTACAACCTCTACGCTGCTTATGAGACGCTACCGCAAGAGCTGAAGTCGCGTATTGCCGGGTTGTCCTGCAAACATGATGCGACGCGCAATTCCGCGGGGCAATTGCGTGCAGGTCTCGCGGAAACCTACAGCAACGAAGAGCGCCCTGGTGCGATCCACCCACTCGCCATCCGTCATTCTGACACGGGCCGCACAGCGCTTTATCTCGGCCGCCGACCAAACGCCTGGATTGTCGGCCTCACTGACAGCGAGAGTGATGCGTTACTCGATGAACTATGGGCGCATATTAACAATGGTGATCACCACTGGTCGCAGCAGTGGCAGGCTGGCGATCTCGTGATCTGGGACAACCGCTGTACGTTGCATCGCCGTGGCCAGCTTGATCCGGCTCAGCGGCGACTGATGCATCGCACGCAAGTCCGTGACGAGGCGCGTCCGGTTGCGGCTTGACCTAACCTGATCGCGGTCAGGCTGGAATGTCGGCGATCCCACCGTTGCGCCTAGACCATTGCGAAGCATTGGCAGCGAACGTCTCGAGTTCACTTATCACCGAGGGAGCCAGGTGGTTGCCTTGCGCCGCGACTGTAATGATGTCAGCCAGCGTGACAAGCGAACTAATCTCCGGCGCACCGGTAAAGATCTTGTAGTCCAGAACAACATAGATGCCGATGACATCAGCTTCAGCATCTTCCAGCGCACGCTGGACCGACGCCTTGGTACGGCCATCTGTTGTCAGGTCATCCATCAGCAACGTACGTGTTCCAGGTTTGAATGTCCCTTCGAAGCGTGCCAGTCGCCCAAACCCCTTGCCCTGTTTCATAGCCACGACGAGCGGCTTACTCTTGCGATCGGCAATCATTGACGCAAACGGCACTCCTGCCAATTCACAGCCCGCGATTTGCTCAAATGCATCGCTGCCGATCTGCTGATCGATGACGCCAAGCGACAACTCGATCAATCGGCTCCGCGCTGCGGGGAACGCTATCAGACGTTTAATGTCAACGAAGACTGGGCTTGCCCAACCCGATGAGAAAAAGAATGGGTCGCCGCTTGTGCGTGTATAGACGATACCACTCTTCAGGACCAATTCGGCGGCCTCTGCGGCTGGACTGTCTGTCATGATCGCACCTCATTTTCCAAGTTGGCCAGTTCCCACGTAGCCCGCGCGAGGACCTCCGCAGCCACGAAGAAATCCGACATCTCCATCGACTCGTGCGGATTGTGACTGCCCTTATCGTTGCGCACGAAAATCATAGCTGACGGAATGCCAGCGTTCGCAAAGACGGCCGAGTCATGACCCGCGCCTGAAGGCATGATTTCGTATGCGGTCTCGGCCGCTTCCGAACTTGCCGTCAGGACATCGACAACATTGTCACTCATCTTTGCTGGCTCGGTTGCAACCGGTTCGCCGAGATCAAACGCCACCCCACGTTTCGTTGCGATCTGCTCGCATTCCGATTGAATGAGATTGCCGAAGGACTCCAACGTTTTCTTATCCTGGCTGCGATACTCGAGCGCGAAGGAAACTTCGCCGGGCACGCGCGACACGGCATGCTCGGTTGGGTTTGTCTCAACAATGCCAGACGTGACCACAAGATCTTCGCCCCATTCGAGAAGCACGCGCCAGTGTTCATCGATCCGCATGAGAAGTTCGGCCATGGCGAGCACGGCGTCATGGCGCAACCACCTTGGCACCGCACCGGAGTGCGCAGCTTCACCTCGGCAGACAACGCGGCGATGGCGTACGTTGCCGCGGATACCGGTCACGAGCCCGACGGGTTTGTCTTTAGCGATAAGAACCGGACCTTGCTCGATGTGGATTTCCAACCAGCTATGGAATTCCTGCGGATCGCGGAGCTGGTCCTGAGCCGTGATCCTGGCGATGTCTACACCGCAGACATCCATCTGCTCCGCCAAGGTCAATCGGTTTTCACGATGGCGGCTTTGCAAATCCGCGCTGCCAAGCTGGCCAAACATGGCGCGCGAACCGAAATAACATGGCCCGCCAAACCATGCACTTTCTTCACCACGTAAAACCAGCAACTCCAATGTGCGGTTGGCCCCACCACGCGCCTGTGCAGCCAACAGGGCCAGCAGCCCACCAATAACGCCGGCTGCTCCATCGTAGTTGCCACCTTGAGGAACGCTGTCGAGATGAGAGCCGGTTGCAACAGTCGTCTTGTTTGGTTCGGAACCAGGCAAGCGCACGATTAGATTTTGTGCCGCATCCCAATGTGTTTCGAGACCGTTGTCCCTGGCCAGCCTCTCAACAACCAACATGGCTTCGGTTTCACCTGCGCCATAGGTTTCACGACTGATGCCGACACCGTCGAACGACATCTCGCGGAACTGCGTGAACAGATCGCACGCTAGGTCCTCGAATGTAGGCGTGATGAATTGATCGGTGCTCGTCGGGAAAAAGTGCAAGGCGCTATCGTTGGCCATGTCAGCCTCCAGCAAAAACGAAAACCGGCGCTCGCGGTGGCGCCGGTCATTGTTCAGGAAGCGGATGAACCTAACCCAGACATGATTGTTGTGCAAGCTTGATCTGATCAAGCTTTACCACTCACTCCGATCGGCGCTTAACTTGGGTCGTACGACAGAATTTGCGATTGGTTTTTGCGCCGTGCTTTATATGGTTGAAATGGAACTTCCCGATCGATCGCGGCAAGATGAATGGCATAAGTGGTACGCTAACCATATTGCCAAGTTGCTGTCGGTTGACGGCTTTCACGCGTCACAGAGATTTATCTCAAGAACCAACACCCCGTCTCCATTTCTGGCGATCCATGATGTTGATGGTCCCGAAGTTTTTGAAAGTGTCAGCTATAAATCTGTCGGCGGCCCCTCGGGAACCGGCGAGTGGCAGGCGCTCATGACAAACTGGTATCGCAACTTGTTCGATGGTCTGGACAGAATGCCAGGACTTGCAATGGATCAACACCTCGTCGTTTTCGATGAAGGATCTGCTGCGCCAACCGGGTTTGCGGACCGCGTCACCTGGCTTTCGATCGCCGGCCTTGATCGCTCAGCCCAGCACCGTGGCGTGCTGGTTCTGGAAGCTGGCGAAGACACCAATACGTTTTCTGAAATTTCTGGTGCCCGTGTTTTCGCTCCAATCACCGGAAAGTTCCAGTGACTGCGATGACCAGCGAAGACTGCGATGTCATTGTTGTCGGCGGGGGCGGTGCCGGCATGGCTGCCGCAAGTGAAGCGGCCCAACTTGGACGCAACACCGTCCTGCTTGAAAAAAACGCAGAGCTTGGCGGCAGTACAGCCTGGTCGGTGGGTTCGATTTCTGCAACCAATACAGAGCATCAACAGGCGCTCGGTATCGTCGACCATCCCGATGCTCATTTCGAAGACCTTGAACTGTTCGCGGGCGCGAAAGCCAATCGCGACAACCGCGCCTTACGGCGCATCCTGGTCGACAACACAACAGAGATGATGCGTTGGCTACAGAGTGCCGGTCTGGTGTTTGTCGGTCCACATCCAGAACCGCCACATCGTGTCTCGCGGATGCACAACGTCTTACCGAACTCTCGTGCTTTTCCGCGCGTACTCGGTCGACATTGCCGAAAAATGGGCGTCGACATTCGTCTCAATTGCGAGGCCGAGAAACTGGTCGTCGAGCAAGGCCGCGTTGTTGGCGTCGAGGTTCGCTCCACGTCAGCACGACAGGTCACTATTCGTGCTCGCGGCGGTGTCGTATTGGCCGGGGGAGACTACAGTGCCGGTACTGAGCTGAAAGCGGAGCTTGCCGGACCTGACGTTGCAAATCTCGAAGCGGTCAATCCGAATGCCACCGGCAAAGCGATCCAGATTGCCCGCGAGATCGGGGCCGAAGTCATCAATGGAGACCTACTGCGCGGGCCCATCATGCGGTTTATTCCGCCGCGCAAGGAAAGCCTGTTACGGCGCCTGCCACCGAACCGAACGCTGGCCTTGGCGATGAAATGGTCGTTCGACAACCTGCCTCAATCGATCCAACGTCCGTTTGCTATGAGTTTCCTGACGACGGCACTGGGACCGGCCGCTGAGCTGTTTCAGGAAGGCGCCGTGCTCATCAACAAGGACGGCAACAGGTTCTGCGATGAGCTTGATCTGCCGGGCCATGCTGTCGCCAAACAAACCGACAATGAAGCGTTTATCGTCATGGATGCAGCGATGGCCGAGAAGTTCACCGAATGGCCTTACTTCATTTCGACCGCGCCAGGGGTGGCCTATGCCTACCTCGATGATTATCGGCGCAATCGCAAAGACATCTTTCACCACGGTCAAACAATCGATGACCTGGCCCGGGCGCTTCCGGCTCCGGCTGCTAATTTACAGACCGCGCTAGCCGAGGAGAGACCCAACCGCACGCCACTCGGTGACGGTCCTTACATTGCTCTTGGACCTGTGAAGAGCTATGTCGTTTTCACGGATGGTGGTCTCAAGGTCACGGAGGATCATGAAGTCCTTGGCCCGGCAGATGCCCCCATCCCGGGTCTCTATGCGGCGGGATCAACCGGACAAGGCGGACTTATCCTGGAAGGCCACGGCCATCACCTCGGCTGGGCATTTGTGTCGGGCCGTCTGGCAGGACGCAATGCGGCACTCAATGTTGCCGGTCAAAATACGAACTGAGGACACTGATGCGAAATATCGAACTAGGTTGGTTTCTTCCGACCAATGGCGACACGCTGGATTACGGGGAGCCGTGGCAACATCCACAATCGCACGAGATGTTTTCGCGAGTGATGATCGCCGCTGAGAATGCCGGCTTTGAATACATTCTGCTGCCGGTGGCCTCGACTTGCTGGGACGCCTGGATGAGCAGCGCGTTCATGGTGCAGCAAACAAAGTCGATCAAGATGCTGGTGGCTGCCCGGCCGAGCTACATCAACCCAGTGTTGCTTGCCAAAATGATTGCAACCTTCGATCAACTTTCCGGCGGTCGCATTTCCATCAACCTGATTGCCGGACAGAACGACGTTGAAAATGATGCCGAGGGCGTCGGCCTCGACAAGAACGAACGCTATGAAGTGATGACCGAGGAAGTCGAGATACTCAAGGCGATTTGGGGATCGCGCGAGCCATGCCATTACAACGGCAAACACTATCAGCTCAACGGCGCCACGATCGGACCAGAGATCTACCAGAAGCCGTTTCCAAAGTTCTACCTCGGTGGCGGTTCACAACAAGCCTGGGAGCTTTCCGCCAAGCATTCCGACGTCCATTTGTTCTGGGGTGACACCGTCGATGCCATCAAGGACAACATGGCCAAGATCCGTGAGATGGCGGGTCAACATGGGCGCGCCGACGAGATTGGCTTTGGCATGCGATTGCAAATCATTTGCCGCGAAAGCGAGGCAGAGGCGTGGGACGTTGCCCGCGGATTGATTGCCACGGTGACCGACGACCGCAAAGAGTATATCCGCACGCAGTTCGCAAAGTCAGAAGCCAATCAGCGCGTGCAACAATTGGCTCGCGATTATGGTGAGCTGATTGCACCACATATGTGGACGGGCCTCACCGTTGCCCGACCGGGCGCCGGCATTGTAATTGTTGGCACTCCGGAACAATGCGCATCGACATTACAGAACTATATCGATATTGGTTGCCATTCGTTCTGTTTGTCCGGCTACCTTCACGACGAGGAAGCGGAACGCTTTGGTCGCTGGGTTCGACCAATCCTCGTTGAGAACAATCCTGGTCGGCTCGATCCACTGTAGTTGCTACCCCAAAAAGTCAGGACAATTCTGTTGTCGTTCTTTGAACCCTTTTCCGTGCGCAATTTCCGCTACCAGTGGCCGGCGGATCTCGCGACCACGTGGGCGTTCGAAATGGAGACGCTGGTCCTCGGCTGGTACATTTATACGGAGACTGACTCCGTTCTGCTGCTGACGGTGTTCGGGTCGCTCCTCTTCATCGGGACGCTTCTCTCACCGATCGTTGGTGTCATTGCCGACAGGATCGGTCATCGCAATCTGATCTGTATCATGCGCATGCTCTACGCCTTGCTCGCAACAGTCATGGTGAGCCTGATCTATCTGGATCTCCTGACGCCAACGATCGCACTCGTCATTGCGTTCTTTGTCGGCCTGGTGCGGCCTTCTGATATGGGTATGCGGTCAGCTCTGGTGGCTGCGATCATGCCAACCCGGCTGTTGGTCGGCGCAATGAGTATCGCGCGGACGACGCTGGATACTGCCCGGATCTTCGGTGCACTGGCCGGCGCGAGTCTTTTTGCAATTATTGGGATCGGTGCAACATATATTGTCATCGCCGGGTTTTACTGGCTGGGCCTGCTGCTGAGCCTGTGCATCACTTCACCGGACCGAACCCTTGATAGCCAAAGCAACGCTCCCAAGCCGTCTCCCTGGCGAGATCTCCGTGAGGGATTCCACTACATTTGGTCAACCCCGCATTTGCAAGCGGCGATGTGGCTTGCTGTTCTGGTCAACCTGACAGCTTTTCCGTTGACCATTGGTCTTCTGCCCTATGTCGCGAAAGACATTTATGGGACGGGTGAGACAGGTCTTGGTTATCTCCTAGCGAGTTTCTCTGTTGGCGCGCTGGTGGCCTCTCTGATGCTTGGTGTGATCGGTCAAAAGACGCAATCAGCGCGCATGATGTTGATCTTTTCAATTGCCTGGCACGCAGCCCTTTGGGTCTTCTGTTTTACCAGCGACCAGCTCAGCGGCATGATGCTTTTGCTGGTGGCAGGCTTCGCGCAGAGCATGAGCATGGTTCCCCTCACCATTATGCTGATGCGGTCATCCGATGCCGCTTTCCGTGGCCGCGTGATGGGTATTCGGATGCTGGCAATCTATACGCTGCCTGTCGGCTTAGTGATCTCGGGCACGCTGATTGAGACAATGGGTTTTCGCAATGCGATGTCGCTTTACATGGTCACCGGGATCATACTCACTGTTCTGATTGGCCTTCGCTGGTATCGTGATCTGTGGCCTGCAACGGCGATAGCCAACGCACGCTGAAGTCGTACTGGCTCAATGAGGGAGAATGACTATGGCAGACACTCAAGCTGCGGCGCGCTTTCTGGACCGCACCGTCACATTAGCGAACGGGGTCACTGGAGAGAACGTCTCAATCCCGTCTGCATCTCCACTCAATTATCATCAGGTTCTAACCGCCGCAGATGACATGCCCAGCACTACGGTTGATGGGAAACTGTTTCTCCCGACCGATGCGGCGCGCGTGTCATCAGGTCCGCTACCGCTCATCATTGTGTGCCCGGGCAGTCTCGGGGTTGCGCCATCGCACCTGGCGCATGCCGAGACGCTCAATGCACTTGGCTATGCCACGTTCGTTCTTGACAGTTTCGGCGCGCGAGGTGTGACCTCGACAGTTGCGAAGCAGACCCAGTTTTCATTTGCTGCATCCGCTTATGATGTTCTGGCCGCCTGGAAGGTTTTGGCGGCACGGGCCGATATCGATGCCACGCGGATCGGGGCGCAAGGTCATAGCCGCGGCGGGTCAGCGGTCTTGATGGCCGCGACGCGTCAGTTCGCCGATGCTGTTGTGGGTACTGATAACGGCTTACATGCGATCCTGCCGGCCTATCCATGGAGTGGGCACCAGTTCCTCGACCCGAGCGTCGGCAGCACGGAAGTGCGCGTCCTGATGGGAGATGCTGACGAGTGGTGTTCTCCGATGCAGGTGCAAGGTCATCTGCAAGCCATTCGCTTGACGGGCGGCATCACGAGCATGCGTCTCTTCAGTGGAGCTCATCACAGCTTCGATCGCGGCAGTGACGTAATATATATTGCGGAAGCATCCGTCTCACCAGCAGCGCCAACCACCTTTATTGCGGACGATGGTGCGATGATCCACCCGCTCGAGGGCGCCCCCAACCCGGCACTTGTTGACCGGGATGTGATGATCTATTCACTCAAAGCGGGATACGGCAACAAAGGTGCTCACCTGGGTAGCGCTCCCGGCGAAGCGGAAGCCTTCCGGGAGGACATGGTCGCGTTTTGGCAGCGCGTCATGACCTAGTTCGAACCAGCCGTGTTGTCAGCCTCATCGCCCTCCCGCCGGGCGCCGCTGACAATCAGGATAAGTACGCCTAGCAGGGAAAACATCAGTCCGATCCCGGCATGCAAGTATGAGAAGGGTGGCGCAACGTAATACGGAGCCGGACCGCGGTAGCGAAGATCGAGCTTATCTCCGACCTTGGCGCTTTCGAGGTTGAGCTTCGAGAAACTGGCCCATGCGCTGCCGGTTCCATTCGTGGTCGTGAACTCAACTTTTGCCCGCGGGTTCCGCCGAACCGTTTCGCCGGCAGCCGACAGTTTTTTCATCGCGGTGCATTCTACTCTCTGCCAGGTGCAGCGGCCAATCAGGCAAACACCTTTTTCACAAACATGCCCGATCTCGGCGACCGTCGCGCGGGCCGGCGTGGCAGAGATCTCGTCATAGACCTGCATTGCAGGCATGATCAGGCCGGCGACCGCGAGGATCCAACCAAGATTGCGTAACATGCTATAGGCCGTCGATTTGAACAAAGACAACTCCATGGGTTGGTCAGTCAGTATAGTCTTCCGGCTCCGGCATTTGGCTCCCTTGCCCGCTTGTCTCAATTCAAATGTCGGAGCCAAAGGAACACTAGCAAGATTTTGTTTCTAGTGTAGCTCTTGCATCTTGCGCTT
Source organism: Hyphomicrobiaceae bacterium (assembly GCA_965215755.1). Lineage (GTDB taxonomy): Bacteria > Pseudomonadota > Alphaproteobacteria > Rhizobiales > Hyphomicrobiaceae > Tectiglobus. Next base: position 4,426,874 of record OZ244119.1, read on the forward strand.
GGACTCGAGTCCAGCAGCAAATGGGAACCAGGCGTCAGATGCGCTACACTAGTGTAGTCTTGGCAATTGCTTCATCACATGGGCAATCGAGTGCACACCCGCGCAATGCTAGAGTACAGTTTCGTCTGGCTGGTCTCGCCTGGATCACTATCTGCGTGGTAGCCGACCAAAAAGCAACGAAATTGGGGAGACCGGCTATGCTGGGACGGCAGGTGTTTATGGAGAGCCTGGTCGCGCACGGGGTGGAGCGCATCTTTGGCAATCCCGGCACGACAGAAAGCCCGCTGCTACAAAGCCTCGCTTCCTATCCCTCGATCCACTACGTCACGACACTGCAGGAAAGCATCGCGCTGTGTGCTGCGAGCTACTATGCCCAGACAACCGGCAAGACTGGTGTGGTCAGTCTGCATGTTGCTCCCGGTCTCGGCAATGCGATCGGTATGATGTATGGCGCGCTGCGCGCCAATTCCCCGATGATCGTCACTGCTGGTCAACAAGACACCCGCTTACGGCTAAACAATCCTGTGCTCGGTCATGATCTCGTCGCGATGGCGGAACCGGTCACAAAGTGGAGTGTACAGGTTGAGCGAGGCGACGAAATGGGACCGATCCTGCGTCGCGCATTTAAGGTTGCGCATGATCCGCCAGCTGGCCCTGTCTTCGTTGCTCTGCCGATCGACGTGATGGAACAGGAAACCGAACATCGTCCGGCAAGCGTCGCCGATCTCCACCGCGTACCACCACCGTCTCCGGATGGCATCAAGGCCATTGCGGACAAACTCCTGGCTGCAAAGCAGCCTGTCATCGTCGCTGGTGATGATGTTGCGCGCGCAGGTGCCAACGACCTTCTCGTCCGTCTGGCAGAGCTCGTAGGCGCTTCTGTCTGGACGGAGGGCTTGAAACTGCTCAACGCGTTTCCAACATCGCACCCTTCCGCGCGGCTGGGCCTGCCACTTGATGCTGCTGGTATTGCAAAGTGCCTTGGTGATAGCGATGCCGTTCTACTGATAGGTGGCCCCTTCTTCGAGGAAGTGTGGCACTCACCGGGAAGCCCGTTTCCGCCTGGTGCTACCGTCATGCACATTGAAGCGACACCGGAGCAACTGGCTTACGCTATTGCTCCGGACATTGGTCTTGTTGGCGGCCTTCACGCTTGCCTCACCGAACTTGGCAGCGCCATTGAAGCCGCCGCAGATAGCGCATCCGCGGCCGCTGCTGCAGAACGCAACAGTGCACTGCGCGCACGCAAAGACGCGGAGCAGTCAGCGCAACAAGCCCGCATCGACAAAGCCTGGGATCGAGACCCCATCTCTATGCCGCGTGTGATGGCTGAGATCAATTCAGCGCTGCCTGAGAACGCTGTTGTCGTCGACGAAACGATCACGGCCAGTATCGATCTTGCCAAGACCATCTCGTTTGAGAAGTCCGGAGACTATTATGGTGCGCGCGGCGGCGGCATTGGCCAAGGCATTGCCGGGGCGCTCGGTGTGGCCGTTGGCGAACCCACCCGTCCCATCATCTGCCTTTCAGGCGACGGCTCCGCGATGTACGCCATACAGGCACTTTGGACAGCGGCCCATGTTGAGCTTCCAATCTTATTCATTATCCTGGCCAACCGCGAATACCGCATTCTCAAACACAACGTGGATGTCTACCGGCAACGCTTCGGGATCTCATCGCAAGAGCCTTACGCCCATATGGACCTCGGCAATCCGCAACTTGGTTTTGTCGAGATGGCGGCCGGGATGGGTGTTGCCGGCACCCGTATCAACCAGGCCGATAAGATCGGACCGGCGATGGCCGCGGCGCTCTCAACAGGACGCCCCCACCTCATCGAAATCCAGATCGAGGCCAAGCGCTAGTGGGCCAGTTCAGCCAATTGCCTTCCGACGCTGATGGCACGGCAGTATGCGTCAGGTTCGCTCCACGGGCGTCGCGGCTCTAAGCGGGCGCCTCAACACTAGGAATGCCGTTGTCCGATACGTCCACCAGCATACCAGCGAAACCGGTTCCGCTTTTTGCTATTCCTGATTATCGCCGGGGATGGATTTACGGCAGCCTGACCGGCATCGCGCGCTGGTTGGAGTTTCTCGCGCTTGGCATCTTCGCCTACCAGCTGACCGAGTCACCGCCGCTTGTAGCGCTGCTTGCAATCCTACGGCTTACCCCGCACGTGACGGTGGGCTATTTTCTCGGGTCGATTACCGACAAGATCGACCGCAAGCGTTGGCTGCTGATTGGCCTCATCATCATGTGTGCCGTATCTGCGACGATGGCTTATCTCGCGGCATCGGGGCAGGCGACGTACACAACCATCGTCTTTGCAACATTCGCAACGGGTGTCTTCTGGTTGACGGATATGCCCTTCCGGCGACGGTTCATGCTGGATGCGGTCGGAGCAGACCGCGCCGGTCGCGCAATGGGCTTTGACAACATCACCAACTATGCAACGCGCGGTCTCGGTCCTTTAATCGGTGGGGTCGTCTTTCAGTTCTTCGGCCCGGTCGGTGTCTTCAGTGTCAGCTTCTGCGTCTATGTTCTGTGCTTCATTCTTGCTCTCGGCTTTACGCGCCAGAAACCAACGCGTGCTGCCACGGCCAACGATGACGGATCTTCAAGTCAAAACTCGCAAGCGACCGGGCCGGGATCCCTACTGGCTGACACGCGGTTTTGTATCATTCTGGCCGTCACCGTTCTCTACAATCTCTTCTGCATTCCGTTCGTTGCAATGCTCCCGGTTTTCGCACAGAAGGATTTCGGCCTGCAGCCGGCAGCGGTTGGTACGCTCGCTGCATTCGAAGGGGTCGGTGGATTGGTCGGCTCGATTACCGTCGGATTGCTGATACGACAACCCGCTTTCTTCATCGTCTATTTTTGCGGACCGCTGATCTATCTTTGTGCCGTGCTTGCGCTTTCGTTTACACTGACGCCGGGCTCGACGCTGGTCACCTTGATCGTGCTCAGCTTTGGAGGTGCTTGCTTCTCAGCAACCCAATATACGCTGGTCTATACGAGGACAACGCCGGAACTTCGCGGACGGGCGTCGGGATTTCTTGCGATCGCCATCGGCTCAGGTACGCTTGGGCTTTGGAACGCGGGTTATCTCTTCAATACTTATCCGTCTGCGACAGCTATGCAGATCATGGCCCTGGAGGGGCTGGTGCCGATGCTGTTGCTAGGGCTCTACGCCATGCTTAGGCGCTGAATACCGCCGTTTCGCTTGCGCTTGGTCTAATCCATCTTGACCGGCTTCTTGAAACCGGTGCGCTCGAGAATTTCGTTCCAGCGGGGCAAGCCAAACGGGCCTTTGACCTGGTCTTCGTGGGTAACGAACGTAATGCCCTTGCGGCGCAACGGGTGTCCGCATTCATCCGATGCTTCCGGCTCCTTCGCGACGTGCGGAGGCACAGTGGCACTCACAAACCCGGTGTCGTGCTGCTCATTGCTCATGGTCATATCGGTTCTCTTGTCGATCTGTTTAACAGGACACGCTTCTCTAGGCTTAGGCTCGCGGCTTCCTGTCAATAAAACTTAAACCACCACCGTTAGGGTTTGACCAACCATTCACGCGAACAAGGCAAAAGCTCTCTAAAGGTCCATTGGACGATTTAGCTCAAACTGTTGCGCGTTGATTTACGGCTCGGAAACCACGCTGACTTTCATTTCGTCAGGAATGCCGCAAGCTTCTGGATTGGTAGTTTCGCGATCGCCACATCAGGGACGATAGATAACTCAGAGGAACGATTTTGGACGGCGTAACAGTTCTGTGGATCGCGGCTATCGTGGCCACGATTGTGGGCTTGGGCTCGCTGGCTCATTTCACCACTATTGCAATCCGCTGGCCAACCGCCAAGGGAACGGTCACCGGCAACCGCAGACGCCATGCCCAATATGATAGCGGAAGCTCGACCGTTTATGCGGCTGATATCAGCTTCCAGACCGCCGCCGGCCAGAGACACACGATCCTGAGTGATGTCCAGCGGCAAAAACCCTGGCCGATCGGCACAACACTCCAAGTGTACTACAAGCCATCGAACCCCAATCATGCCATGACAATGAACCTATGGCAGCGGCTTGTGCTCTCTGGTTTCTTTATCGCAGTGGCCGCAGTGACCTGGTTGAGGTTGTTCGAAATCATTCGATGATTTAGCGCATCCGCCCCACATCAAAAATCGATGACACTTCCTCTTCGCGTGCATTGTCACGCTTGAGCCGGCCAGCCATCGCAATCGCATAGGGCGCCACAGCGACGAGTTCTTCCATTATTTCTGCAGGAAGGTTCAGTCCCATGTTTCTCGCTGCCATTTCGGCCCGTGCCCGGACTTCCGATGAGACGTGACCTGTATCCGGCACCCAGGATTGCGGATCGACTTCAGCAGGCGGGTCGCCGGAACTGAGAGCCGGTCGCTGTTTCCACCAACCACTGGCCTGTTCATAGGCGTGGCCGGCGCTCAGCACTTTGGCGTCATCGAACGGACGCCCCGCGAGTTGCATCGACAGCGGCAGACCTTCCGACGTGAAACCGCAAAGGAGAGCCAGGGCTGGACCTCCCGTGCAATTGAACGGCGTGGTGAAACTTGGCGTGCGCATGAACGTCGACGGGTCGTGCTTATCAATGCGCGGTGCTGCTGACGTGTTCGCCGTCATGAACAGATCGAAGCGTTGGTAGAGCTCCGCCATTTCCGTCGTAATGGCGCGGCGCTCTCTGCCGGCCCGAACGTAGTCTTCGGCTGTAAATAAACACGCTGGCAGACAACGGACCCGGAAGTCCTGTCCGAAATCCTGTGGTCTCCTCTGAAACTCTGTGAGATTGATTGAGAGAACTTCGGCTTCTGCAGTGACGACTTTGACGTCCTGGTAGTACTGAAGCTCCCGCAGTTCGATCTCTTCTATTTCTGCGCCCAGCCCCTTCAACACATCGATGGCAGCCTCCATGGCTGCGGGCAACTCAGGATGGACCTTGGCGTCGCGTTCCCAGAAGTGCCGGATAACAGCGATCCGCAAGCCTTTGATGCTGTCGCCAATTCCGGCCGTGAAATCTTCTTCCGGTGCCCTGACCGAAGCTGGGTCTGCCGGGTCGTAGCCGGCAATTGCGTTCAGCGCGATAGCGCTATCATGGGCTGTCCGCGTCAGCGGTCCGCAATGATCATAGGTATAGGAATTCGGGATGACACCGGCGCGGCTCACTCGGCCATAGGTCGGCTTCATGCCAGCCAAACCGCATAAACCTGCCGGACTTCGAATAGAGCCTCCGGTATCGGTGCCCAGCGCCATGGGAACCAGACCCGCCGCAACTGCGGCGCCTGAGCCTGACGACGACCCGCCAGTGAAGTGCGCCGTGTTCCACGGATTGCGCGCCGGCGGCCATGGCAAATCAAACGACGGACCGCCGTGTGCGAATTCATGGGTCGTCAGTTTACCGGTCAGGACAGCCCCGGCTTCGCTCAGCTTAACAATGGCCGTGCAGTCTTTGGCCGGCACGCGGTCAATGTTGGTTTTCGATTGGCCGGTCGTCAATATGCCAGCCGTGTCGTAGATGTCTTTGACCGCGTACGGGATCCCATGTATAGCGCCGCGATACTTACCCGCTGCAATCTCTTCTTCTGCGGACTTGGCTTGTTCCAATGCGCGTTCAAATGTTGGCGTCAGGAACGCAAAGAGCTGCGGCTGCAAGGCCTCAGATCGCGCAATCAACGCCTGGGTATAGTCGACTGGTGATAGCGACTTCGCTTTGATCTGCTCCGATGCCTCGGAGAGGGTCAGATCGTGTAGCTCCGACGTTGTCATATGGCCTTCCTATGCTGGTGCGCGGGCGCCGGACGGTAGGCGGGCTTCAGCCGTGCCGATCATGCTGTCGCGTGAAACCAATTCTGCCAGCTGCGCCTCACTCATGCCCTCGGTGCCTTCCGGGCGGCGTGGCAGTACGAGATAACGGCAGTCCGCCGTTGAATCGAGCACGCGCACCTCGCGGTGTTGCGAAATCTCAGTCCCGAACTCAGATAGAACAGCGCGCGGCTCTCGCACCGTTCGCGATCGATACTCACGTGACTTGTACCAGAGCGGCGGGATACCGAGCAGCGGACGCGGATAACACGAGCAGAGTGTGCACACGACCATATTGTGGACGTCTTCCGTGTTCTCCACGACCACCAGCTTGAGTCCATCGAAGACAACGCCCATTTCCGCCACGGCCGCATTGCCATCAGCCAGCAAACGCGCCTTGAAGTCCGGGTCGGTCCAGGCGCGCGCAACAACTTTGGCGCCGCCTTCCGGTGACTTGCGCTCCCAGGCCTCAACCATGTCGGAGACTTCGCGCGCCGTGATCACACCTTTCTCGACGAGCAGTTCACGAATGGCGATCTCCTCGAATTCCCAATCCTTCTCGGGTTCGGCGATGTCCGGTTGGAATGTGGTTGCGTGGTCATGATCATGGTCATGCGGATGATGATGGTCGTGGCTCATTTATTCGTCCTCGATCGGCTCTAGCCAATTTTCGTAGATGTCTGCCGTCACGGTATCGTTCGGACCGTACTCGCCCTCTCCGTTCCAGACCTGGTCCATGTCGAATTTCACCTGGAACAGATCAAGTTTCGGTAGGCCATTCATGCCGTAGGCCAGGCGCTCCGGATTAGGAAAGGCCCCGAAGTGGCGGATAATGATACCGGTTTTGCCGCGCAGGAACTGAGGTGTCCGCATGTGCCCCGGCGGCTGTGCGTCCGCAACCTTGATACGGTCGCCAATTTTATACCCGCTCATGATGCGGTCTCACGCGTGGTGGCGTGACGTGCCTTGACTTCGGCAAGCTTGGCGGCCAGTTCCGCTTCCGTCAGAATGCCCTTTTCGATCAGCAGCGAGCGCATCGCCGCCACCCAGCGCTCATAGTAGTCCGAACCCTCATAGAATTCGGGTGTCAGACTCTCGATTGTTCTGCGGTTTTCATCGGATCGGAAGAACGCGCGCGGCTGCTGGCGCAACAGCATCATCATGGCGTCGATGCGGCGCTCGGTCATGGTTGGCTCATGCTCGTGAGTATCGATCGGTCCGGCTGGCAAGCCGCCGAGGTCGGTTATGGCGCGATTGGTCACTGAAGCCTCTCCATTGGTGCCCGAGGACTATGGGGTTGGGTTGTCATAGGGATCAAGAGTTTCAACGAACGATCGCAATGACGATGCATTTCCGCGCAGACAGTGCTAATCTGTACCAAGACATTTGTGGGACAGTCGCAAGCAATGGGGCAGGCATGCTGAAGATTTACGGTCGGGCGAATTCTATCAATGTGCGCAAGGTGCTTTGGGCCTGCGGCGAGATCGGCCTGGACTTCGACCGCGAGGACTGGGGACGCGGCTACCGTCCCACCAGCGAGCAGGAATTCAAGCGTATCAACCCCTTCGAAGTCGTCCCGGCGATTGACGACGACGGTTTTACGTTGCGCGAAAGCAATACCATTGTCCGTTATCTTGCAACCAAGCATAATCGAAGTGATCTTTACCCCACCGACATGCACGAGCGTTTCAGATGCGAGGCCTGGATGGATTGGGCCAGCCAGGATCTTTATGTCGACATTCGCCCGATCGTTATGGCGCAGATCTTCAAAGTGCCCGAGTTTCAGGACCCGGACATTCAGAAGAAAGCCCAGAATGGATGGACCCGCGTGATGGATATGCTCGAAATCTATCTAAGCTCGGGCAACGATTACATGATGGGTGATAGCTTCACCATCGCTGACATTCCAACCGGCCTCGTCGTCAACAGATGGTTCAGCCTGGAATTTCCCAAGCCACAATTTCCCAATATACAAAGCTACTATGACCGCTTGTCAGAGAGGCCGCCGTACATGGAGCACGGTCGGAATGGATTGCCATGATCACTCTTGACCGAACACCAATCGCACGTGTGTTGCAGCGCATCCTGCATCTGCGGTTTTTGATTGGGGGACTTGTCAGCGTCGCTTTTGGGGCGATCACCGTCAGCGCGGCACTCGCGGACGGGCGCGCGATCTGCGTCCAATGCATGGAGCCGGATGTCGCTTACAGATGCCAGGTCAACGCATCGGCAGAACATCAACCATTTCTTGCCAACGACCGCTTGATCCGCATGGCCTGCATTCGCCATATCGCGAAATCCAGTGGGCATGCAGCATGTAAGGTGAGCAAAGATCAGCCGGCCAACTGCCTAGGCGAGGCTTACACTGTCAATATTTCAGAAATGGCTCAGTCTTATGTGGATCGGCTGCCGTCAGCGGTGCAAAAAGCCATAACACCTGCCGGGAGGCCTGCAGCTCCAGCCCAGCAAGAGGCTTCGGGCGATGCAGACAAGGAGCAACCTCCGAAGACTGTCGTCGAAATGGCCAAGCGCACGGCGGAGAATTCACAAAAGCAGCTTGAAAATGCAGGAACTGCTGTCAAGAACGCCGGCGAGTTCGTCACCGGGACCGTCAAGCAGACCTGGACCTGCCTCGCAACGCTCTTCAGTGATTGCTAAGTCCCAGATATCGGCCATTCGGTCCGCCTATCGCTGAGCAGACGAACGGCATGACACGGGCCTGAAGTCGCGAACAAACCTTTAGTTCAAGGCCAGCCATTTGCGTGCCAGGCGCTGTGCCTTTGAAACTTCGGCACGGCTCAAATCTCGCGAAATCTCCATGCGATACCGCTTGGCTTCTTCGTTACCGCGCAATGCCGCCAGATTAAACCACTTGTGGGCCTGCACCAGATCCATCTCAACATCACGACCTGCGCTGTACATCAGGCCCAATTCGAAGAGCGCATCTGCTCCGCCTGCGAGCGCTGCGCCATTCTGCAGATCAAACGTCCCAAACTCAAAACGCGCCATGAGTTCCCTCACTTGGCTATGCGGCACCGACAAACGTGCAGGTGCCTCCTGTCCTCCGATAGAGGTTAACCATCACAGCGCAATGGAAAAAATTGGTTAACGCGAAGCCGAATCCCATTTTGTGTCAACCAATTACACACTTGCCATAATTTTGAAGCGCAGCCCGCCCAGCTATCCGATTCTTTTGATGGGCCAATATTCGACCTCACACGGCAGTTGGCCACAGGTCCCAAATCTGCCTTGAAACTGCCTGATGCGAGAGTATGTTGACGGTCGAGGGGTATCAGGCGTCGATCATCGATCGGTCGCTGCAGTAAACGGGGATTCCAAACGTTGTTTCCGCGCGCGGTATTATTCGTAATGCTCGGTGGTCTGCTCGGCTCGTGTGCCAGTGGGCTACCTGATCCAGTGCTTCTGCAGGGTGGTTCGCTCACGTCCGGGCTAACCGGGGCCGGTACGGGCAATCTTCAAACCAACTCGACGCAGACATTACCCAGATCCGATGCATCGCGTGTGCTATCGGCGCTGGCTGCGGAGCGGGTCCTCGGCCAATCGGCCGGTCAGTTTGATCTACTATCCCAAAGGTAAGACTTGGCTGTCGTCAGAGCCACGGACTACGGGTGTACCGTGGCTCCGATTGACTGCGCTTGCAGACCGCTTAAGGAAGCAGGACCGTCGAGCCCGTTGTTTTGCGCGACTCAAGATCGATGTGCGACTGGGCGGCCTCGGCCAATGGGTATGTCTGGTTGACGGCAATCTTGACGACGCCCTTTCCGACGACATCAAATAGGTCATTGGCATTCACGAGAAGGTCAGCACGCTGCGCGACATATGTAAACAAGGTCGGCCGCGTGACGTAGAGTGAACCTTTGCCGCCAAGGCTGCCGACATCAAAGTCCTTGATCGGGCCTGAGGCATTGCCGAAGGTCACGAACAAACCAAGAGGCCTGAGGCAATCGAGCGATGCCGGATGGGTCGCCTGACCGATGGAGTCGTAAACAACATCGACGCCTTTGCCACCGGTGATCTCCTTGACCCGGTCTACGAAATTCTCCGTGTTGTAGTTGATGCAGTGCGTCGCGCCATGCGACTTGGCGAGTGCACATTTCTCATCGCTTCCGGCTGTGCCGATCACCGTCGCACCGAGATGCTTGGCCCACTGGCAGGCAATGAGACCGACACCGCCAGCTGCCGCATGCAGCAGCAGCGTCGTCTCGGGTCCGACATTGTAGGTCTGGCGAAGGAGATAGCGCACCGTCATGCCCTGAAGCATCATGGCTGCAGCAGTCTGGTACTCGATATTGTCAGGCAGTTTCACGGCCCGGTCTGCCGGCATCAAACGCTCTTCGGCGTAGCTGCCCATGGGGTTTGCATAAGCGACGCGATCACCAACAGCTAGATCCGTGACACCACTGCCAACCTCCAAAATCTCGCCGGCGCCTTCCATCCCCATCACAGCTGGCAATGATGGAAGAGGATACAAGCCGCTACGCTGGTAGGTATCGATGTAGTTCAGCCCGACGGCGTGGTGTTTGATGCGGATCTCGCCCTGCCCGGGCGCCCCGACATCAACGTCTTCCCACTTCAATGCTTCGGGTCCGCCATGCTCATGAATGCGGATGGCCTTAACCATGGATGTTTCCCCAATTTGCTTGTGTTTCGTTATCAATCTGCCAATCTGCCTTGGTACGGACACGATGGCGCCCTGAAGCTGGCGTGAATACCATGTTGAGAGCGTCCCGTCAGTGGATGTGGCCGGTTGGTTGATTACGACCCCTATCGGCTAAACGGAAAACGCTCAAGGGGCACAATTGATGTCACGAACGCCAATGCCAAACATTCTGCTCGTGTTGTATGGTCTTGCAGCATGCTTGGTTCTGGCGGGATGTGTGGCCGGATTTTCAGGCGGGTCGCCGAGTGCGAATGCTGGTCTTAACTGCGTCGACGACAGCAAGCACTGTCTCGCACAACGAAAGCAGGCCCTGACGCAGATTATGGATGACAAGCAGATGCATTGGATCAATGCACCGGCCACAGCCAAATCCGATGCCTCCGGCGTTCGTTTGTTCGCCTATATGAAAAAGCGCAAGCAATTGTCCTGTACACAGCTGCGGATCGGCCATGCAGAAGCCGTTGGTGCGAGCCAGCGTCTAAGGCAAGCTGCCGGCTCCGGTCTCACACCGGCACAAATCTCTCGCGGGGCTATTCTGGGGGATGAAGTTGCCCAGACTTTGCGCAAGGAGATGCGCCGAAAGGGCTGCCGAAAGGCATCATAAGCCTGACCGGGCCGGATTAGCCCCAATCTTGAGGTTATTTGCTCAAATTTCTGCCCAAGATTTCGACAATAGTATTGTCTGATCAGAGTTTAACGGCGCTTCCTGCCGTTCTGCGTCGGTGGTTTCCATGATAGCGCTCGTATCTGCCGTCCGCCTCACTATCGGACTCGTATGCTCAATAATGTTTGTCGTGTTGGCACTAACGCCTGCTGCGATGGCCGTGCCTATCAGCCATCTCACCTCGGCCTCCGGTCTTGAAGCTACTGGTGGCATCCCTGTCCGCTATCGCCGCTCTGCGAGCCGGGATGACGACAACGCCGCTGCGCTGTTCGATGAGGGCCAGTATGAATTCGATTCCAAGGACTACAGCGCGGCACGTCGCATCTTCGAACATCTGGTGGAAGAGTATCCCAGGTCCGGTTTCGCGCTGAAGGCACAGCGTTATTTGGCCAGCATTTACAGGCGCCTGGGCGATCCAACCCGTCGTTCGCGCCGGAATGTCGAGGCAGCTCCTGAAAAGCGGTCTCTGCCGCCAAAAGAGGTTCGCCACTCGCCGCGCCCAAAACAATCAGAGCCAGAACAATCAGAGACTGTCGCGCACGCGCCAATTGCGCCGCGTACTATCCAGCCCGATGCTCCGATGCAGCGAAGTTTGTTGCTCGATGTCGGCGACCGTGTGTTCTTTGCAGCCAACAGCAATGACATCGGCGCCAAGGCCCGTGCTGTTCTCAGGCGTCAGGCTGACTGGCTTAATAAGAATAAACAGCTTCTCGTCCGGATTGAAGGACACTCCCACGATCAAGGCCAGCAGGATGACAACTTTATCCTCTCGTTGCAGCGTGCCCAGCGGGTCCGCCGCCGGCTTGTTGAAGAAGGAGTTTCTGCAGATCGGATAACAGTGTTCGGTCGTGGCAGATCAGCACCAGTTGCGATCTGCGATACTTCCATGTGTGCCGCGCAGAATCGCCGCGCTATGACGATTGTATACCGGGTTGATCCTAGCGCTGCAGACCGCCGCCGCGCGGCATTGCCCAATCCACAGCGTTGACAAATACGACAGTAGCAGTGATGCAGTGAGCATCGATGCGTATGATAGGTGCTGCTGGAAATCAGCCCGTCATCGTTCCACGTATGATGAGCTTAGAAGCCAAGAACACTGGACGGGCGTCATGGACATTTACCGAGTTTTCTGGGTGCGTCACTGCCTATCACTTGCAGCAGTTGGTTTGCTGATGTCGTTCAACACTCTGGCGCCCGCGACGGCGCAGACGAAGGCCAAGCCTCCAACCCAAAACGATGAAACCGCTCAGTTGCGCAAGCGGGTCGAGCAACTGGAAGAGCAGCTCATCGACATCCAGGTCGTCCTGGGAACGCTCGAAACCCTCGCAAAGTCGGGCGGTCAGGCAGCCGGCCCGGGTGCCACGGTCGGAGTGGCCGGTGCAGCAGGCGGCTCAGCGCGTCTGAACGCCCTGGAAACGCAACTTCGTGCGCTGACTTCGCAAGTTCAACAGTTGTCATCCGGCCAGCAACAATTCCCTGCGACCGGCAATAGCCAGCTGCCGCCTGCGAATGGCGCCAACAACGGCGGTTTTGCCTCGAACGTGCAACCGGCCAACCCGCCGACGACGGGCTTCGGGTCAACAACCGTGCAGCCAGAAACGCAGCCATCCGCCGGGCAGCAAAACAATTTTGCTGCTCCGCGCACGACCTTCAATTCCGCCGCACCTCAACAAGTCCCGACCGGCGGTGATGCGCAGGCTGAATACGAAACAGCATACGGATTGCTCCTGCAGCAGGACTATGGCGCAGCGCAAAAGTCATTCTCTGAATTCCTGAAGAACCACCCAACCAGCCCATTGGCAGGGAATGCTCAGTATTGGCTGGGTGAGACCTATTATGTGCGTGGCAAGTATAAGTTTGCCGCTGGCGCGTTTCTGAAGGGCTACCGGCAGCATAGCCGGAGCAACAAGGCGCCCGACAGTCTGCTGAAACTGGCAATGTCGCTTGACAAACTCGGCCAGAGGGCAGCTGCGTGCTCGTCCCTGGGTGAGCTTGGCCAGAAGTACCCGCAAGCGGCAGCACACGTCCGGCGCCGTGCCAGCCAGGAGCGCAGCAGGCTCAGATGTTAGATGTCAGACGCGCCCGACTCGGACCTCACCGCAGCGATTGAGCTTGGGCGGCATTTCGGCTTTCTAGAGGATTTCGACCACATCATCGTTGCTGTTTCCGGCGGCAGTGACAGCATGGCTCTACTGCGGTTGATTGATCTCTGGGTCAGTCAGGAACAGTTGGACCGGGAGACATTTCACGTTCTCACCGTTGACCACGGTCTTCGCGATGGGTCCGCTGACGATGCAGCCTTTGTAGAGGTCGCTGCGAAAAGCCTGGGCTTTCCCACTCGCACACTGACGTGGACAGGTGATAAGCCCTCGTCCGGCCTTCAAGCCTTGGCCCGGGAAGCGCGGTATCGCTTGTTGTGCGACGCTGCCAAGGTTTTGTCGGGACGGGGCATAATTCTCACGGCTCATACCCAAGACGATCAGGCAGAAACCGTTTTGATGCGCCTCGCGCGTGGCAGCGGGCCTGACGGTCTCAGCGCAATTCCCGCGCTGAGCGTCCGCAATGGCGTCACGATCGCACGCCCGCTCTTGGACCTGACGCGCCGGCAACTGGTCTCACTTCTTCAAAGCCTCGGCCAGCCCTGGCGCGATGATCCAAGCAATGATCTCAAAGACTTCGAGCGTATCCACATTCGGCATGCTCAATCGGCAAGGCAACAGCTGCGGCTCTGCGATCAGGCGCTTGCTCAAACGGCCCGCCGGATGCACGCAGCCCGGCAATCTCTGAATTTGATCGCCGCACATATGCTCCAGCAAGCTGCCCATGATCAGCCTGCGCTGCCTGTCGGTGCCTTTGCATGGCGCCCTGAGAGCATGAACCAATATGGGGCAGACGTTGCCATTCGATGCCTTCGGCACGTTATTCATGTCATCGGGGGTCAATCGGATAAACCCAATCTCAGTCAGGTTGAAAACCTCTACGACACGCTCAGCGACCCTGCATTTCGCGGCACGACCCTGCATGGGTCGCGGCTTGTCCCAGTGGATAATCTGGGAGCGCGACGCATCTTTATTCTTCGTGAGACAGGTCGTCTCGGGTTGCCTGACCTCACTCTGGAACCGAATACGACGGCTCTCTGGGATGGCCGGTTTGCATTTCGCACGGCCCCCAAGCTCGCGGACGGCTACCGCCTTCGGCCCTTGCGTCCGGATGACGTGAGGAAACTGGAACTCCCGCACGGCGACGGCCTGCCAACCTGCCTCTGGCGCGAAGTCCTGCTGACGCTACCGGCGCTCTGGTGCGGTGATCAGTTACTATGCGTCCCCCATTTTGAGGCCTGCGAGGGGGACATCACTTTTGATCGATCGCATCTTTCTGACAGGCTCCGCAGCATCAATTGAGAGAGAAACGATTGGCGAACGACGATCACGACGGGTCAAGAGGGGGCCTGGCAATTGATCCAATGCCAACGTGGCAGATCTAATCAATTGAATTTCATTAAGATTTCCGGCAGGTCAAGTTCTTTTAACGGACCTTAAGTTTAGCCTGTGCTATAGATCGCAAACGTCTGTATTCTGTCAGCGGAACTGTCATTTTGGCCCGCCCCCGACCGCTTGGCAAATGCCAAACGGCCTCCTATCTTAAGGGTCTCATAAGGATGAACGTCGACTTTCGCTGATTTCCAGCGCTAACAAACTTTCGGCCAACGTGTACCGCGACATAGGTTGCATGCGCCCGAAAAGGGAAAACGATGAATTCAAACTTCCGGAATTTCGCGATCTGGGTGATCATTGCGTTGCTTTTGGTCGCGCTTTTCAACCTGTTTCAGAATCCATCAGGCAACCAGCGCGCCAACGAGATCCCTTATTCTGAGTTCCTAGATTCCGTTGAAGGCAAGACCGTCAGCGAAGTAACCATCAAAGGTAACCGCATTTCGGGACGCATGGAGAATGGTAACCCGTTCTCGACCTATGCGCCACGTGATCCGCAATTGGTCAGCAAGCTCGATGCAGCCGGCGTTAAAATCAATGCGCGTCCGACGGAAGACGAAGTACCATCGATACTCAGTGTGATCGTCTCCTGGTTCCCGATGCTGCTGCTGATTGCGGTCTGGATCTTCTTCATGCGCCAGATGCAATCCGGTTCCGGCCGCGCAATGGGCTTCGGAAAGTCCAAGGCTAAACTGCTGACCGAGCGCCATGGCCGCGTGACGTTTGAAGATGTCGCCGGAGTCGACGAAGCCAAACATGACCTGCAAGAGATTGTTGAGTTTCTGCGCGACCCTCAGAAGTTCCAACGGCTTGGTGGCCGTATCCCACGCGGTGCGCTCCTTGTTGGACCTCCTGGTACCGGTAAGACGCTGCTCGCTCGGGCGATTGCCGGAGAGGCGAACGTACCGTTCTTCACGATCTCGGGTTCCGACTTCGTTGAAATGTTTGTGGGTGTTGGGGCCAGCCGCGTTCGCGACATGTTTGATCAGGCGAAAAAGAACGCTCCCTGCATCATCTTCATCGACGAGATCGATGCTGTCGGACGGCACCGTGGCGCGGGCCTCGGTGGCGGTAACGACGAACGCGAACAGACACTCAACCAGCTGCTTGTCGAAATGGATGGCTTCGAAGCCAACGAAGGCATCATCCTGATCGCGGCGACGAACCGTCCTGATGTTCTCGATCCTGCTCTGCTCCGGCCGGGCCGGTTTGACCGCCAAATCGTGGTCCCGAATCCAGACGTCAATGGTCGTGAGAAGATCCTGCGTGTGCACATGCGCAAGGTGCCGCTGGCACCGGATGTTGATCCGAAAATCATTGCCCGCGGCACCCCGGGTTTCTCTGGCGCAGACTTGGCGAACCTGGTGAACGAGGCGGCGTTGCTGGCCGCCCGGCGCAATAAGCGCCTGGTGACGCAGGATGAGTTCGAGGACTCCAAAGACAAGGTCATGATGGGCGCCGAGCGCAAGTCTATGGCCATGAGCGAGGAAGAAAAGAAGCTAACCGCTTATCATGAAGCCGGGCATGCATTGGTCGGGCTTCTCGTGCCAGCCGGCATCCCCGTCCACAAGGCGACGATTATTCCGCGCGGACGGGCCCTGGGTATGGTCAAGTTCTTGCCGGAAGGGGATCGCTACTCGACGAAGTTCATCGAGTACACGTCGCAGCTGACGGTCGCGATGGGCGGACGTGTGGCCGAAGAATTGGTCTTCGGCAAAGAAAACATCACCTCAGGTGCGGTCGGTGATATCCAGCAGGCAACACAGATCGCCCGGGCGATGGTGACCCGCATGGGCTACTCCGATGAGCTGGGCACGGTGATGTATGGCGACAACCAGGAGGAAGTCTTCCTGGGTATGTCAATGCAGAAGAACCAGAGTATTTCGGAGGCGACCGCACAAAAGATCGACTCTGAAGTGCGCCGGCTCGTATCTGAAGCCTATGACACAGCCCTCGACATGGTCCGTGAACGTCGTGATGTGCTTGAGAAGTTCGCAAACGCGCTGCTTGAGTATGAGACTGTGACGGGTGATGAATTGAAGACGCTGATGGATGGCGGCAGTATCGACCGACCGGATGATGATGCAGAAATGGGCATTGGCCCGACCGGTTCTGCTGTTCCTTCAGCCGGTGCAGCACGGCCAAGCCGCGGTCCGGAAGAACCGGATACCGGCGGCATGGAACCACAGCCGACCTAAGTCGGATTACAGTTGCGTTTGTATTGGCCGCGGATATGATCCGCGGCCAATTTGTATGAACTGCCACGGATTCGGTCAGACTGATGCTTCGCGAAA
Organism: Hyphomicrobiaceae bacterium; assembly: GCA_965215755.1. Lineage (GTDB taxonomy): Bacteria > Pseudomonadota > Alphaproteobacteria > Rhizobiales > Hyphomicrobiaceae > Tectiglobus. The sequence continues at coordinate 4,443,827 of OZ244119.1, forward strand.
TATATGTGCGCCCCACCGGATTGTATGCCGGCCGCCAAGGGGAAATTGCGGACGAAGTCTGGGGTGGTTTTCGGCTGGCTGAAGGCTGGCTTGACTTCTCAGCCGTTGAGGTGATTGAACGCAATGGCTCTGTCGTCGAACGGCGGATTGCAGGCATTGGCGAGTTTCTGGAGCGTGACTGGGGACGACGTGCGCTGAACGCAGCCGACATGTTTGAATACATCCGTCAGCCACGTCCACGCATTGCAGGCCTATCTCTGGACCGGCCTCGGATCATGGGAATTGTCAACGTCACGCCGGATAGTTTCTTTGATGGCGACCAGTTTGACGATGCGCGCATGGCGATTGATCACGCGCTCCGCCTCGTCGATGAAGGGGCAGACATCCTCGACATCGGTGGTGAGTCGACTCGGCCTGGCTCCGAGCCCGTTCCTGTCGCAGAGGAGCTGGCACGGGTGCTGCCGGTCATCGAGGGTCTGGCCGGCAAGGTCGATGCGCGCCTGTCGATCGACACGCGGAAGAGCGAAGTTATGCGCCGCGCCCTGAATGCGGGTGTTGACATCGTCAATGATGTCTCAGCGCTGACCTACGATCCAGAGAGTATGGAGGTCGTTGCTGAGTCAGGCGTGCCGGTGGTTTTAATGCACGCCCAGGGTGATCCAAAGACCATGCAGGAGGATCCCCAATATGACGATGTTTCGCTCGACGTCTTCGATTACCTGGAAGCCCGTGTCGAAGCCTGTCTAAGGGCCGGCATTCCGCACAATCGTCTGATTGTTGATCCTGGCATTGGCTTTGGAAAGTCGCTCGAGCACAACCTACAGCTTTTGGCCGAACTCAGCTTGCTGCACGGCCTCGGACTACCAGTCCTCGTCGGTGCATCGCGCAAGAGTTTCATTGGTAAACTGACAGGCGCCAAGAGTGCTGATGAGCGCCTTCCAGGTTCCCTTGCAGCTGCGGTCCATGCTGTTGGTCAGGGTGCACAGATAGTCCGCGTCCACGATGCTGCGGAAACGCGTCAGGCCTTACAGCTCTGGCACGGGGCGATGAGTGGTGCCCGTGACCGGGCACCAGCTTCTTCGGAATAGGTTCGCCGACACGTCACAACCGTCACTCAGCCTTGGCGGGTCTGTGCTATTAACCTGCGGCTGCACGCCGGTTTGCGATGCGCTTTTCGACAGCGACGATGATAGCTTCGCAAAGTTCATCTGCCGCAATATCTCCCGTCCGTAGTGCCGCCGGCAGCACAATTTGCTGGGCCCGGGCCATCTTGCGCAAATGATCCGTGCGCTCAACCGTTGACAGTTTTTTGCTGAGCCCTTCACGGCCTTCGCGCTGATAAATCGGAACAAGGCCGAAGCTGTAGGGATCAAACTTGGCGCTTTCGGTACTGCTTTCCGGGGCAGCTTCCTTTTCAGTAGAATTGGCAGCCGGTCTCGCAGCCGTTGCTTGTGCTTCAAGCGGACGTTTCTGAGTGACTCCTGATCGCAGACGCGACCAAGCCACCCGCCGCAACTGAACGGATGCAAAGGTCTGGACCGACAGCCGCGCCAGGCGTTCGGCGGTTGCCTGATCCAATTCGGTTTGAGACTGATAAAACCGACGGAAAAAGCGGCTTAGACTGGGTCCCGACAGCACTTTCGAAGACTTTGTCATATCGATGCCCTTCGTCTCATCCGGCTCAACCACCTGCTGGCATTACATTGGCATGACTTGCGTTAACTCATCGTGCAGCGCCTTCATCGGCCCGACAGCATCGCCATACTTCTCCTCGATCGATTGCGGCTCGCCAAGGAAGTCAAACGAGTCAGCGACATCCGGCATCGCCGGGATCTGGGCCGTCAGCATCGGGTGATTGCCCGCGATTGTATCCACGTAAATGGCATCGCGGCCGCCGGGTCGGACGTAGTTTGCGAGACAAATATACCGGCGCTCCGCGTGTGGCATCGCCATTACGTCATCAAAGTTGCGGCCCTCGACGATCTGAGCAATGCGGTCGACAGCGAATTCTGAAACAGCATCGGGGCGGAACGGAACAACGACCTTATTGGCCAGTTTCAAAGCTGCTGCTGTGGCGTTTGATAGACCTGGCGCGCAGTCCATGATGATCACATCTGCCAGGGGCGCTGCAAAACTGAAGGCGGCGCGGAAATGCTCGGCACACTTGGCTTTGGCCTGCTGGAACGGAGTCTGGTTGCGCGAGTAATAAGTGATCAACTCATCCTGCATGTCTTCGAAGCTCAACGAGCCCGGAAGCAGTGACATTGTTGGAAGTTCACCTGGCGCCAGCTCGACATCACCAATGTCGTGCATCAAGTATTCGAGAACTTTAGTCTGCTCGATCGAGTATAAACGATCCTCAATATAGGCCGCGACATTCCTGGAGGTGCGTTGCGACTCGATCCATCTCTCACCGCCAAGCAGAATGAGCGAGGAATTAGACTGGGCATCCAGGTCTATCAACAAGACCTTCTTCTTCGACCAGATCGCATAGGCGTACGCCAGCATGACTGAGACGGTTGATTTGCCAACTCCGCCCTTGCGGTTCGCTACCGCCACGAAATACGCCATTCTTGTCCCCACGTCGTGTTTGGTTGGTCGCCGTAGCGGTTATCAAGGCACGCCGGCAATCATGTGTCAGCCGACACATGTGCTGATTCCGAGCCTGACGACAATGACTGCGGCACAGGTGGACGCTGTTCAGGGCGGCTTGCTGCAACCGTTTCTGTTCCGTTGTAAGAATATATCACAATCTTTGATTGATCGCCGGGTATAGCCGGGTTGTTGGGCCTTTCATCCCGAACCGGTTACGGCTAACGTCTGGCCTTTGAATCTGTGATGTTTTGCCGACAGAGAGCCTATAAAGGGGCTGTCCGAAAGCAATAGACAGGGGGGCTCATGTCGCGCCGCTACTTTGGAACCGATGGCATTCGTGGGCCAGCCAACCAGCATCCGATGACGTCGGAGATGGCGCTCAAAGTGGGCATGGCGGCGGGCAAGATACTTGCCAATGGCGGGAGCTATCGCCACCGTGTTGTGATTGGCAAGGATACCCGGCTTTCAGGTTACATGATTGAGTCTGCGCTCATGTCCGGGTTTACGTCAGTCGGTTGTGATGTGTTTCTGCTGGGGCCGATGCCGACGCCTGCTGTCGCAATGCTGACGCGTTCATTGCGTGCCGACGTCGGTGTCATGATTTCCGCCTCACACAATCCATTCCAGGACAACGGGATCAAGCTGTTCGATGCCGACGGTTACAAGCTTTCTGACGAGATCGAAACGCGAATCGAAGATCTCATCGACAGTGATCCGGCCGATATCATGTCGGATGCTAATAACATCGGGCGGGCCAAACGTGTCGAAAGCGCCCGGGAGCGGTATATCGAGTTTGCCAAACGGACCTTGCCGCGCAACCTCAGACTGGACGGCCTGCGGATTGTAATTGACTGCGCGAATGGTGCCGGATACCGCGTGGCGCCTGAAGCGCTATGGGAGCTTGGGGCCGAGGTCATCAAGATTGGTGATGAACCGAATGGCCGTAATATCAACTTGGAATGTGGTTCGACCGCACCGGCGTCTTTGATCGAGAAGGTGCGGGAATTGCGAGCTGATATCGGGATCGCGCTGGACGGTGACGCCGACCGCGTTGTGATTGTCGACGAGCGTGGCGAAATCGTTGATGGCGACCAGTTGATGGCTGTGATTGGTGAAAGCTGGCATCGGCGTGGACGTCTCGCTGCCGGCGGGATCGTGGCCACAGTGATGTCCAACCTCGGCCTTGAGCGCTATATGAAAGAGCTTGGACTTTCGGTTGCCCGAACACCGGTTGGCGACCGCTACGTCGTCGAGCATATGCGCAAACATGGTTTCAATGTCGGGGGAGAACAGTCCGGTCATATCGTGCTGTCCGATTTCACGACGACTGGCGACGGGCTGGTCTCTGCGCTCCAGGTTCTCGCTGTTGTTGTCTCAACCGGAAAGCCAGTGAGTGAGGTGTGTCAGCGCTTTGAGCCGTTGCCGCAACTGCTTGAGAATGTCCGCTATCAGAATGGTAAACCACTCGACGCCAAGTCCGTGAAAAAGGCCATTGACGCCGGCAAACAAGAGCTTGGTGATAGTGGACGGGTTGTCATTCGCCCTTCAGGCACCGAGCCTGTTATCCGCGTTATGGCGGAAGGCGACAATGAGACCCTCGTCTCCAAGGTCGTGGGCGACATTGTCGAAGCCGTTAAGCAGGCCGCTGCCAATCCGGGGCGCTGAGTGAAAAGGCGTGACCTACTGACTTGGCTGCAACGCCCACAGCCACGGTCATAGGTTGCGTTGCCACCAGCCGACATCATGCCAGCGATCAAACTTGAAGCCGACTTCGCGATAGGTCCCAAGATGGGTAAAACCGACAGCCTCGTGAAGCGCGATGCTCCCAGGATTGGGTAGCGCTATTCCCGCGAATGCTGCATGGAATTCGGCTCGACGCAGCGAAGTCAACAGTTCGGTATAGAGTGTGCGACCAACGCCACCACCCCGTGCATCTTCGGCGACATAGATCGTGACATCAACGGACGAGCGATAAGCCGCTCTTGCGCGGTGCGGCCCGGCATAAGCATAGGCAATTACCTCTCCATTCCGTTCGGCGACGAGATAAGGATAGCCTTGCCGTGAGGTGCTCTCGATGCGTTGAGCCATCTCAGTTGCCGATGGCGGGACGTCCTCGAAAGAAATTGCAGTCGTTTCGACGATTGGTGCGTAGATAGCCTGAACGGTCTCCGCATCCGAGGGACGGGCTGAGCGGATCTGGTAGCTTTGCATGGCAACCGGACTTGCTTGGAGAAGGCCTACGTTGGCCGTGTCACTACCGCGAGATCGGCATAGCCGCGATAGATGCGCTGGAAGCTGAGCCGCATGCCATGCGCTTCAGCAATCGTCCGCAACACCGACTCGAGTTCAGGGCTTGGGTAGACTGAGAACTTGTCCAACCAGGCAAACAGTGCAGATTTGAACCACCCCGGCATGCCGCTTTGCTGACCGAAGTCGACAATGTGCAGACGGCCGGCCGGTGCGAGTGCCTTGATCGCTTCTGGAATAGCCTCACGCCACGGTGGGATCATCGAAAGCGAATAGGATATGAAGACCCGATCTGCAGCGGGAACACCGAATAGCTGTTCCATATCGAAGGATGTCGCGTCGCCTTGCGCCAAGGTGATGCGGTCTTGCAATCCGGCACGCTCGATCGATTGCCGCGCTGTCACGAGCATTTCGTTCGAAATATCGAAGCCGTAGAATTTTGCTTCTGGATAACGTCGGGCAGCCTGGATCAGATTGCGCCCGGTGCCGCAGCCAACCTCCAGGACGATCTGTCCGGGCCCCGGCTTCATATCTTCCAACAGGCGGTCGCGACCGAGCAGAAAATACTTCCGCGTCAGATCATAGATATAGCGCTGATACTTGTAGATGCCGTCCATATGCTGGGCAGCATCTTCCGTCGCCTCGCTCACGCTGAACTCTCCTAGTGTTCTGGTTCAGACAGTTGATTCCGGTTCCCGCTCGTCTCAATGCAATTGGCGAAGCCAAAGGAACACCAGCAAAATTTTGTTTCCAGTGTCGCTTTTGCATATGACGTATGCCTGCCGGCCTCGCCCAAAAGAATGGGCGGAAGCCAGATACGCAACACTAGTCGGCCTTGCGGATGTAGAGATGGAAGCCGCCGTAAATCGATGACCGATCGTGCTTTGTCCACTCTTTGCCGCGCTCCGGATCGTAGGAGAACTTCTCGAGGATAGCGTCTGGCACGCGCCCAGGCAGAATGCTCTCCTCGCCAGCAGTCCGGAAAATGACACGCGCACCCGGCTTGGCAGTGCGTTCGATCTCCGTCCAGAGCGTATTCAGAATATCGTCCGTCATCCAGTCTTGTGCATCGAGGAGCACGTAGGCGTCGAGGGACGCGTCATCCTTGGACGCAAGATACTCTGTGAATGAACGGTGTTGCACTTCCAGATTGTCGATCCGCTCGCGCAGGTGCTCAAAAGATTCCGGCTTCAGGTATGGCGGCAGCGGGCCGGCACCGCCCGTTGCATAACGCCGTCCGAATGCCTGCCAGGCGAAATAGTTGTCCTGCAGATCGAAGTCGCACGCGAGCCGCTCAAGGCGCTGGTGCAGGACCTTCGCCATATGCGTTTCCTTGCCCTTCAGGGCTTCGAACTGAGATGGCGGAATCCCAAGACCGAACAATGCGGATGGCTTGTTGAGCAACCAGCGGATGTGGCGCTTTTCGAACAAAGGGGCCAGTTCTGCTTCGAAAATCTGGCGCTGCTCCTCACGTGACCGCGCAGTCAACATCTTGCGTGGGTTGCGCCCATGCGCGCGCGCGAGGAGGTGGCTTGCGCCAATAAACGTCCCCAACAGACCGTGGCGGTAGAGATTGGAGCGGAAATATCCGATGCGGCGGCGCCCAAATAGGTTGCGGCTTTCCCAATACTTGCGTGACACGTCATCGAGGTGGGGACGAATGTAGTCCTCGTATGCCTTGACGTTGTCGCGACCGTCGGCCTCCGCAAAGAAGCGGTGAAAGGCGCGGTAGTCCGGAAGGTGGCGAACAGCTGCCTGTTTGAGCTTGTTCAAAGCGACGTGGGCTGGATTGAGATCAACGGCCGTGATTTTGATCGGTGCCGCTGATAAGTAACTCAGGATGTTGCAGCCGCCGGATGCAATAGCGACCAGGTGCTCATCAGGCTTCAAATCCAAGGCCTCAAGATCGACGATCGGATCTTCCCAGATCTGCGGGTAGACCAAACCGGAAAATACGAGGGTGAACAAACGTTCCTGAATGCCCTGTCGCGAGATCGCTTTGTGGCGGTGGACGGCCTGTCGCAAGCGCGAATTCTTGTCGCCAAGGGGGCGGGAATTCCTCGCGTGATCCGAAGTCGGCTCCTGCATCGTTCTAATCTTTTCCTCAGATCAATGCGCTGTCGCGCAGAAAATTCTGCTAACTGGCGCGCTTGTGGCCTGCGCACGTCGGCGGCGCTTCAAACGCGCTAATTCCAAGCTATGGCGTTGGTTTGCCATGATTAACCGTTTTCGTCGAGCAATCAAAATAGAGAAGTGACACCGTATCACAGATCGCAGGCCCTGCCTAAAACACGACAATCTGCCTTATGTCATTCAAAATCATATGGTTGTGGTTACGATCGGGCATTCGGATAGAGTAGATGATCCCAGAATTTTATCACACGTGGGTGGCAACGATCGTCACTTGGACGGAAGCCAACCCGCTCCTTGCGATGTTCGCCGTCTTTATGTTTGCATTCGCCGAAAGCGTCATCCTGCTTGCTGTTCTGGTCCCATCTACTCTCATCTTCGCAGGTATCGGCGCACTCTATGCAACGGCCGGTGACACGCTTTTGTTGCTCTGGCTGGCAGGTTCGCTCGGCGCCGTCAGTGGGGATGCGTTCTCGTTTTCACTGGGCCGCATTCTCAAGGATGACCTGCACACGTATTGGCCATTTCGCGACTATCCGCATGTCCTGGCGCACAGTCGGATCATCTTTCAAGACTGGGGCTGGTTCGCACTGATAGCTAGTAAATTCGCATTTGGAGTACGCCCGTTTGTGCCCCTTACAGCCGGTATGCTGGCGATGCCGACACGGGTCTTCCTGCTGGCCAGTAGCGTTTCCGGCATCTTATGGGCAGGCGCGATGCTGGGTGCTGGCTATATTGTTGCGCGATCGTTTTCCGTGTTCTTGTAGATGCTGCACGGGATGGCGGTGTCCGGACACAGTTGGCGTGATTCTGGCTGTTTCTGCGCGCGATTGATTTGCTGAGATCCGGAGTGCCGCAGCAGCATTGCGATGCGAGGTGGTTTCTGATGGGACATTCAACACTGACCGCTCCAACACAGCAGCTTTATCCGCCCACAATCACGCCACCTCCAGCGCCGCTTCCGCTTTATCGCTTTGCATTTCGTTTCCTGCGCAATCCGCTGCTGTCGCTGCCGCAACAGGTCTACGAAGAGCCGTTCGTCATCCTCAACAACCCCGGTGCGCCAACGATTGCTTGGGTTACGGCACCTGAACTCATCGAGCGCATTCTCCAGAACAAGGACAACCTGTTTGTCAAAACCCCTCTGGAGAAACGCGTGTTTCGCCGCACCATCCGTGAAGGTGTCCTGACCTCGGACGGTGCTGACTGGCGCTGGCAACGGCGGGTGATCGCACCTCTCTTTCGACATGCCGAGCTGGCCGGATATGTGCCCGCAATGGCCGAATCCGCACGGGAGCTCTGTGATACGTGGCGCGCCGATGGCGCGCAGAGGCGGCCCATCGACCGCGACATGGCAGATGTCACGTTCAGTGTCATTGCCCGGACAATGCTGGCCGGTGGCGAGCCCGCGGAAAGTGATACAATCAAGCGCCAAGGTGAGCGGTATCTGGCTCATATCCCCTGGGAGATGCTTTGGGAACTGCTCGGTGTCCCGAATTGGATGCCACATCCAGCCGTATTCGCCTTGAACCGTTCAGCCGGCAAAATGCGCAATGCCGTGCTGGCGATCATTGAACGGCGGCGCGCTTCAGGTGTTGAAGATGCGCGTGATCTGCTGGGGCAGTTGCTCAAGGCGCGCGATCCTGAGACCGACCGCCCGATGGATGATGAGTTGTTGATCGACAACCTGCTGACCCTTCTCATGGCGGGACACGAAACCACTGCCAAGGCTCTGACCTGGACGCTCTACTTGCTGGCGCGGGCACCTGAGTGGCAGGATCGCGTGCGTCAGGAAGTGCATGACGTGGTCGGCGATCGCGAGATCAGTGCCGACCAGATCTCCGAACTCACTTTAACGGAGCGCGTGCTGAAAGAGGCGATGCGCCTTTATCCGCCCGCCCCGGTGATGGCGCGCCACCCATTGCGGGATTTCGATTTGGACGATCACACGATTGCTGCCGGATCCCAGGTTGTCATTCCGATGTTCTGTGTGCATCGCCACCGCGCACTCTGGTCCGATCCAGATCGATTTGATCCTGAACGTTTCCTGCCCGAAAACGTCCAGGACATGCCGCGTGCGCAGTTCATGCCGTTCGGCGTCGGTGCACGCACCTGCATCGGCATGTCGTTTGCTATGATGGAGGCAACCGTCCTGTTGGCCTTATTCATACGCGCTGCCAGGTTTGAATGGGATGGCCGTCACCTGCCGGAGCCGATCAGCCGCGTCACCCTGCGCCCGAAAGGCGGGATGCCGCTTAACGTCGTGCCGTTTTAGACGGTTACAACGCAGTCTTCAGCACGCTCCGCAATCTTGGCCTTATAGAACTGCGATTGAATAGCCAGGAGATCCGACGTCTTCGCCGCTGCCGGTCGCATTGCTCAGTCGCCAGACATAAAAAGTTGAGCGCGCGCCGCGCCTGCAGAATGCCATCACCCAGGCGTTGCACACATGCCACGATCACAACTGCGAATGCTGTCGACGAGGGTTCTAGCTTCGCAAAACCGGTCTGCCCAGAATAGCTTGAGCCGCGCAGTTTCGTTGTCGGTGAGCATAAATCCAGAGCTGATCTGTTGCACACCACAGAGGACGAACGGTAACGGACCAACGGTCGAAGCGTTTGTTGAATGTGAAGTGAGGTGCGTCATGGGCCAGACCGTATTGATCCAAGGCAATAATCGACCTGTTTGTGCGCCATCGTGGCTCGCATGTCTGCGAATTGGTCTACAGGCCATCATTGCCATGCTCAGCCTGTGCTTTGCATTGACCGGATCAGTGCAAGCCCAATCGGACGCCAAGGCAGCCAGCGGCCCTCCCTACCAGATCGCAGTACTGATCAATTCCGGCTCGGCACAGCCGTGTTATGACAACGGTATCGTTGCCGCGATTCAAAAGATGACCAGCCTGGCGCAGGAGGACATCAACAAAAGTGGCGGCGTGCACGGGCGTCCCGTTGAAGTGAAACTGCTCGACAGTGCAGATCAGGCGACAACCACCATCGCAAACATCCGCCAAGCACTTGCGGACCCGCAACTGCTCGCAATTGTCGGACTATCCAGCGACGTCATTGCCTGGTCGGTCTTCGATGAGCTGAAGCAGGAGTTGCTTGGCTCGAAGGTGCCATTCCTGACAAGTGTATCGGACAACACTCTGTTTAATGGCATGATGAACGTCTTCTCCACGGAGGCATCGCGGCTGCAGGAAGCCCTGCCGATCATTGCGAAGTTCATCCAGCACTACAACATGAACCACGTTGGTTTTGTCGGGCTGGCAGACTCCAACGGTAGCCGCGAAGTCGGAGGCGGCCTATTGGCCCGGCTCGGCTTTGATAACCTGTTGTGGGATCGCAGGCTCCGCTCGGAAGTTGGCAAGCTCGACGCCAAGGAACTCGCAGCCGTCGTGCAGCAAACCGCGACGCCGATGACCGGCAAGAATGAAAAGGAAAGTCCTACTTCAATGCTGGTCGTTGATTTGCAGGGACGCAAGGCCGGCCAACTGATCAAGGCTCTCCACGATGCAAAGGTGACGCCGGCCATCTTTCTCACCGGCAGCATTAATGACATTTCGGCTGATATCCTGAACGTTTATCCCAATGCAATTTATCAGCTAGCCTGGGATGAGCTGCCGGAGGTCTACAACAATCGTCTGCTGGAGCTGGTTGGTGATGAAAAGCCCGACCAAGGCTTGTTCGCGGGCGAGATTTCTCTCGATCGCCTCCCTGAAGTCTACGAGAACCGCGTGAAAGGGCTGGTCGGGAACAGGCGCCAGCACGAATGGGTTTTTACCGACAGGAAGAACGCAGACTCACCTGGCTGGGCGTCCGGCTTCTGCAAGGAGCGCCCGACCAATGTCCTGCCTAATCCGCTGCTTCCAGCGAACCTGCTCGCCATCACGGCCGGAGCGGAGAAAGCCGATCTTGTCAGTTTGATTTCAACAGCGGCACGCGCTGCCAGCAAACGCGCGACGATTGCTGAGCGAAGGGCGGCCATCCTCAAGGAACTGCGAGAGACCTATGCCGATGGCAAGGGCGCCTTCAAAGGTCGCTTGCGTAACTGGTCATTCGAACCTCAGAAGCGCACAGCAACCCGGCGACCGCTGATAACGATCCTGCCAAACGGACTCGGCCGGCTGCAGTTGGCGCCAGTCCAGTTCGCACGTGCCCGCGATCAGAAGCTGCGGAAAATCGATACACTCTATCTCGATATTGACCTGATCCGCGTCCACAGCATCGACGACAATCGCAAGTCGTTCCTGGCTGACTTCTATGTTGCGATGCGTGGCAGCGAGCATGCAAAGATCGATAACATTGAATTCGCCAATGCCTACATCGATCCACGCACCGGCGGCCGGCAACTTTCGATTGACGTTCTGCATCCTGGCGGACCAAGCGACGTCTATCCCAGCACGATGCGGATCTACCGGGTATCAGGCCGGTTCTTGTTCAAGCCGAAACTGGCCAATTATCCTTTCGACAGCCAGCAGTTCTCATTGGAGCTGCAGCCGAAGAGCGGCAAGCTGCCGTTTATCGTGCAGCCACCCCCATTGCAGCTCAGAGACAAGGACCTCACCACGGACAACTGGATCTTGCGCGACCAGTACGTCGGTTACTCGGCAGACTTCATTCCGATTGTCGACGCGTTCACACATGAACCGAGCGTGGTTCCATTCTACACGGCCAGCTTCACCTGGAAGATGAAGCGTGAGACAACCGACTATTTCCTGCGCGTTGTCGTTCCACTGGCCTTCATTTTGATCGTCGCATACTTGTCGATCTTCATTCCGCAATCTCATCTGGAAGCCATCGTCACCATCCAGATTACGGCCCTGTTGTCTGCGGTTGCTCTTTATCTGAGTTTGCCAAAGCTCGACACCGATGCCGCGACGATCTCTGACCGCATCTTTGTATTCGACTATATGATGGTGAGTTTTATGATCGTCATATCCATTCTTCGGATCAATCAACGGATTGCGAAACGAAAATGGCTCGATGGCATGTTGAGTTTCATACACATCGCCATAATTCCGGTCATTGTGCTGCTTATGGTCTTTTCAGTTTACCAGGTGAGTGCGCTGCAGACGTGACAAGCATCTCAACTGGACGCGTGACTTGGCAGTCTGCATGTATCCAGGAATTCTTGAGGGTGCAGGTAATCATCGTCTGAAGTGTGCAAAACAAGTCTTTGTATGACCAACTCTTTTCGTTAACGAAAATGAGGATCGCTGAGCGTTGATCTGAGCATGAGTTTGGATGGCGGTGATTGGAATAGATCATTAACCAAAGCGTTGACAAAGCGCAGTCTGCCATTCATCAATGCGGGAACTGTATGTTGAAATTTGTGGTGCCAGACCGGGGAAATCTGATCGCAATCGTCGAGGATTGAAGTTCTCTATTGGAGAACAACTGGCGACAAGGATTGGACGAGCGTGCCACTGCAGGATGGGTTCCAAATCGAATGAATGCATCGCGCCTGGCTAAATTTTTTGTTTTCGTTTTGTCGTTTGCATGGTTGGCACAATCGGCTGTTGCGCAGGTGCTCACGCGGGAAGCTATCGATCGCAGCACCGTCAGTGTAATTACCGGACCAGATGGCAGCTTGCGCTCGCGCCTTGCAGCGGACCTTGCAGCGGTGCTCGATGAGGACAACAATCTCCGCGTGCTCCCGGTTGCAGGACGGGGCGCACTGTCTGATATCGCCGACATCCTTTATCTCCGCGGCATGGACCTGGCGATCATTCCGACCAGCGCACTCTATTATGCCCAACGCAACCGGCTCTATCCGACGATGCGGCGCAAGCTGCGTTACATCAGTCGGACCTACATTCAAACCGCTCATCTAGTGGCTGGCGACGGGATCACTTCTCTGCAAGACCTGGCAGGCCGAAAGATCAATCTGGTCAACGAATTCTCAGGGCCGTACGTCACTGCACAGATCGCGTTTTCAAGACTCAAGCTGAAGTATACGCCGGTCTTTATGGATCAGCGACTGGCATTGGACAAAGTCGCCAAAGGTGAGATTGCAGCGACGCTGATCATGTCAGGGCGCCCAAGCCCATTGCTGAAAGAAGTTACCAAGGAACAGAAGCTCAAGCTGATCTCGATCCCGTTTGACAAGGAACTTCCAGAAGTATTCTTCGCCGACGAGCTTTCGAGCCTCGACTATCCCAATTTGATTACGGATGGCCGTTCGGTACCGAGCATTGCGACATCTGCCGTGTTGATGGTCTACAACTTTAAAACCGGTACGACCCGATACGGTAAGGTTGCCCGGTTTGTCGACGCGTTCCTGTCCCGTCTCGAGGAGTTCCAGTCGCCGCCGCGCCACCCCCGTTGGAACGATATCAATCTGAACGCAACGCTGAGTGGATGGTCGAGGTTTGCTCCCGCCGAAGAGTGGCTGAAGAACAATCCCGTGCCTGTTGCACGCGTTGCGAGCGCACCGGTCATCGTCAAGAAAAAGCGCAAAAGCCTCAAGGAACTCTTCCGTGAGTTCATTGCAGCCCAGGCCAAGGCCGGGAAATCCGAAGAGCTGCTGCGCGCGAACAAAGAAGAGCTTTTTCAGAAGTTCGTTGCCTGGCAGCGGACCCGCCAAGCGGCCGCCAGTAAGCCTGCCCAATCCAAGCCCAAGAAGTCAAAGCGCAGCCTGCGTGTGTTGTTCCGACAGTTTATTTCGGAGGAAGTCGCGCGCGTCGGCAAAGCCCAAGTTCTGGCTCTCTCAAAAGCTGAGCTCTATCAGCGCTTCTTGGTCTGGCGCCAAAAAACCGCTGCAAACTAGTTCTGCATTCAATCGGGCAAATTCTGCCGCATCGTCATTGTTTCGAGCTCCATTGCAGCTTGTCAGGGAATCCGTGTCATGCCGTCAAACAAGTCAGTTTCAATCGCGCACGTTTTGGCTGTTCTGCTGACCGGAACGCTTGCTGCCCTGATCTCGTTTCAGGCTGCTGCGCAAACGCGAACCAAGATGGTTGTGCCGTACGGCAAAGGTGGCGGATCTGATCAGCTGAGCCGGGCAATGGCAAAGAGTGTGGAAGAGATTTCACAAACCCGGTTCGATATCGTTAACGTCAACAAGGGCGCCGGCCTTGGCGCGATCCCGGGCTTTATGGCGCTTCCGGCCAACGGCTATAACGTCATTGAGCACATCGACGATATCGCTGCCGCCTATGCCATTGGCGCCACCGAGGTGCACCCGGCCAGGGATTGGGAACCGCTGGCCATTGTGCAACTAGCGTTCAGTCAGTTGTTTATTCGCGCAGACGACAACCGCTTTTCGGACTGGAAGTCGTTCATTGCCTACGCCAAAGCCAATCCCAAAAAGGTCGTGGTCGCGAACGTGTCCTATGACGGTTCGATGGAAAACATCACGATGCGCAAACTAGAATCCGAACTTGGTTTCGAGACGCGCCAGGTGAGTTTCGATAACATCAAGGATCGCTACGAAGCGGTGTTCCTTGGTCGGGCGGACGCCTTGTTCGAGCAGCCGGGCGATGTTCGCTCTTATTTGGACTCCGGGCGGCTGAAGCCCGTTCTGACATTTTTCAACGAACGACCCTCAGCGTTTGCAAGTGTCCCGACCCACAAAGAAGTTGGCGCGAAATTCGAGCCGTTGCTGCGATTTCGTGGTTTCTTCGTCAAGAAGGGCACGCCTCCGCAGCGGCTGACTTATTTGCAGAACCTGTTTGCTTCCGCCTACAAGACACCGTCATTTCAGAAATTCAATGCCAGTAAGTATATGACGATCATCGATCCATTCCGCGATCCGCAATCGTCAAAAGAACTCATCAATCAGACTATTGAGAGCTATTCAAAATCATATGAGGATTTTCTTGCGCAGACGCTCAATGAGTATTTCAAACGCAAGTAACAGCGTATTCTCGCAAGTCTCATCAGCAGCAAGTTGCTGGCCGCTTTGAGCTGGTGTTGCATATCCGACGGTGACCCTTTCCTTTTCGGTTCAGTCAACTGTTCCAGAGCATGCAGCAAACCGAGACAAGTCACTGGCCCAGAAGCACTCGAGTGATGGTCTCACATTTTGTTTATGACAGGCATCTGTCCGGCGGGCGCTGATTGATTGACGCCCTCTTGTCATAGCGGCAGACTTAAGCTTCCAGCCGATGGTATGGGTCCGACGTCGCAATTGTCGTCAAGAGAAAAGACGTCAGGACCTGAGACCAATCAAGGTCTCAGCCAGGAGGAGTCCTTGATGCAGTTTCTTGCTCGGCTTACGAGTCTCGCTTCCGCCTTCATGGTCGTCGTCGCGACATCGACCTCCAGTTTTGCCCTAGACTATTGGACCGGCAAAGGTGACCACTTTTTCAATGGCGCATGCTGCTATTGTGTTTTAGCCGATCGCCATGAGGTGCGCGGCGAGGATCACATTTTCTGGGTTGATGGACAGGAAAAGGTCGTCAAGGCACATCAGGTGCGCATTACACCCGACCCCGAAGGACGAAAGATCTACTATTGCAGCGGCGGACTACATCTTCCGAAAGAAGTGCCGCACGATCGCTGCGGGCTAATCCGTGGCGCCAGCTAAAGTCTAACCCCGCACACGCGCCTTGCAGGCAACTCGCGAAGTCGCTACGTCAGGCTGCAGTATACAAACGACGCAACAAAATCGCATCGCACGGATTGACCGCCTTTAAGAGCACGGTTTCAGCATCTATATAAATGATCAGAGTGCGTATGATTAGGCGGGACTGAGCGTTGACCGACAAACTGAACACCGACCTTAAACTACAGCTTGTTCACCCCCTGCCGCGAATTGGCTTGGCACTTGGTGGCGGTGCTGCTCGCGGGTTGGCCCATGTTCACGCGCTACGGGCATTTGACGAATTAGGCATCCGTCCAAGCTTCATCGCAGGGTCCTCAATTGGCGCTTTGTACGGCGCTGCCTATGCCTCCGGCCTTTCCGCTTCCTACATCCAGTCGTTGACCAGTGAAAGCCTGTCATCGCGGTTCGATCTGATCCGCCAGCTATATTCAGCCCGAACGCCACCTCTACAGCGGCTCTTGAGCGTGCTTCCGATGCGATCGGCTTTGATAGATCCGCTTGCCTTGCTGGATATCCTGCTGCCCAAGCAGATGGCCAAGTCATTCGAGGATTTGGAAATCCCGTTGCGCATCAATGCCACCAGTCTAACAGCGCGCGACGGCGTGGTGCTTAGCAGTGGGGACCTGCGCGAGGCGATTGGTGCCAGCATGGCCATCCCTGTGCTGTTCTCACCAGTTGAGATCGACGGGCAACTGATGGTCGACGGCAGTATTGTCAACCCCTTGCCCTATGACTGCATTCAAGCCGACGTCGATATGGTCGTGGCCGTTGATGTCAGTGGCGGCGGTGGCCCAAGCGATGAGCCACCCAGCGCATCGATGTTTTCGGTTCTCACGCTCTCATCGCAGATTATCCAGAAGACCTTGATCCAGGAACGCCTAATCAAGTCTCCGCCGGACGTCTATGTCGAAGCCGAGCTGGAGCATGTTTTTGCCTTCCAGTTTCATAAGGCTGAGCAGATCCTGGCGGCTTCAGAGCCATTGAAAGATCGATTAAAGGCGCAGTTGATCAGGGTGCTCTCGAGCAAGAAGATTGCTTAGAATTGCTCATCATGTGACCGCCGGGCCGATGGCACCGTGCCTCAGCATTGCAGAACGATCTAACTGCTCATAAGAAACGTGCGAACGGCAGCAGCAGTGTCGCCCGGATTTTCTTCGGCGAGGAAATGGCCGGAATCAATAGCCTGACCTTCGACACGAGCGCACCAGTTCTTCCAGACTTCAAGTGGGTTCAACTTGCCGCGACCGAGATAGTCCGTGCCCCACAATATCAAACTTGGTGCAGCAATCTTTCGGCCGTCCGCTCGATCCTGTTCGTCAACTTTTCGATCGAACGTCGCACCAGCACGGTAGTCCTCGCACATCGCATGGATGCGTTGGCGATTGGAGAACAGCGCGCGATACTGTTCCAGCGCATTCGGATCGAACGCAGCGAGTGTCTTGTCCTTGGTCCAGCCCCTCAAAGTCCAATCGGCGTAGAACGTGCCATGAGAGCTGATCAGTGTTTCCGGCAATGGATAGCCTTGCGCCAAGAACATCCAATGATAGCCGGACAGCGCCTTGTCCGCCTCCATCGCATCCCACTGTTCAACAGTTGGCACAATGTCGAGCAGAACCAACCGGTCAACAACCTCCGGCGTATCGAGCGCCATACGATAGGCAACGCGTGCACCACGGTCGTGGCCCATCACGTGAAACCGCGCATGACCTAGTTGGCTCATAACAGCGACGGCATCGCGCGCAAATGTTCGCTTCGAATACTGGACATGACTGTCATCGCTGGCAGGGGCAGAACTTTGGCCGTAACCACGCATATCCATCGCGACGAGCGTAAAGTCCTGCATCAAAAGAGGAGCAATCTTGTGCCAGCAGGCGTGTGTCTGCGGGTAACCGTGCAGGCAGAGCAAGGCTGGGCCGCTGCCTCCCACACGCGCATGAAAATTCAAGCCATCGATTGTCAGCTCGTCCGTCGCAAAACCAGGAAAGAGGTCAGCAGAGTTCTTCATGTCGCAATTCCATCACGTCAATACCAGGCGACAGTACCCTGCCCCAGACCGCCTGTCAGTTCCCGCGCTGCACGGCGCGAAAACCAATGTCACGCCGGCAGAAGCCACCAGGCCAATCGATGTTATCGATCGCAGAATAGGCCCTGGTCTGGGCCTCTGATACGGTCGCCCCGATGGCCGTGACGTTAAGGACACGTCCGCCGGTTGCGATCAGCCTGCCATTTTCCGCTTTCGTTCCAGCATGAAAGACTTCAACAGCGCTATCATCAATCGAATCCAGCCCCGCGATCTCCGTGCCGACCTCTGGCGCTGCGGGATAGCCTTTGGCCGCCATGACAACGGTGAGGGCCGCCTCATCGCTCCAGCGCAAATCGAAATTTGCCAGGACACCATCACAGGTGGCGGTGAGCGCAGGCAACAAGTCTGATTTGAGCCGCATCATCAGAACTTGGCACTCGGGATCGCCAAAACGGACGTTGTATTCAATGAGTTTCGGGACGCCAGCATCGATCATCAAGCCGGCATAGAGCACGCCCTTATAAGGTGTGCCGCGGGCCGCCATACCACGAACCGTTGGCATAATGATCTCAGACATCACCCGTTCGCTGACCTCTGGCGTAAGGATCGGCGCCGGAGAGTAGGCGCCCATCCCACCAGTATTCGGCCCCGTATCGCCATCACCGACGCGTTTGTGGTCTTGGGCCGTTGCAAGCGGCAGAGCTGTGGTTCCATCAACGAGTGCGAAGAAACTCGCTTCTTCGCCCATCAGGAACTCTTCAATGACAACTTCATTGCCGGCATCGCCAAACGATCCGCCGAAGCACATGTCGATGGCCTGCAAGGCGTCATCCTGGTGGTTGGCAATGATGACACCTTTGCCGGCAGCCAGGCCATCCGCCTTGATGACAATCGGAAGCTCTTGGTCGAGCAAGTATGCTCTCGCATCGTCCGCGTTACTGAATCGGCTGTAAGCCGCAGTTGGAATATCAAATTCTTTGCAGAAGTCCTTCGTGAACCCTTTCGAAGCTTCAAGCTGGGCGGCCGCCTGACGAGGTCCAAACGCCTTGATGCCAGCCGCCTCTAGCGAATCCACAACACCGTCAACAAGCGGTGCTTCCGGGCCGACGACGACAAGCCGAATATTTTCATCACGGCAGAATTGCGCAATTTCGGAATGATCAGCGTGATTGATTGCGACACACGTTGCCACTTGGGCAATGCCGGCATTGCCCGGAGAACAGAAAAGCTTTGTGAGAAGCGGGCTGGCGGATAGAGCCCAGGCCAATGCGTGTTCGCGACCGCCCCCACCTAGGATCAGCACATTCATGTCGACGGCATCCCGGATTAGCTAATGTGCTCGTATCGATGAATTATTCTAGTGCCGCGAATTGCACGTTGATCGCCGCCACGAGCCAGTCTTGGGCGTTCATCAACGTTCAGAAGCCACACTAGAATCAAACAGTTACGAGCATTCCACTTGGTTCAGACATTTGCTGCAATACAGATCGATACGAGCAGCAGGTATTCGACCTAGACACTAGATCGCAATAAAGCAGGACGGTGGCAACGCAAAATGTTTCTGTCCACAATTGGCGCCGTTTTTTGGGCACAGACAGCTTTGATGTATGGTCCGACGAATGCAACAGCG
This sequence comes from Hyphomicrobiaceae bacterium, assembly GCA_965215755.1. GTDB lineage: Bacteria > Pseudomonadota > Alphaproteobacteria > Rhizobiales > Hyphomicrobiaceae > Tectiglobus. The sequence goes on from OZ244119.1 coordinate 4,463,002, forward strand.
AGTGGGACTGATTCGTGAACCAGCCAGCGTTTAAGACCAAACGCGCAACCAACGCTTCGGAATTTACCGTTTCCGAACTGTCCGGTGCCATCAAGAAAACCGTCGAAGACGGTTTCGGGCATGTGCGCCTACGCGGTGAAATATCTGGTTACCGCGGCCCTCACTCATCCGGGCACTGCTATTTCGCACTCAAGGATGACCGTTCCAAGATCGAAGCCGTGATTTGGCGCGGCGTTTTCAGCAAGCTCAAGATCAAACCTGAAGAGGGCATGGAGGTCATTGCGCAGGGGCGTGTGACAACTTATCCGAACTCGTCCAAATACCAGATCGTGATCGAAGCGCTCGAGCCAGCCGGTGTTGGCGCATTGATGGCGCTGTTGGAAGAGCGCAAGAAGAAGTTTGCCGCCGAAGGCCTGTTTGATGAGGGTCGCAAGCGGAAAATCCCGTTCCTGCCGCGTGTGGTTGGAATTGTAACCTCGCCAACGGGTGCGGTTATTCGCGACATGATGCACGGTTTCATGGAGCGGTGCCCGGCCCACGTGATCGTCTGGCCGGCGCGCGTCCAGGGTGACGGTAGCGCCGAAGAAGTTGCAGCCGGTATTCGTGGCTTCAATGCACTGACAGCGGCCAGCCGTGTGCCGCGGCCAGACCTCCTGATCGTGGCGCGCGGTGGTGGCAGCCTGGAGGATTTGTGGTCATTCAATGAAGAAGTTGTCGTTCGTGCGGCTGCGGAGAGTGAGATCCCATTGATTTCCGCGGTGGGGCACGAGACCGACTGGACGCTCATTGATCTGGTCGCTGACGCGCGGGCGCCAACACCGACCAAGGCAGCTGAGTGGGCGGTGCCTGTATTTGCTGATCTTGCATCACAAATGGATGAACTGTCCCATCGCCTGAAGACTGCGACACGGCGGAGTCTGGAGGACGCCCGGACAAACTTGCGCGCAGCCTCCCGGGGCCTTCCAAGGCCCGGCGACCTTGTCGCCCTGCCGCGGCAGCGCTTTGACGCTGTAGAGCGACGCTTGTCCTACGGTCTGATGGCCAATACACGGGCCCTCGGCAGCAGGTTTGCGACCGTTTCGGCACGTCTACGCCCAAACACATTGCTTGCGATGGCGCAGGCATCACGGTCCAGGCTGGAACTGCTGCAACGCCGTCAATCGGCAGCCCTACACGCGATCATCGGCAGAAAGAGTACCGAGTTCGAGCGGATCAGAGGGCGGCTCAATCCCGAACCAATCCGGTATCGTGTCAAGTTCGGCCGAGAACGTTTCGTGGCAGCCACCCGTCAGGTTCAGATGGCGCAGGCAAGGCATGTGAGTGAGTTGAGGAAGCGGCTTGAGGCCAGCGGCAAGCTTCTGCATTCATTGAGCTACCAAAGTGTTCTGGAGCGCGGCTTTGCTGTCGTGCGTGGCCCACAGGGCGAGACCATCAGATCGGTTGGCCAGGTTGTAGCGGGCATGACGATGGATATCGAGCTGAAGGACGGCAAGTTTCAGGTTGAGCCGGCAGGTCAGACCAGGGCAACGCCGGACGGTACGGACGCCACTCGCCCAAGGGCGAAGCCTGGCAGTGTAAGAAGTCTCGTCTCTGGGCGCAGCAAAGGCGGTGGCGGCCAAGGCTCGTTGTTTTGAGCTTGTGTTTCACCATTGGCGTATGGCATTGAACCGCCAACGAATTACACCACCTGGTAGATGGATTGACTGGGCCTCGAGATGAGCGGGCCGATGGAATGGTAGGAATGAGCACAGCCGACAGCTTTCTAGGGTTCAAAGGTGAAGCCCGCGTGAAGTACCTGGATAGCGACTTCCAGGTTATGGCACCGGGGGACTTCGTCCGCTGTGCAGTTACGGGCAAGCCCATACCGTTGGCCGATCTCAAGTATTGGAACGTTGCACTGCAGGAGCCCTATTTCTCGGCGGAAGTATCGATCAAGCGCTACAAGGAATTGCGAGACGAAAAGCAGGATGTCGCTCACGAGTAATGCGTTCGCGTTGATTAGGCCTTTGCGACTGCATCTTTGATCCGGCTGCGCAATTGAGTTTCATTCTCAATCACCGTCAACTCAATTCCGACGGCCCGGCATTGCTCTCGCAGCGCGGCCTGGGGTGCTGACGTCGGATCGAGGCGGACGATATCTTTCTCCGTCGTCACAAGCTGACAACCCAACTCATCTGCATCGCGAACAAGTGCTATTGCTTCATCATCACTGATCGGTTGATGATCGCGGTACGTCCGGGTCTGGCAAACATCCCCTCCCAGCTGATGCAGCAGATTGAAGAAGCGGTCGGGATTGCCGATGCCGGCAAAAGCCAAAAGCGGACGATCTCTGACCCATTCGGATTCATCACGCGCACGAACGCAGGCCGCTGCGACCAAGCCGCCAAACTCCTCCGGTCGCCATGCGGGCAATTGGGAATGTGTGGCTCCTTCGCTTGCCGCCGACGGCGCTGTTCCCTGATTGACAACAATGACATCGGTTCGCGCCAATTGTTGAGCCAAAGGCGCGCGCAACGGTCCTGCCGGGATCACCTTCGCGTTGCCGACACCACGCTCTGCACTCACCACGGACACGACAAGATCCTTGTGCAACGACGGGTTCTGGAGGCCATCATCCATGATGATGACATCGCCGAGTTTCTGAGAGACGATGTATGTGCCGCCGCGGCCTCGGTCCTTGGCGACTACGACGGGCGCATGCGCTGCCAGGAGCAGCGGTTCATCGCCAACATCAATCGCACGGTCAATGTCAGGCTGGACCAGATGTGGTCCGCTCATACGTCCACCGTACCCACGCGACAGAAAAACCGGCTTGAGTTGCATATCCGCAAGACAGCGCGCCATCCAAATGGCAAGCGGTGTCTTGCCTGTCCCGCCAGCCGTAAAATTCCCAATGCATATGACCGGAATGGGAAGCCGCGTGCTTGGCTCTCGCTGAAACCGTCGCGCTGCAATCGACCCGTAAATCCACGCAACTGGCTGCAGGATTTGCCCGACGATTGATTGCGGATTGCGATACCACCAACTCGGCTCGTCAAGAGGCACGTTTGAGATCCTGATTGCCGGTTGGCAGCAGCGGCAATAGCGCTTCAATGGTACGATCCAAGGCGCCGGTCATCGTCTCGAGGGCAGCATTGGCGCCATTTCTCAAGGCAGCTGTTTGGGCATCGTTGGTGAACATCGCTTCCACGGCTGCAGCCATTTGCTGTGGCGTGGACACCTCGATAACACCATTGTGTTCACGGAGCGCAGAATAAGCATCGAGAAAATTGGTCTGATCCGGTCCGGTCAGAACATTGGTCCCAAAACGGATTGCCTCGATTGGATTCTGCCCACCCTTGGGTGTTATTGAACCACCGATAAAGGCGATCGGAACGACGGAGTAGAGCGTTCCAAGTTCGCCAATGGTGTCGGCAACATAGATGGCTGTCGTTTTGGGCAACTCGCCCTGGCTCCGCCGTGCCACCGTCAATCCGCGCTCAGTCGCCAGCGCACAGATCCCCTCACCACGTTCGGGATGCCGCGGGGCGACGATCGTCAGCAAATCGGGGAACGTTTGCCTCAGCGCAACATGTGCCTCAAGCACAATCTCGTCTTCGCCCGGGTGGGTACTCGCTGCCATCCAGACCGGGCGCTCTGCGATTGCGTCAGACAACGCCCGCTGATTGGCCGTGTCGACGGGCAAGAGTGGAGCATCAATCTTGAGGTTGCCGGTGTTGCGCGCGTCGCGGGCTCCGAGCACCGCAAAGCGTCGCGCCAGCTCAGCATTCTGCGCGAGAACCAATTGAATTCGGCTGAACAAAGGAACAGCCATTCCCATGTTCTTACTCCAGCGGCGATAGGAACGATCGGACATGCGGCCGTTGACGATTGCCAGTGGGATTTTCTGGTCATAGGCATCCAAGATCAGGTTTGGCCAAATCTCGGATTCTGTGAGAACAGCCAGATCGGGCTGCCAGTGCTGCAAGAAGCGGCGCACATACTGGGGCGCATCAAGCGGGGCATACTGATGAATGTCACGTTCATTAAGCCTCTCAGACGCGAGTTTCGCAGAAGTGACGGTCCCGGTTGTCAGGAGGAAGCGAATATCCGGCAATTCCGCTCGCAGAGCTTCGAAGACTGGTAAAATCGCATTTGTTTCACCGACACTGGCAGCGTGGAACCAAGCCAGCGTTCCTTGTGGTCGCTTGACCTGTGTGACACCGAAACGCTCGCTAAGGCGTCGGCCATCCTCTTTACCACGCCGCTGCCGGTGACGGAGAACGAGCGGAGCAGCTCTGGACGAAATGCGCGTCACCACTCTGTAAAGCTTGAGGCCCAAGCTGGTTTCTTGAGCAGGCGCCTCTGGGGCCATCACTGTGGGCATTGTTGTTTTGTATTCGTCGCTACCCACGAGTTCATCGACCTTCGTATTCGCTCAATTGCAAGCATGCGCAGACAGGTATCGCACGTCCGTCAGTTGCGCCCTTTGAAAACTTTTGGAAGCAGCTAGAAACTCGACTCTCGGCGACATCAAATCCGGAGGAGCTTACTCCAGGTGGGCAGCGCATGGAACCGCCAACAAAGCTCCGCGAAGAAAGTATTGAGGGAAGTATTGGACTGTCTTCGATGCTGCGCAAGCTATAAGGCCGCTGATCTCAACAAGTGACAGCAACTAAGCTGCTAACTCCCTGTCATCGCAGCATTTTGCCAGTCATTTAGTTGTGTAATCCGAATCACTGTTTGACAGCTACCTGACGGCACGCGGTCAAAAGTCAGCCCCCCGGCACCGAATCATCAAGCAGGAGAACATCTCGCACGCGTCGCAGCCTCAATCCGCGTCACCGTGGCACGCAGCAACTACGAGAAAAAGTCAGATGCGGTTGGGCCACACAGTCAAAGACTTCCAAGCGGACGGTGTCAGTGATGCTTGAAAGTTTGGGTAATCAGGCCCACGTCCAGCAATCCAGGTAGGATTGTAGCTCTTGCGTTCGTAAATCGCATATAAGTGTCACTGCATAAGGGAGTCTGGCCCCAAAACGTCGGCGGGCCGATCGTTTACACTATCGAACGCGTGCTTGCGTCGAGTTAGACCTCTTCGGCCGTCGCATCTTGAACACGGCGCTGAGAGCAGATATGGACCTCGTAAGGATGTTGTTTTGACTTCAGCAATAAGCACCGCATCCTAATTCCACTGAAAACTATCATCGAGTTGAATGGCCAAATTCGGGAAGACAGCGCGAACCGTGTTTAAGCATGCCGGCTTGCGCACCAGGTTGGCCATGATGACGTATTCGCCGCAATGGCTGAAGCGCACCGTGGGGCCGGTCCTGTCCTATGGAGATATGCTCTTCATTGACCACGGCGTGTTCCGGATGTTTTACCTGAATCTGCATCGCATTGCAGACACGGACGTCTGGCGCTCGGCACAACCGGCACCTCATCACATCGCCCGCATGGCCAGGAAAGAGGGCATTCGCACGGTCGTTAATTTGAGAGGCGACCGCATGTGCGGCAGTTACTGGCTTGAAGAAGCCGCCTGCCAAAAGCTTGGCATTAATTTTGTCAATTATCAGGTACGGTCTCGGGCAGCGCCGAGTGTGGAAGAACTGCGTGGCGCCAGAGAACTGTTCAAGAACGTCAAATATCCAATGTGGATACACTGTAAATCCGGTGCTGATCGTGCCGGCTTGATGAGCGTTCTTTACCTGCATGTGCACAAAGGCGTTCCCATAGAAGAAGCAGTGAAGCAACTGTCCTTCAAGTACGGCCATATTCGCCAGGCCGATACGGGAGTTTTGGATTATTTCTTCGAGCGCTATATTGCCTACAACAAAGAGCACCCAATTGAGTTCTTTGATTGGGTCGAAACGGTCTATGACGATACCGAAGTGCGAGATACCTTCCGGGCACAAGGTTGGGCCAACCGAATAGTGAACACCATTCTACGCCGTGAATAGTTTGGGCGTTTGCCGCCGCGGACTACGACACGTGAGCACTCTTGTCGGGCGAGCGTCATTCAGGGACAAGCTAGCTCTCGGCCGCCTCTTCGGCCGTCGTCTCAGCCATCAACAATTGCGAGCGGCAGAGCTCGGCATAGGCACCATCGTCAGCCAGCAAAGCCGAATGACGCCCACTCTCGACAATCCGGCCCTGATCCATGACACAGATAAGATCGGCATTCTGCACCGTCGAAAGCCGATGCGCGATGACGAATGTGGTGCGGTCTTTGGCGAATTCAGCAAGCGCCTGCTGCACAAGGCGTTCTGAGTGTGTGTCGAGAGCGCTTGTGGCCTCGTCCAACAATAGAATGGGCGCATCCTTGAGGATTGCCCTGGCGAGGGCCAATCGCTGTCGCTGACCACCGGAAAGGCGCGATCCACTGTCGCCGATGCGGGTGGCATAGCCATCACTCTGCGCGGTGATGAAGTCATGTGCCGCAGCGGCCGTTGCTGCAGCAATAATTTTGGCCTCTGTCGCGTCTGTCCGGCCTATGGCGATGTTGGCGGCAATGGTGTCGTCAAACAACGTCACGTCCTGGCTGACGATCGCAATATTGTCGCGGAGGCTCGCGACCGTCACATCACGAATGTCCTGCCCGTCGATCAGAATCCGGCCCTCTGTCACGTCGAACAGTCTCGGAATAAGATTGATCAGCGTTGACTTTCCAGCTCCTGAGCGGCCAACCAACGCGACCGTTGTTCCTCCCGCAGCTTCGAGTGAGAGGTCCTGAACTGCCGGGGCGACTTCACATTCCTGCTGGACTTCTGAGTAGGCAAACGTGACGTGCTCGAACGTGATTTGACCGCGCGAAATCTGCAGCGGCTTAGCACCAGGACGATCGGTTATTTTCGGGCGGTCATCGATCAGCTCGTAAATCCGCTCAGCCGCAGCCAGGCCCTCATTGATCCGCGCCATGAGGTTGCCAACAGCGCGGATTGGCTGCGCCGCAAGCAGCAATGCGCTGACGAAGCCCATGAAGTCGCCAACCGTCGACTGGCCTTCCGAGATCCGCCAATAGGCGAGTGCGATCACACCGGCCACAGCGATACCACCGAGTGCCTCCAGCATCGGGTCGAGCCTCGCCCGCGCTTTCAATGCCTTGAACCGCAGAGAGTAAACTTCCTCGAAGCTATGGTTCAGCCGGTCAATTGCGTAGCCTTCCAGACGAAACGTCTTAATGAGGCGAGATGCTGACAATTTTTCCGTGAGTAGCGCGGTCATATCACCAAGCTCAATCTGGGTCCGCTTGGCGATACGGCGAAGCCGCTTGGATATGACAGCAATTGGCCAACCCGCGATCGGGTAAACTCCGAGCACAATCAGTGCCATGATCGGGTCGAGATAGATCATTGTCCCGATTAGAACAAAGATGGAAAGGGTATCACGGACCGCCGTATTGAGCCCGGCCTGAGTGGCCATCTGCACTGCGCCGACATCATTCGTTAGGCGCGAAACTCGTTGGCCGGGTGCTTCCTGCATCTGCCGTGCGAAGTCAGCAGCCATCAGCTGCGTGAACGCGCGCTTCTGCATGTTTGTGCCAATACGAAAGGCTATGCGATTGCTGGCGACGTTCTGCAGGTACATGAGCAGGCTGCGCATCATCGTGATGCCAATGACGGCCAATAGGACGACATGAAGGGCACTCTGGTCTTTTGATGTCAAAATCGCATCGAAAGAGTGCTTGATGATCAGCGGATAGCCACCTGTTACCGCTGCAAGGCCCGCAGTGAGAATCAGCGCCCAAACAATCTGCCACAGCAGCGGCCGGACAAATTCCTTCAAATACCGAATGAGCAAGTCCGAGCGGAATCCGTCTTTCGGTGTTCCGGTGGGCTTTGCATTCGAACTCGAAGACGGTTGTGCTGGATCGTCTTTCACAGCCACTCCGCTGGTATTGCGCGCTTTTCTCGTTCAATATCACAATCGCGCCGACGCGCATGTGCGACAACTCATCGGAGCCGACAAGGTGGACGCCTCGAAGCTGGGCGCCTTGGCTGGTATCAGTCCGAGCTTTCCGGCTCCAGGAGGCGATGCAAATGGACAACAAAGTATCGCATCTCCGCATTATCAACTGTGCGTTGGGCGGCATCTCGCCAAGCATCGAAGGCGGATGCGTAGTCCGGATAGATGCCAACGATATCGAGATTGTCGAGGTCTTTGAAGGTCACTCCGCTGACATCTTCAAGCTCACCGCCGAAGACGAGGTGAAGGAGCTGTTTATCGTCTTTGGTATCAGTCATCGACGTGTCCTGTGTGAATTCCAAAAAACTGGTGAAGAGCGGCGATCGGCATCTCATGCCAGCTCGCATAGCGCATTTGACGCTTCGTCCCTACTTGCCACTCTTTCTTGCCAATAGCTTCGAATCTAAGCGTCAGGTGCAATAGCTACACGAGAAACATGATCTTGCTAATATTCCTTCGGCTCCGGCATTCGAATTGAGGCTAGCGGGAACCGGACTCAAATGTCGGAGCCGAGGGGACATGAGAGACCGCTTATTGACCACTCAGAGCCATATCAACAAGTAAGCCGGACAAGAAAACCCATCCAATGATGCGATTCGATCTGAATCTCGCAAGGCAGTTGTCAGGATCATTGGTATTGAGGGTCAATATCTGCCACAGGCAATGGATTGCAACCAGACTGAGTGCAACCGCAAAGGCCCAACCGGCGCCGGCGAGATAGCCCGCGACGGCCCAAAGTGCCACCGCAACGCCATAGAAGAGGAACAGCCATTTCGGTGTTTCATCGCCAAATCTTAGAGCAGTTGATTTGAGGCCGAGGACAGCGTCATCATCCTTGTCTTGATGGGCGTAGATGGTGTCATACCCAATGGTCCAGCAGACGCATCCGGCATAGAGAATGATTGGTGCCAGGCCCAATGATCCGTTGACCGCACTCCAACCGACCAGCGCGCCCCATTTGAAGGTCAGCCCGAGAATGACCTGCGGCCAATAGGTGAAGCGTTTGAAGAATGGGTAGATGGCCACCAGCCCCAAAGACGAGATGCCCAGCCAGATCGTGAATGTGTTGAACTGAACAAGAACGGCCAATCCGACCAGACACAGAAAGACACCGAATACCAATGCCTGCCATAATTTGATCTGACCAGAAACGAGCGGCCGCAGAGCTGAACGCTCAACCTGCCCATCGTATTTACGGTCAACGATATCGTTCCAGACGCAGCCGGCACCGCGCATCACCGTTGCGCCAATGAAAAACAGTAAGGCGTAGAATAGGTTGGGCCACGCCTGACCTGCGTTGAGATGACCGAGTGCCTGCCCCCACCAACATGGAAACAGCAGCAGCCAGGCGCCGATCAAACGGTCAAAACGGGCAAGCTTGAAGTACGGCTTGGCCATGTCCGGCGCGTATCGGTCAACCCAATTGTGCGCATCCGCATCGCGAATGATCGTCGACTGTTGGTTTGCTTCGCTCATGGACTGATGTGTGTTGACGGAATGTTTGCCTGATGATCCGGTGTTGCTCTACGTTCGCATGGCGGAACTGCCGCCGCTATCGTCGTAAAGCGCGGATTCTTCGATCAATAGCAGGGGCGCTCATGGCCGTACACGATTTTCGCGCGCAGCGCCTTTATTGCGATTATCCGCTGCATCTCGGCGCTGAAATCCACTGCGCCGCTGATCAGTCCAACTACCTGATCAATACATTGCGATTGGGAGCGGGCGACGAGATTTTGGTGTTTAACGGCAAAGACGGTGAATGGCTGACCGAAATCGCCCGTGTTGCCAAGCGATCGTGCACTCTTGTCGCCAAGGAGCAGGTCCGTGAACAAGCCGGCGGCGCGGATATTGCCTATTATTTCGCCCCGTTGAAGCGCGCTCGTCTGGATTACATGGTCCAGAAAGCAACGGAGATGGGGGTGGCAAAGATGCAACCAGTCATGACCGCTCACACCGTCCCTAGTCGCGTCAATCTGGAGCGCATGCAGGCGAATGTTATTGAGGCTGCCGAGCAGTGCGGGATCCTTCGTGTTCCAACGGTTCATGCTCCGGAGAAACTCTCCCGGGTCGTATCGGATTGGGATATGGATCGCACGCTGATCTTTGCCGATGAGGCCGCTGAAATTGCCTCGCCGATAGCGGCACTGCAGGATGCGCGCAATCGACCATGCGCTTTGATCGTCGGCCCAGAGGGCGGGTTCAGTGAGGCGGAAAGGGACCTACTCCTGAAGCAACCATTCACCCTGCGGATCTCGTTAGGTCCCCGCATCATGCGGGCTGATACGGCAGCGGTCGCCGCCATGACCCTCATTAATGCGGTTATTGGTGATTGGCAGTAGCGCCTGAACCGGCCGTTCGTGACGTGCGGCAAGCGGGCTCAATCGAGATAATTTGGTTGTGTGCCGCCGCCCGCGTGTCCAATCATTGCGTCAAACAGACCCTATTCTAGAGAGAACACCGCCTTGTCCACCAAAGAACCAGGTGCGGAAAGCCCGCTGATTGATTCCTACGATGATCTCGTTGGCTGGATTGCTGCCGGAGAGAAGCCAGAACCTGACTGGCGTATTGGTACTGAGCACGAGAAATTCGTTTTCCGGACAACCAACAAGTCACCGGTCGACTACTATGGTGATGACGGCATTTGCGCATTGATGCAGGCGCTGATTGATGAATTCTCGTGGCAGCCGATCAAAGAAGGCGACACCATCATCGCCCTCAAGCGCTCCAACGGCCAGAGCACGGAAACAATCTCACTGGAGCCAGGCGGCCAGTTTGAGCTCTCAGGCGCACCCTTGGCCACTTTGCACGGTACGTGTGCGGAAGCTGGTGAGCATCTGCGCGAGTGCCTAACCATCGGCGAACGCCTGGGGATTGGCTTTCTCGGCGTGGGGTTTGCACCAACGTGGCATCTTGATGAGATGCCGACGATGCCGAAGAAGCGCTATGCCGTCATGACGCGCTACATGCCCCAGGTGGGTAGCCGTGGGCATGACATGATGTACCGCACATCTACAATCCAGGTGAACCTGGATTACTCTGACGAAGCCGACATGGTCAAAAAGCTGCGCGTTTCTCTCGCGCTGCAGGCGATTGCCACAGCCATTTTCGCCTCTTCACCGTTCACGGAAGGTAAGCCCAACGGCTTCAAGTCATTGCGTAGCGAAGTCTGGCGTGACACCGATCCCAATCGTACCGGCCTGTTACCCTTCGCATTTGAAGATGGCATGGGCTACGAGCGCTACACGGACTACGCACTCGATGTTCCGATGTACTTCGTCTACCGTGATGGTGAGTATATCGACGTTGCAGGCGCGTCGTTCCGCAAGTTCCTGAAGGGTGAACTCGAACAACTGCCAGGCGAGAAACCAACCCATGATGACTGGGTCGACCATCTCACAACGCTGTTTCCAGAGGTCCGGCTGAAGCGTTTCCTGGAAATGCGCGGTGGAGACGGCGGACCGTGGCGCCGCATTTGCGCATTGCCGGCATTCTGGGTTGGCTTGCTTTATGATCAGACGGCATTGGATGCGGCCTGGGATCTTGTCAAAGACTGGTCTGCGGACGAACGTCTGCAACTGCGCAACGCTGTCCCTAAGGATGGGCTGCAGGCCAAGTTCCGTAACACCACCGCCCACGAGATTGCCCGTGAGGCAGTGAAGATCGCGGCAACCGGGCTCAGCAACCGTCGTCGGCTCAATAGCAAGGGCGAGGACGAAACGATCTTCCTGGATTTCGTCGAGGAAGTCGCTGCTTCCGGCCGCACACCGGCTGATGAAATGCTCAATCGATTTGAGCGTTCATGGCAGGGTGATATTGCCCGTGTTTTCGAGGATTATGCGTTCTAACTTCCGCAATTGCTGCCCTCTGCTGCGCGGTTCAGCTGATATTCATCAAAACTGCTATATCTCTTGAGCAAACGGGTTAATGTAGAGGGCGCGCGGGCAACTGTCCGGCGGCGGAGGTTATTGTGACCAAAAGAACTTGGTTAGGACTGGGATTGGCGCTGCTGTCTGTTAGCGCGATTGCCATGTCAATGCAGGGTATTACGTCGGAGAAAGCGCAGGCGAGTGCCTGTGCGCAGGCCTGTTATGCCCAGCATGCCCAGTGCCGGATCCAAAACAAAGGTAGCCGCCAGTGTGATGCACAGTTGCGTCAATGCAACAAGAGGTGCAATCGGCGCTAGGCGTTGTCGTCAGACGTGCAGAGGGCTGACTTGGGTCAGCCGGCCAACGATGGTATGGCTCCGTGCAGTTCATCGCATCGAGGCGCACCCGCATGGCACACCCCCCCTTCCACGGCGTTTTTCCCTACCTCGTTTCCCCTATTCGCCCTGACGGTTCGGTTGACAAGGCAGTTCTGCAGCGGCTGTGCGAGGATCTGATCGATGCCGGCGTCCACGGTCTGACGCCACTTGGTTCTACGGGGGAGTTCGCCTACCTCAATTGGCAGCAGAAGCAGGACGTTGTCGAAACGGTTGTACGGACCGCTAAGGGGCGCGTGCCGGTTGTGGCCGGCGTTGCCGCAACGACAATTGCTGAGGCCGAGCATCAGACCCGGGTGTTCCGCGACATGGGATGCGATGGCATTCTTGCCATCATGGAAGCTTACTTCCCAATCCAGGAAGAAGGCACATATGCCTATTTCAAATCCATCGCCGATGCGAGTGAACTGCCGGTCGTGCTTTACACCAATCCAAGCTTCCAACGCAGCGATCTGACCTTGCCGGTGATCAGCCGGCTCGCCCAACATGACCGAATTGGGTATATCAAAGATGCCTCATCGAATACTGGGCGGCTGCTCTCGATTTTGAATGCAGTTGGCGACAAGCTGACCGTCTTCTCTGCCTCTGCCCATATTCCAGCCTGTGTCATGATGATTGGTGGCGCCGGCTGGATGGCCGGTCCGGCCTGCCTCGTTCCTCGGGAAAGCGTGCAACTTTACGAACTCTGCAAGAGCGGCGAGTGGCCGGCGGCGATGGAATTGCAACGTGGTTTGTGGCGGCTCAATCAGGTTTTCGCAAAGTACCAGTTAGCCGCTTGCATCAAGGGCGGATTGGAAATCCTTGGCTACGAGGTTGGTCAGCCATTGGCACCGCAGGCCGCACTCAGCGAGGAAGGCTTTGAGGAAGTTCGTTCAGCATTACGCGCCGTCGGGCGCTTGAGCTAATCGAGCAATTCATAACGCCCGGCAGCCCATTGGTAGGTCCGAAAGAACGACCGGTCAGGATCCCCGCGCTCATCGAACTTGAAGCGGCCCAGCACGGTCGAGAACGCGCTGGCATGGAGCGCCTTTACGATGTCAGACGTGCGCAACGAACCGGCCGCTGAGACGGCCTGAAGCCAGACTTCGATAGCGGCATGCGCGTAGAGGACGTAGCCATCCGCTTCGATCCGCCGAGACCGCATTCTTGCAACAACAGCCTTGGCTGCGGGTCCAGTCTGAGGATCCCAAAGATGCGTCATCACGGTTCCTTTGGCAGCTATTCCAGCGGACTGCCAGAAGGCCTGCGTCGCCAGCGCATCGCTTCCAACCAGCCGGGTGCCCATTCCGTGTTTGCGGAATGCGCGAATGAGACGAACAGCGTCCTCGTAGCGGCCCGCATAGTAGACAGCATCCGTTCCTGCCACCTTCATGCGTGCCACGAGAGGCGTAAGATCCGCGTCCAGCACTCCGAACGAAATGGCATCCTTACCAACCGCGCGGATGGCTTGCTGTGTCTCGCTGGCAAGCCATTTGCCGAAGCCGGATTGATCATGTGCAATTGCGATATTCCGGTAGGCCGATGTCTTCACGAGGTAGGTCGCAGCGAGTTGTGCTTGCTGATCGTCCCGGCCGCTCAGCCGAAAGAGACTGTTCCCGATACGCTCTGTCGTGAGCCGAGGATGGGTCGACGCCGGTGTGATCTGAATGATACCGGCACTGGCGTAAACCTTGGCCGCCGGGATCGACGCACGAGAGCAGAAATGGCCGATGACGACGGCAATCTCTTCTGCGGCCAGCCTGGCTGCCGTGGTGACGGCCTTCGCGGGATCACAACCGTCATCTTCGATCCTGACCTTGATCGGCGTCCCATTCACTCCGCCTGAAGCATTGATATCTGCGACAGCAAACTCGACGCCGGCCCGGATCTGCGCCCCGAACTCAGCCAGCGGCCCGCTCATGGGCCCAACAACTGCGACTGTCACGTCGCTGGCCGCTGCCGCTGTCAGCTGGCAAAGCCCAAGCAGGCCGCCGATCAAATAGCGTCTCATCAACATGCGCGCCGGGATTTGAAAAACGTGCTCATTAGTTCTGCGGCGTCATCAGCAGCGAGACCGCCGTAGACTTCCGGACTATGATGGCAAGTGGGTTGAACGAAAAACCTAACGCCGCTCTCGACCCCTCCCATTTTGGCGTCGGAGGCACCGAAATAAAGACGGCGAATGCGAGCATAGGAAATCGCTGCAGCACACATCGTACAGGGTTCCAGGGTGACGTAGAGGTCGCAGCCAGGCAATCGGTCACTGCCGAGTTCTGCGCAGGCCTGCCGGATAACAAGAAGCTCCGCGTGAGCGGACGGGTCCGATAACTCTCTCATGCGATTGCCATCAGCAATCGGTGCAAGATCATCTGGCCGGACAAGTACAGCACCTACGGGGACCTCGCCACGGGCTGCGGCGAGACGAGCTTGCGTTAGTGCTGTTTCCATGTGGCTCATTGGTATCGGAAATGCCATACAGGACGATCTATTCTGGAAGGTCATCACATGCACAACGGCGGCAAAGGTCAAGGCCGGAAATCTGACACACGGCGTCCGAAGCGATCTGATGGTTCGCGGCCGCGGGCAGCTCAGCAGTCCGGAGAGAAAAAGCGTGGGCCATCATCTGCCCAGCGGCCAACGAAACGCCCAGATAAGGTTAATGCCACACACGGCACGTCCGCCACCGATGCCAGTGGCCGCGATACTTCGCAGGAGACCATGCGTATTGCCAAGGCTATGGCCGCAGCGGGGTTGTGTTCACGCCGGGATGCCGAACGCTGGATCACGGATGGCAGAGTGGTCGTCAATGGCCAGACGATTACATCGCCTGCCCTCAATGTCGGTGCGTCTGACAAAGTTATCGTCGATGGCAAGCCACTTCCAACGGCGCAATCCGTCCACCTTTGGCGATTTCATAAGCCGCGCGGCCTGATTACGACGCATAACGATCCGCAGGGACGCGAGACTGTCTTTGACAGCCTTCCAAACGACATGCCGCGTGTGATTTCTATTGGACGGCTCGATTACAATACAGAAGGCTTGTTGCTGCTGACGACCTCGGGAGAACTGGCACGCCATATCGAGCTTCCGTCGACGGGATGGCAGCGGCGTTACCGCGTGCGTGGTTACGGCCGTGTCGAACAAAATGATCTGGACGCGCTCAAAGACGGGATTGTGCTGGATGGTATTCGTTATGGTCCGATCGAGGCAACTGTGGATTCAGTCCAGTCCGGCAACTGTTGGCTGACGATTGGATTGCGCGAAGGTAAGAACCGTGAAGTCCGCAAGGTGCTATCGAGCCTCGGGCTTAAGGTCAATCGCCTGATCCGATTATCGTTTGGTCCATTCGAGCTGTTGAACCTGCCTACCGGACAATTGGAAGAAGTCCCCGCGCGAGCGCTGTCAAGCCATTTCAGCAAGGACGTCGCCCAGCGCCTCAATCTGAACGCCTCCCGACCTGATGAAAAGTCCGAGAAGGCGCGACCAACACGTGACCGGCGCCCGCGGCGCGGTGGCCCGGCATGAGGATCGTTGGCGGCCATCTCAAAGGTCGGCCTTTGGCGCGACCGCGGAGTGAGGATTTGCGCCCGACGTCTGACAGGGTCCGCCAGGCCTTGTTCAATATTCTGGAGCACGGAATCGAAGATTTTGAACTTGCAGGCGCACACGTGCTTGATCTGTTTGCCGGTACCGGTGCACTCGGCATCGAAGCGCTGTCGCGCGGCGCGGCGTCATGTGTCTTTGTTGAGCAAAGCCCTCAATCACGCGCTGTCATTCAGGAGAACCTTACGACGTTTGGTCTTGGAGGTACGACGCGGGTCTTTCGCCGAGATGCTGCGAACCTTGGCCCATCGCTGAAACAGCTCAAATTTTCGCTCCTGTTCCTAGACCCGCCCTACGGTCAAGGCCTCGCGGAGCGCGCGCTTGCCAGTGCAGCATCTGGTCAATGGGTCGCCGACGGCGCAATTGCCGTCATCGAAGAGGACGCTCGGTCGGAGATCGCGCTCCCGGAGGACTTTGAGCAAATCGACCAGCGTACGTATGGCACGACACAACTGGTCTTTGCCCGCTACACTGCGAACATGGCATGATGGGGTTTGCGGCTTGTGGGACGGAGGGCGCGTAGCTCATCGCCGCCAGCATCAGCGTCGGGAAAACAATTTCTCGATATCACTCAGCTGTAACTCGATGTATGTCGGGCGTCCGTGATTGCATTGCCCCGACCCGGGTGTCGCCTCCATATCGCGCAACAACGCATTCATTTCCTGTGACGTGAGCCGCCGTCCGGACCGCACGCTGCCATGGCAGGCCATCGTCGAACAAACCGCATCGAGCCGATCCTGCAAAACCTGCCCGCTGCCTTCGCTGCGCAGTTCGGAGGCGAGGTCGTTGATCAATCCTTTAATGTCGGTTTTGCCAAGTAGCGCTGGTATCTCGCGAACAGCAATGGCGTCGACGCCAAACCGATCAATCACAAGGCCTAGCCGAGAAAGTTCATCTCGCGCAGCCTCTAACAGGTCAATGTCATCACTGTCCAAACTGACGATCTCGGGGATAAGCAGGCCTTGCGTTGGCACCTCTCCGGCACCGAGGGTCTCTTTGAGTTTTTGATAAACAAGGCGTTCGTGGGCTGCATGCTGGTCGACAATGACGACGGAATTTTCTGTCTGAGCGATAATATAGTTCTCGTGAACCTGCGCACGGGCTGCACCCAGTGGATGGCTTTGCAGTCCCCCTGTTTCGGTTGGCGGCAATTCATCGACAACCGACTGAGCCGATGGCGCCTCGGTCACATCGAAAGGTGCCTGCATAGCCTCCGCGAAGCCATTTGCGTGGCCACCTGGCCTTGGTGGTCGATAGGGTTGAGCATAGGCATTGGAGGCTCCGGCAGAGTTGACTGATGATCGAGCAACCATTGCCTCGAATGCTGCAGAGCCGCCCGCTGCAGAGGCGCGATGGCCGGCTTCTTCCAGAACGTGACGGATCCCAGAGACGATCAATTGCCGGACAACGCCTGGCTCGCGAAAGCGGACCTCGGTTTTGGCGGGGTGAACGTTGACATCCACCTCGTGCGGGTCGAGATCGACGAACAATGCGAGATAGGGATGGCGTCCCTTCGGGACCAGGTCGCCATAGGCACCGCGCACAGCACCAACAAGAAGTTTGTCACGCACCGGGCGTCCGTTGACAAACAGGAACTGCATCGTCGTGTCCGCGCGGTTCAGTGTGGGCAGGCCACAGAAGCCGCGCAATCGAATACCGTTTCGTTCGCCAGAGAGAGCCAAGGCATCTTCCACGAAGTCACGCCCCATGATGCGTCCGAGGCGGTGCAGAAGATCCTTCTCATCGAGGCTACCGGCTTCCAGGTTCAAGCTTCGGCGTTCGCCGGTTGTGAGCGAAAACCCGATCTCAGGATGCGCCATTGCAAGACGCTTGACAGTATCGTTAATCGCCATGTTTTCGGCGCGCTCGGACTTCAGGAATTTGAGGCGCGCCGGCGTCGCCGAGAACAATTCTCGGACCTCAATACGCGTGCCTGCGTTGTGCGCAGCTGGCTTCAAGTCCTGCTTCTCACCACGGCGCACGATCACCTCATGGGCATCGGCCGCTCCTTGGGCACGGGAGATGATCGATAGCAACGCGATCGACCCGATTGACGGGAGCGCTTCACCGCGGAAGCCCATTGTGCGGATATCGAGCAGATCCTCGTCACGCAGTTTGGACGTCGCGTGGCGTTCAACCGAAAGGCTTAGGTCGTCCGGAGACATACCACGGCCGTCGTCGCTGACACGGATGAGAGACAGCCCGCCGCCGGCCGTGACAACCTCGATGTGGCGTGCGCCCGCATCAATCGCATTCTCTACGAGTTCTTTGACGACACTCGCCGGTCGCTCGATGACCTCACCGGCTGCGATACGATTGATCGTCTCCGGCCTCAATTGCCGAATGGCCATGAACCGCTTCCATGTTTGCCAATTCACTATTTCATCAGCGTTTTAGACCGAGTCGGCCTAAGTTGCATCGACAGCTCTATTGTTCATGCACATCTTGTAGCGCTTGCATGGCGTTCCGGTCGATGTCTGCAGCAATTGTTACCTGGAAGGGGTCTCGATCAAGCATTAATGCCGTCAAAATGCTCTCAAGCATCATTTGCATGAGGAGGCTGCCCAACGCTCGTTCATTGAGCTGTGGAACTTGTAGGATGCGGGTCGGTAGCCCACTGTCTTTGATGATATCGACAATAGCCGTCTGCCGCGCCTGTGCCAGGCTTTCAAGCGTCTGACCAGCCAGAGCGCGCATTCCAGCGATCTCAGCTAGCTCAGGAGACAACGCATGGCCGTGTTGGCCAGATGATGTGTGAATAAGCGTGACGTAGCAAGGCTGAGCGTTGCCGGCAAAGGACTGCAAGAGATTGTATTGGTCTAACGGTCGGCCAATGGTACTTGCAGATTGTCCGTTCTCTTCATTGCCGGCACCGGTGGAGAGCATGTGCGCCCAAAGATTGGCAGTCTCCGTCAGTCTGTCATCGGCAGGTAGAAATGTTTGATGATATGCGCCGCGATATCGCCCCAGCGCCACCGAGGTTGCTGCGGCCTGCGCAGGATTGCAGGCTTGTGTATCAGTGGCTGACCGTACTGCAGCAAGTTCGTCCTTCGCGCCTTCTAGGATCTCCCGGATATTCAACCCACGGGCAGCGGCCGGCAACAGCCCGGCAACGGTCAGGGCTGAAAATCGTTCGTCGATGCCTGCAGGAAACGCAATACTGGGAATGTCCAGGTGGTCAGCGAGACTTCGAAGCCCGTTCGGCTGACTGTGATCCTGTTGTCCAGTGATGGTCAGAAAGATCTGCGGGATGCTATTGCCATGACCGCTCTGGCGAACCGCTTCTATAGCGGCGAGCGCCTGACTAATGGTCGACAGATCTCCGTCCTTCGACGTCAAGACGAACCGCGTCCTGTCGAGGTCAGATCGGGCCAATGCTCCTGCCATCGTGACAGGATCCGGATTGCTGTAGAAACGGGTGACGGGCCGCTTGCGCTGTGACCCGACCATGACACCGGGAATTCCCCAGCCGGCAAACTGTGCAATCGCCTGCCCGATCAAGCCGGCCTCACCGCAGCCGAAGAACATAATCGTCCGTGTGCCATCGGTTAAGCGCGCATAGGTCTCCTCGACCAGGCTAACGGTGGTTTCTGCTTCTGTGAGATCATCGGCGAACGATAGCCTGCCTGCCGCAATCATCTGATCAAGTTTGCGCAAAGCCTGCTTGGCTTCGACTTCGACGGACGCATATTCCTGCGCGCTCAGCCCATTCGCACCGATCGTGCCTGCCATGCAGCCATTGAGCTCTTGTTGGATGACAGTCATGATCAAGCGTCGTGATTTGGATCAGGTCAAGTTCTGGGGTTCACCGACAACGGCAACCATCATCTTCTCAGTCACAAGAAGGTTTTTTGCAACGCGTTGGATATCATCGCGTGTGACGGCATTGACTAGATCGTTGCGTATATCGGGATAATCCATACCCAGATTCTCGAGCTGTATCCCCAGCAGCTGAGTTGCGATCTTGCCATTCGTGTCGAAGCGCAAAGGATAGGAGCCCGTCAGGTAGCTCTTGGCATCGCGCAACTCTTCGTCACTAACGCCCTGTTCGGCTATCAGCGTCATCTGGTTCCGGGTGACGTCGATCGCCTCCCTGACGCTTTCGTTCTTTGTAGCGAATTGGGCAATGAGGGCCCCTGCATATTCATGCGAACTCAAATGGCTGCTGACCGAGTACGCGAGACCACGTTTTTCACGGACCTCCGTCATCAATTTGGATGAGAACGTGCCACCACCCAGGATATGATTCATCACGAAGGCGGGCACGTAGTCGGGATCGTTGCGCAGGATGCCAGGAAGGCCTGCCAGGACCACGGATTGCGGCACCGGCATCTGGATGACCTCTGTCTCACCTTGATGACCGAGCGTCGTTGCTGGCAGTGTTTGTAAGTCGGGCGTTTCGGGCAAGTCGCCGAAGACCTGATCGAGTAAGCGGCCGAGTGCGTCCGCGCCGATCGCTCCAACGACAGCAACTTTCAAATCTGACCGCGCGAATACTTTGGTTACATAGGATTTGAGGTCCGCGCCCGAGATCGATGTGACGCTCTCAGTCGTGCCTTCTGTTGGCCGGCCATAGGGATGATCCGGGTAGGCGCGCCTGGACCAGAGCCACTGAGTAACGCGGCGCGGGTCCTTTTCGGCGAATGCGAGATTGGTGAGTAGTTGGCCACGCAATCGCTCAACTGCAGCTTCGTCGAACGTCGGTTCCGTCAGTGCAAGTTTCAACAACTCTGCTGAAGGATCGAGATTGGCGGCGAGTGTTTCGAAATTGCCGTAGAAGGAATCACGGCCGGCCGAAAACGACATCCGCAGTGCCAGCTCTTCCTGGCGTTCCTGATACTGTTGGGCGCTGTACGTGCCCGCACCTTCGTCGAGCATGACGCTGACGAAGTTGGCCACGCCCGGCTTCTCAGCAGGGTCCTGCGCGCAACCGCCGGCAAATGCAAAGCGCATTGCAATCAGTGGTACGCGGTGTTCTTCGACGAGCCATGCCGATATCCCACCGGGACTGATGACTTCTTGTATATTCATTGCAAAGAAGCCTTTCGCGCAGAGACTATGTGCGTTGAGCAGACAGTGGGTTGCTCAAGCGCAGAATAAGGATCAATTCCGAGCACCGCTGAATTCCTTGAGCTCGCTGTCATTGGAAGGCCACCGAGACCGGCATCACGCGGACGCCTCAGGTATCAAAAGCCCGGTAACTGAGTTGCGAATGTCGAGATGCTTGGCTGCCGCCTCTTGGATGTGCTGCAACGTGACGGCTTCAATTCGTGACGGCCAAGCCTCGATATCTTCGATCGACTGCCCAACGACCAGTCCATATCCATAGCGGCGTGCCATGGTTGTCTGGCTATCGCGCTCATAGATGTCATCGGCAAGATAGACCTTCTTGGCCCGATCCAATTCGGCTGCTGTAATTCCGTTGGCGATCACATCGGCCAGGACGGCATCTATCGCTGCCTCAACCTCAGCCAACTCACGGCCGTCGGCGGGTACGGCGTACAGTACGACCTTGCCATAATCGCGTGCGGCGCCTGAATAATAGCCGCCTGCATTGCTCGCGACCTGATCCTTGGTCACAAGTGTCTTGTAGAGACGGCTTGTTCCGCCGGTGGCGACAACCTTCATCAGCAGATCAAGCGCCTCGGCCTCACCCGGCGCTGCCGTCGTGTAGCTCGGCGCGTGATAGTAGCGCTGCAACATTGCCTGCCCGGCACGCTCATGGCGCAGCTCTACCCGGCGCGCTGCCTGCCCTTGCGGCTCGCGCGGACGCGGGCGCTGATAAACATCCGGGTTGTGCGGGATTTTTCCATAGTGCTCGTTGGCAAGTGTCGTCACTTGCTCAAGTTGGACGTCGCCGGCAACCACGAGGATGGCATTGTTCGGTGCATAATTGCGCTGGTAGAACGCGCGGGTCTCGTTGCGTGTCAGTTGCTCGATTTCATGCATCCAGCCGATGATCGGCGTACTGTAGGTATGCGACAGATACAGCGCCGCGTTCATCTGTTCCATCAGTATCGACGGCGGATTGTTTTCGACACGCATCCGCCGCTCTTCGAGAACCACATCGCGCTCGGTCGCGACCTCATCCTCGTCGAATAGCAGCTTGGTCATACGCTCTGCCTCAAGCCGCATAACCTCAGGCAGGCGATCGCTGGCGACGCGCTGGAAATACGCTGTTACGTCCTGACCGGTGAATGCATTCTCCTGTCCGCCTAACAAGGCAACCGTCTTCGAAAACTCGCCTGTTGCCAAGTTCTCCGTGCGCTTGAACATCAGGTGCTCAAGAAAATGCGCAACTCCGGACTCCCCCGGCGCTTCATCGGCGGCGCCGACGCGGTACCAGACCATATGCGTGGCAACTGGTGCCCGGTGGTCGGGAATGACGACGACCTGCATCCCATTGTCAAGATACGTCGATTGCACGGCAGACTTGCCCTGTGCGGCTTGATTTTCAGCTTGAGCGGGTGCGTCCATCTCGGTGATTGCTCATCCTCAATGTTTGGATCTGTGAATTGTGGCAGTCATTTCAGTATTATGCTCGGCCGCAGTGGATCAAAAACGACCCTCTAATGCAAGTAGGCCGATTGTTCGGGCTTACAACCCAAACGGCGCTCAAATACGGATCAAATTGCCAACAAGATACTGCAGACGCACGGCAATCGTGTCTGAGGCTCCGCTTGCTGTCAGCGCCAGCTGCACAGGTCCATCAGGAGCCAATGAGCAACGTTGTAACAATATTGCTATTGCGCGGCCTGTTGGCGGGGCTTGTTTCCGAAAATCTCATCGCTTGTGATGCCGAAGTTCTTCAGAACTGATGGGTGGCAACTACCGAGTGGGCCATCAGCCATCTGGGCGATCACTTTTGCTTCATACTTACGGATCTGGACGGCGCAAAATTCCTTGTGCTGCTGCAGCAGGGCCTGCTTTTGCCCTTCTTTCGCATCTTCAGGATTCACCGGCCACTGCTGACCTGATGCCGTCGCGACTTGTTGTGACGCAGGCCGCGATCCGGGAACCGGCAAAGCAGCCGTACTCGGCGGCACCACAATCCCGGTCCGTTGCTGCATCTTCGGCTCGGCTTTCTTTTTGCCAATCTGGCTCACGCCAAGATAATCGAAAACACCGCCTTTGAGTTCGACGTCGTACCCAGAGCAACCGGAAACCAACAGGCCACACGCAACGAGCGCGCCTGTCCCATAAAGTTTTCGCATCCGTGAATGCATGCCCGTCTCTCCATCCCAGCACCCGGCAAACAGCGATCTACGCCTGATTTGCGGCACCTTTGCGACTCGGTATGATCAAGTCGTACAACAGCCCAGCAACTCCGGCAACAATAGCGGCATCCGCGATGTTAAAAGCTGGCCAATAGAACCCGTAGAGGTGGAATTCGAAGAAATCCGCTACGCCACCCAGATGCAGGCGATCCAGAGCGTTGCCCAGCGCACCGCCGACGATCAAACCAACACTCACGGCCATCAGCCGTGAATCACCGGACTTAGCCAACCAGACGGCCATGGCAATTGATACAATCAAGGCAAATGCGGAGAGCACGTACTGGCCCGCCCCGTCCATCTGCAGCATGCTGAAGCTGATGCCCTTGTTGCTGTAATAGACGAGGTTATAGAACGACGTCACAAAGATCCGGTCGTGGAGCTGCAGGTCCCAGACCGACAGCATCCACCACTTGTGAAGCTGATCAGCAAGAAACGCGACCAACGCAACAGACATGCCCAGAGGTGAGTACGGTCCCCAGATCCAATGCTCAGAGGCCTGGTTGTTGTCGCTCATGATGTGCCTTTCGTCGCGTTTGCTCTCGAAACCTGCAATCACTTTGGTCTTTTTGCCCGTAACCTACCCTGCGTTGGCATCGAACTCACGTACTGCGGCCGCATCCCGCGCCGACAGTTCCGGGAAGTCCGGATCGGCACCGACATCATCCACAATACGCCAGGATCGGGCGCATTTTTGTCCAACAGCCAAGGCTGGGACCACAGCCACTCCCGGCACTTCGGGGATCGCAAAGGCCTCGGCCGGAGCGGCATCAGCCGTGAGTGTCGCGGCGCTGGTGATCATGATCTCCGCAACATCAAGCCCTTCAAACGCTGCGCGCAGTTCGTCTGGTTCGACGTGGATTACAGGGGCGGCTTCCAGGCTGGAGCCGATGCGCTTCTCACGCCGCTCAATCTCAAGCGCGCCAGTCACCACGCGGCGGACCTTCATCACCCGCTCAAACTGCTCGGAGAGCTCACCGTTCAGCCATTCGGATTTGGCTTGCGGCAGCACCTGCAGGTGAACGGACCCCGTTTCTGTTGGATTACGGCAGAGCCATGCCTCTTCAGCGGTGAAGCATAGAATTGGCGCAAGCCAGATCGTGCAGCGATCGAAGATCTCTGAGATCACGGTCAAGGCTGCCCGCCGCTTTTCAGACGAATGCGCCTCGCAGTAGAGCGCGTCTTTGCGTACATCGAAGTAGAATGCAGAGAGATCCGCATTCATAAACGTCGACAGCGCGGACACGACCCGCCGATATTCATACTTCTCATAGGCATCACGAATTTCGCTATCGAGCTCAGCTACGCGATGCAGCATGAAACGCTCAAGCGGCGGCAGCTTATCGAATGCCACGGCATCGCCCGCATCGAAGTGATGTAATGCGCCCAGCATCCAGCGCATGGAGTTGCGCAACTTGCGATAGGTCTCGACGAAGGTCTTGAGGATTTCCGGTCCGATCCGCAAATCATCTGAATAATCGGACGATGCCACCCAGAGGCGGAGGATATCCGCTCCCATCTGCTTGATAACATCCTGCGGAGCCGTCGTATTTCCCAGCGACTTCGACATCTTCTGGCCCTTCTCATCGAGAACGAAGCCGTGTGTGAGGACGATGTCATAGGGTGCCCGACCGCGCGTGCCGCAGCTCTCGAGCAATGATGAGTGGAACCAACCGCGATGCTGGTCTGAGCCTTCGAGATACATCACCGTATCCGTGCCGCCATCGACGGTTCGGTTGATCCCGGTGAGGCCAGGGAATGCTTCAGCATCTTCCATTGTAAAGGCGTGAGTTGAGCCAGAATCAAACCACACATCAAGGATGTCGGTGACCTGTTCCCAGTCGCCGGGATTGTCGACAAGGCCGTCGAGGAACCGTGCATGCGCGCCGGCAGCAAACCAGGCATCAGCGCCCTCGGATTCGATTGCATCTGAGATGCGCTTACTCAGTTCCTCGGCGTGCTGGAACTTGGCACTCGGGATCACTTCTGCCGTCTCGCGGTGGACAAACACGGTGATTGGCACGCCCCACGCGCGTTGCCGCGACAACACCCAGTCCGGGCGCGATTCAATCATGCCACGGAGTCGGTTCTGACCACTTTTTGGCACAAATTCCGTTTCGGATATCGCCTGCAGTGCCGCATCGCGCAAGGTCTGGTTGCCGCCGCGTTCGGTTGCGAAGGTTTGGTCCATGTAGACAAACCACTGCGGCGTGTTGCGGAAGATCACTGGTTTCTTAGAGCGCCAGGAGTGGGGGTATTGGTGCTTTAAGCGGCCACGCGCGATCAGGGCATTGGCTTTCACCAACGCATCGATGACGAGCTTATTGGCGTTACCCTTTTTGCCCTTCTCGGTGATAACTTCGCCACCCTCGAAGCCCGGTGCATCAGCCGTGAACTTTCCATCCGCACCAACGGTAAAAGGGATCGTGGTCTCAATACCACGGTCGCTCAATTCGCGGCCACGTTCCATCCAGGCTTCAAAGTCTTCACGACCATGGCCCGGGGCCGTGTGCACGAACCCTGTACCGGCTTCGTCAGTCACGTGGTCGCCCGAGAGCAATGGCACGTCAAACTGATAACCACCCAGGTCGGCACTTCTTAGTGGATGTGCGCAGGTAACACCGGCCAGCATTTCGCCCGTAACATCAGCGCGGCGCTCATAGGTCTCTACCTTGGCCGACTTCATGACGGAGTCCACCAGCGCAGCGGCAAGAACGATCTTGTCCCCAGGCGCTGCCCAATTGC
This sequence comes from Hyphomicrobiaceae bacterium, assembly GCA_965215755.1. GTDB lineage: Bacteria > Pseudomonadota > Alphaproteobacteria > Rhizobiales > Hyphomicrobiaceae > Tectiglobus. The sequence continues at coordinate 4,488,808 of OZ244119.1, forward strand.
CTTCCGGCGCATCGGTGACTTCGTACAGTCCGTAGTCTAGCTTGTCCGAATAACAGATGGCGCGGTTGCCCGGCATCGTCCACGGCGTCGTGGTCCAGATCACAATCGACGCGCCGTTCAGTTCATCGGGTCCTTCCACAACCGGAAATTTCGCGAAGATCGTATCGCTTTCATAATCGTGGTACTCGACCTCGGCTTCGGCCAGAGCCGTCTGCTCGACAACCGACCACATCACCGGCTTGGAGCCGCGATAGAGTAGACCGTTCTTGGCAAACTTCATCAGTTCGGACGCGATCCAGGCCTCGGCCCGGTAAGCCATCGTGGTGTAGGGGTTATCCCAATCCCCAACCACGCCCAGCCGCTTGAACTCCTCACGCTGGACATCAAGCCAGTGTTCGGCAAACTCGCGACACTCCTTACGGAAGGCCTGCATGGCTTTCGGATCTGAAAAATCCGGCTTGGCCCGCCCTTTGGCGCGGTATTCCTCTTCAACCTTCCACTCGATCGGCAGGCCGTGGCAATCCCAACCGGGCACATAATTCGAGTCCCGCCCCAGCATTTGCTGCGACTTGACCACGATATCTTTCAGGATCTTGTTGAGGCCGGTCCCGATATGGATGTTGCCATTGGCGTATGGCGGTCCGTCGTGAAGAACGAATTTGGCCCGGCCTTTGCCGGCTTCACGCAACTGAGCGTAAAGGTCGATCTTGTTCCAGCGCTCCAGCAGATTGGGTTCCATCTTCGGCAGACCTGCCCGCATGGGGAAGTCCGTCTTCGGCAGGAACAATGTTTTGCTCCAATTGCGTGCGTCTTCGGTGTGTTCTGAACCGGCCTTATCCTGTGGCATCGGCGAATCTCTTTCTGTCGGGAATATCGGCGTTATCTAGCAACGCTTCGTGAATAATGAAAGTCGGGTAGACGCTGATGAGTTTATCAGCAGGCACGCAGCGGCGTGCCGGCCCGCGTCACGCGCGGGCGGTGGTAATGCTGGCAGCTATGGCTTTACCTATCGGGTAGCGCAACATGGGATCAGCCGAATTGATCTCTTCCAGGATTTCTCGAGCGCGGGCGCAGTCGTTATCCATCTGCACCATAAGCGCGTCAGCGTTCTCAAATGCCTCATCCGGGCGGATAAAGTCAATGAGTTCGACATCAATTCTGTGCCCGTAAAGGGACTCGTTGAAATCAAACAGAAAGACTTCGAGCTTCGCGATACCATTGTCGAACGTCGGTCTGCGGCCGTTATAAGCCGCACCATCAAAGCGGTGTCCATCAACCCAGACACGCGATGCATAAATCCCATGGTGCAGGGCCTGCCCCGGTTCCAGCATGACATTCACGGTCGGATAGCCCATGCCTGTGCCACGGCCGGCCCCGCGCTCAACCGAACCCGTTATTGTCCACCAGTGGCCGAGGACTTCTGCGGCCTCACGGACGTTGCCGACGCGCAGCAAATCCCTGACAGAGCTTGACGAAAAGACCTCACCATCGTCACTCGCAGGGTCAATCACAGTCACGCCAAAGCCCTTTTGGGCGCCCTGTTCAGTCAGGAACTGCGGGCTGCCGCCGCGGCCTCTGCCGAAGAAAAAGTTATATCCGACAATGACATGCGTGGCGTGCCAGCGCTGACAGATGATCTCGTCAATAAAATCTTCGGCACTGAGGGCTGCCAGATCGGCGTCGAAATTCAGGACAGCCGTGAAGTCGATTCCATAAGCGGAAAGCAGCTCCAGCTTTCGCTCCAGCGGTGATAATGTGAACAACTGGGTTGTCGGCTTGAAGTAGATCCGCGGATGGGGATCAAACGTCATCACCCCGAGCGGCACGCCGTGGTCGCGGGCGATGCCGGCACCGCGATCCAAAACGGCCTGGTGTCCGCGATGAACGCCGTCGAAATTGCCGAGTGCGAGCACGCCGCCCCGCAAATCATCGGGAACGGGCTCGCCATGTTGGAGGACGCGCATCTTGGGTCGTTCATTCATCGGTACGGTTTTAGCATTTCCTCGGGTTCAAACAGTCCGGTTATGATTGAGGTTGTCTCGGAGTTGGCTGGCCTTGGGGCTTAGATCTTCGGGCGCGACGGTACCATAAGTTCGGCTTCGCCATCGAGCACGGCCTTGCCGTCCTGGTTTTCACAGACGCAATCAAACCGCGCCCGTCGCTTCTCGCCACTTAGTTCTTTCAGCGTGACCCGCGCAGTGATGGTATCGCCGATCTTGACCGGCCGCTTGAAGTTCAGTGACTGCGAAATATAGATGGCGCCGGGCCCAGGCAATTTCATGCCAAACACCGCCGATACATAGCTCGCTGTCAGCATGCCATGACTGATGCGCTCTTTGAACATCGTTCCTGCAGCATAATCAGCATCAACATGGACCGGGTTCGCGTCACCGCTGACGTCAGCAAACGTCATGATGTCGGCCTCGGTTACGGGCTTGGTCAGCGATCCTTCCATGCCCAACTCAAGATCTTCGAAATAGTAGGATTTTGGCTGATCCTGCGCCATTCTCGCCCCGCATTTTGATCCGGAAGGCTGGTGCCGCGCTGTCGCGCGCGCTCGTGACGGCCGTTCCCGCAATTGTGTTCGCCCTACCCCGACTACCGATCGGCCCATTCGTCAATGATTATCGCGCAGATTCTGGCAGTTAGCCGCAGTTCCGCTTGCGCGCACCGGCCACGATAGATATATGTGGGATATTCCCACGCAATTCGAACGAGTCGCGACCGAGGCTTGAACCAGCCCGCCCGGTACGAAAGGAAGACGTTTATGAGCACCACTGGGCCATTGATGCCTAAGGCCACCGCCGTTTGGTTGGTCGACAATACATCGCTCACATTTGACCAAATTGCCCACTTTTGCGGCATGCATATTCTTGAAATTAAAGGCATCGCGGACGGCGATGTTGCGCAGGGCATCCGCGGTAAGAATCCGGTCACAGCCGGGGAACTGACCCGGGAAGCCATCCGAGAGGCGGAAGGCGATCCTGATGCCCGCCTGAAAGTGGCCAAGTCGAAGGTCAAAATCCCTGAAATCAAAGCTAAGAAGCGGCCGCGTTATACGCCCGTTTCGCGCCGGCAAGACCGGCCCAACGCTGTTGTCTGGTTGCTTCGCCATCATCCGGAAATGAAGGATAGTCAGATCATTCGTCTGGTCGGGACGACCAAGCCAACAATTCAGCAAATTCGCGACCGGACACACTGGAACTCAGCCAATCTGGTGCCGCAGGATCCTGTCACACTGGGTCTCTGCAAACAGACCGATCTGGATGCCGAGGTCGAGAAGGCGAGTGAGCGTCGTGCCAAGGAGCGCGCGGCTGCAGGCTTGCCTCCAATTGAGCCAGGTGAATCGCTGTTACCAACCGCCGAGACGACAGATTATGGCCTGCCGCACGCAACTGGTGACTATGCGTCGGTTCCGCCTGGGCAAACTGAGCAACCTGAAATATCCGCAGATGCGGTGTTTGCGAATGTTCAACCGTCCGGCCCTGATACGGAAGAAGTCGAAAATCAGGAAGAAGCCGATCGGGTGTTTGCCAAGTTGCAGGAGATGTCGTCAGGCTCCAGTGACGGCGACACCGACGAGCAGCCGAGCGATGCCGGTTTTGACACCGTCAACAAAGACGCCTGAGCACGGTATCGCCACTTTGAGCGCCGCTAATTTGGCGCCCAGCGCCATCACCGTTTGCTCCGGCTGACAGGCAAAGCATGTCGCGTGCTTTGCCTCATTCCGGCAGCGGATAACCAGCGGCTTTGGCGGCCTGATCCCAGCCAAGTGTCGGCGCGAACGTCTCTTTTGTGACCGGCTCAAAGCCGCTGATCAGCAATGAAGCAGCCACATCTTCAAACCATGGCTGCTGATGCGCTTGAGCGAAGGCGCTCCGCAGGGCTTCAACAGACTCGGACGGCAAGCCCGGCGCTGCAACAAACGCCGGCATCGGCGCTGTTTCCGTCACATCGAGAACGCGAATATCCGCAACCAAATCGGGTCGATACTTGCGCAGCAGCATATGCCAATAGGCATCGAGCGGGCCGACATCGATTGCACCAGAAACAACGTTGTCCAGGATGCCTCGCGCCGTTATCAGTTCGCCGACAGCCTTTCGGTAGAGCTTGGGTTCGGCCGCCTTGCGATATTGCAGCAGATGGTGCCGAAATGCGTTGAAGCCTGAGTGAGAGTGGTCAACCGTCCATCCTGCCGTTCCGGTAAACGTATCTGCCAGCGTCTGGAATGGTGCGTCGGCTCGTACGATTAGATCTGAGCGATAGACGGCTCGATTGTTTGCCCAGGCGACATTGGGAATGGGTGACGCCAATGGGACAACCTTCGCAATCTCCAAGGCAATCGGGTATCCGCACATCAAGACACAACCCAGATCCGGCCGCCGCCACAATACTTCCAGAGGCTGAGGCGCTGGATAGGCCGTGTAAGTCAACGCGACACCCGCATCTTCCGCAAGATGCTTCAGCAGGATCTGCCAGGCCTGTTCGGCTTCGCCGCTGACAGCATACATGCGCGCGTTGGAGATGAATTCCACAGTCCGTTAATCCCATCCTGTGATGACGACATTGGTGTTCTGCCTCATCAATAAAGAGTTCAATACGCGCTCTGATTTGGCCGGACAACAGGCGCGTGAGCCCGAGATCGCCCAAAGACCACCACCCTCTCAAGTTGACAGCAGCATTCGGCGGTCGCCGACGTAGACTGTTTCGCCGCTGATGTGCTTCGCTCTGTCTGAGACAAGCCAGGCCGTCAGCTCGGCGACATCTTCGAAATATTTCTGTCGTTGTGCTTGCGCTTCGGCCTCCGGTACGGGCGCGTCCTTGGGTTCGCCCACACCATTTTCCGGATCAGGTGCGTCTTTGGTGTCAGGGCCGATCGCGTTGATCCGAATGCCATGGTCTGCAAGGTCTGACGCCATGGACTGGGTTAGCCGGGCAATCGCGCCGATCGATGCTGCACTGGCCGAACCAGTCTGCGGCGTCTCCAAGCTGGCCGAAGCGGTGGTAATAATGACACCTTGATGCCGGCCCTGATCGATCTGCCTGATAAACTGACGCGCGACGGCCTGCGCGCACAGGAACGTCCCTTTGACATTTTTTCTGACGACGCGGTCAAACTGCTCCTCAGACATCTCAAGGAATTGCGGGTCGATATCAGCGTTTGCCGTTGTGACAAGGATGTCAACGAATCCATATGCCTCCAATGTTGTTGCAATCAGGTTATGGACGTCCAAACGCTCGGCGCTATTGGCGTGCACAAAGCGGATCTGGCCGCCTGCCTCTGCAATCGCTTGTGCCGCTTCAGAGCCCAACGGATCATTGGCATCTGCGATCACAACCCTTGCGCCTTCAGCTGCCAGCCTCGCAGCGCAGGCCCGGCCAATCCCTGTAGCGCCCTCAGTTACAATCGCAACCTTCCCACTGAGAAGCATGGCATCTGGGTCAGCCATCTCAGGCGACAACCCGAATATCAGCGGGTGCAGGCGGTGCGCCGCGACGCGCTCCGTCTAGGCGACCTGGAAGGATCAGCTTGTCCCGTGTGAGCTGATTGAGCGTCGCGCAGCCCATCAGAACCATATTCCGTTCGATTTCATCGCGCAGGCAATAGAGCGCGCGCTCCACCCCCGGCTGGCCCGCAGCCGCCAGGGGATAGACGTAACCGCGCCCGATCATGCAGGCCTTTGCTCCCATGGCGATAGCCTTCAGGACGTGCGACCCGCGCCTAACGCCACCGTCGAGGATCACTTCGACATTGTCGCCAACGGCATCGACAATGGCGCCAACCTGCTCGATCGGGGCAGCCGCGCCGTCCAACTGCCGCCCACCATGATTGGAGACGATCACGGCCGAGGCACCCACGTCCGCGGCCCGACGTGCGTCTGCGACCGACATGATACCCTTGATCGCAAACGGACCATTCCATTTTGTGATGAGCTGCTCAGCATCGGCCCAGGTCACCTTCCGGTCAAACTGCGAATTGACATAATCAATCACGGACGTCAGCTGTTCGGTGCCGGTCTTGATCCGAGATGCGACGTTGGCTAACTCAAATTTCTCGTGCGTGAGATAGTTGTATGCCCAGTCAAAATGCGTCGCGAAACTCAGAAGGCTCGATGCCGTCAATCGTGGAGGCATGGTCATACCAGTTACGCGGTCTCGTTCGCGATTGCCGGCGACCAACGTGTCAACGGTGAGGGCCAGGCTGGTGAACTTGGCGGCCCGGGCGCGCTCAACCAGTTCGTAGGTCAGTTCCCGATCGCGATGGATATAGACCTGAAAGCATTTTGGTGCCGGCCCTAGCGCTCCGATCTCTTCAACGGAGACCGTTGCCATGGTTGAGAGCGTGTACATCACGCCGAGTTTGGCCGCAGCCCGGGCAGCTGCGCGCTCGCCATCATGATGAAACAGCCGGCTCATTCCGGTTGGTGCCAGGATAACCGGCCAGTCAATCTTCTCGCCCAGTACCGTGGTCGACAGGTCCATGCTGCTCAAGTCGGCCAATGCGTCCGGGAGCAAACGATATTCATCGAAGGCAGCAGTATTATTGCGCAAGGTAAATTCGTCGTCAGCACCGCCATCGATGTAGTGAAACAGGGGTGCCGGCAGGCGGCGCTTGGCCAGGCGGCGGAAATCCTCGATGTTGTGACACCTATCGATCGACATGGCCCGCTCACCTCTTTGATTCCGGGATCAAACCTTTCCAGGCCTTAGCATTTCAGCGATAGCAGCGGCAAGCCGGGTCTGCGCGGGATTTGCAGACCACGCAGAAAGGCGCCCCGGGACGGGACGCCTTTCGCGGCATGTGATGGAAAGTGCCTTACTGAGAGATGCGCAGGTCTGCGATCTTCAGGGCGATGTCACGGAAAGCTTGCTTCAGTGCATCGCCTGTGGCGGCATTGTAGTAGTGCTCACTGCTTGTTGCACACTGCTTCATTGTTTCGTCGGGAGAGCTGCCCTGGGAAATCTTGAAGCCAACCGAGTAAACTGTGACACCGGTCTTCTTCATCTCCTTACAGATCTCGCGAGCCTGTGTCTTTGAGTCAGTTCCCGTGTACTTTTGGTTGTAGGAACCGTCCGTCATCAGAACTGCGATCTTGTAGAGCTTCGGCTTGCCCTTTTCGTTGGTTTGCGAGGTCAGCGAGTAAGCTTTTGGTTCGCTTGCAGCCGGCCAGACATCCTTCCACTTCGGCGACACCAGGTACCATGCCCACTGCGTTCCGAGGTGACCTGCCGTCATGCCGGTGGTTGGCATGGCGTCGATGCGGGACTTCAGGAGAGCCTTGTCCGACGACAAAGGTGTCAGCGTTACAGTTGGCTTACAGGCTGAACCGTTGTTGATAACATTCTCAACTTCGCTGTTTTCGTCGATCTCCTCCTCGTCAAGGATGCCGTCATTATCGACATTCTTCGGCTGACCATAATAGTCGAAGTAGTTGTTGTTCGCCGGTGCATCATCCAGGTAGCGGCTGGAAGTGTTACGCTCCTTGATGCAGGTGAACTTGTTGCCGAAGTCCGTCAGGTTCACGTTTTCCGTCGTCTGCTGTTGCTGGGTCTCAGTGACCGTCTGCATCGAGCATTCGGTGACCTTCTTCTTCTTCTTCTTGGTGACCCACTTCTGCTTATTCTTGTTCCACTTCTGATAGGTCACGATCTTGGTCTTCTTTTCACAGACCTCACGTTCAACCTCAACATCGACATCTTCCATCTTGCCGACGACGTACTTACCGGCATCCGGGCCTGCAACTGAGTTGAAGAACTCGCTGCCGACGTTGACGTAGTAGGAGAAAGGCGCGAGGCCGACGCGAGATGTGTACTCGGACTGATCCTGCCAGATCACAATCTCAACCAGATCCTTGGCTGCCGCCTTCAAATCCGTCATCTTGCTGCCGCTCATGGAACCGGTTGTGTCGAGCATCATCGCAACTTCGATGTGGGAGCCCGCATTACCGCCGGCCGCCAGTTCCGCCTTCGACGTGATCTTGACTGGCAGACTGTCAATACCGATCGCGTTCAGGAAGGGGGTTTCAACCGATGAGTTGGTCGTCCCGACAACTTCGTTCCCAACAACCTTGAACGTCGTATTGTCTGTCTTCAGCGAGTTAGACTTGTTGCGGCTGTAGTATTGATTGGCAGCAGCGACTGCGTCAGCGTCCGACTTACCTGACAGCTGAAGAATACGGCCACCTGCCAACACTGCGGTGTCCATTGCATTCAGGGTTTTACTTTTGGCGGACACCCAACGACCGTAGTCAACCGATCCACCGATAAGTGCAACAGATGCGGTCAACATCATAGCAAAGATGATTGCTATTGAGCCTCGCCGATCCTGACTGAATTGATGGGCTGCCCGGCCCAACGACTCTTTTGTTTTAATTATCCACGACATCACATGCCTCTTTCTAATCGTGTGCGCGAGAAACATGAGGCCTTTCCACTTTCACAAAAGTTAATCGCAAAGTTCTTATAAAAAACGGGATAAACCACACGCTTATTATCCCAAACCAATTCACATAAAATTTTTTGCAATTTTTATTACACCCGCTCTCAATTCCAAGGAGATGATCCATCGACCACAAAAAAGGGCGCCGCTCGGCGCCCTTTTAAATCATCTATATTGAATTTCTTATTCCGATATGCGCAGATCCGAGATCTTGATTGCGATGTCACGGAAGGCCTGCTTCAGAGCTTCACCACTGGATGCGTTGTAGTAGTGGGACGACGACGTCGCGCACTGCTGCATGGTCACATCCGGCTCACTGCCGACACCGATCTGGAAGCCAACCGTGTAGACCGTCACACCGGAGTCCTTTATCTCGGTGCAGATGGCGCGGGCCTGCGTGGTCGAGTTGGAACCGGAGTAATACTTATTGTAGGAGCCGTCCGTCATGAGGACCGCAATCTTGTAGAGCTTCGGTTTAAAACCCTCTTCACCAGGGCTGGCTGATGAGTTCGGATCCGCGTTCTGGCTCATCAGACTGTAGGAATGCGGGACGCTACTGGTTGGCCAAACTGACGACCAATTCGGAGAGATCAAATACCACGCCCAAGCTGTGCCGAGATGGCCTGCCGTCATACCGGTCGTCGGCATCGCATTGATATGATCTTTCAACGCCTGCTTGTCACTCGAAAGTGGCATGATCGTTGAGGTTGGCTGGCAGGTATTGCTGCCTGTGTAGTAGTTGAAGTAGTTACCGCTGCCCGGCGCTGCATCCGTGTAACGGTCAGAGGTGCTGCGCTCCTTGACACATGTGCGCTGATTGGGGTTGCCGCTGGCCGTGGCTCCTGTGACGGCATTGAAGTAGGTCGTTCCGACATTCACATAACGAGAGAATGGCGCGAGAGCGATCCGCGACGTGAAGTTTGATTGATCGTCCCACACGACAATGTCGACCAAGTCACGCGCCGCAGCTTTGAGATCTGTCATCTTGCTGCCGCTCATTGAGCCCGTCGTATCAAGCATCAATGACACTTCGACATGCGAGCCGGCGTTCGCGTCCGCTGCAAGGACGGCCTTGGCTGTGAGCTTGACAGGTAGGGTGCCGATACCGATTACGTTCAGAAACGGCGTTTCAACCGTCGAGTTGGTCGTGCCCGTAATCTCGTTGCCACTGACTGAGAACGTCGTATTGTCAACGGCGAGCGTGTCCGCCTTGTTCTTGGAATAGTATTGATTGGCCGCGTTAACCGCGTCATTGTCAGTATTCCCTGGCAACTGTAGGATCCGGCCCGCCGCCAGAACTGACGCGTCCATGGCGTTGAGTGTCTTACTTTTCGCGGAAAGCCAGCGGGCATAATCGACACCACCGCCGACCATGGCCAGCAGGATCGTGATTGACATTGCAAACATTATTGCAATGGCACCACTCTGATCTGATGAAAATCGACTAAATACGTTCGCCTGCCTTTTATTTGATTTCTTTCTTTGGGCGGCGGACTGCTTGAACTCTAGACGGCCAAATACGGACATAACATGCCTCTCAACTAACGCGCATAAACGCCAAATTGAGCGCAATCTGTTACCAGCTTATTAACTTGACCTTTGGTCGCGGTTTATAAAAAACAGACAATTAAACTAATGCGATAAATCAATATATAAATTGATTCAAATTTTATCTAATTTCAGCAGCCTTCTCTGATGGCTGTTCAAATCCCATACCAACCGCACGGGCTGCCAGTCGACGCTTGGTCGAGAACTGGCATCGTGGTTACGGACGTATGACTGGCTTGATGAGCCTGGCCTGTCTACTTGGTTGTAAGCCGTCCAAGGGCGCCGGAGGACGTGATGGTTTTACTTGGCAATCATCTGGCGTTCTTCGAGGGTCGCGGTAATTTCGTCCAGAATGACCGGATCATCGATCGTCGCTGGCATCTTCCAAGCCTCACCGTCCGCTATTGCGCGCATGGTTCCGCGGAGAATTTTACCCGACCGCGTCTTTGGCAGGCGCGCAACCGTCATGACATTTTTGAACGCGGCGACCGGTCCGATCTGCTCCCGGACCAGTTTCACGACTTCCGTCTCAACCTCTTCTGTGGGGCGATTGACGCCAGCGTTGAGCACAATGAACCCGGCTGGCAGCTGCCCCTTGAGTTGATCCTGGACGCCGATCACGGCGCATTCGGCAACATCCTTGTGCTTGGCCACAACCTCTTCCATCTGCCCAGTCGACAGCCGGTGGCCAGCGACGTTGATCACATCATCGGTGCGCGCCATGACGTAAATGTAGCCATCAGAGTCTTTGTAACCCGCGTCAGATGTCGTGTAGTAACCTGGCAATTCGGCCAGGTAACTCTGGCGGAAGCGTTCGCCTGCATTCCATAGCGTGGGCAGGCAACATGGTGGCAGAGGCAGCTTGACGGCCAGAGTGCCGGTTTCGCCCGGTGGGACCGGCTGGGCATTGTCATCCAGCACCTGCAGGTCAAACCCAGGCATCGGCACGGTTGGCGAACCGTGTTTGATCGGCATGCGGCCCAGGCCAATCGGGTTGGCGCAAATCGGCCAGCCGGTTTCTGTCTGCCACCAGTGGTCAATCACCGGGATCCCCAGCATGTCTTCGGCCCATTCCAGGGTGTCGGGGTCAGCGCGCTCGCCTGCCAGAAACAACGACCGCCACTCACTGAGGTCGTACTCATTGACCAGCTTGCCTTGAGGGTCTTCCTTCTTGATTGCACGGAAGGCCGTCGGCGCCGTGAACATCGTTGAGACTTTATGCTCGGCAATAACACGCCAGAAAGCGCCGGCATCAGGCGTCCCGACGGGCTTGCCCTCATAGATCACGGTCGTGCAGCCCTGAAGGAGCGGTGCATAGACGATGTAGGAGTGACCCACGACCCAACCGACATCAGAAGCGGCCCAATACACTTCGCCGGGATGGGCATTGTAAATGTTCTTCATGCTCCACTTCAGGGCTACCATGTGGCCGCCATTGTCACGAACGACGCCCTTGGGCTGGCCAGTGGTCCCTGATGTGTAGAGAATGTAGAGCGGGTCCGTCGCCGCGACGGACGTACAACCGGCCTTGCGGCCCTGGCTCTTGGCCTGCTCGATGGCGGCAGTCCAATCATAGTCACGCCCCTGCACCATACTCGCCGGCGCCTGCTCACGCTGCAGGATCAATGTGCTCGTCGGTTTGTGCTGGGAGAGTTCGATGGCCTGATCAAGCAGCGGCTTGTATTCAACAACTCGTCCCGGCTCGATCCCGCAGGATGCTGCAAGGATCGCTTTCGGCGTGGCATCATCAATCCGCGTAGCGAGTTCTGACGCCGCAAAGCCGCCGAACACTACGGAGTGAATGGCACCGATCCGGGCACAGGCCAGCATCGCAATGGCAGCCTCGGGAACCATCGGCATATAGACAATGACGCGGTCGCCCTTCTCAACACCGAGATCTTTCAAGACGCCGGCAAGCGTTGCAACCTCATCAGTCAGTTCGGAGTAAGTGTAGGTTCGTTTGGTATCAGTGACGGGGCTATCATAGATCAGCGCTGCCTGATCACCGCGGCCGCCTTCGACGTGCCGGTCAAGACAGTTGTATGCCGTATTGCATTCCGCGCCTGCGAACCAGCGGCCAAACTCCCCCATGTACGGATCGAACACGCGGTCCCAAAGCTTGTACCAAGCGATATCCTGCGCTGCCGTTGCCCAAAACTCTTCTGGATTGCTTTTCCAGCTGGCGTAGATTTCGTGATACCGCGTCATAGATGTTCTCCGATTGGCAGAGGAGGAGGCAGATTAGCTTGGCTGACAGACTACAGCGTCGTGGTGCCACTTAGAAGCACTCGCGAGAATCATTCGTGCTGACGCACCAATGATACTGCCGCGAGCCAACTGGCCTGACAGGCTTAGCTCGTGAAGGGTAATTCGTCCGCTCGGCCATGTCGACGCAATAGGCCATTGGTCTAGATCATCGTGCGATAAGTTGTACGGAGTTCCGCCGGCGACACTGCTTGTTGAGAGGGATCGTCGCTGAGCTCGTCGAAAGAGATCTGCTGATCCGGCGTGATACCATGGAATGGCGACGCGTTCCGGCGCTGCTCAGGTCTGGCCACTGCGCTCGTCTGGGGGCCCGTGACAACAAAAAAGCCCGCTGCATGACAGCGGGCTTTGATCTGACTGAAGTCCCGCAAGGCCAAGACCTTCCGGAACATTCATTCATCCTATTGTGCTACTCGCGCAGGTTCGTCGCAGCCGAGCGGCCCTGACGATCTTCTTCGATATCGTAGCTCAGCTTGTCACCCTCGTTCGGAGGGGCCATTCCAGAACGCTCGACCGCGCTGATATGGACAAATACATCCTTCCCACCGTCATCAGGCTGGATGAATCCGTAGCCCTTTGTTGTGTTGAAGAATTTCACAGTTCCGCTTGGCATGTCTCAACTCCTATCGCCGTGTGGATTCGTAGTATTCTCTATTTTTGGCAGACGCACTCCGTGACTGGCTGTGCGTCCACTGCTCCCTATTCCAACTTTCAGCCGAGATCCGGCCTGGGGTCCCCATTCCGCTCCCACTGAATTGTCCCATTCGACTCAGCACTCGCATGCGACATTGCAAGGCGAATGTGACAGTTCGTTAACGCGCCCGACGGCATCTCGGTGCCAACGCCAGAATGATTGCCGCAGACTTGACCGTGGCTCTCTGCCCAGTGCACGACTTTGACGTCGGACTTGTAGCGCCGCGATCTCAATAATCGATCCGCTTCGCAGTGTCCGGTGGGGATATGGTGATTGGTGTCGCTGTCGTCGAGTGGGCCTCCGACGTCATTCGTATTTATGATCAATTGAGGCAGGCCCTGCATTCCTATTTGATCCGACGCGATGCACGCGTTTGGGATCAGGGTCGGCTGAAACAGCAGCTGATAACAACCAGCAGCATCCAGCGCCCAATTCGCGACATTGGCAGCGATCACTTAGCCCCGAAATGGCGGCTCAATCACCCTCTGCGTCGTTCATTTATGTTGATGCTCGCTACAAAAGTCAACGTCGCTGCGGCAATCGTGAAAGTCTCCACAATCGCATTTCCGGTTTAGGGCCAGCCGTATGCTGCAGCTTGAGAAAAAATGCTGCTTTGATAACGCCTGTAGACGCTTCAGTTGCGCGGCCGGTCAGGCCGGCTTAGGAGGAACAATGCGACACACGCCATGACGACAGCTTGAATGATCAGCACTGTCGCATTAACACCGAGAGCCGCGCTCACGCCTAAGACGAGAAGCATGGCGAGGATTGCCTTGATTTTGGCGGCCCGCGATATCGCTCCGTGTTCACGCCAGTCCTGAATGGCCGCTCCGAAACGCGGATGATTGATCAGCCAGGCATGAAGGCGCGGAGAGCTTCGTTGAAAGCAGTAGGCGGCGAGCAACAAAAACGGAGTGGTTGGCAACAAGGGTAGAAAAATCCCGATGACGCCCAGCAGGACACTAACACCTCCGGCCAAGCGCCATAACTGGCGCGTAATTGGTCCCTGTCCATCCGCCTGCATTTCGTGCCTGTCTGTATCCACCGCTGCTTGTGGCGGCGGTGCGAATACGCTGCCTATTCCATGGTATTTCGCGTGAGCCCCTGCCTCAGAGCCATGGGTTACACGTTATAATGAAGTTGCCGATCCCTGACAGCTTCGCTAGCCTCACGGCTCCGTCAATCTGAAACCCCAGTTCACCAAATGCCAGTCAATCCCTTTGAGCACGGTCTCGGAAAGAATTCAGCTAATTTCCAGGCGCTCACCCCCCTGACGCAGCTGCAGCGCGCCGCGGGTATCTATCCAGATCATCCGGCGATCGTCCACGGCAACTTGCGGCGCTCCTACCGAGACCTGTATCGGCGCAGCCGGCAACTGGCGTCGGCGCTGGCCGCCAACGCGGTCGGCCCCAATGACACTGTCTCGGTCATGCTGCCGAATATCCCGCCGATGATCGAAGCCCACTACGGCGTACCGATGATTGGGGCCGTGCTGCATGCGATCAACACGCGCCTTGATCCTGAGATTGTCGCCTTCCAACTGGACCACGCCAATGCCAAGGTCGTTATCGTCGACCGCGAGTTCGCGCCGGTCATGGCAAAGGCGCTGGAGATTGCTGAGGTCAAGCCACTGGTCCTGGACTACAACGACACTGAATTTCCACAGGAGCCCGATGCGATCTCCACCAACGACTACGACGATTTTGTAGAGCGTGGAGATCCGGAATTCAGCTGGCGCATGCCGCCCGATGAATGGGATGCCATCACGCTGAATTACACCAGCGGGACAACCGGTAACCCGAAAGGTGTTGTTTATAGCCATCGCGGCGCAGCGCTGATGTGTTATGCGAACGTCCTTGCTGGCGACCTTGGCCGTCATCCTGTCTACTTGTGGACATTGCCGATGTTCCACTGCAACGGCTGGTGTTTCCCTTGGACCCTGTCAGCGGTGGCTGGGACGCATGTTTGTCTGCGTTGGGTGCGGGCAAAAGCTGTTTTCGATGCGATGGCTGATCACAAGGTGACACATCTTTGCGGTGCACCGATCGTCATGTCGACACTGTTGGGAGCGCCCCCCGAGGAAAAACGCGAACTTGCCGGCAAAGTCCAGTTCATTACGGCTGCTGCTCCGCCACCGGAGTCAGTTCTCGCGTCCATGGCTGAGGCAGGCTTCAACGTGGTGCACGTCTATGGATTGACGGAGACCTATGGTCCATCGGTCGTCAACGAGTGGCATAATAGCTGGGATGGTCTGTCGGGCGCTGAGCAGGCTGCCAAGAAGGCACGTCAGGGCGTTCGCTACGCCGCGTTGGAAGACCTGACAGTGCTTGACCCTGAGACCATGGCGCCGGTCCCCGCCGATGGTGAGACACTCGGGGAGGTCATGTTCCGCGGGAACATTGTGATGAAGGGCTACTTGAAAAACCCGGAAGCCACAGAGGATGCATTCGCTGGCGGTTGGTTCCATTCTGGCGATCTGGGAGTTCTGCATCCAGACGGCTACATTCAGCTTAAGGACCGCTCGAAAGACATCATCATTTCTGGCGGCGAGAACATATCGTCAATCGAAGTGGAGGATGTCCTCTATAAGCACCCAGATGTGGCTCACTGTGCCGTGGTTGCGAAACCGGATGAGAAATGGGGTGAGACACCGATTGCCTACATCGAACTCAAACCCGGTGCGACGGTGACCAGCGATGCGGTAATCCAATTCTGCAGAGAGCATCTTGCCGCTTTTAAATGTCCGCGCTTCGTTGCCTTTGGTGAAATTCCGAAGACATCAACGGGGAAAATTCAAAAGTTCAAATTGCGTGAGCAAGCTGCAAACAGCTGACTCACTGCTGCAATCGATCTGAAGCCTGCGTTTTCTGGCGAGGATCGCTGCAGTCGAGCAGTGCTGGCAAGGTGGTCTGGATAAACCTATTCGCCTGACATGCTGGAGTGAGATGGCCGAAGAACACGAGCGGGTTCAGCGATGGGCCCGAACATTCGTAGGGATTTGCGACTGACATATACGCCCACCTTTTGATCAGGGCTTGGGCGATGTTTCAGACCAACGTTCTTGAAGATGGCGGCATATGCGAGCCCGTTGCGCTCCCAACCGCCAGGGATAAGAGCGCACGGGCATTCTGCCTTAATATTTGACCTTAGTGCTCGGTTTGGCCGTCCTTCAATCTACTAATGGCGTCCTTGAGTTTCAGCTTTTCTCGCTTGAGCTGCGTCAGCTCGAGAGTATCAATCGAAGGATGCATGAGCGCCTCTTCAATCTTCTGCTCCAGCATCCGGTGGCGCTCTGAGAGTTCTGCGAGATGTGCTGCTACTGCCATCTGGACCTCCTTGT
Source organism: Hyphomicrobiaceae bacterium (assembly GCA_965215755.1). Lineage (GTDB taxonomy): Bacteria > Pseudomonadota > Alphaproteobacteria > Rhizobiales > Hyphomicrobiaceae > Tectiglobus. The sequence goes on from OZ244119.1 coordinate 4,505,095, forward strand.
TAAAGTGTCATTGACTCTATGAGTGTGACAGATTGACTACAAGTTGTCTAACGGCCCCAGGAATTAAGTGAATGTCCTGTTAAATAATTTGATCAGGATAACGGAACCGGCACCGGGCCCTGCACGATAACCCGCAAGCCAGGGTCTTTGTTTAAAGCTCGAAAGACGTACAGACTGGCAATGAGACGAGGCCGAATGTACCACGCACTCGAATCAAAGTTCTTCGATGCTTGCCACACTGCAAACTCGAACTCGTGCGCATTCCTCATAAATTTGCTCACCCCTCTGACTATTCCTGCACACTCAATGTCAGTCGCGGTTTTGCATCTTGAGCCACTGCAGCCTTGCGTATCGCGGCGAATAGACCGATAGTTTGATAGATTTCAACTATTAGGATCAGTTCACACCTAATGAGCTCTGACGACGCCGCAATTCGAGATCGCTTGGTAACTTTGCGCGCAGAGCACCGCAATTTGGATCAGGCCATTCAGGACCTCGAAGCCAGCGAGGCACCGGATCTATTGAAAATTACCCGGCTCAAGAAGCAAAAACTGATGTTGAAAGACGAGATCGCGACACTGGAAGATCGCCAGTTCCCCGATATCATTGCCTGACACCGCCTTGCCTCGCCAGTTGAGCGGCGATTGCGCTTGCGCCTCCTGAGACATCTGTTACACACGCTTCTCTTTTGTCCCAATCCGGATCTGGTTGCATAATCAAACGATTCGCACAGGAGACACCTCGACGTGGCAGGCGCGCGCATATCCATTATCATGGGCAGTCAATCAGACTGGCCAACCATGAAGGCAGCGGCTGACGTTTGCAGCGATCTCAATATCCCAATCGAAACTCTGATTGTCTCGGCTCATCGGACACCTGACCGCCTGGTTGAGTTCGCCAAGTCGGCGCAGGGCCGCGGCATCCAGGTGGTCATCGCGGGTGCGGGCGGGGCCGCACATCTGCCAGGAATGGTTGCCTCCATGACCCTGCTTCCGGTGCTCGGCGTGCCGGTCAAGAGCAGTGCGTTGAGTGGTCAAGACAGCCTGTTATCGATTGTGCAGATGCCGGCCGGCGTCCCGGTTGGCACGCTTGCGATTGGCGTTGCGGGCGCGACGAACGCTGGCTTGCTGGCGGCGCAGATCCTGGCATTGCATGATACAGCGCTGGCGCAGCGGTTGGGTGATTGGCGCAAGGCCCGCACGGATGCGGTTGCTTTGGAACCGGTGGACGAGAGCTGATCACTTTGGCCAATTCATTGAAACGTCTCGAGCCTGGAAGCACCATTGGAGTTCTCGGTGGCGGCCAACTGGGGCGTATGCTCAGCATGGCGGCAGCACGGATGGGCATGCGTTGCCACATCTACAGCGATGCCGAGACCAGCCCGGCTGCCGAGGTCTCTGCGGCCTGCGTAACCGGCGCGTATGATGACGCCGCCCAGCTCGCGGATTTCGCTAAGACCGTCGATGTCATTACGTACGAATTCGAGAACGTTCCGGTTGAGACCGCAGAACTGCTGCAGAATTTCAAGCCGGTTTATCCACCGCCGAAAGCGCTGGAGATTTCGCAAGACCGACTCCACGAGAAAACGTTCATCCGCGACCTTGGGATTGATGTTGCGCCTTTCTCTGCTGTCGACGATGCCGCGTCACTGGAGCAGGCCATTGAGGCCGTCGGCATCCCCAGTATCCTCAAGACCCGGCGGCTTGGCTATGATGGCAAAGGGCAGGTACGGCTTAGCCGGACATCAGATGCCAAGACTGCGCTGGACCAACTCGGCGGCGTCCCGAGCATTCTTGAAGGCATGATCTCATTCGAGGCTGAAATGTCGGTACTACTTGTTCGCGGCAGCCAAGCAACGGAACACTCCCAGCCGGTCTCGGTTGCCTACGACATTCCACGTAACACGCACCGCGAAGGAATTCTGCACCAGTCGATTGTTCCGATGGAATTGGACGGTGCATTGCGTACAAAATGCACCGAAATTGCTGCGAAGATTGCAGATGCGCTAGATTACATCGGTGTGTTGGCTGTTGAGATGTTTCTAGTCAGGGACGGCAGCAAGGCGGTCCCGATCGTGAACGAGATTGCCCCCCGGGTGCACAACAGTGGTCACTGGACGATGGACGGCTGTTTTGTGGATCAATTTGAAAACCACATGCGGGCGATTTGCGGCTGGCCACTCGGACCGACCACCCGCCACAACGATGTGATCATGACCAATCTGATTGGTTCCGACGTGCACCAATGGGTAGACCTCACCCAGACTGACGAGCACTGCCTGCACCTCTACGGCAAACATGAAGCCCGCGCCGGCAGAAAGATGGGGCATGTCAATCACGTGATGCCACTCTCGAAAGATGGCGATCAGTCCTGAACAACAGCTTGCCCGACCGTTTGCGACGCGTCGCACCGGCATGCCGTTTCAGGAAAGACGAAGTTGCTTTGAGTACTACGGGCGGATGGCGGCGATCCAACGCTTCATGTGGTTGAATGAGCCAAAGCCGTAGTGATCGCTGTGACCGGCCCCTTTCAACTCAACGAATTCCTTCGGCAGTGCGGCTGCCTCGTACAATTCACGGCCGAGCTCTATCGGGATGATCGTATCCTCGGTGCCGTGCACGATGAGCAAAGGCGCCCCAATTCGACTGATCACCTTGATGGAGTCGTAGTCATCAGCAATGGCCAGGTGGACGGGTAGATAGGGATAGATGCGTGCGCCGGCATCTGCCAGCGATGTGTATGGTGCATCCAGGATCACACCGCCCACTTTTTCTTTGACTGCCACCTGAACCGCCACACCGGACCCGAGAGACTCGCCATAGAGTATGATGTTGTCGGCTGCCACGCCGGCCGCGCGCAGATGCTCGTAGGCTGCAATGGCGTCGCTGATATTGTCGGGTTCCGTCGGTGCGCCGGTTGAGCCGCTGTAACCGCGATAGCTCATCACAAAGACACCGTAGCCTGCTTGCAGAAAGAGTGCGATGCGCTCGGACCGGGCAGCGAGATTGGCAGCGTTGCCGTGGAAGTAAAGCAATGTGGGCTGACCCGGCTTCGGCTGCGCCTGCCAGGCTACGATTTGAATACCGCCGGGCCGTTTGAGCACTACCTCCTCAACGCCCAACAGGCCGATGGCGCTCGGGGCGATACGGGTTGGGTCGGGGTGATAGATCAGGCTACGCTGGAACCACCAGACAGTCAAAAGAACGACCATGATCGCCGTCCCAATAATCAGCAAACCTCCCCAAAGCATCCGCATCCACCGCTTCCCAACTGTGTCGTAAGACCACTAGCCAAAAATTGACCTCCCGACCATACTCACCGGCGGTTGTGGTGCTGTCCCAGGTTTCGAGTGGAACGTGATTGCAACGCCGTCGTTGCGCCGAGACCCAAATGAAGGACGTTGACTGTTATGCATTGGGGCTCAAGAGCGTTTGTTTTTCTTGTCTTTTTCGTACTGGCGGCGTCATTCTGGGCCACCACCTCGATGCTCTACCTGGAATTCTCCGGCGAGGCCGAGCGCGACGTTTTCAATGGTGCGCTGTGGTTTACGCTGATGACGCACTATAGCGATCTCTTTATCTTCTTCCCGCTGTTTGGCACCGTCGCTCTGGTCGCCTTTTATGTCCCGGCATGCGCCTTCGTCGACATGTACTGGAACATTGCACGCCAGCAGAGCGATCCAATCCCGAATTCCCGCGTTCGTTTCGTGTTCTGGTTTTTGCTTTTGGCGGCGCTAAGCTTCCTGATTAGCTACGGCATCCAAGGCGGTAGCGAACGAAGCCTGTGGCAGCTCTCGCCCACTGTGCTCAACTCCGACAAGGGCGCTGGATGTGGCGAGGATGATTGCGCGCGCGTATCATTTCGCGATGGTCTTGAAAACATTCGGCGGCTGAGCCGGGTTCGCGGGACCATCACGGATCTTTCCCGCGTCTGCCAGCCAGACAACTTCGTTTCACCTCCCCTTTCACCACCGCGCGATCGCTATTGCGCTGCCTCGACCAACTTCCAGGGTCAGGGCGGGGATCTGCAAGGGCGCTGGAAACCGGATGACGCGTGCTGTCTCGCGCAGCAAAACTTTGATGCCGCCGTGAAAGCCAGTCACGATGTTACAGCCAACCGGTCCAAGACCCATCAGCTGCAGCAACACTTGTGGCCGCTCAATATATTCTTTCTGCTGACACTTATGGCGATCAGCGTTTTGCTCGCGCTTCGCCGTCTGCGCATTGAGCAGTTTTATGCAGACTACGCCCGGCGGATCGACAGTGGCGTGATCGTCGGCGTCTTGGCCATGGCTTTTCTTGTTATCATGAACCGAGGCTTCCTTGAGGCGACGCAGCTTTTGCATGGGGTGACGGGTGCCGCCTCACTCCACCGCGGCCCCGACACGTTCATGGTGCTGTTTTCGATCTGGGCGTTGCTGATCCTGTTTTCCTTCGTGCATCCGGCGAATAAGCAGGCCGAACTGACATCACGGTTCCTCGGCGTCGCTTTCAGCGTTTTGTTTGTCTTCAATGCCGATACGATCACCAACTACGGTCTGCGCTACCTGGGGGCTGGGGCAGGCATTCGCTCTGTAATCGCCATGGGCTTGATCGCCTTAGCTTTGATTGCGCTACTGATCGCAATGCCAAGGATGCAGCTTACGGCCGGCGATGATGACGCCCCAGGCAATTCTGGTGACGGCCCACGTCCAATCACCGACGGGCCACGGGAGCGGGTGGGCTGATGGCTCTGCAGTAGCGCCGGTATCAAGCCGAATTCAGAACGGTCGGGAGTTGGCTCAGATCATTGATGGTCGCGTCAGCACGGCTGACTTCCGGCCACGTCGCGTGTACATGTCCCCAAAGCCCGCGGATCAGAAAGACCGACATCATGCCGACGGCGCTGGCAGGCAAGACGTCATTGTCGAGGCGATCTCCAACGTACGCAATATGCTTTGCCGGGTGACCAGATATCTCGATGATATGCTCAAAGAATGCTAGATCGGGCTTTGCAACACCCAAGCTGGCCGACGTGACGTTCAGATCAACTTGCAATCCGCTGGCCTCAAGGCTTGCCGCAGCATGCGTTGGCTGATTGCCCGCAATCCCGATCTGAACTCCCAGCGCGCTCAGATCACAGATGCACTGGAGCACATCCGGGAATAGATCACCCGCATCAAATGTGGTCGCGCTCAGGTACGCAGCACCTGGCAGACGGCCGTCTGCTGGAACGTAACTCGGGTCGAAATGGGCAAATGCGCGATGGTGATGTTCGCGGCGTACGATTGTCGCCTCAAGGACCTTCAACAGGTCTGCTGCCGATACTCCCAGATTGTCGGCGTGGCGTTGCCACATCCGGGATTCGTCGATCAACGTCCCACCGACATCGAACACCACGAGCTTGATCGCCATCCGTGATCCGATCTGCGGCGAGCAACCGGCAGGATATAGGGTCTGAGCAGCGGCATTAACCTGAACTCAGTCAGGCCAATGGAGTGAAGAACGTCAGGTCAGGAAAATCGCCATTCCTGCCAGCAGGATCGTGAGAAGGACGATCGAGATCTTCGTGAACAACATGAAACCGTTGTAGGTTCTTACGTGCTCTTTGTAGTCCATGGCCGGATGGCCCTTCGACGTGTCAACAGACATCAGCTGCCTCCATCACACCTGTTCTTTGTATCGTTATTATCTGACGCGCGTCCGTCATTCAATGCGTGATGATCGCGCGAAACGACGCGTTCTCCACAGTCCCCATCTTTCTTGTCGGATTGATGCGATTTGCCTTGGGATCGTCGCAATCCTGGATGACGAGCATGCGCGGCTATCGGGCAGTCGCAATATTCGAGGGAGATGATTGAATGTCGGGAGAAGTCTTGGGGCGGAAGATCGGAGGCACTATCCTAGCTACCGCGGTAGCCTGCCTCTTCGGCACGGCCGCCAGCGCGCTGGAGGTTCCTGCTGATGAGAAAGAGAAGCTCAAAGCATGTGAGAAGCAGCTCTGCTCCATCATCCTGAAAAAGGAGACGTCAGGCGGAGACCTCAGCTGCGACATCGGTCGCACATGGCAAAAGTCGAAGATTGTTAAGGGCGTCAAGGAAAAGAACATTTCCTGGACCTTTGGAGATGCCCGCTGCAGCGTCAAAGTTAACATGCCGCGCCAAGGCATCGTCGATGCCCTGACCAAGCCGGCTTACGATCTCCAACTCGCCAACCACAAGATCCACTGTGATGTCGAGCGCACTGACGAAGTGAGCAAGATTGATCTTGAGATGGCGCCGAAGATGTCCTTCAAGGACGGTAAGGTTGCCAAGGCCTGGCTGAATGTCTCCAAGATTGAGGCACCAACTATTATCAAGGGCGCGTTGTGGACCGTTGCAAAGCTTGAAGAGAATGTCGGTCTCTTCCACGGTGAAATGATTTCTGAAGTGAACGAATTCATCCACCAGAAGTGCGCCAAGCGGTACGGCAAGTAACCGCGGCCCCGTGGATCAGTCATATCAGAATACGAAAGGGCGCTTCGGCGCCCTTATCTGTTTCAACAGGTCTCGCCCAAGTTGCCGCATTCGACTTGCATGGAGGACCACCCATCTATAGTTTAGAATTATTCTAATGTGGGGCGTTCCATGATACCAGGTATCTCAAATCGTCGTCGGTTCTCTGACCTCAGCGAGCAGGAAGTCATCGCGCTTGCCATCTCTTCTGAGGAAGATGATGCACGCATATACCGGACCTACGCAGAACGGCTGCGGGCGGACTTCCCCGATTCAGCCAAGGTCTTCGATGGCATGGCGATCGAGGAAGATGAACATCGTCATCGCCTGATCGAACTGCACAAGGCGCGGTTCGGAGATACCATCCCACTCATTCGGCGTGAGCATGTTGCTGGCTTTTACGCACGCGATCCGATTTGGCTGGTGGAAAACCTCGGCCTGGAACGTATGCGCGATGAAGCAGCCAACATGGAAAATGCCGCGCATAATTTCTACAGCAAGGCTGCCGCGCGGACGAGCGACGCAGATACTCGCAAGCTGCTCGGCGACCTCGCCTCAGCTGAAGCCAGCCACGTGCAGGCTGCTGACAGGCTTGAGCAGGTTCATCTGCCCGAAGATGTTCGCGAAGAGGAAGATCGCCAGGCCAAGCGTCAGTTCATCCTGACCTGGGTCCAACCCGGCCTCGCCGGCCTGATGGACGGCTCAGTTTCTACCCTTGCACCGATATTTGCCACAGCCTTTGCGACGCAAGACACCTGGACGACGTTTCTGGTCGGCCTTGCGGCGTCAGTGGGTGCCGGCATATCGATGGGCTTCACAGAGGCCGCTTCCGATGACGGCGAACTGTCAGGACGTGGATCACCGATCAAACGCGGTTTTGCCTCCGGGATCATGACCACTGTGGGCGGTCTCGGCCACGCGCTACCTTACCTCATACCGGACTTCCAACTCGCAACCACCATCGCGATCCTCCTGGTATTCGTCGAGCTCTGGGCAATCGCCTGGATCCAGAACAAGTTCATGGAAACACCGTTCTTTCGGGCGGCGTTTCAAGTTGTTCTGGGTGGCGCACTGGTGTTTGCGGCAGGTATATTAATCGGCAGCGCCTGAGGCAGGGTGCACACACCCTGCATACCGTCTTGTTGCGTCGCCGCGAGGTCTGAAATGTTCAAGCGGCATTGTTCAAATGGCTTGGCAATCGCAGTGCTCCACGGACCTTTGGTCTCGCGGGCAGGACAACCTATTGAAGTTTCACACCTACTGACCAGCCACCGGTAGCGGAACACCGACTTCCTTGAACGTGCGCTGCTGCCGAGCCGTCACCTCTTCAAGCTCGAAGTTCTCGATTGTCTGATTGAAGATCTCATACCAATTCATCTTGGCATCGAGATGCAGGAAGACGCCGCCAAGCCCAATCGCTGCACGGTCCATGAAGACGAACTCACGTGGGACCGTGACCGGCCCTTTCTCCTTGAGGATCTTGTGGACCGTGAATGCTTCCTTGCGGCCGTATTCACCGGGTGTCGTCCCTTCCGCAATGGTGCGCACGCGGTCATCGAGAAGTGGGCCGTAGATGAACTGCGCCCAGATATTCATGGCATCGATCAATTCATTGGTCAGGCCATTGAAACCCCAAGTTTCGTAGGCATGAACAATACGGTCCCGGTCATTGCGCAACAGTCCATTGTAAAGATCGATAACGCCCTGCACGAATGACGTTGGAAACGTTCGAATACAGCCATAGTCGAGCAGGTTGATGCCAGCTGGCCGGCCCTCTTCTTCGAAGACGGTGTAATTGCCCAGATGTGGGTCACCGTGGATGACCCCATAGTGACTGAACGGATACCACCAGGCCCGGAACATCGCCCGTGCGATGGCATTGCGATCCTCAAGTGGATGTTCCTTGTACGACATCAACGGCTGACCGTGCAGCCAAGTCATCGACAGTAGTCGCTTCGTCGTCAGTTCTGAATGCACTTCGGGTACGCGAATTGCAGGCTCATGTTCGAACACTTTGGAGTAGAGCGCCATATGGCGGGACTCGAGCTCATAGTTGAGCTCTTCACGCAGGCGCGCTGCGATTTCCTTCAGCATCTCGGCGGTGTCAACTGCCGGGTTCATCCGCGCGTGGATCGAAAATATAACGCCAAGCTGATTGACGTCGGCTTCGACGGCGGATTGCATATCCGGGTACTGCAGCTTGCAGGCCAGTTCGTCACCATCGTGAGACGTGGCTTTGTGCACCTGCCCGAGTGAAGCGGACGCCGATGCAGTCGCTTCGAACGACTGAAAACGCTTGGCCCAGTCATCACCCAGTTCTGCCTTCATGCGTCGCTTGACAAATACTGGTCCCATTGCCGGTGCATTGGCCTGTAATTGCGCCAATTCGCGCGCATATTCGGCCGGCAATGCCTCGGGGATCGTCGAGAGCAGCTGAGCGACCTTCATCATCGGTCCCTTGAGACCACCTAGGGCTCTTGCCAGATCAGCTGCGTCTTTCGATGAGTTTGCCTCGAATCCAAACAAACGTTGGCCGGCAACCTTCGCCGCGATCGTTCCGACATTGCCGCCCACCTTCAGGTAACGGGCGGCCCGGGCCGAAAGCCGATTACTCTCATTGTCTCTCTGATCGTGATCCATGTTTTTCACATTGGTGATGTCCGGCAATGTCGTCTACCATCTATATTGGTTCGCTGATCGAAGGAAACCAGCGGTGCATTGAAGCAATCGTGGGAGTTCCGCATGATCTCACCTGCCTAAAACGAGAAGCCGGCGCATAAGGATCACCCGGGCTCTATGTTGACCAGATTAAGAGGATTTGTGGCGTGGCTGGGCTCACCGGAGGGCGTTGCCATAAATTCACTCGGCATCACGCAAATCATATCCTGGGGCACGACGCTCTACGCTCTCGCTGTATTGGCCGCACCGATCGGTTCCGACACGGGTTGGAGCCCCAGTATTGTTTTTGGTGGATTGTCGATCGGATTACTGGTCTCAGGCGCGATTTCAACATGGACCGGCCATCTCATTGATCATCATGGCGCGCGGTCTGTGATGACGATTGGATCGCTGCTCAATGCCATAGGCCTAGCGGCACTTGCCTATGCACCCAATCAATGGGTCTACCTCGCAGCATGGGCCTTTCTTGGCATATCGATGCGGTTCACGCTCTATGACGCGGCCTTTGCGGCTCTCGTCCAGGTCACGCCGCGCAATGGGCGGCGTGCGATCTCATTCCTGACGCTGTGGGGCGGCTTCGCATCCACGGTGTTCTGGCCGATTGGGCATGCCTTGAATGAAGCGATCGGCTGGCGGGAAACATGTCTGATTTTTGCGGTCCTCAATCTCATTGTTTGCCTTCCGTTGCATTGGTACGGACTAGCACGACAAGAGACTGAAGCGCCGGCTGTCAGTGAAGACAATGAGCCTTCACAAGCGGCCAGCCATGAGACGCAATACCTGAAGGGCACTGAGCGTGCCTTTGCAATGGTCCTTTTTTCTGTTGCGACATCCTCCTACGCGTTCATCTTTGGCGCGGCCTCGGTGCATCTTGTTGCCTTGATTGAAGCGAGCGGTGTTGCAGCGGCGATGGCTGTCGCGATCGCCTCCGTCAAAGGTCTGGCGCAAGTTGGTGGTCGAATCTGGGAAATCGTGTTTGCCAAGAACATGCAGCCGATGAACCTGGCACGCGTGCCGGTATGGCTGATGCCCCTCGCGTTCTTCATCTTGATCGGCTTCGCGGGCGGGGTCGGACCGGCTCTGGTCTTCACGATTTGCTTTGGCGCCGCGAATGGATTGATCACGATTGTTCGTGGGGCATTGCCTCTGGCTCTGTTCGGCGCAGAAGGCTATGGCAAGATACTAGGGATCCTCGCGACGCCCTACCTGCTGATCAACGCGATCGCGCCGCTCGCATTTGCACTCGTCATCGAGTACGGCGGCTATGGTCTTGGCCAGTGGACACTGCTTGGATTTGCATTGATCTCAGTTGTTGCAATGGAGATCCTGGTGCTTTGGTATAATCGGCGCAAGCCAGCTGCTTCTGCTGCCACCGACGCGGCTTAGCTCTTAGAGTCTTTCAGACTTAGCTCAAACCATCTCCCGCCTCTGCCCGACGTGGGCACGCGGTTCGATTTCGGCTTATCCGGAAGAGATCTCTAAACCAGGATAGTTTCGTTGGCGATCATGGTATCGATGTCCAAACCAAACTTGTCTTGAAGCAAGACCACGTCGATCACGTCTTCGGTCGACATCTCAAACTGCACGATCGTTCCATCATTGGTTTCGTTGAGTTCGATGCCGATGACTTCAGCTTCATTAATCGCGCTGAAATCCAAGACGTCGTTATTGACGGAGAAATCACGGATCACATCCATGCCGAGATGGTCGCCGTTCTGGTAGACGTCCTTCAACCACCACTGATACGTATCTGAGCCGTTGCCGCCCTTGTAGGTATCGGCGCCCTGCAGCCCCCGGAAGACATCATCACCGTCCAAGCCCCAGAATTCGTTATCCCGCTTGTCGCCTTTTATGATGTCATCACCAGTCGTGCCTTTGACATTCTCGATGCTTGTCAATTGATCTACGCCCGTTGAAGCGCCTGTAGCCGTATGGGCGTGCAGGTCAACAGATATGCCTGGCACTGCCGCGGAGTAATCGATAGTGTCGACACCACTGCCGCCGTTGATGACATCGTTGCCAGCACTTCCATAAAAGATGTCGTTCCCGCTGCCGCCATCCAGTGTGTCGTTGTCCGCACCGCCATCAATGCGATCGTTGCCCGTCCCGCCGAAGATAACATCGTCACCTTCATCTCCGTAGATGTAGTCATCACCAGAGTTACCGTTTACTTCGTCATCGCCAGCACCACCCGAGAGGACGTCCTTATGCTTGCCTCCTGAGATGGTGTCGTTGCCGGCACCCCCGTTTATTATGTCATTGCTGGTTCCGCCGAACAGCGTATCGGCGCCGTCGCCACCATTGATGGTGTCCTTGCCGGCATTACCATAGATTTCGTCGTGACCGCCGTTGCCGTCCAAGACGTTATCGGTATTGTTGCCGATGATAACGTCGTCCCCGCTCCCGCCGATAGCGTTTTCAATAACAACGCCACGCGCAATCGCGATATTGCTCGTTAATCCACCGGCGTCTGAGAAGGCTTCCTGATTGATATTGATGCGCTGGTTCTGGCTATAGCCGCTGAGGTCCAGCGTGTCATTTCCACCGCCATCCCAGATGGCAAACACGGCCTTATCGCCGGAGTTTTCAATCATAAATGAATCACGATCGGCCGTGGAATTCAAGCCGTATGTCGTGTCATCGTTTCGTGTATTCCAATTGGCACCGTAAAGCTTTTGTGCAGCGGCGATGTCGTGCAGGAGTGGCGTGGCACTAAAATTCCAACCGTGCGAGGCTCCGGTATTCTCTGCTCCAAAGTAACTCATAACCGTGAACTGGCGTGAGTCCTCGGCGTATTGGGCATCATTGGCATAAGTCGGACTGCCACCATTGTAAGAGCCCGGATGGCTGATGCCGATGGCGTGGCCTATTTCATGAAGCACTGCCAGGAACTCATAGGAGCCTTCCGACACATCATCGAATTGTCCGCTGCGTGTGTCGAGAAACACGTCGCCGGACAGAGAGCCTGCACTGCGCGATCCCGGATAATAGGCCCAACCGTAAGAACTAGGCCCCGTGTCGCCCGAGAGCAAGATCGTTGCATCATTGCTGTAGGCGGACTCACCGGTCAGGCCATCACCGACGCGCTGAAACGAGATGTTGGCGACGTCCGACCAGAGCTGGAATGCTTTCTAAGTCTGCGCGATCAGATTGGCATCGAAACGCTCGAACTCCGGGTTGGCTGGATCTGAGGATCGGAAAGCAAACGTAATCGGCTGTGTGCCGGCGTTCGACCAACCATAGGCCGCCATGTTGTCGCCGGCTTCATCCCAGTTGTAACTTGGTTTGTCTGCGTTTGCACCAGCCTGCCAGGCTTCTTCGATCATATGGTCTGTTGGTGTTTTAAGACCATGATCACACAGCTGGCACATTGCGCTCTCCCCGGAAACGTAAACTGGTTTCTTGCAGCCCGGGGAAAAACTAATTCAAATTGATCGCAATACTCCAGACAAACGCCAAAATGAGATGATAAAACTCCTGCTGATTTCGTTCGGAATTTAATAATATTCTTTAGGTTTCAGTCAGCTCTGAAAATCATTTTCAATATCCTGCAGACAAGCAAGTTCTACACCAGTGCCGGAATGGTGCGCGCCACGGTCAATTGATTTGCCTGATTGCTGGCGATTGTCCCGACTTGAGGCGTTGCGAATTGCCCAACGCAGTCACTGTTGTCAGAAAAAGGCTCACGATGGGCCTCGCGCTAATCTCCTGTTTACCCAGTTGGTGCATGTTAGCGAAGTCGAGTTGATCGCTAGCCGATATGTTCCAAGTCGGAGCAAGTGGAGTTGGCGGCATTAGTACCAGTTGCGTAATTATCAGAGTCCCGTATGCCAAAGCGCGTCCTAATCGTCGATGACGATCCCGCCCAACGCCGTATTCTCGAAACGATCATCAAGCGTCTCGGATATGATACCAAAGCTGCCGCCTCCGGCGAGCAAGCCTTGGACATCCTGCTTGGCCCCGATGTCGGCGCTATCTCACTTGTCCTGCTAGATCTTGTTATGCCCGGCACTGACGGCATGTCAGTTCTCGAAAAGGTCCAAGGCAAACCCAACATACCACCCATCATCGTCGAGACCGCCAACGGTTCGATTGATGCCGCGATCAATGCGATGCGCGCCGGTGCCAGCGACTTTGTTGTGAAGCCTGCTTCACCCGAACGCTTGGAATGCTCCATCAAGAATGCCCTCAATATGGAAGCGTTGGCGGGTGAGATTACCCGTATCAAGAAACGCGTCCAGGGCAAGCTGACATTCAACGACCTCATCATTCGCAGCGAGTCGATGAAGCGGGTTATCGCCCTTGGCAAGCGGTCGGCAACATCACAGATCCCGGTTCTCATCGAAGGCGAATCCGGCGTCGGCAAAGAGCTCATCGCGCGTGCCATTCAGGGTGAAAGCGATCGTGCCGGCAAGCCGTTCGTGGTTGTCAACTGCGGTGCGATCCCGGAAAACCTGGTTGAAAGCATTCTATTCGGCCATGAGAAGGGCTCGTTTACCGGTGCTACCGACAAGCGTATCGGCAAGTTCCAGGAAGCCGATGGTGGAACGCTGTTCCTCGACGAGGTCGGCGAGCTGCCGCTGGATGCCCAGGTCAAGCTTCTGCGTGCATTGCAGGAGGGCGAAGTTGACCCGGTTGGCTCGAAACGTCCCGTCAAGGTTGATTTCCGCCTGATCTCTGCAACCAATCGCGACATGATCGAGATGGTCAAGGAGGGCACATTCCGTGAGGATCTCTACTACCGCCTCAACGTCTTTCCTGTCTGGGTGCCGCCGTTGAAAGACCGCCTTGAAGACGTGCCCGAGCTGGCCTTGCACTTTCTTGCTCGCTTCGCGGCCGAAGAAGGCAAACGCGTCACGTCAATCAGCGAAGACGCCATTGCGATGCTGAAGACCTATACGTGGCCTGGTAACGTGCGGCAGCTCGAAAACACGCTTTTCCGTGCAGTCGTCTTGGCAGATGGCAACGAATTGACGGTTGCCGACTTCCCTCAGGTTGCAGCGCATGTCGAGGGTTACACGCCGTCTATTCCGGATGCGCCAGCGCCCGTTGACAAGACACGGACGTTCGAGGGGCCGGCTTTGCTCGGAGCTGAAGCCACTGTTCCACAGACGCTAGAGGTCAAAGACAGGGATGGCCCCGGCGCAATCGGCATTCCAGCCGTTGGCGAAGGTGGTGAAATCCGACGTCTCGACGCTATCGAGGCCGATATGATCCGCCTGGCGCTTGGCCGCTACCGTGGACATATGACCGAGGTTGCCAAGCGTCTTGGGATTGGCCGCTCAACGCTTTACCGCAAGATGCAGGAATACGGATTGGAAGCCCGCGCCAGCTAGCTCCATAGCTGTCCCCTCCTAGCCGAGAAGGGCTTCCTAAGTCCCCGGGTGGTCGCGTGAGTGGCTGCCTGGGGATATTCTGTTGACAAATCAGCAACACCTCGGACAGCAGTTCGGCTCGATCACGTCAAAATTATGCCAGTTTGGGTGGCGAGACCATGGGGCAAGATTATATAACCGACCAAAAATCGGAGGTCTCGCTATGTCCTGTCTGTGCCGAGTAGTTCTCGCAGCACTGTTCGTCACGCTGGCGACAACTCGCGTTGCATGGTCAATCGAACCGAGCGCACCGGCTGCCTTGATCAGCCAGGATGAAGCCATAGTCGTGGCCATCCGACAGCGGCTTGATCAATTGCCGGACAGCAAGGTCTTTCGGGAAAGCGACGATCGCGATGCGTTGGGGCAGTTCTACATAGAGCACGGTCGTGCTCTTTGGGTCGATGCGACTGGTCTGACGGACCGTGCCAAAACCATTATCACCGAAATGAGCAAGGCGGATGCGTGGGGACTTGATGCAAGCAAATTCGACACCCCGTCGACCACCACCAACGACCTGACCGGCTCTGCACTCATCGAAACAGAAATGAAGATGAGCCTGGCGGTTCTGAAGTATGCGCGTCACGCACGCGGCGGACGGATGGATCCACGGGAACTTTCACTCGCCATCGATCGCGTTCCACCGTTGGAGGACCCTAAGACTGTCCTTACGTCTTTGCTGGACGCCAGTGACCCAGCGGCCTATCTGCGCGATCTACACCCCAAACACGACCAGTTCGAGAAACTTCGTCTTGCCTATTTGAAGGCACTGGATGATGAAGCCAATCCAGCTTCAGCGCCGACTGCCGTCAGCAATGAAGCCGAAGCGACTAAGAAGAAGAGCAAATCCAAGCGGTCACGGAAGAAGACGCGCTCCAAAACAAAGCTGTCACAGCGCTTGCTTTACAACATGGAGATGTGGCGGTGGATGCCACGTGAGCTCGGCACCAAGTTTGTCTGGTCGAATATCCCGGAATACAGGATGCGCGTCGTCAAGAATGGCGAGGTCGTCCACGCCGAGCGCATTGTGACCGGCAAGGTGAAAAATAAAACGCCGATCTTCTCCGATAAGATGGAGACCATTGTCTTTCATCCCTTCTGGGGCGTACCAAATTCAATCAAGGTCAAAGAAATTCTGCCCAGCCTGGTACGCGGCGCCAATATCCTTGAAAAACAGAACCTCAAAATCAGCTATGGCGGACGCCCGGTCGATCCTTATTCTGTTGATTGGTCGACGACCGACATTCGAAAATTTCATGTTTTTCAGCCACCGAGCCGGCGCAACGCGCTTGGTGTCGTGAAGTTCATGTTTCCGAACAAGCATGCGGTTTACATGCACGATACGCCATCGAAGCACTTGTTCAAGCGCAAAGCTCGGGCCTTCAGCCATGGTTGTGTTCGCGTGCGGGACCCGCTGAAGCTTGCGGAAGTCCTACTGAACCATGACAAGGGTTGGAACAGGTCCAAGATCAATGCGCTTGTCGACAGCGGACCGAAGAACAACCAAATCTCACTGGACAACAAATTCCCGGTTCACGTGACATACTTCACGGCCCGCATCGACGATGAAGGCAAGCCCCGCCTCTACAAAGATGTCTATGGCCACGAGAGGCTCATTCAGATGGGCCTGGATGGCAAGTCCCATCTGATTGTCAAGAAGAAGCCGAACCTGGATAGTGCGCGCCGCAGGGTTGTTTCCAATACGAGCGGAAGTTTCTACAAGAAGAAGAATTCCAACTGGATCGAGCAGATCTTCAACAACTAGGCGCCGGATGGGCGTTTGTGCCTCTTCGTCGGTTACCAGCGATGTTGATGTTGTGAGGGGCGGTATTCGACCGTCCCGTAGCGACAAAACCCGCCCGCAGACAGTTGTTTCGTACACTCGTGTATCGTCAGGACCGGCCCGCGAGGCGCTTTCTCCCGGGACCTTGGATGCCCTCGATGGCACCACACAGTATGGCCGCAGTTGCGTGCGAGTGCAGGTGAGTAGACTGGCAACGCGCTGGCCATTGCCTGTCCGGAGTTTTGTGCAGAATATCAACTCAATCGGCCTGCTGGTATGAAGCGCTTGCAGTTTCGGCTCAGAAAATTCGCGATGTTTATCGCGCTTGCCTCGTTCGGGTCGGGCTTGACCTCGACGATCAAAGCGCAGCGTGATGACACGCGCAGGATTGCGTTCTACAGCATCCATACCAAAGAGACACTCAGTGTCGTTTACAAGCGCAATGGCGCTTATCAGCCGGAAGCGTTGAAGCGGATCAACTGGGTTCTGCGCGATTGGCGCCAGCAAGAGCCGACCCGGATCGACCCAAAACTCATCGATCTGGCCTGGGAAATTCACACCGAGCTTGGGAGCCGCGAACCGATCCACGTCATATCCGCATTTCGTTCGCCTAAGACAAACGCGATGCTGAGACGCACACGCGGCGGGCAGGCGCGGCGCAGCCAGCATATGTACGGGCGTGCAATGGATATTCGCTTCCCGGATATCCCGGTAAAGAGGCTGCGTTATTCGGCTCTCATCCGCGAGCGCGGTGGTGTTGGCTACTATCCGACTTCGGCGACACCGTTCGTGCACATCGATACGGGCCGCGTCCGTCATTGGCCGCGGATGGGCCGCTATGAGCTCGCGCTCTTGTTTCCCAACGGGCGCTCGAAGCATCGGCCGCGTGGAGGCGGCCCCATTACGCGTAAGGATGTTGCTGCAGCTAAACGCAAGTTTGCAAAGACTGCGACGCAGATTGCCGCGTTCCACAATGAACGCAGGAGTCTCAAGTCTGGGACGCGTCTGGCGCTTGCGGCACCCTCACGGCCGGCCATCGGACCGTTCAGCACGAAAGTTACGGGCGTGACGCCACCGCGACCCAGGCTGGCGCAGAGGCCGCCGACATTGCAGAGCGCGCCAAAGCTGGTCGAGCGCTCGTCGCGGTTTAAGGCCGGCCCCAGCCAACAGGACCGTGAGAGCCTGACGCGGTTGGCATCACTCGCTTCGGATCGCAACAGCTGGTCAAGCCAAATGTCATTGACGCGTGCCACCCCGCCGGGAGGGGCGAGTGCAGCGGTTGGTGGGGCTGCCCGAACTGAAGCGCTGAACCGCTCCATCGTCTGGATCCAATCACCGGAGTACGACGAGGAGCATCCCGAAGAATTGTCCTATCGGCCATTCCCGATCCTGCCATACCTAACAGCCACAGCGTCGCCGCATGATCCAGCACTTGCTCAAATGGTGCATCCGGACCCAGCCAGAACGCTTGAGATGCTCGACAGTGAAGGCTCGATCCCACCACTTAAGCTGCGCCCTGGGCTGCAGCTCGCTGGTATGCTTTGGGCACAGGCTTTCAGTGGCAAGGCTGTTGATCTGGGTGAGCTGCAGCAGGCCCGCTCTGACCGAGCGTTCGGGCAGCGGCCTGCTGCCCAGCTTGATCGACGAAGGGTTCGCCTCGCGCAATGATGCTAATCAAGATGTCGGCGCGGAAGCTCGCAGCTCCGGCAGCAGCGCTGCTTATTCGGCGGCTTCGGCTGTAACTTCTGGCATCGGTTCCATAGCATTGGCCATGCCCAGCGCATGCATGTACGTCACCAGGATTGCCTCTTCCTCGTCGCGGTCATCTTGAGACTTCTTGCGCAGTTTCAGAATCTGGCGCATCGCCTTGACGTCGAACCCAACCGCTTTGGCTTCGGCGAACTTATCGCGGATATCGTCGGCGATTGCTTTCTTTTCCTCTTCGAGGCGCTCGATCTGCTCGATGAACTGTCGAAGATGTTCCTGCGCAGCACCGTGAAGTGTCGTCATCTTTAAACCCTCAGCAAATACTCAAAACGTCATTCGGCCTGGACCGAACGCTGATGCGGCATCACGCAAATTTACTGAAGAACTACCGCCTGACCGAGACCGCGGTTGCCGCCTATCATGTGAGACAACAGAGACAACCACCACCTTCCGACGGCCGATTAGGCCGACATCCTTTGGTTACTGCCGGGTTGCGTCAGCATCAAGGCTGACGATTCGGGTGATCAGGGGTTATCCCCGCAAACCACGGCAGGCCATCGCGATACGACGTCTGACTTGACAGATCGCCAGCTAGTGCCCCTGTGGCTTGTTTGATTCGAACTGTGCCACCTGATCAGCGCTCGCTTCTGTTTGGTATTTATCTTTCCATTCAGAATACGGCATGCCGTAAACAATCTCGCGGGCTTCGTCTTTTGAGATGTCTTCGCCGCTATCACGTGCTGCATCGACATACCAGTTCGACAAGCAGTTGCGGCAGAAGCCTGCCAGGTTCATCAAGTCGATGTTCTGGACATCCGTGCGATTGCGGAGGTGTTCGGTCAGGCGCCGAAAGGCCGCGGCTTCCAGTTCGATGCGTTTTGCTTCGTCAGTGCTCATTGAGTTTATCCTCCTCATCCGAACGTGTGTTGCCTATCTGACCTTTGCCTCACTTTTTCCGGCGAGGCTCTCAAGTAAATGCCCGATATGAAAGCAACACTAGGACCAGAACACTAGATTGTAGCGTCGACCCTATTTCTCAAGTATGCCACAAACAATGGCGATCCTGATGAGCTGATCGCCCTCCGTCGCAACATAAACTGATCGAGACGCAATGCTCACTTCGATGCGTTCAACAGCCCTCTTATTTGCTTCGCTGCTGCCGGCCTGGATTGCCTGGGCCGGGCAGGCGCGGGCGGAATTGAAGCTTTGCAATGCCACGCCAAGCCGAGTCGGCGTTGCCATCGGCTATCAGGATAACAAAGGATGGGCAACGGAAGGCTGGTGGAACATCAGTGCACAGACCTGCGAAAGCCTGCTCAAGGGGCCGATGCCAAGCCGCTACATATATGTCTACGCAATTGACTATGAGCGTGGTGGTGAATGGAGCGGGGAGCATCGGATGTGCGTGACCGATAAGTCGTTTTCGATCCGTAGCGTTAAGAACTGTGAAGATCGTGGCTTCAATATCGGGAAGTTTTATGAGGTTGACACCGGCCGCGCCTCTCAGTGGACAATCCGGTTGGCTGATCCAGATAAGACCAAGACCAACTAATGTCAGCCACTCAGCATGGGCCAACTGCGCGGGAGCCACATAAATTGCGCCAGCATCCGTCTTGCCCGAGTTCGCACAGGCATGGGAGGTAAACCGCAGTGACGGAACTCCCACTCGATATTCAAAATCGAAGAGTACTGCTCGTTGGCTTCTCCGAACGCTACAAGTACTTCGGGCAGATGTTCTACGCCACGTTCCAGATGATGCGAAACGGCTTCATCAGGGCTGGTGCGGGGGCCTATCTTTACAGCGATCGTGATACGGCCGATTTTGCTGCGCCGCTGGCTATTCGCCAGATTGGTAAGGCAGCAGCCAACAAAAAGCTCATCTCTCTCGTAGATGATCTCCAACCGGCGGCGATCGGCCTAATGCATTGTGATTTGATCAACGATCGCACAATTGAGCAAATCCGGCACACGTATCCCAAAATCCCGATCTTCAGCTACTTTATTGATCCCATCCATACTGACCAGCAGCGCGACCGGTTTGCCAGATATGTTTCGTTGTCGGATGTTTCGTTCGCGACAACGGCCGGCCCGGAGCTTGCCAAGTTCCAACGCTACGGCAATGTCGGGTTCATGCCCAATCCTATCGATCAATCCGTATTCTTCGCGCAATCGTACGCTCGGACAACTCACACCCACGATTTCTTTTTTGCAGGCAAGCCGAAGGGCCGCGATACGCTGCTCGCGGCGTTGCAAAGCCTGCTGCCGGAGCGCGACTGCGGCTTCTATCTTCGGGTGGCGAAAGGCAGCAAACTCGCCATTGGGGGCGCACACTATCATGCCACTCTGAGCCGCAGCAAAATCGCCATCAACGCTGCGGTCGACAGCAGCCCCTATTTCTATAGCTCGGATCGTATTGCGCAGTACTTCAGCGCCGGCTGTCTTGTGGCTCAACCGGAAGGTGCACACCTCGATCAACTTTATGGTCCGGATACCATGCTGTCATTTGCCGATGCGGGCGAACTTGCCGCCACAGCCGATGATTTGCTGTCCAATGGACAATGGGCAGAGATCGCACGGCATGGCCAGGAACGGGCCGTCGCTGTGAGCGACAGTCAGCTGATCGCGCATTACATGATTGACCGGTGTTTTGGTCGCCAGACATTCGACTGGCCAGCTTGGTCAAGCGAGTTCTACGCCAAATCTTAAAGCATGGCTCGCACAAAGGGTCGGCAATGGGAGGTGGTTAAATCCCGCGTCCCTCGACCTTCTGCTTCAGTTCCTTATAGACGCTGTCGGTGCCTTTCCAGAATGGATGGATCGCGACCAGCTGCTCAAACACGGCGAGCGCGCCCTTATCATCACCAATTTCCCGGAGAATGCTCCCGAGGCCTTCCAAAGCGCGGAAATGGTTCGGATCAAGAGCCAGGACACGCCGCAGATCGCCCGCGGCTCTTCGAAACTGGTTTTTCTGGTAATAGACGAATGCCCGCCTGTTCCATCCTTCAGCGTAGTCAGGCGCCAGATCGATGACTGCGTCCAGGAATTTCAGAGAGCCATCCAACTTCTTGGCGTTGATCGACTTGATCCCACGCTTTAGCAGGAGATCAATTGTCGGGCTTCCGGAGGTGAGGTAGAGGCGATTGAGAGCCGCTAAGACTTTGTCAGCCTCTTTCTTGTCGGAGGCCGTTGCAAGCAGGGCATAGAGATTGTCGCGAACCTTAGCGCGTTTGACCGCATTTGTCGGATAGCCGTCTTTCAGAGCCAGTTCCAAGGCCGTCTTCGGCTTGGAACCTTTGACGGCTCTCTTGGTCAATTCCTCAATGTCGAGCTTGGGCTTCGGTGATTTCTTTTCGCCGGCGGACGGCGGTGGCGCCTGCTGCGCCTGAGCTGAGGCGCCAAACGCAAAGGGGCCAGCCAGAATGGCCAGCACCGCGATCACTGAACGGGTTATATTCTGATGCATCATGAAGGGATGCTAGCGAGCAAATGTGACAACGTCAAAGCTCTGCAGCACACGGTTTCGTGCGCAGGCTCGCCAAGAGAGACGGTCGTAATCAGCCCTGGCGTGCTTTGAAACGACGCTGAGTCTTGTTGATAACATACAGGCGACCGCGACGGCGGACCACGCGATTGTCGCGATGGCGGGCCTTTAAGGCCTTGATAGAATTGCGAACTTTCATTGTTCTATACCCAGTTTTGGTTGCAAACCCACTAGCTCTCACTTCCCTGACGAGGTCGGGCCAGTTGGCGCGGTAAATTCGGAAAGAGCGGCTTTATCCAATTTTTGCGCTGCGACGTCAACCGATTTTGCCGGTTTGGTCACCCACAAAGCCTGGATCAGTGGCCTTCGAGCAGGTCCGGCGCCCATAAATGCGCTTTAAATGCTACCAACGGCCAAGCTTTGAGCACCAACCGCCCACTTTAAGCTGCGTTCCAAGGGTCCGTGTATCATTGCTTATAAAGTTGCCCAAACCATTTGCATTCTCTATCGCAAACTATGAAGAATTGATTGCTGAGGCATGGGGTTCTACGAGAGGCGGGGCGCGGAGAGCCGTGATGATTGACGCTGGTGTTCGGCATAGGAAAACGCAGGTTGGGATCGTCGGATCAGGACCGGCCGGGTTATTGCTGGCGCGCCTGCTGGATTTGGCGGGAATCGACTGTGTTGTCCTGGAACAACGCGATCGGGCCTATGTTGAAGCCCGCATCAGGGCCGGCGTCCTGGAGCAAGGCACGGTTGATGTTCTCAAGGCCGCAGACGTTAACCAGCGACTTGAACGTGTTGGCCTCAGTCACGACGGCATAAACCTGTCGCTCAATGGCGAGCGCCGGCGCATTGACCTGCAAGATCTCACAGGCGGGAAAGTGGTCACAGTCTATGGCCAAACCGAGGTCACAAAGGACCTGATTTCAGCCAACATGAATGCCGGGGTTGACCTTGTTTTCGAGGCTGAAGATGTCGACCTCCACGAGATTGAAGCTGATCAACCGAGCCTCACTTATACGCACGCCGGCCAACGCCATCGCGTTACTTGCGATTTCATAGCGGGCTGCGATGGCTACCATGGTGTCTCACGATCACGCATTCCCTCCGACAAAATCACCACCTATGAGCGGGCTTATCCATTTGCCTGGCTAGGCATTCTGGCGGAGGCACCACCTGTCACCGATGAACTGATTTACGCCCGTCACGACAATGGTTTCGCGCTTTACTCGATGCGTTCGGCGTCACGCTCTCGGAACTATATCCAGTGCCGACCGGACGAAGATCTTGATGAATGGCCCGATGAGCGCGTCTGGGACGAGTTGGCGCTTCGGCTCGGACCAGAGCATGAATCGGAACTTGTCACCGGCCCCGTATTAGAAAAGAGCGTTGCGCCCATGCGCAGCTTCTTTTCAGCGCCTTTGCGCTTTGGCCGCCTGTTCCTTGCTGGAGATGCAGCCCACATTGTGCCGCCAACCGGAGCGAAAGGGCTCAATCTCGCAGTCTCGGACGTTTACTACCTGTCAGAGGCAATGAAGTCCTATTTCGCCACCGGCAGCTGGGACCAACTGGACGGTTATTCTGGTCGCGCACTGGCCCGTGTCTGGAAATCCCAGCGCTTCTCCTGGTGGATGACGTCCCTGCTGCACCGCTTTGAAGACCAAACCTCATTCGACGAGCGCATCCGACAGGCCGATCTGGCTTATGTGTTGGGCTCCGAGGCCGCACAAAAGACCTTGGCCGAAAACTATGTCGGCCTCCCGCTTTAGATCAACAGGCAATGGACATGGACGATATCAACAGACCTCCGGCAACAACTGCAGCTGGTGCGATGTTGATGCGCCTCAAGGCCATTGGGGTCGATTATGTATTTGCCAATTCCGGCACGGACTTTCCGCCCATCATCGAAGGGGCTGCGCAAGCAGTTCACAACGGTATTGAACTGCCCGAGTTGATTATTGCTCCCCATGAGCACGCAGCTCTCGGAATGGCTCACGGGGTCTATCTTGCCACTGGCGAAGCGCAGGCCGTGATGCTGCACACCAATGTTGGTCTTGCCAATGGCGCGATCGGTGCGATCAACGCGGCAACCGACCATGTTCCCATGCTGCTCATGTCTGGCAGAACGCCGACAACCGAGCAGGGCCGTTTTGGTGCACGCACTGTTCCGATCGGCTGGGGCCAGGAAATGCGCGATCAAACGGCACTCGTTCGCGAAGCCTCCAAATGGGACTACGAACTCCGCTTCCCCGAACAGACAACAGAGGTGCTTGATCGGGCGCTGGCGATCGCCAATTCAACGCCGAAAGGGCCGGTGTATCTGAGCCTGCCGCGGGAAGTGCTCTGCGAGCCTTGCTCGACGAGCGACTTATCAGCCCCGCAGTGTATGACGGCAGCGCACCTGTCGCCACGTGCCTCAGATGTGCGTCAGGCAGCGAAGATGCTGGCCGATGCAAAACGCCCCCTCATGATTGTGCAACATGGGGCAGGGTCGGAAGATGCCTTCGATGCTCTGTCAAAACTGGCGGCCGACTGGGTCATACCAGTTTGTCAGTATTGGGCCATTGCCCTTGGCGTGCCTCACGACCATCCCTGCTACATCGGAATGAACCCTAGTCCTTGGTTGGAAGAGGCCGATTTGGTCATAGCGATCGATACGCTTGCCCCCTGGTCCCCCGATATTCATGCCCCATCCGAGCATTGCAAAGTCGTGCACATCGGACCCGACCCGCTGCAAAGCCGGTTTCCCGTCCGCAATTTCCGGGCTGATATCTCAATTGCCACCGAGGTTGCAGATGGGATTCATGCGTTGGCCGACGCAATGCCAAAGCAAACCGCCAAACGCAAAGCCATAATCGCCAAGCGCGCATCAAAGGTTCATGAGGCAGCTAAAGCGCATCAATCAGCGATTGTGAAGGCTGACAACACGTCACCACAAGGCCAGATGACCAAGGCTTATGTGTCGCGTTCTTTGGGCGAAGCCATCGCCGGGCATCGGGCAACTGTTCTCTCGGAACTCGGCGCGCCACTTGAGCCAATCGGCCTGAGCAGCTTTGATGCCTGGCGCCAGGAGCCCTGCTCAGGTGGCCTCGGTTGGAGTTTTCCGTGTGGTCTGGGCATGAAACTCGCTGATCCGGATCGCCTCGTCATCGCGACAATGGGAGATGGCTCCTACATCTTCTCCAATCCGGTGGCCTGTCATCAGATTGCTGAGACCTACGGGCTGGGCATTGTCGTTGTCATCCTCAATAATGCCGAGTGGGGCGCTGTTCGGATGTCTGTGGCAGGCCTTTATCCAGAAGGATATGCCGCGCGTAGCAACCAGATGCCATTGACGGCCCTGTCACCCAGCCCCGACTTTGCAGCCATTGCACAGGCCAGCCGGGCCTATGCGGAGACGGTATCGGAGCCAGATGAGTTAGGACCAGCGCTTGAACGAGCTATTCATGTTGCGCAAACTGAGCAACGCTTGGCGCTCCTCAATGTTATGGTGGCTGCAGGCTGACATTGCCCCACTTACTACCGCCGGGCGTTTCTGATGTTCTGAGGTAGTTCTGAGTTGACTACAAGCCGCATTTCGAGCGCAATTCCCGGTTTTCGTAGGCGTCATAGCGCAGTCAAAGCCGTTTGGGCCTCGGCTCAACTGGTGTAGGTCGGTAACACTTTTACACACAAGCCACAGCGCGCGAATTTGTGAAATGTATCCGTGAGTTATCTCGCGCTATACGATTGGCTTGGATTTATCACGTTCAATCGGCCTCGTGCCGGTCCGTAACTCGCTGAGGAGAGAGCGATGAAGCAGTTTGGCAAAGTTGCATTGAGCGGCCTTTTACCGTTCGCGCTTGCTGTCGCCGTGTCTGCCAACAGTGCATCTGCACAATCTTGGTGGGGCGGCCAAAATTCAGTCTACGACAAAGAGGTCGTGAGTTTCAGCAAGCGCTACTCTCCAGGCCAGATCATCGTCAGCTTCGGTGACCGCCGGCTTTATCATGTAACGCGCCGTGGGGAGGCCATCAGCTATCCAATTGCTGTGCCGCGCAAGCAAAGCCGCTGGCAGGGCGTTCTGCGCGTTTCGCAGAAGCGTTCCAACCCGTCCTGGACGCCAACCGCCTCTATGCGCAAAGAAAACCCAAAGCTACCGAGCTTCGTCCCTGGTGGACACCCGCGCAATCCGCTTGGCGTGAGAGCACTTTATCTCGGCAGCACCCTTTACCGTATTCACGGCACAGACGCGCCCTGGACCATTGGTCAGAATGTATCCAAGGGTTGCATCCGCATGCATAACGACCACGTCGTCGAGCTTTACAACCGGATCAACGTCGGCACCAAGGTGACGGCAACCTGGAAGCGCTATGGCACCGGCACCATCGCATCGGCCAGCAGCCCGGGCGGCAAGCGTTCAGATGCCTGGAAGCCTTTCTAGTTGATCGTTCAGCCAGCCGGCTCGGCTGGCTGGAGCATGCATCGTAAGTGACAGTCAAAGGAGCCCAATTAGTGGCTCCTTTTTTATTTGCGGCTCCGCTTAGCGTGCTGCTCCATCTGCCAGACTTCCTCTCCAATGCGGATGTCAGCCAAAATCCGATCCAGGAGCAGGCAGGTCCGGTTGTAGAGCGCACTACCCATGCGGTAGTCAGCCGGGGCGAAGAAATCGCAGCGTTCCGCCTTGAAGAGCTCAATGCAATTCTTGACCGCTTCACCTGGCGAGTGGACCGCAACCGCATACCCGCCATTCTTGCGCATGACGGCCATCGAAGGCACATCCGTGTCGCCATCACCGAAGTAGATCATGTTTGAAAAGGGAACTGGTCGCCGTCCTTCGGGCATATGCTCATTGATGCTTTGCCCGAGATCCTCAATGCCTTTGTTGATCCTGAAGATGTACTGCGTTTTCCCGGTGTCGGTTATGACCCGCTTGGGATAGGGAAGGTCATAGGCGTCGAACCAGTATTCAGATGCAAAGACGTTGTGAAACTGATCGTAGATGCTGGTGCCCTCGATAATCTCAGTGAGACCTGACGACACGAGATAATGGCGGAGTTCGACGCCCTGGCTTGCTGGATGATTAGCGATGTAGTCCTGGATGTTTGAGAACCATTCAGAAACCCCTTGAAACAGATCGACGTCTCGGCCCTGGGCAACCAGGTCCTCACGGTCGATGCGAACACCTTTCTCCTTCGCTTTCTTGTAGAGGAGATGCATATAGGTGATGAGCGGGTCGGCCTGCTGCTCGCGTGCGATCTTGTTGCTTTCCTCCCAGAAATCTTTTGGATCCACGCCGATCTTCGGCATGAAGGCATATTCTTGCATCGGCCGGGGCGATAGAGTGCCGTCAAAATCATAGATCAACGCGATTGTTTTCTTGCCAAAATCCTCAACGGACTTCTTAGCACCGCGCCTTGATTTCTTCGCTTTCTTGGTCTGCGCAGTTTGCTTTGGTCGCCCTGCAGATGCTCCTGCTTCGCCTGCTGACTGCGTACGCCGCCTTGCCATCTTCAATCCTTAGTCGCTGACTGCATTTGAGTTGCATTTGCGACTCTGAGCTGATTCGGCGGCTGAACCAAGGCAGAGCCCAATGAGACCGCATCGGCGCACCTGGAAGCTGCTATGATTTGGCGCTTGCAAGTCCCTGAGCGCTGCGCCAAGTTGGCCGGTGGAGTTCCTCAAGAGAGGTGCAGGTGGGCAAGTATTCTGCGTTAGCACTCATTCGTAACGCGCTGAGCGGCAACAAGAATTGGGACCGGGCCTGGCGCGATCCAGATCCCAAGCCCCGCTATGACGTGATTATCGTAGGCGGTGGCGGGCATGGCCTTGCCACGGCCTACTATCTCGCCAAAGAGCATGGCATTCGTAATGTTGCGGTGCTTGAGAAAGGCTGGCTTGGCGGCGGCAATACTGGCCGGAATACGACGATTGTCCGCTCCAATTATATGATCCCTGGCAATACGGCACTCTATGAAAGATCGTTGAAGCTCTGGGAGAACCTGAGCCACGATCTGAATTACAACGTGATGTTCTCTCAGCGCGGTCAGTTTAATCTGGCTCATTCGCCGGCGGCAGTTGATGCTGCCCGGCGACGCGGCAACATCATGCGCGCCAACGGCATTGACGCCGAACTGCTGGATCGCGCCGAAGTCATGCGGCGCCTGCCATACCTCGATTACTCAAAGAACGCGCGCTACCCTATTCTGGGGGGGCTGTTTCAGGGCCGGGCAGGAACGGCACGGCACGATGCCGTTGCGTGGGGTTTTGCGCGCGGCGCGAGCCGTCTTGGTGTCGATATTATTCAACAGTGCGAAGTGACAGGTTTCCTGCGCGATGGTGACAGCATTGTTGGCGTCGAGACCGCGCGCGGGCCGATCCGGGCCGGCAAGATCGGGCTGGCAGTAGCCGGCCACTCAAGCCATGTCGCCCAGAAAGCCGGCCTCCGGCTTCCAATCGAAACGCACGCGCTGCAGGCCTTTGTATCCGAGCCACTCAAGCCGATGATTGACACGGTCATTTCGTATGCGGCTGCGCATTTCTACATCAGTCAGTCGGATAAGGGCGGCTTGGTGTTTGGCGGCGATATCGACGGCTACAATACTTATGCGCAGCGGGGTGGCCTTCCGAACGTTGAGCACGTAGCCGCGGCCGCCAAAGCGCTCATCCCGAGTGTGTCGCGGCTGCGAATTCTGCGGCAATGGGCCGGCGTCATGGATATGACGATGGATGGCTCACCGTTCATCTGCAAAACACCTATCGATGGTCTCTATCTCAATGGTGGCTGGTGTTATGGCGGCTTCAAAGCGACGCCGGGTTCGGGATGGTGCTTTGCCTGGACCATCGCGAAAGATGAACCGCATCCCGATAATGCGCTGCTGACGCTGGATCGCTTTCAACGTGGCATCCAGATTGATGAAAAAGGCATGGGGGCGACGGCCCATCTGCACTGAGGTAGGACAGTGATACGATTAGACTGCCCGGTGTGCGGGCTGCGAGACGAGGATGAGTTCCGCTTCATCGGCGATGCGACAGTTGCAAGGCCCAGTATGGACAATGCGGACGAGCAAGCCTGGTACGAGTATGTGTTCCTGCGCGATAACCCGCGTGGTGATCATGTCGAGCACTGGCATCATGTTCATGGCTGCCGGCAAATCCTGACCGTTCGCCGAAACACCCTGACGCATAAAATCGAAAGCTGCCGGCTCGCCTCGGAGAGTGGTGCATGACAATCCAGCCCAATCGTCTGGCTCACGGTGGCCGTATCGATCGCGGCCAGGTCCGGCTCGCGACGTTTGATGGACGGCAGTTACTGGCGCACCCGGGCGACACGCTGGCGTCGGCTATGTTGGCGAATGGGGAGCTGACCGTTGCCCGCAGCTTCAAATACCATCGACCGCGCGGCGTGATGGCGGCAGGCTCGGAGGAGACTAACGCACTTGTTGGGCTGCGCAGCGGCGAGCGCACGGAGCCCAACACACCGGCGACGCGCATCGAAGCATTCGACGGTCTGTATGCCAACGGCCAGAATGCCTGGCCAAATGTGCGTAACGATGTTGGCGCGATCAATCAGCTGTTTGGCCCTCTGCTCGCCGCCGGCTTCTATTACAAGACGTTTATGGGGCCGGTTGTCGGTCCTCTGAAGGGCACGCGGTTCTGGATGTATTGCGAGCATCTCATCCGCCGCGCCGCCGGCATGGGCAAGGCAACCGTTCTGCCTGATCCTGATGCCTATGAAACCGTCAATGTTCATTGTGATGTTCTGGTCGTTGGAGCTGGCCCGACCGGCCTGGCCGCAGCAGAGGCTGCAGCGCAATCCGGCGCTGACGTGATTCTTGCCGATGAAGACTTCGAGCTCGGTGGTTCATTGTTGTCCGAGCCTGTCGGCAATGAGAGCGACCAATGGATCGCTGACCGCGGGTCAGCTCTGAAGCAGTTCGACAATGTGCGCATTCTCAAGCGTACGACGGTTTTCGGAGCCTATGACAATGACGTTTATGGCGCGGTTGAAAGATGCGCTGATCATCTGCCCGAGCCGCAACAGCATCACGTTCGGCAGCGCTATTGGCGCATTCGAACCAGGCAGTGCATTCTGGCCACCGGTGCGATTGAACGTCCTCTCGTATTTGGCGGCAATGACAAACCGGGCGTCATGCTTGCCGGTGCGCTTCGGACCTATGTCAATCGCTACGCCGTTCTACCTAGCCGCGAGATCGTTATCGCCACGAACAATGATAGCGCCTATCTGAGCGCACTCGACGCTTCTCGTGCCGGTGCGCGAGTGACATTGCTCGACACACGCAACACAATTCCGGATGATTTGCAGGCTGCCATTGATGCAAGCGAGGTTACTTTGCAGCTTGGCCGCGGCGTCCTGGAAGTCAAAGGACGTGGCCGCGTTCAATCGGTTGTTGCCGGTTCAGTCGATTCATCAGGACGCATCCATGGTACGCCGAACACGATTGACTGCACCAGTGTTGGCATCTCAGGCGGGTGGTCACCGACACTGCATGTCTGGAGCCATCCCGGCCGCAAACCAATCTTTGATGAGAGCGCCAACTGTTTTGTGCCGGAGACAAATGAGCATGAGCACCTGCAGTGCGTGGGTGCAGTCACCGGCAAAGGCGAGATATCAAGTCTTGTTGCTGACGCGATCTCGGCAGGACAAAAAGCAGCCGACGCAGCAGGATTTGAAAGCAGTCGATCCCTGGCGGAGGCGCTGGACCAACCTGCGCTGGAGCATCAAGTGAATTGGACACGGGCGCCGGACGCCACGACTATCATGACGACGGCCTCTGGAATCCCCAAGGGTAAGGCCTTTGTCGACTTTCAGCATGACGTCACCCTCTCCGACGTTGACCTTGCGCACCGAGAGGGCTTCGTGTCTGTCGAGCACCTGAAGCGCTACACGACGTCTGGTATGGCCATTGATCAGGGCAAGACATCGAATTTCAATGCGCTGTCACGGATGGCCACCCGGCAGCAGGCAGACATTCCAGCCACAGGCACAACGACATTCCGCCCGCCATACACGCCTGTTGCGTTCGGCGCCATCGTTGGCCACGAGCATGGTCAGCACTTCGCCCCGACACGCCAGACCGCCATGCATGATTGGCATGTTGACCGCGGAGCTTCGATGATCGATGCCGGCGCCTGGGTCAGACCGCGGTACTATCCCATCGGGACTGAGGACATCGATGCCGCCTATCGGCGCGAAGCCGCGCATGTGCGCGAACACGTCGGAATGGTCGATGTTTCGACACTCGGAAAGATCGCCGTTCAGGGTCCTGACGCCGCCGAGTTTCTCAACCGCGTCTATGTCAATGGCTGGAAAACGCTGGCTGTCGGTCGCTTGCGCTATGGCGTGATGTTGCGCGAGGACGGCTTTGTCATGGATGACGGAGCAACGGCACGCCTCGCTGAACATGACTACCTGATGTCAACGACGACGACGAATGCCGGTCCGGTTCTTGCGCATCTCGAGTATCTCCTGCAGGTCGGCTGGCCCGAGCTGAAGGTTCATGTGACATCAGTGACCGACCAATGGGCTGCCATTGCTATTGCCGGACCGAAGTCGCGTGCCCTTTTGCAGGATGTTGTTAATGGAGTAGATCTCAGCGCGAGCTGCTTGCCAAACAATCACTTCGTCTCAGGCCAAATTGACAGCATCGACGTCCGCATTCACCGCATGAGCTATTCTGGCGAACTCGCCTATGAGATCTACGTCGCCTCTGGATTTGGCTTGCAAGTTTGGAAGGCGTTGGAAGCTGCGGGCGCCCCTCACAAGCTTATACCTTATGGAACGGAGTCGATGGGCACCCTGCGGATTGAGAAGGGTCACATCGCCGGCCCAGAGATCGACGGGCGCACGACCTTGCGAGATCTCATGCTTGAGAAGTTCGCCAGCTCAAAGAAACCATTTATCGGCTCTGTCCTTTGCAACCGTGACGCGCTCGCAGACCCAGACCGCCAATCCTTAGTCGGTCTGGAAATTATCGGAGACAGCGGTGCCAAGCCCGGCATGCTCCTGTTCCCTCGAGGCGGCGATGCAACGGGTCATGGTGATGGTTTTGTGTCATCCACGACGTATTCGCCAGCGCTAAAGAAATACATCGCCCTGGGTCTGTTACAGAACGGTCGGGATAGGCAGGGTGAGATCGTGCGTTGTATCGACTTTCTCTCCGACCAGTCATTTGAAGCCAAGGTTGTCTCACACCACTTCTATGATCCTGACGGAGAACGCCAGAATGGTTGACGTTCAATCCCCGCTCGACGGTTACAGACGGAAACGGATCGCTGCATCTGAGGGAGGCAGCGAAGCCCCGGGCCTCAGTATCAGTCATGCCCCAATCAGTGCATTGGTCCAGATCGCCGGATGGGGAGCGGATTTTGAGGGTGCAGTTACACCATTCCTGCAAAAGAATGGGCTTGCCGGGCTTGGCGACTTTCGGCACGCCCAGACAGGGACAAATTGCGTCAGCTTTCGCATTACACCAGATCGCCTCCTGATCTGGCACCAAACGCCGTCACTCATCTCCGATCGTTGTGCAGAGCTCGATCAATCGCAAACGCCTTGCCTTGACCTCACACACTCCCGGCTCCACATCCGGATAGAGGGACTGCACGCGCGTGACCTGATGATGCGGATTTCAACGATCGACTTGCGGCGGCAAAATTTTCCAATTGGCGCGTTTGCCCAAACCACAGTTCATCATACTTCAACTCTCATATATTGCTCCAAGGCGGGTCAATACGAGTTGTTGATACCGTCTTCTTATGCTGTGTCGGTGTGGGAATATGTCAACCTTGTTGCTGAGCCATTTCTTCTCAGGGCCTCCGTTGACGTCTGACTATCCTGCAGTCATTGCGCCTTCGCCATGGCAATATACTCATATTTTGAATATGCAGTGTGCGAATTTATATAACAATTCGTAATTGCTCGCTTGATTCTAAACAATTCCCAAAATTTACATAACAACCAGCGGTTGCTCGATTCGCACCTTAACACGCTTACTAGTTTCTTAAACTCACACCTAACCTTATGTTTTTACGTAATAATTCATGTTTTTTCTGACTTTTTCCCAATGTCCCAAAATGGCTATTCTATTAGGGAGTTGTTGACCTCTGTCAGGGATACTCAGATCACGCTTTCACACAGTCAAGCCAGTTGAAGGATTTGGGTAATGATTTCGGGCGAAGCACTAAACTTGGAGACTGCTATCGCGCAATTAAATGATTTAAGGCGCGAATTTGGTACGCTAGAGGCAACTGCTTTAAGCGCACAAGAAAAATTGACCGATGTTCTTGAGCAGCTGGAATTAGTGGCAGAGAGCCAGGTCTTCAATGATCAAGCTGTCAGTAATTTGCAGGACAGTGGCACCAGCACGACAATTGCGTCTCTGACGCCCGCTTCTGCATTATACGACGACAGCGCATCCAATTCTGCTTTGCATTCAATGACAGTCCCTCTGATGCTCGACGATACCACCGCGGACGCAGGTGACAACGAGGTCACAAGCTCTTCAGACCTGGATGATCTTGCGGACAAGGGCGCGGACCTGGAGCTTTGCGATGCTATGGAGCTTGCCGAGGAGGAGCCAGCTTCTGCTACATCACTCGCAAGCGAGTGCGACGATAGCGCGTTGCTTGACAATGATCTGCGGGACGACGACGGCGACATCGAGCTTGTCGAAGATGCATCGCTTGAAATGACTGACGCTGGTCAGGTTGAAGAGGGTATCGCAGACGACGCCGAGACTCAATCAGCCGAGATTGATATGATCGCGGAAGATGTCCTTGTGTCAGATGAGGAGGACGAGGCAAAGGTATCTCTCGCGTCTGAGACCAATAGCGAATTGGCCGCCGATCCGGACATGTGCGAGGCGACCGAAGCTCCGTCTTTGATCGCAGACACGTCATCAACCGAGGATACCGAGGACGATGATGCAGTGCCGGTCTTGGTTCTGTACGATGACGAAGGCTCGATAGAAGAGACTGCTGCGGACGAGAGTTCGGCCGAAGAAACGTCGGTCAATAACGAAGAGAGCCTCGCCTTGACATCCGAACTGGCGTCCGAGGACGAATTGCTGGATAGCGATCAGTTCGAAGATGACATCGTCATGCCGGAAATCGACCTGGAAGACGACTCGATCCTTCGGTTCGAGGACATCGGCGATGATAACGAGGACGCAACCCGAGAAGCGTCGTCGGATACCGCTGAAATGGGAGACACGATTGCGACTTCCGAGACTGCCCAGGATGATATCGCGGCAGATGCCGATGAGGCCACGCTCGATGCTCTTCGTGAAGACGCTGATCAGGTCTCTGGCCAAGTATCTGACGAAGTCTCTGGCGACGACATCGCGGCCGACGGAAGTGATGATGTTGAATTGAGTGCAGCCGTTGAGACAGACGAGGCGTCCGCGACGGAAGCCGATGACGTGGACCTCACCGCCACTGAAGTCAGCGAAGATGATGACTGCCATACCAGCATGCATCAACCCGTCGACTTTGACGCCGAAGCGGCCGCTGAAGACCTCAAGCCGACAGCGTCCGAGGATGCCACATCCGAAGATGCCACGGGAGATGTTGTGACATCCGCCGCATCTGACGACGGCGAAGAGGCGACACTTGCCGGTGACGATATGGAAACTGAGGCCGCCGCTGACGATCAGGCTGCAGGCAAGACCGACAATGCCGAAGCTGAGGTTGATGCGGTGAAGGCAGACAAGAGTGCCAGTGATGAGGCTGCCAAGGTCCTACCCTTCCCTGCTGCCAAGGAAGCAGCGAAGCCGACTGTCAGGAAGCCCGGCAAGCGGCGCGCTGTGGCAGCCTTCACCGGCATCGCAGCCTCAATCGCCGCAGTTGCCTTTGCTCTGCAAATGCCCGAGTTCCAGAATCTTCGAGATCTCAACTTCCAAGACCTGCCCCAAGTCGAGCAGATCCTTCAACGACTGAGCGAACTGCAACGCTATTGGGCCTAATCCATTTCTCCCAGCCTGTCTGACTGTGTTGCCCCTCAACTCCGGTTGAGGGGCTTTTTTTGTTCTGGCTCCAGCCGACCAGAAAAAATTCACGCTTGTCACGTGCGAGACAGCGGGCGGGCGCCTTCTCCGGCATTGTCCTCTCAACAACAGAGAACAACACAACGAAACACACACAGACACACAAGGACTGAAGACAATGATCAAGAAAACAGCACTGACCGCAATCGCATTCGCCGCCCTGATTTCAACGAGCTCCATCGCCAGCGCGCAGCCTGGATTGGCAAACCTGGCCAATGTCGCCCCAGCCGCAACCGAGCAAGCCGCTGGCGTTGTTAAAGTTGGCTTTCGCCGCGGTGCACGCTTCCGGTTCCGCTTCCATCACCGCCGTCACTGGCGCTCGCACTACGCTTACTACGGCAAGGGCTGCTACCGCTATCTGCGCCGCTACCACAGAACCGGCAATTACTACTGGAAGAAGAAGTTCAACTGGTGCCGCTACTACTGAGTTGACCGACATCCACGTCGATCGCAGACGCTATGGATTTCACTGCTAAGTCATTCGGCCATGCGCCTGGTGGTGGTCCCTTCCTGAGCAACGCATGGCCGCGAACCCTTCGGATCCCGGGATCCGAAGGGTTCTTTCTGCTTTGGTCGCGTTCCTTGCGGTCCGATCGTTTCTCGCGACCGGTCTTTGGTTCGGGCAACAACGGGAGCCGAACCTCGAACTCACACTGCCGGATCAATTGTATTCCCAAAGTTACCGGTGCTCGCTAGGCTAGATATCGCGGCAACCGCGGCACCTCCGCATCTATAGTCAGGACAACAGCCAGGACGATCAGGCGACACTGATTAGACGGCTATGTGTCCCGGTGTATGAGTGGAAAGAAAACAGCGATGGACAATAACAAAATTGAGGCGTTCCAAACTTTGCTGCTGGAACGCCGTCAGGAACTTGAGACGCTCAGTGAAATATCAGCAGGCTCCCGCGCTGCGGTTGAACTCGATCAATCCAGTGTCGGACGCGTATCGCGCATCGATGCTATTCAGCAGCAAGCAATGGCCCTTGTAACAGAGCGCAATCGCGACCGTGACCTCCAACGCATCAAAGCTGCGCTCATCCGGATCGAGCAGGGCGAATACGGGTATTGCATTGATTGTGGTGAGGAGATTGCCGAAAAACGCCTGCAGTTCGATCCCTCAGTACCGCAGTGCGTCGATTGCGCGTCCTGAAATTGAGGGCTGTGGCAGACATTGGCGGTGCGCTGTTCTAGAGGTTGTGCGGTTGAGTAGTCTTCAGTTCGATTTTCTGAATAAGTTCGCGAACATCTATTCCCAACAGCACGTCTTGCGCACGCTCACCGGTTTGCCGGCTGACAATCTCCCTCAGCAGGTCTGCCGAAATCCCATAGAGCCTGAGTGCTGCTTTCGTGTTGCCGAGCTCCTCCTTCAAAGCGGCATTCGCTAGTTGAATGCATGCTTGGAGCATCAGGCGCTCAAGCGAGTTTGGGGCACAAGTCAACCAGACTGGCTCCCAGATTTCATGTGCCTCCCAATAGTATCGCGAACGATAGAGTACAAAGCCATAAAGATAAGCGTCATGACGCTGCCAATTCTGGGCTGTGACAACGACAGAGAGACTGGATTGGACAGGAGCCCTGAGATTGGCCGTCGGATGCTCGGTTCTACCGGGCCGATGCGCTGTCACCGGCATTGGAAACTGCTGCTGGACCTCTGGTCCGAAATCCAACATCAAGCTGCCGGCGGGGCCGCACGCTCAATGCGACTAAGCCGGCTCACGAAATCAGACACAAGGGATAAGGTTCTATCTGGCTGCTCGAGATGCGGCGAATGCTGGCAGTCGGCCAAGATTTCAACATCGACAGGAGCATAGCACTCTTCAACGACGGCATCGGCCTGTGCAATTGAGCCGTAAGCATCGTCCTCGCCCTGGATATAGAGGACAGGTACACGGATGTAAGCAATCACTTCCCGCACATCCCAATGGGTTGCTCCCATCGCTCTCCAAGCTTTACTCCAGCCCCAGAACGCACAATCAACATTGTCGCCATGGTGTTTGGCGAGCCGCTCCCGCAGGCCTTCGCTTTCGAATGCGTGTTCGACCTGGGCAATTGTCGTCAGGTTCTCTGGTTCAACAAAGAAGTGCGGTGCCATCATGATGAGCCCGCGCACCCGGTGGTCCTGATATGTACCAAGGTACTGGCCGGCAATCGTTCCCCCATCACTATGGCCGAACAGGATACCGCTCTCGAAACCAATGGCTTCCAAAACGCGCGGCAGGACTTTTACGGCTTCCTGCTCGAGGTAGTCGACGGGACGCGGCAACTCACAGGCATCGGACCCGCCGTAACCCTGACGCGCGTAGACGAACACGCCATATCCCGTGGCGTCTTGCACCACTTGGGGAAAGTCACGCCACATCGTTATGCAGCCTAACCCCTCATGCAACATGACGATGGTTGGTGCATCACCGGGAGCCGGTCCAAGGCAGAGACACTCCAAACTGGCGTCGCCAATCCGATGTCTCTCGATTTCTCCCGGATGCCATTGCATGGGTCCATCTCATCCTTCTAGGTCACTGATATTGCCCGACACAATAGGGGGGCAGGCTATTAATCGCGCAACTTGAACCGCTGAATTTTTCCTGTGGCCGTTTTGGGCAGATCTCCCACAAACTCAATCCAGCGTGGGTATTTCCATTGACCGATTTCGGTCTTCACGTGCTCCTTGAGCGTATCGTAGAGGGCCTCCTCGCCGGAGGTTGAGCCGTCTTTGAGTATGACAAAAGCCTTAGGCTTGGTGAGACCATCATCATCCTCTTTTGGCACAACAGCCGCTTCAAGTACGCTGTCGTGGGTGATCAGTGCGGACTCAACCTCGAACGGTGAAACCCAGATGCCGCTGACTTTGAACATGTCGTCAGTCCGGCCACAGTAAACATGGCGGCCATCAGGGCGGCGCGTGTATTTATCCCCTGTCCTCGTCCATTCTCCGAGAAACGTCGCGCGGCTTTTCTCTCGTTGGTTCCAATAGGCCGCTGCTGCCGTCTCCCCTTTCACCAGGAGTTCACCAACATTGTCATCGGCTACGTCATTGCCGTCTTCATCGACGAGCCGGACTTCATAACCAGGGACGGCACGCCCGGACGTGCCATAAGCCACGTCACCTGGAAAGTTACTCAGGAAGATGTGCAGCATCTCTGTCGAGCCGACGCCATCGATAATATCGACACCTGTGAGCGCTTTCCAACGCTCTCCGATATCCTGCGGAAGTGCTTCACCGGCTGACACACACATGCGAAGTCTCTCAGACCCTGGCAGGCGTTTCTCGCCGTATGCGGCCAGCATGGCTGCGTAGAGTGTCGGCACCCCGTAGAAGATTGTCGGTTGATGAGTTTCCAGAACCTCTGCCACGCTGTCCGGCGTTGGCCGTCCAGGAAACAGCACAGCTGTTGCGCCAACCGACATCGGAAAGGTCATGCCATTGCCGAGGCCATAAGCGAAAAACAACTTGGCAGCAGAGAAGACGACGTCATTCTCGTGGATGCCCATGACCTGTTCCGCGAATGTGTCAGACGTCCCCCGGAGGCTGGAATGGACATGCATGACCCCTTTTGGCATTCCTGTCGACCCTGACGAATAGAGCCAGAACGCGGTCTCATCAGCATGCGCTTCGACCATCCGACCACTTGCGCAGGTTGCAAATTCCTGTTCGAAAGATAGCCGCCCGTTGACCGCCCCGCCGACGACGAAGACGTGTTCAATTGTCGGATGGCCGCCAAGGATGGGGGCAACCACTTCGATGAGCTGACTGGAGACAAACAATACCTTGGCCCGGCAATCGGCCAGGATGTACCGATATTGTTCTGTCGACAGCAATGTGTTGAGGCAAACGGGAACGACACCCGCCTTAAGGCTGCCCCAGAAAATCGTCGGGTATTCAAGGCAATCGAGCACCAGGACAGCCGCTCGCGCCTCACGTCCGACACCGTATCGTGCATAGAAGTCGACCATCCGGTCAGACTCGCGCTTCAGATCTCCGTACGTTAGCGCGCGCCCACCCTGGGCAAAGGCAACTTTGTTGTCTCGCCCTTCGGCAACATGCCGATCAACGAAATACAGCGCCGCGTTCCCATTTTCCTGGCCGGACATTCGTGCTCCCCCGGGTCTCACACGTCCAAGCCGCTTGCTAGCAGCGACGTGTGTTCTTGCTTTTCAATCATTGATCACCGGAATTCCGTGGCCGTCAAGAAGCCGGATCGCGGCAACCCGCTGATCAGGAGAGAGCGAACCCACAGAGATAAAAGTTGTAGATCGCACAACTCTCATGCAGGCTCAATTGCTCAAAATGATTCTAAAAGACAAATTCAGAGCGCTCTCGGCTGCTATGGTTAATCTTCTGGGAAATATCTCATGATAATTATTCATTTACAGGAAACGACAACAGCCGAGTGTCTCTTTGCGCCGCCGTCTCGGCAATCTCAGGCTGGCAACTGTTATGGAGCAGCATGAAATGACTTTTATTCAACCGGTGATTCTGTCCGGCGGCTCTGGAACCCGGTTATGGCCGCTATCACGCTCGCTCTATCCGAAGCAGTTTATCAACTTTTTCGATGACGAGGGCGCCAGCTTTCTTGGGGCCACGCTGAAGCGCCTGCCAGAGTCGGCCGGCTTTGAGCCACCTATTCTGCTTTGCAATAATGATCACCGCTTCCTGGTTGCCGAAGAGTTAGAGAAGGCCGACGTTCAGGCCAAAGCTATCGTGCTGGAACCGATCGCCAGAAATACCGCTGCACCGATCGCCGTGGCAGCTATCCAGGCACTGAAACAGTCCCCGCAGGCTGTGTTGGTTGTCATGCCATCCGACCATGTCATTGAAGATGCCGACCGCTTTGCTGCCTCCGTTGAGCGCGCCGCTCTGGTAGCCGCAACCGGCAAGCTGGTACTGTTTGGCGTGAAACCGACTGAAGCGCACACGGGCTATGGGTACATCCGACAAGGTGCCGGGCTCGAGGGTTTCAATGGTGGCGCCTACCACGTCGATGCGTTTTTCGAGAAGCCAGAGAAGGACGTCGCTGAGACCTATCTCGCCGCCGGGAACTACTTCTGGAACAGCGGCATCTTCGTTCTGCATGCCAAGACATTCATCGACGAAATGGCGCGCCTGGCTCCGCGCGTCCTGGAGGCAGCCCGCGAGTCGCTCGAGGCGGCTTATGAAGACCTCGATTTCATTCGTCTCGATCAGGCGGCCTTATCCCAATCGCCCAACACGTCGATTGACTATGCGGTGATGGAGCAAACCTCCAATGCCGCGATGCTGCCACTTGGTATTGGCTGGAGCGACGTCGGGTCGTGGTCCTCGCTTTGGGAAATGGCGCCGCAGGACGAAAAGGGTAATTTCATCCGTGGCGAGGCTCTTCTGGAAGACACAGAAGGCTGCTACGTGCACTCTGAGCGTTCACTGGTGTCCACAATCGGCGTCGACAATCTTGTAATTGTTGACACACCAGATGCGCTGCTCGTTGCCGACAAAAGCCGCTCGCAGGACGTTAGCAAGGTTGTTCAGAAGCTCAAGCGCTCCAACCGCAAAGAACAAGAGCAGCATCTGCGCAACTATCGACCGTGGGGCTATTTCGAAACGCTGGCACTCGGCTCGCGCTTCCAGGTTAAAAAGCTGCACGTCAAGCCCGGTGGCAAGCTCTCAATGCAAATGCACCACCACCGCTCAGAGCATTGGGTGGTCGTCCAAGGTACTGCGCTGATTACTGTCGGTGAGATCGAGAAACTGGTTCGTGAAAACGAGAGTGTCTACATCTTTGCGACGCAGTGGCACCGGCTGGAAAACCCCGGGAAAGTGCCCTTGGAACTCATTGAGGTTCAGATCGGCACCTACCTTGGTGAAGACGATATTATGCGCACCGAGGATGTGTACAACCGGGCTCCCGAGGAAACGAAGTAACCTGTCGGGCGCTTGCTGCCCCGTGCTGCTTCCAAACTTCCTCCCTTGACCTCATCATGCCTTTAAGAGCAGCCTGCCAGCCAAATGTTGGCAGGTTGATCAAGGGATAGGTGATGCCGGACAAGGCCGTGTTGATTGCAGGCGGTGGCATAGGTGGACTAGCTGCCGCCCTGGCGCTCTCACGTAAAAACATTGCATCAATCGTTTGCGAACAGGCCGATGCATTTGGCGAGATCGGGGCCGGCATTCAGCTGGCACCGAATGCCTTTCACTGCTTCGATAGGCTAGGCATTGGCGACCAGGCCCGCTTTGGTGCGGTGTTCATTGATCGCTTGCGCCTGATGGACGGGCTGAGTGGCGATGAAATCTGCCACATTCCGTTAGGCGAAGACTTCCGAGCACATTTTGGCAACCCGTATGCCGTTGTTCATCGTGCCGATCTGCATCGGGCCCTACTCGATGCATGCAAAGGGTCCGGTCTCGTTGATCTTCGCACAAAAAGCGAAATTCGCGGCTATGCGCACGCCGATACCTATATCAACGTTGAGCTCGGCAATGGGGAGACAATTGCAGCGCGCGCACTCATCGGTGCAGACGGCCTGCATTCCCATGTTCGCCAACAATTGATTGGGGATGGCGCCCCGCGCGTGTCCGGTCATACCACCTATCGCTCGGTCATTCCGACAAAGAACATGCCGGAAGATCTCCGATGGAATGCTGCAACGCTCTGGGCCGGACCGAAGTGCCATATCGTCCATTACCCCCTCAAAGGTGGTGAGGTCTTCAATCTCGTTGTCACCTACCATAACGATGTCACCGAGCCGGTCGCCGGCATTCCCGTTAACAAAGATGAGGTGCGGCGCGGCTTCGATCATATCCATCCACGTGCACAGCAAGTGATCGAGCACGGCGAAGACTGGAAGTTATGGGTGCTGTGCGACCGTGACCCCAATGAGAATTGGATTGATGGACGCGTTGCTCTTCTTGGTGATGCGGCACACCCGATGTTGCAGTATTTTGCCCAAGGGGCCTGCATGGCCATGGAAGATGCCGTGGTTCTTGCCGATTGCATCAGTGCCGGGTCTGATATCGCCCAGGCACTGGTTCGCTATCGCAATCGGCGATTTGCGAGAACAGCCAGTGTGCAGATGGGCTCGCGATTGATTGGCGATCACATTTACCATCCAAGCGGCGGCCAGGCCGCCATGCGCGACGCGATCATGTCCGGAAAATCTCCGGCGGATTGGTACCAGGACCTGAATTGGCTCTACAGCCATGAGGCCATAACGCTTAGCTAGGGTTGTTCCGGCTGCCATCTCAAGGCCCTATCGTGTAACGCCTTGAGCTATCAAACATTGCCATAAGCGCTTGGCGGCGATAGTAGAAATCTGCATAATCCGGTTCTGCCACGTCCATGGCCGGGCGTCGGCGGCAAACGGAAGGCCTAGTGTAGCGAATTGGATAATTGCCTCAAACAACTGCTTGGGTTTCAAGCATCAATCAAGTTCAAGAATCTACACTGGAATCAGATAGTTGCTCGTGTTCTGATGGACCACAAAGTTGCCCTAGAATGCACATCTGGGGGAGCACGTAGCCTGAAATTGAACACTGGGCCTCATGAAAGCCCTGGGAGGGTACCTGTGAAAACGAAATTTTCTGCACTGATTGCCGGTTTGGCATTTGCTGCAACGCCGGCGATGGCAGCAGACTCTGTCAAAGTTGGTTTCATCACAACACTGACCACTGGCGCTGCTGTTATCGGCAACGATATGCGTGACGCAGTCAATCTTGCCATGGAACACATCGGCGGCAAGATGGGTGGCAAAAAGGTTGAGCTGATCATGGAAGATGACGGCTTCAAACCGGAAATCGGCAAGCAGAAAGCCGACAAGCTTGTCAAAAAGGACGATGTTGATTTCGTCGCCGGGTTTATCTGGTCGCACGTGCTTCTCGCATCACGGAAGACCGTTCTCGACTCCGGCAAGTTCCTGATCTCTGCCAATGCTGGTCCTTCTCCGCTCGCTGGCAAGCTCTGCCACGAAAATTTCTTTTCGACCTCTTGGCAAAATGACCAGACGCCGATGGCTATGGGTGAAGTTCTCAACCAGAAAGGCGTGAAGTCCCTCTACATCATGGCGCCGAACTATGCAGCTGGTAAGAACATGGTCGCCGGGGTTGAACGGACCTTCAAAGGCGAAATCAAAGGCAAGGATTTCACGAAGTGGGGCAAGGACGCTCAGCTTGACTTCTCCGCCGAACTCGCAAAAGCGAAAGCCTCCGGTGCTGAAGGCATCTTTGTCTTCTATCCTGGCAAGGCCGGCGGCGCCTTCATTAAGCAGTACCAGCAGGCTGGCCTGCAGGGGAAACTGCCGCTTTACACTGTCTTCACTGTTGACTCGATCGCTTTGCCAAAACTGCAGGCAGCTAAGATGGAAGGCGTACTTGGATCAGAGAACACACAGTTCTGGGGACCGGATCTCGATACGCCTGCGAACAAGAAGTTCGTCGGTGGCTTCAAGAAAAAGTACGGCAAGTACCCATCGTTCTATGCAGCACAGGCTTACGACAGCATCATGCTGATCAAGTCCGCTGTCGATGCCGTGAACGGTGACACATCCAAGAAGGATGAAATGCGTAAGGCCATGAAGTCCGCCAACTTCGACTCAGTGCGCGGTAAGTTCACTTACGGCAACAACCATATGCCAATCCAAAACTTCTACCTGCGCCAGGTCGTGAAGGACGCTGATGGTGTTTGGACGACGAAGATCACCAAAACCGTCTATGAGAACCATCAAGACGTTTACGCCAAAGACTGCAAGATGAAGTAAGCGTTCGCATCTGATCCAACGTTACATACATGCTGCCGCGAGAGGCTCGCTGTTGACCTTTCGCGGCAGCACGTCGTTCATCTCTCACACTTCTGAAGTCCGCTTCCGCGAAGGTCCGCCAATTCTATGGATGTCTCGCTTCTGATCATTCAGACACTCAACGGCTTGCAGTTGGGTGTGCTGCTTTTTCTGCTCGCCTCAGGTTTGACGCTGACTTTCGGCATTATGGATTTTGTGAACCTGGCACATGGTTCGCTCTACATGCTCGGCGCGTTCTTCTGTGCGACTTTCACGTTTCTGACAGACTCATTTTTGCTGGGCGTTTTGCTCGCTATCCCGGTTACGGCGGCGGCTGGTTTCCTGATCGAGGTCATCGTGATCCGCAATCTCTATCCGAGAGATCACCTCGATCATGTTCTGGCAACCTTCGGCTTGATCCTTTGCTTCGATACACTGGTCCAATTGATATGGGGGCCGGAAGGTATTGCCGTCCCCCTGCCCAAGTGGCTTGATGGCCAGGTTACACTTCCTGGGGACGTCGTGTTTCCGACGTTCCGGCTCTTGATCATCGGAACGGGGCTGTTGATCGCGCTCGGACTGTACTTGCTTGTCAACCACACCCGCCTTGGCATGTTGATCCGGGCTGGTGCATCAAATCGGACGATGATTGGCGCGCTCGGAATTGACATCAAGACGCTGTTTGCGGGTGTCTTTGCGCTCGGTGCCGTCCTCGCCGGACTGGCCGGCATGCTGATCTCACCAATTACCGAAGCCTCAATCGGCATGGGCAACGAGATCATTATTACGGCGTTCGTGGTGATTATCGTCGGTGGCATTGGATCGATGAAAGGCGCCTTCATTGCTGCCCTTATGATTGGCCTGATCGATACCATGGGCCGATCTTATCTTGATGATGTTTTTAAGATTGTGATGCCGGCGGAGTTCGCTGAGACAGCGGCGCCAGCCGTATCCGCCATGCTGATCTATATTCTCATGGCCATCATCCTTGCGGTCAGACCACAGGGTCTGTTCCCGCCACAAACACGGTGACGGCATGGCAGAGACACCACTTTCCGATCGTCATCAGGCACTGCATGACAGCGCTCCGTTTCGCTGGCACCCGCAACGCATCGTGACCTTGCTGGTCTTGTTCGCGCTGGTTGTGATCCCACCGGCCGCCTATATGATCGGTGAAAAATTCTGGTTGGATATCGCGACGCGCCTGGTCATTCTTTCTATCGCAGCCGTCAGCCTCAACCTGGTCCTGGGCTATGGCGGTATGATTTCCTTCGGCCACGCCGCATTCATCGGGCTCGGTGCCTATGCGGTTGGGATCCCGTCCTATCACGCGCTCTATGGCGGCTTTGAAAGCATCGCCACACACGACGGCTTCTTCCAGTTCGGCCTTGCCTTAGCCGTCTGTGCGCTGTTCGCGCTGATCACAGGCGCCATTTGTCTGCGCACGAAAGGTGTGCACTTCATCATGATCACCATGGCCTTCGGCCAGATGGTGTTCTTTGCCATCGTATCGCTTGAGACGTACGGCGGTGATGATGGCCTGACAATTGATACCCGTTCGGAATTTCCGTTGATCAATTTTGACGACCCGCTGTCGCTCTACGGGTTCTCTCTGGCA
The DNA here is from genome assembly GCA_965215755.1 of Hyphomicrobiaceae bacterium. Lineage (GTDB taxonomy): Bacteria > Pseudomonadota > Alphaproteobacteria > Rhizobiales > Hyphomicrobiaceae > Tectiglobus. The sequence continues at coordinate 4,549,997 of OZ244119.1, forward strand.
TCTTTGTTCGTCGTGCTTTTCCTCGTTCATCGGATTGTCAACTCGCGGTTCGGCATGGTGCTGCAAAGCGCCAAGCAAAACGAGGAGCGCGTCCGTGCGCTTGGGATCAATCCCTATATCTACAAGTTGGCGGCCTACGTCATTTCCGGCACGATATGCGGTTTTGCCGGGGCGTTGCTCGGCAACTTCACAACTTTCATCTCGCCGGAAATGATGGATTGGACACGCTCTGGTGAGTTGATGTTTATGGTGATCCTTGGTGGCACGGGCTTCTTGTTTGGTCCACTGCTTGGGACAACCGTCTTTCTTCTGCTGGAAGAGGTCCTTTCGAGCTTTACAATCTATTGGCATCTGCCGTTCGGCATCATTCTCATCCTGGCGGTGTTGTTCCTCAAGGGCGGCCTCAGTGGCTTCATGAGCAGGTGGGCAGACAAGAATGACTGAGACGCCAGCCAAACCGGCATTGCTGAAGATTACAGATCTCAATAAGGGCTTTGGGGGTGTGCGAGCGACCGACAACGTCTCACTTGACGTCAGCGAAGGTGAGATCCACGCCATTATCGGTCCGAACGGCGCTGGTAAAACCACGCTCATTTCCCAACTATCGGGTTTGCTCAAACCGGATTCGGGTACGATTGAGTTTAAAGGGCGTGATATCACGCACCAGCCTGCCTACCGACGCGCGCACGTCGGACTTGCCCGCTCATTCCAGATCACGTCCGTTTTCATGCAAATGAGTGTGCTTGATAACGTCGCGCTCGCGGTGCAGGCACAGAGCGGGCACTCGTTCCGCTTTTGGTCGCCGGCAAGAAAAAGCACCACGTTGCGCGAACCAGCCTATGCCAAGCTCATGACCGTTAGTTTGGCCGATCGTGCGCATGTCACGGCATCGGCGCTGTCGCATGGTGAGCGACGCCAACTTGAGATTGCTATGGCGCTTGCCACTGAGCCCGAAATGCTGCTGCTTGATGAACCGATGGCAGGTATGGGCGCGGAAGAGAGCGCCCGGATGATTGAGACCCTCAAGGGTCTCAAAGGCATGACAATGCTGCTTGTTGAACATGACATGGATGCCGTCTTTGCCCTGGCCGATCGGATTACGGTTCTCGTTTATGGCAAAGTGATTGCGACTGGTCGGCCCGAGGACGTGCGGAGCAACCCGGATGTCATCAAGGCCTACCTTGGGGAGGCTGCCTGATGCTGCGGGTTCAAAACCTTGAAGCTGCATATGGTGCAAGCCAGGTGCTTTTCGGTGTGTCGCTCGACGTCAATGATGGCGAAGTTGTCACCCTTCTGGGCCGTAACGGCATGGGTAAGACAACAACAATCAATACCGTCATGGGCATCGTCAAAGCGGCAGGCGGGACAGTGTCATTCGATGACGTGGCGATAACGGGCACACCATCCTATCGGATAGCCCAGCACGGCGTGGGGCTAGTGCCGGAGGGGCGCCAGATCTTCCCAAACCTGAATGTTCATGAAAACCTCGTTGCAACTGCCGCCAACCGGCGCAAGGATCCAACGCCTTGGACGATTGAGCGTGTTTACGCGATGTTTCCGCAGCTTGAGCAACGCCAGACATCCATGGGCAATCTCCTTTCTGGTGGCGAGCAGCAGATGCTGGCCATTGGTCGAGCCCTGATGACAAACCCCAAATTGCTCATTCTAGATGAGGCAACAGAGGGACTTGCACCGTTGATCCGGGATGAAATCTGGGCCTGTCTGCGCCGCATTCGCGATGACGGTGTTTCTATTCTGGTTGTCGACAAGAATGTTGCCGATCTCGTCAAACTGGCCAACCGCCACTACGTACTTGAGAAGGGGCAAGTTGTCTGGTCCGGCAGCTCCGATGAGTTGAAGTCGTCCGAGGACATTCAGCACCGCTATCTCGGAGTATAATCGGTAAGCTGGCTTGCCGCGCTTCAATCTGAACCGAAACCTTCCGACGGGCTTTCATGGCTGTTATGAAGCGCTACTGAGTGAAGCCGGGCAATGACTTTCAATTTGTTGCCATGCGGGGAGAGCCTAGCGCCCTTTTTGACTGGCAATCGCGAGCAGAATTCCGAGCACAGATGCGGTCGTGGTCATAATAACCGCATATTCCCAGCTGCCAAAGTAATCAACCAGACCTCCGAGGAACACCGGTCCGATGATATGACCGGTCCCTGATCCTTGAATGAAGAGCCCTGCAAAAATCGGTGCCTGTGACGGCCGTTTGGCCAACTCCGGGACATAAGTGAAGACACAACCAGGTATCAACGCGCCGGAAGTCGAGAATACGACACCTGCAATCAGGCGCAGCCAGAGTGGCGCGACATCAGTCAGAACCGTCGCTGCTGCTATTGCCATGATGATATAACCGGCGATCATGATGTTGCGTCGACGAAATCCAGCTTTGATCAGCGGGCCTGCAAGCACTGATCCGACAGCATTCCCGATCGCGACGATGCCGCTATAGAGCGCTGCGGTGCCCAGAGAGAGGCCGGACTGTTCGACGAGCATCGTCGGCAGAAATGAGACGACCGCCAAAAACTGCATGCCGTAGCAAACAAAGAGGCCAACAAGCGATAGCGTTTGAAGGCTGACGGCTTGTTTGAGATCCGCCCAAGGGGATTGGACTGTGATCGGACCTTCGTTCCGCGGAATCGGCCGAACACGCAGGAAGAACAAACTTGCGACCGTTGCGATGCCGAGGGCTGTGACGATCCATAAGCCGCGCCAACCAAGGCCACCGACCTCGATCAGCGCTGGTGATAGCAACAGGAGGACTGCGAGGCCGCCAGGGACTGTGCTTGCCCAAATGGCCATAGCGAGTGGACGGTCTTTTGGCGCGCAGTACTTTGCAATGATCGCCGGAAGAGACGCCATAGCGGTGATATAGCCAAGCCCCTCTACGATCCGCGTGAGCAGGAGCGGTAAGAAGCTCTCGGTCAATGCGCCTGCCAACCCGGCTGCGACCGCAATACTGAGAGCCATAAGGGCAACGCGTTCGGCGTGGTAACGATTAGCCCATATCCCGACGAACAATCCGGTCATAGCCGTCAGAAAGCTCATCGATGAGACAATGGCTCCGCGCTGCCACAGCGCCAGTCCAAATTCGTCGCCGATCAGCGGCAACGCAGCAGGCACCTTGCCGAGCTGGAAGCACACCGCGTAGCCAGCGGCGATGGCCATCAGCACATGAGACCATGACGTCTTGTCTGTTGATGTCGGTGCAGGGGGAGCGTCCTCTGCCGCCGTACGACCGTTGCCTGTCACGCTATTGCAATGTCTCCATCAAACGGCGCATCAGGCGGAGTTGGGGGGTGAGTGATGAAATGCTCAGGTATTCATTCAGTGTGTGCGCACCGCCCCCGGAGACTCCGAGACCATCGAGCGTCGGCACTTTGTTAGCGACCAGGCTACCATCGCTACCGCCAGCCGTCGAAACATCGCCAATCTCGTAGTCGAACTCAGCCGCCAATTGCCGCGCATGTTCGAAGAGTGCCGCTATCCCTTCGGACTTCTTATACGGCGGACGATTAAGACGTCCCGTGACGGACAATTTCACATCAGGGTCATGTGCTTCCAACCCACGGATGAATTGGTCAGCGTAATCGAAATCCTCCATGGCAGCGACCCGGACATCGACGCGGGCCACACACTCTTCGGGAACGGTATTGTCGGTCGTTCCACCCTTGATTTGTCCCACGTTGAAGGTCAGCTGACGATCGTAGTCTGTTTGCTCCTCGATCGTCAGAACATGACGCGCAATCTCCTTGACGGCACTGCGTCCCCACTTGTGCTGTCCCCCGGCGTGCGCAGCTCTCCCCTTTGCCGTGACTTGATAGCGTGCCGTGCCGTTTCGCGCCGTTACAAGCTTGCCGCCTTTACGAAGTGCCTCTGTCACCAGAACGAATTTCGCATTGTCAGCGGCATCCTCGATCAATTGCCGTGATGATGGGCTGCCAACCTCTTCATCTGAAACGAACAAAAACCGAATCGGGAGTGGTGTTTCCTTGTTTTCCCGAACGAGACTCTCATAGGCGGCGAAAGCCAAGTAGGCACCACCTTTCATGTCGCTCGTTCCAGGACCGTAGGCGCGATCACCGTCGATGCGAAAGGGCAGGACATCGAGTGTGCCTCTGGGATGAACGGTATCCAGATGACTTAACACCAGAATGCCTGGCCCGTCACCGCCCCACTGCGATGCAACTGAGAGGTAATCGCCGTAGCCATCTCTGCCCGGGATACGTTCGACAGTGGCACCGGCCCCGCGAAACGTTGCCTCAGCATCGTCCATGACACGATTGACGCCCTCGACATCCGATGTCTGGCTTTCGATCTCGACCCAACGGCGAATGCCTTCGAGCAATTCAGCTTCGCTCTGCAGCTGCATGCATGTTTCCTGTCTGTAATTTTCAGATGGACTTCACCGATAATGGAACGGATAAAGGTCTGGCGCAATTGCCAGCTTAACCGGTCGCAGCCATTGAGACGGTCGTGCGCTGCATGAGCCGGCGATACTTTGCAGAGTCATAAGGCGTTGCGCGATGGATCGCTGATCGATTGTCCCAAATAACTAAATCGCCGGTCGCCCAGCGGTGACTGAATGTGTTCTCCGGACGAATGGCCAGATTGTTTAGCTTATCCAGCAAGGCCCGGCCTTTGTCGAATGGCCAGCCAACGATGCATTTCGCGTGCGCCCCAATGAGTAGAGACTTGCGTCCTGTCGCGGGATTAATCTGTACGAGCGGGTGGTGAACCGGTGGCATTTCTTTGCGCTGCGCAGCTGTGAATTCAAACCCGACGATCTGACGCGAATAGATGATGTCGTGCTCAACCACGAGACCCTCTAGTTCGGACTGCTGATCCTCCGGCAGCGCCTCGTAAACTGAGCGCGTCGAGGCGAAATCTGTTGCACCGCCTTCTGCGGGCACTTCGCGCGCAGACAGTAGCGAGCATAACGACTGGGTTTCCTTGAATGTACTATCCGCATGCCACAGCATATTGGCTTTCTGATACATCATCCGGCGATCGTCGGGCGGTATCGTCTCACCCGTTTTTATATCAATGTTGGATTGCCGTGCGAATGCCGTCCCACCTGCTGGATTGGATGAGATTGTCCGCTCCAACGGACCAAATCGTTCACTGAATGCAATTTGCTGCTCATCGTCCATTGGTTGGTCGGGCAGCACCAGAACGGAGTGCGCATCAAACAACTGACGCAACTCAGTAAAAGCTACGTCATCCAATGCTGTTACAGGGCCGATTCCAGTAATTCGCGCCCCGAAGTGAGGATTGATCTGTTCAATATTGATGGTCATGATCGCCTCCCCATGAGCTTTCAATAGCACCGCAACGCGCGGACAGCTGTACTCCGCCAAACCGTGCCATACTGGCTCTTGCTTTGCACTGTCCCGTCCGCCCTGATGAGCGATATCCACGAGGTGATGGACACCCGCCGGGCCGCGTGCCATCCCATGACACAACACAATAACAGTCTGAGATGCAGGCATGACCGACATGCGCGGCGACGGGTCCGAGATCCGCCTACCTTTTCCACAACCACAAGCTCCAGGTGAGATCCGTGAGCTGGCGCCTGGACTGCTCTGGCTGCGCATGCCACTCCCGCTACGCCTCAATCACGTCAACATTTGGCTACTCGAAGAGAGCGATGGCTGGACGGCGATTGATACCGGCCTCCATCACGACGCAACCTATGAGATCTGGAACAAGGTTGAAGGCGAGCTGTTTCGCGGGAAACCCTTGCGGCAGCTTCTCGCAACGCATGGTCACACGGATCACTGCGGCGTGGCTGGTTGGATGGTCGAGAAATTCGGCGTCCCGTTTCTGACAACCCATACCGAGTGGCTCGCTGCGCGCGTCCGGATTATCGAAGAGTCCCGGCCGATCTCTGACCGGACGAAGCGTTTCGCCAAAGTGCACGACTGCGACGATGCCATGGTCGAGAGTTTCATTGCGCATCGTAAGCTGATGGCGCCGATGCTTGCAGAGCAACCACGCTCAATCGTTGAAATTCGTGAAGGTGAAATTCTGAAACTCGGACAACGCGCGTGGCGCGTCATCGTCTGTGGCGGCCATGCTGATGCGCACGTGTCACTCTATTGCGAGAATGACGGCATTCTCATTGCCGGTGATCAAATCCTGCAACGGATCTCGCCTATGATTGGCGTCTTTCCTGACCGCCCGCGTGGCAACCCGCTGCGCGACTACCTCACATCTATCCCGAGGTTCTTTGATCTCCCTGATGATTTGATGGTGCTTCCTGGCCATGGCGTTCCATTCTACGGCTTGCACGTGCGGGCGCGCGAGTTGATGGAACATCATGAAGAGCGGCTCGCTGAGCTACTCACACATTTGGATGCGCCGCGTTCGGCAAGTAGTTGTACGCGTCATCTGTTCGAGCGAGCAGTACAAGAGGGTCAGTCGCGGCTCGCACTCGCCGAGACCCTCGCCCATCTCAACTATCTTGTTTACGACGGCCAAGTGCATCGCTCATTCAACACTGACGGACAGTTGGCATTCATCCGCACCGAACTCGCCTCATGAGTATAGGAAGACTATGACTGAGAAAGCCCCTGTCGCAGTTGCCATCGGTGCCGGCCCAGGTATCGGTTCTGGTTTTGTCCGGCGCTTTGCGCATGGCGGCTACACGGTTGTCATCGGACGACGCAACACCGAGAGCGCGGCCGGACTTGTTAGTGAAGTCGAGGCCGCCGGAGGCCGCGCAATCGCACTCTCCGTTGATGCGCGCAGCGAGGAAAGTGTCTCCGAATGGTTTGCAGAAATCGAACAGGATGTTGGCCCAATCGACGTGGCTCTCTACAACGCCGGTGCAAACACCAACAAGCCCATTCTCGAAATGCCGAGTGATCTGTTTGAGAAGGTTTGGCGCCTCTCGTGCTTTGGCGGCTTTCTGATGGGGCGGGAAGCGGCGCGCCATATGCTCCCGCGCGGTCGCGGGACAATTCTCTATACAGGGGCAACTGCCAGCGTCCGCGGCGGACCGGGGTTCTCCGCTTTTGCCAGCGCCAAGTTCGGGCTCCGCGCGGTTGCGCAGAGCCTAGCCCGCGAACTCGGCCCTCAAGGTATCCACGTCGCGCATGTAATTGTTGATGGCGGCGTCGACAGCGAGGTTATCCGGCAACGGCGATCCAATTCCGGCCTGGATAGTCCGGATGGCAGCCTTATCGACACATATCAAATCGCAGAAGCGTATTGGATGCTGCACAATCAACCGCGAACAGCCTGGACGCACGAACTGGACATTCGAACCGCAACGGAACACTGGTGACAACCATGACTGCATCATCACAAGGAGAGCGCGTTGTCTGGGGCATCGTTTCGTTGCGAGCGATGCGGGTGCATTGGGCGCTCATTGAATTGGGCCTGGACTATCGGACGGAACGCGTTCAATCGCGCACCGGTGAAACTCAGACAGACGCCTTTACGAAAATGCATCCGGGTCAAAAAATTCCCGTCTTTCAGGATGGTGATCTGACATTGACTGAGAGTTCAGCGATCGTCACATACCTTGCCGATCGCTACAGCAGTGCCGGCGCCCGTCTCATCCCAGAAGATCCGATTGGCCGCGCGCGCTTCTTCGAGTGGAATTCCTTCACCACCATGGAGCTTGACGCGACGACGCTCTATGTTTTGCGCCGCCACAAGTACTTGCAGGAGATTTACGGCGATGCGCCAGCAGCAAACCAGGTCGCTGCAGAATACTTCACGCGGATGATTAATTCCGCTGTCAGCAAGATTGATGATGGCCGAACCTATCTCCTCGGCGAAGATTTCAGCGGCTCCGATATCATTCTATCCACTTGCCTCGATTGGGCGCTACGCTACGAGGTTGGTATTCCTGATGCCTTTCACGCCTATCGTGAACGCGTCATGGCGCGGCCCAGTTATGCAAAGGCCCGTGAAGCCAACGAGTCACCATGAGCGATCTTCCTCATAAGGGGCCGCTTGATGGCTACCGGGTCATTGATTTGACAAGCGTTGTCTCCGGACCCGCCACGACGGTCATGATGGCGGATCAAGGTGCAGACGTCATCAAGATTGAAGCTCCCTCCGGTGATGTTCTGCGGCGCGGACACAAGTATGCTGGCGCTCATCCACCCAGTTTCATTTCGTGCAACCGCGGCAAGCGTTCGGTTGTGCTCGACCTGAAACAGGAAAGTGCACGAAACGTGCTCTGGAAACTGATTGCGACGGCGGACGTGGTGATTCAGAACAATCGCCCAGGTGCGATGGAGCGTCTTGGCCTGGATGCCCACACGGTCCGGGCTCGCAATCCCAAACTGATTTATGCTTCAATTAGCGGCGTTGGTGAGAGCGGACCTTATTCTGGCAAACGGGTCTACGATCCAATCATCCAGGCACTCTCCGGACTGGCGGACATTCAGTCCGACCCGATCACCGGGCGACCGAAGATGATCCGCACATTGATTGCCGACAAGATCACTGCAGTCTACACAGCGCAAGCGGTTACAGCAGCTCTATTACATCGGGAACGAACCGGTGTCGGACAGCATGTGCAGGTCTCGATGCTGGATGCGGTTGTGTCATTCATCTGGCCGGAAGGCATGGCCCCCTTCACAGCCGTTGGCTATGAGCAAGCGGAAGCGCGAAACTCGCCACATGACATGATCTTTGAGACAGCGGATGGCTTTCTGACCGTTGGGACCGTGTCAGATGCCGAATGGAAGGCCTTGTGCAAAGCGCTTGAGCATCCCGAGTGGGCTGACGATCCACGTTTTCTGACCAATGCATTGCGATCCAAGAACCGGCAGGAACGGCTGCGCCTCATTGAGGAGACATTGAAGGACGGATCGACGGATCATTGGTTAGCGGCGTTCGATGCACACGATGTACCGTGCGCGCCGGTGCAGCGACGGATGGCGGTTCTTGATGATGCACAGGTCAAAAACAACCAGCTTGTCGTCGAGATCGACCAACCCAACGTCGGGCCCGTTCGCCAGGCGCGGCCTGCTGCACGGTTTGAGCACTCTCCAGCGGCGATCCGAGGGCCGGCTCCGGAGCTCGGCGGTGATACGGCCAAATTACTGCAGGACATCGGACTGACACCAAATGAGATCTCAAGTCTTCGCGACACGGGAGCCTTGGGACGAACATCGGAGGACACATGAAAGTTCATCATATTCCCAACACGCGTTCGACCCGTATCGTCTGGCTGCTCGAAGAACTCGGGCTGAGCTACGACGTTCAGAAATACGAGATGAAGCCAGCGTCACTGCGGACGGAAGCGTATACCAAGATCCATCCGATGAACCGTGTACCGTCTTTGGAAGACGGTGACATGACGATGTTTGAGTCCGGTGCCATCGTTCAATACATCCTGGCCAAGCACGCCGATGGCCGGCTTGCCCCGTCTGTCGACGCGCCAAACTTCCATAAATACCTCCAGTGGTTTCACTACTGCGAAGGCATGCTGATGCCGCCGGTTAACACCATCGTTGTCCAAACGATCCTGTTGCCGGAAGAACGCCGCGATGCGACCGTGCTTGCCCAAGCCCAGAAACTCCTGACACGCATGCTCACGGCTGTTGAGCAGGAGCTTGAGGGGCAGGACTTCATTGCTGGTGACTTCAGCGGCGCTGACATCATGACAGGCCATGCCTGTATTGTGGCGAAGCGGCTCGGAGCCGATGTGTCCGATAAGCCGAACGTCTCGGCCTATATCGATCGCTTAACGGCCCGTCCGGCTTACCAGAAAGCACTTGAGGCCTGATGATCCGACTGATCACTATCATCTCTTTGAGGAGTGAACTCCGATGAACCAGCCCGCAGATTCCGTTGCACCATCGACTGAAAACAGCAGCAACGACATGCTCGTTACGCGTCAGGATGGTGTCCTCACGCTAACCTTCAATCGCCCGAAGGCTCGCAACGCCTTGACGCCCTACATGTTGGAGACGATGGCGTCCGAACTTGCGGCCGCCGAGCTGGACCCTGCTGTCCGTTGCATCGTTCTGACGGGAGCTGGCGGCGCGTTCTGTGCCGGAGGTGATGTAAAAGCGATGGCGGCAAGCCATGACAGCGGTCAGCCGATCGATCACAACGCGCGTATGGAAAAACAACGCCAGAGCCATCGTCAGACATCGCTCCGGCTGTATGAGATGTCGAAGCCAACAATTGCAGCGATACCGGGACCAGCGGCCGGAGCCGGGTTCTCGTTAGCACTCGCCTGCGATATGCGCGTTGCTGCTGACAGCGCCATCATGACAAGCGCCTTCGCCAAAGTCGGACTGACCGGTGATTATGGAGGCACCTACCTGCTGACACAGATCGTCGGCACCGCAAAGGCCCGCGAGTTGTATCTCCTTGCCGATCGCATCAATATGACCGAGGCGGAACGACTGGGCATCGTCAACTGGGTCGTGCCGGCTGATGAACTCCAAGCCAAAACGAAGGAGATCGCGTCGCGCCTCGCCTCGGGGCCGAGCGTCGCGCATCGCCTGATCAAGGACAATCTCAACCGGGCCCTGAAATCAACCTTTGCCGAATGCCTGGATATGGAAAGTGCCAACATGTTGTCGGCGCGCATGACCGATGACCATAAAGAAGCGTCGACGGCATTCGCCGAAAAGCGCACACCTAACTTCAAGGGGCGCTAAGGTTCTAGAGCAACGGGTTGGGGTGTGATGGTGTTGCTATTATTGCACCGTCACCATCCACTGACAGCGAAAATGCTTACCTCAGCCGGTGGCCCTATTGGCCGCTTGTCTGCCGGCGATCCGACCGAAGACCGCGCCACGTAGCACAGATGTGGCGCCAGTATATGTGCCGTAGTAGATCCCCATCGTCTCGCCAGCAGCATATAGTCCGGGCATGACTTCACCGCTGGTGTTGAGAACACGCGCGGCCGGATCGACCTTGAGCCCACCGAACGTAAAACAGTTGCCACACATCAGCGGGAAGGCCTTGTACGGTGGATTTGCAATCGGCCGTGACCAGTTGGACTTCCGAGGAACAAAACCCGGTGCTGTTGCAAGCCCATCTGTTTCCAGCGGTTTGAAGTTGTCCGTCGCCGGGCAGGCTGCATTAAACTCCCTGACGGTCTCGGTCAGTTGCTCAGCCGGTACATCGATCTGCGCGGCCAGTTCTTCCAAACTGTCAGCTGAGAAAGGCGGCACATCAGAACGCACCGCGCGCTGCCATCCAGGAACATCATCAATGCTACCATCGAAGATAATATAGGCCACACTTCCTGGCTGCTCGAACACCTGGCGCGTTATGCGCTCATACGTGGCGTCGACAGTGGCCGGTGCCTCATCGACAAAACGATTGCCAAGTCGGTTGACCAGAATGCCATAGTTAAAAATCAGCAGAATTGGTTCGGGCGCACCGGATCTTGGATCGAGCGGTTCAGCATGGAACAAGCCGTAATCTCCGCACGGCGCGGCTCCGGCGTCCAGGGCCATCCGAACACCTTCGCCCCTGTTGTAGTATCCGCCTCGTGCAACTGGTCTTAAGTGACTGGCTGCCGGTCCAATGTAGTGGGTCAGCATTTCAGGATTGCCCTCAAAGCCACCGCAAGCCAGGATTACGGACGGTGCCATGCAATCAATGGATTGATTGTCTTTCGCAGTCGCCCGGATCCCTATCGTTCGACCCATGTCGTCCTGCAGCAATCCTTTTGCTGTCGTCTGATAATGTACGTCGACACCGGCGGCCTCAGCTGCCGGAGCCAGTGCTTCGACGAGTGCAAGGCCACCGCCAATGGGTGCGAGCCGCGTCGTGCAGGTGGTAATCAGATAGCTTGGCAGGAAATCAAACCTGACACCGAAAGACTTGAGCCAGTTCAGCGTCGGCCCGGCATTTTCGGCGAAAGTTGCAATGACGTCGGGATCTGTGAAGGGAAGCACCTTTGCAAGGGCTGAGCGTTCTTCAAAGCTTCCCGCTGTCTCCTGGACAAGTGCTGGATCGAGGTGATACCCGGCGTTGGCTGCGAAATGAGCTTCGAAATCATCAGCAACTTCATCTTCGCTTTTCATGCGCATGAAGGCTTCGGTCCAGCGTGTATTGCCTCCCCGATCCTCAATGGGCGCTCGCTCTAGAAGGGTTACTTTTGCCCCAGCCTGGGCAGCTGTCACTGCCGCCGACAGGCCCGCAATGCCACTGCCGACAACAACGACATCAGACTGAATTTCGCGAGGCCTTCCCGACATACTAATCTCCCTGAAGATAGGAGCGGCAAGCTTATCGCCCGGGAGTGCGCATTGCTAGATGGGGGCATATTTGATCACAAGAGCGAGCGCGGACGCGACGCCCAGGACCGAGGCGATCCCCCAATGGCGCACGAGCAGCAAATAACCGCTCACCACGGCAAGACCGACAACCCGCCAGTCCAAAGTGAGCAAATCCGGAGTCCAGAGCTTGATCAATCCCATGTCCTGCAATGCGACGTCCTTAAAGAAAACATGCAGGCCAAACCAGATAGCCAGGTTCAGGATCACACCGACGACGGAGGCAGTAATGGCCGACAGCGCGCCTTTCAAACGCGGCTGTGCGTTGATCCAATCGATGTAAGGCGCTCCCGCGAAGATCCACAAAAAGCAAGGCGCAAATGTTGCCCAGAGTGCGACCCCGGCACCAGCTAGCCCCATCACCCATGCCGTTCCGCCGCCATGCTGATAGGCTGCCATGTAGCCAACAAACTCAGTGACGAGAATCAACGGCCCCGGCGTCGTCTCGGCAAGCCCTAATCCGTCCATCATTTGTCCGGTGGTGAGCCACTGATAGTGCTGCACGGCATCCTGCCCCATATAGGCTAAGACCGCATAGGCTCCACCAAAGGTCACAATGGCAAGCTTGGAAAAGAAGAGGCCCAACTCGCTGAGGACATGCCCATCACCAAAGGCGGCAAAGAGGATGGCCAGAGGTGCGATCCAGATCACAAGCCAAAGCGCTATGGTCTTCAACGTCGCTGCCGGCCTGATCTCTAGTGATTTCTGTTCGTCTCCACCGTCGTCGTCATGCACGGCAAGGCGGAAGAACCCCCACAGGGCTGCCAAGAAGACGATCAGGGGAAACGGCAATGCCAGGAAGAAGATCGCGATGAAGGATAGCGCCGCAATCAGCCAGTGCTCGGTCTGCTTCAGCGCGCGCTTGGCAATGCGCAAGAGCGCTTCGACGACGATAACCAGGACTGCGGCCTTGATGCCGAAGAACACCGCCTCGACAAATGTCACGTTGCCATAAGCCGCGTAGATCATGGCAAGTGCCAGCACGACGATGGCACCCGGGATGACGAACAGAAGTCCTGCTGCCAACCCACCTGTGACACCATGCAAACGCCAACCAGAGTATGTCGCCAACTGCATGGCTTCAGGGCCCGGCAGGAGCATACAGAAACCCAGAGCGTTCAGAAATTGTTGCTCGGTCAGCCATTTGCGTTCGTCAACGATCACCCGGTGCATGAGAGCGATCTGGGCCGTGGGTCCGCCAAATGACAGCACGCCGATTTGTGCCCAGATGCGTATGGCTTGCCACAAGCTAAGGTCATGGCGCTGCACTGACCCGGCATTCACACTGCTTTCCGTCAAAGACTTACTCCAGATCTGGATTTGCTTGCAGGCGATGGCATCGGCCAATCGTGGCCCTCATCAGTGGCATCGCGGCACCAGCGATAGAAGGCGTCATAGATTGCCATACCTGCATCGAGTTGCGCCAGGTCATCGCGGTGCATCCGTGACAGCCCTAGTGACACGGCTAATAGACCAGCCGCTTCCGGGGCCAGGTCATGGCGATCCGTGTCGGCCCCTCTTACAATCGTTGCGAGATGGCGCAATGGTTCTGTTGCAATCCCGAATTCTTCGATCATCGTATCGAAGGTGCAGAGGTCTCCTCGGTGGCTCCAATGGACAGCCTCGATATCAAACGGCATGGCGTTAAACTTATCGGCCACGTCCAGAACTTCAGACGGGGAGACGAATAGAAACTGCGCCCTTGGATCAACGAAGCGCCTGATCAACCAAGGGCAGGCAATGCGATCGATCTTAGGTCGATGCCGCGTGACCCAAACTGTCTGGCCAGCCGTGTTTCGTTGCGGCAGCTTGGCGACCGGCACCATGGGGTGGCCAGCTTCGCGCCAGGCCACGACCCCGCCCGCCAGAACTTCAGCCGCGATGCAGTGATTGCGCAGGATCGCAGCGGCGCCCTGGCTGAGTTTCTTGCCGCGCTGACAGATCACCACGACGCGTTTGCCGCTTAAGACTGGTGCGAGGTTGGCAATATCAGCGAACGGGTATCTAGTCGCGGTCGGCACCAGACGTGGATCTTCGTTAAAGTCCTCATCTATGCAGACGTCGACAATCGATGGCGCCTCGGGAGTGCCAATCAAGCGAGCGAGTTGGGATACTGTGATTTCGTTTGGAGACGGCATACGCGTCCTCCCTCGGAAGTTGAGGTTGCTGGACACGAAACTTCGGCTGGCGCCTCACGGGGTATTCGCGGCTCTCCCCATAGGCGTAAAAAGATGCCAACTCTAAGCGCTTGTCAAGCCGGGCCGGAACCACCTCTATATACATGACCGGAGGCGAGGATCATTTGTCAGCTTCAGCTGCGGCGGGCCTCGCGTTCCTGCTCTTCTGACCTGAGATCAGCCATTACTGTCTCTCCGGCGACCATGCGCTGGCCGACTGACACCAGAGGCGAGTTGCCTACGGGCAGGTACACATCAACCCGACTGCCAAAGCGGATCAGGCCGAAGCGCTGGCCGACCCCCACTGTGTCGCCCTCGCCCGCGAACGTGACAATTCGGCGGGAGATCATACCGGCAATTTGGAGAACGGCGATTTCCGCACCGCTCGGAGTTTCAATCACCAGGGCGCGCCGCTCATTGTCTTCGCTGGCTTGATCGTTTGAGGCGCGCAGAAATGCGCCTGGCACATAGACCGAGCGCGTGATGCGGCCTGCAACCGGGGCCCGATTGATGTGCATGTCAAAGATCGAAAGAAAGATCGACACGCGGACGCGGGCTCCGCTTTCGAGACCAAGCTCTGGCGGTGGCTCTACTTTGTCGATAGCTGCAACTCGCCCGTCAGACGGAGCTATCACCAATCCTTCGCGCAACGGTGTCACCCGATCCGGGTCGCGGAAAAAGTAAGCAATCCAGGCCGTTAACAACGTGCAGATCCAGCCCAGCGCCGGCCAGATCAGGAAAAATAGAATGGAAACAGCCAATCCAACGCCAAGAAATTTATGCCCGTCCCTGTGAATGGGAACAAACAAATCGGCGATAGAATCCAAAACCCCGTAACGTCCGGCCACGTGTCAGCTCCGACTGCGTCTCAAGTCCTGATATCGATCAACAGTCCTTATCGTGAGACGCAGCCCGCGTCTATATTCGCAGCACACTAAACGCCTATCCGCTTGCGTTGGGCGCACCGGCCTGCCCCCTGTTGTGGATGCAGAACGCGCGCGCCCGGAACGGCGGTTTAACTGACAGGAAGTGCCACAAACCGTAGGTTGCCGGAGTTGTCTTCAACCCGCAGCAATATTGATGGACGGCCGCGCTCCTTCACGGACTCAATTGCCTTAGTGAGATCCGAAAGCTTGAACATTGGCTTTTGGTCAGCTGCAACAATGACCTGTCCGGCTGCGATGTCTTTTTTCGCTGCTTGCGAGCCGCCTTTGACTTCGGTCACGACCAGACCGCGTTTCTTAGCGCCAAGCTTATACTTTTCGCGCAGTTTTTCATCGAGAACAGAGAGGCTCATCCCCATCAGCACCTGGCCTGTGGGCTCGGGCTCTTTGGCGGAAGACTTCTTCTCACTGTCTTTGGCCTTGGCTTTCTTCTTTGGATCACCTTCTTCCAATCGGCCAACGACGATCTTCAGGCTCTGTTTGGTCCCTTTGCGGATGATGTCGACTGAGACTTCCTTGCCGTGTGCGGTTCGCGCGACGATCCGGGGCAACGCCCGCATGTTCGCGACGACCTTGTCATCAAACCTTAAGATGACATCGCCAGCCTTGAGCCCGCCTTCTTCCGCCGGAGAGCCTTTGCGAACGCTTGAAATCAGCGCGCCCTTACGCTCGGGAACGCCCAGTGATTCAGCCAGATCTTCAGTGACCGACTGAATATTGACGCCAAGCCAACCGCGACGCGTTTCGCCGTACTTCTCAAGTTGCTCAATGACAGAGACTGCGATGTCAGCTGGCACGGCAAAGCCGATGCCAATCGATCCACCGGTTGGCGAGATGATTGCCGTGTTCACTCCGATCACATCACCCTGCATGTTGAACAGCGGCCCACCGGAGTTGCCCTTGTTGATTGCGGCGTCTGTCTGCAGGTAATTGTCATAAGGACCCGACTGGATATCGCGTTGCTTGGCTGAAATGATCCCGATGCTGACGGAACCACCAAGACCAAACGGGTTGCCGATCGCGAGGACCCAGTCACCCACTTCAAGCACATCTGATGACCCGAACTTGACAGACGGCAGTGGAGCTTTTGGTGTGACCTTGAGCAGGGCCAGGTCCGTCTTGGGATCGCGTCCGAGGACTTTGTCGACTTTCAGCTTCTTCCCGTCTTTAAAATTGACCGTGATCTCGTCAGCACCATCGATGACGTGGTTGTTCGTGACGATCAAGCCTTTCTCGCCGTCGATCACGAAGCCGGAACCCAGCGAGGAAACTTTTCGTGATCTGCGCTTCGGCTGGCCCTTTTTGTTGAAGAAATCCTTGAATAGATCTTCAAACGGCGAGCCATCGGGCACATTTGGCAATGGCACGCCGGACGGGCCTTTGACCCGTTGGGCCGTGGAAATGTTCACAACAGCGCCGCTCAAACGTTTTGCCAACGGCGCAACCGAGCGTGGCCCTTCAGCTAACGCAGGTGCATTAAAGGCAACAATGCCCAGAACCAGTAGGAAAATCTGGGCGATCGCAGCTTTGCAGCTTACAAAACGCCCGTAAGACACGGCAGTGTCGTGATGCATAGACTTTGTTCCTGCGCAGTGGCAACCAATGGCGGATCTTTGAAGGTTCGTTGAATTGAAGTCATCCTTGAGCGGACTGTCAACGCACTTCCTCATCAGTTTCGCGCAATTAACCGCGAATAATCCAGACAATGGCGACACCGGCAGCCATTGCTAAGGCTCCTGCCGTGCGCATCGCCTGCTCGGGGGTTTCGGCGGCAGCCATCAAAAGACGCAAGGCAAGGCCGGGAAAGGCTGCCCAAAGCAGCCCCTCTATGACCAGAACCAAGCCGAAACCTACGAGCAGATCGTTCATTGCTTAGTTATCGGCACCTGCAGCCCTCTTACCACTGGGGTTCCCGAAATATCGGAAGAACTCAGAGTTCGGCGAGATGACCAAGCGCGTATCGCTTGACTTCAGGCCGGCTTCATAGGCCTGCATCGAGCGATAGAAAGCAAAGAAGTCCGGATCTTGATTGAACGCATTGGCAAAGATCTTGTTGCGTTCAGCGTCGCCATCACCGCGGACCTGCTCCGACTGCTTGTTGGCTTCAGCGAGAATAACCGTGCGTTCCTTGTCCGCACGGGCGCGGATCCGGTTGGCTGAAGCTGACCCTTCCGCACGGAACTCAGCGGCTTCCTGCTGACGCTCGGTCTGCATGCGGTTGTAGATCGCCTCACTGTTCGCTTCCGGCAGATCCGCACGCTTAATGCGCACGTCAATCACCTCAATGCCAAGGTCTTTCGCTTCTTCGTTGACCTGAGTCGTAATCGACCTCATGAGCTCTTCACGCTTGTCGCGGACGACATCTTGGAAGGTCGCCGAACCCAATGCACGACGGATGCCGGCATCCAGGAATGTTCCAAGTCGAACCCGTGCCGTTTCCTCAGATCGCACAGTTTTGTAGAACTGAAGTGGGTCAGCGATCCGGAAGCGCGCAAACGAGTCTACAACGAGACGCTTCTGGTCCGAGGCGATGACTTCTTGTGGCGACGTATCGAGATCGAGAATGCGCTTGTCGAAGTAATCAACCGTCTGCGCGATTGGAATTTTCCAATGCAGACCTGGCTTTGTAATCACGCCGTTTTCAATCGGACGACCGAATTCCAACACGATCGCCTGTTCAGTCTGGCGAACGACAAACGCTGAAAGATAGGCACCGGCTGCTGCGATCCCGGCTAAGACAATGAAGATGGCCGCGAGTATCCGCATCTTACTGGCCTCCCTTCTTGGTCAATTCGTTGAGGGGAAGGTAGGGGACAACGCCTGAACCGCCCTTGCTATCGAGGATGATTTTGTCCGTTCCACCAAGCACCCGTTCCATGGTCTCTAAGAACATGCGGCGGCGTGTAACCTCCGGCGCTTTCTTGTATTCATCGTAGACCTTCACAAAGCGAGCGGCCTGACCGGTTGCTTCGGCGATCGTCTGCTGCTTGTAGGCTTCTGCCGCCTGCAAGATTCGTTCGGCCTGGCCTCGCGCTTCCGGCACAACCTTGTTGGCGTAGGCACGCGCCTCGTTTTGAAGTCGGCTCTGGTCGGCACGGGCCGCCTGAACATCACGGAAAGAACCGATCACCTTATTTGGTGGGTCAACCTTCTGCAGCTGAACCTCGGTGATTGCGATACCGGCTCCGTACTCATCGAGTGTTTTCTGCATCAACTCCCGCACATCGTTTTGTGCTTTCTGTCGCGCAGACGTCAGGATCGGCTGAATATCGCTTTGACCTACGACTTCGCGCATCGAACTCTCCGCAACCTCTTTCACGGTCGTATCGGGGTTCTGAATGTTGAATAGATACTTTTCAGCATCGTTGATCCGCCAAATCACCACGAAGTCGACGTCGACGATGTTCTCGTCGCCAGTCAACATGAGGCTTTCCTCTGGGACGTCCCGGACGCTTACAGTCCGGCTGCTGCGACCACCAGTGACGGAGCGCATACCAATCTGAACCTGGTTTCGTGCAGTCACGTCAGGCTTGAGGACCTCTTCGACTGGATAAGGCAGTCGGAAATGCAATCCCGGACCTTCCCAGCGAACGTACTCGCCAAACCGCAAAACGATACCGCGCTCGTTTGGATTGACCTTGAACGTGAATGCGTAGAAGCCAATAACGGCGGCTGCTACCACGAACATCAGGAACCACATGTAGCCCGGAATACCGGTGCCGGTGCCGCCACCGCCTGGCATCACCTGCTTGAGTTTATCCTGGCTCCGCTTGAGAATCTCTTCCAGGTCGGGTTGTTGCTGATTTCCGCCGCCGCTACCGCCGCCGCCTGGGCGCTGCCCTCCCCAAGGGCCCTGTCCCCAAGGTCCGCCACCGTTGCCGCCGCTTTTCCAGCCGCCACCGCCAGAGTCATTATTCCAGGACATTCAATGCCGCCTTCCGTACAACGATAAGTCCGTTCAAGATCTACGTCTGAGTAGTTGGCGCGGTTCTATTTCACCGCCAGTCTACCCTGCCCAAGCGCGTATCAATTCGGCGTAGCTTATAGGCCACACACGCCCCACGCGCAAACAACTCCCACCAAACTTGGTAACAGTTTGCCCAGCTTCAACCATTTGCCGAGAATTTACCTTCTTTCCAAGGTGATAAGCGTCGCAGCGAATTCATCCCGGTCACCCTTCGGCAGCGGGTCACGCGCCACTTCCTGCCACTCCTTGTCTGGTAATTCAGGGAAAAACGTATCTCCTTCAGGGCTCGCATGCACCCTGGTCAGATATACGCGATCGGTAACTGGTAGCAGCAACCGATAAATTTCGGCGCCGCCGATCACCATGACCTCGCCAGAACCGCAGTCTGTGGCAGCTTTCCGGCCTTCACTGAGGGCATCATCGATAGATCTCACCCAGATTGCGCCCTGGCCGTTCGGTGCCGGTCCGCGCGAGATGACAATATTTGTGCGTCCATCGAGTGGCTTCCCAATCGATGCAAACGTCTTGCGTCCCATGATAACGGGCTTGCCAAGCGTCATCTGGCGAAATCGCTTGAGATCACTTGAGAGCTTCCACGGCAGGTCGCCGCCGCGACCGATGACACCATTTTCGGCAACTGCAACGACAAAGCAGATTTTGACTGGTGCTGACACGCGTTGGTCCGGTTTTGTTACACCTGCTCCATTAAGCACAGATCGCGCGCTGAACATAATCCGTTGGAGTCATCTTGTGTTCGGAGCTGGTGAGAGTGTTCCACTGCACAGCTAAATCTGCGCAAAGCGATCAGCCGGCACCAACAAAAAAACAGCGCCGACCATTCTGGTGAGCGCTGTCTGACGTCGCATTTTCGCTGAACGACTCGGAATTTTGTGTGTTCGATTACCGTCGGCGACGCCGCCGCAACGGCTTGCAAGGCCGCGCCTCGACAGAACATGTGATCGCACCGCGCGCGCCGTTACACGATACCGACTTGCTACGGGCATATCTCCAACGCGCCCAGTCCGTACCGTATTCCCATGCAGTGAACCCGCTCCAGGCTGCCGCAGCCGACCGTATGGCCAACTTCTTCGTCCGCTGCTCACTCCCCATGCCGGTGTGATAGTGATCAACCGTGCAGTAGAGACGTCCTTCACGACGCAGCTCATGGATTGTAATGAAGCCCGTGTCATCGGCATTGGCCGCAAGCGGCGTGCCTGCGATCACAAGCAAGGCCAAAAACCCAGACGAAAGCGATTTGCGCATCTTGTTTGCTCCCATCACAGCAATCTGCATGGGCTGCATTATACTCCGATTTGGCAGAGCTTTGCCGGGACACTTGATGCAATCGCCAGCAAAGCTTGGCAGGGGTTGCAAGAATGCGACAATGGTTAATGGATTAGCTGCGATTTGGTCGCAGTAGGCGAGTCAACGCTTCGCGCATTCGGTCCGGTATCGGCACTGGGCGATTGCTATCGCGATCAACGAAGACATGGACGAAGTGGCCATCTGCCCGGGCTTCCTGTTCGCCGCTTGCAAAGAGGCCGATTTCATAGCGGACGGACGACTTGCCGAGATGGCCAATTGCCAGAGCGGCCTCGACGGTTTCTGGATAGGCAAATGACTTGTGAAACCGGCAAGTCGTCTCAACCGCTATGCCAATGATGCTGCCGCCCTGGAAGTCGAGGCCACCCTCATCGATGAGGTAGCGGTTAATGAGCGTATCGAAGTAGGAATAATACACGACATTATTCACGTGACCGTAGACGTCATTATCCATCCAACGGGTCGGAATGTCGTGAAAGTGTCTGAACTCATCGCGCAATGGCACGGGTTTTCGGGCGGCGCTCATCGCTACCTCATTTTCTCTCGTGTTGACGGGCTTTGGCTTCTGCCAACCAGTTACTTCGCAGCAGTGACTGCAATCTCGACAAGCATCGCAGGTGATGCAAGTCGCGCCTCAACGCATGCCCGCGCCGGCAGGTTCTGACCGCCCGTCCAGGCAATCCACTCTTCATTCATGGCGTCCCGATTACGGATGTCGGTGACCCAAATGCTGGATGAGACAACTTTTGACTTGTCTGTCCCACAGAGCGCCAGCAGACGATCGATCTCTGCCAGTATCTGGCGGGTTTGTCCTTTTGTATCCTGGCTGACGTCATCAGCAACAATGCCAGACGTAAAGACGAAGCCGTTGGCTTCAACCACTTTGTTAAAGATTGGCGATGGCTCGTGGCGTGTGATCGACATTTCGCGTCTCCCAGCTTAAGTAATGGATGATCCGGGGTCGTTCATATCACGCAAAGGGAGCCAAGGAAGCCGATTTGTGGTCTCCCGTGTTACGGATCAGAGTTTGGCCTCTCTTCGACAAGGCTCGTGGGCAGGTGCCGCAACCAGATCATCCCTGAACCACCGGATCATAGGCCCTAGATTGAAACTCCAATTGCATAGGCGCGGTATTCGACCATGACACGCAAACCAGTTCACGTTATCGGCGCCGGTCTTGCCGGTTCAGAAGCTGCATGGCAGATCGCCAATGCGGACGTTCCTGTCGTGCTGCACGAAATGCGCCCTGACAAGGGAACGGATGCGCATCACACAGGCTCCTGCGCGGAACTGGTCTGCTCCAACTCCTTCCGCTCCGATGATGCTGAAAGCAATGCCGTCGGTGTGCTGCATGAAGAAATGCGGCGTGCCGGATCGTTGATCATGACAACGGGCGACAAGCATCGATTGCCAGCAGGCGGTGCCCTGGCGGTTGATCGTGATGGCTTTGCCGAAGATGTTACCAGGCAATTGGCAGCTCATCCTCTCATTCGCTTTGAGCGCGGAGAGATTACCGCGATCCCTCCTGATGATTGGGACAATGTTATCGTCGCGACCGGGCCTCTGACATCGCCTGATCTGAGCCAGGCCATTCATGCGGCAACCGGTGAAGACGCGTTGGCGTTCTTTGATGCCATCGCCCCTATCGTTCACTACGAGTCGATTGATCAGAGCATCACGTGGAAGCAGTCTCGATATGACAAGGCCGGACCTGGCGGCACGGGAGCTGACTACCTGAATTGCCCCCTGGACGAGGGACAATACAATTCTCTAATGGACGCGCTTCTGGCTGGTGAGACCACGGACTTCAAGGAGTGGGAGGAGAACACGCCCTACTTCGATGGCTGCCTGCCTATCGAGGTGATGGCCTCACGCGGCCGCGAAACGCTGCGCTTCGGCCCAATGAAGCCCGTCGGCCTGACCAATCCGCACCCCGGAACTGAAAAGCCCTATGCCGTCGTGCAGTTACGGCAGGACAATGCGCTTGGCACACTGTGGAATATTGTCGGTTTTCAGACGAAGCTGCGCCACGGTGAGCAGAAGCGCGTATTCCAAATGATTCCGGGGTTAGAGAATGCGGAGTTTGCCCGGCTTGGCGGCCTGCACCGCAACACCTTCCTGAACTCACCCCGCGTGTTAAATGAAACGCTGCAATTGCGGTCCATTCCGCGACTGCGATTTGCGGGGCAAATCACCGGTGTTGAAGGCTACGTTGAGAGCGCAGCCTGTGGCTTGCTAACGGGCCGGTTTGCGGCTGCAGAGCGATTAGGTCAGGAGCCCGTGTTACCGCCAGCGACGACGGCGCATGGTGCGCTTCTCAATCACATTACAGGCGGACATCTGTCGACCGACGACGGTGAAAGTTCCTCTGGACCTCGCTCGTTCCAACCCATGAATGTCAACTTTGGCCTGTTCCCGACTATTGATGCGCCGAAGCAGGACGAAACAGGTCGTCGCCTCAAAGGTAAGGCCCGGTCGCTCGCTAAAAAGCGTGCTCAGGCTGCCCGCGCCCTTCAGGACTGGACGTCCTGGCTAGGGCAATCGGCGCTACCAGCGGCGGCGGAGTAGCTGTTGGGTTTCGCCCATCTGGACGTGGTCTCATGCTCTGACTAATCCTGGTGCCTCCGCCGGTCGTATTTGCGGAGCACAGCGCGGGCCCTGCGCACGACGGCATCGGCAATAGCAGCCTGCCCCTCCGCGGTCGGATGAAACGCTCCCGAATAAGTTGATGCCAACAGCAGCTGCGTCCAACGCAGCTTTTTGGATTGCAACACACTTTGCAGCAGCGAACCGGTGACGTGGAAATGCCCGGTCATAAAGGCGTCGTTAGGCGTGCGATACCAGCGTTGGCGCTGCGTGTAGGCTCTGTAATTGGCCGGATTGTAGGGCTGCCAGTACCCATTCACCAATCGCGGCAGCCGCAGCTCGTCCGCCATGGTCAGCCCACCGGCACTTGCGCCGGCGCATAGGCCATGGCCGAGGAATGAAACGCGGTGGTGATCGGCGAAGGTCCAACCACGATTGCGCGCATGCTTGCGCATGACTTTGTTCAGGATCGCTGAAATGTCCTCGCCTTCGCGCGCGCGCCTGGCATCAAGGCGATAGGCTGGCAGAATCTCCATACCCAGGCGACCATCCGGGCAAGGCGTGCGGCCATCGTCCAACAAGGCGAGCGGCGGGTAGGCCGTCAGAATAATGCGATCGCTCTGGTTCCATCGCAAATGCAGCACATTGTGGATTGCGCGGTTCAACGCCTTGTAGCGGTCGTCGAGGTTTTTGAGTGGGGCGGCGGTATCATCCTTATCGAAGACCTGACCGAACCAGCCGCCGAGTCGCTTCAACACTGACTTGTCCTGCAGCACTGCATTGGCGACAAGGCGTGCGAAACCGATGTCATTGCCACCAATAGACACGAGCAACAGATCGATCTTGCGCGCGTGCTCGCGGGGGCATTTGTGCAGGATCACCGTGCCATTTAGATCGGGGATCTTCTCACGCATATGGAAGGCTTCAGGATAGTCCCTCAGTGGCGCGCGTCGATCACCGCACTGGGCGCGTCCAACTGCGGACAGCTGTGATAGCGCCGGCGGGTTAGGAACCCATTCGTTCCCCTTATAGCGAAGAAACAGGCCTTTGGTGACTTCGGCACCGGAACACGCATAGCCGATGAAGGTGACTGCCCGGTGCGGATCCTCAATGGCAAGCTGTAAGGCCGTACGCAGTTGATGCGAGTAAAGCGAACGGTGGCAGGCCTGATCGATCCATTTTGCATTGTATTTCGTGAACGCGCGGTCGCCGATCTTCTGCCATTGCCCCACCCGTGCTGGATAGCCCGCCAGCTGGATGGCTTCGGTCGGCGCCCCATAGTCTGCAGCGCGTTCACGAGAGAACCGAACCGGGATATCCGGATTTCCTTCGCCAGAAGCAAAACTATCGCCTAGTCCGACGACCAGGATATCCTTGACCTTGATGTCCTGGCGCGCGAGTGGCGTATTCTGAATCCGAACATCAATTCGAGCGCCTTTCGGGTAGGGAATATCGAGTTCAATGCGGCGATCGCAGGGTTGCGTGACGGCAATCCCGCGAGCCTGATTGCGTCCTTTGGGTGTCGTCAACCAGGTGCAGACCTTGCTTGCGAGATCCTGCTCGAAGTCCAACCAGGCCTCGATCCGATGAGAGTTTGGGTGGATGTATTTGTCCGGTTTGCGTTTGCAGCGATATTCGTAAGTGCGCTCATTCCAGCACAGCTCACCAGAGAGTTCCGCAGCCCAGCCGTCTTGATGCTGCCGTGCCAACCGGCGTTCGACAGAGAGCACGGGGTTCTCTCTTTCTTCTTCCGAGAGAGCCTCAAACGTGGCACGATGGCGCCGTGTATCGGCTGGA
Source organism: Hyphomicrobiaceae bacterium (assembly GCA_965215755.1). Taxonomy (GTDB): domain Bacteria; phylum Pseudomonadota; class Alphaproteobacteria; order Rhizobiales; family Hyphomicrobiaceae; genus Tectiglobus. The sequence goes on from OZ244119.1 coordinate 4,575,069, forward strand.
TCTGTAAACAGGCGAAACGGATTCTCGACACGCCAGTTTATATTGGCACCGACCTGCGCCAAGGCGGATTGACCGGCAAACAGGGCTAACGGCGCCAGCAGCAGAATAAGTTTCCCGATACGGACCATCTTGTTTCTCGATGTTCGGCGGCGACGGTAAAAGTCAGATCCTGCCGCGCAGATATGCCAAAAACATTCGGTACGTTTTTGCGAAATTTCCGGGCCCCATATGGGATAGATTTGCGGCGTCAAAGGGGCTTTTGGCGACCTGTGCGTAACTGGGAACCAATGCGACCGGAAGCAGAGCACTGACTAATTCTCTTGATCCTGAGCCTAAGGCGCCCCGGAACGCCTGGTAGTCGGAGAGTGCCAAGTCGGAGAGTTCCTCCAGGGTCGCTGTCATTTGGGATCGAACCGGATCAAGCCCTGCTGCCTGCTCTTGCTTGAGATCGACGCCGTGGGCTTGGGCGGTCTCGGCAGGTATCAGCAGCTGTCGACCATTGCGGCGAAAAGCGAATTCCGCCACAGTCTTCGCCATTCCATAGGCAAAGGCGCCGCGCTCGATCTCAGGGATCGCGTTCTGAGCACCCAGAACTTTTGCCGCTAGCTGAAACATGCCCGCTTCACGCTTGATGAAATGCAGGCGTAACTGCTCGATGTCCTCGACTGGGTCAGCAAAAAGTTCCAACTCCTGCGCATCGATTTGGCCGAGGAGGAGGCCGGTCGGCAGTTGGTTGCGCACAATGACATCGTTGAGAGCATCTGCGAGCGGATTGCCGCTGGATAATTGGCCCCCAGCATCAACGCTATCGCGCCACCACTGTAGGCGGATCATCCCGATGGTGGGATCGCTGACAGCCCAGGGAATGCGGCGCATCTCTCCCGCAAATGCCGCTAGTACGACCAGATCTGATCGGGCTAGTCGTGGTGACAAGGTTGCCGCAATATAGCGATCGTACTGATGGGTTCGCGCAATGGCGAGAATTTCATTCCAATTGTTGGGTAGCTGAGCCACGGCCTTGGACTTGTCGGCCATATCAGTCGACTGCAATCAAAGCCGCCGCGACGGGTCGGCCTTCGGCAAGCAGGACATTGTAAGTGCGGCAGGCGGCCCCTGTATTCATGGCTTCGAGACCAATGCCTGCGCCTGCAAAGGCCTCGCGCAATTCTGGGCTCGGGAAATGCTGCCGGTCTCCCGTTCCCAGCAATAGAAAGTCCGGCGACTTCAGCTCTGACAGGGCCTGTTGAAGCTGGTTGGCCGTGAGCGTCTCTCCACTCGTTGTTGCCCAACCATAGATGCCTGACGGGAGGCAGAGAAGCGAGCCGCGATGGCTCATCTCAGCAAAACGGAAGCCGCCGTTGCCATAGGCATCGATCGGAGCCTGTGCGGGATAGCGGGCTTCGCCGGCAACGTTCACGGTTTTAGGCTCCCGAATTGGACGGCAGCTGCCTGTACTAATTGGCAGCCGCCGGAGCGCCCCGCGTTATGCCAGACCAATCGCGCTTGACACCGAGGTAGGCGAGCAGTGGCGCTGCGATAAAGATCGACGAGTAAGTCCCGATGATCACACCAAACATCATTGCAAACGTGAAGTTACGGATGACTTCACCGCCGAGAATGTAGAGTGCGATCAACACGGTCAATGTCGTCAAACTCGTCATCAACGTTCGTGCGAGCGTCTCGTTAATCGAGCGATTAAGCAGTGCCGTGATCTCGAGTTTTTTGAATTTACGGAGGTTCTCGCGGATACGGTCTGACACAACCACCGTATCGTTGACTGAATAACCCAGAATGGTCAGCAGCGCTGCCACTGTGGAAAGATCGAATTCAAGCTGCAAGAGCGAAAACACGCCGACCGTGATGAGAACATCATGGGTCAATGCCACAACGGCGCCCACAGCAAATTGCCACTCGAACCGGAACCACACGTATAAGATGATGGCCAGGATCGAGCAGAGAACAGCGATCATACCGGTTGTTCGCAACTCGCCCGACACAGCCGGGCCAACCACTTCCGCGCGCCGTTGCTCATAAGAATCACCGATGGCTTCGAGAACCTTACCAAGCGCGGCTTGCTGGGCCTTCTCGCCTCCGGGCTGCTGCTCAATACGGATAAGAACATCGCTGGGTTTACCGAACTGCTGGATCTGTACGTCGCCGAGACCAAGATCGCCCACGACGTTGCGCAGGCCAGCAATATCCGCGTTCCCCGATTTTGCCTGAACCTCGATCATTGAGCCGCCCTTGAAGTCGACACCGTAGTTCAAGCCCAACGTCGCCCACGCGATCAGCGACACGACGATGATTGCTGCAGACGCCATCATGGCATAGCGGGCGAAACCGATAATCGGCAATTCCTGCTTGGGCTGAAAGAGCGGATTTCCTCGAAAGTGCGGAATGAATTGCATGGGTTCAACCTGAGCTTTTCCGTGTGTCGTAGACTTTGGACATCATTGGCGCGTTTAGATCGGCACATCGACCGAGCGATTGCGTGAACGCTCAGCCCGAAGCCACATGGCGACCATCAGACGAACGACCGTTACAGCTGTAAAGATCGACGTGAAGATCCCGATCGACAGGGTCACAGCAAAGCCCCGGATCGGACCAGAACCCAGCCAGAACATAATGATGGCAGCTGCAAGTGTTGTGAGCTGGCTATCCAGGATGGTCACCATTGCGCGACCGAAACCGGAGTCGATCGCAGCGATCGCCGTCTTGCCTGAACGAAGCTCCTCTCGGATCCGCTCATAGATCAACACGTTCGCATCGACCGCCATACCAATCGTCAGAATGAGTCCTGCGATACCCGGCAACGTCAGCACCGATCCGATCGTCGACATGATCGCCACGATGAACAGGGCATTGAGGATCAGTCCGGCAACCGCAAACAGGCCGAAAGTCCCGTAGACCCAGATTGTCAGGAGCACGGTCAGGACGGCGCCAACAATACCGGCCAACCGCCCAGAGGCAATACTGTCCGCGCCGAGCGACGGGCCGACAGAGCGTTCTTCGACAACGGTCAGATCGGCGGGCAATGCACCCGATCGCAACTGAATGGCCAGATCGTTGGCGCCCTTGACTGTGAAGCCACCGGAAATCTGTCCGGAACCACCAAGAATAGGTTCGCGCACGACCGGTGCTGAGAGCACCTGATTGTCCAGAACGATCGCGAACGGCCGATTGACGTTTTCGGCGGTAAATCTTGCGAATGCCCTGGCGCCTTCCTGGTTGAACGTGAACAGGATGATCGGCTCGTTGGTGCGCTGATCGAAGCCCTGTGACGCACTCTTGAGTTGATCGCCACGAACCACTGCGGGCTCTTTCAAATAGTAAAATACGCCCGGTTCATCCGATTCAGGTGAGGTCGGATAGGAGCGATAATCACCGCGGGCGGGCCGTTCTGATGATGATCGCCCTTCGCTGGGGTGGACTTCATGGAAGCTGAGCTTGGCTGTCTTACCGATAAGATCCTTGAGGCCCTGGGTATCCTGGACACCCGGCACTTGGACAAGAATACGGTCAGCGCCCTGCCGCGTGATATTCGGTTCACTCGTACCAAATTCGTCGACGCGGCGTCGTACGGTTTCGATGGCACCACTAATGGCCTCCGAAATCTTTTGCTGGACGCCTGCATCTTGCAGGCTGATCCGGATCACCCGATCATCGACCTGCTCGACAGTGAGGTCGCGTTCGTCAGTCCCAGCAAAGATATTGGAACTCAAAGGCTGCGCCAGTTCACGCAGCACGCCCATTGCGCGCTCCATGTCGGCAGGCTGTCCAAGGCGGGTCTGCACGCCATTGGCCACAATTCCGGTTCCGACCGTTCCGATCTTGGCGTCTCGCAGCCGTTTGCGGACGTCGGCGCGCAAGTTGTTCAGCATATTCTTGCGCAGTTCCTTGACGTCCATGGAGTATAGCAGGTGGGCGCCGCCTTGGAGATCCAATCCTAACTTCAGCTGGTTCTTGGGCAACCAATTCGGAAGCCCCGACACAAATTCCTTCCCGAAGAAATTGGGGCTAGCGAAGACGATGGCTGAGAGACAGATAGCCACGATCGCGATGATTTTCCAACGGGCGAAATGGAGCATAGGTCGCTAGTCTTTCCGGTGCCGGTTTCGTCTTGTTGCGTGTGCAAATCTGAGCTTGGTCAGTGGCATTTAGGACCAAGCGACATCTGTGGCAAGCCTTCAGTCGCCATACAATGGTGGACTTCAGGCCCCGCCAGCGGTCAATCTTTCGTCGCTTCACCCTTCACGCGGACTTCTGCGATCGTGCCTTTGATCACCCGGACGCGCGTTGCATCCGCAATTTCCACCTCGATTTCAGCGCCATCGTCCTTGACCCGGGTCACTTTACCGATCAGTCCGCCCGCCGTCACGACGGTATCCCCACGACGAATATTGCTGACCATTTCCTGATGCGCCTTCATCCGCTGCTGCTGCGGTCTGAAAAGCAGAAAATAGAAGATGACGATCATCAGAAGGATCGGCAGCAGCTGAACGAAGAAGTCGCCACCACCGGCCCCGCCGGCCTGCGCATAAGCTGGAGTGATAAACATCGGACCTGCGAAACCTTGTTGTTATTGCGAATAGTTGTAACAGCGCCAACAGCCGCCCACCATTTCTACGCTGGCGACCGGTGTTTGATTTGTGCAGGACTATAGATCTTACCGTCTCTAATGCAACCGACTGACTGGCCCGGGTGACCTAGCGTGACCGAGTGCCCCACTGGGTGCCACCGTGCCCGGCGACGCCGTATAGATCGCGGTCAGAACCGACTTTTCTTTCTGGTGGATGAAACATGAGCGTGCTTGAGACAGATGTTTTGGAACGGATAGCTTCAGCATTGGAGAGAATGGCGCCACCGCCGCCGCCAAGCGCTGACTTCAGTGCTGCTGAAGCGTTTATCTGGCAAACCGAGCCGGATCGGTTCCAGCCCGTACCGCACATCAACCGCGTTCCGCTCGGCCTACTCCAGGGTGTGGAGCGACCCGCCGATCAATTGCTTGAGAACACACGGCGATTTGCCAAAGGCCTGCCGGCGAACAATGCCCTGCTCTGGGGCGCGCGCGGCATGGGGAAATCATCGCTTGTTAAAGCCGCCCACGCGCAGGTCCGGCGCGAACTCGGCTCCGGCGCTGACGGCAAGCCCGACATCAAGTTGGTTGAAATCCACCGCGAGGACATCGACAGTCTCCCGCGTTGTCTCAACATCATGCGCAATAGCCAAGATCGATTCATCGTGTTTTGCGACGATCTTTCGTTTGATCATGACGACACAAGTTACAAATCGCTTAAGGCGGTCCTTGATGGTGGGATCGAAGGCAGACCGCAAAATGTCGTGTTCTACGCCACATCCAATCGCAGACACCTGATGCCACGCGACATGATGGAGAATGAGCGCTCCACTGCGATCAACCCATCAGAGGCTGTTGAGGAGAAAGTCTCGCTGTCGGATCGCTTCGGCCTCTGGCTGGGCTTCCACAACGGCACGCAGGATCAGTATCTTGCGATGGTCAACGGCTACGTGAAACACTTCGGCCTCGAAATGGACCCTGCTGAGCTCAAGCGCGATGCGCTGGAATGGTCAACGACACGTGGTGCCCGCTCGGGACGCGTTGCCTGGCAGTACATTCAGGACCTGGCGGGTCGGCAGGGCAAGCCGCTGGAACTCGACTAAGTTGGTGATGACGGCCGATAGCTGAGCTGCGCTGACGACGTGGAGTCTTCTAAGACATATCCATAGACTGTGGGGCCGGCAGCACCATACGACGCGTTTCGACCACGCCAAAGTCGCATGGAGTAACAGGCCCCGAATAGCGTAAGAAGGCCGTCCAAAGCCGGCTACGACAGCCAGCTGTAGCGTTGTGTAGCGTGCCGCCGCATTACTTTTCTGAGCCAGAAACCGCCCAGACAGCTAGTGCTTTCTGGCACACGTCACGAAGTCTATTCGCTACGACTAACGTTAGATCCGGCCCAGGTACGGCATTGGATCGACGGGCTTGGCGCCATCACGCAGTTCGAAGTGCAATTGTGGTCGCGAAACGGAGCCTGTTTTGCCGGCTTTGGCGATGACCTGGCCGCGGGAAACCGCATCACCACGACGAACCAGCATGCGATCAGCATGTGCGTAGGCTGTCACATAACCGTTGTCGTGACGGATCAGGATCAGATTGCCATATCCCTTTAGCTCGTTGCCCGCATAGGCCACGACACCAGCCTCAGCGGCATGGACTTCGGTTCCGACGGGGACGGCAATATTGATGCCGTCATTTTTCTTCCCATCAGATGTTTTCCCGAAGCGGCCAATAATTCTTCCATTGACCGGCCAACGGAATTTCTGCCCAGAGGACGCCGGAGGCGTTGTCTGTGGTTCGAGCCTCGCCTGCTTGCGCGCAACCGGCGCTCGTTGCTGTGTTCTTGGATTATCAATCCGGTTGCTGAGCTGAGAGTTGCTCGCAGCCGGTGCCGATGCTGTCGTCTGCTTCGAATTGATGATGATTGGCTGGGTTGTTGTTTTAACGGTGCGCGGAACAAAATCGTTTTTGATCGATGCCGTTCTCTGAGGACTGGCTGGCCGCTGCGCGCTTACGGCTGCAGGCGCACCGCCGCGGTTCAGTCGTAGTACAGTGCCTGGCCGTATCCGGCGGACGTCGGTTATGTTGTTGAACTCCTGAAGTTCCGCAACCCGAATGCCGGTGCGCCGCGAAATGGCGTAAAGGCTATCGCCTGCCTGTACAGTGTATGTCTCGCCGTGATTGGCGCGTTGGCCTGCAACCGGCGCTGGACTGCGAGGCTGGACAGGCCGTTCGCTATAAGATGGAGTAGCGCGTCCGGCTCCATTCAAAACCAGCACTTGGCCTGGCTTGATGACATTGTTTGAGAGGCCATTGGCCTGCTTCAATTGCTCAACCGTAACACGATGGCGCCGCGCCAGATTGTAGAGCGTGTCACCACGTTGAACCGTGATCGAGGTTTCCTGTCCCACATCTGCGGTTGGAGCGTTCGCTGCCTGTTCGCGACCGAATGTAACTTGATTGGGTGTGTTCACATTGGCCTGGCGATAGCCTGCTTTGGCCGGAGCTGGATTACGATACGATGGTGCCTCTTTGGGGGGCTGATATTGCGCCGGTTGAAAGCGTTGCTCTGTTTGCGCAGGTGCAGCGTCTGCCAGACGCGAAGATTGAACCGAACCGGTTGTTGTCGGCACATTCGAACCAAATCTTTGATCGTAGGACGGCTGGGAATCCGACGACGAGACATCCGGGCGTTGGTCAAAAAGTGACCCATCGGAATGTATCGGCTGTGTCTGGGCTTCTGGGTCGGAGGTCTTGTAGCCGAGGCCGTTTCCACCGAAACGGCTGAAGTCGGCACTACAGGCTGCAACACCGAATCCGACTGCAAGAATAGCGGCTGAGGATCGGAGCCATCCAGCTGTCTGGAGCGATGGCCGGTTACGCTTTGCAAAAACCATAATCTACCTCATTTACTCTGCTACCGACCTAACTGGATTAAAGTAAACAGAGCGTTAACGCGTCGGTGGATTGCACGGTCCAGCACGTCCGAGGTCACGCAACTTAATCACGCCAGATACAAACCTAACGCAACAACTTACGAACGACTGATTGTGCCGTGCCACACATGTCGACACGGATACTCCCACCACGCATAACCCTTAGTGCGCGAATGTGGGCGGAGGGCGGCTATGTTTTGACAGTGTGGTGGCAGTCAACACAAAAACTGTGAAATTGGTCTCGCTTGCGAAAGAATTGACGAGCCGCGTCCAGGCATGGGGCAGCTCGCAGATCTGTCGGCTTGTGTGGCTTGCTCAGACGCGGTGCTGTGCAATCCGCGATGTACACCGGCTATTCGTGCATGACGCCTTTGAGAGGCTCGATTAGCTCATCTGCCGTGAGGTCCATGGAGAGCGGCGTGACCGATATATAGCCGTTGTAGATCGCCCAGAGATCAACATCTTCGGGCGGATTGGACAGTTTTCGGCCAAAACCCAACCAGTAATAGGGCCGGCCCCAGCTATCCAAGCGCTCATCAATGGCCAGTGTTGACTGATCACGTCGGCCTTGCTTGGTGACCTTGATGCCTTCTACATCGTCCGGCGTGCGATCCGGAAAATTGACGCTCATCAGCGTCTTGGGCGGCCAGTCCTGGTCCAATAGCTTGCGGATCAGATCTGGAGCGTGGCGTCGGGAGGTCTCCCACTCTGGTTCACGACCTTCGCGGAAGCCGACCGATTGGCTCAATGCGATGGACCGGATCCCAACCAGCGTGCCTTCAAATGCAGCAGCGATTGTGCCGGAATAGGTGACGTCTTCCGCCACATTCTGTCCTTGGTTGACACCGGACAAGATGAGATCGGGACGTTTATCGAACATCACATTGCGAACAGCCATAATTACGCAGTCTGTCGGCGTACCAGATACCGCGTAGGTCCGCTCATCGATCTGGCGCATGCGCAGTGGATCGCGCAGAGAAAGCGAATGGCCTGCACCACTGTGATTGTTTTCGGGCGCAACGGTCCAGACCTCGTCGGTCAGGCTCAAAGCAATTTCTTTGAGAGCCTCCAAACCGGGGGCATCGATCCCGTCGTCATTCGTTATGAGAATACGCATTCAATCTCCACAATCAGCCGGCGGGCGATGACAAGACCGTCTTGCCACCCATATACGGCTGCAGCACGTCTGGGATTGTGACAGAACCGTCTGATTGTTGATAGTTCTCCATCACGGCGATCAACGTCCGGCCAATCGCGAGTCCTGACCCGTTGAGCGTCGTCACATATCGCACGGTCTTGCTGCCCTCTTCGCGGTAACGCGCGCCCATTCTGCGTGCCTGAAAATCACCGCAAACCGAGCAACTGGAAATCTCACGATAGGCATTCTGTCCGGGCAGCCATACTTCGATGTCATATGTTTTGCGTGACGCGAAGCCCATATCGCCGGTGCACAACAGCATTGTGCGATAGGACAGACCAAGGCGTTTCAGAATCTCTTCAGCGCAATTGGTCATGCGCTCGTGTTCCTCCAGGCCCTGCTCCTCTGTCGTGATCGACACAAGCTCGACCTTTGAGAATTGGTGCTGCCGGATCATGCCCCTGACATCGCGGCCCGCGGAGCCAGCTTCAGATCGAAAACACGGTGTCCAGGCTGTATAGCGTTGCGGGAGATCGGTAGCTGCGTGAATAGTCTCGCGCGCCAGGTTGGTGAGTGAGACTTCAGCTGTCGGTATGAGCCAGAAGCCGTCATCAGTGTGAAACAGGTCCTCGGCGAATTTGGGCAGGTTGGCGGTTCCATAGGCCGCGTGATCGCGCACCAGCAATGGTGGATTGACTTCTGTGTAGCCGAACTCGCTTGTATGGACCTCCAGCATGAACTGGGCCAGCGCCCGCTCCAGACGGGCAAGCTCTCCCTTCAGTACGACAAAGCGCGCACCGGAGATCTTCGCCGCTGTCTCGAAATCCATGAGGCCCAGCGCTTCGCCCAGCTCAAAATGCTCCTTAGGATCAAAGTCAAATGACGGCGGCTCGCCATGCGTGCGCACCAGAGCATTGTCGTTCTCGTCGGCGCCTGTTGGGACTTCACCCAATGGGATATTTGGCAGCGCGGCGAGTTCCTTTTCCAGCGCAGCGTTCAGTTCGCGCTCGACCTGCTCGCCGTCTTGGATGAACTGCTTCAGATCGGACACTTCGGCCAACAGCTTTTGTGCTGTTTCCTCGTCCTTGGCGGCCTTGGCCTTGCCGATCTCTTTTGAAGCAGCGTTGCGCCGGGACTGGGCTTCCTGCAGCTTCGTCAGATGCTGCCGGCGGGCTTCATCCAATTCGATCAATTTGGCTGACATCCCGGACAGTCCACGCGATACCAGCCCTTGGTCGAAGGTTTCTGGGTTGTCACGTATCCATTTCATGTCAAACATCGGCGTCACCTTGCGGATGGTCAATTGCGAGGGCTTGTTGAGCACGATCGCGACGAAGGATCAATAAGGCTTATTGGCGACGCCCGGTGGCTTGGGATCAGCGCCGGTTTTTGCTTATGCCCTATCAGGTGTCGGAGCCTGTTTCCTGTTCATCGTCATCACGCGCTGCAGCGCGCTTCTTTTCAACGAACATCACCGCATAAATCGACAGCTCGTACAGCGCCAATGTTGGCAGGGCCATCGCAATCTGACTGATCGGGTCAGGAGGCGTAAGAATGGCCGCCGCGACAAACACACCAAGGATCGCCCAGCGCCGCTTTTCGCGCAGGGTCTCGGCGGTGAGAAAACCTGCCCGGGCCAGAAGGGTCACGACAACAGGCAACTGGAATATGATGCCGAACCCCATAATGAGGGTCATGATGAGCGAGAGGTACTCACTCACTTTCGGTAGCAGTTCGATCGCTGCCTGTTCGCTTGATCCCTGCTGTTGGAAGCCAACAGAGAACTGGACCAACAACGGCATCGCGATGAAGTACACCACGCAAGCCCCGATAAAGAACAGGATCGGCGTCGCGAAGAGGTATGGCCTGAACGCATTGCGCTCGTTGGTGTAGAGTCCGGGCGCAATGAATTTGTAGACCTGGATGGCGACGACTGGAAACGACAGGAAAGCAGCCCCAAACAGGCCTAGCTTGACCTCGGTGAAGAACTTCTCCAGCAGGTGGGTGTAGATCGTTTTTGCGTTATCCGGCCCGACGACTGACGTGAACGGCCAAAGCAGGATGTTGAATATCGTTCCGGCAAACCCGAAACACACGATAAACATGATAAAGAATGCAACCAACGAATAGATCAGGCGCTGGCGCAGCTCAATGAGGTGCTCCATGAGCGGCGCTTTTGAGGCATCAATATCCTCCTGGCCATCTCTATCGATATCAGCTGTATCACTCACGTGGCGGCTCCGGCCTTCTCGGGCTGGCGGTTCTCACGCTCTGGAAGCTCGGGACCGGTTTCCGGTTTCGCAGTAGCGTCCTCAGATCCTGAGTCTACCGCAGGATCCGCCGCCGCCACCGATGCACTGTTAGTGGACGACGCGGTGCTCTCTGTTACCCGGCTCGCTTCAGACTGCTCCGCCTCCAGGACAGCACGGTTGTGCTTCTCGAGCCAATCATCGTCGCCATCATCAGCTGGCGTGGTGTCGCCGTACTCGCGCTTCATCTCTTCATCAAGCTTGGCGTGCTCTCGATCGAGGTCGCGCCTCACGTCGTCCAACTCCCGCATCTCTTCATCGATGCCGTCCCGGACATCGCGGATGGTTGACGTTGCCTCGGATTTCAAATCCTGCAGCTCGTTCTTGACCTGCTCGAATTCGGTATCCTTGATTGCGTCGTCGAACTGGTTCCGAAAATCCTGCGCCTGACGCTTGATCATGGCGATGAATTTGCCGATCGTGCGCAACATGGCCGGCAACTCCTTCGGTCCAACGACCAAAAGAGCAATGACTGCCATTACGAATAATTCGGCCCAGCCAATGTCGAGCATACGTTCGTCCTGCGTCTGTTCGAACCAGATGTTTGGTCCGGCCTTACGCCTTAGTTGATCAGCAGTTGATGAGCGCGGTGATGATCGGGTCTGCCTGCGGAACAAACATACCCGCTTGCCTCATGCGCGACGGTCTTAGCTGGCTTTCGTTGTCTCAGACGTTGTGCTTTCGACAGTCTTTTCAGCCTTGTCTTCCAGCGACTTATTCTCTGCCGTCTCGGTCTTGGGATCTTCGGACATACCCTTTTTGAAGTTCTTGATGCCTTTAGCGACATCACCCATCAATTCAGGAATACGGCCACGACCAAACAGAAGCACGACGATTGCCAATACAATCAACCAGTGCCAAATGCTAAACGTTCCCATTCGCCTACAAACTCCCTTCGCCATTCTTCGGGTGCAAGCTTATCACACCAATGCCCGATCCAGGCCATTTCGTGCGCCACGTGATCATTAGACAGCATCACCCATGATGCGCGCCGCAAGGCTGCGACTATCGCAGATAGGATGGACATGGGCAAGGCGGCGTTGCTTGTCAACTACAACCTTGGTTGCCATTCTGGAGTTGCGCTAACCTATTGATTCTTCGCTGAAGATTAGAATTCCTTCAGGATCTATAAGAACCGCCACATCATCGCCCGGTTGTGGGGCACCAGCTTCACGCACGAGACTGGTTAATGGCTTGTCCGCACCTGATATTGCAATGGTCAACTGAGCCAGATCCCCCTGAAACTTCGATCCGAGGACACGTCCGGGCAAACCTTCCCTGTTCCTGGAGGGACGAACGGCCCGCCGCCTGACCCCCATCACGACCTGACTGCCATCTGCATGGCCATCAGCCTTGAAGTGTCCAAAGGGCGTATCGACAGCGCCGCCTTTCACGGTGGCCGGCACTTCATTTATTTCAGAAAACAGCCTGGCCACGAACAAGTCGGCAGGGTGATGGTAGAGGTGTTCGGCAGTGCCAATTTGAACAAGGCGGCCATTGCGCATTACAGCAATTCGATCTGCCATGCGCATCGCCTCGTCCGGGTCATGCGTTACGATCAGGCTGGTCGACCGTGTCTCTTTCAACAAATCGCGCGTGGTTTGGCAGAGAATTTCGCGGAGATAGATGTCCAGCCCTGAGAACGGTTCATCCATCAACAGGACTGCTGGCCGCGGAGCAATTGCACGGGCCAGAGCAACCCGCTGTTGCTGACCGCCTGACAGCGTGTGGGGATAGCTGTTGGCATATTGCTCGAGCCCGACGCGAACCAGAAGCGCGAAAGCTTCTTCAGTCGCCAGCGTCTGCTTCAGGCCCTTCAATCCGTAAGCCACATTCTCCAAGACTGTCAGATGCGGGAAGAGCGCAAAATCCTGAAACATCAATCCGATGTTCCGGCGGTCCGGCTCTACGAAGGTGCCGGGTCCTGCCACTTCCTGATGACCCAGTAAGACACGTCCTGTGGTTGGCACATCGATACCTGATGCGAGCCGAAGTAGTGTCGTCTTACCGCAACCGGATGGGCCAAGAAGACAGACGATTTCGCCTGCCTCAACTTCGAAACTCACTTGATCGACGGCTTGAATACCATCGAAACGTTTGCCGATGTGATCGAACTCAAGGCTGGTTGCAAATGAAACAGCTGCCCGGTTGCCGGGACTTCGCTGAGGCAAGTCAGGTTTCGGCAAGATGCCCAAGCGTCGCCGCATCTCATCCAGAAAGTTCACGTATCCCAACCTACTCTTGGACTCATTTAGACTGCGATGCAGGTCTTAGAGAGCTTTCGCCTGCTTGACTAGATCATCGCGCGATAAGTTGGACGTACCTGAATTGCGTCCGACATACCGCACATAGATGATCAACACTCTTGAGGCAGAGCAACTCAGGACCGTTCGCCGGCATCAGGCCGATTCCGACTTTATGTCCTTTGCGCCAGTTGCCGCGTCGTCTGTGTCCTGCTCTTCATCATCGATCTCATCTTCTTCTATCAGATCGAGTTCTGGTTCCGGGCTATCGTCTTCTTCATCTTCCAGCGGTAGTTCATCTGGGAGCAACGCCGCAAGCTCCTTCGGCTGCGGCACCCTGAAGTCCGGCGGTAGAGCCGCATCGAGCAGTCCGGCCCCCTTCAATTCGCCCAGACCGGGTAACTCTCCCAATCCGTCGAGACCGAAATGAAGAAGAAATTCATCTGTTGTTCCATATGTGAGAGGCTTGCCTGGCGCACGTCGGCGTCCTCGCGGCCTGACCCAGCCAACTTCCATCAGCGTATCGAGCGTCCCTTTTGATATGGAGACGCCGCGCACTTCTTCAATCTCTGCGCGCGTTGTTGGTTGATGATAGGCAATGATTGCGAGCGTCTCCAATGCAGCGCGAGACAAGCGTCGTTCTTCGACAACCTCGCGCTCCATCAGATAAGCAAGATCGTCGGCGGTCCGAAACGACCATCGTCCAGCAACACGTACGAGGTTGACGCCGCGTTCGCTGTATTCGGCCTGTAGCTCCTCCAGCAAGGGTTGTATTTCCACGTCTGCTGGTAAGCTCTCCGCTAACTGATTGGCAGTCAGTGCTTTATCCGATGCAAATAACTTGGCCTCAATCACGCGCAGCATCGCCCGGCTGGCAGATGGCTCGCTCACGGGCGCGGCAGCCTCCTGTGTTGCTTCTTTGGCCAGACCGGTCGCCAGCTTTCGCAACGCGTCCACGCTCTCTTCAGCGGTGTCCTGATCGTTGGCCGGCATTGTCTCGCCGACGGCATTGGCTGCTGACAGCCCATCATCTCCGTCAGCATCGAAGCTGATCGTTTCTGGCTTCTGAGCCTCTATCTTTGGTGTCTGCGTCACTGTTCAACCTGTTCCCACAAGGCACCAGCCTCTTTGCGGCGTACATATATTGCTCCGAATGGCTCGTCCTGTCGGAGCTCCACAAGCCCTTCTCTCGCCATCTCCAAAGCGGCTCCAAGTGAACTCGCGATGACGGTACGACCGGCTTCAGGGTTTGTCAGATATTGCTTAAGGCATTGATCCAGCTGCATCCAATTGCCGGAAATTCGACCGACCAGGCGCTGTAGCTGATTGCGCGCCTGCTTGATCGACCAGACGTTGCGTCGCTTGACGACGTGCACACGCGGCAAGGTCCGCTTGCGTTGTTCTGCATACGCCTTCAAGAGATCGAACAGTTCGGCTTTGAATTGGCTTTCCCGCCGCGTCGTGATGGCTTCCGGGCGACCGCGCACGAAAACATCCCGGCCCAGGCGCTTGCGCGTCATCAGTTTGGCCGCGGCGTCACGCATCGCCTCCAAGCGCATCAATCGGAACGCCAATTGTTGCGCGAGTTCTTCGCCGCTGAGCTCGTCTTCAGAAGTATCTTCCCGCGGGATCAATAGCTTGGACTTTAGGAATGTCAGCCAAGCAGCCATAACGAGGTAGTCAGCTGCCAGCTCAAGACGCAGCCGTTGGGCTTCCTCGACGAATGAAATGTACTGCTCCGCCAGCGCCAAGACTGAGATATTGGACAGGTCAACCTTTTGCGTGCGCGCCATAGCAAGCAGAAGGTCGAGCGGCCCCTCGAAACCGGCAACATCGACGACTAGCTCGTCCGAAGACCCGGCATGCGCATCGCGAACGGGGTTTTCCCAATTCTCATCAACGACCGGTTCGTTCAAGATGGTCTACCTCAACTCGCGCAGCGCAAAATCCATCGCGCCAGAATCATACAGCTTCACAACCGGTTACACGCGATTCACTGAAGCACTTCCAGGAATTCACGCGTTTGCTCACGCAAAGCCCGCATATCTGGTGGAAAAATGTCCTTGTTGACAATGGCACATGCGGTCTCAAAGCGCTCCAACGACCGTCCGGCAAGGTTTCCAGCATGATCAGCCGCCGCCTGCATCTCATTTAGGTTGCCATTGCAATGCAAAACGAGATCACAGCCTGCACGCCTCACGGCCCGGGCACGATCGCCGATTGTGCCACTGAGCGCGGACATCGATAGATCATCACTCATCAAGAGGCCGTCGAAACCGATTTCACCTCGTATATAATCTGTGATTGCCTTATCTGAAATCGTCGCAGGAGCGGATGGATCGATGCTTTGGTAGACGACATGGGCCGTCATCGCGGCTGGCAAGTCATTCAGCATGCGAAACGGTGCGAAGTCTGTTGCACGCAGCTCCTGCAGTGATGTCTCCACGATCGGCAGGTCTTTGTGGCTATCAACCCGGGCCCTGCCGTGTCCTGGGATGTGCTTGGCGACGGGAAGAATTCCGGCGCTCGTAAAGCTCTCGGCAACGATGCGCCCGAGCTCAGCGACACGCGCTGGCGCGTTGCCGTAGGCTCGGTCTCCGATAACATCGTGAGCGCCAGCGACGGGAATATCCAGGCACGGCGCACAGTTGGTGTTGATCCCCATTTCACGTAACTCCGCCGCGCAGAGTCGTGCGACCAGCGCGAGCACGCGCTTGGCTGTGTCAGGATGTTTTTCATAATGCTGGTCAAATTTTGCCGCCGCTGGCAGTGCAGTCCAATACGGCGGCCGTAGACGCTGCACGCGTCCACCCTCTTGGTCAACGAGAACGAGACAATCCGGGTCAGCAACCGCATCACGCGCATCGTGAATAAGTTCACTCAACTGTTCCGGGGTGCTCACATTGCGCGCAAAGATGA
This sequence comes from Hyphomicrobiaceae bacterium, assembly GCA_965215755.1. GTDB lineage: Bacteria > Pseudomonadota > Alphaproteobacteria > Rhizobiales > Hyphomicrobiaceae > Tectiglobus. Next base: position 4,591,190 of record OZ244119.1, read on the forward strand.
TAATACCAGCTGGACGGGCATCCGTGAGAAAGGCCCGTTCTTGCGGCTGAAGTGTCAAGCCTGACAGCCCGACTATGACGGCTCTACGCATGCGGCGGTGCTTTAGTAGGCCGTGACCCAGCAGCCGCTATAGCCAGCAGTTTTCAATCGATTGCACAACTGACCAGCCGCCTGCTTCGAGCCTGGCGGACCAACGACAGCGCGGTACATCACCCCCATTCCGCGCGATGTCAGATCTGCGCGGCGGACGTCTGGCACTTTGGTACTCAGAATGGAGCCGTACTTCTGCTGCAAATCTGCAAAGCTCGTAAGCGCATCGATGCGGCTACGCTTCGTCGACAAGACCGCGACATAGCCATTTGCACCGCCGCTGCTGGCTGCTGCGGACGGTGCCGCCACCGCAACCCGCTGCGGTTGCGCTGGTGCTGACCTCGGCGCTGTTTGCTGCGGTCGGCTTGGCACAACTCGCCTGACATTGGCACTTGCCACGCCGGGTGTCCTTGTCGCTGCAGGTGTCACGGCTGATGCTGTCGTGAACTGCGGCTTAGTTATCCCTGAACGCACAGGCAGCGGAGGATATTTTGAGTTTCGTCGCTGTGTTGCAGGTGGTGTTGCTGCCGTCTGCGCCGCACTTGCAACTTGCACGGACTGCTGCGGCTGAACCTGGGGCTGCAATTGTTGCGATGCCGGCGGAACGCGGGTGTTCTCCACAACGGTTCCTGTTTGTGGTGCAATCGGAGCCGGTGTGACAGGACCAGTTCCCCCACTCACGATCATTCCAGGAACAGCGGTCGTCGTGGTGACTGATGCTGGCTCCTGAGATCCACCAGCCGGTTCAACTTGCGGTGTTTGCGAACCACCGGTCTGATTATCAGCCGCCTCCGGCACTACCAAGCGCCCGTCCGGTCCCACAACCAATGTTGGTACTGTGCGCACCCGATTGCCGACCTGTTCAGGCTCCGTCCCGCCAGCGCTCCCAAGTTTACCCAATAGCTTGCTGTCTTTGTTGTCGAATGTTCGCCCACCGGCATTTGTGGGCTGCTCTTTCGAGGCACCCTCGGCCGCGGCGACGACGGGTGTGCCGGTCTTTGCTGGCTGGTCACCGAACAACGTATTGTAGCCGTAGGCGAAACCGCCACCTACGACGATGGCGCTGACCAAGGCGCCAGCGATAATAAGCTTGCGCCCTGTACCACTTTCTTCTTCGTCGTAATAATCGTCGTATTCCTCGTCACCTTCATCGCCGTAGCCTTCGCTATGCTGGGTGACAGCGCCCGTTTGAAGTCCCTGGGGAAGACCATCGTAGCCTTCCGGCCGCGGACCGCCGAATTGCCCGGCTGGCGGTTGTGTGTTCAGCCCAGTATTCACATTCCAGTCTTCCTGAGGCGGAACATAGTCTGGATCACCGAACTGAGGACGTCCAGGAGGAGACGCGCCGGCTGGCATGTAATTCCCAAAGTCGTAGAGACCCGGATTGGCTTCTGCTGATTGATGCCCGTCGGCTGGCGGTTGCTGCCAGTCCTGATGCGGTTGCTGATCGAAGGTGGACGGTCGGAACTGGCCATAAGCCTGCTCTTCTGGCGTTCCGAATTGAGGATAATTCCCGCCGTTGTAACCACTTGGCGGCTGGGTCGGTGGCGTGTCGAACTGCGAATACCCCTGCGGCTGACCCAAATCGGGTGCGTGATGCAGCGAAGGATTGGATTGATCGTGTGGCTGGTTAAAATCAGCATAACCCGGCTGCGCGCCGAAACCGTGCTGAGGCGCATAGTCCGCATGGCCACCCGTCTGACCAGTCTGATGAGGGTCCGTGCCTGCGTAATACTGATCGTTCTGATGAGTGGGAGCATGCGGGGGCTGAGGCGCCGGCTGGCCGAATGGCTGCTGCCCTCCGAACTGGTCGGGATGGCCTTGCTGGGATTGGCTATAGTAGCCCTGATCCGGCACGCCATGACCTTGATCGGGTGCACCCTGATGCGGGTAGCCCCCCTGAACAGGTTGCTGCCAGTTGTTGTACTGCTGACCTGGCGCCTGTGGATCGTGATCAGGTCGCTGCTGCTGCCATTGAGGCGCCTGGCGATTTGGACCGCTCGACCGCGTCATCTGGTGTAATCCTTATGCCCCGTGCCCGTGGTCAACCCGACTCGCAGCTTATCGCATTTCTAGTGGTGCTTGCACGCCCAGAATTTGCAATCCAGAGGATATGACAATCTGCGTCGCGAGGACCAATGCAAGTCTTGAAGCCGTGACCTTGACGTCGTCAATCTGGCTAAATCGTAAATGTGGCGAATCATTGCCACGCGCCCATTGATGATGAAAAGCGGAAGCTAAATCATAGAGATAAAATGGCAGGCGGTGCGGTTCGCGTTCCCGCGCGGCTCCCTCGATGATCCTTGGATAGCGCGCGATTTCCCGGATCAATGCGCGCTCGCCGACATCGGTCAGGAGGTCAAAGTCGGCATCTTGAACAAGCTGTGAGCCTTTATGGAGATCGGGAAAGGTTTCCGCAGCGACCCGAAAGACTGACTCCGCTCTGGCATGCGCATACTGCACATAGAAAACCGGATTGTCCTTCGATTGCTCGACGACTTTCGCCAAATCGAAGTCCAATGGCGAATCGTGCTTGCGCATCATCATCATGAAACGCACGGGGTCACTGCCGACCTCGTCGACCACGTCTCTCAAAGCGACGAAAGTGCCAGCCCGCTTGGACATTCTCACCGGCTGACCGTCGCGCAGGACCTTGACCAATTGGGTGACAGGCGTCTCGAAGTGGGCCTGGTCATCAGACAAGGAACTGACGACCGCCTTCAGGCGCGGAATGTAGCCGACGTGGTCTGCACCTAGAACATTGAAATACAAATCGAATTTTCGCTCGATCTTATTGAGGTGATAGGCAACGTCGTTGGCGAAGTAGGTGTAACTGCCGTCCGACTTTTTCAGCGCACGGTCCATATCGTCGCCAAAATCAGTTGACCGGAACAATGTCTGTTCGCGGTCTTCCCAATCGTCATCGTCATGGCCAAGCGGCTTAGGCAGGTGGCCCTCGTAGATCAGTGACTTGTTGCGCAAAATGTCTATGGCGTCGGCCACCTGGTCACGTTCTTTCGTGACCAGAGATCGCTCGGAAAAGAAGACGTCATGCTTGACCTTCAGCGCTGCGAGGTCGTCCTTGATCTCATTGAGGAGAGTTTCAATCGCTGTATCGCGGGCAATGGCAACCGCTTCGACATCAGGAAGATCCTTAAGCGCGGCGCCATGCCTCTCGGCCAGAGCCTGCCCGATCGGAATCATGTACTCGCCGGGATAAAGGCCCTCCGGAATATCGCCGATGTCCTCGCCGAGTGCCTCGCGGTAGCGCAAGAGCGCGGATTGACCGAGCTTATCTACCTGGGCGCCCGCATCATTCACGTAGTATTCGCGTGAGACGTCGTAGCCTGCAGAAGTCAAAATTGATGCCAACGTGTCGCCGAAAACAGCGCCGCGGCAATGGCCGACGTGCATCGGTCCCGTGGGGTTAGCGGACACATATTCGACTTGAGCTGACTTTCCGGCGCCGAGTGCCGATCGGCCGTAGTCGGCTTTCTCAGCCAAAACAGTCGCTATCAGGCGGTGCCAGACGTTTTCGGCCAGGGTCAGATTGATGAACCCTGGTCCGGCCACATCGACTTTCGCAAAATGCCCGTTGCTGGATAGCTTTGCAGCAATGAGCTCAGCCAGATCGCGTGGCTTCATTTGCGCACGCTTGGCAAGCGCCATCGCCGCGTTGGACGCAAGATCACCATGACTTGGGTCGCGCGGCTCCTGGATCTCCAGCCCCTTTAATTCTATCTCACTGGCAAGCTGTCCTTCGTCTTGCAATGAGGAAATGGCCTGGCGCACGGCCTCACCAGCCAACGCGAAAATATTCATTGTATCTTCCTGAGATCACCGCGGATTTTCCGGGATTCCTTCGCGCAATTCAGACTGCGATCTTTGAGGTTCTCACAGCTGTTACGCCAGCGTTGGCGGGTTAGCGCAGTTCCGGCGTAACGTCAAACAGGCGTTGGTGTTCTGAGATTGCGAACCGATCTGTCATCCCGGCAACAAAGTCAGCGACGCGGCGGCGGCGGGCGCGATAGTCCAACCCTTCAAATCCGGCCTGCCAAGCTTCCGGCAGCTCGGCCTGTTTCTCCGTATAACGTTCTGCAAGATCAGCAACGATCCTTTCGGCGCCATTCATGACATCCATCACTGTGTCATGGTGATAAAGGTTGGCGAATAAAAACGTCCTGAGCTCATCAAGCTGGGCCTGCATCCCACTTGAGAAACAAACAGTCTGTGTTTCCGCCAGGCGAATATCATCCGGTGAAGCGGGCTTCAGTCGCGCCAGACGTTTGCGGCTCTCCTTGACAGCATCAGTGATAATCAGGGCGATAAGCCGCCGGGTCACCTCGTAGGCTGCCTTCATCGGGTCATCAGCAGCACGAACATCGCGTTCGCCAAGAAGAGGCTGGACTATGGCGACTTGTTGAAGGTTTTCGCGCTTGATCAGTCCGGCACGAAGACCATCATCAATATCATGCGTGTGCCAGGCAATATCATCGGCGATTGCTGCGACCTGGGCTTCACCTGATGCAAAACTTGAGAGTTGCAGATCCATCTGCTCTTCGAAATCTCGCACCGCACGAACGAAACGTTGGTCACCTAGTTCCCGACCCAGAGCCGGTGGACCATTATGCTTGGCTAGTCCCTCAAGCGTTTCCCAAGTCAGATTGAGGCCATCGAACCTGGCGTACTTTCTCTCCAAGGCCGTCACGATGCGAAAGCTCTGGACGTTGTGATCAAAGCCTCCGGCATCAGAGAAAGCAGCGTCGAGCGCACGTTCCCCCGCATGACCGAATGGCGGATGACCCAAGTCGTGTCCGAGGGCGATGGCCTCCGCCAGATCCTCATCAAGGCAAAGTTGCCGGGCAATCGTGCGGGCGATTTGAGCGACTTCCAGGCTGTGTGTCAGACGAGTGCGGTAATGATCGCCCTCATGGTAAACAAACATCTGGGTTTTATAGGTCAGCCGCCGGAATGCTGTTGAGTGCAGGATCCGATCCCTGTCGCGCTGAAGGTCGTTGCGGGTGGGGCAGGCGGACTCCTCAAAGATCCGGCCACGGCTGGGGACACGGGATGCCGCATAATCCGCAACGTCTCGCCCGCCGGCTGGTAGCTGACCACCATACTGGAACTCGGCTTTTGACAGGGCTATCGTCATGTCAGTCCTCTCGCCGCGTTTCGGCCAATTCCGCGCGGCGCAAGATCCAGAAGGAACAGGGGTTGGCCTAAACTCTGCTTGCCATTACATTCTACAGTGAGATTCTAAGGGCAACACAACAATTGAAACGGCCTTTTGGCCTAAATCTGAGCAAACCCTATGACAGATTCAGCGACTCCGATCACGATGTCACAGAGCGCCGCCCGCCGGATTAACGAAATCACAGCGGACGAGCCGACCAACAAACTGCTACGCGTGAGCGTCGAAGGGGGCGGCTGCTCCGGCTTCCAATATAAGTTCGATTTGGTTCAGAGCGCGGATGATGATGATCTCGTGATCGAGAAAGATGGCGCGAAGGTACTCGTCGATTCGATGTCTCTGCCGTTTCTAGCTGGTTCCGAAGTGGATTTTGTCGACGAGCTGATTGGTGCGATGTTCCAAATCAAGAACCCTAACGCGACGGCATCCTGCGGTTGCGGCACCAGCTTTACGGTCTGATCGTCGTTCATGAAAATTGCGACCTGGAATATAAACGGTGTCAAAGCACGTCACGACGTGCTGGTGCGGTGGCTTCAGGAAGCGACGCCGGATGTCGCCTGCCTGCAGGAAATCAAGTCCGTCGACGAGGGCTTTCCTTCGGACGTCTTTGAAGGCATGGGCTACAATGTGGTTGTCCATGGACAGAAGGGTTTCAACGGGGTCGCTATTCTATCGAAAACGCCACCTGAGGACGTCCGCAAGGGGCTTCCCGGTGATGAAGAGGATGTCCAGTCCCGCTATCTCGAAGCCGTGTTCCCGACACCAGATGGCAGCGTTGTGCGTGTCGCTTGTATCTATCTCCCGAATGGCAATCCGATTGAGACCGAGAAGTTTCCATACAAACTCGGCTGGATGGAGAGGCTTGAGCGTCATGCCAGACTTTTGCTCGAGCTTGAGGAGCCATTGCTGCTGACCGGCGATTATAATGTCATCCCGGAAGTCGAAGATTGCGTCTCACCGGACAGATGGGCCAATGACGCGCTCTATCAGCCAGAAAGCAGGGATGCGTTCAAGCGCCTCAAGAACCTGGGGCTCGTCGATGCGGTGCGGGCCTGCGATGCGGCTGCTCAGACTTATACGTTTTGGGACTACCAGGCGGGCGCCTGGCAAAAGAATAATGGTATTCGAATAGACCATTTGCTGCTGTCGTGTCAGGCGGCGGACAAACTCTCAACGGTCGGCATCGACAAGCACACGCGCAGCTGGGAGCGTCCGTCGGATCACGTTCCAGTCTGGGTTGAGTTGGATACCGCTGCATAAGACGGCATCTTCACAGTCAACCATCGCAACAGACTGAAGCTACGAGAAAAACTGGATTATGGGGTGATCGCGTCCAACTTAGCTAGTTGCCGCGTGACGCTCCACGGCCTTCGACGTTGCGGTATCCATTCCCGACCGTCGATCCGTAATTGAATGTAGTCCCACCGGAAGGCTTGGACGGTTTGCCGTCGCCAGCGACGATATTTTCCGGTTGAATACGGCGCACGGTTTCCCCATTAGAACACGTTCTGACCGCGCCAGCATAAAGGCTGCTCAGACTGTCTTCCCGGCGGCTTGGCTGCGCGCGACCATATTTGTTGCGCCAACTCGCAACCATTCCCGTCACTTCCTGCCGGACGCTTTGGTTTGCGCCACAGAAAATCGTCTGGTGTATATCTTCAATCCAGACCCGGTCCTCTAATGGCGCATTCTCGATGGCAACCGTAACAAGTGCCAATGCGCGCACTGCATTCTGTTTTGTGTACTTGCCACGCCAGTACAGATCCGCGAGGAATGCCTGGGCGCCCGGATGACCTCTCCGGGACAGGTTGGCTAACCAATGCAGCGCAATCGGGATAGACCTGCGAATCCCATCACCAGTTAAGCGCAGCTTCGCCAATTCAAACTGCGCGTCCTCATCGTTGAAGAAGGTCGCGGAGTGGTGGAAATACTCGACTGCCCGGGTGACATCTGAGCGTAAACCTATGGACGGCAGGCCATCTCTCACATACCTCGCGAGTCGTGTGAGAGCGTTGGCTACACGCCGTGCCCGGCTGTAGTCAGCGGGGTCAATGTCGGCGTGGTCGTCTACAAAGTGCCGTAACAGGTGAAAAGCTTTGCCGTGGTCCGTGTAAGCACCATTGTTGTCGGCGTAGATGCGGGCAAGGTAGTAGCGGGCCGGAAATACCTGGTGTTGTCGGGCAAACTTCAGCGCCGGGATCGCGAGTTCGAAATTTCCAGTGCGGAACGCCGCCATGCCTTGTTCAAGTGCCGCTCGTTCCGACTTGAAGCGCAACTCGGCCTGAGATGGCGAAACGACCAACATGGTCGCGCCGGCGATGAGCAGTTTCTTCAACCAATTCAACTGTTTCGATCCTATTTTCGTCATCCGCACTCGAAACAAATCATACCGGTACCGCTTTCGACGATCCGCTAAGGCTGAATAATAGGCAAATGCCGTTATACCCGCTCTCAAGCTCCTTGAAAGGGAGCATTGTGCGAGCGGTAAACATGTGGGAACCTCAAACGCTGCATAGCGCACGCGGCCCACTAGGCCTCATTCAGTGAGCAGGACCCTGATCTCATTTTGTGGCCCTAAAGTGGCATACCTCGTTGATTTCGTTGCCATTCTGCCACAACAATCGTGTTCTATCTCTGCAGTACACAGGTCTCTTCTGTTGCTGGCTTTGTAGCTGCACTTAAGTGAATGCCCTACAGACTGGGGCCGAGCGGTCGCTAGCAGATGGAATATGGTTAATTTTCTGAAATCCTATCTCGACGACGAAATTGGGCACCATAAATGAGTTTGGACGACAGTCAGCGCTGGACAGGCCGCTTCTACAACAGAGATTACCCAAACGGTATGGCGGTACGTGTCCATCTGACCGAACGGGGGGTCGTCATTGGGGAGACGAGCGATTCTGATCAATTGGTCTGGCCTTTTGGGGCCCTGCAGGCTGAACCGCTCCTGACATCAACGTCGAAAGCAGCCACGATAACCTACCACTATATGCCGGATGTGCGATTGGAAGTCTCATCGCCGGCATTCATCGCACGGCTAACGCAGTGGGCCCCCCAGGTCGCGGCATCACATCGAACCTGGAGCTATCTGAAGATGGCGGCATGGGGAGCCGTAGCAGCAGTTATGGTGTGGCTGGTCGTTGCTGCCGTGAATTCGCAGCCGGCCCGATGGGTTGCCGGGCTGGTTCCCACAGAAACGCGCCAGAGCCTTGGCCGCACGGTCCTTGGCTCAATGGCAGGACGCTATCGCGCATGCACGGGCCGGGCAGGTCGCGAAGTCCTGCGTGGCCTCAAAGTGCGTCTCATCGGCAACCAAGGAGCGGGCGTTCAGTATAACGTCACCGTCGTCGATTGGTCACTTGTCAACGCGTTCGCTGCCCCTGGCGGACAGATCCTGCTGACCAACGGCCTCATTCAGGCTGCGAGGTCTGCGGAAGAAGTTGCAGGCGTCCTCGCGCATGAAATTGGTCACAGTATCGAGTTGCATCCGGAAGCCGGCATTGTTCGTGCTGTTGGACTGTCTGCTGCGATCGATCTCCTGACGGGAGGAGGCGGCACTCTGGCTGGTGCTGGCAATTGGCTCCTGCGCAACAGCTACGCTCGGCAGGATGAGCGCTCAGCGGACCAACAAGCGCTTAGTCTCCTCCGACAGGCCGGGATTAGCCAGACTGGTTTGGTCGCGTTTTTTGACCGTATCGGGCGCGGCTCGGATCAAAGCAACAACACGATTGGGGGCTTGTTTCGGACCCACCCTTACCCGCAGGAGCGTGCTGCCCGTGTCCGCCGGTCTGAGCGCTATCCAACACAACCAGCTATGAGCGATACTGATTGGCGGTCGCTGCGCCGGATCTGCGATGAAACCCAATCGCTGGAGGAAAGCTTGAAGTCAAAACCTGAGTGACAGCTCTGACCTATTTGAAACTGTCACCGCTCGATATTCTCAACGCTATCAGCAGCTATCGGGCTTTGCCAAACTCCAGGGTGACTTTGGTCTTTGATTAAGTTTCAGCGGCATGAGCGAGGCCGCCGCCACTTGCAGCGGCAAGAATGAGGCGGACTCGTTCCAGACTGCACAAACATATTCTCTCAATGACAACATCAGTTGGTCACCGTTCGACCGTTCGCCAGCCTGAATTCGATGCAAGATGAACATCGACTAAATAGTGTCTTCACGGGAGGGTCGATCATGAAAGGTCTTATGACCAAGCTCTTGCTGGCAGTGATCATGATGGGTGGCTCGCTTTATCTCGCCTCTCCGTTTTATGCCGCGTGGTCCATCCGACAGGCTATGAAGACAGATGATGTTGCCACGCTGCAGCAGAAGGTGGAGTGGACCAGCGTCAGGACTTCGTTGCGGCAGTCCATTGCGCAACACGCACAGTTGCTACCAGCAGCGATCGCAGAGGGTCGTAAAGTGCGCCCGACGATGTGGCAGCGGATCAAGGCAGTCTTTGGAGCCAGTATGCTGGACCGCTTCATGGATCGCTACATTACGCCCACCGGCCTCCCAAAACTCTATCGTCTTAAGACCGGCTACCGGACACAAGTGACAGGCCTGCCACGCGATGAGGCACTTCCCGTTGGCCAGCGGGTTGGTAGCCTTCTCAGTCGCATTCACCGCGCCGAATTCAAAAGCCTTAGTCGCGTTGAATTTGAAATCGAGGACCGCGATCAACCAGATCGCCGGATCATAGCCGAGATGACGCTGTCGGGGTTTGAATGGAAATTGACGCGGCTGACGGTGCAATCCATCCCCGTTTCCAATGCATTGGACGACGATGAAGCCAGGCAAATGGCAGACGATATTAAGAATGGCCGCCTCTACTTCGCCAGCCAATCGGGCGCTTGAGCTGCACGCCACGCCTTGTCGGTGATCGTCCAGCTTCGCAGCGCGTTGAAGGGGAATGTCAGCAGACTTCGCTGACGATAGCATTGCTATTCAGGCCCGGCGCATCTGAGCGTCATGTCTTCGGATTGACCGCTTTCTCAACGGCCTCCGCCAAAGCCAGATCCTGCTCGCTGCCATCCATCCGAAGGCCAGTGACAACACCGTTTTGATCAGGCTGTTGCCGGTTTTGACTGAGCTTCTTCTTGCCTTCGATCCGCGCGATCTCAAACCGAATGCCGACAATTCCGCGGAGCATGACCTGCACATAGTCTTCTGGCGCATCGTCAAGGGCCCAAGGCACAGCGCGTCCTTGTTCCTGCTGGTCACTCAGTTCTGCGACGTGGTCGCGTAATTCCCCCACGTCTTTCATGGTCCGACAAGTCCCGTAAACATGAACAGCAGAGTAGTTCCAGGTCGGCACGACTTTGCCGTCTTTGGCTTTTCTGGGGTACCATCCTGGATGAATGTAGCCATTCGCGCCGGAGTAAATCAGCAACGCCTCGACACCGCCTTCACGAAACACCCGCCAGTGTTCGTTCGGTCGTGCAATGTGCGCTTCGATCTGTCCGAGCTGTCCGACTTCTGGTTTTAAGACGGTCGGCAAATGCGTCGCGACCAGCCCTTTGTCGGTGCTGTGTGAGATTAAGACAGCGAATGGATTGGCTTGGATGAATCGACGGATCTCATCTTGATCGTCCATCAGAAAGTGATCTGGAACCCACATCCGTCGGCACTCCTATTATTTGCTGCCTGCTGGTTAACCTTGATCACCTCGCCGCGCATTGGAACCATTCGAGCCGTTCAAGCTGACAGTGCAGAATTGAGCGCCTCCAAAAAGCAACTAAGCCAGATGGAGGCGCTCTGGTCGATCAGTCGTGAGCCCATTTGGCAGTCAGTTCACCTACCCAGACCGAAACACGCGTTGTCAGCTGGTGCGATTTGTTAGGCCGCTGCTTCTAAGCGCTTGAGCGCGGCCTCGAAGCGCTCGATCTGGCCTTGGAAATCTGTTTTCCGCTCTCGGTTCTCCTCGACGACTGCTTCCGGAGCCCTGCTGACAAAATTCGGGTTGGCCAGTTTGGAATCGATCTTTGCGATCTCAGACTTAGCTTTGTCGATTTCCTTATTCAGGCGTGCCCGTTCTGCATCCATATCGATGATGCCAGCTAGTGGTAGTGCGGCGGTCGTTTCATCAAACACAATAGCCGCTGCCCCATTGGACGCCGCATCTACGAAGTTGATACGCTCCAGACGCGCCATCCGCTCGATTGTTTCTTCGTGCGCATCGGCGCGGGCGCGCTGTTCGTCACTCACCCCAATCAGTTCCAGAGTTATTTTAGCGCCAGCGGGCACATTCATCTCAGCACGTACCGAGCGTACTTCACTCACAAGCTTGATGACCCAGCCGATTTCACGATCTGCAGCGTCGTCGATCAAACCGGAAGGCTGTGGCCATGCTGAGATTGCCAGAAGACTTTCACGTCTTGGTCCGTGCTCGGCGACGCGCTCCCACAACTCCTCGGTGATGAAAGGCATGAAGGGATGCAGAAGCTTCAAGATCTCATCACGAACCCAGGCAGTCATTGCCCGTGTCTCTATAATGTCATCTGAGTCAGCGCCATTGACAATCGGCTTAATCAGTTCGAGATACCAATCGCAGAAGACACCCCAGACAAATTCGTACGCAGATGAGGCCGCGTCGTTGAACCGGTAAGCTTCGATGGCCGATGTGACTGAGGCAATCGCGCGCTCGGTCTCACCCGCAATCCACCGGTTCACCGTATGCTTGGCGGACTTTGGATCGAAATCCTCGCGGGTGACGCATTCGTTCATTTCTGCGAAGCGCGCCGCGTTCCAAAGCTTGGTTGCGAAGTTGCGATAGCCTTCAACACGGCTTTCGGTCAGCTTGACGTCGCGCCCCTGTGTCGTCAGGGCCGTCAGCGTGAAGCGCAGGGCATCTGCCCCATACTTGTCGATCAGCTCAAGCGGGTCGATGACATTGCCGATCGACTTCGACATCTTCCGGCCCTTCTCATCGCGGACCAGGCCATGAATATAGACGTCACGGAATGGAACATCGTCCATGTAATGCAATGACTGCATCATCATCCGGGCAACCCAGAAAAAGATGATGTCGAACCCGGTGACCAGGCAGCTCGTTGGATAGTAGCGCTTGAGCTCGGCAGTTTCGTCGGGCCAGCCCAATGTAGAGAACGCCCACAAACCTGACGAGAACCACGTATCGAGCACGTCAGGATCACGGGTGAGAGGTTCATCCTTGCCGTAATGGGCCTTGGCATCCGCCTCAGCTGCAGCCTGATCGAGAGCAACGAAGAGCTTACCGTCAGGTCCGTACCAGGCCGGGATTTGATGCCCCCACCAAAGCTGGCGTGAAATACACCAGGGCTGAATATTCTCCAGCCAGCGGAAGTAATCCGCTGCATACTTCTCAGGATGGAAGGTTGTTTTGCCTTCCCTGACGGCGGCTAACGCCGGCTTTGCCAGCGTGGCTGCATCGACATACCACTGATCCGTCAGCCATGGTTCGATGATGGCATCACCGCGCTGCGCATGGGGAACAGAATGGGTGTGGGGCTCGATCTTTTCGAGCAATCCCAATTCGTGGAGATCGGCAACAACCCGCTTTCTCGCCTCGAACCGATCGAGGCCCTGATAGGCGTCGGGTGCATTGCTGTTGAGTGTGCCATTGGCTTCAAAGATATTGACAACTTCGAGGTTCGTGCGCTTGCCGACATCCCAGTCGTTGAAATCGTGCGCCGGCGTGATCTTGACCGCTCCCGTGCCTTTCTCAGGATCCGCGTAGGTATCACCAACGACCGGAATATCCCTTCCCGTTAAAGGCAAGGCGACCTTGCTGCCAATCAGTTCGGCCAGCGTGACGTTTTCAGGGTGAATAGCTACGCCGGTGTCGCCCAGCATCGTCTCAGGCCGGGTGGTCCCAACTACGAGATAAGTTGATTTGTCGGCAGGATCGTAAGTGCGGCCCGACAACGGATAGCGCAGATAGTACATATGACCACTGGAATCGCGGTCCAGGATCTTGTTCAGCGCGGCTGAATCAAAGGCAACTGCATTGCCCTCTTTGTCCGTTTCGCCGATTTCCCACTTGAACTTGCCGGTGTGATCGCGAGATTCAACCTCGAGATCAGAGACTGCAGATTGGAAATCCGGATCCCAGTTGACCAGCCGCTTGTCCTTGTAGATCAGTCCGTCGTTATAAAGATCAACAAAGACCTTGAGCACGGCGCGCGACAGACCCTCGTCCATCGTGAACCGCTCGCGTGACCAATCACACGAGGCGCCGAGCCTTTTGAGCTGATTGACGATCGCGCCACCGGACTCAGATTTCCACTTCCAAACTTCACTGAGAAAATTCTCGCGTCCGAGGTCTCGATAATTGATCTGCTTGTCGGCGAGTTGGCGTGTGACGACAAGCTGGGTCGCAATCCCGGCATGGTCCATACCTGGCTGCCATAAGACATCGCGGCCACGCATACGCTCAAACCGGCACAGCACATCCTGCAAGGTGTTGTTCAGGGCATGGCCCATGTGAAGTGAGCCAGTCACATTCGGAGGCGGAATAACGATAGAATAAGGCTCCGCATCCTGCCGGTCGGGGCGGCCGCACTTGAATGCTTCAGCCTCCTCCCAACGGCGGTCAATCCGCGTTTCAATTTCCGAGGGCTGGTACGTCTTCTCTAACATTGGGTTTTCGGGCTGTGTGTTGGTTGGTCCGGCTCCGGTCCTACGCCCCGCCTGATACCGCTGTCAACCAGCACGCAGGACGCCGGCGGCTGGTTTGACGACACTTTGAGCGTATTTCAGAGCACTGCTGACTGACGAACCGTGGATATGACCGCGCCAGCGGCGGTTGCTGGTCGAGGCCGGCTGTTAAGACATCAACGATATCTCTCAGGAGATATCCGGTTGGCCATAAGCCTACTAGGCCAAGCCTATTGCTTGTCAGCCTTCTCTGCCAGAACCTTCTCGACAAGCGCTGGCACGTTTTCTTCCAACCAGCGATGAACAACCGGTTCGACCAATGCCGCCAGCGCGAGTTCGAGGTCGGCACGAGGCGATACCTCGCTGCCTGAAGCCTGTGGCGCTTGCTGCTCTTGAGGCTCTGCAGCGGCAACCTTTTTCACGATTTCACTGGCCGGCACTGCGGCTTCGACGGGCGCAACGGTTGGCGTAATCGTCAGGTCAGTTTCCGGCACAAGATCTGGCGCTGTCTCCAGAACTGATGTTGTCTCCGGGACTTCCTGATGTGGAAGCATTGGCAATTCAGCCGGAGTTGCCTCATCCTGCGGAGCTTGATCCGCCGTTTGCGTTTCCGCGCCAAAAATTGTCTCAGCCGGTGTCACGCTCGCCGCCGCCTGAAGCTCTGCCGAACTGTTATGCAGCAGGTCATCCAGACTTGGTTTGTCGATGTCCGAAGTTTCATCAGTTGCCGGCTCATCTGTGCTTTGGCCAGCGATGGAAATGGCCACGGGTTCCACGCCTGTTGCGGCATTCTTACCGAATGCCGTCTCCTTTTCGCCAAGTAGTGCCGACATGTCTGGCTCTGACGGTAGTTCCGCCGAGAGCTCAGGCTGCACAGGGGCATCAGACTTGAGGTCCGGGACATTCGCTGCACCGGAAGTCGCCCGCGCAGCTTCTTCAGAGATAGCATTCGGCAGGCTGTCGGCCAGACCCGGTGTCGATTCCTGTATCGCCTCTGGCTCAGCAGGACTATCCACCCCTTCGGAAGGCGCCTTAAAGACATCACCACCAACTGTTTCCGCATTATTCGAAGCAGCCTCGCCGCTTTCCGGTGAACCAGCCAAGCCCCGCAAACGGGCCATCAGTGGCGATTCGTGGTTGCTCTCGGGCTGCGGGAAGGGAGATTTGGCAACCGGAATATCTGTCTGCGCCGTCGACGCCTGTGCTTCTGGTGCCAGGACACCTGGTTTCGCAGGCGTTCCGAACCCATTTGTTGCGGTGCTTTCCTGTGTGTCGGACTTCGCGACCGACGCTGTTGGTTCGTCCAAAATGTCAGACAGGTCATCGGTCGGAGGAACTGCGGCATCCGAGTCCGTTGTTTCCGCCTCATCATTTGCCGATGACAGCTGCGGCGCTGTTGTTTGTTGTGGAGCCTGCGGTGGTTCTTCAGCTATGATTTTTCGGATAGATGCAAGGATTTCTTCCATGCTTTGATCCGCCGATTTTTCAGAATTCTGCATCCCCACTCGCTCCTAGATACGTCGCATCTCAGCTCACGCCATCACCAGACGGTTTTGCGCCTGATGGTCAAGCTAGCGCAATTCTGCCGCAGCCAACAATATTACGGCGCCACATTCACCATTCCTTACCGATCATAAACGGCATTCGTACGGCGAAATGCAATGCAAAAACAATAAGGCCCACCAGATAGTGGCGGGCCTTAGATTATTTCCGAGATAAGATGAGCGGCGTTACTTGTAGCTGCCCTTGTGATCCTTAACCGTTACGTGACTGGTGCGCCCGTGCCGATCGGTAATGCTGATACCGAACCACTTACGCCGAACATCATGGTAATGCGCCTCGGCATCATAGATCTTCGCCGACAGAGCAATATCCTGAGCTGTGAGACGACCGGTTGCTGAAATCAGTGTGTAACCGTTCACGATCAAGTCTCTCTGCCGAGTCACGAGATCAACCTGTGAGTCCAGCAGTTCTTGCTCCGCATCAAGGACATCCAGCAACGTCCGCTGCCCAACTTTTTCTTCTTCGCGGACACCGGAGAGAGCTATGCCGTTTGCCTGCACTTGCGCATTGGCAGAACGGAGCTGCGCTCGGCTGGCTGACAACTGAGACCAGGCTGCAATGGCCTGCTCCCGAGCCTGGGTCCGGTTTGTCTCAACTTCCTGCATGCGCTGGACATGGATATGCTTGGCCTGACGCACCCGTGAACTAACAGCTCCCCGCTGGTAGAGCGGCACCGTGAGACGGCCTGTTACGGTTCCTGTCTCAGACTGGCTGAAGCTGCTCACACCGCCGCCAGTATAGGCATTGGAGTAAGTGGCATCGACGTTGACGGTCGGAAGCAACTCACCAGCAATCTCGTTGACGTTAAAGCGTGCAGCCTGTTCCAGGTAGAGAGCTGCGACAACAGATGGGTTCTCTTTCTCGGCACGCGATCGCGCAGCTGGAAGAGATCTCGGCAGCAATCGGTTTGGCAACGACGGTGCCCGGAGGCGCCTTGGCATGTGGCCAATGATGCGCTCATAGTTCGCCCGGCTTGATTTAAGCAAAGCCCGAGCGAGATCGAGATCAGAGACCGCGCCGGCGCGGCGGGCGCGTGATTGCGCGACGTCAGTACGGGTGACCTCACCAACCGAGAAACGATCCTGGGTTGCCTTCAGGTTACGTGAGAGCACGCGGACGTTGTTTTCCCTTAGGCGCACGATCGCTGTATCGCGCACAACATTCATATAGGCCGTGACAGCGTTCAGCAGGACAGTCTGCTCCACATTTCGCAATGTTTCGCGGCCGGCCCGCACGTTTGCCTCAGCTGCATTCACCGCGTTTCGGGTACGGAACCCGCGGAACACCTGCTGGTTCAAGGTGAATGTGTAACCTGCCGGATAAGACCGCCCTTCCGTCGCTGAGTCCGGGCTGGTGTTCTGCTGCTGCACAGTTGCATCAGCAGAGAACGTAACAGAAGGCCGATAGTTGGATCGCGCCTGCGGCACAGATTCGTCGGTGGCCCGCAAGGCTGCCCGCTGTGCATCCAGCTGTGGATTCCATTTATAAGCCGACAACAGCGCTTGACGCAGCGTCTCGGCTCCAACATGTGTCGGAGCAATGATCAATGGGATCGCGCTCAGCAACACTGCCGTTATAGAGGGCGAGGCCATCTTTGCATTCGATGCTGTTTTTCTATGACACGTGGACACCGTGCACCCTCTTTCCAATTTGATGCAGCCCTTACCATGCAGCTCAATGACTGCACGTGCGGTCGCGCCCACCAGGAGCGCACGCGGAACTACGTCACAATTATTTAACTAGCTAGCCGACTCGGTTCGCAAGTTGAAGTCGAGATGATTGTTTGGCCGGAGACGCGTTCACTACCGTGACCACAAACACACACTTAGACACACTGTGCTACGCGGTACTTTTAGAGGCGACGTACGCTAATCTGTCGCCGAGACTGGCGTTTGACCGGACATCTTTTACTGTTCGATGACAGAGTTTCGTAATCCGGGAACTCCAGCACTCTTGGAACGCGTCGAACGACGTAATGGGCCTCGATTGGTAGGCTTTTGGTGACGCGCCCGAACATCTCTATCGGAGTCATGGTTAAATCCTCGTAACGAGATTCGCGAACTGCGCACAGCTGAGCGGGATTGTTTTACAGAGGAAGTTGTCAATGCGTGCGGTTTTCGCCGCACTCGATGTTGCCGGATCCGACGGCTTTTGGTCTTCGCGGACCGATTTTCCGGAATGGCACCCGTTACGATTGCCCTTTCAACGGCCCTATCAAAACTGAAACTCTCTTCGCTGATGCTCTCTTCAGGCGGCGCGATGGACGTTGTCAGGACTTTTCGTTTGGCGTCGGCATAATGCGCTTTTGGCTCATAAACGTCCGTCTTCAACTGCAGGAAACCGGCATCAAGACGTCCAATCGCGGCGAGCAAGGTGTACTGCGCGACGACAACATCGCGATGGGTTCGAACCCGTGATGTGCTTGCATCGAGCAATTCCTGCTCAGCATTGAGGACATCCAGTATTGTGCGCTGGCCAACCTGCTCTTCTTCGCGCACGCCTTCCAGAGCGATCTGGGCGGCGCGAACCTGCTCTTGGTCTGAAGCCAGTGTGGTGCGTGCTGCCCGTAGCTGTGACCAGGCCGAGGTCACGCGCGCGCGCACCTGATCTCGCGTCTGCTCGACCTCCTGCAATCGGCCAACATGGGAATGTTTGGCCTGTCGAACCCGGGCCCGTGTTTCGCCGCCCTGATAGATCGGCACCGTGACCCGCCCCATCAAGCTTGCCGAGCTCTGTTCGTCGATCAGCCGAGATACTCCGGCCGTGGTCTGAACATTGGCCTCAAGGCTCACTGATGGCAGCAATTCCCCGCGCAACTTGTCGACGTTGTGTCGCGCTGATTGCTCACGATAGAGCGCGGCTATGATGACCGGGCTTTCATCCAATGCAATCTTGATTGCGGATCCCAGTCGGCTGGGTGTGAGGTGTTTTTTGAACCTGGCTGAGTGCAGCTTTCTTGGTTGATGCCCAACGACGCGGAGATACTCGGCACGACTGGACTTCAATGCGGCCTTTGCCTGATCAAGACCGGACTTGGCCCGGGCCAACCGCGCCCGTGCCTGGGCGACATCGGTAACTGTCACTTCACCGGCTTGCCGGCGTGCCCGCGCCGCTCTCAATTCGCTTTGCAGCACACGGACATTACCGCGATTGAGCCTGACGAGTGCACGATCCCGGACCACATCTGCAAAGGCCGTTGCGGCTTCCAGCAGGATCTGCGCCTCAACATTGCGGAGGTTGGCGCGACCGGCCCGCACATTGGCTTCTGCCTCGCGCACCGCATTGAGCGTGCGCAAGCCCGTAAAGACAGGCTGAGATAGTGTCAGGCTGTAGCTGCGACCGCCAACGCGGCCATCCCCGGCCGAGCGCGGTTTGGTTTTATTTCGGCGCGAGCCGAACTCCGCCTGTCCGTTAATGACGGGGCGCCATCCGGATCGTGCACGGGGCACCTCTTCGTCCGTCGCGCGAAGGCGCGCGCGCTCCGCATCCAATTGCGGATTGCTCCGGTAGGCCGATCGCAATGCCTGCTTCAGAGTTTCAGCAGATGCCGCGGTTGTTCCGTCGGCGAGCATCGCGGTGGTGATCAGCAGGCACAGCAGTGCAGGCATTGCCCGGCTCGCAAATGACTTGCGCGCACTGCAATCTGCAGCTTGCCCAGCTTGCATTTTTGTTGCCCCCCCCGAAATCCGGCACCAATGCTGTACCGTGGCTTCACCACGCGCAATTGGCGACCGCCTGAGCACCAGCCCAGGTTGTCTCATTGCGTGTGATTCGCGTTTACGAAAGATTAAGGAGGCCGTAGGCGCGGCAAAGCAGTGAACTAAAACTCAAACTTTGGGTTGGCCGCGAAACCGGGAAGAACCGGGGCTGCGGCACCGAAGAGCCACCGGCTATCGAATGACTGTCCAATTCGCCGCCACTGCATGCAGCTGCCGCGCATGTGATCACCAACGATCGCGACGAGCCGCCCGCCATCCTTCAATTGGTCAAGGATCTCTGCCGGGATGTCAGATGCAACAGCTCCATTCAATAATATGGCATCGTAGGGTCCTTCTGCAGCGTGGCCTTCACGCAGGACACCTTGGATGACGGCGGCGTTATCAATCTCTGCGGCCGATAGATTCGAAGTTGCAGTGGCGACCAGGTCCTCATCCTCTTCCAGCCCAACAACCGTCTGGGCGATCTGAGCGAGGATCGCAGTGCTGTAGCCCGTACCGCATGCAATTTCGAGGACTATGTCGTTGGCTTCCAACTCTAAATGCTGGATCATCTTGGCTAGAACACGCGGTGCTAAAAGGACCCGTTCTCCGTCCTGCCCGTTTCCGATCGGGAGATCTGTGTCCATATAGGCGACGGGTTGACTGTCCTTGGGAACGAAAGCCTCGCGGGCAATCGCGCTCATCGCTGTCGGAATCCGGCGGTCGACAACGTCACTCGGGCGCACCTGGCTTTCGACCATGTTTAAACGTTGTATTGCTGGATCAACCATTGGCCGCCTCTGACTTCTTGCAATCGTATTGGTCGCTTCACTGCGTTGGGGCCGATCAGCGGCAGTTCATACAGATTGTGTTGCGTAACCGACTTGTCGTGTGATACATGGCGGCCTCTTGTTTGCGCAACCGAGTTTTTACTCGGGTGTGGCACCATGTGCCTGCAAATGAGGACCGGATGGCGCAGATTGTTGCTATCTGATGCCTGGGGCCACGTGGCGGAGTGGTGACGCAGCGGATTGCAAATCCGTATACCCCGGTTCGATTCCGGGCGTGGCCTCCAACAATTTCACTCAAAATACCGCAAATATAGACAATAACCACATGTCACTATATGGCAGCTGAGTTGTGCTCGTGGGGCGCCTTGCCGTGCCACCACTCTATCGACTTTTACCCAGTCTCACTCTTTGCGAGGCCGCCCTGGATGATTGGCGATCAAAGGCACAAGAAAGACGAGACAGGCGATCAGGAACAACAAGCTTGCGACAAGACCGATCTGGTCGCCAGCCCGAAATGACGTCCAACAAAATCCAAGAGCGGAAAGAACAAACAAAATCCAACCGCTCATGTTGTATCGCCAAACCTGCAAATCGCTCACGTTCTCAGTCCCTTCTAGTCAAGCAAGGCATGCCACCGCCTGGTGGTCGCACCCCATATACCAACATGACGGGATGCGCAGAGAGCTCTGACGATCGGCGTTCGGCTGGTTGTTGTCCCATCCAAGCGCGAACCTGCATGACGCAATCCATCTCAGTCGATCTTCTGAGCGAGCACTAAAGATCTATTGCAGCTTCATAGGCGCAGGTTATTTCAGGACGATCCCAGTCAATCTCGAGGCCGAGCCCTGGATTGCCGGACAGGTGATAACCGCCCTGCGCGAACGTGTGCGACCGCTCGACGAGCTCGTTGTACAAAGGGGTCTCGCGGAACTGCCGCTCCAAAGAGTGGAGTTCTGGCAACGCTGCGGCGACATGCGCTGAGTGCATGTCCATAACCGGTCCGCACGGATTGTGCAGTGACACGGCCTGTCCGTATGCAGCTGCCAAATGACCAATTCGCATGACTTCCGACGGTCCACCAGCGAGGATAATGTCCGGCATAATGACATCGTAAGACCGGGCAGAGCAGAACGGTACGAACTCCGTCAGCCCTGCCGCATTCTCAGCGCCTGCCAGGGTGACGCCCAACGCCTGCGCCTGCGATCTCAGGTCAGCGATATCCGGTAATGCCTCTTCAGTCTCGAGCAAGGGCTCTTCGAACCAGGATACTCCAATATCGGACAAACGTCCGAGGATCTCTCGGGCTTCTGATGACCGGAGTCGGGAGTGGCAATCGACATTGATCCCTGAGGTTGATCCGATTCGATCGCAGACTGAAGTGATGCGTTCAATGCCGTTTTCGATCAACTGGGTTCGGGCCTCCTCGTCACCTGCTTTCGGGGAAACATCATCGAAGGGGGCCAGCTTTACAGCGCTATAGCCATCCGAAATTGCGAGCTCCGCCCGTTCTGCGAATTCTGTCGGCTCGCGGGTCAAGGTTCCGCGATTGATGTTCGCATAACACGGTACACTGCTGCGATAGCGGCCACCGAGCAGATCATAAACGGGGCGGCCAAGCCGCCTTGCATCGCGGTCCAACCAAGCCTGCTCCAACCCACTTGAGACGACACGTCCGATCAGATCAGGAGCCGTTGACCTCGCTCTTGCGATTTTGGCACTACGTCCCAGTTGACAGTCATTGGCAGCCGCAACCGCCGCAGGCAGGGCGCCGATGACATCATCGGTACGGTTGTTCAAGGTTGCCTCACCAAGTCCTTCAACGTGGTCCTCGCCCATCAAACGCAACCAGATCCAGGTCGTCTTTTCCGAGACCGCCACGACATAGACCTTCAACTCGCTCTTCACGAAATCTTCCTTTTTTGATTGGGCTTGAACGCGTCCGAGCCGGAGCCCGTCACCACAAACGCTTGGAGGCAATGCGTGCACCTTCAACCAGACTTTCCAGCTTGCAGAATGCGACCCGAGCATCAACCATTCGATCACCGGCCAATGCGGAGAACCCGGAATCGGTGCACGCAATTACGCGCTCGCGGCCGACGACATTGGCGAACCGCTCGATGCGATCTGCAACCACCTCTGGATGTTCAACATAGTTGTTGGTGACATCAATGACGCCCGGCAAGAGGATGCGATCATCCGGCAACTTCTGTGTTTCGAATACGCGCCACTCGTGTTGATGGCCGGGCGTTGCCGCTTCCAAAACAATCTGTGACGGTTTCGCCTTCAGGATTATGGGTAGGATCTTCTCAAGTGGGATGTCATGCGTGTGGGGCCCTTCGTAGTTTCCCCATGAGACATAGATCCGGATCTTCTCTGGTGGTAAACCGGTCAGCGCTGCATTCAGGACCGCAACCTGTTCTTCTGCACGCGTGAGAAACGCTGCATCGCTCGCGTTTTTGAAAATCGTATGACGCCCCATCGCCAGATCGGGACAATCGATCTGCAGTTCGAAACCAGCTTCAATGATTTGGCGATACTCAACCCGCATCGCATCAGCGAGCGCTGTGAGATAGGCCTCATGTGTTGGATAGTGCCGATTGGGGTGGAAAATCGCAATCAAGCCGGGAGAGGCTGCCGTGAGGAAGGCCCGCTCCACGCCATGCTGCCTCACTGCATCTTGCAGCCGTGCGATATCCGCCGCAACCGCATCGGTTGATCGATATGATATCGGCCCGGTGCATTCCGGTCGACTGAACCGAGTCGCGGCACGCCTTCTCCGGCTCGCCTTGGCAGCATCCGGAAAATCATCGAGATCGGCCGGCGTCACCAGTTCGCTGTGGCCTGAGAAACCAGTGAGACGGTCCTTCGTATAACTGGCATATGTGACCTTCGAAAACTCACCATCTGAGACGATGTCTATGCCGATAGCCTTTTGTCGAGAGACTTCCGACTCGATGGCTTCACGCAGCACCGCGTCAAACAACTCAGCGCTGACAGGCGCATCATTGTCTGCGGCCTGGACGACGTCACTCACCATTTGGCGTCGTGGCAAACTCCCGGCGTGTGTCGTCATTATGCGATCAGGCATGGTTCACTCCGGTCAGCCGCTGAAACCTGTCGCCATTCCGTCAGGTCTTCTAGCGGTAAGCTGACATCAGTCCGCCAAGATGATCAAGCCTGTTTTCGGATCACCGCTCGTTCAGTTGATCGTGATTGATTGAGTGCTGAACGCCAGCCCCTCATGACACGACCAGCGGCGGTACGGCCAGCAGATATGTTGCGATGGTACGCAGTCATGGCTTACGTCACGAACGGATGAGTCGCGCTTGCAATCAGCTGGCCCGCATTGGTAGCGGCGTAGCCTGATGGTGTTTGATGCACCAAGCGCCATTCTCAACTGTGAAAACATTTGATGCGAATATCTCAGCATCGCCAATACGCTCAATGCAAAAGGCGATGGCCTTTTGCCGGCCGCTGAGAATGACGCAGATATCCGTGGGATAGATATTCGGCGGAATGGAATGCACCATCACCTGCCGCCAGGACGCCATGACATCGTCCCGCCCTGTTATCCCCGACCAACCAGGATGAACCACGCTGACTTCTTCATCGCGCGCCCACAGCATATCCATTCTTGCCATGTCACCGTTCCGAAAGCACTCGTAGAATAGGTGATTGGCATCAAGGATATCGGACTTTAGCGCGGCCGTCATAGTTGTAGCCTCTCCTTTGGTCGGGCTCTCTCAACTTTGGCACTGACCTGGCGGGCGTGCAACACTGTTGTCTGCCTCTGCCAACAGCATGCACAAGAATGCTGCACCCCAGAGTGCGCTTCAGGCCAGCCTGGCAACATGGAGTTCGGGCTGACGGTCGGCCCAGGGCATTGCCCTCTCAAGGGCTGAAGCCAATTGCAAGACAACATGATCTTGTGCAGGTGGCGCGGCCAGTTGAATGCCGATGGGAAGCCCAGTGGAGTGCATTGCTAAAGGCAGAGATATCGCAGGCGTACCCATGATGTTGTGTGGGATCGTGAACTGTACCGGCTCCCGGTAAATCTGATCGGCGACATTCTCGGCAGACACATTTGGCAGTGACAGTCCGAATTTGCCCCAAGGCTCCGCAACGCGCGACGTGGTTGGCGACAACCAGATATCGTGACTTTCCCAGAACGATGACAATTTGCGGCGCGCAATGTTCAAGTCGCTCCAAGTTTTCAGGAACTGCTTGGCCGTGATTGTCTTGGCATATTCATAAAGTGACAGGATGGTAGGTTCGAGTGTATCCGCACTGATCTCGGTGCCGGCCCGACGTGCGAATCCTTCGAGGCGGTCGTCGAACCCGAAGAAGAACATATCTGTCGTTGCTTTCAACGTCGCAGGGCCACCCATATCGGCGTGGCCAATATCAACCGTGTGCCCCATGTCGGCCAGGGCGCGGCCAGTTTGGTGGACGGCCGCAATGATCTCCGGATCAACAGCCACACCAGTGAGCTCGTCGAGCACAATACCAATCCGCAAGGGTTCCGATGCTTGTTGCGCCAGCACTGCATAGTCCTGCGCTGGCTTCGGAATGACGAACGGATCTCCGGGCATAGGGCTGCAGACACAATCAAGAGCGGCGGCTACATCTCGGACGGTCTTGGCTTGAATGAGGTTGGAGGAATATCCGAAGCCGGCCTCATCCACGACGGGCCCAAGTGATATCCGCCCCCGCGAGGCTTTGAAGCCGACGCCACCGCACCAGCTGGCCGGAATGCGGATCGAGCCACCGATGTCGGATCCATGCGCGATCGGCACAATGCCGGCGGTGACGGCGGCCTGCGCACCACCGGACGATCCACCAGCCGAGTAGCCCTGCTTCCACGGATTGGAGCAATTGCCGTACATGGCTGTCTCAGTCGTCGCGGCCATGGAGTATTCCGGCGCGTGAGAGCGACCAAGAATGTTGAGGCCTGATGCCTTCAGATTATCGGCAAAGTAGGTTCCCTGCTCGACCGTCATGTCCTTACACAAGCGGGAGCCAAACTCGATGCGCCGGCCCTGCTCGTGACCAAACATATCCTTGATGAGGAATGGCACACCGCGAAACGGGCCGTCGCCTAGTTGGTTTTCATCCAGGTCATCGATCATGTCGTCGTAGACTTCGACAACGGAATTGAGTTTCGGATCGATAGTTTCGATGGCGCGCTTCGCCGTTTTGGCCAGCTCTGTTGGTGAGATCTCTTTACGCCGAACGAGATCTGCCAAGCCGATTGCATCAAAGGCAGCGTATTCGGATAGTTTCATGAGCGTCCCTATCGCTGCAGCCAGGCCACATTGCTGACTGCCATTGTCCGCTCATCAAACGTCAACAAATGCCAACATGCAAGCTGGAGAAGCCCATATCGGCCGTCTTAGGGAATGTAAGCGATCATCCGACCTGCCGTGACCACACACAGCCAGATCGTGATCGAAAGCAGTGATGTCAGCTTGGCTGCGGCTGGCGCCGCGACACCTTGGTTCCAGCCATCGACACCGGGATAGACCCGCCAATGGAACCAGACCATGTTGATACCAGCACATGCGATCAGCACCATCTTGAATTGGAACGATGTATTGACGCCGAACGTCGTTGCATCCGACATCAGTAGCAGAATACCGCTGGTAGCATTGAGCGCGAACCCGATCCAAACCAAGGGCAGCAGATGCCCCGCGAGTTGACGCACCGGCATAGCCTTATGCACGCCGAGCACGCGGAGATCGAACGCGAGAATTCCGCCGAGCAGAAGTCCCAGCCCCACAACGTGGACTGTCTCCAGAATGGGGTAGGCCCAAGCCCAGGTGCGAATAAAATGAGCCGGCGGCAGATCACCGATTAGCTTGAGAAATTCAATGTAGTCCATCGGATCAACGCGGGGGTTCAACGCGGGCGCGAGCGGATGTTAATCCAGCCACCGGTGGCGAACTTGATGGTACTCAGCCCGAGTTCTGCTCCGCCGCTTCTTGCGCGCCACCCAGTGATCATGACTTTCTTGCCGGTCTTCAGCTTGGCTTGTGTCAATCCCCGCGCGCGCGTCATCTGGATGCTTTCTGTTTCGATGCGCCACTCGCTACTGCCCCCGCCTCTGTTTGGGACGGTGACCGTGAAGAAGATGTGCGGGTTAAAGTAGCTCACGGACGTAATTGTTCCGCGCAGCCGTACCTTCTTGGCCGGATCATATTTTGTGACGTAGCTGTGGTGGGCTTGGGCGGCCAATCCGACCGTCATGGTCAGGATCACCAAGGCACCGACGAAGCGGGCGGCGTAGTTAAGCATCAACGCAAATCCAGTGTTTACTCTACCGAGCGACCCATAGCCCTTGCCAGCTTCAAAGTGGAGCAGACTTACCATCTATCCAGGCAACTAAGCGCGGCTTGTGTCGTGAATGTCACTTTCCCGGGCGCGGGCGGTATCGCGGCAATGTCCAGCCCCAGATCAGCGCGGCGCTGCGAACAACGACACCAACGCCGAAACCACTCACGATGGACCAATCTCGCGGCACGCCGAAACTGATGCAGATCACAAAAACCGCCGCCGCCAAGACAGCCGCAGTGACATAGACCTCACGGCTGAGAATGATCGGGCTCTCTCCTCCCAGCACATCACGAATGATCCCGCCGAATGTGGCTGTGATGGTCCCCATCGCGACGGCCACGATGGGAGATGCACCGGCGCCCAGCGCGCGTTCCGCGCCAATGACAGCAAATACGGCTAGTCCGATCCCATCCAACCAAAGCAGAAGGCGTAATCTTGACGCCGGAATATGTGCGGTGAAAAAGAGTATACTGGCCACGATCAGACAGACCACGAGGTACACGGGATTAACCACCCAGAAGACCGGGGTCAGCCCGAGCAGGATGTCCCGCAACGTGCCGCCGCCGACCCCCGTCACCGTGGCCAACAACGCAAAACCGACGACATCCATTTCCTTACGCGAGGCAACCAGAGCGCCTGTGGTTGCAAAGACGATAATGCCCAGCCAATCCAATACAACTGTCACATTGTCGATGGAGATCGTTGTGCCGTAGATCGTAATCATAAGAAATTCGCAAGGTCAGGCTGTATCCGCGAACCCGGATCAGTATGCGGCACGATAGATCGCCAATGCATCGGACTCACTGACTTCGCGCGGGTTGTTGACCAGAAGGCGCGTTTGTTTCATTGCGTCGCTTGCCATACCGGCAAGATCACCCTCCCCAATGCCGACCTCGCGCAGGCCAGATTCTAGCCCAAGACGAATATTGAGTGCGGCAAGCTCTTCGGCAAAGCGCGCAGCCGTGTCCTGGGTTGCATTTCCATCAGCCAGGTGCGGAAAGACATGCGGTGCCAACTCAGCGTATTCATTCGCGGCTGCCGGAGCATTGAACCGGAGCACATGCGGCAGCACAAGCGCGTTGGACAGACCATGTGGGACATGGAACCGACCACCAATCGGATAGGCCAGAGCATGCACGGCTGCGACCGGCGAGTTGGCAAAAGCCTGACCGGCCAGCATGGACCCCAGCAGCATGGCCGCTCGAGCTTCGATATTGCTGCCATCCTGCACTGCCTTCTCAATATTGCCCCCGATCAGCCGCAAGGCTTCGACAGCAAGCGATCGAGACACCGGATTGTTATTGGCTGACCTTGAGGCATAGGCCTCAATGGCATGAACCATCGCATCAACACCCGTGGCCGCTGTCACATGCGGCGGCAGACCAAGCGTCAACTCCGGATCCAAAATGGCCATATCCGGAAGAATGACGGGAGAAACAACGCCGCGCTTTTCGTCATCCTCCACGGTGATGATCGAGATCGGTGTGACTTCCGAGCCCGTCCCGGCCGTTGTCGGCACGAGCGCCAGCGGCAGCCTTGGCCCCTTCGCATTGCCGATGCCCCAGGCCTCATCAAGATCCTCACCGCTTCCTGCAAGAAGTGCCGCCAGTTTGGCGACATCCATGGACGAACCACCACCGATCGCCAGCACCCCTGTTGCTTTGTTCGCGCGACAGAACTTGGCAGCGCTCATGATTTGGGCGCGGGGCGGGTCAGCAACCACCTCATCAAAGACACTGACCGTGACGCCCGCTTTGGTCAGATGCTCGATTGCCGGAGCTACAATGCCTGCTTTGATCAAACCCTTGTCGGTCACCAGGGCGACACTTTTGCCCAGGAATGCCGCATGTTCCGCAATGTTGGAGGCGCTGCCGGCTGCGAAGACAATCTTGGCCGTGGTATTGAAGTTGAATGGCGCTATCGACATTGCGGGTCACTTAGCCTCGTGTGGTGGATCTTGTTATGCACTTGCCTATCGCTGTCGGAACTGTGGAGCAAGTCTGGAGTGTTTCAGGTTTAGCTCAAACCATCCCACGCCCCCGCCCGGCCGCCCATTCGATCGTGGTTTTGGGCGGTCGGGCGGGGGCGTGGGCAGGTGATGCGATTCCGGCTTGCCCGGAAATGAACTAGTGTGGCGTCCGATGCGCTACATGAGGTGTGAACTCGCGGAATGTTGTCCATTCGGCCCGACCGAGTGAAACTGATGTTGCCAACAAACAGTGATCCTCCTGAGAACCGAATAAACGTCCTGAAAGTTTACACCTAGACCTCGTTTCGCCCGCGCACCTTATCGAAGTACTCGATCACGTCGTCACGCTGTTTGACATCGGCATAGCGACGCCCAACGTCGAGCAGGTTGGCTTCATGGCTTTCTGCCTGCGGGTCACCACAACAATCATCAACAACGATGGTGTTATAACCGTAGCTAAATGCATCGATCGTCGTTGCGCGAATGCATCCGGACGTGACACACCCGGTGATGATCGTCGTATCGACTTTATGCTTTGTCAGAAATGGAATGATCGGCGTTTGAAAGAACATCGATGGGGCGCACTTCAGGAACGTGAAATCATAGTCTTTGTCCAGGAGAACCGGGTCGACGTCCAAAGCTTCGCTGCCGATGTAAAACTCGCTATGCAGCGCATCGACTTTCCAGTGTTGAATATCCTTTTTCGATTGCCAACCGACTGTACAGCTTGCCACCGGGATGTTCGAGCGTCGTGCTGCTTCCAGCAACTTCACCGTCCTGTCGCGAGCCGCGTGAATACGCTCACTCTTGCCCATGGTGAACGCCGGATCGGTAAAGCCACGTTGAAAATCAACCACGAGAACGGCTGGACGTTCGCCATATCCAACATCTCGCGCACCATAAGTGGCAGATTGAAATGCATCTTGCATGATCGCGACCTCTCGGCTTGAGTAACACTTATAAAGAAGAACGCCATATGGCTGCGTTTCAGCTAGCCGGCTTGGGAGGATGAACAATGACTGAAACGAGTTCCGCAACGAATGTCAAACCACTCGATGGTGTAAGGGTAATCGATGTTGCGACGTTCCTCGCCGGACCGTTCTGCTCAACCCAACTGGCTGAGTTCGGCGCCGACGTCATCAAGATAGAACTTCCAGGCGACGGCGATCCACTGCGCCGGTTCGGGACAATCACAGAGTGTGGTGACTCGCTTCCCTGGCTATCTGAGTCACGCAACAAGAAGTCTCTGACGCTCGATCTGCGCAAGCCGGAAGGTGCCGACATTCTCAAGCAGCTTTGCCGCGAAGCAGACATTCTCGTCGAAAACTTCCAGCCCGGCACCTTGGAGAAATGGGATCTTGGCTGGGACGTCATGCATGCCAACAATCCGCAAATGGTTATGGTGCGGATTTCTGGTTTCGGTCAAACAGGACCGTACGGCCCGCGCCCTGGTTTTGGGCGCATTGGGAATGCCTTTGGTGGTCTTTCATACTTGGCAGGTTATCCAGATCGCCCTCCCGTGACACCCGGATCGGCGACAATCCCCGACTATATGGCTGGTCTCTACGGTGCCCTCGGTGCGCTCATGGCTCTGAAGGCCCGCGATAAGACGGGCAAGGGCCAATACGTCGACATCGGGTTGTATGAGCCAATTTTCCGCATCCTCGATGAGCTTGCGCCCTCCTATCACTACAAGAATTACGTCCGCGAACGCATGGGGCCTGGCACAGTCAACGTCGTCCCCCACAGCCATTATCCGACCAAAGACGGTCGCTGGATTGCGATTGCTTGCACATCAGACAAGATTTTTGCGCGACTGGCAGAGGCTATGCAGCAGCCGGAACTGGCCAACGATGACAAATGGGGGCGGATCGCAAAACGAGATGCGGAGCGCGATGATGTCGATGCCGCCGTCGGCGCCTGGACGGCGCAGTATGACCGCGGCGAGCTAATTGGCATCTGCGATACATATCAGGTGCCATGTGGTCCCGTCTCATCCATTGCGGAGATTTTCGAGGACGAACATTACAAGGCGCGCGAGAATATCACCTATGTGAAAGATGAGCGGATTGGCGAGCTGGCAGTGGCCAACGTTTGTCCACGCATGAGTGACACACCCGGCAGTATCGATTGGCTTGGGCCCGAGGTTGGTGCCCACACCGATGAGATCCTGCATGAGCGGCTTGGATTGACTGAAGCGGCGATCGAAGCTCTGCGTGCCAAGGGGATTGTTTGATCAATGGTTGAACCCGAGAAACCACCTAAGTTGCGCAGAACGATGATGCTCACGCCAGGCAATCGGGCGGAGCGCCTGGCAAAGGCTACGCAGCTTGATATCGATGCTGCCGTGTTCGACCTTGAGGACGGTGTTGGCCCTGAGCAAAAAGCTGAGGCGCGCGAGGTTATCAATCAACAGTTGGCAACACTCGACTTTGGGCATCGCGAGCGTTTGGTTCGCATCAACGCTGTTGGGACGGATGACTTTCACCGCGACATGAAGGAGGTATCCTTTGCCAATGTTGACGCGGTCTTTGTCCCGAAGGTCGAGACAGTCCAGCAAATGGCTGTACTTGATGACGCGCTAACAGCTGTTGAAATGACGCTCGGAGAGGGCCGGCGGCTCGACGTTGTCGCAACGATTGAGACACCACGTGGAATGCTCAATGCGCTGGCGATTGCCGATGCGAGTGAACGAACCAGTGCCTTGTTCTTCGGATCTGGCGACTACTCAGCTGCGACGGGCGCGGCTGTGACCGAGGCGGCGCTCGCCTTCCCCCGTTCTACGCTCGTCGCAGCTGCCTCTGCGGCCGGCTTGCAAGCCATCGATGCAGCCTACTTTGTGGCTGTAAAAGATGCCGATGCGACACGGAACGATGCGTTGCTTGCCAAAGACCTGGGCTTTGTCGGCAAGGTCATCTTTCACCCGAACCAAATTGCCGTCTGCAACGAGATATTTTCGCCAACTCCGGCCGAGATTGAGCGGGCGCGTAAAATTGTCGACGCGCATGCTGCGGCTGCCGCCGAGGGGAAAGGCGTTGCTTATGTTGATGGAGAGTTTCTCGCGATTGATATCGTCCTCATGGCCCAGCGGGTCTTGGCAAAGGCAGAGCTTATCAGCACAATGAAATCAGCGACGTAGGAGACCGCTCCGATGGGAACGCATTGGCCTCAAAGCTGGAAGAAAATGTGCACACTGAGACAACCATGAATTCAGGCTCCAT
Organism: Hyphomicrobiaceae bacterium; assembly: GCA_965215755.1. Taxonomy (GTDB): domain Bacteria; phylum Pseudomonadota; class Alphaproteobacteria; order Rhizobiales; family Hyphomicrobiaceae; genus Tectiglobus. The sequence goes on from OZ244119.1 coordinate 4,622,678, forward strand.
CGAAGTTATCCAGGGTGACATTACGCGGATTGTGGCGGATGCCATCGTGAATGCTGCCAACGAAGGTTTAGCGCAAGGCGGCGGCGTGTGCGGTGCGATATTCAAGGCAGCTGGTTCAATCCAACTAACCGAAGCTTGTCAGAAACTCGGCTCCTGCCCAACGGGCGACGCGGTGATCACACCAGCTTTTGGGATTGCGACGGCCGATTACATTATCCACGCTGTCGGACCGGTCTACGCACGCTACAGTTCTGATGAAGCGCGTGCGTTGCTGCGATCGGCATATCAGTCCGCGATTAACGTTGGCTTGGAGAATGGCTGCCAAAGTATTGCATTCCCTGCTATCAGCACCGGCATCTATGGCTATCCGCTTGATGAGGCCTGCACGGAGGCAGTTGCTGTCTGCCGCCTGGCTGCAACAGAAAGAGCGGTACATATCAAACTGGTTGCGTTCGATGAACAAACCGCCGCGTGCTTGAAGCTCCACCTTGGCTAACGCAGTTATTCGGAACGTCTTCTCCCCATGTCATCGATCGACAGACGGCAGGTCTTAAGCAACGTAGCAACCGGCCTTGCAGCGGTCGCGGGCAGCCAGTTCGGAACAGCTTTGGAACGTTCCTCACCGGCAATGGCTGCAACCAAGAAATTGACATTGCCTGAATGGAGCTACGGAGCGAATAGCGCCGCGCAAGATACCGTTCTGATGTTTCGTGGCAACGGCGCCCATACGTTCTATGGCACGGGTCCGATACCGGAGAAGCAACCGAAAGTGCAGTGGCGCTATCGCACTGCTATCATTCGGAACACAGTGCGTGGCACTCCCATGACCTGGGCCGGCACAGGTTGGACAGGCACGGCCGTCAAGCTTGGCGACTACGTGTTTGTTGGCTCAGTTGGCGGCTATGTTTATGCGTGGGAAGCACAAACCGGGAAACTGCGTTGGCGCCTCAAGGGCGGCGGTATGTTTAAGAGCTCGTTATGCGCTTTCGAGAACCGTCTCTATATTGGCAACACGGACAACCTGTTACGCTGTATCGATGCGGAAACCGGACGTGTCGTTTGGCGGAAGAATACGGGCCGCGACCTTGATAGCTCGCCCTGTGTTGTTGACAACAAGCTCTACATTGCAGGTGAGAATGGTCACTTAAGATGTCTCAATCCACGCACCGGCAAACAACTCTGGAAAAAATTCGTCGGTGGCATTGGCCCTGGCACGGTTCTGGGCTCGAATGGTTCGGAAACATCTCCAGCCGTCGCCAACAACGAAGCTTACGTCGCGACATACGATGGCATTCTTTATTCATTCAACGCAACCAGCGGCGCCTTGCGCTGGAAGGCCAAAACCCACGATGACACCGACGCGTCAGCCGTCATCTATGATGATTTTGTCTACGCCTGCGCAGAAGAAAAGGCACCCTACCTCTATTGCTTTGCCCGTGAAGATGGCCGGTTGATCTGGCGCTACGATGGCAACCGGCGCGGTTACTATTCAACGCCGGCCATCGCGGATGGCCGAGTGTGGGTCGGTGCCGAGGATCAGAACCTGCACTGTGTCGATGCCAGATCCGGCAAAGGTCTGTGGACTTTCAAGACGGGTGGAGGCGTGTGGTCATCGCCCTGCGTTGTCGATGGCAAAGTGGTGTTCGGATCACGCGACGGCCATCTCTACTGCATCGATGCAACAAGCGGGGAGCAGATTTGGAAGTTGAGGCTCGATGGCCGGATCATCTCGTCGCCGTGCATTGTCGATGGCGTGATCTGGGTTGGGACGGCCACCGGCTATTTCTACTGCATTGCCGCTTGAGCCGTCATACTGGCAGTTCGCTTGCCTTTACTCGTAGGCCCGCTCGGGATCCGTATAGTAGCAGTAGGAGAGATGGTAGGTTGAACCGTATTGGCTCAATCGCCCACGCTCGCGCCAGTCAATGACGCCACAATTATCAACCGGGATCAGCTCACATCCAACGTTATAGCCGAGGATGCTTGCTCCCTTCTTCGGTCGACATCCAGGACCGATATCGCCCCATCCATCAAGGAAGGCGATGAAGAATTTGCGATCCTGGCTGCGGCTTTTCCGGACGGCGCGACGGTAACTGAACCGGACTGAATTCACTTGAACAAAGCTGCCATCGCACGCCTCTCCGTAAGCGTGACGGCTCTTGCGCTGTCCCTTGCGGGTCGCGCGGTTAGCGAAGATGCCACTGCCGCAGTCGAGCACGATACTTGTCACTTGATCGGAATATCCGGCAGCGCGGTAGCCACTGATGAACGCGCCGATGCGTGAGTTCAGGTGGCGCACCCACGTCGCAGCGACCCGTCCACACGGCTGAATACGAACGGCACTGCCGGCACAATCGGGCTTGACCAGCGGCTCGCCATTGGCATTGCCGGCTCCACCAGCAATTTTCAGAGTGAGGCTTTGCGCATCAGCGGAACCACCACCCACGAGCAATATACTGCTGAGGCCGATGAGCATTCCCAGCACAAGCTGGATCAGTGACTGCAATCTAATCCGCATCAATTTGCCAAGCCTGCGCTAAAGAGCTCATTCCTACCGGCACCCCAGATCCAAAGCAGAACTATCTTATGCGCATCATCAGCACAATAAATTGTGGACTGACCACGGCCTGACACTGTTTATTGCTTTCGCTGTCGTAGTTCAGTTCTTCCCGTACGGCGAAAAGCCCAAGTTAGATCCTTATGTGAGTCAGCACACAGCTGACTGCCAATCAAGGTCAGATGCCAGCATGTCCTCAATGATTTCAGAACAGACGCCGATCCAGTTCTCGGATGAGCTACCCGATGAAACGGACGTCGTTGTGATCGGTGGCGGCATTGCCGGGACCGCAACTGCCTATTTCTTAGCCAAACAGGGCGTCCGCGTTCTGCTCTGTGAAAAGGGTCGGATTGCAGGCGAACAATCCAGTCGCAACTGGGGATGGATCCGCCAGCAAGGCCGGGATTACGCCGAATTGCCGATCATGATGGAAGCCAACCGGATTTGGCAGGGCCTGGCGGAAGAAACCGGCGAGGCGGATCTAACGTTTACCCAATCCGGCTGCCTCTATTTTGCAGACAGCGCTGAAAAGCTTGCCAAGTTTGAGACCTGGCATGAATTGGCGAACCAACATCAGTTGCGGACACGGATGCTGAGCAAGGCCGAAATCGCGCAACATTATCCCGACGTGAGTGGTGACTGGGTCGGCGGGATGATTACTGACAGCGACGGACGCGGAGAGCCATTCGTGGCCGTCCCAGCACTTGCCCGGGCTGCACAACGCCGAGGCGCTGAGATCATCGAGAACTGTGCGGTTCGCACACTTGATACCGCGGCGGGCGAGGTCGCAGGGGTGGTGACGGAAAAGGGCCGCGTTCGATGCCGGCAGGTGGTTCTAGCGGCGGGCGCCTGGTCGACATTCTTTGCCGGCAACGAGAAGCAGAAACTGCCGCAGCTCGCCGTCCGCTCGACAGCCGCAAGAACGACGCCAGCGGCTGATCTCGGCCTGCCCAACGTCTCCAGTCCGGGCCTGACGATGCGGCGGCGCCAGGACGGAGGTTACACAGTATCGACCGGTGATCTGGCGGAACACTTCCTGTCGCCCGCGTCCTTCCGCTACCTACCCAAGTTTGCAAACCTCTTACGCGCCTCTGCAAAGGATGTCCGGCTGTTGCCTGCCGCGCCTCGGAGCTATCCCGGCTCCTGGGGCATGCCAAGCCGATGGGATGGCGACAGCGAAAGCCCGTTTGAACGTATGCGGGTTGTCAATCCCAAGCCCTCCCAGACCGTGGTCAATCGCATCAAGGAGCGCCTGCCAAAACGGTTCCCAGCGCTCAAGGATGTCCAAGTGGCCGAGGCCTGGGCCGGCATGATTGATGTGACGCCTGATGCGGTTCCGGTTCTTGACGCGTTTGATGGTGTCCGCGGTTTCTATGTTGCAACAGGCCTCAGTGGACACGGCTTTGGTATCGGACCTGCGATCGGACGGATTATGGCCGACATGCTGACCGGTCGGGTCGTTGGACACAATCTGGAGCGCTTTCGCTCTGGCCGGTTTTACGACGGCAGCGAGATTGTCCCCGGACCCTATTGATCGGTTTGACTGGGCCGTCCGATATCGTCTGCAGCTCCCAAAGGTCGCAAACCAGTCGCCATTCACGCGTAACACGTTCACTTGTTTCGGTTTCTGCATAACGAAACATCCCGAAACCCCTTTAGAATCATCGGCGTAGTTTTGCTTTTTTGGCGGAGCGCAGATTGTCGCTGGATTTGCCTGCGAACGGTGTTGATGGCTCATCCCGTTGCCAATCATCCCGGCCGATACTTGGTCGGATGTGAATTGGCTTCGCACGCAAAGCAATGGCCGTTTGTGCTCCGCCAAATCCATTCGAAACCAATGATGTGGGCCTGATGTCGGTTGATGCGGCTGCGAATGACGCGCAGTCCCGCAATGGCATCTGCGGGAAACGGCTGGATGCTTGAGTTCATTAATCATTGGGTTGTCGTTGGGGCTTCAACCCTTGGTGCCCTGATGCCCGGCCCAGCCACCCTTGCCATCGCCGGCACCTCGCTGAAGCATGGGCGCCTGCGCGGTCTGGGCCTGGCGTGGGGCGTCACAACGGGATCACTTATTTGGGCCATAGCGGCAGCACTCGGCGTCGGAGCCGGTTTGGCCGCCAATCACTTCCTGCTTGATGCGGTCCGCTATGCCGGTATCGCTTATTTGTTGTGGCTTGGCTGGAACCTGGCTAAATCTGCTCTGACAGAACGCCAACTCAGTCCTAAAGATGTTGGCGCGTCATCCATTTTGTTAGCCTGGTCGATCGGCATGCTCATCCAATTGACCAATCCAAAGGCGCTTCTGTTTTGGGGATCAATTCTGGCCATCGGCCTGAAGCCAGGCGCTCCAGCTGACGCCGTGCTCTGGGTCTTGATCATTTGCATCTCGATCGACGTGGTTATCGTCAGCAGTTACGCGGTTCTGTTTTCCAACCCAACGCTGACACGGGGTTATCTCAAGCTGCGCCGCGTCTTCGAAGGCCTGTTCGCTTTGTTCTTCTTCGCTGCCGCGATCGAGCTTCTGATCGTGTGGTGGCATTGGCATTAGATCATTGTGCGATTTGCATCAGGCTTCAAAGTCTGCACGCTATAGCGCTTAAGCAAAGAATTTCCCACTCCAGCTAGCTTGCGCTACTTTGGTGATGCCTGCCCCATGCAGTGCAATCCGCCATCGAAGACAGTTGATGCCATGATGATCCTCCACCACGCCTGGCAGTCCAGTGCCTCACGCCGCGTCCGCCTATGCTTGGAAGAAAAAGGCGTCCGCTACGACGGTCACGTTGTCGACCTTGCCAAGCTGGAACAGCATTCACCCGCTTACCTGAAGATCAACCCGAATGGCGTCATCCCGACGTTGATCCACGATGGGCGTCCATTGCACGAAAGCGGGACAATCTGCGAGTATCTGGATGAGATTATCCCAGACCCGCCCCTGAGGCCGGACGACGCTTACGATCGCGCCAAAATGCGCAACTGGATCCGGCATATCGACGGCATGATCGGCAACCTGGTCATTTTTAACTGGCGCCATCAACTGCAGAAAGTCGCGCAGCAATGGAGCGATGAGGAGCTGGCCGAAGTCATCAGCAAAGTCCCGAGCCCGGAACGCAAGGAGGCCTGGATGCGGGTTGCACGCCGCCCTTACACAGAAGAAGAGCGAGACCAGGCGCGCCAAAAACTCGTCGGCTTGCTTGACCGAATGGAAGAAGCCATGGACCCGCACGGCTGGCTGGTGGGCGATGCTTATTCGATTGCAGACATTGCAGCAGTGCCGTTTGTGAAACGGATCGATGAAGAAATCGCTCCTGACGAGATGACGGCGGACAAGCACCCGTATGTCGCGACCTGGTGGGCGGCCATTCAGGCCAGGCCAGCCTACGGACGGGCAGGGATCGGCGCATTTAATCAAGACCGCACTGACAATCACGACAGTTCGGAATGAACATCAGACAGAGGAACTGGAGAGCACAAGATGGAACGTAAAGTTGCGATCGTCACCGGAGCGAGCCGAGGCATCGGTGCTGCCACAGCCAAGTGTCTCGGGCGGGACGGCTGGGCCGTTGCCGTCAACTACGTCAACAGCCAAGATGCTGCCAATCAAGTCGCAGAGGCCGTGAAAGCGGCCGGCGGCGATGCCATGGTGGTGCAGGCTGACACAGCGTCCGAAGCCGATGTCACGCGTATGTTCGGTGAAGTTGAGACCCAGTGGGGGCGGCTAGATGCACTGATCAACAATGCTGGAATTGTCGGTCCGCGTGGCAAACTCGAAGCCTTGGAGCTTGATTCTGTCGAACGCGTTTTGGCGGTCAACGTGACAGGTTACATCCTTTGTGCGCGTGCCGCCGTAAAGCGAATGTCGACCAATCATGGCGGCAACGGAGGCGTGATCATTAACGTCTCCTCGGGCTCCGCGCATCGCGGTGGCGCGAATGACAACATCCTCTATGCCGTCTCAAAAGGAGCGGTCAATTCACTGACAATCGGGCTGTCTCAGGAAGTGGCTGGCGAAGGTATTCGTGTCAATGCTGTCGCGCCCGGACTGACGCGCACAGATATGCCGGACCCAACTGCGCTCAATACGGCCGGTCCCAGTATTCCGATTGGCAGAATTGGAGAGGCTGATGAAATTGCGGAGGGGATCGTCTGGCTGATGTCAGAGAAAGCCTCGTACGTGGCTGGCGCCAATCTCAGAATTGCCGGCGGGCGGCCCTAGGGTCGCTAGCCGACGGGCACGATGAGAAGTAGGCGAGGAATTTGACCAATGCGCGTTGTGATCTGTGGAGCGGGTGTCATCGGAGGCGCACTGGCTTATGAGCTGGCACTGCGTGGTGCTGATGTCACCATTGTCGAACGGTGGCAGGTTGGGGGCTGCGCATCTGGTAAATCGGGTGGCTTCCTGGCCAAGGATTGGTGTGATGGCACGCCGGTGTCCGCACTCGCGCGGCGCAGCTTCGAACTCCACGAACAGTGGGCCGAGGCGCTCGGCAATCCCTACGGCTTCCGCAAAGTCGAGACATACGGTGGCGCGAAAAGCCTTAGACGCTCACTCGGTTCGCGCGGTCGCAATGATCTAGCTGGTTGGTTAGCCGATGATGTCAGCCATCGCCGTCAACTCGGGACAGCATCGACCACAGCCCAGCTCGACCCGCAAGCATTCACCCAGGCCCTGGTCGATGGTGCTGTCACCCGAAGCACAAAAGTGGTCTTCGGTACGGTCTCCGGATTGATCATGTCTCAAGATGGATTGACTGTGCGTGGTATTACCCTCGACGACGGTACGCGGATTGAGAGCGATGCCGTTGTTCTAGCTCTGGGACCATGGTCGCTCCTGGCAGCGCAATGGCTGCCGCTCCCACCGATCTATGGGTTAAAAGGGCACAGCATTGTCTTCAGACCCAAAGCGCCGCTGCCAGCCGAGACCATCTTTGCTGAATTTGAAGATGATGATGGCGAGCATCTCGCACCTGAAATTGTGCCTCGCGCCGACGGTACGCTCTACGTCTGCGGCCTGTCAGGTGACGATGCCTTGCCCGTCGATCCATCTCGTGTGTACCCCGAGGATGGCGGCTGCGAAAGACTGCGCCGCGTGAGCATTAGCCTGGTTCCCCAATTGGCTGATGCTGACGTCATCGCGGAACAGGCCTGCTTCCGTCCTGTGACAGCCGATGGTATGCCGATCATCGGCCCAATTGCCGGCCACGAGAATGCCTATGTTGCCACCGGCCACTCGGTCTGGGGCATGCTCAACGCGCCGGGAACGGCCGAAGCTCTGGCGGACGCCATTCTTGGAGAAGATCGTTCCCAGATCGATCTTGCTCCGTTTTCCCCGGCACGCCTCTCGCCACTTAATCCTTCCGATCTCGAACTACGGGCCGGTTGACCTGACGGTTGCTGGCTTGTGGTCGGTCCAAAGTCCTGTAGGAGACACGTCCTTGACACACCGACTGGATGCTACCCCTGAAACCGTTCATTGGGGCTTCTTCGATGCCGCACTTGAGCCACTCCTGACCATCGATAGCGGTGAGACTGTCGTGATGTCGACTGTTTCCGGCCGTCCTGATGATATGCCAGCACCACCGCTCGTCGTCCCGTCAGAGCTCCAGGACATACACGCCAAAGTCCCGATGAAATTGCCGGGCCATATCTGTACCGGTCCTGTTGCCGTGCGTGGTGCCAAACCCGGTCAGGTGCTTGAAGTCAGGATCAAGGACATCAAACTCAATTATGACTGGGGTTACAATCGGATCAGACCTTTGGCCGGTGCGCTGCCGGATGATTTCGAAGACATTCATCTCATGCATATTCCGCTCGACGAAGAGCGTATGGTTGGGACAATGCCCTGGGGACTGGAGCTGCCACTCAATCCTTTTTTTGGTGTCATGGGCGTTGCGCCGCCGACCAACTGGGGCATGGTGAGCACGCTGCCGCCACGACGCAACGGTGGCAACCTCGACAATAAGGAACTTGTCGCCGGGACGACCCTCTACCTGCCGATATTTCAGGAGGGTGCTCTGTTTTCGGCTGGCGATGGCCATGGCGCGCAGGGTGACGGTGAGGTTTGCGTTACCGCGATTGAGACCGGCCTGATCGGGACATTCGAGTTGCATACGCGCGAAGACATGTCGTTAGATTGGCCAATGGCCGAGACGCCATCGCATGTCATCACGATGGCCTTCGACCCCGACCTCGACACCTGTGTTGTGATTGCGCTGCGCCTCATGATCGATCTCATTTCAGCCCGCACCGGGCTCAGCCGCGCTGAGGCCTACGCCCTGTGCAGTCTGGCTGCTGATCTACGCGTTACCCAGGTCGTGAATGGCAACAAGGGTATCCATGTGATGTTTGCCAAAGAGTATCTGGTTGGCCGATCGTAAAGTTCTGAGACAGGCGATCGGAACAGCCTTTAGCCATGTGCAATGATGTCGGAGACCTCGTCTGGCATCGTCAGCATCGGGTAGTGACCGGTTTCAAGCACGTGCCACTTCCCGTTGAGTTTATCGCATGTCCGGCGAATGTGGGCTTCTCCCGGATTGGCTGCGCCTGAGCAATAAACAACAGACGCGTCCCAGGACTGCCCCCAGAAGGTTTCAAGCACGACAGGCTGATTGAACACCGCTTCAGGATGAAGCGTAAAACGCTCGGCCGTCCAGCTTCGCAATCTCGGCTCAAGATCAACCAACAGGCGGCCTTCAGCGTCTTCCTGCGACGGCCCTAAACCGACATCTGTATTGATGGCCGCCGGCCGGGTGACGATATCTCGGATCTTTTCTCCGTTCAGCAGTGCCAAGGCATCGACAAATGCCAATCGGCCAATCCGCTCGCGGGCCTGCTCGGCGACGCGTGCCATGACCATGCCACCGCTGGACGTCCCGGCAAGAACAACATCTTTGAGGTCGTAGTAGTAGAGCAGCTGCGCAATCTCATCAGCGTGGGTTTCGGTCGTGATGCCAGGGCGTAGTTGATGGGCACGTTCTGCGCATCCATCCAATGTCGGTGTAAGCACCATGTGCCCCGCATTCCGGAGGCGACGTGCAACCTCCTGCCAGATCCAGCCGCCTTGATAAGCGCCGTGTATGAGGACAATCGCTGCCATGCCGTTTTCTCCCGGTCGAAATTCTACCCGGCAATTCTGAATTGGATTGGGTGCTGCGACTACGGCTAACTTTGAATGGGCAATCGTCCACCGGATTTCGACAGGAATGCCTGTTGACCCACTCGATGCGGACGATTGCTATGCTCTCAAAGCAGCAACAGCTTCTGAAGACACACCAGGAGGGCACCATGAAGACAGTCGGGATCGGGTTCTATTGGGACGACCTCAGCGAGGGTTACAAATTTCGCACGCTCAATCGTACGATCACTGAGGCGGATCTCGTCCAGTTTATTGGCGTCACCGGTATGGTCGAGACGATCTTCACCGATCTCTCATTCAACGATCATCACGGCGCTATTCAGGGCCGCGTAGTACCGGCTGCCTGCACTTATACCATCATCGAAGGCCTGCTCATCCAGTCCACAATGCAGACGACTGGCCTGGCACTGCTCGAAGTTGAAAAGAAGATCCTGAAACCTGTCTTCGCCGGTGATACCGTGCATGCCGAAGTCGAAGTCCTCAATATCAGGCCGACCAGCAAAGGCAATCGCGGCATCGTCACAACGATGAACAACGTGGTCAATCAAGATGGTGAAATCGTCATTGCCTACAAGGCCGTCCGTATGATGGCAGGCCGTCCCGCCGATGCTGATGCCTGACGTTGAGCGGTCGCGCAGCTATACACACCCAAAAGGATAGAAAAATGAAAGTCGGACTTGCAACACCATTGCCGGCCTACACGATTGACCCGGCCTTTATGGGCCGCAAGGCCGAAGAACTGGGTTTCGATTCTCTTTGGTATGCGGAGCACCCCGCGACGCCTGTCGAGAGCGATAGCCCCTTCCCGTCTACCGGCGGTGAGATCCCGTGGACTTATTCACACTTCGATGAGCCCTATATCGCACTGGCGCGGGCGTCAGCTGTGACAACCAAGATCAAACTCGGAACCGGCATCACGCTCGTCCCGCAACGCAATCCTCTCATTCTGGCCAAGGAAGTCGCTTCACTCGACTTTCATAGTGGCGGCCGCTTCCTGTTCGGCATTGGCACCGGCTGGTTGAGAGAAGAGGTCGAGCTCTTTGGTGGCGACTTCCCGCGTCGTTGGACGCAAACGCGCGAGGCTCTCGATGTCATGAAGGCGCTTTGGTCCAACGACGAAGCCGAGTTCGAAGGCAAGTACTTTCGGTTCCCGAAGGTCCGTTCCTTCCCGAAGCCGGCGCAAAAACCGTGGCCACCGATCATCATCGGCGGAATGGCGCCAAAAGTGATTGAACGCATTGTCGCTCACGCTGACGGCTGGTTACCGAACCGCATCGCATTCGATGAATTGAAGGACAAACGTGCGGAATTGAACGAGCGTGCCACAGCTGCGGGCCGCGATCCCAAGAAGATTGAAATCTCGATTTTTGGTCAGGAACCCAAGCGCGACTTGATCGAACAGTATATCGAGGCTGGCGCGGATCGCGTTGTCGTCCGTCCGACCCATGTCGAGACCGAAGCTGAAATGGGCCGACAGCTCGACGAGATCGCAAAAGCCATCTTTTGAGGACACGATGATGAGAGGACTGGAAGGGAAGGCCGCGATTGTGACCGGTGGCGGCAGTGGCATCGGCCGCGCGATTTGTCAGCGTCTCGGGGAAGAAGGCTGCAAAGTCGGTGTGTTCGACATTAACAAGGCAACTGCTGAAGAGACAGCTCAACTCATTGCCGCTGCCGGCGGCGTTGCCCAGGCGTTCGAAGCAGACATCTCAGACCTTGGTGCCGTACAGGCAGCTGTTGCCTCGTTTGAGAGCGCCATTGGGCCAACGGACATCCTGGTGAACAATGCTGGATGGGACAAGATTGTCCCGTTCCTGCAGACCGATCCGGAGCTGTGGAAGAAGGTCATTGATATCAACTTGTATGGCCCTCTTCACATGCACTTTGCTGTTCTGCCGGGCATGGTCGAGCGTAAGGCAGGCTGTGTCGTCAATATCTCATCAGACGCCGGACGTGTTGGCTCATCGGGGGAAGCTGTCTACTCAGCCGCCAAGGGCGGCATGATCGCATTTGGTAAGACACTCTCACGCGAACTAACGCGGGCGGGCATTCGCATCAACACGGTTTGTCCCGGCCCAACGGATACGCCGCTGTTCGCCCAGGTGGCAGAGGGTGATGCCGGTCAAAAGATTGTTGACGGTCTTCAGCGCGCCATTCCAATGCGGCGGTTGGGCCAACCAGAAGACTATCCCGGTATCATTGCTTTTCTTGCGAGCGACGATGCAGCCTACATTACCGGCCAGACCATCAGTGTATCTGGCGGTCTCACGATGCATGGATAGTCAGAGCTAAGGGTCGAGCATGGACTTCGAATTGACCGACGAGCAAATCGCCATGCAGGATACTGCACGGCGGTTTGCGCGCGAGAAGCTGCAGCCCCAATACCAGGAAGCTGATCGCACAGCCACGCTCAACCGCGACCTGGTCAGGGAGATGGGCGCGTTGGGTTTGATCGGTGTCGAATTGCCGGAAGAGTTTGGCGGGCTCGGCGCTACCAGCGTCACAGCTGGTGTCATAATGGATGAGATCGCCTACGGCGACTTTCCGATGAGTTATGTCCAGCTGGTCAGTGGACTGCTCGGCGATATCGTGGCGAAGTTCGGCGCCAAGGACTTGGCAGCTGAGTGGGTTCCCAAAATCGTTCAAGGCGAAGCGATCATCGGGCTTGGCCTGACAGAACCAAGAGGCGGGTCGGATGCTGCCAATCTGATCGTCAGTGCCAAGAAGTCCGGCAACGGCTACGTCCTTCGCGGTGAAAAAACCTCCATGAGCTTTGCCGGAGAAGCCGATGTTGCGTTGATCTTTGCCCGCACCGGGGAACCGGACTCTGGTGCACGTGGTGTGAGCGGTTTCTTCGTCGATCTCAATCAGCCGGGCATAACACGCACCAAGTTCGAGGACTTCGGTACGAAGTCTGTGTCGCGCGGCTCAGTGTTTTTCGATGATGTCTTCGTGCCACCGGAATGCCTTCTGGGCGAGGAAGGCAAAGGCTTCTCTCAGATCATGGGCGGTTTTGATTATTCGCGTGCGCTGATCGCGCTCGAATGCCATGGAGCTGCCCGGGCCTCACTCGATGAGACGTGGGAATACACAAAAGAGCGTGAAGCTTTCGGCGCGCCAATTGCACAATACCAGGGTGTCACCTTCCCGCTGGCTGAAGCGGAAACCCAGCTGACCATGTTGAAGCTGCTGGCGTACCATACCCTGGCGCTCCGTGACGCGGGCAAGCCACACACATCGGAGGCTGCGATGTGCAAATGGTACGGACCGAAGATCTGCGTTGATATTATTCACCAGTGCCTGATTACCAACGGCCACTTCGGCTACACTATGAACCTCCCGCATCAGCAACGTTTGCGTGATGTTATGGGGCTCGAGATTGGTGATGGAACAGCGCAGATCCAGAAGCTGGTCATTGCCCGCGAGAAGATTGGCCGGATGGCGGTTCAGTATTCCAAAGAGGCACGAGCCCACGTCTCCGCTTCAACTCAGCCGAAAGCTAAGACATGAGATGAGTGAACCAGTCCATATCACTGTGAAGGGTCGGGTTGGCATCATCGAGCTGTCCCGCCCAGACAAGTTCAACTGCTTATCGCAGCAGGCCTGGGAATTGATCGACAATGCCCGTATCACGTTTGAGTCAAACCCCGACGTGCGGGCAATTCTCATTCGCGCCCAGGGCAAAAACTTTTGTACCGGGGCTGATCTCGACCAAGTCAAATCGATCCGTGATGACGAAGACAAAGTCAGACGGTTGATGGACCTTGGACACAATGCTCTCTTGCAGCTGGAGGCGAGTCCGCTGCCTGTCGTCGCTGCCGTGCAAGGCCTCGCGCTTGCGGGCGGCTTGGAACTTATGCTTGCGGCCGACGTCGTCTTCGCGGGCAAGAGCGCGCGCATGGGTGACCAGCACGCGCAGTATGGCCTCATTCCGGGCTGGGGTAGTAGTCAGCGCCTGCCCCGCCTTATCGGCCTGCGCCGCGCCCTGGATCTCATGTTCTCCGGCAAGTGGCTGACATCTGATGAAGCGCAAGCGATCGGCCTGGTGACTGCAGTCTGTGATGATACAGCGCTCCTGGAAGAGGCGATGGCCTACGCTGAAAAACTGACTGAGCGCAGTCGCCAGGGACTTGCTGAAATGAAACGGCTGGCGCGCGACGGACTAGAGCTTTCAAATAGTGAGGCAATGGCGTTGGAAGCAGCAGCTGCTGCCCGCCACATTGTCGGACCTGACACTGCGGAAGGCCTGGCTGCTTTTGAAGCCCGACGCAAACCCAACTTTGACTAGTCCGAACTGCCTTTTGAGAACAATACAACGGACCATTGAGGAGACCTGAAATGACTGACCGTTACGCCGCATTCAACAAACTGCGCATTGAACGACCGGCTGACGGCATACTCAAAATCACCTTTGATAATCCAGAGACCTATAACTCTGTCGATCAGGAAACGCACACACAGCTCACCTATATCTGGCGGGAGATCGACGCTGACCCGACAGTGCGGTCCGTGATTGTCACTGGTGAAGGCAGGGCATTTTCCGCAGGCGGCGATTTCGGCCTCATTGAAAAAATTATCGAAGATCCGCAAACCCGCATGGCAACATGGAAAGAGGCGAGAGATCTCGTTTACAACATCATCAATTGCAACAAGGTCATCGTCTCCGCGATCAACGGCCCAGCTGTTGGCGCCGGTCTGGTTGTCGGTCTGCTCGCAGACGTTTCTATTGCTGGCAAAGCCGCGCGCATTGTGGACGGGCACACACGGCTTGGTGTGGCCGCGGGAGATGCAGCATGCATCATCTGGCCATTGCTGTGCGGGATGGCAAAGGCCAAGTACTATCTGCTGACCTGCAAGCCGTTGAAGGGGGAAGAAGCGGAACGGATTGGTCTGGTTTCAATGTGCGTTGACGATGACAAGCTCCAGGAGACCGCGATGGAAGTCGCCACCGAGCTCGCCAACGGCGCCCAGAGTGCGATCCGTTGGACAAAGTACGCGCTGAACAACTGGTTGCGGATGGCCGGCCCAACATTCGACACTTCGACGGCGCTGGAGATTCTCGGCTTCACTGGTGATGAGGTCAAGGAGGGGCTTGCAGCTCACAAGGAAAAGCGTAAGCCGGAGTTTCCGAAGGACTGCCCGGTCTAATACTTCCCCCGTCAACCAACCAGTGAAAGGACATCGTTATCATGACGACCACGTACGGCATGTCGGATGCCCAGATGCTTGAGCGCGAGACGGTTTACCGGGAAGGACTGTTTGACGGCAAGGTTGTCATGGTTTCCGGCGGTGGCAGTGGTCTTGGCAAGGCAACCGCCATTTTATTTGCCCGCCTTGGGGCCAAGATCATAACTTGTGGTCGGGATGAAGAGAAACTTGCGAGTGTCTCCCAGCTTTTTGCCGACAACGGCTTGGCTATTGATACGCACACGGTGACAATTCGGGATTCGGATGCTGTCGATCAGATGATGACGACAATCTGGGAGAAGCATGGTCGGCTCGACATCCTCGTCAACAATGCCGGCGGTCAGTACGCCCAGCCAGCTGTCGAACTGTCTGCCAAAGGCTGGCAGGCTGTTGTTGACACCAATCTGAACGGTACCTGGTATATGAGCCAGGCCGCCGCAAAGCGATGGATGGACAATAGCCAGGCCGGCTCCGTAGTGAATGTTGTTGCCGATATCTGGCGCGGACTTCCGCAAATGGCCCATACAGCAGCAGCGCGGGCGGGAGTCATCTACATGACGAAAACCGTGGCCGTCGAGTGGGCACCACACAACATTCGCGTCAACTGCATGGCACCCGGGTGCTGTGAATCATCCGCGTTCGGGCGATACTCTGACGAAGGTCGCAACACATTCTGGCACTCCAATCCGATGCGGCGCGCAGGCGATGAATGGGACGTTGCCGAGTCAATCATCTACCTTGCCGGGCCATCCGGGAAATTCATTACCGGTGAGGTAATCACGGTTGATGGTGGACAGCAGCTGTGGGGGGATCCATGGCCAGCCGGTCGCCCGGAATACTTCGAGCACGACTATTCGGGAACGCGCTACCCGAGCAGCCAATCATAAGCTCCGCTCTGCAGTTATGAATCAAAGATCGATAGATTGAGTGGCCGCATTTCGCCCATCCAAACTGCACGATCACGATGGTCGATCAATGCATTCCCGGTTTCCGGATGAAGAAATACGATCAACCCATCGCGGTTTAACATCAGCCAGCTGGTGACATCGGCAAACTTTTCTGGACCGAATGCCAGCTGGCAGCTCCAATCTGGATGAGGGCCAACGGGCTTTTCATGAACGCGCCCCATCTCAACACCGAATAAGTCACGGCATGTCTCGCACACCGCGCGCGCTTTCTCGATCGTAGATGCATCAAAATAGATATGCGCGTGATAGCCTTCGATTGCATTGCTCATGACAGTCTTTCCAGGAAATTCTCGATAACAGGAGCGATCGATTTAGGGTTGTTGACTGGTCCCATATGATCAGCCTCTTCCACAAAAGCAATACGTGCGTTCGGCAGTAATTCCGCAGCACGCTGGGCCATCATGTGCGCGACCCTTGGTGAATGTTTACCGGTTAGCAGCAGCACAGGAGTATCGATCATTGCTATGTGCTTCGGGTCCAAGGGATAGTGTGATGTTGCAAGCGTCTCCTCCAGCAGAGTATCAGCAAGCTCAACAAAATGGGCGCGAACCGGCTCAGGCAGCGCGGTCCACGGATGGCCGCTCCAAGCTTCAATGAAGGAACGAACACCGCTTTCCGGTTGGCCGCCCGCAATGCCTCGGTTCAGCTCAGCGATAATACTCCGGTCCCATTCCAAAGCGTCGCGCTCCTCCACAATGTCGCTTCGAAGAAGACTGATCAGGATTGGATCATAGAGGATGACGGCTCGGACGCTGCGGCGGTCTTGCCGCGCTCGGCTTATCGCCGCCAGGAGGCTGACCAAGCCCCCCATTGAATGGCCGACAAGGACACAATCGCCTGTCTCACTCGTATCTGTGAGGGCGTCGATAACAGCGACGTTGCGCTCAATAATGTTCCCATCTGTGGCGATCACTGTCTCGCCATAGCCAGGGCGTGCGGGTGCAATGAACCGTCGCTCGACCGAGCCCAACAGGGTCACCAAGCGATCAAAACTGCGCGGCCCAGCGCCAGCTGCATGAACCATTACGAAGAGCAGCCCCGCGCTGCCATGCACAACGGTTTCGATTTGACCTAGGGGCGTTTCCACAATCGGCATCAATACAGTTCCGGTTGATTGACTTCGTGATCGAGACCCGAGAACTGCACTCCGACCTGATGACAGGCACCCTAAGCGTTCGGCATTGCCGTTTTGCCGGTGAGAATATCAAGACCTTCCTTGACCGTCAGGGCTGCGCGTTCCTCAAGTTGCTCTTGATTGGCGCTGCTGATCGGATGCTCAATGGTGACGAACGGATAGCCATCCGCACCGAGTACGCGCGCCATAAGCTCTGCCGCACTCACAAACTGCGTCGTCATTACGCCGATGGACGGCAGTCCGAGGCGCTCACCGATGATGGCGTCATGCAAACTGCACGACGAACAGCTGCCTCAATCCCCGACCCCGGAAATCAAGGCCTGCCACTTTTCCGATTCCTCTAAAAAGTGGGAGTCGACTGGCGCACTGTAGTTCGACTTGGTTATGCGGACGACATCCGCGACGCCATGATTGGCCTGCAACTCATTTGCAATCGCATCGAAAAACGGCTTGGTGTTGCGTTTGCCGTTTGAAACAATAGCCACAGTTGCGCCTTGCAGTGACGTAATCCGCTTGGCGGGTTTAAAACCACCGAAGCCGCCTTCATGGGTCGGATCAAGAAACTCTATGGTCATGAAATCTCCGTTTGATTTGAGTCATTCGTTCGGCTGAAAGCTCTCGTGCCGGCCTGTTATTTCTTTGGGTTCTGACGCTTGATTTTGTGTCTGGCTGCAAGTGGGGCCAAAACGTCAGATGCGCGATACTAAGGCTCACAATCGATGCAGGCATCAATCGCGACCGTCACCGCACGGCTCTTATGACCAAGCCAGGGCGGAATAACCGCTCCAAACCCGCCTGCAGGACCACCGGCTGCCACGACCAAGAGATGGTCAGGGCTTGGCAACGCCGCATACTCCTTGTCGCCTTTATCGAGAACAACCGCTCCCTTTCCACACTCGGCCCATTCCCGTCTATGGATCCGGGCCGTCTCAAACATGTACTGGCGAATGTCGGCTTTGGACCAACCCGCGTCAGCGAAGTGCGTGCGCAGCTGCGGCGGAATAAAGATCGCATAGTTGCCCGGCCATATCGAATAGTGGCGCATATTGGCTTTGATCTCGGCGGCGAACGTATCGAGAATCTCCTCCGGCTTTGTCGTCCACTCGTTCATGATCTGGCGCGGCGCACCTGCTGCCATCACGGTTACTGCCGACATGCCTTCCGGTATTCCCTGCTCATCCGCCAACGGCTTCCATTGCGAATTGGCCTCATCCTCAGCGACGCAATAGCTTAACTTTCCTGGATGACCAAAAGTGGAACGATCAATTTCACCCGGCCTGACATCGAGGAGATTACCGAGGATCAATCGAATTGCTCTCCCAATAGCGGTTGATGCGCGATCGCTTGATGCCAGCGCGTTGAACGTACCGACCATGCCGATTTCTTCGCGAATAGGCCCGTTGACGATCACCAATACCGCACAACCACCCGTGCTGGCAGTCGCGCCATGCATCAAAAAGGGCTCCCGCAGCATGGCGCTAAAGGCTGCAATGACCACGGGGAAATGCATTGGCAGGCATCCGGCCATCACGGCATTGATTGCCAGTTTCTCAGCAGTGATGGGCCGTTCGCGCACGGGTTCGATTCCGACCAATTGGTCTGGTGCCATCACGACCCAATCGAGGCACGCTTGGACAGCCTCCGGCGTTGGAGGAACAATGGGGAGGCCATCGGTCCAGTTTCGGCTGTGAAAATACTCCTGCACCGCAGCAATATCGGCAGCCGTATGGCGTTTCGCAGTCAATGTCGCAATTTCCATGGCGCTCATCCGTGATGTGGGAGGTCCAGCTGACAATGTTTCATAATTTGCAGCTGTTTGCCACGCAGTTGCCTATCACATTGATAGAATCGTCAATGCGTTGGTGCCTGACCTTCGGTCACCTTGCTGGTACTCCATCGCCCGCATATACCATTAGCGAAAAGAGAAAACGTTCCAACTGAACGAAAATGTAGCGAGATCAGGTCATGGGCACGAATGCAGACTATCAAGGGCGCATCGAAGACGATCGCTTTATCACCGGCCAGGGGCTTTATGTGGGCGATGCCGAGATGGCAAATGTCACTCATGCTTTTGTCGTCCGCTCACCCTTTGCCCATGGCACGATCAATGCCATCGGGATTGATGAGGCCGCAGCAGTGCCAGGTGTGCTCGCCGTTTACACAGCAGCTGATCTCGCGGCGGACGGCATCGGCGACCAACCCTGTGGTGTCAAGCATCCACGCCCTGATGGCCAGGAAGCTTTCCAGGCCGCCCGGCGGGTACTTGCGCGCGACCGCGTCCTGCATCTCGGCGAACCCATAGCGCTCATTGTTGCTGAGACCAAAGCTGCAGCAGTGGATGCCGGCGAACTCATCGACATCGATATCGATGAGCTTGATGTCGTAACAAATACAATCGCTGCGCAATTGGACGGTGCCCCACTTGTTTGGGACGAGGTTCCGAACAATGTCGCCTTCGTCTGGAAGAAAGGCGATGAAGCGGCTTTCAGCTCAGCTAAATCGCACGCGGCCCACGTCACTCATCTGGAAAGTCACGTGACGCGCGTCGTGGTCAACTCGATGGAACCACGTGGCACGCTCGCCTACATGGAGGGTGACCGGCTCGTTGTTCGCTCATCAACGCAGAACCATTTTCCGATCAAGGGCGGTCTTGCCAACATGCTTGGCATGGAGCCGGAACAGATCCGCGTCTTGGCTGGTGATGTCGGCGGCTCATTCGGGATGAAAAGCGGGGTTTATCCGGAGGACGTTCTGGTCAGCTGGGCTGCGCGTAAACTGAATCGACCCGTGCGTTGGATTTCAGAGCGAGTGGAAGGGTTCCTGTCAGACGAGCATGGCCGGGACGTTCGTCTCACCGTTGACTTGGCGTTGGATCAAGATGGCAAGTTCCTTGGACTGAAAGTGATCTGCCAAACCAATATTGGCGCATTTCTGTCAGGCCGTTCGCTCGGCATGATCGGAAACTTTGGCGGCATCGCCGGTGTCTACAAAATCGGGACAATCCTCGGTGAGGTGCATGGCATCCACACTCATACCCAGGTGACAGCACCGTATCGCGGAGCAGGTCGCCCGGAAGCGACATTCGCAATTGAGCGCACGATTGATCTGGCTGCCCGTGAAATGGGCATCGATCCGTTCGATTTGCGTCGGCGCAATCTTATTCAACCCGATGAGATGCCTTACGACACCGGCTTCACGTTCAAGTACGACTGCGGCGAGTTTGAGCAAAACATGCTAGAAGCTGCAAAGCTGGCGGACCGTGACGGCTTTGAAGCGCGACGCGCTGAAGCGGCACAACGTGGCAAACTCCGCGGCCTCGGCATATCGAACCCGATCGAGGTTGCTGGCGGTCCGTTCGTCAAACCAGGCAAGGACCAATCCCGCCTGCACGTAGCTGGCGACGGAAAGGTGACGCTCTATTCCGGCATCATGTCGGTTGGGCAAGGCACCGAAACGGCTTTCTCCAATCTCGTTGCCGAACGCCTCGGGATTCCGGTGGAGCAAGTCGCTTACATACAGGGGGACACCGACCTGCTGAGTGCGGGACGCGGCAACGGTGGCTCAAGTGCGACGCCGGTTGGCGCTTCATCTGTGATGATCACAACGGACAATCTGATCGAAGCGGCGAAACCGCTGGCCGCTGAAATGCTTCAGACGTCTACGGAGCAGGTCGCATTTTCGCAGGGTGTCTTTACCGTGCAAGATGCAGCAGGTTCCGTGCATCTCAATGAAGTCGCCCAGTTTGCAACCGAGAAGGACCCGGCTGGCCTCAGTGCGGAAGGCAGTTTTGATCCAACGGCGGTGACGTTCCCGAATGGTTGCCATATGTGCGAGGTAGAGATTGATCCAGACACGGGCGAGATCGAGATCGTCCGCTACAGCGTCTGCGAGGACATTGGCACCGTGCTCAATCCGACATTGGCACAGGGGCAGATGCACGGCGGCATTGTCCAAGGTGCGGGGCAGGCGTTGCTGGAAAACACAGTGCATGATCCAGAGTCTGGCCAGCTTCTTAGTGCCTCATTCATGGATTACACCATGCCGCGGGCGGATGATTTCCCATCGTTTCACTTCGTGACACGAGATGTTCCGACGGCCGTCAATCCTGTTGGTGCCAAGGGGATCGGCGAGGCGGGCTCTGTTGGCTCGATTGCCGCGACGATCAACGCCGTGTGTGATGCGCTCGCCCCGCTTGGCATTCATCACATCGAGATGCCAGCAACGCCTGACCGAATTTGGTCAGCCATCCAGAATGCGAGAGCGAACTAGTTTGATTTCCTGCGGGTATATGTCATGGCTTTGAGAACCGGGCTGCCGACGTTATGGGCGGTCTTCCTAACGATTGCGCTGAGTTTTTGCCTTGCCCCTCACATGGCGTTCAGCCAGGACAAGCCCGAGGAGATTGAGCGCAAGCAAAAGTTGCGTGAAGAAGCCCTCAACACACTCGACACGCTCGGAAGTCTTCTTGAGTCGCGTGTCGAGAAGCTGGCAACCATCGAGAAGCTGACACAAGAACTGAAAGCGACCGACGAAGAGGCGATCAAGAAGACCTTCGAGGAAAAGATCAAGGCCGAAAACAATGACCTTGCACAACTCGATAAACAGATCTCGGCACTTACGACGGCTGTCACCGAGGATGAGGTCAACAGCGACCAGAACCAAAAATTCAATCTCCAGAGCGAACTCGAAAGCCTTGTGCAGCCATTCGTCAAAATGATGAAGGATGCCACCGAGAACGCCAGGCAGATCGAAAGCCTGAAGCGCACGCTCGTTACAGCAGAAAAGCAACAGGAGCTGGCCGAACGTGCCGTACAGCGATTGCAGCTTCTATTGTCAGTCGAGGATGACAAGAGCAAGATTACGTCTGCGCTGAGTGAGAGCAGTCAGCCGGAAAAGAAATCAAAAGATGCGAAGGTGTCGCCGACGCGGACGCATTTGTCGAAGCTGCTAGAGACCTGGCAGGAACGCCAACAAGAAGCAAAGAATCTCGAGGAAACCGCGGAACAGCAATTGACGGTTCGAATGGACCAACAATCGCGAAGCTCCGGTGGGCTTGGAACGTACGCCACGCAGTTCTTTCGCAATCGTGGTCTGAACCTGCTGCTCGCCATCTCGGCATTTGGCGGTGTCTTCGTTGTCATGGGGTTGATCGCGCGTCTGGCCGGCTGGCTGCAACGACGGCAAGGCATTCCCCGCAGCTTTGCTACTCGGTTGGCCGGCCTGCTTTTCAAGGTCGCCACTGCGATTGTTGCATTTCTTGCGATGCTCGCCGTGTTCAACGTCATGAACGACTGGTTGTTATTGGGTATTGCGTCCGTGTTTGCAATTGCGATTGCGTGGATCGGGCTCAAGATGCTGCCCAACATCAGCGAGCAAATCACGCTCCTGCTCAATCTTGGCGCCGTCCAGGAAGGCGAACGGGTGATGCTCGCCGGTGTGCCGTGGCGGGTGGAGAACCTCGATTTTTACACGGATCTCGTCAATCCGGCCTTGGACGGGGGGACATTCACGTTACCGGTTCGAGAGCTGGTCGGACTGCATTCACGTCCCGCTGCGAAAGACGAAGCCTGGTTTCCAACCCGTAAGGGTGACTGGGTCCAGATCAAAGATGACCAAATTGGACATGTTCTGAGCCAGACGCCGGAGCTGGTTCAAGTCCGTGAGATTGGCGGTTCGATTATCACTTACGAGACGACGGCTTTCGTATCCGAAGCACCGCGCAATCTGTCGTTTGGCTATCGCATTCAGACAGAATTCGGCCTGGACTACAGCCATCAACACATTGCAACCGATGAAATTCCAGACAAGCTTGGCCAACACGTCGAAGCGGGCCTGCAGGCATTGCTCGCTGAAGGTGCAGTCGAGAGTGTCGATGTCGATCTCATCAGCCTGGGCGACTCTGCGATAATTTTTGAGGTCGAGGCTGTCATCCGTGGCGCCTATGCCGAGCGTTACGAAGACGTCGAACGCGAGATCGCCCGACTCGTTGTCGATGCGTGCAACAAGCACAACTGGTCGATCCCATTCCCGCAGATGGTTTTGCACCAGGCCAAATAAGTCGACCGCAACCCGGTTGGATTCTTGCCCGCTACATGCGTGCGCGCTCATCGGTTGATTGCTGTGCGAAGAACGAGGTCTTGGGGTATTGCGGTGTCGCGACTTCGTAGGCCTCGCTACGGATCTGGCCGCGATCTTCGCCGCGTACAAATACGCCCTGGTGCTTCGTCGGCACCGGGTTCGGCGTGAGTGGCACGGCGTCTCCTGCCGAATAAACACAGATGAACAGAGTGCGCGGATCGTTTGACCGGTTGGGTGCGGATCCGTGGGCAAGGCGCGTGTGCATTAGGCATACCGACCCGGCTGGGCCCATGCATTTCACCGAGTTGGCCTGCATGTCTGCCGCGGTTTTCTCCTCTACTGCGCCGGTGAATGTGCCGTTCTGCCAAATCGAATGCAGCTCGCCCTTGTGTGAGCCGTTGAGCACTTCCAATGGTCCGTTGTCGTCGGTGACTTCGTCGACCATCAGGAGCGCAGTGATGACATCAGAATTGGAATGCGGCGTGAAAAGAAAGTCTTGATGCCACTTCACCTCGGTTGCTGCACCCGGCAGTTTTGAATTGATCTTGGTGTGGTGAAGTTTGACATCGGGGCCGATGAGCTCAGCGACCATGTCGGTCATCCGGCTGTTGGCCATGGCGTCATAGTAGGCATCAGACACTTCCGTCGGCGCCTGCACGCGGCGCAGAGCCGGTGCCTCGGCAGAGTGGCCCGGCTGCACATCGAAGCGGATGCGACCATCGAAGCTCTCTCCATAAGGCGCATCGTGGCTCCGGCTCTCTTCGATCCAGCGATTGAAATCCTGCTGCAGACCCTTGAGTTGGTCAGGTGTCACAGCGTTTTCAACGGTCAGAACGCCATCGCGCCAGAACTGTTCAATTTGTTCCTGAGAGAGGATCGCCATTTGCTTTAGCCTTTCGAACATCGATCGGTCGGGATAGTGCCGCTAGTGTAGCGCATCTGACGCTTGGTCCCCACTTGCCGCTGGGCTCGAATCCACGCGTCAGACGCAAAAGCTACACTAGAAACAAAATGTTGCTAGTGTTCCTTTGGCTCCGACATTTGAATTGAGACAAGCGGAAACGGAAATCAAATCCCGGAGCCGGAACACTAGTCACAACGATAACGCAAGTGTCCCTATGGTCGTCATAGCCGTCAACCAGGCGGCCGGGTTGATCCGCGTAGCATCAGCTCAGGAGTCATCCGTTGCGACCGATCATTATCTGAGTAGCCGTCGTCAATCATCTCAACGATTGTTTGGGCGGCGCCGACCGCGATCTCTGCTGCCGGAATACGGATTGTTGTCAGCCCGGGTTCGAGAGCAGCCGAGCCGTGAAAATCACCAATGCCGATGATTGAAAGATCGTCCGGCACCCGTGCACCGACGGAATGCGCTGCATAGATGGCGGCCTGCGCAATAATATCATTGCCGGCAAGAATGGCCGTTGGTGGCGCTTCTTCCTGCAACAATTGGCGGACGCGCTGCTTGGCCACTCCAATATCGTATGGGCATGCGATATCGCGCTTCAGGGCATTACCACCAATTTTCGCAAGCTCATTGCGCGCACCCAACCGCCGATCAGCGGCGCGATCGTTGTGGCCGCCCGCTGGAAAAAGGCAAGCAATCTCAGCATGTCCGAGTTCGACCAGATGGCGGGCCGCAAGGCGGCCCAGTTCCCGGTTATCGATTCCGATACAGGGCACGCGTGGCTTGCGCTTCCAGTTCCAGACCGTCAAGGCCGGCATCGTGTTGACGTCGAGAAGATGGAACGTTTCTGCCTCATGCTCTCCGCCGACGAGGACGACCCCGTCAACCTGATGCTCAAGCAACGTACGGACCAATTCGACCTCGTGCACGAGATCGTAGCCATGCGAGGAAATCAGCAGAGAATAGTCATGCTGCATGAGCGACGAAGAGAATTCCTGAATGAGTTCTGCGAAAATCGCATTGTCGACTGTCGGCACAACGAGCCCAACCGTCGCCGTACGCCCACGGTTCAGACTGCCAGCAGCGCGATTTCGGACATAACCAAGCTCGGTTGCGCAGGCCAGAATTCGATTGCGGGTTTCATATCGGACCAAATCAGGATGGTTGAAGAAGCGCGAGACGGTTGCCGGCGACACACCTGCCTGTGCCGCCACCTCAAGGATCCCTGCCTGCCGAACGCGTCGCTTTCGTCTCACCATAGCGGCAGCGGATAGCATGAAAAATGCAGAATGAAAACGTTTGCATTCTTTTTTTCATGCGCTAACTTGCGGTGGAATTTCACGGTCGGGCTGATATCGCCGGCTGGACACACTCATACAAACCAAATCAACTGGCACAACCAAATCAACGGGAGGCGTTCATGTCGTCACAAGCTGCTCAGCTTATCGATAACCAGCCAGATCCGGAGGCTATTGTTGCGGAACTCATAGCCAAGGCCCGCGTGGCAATGGAACAGTATGAGAACCATGATCAGGCCCGTGTCGACGAGGCTGTGACCGCGCTCGCATGGTCCATCTATAAGCCCGAGAACGCCAAGATGCTGGCCGAACTGGCGGTCGAAGACACCGGCCTCGGCAATGTTGATTCTAAGATCACCAAGAACACCCGGAAGACTTTTGGAACACTTCGGGATCTGATGCGGGTTAAGACTGTCGGCATGATCTCGGAAGAACCTGAGAAAGGCATGGTGAAGTACGGCAAGCCTGTTGGTGTCGTCGGCGCCGTCTGCCCATCAACCAACCCAGCTGCAACGCCTGTCAACAAAGCCATGATGGCGCTGAAGGGCGGCAATGCAGTTATTATCGCCCCCTCACCGACAGGCGCTGCGACAACCGGAACGACGGTTGATCTGATGCGCGCGGAACTCAAGAAGGCTGGTCATCCTGAAGATCTCGTCCAGATCCTACCTGCTCCTGTGAACAAGGAGATGACGCAGGCTTTGATGAACGGTTGTGACCTCAACGTCGTGACCGGTTCCCAAAACAACGTCAAGCGGGCCATGCAGTCAGGCACCGTCTCGATCGGTGTTGGTGCAGGTAACGTGCCGGTCATTATCGATAGCACCGCCGATCTTGACGATGCGGCCGAGAAGATCTGCGCTTCCAAGATTTTCGACAACTCGACATCATGCTCATCCGAGAATTCGGTCATCATCCTTGACGACGTTTATGAAGACGCCATTGCCGCCCTGGAGCGTGCCGGCGGCTGGCGCTGTACGCCGGATGAAAAAAATCGAGTCGAGAACACGCTTTGGATCAATGGCAACCTGAACCGGAAGGTGATTGCCAAGGATGCCGACGTGACCGCCGCAATTTTCGAACTGCCCGAAGAAGCCAGTTCACGAAAGTTTTTCATGGTCGAAGAAGGGTCAGTCGGTGGCAAGCATACCTTTGCCGACGAGAAGCTGTCGCTGGTTCTGACTGTTTACCGCGCCAAGGACTTCAACGACGCGATGCGCATTACGCATGACGTGCTTGATGTAACGGGCAAAGGCCATTCCGTGGGCATCCATACCGCGAATGCCGAACATCCACGTAAGCTCGCCGAAAGCACCGATGTTGTTCGTGTTCTCGTCAACCAGGCACATACGTTCGGCAATGGTGGTTCTTTCAACAACACGCTGCCTTTCACACTCTCCATGGGCGGCGGCACGTGGGCCGGCAATACGATCAGCGAGAATCTGAACTGGAGCCACTTCATCAACATTACGCATCTCGTGACAACGATTGCAGAAGACAAACCGTCTGAGGAAGAGTTGTTCGGCACGCATTGGGCAAAGTACGGCAAGTAACAAGGGGCGCCTTGGCGGTTTTCACCGCGCAGGCGAGGACAAGACCATGCAATCTCTCGAAGGTGTTCGCGTCGTCGAATTCACGAACATTCTGTCCGGTCCCTACTGCGGCATGCTGCTGTCAGACATGGGGGCCGACGTCATCAAGGTTGAAAAGCCAACCGGCGATGACATGCGGTTCTGGCCGCCGATTACCGAAGGTTACAGCGAGAATTTCGGTTCGGTGAACCGCAACAAGCGGTCCATCGCCATGGACTTGAAGTCACCCAGCGACCTTGAGATGGCGCGTGATCTTTGTGCCGGTGCACAGGTTGTGATTGAGAACAATCGCCCTGGTGTGATGGACCGCCTTGGCCTCGGCTACGAGGACATTAAAAAGGTCAATCCGGCGATCATCTACTGCTCGATCAGCGCCTTTGGCACCGAAGGTCCCTATGCCAAGCGCGGTGGCTTTGATCTCGTAATCCAGGCCGAAAGCGGCATCAT
This sequence comes from Hyphomicrobiaceae bacterium, assembly GCA_965215755.1. Taxonomy (GTDB): domain Bacteria; phylum Pseudomonadota; class Alphaproteobacteria; order Rhizobiales; family Hyphomicrobiaceae; genus Tectiglobus. The sequence continues at coordinate 4,649,979 of OZ244119.1, forward strand.
GAGCGTCACCGGCGAAGACGACCCGGTCAAGTGCGGCGTTCCGATCAGTGACGTCGCGACGGGTCTCTATGGTGCGTTCGCGATTGCGGCTGCACTACGTGAAGTCGAGAAAACCGGCAAGGGTGTCCATATCGACGCGTCGATGCTGGGTGCCTCGATCGGCATTGCAGCTCTGCAAACCAGCGAGTTCTTTGGGACTGGTACCAGCGCGCCGCGTATGGGCTCGCGCCATCCCCGCAATGCGCCCTATCAGGCTTTCAAGGCATCTGATGGGTACTTCGCCATGGCAGCCGGCAATGATAAGCTCTACGCCGATGTCTGCCGCATTCTGGATCGCATGGATCTTCTCGATCGTCCCGAGTTCAAGACGACAGAGCTTCGTGCCAAGAACCAGTACGAGTTAGCTGAGATTGTCGAAGAAGAGTTCGCCAAGAAAACAGCTGCCGAATGGCTGGACATTTTGGGCGCTGAAGGTGTGCCCTGTGGCAAGATCAACTCCTACAAAGAGGCAATGTCCCATCCGCAGGTCGAACATTGTGGTTGGGTTCAGCCTGTGACTCTGCCGAATGGTGTGAAAACCAAAACGTTTGGCAGCCCACTTCGATTTGACCATGTCTCGCCGAAGATCCGGTCTGCCCCTCCAGCGCTTGGTTCACATGGCGCCGAGATCCGGGCTGAGGTTGCTGAATGGCGCAAGCGGCGCGCCTGATACTCTGCTTTCTCGTTTCTATCAATACACCAATCTAACCCGCACACGTCTGAGGAGAGAACACCCATGAAAATGACGACGGAAGAAGCCTTTGTAAAAGTGCTTCAAATGCACGGCATCAAGCATGCTTTCGGTATTATTGGCTCAGCTATGATGCCGATTTCCGACCTATTCCCAAAGGCTGGCATTCACTTCTGGGATTGTGCCCACGAAGGCTCCGCCGGCATGATGGCTGACGGTTACACGCGCGCCACCGGCGAAATGTCGATGATGATTGCGCAGAACGGTCCAGGCATTACGAATTTCGTCACTGCGGTCAAGACTGCCTACTGGAACCACACGCCATTGCTGCTGGTCACACCGCAGGCCGCCAACAAGACGATCGGTCAGGGTGGCTTCCAGGAAGTCGAGCAGATGAAACTGTTCGAAGACATGGTTGCCTACCAGGAAGAAGTCCGCGACCCATCTCGCGTTTGCGAGGTCCTCAACCGCGTTATTATGCAGGCCAAGCGGCTCTCTGCACCAGCGCAACTCAATATCCCGCGCGATTTCTGGACCCAGGTTGTCGATATCGACCTGCCAATGGTCGTTGCCCTTGAGCGTCCACAAGGTGGTGAAGAGTCCCTGAAGCAAGCGGCTGAGCTTCTTTCAAACGCAAAGTTCCCGGTCATTCTGAATGGTGCGGGCGTTGTTCTTGCTGATGGTATCGAAGCCACCATAGCTCTGGCTGAAAAGTTGGATGCGCCAGTTTGTGTTGGCTACCAGCACAACGACGCTTTCCCAGGGTCTCACCCACTGTTTGCCGGTCCGCTCGGTTACAATGGTTCCAAGGCTGGCATGGAGTTGATCAAGCAGGCCGACGTTGTTCTGGCTCTCGGTACGCGCCTCAACCCGTTCTCGACATTGCCGGGCTACGGCATGGAGTACTGGCCGGCCGATGCCAAGATCATCCAGGTTGACATTAACCCAGACCGTATTGGCCTGACCAAGAAGGTTTCTGTCGGCATTGTTGGCGACGCGAAGATGGTTGCCACCTCGCTCCTGGCGAAACTCACACCAACAGCTGGCAATGCTGGTCGCGAAGAGCGCAAGGCTGCAATCGCACAGACAAAATCTGCGTGGGCACAGCAGCTCTCATCTATGGATCACGAGGACGACGATCCAGGCACCACCTGGAATGAGCGTGCCCGTGCCGACAAGCCAGACTGGATGAGCCCACGCATGGCATGGCGCGCGATTCAGGCTGCCCTGCCGCGAGAAGCGATTATCTCATCTGACATCGGCAACAACTGCGCTATCGGCAACGCCTATCCGTCGTTTGAAGAAGGCCGCAAATATCTTGCACCAGGCCTTTTCGGTCCGTGCGGCTATGGCCTACCGGCTATCGTTGGCGCCAAGATTGGTAAGCCGGATGTGCCGGTCGTTGGCTTTGCTGGCGATGGTGCATTTGGCATCGCGGTCAACGAACTCACTGCGATCAACCGTGACGAGTGGCCTGCGATCACCATGATCGTCTTCCGCAACTACCAGTGGGGTGCTGAGAAGCGCAACTCTACGCTGTGGTTTGATGACAACTTCGTTGGCACCGAGCTCGACACTAAGGTCTCCTACGCAGGCATCGCACAAGCTTGTGGCCTGCAAGGCGTTCAGGCCCGGACCATGGACGAACTGACAGACATGCTGGCAACAGCTGTTAAGGACCAGATGGAGAACGGTAAGACCACACTGATCGAAGTCATGCTGAACCAGGAACTCGGCGAGCCATTCCGCCGCGATGCGATGAAGAAGCCTGTTTCTGTTGCTGGTGTCGATGCCGGCGACATGTCTGCGACACAGGTCATGTAATCGCAATATGTGTTCGTGATGCGAAAGACGGGGTGGCCTCAACCGGCTGCCCCGTTTTTTAATGACCGAGCCAACCGATATTCTTGTTTCCGCCATTGGGAGAAACTGATGCTCGCCTTTCTTGATCAAAGAACCGCTGTTTGTCCTGAAAGCCTGCTGCAAAAGGCAAAAGCGAACGCCAATCGTCCACGCGTGGCGGTGACCAATGCGGGTGCGCCACTGCCGATGGAGTCGTGCAAGACTGCGACCGAGCAAGGGCTTATCCTTCCGGTTCTGGTTGGCAACAGAGAGGCAATTCTCAAGGAAGCAGCTGACCTGAATTGGGATATCGATACGTTCGAGATCATCGAAGCTGAGGGCGAAGAGGCAGCCGCCAAGGCAGCCACGATTGCTGTTCAGGAGGGGCGTGCAGATGTCCTGATGAAGGGGCAGCTGCACACCGACGTATTCATGAAAGCGGCGCTGGACAAAGAGACAGGCATTCGTGCCGGGCAACGCTTCGTGCACGTCTTTCATATGACAACGCCGGAGAGTGATCGGCCGTTGATCCTCTCGGATGGAGCCGTCAACGTGGCGCCTGACCTGAAAACACGGCAAGTCGCAGTGGGTTGCGTCCTGGATGTCTGCCGCGCCGTTGGCATCTCCCAGCCGAAGGTTGCCGTACTGTCTGCGACAGAGGAAGTGATACCGTCCGTCCCGTCAGCGATTGAAGCCGACGAGCTTGTCCAGTGGGCCCGCGGCTCTCATCCAGAGGCGATTTTTAGTGGCCCCCTCGCGCTTGATCTCATTTTGTCGAAAGACTCAGCGAAGATCAAAAAGCGCGATGATGATCCCGTCACCGGCGATGCTGACGCAATCATCGTCCCTGACATTGTTGCCGGCAATGTGCTGTTCAAGGCCATGGTTTATCTACGCGCGGCCTGTGCAGCCGGTGTTGTGATGGGGGGTAAAGTACCCGTTGTCCTGACCAGCCGCGCGGATCCACCTGCGGCTCGCCTGGCGTCGATCGCACTCGCCGCCGTGTTGCAGGGGACAGCTAACGCCTGATTGTCATCCGGTTGCAACTCCCGATTGTTCCAAACGCCAACGCCTGCATCGGATAGTTACTGGAGACACTACGGTCCAACGTGAACCAGCCTAGACAGCAAAAAGGCGAAGCCGGCTAGCCTCGCCTTTTCAGTTTTGCGGTTACTCACAATTCGACGGGCTTTACATTATCCCTTGATGGCTTCGTCTGCCGGCCAGTAATCATGGCCGAGGCTTGATGCGACAGCTTCGTGAGTCACGCGACCGGCGTGGACGTTGAGCCCCTGGCGGAGATGGACGTCATCCTGCAGGGCCTGGCGCCAACCTTTATCGGCGATGGCTAGAACAAACGGAAGCGTTGCATTGTTGAGCGCACGCGCCGAAGTGCGTGGAACGCCGCCTGGCATATTGGCGACACAGTAGTGAACAACATCATCGACGACGTAGGTTGGATCATCATGCGTCGTTGGCTTTGACGTTTCAAAGCAGCCACCCTGGTCGATGGCCACGTCGACAACAACTGAACCGGGCTTCATGCGCTTAATCAGGTCGGCGGTCACAAGTTTCGGCGCCGCAGCCCCTGGGACTAGCACACCACCAATAACCAAGTCTGCATCGAGCACATGCTTCTCGATAGCGTCTCTGGTCGAGTAGACCGTGTTCAATGGGCGATCAAACTGGCTCCAAAGCCGGCGCAAAGCATCAACGTTGCGGTCGAGCACCCAAACATCGGCACCCATGCCGAGCGCAATGTGGATCGCATGCGTTCCTACAACACCGCCGCCGATCACAACAACCTTGCCCGGATCGACACCTGGCACACCGCCCAGCAGAATGCCCAATCCACCATGCGCCTTCTCCAAGTGATAAGCGCCCGCCTGAATAGACATGCGGCCAGCCACCTCCGACATGGGTGCTAACAATGGTAATCCGCCGGTTGGCGACGTCACTGTTTCATAAGCAATGCAGGTCGCGCCACTCTCCATCAGATCTGTTGTTTGGTCGGGATCGGGCGCCAGGTGCAGATAGGTAAACAGGATCTGGTCCTTGCGCAGCATCTTGCGCTCAGGGGCGAGCGGTTCCTTAACCTTGACGATCATATCAGCTGAAGCGAACACGTCAGCGGCGGCCGGCGCTATCTTGGCGCCAACAGCCTCATAGTGCTCATCGTTCATGCCGATGCCGGCGCCCGCGCCGGTTTCGATTGTAACCTCGTGACCCTGGGCGATCAGCTCTCGCACATTAGCGGGCACGAGACCGACCCGATATTCACGAACCTTGATTTCTTTCGGGACGCCGATGTGCATGTTGCCTCCATTCGGATGTCTAGACAGTTTCGGAATTACCAACTGGCACTACGCTCTACAGGCATCTGACCTGACGGGCGCAACAGACGTTTTCATAAACGTGCGATCTGGGTTTGGCCACTAAGCCGAATGACGCTTGGTATGCCGCAACATGGTTTGCGCAAATCGCCTGGACCATCCATGACCCGCCGCAAAATATCGTTGTTTAGACGTTTTTTCGGTTTTGTGACCCAGGTAACAGCGGGGCTCAGCGAGTGGGGCTAATTTCCAAATCAACAACGGCAATGACGCCGCTAGGGATACACCACGGAGAAGACCCATGACCATCAAGACAACCATCTTCGCAATCGCAGCCGCAGCAGCAGTTATCGCTCCAATTGCGACTGCGACCGACGCTCAGGCCAAGCGCGGCGGCAAGAGCTACTTCTATTCAGAATCATTCAACACACGCCATGCAGAGCGCGGCTACGAAGGCTTCATCGGTGCTAAGCGAGGCGCCTACTGCAGCTACCGTCGTGAACCTCGCCGCCGCTGTTACATCACACGGTCTGGCTATGAGAGCTGCAAGATCGTTGGTTGGAAGTTGATCCAGCAGTGCTACTAATTCCAGGTTTCAACATAGCTTATATTGGCACTCACATTGGCTGGCCGGCATTGATGATCTCAATGCCTCGCCGGCCAAAACCATTCTTAAAGGGTTTGGATTGACCTATTGCGCTGTTCTTGCTGCCGCAAGCCTCCAAGTCGCTCGACCAGTCATCAACAGCCCGACGAAAGGCTATGTTCCAGTTCTGTTCCCCATGCTAAACTTAAGAACGAAGCAAGCAGTCCCGATTGAATGCTGAGTTCAACATGCCGTTGCAGCCTATTGACGAAGAGGTTTTGGACGACGAGCCGAGCGGTGGCTGTTTGTGTCGCGCGTGCCTCTCGACTTGGCCGCTCGATGACATGCCGCCGGTTGACCAGCCCTGCCCTAGCTGCAATCTGCCGACTCTCCGGTCCCATCCAGAGCTTTTCTCACTGACAACGGCACACATTGATTGTGACGCATTCTATGCTTCCGTTGAAAAGCGTGACAATCCGGAGTTGCGCGACAAGCCGTTAATCGTCGGGCATGCCGGTGGTCGTGGTGTTGTGACAACCGCCTGCTATGTCGCACGCAAATACGGACCTCGCTCTGCCATGCCGATGTTCAAGGCGTTGCGGCTCTGCCCACAAGCGGTTGTGATTCCTCCGGATATGGCGAAATACAAAACCGTCAGTCGCCAGATCCGGCAGTTCATGCTGGATGTGACACCAGTGATCGAGCCGCTATCCCTGGATGAAGCCTACCTTGATCTGTCGGACGACACGCGGAATGATCCATCAGAAGCCCCTGCTGTTCAGCTGGCCAGGCTTGCAAAACGCGTCAAGGCTGAGATCGGCATTTCTATTTCCATTGGCCTCGCGCCGAACAAGTTTCTCGCCAAACTCGCCAGCGATCTTGAAAAGCCGCGTGGCTTTTCCGTCATTGGGCAGGCTGAAGCACGATCGGTTTTAGCGCCAATGCCGGTGTCTCGGATCCATGGTGTCGGGCCGGCGACTGTTCGACAGCTTGAAGCCGCGAGCATTCGGGAAATCTCCCAGCTGCAGCGTATGACCGAGCACGAGTTGCAGAGCCTATTCGGCAAGTTCGGCCTACGACTTGCCGCCTATGTGCGTGGCGAGGATCCTCGATCTGTCTCATCGTCGCGGGCCAGCAAGAGCGTCTCGGCTGAGACGACATTCTCCGAAGACAAGACGGCTGCAACCGACCTTGTTCCAGTCGCAAAGAAGCTCTGTCAGCGTGTTGCTGATCGCCTCGTTGCGAGTTCGCTCGCGGGCGCAACGCTGGTCGTTAAGCTTAAGACCGGTGATTTTCAAACGCTGACCCGCAATCGCCGGCTCCCGGTTGCGACGCAACGCGCCGACGTACTGGCGCGGCATGCCACCCAGATCATTGAGCAGGAGTGCGATGGACGTTGGTTCCGCCTGCTTGGTGTCGGTGTGAGCGATGTTGGCCCTGCGGATGAAGCCGATCCACCTGATCTGTTTGACTAAAATTCTCCACTTAAAAGTGGTAGAGCAACATGAGACCAAAAGTCGGCAGCGACCCGGTTCCGGCTTAAGGTCCTTTGCTCCAGAAAGCATGAACCGGTTGAGTGCTTTTGCGATCGCCATGGTTCGGATAAACGATAGAGAGCCTCCATAGACCGGCATGCGAGTGCCGCCATCGTTGAATGGCGATTAACGGCCTCGCCGCCGCATTAGCAGGATCGAAGTCATTGCAGAAAACTGTTCTCGTCACTGGCGACTCCTCCGGCATTGGCCGCGCAACATGCATTGAGCTTGCCAATGCTGGTTGGAAGGTGTTTGGCGCAAGCCGGCGTGCGTTCGCGACTGACCAATGGACCCACTTATCCATCGACGTTATGGATGAGTCCTCCGTGGCGCAGTGTGTTGAGCAGATTACAGCGGAGACGGGACGACTGGATGCTGTTGTCCATAGTGCAGGGCAGAGCTTTGTCGGAGCCGTCGAGGAAGCGACAATTGATGAAACGACGCGACATTTCGATCTGAATGTCTTTGGCACGGTTCGCTTGCTACGCGCAGTATTGCCCGTCATGCGGCAGCAGCGCAGCGGCAAGATCATCGTGATTGGTTCGATTGGCGGGCTGATCGGCCTGCCATTTCACGCCTACTATAGCGCGGGCAAATTCGCCCTGGACGGTCTGGTCGAGGGCCTCCGCCCGGAAGTTTCACCTTTTGGCATTGATGTCTCAATAGTCCACCCTGGTGACATTAACACCGAGATCGGCCAGCACCGCGTCGCAACTGCCAACACTAACGCGCAATCACCATACTTTGAGGCCTACACCCGTACTGTTGCCTACTACGCTCAAGCCGAGCATGACGGCAGCCCGCCTGAGACAGTTGCGAAGCATATCGCGCGGATGCTGTCCAAACGAAGGATGCCTGTGCGTTCGATTGCCGGCAAAGTCCTTGAAAAACTTGGCGTCGTGGCGAAACGCCTGATGCTGTCGAAGCACTTCGAAGTCCTCATGGCAGTCGCCTATAGTCCAGGTCGACCGGCCAAGAAATAGCTCACGGTTTTGATGTTGATTTTGATGGTGCATTGATCATGGCAACACCGGCAATCGTCGCGAGGACACCGATGGCGAGGACCAGCGTGAGCTGCTCCCCAAGGATGACGACCCCGAGCAAGACACTGAGGCCGGCACGCAGATAAGCTTGGCTGGCCACCCCCATCGAGCCGAGTGTGCGAAGCAAGCGAAAGTACAGCAGTAGTGCCAGACTGGTGCAGAACACACCCAGGATGATGGCGGCACCAAGTGCCTGTGTGCTCGGCGCCAATGTCCATGGTTGCTCCAGGATGAGGCTTGCGGGCACCAAGCAGAGCGTCGCAATAATCATCGTCCCGGCTGCTGTGACGGTTGGGTGCAAATGATTGAATCGCTGCTTGCCGTAGATGGCTGCACCGGCATACATCACAGCTCCTGTCAGCACGGCTAATTGGGCGATCAGCTGTTGTCCCAGATTGGACAGCGCATCAAAGCCAACGATCATTGCAACGCCCAGAATACCCAGCGCACAACCGAGGACTTTCGGCCCTGTTGTTGCTTCGTGTCGCGTCCAGAACATCGTGAAGAGCAGAACAAATATCGGCGATGTTGAATTGAGAACCCCGGCGAGACCGCTATCAACATATTGCTGCCCCCAGGCAAGGATCGTCCACGCCCCCGTGCTATTCAGGAAGGCCTGGATAAACAGCATGCGAGCGGTCTTTCCATCGATCGACCACGGCAGTCGCATTGCACTCGCAACGGCAACCAGCATGACAGCTGCAATGCTTACCCGGATAGCGATCAAAGTCAGGGGAGGAATGTCGTCGAGCGCAATCTTGATCCAGAGATAGGATGATCCCCAAAGTGCAGCCAGACATGCCAGTAGCGTCAACTCGAATGCGAGGTTGTAGGTTCGATTTGTCATGAACGTGATTTAGACTGAACGCTTGTGTCTTTGCTTCGAAGTCTGTCGAACTATGGTTGTCTCAATCCGATCAGCATTTTCGACCATGCCGGCCTTCCGTAGAGCTCTTGCTTTCGCCGACAAAGCCAGAAGTTGATTGAGGACCGGAGATTGAATCGCCGGCGGATGCAACAAACGCGACTTAAGGTTAAGCAATCTGGCGTTGTCAATCAGCCGAACGCTACGCGCTACTCGTTGGCTGCCGATCGGTTACATTCGGGCAAAACAGAACGGCAACAACGAAGAATGATACGCGTGCTTCTGCGCACGCGATGACCTCCGATCTGCATGTCCGCACGACTGAAACAAGGCTTGTAGCGTGCCTGCCCCATACGGTGTTAACGAGACTGAAAGCTAGTCGGCATTCGCTCCAAAATAGGCCATTTACCTTAAGGATGCAGACCTGCCGATCAGCAATTCAGAGGCCGGTTTTTGTTAAACATAGATAAGTAGAAACTCTTCCGCCTCGCGGAGTATTGACGCTCGCCCCCCCACTGCATAGCCAGTCTTGTACAAGTTTGGGACAGCTGACAACTTTTCGTCTACTTGCTCCCAAGCTTGGCCAGAGCGGGTGACGGAACAGATCCATGTCGTCCCCCCATCGACACAAAAAAACTGCGTGTGTCACTGACGATTGTTCGACATGCCTTGAGGAGGCAGACTACATGCCAACTGGTAGTACCGTAAAAGTCCTTCATCGTCATCGCGCTATTGCAAAGCAAGCTCCATCTCGTCGGACGAATAGTTTCTGGCAGACACTGCAACAAGATCTAGAGGTCCATGACGGAGATTGGACACGCCCCGGTTTTCGAGCCATTGCCGTTCATCGCTTCGGTGAATGGCGTATGGGTATAAGGCGGAGATGGATGCGTGTCCCCTTCAGCCTGTTGTATCGGTTGCTCTACCGGCGCGTGCGCAACAACTATGGGATCGAGCTTCCCTATACCGTCAAACTCGGCCAGCGCGTTATTATCGAACACCAGGGCGGCATAGTCATTCATGGGCTATGCGAGATTGGTGATGACTGCATCATCCGTCAGAATGTCACTTTGGGCATCCGCAATCTCAAAGACTTGAAGGCTGTTCCAAAGCTTGGAGCCGGAGTCGAAATTGGAGCGGGTGCCGTCCTTCTTGGCGACATCTCAGTTGGAGATGGCGCCAAGATTGGAGCCAACTCAGTTGTGCTTGATAGTGTTCCGACTGGTCGCACAGTCACCGGTGCCCCGGCCCGCCTGACATCAGTTGCTATTGCGAAGCGGTCATTCGGGTAGGTCGGATCGCTTCGCTGCGTCTAACAGTTCGTCCGGCTCTAGACCATAGATCTTTCGGACTTCTTCCGGCGTCACATAACCATCGAGAAGATCGCGTCCGATGGCAGCCTGGTCGCGTTCTTCAGGTGCACCAAAACCACCCGAACCCGGCGTGACCAAATCTACAACTGACCCTGCCGGCGCTTCGAACGCACCTTTGCTCGGCAAGTTTCGTGATTTGCCATCCGGGGTTGTCAGGACGACAGTTGCCGGCGCTCCGGCCTGTCCTCCCTGCAACCCGAAAGGCGGTGATGTCATGCGTTCCATGCAGAGCGAGCCGACGGCATCAGCATCCTCGAGCAGGCGCCAGATCCGATGCGAGGCACACCCGCCCCGATACTTTCCGGCTCCACCTGAATCCGGCTTCACCTCGTAGTGTTCGACCCGCAGTGGAAAGGCCATCTCGAGCACTTCGATCGGCGTGTTCATGGTGTTTGAAATAGCACTGGCAATCACATTAATACCGTCCTTGTTCGGACGTGCGCCAAAACCTCCTTTGATGGTCTCATAGGATACGTAGCGGCGTCCGGATCTGGGATCGACACCACCAAACGTGAGAATGGCGGACGTTCCCTGGCTGCAGGCCATCACCTGTTCCGGCCAGATCGCGGACATTGCGCCCATCACCATGTCAGCCGTGCGATGAGACATCTCATGATTGGCGTAGACAACCGGGCTTGGAAACTCAGCATTGACCACACTACCCTTTGGAGCTGTGACGTTGATAGTCCGCCAACATCCTGAATTTGGAGGGATCAGACTGTTTGGATCGATCGCCGTTTTCAAACCGCAATACACACCCGATGCCGTCACCGATAAGGGCGCATTGATTGGTCCTTTGACCTGAGGGTCGCTGCCGGCAAAATCAACGGTGATGCTGTCACCCGATTTCACGACGTGCATTCTTATCCAGAAAGGCGCATCGTTGCCGTCCTCATCATCGGGAATACCATCTCCGTCACAGAAGTCTTCGAAGCGCCCCTCGCCATCGGGAAGATCCGACAGCATAGCCCGCATCAGGCGTTCGGAGTAATCCATCACTTCAGCCATGTAGGACTTCAGTCTTCCCGCACCGTGAACCTTTGCAAGATCAACAAGACGTTCGCATGCCCGCAACGTTGCAGCCAACTGGGCTCCAAGATCACCTTTGCGTTCATCGGGCGTACGCACATTGGCCAGGATGACCTTTTCAAGGTCTTCGTTCATCTGTCCCTTATTCACCAGCCGCAGTGGCGGCAGGCGCAGCCCTTCACCGTAGATCTCGGTCACTGCGCCGTAGCTGCCTGGCGTCGCAGAACCGACATCCGGCCAATGCGCACGAAGGCAGGAATAACCGAGCAATACGCCATCACTGAATGCCGGACGGATGACGTTGACATCCGGTAGATGGCTGCCGCCGAAGTACGGATCGTTATGAATAAAGACGTCTCCGTCGTGGACATCGTCGCCAAACTCTTCCACGACCGCACGGACGGCATCCGGCATTGAGCCGAGGTGGATCGGCAAATCCGGCCCCTGGGCGACCATAGCCCCATGCTCGTCAAAGACACCGCACGAATAGTCACCGGCGGATTTCAGGATTGGCGAGTAAGCCGTCTTCGCCAAGACCACGCGCATTTCCTCAGCGATCTTGTATAGGGAGTTCTTGACGATCTCGAATGCGGCAGGATCGATTGCTTGCGTGTTTTGTTGCATCAGTTTTCCCCTTCACGCATCGCGCTGTGTGAGATGGATAAAGCCGTCCGCGTCAACAACAGCGCGCCAAGCCGGCGGAACCAGGATCGTTGACTCAAGCGACTCGATGATTGCCGGTCCCTCGACCCTGGCGCCCGCTGCCATTGCAGCGCGATCATAAACTTCGACGTCGGTTTCTCCGGTTGCCTTGAACCAGGCACTCCGTTTCGACTTTTGAGCGTTGCTCTCTGGCGATGCCGTCACCTGCCGCATGGTCAACGGCGGGATTTCTCCGACTGCCGTGACGCGGACGTTGACCAATTGCACCGGCTCGGTGCGGTTGTCGTGACCGTAGGTCTGCCGATGCCGATCGTGGAAGGCTTCGGCCAAGTGAGCGATCGTGTCGGCGGTAATCTCACCATCATCAACAGGCACTGTAATTTCGTAGGATTGGCGTTCGTAGCGCGCATCGACCGTTCGCACGTATTTCCTACGCTCAGGTTCAACACCGGCCCGCTCCAACATCTCCTCGCCACGTCTTGCGAGCTCGGCGAAAGCGTCTTGTAAATCCGTCGGCTCAATCTGATCCGTGGTCTTGTAAAATGTTCTGGCGTAATCCCGTTTCAAGTCCGTTCCAACAAGCCCCAGGGCTGAAAATGCTCCCGGTATCGGCGGGCAGATGACTTCGTTGACTGACAACTCGCTGGCAAGTGCTGCCGCATGGAGCGGACCGGCCCCACCGAAGGCCGCTAAAGTGAATTCACGCGGATCGTAGCCGCGTTGGACGGATACAATCTTCAAAGCCTCGGCCATGGCGTTGTTGACGACATCAATAACGGCAGCAGCAGCCGTACGCACATCCACACCTAATGGCTTTGCAACCTTCTCTTCGACGGCAGCCCTGGCCGCCTCAATGTCGATCGGCAGATCTCCTGCCAATAGCGACGCGGCATCAAGATAGCCGAGCAGTAGGTTGCAGTCTGTAACGGTTGGCTCAGTGCCACCGCGACGGTAACAGACCGGGCCCGGTACTGCGCCAGCACTTTGCGGGCCGACGCGAAGGGAGCCTGCACGATCAACCCAGGCAATCGAACCGCCTCCGGCAGACACTTCCGCCAAATCGATGACCGGCACACGGATCGGATGGCCTGCCCCATTCATCCACCGGTTCATACTAGAGCCGCCACCGACCTCATATTCGGGTGTTGTCTCGTATTCACCGTTCTTAATCAGACTCGCTTTGGCTGTTGTTCCGCCCATATCGAATGACAGCAGGTTCAAGTGGCCTGTTTGACGAGCTGCGATAGCGGCAGCCACAACGCCTGCGGCAGGTCCTGATTCAACCGCCATGGCCGGCATGGAGCGACCTTCTGCTGCTTCGAATATACCACCGTTCGATCCCATGACGTAAAGTTGCGGCAGCCCAAGCTCTGCGACCGCGGCTTCCAGCTTGGCCAGATAATCGGTCAGTGTCGGGCCAACATAGGCACACACGGCCGTGGTGCTCGTGCGTTCAAACTCCTTAATCTCGGGCAAGACCTCGGACGAGAGAAACACCGGCATGTCAGGAAACGCACTGCGCAGCCGTTCTCCCAGGATTTTCTCGTGCTCCGGGTTGAGAAAACTGAATAGCAGAGAAACCGCAATGGCTTCGACTTGCTGTTCTTTCAAATCAGCAATGAGTTGATCGATTTCAGTTTCCGCAAGAGGGACAATGACCTGGCCATCTGCACCGACGCGCTCGGTGATTTCGAAGCGCCGGCGACGCGGCACAAGGATTGCCGGCGGATCCTGGAACAAATCATAGAGATCTGCCCTGGCAGCGCGGCGCATCTCAAGAACATCTCTAAAGCCACGCGTTGCAACAAGGCCGGCTCTCGCTCCTTTTTCTTCAAGGATGGCATTGGTGACAACCGTTGTGGCGTGCGACAGTAACGAGACGTCGTTCGCCTCAATCCGATAGTCAGCCATTGCCCGGCGTAGGCCGTTCAAAACGCCATCGGCGAAATTCGGTACCGTGGTCGGTACCTTTGCAACACCGATCTGTCCGCTACCTTCTTTTACCAGCGCCACGTCCGTGAACGTCCCGCCGATATCGACTCCAATTCGCCAAGCCATGCGCCATTACTCTCCTGCCATCGGGACCGGCAGGTTAGAACGAAGTTCTGCATTGGAAAAGTCTGCAGAGTTGCGCGCTGGATTGTAGATTTGCTTTATCCGGCTTGTGTTCTGGTGTTGCTCATATATTTGACGCTTGCCTACACGCAGCGCTGAGACCAAGAGGCAAACGTCAGATACGCAACACTAAAGATGCCGAGTTTGTGTGCTGTTTGATATGGGCGGCAATTGCTCTGAGGATACAAAAACAGCTATAGCTAATTCGAGGTGCACAATGGGGGCAGGCATTTTTATGGACTTCAGACGTCGGCATGTGCGGCGCATAGCGTATGCGCTTCTGATTCTGGTTTCTTCTGGATTGGCTGCTGCAGCGCAAGTCGGAACGTGCTCTGTGCGCTCCAAAATAGTCGGCGGTGAATTCGCCAAGATCACAGCGTGGCCCGGCATTGCTGCACTTCGGCTTCAGGCTCAAAAGCAGAACGTCTCAAACTATATCTGCGGTGGAACCGCGATCGCGCAGAACTGGGTCCTGACGGCTGCGCATTGCGTCCATGATTTCACGGACGGCACGACGACGACATTCGATGACGATAATGGCAACCCTCTCTTCGCAAAGCTTCAGGTGGTGTTGAGGAATCACCGGCTGGGCAGTATCAAGGCCAGTGATATCTATGATGTCGACAAGGTGGTGATCCACCCGAAGTACCTTTCCGGTATTCGGAAGGCGCGCAGCAATGCTGATCCTGTTAGAGCCCTGGAGCTTGAGGAGGCACTGCCGATCGCCATCGGACACGATGTAGCGCTGCTTCGGCTATCACGGAGCTTTCGCGGTCGCACGGCTCGCCTGTCGCTCAGTTCTGCAACGGACCCTGTTGCTGGCCAGCCCCGAAAAGTTCGTGTCGCCGGCTTTGGACGCACGGAGAACAACATCCTGGCGCGGCCAACCAAGAAGTACAATCGACAGGGCCGCTCAGGATACTTTTTCGCTGGCTCCAATCGCCTGAAGCAGGCCACACTGCTCTCGATCCCAACGCGCCAATGCAAGGACTTTTACAAATCGGTGGAACCGCGGCCAACGATCGGCGAACTGCAGATATGCGCCGGATTGGAGCAAGGCGGAGAAGACAGCTGTAATGGCGATTCCGGCGGACCGCTCGTCAGTTATGATCTGAACGGCTGTCCCTATCAGATCGGCCTTGTGAGCTGGGGCAAGAATGCCTGCGCTATCGGTCAATCCTACGGTGTGTATACGCGGGTGTCCGGCCACGCGCGGTGGATCCAGGACATTGTGGGCGAAGTGCCTGCCGTCTCGCTGGACGCTGTTGCGAAAGCTGATGACACCGTGGCGCTTTCAGACAGCCTCGATGCCATTTCCCAACTAAAGGGCATGTTTGGCCCGTCTTCCGGTCGCATCACCTTGCGCATATCCGATGACGGTCGCGAGAAAATCCGGCTCGGCGAGAAACTTGTCTTTCGCGCAACGAGCCAGATTTCCGGCTATCTCATTCTGATTGATATCAATGCCAAGGGTGAGGTTCTGCTAATCTTCCCAAACAAGTATACCTCCGATGATAACGTCGGGAAGATTGCCGCGGGCCAGACGATTTCGGTTCCGGGTCCTGGCTATGGGTTTACGGCCTTTCAAGCAGTGGAGCCGATCGGCAAGAGCCGCCTCATTGCATTGGTTGTCCCCGAAGAGTTTGATCTCAGCCGCATCGGCGCCAGCCGTGCCGTGCGAACCAAAGGGCTCGTCCCGATCAAGGAGCCGACCAATTATCTTGCGCGGTTCATTCGCCAGATCGAAAAGTTTCTGATCGGATCACGTAAAGCCGGCCGAGATGTTCAAGCGAGCTGGGCTTACTCCGTGATAGAATACGAGATCATTGAATAACTGTCGTGCGGTTGCCGTGGGCCTTGTTTGCCCTCGCGGGCCAGTCTGCCCGCTGCTCTCAACGCCATAAAACCCAAGCGACCAACCGGAGTGACCGAGCTCTGGTACCCAGCATCGGGTGGTCGTCAGGTCGGCAATCCCATTTCCTTGGCAATCGTCAATTTGTTGATCTCTGATGTGCCCTCATAGACCGTCATTGAGCGCGCCAGCCGAAAGATCTTCTCAATCGGTAGTGTTTTATTGAGACCGTGGCCACCGTGAATCTGCATCGCCCGATCCGCTGTGCGCAGCAGTGTTTCGGTCGCCAACACTTTCGCCATTGATGATTCCTTGCGAACGCGTGCGCCGGTGTCCTTCTTCTCCGCAGCTGCCAGAGCCGCATACTTGGCCGCAAACACTTCTGTCTCTGAGTCGACCAGCATGCCCTGTACATACTGGCGCGAGGCTATCGGCTGACCAAAGGTCTCGCGAGACTTGGCGTAGGTTGTTGCCAGATCAAGAACGTAGGAGGCCAGGCCAAGGCACTGCCCACACATGTCGATCCGCTCGCCAACAAGCCAGCTCATCAAGAGAGGCAATCCTTCATCAACATTTCCGATAACATTTTCGGCAGGCACGCGAACCTTGTCGAATGTGATTTCGGCCCAGTCGCCCGAGTTGACCATCGTGCGCACCATCTGACGCGAAATGCCGGTACTGTCGAAGTCGACCGCAAAGAGTGTCAGGCCGTGACCACTGCGCTGAGGCTCAGAGGTTCGCGCCATAACCTGGGCGAATTCACCGTAGGGGCCATTGCCAATGTAGACTTTCTTGCCGGTGATCAAAAAGTCTGATCCATCCCGCTCTGCGACGGTTGAAATGTTCTGTGCGTCAGAGCCAGCACCATACTCTGTCAGAGCCAAGCATGTCGTCTTCTCGCCTTGGACAACAGGTGTCAGATATTTGTCTCGAACTTGGTCCTGCACCTGCAGCAACATAACGTTCGGGCCGCGTGACGTCATGTTGACGACGTACTGGTTTAATCCCAACCCATGGCGGAAGATAGCTTCGCGAAGGTGGTACACATCGACATGCGAAATGCCCAAACCGCCAACGTCGACCGGCAGATGAGCTGATAGAAAACCCGCTTCGGCTGATGCCTTAAAGATGCGGTTTCTTGCTCCCAGTATCTCCGGCATTTTGCGGCCATCGGCATCCAGGCCATCCGGATTTCGCGCGTAAAGATCCGCCAAGGCCGCTTCTTCCGGCTTGACGATTGAACTCATAAATTCTGCGATATTGTTTAGCAGCTTGGTGCCTGCAGGCGTGGGCTCAAACGACATGGCGCACTCCAGTTTTCGTCTACGTCAGGTTCAAAGATTGGCATTCATCATTGAGCCAATAGTCTGTTGCTTGTTTAGCCAATGCGACTACTCATGCCACCATCAACGGGGAGCAGGATAGCGGTGATATAGCGAGCCTCGTCCGACGCCAGAAACACAGCCGCGTTCGCGACATCCCAGGCGCTGCCCATTTGCCGTTTCAGTGGAACCTTGGCGTCCCGCTCTGCGCGGATCACCGCTGGATCGACGCCGCGTTCCTGTGAGCGCCGGACGATGGCCATGGGCGTATCCATGAGGCCGGGCAGTATGGCGTTGGCCCGGATACCGTGCTCGGCGTTCTCCATTGCGATATGATGGGTCAGTGTGTTCACCGCCCCTTTGCTCGTCTTGTAGGTCACTGTCTGACCATCGCAGATCGATGATATGGACGAGATATTGATGACCACGCCTGACTGCTGTTGCTGCATCACCGGCAGGACGTGCTTGCAGGTCATGAACATGCCTTTGAGGTTCATCCCCATGATCTCATCCCACATGCCGGCATCCATATCGACAACCGGACGGTCACCCTTGGAACGGCCGACATTGTTATGCAGGATATCGATCCGGCCGTAGCGTTCCATCGCTGTCGTCGCAATGGACTGGCATTCCGCCTCGACAGTAATGTCAGCAGCCAAGGATGACGCAACACCGCCATCCTTCTCAATCATTGCGACAGTGTCTTGCGCCAATTGTTCCTCGCGGTCGACGACCAGAACTTTTGCCCCCTCTTGCGCAAATCGCAGGCAGACGGCCCGGCCATTACCGAGTGTTTCTCCGGGTTGTTGCCCGCCGCCGACAACCACAGCAATCTTATCCTTGAGCCGCATCCTGCTTCTCCCATAACCGGCCTAACCATGGTGCTGGCCACTGCATCTGGCGGCAATTATGGACTGCGATCGATATCGTGGACGACCTTCGAAACGATGGCGTCCTCATGAATCACAAGGCTGATCCGAGGAGCGTTGGTACGACATCGAATGCGACTTACGCTGCCACCACGGTGCCTTCGGCTTTCCGATGGAATAGCGAGCCGTTTTGAGGCTGACGCCGCGCCGCGTGAGCCGCTTAACGCAACAAGTGAATTTGGAGAATGATGATGAGTGAGAACATGGATGCAAATGGATTGCGTGCCCAAGGCGATAAGATCCGGCGCGAGGTGCTTGGCGATGCGCGTGTCGACAGCACGACCCGTGATCCGGATGCGTTCAATGCGCCACTGATTGACTATCTCACAAAGTACGCCTGGGGCGATGTCTGGTCACGCCCGGGCCTCGACAAGCGTTCACGATCAATCCTGAACCTCGGCATGCTCAGTGCTCTTGGCCGGGCTGACGAACTACGACTGCACATCCGGGGGGCACTCCGTAACGGTGTCACAAAAGAGGAGCTGCAGGAGATCTTTCTTCAAGTCGCTGTTTATTGTGGAGCGCCTGCAGCCCTTGAGGTATTCACAGTTGCACAAGAGGTATTTGACGAGGATGGCATCTAACGCAAATCCGGATAGCCTTTGCTATCGGATTGGCGAAACTGTTCTCGCGTATTCGGAGACGTGCTGGTGCACTTTTCCGGATGCGTAATTGCGAGACCTCCGAACCACCCAGGCCGGTTTTGGTTTAAGTTATTCTCGTTGTTGAATTAACTTCTCATTATTAATGAATGCTCGTTAATCTTATTCTACGTTGAAACTTTCTGGCATTCGGTTCAGTTTAACAGCTGATTTCTTTGCAACTTCAAATGCGTTGTATGTTTGCCAGGAGCCAGGCCATGGAGGCGAGCCCACGGGTTCTGATCATAGCCGAAGCGGCCAATCCAGAGTGGGTTAGTGTCCCGCTTATCGGCTGGTTGTTGTCACGCGCCTTGAGCGAAGTCGCAAACGTGCACGTCGTGACGCAGGCCCGGAACCGCGGCGCATTCGAACGCGCCTGCCTGAAAGAGGGCGTTGATTTCACTGCAATCGATTCCGAAGGCATCGAAGCCAAGTCTGTTCGCTTCGCAAACATGCTGCGCAGAGATCAAGGCAAAGGCTGGACAACGCTGCAAGCCTTTCAGTCACTGACGTATCCCTACTTCGAGCACTTGGTCTGGGAGCGACTGGGAGACGATATCGTCGCGAAGAAATACGACATCGTCCATCGCATCACCCCAATGAGCCCGACATCGCCCAGTCCGATCGCAAAGAAATGCGAGGCTGCCGGCGTACCATTCGTGTTGGGGCCCATCAATGGCGGACTTCCCTGGCCGAAGGAATTTAACACCGAGCGCCTGCGCGAACGGGAATGGCTGTCCTACCTGCGGAACGCCTACAAGATCATGCCCGGCTACAAACAAACACTCGACTCGGCCCGGGCTATTGTTGTTGGCTCAAGCTACACCGCTTCAGAGATACCGAACCGCTACCACGACAAACGCATCAGCATTTCCGAGAGTGCCGTTGATCTTTCAAGATTCTCGCTTCCAGTTAAGACCGGACTTTCCTCACCGCTGAGCGCGTGTTTCATTGGACGGTTTGTTCCTTACAAGGGGCCTGACATGCTGCTGGAAGCTGCTGCACCTCTGCTGCGCTCCGGCAAACTCCGCCTTGACATGGTTGGCGACGGACCGTTGATGGCGCAGGTCAGAGAGACCATCGATCGCCATAATTTACATGATGCCGTTGAACTACATGGTTGGGTGCCGCATCAGCAGCTGCAAAACATCGCTATTCGATCTGATATTTTTACATTCCCTAGCATTCGTGAATTCGGCGGGACATCCATCCTCGAAACCATGGCGCTTGGATTGGTTCCAGTGATTGTGGATTATGGTGGGCCCGGCGACAACATTCCCGATCATGTTGGTTTCAAACTACCGCTCGGCACGCGGGACGAGATCATTCAACAGATGCAGCAGGTGCTTGGCGATATTGTTGAGAACCCCCGACAACTTCTGGCAATGCGCCGCAGCGGGCGAGAATGGATTGAGCAGAAGTATACCTGGCCGCAGCGTGCACAGCAGATTAACCAAGTCTATCAATGGATCATGGGGCACCGGGAAAACCGACCCCAACCATTTGATTGGTAATTCGCCTTTTCTTGAAGCACTCTTATGGTTTGACAGCGGTTGCGGGACAATCTTGGCAAATACTATCTATTCCAGTTTTTGCTCGAGACATACTTATTCCACATCGTTGAGGCATTAAGGTAACTGATTAAGGCCCCCGCATGGAAGATGTGCTGGACAATTATAAACTGCTATGGAACCAATAGGGTGGATGGTAGCGTTACTTGAGCCGTTTTCAGTCTGATTGAGGTTGGAAGTGGACCTTATGACCAGGTCACAATTCACCCTCGTCGGCGCGCAAATATAGCGGCGCGAGTAAGCTGTCCGACCGGAGTCATTTGTTTTTTGTCCGTTTCCGAGCAACACACACCGCAAGGTTTCCCTGGTTCGACGCGCCGGAGTGGTCCCCACCGTCGATCGGAACAAGCTACGCACCAGAAGCTGGCCTTTGTTGAGAATAAGTCGCTCGACTTTCAGCGCATCGAAGCGATGCTTAAGCAGTGTTCCGAAGCCAATCGCTGGGCTAACAAGGGACCGCTCTATGACCGCCTGGCTGACAGTTATTCCGAATTCTTCGACATTCCGCATGATTGGACAGTCGTTCCATGTGCCAATTGCGGGATCGGGCTCGAAGCGCTCGCACGCCTATTGAGCTGGCGACAGGGCTACAAACTTCGCTGGGTGGCTCCCTCCTATTCGTTTTTGAATCTCGGGCGCGGTTATTTCGGAGATGTCATGTTCTCCGACTGCGACCCTGAAGGTCTGCTGAGCTTGGAGGAGATTAGCCAGCTTGATCCAGAAAGCTTTGACGGCATCATCGTCATAAACCCGTTTGGCATCGCTGATCGCTTAGACCCCTATATCGAGTTTGCCGAGGCGACCGGGAAAAAACTGATTATCGACAACGCCTGCGGCATTGGCCAAACCGTACCCGATTGGCCGTGGCAGAGCTTTAGTTTGCACCACACCAAGCCATTCGGTTTCGGTGAAGGCGGTCTAACAATTGTACCGTCGGATGCTGCGGAAGAGTACTACTCGCTGATTGACTATGGTAGCGCGCCACAGCAGGCTGATACGTGGCTTGGTAACGGCAAAATCTCGGAAGTCGCCTGCGCGTTTCATATCGAACGGTTGGAGCAATCCTGCGAATGGGTGCCGCAGTACATGGCACAAACCGAGCGGATAACTCATCTGGCGAGACGATGTGGCTTGCGGCCACTCAAGTCGCAGACCAGCTTACCACCAACAACAAGTCTGCCATTCCTATCTGAGACCGAGATTGCTCTGAGCCAGATAGAGAACAGTCAGCATGTCATGTTCGCCAAATACTATAAGCCCCACGCAGCGACGCCCAACGCGACAGAGATCTTTAATCGGGTGATCAACATCCCAACGCACGCGGATATGATCCTACTGTCAGACGATCAAATTCTGTCCGACCTCGATCGCATCCAGGAGCAACGCCTGCGCTTCGGTCAAACGACGCATTGGAATTCAGCGGCGGAAGCACGTTAGTTTCATCGCGTAACGTGCGTCCGGGCCGCCGATCATGAAGGCGCACACCCGACTGAACTCAATCGAGCTGTTGGACTGATCATTGTGCCTGGTTCGGCATGAACTCGGCATCGATATCGGTTGCTTCTGCGTTTTCATAATTGAGTTCGATTTTCACGCCATTGGGATCGTGCAAAAACACCTGAAACAGTCCTTGGTCACTGACCTGTCTGGTGACGTGATCTATGTCGTTTGCTTTAAGATGAGTGAGCATGTCTTTCAGGCCGCTCGCGCGAAACGCTACATGGTCCACGACACCGGAGCCAGTTACGGCCGTTGAGTCCTGGGCCAGATACTGCTGGCGCTCGGCGCTGACGTTGCCGCCACCTTCCGTGAGATGCAGTACGTCGTTCTCGCCGACGTAGAGCCATACGACAGGAAAGCCGAAATCCGGGTGCGGGCCTTCGCGCATACCGAGGACGTCGACATACCACTTTGCGGTAGCCTTCAAATCAACGGTTTGAATGAGGAAGTGCTGCAGATGCTCTAGTCCCATCTATGCCCCCTTGCCCGCGCAGCGGCGCGGCTTTGCGATTACAAATGCTAAGCATGGCTCCTCAGTTGATCCGAGCCAGAGTGATCTTCGACCGGACCCGAGATAGAGCGTGTCTGAACTTGCCTGACGTCGTCAGTCACAAGAATAGTAAGCCATAGTGCGCTTGCGGATCAACATCCGTGTATGGAAAGCACCTGATGCCAGCATGCACTCCCGGTGTTCTCGGATGATATCGCGCGGCTGGCCTTCGCATTTCTATCCGAACTCACTGGAACGCTCGCCCTCGAGCACACTGTTCGATGGTTTCGGGCGCGTGTTCGTACGTGCGCGCGTGCTCTTACGGAGGTTGGGATCGCACACAAGGCTGCTCACTTGCGCGGCCAGCGTGCGGCAACCTCGGGCAGCACGGTTTCAATCAATTGCTGGGTCTGCATCTGCGCTTCAGCACCATTGGCTGCGATCGGGCGGAGGATGAATTTGGATGCCCCAGCATCGATGTATTCCGCAAGCCTCGTGATGATTTCCTCTGCGCCACCGATGGCCATATAGGCTTGACCGTCTTTTCCGGTCCGATCCTTATGGCGTTTCAGGTGGCGACGTGGCCCTTCATCATTGCCCGATCCGAAATAGAATGGGAACGCCGCACCATAATGGTCCTCGTCAATGTTGCGGTCAGACTTCGCGATCCCCTCGCGAATAGCAGCAATGACAGGCGCGACTTCTTCGGGCGTTTGCAGTCCGGCCTGCCAGCCCGTTCCAATTCGCACTGTCCGCCTGACAGCCGCGGGCGAGTCCCCGCCAATCCACATTGGAATATTGGCTTGCTTGGGTTTCGGGCTGATGCTCGCGCAGCTCAGCTGGAAATACCGCCCGTCATAGTGGACCTTATCCTCCCGCCACAACCTGGCAATAATGTCCAAGGCCTCATCGGTCCGCCTGCCGCGTCCCTTGGTGTCAATGCCAACGGCCTGCCACTCAGGCGCGCGTGGGTTGCCAATACCGAATCCTGGCAGCAGCCGGCCGTTGGACATCCAATCAATGGTTGCGCACTGCTTTGCTACGAGCAATGGATCGCGAAATGCGAGCGAGACCACATTGAAGCCGAACTTGATCCGCTGGGTGCGGCCCGCCAGCGCTGCCATGAGGCTCATACATTCCAGCATTGGAAACGGACTGATCAGACGGTCAGTCTGCCAAATCGAGTCCAGTGGGCTGGCTTCACAGGTGTCAACCCAGGCCCAAAACTCGTCAACGGTTTGGAATGGGCAGTCCATCAACCCAATACCTACAGCCACAGCCATGGCTCACGCACTCCCGAAATATTCACTCTTTTCCGCGAAACTCATCTTCCAGTCGGACCAGTTGCATTTGATCGTGGAACGTGGCCTCACACAAGAGATCACTGCGCTGTTGGACTGTCTGACTGCGTCATTCTTGAGCGGAACACTCACGTTGGCTGTTGATTGATTGGAAATCGGGTCATTGCTGCAACTGGTGTCCGCAGACTTGCATCGGCTGACTGAAGATAACTTGACCTTGTGAGCGGATAACGTCACCAAGCTCAAGGTGGGGTTGAAAAATAATTCAGTGCGCAAAGCACAGAGGGAACATTAATGTCAGAAACTACTGTGATGGACCATTCGCCTGCTGTTCCAGACTCATTGCGTCCAATGTCATTGCTGAAGCGTGCGGTCGTTGGTCTACTGACACTAGTGTTCGGGATCATGATTGGTGCCTGGCTGCTTCATTCCTCGATCCAAGTGACCGACGCATCTGAAACAACGCGCAATGTGGGCAGTCTGAGTAGCGCGCAGCACACAATTTCCCGAGATCAATAGACTTTTGGCTCTGCTCGTCTCGTTTACACAGCATAGGTCCTATGGAGCATCAAAGGTAGCGCATAGTTGATCTTGCGCGCGGCGATAGGATCTACGAACTCAAAAACCGCTTCTGCAGCCGAATGTTCGGCCACATGACACTGCGTACGCGTGGATTGCCGTGCGATAGGAACTTCAGCCGAGCAACGATCCATCCATGCAAGCGCTGATCAGTGGACCAGAAGCTTTGCCACAAAGCATCCAGGATCTCTAATCCAAGTCCCCCGCACCGACATCAGCTGCGCCGGAGATTCGATGCGCCAACGCGGCTTCGATGAATAGATCGAGATCCCCGTCGAGTACGGCCTGCGGGTCGGAGCTTTCAACACCAGTCCTGGTATCCTTGACCATCTGGTAGGGTTGCAGAACATAAGAGCGGATCTGGTGCCCCCAACCGATATCGGTCTTGGTGGCTGCCTCGGCGTTGGCCTTTTCTTCGCGACGCTTGAGTTCCAGCTCATAGAGGCGTGCGCGTAACATTGACCAGGCCGTTGCTCGGTTTTTATGCTGCGAACGTTCCTGCTGGCAGGCGACCACGATTCCGGTTGGCTCATGCGTGATGCGAACCGCCGAGTCCGTCGTGTTGACGTGCTGCCCGCCGGCGCCAGAGGCCCGATAGGTGTCTATCCGGCAATCACTTTCGTTGACCTCAATTTCGATGCTGTCATCGATAACGGGAAAGACCCAGGCCGACGCGAAACTCGTGTGACGTCGCGCATTGGAATCGAACGGTGAAATGCGAACAAGGCGGTGCACGCCGCTTTCCGTCTTTAGCCAACCGTATGCATTCTCACCCTTGATTTCGATCGTCGCGGACTTCAGTCCGGCTTCTTCACCAGGGCTTTCCTCAACGATCGTCACTTTGTAACCGCGTTTTTCTGCCCAGCGCACGTACATCCGTGTCAGCATCGAGGCCCAGTCCTGGCTTTCCGTTCCTCCAGCGCCTGCATGGATCTCGAGGTAAGTATCGTTGCTGTCGGCTTCTCCCGAGAGCAACGCCTCAACCTCTTGCTTTTGTGCGAGGTTTCGCAGTTCTTTGAGTGCCGATTCGCCCTCGGTAATGCTGTCCTCGTCACCTTCAGCTTCACCGAGTTCAATCAGCGTGACGGCATCTTCGAGTTGCTGTTCAAAGCCGCGATAGACATTGATCCGTTTTTCCAATGCCTGGCGATCACGCATCACGGTTTGCGCGACATTGGGATCACTCCACAGATCCGGATCTTCCGCGCGAACGTTCAGTTCATCCAATCTTGCCTGGGCCGTGTCCCAGTCAAAGATGCCTCCGTAAGATGGCAAACGATTCGTCGATCTGCTCGACGAGCTTGGAAGCCTCGGCACGCATGGCGTTATCCTTCAAACCTCAGTCAGTGTTACGGCTCGGTATTTTGCGCGAACAAGCGATATAATGGGGTGGCGGCAGCGTGTAAACGTCTATTGCATGTCGCACTAAACCGGAGCCAGAAATCGCCCTAAGATGAGGCGCTTTCTGGCACACCTTGAACCGTTTAATCGCGATATGCCTTAGGGTGCCACAGCTTCGGCGTGGTGAGTTGCGGCTGCGGCCAAAATCTGCGACCGCAGCGCAAGAAAGTTACTTCCAGCGCCTGCTCAGTAAACCTTGCCGCGGCCCGAATCGATGTTCTGGGACGTGCCATACACGCCATCAGCACTCTGGTAGCCCAAGAAAGAATCAGGATCATCGGGCTCTTCGAACGGCTTGAACGCTTCGTCGACAACTTCCTTCTCGCCGGGTACCGCGCGCAATCCGGTCAATCGATTGACTGGAACCAGCTTGATTCCCGGCGGTATGCGAAATGGTACGGCCTTCTTATCTGCCATCGCGTTCTTCATGAAAGTGGCGAAAATCGGTGCCGCCACCTGGCCACCCGTCGCTGACTTGCCCATCGGCTGCGGCGTGTCATAGCCAACATAGACACCAACGACGAGGTCCGGAGCGTAGCCAACAAACCATGTGTCTTTTGAGTCGTTCGTCGTTCCAGTTTTGCCGGCCAATGCGACACCGGGCACCATACGCCTGACGATTGTCGCTGTTCCTCGCTTGACCACGCCTTCCAGCATTGACGTCATCTGGTAAGCCGAGTGGGGATCGATAACCTGCTTTCGATCATCAGGGATCTCAGGCTCGGGTTGATTGTTCCAGGTCTCGGCGTTGCAGGTTGTGCACTCACGTTGATCGTGGCGCCAGACCGTCTTGCCCCATCGGTTCTGAATGCGGTCGACCAACGTGGCGTGGACCTTTCGGCCCCCATTTGCCAGCATCGCGTAAGATGTAACCATCCGCAAAAGCGTGGTCTCTCCCGCTCCCAGTGACATGGATAGCACCGGCAAGAGCTTGTCGTAGACCCCGAAGCGATTGATGGCGTACTCGCTGATCAACGGCATACCGATGTCCTGTGCCAAGCGCACTGTCATCTGGTTTCGTGACTTTTCAATCCCAAGCCGCAAGGTCGACGGTCCGTATGACCGGCTCTTGTTATAGTTCTCAGGCCGCCAGACATCTTTTCCGGCTCCTTGATCGATTTCGATCGGTGCATCGAGAACAATGCTGGTTGGCTTGTAACCGTTATCGAGCGCAGCAGCATAGACCAATGGCTTGAAAGAAGATCCTGGCTGTCGTTTGGCCTGGATCGCCCGGTCGAATTGATTAATCGAGAACGAGAATCCGCCAACAATGGCTAGAACGCGTCCGGTGTGCGGGTCCATAGCTGCCAAGCCACCGCCCACCTGCGGTATCTGCATCAACTGCCATGTTCCGGCAGGTTTGTCCGGATCTTTCGGGGAGACGTAGATGACGTCGCCAATGGCGACAACATCCGATGGCTTGCGCGGCGCCCGGCCCTTCGCCTTGTTCGTCGCGCGAAACTTGCCAGCCCACTTGAGTTCGCCCATCGGGATCGAAACACCGTCTCGTGCCTTGGCAACTTTGCCGTTTTGCTGCTTCTTCGGGCGCAATCCTACGACAATTTCTTTGTTTTTGACCGCGAGGACGACACCTAGGCGCCAGGGCGCAATGTCAGTTGGTATGGTGATTTTGGAGAGCGTCAGACCCCAATCGCCGCTTACGTCGATTTGTTGTTGAGCACCGCGCCAGCCCTTTGATCGGTCAAACTTGACGAGACCATCAATGAGTGCCCGCCGGGCATGGACCTGCATCTCCGGATCCAGGGTTGTTCTAACTGACAGGCCGCCGCCGTAGAGACGCTCTTCGCCATACTGGCTGCTCATCGCGCGGCGCACTTCTTCAGCAAAGTACTTGGCGTTGAAGTTGTGTGTCCCAAATGGCCGGATATCGACTTTCAATGGCTTGGCCTGCGCCGCATCAGACTCTTCCTTGGTCAGATACCCGTTCTCAGCCATCTTCCCCAAGATCCAATTCCGCCGATCGGTCGCCTGTTTAGTCTTGCGGAATGGGTGGTAGTTATTCGGTGCTTTTGGCAATGCAGCCAGATAAGCGGCCTGCTCGGCATTTAAGTCTTTCAATTCCAGATTGAAATAGTTCAAGGCTGCTGCGGCAACGCCATACGAGCCAATCCCGAGGTATATCTCGTTGAGATAAAGCTCTAAGATCTTCTCTTTAGTGAAGGCCCGTTCAATGCGGATCGCGAGGATCGCTTCCTTCAGTTTTCTTTTGAATGATCTCTCATTCGTCAGCAGGAAGTTTTTTGCAACCTGCTGCGTAATTGTCGAGGCTCCGACCAGACGACGCCCCATCACGTAGTGCTTATAGAACGCACCGGCGATGCCGACGTAATCAAGGCCGTTGTGATGAAAAAAGTTCTTGTCTTCCGCTGATAGGAAAGCACCGATAACCAGCTTCGGGACGGTGTTGATGGGCACAAATATCCTGCGCTCGCGGGCGTATTCGGCCAGAAGAGAACCATCCGCTGCATGGATACGGGTCATAACAGGCGGCTCGTACTTCTCGAGCTTCTCGTAACTCGGAAGCCCTTCCGATGCCTTGTATATGAAATAACCTGCCACGCCGCCGCCAGCGATTACTGCGACCATGCCGGCAGCGAAGAAGAACCCAAGAAGGCCAAGCAACATGCTCTTCTTGCGCTTTCTGCGCCTGCGCGGCTTCGGCGGCGGTGGGAGTATGGAATTCGGCGTCATTGGCTTCATTTCCGCGGGCTTCACTTCAGGATCATTCAGTTAGCGACTGCCACCATAGCTTTGTGCGCTCGATTCGGAACCTGAACTGTCTCTGAAAACACTGAGCACTTTAGCGGCCAATGTGGCGGAAGACGGTCCAAACTCCAAAAGTCTCAAGCGATCCACTACCTCCGCGACCCTCCCCAGTGTCACGATGGCGATGGCAGGCGTATCAACTTCCCCCGATTGAGTTTTTATACGTATAATCAAAACAATACACGAATAAAGTGTACGGCTAATTACCATGTGTTTCAAAATAACTGTGTATCGCCAACGTTATAGCTGACACGGCTGCGCGCTGCCAGGTCCTCGTCTGCATCCTTTTGAATTCGGCTGGATTACTCATGTAACCAAGTTCGATCAATACGGATGGCGTCTGTGGCTGGCGGAGAACGCGGAACGCGGCAGATCGATGGGGTGATTTGGCAACTGCGATTCGCTGCCTGAGACTTCTCACAAGCTTTTGCCGAAACTGTTGGGTTCGGATCAGCGTCTCGCGCTGCATCAGATCGAACAAAATCCCTTCGACTTGCTCTCGCGCCGCGTTCTCAGCAATCGGTAGCCCGGCCATCTGATCAACGGCATTTTCCTTGTCTGCCAAGCGCTTGGCGCGTGCATCCGAGGCTCGTTTGGAGAGTGTGTAGATTGTCGCACCGCTGATTGCATAGGCCAGATCCAGGCGGGCGATGGCATCTGCATGAAGTGAGACAAACAGATCAGCCTGTGCTTTTTGCGCGATGGCGACACGTTCATCGAGAGACACGAAGACGTCTTTGTCACGGGTTAGGACCGTTCTGACGCGGCCAGATGCCTTGAGTTTGTCCCGCAATGCCAGAGCAACTTTCAGGACCAGCCGCTTTTCCTGGATCCGGCCATAGCCCGAAGCCCCAGGATCTGGCCCGCCGTGGCCAGGGTCGATCACCACGACAGGCCTCGCGTTCGGTTTCGCTGCCGGCCGGCTGTTTTCGATCGTCCCGCGGAGCCCAATGCGTGATGGAAGCTGCGGTGGGACGCCCTGGCGCCGAAAAGAAACGGCGCTGACTGGTGCCAAATCGAAGCGCAGTCTTGCCACGCCACTTGCTGGATACTCCGCGCGAGCATCAATGAGTTTGAACGGACGCACCATGTCGAAAATCAGCCGGGACATGCCCTTGGACAGGGGACCATAGCGATAATCGCGCACCAGACTGCCACGGCGCAGCTGAGCAACTTCAAGCGCACCAAAATCAACGGTTGGGAAATCGACGACAAGCCGATAGGGCCGATCCAATGTGAAGAGTGATGCTTTGACACTCTTCGACATATCAATTGCAACGCTTGTAATGCGATCGCGCTCAGTGACGTTGATTGCAAGTGCCTGAGCCGTCCGATCATGGTCGCGCGCGCTTGCCGGACCGCATGTTGAGCAGCCGAGAACAGCCAACGCCAGAAGGCTCGCTGCAGCTTTACGGAAGATGTGCGCCTGTTTGAGCCTCAGAAGGGTTGCATATGGCACGATAATGTACACTTTAAACAATAGAGCAAGAAACGATAGAGCAAGTTTGGACCTTAAGTCGGCATCGGCCCGATTCCGATCGCGGGTCCATGGCTCTAGCTGCCTCAGAGCGATGCGCCATCCTCATTGATGCAAATTTGCCGCACCCTGCCTCACGATTGCAACGAAGTCCGGATGTTCGTGCCTCGGTTAACAGTATGTTGAGACTGTCGAGGCAATCAAGTTGGCAGCCTTCACGTCCACACCTTTGTCACGACGAAATCAGACTTGCCTGAAGCGCCGTGAATCCCTAAGGTCAAAGCGTAAGGCTCTCGAATGCTTGAGATTCCCAATTGACGGCAGCGTGCCGAAAATTTGGACTCCTGTCCCGAACCGGGTTGGTTACATCTTATGCAGTCGGGCCTTTATTCTGATCGCTGTTCATGTGTGTGAAGTCTTCACACCGCTTGCCGTGCCAGGCGACTGGGCATTGCTGCGGGACCCATGACAATCGATGCAAAGTCGCAAGATAGTTTTCAGCTCTGCGCGGATGGCCCGGGAAGGGGACCCCGCAAAGCAATCACGATGGATCTTCTCGATCTATCTTCACCGCCTTTTCAAAGGCTTATCTCATCCGTTGCGCAATTATGATTCGCGCACACTCCGACATCTTTCAAAGGATAAAATGCAGTTTCTGATCAATACGACAACCACGCAACCGGACCGTTTTTGCGTTAGCAAATCCGAATGCGGCGCGCTGTTCGATCACCGAATGAAACTGCAGTTGGCCAAGGCGAAGCAACTCTCTGGTTGCGCGCCTTTCCTTTCCCAAAATGATCAAGATAATCAATCAACGATGCGCGACCAGCCGGATCGCTTCGGGTTGATGCAGCATGCATTCGCGACCCTTGAAGCCCGCCTACAGTGCCGCGCCAAGGAACAATGGCAATGGCCGACAACAAAATGCTTATCGATGCCTCCCACCCGGAGGAAACAAGGGTGGTGGTCCTACGCGAAGGCCGCGTAGAAGAATTCGACTATGAATCTGCAGCGCGGAAGCTGCTGCGAGGAAGTATCTTTCTATCAAAGATCACACGTGTAGAACCGTCACTGCAGGCAGCTTTTGTCGACTACGGTGGCAATCGACATGGCTTTCTAGCCTTTAACGAAATTCACCCCGACTACTACCAAATCCCGCACGCAGATCGCCAGGCTCTGCTGGAAGCCGAGTTTGGCTATCAATCGACCGATGATGATGACGAGGACGAACATCCCGTCGAGACTAAGAATCGCCGGTCCAGTAAGGCTGCTTCGGAGACGAGGGAAGTAGAGCCTGACGAACAAGAGGCCTCATCCGACAGCGCCGCAGGCAGTGACGCAGCGGACGATCTCGATACGAACGTTGGCGACACTGGCGATCAGCCGGATTTCGAAGCTGAAGCGATCGATGTCTCCCATCTGCTGCCTGCTGAGCCGGCAGAGGAACTGATCGATACGCCCAATTCACCGGAAGCGAATGCTGAACCGGAGCAGGGCGAGACTCGTGCCCAGATTGCTTCGATAGATGCTGATCATACAAATGAAGAGACCGAGGCTTCTCAAGCCGACGTCGATCAGACCGATGCGGTAGCTGAAACTTCTGCCGAAGTCTCAACGGAGAGTGAGAGCGCCGAAGAGGCTGGAACGGGTGGCGATGATGATGCGCCATCGAAAAAGCCGCCTAGGACGATCGCTGCAGCGACTCCCCCAGATGACCGGGTTATAAGCGACCCCGTCGAAGAAGCGACTGTCGCGGAAGACAGCGACACCGAACAAGAACCAGCTGACGAAGCTGAGGCGCCGCAGGACACACAAGCGACAGTAACGGCAGAAAGCTCACCTGACGCAGGGTCCGATGATCAGATTGAGCCGGACCAGACTGCAACTGCTCAAGCTGCAGAAGATTCGCCTGATGAAGCCGAAGCAGTTGCTGAAGAAGACACTCCAGAGACAGCAGCAAGCACCGAGGCCGACGGCGCATCGGCTGCTTCCGACGAGCAGGATAACGACGACGACCTGGTCGAAGCCCGCTCTGATGAGGTCATCGAGGCCGATGACGACGACAACGGTGATGAAGACGCGATCGTCGACGAGGTCGGCGATAGCGATGCACTGGAAGAAGTCCCGACTCGCAAGCGTCGGCGGGTCCGCAACTACAAGATCCAGGAAGTCATCAAGCGTCGCCAGATCGTGCTGGTCCAAGTCGTTAAAGAAGAGCGCGGCAACAAAGGCGCTGCTCTGACCACCTACCTGTCGCTCGCAGGTCGCTACACTGTTCTCATGCCGAATACGGCGCGTGGCGGCGGCATCTCACGCAAGATTACGAATATCCAGGACCGCAAACGGCTGAAGGCCATTGCCCAGGAGCTCGATGTTCCGGAAGGCATGGGCCTGATCATTCGAACCGCCGGTGCGGCCCGCACCAAGCAGGAAATCAAACGGGATTTCGAGTACCTGCTGCGCTTATGGGAAAGTGTGCGTGATCTCACCCTGCGCTCAACGGCACCCTCGCTGGTCTATGAGGAAGGTGACCTGATCAAGCGCTCGATCCGCGACCTCTACTCCCGCGATGTCGAGCAGGTTCTTGTATCTGGCGACGAGGCTTACAAAGAAGCCAAGAGCTTCATGCGTATGCTGATGCCGAGCCACGCCAAGAACGTTGTGAAGTACGACGATGCGCAACCGCTGTTCACACGTTACCGCATTGAGCAGCAACTGAATGCGATGTTCAGCCCATTCGTTCAACTCAAGTCGGGCGGATACCTCGTCATCAACCAAACCGAGGCATTGGTTGCGGTCGACGTCAACTCTGGGAAATCCACCCGCAAGTTCTCAATCGAGGACACGGCCCTCAATACCAACCTGGAAGCTGCGGAAGAACTGACCCGGCAATTGAAGTTGCGGGACCTCGCTGGTCTGATCGTCATAGACTTCATCGATATGGAGGAGAAGCGCAACAATCGTGCAGTTGAGCGGCGTCTAAAAGAATGCCTCCGCGATGACAGGGCGCGGATCCAAGTCGGTCGGATCAGCCATTTCGGATTGTTGGAAATGTCGCGGCAACGGCTGCGAACGGGTGTCCTCGAAGGCTCGACAATGCCGTGCCAGCATTGCCAGGGCACCGGCATCATCCGGTCGACGGAGTCGGTTGCGCTTGCGGTGTTGCGTGGTCTCGAAGACCAACTCATGAGCGGTCAGCCACGGCCGGTCGCGGCACTCTGTTCACGCGATGCTGCGATGTATTTGCTGAACCAGAAGCGTGAGTTTGTGCAGGAAATCGAGGCCCGTTACGGCGTCTCTGTTCATATCGAGGCCAGCGACGACCACCAAGGCGCTGACTTTGCCATTCAAAGGCGCAATGGACCACCAGGCCAAAGTCCTCCGCGGCGTGTCGAGAAGTCCGCTGTCAATGTTGAAGCGGGTTTCGCCGAAGAAAATGAAGAGCGCAGCGACACTAAGGCGGTCGACGCCGAAGCTGGAGACGGTGATGAGCGGCGCCCGCGTCGACGCCGCCGCAGGCGAGGTCGCCGCGGTGATGGTGAGGGCGCAAACGATCAGATTGAGGCTGGTTCAGACGCAGCTGAAGAGGCTGATGCCGATGCCACGACTTCGGAGGCTGCTGCTCCTGAAGCCGAAGATGGCGATACAGAGCAGGGTGAACGTCAGCCCCGCCGCCGGCGCAGAGGACGCAGGGGTGGCCGTAACAGCCGCGGTCAACGACGCGGCAATGGTGACAGCGTTGCCGAACCCGGGGCACCTCAGCCAGATATCGGTGATGGTGAGACCGAGACTTGGGCCGCCAAGCCGGACGCTGCCGCCCCAGCCACCACAGCTGACGACGCCGAGGAACCGGCAGTAGATGTTGAAACAGCAGCGACGGCGGGATCAACGGCATCAAGTGAGCCGGAAGTCGCTCGTGCTGCTACCGAAGACAAAGCCATGAGTGATGATAGCGACAGGCAGCATGAAGAAGCTGTAACAGCTGCTGCGACGCCTTCGGCCGAGATAGACACGCCGGCTTCCGAGACAGACGATGCCGCAGAATCCGAAGCATCGGCTGATGAGCCAATCGAAGCTATCGAGGAAACGACTGAGGACGCAGCAATTGAAGAGGCAACCGCCGCTGGCGATGCAGCTCCTCCGGCGCCGCGCGGTGAACCGGCAAGCAGCGCGCCTGTGCTCGAGCGGGTGGTGATGACACCTGAGAATGGTGGAACAGAAACTGCTGGCACTGAGCAGGCTGTCAAAGAAGAGCCCGCACGAAAAGGTTGGTGGCAACGCAGCTTCGGCGGCTAACGCAATCATCGTCTTGAGGCGGGCCTGACAGTATGGCTCTCCACTCATGTCCAGAACCCAGATGCCGGCTTGGCGTCTGGGTTTTCGATTCATACCCGCTAGATCAAACTCATCGATTGAGATGTCCGCAAGTGTGCAGGTTTCTCGGACGCGTCATTGAGCGTGCGTTGAGGCTGCGAGGCCAGCTCGCGTTCGAGAAGCGCCAAGGCAGGAAATCGCGGGATGTGGGGCTCAGGCGGTGCTGCTGGCGCTATGGGGATTTGAATGCTCGCGGGCGGGACTGCGGCTTGCACGGCTACCACTTTGCATCAGATTGAGGGCAATGGGACTTGCCGCATTGTCACTCAACAACGCATATTGACTTGGAATTGCGCGATACGCTGTGCGTGAAGACAGCTTTTGCTGTCGATCGCTCAAGTGCCACCACTGCCGGACCGCGTCCAGCCATGCATCTGCAGCAATCTGTAACGCAATGAGATGGATCATGAGCTGTCAATCCCAGCTACGATTGGTGTGTCCTTAGGCTCAGATCCGGCAGCAAACGTCTCGATCACGATCATGCGCCCGCCACAGCATTGGCAAGGCTGAGGAAGAACCTTTGGCTCGTCAGGAGAGGCTGGCTCTGATGTTTCGGGCTGGCCTTGTGGCGATTGCACATCAAGCAACTCTCGCGCCTTGGCGATATTGGCGGCACGATTGCCGTTGGCGAGCAGGCCGTAATGTCGAATGCGATGGAAGCCTTTCGGCAGGACATGGCTGAGAAACCGGCGAATGAAGTCATCGGTTGTCAGTCGCATGGTCTTCCAGCGCTCGCTGTGATTGGCCCGGTAGTCTTTATAACGAAACGCCACGTGATGCTGGCTGGCTGATATCAATCGCCGGTTCGAGATGGCGATCCGATGCGTATAGCGCGAGAGATAGCTAAGGACGGCGTCGGGTCCACCAAAAGGGCGTTTGGCATAGACGATCCATTCCGCCTTACGCAGCGGCCGCAGGAACCGGGCGAACTCGTCGGCCTCGACTAAACCGGCGTGCCGACCGTAAAAGCCCAACTCCCCGGCCTCGTAGGCTTTGGTCAGCATCTCAAGGAACAGACGCCGAAAGAGCCTTGAGAGCACCCGCACCGACAGTAGGAAGTTCGCCCGGCATGGGATCCACTTCTGACCATCCAGAGAGATGCCGCCACCCGGCACGATCATGTGAACGTGCGGATGATGCGTCATCGCCGATCCCCAGGTGTGCAATACGGAAGTAATGGCGATCTTCGCTCCGAGATGCTTGGGATCGGCAGCAATGGTGAGCATGGCTTCAGCGCTCGCCTTGAGCAGCAGCCCATACATGATGCGCTTGTTGGTGAAGGCAATGTCTGTAATCTCAAACGGCAACGTGAAGACGACATGGAAGTACGGCACCGGCAACAGTTCAGCGCGCCGGTCATCCAGCCAGTCTCGCGAGGCTGCGGCTTGACACTTCGGGCAATGCCGGTTGCGGCAGGAGTTATAGGCAATCACCGTATATCCGCAGGCGTCATCCTCGCAGCGCGCAACGTGGCCGCCGAGCGCTGCCGTGCGGCACCGCTCGATAGCTGACATGACCTTCAACTGGTCAGCTGAGATGTGTCCGCGGTTGGCGTGACGCCAAGCGGGACCATGATCGCGGAATATATCAGCGACCTCCAATGCTGGCCGAGACATGAAGCAGGTGCGTTACGTCGACCGCTTCTTTCTCCGCCGGGCAATCAAGTCATCAAGCGGGCTCTGGATCTTGGAGATCATGCCGGTGGCAACAAAGGCATAGCGCGCCGTCGTCTCCAGCTTGTCGTGACCCAACAACGCCTGGATCTTGCGGATGTCAACACCGGCTTCCAGGAGGTGCGTTGCAAAGGAATGGCGCAATGTGTGCAGTGTCACCAGCTTCTTGATACCGGCTGCCTCAGCCGATTGTCGGAACAGGCGGCCGAACTGACGTGGTGTGAGATGG
The DNA here is from genome assembly GCA_965215755.1 of Hyphomicrobiaceae bacterium. Taxonomy (GTDB): domain Bacteria; phylum Pseudomonadota; class Alphaproteobacteria; order Rhizobiales; family Hyphomicrobiaceae; genus Tectiglobus. Next base: position 4,686,219 of record OZ244119.1, read on the forward strand.
TGACCTGGGCGACGACCTGGAAACAGCCATCGCTCTTGTGACGGCACGTCCAAATCATAATTATGGGTGCGTTCTGACCACCATTGCCTCAGTAGCGCATGCGCATCAGCCGGCAGCATCACATGCCGGTCTTTACGACCCTTGGCCTGGATCACGCGGATGATCTGTTGTGCGCGATCGATGTCACCTGCTTTGAGACGAACAACTTCACCGGCTCTGAGACCACAACCATAGGCCAGCGTCATCATCACCTGCGCCTGCAGTGAGACCGCCATGGCAAGTAACCGTTCGACCTCCTGCTGGTTCAAGACCACCGGCACCTTGCGTGGTTCCTTGAGGTGATAGATCTCGGCTGCTAGATCATGCCGGCGCAGCGTCACCTTGAGCAGGAACTTGACGCCGGTCATGATCCGGTTGCGGTTCGGGATACTTGCACCACTCTCTATGAGATGCAGCTGGAACGCCTTGACCTCATCGGCCGTCGCTGTGTCGGGCGAGCGGCCCAGGAATGCGGCGAACCGCTTGCAGCTGTGAATATGCGAGCGCTGCGTGTGCGGGTTCAGATTGCGCCCCGCCATATCGGCAATCATCTGTGCGCGCAGTGGCGTGGTGGTTGTCTTTGGGGTCTTCATGGAACGTTCCTTCCCTTTGGGGTTGTTGGAACGTCCCAGTGTTCAGCGTCAGCGGGCCCTTCACGCCGACAGTCAGCTCATTCGGTAAACGGATGGCACAAAGCCCGCGCCAAGCGACAGGTATCGCGGCAGCGATTTAGTGCCATGGCCGTCTGTGAACAGGATGCGTCGCCGCGATGAGGCTCGCTAAGCCTTCAGGCGTTGCCATCCATCAAAGCGAACGATGGCCTCCTTCATATCCTCTGTCGTGCCCGAATATGAGAACCGGACATAGTGATGGCCGCGCGCCTCATCGAAGTCGACGCCCGATGTCGCGGCGACACCGGTTTCATCAAGCATCTGTCGCGCGAACTCCAGGCTGTTGCTGGTTAGAGCTGACACGTCGGCATAGATGTAAAATGCACCATCAGCCGGCACGATTTTAGAGAAGCCGACACGTGGCAACTCAGCGAGCAGCAATTCTCTATTGGCTGCATAAACATCGCGATTGCGATCAAGCTCTTCCATACCGTCGAAAGCTGCGAGGGCCGCCAATTGTGAGGGTGCCGGAGCGCAAATAAACAGATTCTGGGCAAGCCGCTCGACATTCGTGACCAACGCCTCAGGAACGACCATCCAGCCGACCCGCCATCCCGTCATTGAGAAGTACTTCGAGAAACTGTTGATGATCACAGCATTGTCGGAGTATCGCAGCGCGGTCTGAGCCGGCTGTCCGAATGTCAGGCCATGATAAATCTCGTCAGAAATGAACCAAATGTCATTGTCATCGCAATATCGCGCAATGTCTGACAATCTGTCCGGTTCCAGCATTGTTCCTGTCGGATTGTTGGGGCTCGCAATCAAGGCGCCTGCAATGTCACCAGCACAGGCCTGCAGCTGATCCAGTGTCGGCATCCAGCGGGTCTCAGGTCCCGTCTCCAGCAGATGCGAATTCTGCCCAAGCGCTGAGAGGATGTGGCGATAGCAGGGGTAGCCCGGTGACGGCAGCGCGACCGTGTCACCAACTTCAAACAGCGTCAGGAATGCGAGGATGAAGGCCGCGGACGAACCATTGGTGATAACAATTCGGTTCGGTGACACATCGACATTGTACCATTCGCCATAGAGCATTGCGATCCGCTGGCGTAGTTCCGGCATGCCCAAGGCCAGTGTGTAGCCGAGCTTCTGTTCGCCCAAGCTAGCGGCCAACGCCTCCCGCGCTGCGGCCGGGGCGGCTGTGCCCGGCTGGCCGACTTCCATATGAATGATGTGCCGCCCTTCCGCCTCTGCACGGGCGGCTGCCGACATGACGTCCATCACCATGAACGAGGGAATAGCGCTGCGAGACGAGGCCCGCCCGACCCTGGACCCAGCTGATGATCGATCAGGTTTGCCCCGTTGATCCTGCATTTTGGAAGGCCTCTTCACTGCCGATTCGTTGCAATAACGTTCTCCTCGTAGCACGGCCCGACCGGCGCCGTCCGCCAGATTGCACAGGTTGCGTCCGGCGGAGCGATCGTTGTGGCCACTACAGTCCGCGTTCCTGAAGCCACAATACAGTCAATCAGCGACAATCCTGCCCCAGTCGACGCTCTGGCATGGCATCTGCGCTCCAGGTGTGCCAGCTCGTCGCATCTGTTTGCAGAGTTGCTACTGAACAAGTCGAAACGAGCAACCGAGCTACCGGAAAATTGCCAAGATTGCGTCGCAATTCTCCACGCTAACGATTGTGATTGCGGTCCAGAGTGTTCCTCCGGGTTTCTGCTTTACGTTTCGGACGACAGATCTACACTTGCTTACAACACGTCATGACTTCGGGATTCAATTGCTGCAATAGGGCAGCGCAATGGCAAGAGGACGTCGAAGGGTGAGCGATATGCAACGAACCGGCGCTCGGCACACGCAGCGGTTTCTGCCGCTTGCTTGTCTGATTGGCTGTCTGGGCGTTTTCGCGGCCAGCAGCCTGGTGTCTCCTGGTCAGGCCCGCGCCCAAGGGCTGCCGCTGATCCGCGATACCGAGATTGAACGGCTACTCAATGATTACTCGCGGCCGATTTTTGAAGCCGCCGGGCTTGGCGGTGGCCGTGTCGCCGTCCGGATTATTCGCAGCCGTATCTTCAATGCCTTCGTCGTGGATGGGCGCAATGTGTTCGTGCACACCGGCGCGATCATGCAGAGCGATACACCGAACCAAATCATCGGCGTCCTTGCGCACGAAGCTGGCCATATAGCCGGCGGCGATTTGGCTGCGCTGCGTTCGCGGATCCAGCGCGATCAAACAAAGCTGATTCTAATGCGGATCCTTGGTATTGGTGCCGCCATTGCGAGTGGCAATGCCAGTGCTATCGCGGCCGGCGATGAACTTGTCATGCGATCGATGCTGGCCGAGCGGCGCGCGCAAGAGGCCGCCGCGGATCAACGCGGCCTGGTCTATCTCAATCGCACCAAGCAATCTGCGCGTGGCATGCTGGAAACGTTCGAACGATTTCAGCGGCAGGAATACATCTCTGACACGCACAAGGATCCGTTTGTTCGCAGTCACCCCGTGGCGACGGATCGCCTTTCCCTACTGCGAGACCGGGCCCGCCAGAGCCCCTATTTCAATAAACGCGACTCTGCCCGCCTGCAGTTGCGTCATGACATGATGCGCGCCAAGCTGTCCGGCTATCTTGAGCCGCCTGGCACGGTCTTTAATCGCTACCCACGGCGCGATAACAGCCTTCCGGCGAAATATGCCCGAGCCATCGCGACGTTCTTCCGCGGCGGGCCGAATGGCCTGAATGCAGCGCTTGCTGCTGTTAATGAGCTGATACGCCTGCGACCTAAATATCCTTACTTTTACGAGTTGCGCGCTGATTTTCTGCAGCGATCCGGGCGTGCAGCGGAAGCGGTGTCCGACCTCAGGCGGGCCCTGAAGCTCGATCCCAACGCCTCGCTGATCAGGATCCGGCTCGGGACAGCCTTGCTTGCGACCCGCAATCCCAAAGCTGTCAATGACGTGATTACAATGATGCAGCGCACAATTCGCAAGGACGAGCGCGATGGTGATCAGAAACCACGCGCCTATCGGGTCCTCGGGCAGGCCTATTATCGCGCAGGAAAGGTTCCGCAATCGTACGCAGCTACTGCTGAAGCGTACTTTCTCGCTGGCAACCTGAAACAGGCCAAAGTGTTTGCAAAACGGGCCCAACCCGGTTTGCGTGAAGGCTCACCGACCTGGCGCAAGATGGATGAAATTGTTACTTACAAGTCGAGGGGCTAGAATGCAGCCTCCGCGTGACATGCCATCCAATTCTGTTGTAGGCACAAACACGTGTTTACCGAGGCAGATCCGAGCCGGGATCATTCACACGCAGTTCAGCTCGACGCGTTCACACAATTGTGGGTGGTTGCAAGTTAGCAACGCAGCAATAAGTAGTTGATATTGTTCCAATGTCACTGAGTGGCATGCTTAGATACGGAGTTCGATATGGCCAGTACGCAAATCAGCGGACTGCTTTCTTCCCTGACGACAACCAAAGGGGCGTTGTTGGCAGCACCAATCGTTGTCGGCGCTGGCGTGTTTCTGTCCATGTTCGGCACTCATTCGATCGGGTCTGAGACAGTCACGGCGCCTGCGACGGCCTCTCAGCCGGTTAAGGCTGCGGCGGCTGCAAACGTGCCAGGCACTGCGAGCGGCCCCGGGACAACATCCGCTAACGACGTGAAGACAGATACGGCCGAATCGAGCCTGTTGAAGCGGGTCTCAGACACCAAGCCGTCAGCCAGTCAGTTCAGTCCTGACCAGCGGGATGAGATCGGCAAAATCGTCAAGGAATACCTGCTGGCCAATCCACGCATTCTGGTTGAGATGTCGGAAAAGCTGCAGAAGATTCAACAAGAAGAGCAAAACCGCCAACGTGAGCAGGTTCTTTCGAGTGCTAAGCAGTCGATTTTCCGTTCGCCCGTCGACTATGTTCTCGGTGACGACGATGCCGATGTGACCGTCGTTGAGTACTTCGACTACAATTGTGGCTGGTGCAAGCGCGCCCTCAACGAGGTGACAAAGCTGACCGAAGCGGACAAGAAAGTGCGGGTCGTCATGAAGGAGTTCCCGATTTTTGGTGAACACTCAGAATTTGCAGCGCGCGCCGCACTCGCTTCCAAGGCTCAAGGCAAGTACTGGGATTTCCATGTCGCCATGATGAAGGAACAGCGCGTCACCAAAGACAACGTGATGCAGATTGCAGAGCGCGTCGGCTTGGATGTTGCCAAGCTGAAGGCGGAGATGGAAGACCCAAAGTATGCTGAGGCCATCAAGGAAACCCAGCAAGTTGCAACGTCGCTCGGCATTGAGGGTACGCCCGGCTTCATCGTCGACAGCCAAATCAATCCGGGCTATGTCCCGGCCGACCGGCTGCAACAGATGGTTGCCGAGGTTCGCAAATCTGGCTGCAAGTTCTGCTAGGCCGCAGCGCTTCGACAGAACTCGGGCACTGCCGCGCTAGGGCACGGCGTTACTCAATTCTGCCCCCCGCAGACCCATTGGGGTCCGCGTGGGATCAGACCACGGGGTTCAAACTTTAAACCGCTCATGACGGTCTGCGAGCACTTGCAGCGACTTGGATCGGAGACGAGAAGGCGATCACCGGTTCAGAGTTGCAGCTAGAACACCCCGGATTTGGTCCGCAAGCGAGCATCTACTTCGGAAATGGCATGCAATTCGAATGGCTTAACGTGAGCTGGCACGCCCATCCGGTATCCGACAATTCTCATGTAACGGTAGACGCAGTGAGGTGAGGGGGCTAAACAGTGCTAGCGCGATCCGACTTCCGGGGGCCCCGGGCGCGCTGCTCCAAGAAGCTGGTCTGGCAACACTGTCAGTTCCACTTCGACCGGAGTTGGATTACTGAAACAACGATCTCCACCCGGAACTTGTGATACGATAAATAGCGTGAAATGAGGCTTTCGCTGATGGCTCGCGAGAAGAACCAATCAATTGCATCGAGCGATCATGACACTATACGGGAATTAGCCGAGCTGCTGCATGAAACCGGCCTCTCGGAGATCGAGATCGAGCGCTCGGGCCTGCGGCTCCGGATTGCGAAGACAGCCACAGTCAATGTGAGCGCGCCGGCCGCTGCCGCACCGCAAGCTGCGCCGGTTGCTGGCAATAGCGCGCCAGGCAACGCCGCTGACCCTGCCGCCCATCCTGGCGCGGTGAAATCTCCGATGGTTGGAACGGTTTATCGCTCCCCTGAACCAAATGCAGCAGCGTTCGTCGAGGTGGGCTCAACAGTAACTGAAGGCCAGACTGTTCTTATCATCGAGGCCATGAAGACCATGAACCACATTAAGGCCACGAAGTCGGGAACTGTCCGGGAGATCCTGGTCGAAAACGAACAACCCGTGGAATTCGGCGAAGCCTTGCTGATCATCGAATAAGCGAGTGTGCTGCCCATTGATCGAGCACATGAGAATGGCTGACCATGTTTGATAAGGTCCTCATCGCCAACCGGGGCGAAATCGCGCTGCGGGTCCTCAGGGCCTGCAAAGAACTCGGCATCGCGACTGTGGCGGCGCATTCAACGGCTGATGCTGATGCGATGCATGTTCGCCTCGCGGATGAGAGTGTCTGTATCGGCCCGCCTCCGTCGATAGACAGCTACTTGAACATTCCCGCTCTGCTGGCTGCCTGCGAGATTACCGGTGCTGACGCGATCCATCCCGGCTATGGGTTTCTTTCTGAAAACGCGCGCTTTGCCGAAATCCTGGAAGATCACCAGATTACATTCATCGGGCCAACCTCCGAACACATTCGGACTATGGGCGACAAGATCGCTGCGAAAGACACGGTCAAACGCCTCGGGATTCCAGTCGTTCCAGGGTCTGATGGCGAGGTGGAGACCGAGGAAGATGGGCTTCGGATAGCAGCAGAAATGGGCTATCCGGTCCTGATCAAGGCGGCCTCAGGCGGCGGCGGGCGCGGTATGAAAGTAGCGCGCGATGAAGCCGAATTGCCGATCGCATTCCACACGGCCCGGGCAGAAGCCAAGGCCGCCTTTGACGATGACAGCGTCTATATCGAGAAATATCTGGGCAAGCCGCGTCATATCGAGATCCAGGTATTCGGGGACGGACGCGGTGGTGCCATTCATCTTGGCGAGCGTGACTGCTCACTCCAGCGCCGCCATCAGAAGATCCTGGAAGAAGCTCATTCTCCAGCTTTGAATGAGGAAGCCCGCGCGAAGATCGGCAATGTCGTTGCGACAGCGATGCAGGAGATGAAGTACCGCGGCGCGGGGACGATCGAGTTCTTGTACGAAGATGGCGAATTCTACTTTATCGAGATGAATACGCGCCTCCAGGTCGAGCACCCGATCACTGAAATGATTACGGGTGTTGATCTGGTCATTGAGCAGCTGCGTGTAGCATCAGGAGCCCCGCTCAGCCTTTCGCAATCGGATGTTTCGTTCTCCGGTCATGCGATCGAGTGCCGTATCAACGCAGAGCATCCCTACACCTTCCAGCCTTCTCCGGGACGGATTACCTACTGGCACCCGCCAGGTGGTCTGGGTGTCCGGGTGGATTCAGGCGCCTATCAGGGGTATTCGATCCCGCCCTACTACGACAGTCTGATCGGCAAGCTCATCGTGCACGGGAAAACGCGCAATGAATGTCTGATGCGACTGCGGCGTTGCCTGTCCGAGTTTGTCATTGATGGCATCGAGACCACGATCCCGCTGTTTGCTGAACTGTTACAGCATCCAGACATTGCCAATGGGCTTTATGACATCCACTGGATGGAGAACTATCTGGCCAACCGGGACCCCGACCAGGATAACGGCTAGCCTCAATGTCTATTCTTGCCGCATTGATCATCCAATTTATGGTCGAATCATTCCCTCTGCCCCAGAGGTAATGACACGCAAATCGTCAGGCCGGCTACATGGCAACACGCGACAGCACTTTGCTTGAGATCACGCCCGAAGTTCTCCTGAAAGCCTATTCGTGCGGGATTTTCCCGATGGCTGAGAGCGCCGATGATCCACAATTGTTCTGGATCGAGCCGCAGGCACGCGGTCTCCTCCCGCTTGATCAAATCAAAGTACCGAAACGTTTGGCCCGTACGATCCGCCAGTCCCTCTTCGACATTCGCGTTGACACAGACTTTGATGGCGTGATCGAAGGCTGTGCTGCATCGCGCCCGGGGCGCACTTCAACCTGGATCAATTCGCGCATTCGCTCGCTCTATGGCGACTTGTTCCGAATGGGGCATTGCCACACGATCGAAGTTTGGTCCCGTGAGGAACGGTTGGTTGGTGGGCTTTATGGCGTGGAACTGGGTGGCGCCTTCTTCGGCGAGAGCATGTTCTCGACCGAGCGCGACGCATCAAAGATCGCACTCGTCTATCTTTGTGCGCGCCTCATCCGCGGCGGTTTTGTGATGCTGGACACCCAGTTTGTGACGGAGCATTTGCGCCAGTTTGGTGCGATTGAGGTCAGCCGATCGAAATTTCAGGCCCGTTTGGATATGGCGCTCAGCTGCAGTGGGGACTTCAAGGCGCTATCGCCAACAGCCAAGCCTGAAGAGGTTCTGGCACTCGTGCAGTCGTAAATCGCGAACGGTAGTCGATTATTCTTCGGTCAACGACGAACTCTGCGGCGCGGCCGTCTTTGCCGTCGCGCCGGCGGTCCGTAGGTTTTCGCAGAGTTGTTTCGTTGTTGGGCAGCTGATTGCCTGAGGCTTTCAGCATCCGGCTTGGTGCACCCGGTCAACCAAACATCAAACACAGGGTGTTCGACAGCATTCAAGCCGGGGCTTTCGGCAAACATCCAGCCTGAAAAAATCCGCTCTTCTTCGCCATTCAGTTTGACTTCATCGACCTCAACGAACGTTGTCGTCTTGGGTTTTACCTCCGGTGGCCTGGTGTAGCAGACCCGCGGTGTGACCTTCAGCGAACCGAAATTCACGGTCTCATTGATGGGGATTTCAAGTTTTCGGATGCGCGCTGTGACTTTGTCCAGGGCGGAAAAAACGGCAATTTGGTTGTTTAGCTTTTGCGCCTGCGCTGTGGACATTGGCTGAGCCGAAGCGAGCGCAGTCAGAGCGGCAAATGCCACCAAGGAACGCCAGGCTGTCTGTCTCGTACTCATGCAATCTCCTGCGAATCGCAGTGCTTAGTATCCATGGAACGAAAATTTGGCGCCAGCAAGAAACCTGAGCAGGCAAACTCTGACTCAGCTGCGCTCACGTAATGCCCACAAACGCGAATCGATCAATCTGGCTTCCAAGCCGAATAATCTCCCGTGGCAGGAGGGCGCTTTGCGGCCGTGAGAATCGATCCGTCCGGACGATACGCACTCGCGGTGCCCGTCAGGTTCATTTGATGCGGTTTCTGCCAAGGCTTTGCGACGTAGTCTTCCTCGGTGGGTGGCTCCGACACAGTGTGATGGATCCACCCGTGCCACTCAGGCGGGATCTGGGAAGCTTCTGATAAGGACTTGTACATCACCCAGCGCCGCGGCATGCCATGTGGGCCGACACCTGCGCGCTGCTCATAATAACGATTGCCCTGGTCATCGGAGCCAACAAACCGGCCTTGCCGGGCAATCGTCCAGCGCGTTCCCCACGTGCTGCCGCCCCACCAAGCAAAAATTTCTCCGAGCATACCCATCAGCGAAAGCTCCTCACTGCACTCTGCCACCCCGATTTATCTCGGTGCTACAAGACTGTCCAGCCAGAGAGGCCGCAAAGCCACACTCCCAAACAGCGGAATCGCATATTATTTGCAAAAGTGACCTGAGAAAGTATCCCCAGTGATAAGTGATTGAAATCCCGAGTGGACTTCACAGGCCCCCACAAGTTGCCAGCCACTTATCACCATCTCACCCACAGCACACCCAAGATATAGTATGTGCAGCATCTGCAACATACAAAACCTTTGAAGGCCACATGCGAATCAGCCATTTCTTGTTGCGAGGGAGTTCTTCGCTGACGTCAGGGGCGTCACTGGCGGAGGACTAACAAATGTACCTAGTGTTTTCTGCGTTTGTAGCGTTCGCGTAGTGTAACGGGCTGGCTGTCCAATCCGCACAATTCCATTCCTCTCTTCCCTCTCATTGCGTCCTGCCCGACGTGATGGGACTTGTGCGATCGCCTGGACGCGTAACCGGCCCAATCTCTCTCTTTTGGTCCCATCTTGTGAGTCTTTCGGATGGACCCTCATACACCGCTGGCACCGCCGTTGGGGCGGCGGCGCCGGCACCGAAAAACAAAAATGCATTCGCGACGGGGCTTCTATGAAAATTACGCGGCGCTTCACAAAAGCAGGTCAATCGCCTTACGAAACGATTCCTTTCCGGTCCGCTACGAGCGAGATCAAGAATCCGGACGGTTCAATTGTTTTCCGCCATGAGAACCTGATGGTTCCGGAACATTGGAGCCAAGTCGCCGCAGATATCATCGCTCAGAAGTATTTCCGTAAAGCCGGTGTGCCAGCCTGCCTCAAGCGCTTTGAGGAAACTCAGGTCCCTTCTTGGTTGTGGCGCTCGGTTGCTGACGAAGACAAACTTGCTGAGCTGCCTGAAGACGAACGCTACATCGGCGAAACAGATTCGCGGCAGGTGTTTGACCGGCTTGCCGGCACGTGGACCTATTGGGGATGGAAGGGCGGTTACTTTTCAAGCGAAGAAGACGCTCAGGCATTCTTCGACGAGCACCGCTACATGTTGGCTATGCAGTACGCAGCGCCAAACTCCCCGCAATGGTTCAATACTGGTTTGCATTGGGCTTACGGCATTGATGGTCCAGGTCAGGGTCACCACTACGTTGACTTTGAGACCGGCAAACTCACGCTGTCTGCATCAGCTTATGAGCATCCCCAGCCCCATGCCTGCTTCATTCAGTCGATCGAAGACGATCTGGTGAACGAAAACGGCATCATGGACCTCTGGGTCCGCGAAGCCCGGCTCTTCAAGTATGGCTCCGGCACCGGCACCAACTTTTCGAAGCTCCGCTCCTCTGATGAAAAGCTGGCAGGTGGCGGGCGTTCGTCCGGCCTCATGAGCTTCCTGAAGATTGGCGACCGGGCGGCTGGTGCGATCAAATCCGGTGGGACCACGCGACGCGCCGCCAAGATGGTGGTTGTTGATGTTGATCACCCGGATATCGAGGAATACATCAACTGGAAGGTGAAGGAAGAGCAGAAGGTAGCCGCACTCGTCACCGGTTCCAAGATCTGCCAGAAGCGCTTGAAGGCCGTTATGAAGGCCTGCGTTAATTGCGAAGCCGACGGCGATGATTGCTTCGATCCGACTAAGAACCCAGCGCTCAAGCGCGCCATCAAAGATGCGCGGCGGGATCTGGTTCCGGACAATTACATCCAGCGGATCGTCCAGTTCGCGCGCCAGGGTTACAAGGACATCGAGTTCCAGTCCTACGATACCGATTGGGATTCGGAAGCTTATCTGACCGTTTCCGGCCAGAACTCTAACAACTCGGTTCGCGTGACTGACGACTTCCTCGCCGCTGTTGAGAAAGATAGCGACTGGGAACTGACTGCCCGCACAACCGGCGCCACGACGAAGACCGTCAATGCCCGTGATCTCTGGGATCAGATTGGTTATGCAGCCTGGGCCTCAGCTGATCCCGGCATTCAGTTCCACACCACAATCAATGACTGGCATACCTGCCCGGCAAGCGGTCCAATTCGTGCGTCCAACCCTTGCTCTGAGTACATGTTCCTCGACGACACGGCCTGCAATCTGGCCTCCATCAACCTAATGCAGTTCAAGAATGACGATGGCTCATTCAAGGTTGAAGACTTCGAGCATGCCTGCCGGATGTGGACTGTCGTGCTTGAGATTTCAGTGCTGATGGCCCAGTTCCCAAGTAAGGAAATCGCTGAGCTGTCCTATCGTTATCGCACACTGGGACTTGGCTTCGCGAACATCGGCGGTTTGCTGATGGCGACCGGCATGTCTTATGACTCAGACGAAGGCCGCGCCATTTGTGGCGCGATCACAGCAGTCATGACCGGTACGGCCTACGCCACATCCGCCGAAATGGCTGGTGAGCTCGGACCGTTCCCTGGCTACGAAGACAACGCCTCTGAAATGCTGCGCGTGATTCGCAACCATCGCCGCGCTGCCTATGGCAAGACCGAAGGCTATGAGAAACTGTCGACATTGCCGGTTCCGCTTGATCACAACTCGTGCCAAGACAAGCCACTGCTTGAGGCAGCCACGCGGGCCTGGGATCGTGCGATTGAGCTTGGCCAGAGCAACGGCTACCGGAACGCACAGGCGACCGTGATCGCACCGACCGGTACGATCGGTCTGGTGATGGATTGTGACACAACTGGTATCGAGCCAGACTTCGCATTGGTGAAGTTCAAGAAGCTCGCCGGAGGTGGATACTTCAAGATCATCAACCGCGCCGTTCCGCAGTCGCTCCGTTACCTTGGTTACTCGGAAGCACACATTGCAGAAATTGAAGCGTATGCCGTCGGGCATGGTTCTTTACGTCAGGCTCCGGCCATCAACCATTCAACCTTGAAGCAGAAAGGCTTCACGGATGAGATGCTTGAGAAGGTCGAAGGCTCACTCGCAACGGCATTCGATATCAAGTTTGTCTTCAATATGTGGACGTTGGGAGAGGAATTCCTGCGTGACACGCTGAAAGTGGATGCTGACAAGCTCAACGATCCGAGTTTCGAGTTGCTCGCGTTCCTGGGCTTCTCGAAAGCAGACATCGAAGCAGCCAATGAGCATGTCTGCGGAGCTATGACCCTGGAAGGTGCACCGCATCTGAAGGAAGAGCATCTGCCGATCTTCGATTGCGCCAACCCGTGTGGTCGAAAAGGCAAGCGCTACCTCTCGGTCAACAGCCACATCGATATGATGGCGGCAAGCCAACCTTTCATCTCTGGTGCGATCTCTAAGACGATCAACATGCCGAACGAGGCGAGCGTCGAGGATTGCAAGAACGCTTACACGCGGTCTTGGCGTAAGGCGATCAAAGCCAACGCGCTTTACCGGGATGGCTCGAAGCTGTCACAGCCGTTGAATTCGCAAATCCTGGCCGATGATGCGGATGAAGCTGAAGATGTTGCAGCCGAGATGACAGCCGATAAGCCAGCGCAACTGCGTGCTGAAGCCGCTGCCGAGCGTATTGTAGAGCGGATCATTGAACGTGGTCGCGAGAAGATGCCGGGTCGCCGGAAAGGCTACACGCAAAAGGCTGTTGTTGGCGGCCACAAGGTGTACCTGACAACCGGTGAATATGAAGACGGCCGGATCGGCGAGATTTTCATCGATATGCATAAAGAAGGCGCTGCCTTCCGCTCATTGATGAACAACTTCGCAATTGCCATTTCGCTTGGCCTGCAATACGGCGTGCCGCTGGATGAGTATGTGGATGCGTTCACATTCACACGGTTTGAGCCAGCCGGTCTTGTGCAAGGCAACGATACAATCAAGAACGCGACGTCTGTTCTCGATTATATCTTCCGCGAACTGGCCGTGTCTTATCTGGCACGCAACGATCTCGCTCACGTCGACCCGGGTGATGTGTCGTCAACGGCAGTCGGTCAGGGCGAAGATGCTGATGAAGCTCCAGCAGCCAAGATTGTCTCCCGCGGATTTACACGTGGTCAGCTTGTCGGACGTATCGGCCCGGCGGCGGTTGAGGGCGTCGCGCAAGGCACGTCCTCAGTCGGGCTGCAACAGGGAGTGGCTTCTAACCTCGGTGCTTCGCAGCCGACAGCCACGCTTCCAGATGCCGGCGTCAGTCACACGCCAATGACTGACGGTGCACTCGCTCTTAAGGCGGAACCTGTTGTCGATCGGGTCACCGAAGCGCGTATGCAAGGCTATGAAGGGGAAGCCTGTGGTGAATGTGGCAACTTCACACTTGTCCGCAACGGGACATGCCTGAAGTGCAACACCTGTGGCGGCACCAGCGGTTGTTCTTGATCGCAGATCACGATCAATGGAGGTGCTGCTATGAGTGACACAAGACCGTCGTCACGTCTTGACAATCAGGGAGGTCGGGCTTGTCCCGGCGCTCCCGCCTATTCCCTGCAAGCTAGTGTTGGGGATAGCCAAGACCTCGATATTCTTCACCTCGCGGAACTCGTACCTGTCGTTCGCACAACGTTCGGTATTGAACAAAACTTCTCTGATGATGCGATCCTGGCCAGTCTGCAGACAATTACCGCTGCAACGACAGATCGAGAACGCTCAGAAGCAGCGTTCTCGTCAAACCTGGGCCGTTATCTTGACTGCAGCGGTCAGCAGCGCGATGGCGGTCTGGCCTCTTTAATCGCGATGTTACCGCGGCCGCGATCCTAATCTTGTGCACGACCGAGTGCTGCCGCATTTCGGACCAGAGAATCAGACTACTGTTTGTGATGTGAGTATGAGTTGTCTCTTGTTGCGTTGGTTGGATGTCCAATTGTGCAGGAGCCTTCGGCGATATGTCATCGCAAAATACGCCTGGATGCGTCTATCTGTTAGCCGATCACCTCGACATGCTGCTGGCAGCCGGGGAAGACCTTCAGAAACTAGAGTTTCGCAATCTGACGCATGACTCTCATGCTGAGGAGAACAGCTGTTCTCTGCAGCAGTTTGTACGGCGCACTCGCGAACTCGAGAGCGCGGCCATTGGTCGACTGATGTGTGCCCGCTCGCAGGCTTCACAGCTTGAGGACGAGGACGATCGGTTCGCTCTGCTGGCCCGGTTATTTCAGTCTGGTACCGCTCACGTCAGCGATGTACTGGAGAAGTTTCGCAATCCGGAAACAACGGCCTTTGACTTCGGCGACGACCCCATTGGCTATTTGAAATCTCGCGGCCTTTTGGATGAAGACGCTGGTTGCCTGTCGATCGTCGAGCAATTGTCGATTGGCGAGGACTTTCTCGTAGGTGGGCATATTGAACTGGGAGCCCTCTTGGATCTCAGCGCGCAGTTTCTCGATTCGTTAGATAGCCAGTTTGAATTGTTTCCCGAAGTCCCCCCCGCACCCGAGATCGAACCAGACGCCGCATCGGCACGCCCATCATTCTTCTAAGATTTATTCCTTCTTATCCGAGACTTCTTCTCGTCCCAGCCCCGGCCTTCGGTGAGTGTCGGGGTAAGAGGCGGAAATTGCCGGCTGCACAGGTGATTGTTAGTGTGCCGTCTTCAAGCATCACACTCAATCAACCGGATAAGCGGACATGCATTTCAAACAACTTCTGACCTCAGCAAGAGAACGCCCTGTCCGCGTCGCGCTGATTGGGACAGGCGAATTCGGCCTGTCATTGATCTCACAGGCCCGCCATATCAACGGCATGGACATTATTGCGGCCGTTGATCCCGATCTCAATCGTGTCGGGAGTGCGCTCTCCGCGCTCGATGTTTCACACCGTCACTGTCAAAATCGAAAACTCGCACTGGAAGCCATTGAGAACGGTGACCTTGCCTTGCTTGGATCAGCAGACGACGTCTTTGACTTGCCTGTTGAAATGATTGTGGAGGCCACGGGTTTGCCGGAGGCTGGCGCTGATCATGCCATGCGCGCTATTGAGGCGGGCATGGGCGTCACCATGGTCTCGAAGGAGGCGGAGTGTGTTGTCGGACCAATCCTCGCGCACAAAGCCCGGCAGGCCGGCGTGCCCTATACCCTGGTCGAAGGCGACCAACCGGCTTTGCTCATCAGCTTGATCAGTCGCACGCAGGCATTGGGCCTTCCTATTGTGTGCGTCGGCAAATCAAGTGAATACGATTTTGTTTTTGATCCCGATACGGTTAAGACGACCTGGACCACAGAGACGGCGCAGTCGGCAAACCTGACCCGGCACTGGCAGCTTGGCGAGGACGTTGGCTCGACCCTCAAGATGCGTTCAGACATTCTGTCGGAGTTACCACAGCGCACGGTGCCGGACTTCTGCGAAATGCTACTGGTATCGAACGCGACCGGCATTATGCCGGACCGTCCGGACTTTCATGCGCCAATGACGCGTGCGGTCGAGTTGCCGTCCATCTACATTCCGGAAGCTGACAACGGGGTCCTGCAATCAACACCGTCGATTGATGTCTTCAACTGCCTGCGCCGAGCCGATGAAGCGAGCTTTGCCGGCGGCGTTTTCGTTGTTGTGGAATGGGCTGACGAGACTTCCGGAGCGCTGTTTCGCGGCAAAGGAATCCCGACATCCAAGGATGGCAAATACGGGCTGATCTACAATCCGTCACATCTACTTGGCGTGGAAGCTCCGATGTCGATCATGGCGGCTGCGCGTCTTGGCAACACCAGTGTTGATCAGAACTATCGTCCCGTTGTGGATCTCACGGCGCGCGCCGCTCAGGATCTGCCCGAAGGACGCGTGCTTGATATTGTTGGGACGCGTCATGCGATACCGGATCTCGAACCTCTACTCACACCGGCCCAGGCTGTGACCGACGAAGCCCCGCTTCCATATTACATGGCGGTTGGGGCAACGCTGGCAAAGCCTGTGAGGGCCGGCGATTTTATCAGTCGAGGCCATCTCGCAGAATGTCCGTCCGCCAGGTTGAGCGCGCTACGCGCTGAACAGGACGCTTTGTTTTCTTAGCCTGCACCGGCAGCTTGGACTTGACGGTCGCCGTCTTTTGGGTCGGCGATTTTTGACCCGAGTTTGGCTGTGCAGTCTTCTTTGAGTTGGTTGACCGACGCTCAACAGTACGTGCGGCTACCTTCGACGTGCGCGCGTTGCCTCTGCGGCTTGGTGACTTTCGTTTTGCAAGCGATGCAACCCGAATAGGCTTCTTGCGCGCGGTCAGCTTCTTGCTGTTCTGCGTTGCCTTGGGCTTGCGTTTTAGTTGCGCAAGACGAACGCGGCGTTGCTTCTTCTTCGCCGCTACCGCCTTCGAGGCAATCCGCTTCTGACGCTTGATTGATATTGTGCGCTTCTTTGCCAACCGTGCCAGCTTCGGCGACTTGGTTGTGGTCCGGGCCCGCACTGGTCGCCGCTCTGGCAGGGCTGCGAGCAGGAGACGTCCGGCAACTGTTGCAGGTTCGTGCGTCTTGCGCGCATGATCGACACCGAATTCCATATTGGCAAAACGGATCGCCTGCTGTCCCGCCCTTACGCCAGCCTTCGACTTCGGCAGCGGAATATCGAGCGATGCAAAGCGAACAAACTTGGCCGGGCTTTTGCGCTCAAGGCGACGAAGCCGCCAAGTCGTCCTGTTCATTTCCCGCCGGCTTAGCCAGCCTGGATTGCTACTGTCCTCGTCCATTGCGAGGCGCGCCATGGTTGTGGCCGGATTGCCAGCCCAACCACCGTGCCGCCGCGACACACGCCACAAGGCTGCTGAGACTGAGCGGAATTTTCCAACATAGCCTGGCACGGGCGCATAGCGGCGGTTCCGGCGATAGCGTGCTTCACGCCGACTGGGTGCCGAAAGCACGCGAACGTGCAACCGGGCGACGCCGCGATGTGCAAAGCCTAGCCTTTGGGCGGCAGCACGCGATAGATCTAATAGGCGGCGACTATAATAGGGCCCAGCATTGTTGATCCTCACGACAAGCGTGCGGCCGTTACGTGGGTTCCAGACTAGAAGCTTGGTCCCGTCCGGATAGATCGGGCTTGCCGCATTGTCGGGCATGTTTGCGCGGAAGCGCTCGCCCGACGATGTCAATCCGCACGGATTGAACCGGTCGCGCCTGCAATCGTCATAGTGGGAAGCCTGAACGATACGGTCCCGACCGATCTCTCGCCGCGTTTCTGCAAGTGTCTTGACGCGGTGGCAGATGCGATTGAAGCAATATGTCTTGCCAGGTGTTTTAGCATAGGCGGGCGTGGCACCCCCAGTGAGCATCGGGCTTGTCCATGCGGCCCCCACTAAAGCAGTCCAAGCCAACAGTGCTGTCACACGATTACGCCACCCCCTGACGCTGGCGCCAATACGGCACCAAGTCTTAAATCGTCTCATGTCTCTTCCAACCCCGGGTGCTTATTGCACCGTCTTTTCCCGTGAAGGTTGCCGTTGTCGTTAACGGCGTCGGGAGCAAGGCATGGCAAATTGTGCTAAAACGAGACGTTTTCGAGATTTATGGTTAACGGGGCTGCGGCGGCCGCGCGCAGTCGTTTGGTGCGCGGCGACTAGATAAGCGACTGACTCTGCAATTGATTTTTGAGCTCATCAGTGGCCTTGGCGAGCAATTCGGCGTCGATTGACCGCAGCACAAGCTGGGTACACGGACGATTGTTTTTCATCGTCGGATAGCTCCCCATCGAGACCTCGGGATAAGCTTCCTGATGAGCGCCCAACATGCCTGCAACCCTGCCCTCGGGATGGTCAACGTCTATGGCCTCGGAGTGCATCACCCGGCCCTTGCGCAAACGCGGCGTAACGGAATCGAGCATGACCTGCATGACGCTGGGGATCCCGGCCATCGTGATCACATTCTGGAGCATAAAGCCCGGTGCCGTCGAAATCGGATTATCGACCAGATCGGCTCCATCTGGGATACGCGCCATACGCAGGCGGGCCGGGGTCAGTTCGACACCGCGTGCCTTGTAGGCCGGGATCAGTAGATCGAGCGCGCGTTGGTCAACGTCGATGCTGACGCCAAACGCCTTGGCGATACAGTCTGCAGTGATGTCATCATGGGTCGGCCCGATGCCGCCGGTTGTGAATACATAGCTGTATTTGGCGCGTAGTGCGTTCACCGCGGCGACGATTTCATCTTCCTCATCAGGAACAATACGCACTTCCTTGAGCTGGATGCCAATCTGCGTGCAATGATCAGCGATGTAGCCAATGTTCGCGTCTTTCGTCCGACCAGACAGAATCTCATCACCTATGACCAGCACTGCTGCCGTCACAATGTCACTGTCGTTCGCATCTGCCATCGCCCAGGTTCTCCCCAACTCTCTTGTTATCTGCTGCGAGATACTCTTGCCAGCAATTCGGCTTCGACTTTAGCCTGCCGCCATGGAATTCGAAACACCACTTGTAAGCGGGCGCTTGATCAAGCGCTACAAACGCTTTCTCGTCGATGTCACGCTCGATAGCGGCGAGACCATCACCGCAACCTGTCCGAATACCGGATCAATGAAGGGGCTGACCGAGCCAGGCTCGCCTGTGTGGCTATCGATCAGTGACAGCCCGACGCGGAAGTACAAGCATACCTGGGAGATGGTTGGCCATGATCTCGGTAAGGGTGAGGTCATTGTCGGCATTAATACAAACCATCCGAACAAGCTCGTGACTGAGGCTATCGAAGCCGGCAGGATTGCCCCGCTCAAAGGGTACAACTCGCTGCGCCGGGAAGTGAAGTACGGGAACGAAAACAGCCGGATCGATATATTCCTGGACGACCCCAAGAAGGGGCAGTGCTACGTCGAGATTAAGAATGTGCATTTGATGCGCAAATCTGGTCTGGCCGAATTCCCGGACTCAGTGACCGAGCGCGGCGCCAAGCACCTACGCGAGCTCGCAGAGATGGTGCGGCAAGGCCACCGCGGCGTGATGATCTTTCTGATCCAACGCGGTGATGCCACCCGGTTGTCGTTAGCGCGCGATATCGATATCAAATACGGCGAAGCATTTGATGCCGCCGTAGAAGCCGGTGTCGAGGTGCTGGCTTATCGCTGTCAGCTTTCGCCTTCGGGCATTGCCGTCGAGAAGAAGGTCAAAGTGCTTGGATGACGGCCAGCGGCCAGTCGTCCGAAAGTCCTGAGACCACGGCTACTCGGCTCTTCCGTGAAATACGGGCACCCATTTCTTCAGTGAAGAGACCACTCTGTGGAGTGTTTTCCACACATGTGCGGCCACTTCATTGCTGAAATGGCCCATTGCGACGTACTTCACGCCATTCCATTTATGGTTAATCGAATATAATCAATTGTTTGCTATGCTGTAGATCCATGCCTGTAGAGCCACTATGGTGCAGCAGCACAGACGCTGACTGCCTGTGGATAACTCAACTCGTTGGACGCACGTTATGTATAGCCGGATCGTTGCAGCTGCAGCTCTATCGTTGCCCTTCCTCCATGCGCCGGCAACGGCGCAATCGTTGCCTAACTGGTCGATTGCCAAGATCTGCCAGCAAGACAGTGCGCCAGGACAATGCCGTCTGTTTGAACAGCGCGCGCGTGCCCGAGTTGCAGAGGCATGGCTGACCCTGCCCAGTTCTATTCAGAAGGGTTGCGCTGCCGAGTTCAAACCACCGCTCGAACCGAGCTGGCGCGTAATGGCGGACTGCATCGGTGAACTCGGAGTCGTCGCCCGGGTGAACGTTCGCAAAAGTGCGATCGAACGTGAGAAGCAGGTCGTGACCAAGTTGCGCGAGCGACGGGAGAAAGCCGAAGCCACAGCACGCCGCGAAGCGGAGCGCAAGGCCGAAGCACAGCGCCAAAAACGTGAGGCAGCTGCTGACAAACAGCGCGTCTCACGCGAGGAGCAGAGCTTCCTTGCGGCACTGGAGGCGGAACGCGCCGAGGAACGCCGCCAACGGATTGCTGCAGAACAGCGAGCCCAGGAGCTTGAAGAGCAACGACTGGCTGCTGAGGAAGCCAGCTTCTTGAAGGAACTCGCCGCGTCGCAAAAGCGTGAGCGCCTCGCCCGCGCAGAAGCCGAGAAAGCCAAGGCTCAACAAACCCGGAACAGTTCCGGATCATCCAATGCCGCTGGCACAACAACATCAAGCGTTCAGACAGCGTCGGCAGCTTCTGTGGGGCTCCTCAGCGGCAGTAAGGCGGTTCCGCCTCAGAAGGATGAGAAACCGGAGAGCCAGAAAACCCTGAAGGTTACATTGCCGGCACAGCCTGCCAAAAAGGCAATCGCCAAACCGGTTGTCAAACAGGCCAAGGCGAAGCCACGGTCTACTGAAGTTGCCGTATGCGAGGACCGGTTGAAGGAAACCGCTCAGGCCGGCTCTGTCCTGTTCGCCTTTGACAGTGCCGAGTTGCTTGCGGAAACAGAACTGACGCTTAGGGCCCTGTCCGCTGCCGTGCGTGCCTGCGGTCGGCTCAAAGTGACAATTGAAGGCCATACCGATGCGACTGGCCGCATCGGTTATAATCAGCGGCTGTCCGAACGACGCGCGCAGAATGTCGCCAATTACCTCATCAATGCCGGCGCCAAATCCAGCCAGGTGTCCTACATCGGTTATGGCGAGAAACGCCCTGTTGCCAGCAACCGCACCTCGGATGGACGGGCAAAGAACCGGCGGATTGAGTATACTGCTCAATAGCGAAAGCTGCGCGTAAGGCATTGATATTTCGCCTTAAGCTCGTCTGAAACACAACCGTTTGAACGGCTGTGACTGGACTAGACGATGCGGTTCACAGATATAGGCTAATAAAGCGATCATCCTGCCGACTTGCCCTAGGAGGTCTTTGCCTATGTTCAACCGTCGCTCACTTCTTCTGGCCGGCACCGTCTCCCTGATTGGAGGATGGAGCATTTACCGATCCGGTGCCCAGGCACAATCGCATTCGGGCTCTGGAAAATCGGGCGGCGTTGCATCCGGCTCGGCCAAAGGCAAAAAAACATTCGAGATCGTGAAGACTGACGAGGAGTGGCGCAAACAGCTGACACCGCTCCAGTACAAAGTCCTTCGCAAGCATGGCACAGAACGCCCATTTACGAGCCCGCTCGACAAGATTTACAAGCCGGGCATCTATGCCTGTGCAGGGTGTGACCTGCCATTGTTTAGTTCCGAAACCAAGTACGACAGCCGAACCGGCTGGCCAAGTTTCTGGGCACCGCTAGACAATGCCATCGGAACAACCGTTGACTACTGGATCGGATATGCACGGACAGAAGTGCATTGTCGGCGATGTGGTGGGCATCAAGGTCACGTGTTCCCGGATGGTCCACCGCCGACGGGGAAACGTTATTGTATCAATGGCGTTGCGCTGACTTTCAAGCCAGAGGAAAAGGCTAGCTAATCGAGCGGGTCTCGGCCGTTGGCTGTTCTATCATTCTCGGCCAAGATCGGGAGCAACTGCCAATTTCAGCCGTCACTGAGTCGGTGTTCGCCATCTTTTTTTGTTATGGAGCTTTTCACTATGCGCATCTCATCCACAATCCTTCTGGCTCTGGCCGCAAGTCTGTGGTTGGCAGCTCCAGTTCACGCTGCCGATAAGAGCAAGACGCAAGTCGCAACATTCGCGGCCGGTTGTTTTTGGTGCACGGAATCGGATTTCGACAAAGTTGAAGGCGTGACTTCGACGATCTCTGGGTTCATGGGTGGCCACGTGAAAAATCCGACCTACAAACAGGTTGTTCGCGGCAATACGGGCCACACGGAAGTACTTCAAGTGACGTACGACACAACCAAGGTCTCTTATGAGAAGCTGCTCGAGGTGTATTGGCGCAATGTCGATCCTTTCGACAAGGATGGGCAGTTTTGCGATCGAGGCAGTCAGTACCGACCAGAGATTTTTGCGCATACCCCAGAGCAGGAGATACTGGCCAAGGCTAGCAAAGCCGCCATCATCTCAAAGCATAATTTCTCGCAGAAGATCATTGTTCCAGTGACCAAGGCGTCGGCGTTCACCGCGGCAGCCGAATATCACCAGAACTTTTACAAGAAAAATCCAATCCACTATTGGCGCTATCGGATTGGATGCCGACGCGATGACCGGCTCAAGCAGATTTGGGGTGAGAAACCGAAGTCGTAGCTCGTAGCACTATCACGACGGTTGATTGTAACGGGGCATTATCTCGCCAGAACATTCGGTCACCGACTTCGTGAGAGTTGAAGGCCATGCCGATGCGGAGTGGAGTTCAGGCGCACTGCGCGATTATTGCAGGCTTGGCAATTGGTCAGGCCTTTGCCTCAGTGCCAGCATCCGGTCGCGCATTCTCTGACAAGTCGTGGCGCGTCCCTGTTTCTAATCGCGAACATATTCAGGTTCTCATCGAACGGCCCACCACCCCAGAAGTGCGTGCGGTGTTATTGCCATTACCAGGTGACGATGGTCGCCTGAAATTCAGTCCGGCCGGCAAAATTGAACGGCTCCGAAGCAGTTTCCTTGTGCGGACGCGTCGCGACTTTCATCTTGCCGGTTATGTGACGGCACTGATGGATGCGCCGAGCGACCGGCAAGAGAGCCCCGGCTTACTCGCGGGCTACCGGGCCTCAAAGGTCCATGCCACCCGTGATATCGGTACCGTGCTTGCCACGCTGAAGTCGACCTTCGCTGCTCCGGTGTTCGTCATTGGGAATAGCCGCGGTGCCGTCTCGGCCGCCAATGCAGCGCGGCGTGCAGGACAGACATTTGCCGGTGTTGCGCTTACCTCGTCGATTACAGTTCCCAATCGTAGAGGCGCTACTCTGGGATCCGTTATGTTGGAAAAGGTCACTATCCCAACGCTGTTTGTACATCACACGTCTGACAATTGCGCCCTCACACCGCTCCATGGAGCACGTGCCAGTTTTGAGCGCATGCAGGCCGCGGGCGCGCAGGTGCGCTGGACGACGGTGACGGGTGGGCCGACCAGCATGGCACCATGCAAAGGCCAGTCCCATCATGGGTTTTGGGGTACGGAAGGCCAAGCAGTGGGTCACATCAAGACGTGGGTCGAGAAGGTGCTGAAAGCTCGCTAAAACGCAACTGCGTATGGGGACCAAGGCGCTAGCCCGCCTGATGATGTCAACCAACAAGCGGGCTCAGTCGTCTAAATCATCTTGCGATCAGTCGGCATTCGTTTGGTACCGACTTAGGCCCCTTACTCTTGAGCTATTCGGCAGCTTCTTTGTGGCTCGCGAGGACCTGATTAGCCAAGCGCCCCGTGAGTTCTGACAAATGGTCGAACTTTGCCTTGTAGGTCCCCACACCGGCCGTGACAGATCTCAATTCGATAATCAGATCTTCAATCTCGGAAGCCGGAATCTGAGCCTGCACCGTGTCCCAGCCAGGCCAACCGTCACGGCCATCGAAGCCGAGAATTTGACCACGCCGCTGCGAGATCATGGCGTTGATCTTGGGAGTCGCCTCGCTCGGTACCATAACGTCGACAGACATAATCGGCTCAAGCAGGACAGGACTACACTCCGGCATCCCCTCGCTCATCGCCAGGCGTCCAGCCAGTCGAAAGGCCATGTCGGACGAATCGACCGTGTGGTAGCTGCCGTCTTTGAGGACCACTTCGACGTCGACGACCGGAAATCCCAATGGGCCTGTATCCAGGTAATCCTTCGCACCAGCTTCCACCGAAGGGATATACTGCTTTGGCACTGCGCCTCCGACGATCGTGTCAGAGAACTTGAAACCTTCGCCGCGGTTCATTGGCTTGATCTCTAGAACGACATCTCCGAATTGACCACTGCCACCGGATTGCTTCTTGTGCTTGCCACGAATGGTCGTACCCTTGCGGATCGTCTCCTTGTAAGGCGTTGTTCTCTTATCGCGGCTGATCTCGACACCGTATTTGCGGACCAATCGCTCTGCTGCAACGCGCAGATGCATCTCACCTTGACCAAGCAATAGCATCTGATGTGTATCGTGATCTTGCTCGACGTGGAGAGCAGGGTCCTCATCGACCAGCTTGGAAAGCGCCGCGCTCAGCTTCACCTCATCCTTGCGTTCTTTGATGGCGATCGCTGACCCAAATACAGGTTCCTGCATTTCAGCCCGTTCGATTTCTTCGACATCTGCCTTGCCCGTCGTGATCGTGTCGCCTGTCGCGATATTGTCGAGCCGGCCAAGGCCCACAAGATCACCTGGCTGGGCACCGCTCCTTTTCTTTGGCTCCTGTCCGATGACATCAAAGACCCCAGACACCTTGTCGTCGCCGGCAGGGCCGCGCACGACTGCTCCATCGTCAATTGCTCCGGTCAGAACGCGTGCGACGCTCAACTTTCCGGCATGGGATGTGTGGATTGTTTTCACGATGTGGGCGGCATTGTCAGGGACGTCGACGAACAACCGCTCCGCTGTCGCATCGGCGAACGGTACTTCGTGGCGGAGGGCCTTCAACAGCCGCACAATGCCGTTGCCATTCTCGGCGGAACCCAGAAAGACCGGGCAAATCTTGCCATCACGCATTTCGGCAGAAAGATCGTCAAATACCTGGTCGCGCGGTGGCTCCATATCCGACAGCAACTGCTCCATGAGTTCGTCGTCGTAATCGGCGAGCTTCTCGAGCATTTCAAACCGGGCTTCCTGTTCGCGGTCAGCCACGGTGTTCGGCATTTCGATAACTTCGGATTGGGCATGCTCGCGGTAAACAAAGGCGCGCTCCAACGCCAGATCCACGAAGCCGGTTGCAATACCGTTCTCCCAGATTGGTATCTGCCGTAACACCAACGGCAACGCACTCGCCGGCTGCAGGATTGGGACAAGATCGCGGACAGGCGTATCAAACGTATCGATCTTGTTGAGGAACAGCATGTGTGGAATGCCGTTGTTCTCGAGATACTTGAAGATCACCTGGAGGGCTGCGACGCGCTTTGGATCCGGTTCACAAACGACAATCGCCGCATCGCAGGCTTTGAGGGCACTCAGTCCATCTTGTTGAAACTCGATGGAGCCTGGACAATCGATAAATGAAAACGTGTCACCAAGAAACTCTGCGGTCGCGAAATTGGACTCGACACTCATGCCGTGTTCGCGCGCCTCGATGCTGGCGTCACCGACAGTGTTCTTATCCGCAACGCGCCCCTGCCGTTCGATCGCTCCAGTCCGAGCCAGAATAGCTTCCAGAAGTGTCGTCTTGCCACTCAGGAATGGCCCAACCAGTGCGATGCAGCGGGTGCCGCGACCGGCTGAGCCCCTTGATTCAGCGGGGTGACCCATTGTTTCCTCCTTTTGCCCAGACGTCAGCGGATGCCGCGCCCGCGCCTGGGAGGAAGGCGCGACCTCTTCATGTTTGCGCTCTATTGCCGCAAGTGCAAGTAGAGAAATCAATCGCACCGATTTTTCCGCTCCACGGGAGCGAAGAAAATTCCGTCACAGATCATGAGAGTTTCTCTCAAGAATCTGCCCTCAAGCTCTTGTCTTCACGCGTAATGATCAACAAGGAGCACTGCCCGAACTCAGCTTTCCTGCCCAAGCGGCCAAGAATGCGCGGGCGATTAACCAAAAACTCCTTGACGTGCGGCAATTTCGCATCGTCTAATGTTCGGACTGTGGATAACCACTGCAAGGCGCGTTCTAGTTGGGTTTTTAAAGTATGCCGCACAGAAAATTAGACATCGCAGCACGCGCAGCCGGCTTTGCGATGGTCAATCAGGATTATTTTGACAATCAGCCCGAGTTTTTTGTTCATTTGGACAAAGACGGCACTCAGGCTGTGGAACCTGTCGGTAAGAATTTTCAGGCTGAGCGCAAACGCGATGAGACCATGCCATCCTGGTCGTGGCTCAGTCCGTTTTCTCTACGTAGCGGTGCTGCCTGAGCCGCCGGCTTCCGACAACCATTTCAGGACAACATCGAGATCTTTTGAGATCCAGAAATGCCCCTGCCCATTGGTCAAGGTCACCTTGCTGTTCGGCATCGCGTTTCCCAGCGCGACTGCGGCGGGGACAGGTACATTGCGATCTTCATTGCCCAGCCAGACCTGCACCTCGCCTGTGATTGTATTGGCTTCAAATTCCCACTTGCGCGCAAACAGGTTCATATCGATGACCGGACCTGAACTGCCGTTGCGGAGCCCCTCTGCGAAAGTCAGGCCGAGTAAGCGGCGCATCGAACGCGGCCGCATCGTCTTCTTGTCAGACGGACCTGCGCGGAAAATCGCCAATGTTGCTGCCAACGGTGGCGACAGCATCGCAACAGCACGCAGACAAGAGAATGTTGCACGAACTGCGCCTGGAACGCGTGGCATTCCGCGGAAACAGAAACGATGGAAAAGTCCCATCTTCCCGGTCATTTGTGGATCGGCTAGCTCCGCAACTGGTGCGACAAGCGCTAGTCGCGCAACGTTGCTTGAATAACGGGCTGCAAGTGCTGCCGCGAAGGGACCTCCGCCTGAAACGCCTATCACCGAGAATCGATAGGCATTGCAATGAAGCATCAGCGCCATTGCGTCATCGGCAAAAGCGGCCAGGCTCGGCTCTTTCGGACTGTCTGTGCCGCCGTACCCCCAACGGTCGGGTGTGATGAGGCGTAGCCCGCGCTGCATGGCTTTGTTGTGGGCAAGCCTGTATTTGAGGCGTGACCCGGGTGTGCCGTGGAGGGCAAGGACCGGGAAACCATTGGGATCGCCGTATTCGCGCCACGTGATCTTGCGCCAATCCGCGAGATGCATTTCGTGGTCAGCATCCGGGTCGGGTAAAACCGTGTTCAGGCGCTGCAGCACGTGTCTTGCACCCTTATCGTGTTCACGGCTTTATCCTTTGTCAGGCCCTTGAGGCAGATGCCCCTTGCGGCGGAATACTGCGCCGTGAATGAAAGGGCGTCGGCCGGCAGCGCCCTTCCATGATACAGGCGCTCGCACGCCGTTGTCATTCTACTGCAGATTACCACAGAAGCGCTGGATCCGCTCACAGGCTTCGCGCAGCAGGTCGGTGGACGTTGCGTATGAGATCCGCATGTTCGGGCCGAGGCCGAAAGACGAACCATGAACTCCGGCGACGCCTTCTGTATTGAGCAGCTCCATCACGAAGTCTTCGTCGGTCTCGATCTTCTTGCCGGATGGTGCCGTCTTACCAATCAAATCATCAAACGATGGATAGACGTAAAAGGCACCTTCTGGGGTGGCGCACTTCATACCGCGCGCCTGATTGAGCATTGAGACGACCAAGTCGCGGCGCTCTTCGAATGTCGCCCGGAAGACCTTGAGATGGTCCTGGGGGCCATTGAGAGCCTGCACGGCCGCCCACTGTGCGATCGTCGTGTTACCCGAAGTCTGTTGTCCTTGAAGCGTGTCCATTGCCTTGATGAGGTGCTGCGGCCCGGCGCCATAACCAACGCGCCAACCGGTCATCGCATAAGCCTTCGACAAACCGTTGATCGTCAGAGTTCGATCATAGAGGCCTGGCTCGACCTGGGCGATGGTGACGAATTCATAGTCGCCGTAGGTCAGATGCTCGTACATGTCGTCGGTGAGGATCCAGACATGCGGGTGCTTCATGAGCACGTCGGTCAGAGCCTTCATTTCGGAGCGTGAGTAGCCTGCACCGGTTGGGTTCGACGGTGAGTTCAGGATGATCCACTTCGTCTTCGGCGTGATTGCGCGCTCCAGCTCTTCAGGCTGCAGCTTGAAGTTGTTGGCCTCGGTTGCCATCGCGGTCACAGGTGTTCCACCGCAGAGTGCCACGATTTCAGGATAACTGACCCAAAACGGCGCGACGCAGATGACCTCATCGCCAGGATTCACTGTCGCCAGCATCGCATTATAAATGACTTGCTTGCCGCCGGTGCCGACGATGACCTGATTTGGCGCGTATTCCAGGCCGTTCTCGCGCTTGAACTTGGCGCTGATTGCCTCTCTTAAAGGTACGATGCCAGCAACCGGTGGGTAGTTCGTCTCACCGCGCCGGATCGCATCAATCGCAGCCTCTTTGATGTGGTCTGGTGTATCGAAGTCTGGCTCGCCCAGAGCCAGTGAAATGACATCTTTGCCCTGCGATTTCAGATCACGAGCCATCTGAGTGAGAGCGATGGTTGCTGACGGCTTAATGCGTCCGAGCGCGTCTGAAATAAAGCCCATGATAAAGGTCCTTCCATGCGGGCAGGGGGAGGCACACTCTGTTGCGTGCCTTACATCGTGAGTGGAAACCGGCGGACACTATGCCCGACCGGGCATCGATGCAAGTGCTTATCACCGTCTGCCGCGGCTGACATGGCGTGATTAGGGTCCGGCTTCATCATTGAAGGGTCTCACTATCGGCCGGAGGCGGAAAACAGGCAAGTTGAGTTGGCGCAGGACATGCCGGGCATATTCAAGCCAGATCAACGCCGAATGTTCTCCGCCTCTGGCCGACCTGCAAGGCGCGGCTAATTTGGCCAGATCAATGCGTTGCGGTCGCTTGAATATCGGACGATGTCCTGCGCTCACGCGCCTGTTGTCTGGCCAAATTAGAACGCGTATTGGACCCTTCAATGATGAAGCCGGACCCTAGCCGCTTAGAACGGCCAGATTACAAGAATCAATGGCACAGCAACGGCGATGACCAGGATCTCCAACGGTAGCCCCATGCGCCAATAGTCCCCAAATCGGTAACCGCCCGGCCCCATGATCAGCGTATTATTCTTATGTCCAATCGGCGTAAGGAAGGCGCAGGACGCGGCAATGGCTACAGCCATCAGGAACGGATCCGGACTCACGTCGAGCTTCTCCGCCACGCCGATCGCGACAGGCGCCGCTATGAGAGCCGTTGCCGTATTGTTCAAGACGTCCGACAACGTCATCGTCACAACCATCAGTATCGTCAGGATCAGCCAAGGCGGCGCGCCGAATGCAATATTTAGGAGCCCTGCGGCCAAGAACTCGGTTCCACCGGTCGTCTGCAAGGCTGCGCCGATGGGAATGAGTGAACCGATCAAGACGACCACCGGCCATTCGATGGCATCATAGAGCTGGCGCAGCGGCACGATGTTGAAGAGCACGTAGAGAATTGTGAGACCGGCAAGCGCGACTGGTAGATACATCAGACCAACGCTGGCCAAAAGGATTGCTGCAATGAACAATCCTCCCGCGAGTAGTGCCTGAGTGCTATCCGTCACCTGCAAGCCGCGGCCTGCAAGTGGCAGCGTCCCCATCCAATCGGACGCTTCCTTGATGCGATCCTCCGGCCCCATCAGCAGTAGGACATCGCCGGCGCGCAAGTTCATATGTCTTACGCGGTTGGTGACACGACGGCCCTCGCGGGAGAGGCCGACCAGCCATGTTCCATAGTAGTCATGAAGACTGACACCAGCCGCCGTCCGGCCCTCGATAATTGCACCGGGGCGCACCACAACTTCGGCCAAAGACAGATCAGAGGCGCGCTTCTTGCCGTTCTTTTTGTCTTCCCCGTCTTTTTCATTCTTTTCGGGTTGATCCATCTCGGGCGGCCTGACACCATGGCGCGTGCGAATGGCCTCCGGGGTCAGGGCCTCGGCGTCTTCAGCCTTTTCACCATATGTTAGTTCCAGCGCATTGACGAAACCATCAAGGTTCTGCGCGACTGTCTCAATAAGAAGAATGTCATTGGCTTTGATCTCGAGCCAGCGGGCATAACTCGGCATACGTTGACCATCACGCAGCAAACTCACAATAGCCACATCATGCTCGTCGCACGCTTCCTCCAAATCACGTAGCGTCTGTCCCACAGCCTTTGACTCGGAGCTAACACCCAGTTCGACAAGGTACGTCCCAAGCTCAAAGAGCTCCTTGCCGGCATCGCGCTCCAACGCTGACTTTGGCAATAGGCGCCAGCCAATAAGAGCGACAAAGGCAACGCCCACAACCGCACAACCGATACCAACCGGCGCATAATCGAACATTGCGAACGGTGCGCCGAGTTCCTTTTCGCGAATACTAGAAATGATGATGTTTGGCGGTGTGCCGATCAACGTCACCAGACCGCCTAGAATGGTTGCGAACGAGAGGGGCATCAGGGTCAACGCCGGCGATCGCTTGGCTTTCTCGGCTGCCTGCAAATCGACCGGCATCAGAAGTGCCAACGCACCGACATTATTCATGACCGCGGAGAGAGCTGCGCCAATCCCAGCCATCATGCCGATGTGACTCGAAACACTGCGCCCGGCTTGAATAAAGTAACGCGCGATGAGATCGACTGCACCAGAGTTTACCAGCCCCCGCGAAACCACCAGGACAAGTGCAATAATAATAGTAGCGGGATGGCCGAAGCCTTCGAAGGCATTCGAGCCCGGTACGATGCCGACAACAACGGCAACGACAAGGGCACCAAGTGCAACAATGTCGTAGCGGTACCGTCCCCAGATCAACAGTCCAAAGAGAACGAACAAAATCGCGAATAGGGCGAGTAGCCGGTAGTCCTCAGGAATCATGTCAGGTTCTCTTTGCAGATCGATTGCCGCCGGACCCTAAATCATTGCCGGCGAAGTTGGAACAGCCGCGGCAAGTCCAAAACAATGAAGGCCTCTTTCCGAGTGCGATGTAGGCTCGCCTGATCCCAGGCAGCGCGCTCACGAGTCATCACGAAATCGTGGATTGTCCGAGGACACTTCCGGCTCGCTGATGTGATGCGTTGCGGCGTGCCAAGAACTGCTACGTTGTAGGAAAGACACATCACCTCTGCATTTATGAATTGTCACAAAATTCCTGGGAACAGGACACATTCCGGGCGCAACGCGGCCCAAGTCGCATGGCTAGATCACAGTGTCTCGGGAATGCGGGGCGAACTAGAACTCTGAGTGATCAAATCCAGGAAGTGCAGTATGAGCAGGCGAAGTCCGAGATCGAAGAAAGCCGCTTTCGCGCTGTTCCAATCGACAGGTCGAGACTTTGTTTGTTCCTTCATTGTGTTTGTTGTGTTGTTCGCAGTGATGGCTCCCGAGAACAGCAACCTGCAATCCTTGTCCGTCTTTTCGGCCGTAGCCTCCGGGCCAGCCATGGATTTTCCGTTTGCCGCTCTGTCGACTGCCCCGTTTGAGGCGGGCGGTTACCATTTTTCCGATTTCGCGAACACAATCCGTATCGAGCAAGCTGCAGCTGCACCATCGCAAATGACGATGATCGTAGCGGCCATCGTTTTTTCAGCCATGGTTGCCTTCAATCTCGCGTTTTTCAGACACCTGCGTCGTGTCCACGCCTCCTCACGGCGCGGTGCGTGGAGAGGAAGCTGAGATCCCCCGCCAGGGGTCGAAAGTTTTCTCTCCACAACTATATTAGTTGGATCGAAGTGATTCTGGAGAGCCGCAATGAAGGGTCTAGCCGCAGTTTACGCTATCGCGCCGCGTGTTCTGGCCGTTGCCGCGTTTGCTACCGCGATCGCCGTTGGATCCCTGCTGTCCAGACCTGAACTGATGATGCGAACAGCCTTAACAGCCCCACTGCCGTCTGGCCCTGTGCATTACGATGAAGTTGTCGATCAGCGCGATTTCTCCGTCAGCAAGCTGGTGGTTGAGGAGCAAGTGGGCCAATCCATCCAGGAATCGCCGATTTTCCCAGCTGGCCTTTATGGCCATGTCAGTCCGGGCGACCGAATTCCAGTTGCTTTGGGCACGGGCAAGTTAGAAATGGTCGACGTCACAGATGTTCGGGAACTGGGCAAACTCATTGTCCCAGGATCTGGTCAGAACACTGCCAAGGACTACCTGCTGCTGATCGGCCGTGTTGTCGGGCAAACCGACGGCGAACCCGTTCGGCTCATCGTCGACGCGAACACCAGACCGCCGTTCGATGCTCACAAGGCAGACGATCGTCGCTCACTGTAACGCTTGTCGCGGGTCCGTCAGCTGTCGCCATTGAGTACCAGCTTTGGTTCGAAACCGCCCGTTCGCCGCGGACACCTTGCGATTGCAGGCGATTTGCGGTTTTGATGGCGATTGAATTTGGCCTTTACCAATGAAACTGTCATTGGTCCGGTACGACAAGGACTTGTCAGATGCGTCTCAACCCGCCAACGCTCTTGATTTTTCTCATCTCACTCATCTTCGCGCTGGTGGCGATGGTCACGAAGCTTGGTTACGTCCCTGTCCCACGCTACCTGCCGCACCAGGAAT
Organism: Hyphomicrobiaceae bacterium; assembly: GCA_965215755.1. Classification (GTDB taxonomy): domain Bacteria; phylum Pseudomonadota; class Alphaproteobacteria; order Rhizobiales; family Hyphomicrobiaceae; genus Tectiglobus. Next base: position 4,718,432 of record OZ244119.1, read on the forward strand.
ACTGGCTTGCGATTACGGCCTATCTGATCCTTGTCATTGGCGTGCTGTTCAGAGGCCTTTAATCGAAGACTTCGTCAGGCCGACTGCCGCGACCGGAACCAGCAAGAACACGACCTGACACTTTGAAACCGACTGCCCGGTCCCAACGCGCAGTTCGTGGGTTCAGTAGGACGCCGCGATCGCATAAATTCCAGAAAAGACCACGATGCACAGGATGGCGGCCCGGAACCGGCCTTCGCTCAGCCGGCTTGATAAGCGCGCACCAATCAGCGTTCCAATGATGACGAAGGGAGCAAGTGCCGCCGCCGTGACCCAGGCTGATGCCGGCATCCCGCCCATGGTTGCATGCATGGCGGTCACCATCACGTAGCAAAATGCGAAGAATGTCAGAGATAGTGCGCGGCTGAGCTCCTTCTCCATCGCCGTCCACGCATTCAAAACCATGATTGGCGGACCGGGCATTACCAAGACGGCTGTCAAAAAGCCAGTGGCGGCCCCGGTTACGATCGTGCTCCAGGTTGGCAGTTTCTCGTGGGATATCGACGCAACCTTGAGACGGCCCGTCTCACGCAGCACCAACAGCACCGCAAACGCCAGCAGCGAGAAGCCAACTGTCAATGTCAGTGCGCGCAGATCGAGTGCCATGAAGACCGCGAGGCCAATCGGAAACCCAAACAAACTGCCGATGATCAGCTTGACCAGCAGACTTCTCGGTGCCTGGCGCCAGAGTTTCGGCACCAACATGGCGCTTTGGACCAGATGGATTACCACCAGCACCTGAATGGCTGCACTCGAGTTCATCGCCACCAAGAGGACCGGTGCCGCAATTAAACCGAAAGCAAAACCAACAGCGGCCTGCACGCCGGCGCCAACTGTAGCGGCCACGGCCATGACGATAAATGCTTCGGTGTCCAATTTGCGTTCCCATCTCTCGACACCAAACGCTGCAGCGTGGCCCGGAATTTCCAATCGTGCTTGCGGCACGCACGCCCTTGCGCGTGAATTGCATTGCGCAACGCCCCAGAACTGCCTAATGCGTCGCCGCTATGAACCGCATCCAAGCCAATATCATGCTGCTTGGCGTTGCAGCAATCTGGGGGCTCGCATTTGTCTATCAAAAGACAGCGATGGACCACATCGGCCCCTACTTGTTTCTCGCTGCGCGCGCCACGATTGCGGCGATTGTCTTACTCCCACTTGCCCTGAGAGAAGACCGTGCCCTCGCAACCGGTCCGGCACCAAGCTTCTGGATGATCTCTCTTGCCGGAGGGTTGAGCTTCTTCATTGGCGGCATCCTCCAGCAAATCGGGTTGGTGACTGCGACGGTCACGAATACGGGTTTTCTGACTGGGCTTTACGTCGTCATCACGCCGCTCATGATGTGGCTCATCCTGCGCCGACACCCCCGCTTTTATGTTTGGCCTGCCGTGGCACTCGCTTTCGTCGGGACGTGGCTGCTCGGCGGCGGAACAATAAGTGGTTTCTCCACTGGCGACTGGTTGGTTGCTGCGTCTGCCATTTTTTGGTCCGCGCACATGCTGGTGATCGAGCATTCCGGCCGCCATGCCCGGCCGATCGGGTTTACGACTGTGCAATTTGCCGTCGTAGCCGTGATCTCGGCGATCGGCGCCGCTCTCTTTGAGACAATTTCGATCGCCCGGCTTGCCGATGCGATGTTTGAAATCGCCTATGTCGGTGTCCTCTCGAGCGCGCTCACGTTTACCGTGTTGGCGATGGCCATGAAGTACACACCTGCCGTCGAGGCCACCATCCTCGTGAGTATGGAAACCGTGTTCGCGGCGCTCTGTGCGGTTATTCTACTCGGCGAATGGCTACCCGCGATCGGCTGGCTCGGTGCTGGCCTGATGTTCTGTGCCAGCCTGGTCGTACAGGTGGCCCCTGCCGTCATCGACCGTGGGCAAGCTTCGAAAACCTCTCCAATTGACGGTAATTAACAACCGTTTCGGACCTGCTGCATAACAAACACAAACTTTTGAGACGATCGTGCCTTGAGTGTGATGCTGGCCATTCCCATCATCGAGACTCATGTTTGTATGTTTTGACGACGCGGTGTGGACCGGATCGATCCAATCGTTGAGTAGAACGACGCCAGATTACTTGAGGTTGACCAAAGATGAAGTTTTGGATCAGTACCGCCGCGCTCGCGCTTTCTGCGATTTTGACGGCCGCCCCTGTCCATGCCGGCTGCAACAGTAGTGCAGGCGCTGGTGTCGATTGGTCCGGTTGCCGAAAAGTCGCCAAGTACCTTGAGGACCGCGATCTCAGTGGTGCCAATCTCGAGCGTACGGATCTCGGTCGCACGAACATGACCAATGCCAATCTGACCAAGGCCAAGATGCGGAGAGCGAACCTCTCGAAAACCATCCTGCGCCGGGCCGATCTCAGCGGGGCGAACCTCGAGAAGGCGATTGGCATGCGCACCTTTATGGACGGCGCCAAGCTCAAGTCCGCCAACCTAGTGAAGATTGAGCTTTTCCGGGCGCAACTGCAAGCCGCTGACCTGAGCGGTTCTGACCTGACGGGCGCCCAGCTCGGGCGGTCCAACCTCAGTGCCGCTAATCTCGATGGCGCGATTGCCAAGTATGCGAACCTCGCACGGACGGACCTGAGGCTGTCGTCACTTAAGGGCACCGACTTTACGCAGGCCTATTTTTTCCGTACGCGCCTCGAAGGTGTTGATCTTTCGACCGTGAAAGGTCTCTCGCAGGTCCAACTGGACCTCGCCTGCGGAGATGAGAAAACAAAATTGCCGGCAGGATTGAACGCCGGATCGCAATGGCCCTGCGATTGACGATTGCTGGGTTACTGGTTGAGCTTGGCCGCGTCAGCGCCTATTCTTGGCGATGACCTTTCAACACAGGCAGGGCCAATGACGAAGAAATACCATCTGATCAGTTCGTTTACGTGACCTTGGGTACAGCGCGCCGTGATCCTAATGCGTGCCAAACAAGTCGACTTCGAAGTAACCTATGTCAATCTGCGCGATAAGCCGGATTGGTTTTTAAAGATTTCCCCGCACGGCAAGGTGCCGGTGCTGCTCGTCGACGATCAACCCTTGTTCGAATCGAATGCAATCGCCGAGTACCTCGATGAGGAAGTCTCTCCGCGCCTGCATCCCGATTGCGCCATTAAGCGCGCACGAAACCGGGCATGGACTGATTTTGTGCCGACGTTCTCTGCGGGGCTCAACGGCGTCACATATGCGAAATCCGGAGACAATCTGGATGATAAGCTGCAGGCCGCACGCAAGGTCCTCGACCGACTGGAAGAAGCCATCGGGCGCGAGCGCGACAACGATGGGCCCTACTTCAATGGCGAAGCCATTTGCTTGGTCGATGCTGCCTATGCCCCGTTCCTGCAGCGTTTCGCAATCGCAGATGCTGTCCTGAAGACGGGACTGCTCGATGACTACCCTTTGGTGCAACGCTGGGCACAGACATTGCTTGCCGATGAACGCATCACATCCGCGGTTCCGGACAACTTTCCCGAAGAGTTTCGTGCCAATCTCAAGCGCCGTGAAACGCGGGCCTGGGAGATGATGGCTGCGGCTTAGGGCGGAGCCGCGCAGGCGCTGTTCTTGGGGCGGTGCGGACACTGCTGACAGCGCGTCCTGTTGGTAGGTGCGGTTGGAAGTTGATCCGCCGCGCCTCCCGCGCCATATTTCCCGTATGAGCAAGACCAAGTCAGCATCGACCAAAACGGCGCCGAAAAAGACCGCACCTGCCAAGGCAAAACCGGCCAAGAAGGCCGCCAAACCCAGACCCTCGCGCGGAAAATCCGGCAAACCAACGCCACCGCCGATGGAGACGGCTGCCGGCACGCCAAACGTCGGCGGCAAACAGCAGGCTGCAGGCGGGTTCGGTGAAGCGCCTCAGGCTGGCTTTGACACCGGCGCGTCTGCCCTGCTCCCGGCCCTGCGCAGTGTGGCACCACGGCCCGAGGATTTTTCACCATCGGCGGCACTCAATGCACTGCTGACGCGACCGGAAGAGCGCTCCGAAAACGCTCAACAAATGCTTGATCGGCAGCCGATGATCGCCAGCCATCCGCTGGTCGCCGGCACGTTGCCAGAATTCATGCCACACCGGCCTGACCGCCCCGACAAAAGTGAAGGCGGTGTATCACTTGACATTGTTTCTGAGTTCGAGCCGAAAGGAGATCAGCCACAGGCGATTGCCGAGCTCGTCGAAGGTATCAATGCCAGTGAACGCGACCAGGTTTTGCTTGGCGTAACAGGTTCCGGCAAGACCTTCACGATGGCACACATCATCCGCGAGACCCAGCGCCCGGCACTGATACTGGCGCCGAACAAGACCCTCGCGGCACAGCTCTACGGCGAGTTCAAGAGCTTCTTTCCCGACAACGCCGTTGAGTACTTTGTGTCGTACTACGATTATTACCAGCCGGAAGCCTATGTTCCGCGCACAGATACCTATATTGAAAAAGAAGCCAGCATTAACGAGCAAATCGACCGGATGCGGCATGCTGCAACGCGTGCGCTGCTTGAGCGTGATGACGTGATTATTGTGGCTTCGGTTTCGTGCATTTACGGTATCGGGTCAGTCGAGACCTACACGGCGATGACGTTTGCCGTGCAGGTCGGTGAGCAGATCTCACAACGGCAACTGCTGGCTGACCTCGTCGCCCTCCAGTACAAGCGCAATGATGGCAACTTCCACCGCGGCACGTTCCGCGTCCGTGGCGATACCGTCGAGTTGTTCCCCGCTCACCTTGAAGACCGCGCCTGGCGGATTTCGCTGTTTGGTGATGAGATCGAGAGTATTACGGAATTCGATCCATTGACCGGGCAGAAGACAGACGATCTCAAGCTCGTCAAAGTCTACGCCAACTCCCACTACGTGACCCCGAAACCGACGCTCCAACAGGCGATAAAACAGATCAAGGAAGAGTTGCAGCAACGTCTGATCGAGTTGCATGGATCCGGCAAGCTGCTGGAAGCACAGCGCCTGGAACAGCGCACCTACTTCGATATGGAGATGATGGAGGCGACCGGGTCGTGCGCCGGAATTGAGAACTATTCGCGCTATCTCACTGGCCGCAATCCCGGTGACCCACCGCCCACGTTGTTTGAATACTTGCCGGACAACGCACTGGTGTTTGCTGATGAAAGCCATGTCTCCGTACCACAGATCGGCGGCATGTTTCGCGGCGACTACCGGCGCAAGGCGACGCTTGCGGAGTATGGCTTTCGACTGCCGTCGTGCCTCGACAACCGGCCCCTGCGTTTTGAAGAATGGGACGTTATGCGGCCTCAGACGGTTTATGTCTCAGCCACGCCCGGTGATTGGGAATTGGAGCAAACCGGCGGCACATTCGTCGAACAAGTCATTCGCCCAACCGGTCTGACAGATCCCCAGGTTGAGATCCGACCGGCAAAGACACAAGTCGATGATCTGATTGACGAAGTCCACCAGGTCACGAAAGCAGGTTACCGCACCCTCGTCACGGTCCTGACCAAGCGCATGGCAGAAGACCTGACTGAGTATATGCACGAACAGGGCATTCGGGTTCGCTACATGCATTCTGATATTGATACGCTTGAGCGGATCGAGATTATCCGGGACCTGCGGCTTGGTGCCTTCGATGTCCTGATCGGGATCAACCTTCTTCGCGAAGGCCTCGACATCCCCGAATGTGGTCTGGTCGCAATCCTCGATGCGGACAAGGAAGGCTTCCTTAGATCCGAAACATCGCTTATCCAGACGATCGGGCGCGCCGCCCGGAACGTTGATGGCAAGGTGCTGCTCTATGCTGACAATATGACCGGCTCAATGGAACGCGCCATTGCCGAGACTGACCGCCGGCGTGAGAAGCAAGTCGCTTGGAACGAAGCCAACGGGATCACTCCGGAAAGCGTACGCAAGTCGATCGGTGATGTCATGGCCAGCATCTATGAGCAAGACCGCGTCACCGTCGATGCGGGACTTGCAGAAGGTGATGGTGCTGCACCACTGATTGGGCACAACCTCAAAGCCATCATTGAAGATCTTGAGAAGAGGATGAAAGAAGCCGCTGCGGACCTTGAGTTCGAAGAGGCAGCCCGGTTGCGCGATGAAGTTAAGCGTCTACGTGAAACGGAACTCGCGGTGGCAAATGATCCTCTTGCTGAGCAGGCCGCGATTGAGAACCTAGCTGGCAGTTATGCTGGTCAGCGCAAGTATGGCGCAGCCGGCAATCAGCCGAAAACCAAATCCGTATCGCGCCCACGCAAGCCCCAGCCAGGCGAAATGGGACCTGGATCGGAACGAACTGTTCCACTTCGCGATGTCGCTAAACCCGCAAAGACCATCGATGTTCCAGGTGGCGAAGTCAAAAAACGCCGTGGTCGACCACGCAAGACAGGGCGGCCCGGTGCCTAAGTTCCATGACCAGCGGCACATTTCAGCTCTGACCGATCGGAACAAGACGTGACCGGTGTTTTATGGGGCCTGCTTGGTGCGACGTTCATCGGCACGTCGGATTGCGTGGCCCGCGTTACCGCCCAGCGGGTCTCGATGTCGGTTCTTCTCTTTGCCGTCATGGGCCTGTCGACAGTCGTGTTGACGGGCTGGATGGCACTGACGGGCAACTGGCCCGCGTGGAGTGCCTATGGCTGGGCGACATCGGCCGTTTCCGGCCTGTTGAATCTGCTGGCGTTGTTTTTTCTCTACACGGCCTTGGCACGCGGCCCTGTCTCGGTTGCCTCAACCGCTGCATCGTCTTTCTCGGTTGTTCTCGTGGCGATCAACGCCCTCGCTGGTCAGCCCTTTGTCTGGCAACAATTGCTCGCGATAGCGATTGTCTTCATTGGAATTGCAATGCTGGCGCGCCGTGGCCGGAGTGGCGAGGCCCACGACGCACAGCATCTTCGGCTCACGGCTCTGTTCGGTTTGGCTGCGGCCATCGTCATCGCTGGCCGTATGTTTCTCGCGCAGGAAGCCGGCGATGTTCTGGGCTCGATGCAGGCACTCTATCTCAATCGGATTTTTGCACTTGTGGGCGTTGCCGGCCTTTTCATCTACGAGAGTAGCCAACAGCGCACCCGTGTTTGGCCCTCGACTGGCGCAATGATCTGGCTGGTTACATTGCAGGCCCTGTTGGAAACCCTGGCCCTCGGTAGCTTCCTGATTGGCTCCGACGTCGGCGATCGTATTGGCGCCTCGATCGGATTTGCATCCTTTGCCGCTGTGACGGCACTCACGGCCTGGATATGGCTTGGTGAGCCGATTGGATTGCGCCGTGGATTTTGGATGATTTGGGTCGCTATCGGCATAATCTGCGCGATTCTATCATCACCCTTATGATTGCAGTACTGATTATCTTACAACAAGCCCAAAAATCAACCTCGAGTGATGATTTGTGCGCGACTGACGCAATTGGATAGCCTAAGCTATTCATGTCTTGAGTACATTTGTGAGCATGCAGATTTCTATCGGTTGAGTATTAGGGGCTGTGCAAGCGCTTGCATACGGTTGAGTAACCAGCGAGGGGTCGTTGATCATGGTGGAGGAAAGTCATTATTTAGATCTTGGCGATCGTATTCAGAAAGTTACTGGATTTGTTCGCTCCTGGTCCAATAAAGATGTCGAAGGATGCCTCGATTACGTGACACCGGCAGTCAGGTATTCCGACAACATCGGCGATCATGGCGCGTCGTATAAAGGCGTATGGCACGGCAAAGATGAGCTGCGTCAGATCATGACTGTGGTGGCCAGACACTGGACCAGCATTTCGATGGAGCCTCGGCATTTCAGACCGCGTATCGAGGATCCGGCTCTTATTCAATGCCGAGTTGAGTTCGTTGTCCTGCACAAGGAAAGCCGTGAGTTCCTGTTTGGCAACAATCGCCTCGTGACTCGGCTTGAAGGGGGATTGATTTCAGAGATCCAGATCTTCCACGATGCGCCGATGTTCCACGCTTTTCTTCGCCTGATTGGCTCTCAGACACAGATCAAGAACCGCGCCCGCGGGCAGTTCGCACAACAGGCTGTGTGAAGCTGGGAAGTCCTTGCCGGTTTCTTGTTTCTCAGGATGCCAGGACGGTTTGCGGTGCCGCTCTTCGAGCGGTTCCGTATCAAGGGCGCCGGATGATCCGCACCAACATCCATGCGATGAAGCGGATAATGGCGCCAACAACCAGACCGACTAGCAACAGTAACATGGCCTTGGGTCCAAGCTCACCCAGGATGGTCGCATAGGCCCGATTCGCCAACTCGGGCATCCAAAACTCCATCCAACTGATGGCAGTGTCGAGAATTCCTTTGGATAACTTGACCAACCAGCCAAAGGTCTCAAGATCGTACAAAGCTAGATAAACATAGGTCATGATCGCCAGGGCCAGCTCCAGGACAACCATACCGGCAAACCTGACCAGCGCTAAAAGCGTACTTACGATGACTGAAGCCACGCCATTGTTATTGCTTTGCATTTTGGTTCCCCCGTGCCGACAAGCGTAGTATTGAGCATAAGTAGCTAGCAGCGGCAGATGTCATATATACGGCAGATCCAAAGGCACCGGACCGCTGTGTGCAACTCAACTTGCGTCCCCTATGTGCGCGATTTTCAATGGGATGCATGCATTTGACGTTCACTTTGGGCGTGACCAGCTTGACGTATGGAGCAAGTGTGAAAGCACAACGCATTGACCTTTTTAGGCTTTATGGTGATAGCTTGAGGTCATGACAGACACGACCATTCATAGCAGGCCATTTAGCATTCCGAATATGCTGACCATCGGTCGTGTTTTCGCCGTGCCGCTCCTGGTTTGTGCGCTCTATTTCATCGAAGGAAATACGGGGCGCTGGATTGCTTTCGGCATCTTTATCGTTGCTGCTGCATCAGATTTTCTTGATGGCTACCTGGCACGTGCCTGGCAGCAACAGTCAGCTTTTGGGAAGATGCTCGATCCCATTGCGGACAAGCTGCTGGTGGGCGCCAGCGTGCTCATGCTTGTCCATGACGGAACCATGTCTGGGACATCGATCTGGGCGGCCCTGATCATCCTGTGCCGGGAGATCCTGGTATCAGGTCTCCGTGAATTTCTGGCAGAGCTCCAAGTCAAGTTGCATGTGACGTGGTTATCCAAGTGGAAGACCATCCTTCAGTTGATCGCGATCGGTCTGCTCATCATCGGACCTGCGATTGAAGCATCAGTCCCAGGCATCGATCATCTCGGCTTGACGTTGCTCTGGTGTGCAGCCGTTATTACATTGTGGACAGGTTACGGATACACAGTCGCGGCAGTCTCCGAGGCTATGCGCCGTTAGGCGGAAGCGCTGTTCTGCCACCGGATTCACTCGATGCTGCAGGAGCTGAACTTGGCCGACGTCAAATTGCTTTATTTTGCCTGGGTGCGCGAAAAGGTTGGCCGCGGCGACGAAGCAATTGAGCTTCCAAGCGAAGCTTCGACGGTTGCCGACCTCATTCAATGGCTGCGTCAGAAAGGCCCGGAATACGAGGCCGCATTCGAGAATGAACGAGCAATCCGCGTGGCCATCAATCAACAACATGTTGAGCATGATGCCAAACTCAGTGGTGCCAGGGAGATCGCATTCTTTCCTCCTGTAACGGGAGGTTGAAGCTTTGTCGGTTCACGTTCAGAAAGCCGACTTTGATGTTGGCGCCGCTATTTCCGATCTAACTGGTGGCCGGACCGATATCGGTGCCATCGTGACATTCACCGGCACGGTCCGAGGTGAAGCTAAAGGCAAACCAATTACCACGATGAGCCTTGAGCATTATCCAGGCATGACGGAACGAGAGCTGGAGCGGGTAGAGGCCGAGGCTCATGCGCGCTGGCCGCTGACCGGTTCCCTCATAGTGCACCGCTACGGTGAGCTCAGACCCGGCGACAATATCGTGCTTGTTGTGACGGCGTCCGCTCATCGCCAGGCAGCCTTCGACGCTGCGCAGTTTCTAATGGACTACTTGAAGACAAGCGCACCGTTCTGGAAGAAGGAAGCGGGTGCTGACGGTCAAGGTGATTGGGTCGACGCACGCGAAAGCGATAGCGACGCACTGGAGCGATGGAAGCAGCTCTGATCACGCGCTTTGCAGACCACGTGTCAGCTATCAGACTTGGATGTCATCCATCTGCGCAAAAGATGCGAGAATAGCCTCAGCGATGCGGCGTGGTGTTGTATCGATTGGAACGACGATCGGATGCTCATCACTGGATGGCTCTTCAAGGGTCGCAAACTGGCTATCCAGCAATACAGTCGGCATGAAGTGGCCTTCGCGCAATGACATACGCCGGCCGATCGTCTCTTTGCTCCCCGACAGATAGACCAACCTGACGTCCGAGCGGCCTGTCAACAGGCGATCGCGATAGACCTTCTTGAGCGCTGAGCACGATACAATCCCACGCTGGTCTTGCATGCGTCTTTCGTCGATCCATGCAGCAATGGCGTCTAACCATGGCCAACGATCGTCGTCGTTCAGCGCTTCGCCACGGCTCATCTTGTCGATATTCGCTTGAGGATGAAAGTCGTCGGCATCCCGATAAGGCCAGCTAAATTCCTGGGCCAACGTCTCACCCAGCGTACTCTTGCCCGAGCCCGCCACTCCCATCAGCAGGATCACGCGCAGCGATGGCGGCGTATAGAATGGTTGCCGCTCCAAAGGTGCCTACTCCAATCTACTTTGCTTCAGTATGCCCGCCGAAACCTTTCCGCATGGCGGACAAGACCTTTTCCGCAAATGTATGATCCTGGCGCGATCGGAAGCGCGTATAAAGCGCTGTCGTCAAGACTTCGGCCGGGACAGCTTCCTCGATTGCGGTTTGCACTGTCCATCGACCCTCACCTGAGTCGCCGACATGGCCTGAGAATTCTTCTAACTGTTCATCCCTGGCCAGCGCCTCAGCGGTTAGATCGAGCAACCAGGATGTCACGACACTGCCCCTGCGCCAAACCTCGGCAATATCGGCCAGATCGAGATCAAGGCGGTGTTCTTCCGGCAAGCTCTCAACATTCGCGTTGCGCAGAATATCGAAGCCCTCAGCCATTGCCTGCATCATGCCGTACTCGATGCCATTGTGGATCATCTTGACGAAATGGCCGGCGCCGTTCGGCCCAGCATGGATATAGCCCTGTTCGGCACGCGGGTCTCGAGTGTCCCGATTGGCTGTCCGGGGAATATCACCGATACCTGGACACAATGCTGAGAAGATCGGATCATGTCGGTAAACGATCTCTTTGTCGCCACCGATCATCAGACAATACCCTCGCTCAAGGCCCCAAACGCCACCCGATGTCCCGACATCCATGTAGTGGATGCCGCTCGCCTGCAACTGCTTTGCGCGGCGAATATCATCCTTCCAAAACGTGTTGCCGCCATCGATGATCGTATCGCCAGAGCCCATCAGAGCTTGCAAGTCTGAGATAGCCGTTTCTGTTGCCTCTCCTGCCGGCAACATGATCCACACCGTCCGGGGCTGTTCCAGCTTCTCAACGACGTCTGACAGACTGGCAGCAGCCGTTGCCCCCTCTCCTTCGAGCGCAGCGCGCGCTTCAGCATCGCGGTCGTAGACGACACATCTGTGACCATTGCGCATGAGCCTGCGGACCAGATTGGCCCCCATACGTCCCAATCCGATCATTGCGATTTGCACGATGACTGCTCCCTTACTGGGGTTTGACTACGACCAATTGCGTCTTCAGTCGTCTTATCGGACGCTTGCTTCGGTTTCGCTATTCGTCGTTGAGGACCCCAAACCGTCCTCGATGATAGAGGAGCGGAATAGCATCTTCACTACACGCACCCTCGCGAACCCTGCCAAAAAAAATAGTGTGGGTTGAGAATTGCTGTTTTTCCACGACTTGGCAATCAAGCGTCGCCAGAGCTCCCGTCAGTCGGGGCATACCGGATTTGTGCTTAATCCAGCGAAAGCCTTTGACCTTGAAACGGTCTTCGCCTTTTAGATCCGTCATGCCAGCGAAAATGCCGGCAATCTCCTGGTGCTTTTCAGCCAGCAGGTTCACGCTGAATTCTTCGGCAGCAATGATATGGTCGTGGGCGCTCGCCGTTTTGTTCACACAGGCCAACAAGGTCGGTGGGTCATCGGTTACCGAACACACAGCGGTTGCCGTCAAGCCATATCGTGAACCAGGCGTACCAGTGCAGATCAGCGCAACCGCACCCGCTTGTTGGCGCATAATGGCTCGGTAGTCATTGGCATCCAATGCTCATCTCCAGTTGTTTTTGCGACAGTGTTGTTGGAGGCCTTACCGCGCCTCAACGCCAATCGTCGGCCTCTGCGTAAGGAAGCCCCAGGTTTTCCCGCAGTGTCGTCCCCGCGTAGTCTTTGTGATAGATTCCGCGACGCTGCAACTCAGGAACCACCAGCCGTACAATATCCTCGTAACCGCCCGGCATGTGCGTACCGGCAATGACAAAGCCGTCGCAGCCCTCCTCGACAAACCACTGTTCCATTTCGTCGGCGATTTCTTTCGGCGTGCCGCAGAACACCGGCACTTCGCGAATGGTTCCGCGGCGAGAATGCTTGACGAAATCATCCAACGACGGATTGGACTTCCCGGAGACTTGCACAACGCGATCCAGAATGCCCCTGAGACCACTAATGTTCTCGAGCTCATCATCGGTGAATGCTTCGTCCATGGGCTTGGACCCAAAGTCGAAATTCAATGCCTCTGAGAGCAAAGCCAGTGAGTCGATCTGCTTGGCCTGACTTTCAATCACCTCTAATTTGGCTTGGGCAATTGCCCGCGTTTCACCCGGGATAACGTAGACAGCGGGGGCCAGGCGAACCTGCTTCGGATTTCGCCCGGACTTGGCGATCGTATCCTTCACACCGCGGTAGAGCTTTTTGCCCATATCGAGGTTGGGGTAAATCGCAAAGATTAGATCGCCCCAGCGCGCTGCAAACTGCTGCCCACGACCGGACTGTCCTGCTTGAATGAGTACCGGGCGGCCTTGTGGCGTACGCGGAACCGTAAACGGTCCACGCGAGCGGAACCATTGGCCTTCATGGTCGAGACGGCGGACTTTGTCTGGATCCGCAAACCGGCCACTCTCTTTATCAACTGCCAGTGCGCCATCGCCCCAACTGTCCCAATGGCCGAGCACAACTTCCATGAACTCATCGGCCTTATCGTAGCGCAAGTCATGTGGCGGATGCTCCATCTGTCCGAAGTTGCGCGCCTCAGATGAGTTCAGTGAGGTAACCACGTTCCATGCAACACGGCCGCCGAGCATATGATCCATGGTCGAGAAAACACGCGCGACATGAAACGGCTCGTAATAGGTGGTTGAGTAGGTCGTTCCAAGCCCGAGCCGCTCGGTTGCTTGGCCCATAACCATCAACAACGTTGATGGGTCCATCTTTACGACCCGGACGCCGTTCTCGACGGCAGCACGGTGATCATCGCCAAAGATATCTGGCATCGCGAGGCGATCATCGAAGAATGCGAGGTGAAACTTACCCGCCTCCAATGTTCGGGCAATCCGCTGGTAATAATCCGGAGCGAGGAAATCAGAGTGCGACGCCGGATGCCGCCACGAACCAACATAATTTGAACAGTTCTGCGCTTGCATGAAGCCGACAAGAACCATCTGGCCACGATCGCCTGCCATTGCATCTCACTCCATTGTTCTTGTCATGCGCCGCCCACTTGGAACGCATCAGCAATTGCGCCGGATGATGGCTGAACTACTTCGGCCATTCAAATCAACCCGCTGATCTATTCCAAGGCTGATCACGATGGACACTTGCCAGAATTGAACTGTGGCTAAAGCCACTTTCGCCGCAGGTCGCGCAAGATCTCTCTTGCTGCATTATGGCCCGGTGCGCCCGTTACGCCCCCCCCTGGATGTGCCCCTGAGCCGCAAAGATACAGACCCTTCACGGGCATGCGGTAGTCGGCATGCCCCATAACGGGGCGGGTTGCGAACAACTGATCGAGCCCGAGCTGGCCATGAAATATGTCACCATCAACCAAGCCGAAGCGCTGCTCCAAATCGAGCGGACTTAGCACCTGACGCGCAATGACACTCGCCCTGAAATTCGGTGCGCATCGGTTCACTGTGTCAATCACCACATCCGCAAAGCGTTGCTTTTCATTAGGATCGGTCCAGGACCGGGGCTCCGGCAAATGAGGTGCAACGTGTTGGACAAAGAGACTTGCCACATGCTGGCCCTCAGGCGCTAGCGTGTCATCCATCGTTGATGGGATCAGCATCTCGACGATCGGCTCAGCTGACCAACCGTCGCGCTTGGCATCAAGATAGGCCTGTTCCAGATACGTCATACTCGGACCAATGACGATGCCGGAGCCATGATGATCCTGCAGATTGGTTCCAGGTCGCGAGGTAAAGTCCGGCAATTCGGACAAAGCGACATTCATGCGGAATGTTGCAGATCCGGATGTCAACGAGGTGAAACGGCGTTGCACTTCTGGCGCGACGGCTGTCTCAGGAACGAGATCACGAAACAACAGTTTGGGTGGAATGTTGGCAACGATGACGCGGGCGCTGATTTTCGCACCCGAGGCTAACATGACAGCTGCTGCTTCGCCGTCCTCCAGTTCGACACGCGCAATCTTAGAGTCTGTTCGGATGTCGACGCCAGCGGCTACGGCTGACTTGGCCATGGCCTGAGTGATCGCACCCATACCGCCGATCGCATGTCCCCAGGCACCGGGCTTGCCATTCACTTCACCGAAGCAATGGTGCAGCAGGACATAGGCTGTTCCCGGCGTCGACGGTGCAGCAAAAGCGCCGATCACACCATCAAAGGCAAAGAAACTCTGGACGACTTCACTTTCGAAATAGCGAGTTAGAAAGTCTGCAGCACTCTTCGTGAAGAGATCGACAAGCGTGCGCTGCGCCTCAATGTCTTCGCGCAGCATCCGCCGGCCAAGGCGCGCGCCTTTGATCAACTCCAATATGCCGCCACCAGCATTCGGCGGTGTTTCCAACACCAGATCGCGGAGCAAATCAGCGGCCCGATCAAGGTCGTCATAGTACTGCGGCAGCATCTTTGCGTCTGCTGCTGAAAACTCGGCGATTGCTTTTTGGCGGTTTTCCAGCCCGTCAGGCATCACCAGCCCAGGACTGTCCAGCATCGGCCAAAAGTTAGCAGCCGGTCGCTCGACGATCCTCAATCCATGATCCAACAAATTGAGATCATTGATGACCTTCGGATTGAGAAGGCTGACTGTGTAGGATGCAACAGAGTTACGAAAACCTGGGTGGAACTCCTCTGTGACAGCGGCGCCGCCCACGACGGGGTTCTTTTCCAACGCAACTACACTCAAGCCGGCTTTGGCGAGATAAGTTGCACAGGTCAGTCCGTTATGACCTGCCCCGATAATCGCGACATCGAAGTCGCGCGCATTTTTGCCTTTGGATTGCATCATCACGCAGGTTTTCTTGTTAATTTCACATGATTGCAAGCGAAGGCTTGAAGTTTCGTTGATGCAGCTGCTATCGCGGTCATGAAAACTAGAGAACAGGCCGAGATTGGGAGGCAGACTTGTCGAAACCACACCTGCTATTAACGACGGAATTGCTGGAGATGAAGGCTGAGCAACTCGACGCCTCTTTCGAAGTTCATCGCTACTACCAGGCGGCTGACAAGGCTGCCATGTTGGCCGATATCGGTGACAAGATCGAATATGTCGGATGCGGCGGGCATGCCATTCGCATTGACGCCGAGATGATCGACAAGCTGCCGAAGCTTCGGATCATTGCGAACTTTGGCGTCGGATACGACATGGTTGATACGGCCAAGGCCGCCGAGCGCGGCCTCGTTGTGAGCAATACGCCGGATGTGCTGACTGAAGAAGTCGCAGATACAGCCCTTGGCCTCCTGATTATGACGGCGCGCGAACTGAGCCAGTCTGAGCAATATCTCCGTGCCGGAAAATGGGCCACAGACGGCGACTATCGACTTTCGCCTCAAACACTGCGCGACCGCTCTGTCGGCATCGTCGGATTGGGTCGAATTGGTAAAGCCATCGCTAAAAGGCTGGAAGCATTTGGTTTGCCTGTCTCTTACTTTGGACGCAGCAAGCAAGATGGCGTTAGCTACTCATACTATGCCAGTGCGGTCGAGCTTGCCAAGAACGTCGATACGCTGATCATTGTCACGCCAGGCACCGCAGAAACTAATAAGCTGGTGAACGGTGACGTCCTCGCTGCACTTGGTGAACGCGGCATTGTCATTAATGTGGCGCGCGGCTCGGTTGTTGATGAAGAGGCTCTGATGAAAGCGCTGCGCGACCGCACGATCTTTGCTGCTGGTCTCGACGTCATGATGAATGAGCCGAAAATCAATCCAGAGTTAATGAACATTGAAAACCTGGTTCTGCTGCCGCACGTCGGGTCGGGGTCGGTCCACACGCGGGCTGCGATGGCACAGCTTGCGGTCGATAATCTGTTGGCCTGTAAGGACGGAAATCCCCCAGTTACGCCGGTTCCAGAGACACCCTTCAAAGGCTGGTAACGAGACCAACCCAACTTGCAGCTGGTTTGGCGGCATGTTTCATTTCTAGCCGACACCACACTGCACCCGACGGTTCGCTAACCACTCGGGTGCAATTTCGCTCAGTTTGGTCAGTATTTGTTTACTTCTGGCGGCCTAGCCTGCGTGTGCCGATATTCTCGACCACTCCAGCTGGATTGCCATACCGACATGAGCATTTCATTCGTCGCTCCAGACAATGCCTCCACTCAGTCTCGTATCGGACAACGATGGCTTGTGGCGGCTGTGAGCTATGGGATGATCGTGATGTTTCCAACCGCCTTCTGGCTCGGGGTTCTGGAACTTTTGGTCATGGCCCTTGATTTCTCGTACGGCAGCATTGGCCGCACGATTGCCGCTCTTGTGCTGGTCGGCTTTCTCACAGTTGTCTGGTCGATTGTGCGGGGCTTAGGCAGCGAAACCACTCGCGCAGCCGCTTAGCCGGATCACGCTTAGCCCATTTTAACTCAGTGCCATTTCTTATCCCCAACCGCACTGTAGCCGGCGGCAGGTCTGGCGGCGTCCCTCAATTGTGCAGCGGGCGCGCACGACACGGCATCGGCGGCAACTGAAAGCTGAAATACACCCGCGGTAGACGCCACCTCGCTGGAAGCGGCATTGGACGACTGTTTGGCAATCACGCTGAGCATTGGGGGAAGAGCCTGGGAGTGATTGAGCTGCAACTGGCGCGACAGCAATCATTGCTAACAGCACAACCCAAGCAAAACAGATCGCGCGCATCCTTAGACTCCCAGTTCAGGATAAATAACTGAGAGTAGTCTTCGCTATCGCCGGCACGTGGACAAGAGGTATATGCCACTGTGACGGGCTGCCCTGTTAGCCTGTGCCATCAGGGCAACTCACTCGGCCAAGCGGCAGCGCCCGGGAAACTGGCCTCGGGCACCGCGTTCGAGTGCACGAACGCCGGTTTATGCTGCCGCGTTGTCTGACTTCTTTGGCTGCACTTCTGCCATGTAGTCGCGCAGCAGGTTTTCGCTCACCTGACCGGGCTGGAACATGTACTCGCCGACTTCCTTGATCGGCGTGACTTCTGCAGCCGTTCCGACCATGAAACACTCGTTAAAGTCAGCGAGTTCTTCCGGCATGATGACCCGGTCAATGACCTTGTAGCCGCGCTTCTCGGCCAGTGCCATCACTGTACGGCGTGTGATACCGTCGAGGAAGCAATCCGGCACCGGCGAATGCAGCTCATCGCCTTTGACGAAGAAGATGTTGCCGCTCGTACATTCTGAAACGCGCCCGCGCCAGTCCAGCATCAGAGCTTCGGCATAGCCGTTTTTCTCAGCTTTGTGCTTCTCCAGCGTGCCGATCATGTAGAGACCGGTCGCCTTGGTCTTGGCTGGCGCCGTCTCAGGATCAGGGCGCTTATACTGTGCCCAGCAGACGCGGATACCGCGGAGACGCTCTTCCATCGGGAAATACGAGCCCCAATCCCATGCTGCAACGGCAAGATTGATTTTGGTCTCTTGCGCGGAGACACCCATCATCTCGCTACCACGCCAAGCGACCGGACGGACATAGCAGTCCTTCAGATTGTTGGCGGCAACAACTTCGTTGCAGGCGGCATCAATCTCATCGGCGGTGTAAGGGATATCAAAATCCAGGGTCTTGGCGCCTTCAATCAGGCGATCCGTGTGTTCGCGCAGTTTGAAAATCACACCGTCATAAGCACGTTCGCCCTCAAACACGGCACTTGCGTAGTGAAGGCCATGACTCAGCACGTGCAACTTCGCATCGCGCCATGGAATGAGTTCACCGTTCAGCCAGATTAGGCCGTCACGGTCATCGAAGGGGAGCACATCTGCCATTGACTGGGTCCTCGAGATCGTCGATCACTGCTGCTCTTGCAAAATGGTTATCGCCCATTGCTCAGTTGCCGACTGTGCGGCAAGCAACTCGCAAGATATTCAATTGCCGATAGCGGCAACGACGGGCAAAATAACTTGCCACGGGTACCAATACGGACGAAATATGTCAACATGGCTGACATAAATTCAATTCCAGACGACGAGCCTATCACGCTGACTGATCCAGTCGGCAAGACCGGTCGGGCTTCGTTAGCCTCGTCTCAGGCCAATCAGGCACCCGCGAGTGACCACCTTGCATTTGTCGAGCTGCTCTTCTTCGCTTATCGTGATTTCACCGGAGAAGCCGATGCGCTGCTTGATGAATACGGGTTTGGGCGAGCGCACCACCGGGTTATGCATTTCGTCAATCGCAACCCGGGCCTCTGCGTCGCAGATCTTCTCGACATTCTGAAGATTACAAAGCAAAGCCTGGCTCGAGTGCTCAAGCAACTGGTCGATGAAGCGTTCATTGAGCAGCGGGCTGGTTCTGCGGATCGCCGGCAAAGGCTCCTGTTTCTCACTGACAAAGGGCATGCTCTTGCCAGACGGCTAGCGGAACTCCAGGTCAAGCGACTGCGTAAGGCTCTGGAGGCAGCGGGACCGGAAGCGGAAGACGTCGTCGCCAAATTTCTGCTTGCGGTCGTCTCTAAAGATGATCGCGCCTACGTATCCGACTGGCTTGATACAAGGCATCAAGAGCACCCTGGAAAGCAGGCAACGGAATAGGTCAATGGTTGAAGCATCGCAAAATGCGACGTTGAATTCACTGCCGGATAACGCGCCACATGCGCTGGTGGTCGACGATGATCAACGCATACGTGATCTCCTCAGCCGCTACCTCATGAACAACGGATTTCGGGTAACGCCGGCTGCGGATGCTGCAGCTGCGCGTGCGGCCATGAAAGGCCTGACGTTTGATGTCATTGTCCTCGACGTCATGATGCCGGGAGAAACCGGTTTGCAATTGGCGCACAGCCTCAAGGCGGACTCAGACATCCCAATTTGTATGCTGACCGCCCAGTCTGATCCAAGTGCGCGTATTCAAGGTCTCGAAGCCGGTGTTGATGACTATCTTCCCAAGCCGTTCGAGCCGCGCGAACTGCTCTTGCGACTCCGCAACATTCTGCGTCGTAGTCCGCTCGGACCTGGAAGTGATGCCGGCGAAATCAAGATGGGTGATCTCGTGTTTCATTGCGACCGCGGCGAGTTGCGACGGGGTGATGAGACCCTCAAGTTGACCGAGCGGGAACGCGATCTTCTCAAACTGTTTGCGCAACGACCGGGTTCGCCAATCCCACGGCATGAACTTTTCAATGATGACGCCACCGGCAGTGAACGGGCCATCGATGTTCAGATCAACCGTCTGCGCCGCAAGATCGAAGCCGACCCCTCGAACCCGGTCTATTTGCAAACTGTTCGTGGCAAAGGCTACATCCTTTACACGGATTGAACTTCATCACGGTCGCGGATTGTTCTTCACCGAATAGTGCGCACAACTTCAGGCTCCAGGCTCCGCGATGGCTGCAACCGACAATCCCGCCCTGAGGCACCGCCGCAGACTCTGGCGTGGCACGGTTGAGCTTGGCCAACGCGTGCATGATGCCTGGAAGAACCGCTACTCCAAGCTCCTAAGATGGGGGCTACGCTCTGCAGCGGAAATACTACCAAAGGGGCTCTACACCCGGACGCTGATCATTATCATTGCGCCGATCGTCCTGCTGCAGGGTGTTCTCGCCTTCGTCTTTATGGAACGGCACTGGCAGTCAGTAACGCGCCGGCTTTCCGAAGCCACAGCCCGAGATATCGCTGCCGTTGTCCAAATCTACAAGAACTACAAACAGGACGATAACTACAGTTCGCTCATCCAGTTGTCGCGCGACACGTTGAATTTGTCTGTTCAGGTTCTGCCGCCGGGCGACCTGCCGTCTGTGCAGCCGAAGCCATTCTTCTCGCTTTTGGATAAGACGCTGTCGAATGAGATACGGCTGCGCGTTCGCGATACGCCATTTTGGATTGATACGGTTGGCGATTCTGACCACGTCGAAATCAAGATCAAACTCAAGACTGCGATCCTTAGCTTTCTTGCGCAACGCAGCCAGACCTATGCATCCAACTCGCATATCTTTCTAATATGGATGGTGGTGGCATCTATCGTTCTGCTGACAGTTGCTATCCTGTTTTTGCGAAATCAGATCCGGCCAATTCTACGGCTTGCTGATGCTGCCGATGCCTTTGGCAAAGGGCGGCCTTTTCCTGAAGGTTTCCAGCCGCGCGGCGCGCGCGAGGTCCGCCAGGCTGCCGTTGCCTTCATCGAGATGCGTGATCGCATCACGCAACACGTCGATCAGCGCACAGCAATGCTTGCCGGTGTCAGCCATGATCTACGGACCGTGCTGACGCGCTTCAAGCTTGAGCTAGCCATTCTCGGAGATGGGCCGGAAATCCAGGCGTTGGAAAATGACGTGGACGAAATGCAGAAGATGCTCGAAGAGTATCTGGCGTTCGCGAAAGGCGACGGCGGCGAAGAAGTTGAACCTGTTGGCCTCCGAGAATTGATTGAAGAAGTTTGCGAGCAGCAGCGCGTGCATGGTGTTCCGATTGATTTCATTCAAAGCAAGCGCCGCAAGGAGTTGATGGTTCCACTGAAGCGACACGCGTTCAAGCGCGCACTCACCAACCTGATCAGCAACGCATCGCGGTTTGGAGATAATGTCTTGATTCGCGCTGCGCGCGCCCGCAAGTGGGTGATGATCGAAGTGGAGGATGACGGGCCGGGCATCCCTGATAGCGAGCGCGAGAACGTGTTTCGCCCGTTTTACCGTCTCGATCATGCGCGCAATCAGGATGCCGGCAACAGCGGACTGGGCCTCGCAATTACCCGAGACATTGCGCGAAGCCATGGTGGCGATGTTGTGCTTGGAAAAAGCTCAATGGGTGGACTGCGGGCCGTGATGCGCATTCCGCTTTAGGCCGATTGCAACTTGCTGTCGGCCTCAGTGCTCCAATTCAAGCGTCAGTGCAGTCGCCCGCCATTCGGGACGTGACGCTCCGGTTGAATGAGAACCACGTCGCCGTTCTCGTCCGGGAAACCAAGGGTTAGCACCTCTGACATGAATTTTCCGATCTGCCTTGGAGGAAAATTAACGACGGCTGCGACTTGCTGACCGACCAGTCCTTCGGGCGTGTAGTGAACCGTGAGTTGCGCTGAGGTTTTCTTGACGCCGATGGCATCTCCGAAATCAATCCAGAGTTTAATCGCTGGCTTGCGCGCCTCCGGATAAGGCTCAGCCTGCACAACTGTGCCGACACGAATGTCGACGGCTAGGAAATCATCGAATGTGATCTCCGGTGTCTTTTGTGAATTGTCCGACATGTCTGCGCTCCGCGAATGAAAATCGCGGGGACACTGGCTAAGAATCTCACGAATGGCAAGCCGCAGTCCGTGAGATGCTACCCGGCAGACGGTTGTGCTCCTGTATCCATTGATGCAGCGGTTGTTGTATCGGTCTCGCCAAGATCAGCATCAGCAGCCGCTGCCGACGACTTCCTGTTTTTGGGTTTGAAGCGCTTGAAGACAGATGTCAGGCGGCCTAGCGAGCGGCAGCTGTCATCGATAGCTTGAATGGAGCGCTCGCCGCGACGCAGGCGGCGATCCAATGCGGCCATTGTTTTCGCCATCCCTGGATCTTCATCATCTAACCAAATGCGGGCGACCTGCAGGTAGACCGACGCAAGCCCGACTGTTTTCAAACCACCCATGGGTCCGTAAGAGGAAATCCCGGACGCTTCCAGCATCCAGCTTTGCGATGATAATAGACGCTGGGCCAAACGCGGATCGGGTGATGGCGTCTTCAAAATGGACTTGATGCCGGCTTTGTAAGGTTGCATCACGTCGAAACGGTTCATGACCGTTTCGAAAAGGTTGTCGCGGGGAGACTGAACTGGATCGATCTCGCCGGCCTTCGCAAGAACTTCTTTGTCGACGGCGCTCGTGAACAGGCCGAAGATATGGGCCTTGGAGGACACTTCTTTTTTGATGTCGGCCATTGTGAGATTGGCTGACTGCGCAATCTCCCGCAGCGTGACTTCGGACCATGGCCGCTCCGCAGCAAGCTTCATGGTTGCATCGATAATCTTGCCTTTGTTGGTCGTAAGATCGAGCATGGTTAACACCTTTCGATTACGTAGCCGGGCCGATTGTGTATCCGGACGCACTCTCTGATCCCAATATGGCTATCATACGGGCCGAGCGCCAGTCCGGATGTCAGGCGATGCTTGGCTTCCGGAAGAGTGCAATGTTTTGAGCTGGAATCTCGCAGCTGCAACCGAGATCGTGCGCAAGCGTCTCCAGCGTTTTCTCACGATAAAACACCACGTGGGTTGGGTCCTTTCGATAATGCCAGTTGGCGAAGCGTGCGTCCTCTGTCTGAAACATGGTCATGACGCCCAACCAGCCGCCTGGGCGGAGCAAATCGTAGAGCCGTCTGAATTCGGCATATGGATTGTGGAAGTGCTCGACGACTTCCGTGCACGTAATGAAATCATAGTTGGTCGTGAGAGGTGCTGGTTCAGGCGCGAAGAAGGGATCGAAGACAGCCATCGCATGGCCGGCTTCGCGCATCATCTGCGCCAGGGCCGGTCCCGGCCCACAGCCATAGTCGAGCCCACTCAAACTTGCTTCCAAGCGTTGCAACAACGGCGTCGCCAACCGGCTCAAGAATGCTCTGTAACGCAAGTCATTCGGATCGTTTTCATGCGTTTCGTAATGGGCACGCTCTTCGTCGCTCTGAGGCAACTGGGCGGGGTCCAGGAACGTGGCCTCACACCTCTTGCAGCGGTAGTAGGTTCGCTCATCGACTTCGATCAGTTGTTTAACCGAGCCCGTGTGGCAGACGACACACCTGGGAGTTTCAACGTCAGTGGCTGACGCCTTCCAGTTCTGCTCGGCATGCATCACGCATCCTGTGCTTTCTGTCCGTAGTTTTGAAAGCGAACCAGCACATCCTGCATTTGGGCTTCATTCAACAACTTGGGTTTGCCGAGCGATAGCACGTGAACGTATTGCGCAGCCAAGTTCTCAACTTCTCTTGCCAGTTCAAGTGCTGAGGAGAGCGAATTGCCGATCGCGATCTGTCCATGATTGGCCATCAGACAAGCATCATGGTGGCGAAGGCCGTCACATACATAACCTGCCAATTCCTCTGTCCCGAAAGATGCATAAGGGATGCATGGGATTTCAGTCCCACCGGCTGCTGCCACCATGTAGTGAAACGCCGGGATGGGCTTGTGCTGGCAAGCCAGGACTGTCGCGTTCAGAGAATGTGTATGGACGACAGCTTCGCGATCCGGGCGCTCCTTGTAGGCCGCTAAATGAAACCGCCACTCACTCGAAGGTTTTCGCGATTTCGCAGCAACGGTGCCATCACCATCAACAAACACTATGTCCTTCGGTGTCAGGCTGTCATAGGCCATCCCGGACGGTGTAATCAGCATGCCACCCTTCCAACGAACAGACACATTGCCGGAGCGCCCAGGAGAGAGGCCAGACGCACTCATCGCCAGTGCTGTTGTGATCACATCGCGCCGCGCCGCATTCTCCTGCGCGCGAGCTGACGGCTTCTTCGTCTTCGCTTTGCGCGTGGCACTTACTCCGGTTGACCTTGCATCGGCCATGTGTCGTCCCTTACATGCAATGACATCTTGTGCGAGCCCCTAACATAAGAACCAGGAACGAGCGAGCGCCAACGTGAAATTGCCAATTCCGTTAACCGTCCTGACCGGCTTTCTCGGCTCAGGAAAGACAACACTTCTTAAGGCATTGCTCAACAAGCCTGACATGGCTGGTACAGCCGTCATCGTCAACGAGTTTGGCGATGTTGGGCTGGATGACGCGCTGATCGAAGCCTCAAACGAAGAGACTGTCCTCCTGCCTTCAGGCTGTGTCTGCTGTGCGGTTCGCGGAGATCTCGTCGAAGCTTTGAACCGCCTTTATGAACAGATGCGCACGGACCAGATTCCCGAATTGACCCGGGTTATCCTGGAGACATCAGGACTGGCGGATCCTGCACCAATAGCCCACACGCTGATGACAGAAGATGAGTTGTTCCGGCTCTATCAGCTGGATGGGATTGTCACCACGGTAGATGCCGAATTGGCTATCGAACAGCTCAAACAGTATTTCGAGACAGCTAAGCAAATTGCTGTTTCTGATCGGATCATCCTCACCAAAACTGACCGCGCAAGTGATGCTCAGATTGAAGCAGTTCGCACCAAGATCCGTGATCTTAATCCGGCTGCAGAGATGGTCAGTGTCATATCCGGCCAAACGGAGACCGATTTGCTCATCGGCGTTTCGGCTTTCGAACCGGTCGCCACCAAGCAACACGCAGAAGACTGGCTGAGCAGCGATCAATATCATAAAGGCCATGATTGTGCCGGACATGACTGCACCCATCACGACCATCATCATGAGCACGAACATACACAGGGCATTCGCGCGTTCTCGCTCACCTTCGATGAGCCTCTTGATGGCCAGAAGTTGTCATTTGCCCTTGAGCTGCTGCGTATGACGCACGGCGATAAATTGCTCAGGGTCAAAGGTATCCTCAACGTTGCCAATGAGCCGCTGCCGTTTGTCGTTCATGGCGTGCAGCATGTATTCTATCCACCGACCACGATGGACGCCTGGCCAAGCGATGATCGCCGCTCGCGATTTGTCTTCATCACCAAGGATTTAACCGAAGCGCAGATTCAAGAAGTATTGCGACCACTTTTCTCTGAACGGAGCACTCCCGCTGCCGATGCGTTCTACACTGCGGATGCCTGATTGAAGCCCATTCTGACCACATTCTCGACGCTGTTGCCTGTGATAGTTTTACCAGTCGAGTCGTCAGTCCACAGGAAGTGGCGGTCCTAGTGAACTGATGCCGTTGCGTGAATCAGGGTTATGCACAATCCTGGTCAGAGTACTTGAGTATAACGTGGCTCCGCGCGACACTTCTCCGGGTAAGAGATAGAGGGCAGAGACGATGAATTCGCAAGTTGCAGACGACTTTCACGCCGCTTTGCTGGCTATGCAGCAGACTGACGTCAAGGAACTGGCTGAAGCCGAACGGGAGCTGGCGACAGCGCGTTTGGTTGAAGAAGCTTTTGGTTTCCTGGATGCCTGCGCTGAAGCTGATTACCAGGACTTCGACCTCCTGGCGGCCTGACCGATCACGGCCAGCCGCGCCCGATGCGCGGCTGCATTCAGCAGATTAGACACGCGATTTGGCGGGCTTTGGCCCGCCGTTTTATTTTCGCTCGGGATAGAGCCGAAGCAAACCGTCCCGGCTCGCATCTGTTACTCCGCGCTCCGTTATCAGGCCCGTGACAAGTCGTGCTGGTGTGACATCAAACGCCGGATTGCCGGCTGGTGAGTTCGGAGCCGCGATGTCGACTTCAACGACTGTCCCGTCCGGTAAGCGACCCGGCATTTTTAGCACTTCATCCTGGCTCCGCTCTTCAATAGGGATCTGCATGCCATCTTCCATTGTCCAATCAATGGTGGAATGCGGAAGCGTGACATAAAAGGGTACGTTGTTATCCCTGGCAGCCAGCGCCTTGAGGTATGTGCCAATCTTATTGCACACGTCACCCGTTGCTGTTGTCCGATCAGTGCCGACAATGCATAGGTCAATCTGGCCATGCTGCATTAGGTGACCACCGGCGTTGTCGACGATAATCTTGTGCGAAACCCCATGGCTGCCCAGCTCGTAAGCCGTCAACGACGCTCCCTGATTGCGCGGGCGGGTCTCATCAACCCAGACGTGGACAGGAATCCCCGCATCATGTGCCTGGTACACCGGTGATGTCGCTGTGCCCCAATCGACAGTTGCCAACCAGCCCGCATTGCAGTGGGTCAGTACATTCACCGCTTCGCCCGGCTGCTTTTTCGCGGCGATGGCCTTGATGACTTCGAGGCCATGAACGCCGATCATACGGCAAGTCTCAACGTCTTCATCGCAAATTTCTGCCGCGCGCTTGTAGGCGAGCTCGACCCGGGCCTCGGCGGCAATGCTCTGCAGTGCAGTTCGCATTTCCTCCAATGCCCAGCGCAGATTAATCGCCGTTGGACGTTGTTCAGCGAGGTACTCAATCGCCTGCGCCAATGCCTCATCGGAACTATCTTCGCGCATCCTGAGACAAAGCCCATACGCTGCCGTTGCGCCGATCAAAGGCGCGCCGCGGACCTGCATTGTCTTGATAGCGCGGGCAGCCTCATCGACGGTCTTGAGATGATCAATTTCGAATTTATGCGGCAGCTTGGTTTGATCAATGATGCTGATGGACCAGCCATCGTCGTTGACCCAGATCGTCCGAAAGTGTGTGCCTGCGATTTTCATTTGTTCAATCCAAACTAGCCATGGGTTGGCGCATCGGGAGATGCAGCGTTTCGTCGAGTCCACATTCTGAGCAGCATACGTAGTACCATTCAGCATGCGGGCGCACCGATTGATCCTCGATTCGAAGAGTTGGTGTTAGGCAGTTAGGGCAAGATGGAACCGTTTCTCGCCCATTATTCTGCCAATTGCGGACCAACTGCAGGATCACGGAAGACTGCTGCAATACTGTTCCCTCCAACCTAGTCTGGCATAGCGCGTTCGGCATTTTACTGCTTGTGCAGCCTCATTTGCCAGACACCGAAGTCATAAGCGCACGGACACCAACTGTCTGAATCGCATCACTAATGGCCATCGAAAGCCATCAGGCAGTGGCATGTCACGCCCATTGCCTCAAGCTTGGCGCGACCACCGATCTCCGGCAGATCGATAACAAAAGCAGCGCCGATAATCGTACCTTCAAGCTTTTGCACCAATTTGATGGCAGCCTCTGCAGTTCCCCCGGTCGCAATCAGGTCGTCGACGATCAGGATGCGCTGACCGTGCGAAATCGCATCTTTGTGAACCTCTATGGTGTCAGTTCCATACTCAAGCTCATACTCCTGACCAACTGTTTCATGTGGCAGCTTGCCCTTCTTGCGAACAGGTATGAAACCGCAGCCGAGCCGGTCGGCGACAGCACCGCCAAGAATGAACCCTCGGGCCTCAATTCCTGCAACTGCATCAATGGGTTCTGTCCGATACGGCTCTGCCAGCTTGGCAATCGTGGCCTTAAACCCCTGAGCATCGGCAAACAAGGTTGTGACATCACGGAACATGATGCCGGGCTTTGGGTAGTCCGGGATAGTCCTGATCAGGCTTTTCAAGTTGTCCACTGGTTCTTCCTCGCAGATGGTCAAATTCAGGGCGTAAAATAGCAATAATTCTGTTCAGACTGTAGACAAGGGGGAAAGGTATCGCACGCCGCTCGTGTTCCAGTGGTGGAGTTTGCGCAGCATACGGCTGCAAATGGGGTGCGAACTTCTCGGGTGGGACAGCGAACTCGTATTGGGAGCACAAGAATGGCCGAGCCCAAATTCTCGATGACGGCCGATGAGGACCTGCCGCGCACGCTCAGGCGCGAGAAAGAGGCGCGTCAGCGGGAGGCGCAGGAGCGGGAGCAACCGGACGTCGGCATAGGCCGCCCGGACGATGACTACGAGTACGTGGAAGAGATCGCCTACGATCCCGAGGGCGTCACGGTTACACGACTCAACATCCCATTTTTCCATCTCATGCTGTTTTTCATCAAAGCAGTGTTTGCGGCCATCCCGGCGATCATTCTACTGGTTGCGGTGTGCATTTTGATTGGTGAAACGTTGCAGTCACAGCTTCCGTGGCTCCGGCAGTTTGAGTTTGAATTGATCATGCGCCCGCCACGCTAGAGGGGGCCTCCTCATTGGCTTCACGATGAGCCGGATGGAGATCCTAGGGTGTTCGGAACTGCAGTGGCATACCTTGACGAGTTGGTGTTAGAAGTCTTCTTTCTCGGAACCTGTTGGGAAAGACCGTAGCGTGAACGCAGAACACCAAGATGCCGAAAAGAGCCCGCTTCGCCAATGGGCCCTGCCAGCCGCAGCAGCCATTGTTGGCATTGGCATATCGATCTACATGACCGGTCTCGTCGGTGCAGTCGGGATCGTGATGCTGTCGATTGGCTTTGGCGGACTGGGACCAGGCCTCGCCTATCTCATGGGCAATCGCGACATCAAATTTCTGCAAGCTGTCGCTTTTCGTTCGTGTATGAACATCCTGATGATCGCTGTGATCGTGCTCCTGGTTTACAAAGGCGTTCCGATTGTAAAGTAGGTCAAGGTCGCTTTTCCGGCTCACCTGGCATCGGCGTTTTCTCAAAGCCAATCTGCAGGTGAGCACAGTTGCTGCTGCCCCATGCATCGCTTCACACAAAAATTTGCTCGAAAATTCAGCTGGCCTAACGATCGGACCGGGACATAATACCCGTTGGAGCAGGGTATTCTTCCTAGGACATCGAACGATGCTGCGGAAGATGCAAGGGCGCTCGGTTCGCAACTGGCGATCATCCCACTTGGACTGGTGGGCAACTGTGCGTTTCCAGCTTCGGACATAATGAATTAGGCAAACGGTTTTAGGGATTCCTGTCCATGCTTCGACAGTATCTTGGGAACACCATCAAGCGCATCCCATTTATCCGGGTGCAGACGGCTCTCGTGGTCGTCTTGGCAATGCTCGTGTCCTCGCCGGCGAAAGCCGATTGGAAACAAGAGTGCGCCAAGGACATCGATCGCGCCATGACCAACCTGACCATTGTCTGGAAGCATCTGAATGCAAAGCGTCAGATGATCGATGCCGGTCCTCAGTACATGCTACAGCTTAAGGACAGTGAGCGCTGCACACCCATCTGGAGGGATCGTCTTCGTTCGTTCCAAGAAGATGGTTCCTTTGTCTGGTGGTCGCGTAGTGCCGTTCTTATTTGCGAGGCGGGGCAAAGGATGTCGGCGAGAAACGTTGCCCGCGCCAAGGATGCCGAAGTGCTGGCGTTCTGGCGCCGCCGGCTATGGCGCTACGGGCATTGCATTGTAGCCGGGCAGCGTATCCTGATGGGAATGGAGGGCTGACTGCGGCGATCCCGCACTCATGGGATCATCTCCAATTCCACGCCGAGTTTATGCAGCGATGATGTTGTGTGCTGGCCCGTACGGAAAGCCGGTGATGTTCTCAGCGCCGTCATCCGTGACTATAAGGATGTCATGCTCTCGGTAGCCACCAGCACCTGGCGTCCCCTCAGGCAGCCAAAGCATCGGCTCCATTGAAACAACCATACCAGGTCTGAGTTGGGTGTGTATGTCTTCGCGCAACTCCAAGCCAGCCTCGCGACCATAGTAGTGGGATAGCAAACCGAACGAATGGCCATAACCGAACGAGCGATATTGCAGCAGGCCTCTCTCTTCAAAGAAGCGATTGAGCTCAGCGCAGATTTCCGAACACTTGGCACCCGGTTTGATTAATGACAATCCAAGTTCATGCGCTGCAACGTTCGCTTGCCAAACACGGAGGCTGTCTCGGTCAGGTTGGCCAAGAAACAGGGTGCGCTCCAGCGCCGTATAGTACCCGGATATCATCGGGAACGTGTTGAGACTAAGAATGTCTCCCATTTGGAGCTTCCGAGTGCTGACCGGATTGTGGGCACCATCAGTGTTCAAGCCGGATTGGAACCAGACCCAGGTATCGCGCATTTCGCTTTTCGGGTGGCGCTCAGCGATCGCCAGCTCCATGGCGTCCCGACCTGCCATGGCGATATCGATCTCACGCGCACCGGCGCTTATAGCGTTCTTGATGGCTGCACCGCCAATGTCCGCGATGACAGCTCCAGAGCGTATCAGCGCCTGTTCTTCGTCGGATTTGATCATGCGGGCGGCCATTGTTGCGCCTGCGATATCAATCAATTCGGCATCACCGAGCGCAATGAGCATCGCATCCTGGCTTGCGACCGTCAGATGATCCGCTTCAAATCCTATGCGTTTCGCTGCTCCAGCAAGCTGACGGACGGCATGCCAGAAGTTGTCCCGCCGCCAGTCTGTGTAAATGACGTTGCCGCCGTGCGAACGGCGCCAGGGCTGGCCGCCATCAATATTGGCTGAGATGACCGTACAGCGCTCGTGATCGACAACGCAGCCGTAGGAGCGTCCGAAGCTGCAGTATAGGAAACCGCTGTAGTAGGCGATGTTGTGCATTGAGGTGAAGAGCACGGCATCGATGTCTTGTTCCGACATAATTGTGCGCAGCATGGCCAGGCGGCGGTCGTACTCAGCCTGAGAGAATGGCAATTCGGCTTTCTCGCCGTTGAAGCACGTTAGCGTGTTTGGTCTTTCGCGTGATTGGAGCATGGTCTGACCTCCTCCGCCGGGCGGTGAGTGTCATAGCGCCCGGCACAACGTCCCGGCGTTCAGGACGATGGCGGCACTCAGCGAAAACCCGCGGTGCCGAAGGGCGCCTGGGCAGCGACGCCATCGCTGCGAGCAGGTTCGCGATACCGAACCTGCAATGAAACGTCAAGATCAGAGATAGCTTGGGAAGCGTGAAGCTGCGGTCGCACATCAGGGAGCATCATCACCTGGTGCAGCAGGTAACCGGCATGCCGACGGACTAACGTTGTCGCCAGTCTGCCGGTTTATCCCAGCACGCGGCCAGCAATGGCATCCAGTTTAGCCATCAATGCAGGATCCCGCGCTTCAGGAGCTGTAATCAGGGCAACTTCGAGTGCCTTATCGGATCCAATGGGACAGGGGGGATGCTGTCGTGGAAATGCCTTTGCCAACGTCAGAACCAGACGCTGAGCCTTGGCCGTATTGCTCTGCATCACAGCGATGACGCTCGCGACATCAACGTGTTCGTGGTCGTCGTGCCAGCAATCGTAGTCAGTGACCATAGCAACGGTGGCGTAACAGATCTCTGCTTCGCGCGCGAGTTTGGCTTCCGGCATGTTCGTCATGCCAATGACGTCGCAATTCCACGAGCGATAGAGATTGCTTTCGGCTCGGCTCGAAAATTGCGGACCTTCCATCGCAAGGTAGATGCCACCGCGCTGATGCTGGATACCTTCAGCCTTCAATGCTTTCTCCAGCTCGTCGACAACGGCCGGGCTTGTCGGCTCGGCAACTGAGACGTGGGCCACGAGACCGGTTCCGAAGAAGGATTTCTCCCGGGCGAATGTTCGGTCGATGAATTGATCAACAAGCACGAATACGCCGGGCGCCAATTCCTCGCGAAACGAGCCGCAGGCGGAGATGGAGACAAGATCGGTGACACCGGCTCGTTTCAGACAGTCGATGTTGGCGCGATAGTTGATATCCGTTGGAGAAATCTTATGACCACGGCCATGCCTGGGCAGGAACCGGATTGGCAGACCGGCGATCTCCGCGAACAGCACCTGGTCGGATGGCTCACCCCAAGGACTCGCAATCGTCTCCCAGCGCGGGTTTTCCAGGCCAGGGAGATCATAAAGACCACTGCCGCCAACAATACCCAAAACCGTGCTCGTCATTGCGATCTCCCGCGCGCTCGTTCAACTGTCGTTAGTCTAACAAAAAAGGCCTCAAATGAGGCCTCTTTTCTTCATCGTTTCAAGCTCACGCGTCGTCAATGCTTGGTGCTTGACCAGACCCGCCGCTTTGCGATGTAGAGCAATATTGATGTGATCAACAGAAAGATCAGGACCTGCCAACCGATTTGCTTGCGTGCGTTGAGTGACGGATCCGCGGCCCAGCTTAGGAATGCAGCCACGTCTTTCGCATAATTCTCGACGGTGGCGGGCGTTCCATCCTGATACTCAACCTGGCCATCACCTCCTGCAAATGGATTCGCCATCGCAATCTGGTGGCCAGGGTAATAGGCATTGTAGCTCATGCCATCACCGACTTCTTTGCCTTTTGGCGGATCCTTGTATCCAGTTAGCAATGCATAAAGATAGTCGGCGCCGCCTTCCTGGTAGCCATTGACGATATCTTTCCCCATTGCGATGGGGTGGTAGTACCACGAGCCGACGTAAGCAACGCCACGTGCCTTCGCGATCACCGACAGATCAGGCGGATAGGCGCCGTTGTGAATTGAGCGCGCTGCTTGCTCGTTAGGATAGAGCGGCGGGAATTTATCCGACAATTTTGCCGGACGTTTCTCAACGTCGCCATCCTCGTTCGGGAGGGCGTCGACTTCATATTCCTTGGCAAGAGCCTCTACCGCGTCTTTCGGAAACTCTGGCCCGCCTTTCTCGACGAGATTGCGGAATGCAATTCGGTCTATGCCATGGCAGGCCGCGCAGACCTCCCGGTAGACTTGAAAGCCACGCTGCAGTTGATTGCGATCATAGTGGCCGGCGATGCCGCCGAAGGTCCACTTATTGCGTTTGATCTCAATATCCCCACCAGCAGCGAATACGCCTGAGGCGGAGAGCGAGAGGGCCAGTGCTGCGGCCACAAGAGTGCGGGTCATAACCATTGATTGTATTCTCCTAGCCTGACCTGACTCAGTGCTTTTCTGCGGGCGTTGCGACGCCTTCGGGCACAGCACCGCCGCCCCCGTCTGCAGACTTTTTGCCGAGTACTGCTTCCGTGATCGACCCCGGCATCTGTTTCGGCGTCTCAATCAACCCGACGATCGGCATCACGAGAAGGAAGTGTGCGAAGTAGTAGAAGGTGAATACGCGGGTCCAGGTGACATAGGCACCCTCAGCTGGCTTTGCACCGAGATACCCCAATGCCAGACAACTGATCACGAACAACAAGAAGAACCAGCGATAAATCGGCCGATACTTTGTCGAGCGCACGCGCGATGTGTCCAGCCATGGGATAAAGACGAGGACAACGATCGCAGCGAACATTGCGATCACACCACCCAACTTTGAGGGTATCGCGCGCAGAATGGCGTAGAACGGAAGGAAGTACCATTCCGGAACAATGTGAGCCGGTGTCACAAGCGGATTAGCCGGGATGTAGTTGTCCGCGTGCCCGAGGTAGTCCGGAGCAAAGAACACGAACCAAGAAAACAAGATCAGGAAGACCGCCAGAGCGAACATGTCCTTCATGACCGCAAAGGGGCTCATCGGGACCGTGTCCGACTTTGTCTTGATTTCGATGCCGGTCGGGTTGTTCTGGCCGACAACGTGGAGTGCCCAGATGTGCAGTGCAACCAAGCCGACGAGGACGAACGGCAAGAGGTAATGCAGGCTGAAAAAGCGGTTTAGTGTCGTTCCGGTGACGGAATATCCACCCCACAACCAGGTTACAACCGCCGTACCGAGACCGGGTATGATTTCATCCAACGATGAGAACAGGTTGGTGATAACGGTCACGCCCCAGAAACTCATTTGCCCCCAAGGCAGCGTGTAACCCAGGAACCCTGTTGCCATCATGACAAGCAGGATGAGTACGCCCAAAATCCAAAGAACTTCACGAGGTGCTTTATATGAGCCGTAGTAAAGCCCACGGAACATGTGAACGTAGACCGCTATGAAGAACATCGACGCGCCAACAGCGTGCATCGATTGGATCATCCAGCCATAATTGACGTTCCGCTTGATGTGTTGAACGGAGTCAAAGGCGTGGTCGGCGTGAGGCACGTAGTGCATCGCCAGAACGATGCCTGTCACAATCTGGGCGACGAGGCAGAAAGTCAGGATACCACCGAACGTCCATAAGTAGTTGAGATTGCGCGGTGTCGGAAAGTCGACGAACTGACCATGCATCATCCGCATGATCGGCAGGCGCTCATCCATCCACTTGGAAAATGGGCCGCTTGGTTTGTAGGTGTCTTCGTGGGCGTTCATACCGTTCCGGCGCTCCTATCGGGGCGAATCAAACTGGCGTCAATTAACCGATCTTGATCTTTGTTTCGTTGACGAATTCGTAAGGCGGAACCTCAAGATTACGAGGTGCGGGTCCCTTGCGGATCCGGCCAGCGGTATCGTAGTGCGATCCGTGGCAAGGACAGAACCAACCGCCGAATTCGCCCTTCTCATCGCTCAGGCTTTGGCCCTTCGGGATGCAGCCCAAATGAGTGCAGATCCCGACGGTGACGAGCCAGTTCTCATGTCCCTGTTTCGTACGAGCGACATCAGTTTGCGGGTCTGGGAGTTGGTCGAGTGCCACCGCCTTGGCTTCCTCGACTTCCTTGGCCGTGCGATTGCGAATGAAAACCGGCTTACCGCGCCACATCACCGTAATCGACTGACCTTCGGCGATTGGCGCGAGATCGACTTCGATCGATGCCAGCGCCAGCGCACCAGCATCCGGGTTCATTTGATCGATAAACGGCCATAGAGTTGCAGCGCCACCAACTGCGAAGAACGCAGGACCCGCCAAGGTCAGAAAATCGCGCCGGGTTGTTCCGTCAGTTTCAGAGGCCAAAAGACCCTCCTTATGCCCGCCAGATTTTGCAGAGCCCCACATAGAACAGCAAACCGTTCATCTCCCGGGGGCTTCTTTCATCATCTTATATATTCGCGCATCCCGGCGGCCAGAACGGCGCGGAATGCCACGCGATGTTGTGGCATCCTTTAATCCGCCCCTCAAGGCGCGTTAGGTTGGATACCCGACGGCAATTTGGCGCAGACATCAATAAGCAGCAGGCAGGCAAAGCCAATGCGACTTGCTCTCTATCAACCCGATATCCCCCAAAACACGGGAACAATTCTGCGTACGGCGGCATGTTTGGGCGTCAGCGTGGACTTAATCGGGCCAGCTGGTTTCGACATGTCTGACCGCGCTTTCCGCAGGGCAAGTCTTGATTATCTCGACCAGGTTTCTATCCGACGACACATTGGGTGGGATTCCTTTATTGCAACACGGCGGCTCGACGCCAATGCGGGCCGCCTGATTCTGCTGACAACCCGAGGTTCCGAATCACACGTTGATTTCGCGTTCGAGAGTGACGACTGCCTGCTGCTCGGACGTGAAAGCGCAGGCGTGCCTGACCATGTCCACGACGCCAGCGACGCGCGGGTCGCTGTGCCGATGGCGCCCGGCCTTCGATCCCTGAACGTGGCTGTCAGCGCCGCGATCGTTCTCGGTGAGGCTTTGCGCCAAACCAGCGGCTTCGCAGCGATCACCAGCCAGGCTTGAACATACTGCGCACCAATCAAGCTGGAAGCGGTCGGACGGTCGAGCCGAGAGCTGGCTCGGCCAGAAACCCTCCCGATTGACGCTCCCAGAGACTCGCATAGATGCCGCCATTTGCGAGGAGAGTGCGGTGATCACCTTGCTCAACGACCTGACCCTGGTCCATGATCACCAACCGATCCATAGCTGCGATTGTCGACAGCCGGTGTGCAATCGCAATGACGGTCTTATCGCGCATTAGGTTGTATAGTTGATCCTGGATTGCCGCTTCGACCTCAGAATCCAGGGCGCTTGTCGCTTCATCAAGAATGAGTATCGGTGCGTCCTTCAACAGGATGCGGGCGATTGCAATGCGCTGGCGTTGTCCGCCCGAGAGCTTGACGCCGCGCTCGCCGACATGGGCGTCATAGCCGGCGCGGCCACGGGCATCGAGAAGTTCAGGAATGAAATCATCGGCCTGAGCCAGTTTTGCAGCCTGAACCGCTTGTTCCCGCGTTGCGTTCGGTCGGCCATAGAGAATGTTATCAAGCACCGAGCGATGGAGAAGCGATGTGTCTTGAGTGACCATTCCAATGTGCGCACGCAAACTGTCCTGCGTGACGCGGGAGATATCCTGGCCGTCGATTGTTATGCGCCCCTGCTCCAGATCGTAGAATCTCAGCAGCAGGTTGACCAAGGTTGACTTGCCGGCACCGGACCGCCCGACAAGTGCAACCTTCTCCCCGGGCTCGATCGACAAGGATAGGTTGTCAATAATTCCACCATCCTGCTTGCCGTAGTGAAAGCGGATCCCCTCATAGGCGATAGCGCCGCGGTCGACCTTCAATGCCGGCGCAGACGGCGCATCGACCACGTCGTGGGCGCGGGAAATGGTTTCCATCCCCTCTTGAACATTGCCGATATTTTCAAAGATCGAACGCACGACCCAGATCACCCAACCGGACATGTTGACGATGCGGATCGTGAGCGCAACGATGAGCGCGATTTCGCCAATGCTGACAAGTCGGATGCTCCAAAGCCAGAACGCCAGTGCCCCGCACGATACGATCAGAATTCCATTTGAAATCCAGATCAGCACATTCATAAACGTGATCAGGCGCAGCTGCCGATTGTAGATCTGGTGATGCTCGAGCAGGGCCTCGCGCGCGTAGGCTTCTTCGCGGTCAGCATGCGCGAACAGCTTCACGGTCATGATGTTGGTGTAGCTATCAACAATCCGGCCGGTCAGCGTCGACCGCGCCTCAGCCGTTTCCGCAGCGCGCTGCTTAATCCGCGGCACGAAATAGACGATGATCGCGATGTACATCGCGATCCAAATCAGCAACGGCATTGTGAGACGCCAATCTGCGCCGGCGAACAAGTAGATCGCGCTCACGGTGTAGACGACCACAAACCAGATCGCATCGAACAGCTGCGCCAATGACTCGCGCAATGAGGGGGCCGTGTTCATAAGTTTGTTCGCGACCCGGCCGGCGAAGTCATTCTGAAAAAAACCTAGGCTTTGGCGCAGGACATAACGGTGCGTCTGCCAACGGATGCGGGTTGAGACCGGCGAAGCAATCACCTGGTTGGCAAGGAGCTCATCGAGGCCAAAAACGACTGGCCTTGCCACAAGCGCAATAAATGCAATCCAAACTAACAGAGACCCGTGATCGTCAAAGAAGGTTTCTGGTGTTGCGGACGCACGCATGAGGTCGACGATCTGGCCAAGATAGGCAAAGAACGAGACTTCAATCACAGCAGCCAGGAAACCGGTCACAAGCAATGCGAACCAATACAGACGGATTGGCCAGATAAAGTGTCGATAGAAGGCTATGAGCCGGCCCGGTGGGCGTTCTGGCTCGCCCTTCGAGAACAGCTCAATTCGATCTTCGAACCAGCGCAGTAAGTTTTGCATTGTTACGTCTCTTCACCTGGCAGCAGGCAGGCTGCGTCCAGTGCAGTTTGCAATTTCGATTGAATAGAGTACTTCCCAGACGCTCTCGTCGCGCGGTTCGTCACGCGCGTGGTCGCTGGCCGGGCCAATTGGAATTCCGGTCGTCTCGACTCGGAATTCACTCAGGCGAAATAAGGTAATTGAACCATATCTTGGTTGCCTTCTGACGTCGCGGCTCCACAATGCGGGATCGCATCGCATTGTATTCGCTACCGGCTCTCGTCGCACAGGCCAAACATGACGTCAACGGCTCGCAACGAATAGGGGTCGACCGGGTAACCATAGGCGCTCGTTGCAGCCAATGCGACTGCCGGTCATGCACACAACAAAGAGCGGCTCACTGCGTCGCGCGTGCCTGCTGCCGGCTTGCAATGATCTCCTCGAACACCGCAAGAAACTCCCGAGAGCCCTTCTTTTTCATGTTCTGATCCATCCGCTTGGCGAGTGCCTTGATCAATCCTGACGATGTCCGGCCACGCACAATTGAATTACGGTAATAGCCGCGGCGAGAAAAGAAATTCGCCGTTGGTTTGTCCAAGCCTGCCTGTCGCATCATTTCTAGACCAGTACCTGGCCCTGCCAAGTTCATGAGCTCCAGTTCAGCACTTTCGATGTTCGGCTTACCCCTGCGCGCTGCCAAATTCTTGATGTCTGCCAGCTTAATCACCTGCATCCAAGGGCCGATGTCCCCATCAATATTCAGGGGATGAAGGCCACGTCCACGAGAAGTCCGCGCCAGGGCCCGTTGGCGTGACCACTTGTATGGGATCGATTTGGCGGTGCGCAGCATTGCACGAAGCGCACGCAGCTTGTCAGCCAACACTCGGCGACGCGCTTCCACTCTCTCGCGCTTCATCTTGCGCTCCAGCCGCGCAACAAACTTGGGGCCGTGCTTGGCCATTACGTTTATTGAGTTGGCTGCCAGCAACTGAGCGTAACCAAGAGCACTTGATATCGGCCGGCCGCGCTTGGTGATGGGATGGATCCCTGCCTGCATGTCAGCCGTACCATTTCCGCCCGTCTCAAGCGCAAAAACACGAACGACTTGTTCCTTGGTCAGACCATAACGCAGCGCTTCCAAGGCATAACGGCGCTTGAACTCGCGCTCGGGAATGCGCTCCGGTGTGAAATTGTAATGCCGCTTGGCACTGGCCAAATAGTCGGCGACGCCGGGCAGTGGATCGCGCTTTTTCCGCGGTGGTGCGTCCTTTGCCTGAAACTGACGCCATCGTGCCAAAAGCCGTTTTGGCAATGCGGGACCGTTATATTTCGGCGGAAACTTCGACACATAATCCTGACTTGTCAGCGCCCGTCTCGCACGCTTTTTCTTACGCCGAATCTGGCGCTTCCTGTCGATCTGCCGCCAGTATCCGTTGAGTGCCGCGCGGTGCGAGATCTGCGCGACGTACCAAGCCTCAAAGACTTTTCGCTGCTCGGACCCAAGCGTCGCGGAAAACTGACTTGCCTTGGTTGCTGCAATCGCTGACGGTGCGAGCAACATTGCAAACAGCACGGTCGCAATGCAATGTCCGTATCGGATGAAATTCGCCACCACCAGCTGCTCCCGACCTGCAAGTATTGAATTGGCACAAAATGCGAACTTATATTACTGACACAAGAACCAGAATGAATAATGGCGGAGTTGCGGTGGAATTTTCGTTTTCAAAGCCAGGTATCCACGGGAAATTGCTAGCATGGACTGCGGCTGAAACGATACGGCACCGCGGCAAGATACGCGCATGAACCAAGTGGACAGCCAACGGGCCTGGACCGAGGCGAGGTTTCGTGAGCTTGCGGCTCGCGCCTTGCATATCGAACCCCAGCACCGGCCTTCGAATCTTGCATCATCAGACCGGTCACAGCTGCGCAGCGACTTCGATCTCAACCCTGAGCTCGATGCTGTAAAAGAGATTGCGAAATCGCCTCGCCCAGCCGCAGTCCTGGTCCCAATCGTTGCCCGCGCGCAGCTGACTGTACTGCTTACGCAACGTACGGAACATCTGCCTAGTCACGCAGGACAAGTTGCATTTCCAGGCGGGAAGCTTGAGCCACATGATGCCGGGCCGTTAGCGGCAGCACTGCGCGAGACCAGCGAGGAAATTGGTCTGTCTGGCAGTGTCATAGAGCCGTTAGGGTATCTGGACGGCTATTTGACCGGGACAGGATTTCATGTGGTTCCTGTGGTTGCACTCGTCAAACCCGATTTCAATCTTACCCTCGAAGAAGGTGAAGTCGCGGACGCCTTTGAAGTCCCGCTGTCGTTCCTGATGGATAGTGCTAACCATGAAACACACACGCGTGAATGGCGTGGTACGCAGCGTTCCTACTATGCTATGCCTTACGGTGATCGCTTCATCTGGGGTGCTACAGCAGGGATGATACGTAACCTGCATGAAAGGCTCGCGCGGGCATGATACGAGTCGTTATCGAGAACATTCTGCTCTTCCTCTTGCCGACGCTGATCTACGTGCTGTTTATGCTCGTGCGACGGCGCCATACCCCTGGCTCGACCGTGCAGCAGATCTTCGATGATGCACCGATTGTATGGCTGCTTGCCGCCGGGGCTGTCGCCATGGTCGCTGGCCTGGCGTACTTCGGCAGTGTGACCGGCGGCAAACCCGGTGAACAGTACCAACCCCCTGTCTATCGGGATGGTAAGATCATTCCGGGGCAAAGAAAATGACCGGCGAGGAGCCGGGTGATTGCACGTGCCGTCATTAAAGCAGGAACCCTGGCTGCAAAGCCGAGATACGCAGGCGATACTCTCTGCGATTGAGGCGGGAGGGTTTGAAGCGCGTGTCGTTGGTGGTGCTATTCGCAACAGCCTGCTCGGGCGTCCCGTCAAAGACATCGACATCGCCACAACGGCCTTGCCGGACGAGATCCAAGCTCTCGCTCAGCGCAATGGTTTCAAGTCCATCGCAACCGGCATCGCGCATGGCACAGTCACCATCATCTGTGGTGCGACCGCCTTTGAAGTCACGACCCTACGCAAAGATTTGAGCACCGATGGACGTCACGCTGTCGTCGCCTTTACGGATGACTGGCTCAGCGATGCCAGCCGCCGCGACTTCACAATCAACGCAATGTATTGCGATCGGACGGGGCACGTTTTTGATCCGGTGAACGGTTATGCTGATATTGAGGCCCGGCAGATCCGATTTGTCGGTGTACCGGAGAAACGGATCAAAGAAGATTACCTGAGATCGCTCCGTTTTTTTCGGTTCTTCGCAGAGTACGGTCACGGTGCACCAGATCCATTGGCGCTCCGGGCGATTGTCCAATGTCGTTCTGGACTGCAGCAGCTTTCAGAGGAACGCATTCGGCAAGAGTTCCTGAAAATATTGATTGCGCCCCGCGCTGTCGACATTCTCCAGATTATGCAGGAATACGGGATACTAGCGCACATCCTACCCGTCGCTCCCAGCCTTTCCCACTTTGCCCGCCTGTGCGGCAGCTTCCCAGAAAGCCAAGCCGTCGTGCGTCTTGCTGTTCTCAGTGTTCATTGTGCCGAGGATAGTGAACGCATTGCAGAGCAACTTCGGCTAAGTAATGCAGAAGCCGGTTTTCTAAAGTTTTTTGCTCAACTACTGCCCCAAAAAAACCTATCGCCGAACCCTGTCTCCGGACGCCGCTGGTATTATCAAGATGGCGTGGCGTTTTTCTCGGCTCGCATTCAGATGATGCAGTCTAGCTCATATAGCCAGCTTGCCAATCCTGAATGGCATAATCTGAATAACCTTCTTCAGAACTGGCAACTACCGACGTTTCCTTTATCTGGCGGTCACATCGTGGCTGCTGGAATTCAACCTGGCCCAGACGTTGGCCGGATCCTGACGGACCTCAAGCGTGAATGGATTGAAAGTGATTTCGCACTCACAGAAGATGACTTGAGATCCAAACTCCAACAGCGGTTATCAGACGAAGTTCAATAAACGCCCTGCGCCTTGTCTTACAGCACCTTGTTCGCCGCAAACCAACCAGCCGTCTCGAGTAGTGCCGATTACAACAGAAAAGGCCGGACGCTTGCGGCGGCCCGGCCTTCCAAACAGTCAAGACATGTAACGTGCTCAGATCGCAAACTGCTCGATCTTGGCGCCTTTGTTCAGCTTGGCAACCAACCACTTGGGCTTACGCCCACGCCCGGTCCAAGTTTCAGACTTGTTTTCTGGATTGGCATATTTCGGAGCGACTGTCCGTCCCTTCATGGCACCCCGGCCACGGGAAAAGATTTCATCAATGGAGAAACCTGACTTTTCAATCATCGCTTCCACTTTTGATTTGATCTCGGAACGCTCTCTCTCACGAGCTGAAACAATCGCCTTTTTGACCTTGAGTTCAAGATCGATCAGTTCCTTCAATGCCATCTTGTCAACGTTGATAGCGCGCATTCTCTTTTTCCTTCCGTTTGAAGCCCTTGCCTCATCCACTGCAGTCAGCGACCCCATTCAGTCCGTCATTACATCCCAAGAATTAATACTGTTTTAAACTTGAGATATTCTGGTGTTGTTATAAGAACGCGGAGTTTCAAAAGAGAAACTCGGCCTCGTGTTCCTTTGGGCTCCGTTATTCGAATAGGTACAAGTGGAAGCGGGAAGATAATATCGGAGCCGGCACACTAATTCTTTGGATCTTCGCTTCACGAATTTGGTGCGCGGCTTTCGAAACTTTGACGGCGTGACCGCTTTCCAGTTGCCTGTTCAATCTTTTTTATGCACACCAACGAAGTGGACACTAGCAATTCGGGCGAAAAGCCGCAACTTATCGGGCTTTGAGAGTAGTATTAGACCTCACTACTCGTTTTGTCCGACTACTGCAGTTTCATAATACTCAAACCGTTCGCTTGCGCTTTCTGAACAAGAAAAGACTACTATTGCTCGGATGATTACGCTGTGGCTTTTGCAGACTCAAAGTTGAAA
Source organism: Hyphomicrobiaceae bacterium (assembly GCA_965215755.1). Lineage (GTDB taxonomy): Bacteria > Pseudomonadota > Alphaproteobacteria > Rhizobiales > Hyphomicrobiaceae > Tectiglobus. Next base: position 4,760,670 of record OZ244119.1, read on the forward strand.
TGGGCCACTTTCCTGGCCTGCCATTTCGATTTTTTGATGTCGCGAAACATGACAGCAGGCCGAGAAAACACCACGGCACAGTTTAAGTTCTGCGCGCTTCGCGCAATTTGACCTTCGACAGTTTTCGAATTGCGCGCGTTGCCCAATATCATCAAAAAGAGTGCTACATTGAAGCCGAATTGGTCACTTCGGGTGTGATCAGCGTTCTACCTGGCGGGTTTAAAGAGACAAAACTGCTCGCTATGAGGCCTCAATTGAGTTGGGTTGGTGTCGGTGAGACGAGACCATGGGAGCATCAAACAACGCGCTTCTCAACCAAATGTTGATTTGAGCTACTGCTTTACTCAGTTTCGCTGATGATTAACCAGTTTCTCTGTAACAACGTGGCCGAAATGCAGAATGTTGACCGTTTCTGAGCTTGCAGCTCTTGTCGGCACTCACACTTTTCGGCTTATGCCTCTGATCGCTGCGACTTACGCAGCTCGCTGATTGTCAGAGGCAGCTTGAACCCACTCATTGACCTTCTCAATTTGTGGTGAGTTACCGTCGCGTAGAATCCGCTGGCCGTCGCGTGTCTGAGCGAAGCGGAGTATCGCGCTGGTCAGATCCGCTGGATCGGCGGCGCCAACATCAACTGCATGTCTATAGCCGGCACCTACCAACAATTGTGCATGCGTACCACGCAATCGGGAAACCGACATCACCAGTTTTGCTTGGTCCTGCCAATCCAGGACAGTCTGCTCCGAGACATGGCGAACATCGAGAAGTTCCGCTACCGAACTTGCGTCAGCCTCCAACAAATCACGGACCGTTGTTATACCAATCTCTTCCAGTCGGGCTGCGGTTTTAGGCCCGATCGAGGGCGCGGCTTCAATGTCATCATCAATTGTCAGGTAGAACTTATTCTCGCGGTGTTCAGTTTGAGATTGAGTTTGGCTACGTGCCGGCACCATCGTCTTGAAAACTGATTTTGATACCGCGTCTTCGCCCTCTGCTTTTCGCTCTTTCGGGATTTGCGGTACGCTTGGGATCGCTATCTGTGAAGTAGGCTCTGGCTTTTGGGCCGCATCTTTCGGCCGCCCTCCAGCAACTAGGTCTACGGTTCTTGCAGCGACCCTGGGAAGATCACCTTGCGGCAGCGGAGAAGCTTCGCGCCGTTTCCGGCGCCCCTCCTGGAGGGCGTTCTGGCGGCCTGTCAATATTTCCGCAGCGTGCAGGTTGCGGATCGCCCGATCGTCCTCTGCCAATGTCTGATCGACAGTGCCGGTCTGCTGTAGCTCATCGTACATGCGTTGAACTTGGCGCGCGTCTTCTGCGTCTGCCATCTTTCGCGTGACCCACCTGATTGGAATGCTCAGTCCGGCCAGAACGGTATCTACTGTCAGCGAGACCTTAGGTGGGACGACGTCAGCTTCCGAGATGGCACGATCCAAGATTGCAGCAAAGCCGAACGACGCGTAAACGAGCAGTCGCCCAACCAGGTCCTTGGCAACATCATCGAGACCCGCTGGTGGATCGACGACGCCCAGATCAAAGTTATAGTGCGCGATCAGGGTTTCGTAATCCGTGTTCGAGTGTTCCGCGCCCGCAATAACCATGTCCTTCAACCATGGGCCGCGATAGCCAATATCGATCGGCGTAATGGGCTGGCGCAGGCCGCGTTTGCGCAGATCCGCATAGCTCTTCGAGATGCTCCATTCGACAGCGCGATGAATGTTGCTCTCTGCTTCGGATTGGGCTGTGTGGAAGGGATGAATGGGGTCAGTATAGTAATGGCTCAGGATACCTGCCGACCAAACCGCTTCTTCAAATTTTTGCTCGCGCAGTGCGCGCACACATAAGTTGTACCAACTCTCGGCCTTCTCAGGCGCACCACCCCAATAATCGTCACGGACATGCAGGACGTGGTTTTTGAAGTCTTTGAACTCCTTGTCCGGCAGTTTGGAGCCGATGAGATATTGCTCGGCGTTCTTCAGGAAGACGGCGCGCCATTCGTCTGCGCGCTCACATTGGAGATGGCGGAGGGCATCCAGCGCCAACTTGTGATGTGTTCCATTGGCATGTGCCGCATAGATGATCTTGAACAGGAGATTCATTGTGGAGCACCATCATCAGCTCAAATTTCGGGTGTGACGCACATGACGCAAGCGACATTAAGTGAGTCGATCCGGAGCTTCGAGGCGTGCTCGACCGGTTATCCCTAGATGATTGTACTGGAGCGAATCAGTCGTGGCATTGCATCGCTGACGATTTAGCAGCAGTCAGCCAAGGATTTATGTGCAATCCACCAGCGTTCATTTGCTCAACGCGGCTATCGCCCCTCACGCCACCAAGCCAGAGTGATCAGGAAGAGAAGCGCTAACAGAGCTGCTATTCCCGAGAAGACCGGCGTGAGTTTTATCCCACGCGTGACGTAAGCATTGCGGTCTTTCAAACCCATCCAGTTTGAGCCGGAGAATACCCGGGCAGCGGTTAGCATAGTGACACGTGGAAGTTCCACGCTACCTGCACTGGCTCCAGGCAAGATCGACGAGGCGTGCGTCCAGAACACACCACCACCTGTTTTCTCGACCAAGGGAGCGATCTTCTCAGCAGTCGCATGGACTTCTGACATTTCGCGCGGATCGGCGATGCCAGCATGAGCGATAGCCGTGAGCTGTCCGATGTCCGACTGCGTCTCGAACTTATAGACACCGGCCTGGTTGGCGGTGATTGTCGCGCGCCACAATCCATCTTTGACCTTGCTCAGAACCGCACGCGAGGTCTTGCCGCCGGGTTCCGAAATCTCGACGTCAGGAACTTCATCACCCAGCGTCCGTCGTTCGATCGTTAGCTTGAGGCCATCAGCCGAAGCCCTCAAGCGCTCTTCCTCGAGATCTGGTTCCTTCATGAGCCAATGCGACAGGCGTCGGAGAAGCTGAGCATGCGGGCCGCCTCCGTCATATCTGCGCGCCCAGAGCCAAGCCTGATCCGAAGTCAGCAGCGCCACGCGCCCTTCGCCGCGGCGCTCGAGGATCAGCAATGGCTTTTCCTGCACCCCGTTCATCAACGTTTGTCCGCGTTCCTGGGTCACGTCGACCTGCCGGAACCAACGCCCCCAACTGGGATCGTCCTTACTGCCGCCGGGAAGCTCTTCGGTCACCGGATGGCGAACACCGAGATCCGTGAGCTTTGCCTTGAACGGCTGTTCGATCACATTGCCTGTCGGGGTGGCGGGCAGAACAGGGTAGAGCGGCGTGTTGACGATGCTGGAACGTCCGGCGTAATCATCGCCGGCGGCAATCAATAGAGCACCGCCGTGATCGCGGACGTATCGTGCGATGTTATCGAAGTAGTGCTGCCGCAAGATCCGACGATACTGATAGCGATCGAAGATGATGAGATCGAAGTCCTCGATCTTCTGCGAAAACAGCTCGCGCGTTGGAAATGCAATCAACGATAGTTCGTTGATCGGCGTGCCATCCTGTTTCTGTGGAGGGCGAAGAATCGTGAAATGCACCAAGTCTACTGCGGCATCTGACTTCAAAAGGTTGCGCCAGGTCCGTTCGCCTGCATGCGGCTTACCAGAGACCAACAAGACGCGCAGGTTTTCGCGGACACCGTCAGCGATAACGACGACGCGATTATTTGCCGTTGTTAACTCGTTGTCCGTCTCAGAAAGCTCAATTTCCAGTATGTTGGCACCAGCGTGCGGGAACTTCATCGCAATGATGAGGCGCTCACCTATTCTTGCTGGCACTTGCTCATCAGGCACGCCCTCTCGGCGGATGTTGATCGTCACATCTCTGGATGTGCCAGTTGGGACTTTGCCGGTTTCCTGCAGGATGATCTCAACGTCGCGCGATTGGCCGACAAGGCCATATCGTGGCGCCTTGACGACTTCGATGCGCCGGTCAAACTCTTCCTTCTGCCCGGTAAGGAGCGTGTGAACCGGTGCTTGAAAGCCGAGCTGGCCAACTTTGTTTGGGACGTCGTGGATCTGGCCATCGCTGACAATAATGACGCCCGCCAGGCGATCCGGCGGGATATCGGAAAGCGCGTTGTTCAAATCCTTGAAGATTGTCGTGCCGGCTTTCTCATTGTCACGGGGGCGCGATGACGTCACCCACTTGATGTCAAGGTTGGGAATTCGCCCCAGCTTTGTTTCAAGCTCACTACGGATGGCCTTGGCCTGTTCCGGACGCTCCGCCAAAGTCTGACTGGTGCTCTCGTCCATCATGACAATGGCGATATTGCCGAGGCTTTCGCGTTGTTCTTCACGCAGCGCCGGATTGGCCAAGGCGGCCAGAACGGCCAGCAATGCTAGCGCCCGAAATGCCGTCCCGCGCGTGCGCCGCAGTCCCATGATCACCAGCAGAACCGCTATCGCTGCCCCAGCTGCGATCAGCAGCGGCAATGGCAAAATAGGTGCAAAGTCGAGAGAAAGGTTGGTCATGATCGCCGAACTAATCCCTTACTGACCCAGTCTTTCCAGAAGAGCCGGAATGTGCACCTGATCGGCCTTGTAGTTTCCGGTCAGTGCGTACATCACAATGTTAATCCCGGTACGGAAAGCAAATTCACGTTGCCGTTCGCCACCAGGTACGACCGGGAACAACGGCAAATTCCGTTCATCCAATGCCCAGGCTGACGCGAAATCATTCGCCGTGATCAGGATTGAACTGACACCGTCTGCCTGTCGAGCCCGCTTATTTTCCGAAATTGTCTCGCCGCCGCCGGCTTCGACCCATAACTGGCCTCCTGACCAGCGCCCCGGAAACTCATCAAGCAAGTAAAAAGATTTACTCAGCACATGGCCCTGTGGAACCGGTTCGATGCGGGGCAGATCCAACTTGCCAAGCAGCCGCTGCAGCGGTGTCTTGCCTGTTGATGCACCGCGCTGAATGAACCCTATGGGCATGCCCTGGCCATAATCTCGCGTGTCAAAAATGATCATGCCGCCGTGCTTCATGTAGGCGTCGACTTTGGCTAGCACCTTGGCACTGAGTTCTTGCTGCGACGCGATCACTGGCCAGTAAAGCATCGGAAAAAACGCGATCTCGTCCTTCTCGATTGCCACGCCAACCGGTTCGCCCGGTTCGACGGCCGTCCTCGCATTGAGGACGCGCCCCAATCCGGACAAGCCGGCCTGCGACGTGCCATCAATGCCGGCATCACCCGTGAGGATATAACCAAAGGTGACTTTGCTGGTCGCAATCCGCGCCCGTTCAGCATCAATCGAGTTCGATGCCGGCCCGGACCGTGTGCCTGCCTGCTGGGCATCAGCGGGCAGCGTCGACACCATCAGGCCGGCTCCCAGGATCGCAACAAACGGAAGCGCGGCGGCCCCGCGTGCCGCGCGGCGTATACCACCAGATTGCAGTAAGAGCACCGCGATCACATCCAGCAGTAGCAAGGCCAGCGCCGCTGCAAACAACCACGGTTTTAAGTCAGTTGACGCCTCATCCTCGTAGGCCAGGCGGGAAAAACTTGCCGGTAGAGAGGGCAATGGCTTGAGTTCACTTTCAGGTCCGAGAATGTTTAATGCCTGCGGTCGACCTGCCGGTCCATAGAAACCTGGAGGATGCTCAGCGCGAGCTGTGACCTTCGAGAAATCCTTGCGGGCAATGGGTGATGCGGTTGGCGGCGGCGGGATCAATTGGCCGAAACCATCCAAAACCTGTACCGGCGACAGAACGGCTTGCGATGGCGCAGCGGATGCGTTGGATGTCGATGTTCCGCTATTGTCTGTGCTGCCTCTGGAAAGCGCACCTAGCGTTGCAACGCGACGCAGCATCTCAACGAAGAGGCCTGACAACGGCAGATCGGACCAAGCGGAGTTTGCTGTGACGTGAAACAGCACAACATGACCATCGCCGCGCCCTTCGGCTGTAACAAGTGGCGTGCCGTCTTGCAGGCGCGCCCAGACTGCGGTTTCCTGGCTGAGCTTTGCGGGATCGGCCAAGACCTGTCGCCGGATAACCACTTCTTTGTTTAACGTCAGACCTGCAAATAGGCTGTCGTCCGCGAATGGTGCCAATGGCTGTGGTGTCGACCACGACAGCGCGCCACCCAGTGTCCGACCACCGGCGCGCAATTCGACCGGCAAAAGGTCATCGCCGCCCTGCTCCAACCGCGGCCCGGCGAACCGAACCAGGACCCCACCTGCCTGAACCCATTTGCGCAAGCTATCAGCTGTGTCGTCTGCGATCGTGCCAACGTCCGTCAATATAATCATCGATGGCCGTCTTTTGAGGATGCGTTCCATCCCCTCGGACAAGTTGGACGTCTGATGTTCAACAATTTCGGAGTACGGCGCCATTGCCTTGCGGACATAGTAAAGCGGCCCCAGCAGCGGCTGGTCACGGTCACGCTCGGAGCCGGAGAACAGGGCGACCCGCGACCACTTGGTCCCGGCATCCAATAAATGAACAGCGCCGGCCGATCGCTCGCTCACGACCGCAACACGACTAACCTGATTGCGTAATTCCAATGGCAGCTCGATATCCAGAACTTTTCGCGTTTCCCCTGGTGTCATCTGAAACCGCGACTCACTCAGCGCTTCGCCTCTGGCTGACAGGGCGACAACATTGCCCTGACGACTGGTACCAAAGGGGCGCACTAAATTAATCTTCAATCGGCCGCCATCGCCAATCCGTGCAGCCAACCCGAGTGGCGTTGCATTCTGACTCACTTCGACGACCATAAACTGTGCTGCTGGAAGAGCGGCGAGCCCAGTGGCAAACGCGTCCGCTTTGCCATGGTCAACACCATCTGACAGCCAGACAATACTGGCTCCATCGGTGCGTGAGAGGAGTTCCTGGAGGCGCGAGAGCGCACCCTCGCGGTCTGGCGCGTAGGGACGAGGCACTAGTCCGCCGGCCCGCGTCCGCGCATCATTGGGCGCCTCAATGCGCAGAGGGCTGCGTTCATTCTCTGCAGAAGCCAGTATGACCACGGAACGGTTCTGTCGCTCAGCCTGATCGATCACACGCTCGAGCATACGAACACGCTCTGGCCAATGCGATCCGGAACTCCAGCCATTGTCGATGACCGCGACGACCGGGCCATTGCCAGAGAAGTTTGCGGTTCGATTTGGGTTCAGAATTGGCTCAGCGAGTGCGAAAATGATCAATGCCGCAGCCAGCAGGCGGATCAGCATCAGCCACCATGGTGTCTTATCCGGCGTCTTTTCGCGGTTCTCCAGCCCGACCAAAATGCGGGTGGGCGGAAATGCGATTTGCCTTGGTCGCGGCGGTACGGTTCGCAGCAGCCAATAGATAATTGGCAGCGCAATCAGGCCGCCTAGTAGCCAGGGACTGAGGAATGACAAAGCGCCGATCGTCATAGGGCTCCCCCTGCACCTGAGGCCATCAATGATTTGGCCGGCTCCTGGAGCCTCAGAATGAGCTGTAACAAAGGTTCCGCAGCCGAACGATCGGTGTGATGGACGACATGAGACCAGCCTAACCGCATCGCATGAGAACTAATTGCTGCCTTATGGGCCGCGAGCCGTTTTGCGTAGTCGTCGCGGATGACTTCGACACGATCAGCAATCCAGCGCTGACGGCCATCAGGGCCCAGAAATTCCGCGCGTCCTTCATACGGCAGCGTCTCTTCGGCTGGATCCAGAACCTGCATGACGTGCCCGCTGACGCCGGATGCAGCAAGGCTGCCGAAGCGTTCTGTGACCGCCTCTGCCGGCGACAGCAAATCGCCAATGACGACGAGCCCGGTGTGGCGGTTGAGTTGTTCGGACGGCGGCAACCCGGCCGATAGAACAGGCGACTCGAGGTTCTCTGCGATTGCTTCAGCCAGTCGCGCTGCTGCATGACGGCTGGCCGTTGGTCTTGTCAGCCCCAATAGCGCAACGCGCTCACCGCTGCGCACCAACAAGTCAGCCATGGCCAACAGCAGCACGAGCGCCCTGTCCGCTTTCGACTGATTGCTGAGATGGCTGCAGAAATCCATCGAGCTTGAGAGATCGGCCCAAAGCCAGAAGGTGTGGGCTGCCTCCCACTCGCGCTCGCGCACATAAAGCTGATCGGAACTAGCCGATCGCCGCCAGTCGATCATCGTGGTGGCATCAGTGGTTTCGTATTGCCGGAATTGCCAGAATGTTTCCCCCGGCCCCGGACGGCGACGACCGTGAATCCCAAATGCAATCGTCGAAGAGATCCGCACAGCCTCGATCAGCAGCTCCGGCAGACGCTCTGCCAGAGATTTTGCTTCCACTTCATTCGCAACGAGGGAAGAATGACGCTGTTGCGAACTCGATTGGCGGGCCTCACGACCAAGGATTGCCAATGTCGCTACTCCAATGTCGACGCCAGGCGCTGCACAACCTTACTGAGGGACTCGCCTTCTGTGCGAGCGGCAAATGTTAGTGCCATTCGATGCTTGAGCACCGGCTCGGCCAACTCAACGACATCATCGATGGACGGGGCCAGTCGGCCATCCATGAGAGCCTTGGCGCGTACCGTCAGCATCAGTGCCTGGCTCGCTCGTGGGCCTGGTCCCCATGCAATCAGACGGTTTGCATCCTCAGACGCCTCAGGTCCGGGACGAGCCGCCCGCACCAACGACAAAATGGCCTCAACGACCTTGTCCGGCACGGGCATCAACCGTACCAGCTGCTGCATTTCCATCAGTTTCGGCCCATCGAGAACCGGCTGCAACTGAACGTTCTTGTTGCCCGTCGTCTCGTACAGCATCTGTCGCTCTGCTTCGAGATCAGGGTACGTGACGTCAATCTGGAGGAGAAACCGGTCGAGCTGGGCTTCTGGGAGCGGATAGGTGCCTTCCTGCTCCAGCGGGTTCTGAGTTGCCAGAACATGGAATGGTTCCGGGACGTCATGGCGTGTGCCCGCCACCGTCACGTGATGCTCCTGCATCGCCTGCAACAGGGCTGACTGGGTTTTTGGGCTCGCACGGTTGATTTCATCAGCCATGAGAAGCTGGGTAAAAATCGGACCACGAATGAACCGGAACTGGCGTTGCGCGCCGCCTTGGACCTCTTCCAAGACCTCGGACCCAATGATATCTGACGGCATCAGGTCCGGCGTAAACTGGATGCGCTTGGCGTCAAGCCCTAAAACCCGGCCGAGGGTCTCGACCAGCAGTGTCTTGGCGAGACCTGGAACGCCGATAAGGAGGGCATGACCGCCCGCCAGAATCGTCGTGAGGGTTTGCTCAACGACCTTTTCCTGGCCAAAGATGACACCACCAACCTCCCCACGCACGCGTTTCATGTGCTCGCCGGCAGCTTCGATCCTGCCGACAATTTCATCACCTGTGGAATTCACTGTGTTCATTGACGCTCTGTTGGCCCTGGTCTGATTGCTCTTCTTGGACGTTATTTAGACTGTTTTGTTCCGAAAGTGGTCACAATATGGAGTGAGCACAAGATCATACGGTGCAATTCGCGAACCGGTTGATTGGATTTGATTGGATTGGAGCTTCGAGTATGGAAGGCCAGGCGCCGGATAGCAATCGCATCCATGGGTTATCAGAGCTCATTTTGGAACAGAGTAAAGGCCGCCGCCCCCCTGTTGAGCAATGGAATCCGCCCTATTGCGGAAACATCGGGTTGGCCATTCGTTCAGATGGCACATGGACTTATCGCGACAGCCCGATCCAGCGCCCCGCCATGGTGAAGCTGTTCGCAAGTGTTCTCCGCTGCGACGGGGATGGTCGTCACTATCTCGTGACCCCGGTCGAGAAATTCGATGTTGCGGTCGAGGACGCCCCGTTCCTTGCCGTCGAGTTGGAGGTACGGGGCAAGGGCCTGGATCAGGAGTTGGTTTTTCGCACCAATGTCGATGACATTGTCGTTTGCGGTCCTGACACGCCATTGCGATTTGGCGATGATCCGAAAAATGGTGGGTTCAAGCCCTACCTGCGGGTCCGAGGGCGTTTAGATGCGTTGGTAACAAGGGCGTTAGCTTACGACCTTGCGGAACTGGCAACACCCCACGCGCAAAACGACCGGGCCCTCGAACTATGGAGCTGTGGTGCAAGGTTTGTCCTCGGAGAGGCTTAGCAACAACCGCTCCGTGAGCTCTTTTCCCGCTTTACCACTCTTGCCTCTTACGACCGGCCTCAGTTTGTCAGACGCAGTCTTTTCGACCATAGTAACCCTTTGAATATAGTCACGTTTGAGGGTTGCCATGTCCAGGCACGCCATATTCTGCATCATGCTTGCATGTTTCAGCGTACCTGCGCATGCCGATCTCATGCGCAAATGCGAGCAGGGAAACCGGTCGCAGGACCGGATCAATGCCTGTACTTCCCTGATCGCGCAGGACGGAGCCAGCAATTCGAACGTTACCCGGGCCCTCTATCATCGCGCGTTGGCATATTATCGGGCGAAAGCGTACGCATCGACTCTGGCCGATCTGACCAAATTGCTATCGATTGAGCCGGACAATGTGGCCGCGCTTGACCAACGTGGGGTGACCTATCGCAAAATTGGGCAAGCCGACAAAGCGCTGGCAGACCACAACAAGGCAATCTCGCTGTCTCCATCATTTGCGAAGGCTTACCGTAATCGCGGCAACGCTTTCTTCTTCAAAGGAGATACGCAAAAAGCCATTGCCGACTATTCGCGTGCCCTTGAGCTGGATCCAGATTACCCAAACGCCTTGAATGACCGCGGCGCTGCCTACGAGAACCTACGTGACTTTCGAAAGGCTGTAGAGGATTACACGCGCGTTGTGGAACTGCTGCCCAAAAATGCTGATGCCTACAGCAATCGCGGCTACGCGTATCATCAGCTTGGAGACCGAATGCGCGCGATCGCCGATTATCGGAAGGCTTTGAAGCTCAATCCGGCACTTGTTCAGCCGCGCGAAAACCTGAAGGCACTGGGTATTGGTAGTTAGAGTAACGGTCAGACGATCCCGACTTCCAGCGCCGGTCGCTCATTTGCAATACGGTCGTAGCCGAACAGGCTCACATCGATCGACTGGTAGCTGCCGCTGAGCAGAAGCTCCGCAACTGCTCGCCCTGATGCCGGAGCGTGCATAATACCATGCCCGGAGAAGCCGGTTGCTATGATGACATTGCTGCAACCCGCCTCCCAGCGCCCAATAATCGGCGAGCGGTCAAAGCGGTTCCTTGCATAGTGCCCCCGCCAGGTGCGCTCCAACTTCAGCGTCTGCATCGCTGGAACACGCTTTGCCAACGCCGGCCATACCGTCTGCTCGAACCACTCCGGCGACAGCTCGAAGTTCCAACCTGCTTGTTCAGCCCAATTGGGCACGCCGCCAACGTAACCATCAGCTTCGGGCCGAATGGCAAGATCGCTTTCTGATTTTAGAAACGGAAGTGGTTCAACCTCGTCCTGGCAGCGAAAGAAATACGACTCGCGCGACATCGGCTCTACCGGAAGCTCGAGGCCAATCATTGAGCCGATGTCAGCCGACCAGGCTCCGCAGGCCAAGATAAAGATATCAGCCTCAATCGTTTCACCTGACGCCAGCACAATGCATCTCGCCTGACCGCCATTCCTCTGCCAGTCCGTGATATCGCCTTTGATATACCGGCAGCCAACAGCACTCGCCGCTTTTCGAAACTCCATGAGTGCTGCGTAGGGGTCAATCCAGGCATCATCAGGAGAGTGCACAGCGACGGCGATGTCATCCACATTGAGCGACGGAAACCGTTCCTTCAGTGCCGCCGCGTCAAGCAGGTCAGCACGGACGCCGCCTGCGACTTGCGTCGCATGATTGGCGATCATCTGCTTTTCATCACCGGTATCGGAGAGAAACAGGTAACCCTGCTGCTTGAAGCCAATGCTCTCTATCTCACTGCCACTCGACGCGAGCCGGCTCTGGAAGTTTGCGTAATAGTCGAGGCCGTACTGGGCCATCGCGATATTGGTCGGCAATGAAAAGAGTTGACGGATCCCGCCATTGCCGCGCGGCGTGGCTGCGAACTCGTAGGTCGGGTCTTTTTCAACCACGACAACGTCGCCACCCTTCCCGCCGGCAGCCAGATGCCACGCGATGCTTGATCCAATGATGCCGCCACCGAGGATCGCAATATCTGCCTTCAAAGTTCTGCACTCCGACCTGGCTGGCCGTTCTTACGACCGCACGCAACTTCTATATTTCGAGTACCCGTACATTGTTCGTCGTGCCGGCTACGCCAAATGGCACGCCCGCAACAACGACCAGCCGGTCACCCTTGCGGGCAAACCCCTGTTCGACCGCGTGTGTGGCCGCCTTCTCCGCCATGTCGGTGTAGTTGTCGATCGTTTCGGACTGTATCGCGAATGCGCCCCAGGTCAGAACCAATTGGTGCATGACACTATTGTGCGGCGTGATCGCCAGGATCGGCACATCGGGCCGCTTTCGTGCGATACGCGATGCCGTTGCTCCAGACGAGGTGAACGCGACGATTGCGGTGGCTTGAATTGTGTCCGCGATGTCGGCTGCAGCTGCAGACACGGCGTGATGCACGGTTGGCTCAACGACCGGCTCGAGCGCTGTGATAATTGAACGGTAGTCTTTGTGTTCTTCCGTGCGGCGGATAATGCTCTCCATCACCTGGACCGCTTCAACCGGGTATTGTCCAGCTGCCGACTCGCCAGATAGCATAACTGCATCTGTGCCGTCGTAGATCGCGGTCGCAATGTCCGAGGCTTCGGCCCGTGTCGGTGTCGGTGCCGACATCATCGATTCCAGCATCTGTGTTGCAACGATGACGGGTTTTCCAGCCAGCCGGCAGGTCCGGATTAGCTCTTTCTGCCGGCCAGGCACCTCCTCCGGTGGCGTTTCAACACCGAGGTCGCCGCGCGCCACCATGATGGCGTCGCACAGGCTGACGATCCGGTCGATAGACTTTAACGCCATCGGCTTTTCGATCTTGGCCATAATGCCGGCGCGGTCGCCGATAATATCGCGTGCTTCCAGTATGTCGCCAGGCTGCTGGACAAATGATAGCGCCACCCAGTCTACACCCAGCTCAAGACCAAAGCGCAGGTCGGCATGGTCTTTTTCTGTCAATGGCGATAGCGGAAGCAATGTGTCCGGAAGATTGACACCCTTGCGGTTGGTCAGCTTGCCTCCGTAGATCACACGGGCATCGATCGCATCTTTTTCGACGCCTGTGACCTCGACGCGCCGCCGCCCATCATCAAGCAGCAAGTGATGTCCGGGTGCAATCGCATCGAAGATCGGCTCATGCGGTAATGGTATAGCTGCTTTGCCACCAACTGCCTCACTCAATACGAAGCGGATCGTTTCGCCCGGAACCAATTCGACTTCGTCACCCTCCAGGACGCCTATCCTGATCTTCGGCCCCTGAAGGTCCTGGAGAATGCTGATGGGGTGATTAACCTTGGCTTCGAGATCTCGAATGATCTGATAGCGTTGAGCATGATCGTCCTGCGTACCGTGGCTAAAATTGAGGCGAAAAACATCGACACCGGCGCGAAACAGAGTTTCGATCTGTTCCGGTGTTGAACTGGCCGGGCCGAGCGTAGCCACAATTTTTGCCCTACGATCACGCTTCATGACGTGCACCTTTCTGTTGGCGAACTCGAATCATCCATGAGGAGTTAGCCCAGTGCATATAACATGAGTGTGTCGGCCACAGCCAACGCCGAGCCAATTCGCGCAATCCGTTGCGCTTCCTACAATATTTTACCGAGAACTTTGATTAACCGTAGCCGGGTCAATCAATTCAACCTGAATTCGCCGCTCACCAGTCTCAGTTCTGCAGGACTGATCAGGCCTTTATGGGCCACAGTTACCCTGTGAAGCTGAGCCTCAATGTTTTCCTGCCAATAAGTCAGGAACTTGTTGATCCTCGGAAAACGCGGATGCACATCATAGCATTGCCATACGAAACTCTGCAGGAGTGAAGGATGATCCGGCATTCGATAGAGTATCTCTGCCGTTGTCAGACTGTGCCCGCGGAGTTGGGCGGCAAAATTGCGATCTGTCATGCGCGCTCCTAAGCGATTCTGGTTGACACTCAACCCCAAAATGGTACCGCATAGCGCGCCAGTTACAAGCTTAAAGTTCCGCCAAATCAATATGTTAGCAGCAAGGCCAGTATAGTGCTGCCAGAGTTGACACGCACTCCCCAAAGTTGCCCTGGCAACCGTCAACCCGATGTCCGATTTTGCCTTCTGTAGGAAGCTGAAGCGCACCATATATTGTTAGACCCTGGGGCAGATTGGTGCCGGGCCCGGTTCGCAGGATCTGTCAGCGCCTGTCGAATTCTGCCCGCCGAACTCACGCTACTCGGCCGTATCGCCAGTTGCGGAAGTGCGGTTTCAGCCCGACACGGGTCACGACAAGAGGAGGATGCCAATGCAGACTTCAATTTATTTGGCGAAATTGATCGGTCCGGTCCTTGCACTTGCCGGTGCGGGTTTTCTGCTCAACCGTGCGGCATTTGCAAGGTTCGCAAATGACTTCGTCGGAAATCCGGGTTTTATCATGATGTCTGGTTTTCCGGCACTGCTTGTCGGACTGGCCATCGTGAATGCTCACAACATCTGGGTTGCCGACTGGCCGGTGATCATTACTGTTCTCGGTTGGGCTGCCGTCGCGAGTGGCATACTACGGATCACAATGCCAGACATGCTTCGCCATGTTGGTCGCTCGCTGCTCAATGCGTCATGGTTTATTGTTGCGGAAGCCATCCTCCTGATTGGTCTTGGCGGTTGGTTGAGCTATGTCGGTTACATCGCGAATTGACGAAACTCGTTCGTTGCCACTCAGAACTGGAGTGGCAACGCTCTGACACAAGCCCGAACTATCTCCCGTTTTGATCCGCATCCTTGATCATTCGAGCTGCCTTTCCAAACAGGAAGGCTACGACTAACCCGGTGAATGCCGCGGCTGCCAACACCAGCCACAGTAGGGCGTATGCCTGGGCCGTCCAGGCAAAAGTGGTCAGGAGACGCTTCCACATAGAGATATTGCGGACAATCTGGTGGCGTGTTTCTGCAAGCAGGACCTTGACGGTGACGAATTCATTCTCGACATCGAAGTCGCCCAGACTGACGCCCAGTGCTTGAATCGATTGTTCGAGATTCAGGATCTGTTTTTCCAGCTCCACCATTGCGCCGATGTCGCCTTCGCGCCGCTTCAAATCCATCAACGCCTTGCGGGAAGTTTCAAGTGACTTCCGCTTAGCCTGAAGATCGCGGTACTCATTCGTTTTGTCCGACTTGTTGATCGTGAGTTCGTGGAGCTTCCCGATCGTCTGAACCTCGGCCACAAATGGATCGAATTTCTGAGGATTAACGCCGATTGCCAGCCTAAGAGATCGCGATCGTTTCAGACCTTGTCGTTGTTCGAATTGAATGAGTGCTGAGTTGTTCTTGATCAGCGAGCGCAGTTTTTTCTCGTCATCCTCGAATTCCAACGTGCGCAGGCCGACATTGGCGACTTTCTCATACTTCTGATCAACACTGCGGAAGGCTGCACCCACTTGGGCCGGCTGAAACTTGACCTTGGTGGAAGCGTAGTTCCGCAGCCCCTTGGCGAACGTCCAACCGCCAGATGAAAATGTTTGGAGCATCCCACCGCTATGCGGAGGGCGGATCGGCTGCTTGACGTAGCTATAGGCAAATCGAGCGGCAAACAGGGCCAGGAAACCGAGGACAAAGACGATAGCAGTGCGCTTTAGGGTACGGGCGATCATTCGCGGAGCCTTCTGTTGTTGATCCTGGCATCCTTCTGTTTCAGCTGAATAGGGCTGGCGTAAGACCTCTTAGCTCTTGCAAGTTACGTCCAATTCCAGCATCTTACGCACATTCTGAGGGGCGCCGGGGCACCGGCTGAGATCGTGTTGATGCTTGCACGAGCACCCTTTGAACCTGATCCGGGTCATGCCGGCGAAGGGACAGGATGCGTCTTTGCCCCTCCAGACATGACCGCCGTTGTTCGTCGCCGTTCGTCCATGGACGACGACGGCAAGCAAGTTTTGAGCTGGTGTGGATGCCGATGAGGGCTTGGTGTGACAGCTGACGAGTTCAACACATTCTGTGGCCGTCTTGATCACACAAGTCACGTGATTCAATGGGGTGGCGCGCATGTCTGGAAGGTTGCGGGGAAGGTATTCGCGATCGGCGGTTGGAACGATGACGACTATCTGTTCGTCACATTCAAGACCTCAGAGATGAGCTACGAGCTACTCAAAGAGCAAGATGGTTTGCGTCCGGCGCCCTATCTAGCATCTCGCGGCATGAAATGGATACAGCGCACCAGCCCCGCCACTTTGGATGATCAGGACCTGCAGGATTACATCAAAGAGAGTTACCGACTTGTCTCGCTCGGGTTACCGAAGAAGACGCAACGTGAACTTGGCCTCAACGAATATAGTCAAACTGCTAACGCCTAAGTTAGGCGAGGGAGAGAAGCACTATGAACAAGATGACCCGCCCGGGAGAAATGCAAACACCGGAAGTTACCACCGGTCCCATTATAGGCAGCCACAAAGTCTATTCAGCGCCGGATGGCCATCCAGATGTGCAGGTGCCGTTCCGCGAAATTCCATTGCACGAGTCATCCGGCGAACCACCATTCTGGGTTTATGATCCATCAGGGCCATACACTGAGACAGACGCCAATATCGACGTCGAAGCCGGCCTGCCACGAATAAGAGAAGCCTGGATCAAAGAGCGCGGCAATGTCGAAGCCTACGAGGGCCGCGATATCAAGCCTGAAGACAATGGCAACGTCGCGGGGAAGCATCTGGCGCGCGAGTTTCCGAACAAGCCGCAGCCGATGCGCGCGCTCTCGGCGGACCAACCGATCACGCAGCTGGAGTATGCACGCGCCGGCATCATTACCAAGGAAATGGTCTACATCGCGCACCGCGAGAACATCGGCCGCAAGGAAGCACTTGCCCGCGCCAAAGCTGCGATGAATGACGGCGAGAGCTTTGGTGCTGCGTTGCCGGAGTTCGTCACGCCGGAGTTCGTCCGCGATGAGGTCGCCAGCGGGCGTGCCGTGATCCCGGCGAACATCAACCATACGGAACTTGAGCCCCAGATCATCGGGCGCAACTTCCTTGTTAAGATCAACGCCAATATTGGCAACTCAGCTGTTTCTTCATCTGTCGAGGAAGAAGTCGACAAGATGGTGTGGGCGATCCGTTGGGGTGCCGACACGGTGATGGATCTGTCGACGGGCCGTAACATTCACAATACGCGAGAATGGATTCTACGAAACTCGCCAGTGCCAATCGGGACCGTTCCGATTTATCAAGCGCTTGAAAAGGTCGATGGTGACCCCGACAAACTCGACTGGGAAGTCTACAAAGACACCCTTATCGAGCAGTGTGAGCAGGGCGTCGATTACTTTACGATCCATGCCGGTGTTCGCCTCGCCTACGTCCCACTGTCAGCACATCGCGTGACGGGTATCGTCTCGCGCGGTGGCTCGATCATGGCCAAGTGGTGCCTCAGCCGTCACAAGGAAAGTTTCCTCTACGAACGCTTTGATGAGATCTGCGATATCATGCGCCAGTATGATGTCACCTTCTCGCTTGGTGACGGACTGCGCCCGGGCTCGATTGCTGATGCCAACGACCGGGCCCAGTTTGCAGAGCTTGAGACTCTTGGCGAGCTGACCAAAGTGGCCTGGGACAAGGGCTGTCAGGTTATGATCGAAGGCCCCGGCCACGTTCCGATGCACAAGATCAAAGTCAACATGGACAAGCAGTTGAAGGAGTGCGGGGAAGCACCTTTCTATACGCTCGGGCCTTTAACGACGGACATCGCGCCCGGCTACGACCATATCACGTCCGGCATTGGCGCGGCCATGATCGGCTGGTTTGGCACAGCGATGCTATGCTATGTGACGCCGAAAGAGCACCTGGGCCTGCCGAACCGGGATGACGTGAAGTATGGCGTCATTACCTACAAGATTGCGGCCCATGCTGCTGACTTGGCGAAAGGCCATCCAGGTGCGCAATTGCGTGACGATGCGCTGTCGCGTGCACGGTTCGAGTTCCGTTGGGAAGACCAGTTCAATCTGGGCCTTGATCCCGATACTGCACGATCAATGCACGACGAAACCCTGCCGAAGGAAGCTCACAAGGTAGCGCATTTCTGTTCGATGTGTGGCCCCAAGTTCTGCTCGATGAAAATCACGCAGGACGTACGAGACTACGCGGCAACATTGAATGATCCGCAATACCAGGAAGCCACCGAAGGCATGGCCGAGATGAGCCGAAAGTTCAATGAAATGGGCGGTCAGGTCTATCTCGATGCCGAGAAGGTCAAAGAATCGAACAAAGATCTCGGATAAGACTTCTTGCGTGGGGGCTTCCAAGCCGGGCGCTCCCACGCTAAGCCACATCCTCCAGCCAAGTCATCCCACCCACCTGAAGTCGATGTCCTTCAAGCCAACGAAATTGTCCTGGCGGGAGCGCAACTTCCAGCGCAAATCATTTCGCAAACAAAGCCATCCCGACATTGCAACACCGTCGACATGGCGTCCATTTTCCGGGCCCGAGGAAGAACAGGAGTTCCTTCTCCGGTTGAGCGAAACGATTGCCTGGTGCCACATTGGCGGGCGGTCAGACGCACCACAAACCTCTCTCAGACGCCTTGCGAACGGCCGCTCCGCAATTTGCTCAGGCCGGCACGCGGTTTTTGATACCGCGGAAGAGCGACGCCAGTTGTTGACGCGCAACGGTTTTTCGTACGTCCATCCTGCTGCACAGCGCGAAAGCGGTGCACTCGTTGTTTATTATCCCGAGCGCAACGCCGAGACCGGTAGTGCGGCTGCCCACTCTGAAGCGCTATTCGATGACGACGACGCGCCCCCGACCGACACGTGGGTGTGGTGGGTCGATGATCAGCGCATTACTTCAGATGAGGACGGCTTTCTCTCGATCACTGATGCGAGCTTTGTCATTGCTTGGATCCCGACCGAGCTCATAGACTTGGCGACAGACGGCGTATTACACAGTTCTGATCACTTGCTTTGGTTCGACGATCTACAGCATCCAATGAAAGCACTTATCGACCAGGTACTGAGCGCAAATGAACAACGAGAGCTTCGCGCTCCAATCGACGACGTCAAAGACTGATGTGGTGATTCTATCCCGGACCATCGCGCCACAGTTCAACACCCACTCATTATTTTTTTCTAATCCGATGCATTCGCGTCCTGGCGGCAACCGGAAGCATGATTTCTCAGATTACATTCACCTTGAACAACAGGACGTTAGCGTGAAAAACGCCCGGCCGTGAGATTTCGTGGGAGTTGCTTGCTTAGCTTCACCTCTCAGCTGCGATCTCCTCTGCAACGACGGTGCGACTGTTGCCAAATGTTACATTGGTCGTCATGCTCGATTGTTGCGGTCTGCTGAATATCAACTTCGGCGATCAGAAAATGAGGCCGATCTGGGGAGGAAACCGTGTCTACGACCGATAATAAAGAGACTACCGAATACCAAATGGGGAGCGACAATATCCGACCGTTCGGGTTGGATATTCATAACCCCGTGTTCGTTGTATCGGCGGGGATGATCATTCTCTTCGTGATCCTCGCACTGTCATTCCAAAAAGAGTCAGCCGAGTTTTTTGGTTGGCTGCGCCCGTTTCTGACAAAACAGTTCGACTGGTTCCTCGTTCTCTCGGTCGACATCATGACGCTGTTCTGCCTGGCATTGATCATATTGCCGGTTGGCTCAGTGAGAATTGGCGGAAAAGACGCCAAGCCTGACTATTCGTACGCGGGCTGGATTGCGATGATGTTCGCAGCCGGCATTGGCATCGGCCTGCTGTTCTTTGGCGTGCTTGAGCCGGTGTACTACAATTTCGCTGAGAATGGCGCAGCCCGGCCGCTTAACATTGATATTACCCAACCGGGCAATGAATACATCGGCGTCGTAGGAACAATACATCACTGGGGATTGGAAGGCTGGGCTGTCTATGCCGTCGTCGGCCTGACACTGGCAATCTTCTGCTACAACAAGGGCCTGCCGCTGACGCTGCGCTCCGCTTTCTATCCCGTGCTCGGCGATCGGATCTGGGGCTGGCCAGGCCACGTCATCGACACGCTGGCTGTTTTTGCCACGCTGTTCGGTTTGACAACGTCACTCGGACTTGGTGCTCAACAGGTCGCCGCGGGTCTGAATGAAGTGTTTGGCATTGAGCCAACGAACACAGTCACAGTTCTACTGATTATTGGTATCACTTTGATCGCTCTTGGCTCGGTTCTGATGGGCATGGACAAGGGTGTCAAGCGGCTCTCCGAGATCAACATGATCATGGCAGTTGGCCTGTTTATCTTCGTGATCATTATGACCGGTGTGGTTGATGCTGCCACCCGATACTTCAGCACGATGGTGCAGTACGTGACCCTGTTGCCGGCCCTGTCGAACCCATTCGGGCGTGAAGACACCAGCTACTTCCATGGCTGGACAACCTTCTATTGGGCCTGGTGGATTGCGTGGAGCCCGTTCGTTGGGATGTTCATTGCGCGCATCTCCAAGGGACGAACAGTCCGTGAGTTTGTTCTCTGCGCCCTGATTGCTCCGACACTTGTCTGCGCACTTTGGATGTCCACATTCGGTGGTGCAGCCATCGACATGCTGAATGCGGGCGGTGCAGCTGGTGTCAAGGAAACCGTGATCGATAGTTACAAGCCAGAAGGTGCGCTGTTCGGCTTCCTCAAGGAATTGCCGTTCTATAACTTCGTTGCGCCACTCGCGCTGGTTCTGATTGTGATCTTCTTCGTCACGTCGTCTGACAGCGGATCACTAGTTATCGATACGATCACTGCCGGCGGTAAAATGGATGCACCTGTTATCCAGCGGATCTTCTGGTGCACGCTGGAAGGCTTGGTTGCTATTGCGCTGTTGCTCGGTGGTGGTCTGGCAGCCTTGCAGGGCGCGGCCGTGTCGACGGGTATACCGTTTACGTTCGTGGTCTTAGCCATGTGCTACACGGTTTATCGAGCGCTGCTAACAGAGGAACGTTAGCCTTGAATCAAGGCGCGACAAGTTGGACGCCCTTATGATGCGTTCGACTTGTCGCGCAAAGATGATCAACACCTAAAAGAGGTAGAGCAACGACAAGGCTTCTCTGAATGTCGACCAAAGGCCCGAGGAGCAATGCCACTCCTGATTAGGTGTCAAACAAGAGAAAGCCCCGGCCAGATGGACCGGGGCTTTTTCTATTGGGTTCTTGTCTTCGTGGCAGGTCTTACACCTCTGGGTTTAGTAATGGGCCCTGCGATACTGGCGGTCATAGTAACCACCGCGAGCAACCCACCGGCAACCGCCGATCATGCAGCGCATTACGCGGCGTGACTTACGACGAACGGTACGGCGTACCTTCTTGGTAGACTTCTTCTTCACAACCTTGCGCTTGGCGTTGGCTTTGGCCTTAAGAGTACGACGGCGCTTTTCCAACTTTGCCCTGCGCTTAGCTGCAGCACGTTCCATCATCTTTTGATAGGCTGCTTCAGCAGTGCGCTTCTTGCGAGCCGGCATCGCGTTGGTCTGATATGGGCTCGGCGCAACCTGAACAGCTGGTGCAGACGTCGCCGGGCCGAAACCATCGTCATCTTTTTCGACCTTTTCCAAAGCTGCAAAACGCGGCAATGGGTTTCTATCTGGAAGCGGCAATGCTTCCGGCTCTATCATATTGCTCTGCGGGTCAGCTGCAGCAATTTCTGTCGATGCTTCGTTTCCAATTGCGACGTTAGTTGGCTTGGCAGGACGAGGCTCGTCAGCTGCAGCAAGCGTACTGCTCTGCGTTGAGACTGGCGATGCAGCCTGCTCTACTTTGGCAACCGGCTGCTGCGCGGGCCGATCTACAAAAACTGGGCGAGTTGCCGAGAAGATCCGCGGAGCAGCTGGCTGTGCCGGAGTATCGAGAGTTTGTTCCGACGTATTCTCAATCTTGGCTTCAGATGGCTCGGTCTGCGCTGGTAGAGTGCTGTTGATAACGACCGGGCTCACCGGGGCCGCTGCCGGAACCGAAGCCGAAGTACTCGTTGGCTCAATGCTGGAGACAACAATCGGCTTGCTTTGCGGTGTAACGCGCTTGAAAGTTGTAAACTGGGTTTCAGCAGTTTTCTTTTCGCCGGCGGTGACATCTTTGACAATGGACTGCGTATCTGCCGTCACCGCTGATGCGATGCCGGAAGTTCCTGACATGAGATGGGTCAGCCCGATTGCAGCGCCACCAACAGCAGCGAAGACAACCATCGCGCTGGCCATTTGAACCATGCGCCGTGAGCCGCCCGATGTCAGCATAGACTGGGCCCGGCTGGCAGCGGTTTCAAAGCTATCCATATCGCGTGCTGCGACATCACCATCGATGTACAGTGTGAATTGACCAAGGCTCTCGATGATAATGACGGTGCGGGCGTTTCCAGAATTCGGATTTTCCCACATCGCCATGTGGACGCCTGGTGTGGTTTCTTCAAAGTGTAGTGTCATCGGTCTTCCCCAATCGCGTGGCGGTCTGCGTTCAGTTCCTGGCGGTGTCTGCCTTGAGTGTTGAAATGACACTATGGCGTCGACCAGTGGCGCGCTGTTACCTGGGTCACAAGCATGCGTTTCTTTTCGAAACCGGTTCAGGTGGGCTTGTGAGGCGGGCTTTTTGGCGCCTTATGTGGATTGGTCGCTCGGGACGGGAAAAGGGTTCATTCCGGGCACAATATTTTTCTGACCAGGCAAAACAAGGTTAACGAATTGTGGATTCAGGGGCGTTCTGACCGCAAGATCTCGGCTCGCCAGAAGCCGCATCCGAGCACAACTCGGCACCCAATGGGTGCCCCAATTACCGACCCAATACCGAGTAGGATGGACAACCACAGGATTGTCGTTGTGTGAAGGTATGTGGCGAGTGCCTAAGATATGGCAGCGGCGCGCACTCTAGAGCTTCCCATTCTTGCGCAGGAGGTTCCAAACCTGTCGGATGTAACCCGAGCTAAACGTATGCCCGCCCCGATAGAGACAGAACTCCAGAATGCTGCTACTCTTGTTTCGGTGGGATTTGCACCGAAGCTCCCCGCGCGTTACGTCTACGGGCTGACCAAACTGCCCATATTTGGCGTACATATCGATGGCTTTGAAGACATCTCCCTGATGTGTCGGGCGGATTGGCCGACCTCGTAGCGGAACCACTTTGTCCCGATCCCCATGGAGATGGATGATATTCGTCGGTGGTGTCGTGCACTTGGCCGGAACCGGGCGCCAGAATGTGCCCGCTATGGGAGCAAAGCCAGCAAACCGATGACTGCGATGACACGCCAGGTTCCAGACCATCATGCCTCCTGCTGAGAAGCCGGTCATCAGCAGGCGTTTGGGATCAATGGCAAATCGAGATGTGGCGTCGGTTAGAACGCGGTCAAAGTACGCGAGTTCATCCACCGAAGTTGCTCCACGCATGCGCGATGGAGAATTGGGCAATGACCAGTCGCCACCTGACGACTTTGGGGCTATCAGCGCTACGCCAAGGTTATTGCCAAGCTGTCGGAACCATTTGTTCGCCATCACTTGCTTGGCCGTGCCGCGATAGCCATGCGCATAGACAATAGCGCCGACTTTGGTCTTCCCGTCGTGACCGGCAGGCATGCGAATGTAATAGTGGCGGTCGCCGAGTTTACATTTGGTCGCTGGGCCACATGCCGAAGCTGTGGATGCAAGACCGCTTACGAACATCACACCCGTCGCAAGTATGATTGCCAAGACATTCCGTAGCCGCATCTCGCCCCCCGCTCCTTGCCAGGATGCCCACACTGAATTCGCGACGTCCTTTTGTCGATGAAAGCCGGATCACGATTTCGCGTCTTAGCGGTAGGGAATGATTTTGCCACTCAGTGTTTGGGGAAATGCCAGTTCAGCTCTCAGGACAGCACATTTGGCGTATCTGCTGGCAAGACGTCTTGGATTGGAACCCAACCGCCAGACCCATTCAAAGCCCGCTCGCCGAACAATCGCGGGTGCCCGTACCTGCTCGCCTGCAACAAAGTCAATTGATGCCCCAATGCAGATGAAACCGCCCGGAATTCCCCGTTCGGTTGCACGCGCAGCAAATAGTTCCTGCTTTGGCGCCCCGAGTGCCACGAAGCAAAGCCTAGCACCGGATGCTGCGATTTCGTCCAGCGCCTGGTCCGCGACCTCGCCCTGCGGATCAAATCCCATCGGCGGTGCCGCACTGCCGACCACTTTGATCCGTGATCCTGTCATCTCAGCCAGCTTCTCTTCGGCTGCCTTCAACACGTCATCACGCGTGCCGAACAGATAGACCGGTAGTTCGGCGTCTGCGGCTGCCTTGATCAGCGGTTCAAACATGTCTGAGCCTGTGCAAAGCTCAATACGGTCATCCTCACGCGCAGCGATTGTTGCAACAGGCCTTCCGTCCGCCGTCACGTAACGTGCGCGTGTGTAAGCAGCCCGAAATGCCGGGTCCGTTCGCAGCTTGACCAGGTGGTCCAAATTGAGAGTGAAGACTTCGAAGCTCTCATCACGCGATGCCGCGTCGATTATCGTTTCAATCGCGTGGGCCTGGTTGGCAATATTGACCTTCCAACCATCGATACTCGCTTGGATATCCTTGTCAGTCTTGGTCTGGCTCATCGCCGATACACTCACTCAAACATAGTATTTTCGGGAATTCTCTGTTGAGCCGAGCAAAGATCATGCCATGGTCCTCATGGTAAACCAATCCCTGAATGGGCAAGTCTTATTCATTGGAACGTCAATAAGAATTGTTCAGGAGACATCTCTCTTTGTCGAAAGAAATGCCGGGCCTGTTCTCTAGCGTACGCTGACTGCTGGCGACATCGTCCGTGGTTAGTTCGAGGGCAATTTCCGTTTCGGTGCTCGCGCTTCGATCTTTGAAAGCTGAACGGCAATTCACCTGATAGCCGCAATAAATTCTCTCGGTTGTTAAAGTTGTGCCGCGAATTGAGGGCAACAGAGATCGCTGACACGTCTTGCATTCGCTTGACGCCCATACATCGCCAATGCGATCCATTTCAATATGTCAGTGGCAAGTGCGTTTTCAGCTTGCTGTATGGCATACAATAAACCTGCGAGGGAGGAGTTTTCTCAAGATGAAATCCATTTTCAAATTACTTGCCGGGGTCGCGGCCCTAGTCTTGGTGTCTACCGGCTCAGCCTTTGCGGAGCAGTGCAAGCCAGATGCTGTGACGGCAACCAGCAATTTGTACGTCTCCAAAACGCTTGGTGCATATCCTGGTTCTTGGGCTGCATGGCGCAAGAAGGTCAAGTCCGAACATGGCGATGGCTGGCAGGCGTGGCGCCGGTCAAAAGAGCAAAACATCAATTGCGAAAAAGTCAAAAATGCCTCGGGCCGTAACCGGTGGCAGTGCACACGCACAGCAATCCCTTGCCGACCCGGTAGTGGTCCGGTTGAAATCTGTGATGGCCCACCGATCAAGAGCAATCTCCGCCGCGGAGACAATAACGATCAGGTCAAGACACTGCAGTGCCTACTGAACACTTATCATGGCGCTGACGTTGAAGTTGACGGTGATTTTGGCCGTGGAACTCAAGCGGCTGTCAGAGCATTCCAAAAGTCCAATGGTCTCTCGGTTGACGGTGTGGTTGGGAACAAGACGTTGGAGGCCCTGCTTTAAGCACACACAACGTTCGAAACGAGCTGCAGATTTGATCGGGCAGTTGGCGTCGAACACGTCGTCTACAAAGCATCAAGGCCGCTCCGATCGTGGAGCGGCCTTTTCTGTTACCCGGATCAGTTGCTCTTCCGAGCAGGTTATTGCGTGATCGTCTTCACAACGCTTGATGTTGGTCGCGAGGATCCCGGAGTTCCCAACCCTTTCACATTCTTTTCGATTGCCTTGTCATATTTCGGGAGGCTGGTCACCGGAAACGCGGCTGTCATATGGACAACTTTGAAACCGGCTGCCTGCAGACCATCAAGGATCGGCAGGATGGCATTCCCCGTCACCGGCTGAATATCGTGCATCAATAGGATGCCCTTGCCGGCGGCTTTCATCTTTTCGACCGCCTTCTGTGCCAGTTTGCGCGGGTTCCGGTATTTAAAATCAAACGTATCGACATCCATCGCGAAAATAGCCAAGTTACGCTTTCCCAAATGGGTCAGAGTTTCTTTTGAATCGCGCAAAAACGGGAAGCGGAAAAAGGGCGCAACCGGTTTTCCGACTGCGCGCTTAACCGCGCTGATTCCCTTTTCGATTTCCTCTATGGCAATGGCTCTGTTCTTTTTGCTGCCGAGATTCTTATGCGACCAGGTGTGTGTTGCCACTGTGTGACCAGCCGCGTGAACCCGGCGGATGATCTCCGGCAATCCAAGCGCCATCTTGCCAACAGAGAAGAACGTCGCCTTCGTGCAGTGGCGCTTCAATGCGGCCAAAACCCTGTCTGTGTGTTTCGCCTGAGGCCCGTCATCGAAGGTCAGAATGACTTCCTTGTCTTGAAGAAAGTCATGAACCTTGTAATGCGAGAACCCAAATGCCGGCCCCCCTGTTGTATCGATCTGCACGACGCGGCTGACGCCGATTGCATTCGGGTTGCCCGGACAGTCTGCTGCCAAGGCCATCCCGGTGGGGCTGAGGGCCAGCACACCAGCAATTGCTAAAGTTCGCGCTCGCATTCTTCCAACTCCCTCAATATCGAAACGTGGTTAACATGCTGGCTTTTTGGTGCCATTGGCGCAAGTCTGTCTATGCCCAAGGTGCTGAAAAGTCATGGCCGTTGCCGTTGTGCTGCACGCGAGCAATCTCTCGTCCGGTTTTCGCGAATCAAGATGGCAGACAGAGAAATCTATCATTGATCAGACAAGTCAGGCCGGATCGACACAATTCCTCCATTACAGACTGATTTGATTGTGGTATTGGCGAAGGGGCCGCAAATGGAGGGTAGTCATGTTTTCGCGTAATCCAGATAAAGATCCTGCACCGACGACACAGGCGCCTGCTCTTCCGACACGTCGACCGATGCCACAACAGTCATCGGCACCAGCGGCCTCACCTTCCGCTAACGGCGCAACGACCTCGATTATTGGTAGTGATCTTGCGATCATCGGTAGTGGCCTGAAGATTGTCGCTCAGCAAACCCTCCAAGTTGACGGTGAAGTGCAAGGCGACGTTGTTGGATCACAGATTATCGTCGGGCCTTCCGGTAAGGTCACCGGATTAGTCAATGCAGAGCGTGTCCAAATTAACGGCGCAGTGTTCGGCACGATCAAGGGCATCGAAGTAACACTGTCATCCAGCGCGGTCGTAGAGGGTGACATCTACCACCAGACATTTGTTCTTGAGCAAGGCGCCCATTTCGAAGGCCGCTCGCGACGCCCATCAGACCGGGCTGACCTCGTCCCTGACCTCAATGTTGCTGAAAATGGTTCAGCAGAAGCGCCACAAGCACAACCTACTCCAGTCGCTGAACAGTCTGAAGCCGTCAGCTGAGGCTCTTAAGGTTTTCAGCAGATTGAGTGGCCAACCCTGCGGCCTTGCGTCGTCACTCGGTATCTTTCAGATACCGAGAACTATTTCTCGACCCTACGTCAATGCTGCCGGAAGCGCACTTCAAAGGTTCCGCTTAGCCGGCAATTGACGCTACCAATTATGCCTCCGAATTACGCAAGGGGCAGCGCATTGGTGCAGAGCAGAGTTCACCACCCTAGAATCACAAAGGGCCACCCGATTGGATGGCCCCGTGAGATAATATGCCAGAAGCACGCTCACGTGCAGACGTGGCGGTTCTCTAGGTCGAACGCGGAGGCTGCTCCAACGTCTTCCTAGCGAACGATTGCCTACCTGGCTTGTTCATCCCACTTGACATTGGATCACCTCCTTCCGTTTGTTGAATCTAACATTACGTTCTCATATTCGCCAGGATCTGCCAACCAGTTTTTGCAAACCGCCTCTCGCAAGTGATCGCCACCCGTTACCTCCGAGATGCCCTCCCAAATCAAAAGATCATTCGCCTGCTGATCGACTTTGATTGGGCAGACGCATAAGATTCGCGCCAGTATTGTCCTTCGTAATCATTGTTTCACGCCATGTTTGTTGGCGTGGCGTTGGGGAGAGTCTCATGGACCTTGGAATTCGCGGCAAATCCGCAATTGTGTGTGCAGCCTCAAAAGGCCTCGGCAAGGGGTGTGCGATGAAACTCGCCGAAGATGGCGTGAACCTGACGATTTGCGCGCGAACACCAGGTCCACTCGAAGAGACGGCTCAAGAGATCCGCAATTCGACCGGTGTAACGGTCAACGCCCTTGCCGTTGACATCACGAGCGATGCTGGCCGGAACGCCGTTCTTGAAGCTTGTCCATCTCCTGATATTCTCATCAATAATGCAGGCGGTCCGCCTCCGGGAGATTTCAAAGACTTTTCCATGGATGATTGGCGACGGGCTGTTGAAAGCAACATGATTACGCCGATCTCTCTGATCCATTCAACGGTCTACGACATGATGGATCGCGGGTTTGGCCGTATCCTCAACATCACCAGCTATTCGGTCAAAGCGCCTGTGCCCACGCTTGAATTGTCCAACGGTGCTAGAGCCGGACTTACTGGCGCGATTGCGGCACTTGCTCGCAAATCCGCAGCCCGCAACGTCACAATCAACGGTTTACTGCCAGGGCCATTCGATACCGACCGCTTACGAGGGAGGAGCACCAAGATGGCAGAGTCCAGCGGGCGGCCGTTCAACGATGTCCACAGTGAACGCATGCAAGATGTGCCTGCCAAGCGGTTTGGGACTGCAGAAGAATTTGGGGCAATGGCTGCCTTTCTATGCTCTGAGCATGCTGGATATATCACTGGCCAGAACATAGTCATGGATGGAGGAAGCTTCCCCGGAACGCTTTAGAAGCTTCATTAAAAGCTCCGCCCCTAAGACTTTGGAATTCCACGACATGTTGACGCATTCAGCAGTCAGCGCAATCGCTGTTCCGGACTGCGCTGATTGACGCGCACAGTCACGGCCCGGTTTTTGCCTTGGTATTTTCGCATCACTACGCAGCGTCGACGAATTCATTGGTATGGCGGCTGTTTGGCCTGTTTTCATCTTGACAGACACGACGTACTTAGTCGCGCTTGCCACGCTTCTCCTCATTGAAGTTATATGTGAAGATGTCGCATTATCTCCTTCATATACCTTATTCTTCTTTTGACCGTCGTGTTGACAACTGAAATCTGATGTGGTGTGACCCGCGCCGCCAGAACCGGGACGTCCCGATTTATCATCCAGGCAACGGTGAGAGCATTCTGGCGCTCACGCATTTGCGCTTGGCCACCGATTGTGCGGTTCAAAACTGCACCGGCCGGTCGCGATGTCCATGCCGTTGCAGTCAGTAAGGGAGGCATCCGATGAGATCCTTCTTCTGTGCCCTTGTGGCATTTGCAGCATTTGGTATTTTCAGTGGTACAGCCGCTCAGGCGGGTTGGAAGCAACAGGTCCTCGGTCCGTTTTCCGCGACACCGAAGGCTCGACCGATCACTGCTCGCCCGGCGTCGCGTCAGGCCAAGCGCAAAGTTCGCCGTACTCGCGTGGCGAAGCGTAGAGCATCGGCTCAGCGACGCGCAGCCCGTCGCAGTGCAAACCGTGGCCGTCAACTGAGTGGCTTGGCTTCCTACTATTGGCAGCCCCAGCGCGTGGCCTCCGGCGGTTGGTTCAACCCCAATGCCCTCACCGCAGCACACAAATCACTGCCATTCGGCACCCGTGTCCGCGTCACGAACCTGCGCAACGGCCGCTCCGTTGTCGTACGTATCAATGACCGCGGCCCTTACATCCGAGGCCGCATCATTGACCTGTCTCGCCGAGCGGCGACAGTGGTCGGAATGCGCAAGGCGGGTGTGGTGCCTGTCCGAGTCCAGATCCTCTAAAGCAACTCGTGTGAAGAACACGGACGAGAATTGTGGGGCTGTAGCCCCACTTTTCATTGGTGCTTACTGCTTAACCTTCAAGCGTGATCACTTGGCAAGATGGCGCCAGACCAGCTAGGCTAATGCTGAAAGACTGAGCCTGTTGGTTGGCGATCGCATGACACAAGAGCCTGAGCTCCAAACACGAAACATCGCCTTGGACTCCATCCGGAAAGCGATGATCGAGAAAAAGATCACGCAGGCCGGTCTAGCAGACCTTGCCGACTGCCATGAAAAGACGGTCCAGAACCTCATGGCAGGGCGCACGGTTCGAGATCAAACCCTGTTCGATGTCTGCATGGTACTCGACCTTGAGTTCGAGGGGATTAAAGCGCAATGGTCTGGTTCCGGACCGAAGGGTCAGCCTCATCGCGACGAGCCTGGACACCCTGGAGCAACAACCGAGATTGCACCCATTTACATGGGTGGCTACACCCGCCCCGCCGTCGAACATTTGATTGGCAGCTATTTGACGATCCGTCCGTCCTTTACCAAGGACGACGTTATATTTGCCTTTCAGACAGATGTTTCGTGGGACGAGAGCTGGCCAAGTCTGATCTTCGAAGAATGCAATCGCCCGGATGCCCCATATTCGCATCGTGGCAGAGTGCATGTTCCAACCTCCTCTCCGTTCATTCATTTCGTATCCCTGACGAAGGGAGCCATGCGCATGATCCTGCTCCCGCAACCAGATCAGACGGACTCGATGCGCGGGTTGATCACAACGCTCAGCCGGCAAGGGGCTGCGATCACACCGGTCAGCTCGCCCATCATCTACCGCAAACTCGATGATGCGGCCGCGCCGCAATATGGTGAAATTGCGGCGGCGGAACCGGCGTTCAATGAGTACAAGGCACTATTGGATGACTGCCTGACTTCGGGACATGTCTCACTGGTCCACGTCTAGTTGCCCCTGTGCTCCTCGAAAATATCCTTGAAAATCAGCTAAACCCACCAGCCCATTTTGTCTTAAGCCGACAATGTTTGGGTAACCTTAATGGTTCGTTAACCTTTGCGATTCCATAACATGGCCTTGGCTTAATCTGGAAATGGCCGCTTTTCACCACCACAGTCCTAAGAACGATAATTTGGTCGGTGATGCGTAGACGGGGGTCATCTGCATGGTACCGGGTAGTTCGCCGTTGGCTGCGTGGCCGTGGCATGCCTCTCAAATCGCACTCTTTGCACTCTGGCTGACTGCTGCCGGAGCCACCAGTGCAACAGCCCAACAAAGTCCGATAGCGGAAAATGATTCCGTTGGTGGGAAGATCGTCCGCCTGCTTGGCATTGGCGGGTCCGGCTCTGCGACCAAAACTGAACGGCTCAAGCAAACCCGGGTAGTGTTCGAGATTGAGCGCGAAGCGCGCTTCGATGTCTTCTCCTTGGTCAGAGCCAACCAGGTCATTCTGGAGCTGCCGCGCATGCGGATGGGCCTGCCTGCTGTCGGCAAGCACCTCTCCGGTAGTCTTGTCAAAGGAGTCCGCGTCGGTGTGGCTTCGCCGGGCAAGACCCGGATCATTATTCAACTGGCCGCGCCGGGCGTCGTCGACAATGCTACCGTTGTGCCGCGCGAGAATGGTGGCAACCCAAGACTTGTCCTCAATATTTCGCCAACGAGTGGACCGAAAACGGCCCGTGGGCGGCCCGACTTCTCGAAGAGAATTTCCAGCCTCGGTGTTGGCCGATTGCAGCCACCTATGCCGCGCAAAGCGGCGACGCGTGGTGAACGCAAGGCGCGCTCCTTCCGGCCGGTGATCGTTATTGACCCCGGTCACGGCGGCCACGATTCGGGTGCCAAGAAAAACGGCGTGATGGAGAAGCACGCGGTCCTGGCCGTGAGTAAACTGGTCCGTGACAGGCTCATGAAATCAGGGCGCTATGATGTGAAGATGACGCGCGACCGCGATGTCTTCGTTACGCTGAGCGGCCGCAGAGCCTTCGCCGAGAAATTCCAAGCTCAACATAGAGACGTGTTGTTTGTTTCCATCCATGCTGACTACGCTAAGCGCGCTGGTGCCAAAGGGGCGACGATCTATTCGTTGCGTGAGCGCGTTGCCCGTCGCCTGAAGAAAGGCGCCAAGAAAAACGCAACCAGCAATGTCCTGACCCCGCGCGAGATCAATGCCATCAAGGCGTCGGCATCGGGCGTCAACCCGGTCAAAAACATTCTGGCAGATCTGGCTCGACGAGATATTGAGCGGACGGCGCATCAAACCGCGACCTTCACCAGAACGGTCATTGAGCATATGGGCCGGTCCACTGACATGCGGAGTAAGCCGCACCGCTCGGCCGCGTTCAAAGTTCTGAAGACCATGACGATGCCGGCTGTACTCATCGAACTTGCATTCGTCTCGAACAAGCGTGACGCAGCCCGCCTCAAGTCCGCCACGTGGCGCAAAAAGGTATCTGGTTCGATTGCGGAAGCCATCGAAAACTACTTCCGGGATCCCTCAAGGCTGCCGATGTAAAAGGCCTGATCTGGCCAACGTCTCAAACCCGATGGTATGAACCAGCGTGTCGCCACGGCCGCGTAACTATGAGCACACATGACCCTGCTCGTCCTCACGCGTGCGGAGCAGACTTGTGCGCGGCGCACCCAGGTCCGTAGCGCATGCCTAAACAGGGTTCCCTTTACCTGACGACAACTCGGTGATGGCATCTGCCAGATGCTCATCTGTGATATTCTTGGCGCTTTCCGCCAGACGTAAGCGATGGGCCGCTGCCAGAACGTCGGCATGCGTGCTGCCCTCTGGGGGCTCGAACTTGTAGCAGGCGATTTCCATCAATTGACCAAGCGGATCGCGGAAATACAGAGAGTCCATGAAACCGCGGTCAACCTCGCCAGAGTTCGCTACGCCGCGCTCTGCCAGTCGCGCTGCCGCCTGAGTGTATGTCGCGCGCGAGACGATGAAGGCCAGATGGTGGAGGTTGCCGACACCGTTCGGATTTGGCGTTGCATCCGGCTGCCAGCTTTCGTTCGTGAAGATCGTGATCAGGCGCCCGTCACCTGGATCGAAGTAGAGATGGTTTTGTTCCGGATCATCGAGATTGGGCTGCTCAAACACAAATGGCATCCCAAGAACGCCATGCCAAAAGTCAATTGATGTCTGGCGATCTGCTCCGACCAACGTGATGTGATGCACGCCTTGCGTCTGGATTTTCTTCATTCGTCTGCCTGCAACTCTGAGCGCGGATTATTCCGGGCCTCGTCGTCTTGTGATCTGTGTCCCGGTGGAATTAACACGTTCAGCGTCTGATGCAATTTGCAAATGTTACATCGTGCCCGATGCGCGGGGACAGCTTTGCGTCGAGCCCAGCCATTCCGTGTCCAACCCAACCGATTGCAGCTCCCGTTTGTGACCCTAAGTCTTGCGTTCTCATCCATCACGGGTGTGGTTGACTTCGTCGGTGAACCGGCAATTCTGCGCATTCTATGAGCCCCTTTGTGCGGCACGACAATTCACACGAGGCAGACAATATGGACGGTGGCAGCGCGCTTGTGCAGACCTTGATCGAGCATGGCATCAACACGGCTTTTTCGGTGCCGGGCGAAAGCTACCTGCCGATCCTGAATGCCATGCAGAATGCTTCGAACCGAATTAACCTGATTACGCCGCGCCATGAGTCTGGCGTGACGTTTGCCGCGGAAGCCTATGGCAAACTGACAGGGCGGCCGGCAGCGGGATTTGTGAGCCGCGGTCCAGGTGCCACCAACGCCTCGATCGGCGTGCATACTGCCGCTCAGGATTCGACCCCATTATTGCTCTTCATCGGCCACGTCCCGACCTCGACCAAAGGCCGGGAAGCGTTTCAGGAAGTTGACTACCATCAAATGTTTGGCAAGATCGCCAAAGCCGTGCTGGAGCCGGAGAGTTCTGCCGATGTTGCGGCCACGACGGCGCGTGCAATTGACATCTCGACGGCGGGCCGCCCCGGTCCGGTGATCGTCGTAATGCCCAAGGATATTACCGAAGGCGATGCCGGTGCACCGATCATCCCAACGCCACCGAAGCGGGCTCGGACGGTCCCTGACCCGGCCAGTATTGCCGACCTCGCTGCACTGATCAACAAGGCCAAGCGCCCCTTGATTGTCTCTGGCGAGCTTGTTTCGATCGAAGATTGCACGGCCGACCTCATAGGCTTCGCGGAAAAGTCTGGTGCGGCTGTGGCAACGGCCTATCGTCGTCAGGACACTTTTCCAAATGATCACGCTGCTTACGTTGGTCACCTGGAGATCAATCGGGTCGCCTTCCAGCGGCGTCTGTGGGAGGAGGCGGACCTGGTGATTGCTGCCGGCGCGCGCCTCGACGGCATCTCGAGCCAGGAATTCGGTTTCATCGCACCAGAGCAAATGCTGCTTCACATCTTTCCGGACGTTCGCGCGCTCGCCAATATGAATGGCACGTTGGCTGTTGCAGCTGATGTCGGACCGACCCTCAAGGCCCTGGCTGAGGCGGTCGCCCCGGCTTCCGACGAGCGACTGGTCTGGCGCGATGGCTTTCATGCCGAATACGAGCGCTTCGCAAAACCGGGATCTCTTGAGATCTTCGGACCTGTCGATCTCTCTGCCATCGTCGTGGAAATGCAGCGACAGGTTCAAGACGATGCGATCATTTTGACTGACAGTGGAACGTTCGCGCGTTGGGTCCATCGCTTTTATCGGTTCAACCAACCGCACACGCAGGCCGGCCCGATGTCGGGCGCGATGGGCTATTCGGTGCCCGGTGCCATCGGTGCGGCTCTGGCTTATCCCGACCGGCAGGCCATTGCGTTCGTTGGTGATGGCGGTTTCCTGATGTCGGGTCAGGAATTGACCGCGGCTGTTCAGCATCGCCTCCCTATCAAAATCATCCTTTGCGACAACAATGCCTGGGGTTCCATTCTTGTTTCGCAGCAGCGCCGCTATGGCGAACCTGGAACGTACGGCACACGACTGCACAGTCCCGACTTTGCGATGGTCGCCAAAGGCTATGGCCTCGGCGCCTTTACCGTCGAGAAAACTGCGGACTTTGCGGACATCTTTGCTGAGGCCCTTGCGATTGACGGTCCGGCGCTGGTGCACGTGAAGCTCGACGAGCGCGATGTTTCACCATTCACGGACGAGGTTGCTGTCTGAGTGCGGCGGCCTGCAAAGCATCAGTCTCGTGCCCGGTGGCACGACCCGGCGACTATCGGACAGCCCAGAAAACCCGCAAGCTCGCGCTCCGGGCTGAAATCTGATGACAGGATGGCGGGACGAGATCTGCACCGCTCTTTTTTCTAACTTGGCGCACATCACGCCCCGCTCTTCGACCGGCAGTGCACGGGGTGGGGTGCACAAACACTGCCCGATGAATGCCCTCTCCGATTTGACCCCGGTTCGCTGTGATCCGACAATTGGTCAGTGCGCCAATGCCTGTTCGCAGCCCCGGGAAGAGCATCGCCGCTGGGTGGCTGCGTAACCATGGACCAGCAGAGGTCGACACCCGCTCCTCGCATTTCGAGCGCCCCCGGAAGGCGATCCTGTCGTGGAGCAGGCCACTCGGATTATCGGCGCAGTAAAGGGAGCGGGGAAAAGTTGGGCTGCTTGTCACAAGCAAAACTGTGGAATTTTGGGCAGGTTGCGGGACCTGTTACCTTAAAGTAGGCTGCTGGTCTTGTGGTCGCGACAAATTTGATTGAATGTATCTCTAAAGATCAGTTGCTAGCATGCTCACTCGCCTGTTCACTCTATTTTTTGCAGTCCTTGTCGCGAGTCCCGTGGCGGCGCAGAAGCGGATTGCCCTACTAATAGGCAATAAGGACTACAAACCGAGTGTTGGGCAGCTGATCAACCCGTTCAATGATATTAAACTGGTCGGCGACGCATTAAAAAGTGTTGGCTTCGAGGTTCTTAACCCAATCAAGAATGCGACACGCGCGGAAATGTTGGAAGCTCTTGAGAATTACGCTGCACGCTTGAAGCGTGCGGGTCCTAGCTCGGTAGGCTTCGTTTATTATAGCGGACACGGGATCGCATCCAAGGGAAGCAATTATCTAATACCTGTCGATGTCGCGAAACCATCGACCAAGCTGCTCAGAGCCCACGGTGTGAAGCAGTCGGAGATACTGGAAATACTGCACCAAGAAGCTCCGAAGGCTGCACATTATCTTGTCATTGATGCCTGCCGCAATGAGTTGCGAGGAACACGTGGAGCAAAAGGCTTCGTCGCAGTGGGACAACAAACCGGTACACTAATTGCCTTTGCCACTGCGCCTGGAGGAACTGCGGCCGATTCTGGTGACGGCAGTGGCCCCTATGCAAGAGCCCTTGCGGAAGAGTTGGTCAGGCCAAACATCACTGACCTGCAGATGTTTAGCAATGTTCGCTATCAAGTATCGACATCTACGGGAGGTGACCAGGTCCCTTGGACATTGGATGGAATTGTCAGACGAGACAGGTTCAAATTTGGTGGATTGAAAGTGACAAGGTCCGTTGAGGCCGGGCCAGTACATTCTGCCGCGGGGCAGGCTAATGCGACTGCGCCCCAACGTGACAACGAGGAGAAGGGTTGGGAATTTGTCCGCCCGCCTTGGCAGCGCCTTAGTAGTCTCAAACGGACGGCTGAGAAACAGACTGCGAGTAGGATTCGCGGAGCAACGCTAGCATTCGAAAACGGTGCTCCCAAAATCTACTTTTCCATGGAACAGACAGACCGTTTTCACAAGCAGTTGGGAAGAAACTATCTCTCCAAGGCTAAAGCAATCCGAAATGCCCTTGGTGTCCAATCCTTACGCCATGAAGGTCACTTCAAATCTGTGCGCAGCAGCACCAGCGGGAAGCAAGTCGTCGAGCGGGGAATTTGGGCCGTTGGGCGCGCGATGGAAGCCAATAATTCCGACAGAATAGTTCTGCTGAAGGATCCAACATCCAGAAGTAATATGCAGATTTCCTACATCGTATTATCAGAGAGCGATCAAGAACATTTGTGTTCGGTTATCCCTTTCCAGCGACCAGGAGATGACGCAAGAGCAGAAGCGAGCGTCAACTCCTTACATGATGGAACGCCTAACCCCTGCCATTTCGAGCTTGGTAACACTCTGCGCAAACAGCGGTGAGAAGTAGCAACTAGAGAGGAAGTATATTGGAATTCGTTTTTGGTTTTCGTAAATGCAAACCTGCAGCATTGATTGTGACGATTGCGTCCATGGCCGTTTTGAGCCTAACTCACACCGCGCACTCAGCATCTGTAATGAGACGTGCTGCGGCAGTCACCGATGGCTCAGCAGAGAGTTGCTATTCTCGCTTTGCAACTTCCCCTCAACTATTCTCGTGCCTAGGCAACGCTCTGCAAAGCGGTGAGCGTGTCTTGGGTGGGCACCCTGCCACGACCACCACGACGTCAAAGACAAGAGCCGTTCTCCGTCGAACTGCTCGATCTATGAAGGGTGCGAGGAAAAAATCTCAAGCTGTTGCGGCCTTAAATCGTGCTGTATCATTCTTAGCATCAGCGAGAGCACGGGTGCGGAAAGCAGGTGGCAAGCTGGTCAATGGAATTGGGGATGCCGGCATACACTCCATAGCGAATGCGATTGCCAAAATGCGGGCACGGGTACGTTCGTTAAGCCCAGCGTCCTAGGTTGTTAGAACGCGAACCGTACAGTTGCTCTAAGCTAGAACTGTAGGTTTCCTCAGCATTCGACAAAGGAGCTTCTGCAATCTGGCTCCACCTCGCAATTGGTCATGGTATGCTGTTCAAGCAAATGCTCAACTGAGAGACTTTTTGGCAACACGGCGGGCATTGGACCACTTCCAGAGGTGAACGGCGTAAGCAGTTGCTCACCCACGCCCTTCCTACCGACCGCTTTCCCACTGCCGCCTCTAGTGCGCAACTCCACGCGCTGTTTGCTTGGCGCAACAGTTAAACCGTCTTATCAGTCCGGCCGCACCAGTAAGTATTGTTAGGTGCGCTTCACCTTGCGAATTGGATCGCAATAGGCCCATCATCAAGTATCCAGATCACCCGTGGCGGTGCGTGGAGGGAACCGCCTTTGCCGACCATCACTTCAACTGAAGGTTACGAGCGCACGGCACCTTTGAAGGCAGCAACCAACGCAGCAATGGCCTCTCGCGCGCGGGCCGTCTTGGTGCGCGCGTGTAGGATAACAGGCAGGCGCGGCAGAACAGGGAGCTTGAGCCTGCGGCCGACATTGACTGCGCCGACAGGTGCCATTCGTGGAGCCAGTGCAGCCACGCCGAGACCGGCAGCAACTGCGGCTGATACCGCGGGAACACCGCCGCCGACAAAGACTTCGGCCCAGGCAAAACCTGCTTCGTCCAAAAGGTCCTCAGCGATGGAGCGTACGCCACAAGGCTCCGGCATCGTGGCAATGGGCAACGGGCTGTCCGGTTGAAAGCCCCAATTCGAAGATGCAAACCAGCCGAACGGCTCTGTCGCAATCTGCTCTCCATCGTTGCGACCGACATTGAACCGAACCAGAACGGCATCACACTCACGCCGATCAAAGGCCTGCAGCAATGCGGCTGACGTGGAGATGCGGATTTCAATCACCAACTGAGGGTCGTTGGCGTTCAGCCGTGCGATCAATTCAGGTAACTCGGGCCCGGCCACATGATCGCTGATGCCGATCGTGATGCGCTCGCGCGTTTCCGAAAGCGAAGCTATGGCCCGATCGTGTGCCTCAAGCATTTGCCTCGCGTGCAGCAAGAAGAGCTCCCCGCGGGCGGATAGCTGGACGCTCCGCGGCGTTCGCTCAATGAGCCGATGACCGACACGCTCTTCAAGTCGCTTCAATTTCAGGCTGACAGCGGATTGGGTTGTGTCGGTCAGTTCGGCGGCGCGCGTGAAGCTGCCGAGTTCCGCAATCGCAACAAAAGTGCGAACCGCATCGAGATCGAGAGAACGGTCCATCATTTCTATCTTTAATATCTAATATATTCAGTCATATAATGACAGCGATATCTGAGCATGACAAGTCTTGCTGACATTAGGCAACTTTTCGAAAGGAATACGTCATGCCTCTCGCTCATATCTCACTCAGATCCGGCAAGTCGGACGCCTATCGCCAGGCCATTTGTGATGGTGTTTACCGTGCGCTACGTGAGACGTTCGACGTGCCGCCAGACGACCAGTTTATGGCCATCACCGAGCATGACGCCGCCAACTTCCGATATGGAGCGCACTACCTTGAGATTGACCGCAGCGATGACGTCGTGTTCATCCAGATCACAGCCAACAATACCCGGAGCATCGATCAGAAGAAGGCGTTGTTCCAGGAGATCACGGCGCGGCTGGGTGACGAGCCCGCGATCCGGCCACAAGACGTGTTCATAAGTCTCGTCGAGGTGGCCAAGGAAAACTGGTCACTCGGGAATGGCATCGCGCAATATGCGTGACATACTCTCTATCAGCGCACTCTGTCTATCAGCGCACTGGGGCCGCCAAGCCTTCGAGAACCGAACGCGTTCCGATGGAGACACCACGAATAGGACCAGGACCTTATGTTAGCGACACCTGAGGCCCAACGGTCTGCACTCGCGTGGATCGTTGGCAAAATAGAAGCGCATGGTCTGCCCTATCAGATTGTGGGCGGCTTGGCGGCCATCGCACATGGGGGCACGCGCCCCTTGCACGACATCGACCTCTATGTCCCTCTCGACCACCGGGCTTCAGCATTCCTGCAAGAGATAAGGCCACACATCACATGGGGCCCGGAGGCGGTGGTCGATGGTCCTTGGGACATCACGTATTTGAAGCTGGTGTACGAGGAGCAGAAGATAGAAATCGGCGATGCATCTGAGCCGAAAATCAGAAATGCCTCAAACGGAGAATGGGTGACAAAGATCATCGATTTTGACAGCTCAACGACAAAGACGGTTCTTGGATGCGAGGTTCAAGTTATGCCGGTCGAACAGTTGATTGCCTACAAAAGGATCCTGGGTCGAGATGTCGACGTGCAGGACATTCGGGATTTGAGCAATAAGTAGCCACCGGGGCAACTTACTGATGGGATGCTCCAGCCGCAGTACGCGCGACACATTCCACAGCTGTTGATGGGCAACAACTGGAACCGTCATCTCGCTAAGTCATCTGTGCCGGTGCCGTCCGCACCTCCCGCGATAGTGGCCAACGGCTGTTCGCAGAGTTATGTTGCCGCTATGGGGAAGACGATTCGTGAGACGGATCTCTACGCTCCTATCAAGCGGCTGCTTGAGGGGCAAGGCTATGAGGTCAAAGGGGAAGTTGGCTCAGCCGATGTTGTCGGCTGCCGCGATGCCGATGGTCTTGTTGTCGTCGAGCTAAAGACCGGTTTCTCATTGTCCTTGTTTCATCAAGCCGTTGCACGGCAGGCCGTCACGGACACTGTGTACGTCGCTGTGCCGCGAGGTCATGGTCGCCCCTTCCAAAAGGCCCTCAAGAACAATCTGAGCTTGTGCCGGCGCCTGGGTGTCGGCTTGATTACCGTGCGGCTGGAGGATGGCCTGGTCGACGTTCATGCCGACCCAGCGCCGTTCAAGCCGCGCAAATCCAAGGTTAAGCAAACGCGGCTGCTGCGCGAGTTTGCCAGGCGTGTTGGTGATCCCAATACCGGTGGCACAACCCGTAGTACATTGATGACGGCCTATCGCCAGGATGCTCTGCGTTGTCTGCAAGTCCTACACCGCGACGGACCGACAAAGGCAGCAAAGGTTGCTGCAACGAGTGCGGTAACGCGGGCACGCCGCATCATGGCCGACAATCACTATGGTTGGTTCGAGCGCGTCGAGACAGGTGTCTATGGGCTGACACCCAATGGGACGAAAGCCGTCAAAGAATTTGCGAAAGAACTAAAGCGGCTCAAAACAGCAAAGCCTGATCCGGAAATCCGCAAAGCGGCCTGAGTACTGGAAGACGCCGGACCCTATTGCCTGTCGCATTACACCGGAGCCAGAAATCGCCCTAAGATGAAGCGTTTTCTGGCACATCTTGAACCCGCTTAAACGCGACATGCCTCAGTAGAACAAGCTCGAAACGCTTTCTTCGCGACTGGTTCGTGCGATCGCTTCACCGATGAGGGGAGCAATTGACAAGGTGCGGATGTTGTTTGTTGCGAGAACTTCTTTTGTCGGCTGGATCGAATCGGTCACGACAAGCGACTTTAGTTCCGACTTCGCGACGCGCGCGCAGGCGCCACCCGATAGGACACCGTGGGTGATGTAGGCCATGACTTCCTTGGCCCCCTGGGCCAGCAGTGCATTCGCAGCATTGACCAACGTTCCACCCGAATCGACAATGTCATCGATCAGGATGCAGCGGAGCCCCTCGACATCACCAATGACGTTCATCACTTCGCTTTCGCCGGGGCGCTCGCGGCGTTTGTCGCAAATCGCGATGGGTGCATCGATCCGCTTGGCCAGACCACGGGCCCGAACGACACCACCGACATCCGGCGAAACCACGCATAGATTGCCGAGCTCGAAGTTATCCTGGATGTCACGCACCATGACGGGTGCAGCAAACAGGTTGTCGGTGGGGATATCGAAGAAGCCCTGGATCTGACCAGCGTGCAGATCGAGTGTCATAACGCGGTCAGCTCCTGCGCGCTCCA
The DNA here is from genome assembly GCA_965215755.1 of Hyphomicrobiaceae bacterium. Lineage (GTDB taxonomy): Bacteria > Pseudomonadota > Alphaproteobacteria > Rhizobiales > Hyphomicrobiaceae > Tectiglobus. The sequence goes on from OZ244119.1 coordinate 4,802,096, forward strand.
GGAGGTTGGCGACGAGCTTTGCCGAGATGGGTGTTCTTGCTCCAACGCGACGATCCTGGCGCGCATATCCGTAGTAGGGAATGACCGCCGTAATGCGACGCGCCGAGGAGCGCTTTAGAGCATCAATCAGGATCAACAGTTCCATGAGGTTATCGTTGGCCGGGAAAGACGTGGATTGCAGGACAAAGACGTCTTCGCCGCGTACATTCTCCTGAACCTCAACAAAAACCTCCATGTCCGCGAAGCGGCGGCAGATGGCCTTTGTAACGGGGACACCGAGATGCGTACTAATGGCGTCTGCAAGCGGTTTATTGCTATTGCCTGCAACAAGCTTGATGCGCAGTTTCTTGGCGTTGTCGCCACCGCGCTTGTCATGCTCACTCATACTGTTCCCGCCTGTGCCGAACTTGCCAGATCATCGCCATGTCGCATTCGAGCAACTCCAAGCCTCTAGGCCGCATCGTTGCGATTTCGATCGAAGATGCATTGCTCCAACGCGCGGCTTCTAACAAGCAAGCCCGGACCTGTAAACGGTCCGGGCTGATTTTGTGTCAGAATTGTGTCAACTGAGGCGGGACGGTTGGCTGCGGCAGTACGCGGCCAACGTTGACCACTCTGCTCTTCTAGCGCGATGCCGTCTTTTGCGGCAGCAGCCTGATGATCCCCTGAGCCGCTGCTGCAGCAGCGGCGCCAGCAGTTGGGCCCCACTTGCCGTTCAACGAACCGGCGGGAATTTCATTCTTTTGCGCGACGGTCCCGAGCTTGGTGCCCCGCGGATCTTTCACAACCCAATCAATGCTGATCGGTTGCTTGCCGCCATTGCTTGCGCCGACAGCGACTTTGCCTTCGATCCGGTGAGCTGCCCCGGCTGCGGCTCCACTCGCGAGCGGAATACCCTTTTTGCGCAGCTCGTTCTGCAGCGCCAACGCCAGTGCAGTGGATCCATCACCAGGTGCGCCCGTCACACGCGGCACCACGACAGCAAGGCCACCTGGACGCGGAATGCTACCCGTTGCACCTGCCGTAGCAGAGGCGGCACTGCGACTCGCCTGCGCAATACTCTGTGTGGCTGTGCGCTGCGCCGTATTGATCGATGATTGGGTTGCCTGCGCGATCGGTGCGGTTGCAGCAGCCGGTGCTTTCTTTGCCGGCATCCATGCGCTGAGAGACGTTGCTGTCTTTGAAGCGATGGTCTGCATGATCTGTGGCGATACGGACGCCCACGGATCGGCTGTGGCAGCACCAGCGACGATCTCTTCGCCGGTGATGCGATTAACCCGATGCCCCTTGGGATTGGTGACGTCCCAGATATAGGAGACTTTCGTTCCCGCTGCTTCCTTGGCAGCAACGATGTATCCCCTCAGGGTGTAATCTGACTGAGGCGCAGCAGCGCCTGCGACAGGCTGTATAGCCTGAACGCCGCCCTGACGCAGGGCCGCCACCAGCTGTGTCGACAGTTGCGTCGTCACGTTGTTGGGTGGCCCGATGATCGGCGCAATGGCAACTGTGCCTTTGACCGGTGCAGTCAACGGCGAGGCTGCCTGCTGGGTTGTGGAAGACTGGTTGGCTGACAGAGCGCTCAACACGCCATCACCACCACTCGTGCACCCTGTGACCACACTGGCCATGAGCGCTATAAAGGCTACGGACGAGATCGTCTTATGTACGTTTCGTGCCGCAGCTGCATCGATGGTCGTCACGTTGACGTCCCCCTCTCAATGTCCCGCTGTATATCCGGCGGCCGACGTACGAACCTTGCGGCCAAAGCTACCTCACCGGTACTCCGCATCATGCTGTACCGATCACTATAATCGGCGTCCAGGCGCATGACCAGAAATTCTGTCCAACTCCCTAACGCGATCCCATACTTGACAGCGCGAATCTGTGGATCAAGTCGTTAAGTGACGACAATGGCGGAGATTTGACGCCCGTAATCGACTTCCCCGAGATGAGTTTTGCGCCGATAGCTATAAAACAGCGAATCGTCAGCGTAGGTACAGCGGCCTGAGTCGGAGATGTTGCTGACCCCAGCGGTCTCCAGGCTGTGGCGGCAGAAACCCGGCAGATCGAAGTGCGGCTTGCCACCCTCTCGCATAATCTTGAAGAAGCGTGCGTAGGAACTGTCCTGCGCCAGGAACTGAGCTTCGAACTCCGGTCCGACCTCGTAGTTGGGCTGATGGATGGTCGGCCCGATGGCGGCGCAGATCCGCTGTCGATCCGCACCAAGCGCAACCATGGCGTTAACGGTGGCCGCCAGAACGCCTGATACCGCGCCGCGCCAACCTGCATGCGCGGCGCCAACCACCTTCGCTTCGCTGTCGGAGAAGAGAACAGGAGTGCAATCCGCAGCCAGCGCACCAATCGGTAAACCAGGTGTGGTTGTCACCAGAGCATCTGCATTCGGGACGGCGTCTCTTGGGAAGGGTGCCTCGACATGAATGACGTCGGCACTATGGACCTGATAGACGGTTGTGATGTCATCGTATGAGGCGCCCAGATGGTTCGCTATCCGGCGACGATTCTCGGCTACCAGGGCGCGATCATCATCGGAACCATAACCGCAATTGAGAGAGTTGTATTCGCCTGTCGAAACTCCGCCCTGCCGGGTGAAAAAGCCGTGCGCGATGCCGTCGGCTTTCAGATTATCGGCCGTTAGGACGCATCCCTTAATCATCGCTCACCCTCTCTTCGCCCAGCACCATGTCGTGCTTGTCCTCAGCACTCGGGGCGGAAAAGTCTTACCGCACCTTGCTTCTATCGGTTCGGCCGGTCGTGTCAAAGCCGATCATTGGTGTGCCGCTCCAATTGCGGGCGGCCAGAACCTGGAATCGCGTCCCCATACCGTTGGGGGCCAGGAGCCGCATTGTACCCGTCTCGATGGCAGCTGCCTGAGCCGGATTGCCGGCCATCAGCTGAGACGTCCGCTCGACAATACCAAGCCGGCCGAGAAACTCGGCCTGTGGCGTTGGGCCATCAATCGTCAGGCCTGTCGCGGCGAGGCATTGTGCCAGGGCGGTGAAGTCCACGTGTGCCGTAAGGTCCGCTTCGCCCGGCGAAGTCAGTGGATGCTCGTAGGCATGGGCCCGCATCGCCTGCAGGGTTTCACCAACAGCCGGCTCCGTATAGCCATAGTCAATAAAGACAGTGGCCAACGGTGCCTTGCGCGCCAGAGCTACAAGAAATGGCTGCACCAGTTGCGATAAGCTCGGATTGTCTTCCCATATTGTTCCATCCGATGCGGCGGCTCTCTCAATCCCCGTCACAGGCTCCCCGACCGAAAAGCGAAGCTCGCCGTCGGCACTCAATTCGACCGTTCGCTCGCACCATTGTCCAGCGTGGACAATCCGTTGGCGCACACCCAGTGCATCGACAAACTCATTCGCCAGAACAATACAGGGCGCGGAATTATCGGCCAAAGCCTCCGCCAATTGCTGCAGGCTTTCGTGTTGGCTCACCTGAAACGGTGCGCCCGCCAACGTTGCTTTCTGGGCCGCGCGCAAGACGGCGTTGGTATCGATCAAGTGAATGCCGATCGCCTGCGAGAGTTCGGCCACCTTGGATAAAGAACGCACGATGTCGGCCATCATTGTGCCGCGGCCCGGGCCAAGTTCGATGACGTTAAGTTCTGACGGAGAGCCAATTTGCTGCCACGTCAGGATCGTCCAAATTCCCAACAGTTCACCGAATATCTGGCTGATCTCGGGTGCTGTGATGAAGTCGGATGCCTGTCCGATCGCCGGCCTTGAGACGTAGTAACCGTGGATCGGATCGTAGAGACAGGCCTGGACATAGGCCTCCACACTGATTGGTCCATCGGCTTCTATGCGCTGTTTCAGTTCTCTGGCCAGGGGCGTATTGCGACGTGCCTCTGGATTGAACTGGGATGTCATTGGCGTGGCCATCCTCGCCCGTTTACGTCGCGATACGCACCTGGGCGGATCGAATAAACCAGATCCCGAGCAAGATCATCGGGATCGAATAGACGATGCCGGGTGTCAGACCGTAAGCTGAAAAGGCGTGAAGCGGATCATACTGCCGGAAGAGTTCACAGAATGAGCGCGCCAGCCCGTATCCGAGCAGGAACGTACCGGTTACCAGCCCCGGAGACTGCAACGCGCCATGACGATGGGTCAGCAGTCGCAGCACTATGAACAGGACCAGACCTTCAAATGCAGCTTCGTAAAGCTGGCTTGGATGACGCGGAATAGCTGCCCCATCGCCGCGTGTTGCATCAGGGAAGACCATGCCCCAGGCCACACTGGTCGGACGCCCCCAGAGTTCTCCATTGATAAAGTTGGCTAAGCGCCCAAAGAACAAGCCGATTGGAACCGCTGCCGCGCAGGCATCCATGGCACTAAAGGGATTGCAGCCATTTCGCACTGCGAATGCCCAGATCGCCACGCCGCAGCCGAGAAGAGCCCCATGGAACGCCATCCCGCCCTTCCATACGGCGAGAATTTCGAGCGGGTTGGACAGATAATAACCGGGCTCATAGAGCAAGACGGAACCCAGTCGGCCACCCACAATGACGCCAACCGTCATGTAGAGCAGGAGGTCGTCCGCTTTCGACGGCTCGAAAGGTGGCTGTGAATGCGGCCAGAGACGCTTTTCCGATACCAGTCTGCGGATATAGAGCCACCCCAGTAGCAGGCCGACCATGTAGGCCAGGCCATACCAACGGATTTCAACGGGTCCGATCGCGAGGGCGACCGGGTCGATGTTCGGGAACGGGAGCACCAGCATGTTTGGCGGCGGCCTCTAAAAGCGATTCCATGGTCAACGTGCGCGGCGGACGTTGCGGGTATCGCACAGAGCCTGTCAAGCTATCAACAAACGCCATCGCGAAGCTTTGCGTCGCGCCTTCCAGCCGTACAGGATTGTTACGTGGTGCTCGAATTCAGGCCTTACGTTCCCATTTGCCGCCATCGGTTTGCTGCCAGTAGGTCACGTCGAACCCCGTGGACTTTGCGCTCTTCCAGGCGTCCCGGGCCTGCTGAAGGGCTTCCTGCGCCCGGCCGTCGAATAAATAAACGACGCGGATATAGGCTTCCAGACCTGTTCCGCTGGCACCATCGACAAGAAAGCGAACGGTTGCCTGGTTGGGATTATCATCGTTCACTGTCAGCACAATCGGATGGTCAGCCGCATTGGCATCGCTGGCAACGCCATGCGGCAGGAAACTCTCGTCGCGATACGTCCAGAGGTGCGTATCGAGCGCCTCCAACCTCTCCTGACTGCCGGATTGCACGACGGCACGCCAGCCACGCTCAAGAGTGCGCTCCAGCAGCGTTGGCAGGACGCTCTCAAGAGGTTGATGCTCAAGGTGGTAGAATAGAACTTCAGTCATTGACCACGCCCATCAGCCGGGAACCGCGGCTAGATCATCGTGCGATAATCCTGGTGCACGATGATCAGGGCCGGCAGCGATGATACACTCCAATCCCGGCCCATGGCACGTTACCGCCGCCGGCGCCTCTTGCCGCGGAACTTACGCTTGCCACCATAATACTCGACCAGGCGGTTGTAACAGCGTGGTGACATTCCACCGATGCTGTTGCGCATGCAGGACCGCATTTTGGCGCTGCCTGGACGGTATTTCGGACAGAGCCGTTTATAGTCGTGCTTGCAGGCTCGCTTGACGCTGCGTGGCACGGCATCTGCCGGCGAGGCCGAAATCAGAAACGTCGAGGCGGTGAAGGCTGAGATCGCGAGCATCAGCCCAACGTTCGTTAGAACTTTGGTACTGGGGCGCGATAAGATTTGTGCGAGATAAAGTTTCACGCTTGATTTCCCTTAAAAGTTTTCTCCGGCGTGAGAAGTGCGGTGGGTTACGAGATCAATGCGGTAGCGCTAGGACCAACGCAAAGACTTAGTGTCGCAATGGTTACAATTCAAATACCGGGTCCAAAGTGACGCCTTCGTGCGCGGCGCAGGCTCAAACCGGGAAAAGCTAGTCCGCGTACGGGTTACCGCCTTTACGCAAACTCAGCCGGATCGGTGTTCCAGGAAGGCCAAATGCCTCACGCAACCCATTGGTCAGATAACGCAAATATGACTTGGGCAATCCGGCTGGCTGCGAACAAAAGGCAATAAATGTCGGTGGCCGTGTCGATGGCTGCGTCATGTAACGGAGCTTGATCCGCCGGCCTTTGGAGGCTGGCGGCGTATGGCGAGCAACAGCTTCCTGAAGCCATCGGTTCAGCTCCGATGTCGGCACCCGCTTGTTCCAGGTCTCATGGACCTGCAGCGTCTCATTCATCAGTTTATCGAGCCCTTTCTCAGCGAGGGCTGAGATCTGGACCATTGGCACACCAGGGACCTGAGCCAGCTTGTCTTTTACTGTCTTGCGGATCTCAGTCAGCGTCGACTGCTTGGTTTCGACCGTATCCCATTTGTTGATCGCGACGACCAGAGCACGGCCCTCCTTGACCACCATGTCACCGATCGTCAGGTCCTGATGCTCGAGAGGTGCTTGAGCGTCGATCATCAAGATGACGACCTCGGCGAAACGGATGGCGCGAATGCTGTCACTGGCCGACAATTTCTCTGCCCGCTCCTGAATCCGTGACTTCCTGCGCAATCCGGCGGTGTCGAACAGTCTGAGCTTGCGCCCTTTCCATTCAAAGTCGGAAGCAATCGAGTCCCGTGTCAGTCCGGGTTCCGGGCCGGTAATCATGCGCTCTTCGCCAAGCAATGCGTTGACCAGCGTTGATTTGCCTGCATTCGGCCGGCCGACGATGGCGATGCGGATCGGCCGTTGTGGCAACTCTTCTTCGTCTGCGCTGCTCTCATCCTCGTCGCTGGATTTGCCGCGCCGCTGGCGCTTGCGCTCCGCTGGTTTCAGCCCGAGAGCGTTGAGCAGATCGATTTCAAGTTCCCCAATACCTTCGCCGTGCTCGGCTGATATAGCGACCGGCTCACCGAGACCCAACTCAAAAGCCTCGTAAAAGCCATCAATACCCTGGCGGCCTTCGCACTTGTTGGCTGCAACAACGGCTGGCTGGCCGGACCGGCGGACAATATTTGCGAATTGCTTGTCGGCGGGCGTGACGCCGTCGCGGGCATCCAGGACGAACAATACGACATCGGCCGTCTCAATGGCGTGCTCGCTTTGCTCGCGCATGCGCGACGGGATTGAGCCCGAGCTTGCCTCTTCTAGGCCGGCAGTATCGACCAACCGGACTTTATGGCCACCTAACTCGCACTCGCCTTCGCGGCGGTCGCGCGTCAAACCCGGCATATCCGACACCAGGGCCGTTCGCCGCCCGGTTAGGCGATTAAACAACGTCGATTTGCCGACGTTGGGGCGCCCGACAATGGCAATGGTGGGCATGTCTGACATAGTCATCGGCTCCGCGCGGGCATTCCGCGCCATAGGTTAAAAGAGCCTGGACATAAGGCTATCGCTATCTGAAAGCAACTAACTGGGCTTTATCGGTGAGCACATACATCATCCCGTTCGCGATGACAGGCGCCACATAAACCGGTGTGCCGACAGATAATTTCTGGGTCACGCGACCGGAAACGGCGTCAACACCAACAACGCCGCCCTTGTTTGATGCCAGCCACAACCTGCCGCCGGCGAGCGCCGGGCCTGACCAGGTCCGCGTGTCAGGCAGTTTGACAGCCCAATTGATCTGACCGCTGTCGCGGTTCAAGGCTGATAGCCGGCCGTCGGTGTCGACAACGAAGACGCTTTGGCCCGCAACCCACGGTGTTTGTGATCCCGGGATATTCGCTGACCAGAGGCGTTCGCCGGTGTCCTGACCGGTCGCAATCATGCGACCTGAATGACCAACAGCAAAGACAACACCATTGGAGATTGCTGGTCTCGCAGCATCGCTCATAGATGCAAATGATGATGCCGATCGGGTCCGCGCCAGGCTGTCACTCCAAATCGGCGTGCCTGTCGAAATCTGGATCGCGACCACTTCGCCGTTTGGATAGGGCACACTGACGACATCACCGGATACGGCCGGGCTAGGGTTGGAGCTGATGGATGTCGTCTCTGTGAGGCCGCGATATTCCCAGACGATCTCGCCATTCTCGCCGTTCAGACAGAAGAAACGGCCGCTGGTCGTCAGCACGAAAACTTTGTTCTGCGCCGCCGTGGGTGATGAGCGGATCGGAATGCCGATCACCTTCTCCCAGAGCTTCTTGCCGGTCGCTGGGTTCAGCGCTGCAACGCGGCCAAAACCGGTGGCGGCGTAGAGACGGCCTGCCTCATAGGCCAGACCACCGCCATAGCCTTCGCGTGAATATTCTTTTTCGGGAGTCAGGTTTGTGCGCCAGCTGCGCCCGCCGCCGGATGCAGAAAAGGCCGAGACGTGCGCTGCAGCGTCCAATGTATAAACACGGCCTTCTGCGACGATCGGGCTGGCCGTCAGACGGCCGTAGCTGCTTGAGCCAGTGCCGGCACTCGAGGACCAGGCACGACGCACAGACGGAGAAAGAAAGAGGTGTCCCGGCGCATTGTTTGCGGTTCCGCCAGGCTGCGACCAGGCCGTATTCTGTACCGGTTGCGGCAACGTAATTGGAATAGAACCGGTGGCCAGCTCACCGCTGCCGATGCCGGACTTCTTCGGCATGATCGCGACACGCTTGCCTTCCAGGGGTGGCGGCGCTTTTTCCGCGAACGGGTTGAGGGAGCTCAGTTTCGGCAACTGTGGGCCGCCCGCGCAGGCGGACAGGATCAACGCGCTGCCAATTACGGAAACAATTGCGGCGCGAGACTTCGAACCGTTCGGGGAACGAACCGGGGAAAGATCCGGGCCTGCTGCCCCATTAGTCCTTCTTCGCGTCTCCAGCTTTCTGTTTCTCATCCTTCGTCGCCGACTTCTCAGCCGCCGCCTTCGTTGGAGCTTGTTCCGACTCTCCGGTTTCCCGCGAGACCAACGCCATCACGATCTGCGCCCGCTGCCGAATCGTTGCCGGCGTATCGGGACCGGCCATCAGTTCCGTAAATGCCTGCCGGGCCTGATCGTACTTGCCGGCCTTGAAAGCAGCCAAGCCCATCAGTTCACGCGCAGAGTACTTCCAATGGCTCTCTTCCTTGACAAGATCGTTGAGGCGATTCTGTGTCTCGGTCCAGGGAGCCGTGTCGACTTTCAACGCTGCGATCTGCAATTGAGCGAAACTGCGAAGGATTTCATCGGCGCCACTGTCGTTGGCCAATGCCTCATAATGTGAAATTGCGACATCGGCTTTGCCGTCCTTGCGGGCCTGTGCCGCCAGTCTCAGCTTTGCCAGCTGACCGTATCCGGCCGGTCCATCCTTGGCGATCTGTTCCAGGCCGCGGATTGCATCCTGTTCCTTTTTCTCGCTGAAAAGTTGAGTAATTTCAACGAATTGAGCGCCTGCGCGGGCCGCCTGCCCGTGGACATAACTCTGATACCATTTCCAGCCTGCAACCGTCAGGATGATGGCTGCGGCGACACCAATCGCAAGCACACCGTACTTGTCCCAAAGTTTGGCGAGCCGCTCCTTGCGGACTTCTTCATCTATCTGACGCAGGAAAGCGTCGCGGTCATCAGCCATGCCTGTCCGTATCCTCAGTATCCGCGCAAGCATATTGGTCGCGGAGAATATTAGGAGCTTCGTGAGTTGAACCCTTTGCCGATACACATAAACGAGACTACGACATGTTCAAGTCATCCGTTCAGGATGACGCTGGATCAGCGGGTTCGGCACCGCAATCCGCCGCGTTCGATCCGGTTTGCGTCAATTGTCGAATAGATCGCTCATGGTTGCATCAGCACACTAAGGTCTCTGAGAATCGGTCTTCTCGTGGCTCAGACGCTTATCTGGATATTGCTGCAGTGCACTCGCGACATACCATCAATCTTGAGAATTTGGAGGGAAAGGAGGCTTTTTAGCGCTCCGGTCAGTTGCCCGCGGCCCTGTCATCCTTGCCGAGACGTCAACGCGCTTCATGGGACCTTAAGTCTTCGCGGTTATTTCCTATTGAGAGGACCTTCGACGTACGAGTATGAGCGTGGACACGGAACAGCTGGCAATTTTGGGCTTGCTCGCCAGTTATATGGCAAAGTCACTCTTCTCCGTGACAATGCTGACCTATTACGCCATTGGCGGCGCCATGCTGATTGCGTCCGCCCTGATCACGGGCTGGCATAAAGTCATCACTTGGCGGGCTGTGAAGGGAATTGCAGCCACATTTGCTGTTCTCGCCATGAATGTGCTGGTGTTGCCGATCCTGTTTCTGGCGACGAATTGGCTGCAAGCAGCCTACGACAGCCTCCAGATACCGGCGGTCTCGCCTGCGACCTGGGCCGAATGTCCGTTCTGGCTGGCCGTATTATGCGCCATTGTCGGCCGTGATTTCACTGACTATTGGGTGCACCGGATTCTGCATAGACAGACACTCTGGCCGATCCACGCCATTCATCACTCGGATCATGACGTCAATCCCTTCACGGCTTTCCGCGTGCATGCCTTCGAGAGCGTCTTAATGCAGGCTGGTTATTTGATCCTGCTCTCGTGGCTTGGGTTCAGCGGAGAGGTCGTAGCAACGACTGCCTTCATCCACACCATCCACAATATGTACGTGCACTTGAATGTTGATTGGGACCACGGGCCGCTCAAGCTGTTAATCGCTTCGCCGCGCTTTCATCGCTGGCATCATGCCGATGTCCCCGCAGCTTACGGCAAGAACCTGGCCGGCTCTATTCCACTGTTCGATTACGTTTTTGGCACCTACTACGTGCCTGGTGGCTGCACTGATGAAGCAATGGGTGCCAAGGGCATCAAGCATGCGGACCCGATTGAGATGGCAGCCTATCCTCTGGTCGAATGGCTGCGGATGGCCAAGTCATCTCAGCAGCGTGTCGAGAACGTGCATTTCAGCTGGACGCCGCACGCGTAGACAATTCACGCGTGCGGTCTGCTGCGCCAGTGCGGTGTGTTTCTAGTGTTCCGGCTCCGACATTTGATGCCGTTTCCGCTTGGCTCGATTCAAATGTTGGAGCCAAAGGAACACTAGCAAGATTTTGTTTCTAGTGTAGCTTTTGCAACTGACGCTTGGTTGCGAGGCTAGCGACAAGCGGGGACCAAGCGTCAGTTGCGCTACACTAGCCCGCTAACTCGCGACTGCGATCGGCGGCGGCCTTAACGGCCCGGCTCATAAGCTGCTTCATGCCGTCATCCGCCATCAAGACTTGGAGCGCAGCAAATGTTGTCCCACCGGGCGAGGTGACATTCTCTCGGAGCGTCGCGGGCGCATCATCGGACTGCCGTAACAGTTCGCCTGAGCCTGAGACCGTCGCATCCGCCAAGCGTCGCGCAAGCTCCGGCGAGAGGCCGGCATCAACACCGGCCTGCGCTAAGCACTCCGCCAGCAAGAAAACGTAAGCGGGACCAGATCCGGAGACGGCGGTTGAAACATCAATCAGATCCTCATCGTCGACCCAGCCGACTTCCCCGATGGCGGCCAGAAGCTGATTGCAGGCCTGTTTTTGTTTTTCGGTGACATGTGCATTGGGCACACACACTGTAATGCCGCGGCCAATAGCTGATGGCGTATTGGGAATAGTCCGGATGACGGCTGTGCCGTCCGGCAAATGCCGCTCGAAGCCGGCCACCGTCCGGCCTGCTGCAATCGACAGCACGAGCGTGTTCGGCCCTGCAAGCTTGGCGAGGGGTGGGAAGACGTCGTCCATCACTTGCGGCTTCACAGCCATCAACAGGACGCTCGGAGGCTCACTCAAAACACCGTCGATTGAAGGATGCGATGCAATGCCATTGTCGCTGAGCAGTTTTGCGATTTCAGGGGGCGGACCTGGGTCCTGCACAACAACCTGGGAGGCCGGCAGTCCGCTCGCCAGCCACCCCGTTAACATTGCGCCGCCCATTTTGCCGGCCCCTGCCAGAACGAGGGGGCCGTCCAAAAGATCCTTCATGCGTCATTCTCCCAATTGTTTCAGGGAGTCTGAACGGCAGCTGGCGCAAGTGCAAGGGGCAAGTGGGTGTCGAGAGACTTAGGCGTGGCCTTCGGTCTCAAACATGGTTGAGGCCAGCGCATCGCGGCTCGGCTTGCCAGCCCAGACAACAAACTGGAATGCCTGATAATAGCGCTCACACGCTTCCAGCGAGGCCTTGATCAAGGCATCACACTGTCCGGTTGTCGCGACGGCGCCATTGAGCAGCAAACCATGGCGGAACATGATCAGGCCGTCCTCGGTCCAGACATCAAAATGGCCGATCCAAAGCTGTTCATTTATATTGGCGACGAGGCGATAGACTTCATTGAGGCGTGCCTGGGGAACCTTGAACTCAAATGCGCAAGCCACATGCAGCGTTTCAAGATCGTCACGCCAGTTGAGTGAGAGGTGATAGTCGGACCACGTGCCCTGCACGACCATTGTCAATTCATCGTCCGCCTGGCGCTCGTAATTCCAGTCGTTCCGGTGCACGATCTGTTCGATCATATCAATCGGATTTGTCACGCGGTCGTATCCGGGCTGTTTCACGGCGGCCATTCGCACCCTCGTCTCTTTGTTGCTCCGCGCGGTTTTTTTCTTCCAACGCGTTAGGTTGATTTTTTTCACGTCACAACGCGGACAACTGCCAGAGGTCTTGGCTCGGCAAGTCAGGCGAAAAAACCTGAATCGCAGTCCGCTAGGCAACCAGACATGAAGATTGTCCACGGCCAAAGTGGCTGAGATCGGGTGGAATCAAGGAAATGCCCGTCAAATTTGGACAAGCTGTTGAGAACCTGCGCGTAACGCTGTGGAGGACATGTTTGCCACTGGACGGCGGTTGTATCTGCGGCAGCTCGATTCTTCCCGGCCGCTCATGGCGCCTCATTCGCCCGATGATGCGCCTTCTAGCTTCGCTTCAAGCGCCGCGATCCTGGCTGTCAGGGCCTCGTTCTCCTCGCGCGCTTTCTGTGCCATCGCTTTGACGGCTTCGAATTCTTCGCGACGCACGACGTCCATTTCTGACAACACGCGATCTGCCTGCGACCGGAACAAGCCTTCGACTTCCTGGCGCGCACCCTGCGCAGCACCCGCCGCATCCGTCATGATTTTGGCCAGCTCGTTAAAGAATGGGTTTGAGGTCTGCGTCATGGTTATCGATGCCCTGTGAAACCGACTTTTCCGTGTGAAGCCGACTATACCTCTGCCCGCGAGAAATGACACTGCCTGGCGGATGAGACCGATCAACCCGCCAGTTGTGCCATCCGGCTGGCCTCAGGCTATTGGCTACGTTTTCTGGCCGCCGCGAGCCGTACAGCCAAAGACTGAAATCAGCCACGGCCGCGAATATCAGACCCACCGAGGCCGCCGCGTGCTATCGATACGTTACACCATGATAGCAACACCGGCGGTGACCTATGACACGAGCCTTTTCTGACTACCGCGTGCTTGATTTCTCGACCACGATTGCCGGACCGCATTGCGCACGGATGCTGGCCGATCTTGGCGCAGAGGTCATCAAGATCGAAGCGCCAGGCGGCGAGATGATGCGGATGCGTCCGCCGATGCGCAATGGAGCCAGTGCGATGTATGGCCAGCTCAATGCCGGCAAAAAGAGCATTGTGCTTGATCTCAAGAGTGAAGCCGGCGCCCATGCAATCAAACAGCTTGTCGCCCAGGTCGACATCGTCGTTGAGAACTTCAGACCGGGAGTGATGAAGCGGTTTGGCCTCGACTATACGGCGCTGGCGCCGCTCAATCCAAAGCTGATCTATTGCTCGATCTCGGGTTACGGTCAGGACGGGCCGGCATCCGATCAACCTGCCTACGCGCCCGTTGTCCATGCGACCTCCGGTTTCGATCTCACGCACACGTCTTACCAACCGGATCGTGACCGCCCGGACTACTGTGGGATCTTTGTCGCCGATGTTCTGACCGGGACCTACGCCTTCGGCGCCATTGCAACCGCCCTGGAACAGCGGCACAAAACCGGTCAGGGCCAGCACATTGATGCGTCCATGTTGGAGAGCATGTTGTCGTTGCCGCTGGTCGAGATGCAGGCCGCGCAATTCGATATGCCGCCGCAGCCAAAGCGGCCAATCTTCGGTCCGATCGAAACATCCGACGGTTATCTCAACCTTGCCGTTGCCAGCGAGCGGACGTTTGAAGGCATGGCGGCGGCGGCCAATCGGAAAGACTGGCTCACTGATCCACGCTTTCAGGAATACATGAAACGTCGGGTCAACTGGGGCGAGTTGATGGATGAGTTCGAGGCGTGGTCGGCAACAGTCACCAGCGACGACTGTCTCCGTATATTGGCTGAGAATAATGTTCCGGCAGCCGCTTATCGTACAGTGCGTGATGCCATGGATGACCCGCAGCTGGCGCATCGCAAGGCGTTCGGCACGGTCGAGGACGCGGGCGGGAGTTTCAAAGCACTGAATCCTCCATTCCGGATGACAGGGACTGAGGCGACAGTCGGCGCACGCGTGGCTGCGCCCGGCGAGCACACCCAGAAGGTGTTATCGGAAGCAGGTTTGAGTGCAGCTGAAATCACCGCCGCCACCGGCGAGAAATAGAAAAAGAAGCGACAAGCCGGGCGGCCATTGACTGTTGCTCGGCTTTCGTGGGTTAAACACATAATATCTCTGCATTGGCCGTATTGAGCTCTGGTCGAAACGGTATTCGACGCTCAGCTCCCCTTTATTCTCGAACAAATTCCCTCTTCATAATCTATTTTTCTCCCGTTCGAGCATTATCTGCGTGAAACAAACCGACATATAAAAAATCTGAAACAACAATATTTATCCACATTCATCGACGATCTCTTTCCATGATTTTTCAAGGTGTTGCGTAGCCAAAAGCAGACGGCCCTGAGCCGCGATGCGCGGGGTGAGATGCTGCGTCTTGGAGAAAGCCATGGGAACAACACGACAAGACCGCGCCTATCTTGCGCACTGGTTTTATCTGTTAGCGGCATGTTTTGTTATTGTCGCAATAACAACTGGAAAACTGCGCGCACAAACACTCAGCGAAGCTTTTGTTTCTGCCTATCGGAACAATCCCGGTTTGCAATCACAAAGGTTTCAGGCCCGCAGCGTAGATGAAACCGTTCCAGAAGCGCTTTCAGGCTACAAACCGAAAATCTCAGGCGACGCATTTTATGGGCGGACGTCCAGGGATGAGATGGCGAGCCCGTCCGGACGTCCGGACGGCGAGACCTACGGCTACAGCGCGCAAATCGAGCAACAGTTGTTTGATGGATTTCGCACACGTAATGGTGTGTCTGAAGCCCAATCCGAAGTGCACGCTGCGCATCAAAACCTACAAGCCCGCCAAAGTGAAATCCTGTTTCAGGCAGCGACGTCTTACTTTGATGTGCTACGCGATGAAGGCATCCTGCTCTATCGCAGAAGGAACCTGACAGCCCTGCGCCGCGAACTTGTTGGCGCACGGGAACGCCTTGGCCGCGGTCATGCGACGTTGACAGACTTGGAGCAAACCAGACAACGCGCGGCTCTGGCCCGTTCGGACCTTGAGCAGGCGGCTGCCCGCCTCCGTGTCAGCCAGATCCGATTTGCCCGTATC
The DNA here is from genome assembly GCA_965215755.1 of Hyphomicrobiaceae bacterium. Classification (GTDB taxonomy): domain Bacteria; phylum Pseudomonadota; class Alphaproteobacteria; order Rhizobiales; family Hyphomicrobiaceae; genus Tectiglobus. Next base: position 4,817,617 of record OZ244119.1, read on the forward strand.
ACCGGACTTCCAGCGCGCAATCTCCGGATGCCGGCCGAACCGAAGGCGCTATGGCCGAAATCTCTGCGGAGAGCTGTCGAGGCCGCTGAGGGTGGCAGCCCGATCATCCGGGCGGCTCACGCCAAATACAACGCTGCGCAGTACGCGATTGCCAAGGTCCGCGGGGAGCTTCTGCCGGACGTCAAACTTGTTGGTCGCTACGATCGCTCGTTCAACACCTCATCCAGCCTCCGCGACGACAGTTCGGCCTCGATTGTTGGGCGTCTCCATGTTCCGCTCTATCAAGGCGGTGCCGTCTCGGCGCGGACGCGCCGTGCTCACAACGATGCAATGAGCAGGAACCGAGATCTGCAAGATGCGAAGTTGCGTGTCGGCGAAGCTGTAGGTGCAGCCTGGACGGAGCTCAACGCAGCACGCAAGCGGCAGGCTCTCGAGGGTAAGGCGGTTTCCGCTGGTGAGCGCGCACTTGAGGCTGTTCGCGATGAGCAGCGAGCCGGCCGCCGAACCGTGCTCGATGTCCTTGATGCCGAACGCGAGTTGGTCAATGCCAGGATCAGATTGCTCAATACCCGGCGCGACCTACACGTCAACACCTATGCTTTGTTGCGGTCGACGGGCGAGTTGAGAATTTCAAAGCTAGTGCCGGACGCGGAACAATACGACCCCAAGCAACATTATCGCGCAGTGCGCAGCAAGTGGTGGGGCATCACCAGCCCGACTGCCGGTGGCGATGGGTTCCTGGGGGAAGACCATCGGGTGAAGCCTGAGTTAACGCAATCCAATACCAGCCAGTCAAAGGTCAGTCAGGCTGTGCGTGGCTGGCAGACAAAAGTCAAAGGCCGCCGACGTTAACGGCAGGTTGAAGCGAGATCAGGCGCGGTACGAACCAGCGCCGAATAGAACCGACGTGTCGTCACATCAGTGGGGGCTGACGATGACACGGTGGTCACGGAGAGAAGGCAATAGAGGACTGGGGACAATGATACCAATACCTGACTAACCGAATGACGTTGTGAGCGTTCGCGCGATGGCGTCATCACGATGGCCAGCCCAGCACAAGACATGGCGAAAAGGCCTGTCAGTTGGGTGGTAGCGTCAACGGCATTGAACGCCGCTCGCAAACACAACGACAGCGCAGCACGGCATCAACTTCAAACGCCCCATCGTTTGAGGACTGAGATGTGCTGCGCCTCGCGCCCAGAATCGTTCGGCAGTCAAACGACTCTGGGTGCAGCTGACTTTCAAGATCAAAGATGTAGGAGAAGGCTCATGCCTAAAGGCGAAATATTGAATGGCGGAACTGAAAATGACGTCCTGACCGGCCAGGATGGTGCAGACCTGCTCAACGGAGGTTATGGCGATGACCGTCTGGAAGGCGGTGCGGGGAATGACGTTCTTGATGGTGACAGAGGCTCTGACCTGCTGATCGGCGGAGCGGGAAATGACACTCTGATTTCTGACTCTGATGCCGGTGAGCCAGTGATCGCACAAGATTACGATCCCAACGCCGGCCGCAACAATGAGATTGATCCCGCAACCAATCGCCTCTATCCCGACCAGCCATTTATCGCTGATGACATCCTGGTTGGCGGCGAGGGTGCTGATACGTTTCTCATCAAACCGCAAATCAATGCGAAAGCCGACATCATCGCCAAACATACCGACGAGGACGGGCGGATCGACTGGGCCGGTGTCGCAGGTGAGAACAACAATGCCCATGATCACTGGATCGATTCCATTGGCACCGATGTTATTGCCGACTACGACAAAGCCGAAGGCGACCGCATCCTTGTCTATGGCCACACGGTCGACCCTGAAATTTCCTATGCGGATGTCGATGGTGATGGCGATGAGGAGTCCATCATCAAGATCTACTCCAATCAAGGCAACGGGGGAGGTGCGCACAACGGCGACTTCCTCGGTCAGATGATCGTCCATGGTGACCGGGTTGAGTTGGATGACCTCGACATCAAGGCGATGGAAACATACGGCGTCGTCGAAACAATTGACGAGATCATGGAAGCGGTCGCGCCAACCGGGACGTCGGATACAGACATTGAGTCAACCCAGACGGAGAACCCGCTTGCATCAGAGGTCGACACGCGCGACCCTGGTGAAAATCCGGGACCTGCGTTTGTGGAGACCGTTTATCAGCGGTCTCTTGTCGATGCCGCGGATGATACAATCGTGGGGACCGACGGCGATGATGTTCTGGTCGGTGATCCGATGGAACCTGCCGCATCATCTCTCGATGCACCAATCTCGTATTGGTCCTTGAGCGAAACGGGTGGCACATTTTCCGATGCAACCGGCGTCTCTGATGCCCGCTACTACATCGATGACAATGGAGAAGCCAGTCTGCAATCCAGCGTTCCCATCATGCCGGGACCGGATGGTGCGACACCGGCCGCCTTGTTCGGCGTCCAGGAAGATACATTTGCCTACGCAGCCAACGATCAGGCCTACCAGGTCCTCAACGGAACCGTCACTGCTTGGTTCAATCCTGTTGACCTTGGCGGCCGCCAGACGATCCTCTCAAAGGACGAAGCCAATGCCGATGATGGTGGACACTTCCACATCCGTGTGGAGGGCGACGGCCGCTTGTTCATCCGCGTGGCGGAAGGTGAAGGCAAGAACGATGGCGGCTACAATCATGAATGGCGCTCGAAGGAACCGCTGATCACGGAAGGAAACTGGCAACATATCGCGCTCAGCTTCGGCGCTGCCGGAGTCACAACCTATCTCAACGGTGAAGCGCTGCCAGATGCGGCCTTTGACAACGTCGGCGGTGCCGGCAATCAGGACATGAGCGACTTCGTTGGCGGTTACGCGATTGGTAATGACAAGCCGTTCGTCATCGGCGCCAACACCAGGGTCGTCCAGGACACTTCGACTGCCGAGGCGCTTGGCGTCACTGAGAAACTCAGTGAACACTTCGAGGGTGGCATTGCCAACGTTGGCTTCTGGGGAGGTGGCACCCCAGAAATGGCCCTATCAGCCGCGCAGGTTGCAGAATTGGTTGCCAATGGGCCTGGTGATCTCTCGAACGCTATGGCTCCGACGCCACCCGCCGTTCCGGTTGGTGACGATACGATTTCGGGCGAAGGCGGCAACGATACGATCGATGGTGGTGCCGGTGATGATACGCTCGACGGCGGAGCTGGCAACGATACGGTCATGGGTGGCTATGGTGACGACACGGTCAGCGGTGGCACCGGCAACGACATACTGTCAGGCGGTCATGGCGAAGACACGCTCATCGGTGGTGCTGGGGATGACCGCCTTGAGAGTCGCGCCGATGCCCGCGAACCTGTGATTGCCCAGGACTTCGATCGATCCGATGATCCGGACTATGAAGTCGATTTCGATGCCCGCATGGTCTACCCCAGCCAGGCCAATCTGCCTTCGGACGATGTCCTGACCGGTGGTGCCGGGGCGGATGAGTTCTTCTTTCAGACATTGATCAACGCCAAAGAAGACATCATCAACCGCCATGTCAACGACGACCGGACCATCAACTGGATGGGCGTTGCCGGTGAAAACAACGACGTCCACGACCACTGGGTGGATGGCATCGGAAACGATACCATCACCGACTTTAATCGTGGTGAAGGGGACACCATCACGATCGACGGTCACACGACGGAGGTCTCAGAGATCAACGTCTTGGACGTCGACGGAGATGGCGACCAGGACTCCGTGTTGCAGCTGCGCTCAAACCAGGGCGCTGGCGGCGGAGCCCATAACCTTGACCTCCTTGGCACCATCACAGTGCTCAACACTGTCATCACCGAGAATGATTTCACAACCAATGCAGGATCACATGCCGGCATTGTCGAGACAATCGACGAGTATCAGGAAGCCATTACGCCACTTATGCGCTCCGGTGATCCGGTCCCGGTGGCGGACAGTTCTGATAGCGGCACCGATGACAGTTCAGACTCATCGAATGATGACACCGGCTCAGATGATGGCTCCGCGTCCGACGATGGATCATCAAGTTCCGACGATCCGACATCGAGCGGCGATGACACATCAGACTCCGGTGACAGCAGTTCCGATGACGGACAGCCGACCGGCGATGGCTCCGATGATAGCGGTTCAGACAGCGGGAGCGGCAGTGATAGCCCAAGCGACGATAGTTCGGGTGATGGCAGTACAGGTGATGGAAGTACGGGCGGAGACAGTAGCCAATCTCCTCCGACCGCCACCGCCCTCCTACAGCAGTTGCTGACACCTTCAGCGGACAGTCCGGCCAGCGCAACGGCTTCGACAGGCAATGACCTGTTGATCGGCGCCGCTCTCAATGACGATATGTCCGGCAGTTGGGGCGATGACCGGATTGATGGCTCCGCTGGCGACGACGACATCTCCGGTGGACATGGCGATGATCTCCTATCCGGTGCCGATGGTGATGATCTGCTCGCCGGAGATTTCGGCGACGATGTTCTCGTTGGCGGTGCTGGTCAGGATGAATTGCACGGCAATCGCGGAGAGGACGTACTCGTTGGCGGCGCTGCCGATGACATCATCGATGGCGGTGCCGGAGATGATGTCTTGTATGGCGGTGACGGTGAAGACCTTATCGATGGCGGGCGCGGACTGGATGTCATCGTCCTCGATGGAGCTGCCACCGATTACACATTCACCGCGGCAGACGGCGGCGGCTTGATCGTCACCGATGCCAATGGTGTCAGTGACATGGTCACTGATGTCGAGCACGTCCACTTCAATGGTTCAGGCGAGACGCTTGCAATCCAGGACGGCAATCTGGTTGCGGCCAATGATGCAGACGAAATCGGCGACCTTCTCGAAGGTGACTTGATGTCCGAGTTGCTCAACCTGCCTGGATCAACTGCGGCTTCGGTCGATGACCAACTGAACGAATTGGCTGCCCTCGATACGGGCTCTGCTGCAGGATCGGCAGCCAATGCATCCGCACAAACCGACGTCGCAGCGCTTGATCCAACGCTGGATCTCGCATTGCAGGATGATGCCGCTGCCTAACCGGCAAGCATGAACCGCGATTTGTCAGGCCCTCTGAGACTGCGCTGTGCGCAAATCACAGAGGGCCTGACAGTGTGCCTGAGCACCTATCAATTCACGCCTATGACAGGACAAATTTATGATCGAAGACGTGTTGCTTTGGCTGCGCACATTGGAGTGGTTTCCAACGTTGCGCACGCTCCACTTCCTCGGCATTGCCCTGGGGATGGGCGGCGCAATTGCCGGGCACATCCTTGCCATGCGCTGCCTATTGATGCCTGGACACGGGCCACGTCGCGGTCTTGTCTGGGCGCTGCACGTCGCGGTGATCATCAGCCTCTGTCTGCTGTGGTTGACCGGCACGGCACTCATTGTCAGTCAGTATTCTTTCGAAACCCTACCGAGCAAAGTTACTTTGAAATTGTACATCGCGACGGTTCTCTCGATCAACGCGCTCCTGATGCAGGAGTATTTGATTCCGCTCTCGCGTCGTTATACACGCCCACTTGTCAGCACGCTCCCGAGATCTGAATTGACGAAAGCTGTACTGATCGGCGCCACATCGTCCTGCTGTTGGATTACAATTGCCGCCGTGGCGTTTGTACAGCCGCTCCAGCCTTGGCCGCTGCTGTCTCTGCTTGGATTGTGGCTGGGTGCATGGGTCATGATGTGTGCAACCGGCCTTGCTGTCGCCTTCCTGATCCGTCTTCGCCGCACGCGCAATAGCGATCGCGAGCTGAATCAAACCGCTGCTGTGCATTCCCCGGGAGATGAAACCGCTGCTGGCCAGAGGCGCACCAGTGCATGCGATCGTATTGATTATGGGACGGGCGTTTTAAGTCTGACGGAACGCCTGCGCAACTTTGCGTCATCGAAGCCGGTCAACGACGATACTGGACAGGCCGGCCGCACCACAGCTGAACCGCCCATCGCATTCAATCGAGTCAACGCAGACACTTCATCCAGTGCAACGGGCTCTGCCCCCGGGACGCAGACAAACCAATCGAAACGCTGGCTCTCACATCTCTGGAAAAAGCCGACCACCGCATATGCGCAAGGCCGTCGACAGGCCGCTCAACAATCATCTCCGGTCTCATCGACTCCGACGGCCTTGGCCTCCCTGGCCGATGTGCGCAAAGCCAGTCGGCGCGCGTTGTTGGGAGCCGCCGTGGTCAGCTTCTTCGTCAACATGCTGATGCTGACTGGCCCACTTTTCATGCTGCAGGTCTATGACCGAGTTCTCACCAGCAAAAGCGTACCAACGCTGGCGGCGCTTTTCGGTCTGGTGATTGGCCTCTTTGCCTTTATGGGAATGCTCGACTTGATCCGCTCCCGCCTGCTTGTTCGCATTGGCCTACGCATTGACCGTATGCTTGCTGGTCAGGCCTTCGCATGTGCCGTGCAAGCCAACGGTACAAAGGATCGCGAACAGCAAGCGCAGATCTATAAGGACGTCCAGCATATCCGCCAATTCGTTTCAGGTGCCGGCACCGTCGCGATATTCGATATGCCGTGGGCGCCGATCTATCTCATCGTCATTGCAATGTTCCATTGGTCTCTCGGCGCTGTTGCTTTTGGCGGCGCTGCGGTGCTGGTGGCATTGTCCCTGCTCAACGAGTTCTTCTCACGTCAGCCGGTCGCGGCAGCCACGTTACATGGTGCGAAAGCTGATAGGGCATTTGAAGCGGCCCGGCGCGACGGCGAGACGTTGCAGGCCATGGGAATGACGGGGCGATATCAAGAGCGCTGGCTTGGCGATCACAACGCAGAGATGGTGGCACAGACAAAGGCCGCTGATGTCGCCGGGCTTCTGTCGGTTGTGACCAAGACATCCCGTCTGCTGCTGCAGTCTGCCATGCTGGCTGTTGGTGCCTATCTCGCCCTCGGCAATGCGATTTCGCCGGGCGTCATGATTGCGGCCTCGATTATTATGTCCCGCGCATTGGCTCCGGTTGAATTGGCTATTGCGCATTGGCGCGGCTTTATCGCAGCACGGCAGGGCTTAAAGCGGCTCGGACGGGCGTTCACCGCGTCAAGCGAAACAACGGAGCGGCTGACCTTGCCGCGTCCTGAAGGCAGAGTACACATCGACAACGTTTTTGCTGCTGCCTCCGGCGGGCGCGAGCCTCTTCTAAAGGGGCTTCAATTTGCGTTGGCGCCTGGCGATGCACTTGGTGTTCTTGGGCCAAGCGGCTCAGGTAAGTCAACGCTCGCTCGTGTTCTGGTCGGGGTCTGGCCGACGCTCAGAGGCCACATTCGCCTCGATGATGCACCGCTTGACCAGTGGCCTCCAGAGCAACTGGGCGAGCATATCGGTTACCTGCCTCAGAACGCCGAGTTGTTTGATGGAACTGTGGCTGAGAACATCGCGCGCTTCGACGTCAATGCCGAGGCTGGTGCGATCATTGCTGCCGCCCGTGCTGCAAATGTTCACGAGATGGTGCTTGGTCTCAGCGATGGCTACAACACCCGCGTAGGCGAAGGAGGCGCTGCTCTTTCGGGCGGCCAGCGCCAGCGACTTGCTCTCGCGCGTGCATTCTTTGGCGAGCCGGCATTCATCGTTCTCGACGAGCCCAACTCCAATCTCGATAGCGACGGCGAAGCTGCACTTGCGAGCGCCATCAAGGCCGCGCGTGACAGCGGTCGCACGCTTGTTGTCATGGCGCATCGCCGCAAAGCCTTGGAGCAAGTCAGCCACATTCTCGTTCTCAACGAGGGCCGGCAGGCCGCATTCGGCCGCAAAGATGATATTCTGAAAGCCAGCCTGCGCGCAAAAACCAATCAACGAAAGAGGGCGTTGCATGTTGCGAAATGAGGTTATGACAACAGCTGCCGAGCAGATCGCGCACGAGGACCGCCGAATTGAGACCTACCTTCTACTTGCCAAAATCACCATCGTGGTGCTTGTGGCCGGCATCGGTGGTTGGGCCGCATTGACTGAAATTAAAGGTGCGGTCATTGCCTCCGGCAAAGTTGCAATCGAAGCCAACTCTAAATCGGTGCAGCATCTTGAGGGTGGGATCGTTACGCATATCGCCGTTCGCGAGGGGCAACAGGTCGCTCAGGATCAACTCCTCCTCAAACTCGACCCGGAACAGACCAATGAGAAAATCAAGGGCTTGCGCTCGCAGGCGCGCGCCAAGCGGGATCAACTGGCCTTACTCAAAAGCGAACTTGCTGACCTGAAAGCGCTGGAAGCCAAACGCTTGGTCCCGCGCAGCCAATTAGCCAAGGTTCAACGCGACTATGCCGGTCTTATCGGAGAGCACGGCCGGCTTGCTGCAGAACTGAAGCGTCTAACGAGCAGCCGGCGACGACTGGAGGTGCGCTCGCCCATTGCCGGACGCGTGCATGCTCTGCAGGTCCACACGGTTGGTGGCGTTGTTGGCGCCGGGCAGGATCTGCTGAAGATCGTCCCCTCAGGTGCTAGCCTAATCATCGAAAGCGCGATACAGCCGCAAGATATTGATCAGGTTGGACGCGGACAACCCGTCTCAATCCGCCTGACAAGTTTCAATCAACGCACCACGCCAGAACTGATGGGCAAGGTGATCAATGTCTCAGCGGACCTGATGTCTGATGAGCGCAAAGAGACATACCACTATCTCGTTCAGATCGCGCTGAATGAAGGCGAGGTTGCCCGGCTCGGGCAAAAGTCGCTCGTCCCCGGCATGCCAGCGGACGTTTTCATTCAAACCGAGGCGCGCACTGTTCTCGACTATTTGCTTTCACCGCTTACCGAACAGTTTCGCCGGGCCATGCGGGAGCAGTAAGCAGATCCTGCATTTCCTGGAACCAGCATCACCTATGAAATTGCCCTGGCGAGCCCCATAAGATGCAACCCAGTAATCAAGTAATATGTGGACCGCGTTCGAGGAGTTCGATGGATACGCCTTCCGGCCCTTCGATGAAGGCAATGCGCGTGCCTGGCCGGATGGTTTCCGGTTCGCGTGTAAACTTGGCGCCTTTTGCCTTCAACTCATCGCAGACTTTGTCGATCCCTTCGACAGAAAGACCAAAGTGATCAAGGCCGCGATGCGGATGGGCTGCCCCATCGACGGCGCTTGTATTGCCTGAAACATCCAGAATGAAGATATTGGCACCGCCCAATTTGAGATCAATGCGCGGCTGGCCACCTGGCGCTGAACGGATGACTTCGGCGCCAAGCATGCTCTCGAAGTAGCTTGCCATTCCTTCAGGGTCGCTTGTGAAGAGATGAATGTGATCGAAGGTATATTGGGCCACTGGCATATATCCTTGCGTTGGGCGGCATTACGCTTGGTTGGCAGAGCTGAGAGATACGCGCTCACTTCTCTCTCATTCGGCTCATCTCTCGGAGCGGTGTCAATTGATTTCTCAAGCGTTCCCGCGATCCTCGCGGAATAGGGCCAGCTTTTCCTGTACTGGCCGATCCGAGTAGGAGAACAGAACGGCTTCCGACGTTGCTTCATGAATAACCGGACGCCAACTCGGGACAACAAAGATATCCTTTGGCTTCCATTCCAGGACCGTATCGCCAACAGTTGAGCGACCTTCACCCTCAACGCATGTGAAGACTGTCGCGTCTGTGGAACGATATCGCGACGTCTTGTAACCCGTCGGCAGAAGCTGCAAGAACGTCCCGATTGTCGGCATCGCCCAATCACCTGTACGTGGATTGGTATAACGCATCTTCAAGCCGTGACAGGCATCCAGATCACTCTCAGACTTGAGTTTTTCCAAGACACCGCGTGCGTGTTCATAGGGGTAGTTGAAGACCGGTGAAACCATGCTTTTTGAGCGATCATCAACCGGCATCAAGTTGTGCCCGTAGGTGGCGTAGGAGTGACCCGTTGCATGCGTCACGGGCTGCTCATCGTCGCCGTATCCCTCGGCAAAAGAAGCATCGAGAAACTGCACAAGCGGGATATCCAGGCCATCGAGCCAGAACATCGGCTCATCCGTTTCGTTGCCATGATCGTGCCAGGCCATCGGCGGTGTGATGACGAAATCACCGTATTGCATGATGGTCTTTTCACCGTCGACAGCCGTATGAGCTCCGGCACCATCGAGAACGAACCGTAGCGCCGACTGGCTGTGGCGGTGGGCGGGCGCGACCTCACCTGGCAGCACCAGCTGAATGCCTGCGTAAAGTGACGTCGTGATTTTGGACTGCCCGCGCATCCCCGGATTTTCAAGAATGAGAACGCGGCGCTCAGCTTCCTTGGCTGTAATTAATCCCCCTGCCTCAAGTAAGGCCTCTTTGACATCATCGAAGTGCCACAACGCCGGCTGGCAGCCACTAACCGGCTCAGGCGTAATCATGGACGACATCACAGCCCAAAGCGGCGTTAGATTCTTGGGGTCGATTTTGTCATAGAATGCGCGGCGTTCCGGTGTTTCAACTGGGGGCTGGTCCATGACGTCTTCCTTATTGTTCGTGCCTGTCGATCAGGTCTGATCCGAAAGCTCAACTGCTATCTGCGTCTCTTGTGACGGTCGTCTGGTGTTACTTTCGTCCGGCTAGTTCCGCGACGGGGCGCTCTTTTAGAGCGTGGCGATCGAGTTTTCCTGTCCCGGTCTTGGGCAATTCGTCTAAATACTCAATTATGCGCGGATACTTGTAAGGTAGCAACGCGCGCTTGACGAAGTCCTGCAACGCATCTGTTACGGCCTGCGGGTTCCCCGGCTGACCGGCCTTCATTGAGACGAAGGCTCGCAGAGTCATTCGCTCATCATCGAGCTTGTGGGCGAACACCGCACATTCACCAACGTCGTCATGGGTTTGCAGACATTGCTCGACTTCAAGGGGGTGCACCCATTGACCACTGACCTTGATGAGATCATCAGCGCGCCCTTTGAAAAAATAGAACCCATCCGTGTCCTGCGAGAACCGGTCGCCGGTGTTAATCCAATCGTCGCGCATCGTCTCAGCGGTTTTGTCCGGCCGGTTCCAATAGAGTGGGGCGCTCGAATGAGCCCGCGCCCAAAGCACACCCTCTTCATTGTCTCCTACGACCTTGCCATCTCGATCGCGCAGCTCGACCTCGTATCCGGGAACACGCATCCCTGCAGCGCCGAGCTTTTTGCGATCGGGGCGGTTCGAGAGATAGATATGAAGCAGCTCGGTAGAGCCAAGTCCCTCGACGACTTCCAGGCCGGTGAGGTTGCGCCACTGATCAAACACGGATCTGCTCAAGGTTTCAGCGGCTGATATGGAGAGCCGTATGCTGGAGAAATCGGTGCTGCCCGCATCCGGATCTCGCGCCAGAGCTGTGTAGAGCGTGGGCAAACCAAAAAACACTGTCGGCTTGTGCACCTGGATGGCGGAGAGGACTGCTGACGGGCGTGGCTGTCCCGGCATTAAGACGCAGGATGCTCCCGCCGAGAACGGAAACGTCAAGGTGTTCCCGAGGCCATACGCGAAAAAGATCTTCGGCACGGAGTAACAGATGTCATTGGTTGTGAGCTTCAGAATGCTTTTGGCGTAGCTCTCAGCCGTATAGGCCAAGTCGTGATGAAGGTGGACAATCCCTTTCGGGCGCCCGGTCGTGCCGGATGAATAGAGCCAGAACGCCATATCATTGGGCCGGGTCGGCGCGGCGGTCAGGCTGGGCTCCATATCATTAAGGAAGGCACTCTCGGTGACGGTATCGATCGCGGCGCCTCTCTCATCTCCCACTACGACAACACGCTCAAGCGCGGTATCGGCAATGGCCGTCTCGATGAATGTCGACACAAACGCTGCATCGCTCAGGGCAATCCGCGCACCGCTGTCCTGCAAATAGAATTGCAGCAAGTCCGGCGGTGTCAGCGTATTGAGGACGACAGGCACGTAGCCAGCACGCATGGCACCGAAGAATGCGGCGGCTGTCGATGGCGTATCATCAGCAAGAAATACGATGCGTTCGCCGCGACCAAGCCCAAATGCCTTGAATGCATTTCCGTATCTGGCGGCCAATGCACAAAGCTCTGAATATGTGAGCGATCCCGATGGACTGTGGGTTGCCGGCCGATCCGCATTGCCGCGGGCAAGATTGCCAAACAGGATCTCACTGGCATTGGCATGGAGCGATTGGTCAAACCCAATTTCAACTGCACCTGCACAGTCATCGGCAACCGGGTCCTCGATTGGATCCGGACGGGCGGCCCGATAATTCGTAGCAAACCCAGGCGCGATTTTCTTGAGCCGTTCCATCGTCACTCGCCCCGATCGCGTGATGTAGTCGTATCCAAAATCGATCGGGTCCAATTGCATACGTTCGCCGAAGTTCTCGTACCACAACGCACTTGTGTTGGCGGCTCCGACAAGCTTCCGCAGAATCGGTTCACGATCCCGTTGATACACTTCGAACGCTTTGGCCAGATCGCCTGGCTCCTGTTCCAGCGCCTGATCAAGGGCGATGGCATCCTCGAACGCCAACCGTGTTCCTGAGCCAATGCTAAAGTGAGCCGTGTGTAGTGCGTCCCCCAGGATAACCCGGTTACCGAAACTCCATCGCTCGTTCCAGAGCCTTGGGAAATTCCGCCAATCCGACTTGTTCGCGATCAGCGCATGGCCATCAAGAACGCTGGCAAAGATCTCTTCACAGCGTCCCTTCGATGCCTCGGGTCCCAAGCTCAGAAAGCCTGCCCGGTGCCAGGTTTCACGATTGCACTCAACGATGAACGTGCTGCGGTCAGGAGCATATCGATAGTGATGTGCATTGAAGGCACCCCATTCCGTTTCAACGAACGTCTGTGTGAGCGTCTCGAAAATCTTGCTGGTGCCGAACCATGCGAACTTATTCTCGAAGTAGGAGACCGATGTTCCAAAGTCACCCTCATAGGCACGGCGGACGATCGAGTTCAAACCATCGGCGCCGACCACAACGTCGGCCCAACCCAAGTCATCTAGGTTCGCTACCGGATGGTTGAAATCGAGTGATACGCCGACGTCCTTGGCCCGCGACTGGAGGATCTGCAAAAGTTCCAGCCGGCCTATGGCCGAGAACCCCACCCCATCCAAGGTGATGACCTCTCCGCGATGATTGAGCTGCATATCCGCCCACGTCTGCATGTGGGGCGTGATCGCTGCGGCTGTTTCACTGTCACTGCTCTGAAGAAACGCCAGCGCCTGATCCGAGAACACTACACCGAAGCCAAAAGTTGCATCAGCCGGGTTCTGCTCGAATACGCAAACGTCGGCGTCGGGCATCCGGCGTTTCAAGCGATAAGCCAGATAGAGGCCGGCAGGTCCGGCTCCGATAATCGCGAATTTCTGTGCCACCGGCATTCTGCAGACGCCCTCTCGGTCTATCAGTTTTTGCATATTGTGCAATTATTATGATATTATGCAATAATACGATCAACAAGCAACATCAATCGAGCCCATCATGACGACCGACTCCGGCGGCCTGCAATCACTCGATGGGGCTCTGCACCTTCTCAAGACGCTTGCCAGCCAAGGTCAACCTGTTGGGCTTTCTGAACTGGCGCGTACAGCTGATATGCCCGTGAGTAAGGCGCATCGCTACCTGGCCAGCTTCGTCGACGCCGGCCTAGCGGCCCAGGCAGCGTCGTCTGGGAAATACGATATTGGTCCGGCGTGTATTGAGCTTGGTCTGGCGGCGATGGCTCGCAATGATTTCATCAATCGGACCAGCGATGCCCTGCCGGATCTCTCCGCAGAGATCGACCAAACCGTGACGCTCTCGGTGTGGGGACCTGCCGGTCTCACGATTGTCCGTTGGGAGCGCTCGACGTCCCAGCTGGTGACAGCCCTGGGTCTTGGATCGGTGCTACCGCTTGCGACATCCGCGAGCGGCCATGCTTGGATGAGCTTTGCGCCCAGCGGCCAATTTAGCCAACACCTGCGAGGTGAACGTGCTCAAGCGCGCAAACTCGGCCGCACGTTTCCTAGCAAAGATGAACTGAAGGCACTGATCAGCGACGTCCGCCGGGCCGGTTGTGCGAGTGTCGACAGCCTCTTTATACCGGGCCTCAGCGCCGTGGCAGCTCCAGTTCTCAACTGGCAGAATGTGCCGGAGGCTATTGTAACGATTATCGGCCGCGATAGCCTGATTGCTGATATCAACGGCCCGATTGCGCAACGCCTCAAGTCATTTTGCGATGCGCAGTCGATTTTGCCGACAGAGATGATCTAGGCATCGCGACCCTTCACATTAGCGCTCGGCGCATCTTTCCTCGGCCTCACTCCGACACCGAGGAGAGATCTGTTGCTCCGAACTATCGCGGCCACGTTCCGCTGAACGGCGTGGTCAATGCGCGTTCGACAAACTCAAGATGGTCCTGACCGTAGAACATGTCGCCGTCGACAAAGTAGGTCGGCGAGCCAAAGACCGAGCGCGCGATGGCTTCTTTTGTGTTCGCTTCGAATTTTGACTGGATCTCTGCGGACATGGCTCTCTCAAGAAGAGGCTTTGCGTCAATATCTACGGTCCCGGCGACAGCTGCCAGTGTCTCTGCATCTGCCAGATCAGAATCATCACGCCAGTGCGACAGCATAATCGCGTGCACAAGCTTATCGACATTGATGCCGTCGTCGATTGCCGCAATCACCATGCCGCTCGACAGCGCCAGACTGTTATCGTGATGGGTGGGGCGGTAATCGATGATCGGTGCGTTGCGATACTCGGCCCAGCGCTCAATCTCGCGGCCGAAGAAATACTGCCGGTGTGCATCGGTCCGCTCGCGCGATGGCTTAGCACCGGCGGCCTGCATCACCGGGCCTAGGTTGACTGGCTTATGAACAATCTCACGCCCACCGGCTGCCGCGATTTCGTGCAACCGCGCGGAACCGATATAGGCAAAGGCGGAGTGAGTGGAATAAAAATATTCGATCTGTTTCACGGCGATTTCTCAAGCTCTCTTTTTCAGGTTGGCCAGCATTAGGTCAGCCAGCTTCTATAGTGTTCGTTCTGCTCTATCATATCATCGAACAGCCAGACCATTCGATCAATAAACCAAAGCTTGGCGCCGATGGCGACGACAAGTCCGGCGATTGTCATCCACGGATCGAGGATGACCAAGCCCCAGACATACGGGATCACGCCAACGAAGGCAGTCATGCTCAGAATATTGGCCATACGGGCGTGCCGCTGAGGGATGGGCACGTCTTTGCGGTTTAGCCAGACGCGTTCCCCCATGACGCCCTTGGACATCCAATTGTCCGTACTGGCCGGGGGCGGGAACGCACGTGGATTGATCCAGGTCCAGAGAACGAGCAGTGCGATCGGGATCAGGCACCACCAGCCAAGCCACACCCTGCTCCAGATCGCCAGCGTCAACAGCGGCGCAATGATGACTCGGGTCCAGCCACTCCAAGGATTGGCGTGCCGGAGCCAGGTCTCTTCCTGCATACCCATCAGGCGCTCGGTAAACTTACCGTATCCCATGACTGTGCCTCGCTCGCATAAGCCTTGCCCTCAGATCACCGCATCAAGCCTCGTATCGCGCCACTGACTTCTGGTCCTCAATCAGCCGGATCAGATCACTGTGCGCGGACTCGTTGCTATCGCTAACGCTGTCCTCCCGCGTTATGATGCGGACTGCATAGCTCTGATGCTTGGAAATGCCCAGTCACAATGAAAGAGAGAACTGAACATGGCAGATGGTGGCGACGACATGATGCTGACAATTATGCTCAAGCATCAACAAGATAAGAACCTTGCGGAGATCAATGCCAAGCTTGATGACACGGAGTTCTGGCAGAACTTTCCACCGGAAGGCTGCGAGATCGTGTCCTGGTACGTCATGATGGGGATCGGGCAGGTTGTGACCTTGAAGTTTCCGGCAGGCAAACTCCGTGACGTCAACCTTGCCATTGAGCGCCGGGCGTGGGGG
Source organism: Hyphomicrobiaceae bacterium (assembly GCA_965215755.1). Classification (GTDB taxonomy): domain Bacteria; phylum Pseudomonadota; class Alphaproteobacteria; order Rhizobiales; family Hyphomicrobiaceae; genus Tectiglobus. Next base: position 4,833,427 of record OZ244119.1, read on the forward strand.
GCATTCGACACTGAGTTTTATGCAACCTACGACTTCAAGCCGCGCTATGATGCCATTCGCAAAGAACACGGAAAGTAAGGCAGGCCGATGAGTGATCAGTTCGAGTTGCAGTTGATCGAGGATGTGTTTGAGGCAGGCGGTTCGCTTGAGTTGCCCGACGATGGCATCAACCGCGTCGTCTATGTCGTGCATGGCGGGATATCGGCCGGCGGAGACAATTTCGCTGACGATCAGAGTTGGCATGGGAGAGGAATGGCCAAGGTATCGGCACGGCCAACTGGTGCTACGGTTTGGCGTTTCGAGCTGGCGCCCGTGTTATCCAATCCGGTCTTGCTTGGCAAAGGTGATGGCAATTCCCACGTCAAGCTACGCTACAAAGTCGAGCTGCCGGCGGGCGACATCCTCATGCGAAACGATAGCGTGTCGTTCCCGCCGGGAGGGTGCGCGTATCTCCACACGCACCAAGGCCCGGGCATTCGATGCCTTATTGACGGTGGCATTCGGATTGACGCAGAAGGTCATTCAAAGTCGTTTGGCCCGGGAGGTGCCTGGTTTGAGGCTGGTCCAGACCCTGTCTTCGCCCAGGCAGCCAATGACCGCCCTTCCCGCTTCATACGGACGATGATCCTTCCGGCATCGTATCTCGGCAAGAGTTCTATCACGTATGTCAATGCGGAGGACCAAGATAAGCCGAAGTCTCAAGTCTACAAGAGTTACGTCGACGTGCCGATCACGATGTGACTTCAGCGGTCTGGCTGCTCAACAGCCAGACCGTCAGAGTGTTTACTGACACCCCGCCTTTTGGAAGTTTCGGCAAGCCCCCTTGGAGCCGAGTGCACAGGCCGTTTGCAGCACAGCGCAGACATTGTTTTTGACGTTGTTGTTCTGCTGCCGCGGTGGCTCATTTTCTTTCACACATTGGCGGCCGTTCCAGGCACTGTCCCCGTTGCAGGCACAAGCGCCCATCTGAGGTGACCATGTGCGTCCGCCTGTGCATCTCTGGCGGCGAATGACGCAGCGCTTGCCGTTCCATACCCTGCGGCCGTCAACACAGACGCAGCGCCCCTGTGCTCCGACCCAGGTGCGGCCACGGCCACAGTTGCGGCCCTCAGACACGCAGCGCCCTTTGGAGTTGCGGTATTGGCCGGATCCACAAGGCTTGCGCACCCGAACACAGCGCCCGCTGCTCGTCCGTCGGAAGCCGCGATTGCAGTAGCAATCACCTTCCGGGCTACGGTAGGCATTGCGGCCACAGTTTTGCAGAAGAACGCACTCACCACGGACAAGCTTGTAATTCTTGCCGCAACGCAGGCGCACGCACGAACGTCCGTTCCAGTTTGATTTATTCGAAGGACAAATACACCGCCCTTGGGAGCGGCTGAAAAACCGCCCACCGCTGCATCGGCTTGTCGTCACTGGCGTAACAGCCGATGCGCCTCCGCTTCCGCAACCCGGCACACTGGCACCACAGCGGTTCATGACGGCGCAGATCGCCTTGCGGCTGCCGAGCAACTGGAAGGTCGCCTTAAACGGCTCCAACGCGACGGTTACTTCGTTTTCAGACATGAAGTACTCAAGAGCCGGACTGCCTTCGCCGAACACGCCGGCGTTGGGTCCAATGCCAAGTTCCTGATTGGTCAGCGCCGGCTGGGCAGCCGCATCGCCGACGACTTCACCGTTTGAAAACGAGATCTCGATTTCGCGGTTCGGTCCTTCCGCAAAAACCGGTCGCGCAGCAATGCCCTGACGAATCCGCTGTGCGTAAGCAGGGTACGCTCCGTTGCGTCGGACAAGTACGCCCAGGCCGTAGCCTCCATCGCGATTGTCCTTAGCACAGTACGTCACCATCTCAACGCCCGGCACACGGACGCTCGCGGTGTAAACTGACTTGCCGCCAGCCACATTCAGGCGTTGGGTCTTATTCGACCAGCGTGACGTGGATGGCCCGCGTGCTACGGTCGGAAGCGTTGGCTTCTCCACCTGTGGTGTTGTTGTTGCCGGCGGCGATGTGTTTGTCGCCGTCGTAGTCCCGGTGGATGGGGCAGGCGTACCCTGGCCTGACAATCGCTTGACAAAAGCCCGGGCCAAATCTGCACGAAAGCCTGTCGGGAATTGCTTCAGAAACGCGTTCCAGCCATCAACGGAACCGATTTCTTTGGCAATATCGAATGCCTCCTTCTCCGTAATCGCTCCTGAGTTGCTCGGGGCTGGCTGCTGACCGCCCAGCGCGATTTCATACGATTTACAGGCATTGACGAATGAATTGATCTTGGCATGCGCCCCGTTGAGCCGCAAACGGCTCGCCCGGTAGCCTGGTATTGTGTAATCAACCGCCAGTCGGCTGAGTAGCATCGTCCAGATCTTTGAATCATGCTTCGGGCGGATGATAACACCGGAAATTGCCTCGTTGGTGTTACCGACGCCGTAGATTTCACCTGCGATTTCCTGTTCTGCGCCTCCGCCGGAAAAGCGAACTTTCACTTGTGCGCCATTTTTCAGATTTCCAGTATCGGCGCCAAGGATAACTGTCGAGGTCGATACGCTCGTACTTGAGCGGGCTTCGCAGACCGCTGCAACCTGCTGATCATCCGTTTCAGGGACGCCATAGACGAGACGGGCGGTAGTGCGGCCATTGTTCGATGGATCGTTGCCCTCGGTCAGTGTCCAGGTCATACCGTTCTGGGCCTGGGAAGGTGTGCCGACCAATAGTCCTGCTAAGATAACCGATGCAGCAACATACATGAAACAACTGCGTATGACGTTCGCAGTGAGCCGAAATTGGCGCATGAAATTCCCCTAAGCCTCGTCACTTTATGCACCCTGGAGTAAAAGCCGGGGCAAGGCAAACATCACCTGTTTCGATCGTTACCGAATCCGCATTTCGCGTCCCAAGTGTTATCAGCAAGCCATAGTTATGGGGAAAGGCGGCCTTCCACGGCTGCGCTAGATCATCCTGCATTCCCGACTTCAGGTTCCTTGCTAAAGCTGACATTCCACAATGCCACTGTGACACCGCCATCTCGTCACTAGTCTGATCAAAACCACACTGCCGGACGGCCCAATCTGGTTGTTTTGATACGCGTCAATGCACAATTTTCTGATGCATTCACGATACGGACCGCCTGTCAGCACCATCGCAGCAAACCAGGAGAACAAGTTATGTGGACCGTAAGAATCTTGATCGCCGCTGTCTGCCTTGTCCTGTTGATTTTTGCAGTCCCCCGCGCCCTCTCACAGGACATCAAAGCCGGGAAACTGCTTGCTGAGAAGCTTTGCGCCGGTTGTCACGCGATCGGGGCTGCCGGTGCAAGCCCGCTCAAGAAAGCCCCGCCGTTCCACGCGATTGCCAATCGCTATTCGGTTTGGTCGCTCCAGGAATCTCTGGCTGAAGGAATCGTGACCGGCCACCTGGAGATGCCCGAGTTCAAATTTAATCCGGATCAGATCTCGGATCTGCTGACGTACATGGATCAGTTCACAAAGCCTGAGACCAAAACCAAATGAGCCACTCCAGCCTGGCACAGGATCATACCCGCGAGGCGATCCGGCATCGTCTGTCGCGACCTTTCAAGCCCTCATATGTGAGAGACTGGGTGTATGGCGGGATTGATGGGGCCGTCACAACCTTTTCCATCGTCGCCGGTGTGGTTGGCGCTGAGTTAGGGGCAAGGGTCATTCTGATTCTTGGACTTGCCAATCTGCTTGCCGATGGGTTTTCAATGGCGGCCGGCAACTACAGTGCCACAAAATCGGAGATCGACGACTATCACCGCCTTGAGGCCATGGAACGCCATCACATCAAAACTGTGCCGGATGGAGAGCGCGAAGAGGTCCGGCAGCTACTCATGAACAAAGGGCTTGATGGTGCGGCCCTCGAGCAAGCGACCGACAGCCTCACAGACAATGAAGAGCGCTGGATCGATATCATGATGCGCGAGGAACACGGCCTGGCTGCCGTCAATCGATCACCCCTGAAGGCAGCACTGAGCACCTTTGCGGCGTTCATTATTTGCGGTGCTGTGCCGCTGGCGCCATTTGCGCTCGGTTTAAACGTTGCATTTGAGAGTGCGGTCATTGCGACCGCGGTTGTCTTCTTGATTATCGGGGCAATGAAAAGCCAGTGGTCGTTAGCGCCAGCGTGGCGCTCAGCGGCCGAAACCCTCTTGATCGGCACGGCCGCCGCTTTGGTTGCTTACCTGATCGGTGTCGCCCTCAAGTCGGTTGTATGAATGCGTCGTCTAACGACAGGAGAAACCAAACCGATAGAATCTGTATTGTCATGGCTGAGCCAGGACGTTCAGGCTCAGCCATTCACGAGGACTACCGTCCCTTCTCACTATCTTCCTTGAGGCCGCGCATCAGAGGCCCGTGAGCGGACAAATCAAATCCCGCATCTGACGTGATCTTCAAGATTTCTTCAGCGTCTTTTCCTCCGGCCGCCTCAGCAAGCGACCATAGCGTGGCCGATCGTGTCGCGCCGGCACAGTGCGCCAGAACCGGCTTTGGCAGTTCGGCCAGCGCCTTGGCGAACTCCTTCGACGCGCCAATCGAGAGTGTCCCGCTGGTCATCGGAACATGGCGGTACTCAAGGCCATTCTTTGCTGCTTCCTCAGCCTCTTGTTCCGGTGTGATATTCAGATTCTTGTCGGTATGGGACCGATTATTGATGATCGATGCGAAGCCTGCAGCTTTGGCCGCCGCGAAGTCAGCCTCCTCCATTGCTGAGCCAACCGTAACTTCATTCGTTAGTTTCATCTGCTTCATAGCTTATCCCTTTGGTGATGCGCCGCGCTCTCCGCCTCAGCACAGTGTTGGCATCAGCAGTGTCGACCTGATACGCTTATCTCACGCTTTGGGCGCTGTTTGAAGCGCCACTGCCGAAGAGGATGATGCTATGTCGCTACCCGCCGAGGCGCGCGATGCCCTGTTCAAAGGGTTCGGGCGCGCATTTTTCAAGCGCGATGTTACTGCGCTGTATGAGACTGTGACGGATGATTTTCAGTGGATGACGCTTGATGATGCCGGCAACAAGCGCATTATTAGCGGACGCGATGCGGTCGATGCGCAATTACAGAAGCGAAGCGAAAACCTGGAAAACATCCGCTTCGAAGATGTCATCTACCACCATGCGCCCGACGCAACCTTCATGACGTTTCGGATCACAGCCACTGACAAGAACACCGGTGCGCCGCACGAGGACATCGGCGTAGAGCGCTATACGTTCCGAGACGGCCGCATCGCAGTGAAAGACGTTTATAAGAAGCCCAACCTATGACCCAACCTATGCAGTTAGATCACATTGTCATCAACGTGCACCGCCAGTTGGACGACGCCGAAAAGGCGTTGGCCGATCTTGGATTTCATCTCACGCCGCGCGGATACCATACGCTTGGCTCAATGAATGCGCTGACCATGTTCGGGACAGATTATCTGGAGCTCCTCGGTTTTCCCGAAGGTGCGGAAGTCAGCCGACCAGAACTTGCCAGCGCACCACTCGGCCTCAATGGTCTTGTCTTCAAGACGACGGATGTTGATGAGACATTTGCCCATCTTCAGGCAGTTGGCGCGGCCGGTGATCCACCGAAGTCATTCTCCAGGCCGGTGACGCTCGACAATGGCGAAACACATGATGCCAAATTCAAGACTGTGGCTGTCAATCCAAACGTGTTTTCGGCTGGACGGCTCTATTTCTGTGAGCATCTGACACCGGAACTTGTCTGGCGACCGGAGTATCAGGCGCACGCAAACAAGACGAGCCGGTTTGAGGACATAACCGTTGTCGCGGATGATGCAGCAGGCATTGCCGCGTTGCTCGCCAAGATTATCCGCTCGGAGGCAAAGGCAGCTGACGATGCGATAACCATTGCCGCAGCAGACGCCTTCGGACTACGCGTACAAACCCCAGCGCAGTATGAAGCCCGGTTTGGCGCAGCCGCCCGCGGTATGGACGGCCGCTCCTCGATGTTTGGTGCGGTGACTGTACGCGGTCAGCTCTCCGAAGCGGCAATAGCCGGCGACCCACGCTTTGCTGTTATGGCGGTCGGCCCAGGCCATACCGTTGTCATCAATGACTACAACGCGGTCATGTCCTTCGTGCCGTGAGGCGCTTCCGACCGAGCTTGTGTTCAAGTTGGATAGTCATGCAGCTGCAGCCATCCAACCTGACCAAGTCCTAACGGAACAGATAGATCGGGCTGGACCAAGCCCGATGACCATCTTCCTGCGTCACCCGCACGAACAGGCAGGTATCTCCCTTGGATGCAACTGGCACCGTCATACGGTGCACCATATGGGTTTCGGTTAATTGTTCAGGCAGCCGGTACACGCGGATGAGACGCGCCAGACCGCCACCTTCAAAAACCAAGTCATCCAAGCCAATATCATCCATCGCGATACTGGCCTGAACGTGCTTGGTATTGATCGCCATGGTGCCGGCTTTTGCATCCTGCAATCGCAGATCCAACCCGCCAAGGTTCCCCGTTGTGACAGCCTTCCAGCGCACGTGCTCTGCGTTCGCTTCCTGAATGCCGCGATCGAGATTCCAATTGCACAGGATTTCGCTCGCCGCAATCGCGTTTCCATCAACGCTCAGGTCACCATCCCATACCGTCGTCCGTGATCGGCCGCGATACTCTGCACCTTCGTAGATGACACGGACACGGGATCCCAGATCCGGTTCACGATATGGCCGCACGGTCTCGATCAATTCCCGACCATTGAAGACATCAATGCGTTCTATCGGGACCGTGCCAACGGCTTCGACAGCCAATTCGACTTCGCCATCTGAAACACGCGCGATATCACCCATCATTGCAACGCGAGACTTGTCAGAACCTGTGGGTCCAAGCTCGGGGTTGCGGTGAAATACTTCAGCCTCACTGGCTGCGTTCGCTGTGACATCCAGATAGATCCGGGCACCGGTGGTAGCATAATGGTGACGCCGGCGCATCGCATTGAAGATGGCATCGCGGTCCAACTTTGGTGCGATGTAACAGGTCAATCCACCTGTGGCGCCGAAGAAACTGGCGCCTGGAAAGTCAGCTCCCGGGCGGCCCTTGTGGCCATCGGAATTGCCGACAATGCCAACCCGGTAGCCCATATCAAAAGCATCCCAGACAACCCACTCGAACGTACCCCAGGCAGAATGCACTTCAACCGCGCTCTCCATCCCTTCATCATGGGCGAACGTGATATCGGCATAGCGGCCGCCGATATGGGCCATGACCACACAGTCTTTGCCCTCGAGCTTCTTGAAGAGTTCGTGGGCTGTGTGGGCATCGCTCTCCTCGTCGACCATATCGGTCGCATCGGCAATTTGGGCATGGCTGGATCGATGAATGGTTTCGCCTTCCTGGCGATAGAAGACATTGCGGTCACCGCCGACTGCGGTGTTCGCCGACCATTCATACCCAGGAAAGCAAACGAATTCGCCGGGCTGGTCGAACTCCGCAGTTAATCGATTGAGGTCCTTCCAGAAGGCACCGGTAATTTGGAAATCGTTGCCTTGATGGCTCATGACATCAAGGAAGGCTTTGTCGCGACCAAACTGGAAGTACTCTTCGGCATTGTTGGTGCCGAGCGTCTCATTCGACTGACCGTGGATGTCAGCCCAGAAATGGACCTTGTCCTGAGCAGCCGGCATGATGCGCAGCGGGTTGCTCTTGACCAGTTCATTGCCACCGTCGTCTGAGACCGTGATGACAATGTCGCCCTCTTCATCTACTGAGAGACCTTCGATCTCCGTTGCAAACGATGTGCCCTGCATCCGCGAAAACCGGGGCAGTCCATTGACGGGTTTGTTCGCGCTCAACCGCAGCATATCCTCCATCTTGTCTGATGGATTGCCCCACTTATCATTGGCCTTGATAAACAGCTTGAACGGTTCTCCAACCCGGCGCACCGTTGGCATAATGGCGTGCCAGTTCACACCGGGGCCCGGCACGATTGATATCTTCGGGCTTTCAAGGATAGGGACGTAGTCGTACGTCGCAATGGCATCAATCAGAACGCGAAACTCAAACTCTTTTTCGCAGTAGGTCTGCATCCTAATCCCGGGAGAGCCCTGGCGCTGATCGCCAAAGCGAATGGTGATGGTATCGTCCGGCTTCAGGAACAGGTTCTGTACGCCAATATAGAGAGAGCGGCTCCATGGGCGGATATTGCGCTTGAACTCCCACTTACATTCCAGTGTGGCGCCGTTGGATGCCTCGACCGTTGTGTAGCCCGGCGCGGTCGGATCATCGAACTGAACCGGGCCAAAGTCGGTTGCAAACCGAAATCCGATTTTGAGGGAACCGGTGTCATCGATCCCGAAGCGCCCGGCCGTATAGGTCAATGTAAAGCTCTGATAAGACCCGGCCTCGAAGCTTCCTGTTGGTTCCAGCGTGGCTGATCCCATGAGTTCGGGCCGATAATCAGAATAAGGCATCAGGTAACCTTTGAAGTTAGGGGCAACGTTGAGGGAAAGCGACGAAGAACAGGCTTCAGGCTTTGTAGTCTTCACCAGCCATGGCTGATGTTTCGAGGAATGGCTTCTGACTGTCGATGGTTCGGATCGGCGCGCCTGCCAAATAGGCTTTCAGGTTCTCAAGCGACTCTCGGAAAAATATCTCGTAGTTCTCCAATGTCACAAATCCGATGTGCGGCGTCGCGATCACATTTGGCAGAGTACGATAGACACTGTCGCGTTCCAACGGCTCGGTTTCAAAGACATCAACCCCAGCGCCAGCAATCTTATTGTTGCGCAAGGCATCGAGAAGAGCTGCTTCATCGACCAGCGCGGGGCGCGCCGTGTTGATGAGAAACGCCGTCTCCTTCATGAGGCCAATTTCTTTGGCACCGACAATGCCATTCGTTGCATTAGTATCGGGCATGTGAATTGTCACGGCGTCCGAAAGCCGAAAGAGTTCTTCCTTCGTGACACACTCAGCGTTGTGAGCGGCGGCGCGCTCCGGTGTGAGATTGGGGCTCCAGGCAATCACCTTCATGCCGAATGCGTGCGCCACACGCGCCACAGGCTGTCCCATCTTGCCGAGTCCGACAATGCCGAGCGTCTTGTGCTCAAGGCCGCGCCCCAGCCCCCATTGCCAAGCTCCGGCTCGCAGGCTTTCACTCTCCTGGCGGTAGCCGCGAAACAGGGCAAGCAACATCATCCACACGATTTCGACCGTCGTCGCATGATGCACTTCGGTTGCACAGACCGTGATGCCGTGCTCCTCAGCAGCTGCGAGATCGAGTGAGCGGGCATTGCGCATGCCCGTTGCCAGGATAAGTTTCAGATTTGGCAGCGCCTCGATCACCGAGCGCGTGAATTCCGTGCGTTCACGTATCCGCATGACACCATCGAAACCCTGCAGGCGCGCGACGAGCGCCGCCTCATCGTAAACGTGATCGCGGAACGGCACGATCGTCACGCCAGGGACTTCACTCCAATCGACAAGCTCGTGAGTGACGCCCTGGTAATCATCGAGAACTGCGATTTTCATTGTTGTCCTCCGCGCAATGCAACCTGAAAGCATTGATCATCGGCTTGAAGCATTGAACTTTGCGAATGTCAAAGCCACCGAAACTAGAACGAGTGCGAGTGCGGTCAGTTTCGAGATGGTTACCACGTCGCCCAGCAACACAACAGATGACGCGACGCCGACAACTGGGATCAGAAGACTGCCGATGGCTGCGACAGATGCCGGCAATCGTCCAACAAGGCTGACCCAGACGGCATGGCAAACAACCATGGGAAACACGATGTGATAGACCAGCACCCAAAAGACGGGGGCGGATAGCGGCAGTTGGGCGAGCGGGGCTTCCACGAGAAAGGCGCCCAGGACAGTTGGCGGAACGGAAACGCCGACCATCCACGTCGCCCGCGCGACGGGTCCGATTGACCAATCGCGGGCTTTCAGGACGACCGTGCCTGCCGCCCATGACAATGCTGCGCCCAGCATAAATAATGGTCCGCCTGGCTGCGCGATAAACGTCGAGATGTCACCGTAGACCAGAACACAGAGGCCAATCATACCGATCAAAAGGGCCAAGCCTCGTGCCCGTGTGAATGCCTCACCGAGGAACATCACCGAAAAGAGTGCTGCCCACATTGGCATCGTAAACGCAACAATCACCGCGGATGATGTCTCAGTCAGCAGCTGACCAAAGGCTGTCAGGATATTAAAGCCTAGAACTGACAGCAGCCCTGCACTGATGAGTTGCATCAGCTCGGCTCGCCTTGGCCTCAGCGACTGTCCCATGGCCAGCGCCAAGACGGCCAGGCCGACCGTGCCAAATCCTAAACCAAGACTGCGAAGCGTCCAGGGTGGCAGCTCCGTGAGCAGAGTTTTGACAGCAGGCCAGTTTAGTCCCCAAAAAAAGCCGAGCGCTATCACCAGGGCGAATTCGATTGAAAGGATGCGGTTCACGCTTGCAGCACTCGCTCATCAGGGTAAATCTGTGGAACCATCTTTCAGCTTGATCGTGATTGGTCAACCGCATCGCCTCCCACTTACGCCGTCTCACCAATCAACACGTTAGATTAACCCGGAGATCAACGCCGCATGACCTCAGCCATTCCTCTTCTCGGCTATTGTGACCGTCTATCTGGGCGCCCCGGTGATGTTGTCGCCTTCAAAGTCTCATCGCTTAGCGCGACTGATTTTGACGCGCGGCTCGTGCGTATCATTTCAGCCGATCCCAACCCGGACGGACCGGGCATCGTTGAGCAAGACGTCGCTTCCGCTTTTGCTGGGACATACCCGTCACGTGAGCAGGCTTTTTATCCAGGTTCATACATTGAATGTGATACGCCGCTTGCCATTTCGGCAAACCAGAGCGTGCGCTTTGAAGCAACAATCTGGCCGACCATGCCGGGGAGCGGCGCGCAAGCTATTCTGAGCATCGGTCCGCTGACTCTTTTCCTCAATGCGGCTGGCCAGGTCAGTGCCCGCTGCCAAGATACAGTTGTTGCCACCTCAACGGCCTTGAAGAACCGCTCGTGGTATCGCGTTTGGCTCAGTCTTGACCGCGCCTCAAACCAATTGTCAGTCGGCTTCGTTGCCTTGGATGCCCATCGCGCAACTGAGACCGAGCAAGTATCGGTCAGCAACACTTCTCTTGGCGCCACTGTGTCACCGACAATTGCCGCCGAAATCTTGGACGGCGTCGCCCGACATCACTTCAACGGCAAGATCGAAGCCCCCGCCGTCTTCGGCGCGCCTAACGCTAGAGATGATGCACTCCTGGCACGATGGGACTTTTCTCAAGGGATCTCGACCACAACGATCACGGACACCGGACCCGACGGCCATCACGGTCGGATCATCAATCTGCCGGCCCGGGGCATGACCGGTGCCGGTTGGGATGGCAGCGAGATGTGCTGGCGGCATGCACCGGAGCAGTATGGCGCTATCCATTTCCACGAGAACGACATCTATGATTTTGGCTGGCAGACAGACTTCTCATTTGCCATCCCTGACAATCTCCCATCCGGCATCTATGCTGCCCGCATCTCCTGCGATGGCGCCGAAGACGCGATACCGTTCTTTGTTTTGCCACCCAAATCCAAGCGCACTGCCGATCTATGCGTTTTGGTTTCGACGTTCACGTATGTCGTTTATGGCAATCATGCCCGTCCTGATTACACGCCAGCTTGGGAGGACGAGTTCGCAAAGTGGAATTGCTACCCGCACAACCCGGCGGCGCATAAAACATATGGGCTCTCGACTTACAATTATCACAAGGATGGCTCAGGCATTTGCCACGCCTCCCATAAACGCCCTCTGTTCAACATGAAGCCGGGTTATCGGACCTTTCCATATGGCCCCGGTTCGGGACTGCGCCATTTCCAGGCCGACAGCCATTTGATCTCCTGGCTCCACAACCAAGACATCGCCTACGACATCGTGACGGATCAGGAACTCCACGATGAAGGTGTTGCGGCCATCAAAGGTTACAAGTGCGTAACCACAGGCAGTCACCCGGAGTACCACACGCGCGAAACACTCGATGCCTTGCAGACCTACCGTGACACCGGTGGCAAGCTCTCATACCTCGGCGGCAATGGATTTTATTGGAAAGTCGCACTGCACGAGCAAGAGCATGGTGCCATCGAAATCCGCCGCGCTGAGACCGGCATCCGCGCCTGGGCTGCGGAACCGGGTGAATACTACAATGCGTTCGATGGAACATACGGCGGCATCTGGCGGCGCAACGGGCGCCCACCACAGATGCTGGCCGGCGTCGGCTTTTCGGCCCAAGGACAATTCGAGGGGTCCTATTACAAGCGTAAGATTGATGCGTCCGATCCTGATATCGGATGGATCGTGGCCGGTATCGATGATGATACGCTCGGTGACTTCGGGCTCAGTGGCGGTGGCGCTGCGGGCTTTGAACTGGACCGCCTTGATCAACGGCTCGGTACATCAGAGAACGTTCGGGTCATCGCGAGTTCGGAAGGTCATTCGGAGACTTTTGTGCTGGTGCCAGAAGAGCATCTGACGCACATCACCAACTGGCCGGGAGAACCGGTTGAGGATCTCCTGCGCGCAGACATGATTTACTTCAATGTCCCCGGCGGCGGAGCCGTGTTCTCGACAGGTTCGATTACCTTCTGTGGCAGTCTGCCGTGGAACAACTTCGACAATAATATCTCGAAGTTGCTGCGCAACGTGTTTGACCGTTTTTTGTCTGACTGACGCGCCGTGCATTTGGGTTAGGGCTTCGCAGCAGCTTTCAGATTCAAACGGGAATATGACTACCACTTTTGTCCCGACCAAGCTTGTCGGTCGGCGGTCTGGTAATGTGCCGGCTCGCTGCACTGCCAGTTGGGGTTACGGCTTTTTCTTGCGGGCGTGATGCGCCCCGTAGAGAGACGCCAAGAAGATGATGCCTGCCCCCGCCCACGTCCAAAAATCGATGAGTTCACCGAACAGTAGAAAGCCATAGAGCACCGCGAATGGCAGACGCGAGAAGTCCATCCCCATGACAAGCGACGCGTCGCCACTGGCAAATGCACGTGACATGCAGACATGCCCAAGCGTGCCGAGGAGCCCCATCCCCATTGTGCACAACCAGACATCGGACGACGGCCATGTCCACACAAAGAGCGCAGGAATAAGCGCCAATGGCGTCTGCATTAATGTTGTGAGAAAGACAACGCGATCAGGGTCATCGAGATTGGTCAGGCGCTTGATGAAGAGCGTTGAACCTGCAGCTGCCAAAGCTGATGCCAACGCCAGCCACGGCCCGACACCCATTTCAACAACGCCGGGACGCAAAATCACCAGCGCCCCGACCAGGCCGGTCAGTGTTGCTGCCCAACGATGCACGTTCACCACCTCGCGCAAAAAGAACGCTGCGCCCATTGTTGCGAGGATGGGTGTCAGAAACGATATCGCCGTCATTTCGCCTACCGTGATGTAGGCCAGGGCCGCAAACCAGGTCGACATTGCGACCATGCTGATCAAGACGCGTACGATATAAACGTTGATCTGCTTGGTTCGCATCAGGTCGGGGCCACGGATGAATAGTAACGGCATCATGGCCATCAACCCGAAGAAGACCCGCAGGAACACGATCTGCGGCGGCGGCAGACCTGACAAGGCTGCATAGCGTCCCAGCGCTGCTACGCCGGCGAGCAATGCGCATGAGACGAGCATCCAAAGCAGCGCCGCAACTGGGTTCTGGCGCCGCGTCATTGAGAGGCTTTCAAACGGGAACTGAATTGCAGAGTGATCATTCCTGCACACCAAGCATGGATTGTCTGCGACAGCTATGCGCCCAATTGCTTATCGCCTCTGCGGTTTCGGAATGGCGTTCCCTCTCGACGACGGGCCTATGCACGACGTACCGGTGCATTTAAAGGTCTGATGCATCCTCGACGAACTAACCGCTCAGACGACGCCACCCGGCCCCATACGACGGTGGACACGTGCGCTTATCTCAGAGATGATCACGCTAAGTCCTTTTCACGCAACGTTTATCAAACGTGTTGCATACGCTCAGCTCAACTATGTCATTGATTGGCGCAATCGTGCGGCCTGCATTGGAGACTACAACAGCGTGCGCTTTCATAACTCGATCCTGTCGACTGTCGGCCTCTGCATATTTCTCCTTTCTGCGCATGCCAGTAGCGCCAAAGACTTTCGTTCGACGGATATTCTTGTGCTCGGCGATTCACAGCTTTCGTTTGGCGCGGGACCAGTGCTTAAGGACTTTTTCGAGAACCTGCCGGCGCGCTGTGCGAGTGCGCTGAAAGACCCGGCTGATATCGCTCGCCTGGATGGTCTGAGTTACGGCATGCTGGGCACACGCTCGACATCTCTGCAATCATGGGTGCAATCATCTGGACCCGCCTGGAAGCAGCTGTGCCGAAAAGACAAGAAGCATGGCGTCAATGCCAGTTCCTGGGGCACGCTGAAAACCGCCAAGCGCCGTTTCATCCAAGTTGGGGAAGGCCGGAAATTCCAAGTCTGCAAACGCGGCCGCACTCCACTTCAAGCTTTGCTTGCCAAGACCTACTATCAGCCCAAGGTGTTGATGTTCTTCGTTGGCGGCAACGGTGCCGGGCGGCTTGCCGGTAGCCTTAAGAAAACCCGGACCGATGTCGACAGGCTTGTCAGCTCACTCCCGCCTCAAACGGGTTGCCTGTTTATGACAACGGTTCCGATCTTCACCCGGAAACGCAACCGAACGCGATTGCGCGCTCAGAAAAACCTCCGAACGGCGTTTGCGAAACATGGCGAGCGATGTGCAATGGTTGAAGGATTTAACAAGCAGACATTGAGTGCGATCGAAGGCAAATCGCAATACTTTCGCCGCCGCAAGTCCGGGAGGATCAAAGATCCATTCCATCCTGACAAACGCGCGACGCAGAAGTTCATGAACCTGACCCGGCCAGCGCTATGCCGTGCGTTGGTCAAACAATTGGCCACGACGAGCAGCTAGTGTTCCGGCTTCGACATTTAATTCCTGTTCCTGCTTGTCTCAATTCAAATATCGGAGCCAAAGGAACACTAGTAGGACTATGTTTCTCTTGTAGCTTTTGCAGCTGATGACGCTTGGATGCGAGCTTAACAGCATGTGGGGACCAAGCGTCAGATCCGCTAAACTAGAGCATTGGAACTATAGAGTTGGTTTCAAAGTACAGAACACAGGACTCCATCTAGTCACCTTTTGTCTGTTTGGCCTTAGCCATCTCAGACAGAACCGCGCTCAAGCTCCGACCTTCCTGATAGGCAGCTGCCTCGGTGGGAAGTTCAGGCGAGACCCGTAGCCTTTGATCCGGTATGGCCCGGCCGATCGTCATCTCGACAGGAACGACACCTGCCCATGCCTCGATCTCGTAGTCTCCATCGTCGGTTTCGATGACACCTTCACTCTTGACCTTCGCAGCGGCCTCTTCGATTGGCATCCGGATGATGAGAATCTGATCGATCTCTTCGTCGTGGATCGGCCTCAGGTTTCGCGTCCGCCCGGGAAACTTACGATCGATCAAATTGCACATCTGACGTCGCTTCTCGCTCGGGTCATCAATTGCTTCAGTTGTCCCGAATGCCATGACCGACCGGTACTGCACGGATGATCCCTTGCCCGAGCGGCCGAGGTTGAAGGCTTCGAGATGCGTGACCGTCACGCAGACGCGCTGTCCATGTGCAAGGGTCGAAATCATCTTGCCATGTCGTGAGCCATGCCAATAAAGAGTGTCCCCTTCCCGCCAGAACAGGGTGGGCGTGGCGTAGGCTTGGCCGTCGACCGTATATGCGATGTGACAGACAACGGCTGCATCCAGGATCTCATAGACGTCCTGTCTTTCGTGGCTACCGCGATCAGGTCTGCGACCAAGCCGGCTACTTTGGATGGGCTCGTATTCCTTGGCCATCGTCAGACCTCATGACTTACTGCGTCGCGTTGATCCTGGAACGTCGCAGTCATTGTTGAGAACCATCAGGCGCCCGAGGCGATGCGGCTGCGGACTATTGGCAGTACTTCGCGTCCAAGAAGATCGATGCTCTCGAGAATATGCTCATGCTTCATACCGGGCCAACTGACCCGCATGGTCAGATGCCGGATTCCAATACGGTGTTGCTCGACCAAGGCATCGGCGACCTGTTGCGGAGAGCCAATCGCGAACCTGTTCAGCGCCAGCTTGCGCAACTGATCTTCCGGAGTATCGGTTGAATCTGAAGACACACCCGGCATTCCCCACTGCGCATAGGACTCGTACTTGGCAAGCAGATATGGGGCTGCCCGCTTCAGTGCGGTTTCCTCATCCGGTGCGCAGGCGACCTCAAACAGGCGCACCAATTGGTCGGTCTCCGACTGTCCTGCTGCCGCACGCGTCGCTTTGAACATTTCGATTTGGGATGCCATGACATCGTTCGACGCACTTGGGGCGATACACCATCCGTCAGCAATTTCAGCAGCGCGCTTGATACTTGCCTCAACCTGCGCGCCAATCAGGATGGGCGGCCGAGGCTTGTTCAGCGGTTGGGGGCGAATGGTGACATCTTCAAATTGCCAATGCCGCCCTTGATGCGTGACGTTATCTTCGGTCCACAGGCGGCGGATGACTTTGATACCTTCAACCATGCGGCTGACGCGCTGCTTGATCGGCACCTTAAACATATCGAATTCCGCCTGGCGATAGCCAAGCCCGACGCCGAGAATAAACCGTCCCCCAGTCAGAACATCGAGAAAGGCTCCTAGCTCGGCAATCTCGAGCGGGTTGTGCAGCGGCAGCAACACAATATTGGTGCCAAGATACATTCCTTCTGCCTCGGCAGATAATCGCTGCAACATGCCGAGTAATGGAAAGTAATGATAAGGCGGCACCGCATGATGTTCGCCACCCCATAATGAGTCGAAGCCGTGCTGACGCATCAGGCGGACTTGCTCGATCATCTCACCGAATTTGCGGGCGGGATCGTCTTCAGCCGGGTGCTGCGCGTTGATGTAGATGCCGAGTTTCATTGTCTCGCCCTTCTCAGCGATGCGTCACCGTCCGCTGTTGTTCCTCACTGTATCATTCCCGCATGAGCAGGCTGTGCGATGAGCAAACAGCTCTATCGCACCAACGGCATGACATCTTCAGAGAACTTCTGCATGACGTGCTGCATTTCGGCGGTCGTTGTACCACCGAACGTCAGATTGATATGCGAAACACCAACCTCTTTAAGGGCGGCTACATCTGCTGCCATGTCTGCCGGCGAGCCCGAGAACATCCGCCGCGGCGAGTCAAAGCCTGGCTCCGGTTTGAACGTCACTGGATGGAACCAGAGATAGGCCAGTCCAATGCTGGACGGATCGCGGCCGGCCTTTTCTGCAAACTCATGCAGCTTGCCGACCCGGCTCTTCAGCCGCTCCGGTGTATCCAGTCGCCATTTCGGGTTGCCGGCGCCCGGATACCAGACATCTCCGAGCCTGACCGTCCGCCGCAGTGCGGGGGCGCTTTCGCCTCCGACCCAGATGGGGATGTGCGGTTTCTGGACGGGTTTGGGCAGAAACGTAATGTCGGAGAACTTCACATACTCGCCGGCATAGCTTGGCGTATCACTCGTCCATAACTCCTTCATCGCTTCGATGAATTCATCGGTGACCTTGCCACGCGCGTCAAAGGGTTTGGTTTCCAAGGCTTCGAACTCTTCGCGGAGCCAGCCAGCTCCGACGCCGAAACGAATGCGTCCGTTGGAGAGCAGATCCATCGACGCGAGCATTTTTGCGGTCAGCAGCGCCGGGCGATGCGGGACAACGGCCACCGAAGACAACAGATTGATCCGCTCAGTGCATCCTGCCAGAAAGGTCAGCGCCGTCAGCATCTCGAATGAGAAGCCGGATGCGCCACCGGTCCAAACGGCATCTTCGCTGTAAGGATAATCAGAGTCGTTTGAGCTTGGGACGATGACGTGATCGGAGACACTCAGGAAGTTATAGCCAAAGTTCTCTGCTGATTGCGCGACGGTCTTATAGGCTTCGCGTGTCACCATCAGCCCGCGCGGAGCGGTATTCACACCAAACTTCATCTCATCCTCCTCACGCTGGCTACGGCCCGCGCTGTATCATGACTGCTCGCGGGCAAACTCGCGGGCCGGGGTGTTGATTGGGTCGACAACAGGCGCCGCTCCAAAAGACGCGGAAACCTGCGCGTTGGTCGGCTTGCCGTAAGTCGTCGTACGTTGGACAGGCAACCGGCCAATGCTCTTGATCACCCGTTCCATTTCTTCCGGCGCAAACTCCTGGCCATGGGTTGCGCCAGCCGAGCGCGTGATCGTTTCATTCATCAACGTGCCACCGAGGTCATTGGCACCGGCCTGCAGGCACGCCGCGGCACCATCACGCCCCATCTTTACCCAGGATGTCTGGATGTTCGATATGAGCGGGTTCAAGACCAATCGAGGGACCGCATGCATCAAAAGTGCCTCGCGATAGGTCGGTCCCGGCCGCGCATTGTTTTTCAAAAAGATCGGCGTCTCCAAGGGCACGAAGGGAAGCGGGACAAACTCCGTGAATCCACCGGTCCGCTCCTGCAGTTGGCGTATGCGCAGAAGATGGCGCGCCCAATGCTTGGGCTGGTCGACATGGCCGAACATCATCGTCGTGGTTGACCCCAAGCCGATCCCATGCGCCGTCTCCATGACTTCAAGCCACTGCTCGGTGTTGATCTTGTCCGGACAGATAATAGCGCGCACTTCGTCATCAAGAATTTCAGCTGCCGTCCCTGGAAGAGACTTCAGCCCTGCTTCCTTCAACTGCATCAAGAACGTTTTCAGCGAGACATTGTTCGTCTCCGCACCCTGCCAGACTTCAAGTGGTGAGAATGCATGGATGTGCATATCCGGCACGACTGATTGGATACGTCGGCATATGTCCAGATATGTATCGCCGGTGTAGTTCGGGTGGATACCGCCTTGAAGGCAGACTTCGGTTGCGCCGCGTTCCCAAGCCTCAATCGTCCGCCGTTCGATCTCATCAAGATCCAGGACATATGGCTTGCCACGCAGGTTCTCGCTCATTTTTCCTTTTGAGAAGGCGCAGAACTGGCAACGAAAGTAGCAAACGTTCGTGTAGTTGATGTTGCGGTTGACGACGTATGTGATCTTATCGCCTGAAACCTCCCGGCGAAGCTGGTCCGCCGCTTCAATGACGGCATCAAATGCATCGCCTTCGGCGGAGAACAGCCTAGAGATCTGTTCCTCATCAAGCGCCCGTCCAGCATAGGCGTGATCGATAATCTTTCCGAGTTCCGAGCTGCCATGAGTGAGCTCGATCTTTGGGCTCGCGGTCGGTCGCACGTTCAACTCGAATGGAACATCATCGGTTGTGCCTGCCATCCAGGGATCACGGCGCGCTAAGCCGCGAGCATCGATCAAATTGTGGACCGGCTGGCGCAAATGACCTGCAACCCAGCGTCTGGTATCCAGCGCGTACTGCGGATAGATCGCCAGGCGCTCGACGAGATATTTGCCGGTTTTGCGTGTCTTATTCGCGAGATCGGTGAGATGCGGCCATGGCGCTTCCGGATTGACATGATCCGGTGTGACCGGTGACACACCACCCCAATCATTGATCCCTGCGGCGACGAGTTGGTCCAGTCCGCCAGCCTGCAGGTTGGGCGGCGCTTGGATATTCATGTTGGCTCCGAACAGAATCCGGGCGACCGCGATTGTCCAGAGGTGATCATCAAGTGTTGGTTCCGGCGCCGCCGACATCTTTGTATCCGGCTTGGCTCGGAAATTCTGAATGATGATTTCCTGAATGTGGCCGTGACGATCATGCGTATCGCGCAAAGCCAACAGAGCCTCGATGCGCTCCTTACGGGTTTCGCCGATACCGATCAGAATTCCCGACGTGAAGGGGATTGCCAGTTCACCAGCCGCCTCGATCGTTGCCAGGCGTACAGCTGGCAATTTATCAGGGGAGCCGAAGTGTGGGCCGCCGCGTTCTGCGAGTCGTTCCGAGGCCGTTTCCAGCATAATGCCCTGAGAAACAGAGACGTCGCGCTGTGCTGCCAGTTCATCCGCCGTCATCACGCCGGGATTAACATGCGGTAGCAGACCGGTTTCATCGAAAACCAGCTTGGCCATTTGAGCCAGGTATTCCAGGGTTGTACTGACGCCGTAAGCCTCAAGTTCCTCGCGTGCGACTCGATAGCGAAGCTCAGGTTTATCGCCGAGCGTAAAGAGAGCTTCGTGACAACCTGCAGCGCGGCCTTGCCTGGCGATTTCCAACACCTCACCGGCAGTGAGGAACGCCCGTTCGCCTTTGCGTGGCGGGTGGGCAAACGTGCAGTAGTGACAGACATCGCGGCACAGTTTGGTGAGCGGAATGAAGACTTTGCGCGAATACGTGATCAGATCCCCATGACCACGGTCACGCAGCTGACCTGCGATATCCGAGAGGCGCGTCAGGTCGGTCTCGCCGGCGAGCAACAAAGCTTCACTATTTGACGGGCTTTGGCCTTCCAGGGCTCTTGCCAGAATTCTTGATGTATCTGTCGTGCTCATGCAGTGCCTTCTTTGGATGGTCCACTTACGACGCGGCGTTGTGGAGCACATTCTCCGTGAGGTATCGGTAAGTACGTGTTCTCTCGAACTCAGGTAACGTCATAACACGATCCAGATCGTCCGGTGAATCAATGTCCTGGGCAATGCCCGGACACTCGATGACCTTTGGCTCTATGCCATGCGCCCGTGCGGCAGCCAAATGTGGAGTGTAACTATCATCGCCGAACCTCAAAGGCACGGCTGAAACCGGTGAACAGGCGATTGCGTTCGATCCCATCTCGTCGTGCGACGGCGCGATCGTAAACGCTGGTTTCTCACTATCGAAATGCGCCTGCAAAACCTGCCGTACCTCGTGCGTCTTGATCAATGGAATGTCACCGGGGAGTGTGAGAAAACCGCTCGCGCCGCGCTCCGCCAGCACCTTGGCGGCTGTTACGACAGCTCCAGTGTGACCATCATGAGCGCCATCATCCATTGTTTCCGCGCCATACCTGGCTGCCAGCTTAATCGCCGTCGGGTCCACCGTAACCAACACGATGCGGCTCATGTCCCGCGTCGGTGCGAGTGCTTCGAGGACATCTTCCAGCATCGACAGTGCAAGACCCTGGCGCTGCGCCGCGTTGAGCCGGGCCGATGTGCGCTGCTTTGAAAAGCGCGTATCCTTGACCGGCACGATTGTCCAAAAGTTCTCCATCAGCCAGCCGCCCTCGCAGGTCGCGACCGTTGATTGCGGATACCGTCAGCGACGCCGAGGACGGAACGCGCTAATTTCTCCCGATCTTCCAGAGTTTTCATGACTGTTTCAGCTTGTTCGACGACAATCGATTGGCACGCTGCTGCACAATCCTGATAGTCGGCCGCCTCAACAACAAACCCGTCTAGTAAGTCTTGATAACGCTCTGCCACCGCGACAGCTGTGGCGCCGATGCCGAGTTCATCCATCATTTTTGCTGTCGGCCCTTTGAGGGCCTTCCCATCAATGATGGGGGAGACGGCCACAACGGGTGCTGCGGCGTTTCGAAGAGCCTCGCGAAGCCCCGGAACAGAGAGGATTGGCTCAATGCTAATGAGTGGATTCGAAGGACAGATGATGATCGCACGCAGGTCTGGCGCCGTTAATGATGACAATACGTCCTGACTGGGCTTGGCATCAGCAGCGCCGACGAACTCCAAAGATTTCACGACTGGCGCGCACTTCAAGCGCACGAAATAATCCTGAAACGGCAATCGTCCCTGGTCGCTGTTGACGTAAGTGCGAACATCGTCATCAGACATTGGAAGTATCCGCGGTGTTACGCCCAGGGATGCCGCGATGTCATGCGTGATATCTGTCAGGCGATCTCCAGCTGCGCGACGCCGCGTCCGCTCAACGTGGATCGCCAGGTCTCGATCACCCAGATTGAACCAGTCGTCCCCTCCGATATCGCGCAGAGCCGCCATGAAGTTCCAAGTTTCATCGCTGCGCCCCCAGCCTAGTTCGCGATTATCGAGACCGGCCAATGTGTAGGTCAGCGTATCGATATCGGGAGAAATCGTGAGACCCAGATGCTCAAAATCGTCACCGGTGTTGGCAATGACTGTTAGGTCTTCAACCGGCATTACCCGACTAAGGCCCAGCGCCAATTTGGCTCCGCCTATACCGCCTGACAGCGCAACCACTTTCTTACGATCAACCGCAGTCATCGGAACAGATCTCCTTCAGGCGGCCGGATCATTGCAGCAACATTGGCGACAGGGGCCTGCCATTCCAGGCCTCGGGCAATGACCACCGGACGGCCTTCGTTGCCCTGCCCCATGAGCAGAGAAGCGCCAGCGGCAATCTCATCAGCAAAGCCGCTGATCGACACCAGCAGTTCGCGACCGTCAAGATCGCGTTCGCCCCGAAGATCAATAATTGACGGTATGCCGGCTGCGCCGATCGCAACGCCCATCGTCCCCTGACGCCATGGCCGACCGAAACTATCATTGATGATCACGCCTGCCTGCACACCGAAATGCGCATCCAGCCTCAGCTTGATTGCATGCGCGGATGCATCGGAGTCGTGTGGCAACAGCAATGCACATTCCTCGCCGTCTGCATCGCCGGTGTTTGACATGTCGATTCCGGCGTTAGCCATGATAAAGCCCAATCGGTGTTCGGCGATAATGAGACCGGGACGCGAGCGAACAATCCGCTTTGATTCCCTCAGGATCAATTCGACGACCCGAGGGTCCTTTTCCGTCTCGCGAGCCAGCTCTGTCGCCTCACCGCTGACTTTGACGTCGTCCAAAACGAACAATCTGCCCTCAGCCTTGGAGACAATTTTTTGAGCAATGACCACGACGTCCTGGTTCCCAAGGCGTGTGTCCGCACGCTCAAGGCCGGCAATGATGAGTGACGCCACATCATCGCCGTTGTGCACCATAGGCAGGCCTTCAAGCGCAAAGAACTCCAGCCTCTTGGCCGTCATTGCAGATCCTCAACGATCATAGGCTCAATGATCCCGGGTCATCCGGTCGGTCAGCCAAGCTTTGCCCGCAGACGTGGCATCACGTGCTCGGAATACAGATCCATGAAGCGTGCCTGATCCGGGCCTGGAGCATGAAAGACCAGATGATTGAAGCCAAGGTCATGATACGTTTTGATGCGCTCGACATGCTCATCCGGGTCAGTCGACACAATCCAACGCGACGCTGCGCGCTCGACCGGCAGGGCGTCAGCTAGTTTCTCCATCTCTAGTGGATCTTCGACCGACATCTTTTCTTCGGGGGATAGTGCCAGCGCCGCCCAGTGACGGGTATCCTGCATCGCACGATCCATGTCGGTATCGAATGACACCTTCACCTCGATCATTCTCTCGTAGTCAGGGACATCGCGAGAACTGAGTGAGCGACCTTCGACGACATTTGGAAGAAGTTTCTCAGTGTATAACTCCATGGCCTTGCCGCTGGTGCAGATAAATCCGTCGCCCATCCGGCCCGCATATTTGGCGACCATAGGTCCGGCTGCTGCAACGTAGATCGGCACCGGCTTGTCCGGCTTGTCGTAGATTGTCGCGCTTTCGGTGGTGTAATAATCGCCTTCGAATGAGACCCGATCCTCGGTCCAGAGCTGGCGGATGAGGCGAACAGACTCGCGCATCCGCGCAAACCGCTCCTTCATCGCAGGCCATTGCATACCGGTTGCGGGCACTTCGTTCAGGGACTCACCGGTCCCAATTCCGAGAATGACGCGCTCAGGGAACAGTGCTCCCAATGTGCCAAAGGCATGCGCGACAATCGATGGGTGATAGCGAAACGTTGGCGTCAGGACACTCGTCCCCATGACGATGCGCGACGTCTTGGCACCGAGTGCGCCTAAAAAGCTGAACGAAAACGGTGCATGACCATCGGTGTGCTTCCACGGCTGGAAATGATCACTGACAAAGACGGAGTCGAACCCGCACTCTTCTGCCTTCACCGAATAGTCGAGCAAATCCTTAGGCGAAAACTGCTCGGCCGACGCCTTATAGCCTAGCTTCAGCACGGCTCCGTTCCTTTCCTGATTGCGTACATGCTCATGATGTCTTTTGACATCTTTGCGATCATCGATTTCGCGCAATTCTTCGAGAGATACAGTACAGAATGATGAGGGACTGACAAGAAGAGATGCGGGCTGGATTGCTACGTTGGATATACGACATGGCGCTCCCATCTGCCGTGATCATCATATCGGCGATAATCGCATTGCAGGTCGCTCTGCGGAGCCAGGATGTCCACCTATCCATGCAGGTGCGGCTGCGCTAACCTTGGGCTGACTTCTTCACGATATCAGCAGACATTGGAGGCGCTTACGATGTTGATCAATCTCGACGGTCGCAGGATATATTATGATCTCAACGGCCCATCCGATGGTCCGGTGATTTGCTTCACGCATTCGCTCGCATCAGACGGTGGAATGTGGGCGGAGCAGCTGCCCGAGCTACTGCAGGCCGGTTACCGTGTCGTACGCCTCGACATGCGCGGGCACGGTGGCAGCGACCCTGTCGACGGCGATTACACCATGGAACAACTGGCCGATGACGTGGCTGCCAGCCTCGATTTTCTCGGCATCAACAAGGTTCAGTATATCGGCCTGTCGATCGGCGGGATGATTGGCCAGGCCTTTGCCATCAAATACGGTTCCAAGCTCATTTCTGCGATGTTCTGCGATACCATGCCCTGCACGCCTGATGGTGCCGCTGGTGCCTGGGGACCGCGCATGGACGCCGTTAGACGTGCAAATTCTGTCGCGCCATTGGCAGACGGCACAATGGATCGATGGTTTACACCTGCCTTCAAGGCCAGACATCCCGACCGTTGGAAAGAGATCCACGCAACCATCGCGGGCACAACTGCTGCTGGGTATCTTGGCTGTGCTGGCGGTATTTTGAATTACGATTTCATACCGCAATTGCCCTCCATCTCGAC
This sequence comes from Hyphomicrobiaceae bacterium, assembly GCA_965215755.1. GTDB lineage: Bacteria > Pseudomonadota > Alphaproteobacteria > Rhizobiales > Hyphomicrobiaceae > Tectiglobus. The sequence continues at coordinate 4,858,344 of OZ244119.1, forward strand.
ACCCACGCTGGTTGTCTGCGGATCCGATGATGAAGGTACACCGCCGGCTGGTAACAAGCAGATCGCAGAGCTTATTCCGGGTGGGCGCTATGAAGAGATCGCCGATGCACGTCACTTCCCGAACGTTGAGCATCCGGACGTCTTTAACAAAATCATGATGGATTGGGTGAATTCACACCGTTGATCGCGTGCATAGCGGCTACGATACCGAGTAAGAGTTAACGAAGAAGAGGAGAGGAAACATGGCATTCTGGGAATTGAGACAATACGAAATCCGACCCGGCAAAATGGACGAATGGCTGGAGTTCATGCAGGACGTGATCATTCCATTCCAAGTTAAGCAAGGCATGGTTATTGCCGGCAGCTTCCGTGGGGAAGAAGACGACTCAGTCTATGTCTGGATTCGCAGGTTTGAAAGCGAGGCCGATCGTGAGCGGCTCTACAAAGCCGTTTACGAGAGCGACTTCTGGAAGAACGATGTTGCGCCGAAGGTCGGTGAGCTCATCAATCGTGAAGCCATCAAGGTACAACGGATCGTACCGACGCGAGCCTCAATTCTGCAATAGGCGCGCGCATTAGCAAAGTATCTCAGTTGGGTGTGCCTGCCGCATCCGCCTGAGATACGAGCCGTTCTTGCAGTAAGAAACCTCAAATCCTGATTGCTCAACCAGCTCTCGCTGCCTGTGTCCTATTTCTCGCCCTTGCCGCCAACTTCCGGAAAAATCCAAAAGGCAATGACCGAGAAGACACCAAGGAACAAAGACAGATACTTCGAAATGCCTTGGCCGTTGAGATCGAGAAAGTAGTAACCGGCGATCGCAACCGCGAGCACGACAATCGAAAACATAATCTTGATGCCAGCTGGCATTTTCGTCTCCTAGCTGAACCGGTCCGCCTATGACAGGTCATACGACTCCGGGCCAATGCGCTCAGGCGATGCCAAGCAGGCCTGCAACGCTACTCGTCGACCCGAGCAAGACTATTGTGCCAACTATCAATACCAGCAGCAAGACCAACCCGCGTTGATTATCTTTCAGAACGCCCGGCAGATCCTGCACGACGAACGGTGAAAACAGGACAACGACCCCTATCGCCAGAACAATCGAGGTCCAGCGGAGCTCGTTGGTCGCATACAGCAAAGCCAAGACAGTCAATGCAGTGAGGCCGATCGCATTGAGGATGATTAACGGAATCCCGATGCCGCGCCGCACTTCAGCAGGAGCCAGCCTCAGCGGCAGGCTACCACTGATATAAATCCAACCCGAACACGCGACGGTCCAGCAACCAATGAAGATAAGCCATGCCTGCCAGTTCGGTTCAATTGTACTCACAGGCGATCCTCTACGCGCAGCCTTCGTGTCAGATTGTTGGCCGGACTTTTGATTGACATGGAGCAGTTATGATAACCTGCAGATCGTGGTTTGCAATCAGCCGACACTGACGTTGGCCGATTGGTAGCGGGTTGGAGGCAAGCGTTGAAAACTTACATGGGCGACCGGACGATTGACGGTATTCAGGTCACCGTGGACGGGCAACCGCTAGATGAGCGATTGGATGTCCAGAGCATAACTGAAGACGGCTTTGAGTGGGGTTATGAAGGACCAGCAGCGGCGCAATTGGCCATTGCTCTCCTGGCTGATCACCTTGACGACAATGCAGAAGCCATTCGCTTACACCAGTCCTTTATGCGCGAGATTGTCGCCAACTTCGCAAATGAGTGGCAAATGACCAGCGCCGACATGGATGAAGTGGTTGAAGCGCTGCGATCCTAAGGCCGATATTCAGCGTTAATCACAGCCAGAATGTGCATTTTCTCGCGATCTGACGTATTCTATTGAGGTTTTCATGGCGGCGTCCACGCCGCCCCCGCTCAAGGAGCTTCACTCATGGCAATGTCGTCAAATGACATCGATACCAGCGGTCTGGAAATCGCTTCGAGCGATATGTCGGACCGCCAGCGTGGCTATCGCGATACTTACAGGACACGCATCACCGGTTGGTACAATGGCTGGCTGCACGTGCTGGTCATTTACACGATTGGCTTCACAGCACTCTACATCTATCTCTCAGGAATGCAGAATATCACGGCGCTCGAGTGGATGACCGTGCCTCTGACATTCCTAATGTGCAACTTTTTCGAGTGGTGGCTGCACCGCTACGTTATGCATCGCCCGTCGAAGATCCCGCTGTTCCGTGCGGTCTACTCGCGTCATACACTGATGCATCACCAGTTTTTCACCGAGAAGGAAATGCGGTTTGCAGGCCAGCATGACTTCCGGGTGACGTTCTTCCCACCTTACGCACTGGTTGTCTTTACGCTGATGTCGATACCAGCGGCCCTGGTGCTTGGCTGGCTGTTCTCATCGAATGTCGGCTGGTTGTTCATCACTACGACGACGTCGATGTACCTGATCTATGAGTTCATGCATTTCTGCTGCCACATCGACGAGAATGCCTTTGTGCGCCACATGCCGTTCGTCAATACTTTGCGCCGGCATCACACTGCCCATCATAACCAGAACATCATGATGGAGCGGAACATGAACCTGACGTTTCCGGTTATGGACTGGCTGTTTGGCACGTCCGATCTCAATCGCGGCCTGCTTGGCCACCTCTTCAATGGCTACGATACGACGTACGAGAAGACCGACATGCGCCGCACTTCGGCTACTCCGAAAGTCCGCCGGCCGCAGCCTGCGGAGTAGGCGAGCATTTCTCGTCGAGTAATCAATGCCTTGAATCCTTTGCGGTTGGCAATTCTTCAATGATTGCCAGCCGTTTTTTGTTACCTAGACTTGCAGCGAGGCGAGCGTCAGCTTTTGAATTTCACGGCCTGGCGTACTTCATCTCCGGACGACAAGCGGTCAAATCCTTCGTTGATTTCATCCAATGTGATTGTCGCAGTCCGCGTCTTCTGAACAGGGAGCCGACCTTGCTTATAGAGATTGATATAGCGCGGGACATCACGTTCGGGGGTGCACGACCCCATATAGCTGCCGCGAATGGCTTTCTCGTCGGATACCAGCTGATAGGGGGAGAATGAAAACTGATCCTTCGCAGGAGCCAAACCAGCACTGACCAACGAGCCACCACGCCGCGTCAGCGCATAGGCCGTTTCCCACGCCGGCAGCGCACCGGCGACTTCGAAAACAAATTCCAGCCCGCCTTGCGTCAATTCAAGGATCTCGCCGATGCTGTCGGGATTGGTCGTATTGAAGGTATGGGTCGCTCCCAATTCCCGGGCCAGAGCAAGTTTAGCGTCGCTGATGTCCACTGCAATGATCTGATCAGCACCGCAGATAACTCCGCCCATCACCGCGTTGAGGCCAACGCCACCCAATCCGACCACTGCCATCTTTGCGCCCGGATAGACCTTGGCCGTGTTGACAACTGCGCCGACGCCGGTGATGACAGCGCACCCGAACAGGGAGGCATCTTCGAGCGGCACATCCTTGTCAATCTTGACGACAGAGCCACGAGAGACAACGGCGTATTCGGCAAAGCAGGATATGCCGGCTGCGTGATTGATCGGTTCGCCATTGAGTTTCAGTTTACGTGTGCCGCTGAGAAGTAGGCCTTGTGCCTTGGCCGGGGCTGAGGCTGCGCAAATGTTCGGCTTGCCTCCGACGCAATCGCCACAGCTGCCACAGCTCATCACGAAGACCATGACAACGTGATCGCCAGGTGACAGATCCTCGACGCCCGGACCGACTTCGCGGACAATGCCGGCCGCCTCATGCCCCGGGACTGTTGGGAGTGGCCTCGGGCGGGCACCGGCGATCGTTGAGAGGTCTGATCGGCAGAGCCCGGCATAGGCCATTTCAATCAACAATTCACCCTGACCTGGTGGATCCAACTCCAGTGTCTCGATACTGAGCGGCTTTGATGTTGCGTAAGGCTTCGGCAAGCCCTGCTCAAACAATACCGCGCCTTTCATTTTCATAACCGGACCTCATGAACGACGGTCTCGCCCGCGGCGGGGATCTCGTTCTGATGCGTTTCTGTCGGGCTTAAGCGTAGCCAAACAAACCCCTCTGGGCGATCGCAACGGTGATGGATCAATACTGGGAAAGTTGACAGTTTTGGCTCAGCCAGCGATGACCATGGATCAAGCCAACACTACGTTTGCCGGAGGTCCTTATGACTTATCTCGTAGCTGAGAACGTCCCTAATGAGCCAGCAGGCGAACGCTTTCGCCGTCTCGTTGAGAGCCCAGGCATCGTTGAGATTCCGGGCGCCCACAATGGGATGGCCGGCCTCCAGGCCAAAGCCGCAGGTTTCGAGTCTCTCTATCTCTCCGGTGCCGCGATGACAGCATCGATGGGCATTCCCGATCTCGGATTCATTACCGTTGATGAGGTGTGCTTCTTTATCCGCCAACTCTCACGCGCATCGGCGTTGCCTATCCTTGTCGATGGAGACACCGGCTATGGCGAAGTCCTCAACGTTATGCACATGGTCCGCAGTTTTGAGGATGCCGGTGCTGCCGCTGTGCAAATCGAAGATCAGCTCCTGCCTAAGAAATGCGGCCACCTGAATGACAAGAAGCTGGCTCCGGCTGAAGAGATGGCGGCCAAGGTTGCAGCCGCACGAAAGGCGAGACGTCATCTCTATCTCGTTGTCCGAACAGATGCCGCCGCATCGGAAGGCATGGATGGTGCTGTCGCGCGTGCCAAGCTTTTTCTTGAAGCCGGCGCAGACGCCATTTTCCCAGAGGCACTAACTAACTCTGACATGTTCCGCGAATTCGCATCACGGGTCGATGCGCCATTGCTCGCCAACATGACCGAATTCGGTCGCACACCCTATTTTACCGCGTCTGAGTTTGGGGAGATGGGTTATAAAATGGTCATCTGGCCGGTTAGCTCGCTTCGAGTTGCTGCCAAGGCGCAGGAAGAACTTTACACAAGCCTCAAACGAGATGGCGGCACCCAGGCGATGCTCGATAAAATGCAGACGCGCAAAGAGCTCTATGCCACGATCGGCTACCACGACTTCGAAGCGCTCGATCAGTCCATCGTGAAGACGGTAACACCGGATTGGCCGGCGAACTGGTCATGATTTGACTTCAGTCGTGTCAGAACAAAACAGGAGATCAGATCATGGCCAATGGCACCTACGTTTTCAAAGCCAATGATATTGAGGAGAGTACCGGCAGCGCCTACCCGGATGCTTATCAACATGTCACCAAGGATCGCTACGTTCGCCGCCTGACGGACCACGCCAAACTGACGAATTACGCTGTCAATATTGTCCGGCTCGCGCCAACCGGGCAATCATCGGCTCGGCACGCCCATTCCAAGCAGGATGAGTTCGTCTATATGCTGGAGGGTGAATTGGTCCTCAACACCGATGCCGGCCGGCAGATCGTCAAGGCAGGGGACTGTGTTGGATTTCCTGCTGGGACAGGCGACGGCCATCACTTCGTCAACGAAACCAACCAGGATGCCCGTTTCATGGTCATCGGAGACCGCTCAAGCGATGATACGGTCACCTACCCGGAAGACGACATGTTTGCTCAGCTTGATGCAGACGGCAAACTCGTCATCACCCGGAAAGATGGTACCGCTTATTAGATCAGCATTGCGATAAACGCGTGCAGCCGATCGCGCCTGCCACCGCTCACTCTGTTCCCAGAGCAACAACCAGCCGCAAGGCTTTTTCGAAATCCCCCAGGTGTATCCACTCATCTGCTGTGTGCACCTGGCGCTGGCCAACCGCGATTGTCACGGCAGGGATACCGTGCGCAACGATCCAATTGGCATCCATGCCGCCGTTGTTTGTCACCGTCTTAATCTCAAATCCGCACTTGTCTGCTGCAGCGACTGTCTTGCGAACGATGGGTTCATCGTCACTCAGAGCGAAGGACTCGTATGTCGGGCCTGGACCAAACGAGACTGCTCCCTTGTCGCCCTGACTGTTTTCAACTTTGTCGATGGCTGAGCAAAAAGCGTCTTTCCAAGCTTCGATGATCCGGGCACGAAACTCTGGGTTGTGCGACCGGGCCTCGGCCAGGATGCTCATGGCGGGCATGACAACATTGCTGCCCTGACCGCCCTCGACGATACCGAGATTGGCCGAGCCCTGCTTTCCATCTCGTTCGATAACGCCATGCCAGCCGTCAGCGTGCAACTGCGCGAGCGCGGTTGACGCAATAATGCCGGCCGAGACACCACCCCCCGGTCGACCTGCATGGGATGGAATCCCCGATATATCGATCGTGAAGCGTTGCGTGCCTGTTACGGCAGTGACGAGTTCATGAACCGGTCCGCCATCGAGGTTCACACACATCGAAGGCCGTGGCTCACCGAGTTTGGAAAGATCCAAGCCGCGGGCACCGACGAGGCCGACTTCTTCCTGGATAAAGAAAACCAACGTTGCGGACTGATGGTCACCTTTGAGAGCAACAAGTTCACGCGCCAGCGTCAGCAAGATTGCGCAACCAAGGCGATTGTCACCACCAAGTGCCCGGCCTGCTGCGTCGTTGACGATGCGTCCCTCAGCCTTCTCGAGCCGGGGCTCACAGCCAACCGCATCCGGGACCGTATCCATGTGCGTACTAAACATGACGCGCGGCCCCTGACGCCGGCCATCAATGTGGACGATCAGGTTGCCTACTTCGCCACCGTACTCGCTTTGATCTTGCGCGTTATCATGCAGAATGTTGTCAGCAGGCACACCAGCCGCAATCAGTCGCTCGCGTAACTCGGCCGCTATTGCACCTTCATGCCCCGGTGCCCCTTTGATCGGCAGCAGCGCCATCAGGTCTTCGATTGCATGATCGATCATCGTGCTGGCCCTCTTTGACTGTTGTGACTCGGTTGCGGCCATCTTCACCATCTGGTGATCAGAACACAACCGAAGAAGGTGAAGAGTGTTGTCGCAATGGCTGACCATAGGCGAGCTGAACGTTGACGGACCAGTCAGTCGATCATCAGACCTGCAGCTTGGTTTCTTGGGATCGACGGCCAAACACCCGCAAACTCAAGCATCTCCAGCACAATGTTCCGGGTCTGAGCAGAACGAGTTTCAGTCGCTGCGAAGCATGAAGCAAATCTTGCGCAAACGTCATAATTTGCAGCATGGCCTGGGTTGCAATTATCGATGATCGCGGCACAATGCGGCCAGATTGTTAAATGAGAGATTCGTATGAAGCGCCTTAACATTACGCTGATTTCGATGACGTCACTGGCGGTCCTGATGGCTGCGCATTCAGCGCATGCCAAGAGCAAGACTTACGGCAAGACGAACGGCTGGACTGTGTTTTACAATGTTCAGAAGCAGTCCTGCACCGCCATTGGGCGCCAGGACAAGCGCGGAACTTCGCTTGGCTTTGCCTGGTTCTTCCGAACCGGATATTGGTCAGTCGGGCTGTTCAACAATCGCTGGACCCTGCGCAAGGGCAGTAAGATTCCAGCAAGCGTCTACATCGACAATAAGTTGCTCGTTCGACGCGACATGCGGGTTGTGTCACCCAAACTTGTCTTGCTCACGATTGCGAAGAAGAGGGGCAATGAGAGCATCGTTGCGTTCCGAAACTTCCAAAACGGCAGGACTGTGCAGTTCAATTGGGCCGGCGGAAATTCAAGTCGGGCGAGCCTGTATGGCACCAAGTCGGCACTGGCGATGATGGCCCGATGCGCCGGTAAGATGGCGAAGCTGATCAGAAACAGGGCACCAAATGCCGGGCAGCCAAGCGGTTTGGTCTCATCTAACAGGACCGGTAACAAGGCAAGTTGGACGGTCAATAGAACTCAGGCTCTCGGCACGTTCCGCAAACTGATGGCGACGATGCCCAAGTTACAATATCAAATCCGGCCGTCCCAGCCAGGGCGCGAGAAGACCATCAACTTTACGTTGAGATCTGGTCGTGTTGGGAAGTTCTTTGCTTTCGCCGGTAAAACTGCGACGGCTGATAAGGCAATGGCGTCAGTCATTTCGGTTCGCCAGAAGAATTGTCCCGGCGAGCTTGCAACGGTGACCAAGCGCTTGCCGTCCACTGACGGCAGCGTCATTCGGAGAGTCAAGATGCTTTGCAAGCTTGGTGCCCAGAACACCCAGACCACGACCACTCTGGTGATTCGTAAGCCGAGTGGCTTGCTGATGGTTCTCAGCATTTCTGGCCGCAACGCGGCTCCTGGTACGACTGGCGTTGGTAGTACCGGCAAAAAGCCGTTGGATCTGTAGGTGCGCTACGCGGAGCGATCTCTACCCGCTCCCTTCTTACGTTCTTCAGGTTGCAGGCACTGGTTGTCACTCAAGACCAAACCTCGCCGCGTTATGCCAGATGGTCTCTAGACTGCGCCCCGCCACTATAGCGTATCGCATTAAATTGGAGCCAGAAATCGCCCCAAGATTAGGCGTTTTCTGGCACATCTGGAACCCAGTTCAATGCGACAAGCATTAACGACCGTTCTTTTTACGCCACGCCTCGAAATCTATCTGTGTCTGTTCTTGCGTCGCTGGATAGAGGCCAATGATGGACCGTCCATTCTGGACCTCTTCTGTGACGAAGTCCTCGAACGCTGTCATTTCAACGGCCTCATCGGCGATCTCGTCGGCAAGGTGAGCCGGAATGACCACAACGCCTTCGCGATCCCCGACAATCACATCGCCTGGCCAAACCGGTGCATCCCCGCAACCTATTGGGACGTCTATATCGATTGCTTGATGCACTGTGAGATTGGTCGGTGCTGAGGGCCTGTTGTGATAGCTCGGAATATCCATCTCGGCGATTTCCGGTGCATCGCGAAACCCACCATCGGTAACAACGCCTGCACATCCGCGCTTCATGAGGCGGGTGACAAGTATCGAGCCAGCTGAAGCAGCCCGCGCATCCTTGCGGCTATCAATAACCATGACGGCGTCTGGCGGGCAGCGCTCGATGGCATCGCGCTGCGGATGCTTCGGGTCCTGGAACACGCTGAGGGGATTGAGATCTTCTCGCGCCGGGATGTAGCGCAACGTAAACGCCTCACCAACCATCGGCTTGACGTTTGCATTGAGCGGCCGAACATCCTGGATATACTGGTTACTCAGGCCGCGTTTGTAGAGCGCCGTACAGATTGTAGCCGTCGCGACTGTTTTGAGTTTCTCACGCGTTGCATCGCTTAGTTTGGATTGAGCCATCTCTCGCCTCTACTTCATTTATTTCCCCGCGGATCGCATCCGCTGGACGATATTGTTTGTGCTGGTCATCGCCGGGGTTTTCGACCGTCGCACAGAGCGCTACCATTTTTAGGCGATTGATTGCAATTCCAACCCAATGAGTTCCGCCATGCTGACCCAAGATCAGATCGATTTCTACAACGAGAATGGCTATCTGCTTGTCGAGGATGCTGTAACGCCAGAACAACTCGATGGGCTGCGGCGGGTCACGTATGAGCTGATCGACCAGTCACGGGATGTTACTGAGAGCGACAGCCGCTTTGATCTTGATGAGGGGCATGGACCCGATAATCCTCGACTTACCAGGATCAAGCTCCCCCATAAAATCGATCCGATTTACTGGGATGTTCTCGTCAACTCGCGCATGACGCAGGTGTTGAACACGCTGCTCGGCGCGAATGTGATGTTGCAGACAGCAAAACTGAATACCAAAGCACCCGGTGGCGGGCAGGCTGTCGAGTGGCACCAGGACTGGGCGTTCTATCCGGCAACCAATGACAGTATGCTCGCATTCGGCCTGATGCTGGAAGACGTCGATCACGATAATGGTCCGCTGCAGGTTATCCCTGGATCGCACAAGGGACCGGTGCTCGCGCACACAATGAACGGTGTGTTCTGCGGTGCGGTCAACCCTGCTGATCCCGACTTTCACCACGACAAGGCTGTTACGCTCACAGGCAAGGCTGGTAGCATGACTGTCCATCACGTGCGCATGCTTCATGGCTCTGCGCCAAATGTGAGTGACCGCAATCGGCTGATCTTATTTTATGAGTGCCACGCGGCCGATGCCTGGCCATTGCTGGGAGCTGCCTCGTATCTCCATACAATCGGTCAGCGGGCTTTCTGGGACGATATACAGTCGCGGATCATCACTGGCACTCCGACAACAGAACCACGCGTTGAACAGGTCCCGGTGCGCATGCCGTTGCCGCCTGCACCTGACTCAGGATCGATCTTTAAGACGCAGAAGAGTGGCCAGGCCAAAAGTGCGTTCGCTGCGTAGCGCATCACGGTGGTAGCTGGACAAACGAGGTCGAGTGTCGTCCAAAAGGGTGCGTTTGGGGATGCCTATCGAGCCCGCAGCAACTGCATGACCTTTTTATGCATGGCGGCTAAACCCGGGCGATCGGCGTGTTACCCATTCCCATGAGACGTTGTCCGGCATCGACCACAAGGACGTGTCCTGTGACCTGGCGCGCATGAATGAGATAGCGGACTCCGTTGACGATGTCTTCGGTGCCGAGGCCCTGTCCCATCGGGGTCAGTTTCTGCCGGGCATCAAACTCTTCCTGCGTCTGGCCGCTTGGAAGGACCAATCCCGGAGCGACGGCGTTGACCGTGATACCTCTCGACGCGAGATCGAATGCCGCCAACCGCGTCGCGCCTTCAAGGCCGAATTTTCCGCAGAAGTAGCTGAAGCGCTCCGGCGAAGCGGAGGTCATCTGCGTGTCGAGAATATTGACGATGGCTGCTCCCGGCGGCGTTGGCTTTTGATTGGCAAAGGCCTGCATCAGAAACACTGGTGCCGTGAGGTTGACGCCAATCAACCGGCGCCAACTTTCTGGCGTGAGGTCACAGATCTGGTCTTCGTCGAACAGGGAAGCTGAGTTGACGAGCACGCTAACCGGTCCAAGCTGCGCACTGGTTTGCTCTATGAGCTCGCCGGAGTCTTCCGGTGCGGTCAGATCATACTGCAATGAAACTGCACGACCCCCACTCGCAATGATCTGGTCACGCGTCGCTTCGGCGCCTACTGCGGAACCATTGTAGTGCAGGGCGATTGCGTAGCCGTCTGCTGCTAGTCCGAGTGCTATCGCGCGCCCCACGCGCCGCCCTGCCCCTGTCACAAGAGCGACGCGCTCCTGCTTCGTGTCAGTGCTCATGAGGACATGGCCAACATATTCAGGACCGGCTCACAGCGAGCAACTTCATGGCTCCGCAGAAGGTTGGCTTTGGAGAGCAGCGCCAGCACAGCCGTCGCAGTCTCCGCGCAACGCACTTCATCATGAAAAAGATAGACCGAGGAGCACATCGTGACACAGACCGGCCAGCCCAATGCGCGGAAGCGAAAGGCCTGGAGAAAGCCTTCCGTCTGGTAACGCACGCGCTCAGGGCCATCCGGCAGATTGAGTGCCAATCCAAAACCGGGATCAACCCAGATCCGCTCAACACCGGCCTCGGTTGCAAGCGCGATGCGATCCTTGAAGAATAGCATCTGCTCCTGAACCAGCGTTTCGGCTGGCGGGGGATCATCAAAGGTGCGCGCATTTTCGCCTGGTGTGTAGCAGAAGATGATGCCGGCCTGATGCCGGGCCACAGCCTCGTAAAAGGCGCGGTCGTCAATGCGCCCTGTGAGGTTGATCACACCGGCACCGGCTTCAAGTGCCGCGACCGCCACGTCGGTATGATAAGTTTCGGCGGAAACCAGCATGTTCTCATCTGCAATCGCTTTGACCACTGGTATCAACGAAGAAATCTGCCGCTCTGAGTTGAGTAGATCAGCCGTGTTGTCAGTGGACTCTGCACCGAGATCGATCATGGCTGCGCCTTCGATCGTCATGCGCTTTGCACGATAGAGAGCGGCATCAACCGTATGGCATATGCTTTCGCGATAGGTGGAATGGCGCGACAGATTGATGACACCCATTTGATAGGGCTTGTCATTGAAGGTCCGGCCAAACTTCGGAAAGCTGAATGACCGGATTTGGCTATGGATCGCATCACGATGCTCGCTCCAAAGCGGTAGAAGAAACTCTGGCGTAATCATTGCCGTTTTCCCTTAGTTGTACGTTACCCAATCAGATGCAAATGGACGAAGGTCACCGGGCTCAACCGGGATGTCCTGCAAGATGTCATGCATGGTGCGGTTCAGCCTCGGGTGAACCCAGTCAGGTGCGATGTCACAAACCGGGACCATTACAAAACGTCGGACGTGCATGCGTGGGTGTGGAAGCTCTAAGTCAACATCGTCGGACAACAGACTATCGTAGGTGAGGAGATCAAGATCGAGTGTCCGTGCCCCCCACCGCACCAGACGCTCGCGTTCGTGATGAGCCTCGATCTCGTGAAGATAGGCGAGTAAGGCTGATGCCTTCAGCCCGGTCTCGATAAGGGCCGCGCCATTGAGATAGGCGCCTTGATTATCCGGGCCGCCGACAGGCGCGGTCTCGTAGAGAGGCGACACTGCTTTCAGTACAACATCCCGGCTGGACGACAACTCGCCAACCGCACTCTCGAGCTGCCGGCGGCGATCGCCAAGGTTTGATCCCAAAGCTATAAGGCATTGCGCCATAATCAACACCGGTTCCGTGAACGACACCAAACGCGCGCGATCGCCCCTACGTCTTTCGTCACGCTCATTGTTCGCGCTGCCGCTCTATGGTGATGCCGACACCGGCTGCCTCGGCAAAGATCTCGGTCTTGAGAACCGTCACTTTGACCTTGGCAACTAGCTCATTCTGCAGGACGAATGCCGCTATCTCTTCGGCCCAGGTTTCGACCAGTTCAATGTGACGATCGGAGCCTGCGACCGCTGTCGCAAACTTGACAGCATCGCCATACGAAACATAACGACCCGTTTCTCGAACAAGCTCTGCATAGCGATCGACTGTATCGATCTCGATATCGATCAGAAGGTTCTGACGCTTCTCGTGCTCAAAATCGTGAACGCCGACGAAGGCGTCGACGGAAAGGCCGCGGACAAGGATCTTGTCGGCTGCATTGGATGCAACGGCGGTAGTTTTTTTCTTCTCGGTCAAGCTGGGCTCGGCATGTCGTTGCGGGTACGTGGTTCCTACGTGCGATCTTACTTATCCGATCATTGCGATCCAATCATCTTCCGAAAGCACCGTTACGCCAAGGTCCTGGGCCTTGGTCAGTTTGCTACCCGCCTGGGCGCCGGCAACAACGTAATCCGTCTTCTTCGAGACGGAGCCGGAAACCTTCGCCCCTAGTCGCTCTGCCTGGGCCTTGGCTTCGCTCCGGCTTAGTTTTTCGAGTGTTCCGGTGAAGACAACCGTCTTCCCAGCCACGGTCGACTCGACGGCTGCCGGGGCTTCGACCGCCTCGATCGTCAGATGAGCGACCAGGTCGTTGACCGCACGCGTGTTATGTTCCTCGCCGAAGAAGGCAACCAGGGCATCAGCTACACTTGGCCCAATGCCGTCTATGTTGTTAATGTCCTGATAGGCTTCACCCTCGGGCCCTTCTGCGACGGCCATCTCAACAGTCTTACGGAAGTTCTCCCAGCTTCCGAACGAACGCGCCAAGTCACGACCGGTTGTCTCACCGATGTGGCGGATGCCCAATGCATAGATCAATCGGTCCAATCCGATCGTGCGTCGGGACTGTATGGCGGCGAAGAGATTGTCGACGGACTTCTTACCAAACCCCTTTTGCTTCTCGAGTGGGTTCTCAGCACGGGCGTTGCGTTCTTCAAGCGTGAAAATGTCGGCAGGCTGCATGATGCGGCCTTCGTCAAAAAACAGCTCGATCTGCTTGGCGCCAAGGCCCTCGATATCAAAGGCATTGCGGGAGACAAAGTGTTTCAGGCGCTCCTTGGCCTGGGCGGGACAGATCAATCCGCCAGTGCAGCGCCGTACCACATCTGCCTGGCCTGTTTTTGCGTCGATCTCGCGCTCGGCATGACTTCCACAGGCGGGACAAACGGCCGGGAACTCGAACGGCTCGCTGTCCTTCGGTCGCTTCTCCAAGATCGCACCGAGCACCTGAGGAATGACATCACCCGCGCGCTGAACACGGACCGTGTCGCCAATTCTGACATCCTTTCGGGCAATCTCGTCTTCGTTGTGTAGCGTTGCGTTGGAGACGACGACGCCACCGACCGTCACAGGCTCAAGCTTGGCCACCGGCGTGAGCGAACCCGTTCGGCCAACCTGGATCTCGATGTCGCGCAAAACTGTTGTTGCCTGCTCTGCGGGAAACTTGTGAGCGATGGCCCATCGGGGTGCACGTGAGACAAAGCCCAGACGTTGCTGAAAATCGAGACGGTCGACCTTGTAGACGATGCCATCGATATCGTAGCCGAGGGCGGCACGTTGTTCTGACAGATCGCTGTAATAAGTAATGAGCTCGGCTGCAGTTGTGCAGGTTCTGGTCAACGGATTGACCGGCAACCCCCAACGCGCGAATGCAGCGACCACGCCGGATTGCGTATCAGCGGGTAATGCCGAAGCCTCCCCCCACGCATACGCGAAAAAACGCAACGGGCGCGAGGCGGTTATTGTACTGTCGAGCTGTCGTAAGGATCCCGCCGCCGCATTGCGTGGGTTGGCAAAAACTTTATTGCCGGCGGCTTCCTGTTCCGCGTTCAAGCGCGCAAAGTCTTCGTGTCCCAGATAGATTTCACCGCGAATGTCGATGGATGCCGGAACATCATCTCCTGTGAGACGCTCTGGCAGCTGACGCATCGTTGCGACGTTTGCCGTGACGTTCTCGCCTTCCGCGCCATCGCCACGCGTCGCGGCCTCGACAAAAACACCGTCCTCATAGCGCAATGAAATTGAGAGCCCATCTATCTTGGGCTCTGCCGTGAAAACGATGGCTTCATCCTGCTCGATTTTCAGAAACCGGCGGATACGATCTTCGAACTCTTCGACATCTGTTTCGTTGAAGGCATTGCCGAGAGACAGCATCGGTACGCGATGGCGAACCTTGCCGAAGGCTTCAGCCGGGGCGCTCCCGACCCGGAAAGACGGACTATCAGGCAGGATCAGATCGGGAAAGCGTTGCTCCAGTTCGGCATTGCGCTGGCGCAGGAGATCATAGTCTCCGTCGCTGATCTGAGGTGCATCGTCCTCATAGTACAAGGCATCGTGACGCCCGATTTCCGAGGACAACCACGCCAATTCCGCTGTGGCTTCAGCCTCAGTCAACGCCTCGACTGGTTTCAAAACTGAGTTAGGTCGTACCATCCTTGCCACCGAAACTCTGGCTCCAACGGCTTGATCATAGTCACGCTTCACGTCGAAGCCACGCCGTCACTTTCTGCATGAGAGCCGCAGATGATCGCCAGGTCAGAACCAACAACGGCACGGCCAAACTTGAGAGCGGTCGAGCTCTGGCGCCTGGGTGTGTTGTCCTAGACTACTATAGGCTTGCTGCAGTGATCTAAAGCTTGATGGTAGGAAGCTTAAAGTTTTTCCACGTTCTAGAGAGCCATGACCCGGTATCTTCACGCGGTGCGAGACCATCTGATTGAAGCAACGTGTAGGCATCCTTGTACCAACGCGAATCCGGGAAGTTGTGTCCGAGAATGGCAGTTGCATTCTGGGCTTCGTTCTTGAGACCCAATGCCATGTAGCCTTCCGTCATCCGCATCAGCGCTTCTTCGACGTGTTTGGTGGTCTGGAAGTCTGACACCACGACCCGGAAGCGATTGATTGACGCCATATACTTACGGCGCTTCAGATAATAGCGGCCAACTTCCATCTCCTTGGCCGCCAGGGTGTCCTTTGCGATCCGAATGCGATTGTCGGCGGTTTGCGCGTACTTGCTGTTCGGATAACGAGATTTCAGAACCTGCAGTTCCTGCAGCGCCTTGCGCGTATTGGTCTGATCGTTCTTCGGGCCGTTCATGTCCTCGAAGTAGCACGACGCAATGATATGGTGTGCGAGAGCCGCGTCTTTCGTACCAGGATGCATCGTCGTATAACGCCGAGCTGTCGCAATGGCCTCAGGATATTTGCCGCCGCGGTAGTAAGCATAAGCTGCCATCACCATGGCGCGACGCGCCTCCGCGGAATAGGGATGGTCGCGATCCAGCTCCTCAAATCGTTTGGCAGCGCGCTCATACTTCCCTTGAGCCAGATAAGTATCTGCACTGGCATACATTTTTCCGGGTGGATCCGGATTCAGGAGTTTCTTGGCATCGTTGCTTGAAGCGCAGGCTGTCAGCGCAATTGAAGCCGCAATAGCGCCCGCTACCTTCATCCTTGCTATTTTTGACATTTGTCCCACGTCATACAGCCCATCTGCCACAGAAGCCGGCCAAAACTGCGAAGCCACCACCGAAGTCGATCAACGTGACTTCACCTGGAAACCGCCGGCCCAGCGCTCTGGTCCAGCATTTCGGTTAAGACTAGCGAAACTTCAGCGATTCCCGCAAGCTTTGCGTCGACCGCGATCTCGTGTTGATCACTGGAATATGTTGATAGAACGGCAGTTTGAATAGGGGTTCTTCACCAATCACGAAACTAAACTTGTCCGTTGCCCAAAAACAACTCAGGCGCCGGATCAAACGGCGCCTGAGTGTATATCTAGAGCTTTTGCGTCCTGGTGTTCAACGCAACATTACTTGCCCATAGCCATCGGCAACCAGCTTGGCTCGGACTGCACTGGACGAACTGTTTCGCGTGTCGTGCGCGGCGCACGTGCTACTGTCCAAGCGGTCTCGTCTTCAAACAGCGCTTTGAGCGCATGAGCGTTTAAACGATGACCACCACGAACCGAGCGGTATTTACAGAGCAACGGTAGCCCCGCCAACGCGAGATCACCAACGGCGTCCAGCATTTTGTGCCGAACAAACTCCTGCTCGTAGCGCAATCCTTCCGGATTGATAATCTGATCGTCGCCAATCGCTACCGAATTCTCGAGTGACGCGCCCAGCGCCAGTCCAGATTTCCAAAGCATCTCGACATCTTTCATGAACCCGAAGGTCCGCGCTCTCGACAACTCATTGCGGAACACGCCTGGTGTCATTTCCCAGGATTTGCGTTGCTTGCCAATGACATGCGTATCGAATTCGATCTCAATATCCAGATGGAATCCGGAGTGTGGGTGCAATTCTGCCCAGCAATCCCCTTCGTCTACCCGAATTGGTTTGAGAACTTTGATGAATTTGCGTGGCGCATCGAGGTGGCGAAGGCCCACCTCATCAATGGCGTCAACAAATTCCGCAGAACTCCCGTCCATGATCGGCACTTCTTTGCCGTCGATCTCGACGTAACAGTTGTCGACTGCCAAGCCGCGAAGGGCTGCCAACAAATGTTCGACGGTACCTACGGTGGTGCCGGTCTCGTCGCCAATTACTGTGCACAGCGTCAAGTTTTTGACGTTCTGAACATCTGCAACGATTTCGGAGACAATTCTGCCACGTTTTGTGACCATAAACCGGATGCCGGTATCGGCCTCGGCTGGATGGAGCACCAGATTGACCGGTGCTCCGCTATGTACCCCCACGCCAGTTAGCTCGATTTCTCGAGCTAATGTCGTCTGTCTAGCGCCGACGAATCTATTCGGCATATTCACCCCGTCCCTCTAGCCCGTGTCTTTTTTTACGCGATACTCGCAAGCAACAAGGTTCGCTTCGAGATGCCCCGTCGAGACCTACTTCCCCGATTGAGTGTCCCGGCTGACTACGTGCGTCTTACGCCGACGACTCATTTCGATCCCTTAACTATTTTTAGAGTACGTCGTGCACCCTGTTAGCTTCAAGTCACGGTTTCTTACATAGTGTTACGATTGCGCAATAGTGCCTAAACCACTGGAATTCACGGTTAGAAGATGTAGCACGAAACCTCAATAAAATCCAATATTTTCAATTAGTTAAACCCAGACCAGATCAACCAGAAGCATTCATCGTTTGTAAATTACTTCCGCGATTTCGACGGATTAGCGAAGCGATCGTTGTGGAATTGTTGCGCGTCTGTCATTGACGTTTCGTCGCCTGATCGTGTTTCGGCCGAATCACTCAAATTCACACCCTGTCGACCGAAACCAGCGATCCGCCGCAGCAGGCTTGGCATTCCTCTGGATAGAGGCGCCGCTTCCGTACCGGGGTCGGTTTTTTCGATCTCACGGCTCTCGTATTCCTGCTGAGCGATGGGCGGCAATTGAGTGTCTTCCGGCACACGGCGCGGCATGTCGGCGGGACGATGAGCGATAAAGCCGTTTTGGTCGGTATAAGCGCTTTGATCATGGTCGTGCGGTCGTGTCGTTGTCTCGCTGTTGGCGACACTTGTCAGGCCTTCCCGAATAGCAATGCCGTCTGGAGAGACCCAATCCGGATCGTGCGCCTCGTCAATGCCTTCGCCCTCACCAGCGACAGATTTGATGACATCTTCCAAGGCCCGTGCAAATTCTTCGGCTGGCGTATCTCCCAAATATGGGTCCGGGCTTGTGTTTTGTTGTGATGGAATGGGTGGCGGTGCCGGTGGTGCGGCCGACGTGCCGTTTGCAGACGGCAACGAGCCACTTTCATCTTCATTGTCGTCGGGCCACTCGAACGTATGATCGATATTGCGGTTCGCGGCCATGAACTGACCGACGCTCGGGCCACTTTCCTCGGACTCTGACTGATTTGGTCGATCATCCGTCTCGTTTGAGTCTTCCGCCATGGGCACCGATGAGGTGGCGCTATCATCAGTTTGGGTTGTCTCAGTTAGTGTGGTTTGGCCGGTCTGCTCTGCGGCCATGGAGGCTTGACTGAGTGGGGAGGTCACTACCCCTGGACCTGATCCGGCTAAGTGATTTGCGCCCTGCTGATCATTGGTGCGTAGGCCGGCAGCAACAATCGATACGCGGATCTTGCTGTCCATCTCATCTTCAAATGACGCGCCGACAATGATGTTGGCGTCGGGATGCGCTTCACTCTTCACGCGGCTGGCGGCTTCATCAACTTCGAACAGCGTGAGGTTTGGTCCGCCGATGATTGAGATCAACAGACCGCGCGCGCCTCTCAAGGTAATTTCGTCAAGCAATGGGTTGGCGATGGCTTTCTCTGCCGCCAATGTCGCACGGTCTTCACCGGTCGCCTCACCAGTGCCCATCATAGCGGAGCCCATGCCCTTCATGACGGCTTTGACGTCGGCGAAGTCGAGGTTGATCAGTCCGTCTTTGACAATGAGGTCGACGATGCAGGCGATGCCGGAATAGAGAACCTGGTCAGCCAGAACGAATGCTTCGGCAAACGTCGTCTTCTGATTTGCAATGCGGAATAGGTTCTGGTTCGGGATGACGATCAGCGTGTCGACATGATCGCTGAGTTCCTTGATGCCCTCCTCAGCCGTCCGCATGCGCCGCGAACCCTCGAACTGAAATGGTTTCGACACAATCGCGACGGTCAGGATATCCATTTCACGGGCAATGCGGGCGATGACGGAAATCGCACCGGTCCCCGTACCGCCACCCATTCCGGCGGCGAGAAAGACCATATGGCAGCCTTCGATCTGCGCCCGGATATCGTCGATGGCTTCCTCAGCTGCTCCGCGTCCGATTTCGGGCCGCGCGCCCGCGCCTAGGCCTTCTGTCAGTTCGGCGCCCAGCTGGATTTGATGCTCCGCACTCGACATTGCCAGGGCTTGGGCATCCGTGTTGGCGGCAACGAACTCGACGCCTTCGAGTCCGGTCGAGATCATATTGTTTATGGCGTTACAGCCCGCACCACCAATGCCAATGACCGATATTCTTGGCTTGAGGTCTGTGACCTTCGGAATCTCGAGTTTGATATTCATGCGCCCCTCGCAGCCGCAGCGGACTGGCAATTCAGAATTGAGGTCGCACGTACGTCGTTTGAGCAACTGCCGATGGGCTGAACTTGTCGGCCCTGATCGTCAGAAACTCTCGCGCAACCATTGCTCCATACGCTTCAGATACGACTCGTACGCAATTCCGTTACGCGTCCGCGGGGTCACCGCAGTGGGGGCCAACGTCTCAACCAGGCCCAGGCCCAACAGTGTTGATGCCGATGGGTTGGTATAAGTCCTCTCCAGCCCGTCTAGCAACTGAGGTTGGCCGATACGCACAGGTTTACTGAACATTCGACCTGCAACAGCGGAAAGACCGACAAGCTGACTGCCGCCACCTGTCAGAACGATACTTCTAGCAAACTCGCCGATCACACGCGATTGACTGATGCGCTCAGCAATTAATTCCAGCTGCCGCGCGGCACGCGGATAGATAATCTTCGACACATCCGCCCGACTGGTCGTGTGCACTTCCGGCGATGATGAACCGAACCAACTATCTTCCTGATTGCCGGACTGAACATACTCAATGCGAATGCCGAAATCAGATGCAGCACTCACCATTGTGCCATAAAGCGTCTTGATTCGCTCTGCATCTACAAGCGAAGTGTTTAGCGTTGCAGATACGTCGTGAGTCAGATTTGCACCACCAAATGCCAGTGTGTCGACGTGCAGGAACATTTCGTCATGGATGACGGCAAATTTGACAGCTCCTGCGCCAATGTCGATGCAGAGAGCTCCCTGTTGCCGCTCATCGGGTGTTGTTGCTGCCAGCGCCGAGGCGAGGCCACTGGGCACAATACTGCGGGTTGAGAGGCTGCAGCGCCTAACAACCTCTTCCAGTGCAAGTAATGTCGTCTCATCCGTGATCACTGCGTGAAACTGACATTCGAGACGCCGGCCTCTGAGCCCCTGAGGCCGTCGAACAGTCGAGACGTGATCCAACGTATAGTTGAGGTGATTCAGATAGAGCAGCGTATGTCCTTGCTGCTCGACGTACTGTCGCGCGGATTGTGCCAACCGCCGCAGGTCGTGGCGTTGGACATGGTGCTCCGCGAGGTCAACGGCGGCACTGAAATGCATTGATTGCAGCCGGCCGTTTGAGACACCGACAACGATATCATCGAGCGTCATTCCGGCTTGTTCTTCCGCCAGTCCGATCACCTGCCGCATGGCCAGTTCGACACGGTCCAGATCGACCAGCATACCAGCGCGAATACCGTCAGATTGAATCTGGCTTTGGCCTAACACCTGATAGCCCGATAGGTCCGTCGATGAGGTCTGACCGGCCTGTTGTAGAATAAGACATGAGATTTTGGACGATCCAAGATCCAGAACCCCTATGACCTCGTGCTGTTTGGGTGATCCGACAAGCATACTGCAAGCACTCTCAGCTTCGGTTGCGCTTGTTTGAAGTCGATAGGCTGCGGCTCAGGACAGACGTCGGGGAGCTGTAGCGCTCGCCTGATGGTGTGCGCTGTCGCAAGGTGACCTGATCTGGCAAGCGGAAGTCCGCCTCGATGAATTGTTGGTCAAACAATCGCCGTCCCCGCTGGCCGGCCATCAGGTCGGAAAGTGCCCGCGCAAAGTTCCGGGCGGGCAACTGAATGCGTCGCGATTCGCTCAGAATGAGATCCCAGCGCCGACCGCCGATGCGTCTGGCGAGCGACGTTGCCAGCAACAAATCCGGCCATTGCGCAATTGCATCCAAAATTTCGTGGGCCTGAGCTTCCGCCCCGGCGCCTGCCACCAGTGGTAGCGAACGCACACGACCGAATTTGACTGTTTCAAGATGGCGGCCAGTCCGGTCAATAATGATGTCCGAACCTTGATGGCGCCACAAGGCGAACGGAGTTCGTTCCGTCACACGGACTTCAACGCGCCAGGGAGAACTCTGGCGAATCTCCGCCTGATTGATCCAGGGCAGACTCTCGATGCGTTTGCGCATGCCCTGGCTATCGAACAGAATGAATGATCGCACTTGGCCTAGATCAATCGCAGCATAGATGTCTTCTTCCTTGGTCCGGCGATGACCTCCGATCGTGACTTCCTGAAGACCCAAGCCTGCCTTCTCAGCGAGCCGGTCCAGTTGGATCGCCATTGGATCTGACAGACGTGTCGTGCGTCCGCCATCCGTCCACGATAAGAACACGCCTGCTGCTAACAGGGCGGCACAGACCGGAAGGTAGCGGATCAGCGTTGCACTCCTGCGAGAGCGCTTCGGTCGGACAGGGAAGGGGCGCCGTGCGTGTTGCCGTGACGGTTGAGGGATATTGGGGTGTTGAACACGGGGACCTTGATCGGCCGGGCTCTGTTCGAGTGGGGAACGAACGTGAGAAACGGACCTTGAACGCTCCGAGCGCTGTCTCTTCCTCACCGTCTCCTCCAACGCACAAAACGCTAACATCATGCTCGCGTCCCGCGCGCTTGGTGCGACGGCCGGGACGCATGCATGACTTTGTTAGTTTTGCCGTGAGTCGGTTAACAACGCGTTAAGCGCTGGCTCAATTCCGAAGATCCGAAGTAGCCCTGCTTAGCACGCGTGAGGCCTAAATCGCAGTCTTACCAATTCGTATTGTAGCCTGTGAAAGCATGAGGGATGCGGTGGACGTCTTGGAGCACTTCCCTAAATGGCGTCATGTCTGTCTCAGGCGATGTATAGATCTCCACCGTATCAGCGACGCCGCCAAACCTTGCTTCTATCTCGCTCGCGATTTTGTCGTACGTTCCGCAGGCGGCGAATATCCTCAGAGCATCATCGTCAATTTCCGCGGCCATCTCCTTCCAACGCCCTTCAACAGACATCTGGTGAAGTTTCTGCCCTGTTTCTTCGAGGCCGTGCATCGCAAGAATCGGATGATAACTGCGCGTCGATCCATAAAATGCGACCCGCATGCGTGCCCACTCCATGGCTTTGGCGACGCTGGCATCATCCGGACCAGTGCAGACAAATCCGCCGCCGTGAATGTCGAAATTCTCGCGTTTGCGACTGCTTTTCTCCATGCCGGCCTGCATCCGTGGCATGCAGAACTCCTCAAGATACTTGCGCGAACAGATTGGGTGGAGACGGACACCGTCGCAAAGCCGGCCTGCGAGTGACAGCATGGCCGGACCGACAGCAGCTACCGTCACCGGTATCATCGGTAGTCCGGTTGGCTCTGGCGAAAAGTCCGGCGTCATCAACGTGAGCTTGTAGTGCTCTCCTTCGTACTTCAATCTGCCGCGCTCCTCCCAGCATTTCCAGATCGCTCGGAGTGCTTCGATATATTCACGCAGGCGCGGTGCCGGTGGGCTCCATGGGATACCAAATCGGCGTTCATTGTGCCCTTTGACCTGGCTGCCGAGGCCCAGTACGAACCGTCCGTTGGAGTTGGCGTGAATATCCCAGGCCTGGAGAGCCAGGATTGTCGGGCTACGTGGAAATGCGACAGCAATTGAGGTTGTGAGTTCGACTTTGCTGGTTTCCAGCGCTGCCAGGCCGAGCGGCATAAACGCATCGTGGCCTAGCTCCAGCGTCATCAGTGAGTCAAAACCAACTTCCTCGGCCTTTTGCGCAAAAGGGCCGACAATCCGCCAATCGGCTTGGGGTGAGTTGGTGAAAACGCGCATTCTTGAGCCCTCCGTTTGCTTCACTGGAGACTTTAGAACAGCGTCATTCAGATTTGAAAGTCATTGCAAGGCAGTCGGCTGGACTATCATGCTACTGCGAGTTCCGCCCCAACCGGGTGCCCATCCAGTGGAGCACCCAATCTCTTGATCTCCCAATGTAACTCGATACCACACTGCGCTTTGACGCGAGCACGCACTGTCTCTCCCAGAGTCTCGAGATCTTCGCCGCTGGCATTGTTGTCATTGATCAGAAAGTTGCAGTGCTTTTCAGAAACCATTGCACCACCGATCCGCAGTCCTCGGCACCCGGCTTCGTCGATCAGTTTCCAGGCACTGTGACCGGGCGGATTCTTAAACGTCGAACCGCCAGTTTTCTCCCGGGTCGGCTGGTGCTCCTCTCGGTAGGCTGCAACTTCCTCCATCTCGTTGAGAATGTCGGCAGGGTCGCCTGCCTGCCCCTGATAGAGAGCTTCGGTGAAAACCCAATCGTCTGGCACGCTGCAATGCCGGTAGGAGTATCCCATGTCAGCATTCGAAAGGACATGAACTTGACCGCCGCGATCAACAGCACGGGCTTCAAGCAGTACGTCTTTTGTCTCTGTGCCGTGGGCCCCAGCGTTCATTCGCAATGCTCCACCGATGGCACCTGGAATGCCACGATAGAAAGCGAGGCCGGCGATGCCGGCATCCGCAGCAACACGCGCGACCTTCACGTCCGGCACTGCCGGACCGGCGCGCAGGCGAAAACCATCTTCGGCTTCCACCTGAGCGAAACCACGGCCCAGCCGAATGACGACTCCTTGAAGTCCACCGTCACGAACCAGCAGGTTCGAACCGAGGCCAATGACCTGGACCGGCACATCTTTCGGCAACGCACTTAGGAAATAACTGAGATCTGTTTCGTCAGACGGAAGGAAAAGGACCTGCGCGGGTCCGCCAACACGAAACCAGGTGATGTCTGCCAGCGGCGCATTAGCCGATAGTTTGCCGCGTAGCTCCGGCATAGCCCGTTGTAGGTCTGGCAGGATATCTGGATAGAGCATGGTCGCTAACTATTCTCCGATCAGGCCTGGTAACGCATAGGCCCACTCAGTCGACACACCGGCACCGAGACAGACAACCATATCGCCTTCGTTGGCACTGCCGCGGATCTGGCTTGCGAGTTCATTGATGTCAACAACCGTGGCCACAGAGGCGACGCCGGTGGCGCGAATGCCGCTCGCAAGCGTCTCACTGCTGATACCGTCAATCGGCGCTTCACCGGCTGAATAGAGCGGCGTCACATAAACAGTGTCGGCATCTGAAAAGCAATTGCAGAAATCCTGGAAGAGGTCCCTGACACGCGAATAGCGATGCGGCTCAACAACGGCAATCAGGCGCCCCTTTGTCCCGGCGCGAGCTGCAGCCAAAACGGCGTTAATCTCAATCGGATGGTGCCCGTAGTCATCATAGACGGCGATCCCGCGCGGAGTGCCCGTCAACTGGAAGCGGCGCTTGACCCCGGAGAATGCCGCCAATTTCTCGCGGATCACCGCATCATCAATGCCAGCTTCAGCCGCGACCGCAATCGCGCCCAGCGCGTTGAGTGCGTTATGGGCACCGGGCATCGGGATGACCCAATCTTCGATTGTTCGGGCACCACCTGGCACGCGGTCGCTCAGCTTGGCCGTAAAAATAGTTTGGTGGCCGCTCACACGCACATCGGTCAGGACCATGTCAGCATCTGGGGTCCGGCCATAAGATACGAACCTGCGGCCATCCCGGCGCATCCCCAGGCGCTCCACCATATCGCGGACAACCTGCTGGTCGGTGCAGGCCAAGAGCAGGCCGTAAAACGGGATCTGGCGGATAAACGCCTCATATTCGGCGTGCATGTTTTCCACTGAGCCAAAATAGTCGAGGTGCTCCGGGTCAATGTTGGTGACAACGCCGATCTGCGTTGGGATCTTCACAAATGTGCCATCGGATTCGTCAGCTTCGACGATCATCCAACTGCCTTTGCCGAGGCGCGCGTTGGATCCCCAGCTGTTGATGATCCCGCCGGTGATAACCGTTGGGTCCTGGCCGGACTGCTCAAAGATGTGCGCGATAAGGGATGTTGTTGTCGTCTTGCCGTGCGTTCCCGTGACGGACACGGTGGCGTACATTCGCATCAGCTCGGCCAACATCTCCGAACGTCGTATGATGGTCAGGCCCTGAGCGCGCGCGGCTTGCAGTTCAGGATTGGCATCCTTGACCGCGGTTGAAATCACTACAAAGCGGACACCGGCCAGGTTATTTTCGCTGTGGCCGACATGAACCGTGATCCCGCGTTCGCGGAGACGTTGGACATTTGGGCTATCCTTTTGGTCGCTGCCTTGGACGGCGTATCCCGTCGCATGGAGGAGTTCGGCGATAGCACTCATCCCGATGCCGCCAATGCCGATAATATGAACTGTGCCTAGAGAGCGCGGCAGTTGCATAGCTTCAATTTCCCTGGATCAGTCCGCAACGCAAAACGAGCTTACGCCGCAGTCAAACGGTGGCAATCACAGCGTTGCCGATTTGGGCTTTGTGCTCGGTCAGGCAGCCGCCTTGCTTTGGGCTGCCAGCTCCTCAACCAAATCCGCGAGACGGTCAACGGCGGCAGGTCGGCCCAGCGACCGGGCTGCAGCGGCGGCTGTCGCTAATTCTTGCGGCGCGGAGAATACGCCGAAGAGCCCGTCGGTCAGACGCTCGACATTGAGGTCTTTCTGCTCGATGCACCACGACGCCCCCGCATTTGCCAATGTCGTCGCATTCTCCAGCTGATCATTGTCGAGTGAGTGCGGCAGCGGAACCAGAACAGATGGGCAGCCGATGGCCGTCAATTCGGCAATGGTCGTTGCACCACCCCGACCGATCACGAGATGCGCCACAGCAATCCATTGCGGAAGATCGGCAAAGAACGTCTCGCACGTCGCATTGATTCCGGCTTCTGCATAAGCGGCGCGAACACGGTCGACATCTTCCTCACGGCATTGCTGCATGACAGCAATCCGCGAGCGAATGTCGTCGGGCAAACTGGCAACGGCCGCAGGTACGATGTCGGAGAAATATCGTGCGCCTTGACTGCCGCCGAATACGAGAAGATTGATCGACCCATCCGGTTCCGGAGCCTGGTATTCACGAGAGGCAGCGTCAATGACCATCGCGCGCACCGGATTGCCGGTCATGCGCACTTTGCCCAACGCCTCGTCCGGGATAAGCTTGACTGTGTCGAACGATGTGGCAATTGCCGATACCCGTCCGGCCAACATCCGATTGGCACGCCCGAGAACGGCATTCTGTTCATGTAGTGCCGTCGGAATCCCTCGCAATGCGGCCGCAACAATGGGTGGAAAGCTCGGATAGCCACCGAAACCAACCACTGCAGCCGGACTCACTTCGCCGAGGATTTTGTGTGCCTTGCGGACACCGCCGGCAAGCGTCAACGCGGTCTTGGTCAAGGCAACCGGGGAGCGGCTTGTTGTCGTGGCCGATGGGATCTGATGAACCCGGGACGCAGGAAAATCGCCACCATAGCGGTCTCCGCGGTCGTCGGTCGCCAATTCCACATTGTAGCCGCGCTGGCCAAGCTCCTCCGCCAAAGCAAAAGCTGGGAAGAGGTGGCCGCCGGAGCCCCCTGCTGCGAGCATGATTGTCTTAGTCATCGTCTCTCACTCATCGACCTGCTTCACTGATGGCGGCTTTCTCCAAGCCGATATCTATCTCATTTTGAATGTCCGGCGGACTGTCCGTTAGCGCCGCGACGGTCATACGCTGCCTGGTAAGGGCCAGTAGCATACCGAGGGTCACGCAAATGCCCAACATTGATGAGCCGCCGGCAGAAATCAACGGTAGTGTCATACCTTTTGCAGGCAAAAGTCCGACGTTGACGCCCATGTTGATCAGTGCCTGGCCGCCAAACAGCATTGCGAGGCCAATAATGGCAAAACGGATCGCCAGATCCGGTTCCGAAATGGCCCTGACAAATGCCCTTAAGACAATGAATGCATAAAGCGCCAGCAGCATCAGGCAGACTGCAACTCCGTACTCTTCAGCAATAACCGCGAAAATAAAATCGGTATGAGCGTCGGGCAGGCTGGTCTTGATCGTTCCTTCGCCAGGACCGGCGCCGAAAAAGCCGCCTTGTGTAAATGACCGATAAGCTTGGCCGATCTGTGATCGCGCATCAATGTCAGCTGCAAAAAACTGGGTCAGACGCTGCTGGACATGCGGCATCGTGAAAAAGGCCGCGACCAAGGCGATCACGCACGCACCAGCCAGGCCGCCAAGCCATGCCAGCGAGATACCTGACAGAAACAGCAAGACACCCCATGCCATTGAAATCAGTACAAATTGCCCAACATCCGGCTGCATTAGAAGAAAGCCGGCAAATACGATGTAAAGGCCCAAAGCAATCGGGAAGGCTGGCATATCATGCCGACGCCGCGTTTCAGCAAAGGCCCATCCGGCCAATACGACAAAGGCCGGCTTGGCGATCTCTGACGGCTGTATCGAAATACCCGCAACCCGAAACCAACGCTGCGCTCCGTTTGTTTCCGTGCCGGCAAAATGGACGATCACCAGCCCTGTCAGAGCGATCAGAAATAGCAACAAGGCTGAGCGCCTGATCTCGGCAGCGGACTGCAAAGACAAGCCGAGCACGAGTAATAACCCGACGCAGGCGAAGACGGCATGACGCTTGGCAAAATAATAGGTCGGAAGGTCTTTAGCGTCGGCAACCGACGGGCTGGCAGCCAGAGACACGATCAGGCCGACAGCCAACAGTCCCAATATTGCGAGGAGTTGAAGATGGTCGACGGAAAACCACCAGCGCGTCAGCAGGCTCTGGTCAGCGCGCGACAGTCTCATTGCCCAGCCTCCGTGCGAGGCTGCAGGCCGGGAATGGCGAGAACCTGCTCTCGGAAAGCATCGCCGCGCGCTTCAAAACTCGGGAATTGATCAAAGGAAGCACATGCCGGCGACAACAACACGATCGGCTGCGCAGCATCGGAAGCTGCGGCCTCACTAGCCGCTTTCTCGATGGCGATCCTCAGTTCTCCACACTGTTCGAAATCTACAATGCCATCGAGCGTCGCAGCAAACGGGTCAGCCGCCTCACCAATGAGATAGGCTTTGGCGATCCGAGGGAAGTACTCTTTCAGGCCACTTATTCCGCCCTCCTTTGCCAGACCGCCTGCAATCCAGAAGATATCACCGTGGAAACTTGCCAGGGCGTTTGACGATGAGTCAGCGTTCGTCGCCTTGCTATCGTTGATGAAAATCGCATTCCCAAGCCGGCCGACTTCTTCCATCCGGTGCGGCAGGCCGGGGAATGTCCGCAGTGCTACCGCGATTTCCGTATCAGACAGTCCGAGATGCTCAGCAACGACGGCAGCTGCAGCTGCGTTTTGGGCATTATGGGAACCACGCAGTGAAACCACGCCATTGATGTCCGCCAGTGCGCCAGCGTCCGGTAACGCATCGCGACGCCGCACGTTGCCACCAATACAGAACATGTCCGCGGATTGGGCCGAGTGCGAGATCGTCTTCAACGACTTTGCGTTGCTCTCCACCAATTGGGCGATGTTGCGACTGGGCTGATCATCGAGGCCCAGAACAGCGAGGCCCGCGTGTTTGAGCAACCGGGCCTTGACTTCGGCGTAGTGCTCGAATGTTCCATGCCGATCGATATGATCCGGTGACAGGTTGAGCAACAGGCCCACCGTTGGGTAGAGCGTTGGCGTCAGATCTATTTGATAGGATGACATCTCAACGACGTGAATGCGTTCCGGTGCCGGAGGCTCAAGCTCGAGAATAGGGATGCCGATGTTACCGCCCATCTGAACATCGCGACCGGCTGAGCGCAGGATGTGCGCGATCAAAGCCGTTGTGGTCGATTTGCCGTTCGTTCCCGTGATGGCAATAAACGATGCCTCGGGATGGCGAGCGCGCCGCTCACGGCAATAGATTTCGACATCTCCAATGACTTCAACGCTTGCTGCTTGGGCTTGCTTGACCGTCCAGTGCGGCTCGGGATGCGTGAGCGGAACCCCAGGTGCCAATGCCAACGCGGCAAAAGCTGACCAGTCGGCCTGGCTGAGATCGACGAGCTGGAGCCCCTCAGCCACTGCCCGTTCGCGTGTTTTGGCGTTATCGTCCCAGGCATGCGGTCTGGCACCACCGGCCAACAATGCGCGGCAAGTGGAAATGCCGGTTCGTCCCAGCCCGAATACAGCCACGTCCTGGCCGGCGAATGTCGTCGCGGGAATCATTCGCGTATTTTACCTGAAAATGCCGCAACAAGGTGTGGCGGCGTTACCGCAGCTTGAGTGTTGCCAGACCAATGAGTGCCAGAACGACGGAAATGATCCAGAATCGCACCACTACTGTCGCTTCCTGCCAACCTTTTTGCTCAAAATGATGGTGTAGCGGCGCCATGCGGAATACGCGTTTCCCCGTTAGCTTGAAGCTCGTGACCTGGATGATCACGGACAATGCTTCCAGGACAAACAGACCACCAACAATAGCGAGCACCAATTCATGCTTGGTTGCTACGGCGATGGTGCCGAGAGCCCCGCCTAACGCCAACGACCCCGTATCTCCCATAAAAATCATGGCCGGCGGTGCATTGAACCAAAGAAAGCCCAGTCCGGCTCCGATTAGCGCACCACAGATAATAGCCAGTTCACCGGTCCCTGAGACGTGATGGATTTGCAAATATCCAGCAAATTTTGCGTTTCCTGACAGATACGCGATCAATCCAAAGGTGGCAGCCGCGATCATCACCGGAACAATCGCGAGGCCATCAAGGCCGTCAGTCAGATTGACGGCATTGCCAGCGCCCGTGATGACGAGGGCACCGAACACAATAAACAATGGCCCGAGCTGGACCAGTAGGTCCTTGAAGAACGGAATCGTCAGTGCACCTGCGAAATTCGCATCTGACATCCGCATGATGGCAGCCGCAGCCAGACCGGCGACAGCGAGTTCGAGCAACAAGCGTATCCGGCCAGAAAAACCAGAACTCGTGCGCTTGGTCACCTTGAGGTAGTCATCATAGAAACCGATAGCGCCAAAGACCAACGTCACTCCAAGGACAATCCAGACATAAGTGTTTGATAAGTTAGCCCAAAGCAGGATTGAGAACGTGAACCCAGCGAGGATCATTAAGCCGCCCATCGTCGGTGTGCCGCGCTTGGCCAGATGGCTTTCAGGACCATCCTCACGGATCGGCTGCCCCTTGCCTTGCTTGATCCTCAACATGTCGATGATGGCCGGCCCGAACAGGAACACAAACAAGAGCGCGGTCATAATCGCCCCGCCGGTTCGGAAGGTAATATAGGTAAAGACGTTGAGCGGGCCGAGAAGTTCGCTAAATTCGCGAAGCTCGTATAGCATTCGATTTCCCCTCGTACAGCACCCGGCGCGGCCAGAGTTGCGGCTGGCGGCAAGCACCCCCCGGCGCATTTAACCGCATTCTCCAATCAGCAAAAACCAGATTGACACGACCGCCGTCAATACTGAGATCTCGGCATGCGACGTTGTCGGCGGCCCAAACCGATGACTTTCGGCACTTACGCTTATGTCATGAGCGACCATTATGTCGGTGACGGGGCGGTAACACGGCCAGCTGACTCACGCCTCTGCGCTCAGTACTCGCGTAAAACAGCTGCCACAGCCTCATGATCTGAAAAGGAAAGAACCTGATCTCCAACGATTTGTCCGGTCTCGTGCCCCTTACCGGCTATCAATATGACATCCCCCGCCTGCGCTTGCGAAATGGCTGTTGCGATCGCCGTGTATCGGTCACCGATTTCTTCAGCTTCCGGAACGGCTGCCAGAATTTCTGCACGCACAGCCTCAGGCGGCTCCGAGCGAGGATTGTCGTCTGTAATGATGGTTCGATCTGCCTTTTCGCGTGAAATGGCACCCATCATCGGACGCTTTCCCGGGTCGCGATCGCCCCCGCATCCAAAAACCGAAACCAAATTGTTGGTCACGAATGGCCTTAGCGCTGTCAGCGCCGCGTCCAGGGCATCTGGCTTATGAGCATAGTCGATAATGACCGTTGCACCGTGGATCTCGCCGACGACTTCCAGGCGTCCAGTCACGCCGCGAAGTTGCTCAAGCTGCGCGAAGACTGCCGCGGGTTCGTACCCCAGGACAAGGGCGAAGCCGGCTGCCATCAGGGCATTCGATGCCTGATAGGTACCCATCAGCCCGAGCTTGCTCTGATAGTTGGTCCCGGCGAAAGAAAACTCAATATCCTGAGCAAAGCCATCCGGAACGGCCGAAACAAGCTGCAACTCCGCCGATTGCGTCCCGACACTGAGAACCTCAATACCGCGGGCCTTGCAGGCCGCGATGACCGAGGCCGCATGCGGATCATCGACGTTGACCACAGCTGCGGAACCTTCCGGGAGCAACGTATCGAATAACCGGAGCTTGGCTGCCAGGTAGGCTTCGACTGTTGGGTGATAGTCGAGATGATCGCGGCCCAGGTTCGTAAAGCCACCAGCCCGTAGCCGCACGCCATCCAGCCGGCGCTGGTCCAAGCCGTGCGACGAGGCTTCGAACGCCAGATGTGTCACGCCGTCATCCGCCAAGCCGGCCAAAACACCATGCAATGTGACAGGATCCGGTGTGGTTAGCGAGCCATAGACCCCGCCATCTGGTTTGACGATGCCTATAGTGCCCATCGAAGCTGCCTGGTGGCCTAGGCCCGAAAAGATCTGGCGCGTAAATTCGGCGACTGATGTTTTGCCGCTGGTCCCCGTTACCGCTACAGCCATCTCTGGTTGCCGGCCATAGAAATTCGAAGCTGCCAATGCGAGCACGCGGCGCGGATCATCTGCGCGAATGACAGGGACCTCACAATCAGCGAGTTCCGCGGTCGTGGATGTGAGGATCGCAACTGCGCCGGCCGTGATGGCATTGGGCACAAACCGCGTTCCATCAACCTGCGATCCCGCAAGCGCCGCAAAGAGCATGCCGTCGCCGACCTGGCGACTGTCTGATGTTATGCCGACAATATCGAGTTCACCAGCGCCTGCCGGCAGGACGGCCTCGTCAGGCATCATATCTGAGAGTTTCATTCTGGCTCTCGCTGCTGATTGGTCGAAATTCGATCGTTGGAAGTGGGCATCACACTAAACGCAAGTGGTTGGTCGTGTTCATTTTGGTTCGGATACCCGCTTCGGAACGCGCAGCTGCGGGAGGCAAGCGTCTGGACCGGAACACTAGCGAGTGAGAGGTGCGGCCGTCAAACTGGCACATGAAATCTCGCTTCAATCCAGTGGCTTCACGCCGATTAACGGTGCGACGCGCCGGATAATGTCGCCTGTTAGCGGCGCGGCGGTCTTTGCGGCGCTTCTGCGCTTCTTTGCGCGTCCTGGCATGGGATTGAACAAGGTCGTCAGCACAACATATCGGGGCGCCCGCATCGGGAACGCAGCGAAGAATGACGTAATGACGGATTTGCCATCGTAGACACCATTGCGAGCAAGGTCAGCCGTTCCAGTCTTGCCACCGACATCGTAGCCGGGCACCGCCGCCAGCTTGCCGGTGCCGGTCTGCACGTTCTCGCGCAACATGCGCCTCAGAAGATCACTCGTTGATTGGCGAATGACACGACTTGCCCGGTTGACCGCTTCTTCGCGCCGTTGCGCCAGAAATGTCGGTCGGACGGCATAGCCACCATTGACCAGACTGGCGCTGGCCACCGCGAACTGCAACGGGGAAACAGATATTCCATGGCCATATCCGATCGTGGCGGTTGCAGCTCGCCCCCAATACCTGGGAAGCTTCGGCGGGGCAGTCTTAAGGTCCGGTAGATCGATCGCATTGATCAAGCCAACCCGGGTGAGGAATGCGCGCTGTTGTTTGGCACCTGTGACGCCTGCAAGAATCCCCGACCCGACGTTCGATGAGTAAACCAGCACCTGCGTTAGGCTGAGATGCTTGACGGCCCGATCCGGCTCGCGGATGGTGAATTTGCCAAATCTCAAAGGCTCGCTGACATCGATTTTGGCTTGAGCTGTCGCCACACCCGCTTCGATCGCCATGGCGATCGTGAATGGTTTGAAGATCGATCCCAACTCGTAGACGTCATCGGCAAACCGATTGCGTCGTTTGCGGTCGAGCACTTCGGAGATGACCGAAGGATCGACACCGGGAACGGAAGAGGCTGCGATGACCTCGCCCGTGTCTGCATCAAGCACAATGGCGGTCGCGGCTTCGGCATTGTACTTTTTCAATGCCTTTGACAGTTCCTGGGTCGCGGCGAATTGCGCACTCATGTCGATGGACAATCGCAGTGGCTTGGCAGCATTCACTCTTGCACCATGGACCTGCCTGACGCCTGGGTCGTCATTCAAGAACCGCTCAATGCCAAGCGTCCCCTTGTTGCTGCCATCAACAGCACCAAGGATATGGCCGGCGATGCGACCCGCAGGATAGCCACGTCGCGATTCGTATTTGAAATGAATTCCGGGCAGGCCAAGTGCATGAATCCGTTCCGCGAGGGCAGGCGCAACTGACCGGCGAAGCAATGCATACTTGCTCCTTCGGTTCGACAGGGCCTTCTGATTGCTCTCGGTATTCAGCGCAGGAAAGATCTGAGATAGCTTTTCGATCGTCTCATCGACACGGTGGATCATGGACGGATCTGCAAACATGGTTGGAAGGCCGACATCCGTTGCGAGTAAGCGTCCCCGCCGGTCGACGATGTCCGGGCGTGAGAAATGATTGGCGACACTGTCCAACCGTGCGATCGAAGGCTTACCACTCTCCCTCAGGGCCAGACGCACCATTTGCGCCGAGACGGCTGCAAACGCGATCACCACCGACAAGCTCAGCACAAGCGTGCGGCGCGCGTCAGAACGGATGTCTGACTGAGGTTTTGGTGCGAACGCGGAGAGACCAGGCGCCATTTGTTCCACCTAGTTTTGACTGCGAGCAGTATTGGTGGAAGGTCGTGAGATTTGATCTCCTCTGATCGGCCGCATGCCAAGCTCTTCGGCATACTTCGCAATCCGCTCGGGGCGCGCGAGAAATGCACGCTCAGCCTTCAACACTGAGATGTCGCGGATCAGCTTGGCCTTTCTCTTTTTCTGCATCTTTTCGAGTTGGGCCAACCGACGCGTTTCAGTTGCAGTCACGTAAAGCAGGACCGCGCTCGCCATCACCGAAAGGATTGCACCCAATGTCAAAAACCGTAACACCCGCCACCTCGCTTCCCGTCTTGGTGGGACTATCCAGATAGCGGCATGTGCACGGCTTGTTTGCCTGACTAACCCAGTGGCACGGATGGTAACCCCAAAGCACCGGTATCAAGTGGCTGGGCAGGAGCATCCGTGCGAATACCGGATCGCAGCTTGGCAGAACGCGACCGCGGATTAACCGCTATCTCATGGTTACTAGGACCTAAAGGACGCTGGTTAACGATTTGGAAACTTGGTGTCTCAAATTGAATCGATTCTGGCATATGGCGCGATCCACCGGCTGTTTTGCCGGCACGTGTGGCGAAAAAGCGCTTCACAATGCGGTCTTCAAGCGAGTGGAACGTGACAACGACAAGCCGGCCGCCTGGCCGCAGGATGGACTCTGCACCTGCGAGAGCCCTCACCAATTCACCCAGCTCATCATTCACCGCAATCCGCAACGCCTGGAATGTGCGCGTTGCTGGATGGACCTTATCGTTAGCCCGGCGGCCATAGACGCGAACACAAATCTCGGCCAACTCTGACGTCCGCTCAATCGGCCTATCAGACCGCTGGCGAACAATTGCCGAGGCAATCGCCCTTGATCGACGCTCTTCGCCGTAGTGATAGATGATGTTCGCCAGCGGTTCCTGCTCCAAATCATTGACCAGGTCAGCCGCCGAAGGTGACGCCTCCGCCAACTCGCCATCCGCTGCAAACATGCGCATGTCGAGCGGACCGTCATTGGAGAATGAGAAGCCGCGTTGGGCTTGATCGAGCTGCATCGATGAGACACCGATATCAAGAACGACTCCATCAACTAGCGGCGGCTCCAAATCCGCAACCGCCCCGTTGAGATCGCCAAAGCGCATCATTCTAAGATCAAGACGCGGTGCATAGGACCGGACCATGTTCGCACCATGCGCTATGGCCTGCGGATCGCGATCCAGTCCGATGACCCGACAGTCCGCTGCGTCAAGGATTGCCGATGTATAGCCACCGGCACCAAACGTGCCATCGAGAATGAGCTCGCCGTCCTTGGGAGCGAGCTTTTCGAGAACTTCGGTGAGCAACACGGGAATGTGGCGTCGTTCCGGCCCGCAGCCGCGTCCTGTCCCCATCAGGTCGCCGCCATTCTCCGCCATCATTCCCGTGCGCCCCCTTCACCACCCTCATCGGAAGAGCGGCGCCCCGCCTCGGGACGCACAGCCGCTACATCACGTGCTTGCTGCTGCGCGAAGAGCCGTCGGTGATCCTGGACTTTGGCTCGCGCTTCAGCGCGGCGCTGCTCGAAGCGCTCCGGATCCCAGATTTGAAACTTGTCACCCATACCGACAAATGTTGCCTTGGTGCCGAGCCCTGCATGCTCGCGAAGGTCCGCAGGTAAGACGATGCGTCCGTCCCCATCAACGGCGAGGACTTTGACGTCTCCATAAAGCGCGAGCGAGAGTTCGTCGCGTTCATCCGAATAATCCGCGAGGCCACCGAGAAGGCGGTCAATGTTTTGCGCAAGTCTCTCGCCACCTGCATCGAGCGCCGGAGCGTCGAGCGAAGGATAGCAGTAGATTCCGAGCGCAGCACTTTCTTTGTATCCATCGCGCTCCAAAATGGCGCGAAATGGGGCCGGCACCGATATCCGCCCCTTGGCGTCAATTTTGTTCTCGAATGTTGAAACAAAGCGATCCATCTCCGGTTTTCACAGCCTCACTGGATACCGACACGAAACACCACTTTGCTGCGAAGCCTTCCGCCCATCTGGCAGCTCTCCGCAATTCGGAACGCTCAACTCAAAACCTCAACTCTTCCAACTTCGCCGGTGCGGGCCAACTGAGACCCACGCCGGCGATCCGATGAGCGCAACACAGGCTCCCCGCGTCCCATGCTGCGCTGTCCATCAAACCTTGCCGCCGCTCTCCTCAATCCAAACTCGGCCCGAAAAGCTCCGGTTGGGCCGTGGCGGTCGCAAGCAATGGTCCCTCTCAATCCACTGCCGCGCCTCAACCACGAGCCCATACCCGGTGCGGTCGGGCCATTACGGGATGCCATGGGATTTTATGGGTGTCAATGGTTTGTTAAGGAATTTAATCGGACCAGGACGCCTCCAGGGCGTGTGTTGCGGCACGAGCACACACTATTTTGGGAGCACCACTGGTTCTCTCAGATGATAATTGGATGGACCCGGCTCAGATTCTGACCGTTCGGCGTCTCTCAGCGGCTGGGAGGCAGTGACGCTACGTCCAACCTGCTGCTTGCCAACCTTCTCGTGGAATGTCTGGGAAATGACCGCGCTGCTGGCTCTCCTCTGGGATTGCTTCGCGAAAACGCGTCAGCGCTGCGCGCGCAGACGAAACGCGCCAATCACTCCATTTTGGAGAAAATCTAGCTTGGAGTGATCCAGATAACAGATCGATCTGATGGGAGACACTAGTCTTGGTGCATCAATCAACTCCAGACCACCAAGGCCCCAACCGATGAAGACGACCACCAGCCCGACAACCGCGACACGAACAGCAAGGTCGTTCGCCACGATAACCGCCCTGTCTTTGGCAGCACTTCTGACATCTCAGACCGCTACGTCGGCGGAGCAGTCACGAACGACAAAGGTGAAGTCAAAGCAATGCGTGATGCTTTATAGCCCGCAGTACAAAAAGCTCCGGATCAAGCCTATCCAGTTTTCATTCCGCTGGTGTTCAGCAGCTAACCCGAATGATTGTACCAAATGGAAGAACGATCGCGTGGTCGATTCAGGTAAGCCCTATACGATCGTCGCGCATTGCTTTACGCACCACGCGCCGATCAAGATGGAGCTGCGCTACAACCGTCGTTTTGATGAATTTGCAAATCAGGCCAGCACATCTATCAAGCCGCATGCCATTCAATTGAAGGACAATCTTGCTCCGCATCCGTTTTGTGCAAAGCAAGCAGCCCATCGATTTGTCATGCAGCGTGGCGGTGCTCAGCTGAAATCCGGCAAGCCGCGCAATGTACGAGAACCCAAATGCACCTGGAAACCGATCAAGCTCAAAGTGGCATCCTAAAGCCAATACCGCTCGGCGACACGACTGAGCGGTTTCTCTTCTGTTCCGAACTCAAAGAGCCTTCCAAAACGTAATCTTGTCATCATCCGCCGCCCAATAATCGCGAATGCGAGCCTCTTCTTCGTAACCCCGCCTGCGGTAAAACTCTCGCGTTCGCGCGAAGCCATCTGCTCCTGAGGTATCAACGATAATAATGCGCGCGCCGCGCTGCCGTAGGATCTCCTCCAGTTTTGTAATGAGTGCACCGCCCACACGAGTGCCCTGGCATTCGGGTCGCACGGCGATTGCGAGCATATTCCAAGTGCCATCTGTCAATTGTTCCAGGGCTGCATAGCAAAAGCCCACGGCTCGGCGATCCACTTCGCAGGTCAGCCAGATGTCGTCGTGGGAACTTCCGGATAGGAAGCCCTCGATCATGCCAGCCAGCATGTCGGCGGGAAACAATTCGGTGCCATCAAGCACCTCCCTTAGAGCCGGCAGATCTTCCGATAGCGTTGGTCTTGTTTTCATGGATGTCCTTGGGTGCGAAATAGAATGTCCGCTCACGTAGGCTGTGCCGGGTGTCAAACCTCGCCCGACCCGTTTTCTTGTCCCCGTTTTCTTGTCTCTGACAATCGACGAGTGATAGCGGGCTGTTACATCTATGATGCGTTGCCCAAGCGGTCACGCATGCGCTGCTGCATTCGTTCCTGAGCCTCGGTTGATCCATCGTGAAATGTTCCAAACCATTGGTCCATGGGGGCAATCGTTCCGCCGTAATTGCATTCGAAGTACTTGTGATGAAGGAAATGAAAGTAGCTATTGCTTTCGATCCCAACCTCTTTCGAGAGCAAGATTTTCTCAAATCCGGTATGGCTCATCGCGGCATTAAAGATCGCGAACTGAAGCTGAAACAACGCATTGAGAGGGTGCAGGGCCAGCAGCCATTGCACGCAGACCGTGGAGAAATAGATCGCCAACTCAAGTGGGTGCATCGCAAGGCCAGACCAGGGGCCGACTTCAATGTTGTAGTGGTGGATGCGGTGTATGGACCGGTAGAGCGGGCGCCAATGCAGCATCCGATGGGTGAAATAGAAGTGCGTTGAGTGGATGACCGGCATCAGCAGGAGCAATGCAGCGAACCATAACCAGAACCCAAACGTTCCCTCTGTGATTGGAATGAAACCCAAGAACTCATTGGCGAACAGCCAGTAAGTCAGAGCTTCGTAAGCCGTAATGATCGGCACGCCATAGCCCAATGTACGAAACATGTTGTCGCGAACCTGGTCATCAAACCAGAAACGGCGATTGTTGGTCGCAAACGGTCGCGTCGAGAACTGCAGCTTGTCCTTTTGTTGGCGGTAGACATGGAGATAAATGTGGAGGCCACCGAAGAATGCGGCTGTCAGAGCGAGATTGCGCAACAGCAGCCAGCCAATCCACCAAAACTCCAGGCTCTTCATCTGTGCTAGATCCGGCGTCAGCCAGTACCACGTTGCCGCCGTAATGCAGAATACCAGGGCATTCAACGGCCAGAGGTAACCCGGAAAACCCAAGAGCCACTTGAGCAGGGCTACAGGGCGTGGCGGCCAATCGTAGATTGGCGGGATCTTGATCTGCTGAGCCGGGCGCCAATCTCCCCGCGCATCTCTTCGATCTGCAGCCTGCTGAGCCATTGCTGATCTTAGCCCTTTCGTAAAACTCATAGTGCACCGCCATCACGACCGATGTTTCGGCAGCGAGATTTTCGTCGGCCAAGCGTGCGAGACAACAAACTAATGCAGATGCCGTTCTGTGCAAATCTCAAGCGCGCCAACCGTCGACACGCACCTTGCATTTTGCTTTGCCACATCACCGAATAGGTCAGCGGGGTTGCGAATTAAAGGATCAGAAATCTCTTTGCTACCATGTTTGCTGCTCAAGCACTCGTTACATCAGGGGGCTTAAGTTGCTGATACTTTCGTAAATGTCATTCAACCGGGATCACTTGCACCGTGTACAAATTTCTCGTCTCCTCAGTGAATTTCAGCTAACCTGGTTGCTATGACGAGCGCGACACTGATCATTGATGAACATGGTACAGCCTACGACCCGGGCGGTTGGGCGATCCGCGACAAACTCGGGATCAATGCCAGCGGTGCGGCTCTGGTGGACTATGGTATCCGCAATTGCGGATTCATCGAGCTGAAATTCAACGCAACGAGCTGTGCACTGCGGCTTTCGCCCGGGCGCGTCAACTATACGAGCTTTGAGGCCGCCACGACGCGGATAAATGAGCTGCAGCCACAGCGCATTTCCTTGAGCTGGTTTGACGGCGAGTGGCACCACGAGATTGCGAGCCAACCGCAGGCCGTTTACGAAAAGATCCTCGCCAAGATGTGGATGCAAAGGGCAAGCTCGGGGGCACCCTTTCGATCGCAGCTGCGCAGTCCCTCTGAGTTATCGGCGAGTAACCCTCTGAAATCCGTCTTTGGTCTCTGGCAGGCAAACGGCGGACAGATCAATATCGGCGCCCACGCTGACTTACTCAATCAACGGCTCCGCGGAAAGTACGCCTATGTCATGCGTCCGAGAGGTAGCGCCAAACTCAGCTACGCCAGTGTTGGGAACGGTATTGAAGCCTACCAGGACCAGAGCTGGCATTCGCAACAGCTAACCGTAGCGGATCAACCCGATTACTATTATGGCCGGTTCCTTACAGAGACCTACCGCGAAGCTATGATGGCGCGCGAGCCCACCCTGTTAGATGTTGACGGGCTCGTCTCGGATCCGAAATCCGTGAAGCCGGTGACGGCGAAGTACACACGGCTGGCACTACCACTTGTTACAGATGACGGCTTTGATGCACTATTCTGCGCGTCGGTCCCGAACCGCAACATCGACCTGTGGTAGCGATTCCATAATAAACTCAAAGAGCTCGTCTGTCAGCTCTTCGCGTGAAATGCGTCCGAGACAAAGGTTGAGGTCCTTGTCCGGCGACGTTGGCGAATTGCGCATCGTGACGCCGGGTTGGACATTGTGATAACCGAACCTGCGTCCGGAATCCCGCTTGGTGATGGCCGGCGTGAGAATGGAGAACGTCTCACTGACGTTCCATCTTGTGTACGCGTAGGCCCGCGCCGTCCTATTGACGATTTCAAGAACGCCAGCCCGACGATAGTCCGGGCGGAGCCAGGCAGCCCCGGTCTGCCCCAATATTCCGCCAAGCGTTGCCGCACCTTCGGCACTGACCAAACAGCGCTCACCGGGTGCCTTCTGCTTGGCTGGATCCGTATAAAAGAACCTCAGGCTTTCCGCTTCGACTTTGAAATTCGTGGTGGTCCAGTCAACCAGCTTGACGGCCTGGGTGACGACGACATCACCGTCAGCATTCTCGCCGATGATCACTGCACAATTGTCGTCCGTGACATCGCCATACTTAGGATGGAATGACGTGGTCAGGGGAAACCAGTTCTCAAGATTGCGTTCGTTGATGTCTAGGAGTTCATCACATGTGGTGAACCGGATCGTTACGCCCTTGTCGGTGACACCGCTCGCAGCAGCCAAAAAGTAGCGCGCCAGCAAGGCCTGTGGACCGTGATTGACCTCGATCTGATTAAGAAAACGGTCGACTGCTGTATGGGTGCTCATGTTAACGCTCCATTCACTACGAGGTGGAGCCGTTAACCCTTGTGGTACTTTAAGTGGAATTCAAACGGTTGGAGTTGACATTTGCGAGTTATTCACTGGTATGTTAGCCGAGTGTACTGATTATCTACCCTCATAGTTGAGTCTCCCGGCGTTCTTGGGAACAGGATTGTTTGATGAGTAATGACAACGGCGGGCCGATCCCGCACGTGCCTCTACGCAAACCGTCGGCGGTTGACGTGACGATTGGTGCGCGGGTCCGTTTGCGCCGACGCATGGTCGGCCTCACGCAAAAGGCGTTCGGTGAGCTGACATCGATTTCTCCTCAGCAGGTCCATAAATACGAAAATGGAATGAGTACAATGAGTGGTGCGCGGATTGCGCAGTTCGCTCGGGCGCTCCGCGTTCCACCCTCATACTTTTTCGAGGACCTCGGCTTCGTCGATGAGTTGCCAAGTGAATTGCTGACATTTCTCTCGCGTCCTGAAACGGCGCAGATGATTGTCAACTTTGGCCGGATCAAAGACCCGGCGACACGCAAATTGATTGTCGATCTTGTGCAGAAGCTTGCTGCTTCAAGCGAAGTATTGGCGTCAGGCGTTGATGCGCACCCAGAGCCGGCTGCCGCCGTCGGCGGCTTTACAGCAACGCAGTCCAAGCGCGTGCCAACTGTGTCAAACGTTGCGCCGTTCTCGCAGCGCGATTAGAGGCCGTCAGCCCCAGACCATCGCAACGGCGCCATTTGCTTGCCATGCATTATCTCTGCGACGAGGCCTGACGGCTTAGGCAGCAGACCGTGCATGCGTGCCGCCGTACTTGATTGCCGCGCGGCAGAGAATGAAGAGTAGGACGGCGTTCAGGATATGCCACATGAAGTGGTAGCCAACCGCATAACCGCTCGGCAATGCTGTTGTGGCACATAGAGGACCATCGAGTGTCCGGAAGGTGAGCGAGACGGCAAAGATTATTCCGGCAGCCACCAGACTGGTGCCCGCAATATGGCCGCGCATCATCAGAACGGCGCCAAGCACAATCAGCGCTACCAATGCAGGAGTGTAGGCAACTGAACCGTTCAGACAGGGGCCGCCATCACAGCGCACCACACTGGACTGCCAAAGCGCCACCACGAAAATGACCAGTCCGGCCCCGGTGACCAGCCAATTCAGCCTAAAGAATCGCCTCAGGACATATCCAAGATAGGAGACCATGAAGATCCCTATCGGGATCGTGTCAGCCAGCGCCGCCCACGTGGTTGCAAAGGTATGGAATAGAAAGCTACCTGTCCCGATGGCGTAGAGGAGAAGCAAAAGCCAGGCATCCACCCATCGCCGCTCAGACGAGGGGACGCGCAGCCACAAAAGCGTTGCGAGCAGCGCTGCGATTATGAAAGCAGCGTTGGTAACAGCATTCAGCGGTTCAGCCCAAAAGCCCGGATCAAATCCGCGTTCGCAGTATTCGAAGAGCTTACGGTTCATCTCACCTCGCAGGCGATGCCTTGGTCACAACTGTAGACGCCTTGTTGTGCTTCGTATCAATCCTTTTTCGCGGGTGCCGCAGCGCGGAGCCCGAGCTCGCGCAACTGCGATGGTGCGACATCACTTGGCGCGCCCATGAGCAAATCGTTAGCCTGCTGGTTCATTGGGAACAATGACACCTCGCGCAGGTTCTTCGCGCCTACGAGCAACATCACGATACGATCGATGCCGGCTGCCATACCGCCATGTGGTGGCGCGCCATAGTGGAACGCGCGGTACATGCCGCCGAAGCGCTCCTTGAGCACTGATTCATCGTATCCGGCGTTACCAAATGCTTTGACCATGACCTCAGGCAAGTGATTGCGGATGGCACCAGATGCGATTTCAAAACCGTTGCAGACAAAGTCGTATTGATAGGCCTTCAATGCGATCAAGTCCTCGTCAGATTTGGCACCGTTGAGGGCGTCCAATCCGCCTTGTGGCATCGAGAATGGGTTGTGCGAGAAATCAATACGTTTTTCGTCGTCATTCCACTCGTACATCGGGAAGTCGACGATCCAGCAGAGTGCGAACTGATCTTTGTCGGTCAGTTCGAGTTCCTCGCCGATTCTGTCGCGCGCGTCTCCGGCGAACTTGGCAAAATTCTCTGGCCGCCCCGCAGCAAAAAAAACTGCGTCACCATCTTCGAGGCCGAGTTGATCGCGCACGGCTGCTGCGCGTTCTGGTCCAATGTTCTTTCCAATAGGA
This sequence comes from Hyphomicrobiaceae bacterium, assembly GCA_965215755.1. GTDB lineage: Bacteria > Pseudomonadota > Alphaproteobacteria > Rhizobiales > Hyphomicrobiaceae > Tectiglobus. The sequence goes on from OZ244119.1 coordinate 4,901,678, forward strand.
CCAGCCGCCTCGCCATCGCGATAGAAGATGTAGCCCAAGCCGGGTTGGCCCTCGCCCTGGGCCCAGGAGTTCATGCGATCGCAAAATGCCCGGCTGCCGCCCTTAGGTGCCGGAATTGCCCAGACGCGGACGCGGTCATCCTTCTCGATCATGCCGGCAAAGATCTTGAAGCCTGAACCACGGAAATGCTCGGTCACGTCCTGCATCTCAATTGGGTTGCGTAGGTCGGGCTTATCCGATCCATACTTCGCGATCGCGACATCGTAGGGGATCTTCGGGATGTCCTGAGTGACCTGCTTGCCTTCGGCAAAGTCCTCGAACACGCCGCGCAGGACGGGCTCCATCGTCTCAAACACATCTTCCTGCTCGACGAAGCTCATCTCGACATCAAGCTGGTAGAATTCGCCCGGCAAGCGGTCGGCGCGCGGGTCTTCGTCGCGAAAGCAGGGCGCGATCTGGAAGTAGCGATCGAAACCAGACATCATCACCAGCTGCTTATACTGCTGCGGCGCTTGCGGCAGAGCGTAGAACTTACCCTGATGGATCCGGCTTGGCACCAGGAAGTCGCGGGCGCCTTCAGGAGATGAGGCCGTTAGAATGGGGGTCGTAAACTCGAAGAAACCAGCGCTACTCATCTTCTCGCGAATTGCGCCAACCACCGCAATACGCTTCATGATGTTGGTGTGTAGGGTCTCGCGGCGCAGATCTAAGAAGCGATACTGTAATCGCAGGTCTTCCGGGTAGTCCGGCTCGCCAAACACCGGCACCGGCAGTTCATCAGCCGCAGACAGGATTTCGATCTCGGTTGCAAAGACTTCGATTTCTCCTGTGGGAAGGTCCGGATTGGTCGTTCCCTCCGGGCGCTCACGGACTTTGCCGTCAACACGGATTACCCACTCGGAGCGCACTTTTTCGGCCGTTGAGAATGCTGCGCTATCGGGATCGGCGACAACCTGCGTCATGCCGTAGTGGTCGCGCAAGTCAATAAAGAGGACGCCGCCGTGGTCACGAACACGATGGACCCAGCCTGAGACGCGGGTAATTTCGCCGATGTCGCCGGCGCGCAACGCGCCGCAGGTGTGAGATCGATAACGATGCATATTGAGACGCTCTAACGTTCCAAATAAGTAGCCAAGGTTCTAACTGGGTTGTTGCTGTCCGCACACCCGAAATCCCGTCGAATTCCGCGGGCCGAACACCGCGAGGCGGAGAAGCGCACGAGGCAGCTGCTGTGTCAAGCATGCCGAGTGTTCCGGTATATGCGGCTACCTCCCATGGCGGGTTGGTTCGGCGCAGGCACTTGAACCGAGACGAGCACGCGAAGCACAATGTTTGCAGCGCTGCACGCTGAACATGTGGCTTTCCCTCGTACTTGGCCTGCATGGCCTGCATGGCCTGCATGAGCCTGCAGAATCTGCGATCGCTCGACTACCGTGTTGACCGCCTGCATCGTGCTAGGGCGCAGCTATCCAAAACTGCTCTGGCTACCGAACGAATTGTCGCAGGCTCTCTGTCGTATGAATTTTGGCGACAATCCAGCAACTGTCGGTTATATCGGCTGAAATGCACCTGATTACAGACTCACCGGCGCTCATCGACGCCTGCACCGCCCTCGCTCAATACGACTATGTCACCGTGGACACTGAATTTCTGCGGGAACAGACGTTTTGGCCTCAGCTCTGCCTGATCCAGATGGCCGGGCCGGATCTGGAATTCTTGATCGATCCGCTGTCGCCAGCCCTTGATCTCCAGCCTTTCTTTGACTTGATGGCCAACCCGGACGTGATCAAGGTCTTTCATGCCGGCCGGCAGGATATCGAGATCGTCTACAGCATGGCTGGTCTCATTCCCGAACCGATCTTTGATACACAGATCGCCGCGATGGTGTGTGGTTTTGGGGAGTCGGTTGGCTACGTCAATCTTGTAAAGAAGGTGCTTTCGGTCGACGTGGATAAGGGTGCACGGTTTACGGACTGGAGCCGTCGACCACTGAGCCGCAAGCAGCTCGAGTACGCGCTCGGCGATGTTACGCATCTGCGCGACGTCTACCATTTTCTTGTTGAGGAGTTGGAACGATCCGGGCGGTCGCACTGGTTGGCCGAAGAGATGGCTACGTTATGTGCTCCTGAGACCTACGTGACGCAACCGGAGGACGCCTGGAAACGCCTCAAGATGCGGGTCAAGAGCAAGCGTGCACTTGCAGTCATGATGGAACTGGCTGCCTGGCGCGAGGCAGAGGCGCAAAGCCAGAATGTCCCGCGAAACCGGATTTTGCGTGACGAAGCCCTCTACGACATCGCCAACCAGGCCCCGACCTCTGTCGATAAGCTCGGTGACTTGAGGAGCCTCAGCCAAGGTTTTGCGAGATCACAGCGCGCACGCGAGATTGTCGCTGTCGTCATGAAGGGGCGTGAACGAGACCTCTCAACTGTTCCATCCCTAAAGAATGGCCGGCAACTCTCCGCCGAAGCAATTGCCTTAGTTGATTTGCTGCGGGTTTTGCTGAAAGCCAACGCCGCCCACTATGGGGTCGCACCGAAGCTAATCGCAGACTCAAGTGACATCGAGAGTATTGCTGTCGAGGAGGCGCCCGATGTCGCTGCCCTCAAGGGATGGCGCCGCGAGCTGTTCGGTGAAGATGCTCTGCGCCTCAAGTCCGGTAAAACCGCATTGACGGTGCAAAACGGGCGCGTCATGGCAGTGAAGAACTAGGTGTGAACTTTCGGGACGTTGTCTATTCGGCCCGACCGAGAAAAACTGATGCTGCTAACAAGCGGTAATGTCGCGTCGGGCGTGGAACCAGCTACCAACCGCCTTAAGACCCCTTCTCACGCGGGTCATACGCATTGTTCTGGCGCCATTCCGACATGAAATACGACAGGCTGTCATCGACGCGGTCGGGAAGGACGATGCTTACCGTCACGATCTGATCGCCCGTCGTGCCGGTCGTCCTGTTATGCACGCCCTTACCGCGCAAGCGAAATTTGCGGCCCGAACTTGTGCCTTTCGGGATCGACAGATTGACCGTGCCGGAGATGGTTGGCACCTCGATTTTGGCACCAAGCACCGCCTCATCAATCGAAATCGGGAGATTGAAGAGCACGTTATCCCCATCACGTTCATATTCGGTGTGGGGGCGCACTTTGATCTCAACGAGGGCATCGCCGTGATCGCCACCGCCGATGCCGGGTTGTCCTTTGCCCTTGAGACGCAGCACCTGGCCATCGACCACACCTTCAGGGACCGTGAGATCCAACACCGTTCCCTCCGGCAGTGTGACCCGCTTGCGCGCGCCGCCTGTCGATTCGAGAAAATCAATCTCCAGGGTGTAGCGAACATCCTGTCCGCGAAGACTGAACGCGCTGCCGCCCGCACGACCTCCAGCCCCGCGGGCACCTCCGAACAGATCGGAAAAGATGTCTCCAAAGCCCAGATCGTCCGCTGGTCCTGCCCCACCACGCGCCCGTCCACCGCCGAACCCGCCGAAGGGTCCACCGGCACCGGAATAAGCATGACGCGGTTCGCCCGACGCGTCGATCTCGCCGCGGTCAAACCGCTGCCGTTTCTCCTGATCTCCCAGGATGTCGTAAGCCAGCGATACCTTCTTGAAACGCTCTGCAGCTGCGTTGTCGCCGGGATTGACATCCGGGTGCAGCTCCTTTGCCAGCCGACGAAACGCGCGACGGATATCATCATCCGATGCGCCCCGACTCACACCCAGAACTGAATAAGGATCATCTGCCATTATGCCGGCATCCACCTTTTCAACGAGAACCCACAAACCACACGAGACAGTCTCATACGGACGCGTTGCGACCTTTCTAAGGGCAACTTCGCACGCAACCGCAATTTCTTGCTTATGCTCATTTCGAGCGATGGAACTCCTGTACTCTCGCCCCAGCCCTTGTTTCGGAGATCACTTGTCGACCACACGCAACGAAGTTTCCAGTTTTAACATGGTTCCCAGGCTTGCCAATCGTCGGCGAGGACGTTCTCCATCCAAATCTGCCTGCGCACGGGGCACTTGCAATTCAAGCCTGCCGTTTTCCACCACGATATCGATGTCTTCGATGATGCCCGGCAAACCAATAGAGAACATATGGGCAACACGAATAGCGGTTGCAACCAGGCGCGCGCGCTCCAGGTAGCGTGACTCTATGTACTCTCTCAACCGCCCGGATAATTCCTCACCGCGGGTTTCCCCACGGCCGGCATGCCGAAAATATATCGTCAATGCGAGAAACTGACGGCCGTTGTGATCTGTGCCGGTTGATGGAGCGTGGGCCAAGACATAGTTCGCCTGCTCACCGCGATGGTCTGCCTGTGCCCGCCACTCAACGTCGGATATCAGGCAGGCGCAGCGCCTCAAGCGCTGCTCTTCTGGTGTCTCATCGACGCCAGCGCGTTCGAACAGTTTGTCGGTCCAGCGGCATAACTCATGCGCATACTTTGTCGAGCGCGCTCTCAAGCGGGCAAAGTCTTCGCAGAAGGCGACAAGCGGATCCTTTGCCTGTTCATACGTCGAGAGATAGCTGTAAAGCAGACCTTCGCGGATCCCGAAAATTGAAAAGACAACACCATTGGTTCGTGTCTTTTGGATCAGCTGGCGCAACACCAGGGCGCCATAGGGCAGTGTTTCGCGTCGTGATCGGGACAAGCTCTCCCAGCCTTTGACGTCGCCCGGTTCCTTTGCCGCGAGAACCTTATCGCAAAATGCAATCATGTCGGATGACGAGACAGAATAACTGTGCATGACCCGCAATGGAGCACCGACATCCTCCATCTGCAGTTTCGCCAATGCCCGCCAGGTGCCACCAATCGCGAATAGCTTGCGATCCCGCCCGGCCTTGAGCCATAGCGCGTTGTCGAACTCTTGCTTAATGAGGGCTGGCGTCTTGGCAAGTTTGCCTTTTGTCTTGTTCAGCAGACGGAGGCCGCCAAGCGGCATCGTCACGGCTGACGCGATTCCGGATGGTTGCAGGTCGACAAGTTCAAGACTGCCGCCACCCAGATCCCCAACAATCCCGTCCGGGTCCACGAACCCCATGCGAATACCGTTGGCCGCCAGTTCAGCTTCGCGGTCGCCACTCAGGATGTCGATGGGTGCACCGAGTGCGTGCTCTGCATCGGCAATAAATGCGTCACCGTTTGGTGCATCGCGGACCGCCGCAGTTGCAATGGCATGAACAATCTTTGCGCCGGCGTTTCGGGCCAGGGCTTTGAAGCGGCGCAAAGTCGTGAGCGAGCGACTGATGCTTTCCTGATCTAATGCGCCATTGGCAGCCTGCGACCGGCCAAGACCACACAACACCTTTTCGTTGAACAAAGGAAAAGGTGCCCGGACGGCCCCTTCATAAACCACCAGCCGCACCGAGTTCGAGCCGATGTCAACGACTGCTATCGGTTCCAGCTCGGTGAAACGACCCTGATCCGTTGTAACCCGTGACATTCGTTCGGCAGCCCTATAGCGACGCGCTTTTGTTCGGTATCGGAACGTTGCCGCATAAAGGCGTACGGTTGCCGACTTCACAAGTGGCGATCATTTTGGTGCTTTACGCAGAAACCTGCTGTGTGGTTCGAAAACAAAGCTCCAAGATCCAGTCCTTGCTATTCAGACATCATACGCCGCGGCACGCTGCTCAGCCCTTATTGTGCGATCGCTTAGCAGGCAGTAGCGGAGACGTCGAGTGACTGTTGCACTTGGAGCCGCTCACTCCACACTTGAATCACGTGGTACCGGGCGCACTGGCCTGTTGGTCACTTTTTTCAGCCGGAGTCTCGGCGGTTTGTGCTGTTCCAGGGCCTGGCCACGGCCTGATAGGCTCGGGTTGGTCATAAAGTATTCGTGTGCATTGAAACGGCTTTCACCGTCTTTGCGCTTGATTCTGCGGTGCGAGCCATCCGAGAGAATTTGCCAGCTTTGCTCGTTGTCTCGGAGGTTGGCGTCCATAACCTGGTCCAGCACCTGCTCGTGGACCGTCGCATTGGTGATTGGCACCATTGCCTCGACACGTCGATTGAGATTTCGCTGCATCATGTCGGCTGAAGATATGTAGACGGCTGCTTCTTGCGACGGCAATCCGAAACCCTGGCCGAAGCAGTAGATCCGGGCGTGCTCGAGAAAACGACCGACGATGCTCTTGGCACGGATGTTTTCCGACAAGCCCGGGATGCCGGGGCGCAGACAGCAAATGCCGCGTACGACCAAATCAATTTGAACGCCCGCACAGCTTGCTTCGTAAAGCTTATCAATGATCCCCGGATCAACCAGTGAGTTCATCTTGAACCATATCGCTGCCGGCTTGCCTTGCTTGGCGAAGGTAATTTCCTTGTCGATGTGTTCGACGATCCTTTGCCGGATGCCATGCGGGCTCGCAGCCATCATCTCCAGATCTGAGGGCTTGCCGTAACCGGTGACGAAGTTGAAGACCTTTGCGACGTCACGGGCAATGGCTGCGTCATTGGTGAAATACGATAGATCCGTATAAATCCGTGCCGTTTGTGGATGATAGTTACCCGTCCCGATATGGCAGTAGGTCACCACGTTTTGGCCCTCACGCCGCACCACCATTCCGAGCTTCGCATGCGTTTTCAGCTGCTGGAACCCGTAGACGACGTGAACGCCTGCTTGCTCCAGTTGACGTGACAAGTTGATGTTTGCGCTCTCATCGAAGCGGGCTTTGAGTTCGACGACTGCTGTCACGGACTTGCCGAGATCAGCTGCTTCCTGAAGCGCCTCAACAATCGGACTTTCTGCAGACGTCCGGTAGAGCGTCCATTTGATTGCCATGACATTCGGGTCCTGCACCGCCTGGCGCAGATAGCGCAGCACAACTTCGAATGACTCGTAGGGGTGATGGACGACGAAATCCTTAGCCTGAATGGCAGCGAACACATCTCCGCTGAGTTCTTCCACGCGCTCGGGAAAGCGGGCATTGAACGGCCGGAACAACAATTCAGGGCGATCACTAACGATCAGACGGGAGACGTCTGAGAGCCCCAACGGGCTCGTCTTTACAAACACAACCTCCTCATTGACATCGAGTTTCTCCGTGACGAATTTGCGGAGGCTCGCCGGCATCCGCTTTTCAAGTTCGAGACGGATCACACTCCCGCGCCGGCGCCGGCGTAACAGTGCCTCGTAAGCCGCGGTCAAGTCCTCGGCTTCTTCCTGGAACTCGATATCGCTGTCGCGCAGAACGCGAAAGGCACCATGACCATTGATACGAAATGATGGAAAGAGTTCCTGAATGTACATTCCCACGACAGCTTCAATCGCAATAAAGCGCGCCACCTGACCGGCCTTGCGTTTTTGCGGCAACCGTACGAACCGGCCCAATTGAACAGGAATGGGAATGAGGCCAGTCATCGGCTGATCTTCCTCATTCGTCATGTTGACCGCAATCGTCAGGCCCTTGTTGAGAATGAAGGGGAATGGGTGCGATGGGTCGACATTCAATGGCGTCAGGACGGGAAACAGGTGAGACCGGAAGCGCTCTTGCAGCCACTCTCTCTCATCTTTCGTCATATCGCCCGGCTCGAGCAGACAGAGACCAGCTTCGTCCAGTTCACCCTTAAGAGAGCTCCAAAGCTGGGTCTTGGCGCTGACGAGTTCTGCCGCCACAACGTTGATATCGCGTAACTGTTGCTCCGGACTTTTTCCGTCGACGCTGACTTCGGTCACGCCAGCGGCGACTTGGCCATAGAGACCGGCGGCACGCACCATAAAGAATTCATCCAGGTTTGAAGCCGAGATCGACAAAAAGCGGAGGCGCTCCAAAAGCGGGTGATTGAGGTTGCCAGCCTCTTCAAGCACACGACGATTGAACTGCAACCAGGAGAGCTCCCGGTTGTAGTAGCGGTCCGGCCCGGTCGGGATATCCGTGGCAGCCACCTTGGCCTTCTGCCGGGTCGTGGATTTCGCTTTGGCTCGCACCGCCGACATGTCCTGCTCCTTGGCGACTGAATTTGAAGGCCAGACTGGTACGGTACGCCGTGTCGTTCGATCATTCAGCGATGGTATGAAGCCATGACTGCACCGAGCGCCGCTTCAGCCGCCACTGCTTGAGTATCCAAGCCAAAGCAGCGCGTGCTACTGCCGTCCGCCCGATGACCAGCTGACAAGGCACCTCTGTTGGCACCAGTTGAGCTGACCGAGGATGCCTTCAGACATCAAGATGCTCACATGGCTCCGAATCCGCAAATCACCTTACATGTTAAGGTTTTACGGGAAATAGTTTATAAATTACTTCTCTCGCCAGCAACTTCGTTGTGCGACGGCGTTTGGCCAGAGCTAGTCGGTCCATTTCTGCTACGATTTTGAGCGCGCTTTCCGCTGACCGTTCTGTATGCGTCAGGATATAGCGGATTGTCTCCGGATCGACCTGCAGCTGGCGATCCAGGAAGAGTTTGACCAACAACCCCTGCAATAGAGCATCATCAGGCGGTGCAATCATCGCCAGCGGCAGGGCACGTAACCGCGATCTCAGATCGGGCAGACCGACTTCAAGGTCTCCGGGCGCCGTGCGGCTCGTCAACAGGACAGATTTCTGGCGCTCGCGCGCGGTGTTCAACAGATGAAATATCGCTTTTTCCGATCCAATGCCGGCGTGCAGATCCTCAACAACCAGAGCAGGGTAATCGAGGAGAACATCGGCGCAGTCGTCATTGATGTCAGTTGCCTGAAGGCGATGGGCATTCGAGCGATCGATCCACACGCTTGCCAAGTGGCTTTTCCCAACACCCGCTGGACCACAGATCGCGGCAGCAGAGTTCGGCCAGTTGTCTGGCCAATTGTCGATCAAATCAATTGCCGACTGATTGGAAGAGCTGACCAGAAAATCTTCAGCCCCTAGCGCCGGTCGATGCGGCAGATCAAGGACCAGCTGTTCTGTTCCCGACGCTGCGCTCATCACTTGCCAGCCCCTTCGCTGTTTCCGCGGTAAATCGGGCTCTTGAGGTAGAGACTCAAAGCAAAACGAATGAGCACTCCAATGGCGGCTGCCAAAGGTACGGCCACCAACACACCCACAAAGCCAAAGAGATAACTAAAGACGAATAGTGCGAATATGAGGCCGACCGGGTGCAGGCCGACCTTTGGGCCGACGATACGCGGCGTTAGGAAGCTGGCATCCAATGCCTGGCCCGCTGCAAAGATCCCAATCACCATAAACAACAGTGTCAGATCGGGCCATCCCTGAACAACCGCGAGGACGGAGGCCGTAATCAGGCCCAGTACCGAGCCGACAACGGGCACGAAAGTCATGACGCCTGTGAAGATCCCGACAAGCAAACCGTATTTAAGGCCAATCAAGCTCAGTCCGACAGTGTACAAGGTGCCAAGGGTCAGGCAGACAAGGCCCTGACCACGAATGAACGCTGAGAGCGCGCTATCAATGTCGGCAACGACAGCGCGGATCGTAGCTTCATGATCCCGCGGCAGCATCTCGCCTAGCCGCTTAACCATCGCCGGCCAGTCAACCAGCAAATAGAAGACAACAATCGGTGTGATCAGCAAAACGGCGAGGAAGTCGATAATGGCCCAGCCACGATCCCACACACCATGCGCCAGCGAGCCGGCAATCCCCGTCCAGTTCCGGCTGAGTTCGCCAATGCCTTGGTCAATCGCAACCTGCAGTTGACCGAAATTCTCACCCAGCTGTTGCTGCGCCCACCCCTCAAGTTGCGGCCGGATTGATTCCACGTCGTCGGGCAGAGAGGCTACGATCTGCTGGGCCTGCTGCAAAAGGAGCGGGACCAGAATAACGAGAACGACAATCAAAACGATGACCAATAGGGCAACGATCAAGGCAGCGGCACCAAGCCTGCCAGTTCCATTCCGCTCCAAAGCATCCGCAAGCGGGTTCAGCGCATAGGCCAGGACGAGACCGGCAACGAATGGCAACAAGATTTCCTGCAGCACAAGAATAGCCAGGACGAACAGGATAGCGATCGCCGACCAGAATAGAACCTGGCGTTGCTTCTTCGCTTGGGAGCTCATGTTTCAATCCCTCTTGCTGCCAGAGGCCACGTACTGAAAACGGACGTCTTCAAGTAGTCGTTCCCGGTTGACCAGCAGGTTTGTGGCACAACACTGTCGTATCCGTCGACCAAGTGGCAAGCAGCTGTCGAAAAGTCATGAACAACCTCAGTGTATGAGCGGCACACGAATGGCAACAGGCTGAAAGGCGCGGCTGATTTGGTGAGATCCATTCGTTGCGCCCGCTTGCAATACGGACCATGTCCTGCATTCTTGCGCCTGTTGCCTGACCAATTCCGCGCGCGCATTGGACACTTTGATAATGAGGCCGAACGCTATTGTCGGTATTGCAGCTGAAGCTGTGATTCGAGCTCAATGCAAGTCGGGGCGGCAAGTGGGGACCAAGTGGCAGACGCGCTACAATCGGATCAACGAAGCAGCCACTGGCCTTGATAAGGTTCCAATTGCAGGCCTTGCCCCGCGAGCGCTGCGCGCAATTGCTCGCCACCACCAGGATATTTCAGTGTAACGGAGGCTCCTCTCGCCGATAAACCGCCGGTGCTGAAACTGGTCACGCCAGGCAGTTCGGATATCAGCCGCTGACGGCTCCGCCATTGCCCGAGATCTGCAAAGGTCACCCATAAGCTCACATCTTGCAGTGGGGCGCCGGAATAGACTGCTGAGCGCGATGGACTTTGGCTTTGAACGGCTTTCCAGCGGCCTTCAATAATGCCGAGTGAAATCACACTGGCGAGTTCCAGAGCATAAGCGAAATCTTCAGGCTCGTAGCGGTATCGCCGCTTCAGGGCGAACTGTCCGACCGCGTCTTTGCCAGCCACGACGACATTGAGACGGCGACGCTCCGGATCCGGCTCTGCGACAGCCAGGATGATGTTGTCACTGCGGTATTCCGTCTGAAAGATCCGCAGTGCTTTCATATCGCCGCTGGCAACACTCAAAACCGCGTCATCGCGAATCTGGGGCCGGCGCTTGCTCACCTTCAAAGGTGTCAGCGCGTTGGTGAGGTCCTGATCTTTCCAATAGGACGTCCAAAGGAACGTGCCCTCGGATGCTGTCATATCGCGCGTGATGCCTGCTGTTCCCGCAGCCGGAGCACTGTAGATGACAACCAGCGTTGCACTCGGCGCCTGCTTCTCAACGTGCGGGATAGAATACTTTCGTAAAGTGTCGCGGATAGCGGATGGTGAGAAAGCAAAATCGAGGCTCGCAACATAACGTGTGGCCGAATTCTGCTCAGACTTGACCGCAATCCCAGCATCGAATGATCGCGGGTCGAGGCTTTTTACGGATTTGAGCCGCGCATAGGCTGTCACTGGCACAAGTCTTTTTAGCAAAGAGCGAAATGCGGCACGCCTCCCATCGGTTACAGCACGGCGTTTCGCCAATAAGGCGTTCGCTGCGTCAGCCTCAACCGGGAAGTTGGCAACCGTAAACACGCGTTCCGCTGGCGAAGCTGCCAGTGCGGTTCCCGTACTGGCGCTGGCCACCGCGAAAATCACCGGCACCAATGCTAGTCCACGTACCGAGCATGCCACGATTTGCTGCACGACCTTGATCTCCCTCGCCGCCAATCCCCAGCGCGATTTGCCGTCCTGCCGCGATCTCTGCTAGGTGCCAGCAATCGGGACGAGCATTGCGGCCAAATTTTGGACGCGTCAATACTGGGTTTGAACGCGGCTTATCGTGTATCACACGAGGCTGATACGGCTCACGACGAGCGCTTAAGGGATAATGGGAGATCGTTTCGCGTGGTCGAAAAATCGAAAAGGCCGAATTCGCCGGTGACGTACCGTGATGCGGGTGTGGACATCGATGCCGGGAATGCGCTGGTTGAGGCTATCAAGCCGCTCGTCAAGGCCACGCGCAGGCCGGGCGCAGACAGTGATCTCGGCGGTTTTGGCGGGTTGTTCGATCTCAAGGCGGCCGGCTTCCAAGATCCAATTCTGGTGGCGGCAAATGATGGTGTCGGCACCAAGCTCAAGATTGCGATCGAAACCGGCCGACATGAGACCATCGGCATCGATCTCGTGGCCATGTGCGTCAATGATCTGATTGTGCAGGGGGCCGAGCCGCTCTTCTTTCTCGACTATTTTGCCTGTGGGAAACTGGAAACCGAAATGGCAACCGCGGTTGTTGCCGGGATCGCAGAGGGTTGCCGTAGGGCAGGCTGTGCGCTGATCGGTGGTGAGACGGCCGAAATGCCAGGTATGTATGCTGAAGGCGACTACGATCTGGCCGGTTTTTCAGTTGGTGCCGCCGAGCGCGGTCAACTTCTGCCCCGGAACGACATTCAGGAAGGTGATGTTGTTCTGGGCTTGCCGTCGACCGGTGTCCATTCCAATGGGTATTCACTGGTCAGAAAGCTGGTCGACAACGCAGGTCTCGACTGGAATGAAGGAGCACCGTTTGCCAAAGACCGGACGGTGGCTGATGCCTTCCTCGAACCGACAGAAATCTATGTCAGACCGTTGCTGACCGCTATCCGTGAGACCGGGCAGATAAAGGCCCTCGCGCATATCACCGGCGGGGGGCTGACTGAGAACATTCCCCGCATCCTCCCGGATGATCTGGCAGTTGAGATCGACATGTCGTCCTGGACGGCTCCAGCCATCTTCGATTGGCTCCAAGAGGCTGCTCGGCTCGACACCCAGGAGTTCGCCAGGACGTTCAACGCGGGTATTGGCATGGTGGCGCTCATCCCTGCTGAGGCAGTTGAGATCGTCAAAAGTGTCTTGGCCGATGCCGGACAGGATGCCATTGAGATTGGCCACGTGCTGCGTCGCGATGCAGGGTCAGACCGGGTGAAGTTGACTGGGAAGTTGAGGTTCACGTGAGCATGGCAGCAGCATCGCCAGTGAAGATCCCGGTCGCGATCCTGATCTCAGGTCGCGGTTCGAACATGCAGGCACTTGTGAATGCCGCCAGGCAACCCGACTATCCGGCAGAGATCGTCGCGGTGATCTCCAACAGCCCCGACGCAGCCGGGCTTGCTTGGGCCAAAGAGCAAGGTATCGCGACGACCTGTGTGGATCACAAGTCGTTCGCCTCGCGTGCTGATTTCGACGCAGAGCTTCACAAGACGCTGCTGGGTGCCGGAGCCGAACTTGTCGCTTTGGCCGGCTTCATGCGAATCATGACAGCTGACTTCGTCGATCAGTGGCGTGAGAAGATGATCAATATTCACCCCTCGCTTCTGCCCTTGTTTCAGGGCCTGGATACGCATCAGCGAGCTATTGATGCAGGCATGACCATTGCTGGCTGTACAGTGCATTACGTTACGCCGGACCTGGACGGTGGACCGATCATTGCCCAGGCGGCGGTGCCAGTGATCCCGAGTGATACCGCTGACAATCTTGCGGCGAGAATTCTCAAGACTGAGCATAAGCTCTATCCCGAAGCTCTTCGCTTGGTTGCGCAAGGCAAGGCACCGCTGGTCGATGGCAGAGTTGCGCTGAGTGCAATGGTTAACGCGGACCAGCAACTCCTATCACTCGGGAAACACTAGGTTTTTGTTCATCCCAAGTGTTGAATGTCCACGATCCCGACTGCGCGTTAGAATGTAGCGTTATCAATAAGATAGGTAGACTTTTTGGTCTTTGTTCTGGTAATCCACGGCCAGTTTTGCATTGCGGTGCCGGTTTGTTGACAGGATTGATTTTAAGGGTTTCGCAGTATGCTTCGGCTCTATTCTGATTAACCGTGCGCCGTGCTGGTACTATTTGCGCTTCGATTGTGCGGCTAATCGATTGGAGTAACGATACCTGATCTGCCGCAAGGCAACGGCTGAGATTCAGGACTAATGTCCCGCCAATGTCTCAGACGCGAAAGTGGAAACAAGCAATGACGACAGCCACAGCTACTGAAACGCCAGCCCATACACAGGGCCTCGGAGATGAGTCGTCGATCTGGTTCAAGCTCACGCCACTGCTCAAAGGGCCTGATAACCCGATGACAGTTCTGATGCAGATGACGAAGCGTTATGGCAGCCCCCTGCAGGTCAATATGGCCAACCAAAGGGTTGTACTGTTGTCTGAGCCAGAGCACTTTAAGCGCGTTTTGGTTTCGAATGCCGGCAATTACGTTAAGTACTTTGATGGCCTTAAGCCTATCTTTGGCAAGTCCATGATCACCAATGACGGCGCCTTGTGGCAGAAGATCCGCATGCCGCAGCAGCCGGCATTTCACCCCGACATGTTTGTCGACTACGTTCCTTATTTTGTTGAAGCCATTAATCAGAAAATGGCGGACTGGGCCGAAAAGGCCAAGACGGGCGAAGAGTTCGAGATGGTCGAACAGACCTGGACGCTCGCCGCTGACATGATCTGTAAGGCGCTATTCGATCGCGATATGCCGTTCAATCCGCACTTCGTCTTCAAGTGCGTGAAGACTTACACTGACGTCATGAACCACAAGTCGATCCGGCTCAAGCGGGTCGCCGGCCAAGAATTCGAGATGACGGAGGAAAACGCGGCCAAGGCCATGGAGACTTGGCATGAAGTGCCAGATCTCGTCATGGCATCAGACCCGCGAGAGCATCGAGAAAAGACACTCCTCAAAATGATTGAGGCCGTGGTTGCTGATCCGGATGTTCCGGAGTTCGACCACCAGCAGGCTGTTGACGAGTTCAAGCAATATCTTTGGGCCGGCACCGAAACGACGGCGCTCACTCTTGCCTGGGCAATGTATCTGACGTCGGCCCATCCGGAAGCGGCCGACCGGATCCGGCGTGAAGGCGAAGAGGTTCTTGGGGATCGCACCCCAACCGCCGCCGATTATTCTCAACTGACGTACACCCGCGCCGTCATCCAGGAGACAATGCGGATTTATCCGCCGATCTGGGGGCTCATCCGTGTTGCGGCTGAGGAAGACGAGATCGATGGCAAGAAGATCCTACCTGGCGACCGGGTTGTGATGTTTGCCTACGGTGCGCACCACGACGAGCGCTTCTGGGAAGCTCCGGAGGAATTCCGGCCTGAGCGATGGATGGGCGACGCCAAGAAGAAGCAAACGAAGTACTCGTACCTGCCGTTTGGTGGTGGGCGCCGCTCCTGTATCGGCGGTGCAATGAGCCAGGTTGAGAACACGCTGGCACTTTCGATCCTGCTCCGCCGCTTTAGGCCTGAGTACGTCGGCGCTATGCCAGCAGGGATCAACGCAACCGTAACACTGACACCGCGTGGTGGCTTAAACTTCAAAGTTCACGAGTTAAGCTGAGCGAGAGAAGCTCCACCGATCGCAAGGTGACGGCGGCGGCACTCGCCGCCGCAATCCGACTGGACAATCAGTTCTTGTTGGCGAGCTCGTGAACTTTGCGGGCCTGCCAATTGGCGAGGAAACTTGGTCGTTTCCCGAACACACCAACAGCATGCGCAATAACGCCGATGCCCCATCCAAGGGCCGGCCACTGCACCCACCAGCTGTTGCCGGTGAAGGCATCAATTAGTGCCAGTACCCCGATAACGACGGCGTAAACCGACAAGTGAACATAGAAGCCTGTCATCGCTGCGACCTGCTTCTTCGCTTCGGCAATCTTCTTTTGCTCAATATCCATTGCACATACTCCGTTGGTGCCAAGACCATCGTGCGATAAATGGCACGCATTCTTGGTGCGTCTGCCCTATTGCTGAGAGATAATCGACACTTAAAAGATCGAGCAACTTTGGACCTTAAGTCACTATCAGTCCGGCTCCGACTTAAGGCCCGTTGCTCTTGTTCATTGGCATATGGGGAGTGTGTCGTTGATTTCCATCAACAATCATGCTTAACGGCACGCGGCATATATGCGTCTCAATGCCGAGGAGATTGCTTACAAAGCTCGCTTGCCAATGATGGTGCTCAAGGCAAGTCCGGTGGGCGCTTCCCTAGTCGCTCTGCAAAACGGTCCTGGAACTTCGACCATGCTTCAGGATTGATCAGCCGTGGCGGAACTCTCGCCTCGAAAATATCGATCCATTGGTCGGCTGCCCAGACGCCCATGTTGGTCATCGCTTCCTCGGTCAATCCGGCATGATGCGGTGTTGCGATGACATTGTCGAATTGCAGCAATGGATGGTCCTTCGGGGTTGGCTCCTCCCACCAGACGTCGAGCCCTGCCCCGGCCAGCTGCTTCGCCGCGAGGGCCTTGGCCAGTGCATCTTCATTATGAATGCCACCGCGCGCTGTTGATACGAAATATGCCGTTGGCTTCATCATTGCGAATGCAGCGGCGTCAATCATGCCCAGCGTCTCTTCCGAGCGCGGGCAGTGAACGGAGATGTAATCACTCGTCGAAAAGAGAGTTTCCCAGTCAACTTTCCGAGCGCCGCGCTGTGCCGTCTCTTCCGCATCGACGTAGGGATCGTAGGCAATCACATCCATGCGGAACGCCTTCGCAATCTCAGCAGACCGCGTTCCGATATGACCGATGCCGATAATTCCCAGTGTTTTGCTATGAATGTCATTGCCGGTGAAACCGGCACGGCTCATGCGATCAATCGCGCGCATGCCGCGGTCGGCAGCCGTGATCTTCTTGGACAGATCAAGGATCAATCCGAAGGCGTGCTCAGCCACGGCTTCGTTGTTGGTGCCAGATTGGTTGCAAACTATGATGCCGTTGTCGGTGCAGGCTGCGACATCAATCATGTCATAGCCCGCTCCAGTCGAGCAGACCGCCAACAAGTTGGGCATACGTTCAATGAATGATCGGTCCGGCAGATAAACGGGATCCAGTTCCGTACGCGGCATAACCTGGTAGCCGTGCATGGTCTGCAGCTCGGTCTCGTTCTCCGCTTGATCGGCGCCGTAGTTGAGATGAACAAGATCAACCGTGTCGCTCTTGTTCAGGATCTCGACTGCATGACCACCCATCCACGTCTCGAAATAAATCACCTTGGCGATGTTGGCGGCCATGACTCCCCCCTTGCTGTGTTCGTTCCGGTCTCTCTGTACCCAAGCTTAGTGTAGCGCAGCTGACGTTTGAACTGAGACATACGGCAACGGGACGCAAGTGTCGGAACCAAGACATGAGAGCAACGGCAATCATGCATGGAATTATCGGGGCGTTATGCCAAAACTGAGCGCGGCTTCATGCACAATCTCGTTTGACGAAGGTCGTCAGCAAGTGCTCACACTGTGAACCGAAGGTTCCGTGAAACCCGAGAGAAGCAATGAACAATCCAATCTTCGATCTGAGCGGCAAAGTCGCACTGATTACAGGTGGCAATGGCGGCATTGGCCTAGGCATGGCCGAGGCGATGGCGCAAGCCGGTGCCAATATCGCAATTTGGGGCACCAATCCGGACAAGAATTCTGCTGCGAAGGATCGACTGGCGGCTATCGGCATTGAAGCCGAAGCTTATGTCTGCAATGTCGCTGACCACGGCGCCGTCAACGATACGATGGCAAAGACACTCGATAGATTTGGACGTATTGATGGTTGCTTTGCCAACGCCGGCGTCACAGGCCGAGGTCCGAAATCCTTCATGGATATCTCTCCAGAAGAGTGGCGACGTGTTCTTTCGGTCAACCTCGATGGTACGTTTTACACGCACCAGGCCGCGGCGAAACACATGGTTGAACGCGCTGAAAAAGGGGACCCGGGTGGTCGCCTGGTCGCCGTATCGAGCCTCGCATCAATCTCTGGTCCAGCCCGCAACGAGCACTACGCAGCCAGCAAAGGTGCGCTCAACTCATTGACGTACGCCCTGGCTGTGGAACTTGCGCGATACGGCATCACAGCAAATGCCATCCTGCCCGGCTGGATTGAGACTGATATGACCGAGAATCTAATGTCGAACGAAAAGTTCGCGCAGAACGCCGGCACGCGAATTCCGGCGCGCCGGTGGGGCAAGCCCGACGACTTCGGCGGTCTAGCTGTCTATCTGATGAGCGACGCCTCGTCCTATCACACCGGGCAGTGCCTGCAGATTGACGGTGGGTATTGGCGCTTTTAGTCGCTTGACTGGCCCATCATTGAGGCTCTATCGCCCTCCCGTCTCCAGCCTCGTCGAATACAACAGGAGTGTCAGAATGGCGGACACAGCAAATACTCTGAAAGAAAACTACGAACGCGATGGATTTGCCTTTCCTATCCGCGTTATGAGCACGGAACAGGCTGCTGCCTATAGAGCTCAGTTGGAAGCCGTTGAAGCGGACGTTGGCGGTGATGCGGAGAAATCAAAGTCCATCCGCTCATTCGGCAATCTCGTGCTGCCTTTCATTGATGAGATCACCAAGAGCGACGCTGTCACGGGGCCAGTTAGCGAATTGCTTGGCGAAGATCTTCTGGTCTTTGGTGTGTCGCTGTTTGCCAAGGATGCGAGAAGCACGTCCTATGTCAGCTGGCATCAGGACCTGCACTACTGGGGGCTCGACAATGACGAAGAGGTGACTGCCTGGCTGGCCTTATCGCCAGCCACTGTCGAGAGCGGTTGCATGCGTTTCGTTCCCGGCAGCCAACACACAATCCTTGAGCATGCCGACACCTTTCATGAGGACAATCTATTGACGCGCGGCCAGGAGATCGCCGTCGAGGTTGACGAGGCGGATGCCGTTGATGCCGTCCTACAGCCAGGCGAGATGTCATTGCATCACGGTCGACTTCTGCATGCTTCGAATCCCAACTCATCTGACGACCGCCGTATCGGACTGGCGATCCGCTACATCTCGACCAAGCAGAAACAGGCCGTTGGTGGCGGTACGATCGCCACGCTGGCACGCGGTCGCGATGCCTATGGCAACTTCGAACTTGCCCCTGCTCCCAAGACAATTATGGGCGATGCAGAGATGGCCTTATGGCGGCGTGCCACGGGTGCCAAGGACGAAATCCTGTATCGCGAAACGGGTTAGCTCTGTGTTTGCCTCAGCCGCAATTGAATGGTCTCCAGGCCTTCAATAGTGATTTGAAAGCTGATATTCGAAATGTGAAAACCCGCCAGCAGAGCGATCCGCTGGCGGGTTTTCAATTCTGAAGTGGCCCTTCGATGGGCTTGGTGACGGTCCCTGTCCAAGCGTTTGGGACCCTCACTCCAATTGTCTAGCTGCCGTAAATATAGGCAGGGAGCCACAAGGCAATTTGCGGGAACATCATGATAAATATCAGACCAATGAGCTGGATTACCATGAACTGCATCATGCCGATATAAATGTCCTTGAGATCCCACTCAGGCACGACGCCTTTGAGGAAGTAGGCGGACAGCGCCACAGGGGGCGACAGCCAAGCTGTCTGAAGGTTGACCGCCACCAGGATCGCGAACCAAGTCAGAAGTTGCGCACGCTCCATGCCGAATGGCTCGGCGAATGATTCCACCACTGGCAGCAGGATCGGCACGATGATCAGAACGATCGGCACCCATTCCAATGGCCAGCCCAGCAGGAAGATCAACGCCATGATCGCAATCAGGATCACGATTGGCGAGAGATCCATGGAGAGCAACAACTCGGTCAACATCTTCGGTGTCCCAAGGCTTGAGAACACTGCACCGAAGAAGTTGGACGCCGCCACCAGGAACATGATGAGGACCGTAATCTCGAGCGTCTTGATCAACGCGTCATAGAAATCTGACGGCGTGAACTTGAGGTACATCATGCTTAGCAGAATAGAACCGAACGCCCCACATGCGGCGGCTTCTGCCGGCGTCGCCCAGCCAAGCAGGATGGAACCGAGGGCAAACGCAATCAGGATCGTTGGCGGTACAAGACCGAGGAAAAATTCCTTCCAGAGGTCTGAGAAGAAGAACCCACCGGGCTTCACAGCGCGTGATGCGTAATACACGCCGGCCATGATGGCGAGCCAGCCAACCGCAAACAGGAGATTGGTGAAGAGGAGGTAGAACAACACGCCGAGGCCGACCCAAACGAGCAGGAATTCGATCATGTAGTACGGCGATGTAACCGGCTGTTCTTCCTCTGGTAGGATTGGACCCAATGATGGGTTCAGCCAGCAGCGGCCGATCGAATAGATGATATAGAGTGTCGCCAGCAGAATGCCCGGAACAATCGCGGCCGCAAACAGATCCGTCACGGGAACTTCGAGTACGGGCCCCATGACAACCAGCATGATGGATGGCGGGATAAGAATACCCAGCGTGCCACCTGCTGTGATCGTACCTGCCGCCATCCGGACATCATAGCCGGAGCGGTTCATGGTCTTAGCGGCCATGATGCCAAGGATCGTAACCGATGCGCCGACGATGCCCGTTGCCGCAGCAAAGATCGTCGACACAAACAATACCGCGATAAACAAGGCGCCACGGGTTCGTGACATCATCAGCTGAATGGAGCTGAACAGTCGCTCCATCAAACCGGCCTTCTCCATCATAATGCCCATGAAGACGAACAGCGGAACCGCAACCAGCTGATCATCCAACATTGTTTCATTGAACTTCAGCGTCTGCAGGAAGAAGCCAAGCTTCGGGCTGATCCCCCAGGCCGCAAACACAAATGACAGGAAGATCAATGTGAATGAAATTGGGAAGCCAACGAAGATTGCGAACAGCATTGTCGCAATCATGAATAGGCCAATTGTTGGTTTATCAAAGTTCGTCAGACCGGCCGACTTGACTAAGTCGAACCAGTAGCTGCCCAGTGGGACTACATCCGGATAGAAGGTGGCAGCGAACGTCGCGGCAAGGCCGATCACGTAAATCGGCAGGAACATCAGGAACCACCGCTCTCTCGGCTTACCCATGTCATTGAAAGCGCGGAACAGTTCCGGCAAGCCTTGCAGCAATAGAAGGAATGCACCAACGGGCATGGCGAGCCGCGCAGGCCCGAGAACCGGCGCCCATGTTGAATCGCTAGCACGCTCCCAACCGTCGTACGCAAAACCGTTGCGGATGTTCAAGGAATCCAGCGTGAACTCCAACGAGCTCCAGAAAAAGAACAGCATCGCCGGGAAGTAGAAGGCCAGATAGAGCACCGCATCAATCGTCGCCTGAGACTTCGTGGACCAGTTGCGGTAGAGGAAGTCAGCGCGAATATGGACACCACGCATCAAAGCGTAGCCAGCACCAAGCATAAATAGAACACCAGCCAGCATGCGGCTGACGTCATACACCCAGAGCGTCGGCGCAACGAACATCTTCGCTGCGACCACTTCGTAGACCATGACGCCGATGATCGGGACGAGAAGGAAGCAGGTGAAGCGGCCGACCCACAGGTTCAGCACATCAACGAAGGCTGTTATCGGCCTCTGCCAGCCGGTCATCGTTTCAGGCGTTTGACCTGGTTGTTCCGCCCGACGCTCGGCAATGAGTTCGTCGGCGATCTCCAATTCAGCCGGATCGACTTCGAGATCCTTGTTGTTCACTGCCAATCCCTCCCCAGGAATATGCCGCGCCATTGTTTTTGGCTTTTGTGATCGCGTTTTAGGTTAGAGCCCTGTTGCAGGTTCCAACATAAAACACGACGATTTCGCCTTAGAAAGTGAGCCACCTTTCGTTGTCATTCGGCATCGGCCTGATTCCGAATAAGCGCGCGATGCACGGGTACGTGCCGGCTCGTTGTTGTTGGCTTCCCATTCGAGACGTCCGCCCAAAACGGAACAAGGAGCAGACCACGCGGCCCGCTCCTTGTAAATATCCCTCAAGCGGGCCGGCTCAACTTGATTGACTGCATAGCGTTGAACCGACCCTTTTGTGCCGACGATGCTTTGGACTGCCCCTTACTTCTTCAGCGAGTCAGCGAAGGCTTTGCCCAGTGCCGCGTTAGAAGCCTGTGCGCCAGCCCAGAATGGAACTGCTGTTGCAGCGAAGTCTTTCTGAGACTGCCAAACTTTTGCGAAGAACTTGTTCTTTGCAGCGTTTGTTTCAAGCGCCTTCTTCGCCGCGTTCATGTAAGCTGGGAAGTAGTCAGCTGGTGTATCATGCAGCTGGACGCCGTGGTTTTCGGTCAGGTCTTTGAGCGCCTTGCCGTTTTCATGGATCCGGTAGCCCAGAGCCTTGATCAATGATGCGTTTGCAGCAACTTCGATGGCTTTCTTCTGGTGATCGCTCAGCTTGTTGTAGACATCGCCGTTAATATACATGTCGGCATTCACCACAACCTGGTGCAGACCCTGCAGATAGTAGTGCTTCAGAACCTTCTGGAAACCGAACACGCTGTCTGGTTTCGGGCAGCACCATTCAGCAGCATCAATCTTACCGCTCTGCAGAGCTGGCAGGATGTCACCACCACCCATAGCAACGGATGCTACGCCGATGTCTTTGTAGGTCTGGCCAGGAATGCCAGGAGGTGTACGGAAGCGGTACTTACGGAAGTCAGCCATTGACTTGATCGGCTCTTTGAACCAGCCGAGAGCTTCCGGGCCAACAGGCTGCAGCATGAAGCCTTTGACGTTGACACCCATTTCCTTCCAAAGCTGGTCGTACAGCTCTTTGCCGCCGCCATAGAGGAACCAGGATACGAATGCGATGTTGTCGATGCCAACACCGGCACCAGCAACAGGGGAGCCGAACAGCATTGCAGCCGGATGCTTACCCGACCAGTAGTGTGTCCAGGCAAAACCACCTTCAACCAGGCCTTTGTCGACAGCATCAAGAGTTTCCTTGACACCGACAACGGCACCAGCTGGCAGTACTTCGATCTTGACTTCGCCCTTCGTCAAAGCGGCGACGTCTTTACCGAACTCCTTCAGCATGTGGACTTCATCAGCCTTTGCCGGGATCACAGATTGTACCCGGATTGTGACAGACTGAGCCTGGCTGACGGCTGGCGCAAACATTGTCGCCATTGCCATACCGGACACAGCAAATGCTCCGCCCAGAATCTTGGTCAATTTCATATAGCGTCCTCCCAACCACATCGGTTGTGTGTCTTCCGGCTTAAGGGCTGAAACCCGCGTCCGGCAGCGTTTCTGTTGTTATGATCGCATCAATATTCTCGATTGCGAGAAATAAACGTCTCATTTTTAAGGTCGATGTTCAAGATGTTTTTGCCTGCGACGGCATATCCCGTCCGGTCGGCTTATCAGGCACTGGCGCGTAAACGTTCCGGAACGCCTTCACCAATGTGACGAGCGGCCTCTTGCAGGATATCTACATAATCTTGCGCACGCCCGATTGTCATTCGAGATTTTGGAGCGTGGACCGCGAGTGAGGCAACATACCGTTTCTGCTGATCTGTGACAGGTACGGCAATGGCCGTCATTTCCTGAATAAACTCTTCATTATCAAGGCTATAACCGCGACCTCGTGTCTCCATAAGGTGCTGTTGGAGCTCATCAATTGAGGTTATAGTATTGGTGGTATGAGGCTTGAGCTCAATTTCTTGAAGTAGCCGCGTACATTGTGCAACTGGCAGGCAAGCAAGGTACATCTTGCCTGACGCGGTTGCATGCAACGGTACCCGTGAGCCAACGGGGAGTTGAAGCCTGAGCGGCCACTCTGTTTCAACACGGTCCCAGTAGACCATGCCATCTCCCTCAGGGGCGACAAGGTTGCATGTCTCACCAATTTCTCGGGCGACTCGGGTCAGAATTGCATGTCGCGTGACATATACGGACCGGCTGGCCAATACTGACTGTGCCAACTCGACGAGTTTTTGTCCGGAAACGTAGCCTCTTCCGCCTAACTGTCGCTGGATCAAGCCAGCATTCAGAAGCTGATCGCAAAGCCTGTAGACAGTTGCCTTCGGCAGTCCGGTACGTTCCGAAATCTCGTTGGCCGTGATCGGTTCTACGGCATCTGCGACTTCACGCAGAAGTAGAATAGTCCGAACAGACCGATCTGATTCATCGTTGGCTTTCACGTGCCCCACATCTCGCGCATGGTTTGTTAGAATGAGGATTACACTTAGTATTTCCTACGAACCACCAACTTTCCCATAAATGAGAGCCAGAAGTCCAGCTTTTAGGACAAACTGTTTATTTCCTCCGGCTTCCAGTCGTAGATCCAATCATATTGGCGCATCAACTGCCGCCCTGGAATTAAAGCCATGGTCGCATTTCTGACCGCCGCAGCCGGCCCGGACAGGTGGTAGACATGCCCATTTCGTCGAGATGCCGATTGGACTCGCAACACACGCTGCCGACGTCGCTGCTCAAACATCGGGAATGCTGCCGGTCCGTGATGCTGTGCAAGCAATGCCGCAAGCACGAAGGCGTCTTCTATCGCCATCGCTGCTCCTTGGGCGAGAAACGGCAAAATAGGATGGGCCGCATCACCTATGACAATCGCACGTCCTGACGACCAGTTCGGCAATGCCTGCGGGTCGTAGAGCGCCCACTGCCGCCAATTGGCTGCTGCATTCAGCAGTTCAGCCAAATCGGGGGCTCGCCTCGGGAGCCGCTGATGAAACTCCTTTGGATCGACAGCATGGTCCCAACCGATGAGACGTTGCGCCTGGCGCGTGACAACGACCAGCGCGATGCTTTTGCCGGCATCAACAGGATACTTCACGATATGCGTATCGGCCCCTAACCAGACTCCGGTGTTTGGATCTTGCAGGTTCGCCGGCGCCTGATTGCTCGGAAGGACTGCTCGGGCTGCCACCATCCCCGAATATGGAAGATGAGCCGCTGGCACGATTGTCTCCCGCACACGTGACCACAACCCATCGCAGCCAATAACTATTGATCCGACCACTTGGGTACCGTCTTCGGCCGTCACCACAACGTTGGATGAGTGTTGCTGGATCTTGCTGAGATGGAATCCCAACCTCAACTGAATGTGCTCGGATGCACGCGCCGCAATGAACAGGGCATCGTGCAGTTTGGCCCGATGGACGACCAGGTAGGGTCGCCGATCTGCCCCAGACCGCGCAGACGGCAACGGCAACGTTGCAATCAGACGACCGTCGGAAATAGAGCGCACGACAACATGCTTGGGTTGGCCGGCATGCTCACGGAGCAGATCCAGGACACCAATTGCGTCCAAGATGCCGGTCGCATTGGGGCCGAGTTGTATACCGGCCCCAGCCGTCGATGGTTCAGACTTCGCTTCCAGAATTAACGATCGCAGTCCTAACCGGGCGAGTGCAAGACCGAGCGTTAGGCCCGCAATGCCCGCGCCGACAATGATCGTTTGGTCCGTGGCGCGTGAACTCAAGCTGCCGACACGCTATCGGCGACGAGGCATTCGCCTGGCTCGGACTCTGTCGGTTTCAGGCGCGAGTCATAGATGAAGAGGGTTGAGCAATACGGGCATAGGACCTGCGAGTCTGCGCCCATATCGAGAAAAACGTGCGGGTGATCGAAAGGCTCACGAGCCCCCTGGCACATGAATTCCTTGACGCCGATTGTCACTTTCTCGGCACCGACATCATTTGCAAAGTGCGGTACAATATGGCCCGCCATGTTCTACCCTTTTCATTTGTCTTGGCGGACTATGCGCCCCATCGACGGATGCGATGATAGCGACGCATATGCGCAAATGATAGTAGGGTGCGAAGTCGCATGAAATCGGTGCCAGATCACGGCAAGACAGGAGTTAGGCGTGCAGTTTTTTGACTCAGACGGTGTCAACATCGCCTTCACAGACGAGGGTGACGGTGACCCTATTGTGCTGCTTCATGGCTTTGCTTCCAACGTGATCTTCAACTGGCGTGACCCCGGCTGGATCCGCCACTTACAGCGTGACGGGCGACGCGTGATCGCAATGGACCATCGTGGGCACGGTGAGAGTGACAAACCGCATAGCCAGGATGACTATGGTGCTCCGATTATGGCGGAAGATGCTCGCCGCCTGCTTGATCACCTCGGTCTCGAGCGCGCAGACGTGATGGGATATTCGATGGGTGCGCGGATCACGGCCTTTCTGGCATTGGCGCACCCCTCTCGCGTCCGCAGCGCTATCTTTGGAGGCCTCGGCTACAATATGGTGCGCGGAATGGCCGGAACCGGCCCGATCGCCAACGCATTGGAAGCTCCGAGTGTGGATGATGTCTCCAATGCAACTGCACGAACGTTTCGCGTCTTTGCAGAGCAGACCGGCAGTGACCTTAAGGCCCTTGCCGCCTGTATCCGTTCAAGCCGTGACCCGCTCGGGCAAGATGATGTCGGAAGACTGAGTTGCCCCGTGCTCGTTGCTGTCGGTACTGATGATGTAATCGGGGGATCAGCCGGCAAGCTGGCAGAGCTGATCCCGAACGCGAAAGCACTGGAAATCCAAGACCGTGACCATATGAAAGCGGTTGGTGATCTGTCGTTCAAGCGTGCGGTGTCGGAGTTTCTGGCCGAGCGGCCTTAGGCTCAAAGCGTAGAGACCGCTTTAGTCTCTCTACGCGCCATGCTCTTCGTTCGGGCACGAATGATAGCTACGAAAAACCAGAACTGCACCAGCTGAATGCGGATCAAAAGCAAAGGCCCCGGTCAGGCTGCAAGCCGGATCCGGAAATTTCCATTAGCGGGGAAACTCAGACCACTTGCAGCAAACGACCAGGGCCAGCTACGCGACTTTCGTCATACTTACCCAAACGCAACTTACTAACAGTCATTTGATACCATGCTGGCTGATTGTCTGACACCTTAAATCTTTGAGTGGGGATAAGCTGTGCGCAAAACCGCGGCCAAAGCGCTTCCAATTTCGTCATCCGAGTGTCACACTTTGCATTCGCTGCAGATTAGCGTGACATTGGAGAAGCTATTTTATGTCGGTGCGACAAGCCGTTAGCCTCATCTTGGCGGTGTTCCTGACATCAGGATACGTCTTTGCTCAGTCGCCCACTAGGCAAGTCGTCGCCGAGCGACCAAACGACCGGCAAGTCGATCTGGAACTGATCCTGGCGGTTGATGTCTCGCGATCCATGAACACTCGGCGGCTAAAACTGCAACGCCAAGGATATGTGGCAGCCTTTCGTGATCAGGGCGTTTTGCAAGCCATTATGTCGGGACCGCAAGGCCGGATAGCCATTACTTACGTCGAATGGTCTGGGGCCAAGCATCAGAACGTCATTGTGCCGTGGCGCGTCATTTCGAGCCGCAGCGATGCGCTCGCTTTCGCAAGGGACCTGGAAGGCGAGACAACGATGCGAACGCGGCGGACGTCGATTTCGGCAATGATGCATAAGGCTTCGGAACTGTTCAACAGTAGCGGCTACGACGGCTTGCGCCGCGTGATCGATGTCTCAGGCGATGGACCGAACAATAGCGGTGCGCTCATAGAAGCTGCGCGAGATAAGCTTCTGGACAGTGGTGTGGTCATTAATGGACTGCCCATCATGAGCGATCCGACTGATACACCCGGCTATTACGATCTTGCCAATCTCGACATGTATTACCGCGACTGCGTCATTGGCGGGCCGGGATCTTTCTACATTCCTGTGAGAGGCATGAGGAATTTCGCAAAAGCCATCCGGATGAAGCTCATACTGGAGATTGCAGAGCTTTCGGCAACGGAACGTACCTGGAGCCAGACTAAGCTGTTACATCGCGCGACCTATGTTCCTTCACCGGCTGCTCGCAAGAAGATTGACTGCCTTTTGGGGCAGTCTGCAGAATAGTCGCCGCCCGCGCACGGTCACAAGTGAGACGGAACGCCTGGTCCTCACAGCATGAATGTAACCCTGGCTTGTAGTGAGTTGAATCAACTTCGCGTTTGACGGGCAGGGTTGGCCCAGAACGGTCATACGCACGTCTCACTCGTGCCAGAAATGCACTGCAGTTAACCATTGGGGCAACGGATCATTGAGGCAGTCTTAGGGCTGCCGCCTGTAGTGTGCGTGCCCATGGTTAAGCTTACAATCCGCGCAGTTCTGGTTCTTTCGGCATGTGCCCTCGTCGCCAGCTGCTCGACGCGCCAATCCAGCGTCTTCTCGCGCAAGCATAATGTTGAGGCCGCACACCTTGTCGGGCCGGCAGCGTGGCACGCCGGTAACGAGCGAAGTTGCCTTGCATCCGGACGCGTTCGCGAGACTCCTTTTGTCGTCGCGCGATCGCGGATTGGTCGTCCCTCTGGATGTGGCGCAGAGCGCCCCTATATCGTGAAGGCAGCTTTGGGAGGTCAGGTTGACATGCGACCGGCTGCAACCTTGCGGTGCCCAATGATTGATCCAGTAGAGCAATGGCTCTACCGGGTTGTGCAACCGGCGGCGCGCGAGCAGTTTGGGCAGAATGTTGTCGAACTCAAAGTCTACGCGTCCTACTCTTGCCGCAGCCGCAATAGCAAGCGTGGCGCCAAGCTTTCGGAGCATGGCCGCGCGAATGCCATCGACATTGCTGAATTCGTTCTATCAGATGGTTCGCGTGTGGCTGTGAAAGGAGGCTGGAGTTGGAGTAATCGCGGCGCACGTTTTCTGCGCAAAGTACACCGCGGCGCCTGCAAGTATTTCTCAACAGTGCTTGGTCCCGATGCGGACAAGTACCATCATGACCATTTCCATTTCGATCTTGCGCGACATGGTCGGTCCGGCACTTATCGTGTGTGCCGCTAATTGCCTGCCTGATTGGCATGCCTACGGGATCCGATGTCGCTCACACTTTACTACTAAGGCCGATTGATTGGGCACGGCTCACGGTGCTCATGAAGCACGCGGGTCAACAATTCTGGGATCACCAAGCCGTTCTCGTGCAGGCCGTCTCTGCACGAACTTCCCGCCAGTATGGAATCCGCTTGTGTTGATCATTCTCGCGGTTTTGATCATTCGAAGCCGTTCATCTGTTGACGCTTTCAAAATTGCTTGCTCAAATCCCGGTTCTGCATGTCGGGTTCGTGTTCCTAAGGATACTTTTGGCAATGTTGATAATTCGAATTCTTCTTTGTTCGTTTGTTCTCGCAGCCTTCTCGCACAACGCTCTATCCGCCGGAAAAGTCTCCGGTCAGGCCGCTGTCGTCGATGGTGACACAATAGAAATTGGGGACCGCCAAGTACGACTGCTGGGCATTGACGCGCCAGAAGCGGCACAAGAGCTCAAACTCGAGACGGGCGGCACAGATTTTCTGGGACGCGGGGCCGCCATGATGCTGCGCTCTCTCATCACCGTGAATGAGATCCGCTGCGATCTATCGCCGGTGAAAGACGGCCGCGGGCTGCCGCTCGCGACATGCTTTAGCGGCAATACTAATCTGGCTGCGGAAATGGTTGCTGGCGGTATGGCACGCGCAACGCCGAATTCACCCTATGCCGATGCTGAGAAACAGGCCAAGGCGGGCCAGAAGGGGTTCTGGAGAGATCGCAGCGAGGCGCCTTGGTCGTTCCGGGAACGGCGACTGTCGGCGGCGGCTCCGAAGAACTCTCCAGCCGGATGTGTTTTCAAGGCCGTTTCAGATGGTGGTCGAAGAACACTGATTACGCCTTGGTCACCCTGGTACAACGATGTCCAAGTTAACCTGGCACGTGGAGATCGCTGGTTCTGCAGCGAAGCGCAAGCCGTGTCTCAGGGATGGTACGAGCCGCGTTGGCTGATCGAGTCTGTCGTTTCGGGAGTTTACAATCCAACTAACTAGGCGCGAACCTTCAGGACATTGTCCATTCGGCCCGACCGAGAGGAACCGATGTTGCTGACAAACAGCAATTCTCCGGTAAACCGAATGAACGTCCTGAAGGTTCGCACCTAAAACTGCAGATCTGACGCTTGGGCGCCTAGATGGCGTCACTCTTCTTCAGGCTTTCGGACCGGAAGGCAGGCAGTTTGATTCGCAATCGGGCTTGTCGTCTCTAAAACGACTGGGCTTAGGCATTGGATGCTCTGGTCTCACTGGGGATGCTCTGGTCTCACTGGGGATGCTCTGGTCTCACTGGCTATTTGTCTTGAGGTCGTGAGGAGCAACTTCGACACGCGCTGATGGCTATGATCTCCGTCGGGCCACTTAGCGGCTCGGCATGCAAAGTGGCTCACCTCTGACAAAGTCTCTTCTGTGCCAGCTGCAATGCTTGACATGCTACCACTCTCATTCTCGGAACCCCCACCCATGATTAAAGTCCTCAACATCCATCCGCTGAGTCCTGAAGCACTGGACAAGATTCGAGCTGTTGACCCGGGTGTTGAGTTAACGGATGCGGGTGGCTGGTTTGCGGGTGAGATCCGCGAGACCTGGCCGGCATTCGCTATTGCGCGCTACTTGGAGCCTGATGCGGTTGGGATCGGCACGCGTGAGCAGCGCGACCAACTCCTCGCAGAAACAGAAATCGTATACGGTGGTTTTCCGTTCCCGATTGACCTTTGTGCCCGCGCGCCGCACTTGAAATGGTTTCATCAGTTTCCGGCTGGCGCCAGCAATCTCATGCGCGGTGATATCTGGAAGAGTGACGTTATCGTCACGACTTCCCGCGGGCTGGGCAATACGCGCGGTATAGCGGAGTATGCTGTTGCAGGCATCCTCCATTTTGCCAAGGGCCTGTTTCGCGCCAGTATCGACCGCGAGCAGCGTGCCTTTGATCACAGCGCATATCAGCCTGTACTGCTGAAGGACAAAACCGTGTGTGTGGTTGGCGCCGGCGGTATCGGGCTTGAGGTCGGCCAACTCTGTGCTTCACTCGGCATGAACGTTGTCGGCACGCGCCGCACCGTACAACAAGACGCGCCCTTGCCACTTGGCATTCATGAATTGGGCGGTCCAGACCAGCTTGATGATTTTCTGGCGCGAAGTGATTTCGTGGTTGTCTGCTGTCAATGGACACCAGAGACAACAAACCTATTCAACGACCGACGATTTGCAGCAATGAAACGAGGCACCGTTTTTGTGAACGTTGCACGCGGTGAAATTGTTGATGAGGATGCGCTCTGCCGTGCGTTGGAGAGCGACCAGTTGCGCGGCGCCGCTCTCGACGTCTATGTCGGAGAGTTCGAACAGCCACCGCCTGAGCGACTCTGGTCGAGTCCGAAAGTCCTCGTGTCTCCCCACATTTCTGCTGGAAGCGATCGCCCCAATCTGCGGCCGGTCGATATATTCTGTGAGAACCTACGCGCCTATATCGACGGGCAACCGTTGCGCAATGTCATCGACTGGCATCGCGGATATTAAGTCTTTGTAAGTCCGCTTCAGACTGTTGCGCACTGTTGGCTGGGAGATCTTGCAGATAACAAATCAGGCCTTGCACCCCAACTTTCCGCGAGACTCGAGCCCTTCCGTGCGAAATGGCGCCTACTTCTGACGAAATCACGACGTTAACGCAAGGCTACGAATTATGCGGCTAGCGAAATCTTTCTCTCGTCCTCGGCCCACCGGTTAAGGCTTGAGAAAGAAATGTCCGGTATTGGTACAAGTCGCAGGATGATCGAGCGCCGATTTTGAGCGGCTCCATTCTGACCGTGTTTTAGCGTAGGTATCGGATCGCACGTATTGCGGCCTGGCGTTGTTGCTTTTCCAACATTCCGAAGGAACAACCCGATGCTATCGCTACCGTCATTTCTCCGTACCATTACGCTGGCATCCGCCTCGCTGCTCGCATCTTTGTCTGCCCAGGCGATGGATCAGTTTCGCTACGGCGATCCTAAGTTTGGCTCGGCTTATGCGCCGTCATGGATCGTTGGTTACGGCGGAATCGAATTTGCCAAAGACGCTTACTACTACTACGGCGGCTTTGACGTTGCCGTTGGCGGTAATGTGCGCCGGTCCGGCCTGATGCTGAGAGGCACAGTCGGCTTCAGCGACTATGACTACTCGAGTACTGGTGCTGTTGGCACGCGGGTCGAAGGCGATTTCCGCGAGATGGCTGCATCGATCGGCTACAAAATTGTCCGTCGCAACAGTTCGATGTCGTTCTATGCCGGTGCCGACTACCGCAACCACGCGCAAACTCCGGAAGATCTGAACGCCTCGGCTAACGGTCGAGAATTCGGCGGTGTCTTCACAGGCGACTACCGCTATGACAACCGGCACATGTATTTCACTTTTGAAGCGCTCTACGCGACCGCATTCGATAATTACCGCGCGACGGCACGTGCTGGTTACACAATTGAGAACGTGACGTTCGGACCGGAGGTTGCTGTGCTCGGCGACGCGGAATTCAACGCGCAGCGTTTTGGTGGTTTCATGCTTCTACGAACGAAGCCTGATCCTACAGTACAGTCCGGCCTGTTACTTTCCGCCGGGTATCAGTTCGTCGATGACCCAGATACAGACATTCTATCATTCGTCGGACACGAGGGTGCCTACCTGGCAGCAAACGTCGCCTGGCCATTTTAAGGCCGCCTCCGACGCTACTGCAATCCATTCTATACTTGCAGGCATGCTGATGTGGTCGAATAGACCTCATCAGCTTTTTTGTTCGTGGGATACCTAAATGGGGGCATGGCCGCGCGTGCTCCAGCCGTTTCATTAAGCAACTACAACCGATGAAAGGCGATACCCTATCGCTCGCATTCGGAATGCAACCTCCACAGAGGCGAGCTGCTCGTCTAGGGGGTAAAATCGAATTTCGATGCCGCTTCGCAAGCCTCATCCGGTTCGGCAGCAGTCGAACCTGCAGCCATAGCCAGGTTTGCAAAATCAAACAGCGACCGATCAAGCAAGTGAGATGGCCGTGCATTGGCCAGGGCTTTAAGCATGACGCGCTTGCGGCCGGGATTGGATTGCTCCCAGCCTGAGAGCATGGATTTAATGACCTGGCGTTGCAGACCATCCTGAGACCCGCAGAGGTCGCACGGGATAATTGGAAAATCCATCAGGTCCGAGAACTTTGTTAAGTCGCTCTCGGCACAATGTGCCAAAGGACGCAACAGCGTCAGATCCCCATCCTCATTGATCAGCTTTGGCGGCATTGTCGCCAAGCGACCACCATGAAACAAGTTGAGGAAAAACGTCTCCAGAATATCATCGCTATGGTGCCCCAGAACGACCGCCTGACAGTCCTGCTCGCGCGCGATGCGATACAGGATTCCGCGACGCAGGCGAGAACAGAGCGCGCAGTATGTCTGATCCTGAGGAACCTTGTCCGTGACGATCGAGTAAGTGTCCTGATACTCGATATAATGGGCGATGCCATTCCGGTTCAAATAATCAGGCAGGATATGCTTTGGAAACCCAGGCTGGCCCTGATCAAGATTGCAGGCCAGCAGATCGACCGGTAGCAAGCCGCGCCACTTGAGGTCTAGCAGAAGGCTCAGCAAGCTGTAAGAATCTTTGCCGCCTGACAGGCAGACCAGCCAACGCTGCCCCTCTTTCACCATGCTATAGTCATCGATCGCCTGGCGCACTTCGCGGATCAAGCGCTTGCGTAGCTTCTTTGCAGTCACCGAACCCGGATAGTTTGCAAACAGTGGATGGCTGGTCGCGCTCGCGGGTTGCAGCATTGGTCGATCGCCCTGCAGTCCTTGATCTGTGAGCGCGCTTGCGGTGTCCATAAATTGCCTCATCGATGCCGGTCTTCAGCGCTCTATACCTCAAAACTCCCCATCGTCACAGGTCCGCCAGGATGACTTCTCCGAAACCAAAGTGCCTGCTACAACAGGAACAAATCCGGATCATGAGGAGGAATACCGATGGCCCTAGCACACGAACCAACGATGGCTGCTTCTTTGCAAAAGCACCAAATGTTGATTGATGGCAAGATGGTGGATGCCGCCAGCGGTGCCACAATCAACATTGAGTCGCCCAGCACGCGTGAGATTTTCGCGACCGTCCCACGCGGCAACGCCGAAGATGTCAATCGTGCCGTGGCAGCTGCGTCAAAGGCCTTGCCGGAATGGTCAAAAATCGCACCACGTGAACGCGGCAAGATACTCTTGAAGATCGCCGAAGCGATCGAAGCCGATATCGAGAACCTTGCCAAGATTATTGCGAGAGAAACTGGCAACGCCATCCGGACCCAGGCACGACCAGAGTCGACATTGGTTGCTGATGTCTTTCGTTACTTCGGCGGTCTTGGTAGCGAGCTGAAAGGTGAAACGATTCCACTGGGCGACAACGTTCTGAGTTACACGCGCCGCGAGCCGCTCGGTGTAGTTGGAGCCATCATTCCTTGGAATGCACCGGTTATGCTGGGAGCGCTCAAAATTGCGCCTGCGCTCTGCGCCGGCAATACGCTGGTGATGAAGGCAGCCGAAGATGCCCCGCTGGGGATCATGCGTGTTGCCGAAATCTGTCAGAAGTTTCTGCCGCCAGGAATCGTCAACGTCCTGACCGGCACAGGTGCCGAGTGCGGTGGCCCGCTGTCCGAGCATCCAGACATCCGGAAACTATCCTTCACGGGCTCGACCGCTGTTGGAAAGTTGATCATGAAAGCGGCAGCAGATCGTATCGTGCCGGTTTCACTTGAACTTGGTGGCAAGAGCCCGTCGATTGTCTATCCGGATGCCAATGAAGATTGGGCGATCGATGGCATGATTGCCGCGATGCGCTTCACGCGACAGAGCCAGTCCTGCACAGCCGGATCGCGCCTTTTCCTTCATGACAGTATCTTCGATAGTTTTCTCGACAAGCTTGCGACCAAACTCGATGCGATCAAGATTGGCGACCCATTGGCCGAAGAGACGGACATGGGTGCCATTATTAACAACAAGCAGTTCACCAAGGTCTGCGGCTATGTCGAAGACGGTCTCAAGCAGTCTGATACTAAACTTGTTTGTGGCGGGATGCCGCCAGAAAGTGGACCGCTGAGCAAAGGGTATTTCACTGTTCCAACGATTTTTGCCAATACCTCGAATGATTGGCGCTTGGCACGTGAGGAAATTTTCGGACCGGTGTTGGTCGCAATCCGCTGGACGGACGAGGCGGAAGCCATCCGCATGGCCAATGACAGCCACTATGGTCTCGCTGCTTATGTCTGGACGCGCGATATTGCCCGCGGCATCAACGCAGCGCACAACATCGAAGCGGGCTGGGTTCAAATCAACCAGGGCCTCGGCCAGGTTCCCGGGCATTCCTACGGCGGTGTCAAACAATCGGGGATTGGTCGTGAATTCTCGTTGGAGGGCATGCTCGACAGTTTCACCCAGCGCAAGAACGTCACGATTAACCTTGCTACACCACCCGCACCGTTGAGCTAAACTCTGGCCACTTGCATTCGTCCGACGCCATGGGCAGACTGTGTTTTGCCCTTGGCAGGATGATAATCGATGTTGCTCCGCCTTATTGCATTTTGTTTTTTTCTTGCACTGACGCTGACATCTCAGGCCAGCGCAAATGATCCTTTCGACTGGCGCCTCCCGTCTTGGATGACACCGCCCCCCGTTCCAGTTGACAATCCGATGAGTGCCGCGAAGGTGGAACTCGGACGGCGCTTATTCTACGACATCCGGCTGTCCGGCCCGGGTTACATGTCCTGCGCAACATGCCATCAGCAGAGTAAAGGTTTCGCCGATAGCAAGAAGGTGCCGATTGGCATTACCGGCGTTCATCATCATCGCAACTCGATGGGCCTCACCAATGTCGGTTATTTCAAAACACTGACATGGGCGAATTCAGGCGAGCAGCACCTTGAGATACAGCTGCGCCGACCGCTGTTCGGAACCAAGCCGGTTGAGATGGGTTCGCTCGGACATGAGCGGGCAATCATCGACCTTCTCAATTCGAACAGTGTTTACCGCCGCTTGTTTGTGCAGTCTTTTCCTGGCACCGACGGTCGTATCGACTTTGAGAACATCGGCAAAGCCATTGCCACGTTTCAGCGGACGTTGATCTCGGCGCGTTCGCCTTACGACCGCTATCGCTATGGCGGTGACAGCGCAGCAATCTCTGCTTCAGCCAAGCGGGGTGAGACATTGTTCTTTGGTGACCGGTTGCGCTGTGGCACATGCCATCAGGCTCCGCATTTCACGGATGCAGCCACCTCGGCGACATACCACAATACCGGACTTTACAATGTTGATGGGACCGGTCGCTTCCCCGGTCATGATCAAGGTCTCCACAACATTACGGGCAAGCCGGAAGATATTGGCCGGTTCCGCGCACCATCACTGCGGAACGTGACGGTTACCGCTCCTTATATGCATGACGGCTCCGTTGCATCGCTGGGTGATGTGATTGAGCACTACAAGGCCGGTGGTCGTGCGTCACTTTCAGGCGCACCGTCACCTTTGCGATCAGTTCTTGTCACCGGGTTCACGCTGACGCAGGCTGAGAAGACTGATTTGTTGGCGTTTCTTGGGGCACTCACAGACGCTGACTTTTTGAATGACCCAAGGTTTGCGTCGCCCTTCAGATAGAACAACGTGGCACGACAAGCTCACTTTCATTCTGAATTCCAATCTGGCAAACTTTGGTCATCATCTCGTCCTGACATCCAGCTAAGATCATCGCCGGATCACAACAATTGCGGGAGTGGAGCGTGCAATACGTCTGTGACGCTGCGCCTTATACATGGTTCAAGATCGACACGGTCGCCGAGGCGAGTGAAGAGTCGCGATTGATGAACCATGCGGTCGAGAAGTATTTTCAGCGCGCCTATGATGCGGCAGCGGCATCGTTTGAGCCGCCAGCATCGGCTGCCGTTTTCGAGCAAAAAATCGGCCTGAAGGGCCACATCGAACGCGTGATGCAGATCTTTGTTACGCTGCGTGACAGTGACGGCAAAGCTCATGTGACAGCCATGTTACCGCCACAGGGGCAGGACGAAGATGATATGCGTCCGATCATCGTTGGCTTCGAAAACAGCGACCCGTATGTCGCTTACGAAGACGCAATCGACCAACTCGCGGACCACTACAAGCTCATCTTGGATCGCGACCGCTGCTTTCCTTACGCCCGCTAAAGCGCACCAGCGGTCGCGTCCCGCCTAGTATGAAAGACAGTGGGGTTGACGCAGTTCCCAGCCTCTAGCTCATGGATGCAGTTACGGCGTCGGCTGCTGAGTTGATCCCTTCGACTTTGAGCTGCGAGCTTACCTTGCGGCTTTCAAGCGGGCCAAATTCATTGTCGAACCAGGCATAGCAACGCTCGCACTGTGGATGGCCGGCGAGTTCGAAGATATGAACCGTTCCATCCCAAACCAACTTACCCGAGGCCTTGGCTGCGACAGGCATAGAGTTGATCCACTTTGCAGAGCAGTCATGCTCGGCCTCAACGCCTGCTTTTAAGTGTTCAAGTTCATTGCTCATGTCTCACTCCCTTGGCGGCTCTTTGTATCCGCTCCACATTTGCCTGGAACTATATCCGATTTACTGGCGTTTGACTGCTGCATCTAATCCTCCGACAATGTCGCGCATAAACAATGCGAAAAGATGTAGCGATGAGCGCTATTGAGGAGTGACAGAGATGAGCAACGGAACCGATCAATTGGAAGAATTGCGCGACTGGTTTCGGCAGTGGGGCGTCTGCGTGGCAGCAGTCGACTTTGAGTCCGCGAAGCCGCTCTTTGCTGACAGGGTCACAGGGTTCGGCACCTATGTCGAGTTCGTTCATGGTCTGGATGCGCTCTACGGCGAACAGTGGTCGAAAGTCTGGCCTAAGATTTCCGATTTCCGCTTCAACGTTGAACATCTTGTTGGGGAGATTCATGGCGATGCTGCGTGGGCCGCCGTGCCATGGTCTTCGACAGGCTATCATGAGAATGGCGAGGCATTTGACCGACCAGGGCGGGCGACAGCAACCTACGTCAAGCAGGACGGAAAGTGGCTTGGTACGCACACCCACTTCTCATTGAAGCCTGGCATACCTCCGCATACATACGGCAAGAAATAAGACGCCCAAACTGACCGGCGAACCTACACGCTAACGGTTCAATGCCTTGGCGGCCTCAACATACTTTTGAATGGCACGGGCCGTTGGCGTCATCAACTGACGATAAAACAGCACGGCCGTCGCGATCAACGTTGCCGATATACAAAGGCTTGGTGAGATCAGGAGGCAGACGGCCGCAATCGAGTAATAGTAGCCGCGGATGCCGAAATTCAGCGTGCGAATGGCCTCAGATAGCACCATCGTTATAGCGTCGACCATATCATCATGGGTCGGGCAGTTCTCTGATATGTCCGGCAATGCACCCAGCAGGCTCGTTGTGTAGATGAGTTTGCGAAGAGCATAGATGTAGGCGAGAAAGCACAAGGCCAGAACGAAGGCGAGGAAGCCAATCTGTAGAGCAAATAGTTCAAGCGTTGTCGCCTGTACAAACTTGAGCTGTGAAAACGTGATGTGAATGCCCTGGATGTCTGTAAAAAGTGTCAGCACGCCGGCTAGAACAATCATGGTCGCCGAGCCGAAGAATGCGATAGAGTTCATGAGATTGCCGAGGAGAACGGCGTCGAATGGTTTGGCAGCCCGCCGTGTCGCCGATGCCATCCAATAGCGCCGCACAACGGCCAGCTGTGAATTGAGCGACCCGCGCCCGAATATTCTGAGAAGATGGCCGTAAGACAGCCAGCACACCAGCAATAGGATGATGGCGATCGCATGCGCGATACTGAAATCGGAGGGCAGATTGAGCATTGTTGGTCGCATTCCAAGCGAATCTGGACTGACCCAATCTATCGCAGGTCGACCATCAATCGTCTAGGGTTCGGCCTCATCGTTAGAGGGTCTCACTGTCGGCCGGAAGCGGAAAACAGCCAAGTGGGATGACGCAGGACATCGTCCTATATTCAAACGATCGCAGCGAGTTGATCTAGCCAAATCAGAACGCGCAATGAACCCCTTAATAGTGACGCTGGACCCTACGTGTGAAGCCTCAAGAGGCTGTCCCCGGCAAGGCCGAGTTGGCTGATCAGTATTTGTTTCCGAGCCGGGACAACTGACCACTTGGTGCTGACCCTGACAAACTTTCAGTCGTCATCGCTGCACAGGCAGCGATCCACGAGCGCTTCCGATTTTTCAGAGTTCATATGTAGAATAAGGCATTCGTG
This sequence comes from Hyphomicrobiaceae bacterium, assembly GCA_965215755.1. Classification (GTDB taxonomy): domain Bacteria; phylum Pseudomonadota; class Alphaproteobacteria; order Rhizobiales; family Hyphomicrobiaceae; genus Tectiglobus. The sequence goes on from OZ244119.1 coordinate 4,940,308, forward strand.
CAGGCTCAAAGTCTGGTCTATCACGCAGCAAGTTCTGTTACGAATGCACAATGATCCAAGAAGAATGTTTGCAACCTTCTGAACATTCACACCTAGATCAACATCCTCCAACTTGATGCGAGAATGAATCGCCACTGCAGCGTTGGGCGGCAATGCCTATTCTCGGCCTTGGGCAAATTCAGCGCCAAGTGTCAGGTAAAGATAGATAGTCAACTCGGATTGAAATACGTCTGCAGATAAGTCTCAACGACGGTCCAGTAAGCGTCCGATGATTTGTTGCGCGAAGGAATGAGTGCGGACGCCCCATGGCGACCACCTTTCTTCGGTGCAAACCCTGTCTTCTGTTGACCGGGTATGGCCGCAAATATCTGCCGCCACTTTTTCTTCTCATGCGACGCGGATGTTATGAGCACGGGAACCGCAATATTGATGGCAGCCTTTCGGATCGACTTGCCCTTTAAGTACTCACCTGGGGCATGTGAGACAACACCATCGATTGACTTCGGATTTTCGCCAGCCATCAAAAGCGCCAATGCTGCTGAGTAAGAGCTGCCCCAAAGGATAACACGTCCAGATGTTTGCTGGCGGGCCCAATCAACTCCAGCCTGGATATCCGGTCTCGCTGCCAGGTAAGTGCGGCTCAGCTTTTTCTTGGCTGCGCGTGCGGCAGTTTTGTTGGCAACCCCTGCGAATCTGCGGCCTGATCTTTGATCGAGCGCGATTGCATTGTAGCCAAGCTCGTTCAAGCGCGGCGCAATCGTCCGGTACTCGCCCCGGCTGGCGCCCGCCTGGTGAGCGAGAACGAGCCATATTGCGTCCGAAGATGAATTGACCTTGTAAACGTCAGCTGTGACGTTGAGGCCATCAGAAGCCTTGAGCGAGATCTCTGTTTGCGCCCAGGCGGGCGCCACGACCAAGATCCAAAGAGCGAGAGATAGTCGGAACAATTGGGACCTCATCCGCCATGATTGCCGATACCATCGAGCATAGCAGGTTGAGGTGAAAGGTGTCGGGCACGGATCATCAAGGTTCACTCACGATGCAGTGACATGCTCAAGACCCCGCGGCGGCGGACCGCTGCGGGGCGTAGTTTATCCTACTTTGATAGCAGGTGCTTAACGGACACCGATCACATTCAGAACCGTCCGGCGAGGATACCCTCCGTGATTGATGTTCTTGAAGAGGCCGCGAACCTTACGAAGGCGAACGGTGACCTTTTCAATGAACCGGCGACGGCCGGGCAGGTCGATCGCTGCCGAAGTAGCACCGCCCATGATGACACGCCGATCAGAAATCTGCCGTGTCTGGCCGTTCCCGAAAGTCACCAGGATGCTATCGACAACAACGCCTCTGTTCGGAGCCTGCAACCGCAGCGCACTGTAACGACCCTTGTTCAAGTCGACGGGTAAGTTGACAGTACGTGCCCGGCGATGCGCGATCAGTGAACCAAGCCTTTGCTGGTTCTGCGAAACATCCGGCCATTGCCCGAAGTGCTCACGCTTGCCGAAAATATCGACCTTAGCCTTCCGGCCACCAAATCCATCGCCATCGCGGTCAATGGACCGATGTCCGATTTCCAAGTATGCGACCCGACGGTCGGGATTGGGATTGTTGAATGTCCGCGTCCGTGAGCCCGGCCGATGAAACTTTCGCGGTAGTCCATACTGGTGTGACCCACCGTCTTCGTAGACAAGGCGCAGCCGGTAAATCGAGGTCATGTTGTGGCGGATCCGCATGTTAAAGCGGGCGAGCTGTCCATCCCACGCATCCATAGAGATCACGTCGATATCCTTACGGAAATCCGCGCTCTTGGTCGAAATCTTCTTCCAACCGTGGTCCCGCGGGGCGGCGTCTGCGGTCATCACACCAGCAACGGTCAGCGCCATGGCGGCTGCACTACCTGCTGCAAGCTTGAAGGAATGAGATGGCATATGTGTCTCCTGCCGTTTCCTGGTTCCGGTTGCCTCCACACGAATTCACTTTCGTGGACCGGAACTGTTTCTCCGTTGTGAAGAGACATTGCCATGCGTTCGTCGAACGGACGCTGAACGTGCAGTTATGTTCTGTTCAGGTTTGCTAACAGGGTCGTACGGTGTGGGACGTTGTCAGAGGGAACCGCGCGCACGGAGAAACGCTTCCATGTGGAAGCGCGCCTGAGCTGGCTCATAAACGTAGTCCAGTCCGACCGGACAGGCCCGGCGGGCGCGACAGCCGTCACTCATGCAATCCGCTCCATCCAATGATGTCAGATGGGCGGCGCATGCGGTCGTATCATAATTCGCTTCTGAGAACGCGCTCACCGGACAGGCCGACAGGCAGGGTTGATCGATGCAGCTCTCACAGGGACTGATCGCATCCTCTCGCTGGGGAAGATCCATTTCCTCGTGAAACGCCAAGGCGCCCCGATAGGCATGCCAGAGCCCATAGACCGGGTGGATGGACATGCTGATCGGCGACACGAAACATGCTTCGGCTTTCCGGGCCCACGCCTGAAAGGGCAGATAGGGCTGGGTGAATGGAAACAATGCACGTGCACCGAGGTCATCGGCGAGCTTGCCGATCACGGCCATGCTCCACGCATCAAGTGTTATGTGCCGGTCTGCCCGCGCGGTGCTGAACCGCTGCCACATCCCGGGACCGGCATTGCCAATGAGGATGAGTGTGCGTGCCGGCTGCTCGGGTGAGACGTTGGGAACCGCATCTGGTTCGACAACCTTGAAGCCGCCACGTTGTACCAAGCCAGCCTCTGCAATGGCTTGAGTGGCGTTTCCATAGTCAACGGTACGCAAGGTCCTGGACATGTTGCAGGGAGCCCAAACTGTGGCCGGGCTCTCTAGCTTTGTCGGAAGAATGGCCGCTCGCCTTTGATGGTGACGCGGTGGCCTTTGCGTTCTTCGGGCCAGTAATCCCACAAGGCCAAATGTTGTGTGCAGCGGTTGTCCCAAAAGGCGATTGAATTCTTCTCCCAACGGAACCGAACCTGGAATTGCGGCTGCTCTAGGTGCTGCAGAAGGAAATCAAGCAAGGCCCGACTCTCCTTATCTGACAATCCGATGATCTTTGTCGTAAACGATCGATTGACGTAGAGTGACTGGCGGCCAGAGACAGGGTGGGTGCGCACGATCGGGTGTACGCATTCCGGATAAACGCGCTCGCTATCATCAACCCCTCGGTCGGAATAGCGTCCGCGGTAAATGTGCTCCGACTCGTGCAACGCCTCCATACCGGAGAGAATGTCCTGCATGCGATCTGATAGAGCGTCGAACGCTGCATACATGTTGGCGAACAAGGTGTCACCACCCGCACTTGGTGTCTTGTGCAGTTGCAGCACCGTGCCGAGGGGCGGCTCTTCATCACAAGACACATCCGTGTGCCAGTTGCCGCCATTGTTGACCTGAGATCCCTTATGCGTGTGGATCACGAAGATCTCGGGATTGCCATCCAGCGTTGGTGCAGCCGGATGTGTATGCAGTTCACCAAAGCGTTTGCCGAATGCGACCTGCTGCTCCGGTGTCAACTCCGGTTGATCGCGGAAGAACAACACACAGTGATTTGCAAGGGCATCGCGGAGCTCTTCGAACTGCTCATCAGGCAGCGGCTGCGTGAGATCAACACCTGTCACCTCAACGCCGATTACGGGAGCAACGGCAGCCACATCGATCGTGTTGTAGCCGCCATCAACGCGTGATGCTCTCAGCTTTTGTGCGCGATCGGCGCCGCCCTGATACGCTTTTGCCTTGGCCATGATCTCATTCCTGTCCTGAAGCTACTCGGGTCCTAAGGCTGCCCCGACCTGATCGGACCGCTGATGCCTGATCAAATCGAGCCGCCTTGTGATACTCGTGATTTCTGTTGATCACCACTCTAGATGAATGACCGGTCCGGGCAATCCTCAGGTGGATAGTGTGTGTCTCAGCCCACCTATTGCCAAGTAGCCCGAGAGCGCCTAGAAAACCGCTCAAAGGGCCGGCAACAGCTTTGCAGCTCGACAGCCATATGGCAGGTTAGCATCAGATAATTTGGCACCGAGGCTGGGAAATTCTTTGACTGTCAACTCAATGCGGACGTGGTGGAATCGGTAGACACAAGGGACTTAAAATCCCTCGGCAGAAATGCTGTGCGGGTTCAAGTCCCGCCGTCCGCACCAGTGCCTACCAAATCTGATAAATTTTAGATCCAGACAGATCAATCGGGCCATTCTAGTTGATCGGTTGTACAACCTAGGGATCTGTTAGTCGTCGATATCCGATAGCGAGTTGACGTGACGCCTGGGTGCCTTGAACAATTCATCAATCACACCACATCATCAGCCAACTGCACACCCTATCACTGCAAGGATCGCCCAATGGCCAAGACCATCGAATTTATCTTCGACTTCGCAAGCCCCAACGCCTACATGACTTATAAAGCTCTCGCGGGCGTGTGTGAGCGAACCGGCGCGACTGTGAACTATAATCCATGTTTACTGGGTGGAATCTTCAAGCTCACAGGCAACCAGGCACCGTTCATTTCGTTTGCGGAAGTCAAAGGCAAGAATGAATACAATCGCCTCGAAAGTGAGAGATTTCTCAAGAAGCACAATCTCTCTGCATTCAAAATGAACCCGAATTTTCCAATGAATACGGTGACACTGATGCGAGGGTTGATCGTTGCAGAGGAGATGGACCGCAAAGTTGAATACATTGATGCGGTTCTCAAGGCGATGTGGGAGGACGAGGAAAACATGGGCGACGCTGATGTTGCAGCCCGCGTTTTGACAGCCGCTGGCTTTGATGGCCAGGCGATCGTCGAGAAGACCCAGGATCCAGCTGTGAAGCAAAAACTGATGGACAACACATCGGCCGCCGTTGAGCGCGGAGTCTTCGGCATTCCCACGTTCTTTGTCGGCGACGAAATGTTCTTTGGCAAAGAGCGCATTGGCCAGGTCGAAGAAGAACTCACGAGCACTGGCTAGCTAACCTAGCACCAGCCTTGTGCGTCCGCTGACCTCTTGATTGGGCGCACAAGACCAGGATTGATTGGCGTTACTCGTCTACAAATTCAAACCCCATGGCGCGGGCGTGATAATAGAGTCCGCCATCCTGCACGATCAGGAACATGGCGAGTTCATCACCGTCATTGTGATGAGAGTGGACGGAAACGGGTGGCGTTATTGTCGTCGCCCAAGGCGCCCAGTCTTTGCGCTCGCCATCAATCTTGGAATAGCAATGCTCGCCACGGATCACTAGCGAGACGGCCACGGAGTTGTGCCGATGCGGGCGCTGCATGCCCCCGGCAGGAAGTGAGTTCATCGCAAGTGTCAGCGTTGGCAGAACGTTCCGGCTGTCCTGTTGTTTGTCGGATGAAAAGATAAGCGCTGTGCCTGCTGTTTCCTGATCCTGTCCAACGCGATAAAGCAACTCGATCTGGCGGTCGATCTCGTCTGATCGGTAGTGCACTACGCCCGTCGGCGCCGCCCCTTGTGCAGGAGGCTGCAGGTTCTCGAACTTCACCTGTGGTTCATTGCTGACCACCCATAGGACAGCATCTGAGTCCGCTGCTGAATGCGTGATTGCGCCACCTCCGGGAACGACAAAAACATCTCCAGGCTGCCAATCAATTCGCTCACCAGCCGCCGACGTGGTGCCTTTCCCCTCTATGACGTAGTGGATCACACCACTTGCCTGAGGTTCATCGGTCAGGTGTTCACCAGCCCGTATCCGACCATAGCGCGCAAGCAAAAGCGGTGATGTTGCCGCGAACTCGCACTCCATCGCATCTGACGCATCACAGGCAATGAAGCTGGTCGATGTTGCCGGGTCTCGTGCCCGGGCAGGTTCTTCCGCAAACACCGCATTGGGGACGGGCGGCAACTTAATATTGAAGGCATTGCCGGAGTTGAAGAAGCGCGCACGTTCTTCTGCCTTGGTCTCGGGCTTACCGGCATGCTGTGCTGGAAGGTCTGCGATGGATTTGGGTTCCGCCAGGGCTGACATACTCGTGGTCCTCATCGTGAAAACGCGATCGGTTATAGACGGTAAAAGCGCTCAGCTGTGCCTTTGAAGAGTGCAGCTTTTTCATCAACTGATGCGCCTGCCGCGATCTTCTTGAACGCATTCCAATAGTTCCCGTAGCTGCCGCTTATCTTGTCGACCGGGAAGTTACTCTCAAACATACAACGATCGGCACCATAGGCCTCAATGCATGTCTCAACATAAGGCTTCCAGGCCGCAGCAAGGTCATCTGACGAAGGCGCCTTGGCACGTTTTTCAAATCCAAAGCCGTTGAGGATCATACCAAGACCACCGAGTTTCATCGATACGTTCTCGCACGTGGCCAATTCGATGATCGCACTCTTCCAGGCCTTGAACTCCTCTTGTCTGCGTTCGCCATACCAGCCGAGGCCAAGTGGTCCTCCGGCATGGTTGAGCACAATCGGCTGGTCCGGGAAGCTGCGGGCGAGATCTATAAGATCGCTCAGCTGTGGATGGTAGAGCCAGGCATCGAAGGACAATCCCAACTTGCCGAGCGCTCCAAAGCCTTCTCTAAAGGCTGTGTGATCCAGATAGAGGTGGCGTGGCGGGTTGGTATGCGAGATGTGGATTTCTCGTGTCTTATCTTCCCAGCCTGCTGCATGGCGAATGCCTTTGAAGCGACCACCGCCTGCCTGAAGCTGCGCCGCCAAGACCTCTTCAATGGCAGCCCCTTGCGTAAGGTCCGCCATTCCGACGATGCCGGCAGCGACCTTGGTTGGACCATAGCGCCCGGATGCCGCCATTGCTGCTATGCCATTGACGAACTCGACCTCGCCGATAACGCGCATCGGTTTGCCCACATCTGGACGATAGAATACGGCGCACTCGATAAAGACCGTCTGTTCGATTTTATGGCCGGAATTCGTATCTTCCAGAAGATCTTCAAGCAGGTATCTGTGTTTGGGAAAATGCCAGAGATGGTGGTGCGGATCGATGATCGGCAATTCCGGTTCGATCGCTGTCTCGGCGGCAGCAGCCAATCGAGCCTCGTCGAGCGCTGCCATCCGGTCTTCAATGGTGGACTTTTCTTTCTCGATCATCGCTCTGCCTCAACGGCGTTTTCTATTGATGGATCCAGCTTACGCGCATGCCCGCGCTCAACCAATCCCAATGCGGATGGATTGCCCCGCTGCCCCCGTCGCCGACTTGAATACACGATAGAGCCGCGGCACCATCACCAAGACGTCTCATTCGAAAACTGAACCCCTCCAGAAAGTCCAGCCAATGACGCCTCCAGACAGACTGCGCCAGTTAGTTGCCAAACCTGACTTTGTCATCATGCCGGCGATATGGGATGGCTTGACGGCCAGATTATCTTATGAAGCAGGCTTTGAGTCTGCATTTCTGTCAGGATCCTGCGTTGCTGCCAGCCGATTGGGCGGCCCGGATCTGGATCTCATCTCATTTGCTGAGATGTTCGATTCCTTCACCATGGCCCGCAATGCAGCACCAGACCTCCTGATCCTGGCTGACGGAGATCATGGTCATGGCAATGCGATGAACGTCCAGCGCACCGTTCGTGCATTCGGACTTGCAGGCGCTGCAGCCGTTCTTATCGAAGACAAGATTACGCCGCGCGCGCTCACTGCTGCTGGCAAGCCCTGTCTGTCACGCGATGAAGCACGCATGAAGATCCGCGCGGCAACCGAGGCCGCAAAGGAAAGTGGTATTATGGTTCTGGCACGCACGGACTGCCGCCCAACGCTCGGCGTTGATGAAGCTCTTGCACGGATCGAGATGTATGTCGAAGAGGGCGCTGACATGCTCTTCCTCGACTCTCCGGTTGACGAGGATGAAATCAAGCGCGCTGTTGCTGCCGGCGACGGACGACCGTCGTTTGTTGTGATGTCGCCCGGTGCCCCGCGCGCGACCCCAACTGCAGCTCGGGCAGCCGAACTTGGCCTCAAGATCGGAACCTACCCAACCAATATGCTGTCGCCAGCCATTGCCGGCATCAAGGCCGGCCTCGCGGCACAGCAAGCCGGGCAGGCTGAAGCTGATACGGCACTACCTCCAGCGGAACTGCGAGCAATGCTTGGCTATGATGCCTACGAGGACAAGGCTAAGCCGTTTATGCTGGATTAAACGTCAATTGTCCGCCGCAATGAACTTGCGCTGCAGCTATCCGGTCCTAGGAGGATGTCATGGGATTTGATGCGTATCTGACGAACAATCCGATCTGCAAATTGCTCGGAATTGAATTCCCAGTTCTGCAAGCGGGTATGTATACCGTCGCGTATGGCCGTCTGGCAGCGGCAGTTTCAAAAGCTGGTGGACTGGGCTGTATCGGCTCGGCCTACATGAGGCCGGAGGATCTTGCCAAGGAAGTCCGTCTTGTTAAGAGCGAAACGGACAAGCCGTTCGGTGTCGATATTCTATTCGCCGAAGTTCGCAGTGAGGACCACCTCACATCCGCCTATACCCAGGAAGTCGAAGAACACATCGCTGTTGCGTTTGAAGAGAACGTTCCAGTGATTGTCTCAGGGCTTGGCGATCCTGGGCGCATTGTACCACGCGCGCATGCAGCCGGCATGAAGGTGATGTCAGTGATCGGCACGTCTCGGCACGCGAGAAAAGTTGAGGCATCCGGCGTGGATGCTGTCATTGCATCGGGTCATGAGGGCGGCGGCCACGTTGGCCGGATTGGGACTTTGCCGTTGATCACCTCGGTCGTGGATAGTGTTTCGATACCCGTGATTGCCGCCGGCGGCATTTCGGATGGCCGTGGATTGGTTGCAGCGATGGCCTTGGGTGCACACGGCGTATGGCTTGGCACGCGCTTTATCGCGAGCGAGGAAGCGCGTGCCCATGCCAACTACAAGTCGAAGATCGTCGAAATCAATGAAGATGGAACGACGGTGACGCGCGCTCACTCAGGCAAGAACGCGCGCATGGCACGCAATGCATTCACGGATGGTTGGGTTGGGCGTGAAACCGAGATCAAGGCCTACCCCTATCAGCTGCGCGAGGTTGGTGAACCCGCATCTGTGCGCGGTCGCCTGGAAGGTGATACCGAACATGGCGTGCTGCCGATGGGGCAGGGTTCCGGTACCATCCGTGCGGTTCAACCGGCTGGAGACATTGTCCGGGATATCGTGACCGAGGCGCGCGGCGTATTCGACGACTGGCAAAGGTAGTTTCGGAGGACTGTCATGAGGTTTGCAGGAAAAGTCGCCTTGATCACCGCTGCCGGCGCCGGCATAGGAAAGGCCTCGGCGGAGATTATGGTGCAGGAGGGTGCGACGGTCGTTGCCGTCGATACCGATCAGGAGCGTCTCTCAGCACTTGCTGCTGCGTTTGAAGACGGAGCTGCTCCCGGCAAGATGCTCACCCGGCAAGCCGACGCGCTGGACCCGGCGTCGGTCAAGGATACCGTGACCTGGGTGGAGCAAACCTGCGGACAGATAGACATCCTGGTCAACGGAGTTGGCGGCAGCACGATTATCTCGAAGCCGGCCGCAACAGTTGATGAGCTGTCACTGGATGACTGGCAACGGGTGGTCGCCTTCAATCTCGATGGCACCTATTTGTTCACGAATGCCGTCGCGCCGATCATGAAGCGACAGAAGAGAGGCAAGATTGTTAACCTCGCATCCATCGCAGGTCGTGGTATCAGCATTAGTTCGTCGAGTGCCTACGCGGCGGCGAAGGGTGGCATCATTGCTTTCACCAAGAAGCTCGCTCTGGAGCTGGGGCCGTTCGGCGTCAACGTGAACGCCATCGCACCAAGCGTCACGCTGACGGAGAGAATTGCGCCGCACTGGGAGTCGCGTGATCCTGATATTAAGGCTGCCGAGCTTGCGCGGATTCCGCTCGGGCGGGTTGCAGAGTCGAGTGACCAGGCCAAGGTCCTGTGTTTCCTGGCATCGTCGGATGCTGACTTCGTCACAGGCGTGACCATTGATGTAACAGGAGGTGTCTGATGACGGATACGGTTGGCTTTATCGGGCTTGGTGCGATGGGCGGCGGCATGGCTGCCAACATGGTCAAGGCGGGTATCAAAGTTGTTGGATACGATATTCTTCCGGAGCGCGCAGCGGCGCTAACGGCATTGGGAGGCGAAACTGCGGAGTCGCCGATGGCTGTTGCGGCCGCAGCCGACCGCACAATTACGATGGTCGAGACGACCGCTCAGACCGAGGCCGTGATCTTCGGTGAAGTCGGCATCTTGCAGGCTGCCAAACCGGGCCATCAGATCTCGATGATGAGTACAATTGATCCTGTCGCTACCAAGCGGATGCATGCCGAGCTTGCCACGAAGAACATTGGCATGGTGGATGCGCCCGTCAGTGGGGGCACGCCGCGGGCAGCATCTGGTGAATTGTCAGTCATCGTCGGCGGTGACCAGGGAAATGTCGATGGTTGGCGCCCATACTTTGAGCCGATGGCATCCAACATCTTTCACGTTGGCGGCATTGGCCAGGGCCTGGCTATGAAGCTGGTCAACAACATGCTCATCCAGGTCAATACGGTCGCTGTCGCTGAAGCCTTTGCCCTTGGTGCCAAGGCCGGTCTCGATCCGCAAAAAATGTACGACGTGATCCGAGTGAGCACTGGGGCAAGCTTTGCGCTTGACCATCGCGTGCCACGGTTTCTGTCGGGCGACTTTGCGCCAGGCGGCACGGTTGATATTTCCTACAAAGACCAGGAACTGGAGACCGCATTTGCGAAAGAGCTTGGCGTGCCACTGCTACTCGCGAATGTTTCGCAGCAAGTCTACCAAATGGCGCGCGCCAAGGGGCTTTCCAAGGAGGATGGCGCTGCCATCATCAAACTGTATGAGGAGATGGTCGGTGTAGAGCTCGGACCGCGATGAACCGCAAGCACTCACCCTTCTCAACTCTCCGGGGGCACGCGTAGTCCTGCTTCAATCATCAGTGGCAGCACGCGTTCACCGAAGAATTCCAGATCTGGCAGGAAGTCATAGAAGTTGACCTGGACGCCATCACATCCGGCGTCCGACAATCGCTTGAGACCGTCGACAACCTGTTCAGGCGAACCGACAACGTGCACATTGCCGCCAATCACCCAGTGCTCGCGGGTATTGCCTCGCCAGGATGATTGATCGCCGCCTGCGAACGTCTCGTAGAATTTATCGGCCGCCACTGGGTCCTGCTGATCAATTATGGCTTGATGCTGCGCCCAAGCTTCCGCTTCCGTCTCCCGGCAGATGACATGCGGATTAATGATAGTTTTGATCTCACGGCCCTTGGAGCGCGCCAAATCTTTGATCTTCTTGTTGTGGGCCGGAAGGCTCTCGCATGCCTTGTCGAGATCGGCTCCCGCAGGACTTGTGATGAAAATCAGATCGGAGTGATCGGTTGCATAGTCCAATCCTGCCGGTGACGATGCGGCATTGACCAGGATCGGACGACCGTTGACCGGCTTCGGTGCAACAAACGCGTCCTTTGCTTTCCAGAACTTTCCATCAAATGTGACGCCGTCATCGTCGCTCCACAGACGCTTCATCAGCGCTGTAAACTCATCCGCCATGCCGTAGCGCAAGTCATGTTCGATCGGCGACATTCCGAACATTTCGAACTCGCTCTGCTTGTAACCTGTCACGACATTCAAGCCCCAGCGGCCGTGACTCATGCTGTCGATCGTTGCGCCCAGTTTTGCGATATGCAGTGGATGCCAACCATAGAGAACATGGACTGTTGAGATTAGAATGAGGCGTTTGGTCAGGCCTGCCAAACCGGCGCAAACCATCATGGCATCGGTTGATTGCTCACGGAATGCCATCTCACCGCCGTAGCCGCCTTTGCCCATCCATTGCGCCAAACCAAAGACGAGGTCGAAGCCAAGCGCCTCCGCTTTGACAGCGCACTCTGCATTGTAATCGAATGTCCAGGATGTCTGACGCGGCGCCATCGACGGGCTCCATGCACCGGACTGTAGTGGTAGAAAGAGACCAAGCATCAACTTGTTGCGTAGCGCCGCCTGTAACTGTGGCGTCGTAAATTCTGGTTGGGCTGATATGCTCATATCCTACGCAATCTGACCGCAGTCCAAGTTGTGCTGTATCCACCTCAAGTCAAGCACCAGACAACCACGATGTCCAGGGCAGCAGGCCGCCAGACTTTAAGGGACAATGCCTGCAGGAGGCGTCAAACTGTTTCTATCTGAAACGGTCGTCCACTTTCCGCCCTATATTGAAGTCGACTGCCACACCTCAACTGTAAGCACGATGAAATGGCTTGGAGAAAAATCAGCACGTTGCACGTTGCAGGCTGAGCGCAATCAGAATACCTTCCCGGCATGACCCACATTCAACCAAAACTCTGCGTCATCTCTGACGAACCCGGGCCACGTCTGGACACCTGCCTGGAATTCGCTGTCGAAGAAAAGCTCGACTCCATCGAGGTGCGGCAGGTGGACGGCGTCAATCCGTTGTCACTGACGCAATCCCAGTTGGACAGCGCTGTCAGCCGCGTTCAATCAGCCGGTCTCGACGTTGCCGGCATTGCAACCCCATTGTTCAAATGGCCGGCACCGGGCAAAGCTGTCGATACGCATGGTGATCAGTTTGGCTTTGATCGCGCCGGGCGAAGCGACGCGCAGTTGTTCGAGGATGCAATCCGCATTGCAGATGCGTTCGGCACTCGCAATCTTAGGATTTTTTCGTTTTTGACCTACGACGGCTTCAGCATTGATGATCTGAGACCGGGTTATGAGGCTCTCCTGGAAATGGCTGAGAAGCATGACAAGGTCTTGCTGGTCGAAAATGAATTTGTTTGCAATATCGCACGTATGGATCAGCTCCCTGAATTGATTGCTGCCTACGATACGGATCGATTGCGCCCGCTTCCCGATATTGCCAACAGTGCCTGGGTCGGTGAGATCCCAACTGCCGAGGTCCTGCAAAGTGTGATGTCGCGCGCCGAGCATATTCACTTCAAGGACTATTCGAAAGCGGCCGGTGGCTTTGTCACTCTTGGCGAGGGCGATGTCGACCTCGCCGGCTACATCAGCTCATTACTCTCGCTTGCGGGGGACCGGCAGCTGACATTCTCGATCGAAACACACGCCAAGTCTGAGCCGTTGGAGAACACGCGAAAATCGCTCAACCATCTCCGCCAGACATTGGCTAATCTCACGAATTGAGTTTCCAAGCTAAGGACCAAATCCATGCCACGCATTGAGCCAAAGACACGCACTGATATCCCGGATCACCTGCAACCCTTGTGGGATAAAATGCTGGGCTATGGCGACTTTGCCGATCAGGCCGGAGTGATGGCTTACCGCATGCCCATCTTTGAAAAGGGCTGGGGCATGCTGGTTGAGCTGTCTGAGGAAGCTCATACGCCGAAGCGCTACATTGAATTGGCGATTGTCACAGTCTCACTGCTCAACGAGTGCCCGTATTGCGTGTCACATCACGCGCCGAAGCTCGCTGTGCAAGGGATCAGCGAAGCGGGTGCCAGCACATTGCTCGACTACCAGGATCACCCGGAGCTGGATGATGTCGACAAGCTAGTGGTCGAATACGCGATCGCCGTTACGACGAAGTGGAACCGCACACGAGACGAGATCTTCGGCCGCCTGCGCGAGCATTTCACTGAGGCCCAGATCGTTGAAATCACGTGGCGAACCGCACTATGTGGTGCATTTAACCGCTTCAATGACATTCTGCAGCTCGAAAGCGGGCATGCCGAGGCAGAGGCCGACGCAGCGGAATAGTGAGCTTGAGACGCAAACCTTCGGCTTGTCGCTTGAGACAAGCCGGATCTAAGTTTTCGGACAATTGTCCCTCACATAGCGCCAGACTTTGAATGGCTTGCCCGGCGCCAAATCGAGAGTGGCATGACGTCTACTCACGCACGATGAACACGGACTGCTTAGCGTGGCGCATCACACGAGCTGCGTTCGGACCGAGCAAATAGTCCTTCAGTTCAGGGCGATGCGATGTCATGACAATGAGATCACATCCTAGTCGCTCGGCAGCGCCCAGAACTTCCTCGTAGATTGTACCGTGAGCCACGTGCCTTGTAATTGAACCAGCATCGCCAGAAGCCTTGGCCAGAACATCGTCGAGTTTGGTCTGTGCGGCAGCCAGTGCCTTCTTCTCAAAATCCGGCGGAAAAAAGCTGCCAACAATGGACATTCCCATCGTCGGCACGACCGATATCGCGTGCAACGACGCGCCGTAGTCCTTGGCAAGTTGCTCCGCAACAGGCAATGCCCGGGTCCACGAGCTTTCCTGATCCACATCGATTGGTACGAGGATCGTCTTAAACATATTTGCCTCCCCTTGCTTCACGCCCCAACACAAACGTCTGAACCGCGAAGACCACTAGCAAGTCTATGAATCTAGAGTTGCGTATCGAGTTGGCGGTTGCATCCGACAAGCGGCGCCAACGTTAAACACGCAACGCTAGAGCGTTATCAAAAAGCAGGCTGTGTCTGCCGGCGACGTTGCATCAGAATGACGAGCAGCAGGAGCAATAGCGCCGGAATGTAGAACACCTCTTTGGGCATCCTTTCATTCGGGATCTGAACTATTGTGACCACAACCGGCTTGTCACCATAGAAGTCGTATGAGCTCATCTGCTTTTCAAACTTCGACGCGGGGAGTGGTTCCTCCAGCTTGGCAACCCCGTCTTCCATCACAACGGCAATTCCAGTTTTGCTCAAGCGATCGGCACCTTTGCCCGCGGGTCCAAGTGGAATGACCAACGTCGATGTATCAATCTTTTCTGCGTTGTTGATATTCGGACCCGACACCTTCAGTCTCAGTTCGCTATCAGCCGGTAACTTCTCCGCCAGTTCGACCACTTTCGTGCCTGCACGCTCATCAAACTGCGGAGCAATCTGATCGAGCCAATACCCGGGCCGGAAGAGCGTGAAAGCAATCAGCAACAAGGCAACAGTTTCCCAAACGTAATTGCGGGCGAAGAAGTAGCCCTGTGTCGCCGCCGCAAATAACATCATGGCCATGGTCGCTATGATGAAGACGAAGATGGCTTTTGCGATCGTCACATCGATCAGCAATAACTCTGTGTTGAAGACAAACAGGAACGGCAGCAACGCCGTTCGAATGTCGTACATAAAGCCCTGCACACCGGTCTTGATCGGGTCGCCCCTCGATATTGCTGCGGCCGCAAACGCGGCCAGCCCCACAGGCGGCGTATCATCCGCCAAGATCCCGAAGTAGAAAACGAACAGGTGGGCCGCCACAATCGGAATGATCAGCCCGCTCTTTGCGCCCAAGGTCACGATGACCGGAGCCATCAACGAGGAGACGACGATGTAGTTCGCTGTCGTCGGCAACCCCATACCCAGAACAAGACTCATGACCGCCACGAGGATGAGCAGCAGCATCAGGTTGCCGCCTGAAATCGCCTCCACAAATTCGAGGATCACCTGGTGCGCACCAGATAGCGACAGCGATCCGACGATGACACCGGCAGCAGCAGTGGCGATCGCAATTGAGATCATGCTCCGCGCGCCAGCGATCATACCGTCGAAACAATCACCCGCGCCGCGAACAAGCGCGCCACCCATTTCGGCAGCACGACCACGGAACAACGCTTTGAGCGGATGCTGCGTCAGCGTCACGAAAATCATCGCGAAGCATGCCCACGATGCCGCTAATGCCGGTGACAGCTTGTCGGGTGTCGGCAAGATGCACCAGATGAGGATGACGATCGGCAGAACAAAATAGAGCCCTGTGATGGCGACGTCGGCTGCATTCGGCAACTTTGTCAGAGGTGCTTCCGGATCGTCCATTTCAAGGTCTGGATGACGTGAGGCCAGCATCAACAAGACGATGTAGGCCACGGCGCAGACCGCAATAACGCTGGTCAGACTTAGTCCGGGAAACAGGTAAGCGACCCAGTCGAGGAAGTAATAGACCGCTGCAAACAGGGCGATTGTGAGGAAGATGCCGGTCAACACGCGCAGCAGCCTGATACCAAGGCTGAGGGTCGGCGTTGGCTTTTCAAGGCCTTTGAGACCTAGCTTGAGCGCTTCCAAGTGAACAATATAAATCAGAGCGATGTAGGACACCAAGGCCGGGACCAAAGCGTGCTTCAAGAGTTCGGTGTAAGGTACACCAGTAAACTCTGCCATCAGGAAGGCCGCAGCACCCATGACCGGCGGAGTGAGCTGGCCATTGGTCGATGAGGCCACTTCGACGGCCCCGGCTTTTTCAGGCGAAAGACCGGTTTTCTTCATCAAGGGAATTGTGAATGTCCCCGTCGTCACCGTATTGGCAATCGAAGAGCCAGAGTAGACGCCGCTCAGGGCTGACGCCACAACGGCGGCCTTGGCAGGCCCGCCGCGCAAATGACCGAGCAGCGAAAATGCAAGTTTGATGAAGTAATTGCCTGCCCCTGCCTTCTCAAGAATTGAGCCAAACAACACAAACAGGAAGATCATCGTTGCCGATATGTCGAGCGGAACGCCGAAAACGCCTTCGTCCTGTATCCAATAATGCCAGAGTGACTTTCCGAGTGACGCGCCTTTCCAGCGGATTGTCTCTGGCACCCACTCGCCAGACCCGAAAAATACGTAAGCCACGAAAACCGAAGCAACGATGAGTAGCGGCAATCCTAACGACCGGTAGACGGCGACAGCCAGGAGGCTCAGTCCCAGGAGACCGATGGTGATGTCAACGTTATTGAATGAGCCCGAACGGTTGGCGATATCTTCGTAATTGACGACGGCATAGAAACAGACGACGACACCCAGCGCCGCGAGAATCCAATCGTACAATGGTATCGTGTGACGCGGACTCGATCGCAGCAATGGATAGGCCATTGCGGCCAGAATCATCGCAAACGCCAAGTGAATGCGCCTAGCGTGATTCAGTGTATCCAGGAAGAAGCTTTGGCCAGTTATTTCGGCGAGCGTATAGGGCAGCTGGGTCGCGATGAAAAGCTGGTACAGCGACCAGGTAAACGCAATGGCGAGAAAGAGTTTTGCCTGCCAGCCGACAGGATTGCGAGCGCCTGTCTCGACCTGGGCCACCATTTCGTCAGCAGTTGTCGTGCTCGCAGCTGCGTTTTCGGTCATGGTGCCCCCCAATTTGCACTTTTTATAGACTCGACGTGGACCGCTACGGCCCTGGCATTAACGAGAGGAGGATGGCCTTGTCGCCATCCTCCCGCCGGATGATTACTTCATCCAGCCTTTTTCTTTGTAGTACTTCGCAGCACCAGCATGCAGTGGAGCAGACAGGCTGTCCTTGATCATTTCTTCGGCCTTCAGGTTGTTGAACGCCGGGTGCAGCTTCTTGAAGTTATCGAAGTTCTCGAAAACTGCGCTGACGACCGTGTAGACAACCTTTTCCGATACGTCAGATGACGTCACGAAGGTTGCGCCAACACCAAAAGTCTTGATGTCAGCTTTGTTGTTGTACATTCCGGCCGGGATAGTCGCGACGCGGTAGTAAGGATTGTCACCAACCAGCTTGTCGATCTGAGGTGCCTGAGCGTTGACCAGTTTGGTTGCGCAGCTAGCAATCGATTCCTGTGTCAAAGCGGATGGGTGGCCGACGAGCCAGAAGTAGGCGTCGATCTTGCCATCACAAACAGCCTTGGCTGTTTCGGACGACTTCATCTGAGCAGCCAGCTTGAGGTCGCCACGCTTCCAGCCCATGGCCTTTTCGATCACTTCGTAAGTGCCGAGCGTTCCGGAACCTGGGTTGCCGATGTTGACGCGCTTGCCCTTGAAGTCGGTGATGTTGTTGATGCCGGAATCCTGGCGAGCAATGATCGTCACCGGCTCAGCATGGACAGAGAAGACGGCGCGAAGCTTCTTGAACGCACCCTTGTCCTTGAACTTGGATGTGCCGTTGTAAGCGTGGTACTGCCAATCAGACTGGGCAACACCGAACTCCAATTCGCCATTGCGAATGGTGTTGATGTTGTAAATCGAGCCGCCAGTTGATTCAGCTGAACAGCGGATGCCGTGCTTCTTGCGGTCCTTGTTGACGAGACGGCAAATTGCGCCACCTGTCGGATAGTAGACGCCTGTTACGCCACCCGTACCGATCGATATGAACTGCTGTTGCGCAACTGCTGGGCCAGCTGCACCAACGGCAGCTACCGAAGCAGCGAGCAGAAACTTCTTCATTCGTATTCTCCCTTGCTGTCCACTCCGACGATTTCAGAGTGGCATAAGACCGAGGGACCCTATCATGAGTGTGATGCGGGTGCGCAAGGGGCTAAATTGAAAAGAGTTGAGAATAATTAATCAGCTAACAAATTAATTGATGAGTCTTTTTACTTCGAATTGTGCGCGATGCGCAATCCAGTGACCTTGCTGTCATCATCTCTGACCGAGCCAGAGTTGTATTTGCTGATCAGTCAGGTTGCTGCCGCAGATCACAGTCGCAACGGACTTTCCAGCGAAGTAATCCTTGTAACGCGCTATGGCCGCGACACCGATGGCGCCGCTCGGCTCAGCGACGAGTCCGGCATGGCTATGAATTAGCCGCATCGATTCGATAATCTCGGCATCACTGACAAGCAGGCCGTCATCGACGAGGCCTTGCATATCATCCAAGGCCTCCTGAACAGGTACGCGGACCGCAATCCCGTCGGCAATTGTGTCGATGGTGTCTGTTTCAACAAGGCTGTTCGACTTCAGGGATTGGATCATGGCTGGCGCGCCTTCAGCCTGAACGGCAATCACTTGAGTTGACGGCGATCGTGCTTTGATGGCCGTGGCAATACCGTTGATCATGGCACCATTGCCAAGAGGAACGACAACAGCATCGAACGGCTTTAATTGACCTGCCACTAGCTCTAGACCAATGGTGCCAGCGCCTTCTGCCGTTTCAACGTCCTTGCTGTCTTCAATCATTCGCGCGCCAGTTTCAGCAGCAGCGCGCTTGGCTTCTTCCTTGGCGGTATCAAAATCCGCTCCGAACAACCGCACTTCTGCTCCAAGCTGACGCATACGTTCAATCTTGAACGGGCTAGCGTTTTCAGCGACGTAGACCACCGTCGACAGCCCACGCTTTGTTCCCGAATAAGCTATGGCCTGGCCAAAGTTGCCCGCGCTGGCGCAAATAATGTCGCCGGAGAAACCGGCCGCAGCTGCCTCAGCCAAAGTCAGATCCGCACCCCTGCCTTTGAAGCAGCGGATAGGATTGAGCGTCTCGATCTTGAGGACAACATCGGCGCCAACAGCGTCGCTCAGCGGAGCAAAAGCCATCTGAGGTGAATTCAGAAAAACCGGATCAATAATAGTGCCGGCATGTTCGATCCGTTCAATTGTGAGGCGAGGCTGACTCATGCTTTGGCTATCCAAACGTGGTTGTCATGGAAGGCTGCACCACCATAGGGCGCAACCTGATCGGCGCTGGTCAGCGTGTTGATTCCACGCTCACCAGCAAACTGTTGATTGGGAGGAACGCTTTCGGTAATCACGACGCCGCGCTGCAGACCGTTGAACGCGCGTGCTTCGATTGTGATTTCTCCACGCTGGTTCCCGAGCCGGACCATTTCGCCGTCTTGAATGTTCAGTTCGCTTAAATCATCGGGATGAACAAGTACCGCCGGCTGACCTTGGCGGTCACGGCTTCCCTGCGTCTCATTGAATGTTGAATTCAGGTAGTGGCGTGCAGGTGACGTAGCCAACCGGAACGGATGCGTTGCATCAGCATTCTCAATTACATCCCAATGATCTGGGAGTGACGGTACGGTATCCGAGATTCCCCAATCAAATTTGCGGCCGACCGGGACATTCGACCAATCCGGCCTGAACTTGAACCTGCCATCTGCATAGGCAAAACCCTTGATATAGTGTGACGTCTCAAAGTCTGGCTGACAGTCGATCCACTTTTCGCTCTCCAGTTTCTCAAGCGTTCCCCAGCCGGATGCCTGCAGAGTCTTGTCGATCAGTTCTCGCGGCGTCATTTCAAAGCCTGCATGCTCCGCACCGACACGTTTGGCAAGATCACAGATCACATCGTGGTTCGACCTGCATTCGCCAGGCGGCTCGACCATCTTCGGACCGAGTATGATGTACTGATGCCCGCCTCCCTGGTAGACATCATCGTGCTCCATGAACATGGTGGCTGGCAGGACAACATCGGCCATTCGTGCCGTTGATGTCATAAACTGCTCATGCACGCAGACGAACAAGTCATCGCGCGCGAGCCCCTTTTTCACGAGTGTCTGATCGGGTGCAACCTCAGCCGGGTTCTGGTTTTGTACAAACAAGGCCGTCACTGGCGGTCCGCCCGCGAGGTCGTAGGGATCGTTGCACAGTACGGGGCCGATCCGAGACATGTCGAGGGTGCGAACCGACGGGTCTCTGACATCGTTGCCCTCAATCAGAGTCTTGTCCCAGTGGTAGATATCGCCGTTGTTGTGGAAAGCGCCGCCACCTTCATAGCGCCAGGCACCGGTAATTGTCGGGATGCATGACGCTGCGTGCATATTATGGGCACCGTTGCGCTGACGCGTGAAGCCATAGCCGAGGCGGAAGAATGTGCGCGGCGTTTCACCGACCAGCTTTGCGAACGCTTCAATATCTTCGACTTTCAGTCCGGTAATCTTGCTAGCCCATTCGGGAGAGCGCGCGCGCATGTGCTCTTCAAGCTCGCGCGGGCAGTCGCTGAATGCTTCGAGGTAATCCCAATCGGCCAGACCATCGCGAAACAAGACATGCATGACGGCACAGGCAAGCGCCCCATCCGTGCCGGGCCGTAGACAAAGAGCGAGATCAGCCTGCTTCATTGTCCCGTTTTCATAGATATCAATGGCAACGATCTTCGCACCGCGTTCTTTGCGGGCTTTGACCGCGTGCGTCATCACATTGACCTGGGTATTGACGGGATTGGTCCCCCAGATCACGACGCAATCTGCTCTTGCCATTTCGCGCGGATCAGGCCCTGCCAGTTTTCCTGTCCCAGCCGTAAACCCCGTCCAGGCCAGGGTGGTGCAAATGGACGGGTACATATTCGAGTACTTCTTGGCATGGCGCAGCCGGTTGATACCGTCACGCATCACAAGGCCCATGGTGCCAGCGAAATAGTATGGCCAAACTGTTTCTGGGCCGTAATTCAGCTCGGCGGCCAACAAGGCACTTGCTGTCAAGTCGAGAGCACTGTCCCAGGAAATCTGTTCAAAGTTGCCTGAGGGCAGCCGCCTCAGCGGATGGGTCAGGCGATCCGGATGATGGATGCGTTCGGCGTAACGCGCGACCTTGGCGCAAATGACACCAGCCGTATACGTGTTCTCGGCTGCTCCATGCACGCGGCCGATCTTGCCATTGGAGAGGAGCTCCACTTCCAGCGCACAAGTCGACGGGCAATCATGCGGGCAGGCCGAAAAACCGGTTGAAGGCGCGCCATCCATGGCCAGCTCCTAAGTCATTACGGGTTGAACAACGGACGGTAGCCGACTTCGGGGGTGTGATAAAGCACCGGCCGACGAAGATGCTGCAAACTAAGGCATCACAATGATGTCGGTATCATCTGGACGCGCGCCTGCCTGGGTCAGCATCGCGTGCACCTGACCTCGGTGATGGGTCTGATGATTAAAGAAATGTGTCACCAACAGCCACTTCGGCTTGGACAGCTCTCGACCGGCGGCGCCGGAAAACCATGTTAGGTCCTCACTCAGCCATTCCGGGGTAACGCCGCACGCCCATGCCAGGATGGCCTCATCAAAAGCTTGGCGCTCCTGGACCAGTCCATCCCAGTTCTCATGGTAGCTGGGTGACTCCGCCATGCTCACACGTGGTGCCGGCATACCTGCAAGACGGTTCATCCAGGTTTGATCGCCCCACAGAAGATGGTTGAGCGTACCATGGATTGACTTGAAAAATGCGCCTCGGTCCTGCTTTCGATCAGCATCTGATAGTGTCGATGCTGCTCTATAGACGGATCCGTTCTGCCACCGATTGTAGTTGGCCATCAGTTGGGCGTGATCAGGCGAAATCATGCTCAGTCTCTCGTAAGGATGATCGAACTGGCCGATGTGGGTTTGCTATGCCGCTTGGCGACGCGCTGTCACCTCGATTTCGATCTTCATTTCCGGACCCTGTAATTCTGCAACGAACATCGTCGCCGCGGGCCGTGCCTTCTTGAAGGCTTCACTGACCAACGGCCAGCACTTCGGCCATTCATCGCGGCTCTGCAGAATGTAATGCACTCGGACGACGTCATCGAAGCCCGAACCGGCCTCTTGCAAGGCCGCCTCAATGTTTTTCAATGTCTGGCGGCATTGCTCGACCACATCGTCAGAGATCGTCATTGTCGCGTAGTCAAATCCGGTCGTGCCGGCGACGAAGATCCAGTCTCCATCAACAACGGCGCGCGAATAGCCAACCATTTCTTCGAACTTGGATCCGGAACTGATCAGCTTGCGCGTCATTGTTTCACCTCACGTGTCCGTCGTGCAATCAGCCGACGATTTCTGACTCTTCGAAATTCAAAGCGATTTCGCGAGATGCACTCTCCGGCTTGTCAGATCCGTGAACAGAGTTCTCACCAATTGAATTTGCATATGTCTTGCGGATTGTGCCTTCAGCTGCTTCCGCTGGATTGGTTTCACCCATCACTTCGCGATACTTCAGAATTGCGCCCTCGCCTTCCAACACCTGGCAGACAATCGGGCCTGATGTCATGAAATCGACCAGTTCGCCGTAGAAAGGACGTTCCTTGTGCTCTTCGTAGAACTTTTCTGCCTGAGCGCGTGTCCAGCGTACCCGCTTCTGGGCAACGATACGAAGACCGGCATCTTCAATCATTGCATTGACTTTGCCGGTTAGGTTGCGCGCGGTTGCGTCAGGTTTGATTATGGAGAATGTGCGCTCAATGGCCATTGTCGAGGTCCCGTCGTTGAGGTTTGTTCCGAGTGTTCGGGCCGCTTATAGCTGCGAGGCCGGATGCCATCAACTCACGGCCCGAGCGTCTCGATGGGGCCAATCGCCGCCGAGTGGAGATGATTGTTGGGCGACGTCAAAGAAATGACTGAGTATTCCAGCCATAATGTTGCTTGTGTGGCAAATCACTGCTTATTTGCGATCGCACCAATGTGGAAGACCGGGATCGATATGTCGAGGCCTCAGCTGCAATGCGTTGGCAGCCGTCGAGGTCTTTGAAGTCAACATTTAGGTGAAATGCACTTGGCAGATTCTGAGATGTCCGGATCAAATACGAAAATCGAATGGTATCTGGCACGAGATGGTCAGCAGCACGGGCCTCTGAGCGACCCGGAACTCAAGAAGTTTATTGAGCTAGGCCATCTACATCCGACCGACCTGGTTTGGCGTGCGGGCTTTCCAGAGTGGCGCACAGCGAGCGAGGTCTTCCCAGAGACGGCGCCAGCTGCGCCTCCTCCGCCCGAACCAGCGCCGACACCTTCACAAGTCGAACAAGAGCCTGCGCAATCGACCGCATCAGATATTGAAGACATCACTCTTGAGCAGCCTTCGGTCGCTCCAGTTGAGCAGCAACAAGCTGACTCTTCACAGATTGATTACTCTGACGCCGAAAATGCGCAGCAAAGCGAACCTGCAAATGACGTAACGCGACCGGATAGTCCGACGCAGCGCGACTACCGCGTCTCGGATGCCGATCGTGGATTGCCGACCAACCAGGCGTCACCCTCAGAGACAAACCAGACTCCGTCATTGGATCCTGGCCCTCAGCCAACCTCGCATTCGCCAACTGCCGAGCAATCGCCGTCCGGAGAGGCTCGCGAACGGACCTTACCATCACCCAGTCGCATTGCTCGACCGGGCCAGCTGCAGCAGCCACAGACCGATCCCAGAGCTGGCAATACCGGACAGCCGCCGAACAGCGGGAATGTAGAGGCTTCCGCAGGCCCCAATGACCACGCCGGTAGAGGACCTTCCGGCAACGCCGCTCCATCGCATAGCAATCCGCAAGCACAAGACCGCGGTGCCCACCAACCTTATGGGGCTGCCGCCGGACACCAACTCCATCATCCAGGCCAAAATCCCAACCAACATTCAGGACAACAGCCTGGGCAGCACACTGGGCAGCAGCCCCATCCACAAAACGCGTGGCAGGCAACATCGCCGCAGATGGGCGGGCCCCAGCAAGCACAGGGTGGCCCGCAGCAATCTGGTGCCAATCCAGGATATGGCGCTGGCAACCCAAACATGTATGGCCACCCAGGTGCTGGTATTTATCCCGGCGGACAGCCAGCGCCTGGTGCTCCCGGCGGGCGGCCCGCACCTGGGCCACACCCCAACCCTGGGTTCCAGCAAGCTAACGGCCAACAACAACAGCGCACCAGCCTAGATGATGACGATGATTTCTATGACGACGATGACTTCGATCAACAGCCGCGTCGCCGTCCTATCGTTGCGGCGCTCGTTTCACTCGTCCTGATTGCGATGATTGGTGCCGGCGGTTGGTTTGCCTATACCAACCAAGATGCATTGATGAAGGTCTACAATGATCTGACCAAGGAGGCCGGGGCACAGCCGGGTGTTGTTGCAGCCCCCGGAACACCGGCCCGTGTTGCTGCCGACAATGCCCAGCAGGCAACACAGGTGAAAACCGCTGCGGCCTCTCCGGAGCGTTCTGCTGCACCGGTTCAGTCTCCTGCTGCGGTTGCCAGCTATTCCGAGCTGCCAATCTTTCAAAGCCAGTTCTGGCGATCTTTCAATGCTCTATATCCGTCTTGGGCCAAGGCCCAAGAGAGCAATGCTGGCAAGCTTCAGGCGAATGGCAAATCCAGCGACGAAGTGCTCGCAACAGTGGTGAAATCCGTGGTCGAGTGGCGTCGCTCCAACGCCGACAAAATCCTGGCTGCTTCACCCGATCATTTGCGGACACTGGCCAAAACGTTCGTTGCCAACCTGAAGTTCCTCGTTACGCAGGATGTTCAGGCCTGTTATGGGTACATTTCCAAGGGCGAACTCAGTCCAACAGTGTTGCCGCTGTTTGGAAATCCCACTTATGTTGGCCAGCTCGGCATTCAGACGGAAGCGATCATAGCCGCAGCACAGAATGGCACGACAGCGAAACAAGCCTACGCCGAACCCATCAACAAGGATTTCACAGATCTGGCCAACCTGCTCGTCAAGCGTGGCTGGTCGGAAGCCGATCTCAAGATGTTCTCGGATCCGACCGAATTGTCGACGGCACCGGCCTCGAAGGTCTGTACACTCGTAACGCAGTGGTTTGAGACGCAGCTACAGATGCCGCCAAGCTCGCAACAGATGAGATTGCTGGCGACATCCCTACAGCCGGTCGTTCGTGGATGACCAGCCGGGGTTGGCTCGTACGGCAAACTAATGCATTTAGAGCGGCTTGTGTGATTTCCAATCAGGTCTGACGCAATGCTGCACATCAACGAGCTGACGTTCCGGATCGAAGGCCGTCTCATCCTCAATGAGGCCACGGTCGCCATACCGACGGGCCATAAAGTTGGCCTTGTTGGCCGCAATGGGACGGGCAAGACCACATTATTGAAGCTCATCATGGGTGAGCTTTCTCCTGAGAGCGGTTCCATTACTCTACCGAGTTCCGCGAATATCGGGCACGTCGCGCAAGAAGCGCCCGGGGAGAGCACGTCGCTCATCGATTGGGTGCTTGCAGCGCACTCCGAACGGGCCTCATTGCTGGCAGAAGCCGAAACCGCAACCGACCCCAATCGCATTGCAGAAATCCAAATCCGCCTCACCGACATTGGCGCCCACACCGCGCCGTCGCGGGCGGCCGCTATTCTATCTGGCCTAGGATTTGATGAAGCAGCGCAACAGCGATCTTGTTCGGAGTTCTCTGGCGGTTGGCGGATGCGGGTTGCGCTGGCATCCGTCCTATTTCTTGAACCGGAAATCCTGCTCCTCGACGAGCCGACCAACTACCTCGATCTTGAAGGCTCGTTGTGGCTTGAGAACTATCTGCGCACGTATCCGCATACTGTCATCATCGTCAGTCATGACCGCAACCTTCTGAATACGGCGGTGCGCTCGATATTGCATCTCAACCAAGGCCGGTTGACTTTGTTTGCCGGCGGTTATGACGACTTCGAGAATGCTTACCGCGAGCGCCAAGACCAACAGCTTAAGCTCAAGAAGAAGCAGGATGCCGAGCGCAAAAGGATCGAGAGCTTCGTCGACCGGTTCCGCGCCAAAGCCACGAAAGCGACGCAAGCGCAAAGCCGCCTGAAAACGCTTGCCCGCATGAAGCCGATCGCAGCCCAGATTGATGATGCCGTCATTCCGTTTAGATTTCCTGCCCCGGCGAAATCACTTGCCAGCCCCTTGGTACAACTTGAGTCTGGTGCTGTCGGTTACGAACCCGAGCAACCCATCCTGCAGGATCTTAATCTTAGGATCGATAATGATGACCGCATCGCCTTGCTCGGTCAGAACGGCAATGGCAAGTCGACCTTCGCCAAATTGATATCCGGTCGATTGGCGCCGATGCACGGCCAGTACAATTGCCATCGCCATGTCACGTTCGGCTATTTTGCGCAGCACCAGCTTGACGAACTGGCACCAATGCAAACACCACTGCATTACATCACCGAACTGATGCCTGAAGCGAGCGATGCACAACGGCGCGCGCGGCTTGGAGCCTTCGGGTTCGGCGTGGAGAAGGCAGACAACAAATGTGGCACGCTCTCCGGCGGTGAAAAGGCACGATTGCTGTTGATGCTGGCCGCGTATCATGGTCCCCATGTCATGATCCTGGACGAGCCGACAAACCATTTGGATGTCGACAGCCGCCAGGCCCTGATCCAGGCGCTCAACGACTATGATGGCGCTGTGATTTTGATCAGCCATGACCGGCACTTGATCGAAGCCTGTGCGGATCGCTTGTGGATCGTCCGCGACGGAACAGTTGCGGCTTTCGACGGTGACATGAGCGATTATCGCCGCTACCTGCTCGATCAAATCTCGCAAGCCAAGAAACCAACAGCAAAGCAGACTGTTGATGGCACTGAGGCCAAAGTCGGACGCAGCGACCAACGCCGTCTGGCGGCAGAAAGACGCGCAGCACTCGCTCCGCTGAAAAAACTGGCCAATCAGGCCGAGAGAAATGTCGAGGCCCTGACAAGCCAAATGGAAGACCTCGATCATTCGTTGGCGGATAGCGACCTCTACACACGTGACCCGGACACGGCTCAAAAATTACTGCGTCAACGCGGGCAAGTTGCAAAGCAGCTTGAAGAGGCAGAGGCAGAGTGGTTGACCACAATGCAGGACTACGAGGATGCTGAGCGCGCTGCCGAGACCGGTTAAATTGAACGCCTGATCATACTGCTGATCTGACATTATTGGAGCATAACTGTTTCACGATGCTTTGAAGCGTGCTGCGCTTGCTTGCGTCGCAGCGGCCACAATCAAGCAGCCAACCGATCAATCGACAGCGATTTAAAGTTGGTGTCGCGAACGCAATTTTTCCCAATAAGGCCTTGATACTACGTTTGTTTTCCCCTCCCTCGAACGTGCGCTTGAAAACAACGCATGCGATTGCCCGGCAAAGCACAATTCCGTTTGACAACAATCGATGACAACAAGGCTTAGTCCATCTCGCGCGAACACCCGCAATGGTGGTAGACCGTTCTTGGGGAGCAGCTGCACGGTGTAGTGCGGGGGCACCTTAACGGTGGGCACCATCGGTTGCCTGCCCGGATCGGCTACTGCTCCCCAGCTCTAGCAACAACATGCTCTTATTTGATCAGCGGCTAATCGTGCTGGTGAGCGGGATTGGTCGGGCACCAGATGATTGTCCTTGCTTCTTTCGTTGGGGGCATAAAAAAATCTTCGAAAACCCTTTCTGGCCCAGAACTCCGCTTGGAGTATGATTGAACAGCTTCCGACATTGATCGTGCGGACAGTTCAGGGCACTCTGCATGGCAACTCAATCCCATGGAGAGATGTCATGAAGCTACTCGCCGCCGGCGCGTCACCCTATGTCCGAAAAGTCCGATTGGTCGCCGCAATGAAGGGGCTCGATAGCCAAATCGAATTAGTCGCCCCTGATGACCCGCAAATCGACTCATACCGGGCGCAGAATCCACTGGGCAAAATTCCGATTCTGCTGACCGATAAGGACGGCCCTATCCATGACAGCCATGTCATCTGTGAGTACCTCGATTCTCAGGTTGCCTTGCCGGTTACATTTCCTGGTGATGGCCAAGCGCGCTGGCAGATGCTGACGCGGGCTTCGATGGCCGACGGCATCTTGGATGCCGCCTTACTCCTGGTCTACGAAGGCCGATATCGCCCTGAAGACAAGCGTGTTCAATCATGGGTTGACATGCAACAGGCTAAAATTGACACGGCACTTGCTCTTTTCGAGGCCTCACCGCCAACGTGGAATGCCAATCCTGACTACAGCCATATTACGCTGGCTGCAGCCCTCGGGTATCTTGATTTCCGCCACGGAGGCAAATGGCGCGCCAATTGCCCAAATCTCGTAGCCTGGCTCGATAAGTTTGCAGCCGCAGTTCCTGCATTTGAAGAGACAGCACCGCCGCCGACAGCGTAAAGCTGATGGTGCGGCGCCCGTCTGCGGAGCGGACGGGCCCACTTGCTTGTTGAAGAACCGCGGTGCCAATTGCGGTTCTGCCTCATCGCATCAAAGACGACACTTCGATCCACGACTTATTCCGACGGGAGTAGATTGCCATGGCTGATTTTGACCCGGTGAAAGCGGCACATTTTCTTGCCGATGCCCACCGCAACCGACGTCCCTTCGAGAACCTTCAAGGTGAACTCGCTCCAGCAACGATCGATGATGCTTACGCCGTGCAGGAAGCGCTGGCCGAGATATGGCAGGCTGACTATGGTCCGGTGGCTGGTCTGAAGATCGCGACAACGACCAAGGTCATGCAGGAGCTTATGGGCATCGATCACCCCTGCGGCGGCATGATCTATCAAAACCGCATCCATAGCTCACCGGCAAGCCTCAAGGCGTCCGACTATATGCATATGGTGATTGAGTGCGAACTAGCGGTAATCCTGAATGACGATCTGGCTGGTCAATCTACGCCTTACACAGCCGCGAATGTTCGCCCCGCCGTTGGTGAAGCAATGGCTGTCTTCGAACTGATCGAAGACCGAAACGCCGTGTACAAGGAGTGTGACGCCCGCACACTGACCGCGGACAATTCATGGAATGCCGGTATCGTGGCTGGAGACCGGATGTCCGTACCTGCCGATCTAGAACTCAATGGACTTGCCAGCAAGCTCTTGGTCAATGGAGAGACCCGGTCGGAAGGGCCGACGGATGGCCCAATGGATGCGCTGGCCTGGGTCGCCAATCACGCAGTGGACCGCGGTCGTCCGCTGCGCCAGGGCATGCTGGTCATTACCGGCAGTGTCGTTGCGACTTTGCCAATCCTACCGGGCGAGCATTTCGTCTTTGAACTCGACAAGATTGGGTCTTGTGAGTTGCGCCTCGAAGCGTAAAACCTGAAGCATTCGTGCTGCCTGAACCAAGCCCAAGCCAGATGAGACTCACCTGTTCTGCCTTCCAGCAGGATGTGCTCCACCGACACACTGTCGTGGAGGTTATCGGCACACAGGATGGCGGGACGTGATCTGCACCGCTTACTTTGAAAGGTTGGCGCATATCACGCCCCACTCTTCGGCTGGCAGTGCACGGGGTGGTTTGCACAAACACTGCCCGATTGACGCCCTCTCCGATTTGCCCCCGGTTCGCCGTTTCCAGCTTGTGGCACACTGTGCCAAGGCCGAGGTCCGACCCCGGGAAGAGCATCGCCGTTGGAACGGTCGCGTCACCGTCGGCCAACGGAAACCGAAACCGGCCCCTCGTCAACAAGTCGCCACCGGAAGACGATCCTGAGCGAGGCCGGTGTAAGGCATTATCGTGCCACGTTCAGATACGGGGACAAATTTTCGGGATTCCCCTCCCCTGATGTCACGGCTGATGTCTGCATGCTTTGGTCAGAGATTGGCAGATGCCAACCACCGTTGCTACCGCGGCATGGTGGAATTCAGAGCCAGGATACAATCTCATTTATGGGGCGCTTCTCGGTTGCGTGCAGGGGAATTGTTGCATCGTCCGCGGGATACCCGGTGGCAATCAGAAAGTACGGTTTGTCTTGCTTGGGACGTTCACAAATCTCATTCAGAAACCCCATCGGACTTGGTGTGTGGGTGAGCGTCGCCAAGCCCGCACTGTGCAAGGCAACCAGGAGAAAACCGACGGCAATCGATACTGATTCAGGCACATAGTAGTTCTTCCGAAGCTGGCCATCCGCGCTCCGGCTTTTGCGCTCTCCGAAAACAACAATCAGCCACGGCGCAACCTCGAGGAAGGGCTTCTCCGGATTGGTTCCCAGAGGCCGGAGCGCTTCGATCCACTCCTCTCCGGCTCGCCCCGCATAGAAGGCGCGTTCTTCTTCTTCGGCGCCACGCCGAATCATTTGCTTTTTGTCAGCATCGCTCACGACCACAAAATGCCAAGGCTGATGATTGGCTCCATTGGGAGCCGTCGCAGCGGCAGTCAGGCAGGTCTCAAGGATATCGCGCGGCACGGCGCGCGCGGAAAACTCACGCACTGTATGGCGACGTCGGATCAGCTTGAGAAAGTCATCAGCCTGCCGGCGCATGTCATCAACTGGAAGTTCTTGGTAGTCCGGCAGCGGGATCGGTTGGTAGCTTGAGGTCGTCATGGGTGCCCTGCCTCCAAAATTGATCGCTTAGCTTGTTGTCCGCCTCTGGCCGATGGTGCGCCCCCTTAATAACGAGGCCGGGCCTTAGATGTGAATGGTCAGAAGGTCGAATGCATTCTTTTCGGCACAATGTGCATTCGGCCCATAAATCAACGTCCTGCCTGCGAAGGCAGGCATCCACGAGCGTGCCAGAGCTTGCTGCGTGATAGACCAGACTTTAAGCCTGCAAGAAAGCCTCATCCAATATGTGAACTCTGAAAAATCGGAAGCGCTCGTGGATCGCTGCCTACGCAGCGATGACGAATGAGAGTTGGTCTTGGTTAGCACCAAGCGGTCAGCTGGACCGGCTCGGAAACAAATCCCGATCAGCCAACTCGGCCTGACAGGGGACAACCTCTTGAAGCTTTACAAATAGATCATCATGCATGGGGCTGGAACTACTCGGTCTTTGACAAGATTGAAGCGCAATGCACACCACTCACAAATCGTTAGCCGTGTAGCCTGCACCGCCTCACTTTGTCAGCCATTTGCCGTTGCTGATCCGCCGTCTCCCGATGAGATCACCGCGGTATCCATAGACCCAGGCACGCAGACTTTCCGTTGGTCCCACCTGGATTTGCCGAACAATGCGAGCGTACTCGCCGCTGTCTGGGTGGAATGAATCGATGTTTTCGTATGGATCAAGCCACGTGAAGGCCTCAGCAGGATCGCTCAACAACAGAACCTCACCATCAACCCAGCCTGACCCACCGGGCTGCTCGACCCAACCCGGATAACCGCCAAGGTCATAAAGCAGGCCCGATATCCGGGCACGGCGCCGTTTGATGCACCGTCTATGCAGATTGCGGCGCATGTCGTCACCGATCGGATCACGAGAGCGTGAGAGCAATGTCCCGTAAACAAACAGCCATTTTATCGGTTGGAGCATTGCTACTTTACCGTCTTTGGCGCAAACCGCAGTCATACTATGCTGAGAGAGATTGCTTCTGCATAAGTGAGAATTGAGCTTGTCGCCAGAGGTTGTAACGTTCCTTGCTGCGTTTCATTGCGCAATGCAATCGCAGTTTCGGATCGGGCACCTGGCTTTCAGAAGATATTGAAAGGGAGTAGACGCACATGATGACCCCGTTTGACGGCTTCGTAGGAGAAGCGCTTGCATCGCTTGCGACGCTGTTCATCGTCTTTGTCGGATTGGCCTTTCTGGCAATCATCATCATGTTCATCGCCGACGTATCGCAAACGCATGATGCCATTCGTCGGAACTACCCCGTTGTCGGCCGGTTTCGCTATCTGTTCTCGACACTCGGAGAATTCTTCCGGCAATATTTTTTCGCTATGGACCGGGAAGAGATGCCGTTCAATCGTGCCGAGCGAGAATGGGTCTATAAATCTTCGGAAGGCGTCGACAACACCATTGCATTCGGCTCAACAAAGAATCTCACACCACCCGGTACGGCCATCTTTGTGAACTGCCCCTATCCGACATTGGATGAAGACGCAGTTGAGACACCATCCCTCGTGATTGGCCCTCACAGCCGGCACCCTTATGAGGCGCAGTCGATCATCAACATCTCAGGCATGAGCTTCGGGGCGATCTCACGCCCGGCGGTGCGGGCCTTGTCGCGTGGAGCCAAGCTTGCAAATTGCTGGCTCAACACCGGCGAGGGTGGCCTCTCGCCGTACCACCTCGAAGGGGGTTGCGATATTGTTTTTCAGATCGGCACCGCAAAGTATGGCGTCCGCGATGAGATGGGCAGTCTGAACGACCATAAGCTACGCGAAGTTGCGGCCCACGAGCAGGTCCGCATGTTCGAAGTGAAGATGAGCCAGGGTGCGAAGCCCGGCAAGGGCGGGATCCTACCCGCGGCCAAAGTGACCAAGGAGATCGCCCAAATCCGCGGGATCAAACGCAATACAGCTTCGATCTCGCCCAATCGTCACCCCGAAATCGACTCGAATAGCGAGCTACTTGATTTCATCGCTCATGTCCGCGAAGTCACCGGTAAGCCAACCGGTTTCAAGTGTGTGCTGGGTGCCTATGGGTGGCTCGAATCCATGTGTACCGAGATCAAAGCGCGCGGTATCGAGAGTGCACCGGATTTTATCACTATCGATAGTGGTGATGGGGGTACGGGTGCAGCCCCGATGCCGTTGATGGACAACGTCGGCCTGCCGATCCGGCAATCGCTTCCAATGGTCGTCGATCTGCTGATACGGCACGGCCTGAGAGACCGCATTCGCATCATTGTTTCCGGCAAGTTGATCACACCGGCCGAGGTCGCCTGGGCCTACTGTGCGGGCGCGGATTTCGTGACATCGGCGCGCGGTTTCATGTTCGCGCTCGGCTGCATCCAGGCGCTCAAGTGTAACAAGAACACCTGCCCAACCGGCATCACCACGCATGACAAGCGCCTTCAGCGCGGACTTGATCCGACCGACAAATCAGAGCGGGTAAAGAACTTTGTCGGCAAAATGCGCTATGGCGTTGGCATTATCGCCCATTCCTGCGGTGCCCGGCATCCTCGGGCACTCAAGCGGTATCATGTTCGCATCGTACAGAACGACGGTCGCTCGATCCCACTGGATGAGCTATACCCCTATCCCGACACCGCGGAACATCAGGCCATGGAACGTGCGGGCTGATTTGTTGACCACCCGTTGCGTCGTTGAGGAAGCAGAGCTGTCCGACGGACAAAGCCGGTGGTCGCCTTCCAGCGTGTCGCATTCATTCGCAGCCAGAATTCGCCACGGCGAGTCAGCGCTTTCTGGCGCATCGCGAATTCGCTTTGAATACGACAGCTTTAGATCATCTGGCAGCTTCTGATTAGATGCCAAGGCGGCCCGTTTTGCGGACAGAATGCACGCGGCTGATTTCGAGCCGCCTGTCAATCAGTTCGACTCTTTGAACGGATCGAATTTCTTGGGCGGAGGCTTGGGTTTGACGCGGCGGGGCCGCGGGGGTGCGGCAGGCAAAACCGGCCCAACCGTTTGATTGCTATCGGCCAAAGGCTGTTGCAGCACAGCGCCCTGGCCGCCATTAGTGGGTTGGCCAGATTGCGGTTGCTGACCCGGATTGATCGGTGGCAAAGCCTGTCGTTCCACCGTGCCGCCCTGGCTGTTCAGCGTATTGCCGCCGTCAGGATTGGCCGGTGCGGCAGCCGGCTGCGGCAGGGTCGATTGCCGCTTGCGACGTTCCTCTTCGAGCGCCTCAAGACGCTCCTGCTCCAACCGCTGCAGCCGCTCCGTCTCGGCCCGGGCGCGCTCTTCATCTTCACGGCGCTGACGCTCCAGGCGCCGAACATCGTTTTCCATGCGCTGCACAGTAAGCTCTCGCTGTAGGTCACCAATACTGACCTGGGGGGCGACCGCTGAGAGTTGTCCGAGAACGCCGGAATAAACGATCCGAACCGGCGGCAGCGGCTTACGTGGATCGACGCCTTCCGCAATGGCCCGCTTGAGCCGGGTGGGGATCTCCCACTGACTGTCAATCACACCGCGGACAACATCGATAGATGTCTTATTGGCTGCGCGGGCTGTTTGCCGGGCAACGACAAACGGACTGACAACAAGCGTCCCATCTCGCAGCGTCAGCTTCATATCTCGGCTACCAAGATTGATCGTGCCAGTCTCAACGAGGCCTGTGATAGCCCCTCCGAGGTCTTCTGCATCCGCCTCGGCCAGAACGATCCCGTCGGCCACCTTTGTCAACTGCGCAGGCGCTAAGCCTGGCACGCGCGCGCCTTTCACCTTAGCTGTGCCACTGCCAGTGAGCGCAATGGCAAGTGCACGCGGGCTCAACGCCTTGCCTGTCGCGGTGAGTTTCACGTCTGCGCGACCGTTCAATTTCTGAGCAAGGAGACCGCCAGACGTCAACCGCCTGATTCGCGCATCCTTGACCGAAAGATCCAATGCCAGTCTGGCACCGGCCTGTTCCGGGGAGAGTTCGACCGAACCGCTGGCGCTACCACCCCAGAAGGTCCCCTTGTCCACTCGAAGGCTCAATGCGCCTGATGTGACAGTCGCACGCGAACTAACATTGCTGACAATTAACGATGGCGACAGTCTCAATTGCTGCGTCCCGATCTGCACATCAGCATCAAAAAGTTGCAGTGCCTCCAGATTGAATGGACTGTCCGGCCAGATTGGCTGCGGCCGCTCATCCGTTAATGCACCCCGAAGCAGTGGTTTGTCGCCTTTCAGTAGTGCCATGTAGACTGGATCAGCATCCATCCTGTTGAGATCGATCCTACCGCTCACCATCGGCCGATCTCGCCCGTCGCCGGCCGCTTTGACATCGAGCTTACCGCTGACGATGCTATTGCCGAGTTGCACCTGGATCGGTTCGACCGTCCATTGCCCTGGTTGACCTTGAAACTGGAAGTCGCCTTCCAGGCCTCCCCTGGCGCGCACCAGTTGTAGCCACGAAGGCGCAACGGAGCGAACCGCCTCAGTCATGTCGCCAGTCTGCAGCCAGCCGGACCCATCCCACTGATAGGGCTTGTTCGCTTGTGACGATGGCTGGCCATTAGCACGCAATCGCAACTGCCAGGCCTCGCCGGCCAAGGCAGCCGACGCCTTGAGCTGTTTGTTCGGGACGCCTGAGAGCTTCATCCGAAACAGTGACGGTGCAACGGCGCCGGATGCGCCATTTTTTGGCGCCTGGGTCTTACTGCCGTTCGACCAGTTGAGCAGCTTAAGGAGCGCTTGCTCAGCGTAGCCGTCCACTTTCAGGTCGACGTTAAGCGGATTGCTGCGCCAGTCCGCAGCCAATCCGGCTGAGTTGGCAGTGAAGCGCAACCGATCTGATCCGAGGGTGCCATCGAGAGACAGACTGGAATTCCACTTGCCGTCGGTGTTCACGGCCTTCGTCAGAAACGCTGCCGACACTGGGGCCGCCTGATTGAGGAAACGTGGCCGGTCCGGCTGCTTGATGATGTTTCCGACGAGACCATGCAGCTTGGCCAACGCGCTGGAGTTCTGCACTGCAATCAATCCGGACAGATCCCAGACTGCGCCGTTGTTCGTGTGATCGACATTGCCTTCGACTTCCAACTCAAGTCCGGGCTGGAACGTCAATCGTGTCCGGGAGAAGCGGACAGCCTTCCCTGTTCTCGCCATGCGGACGCCGACATCGGTCAACACCTGCTCGCCATCCGTCATATCCCGAACGTCGAGATCGAGGTCGAGATCGTACTTGCGCAGAAACTCTAGGGCAGGAGATGACTTGCCTCTAGCGGCCTCTCCAACGCCGAGCACATAGGCAATGCTCTCAGGCGCCAGCAGACGGGAGCCAAGCCCTGACACATCAATATGTTCGCCATCAGCCTGGAGTTTGATGCGCGGCGTGTTGCTCCAATCAAACTCGAATGAGCCACGGGAAATCCCCGCAGCAAACCGCATGCGCGCATTCGCAATCGTGACGTTCTTAGGCTTGACGGCGACGTCCGCGGAAAACTGAAACGCGCCCGCTGCTCGGCCTTTCAGGTCACCCGCATCGAGCTGTAGCCAGCCTAGGAACTTTTCAAGGCTGTCACCGTTCAGAAGCAGTTGGCCGCTACCTCCAAGCCCTTTGTCGAACAGTATGACCTGTCCGTTTGCGCGCAACTGTGTGCGTCCAGGCAGCTGACCACTGATGTGGTCGACATAAACCTTGCCGGCTTTCTCGATCAGCCGGACGTTAAGCGCACTCACGACTTCACCGCCGAGACTGGCCTGGCCTAATTCCAAATGAAAATTCGCCTGGCCATTTGGTCCCGCATCCAATGCATCGCCAGTCAAAAACGCCAATGCTTCGACTGGTGATTTGCTTGTCTTGCCGGCGGAAATTGCATCGAGATCCAACCATTTCGATGTCAATTTGCTAGAGACTTTGAGGCCGCCTTCCCAGGTCGCCCGGGCAGCACCAACAAGCAATTGCGGCCGCCCGGCACTATCAAACGATATCGCCATGTCAGTTAGGTCTGCGGCGCGGGTATCCAGGTTGAGACTCCCGCTCAGGTCATAGAACGCCGGATTGCCATCGAGACGATTTCTGCCAACCAGAACCGGCCCGCGGGCTTCCAGCTTGCCGGTCACACGTGGGGTCGTATCGATATTCTCAATCTGTCCGTCAATCCTGTGCTCGGTCTCTGTCGCCTTGGACCGCGCCGACAACTTGAAACGCATTTGACCGTTCGCATCCATTGATGCCGTCGACAGGCGCAATGTATGCTCGTTTTTACCAACCTTGAGTGAGCCATTGAACTTGTAAGGACCACGCAGTCCCTTAGCCGAAAGCTCGCCGGACACGTTATCCAATGCCGCGATCTGGCTGTCATCTTTGGCGAGCAAAAGAATCCGGCCATTTCGGATCATTGCAGACTGCAATGAGACATCCGTTGGCACAAACGCAAATTCCTGATTGCGGATCTCCAGTTGCTGCCAGTTGCCACCCCCATTTTCGTCGAAACGGAGCCTGATTTCGGGTGAATCGATCTCGAGCTGCCGTGCCTCCATGACGCCGCGCAGCAGTGGTGGTGCCGACAGCAGCATGGTGAAGCGCTCGGCGCGCAAAAAAGCACCGGACAGCCCCGGCGCATCAGAGATACTGACTTTCTCGAAGGAGACGTAGGGGACGGGCAAGATGCGCAGGTTGACCTGACCACCGACACGCACTTCCCGCCCGAGTAGACGGGATGCCTCTTCTTCGAACACACCACGGAACTGATTCCAATCAACCAGCGGCGGAACTGCAAATAGAGCTGCAAAAGCCGCAACCAGCAGCCCGGCAACCCACATCAGTAGATTGTTCATACCGTTCCAATGTCTCTTTCGAACGGGGTGCTCGTGTCAGTGCCCCAACAAACTGCTCTACTGTTACCACATCTTTGTGGCTTGCAGAGCTATTTGTCCTCGGTTTGTTTCGCCGTCATTTCTCTCACCCGGGCACGCTCACCCGGCTCGAAAAGCTTAGCCGCCACAATGGTGCCCGGGCTTGATCCAATTGGGCAACAGTGGCGTGTGTTGACGCCGAGACGGCAACACTTTTTTGTGACATTGCAAGGGCGGACGCGCTTAGACGACCGGCGACATCCCGCCGTCAATATTGATTGCCGTACCCGTAATATAAGACCCTTGGTCTGAGGCGAGAAAACAGACCATGTTGGCGAACTCTTCTGATGTGCCAACGCGGCCCATCGGGATAATGCCACCCATTTCCTGGTAGAAGTCGTCGATTGTGCGACCTTTGTCTTCATTGGCGTGACGCTGGACCCACTGATCGCTCTCGATGCGCCCGACCAAAACGGCGTTGGCCAAGACATTGTGCGGTGCGCCCTCGCCGGCCATCACCTTGGTCAGCGCCATACCGGCCGCACGACTGACGGCAGTTGGAGCACCGGATGCTGGTGGCGCCTTAGCACCCGTGTTCAAGACATTGATAATCCGTCCCCACTTTCGCTCGCGCATTCCAGGCATGGCGTGGCGGACGAGGCGAATTGCGGCAAAAAGCTTAAGGTCGAGGTCATTCTGCCAGATCTCGTCGGTGATTGTGTCGAGATCTCCGCGCTTTGACGTCCCCGCATTGTTGACGAGCACATCAATCTGGCCGAGTTCGGCAACCGCTGCATCATAGGCGCCTTGGCAACCTTCCGCCGTGGAAACGTCGGCTGGGACACAAACGACTTTACCGGATCCTGCCTTTTGGATCTCGGCTTTCGCTTCTTCCAGTTGTTCTGCACGTCGTGCGACAATGGCCACATTCGCCCCCGACTCGACGAACCGGACGGCAATGGCGCGCCCGATTCCCAAACTCCCACCAGTAATCAGGGCATTGCGGCCAGGCATTGTGAGTTGCATTTCTCTATTTCCTTTGCGTGATGTGCAATCGTGTTCTGTCTCACCCAGCATTTTGGCGCGTTCGCAGCAACTTAGCACGTGATTATTCGATTGCGCCGCGCCGCATCATATCAGGCAACTATTGTGGCCCGCCGGTCTCTCGCCATTCAGTTCAGGATCAATCTTGTTTGTCGCCGCACTCTGGCATCCATTAGTTGCCTATTCATCTGCAATGCAGCAAGAGACGCGGTGACCCGTCTTCTTTCGAATCATTGGAACTGAGTCCGACATGACAGCAATTATCTTCGACCTTGATGGTACCCTCGTGGAAAGTGCGCCGGTTATTCAAGGGGTTGCCAACACCCTGATGTCGGAGCTCGGCCATCGCCATTTCGAACTCTCCGAGGTGCATGACTTTATCGGCGATGGGACGCGAGTCTTCCTAGAGCGTGCTTTCGCGACGCTTGGCGCTGACTACGATGCGGAAACGTTCGAGGAACATCACCATCGTCTCGTCACGCTTCATGCCGAGGCGCCCGGCAGCGCAAGCCTGCCAATGCCGGGCGCCGACACGGTCATTCGTGCACTCCACAGCGCAGGCTTTGCCATTGGGATGTGTACCAATAAGCCGGGGGCGGCTACCCACAACATCATTGCAGCACATCAATGGACGGAGATTTTCGGATCTGTGCTTGCCGGCGATAGCCTGCCAGAGCGCAAGCCTGATCCCAAGCCCCTGGTCACTGCTGCGCAGAAGCTTAATCACGAGCGCGCCATCTATGTTGGTGACAGTGAAGTCGATGATGCCACGGCCAAAGCCGCTGGGTTTCCCTTCCTGTTCTTTACCGAAGGATACTGCGAAGCAGACATCGGTGACCTGACATTTGCTGCCAAATTCTCTCATTATGATGAGTTAACGCCGCTCATTCGCAAAATTGCAGAGGAACACGCTCTGTAGTCCGGAATTTGTGGACCTTTTTCCCGTTCTGATTGTTGCCGCAGCCAGCGTGCTATAATGCCGTCATAGGATCGAATCGAATTTTGTAGGCATCCGTGACCGAACTTTCGAAGCCAAAACCCAGTATTTCTGAGCGCGCGCTGCAGGCCTCGACGACTGTTGCGCCCTATCTCAGCGGTCTGAACGATGAGCAGCGCACTGCCATTGAGACGGTGGACGGTCCGGTTTTGGTGCTTGCCGGGGCCGGAACCGGAAAAACGCGGGTCCTGACATCACGGATTGCCCATATTCTAGCGAGTGGCCGCGCATATCCTTCACAAATTCTGGCGGTGACGTTCACGAACAAGGCCGCGCGGGAGATGAAAGAGCGCATCGGCGGCTATGTCGGTGAGGCTATCGAGGGAATGCCATGGCTTGGTACATTCCACTCTATTGGTGTGCGCATTCTCAGACGCCACTACGAGCTTGTCGGGCTGAAGTCAGGCTTCACGATTATTGATACGGATGATCAGATCCGCCTCCTGAAGCAGGTCATCGAGGCGGAAAACATCGACAAGGATCGTTGGCCGGCGCGGCAGTTGGCCGGACTGATCGATGATTGGAAAAACCGCGGGCTCACACCTGACAAGGTGCCGAAGGGCGAGGCATTCGCTTTTGCCAACGGCCAGGGCGCCAAGCTCTACACCGCTTATCAGACAAGGCTGAAGGAGCTGAACGCGGCCGACTTCGGTGATCTGCTGCTTGAGTGCCTGCGGCTTTTCCATGCGCATCCGGATGTCCTGCAGGACTATCACCGGCGCTTCAAATATATCCTCGTCGATGAGTACCAGGATACCAACGTCGCTCAATACCTCTGGTTGCGTTTGCTCGCGCAGGGATCTCCCAACATTTGCTGTGTCGGCGACGATGATCAGTCAATCTATGGCTGGCGCGGTGCCGAGGTCGACAACATCCTCAAATTCGAAGTCGACTTTCCCGGCGCGAGAGTTATCCGGTTGGAACGCAACTACCGCTCGACCGGGCATATCCTGGCTGCTGCGTCCGGTGTGATTGCTCACAATCAGGGCCGACTCGGCAAGACGCTTTTCACCGACGACGTTGATGGCAACCGCGTGACCGTGACCGGCGTCTGGGATGATGAAGAAGAGGCGCGCGGCATCAGTGATGATATTGAGAACCTCGCAAAGGTAGGAGAAAACCTCAATGAGGTCGCCATTCTTCTGCGGGCCTCATTTCAGATGCGTGCCTTTGAAGACCGGTTCGTCACGCTTGGCATTCCTTACCGCGTGATCGGCGGCCCGCGTTTTTACGAGCGCCAGGAAATCAAGGATGCCATCGCCTACCTCGAGACAGCGAATAATCCGCTGAATGACCTGAAGTTCGAGCGCATCGTCAATGTTCCCAAACGCGGCATTGGTGATACCTCCGTGCGCAAGGTTCGAGAGCTGGCGCGGGCGCGGGGCATTCCGATGTTTCAAGCCGCGCGGGAAATCGTCGAGACCGAAGAGATTGGCGGCAAGGCCCGGCGATCGCTGGCCCAGCTTGTCCAGAGCTTTGAGCGCTGGCGAAATGAGATTGAGAGCCAGCGCCATACCGACTTCGCAGAGATGATCCTGGATGAAAGCGGCTACACAGCGATGTGGCAGGCCGACAAATCTCCACAAGCGCAATCGCGGCTTGAGAACCTGAAAGAACTAATTCGCTTCATGGATGAGTTCGAGACTTTGGCAGGGTTCCTAGAACACGTCTCGCTGGTCATGGACACCGAGCAGGCCAACGATGGTCAGCGTGTGACGCTGATGACCCTGCATGGGGCCAAAGGCCTGGAGTTCGACACCGTGTTTCTACCCGGTTGGGAAGAAGGCCTGTTCCCGCATCAGCGTGCCCTGGACGAAAGCGGCCTTGCCGGTCTTGAGGAAGAGCGCCGTCTTGCCTACGTCGGACTGACACGCGCACGCCGCACGGCGAAGGTCTCATTCGCACGAAACCGGCGCGCGCGCGGGCTTTATCAAAGCGCGACGGCGTCACGGTTTGTCGATGAACTGCCGGAAGATCACATCGAAATCCAGCAGAGCCAAAGCCCGTTTGGCGGTAACTACGCGAATTTCAACAGCGGCTTCGGCAACCCCTATGGTGCCAGCCGCTTCGATGAACCGACGCGACGTTTTGAAAGCACGTATGACACTCCAGGGTGGCAACGAGCGCAAAACCAATGGAAGCGACAGGGTGAAAAACCACGCAGTGGTCCGAAGCTGATCGAAGGTGAGTTGGTGGCTTCGTCAACCGCTGCACCATCGTCATTCTCCGTCGGCACCCGGGTGCGTCACCAGAAATTCGGCATCGGCGAAGTCGTCGAAGTCGATGGCAATAAGCTCACCGTTGAGTTTGATAGTACCGGTCGCAAGCGCGTCGTCGACACGTTTGTGCAGGCGGCGTAGTTTGGCCTCACGGTGCTATACCGCTGCTGCGCACCGGGCACCTCCGGCGGGGCGGATCTGAGATCCGGGTCGCGTTGCTCCCTGGTTGTGATTCAATGGTGGGCCCAGCGGTTCAATAGCATTCATCATGAAGGCTTGGTTTGGCCTCACGGTGATATACCGCTGCTGCGCACCGGGCACCTCCGGCGGGGCGGATCTGAGATCCGGGTCGCGTTGCTCCCTGGTTGTGATCCAATGGTGGGCCTGGCGGTTCAATAACATTCATCATGAAGGCTTGGTTTGGCCTCACGGTGCTATACCGGTGCTGCGCACCGGGCACCTCCGGCGGGGCGGATCTGAGATCCGGGCTGCATGCAGCCTGAACACCGGACATGTGCAGTTGCTCGCACAAAAAAGCCGGCCACATATGGGACCGGCTTCTCATTCGTGGTCCGGCTGCGCTCTGCTCATTGTTCTTTTCGAGGCGCCAGACGAGGGGTCGCGTTACGTCCTACTTGGAGGGTGATGGAAAGGGGTCAGTCGCCAGAGGAGACGGTACAGCCAGTACTCCATTGTTTGCGTGACTCGATGCAATCCCAAAGAGGGTTCAGTACTACCAGGAACATAAGAGAACTGTTGATGTCGGCGCTTCAGCATAAGCTTCTCCATCGTCGTTCAAATGCCGAACCTTCATCCGCCGGCGAGCAGTCCGACGTTTCCCCACTACGACACGTCCCCCCACCTGCACCTCATACGAAGCTGCAGACGGTCGTGGTGTCCTGGTCAGGAATGATGCCAATTCGGCGATTGTGGATGAAAACAGGTGACGAGGCTTGGTTGCGCGCGAAGGGCACATCCTGGCGGCTTCATCCTTTGCCGCCTGCCATGCTGCCGGTGGGTGACCGGCTTCGATCCACCTGGAGTCCAGATGCTTCAAGGCTAAACCGCCATCAGCTCTGACGCATGCACAAAACGTCGGATAACATCCAACGAACCATCAAAAAGACTTGCCTCTTCGACGATGACTTGAGGTTAAGCGATTCGTTTAACCAGTCGTTAACACATTGTGGCCGTTCGCGGTGATCAGCCATTATCAGCGTAGCCGAAATGCACCAGAGCCTGTTTGGTCGCCAACGTTTCAGAGACAAGTCCCAAACCCTGGCAGTGTGGATGCGATTGTTCAGAAGTTGTGTCACGTGCGCTCTGGCAATTTGTAGACACAGTTCATCAGGCAATGTCATGCCTGCATCGGCAGGCATCTACGAGCGCGTCAGCACATGCTGCATGAAAGGCCTGGCACCAAGCCTGCAAGAATGCTCGCTTTCTTCGATAAATTCCGAAGGGTTGGACATGCTCGTGGGTCACTGCCTGCGCAGCGATGACGGAGGAGAGTATCTCACGGTCGGGACGTGTTCGTCCGCTCGGCCGGGTTCGGAAAGCAAACATCGGCCTCCCGCCCCGGGCCTGATGATGGTCAGACTGTTGAAGGGTCCGACGTAAACATTGAGCCTGAACCCACAGCGTGATTCCGGCTCAATGCACTGCCAATTATTGCATGTCGCATTAAACCGGAGCCAGAAATCGCCCTAAGATGAGGCGTTTTCTGGCACATCTTGAACCTGTCTAAACGCGACATGCCTTAGTTATTGATCGCGGACCCGTCTGCAAGCTGCTGGTACACCCCCAACCTGTCGGCAACTTGCCAATGCCCTATCAACAGGTCGTCTT
Source organism: Hyphomicrobiaceae bacterium (assembly GCA_965215755.1). Classification (GTDB taxonomy): domain Bacteria; phylum Pseudomonadota; class Alphaproteobacteria; order Rhizobiales; family Hyphomicrobiaceae; genus Tectiglobus. The sequence goes on from OZ244119.1 coordinate 4,983,836, forward strand.
CAAAGTAATAGGCCGTCAGTCCCGACATTTGAATGGTGTTTCCTGTCGGAGGAATGTCAGCGATCTGGCCTAGATGCGTTCCCTGCCATTTCCATGCAGCAACGACCGTGTTGCCCTCACCAATGAGATCCTGCAGGTCGAACCGTTGGTTCGGGGCTGCCGCTCTCGATTGCAGAAGCCTTCGCCGAAAGCCCGCGCGGTCCAACGACTGCCCCTGCCAGGGATCTCCTGGGTCATGGTATATTGTATAAATCGGAGCGACGTACTTTTCGATCGCGGCCAGATTCTCGTTGTTCCATGCCTGCTCGATAAACTGCCTGAGATGCTCCTTGTTCCGGACTATCTGCATTAGGCCGCCTCCAACTGCAGGTGAGGTTGGCCGTCGGATGTCCTGGTCGTCGCTCTCCCCGAAGCATCGACAATGCAGCTAACCAACCGCCTCAAATTGGAGAAGCTGTTGAAAGTGACGACGTCGACCGGATTGTCGAAACTCAAGGTCACCCGGTACTTGCCCGGTGATGCCAACAGCGCTTTAACACCGACGATTTCACCCTCAATTGCTTGGCCGAGGTAATGCCCCCGGACGCGCGTTCCGATCGTCGTCAGGCTGAGCGATTGAGATTGGCCAACGACGGCCCGCAGCGTATTCCAATTCTTGTAGCCAAGTTGGCCTGACAGAATTTCCAACGACTTGCTGTGGGAGATCGCCACGCCTTCATGAGCAAGCTCTGTACGCAGCCGACGTGCTTGCTCTTTCAAAGACGCAATGGTTGTCCGTGGGGATAGAAATCCATTCATAACTTTGCCTCATGCAGTGCATGCATGCGCTCAAGAATGGTGCTCGCGTTACCAAAGTCCGCATGCCAATGGTATTGGCGGATGGGATCTCGTTCTGGAGCTTCACCATGGCTATTGCCTGCGAGCGGCCGGGGCTCCTGCCCGGCAAACCCAGTAGGTTGCGTTGAACGGCTTGTCAACGGCTTTCGTGGTTGTTGGCTACACCGTTTGCTGCCGGTGAGGTCACCACGAAGCGGACGCCGGCATCTGCCTCGGTAACGCATTGATGGGGTCCGACGTGTGTCCCCTTCTGGCAGCTGCGCGCCAACGCGGCTCCTACTGGCCGGATGTCATGTAGTGCGTCACATCGAATGCGATACCGGTATCTTGGTCGATCTCCAGGCCGGCGCGGCCGGCCGACCACCAACGCACGCAACCCGTGAAAAACTCGCCCCTGGGCAATGCCAGCGACACTCTCTCACCAGGCATTAGTTCCGGTGCCTGGGTGACTCCGAAACCAGCCTTTGAGGCGTCCTTCACGTGCACATCGAATGTGTCTCCGCGCGCTATCAGCGTTGCTTTGAACTCAACAGCGGTCCGAATGGATTGGCGCTGCTCGGCGAAACCGGGGATCTCGACTTGCAGATTGTCATTGATGCACGGACTGAAGCCGGCCTGAACGGCCAGTAACTGGTTTTCCAGTAGGATGGCAAACTCACAAAGCTGGGTGTCACTGCAGTTTTGCTTAACCACCGCAAGACAGCGGACAAGTGCCATCGCCGACTTGCGCCAGCTGTCGGCGCACACATCCCAGGCATGAGTGAACCTGTCCTGAGCCAGATCGCACTCTCGGTGCACGACCTCCGTGAGCGAGCGGGCAAGCGAACGCCGGATTTCAAATGCACGGAAGACGGTGTCCGATCCGCCAGTGTCAGCGTCGGAACTCACGATGCTATCGGCCTGTTGCGATGCATTTCGCGATGCCAGTGTCCACGTCAGAAGGCGACGCCCTTTATCCGGCGCCAGATTGAAAATTGATCCGGCTACAACGACGTCGAGTGCGTGTTCAATCAGCTGCGCCGTGAGAGCATCACTATCTGGCTGGCTTTTTCGTGGGCGCGGGCCTTCATCACCGCCGTAGCGGATTGCATCATCCAGGATACGTTCAAAGAACTGATCTTCATTGGCATTGTCAGTAACGTCCATATCAGTCCTCTAACTGAATGAGATGCATGTCAAACTTATTTCTTCAGCATCAATCTCAATTATGGCGCTATGAAATTTCAAATTGACTAATACCGATGCGAGCTGCGGACCAGAGAACGTCCTGTGTCGCCCTTCATGCTCGCCTTGTATCAACCGTTTGACCCTGACAGGCATTTACATGGTGTTTGCTGGCGCGAAGCGGGCCGCCGATAAAAACGAAAGGCCCGCCGAAGCGAGCCTTTGCAAAAGTCATGAATGTCCTGCCGAAGCAATCGTCTCGATTAGGCCATCGCCGCCATGCTGTCGCCCTTGGCCGACTGCTTCACAGCTTTCTGGACCTTCTCGAACGCCCGGACTTCAATCTGACGGATTCGCTCGCGGCTGACACCGAACTCGCTGGACAGATCTTCCAGTGTGATCGGGTCTTCGGCCAACCGACGTGCCTCGAAGATCCGACGCTCGCGGTCGTTCAAGCCGGACATCGCGTTTTCCAGATATCCGCGACGCCGGGTCAGCTCCTCGGCTTCGGCGTAGTTTTGTTCTTGGTCGGGCTGATCATCAACCAACCAATCCTGCCATTCGCCAGATTCGCTGTCAGCGCGAAGCGGTGCGTTCAGGGACGCATCACCACCAAGCCGGCGGTTCATTGACACGACGTCCTGCTCACTCACACCAAGATTGGTCGCGATATGCTTGACGTGCTCCGGCTTCAGATCTCCGTCTTCCAGAGCCTGCAACTTGCCTTTGGCGCGGCGCAGATTGAAGAAGAGCTTCTTCTGAGCTGCCGTCGTACCCATTTTGACGAGGCTCCACGAGCGCAGGATATATTCCTGGATCGACGCCCGGATCCACCACATTGCATAGGTCGCTAAGCGAAAGCCCTTGTCCGGCTCAAACCGCTTCACTGCCTGCATAAGACCGACGTTACCTTCCGAGACCACCTCGCCAATCGGCAGACCGTAGCCGCGATAGCCCATGGCAATCTTCGCAACGAGGCGCAAATGTGATGTCACCAATGTCTGTGCTGCCTCAGAGTCCTCATGCTGCTGCCAACGCTTGGCAAGCATGTATTCCTGATCTGGCTCGAGCATTGGGAAGCGGCGAATTTCTTCGAGGTAGCGCGACAGACCGCCTGAGCCTTCAGCTACCGTTGGTAATGCCTGTGTCGTCATCTCTTTCTTCCCGCCTTCCTCACGATTCATGCTGTATGAGAGCTTGTTTCGTGTTTCCGGCGACCTCCATTTGAATGGCTTGCTCAGTTTTTGGCACAAAAGCTGGGCCACACAATGTTCATATAGGGTGTGCTTCTCCTAAACCAACGAACAAGCTGTGCAGAATCCGTCACAAAAAATCGCGGTTTAGTGAAACGATTTTCAATTCTCGCTTGCGAATGTTGATCTAATTAACATACGACGCAGCCGAGGCATCGGATTGCCGCCACAAAAGTTGCATCGGCATTTTTACCTAATTATCTGATTTTAAAGCATTTATAAGCGCAATCATGTCTGCTGGCAACGGGCTACTGAAGCGCAGTTTTTCGCCGCTAACCGGATGCTCGAAACCAAGTGACTCTGCGTGTAGTGCTTGACGATCAAGCTCAGTCAGAGCCGCCTGTGCGGAAGCAGAGAGTTTCCGGGCGCTACTCTTGAAGCCCGAACCGTAAACACCATCGCCCAGAATCGGGTGTCCGATTGAGGCAAGATGAACCCTGATCTGATGCGTGCGACCGGTCTCGAGCTCCAATTGTAACTGGCTCACAGCCTCATTCCCGCCACAATCGAACGTGCGTGCCACCTTGTAGTGGGTCGTGGCATGCCGTCCTTCCGGCTCTTCCACCACAGCCATCTTTCGCCGGTTTGACCGGCTACGCCCGATCGGCGCTGAAATTCGACCAACCTTGCGCACGGGACGACCCCAGGCCAGAGCGGCATAGGTTCGTTCCAGTCGGCCATCGGCACCATGGGCTGCAAATTGCTCTGACAGACCTTTGTGGGCGCGATCCGACTTGGCAACGACCAACAGGCCGGATGTATCCTTGTCGAGCCGATGGACAATGCCTGGCCGCTGAATACCACCAATTCCCGAGAGTTGGCCGTGGCTGTGAGCCAACAGGGCATTGACCAGGGTACCGCTCTGATGCCCGGGCGCAGGGTGTGTCACCATGCCGGCAGGCTTGTCGACGACGATCAGATCTTCGTCCTCGTAGGCAATGTTCAGTTGAATGGCCTCAGCCTGATACGATGTGGGTTGCGAAGGTGGAACGGTGACGCAGACAACGGCTTCAGGGCGGAGCTTGCGGCTGGCATCCGTGCATTTTTGGTCATCAACCGTGACGGAGCCATCGAGGATGAGGTGCTTCACACGCTGACGGCTGAGATCGCGCGCATGCGTGGCTGCAAACCGATCGAGCCGCAACCCGGCTTCGTCTTCGCCGACGACAAGTCTAATCACCGCATTTTCGTTGTCAGCCATATTTCCTAAGCCTAAGCCAACGGACCGGACGCGTTTGCAGGACCATCCTCAGACAAGTCCTGGAACACTGAACCACAAAGCGATGCCACACATGAACGAGCCTGAAAAGCCAACCGCGCCGGAAACCTATGAAGGCCCGCTATCGCCAGCGGGCGTTGCAGCACTGAAATTCGCCGTCGTTGGCATGGGGGTGCTGATTATCATCGGTCTCTTGGTGGTCATCGGCCGCATCATCTATCTGGCCGCAACACCAAAGGCGGAGCGGCAGGCGGCGCAACCGGCACTAACGGCTGATGCCCAGGTGTCTCTGCCACGCGATGCACGCCCTATTCAGACATCCACCGACGGGTCACGCCTCTCGATACTCTACCAAAAGACTGACAGTACCTTCGGCGTGGTGATTGTGGACCTCAGGACTGGGCAGACACTCAGCCGGGTTTCCATTGGATCAGATGAGCAAACGCCAGGTCAGAAGACCAAGTAGCCGTAGATTGCGCCGCCGGATACCAACGCAGCGACGAGTCCGGCGACAAAGCCTGGCTGGGATGTCAACGGCGTTCGCGGCTTGGCGTTGATCGCCTTCTCCATCGGTGAAGGCTCTGCGCGATGCGGCTCGGGTCGTGGCGGCAGATTGAAGAGATGCTCGCTGCCCTGCTTGCCGAGGTCACGGCTCAGTTGATGGCGGTGTGCAGCCTTCGATGGCATCCGGACCTGAAGGCCGGTCCCGTGGACCGCCGGAATGGGACGGTGCGGAATCGATACTCCGAGTGCACTGATCGGGATCGCGTTCGAGTTCGGCAATGACGCTGTCAGGCCGCTATTGGTCCCGTCACTGAACGCAGCTTCAGGCAGACTTGGAGGCAACGCAGTTTCAGTGACCTGCTCAGCTTCACTTCGCTCTGGTTCTCTTTGCTCGGCCTGCTCATAAATGTGTTCCTGGTCTTCGACCTCGGCTGCCGGCTCGGCTGCCAGTGCTGCGTTGCCTTCGCTGCGGGTTTGCCAGGATTGTGCCGATGCCTGGGCGCGATTGCCAGCACCTGAGACAGTGGGATTATCGTTGTCCGCATCGCGTGTCATCGTTTCACCGCCTTGCTCAAGCGCCGCGCCAATGCTCGGCCCCCATATGAGATTGAGCCGCGGCAATCACCGTTGTTCTTGAAGCTCGAACCGCGTGCACGGCTTCCACTGCAATCACGATGATCTTGCCGCCAACATCCGACTGACTGCACAATCTTCATTAAAGAGAGAATATCACAGAAATCAGCTCTTGCCGAGCCCTGCAATGCGTTGCATCAAGCCGGCGCGGCCGGACGATGTCGCCTGTTCCTCGGCGGCTTTGTCTTCAGCAGTTGCGACGGCCTGCTGTTCGGGTGGAGACACTGGTATTGCAACGTCTCTCTCGGTCGGCTCCGATGCCGTCGCGACCTCACGGCGGCCAGCGTTTTTCTCGCCTGAGTTTGCCGCCGGTACACGTGCCAGTTCAGAAGAAACTGAAGGCACTGTCTCCTTGACCTTGTCTGCCAGACTGCGCCGTTCTGCTGGAGCACTCGGCGCCACATTGCGCTCTAATCCGCCAAGATTGGCCGGAATACTGCCGGCCCCCAAACGGCGCATCTCATTCATATGATGCGCGGCCTGACGTGCGCTTCGATCGTTCGCTGCGGCGAGTTCGGCGCGCAGTTTCCGGATCGTTTCGTTCTGTGTGTTCGTCTCTTTTTCCAGTGAAGCGACACGGGCTTTGAGGGCGATCCGACTGTCTCGCAACGTCCGCGAACCACTGTTGGCTTCGGGTTCTTCGTACACGTTCAACGCAGCCTTCAGCTTTTCAACCTCATCGGAGAGTTGCTTGTTGTCTTCTCTCAATTGCTGCATGGCGGCTGCGTTGGCGGACACCGCCTCCGGCGTTGTCTCCTCCAGCGATTTCATAATGCCCTGGACATTGGCGAGGCCGCTGTCCAGATTCTTGACCTGTTCGCTGGTGGATTGTTCCGCTTCGCCCGCTTTCGCCTCTGGCCGGAGCTTTGCTTTGCCGCCTTCCGCAACAAGCTCCTGAAGATTGCCGATCAACGACGCCTGATCCCTGACGCGTGTTCGCAAAGCTTCGAGTTCTGAGCGCAGAGCGGTATCGCTTTCGTGCGCGGCCGCACGGTTACCACCCATCCCCAAACGACCGCCGCGCGCGGCCACTGAACTCTTCATTCGATCCAGTTCCAGGCGCTGTTGCTGGTTGATCTGCATCGCTTCATCAAGGGCGCGGAATGTTTTGCTGGTATCAGCCTGCAGGGCAGCCATCTCGCGGTCACGCTGGAATAGCAGCTTGCGGGCTTCGGAAAGCCGTTCTTCCACCCGCGGGACGCGATCCATAATCGTTTGCTCAAGCACGCGCCGGGCGTTCTCGCTGGCCTCGAGCTTGGTCGTCAATTGCTGGGTGTCTCTTTCCAGCGAACCGATTGTTGCATCGCGCCGATTGATTTCGATGGTCTGGCGGGCAGCTGATCGCTGGACCCGGTCCATTGAGCTTTCCAACTGGTGAACCCGAATGGCGTTCTGTGCACGCAGCCGGTCTTGTTCGGCGCGAATCTCAGCTTCGGTGAGAGGCAGCGTTCGACGAATGCGTTGGGTGGTCAGGCGGACAGCCCTGTTCCAGTAGGCAGGCGCAACGATAAAGCCCATTAGCGCGGCTAACAGGAAGCCTAGTGACACGAGCATGATGGATTGGATCGTGAACACTCTCAGTCCTCAATGCGTGCCCATCTGCACAATTCGCGACAGACCGAAGTCTCGCCGCCTCAATACCAATGCTTGCAAGCGGCGCCGATTGTCATAGCGCTCCGTCCTGCCCCGACTTACTTGTAAGCATCTCAGCATGTAGCACGCAAGCCCACGCTCTCCTGTGTCCATTGTTGTTATCACTGTCGCCTGCGATTGGTCGACAACTAAGCTGTTGAATTCATGAGAGTGAATTTGCAGTGACCCGTTGTCAAAGACTGCTGTCGGGCAACACGCCTATCGCTTTCCTCACAACCACGACAGGCAAAGCTTCTGATGCCTGTCGATTCTACTCCTATTTGATCAGCTAGGACGACGTTGTTTGCTCCAGCCTCAATCTACTATCTCAAAAACAGTCCTGGTCGCCCTGCACCGTTCGGATGACCGAGGGTTTGAGACCTAAAAAGGATTCCAGGTCGGGCGTCTCGTATATTTCAGATAACCGATGTTCGCACCCAGACGCACGCCGACACCGGTGCGAATCGGGGCCAGCGTCACATCACCATTCTTGAGCAACTGCACGCTGGCGCCACCGATGAAGTAGGCTGAGCCCTGGACGCCGGCAAAGCGGCGATAAACATCGCGCGGACCACGCAGATTGTAGACCAGCACCATTGTCCGGGTGCCTTCGCCACCGAAATCGTAACCAATTGAGGGACCCTGCCAGTAGACGCGGCGGCTGGCACCATATTTTGTGTAAAGACGCCCCTCGCCGTAGCGCAGGCCCGCAATGAACGCGCCACTGGCATCCTCACCGAGGATGTAGCCATTCGGCCGCCCCTCGCTTCGGAACGCGTGTTCAATCGCCTTGGCCAATCCTTTGCTCAGAGAGCCAAAGAACTTGTGTCCAGCATTGACGATTTCCGACTCGGAATACGTCGTCTGCCGATCTTGACCACGCGGGGCTGCGTAGCGCTCACGGAGGTCGGGTTCGTTTGAGCGGTACCTCGGCTCGGAATGACGAGGCGGCTCATAACGTGGCTCTGGCTGCCGGGGGGCGGCATAACGGCGAGGCGGCTCGTTCTCACGATAATAGCCGTTCTGCGGCCTGCCATAGTTATTGGCGCGCGATTGACCTGGGTCGTAAGCCCGGTTGTCGCGCGAATACCGCTCGGGCTCGGCCTGGTAAGAGTTTGGGGCTTGCCGGTCGTAGCGATCCACGGAGCGTGGTGCGTAGTCGTCTTTCGGGTAGCTGCCTGATTGCTGGGACTTGCGTTCCCAGGGAAGCACTTCCTGCGCCGACGCTGTGCTGATAGCAGTTTGAAGTGCAACGCCGGTGAGAAGACCGAAGGCTATTGAGAGCATGCGCATGTCATATCATCCTTTATGTCAGTCAATGACATAGGTCTCAGCGGCTTCAGCCAACCGCACACGCCGACCAGTAACTGTTCGTCAACCATCGTTGGAAAGTGTTACTAAAGTGTGGCTGCTAAACGCCGTTTCAGTGGCGATCCGGGCGCATCGCCAACGTCGGAACCGTTCGAAAAGCGCTTTATTCCGGGGTAAACTGATAGCGCTTCGTCAAATCCGCATTGGCCCAGGCCACAAATGGCTGGATCCGGTAACCACTGGCCTGGTCACCGTAATGCAGCGGTTGACCATCTAGCGTGAGGACCGTCCCACCAGCTGCTGCTACAATGGCGTGCCCGGCCGCAGTATCCCACTCGCTAATTGATGTGAGGCGCGGGTAGATATCGGCCTCGCCGCGGGCCAGCAGGCAAAACTTCAGGGATGAGCCGACTTTCAAACGATCATCGAGGCCTTGTGAACTAAGCTGGTGCTCCAGCTCTGTAGAAGGATGGCTACGGCTGACGGCAACAGTAATCTTGCTCCGACTCGTTTGATCAGGCGAGCGCGGATGGATCGGTTGCGTGCCTATGTCGGTTAGTGACTTGGCGGTTGATTCTGCCGCGACATTGGCTTCGACCGCAGCGTCACTGCCAACCGTCGTGAAAAGGCCTCCGGTGCGCGGTTGATAGACAACGCCAAAGATTGGTTGTTTCTGCTCAATCAGAGCAATGTTGACGGTGAACTCGTCTCCGCCTGCAATGAAGTCCTTGGTGCCATCGAGTGGATCAACGAGAAAGAATCGATCGCCCGCGACCGGTGCTTGTCCGGCAGCGGCGGCTTCTTCTCCGACAATTGGGATGTCCGGGCAGATCTCGGACAGAGCACGTGTGATAATCTCTTCGGCTTCCTGGTCAGCGGCGGTGACAGGTGAGCTATCTGATTTGCTCGCGACCCTCACATCGCTACCAAAGTAGGAGAGCTCGATACGACCGGCATGAAGGACGACCGGTATCAGAGCAGATGCAAGCTCGTAGTGTTCTGCTTCGGTCATATCACCCTGCCATCAATTCGACCGCCAGCGGCCCTGCTTCATCTACCATTTCGCCGGACTGTTCCGCAAAGCCGGATCGCTCGCGCATATGCAGCCTATGGGACACGGCATACATGATTTTTCAATAGCGCTCTGAATTGGGTCGCAGCTTGGGCTTGGCAAATCAGCCCGGTCAAAGGTATCTATCGCTGCACTTGTTCACCGTCCCCGGTGCGGATCGCGTGCGTATTCTGATCCTACCGACTGATTCCCACGCAGACTTCTGAAGACCAGGGGCAATTATGACCGACACCGCGCATCCGTCCGATCTTGAATTAGCCGCTCTCATCTCAAGCAAGATCTGCCATGACGTGATCAGTCCTGTTGGGGCGATCTACAATGGCATTGAGATCCTCAATGACGATGATGACGCGGCCTCGCAATCCTATGCGCTCAATGTCATCAAGAATGTGACACAACAGGCGTCAGCACGGCTGCAGTTCGCGCGCTTTGCATTTGGCGCCGCGGGTTCCGCCGGTGCCGAGATCGAGCTGGATACAGCCCGGCAGATTTCTGAAGGCCTCGTTGAGGGCGGCAAACAGAAGCTGATCTGGAATGGATCAGCAGGGACCTTGCCCAAAAACCAGGTCAAGCTACTGTTGAACTTGATTGCCTGCGCGATCACAGCTCTCCCGCGCGGAGGGGACATCACGTTGGACATTGTCGGCGACCATCCGCAAGTCGACTTTGTGTTGCGCTGCCGTGGCCGCGGAGCAAGACCGCCGCAGTATCTCGGCGATTTCATTGACGGCACCAATGATTTCGACATCGATGCACTTTCCATCCAGGCCTACTACACATGGCGGTTGGCGCAAGAAACCGGAATGACGCTGTCCTGCTCAGTGAATGATGATGATGAGGAAGTAACGCTGACGTCCAAAGCAGCGGCAGCCTGATACGGTTTATGCGTTTTCGTATCGCCCTCGGACAAACAGTGATTCATTGCGTGGCGTCGGTTGGACATCAGCTCGTTTCCGATCAGGTGCTCGGGTTTTGCGCGTGCTGCAAGAAGGCTTGAGTCACGCGCGAGTGTTCGGCCCCATTGCAATTACCAGCAATGGCTCATTACCATGGTCTTCAGCACAAGACGCTCAATTGCAACCTACACGCGTGATGCACCTGCAAACACACCCGAAATCACTGATTTCTACGCGATTTGCGAGAGATTTTGGTGCACTGATCAACGCGTTCTTAAAGAATGTGCGGCACCTTTGAAGGGTCTTGACGGTTCTTCACCGCACCCGATTTTGTTCCACAATAATACTTACTAGGGCTTTGATATCTCCATGAAGCTTTGTTTGGTCATTGATGATTCACAAGTGATGCGGAAGATTGCAAAATGCCTCCTCAACAACCTCGGCTACGATGTTCGGGAGGCTGAGACGGGCCAGCAAGCTATGGAGATTTGCCGGGCGACGATGCCTGATGTCATCCTACTGGACTGGCATATGCCATTGATGGACGGGCACGAATTTCTGGCGAACTTCGGCCGGACCTTTCGGGACAAAAAGCCGTTTATTGTTTATGCGACAACGGATCTTGAGCCGACCGACATTTCAAAAGCGATCGGGGCAGGTGCGGATGATTATATCCTGAAGCCCTTTGACGAAGCTTCATTTGCCGGCAAATTCCAGCAGCTTCCCGGTACAGCACACGCGGCCGGCTGACGGGCATCAATCGGCATGATGCCCTTGAGTTGCCGTGAGACTACTCAGTTTTGACCTGAGGCCCATCCCAGCAAAATGTTGCTACAGCCTTGCAGGTGTATTCGTCGAAAAAACCGACATCAATGAACAGCTCGCAGGTCACCGTCTTCTTACCAGTGCGGTACTTCTTGATACCATGCTTGCCCGTCCATTCCTTGATATAATCATCAAGCAATCTCTTGGCGTCATTCGCCGGTCCGACTTTTCCATAATCGTTCACCGAGAAACCAAGCTTCTGACAGGCTGCGCTGGCCTGTGAGACCGGCAAAACCAGCATGAGCGAAACAATAACAGCGGCAAAGCCAAACGAACGCATCTGCTTATTCCCAACTTTTCAAGGCCTGTTCAGCCTGGACACGTTAACCATGTCTGTCCGTATAGCGACAACAGTGCGGTGTCGGCTAGAGGTGGTTAGGATTTTTCCGCAAGACGTGGCAGCAATGTCGATAGGAGGTGCTGCCGCCACCGTACTTGTAACGACGTGGCCGACACAGAAAAGCGGTTGATTGCTGCAGCCTTCAACGCAAAAAAGCCCGACGTCGGCCGGGCTTTCATATCGAGGTGTCATGTGTCGCCTCAGTTCATGTAAGGCGAGGAACCACCGTGCATGCCAATCCCAGAGTCGAAGAAGAAACCGTGATCGAATGGTCCTGATGGAGACTGGCGCGTATAGAATTCGAAGCGATATGAATTGGCGCCACCGTTCGTCGTCCGGCTATCGCCGTACGTGTTGATTGTGTCCTGAGCGGCATATGAGTAGCCACCGCGGCGGCGGACATAACCTTTGACGCGCGCCTGGCCGCGCCGGTAGTACTTTGAAGAGCGATGAGCACCGCTTGAATTGGACTTTTTGGACGCGCCATGAGCCCAACTTGACTGCGGCAGTCCTATCATTGCCATCGCAAGAACTGCGACCATTCCCAAACTCAATCTCATGATGATCTGATCCTCAGTTGCCAACATGCCTGGCATTGTGCACGTTTTATCTTACCAAACATGATAGATCCTCCGATCAACTTGTTGTTCACAGGACAGATTTCCACGATTGCCGTTGACGGAAGGCATTAATGCGCTTTTGTCAAAGAGACCCCCGCAGGCGACACAGCAGCGGCGGCGCCTGACATAATTATCCTGGCATTCAAGGTGGTCTACTCGCCCGTTCGACCGAGCTCAAAGACCAGTCGACGATGACTTAATCGGCCATTTGTAGTTCAATGGCTTTCGGTCCCTTGCCCCGCTTGTCGGGTTCGGTTTCGAATGACACCCGCATTCCCTCATCTAGTGGGCCTATCCCTGATCTTTCAACGGCCGTGATGTGAACGAAGACATCGTTTTGACCATCGTCAGGCTTGATGAAGCCAAATCCTTTGGACTGATTGAAAAATTTGACAGTTCCTGTCTGTCGCATCCCATTCTCCTCCTGGGTCCGCGAATGAAACGACCGAGCATTGAAGTTGGAGAAGCCCGTAACCGGGCCAACAGCTTCGCTCGGACAGGCAGATTCGTCCGGTGCAGGGATTCATGAGGCTTTGGGATTTGGGTACGCGAGGCACAGGTCGTCTCAATTAGTCTCAGGTATCACATCACGTCGATCAGCCGTCTCAGCACTCAAACTATCGGTCATGGTGTCGCAGGTAGCAAGTACAAACCAAATTTTTTTCGAGGGCATCTGGAGCGAGGCTGAGCGTCGAAGCTCTATCAACAAGCCCCTGTCGGCTGTTATTCGCCGGCTAAAACATCAATCTCAAACTTTGCCTGAGGATGCGTCGCGAGCAAATTCGTGAGGTATGGCAGGACGTTGGCTAAGTCCTTGTGTAATTCAAAAGGTGGATTGTGAATCAGGAGGCCGGTCCCAGTCAGACCGACGTCCTTTTGATAAGGGGCCACAAAAACTTCCACAGCCAGCAACCTACGCAGGCCGGATTCGCGCAGCTTTTGCTTGAAGCGTTCAACTTCCTGCGGATGCTTCAGTGGATACCACAGGAGATAAATGCCGGTGGCGAAGCGCTTGGTGGCGGCAGTCAGTCCAAGAACCATTCGCTCGAATTCGCCGGGCTGCTCGAACGGAGGATCAATCAGAATGACCCCGCGGCGCTCAGGCGGCGGCAATGCTGACTTCAGGAAACTCCAGGCATCGAGAGACATAACCTTTGTGTTTCGACGGCGGGGAACATTGGCCCGCAGAATTTCAACATCTTCGGGATGCAGTTCATTAACAATCAACCGGTCGCCACTGCGCAGCAGATGACGCGCGATCATTGGACTACCTGGATAAAAGCGCGGCTCGTCAGTGTCGTTGAATTGGCGAATGACGTCCAAATAGGTTTGCAATATCGGCGGTTGCGATTCAGCGCCATCTGTCCGGGCATCGTTGAGCAGTCGGCCAATTCCATCCTGCCATTCGTTCGTCCGCACGGCCTGATCGCCCAATAGGTCATAGAGCCCGCACCCAGCATGCGTATCAATGACCCTGAATGGTTTCGGCTTTTTCTTCAGATACGCAATCGTCAGAGTGAGGATGACGTGTTTGATGACATCGGCGAAATTGCCGGCATGGAATGCATGTCGGTAGTTCATGCCTGTCGAAGCCCAATCCTGTCTAAAGCTAGTATTGCAGTGGCGCACCGCACACAGTCTGTGGTCCGGCTCCGGAGTGCCTACATGTCCGAGATTCGAAAGGGCAGAAAACGCCCCACATGGAACACCTTCCCAATGTGCCATCATAAGCGATCAAAACCATGCCAAATAATGACGCAAAGTTGCCTGATTATTTATTAGCGTTCGTGATAACTGACGAATGTCAAACCGAGTGCATAGCTGCAACTCGTTGAATGGTGATCTGGTTGCAACTGTTTATTGCCAGCTAGCACAGCAGAAACGATGATGCTAAGCATTCATTAACGATACGCGTTCAAATTCTGATCAAGTGCTCGTGCTAAGAGCGCCACACCTGTGGACTATTCGACGAGCAACCGCCATCTCAAAAACAGTGACGCGGCGGGCTACGGAGGAATCTAATGATCCGATCGCCACTAGTTTCGATAGTCGCCTCAGCGTTGCTCCTGACGGGCTTCGCCGTATCAGGCGCGTCTGCTCAAGCCAAAGGACTGAACGGCAGCTGGAGTGGCTTCGGCAAAGCTAAGCTGGCGTCCTCCGGTAAGACCGAGAAATTTCGCTGTAAAGTGACGTACAACCAAGAGACCGACAAGGTCTTCGGTGTTAAGGCGATATGCGCCAACCCATCGCTCAAGATCGTTCAAACAGGCAAGGTTCTGCGGGTGCGTGAGAACACCTACCGCGGAGAACTTTACAACCAGGCCTACGACTTGACCGGCAACGTCCGCATTGTTGTCAAAGGCAGTGAGCAGCAAGTGACTGTGACCGCCGCCCAAGGCAATGGCAGCATGACGTTGAAGAAGCGGTAACGCTTCGGGTAAGTGCTTTTCAGGCTTGGCTTGAACCTGCCCGCGCCTGGCCACCCCGTCGATGGTGGCATTGGCCAGTTTTCCGAGAGCGCGGATAGTTGGTTACAAGTCCAGCCTGTCCGGGAATGATCTAGGAGAGCAGATGCCGGCCATTGGCTGGCTGTCTCTCCTCAGTTCGCGAAACGGAAATGCATGATGTCTCCGTCCTGCACGATGTACTCCTTGCCTTCAAGCCGCATCTTTCCGGCTTCCTTGCACCCGGTCTCGCCATCCAGCTCGATATAATCCGCGTACTTGATCGTCTCGGCGCGGATGAAGCCCTTCTCAAAATCTGTATGAATAACGCCGGCAGCTTTCGGAGCCTTGGTTCCGGTTGTCACGGTCCAGGCACGCGCTTCTTTTGGGCCGACTGTGAAATATGTGAGTAAACCGAGCAGGTCATAACCAGCGCGAATGAGTCGGTTGAGGCCTGGCTCTTCAAGACCCAAAGACTCGAGAAACTCGGCACGCTCTTCGTCTGGCAGGCTGGCTAACTCCGCTTCGATCTTGGCAGAAATGACAACGCACCCTGCACCCTCCTTGTCGGCCCGAGCCCGAACACGTTCGGAGAACGCGTTGCCCTCAGAAGCAGAGTCCTCATCAACATTGCAGACATAAAGCACTGGCTTGGCCGTCAAAAGCTGCAGTTGGCGCCAACCGAAATCTTCCTCCGGCGTTATGTCCGCGTTGCGCGCCGGCCTGCCCTCACGCAATTCGGCGAGTGCTTTGTCGATCAGTGCCAAGGTTGCCTTGGCTTCCTTATCGTTGCCCTTGGCCCGCTTCTCGAGTGTGACCTGGCGCTTCTCCAGGCTTTCCATGTCAGCCAGCATGAGTTCGGTTTCCACCGTCTCAGCGTCTTCTGCTGGATCGATCCGACCCTCGACATGTGTAATGTCATCATCTTCGAAGCAGCGTAGCACGTAAGCAATGGCGTCGACTTCGCGGATGTGAGCCAAGAATTGATTGCCCAGCCCCTCCCCTTTCGAGGCGCCGCGTACGAGACCGGCAATGTCAACGAATGTCAGGCGTGTTGGTAGGACCTGAGCGGAACTCGCGATTGAAGCGAGTTTCTCAAGTCGCGGGTCAGGCACCGGCACTTCGCCGACATTGGGCTCGATCGTGCAAAACGGATAGTTTGCGGCCTCTGCTGCAGCGGTTTGTGTCAGTGCATTAAACAACGTCGACTTGCCAACATTCGGCAGCCCGACAATTCCACATTTAAAGCCCATGATCGCTTCTCTTTTTTGTCGTTCTCTATTCGTCTTTGCCGCCGCTGAGCCAACGCTTCAGGCGATCAGCCAATGCTGACTTGCCATCGGAGGCACCCTCTGCCGGTGATGGCCCGGCACCTGTTTCAGGAGCAACGACGGAAACAGCGCGGTCACCCGCCACGCCTTTCTTGATTTTCCGCGATGTTTTCTTGCGTTTAGACGATGACGTCTTGCGTGCAAGCTGCATCTGGCTTGGCATTGACGACGATTTGCCGGCAGATTTGCTCGCAGCCGGATAGCCGGTGCCAGCTTTCGATGGCGGTGCTGGCCTTGGCCGCGATTGTGATCCAGACGGCCGTGCGTCTCTGTCGCCAGTATCCCGCTGCGTTTCTGTGCCTCGCCCTTGCTGATCTGACAGGGCCTGGGCGACCTCACTTTGAAAACGGTCTGCTTCGCCGTCTGCCAGTTTGTCGGCACCGCGCCCGATAGCATCCAGTATGACATCAAGCCAGGCGTGATCAGCTTTCGCAAAATCCCGCAATACGTAGTTCGCGACCTGGTTTTTATCACCGGGGTGCCCGACGCCGATCCTGACCCGCCAGAAATCAGGTCCACCCATCTGCGCATTGATGGAGCGAAGGCCATTATTGCCTGCCAGACCACCGCCAAACTTCACACGCAGCTTGCCGGGCGTGAGATCAATTTCGTCATGAAAAACGATAATGTCGGCAGCTTTGATTTTCAGAAATTTGGCCGCTTCTCGAACTGGATTGCCGGAGTCGTTGTAAAACCCCTGCGGCTTGAGAAGCAGGACCCGTTCGCTGCCAAGAACGCCATCACAGGCAAGACCATGGAAACGCTTGCGCCAGGGCCCAAGGTCATTGCGTTCTGCAATACGATCGAGCGCCATAAAGCCGACGTTGTGGCGATTGCCTTCGTACTTCTGACCAGGATTGCCGAGGCCGACGAAGAGTTTCATGGCCCTTGCTCGCAATTCAAACTACGGAAAAAGCGCGCGGATCAGCTCCTCGCGCGTGCTGCGTGTCTCACAGTCACAACTGCGACCACATCGACAACGGTCATTCGGCCGTTGCCGGAGTTTCAGGCGCTAGTTGTTTTCTTCAGCGTCATCACCAGCGGGCGCTGCATCACCGGCGGCTGCTTCTTCGCCGTCATCGCTGCTTGCGTCAGACTTGGCAGCAGCTGAACCTGCGATTGTCGCAACCGTGAAATCGCGATCTGCAATCGTCGGTGTGACGCCTGTCGGCAATGCAATCGCCGAGATGTGGATTGACGTTCCGATTTCGACGCCGTCGAGGTCCAGAATAAGGTTGTCCGGAATAGCGTTTGCCGGACAGAACACTTCGATCTCACGACGTACGATATTGAGAACACCGCCGCGCTTCATACCCGGCGACTTTTCTTCGTTGATGATCTCAACGGGCACCATGACACGGATCTGGCCGTCACCGCCAATGCGCTGAAAATCGACATGCAGCGGCGTATCTTTGACCGGGTCGAACTGGACGTCCCGTGTCAGCGCGCGCACTGATTTTCCGTCGAACTTGATATCGAATACACTCGACAGGAATCCACCGCGGCGCAGCAGATTGACGAGCAAGTTGTACTCAATCGCGATGGTCTCCGGTTCTTTCTTGTCACCATAAATGACCGCTGGAACCTTTCCTTCACGACGCACTGCCCGGGCGGCCCCCTTACCGGCCCTAGCTCGCGCCGTGGCCTGGAGTTCGGCAACTCCTGAATCTGCCATGGCATGTCTCCAATAAAAAATGGGCCGCAGCGGCCCTGATTGCCCCGCCAAGCCTCCAAGGGTGCGCCGGCAGGTCCCAATTGTTGGGAGAAGTGAGGCTTATACCGGAGTGTGGTACAGAGGGCAAATGGTTTTCAGAACTGCCGAGCGTGGAGAAAACCCGAGAGTTGCGCATCAAACCTCCACAGGTCACACACGCTCATCCTCTTTCCCCAGCTCACGTTGCGCTTTGGCGCAAATCTACATGAGCCAGGGCCATTGCTGCCTGTTGGGATAACTCCAAAAGCTTAGGAGAGTGCTCTTAACAGTTCAGATATGAATTCTGATGCGCGGAGCAAGGGCAGGCAGGTATCTTTGTCGGAACGCTTGAGTGGCAACTTCACTTGGCGCTTGGCTTAGCCGCCTCCAGGACTTCATCAAGGCGCTGGACGATCTCATCGATTTGCTGTGCCGTTGTCTCGGCCTGGGCCTTTAGTGTCAGCAGACTGGTTCTCAAATAGGCCATGTCGGTCTCCAGGGTATGAACCAACGGCCCTTCGCCCTTGCCAGTGACCAGCCATGTCAAACTGACATTCAACATGCCGGCCAGCATCATCAGGCGATTGGCTCTAGGCTCGGAAACATCAGCTTCCCAGTTGCTCAGCGTTGCCGTTTTGACCCCCATACGTCGGGCGAGTTGTGCCGTTGTGAAACCGGTGCCGTCTCTCGCTTCAGACAACCGCTGACCGAGTGTTTGCGTCTTTGCTTTGGGTTTTGCCAAGGCCTGCTCTCCATGCTCCAACTTGCCTGCGATGCAAGCGCTGATCGTAGCAGAGATCGAAGTCGCCGGGACATCCTGACGACCCTCTTGCGCTGGAAGGGCGATGCAGTAGCATTTCGGGCTGGGCCTGGGTCAGCTATAGTGGTGCAGCAAACCACCGATCGTTACGAGGACAGCATGGAAGCGGCCCAATACAAGTACCCCGATCAGATTGTTTCAACCGAGTGGCTGTCTCAAAATATCAGCAGCCCCGATGTGCGTATCTTCGATTGCACCGTTTACCTGCACTACGAAGAAGGAACCGGTAAACCTTACAGCGTGGAAAGCGGGCAGGCTGACTATGATGCCGGCCACATTCCAGGCTCGGCGTTTCTGAACTTGCAGGCTGATCTCTCGGACAATTCCAGCTCGTTTCGTTTCACGATGCTGCCGCTCACCGAGCTGGCAGAAAAGTTCGCTCAACATGGCGTTGGTAATGACACGCGTGTCGTGCTCTATGCGCGTAAGAACATGCAGTGGGCGACCCGTATCTGGTGGATGCTGCGCAGCGTCGGCTTTGACAATGCCGCTATTCTCGATGGCGGATGGGATAAATGGAGCCTCGAAGGCCGCCCTGTCTCGAGCGAAGCGACAACCTATCCGCCCGCGCAACTGACCTGCCGGCCACGACCAGGATTGTTTGTTGGTAAGGATGACGTACAAGCCGCGATCGGTGACGCCGGCATCTGCACCCTCAACGCACTCTCGGCTGATCTGCATAGCGGACAGATCCACCGTTATGGGCGCCCTGGCCGCATCCCGGGGAGCGTCAACGTTCCCGCTGCGGACCTGCAGATTGGTGAGGCCAAGGTTCTGGCCGATGCCCAGTCCGTCGCAGCAAAATTTGCCGGTGTCGGAGCCAGTCCGGACAAGCGCATTATCCTTTATTGTGGTGGCGGCATCGCAGCCACTCTGGATGCCTTCCTCCTGCATCAGCTCGGTTATGAGAACCTCACCGTCTACGATAACTCGATGAGCGAGTGGGCGACCAACGAGAGCCTGCCGATTGAAACCGGTTGACGCCGTGCTGCTCAGGATGAGGTGAGGCCCGCACGTTCCAAAACTGGACCTGGGACGGGCCTCAACGCCCATAAACCTGCGCCCATTGCCCGCCACGATCTGTCCCGGCACGTGATATAATCGGCGTTCGGCTGGACCAACACGGGTCAGGCATGGCTAATGCTGATCATACCCACGCAATCCATCTCTCAATAACAACCAAGGAGCCATAACGGTGAAGAAGAACAAGCTGCGCGAACAATGGGCGGATGGCCAGAACACGATCAACGGTTGGCTCGGGCTACCCAATACCATGTCGGCTGAAGTTGTTGCCCGCGCCGGCTTTGAAAGCGTGACGGTTGACATGCAGCATGGCTGCGTGCCGTTCGAGAGTATCGTGCCAATGTTCCAGGCAATCTGCCAGACTGAAGCCGTACCGATGGTCCGCGTGCCATGGAATGAGCCGGGCATCATCATGCGCACGCTTGATGCTGGTGCATTCGGTGTCATCTGCCCGATGATCAATACGGTTGAGGAGGCCAAGGCCTTGGTTTCCGCCAGCCGTTATCCGCCGCTGGGCGCTCGCTCCAACGGACCATTCCGCGCGTCATTTTACGCCGGTGGTGACTACGTCAAGCATGCCAATGACGAGGTTCTGGTCATTGCAATGATCGAGACCGAGACGGCCATCGCCAATCTTCCGGAGATCTTGAAAGTTGAGGGTCTCGATGGCGTCTATGTCGGACCGTCCGACCTTGGCCTCAGCATGGGCGAAGAAGCCACACTCGCGCCAACCTCGCAAAAAGTGATCGATGGCATCTGCAAGATTGCCGATCTGACGAATGAGGCCGGGCTGATCCCGGGTGTCCATTGTGATGGACCAGAGACGATCCTGACCCGCTTCGACCAGGGCTTCAAATTCGCAAGCCTGTTGAACGATACGCGTCTTCTTGCTTCCGCCTGCCAGAACGGCATCAATGCTGTGCGCGGCAAGGGCCCTGCCGAGGCTGCCAAGAGCTACTGATGCTCTTTGTGGTTCAGGCCATTGTCTTGCTGCGCCACGCCGCGGGACAATGGCCTGAGCAAAACCAAGCATTCATCGTGTTTTGATGTGAATCGCGGCATCAGTCTCGGCATCGGCTGAAAACAAGACCTCATCTCTGGACGTAGTCCGAGATCCTTGGTTCAGCAGCCATACGAACCGAGCCAGAGTCTTTGCGGAATGATGTCCCAGACCCGTCTCGACGTCGTAGAATGTTAAGCTTCGCTGCGCTTTTCAGTGATCAGGTCCCAGGCGACGTTGATCTGCTTGATGCGGCGATCACGGAGTTCGCGATCATCATCATTGGCGGCCAGGTCCGGATGCCAGGTGGCGCGCAGTGCATCGACCAGACGCTTGAGGATCTTTTCGCTCGCCTCTGGGTTCGCACCGAGCACCTCAAATGCCTCCTGCTTATCGCGAGGAAGGTCCTCGCTGATGACGCGTGAGGTGAGCGAACGCCGGGCTCCGTCGGTAATGTCCTTCAGGCGGATTAGATCAGTGACGACACGCTGCAGGCGGAGCCGCATCCGGCGCCATTCACGCGGATCATCAGGTGCCGTCTGGATCGTCGTTGCCAGGAATTGCTCCATGGCCCGGACTTCGCGCAACAATACGCGTCGGAGCGGGGCCGCGCCCTTGATATCCGAAACTCGGACATTGATGTCGCCAATCAAGCCTTGCCCCGTTCGGCATAGCTCACCGCACATCTGAGCGTCAGGCTTCGCGAGGTCGACAACTTCGCGCCGCAAGATCAGCTGATAGGGATCAGAGGTCCGCGTTCGCAGGCTCAGGATTTGCTGGGTCGCGAACCACCCGATACCCGAAATGAGACTGGTGATCAGTGCTAAACCAATGACCGTCGCAATCAATGATTGCTGCATCTGCGGGCCGGAATTCGTGACTGCGGTGAAGTTGGTCTTGACTGCTTCGGATACCGACGTTGACCAACTGGTCTGACTAGACGTGGCAACTGTCGTTTTTGCAGCCGATGCGACCTGCACACTCTGCTGAGATGTCTGCTCCATCTGCGGAGCAATCTGCTTCAGGCCGTTTAACCCCACACTCGCTGCTTTTCCACCTGCTTCGCTGGTGCTCGCGGTGCCAACCGGCTGCTCTGAATTCGTTGTAGCTATTTTGTTGAATGATCTCGCAGCATCCGACGCCGGGCCGGCATCCGTCTGTGTCTGGCCTGCGCCAGCTCTAGTTTCGGCTGGCAACGCCATCGTCGTTTTGCCAACAGCTGCAAGCCGGATCGGTTTTGACTGTCCGGCACCTGATCTATTGCCAGCCAATGGTATGCGGGTCGAAGAATTGGATGCTCCGCCTTGCGAGCGTCCATTTGTTGTCACGACCGGCTCGCGGACAGCTGCCGCTGATACGGGCTGCAGTGGCTTTGCTGCAATGCGGCCGCCCAGCTCCTGCAGCGGTGCAAAACCAGAGGGGAGCTCAACCGATACTCTGGGGATGTATCCCTTATCGGTGCAACCGCGACTCCTGCGTTGAGATTCGGTGAGTTGGTTGCGGTCACAGAGGGCATTCAATGAGCTGAGTGATTTGCGATTCAGCTTGAAACTCAGGCGACCATCCGCAACACGTGCCTCGGCGCCGCGCTGGCGAATGATCGTCGCCGCCACATCTCGCCAGGCAATGCGTTGTCCCGCGCACATCACATCAAACTTGTGGATCTCAAGCGTCCGGCAGTGGCGCCCTTTGTTAGGAGCACATATAGTATAAGGGCGATGGGCTGATCGGCTGACGATCGGCATGGATGTTGGTTGGCTTTGCTCAAGGAAAAGTCGGCCGTCTGCGTGCACGCATTTGACTGGCACCACGACGTGCTCAGCGAGCGCATAATTTACGCATGACAACATCCAAAGAGATATCAACAATAATCGACGCACCGATCTCCCCCTAATCCTCAGAACGGCCGCTGCGGAATGCAGTGTGCAGCGCGTTCCAGGCACCAGTGTGGCAGGACCATATCACGGCACATTTTTTCCACAACGCTCAATTCTGAATTTACTGCTCACTTACTGTTTCAATGACTATCGGGCATCGCGCAATAAACCCGTTAAACTTGTAATCAGCAGTGATATTAGTGTTATTCCGAGTAGTCCTTGCAGTAATCCAAGCCAGTAAAGCAGCTGTCCGGTCGTCAGGGTCACGCGCGTCATAATCCTGTCCTTATCGGTGGCGCCGGTCAAAAACGCCGGCAGATTGGGAACACGGACGCTGGTGAGAGCCCTGAAGTTATCGTTTGGGTGCCAATTGTTGCTCTGTCCCAGACTGACAATCGGCAAAAATTGATCGAGTGAATAAGCGAAGGAATTGAATCCCGGATAGAGGCGATCAAATTCCTTCTGTGCATAGGCATCGCGATTGCTGGTCACGAAGACTGTTTGATCGAAGCATCCAGGTTCTTTGCATTGATCCGCAGCCCATCCCCATATCCCGGCAAACAAAATCACGACCAGGAAGGACCAGACGACCGTGCGCCAGGGGCTGTAGCCGAACAGCGCCGTCCAATCCAGAAAGCGGTTCTCAAATCGCCCCAGCGCCGTTGAGGCATGTGACAACCGTTCCCGGCGGCGGCGGCCGATGGTGACCTTCTCTGCTTCCCGCGATAAGCCCTGGGCCGCCAGGCGGCTGGACAGTTGAACCCAAGGCTGCGGCCGGAAGTGTTCTGCGACATCAAAGCGTTGCTGACCATCAAGCCAAATCATCCGGCGCATACCGGCACGGTCTTCCTCGCGGTTGTGGCGATCGCCGCCCAGACCCGCTGGATTGACGAGGTGATCATAAACCAGACCATCAAGCACCAGGTGATCGATATCGCGACCGTCGCTGCTCTTATTGCGTTGCCTTACCGTCGGTGGCCAGCTCGCCGACCAGTCTTCGAGAGCACCAATATGGGCCCTCGACAAATTGACGATACCGCGCGGCCGGTCCTCGTTGCGCCTTGGCATCTGTAAGCGCCCCACTTCGGCATCGACGAGACTGACACTGATCTCATCGAACCGCGCGGCATCATCGTCCTGCCGGCCACTGGTTGCCACGGGGGGTGGTTGCGTTGCGGCGAGCCTTGCGATGGCGGCACTTCGAATGCGACTGGCATCCAGATCGCATACACCTGCAATATGCGCCTGATCCAAGACCACAGCACCTATGGTCTCAAAGCCGCTTCCGATTTCGATGTCGCGATCAAACCGAGCGCCTGATGCCAGCAAGGCTGCTCCGGCCTCGACCTTGATGGTCGCCTTGCGCAGCCGAAACTGATTGCCAATGTGGGCTCCCGGCAATCTGACCAGCCCGACCATCAGTGAGCGGGATGCGAAATAGCCGCCGCGAATGACCATGCCGTCGCCCCGCAAAGCCAGCTCACTGCCAAAAATCTTCGTATCACTCAGGCGCATCTGGCCATCGATACGGGCGCCAGGACAGCGCAATTGACCGATCAGTCGACCGTCCGTCATTTCCCAGTTACCGCCGGTGGAGATCAAATCTGCTTCAATCGCGGTTTCACCCCCATCTAAGGTTAACCGGTTGGCAACAAATAGTTTTCCTATGCGCGCACCGACGATCCGCAGCACACCACGGATGCTGGCGTCGTCGAGACAGACGCTCTTCTGGACGTCAATGCCGTCCAGGTTGATCTCGCCTGTGGGCGCTTCAATATTCATACGCATGGCTTCCAGACGCCCACCCACCCGGGCGTTTTCCATGCGCACGGAATTGTCAAAGCGGGTATCGTTCAGGAGCAGGTCACCCGCAACGGTTGCACTGTCCATCACAAGCGCAGCTCGGGTCGGTCCAGTCGCCCCGCTCCCCGGAAGTCCGCTTGCAAATTCTGCAGCTTGAGCATTCATACTCGAGCCGATCTGGCAGCGCGACAGGTCTGCGCTTCCGAGAAAGCGCCCGCCTTGCAGACTGAGTGAACCATCCACGACCAGTTCCGGTGCGTTCAGGGCAACAAGACCATCGCCAATCTCTGATGACTGGAACGACAAGGTGTGACCGATCCTTGCGCCCGCCAATGAAATCGAGCCCTTCATCGTGCACTGCTCCAGGAGCATGCCGTTGGCGACAATGGCGCGGTCGGCGAGGACTGCCCCGGACACGTGCAACCCGCTCAATCGCACCTGTTTCAGGTTAGCATCACATAATGACAGCAAAGGTGACGCGGGGTTCTGTTCGTCGGAGCTGTGGTCATCCTCGATGGTGATGTTCGTGAGGACAAACGGCGTATCCAGTGAACAACCGTCGAGGTCGATTCTGCCGGTGATTCTTGCATCCTGCAGCCGGATACCGAAAGTCGTCAGATCACATAACGCACCGCGGCCGAAGGCAATCGCCCGCAGAATACTGGCCCTGATTGGCGCACCGCTGAGTTGTGCCGTCTCACCAGCAGACAGAGCTGTAACCAGCTGCCGCTCTGCGTCTGACAACTCCAGTTTATGTCGATGGTTTGTTTGCTCGGGCATTTTCTCAATCTGGCAATTTCTCAAGTCGCCCTGCTACCTATCCTTAAAACGCCGTTCGCAAAAGGCAGTTTGAATTTGGACACTGATGGATTTTCACCTAATCACGCAAGCAACGCTGTGGTTTCTCAAGCGATTCCACTGTTTGGGCGCGGTCGTGCCCCATTCCGTCGTCAATTGACCAATAGAAACAGATTTATTGAGGTTTATCGGCAGGATCCGCGCCCCGTATAGCTCCGCTGGAGGCCCAGTCTCTATGCGCCGTCGACATACCCGGTGAACATTCGATGACGGGCATTTTCGTCATTTCGGGGTTGTGTGCTAATGGGGAGCGAAAAATTGGTCCGCGTCATGGGAGGCTCGGCAAATGTCAACAGATACGACGATCGCGCGGTCGGATCAGGATCCGATCAGCTCTGAGAACCCAGCGCATATGGATCAGCAAACACCGACAGCACCAACGCAGGCCGGTGGTCACGCACCGCAGCCATCAACTGTCCAATTAGGCATCGACCCTGACGAGCCGGTTATGCCGTCGGACGACTCGGTGCCGCGGGAAACATTCATCCCTGTAACGAAATTCGCGTTGCTGGATCGCTTGACCCGGCCACAGGCCTGGGAGGCTGGGGAGGCAACGGACGCGCGGCGCTTTTTCCGCTACCTCGCCTATTGGCGCCAGCAGCAATATAACACCGCCGTTATGCAGCTCGACCATGCCTACGAGCCATTCAGCCCCGATAGTGATCTGCTGATGACGCGTCAGTACACCGACGGGGAGCGCGCTGCGATGCAGAAGCGTGTTGGCGCCGGCATGAGGCACCTGCTGCAGCAGGCCAATTACTCCTGCATCGACCGCAGTGAAGTTGAACTTATCCTAACAAGCGACAGCCACTACGGCCTCGACTTTGACGTTGATCTCGATGCTTTTGAGGAACTTGAGATTTTCTACCGGGGCGCTTCAACCAAGAAGGATCAGAAACGGACTTTCCGGAAATTCTTTCGCAAGGAGGAGTTCGATGTTCCGATCTTCCAGCGCCTCTTCATCTTGTTCAAACTGAAGTCAGAAGAACAGCGCATTGAAGAGTACATGCGGACGCGGACGGTTCCGCGCAAGAAAGCTGAGAAGGCGATCCGCAATGCCAGCAAGCATATTCCGGAAGGTGTCAGTCGCGACTTGATCTACATGAAGCTGTTCAAGAACATGCCTCGTGCAGATGTCGAGATGATCTTCCCGAATACCAAGGTCAAATTCCGGCTGCTCGACAAGATCAAGCTTGGTGTGACCGGTGGTGGCGCCATCGGCATGGGTCTGATCGGGACAGTTGGCAAGTTCCTCGCAGGCGGCCTCGCGCTGTTGTCCAATCCGATCGCACTGGCTGCTGCTTTGTTCGGCCTTGGTGGGGTGCTGTTCCGTCAGGTCATGGGCTTCTTTAATACCCGGCAACGCTACATGGTCGTCATGGCGCAGAACCTTTATTTCCATGCGCTCGCAGACAATCGCGGTTGCATGATTACGCTGGCTGATCGCGCTGCTGAAGAAGACGTCAAGGAAGAGATGCTGCTCTATAGCGTCCTCGCGAAAGAGACTGTCCGGCGGCAGGATCTCAAGTCCGTGGATGAAGCTGTCGAGCAGTATCTTTGCTCTGCCTTTGGCATCATGGTCGACTTCGATCTCGACGACGCGCTACAGCGATTGATGGCAGACGGTGTCGTGACGGAGCAGCCCGATGGTACGCTCTATGCGCTCCCACCCAAGCAGGCTGGTGAGCATATCGATAACATGTGGGATGTCTTACTTGACAATCTGCCGGACGGCGTTCTGCTCGAAGGTGTTGAGTTTGAAGGCGAGTCGGGCGGCAGCCTGCAAGGTCCGGAATCGCAACCACGTGAAGTCAACGTCGAGACCGTATGACCGGGCACAAGGTTACCATCACGATTGAGGATCGCGGCACAGCCCATGCCATCGCCGCGGTGCTCGAAGAGGCTGTTACTTCGCCACCGGATGCAATGTCGATTTTCGAAGACGGCAGGCAGTGGACAATCTCGGCACATTACGAATTCGCAGCGCCCGACCCGGATGAATTGTCCAGGCAGATTGGTGACATCCTCCAGATTGTACCACCGGCAGCCAGTGCTGAGGCCGTGCCCGACCTCAATTGGGTTGCCATATCGCAATCTGCGCTGCCACCCGTCTATGCCGGGCGCTTCACAATCTATGGCGATCACGACCGCGACAAAGTCCAACAAGGCCCAAACTCAATCCTGATCAATGCCGGTGAAGCGTTCGGCACAGCGCATCACGCGACGACCTACGGGTGTCTGCTTGCGCTCGATCGGGTCACCCGTCGAAGCTCATTTGGCAATGTCCTCGATCTCGGGACAGGCTCAGGTGTGTTGGCGCTCGCCGTTCGAGCTGCTCAACCTCGAGCCCACATTATTGCGACCGACATTGACGAACAATCAGTGATCGTTGCTGCTGATAATGCGACCCTCAACGGACGGGGGCGCTATAGTCATGCAGCTATTGACTACCGGACAGCAGATGGACTGCGCGACAACGGTATTGGCCGTTACGGACCTTTTGATCTTGTGATCGCCAATATCCTGGCGGGGCCATTGATGCGGCTGGCGCCGGACATTGCCCGAGCCAACCAACAGGGCGGCACACTCATACTCTCCGGCATCCTGATTGAGCAAGCGGCCGCGATCATCGCGCGCTATCGCTCACTTGGCTACGTCATGCAATCACATACCCGCATCGAAGGTTGGTCAACGCTCGTCATGACCAAGGCCGAGACGTAGATCGCCCTGGCAGCAGAACTCACGCAAAGCATTGTGCTTTACCCATACTTGCGCAGCGTCCGGCGGGCGATGACCATCTGGTGGACCTCGGTCGGCCCCTCATAGATCCGCGCGAGACGAACGCGCTGAGACATGATCGCAAAAGGCAGCTCGCGGGTCATCCCCATGGCGCCGAAACTCTGCATGGCGTGGTCGATGGTCTCCTGCGCCATATCGAGTGAGAAGACTTTGATCATGGACGCTTCGGTGCGTACGTCTTCGCCCTGATCTGTCTTGCGCGCGGCATCCATCACCATCAAGCGGGTTGCATGAATTCTCGTTGCGGCATCAGCAATCCACCACTGAATCGCCTGGCGGTCTGCTAGCTTGGTGCCGAACGTTTCGCGTTGCTGGACGTGTTCACACATCATCTTCAATGCGCGTTCCGCCATGCCGACGGCCATCGCCCCCATCTCCAAGCGGCGCACGGTTAGGCGTTTCTGCATTGGTGCGAAACCCTGACCGACCTCGCCCAGGACCTGGCTGTCCTTCAGTCTCAGATTGTCCAGGATCAATTCATATGTGCGGGCTCCGGCAAGCATCGGGATCTCACGCTCAATTGTAAAACCGGGCGTTCCTTTGTCGACAATAAATGCCGTGATGCCACCGCGTGCCCCCTTGTCCGGATCCGTCACCGCCATCAGAATCATGAAGTCCGAATTCGGGACGCGAGACACCCAGATCTTGCGCCCGTTAATGACCCATTCGTCGCCCTCGCGAACAGCTCGCGTCTTCATGTTGGCCGGATCACCACCGGCACCGGGCTCCGAGATGCCGATGCAGGACGTCATTTCGCCCTTGGCATAGGGCTCCATGTACTTCTTCTTTTGCTCCGGCGTTGCGACAGCCATCAGCATGTGGAGGTTGGGCGAGTCGGGTGGGAAAAAGAATGGTGTGATGGTGCTCTTCAGTTTTTCCTGAATGCCCAGCATCACGGGCGTCGGCAAATTGGCACCGCCGACTTCTTCCGGTGCATCCAAAGCCCAAAGGCCTAGTTCTTTACACTTAGCGAGGAGCGGTTCTTCTTCTTCGGGCAAAAGGGCAACCGGCTCGCCCCTTGCCTCACGCTCCATCACCGCCTTTTCAAGCGGCATAAGTTCGTTGTCGACAAAACTGCTCACGAGATCGAGCAGCATCTGTTCTTCTTCAGCGAATTGATCGAGCATGGTTGGTTGTCCCCTGCGATGCGTCCGGGTCGGACGCAATATCACTCTTGCAGGGAACGTGGCACACAGGTGACCGGATTGGAACGCTGTGCAACCGATGATCAGGCTTGACGCTGGAATATCATCATGCCGCTCAAATGAACGGTCAGCACCCCATGGCCAAAAACAAAACGGGCCCAGCTGGTAAGCCAGCCAGACCCGCTTCGTGCGCGTGAACTCAAATTCAAGCTATTAGGATAGTCCTAACGCTTGCGGCTCAATTGGCTTCGTAAGTTGGAAGGACACCGGTTACGCGTAGGGTGCGGATTTCGGCGTCATCAAAGCCAATGTTCTTCAGCTGAGCGTCTGGCATACCGGCAAGGTGCTGGGAAACGCGCAGGCGCGCTTCTTTTTCGCGAGCCATAACGAAACCGCGGAAGAATCGGCTCCAGAAGCCGTCTTTCTCAGCAGCCTGTGACGGTGCGAATTCGTAATTGCCGTAACCGATTGTTTGAGTGCTCATGATCATCTCCACTCGTTCAAACATTATTTTTCATTCGTGCTCATAAAGCCGGTAATTTTTTTGTTTCCGGCTGTTGGGATGTAGGTAGTGCGGTTTGCGGCGGTGCGGTAGGGCGAATGATGCATCGCAGCATTGCGGTTGATGCATGAAGTGCTATTGCGTCGCAGGGACAGCCACGATCGTGTAAAAGATCCGTCAAATTTGCATTCATGCCGGCACATTCGATGCCAAACCTTACCGCGGGGTAACCATGTTTCAGAGTTTCGAGACGACCAGTGCAACTGAAGCTGTTCCTGAAAGACTGGCGAAGCTTCGGGAATTGCTGGCAAAATCGCAGCTTGATGGCTTCCTGGTTCCACGCGGTGACGAACATCGCGGTGAATATGTTGCCCCATCATCAGAACGCCTGGCCTGGCTCACCGGCTTCACAGGCTCCGCTGGCTTCGCCGTTATTACATTGCAAAAGGCCGCCCTCTTTGTAGATGGCCGCTACACCGTGCAGGCGCGCACGCAGACGCCCGGTCACTTATTCGAGTTTCGTGCGATCCCAGGCAACACATCGAGCGACTGGCTGATCGAGGTCGTGGGTCAACGTGGTGCCGTCATTGGTTACGATCCCTGGTTGCACTCCATCGCCGAGATTGAACGCGCCACAAATCAACTTGCCAAGCACGGCGTTCGCCTGAAGGCCACGTCACGCAACCCGATCGATCGAGTCTGGGGCAAGGATCGCCCCGCACCGCCACTCGAGCCGGTCATTGTTCATCCAGATTCGCTAGCCGGTGAAACGGCAGACGAAAAGATCAAGCGGCTACAGCAGGAACTGGTTGCTACCGGGCAGGATGCGGCCGTACTCACCGCTCCTGATTCCATATGTTGGCTTTTGAACATTCGCGGCAGCGATGTCGCCCACAATCCTGTTGCGTTGTGCTTTGCCATTCTCCCAGCCAAAGGCAAGGTCGAGCTGTTTGTTGCACCAGAAAAACTCGATGCCGCAACCAAGGCGCATCTCAAACCTTCGGCACGGCTGTTCGGCCCTGACGATTTCAAGGCACGACTGGTGGCGTTGAAAGAAGCAGCGAAGACCGTTCGGGTGCATCGTGAAACATGTCCGGTTTGGATAGGCCGTCAACTCGGTGGACAGAAAACAATCGTCGATGGCAGCGACCTCTGCCTGTTGCCAAAAGCCATCAAGAACAAAGTTGAGATCCGCGGGATGCGGACGGCTCACAAGCGTGATGCCATCGCGATGTGCCAGTTTCTGGCCTGGCTCGACAGAGAGGCTCCGAAAGGGAACGTCGATGAAATCTCTGCCGCGAAACACCTGGAAGGCCTTCGAGCTCGCACCAACAAATTGAAGGAGATCAGCTTTGATACAATCTCTGGAAGCGGCCCCAATGGCGCCATTGTGCACTACCGGGTCACGACAGAGACCAACCGCAAGCTTGGCAAAGGCGAGCTTTATCTGGTCGACTCAGGCGCTCAATATTCTGATGGCACGACCGATATCACGCGTACCGTTTCGGTTGGCAAACCAACTGAGGAGATGCGGGACCGGTTTACGCGCGTCTTAAAGGGACACATCTCGCTCGCTACAGCACATTTCCCTGAGGGCTCGCGCGGTGTCGATCTGGACCCATTCGCGCGGCGTGCGCTGTGGGATGCTGGTCTCGACTTCGATCACGGAACCGGCCATGGCGTCGGCAGCTACCTCTCCGTGCACGAGGGGCCACAGTCGATTTCAAAGCGCGGCATGGTTGAGCTCAAGCCGGGAATGATCATTTCCAATGAGCCCGGCTTCTACCGCGAAGGTGTGTTCGGCATTCGCATTGAAAACCTTGTGCTCGTGCAGGCTGCCAGGAAGCCTGCCGGCGGAGACCGTGCCATGCTGTCATTTGAAACGCTGACGTTCGCGCCGATCGATCGTCGGCTTGTTGACGTGAAGCTGCTGACCCAGGCCGAGCGCGACTGG
Source organism: Hyphomicrobiaceae bacterium (assembly GCA_965215755.1). Taxonomy (GTDB): domain Bacteria; phylum Pseudomonadota; class Alphaproteobacteria; order Rhizobiales; family Hyphomicrobiaceae; genus Tectiglobus. The sequence goes on from OZ244119.1 coordinate 5,015,391, forward strand.
TTGAATGCTTATCACCGTCGGGTCCTTGACGAGGTTGGTCCGCGGCTTGACGGAGATGACCGCGCCTGGTTGGAGAGCGCATGTCGGGCACTTTGAGTTGCAACTTCGGTTCTGCAATTGGGACCTGTGAGCGACACCTGCAGTTAGGGATCAATCGCGAACGCGTTCACTCTCACCGTTCGGTCCGATGACATAGACCTTGTCCTGGATGCCATCCTGCCCACCTGAGGACGCTGTTGGTTGCTGCTTTTCAAGTCTGACAAGTTCGCGCCTTGCAGCTCGAACGGCAGCTTCCCGCGTGCGGTAACGCCCGGGTATCGCGTAGCTGTGGCCGGCAAACGTATCCCACCCTTGCAGAACCCACTGACCACGGAATTGGTCCCACCAGTCTGCAATCGATTTAATCATAAGTTCCCATCAAGACGGCCTCGCCCACAGCTTGTGGACGAGGCCAGACCTTTCCCTTCGACAATACTACCCTTTCACATTGACGACCTGGCGCAGCTGGTGCACGACCTCGATCAGGTCCTGCTGAGCTGCAATGACCGTCGAGATGTCCTTGTAGGCTGCAGGACTCTCATCGATCACGGCCTTGTCTTTTCGGCACTCAATGCCTTCCGTTGCTGCACGGTGATCCTTGAGCGTGATCGACCGCTTGGCCTCGGATCGTGACATTGCACGGCCAGCACCATGGGAGCAGGAGCAGAAGCTATCCGCATTGCCCTTGCCACGCACAATGAACGAGCCAGTCCCCATGGAGCCCGGAATAATGCCAAGATCGCCCTTGCGGGCTCTGACGGCACCTTTCCGTGTCACCCAGACATCAGCACCAAAGTGGTTCTCCTGCACCGCGTAGTTGTGGTGGCAGTTGACCGCCATGTCGCCGATCTGGAACCGCGGCAGATGTTTCCGCAGAACAGCAAGCACTGCATCCATCATCGCCTGTCGGTTTTCCCAGGCGTACTCCTGGGCCCAGTTCAGCGCTTCAATATAATCATCGAAGTGCTCAGTGCCTTCTGACAGATAGGCCAAGTCCTTGTCCGGCAGATGCGTCGCGTGACGCATCATGTCCTTCTTGGCCAACTCAATGAAATACTGGCCAATGACATTGCCTGGACCACGCGACCCAGAATGCAGCATCACCCAGACGTCGTCATTTTCATCGAGGCAGATCTCGATGAAGTGGTTGCCGGTACCAAGTGAACCCAGCTGATGTGCTGGTGCCTTGTGGGAAATGCGGGGATGCTTGTCGATCAGCGCACGATAGCGGTCATCAAGCGCCCGCCAACGTGTTCCGACTGAGTTCGGCAAGACCTCCCAGCCACCCTTTCGGGCGCGTCCCTTAGTCGAGACAAAGCCGTGTGGCACGGCACGCTCGATATCAGAACGAATTTTGGCCAGGTTGTCCGGCAACTGGCTCGCTGTCAGTGTCAGCTTCCAGGCCATCATTCCACATCCAATGTCGACACCGACCGCGGCCGGGATGATCGCACCTTTCGTTGGAATAACCGAACCGACCGTTGCGCCTTTTCCCAAATGACAATCCGGCATGGCTGCCACGTGTTTATGAATAAACGGCAGCATGGCCACATTTTGCATCTGTTGAATGGCCACGTCCTCGATCAGAACATTTTTTGTCCACATTTTCAGTGGCGATCCGCCGGGCACATCTATTGTATCAAAATTGCCCATTTTTCAGTCCTCAGTTTTTGACCCCAGTTATTCATTTTCAAAACCAGGTCAATATAAAGCATTGGCAGAAGGGGAGGGAGTCGAACCCCCAAGGCTCGCGAAAGCTCACACGGTTTTCAAAACCGGCTCCGTCGCCACGTCGGATTGCCCTTCCATTTTTTCAACTCTCGGTGCGCACATTACATTTCTGCGGTTCCTCAAATGGATTGGCCCGATGAGCCGGCTAACATTGATGCCTGTTCGCGCCCTGATGAGCGCTAGCTCCGATCACCATCCTTGCGAACGGAGAATGATTGGCACGGACGACAGAAGAACTTGGCGCTCCCTACCGGATTCGAACCGGTGACCTTCGCATCGACAGTGCGCTGCTCTGACCTGGCTAAGCTAAGAGAGCTGGATAAATGGTGGGTCCCCGAGGACTCGAACCTCACGACGCCTGCCCCTCGGTTTCATAGTCAGCGGGGTTACAATCCGCTGAGGGGAAAGGGACCCAAACACAATGGGTCCACAACGATGGCTGGCGACTCAGGAATTTGTGGAGATCAGAAACTCACCGGGCGTGGCGCGATACCGTTGCGGTCATCGTCACCGATAGGGCACAATGGCCCTAGATATCTCGATCAGTTGATCGGGACAGCGGGTGCGATGCGTGTCGCTCGATATATCGCTGGTGGTGTTTCATAATGCGCTCCAGATAATTCAATTCCAGACGCGGTGCAAGAGAAAAATACAATTGAGAAAATATTTCTTTTTTAACTGAACTTATTTGAAGATGCAGCGACTTATCAAATGGCCTTTATCCCACCGGATCGGCAACGCGCATTTTTATCTCTTCAAACCACGAGCATCAATCTCGATGTTCAATTCCGCAAGGTAGGCCTTACTCACCCCGTTTGCTGCATAATAGCCTTTGCGCGGCCGATCGATAACGCCGAGCTTACACAGCCTGTCAAGGTTCGCCGTGACAGCCGCATCCATAATCTCTGGCTCAGAATTGCGAGCCGTCTCGACCAGCTCACTCAGAACGAATGGGCGCATGTTGCTGTCACGTGCAAGGGCACCGACGATCTCCTGTTCGCGCAGAAGAATATCCGGCCGCTTCGACTTCATGCGGAATGACGAGATATCGAGCTTGGCATCAGTCGATGCTTTTTCAGCAGATGGGATATCGACGTCTGCATCGTAGTGATCCGAGATGCTGCCGAGCTCTGAACTCAACCGCTTAATGACGCTCGCCAGCAAACTTGGGTGTGACTCACCAATCGCGCGTAGCTGCCCAGCCACGGACGTCTGATAGAGACGCATCAGCCGCTTGGTTGCTTCCTCATCCTGGATGTCACCGCTGTCCAGCAGTGCAATGATCTCCCAGAACTGAGATCGCTCATCACCCAAGCCGGAAGGGGAAATTGGCTGTGTCGGCAATCCCGCGCCACCTCTTCTGTCTGTATCCTCGCTCACGCCTCACCCAACAACTGATATCCATTACGCGAATCTAATATAACAAACCTCGTCGAACGAAGCAGCAAAGATCCACAACCCACCACAACTGACTAATAACTGATATTTATCTGACATTTTTGTTGACGGAAAGTTAAGGCCGGGCTATCACACACTTGTATCTAATATTAGATACGAAAAATTCAAGGTTCTGCTTAAGTACGGAGTGCAACATGATTGACCAACTTATGGTCCTACTGTCCGTTCTTGGTGCGGCGATGGGCGTCCTGTCCGTCTATATGGCAGCCAAGGGCAATACGTTGTTGCAGGAAATCCTACAGCGTCTCGCAAGACGTTGACGGTCATCGAGCCCGTTCCATGATGGCCATATGGATCGGGTTGGATGTCTGTGATTTCAGCAATCTGGCGGACGGCACCGAGAGGTCGCCGTCTGTAGTCGTTATCCAATCTGCCACCCCGCATTCAATCTGCCACGCCGTTGCCATAGAGTTAGCCTTTTTGCGCAAAGATTTCGATGACCGGAGTGATTGCAGTGTTTCGATTGCCGCTTGCCCTCGCCACGATACTGATGATTGGCACGACTGTGCCGTCTGCCATTGCTCAGACGACGCAATCTGGAACGCCGGGTGTCATCACCGAAGGTAGCTCAAACACCTCGATCGGCGGAGCTGCGGCTGCACGCACGGGCGATCGCACAACGAATTCCAGCGCCGTTCAACAGGGCTCCTCGAATGTGTTTATCAACGGCCGGCCCGCTGTGACGACGGGCGATAAAACAAGCTGTGGCGGTCTTGTTGTTGGTGGCGGCAGCAACGTGTTTATCAATGGAAAGCCTGTCGCACGTGCCGGTGACATGACAACCGGCTGTCCTAAGAAATAGATTTGGCTGGAAACACTTTCGGCAAACAGGAGCGTCTTATGCGTCGGGCCCAGATCGTCTTCGCCTGCATCTCTTTGATGTTTGCCGCCAGCTCAGCCTCAGGCCAAAGCCAACAGCCATCGACCGGTTACAAGTCGATGCAGGATCTTGCAACGCAGCTCTACCAAGCCGGACAATACAAGCAAGCCCTGCAATTCAGCGAGCAGGCCCTCGACCTGGCGATTCAGCAATTCGGCACAGAACACGAGCAAATCGGCATTCTGACTTATGGGCTTGGGTTGACCGCCGAAAAGGCTGGCGATGATACCAAAGCGGCGAAGTACTACCGACAATCCGTTCGCATTCGAGAGAAGGTCTACGGCAAGGACGGTCCGGGCGTGGCTGAAGCGCTTGACCTCTATGGCGGGGCCTTGATGCGGCTTGGGCGTGTCGATGATGCCGAGCCTGTGTTCCAGCGCGCGCTCAAGCTGCGCAAGGACATCATGGGATTTGAACACGCCTATCAAGCCGGCTCGACGGCCAATCTCGGGGCAGTGGCTGTCGCCAAGGGCCGGTATGGCGAAGCGCTCGTGCGTTATCGCAAAGCGATTGAACTGCTTGCATCTCAGAAAACAGATTTTGTGGTTGCCAACAAGGTTATGAACCAGGGCTTGAAGCGACAGCGCTCAGCGTTCATTGGCCTGGCGCAGGCTGTCTGGCACGGCGGCTCGAAAGCTGGCCTGAGCAGGCGCGCAGCATTTGATGAATCTTTCAAGGCCTCGCAGGAGGCGTGGCGCACTTCTGCTGCAGAAGCCATTGCCAAAATGACTGCGAGGCTCGGAACATCCAACACCCCGCTGGGGCGTGACGTCAGCAGGATGCAGAAGCTTGCGGACGAAATTGTTGCTCTCAATGAGCAGGACATGCGTGAATTGGCGCGATGGAGCAAGGTGCAACGCCAGGATCCCGAGTACAGCAAGATCCTTGAAGAGATGCGCGCCGCCAGCATTCGTCAGCAGAAGGCATCACGACCCGACTACAAACGTCAACGCGCACTTGCCAAAGAGCTGCAAGATCTGATCAAACGCTGCCCGCCCGGCCAGAAGAAGGCTGGTTGTGATGGTACGATGAAGAAGATCCAACAGCTTGGTGCAGCGATGACAAAGCTCTCCAAGGCCACGTCCGCCGGTAGCGCCGAGACCATGGCCGTGATCAACAGAATGAATGCTGCTGAAAAGAAGCTGCCCGGTTATCAGCAATTTTCGTCGGCGCGGAACACACGTGTTCAGCGGATGACCAAGCTTGGCATTGAGCGGCGCGCGCTGAAGAAGCGGATTGTCTCTGCCCATCCGAGTTACGCTGCACTTGCGGACCCAGCACCGTTGACCGGGGCGCAAACGAGCCAGCTTCTCAGCGCCGATGAAGCGCTGGTAACCATGCTGGTCGGGCGATCCAAGAGCTTCGTCTGGGTTGTGACGCAGGAGGCTGTTTCATGGACTGAGATCGATGCCGGCGCACGCCAACTCGCGGCGGATGTGGCGCAGCTTCGACTGGGGCTTGATCCTTTGGCCGCCGAGCAGAACCCGGATGCGGCCGGCGACTTCGATTATGAGATCGCGCACCGGCTCTACAAGACCGTGCTCGGTCCTATCGAACGCTACATCGCGGGTAAGAAGCATTTGATCCTGGTGCCCAATGGCCCCCTGACCAGTCTGCCGTTGCAGGTTCTGATTACGAGGCCGCCACAACAACAGGCCACGCCTGAAGACGCCGTTCGCGGTGCCTCCTGGCTTATTCGCAATTATGCGTTGTCTGTTCTGCCATCCGTGCAAAGCCTGGCATCGCTGCGACGCCTGCAGCGCTCGGCAAATTCCCGCAAGCCTTTTATCGGAATTGGTGATCCGATCCTCAAAGGTGGGGCGCAGGGAACATCTCGCGGTGTAAAGACAGCCAACCTGACGCCTGCCAAATTCTATACACGCGGGCTTGCCGATGTTCGTGCCGTCAGCGCCATGACGCCGCTGCCCGATACTGCTGACGAGCTTCGCGCAATCGGTCGTGTCCTCGGCGCCAGCCAGAGCGATATCCTTTTGCAAGATGTTGCCAGTGAGACTTCGGTTAAAGCACGCAAGCTGGACGACTACCGGATTGTGCATTTTGCGACGCATGGCTTGGTTGCCGGCGACCTCACCGGTCTCAACGAACCTGCATTGGTGTTGACGCCTCCACAACAAGCCACAGAGCAAGACGACGGACTGCTCACGGCTTCTGAGATCGCAACGCTGTCCCTGGATGCAGACTGGGTCGTGCTATCGGCTTGCAATACGGCCGCCGGTAGCGCAATCGGTGCCGAAGCCCTTTCGGGATTGGCGCGCGCATTCCTTTATTCGGGCGCACGGGCGCTATTGGTTTCGCATTGGGCGGTTTATTCTGATGCCGCTGTCAAACTGACGACCAAGACGTTTTCCGCTCTCAAGCGCAATCCTGACTTAGGCCGCGCCGAAGCGTTCCAGCAATCAATGCTGGATCTGATCAAGGATGGACGGCCACCCGCCTATTGGGCGCCCTTCGTGATTGTTGGTGAAGGCGGTCGTCGAAGATAGACAGGCTGGAGCCGTGCCATGGCACATGGTGATTTCGTCTGGTGCGATCTTTCGAGCCGCCGCATTGCAGTTGCGCAGCAATTCTACAACAGGCTCTTTCAATGGCAGTATCAGACGCTCCAAGCCGGTGATGGCTCCGACTACCTGATTGCCTCCGCGGGTAATCAGGCTAACGCGGGTCTGTACGTGATGCCGCAAGAATTCCAGGACATGGGCATGCCGTGCTTTTGGATGTCCTATATCGCTGTATCTTCTGCTGAGCAGGCTGTCAGCGATGCAGCGCGACTTGGCGGCAAAGTTGAGATGGGTCCGCGCGACTGGGGCGATGGCAGCCGGATAGCGCTTATCCGTGATCCGCTTGGCGCAGGATTCACTGTCGTCGAAGGCAGTACATTCTTGCTGCGAAATTCGAAGCCCAGCCACGGCAGCATAGGATGGAATGCACTCTATGTTTCAAATGCAGCGTCGGTGATCCCATTCTACGAACAGCTCTTTGGCTGACGGATTGTTCCGCAAGCGAGCCAATCCAACCAATATGATGTCATCCACAACGCGGGCCAAGCTATTTCGGCTCTATATGAGATGCCGGAGCATGAACGCGGTGAGGAACACTACTGGGCCATTCAGTTTGCCGTCGATGATATGGCCACCGCGCACCGGCAAGTGATTGCAGGCGGCGGCCAATTTCATGCCGTCACTGAAAACAGTGCCTTTATCCGCGATCCGGATGGTGCAGCATTATTCATCGACGTTATAGATTGGCAGTAAGGCTGATGTCAGGCGTTGAGAGCCATCGAACCCTATTCAACTGCCTGACATAGGATTGCAACGTTGCGCGCACCCATTTCGCCGTCGACTTCCGGCGCGCGATTGTCACGGACAGCAGCTGCGAAGTCCTCGATTTCTGCCTTGTAGCAGTCGACGAATTGATAGCTGACCGGTCCGTCCTGATTGAGCATTGTGCCTTCGCCTGTGGTCCCGACGGTACCCTCACCAACGGCATATCCCTTGGTACCATAGAGCTCGAACCGGGTTGGTCCGGGAAATACAACCGACGAACAGAGATCCGCTGTTGCGCCGTTTTCAAAGCGCATCGCGATCAGTGCGGTTTCATCATTGGGGCCGCCATAAACGGATCGCGAGATGACGCTCTTGGACTCAACGACATCACCGCAGTTGGGAGTCATGTACCAGAGAATCTGATCGAGACAGTGCGTACCGACACCAGCAAGGCTCCACCATTTGCCGACATCGGTTTGCGCCCGCCAGTTGGTGTCATCAGCCGCCATTGAACTCCACTGCACCCGGATGTGGCGCAGTTCGCCGAGTTCGCCTTTGCTCACAGCGTCAAAGAGAGGGCGATGTGCCCCGTGCCAGCGCAAGTGATAGGCAACCCCGAGCTTGACGCCGGCTTCCTTGCAGGCGGTGACCATGGCATTTGCTTCATCGACCGACGTCGTCATCGGTTTCTCGCAGAACACATGTTTGCCGGCTCGGGCGGCAGCGATGGCCTGATCGGCGTGGAGTTTATCCGGCGTTGCAATCAAGACCGCATCCAGCTCCGGATCTGCGAGTAACGAATCCATATTGTCATGAGCGGCATTGGGAGACGATGCTCCAAATTGCGATGCAACTGCCGACGCACGGGACTTGTCGCGGCTCATGACGCTCCAGAACTCTGCACCTTCTGCTGCGTTCAAGGCTGGCAGAAGTTTGGTTTCGGCGATACGTCCGGTCCCGATCATCGCTATTTTGAGTGACATAGTTTCTCCCTTCTATTCGCTGTGCGCCTAGTGTAGCGCAACTGACGCTTGGTCCCCGCTTGTCGCTAGCCTCGCAACCAAGCGTCAGATGCAAAAGCTACACTAGAAACAAAATCTTGCTAGTGTTCCTTTGGCTCCGACATTTGAACCGAGCCAAGCGGAAACGGGAATCAAATGTCAGAGCCGGAACACTGGCGCATTCTCAAGTTGTTCTGAGCTGTATAATCGTGAATCGTCGTTCATGCTTCAATGCCACACGTACGCCCATACGCAATTGCAAAGGCAGGTTGATTTTGCGTGCGTTATCCGAAGTCATGCCTTCTTAGGCGGCGCAAAGTTCAGCCGCACATAGTCCTCGCGAAAGCCGCAGCGTAGGATATTGGTGTAGGAATGCTGCGGATCACCTGGAATGTCCTCGCCCGTGCATGTGAAGATCTGTTTGCAGCCGTGATCCATAGCAAAAGTGATACGATGTTGCAGCAGGGCGAGCTGGCTGCCACGCTTGCGAAAACTTGGTGCTGTTGCACCAAAATCGGTCCAGGCCGTATCACCATCGATGAACAACGCCCCTGATCCTGCAGGTTCATCGCCATCGAAAGTCATAAAAACGTGCCAGCGCGCTGAACCCGGCAGCAACTCCAGCCAGGGTCTGCCCTCATCGCCGATATCAAAAGCATCGCAGACTATTCCAGCCGATGCGGAAGCGTGCTCCGACCCAACTTCTCGTACTGTCAGATCGGTTGTTTGCGTCTTAATGCTGTCGCGACCGCGGGAGAACTTCTGCCAGCCACGGGCCTTCTCCAACCCTCTTGCTGCGAGAATATCTGCAATACTTGCTGGCTGGGCATCGGGATGCACCTGGAGAAAATAGCGTTCAATGCCCGCGTTCGCATAAGCATCGACCATAGCCGATAGCGATTCCTCGTTCTCAGGTTGGCCGAGCCCGACACCGATCGCTCGATTGATGACGATCGCTGACGCGGGCAAGGCTTTGGCGCGGGAAACAAAGGCTGAGCCGATCACATGACCTTCGATGCCGATTTGCGCCTTGAGCTCTGATGAAGCCAGTTGGTGCATCTCTTCGAGTGCAAGCCGCTCTATGTCCTCTGCAGCGTGAGACATCTCAACGAAACTCCTGGTTCTATCATCGAGCGGAGGTGGCGCAGATCAGATGATGCCGGTATCGCGCATTTCAGCGACCTCGGCTTCGGAATAACCGGCCTCTTCCAGTACCTCAGCAGCATGCTCTCCTAGCTTCGCCGGTGCTCGGTCCACCGTGCCGCCGCCGTGAGCCAGTTTGAAGCCGGAACCGATCAACGTCATCGGACCATAGTGGCCATCGACCTCCTGGATAACGTCACGATGTTCGAGTTGCGGATGACTGACAGCATCAGACAGAGAATTGATCCGCGATGCCGGCGCCCCAGCCTCTGCAAGTCGTTTTTCCCAGGTCTCTGCGTCAGCTTCGGCGAATGCGGTTTCGATGACCTCGCGCAGTGCCGTTTCGTTTTCTATCCGCGTTGGCCAATCGACGAAGCGCGGGTCTTCAAGAATGTCTTCGCGGCCAATACACTTGAGAAGATTGAGGAACTGACCTTCGTTATTCACCGCCAGAAGGATGTGGCCGTTCTTTACCTTGAAGAGATTGGCCGTTGGGATGCGGCTGACAGCCTGATTGCCGAAACGGCCCTGCTTCAGTCCAGCAATTGTGTATTCACATACTGTTGGTGACAGGAACGTCAATGTTGCATCGAGCATGGCCACGTCGACCAGCTGGCCTTTCCCGGTCATGTGACGCTGCTGCAGTGCAGCTGCCATGGCGAATGCTGACGTCATACCACTCAGCGCATCGCAGACGGCAAAGCCGGCACGTGTCGGCACACTGTCTTCGTGGCCGGTGATCGACATGATCCCGGATGTGGCCTGAATGCGTCCGTCGTAGGAAGGTGTATTCTTCCAAGGCCCGTCCTGACCGAAACCAGACACAGCGCAGTAGATCAGTTTTGGATTGATTTCCGAAAGCGCTTCATAACCGATACCGAGACGATCCATCACGCCGGGTCGAAAATTCTCAGCAACAATGTCGGCATTCTTAGCCAGCCGCTTGACGATCTCGATGGCTTTCGGGTCTTTGAGATCCAACTCGATATTACGTTTGTTGGCATTGACCGCACACCAGGTTGGCGCCATGGCACGATCGGCCCACTCTTTGGAACCCGGCGAGAAGCGCATATTCTCACCGCCCTTGCGTTCCACCTTGATAACATCAGCGCCAAGGAGTGCGAGCTGATAGGTCCCGAAGGGGCCCGCAAACACCTGCGTGAAATCAAGAACACGAATGCCTTCGAATGGTTTTGTCATTCAGCGGCCTCGACCTTTTGACTGTCTTCAGCCAGCTTAGCCTTGGCGATTTGTTTCTGGCGATTGAACTCCTGACGCCGGCGCTCGAGTTCATCGGCTGGAATACGTTCAACATTGGAATAATCGAGCTTCCAATCCGGATTGTCGCTCCAGCGGATCGGTGACTGCCGGGTTGTGCGTGGCCCTGTGGCCGCCTCAAGAACCTCAAGCGCCATCTCTGCAGTTTGCTTCTGACTTTCAACGTCGTGCGGCCGACCGGCGGCATTGCCGAGTGGATTGTCGCTGAACAGGAAGCGCGGCACGCCGCAATGCTCTACAATATCCTTGGCGCAACCCATCACGACAGTTGGAATACCGTGAGCTTCCAGGTAACGCGCCGTCAGGCTGATGGACTGATGACAGATCGGACAATTGGCAACGAGCACCGCTACGTCAGCACCATCCTCGCGCAGGCGCGCAAGCATCTCCGGACAGTCCTGCTCAATCGTCGTTTTGTGACTGCGGTTGGTCGGTGCTCCATAGATGCGCGGTGTCAGGCTGCCGATCCGCCCCTCAGTCGCGAGGCGTTTGAACTGCTCCAGGGGAAGCCAGGAATTCTTGTCGGTCGCAGTTGTATGGTCACGGTCAATGCCGACGTGCGAGATCCTGAGATCTGGTTCCGGATCGATCGGAAACGCATAAACATTATAGAACTTGGCCGCCGAGTTGTAGGGGGCTCCCGGGCCTTGATTGCCTGCCTCCGGGAGGTACGGTGCCGCAGTTGTAATGACGGCGACACGGCTCTCTGACAGGGGCTTCGTCAGGGCAGTAAAGGGAACCTCGACATACTGTGCCCAGCGGTACGGGCGCTCGTAGCCCAGCGCCTGATAATACGTGCGCGTGCGGTACATGTAAGGAACCGGCACATCATGCAAAACCGTGAAGCCCATTTCCTCGTCGAGATTGGCTGGCAGCGTATCGTTGGCTAATTTGTTCATCGTCGTTCTCTCAGTAGGATTTTGCAGTTGGATGCTGTGGTCGAGCAGCTACGTCAGTTTCAGGATTTTAGCGGCACAATTTCCGGGACAACGAACGCTGTGACTTCGGGCGGCGTACCCTCATACTTTTCGACTTCGACAAGCGTCGTGTGTGCGATCGGTCCCTGGCCGAGCCGGGAGGTGCCCTTGTCCAGGGTCAGTACATTTGGATTGCCGTGCTTTTCCTGACCAACCTGGCCATCGAGACTTGCTGGGTCAAACCAGGCTCCGGTTGGCAGCAGCACGACGCCTTCGCGCACATCGTCTGAAATTCTGGCCGAAGCAAGTGTCTCGCCACGATCGTTGAATAGCCGGAGAATATCGCCGGTTTTGATACCCCGTTTTTGTGCTTCAGCAGAAGATAGAACGGCGATTTCACGGCCGCCGACTTTCTCTTCACGACTGGGACCGGCAAAGTCGAGTTGCGAATGGAGTTTGTGCTGCGGCTGGTTCGACATCAGATGCAGAGGATAGGCTTTGGCCTGTTCAGAACCCAACCACTCGGCTGGCTCCATCCACACCGGATGACCGATACAGTCGTCGTATCCGAAGCCATCGATCGTCTCAGAAAAGATTTCCAACTTACCGGACGGCGTCGGCAGCTTGGCCGCATCGGGATCTGCCCGGTAGTCGGAATAAACATTGTAAGGCGTTTCCGGCATGGCGGTTTCAACATATCCGTTTGCCCAGAACGTATCGAAGTCCGGGATCTCCCCAGCTGCTTCGCTGGCGCGCTGGCGAGCGGTTTCGTAAAGCGTCCGCAGCCACTCCATTTCGTCACGATCCATTGCGAATTCGCGCTCAACACCGACGCGCCGGGCAAGGCCGCGGAAGATATCGAAGTCGTGGCGCGCTTCGCCTTGGGGCTCGATGGCCTTTTTCATCGCGAGCACAAAACGATCGCGAGAGCTGGCGCCAATGTCATTGCGCTCCAGGGTGGTGGTCGCGGGGAGAACAATGTCAGCAAGCTTCGCTGTCGGTGTCCAGAACGGCTCATTGACGATTACGGTATCCGGCCGACGCCAACCTTCAACGAGACGATTAAGGTCTTGGTGGTGATGGAAGGGATTGCCACCACACCAGTAGATGACCTTAGTCTCCGGATAGCGCCGTCGCTCACCATCAAAATCGTACTCAGCACCTGGATTGAGAAGCAGGTCTGCGATGCGGGCAACCGGAATGAAGCTGCCGGTCGGGTTTTGACCGGCCGAGTGTGATACGGGAAGATGACCAGCGACAGGATTGCCCTGGCCATGCATGCTGCCGAAACCAAAGCTGAAGCCACCGCCTGGCAAACCAATCTGACCGAGAATGGCAGCCAACGTCATCGTCATCCAAAACGTTTGTTCGCCATGGTCACTACGCTGCAGGGAATAGCTGGTCGCGAGGAATGTTCGTTTTGAGGCCATCTTCCGCGCCAACTCGCGAATGCGGTCTGCATCGATTTCGCAGATTGCAGACGCCCAATCGGCGGTTTTGGGCTGGCCGTCCGTCTGACCCAAAAGATAGGCTTCGAATTTCTCGTATCCGACAGCATACTTCGCCAGGAATTCGGGATTGTGCAGTCCTTCACTCACCAGGGTATGCGCTAGGCCCAGCATGAGGGCGACATCGGTATTGGGGCGGACAGCCCACCAGTCAGCGTTGACGTAATCCGGCGTGTCGCTGCGCAATGGTGTGACGCTTACAAACTCGACACCTTTGTCTGCGAGCTTGCGCAACCAGGTATCCGTCGTATGGATCCCCATGCCACCGGGCTCCACTTGCGCATTGCGTATCCCGACACCGCCAAAAGCGATCAGTAGTTCAGTGCCATTGTCGATCGCCTGCCATGATGTGGCCTGACGCAACGGCCGCACGTCACCAACAATATGAGGCAGGATCGCCAACCCAGCAGCAAGCGAATAGTTGTGCTTTTGATCCGTGTAACCACCAATGCAATTCATAAACCGCTGCATCTGGGTCTTAGCATGGTGAAAGCGACCTGCGCTTGACCAACCATAAGAGCCTGCGAAAATAGCTTCGTTGCCATGTTCGCGTTTCACACGTTGCAGTTCTTCGGCGACAATATCGAGTGCCTCATCCCAGGGCACCTCGACGAAACGATCATTGCCGCGATTGCGATCGCGGTTCTTCAGCCATCCCTCGCGGATGCTTGGGCGCACGACGCGTACCGGATGGTGCACGGCCTCTGGAATGGCTCTTAAGATCGGCGATGGCGTTGTGTCGAGCTTGAACGGTCGGGCTTCCTTCAGCTCACCATCTTCGACGATGGCTTCAAACGTCCCCCAGTGGGAGCTGTGAATGTTATCCATTTGGCAAACTCTCGCATGCTGCCGGCTTGGCCGGACCTAATTCAGTTGCACGACTTTCGATAACGTCGGCCCGATCTCTTCGTTCACGATCAGGTCCGCATAATCATCGAGTGGCGTCTCTTCGCGATTGAGGATGACGAGCTTGGCGCCATTCTTTTTGGCAACAATCGGAAACGATGCTGCCGGATAAACGACCAGTGACGACCCTATGGCGATGAACAGATCGCACGCCAGGGTTTCTTCCTCGGCCCTCTGCATCGGCTCCAATGGCATCGACTGGCCAAATGAAATCGTAGCGGTTTTGACGACGCCACCGCACTTGCGGCAGACGGGTAATTCATCGCGGCCGAGGAAGCTCTGCTTGATGACATCCAGCTCATGGCGCTCGTCGCATGACAGACAGGTCGCGTAAGTTCCGTTACCATGCAGCTCAATGACCTGATCGGCCGGGATACCGGAATCCTGGTGCAGATTGTCGATGTTTTGTGTAATCACCGCTGAAACGATTCCGCGCTGCACCAAATTGGCGACAGCCAGGTGGCCGCTATTTGGTTTGGCGTTGGTGAACTCCGCTTCCATCGCGAATTTCCGCTTCCAAGCCTCGCGGCGCATGTCTTCACTGGCCATGAAGTCCTGGAACTCGATCGGTGCGTTCTTTGTCCAAAGGCCGCTGGGGCTGCGAAAATCCGGAATCCCGGACTCCGTTGAAATGCCTGCGCCGGTGAAAACGACTGCGCGGGTGCAGTCGGCCAACAGCGCCTGCAGCTTGGTTGATGGGGTTCGGAGATTGTCGAGATCATTCATCATTGCAATTCCATACGACCACTCCGGCCAACATCGGACAATGCACAGGACACATGTATCAGGGGTTTATCATGATTAGGGCATAAAAATCAGTCACTGGACAACACGAACCGTGCATTGCGGTTGTCGGGCGCAGTGTGCTTTATGGCGATGCAGTTGTTAACCATTCCGATTTGCCTGGCTTTCCGGCTTTGTTTTGAACGTATGAGGCTCATGTGATGCTCGGGGTTTGGCGCAGATTCATCGTCTTTTGCGGCTTATGGTGTGCTGTTCTTGCATGGGGAACGGCTGTTCACGCCCAAGTCGATAAACAACTCATCAGGGACGCCGGTCGCAGCCAGTTCATCCGCCAGCAGCTAACCGCGGCTGGTGTGCTGGACGCAGCTTCTGAAGTCGTCCCATCCGAGCATATCCGAGACGCTGTCCGTTTGTTTATCAACACCTATTTCGACACCCCCCCGGCCGACCACGCTGCAATTGTGGAACGGCTCAAGCTGATCAACGATCAGTACGACAGCTTTGTCGGCCTCAAGACCAGCAACTACAGCAACAAAATCGAAATCCAGATTCCAACCAATTTATTGGCTGAACTGCGCGATCTTACACCTGGCATCGAAATACTTCACGTCAGTGGTGATGGTGGTGAGGCTCTTAAATTCGGCACCTACCGCTATACGTTGCGCGCTCACACACCGCAAAGCCTTTTGCGCGAGATTTTTTACAGCAACTCCAATCTCGTCATCGAAACGATGGAAAGTGATGAAGCGCACTTTGTTGTAAGCGGTCATGTCCGTAACGATAAAGGTGAGATCGACCACCATTTCCTGCGCAAGGCGTTTCAAGTCGGCGGCTCCACAACGGCCGTCTATATGAAGTACGACCACAAAGCGCCGGACGGGTTCGAAGTACCGACATTCTACGCCCCGCTGCTGCGGCTGATCGTGCCTCCGCAGCGCTACTTTGCCATCGAGGATACCGACGAGCGCCTCGCCAAACTGGTTGGCTGGGCCGACGATGTCTATGCGACTGTTCTTGAGCATCGCCATCCCCCTGCTTCCGTTACCTCAATTCGCCGCTTCCTGACCAAGAAGAAGCAGCGGACAGCGGATTGGCGGAAGGATGAACTCGACGAACTGAAGCGGCAGATTTTTGAGATTGCCGTCCTTGAGCAAGCAGAAGAGCGCCAACTCGGCTGGAAACAATGGCGCAGTGATGCTGCTTGGCGGCTCGTCGTGGGTTCGGCAATCAACATCGCATCGTCGCGTTTCGATACGCACAACGGCTGGCGAAATGTCGATGTGGCGAACTGCTTTGCCTCGCGCAAACCAAAGGATGGCGAGCGCTATCGCCAGGTCCGCATTGTTTTCGCAACCAATCGTGCGCGCGGCTTAGAGCTCGAGAAGAAAGGCATCCGTGATGAGCGCTTCAACATCAAGCGCTTGTTCAAGAATGAGAGCGATCCTAACGATCAGCTCCATTACGGTTGTGTCTACGTCACCGTTCCGGCCGATTGGGAGGCGGAGCGCAAGCGTGAGACGCATGTCTATGAAGACTGGAGCTGGCGCGAGCAAGTCCGCGAAACCGACTATAATAAATACTACTCGATTCAGCGTTATGCCTACCTTGGCAATAGTGGCGCCAACCCGCGCGGTGAGCGTGTCCGCCTTGTGGACCGGGAACGATGGCTGACCAAGCGCGAAGATACGGCGCTGCTTTACGTGCATGGCTACAATACCGCTTTTCACGAGAGCCTGCTGCGCGTCGCGCAAATCGCGGCGGCCAGTCAGTATCCAGGGCGGATTTATCTATTTAGCTGGCCATCCGCACGCTCAATGACATCTTACGTCGCCGATATGGATGCGAGCGAGAAATCCGATCCCTATCTCGCCGCCTTCGTGCGATCGATCCTGCTCGACAATAAAATCCGCCAGCTTGATGTGCTGGCTCATAGCATGGGTGGTCAGGTCTTTCTTAGAGCGTTCTCGAGGTTTAGATCCAGCTTCGACCAGGCCAAGAAGGTTCGGTTTGGCAAAGTGATCTTTGCTGCACCGGACGTGTCGCAAACGGTCTTCCAGGAAAAGGTCAACGATATCCTGCCTTATACTTCACGCCAGGGCGGCGTTAGCGTCTACGCGTCATCACTCGACCGTGTGCTCTTGGTCTCGTCATTCCTGCGCGGTGGCAAACCGCGTGCCGGGGATCTGTCGCGCGATACAATCCTCGACAAGGATACCATCAATATTATCGACGCGACCCGACCCTCGTGGTGGTGCGATCCCGGCGAATACTCGATGCTGGGTCACACTTATTTCTCCAATAATGATGAGGTTCTGAGCGATATCATCCATCGTCTGACGCCTCAGCGGCTGCGCAAGAAGGGCGAAGATTATCGCTACACGAATAATCAGCCCTGCTGGTATAGCAGTGACGAGAAAAAGAACTTAGCATCCCAGAATTAGAAGAGCCGACCATGACCAACAGAAAAGCGGCTGTGTTGTCGGACTGATTGATTGACCCGGGAGAGTGCCATGAGTGTCGCCGAGCAATTCCACAACGATGCCGGACACGGCGCCCTAACAGAAGAACTCTCCAGCTGGATCGCACGGGTTCGCCCGGAAGAGATTGCACCGACTGCGGAAACCTGGGGCAAGCATGCCATCCTTGACTGGTTCGGCGTTACGGTTGCCGGTGCCAGCGAGCCGTTGGTCGATATGCTGATGGATGAGTACGCAGGCGAGGGCAGCGGCAGTTGCACGATCGTCGCACGCGGAGCGAAGGTAACGCCATCCCACGCAGCCCTAATCAACGGCTCCGCATCGCACGCACTCGATTATGATGATGTCAATCGACGCCTGCATGGTCACCCCACCGTCACCGTCGCCCCTGTCGTGTTAGCCCTTGGCGAACAGCTTGGCTCAAGCGGAAAAGCAGTTCTAGACGCCTTTATCGTCGGCACTGAAGCCGCCTGCCTGATCGGTGCCATGGCCGGCAATGGACACTATGCGGCTGGCTTCCACGCCACAGCCACGATCGGCACATTCGGCGCGACAGCGGCTGCCGCTAAACTGCTCGGCCTCAGTGACGACCAGACACGTCACGCCATGGGGATCGCCGCGTCGCAAGCAGCCGGACTCAAGTCGAACTTCGGCACAATGACCAAGCCCTTGCATGCTGGCAAAGCAGCTATGAACGGTCTGATGGCGGCCCGCCTCGCCGCGCGGGGCTTTACGTCCAACGACACTATTCTCGAGGGTCCTCAGGGATTTGCCGATGTTATGCTGCCGGGCTTTATTGGCGGGCCGGCCGTGCCCAACCCGGACGGCTACTACTCCGTGCAGCAAACGCTTTTCAAGTATCACGCTGCCTGTTACCTCACCCATGCATCTATCGAGGCGATCAACGCCTTGCGCGCGCAGCACGGCATTGGTCTCGATGATCTCGAAACCATGACCTTGTTCGGCAACCCCGGCCACGCAACCGTTTGCAACATTCCTAATCCAACCACGGGTCTGGAAGTCAAATTCTCGATCCGCCATTGCGCCGCAATGGCACTGGATGGTGCCGACACCAGTGCTCTTCAAACGTTCAGCGATGCCAACGCGAATGACGCCAGATATGATCGTGCGCGGGAAAAGATCACATTCATGCCTGTCGAGAACATGCACAGCATGGAAGGCCGCGTTGAGATCACGCTAAGTGATGGGCGCAGGCTTGAGAATTCCTATGACGCCAGTATCCCGGCACAGGATGTCGGCGAGCAGGAAGCAAAGCTCAAAGCGAAGTTTGCCGCGTTGAGTACGCCCGTTATTGGACCAGATCGAACACACGCGATTGAAGATCAGGTGATGAAGTTGGAAAATCAGGGCTCACTTACAGCGCTCATGAACGCAGCGCAGTAAGGCTTCGGATCTCGTGCTTTGCTGCATGTTGGCGGTACGATCCAATCCTTTGTGCTTTTAAACGACGCCTGCGCGGAGCAAGTCGTGAACGTGCAGGATACCAACCGGCTTGCCTTTTTCGACAACAAAGAGCGCCGTAATCCGCGACGCGTTAATCGCCTCGAGCGCGGCTGACGCCATCATGCGCGGGCCAACTGTCTTTGGCGCACGGGTCATGATTTCGTCAGTCGAAGCGGACAACAGGCCCTCACCCATGTGACGACGCAGGTCACCGTCGGTTATCACACCAACCAACTTGCCCTTTGCATCGACGACCCCGGCGCAGCCAAACGCTTTTTGCGTCATGACTACAAGCGCCTCGCTCATATCCGCCTTCTTCGAGACCAACGGCAGTTCCTCGCCGGAATGCATGACGTCTTCGACAAATTTGAGCTGTGAACCAAGCGACCCTCCCGGATGGAAGGCTTTAAAATCCATCGCAGAAAAGCCCTTGGCTTCCAGCAACGCGATAGCCAGGCAGTCCCCCAGGGCGAGTGTCATAGTTGTGGAGGTTGTGGGTGCCAGGCCGTGCGGACAGGCTTCCTGGGCCCGAGGCAGTTCCAGACAGACATCAGATGCTTTCCCGAGGGTCGAACTTGCCCGCGACGTAATCGAAATCAGCGGCACAGCGAAACGGCGGGAATAATTCAGGATGTTGGCGAGTTCAACGGTTTCCCCCGACCAAGACAAAGCGAGTACAACATCGGCCTGCGTGATCATCCCCAGGTCGCCGTGAGAAGCTTCTGTCGGGTGAACGAAGAAAGATGGTGTGCCGGTTGATGCAAACGTGGCCGCAAGTTTCTGGCCGACAAGTCCGGATTTGCCGATGCCGCTGACAATCACCCGGCCCTCGGACGATTTTAGTAATGAAACAGCATCATTCACGCGTTGAGCAAGGCCATTCTTTAGCTCGCCGCGGAGCAGTTTCAGGCCATCAATCTCGATCTCCAGAGTGCGGACGGCCGAATCAAGCGCCTGTGAGTTGGCCTTGGCTGCCTTTTGTTTCGCCTTCTTCGGCGATTTGGCAGCCGGCGGTTTCATGGCTTTTGATGCGGTGTCGAGCGCAACCTGTTTCGGCATGCTTGCGGTTCCAGTCGTAGCGGTTCCAGTCGTGAACGTCTTGGCAGTCGGGCTCAGGTCAGAAGACACGCGTCTGCCTGGACATCATGGTAATTATGCACCGTGTCTAGCAAACCTTTGACCCTGGCTAAAGGGGCTGCGGGTCACAGGCTGGGGATCAATCAGTAACAAACCTATCCTCTGCGGTTCTTTCATATCCGGTCCGTTGCCTGAGACACCAATCAATGTTTCCTTAACCAAGCTGTTGATAACCTCCTAACGCGCCGCGGACGCTCCGGGCGTGGGGAATTCTGTTCGTCTGGCTTCTGCGTATTCCACATAACCTGATTGTTGGAGTTCTGCCTTGGCTTATTGGCGCAGATGCCACTACCTGCCAGCTGCGGTCGCGGCGATGCTTGCTAGCGGCTTCACACTTTCGCACCAGGTAGCGGCGCAAGGCTTCAGGCAGTCAATCACGACCGTTTCACCCCCGCCAACCGGGCAACCGGAGGCTGATCATGTGCAACGCAACCGCCGTCGCGGCAAGGCCATTCCCTTACCGGCCCCTGCGCAAGGCAGTCAGACTGAATCATCCGACATCGCACGCCCAGGCACAACCGACTCGGCGCCACTCTATGGCGCGACCAACCTGGATCGCTCGGTAGCACCAAACGCTGGCAACGCGATCAGGGGTTCGTCTGCCGTCACTTCGGACGAGTCGTGGCGCTCCACACCGCATACCCGGCTCCAACCAGCTAGCGATGCCCTGGGTGCCAACACGCCGCCAAGCACACGGTTGGCCAATGAGGGCATCTACCCGACCATCCCTGTCGCCCCCCGCTTCTCGCGGCAACGGCAGCTGCGACATCGGTTTGAACCCTATACGGCAACGGGACTGCGGGTAGGTTCGTTCGTTATCCTGCCTGAGGTTGAGATTGGACTTGCCTGGTCGTCCAATGTCTTTGACAGCCCGTCAGCCCGTTCCGATCACGCTTACGCAATGAGACCGGCGGTCCGTGCCGTATCGAATTGGCGGCGCCATGCCGTTGAATTGCGCGGCAGCAGCAATCTGAGTTTCTTCGATGACTTCCGCAGTGAAGACGATCGCTCTCATCAGTTGGAGGCGCGCGGACGCCTCGACGTGACACGGCGCATGAACCTCGAGGCACTGCTCTCGCATGGCATAACCCAGGAAAGCCGCGGTGGTGCCGATGCGACGGCGGGTGCCACTGATCGTGCCGATC
This sequence comes from Hyphomicrobiaceae bacterium, assembly GCA_965215755.1. Classification (GTDB taxonomy): domain Bacteria; phylum Pseudomonadota; class Alphaproteobacteria; order Rhizobiales; family Hyphomicrobiaceae; genus Tectiglobus. The sequence continues at coordinate 5,036,503 of OZ244119.1, forward strand.
AGACAACCAACATCGCTGCTCTGACATTCAACCGGCGCTTCAATCGTCTCTCTGTTCAACTGCGCGGGGTCGTCACGGACTTCGATGCAGCCGAAGCTGAAGCCGTCAACGGCGGCTTCATCAACAACGATGATCAAGACTACCGTGAGCTACTTGGTGCTCTGCGGCTTGCCTGGGAATTCAAGCCCACTCTGGTCGTCTTCGGTGAATTAGGGTTCGGCGAACGGGAACACGATCAGGCTGCTCAGTCCGATGGGCTTTCGCGCAGTGCCGACCTCAGACGCTATCGCGCAGGCTTGACCCTTGGTCATTCGCGCAGCATTTGGAGCGGGGAATTCTCTATCGGATACGGCCAGAATGATATGAAAGACAGTCGCCTGTCCGACGTCGATGGCGTCTTGCTTGATGGCAATCTGACATGGCGGCCATCTGCACTGACTTCGCTGCTCTTGACGATGCAAAGCGAGCTGTCTGCGACGCGCCTCGCCGGCTCAGGAGGCAGTCGGGACACCCAGAGCGGCCTGGAACTGCGTCACGCCTTCCGCCCGAACCTTATTTCAACGACAGGTATCAGCTACGGTCTTCGGGACTTCGATAGTTCATCGCTCGAGGAGGCAACCTGGCTTCTGCGCGCCGGCCTGGAGTACTATCTCAATCGGAACGTATCTGTCTTTAGCCGTTACCAGCACGACTACTTTGATACCAACGCCAACGCTGGTGACTATCGTGACAACAGCATCAACATCGGCATGAGACTTCGGCGCTAACATTCGCTCAGCCAAACTCAGGCGGCAGACTGCCCGACTTCCAGTCCGAAATAGGCATCGAATGCAGCCCAGAAGCGTGTTCGGATATCGTCGGTTTCCTGGAGAATTTCATGCTTGGCTTCAGGCAGCAATATGCCGGTGCATGATTTCAGTTTGGCCGCATAATCCTCCACCGATCGCGACGGCACGATGACGTCACGCCCAGCTGCGAAAATGAGAGTTGGAATCTTGATCGTTGAGTAGAAATCCGGGTGGTTGATTTTCTCGATCGACTTCAGCGCAGCGTTCAGCCAGCCAATCGTCGGTGAACCGATCAGCAAGTCTTCTGCTGCTTCTTCGAGAATGAAATTGCGTTGATGGCGTTCGCGATCAGAGGTCAGAATATTGGTCTCGAACTCACCAATTCGACTGCCGGCCCCACTGCCGCCGCGAACGTAGGATTGTGCGAAACCAAGGAGTTTGGCGGCCCTGGCATAAACACTGACGATGTTGGCCTGATACTGCAGGATATTCGGGTGCAGATCGACCATGGGGGCAAGCAAGGCGGCTTTCTCGAACCAACTGCCATTCGACGTTGCGCTACGCAAAAAAATGTGCCCACCCATCGAATGAGCCAGTACAGCATAGGGCGGCGGACAATCCGGAAGCACGATTTCGCGCATGAAGCATCCGATGTCCTGATCGTATTCGGCAAAATCATCGATATGGCCTTTGCGCGGGTCATCAGCTGACCGGAACGAGCCGCCCTGTCCGCGCCAATCAAAAATCGCCACGGCAAATCCGCGGCGCCTGAGGTCCGCGACAGTCTCGAAGTACTTTTCGATATATTCAGTCCGGCCGGTGAAGATGCAGATGGTGCCGCGCCGTGGACCGACTGTTGCGCTCCAATGGGCATAGCGTAAGAATTCGCCATCATATCCTTTGAACATGCCGACATTGGCGCCGCTCGGAATCGGATTTCTGGCGATTGAAATGAGCTGCATCTGTCCCCCTGCCGAAATCTCTCTGCGCCGGCCGCCCGTCCGCACGATGCCCGATAAGCACCGTTGAATGCTGGCGACGCGCCTTGGCTGGATCGGTGTCCCCGCCTCCAACTTCAAACATGATGATGTAACAAGGAAAGCAGCAGTGCTTCAACCAGATTGCTCACGCGCGAATACTGAACGGGCGCGAGTTGTATCCCAGCCCCACCGCTTGGCCCACTGCCGGGCCATCTGATGGTGCGTGCAGTCGAAACCTATTTGTAGCTGCGATAGCGATATGGAACTTCCGTATAGGCCCGCGGATCATCTCCGTTATACCGGCCGTTGGTGTGGCGGTATTCGACCTGACGCGCTGCCACGATTTCTCCCGAGCAGCGTTCGATTGTGAGCGCGAATAAGCGGCCATCATCGCTTCGTGCCCGGACCTGTGCTTGCGGCCCTTGTAACGCAAGACCATGGAAGTCGTGCCATCCGTCCCGAAACAACCGCCGCATCACAACGCGTCGCGGCACGCAGTGCGGCGCCAGTGCGAAACGTCGTTGCCATCGCCTTTGGTGGGGCCGTTCGTGGCGCCTTTCGTAGGTCGGTTCGAGAGGCCGGCCGTAACTATCATTGCGCCGGCCAACGTAGTCGTGGCGTGACTTGCGATACGCATCGTGTCTGTAATGCCGGTCGATAGGTGCACGATGGTCACGATATCGGTCGGCTTCTGCATGGCGGTCGTTGTATTTGGCACCATAGTCCTGATGGCGCCTACGCGTGTCGTGGCGATGATCAGGCCCGTAGAGTTCTGCATAGCGCGGATCACTATACGGAGAACCTGTTTTGCCGTTGTATGCGTAAGGATTGAGGTCGGCAGCTTGAGCTACGTCGACTGAGGCGGTCACGCCAACTATCGCCAGAGCACCGACAACTGCGCAATTCGCAAATCCGGAACGTAAGGACACCATGGCGTCACTCCCCTTATACAAGCCCAACAATCGCCGCCTCACCGCCGCAAAGTTTGAATTGGTGAAAATGAACCTAACATTAACAGGGCATCAAAACTCATTGTACATCAATTGACTACAAGCTGTGACCGGGCGACAGGATTGTCGATTGTCGGACGTACAATAAACCTCTTGAAATCCTGCCGACCCTTCCCAAATCCATGTTGTGGGCGCCGGAAACCGGGTCCGCAGAACTAATAAAGGCCTGGCCTGAATTCAGGGAGGCCGTACGTGAAAGTCGCTTCATTTCAGGAGGACATCTCATGCGACATCAAGATTTCAATTCCCTCTATCGCTCAACCGTTGGCTTCGATCGGCTATTTCAGCTGCTCGACGGTGTTGGCTCGACTGACAGCGATGCACCAACTTACCCGCCGTATAACATCGAGCGGCGTGGCGATAACGAATACCGCATCTCGATGGCGGTCGCGGGATTCAGCCAAGATGAGCTGAACGTGGACGTCAAAGAAGCAACTTTGACCGTCAAAGGCGAGAAGCAAGCAAGCGAAGAAAAATCAAGTTACCTGCATCGCGGGATTGCTCAGCGTGGCTTTGAGCGCCGCTTCCAGCTTGCAGATCATGTCGAAGTCGTGGGCGCAGACCTGAAGGACGGACTGCTGCACATTGATCTCGTTCGGAACCTGCCGGAGAACATGAAGCCTCGGTCTATTCCGATCGGCGGAAAGACCGAAAAGCTGCTTGAGACAACCGCAGCTTAAGCGCGTCACGACGGCCTGAGTCAGCGCCGGGTGCAGTCTTTTTGGCTGTGCCCGGCGATTTGCGTATGACCTTGCAGAGGCGCGGAAACCACGCCGCGCCGAAGTTGCTTACTAGTCGCGCTGGCAACCAGCTTCGCAAAGGAAAAACGGCTCCCTAACGCCTTGGTGCGCGGGGGTTTGCTTCCGGTAATGGCGGAAAGCCTTCCGGTGTCCACTTCTGCGGGCCTGCCGGCGCTGCGTCCTGACCCGCAGGCTGAGGGACGTACTTTGCGCGGACCACCGGTTGTGGGTCAGGCCTTGGCCACTCAATATCATCAGCGCGTCCAGGCTTCGGCGTCAGACTTTCACCCTTTGCCCAAACCTTGAAGAATGGTGACTGGGTCGGCGAGAGATTGCGGCGTCCCCTGTTCTGCTGATCTGCAGCGGACGTGATCGAGCTAACAATCATGATCCCGCCAGGCAGTTCCGCCGCAACGTTGTCCCCGATCTGGGATGGCTTGCTGGTGGACTGCTTGCGTGTCAGGAGGGCCAGCACGGTTGCGGGGATTGGCGGGCGTACGATTTCCACCTTCTCGATTTTGGCCAACCCATTCTCAACCGTGCGGAGCGATATGACAGTGTTGTCGGCTTTCTGATCTTTCAGCCCCGGTGTCGGACGGATCGGACTTGGAGCGCTGACGGTATTCGAGTCAATCCGTTTGGCGATGGCCGCCTGTCGCGACTCGTCCTGAGAATCTTCATCCAGCTGGCGCCCAGCCTGCTGTACATTGCGTGGATTGATGCGCTTCTGCTCTAACTCGCTCCCCGCCAGCGGTACGGTGCGCTCCGATTTCGCCTTGCGGAGATCGCGCCTGATCGCACGTTCGGCGAAGTGCGCCAGCTTACGGAAACCGTCAGACGTGAATGATACACCATCCTTGCCGCGCAACAGTTTGATCTTACCGGTCACATCGGGGCCGTAGCGATCGAAATTGCCGTTTTCGTCGGCGAAACCAGTGTAAGTATCAAGATAGCGGACACCATTGATATAGGCGCGCTCGCGCAAGATCTCGTTGATGAATTGCGCTCCGTCGTTGCGATCTTCCCGGCGCAACGTCGGCATTCCCAGCCAGTAAACGGCAGCCCCGGTCTGGCGCATTGCCTGCATGACGCGATCAACGCGCTTGACGTATTCTGCCTTCCAGCCGGGCGCGGCAAATCTGATACGCTTTCTGCCGGGCGATCTGATAGAGCCAAATTCGGATGCGCCGAACATGACGACCGCGATGTCAATAGCGTTACTGCTGTTGACATCTGCGATCCGAGTGACGGTGGTATCCCAGTTGGCTCGGAGCAATGTCCGCATTTGGACAACGCCTTGCTGCACCTGGATTTGCCCTGTGTCCGTCAGCTGCTGTGACAGCGCTGAACGCATTCCCTCGGCGAACCAGTCACCGACCAAATGAAGCCGGTAGATCTCACCCTTCGGGAAGGGATTGATAAAGCTGTTTCGCTGCGCGGACTGCGCCTGTGCTTGTCCCGCTGAGACCACAAACGTGGTCAACGCCGCAAGCCATGCCGTGCATCTGAGAAACCTGGCCACAATGTTCTCCGCTGCAATGCCACTAGGGCAAACTGCCATTGCTCAAAATCGATCTGATGCCGATCAAAGGCGAAGTGCTGTCTGACTGTAAAAGCATAATGATCTATTGGCGCAATCCGATTGATTCGCATCTCGATCCGCATTCCCAAATCGACTTAGCATGACACCCGACATTGATCCAGTTTTGGCGCAATTCATCCCTGCATATGGCGTAGTAGCTTGGTAGACGGCCAGCAATCGATTCGGAGCTTGTGGCGCTGTTGATAAGCACCAATCTGGCTGCGAGTATTGGCACCAATTTTTCCATCGACCTTGCTGATGTTCAGACCAGCCGACTTGAGATGCGCCTGGATTGCCTTGATCTCGGATGTCGGCAATTGCCGGATGTTGTTCCAGCGCCCACGAAAATCACCACCGCCGAGGATGCGATCTGCCAGGTGGCCGACAAAAAGAGCGTACAAGTCTGACGGGTTATAGCGCTTGAAGACCATGAAGTTCTCAAGCACCAGGAACGCGGGTCCCTGCCCGCCACCGGGTGTAAACAGGAATGCGACTTCATCGAGATACGATACTGGAAATGCGCGATCGCCCGTACGAGCCAGCCCCAACGCTTGCCAGTCACGGATTGTGCGGGCATCTCGCGGACCATCCATGGCGCACGTAACACGATCGGATAGGCGCACTTCAAAACCCCACGTCTTGCCGCTCTCCCAGCCCTTCGCGCGCAACTGATTGGCAGCGCTTGCCAGTGCCTCTTCCGGCGACCAGATATCCTTGAAACCGTCGCGGTTGAGATCATAAGCCAGGGTATCGTATTCCGACGGCATGAACTGCGTCAGACCTATGGCTCCGGCCCACGACGCGCGCAACCGCGCCCTGGTTCCCACCCCGCTTTGAATTAGCTTCAATGCATGCAAAAGCTCTCTGCGAAAGACACGGGACCTTCGCCCGGTGTACGCTTGCGTGGCTAAGGCGCGAATAGCGTTGTGGCGCAGTCGATAACCGCCAAACGCTGTCTCCCGCCCCCAGATCGCGAGAACTGCGGCCGGTTCTACTCCAATTTCCCGCTCGATCTGCCTGAGCGCTGCAGCATGGCGTTGCAATAGTTGGCGGCCGCGTTGAGCTAAGTTGTTCAGGAGCTTCTTGCTTAAGTAAGCCTGAGGAGGGCGGACAAATTCCGCCTGCCCTTTGATGCGCTTTTGCTTGCCGCTTGGCCGGACGAGATCAGGCAGGGAGTAGTCCGGCTTGATCCCGGCCATAGCGTCGTCGAAAACATCAGGCGCGATGCCAAACACGATGGCATCCTGGCGCAGTGCACGTTTCCAGGAATTGAAGTCAACGCGCTCTGCTGCCATAACTGAAGCAAGATCGACAAGCGCGAAAAATGCGGCCAGCAATAGTATGGCAGCATTGACCGGCAGACAGTGCTGCCAGCCCAGGTGAACCATAATGCTGTCTTGGTTACGGGATCGCTCGCGCAAACGTCCTTATCTCCGCTCCGCCAATTCGTCAGAGCCTGATGTCAGATGGATTTAAGGCAATTCTGCGGCTGCGCGCTTGTGCAGTTCTCCGCGTCGGCTGCGACGGGGCCTTGATCAGCTAGCAGCTTTCACTTGCTGCAGGCCTTGTTCCCAAGCCAATGCATGCCCGACTATGGTATCGAGATCATCCAGCTCCGGTTGCCAGCCAAGCGTTTCTCGCAGCTTCGATGACTGTGCAATAAGCGCCGGCGGGTCGCCCGGGCGACGGTCGGCATTGTCGACACGAAAATCGACACCGGAAACTCGTTTGACTGAGTCGATCACCTCAAGAACCGAAAAGCCGTGCGCGTACCCGCAATTGAAAACATCTGACTTACCGCCCTGGGTCAAATAATTGAGCGCGAGACGGTGGGCTTTTGCCAGGTCGGAAACGTGGATGTAGTCGCGGATGCATGTCCCATCCGTCGTGTCGTAATCGCGGCCAAAAACGGCCAAGCGATCACGTTTGCCGATTGCAGCTTCGCAGGCGACCTTGATGAGATGGGTGGCTTCCGGGGTTGACTGGCCGCACCGGCCGAGTGGGTCTGCGCCTGCCACGTTGAAGTAACGCAAAGCGACGTACTCGAAGTCATGCGCGAAGGCCGTATCCGCGAGCATCATCTCCGTCATCAGCTTCGACGAGCCGTAGGGCGAGACCGGGTTTTTCGGTGCTGTTTCATCAACCGGGTTCTGCTCAGGCTCGCCGTAGACCGCAGCTGTCGAAGAAAAGATGAATTTCTTCACGCCAGTTTCGACCGCAGAGGCGATCAGTGAGCGGGATTTAACGGTATTGTTGTGATAGTAGCCCAGCGGGTCAGCAACGGATTCCGGCACGACAATCGATCCGGCAAAGTGAATGATCGCATCGATATCGTGGTCGCCGATTATCTGACGGACACGATTATCGTCAGCGATATCTGCGTGATAGAACGGTACGCCGGGCGGAACTGCTGCACGGAAGCCCGTTCTCAGGCTATCAATGACAACAACATTGTCGCCCTGGTCGCGGAGGTGATTGACCATATGGCTGCCGATGTAGCCGGCGCCGCCTGTTACGAGTACGCTCATTCCCTATCGCCCTGCCGTATCTTAATTTTCAGCTTTGCTGCCGAATTTCCCGCTAACCTATATCAAATCTCCTTACAGAAGCGTTAGGGAAAGTCTGCTAAATCGGCCTCGTTTTGTGATTTGTGAGCATTATCGCGATGACCCTCAGAATCAGGATTGGCAATGAACTGACATATTTGGGGTGTCGTTTTCATCTAGTTCATTTGAGTACAACGCAGATTAGCCACGAGAGAGACCTTCGTGTGCTTAGACGGTCAGATCGAGGGGAAGAAAAGACGTGACACAGCCAGCTATTCGCAAAGCCGTATTTCCCGTTGCAGGATTAGGAACCCGGTTTCTTCCAGCAACCAAGGCCATGCCAAAAGAGATGCTGACGGTTGTCGACCGCCCCGTCATTCAGCATGTCGTCGACGAGGCGCGCGCCGCCGGCATCGAGCACTTCATTTTTGTGACCGGCCGAAACAAGGGTGTCATCGAAGACCACTTCGACAGCATGTACGAACTGGAGCACACGCTTGAGCAGCGCGGCAAGACCCGCGAGCTGCAATCACTCCTGAGCGATCTGCCGGCGGCAGGCCAGACCAGCTTCACGCGCCAACAGGCACCTCTGGGTCTGGGACACGCGGTTTGGTGCGCACGTGACATTGTCGGCAATGAACCCTTTGCACTGTTGCTGCCAGACATGTTGCACTTTGCCCAATCGCCCTGTCTTGGTGAGATGATCGCGGCCTACGGGGAGCATGGCGGCAATCATATTGCGGTGGCGCCTGTCCCAGAGGACCAGACGCATCAGTACGGCATCGTCGGGGTCGATGACGCGACAGCGAAAGTCTCTGAGATCCATCAGATGGTTGAGAAACCCGCACCTGGAACGGCCCCTTCCAACCTGCACATTACTGGGCGCTATATTCTTCAACCAGAGATTTTCGGGCTGCTGGAAAACCAGGAAACCGGAGCCGGCGGTGAAATCCAGCTCACGGATGCGATGATCAAGCTACAGTCCGAACGGCAGCAGTCGTTCCATGCTGTCCGCTTCGATGGCGACATCTATGATTGTGGCTCCAAGATCGGCTTCCTGACGGCGAATATCGCCTATGCCATGGCGCGCAATGATCTCGCGGATGAGTTGCGCGAGCAGATCTCGCGACTTCTCTAAGGCGCAGACTAAACGCGACAGCTGCCGCTTAATTGGCTGCGATTGCCTTGCTCAGAATATCGACGAACTGACTGTGAAGGTTTGGGTCTCCAACGGCTAGGATCTGGCCTCCACGGGCAGCAGAACCACCGTCCCAGGCGGTAACCCGTCCGCCTGCATGTTCGATGATCGGCATAAGTGCTGCAATGTCGTAGATCTGCAGGCCGGTCTCCAACACGACATCAATATGTCCCGCCGCCAAGAGCGTATAGGCGTAACAATCCGTGCCATAACGGCATTGGCGGACTTGTTGATGCAGCGCCAGGTAGGCCGCAGCCTCCTTATCTGTTGCGAACAGATTCGGATCCGTTGTCGACATCTGGGCATCAGGTAACGTTGTCGACCTGGTGCGGAGCAGCTCCTGCTGGCCGTTTGGTCCGCGATAGTAGGATGTGGCGCCGTCGCTCCAGTAACGCTCCCCAGTGAACGGCTGGTTCATCATTCCACAGACAGGGTGGCCGTTTTCGGTAAGTGCGATGAGCGTCCCCCAAGTCGGCATACCTTGTATAAAAGCGCGGGTGCCGTCGATTGGATCGATAATCCAGATCAGCTCGGCATCCGACTGGTGGATTCCATATTCCTCGCCGATTATTCCATGATCCGGAAAGCGCTCCAGCAAAACATCTCGGATCGCGCGCTCAGCCGCCTTGTCGGCAACCGTCACCGGATCGAAATGGCCTTCCGCCTTGTTCGCGACATCAAGCCGTGTCCTGAAGTGCGGCATGATCTGCTCAGCGGACGCATCAGCAAGGACATGAAGCACCTCAGCGATTTCCGGCCGTGCCCGTGCAGCCGATCCGTTCGATGTCATGTCCGACCTATCTCTCTCTCGCCACTCATCGTGACACTACACGCTGCCATCCGGCTATTTCGAGACTAACGGATGCGCAGCAAGCCCAATCGGGTGCTTGAACCGCCTAACCCATCAGCTCTGCCTGATCACTAGAGTTTCGCTAAACGCTTGAGTGATGCACGCAAATCACACCCGCACTGCTGTCTTGACAATTCTGCGAACTGATCCTTGAGAGTATAACCGAATCGTCCCCATATCATAGGTATGGCTGGGTTTCCAACCATCGCCCTTCATGGGTGTTTCCTCCCTAGACTTGGGCCGTTGCATATCACAACGGCCTCTTTTTTGCGACCGCAGAAAAACTCAGTCTAGCGATGGATTTTCTGATCCACTAAATGGTTGATTGCAGTGTCATTCGGGCATTCGTGACTGCGATGCCGTCGCCTGCCTGCACATTCATCGATTTGCACAATTTGTTGCTTGGAATTGCTTATTCTCCGGGCGATTTTGGTGGCAACAAGCGCCAGCCATTAAAGAAAAGCGACCCAGCAATGCGTTTTTTGCAATTGTAATTTGTGCAGCGCACACTAAATTGTGCATTGCGACATCAGCGAGCTAGGCTCGCGTCGCAGCCCTCCTTGGGCGTTTCCTCCCTAGACTTAAGGCCGCTCTTCATGGGCGGCTTTTTTTTGTCCCAAGCAGGTCTGCCGAGTTTCAGAGCGAGGACTTGTTTGAGCTAACTGCCCAACCTTGGAGTCGCGTGCAAGCTGCTCGCTTCCTGCACAACGCTTCAATTCAACAATTCCAGTCATGCGGATCTATTCGGCGGCTGCACGGGTGTCCAAAATACCCGGTATGAGCTGCGTGGCGCGGGCAATCACTTCCGACATCTGCGCTTTGAACGGCTCGAACCGACTCGATTTCTGAAGAGTTTGCTCATCGAGATAGAGACCGCGGTTGATTTCAATCTGAAGCGCGTGAACGCTGTCTCGCGGCTGACCATAGTGTTCCGTGATGAAGCCGCCGGCATAAGGCCGATTGAGCTGCACCTGATGTCCCAGCTTGACAAAGATCGACCGTAGCGCCCGGGTCATGCGGACATCGCATGACGTGCCGAAGCGGTCGCCAATGACAAACTCGGGGCGGATGGCGGCGGGATAGCTGCTAGATGTCGACGGCATCGAGTGACAGTCAACGAGAATGGCATAACCAAACAAGTCCCGGGCCTGGTCAATCAGCTGCTGCAAAGCTGCATGAAATGGCTTGTATAGGCATTCAATCCGCTGCAAGGCGACGGCCAGTGGGATTGTTCCAGCGTAGATCTCCTCAGAATCGGAAACAATCCGCGCAATGGTGCCCAATCCACCCACGACCCGCATGGTTTGCGGGTTTGAGAATTCCGGCAATGGCTCATCAAAGAGTTCCGGATCAAGCTCATAAGGTTCGCGGTTGAGATCGAGATAAGCGCGTGGAAAGCGGGCATGGATGAGCGGTGCGCCATGCTCGACAACGGTCTCGAACAATTGGTCGACGAAACAATCCTCTGACTTACGCAGCGTTGTTGCATCCAACTGCGACGACTCGACAAAGGCGCGCGGATATACGTGGCCAGAATGCGGAGAACAGAAAACGAATGGGGACGTCTGAACACGGGGCATGCACACCTCGAAAGGCGGTGCGAGCTCTGTCTCGATTGCAGCGCGTTCCTGTTCCAGCATTGATGTCCAGCCCCCTTCGCGCTGCAATGTGCCAACTTGGGTGTTGGTTGTCCATGATGCTGCGGCGCGTCGATGGAACATTTGCTCTTCGCCCACCGTACGGCAGACACTGTCTGCAATCAAACGGGCGCGACAATCAAAAATTTGTTGCTGAATGATGTGGGTGTTCACCGCTCGTTTACCAAATTCGCGTCAGATTTGGGACGCACCTACATGCAATGTTAAGTTCCGCCGTTGGCCATTGATCGACGCCTGAGACGCGTTTTGACGGGCCGATAGCTTCGACGCAGACCCAGATACTTTCAGGATAAGACACGACATGACCGCGCAACCCTCCCGTCAGACCGGAAGTCGTATTCTTCTTGCAGAAGATGACGACTCGCTCCGCGGCTTTCTCGAGCGTGCACTGGCCCGGGCCGGTTATGTGGTGTTGTCATTCTCGAACGGCCAGGACGCCTATGACCGGCTGCTGGAGGAGCCATTTACACTACTTCTCACAGACATCGTCATGCCGCGCATGGATGGCATCGAACTGGCGCGACGGGCCGGGGAAATCGATCCCAACTTGAAAATTATGTTTATTACTGGATTTGCCGCGGTCACACTGAATACGGATAGTGGCGCGCCAAGCGATGCACGTGTTCTATCAAAACCGTTCCATTTGAAAGAGCTGGTTGACCAGGTCGATCAGCTGCTCGCCGGCGAATGATGCGACGATCTTCGCTCGGTCGACAGAAAGACTTGCCAGCGCAGTGTTAAGCCATTATAGCAGCGGTCTTTGGATCTTCCGGACCAAATACGGGCGGTTAGCTCAGCGGTAGAGCACTACGTTGACATCGTAGGGGTCACTGGTTCAATCCCAGTACCGCCCACCATCTCCAGAACCCAATTCAATTCCCCATCAAAGGTCGCGTGTTCTCGCGAGGCCGTGCACCCAATGGAACCAATTGATCGGTTACCTTTGACCAGCCGCGCGTGGGACAGCTGAGACACCACGGTCTAATCAAGATGCTCAACGACCAGGACCGTACCGTTGGTGCCGACGACCTTCGCTTTGGCGCCTGTCGGCATGTCCGGGCCTTCCACCGACCACAGGCTATCGCCGACATGAGCGCGACCGCGGCCACTGGAAATCGGCTGCTCGATAGTGACGATCCGACCGACGTAGGAGTTGCCGCGCACATTGAGGTCCGGCTCATCAGATGGATTGGACGATGGCTTCGCGTACTGACGGAAGAACAGAACACTTGCAAGAGCAATCAGGCCGAACAGGATGACCTGCAGTTGCCAGGCCATATCAATTGACAGCGCAAGCACTCCGACGATGGATGCTGCGACTCCGAACCAGACGAAATGAATGCCGGGAATAATCGTCTCAAGCACGAACAGGACGACTGACAAGATCAACCAGTTCCACGGGCCAAGGCTGACGAGAAAATCACTAATTGGCTGCATTGGGATTTTCCTCTCGGCTGTTGGCCCTTCGGCATAGGCCGGCGCCTAATTTGAACTACTGGACCATAGTAACAGAAACTGACTTATGAAGTGAAAACGGCTCGGCATGGTCGCCGAGCCGCTGCGTCCTCATCAAGCCCTACGCCGTGCCACCACCCCAGGGTGAGTGGGTCGTGCCAGAGGCGCCGTTGCCGTTACTGTTTGGCTTGCGCTCACCGCCGAACGCTTCCTTGGCGATCTCTGCCACACCGGCCAGGGAACCGATCATTGAGGAGGCCTCAAGCGGCATCATCAAGATCTTCTGGTTCGGTGATTTTGCGATGCCTTCCAGCGCCTTCATATAATTGTTGGCGACGAAGTAGTTGATGGCCTGGACGTCACCAGAGGAAATCGCTTCACTGACCATCTGTGTGGCTTTGGCCTCAGCTTCAGCTCCGCGCTCACGGGCTTCGGCGTCCTTGAATGCTGCCTCGCGGCGGCCTTCGGCCTCCAGAACTGCAGCGCGCTTCTCGCCTTCGGCCTTGAGGATGGCGGATTCACGGGAACCTTGCGCTTCAAGAACCTGCGCGCGCTTATCACGCTCCGCTTTCATCTGACGTGCCATTGAGTCAACGATGTCGCGCGGTGGTTCGATATCCTTGATCTCGATCCGCGTAACTTTTACCCCCCAACTTTCTGTTGCAGAATCAACAACCTTCAGCAACTGAGCATTGATCACATCACGATTCGACAGCAATTCATCGAGGTCCATCGAACCCATCACGGTCCGGACGTTGGTCATGGTCAAATTAATGATTGATGATTCGAGCATGTCGACTTCATAGGCGGCCTTGGCAGCGCTCAGAACCTGATAGAAGTTGACCCCATCGACGCGGACCATTGCGTTATCGCGTGTAATGACGTCCTGACCAGGAATGTCGAGGACCTGCTCTTTCATGTTCATCTTGTAGCCGACGCGCTCGACAACCGGTATCAGCAGATGCAGGCCCGGGCCCAACGTACGGGTGTATCGGCCGAAGTGCTCTACGGTGTAATTGTAGCCTTGGGGTACGATTTTGACGATTGACCAGAGCGTGGCGATCGCGAACACGACGATAACCAGAGCCAGGATTCCACTGCCTTCGAACATAGCATCCTCTCCAAAGGGAAAAAGATCAGAAAGACACTCCCTGATCTGGGTATTTCATCCCACCGTAATAAGAGGACTTGGCGAAAATATAGTAAACGAAATTCAAATTACCCCATCATAATCGGGCATATTCAGAATTGGGCGTAAATGTGCCCGTGGGCGCATTATCTTATTTTAAATTGTTGCATCGAATACTTTTAAATAAATCGTAAGTTCATGAGAGAAACAATCATGGCATTTCTGTGCCGAACGAGTGGTGTATGGCTCAATCACCGACCCAGCCTTTGAGCTCGCGACGCACGAGCTGCTCGATCAGTCCGACCCCGGTGTCCGTGTCATTCAGGCACGGAATATGGGAAAACTGTTCGCCACCAGCATGCTTGAAGGATTCACCCGCTTCCACAGCAATTTCTTCAAGCGTTTCCAAACAGTCCGAAACGAAACCAGGGTTCATTACCGCAATTCGACGCGTGCCGTTGCGAGCCAATTCCTCGACCATTTCATCGGTATAAGGTTTCAACCATTCTTCAGGGCCAAACCGGGATTGAAATGTCGAAACAAGTTGTTTGTCGCTCATCTTGAGGCGATCGCGCAGTAATCTCGTCGTTTTCAGGCACTGGCAATGATAAGGATCCCCGGCCATAAAATAGCTCTTGGGAATGCCATGGTAGGAGGCCAGAATAACCTCTGGCTCCCAGCTTAATGTGCTCAAATGACTTTCGACCGAAACCGCGAGAGCCTCAATGTATGCGGGATCATCGAAATATGGTGGAACCGATCGAACGGCAGGCTGCCAACGCATCGCTTTGATTGTGTCAAACACCTTGTCATTGACGGTCGCAGTGGTGGCGGCTGCATAGTGGGGATAGAGCGGAAACCACAAAATGCGTTCGCAACCGGCATCCTTCAGCGCGTTGATACGATCCGGAATGGATGGGTTGCCGTACCTCATGGCCCAGTCAACGATGATATCCGGCCCAAGTTCAGTCAAACGCTCGGCGAGTTTGTCACTCTGGTTCCTGGTGTAGGTCCTAAGAAAGCTCTCATCGAGCTCTTCGTTCCAGATCGACTTGTAGGCTTCACCCACCCGTTGTGGCCGTCTGTTCAGGACTATTCCGTAGAGGATCGGGTACCAATAGACCGGCGACCACTCAATCACGCGACGGTCGGTCAGAAACTCGGCCAGGTAGCGGCGTATGGACCAGTAGTCGGTGCCATCAGGTGTCCCGAGGTTGATCAGCAAGACGCCTATGCGCCCAAAGCTCACCTTGGGATGGTCAGGTGACGCTGCTGCTGGAACAGCCGCTAGATCTTTTGACAGGGTTCGGTTGCTCATTTTCACCGGTGCGCGTTGTGGTCTTTGCATATAACGGCGCGGATGGCCCAGTTTGCAAATGTGAATTGTCGCAGGCTCACAAAGTGACATTACGGCTCGCTCAATTCTGCAGATCACCCGGTGTTGACCAGAGGAGGCTGGCTAGGTCCGGGCTCATTGTGAAAGAGGCGCACCATCGACACGCGGTGGCGTATCAGAACAATACGCGCAGATCACCTGCGTGGCTGCGCTGCACCCGCCAATACGCCGCAACGCGGCTGCTGAGGGCGTCCGGCGCCTCAGCACTCAGCAATGCCCCAATCGCGCGCGCCTTGCGACGCAACTCAACTTGCTGGCCGGCTGTGATTTCGCGCAGCTTGGCGACATCCCGCTTTATCGCTGGATGGCCCCTCGGATCGGACACAAAATCCAGTAAAACCGCAAGGTCATGATCATAGCCAAGGCATTCCGATAGCTCTTTTGTCGCCATAACGCGAGGCCGCGAGCTCTGCGGCCATGCTGCGCTGAGCAACACGAGGTGACGGCGGTGAATTTGCACGACCTTGCGCCATTCATGATAGACTTCGGCATCAGCATCCGGCTTCAGCAAAGCGTAATGGTCGGTGAAGTCGGTCATCGAGCGGCCCATGCCGTCCACAAGGACGTCAATCGTAACCCGCCGTAAGTCGAGATTTGAGATCATCGAGCGGGCTGCGCCAATTGAAGCGGTTATCTGCTTGGTTGGTGGGACCTTCCTTAGACTTTCTGCTTTAGCATGCGCGGCATTCATCGCGTCTCGCAGTCTTGCCGCTGTCTTGCTCCCAGCCAGTCCGCCTGTCTCTTCAAGGCGGGATAAGGTCTGCTGCATCACGTCCAAATCACGCGATTGGGCCAATGAGCGATTGAGATCGCGAAGGTGAATGTTTGCGCTGCGGTACTGTGACTTGCGCATACCGCACCTGATCAACCGCAGCAGAGCTCGTAAACGCTTAATCGACTTGCGGGTTTCGTGAACCACAGTCACCTGGTTGCGTCGTCGCCTGAGATGCTTTTCGACTTTATCGACTTCTTCTGAGAGGATACGCCGCGTCCCGTTCGCGACATCTTCTTCCAGCAGGTAAGCATACACCATCTCGTCGTTGCCCCGTGAGCGCTGGCCCACCCGGCTCCCGGTTACATCGATCATCGTGCGATCAGTTGGACGCAGTCATAGTGCTCGGTCTCATCGCACAGTGATGATCGACACATTAAGTGTAGAACAACTTTGGACTGTCAGTCGGCATCAGTCCGATTCCGATTAAGGGTCCGTCGTTCCAGTCTATGCATCAGTCTAAGGCCGATGCGTCTTCGCCCATTCGAGCCACTGCTCGATGCGGCGTTCCGGCTGCGGATGCACGAAAAAGTCCGTGATAACAGCAACGGATTGGGCGCCGGCTGACAAAACGCCATTGGCGCGCTCAATCGTAATACCGGCAATTCCGACAAGTGGCAGATCGCCAACCGTCTGCTTCCAATCGGTTACGCGATCGAGCCCTTGAGGCGCCCATGGCATCTCCTTGAGCTTCGTTTCATAAACCGGACCCAGCGCGACATAGTCCGGCTCGGCCGCCAGCGCGACGTCAAGCTCTTCGTGGCTGTGGGTCGAGACACCAAGCTTGAGGCCGGCAGTTTTGATCACCTTGAGGTCAGCGTCAGCCAGATCTTCTTGTCCAAGATGGATAAAGTCAGCTCCGGCTTCGATTGCCAGCTGCCAGAAGTCATTGACGATCAGTTGGCAATTGTGTTTGGCACAAATTTCGAGCCCATCAGAGATTTGCTGCCGCAGTTCGTCGTCGGACATGTCCTTGGCGCGCAACTGCACCGTGCGGACGCCAAGCGGCACAATCCGGCGCAGCCAATCGCAATCCGGCACTATCGGGTAAAAGACATCCAAACCGATGTCGCGGGCAGTTTTGTTTGTCACGCAGAGTTGTCCAAATCAAAGAAGGGGGTTCCAGCAACCGGTGTCGACGGCTCCGCCATGTCACGCTTTTCCATCAATCCTGACAGATAGGCCTGGCGACCTGCTTCAATCGTCGATGCGAAAGCCTGCGCCATGAGGACCGGATCCCCTGCCTTGGCCACGGCGGTGTTAATCATCACTGCATCATAGCCCATTTCCATGCACTGAGCCGCATGAGAGGGCGCACCGATTCCAGCATCGACGACCAAAGGGATGTCGGGAAAATAGTTACGCATCGTCTGCAGTCCGTAGGGATTTGAAAGCCCCCGGCCGGTTCCAATCGGTGCTCCCCATGGCATCAGAACTTCACACCCCGCCGCGAGTAAGCGCTCAGCCGCGCCCAGGTCTTCGGTTGTGTAGGGGAAGACGTCGAAGCCCTGTCGTGAGAGTTCACCAGCTGCCTCGACGAGACCGAACAAATCGGGCTGCAGCGTATCATCGTTGGCGATGACCTCGAGCTTGATCCATGTCGTACCAAAAAGCTCACGCGCCATTTGCGCCGTGGTGATGGCTTCCTTCGGCGTGCGACAGCCGGCAGTGTTCGGCAAAACGCTCACGTTCCAGCTCTGAATGAGATCGAAGAAGCGCTGTCCGGCGCCACCACGGGCTGCCTCTCGGCGCAACGAGACCGTCACCACCTCGCACTTCGAATGCTCAACAGCCATTCCGAGGATCGCCGGCGAGGGATACTGCGCGGTGCCAAGCAACAGGCGCGATCCAAGGCGCTTGCCATAGAACGCTAGGTCCTGCGTTGAGAAGTTGTCGCGCTCAGCAATGTTCATCGGGATCTATCCGGATCGTCGGTCAGCCGCCCTGGCGAGGCGCGACGACTTCAATCCTATCATCATTGTGCAGGCTGCACGCAGCTCTGCCATCTGCTGCCACAAAGTCACCGTTTACGGCCGTTGCCACTTTGGAGTCACCATAGCCCAACTCGACCAGCAGTTCAGACAAATTCGCGGCCTTGCTCTGCATAGCTTCGCCATTGATAGTCAAAGCCTTGGTATCGGCAGCTGCCTCAGTTGTATCAGCCATGATCATTCTGGTTTGTTCGTCCTGCTTGCTTGATGACAGAGATACGATTTTCCAAGCCGATATGGCAAGTTATGGCAGCGTTGCAACAAGTCGGGAGCAAAGCGGCGGAGTGGAAAGGGCGCTAACCAAAGGCGAGCTGGACCTTCATGGATTTGCTGCGATCGCTGGCGAGATCGAAGGCGGTGACGGCCTTATCAAACGGCATTGTCGCCGTCACCAGCGGCTCCACATCGATCAGATTTTTTGCCATGAGCTCAATGGCATGGCCGAACTCTAGTTGAAAACGAAACGTTCCTTTGAGCACGAATTCTTTTGCAACCAGGGTATTCAGTGGCAAGGCAGCGTCATCGCCCATACCAACCTGAACGATTGTCGCGCCGGGTTTCAACGCATTGAACGCACCGACCAAGGCGGCACGATTTCCCGAAGCTTCCAACAGCACATCAAAATGGCCCTTGTCGTTTTCGAACCGATGCAAGGCACCGGGGTCGTCAGAGATATTGAAGGTATCGTCAGCCGCCATCTCGCGCATAATTGCCAATGGTTCCGGGGCAATGTCTGTCGCAATAATCTCGATAGCGCCAGCTCGTCTTGCAGCCATGGCGCAGAGCACGCCGATCGGACCGGAGCCGGTGACCAGGACGCGCCTTCCAACCAACGGCCCTGCTTGGCGCACAGCATGCAGACAGACTGCCAATGGTTCGGCCATCGCGGCTGACGTTGCGGACATCCTCTCCGGAATGACGTGACACTGTGATGCCTCGGCAACCAGGTCCTGTCGGAAGGCGCCGTTTATGTGAGGCATTCGCATGGCGCTGCCATAAAACTGCATATCCAGACAATGGTTCTGCGCACCGGCCTGACAGTACTGACAGCGTCCGCAAGGCAGGCTTGGATTAACGGCGACCAATTGGCCGATCTCGATCCCCTCGACACCGGCGCCCAACTCCGTCAACCGGCCGCAGACTTCATGGCCCAAGATCATGGGCTGCTGAATACGGACCGTGCCAAAGCCGCCGGCGTGATAATAGTGCAGGTCCGAGCCGCAAATCCCACCGCGTTCAACAGCAATACGGACCTGACCGGGGCCGAGCTGTTGTTGAGGCAAGTCGTCGATCCGGAGATCGTGCGGTGCATGGATAACGACGGCATGCATATGAACTCACTTTCTGCAGCTGCGAGTGTTCCGGTTCAAAGATTGGGTTCCCTTTGCCGCTTCCGGAGGCAAACGTCAAATTCTCGGCACTAGGACTGGCTCAATCCGAACGCTGCAGATAGAAACGACACCACATACAAATCATTCGAAAGGATACCGGCGTGGCGGCACTGGAGCAATTCAGCCTGAAAGGCAAGCGGGCACTGATAACGGGATCATCCGCAGGCATTGGACTGGCGCTGGCATCCGGGATGGCAGAGGCTGGCGCAAGCGTCATCATCAACGGGCGCACAGCCGAGAAGGTTGCGGCGGCAGCGGCGCCGATCCGCGCCGCAGGTCATGACGTCCATGAAAAGACGTTCGACGTGATCGACGTTGCAGCTGTCGACAAAGCGATCCGTGAAATCGAGGCTGAGATCGGCGGCATCGATATTCTGGTCAACAACGCCGGTATCCAACGGCGTGGTGCCCTTGAAGACTTCCCTGTCGAAACCTGGCGGGAACTGATGAGCACCAATCTCGATGGTGTGTTCTATGCGGCCAAGGCCGTCGCCCAGCAGATGAAGGCACGTGGGAGCGGCTCCATCATCAATATCTGTTCCGTGCAAAGTGAACTGGGACGCCCCGGCATCGCGCCCTACACGGCGGCCAAAGGCGCCGTAAAAATGCTGACCAAGGGCATGGCCATAGACTGGGGCCAGCACGGGATCCGCGTCAATGGTCTTGGACCTGGGTACTTTGCTACCGAACTGAACGCAGCATTGGTGGCGGACGAGACATTTTCAGCGTGGCTGTGTGATCGCACGCCACTTGGGCGATGGGGCGATGTTGACGAACTGGTTGGGGCAGCCGTGTTTCTCGCTTCCGATGCGGCAAGCTTCGTGACCGGCCACGTGCTCTACGTTGATGGCGGCGTGACGGCGCGTCTCTAAGCTTCCGGGAACTCAACGGCTTCGCCGGTCACTTTCCAGGGCTTGTATTTCTTCATGCAGCTCTGGAAGAGATCGGATCCGAGGATATCAGACAACCACCGTTGCAACTCCGGCACCGGCTGCTCGGCAAACCAGGCCGCATCGGTGTTCGCAAATTGGCGTACGAACGGTGCGATAGCGATGTCTGCAAGGCTCAGGCGATCCCCAAACAGGTAGCGATGTTGCGCCAGACGGTCTTCTAACTCCGCCAGTACAGCCATGCCTGCTGATCGATGCTCGACCGGATCAACGCCACTGCCTTCGTTCTCGTCCAGATACCGATTGGCGTACTTGTAGCGATCGAGATGGCCTTTGAAGTCATTGTCGATCCGTCCGATGAGCGCGAGCATGTCGCCCCGCGTACCCTGCTCGGGCGCCAGCAGACGATCCGGGTCATTGCGCTCAAGCGTCCAGAGCATAATTTCCAGGCTCTCATCGCGCACTGTTCCATCGGCTTCAACGAGCACAGGCACGGTTGCCTTCGGAGAGACTGCGATCATCTCATCCGGTTTATCGCGCAATACAATTTCACGAAGCTCGCAGCGTTGTTCCGACAGCGTCAACGCCATACGCGCACGCATGGCAAACGGACAGCGCCGGAAGGAATAGAGAAGGGGCAGTGCCTGGTCCGTCATCGGCGACCAACCTGTATAGTGTCATTGAGTCTTAAAGTTCGCCTGACTTTGCTCGATCACGCAGAACGAATTTCTGGATCTTGCCGGTGGATGTCTTCGGCAGCTCGCCGAACACAACCGTTTTCGGGATTTTGTAACCCGCCATGTTCTCACGACAAAAGGCAACAACGTCATCCGCCGTGAGATCAGCAGCCTCGTTGGTCGGTGTGACGAAGGCACAAGGTGTCTCTCCCCACTTTTCATCCGGCCGCGCAACCACAGCTGCTTCCATAATCTTAGGATGCTTGTAGAGAACCTCTTCAACCTCCAGCGACGAAATATTCTCACCACCTGAAATGATGATGTCTTTTGAGCGGTCCTTGACCTCGATGTAGCCATCCGCATGCCAGACAGCCAAGTCGCCGGAGTGATAAAGCCCACCGGCAAAGGCCTCGTCTGTTGCCGCCTGGTTCTTCAAGTAGCCCTTCATGATTGTGTTGCCTGACAACATGACTTCGCCCATGGTCTCGCCGTCCATAGGAACTGGTTCGAGCGTATCCGGATTGGCGACAATCATCTTGTCAACGAGTGGCATCGGGACGCCCTGGCGTGCCATCAGACTATAACGTTCCTCCGTCGCGAGTTGGTCCCATTCAACAGGGAACACACAGGTCGTCGATGGCCCATAGCTCTCCGTCGTGCCATAGGCGTGCAACACTTCAAAGCCCATCGCTTCCATGTTCTGGATAACGGCAGATGGTGGCGCGGCACCGCCGGTCATGACACGGGTGCGCTGCGGTAACGTCCGCTTCGCGATATCCGGCGCGTGGATCAGCATGTTGAGTACGATCGGCGCACCGCACATGTGGGTCACTCGATGGGTGACAATGTCTGCAAAGATCCGTGCCGGATCGACACGGCGCAGGCAGACGTGGGTGCCGCCGACCGCCGTTACAGCCCAGGTGTAGGTCCAGCCCGAACAATGGAACATCGGCAGCGTCCAGAGATACCGGCTCTCGTGGTCCAGTTTGAAGGACACAGCATTGGACAAGGCGTTGAGGTGCGCACCGCGATGGTGGAAGACGACGCCCTTGGGGTTGCCGGTTGTACCAGACGTATAGAGCAGGCAAATGGCATCCCACTCGTCTTTGGCACCTTCGTAGACAAAGTCTGCATCTCCAGACGCCAGAAAATCCTCATATTCGACATTGCCGAAGTTGGGCTGGCCGGCGGTTTCGACATCGGCAATATCAACCACGATCGGCTTGTTCTCCATGCCCTCCAGGGCGGGAGCGATGGTTGAGTGGAATTCACGGTCAGCCATCAACAACTTGGCTTCACCATGTTCGAGACAGAAGCGAATGGTTGCCGGGTCCAAGCGGATGTTGATCGGGTTAAGCACCGCACCCAGCATTGGGACCGCGTAGTGCGCTTCAAGCATCGCCGTGACATTGGCGGCCTGGATAGCGACCGTATCGCCGCGGCCAATACCGGCCTTGCTCAAAGCATGTGCGAGACGGCGGCACCGGGCATAGAATTCCGCGTAGGTAAAGCGCCGTTCACGATCGATGACAGCGGTACGGTCTGAAAAGAACGTCGCTGCGCGTTCCAGAAAACTGATCGGACTCAAAGCCACAAAGTTAGCTTTGTTCTTGGCGAGTTCCGGGCTGTCCCAATCCATCGACCACTCCGTCATGGTTCGTGCACGCGCTATGTGCAATCTGAAATCTTTATTGGCCGCGTTCTATAACGTCATTCCGCGGTCTGTGCACGTGCCTTTAGTGCTCTTGGATTGCGCACTTCAAGCTCTGCGATCAGATGCTTTTCCAATCTTTCACGCAATTGCGGATGTGTCTCATCTGTAATGGTGCCGGAGCGGATGTCCTTGGCCAACTCTTTGAGGCTGCCTTCACCGTCGTCATAAAGGTTGTCAAGCAAGGCCCAGGTGGCCGCCTCAGGCTCGCACATAATTTCACGACGCGCTGTTTCCAAGGCGTTGATTGTCATTGCCAGAGGGTAGCGCCCGGCACTTGCGAGATTGTCCCTGACCTCGGTCTTCAGTGTCTGGATGGCCAGCTCAATCAGTGTCTCAGCCGATATTCTGGGCATTTCAGTACACTCCCCGACCAGCTTCGTAGGATTTCATACCGTCAAGTGCCTCAAGCTCCAGCTCAGTGACCATCAGACCGGTGAGTGCAAGCTCAACTGACTGCTCACCGCTTCTGCGATAACGATCACCTTGCAAATGCGCGATCGTCGCCCACTTTGCTGCAGCCATAATTTCCCAATAGCGCAGCCTCAAAGGATCAAGCTTGCGTCCGGCTGACTGCTCATAAGCTGAAATGAAATCGGCATACGGCGCAATGCCACCGGCCGGCAGGTGCTCATTTCCGAACCGCCAGCAGTTGGCGCAGAACCAGCCAATATCCTCATCAGGATCGCCCCAGTGTGAGAACTCCCAGTCGAGAATGGCGGTCAGTTTACCTTCGTCGACCAGATAGTTTCCGGTTCGGAAGTCACCATGGATCAAGGCAAGTTCTCCGCCGTAGTAGGGCGCGTTCTCGACAAGCCAGC
The DNA here is from genome assembly GCA_965215755.1 of Hyphomicrobiaceae bacterium. Classification (GTDB taxonomy): domain Bacteria; phylum Pseudomonadota; class Alphaproteobacteria; order Rhizobiales; family Hyphomicrobiaceae; genus Tectiglobus. The sequence continues at coordinate 5,060,088 of OZ244119.1, forward strand.
AAAGAACATATTCCAAAGCCGGCCGCGGTTCTGGTGAGCCGTCAAGCGCGCTACGGAACTTGGCCACTTCCTGCTGGGCTGGATTGCCAATTGGGACCGGCAGGGCCGAGATATTCGCATTGGACGGCGTGACAGAGTGGACTTTGGCAAGTTGCTGCGCCAGATCCGCCGCCAAGGACGCACCCCAGGTTTCGAGATCTGGGTCCCGGACAATCTTGCGTGCCTGGGCATTACCGTCCGCGAATCCCTGAATCAGAAACGGCGCACCAATGATGCTATCGTCCTCGCAGCGGGCGATTGGCTCTGCGACGCGTGCGCCCGCCGCATGGGCGGCCTGCAACACCGCAAATTCACTCGCCCGATCCAGGCTCAGCGATAATACCGCGGCGGCATCTGTCCGCATCACCCATGTGTGCGCACCTGCGCGCGGCGCGGCGCTGACGGTCACGTCCAAGCGCCAGTTTTCCTGAATAGCGCCACCGCCAAGCAATTGCGCATCACCAATCTTGACTGACGATGCCGAAGCGGCGTCCGCAATGAACGCCTCCAGGGCCGACAGATTTCCGGTGTCGAGTGTGCGTTGTCGAGCGTCTTCAGCCATCCTTAGCCACCTAGCGACAGCAACGTGCCGCCATCCACTGAGACGACGCTGCCCGTCATATAGCTGCCCGCGTCAGAGGCGAGCAATAACAGCGGACCGTCGAGCTCGCTGAGTTGCCCGGCACGAACCATGGGGACCTTGGACAGCAACTTCTTGCCGTCATCGCTGACAAGAAAGTCGGCATTCATTTCAGTGGAAATGTAACCGGGAGCCAATGCATTGATACGGATCCCGCTTCTCGCCAACTCTAGCGCCATCGCCTTGGTGAGCTGAATGACGGCGGCTTTCGAAGAGCAATAGTGGGCCAGAGACTTGACGACCCCGAGCCCGAGCACAGACGCGATGTTGATGATCGAACCGCCGCCGTTGTTCTGCATCCTACGGGCTGCCTCCTGGGCGACGCGAAAGACGCCGTCGAGATTGACATCCATGACGCTGCGCCAGCTGTCTTCACTCATACTGGTGAAATAGGATGGGTCCGCGATACCGGCATTGTTGACGACGACAGACAACGGACCGACGGCTTGCTCTGCCGCATCGAAGCCGGCATCGACGCTGTCGCGGCTGGTCACGTCAATTGCTACGGCTACAGCAGTGTGACCCTTGTCGCGGATCTCTCCGGCCAGTTCCTCAAGGCGATCAACGCGGCGCGCTGCAAGTACGACCTTCGCGCCCGCTTCGGCCAGCACGCCTGCGAAGTGGCGACCGAGACCGGACGATGCCCCGGTCACCAGCGCAGCTTTGCCATCCAATGATAGAAGTTGGGTTGCACTTCCGCCCACGATAGCTCTCCAAATCAGCGAGATTGTTTGGATAGCTGTCTAGCGCCTATTGTGGTTCATTGCCAGCTGGCGCGGACCTTTATCAGGAATTCGCCTGTGCCAGCTGAACCTGCGCTCGCACAGGCTCCGCTAGCTCAGATCGACACGGTAATGGAGATCACGCAGCTGGCAGATGCTAATGCGCCATTCAATCGGCCGGCCATCAATGGCATGCGTCAGGCGGTCAATCTTCAGAAGCGGCGCGCCAATGTCCGTTCCCAGGGATTTGGCCTGCGCCTTGTCAGCCTGAACAACGGTTAGGCGCTCGACCGCCTTGCCGACCGTTATGCCGTACTCTTTCTGGAACAAGTCATAAAGCGTGTTTGGAATTTCGGACTTCTCGCCGAGTCCTGCAAAAAGAGCCTGCGGCAATACAATCAACTCAATAATGATCGGCTCGTCTTCGACAGTACGAATGCGGCTGTGGCGAATGACGCGGTCACTTCTCGCAATATCAAGTTGACGCGCCTCAGCGGCCTTGGCCTTGCCACTACGCGTACGCCGTTCACGACTTTCCGGGAGGACACGGTTGCCATCACGATCATAGAACTGGAAAAAGCGGAACAGGACGTCGGCCGGCGTATGAGTGGCGACAAAGGTGCCGCGCCCCTGCCGGCGCACAAGCAGTTTGTCAGCGGTCAGCGTACCCAATGCCTTGCGGACCGTGCCCTGACTGACGCCAAGCTCATCTGCCAGTTGAAACTCATTCGGCAAAGCCATTCCCGGCGTCCAGGTGCCATCCTGGATGCGCCCAAACAGCAGTTCACGGACTTGTTCGTAGAGCGGACGGGCATCCGGTTTGGCCATTGGTAGCCCTTGCTTTTCAGTCGACTATCGCCATGCACTCACAAATTTTAGTGCATCACGTTCTTTACGGCGAAACTTATATCTTATATAAGACTTCGATCAAGATTATTTCCTGAAAATTCCTCACAGCAACACTCAGCCATCGGAGAAAGAACTTGGCCAAAATTCCGCAGTTTCTTGTTCACAGCCCAGATGACAATGTCGGCGTCGTCGTCGTCGAAGATCTTAAGGCTGGCGCCCGCATGCTCGGCGTCATTACTGAGAATGACACAACAACCAACGTGACTTCCAAGCATGATATTCCGATCGGTCACAAGGTGGCTCTGACCAACCTGAAGCAAGGCGACACGATCATTAAGTATGGCGAAGACATCGGCATCATGATTGGCGACGCCAAGAAGGGCGAGCGCGTCCACACGCACAACCTGAAGACGAAGAAGTGGTAGGACGCGGTCCCGATACGCAATCGGTTGACCGCTAACTCCTTCATTGCAAATCGACTTATCCATTCACAAGGACCTGCCCCATGGCTAAAGCTGCCACAAAGACCAAGCGTAAGAAGTCAAATCTCTCCTTCCACGGCTGGCGTCGCGAGAACAAGCGCGTCGGCGTGCGCAACCACGTTGTCCTGCTGCCACTCGACGACCTGTCAAACGCCGCATGCGAAGCGGTTGCCAATAACATCAAAGGCACAATCGCGCTGCCACACGCCTACGGCCGCCTGCAATTCGGCGCCGACCTCGACCTTCACTTCCGCACCCTGATCGGCATTGGCTCAAACCCGAATGTCGCCGCTGTCGTTGTCATCGGCATTGAAGACGGCTGGACCGGCCGGGTTGTTGATGGCATCGCCAAAACCGGCAAGCCTGTGACAGGCTTCGGCATTGAAGGCACCGGCGACATCGGCACCATCGCAAAGGCATCGCGTATCGCCAAGGAGTACGTCCACTGGGCTTCGGAACTGAGACAAGAAGAATGCGGCATCGAAGACCTGTGGGTGTCGACGAAGTGCGGTGAAAGTGACACCACCACTGGTCTCGGCTCGTGCCCGACCGTCGGCAACATGTATGACAAGCTGATCCCTCAGGGTATTTACGGCGTGTTCGGTGAAACCAGTGAGATCACCGGTGCCGAGCACATCTGTAAAGAGCGTGCCATCAACGACAAGATCGCCGAGAAGTGGTTCAAAACCTGGCAGGCCTACCAGGACGATGTCATCGAAGCGCACAAAGTCGACGACCTTTCAGATAGTCAGCCAACCAAAGGCAACATTGCCGGCGGCCTGACAACCATCGAGGAAAAGGCGCTTGGCAACCTCGAAAAAATTGGCCGTGACTGCCGCTACATCGACGTTCTCGAGCCAGCTGAAGCACCGCGCAAGGGCGCAGGCCTCTACTACATGGACACATCCTCTGCCGCTGCTGAGTGCGTCACGCTGATGGCGGCTGGCGGATATGTCGTTCACACCTTCCCGACAGGACAGGGCAACGTGATTGGCAATCCGATCGTCCCAGTGATCAAGATCTCGGCCAACCCGCGCACAGTGCGCACAATGCCGGAACACATTGACGTCGACGTATCAGGCATTCTGCGTCGTGAAATGACGATTGATGATGCGGGTGACGCACTGATCGATATGATCGTGCGGACCTCAAACGGCCGCATGACGGCTGCAGAAGCGCTTGGTCACCGTGAATTCGTGATGACAAAGCTCTATCGCAGCGCCTAAGCCTGCCCTACACTGCTATTGACGAAAGATTGCCTCGCGGAAGTGATTCCGCGGGGCAATTGCTTAAGGGCCGGGTATACTGAGGACCAGCCCAACACGACGCTATATTGCTTAAATTGACAGTCTCAAGTCACGTACGCGCCATCGCCTGGAGGGGGAGACATGAAAATTACCGGCATCCGAGACGCCGTTGCGCCGATTCCTTCGCCGATGCGCAATTCCGTTATCTCCTTTGACAAGATGACAATCAGCATCGTGGCAGTCGAAACAGACGTCGTGCGAGATGGCAAACCGGTCATCGGCTTTGGCTTCTGTTCGAATGGCCGTTATGCCCAGTCCGGCATAATCCGAGAGCGCCTCGCACCACGGATACTGGAAGCTGATCCGGCATCGCTCGTTGATGAAGCCAACAACAATCTTGATCCCAAGGCCGTCTGGGCGGCCATGCTGAGCAATGAGAAGCCGGGTGGTCATGGCGACCGGGCGGTGGCTGCCGGCGCAATCGATATGGCCGTGTGGGATGCTGTCGCCAAGATCGCCGAAGTGCCACTCTGGAAGCTGCTTTCTGATCGCTACAACGGCGGCCAGCATGACGATCGGGTTTTGGTCTACTCCGGCGGCGGCTACTACTACCCGGGCAAAGAGAAGGAAGGCCTGCAAGAGGAAATGCAGAATTGCCGTGACCGCGGCTATCAAATTCTGAAGATGAAAATTGGCGGCGCTGACTTGGAGACGGACTGCAGGCGTATCGAATGGGCACTGGACGTCGCTGGCGGCGGCGACAAGCTTGCAGTCGATGCCAATGGCCGGTTCGGGCTGGCCGAGGCACTCGCATATGGTCAGAAAATCTCAGAGTATGATCTGCTTTGGTACGAAGAACCCGTCGATCCACTGGATTACCAGGCGCATGCGGTCCTGGCCGATGAATTGAGCGTCCCGATCGCCACCGGTGAAAACCTATTCTCAGTTCAAGACTTCAAGAACCTCCTGCGTCATGGCGGTTTGCGCCCGCATCTGGATTGGCTGCAGCCTGATCCCTCGCTTTGTTATGGCCTGACTGAATGCCTGCGTATTCTGGACCTGTCGGAGAGCATGGGCTGGACACGACGACGGTGCGTGCCGCATGGCGGCCATCAACTCGGTTTGAACATGGCAATCGGCTTGCAGCTCGGCGGATCGGAAAGCTATCCTGGCGTGTTCCAGCCTTACGGTGGCTTTGCTGATGACATTGCTATTGAGGATGGTTTCACGACCCCGCATCAGACTCCGGGAATTGGTATGGAGTTGCGCGCAAAAATGTACGCAGATCTGCAGACACGATTGGAATTCGCCTGATATCACTGCGCGGTCTATCGCGGTTGGCATCGGCTGCATACTCAGCATCCCCACACCAAGTGTTTGCTATGAGAAAAATGGTTGAAGAAAAGGATCAACGCGGTGAGTGAAACATTTAGCCAAGACGATCTCGTTGCACTGGTCCAGAAGGCATTCGTCGCGTCAAAGACAAGCGAACACAATGCGTGGAGTGTGGCTGAAGCGTTGGTCCAGGCCGAAGTTGATGGTCAAAAGGGGCACGGACTTTCACGAATCGCGAGCTACACGCTGCAGTCCAAGGCAGGCAAAGTTGACGGCTTTGCTCAGCCTGAACTGATTGAGCGCAAGTTAGGCGGCGCGCTCGTCGATGCTGCCGGCGGTTTTGCCTATCCCGCCTTTCAAATGGCGATCGATCATCTCAGTGCGACCGCCAAGAATACCGGCATAGCTGCTGCTGGCGTTGCGCACTCGCATCATTGTGGCGTTCTCGGCTGGCATGTCGAACGCCTGGCGCTGCAAGGTTGCGTCGCACTGGCCGTCGCCAATTCGCCCGCTGCTATGGCGCCGTGGGGTGGAAAAAAGCGACTCTACGGAACCAACCCAATTGCGTTTGCCGCACCGCAAAGGAATGCACCTCCGGCCGTTGTTGATCTGGCTCTTTCAAAGGTTGCGCGCGGCAAGATACTCACTGCATCGCAAAACAATGAGGCCATTCCTTCTGACTGGGCGACCGATGCCGAGGGCAATGCAACGACGAACGCAACTGAGGCCCTCAATGGCACACTTCTACCGATTGGCGATGCCAAAGGCGCGGCACTCGCCTTTATGGTGGAGACGCTGGCGGTTGCCCTTACGGGATCGAACTTTGCCTCTGAAGCGTCTTCGTTCTTCGATGATCAGGGCGGGCCACCCAATGTCGGTCAATTTCTGATTGCGATCGACCCGGATGGCTTTGCCGGAACCGAGGTCTTTCTAGACCGCTTCTCACTGCTTGCATCTGAGATCGATGAAGATCCGGCCACCCGATTACCGGGATCACGGCGACTGGCCCTGCGGCAAGCCGTTGCCAATGATGGCATTACGGTTAGTGCTGATCTCGTGAGATCTATTCGCGAACTTGCCGAGGCTAACTGATCAATCGCCGTGCGGATGGCAAGACGATGACATCTCGTGCGATCATGCTCTAGAGCAACGCGCCTTATATCGGAAGCGAAGCGATGCCGATTAAAAGCGCAGAGTTGCTCGACCCTTAAGTGTCGATCATCTTTGTGCTTTAAGTCGGTGCCCACTGCGTGGTTCCAACTGAAAGCACGATGATCTAAGATCCCCCTATTCGTCGATCATGCAAAATGAAAATAGGAGGAAACCATGATCCAAGTGGTTGCTGTTATCACCACGAAGCCGGGTAAGAGAGAAGACGTGCTGGCTGCGTTCCGGGCCAATATGCCAGCCGTTCATGCCGAAGATGGATGCATTGAATATGCACCTGCTGTGGATGCCGATGGTTTTGGTAGCTTCCAGACACCGATTGGTCCGGACACATTCATGGTGATCGAGAAATGGGCCAGTGCGGACGCACTCAAGGCCCATGCAGCTGCTCAGCATATGAAAGAGTATGCCGGCAAAGTGAAGGACATGCTTGAGAGCCGCGTCATCCATATCCTGGAGTCGGCTGGCTAAAAACGAAAAGAGCCGGCGCGAACGCCGGCTCAATCTCTTCTCTCAGACAGTCAATGTAACTGCCGACACACAAGCAGTTGCTTAGGCGAGAATGGACTCGCTGTCAGCCATGCTTGAGAGCGACTGATCAAAGACATTCTGCAGCATAACGACGTCGACAAAGTCCTCACCGACTTTGACCGAGACCATCGTACCGTTGTCGTTCTCGGTCAGGCGCACATTGCCTTCAAGCTCCTCAGGGCTATCCTCAAACATGTCTGTAAGGTCGAGGACGTCGCCATCTTCGGTGGAGAAGTCAGTGATGACGTCTACGCCTTGATGGTCTTCGCCGCGCATCACGTCCTTCAGGAACCAAACAAATGAGTCGGAACCTTCACCGCCTGTCAGTGTGTCAGCTCCGCCAAGACTGCGAATGCTGTCATCGCCTGCACCACCATCGATCGTGTTCTCGCGCTTGTCACCTTTGATAGTGTCATCAAGCCCGGTCCCGGTCAGACCTTCGACGCTCCAGATCTCGTCGCGGCCGTGGCCAGTAACAACGTGCTTACTCATATCGACGTTGATGGCCTCATCTGCATTTGCATAAGAGATCGTGTCAAAGCCGGAGCCGCCATTGTAATAGTCATCACCAAGACCAGCGATGAAGACATCGTCGCCTGAGCCACCCGATGATTTGTCGTTGCCAGAACCGTCGGCAATGATGTCGTTGCCAGAGTTCCCTTCCAGCTTGTCATTGCCAGCACCACCGTCAACATAGTCGTTGCCGCTGTTGCCAATGACAACGTCATCGTCGTTGCCGCCGTAGGCAATGTCGTCGCCTGAGCCGCCGCGAACAACATCGTTGCCATCACCGCCATCGAGCTTGTCGTTGCCGGAGTTGCCCCAGAGGTTGTCGTCACCTTCTTCACCGCGGACGATGTCATCGCCGCGCATGCCGAAGATGTCGTCGTTGCCGGTACCGCCTGACAGATCGTCATCGTCGGTGCTAACAGCCCCGCCTGTCGACTCTCGTGGTAACAGGATGGCGTTGTTCTGGCCGATGTCGATGCTGAAGACAGAGTCATCGAAGTCACGATCGCCACCGCGCCACAGGTCTTCGAAACCGACCTTGAGCGTACCAGCCTCGGGATCAACTTCAGCAACAACATGCTTCATGTTATCGCCGTTGAGGTTCTCGACGCTGTGGAACACTTCAGTGCCATACTGAGAGTTGATGTCGGTCTCTTTGCCGTCAGCATCAACGTGGACGAGTTTGACGGAGCCGTCGTTGTTGGCGTTGGCCGGATTGCCGTCCTTGTCGACGAACTTATAAGTTGCTTCGTCGTCGTTCAGCAGGTCTTTCATGCCAGGGCGCGAGTAGCCGTTCGGCACAACAAAGAAGCCGAGACGGTCGCCAGCATTGAGGCTAAGGTCAACCGAGCTTTCACCGCGGATGAGGCTGCCGCCCGATCCTTTGAGTGACGCGTTGGCGAACAGCACCTGGGTATCGTAAATCGTGCCGTCAGAGGCAATCTTGTAGACGCCAAGCACGTTGCGGTAGCCAGCGGACTCATTCAAGAACGTTACGTTCGCTTCGATGTCCTCAGCGATACGCATTTTATCCATGTCAACCACACCGCCGACAACACCGTTGCCGAAGATCCGGTCGTTGCCCTCGTCGCCCGCGATGACATCATTGCCGCCGCCGCCGAGGAGCACGTCGTTGTCCTGACCGCCAGTGATGTTGTCCGCACCGCCTTCACCGGCGATGAAGTCGGCTCCCGCCGATCCATTCAGGATGTCGTTAGCACCAGTTCCTATTGTGCCTGCCATTTTTTCTTTCCTTTAGCTCGATCCAAATTTTCTTCTTGGACCTACCAGGCGATGCCTTGGTAGGTCGGGTCTTCCTTCGCACTCGTGTAGATGCGGGCCAGGTCGATGACATGGACATGTGGCTCGCGCTCTGAAACCAAGCGACGGAATTCTGGAGTTGCGTGTGAGACGACGACGACATCAACTGAGTTCATCAATTCATCGCCATCGCTCATGCAAAGGTCTTCAAGCTCATCCATCAGGTCGGCCTGGCTCTCCGTTGAGTGCTTCACGTAGGCCAACTGTCCATCAAGGCCGGCGCCGAAGCGCAGGTTTGGGTCGTATGCGACGACGTCCTCACCCTTTGCTCGGAGCTGAGCCATCAGCTCGAGAATTGGGCTTTCGCGAACGTCGTCGGTGCCCGGCTTGAACGTCACACCAAGGACGCCCACGCGCTTGCCGCGGTAGGGCTCAAGCAATTTCATCGCCTGGTCGATCTGGCTATTGTTCGATGCCATCAGGCTTGAGACGAGCGGTGCTTCGATGCCGCGTTCTTCAGCCAGGTGGCTGACTGCGCGCACTTCTTTTGGAAGGCACGAACCGCCGAATGCAAAGCCCGGCTTGAGGTAGTACGGCGAGAGGTTGAGCTTCGTGTCCTTGACGAACACGTTCATGACCTCATGACTATCGATCTCGAGCGACTTGCAGATCCGGCCAATCTCATTGGCAAAGGCGACCTTCGTTGCATGCCAGACATTGTCGGCGTACTTGACCATTTCAGCTGCCTCGATGGAGACCAGCAGGACGTCTTCGTCGATGGCGCGGTAGATCGTCGTTGCGATTTCGCGAGAGCGTGCGTCTGAAGCACCAACGACCGTCTTCGGTGGTGCGAAGAAGTCAGCGACAGCGACACCTTCCCGCAAAAACTCCGGGTTGAAGCAGAGACCAAAGCCAACACCGGCTTCTTTGCCAGAAGCTGCAGCAACTTCGGGTCCGACCACATCAAGCGTGGTGCCCGGTGGTACAGAGCAGCGCAGGACAACAAGATGAAATGTGTCCTTCATCGCGATGGCTTGGCCAATCGCACGGCTCGCCTGGCGTACGTAAGTCAGGTCGCAACTGCCATCAGCTGCCGTCGGGGTTCCCACAGAAAGGAATGTCACGTCTGTATTTAAAACGGCTTCGACGAGGTTTGTCGTGGCGTCGATGCGGCCCTTCTCTACACCTTCGGTGAGGAGCTCCTCTAGGCGGTTTTCAACGATCGGTGACTTGCCGTCGCGGATCGATCGGACCTTGTCTTCGGCGATATCAACGCCGAGCATCTCAAATCCAAGATGTGACAGGCAAGCAACTGAAACTGCGCCAACATAGCCCAGTCCGACAACGCTGATGCGCGGCTTTGCTTCCAAACCGCCCTCGATGACGCGGAATGGTGCATTCGCTACTGACTTCCCGATCGTTGAATCAACTCTCGACATACTCTTTTACGCTCCCCAGCGCGCTTACTTTGTTGCGCGCCTTACTCGTTCCAAGACTGCTGTCCATTTTTCTTTTCGGAGTGACGGACAGAATTCGACCCTCAGTCATGGAGAGTGACAGGAAAACCTGGGGAACCTCTAAAATTAAACTCTAAAATTGCTCGCATTTTCAAAAAGGTAGCATCATGCGCATTGTGTGCCAGGTTGGAACAATTAATAATTCAGAATAAATCATGACGAACAGAAACAGCAGTGCAAATGAGAATGTCGTAAGATAGAAGGCCATCCACTCACGGGCAGCAACGACCCAGCCATCACCGGCAAACCCTTGCTTCTGGTTGCCGCGGTTGGCCCATTTCTGCTTGGCCAATCGCCACATCATGTAGACCTTGACCATCGCGTTGAGAAGCTGGTTGGCGTATAATGTCCAGATAAAATTGAGATCAATGGTTCGTGAATACATAAATAATACGAGAGACAGTAAACCACGCGTTACGGCGATATATATGACATAAGCTAATATAAATGATAATCCGATTTTTAATGTCGCCGCAATTGCGAGAACAGGCGAAAACAGCATTGTCCATATTGCAATACGCTGGTCAACACAGCACCACCAAATAAAGAACGGCATGCGGCGTGGACCCAGCGCGATCGCCCGCTGACCATTGCGTAGCATATTACCCGACCAACGGCGGAGGTTCTCGACCATACGCTGGCGGCCATTGCCCTCAACGATCTCAATCGTATAACCGCGTGCATCAGGCACGTAGAGCATTTTCACGTTGTGCTTCAGCAGTGCGTACCAGCTGCTCTTATCGTCGCCTGAAAGGAAGCGGAATTTCCCCCATAGCCAGTGGTCCAAGTAGTCAGCTTCCTGGAGGCGGATAAAGTCATGGCTGACGATGTGCGTGCCACGAAACACGGAGAAACGACCGGTGAGCGTCAAAACCCTGTTTGACAACGCATGGCTCTGCATGGCGAGCCGGCGCTGAGCAAAGCGCATTGATAGCCACGACTGCATCCATTTGGGGCCGACGACGACAACATCTTCGTCTGTCGTAACGGCGTGGAGGTCGGGATCGGCGGCAAACATCGGCAGGCAGAGCGAGAGACAGCCTTTGTCCAACACAAAATCACCGTCCATGAACGCGACTATGTCGTCCTTACCCAAGCCTTCGCGCGACATCGCGCGCAGGAGCAAGGCGATGGCAATGCGTTTGCCCGGCTGGTTCTGACGGATAATCCGCAGTTCGATATCGAGGTCTGCTCCGACAAGCTTGAAATGGTTGATCAATGTCAGCTCGTCTTCGAGCTCACTTGAACCGAGCCAAACGGTTGCCGGTGCTCCAATGTCCCGAACTTCAGAACAGATCGAGCGCGCCACGGCCTCCGCTGTCGTGCGCTCTTCACGGAATGTTGTCATCAAGACGTGGACACGCTTCGGCCGCCAGCCTGAGTTCCACATGGCATCTGCGCGCGCGCGGATCCTCGGATAGGCAATGCGGGCATAGATGATGGCGCGGATCCAGTGATTCAGCCACCAGCCATAACGCCAGACCCCGAGGATGCCCATGACATAGATGAATTCGCGTCCGTCCGTGCTCCAGATCTGGTTCGGGATCAGGGCCATCGCTGAGAAACAGACGCAGAAGTAGAACAGCAACTGCAGAATGACCTTCGGTGACCACTTCTCGTGGAATGCGAGTGGGATCGCCGGGTCATGGAGTTTGAGTTGTTCATTCATGCCTGCGCGGCCTTAAAGCGATAATTGAAACTTGCGGATGATCGACGTCAGAAGCGGGTTGTTTGAGCGGCGTGGGAAGATCACGATGGCGGGTAACCCGGTCTTCAAGTGCTGCCCGGCTTGCTGTGACTCCGCGCCATCGAACGCGAGTGTGACACGGGCTGAACGATCCTTTGGTCCGCGCCAGCTATAGCCAGGGTTGCGGCGCAGATCCTGCTCACGGATGAACCCACGTGTGCGATCGATGTCGACGACGCGGCCTTTCAGGGTCTTGCCGGTCGCTGGAACGAAGAGCTTCGCCTCGTCGCCAAGCCCAACTTTCAAGACCTCATCCTGGGTGAGGAAGGCGAGTATGTGGCGCTCAGATTTCTTCTCGATGAGCGCAACGACATCACCCTTGCGGACGATGCCATTAAAACCCTTTGGCAGTGTCAGTAATGTCCCGTCAAACGGCGCCGTGATGGCCAGTCTGCCGCGATGTCGCGTCAGCGTCTCGCGCTTACTGCGGCTCAGCTCAAGCTCATGCTGGGCCAGCCGGACCTTTGCTTTGACATCTCCCAGATCTCCAACGATCCGCTCGCCTGTGTAGAGGCTCTTGCCGAAATTACGATCCGCCAGTACAGAGCGCGACTTGAGCTCGATACGGCTGCTTTCCAGTGCCTTGGCCAGCCGGACTTTTTCTTTTTCTGCCTGCTCCAGCCGCTCCAAGGTTGTGAAGCCTTTGCGGTTCAGGACCTTGAGACGCTCATAACGACTCTGAGCCGCGGTGTACTCGGCCTGCAATGCTTCAACGTTGAGCTTTGACTGCTGCACGTTCTTGATCTCGACAGTTGCAAAACTCTCGACCTTCTCAAGTTCCTGCAGTTGCCGCGTTTTGAGATAGGCCAGGCGCGCCTTCTGCTCGCGGATCGCGATATCGGCCAACTCGATCTCGCGCTCTAGCTCACTATCGTGCAAATCAGCAATGACCTGCCCTTTGTTGACAGGATCACCCGGCTTGACGCCGGTCAGCTCTAAACGGCCATTTACATTCGAGCGGACCGCCTCGACTGGCGCGTTGACCACCGCGGTCTGGACTTCGAGCTGATAGAAGTTCGAGTACATCAGGATCGCTGCGTAGGCGAGCACGACGACGCCCAACAAAATGTAAATGCCGGTCATCGTGATTGTCTTGATCGGCAGGCGCTGAACGGGAACTTGTTCGCGTGGATTTGCATCAGGCTCGAGTGAAGCCGGCGTCACCGGAACATCAATGCGCTGGATGGTATCTTCGACATCGCTCATCGAGCCGCGAACCAGCTCCTCGATGAAGTGAGACATCAGCTCGGCTTCGCGCTCACCAACTTCGGTGAATTTCACAGCGAATGATTGATTGTCTGGGTTGGCCCGAACGATCTCGGCCTTGACGTCGAACGACACATCGAAGCCCTGAAACGGGAGGTGCAAGTGGAGCGGCAGCTCATCGCCCGGGTGTGGCAGTTGATCGGGAAAGCCGACGATGCGCAGACCACCGAGGCTCCAGTCAGCCGCACGCACACGCCAACCAGCCACGTCCACGAACAGTGGAGCGGTGATGCGGTGATGCCGGCGCTGGTCCGGTCTCTCTCGTTTGACCCGAACGGTCATACGTTGGTTCCACGCAATACTACGCAAGCTGAGAAACGGCGATGAGCCGAATCCATCCTCCGTTTTCGCATGGGATCGTTAACAAGGGCTTCAGATGCAACTTTCACGCGCAGGGAAAGTTGGCCTCTCAACCCGTTAAGCGCCTCAAATTATGGAAAAATAGTTTCCGCGATGCGTTGCCACGTCCAGCAAAAGCCGGAGGCGCAGCCCGTCGCCACGCACACTTTCACAGTTCGCGGACACCGCCGGCTTTGGTGCCGTTAAAGGTTGATTAAGGTCTTGTCAGTGGGGCGTGGCGATGCCGGATGGCATCAAACCGAAGCCGCATATTGCTTTATCGCCTTAGCGTCCGCTCTGCCGACTTATGCCACCGGCGGGACGATTTTTCCCGGATTGAGGATATTCTGCGGATCAAGCGCCTGCTTGATCTGGCGCATGACATTGACACCACTGCCGACCTCGGCCTCGAGATATTTGACCTTGCCTTGCCCGATCCCATGCTCTCCAGTACAGGTGCCTTCCATGGCAATGGCACGATCGGCCAAGCGCCCGAGGAATCCTTCGACTTTCTTGCGCTGCTCGGGATCGTTTTGATCAAAGACCGGGGAGGTATGGAAGTTGCCATCACCGACATGCCCGACGATGGGTGCGATCAGTCCGGTTTCCTCGATATCCTTTTTGGTCTCCAGGACACACTCGGCCATGCGAGAAATTGGTACGCAGACATCCGTTGCCAGCAGATCCAGGCCAGGCCAGGTCGTGCGCACGGACCAGTAAGCTTCATGGCGCGCCTTCCATAACCGATTGCGATCTTCCTCGCGCTCAGCCCAATCGCACTTGATAGCGCCTTCCTCTTCTGCCAGAGCCCGGAAGTGCTCGACCTGATCGCGTGCGGCCACTTTCGTTCCGTGGAATTCCAGGAACAGGGTTGGGCATTCTTCGAGCGAAAGCTTCGAATGGTGATTGATGGCGTGGATTTGCATTTCATCAAGTAACTCAACCCGGGCAATGCCAAGACCGAGTTGTATCGCCTGGATGACCGTATTGCAGGCCCCTTCCAGCGTTTTGAATGGGCACACAGCCGCCAGAATAGTTTCCGGTATGCCATAGAGGCGCACGGTCAGCTCCGTGATAATGCCGAGCGTTCCTTCCGAGCCCACGAGCAATCGGGTCAAATCATATCCTGCGGCTGATTTGCGGGCGCGGCCGCCCGTTCGCACGATTGAACCATCAGCCATGACGGCCGTGGCATTCAGTACATTCTCACGCATCGTCCCGTAGAGCACCGCGTTGGTGCCCGATGCCCGGGTCGCAGCCATGCCGCCAAGGGTTGCTTCTTCCGCGCCGGGATCGATCGGAAAGAACAGCCCGGAATCGCGCAAATACTCATTGACGGCTTTGCGTGAAATGCCCGGCTGCACGACACAATCCAGGTCCTCGTGATTGACGGCAATGACATCGCTCATATTTGCAAAATCGAGTGAGATGCCACCGAGTGGCGCATTCACATGACCTTCGAGCGACGTGCCTGCACCAAACGGAATGATCGGGACGTTGTGGGTCGCGGCAATCCTGACGATTTCACCAACTTCCTCCGTACTGTTTGGCCAAACAACAACATCGGGAGGCTGATTGTCGATCCAAGTGAGCGTGTGTCCATGCTGCCGGCGAATGGCCTCGCCGGTCTGAACCCGATCGGCAAAGCGTTGTCGAAGGATTGCAATGGCCGTCTCGATGTTAGGATTTGCTGAACCGTTTGCAGGTGCCGCTTCCATTTTCCAATCCTCAGTGATGCAAAACCGGCCGTGCATTAACCGGCCGGAAACCTAGTGTTCCTATGGGTTCCGACATCAACATCGGAACGAGCCACTTTCGGAGGCAGTTGTTAGGACCGGGACACTATGCGCGTCACGACAATAACGCAATGTGACGGTTGTACTGATCCCAGCCACTCTTGTTGGATTGAGCTTGCGAAGGACTGCCGATGACAGAGCACTTCCTGTCCCGAGCGAGAGGGACCCTACACTTAGGCGCCAGAGCCGTTCTGGCTGCCGTCGCACTCTCTTTGCTGAGTGGCGTCACGGCGGCGCAGGAGAGTGCTCCGAAGGCAACCCAGTCCAACTGGCAAGCAATTGCGAAACAGTCCATCGTCTTTCGCGGGCTGATCCGACGCATCAACCTGGCAACGAAAACCGATCCGGTGCTCGGTCTGAAAATCCGAACACGCGGACGTCGCATGACGTTCTCGAGTATCGAGGTGCGCTACCGTGATGGAAAGATCCAGCGCGTGCGCCGCCGCATTCGATTGGACAGCGGCGAGTTTTCGGCAGTTTTTGCGGAGAGCTCTGAAGGCCGGTTCATCGACGAAGTTGTCCTGATCCCTGATGTGAGTGCTCCCAGGCGCCGCGCCATCAACGTCGAGATCCATGCATTGATCGCGATAGAAAAGCCCGCCAAAACTAATGCGCTTGCATCACAAAGCACGACCCAATCACCTCGCGAATCCACAAAAGAGTTGTCAGTCACAAGCCGGACGACCAATGATCCGGCATCGCAAAAAACTCCCGCTGGAACGACGCAACAGAAGTCGGTCGAACCCGCTCTCCCGCAGCAGGGCCGGATGCGGAGATCTGAGAATGGCGTTGCCGCTGCATCTGCCCCGTCTTCTGCAGCGAAGCCTCGTGACAGTGATCCGACGACGACGACGGCAGCACGCAATACGCTCGCTTCGACGACAAACACAATTGATCTGCCAAGCCCCCGACCCAAGTCGGAGCCATCTCCCCAACCCGTCGATCCTCCCACAGTTCGTCTCGGACAACCGACAACAGGTGGTAATGTCCTCATCGGTCTCGGAGCATTGTCTCCCAGTGACTCACCAATGCGCTTTGAGATCAAGGCTGAGCCCCGACGATTTCGGCGGCTTCATCTGCATATCTCGGCGCGTGATGTCCGCATCGACCACTTAGTGCTCCAATACACGGATGGCAGTCTCCGTAAGGAACCATTCGACGTTGTCCTTCTGCGGAACACCCGAAGCCGTTGGATCTCCGCCGACGCTACGAAATTATTGAAAGAAGTGATCATCCATAGCGTCGCGTCGGACACCTCAAAAGGTGCAGCGCGTGTGGAGCTTCTCGCCAAGCCTGCCGCGGAGGCGCTTCTGCCGGACGCGGTTCAATCAACCAACTCTGACGGCTGGGTACTCATCGCCGCCCAATCCGGCCGCGTACTGCGGAACAGTGAGGGGCGCATGCCGGTCGCAGCCAATCGTGGTGGCTTTCGCCAACTCCGCCTCAAGCGTCTAGGCCGCCTGCCACGTCCGAGTGCTCTAATATTGCGCCCCAACAGCGAAGGCGGTGAGACTGTCTCGTTGCAAACTGGCCGAACCGACAAAGATCTCGACTTGCCCACGTCGCAACGGCTTCCGATTGCCGACGTCTCGTTGCGCCTTTCGGCCCGTGCCATCCAGCAACTGCCGGCGTCTGGCATCTATCAGATCTGGGCGAAATATTGATAGCTGGACCAGTTCCAATCTGAGCGCGATCTCGCGCCTGCCACGATCTGAGATGAACAGACCGGCAGAAAATTGCCGCATAGGCGTCACGAAATTGCTGTAGTCACTCGACTTACAATACAAGCTAGCATAACCCGGGATTTGGAAGCCGCATGGCATCCCTTTGCGCCCTTGCGATCCAGGATTGCTTGACTGAATGGGAGGGGAGTGAACGTGAAAGCCATCTGGACGATAGGCTGTGTGATCCTGGCCATGCTGATGGCATCGAGCGCCGCAAACAGCCAGACCTCCGCACTGCTCGGAGAAGAATTCGCCAACTTCGAGCGCGAAACAGACACGTTTGCAATTGCCAAAGATCGCCGCCGCTTCGACAGCATTCAGCTGATTGTTGAGCGAGGGACGATCCGGCTTTATTCGCTTCGTGTGACGTTCGGCAATGGTCAGACACGGGAAGTCGAGCCGGATCGACGGCTAAGACCAGGTGACGTGCCGTTCACACTGCGCTTTCGCAATGCTGCGCGGCGCATCACCAAAATTGAGACCACCTATCGGACGCTGCGCCGCCAATCGAGCCGACGCGCGATCGTTATGCTGAAAGGGACGCTGGCGGAGCGCCCACGTGACGTGGGTGATGCAGTCAGAAACGGGCCCCGACGCTACGCCGTGACTGCAGATCTGCGCGAAGGGCGCGCAACGATCGACCTTCCTAATAGCTCACGCCCTCTCAACGCCATACAGGTCGGCATTGGGCTGCGTGATGTCTTCATTCGGCATATCACTGTTCGGTTTCGCAACGGCGATCTCAAAAGGTTCGACCTCAATCGCTGGGTCGATGAGGGCCGACGCGCGCCCAGACTGACATTTCAAAATGGGCCTCGCCGTGTGCGCCAGGTTACGATTGGAACGCGGCCATCGCAATCGCGCGACATTGCGCGGTTTGTGCTGCACACAACGCCAGTGGACCAATCGTATCGCGAGAGTGATCGCGTTTCGCGTGATGATCGCGACGACGCTCGCGAGTCACGCGGCCGCTTCGGCCCGATACCGCCCCTCGACCGCAGTGGCGCGCCACGCAATCACATTCTGCTCGGCACACTCAATGTCGTCCTTGGCAAACCGACCCTTGAGCTTGCTGTCAATCGCAGTATTGGCTCGATCATGAGCCTCGCGCTGCGGGCCGGTGGCCGCGATGTCGGCGTCGGCAGTATTACAGCCATCTACCGGAATGATGAATCTGATCGCATTCAGGTGCTGCGCCAACTTCGCCGCAACAGCGTTTCTCCCACAATCAAGCTGAAGCGGGCCGGCAAATTGCGCCGGATCAGAATCAAAGCAACGGCACTCACAACAGAGACGGCGCGGCTGCGCGTCTACGCGATGCTCGACCAGCCGGCTCGCCAACGTGATCGTGACATCAGGCCGGGTCCCGATAAGTGGATCAATCTCGCATTCACGCGTCCGCCGCGGTTCAGGCCAAAGACAGATGTCATTACCGTTGGGCGCAGCAAGGGACGTCTTGAGGCCTTTCGCATACGGGTCGAGAAACACGATGTTCGCTTCAAAGGAATTCGCGTCGTCTTTGGCAACGGCAGCGAACAGGAATTTCCGTTCTATGACAAAGTCAACGACGGCCTTACAACTAGCCGGTTTGTGCTGACACGGAATGGCCGCGGTCGCTTTGTTGAGAGAATCATTGTTCGTTACAACACGACCGCCAACTTCAAGGGCAGTGCCCTCGTGGCCTTTGAGGGATTGAGGAGATAGCGAGCTTGTCGGCAGCCCGGTCGGCACTTCTTTAGGAGCCTACCGGCAGGGGCACGACATGAGAGCGTACAGCAATCTGTTGTACGCTCTTTTTTTGCATTTTCAGCCAACGGCCTACCGGCTTTAAATCATTTTGATTGAATTGCTTTCGCTGATCGGCGATGGCTGGCATAATTAAAGGCAAATCACTACCCGAGGGAGAGACGCTATGAAGACACGGGCAGCGGTCGCATTTGAAAGCGGCAAGCCATTGCAGATCGTCGAGGTGGACCTTGAGGGCCCGCAGGAAGGCGAGGTCCTGGTCGAGGTCAAGGCTACTGGTATTTGCCACACTGATGAATTCACGCTGTCCGGTGCCGATCCCGAGGGTATCTTCCCTGCCATTCTTGGCCATGAGGGTGCCGGTGTGGTCGTTGATGTCGGCCCGGGCGTTAAAAACCTGAAGAAAGGCGATCACGTCATTCCGCTCTACACGCCTGAGTGCCGGGAGTGTGAATACTGCCTCAATCCGAAAACCAACTTGTGCCAGGCCATCCGCGTGACGCAGGGACAAGGCCTGATGCCGAATGGTTCAAGCCGGTTCTCGTTCGAAGGCAAACCTGTCTATCACTACATGGGGACGTCGACATTCTCCAACCACACGGTTGTTCCTGAGATTGCTCTGGCCAAGGTTCGCGAAGACGCCCCGTTCGATAAGATCTGCTACATTGGTTGTGGTGTAACCACCGGCATCGGCGCTGTGATGAACACGGCCAAGGTCGAGCCAGGCTCGAACTGCATCGTGTTTGGCTTAGGCGGCATCGGCCTTAACGTTCTGCAGGGCCTGAAGATGGTCGGTGCCAACATGATTGTCGGCGTTGACATGAACAATGGCAAGAAGGAGTGGGGCGAGAAATTCGGCATGACCCACTTCGTCAATCCAGGCGAAGTCGATGGTGACCTCGTTGCGCATCTGGTTGAACTCACCGGTGGCGGTGCAGATTATACATTCGAGTGCATCGGCAATGTTGACGTGATGCGGGTTGCGCTTGAGTCGGCGCACAAGGGTTGGGGTGAGAGCATCATCATTGGTGTCGCCGGAGCTGGGAAGGAGATCTCCACGCGTCCCTTCCAACTCGTGACCGGACGATCCTGGCGCGGAACCGCTTTTGGCGGCGCACGCGGACGAACAGATGTTCCTCAGATCGTCGATTGGTACATGGATGGCAAGATCCAGATTGACCCGATGATCACGCACACTATGCCTTTGGAAGAAATCAACTCAGCGTTTGACCTTATGCACGAAGGCAAGTCAATCCGCTCAGTCGTCGTCTTCTGATTTGCTGATCAGCAAGCAGACACCTGCAATTGAAGGCCCGCCATTCTGCGGGCCTTTTTTTCTTTTTCGGCTGCTCGTCAGGAGCGATCAAGATGCGGGCAAACCAACCCGGCGTCTGTTATCCGGATCGCGCAAAATGAAATCATCACCGGCGACATCTGATGCAGCATCGCTGCTCAACCAGACGATTGCCTGAGCGACCCAATCCGGTGGAATGTGATCGCTCCACTCCAAGGTACTGACTGGATTGAGGCCGGATGATTTGATTGACACCTGCATGTCGGTCGCGACTGTCCCCGGGCTCAAACCAACAACACGGATCCCCTTGTCAGCAACTTCGGCGTGGGCACACTTTGTCAACGAGAGTGCTGCAGCCTTGCTTGAGCAGTAGTGGCTCCAACCTTCCAATGCACCGGTTGCTGCCCCGGAGCTGATGTTGATGATGACGCCATTGCCTTGTTTTTCCATGATGGGAATGACGGCTCTCAGTCCGAAGTAGACACCTTTGTAATTGATGTCAGCGGCGGCGGCCCATGCATCAGGATCAGAGTCCGCCAGGCGCGCGATAGGTTCGATAACGCCGGCATTGTTAACGGCAATGTCGAGATGGCCGGCAAAGGCAACGGCTTTGTCCACCAAAGCCTTCACATCGGAATACGACGAGACATCGCAGGCAACGGCCAACGCTTCCCCACCCTCTTCGCGGATCTCGTTGGCAAGCATCTCGATTTGCGCGGTGGAGCGCGCCGCGAGCACCACTTTCGCACCGGCAGCTGCAAACGACTTCGCCGCAGCTGCACCAATTCCGCGGCTGGCACCCGTTATGAGTGCGACTTTCCCTTTAAGCTCAGTCATCAATCATCATGCCTCATATCTTGCATTGGCCTGCCATCCAACGAGCACGTTCTGGCTGCCCGCGGGAGAAGTGAGGAATCGTGTGGCCTTCGTCGGAATCAGAACGATACCGACGAAAGCCACAAAGCTGCTCGGGCCCTAACTGGCGACCTAATCGTCAGCGGCGGTTTTCATCACAAACGGATTGCCGCCCCCTGGCGCGTTCGAAATCCAGACGCTCTTGGTTTGCAGGTATTCGTTGATGGCATCCTGACCGTTCTCACGCCCCAGGCCGGAACTCTTGTAGCCACCAAACGGCATGGTGAAGCTCACCGCACGGTAGGTGTTGACCCAGACTGTACCGGCCCGAATACGTTGGGCCATGGTCGTTGCGCGCTTGATGGATTGTGTCCACACGCCAGAGCCCAAGCCGTACATGACATCGTTGGCGATGCGGGCAGCATCGTCCTCGTCCTTGAACTTGATCACAGAAAGAACCGGACCAAATACTTCTTCCTGGGCAATCCGCATTTGGTTGTCGACATCCGTGAACACAGTCGGTTGGACGAAGTACTTGCCGCCGCCCATATCAGCGCCTGCCGGGCCACCACCGAGGACGCAGTTGGCGCCCTCGCCCTTCGCGATATCGATGTAGCCAAGGATCTTTTCGTACTGTGGCGGGGTTGTCACCGGGCCGACTTGTGTTTCGAAGCTCATTGGATTGCCAAGCTTTGCGGTCTTGGCCATGTCCACGAGCTTTTCGACGAATTCGTCGTGGATATTCTCCTGCACCAACAGGCGGGAACCAGCGATACAGGTCTGACCGGTTGCCGCGAAAATTCCGGAGATGGCGCCGCTTACCGCATCATCCATGATGCAATCATCAAAGACAATGTTGGGCGACTTGCCGCCGAGCTCCAACGACACCTTCTTGAAGGTCTGTCCAGCCAACGATGCCACGCGAGATCCTGTCAGCGAGCCACCGGTGAAGGCAATCTTACTGACCTTGGGATGTGTCACCAACGGCTCACCCGCAGCCTGGCCATAACCGGTCACAACATTGACAACGCCTGGTGGAAGATCAGCTTCCTCAATAACGAGGCGCATGAACTCAAGCAAAGATGCCGACGTATACTCTGATGGCTTGATCACCGCCGTACAGCCAGCAGCAAGTGCGGGCGCGAGCTTCCAGCCCGTTAGCAATAGAGGCGAGTTCCACGGAATGATCATTCCGCAGACACCAACGGGCTCGCGCAGGATGTAGGTGAAGTGGTCTGGCTTATCGACAGGGACGACGCTGCCCTGAATCTTGTCCGCCAGTCCACCATAGTAGTAATACCACTCGGGCAAATACTTGAGCTGAGCGTTCATCTCAGAAATCAGCTTGCCGTTGTCACGAACTTCGATTTCCGCCAGATAGTCCGCGTTCTTCTCGATCAAATCAGCTATTTTTCGCAGTACGCGTCCGCGAGCCGTCTGGGTCATACGAGCCCAAGGGCCGCTGTCATAGGCACGGTAAGCCGCTTCCGCAGCCTTATCGACATCAACTGCTTCGCACTCCGGGATCTCAGCCCACGGCTCTCCAGTGTAGGGATCCGACGTCAGGAGGCGTTTGCCCGAGGCCGCGTCGACCCATTTGCCATCAATATAGGTTTGGAAGGTCTTGAGACCTGTTGGTGCATCCTGCATGTGTCTCTCCCTGTTCGTGCGGACTCGTGATCCAAGCCCGAGTTATTCCATAAAATAGCAAACGACGCCCAACTCCGGGCGTCAAGCCGGGCGCGCGCTCACGCCCATGTCTAGAGACGGATATTCAATCGGGCTGCGATGATCACGCACGCTCCGTGAGCTGGGCCGCAAGACAATCACGCGGCGGTCATCGTTCAGCTTGCCGGGTCGGGCTTCCAACCAGCTGCGAGCGCATCACTTTCAGAGCAGAACCACTTCTCGCCGCGGCTCGTGCGGACTCTGCGGCTTCGGTAAGTTGGTGACCACGGCAGTAGGTAGACCTTGCCGCTCCGCGTGACACGCCCCTTGATTGGGCAGCCATCCGGCGCTTTGGACTTGGCAGATGCCCACGCTGCTTCACGAAACTCTTCCGGAGATTGCGCCGAACCACTCCAGATTCCGACTTTGGCACTGCGGGCTGCTGCCTCCTCGGTGCTGTAACTGCCATAGCTGCTTGCTGTCGATACAGCATGTCCGCGCCGCAGCAATCGCATGGCGATGTCGTCCTCACCGATGCGACACGTTCCGGTCTTAAAACCGTTGCTGTTGTTGCGCAGATTGCTGCACGAGACTTTCTGCGATCCGACGATTTTTGAAAGGGCTTGCCGGGATGCTCGACCACAACGCCATCTTCGGCGCCGGGCATTGCGACAGGCCTGTGTCAGTTCCGGCGCTTCTATTCCGTTCAATCGAATGACCTGGCCGGATATGACAAGCGTATCGCCCGTCACCGCCCGTGCGCGTCCTTCGATCGGTGGCTCGGAGAACGTTGGTAGCGATGCCGTCGACACCTTGCCGGCCAAGCCTTGCAATTGCGGCCACAGCGCCCAACCGGCTCCGCCAAGGGCAACGAGCAATACAGCGCCCAGGAGGCCGCCACGAGCAGCCGGCGTATTCAGTCCGGACAATCCCGGTATTGATACACTCGGTAAGCGGATTGACGGCGATGAAAGCCGTCCGAGCCAGGGCAGCATCGCTAACAGAGCAAGCACGGCGCCGATCGAGAGCAGCAGGACGGCGCCCAACTCAAGTCCGGCCGTGCTCAACCGTGCCATGCCCGACGCAGCGATGGCCAAGGCAAACAAGAAAAGTAGGGCTGGAATACCAGGCCGGTTGATCAGCGGTGTCAATCCGCTAGCTAAACCTGATAGACCAGTACCGGCCGGTCCCAGCGCACGGCCTACACTGCTCAATGCCCGCACCAACAGGCCGGGTATGCGCAGAAGCATCCGTCCGAATGCGCCTGCACCGCGCGCCGCTAATGACGCGCCAACCTGGCATAGAGAGCGGCCCGCACTGGCACTGGCCTTGCCGGCATCAACAACACCCGCTGCGGCGGCTTCCTTGATGTCTTCGATACGCTTCTTTCGATCTTCGCGGCGCAACTTGATCGTTGTGCGCACGTATTTGTGCCACTCAAAGCCATCGTTTCTGCGTCGCCAGCCAAACATACCGCTGTGTGATCCTGTTGGGGCAATCCACCCTAGCTCATCATCGATCTGATGCCCGAAGCACTGACCGACTCTCGCGATGGACATAAATTGTGGCAAATAATGGCAGAATGCGGATATGCGGGTCGTAAAACCACAGGATCTAGCGATTGTGACCGGCTGATATGGCGTTGCTCCAGCTTTGGCCATAGTTTTGGTCTGGAAAGCCACGATGGGGGCATTCGTGGTTACCGGCTTATTGACCGGCGGGCGCCCTCACGCGCCTTTGAACCAAAGTGTCGGACACGACATCAGGAAACGTATAAGTTGACCGTGGAAATCTGCGATTCTTTCTAAACTAGCGAAGAGTGAGAAGATGCCGAAACGCCTTGTTGCAGGAACTGCGATATCATTTTTGATCGGCGGCGCCATGATGATGCCCCTGACTGTTTTGTCGACAGGTGCAGGTGCAATGGGATCATCCAGCGATGCGCCGAAAATTGATTGCCGTAAGAAGAAGAACAAAGCCAAGAAAGAGTGCAAGAAGGGCCAGACCGGTCAGTTGAACGATGACCAGATCTATCAGGCCGGTTACTGGCTGGCACAGTCAGGCAAGTACAATGAAGCGCTGGCTCAGTTCCAAAAAGCAAAGAACCAGGATGATCCGCGGATCCTGAATTACATCGGCTACACAACGCGAAAACTGGGCCGCGTTGCCGAAGCCATGACGTATTATCAAAAGGCTTTGAAAATAAATCCGGACTATACGGTCGCCCGCGCCTATCTCGGAGAAGCGTTTCTTGAGCAGGGCAAGGTAGACCTGGCCAAGGAACAACTGGCTGAAATTGAGAAGCGCTGTGGCAATGCGTGCGTCGAGTTCACGACGTTGTCCGGTCAAATCAAGAGCTTCGTCTCAACCGGTAAATTCAAGCAGCAAGGCAAGACCGACACGACCATACAGAAGAGCTGAGTTCTTAGAAGACGGGCCCGAGTGAATACACCCACTCTGCCCTGACCCTTCTCATTGATCGAGCAACAAAGCCGGCGCCTTGCCGGCTTTTTTTATTGTGAGTATTCACGACTTGGGGCTTCATTACGTTGTGGCTCGCAGGAGCAGTCAGAGAATGCTGGTGAACCCGCGCCAGACCCGGACCTCGCCCGCAGCGCTGCCAGAGACGAATGTTGTGCCATCGGGTGATGCTGTCAGCGCCGTTACGCCCTGCCCGCCGGCCGTGTAGGTCGCAATAGGGCGACGCCGGTTTGATCTCCAGACCTTGATCGTACCGTCAGCACTAGCTGACAACAAGGCTTCGCCGTTTGGGCTGAACGCAAGACCAGTAATCGCAGCCGAATGGGCACGAATCTCACGATAGCGTCGCGAGCGTCGTGACATCGTGCGGATCCGGCCATCGAGAGCGCCAGTTGCGAGACGATTGCCGCTTTGTGACGATGTTACCGCGCTGATGAAGTCTTTCGACTTTGAGTATGTACGCAATAGTTTGTAGTCCGCAGCCCGCCACACCTTGGCACGCCGGTCTGCGCTGCCTGACACAAGCAAACCGCTTGCCTCGTTATAGGACAACGCGAGGACGGGCCGGTCATGTCCGGTTAAAACATGCAGAGGAGCCGAGGGTGTTCGTGCCTCCCACAGCGCAATCGTCCAGTCCCGGCTTGCGATCCAAAACCGGCTCGGACCGCCAGCGAATGCCACTGCGGTAATGTCAGCCTTGTTGCGTTGATAGGTCTTCAGCTTGAAGCCTGTTCCAAGATCCCAGGTTGTCGCCACACCCTCCGGGTGACCCGTCAGTGCGATATTGCCATAGACTGCCAGTGCCGTCGCCGGACCGCTATCGAGTTCGATAATCCGTTCGGTTGTTCTGGTCGCGGCATTCCAGACCTTCATCAGCCCATCTGTGCCGGTCGTCACCAAGAAGCGTCCACCGACCGCAAAAGCAATGTTTGTCACTTGGCCATCGTGCGCTTGAAAACGGTCGATCAGCGGGTTGGGCCTCGGACGTGGAGCTGCCGCCTTTGTCTCTGACCGTGCTGCAGCCTGTTTTGCAGGCGTTGTCTTTTCAACATTCGTCTGGCTGCTGCTCGAAATCGTTCCGCTGCTATGCGTTGCGAACCGCGGGATCCGATCCTGAAGAGCCACGACGCCGGCTGCAATGCCAAATCCGATCAGCAATTTGAGCAGCAGCGGCCGCCATCTTGGGCGCGAGAGACCGCGGATCGGCCGCGGGCGCGATTTCCGCAGGACCCGGGGTGGTGCACGTTCCGGCACCACAACTGGCAATTGTTCCTGGGCGACGGAGGCGCTTGCGTTGGTTGCGCGAGCAGCAGGCGGCGGCGTTTCTGGCTTACGCCGTGCCCCCCAACCGAGCTGAAACAATCGTGTCGATTTCTTCTTGGGCGGCGCGCTGACTTGAGGCTCTTCAATCGCAGCAACTGACGGCTCAAGCGTTTCCGCCTCTGCGGTCGCTTGATCGCCGGCTAATTGCCCGGCAACAGCGTCCTCGTCGCGTCGCTGATTGCGCCGCTTCAGCCGATCGACAAAATCAACGAACTGGCCCTCCGGCGCTGGTGCATCAGGCTGTGGCAACGGATGCTCAAGATCACCTAGCGGTTGCGTCTTAGCTAGTGGTTGGGTGTGTGGGTCGAGATGATCCGGTTGTGCCGGCGCGGGTGATCTGCGGAACCAGGATGACTGCGGCTCATCAGGTGCCAGTAAGCTGCCCCGCCACTGCCGGATAGATTGTGGCCGCCGGTCCGTATCGACCACAAGTCCCTGATCGATGGCGGCCAGAAAACCCGCACGGTAAGCCCCGATCGCAGCTTCCCGCGCCGAGACTAATTCATCCTTGATAACGCGGGATGGTGCATCCGGGGGGCGCTTGCCCGTGACGATATGATAGAGCGTTCCAGCAAGTGCATAGATGTCTGTCCACGGCCCCTGCTTGTGGCCGGTCTCGGCATATTGTTCGTAAGGACTGTAGCCGGGCTTTACTAATGCGCTTAACGTCCGCGTATGATGCGCAATCTCTCCGCGCGCGGACCCGAAATCAATTAACACCGGCGAGCCATCCGTGCGCACGATGATGTTGTCAGGTGCGATATCGCGATGCAGAAAATCCGAGTTGTGAATGGTTTCGAGGGCGTCCAGAATCGGCTCAATCAGTGCATCGATTTCCTTTTGCCGTGGCGCGCGACCCAGGTTTCGCAGCCAGTTCTTGAGGCTTTGCCCTTCCTCGAAATGCAACACCATGTACGCAGTGTTGTTGGCGGTGAAATAGCGATAGACGCGAACGATATTCGGATGATTGAATTTGCCCAGCGTACGCGCTTCATCAATGAAGCGGTCCAAACCCCACTGATAATCCTCGGTTGAGCCCTGCGTGCGCGGAACGGCTTCCAGCTCGCCCTGCCGGCTGGCAAAATCGGTGGGGAAATATTCCTTGATGGTGACAAAGCGATCGAGATCGGTTTCGCGCGCCAGATACGTCACGCCAAAGCCACCGGCACCAAGAACACGCTCAATGCGGTAGTCGCCGACCAGTTCGGCCCCCAATGGGAGTGACTGAATGTTCGACATTTGGCTCCTAAAGCGCCCAGTGGACTTTGCCGGTTTCGGAGTAGCCCGCCCACCCGCGTCCGTCGCGACCTGGTGTGCCTCCCCGCTTGAGATGCTTGCGAATGCTAAAAATATGTCGAAAGAATGTGGCAGCGAAGTAGCCGCGACACATTTATGCTCTGTTTTGGTTTTGAGTCAGCGACAAGGAAATCACGGTTCGATGCTTCATAGCAACTCGCTCAGCGTGCGGACTAGCACGATGGGCGCAACCTGTGCCATTGTGGTGGCGAGTTTGTTGACAGCAGACGCGGCCTGTGCCCAGGCCAACGAGAACGTTGGCGACGGCGTTAACCAACTTGGAATCTATTGGTCGAACGCAGAGGCTTGGCTACGAAAGGAGTATGCTGAGGCACCCGCTTTGGTCATTGCAGCCGGCGTTGCTTTGTTTGCGCCTGTGGTCGCCGTTCTCGGCATGGTGTTGCGCGCAATAACCACGAGACGCGGACTTCAGATTGACCCAACACCATACACAAAGCCACCAAGCGCATGGCAGGTCAGTGCCCGGCTTCACGTTGTCGACGGCGATACGGAAGCGGAACAATTCGCGGTTGGACATGGATTGGTCCGAATTGGACGCGAAGAAGACAACGATGTTCAACTTGTGCATAAGACAGTTCATCGGTACCACGCTGTGATCGAACGAACGCCCGAATCAGAATTCGTAATCACAGATGTGAGTGGTGACGACGGCAACGGCGTTCGTGTCGATGGCCAGCGCGTCGCCCGGCATCGGCTGCGCGGAGGCGAAATGATTGATATCGGACGAGCACGGCTGAAGTTTGCATTGTCGGAAGTTTGAAACCGCGGGAGGTCCAATGGCAGATCAAGACAACAACGACAATGCTGGCAAGAAACAAGGCAAGTTTCTCGGATCATTGCGCGATGCACTCGCTGCAGCAAGCCGCGATGATACGACCCGGATCACTGGCCTGGACCCGATTACCGCGCCTGATCGGTCCGGTGAACAGGCTGCAGTAGATGGCACCGCCTCAGAGCAGCCGTCAAACCAGGAGCCGCCAGCTGAAGCGCCACGATCAGATACTGAGGCAGCTGCAAACGAAAGCGGCACCCCACGCCATGATATGCCGCCGCCACTGCCATTGCCGAGTGCAACAGAGGCTGCCCGCCAGGCCCGCGGCGGGACACCCAATATCCCACCGGCTGATCATCACATAGAGTACGACTCTCCCCCAACAACGCGTGTCATGCGCCAGACAACACAGGCCGAAGGAGGCGACATGAATTCGGATCAGGAAGCTCGGACCCAGATGGTGCGCGGCCGCCAGGACGTAGAGCGCGGCGACTTCAAGCAGGATCCGGTTGTTGGCTGGATCGTTGTTGTCGGTGGCCCCGGCATTGGCTCGTTTCGTCCGATCTTCGAAGGCAACAATACCGTTGGACGTGCGAAGTCCAACCGCGTTGCGATTGACTTTGGCGATGATACTATTTCTGCCGAAGAACAGGCCTACATTCGTTACGACTCGGCTGACCGTTCATTCCTCTTTGTTCCCAACATGGCGAAGACGAATGTCGTATCAGTGAATGACAAGCGCCCGGCAACAGCCGTGCCACTGCAGTCAATGGACGTCATCACCATGGGGCGCACCCAGATGGTGTTTGTTGGCTTCTGCGGGCCGGATTTTGACTGGGGTGAATTGACGGAACTTAAGTCTTCATGACGACGTTTGAGTACGGTTTCAGCGCGACACAAGGCGAACGCGGCTACCAAGAGGATTCCGCGGTCGTTTGGCCTGGACAGGCGACGTTTGCCTGGGATGGTCAAGCCTTGCCTGACCCGGGTGCCGGCCGCATGGTGGCCGTCCTGGCCGATGGTATGGGCGGGCACGTTGGCGGTGCGCTTGCAAGCAAGACGGTCTGCAAGGCCTTCCTTGAGGATTATGCAGGTTCCAACGCCGAGACCCAGCAACGGCTGAGCAACGCTCTGAACGCCAGCAATGAGAGAATTGCTGATATTGTCCGTGATGATCCGGGCATGGCCGGCATGGGATCCACACTCGTTGGTGTCATCTTTGACGATAAAGGTGTTCAGTGGGTCAGTGTTGGCGACAGCCCGCTTTATCTCTACCGCCGTGGCGAGATCGCGCTTTTGAATGAGGATCACTCCCTAGCGCCGGTTCTCGATCAGCTTGCTGCGGAGGGCAAGATTACGCCTGAACAAGCCAAGTCCGACCCGCACCGGCATATGTTGCGCTCAGCTATTACCGGCGAGGGACTTGATCATATCGATATTTCGAAACGGCCACTTGCGCTTGAAGCCGGTGACTACGTCATCCTCGCGAGTGATGGCATCCACACACTGGACATGCCCAAGCTCGTCAAGATCATTTCAGCCCAGGGTCAGGATGGACCGCTGCAGTTGAGCGAGGCGATCGTGCGCGAGATTGACCATCAGCGCGAACCCCATCAGGACAATGCGACCGTGATTGCCGTCCGCTGCAAAGGCTAGCTACGTTCTCGCTCACGATTGCTTCACTTTACGTGCCGACGCCGTTAGGTGCGCGTACATTCGTGCACGCAAGTTGACTTGCGATTGCATGACAGCATTTCTGCCGTTGCTTTCTTCTATTCGGTTGGGCGCGCTCGCCAAGCTACGACTACAGACCTGATAAGAGCTGCGCTATTCAAACCAGCGAACTTGCCGGGCCGGCACTTCCTTGCCAGAATTCTCTGCACAGATTGGAAAGGATCCCGACATGGCTGGCCAAAAAGTGCTCGTTGAACGCGAAGGACCTGTCACGACCGTTATCATCAATCGGCCTGATGTTCGTAACGCGGTTGATAACGCGACTGCAGAGGGACTTGCCGATGCCTTCCGTGCATTCGATGCCGACCCGGATCAGCGCGTTGCCGTCTTGTGGGGCGCCGGTGGCGGTTTTTGTGCTGGTGCAGATCTCAAATCAATTGCGAGCGGAGAACGCAGAGAACGTTACAGCCTGACGGGCGATGGCCCGATGGGACCATCTCGGCTGAAACTTTCCAAGCCAGTGATTGCCGCTGTATCAGGCCATGCGGTTGCAGGAGGGCTTGAACTCGCCTTGTGGTGTGATCTGCGGGTCGCTGAAGAAGGTGCCATCTTCGGTGTTTATTGCCGACGTTGGGGCGTACCGCTGATTGATGGTGGGACTGTGCGTCTACCGCGCCTTATTGGCCAAAGCCACGCCATGGATATGATCCTCACAGGCCGACCGGTTGAAGCGGACGAAGCGTTGCGCATGGGGCTGGCCAACCGGGTCGTAGCCAACGGCGATGCCCGCACGGCTGCCGAGGCACTAGCGCATGATCTTTGCGAGTTTCCGCAGCTGTGCATGAACCTTGACCGCCAATCCGTGTATCGGCAATGGGACCTTCCTTTTGATCATGCAATGCAGGCGGAATTCGCCCATGGAATTTCTGCCGTCGAAGCTGAAGGCAAATCCGGAGCCGCCCGGTTTGCTGCTGGTGCCGGTCGCGGTGGGTCGTTCGACGATCATGGCGAAGGCAGCTGACAAATAAGAATCTGATTGGCACGAGTAGGATCCCGCCATGGCGAAAGTTATGTTTGAAAAGGATGGCCGTATCGGTCGCATTTCCCTGAACCGTCCTGACGTTCTCAACGCCATTGACGATGACCTGCCAGGGGAACTTGCTCAGTGCGTCAGCGAGGCCAATGCTGATCCATCAATCCACGTGATTGTCCTCTCCGGCGCCGGCCGCGCATTTTGTGCCGGTTATGATCTCACGGCTTATGCCGAGACTGCCGGCGGCAACAACGTAACGCAGGATATGCCATGGGACCCGATGAAGGATTATGCCTTCATGATGCGCAACACAGAGTATTTCATGTCGCTCTGGCGCAGTTACCGACCGGTGATTTGCAAGGTTCACGGTTATGCTGTTGCGGGTGGTTCCGATATCGCCTTGTGCTCGGACCTTGTGGTGATGGGAGAGACGGCTGAGATTGGCTATATGCCAGCACGTGTCTGGGGGTGCCCGACGACTGCAATGTGGGTCTATCGCCTCGGGCTTGAAGGTGCCAAGCGGATGCTGTTTACAGGCGATCGCATCAACGGTGTCGAGGCAGAACGCATTGGGCTTATTCACAAGGCTGTGCCGGATGCTGACCTTGATGCCCATGTCGAAGGATTGGCCGAGCGCATGGCTGGTGTCCCCGTCAATCAATTGATGATGCAGAAGCTGATGATCAATCAGGCGGCAGAGAACATGGGACTGCGGAGTACGCAGATGCTGGCAACAGTATTTGACGGCATCACGCGTCACAGCCCGGAGGGATTGAACTTCAAACATCGCGCTGAAGACATTGGTTGGAAGGAAGCGGTACGCGAGCGCGACCTCGGGACGTTCGACTGGACCGAAAACAAAAAGATCAATCGCGCAGATTGAGAAATCTGCGGCCATCCCGACTGACGGCATTTGCGTCGCGGGGAAAAAGGCTGGTGCCGCGCGGAACTCCATAAGGGCGCCGTAACGCCTAGGCATCCTCTCCAATCTCTCGTGTTTAATGCAGCCCTTCGGAGGCTCGCACTGCTCTACTGTCGATGATTTTGTTCCTTATTCGTTCTTGACTCTCAATGAGAATATAAATAGAACAAAAAAAGAACAAATTGATCAGGCAAATCGAGAGTGTGGGTTGTGGCGCGTGCCAGTCAGTGTGGAGCGATAAAAGGTTTTGCGTTCGTACGAAGCACTTCCGGGCCAACGCCGCAATCCGCAAATTCGTACGAAACTCGTCAGCATGTTCTCGATCGCCTGCGTTTGCGTATCCAGCAGATCGAGAACAGCACGCCTCAGTTCAGCGTCGAAGCGCGTGCACATTCTCATGGCGCGTTTGCAGCCGGCTCCCCATCCGGTCTGCTTGTTGAGGACGGCGGCATACTTCCCCGCGATGCCCGCACCCCCATGCCGTCGTCCTCTTCCCCTTCCTTACCATCAAGACCGTTGAGACCACCACTGCCGGCTCATGCCTGGTCACTCGGCGACCCTGCCCTGGATGATCTTGTTGGACCAAAAGGCCTTGAAACCAACGCTGTGCACGAACTTAAAGCGCAGTTCCCTTTCAATCATTCTCACTCTCATAATGGCGAACAACACGCACCTCATTGGGCTGGCCGCTGGAGTGCGGCACGGCGATTCTTACTGGCCCTGATCATTCGGCGCTTTGCTGCTCTAGGCGTTCAGGCCACAGGCTCTCAATCTGGTCCTGGTATCTTATGGTGCTGGCCGCGTGTCATGGCACAGGAATTTGGTGAGCTATACGCTCCAGGCCTTACGAGATCTCATTGTAACCAGCTGGCAGTTGATACGCTCGGTCTTTCAGCCAACGCTTTGACCATTGTCGAGCCCTCGCGATCCCAGGACGTTCTCTGGGCAATGGAAGAAGGGCTTAAATCTCAAGCCTTGGCCTGCGTTGTCGGTGTGCTTGATGATGTCGATCTTACCCCCGCACGACGCCTCGCCTTGGCTGCCCAGAAAAACAATATACCGGCTTTGGTATTGACCAGTCCGCGTGCACCACCAATGGCCGCTACAGCGACACGCTGGCGAATTGCGCCAGCGCCGAGTGCGCAACATCCCATTGAAGCCAACCTCCCAGGACGCCCACGTTTGAGACTATGTCTTGAACGACGACGGTCACATCCGGTTACTGGCTCGGCTTCAGAGGCTGTTGTCGACTGGCACGAAGACAAAGGTGCATTCCATCCGGCGGATGATGCTCAAAAGATGACACCTGATGTGCATTGGCAGCCCAACAAGATGCAGCGGTTCGCTCTGTAAGATTACTCTGCTGCAGGCCGACATGTCGTTGCCTCTAGATCAAACCCCTTGGGCTGACTTCATGATCGGATCTGAGTGGACTGGCTATTTAGCCTGAGCTCTCACAAGGGGAGGAATACATGGCCGATAATGATCAAAAGTCCTTCCTTTCTATCTGGCTGCCAACGTTTGCCATTGATCGTTTGCGCGAAGCAACAAGGCGCCATGTCGGCAGCACATCTCAGCCAACCATTCCGGAAAGCACGCCCTTTGCTCTGGTTATTTCCGGGCGGCGTGGGCTTACAATTACGGCAGTGAATGACCGTGCGCATAGGGATGGCGTGGAAGTCGGGCAAACTCTTGCGGATGCCCGCGCTGCCATTCCGCATCTTATAACCAGGCCAGCAGAACCGGAACGCGATTATGCCAGGCTATATGCACTCGCTTATGCCGTTGGGCGCTATGGCCCGGCGCGCAATGTCGAGGGTGACGATGGGCTTTGGATTGACATAAGCGGTGTCACGCACTTGTTTGGCAATGAAGAGGGACTGGCGCGAGATTGTGTCAGGCGCTTTACAAGAGCCGGCTACCGCACCCGGGTTGCGATTGCAAACACGCCGGCAGCTGCTTTTGCTTTGGCACGCTATGGCCGGGAATTTACCTTACGCTGCTCTCCAAAGTCTAACGCTGCAACCCCAAGCGATCGGACAAGGCTTTCAGAACTCCCTGTCGAAGCTCTGCGCCTTGAAGCCCAGACAGTCGTCCTGCTGAAACGGCTCGGCCTACGTCGCATCGGTCAACTCTATTCGCTACCTCGCGCCGTCCTTGCGCGCCGTTTCAGAGATCTCAAAATGAAAGGCGGCGGCCGTGCACGCGAGCGCGAAGGTCTGGCTCAAGCCGTTCTCCTACGTCTCGATCAAGTCCTGGGACGGCAGGCAGATCCGCGCCAACCGCTAAGCGAGCCTCCGGCCTTCATCACCCGCCAGTCCTATCCGGATATGTTGATCACGTCGGAAGGTATCGAAACCGCCTGTCACGACCTTGCCGGTGACCTTTGCGATGCTCTGGCTGTCCATCATAAAGGTGCGCGCCGATTGCGATTTTCACTCTATCGTGCCGATGGCAGTGTGGCTGATGTCACGATCGGAACCAGCCAACCCTGCCGTAAACCAGATCATCTGATTACACTCTTCCGTGACAAGCTCAATACGATCGATGCTGGTTTTGGCATTGACATGATGACCCTTGAGGCCCTTCAGGTTGATAGCTTGGAGGCCACTCAGTCGCATCTTACGCATCATAGTAACCGCCTTGATGGTCCTGATGCCCAACTCAAAACAGCCACTTTGATTGATCGCCTCAGCAACCGTTTGGGCCGTCGTGCGGTGTTTAGACTAGATCATGTAGAAAGCCACATTCCGGAACGCGCGCAGCAACGCGCATTTCATTTTTCTCAGAGCGAAGAGGTCATCAAGGAGCTCCCTCGAAGGCGCCCACCCTTTCTGTTGACTACTCCGGAACAAATCACGGTTATTGCCGAAGTGCCGGAAGGCCCGCCTGCACGCTTTAGCTGGCGCCGCGTCATGCATTCCATTGTCAAGGCAGAAGGGCCGGAACGGATCGCGCCAGAGTGGTGGCGCAATTTAGCTTCATCTGACTTGCGCCACAGCCCTCCCCTTTCTACCGACCGGTCATCACCATCACAGTGCCAGTCGATGTCGCCGGCGATTGAGGTCACAACACCCGCGGACAATCAAAACCGGATTCGCGATTACTACATCCTTGAAGATGAGAGCGGCGTCCACTACTGGGTTTTTCGCTCCGGCCTCTATCAACGTGAGGCGGAAGACGGACCGCCTGCCTGGTACATGCACGGTTTGTTTGGATGACAATGGCCGGATCACAACACAACATGTCAGCGGCTTATGCCGAGCTGCAGACCATCACCAACTTTTCGTTTCTGCGCGGTGGTTCGCATCCGCATGAACTGGTGATTGAAGCAGCGCGCCAAGGCCTTGCAGCACTTGCGATCGCAGATCGCAACACACTGGCCGGTGTCGTCCGTGCTTATCTGGCCGCGAAAGAACTCGGCTTAAAGATCATTGTTGGTGCCCGCCTGGACCTACAGGATGCACCAAGCCTGCTATGTTTTCCGACTAATCGTCAGGCCTACGGCCGCCTGTCTCGGCTGCTCTCACTTGGACAGGCGCGCGCTGAGAAAGGGGCGTGCACTCTGTATCTGGGAGATGTTGCCGCGCATGCCGCTGGACAGATATTTATAGCACTGCCTCCGGATGATTGGGACTGGCGTGAAGCCCTTCAATGGAATGATGCGCCAACCATGTCCGGCATTGCCCGGATCACTCCACCTTCGGATACTCAAGACTTGACCGACGTCCATTCTGCAACTGCCCATCCAGCAGCTGCTGGAACAGTTGAAAATGTCGTGTGGTTGAACCGTGCCATTGGCGGAAATGACGCCCGAGTGCCGGAGGCGGCATTTAACGATGAGGTGATTTCAAGCGAAGACTTGGGGACCCAACAAGGAGCAACACAGCCACCGTTAGGCTCAACCTCAGACGACGAGGAGCAAGATGCTCAAACCTTTCAAGGCCAATTGAGGCGGCTTAAAGCGACGCTTGGCGCTTCGGCGCTCTACCTTGCCGCATCGCATCGTTATCAAGGTGACGACCGGGCCCGGATCGGCGCCCTTGCCAGGCTCGCGGATGGTTGCGGAACGCCTCTCGTTGCGACGAACGACGTGCTTTATCACGCGCCAGAACGGCGCCCTTTGCAAGATGTCCTCACATGTATTCGTGAAAAGACGACTATCCGCAATGCTGGCTTCTTATTGGATGCCAATGCAGAGCGTCACATCAAATCACCAACTGAAATGGCGCGCCTATTTCGCGGCTTTGAGGAGGCGCTTGAACGGTCTGTCGAGATTGCAGCAGCGTGCCGGTTTTCACTCGAAGAACTGCGTTATCAATATCCCGACGAACCAGTGCCACCCGGTTATAGCCCACAATCCTATTTGGAAAAGATCACTTGGGAGGGAGCCCGCTGGCGGTTTGCGCAAGGCATCCCCGACCACGTGCGAGCCAGTCTCATAAAAGAGCTGGCTCTGATCGAAGAACTCCAATACGCGCCGTATTTCCTGACCGTTTATGACATTGTCCACTATGCGCGTACGCAAGGCATTCTGTGTCAGGGCCGTGGCTCTGCTGCCAATTCGGTGGTGTGTTATTGCCTTGCCATTACGGCCGTCAATCCAACTGAGGTTGATTTACTGTTTGAACGCTTTGTCAGTCCGGAGCGGAAGGAGCCGCCCGATATTGACGTTGATTTCGAGCATGAGCGCCGCGAAGAGGTTATCCAATATCTCTATGGCCGTTATGGCCGTGACCGGGCCGGTCTGGCAGCCACTGTTATTACCTATCGTTCACGCTCGGCCGTGCGCGAAGTCGGCAAGGCCATGGGACTTTCCGAAGACAGCGTTGCGGCTATGGCCGGCATGGTCTGGGGGTATCTCTCCAACGGCAGCCTGCCAGATCAACACATCCGCGAGGCCGGTTTCGACCCAACAGATCCGCTGGTTGCAACCGTCGTTGCGCTCACCGATGAGCTGATCGGGTTTCCACGTCACCTGTCACAGCATGTCGGTGGGTTCGTTTTGACGCGTGGCCCACTTGTTGAAATCGTGCCTGTCGGCAATGCCGCTATGGAGGACCGCACATTCATCGAGTGGGACAAGGATGATCTCGAGGCGCTTGGCCTGCTGAAGGTTGATATACTGGCGCTCGGAATGCTGAGTTGTATTCGCCGGTCGTTTGATCTGCTGCGCGAGCATCATGGCCGCAGCGAAACATTGGCCAGCGTCCCGCGTGATGATGATCGCGTTTACGATATGCTGTGTCAGGCTGATTCACTTGGTGTGTTCCAGGTCGAGAGCCGGGCGCAAATGAACATGCTGCCGCGCCTGAAGCCGCGTACCTACTATGACCTCGTTATCGAAGTTGCGATTGTCCGGCCGGGTCCGATCCAGGGCGATATGGTGCACCCCTATTTGCGCCGTCGTGATGGCATCGAACCAGAGACTTACCCTTCGCCCCATCCGAGCGAGGGACCAGAGGATGAACTGCGCCAGATCCTGGGCAAGACCAAGGGTGTACCACTCTTCCAGGAGCAAGCCATGCGCATTGCCATGGAGGCAGCCAAATTTACAGATGCCGAGGTCAACGAGTTACGCAAGGCGATGGCCACTTTCCGGCGCAAAGGCACCATCGGCCAACTCGAAGAAAAGATGATCCAGCGCATGGTCGCGCGCGGCTACGATGAGGAGTTTGCACAGCGTTGTTTTAATCAGATCAAAGGTTTTGGTGAATATGGGTTTCCAGAGAGCCACGCTGCCAGCTTTGCCCACCTCGTCTATATTTCATCCTGGCTCAAGTGCCATTACCCGGCCGTCTTCTGCTGTGCGATTTTGAATTCCCAACCGATGGGATTTTATGCACCAGCACAACTTGTCCGTGATGCGCGCGAACACGGTGTCGAAGTCCGTCCCGTTGATGTCAATCATTCCGACTGGGATTGCACATTGGAGGCAACGGGTGATCCAGAGCGACCGGCTGTGCGGCTCGGCCTGCGCCAGGTTGATGGCCTTAGGAAAGACGACGGTGAGAAGATTGCTATGGCGCGTGGCACACGGTTAAGGCTGCATGACATACCGTTTGATGGTCCGGTTTTTTGCGACGCCCATGATTTGATACGACAAGCCGGTGTCTCGCCTGGAGCGCTTGAGAGGTTAGCTGCCGCGGATGCTTTCCGCTCAACAGGGCGTGACCGCCGTCAGGCCTTGTGGGATGTGCGCGGCCTCACCTCAACTGAACCATTGCCGCTCTTTCAATGGGGCGAGGCGCGCGACGATGGCCAGGAGCCGGACGTCCAACTGCCGCATATGCCGCTCAGCGAGCATGTCATCAATGACTACCAGACTCTGCGGCTATCGCTCAAAGCGCATCCCATGTCATTTCTGAGGAAGCGTTTGCAGCAGCGGCGGATCGTCTCCTGTGCAGATCTCAGAGACTTGCGCGATGGAACGTTGGTTGCCATTGCAGGCGTTGTTCTTGTGCGCCAGCGCCCTGGTTCTGCCAAGGGCGTGGTTTTCATGACGATCGAGGATGAGACCGGGGTCGCCAACTCTGTCGTCTGGCCCAAAACGCTGGAGAAGTATCGTAAGGTTATCATGACGGCGCGGTTGATTTTTATCCGCGGCCGTATCCAACGCCATGAAGACATTATCCATGTCGTCTGTCATCACCTTGAGGACCGCAATGATTGGTTGGGTGAGCTATCGGAATGGGCACAAGAGATGCCCGCACCGATCGCGCATGCTGACGAGGTACGCCGCCCTGACCCAGGCTCAGCGCGAAACAAGTACCATCCGAGATGGGCGGGACATCCGCGGAACGAACGCGTTATCCCGAAATCGAGAGATTTTCACTAGGAGAAAACAGCAAACCCCTTTTCTGCTGCGATCGAAAGCTTCACAATGGCTGCAGGAGGCCAGCGGGTTCATGTCAGATCGTTTCAAAGAACTGCAAAACGTGGTCGTAACACTGCCACTTCTCGTCGTTTTCCTTTTGCTAACAGCAGTGTCGACTGCCATAGCGCAAGATGGGCGCAGCGCACCGGAAGCTGATACCGGACGTTATGCAAAAGTTGCGGCAACGGCGACGCGCCATATGGTTTCAGCCGCCAATCCGTTGGCCGTCGACGCAGGCCTCCAGATGCTGCGCAAAGGCGGCTCAGCCGTTGACGCGATGATCGCCGTGCAGCTGGTTCTCAATCTCGTCGAACCGCAGTCGTCGGGAATTGGTGGTGGTGCATTCCTGCTGCACTGGGATCAGACGACCCGGCAACTCAAGAGCTACGACGGCCGTGAAATGGCCCCGGCTGCTGCCAGGCCAGATCGGTTCATGCGCGATGGCAAGCGTCTGCCGTTTTGGTCCGCGGTCAAATCAGGGCTGAGCGTTGGTGTGCCCGGCCTCGTCAAGTTACTCGAGCATGCCCACCAACGTCACGGCAAGCTACCTTGGAAAGACCTTTTCGCGCCTGCCATTCAGCTTGCTACAGACGGCTTCGTCGTTTCTCCCCGCCTTGCCAATCTGCTGTGGCTCCAGTCAGCCCGTCCGTTTTCTCAGGGCGCACGCAACTACTTTTTTGATACGACTGGAGATCCCGAGAAGCCGGCGGCATGGCCTGCCGGCCATCTGCTCAAGAGCCCGGAATTCGCCAAAACTCTGATTGCGATCCGCGATGGTGGATCGCAGGCTTTTTACGAAGGACCGATTGCGCAAGCGATTGTCGATGCGGTGAGTCAGACACCGAAACTCAAGGGCGATCTCACGCTGGAGGATCTCGCTTCATATCGCGTCAAAGAACGCCCTCCTGTTTGTAGCGTCTATCGCAAGCACAACGTTTGCGGCATGGGCCCGCCATCATCAGGTGCGCTCACCGTGGCGCAGGTGCTCAAACTCGTCGAGCGTTGGTCACTTGGCAACTCAGCTGGCGCGGCGCTCAATCCACGCGCCATGCACCTGCTGTCCGAAGCCGGCAAACTGGCCTTTGCCGACCGCAATCGCTACATGGCGGATCCCGACTTCGTGTCTGTTCCGTCGGGCTTGTTGGATGACGGCTACATCGAGAGCCGGGCCAAAGCCATCAATCCGCGGCGCGCAATGAGCAAGCCCAAGGCCGGCCGCCCGCCGGGTGCGCAATCGGCTTACTTCGGCCGAGATGCCACGCGCGAGAGCGTCGGCACCAGTCACATCTCGATCATCGATCAGGACGGTAATGCCGTCTCAATGACAACCACGATCGAGTCTGCATTCGGATCCGGCGTCTGGGCTGCCGGCTTTTTGCTCAACAACGAGCTGACAGACTTCTCGTTTCGTCCGGCGGACCGCGCTGGCCGTCCCATTGCAAACCGGGTCGAAGGGGGCAAGCGCCCCCGCAGTTCCATGGCGCCAACCATTATCTTTGATGACAACGGGGAAGTGAAGTCCGTCCTTGGATCACCAGGCGGAAGCCGCATCATCCTTTATGTCATCAAGGCCGTCGTCGGCATCATCGACTGGAAGCTCGATGCACAGTCGGCTGCGAGCCTGCGCAACTTTGGAAGCCGCGGCACAGGATTTGAACTTGAGTTCGGTGAAGCCTTCACTTTGTCGTCGCCGTTCGCCGTTCTGCGGAAACCGCCGTCCATTTGGCATGGCATCCGAATGCGCCCCTTCGGTCATCGGCTTCGTCCCAGCCTGATGACCTCCGGCCTTCATATAATCACGCGAGAGAATGGTATTCTGACGGGTGGTGCCGATCCGCGCCGGGAGGGGGTCGCACGGGGTGACTAAAGATGCTAGAGCAACGGCTCTCAAGCTGGAGGCGGGCCGATACCGATTGTTGGTCCAAAATCGCTCTACCATTGAAGTTTAAATCATCTTCGTGCGACATGTCGGAAGATGATCTCGTCGCAGCACAATCCCGTTCAAAAAGATGCAAGAGACATGACGCTGGTAGCGGCTGACATTTCGAAGAAGGTGACAATCGTCGGGGCAGGAATATTCGGCCTTTGGCAGGCCTATCTGCTTGCACGGAGTGGCCACGAGACGCTGGTTATTGAGCAGTCGTCCGATCCATTTGCGCATGCCGCCAGCCAGTATGCAGGGGCTATGATTGCACCGTTTTGTGAAGCTGAGTCAGCTGAACCAATCGTCCGCGATCTGGGCTTCGAGGCAGCCGCGTTATGGCGCAAACACTATCCCGGCCTGATCGGCAACGGCTCGCTGGTGGTGGCTGGCGCGCGCGATCAAGGGGAATTGAAACGTTTTGCGCGTCTGACGGAAGGACACGAAACAATCGGCGGCGAAGGCATCGCTACTCTGGAACCTGATCTTGCTGGACGGTTTCAAACGGCCCTGTTTTACAAAGATGAAGGGCATATGATCACGCCGAATGCGTTGGTCGATTTGAAGGAGATGGCAGAAGCGGCGGGTGCCCGGTTTGTATTTGGTTCGACATGGGCGGATGGCGACATTGATGCTGAAACAGATGTCGTTATTGACTGCCGCGGGACAGGTGCAAGTGCCGAGCTGCCGACACTCCGCGGTGTCCGGGGCGAACGGATCCTCATCCGCTCTCATGATGTCGCCCTTCATCGCCCGATCCGTCTCCTGCACCCGCGCCATGCATTCTATGCCGTTCCATGGGATGATGGCCGGGTGTTACTTGGCGCCACCTTGATCGAAAGCGAAGATGAGACCCCGATGACGGTTCGCTCCGCTCTGGAACTTCTCGGCATGGCCTACGCACTCCATCCCGGCTTTGGCGAGGCAGAGATTTTGGAACTCAGTTCCGGTGTGCGGCCGTCTTATCCGGATAATATTCCACGCGTCGTTGTGCGTGAGGGTGGACGCCGCATCTTTGTCAATGGAGCCTACCGGCATGGGTTCTTGCTGGCGCCGATGTTGGCGGCCGTTACTCGTGGTGTGATCAATGGCCCGCTCGTTGATCATCCCCTCTTGATCATCGAATAACCTGCATCAAAAATACTTGGCTGAGATGAGCCGTTGCTGCACCTGCCACTTGCAAAGAGGATTAGATATGCCCTTTCTGACAACCGATGATGGCGTCAAACTCCATTACATTGAGGCGGGCTCAGGCTCACCGGTCATCTTTGTGCATGAATTCGCAGGTGATCACCGCAGCTGGGAACCACAAATGCGGTTTTTCTCACGACGGCACAAGGCGATTGCCTATGATGCGCGTGGTTGGCCGCAGTCTGATATTCCTGAAGAGCATGATAAGTATTCCCAGGCGCGCGCCTGCGATGACATTCGTTCGGTCATGGACGCGTTGGACATCGATAAGGCGCATATCGTCGGCCTTTCCATGGGCGGCTTTGCGACACTTCATTTCGGCTTCACATACCCGGACCGTGCCCTGTCTCTGACCGTCGCCGGTTGCGGCTACGGTGCTGAGAAAGGGGAGCGTGACAAGTTCCGAGAGGAAAACAACGTCAGCGCCAGGCTGCTTGAAGAGCAGGGTATGGCGGCGTTTGCCGAAGCCTATGCCTATGGGCCGACGCGCGTCCAATTTCAGAACAAGGACCCACGCGGGTTTGAGGAATTCAAGACCCAATTGGCCGAGCATTCGAATATCGGCTCGGCGCGCACACAGCTTGGCGTGCAACGCGAGCGACCGTCGCTCTACGACCTCGAAGATAAGATGCGCGCGCTGTCGGTGCCGACCCTGGTGG
Organism: Hyphomicrobiaceae bacterium; assembly: GCA_965215755.1. Classification (GTDB taxonomy): domain Bacteria; phylum Pseudomonadota; class Alphaproteobacteria; order Rhizobiales; family Hyphomicrobiaceae; genus Tectiglobus. Next base: position 5,102,992 of record OZ244119.1, read on the forward strand.
TCAGCGGTGATGAAGATTGGCCATGCCTGCTGCCCGGTGTCTACATGAAGCAATGCATCAAGACTGCCGGCCTTCTCATTCTACCTAACACGGGCCACACGATTAATCTGGAAGAACCGGCTGCGTTCAATCAAGGCGTGGCAGACTTCATCGCCCAAGTCGAAGCCGGCCGCTGGCCGGAGCGTGACCCGCGGGCTATCAGCTCCAGCATTACCGGCATGACAAAGTCATCATGAGTGCATTGACGTTCCGGCGGGCCGTTGAGGATGACCTTCCGGCCATCGTCGCTTTGTTGGCCGACGATGAACTTGGCCGAAAACGAGAGCAGATTGGCCCACCACTTCATCCTGCATATCGTTCGGCGTTCGAGGCCATAGCGGTAGACCAGAACCAATTTCTAGTCGTTGCCGAACTGGAAGGCGTCGTGGTTGGCTGCCTGCAGCTATCATTCATTCCCGGGCTATCGCGACTTGGACTTTGGCGAGGGCAGATCGAGAGTGTGCGGGTGTCGAGCCAACACCGTGGCCATGGCATCGGACGTCAGCTTTTTGACTGGGCAATCAATGAATGCCGCAGCCGGGAATGCGGTTTGGTTCAATTGACCACGGATAAGACGCGGCCAGATGCCTTGCGGTTCTATCAGGAATTTGGCTTCACCGCATCGCATGAAGGCTTGAAGCTTTCACTGGATCAATAGGACTGTTCTTCAGCAAACCAGTCTCCTATCAAAGACAATGCCGGCGGGATTAACCGCCGGCACACGTTGTGTCGTCCGCTTGATGAAGTGCGTCAACTCAGTTGATCACACGACACCTATCGGAGTTTGATACAGCGGCCGTTGTTGGCCCTGTAAGTGTTCGGCGGGCAGCCGCGTGGCGCCGGACGCTTTGGCACCACAGCCTTGCGGCACTTTGGATACACGCCGATCGTACCCCGTGGGCAAGGGCGAACGACCTTACGGCAGTTCGGATACTTGCCAACCGTACCTCTTGGGCAAGGACGCACGATCTTGCGGCAGTTTGGCGGTTTCCCAACCGTGCCACGCGGGCAGCGGGTCGGCACACAGTAGCCATTCCTTCGCACCTGACCTTTCGGACAAGGACGCACGACCTTGCGGCAGTTCGGATACCTGCCAACCGTACCCTTCGGGCAAGGACGCACGACCTTGCGACAGTTCGGCGGTTTCCCAACCGTGCCACGCGGGCAGCTGGTTGGCACACAGTAGCCGTTTCTGCGCACCTGACCCTTTAGACAAGACTGCTCAACCTTACGGCAGTTAGGCGGCGTCCCAACCGTACCGCGCGGGCAGCTGGTCGGCACGCAGTAGCCGTTCTTTCGAACCTGACCTTTCGGGCAGGGCTTCGGGTTCGGGCGACCGGAAGAACACCAGATGCCCTTGCCAATCTGGCGAACATTGTATCCAGCACGGCGCAGGCGGCTTGCTACGCGCTGACTGGTCACCGTTCGCTCGCTCTTGCTGCAGGTCGGCCTTGGATCGACAGCCGGACGACGTGCACACCACTGGCCGGAGCTAAGCTGGGTTAGTCTCCAACCAAGCGCCGTGAGACGCTTGACCTGATTGGATGGCACTTTGGACATCCCCTTCGGACAAGATTGCGGTGGCTGCGGCTGACCCGATACACACCACAGGCGCTTGCTCACCTGGCGAACATTGTAGCCTGCCTGGCGGAAGCGGGCTGCTGCACGCGGACTGGTCACGGACTGCTCACTCTTCGAGCAGGTTGGTGCTGGTTCAACCGTCGGGCGACGACCGCACCATTGGCCAGAATTCAGCTGAGTAAGTCTCCAACCGAGCGACGCAAGACGCTTGACTTGGTTCGATGGAACTTTGGTCATGCCACGCGGACACGGTAGGACGACTGGATCACCCGGCTTCCCACACCACTGCCCACTGCTGAGCTTGATGACTGACCAGCCGCGCCGGCGGAGCTGAGCTGCTCGACCTGAAGACAGCTTGCGCATGCCTTGCGGACAATCAACCGTCTGCGGTGGGCGGCCACACCATTGGCCATCAGACCGACGGATAACAGTCCACCCCGCAGCCCGTCGTCCGCGCACAGTGCGTGTTGCAATCTCACGCATGCCGGATGGGCAGACCTGAGGTGGTGGCACCGTCTTGCCTGGTCGACCGCACCACTGGCCACCTTGCAGGCGGATCAGTTGCCAGCCCTGGCGACGGAACGAAACGACCATGCTGCGACGAATCTTGCGCATGCCATCCGGGCAATCGACCGGAGTGACCGGCGGCGGAGCCACTGGCAACGGCTGCTTGTTCTTGGGCAGACACTGACCACTACCGTCGTCGAAGAAGCCCGGTGGGCACTCAACGGCCTGGGCAATTGGCGGCTGCTCACAAATGTGGGCAGGCACGTTCGCGAACGCGGCGGACTCATCGTCGACTGCAATCGTATTCTCCGGATGGCCTGCACCATGCGGCGTGACGATCTTGACGACGTTGGTGATCTTGCAGTTATGCAAGCGAGCCACGTCCTCACTGACAATAGCGCCCATGTGCAGCAATCTTGCTTCAAAGGGGAACAAGGTCAGGGGATCATTGAGATGGGTACAGAGATGGCCCGGACCATTCGGCAGGCAGCTCCAAGCTCCTCCGAAAACCGCCGTCGTACCGACAGCCGGATTGTCCTGGATTTCTAGCTTATGCTGGAAGACACCCGGTCCATCATTCCACACCACGGCCTTGAAGCGGCAGAAATGCTCATTGCCACCAATCGGCCAACACATCTGCGGATCGGCCCACTTCTGGATCTTGAGATTGGTCTTCTCAAGGTTCGGCTTACAATCCGGATCAGGAATGATCACTGTCGCATCATCGATATCGTCCAGGGGATCCGTGTTGTTCCACGCACCACCAACCGGATGACGGATTTCAGCGATGTTTGTCAGCCGGCAACGCTTTGCTGATTTTGGCACGAGCACGAAGACATTAAATCCAACACTCACACCCGGTGCCAGGAACGCATCACGACGGCAGCCAAACTTATTTGGAGCTGCGACCCAGAAGCACGTCCAAGGGAAGGGATGCTGCGGGACCTGGATACTCGAGCCAGCCGGGAGATTGATGAGCTCATCGTGCACACGGATCGGACCAAAGTAACTGTGCTCCAGACTGGTGTTGCGTACTTTGATGCTGTAGTGGCAGCGCCAGAAGGCACCCCAGTCGAAACACTCTTTCGGATCTGCGTACTTGGTCAGTCTCAGATTGAGATCGTAGCCTGGGTTTGGCGGTGGCGGTATTTCGCCGGGTGGATCAACAAACGGTGGGATGTAATTCGGCGGAAACTCGATTTGCGGCGCGCGTGCGAAATCGCCAACCGGTTGCCAGATTTCAACATCGCCCAGATGTCCGGCCTTTTCAGTGTCATTGAACAAACCATCGTAATCCAGGAAATAGCTTTGCTGCGGTGGCACGTTGGCCGGGCGCACCAAGGTGATGCTGTTACCCTGGAGACCATGCACATCGTTTTCGGCTGCCGGATCAGCTTCGTTTTCAAGACTGGTCCGCAGCTTCTCACCGGTCGACCAAAGCATCGAACTGGCTGTGCCGGATTTGATACCGCCAATTTCGTCGTGCGCAAAACCAAGCGCAATACCGCCATTGGCATTCTGATGCGGCTCTTGCCGGCCGATCGCGTAAAAATCCGGCGCTGCGATCCAGCGGCTTTCAGTGGCTGGATCATCGGGCTGTTCAAGCTTGTAGCGCACCACAGCAGACTTACCGGGTTCTGCGAACTCGGCGTAGCTGTAGCTGCCCTTCAGCGTGCCGCGTTGAGCAAGATACATACGGCCTGACTTGTCGAACAGCATGTCAGTGATGGGGCCGCTGCCGGGCAAACCGACGACGTCCAGTTCCCAGCGCGGATCGCCTGCGAACGAGCCATCATCATTGAGCCCGACGGACCAGACCTGCTGGCCGCCTGTAACAGCATAGAACAAGCGGCCACCGTTGATGGCCATACCGTAAACCTGTCGATCGGCTTGTGTGTAGCCCCAGGTTGAAGGATTCTCCGTATCGAACGCCGGATCCGAGATGACCATCAGCTTGCCATCGTCAGCGACTGGTGCGAGACCTTTCTCTGGTCGGCCGGCGACGCCATGGTCAAATGACGCAACGATGTTACCGGTTGAATCGATGTGGTGAATGAGGCCTGAATCAAGATCAGACGCGTAAAGCGACTTGCTGGCCTTGTCGAACACGATGTTGCCGACGCCGGGGCCACTGTTATTGGGTAATGTCGCGAAGACATTGACGGTGCCGGTTTGGCCATCGACTTTGAAGATCGAGCCTGGCTCACCGCCTAGCGCGTCACCGAACATGCCCGTCATCCACTGTGCTTCGGCATGCCCTTTTCGCAGACGCAGTGATTTTCCGGGATCAGCCGGATTGGGCCGCGCAATATGGACACCATACGCCGATGTTGCGCCGAGATAGATGTTCGGGACAGCTGCTCCGAGACCATCATCCAATGCAATACCGAAGACCTGGCCGATGTCCTTTGCCTTGAGAACCAGTTTGGGCGCGTTGGTCACCAGTTGACCAGACGGCGCGCCGCCAAGTGCTCCAAAGGACAAGACCTGCGCGGATGGACCGTCCGGATTGATGAAGAATGTATCCAATGGCGAGCCGCCGGGTGGTGGCGCATCACCGCTTGGCACAATGCCAGAAAAGCCGGTGACCACCGCGTCACCAGCTGCGATTTTTGCATCCTGCGCAAATGTTGCGCCAGCACCAGAAAGCCCAACAACGGCCGCCATGACGATCGTTGCGGCACGCTCTGTAAAGCGGCTTGGGGTGCGTTCCGGCGGACGATCCATGCGTCCCGCGGACACGCAGTTTCGCCCTGACCCGGGAGACGGATGAGGGCGTGGGGGGAATGACTGCATCAAGAAACCTCCTATGGCATGCAGTTGCAGGTCAGACCTGCGTCACATGCTAAGTCGCCGCGGCTGGCGAAAAGGTTCAAACCAGTGGCAGTGCCATGCTAACCGATCTGTGTGCTGACACCAGAAGCAATCTATTTGAGAAGGAGTGCCGCCTAATTGCCTCCCTCTCATTAGTTGCGCCAACAACGGAAAAGGGAGGCTTGAGGCACCGCATTAAGCAGCCGCCGGTTTACCTGATGTTTCCAGCACCAGCTCGGTGGCCGTAACGTAGTCAGGTTTGCCCGATCCCAGAACCGGGACACGATCAACATGCATGACCTCGGCCGGGACCATGAGTTCCGTTGCACCTGATGATCTGGCCAGTGCCTGGAACTTCGGCCGGGTCGCTGTCGTGTCGCTAGTCAGGAGAACAAGACGCTCCCCCTTGCGCTGATCGGGTATCGCAACGACGACCGAGAGATGGCTGGGTGACAGGTCGGCGGCAAGGGCCTCCACAGCCGACAGTGACACCATCTCGCCACCAATTTTGGCGAACCGCTTGGCGCGGCCCCTGATGGTGATGAAGCCCTGCGCATCAAAGCTAACGATATCGCCTGTGTCATGCCAGCCGTCCTCCGGCGGCTCCAGCACTCCCGGTTGCTCGGCGCGGTAGTATCCCAACATGACATTCGGCCCACGTACATAAAGACGGCCACCTTCGGTGATACCCGGCACCGGTTCCAGTCGCGACTCCATGAGTGGCGACAATCGGCCGACTGTTCCTACCTTGTTGGCCAATGGCGTGTTGATTGCCAGGACCGGCGCCGTTTCGGTGACACCATACCCTTCAAGAATGCGCACACCGAACTTCTCCATATAGATTTGCCGCGTGCGATCCTTGACGGCTTCTGCACCGGCAAGAATGAGACGCACGGAATGGAAGTCATAAGGGTGCGCCGCGCGGGCATACCCGTTCAGAAATGTGTCTGTGCCGAATAGGACGGTTGCGTTTGTCTGGTAAACGAGTTCAGGCACAATCCGGTAGTGCAGTGGCGAAGGATAGAGATAGACCGGGACGCCGCGCACCAACGGCATGATCAACCCTGCAGTCAGACCGAAGGAATGGAACACCGGCAGGACATTGAAGACCTTGTCCTCACCGTTCACGGCGATGCGGGCCAGAGACTGGACTGCATTTGACAGGATGTTCCGGTGGGAAAGCACCACGCCCTTGGGCTTGCCTTCCGAGCCGGAGGTAAACAAGATCGCGGCCGGATCGCTGGCTTTGCGGGCAACTTTCGGTTTGGTTCCGGCCATAAGTCCCAAAATCTTGTCAAGGAGTGAGATCTTCTCACGGATGTCTTCGAGATAGACAAGCTCGACGCTGCCGCGCATGGCATCGACAAGATCGTGCAACTTGCCTTTCTCTATGAAGTTATGGGAGGTCAGCACAACGCTCACTTTGGCGGCTTCGCAGGCCGCAAGAACATTGGCAGCACCGGCAGTGAAATTCAGCATGGCTGGAACACGGCCGATCGACTGCAAGGCAAAGAACGTGACCGCAACACCGGCTGAGTTCGGAAGCAACACACCAATGCTATCGCCTGGTTGCCCGTAACGCTCCAGTTTCCGTCCCAGCACTTGCGCGCCTGTTACAAGCTTCTTGTAGCCGAGCTTTGTTCCCAGTGGATCTTCAACAATCGGCTTGCCTGTGTCCAAGGTTTCGCGCGCGTCCACAACGGCTTCGAAAAGAGTGCGATTGATGTCAGCCGTTTCAACCACGGTATCGACCATAATGTCCTGTAGTGCCAGGCCTGCTGCCTGACGCCGTGCTTTTCCCTTGAGGGCGGGGTCGATCTCCAGTCGGCGCGGCGGCAGGATTGTCACCGTCACTTTCGGGAACCATGATTTCTTGACCTGGCTGCGGCGCATGTAGGACCAGGTTGAATGCTCAAACCCGTCGATGCGGACCGGAACGATGACCGCGTCTGCCTTGTCGGCAATCATTGCCGTTCCATCATAGACCTTCATCAATCCACCGGTGACGGTCAGTCGGCCTTCCGGGAAAATGACGAGTGTTTCGCCCTTCTTGACTTCATTGACAAGTTGGCGTGTCGCAAGCGGACGGGTCGGGTCCAGCGTATAGGCCTTGATGAACTTCAGGAACGGCTTGACCCACCACGCCTGCGCAATGCCCGTGTCAATTGCGTAAGCAGCATGGCTTGGCAGAATGGCATTCATGGCCGGGCCATCCATGTAGGAGACATGGTTGGGGGTCACAATCGCGCGCTCACCTGGTTGCGGCAGGTTCTCATAGCCTTTGACTTCGATGCGATAGAACAACTTGAAGAGGAAGAACGCGAAATCCTGCATGCCTTCGCGGCCCCAAGCATACATCACGACAAACATCGCCATGAGGTTCGCTACGCCAAGAATGGCAAACAGTCCGGAGAAACTCACGCCGGCAACCTGTAGTCCGATCAAACCGCCAAGGCCGATCGACATGGCGCCTGCGTTTAAAATATTGACGGCTGCGACGACGCGTGCGCGGCGATCAGCAGGTGCCCATGCCTGGACTGCGGCGAAGGCTGGAACAATGAACAAGCCACCCGCTGCAGAGAGTGCAAACAGATCGAACGCAAGACGTAGACCAACCGTCGTAGAAGCCAGTTCGATCGGAGAAAGACCACTGCCTGAGGGCTCCAGTCCCCAGAGGGTCCAGGCAATGTCCAGGGCAAACAGGCCCATGAAAAAAGCACCGATCGGGACCAGAGCAAGATTTGGACGCCGCGTACTGGCTGCTGCGGCAAGCCAGGATCCGATGGCGATGCCGATCGTGAAGAGCGCTAGACCAACTGTCACGACATGCTCGTTGCCGCCGATGCCTTCTTTGACCGCCGTTGGCAGAAGCGTCAGGGCGACCACACCCGCCAGCCAGAACCAGGATACGATCAGACCGCCAATCCAGAGTCTGCGATCCTGGTAAAGCTCACCCAAAAGCCGGAACGTCGACGACAGCGGGTTGCGCGTTATCCGAAGCGTAGGTTCAGCTGCGCCTGTCGGTATAATGGCTTTGGCCGAGACCCACCCCAGAGCTGCGAACACGATCAGCGTTGCTGCGACGGCCCAGCTTGGCACCAATGGCGCAGTCCCATCCGATGCCATGGCTACACCGCCGGCAATCGTTCCGCCTAGAATGGCAAGGAAGGTTGCGCCCTCAACAAGAGCGTTGGCGGCAGGCAACTCGCTGGTCTTAAGATGATCTGGCAGGATACCGAATTTGATGGGACCGAACAGGGCTGCCATCGTGCCGAACAGCACCAATGCTGAAAACAGGAGCACCAGCGAATCCATCATGAAGCCTGCTGCTGCAATCGCTGCGACCGGGATCTCCGCTAGCTTGATCGCCTGCGCCACGCGCGCCTTGTCGTATTTGTCAGCAAGTTCACCACCGAGTGCCGACAGAATAAAGAACGGCACGATCAGGGCTACGCCGGCCAACGTGACCAGGAGGCCACCTTGTTCGCTGCCAAGCTTGAACAAGATCAGAATGACGAGGGCATTCTTGATGAAGTTGTCGTTCAAGGCCGAAAGAAACTGACAGACAAAGATTGGCAGGAAGCGGCGGCTTGAGAGAAGGGACTGGAACATCTGATGTCCTCTTGGAGGGATCGTTTCGGTGCCACCTTGGGTTGGCACTCACATTAGCATTCGGGGTGTCAGGAATGTGGGCGTGTTTGTCTTTACACTGAATTCCGCCATCGACTGGTCCAATCACATGATTCAACGGGCCCGGTCCACCTGGCAGGGGATGACCGCTGCCAATCCTCCGGCCATTGGCCGCGCACTCTGACTGGTTCGATGCGCATGATTTCTGATTCGAGTTGCATGGCGAAGCCTCAGTTGAGAACGTTGTTCACGTTTAAATATCAAACAAGCGAACATTGTTCAAGTATTTTCTCTGAATGAGACTACGATGGTGAAAGAAACTTGATTTCGACTGGTGAGGCTCAGGCGGACGCGTCTCGATCCACCTGCATGCTTGTATGACTCGAACTCTTATGCCGGCCTTGATAATGAGGCCTGACCCTAGTTGTGAAGCTTCAAGAGGTTGCCCCCGGCCAAGCCGAGTTGGCTGATCCGCATTTCTGTCCGAGCCGGGACAACTGACCACTTGGTGCTGAGCAAGACAAACTCTCAGTCGTCATCGCTGCGCAGGCAGGACGTTGATTTATGGGCCGAATGCACAACGATCCGAGAAGAATGCTCACAACCTTCTGAACATTCACGCCTAGTTCTCTATCGTGAATTTGTGCAGCGGCGTGAAGGTGACGCGCACTGTATCGCCGCTCAGCAAATCGACCGCGCGGACTATGTTACGGTCGAGCTGTGCTCCGGGCTGCGTAATCCGATCGAGCAGCATGTTCAGGCGCTGGATATACTTCTGCGGCCAAATCTTGTGGCCCGGCATACTTTTGTTGCCGTATTCCTGCGTGTCGTAGTTGCTCATACGCTGAAACTGATGAATGACGGCACGGCCTTTGGCTGAGAGAGAAAGCTCTATAACGCCAACCGGATCGATGACGACGCGATCGGTGTACTGCCCATCAGGCCTCCTGGCGTAGTAGCGTTGTGCGCGTTTGAGAAACTGTGAGAAGTCTGCACTGCTTGGCAAGACCGGCCATGTGTTCGGCGGCGCGCAGCCGCTGGCACGAAACCGGTTGTTGATAATCTCGCGTGACGGGTGCACGTGGTACCAATCCAGTTTTGCAGGTAGTCCGTTAGGAAGTTTCGCCAGCAGGTCGATGGTCACGGACGAGCGCACGGTCGCTCGCACCAGACAGTCAGTTCGTGTAATGTCGAAGCGCTCCATGACCCCAGTTTCGAGCGCCACTCTCTTGTCGATATGAATGTAGGCTTCTTCCAAAGCCGATGTGCGCGAGATCCGCGCGAGGTCGAGCACTAGTTGGTTTTCATCAACATGTGCGAAGAGGCGGTGGCCTGTCTGGATATTGAGCTTTGCACGTTTTGAAGGAGCGACCGTAATCCCGTGCGATTGCAGCGCGGTCAACAACTGTTCTGCGGTATCAGCATAGGCCGGCCGCAAGCCGATCAATGCCAGAAGAGCAACCACACAAAGACGCATTGAAACTCCGATTAGCTGGCCGGTCCCTCGTTCAGTATGCATATTCGTCCGATGACCCTGGCATCACATTTCCGGTACTATGTCAGCCAGATGGTCGAGACAAGCAGGAAGAGGAAGATCTGATGCCGGAACAGACATTCGAAAAAATCCGATATAGCGCCAATGATGGCATCGCCGAGATCACACTCGATCATCCTCCGCTCAATCTCCTCGACCGACAGATTACGCTTGAATATTTCGATGCGCTCGCAATGGCGGACAGTGACCCGGATATCCGTGTGATTGTTTTGGCCGGTGCCGGTAGGGGCCTCTCTGCAGGTGTCGATATCCGTATGATGGAGTCGTTCAACTCATCCGACATGAAGAACTTCCTAAGCCTGTTTTATGTCGAGATGGTCAATCGCGTGCGCGCGCTGACCAAACCGATCATTGCCGCCGTCCATGGCTATGCCCGGGAAGGAGCCTGCACACTGGCCTTTACGTGTGACATGGTTATTGCCTCTGACGATGCCGACTTTAGCTACCCAGGCGTTCCCAATCTCGCTGCCCCCCCAGGCATGCATGTCTGGCATCTGCAGCGTCTTCTTGGCCGGATGAAGGCTGCGGAATTGATCCTGACTGGCGATCCCATCAGCGCTCAGGAAGCCGACCGGCTTGGTTTGGTCACCAGGGTTGTGCCGCGCGCGGAACTGCACTCTGCTACGATGAAACTTGCCAGCCGCCTGGCTGAAATGTCACCGCTGGCGCTGCGGAGCACGCGCGAACTGATGTACCGCATGGAGACAATGGACTTTGCCCACGTGCCAGCAACGGCCCTGGATGCGGTTTCACTTGCCTTTGACAGCGAGGATAGCCGTGAGGCTCGCAAAGCCTTCAATGAAAAGCGCAAACCAGTCTGGAAAGGGAAATAGGTTTGCAAAGGGAGCAAACTGGATCTTAACCGCTGAAGCAGGCATACTTCGTTGTGAACTCGGATCTTTGGGACGGTCAGGCTCATGCGCGCTCGTGATTTATTAACCGAAGAACAATTGATTGCGGTTCGCGCGCGCTATGACTGGAAGGCAGCAGCCTGCATCCTCCACGCCTGGGCAATGGTTGCTGGCGCTATGGTGCTGTTTGTCTGGTGGCCCAATGTGGTGACGTTTATTGTTGCCGCGGCGATTATCGGTGCGCGACAGCTGGGGATGTCAATCCTCATGCATGACGGCGCGCATGGCCTGCTATTCAAAAACGAGCGCCTGAATCACCTGGCAAGCCAGTGGCTCCTGGCCTGGCCCGTTGGAGCAGATATGCCGGCATACCGCCGTTATCATCTCAAGCACCATGCCCGCACACAGCAGCATGACGACCCGGACCTCGTGCTCAGCGCACCTTTTCCCATCACGCGGCCAAGCTTCTATCGCAAACTGTGGCGCGATATCAGCGGACAAACGGGCTACTCTCAGAGATCTGCGCAAGTTAGTGCAGGCGTTGCACCAGGTAAGGCTGCTGCCAACGGGCCGAATTGGCTTCAACACTTCAAGGATAAACTCGGCGGGCCACTCGCTGCGAATGCAATACTTTTTGCCGGCCTGGCCCTTGCTGGATATTGGTGGCTTTATCCACTGCTTTGGCTGTTTCCGCTCTTAACGTTCTTCCAGCTTTTCCTGCGTCTTCGCAATATTGCCGAACACGCGATGGTTGGCGACAAGGATGACCCATTCCGCCATGCCCGTACGACGCTTGTTGATCCGATAACGGGCACTTTTCTGGCGCCCTATTGGGTCAACTATCATGTCGAACACCATCTCCTGATGTGGGTACCTTGCTATAACCTTCCGAAATTCCATCGCTTCCTGATGGCGGGACCACACGGTCATAAGCTGTTGGTCAGTCCGAGTTATCTTGATGTGCTGAGGCTGACGACGTCGCGACCGAAAGATGAAGACCAAGGCGGCAACCGCGTGCAAACCAAGCGGCGGCGCTACTCAGGTATTGTTATGGAAGAGGAGAAAACGGCTTAGAGCTTCAACCTCGGGCTCTACCCGCCCATTCCAAGCATCTGACGCAGCACGGACACGACCTGTCCTCCCATTGGCGGGCCGGCAGTATCGAATAACTCTTTGACCTTTAGGTTGCGGGCGGCCTCATCCAACTGACGCAGCTCGTTCGATTGCAGACCACAGACATCTGGCGCATGGATGCCGAAGCATGGCCATAGATAGTGGAGCTCGCCGAAGGCAAACAACGGACCGAGCAACGCTAACGCAATCAGTAAAAGAAAGAGTGGCCAATAGATGAGCGCTCCGCCGCCACGCCATAACGAGTCTTCTTCGCAACGCGATGCCTCTATGACCGACAAGACAACTAAGGCCAGGGTACTGCCAAGAAGCTGCAGTCCCATATTCCCCAACACCATGCGTGGATAAGGGAAATCCCAGACCTGGGCGGCTGCAACAAAACATGTGACGGCTGTCGTTCCAAAGGTCAGCGATAGTGACCGTGACATAACTAGGCGACCAAGCATCTTATCCCCATCGTGAACATGACGGTTACCGCTGATTGTATCATCTCAAATTGGGGCCGCAGAGAGAGCGCGGCCCCGCAACCCTATCTATCAATGATGCCGAGGTGTCTTGCGGCCAAAGACGGATAGGCGCAAACGCTTAGTCTTCGCCTTGAACGACTTGCTCGCCGATGAGGTGTGGTGCTTGAGACGTTGCAAGAATGACTTGCGCTTCAGCGTAGTATGGTGGACCCGTCCGTGTTTGCCACGGCGCACAATGATCTTATCTCCGGACTTCAATGTCTTCTTGAAGCCGATTACATGGCCATGGCGCTTGATCTTGGGGACCTTGGCAAGCCCCGATTTTTGCACGCTCTTCGCGTGATGCCTGAGTGTGTGGAACGAGGCCTTTTTGGTCACGGTCTGCTTGTTGTAGAGCCCGCTATGGCTATTGGCCAGGCTCGGTGTCGCAACTACGGCCATGACTGATGCGACTGCGCTTCTGATCGTTCCAAAGCTAGCTGATTTGATCATGTCCTTTACTCCTCAGTCTGTTCCATTTTCAGTTCTGACTGCGGGCGGCCCTTTGTCTTGGTTTGGGGGCTTTCCTTGTGTCTGAACCAGACGTGGGGAGTTCGAGTTTCACTTGCCAATCACACTGGAGGCAGCCGATTGAGATCCAGACTGGCAGTGCTGTGAAGTCGGCGTGAGCAGAATGTAAATGGCCTCGCCAAATTATCGCCAGCCTCTCTGTGAGTGAGGATGTTTTGACGAAGCAGAGCAGTGATGGTCAATTCTTCTTAAGCTTGGCCTTCAGTGCCGGCACCATGAACTTGTTGATGATCTTGACCGGAAGTTTCCACGCATCGGGCTGATTGTAATTGCCAGCGAACACAACGACGATCAGATTGTGCTTTGCCTGGACGGTGAGACGTTGTCCGCCGTTGCCAAATCCTGCAACCCATGACGGTGGATCACCCCAGGCCTTTGCCGCCAGCCACCACAGATAACCATAGCGTAGTCCACTCCTCAGATCAGACCGTGGGGTGAACGAGGCTTTAAGCCAGTCCTGCGGCACGACTTGCTTGCCTTCAAACTGTCCACCTTGGAGTATGAGCTTGCCGATCTTTGCAAGATCATGGATGTTCAGTCGCAGCCCGGATGCAGCCGACGGCACACCGTCCCGGCCGCGGATCCATTCATAAGTTTCGATGCCGAGCGGCTTGAACAACTTGGCTTCGGCATACTTGTCTATGGGCAGGCCCGTGCCGTTTCTAATCAGTTCAGCGATGAGAGCCACAGCACCGCCGTTGTAGACCCACTGCGCACCTGGCTTGGAAATCATTTTTCGATCAAGCGCGAAGCGGTATCGATCTTTGGCCCGCTCCATCGCGATCTCGCTGTTTCTTGGATCCGAGTACGGCAATTCCTCATTCCACTCCGTACCCATTTTCATGGACAGTGCATGTTCGACCTGTATGGCTTTGCGCTCAGGCTCACGGATGAGATCAGGATATTTCGGAAACTGTGCGACCAGGCTCTCTTTTAGAGCCGGGACTTTGCCCTCAGCCAAGGCGATTCCATAAAGCAAACCGACGATGGATTTGGTGACAGAGCGAATATCATGAAGCGTGCGTGGACCGTGCTGACGCTCTCCGAGCGCGCGCGCCCAGCTCCAGTCCTCCCCAGAGAAATGGCTCTCTGCCAGGATTTCATCATTGTGTATGATCAATACACTGTGGAGCCCTTGCAGCTGTCCTGCTTCGAAGGCAGCGGCGATATTGGATTCCAGAGGACGGAGCTGGGCGTAAACGCTGGAACACGATGCAACCAGCAGCGCACATACTACTAAACCAATTCTCGTCATCGAGATTGTCTCCCAGATTTACACTGCATTCGGGGATTCAAATATCTCTTGAGGCCCTTCCGTCGGCTCAACCTTCTCCGACCGAGATATCCAACCAACGCTGCGGCGTCGATGTTGCTTTGTCACCTGAACGCAAGAGAACTGTTGTGGTGTCTGACTCAATAACGGACGGGCCTTGGACGCTCTCGCCTGGCACTAGCGCATCGAACGCATAGACCGGAACTTGTTGCCAATCACCGAGATAGACATCACGGGTTCCACGCTCTGCAACTCCAGGTGTACCACCTGCTTCATCAGGCACGGCAATTTCGGGCAAGACGCCAATCGTTGCGAGCCGCGCATTGATCAATACCGGCGCTTGTTCCGGCAAGTGATAGGCGTAAAGATCGTCGTGACGCTTTTCGAAGGCTGCCTTGAGCTGGTCCATGGCTTCTTCAGATGCGAGGTCCACGCCGTCCAATGAGACGTCAATCTCGAACACCTGCTCGCCATAGCGCATTTCAGCCGTTCGTCGAAATGAGACCGACCCGTCAAACCAAGATGCCATCTGCTTCCGGCCGGTTCCCTCAAGTTGCTCATAGAGGCTGCGAACGGCTGCAACGTCGAGCGTATCCGTCTCGCCCACTAACGTTTGTACGGCCTCCAATCTCAACTCGGTATTGAGCATCCCCCAGGCCGATAGAACCGATGCCATACGTGGAACGATAACCCGGTTGATATCCAGCATGCGCGCCAGCTCGGTCACATGCAGTCCGGCAGCGCCACCGAAGCCGAGCAGCCCGAAGCGCCGAGGATCGACACCGCGGCGAACAGTGGCAACACGGATGCCTTCAGCCAATTGCGTGTTCACGACCCGATGCACACCGGCAGCAGCCTCGATCGCACTCACGCCGAGTTTTTCGCCAAGCCGTTCGAATGCAGCGGCTGCACTTTTGCGGTCGAGCTTGGTTTCTCCACCGGCAAAATTATTCGGGTCGAGATAGCCGAGGACAACGCTTGCGTCGGTGACTGCGGGCACGGTTCCGCCACGACCATAACAGATAGGGCCGGGAATTGAGCCGGCACTTTGCGGTCCGACTTCGAGGAGACCACTGGTCTCCACCCGCGCAATCGATCCGCCACCGGCGCCCAAAGTGATGATGTCGAGGCTTGGGAGAGCAATGCGCTCATTGGCCATCGTGCGATCGCTCGATAGCGTAGCGCTGCCTTCTGCAATCAGTGAAATGTCACTTGAGGTACCGCCAACATCAAAGGTGATGAGATCAGGCGCATTCAGAATCTCGGCAATGCGGCGGCCACCAGCTAAGCCACCTGCCGGCCCGGAGAGCACCGTAGAGGCCGCGACCTGAATGGCCTGACTGACAGGCGCCACGCCTCCATGAGAGAGGATAATGAGCAACGGGCCTTCATATCCAGCCTCCTTAAGCTGTCCCTCAAGACGACTGAGATAAAGCGCGATCAACGGGCCGACATAGGCGTTCACCACCGTCGTCGACACCCGCTCGAACTCCTTGATCTGCGGGAGGACGTCACACGAAAGCGAGACATAGGCATCAGGTATGGCTGCCCGGATGGCCTGCTCGGTTTCGCGCTCATGGCGGTCATTGCCATAGGAGTGAAGGTAGCAAACCGCGATAGAGGTCACACCTGACGACTTCAATTCCGAGATCGCCTTGTCCAAAGATGCCGTATCGAGCGGCACCTCGACCGTGCCATCTGCACGAATGCGCTCGCGTACTCCGAGGCGCAACTGCCGTGCAACCAGCGGGTCCTGCCGTGCCAGTCGCATATTGTAGCGTTCCGGCTTGAGGCCTTCACGCATTTCGAGGACATCGCGATGCCCTTCCGTTGTCAACAGGCCAACTTTGGCGCCTTTGCGTTCGAGCAGCGCGTTAGTCGCAACTGTCATGCCATGCACGATGCGCTCGGTTTGCGCCAGCAGCGTGGTTGTGTCGAGGTCCAACGCGGCTGCCAGCTTTGCTATGCCATTGACTGTACCAACGGCCTGGTTCTCTGGCGTACTGGGCACTTTGACAAATGTCGTTGTGCCATCGGCGTCCACACCAACAACATCCGTGAATGTTCCGCCGACATCGACTGCAATGCGATAACTCATTTGACACCTCGCTTTGCATCCGTGCTGACAAGTCCGTTGGCAATATCGTTCTGTCGCGCCGTATGATCGCGCTCGCTGGCCGCCCCCCAACCGCCGCCACCGCCGGAGTGGATTTCGAACAACGTTCCTGGCGGAACGGGTTGACCTTCAATCTTGCTCGCCAGCTTCAATTCTGACTCACCTGGCGCGCACATACGGTAGTCGTGCGGCGCCCCATCTTCGCCGCCAAGCATGCCGCGTGCACCATGACGCAGCCCGTCGCCAGCGACATTGGCCACAGCAGATTGTTCGGTTTCCAGGATCATCTCCAGATCACAGCCACAGCCTCCCGAGAACTTCCCTTCCCCACCAGAGTCGGCGCGAAATTCATGGCGGCGGAAATAGAGTGGGAACCGTGTCTCGGCGACTTCGACTGATCCAAACTTAAGACCACCCGCCGAATGCCATTCACCGGAGTTGTGCCAGCCATCGCCGCCCGACGAAGCGCCGCCACCGGGCCGCGCATGAAATAAGTGCCAGATGAATGGGCGTCCATTGCGCGGGTTGGTGCCCTTCAATGCAATGCGCAAGCGTCGGCCCCAACCGCCCATCGCTCGGTCTGGACAGGCTGCCGATAGGGCAACAACAACGGCCTCGATCAACTCATTGCCACAATGCGACGTGCACATGGTCACAGGCGCGCCATCACCCGGATGCACGATGGTCCCTTCCTTGGTGAGGATCTTAACCGGTCTCGCGACACCTTCATTCTTCGGTATGTCGGGATCCAGCAAGACAGCCAGACCAACCAAAACTGCCGAGCGGGTGTTGGCGACTGCTGAATTCAGGAAGCTCTCAACTTGCGGATCGGAACCTGTCAGATCAACCGTGAGATCAGACCCTGAAATCGTGATTTTGGTACGTATGGCGATGTCGGTATTGCCACGACCATCATCATCGAGCAAAGCGGTTCCTTCATAGGTTCCATCGGGCCACTCGGCAAAAATCTCACGGGTTCGCGCTTCGGTTGCATCGAGTATTCGCGCAACGCTCGTCTCAATCGTGGCCCGGCCAAATTCGCTGGCGAGAGCATGCAGCCTGCGTTCTGAAAGGCGCACGGATCCAATCTGCGCCATCAGATCACCTTCAAAGTCCCTCGCGTGGCGGACATTGGTCTTCAGCATTCTCAGAAGGTCATCGCGGATAGCGCCCTTATCGTAGAGACGGATCGGCGGCAAGCGAATGCCTTCCTGCCAGATTTCGCGGGCAGCTGCGTTATAAGCTCCGTAAGTGGCTCCCCCAATATCTGAATGATGGGCGCGATTGATGGCCCAGAACATCAATTTGCCCTCAATAAAGACCGGGGCAAAGACTGTGACATCCGGCAAATGACTGCCACCAAAGTAAGGATCATTCAGAAGAAAGATATCGCCCTCGAACACATCATCACCGAATGTCTCGATGATCGATTTGGCCGCCGGTTGCAGGGCGCCGACATGCACGGGAATATGGTCGGCCTGAGCGACGAGTTGTGAGTCCGACAGGCAGATGGCTGTTGAAAAATCACGGCTGGAGTTGAGAATTTGTGAGAATGACGTTCGCAGCATCGCTTCGCCCATCTCTTCAACAATACCAGTTAACCGGTGTTGGATGACGGAGACCGTGATGGGATCCGTTGCACTCATATCATCTCTCATTCATGCTTGTAGTTTGGTTCTCGGGGTTGCTCAATTTGCGCCCAGAATCATGTCGGCGGCCTTCTCCGCCACCATCAAAACGGGTGCATTGATGTTACCTGACGGCATCGTCGGCATCACTGAGGCATCTGTGACGCGCACGCCATCTAATCCCCGCACGCGCAGCTGATCATCCACCACTGCCATCGGATCATGGTCAGGGCCCATCTTGCAGGTGCCCATGACGTGGTAGGTCGTTGCCCCGGTCTCGCGCGCAAAATCCAGCAGTTCGTCATCGCTCTGGATATTGTCACCGGGCGCCATCTCAAAAGCGCGATACTTTGCCAGCGCATTGGCCTCACCCACGTCTCGCGCAACACGCAGTCCACCCACAAGAGCAGCCTGATCAATAGGATCGCTCAAGAAGTTGGGGCGGATGGCTGGTGCGGCCGTCGGATCTGCGGATTTGATATGGATCGAGCCTTTGCTTTCAGGGCGGCATTGATAGACCCCGATCGTCATGCCGGGTTCACGGTGGAAAGCGCGAGTGATCGCGTCGAAGGTTCCGTGAGCAAAAAAGAATTGGCAGTCCGGCACATCCAGTTCTGGACGGCTTTTGACGAAGCCATGTCCGATGCCAGCAGTCCAGGTCAGCATTCCGCGTTTAGTAAAAGCGTATCTGACCGCCTCTTTGACAACGTTAAGACCACGCGTCGTCTCGTTGAGCGACATGTTCTTCAGCTTGACACGCCAGGCGATGCGCGCTGCGTAGTGATCGCGGTAGTTCTCGCCGACCCCCGGTAGCGCATGCTGGACGTCAATGCCGTGTTCACGTAGCACATCCGGCGCGCCGATGCCGGAGACTTCCAGCAGTTGTGGTGACTGGACTGCACCTGCCGTCAATAGGACTTCGGCATTCGCGCGCGCTTCGGTCTCGACACCCTTGACTTCGTATCGGACACCAACGACACGCTTGCCATCGAGGATCAGCCTGCGCGCAAACGCATGGGTCTCTACTCTCAGGTTGGGCCGCCGCCGGACCGGATCCAGATAAGCCTTCGATGCACTATGACGACGGCCGTCTTTCTGAGTGGTCTGGTAGTAGCCAAAGCCATCCTGCTTTTCGCCGTTGTAGTCAGGATTGGCATCGTAGCCACATTCGACGCCCGCCTGGACAAAGGCATCGATCATTTCATGGCGCTCATACATGTCGGCGACATTGAGCGGACCATCGCCGCCGCGAATGTCGTTGCCGCCGCGCTCAAAACTTTCTGTTTTTTTGAAGTAGGGCAAGACATCCTGAAAACTCCAGCCACGGTTACCGAGCTGCGCCCAGGTGTTGTAGTCGAGCGGGTTGCCGCGCACATAAAGCATCCCATTGATCGAAGATGAGCCGCCAACTACCTTGCCACGCGGAATTGGAATCCGCCGGCCTTTGACATTGTCTTCCGGCTCTGTCTCAAAGCACCAGTTTATGTTCCGGTTGTAGAGAAGACGCTGGAAGCCAACTGGTATGTGAATCCACGGATCGCGATCTTCCGGTCCGGCTTCGAGCAATAGCACGCGGTTCTGCGGATTCTCACTCAATCGGTTCGCCAGGACACATCCTGCTGAACCCGCACCAACAATGATATAATCGTACGCTGCCACGCCAGTTGCTCCCAAGATCTCGAGATCATCGCGCTCTGAGTTGGAACCACGTACCTGGTCGCAATTCAAAGCGTGAAGACTATCGCCGCTGACAGATCGAGCAACTTCGCACCATTGTTCGGTATCAACCTAATTCCGGTCCAAGGCGCCGTGCTCTCATTTGCCGAATTGGCAATTGCCTCGGACGCAACAATGGCTTGGGCTTGAGGGAGATGGCAAGGCATGAGCCATTGTGCCAGGGAATTATCTGATGGCGGGTATCGCATTGTGCGCGACCTGCCGGAGGCTAGGATTTAACAATCGACCGGAATAGGTCGTTGGCCTCTTGCTCATTCTGCTTTTCAGCTTTGGACGCGTTCTGTACTGCAGATTTGGCCTGTTCGAATTCGGCCAGTACGAAGTCATCAAGCTCGGCAACCCGCGGCGCCTCACCCATTTCCTTCGTTACGCGTTTCTTTGCGAGTAAATCCTCGATCAGGCCGGTCAGACCAGATGACAGATCAACTCCCCGCATGAGTTCCTGAAAATTCATCGGTGGAATGATGTCTGGATGCATGCGGAGCCAGCGCAGCGCCATGGCCGGTCGAAGGACATAGAAATATTTCTTGATCGAGACTTGATCCTTGCCAGCAATCGTCCGCGCGAAACTGCCTTCACCGACCCCAATGTAATGGTGGAAGCAGGCGCGGTTATGTGCAATTTTCTTGGAGAGATCCGAGAGCTGGCTGCAAACATCATCTCTCCAACGGTACCGCACCGGGCTGGACAACCATTCGAGGAGAACCGGGTTGGGTTTCAGCAAGAGGCCGAGTGCCTTTTGGATATCCCAACCATTGATATCGAGATCACCTTCGATTGGCAGCTCGATCACGTCGCGCCCTGGATTGATAGACAAGTACCAATCAGTAGATCTGGCGTAGACAAACCTGGCGTCATAGTCGCTGTCCGGCGATGGAAATCCCCATGCCCGGCTTCCCGATTCGACGGCGAACAAGATGCGGACATCATGATCGGCCTCAATCCCAGCAAGCTTATCGAGGATTTGCTTCTCGACAGCAGGTTCGATAGCGCGTTCTTCGTTTGAGATGCTCATCGCTTGCTCGTCTCGTTCAACCCATCGTCCGCACGGCACCAGAAACGCGAATGGGGCTTCCGGGCACTGCATCGATCTCAGCGAACAGTTGCGAGCGCTGTCCCATGTCCTCGCCCTGAATGACCTCGATCCGGCCACCGTGTGGCCACTTCAAATCGCGCAAGTATCCACTGAATGCCGCGCAAGCAGCTCCAGTTGCAGGGTCCTCGTAGACACCACCGGATGCGAAGGCATTGCGTGCATGGAAGAGTTGGTCACTCTCTGCAACGACAAGATCAATTGTAATGATGCCAGCATCCGTCATTAGTTGTTTCCCCGCAGCAAGGTCATAACTCACTTCGGCAAGGCGGCTCCTGCTCTTGAGCGCCAATACCAGGAACCTGGCACCCGCTGCGGCGAGTCCTGGTGGAATGCGCTCATCCAAATCGCCAGCTTCAAGGCTGAACAAGTCGAGAGCTGCTTCAACAAGCTGAGGGTCGGCCGCTTCACTCGTTGTCGGAGGAGAGGACAGCATTGCTGCATAGCCATTATCAGTTTTGGCACCAGCGACTGAAATATCAGTATCATTGAGAACAAGCTCAAAAGTCTTGTCACCAAATTTCTCCGCAAGCGCAGCGCCCAGAGCAATCGTAGCATGTCCGCAAAACGGTACTTCACTCTCAGGTGCGAAATAGCGGACCCGCCAGCGATTGTCATGCGGGGCTGCGAAGGCTGTCTCGGAATAACCAACCTCGGCAGCTATGCGCTGCATATCTTCCGGCGAGGGCAGTTCATCCGTGATCACAACGCCAGCCGGATTGCCGCCGATCGCTCCGTCCGAAAATGCTGATAGCCGGATGACGTTCATCATTCGATCCCGATGTCATTGGTCAACTTCTAATGATTGCGCGATCATTAACGCCAGATGTGGCTCATATTCAATGCCAGTTGAGGACAGATAGTTGCCTGGCACCACATCTTGCAATGAGGTCTCGCGCTACAAATGTTGCACGGACGGCGTCACTCTCCGATCACGTCAATAGACCAGGTGATGCCACGCCTGTGGGCCAGAAGGTGTGAGCGATATCTTGTTCCAGAGGTCAAAATAGGGACACTTGCAAACTCTTTTTTCACCATAGCAGGCTAACCTCTCGATCAAGCCCGATGTCCGGGCTCGCGTTTCAGTATCTGTTTGCACACTGCGTGCAACAGCGTCCAAAGGTCGAGAGTATTCATGTTGAGTTTGCGTTCCGGGCGCCGTATTGCGCTCGCCGCTGCCGCCGCACTCGCGGTTGCAGCCACCACCGCCCCCGCTTCCGCACAGCAGGCCTTTTCATTGTGGCCCGCCGATTGGTTCGCCCCACCAGCCCCAAGCGGCGCAGAACCGGCAGCGCTGATCGATGTCACACCGCGGCTGCGGCCAGGTCAGATTATCGCCAGTTTTACGGATCGTCGTCTCTATTACATCTACGCACGCGGTCGGGCTATCAGTTACCCCATTGCGACGCCGCGGCCACAGAGCCGCTGGCAGGGCGTGATGCGGATCTCACAGAAGCGGGTCAATCCAACCTGGACTCCGACACCCAGCATGCGCGCTGAAAACCCCAGGTTGCCAGCCTACGTCCCGGGCGGCCATCCCAAGAACCCGCTCGGCACGCGTGCGCTCTATCTCGGTTCGAGCCTCTATCGGATCCATGGCACTGATGCACCGTGGACAATCGGCCAGCCTGTCTCCAAAGGCTGCATCCGCATGCACAATCATGACGTCGCTGATCTCTACCGCCGTGTCGGTGTCGGCACAAAAGTCACCGTGACTTGGAAGAGCCTCTACTACGGTTGATGGCACTAAGTCCGTATCTGTGAATCAATGCGCCGCCGCGGGTGGTGCATTGACTCTTACAACTTCCCGCGCCTCAAGTGCTGTTCGCCTGCCACCTTCAGTGCGATCTGGTGCAACACCTTGACCGGTGGGAATTCAACGCAATCGGCGCAATCAAAAATGACGTCGATTGGTTCCATCGGCCCAGAAAGGCGCGCGATTGCCTTGTCGCGTTTGTCGGCTGCAACGTTCGTTGCAAGCGTGCAGTGCGGCACCCAGTTTCCTGGCTGATAGTGTTCGTGACACATGGCTGGATCAAGCCGTTCATGCAGTGTCTCGTGCAGCTTGATCAACTGGGCGTTGTCATCCGGTTTGGCCCAGACAACGAAACTCGGAAACTAAAAGCAGTCGAGTTCCGAGCGTCGCAGTTCCAGTTGTCGCTGGTTTCGGAATGCATGCGACATCGCTGAGATGAGTGTGTGTGGTGGAGCGTTCTCGCAAACGGCAAGCGTAATGTGCGGCGGATAAGCCAGCGCCGCCATTGAAGGCGTGGTTTCAAGCGCGGCAAACTGGTCCCATAACAGGCGCAGAGGCATATCATCCGATTTCGCTGCCTTGATGCAAACAGCTTGCGGCATCAACTGCCCTCAAACCTCAGTTGTTTTTTTTCGGCGCGCCTTCCTTGCCAGCAAGCTTCCTTGAGGAAGACTTTTTCTGCCCTGCCTTATTCGTAATGGTCTTTTTGAGTGAAGCGGCCTTAGCTGCATTGGCCTTGGCCGCTTTCGCTTTGGCTTTGGCTTTGGCCTTTCGCGCAGCTTCCAACTTGAGTTGCCTGTCAGTCGCGACGTCGCGCACCCGCACGAAATAGAGCTTCTTGTCAATCCGAACAATTTTGAGACCGCCCGGTGCATAGGCCTGATTCTCAAAGAGCTCCAGCTTTCGGCCGGTTGCGATACCGGTGCAGATGTCCAATGCGAGCATCTCAGGCGTTGGCTTACCTGCCTTGTCGTAGCCAGTTTTATCCCACAGAACATCATGATACGTGCAGCCGACGGTATCCGCACGTGCGGTTACAGTCTCTGCCAATGCGGGCGTGGCCGCTAAAAAGGACAGTGCCAAGACTAAGGCGCGCATTTCATCCCCCGAATTGTCGGACGCATTGCACAAAGCTCTGCCCGACACGCTATCAATTCCCAGCTACCGTTTCGTCGTTATTGCAATGCACCTTAACCATTAATCGCAGAGTGGTGAACCGATTTGGCGCATTAACCCACCTGATGGGGTGATTTGGCACTGCCGTTGCTTCTCGGTGAGGACCTGCATTCTCTCTTGTGTCTTTGGACCCGCGTCGCGTGAATCTTTTTCGAAATATGCATCAACGGCTTATCGCAGCCGTGCTGATCATTTCCGCAGTAATCTCGGCTGCGTCAGCGGCCCGGATGGATGCCCCGGTGATGGCAAACCCGAATGGCGATGAGATCGTCGTCTTCGAGGTCAAGAATTGCATCTATTGCCAGCTGTTTCGCCGAGACGTGGTGCCTGGCTACCGCCTCTCTCGGCGCGGCCGTTCTGTACCGATGCGATTTCTCGATGCCCGCCATCCCGGATCACAGGCCGCCAAACTGAAACGACCTCTCAAGCAAGTGCCGACCGTTGTGGTTTTCCGCCGTGGGAGAGAGGTTGGCCGGATTAGCGGCTATACAGGCCCCAGTTCCTTCTACCAGCTGCTCAATCGGATCTTCGGTGAGGCTTTCTGACAACCAGGCTAAGGCATTCGACGCTGGCTTGTCCTACTGCCCAAATCTAGTTGTGTGGTGAGGCCCCTCCGCACTTCACCGCCACAATATTCGATAATAGTGCTCTGGCCGTCGCAGCGTGGTTGTCATTGATGATCTGATCCGCTTTGATGCACGCGGTTTGGCAATTTGGAATGCGCGGTTGCGGAGTACTGTCATGGATCGCAGAACGTTTTTAAAGTCGAGTGGCGGCGCAGCAGCGGCAACTGCGACAGGGACTGTCGCGGCCAACCAAGCTATTGCAGCGCCTGCACTTCTTGCAGAGCGCGTTGACATTGTGACTGCCCTTGGGTCGCAGTTTCAGAAGGGCTATCTCCGTGACCGTGCCGACCGCTTTGCGCTGCAGTTGCGCAGCCTGAGTGATGGCCGGATCAATGTGACCTTTACGGCAACCGATGTTCAAACCGAGAACGCCTCTGGTCGCAGTGATATCGTGGCATACTTTGGGACCGAAACGGAGCATCTGTCCCGCGCACCCGGCCTTGGCTTTTTCTCGGGATTACCAGGCGATATCGGGCTCAAGGCCGATCACTTTAAAACCTGGCTGACATCCGGTGGAGGACAAACCTATTGGGACTCGATTTCTGGTGAGATTGGCTACAAGCCATTTGCTGTAGGCCACATAGGTTCTGCGCCTGGTCTTTGGTCGCGCACTGATCTCGTTCTGATTGAGCAGATTACCGGCAAGTCCCTTTTTGCTTCCGGTCTATCGGCCCGTGTCGGCGAGCGCCTCGGCTTTGAAATCGTTGACAACGCGCGCGACGCTCACGCGATAGAGGTGCCGACAGGGGTGACGGCCGCGCTCGCGGATGGAGTGGTAGGACAGAGCCAGTTCTGGTTTTCGAACGGGATCGCGCAGCAAGGACAGATTCTATCATTCGGCCTCAACCTCTCGGCATGGGAGCGTCTCAGTGCCTCGGACAAAGCACTCATCGAGACCTGCGCATCTGATGCCTATCACCAGTGTGCGGACGAGAACGCTGCGCACGATCGGATGGTGGCGCCAACGTTGCTGTCCCATCACGGCATTCAGCGGCGGCAATGGCAGGATGAAGTGCAGCGGGCGATCTCGCACCTCTCGGTCCAGGTGGTCGAAGAAGTCGCCGTGTCCTCGAATATCAGCCGCGGCTTATACGAAAACTATATGTTCTTTCGCCAAACAGTTACAGGGGATGCCGGAATCGGCAATTCTGTAGGACTGGTATAACAATCTTTTCCAGGTGCACTAACAAAAGCCTCGATAATTCCGCATGTTGCCTTAGTATTTGCATGCAGTATTTGAGTCTCAGATTGCTTGCACGCATGCTTGAAGTCTGCCCATCAACTACGCTCGGGCTGGCGACATGAGGCGGCAATCTTTGCGGAGCTCACTTCTAAAGGAGACTGTTGGATGTCCGAATACCTGGACGACGTTAAGCGCTACGCCGCCAATGCCGATGAAAAAGCCGTAGCCGGAATCGTGAAGCACCTCGGAATCGCTTTGAAAAGCAAGGATGCATCGCTCGTGTCATGCTCATCTAAAGATGAATTGGCGCGGGTTCGTGATAGCTGGTGCAAGAAGAAATTGGGCTTGGGTGACTCCGATGCCGATCTCGACAAAATGATCAAGGACATCTGCGAAACGATGAAGGGGGATCAGCGCAAGCAGCGCGTGACCTTCTATTATCTCTTGGCGGAGAAGTGCGGAAAAGTCGGCGATCTGGCCTAAAACCCGGTCATTGAAGACTTTCCTCTGAGCTTATGAGCCAGCGAAACGCTGCCGGAGTTGCAGCTTGTTTCGCTGGCTTCTTTATTTGCAGACTGATCCGCTGACGGAATAAATTGAACACATTTCCGATAGAACGGCCTCGTTCATTGAAATCGACCCTACTGCGTCCGATTATTTAATCCTTCCGTCTTAGTCACTAACGTCGTATTATGTCAGCATCCCTGACCTATTCGATCATTGGCAGCTTGCCGTATCGCGCAATCGCTGCTGCAGCGGACCGAGGTATTCCATGCCCAAACGCGTCGCCAGCCTAGATACTAAGTTTGATCTTGAAGACACGCATCAGATCCTGACTGGCTCACAGGCCATCGTCCGGCTCTTGCTGATGCAGAAGGAACGGGACCGGCGCGCGGGGCTCAACACCGCCGGCTACGTTTCGGGATATCGCGGTTCACCGATCGCCGGCCTGGAAGGCGCCGTTTTGCGCGTCGAACAGATGCTCAAGGATGCCGATATCGTTTACCAGCAAGGTCTCAACGAAGACCTGGCGGCTACAGCGGTGTGGGGTACGCAGCAGGCCGAGTTGCGCGGTGAAGGGAAATACGACGGGGTCTTCGGGCTGTGGTACGGCAAAGGCCCGGGTGTTGATCGCAGTGGTGACGCGTTCCGGCACGCCAACCATGCGGGCACCTCCAAGAATGGCGGTGTGCTTGCCCTGATGGGCGATGATCATACGTGCGAAAGCTCAACAACTGCACATCAGTCAGAGTTCGCGTTTGTCGATGCGATGATCCCGGTTCTCAACCCGGGCGGTGTTCAAGAAATTCTCGACTACGGCCTGCTTGGCTACGCGATGTCGCGATACGCCGGCACCTGGGTCGGGCTCAAATGCGTCAAGGACAACATCGAGTCGACGGCCACCGTTGATGGCAGCATCGATCGGATTGCCGTTCAGTTGCCGAGCGAAGATGACTTCCAGATGCCGCCGGACGGCCTCAATGTGCGTATCGGCGACCAGCCGCTCGACAAAGAAGCACGGCTCCACGACTACAAGATCGATGCCGTCCGCGCCTTCGCTCGCGCCAACAAGATCGACAAGATTATCACGAGTGGTGGAGCAAACGCGAAGGTCGGTGTGATCTCCACTGGCAAATCCTACCTCGATGTGCGCGGCGCGATGGATCTCCTCGAGATTGATGAAGTGCGTGCCAACGAAATGGGATTGCGCCTTTACAAGGTCGGCATGCCATGGCCGCTTGAGCCGGAAGGCATCAAGGCGTTCGCCGAAGGTCTCGACCTGATCATTGTCGTTGAAGAAAAGCGCGCGCTGATCGAGGCCCAGCTCAAAGAAATTCTCTTTGATATGTCAGAGAGGCCGAAAGTTATCGGCAAGCGGGACGAGTATGGTCAGTGGCTGTTTCCGGCCAAGGCGGCACTTGAGACGAATGAGGTTGCGGTCGCCGTCGGCGAACGTCTGATCCAGGCCGAACTTGGCGGTGAAGGGGTCAAGCATCTGGTCTCTGACCTGAAGCGCCTGCGAGGTAACAAGCCGGTCACACCGGAAGCATTTGTCCGAACCCCATACTTCTGCGCCGGTTGTCCGCATAACTCGTCGACAAAAGTTCCCGACGGCTCGCATGCGTTTGCAGGCATTGGCTGCCATTATATGGCGGTGTGGATGGACCGCTCGACGGAAGGCTTCACCCATATGGGCGCGGAGGGCGCGAACTGGGTGGGTGAGTTCCCATTCTCAACGCGAGATCATGTCTTCCAGAATCTCGGCGACGGCACTTACATTCACTCAGGCAGCCTTGCCATTCGCTCAGCTGTCGCTGCCAACACCAACATTACGTACAAGGTTCTGTACAACGACGCGGTCGCGATGACAGGTGGTCAATCGCTGGATGGCGGGCAAACACCGCAAAGCATTGCCGCTCAGCTTGTGGCTGAAGGCGTGAAGCGGGTCGACGTCGTCACCGACGAACCCGAGAAGTACGGCGCTAACTCAGGCTTCCCACAAGGTGTCAAAATACATCACCGCCGTGACCTGATGAGCGTCCAAAAAGAGCTCGCGCAGGTCGAAGGCGTGAGCGCCATGGTCTATGACCAGACTTGTGCTTCGGAGAAGCGGCGGCGGCGCAAGCGCGGGGCATTTCCTGATCCGGACAAGCGGGTCTTCATTAATCCAGCGGTCTGTGAGGGCTGCGGAGATTGTGGTGTGAAGTCGAACTGCGTGGCCGTCCTACCGTTGGAGACGGAACTCGGCCGCAAGCGTCAGATTGACCAGTCAGCCTGCAATAAGGACTTTTCCTGTATCGAAGGCTTCTGCCCAAGTTTCGTGACGCTGCATGGGGCAAAGCCCAAGAAGAGACAGGGCAGTGCCTTGGCGCATGGCGGGATTGCAGACATGTTGGGCAGCCTGCCGGAACCGACCCTGCCCGATACAGCGTTGCCGTACAGTATGATCATCACTGGTGTGGGCGGCACCGGGGTTGTCACGATTTCAGCTGTTATCGGCCAGGCTGCTCACATTGAAGGCAAGGGCTTCGGCAGCATCGACATGGCGGGCCTTGCCCAAAAGGGCGGTGCTGTTGCCTGCCACCTCAAGATTGCTGACACGTCGGACGCCATCAATTCCATTCGGGTCGGGACCGGGAGCGCTGACGTCATTCTCGGCGGTGACCTTGTGGTGACGGCATCGAACAAGGTTCTCGAGACGATCAAACCGGATTCAACTGCGGTTGTCGTCAACACATACGAGATGACAACCGGCGACTTCACGCGTGATCCGCTGCTTCAAGTTCCCGGACGCACACTCCTCGACTCGATTGCTGATCATGTGCGTGGCGGTGATCTGATCTCACTGGATGCGCAAGACTATGCCGTCAAGCTGTTTGGTGACACGATTGCATCGAACATGTTCCTGCTCGGCCTCGCCTATCAAATGGGGAAGCTGCCGATCAGCTCAGAGGCACTCGAACAAGCAATTCAGCTGAATGGTGCGGCCGTTGAGATGAACCGCCAAGCATTCCGGTTCGGACGGCTGGCCGCCCACGACCGCGAAGCGCTTGACCGCATTGCCAAGCCAACTGATCGCTCGGCCACGCAAAAGCCGGAGACGCTTGAGGATATAGTCAAACTGCGCGAAGCGCTGCTGACCGACTATCAAGATGCTGCGCTTGCCGCAAAGTATCGTGCCAAGATCGACTGGATCACAGCACGTGAAAGAGAACTCGCACCGGGCCGCTCGGGCCTCGCGGAAGCGGTTGCCCGCGGCTACTACAAGCTGCTGGCCTACAAGGATGAGTATGAAGTCGCTCGGATGTACACGAGCGGCGACTTCGAGGCATTGGTCAAAGACAAGTTCGACGGGGTGCGCAAATTCGAGTTCCATCTCGCACCCCCGTTGCTTTCATGGTGGAAGCGAGACAAGCAAACCGGCCATCCTTATAAGATGACATTCGGCCCGTGGATGCTGCCGTTGTTCCGTTTCCTGGCCAAGCGCAAGAACCTGCGGGGGACAGCCTGGGATATCTTTGGCTACACCCAGGAGCGCAAGCACGAGCGGCAGATGATTGCTGACTATGAGACGCTGCTCGATCGCATCATTCCCAAGCTGACAACAGAACGGCATGCTGTGACAACCCAACTTGCCGGCCTGCCAATGGAGATCAAAGGCTTCGGGCACGTCAAGCAAGAGAACTTTGAAAAGGCGATGCAGCGCCAACGCGCGCTTCTCGAAGAGCTGGATAATCCTGCTCCCGTCCGCGTTGCAGCGGAATAATCGTGGTCGGGGCCGGCAATCAGATGATGCCGCCCCCTCCAATTCTTGATAGTTTGTTAACGCCAACCAACTGATTTTACGAGAACATTCACTGCTACCGCACTAAGAGCCATTTTTTTTCTGCGATGTCGCGTGTAGAATAATCCCGTCGCAATTCAGCATTCCCCGCACCTGCAATCCAGATTACTCACGTCATAGGTTGGCGGCAGAGGACTGCCCACAACCATTTCTCACAGTTTGGATTTGGTGCATCTGGAGCGAGGTGCGGTATGGCGATGACGGGCGTCTTGCGGCCAGTCACAGCTTTGCTGTTGGCGACGGCTATTCTCATGCTAGGCGGTGGCTTGCAAAGTGTGTTGCTGCCACTGCGTGCGCAATTGGAAGGTTTCACCGATCTCCAGATCGGTATTTTCGGATCGGCCTATTTTCTTGGTCAGCTAGCCGGATGCATGTTTGCACCGCTTGTGATTGCGCGTGTCGGGCACATCCGAGCTTTTGGCGCGTTCTCTGCCGTGGCAGCGGTAATTCCCCTGCTCCATCCGATTGTTGTCGATCCCGTCGCCTGGACTATTTTGCGCCTGATTAGTGGGGTTGCGCTTGCCGGTGTCTTTCTGGTGATCGAGAGCTGGTTGTCTGCGGCCTCCGACCAGGATACCCGCGGTCGCGTTCTCGGTGCCTACACGCTGATCCACCTGTTGTTGGTGATGGTTGGCATGCAGCTGATATCGGTGAAATCGCCGGCAGACTTCGAGCTGTTCTCGCTGATTGCAGTGATGTTTTCGCTCGCGGCAGTGCCGATTGCACTCACCGCGACGATCGCACCCGTGCCGCCGAAGCGCACGAAACTACGAATTGGCTGGCTGTTCTACATCTCGCCCGTGGCATGGTTGGCAGCATTTCTGACCGGCATCACCAACGGTGCGATCTGGATGATGTTTCCAGTTTATGCCAGAGGCATCGGCTTTGAGTCGGCGAACGTGGCTGCCTTCATGGCAACGGCCGTGCTTGCCGGTGCGGTTGCACAATGGCCAATTGGTAGCATGTCTGACCGCTTCGGCCGTCGCGTATTCTTGGCTGGCGGGGCGATTGTCTCGGCTGCATGTGGAATTGCGCTGGCAGCAACCAACGGCGACCAAACTGTGCTGCTGTATGTCCTCGTTGCCATTTTTGGTGCCGCAAGCTTTCCGCTCTACACGCTGGCTTTGGCGCACGCGAACGACTTGGTCAACAAGCGCCGCGCAGTTGAGGTTGCGGGCGGGCTACTGTTGATATTCTCAATTGGCGCTGTGCTTGGACCTGTTGTCAGTTCTGCTGTGATGGGTGTCGTTGGCCCGAATGCACTGTTCGCAACCACGGCACTGTTCCATATTTTGCTCGTTGCAGCGGTCATGGTTCGTATCCAGGTGCGCCCGCGGATATCGACGCGCCACAAAGAAGACTTTGTCATGATCCCGCGGACGACTCCGGCGATCTATGAGATGGATCCGCGGACGGATGTCACGGTTGAAGTTCCGGAACCCGACCAGCCGGAACCGGCACCGATTGCCGAGGCCGAACCATCCGATGAAAGCAAGCTCGAAGCCACTCTGCCGTCACCAGCTTAGAGCCGCAGATAGGGGCCGATCTGCTCTACCGCTGCGTGACAGCAAAGCCCCTTAAATACGCGCCAAACTGGATGCTGCAACGCTGGCCGTGCAGGACTTGCAACGTCTGATCCGCTGGCGGCAGCGGAGCGATCAATCGCAAGCGCAGCTGTTTCATTGCACGTCCCTTCGCGAGGATTGCATAGGATGCATTCCGGATGGGCAATTCTGATGGCCAATCAACCTCGGCATCGGCGGAGCCGAAGTTCAGTTGAACGCGACGTGTCGACTGCAGATCAACCAATGTGATCTGCATGGGTTTACCCGCACGCGTGCGCGCTAACTTGAGCGGAGCTCCCTTCTCGACACAGTAGTCGCCGGCTGCCCTGAGTGGCACCTTTGTCCACGAGAACGGGATGGATGCAGGTGATGGTGTCGCCGATCGCGATGCCCCTCGGGGTGCGACGCTCCGCAATGCTCCGACCTTGCGCTGAGATGAACCGCCCGTCTTGATATAGCTCTTGACCGCGTTGAATAGCGCAGCATTGGAAGAACCGCCCGAAGACAATGACGAGACCTTGCCGGAGAAGGGTCCCTGAATAGTCCGCGTTGCCCCACTGGCCAAGACCACGGTTATTGAACCACCTTCGGGAATCGCAACGAGTGTCGATTTCGCGAGTGTCGCTCCAGGCTTGAACTTATTCACTGACGATTGCAGCACTATGACCTGGGCTTGTGCCGAAACCGCGAAGGTCACGGCTAGCAATCCGCTTAGAAACCCGAGAGTTCGACTGAAAATCTGATTGGCATGCATGCCCAATGCCCTCCGCGCTGCCGCAAACCTGTTCTGCTGACACCCCTACAATCACGAGATGAGCAGGATTATGGCACAGTGAAACGTTTGCGCAGCTGAGATGTCAATTTATCCGGGAGTTATGCAAATGTGCCATATTCAGCGTCTGGGCGAGCGGCAGACGGACCAACAGACAATTGGTGCAGGATGCAGGCCTGGCCTCGGATTGCACAGCTGCCCTGGCATTCAGGAGACGTGCAGGTTGTCCTCGCCTGACTTTTGCTTTGCGTTGGACGGTTGGTCAGCTGCGGTTGCAGCGTTCGTTGCAATCCGCTGCAGGCCTTACCGCTCCCGATCGGCGGTCGTCGAACCGCCTTACAGAAGTGGGAGCATCAGGCAACTGAGCGGAGCATGGTCGCGTGTACCGTCAGTTCGACGACTGCAAGCTAGAACGGAAAGCCTCTTTGGCCCACTTCGGCGGCTCTTTGACCACCCAACTGAAGCTCTGTGAACTTGGCTTCTTAGGCGAGAGCCGACCTAACGAAGTGGCCCGTGCTCGCTTCAGGCGCCTCTTTCGTAAGGTCGCACTATTGCTACGCCCAAGACTGACTTTGGTTCGTGCCGTGGGCCTAAGGCTTGATCGAACGATCTTCACACCTTTCACGCTTGCAACGGCCGTCGGCCGCCGCGGTGGCAAGGGAGGTGCAACCTCCGAAACGGACCGAGGTCCGCTGTCGTCTTGGAGTTCGGACACATCGCGATAGGCGCTGAAACTTGCATGCACCTCACCGGCAGATTCACCGTCGATTGCCGCCTTCTGATCAAAGCTCGGCGTGCTCGGTTCGACGACAATTGGTTCACGCTGCTTAGCATCTGCAGTTGATGGCGTCGCGCGATCGGGTTGCGGCTCATCAACAACGTTGATCAACTTCGGCTCAACCGAGTTGGTGTACATGATATCGACTTTCTCGACACCTTGCTCAGTTGCCTCAAAGACGACGGGTTCGAGCCTGGCTTTCGCGAAAGCCGCTTTGCGCTTCTCGGGTTGGAGTGCTTTCAGTGGATTGCGATCATCCGGCGCTGCGACAAGCAGGATACCAGGTTGTGAGAACTTACCGGCAGAGGCGTGAAACTGGCGAAGCTTCTGCCAGATCGACTGATTGATGGCTGGTCGTGTCACGCTGTCCTGGCGAAGAGCGATAGCACTCTGTGCAAGCGACACGACGGCCGTTTCCGTTGCTGGTTTCTCAGACCGGGCTTCAATCGCCTCTAGCGCGGCCACACTCATTTGAGGTGGAGCCACCGTCGCAAGGGACAAGAAGAAGGCAAAGCCAACCGCTCCCGCGGACGCGATACCAAACGCGAAGCCCGTCCAGCAGGCCTTCGGATCTGCCTGCGGTGTGAAGTGATTTGTGTGTGTGAGCGTTCCTGATCCAGCGACGTCGCGAGCTGTTGCGACGTCCCAATCGGGCTCGTCTGCAACGGTCTCGGGCGGATGATAGAAACGTGTCGTTTCGAATTCGGCATCGCCTTGCAGCATGTCACGCAACCGTTTTTGGTTGTCCGTTGGCGCTGCTTCGACTGTCTCGGTTTCCCGTCTCTCAACGAGATGACTGGAAGTGACGGACCTAACTATTTCCTGCCCCATGGACGCAATACCCTCGCGGATACTTCAACTGACCCGCGCACTCCCCGCAAAAGTGCAACACGTGACACCGTCGGTTCGCCAAGCATGGCCAACCCAATGTTTTTCCACAGTATGTTCCTACTGAACCACACGCAATGTATTTTAACTTGACACGCTTTCCGCAGCAACAAGGTGCTGAAAAACAATACTTTTGTCAATTCTTTTGGTTAATGGAAGGATCTTCAATATTTTACGGAAGAGGTGATGACTGCGTTTTTCATTATTCAATTTACGCAATCGTTCGGCCGGCACTTTCTCGTTATCTGCGAAGCCGCGGTTTAACCGCCAGCGCTTGCCAATCGGACCATACGGCGGGTGAGAACTCCGCCGGCAATTCCAATTGCGAGCGCCGCCAAGCACGCCGAGAATGGCAAAAACTGCCTCAGACTAACAAATAGTCCAACATCAATAAGCGCGATAATAACTGTCGTTGTGCCAAAATATAAGCTGTAACCCGCACTGCCGAAACGCAATCCGATCCAGACACCGACAGCTGCCAGAAATGCATAGATGAAACGCAGAATATTGCTGTCGACCCGCGCGATCTTGCGGTCATCGACCAATTGAGCCGCGACTTGGGCGTGAATGAATACGCCCGCCATCTCATCATCGTTCTCCCACGAGGCAAGCGGTGTTTCATGGCGGTCAAGCCCGATGAGATCGGCCCCAATGAAGACAATTTTGCCTTTAAGAAGTCCGGCCAATGCAGCAGCGGTTGGCGGCGCAGGCTGGCCTTCAGGAGCGGCAATAAGGTGTGCCGGGAACGTGCGAAATCTCTCGTTACCGTTCTTGGGGCGCAATAGCCAAGCAATTCGCCTCGGCCCGTCTGCCACCGCAGCATCTGGTTTTGCGGTTGCCACGGCCAGGCTTTTTGGAAACTTGGGATCATCCGGTGGGGCGATGAAACGAACGACGCGATCGCTCCCAGTCAATAGGTTGGCATATCCCGGGACTGCGCCGGACGCGTCCAGAAAGTCATCCTGATACGCTTTCTGCTGGTCGGTCAGTTCCGCACGCCGGTCGCCAACGGCAATGATAACCCTGGCCTGCGCCGACTTAATCGCGCGCGCCAGCTCCTGCTCTTTATGATCCTCGGTTGATTTCAAGAACAGGAAGTCGATGCCGATAGCTTCGACGCCGGCCTGGTCCAGGGTCGTGACTAGCCGGGCAACCAGTCCTCGGTCGATTGGTGTCCGATAGGGATAGTTGGCCACAGTCTCTTCGTTGACGGCGACGACAGCAATCTTGTGATGTTGCTCACGCGGGCGGTCCGATAAGAACATCGTGCGCCAGTCACCTGTCCAATGCTCCACCCAGAACAGCCAAGAATGGCGCGTGCCATATTCAACCGTGTAAGTCGTGGCACCGACCCATAGTATTGCAAAAAGCAAAACCAAACCGCTGCTGATGATTTGACGCCAGCCCGCTGCCATGATCCCACCCCGTCAATCCCCTGTCATCGTCCGTTAGGGGCCGGCCTCATTATTAAAGGGTCTCACTATCGGCCAGAGGCAGAAAACGGGCAAGCTGAGATGGCGCAGGACATGCCGGGCATATTCAAGCCAGATCAACGCCGAATGTTGTCCGCCCCTGGCCAACACATGAGTTTTAGCAAGCCGTTGCGGCGGCATTGAGAATATCGCCACACGCCGCATTGCCGACACACCGTCCTCGCCACCTATGACGGGCAGCCGATGGTGCGCTCCTCCGATCAGACGGTGCCCTGGTCTTTCAGCTTTTGGATATCCGCTGGCCCCATCTCCAAAACGTCTGCCAGAACCTCTTCCGTGTGCTGCCCCAAGAGCGGTGGTGCGTGGCGGTATTCCACGCTTGTTTCCGTCATCCGGATCGGGCTCGCCACCAAAGCAATAGGGCGACCACCTGTGGCGGGATGTTCCATCTCCAAACGCATCCCCCGGGCCTGCACATGCGGGTCCGCGAAGGTTTGCTCAAGATTGTTGATCGGTCCGCATGAGATCCCATTGATCTCAAGCTGTTCGAGCCAATAGGACGACGGTTTCGACTTAAAGATCGGATTGAGAACGGCGACCAAGTCCTCACGATTTGCGAGGCGTTCCTTATTGACCGTGAAGCGGGGATCTTCGGGAATGTCTGGCCGTTCCATCAAATTGCAGAGCTTCTGGAACTGCTGCTCGCTGCCGCAAGCCACAATGATATCGCCATCACCTGTTGGGAAGACCTGGTAAGGTGCGATATTGGGATGCTCGTTGCCGAGGCGCGGCGGAACCTGCTCGGATGCCAGGTAGTTCAGGGCCTGGTTGGCCATCATCGCAATCGTTGTATCAAGCATGCCGATATCGATTGCCTGGCCCTTGCCCGTGATCTCGCGATGCCTGAGTGCAGCATTGATCGACACAGAGGCATACATACCAGCCATGAGATCAGAGATCGGCACACCGCATTTCTGCGGCTCGCCATCTGCTGCTCCGGTGACTGACATCATGCCGCCCATGCCTTGCATCAGCACGTCATACCCGGGGCGCTTGGCGTACGGTCCGGTGTGACCGAACCCAGTAATCGAGCAGTAGACCAGACCTGGGTTGTCGCCCTTCAGATCTTCATAAGCGAGGCCGTACTTGGCCAAACCACCGAACTTGAAATTCTCGACAAGGACATCGGCCTTTTTGATCAGCTGCCGCAGTAGATCCTGACCTTCTGGTGCGCTGATGTTGACCGTCATGGAACGCTTGTTGCGATTAGCGCACGAGAAGTAAGCAGACTCATTGGTTTGCTCACCCTTGTCATCGCGCCAGAATGGAGGCCCCCAACGGCGCGTATCGTCACCGGTTCCCGGCATTTCAATCTTGATCACGTCGGCCCCTAGATCACCCAGAATCTGTGTGCAGCTTGGTCCTGCCAATATGCGTGTCAGATCGACAACGCGTATCCCGTCGAGTGGCCCCGGCATGTCATTCCTCCCTAAATGTCGGTCCGTCACATTTGCTCAGGCTGAGTCAAAGCCGCGCAGACCAATTTGATCCATCGAACAAACTAGCTGGAATTCCGGCAGTTGGTCTGTAGCACGTCGCCGCGTTGTTTGGACCAACCGTAAGGATCTTCAAGGGTTTGCCCCCGTGAAGTCGCTTGCTCATCACATAGGCGAACAAAGTTCCCAAATTGCCTTATTAAGGTGAAGTGAATGTCAAAAGAAAATCTCGATTTTTATTAATCATACGGTATCATCCCCATGCGACATTGGGGGAGGCGCCGGTCGCGTCGTCAACAGGCAAGAACTGTAGAATGTGGGTTTGAAAGCGCAATGTCCCTCAGCGATATCAGAAGCGGTGATCCATCCCGGCAGATGACCGACGAAAAAATGGAGCAGGTGCGCGAGCTGCTGTTCGGTGATTATGAGCGGGAGTCGGAAGCGCGCGTCGCGATCTTGGAAAACCGGATCCGCGATCTGGAGCTGTCGCTGCATCGCCGGTTGGACGCCATGCAGGCGCGGCTTGATGCCATATCCGCCGAGCTCGATGTCACGCACCGGCAGACACTCGACGAGTTAGGTGATGGCCTGCAAGAGTTGGCAGCCCGGATCAAGAGACCTTCTACTGACGGATAACGCCATGCGTGCCCCATCCGTCCGCCAATATTCGTTCGTCGCCTTCGTAAAAGGAGCTGTAAGCCGATGACCCAGGGTGTGGCGCGGCTGAAAGAGCTGCTGTTCGAGACCGAAAATGAAACCATTGCCAAACTCGACGAACGTCTGAATGCGGCTCTGGATCGGGTGCACTCGCTTGAAGGGCTGAGTGAGAAAGAACGTGGTGAGCGGGTCGAGCTCATCAAGAAGGTGGACGACCTCTTTAGCCGAGCCGGGACACAAGAGCGCTTTGGTGCCAGTGTGGCGGAAGTGCTTGACGACGCGTTGCGTGTTGCCGAGGTCGAGAACCATGAGCAAGTGGCGCGTGCTATGGCGCCGCTTGTCGTCCAGACAATCCAGGTCGAACTTCGCAACAGCCAGGACGAACTGGTCGAAATTCTCTATCCAATTACCGGCCGAATGGTCAAAGCCTACGTGGCGACCGCAATGAGTGATCTGGTTCGCCAGCTCAATCGCCGTGTCGAGCAGAACGGGGCGATGCTGCGTCTGCGCAGCATGGTCAGTGGCAAGTCGGTTGCCGAACTGGCAATCCTCGACAGCCAGCATCTCAAGGTCGAAGAAATCTTCCTCATCCGACGTGGCTCCGGTGCCTTGGTTGCGCGATGGCCCGCCGGTGTCGCACAGTCCAACAGCGACGTGCACGTCAGCGGCGTGATTTCCGCCATCAACGACTTTGCCACCCACGCCTTCCAATCGGACGGCGGTCAGCTCAAGTCGTTTGATCTCGATGACTTCAACATCTATCTGCGTGCTTCGCCGGTTTATCTCGTTGCTGCGAAGTGCCGTGGCATTGCGCCATCCGGTACCGATACGATCTTCGACGATGAATTCCTGGAGTTGCTGGAGCGCCTGCAGGCACAAGACGCTGCCGAGGACGGCAGCGTTGGCCCGGGTGAGTTGGCACCGCTAGCGACTGACGTGGAAGCCCGGACAGCTCAGATTTATTCTGAGAATGAGCGCGCCGGATTGGCGTTCTCGCCCTTGAAGGCGATCGTCTTCCTTTTGGCTGTTCCGCTTTTCGCCGGGCTGCTTTGGTGGGGCTATACCAGCATGGAACGCGCACAGGCTCAGCGCAGTGTTGATGCGGTCATTGCCAACTTTCCGCAACTCAAAGGCTATCCAATCACTGTTGACGTCGGTTACCGAGGTCGGGACGTTGCGCTCAAAGGGCTCGTTCCGAGCGCCTCGCTGACGGATCAGCTGAACAAACAACTTCAGAGTGTTCTTGGCGCTGAGACCACGGTCAACACAGAGCTGACGACGCTCCCTATTCCATCGGGCATTGACCCTGAGCCACAAATCGCACGGCTGCGCACCGAAATGGCAGCGATGGAGACCAAGGCACAGCAGCGCAGCATTCATCAGGCGCTGGAGCAGACAACGCGGCGGTTGTTGCTGGCCCAGCCAGAACTTGATCGGCTGCGTGGTGCTGTGACAAGCGATAGCCAGCTGAACACCCTGACCAAAGTCAAGCTCGAGATTGAGAGCAGCTTACGGGAACTGGAGACTTACCGCGCCGTCTCCAGTCGAAGTGTTGGGGATATTGCCACGCTTCAGTCTCTCACGAGCCCGCTCCATACGCTCACAATGACAATCGATGGGGCAGCCAACAAACTTGCGTCTCTGATCGATGGAATTGAAGTCTCCCGGCCGAGTGCCCATCGGGTTTCAGAACCGTCCGAGCCTGTAATTGCCGCGGAGGCGCTTGAAGCCCAGGCTCAACGCCTGGCAACGACCGCTATTGCCGTCGCTCAGGCCCGATTGCTGACACCACCGCCCGTTGCAGCTCAGCAAGCGACAACTTCTGCGCGTCAGAAGCTTGAAGCCTACATCAAAGACCATGTCGTCTTCTTCTCGAATGGAGATGACTTTCGGGATCCAGCTGCTGTTGGTAAGATTATTGATCAGATCGTCGCCCTGATGGGAAAGACGACTGTCACGCTTCGCGTTGCCGGCTATACCGATGAAACGGGCCGTCAGAACCGCAATAACCCACTGGCACAATCACGCGCGGACAAAGTCATCGAAGCTCTCGTCGCCAAAGGTATCGACCGCTCGCGCCTGATATCTGTCGGCCGCGCCAATGGCGTCAACCTGAGTAATGCCACAGGACCAGAAAGCCCGAACCGCCGGGTGCAGTTTGAAATCGCCTTTCAGGGCGAGACGCCGGCAGCGGAAACTGAGACGAACCGCTAAGGCTTGTCAAAATCGACAAAGTGACAGAAGTTCGTGCGCAGGAGAGGAGACTTCTGCGCACGAACCAGATCATCGTGCGATAAGGTTGGCCATTGAACATTTGCAAGATAATGCTTCTCGGAGACATGGGCGTGGGCAAGACATCTCTGGCCCAACAGCTGAAGTTCGGGAGAATTGAAGGCGAGTACCTGTCGACCGTCGGCTTTGAAGTATTGACCTATACGATTGATGAAGGCCCCGGCGGATTACCATTCCAGTTCCTGATTTGGGATACGGACGGCAGTTTTGGTACGGCCATTTTTGAGACCGTCTATCTGAAAGGCGCACAGGCCGCGTTCTTTGTCGGCGATGTCACGCGTTCTTCGACACTGAATTCCTTGCAGGGACTCACCAAACAGTTTGAAGACAAGTTGCCGGGGCGTTATTCGGCGTTGGTTCTCAATAAAACTGACTTACTCGCCTCTCCTGATGACATCGATTTGCCTGATGGGCTGGCATTGGGCGGACGCCCCCTGTTTCGAACAAGCGCTAAGACCGGATCGGGCGTGCGTGATGCGTTTCAAGAGGCTGCGGAAACCATCGTTCGTCGTGGGTTGGTGTAGCCGGATGGGCCCGGATTTTGCTTCGATAGATGCTGCAACCAGGCTTCTTGTGGAGCGAGACTTTTTAGGTCTCGTCTGGGTTGACCGCGACCTGATTGCCATTAGCAAGGTTGGCCGCCTGGCCGACGCGGTGCCGGTTCAGCAGAATATCTGCGAGAGCCTGATTGTGCTCGCAAATCTCGAGACAGAAATTCTTGGCCTGAGGGACGATCCACAACACCCACCGCTAGAACTGGCCAACATTGGGATCCAATCCGCGGATGGCAGTGTCGAGCGGCTGAACTATGTCCTGACCTGGGCTCACGACGCTTCACACTTGCTACTGATGATCGCCAAGCCTGTTGCCGCCAGCGATAGTGTCGTCGCTTTGCATCGCCAGACTCGGCTTAAAATGATGGCTGAAGCGGAAGTGGCACGTCAGGCCCGCGTCATTCAGCAGGCCAACGACGAACTGGCCGAGGCCAATCGAAATCTGGATGAGTTCACGCGGATTATTACGCACGACCTTAAGGCGCCGATGCGGGCTATGCGTTACTTCACTGACGACCTTGAGCATGCTTTGGGCAGCCGGGAGAATGACGAAGCCAAAGAGCATTTGGGCAAGCTCCGCGCACAATCGCGGCGCATGTCTAGGATGGTGAGTAGCCTGCTGAGCTATACCCAGCTGGAAAACACGTCGGATGACATTGAAGAGCTTGATACCAGCAACATGCTCGATGAAATCATCGCATCTCTCCCCTTGCCCAACGATTTCATTATTGAAAAAACTGGTGAGTGGCCGCACCTTGCGACGCTGCGCGCGCCGCTGGATCTGATCCTGCGCAATCTCCTGCAAAACGCGATACAGCATCATGATGATGTGGTTGGTTCCATTCAGATCGACTGCACCGTTCTCGCCGACGAATTGAGAATCGTCGTCGCCGATGATGGTCCCGGCATCCCTAACGCTCACCGTGAGGCCGTCTTCAACCCATTTACGTCACTGTCACCTGCGGCATCTGAACAAAGCGGAATGGGGTTGGCACTGGTCAGACGTGCAGCAGAACAAATTGGTGCGCGTCTTGAACTTCTTGAAAGCCCGGACGACGCGCGTGGCTCCACGTTTGAGTTGTGCTGGCCACGCCATATTGCGGCGAAATAGTGGCGCCAGTTTGCGATTTTGACTTCTGATCTATACTAGTTCCTGGTTCCGGTTAGCGCGTTGATCATCAGCCGGCTAAGCGAGAGAGGGTGTTCAGTCAATGGCAGGCAACAACAGTTCGGACGGAAGCGCCCCGACAGGCGGCGATATTCTTGCGCGCCGTAACCAGGCGACATGGGATAAGCAGGGGCTTCCCGTTCTCAATGATATCCTGATTGTAGAAGACGACACGCTGGATAGTGAACGGCTTCAGGCGACGCTTCACATTATCCTGGGTCGCGATGTCAAAGTGCGCAAAGCCCAGACATTGACGAGTGCGCTAGATTTGGTGCTTGAAGCCAAACCCGACATGGTGTTTCTCGACGACTATCTGAAACCGAGCGACACAGCATTGCAGACATTGCCGCTGATCAAGCGGGCCGGATATGACGGCCCGATTGTTGTGATCAGCGGTGCTATCACTCGCCGGCGTATTGCCGAGTTAAAGGCAGCCGGGGCGTCAGCCTGCATTCACAAAGAAGATGTCGACAGTGGGCGGGTTACCGAAGCCCTGAATGAGGTGTTCCAGCAGGTCGATGGCGATAAAGAACAACCGGCATCACCGGAATAGACGCTGAAGATGACTTTGGCCGGACGGCCGACGGGCTGCGGCCGAGTTCCTGTGAAGGGAAGGCGGCAGCGCAACATGACGGCTGCCGTATTGGATCAGCTGCTGTAGTCGCGATCATCAGCAATGATCTTGCCGTCATTGGGCAGCGTGTCTGGAGCAACCAGTTGCACTCCGCCTTTCAGCTTCGTCACATCCTGCAAGGTCGATGCAATTGCTTCGATCAGACCGCTATCGTGGTTCACGCTTTCCGCCTTCAGCACCATCATGTCCTGTTCACCATCACGCGTCACGACAAGGCGGACGCGTGAAAGCTCGGGATGGCGCTCAGCGACCTTGGCGACCTGCTCGGGATGAACAAACATGCCTTTGACCTTAGTGGTCTGGTCGGCACGCCCCATCCATCCCTTGATGCGCAAATTCGTACGTCCACACGGGCTGCTGCCGGAAAGAATCGCTGACAAGTCACCGGTAGCGAGACGGATCATCGGATAGTCACGGTTGAACGTCGTCACGACGACTTCACCGACTTCGCCTTCGGGGACCGGATCGCCCGTCCCCGGGCGAACGATCTCCAGAATGATCCCCTCGTCGACGATCATGCCTTCCAAGGCCTCGCTCTCATACGCGATGCTGCCAGCTTCGGCTGTGCCGTAGAACTGGAAAACCTGCAGACCACGATCCAGATACTCCTGGCGCAAGGACGGAAAGAGTGGCCCGCCTGAAACCATGGCCTTCTTGATTGATGATGCGTCCTTGCCGGCTTCAGCGGCTTTGTCGAGCAAGATCTTGAGATAATCCGGCACGCCACAGTAAGCCGTGGGGCGGAGGCGTTCGATTGCTTCCAGCTGCTGTTCGGTGTTGCCAGGGCCAGCTGGAATGACCGTACAGCCTAACGCGCGTGCACCTGCATCGACAATCCAGGCGCCTGGCGTGAGGTGATAAGCAAAGGTGTTGTGGACGATGTCTCCGGCGCGGAAGCCAGCTGCGTAGAAGCCACGCGCGGACCGCCACCAGTCTTCGCCGCGGCCTTCAGGTTCAAAGATCGGGCCTGGCGACATGAAGATACGGCCAAGTGCGCGCGCCTCAGATGTTGCAAACCCTCCGAAAGGTGGATTGGCGGCCTGAAGATCTTTGAGTGCCGATTTTCGCATGACCGGCAACTTGGCCAAGGCTTCGCGCGATGTCACGGACTGAGGATCAATCCCGCCCAGATGCGCGGCCCATCCTGGTGCATTTTGAATGACCCGTGAAAGAAAGCCCGGAACCATACCGAAGATGGCTTGCTCCCGCTGTTCGGGGCTGCGCGTCTCGAGTTGATCAAAATGCTGGGACTCATTGGTCATTTCTGCGCGCCTTTGCCAGTTTATTCGCATCTTATTCCTGAGCGGCTTA
This sequence comes from Hyphomicrobiaceae bacterium, assembly GCA_965215755.1. Classification (GTDB taxonomy): domain Bacteria; phylum Pseudomonadota; class Alphaproteobacteria; order Rhizobiales; family Hyphomicrobiaceae; genus Tectiglobus. The sequence continues at coordinate 5,146,618 of OZ244119.1, forward strand.
CCATTGCTGGCGCCGTTCGATCAATGGACTTGTGCGGATTAATTCATTGCGACGGATGCTCTATGATCGGGATGTGCCTGGCTGCTTGCCGCGGCAGCGTCCCATCCAGTCTTGGATCATGCACCAGCTCGACTTCCTGCTTGTAAGCCTTGAAGCCATGGCGCTGGTAAAACGGCAAGGCTCTCGGGTGATCAAAGGTGCACGTGTGAACCCAGAGGCGGGTGATGGGCTCCGACCAAGCCAGCTGCACTGCTTCTGACATCAGCCAAGATCCATGGCCCTGCCCCGTGTGCTCTGCGCTCAATCCGAAAAACGCGATCTCGCATTCGCCGTCGACACGATAGTCGAGTTCGAGCAGCCCCTCCGCCTGACCCGACATGAAAACCTGATAAACCGCAACGCGATCGTCATGGATGATGTCGATCAGATCCTGCTCAGGTTTGAGCAATCGCGAGTACCACAACCAGTCCTCTCCGACCCGACGATAGATGGCCCGGTACGCGTCGGCGCTTAGTTGCGGGCAAAAGCGTAGCTCGGTCGCTGGAGGAACTGGCCGACTTGACACTGAACGTGGCTGGCGCATTTCAAGCGAAGTTACGATCGTCGCCAACATACCGGCGGGAACGTCGTAGAAACCCTCCGTCGAAAGTATGCTTCCAGGGCTCACCATAAGATCAAGACTGCTGCGCGGGGCAGAGGCAGGCGCACTCGTCACCCGTCCGCGCACCACGTCCGACCGTGACTTGCGTCCGGTTCATTTGGTTCGTTCGGCGAGACTGCTGCAATTTGCTACGCAAGCCAGCGCTTGCGCCGCTTGTAGCTCTTCACTTCGCGGAAGTTCTGTTTATCGCCACCGGAAATGCCGAGGTAGAACTCCTTGACGTCCTCGTTTTCGCGCAGATCTTCGGCATCGCCATCCATCACAACACGGCCGTTCTCAAGGATGTAACCGTACTGGGCATAGCGCAAAGCGACAGTTGTGTTCTGCTCCGCGAGCAGGACGGACACGCCCTGTTCCTTGTTGATCTTCTTCACGATCTCGAAAATCAGCTCGACCAGCTGCGGAGCCAACCCCATAGAAGGTTCATCAAGTAGGATCATTTGCGGATCGGACATCAACGCCCGGCCAATGGCAGTCATCTGCTGCTCACCACCAGAGGTATACCCTGCGAGGCTCTTGCGACGTTCTGCAAGCCTCGGGAAATACTCGTAGACCATTTCCAGGTCACGCTTGATGGCTGCGTTATCGCTGCGGGTGTAAGCGCCGGTCATCAGATTTTCTTCGACGGTCAGGTGTTCAAAACAGTGGCGCCCTTCCATCACCTGAATGCAGCCGCGCTTGACCATGTCGTTGGCACTCAGGCGATCAACGCGCTCGCCATTAAAGTGGATCGTGCCTTTTGTAACGTCACCGCGTTCAGCCCGCAGGAGGTTCGAGATCGCTTTGAGTGTCGTCGTCTTGCCGGCACCGTTGGCGCCCAGGATCGCAACGATCCCGCCCTTCGGCACTTCCAGCGAGACACCCTTCAGAACGAGAATAACGTGGTCATAGATGACCTCGATATTGCTGACGGACAGAATTGAGTTTGTTGCTGGCGCAGTCGCGGTCGTATCGGCAACGGCTGTGTCAACGGCCATGTCTCGTTCTTCCTCGATTTGGCAGTGGCTGTCAGCGCCGCGTTAAGATCAGCGACACACGGGGTCAATTCAGATCAGTAGTTCAGAATAGGCGAGGTGCCCGCCGGTTTTCGGCGGACACCAGTGTTGTTAGAAGTCAGGACTTAGCTTGGGCACTTCTGAGTGACCCAGTCCTTCTTGTCTGCAACGTACTTCGCAGCAGCTTCTTCAAGCATCGGACGGACCTTTTCCTTCATTGGCGTGATCCAGTCAGATACCTTCTTCCAATTCTTGCCGTCCCAACGCTGGACGAACATGCGGTGCGCACCAGCGTGGTCTTTACAAGTAATCTTCATGGAGTCCATGAAGCCCTCGAAGCCAGCTTCCTTAATGCGCTCTGGTGTCAGCTCAAGACTTTCGAGACCTTTGCGCATATCTTCGCCGGTGATGACTTTCTTGCCGGTGATCTTCTGGGCATTGCGGATGGCTTCAGCAACGATCGCTGCGTTGAAAACACCACGCATGTAGTAGATCTCTTTGACATCTTCAGCGTTCTTGGTGAGCGTTTTGCCCGGACCTTCGATGACGTGCTTGATGATGTCCTTGAACACTGGAATGTCCGTGCTTGCACCGTGGAACGTCATAGCGTGATAACCGACGGCGCCTTTGCCGGCAGGCTTCACATCAACCTGGCTGCCTGACCACCAAACGCCGATGAAGTTTTCCATGTTGAAACGGATCTTCGCGGCTTCCTTGATTGCGGTCGGCGTCATTGCACCCCAACCCCAGATCACCATGTAGTCAGGGCGCTCTTTGCGGACCTGCAACCAGTGTGATGCCTGGTTCTGCATTTCCTTCACGCCGACCGGCAACAGCATGAGCTTGAAGCCCATTTCTTCCGCCAGAGCTTTGAACAAAGGAATAGGTTCACGGCCGTAACCCACATCGAGGTAGGTGAAGCCAATCTTCTTGCCCTTGAGGCTGCCATTGTTGCGGCTGGCAAGATACTTGATTACGCCTGACGCCTGGCTCCAATAGGTGGCCGGAGCGTTGAAGACCCAGGGGAACTTCTCGCCTACCGCGGCAGCGGACAGACCATAGCCCATGGACAAAACAGGGATTTTGTCAATCGGAGCCTTTGGCAGCAGCTGAAGTGTAATACCGGTTGAGTATGGGTTGTAGACGAGTGCGCCCTTACCCTTGGTTGCTTCGTAGCACTCAACGCCTTTTTGCGCTTTGTAGCCGGTTTCGCACTCTTCAACCGCGATCTTGACGCCGCCGATGCCACCGTCGCGCTGGTTGAGCATGGTGAAGTAGTCGTGCATGCCATTTGCGTTCGGCGTACCCGAACCAGCAAACGGCCCCGTGCGGTAGGTCAAAAGCGGGATGTAGTGTTGGTCCTGCGCCTGCGTCTGCAGGGCAAAGCCGGTTGTCAGCATAGCGCCAGCGGCGATACCGAGAATTGACTTACTTAGCTTCATAAAGTGCTTCCTCCACTTGATAGCCCTTCAGTGCTTCTATTTTCTCGGAACGTTGAGATGTCCCGGATCAGCCATTATTGTCGCAGTCCATGACGAGTGGCAATGCCTTTCGTCGCGAGCCCCTGCTTGGTTACCCCGTACGGCTGGCCACCGACCATACGGGCGACCATACGGGTTCAAACTGGCTGAATTCCCTAGTATGGGAACGGCCAGAGCCTCAGTTTCTCCCTCGCGATTTGCCAGAGACGGGCCAACCCGGCCGGCTCAACAATAAGGAAGAAGATAATCAGTGCACCAACGATCATAAAACGAATGTGCTCGACCGTCGCTGACGTGATGTCAAGTTCCATAGCGCGAGGCACTGTCGAGATTATGATCGGAAGGACCACAATGAATGCCGCACCAAGGAATGAGCCTATAATACTGCCCAGGCCGCCGATGATGATCATGAACAGCACGGGGAACGATGCATTGAGGATATCAAAGGATTCAACCTCAGCCGCCCCGAGCGACAGGAACACCAGCATGGCGCCTGCGACCCCGCAGTAATAGGACGAGATGGCAAACGCCAAAAGCTTTGTCGGCAACAGTCGGATGCCGATCAATTCAGCAGCGATGTCCATGTCCCGGATCGCCATCCACTGGCGCCCAAACCGTCCGCGCACAAGGTTGACCGCGACGACCGTCAGTCCGACAACGATCGATAGCACGACCAGGTACTGGAACCAGGGAGCACCGTAAGGCTCTGTCAGCGGCATGCCGAAGAGGCTCATGTTGATCGCGTCGATGGCACCGGAATCGTTATAGTTATAGAGCCAAGCTATCCGCCCGAACGCCCATTCCAGGAAGAACTGCGAGGCGAGCGTTGCGACGGCGAGATAAAAGCCTTTGATGCGCAGACTCGGGATGCCGATAAAGACACCGATCGCAGCCGCAAAGAAGCCGGACAACAGGATGTGAATAACGATGTTCACATCCGGGAAAATCGTTGCGAGCTTGTAGCAAGCAAAGGCGCCGACGCCCATGAACCCGCCGGTACCAAGCGACACCAGGCCGGCATAGCCGGTGAGCAGGTTGAGCCCCAAAGCCGCCAATGAGAAGATCAGCGTCGGGATGATGATGGTGTTAAGCCAGAAGTCATCCGCCACAAACGGGACGACGAGATACAGGAAGCCGAGCAGGAAATAGATCCCGTAGCGTTCCTGGGCGATCGAAGGACGACTGAGTCTTCCTTGTAAGTGGTCTTTAGGTCTCCGACCTCGCGATAGAACATCTGCCGCTACACTCCTAAATCCGTTCGATGATCTTTTCGCCGAACAGGCCTTGCGGTCGGAACCACAGGAACAGCAGCGCTACGAAATAAGGCATCCAGCTTTCGATCGAGCCGCCGAGCATCGGGCCCCAATAGAACTCTGCAATCTTCTCGGTAATACCGATGATAAGCCCACCAATAATGGCGCCTGGGATTGATGTGAAACCACCCAGGATGAGAACCGGCAAGGCCTTCAAAGCGACGACCTCAAGCGCGAACGACACGTCTGAGCGTGCGCCCCACATGATGCCGGTGACGAGAGCCACGATACCGGCTGCGAACCAGACGATCACCCAGATCTGCTGCAGCGTGATGCCAACCGACATAGCCGCCTGGTGATCATCGGCAACAGCGCGCAAAGCCCGCCCGATCTTGGACTTGTTGAAGAAGACCGTGAGGCTGATCACCATCAACGCTGCAATCACCGCAGCCGCGATATCGAGGTGCTGGAAGATCACGAGCCCACCCAGCATTTCCACCTCGGTGGAGCCGGTTGGCAGGCCGATCTGCTCGGTGATCATTGTTTTCGGCTCGCCACCAAAGACCGTCTCACCAAAGCCAATCAAAAACGTGTTCAAGCCGATCGCGGCCATGAACAAGATGATATCCGGCTGGTTGACGAGGGGCCGGAAGACGACCCGTTCAACCACAACAGCAAGGACGAACATCATCGCAATGGACAGGATGAGCGCAAGCCAGGCGGGAACGCCAAGCTCATAGAGGGTCACAAGCCCCAGCGCACCGAACACCACCATGATGCCCTGTGCGAAGTTAAAGATGCCGGAGGCCTTGAAGATCAAGACAAGTCCGAGCGCGATGAGGGCGTAGAGGATGCCTGCGACCAGGCCTTCCCAGATCACCTGGACAAGGAGGTCCGGTGCGCCGCCCATGTCCAGGAAGGGCTGGACGAATACTTGATGAAGGATTTCCATACGTTCTGAACCTTAGTGCGACACGCCGAGGTAGGCATCAATGACGTTCTGATTGGCCTGAACTTCGGCCGGCGTCCCGTCTGCGATCATCTCTCCGTGGTCGAGGACAACCACACGGTCCGAGAGATCCATCACCACGCCCATGTCATGCTCGATCAGGGCGATGGTGGTGCCGAGTTGTTCGTTGGCATCGATAATGAAGCGGCTCATATCCCGCTTTTCTTCGAGGTTCATCCCAGCCATGGGCTCGTCCAGAAGCAGTAACGTCGGCTCCATTGCCAATGCCCGGCCAAGTTCGACCCGCTTCTGAAGACCATAGGGGAGGCGGCCGACGGGTGTGCGCCGGATGGCCTGAATTTCCAGGAAGTCGATGATGTGCTCGACAAACTCGCGATGCTTGAACTCTTCCTGTTCGGCTGGTCCTTTACGGAGAATCTGCCAAAACAAGCCGGTCTTCATCTTCAACGTTCGGCCGGAGATAATATTGTCCAGTGTCGACATCCCGCGGAACAGCGCCACGTTCTGGAATGTTCTTGCAATGCCTTGTGTTGCGGCAATGTAAGGCTTCATTCGGCGCCGTGTCTGGCCCTGGTAGGTGATGGTGCCTTCCTGAGGGTGATAGAAGCCATTGATGCTGTTCAGCATTGACGTCTTGCCGGCACCGTTCGGCCCGATGATGGCGCGCACCTCACCCTTTTTGATATCGAAACTGACATCACGAATGGCCTTCACCCCACCGAACGACAACGAGACATTGTCGACCTTCAGCAGGACTTCTTCGGAAATGCGGTTATCAGCGGATACCGGCGCCGCTGCGCCGAGGACCTGGTTCATTATTCAGCAGCCTCCTGCATTGGCGTGGCCGCAGACGGATAAGTCTGCATATCGACAATGCGGACGTCGCCTTTGATCATACCTTTTCGCCCATCTTCGAAGGTCACTTCGGTTTCGAGATGGCACATATCCGACCCATCATAGAGGGCCGTGTAAAGCGGTGCGTAACGCTCCTCGACCAAAGTCCGCCGGACCTTCTGGGTCCGTGTCAGTTCGCCATCGTCCGCGTCGAGTTCTTTGATCAGGATCAGAAAGCGCTTAATCTGGGACCCGGCCATGCGCGGCTCATCTTTGAGAGACTGGTTCAGCTCGTCGACGCGCCGCTCGACCATCTTGTAAACATCAGGATGGCCGGCCAGTTCCTGATAGCTAGCGTAGATCACATTGTTACGCTCGGCCCAGTTACCCACGGAGACCAGATCGATATTGATCATCATGGTCGCGTAATCCCGGCCATTGCCGATCGCGACAGCTTCGCGGATTTCCGGGTAGAACTTGATCTTGTTTTCCAGATACTTCGGCGCGAACACCGAGCCGTCATTGATCCGGCCAACATCTTTCGCGCGGTCGATGATGACCAAGTGACCGCGATTATCGATGAAGCCGGCATCCCCGGAGTGGACCCAACCATCCTCAGTCTTGGTCGACTTGGTCGCTTCCTCGTTCTTGTAGTATTCCTGGAAAACGCCAGGGCTGCGGTAGAGAACCTCGCCACTGTCTGCGATCTTCAGCTCGACACCCTTGGATGGCTTACCAACGGTATCAGCAAAGATCTCGCCATCGGGCTGAGCAGTGACATAGACGGATGCTTCCGTCTGACCGTAGAGTTGCTTCAGGTTGACGCCGATGGAACGGTAGAACCGGAACATTTCCGGGCCAATGGCCTCGCCGGCTGTGTAAGCGATCCGCGTCCGGGACAAGCCAAGCCGGTTGCGCAAAGGCCCGTAAACAAAGAAGTTTCCGAGCGCATACATGATGCGGTTATAGGGGTTGGTGAAACGACCCTCGAGAATTTTTTCACCGCAGCGATCGGCAACCCTGAGGAACATCCGGTAGAGCCAGCGCTTGAAGCTGCCCGCATCTTCCATGCGGACCGTTATGTCGGTCAACTGGTTCTCAAAGCCACGTGGAGGCGCGAAGAAGAACGTCGGACCGATTTCGCGGCGGTCAGCCTGGACCGTCTCCGGGCTTTCCGGACAAGCCACGCAGAAACCTGCTTCGTAAGCCTGCGCGAGGGAGAAGATATTGTCGCCGACCCATGCCATTGGCAGATAGGCGATGATCTCGTCTTTCTCAGTCAGATTGTCAAACTGGTTGGCATTGCGCGCCGAGATAATCTGGTTGTCGAATGTTAGTCGAACACCCTTTGGCCGGCCGGTAGTACCGGACGTATAGAGCATCACGCAGGCATCTTCGCCTTTGCCCTTTGCGATTTCACCGTGCCACCATTGTTCGAGATCCGGCTTCTGCTTCATGGCATCGCGACCGATCTCCTGGACCTCGCTGAATGCGTGCAGATTGGTGTGGTCGTACTTCTGGAGGCCGCGCGGTTCGACGTAGATGATTTTTTCCAGCGTCGGCACCTGGTCGGCGATGCTCAGGATCTTATCGACTTGTTCCTGGTTCTCCACGACAGCGTACTTTACGCCGGCGTGCTCCAGAACGTAAGCCATCTCATCGGCGACCGAGTCCTGGTAAACAGGGACAGGGATTGCTCCGATGCTCTGGGCTGAAACGAACGTGGCGTATAATCGCGGGCGGTTATCCCCCACGATTGCGACGGAGTCACCGCGCTGCATGCCAAGTGTGTGAAGACCCAAAGCAAAGTCACGCACATGATCGCGCGTTTCCTGCCAATTCCAGGTCTGCCAAATTCCCAGATACTTTTCCCGGTATGCCGGCTCGCCAGCGAACTTTTGCGCATTGCGGAGCAGCAACTTCGGGATCGTATTCAATTCCGCATCGTGCGGACGAGACTCGTTGGCCTCGCTCACTGGCGTTCTCCCTCCAATGGGCCGCTTTGATTGCTTATTTTTGCGGCAACCTCTTTTATTAAGCTCAGTTGTACTATTGCTTGTCGAAATGACGCAAGAGCGGCTTTGCGGCTTAAGCAGGCTGTGACTGTTTTGTCGCAAAGTTGAGCTGTGCCTGTTTGCAACCTCAGCGAGGCATTGGATCATGCCAACAATCCTGAGTTTATGCAGCGCCTTGGATTGCCTCGCCTACGAGAGTTTTCGTGATCAGGACGGTGCCCCGGCAAAGTCATCAATGCGTTCACCGCACCACGCGTCTGCTTGTCAGCCGGCACTTGCGGATGAAGGAACAAGAGGATTAGCCTTGTGCAGGTTGGCACCTCTATCCCTGAACACGTTTCAACAAGGCAACACAGATGACCATTGCTCGAACTTCGCTTGCGGGAAAGCGCGCGCTTGTTACCGGCGCTCAGCAGGGTATCGGCCGGGCCTGCGCCCTCGCATTGGCAGCAGCCGGCGCGGACGTTGCTGTGAACTGGCTCGACGATGAAGGTGCAGCGCAATCGATCTGCCGTGAGATCGAGAAGCTAGATCGCAAGGCTGTCGCGATCCAGGGCAGCGTCGGGAGCAAAACCGGCGCGGTTGCGATCGTTGACATCGCCAATCAGGCCTTCGGGGGATTGGACATCCTGATCAATAATGCCGGAGTGTTTCCACGCTCTGACTTCCTCGAACTCGAAGAAGAAGAGTGGGACCTTGTGCACGGCGTCAACCTGAAAGGCAGCTTCTTGGTTGGACAGGCTGTCGCCAAGACCATGATCTCGGCCCAAACCCACGGCTCAATCGTCAATATTTCATCATCGTCTGTGCGCGGTCACGTCCTTGGCGTCCATTATTCCGCGAGCAAAACAGGCATCATCGGGCTGACGCGATCGATGGCGCTTGCACTTGCACCGCACAAGATCCGCGTTAACGCGATCGCCCCCGGTATTACAGACACAGCACAACCTCGTTACCAGTTCAGTGAAGATGAAATGCGCGAACAATCCGATCTTGTTCCGCTCGGCGCAATGGCCCAGCCAGACGAGATTGCAGACATCATCACGTTTCTAGCCTCTGATGCCTCCCGCTTCATGACCGGCGAGCTGGTGCACGCGAATGGTGGGCTCTACATGGGGTAGTCGATAAGGGATAATTGCTACGGGGGCATCCGAGGCAGGATACTCAATCCCCAAGCGTCGCCTGACTTGACCATGTATCCGGTCAGCGATGATCTGACTGATGGCATTGTCCGGCATATCGTCTACGGTGCCGATATCGGCCTCATTTGGGCGTGAAAAGAACCTATAGATCATGACAACAGATGCAGTAACGCCGCCTAGCGCACCGGCGGTCGACGTGCGACGCAACGTTCTAATTCTGGCGATCTGCCAGGCGTTGTTCATGTGCGTGACAACAATGGCGATCGCGACAACGCCGCTCGCGGGTCACGCATTGCTCGGTGAAGACAAGAGCTTCGCGACCGTGCCTCTCGTGCTGTATCACGCCGGCATCATGATCATGACAATCCCAGCGTCGCTGCTGATGGCGCGATTGGGCCGCCGGGCTGGGTTCTCGATCGGCGCGACTATGAGCATCATCTCAGGCGTCATCTCCACGGTGTCGATCTTCGAGCAAAATTTTTATGGCTTGTGTGCCGGTGCCTTGTTGATGGGCGGTTCGGCCGGTTTTGCGTGGTACTACCGCTTTGCGGCTGCCGACGCGGCAGATGAAGCCTATCGGCCAAAGGCGATTTCGCTGGTCATGGCAGGCGGCATTTTGGCTGGTTTGCTGGGCCCCCAGACGGCCAAGTATGCCGTCGACTGGTTCAATCCGGTTATGTTTGCCGGCGTTTACGTGTTGGTCATCATCTACTCGGTGATGTCGCTGCTGGTGGTCCAGACCCTGCGGATCCCGAGGCTCAAGCTGGAAGACCGCAAATCCGGCGGCCGTCCGCTACACGTCATTGCGCGGCAGCCGACCTATATTGTGGCGATTATCTCATCAATGTTCGGCTACGGCGTGATGACATTGGTGATGTCGGCAACGCCACTTGCGATGCTGGCGTGCGGTTTCCAGTTCAATGCCTCTGCCACCGTCATTCAGGCTCACGTCGTTGCGATGTTCCTGCCATCGTTCTTCGCAGGCCACCTGATCAGCCGCTTCGGCGCGCTGCCGATTATCGCAATCGGAGCGTTTATTCAGATCGGCTGCGCGATGGTCAACCTCGCCGGCATCGACTTCATGAACTTCTTCATCGCGAATGTCCTTGTGGGTCTCGGCTGGAACTTCACATTTGTGGGCGGCTCATCGCTTCTGACCAAAACCTATCAACCTGCAGAGCGGGCTAAAGTTCAGGCAAGCCACGACTTCCTGGTCTACATGACAACGGCGCTGGCTGCCGGCCTGTCAGGCTACCTTCATGCCAAGGTTGGCTGGGACGTCGTAAACCTTGCGGCCCTGCCAATGATGGGAATTGTGATCGTCGCCTCGCTCAGCCTCTTGATGGCGCAATCGCGCTCAGCACGAACCGCGACCTAGAAGCCCATCCGCGCTTCGTCCGGGAGTGCCGGCCCGGACGAACTTGCGCGCGAGGCGTTCCGCGTGATGCTCAGCTCGTCAGCTTGGACAGATCAGGAACCGGACGGGCTGTCTCAGGATTGGCCGCCAACACCTGCTCAAGCGCATAGGCCGTCTCCAACACCAAGCCATCAGCGCCGTTCGGTCCGATAACCTGGATGCCGAACGGCATACCGTGTTCATCAACGCCGCATGGCACGACCGCCACACAGGCCATCGCCATCGTGGGCGCGTAAGCCAGTGCCAGCCAGCGCATGTAGGTGGGCATTTGCTCGCCGTTGATCTCCGTGACGGAGAGCTGCTCGTGAGGAAACGGTGAGACGGACGAGCCAGGACAAATCAAGATATCGAACTCAGCAAAGAATTCGGCAAACCGGCGCATGATCGCTGCCTGATGAACGTTGGCCCGGGCAACCTCCGATGCGGTCAATTTCAGGCCACGTTCGGTATTGTCTATCACGTTCGGCCCGAGCAGATCGCGATGATTGGCCAGGCGCTGCTCGTGGGCACCAACAAAGTAGATGCCACGAATCGTTTCAAAGACCTCGTGCACATCGGAAAAGTCTGGGGTCGCTTCTGCCGTTTCAGCAAAGCAGTGCGAGAATGACTTGGTTCGCGCCTCGAACGTCGCTCGGATGGCGTTGTCGACCGGTGCACAGCCAAGATCAGCTGATACGGCGACACTGAGCGATCCTAGATCGATGCCCGTCAGCTTCTCGGGGATGCGCATCACGTCATCACTGGAGAAAGGATCACGCTTGTCGATATCGATCTGAGCCTTGAGCAGAAGATGCAGATCTTCAATTGTCCGGCCCATCGGACCGTTCACAGGGAAGGGCGTAATCAGGGATGACCGGTCCGGAGCCGGCACAACACCTGGTGACGGACGGAAGCCAGCAACTCCACAAAACGCTGCAGGCGTGCGGAGGCTGCCACCATAATCTGATCCTGTTGCAATCGGCACCTGTCCCAACGCGAGAGCCACCGCCGAGCCGCCACTCGACCCGGCACAGGTCTTTATTGGATCGAAAGGGTTACCAGTGGCACCGTAAACACGGTTTTTCGTGTTGGCGCCCGCGCCGAACTCAGGCGTGTTCGTCTTGCAGAGAACCACAGCTCCCTCATCGCGAAGATTGGCAATCCCGTCTTCATCGTCTTCCGGGACATGGTCCTTGTGAATCAATGATCCCCAAGTGGTTGTCAGGTTTGCCGTTGCCTGCAGATCCTTCACGCCGAGAGGAAGGCCGTGCAAGGTGCCGAGCGGTTCACCATGCATGACGGTGCGCTCTGCTATTTCTGCCGTATCTTTGGCGGCTTCGACATCCATCGCGACAATAGAATTGACGGCCCCATTGGTTGCCTCAATGCGCGCAAGGCAGCTGTCGAGCAATTCAACCGGCGACAACTGCTTGGTGCCGATTTGGCGACGTGCCTCAACAGCGCTCAGATCACACGGTTCAGACATAGTCGGTCTCCTAGTTTTACTTTTACAGCTTCTGCTAAGTCGCATTTGCGCCAGATAGCTCAGCGCAAGGCGGTGTCAAATTCCGGTTCGTTTTTCGCCCAAGGCCTGCAAGAGTTCGCGTGCATTGGCAAGTACTTCTGCTGCAGACTTGCCGGGGCTGTAGAGACTGGATCCAATCCCAAAGCCAGCGGTTCCTGCTGCCGCATAGTCACAAATGTTGGCTGCTGAGATCCCGCCGACAGCGAGCAGACGGGTCTCGGGCGGAAAGACAGCCTTCCAGGCTTTGACGACCTTGGGTGGTATCGATTCAGACGGGAAAAGCTTGAGAGCGTCAGCGCCCGCAGTCAGCGCACTAAACCCTTCAGTCGGGGTAGCAACGCCCGGCACGCAGGTCAGACCTTCGGCCTTTGCTTCATCGATGATTTCCGGATCCATATGCGGCATGACAATGAGTTCGCCACCCGCATCGCGTACATCGATCACGTCCTCCGGGGTCATCACCGTTCCCGCCCCGACAAGTGCTTGATCACCATGTCGTTCTGCCAAACGTTCGATCGAGCGCAGTGGTTCTGGTGAATTGAGCGGCACCTCAATGATGCGCAACCCGGCCTCAACCAGCGCGTCAGAGATGGCGTCAATTTCGTCTGGTTTGATGCCACGCAGGATGGCGACCAAAGGACATGCTTCGAGCGCTTCAGCAAAATTCATGTCTCGTCCCCACGCAAAGTCCTCACTCGAAGCCCCCCTTACAGACCAGCCGCTGCTGCAATGGCGCGATGTCCTTGAACGATCGACCCGGGGTCAACCGCGTGTGTTTCCAACTGCAGCACGTCTGCAGCTCTGACATAGAGGTCGCTCAGTGTCGAGCCGGCCATGACATGCAGTTTTTGATGATCTGCTTGGATACCTGCATGAAATTCGGAGCCGATAAGGAGACCTGATAGGTAGGATGCTGCTTCCTGATCTGACAATTCACCGAACAGGCCCAGGGTTCTCGTGGAAAAAACCTGATGCAGGAGATGGCCAGGTGATCCGTCTGAAGTGCTGGCGGCCACGCCACGTTCAAATGCTGTGTCGGTGGCTGGTTCGGCCATCATGCGCCCAAGGATCGTGTTGTCCTTCAAAGCTGAAAACACTTCTCCGGTCATGTAACTTTGAAAGCTTACCAGCTGGCGTCCGGACACGGAAATCCACTTCGAATGCGTCCCCGGCAAGACGAAGAGCGCATCAGATGTATCAAGACCGGCCAACGCCCCGAAGACCTGCGTTTCTTCTCCTCGGATGACATCGGGCGCACCTTTTTCGGGGCGCCAACAAATGCCGGGAATCAAGCGCACGATGTGACCGTCAACATCGTCCAGTTTGGTCAGGCCAGCTGCGAGGTCATCAATCTTTGCAGGGCAGGAGATATAAGGGGCTTCAACCCAACCCTGCCGACTGCCGATCATTCCTGATAAAATGACTGGCGTGCCCGTCGTGTCCAACGCCAAGGCCTTGAGCGCCCGCCTCAAGATGCCCTCGAAGTCCTGATCCGCGACACTCAGAATGCCGTTAGCCGACTCGTGGGTCGCGAGAATGGTGCCATCGCCAGCGACGGCGTAGATCCGCAGCGACGTCGTCCCCCAATCGACAGATATGAGACTGACCGCACTCACAGTCTGATCAACTTGCCAGGATTCATAATGTTTTGCGGATCCAACGCCTGCTTGATCGAGCGCATCATGTTGACTTCGACGCCGGTCTTATAGTGCATGTTCTCGTCCAAGCGCAGGCGGCCGATGCCGTGTTCGGCGCTGATCGATCCGCCAAGCTCGACTACCAGATCATGGACGATCCGGTTGATCGGTTCACGTTCCGTGCGGAAGGTCTCCGTGCGATCCCAATCGGCTGGCGACATCGGATTAAAGTGCATATTGCCGTCACCAACATGGCCGAATGCGCATGTTCTCAGGCCCTCATATTGCGCGAGCAGGGCCGTATTGGCACGTTCGATGAACTCGGCAATTTTGGAAACCGGCACTGAGACATCGTGCTTGATTCCGATGCCGATCGCTTTTTGTGCTTCGGCCATGTCTTCACGCATTTTCCAGAACCGTGCCGCCTGCGCACCGGAAGATGCGATGACCGCATCATCGACCAGACCCAGCTCCATGGCCTCGCCCAAGGCATTGGTAAATGGATCGGCAAGCGAGCCCGGCTCACCCTGACCTGTGACTTCGGCCAGAACATACCAGGCGTGTTCGGTGCTCATAGGATCTTCATGCCCCGGCACACCCTCGAGGAGAAAATCAATGATAGAGCGTTGCATCAGTTCAAAACCAGACACTTGATCACCGAGCCTGGCGCGCATGTGACCGAGCAGACTGACAGCATCTTTGGGCGACTTCAGAGCCAACCACGCTGTTTCCGTTGCCGTTGGCTTCGGAAACAGGCGCAGCACAGCTGCGGTGATAATCCCCAGCGTCCCTTCACCACCGATGAACAGGTGCTTCATGTCATAGCCGGTGTTGTCTTTGCGAAGACCGCGAAGCCCATGCCAAACATCCCCGTTCGGCAGGACGACTTCAAGACCGAGGACCAAAGCTCGCGTATTGCCGTAGCGCAGAACCTGCGTGCCGCCAGCATTCGTCGACAGGTTGCCGCCGATCTGACACGATCCTTCCGCGCCAAGGCTCAAAGGAAAGAGGCGTTGGTTCTCATCCGCAATGTTCTGAATTTGCTGAAGAACAACGCCGGACTCGACGGTCAACGTATCGTTGTCGAGATCCATCTCGCGAACTTTATTCATGCGCGCCGTTGAGATGATGACTTCGCTCTTGTCAGCGTGTGGCTGGCTGGCACCCGTCAATCCGGTATTTCCACCTTGCGGGACGATTGGTGTTCCGTGCTGGGCACAGCACTTCACCAATGCTGCCATTTCCTCCGTCGATTGAGGACGTAAGACCAGCGGCACGACACCGGCGAAGTCATCACGCCAGCTCTTGCAGTAGGGGTCAATATCATTGGCGTCGTCGATATAGCCTGCCGGACCGACGATGGCCTTCAGCTCTTCGAGAACATTGTCTGGCACTGGCTGGGCTGCGCGCAATGGCTCCGACATCGCGTGTCGTCCTTATGTTATCTCTCCACGGGAATGAGGCGGAGTTTATCAGGGCAGACATGAACGACAAGAGCGACCAAATCGATCTTGGCAAACCATCAGGGTTTAAAGCGCTGGTTGGTTACCGAACGCCGGTCTGGGAAGAAGGTCACGCCGTTTTTGAGGTTGAGATCACGGAACAGCACACGAATTCCAGCGGATTTCTTCATGGCGGGGTTTATATGACCATCCTTGACGCTGCGATGGGACATGCTTCCACCTGGTGCAGTGTGGAAGGTCATGTGCGCCGCTGCGTAACACTCTCACTCACAAGCAACTTCGTCGCCGTTGCGCGGACGCCGGTTGTGCGCGCAGAGGCTTGGCTGAAAGGTGTTGAAAACGGCGTTGCGACCTGCCGCGGTGAAGTGCGTGATGCCAATGATGAAGTCTGTGTTTCCGGCAACGGCAGTTACTTGTATATGCGAGGTTGCGAGGCGATCGAAGGCATCCCTGCTGAGCCAAAGTCCACGTGACCGGGCCCAGAACAGAGGCGATCCTATAGCCACAAGAGGCATAGCCGACTGTCATGACGCGATATGCTGTCTATTTCGTGCCTGCCGCCGATAGCCCTCTGTGGGTCTTCGGTTGCGCTGCCGTCGGCTACGATAGCCAGAAGCGTGAGGACGCGGCATTCCATGATCATCCCGTATATCGTCACCAGACAGCTCTAGACTGGACTGCTGAACCACGCCGCTACGGCTTCCACGCAACGCTCAAGCCTCCGTTTGAGCTTGCTAGTACAGCTGCAATCGACGACCTAGAGCGAACAGGTGAGGCGTTTGTCGAGAAGCGCGTGCCGTTTGAGGTGCAACAGCTGAAAGTTTCTCCGATTGGGCGTTTCCTTGCACTCGTCCCGGCTGAAGCATCATCAGAGCTCAATCAGCTCGCCGGCGACTGCATCCGGACGTTTGAGCCTTTCCGTGCTCCGTTGACCGCGGCTGACAGAGAGAGACGCCTGAAACCTCCCCTTACCCCCAGTCAGGTCGAGAATCTTGATCAATGGGGTTACCCGTATGTGTTTGACCAATTCAGGTTCCATATGACGCTGACAGGGCGGTTGCCTGAGGCCGAACAGAACCGTGTTTGCGCCGCTCTACAGGAGTTGTATGCGCCGATTGATCAGCCGGTTCGATTTGATGCGATCACCATTTGCGAGCAGCCCGACCGGGACTCGCGCTTTTTTGTGCGCCGACGGCTGACGTTTGGGGGATAAGCTGCGGGCGTCAGCCACCGTCCCTTGGTGAAAGGACCTGCAATAGCGCCAGCTTGATGATCTGTTGCGCCTGGCTCGCGGAACGTTCGGACAAGACAAAGTCCTGTGCGCGCTGTCCCATCTTTCTGACTTTGCTGGGTTCCTTAATCAGATCCCGCAGGGCGGACCGAAAGCCCTCAATATCGTTCTCGAGTGTAAGAAGCCCGGTTTCGCCGTTCAGTACCACCTCAGGGACGCCTGCCGTATTCTGTGCGACAACTGGCAATCCACACGCCTGCGCTTCGAGATACGCCAAGCCATATGCTTCCCCAAAACCCGGCCATACGAAAATATCGGCTGCTGAGAGTCGGTTTGGCATTTCACTCGGCGCGACTTCTCCGTGCCAGTGTAAGCGGTCGGCTTTGAGACCACTGAAAGCCTGTTCGACATCGCTCAGGGCCACTCCGTCACCAATGATGTCAAGCGTCCAATCAAGGCCCTGCAACCCGGTCAGAGCTTCGGCGAGATAACGATAGCTTTTGAGTTTGACGTCCGCGCGCATCATCGCAACGGTTATCAACTTGACCGGCGCTGGCTGCTCGCAGTGGGTCGAGACACCATTCGGGGAAAGCCCGATGAACGGTTCGGTATCAATGAACGGGGGTAGGTGGAGCAGCTGGTCCGGCCTTGAAGGTAAGGCGAGCAAGCCGGCGCGATCGCGCTCCTTCATGTAAAGATGACAGCTGGACTGGCGCAGCCCGCGCACATGCTCTTCATGCCACGCTGACCAGTCATCGTGGGCGCGCCTGGCGGAAAAAGACGCCTCTGCCGTGACTATCGGGCAAGCAAAGCGCTCGGCCACGAGCGGGCCGATCCAATCCGGTGATTTGTAGTAGGGGTGATAGGTAAACCAGACATCGGGCACCCAGCCCTGGCTCTCCCAAGCGGAAATGATGGTCTCAGCCTCGGTTTTGGCAGCTGTCCGGTTCGCGTTCAGCCGGTGACTGTCCGGCTGGCTGCTGTAGGCCCGGAATTCACTGGCGAGGCGGACAT
Organism: Hyphomicrobiaceae bacterium; assembly: GCA_965215755.1. Taxonomy (GTDB): domain Bacteria; phylum Pseudomonadota; class Alphaproteobacteria; order Rhizobiales; family Hyphomicrobiaceae; genus Tectiglobus. The sequence continues at coordinate 5,164,235 of OZ244119.1, forward strand.
TTTCAGTCCCGGCAATCGCACTCAATACACGCAGGAGCAAGCGCCCCATCAGACGATCCCCCGAAGGAACAGGATGATTGGGGGATTTCATCGGTGCATAAAAGGCAATCTTCATCAAAGATCGTACAAACCGCGCTGGAGGATTGGATCTGAGACACCAGCATACTTTGATTTCCTGGCACGAAACAGCAGCCGGTCCGCGTCGCGACGTGCCAAGAGGCCGATGTTGGATGACTTTGGTTCAGGAAATCGTGATCCAGCGGCACACATTCCGGCTTTTACTCAGTTGAGATGTAAGGTGGCCAATGTGGCGCCGGTTGACTACATCTGATAGTTCAGAATGAATGAATGCGCAGAGCAATGGTCAGCGACGACTTTCGCCAATTTTTCGGCGAGCGTTGCTTAGGACTTGGAACGAAAGAGAGCGAGACCATTGAACCCCAATTTATTCCGTTATACGTGGCAACACAGCAAACGCGAACAGTTTGCGATCCTGTTTCTTATTCTCGCATCTCTCCCGTTCTACTGGTTGTCACTCGATATTCCAAAGCGCATCGTCAACGAGGCCCTGCAGGGGGAGGCGTTCAAAGATGGCCAGACAACGGCCAATTTGCTGGGGATGTCGATCGGACTGCCGGACTTTCTCGGCGGCGGCTCGTTCACCCTATTCCAGGGCTTTAATCTTGATCAGATCGGCTACCTGATCGCGCTTAGTTTCATGTTCCTGTTCTTTGTGCTGATCAACGGGGCATTTCGCTATCGCATCAACATCGACAAGGGCGTGCTGGCAGAGCGGATGTTGCGCCGACTGCGATTTGATCTGTTCTCGCGCCTGATGCGGTTTCGCCCGGAAGATGCGCGACAGGTCAAGCCTGCCGAAGCGGCCACCATGATCAACAACGAAGTTGAGCCGATCGGCAACTTCATCGGTGATGCGTTCGTCCTTCCGATGTTCATGGGAACGCAGGCCCTGACGGCGCTACTTTTCATCATGTTCCAGAGCTTCTGGCTCGGTCTCGTTGCACTGTCGATTGTGCTCTTGCAGGCCTTTATCATTCCGATCCTGCGCCGCAAGCAGTTGGAATACGCCAGGGCCCGGCAAATTGCTGCGCGAAAACTGGCTGGCCGCATCGGGGAAATGGTTGATGGAGCACCGCTCATTCACGGCCACGGAACGGCTTCTTATGCAGAAGCGGAAGTCGGCGGCCGGCTGGCCAACCTGTTCCGCATCCGCGTCGCGCTCTACAATCGCAAGTATGCCGTCAAGTACTTAAACACGCTTCTGTCGCAAATTACACCGTTCTTCTTTTATGCAATTGGCGGTTACTTCGCCTTGACCGGTTCTCTCGACATCGGACAGCTGGTTGCAGTGATCGCGGCCTACAAGGATCTTCCACCGCCGGTCAAGGAACTGATCGATTGGGATCAGCGCCGCGCAGATGTGACGATCAAGTACCATCAGGTCATTACACAATTCGGCGCCGAAAAACTGATGCCGAAGGTGGACCCAAAGACCGAACCAAAACTCGATCCTAGAACACCCATTCGGATGGACGGTCTGAGGGTCACCGATCAGAGGGGCAGTCCGCTTCTCGACGCACTGACGTTAAAAATCGACCGGCCATCGCATGTTGCGATTGTCGGCGCCCCCGGCAGTGGGCGGGACGTGCTGATGCGCCTGCTAGGGCGGCAGACGACGGACTTCGAAGGTCGCTTGCGCATGGGAGATAAAGATTTCTCATCGTTCAGCAACGATAGCTACAGCCGTGATTTTGCCTACGCACTGCCTGAGCCAATCCTGTTCCCTGGCTCGCTTCGGGAAAATGTCACGTTTTCCTTGCAACGCTCAACGCCGGAAGTCGGTCCACCGCAGACCGCGGCCGAACGATTGGCGATCGTTGAGTCTGAGCGCAGTGGCAATCCCAAAATTGGCTTAGAGGCTGACTGGGTCGATTACGCTGCTGCAGGTGTTGACACAGCTGATGATCTCGATCAGGTCGTGTTCTCTGCTTTGCGGACAACTGGTCTCGAAGGAGATATCTACAATTTCGGTCTGCTTGGAAAGCTCAGCCGCGACAGTGATCCTGACATCCTTCAAAGGGTGGTCGATGCGCGCCATGTTGTGCGCGAGCATCTCGAGGAAGAAAACCTGCTGAACGTGATTGAGCCGTTCGATCCGATGAGCTTCAACCGCAATGCGTCGCTTGGTGAGAACCTGGTCTTCGGTGTGGCAGCAGGTGAACGCCTATCAAGCCGCGGTCTTGCAAGTGATCGGTTTTTCCGGGCGATCATCAGTTCCGAAGGACTGGAGAAACCGCTTGCGGACCTCGGTCAGCAGATTGCCGAGACAACGATTGAGACGTTTGCCGGGCTGCCGCCTGGTCACCCGCTGTTTGAACGCTATGCCTTGATGCAGTCCAGCGAAATGGAGGATTTCGCCGAGCTCGTTGAGAAGGTGAATGCCAGGGATGCCGGAACGCGCCTCTCACGCATCGACTACGACCGCCTGATTGGTCTGGCCTTGGGCTACATTGAACCACGGCATCGCTTGAGCTTGATTGATCCGGCATTGGAACAACGGGTTTTGCGGGCGCGCCACAGTTTCCGGAAGTTCATCCCGCAGGACTATGAAGCGGAGATTGAATTTTATGATCCTGGCCGGGTCATTCATGCCGCGCCGATCCGAGATAACCTGCTGTTCGGACGCGTGACCTATGGCATCTCGAATTCCGAGCAGAAGGTTGCAGCGGTTCTGAAGGAAACGCTGACGGAACTCGGGCTGCTGGACACTGTTTACCAGCTTGGTCTCGACTATGACGTTGGACCGGGTGGCAAACTGCTGTTCGGCCCGCAGCGGTTCGCGGTCAATCTGGCGCGCTGCCTCATTCGGCACCCTGAAACGTTGATTGTCGACGGAAGTTTGTCAGATTTCTCGAGCAATGATGCTAACAAGCTGGTCAACGGACTGCACGAGATGATGAAGGGCAAGACGCTGATCATGGCGTTCTCTGACCGAACCTATGTCGAAGGGTTCGACAGGATTATTGAATTCGATGGCGTTCGCGTGAGCGATTATGGAGAAACGTCACAGGCTGACGCGAAACCGAAGCCGGAAACTGTTCCGGGCGAATAGAGGAAATGGACTGAGCGATGAGTATCCAGGCAGAATGCGCCGCGCTTCAAAAAATACCGATGTTCCACGAGGTGGATATCGCCAAATTACGATTGTTTGCGCTTTCAGGACAACGGATGTCATACGAAGCTGGCGATGTCATTTTCCGGGAAAACGACCCGCCCGAAGCCCTTTACGTTATTCTTGAAGGTTCAGTTGACGTCATCAAGGAAGCTGGCGGCAACCGCGTCCGTCTCGCTCAGATTGGCGAAGGCAATATGTTCGGCGAGACCGGTGTGCTTTGTGATCAGGCCCGCACCGCAACCATTGAAGCTGCGACGCCCGTGACCGTTATTCAGATTGACCGCTACACATTCAATGAGGTGGCTCGGGATGTGCCGCAGCTGACACTGGCGATTGCGAAAGAGCTCGCCCGCCGCGTTGAAACTATGAACCGCCAGTTTGCAGCCCGAGCGGATGCGTGAGTGAAGAATGACTGACACGAACCAGCCTGCCAGCCAGAACTCGCGTATGGGAGGGATTGCCTGGGAGCGAACGACACGCCTTTGGGCCGGCCTCATCCTATTCGTCTTTGTTTTAAGCCATCTGTTGAACCACGCTGTCGGCATTTTCGGTGTCGACGCGATGCAGGCCGTTCAAAACTGGCGCGTCGCCGTCTGGCGCTCACTACCCGGCACCATCCTGCTCTATGGTGCTGCATTGATTCATGTCTTGCTGGCCGTCAAGCGGATCGTTCAACGGCGCACGTGGCGCATGCCACTGCAGGAAGCCGTCCAAATTGCACTTGGCCTGCTGATTCCTGTCTTGCTCTACCAGCATCTCATCGGCACACGCTACATGTCGGAATATGGCAGCATCGACGACAGCTATCTCGCAACGCTTAGTCAGCTGTGGCCGGGAAAGTTCTGGGATCAAACGCTCCTCGTGATCATCGTCTGGACGCATGGAATTATCGGCCTCCACTATCTGTGGAGATCGAAAACTTGGTATCCGCGGGTTCGTGACGTTGGCCTTGTCCTTGCGTTCGCGATACCAGCCCTTGCCATTGCCGGGTTTGTTGCCAGCGGACGCGAGGCAGCTGAGTTTGATACGTCAAATCTGAAGTGGAATGATACGCAGATCGCAATGTTCATTGAGGCTGCTCGCAATGCTAACTGGATCCTGATTGGATCAGCTGGTGTCCTCGTTGCACTGATCATCGGTCTCGAGTTCTACAGGCGGGTCGGTGGTAATGTTGTGCTGCGCTACACCGGGCATGGGGATGTCAGTATGGGGCGTGGGCTGACACTTCTTGAAGCCAGCCGGAGCAAAGGCATCCCGCATCCGTCGCTTTGCGGGGGGCGTGGGCGCTGCTCGACATGTCGTGTGTTGATCCTCAAAGGCAATGAGACACTCGACCCGCCCGGGCCAGCAGAGGCTGCACTACTCAAGAGTATCTCGGCACCGTCGCGCGTCAGGCTGGCGTGTCAGGTGCGCCCTAAACGTGATCTCAGCGTGCAAATCATCTTGCCGGTCGATACCGCAACCGGCCAGATGGATTGGAATGACGAAGCCTTCAAAACCGGCGTTGCACAGTCTGCCACGGTTGTCTTTGTAGACTTGCGCGCATTCGACCGTCTGACCCAGACACAACTGCCTTATGATCTTGTCGTGCTTCTCAACCGCTTTGTCGAAGAGATGCGTCAGGCCATTGAAGGACGCGGTGGACGTGTCACAATGTTTCTGACCGACGGCATTATGGCGGTGTTCGGCCAATCCGGTCATAGGGCCGGCGCCAAGGCTGCAATCCAAGCGGCCCAGGACATGTTAAAATCAGCCGAGATCCTGAACCAGGAGTTCTCCTCGGCGCTGCCACAACCCGTCCGTATCGGCATCGGTATTCATTCGGGTTCTCTGGTCATGGCCAGGATTGGTGATGAGGAACACGGTTTTATGTCGACAGCTCTGGGTGAAACCGTAACTGTCGCCAGCCGATTGGAAAACGCAACCAAAGAACTCCTTGCAGACTGCCTTGTTTCGCGGGCCACACTGCAGGTGGCCGGCCTGCCTATCCCGGCGACGGAGCACCGTGAAATCCACATGACGGACCGCAGCGAGCCGATCGCGGCCTATCCGCTTGAGAGCACGATCGCTGCAGCTGAGGGGGGAGACCTGCCGGAGGAACCCGAAGACCAGTCCGAGGCCGAACCCGCCGGTGCCCAGGCCTAGTGCTGCGGCTTCGGCGGTTACGGTATGGTGCGGCCGTCACCAAGAGCTCACCCAGACCTTCCAGCCCAGAGAAAAATCATCATGTCAGAGAAGTTGAAGGTTGCCGCTGTCGGGGCGGGTTACTTTTCGCGCTTTCAGTACGAAGCCTGGACGCGCATCGCCGAGGTTGACCTCATCGCGACCGCCAACCGGACCATCTCCGGTGCACGAGAAATCGCCGAGTTGTATCACATCCCGCAGGTCTTTGAGAACGTGCCGGAGATGCTTGACGCGACGTCACCTGATCTGCTCGACATTATCACGCCGCCCGAGACGCATCTCGCGGCAATTTCAGCGGCGGCCGAGCGCGGTGTCGATGTTATTTGTCAAAAGCCGTTCTGTTCGACCCAGGACGAAGCCAGACAGGCAACGGATATTGCCAGCAAAGCTGGGATCAAGTTGATCATTCACGAAAACTTCCGGTTTCAACCTTGGCATCGTCAGATCAAGGCAATGCTGGACGATAATGCGGTCGGGGAGCCGTATCAGATCACCTTTCGATTGCGCCCCGGCGATGGCCAAGGTCCCGAGGCCTATCTCGAGCGGCAGCCTTATTTTCAGAAAATGGAGCGTTTTCTCGTCCACGAGACGGCCATTCATCTCATCGATACCTTCCGCTATATGATGGGGGAAATGACCCATGTGTTTGCTGATCTGCGGCAGATCAATCCGGTGATCGCAGGAGAGGATGCCGGCGTGATTCTGTTCCAATTCGCCAATGGTGCGCGTGGTGTATTCGACGGCAACCGTCTCTCCGACCACAAAGCGGAAAACCGCCGATTGACCATGGGCGAGATGATCATCGAGGGATCAAGCGGTGTGATTGAACTGACGGGTGACGGGGCGATCACACTACGCTCACATGGCTCAAATGACGTACAGACCATCAACTATGATTGGCGCGACCATGCTTTCGGGGGAGACTGCGTCTATCTCCTGCAAGCCGCAGCAGTGAGTGCGCTTCGCGGCCGTAGCCCGTTGGAGAACACGGGGGCAGACTATCTCCGCAACATTGAGATTGAGGATGCTGTCTATCAATCCAATGATGATGGACGCAGAATTAACCTCTGATGTAAGAGCGCTTCGCAGCGCCAATGGAAACCAGAAGACAGCAGGCAGGCACGCATCGATGATTGACCTTTACACCTGGTTCTGTCCGAATGGGCACAAGGTCCACATCATGCTGGAGGAAGCCGGTCTGATCTACGAGGTTCACCCCGTAGCGATCGTGGCCGGTGACCAGTTTTCGGATCAGTTCAAGACCATCAATCCGAACAGCAAAGTGCCGGCAATCGTCGACCACGACGGTCCCGGCGGCGCACCGATGACTATCTTCGAGACGGGTGCCATTTTATTGTATCTGGCAGAAAAGTCCGGCCAGTTCCTACCCAACGACTCATCCCAGAAGTGGGATGTTGTGCAATGGCTGATGTGGCAGATGGGCGGGCTTGGGCCGATGATGGGGCAGGCCGAGCACTTTTTTCATCACGCCGATGTCGATGATAGCTATGCGACTGGACGCTATGTCGGCGAAACGGCTCGGTTGCTGCGCGTGCTCGACGAACAACTCGCGGATCGAGAGTTCCTCTGCGGAGATTACACGATCGCAGATATGGCGTGCTTCCCCTGGGTCAGGATTACGAAGCTGTGCGGCCAGACGATGACGGACTTTCCTAATGTGGCGCGATGGTATGGTCAGATCCGTAATCGCCCTGCGGTTGGCCGCGGCATCGAAATCCTCAAAGACCGCTATGTAGAGATCGCGGATTCTGATGAGGCCAAGCAACAACTGTTCGGTCAACAGGCCAACTGACATGCGGCAGGAATGAGAGGACTTCCGATCTGATGAAGAAAGCTCAATGGTACTTTGATTTCATATCGCCGTTTGCCTATTTGCAGCTGGCCAGATTCAACGAACTGCCCGACGATGTCGACATCGAACTGAAGCCGGTGCTGTTTGCAGGTCTGCTCAAGCATTGGGGGCAACTCGGGCCCGCTGAACTGCCAACCAAACGCATCTTCGTCTACCGTTTCTTCAAATGGCAGGCCGATCGTCGTGGCGTCCCTTTCACAATGCCACCATCGCATCCGTTCAATCCACTTCATATGCTACGATTGGCCATTGCCGCCGGCTCGGATATTCAGTCCATCAAAACCATATTCCATCACATCTATGGCGAGGGAAACCAGCCTGATGATCCGGCATCAGTTGCCGGCGCGGCTGCGAAACTTGGCATGGACGACTTCGCTGATCGCATTGCCCAGGATGATGTCAAAGCGACCCTCAAGTCTAATACCGAAGCGGCCATCGCGGCGGGGGCCTTCGGCGTGCCGACCTTCGTCGTCGACGGTCAGGTCTTCTGGGGCGATGACGCGACGGAGATGTTCCTTGATTACCTCAAGAATCCGAGCCTGTTCGAAAGCGAAGAGATGAACCGGATCTCGACCATGCCGATGGGATTGGTTCGTCGATCATAGATGAAAGCGATCTGGCAATGACACTCACGATCACCGCCTACACGGACTTCCGCAGCCCCTACACATATGTCGCCAAGACCGAGGCGTACAGCTGGGAGGCAGACTTCGGTGTGTCAATTGACTGGTGGCCTTACACAACGCCACTTCAGGAAGTGTTTGGCCCGGCAGACGGTCGAAATGAGCGCGAGTTTCGCAAGATCAAATATATGTACAAGAATGTGCGCCGGGTTGGCGCCGCGCAAGGCCTGACAATCCGCGGCACCAAACGCATCTATGATCCAACACCAGCGCATATCGGCCTTCTGCAAGCCAAGGACGATGGCGTGTTCCGGGCCTACCATGATGTTGTTTTCGAGCGTGTCTTCCTGCGCGAACTCGACCCGGATGATGCGGAGCACGTCCGGGCTGCCCTAAGAGAGACCGGCGCGAACGTTGCGGCATTTGATAAGCGGCTGCCGGATGGTGCCGATGAGCTGACTACCATTAACAAGCGAGCGGAGGATGAGCACGGCGTATTCGGGGTCCCGAGCTTCGTGCTTGATGGCGAGCTTTACTGGGGAACGGACACGCTGCCACAAATTCGCAACCGACTTGAACAGTTGCGCGCGTAAAACGACATCGGCACCGGAAAGTCCTCACCTATATTCCTTTCCTCTGCCCTGACTGAAGGCGCAAGTCAGCAATAGCAAGCGGTGCCGAATACCAAAGGTCTAGCGGATCATGAAGCAGTTACAACTGGCGGACTGGCGCCGGCAGATTGCCGAGATTTACGCTGCCATTCGTGCCTCGGATCATCCGCAAGACGCCTGGCACAACTGGAGGGCTGCGCGACGCCTGCTTTTTGCTCAGCATCCGCAATCCCCAAACATCGCGCTTGTGACCGATATGCGCGGTCAGATTGACTATTTTGCTTACGACCCGGCGTATCGTTTTGAGGTCAGTCTCACTACACTCGAAGCAGAGCCTGAAACCTGGCCGATTGGACAGGACGGTGTCCTCAACCTTCAGGCTTTTGCCGCTACAGACGGCCTCGCTGAAGTCTGCGGACAGGAGTTGCTTGTCTATTGGATCTCAGGATATGGCGGTGGCCTATTTCTACCGTTTGCCGATGCGACCAGCGGTTCTGAAACCTATGGCGGCGGGCGCTATATTCTTGACACGATCAAAGGCGCAGATCTCGGCATGGCGGGCGACAAACTCATCGTCGATTTCAACTTTTCCTATTATCCGTCATGCGCACACAGCGAAGAATGGGTTTGCCCATTGGCACCCGCAGCCAATCGTCTGCCGATCAGAATTGAGGCGGGACAGCGGGGGTAACAATAGCTCAGCTAAATTCTAAGCCCAATATAATCCTGACACATTGTTGCCAACTGGGCACAGCTGCACTGCACCCACTCATGTAAGCTCCAGCGATATTATATGTGTTTTGGGGTTACATTATGTGTATTTCGCGCGTGATATTTGCATGCTTGATCATGGTATTATTCACGGCGTGCTCTGTTCATCCGCTCCCTAAGGACTTCGCTGGAACTAGTACGCTACAGATTGTTAAACAAGTCCGATGTGAAGCAGCAGAAGCATTAAGAAACATCGCCGTTTCTCGACTCATGAATACAGAACGGCATAACCCTCAGATATTGAACGAGATCAAGCGAGATGATCTCGATATTATCCAACTCTTTATTGACTATCGCCGGCGACTAAGCCCTGAAACTCATGCCTTCTTCTCAGAATTCGCCGCGACTGTTGTAGCCTTTGAGTTCGAATTCGAAATCACCAATGAATCCGATAATAGTCTGGACGCTAACTTTCGAATGCCTTTCACAGATGGTACCTTTACTCTTGGCCTAAAGAGCGGGAAGAAATTCACCCGAAAAAACACGCGCAGATTTGTGTTCGTGAGTACATTCTATGAAACCTACGGTCACAGGTATGGAAGCCAAAAGACGGTTGCAGGAAAAGCATGCGGCTCCATCAGAGCTCAATACGAAAACAAAGTTTATCCCATTGTGGGGAAGATTGGTCTGCAGGAAGTTCTTAACACTTTCATTCGGATAGAGCAGCTTGGCTATCCGACTGCATCAGCTACGCTACGCGATGATGATAGCAAGACAGCAGACTTTTCTGAGACGCTAGTGTTCACGACCACTTTATCCGCCTCAGCAACTCCGAAGATCGAATTGAACCCGGTTTCTGATCGTGTATTACGACTTGCCGATGCGAGTGGTACATTTGCCGCCACGCGCACTGACGTTCACCAACTCACCACGGAACTCAACAAAGGCGAGCAGTTCAATTTCTCAGACCTCATCAAACTGAGTCCAACTGCACGCATAAGAAAAGTCAGGGCTAAGAGCGCAGGCGCACGCAAGCGTGCTATTGACTCGATCAAACTCCGAAGATTGGAACAATCGGGCATCAATATAAGTCGATAGGATTATCTGCAAGTATTCGGCTTTCGTCTGGTCTCCATCCGAATGCGCTTACTGCAGATGAATGTTGATGCACGTGCATCAATTGCAACCCGATTGTGACAGCGAGGCATTTGCTCTGCAATCTCTAATGGTTATCCCGTGGCAGCCCTTTTGTTTCGGAGATCCGCTGATAGTTGACGGCTGGCTTGAGAACCATGCCATTGGACAACTCGTCGACGATGCCACGCTGAATCTCCTGCCAAGGTGTTTGATGCTCGGGATACTTGAAGCCGCCCGCATCGGCCAGAGCCTGTCTGCGAGCCGCGAGTTCATCGTCCGAGATCAGGATATCGGCTGTGCGCTTTGCGAGATCGATGCGGACTTTGTCGCCGGTTTGGAGGATGGCCAACCCACCGCCTGTGGCTGCTTCCGGTGACGCATTGAGGATCGACGGTGAGCCCGAGGTCCCCGATTGGCGCCCGTCGCCGATGCAAGGAAGATCCGAGATGCCCTTCTTCAAGAGATAGTCTGGGGCCCGCATGTTGACGACTTCTGCGGCACCAGGGTACCCGACCGGACCAGCCCCACGCATAAAGAGGAGACAGTTCGCGTCGATGTCGAGAGCTGGATCGTCGATGCGGTGGTGGTAGTCTTCCGGGCCATCAAACACAATCGCGCGGCCTTCAAACGCCATCGGGTCGTCCGCGTTCTCCAGATAGCGATTGCGGAAGGCCTCGGAGATGACGGAGGTCTTCATGATCGCGCTGTCGAACAGGTTGCCCTTGAGATTGAGGAAGCCGGCCTGGCCCTGCATCGGCGCGTCATACTCTTTGATGACGGCACGATCATCGGTGAACCTGCCTTCGCAATTCTCCAAAAGAGACTTGCCGTTGGCGGTGATTGCAGAACCATCGATCTTGCCCTTGGCAATTAGTTCGGCCACGACAGCTGGCACGCCGCCGGCACGGTGGTACTCTTCTCCGAGGTATTCTCCGGCGGGTTGCAGATTGACCAGCAATGGTACGTCGTAGCCGATCTTTTCCCAATCGTCATTGTTGAGCTCGACCCCAATATGGCGGGCAATTCCATTTAAGTGTATGGGGGCGTTGGTCGAACCACCGATGGCGGAATTGACGACGATTGCGTTCTCAAATGCCGCCCGGGTCAAGATCTTGGACGGTCGGAGATCTTCCCACACCATATCGACAATACGCTTGCCGGTTTCATAGGACATTTGCTGACGTTCGCGGTAGGGGGCCGGAATAGCTGCACAACCGGGCAGGCTCATGCCCAGAGCTTCAGCCAGCGAATTCATGGTTGAGGCCGTGCCCATCGTGTTGCAATGTCCGGCCGATGGTGCTGAAGAGGCAACGAGTTCGGCGAACCCTTTGTAATCGATCTCGCCGCGCGCCATCATCTCGCGGGCCTTCCAGATGATGGTACCTGAACCTGTGCGTTCGCCCTTATGCCAACCATTGAGCATCGGTCCGCCAGAGAGCACGATCGCCGGGATATCGACTGTGGCTGCGCCCATGATTTGTGCCGGCGTGGTCTTATCGCAGCCGGTGGTTAGGACGACACCATCGATCGGATAACCGTAAAGAATCTCGACCAGGCTGAGGTAGGCGAGATTGCGATCCAACGAAGCTGTCGGCCGCTTGCAGGTTTCCTGGATCGGATGGACTGGAAACTCAAAACAAATACCGCCAGCTTCCCGGATACCCTCTTTGACACGCTCAGCCAGGAAGATGTGGTGACGGTTGCAGGGCGAGATGTCTGAACCAGTTTGCGCGATGCCGATAATCGGCTTGCCCGACTGCAACTCGTCAAGTGTCAGGCCGTAATTCATTGTTCGCTCAATATAGAGCGCCGTCATATCCGCGTTGGCTGGATTGTCGAACCAGGCTTTCGAGCGCAGTTTGGAACGTTGTTGATCAGTCGGCTGGTGCGCCATGATTGTCCCCCCGGATTGTTGCAGTCGCGCGGTCGCGATGCCTGTTTTTGTCTGTGGTGCTGTTGAGAGTTGTAGAGACTCGGGCCGCTAATTGGAAGATGCCGCCGGCGAGAGTGCGCGTGTCAATGCCAGGACATCGCCCCCAAGCCAACGATGCCGTGGCTTGGAGGCAGGTAAAGTGCGCGGCAGAGATTGCTCCGGAAACTGGAAGCGATAGAGCTGCAGCCATCCGGCCCGTGGGCGCAGGGGCCGTTCCTGCCTCACGCCGGCAGCCAGTTCAATACGGGCCGGATTGATCAAAGCTTCGGCGGTCGCTTTGACAAGGCGATGCAATGCTCCATTGCCAAGACCAGCCCAGTCTTCATTTTTCGCTCTAGCCAACTGAGCCATCGCGATGAGCGGCATGGCAGAGAATGTATGGTAGTGCAGAGCCCTTTTACCGCGTTTCAGTTCCTTGGGCAGGTAGCCGTTAGGACCGATGTCATTGGCTGCGTCCTGCATGATCCTGCGCGCCTCGTGCCAATGGCGGCCGCTGTCAGTTACGAGGCCGACTGCGCCCAGCCCAAGGCCGAGCCAGTACCAATGATTGTTTCGTACCTTGCCGGGGCTGTCGTAGATGGCGCGTGCGCGATCGGCGATATCTTGCAGCCACGGATCGATGATACGGCGATCAATCGGTCCGGCGTAACGGCGCACTTTAAGGTAGGCGAGTGCCAAACCAGCCAAATCCCATTTGCGTTGCGCTTCAGCCTGCTTCGAACCCATCGCACCGAGGTAGGCGCGCCCTTCGGCCCACGTCCTCAGCCAGAAGACGGCACAATGGCCGTATCCGGCACGTCGCTCCTGTGGCCGGGCCAACACCGCGCGATCAGCAAACATCGTCACGGCATTGAGATAGTCTTTGAGCGGCTTAACGGCTGCACGCTTCCTGGCCTCAGCCGTTGGATCAACGACAGACTTTGCCTTGTCTTTATAGTAACCAGGAAGATCAAGGTCGCGCACAGGCTCGATCGGTGGCGGACAATTGATCTGAGACGCTGTCGCTTGGCCGCTGACACCAGTGGTGATGGCCAGCGCCAGCATGACAAGAGCAGTTGCCGCGCCGCGGGTACTCAATATGGCGGCACCTGTCACCGCCATGTTTTGTTGCAAACGTCGTTCCACGTTAAGCGGCGCAGCCTTGATGTGCCTTGAGCACGCGTTCGGTTGACGGTGGAAACTTCGCAAGCTTGTCCGCCGGTCGGACCGGGCGCTTGACGAGTTCGCCACCGCAGTTGGGACAACGCCCGCCCGGCAGGCGATTGTCACGACAGTCGACACAGAACGTGCATTCGAAAGAGCACATGACCGCATCCGGCGCGTCCGGCGGCAGGTCCTTATCACAACACTCGCAATTCGGTTTCAAAACAAGCATTCTACTCCTCCTTGACGGCTTCGCCTTCAATTTCAATCAGGAACTTCGGTGAGGCCAAGCCTGAAATCTCCAAGTAAGTGCTGGCACACAGGTGCCCTTTCAGCACCCGGTCACGCACATCGCGGAAAACACCGACTGTGCCGGATTCCGTACTATACGCAACGATCTTGACGAGATGCTCACGCTTAAAGCCCGTGTTCTCCAAGACAGCGAAGATGTTTTCGAAGACCTGCTCCGTCTGCGCTTCCAAGCCCTCGACGATTGTACCATCAGGGCGCATGCCGACCTGGCCGGAAATCACAATGCGTTCTGCATTTGCGCTGTGGATCACGCATTGAGCGTAGTCTGATGCCGGTTTTGGTGCGCCGTCCGGATTGAGTGCTTTCATGACCTTCTACTCCATTGCTGGTTCGACATTGTTGCCGAGAGCATAGCACGCAGCGACCTCGACGATATTGCAAAGAAAGACAAATTGGTATCGACTGGCCGGCAACTTGGATCTGTCATGTGAGTGAGGGCGATATGAAAAGGGTTTTGATCACAGGCGCGTCTGGTGGCATTGGCACGCATTTGCGCAAGTTGTTGAAGCCACTTTATCCCGAACTTGTTCTCTGCGATCTCGTTGAGCCTAAAGCCTTGCTGCCGGATGAGACATTTATCCAAACGAACCTGAATGACCTCAGTGCCGTGGAAAGTCTGTGCGAAGGTATCGACGGCATTGTTCATCTTGGTGGAATCTCGGGGGAGGCACCCTGGGAGAGTATTCTGAATTCGAATATCGTCGGATGTTATAATCTGTTCGAGGCGGCCCACCGGAAAGGTGTCAAACGCATCATCTTCGCTTCTTCCAACCATGCGGTCGGCTTCTATCCACGAGCGCAAACGATTGATACGGACGTCACGCTGCGACCGGACAGCCGCTACGGTGTTTCGAAAGCTTTCGGTGAAGCCATTGGCGCGATGTACGCCTACAAGCACGGCATCGGCGTGACATGCCTGCGGATCGGGAATGTTGGACCGGAACCGCTTGATGAGCGCCGCCTTGCGATCTGGCTCAGTCCTGAGGATCTCGTACAGCAAATCAAGATCGGCCTCGAGCGACCGGACCTGGTGTTCGAAGTGATGTACGGCATTTCGGACAACGAGCGCGCCTGGTTCGACAATTCCCATGCCAAGAGCCTGGGATATGCACCTACTGGCAAATCAGAAGATTTTGCCGAGAAGGTCCTGGCGGCGCAGGCGGCTATCCCAGCTGATCCGCCCGGTGACTATTATCAAGGTGGGACGTTCTGTTCAGACGAATACTCGGCTGACCTTGAGGCAATGAAAGCCAAGGAGTAGACCCAGCCTCTTGTTGCAGGCTGTGCGCATGGTTGGCGGTCAGTCCGTCCAACCAATTCCTTCCCGCAAAAACCGGAATCCGAGTGCGGTAAAGGCAGCTGCCTCGCTGTTGTCTTTGCCGTAACCGTGGCCGCCTGCAGCTGGTTCATAAAAGTAGGCCTCGTGACCGACAGCTTGGAGTTTGGCCGCCATTTTGCGGGCATGCCCGGGATGAACGCGGTCGTCCCGCCGGGTTGTGGCGATCAGGATCTTTGGATAGGCCGCGTTGGCATCGACCGGTTGGACCTGATGGTAGGCTGAGTAGGTCTGCAGGAATGCCCAGTCCTCGGGATCATCCGGGTCGCCATACTCGGCCATCCAGCTGGCGCCGGCCAAGAGCTTTGTGTAGCGATACATATCAATCAGCGGAATGGTGCAAAACAAGGCACCAAAACGCTCCGGAAACCGCGTGAACATGTTTGAGATGAGAATGCCGCCGTTTGAGCCGCCTTCGGCAGCAATCCGCTCGGGCCGCGTTACACCACGGGCGACCAAATCAGCAGCGACCGCCGCGAAGTCGTCGTGTGACAGGCGCTTCTTCTCACGCCGTCCCGCTTCGTGCCAGCGCGGACCGAACTCGCCGCCACCGCGAATGTTGGCGATGACACTTGTACCGCCGCGCTCCAACCAGAGTTTACCGATACCGACTCGATAGCTTGGCAGCATGGCAACCTCGAACCCACCGTATCCATAGAGATGGACAGGGGCATTCGCGGGGGCATCAGTGCCGTTCGCCCCTTCCGGTCCGATCTGGACATAGGGAATGCGCTCGCCATCGCTTGATACAGCCTCATGCCGCGTGCTTACCAATCCCTCAGCATTGAAGGCGGCCGGCGCGCTCTTCAGCACGTCCCAATCCTGCGTGCGGCGAGACTGGACCATCAACGTTGGTGGTGTGAGTGGATCCTGCGTGCTTGCAATCAGCGTCCCGTCACTGTCTTCCGGATCAGCATCCAGCCCTGCAACGTTGACCACGCCAATCTCCGGGAGACCTGACAGTCGTGTTGGCGTCTCGCCCGTGGCGTCCAAGACCTGAAAAACAGGCTGAAGGTTGTCCAAAATTGAGAGCACCAATTCATCACCAACCCAGACCCAGTATTGCAGCACTCGCCTCTCATCGGGTGAGAATGCAACTCGGAAACTGCGGTTACCCGCCACAAACTCCGCGAAGTTGATTACCAACAGGGCGCCGGCTGGATAGGTGACCTCGTCGATCTGCCAATCGGTCCTCAGTCGAATGATCAATGTATCGCCATAGAGTTCGGCATCAGCGTCCTTTGGCAGCGCGAGTTTGTGTCGGGCGCCAGACCGGTCTCCCGTCCAATACTCACGTTCGAAGAATGACGGCAGCGCTACGAACCAGAGCGTCTCCTGATCTCGCTTCGGCACATCGCTGACACCGACCAACATGAAGTCCTCGGGGACATCAAAGATAACGGGTGCGTCCTCGAATAACTGACCGCGCTGCCAAACCCGCACGGTGCGGGCGTAACCTGATGTTGTTGCCATGCCGTCTCCGATTGGAGACATGACCAAAAGTGTATCCGGATCAACCCAACTCACGCGGGTCTTGGCGCACGGCAAGTGAAATCCATCTGATCTGAATGACCGCGTGGCGATGTCGAATTCGCGCTGCTCGGTCGCGTCACTGCCACCAGGCGAAAGACCGATCATGGCGCGGTTGCGATCCTGCGAGCAAACCGCCGCCGCCCCCCAGATCCAATCCTTTTCCTCGCTGCGTGCCAGTTCATCGAGATCCAACAGAACCGACCATTGCGGATTGTCTGATCGATAGCTTTCGAGAGTGGTTATGCGCCAGAGACCACGGGGGTTGGCTGCGTCCTTCCAGAAGTTGAACAGCTGATCGCCTCGGCGCCGGACAAATGGAATGTTGTCGGGCCGGTCGAGTAGTCCTGCCAGTGTTGTGCTATCAGCCTTCCACGCGTCGCCGCCAAACATCGTTAGCGTGCGTTGGTTTTGTTGCGCTATCCAGCTGAGCGCCGTGTCGCCTTCGATCTCCTCAAGCCAGAGATAGGGATCATCATCGGGCGCATCAGCCGTCGGTCGCAAATCAATTGTCACGGGTGCACCTTTCGTGGTTCGCAGTCATCTCGCTCAGCATTGTCTGATTTTTACGTCGGGCTTGTGTCCTTCGGCAGCTCGCTCTGTCTGCCGCGTGCGATCATCCACAACGGCAGCGGCTCTGCCAGCCCATCGATTTCCTGTTCGGGCAGGCGCTCCAACTCCTGAAGAAGCTCGATGTTACTGGTGGCCTGACGCCGGGCGTGATCGACAAACTCATCGCTTGCGACGAGCACCGCATCCAAACGCCGTGTCATTGCCTCGAGCCGGCTGGCAACATTGACCGTCGTGCCAATGGCAGCGAACTCGAGGCGTTGCACACCAATGTCACCGAGAACCACCGGTCCGAAGTGCAAACCGAAGCTCGCCTTGATCGGGCTGAGACCGTTGCTTTCGCGTTCGCGGCTCCATTCATCGATCGATGTCATCATGGAGCGTGCGCAGGAGATCGCACTGAGTGCATCGACCGGCGTCGTGATCGGTGTACCGAACGTGACCATCAATCCGTCGCCCATGTACTTGTCGAGCGTGCCGTTATTGCGAAAGACTTCCCTTTCCATCCGGGCATGGAAGTCGCGCAGCGTATCAATGACATGCTCTGGTGAGTTCTCCGCCGCGAACCGCGTAAAACCAACAATGTCGACAAACAGAACCGCCACGTCGAGCCTGCGCACATGGCGCAGAGGTTCATCGTTGGTCGATAGCTCTTCGACCATGTTGGGCGAGAAGTAACGCGCGAGATTGGAGCGCTCCCGCTCCAGCTTCGTATGGCTGATCAACAGCGCCTGCGAACGATGGACGCCGGCGGCCAGGATAACAGCGACGATAACAAACAAGACGATCTCCTGCAGTCGTACGCGGAATTGAACACTGTTAGGGTCGAGGAGACGGGCCAGGGCCGGGTCCGATGCAAAGGCGCTCGAAATCGCGGCGGTCATATCGGGATGAGTTGCTGCAAATGAACTGATGATGGCGAGGCCCGCTCCCCACAACACAACAACGGCGGCAGCCATGGCAAGAATTGTCCGCCAGGAATAGAGCAAGGTCGCAACCGCGAGCAGTATAAAGTAGAAGATGAAGTTCTCATCGCGATACCGCAAGGCCAACGGCCAGCCTGTCTCCTGGAACGGATTGGGGAGCAGAATTGCCACTGTCATAATTACGAGATCACAAAGCAGCAGTAGCAGCTCCAGATGGGTTGACCCGTTTTTGTTAAGTCTGGTGTGGATCCAGCCAATAAGCAGAACTAGTGCCAGCAGGAATTGGTAGTAGAGGATCGGCCAAGTAGGGTTGAGGAAAGGCAGTAGAAATGCACTGGCTGCCACCGCAAACAGGCGCGCCTTGAACGCCAACTTCACGCTTTCGCGCTTGTGTTCCAGGATGGCCTTGCGGGCCCACTGATGCGTGTCGTCGGCTGCTGGGCTCACACCAGAAAAGACATCCAGGCCGGCCGTCAATCTTGACAGCAGTGCAGATGCGTTCATTTCGCCATCGCCTCCAACAGACATGATGTCCAGGGGCGGTTCACATACGTCCAGCCCGCCCCCGGTTGTGATCTTGGAGATGATGTTAGAGCGGACCAGCCGTCTTGTCCGCAACAAAGCGGTGCATGTGAAGTCCTAGCAGGCTGCAGCGTTTACGACTGTTCCATCAACGAAACGGGCTTCGCCGGTGAAGCTGGCGGTGCCGGTCCGTTGGCAAGACAATGCGCCGCCGGTGTTGTTGGTGTTGCCTGTGCTGCCCGCCAGGACGTCTGTGATGAAGCGGTCTTCGAATGAGAACAAGCCGCCAATCGTGCCGTTGAATGTATTGCCCGCAACCAGCAGATCATAGTCCTCCGCATCATCAACGCGGAAGGCAAATCCCCCTACGTTGTTGAAGACGGAGTTCGTCACAGATAGCTCGTTGTCATCATTGGTAATCAGGAAAAGATCTGACGCGATGTCGGAAAACGAGGAGTTGTTGATCGACACAACGTTGCCTCGTTCCTCGACAAAAGCACCACGCGCGCTGCCGCGGACAGACAGGCTGGAGATGGTCACTGTGTTCTCGAACCTTATGTCAATGGCAGAATCGCCAGCGTTCGAAATCATGACCCCGGTAATTGTCGCCTGATTTCGGACGTCCAACTCGATGCCGAAACTTGTGACATCGGAAATCTGCGCATTGCTGATCGATGCGACGTTACTCTGGTCCAATCTGATGCCGATATCCGCATCGACGATTGTCACATCCTTAATCGTGGCGGTGCTCTCCTCTCGAACATGGATCCCAACCTCGTCAACATCCGATACGACCACACCCAAAATGCTCATATTATTACTAAAGTCCGAGTGGATACCCTCTGAACCTATGCTTCTGATGACACCACCTATGATCGAAACTTGATTGTCATCACCAACATGAATGCCGAATTCGCCGATATTCTGGATGTTGAGATTGGTTAGAAACATATTCGTTCTGTTACTGCCAAGTTCAACACCGTGGCCATCGCCGTTGCCTTTGCCTGCCCCCTCAATGACAAGCCCAGCGACATGAATGTTCGAGTCGCTCAGTATCAAGTTGTCGTTGTCCTCCCCAGGCGTGGTCAATCGACCGGTCGCACCGGGTGCAGTGAACGGCACGACGAGGCCGGTGCGGCGTCCGCGCACCTGAATGGTTGCACCACCGCCCTGCAGGGTCTGGTTGCCTTGTAGTTCCTGTTCACCTTTGACTTCGCCATTGACGATGATGAGTGAGTTGTCGCCGGCGGCATTGGAAGTGTCTGTTACGCTGTTCGCTGCATTGGCGTAGTCGACGCGATCGAAATCTGTGCCGGTCAGCGCATCCGCGACGGCTTCTGCCTTGCTGCGCCCTGTCACGATGTCAGTATCGCGCTCGATGCCATCAAGCATGCGCCGTTGCTGACCACTGAGTGAGGCCAGCGCCCGGGCTGGGGTGCCACCATTCAACGGGATCCGGACACGCAGGCCAATATCATGACGGGTATCGCGAACATCATCATGGCTGATCTCATATTCCGCCGTCAGACGCGAGCCGGGCAGCGATGCAATGATATCATTGACGCGCAATTCCAACCGGCCCTTGACCCCGGCGATCTCCTGACCGGCATCAGAATTGTCGAAGTAATAGCCACCGGCATAGGCGCGCAGCTCGAAGATGTTGGGGTCAAGCTTGGCGAACGACGTCGGCAACCGGTATCCGATTTCACCGTCGACACCCATCATACCGACTTCCTCGCCACCGATCAGGTTGATCTGGTTGTCCTGCAGCTGAACTTGCGCATAACCGGCAACCCCGGCCTGCGGCTTGGTGATCGGCCCGTACCAGTTGACGCGTGCGTCGAAGCGATCAGACAGCGCCTCGAAGCCGCCGGAGAGCTGCCAGAACGTATTGTCGATGCCGGAGCGGCGGACGTCACCACCGATCCAGCCCCCGAGATTGAAGCCTGATGTCGTCATGCGGCGATAACCGAGCGCAAGATTGCCTTCCTTGGCGCTGTCATCGAAGAATTTCGCCGTCAGCTGACCGAACAGCAAGGAACGCTGGCCGCCGCGGATCGGTGCAAAGATGGTCGTCTCGCCGCGGTTGGTGCCGGATGTGCCGGTGCTTTCAACGCCGTCGTTCTCGCGGCTGTTGTGATACCCGCCGATCTCAAACCACGGATGCCAATAGGCGGGTGTGTGGGAGGGGGCGCTGGCAAATGTTGTGTCGGTTGTTGCAAGGATAGCAACTCCAGCACACGCAAACAGCGCAGCACGCCATCGAGAAACCGGCAAATTGAACATGGAAATCCCCTCGCAGCCATTTACTTATGGCCCACGGGAAGATCGCAGCTAATCCGCCATGCTTGTTATGCTGATGCCGCAATAAGTTTGACGGCTAATTCTCATCCCCCTCCACATTTTCAGCGACAAATGGAGAGGCATGCACAACTAGCGCAAAAAGGTGCCTATTGAGACACACAGGGATTGACTTATTGGCCTGGCATCGAGATCGATGCGATCGCGGCCCAAACAGGCGCGCAGCCAATATGAAGACACCGCAACTGTGTAGGAAACTGTGTGACAGTCCGTCGACGTCACGGAAATGGCGATGTCTTTGATTGGTCGTCTTTTGGCTATCCAGCTATCTTGGCCAAGGCCTGCTCGAGATCAGCAATCAGGTCTTTGGGCTCTTCCAGGCCGATGTGAAGGCGGGCAAGTGCGTTGCCCGTCCAGCCTGGGACCATCGGATAGACCATCACGAGGCTTTCATAACCGCCCCACGACGCCCCGAGGCCGAAAAGGTCCAGTGACTCGGCAAAAACGCCCGCCTGCTCTTGCGTGATATCAGAGTTGAAGACGACGCTGAACAGGCCGTTCGCGCCGTGGAAATCTCGTTTCCAGAGCGCGTAACCAGGATCACTCTCCAGCGCCGGATATAGAACCTGTTCCACCGCCGGATGCTGCTGCAGCCATGCAATGACCTCGCTGGTGTGGGCCTGATGCATAGCCAGTCGTGCAGCGGCCGTGCGGATGCCGCGTAGGGCTGTGTAGGCGTCATCCGGCGATACGATCTGGCCGAGAAGCGAGGCATCATCTCGCAATTTCTGGGAACAGCTCGGGGCGGCAGTGACTGATCCCATCATCAGATCCGAATGCCCGGCGATGTACTTTGTGACAGCGATGACAGAGATGTCAGCCCCGAGTTCGATGGGCTTATAGAGACCGGCTGCACCCCATGTGTTATCGACGGCAAGCAATGTATCGCGGCCTTCGAGGAGCTTCGCAAGGGCGCGTATGTCCTGGATATCGTAGATAATCGAGCCCGGATTATCGAGATAGACCATCTTGGTATTGGGCTTGAGCTTCTTTTCGACCTCTTCGTGGCCGCCTTCGTAGAATTCACACTCGATCCCGCGTTGCGGCAGGTAATCCGTCGCCAACGCCCGCGCCGGGCGATAGACACTTTCGGCAAGGAGCAAATGATCGCCCGGGCGCAGCTGCGACAAGAAGATGTGCGCGATTGCGGCCAGTCCGGTTGGGAACAATGTCGTGTCGGCGCCACCTTCGATCTCGGTGATCGCGTCCTGCAACGCGAACGCATTGATCGTACCGCGCGAACCATACCGCAGGACCGTTTCGCCGGCATCACTGCGCTCACGCGACTCCTTCATTCTGGCCATTGTACCGTACAGCACGGTCGAGGCGCGCATGATAGGCAAGTTCACCGTTGTTGGCGGCTCGTCTGCGTTGCGGCCCATTTGGACGAGGCGCGTCTTATCACTCTGCGCGTCCTTATTCTTCCCAACCATGATCATCTTCTCCAAGCAAACGTCAGGCTCCCCGGGACGTGTCTGGAGCTGCAGCTCGTGGCCATTCTCCAGACAATGCCGGGGTGCTGTTGCAATGCGCTGCATAGCCCGCACCTCTCAGGCTATGTTAAAGGCAAAAGCAGTGAATTACGAAACGGGGAAACGCCGCATGACCGCTCCATTGTCGCATATCCGAGTGCTTGATCTGTCGCGCATTCTGGCCGGGCCCTGGGCAGCGCAGCATCTCGCCGATATGGGCGCTGAAGTCATCAAGATTGAAAGACCAGTCGTTGGTGACGACACGCGCGGCTGGGGGCCGCCATTCGCAGTTGAAGCTAATGATGCCCACCCTGCGATCTCGGCTTATTTCTCGTGCGCCAATCGCGGCAAGAAATCCGTGGCCGTCGATATCACCAAACCCGAAGGCCAGGCCTTGATCCGGAAACTTGCGGAAGCCTCAGATGTGGTCATTGAAAACTTCAAGGTTGGCGGGCTGTCTCAATATGGTCTCGACTACGCGAGCCTGAAGGCCATCAATCCGAAGATTATCTATTGTTCCATTACGGGCTTCGGCCAAACCGGCCCCTATGCCAATCGCGCAGGATACGACTTCCTGCTGCAGGGGATGGGTGGCCTGATGAGCGTCACCGGAGAGCCCGATAGCAAAGGTGGTGGGCCGGTGAAAGTCGGGGTCGCCATCACGGACCAGTTGACCGGGATGAATGCTCTCAGTGGCATTCTATCGTGCCTTATCAAGCGCGACCGGACCGGTGAAGGCGATCATGTGGATGTCGCACTGTTAGATTGCACGATTGCAGGGATGGTCAATCAGGCGGCAACGTATCACATCGCCGGCACTGTCCCGCAACGTATGGGTAATGCCCACCCGACCGTTGTGCCCTATCAGGTCTTTGAAACTGCCGACGGCCATATCATTCTGGCGATTGGCAATGATGGCCAATTCGAGCGCTTTTGCGCAGCCTCCGGACTGGAACAACTCGCTACAGACGACAAATATGCGACTAATCCACAACGCATCATCAATCGAGACGCGCTCATTCCATTGATGGAGCCCGTCCTGAAATCGCGAACCAATGCGGATTGGATCGCAGCCCTGGAACAAGCCCAGGTACCCTGTGGTCCGATCAATACCGTCGACGGGGTCTTTGCGGATCCACACGTCAAGCACCGGCAAATGCGGCGTGACCTACCGCAAAAAGATCTCGGCACGCTGCCGGTCACAGCCAATCCCATTCGATTGCAGCAGCATGATACGACGGCACAATTGCCGCCACCCCATCTCGGCGAACATACCCAGGACGTGCTGACAGGAATTCTCAGCATGACAGATGAAGAAATTTCTGAGCTTTGCCGCGCCAACATCATCGAAACACGCTAAAGTTGGACAACTGCCTCGACTATCAGGCACCATTCAAGCAAAGCAACCAACAGATCACCTTCTCCGAGGGAACGCATGCCGCAAGATGAAATCCGCCGTAATGCCTTGGCCTACCACGAGCAGGATCCGCCAGGCAAAATCGCGATCCAGGCGACAAAGCCAGTCGCCAACCAGAATGATCTGGCGCTAGCCTATTCGCCTGGTGTGGCGCACGCCTGCACGGCCATTCATGAAGATCCTGCTATGGCCTCTCGGCTGACAGCGCGCGGCAATCTCGTCGGCGTTATCACGAACGGCACGGCCGTTCTGGGGCTTGGCAACATCGGGCCTCTCGCCTCCAAGCCGGTGATGGAAGGCAAGGCTGTCCTATTCAAGAAATTTGCGGGTATCGACGTCTACGACATCGAGGTTGATGAGACAGATGTTAGTGCATTTGTCGAAGCCGTCGCGCGTCTGGAGCCGACTTTCGGTGGCATTAACCTTGAGGACATCAAGGCTCCTGAGTGCTTCGAGATTGAACGCCAACTCAAAGAGCGGATGGGCATTCCGGTCTTCCACGACGACCAACACGGGACCGCGATTGTGGTCGCGGCCGGTATTCTCAACGGCCTCAAGGTCGTCAAGAAGAACATCGAGGACGTCAAACTGGTCTGCAGTGGTGCTGGTGCAGCTGCATTGGCATGCCTGAATTTGCTGGTCGGCCTTGGCCTCAAGCGTGAGAACGTCTTCGTCGCTGACATTGAAGGCGTTGTTTACAAGGGCCGGACGGTTCTGATGGACCCCTACAAAGAGCCTTTTGCCCAGGAGACCAGCTTGCGCACGCTGGCCGAGGTGATGGAGGGCGCCGACGTCTTTCTCGGTCTTTCAGCCGGTGGTGTCGTCAAGAAAGACATGGTTGCGGGTATGGCAGAGCGACCACTCATTTTCGCACTTGCCAATCCAACACCAGAAATCATGCCTGAGGAGGTCAACGACGTGCGCAGTGATGCCGTCATGGCGTCCGGGCGGACGGACTACCCCAACCAGATCAACAATGTTCTATGCTTTCCGTTTATCTTTCGAGGTGCGCTGGATGTCGGTGCGCGGCAAGTTAATGAAGAGATGAAGCGCGCTGCCGTGGTGGCCCTCGCCTCCATCGCGGAAAATGAAGCCTCGGATATTGTGCTCTCGGCCTACGGCGAAGACAGTCTGATTTTCGGACCCAAATACATCATTCCGAAGCCATTTGATCCGCGGCTGATTACCGAAATTGCACCGGCTGTGGCCAAGGCTGCCATGGACAGTGGCGTCGCAACCCGGCCGATCGAAGACTTCGATGCCTACCGGCAAAAGCTCTCGGGATTTGTCTATCAGTCCGGCTTTGTCATGAAGCCGATGTTCGACCAGGCGCGACGCGCGTCCGAAAAGCGCATGCTGCGGATCGTCTATGCTGAGGGCGAGCATCCTTATGTCCTGCAGGCAGCACAGCAGGTTGTAAATGAACGGCTGGCGCGTCCGATCCTGGTCGGCAACGGTGACAGCATCAAGCGCTGGATCACGCATCTCGGCCTGCGTATGCGCGACGGCGTCGATTGTGAGATCTTCGACCAACAGTCGGACCCACGGATCCCACAACTCTTCGAGGAGTATCATCGCCTGGTCGAGCGGCTGGGCGTCAGCCCCGGTCACGCACGCCGCGTCTTGAACAATGGCTCGACGGTCACAGCAGGTCTCCTTCTGCGCCGCGGTGATGCTGACGCTATGATATGTGGCGCCGTTGGCCGCTATCATACCCAGCTGCGGCACGTTTCACAGGTCATTGGACGCGAAGGCGGGACACGCGGATTTGCCACTGTCTCGGGTCTTATTCTGCCGCAGGGGCCATTGTTCATCGCCGATACCAACGTCACTTATGATCCGACGGCGGAGCAGTTGGCTGAAATTACATTGTTAGCGGCGGAGACTGTCCGTCGGTTTGGCATCACGCCCAAGGTCGCTCTGCTGTCGCACTCGAACTTCGGCACCAGCAATGAAGCCTCGGCGCGCAAGATGCGGGAAGTCCTGGCGGCGTTGCACGATTGGGCTCCAGACCTTGAAGTCGAAGGCGAAATGCATGCCGACGCTGCACTCTCACCGTTCGTACGCGAGGAAATTTTTCCCAACTCGAAGCTGACCGATCGGGCCAACTTGCTGATTATGCCGACGCTTGATGCGGCCAATATCGCGTTTGAGCTGCTGCGCGTTGCAACCAAGAGTATTACGCTGGGCCCGATGCTGCTGGGCGCTGCACGGCCCGTTCATATCGTAACGCCGTCGGCGACCGTACGGAACCTGCTCAACATGAGTGCGATTGCCGTTGTCGACTCGCTTCGAGAAAGCGCTGAATTGGAGCACGCGGCCGAGTAAAGTGTACTTCGACGATCGGCTTATACGCGCAAGGTTCCGTTAACGCGAATCCCTGAAGCTCGTGTTTGATTTGCTGAGCGTAGCCCTGGAAACAAACGCTGTGCATCGCAACTTGCACACAATGCAGGCCTACGCTGTCATGCTTGAGCTTCAAATTCGCGGTCGAGATGAAGAACCAAATTTCAAGACGGGTTGATCTGGCGCATGCCCGCCGGCAGATGACCTGTTCGATCATGATTGCTGCCACGATCATCATGATGCCATCATGGATTGCGCCTGCATCCAGCCAGGAGATCCGCATCGCACGCCAGACCGAGGATGGCTCCAGGGCTAGCAATGGTGCGGGAGATGCACAACTCTGCGCGCGCAACTACCATGCAAGCCTCTCGACGATCAAAAAATCTGCAGGTGCCAAGCTGATTGACGCGGCCCGCCAAGTCCGCAAGGGCCGACCGGACCTACCGGGATATTGGCTGTTTTGGAACCCGAAGAGGGCCGCTGTTCGCAGAAAACTGGCACGTATCGGCAATCCGGCCAATGCGATTGTTATCGAAGACCGGATGTGCGCGCGTAGTGTGCTTGGACGCGGCGGTCGCATTCGTTGCCTCAAATGGGTCCCCAAGCCCAAAAACTATCGCCCCCGACCTGTTGTCGAACCCAGTGCGGAATGGCAGGAGCCAGCGACAAGTGAAGCCGAGCGCACCCTGCTCCGCCGTCTGACACCGGTTGTACGCAGCCGCGGTGCCGTGCAAGAGCTGCAGCGCTCCGGCAGGCTCTACGAATTGACCCGTAGGGTTGGTGGTGAACTGATCGGATATCTTGACCAAACTGAGCGTCCGACAATTTGCACCGGCGCCCAGGCCATGTTGGACTTCTACGAACGCCAGCTGCGTCCACTTGAAAACCGGTTCGGCGATGCCGAAGATCTCATTCAGAAGACGCAGACTCTGTCGCGCAAGTTGGCAGGCAACGCACATGCCGCATGGTCCAAGCCGAAGAGCGCTGCTGATTCTGCAGCCGGTGAGGACAGCTCCGGCGATAGAGCCGTGGACGCCTCCGAGAACATGCCACAAGCAGTGAGACCACTACCGACGGAATGGCAGGAGGCATCTGAAAAAGCGCTCGTCCAGTTGACGGCGGGTGTCATGCTCCCGCGACGGCATCTCGGCTACATCAAGGCCGAAGATGCATTCTTCGACCGTCTCATTCGAGCGCGTGAAGCGATGTCATCGGCCTCGGCAACCGAGGCGCCGGCGCACGTTCGCTCCGCTGTTTTCGCTGCGTTCCGTGGCCTGGAAATGTCCTATTATGCCGGCCTGCGCAGAGAACAGGTTCAAACCTATCGCAAGGCCCTATTCGGTGTAATCGATGCTATCCGGAAACAGCACGGCGAATTGTGCACGTGCTCACAGTGAGCGCCTTCGGGCCGTTGGAAAAATGATCATAAAGAGGCCTGCCGGCTGATTGAGTTGAGCAGTTCGACGAACTGATTTCCTGCCTGCTCAGGTGTACCGGTGTTTTCAATAACCAGATCGGCGATCTGGCGAATGTCTCCATCAAGATCGCGTCCTGTGCGGCTGCCGTTGGCCGGGTCACGGCCACGTGCGGTAATCCGGGCAGCCAGGACATCCGATGGCGCAGTGACAAGAACTGTTCTGAATCGACCGGCTACGCGGTTGGCCATGTCGGGAAGAAGCGTCCGCGAGACATTGCAAATGATGATTGAGCCAGCAGCTACCTTTTCCTGCCAGACGTGGGCAATACCATAGGAGAGATCGTGGGCCTGCCAGCAAAGAATAAACTCACCACGCGATCGACGTCTCTCAAACTCTTCTGTTGAGAGGCTGTCATGGTCTTCGAATTCGTTCGGCGCCCGTGTCACTAACCGCCGTGCGACCTGGATCTTAACGTTGGCAGCACAAGCCGACCGGGCGTAATCAATCACGGTGTCTTTGCCGGCACCCGACGGTCCGGCAACGAAAACCCAACTGCCTTGCTTGTGATTACTAAAGGACACGCCGGCCTTCCCTCCAAACCGTGCGCACCACAGGCGTTTCATGATCGCGCACACGCACCAGGTCTGCCCGTTTCCCAACTGCGATCTCGCCACGATCGTTCATCCCGACGGCTTCGGCCGGCGCCTTGGTGACGGTTTGGATCGCCTTCGCCAAATCAATTTCGCAATGCTCGGGAAGTGCGAAAGCGGACATGATCAGGCTCGCCGGAATATAGTCTGATGAGAAAACATCGAGGTAGCCCTCGCGCGCCAAATCACTCGCAGCCACGTTGCCGGAGTGGGAGCCTCCGCGGATCAGGTTGGGCGCCCCCATCATGACCGAGATCCCTGCGTTGCGCGAGGCCTCGGCGGCTTCGAGCGTGGTGGGGAACTCGGCTATTGCAGCGCCATCGGCCTTGCTCTCGTCAACATGCTCTACGGTTGTGTCGTCATGGCTTGCCAGTGTCACGCCATGGGCTTGGGCGACTTCGACCAACTGCCGGCGATGCGGCACAGCATACATCTCATGCATGCGGTAGCGGTTTTCGAAGAACTTCTGCAGTTCCTCCTCACTGAGCTGCAGCTTGCCTTGGTAATACTCGCGGAGCTTGTTCACATCGCGGAACTGGCGTTGCCCAGGCGTGTGATCCATGAGGGACATGATCCCAACGGGGTGCTTGGCCAGGAAATTATGCGCCGCCCGGACGACGTCTTCGGAACAGATCTCGCAGCGTAAATGGGTGTGGTGCTCGGAACGCAGATTGCCGCGCGCCATTTCCGCTGCAATCGTGTCCGCGACCCGGATGGCTTTGGCACCGCCGCGGTCACGGTTTTCCCGATCGGCCCCGACGCGCAAGCAGTCGAACACCGTGGTAATGCCGGCCGCAGCGATTTGGGCATCGTAGGAAACAACTGCTGACGTTGCATGCCAATCGACTTTCGGCCGCGGTTCAATATGCACCTCCAGATGGTCGGTATGAAGCTCGACCAGTCCAGGTATCAGCAAGTCGCCTTCAAGCTTCTCCGCAATTTCCGGCGGCCGGCCCTCACCGACTTCCACAATCTTGCCGTCAGCCACAGCCACCCAGCCGTTCTCGATGATATGCTCGGCCAGAACGATACGGGCATCTGCCAATATGTATGGCGACTCTTCAGTCATATGTTTGCGCCTTGTCTGGATCTAGTGACGCCGCGATCGCGATATCGGAGCGAAATCTCGAACATCGACAATCCGGTCTGCCAGTGCTTCGCGTACGTCTTCATCGTGAAATATGGCGAGGATCGCAACACCTGCTTTCTTCTTCTCTTGTATCAACTCGATGACAGCCTCGCGATTGCGGCGATCCAGGGATGCGGTTGGTTCATCAAGCAACAGGACAGAATGATCTGCCGCAAAGCCCCTGGCGATGTTGACACGCTGTTGTTCTCCGCCGGAGAACGTCGCAGGCGGCAAAGACCAGAGCTGTTCAGGAAGAGACAGCCGGATCAAGAGATCACGTACACGCGCATCGGCAATCTCTTCGGGTTGTTTGATTTCTGAGCGAACGATTTCAAACGTCGATACGCGCGGAATGACCTTCAGGAACTGACTGACATAGCCCAGTGTCGATGCGCGCAATGTTAGGATTTGCCTCGGCGTCGCCGTTGCCACATCTACCGGCCCCATATCGCTATTGACGATGATCGAGCCGTGGTCAGTACGGTAATTGCCATAAATCATTTTCAGTATTGACGACTTGCCAGCGCCCGACGGTCCGCCAAGCACGACGCACTCGCCCGCAAACACTGATAGCCCTGCGCCCTCGACCACAGGGAGTTCAGTCCCGCCCATCAAGTGCAGCCTGAAGGTCTTGGACACTCCTTGCACTGAAATCATCTCTGTTGATGGCATTGTTTGCTCCCCAGACGTGGTGTCGTCTCAAACCTGCAGAACTGACGAAACCAGCAGCTGCGTATAAGGTTCTTGCGGATCGTCCAGAACTTGATCCGTTAGGCCGGTTTCAATAACTCGTCCCTCTTTCATGACCATGATCCGGTGTGACAACAATCGCGCGACTGCCAGATCGTGCGTCACAATGATGGCAGAAAGCCCTAGTGAGTTCACGAGCCCCCGCAAGAGATCGAGCAGACGGGCCTGCACCGATACATCGAGGCCGCCTGTCGGCTCGTCCATAAATATGAGACGCGGGTTGGAAACCAGATTACGCGCGATCTGCAACCGTTGCCGCATGCCGCCGGAGAATTGCCGCGGTGAGTCATCAATCCGGTCGCTCTGGATTTCAACGCGCTGCAGCCACATGTTGGCCGCTTCGCGTAACCGGCCATAGTGGCGATCACCAATGGCCATCAGACGTTCGCCAACATTGGCACCTGCAGAGACTTTCATGCGCAGTCCCATCGCGGGATCCTGATGTACAAAACCCCAATCTGTGCGCATCAAAAGACGGCGCTCCGCCTCCGTCAATTCGAACACGTCACGCATGACACCGTCGCGCATGTTGTACCACACGCGGCCCGACGTTGGCTCCAACTGCGTAGAAATCACATTGAGCAAAGTGGACTTTCCCGAACCGGATTCCCCGACGACGGCCAATACTTCTCCGGGCCAGATTTCCAGACAAACATCTGTACATCCAATCCGCTGACCGAAACGCTTTTCGATGCTCTCAATCTGCAGCAGCGGCTGGTCATCAGTGATCATGTTGGATGGGGTGTCAGTGCCATGGTCCTGCTGCATCAGGTCACCCTGTCGTTGTCCGGGCTGCGGGTTTGGTTCTCAACGTAGGCCGGTGCGTCACCGAGCTGCTCGCCGCGGTGGCCATCCAACCGGCGCCGTTCGCAGAAGTCAGTGTCAGAACAGCAAAACAAGCGGCCCCCTTTGTCATCGGTGATCACCTCGTCCAGGTAGACGCTCGTCGCGCCGCAAAGACCACATGGGTGCTCAAACCTGGTTTGCTCGAACGGGTGATCTTCAAAGTCCAATGAGACGACTTCGGTATAGGGCGGAATTGCGTAAATCCGACTTTCCCGACCCGCTCCAAAGAGCTGCAGCGCTTTGCAGTTGTCCATCTTTGGATTGTCAAACTTGGGCGTCGGAGAAGGATCCATCATGTAGCGGCCATCGACTTTGACGGGATACGCGTAGGTCTTCGATATGTGGCCATGCTGAGCGATGTCCTCGTATAGCCGGACATGCATTAAGCCGTACTCCTCAAGTGCATGCAGCTTGCGGGTCTCGGTTTCGCGTGGCTCCAGAAAGCGTAGAGGCTCTGGTATCGGCACCTGGTAGACAAGGATCTGGTCTTCCTCGAGCTCGACTTCAGGAATGCGATGGCGGGTTTGAATGATTGACGCGTCTTCCGTGACCGTTGTCGTCTCGACACCCGCTGTCTTGGCGAAGAATTTTCGAATCGAGACAGCGTTGGTGGTGTCGTCTGATCCCTGGTCGATCACTTTCAGCACGTCATTTTCGCCAATGACGGCTGCTGTTACCTGCACGCCGCCCGTACCCCAACCATAAGGCATGGGCATTTCGCGGCTGGCAAACGGGACTTGGTAGCCGGGAATGGCAACCGCCTTGAGCAGAGCGCGGCGGATCATGCGCTTTGTTTGCTCATCGAGGTAGGCGAAGTTGTAACCAGTGGACTCTGTCATCACGCACGGGTTCCGGTTGGCTTAAGTGGCAATCCGCGCTGGCGCAGGTCTTGACGCAGCTGCGCGGGATCCTTGAAGTGAATAGCATCGATACCAACAGCAGCTGCGCCGGCAACGTTACGTTCCGAATCGTCAATGAAAACGCACTCTTCGGCAGACAATTGATTGCGTTGCAGCAGCAGGTTGTAGATGGCCGGGTCAGGCTTGATGATACCCTCATGCGCCGAGACGACGATGTCGACGAACGTGTCGTTCAGGAACGCGAACCGCTCAGTTGTCGGGTGCCAGTTTTCGCGTGCAAAGTTCGTGATGGCATAGAGCGGCACTGCGGATGCCTTGAGTTCAGACAAGATCTCGACGGAACCCTCGACAGCGCCTGGAACCGTTTCCTGCCATCGTGTCTCAAAGACTTCGAGCAGCGGCTTGCGGTGTGGAAACTCATCTGCAAGCAAGGCGAGCCGTTCCTGCATCGGAACGCCACGGTCAAATTCCAGATTGTGCGAAAAGAGATCAACCTCGTCGATGAATGCGGCAACTGCCTCATCATCTGGTAGCAACTTGCGATACAGAATGAAGACATCCCAGTGAATGAGAACTTGTCCGACGTCGAAAATCACCGTCTTACTCATGCTGACAGCCCCTTTGCGGCAGTCTGCACGGACGCACCCGCATAGCGCTCTAAACGCTGCTGCAGCGTGCCAGTATGAAGCTCGAACAGATGGTTGTCGTCATCGTAGAAGTAGATGGAACGACCTTCGCCTTCGACCCTCGGTCGCGGTGGCTTGACGTCCAGGCCTGCCTCTTCAATGCGCTGGAGATAAGCATCGAAGCTGTCCTCGGAGATCTTGAAGGCGACATGGTTGTAAGTGCGCTCGGGAAGGGCCTCGCCTTCCATAATCGCGATCCAGAGCCCCGACAGATCGAAGAACTTCTCTCTAGACAGAGAAAACTTTTCGTCACCGCTGGCATAGATTTCCGTCGCACCAAGTATATCCGTCATGATGCGCGACATGCGATCCAGATCGCGCACAACAAATGTCATATGGCTCAGGCCCTCGATCATTCAGCTGCCTCCTGCTGTTGGTCAGCATGCTCGCGCCTGAGCTGCCGCACGAGAGCAAGCTCGGCCTGGAAGTCGACGTAGTGCGGAAGCTTTAGGTGCTCAACGAAACCAGTGGCCTGCACATTGTCTGAATGCGAGAGAACAAACTCTTCGTCGCGTGCCGGCGCATCGCTTTCTTCATCGAACTCATCCGAGCGCAACGCGCGATCAACCAGAGCCATTGACATGGCCTTGCGCTCCGATTGACCGAACACTAGGCCGTAACCACGCGTAAACTGTGGTGCGGTTTGCGCTGTTCCGGCGAACTGATTGACCATATCGCATTCCGTCACTTCGATATCGCCAAGCGAAACTGCGAAGCCTAGGTCTTCCGCAAAAAACTCAATCTCGACATCGCCATAGCGGATTTCGCCAACGAACGGGTGCGTGCGGCCGTAGCCACGCTGCGTTGAATAACCGAGCGACAACAGGAACCCTTCGTCCCCACGCGCCAGGTTTTGCAACCGGATATCGCGGTCAGCCGGGAAGGTCAGCGGCTGCCGTGTGAGATCGCCAACAGGTGCATCATCGTCCGGGGTCTGTACCTGTTCAACCAAGCCATCCTGATCGAGCAATGCCATCACATGGGGTGCTGCGGCTTCACTAGATACTGGCTCAGCAACTGGGCGTTGCTCAGGTTCCGGGATGTCATCGTCACCAAATTCGAGCAGGCGGTGCGTGTAGTCGAATGTCGGGCCCAGCACCTGACCGCCGGGCAGGTCCTTGAATGTCGCTGATATGCGGCGTTGGATATCCATCTGTGCGGTATCAACCGGCTCGCTGTAGCCGAACCGTGGCAAGGTTGTCCGATAGGCACGCAAGAGGAAGATCGCCTCGATCATGTCGCCGCGCGCTTGCCGCATCGCCTTGGCTGCCAGTTCAGGATCGTAGAGCGCCCCTTCGGCCATTACCCGTGAAACTCCAACGGATAGCTGCTCTACGACTTGATGGTCCGTTATTTCCGCAACAGAGCGATCGCCCCGGCGGCGGTCAGCCAGCAGTCGGTGCGCATTGTCGATCGCCTTCTCACCACCTTTAACAGCGACGTACATCTGTTAAGCCTCCACGATCCGAACTGAACGCGGTAGACCGACAATGGTCTGTCCGCAGCTCAGGATGATGTCGACGCCGCAAGGGAAAAGCTCTCGATTGGCTGCCAGTTGCGTCGTGAAGTTATCGGGGAGCGATGTTGGCGCGATGGTCGCGATTGTCTTGATGCCTGGGCCCTGCATTGCAATCTGCGCTCCACCGACAAGGCTTTCCACTTCAATGACAAGCGTCGTTGAGCGATCCGGATACTCCAACGAACCCTGCGCGAAGTCAGCCAGTGCCGGCATCTTCTGCGGCGTCGCTAAGAGCGCGAATGTGGCCTGCGCTGTATCATTGGTAACGGGGGCGTTGGTATGAAACGCGATGAAGCGGCGTACTTCGGCATCGACAGCCAGTTGTTCGTCAAGCCAGACGGTTGTGTCGTAATCCAACAGCGTCAGTGCGACGGCAGCCAATCCGGATGGCAGGGTCGTCGGACCTGCTGGCAAGTTAGCCAGATCAATCGGCAGTCCCGGTCGCGAAAGAGCGTTGATCACGGCACGAAATGTCGACTGCGACTCGCGCACTGCATCAGTGAAACCGATGTTGTCAGTTGCTGGCTGCATCTTAGTCGTCCCCCCGCACCATTGTGAAGAAATCAACTTGCGTCGCTGCGACTTCGGCATGTCGCTTCTGGCGTTCAGTGTTGAGGCGCTGCTTGACCGGCGCAACAATGTAGGTCTCGATCAATGATCTCGCGTGCGGATCTTGCCAGTGCGCGTCAGCAATCGCTGCCAGTTTGGCGCGCTTGCCTGAACGTCCACGCAAATATGCGAAGCCTTGATGGCCACCGATGACCTGCACAACCGCGCGTGTCACCGTAACTTCTCCAAGATTGAATGGTTGCCCCGTGCCGCTGATCCGTCCACGTGCCATCACAAGGCCGGTTTGCGGAGCACGGATTTCCTGACAGTCTGTACTGCAATCAGCCGCAATCAGACCGTCCTGCAATTCATCCAATGTCGCACGCGCGAAGACCGCCATTGCCGCTTGCCGCGCGGCTTGAAGTCTCGCGGCGCCGTTGTCTGCATCTGGCTGACCTGACTGTGGCGCTTCATGACCTTCGGAGTGGGACACATTCATAGGACGGCTTTCCAGCTGCTTGCCTTCGCGAATGAGCGGTTCTATATTATGCAGCAATTGTCTAGTCAATTAGACATTTGAGTTTCCACTCAACAATTGCACCTACACATGGCCAAGCAGCATAGATCCGGTACCGACCCAACGTCCGATAGCGAAGCGACCGGCGCAACCGAGGTAACTGCGTGGCGCCCGGTCGCCCACAATACTGGTTCAGGTGCAAGGACAGGCGTGGCTGTCTGGCGGCAGATCTCGGAAGACATCGAGATGGACATCGAAACAGGGCGTCTCGCGAAAGGTGACCGGCTGCCAAGTGAAATGATGTTGGCGGCAGAGTTTGGTGTGAACCGACATACATTGCGCCGAGCCATCAACGAGCTCGCACAAAAAGGATTGCTTGAGGCCACCCCCGGGCGCGGGACCTTTGTCAAAGGCGACCGCATTGCGTACCCCATCGGCAAGACAACGCGGTTCTCTCAGGCCATTGCTGACATCGGACATGAGCCTGGCGGGCATTCATTAGGTTACACAACGGCCCAGGCAACAGCCGTGGTCGCAGACATGCTTGCCGTCGCGAGCGGTAGTCCTGTTGTGCAGCTTGAGTACTTGAGGGCAGCGGGTGATCTGCCGATCTGTCTGTCGACCGCCTGGTTTCCCGCGGACCGGTTCGCCGGCATTGGCGAGGCTTACGCAGAAATTGGGACGATTACCGGATCGCTGGAGGCATTTGGCGTCTCGTCATATCAGCGCTCTCGGACCAACATCACGAGCCGAGCTGCCAACGGCAATGAGCGCGAACAACTTGAGCTCGACCGTGGCGCGATCGTGCTGGTTGTCGATTCCGTCAATACTGACGGCAACGGCGTACCAATTCAGGCGGGACACTCGCGATTTGCAGCTGAGCGTGTAGAACTGGTGATTGATGACAGCGATCTTCAGATCCAAGGTGGGCCTTAGACTACCACCGCGGATGGATAGCATCTCACGACGAACACTCAGATCGGTTTACTCAAATGGCGAAGAAACTTGGTATCGCGCCGACGATTCATCCAGACGCGGAGATCGTCAATTCACAGCTTG
The DNA here is from genome assembly GCA_965215755.1 of Hyphomicrobiaceae bacterium. Taxonomy (GTDB): domain Bacteria; phylum Pseudomonadota; class Alphaproteobacteria; order Rhizobiales; family Hyphomicrobiaceae; genus Tectiglobus. Next base: position 5,200,421 of record OZ244119.1, read on the forward strand.
GCCGCTACACGGAAGTCGGCGCGCGCACGCGACTGCGAGAGTCTGTTCTCGGTGATTACTCCTACATCGTGAACGACAGCAACATTATCTACTCCGAGATCGGCAAGCACTGTTCGATTGCCGCGATGAGCCGCATCAACCCTGGCAATCATCCGATCTGGCGCGCAACGCAGTGCCACTTTACGTATCGCTCGGCGATGTATTTTGACGACGTGGAGGACGAGGGAGAATTCTTTGACTGGCGCCGTGCGCATAAGGTCACCATCGGTCATGACGTCTGGATCGGACACGGCGCGGTGATTCTGGCGGGCCGCTCTGTTGGGACAGGAGCCGTTGTTGCGGCCGGTGCAATTGTCACCAAGGACGTCGCGCCGTTCACGATTGTTGGCGGCAACCCGGCGCGCGAGATCCGGCGGCGCTACCCGACGACTGTTTCCGACCGCATGCTGGAGCTTGCGTGGTGGGACTGGGATCACGCGCAACTGCGGGATGCGCTGTATGACTTCCGTGCGCTCGAAGCAGAAGCGTTTCTGGACAAGTATGAGGGCTTACAGAGCTAGGCCATCTGCGCGCCGCCGTTCGGCAGTGCTCGGTTCTCAGCAAGGCCACGATGGTCTAAGCGTGCCTGGAGGAACCTACCAGTTCGCGGAGAATTTCTGCTGTCCGGCTTGCGCCGTTCATTGCAATCCTGACTTTGGGTTTTGGCATGGCGAGCGCGGCTTCGATAGCTGCGATCAGAGTATCCGTATTGAGCTCCTGCTCAGTGACCATCTTCGCGAGCCCGAGTTGCTCAAACTTCGCGGCGCGTTGCGGCTGCTCATTCTGACGAATGCCTGAATACGGGCACATAACGGATCTGCAACCCGCGACCAGGATATCTGCCGCCGTGTTGTAACCAGCCTGCGAAATCGACAAATCAGACACCGCCAGATGCGCAGCCAATTGATCAAGAAATGGGACGACCTCAATATCTTGAGCCGCTGCCAGTTCGCGGATTTCACGGGCCACGTCGTCATCACTGTGGGGCCCGAGGGTCGCAATCCAACGCTTGTTTTTGAGCGGTGTCTGAGGTTTGGCTTCGATCGCGGCCTTCAAAATTGCTTCGCCGGTCGCACCACCGCCCGCCGACACGACAACGTCGTAGCGCTTCTCAATTGGCGACGGTGGCGATTGCGGCGCGACAATACCGGTGTAGCGGATCCTGTCGTTGATTTGGCTGGCATGCCGAAACGTTTCGTCCAAAGTCGCGACTTGCGGATCACCGTGGATCAAGACGTAGTCGAACAGCTTCTCGAGGTTCTCCAGTGCATTGGCATCACGCTCAGGCTTTGCCTTCTTCTGAAGAATGTCTCGAATTGACGAAACGATGATTGGGCGCGGCTCGCGCTGCCGGGCTGCTTCCAAAAATGGGATAATCTCGAAATGCATCTGAGGTCGGTCAAACGGAAATGCTTCGACCAAAACAGCCTGCGGATCAGCCTCTGACAGCGTTTGTGAAAGGCGTTCCATCCGCAGCGCCTTATAGGCCCCATCAATCGGGTCGCCATTTTCCTTTCGCAACACACGATAACTGTCGGGCGCCATCCGCAAAGGTGGCAGTTGTACGACCTTGGCCTTCCCGGCTTGGAAACCTTCGATCGGCATGCCACCGAGAATCAGCGTGACGTCGTGGCCTTCTTCGGCAAGCTGCGCGCAGATCCGCGTCGATCGCACGACATGGCCGATGCCCTGGAGATGCAGGACATAGAACAAGACACGCAATGTCACGGCTTCGCCTCAAGCGGTTTGGTGGTACTGCCGACGCTTGTTCGTTGCGAACTCGATTTGGACTGCCCGCGGAACAGAGCGGTTAGTTGATTGATCCCGGCGTTGTAGTCGAACGCCGAACGGACCCGTTGCTCGCCGGCATGGCCGAGGCGGTCGCGTTGTTTCGGGTCGCGGCACAACTGTTCGATGGCTGCTGCAAGTTCAGGCACGTCATCCGGTGGCACCAGCAGCCCACGCTCCTCGCTGTCGATCAGTTCCGGCACCGCCGAAATTGGCGTTGAGATACATGCCAGTGCCTGGCTTTGTGCCTCGACCAGGACATTTGGCAAACCATCACGGTCGCCGTCGCTGGCGATGCGGCAGGGGAGGATGAACATGTCGGAGCCGCGGTAGTGCTCCAGCACAGTTGCCTGTGACTGCGAGCCAAGCCAGTTGATGCGGTCCGCAATTCCAAGCTCTCGGGCCTGAGCCTCAAGCTTATCGGACTGGTCACCACCGCCGATGTGGGTCCACGTCCAGTGCAGATCATCCGGCAGTTGTGCCAGTGCATTGAGCAGCGTGTCAAAACCCTTCTTCTCAACAGCGCGACCAACACTGAACAAGCGAACCGGATCGGCGGGGTCTTGGCCGTCGCGTGCGGCTGGCTGGCGATCAAAATGCGGAAACCTCTGCAGATCGAGGCCATGATAGATCAAATGGACGCTTGACGGTTTGCGAGACAATGTCTGCAAGTGTGCATGCCCAACAGCCGTACAGGTTGCCACCCACTCACATGAATTGAGTTTTGAGGACAAGTCCCAATCCGGCGACGTCCAAATGTCCTTGGCATGGGCCGAACACGTCCACGGCAGGCCGGTCATGATACTGGCATAGTGCGTGACGGCTGCGGGCGTATGGATGAAATGTGCGTACAGCCTATCGACCTCCGGCGGCAGCTCGCTTGCAAGCACACAGGCCTGACCAAACCGCCGGATCCGATTGCGAGTCGGCTCTCGTACGAGATCACCAAGCCACTTGCCGACGGCGGCCCAGAACCTTGGCTTGAACATCAGTTTGGCGCAGCTCTTCAGCGTGCGGCCAGGATCATTTCGCAAGTACTCGGGAAGGTAGATGACCGGCGCTTCGATTTCGTCGTGAATGGGGTGGCGTTTTTTATCGCGCGGCTGACGCATTGAGTAGAGCTGAAGCTTGTAGCCACTGAGCTCCAGCCCGCGCAATTCCTGCGCGATAAAGGTCTCCGACAATCGCGGATAACCTTTGAGTATGACCGCCGTCGTGCCACTCATTCTGTTTTGGCATCCCTAATGCAACGGACCTTGGGTTCGGAATTCGGACTGCAGCAGATCTGAGGTCCGAAGTTGCTGTATTCTTTAAGTGTCAATCATCTTTGCGCGGCAAGTTGGACCCACCATGAGTGCGTCCAACTCATCGTCCGGTGATCTAGGCCAATTCAACGGCAAGCTTGTCTGGTCTTCCCCGGCGGTCCCTACGGTTCCGACGGCGAATAACGCGTCCAACAAGCTTTCCAATACGCGACAAACCATCGAGGTCGATTTTGTAGCCACACTCTGACGGCCGTTTCCGATTGGGCAACTCTTCAAGTGCCTTCGCCATCTTCCATGGATCGCTCGCATCATCAGGATCAAGCATATTGACCAGGCCAAAATGCTCAGCGCGTTGCGCCCGTATGAGCTGCTCTCGTCGCGGAACTTTGCGCGGTATCAAAAGCGTGCGCTTGTCGAATGACATGATTTCACAGAATGTGTTGTAGCCACCCATTCCAACGATCGCGGTGGCCTCATTCATGACGCTCTCGATTTTGTTGTCAAAATCAAACACCGAAACATCATCAAGGCGCCGCGCGCGATGCGAAATCTCTGATCGGTCCCGCGACGACATGAACGGTCCAAGCAGCATCACCAATGGAAACTTCGCTTTGCGGTCGACCTCGCGTGCAGCCAAGATCTGGCGCATGAGCTGGCTACCATCACCTCCGCCGCCCGCTGTTACGAGGATGTACTTCTCCGGCAACTTGCCCATCGACGACTTTTTCAGTCTGGGTACGTGGCGCCCAAGAAATCCAACATGCTGTACCCGCTTGGCCACAGATTCCGGGAGTTCGACACCCTGCAGCGGATGCCAGAAATCCTCCGAGCCATAGACCCAAATAGAGTCGAAGTAGTTCTCGACCCACTCCATTGCCTGATGACGCTCCCACTCACGCCGAACCACCTCAGGCTCGTCGAGCACTTCACGTAACCCCAATACGATATGACAGCCCTGCTCTTTCAGGATTGGCAGGGATGGTTCGAGTTCGCCTTGAAGACCGCGCGGTTCCTTGTCGACGATAAAGATGTCGGGCCGAAAATGGGTTGCGGCGTGCTCGATGATCGAGCGGCGCAAAGCCAGAGTCTCGCTGAGATCGATGTGCTTGGAGAGCGACGTGTATTCGCCATTGTATAGCTTGATGACGCTTGGAATCTTAATGAAATCAACGCGCGCCCGGAAATCGAAAGCACCCGCAATCGATGAGCCTGAAACGATAAGAACGTGAAGTCCCTTGAATTGCTCAACAAGCGCGTGCGCAATCTCGCGGCAGCGCCGAAGATGGCCCAGTCCGAACGTGTCGTGACTGTACATCAGCACACGTATATGTCGATCGCGTCTCATATAGACCATCTCTTTAGTTCGTTATTTTTTTCCCGCATACGCGACAGCACCAACAATTTTCGTGTGCCGAATGTGTTGTCGTGAAACTGAAGCGGATATGGCGCACAATTGTATCCCTGCCATGACCGCCGCAATCACATTCGTTCACTATCGACCAATCAGATCCGCACCCTTTGCGTCAAGATGCCAACAGACAAAAACTGGGCATCAACCAATCAATTTACTCCTGAACAACAGATGACTATTTGTAGGGGTCAGCTGCGTCGCGTAAGCCATCTCCCAAGAAGTTGAATGCAAGCACCACCAAGATCACAGGAACGACAGGGATCATCAGCCACGGATAAAGCGCCACAACGTTGATGTTCTGGGCATTGGTCAACAGAACACCCCAACTTGTGATCGGTTCCCGCAGGCCGAGGCCAAGGAAACTCAGCGCGGTTTCGCCGAGAATCATGCTCGGAATGGCGAGTGTGGCAGATGCGATGAGATGGCTGGTAATGCCCGGCACGAGATGGCGCCCAACGACACGCGTGCTCTTGGCCCCCATTAGTTGCGCGGCCAACACATAGTCTTCTTCGCGCAATGCCAGCAGTTTTGAACGGACCGCACGCGCGAGCCCTGTCCACTCGATCAAACCAAGAATAACGGTGATAAAGAAATAAACCGCGAGGGCGCTCCAGGTTATGGGCACCAATGCGCCTATGACCAGCCACAGGGGAATAGATGGCAGGCTTTGCAAAACCTCGATGATGCGTTGCACGATCATGTCTGTTGTGCCGCCGAAGTAGCCGGCGAGGCCACCGAGCACGACACCCAGGAAGAGGCTGACGGCGACACCTACCAGGCCGATGGTCAGTGAGATCCGGGCGCCATGAATGATACGTGATACCATATCCCGGCCAAGCTTATCTGTGCCGAGCAAGAAGGCCTGACCGCCTTTTGCGGGACAGAATAGGTGGATATTGGACGGTATCAGGCCCCAGAATTCATAGGAGTCACCTCTGCAGAAGAAGCGCAAGTGCTGGATCTGGCTTTTGTCGGCCGTGTATTCGCGCCGCAGCGTATCCAAGTTCAACTTATATTTGAGCCCGTAGACGAAGGGGCCTTCGAATTTACCGTCGTGGAACAAATGCACGGCCTGCGGTGGCGCATAGATAAAATCGATATGCCGACTTTGATAGTTATACGGTGACAGGAATTCTGCAATGACGACCGTGATGTAGAGCACGAGCAAGAACAGGCCGCTTATGACAGCAACCTTGTGGCGGCGGAACTTCCACCACATCAGCCGCCACTGCGAGGCCAGATAGATCTTTTCCTGTTCTTTGGTCAGCGTTTCGATCGAGCGCGGATCGAACGGCGCCGGATTGACGTAATGTGGAAGCTCCCCCCCCTCGGGCGGAAGTGGCGAAGCCGTCATTTGGTTTCTCCCCCCGTCAAGCGGATTCGCGGATCAAGTATGGCGAGCGCAATGTCCGAGATCAAAACACCAATGACCGTCAGGAACGCCAGGAACATCAGAAATGATCCGGCGAGATACATATCCTGGCTTTGCAGTGCTTCGATCAACAACGGCCCTGTTGTCTCAAGCGACAGGACGATCGCTACGATCTCTGCACCCGACACGATTGTTGGCAGCAACTTGCCGATGTCAGCGATGAAGAAGTTGAGTGACATCCGCAGCGGATACTTCACCAGCGCGCGGAACGGTGCGAGACCTTTGGCGCGGGCAGTGGTGACATATTGCTTCTGGAGTTCATCCAGCAAGTTGGCGCGGAGCGTTCTGATCATGCCCGCGGTACCCGATGTGCCAATCACCAGTACCGGGATCCAGAGGTGCTCCAGAATAGACACGAACTTAGCCCAGCTCATCGGTTGATTGATGAATTCAGGCTCCATCAGGCCACCGATAGATGTGCCTAGATAGACGTTGGCCAGATACATCAGCAGAAGAGCAAGCAGGAAGTTCGGCGTCGCGATGCCGAGCAGTCCCAGGAACGTCAGTCCGTAATCACCCCAGCTGTACTGGTGCGTCGCTGAATAAATACCGATGGGAAAAGCGATAATCCAGGTGACAATTATTGTGACGAACGCCACCAGCATGGTCAGGAAGAGGCGGTCACCGACGACCTCATTGACAGGGAGTTCATGCTCGAATGAGTATCCTAGATCGCCTTGGACCAACCCGCCCAGCCAGATGAAGTAGCGCTCGACTGGATGCTTGTCGAAACCGTACTCCTCTTTCAGCTCGTCGATTTGTTTGCGATCAATGTTTTCACCCTGCGCTTCGAGTTCCGCCATGTAGCTCTCGAAGTAGTCGCCGGGTGGCAATTCGATCAGTGTGTAGACCAGCGCGCTAATGATGAAGAGCGTGGGTATCATCAGCAGGACACGGCGCAAGATATACATAATCATATCGTTGGCTCTCCGCTCACTGCTTCTTCACGTCATCGAAATAGAACGTGTCCGGCATGTAGACACCGAAGTACGCGCCTGGAAAAAAGTTCCAAATCCCGGTCTCAGGCACGTTGCGCAGGTTCGGTGCATGCGCGATCGGCTGCTTAGTGCCATTGACGGTTCCAATGGCAAAGACCTGCTCGGCATGGATTTGAAGCATCCGGTGCCATATCCGGGTCTTCGCTACGTCCGTGGACGCTTTCTGCCATTCCTCCAATAATGCTACAAGTTCCTGCGCTTCCGGCAGTGTCGGCGGCTCGCCAGCCTTGCCCTTCGTCCAGTAATAGTCACCCCACTGCGGCCACTGATAGTGCTGCTTCGACGTCGGCGCGAAATCAATCGGGCTCATCTCCGGTGTCGGGACGGCGTTGTTGTAGCCAGCCCAGGCTGCGATCACTGTGTCACCGGAATAGACACGGTTGCGAAACAGATCGCGGTGCGTCGGCCGCGGATACATGAGGATTCCGACCTTGGCCCAGCTGTCCCTGATCAACCCCAGGACATCGATTTGCTCGGTGCTTTCGCCCGGCGTTTCCAAAATCAGTTCGGCCCGCCGCCCATCCGGAAGGAGCCGAATGCCCGACCGATCGCGTTTGGCCAGGCCGGTTTGGTCGAGCAGACGATTGGCCTCTTCGAGATCGAAGTTCGCATAGGCTTGTGAATACTCTTTGCGATATAGCGGGCTCGCTTCAACGACCGTATTGGCGCTCTCTTTTGCAAGGCCATAGTAGATTGCCTGATTGATCTCGCGTCGATTGATCGCCAGCGACAGAGCCCGGCGCACTCGGACATCGCGGAACAATTCGCGCCAGCCTTTGTCCTTGGTATTGAGATTGGGGTAGATCGCCATTGCGGAGCCGACACCGCGGCGCCAGAGCTTCACCTTGACCTTTCCCTGACGTTCGGCCGCCTTCAGAAACGTATAGTCGTCAAAGCGGATGTAGCGCCCCTGCAGATCGCTGTCGCCGCTTCCCGTTTTGGCGGGCACCAGAGAGCGGGACCCAATCGCAATCGTGACTGAATCTGCATAAGGGAGTTGTTGGCCCTTAGTATCGACGCGATGAAAGTAAGGATTTCGCGCAAAAACCAGCAGCGTGGATGGCGGTTCCGTCTGGTTCATCCAGGCTTCGACGGTTGGAAGCGCGGGGTTTGATGGCTGATACTGGCGACTCTTCTTCTTGAAGTTCTGGTGCCATTTCTTTTTGAGCGTTTTTGGATCGGCATATTTCTTGTGAAGCGTCTTGAGGTAGTGCGCAGGTGCAAAAATATAGAGCGCGCGTGTCCCGGCGAGAGCGGCCAGGAAATTTGGGTTCGGTGCATCCCACGTATAGCGCACCGTATACTTGTCCAGCACCTCGAACACCGGTGGCTTGTTATCGACCAGCAGGTGGCGGTGCGGACCGCCCCGAGAGAGTTTCTTGTTGTTGGCAATATCTTCCCAATAGAAACGGAAATCCTCGGCTGTGAACGGGTGGCCGTCCGACCATCTGTGACCCGGCCGTAAGTGCAGCGTAAATTCCCGGCCTTCCCTAACGTCAAAACTGCGCAGGATATCGGCTTCAAACTCAAAGTCCTGATTGTAGGCAACCAGGCGCGAATAGCCATAGTAGGCCATCATCCGCACATCTTTGGAGCGCCCCATCAGCATCCGGATCCGCCCACCGTGGCGGCCAACGGTTCGGCCCTGGGCTTTGAGGTCAACGACCTTGGGAATGATGGGAAGCCGCTCATGCACAGGTGGCATTTTTCCGGCTTTGACGATGGCCTCGAGAAGTGGAGTTTCTTTATACTGACCTGATCGCGGCTGCTCGGTCTCGCCGCTTGCCAAGGCTGCGACATGCCCTACAACGACGAAGCCCAGGAGCATGGCCCAAAATCTGCCGAGGAAGACTGTGCGCTCATTTCTCATGCTGTCAGCTCTCCTGCGTCCACGTTCTCATTCGCCAGTACGAAGTGGCCGTCTCCCAGAGGGATGTGCCGCAGTGAATCCGGCTGATCTCCAGGCTGGAAGCGAGGTGCCCAATTGGCCGGGTCTGACGTATCGCGCTGCCCCAGCGCGCTGAGATTCAATCGGCGGTCGAGATCGGGATAAGGCACCGCGCGGAGGAGCGAGCGCGTGTAAGGATGGACGGGATCGCGAAATAGGACTTCGCGTGGCGCCAGCTCGACGATGCGGCCACGCGCCATGACAGCGATCCGGTCAGCGATATAGTCCACAACGGCCAGATTATGAGAGATAAAGATATAGGTCAGCCCCAGCTCTTGCCGGAGATCCCAAAGCAGATTCAAGATTTGCGCCTGTACCGAGACATCCAGTGCCGAGACTGGCTCATCGCAAATGATCATGTCCGGTCTCAGCGACAAAGCGCGGGCGATGCCGATGCGCTGCCGCTGGCCACCAGAGAAACTGTGCGGGTAACGATTGAGAAAGCGCGGATCGAGGCCGACCGCCTGCATCAACTCGACAGCCCGTTCAGTTTGTTCTGCGCGTGATCCGATGCCATGAATCTCGAGTGGTTCGCGCAAAATGTTCAGAACGGTCATGCGAGGCGAAAGAGAGTTCACCGGGTCCTGGAACACCATCTGGATGCGGGTCCGGAACTTCTGCAGCTCATGGGAGGAGAGATCGAGAAGATCACGGCGCTGCTCGCCGTTATCGTACATCAGTTGACCGGTATCCGGCGTCAGGGCCCGCATAATGATTTTGGACAACGTGGTCTTGCCACAACCGCTCTCGCCAACCAGACCGAGGCACTCACCACGTTTGATTTCGAGGCTGACATCATCAACGGCTTTCACACGATCCGATTGTCCGCTGCCAAACCAGCCGGTCGACTTTTTCGTTTCGAACGACTTCGTAATGTTCTTGATTGCCAGCAAGGGCGTATCCGGCATGTTGGCCGGCGGTCGGCGCTCGGAGACCGCAGCGACGCCCTGTTCATTGGGATCATCACGCAACGACACCAGCCGTTCATCCGGTTTCATATCAAATTGCGGAACGGCGTGCAGCAAGGCCTTGAGATACTTGTGGCCGGGTTGGCGGAAGATTGCTTCCGACGGGCCGGCCTCCATGATCTCGCCGTGATAGATGACGACCACTTCATCTGCCATGTTGGCAACCACGCCAAGGTCATGTGTGATTAGCAGCATGGCCATACCGATCTCGCCCTGCAAATCTTTAAGCAGGGCCAGGATCTGAGCCTGGATCGTCACGTCGAGTGCGGTCGTCGGCTCGTCAGCGATTAGCAACGCCGGTTCACAAATTAGCGCCATCGCGATCATCGCGCGCTGACGCAGGCCGCCGGAGAGTTCAAACGGGTACATGTCATAAGCGCGGGTTGGATTGGGAAATCCAACGAGCTTAAGCATATGCTCGGTACGCTCGCGGCCCTCTTTGTGGCTCGGGCGTTTATGAATCGAGAGTGCTTCCTGGACCTGATTTCCGATTGTGTAGAGCGGTGACAGCGAGTTCATCGGTTCTTGGAAGATCATCGACATTCGATCGCCGCGCAGGTCGCGCATCTGTCTGCCATTGCGATCCAGATTTGCGATATCGAGCGCGATCCCCTGCTTTTCATCGTTGAACAGGATGCGACCACCGGTGATCATGGCTGAGTTGGGCAAAATGCCCATAATCGACTGAGAGATGACGGACTTGCCGGATCCGGACTCGCCAACCAGCGCGACGACGCTACCCGGCTTAATCCTGAAACTGACGCCCTTGACGACTTCCAAGGCATGACCGTGCAGGGAGAACCCGACCCGCAGGTCCTCTACCCGTAACAAATCTGACATGCCCGCTCCCTACCAACGATGCACAATTGTTATCGTCAGCTCAAGGGGTTGCACCCCTTGTGCACTACGTTCCCCGACGTAGCGGGGATAGTAATGCATAGGATGCTCCGAACCAACAAAAGGATTCGGTGTTAGGTCGCGAGAAGTGAACTAGCGTGACCAATTCGCTATTTGTGGTTAAGCGGTGAGCTGAATACTCAGTGCAGCAACATCAAATGGCAGCTCACTGATCGCACCCTGCATGATTTCGCCCAACTCGCTTTCAACTTGCACAGCTCGATCGAAAGAGACCTGGTCGATCGTCAGCATGGCAAACGCAATGTTTCGCTCGAAACGCGGCGAATACACGGCACTTGTCACGTATCCAACCGGCACATCATCCTGAAACACAGTCCACGGAGCGGTTGCGGGCATGATAGCCCGTCCGTCGAGAACAAGACCAAGAAGCTGCCGTGGTACGCCTTCAGCGCGCTGTTGCAGCAACGCATCCTTGCCGATGAAATCAATTGGCGCGTCCAGGGCACAGTATTTGTCAAGCCCGCATTCCAATGGCGTATTCATGCGGGTCATATCGTTGCCGAAAGACAAGAGCCCGCTTTCGATGCGTTCGATCAGATTGGGACCGCCAGCACGAACATCGTATTTCTGTCCGGCTTCCCACAGCACATCCCAGAGGTCATGCGCCATTGCCGGGACGTCCAAATAGATCTCAAAGCCGCCCTGCTTGGACCAACCAGAGCGCGCTACACGCAGGTCGACACCATTGAACTGCAGCAGTTCAGAACGGAAGAAGCGAATGTCACGAACCTGCTCGCCAAAGACGTCGGCCAGGAGATCATCCGACAACGGCCCCTGAACCGCCAATGGGAAGACATCCGGTTCCGTGACGTCGACATCCAGGCCGAAACCCAGCGCCAAGCCCTTCGCCCAGAGCAGGACGTCCGAGTCCGCGATCGACAACCACAGGCGATCTTCCGCCACGCGAATGATCACCGGATCGTTCAGGATGCCGCCATGCTGGTCGACGAGGGGGGCGTACTTGCACTGGCCAATGTCAAATTTCGTTGTGATGTCCCGGGGTGTCATCAGCTGCGCCAGGCGCATCGCATCCGGGCCGGCCAGCTCGACCTGGCGTTGCGCACTGACATCCCACAACTGGACATGATTGACGAGGTGCCAATAGTCCTCCTCCAGTGAGCGGAAGACACTGGGCAGCAACATATGATTGTAGACCGTGAAGGCCTGCGCGCCCGCTGCCCGAACGCGTTCGGAGTAGGGCGTTGATCTTGTCCGGCGCGATTGCGACAGAGCAGGCGCGGCGAATAGGGCAGGATACGCCTGCTCGCTGAAATCTTCTTGTAGTGCCATCCGGTTGACTCCCCACCGAGAAATGACGTTCCACCCAATGTTTTTTTGTGGAGGGGTTTCTGACATTCCCGATGCCTGTTGCCATGCGCTGAGAACGACAAATTTGTTCTAAGAACGACGGAGATAATCGCGAATGTCGCGGACGTACAAATCATGTCGCGAGCAAGATATTCTGCAGTCCCGGCGGGCACGCACAAATCCGGTTTCGAGCCTGCGAAAGACAGGAAATCATTCCTCAATCATGCCGTTGGTTGGGAGCAGCCATTTTATTTTGTGCCTTGCAGTGCAATGGCAATCCGGACAACAGTGCCACATTCCAATTCACGAACTGGTCTAGAAAGCGCGTCATGTCTGAAGCTCGCAAGTCCCACGTCTTCCCTCGACATTCACAGAACAAGCCGCCGATCGCTGTTGCCGGTGACGGATGCTATCTGATCGATAGCACCGGCAAACGCTATCTGGATGGAACCGGCGGCGCAGCGGTGTCGTGCCTTGGTCATAGCGATGAGGGCGTAAGAGAAGCAGTCAAAGCGCAGATGGATCAACTGGCGTTTGCTCACACGGGGTTCCTGTCGAGCGAACCTGCCGAGCGATTGGCGGACAAACTGATTGCAGCTGCTCCGGAGGGGATCAGCCGGGTGTATTATGTGTCTGGCGGCTCCGAAGCGGTCGAAGCGGCTATCAAGCTCGCGCGGCAGTACTTCATCGAAATCGGCCAACCATCGCGGCACCGTCTGATTGCGCGACAGCAAAGCTATCACGGCAATACACTCGGGGCATTGGGGGCCGGCGGTAACATGTGGCGGCGCGAGCCGTTTGCTCCGCTGCTCAGCGAAGGGTCTCATATTCCGCCGTGCTACGCCTATCGTGGGCAGCGTGATGATGAGACGTTGGAGGAATACGGGACCAGGGCTGCGAATGAGCTTGAGGCGGAAATCCAGCGTCTTGGCGCTGAGAATGTCATGGCGTTCATTGCCGAGCCGGTGGTTGGCGCCACGCTTGGTGCCGTCACTGCAGCGCCGGGATACTTCAAGCGCGTGCGCGAGATCTGCGATGCGCATGGTATCTTGCTGATCCTCGACGAGGTGATGTGCGGTATGGGCCGGACCGGGACGCTGTTTGCCTGTGAGCAGGATGGTATCGCTCCGGATATTGTCACCATCGCGAAAGGATTGGGTGCTGGATACCAGCCGATCGGTGCGATGCTCTGCTCGGAAAAGATTTATGCTGCACTTGAAGGTGGCAGTGGCTTCTTCCAGCACGGACACACGTATCTCGGTCATGCGACAGCATGCGCAGCAGGCCTGGCCGTGATGACAGCCTTCGAGGAACGCAGTCTTGTCGAACGCGTTCCAGTGATGGGCGAAAAGCTCATGTCCGCGCTAAACGAGCGCTTTGGACAGCATCCGAATGTCGGCGACATTCGTGGCCGCGGACTGTTCCAGGCCATCGAGCTAGTCGCTGACCGCGACACCAAGGAGCCATTTGATCCAGCTCTGAAGGTGCACGCCAAACTGAAGAAGGCGGCGTTCGAAGCCGGACTGATCTGCTACCCGATGGGCGGCACAATCGATGGCCACCGCGGCGATCATGTTCTGTTGGCACCGCCATTTATTGTCGAAGACAGCCAGATTGATGAACTGGTCACCAAGCTGGCTATTGGGATTGACGCGGCCTTAGCGGGCGCTGCTGCGTAAAACCTAAATCCACACGGACCGGTTCAATCCGATGGCAAATCCAGACGAGCCCTACGACGCCATCATTGTCGGCGCCGGTGCCGCCGGTATGATGTGTGCCGCTGTTGCCGGTCAGCGCGGCAGGCGGGTCCTGTTGCTGGATCATGCTGACAAGCCCGGCAAAAAGATCCTGATCTCAGGTGGTGGCCGGTGCAATTTCACAAACCAGTTCACGCGAGCCGACTGCTTTCTCTCAGACAACCGCCACTTCGCGAAGTCCGCACTTGGCCGCTATCAGCCGCAGGACTTTATTGATCTGGTCGAACGGTACGATATTGCCTGGCATGAGAAGACTCTGGGCCAGCTCTTCTGCGATGGCTCTGCGAAGCAGATCGTTGCGATGCTTCTGGACGAGTGTCTTATGGGGCACGTTGAATTGCGCCTCGGCCAAAGCGTTGGCGCGGTCAGCCATGCAGACAACCAATTCACGCTCGCACTCAGTGATGGTCAAGTCAAAGCCGATGCGGTCGTGATTGCAACCGGCGGTCCGTCCATTCCAAAGATGGGAGCCACCGGATTTGCTTACGATATTGGCAAACAATTCGGCTTATCCCTCGTCCCGCCACGACCGGCACTTGTTCCCCTCACGCTTGACCAGGCAGATCAAGACCTCAAGGAGCTTCGTGGTGTGTCTGCAAACGCCGTGGCGCGATGCGGCAAGGCACAATTTGAGGAAGCCTTCCTGTTCACACACCGCGGCGTTTCCGGCCCGGCCATCCTGCAGGTCTCATCATACTGGCAACGTGGTCAATCGATCACCCTGAATTTGACGCCGGGACTGCCACCAGACTGGCTGATTGAGAAAAAGCGGAGTAAGCCAAAAGCGGCCCTGCGCACGGCCTTGGCCGATCATCTCCCAGCGCGATTTGCGCAGGTGCTTGCGGACCGCCTTGCCACCACGGGACTACGCGCAGACGAACTGGGGCAGACTTCCGACAAATCACTTCGCCAAGTCGAAGAACTCCTGTCTGCCTGGAACTTGGCCCCAAACGGCACCGAAGGCTACGCCAAGGCCGAAGTCACCGCCGGCGGAATTTCAACGAAAGAGCTCTCGTCGCGGACAATGGAAGCCAAGAAAGTTCCAGGGCTCTTTTTTATCGGCGAATGCGTTGATGTTACGGGCTGGCTTGGCGGTTATAACTTTCAATGGGCCTGGGCGAGCGGCGTTGCCGCGGGCGACGTCCTCTGAGATCCGACGCCCAGAGTTCCATTTCTCACGCGTCATTCCAATTTGGTGACAACTGCTTGCCTTCCGGGGTCGCCTGACGTACGCGCCCCGCCATAATCCGCATCACGTCCAACGCAAATTGAGGTTGCTTCTGCACCAGAGAGCGGAATGCCTCCCGGTCCACGACGACCACATCAGTTGTTTCAGCCGCCATTGCGGACGCACTGCGCAGACCGTCATCGATCAATGCAATTTCGCCGATGATACCGCCGGGGCCAACGTCCTCCAACTCACGACCATAAGTAACGATGTTCACTTTACCGGCGATGACGATGTACATACAGTCGCCGGTGTCATCCTCCAGGAACAGCGTTTCCCCCGGCTCAAAGCGGACAGTCGCCAAGTCATCGATGGAAAGGTTCGTCAAGTCGAGCGGCGGTGCGGTCATCATCAGTCTTTGTTACGGCGTTGAATTCCATATACAAATATAGACACTAACCGAGCTGTCGGGCTGCCGCCAGCGCGATATGTGCATGATGCATCGCCATGCATTCATTCGCGCGCTTGCGTTCGCGCCTGAAATCGCCGACGAAGAGTGCGAAATCTTAGCGTTACACACTACTCACGACAACGAGGGAGGCGGGAATGAGCTTCAAAGCACTTCTGGTCGACAAGAACGACGATGGCAAGGTGAGCGCGAATGTCACCGAACTAGACGATGCGCAATTGCCGGCTGATGGCGACGTGACGGTTGCTGTTGAGTATTCGACGGTGAATTACAAAGATGGATTGTGTGTGAACGGACTGGGCGGATTGGTTCGCAACTTTCCACACATTCCAGGCATCGACTTTGCCGGTACAGTCGAAGCGTCGAATGATGCTCGTTACAAGGCAGGCGACAAGGTCGTACTGACGGGTTGGCGCGTTGGTGAAGCCTGGTGGGGCGGCTACGCGCAAAAAGCAAAAGTCAAAGCCGACTGGCTCGTACCCTTGCCTGCGGGGCTCACAACACGTCAGGCTATGGCAGTTGGAACCGCAGGTTTCACTTCGATGTTGGCCGTGATGGCCCTGGAATCGCATGGTATGAAGCCGGGCCAGGGCGAGGTTCTGGTGACGGGCGCGGCCGGCGGTGTCGGTTCGGTTGCGACCGCGATCCTGGCCAAGCTCGGCTATGACGTGGCAGCCGTGACAGGCCGACCTGAACAGGCTGATTACCTACGGAGCCTTGGCGCAAAAAACATTGTTGCACGCGGTGACATTGATACGCCGAGCGGCAAACCATTGGAAAAAGAGCAGTGGGCTGGCTGTGTTGATGCTGTCGGTGGCGCAATGCTGGCGAATGTGTTGACGCAGATGAAGTATGGATCATCTGTCTCGGCAGTTGGCCTCGCAGGCGGCAACAAGCTTGAGACAACTGTCATTCCGTTCCTGCTGCGCGGGGTCAATCTTCTCGGGATCGACTCGGTGATGCAGCCCTATGACAATCGTAACGTTGCATGGCAGCGAATTGCATCCGATCTTCCGATGGATAAGCTCGACGCAATGGTCCAATCCGCGACGCTGGCCGATCTGCCGTCACTTGGCCGCGACATTCTCAAAGGCCAGGTCAAAGGCCGCGTCGTCGTCGATGTTAATGCGTGAATGCCACTTATCGCGAAAAAAATAACACTCAATCAGGATAGCAATCATGCGCACGTTGGAAGAGCTGAAAATCAAAATCTTTGCAGATGGTGCCGACTATGACGGCATTGTCGAGATGTCCAAAAACTCGATGGTAAGTGGATTTACGACAAATCCATCGTTGGTCGCAAAAGCAGGGGAAACGGATTACGAAGCCTTTGCAAAAAGAGTTCTGGAGGCCGTGCCGGACAAACCGGTTTCCTTTGAAGTGTTCGCGGACGATTTCCCAACAATGATCAAGCAAGGCCGTGCCATCGCAGCATGGGGTGGGAATGTAAACGCCAAAGTTCCGGTGATGAATACCAAGGGGGATTTCACCGGCGACGTGATCTCTACCCTTTCTAACGAAGGTGTTGTTCTCAATATCACTGCTATATTCACTGCCGAACAGGTGAAGCAAGTCGCAGATGCATTAGCACCAGATACCCCGGCGATTATCTCCGTATTCGCGGGCCGCATTGCCGATACTGGTATCGATCCCATCGCGCCAATGAAGGATTGTCTCGACATCCTCAAGTCGCGACCTAAGGCAGAGCTTCTCTGGGCCAGCACCCGGGAATTTGTTAATATCTACCAAGCGAATGATATGGGCTGCCATATTATTACGACACCGAATGAGTTTATTAAAAAGCTCTCGATGGTCGGCAAAGATCTTAACGAGTATTCGCGTGAAACAGTGCAGGCCTTCTACAAAGATGCTACGCAATCCAAGTTCGAGATACGAACAAACTAGTAAGGTGCGTTTGGCGGCTGGTCTTGCTTTGTGTTTGGTGTTTGCACCAGACATCGGACTCGTCGGCTCTACTAGGACCAGCCATCCCATTTTTGAATTTTAACTGCACACGAAAGCGCGATGCAGATCACACCACTTGCGATTCCAGAGATCAAAGTTGTAACGCCCAAGATCTTCCGCGACGAACGGGGCTTCTTTTCTGAGACATTCAATGCTTCGGTTTGGGACGATGCTGGTCTGACTGAAACATTCGTGCAAGACAATCACGTGCTGTCCCGCTCGGCAGGCGTGTTGCGCGGCTTGCACTTTCAGTTGGACCCATCGGCTCAAGGCAAATTAGTGCGCACAGCCAAAGGCTCAATCCTGGATGTCGCAGTCGACATCCGGCACGGTTCGCCAACCTTCGGGAAACATGTCTCGCGTGTCCTATCCGCAGAGAACTGGGAACAGCTCTGGGTGCCGGTCGGCTTTGCACACGGTTACTGCACATTGGAACCCGATACTGAGGTCATTTACAAAGTGACCAACTTCTACGACCCGGCGAGCGAACGTGGCATACAATTTGATGATCCAGAACTTGGCATAGATTGGACGATCGCAAGAGACGAGGCACAATTATCAGCCAAGGATCTTGTTAATCCACCGCTTAGCGAGCATCCGGTCTATTTTGAATACCAAGCAGGTGAAGCATGAGCCGCACGATTGTCGTGACTGGCGGCGCTGGATTTATTGGATCCGCAGTCAGCCGCTTTCTGATCTCTGAGACCGAGGACCGCGTCGTCGTCGTTGATAAACTAACGTACGCAGCGAACCTGTCCTCTTTGGCGCCGATTTCAAACTCGCCACGATATCATTTCGTGAAAGCCGATATCGCCGACCGGTCCGCGATGGACAAGGTATTTACCGACTATCAGCCGGATGCCGTTATGCATCTCGCGGCGGAAAGCCATGTGGACCGCTCGATAACCAGCTCCGGTGATTTTGTTCAGACGAATATTGTCGGCACATTCACCATGCTGGAGGCGGCGCGCGCCTACTGGTCGCAAGTGCCGTCGGAGAAGCGCGAAGCTTTCCGCTTCCTGCATGTTTCGACAGACGAGGTCTATGGCAGCCTTGGCGCCGAAGGACTTTTCCGTGAAGACACATCTTACGATCCTTCATCGCCGTACTCTGCCTCGAAGGCAGCATCCGATCATCTCGCTGTTGCCTGGCATCGCACCTATGGTCTGCCGGTTGTTGTTTCCAACTGTTCAAATAACTACGGGCCGTATCACTTTCCGGAAAAACTCATTCCGTTGATGATTTTGAACGGCCTCGATGGCAAGGAGCTGCCGGTTTACGGTGACGGATCCAATATCCGTGACTGGCTCTATGTCGACGATCATGCACGTGCTCTGGAGTTGATTGTCTCCAAGGGGCGGCTTGGTGAGACCTACAATGTCGGCGGGCGCAATGAGCGCACAAACCTCACAGTTGTCGAACGCATTTGCGATACTCTGGACCGATTGGTCCCCGCAGATGTTTCTCGGCGCGAGCAGATCAAGTTCGTGACCGACCGGCCAGGGCACGATCAGCGCTACGCGATCGATGCCACGAAGCTGGAAACAGAACTCGGTTGGCAGGCTGAGGAAGACTTTGAATCAGGTATCGAGAAGACCGTGCAGTGGTACCTCAACAATGTAGCGTGGTGGCAGCCGCTGCGAGACAAAGTCTATAGCGGTCAGCGGCTCGGACTGATCGAGACCAAGGAAAGCGCATAACCATGCGCATTCTCGTTGCCGGCAAGAGCGGCCAGGTTGCACAGTCTCTCGCGGAGCTTCACTCTCCGGAAATAACGATTGTGGCGCTTGGTCGGCCAGAGTTGGATCTGCTTCAACCTACATCGCTGTCAGCTGCGATCGATCGCGTCGCGCCGGACATCATCATTAATGCTGCTGCTTACACGGCCGTCGATCAAGCCGAAAGCGACCGGGAAGCGGCGTTTGCATTGAACCGTGACGGCGCCCAGGCTTTGGCCAAAGCAGCTGCCGAACGCAATCTGCCCCTGATCCACATTTCAACCGACTATGTCTTCGATGGTCTGGGACAGGAACCGTATCGTGAGACGGATCCGGTCAATCCGACATCGATCTATGGACAGAGCAAACTGGCCGGTGAGCAGGCTGTGACAGCTGCGCAACCTCAATCGCTAATCGTCAGGACGGCCTGGGTGGTCAGCCCGTTTGGTAAGAACTTCTGCAAAACGATGTTACGTCTTGCCGGTGAGCATCCAAGATTGCGGGTCGTTGATGATCAAGTCGGCTCACCCACTTACGCGCCGCATCTGGCGGTTGCCCTGGTCGAGATGGCACGCAAGATCGTCACTCAGGCCGAGGGTACTGAGTGGGGCGTCTATCATCTGGCCAATACGGGATGGGCGAGTTGGTGCGATGTCGCCAAGCAAACCATGGTTGTCGCCAATGAAACCGGTCTGCCGAGCGTTCCGGTTGATGCGATCACAACGGCTGAATTCCCAACTCCAGCACCCAGACCTGCCAACTCAAGGCTCGACTGCTCGAAGGCAGATGCCAATTTCGGTATTGTTCTTGCAGATTGGCAGGCAGGCATAGCAGCGTGCGTCGCGCGACTGGCAGATTAACTGTGCCATTAGATCATCGTGCGATAAGTCTGATGGACCATGGGTGCATCCGACCTATGGTCCGTTGCTATGGTTTCAAACTGAGACGATTAGATCAAGCAAGGCGGTTTTGAGTATGAAGGGTATCATCCTCGCAGGCGGCATGGGCACGCGCCTCTATCCTATGACGCTGGTGACTTCGAAGCAGCTTCTGCCGGTTTATGACAAGCCGATGATCTACTACACGCTGTCGACGCTGATGCTCGCCTCGATACGCGAGGTGTTGCTGATCTCCACTCCAAAGGATCTTCCCGCGTTCCAATCATTGCTGGGTGATGGAAGGAAGTGGGGTTTGGACATTCAATATGCACCGCAACCGAAGCCGGAAGGGTTGGCGCAAGCGTTCCATATCGGTGAGAATTTCGTTGGTGATAGCAGCGTCTCTCTGATCCTGGGTGACAACATCTTTTATGGTCATGATCTCAGGGCGAAACTCGCGAATGCCAGCGCGCGTGAGCAGGGCGCATCGGTTTTTGCATACCAGGTCGCCGATCCAGAGCGGTATGGCGTTGTTGAGCTGGATTCCTCTGGCAAAGCCGTCTCGATCGAAGAAAAGCCAGCTGCTCCCAAATCCAATCTCGCGGTCACCGGGCTATATTTCTACGACAACCAGGTGATCGAGATTGCCCGCAACCAGAAACCATCTGCGCGCGGCGAATTAGAGATCACCGACACAAACGCTGAATATATGCGGCGCGGACAGCTTTACGTGGAGAAGCTCGGTCGTGGCCATGCCTGGCTCGACAGTGGCACACCAGATTCATTGGCTGAGGCCACCGAATACGTTCGCGTTGTTGAAAAGCGGACAGGCTTGAAAATCGCATGCCCCGAGGAGATCGCTTACCGGCGTGGGTTCATTGACCGCGCGCAATTGCGTACGCTCGGACATGAGCTGGAAAAATCCGAGTATGGCAAATACATCCTGCGCGTTGCCGATGGCGAATCGGATCCAGGCTAACGTCGCACTCAGTTCTTGAGCGCAATAGCACCCGGCATTTTACAATGGGACGACTGCGCGGCGCGGGATCGTTGCGGACACAGAACCACCGAGTACGTCGAGAAGCAGCTTCACGCGCTCGCCTGGCGAGAGATGCAGCACGGCTGCAATGCTATCAGCGAACGGTCCCGATGCAATCCGAACCTGCTGGCCCGGCTGCAGCTCTGGCGCAGGGACGGCCGCGATCCCATCCTCATCGATGGTGTCTTTAAGGGCTGCCACGAAGTCTGACGAAATCTGCGTCGGCGTAATTCCATTGCTCAGCAGCCGTTTGACACCGAACGTGCTGTTGATCGATGACCAGGCCTGTGTCTTGAGATCGAGCTGGACGAACAAATAGCCAGGAAACATCGGTGAAAGAACCGTGTCCATCTTGCGCGCGTGGCGACGTGTCCGCTTCGTCACCGGAAGAAGTGTTGTGAATTTCTGGCGGCGCAAATTGAGATCTGCACGCTTCTCCTGATGCGGCAGCGTATTGACCACAAACCAACTATCCATAGCCAAGCTAATCCCGTCCAATTGCTCGCTTCCCCTCATTCAGCCTGCTCGATCCTCCGCCCGGATCGTGTCGGCAGCAGCTGACATACCCGGAATGGATAGAGCCTCGACCTGAGCAGGTCAACGCCGTTGTCCATAGGCCAGGCGGCAGAACTATGGCAACGCGCATCCGACATGGACCAGTCATTCAGGCCATTGTGGAGAGCTCTGCAGGCGCGGTAATCACCGGCTTGATTGACGCCTCACCCTTGCGCCACCTACGCTCTTTCACAGCAAAAGAAATCGGCAGCGAGGGACTTAAGAATGGCCGTCAACACAATCACCGGACGCTCAGCTTTCCTGGGGCTTCTGAAAGATGAAGGCATTACCCATCTCTTCGGCAACCCTGGCACCACCGAATTGCCAGTGATGGATGCGCTCAAAGACCATCAAGATCTAACTTACGTTCTCGGCCTACAGGAGTCGGTGGTCGTCTATATGGCTGATGGCTACTCGCGTGCGTCCGGCGAACTCGTCGCTTGCAACGTGCATGTTGCCCCAGGCCTCGGCAATGCGATGGGCGCGCTCTATGGTGCCAAGTTTACCGGCACACCGATGATCCTAACGGCCGGCCAGCAGGAACTTGGCCACGGCCTCACTGAACCGCTGCTCTATGACCCCCTCGTGCCAATCGCGGAACCGATGGTGAAATGGGCGGTCGAGGTGCCTCGGCTGGAAGACTTGCCACGCATTGTCCGCCGTGCCGCCAAAGTTGCCATGACCCCGCCGACCGGACCGGTTTTCATTTCGCTGCCCGGCGACATCTTGAATAACGAAGCCGGCATTGATCTCAGCTCATCAACCCGGATTGAATCGCGGGTCAGGCCAACTGACGATGCATTGAAGAGCCTGGCAGAGCGAATGCTCAAGGCCAAGAACCCGGTGATTATTCCCGGAGATGAAATCGTTAAAAGCGATGCGCTCGATATTGCGGCCAAGTTTGCCGAAACACTTGGGGCGCCTGTCTATCAACAGAGTGTGCCCTATGGCGCCCACTTCCTATCCGAGCATCCCTGCTACATGGGAGGTTTGTCGCGTGATCAGAAGCAAGTGCGCGGCGTGCTCAACGATTATGATCTGATGATTGTCCTTGGAGCTGACCCGATCCGCATGTCGGTCTGGAGCGACGTTGACCCGATGCCGGAGAACCTGCCAATGATCCACATTGGACAGGTCGACTGGGACATTGCAAAAAACTATGCTGTCGAGCTTGGCATTAAGGCTGATGTTGGCGCGACATTGGAAGCGCTCGTGCCGGTTTTGCAGGAAGTGGGTGGCGAGCAGCTCGCATCGAAGTCCAAGGCAGCCATGGCCGGCCTGAGCGAGAAGAACTGGTCGGCAAAACGCACAGACCTGGTTGCCAAAATCTCTGAGAAATCCGCGACCTCACCGATTGACCCCGATTGGTTGTGTCTGTCGGTTGCCGAAACGCTGCCTGAGAACGGCATCGTGGTCAACGAGGGTCTGACATCTGCGCGTTACTTGAATGATCTCGTTCCTTATCGGGACCGATATGGCTTCCACGGCCTCGCTGCCGGGGGGATCGGCTGGGGTGTTCCTGCGGCTGTTGGTGTGGCCATGGCACAAGCGCCGCGTCGCGTCTGCTGTTTTTCGGGTGACGGCAGCGCCATGTATTCCATTCAGGCGTTGTGGTCGGCTGCAAACCAAAACCTGCCGATCACTTATGTTATCGCGAACAACGGAGGTTACCGAATTCTCAAGCAACGCCTTTTAGCATTCCATGACAACGATCATTACGTCGGCATGGACATTGAGAAACCGGCAATCGATTTCTGTGAGCTCGCAAGTTCTCTTGGGATGCGTGCGCGACGGATCGTTGATCCTGCAGAACTACGCCCGGCCTTGGAGGAATCCTATCAGGCTGACGGGCCAACGCTGCTTGACGTCATGACTGACGGAACAGTCTAGAGTCCCAACAGAAAGCCCACAATCTTTGCACCGTAGCCTCCTATCTCTTTCCCCTGTTTTACCAGGGGGAAGAGAACTTAGGACAGCGAAGCTTAGCCGGGCTGTTTCGACAGGCGACGTGGTAGGGTTTTCTCAAACCGGTCTTCAGACGCCCGGCCCTCCACATCCTTCCTCTGATATCTCCCATCACTCACTAACTTGCGACGGCCCGCGCCCTATGCGCATCGCACCCCATTCGATACGGTTCGGGCGAACTGCAACTTGATCATGGCGATCGAACCAGACCAAGGTGACGCGCATTGAGCGAGACCACAGACAGTATTGTCGTTGATACGACAAAGCGGATCTTTAGAGATTTATGCGATCCGCAGACCGTGAACGCCGCAAAAGACACGACCTGGAAATCCTCGTTGTGGGGCGCGTTGGAAGAGAACGGACTGACGCTGACATGGATACCTGAGGACCGCGGCGGTGTCGGTGCGAGTATGACTGACGGATTCGATGTTATTCGTGTTGCCGGCCAATATGGCGAACCGGTCGCGCTGAGTGAGACGCTACTGGCAGGATGGTTACTGGCGCGCTCAGGTCAGAACGTCGAGGCCAATGGCCCGATGACCGTCGCTCCGATGCGCTATGACGAGACGATAGGATATGACGGCGTCACGCTGACTGGTACGGCCCGTTCAGTTTCCTATGCGTCTGACGTTGAACACATCGCGGTATTCGCGCAGGTCAAAGACGGCAACGTGATTGCGATGGTGGCACCGTCCGACTGCCAAGTCACTGAGCGCCGTACTGATATGGGTGGTGATCGTTATGACGTCACCTTCGATGGTGTAACGCCGCGCCATATCTACGACCTACCCAAGTGGCTGACGCGCGATACCTACAACTGGCTTGGCGCAGCGGTTCGGTCCTCTCAAATGACAGGCGCCTTGGAGACCGTCCTCGCAATATCAACCCAATACGCGCAGGAGCGTGTGGCATTTGGGCGAACGATCTCCAAGTTCCAGGCCGTGCAACACAACCTGGCAGAACTTGGCGGCGAAGTTGCTGCTGCCTTGGCGGCTTCTGGATCTGCAGCCGATACAGTCGACAAAGAATCCGACAATCATGCTGCGCTGTTCCTTGAGATCGCGAGTGCAAAAATCCGCGTCGGCGAGGCGGCAACCAAAGGCTCTGCCATTGCGCACCAGGTTCATGGCGCAATCGGGTATACCGGCGAGCACATTTTGCAGCGGTTCACGCGCAGGATGTGGGGTTGGCGTGATGATTTTGGCAACGAGTCTGAATGGGCTGTGGCACTCGGCCAAGTGGTTGCCCGCGAAGGTGCCGACCAACTCTGGCCGAAACTCGCCACACGCTGATCAGAACACCCTCGAAAGGCTTAGACTATGCAGACGGCAATTCAGTTTGATGCTCTGAGGCTGCCTCCGGAAACAGCGGAATTGCGCGAAGAAGTCCGTGCATTCATCGCCGACGAAATCGCAAATGGTACGATAAACCCTTCGGCTGGCCTGCGGACCGAAACGTTCAACCGGGAATTCTCCAAGCGGGTCGGCGCCAAGGGCTGGATCGGCATGACATGGCCCAAGCAGTATGGAGGCCAAGAACGATCCTTCCTCGATCGCTATGTCGTGACCGAGGAGATGCGCGTCGTCACAGCACCGACTTGGGCTCATTTTGTAGCCGATCGCCAGAGCGGGCCGGTTATTCTGAAATACGGTGACGAGGAACTCAAGTCGACGATCCTACCAGGCATCTGCAAAGGCGAACTCGCCTTCTGTATCGGTATGAGTGAGCCGGGATCAGGTTCTGATCTGTTTGCCGCTTCAGCAAAGGCGGATAAGACGGACAACGGTTGGGCATTGAATGGCACCAAGGTTTGGACGTCGAATGCGCATCAGGCCGACTACATGATCGGCCTGTTTCGGACGTCTCCACCGACCAAGGACAACCGCCGTCATGGTCTGACGCAGTTTCTGATCAACATGAAGTGGCCGGGCATCAAGATTAATCCGATCCTCCAGATGTCAGGTCAGCATGATTTCAATGAAGTCGTCTTCGAGGACGTCCAGGTTCCGGAAAATCATCTGCTTGGTGAGATCGACGGTGCTTGGAAGCAAGCGACCAGCGAATTGGCATACGAGCGCAGTGGGCCGGAGCGGTTCATGGAGACGCTCTACGTGCTGATCTCACTCATCAAGGCGGTCGGGGACAAGCCTGACACGCGGGAAGCTGAAGGCATTGGCCGTATGGTCGCCCAACTGCACACCTTGCGCCGCATGTCAGTATCGGTAGCGGGAATGTTGGAAGCCGGTAAGGAGCCCGTCCTTGAAGCCTCGATCGTGAAGGATGTCGGCACTCTTTGGGAACAAGATCTGCCGGCCAAGGCGCGCGATCTTGCCGCCTTCACCAAACCTACTCCAGGCAACGAAGCTGACTTCGAAGACATCATGGAGTTTGCGACCCTGGTAGCTCCGAAATTTACGATCCAGGGCGGCACGACCGAGGTGCTTCGCGGTATTATCGCGCGCGGCCTGGGCCTCCGCTAGGATCCCACCGACGTCAGCCTGGAGGGCGCGTTGCCGGATATTGGAAAACTACTGTGGCCTGATGCTGTAGCGGTGATCGGCGCTTCGCCGAACGAAATTTCGCTGCGCGGCATGATAATGTCAGTGCTGCTCAGTCAGCCATTTTCCGGCAACATCTACCCCGTCAATGCCAGTCATGCGGAAATTCAAGGCCGCAAAGCTTATGCCAGCGTCGGCGACATCCCAGAGCAAATCGACCTTGCTGTGCTCATCATTCCGGCAGAGTTTGTCGTCGACGAATTGGAAAGATGTGGCAAGGCCGGCGTCAAAGCCGCAGCGATCATAACTTCAGGTTTTGCCGAGCAGGCCGACGAGGCCACCGTCGAGATGCAACGCCGTCTCAGTGATGTGATCGAGCGTTACGGCATGGCGGTGCTAGGCCCTAATGCCCAAGGCTATGCCAACTTTGCAGCATCGCTCTGCCCAACATTCAGCCCAGCGCTGCGCAACCCGAAACTGTCGCTTATTCCGGATTGGCACAAGGACGGCGGACGGGTGGCCGCTATTGCTCAGAGCGGTGCGCTTGGCTTTTCGTTTTACGATCGTGGCCGAATGCGAGAACTGCCGTTCCGCTATGTGGTGACGACCGGAAACGAAGCAGGCCTGCATGCTTTTGATCTCGTCGACTACATGCTCGATGAAGGCAAGACGGATGTCTTTATTCTATTCCTCGAAGATATCCGCGACACAGCAGTCTTCCGTCGTGTCGCCGAGAAGGCCCTCAGGCAAGGCAAGCCGATTATCGCCGCCAAGATCGGTGCTTCGGAAGCCGGCCAGTTGTCAGCTGCCTCGCATACGGGTGCGCTTGCCGGCTCTCACCGCAGCAATCAAGCCATGTTCGACTACTACGGCATTGTCACAGCCCGCGACCAGGATGAGATGGTTGATCTTGCATCAGCATTTCTGGTCAACCGGAACCGGCTGCCGCAAGGCAACAACATCGGGATCAGCTCGGGGACTGGCGGAGGCGCTGGCTGGTTGTCGGACGCGTGTCATGCCCAGGGCCTCAACGTGCCTGAGTTAGATCCAGCCACACGCGCCAAGATTGACGAGGTTCTGCCGCCGTATGGATCGTCGCGCAATCCTGTTGACGGCACCGCACAGGCTATTCGCGAGGTCGGCTATGCCCGCCTGCTCAGCATGGTCGGCGAGAGTGACCGGATTGATGCGCTGGCGATGATCACATCTGCCGTCGCCGAGGAAGCCTACTACCGCGAGAAAGAGAATTTCTATCACGTCGGACAAACGTCCGAGAAGCCGATCGTTGCCTGGACCTATACCTGGCCGAAGCAGGAAACCGCTGCCCTGTTTGCCGAAGCGGGTTATCCGCTCATGAGCAACCTCAGCAATGCGGCTTTGGCGCTGGCAGCGATGCTCAAATACGCCCAACGCAAGAGCTCATTTACGCCGCCGCTTGCTTGCGCGGTGACGGAGACTGAAGGGGCGACCATCGCGCTGACAGAATTCGAGGCCAAGCAAACACTGGCGTCGCATGGCATTGGAAAGAGCCACGGGCAACTTGCCGAGACACGGGAAGAGGCTGTGGCTGCGGCTGCCCGCTTCGACGCAGCTGCCGCCTTGAAAATTCAATCCGTCGATATCCTGCATAAGACTGAAGCCGGCGGGATTGCATTGAACCTGCAATCCGCAGATGACGTCGCCTCAGCCTATGACCGCATCCTGCAATCGGCCAAGGATTACAATGCTAAAGCTGATGTCTCCGGCATTCTGGTCGAACCGATGGCAGCACCCGGCCAGGAAATGATTGTCGGCATGGTACGTGACGCCGCCTACGGACCGATGATGATGGTCGGCCTCGGTGGGATTTTTGCTGAGATCCTCGATGACGTTGTCTTCTTCCCGCCGGTCGACGATCACGCGATCGCCCGCCAGCAGATTGAGAAACTGAAGGGTGCCGCCATCTTGTCCGGCGCCCGCGGGCGTCCACCTGCCGACGTTGACGCGCTGGCCGAACTCATCATCGCCCTCTCAACGTTCGTTGCGACCAATGGTGGTGATATTGCTGAAATTGACCTCAATCCCGTCCTGGTGCACGAACAAGGACATGGCGTATCGGTGGTCGATGCGCTCATCACAAAATACAAACCATAACAAAGCGAGGAAACATCATGGCTGATACTCCCGATCTTGGCACAAGCTTGAAGGATTTCGTCGCGACGGTTGAGATCCAACGCCCGCCGTACAACTTCTTTGACTATAGCCTGATCCAGCAGCTCGCAGACACCTTCGAAGAGCTCGACAAGGACGATAACTGCCGCGCAATTGCGCTCTGCGCCCAGGGTAAGGCATTTTGCGCCGGTGCGAACTTTGGTGATGGCAGCAGCATCAGTTCTGACGGCAGTTCCAAAGACGCGCCGAATACCGGAGCCGCAGGTCACCTCTATATGGAGGCTGTTCGCCTATTCGCCTGCAAGAAACCAGTTGTTGGCGCGATCCAGGGCGCAGCGATCGGCGGCGGGTTCGGCTTGTCGCTCGTTCCGGATTTTCGCGTGGGTTGTTCCGAGTCCCGATTTGCCGCGAACTTCACACGGCTCGGTTTCCATCCGGGATTTGGCCTCACAGCCACGCTGCCGCGTGTGATCGGTGAGAACAAGGCTGCGATGATGTTCTACACGTCGCGGCGCATCAAGGGTGAAGAGGCGCTGGAAATGGGCCTGCTTGATCAGCTTGTGCCACTCGAGAACGTTCGCGAAGCCGCTTGGGATCTGGCACGTGAAATTGCAATCAATGCTCCACTTGCGCTGATATCAACACGCGCAACCATGCGTGGTGATCTTGCAGAGCTCGTCCGCAAGGCGACCGACCATGAGCTGCAGGAACAAACCTGGTTGCGCAAGACCGAAGACTTCAAGGAAGGCGTGGCAGCCACGTCTGACCGACGCATTCCGAACTTCGCGGGACGATGACGTTATCGGCGACGCCGAACCAGATCCCGAGCCGCCCGCTTGCAACACTGGTCGGTACTTTTACCGTCCAGTGGATCACTGGTTTCGGTTTCGTCACGTTCACGCTGTTAGCACCTTTCCTGGCTCTTGAGACAGGTCTCAAGGCACGTGATTTCGGGATCAGCGTCACGTTCTTTTTCATCGGGACCGCTCTGTCGAGCCCGATGAGTGGCGCGATGGTCCGGCGGATCGGTAGCGTTGCCACGCTGGTTACGGCCATGAGTTTCATGGCTTGCGTCTACCTGGTCTGCCTCCTTGGCACCTGGTGGTCCGTGATGCTGGCATCGTTCTTGTTCGGCCTCGGCTATGGTCCGCAGGGACCAGTGGGCATGACCCTTGTCACCCAGCAAACGCCCCCCAACCGGCGCGGCCTTTTCTTGTCACTACGCCAGGCTGCGCAACCGTTTGCCGCCGTAATCTCCGGTCGCATTCTGCCCCCCATGATGGCTATGGCTGGCTGGCAGACCGGCGTGATTGCAACCTCGACAGTATTGGCAACCGGCGCTCTGATGGTCATCGCCGGCGCTCCGTTTTTCAAGGTCCAACAATGGAAGGCGCCACCTGCACAGCTGCAACAAAAGACCTTCACGCGCTATTTGACGTCGGTCATTCGCTACTTCACGCTACCACGTGGCCTCCGCCTCTTGTTTGGTGCCGGACTGATCCTGGCCGTTTCGCAAATGGCCATGATGATTTACTCATATTTGTTCTTAATCGAGGTCGTTAAGCTAACACCGATCCAGGCGGGTATCTTTGTCTCCAACCAGCAACTGGCCGGAATGATCGGCCGCCCTGTTTTCGGTTGGTTTTGTGACGCCTCGGGGCGCTCGATGCAGGTGCTTGGGTTTATTTCGCTAACGACAATCTTCACAATCGTCGGTCTCGGATACGCGGCTCCCGGTATGCCGGGCTGGCAATTAATCCTGTTGGCTATCGCGACAGGCATTGCTGGACAGACCTGGAACTCAGTCTTTACGACGGCTATGAGCTATCGTGTTCCACCCGAGCAACTGACAGAATACAACGGCCGCGCGTTTTCGTTCCTGTCGCTTGGCTGGATGGCCACACCACTGCTGTTCTGGGTATTGATCCAGCTTTCCGGTGGTTACGAATTACCATTCTTCATCGTTTTGGTCGCCAACGCATTCGCTGCGGTGGCGCTGTTCCTGTTCGGCGGCCCTCCCGATCGCAAGGCCACCTGATACTCAGCAGTCCCTATTCAATCGGCGCCAACAATGGCGGCACTTCTTTTTGGTAGGCCGTTCCAATTGAGAGCATTCGTGCTTCTGCAAAGGGGCGTCCCATCAACTGGAAGCCGTTGGGGAGTTCGCCAGCGGAGGCCGGATAAGGCAGCGTCAGCGCCGGCAATCCAAGATAATTCAGCGGGCGCGAATACTTCATGACCTTACCCAGTGCGGCCATCAGCTGTGGACCGCCGCCAACGTCAAGCTCGGCAATTGTCGGGATGGGTCCCGCGAAGTTCGGCAGCATGACAACATCGCATTTGTTGTAGACCTCATCGAGTAACTTCTTCAGCATCGTACCTCTGGCACGCAACGCGGTCTGGAAGTCATGAGCTGAAACGAAGTGCCCGAACTCGACCCTTGTGCGCACTTGCGGCCCGTAGTCATCGACACGGTTGCGCAGGAAGTTCGCGTGGAGAGCAGCGGCTTCTGACAACTGTACGAGTTGAGCCAGATGATCCAGGACCTGCCAGTTGTCGATCTCGATCGCAACGCGTTCACTGCCTGTCGCTTCAAGAGCCTGCAAAGCTGTCTGCATCCGCGCCTGCACGCTTGCGTCAGCTTCAGCGATGAGTTTTTCGTCAATGCCAACCTTGATGCCGCTTGGGCTCTTGTTGGCTGCTGCAACATAGTCCGGCACAGCACGTTGGCTGGAGAGGCCAAACCGCGGGTCGTGCCCTGCCATCACGCTCATTAGCAGGGCCAGATCGCTTGCGTGACGCGCCATCGGACCGACAGCATCCAAGGATGGCGCCAGCGCCATCGCGCCTGCTGGCGAGGTGAGCGACCAGGTCGGCTTCAACGAAGTGATACCGCATGCCGATGCCGGTAGTCGCAATGAGCCTGCTGTGTCGGAGCCCAGCCCTGCCGGGATGCATCCTGTTGCAATCGACATCCCTGTGCCTGATGACGATCCGCCGCTGACGTGTTCAGGATTCCAGGGGTTGCGGGCGTGACCCAGCACATAGTTATGGCCGATCGGACCGTACGCAAATTCTGTCAAATGCAGTGCTGCAACTTGGTGCGAGCCGGCTGCCTTGAGCCTTGCGAGAAGCGTTGCATCTTCAGTCGCTGGCTTATCGGGTCGGATATTGCCGCCCCAACTTGGGACTTTGCCGACGCGATCAAACATATCCTTGTGCGCCAGCGGAACACCATGAAGCGGGCCATCGCCCTGTCCGGCCGCGACAGCTTGATCAGCCTTCCTGGCCGCCGCCAGAGCCTCTTCATTTTCAAAGGCAACAACAGCGTTGCATTTTTCATGTGCCTTTTCCAGGCGCGCCAGGGCTGCTTCCGTAACCTCGAGCGAACTTACCTTCTTGCTTGCGATGGCTGCTGCCATCTCGCCTGCGGAGGCCGTTGCAAAATCCATCACTTGTCCTCCGCTTCATCAGTTAGGACGCGGAGAAAATCCGAAGTGTCGGCCGAGAACGGCAGACGATCCGAAATCTGCAGTGCCGTTTCACTGAGACCGGCTATGTGTTCGCGGATCATGTCGGCACGGTCTTCTGGAATTGAATGTTTCCCCAAACTGCGCGGCAGGGCTGCAGCTCGTGGTTCCGGTGCGTTGCTCATATCTCTCACCTTCCAAATTTGGCATGATCTATCGCGAACATAACAGGTCTTCAACTTGGGTACAGACGCAAAGCTACGCGCTGTGCGACGGCTGCTTCAGAGACAAAGAACTGGCTACTCTCAGGAGAAGACCCGACCTGAGTCTATCACCATGGTTTGCCCTGTCGTTGTATCGCTCTTGCAGAACGTGACGACCTGGTTGGCGCAATCGTCTTTGTCGGCTGGTTTCTGCAGCAATGACGAACTGGCTGACTTTTCGATCATTTCAGGCAGCAGGTTAGCCGTCGCCCGGGTCCCTTCGATTAAACCCGGTGCAACACAATTCACCAACGTGTGGGGTGCCAAGGCGACGGCCATGCAGCGTGTCAGATGATTGAGGCCGGCCTTCGAAACAGCATACGCAATCGATGACCCACCGGGATAGATTCCGGCAACTGACGAGACATTGACAATGCGTCCCTGACCGTGCCGCTCCATGTGCGGTGCAACTGCTTTGCAGAGCAGCATCGGACCGGTCAGATTGACGGACAGAATTTTGGACCAGACATCCAGGGTCAAGTCGTCGAGGTTCTTGTACGGGATAGCTTTATTGTAAGCTGCATCGTTGATCAGTATATCCAATTGGCCGAAGGTCTCAGCCACCTCATTGACGACGCGCCCGACATCCTCCTCCACCGAAACATCGCACTGAAAAGCTTGCGCCCTGCATCCGTGTTCGCGCTGTAGCTCATCACTAAATGCGTTGGCAACATCAGCGCTCGATGCATAGATCACGGCGATGTGGCATCCTTCTTTCGCGAGGGCGTGGCAGATGCGCTGTCCCAATCCCCCGCTTCCGCCCGTCACGAGCGCTACTTTGCCGTTGAGTTCCATCTTATATCCTATGTCGAAGAGGCAAGTGGGTCCGGCCCATAGCGGTTCGCGCCACGGTCGCCGCGACGGAAGCCGTTCTCGACCAAAAGAAACAGCGTTAGCACGATGACGATCAAGGAAACCGCGATTTCGAAGGTCGTCGGATTCTCAAAGTCCCAAAACATGCCGAAGAACGGACCGATATAGAGGGGGAGGACGGCAACAAACACGACGACAGCCAGCCAGACGGACCAGTTTCGATCGTTCAGACGTTTGACCGTGATCGCCATTGATGGGACCAGAAGGAGCAGACTGAAGACATTCGATGCAAAATTCGGGGGCGGCACTTCAACGTTGAGGTCGAACATTTCCGGCTGAAGGATGGCCGTGCCGGCAAAAGCTGCGACCGTGATGATCAGTAGTCCCAGCCAGAAGCCACCACGGCTGATGCGGCCGCCAAACGAAAACAGTAAAAATAGAATATACTGCATTACCCACTCCAGAGATCGCAATCGGCCGACCGAAACCGGATGCACAATGAGGGCTGGACGCTGCTGTATTAGGTCCCCGTCCACTCCGGCTTGCGCTTTGCCAAAAAGGCTTCCAGTCCGTGAGCAAAATCATTGCTCGAATATACTTTTGCAACAATATCACTGTCATCGACCGCTGGCACCTGGTGGCGCATCCGGCGCAGGACTTCCTTGATGGCGCGCATTGTCAACGGCGCATGGGCCTTCATCCGGGTTGCCAGTTCTAATGCGCGCGCGCGCACTGCGGCGTTGTCTTCGACCAGTTCATTGACCAGCCCACAGGCGAGAGCTTCGTCTGCCTCGATCAGGCGCGAGGTGAGAATGAGATCCATCACCTTTGCTTCACCAACTAGCCGCACAAGGCGACCAAGCGTTTCTGCAGACAGGCAGTTCCCCAATGTTCGCGCGATGGGAAATCCGAACTTCATATCGCGGGACGCAATCCGCATATCGCAGATTGATGCGATGCCAGCGCCGCCGCCTGTACAAGCGCCACTGATCGCTGCGATGACCGGTAACGGACATTTCTCCATTCGGGCAAAATTCGCATCACCGCTGCGCTCGTAGTGGATGCCCTTGTCTGCAGTGAAGTCGCGGAACAGCGAGATATCCGTGCCGGCGGCAAATGCCTTTTCACCAGCCCCTGTGATGATAATTGCCTTTACCGAACCGTCAGTGGGTGCCCCTTCCAGAATGTCGGCAATCTGGCCGTACATTTCGAAGGTCAGCGCGTTGCGGGCCTGCGGCCGGTTCAGGGTAATCGTGCCAATTTCATCGTCGATTTCGTAAATGACGTCCTGGTTCTTGTTATTTGACATTGATGCTCTCTTTATTTGACGTTCTTTGAGTCTCATTGCTCATAACTGAGCACTTGATGCGACTTAGCCGACGTTGTTATGCGCTATTGTTTGCTCGGTGCGGTTGCAGCCAAATAATCCATCGCGATTTGCACACCGCCTTTGCTGTGGGGCACGCCAGCAAGCCCGAGGCTCATTTCAACGCCGCCCAGAACTCCGACCAGCGTCAAGTCATTGATGTCGCCCAAGTGACCGATACGGAAGACTTTGCCTGCGACTTTGGACAGCCCGGTGCCGAGTGACATGTCGAAATTGTCGAGCACGACTTTGCGGAAATCGTCGGCGTTATGACCTTCCGGCATGACGACACCAGTGAGGACCGGAGAGTGGTAGCGCTCAACCTGGCACAACGTTTCCAAGCCCCATGCTGCAACGGCTTTGCGGGTCGCTTCGCCGTGACGAATGTGGCGCGCAAAAACACTGTCGAGGCCTTCCTCATGGAGCATATTGATCGCCTCATCGAGGCCGTAAAGGAGATTCGTGGCGGGCGTGTAGGGAAAGAATCCATTGGCGTTGTGCGGCAGCATTTCTTCCCAAGACCAGAACAGTTTTGGAAGCTTAGCCGTTTTGGAAACCTCAATCGCTTTGTCGGAAATGGCGTTGAATGATATGCCTGGCGGCAACATCAAACCCTTCTGGCTGCCGGATACGGTGACGTCGACGCCCCACTCATCATGCCGGTAATCGGCTGATGCCAAACCAGAAATTGTGTCGACCATCAGCAATGCTGGATGTCCGGCTGCATCAATGGCGGCGCGCACCTCATCGATGCGCGACGTGGCGCCCGTTGAAGTTTCATTGTGGACGACGCAGACCGCCTTGATCTCGTGTCCGGTATCAGCTCGAAGGCGCTCTTCAATACGGCTGGCTTCAACGCCGGACCGCCAATCCGTCTTGATGAACTCCGGCTTGATGCCGATTTTTTCAGCCATGCTTTTCCAAAGAGATGCGAAGTGTCCGGTCTCGTACATCAGGACTTTATCGCCAGGTGACATGGTATTGATGAGCGCCGCTTCCCAGGCACCAGTGCCTGATGCGGGATAGATGATCACCGGATTCGTGGTCTTGAAAATGGACTTGATGCCGTCGAGAACGCGCTTGCCGAGCTTCTGAAATTCCGGGCCGCGATGGTCGATCACCTGCATCGACATCGCCTTCAAAATGCGGTCGGGGACCGGTGATGGTCCTGGAATCTGGAGGAAATGACGACCTGCGATGCGTGGCTCGTTTGACCCTGACATGCCCTAAACTCCTTCTCTCTCCGACGCTGCCGGGGCCAACCCCGCCCAATGCCGGTCTCTCATGTTGCACAATGAAGTGCAACGACGTGCAAATTCAATTGTGATTGACGTTGTCATAAATTGTATACATTATACAATCAAGTTATTTCATGAGATTTCTTGCCGAATTGATCATGGCCGAGACGCAAAGGTGGGCCTCAGTATCAGATTTGTTCGGCATCCACAGTTGAGAAGCAGGTGCAGACATGAACATCCAGACACCCGTCCATCATCGATTGGCTGAGCGTCTGTCGAAGGAGATCGAGGGCGAGGTGCTGTTCGATAAGTTCAGT
Organism: Hyphomicrobiaceae bacterium; assembly: GCA_965215755.1. Lineage (GTDB taxonomy): Bacteria > Pseudomonadota > Alphaproteobacteria > Rhizobiales > Hyphomicrobiaceae > Tectiglobus. Next base: position 5,236,126 of record OZ244119.1, read on the forward strand.
AGGGGGCGCTACGCGACGGATGCATCCATCTATCAAATCGAGCCAGTCGGTGTTGTGGTCCCCAAGAGGCTCGATGACATTGAGGCTGCCCTGGCTGCGGCCAAGGAAGAAGATGTTACTGTCTTGATGCGCGGTGGCGGCACATCCCAATCGGGCCAAACCGTTGGACGGTCACTGGTCATCGACACCAGCAAACACCTGAACCGCATCATCGAGACAGATTTTGAAAATCGCACTGCCTGGGTTGAGCCAGGTATTGCCATGGATGACCTCAACCGGCAGATCAAGTCGTCCGGCCTATGGTTTCCTGTCGATGTTTCCACCTCGAGCCGCGCAACGATTGGCGGCATGACTGGCAATAATTCCTGTGGTACGCGCTCGATCCGCTACGGCATTATGCGCGACAATGTCCTGGCTATTGATGCACTGCTGGCCGACGGCACCAAGGCCCACTTTGGCTTGCTCGACGCCGACTTCGAAGGAGCCAATCAGCCTGACGTAGTGCGCGACCTGTTTCGTGACCTGCTGCAATTCGGACGCCGTGAGGCAGAGCATATCGCCCAGGCTTTCCCGGGCGTGTCCCGTCGGGTGGGGGGGTATTTAATCGATGCCATCATGCCGTCTGCACATGGCACCGGCCAGCCGCTCAATGCAGCAACATTGCTCTGTGGGTCAGAAGGCACCCTCGCATTGTCTGAGCGCATCCAGGTCAAGCTGTCTGCGCAGGCCAGGAACAAGGCGCTCGGCCTTTGCCATTTCTCAACGTTCCGCGCGGCGATGGAAAGCGCGCAGCACATCGTTCAGCTCGGACCGGTGGCGGTTGAGTTGGTCGACCGAACTTTGATTGAACTTGCGACCGACATTGAGATGTTCCGACCGATCATGGAAACCTATGTGCGTGGCAAACCTGACGCGCTGCTCCTGGTAGAGTTTGCGGAGGACGACCAAGCCGAAAACCTTCGCCGCCTTGACCAACTCGAAGAATTGATGGGCGACCTGGGTCACCCGGGAGCCGTTGTCAAAGTTGCAGAGACCCAACAGCAGGCGACCATCTGGGGCGTGCGGGCTGCCGGGCTAAACATCATGATGTCAATGAAGTCCGAAGGTAAACCGGTTTCATTTATCGAGGACGCAGCCGTGCCGCTGGAGCATCTCGCTGACTATACCGAGCGCCTTACTGCGGTCTTCGAAAAGCACGGCACCACAGGCACCTGGTATGCGCATGCTTCGGTCGGTTGCCTGCATGTGCGTCCCGTGCTCAATCTCAAGCTGGAGCAGGATGCCAAAACCATGCGTGCCATTGCCGAAGAGGCATTCGAAATGGTGCGCGAATACAAAGGCGCGCACTCAGGAGAGCACGGCGACGGCCTGGTCCGCTCAGAGTTTCATGAGACGATGTATGGTCGTCGCACTGTCGAGCTTTTCGAAGAAATTAAGGACCGCTTCGATCCCAAGGGTGTCCTCAACCCAGGCAAGATTGTTCGCGCGCCGCGAATGAATGACCGCGCACTGTTTCGCTACAAGCCGGAATATGCGGTCGATGATTTTGAAACCGAATTGGACTGGTCGGACTATCCTGGAGCTGCCGGCGGCCTCCAGGGCGCTGTCGAGATGTGCAACAACAATGGCGAATGCCGCAAACAGGCGGCCGGCGTGATGTGCCCAAGTTATCGGGTCACGCGCAATGAGCGCGATCTTACCCGCGGTCGTGCCAACACACTGCGGCTCGCGCTGTCCGGACAATTGGGACCGGATGCGTTCGCCTCGGACGCCATGCTTGAAACCATGAAGCTCTGTGTCTCGTGCAAAGCCTGCAAACGCGAATGCCCAACCGGCGTTGATATGGCCAAGATGAAAATCGAGGTTCTGGCTGCTGCAAACAAGCGAACGGGCCTTAGCCTGCGCGATAAACTGGTTGCCTACCTGCCGCATTATGCGCCCTACGCAGCGCGCCTTGCTCCACTTCTCAACTTGCGCAACACGGTACCGGGCCTAGCAGCAATCGCCGAACGCGTTACAGGATTATCAGCGAAACGCGCGCTCCCGACCTGGCGGATTGATTTCTTCACCGATCGCCATGACAGTGGATCCAAAACAGCCGGCAGCCGGACAGTTGCCTTGTTCGCCGACACGTTCAACCGTTACTTCGAGCCAAATAATCTCCGGGCCGCGGAACGTGTTCTTAGTAAGCTGGGCTACGATGTCATCCAGCTGCAGCCGGAATGGCAGAGCAATGAACGCGCCCTGTGCTGTGGACGGACGTTTCTGTCGGCGGGGCTGGTCGACAAAGCGCGTGAGGAAGCCCGCCGCGTCCTTGAGATTGCGGGCCCTCTAGTTGAACAAGGTGTCGCCATCATCGGATTGGAACCGTCATGCCTGCTCACACTGCGTGACGAGTTTCCAGCTATGCTGCCGGGCGCGGCAGCGAAGAAGCTGGCCGACAACGCTTTCCTGTTCGAAGAGTTTATCGCCCGAGAAGCCAAGTCCGGTCGCATCGAAGCGCCCATTGCCAAGCAAGATGGCACCCTCATGCTCCACGGGCACTGCCATCAGAAGGCTTTCGGGGCCATGGACGCCGTGAAAGAAACGCTTGGGTTGATTGACGGCCTGAAAACCGAAGTCATCGAGAGCAGTTGCTGCGGCATGGCCGGCAGTTTCGGTTATCAGAGCGAAACATATGACGAATCCGTAGCCATGGCAGAACTCTCACTCCTGCCCGCTGTCCGCACGGCGTGCGCCGACACCAAAGTTGCAGCCGATGGATTTTCATGCCGTCACCAAATCAAAGATGGCACCACGAGAAAACCATTACATGTTGCCCGGCTAATAGATGACGCCATGTCAAAATCAAACTAACCGAGAGTGCTATGTGAAGTACTGAGCAAGCCCAACCAAAATAGCCGTCGCCTGCCTCCCACTTAGGAGCAAGAACAGAGGCACCATCAAAAAGCACGATGACCAAAGCCAACACATCATCAGGTGGCATTGAACGCCGACCGCTGTTTGAACAACTGGCGGACCGCGTACGGGAGTTGATCCTTGCCGGTGATTACGCACCTGGGCAGCGACTGCAAGAAAAGGAGATGAGCGAACGTTTTGGTGTCTCGCGGACGCCGATGCGGGAAGCACTTAAGGTGCTCTCAAGTGAAGGCCTTGTCACACTCGCACCCAATCGCGGAGCGGCCGTGACGCAACTGGACGATGATGAATTGGCCGAGACTTTCCCGATCATGGGTGCACTGGAGGCGCTGGCCGGCGAGCTAGCTTGTGCTCACGCAACAGACGACGAAATTGAGGCGATTGCCGAACTTCATTCGCAAATGATTGACGCGTTCAACCGAGGGGCACTCGACGATTACTATTCAGTCAATCAGATTATTCATACAGCTATATTAGAAGCTGCACGCAACTCCACACTGACCAAGCAAATTGAACAACTGGCTGGGCGCGTGCGCCGATCACGGTTTCAAGGCGGGATGTCAGATCAACGCTGGCGCCAAGCCGTTGACGAGCATGAAGTCATACTTGCACGCTTACGCGCCCGCGATGCAGCCGGACTCGCGGATGCCTTGCGAAGACATGTCGACACCAAGTTTGAGACCGTGAAGGAAGGGTTGTCCTAGGATCCGGCAGGGCTCTGCGCAGTCACAACCTCAACCTCATTGTCCCATAGCTTGTGAAGACGGAACTGATGGCGGCACAATTCTTCGTGCCGCCGCGGACGCGTTATCCCTTGCCGCGCCAAGGAATCGTCTTGTCGATAACCCATCGCATGATGAGATCAAACGCCAGTCCGAGGACGCCCATAATCAAGATCGTCACCCAGATCAGTTCATAGTTCGAAACTGTCCGTGCGACGTTCTCGATGAAACCGACACCCGTGGTGCCCGCCAGGATTTCGGCTGCAACCAGGGTGCCCCAACACACACCGATAGCAATCCGAATACCGGTCAGGATTTCAGGCAGTGCGTTCGGCAAAATCACGTTCCACATGATCTGGGACGACGATGCCCCCAGCGAATGTGATGCACGGATTTTCGAGAGTTGCGTGCCGGAGGCGCCCGTTCGTGCCGAGATCACCATGATCGCGAAGGCTACCATGAACAGCAGGAAGATCTTGCCGTCATCCGTAATGCCAAAGATGGTCAGGATGAGCGGCGCCCAAGCCAGCGGCGGCACAGGTCTGTAGAGTTCGATCAACGGGTCAAAAAATGACTTGAAGAAGCGTGAGACTCCCATGAACAGACCGAGAGGCACGCCGAGCAAGATACCCAAAGCCAACGCGACCAGGACGCGAAAAAGCGAATCCCATATATGCCCATCCAACATTGGGATTGAGCCGAGATAAACATCACCGCGAGCGAATGATAGCAAGTTGTCCTTGAAGCCGGGTGTGATCGTGCCATCGCTTGAATGGGCCGTGTACTCACCGGGAACAAGGTCTGCAATTCCATCAGGAACTAGGAAGCCAACCACATCTGCGACCGGCAGCCACTTCCACCATAACAGGACGACCCCCTTGAAGCCGCCGCCGCTTTCGACATCCGGGTTTGCCAGCTGTCCAAAGGTTGCAATGACATCCATCGGTTTTGGCAGCCAGCGCGCAGAGCCTTGCTCCGTGCACTGGGTCCGCGACTTGACCACGCCCTGTCCGGGGAAGAACAGAGTCTGGATCCATGCGAGGCTGCCGCGCGCGTCATCGCGGGCATCGTCAAGGTCAGCAACGGCGTTGTTGACGCCCTTCAGCGCTTCCGCAGGGAAGATCGTACCATCATCGAGGCGACGGAAAATCCGTTGCACGCTCTTGATGTAGTCAGCGCGCGCCTTGGCGGTTTTCTCGTCGTAGCTGCCGGCTTCTGAGGCCGCCTTGAAGGCTTCGATCTCATCTTTCAGCTTTGCGATAATTGCGACGTTGGCCGGCGGATGATTGCGGATCTTGTAGAACAGCTTGGTGACGTCGCGGGCCTCGGTCGCCACGTTGTCAAAGAGCACGCCGCGGGCCGTGGTTGGCAGCAATGGGATTTCGATGTAGCTCGTGCCCCATTTCGGCTGCGCCAGAGCCTCGTCCGTTGGTTTCAGGCTTTGCGGACCTGCTCTTAACTTTGCACTGAGGCCGCCGAGTTCCTTGGATAGCGCTGCGAGCTGCGTCGTCGACTGTTCAGAGAGCTTCGTCGGGTCAGACGCATTGGCGATCAGTTGCAGCATCTGATCGATAAATTCGTTGAGCTTCTTCTGCTCGGCACTATTGAATGCAGCCGTCGGCATCTCGGCTTGCAGCGCTCGCAGCTGATTGGCATTGCGGCCGACAAGCAATGTCGACTTGTAGTAGCGTGATCCAATTGGAAGTGCAGCTTTGACTGGTGAGAGAACCTCTTCCAGTTTGCCGACCTGGCACATTTCGTTGGCGGCTTGCGGGAAGTAGGCGCGGCCTACGCCCCACGAGAAATAGAACCACACCAGCAGCAGCGCCGAGATCCCGCAAACGGCCCAATACCAGCCGCCCTTGGTGCGTTCGGGATCGCCGAAGACTTCGTCCTTGGCGGTCAAAGCTGACTGCTTGCGCCCGATCACGATCGTTGCAATGAACGCAACTAGGAGCAGGATGATGATGACGGCGGCGAAGCTCGCCCGGTTGTCAGATAACCACTCAGCCACGGCCCATAATCTCTTCTTCCATGTTCCAGATCATCGTGAGGATTTCCTCACGGACTTCTGAGAACTGCGGGTCTTGCTTGATGTCACGCAGTGACTCATTCAGGCCGCGCTCAGCAAAGGGCAACCTGTATTCCTTGTGCACACGGCCTGGGCGCGGCGCCATGACGAACAGTCGCTCACCGAGAAGCAGTGCTTCTTCGACTGAGTGCGTGATGATCATGATGGTCTTGCCGGTTTCTTTCCAGAGCTCCAACACCAGGGACTGCATCTTCTCCCGCGTCAGCGCATCAAGGGCACCGAGCGGTTCGTCCATGAGAATCACATCAGGGTCATTGACCAGGCAGCGAGCCAACGCCACGCGCTGCTGCATGCCGCCAGAGAGCTGGTAGGTTGGCGTGTTGCCGAAGCCTTGCAGCCCCACAATATCCAGCCACTTCTCGACGAGTTTTTCGCTTTCGGCTGCATCCGTGTTTTTCATGCGCAGGCCAAAGTCGACGTTGCGCGCCACAGGCAGCCACTCGAACAACGCGCCCTGCTGAAAGACCATCCCGCGTTCGACGCCCGGGGCATCGATGATGTTGTCGCCAAGTTTGGCTGCGCCATCCGTAGCCTTGAGAAAGCCGGCAATGATGTTCAGCAAAGTTGTCTTGCCGCAACCGGAGGGTCCCAAGACGGAGAGCAGCTCACCCTTCTTCAGGGTAAAATTGATGTTCTGGAGAGCATTCACAATCGCGCCTGTTTGCGGATTGGTGAACGTCATAGACAAGTCTTTACAAACCAGATCGGCCATTCGTTATCGCTCAAAGACCAAGTGTTCCGGTTCAGAGCTTTACCTTCAGTCGATGATTGGTTCGGGGCAAACGACTGAACTCAGAAGAACACGAGCCATCCTACAATTCTAGCTTAGCGATCTGACGTTGACGTTGTCTCGAAAGCCAAACTGCTTGCGGAGGCAATCGTCAAATTCGCTACGCTGGTGACGAGGACTGCGAGCAAATCGGCATACTCAGTCGAAACGTTCTGGCGAGATGCCTATCTGCTCACAAGAAGAAAGGCGCCGCCAGAAGCGACGCCTTCACAGTGTTTTCTTAGTTCAGGAAAGACCCGTCGATCGTCTTTGCAATCTTCTTGCCGTCCGAGTCGCCCTTGAAGACGAGACCCAGCGAGGCAGCCGCGCTCGCAGCAATGCCGTCTTTACCGAAATACTTCTCCATCTGCTCTTTGTTAGATGGGAAGATGAAGTCAGCCATTTGCTTCTTGGTCGTTTCGACCGCCATACCAGCGTCCTTGGCTACCTTGGCAATCTGCGCGTCGGTGCCTTTCCAAGCAGCATTCGCTTCAGCGGTGACTTCGAGGAAGGACTTCACCAGTTCCGGATTCTCGGTTGCGAACTTCTCTGTCACAGAGATGACGTCGAATGAACCGATGCCTGCTTTGATCTTTTGCTCTTTTGACATGATTGGCGTGCCTACTTCACCAGCAGCCTTGGAAGATGCGCCGCCGAAGATGCAAGCCATGTCAACCGCGCCGTCAGCCAAAGACTTGGCACCATCGGGCGGAGCCTGGTCAACGATCTTCAACTTGGAGACATCAACCTTCAGGGCAGCCATGTACTTGCGGAATGCGAAGTCAGCCATGGTGTTCAACGGCACTGCAACGGTTTTGCCTTCAAGCTCTGAGGCGTTTGAGGAGTCAATGCCGAGGCCATTCTTGACGAAGCAATCATTCGCTTCATAGACGACAGCGATGCCGATCATCTTAAGCGGTGCACCTTGCTGAATGGCTGTCACGAATGGTGCCAAGCCCTGCGAGTAAGCGATATCAATGTCACCTGACAGCATCGCTTCGGTCATGGCGACGCCGGTCTTGAAATCGGTCCAGTTGACCTTCACACCCATCGCCTTGTCATAGGCCTTGTCAACCTTGGCGATCTGGTTCGGCGTTGCCCACTCCAAGAAGAATGCAACGTTGACTTGCTCAGCAGCCTGGGCTGGCACCGCGGCAGCGACGCCAAGCGCGCTGATGGCGCCGACGACTGCGCCCTTCAAGTATTTCCTCATTCCGTTTCTCCCTTATTAGACTTGTCACGGAGCCGTGACCGTAGCCAAATAAATGGCCCATGCAAGCAACGATAAAGCGTCGCTTTACACGCACCTTGGCACTTTCTCCGATCCGACACTTTCTTCAGTGTTTTGACATTTGGCGTCGAGCCCTGCGGATTCGACGTCTCGATGCGGTGAGTTACCGGCACGCAATTGAGTTATTGCTTTAGACCTGAGTGTGTACGCGGATACTCACCGTCCAGACATTTGAATGTTAGGACGCGTGCGCACATTTCACGATAGTGCGGCGATTTGCGTAACGCCTCTGTCTTCGGAAGTTGCTCGACCTTAGTCTGAGATCCTGCATTTTGTCTCATTAATGAGACTCATATCGACGGTGAACTACCGAATTTGATCTCAAGTGACTCACGGCTCCATGAGATAGGGGCCCAAGTCAGCCGCAAGGAGTTCTCATTTTTGAGACGTAATTCTCCTCTTGCCCTCCCCTAACTGGAGTGTGTGAGATACCCCTGACAACGGCGCTGTCGGTCGCGCTGACGATCGAATGAACATCGAAAGGTCACGTCTCATGCAGTCTCTGAAATATGCGATCTGCGCATTTGTGCTTTTGATTGCCCCTTTGCAGGCTGAACCGCGGACGATGATCGTCAAGAAATCGGCTTCGTGTGGCTGCTGCCAGATCTGGGTTGATTACCTGAAAGCATCCGGCTTCAAGGTCGAAACAGAAAACATGGCTTCGGGGCAGCTGATGAAATTCAAGCTCGACCACGGGATCAAGCCCAAGCATGCCTCTTGTCATACGGGACGCATTGGCGGTTATACGATTGAAGGCCATGTACCGACGCGCGAGATTGACCGCCTACTGCGTGAGCGCCCAGACGCTGTCGGCCTCAGTGTACCGGGCATGCCGATCGGCTCCCCGGGCATGGAAGTCGATGATCAGCGCGACGCTTACGACGTCCTTCTCATCAAGAAGGATGGAACAGGTGAAGTCTTCGCGCACTACCCTGCGAAGGAGTGAGACACGATGGATTGGTTGGTCGGCGTGAGCGCTCGGTTACCCTGTCAGATACCGACGTTAGATTTCGACTAAGCAGCTATCCGGTTTGCTTTCCGGGAGCAGTGTAGAGCCCCATGCTCAGCTACATCACACTTGGAACAAACAACATCGATCGCGCCGAGCGCTTCTATACTGCCATCCTTTGCCCGCTCGGCTATCAGCGCACAATGGCGCCTGGCGTGGTTGTTTATTCGTTACCCAACGGTGAGGGTATTATCTATGTCAGGCAGCCATACGATGGACAGGCAGCGACACACGGAAACGGTTCCATGCTTGCCTTCAAGACCGTATCACAGCGGCAGGTCCGTGAGCTTCATGCAGCAGGCTGCTTAGCGGGAGGTTCTGATGAAGGCGCTCCTGGATTTCGCGAAGACTACAGCGAGCACTTCTACGTCGCATACCTGCGTGACGACGTTGGCAACAAGATAGCCCTGTTCTGCCGTGATCCCGGAGGACCGGAGCAAAGAGGTTCATAGCTATCGCTGAACCCATGCTGCATGCTTGAGCTCCAGTAGCGGTCCTGAGACTGGCGGCAATGAGGATCATTCAGGCATCGCAACCTGCAGACCTGATCACATCGATCAGGTACTCGCCAACCTGCGCTCTCGATAAAAAACATAGAGCCCTGAGCCGACGATAATCGCGATGCCGACCCAGGTGAGTGGATCTGGAAAATCGCCAAAAATGATTAGCCCCAATGCCGTCGCGCTGATGATCTCGAGATATTGGAACGGCGCAAGGATCGCCACGGACGCGCGATGGAACGCCATGACAACGAGGAAGTGACCAGCAGTTGCAATCAAACCGAGCAGGGCAAGCAATCCCCATTCCATTGCCGATGGCCATTTTGCAACCAGCGGCTCGATCTGCATTTCCATACCGACCAGCAGAGCAATCGACATAGTGAGGAACCCAGAGACACCGGTCAGGAACTGAATGTTCAATGCCGTCTCACTGTGTGCTAGCCAGCGCGTCAGGATGGCGTAAAGCGAAAACGAGCAAGCCGCGCCAACCGGCAACAAAGCGGTGACACCGAAGAGTTCGTAACTTGGCTTGATAATCAGCAGAGCGCCGCCGAATCCGACGGCAATGGCCAACATGCGGCGCCAGCCAAAGCTCTCCCCGAGCAGCGCTGCCGCCAGCAAGGTCGCGATGAACGGTTGGACGAAGAATACGGCTATAGCGTCCGCCAGAGGCATGACCTTCAGAGAAGAGAAGAAAAACAACGTAGCAAGTGCGATGAGAAACCCGCGTGCGGCGTGCGCCCAAAGCAGGTGGTCGAGCCTTAGTCCACCGCGCCACAGGACGAATGGCAACAGGATCAGGATCTGAAACATGAAACGCGACCAGGCAACCTGACCGGACTGGATTGAGCCTGAAAGAAACTTCGCAATGGCATCAATACCGGGCAACATGATCATGGCCGCGATCATCAGCAGCATACCGTGCGCGACCGATTGCTGACCGGTTTGAGCGGCCGAAGAAGGCGTTGCTTGCGTCACCAGTGGTGTTCTCTCGCTATTGCGGCGCTTCGCGCGAAGCCTTTGGCGGAAGGTTAGTCAGGAACAACCACACCGGTTTGGGCGGTAATCAGTCCGTAGGCTTCCGTGCGGCGGTGGGCGGCAAAATTGAAGATCGTTTCTTTGCCAAACTTGGTCTCATCCAGATCGCAATCCGCAACGATCAACTCGTCATCCTCTGTCTTGCTCTCTGCAACGACGGAGCCACTCGGATCGACGATGCAGCTCGAACCAAACAATCCAAACCCATCTTCAACACCCGCTTTGGCGACAGCAACGACCCACGTGGAATTCTGATACGCACCCGCCTGCAATGATAGTTTGTGATGGAAGATGCGTTGCTCGGGTGGTTCATTCGAACTCCGCGAATTCGTCGTCGGAGTATTATAGCCGAGGGTAACCATTTCAACGCCCTGCAGACCAAGCACACGATAGGTCTCTGGCCAACGGCGATCATTGCAGATGCACATGCCGAAAATGCCATCTAGAAACTTGAAGGCGGGGAAGCCCAGATTACCCGGAAGGAAGTAGCGCTTTTCCAAGTGCTGATGGGTAATATCGGGATCGTATTCGACATGGCCAGGCAAGTGGACCTTGCGGTATTTACCTGCGATCTGGCCCGATTTGTCGACCAGAATTGATGTATTGAAGTGCTCTCCCTCAGGCGTCAGCTCAGCATAGCCGAATGACATTGCAATACCGGCAGCCTTGGCGCGATCAAACAGCGGCTGGGTTGCTGGCCCCGGCATTTCCTTTTCGAACCAGATGTCTGCTTCAGCGCGATTTTCATGATACCAGCGCGGAAAGAACGTTGTGAGAGCCAATTCAGGATAGACGACGAAATCACAAGACTGCTCTGCCGCCTGATCGAGAAGCGCTATCATGCGTTCAATGACGCTCTCGCGGCTATCGGACTTTTGGATTGCGCCCAATTGTGCGCCTCCAACACGAACATTTCGCATGATCTCAATCTCCGGCTATACTTTAGGCAACCCACGTCAATCCAGCACACATGAGGAAATCCGGCAATGGCGCGCGCGCCCAAGAAAATTCATCTGGCACAGTTTCTGGTCCACGGTCCAACCTACCATAGCCACGCCATGTGGCGGCATCCGAAAACACGCGAGGCTGGCTTCGACTGGCGCCGTCCGGAACTGTATGAACACATCGCGCGAACATGCGAACGTGGCAAGTTCGACATGGTGTTCTTTGCTGACCTGAACTACATCTCCGACTCATTCCGCGGCACACTCGCGCCGGCCCTTAAATACGGCTCGCAGGCGCCAGAACATGATCCGATGCCACTGCTCGCCTGGCTCGGTGCTGTGACAAAGCGGGTTGGCTTGGCGTCCACGTTTTCGGTTAGCAATCAGCATCCATTTTATGCGGCACGCATGTGGGGCACGATTGATCATCTCACATCCGGTCGCGCCGGCTGGAATGTGGTTTCGTCCATCAATCACAATCAGGCCGCGAACTACGGGACTGAGCGCGAGGCAACCGACCGGCGCTATGAGCGCGCGCACGAATACTATCAGGTGTGCCGCCAGCTATGGGATAGCTGGGAGGAAGACGCTCTGGTGATGGATGCCGAAACTCCGTTGTTTGCTGATGCCGAAAAGGTCCACCGCATCGATTTCGAAGGCGAGTTTTTCCGCTCACGCGGCCCGCTCAACGTTACGCCATCACCCCAGAACGGCCCGGTCATTCTGCAGGCCGGAACCTCGCCACGGGGCCGGGACTTTGCCGCGCAATATGCGGAAGGCATCTTTGCCATTCAGCCGCAGCGCGAAGAGGCTAAGAAATACCGCGATGATATTCGCGAGCTTGTAGCTAAGTTTGGCCGCGACCCTGACGACTGCAAGTTGCTGTTCGGAGCGCAAGTGGTGGTCGGCTCGTCGGAACAAGAAGCGCAGGAGAAACAGGCCGAGCACAACGAGCTCGTGGAACCCGAAGCCGGCATGACGATCCTTTCGGCGCACTTGGACTTCGATCTCTCGCAGCTACCACCAGACTCGATCATGGAAGAGCATGAGCACCCTGAGCTGCAACGTATGAAGACGCGCTATCGCACTGACGACGGACGACCAATGACCGTTGCTGAGATCGCACAACGTCACGGTCAGAGTGTCAGCCTACCGCAGTTCGCCGGCACGCCGGAAAGCGTTACCGATCAGCTGCTCGACTTTGTCGATCATGCCGGTGGTGATGGCTTCATGCTGTCACCGATTTACAGCCCCGGGGCGATCGATGAGTTCGTTGATCTCGTTGTGCCAGAGCTACAAAAGCGCGGTCGCTTCCGCAAGAGATATACCGGCACGACCCTGCGTGATCATTTGCGGGGGTGAGGCCCCTATCGCCCTAGGCAATCCGTGGGCTATCCCTGGGGTATCTCGGGGCTATCCCCAATTCGGCGCGCGCTTTTCAAGGAATGCAGCAATGCCTTCCTTGGCTTCCGGTCCGCCCAGAGCCGTGGCAATACCATCGGCCTCAGCATCAAGCTGCTCGGCAAAGCTGTTGCTTTCAGCCGAACGGATCAGCCGCTTGCCATTGGCGATGGCTGTCGGTGGCGCATTGGCGATGCGTGCGGCCATCTCCTGTGCTGTCTTGAGAGCACTTCCGGGTTCACAAAGTGCGTTGACGACGCCTAGCTCATGCATGCGCTCCGATGAAATGCGCTCACCGGTCATGATCATCTCAGTCAATAGCTGACGAGGGATCATCGGGCCGAGCAGTGCTGTGGTTCCACCATCGGGTGTGAGACCAATCCGGATATAGGCGATTGACATGTATGCCCCGCGGGCGGCGACAATCATGTCGGTCGAGACGGCCAACGGAACACCTGCCCCAGCCGCGCCACCTTCGATCGCTGCGATAATCGGCTTTGGGCAACTGCGCACCGACTCGATCATTGCATGCAGTTTGGACACGCTTGACAGTCGGTCTTCCCGCGTTGCCTCAGAGCGCTCCTTCAAACCGTGCAAATTACCGCCTGAGCAGAAGAAGTCGCCGGCACCGGTCAGCACGATTGCGCGGATGCTATCGTCTGCCGCTGCAGCATCAACAGCTTCACGAAACCCAACGTAGAATTCTGCCGAAATGGAATTGCGTGAGGCCGGGTCATTGTTGGTAATGGTGAGCACGCGGCCGTCGCGCTCAACAAGAATACGATCCGACATCAGGCTGCCTCGTTTGCAAATTTCTGGAACCGCTCGAGATGGTAATCCGTGTCACCGAGTTGGTGGTCGATCATGGTCAACCGCTTGGCGAAGTGGGGGGCGGAATATTCCCACGTCATCGCAATACCGCCGTGCATCTGGATAGTCTCTTCAGCGACCAGTCGCCCGACACGGCCAATCAGGTTCTTGGCCGCTGACACGTTGCGCTCACGTTCTGTCCGTGATGCCTCCAGCGTGCCAGCTGCGAGCATCACTCCGGAGCGTGCTTGTTCGATTTCCATGATCATGTCGACCATACGGTGCTGCAGCGCCTGGAATGCCCCAATGGGTCGGCCGAACTGCTTACGTGTCTTGAGATACTCAAGCGTTGTTTCCTTGGCGACATCCATCGCCCCAAGAGCCTCGGCACAAAGTGCGATGATGCCGCGCGCATGAGTGGTCTCTATTGCTGAGAATGCCTTACCAGCCTCACCGATCAGCGCCGTGCTGTCGACATTGACGTTAGCAAGCGAGACTTCGGCTGCACGCAAACCATCGATTGTGCCGTAACCGCGGCGTGATACGCCAACGGCGTTCGCATCGACCAGGAACAGTGCGATGCCGTCCTCATCATCAGTTTTGCCTGACACACGTGCCGATACGATCAGCTTATCGGCACTGTCGCCGTTCAACACGACGGCCTTGCGGCCATTAAGGTTCCAGCCGTCGCCCTCTTTTTTTGCCTGAGTATTGACAACGGAAAGATCATAACGCCCCTCCGGCTCGCTATGAGCGAGTGCCAGCAGCGTTTTGCCAGCCATCACGTCTTCGAGCATGGCCTTTTGGTCATCGGAGCCAGCCAACACGATCGGGCTTGCCCCAAGAATACCGGTTGCCAGAAATGGTTCGACGGCCATGCCCCGGCCCAGTGCCTCGAAGACCACGGCAATGTCTTCACCAAGGCCACCGAAACCCTCGACTTCGGGTGGCAGTAGCGCGCCGATCAGGCCGAGCTCTGCCAGTTCATTCCAGGTCTTGCGGTTGAACCCATCTTCCAACTTCGCATTGGCGTGGCGGGTTTCAATGTCGTAGCGATCGGCTATGAAGCGGGCTGCAGTGTCGGCCAGCATCTGGCGCTCTTCAGAAAGATTGAAATCCATCGTAGGGCCTGTCCTTAGAGCTGCAGCATATGCTTGGAGACGATATTGCGCTGGATCTCATTGGATCCACCGAATATCGACAACTTGCGATTATTGAAGTAGCTGCGCGCGTACATCATGGCTCCGTCCGGACCGATCGGCTCTTCGTTGTAACCATCGTCAAACGCCTCTGGCACGAACGGCATCGCATAGGGGCCGACGGCGCGGCGCAAAAGATCGGTAATCTCTTGGCGAATGACCGTGCCTTTAATCTTGAGCAACGATGATTCCGCACCTGGTGCCTTGCCTTCACCGGCGGCTGCGACGGTTCGAAGGTTGAACACCTCCATCGCCATGAGGTCGATTTCCACCTGGGCAACACGGGCCGCAAACATTGGGTCGTCAAGCAATGGCTTGCCGTTCTTCTTCTGCGCGCGAGCCACTTTCTTCAAGTGATCGAGACCCTGCTTGGAGAAACTGACGCCAGCGATACCAGTACGCTCATAGGTCAATAGATACTTGGCGTAGGTCCAGCCTTTGTTCTCTTCGCCAACACGGTTTTCGACCGGGACCTTGACGTCGCTTAAGAAGACCTCATTGACTTCGTGCTCGCCGTCGAGAGTGATAATCGGGCGAACTTCAATACCTGGCGTGTCCATATCGATCAGCAAGAAGGAGATGCCTTCCTGTGCTTTGGCATCTGGATCTGTACGCACGAGGCAGAACATCCTGTTGGCATGATGGCCAAGCGTGGTCCAGGTCTTCTGACCGTTGACGATGTAATGGTCGCCATCGCGCACAGCGCGAGTTGACAGCGAAGCAAGGTCAGACCCCGAACCTGGTTCCGAATAACCCTGAGCCCACCAGTCTTCGTCATTGAGAATGCGCGGCAGGTAGAAGTCTTTCTGCTCCTGACTACCGTATTTGATCAACACGGGCCCTAGCATATTGACGCCGAATGCGACCACGCGTGGTGCGCCAGCAGCGACGCATTCCTCTTCAAAAATGTGCTTCTGGACAGCGCTCCATCCGGCACCGCCATGCTCTGTCGGCCAATGCCATGCAAGCCAACCGCGTTTGTTGAGTGCTTGGTGCCAGGTCACGAAGTCGTCTTTGCCAAGACGCTTGCCACCACGGACTTTGTCACTGAGCCAACCCGGCAGACCACCATCTTTCAACCAGGCGCGCACGTCATCACGGAAGGCCTGCTCTTCGGCCGTCAATGTCATGTCCATCGTCTAAGCCTCCATTGTTGGCCAACCCCAGTTTGTCCGGGCTCGATATTGGCCGCAAATCATTCGAACTCTTCAAACATCAATCCCGCATCGGCGGGTACTTATGCGCGTCACTGCCCGTCATCATATTTCGCACACCCAGCAGGTTGAGATCGCCGCGCGGATGGCACTGTTGTTTGACTTCTTATGTCACGGTTTAATTGTGACAGTCCAACATTCCATCGCGCAATTGCGACAGTCTTTTTGTACGGCAGCCCCTCACCCTATCCCTCTCACCGCTCTGGCGAGGTGAGGGGCTAGAGCTTGCTCCGCGCCCGCAGCTATCGATTATCAAACCGTTTCCGGTGCGCCCCAGACCGAAGTGACTTGTGATGACAAGACACCGCCATTGCCGTGAGCAACCGAGAGTTTAGTGCCATCGATCTGGCGTTCGCCACACTCACCGCGAATTTGGCGGATGGCTTCGATCATCACGAACAGGCCATACATGCCCGGGTGCACGCAGGAGAGTCCGCCGCCATTTGTGTTGACCGGCAGTTCTCCTCCCGGAGCGATGCGACCACCACCGACAAAATCCTTGCCTTCACCCTTGGCACAATAGCCGAGGTCCTCGAGGAACAGGATCGTATTGATCGTGAAAGCATCATAGAGTTGCACCGTATCCATATCGGAGTGCTTGTAGCCCGCCATCTCGAAAGCGCGCGGACCGCTCTTGGCTGCTGCAGTCACAGTCAGATCCGGCATACCCGAAATCATCCGATGATGATGCTCCATTGCACAACCGAGCATGTGGACCGGCTTGTTCGGCCCATCCTTGGCGCGATCAGACCGCGTCATGACAATGGCTGCCGCGCCATCTGTAACGAGGCAACAGTCAAGCTTGCCGAGCGGGTCGGAGATCATCCGGGCGCCGACAACATCTTCAATGGTGAGTGGACCACGTTCGAATGCTTCAGGGTTGAGCTGAGCCCACTTTCGTGCCGCCACAGCAACTTCCGCCAAGTCTTCACGCTTCGCACCGTACTGATACATATAGCGCGACGTGGCCAGCGCATATGACGTGATCGGGTTGCGCGGACCATATACCGTCTCGAAAGGCGGTGGCTCTGAAATTGAACGGAAGCCGCCTGCCGTACGCTGGTTTGAGCCGTAAGCAATGACAGCCACATTGATCAGGCCGGCTTCAAGTGCCATCGCAGCATCGAGCACGTGCATCATGAACGATGAGCCGCCAATATTCGAGCCGTTCGAATAGGCCGGCTGAATTCCGAGATGCTCGGCCAATGACATGTTTGCCATAGCGAAAAAAGCACTGGCTGCAAATACGCCGTCAACTTCGGCAAGCGGGATTTGCGCGTCGGCCAATGCACCATGCACAGCCTCAACCATCAACTCCATGGCATTGCGGCCATGAGCTTCACCAAGTCCGGCGTGAGCGAGACCGACACAAGCAGTCTTACCTCTTAGAGCGTGAGCCATTGTTTCTTACTCCTCAAGGTTAAACAGGTTCGAAGACGACAGCATCGGTGTCGCCGATTTTGTCGATCTTGGCGCGCACTTTCATGCCGATTTTGACTTCGGCGGGTTCAATGCCCACAACCTTGCTCATCATGCGCGGACCTTCCTTGAGGTCGATTAGCGCAATATTGTAATCGCCACCCTTTTCCGGACGCTGGCGATTGACGGTTGTGGCATAGACTGTGCCCTCGCCACTGGCTTCGACCCATTCTAGATCGGCTTCGCCGGTACCAGGGTTGAGTGTGCGAGGATAGTGAACATAGGCACCCGTCGACTTCGAGCGCTGGATCATGAACTTGCCTTCGGCGATGTAGTCCAGGTAACGCCGCTCAGGCCCCGGTCCATCAAAGTAGCCGTCGTTGGACATCTGTTTTACTCCCCTAATTACTCTGCTGCGGCGCGCGACGACACATTGCCCAAGGCAAGACGCTCGCGTGCTGCCAGATATTCACGCTCCAGGCGATCGACGAGCTCGGCAGCTTTCGGAACTGACTTGACTGCTCCAACGCCTTGACCGGCGCCCCAGATGTCCTTCCACTTTTTCGGCTTCGACGTTCCCCCGCCAAAGTTCATAGCTGATGAATCGGAAGTTTCGAGATCGTCTGGGTCCATGCCGGCATTGCGGACGGCACCCTTGAGGTAGTTGCCATGCACGCCGGTAAAGAGGTTCGTGTAAACAATGTCATCACCACCACTTTCGGTGATCATCTGCTTGTAGCCTTCGACCGCATTGGCTTCTTCCGTCGCAATGAATGCCGACCCGATGTAGGCCAAGTCCGCACCCATGGCCTGGGCAGCGAGTATCGCATCTCCGCGTGCGATTGACCCGGATAGCAGCAATGGTCCATCGAACCATTCGCGAATCTCCTGGATCAGTGCGAAGGGAGAGAGCGTGCCTGCGTGGCCACCTGCACCAGCAGCAACAGCGATCAGGCCATCAGCGCCTTTCTCGATTGCCTTATTCGCGAAACGATTATTGATAATGTCGTGCAGGGTAATGCCGCCATAAGAGTGTGCAGCTGCGTTGACTTCCTCACGCGCGCCGAGAGAGGTAATCATGATCGGCACTTCGTGCTTCACGCAAATATCCAGGTCGCGCTGCAGACGTTCATTGGAACGATGGACGATCTGGTTGACGGCATAAGGTGCTGCCGGGCGATCGGGATTGGCCTGATTGTGACGGTCCAATTCTTCCTTAATCCGGGTCAGCCAGCGATCCAGCTCAATTGGTTCACCTTCCTGCTCTCGGGCGTTGAGCGCCGGAAATGAGCCAACCATGCCAGACGTGCACTGGGCGATGACCAGATCCGGATTGGATATGATAAACAACGGCGCACCTACTGCCGGGATGCGTAGATTCTGCAGTATTGGAGGAAGTGCCATGATCAGTTTCCTTCGTCAGGTTTTGTCAACTTTCCGCTCCAAACAGGCAACGCAACTGCAGCTCGAAGCGGTAACAACGTCCGGTTAAGTCGGCGGTTAAGAGGGAAGATCTACCCTCGTTTGACAATCAGCGCATCCAACCCAATGGCGCCTTTCGGCAGAGCGCGGAGCGGGTTGATTTCAATGCTCTCGATGGCCTTAGCATGCGCAGCGGCAAAGACCGAGAGTTTTGAGATTGCATTGCACAGAGCATCCAGGTCGGAGGGTTCGGCGCCACGCGCACCTTTGAGTAGTGCTGCACCCTTGAGTTCGTCGATCATTCCCATCGCGGTCTCGGGACTGACCGGCGCGCGGCGGAAGCTGACGTCCTTTAGTACCTCGGTGAACACTCCACCCAAGCCAAACATAACAACCGGACCAAAAACGGGGTCGACCTTCACGCCGAGAATACAATCTACTCCATCGGCTGCCATCGGTGAGACAAGCACCCCGTCTATCTTGGCGTTCGGCTTGGCCGCTTTGGAGTTCGCAATGATCTCATTGTATGCGGCAGCCGCCGCTTCGCCAGCAACGCCAAGTTTGACACCGCCGACATCGGTTTTGTGTAGGATATCTGGCGACGCAATCTTCATGGCGACGGGCCCGCCTGCTGCGGCGGCTGCTTTCGCCGCTTCTTCAGCGGAGGTCGCCATTGTATCGGTGGCCAACGGAAGACCGAAGTCGGCCAGGATTTCCTTGGCTTCCTTTTCGCCTAGCCCGCCTTCCGGCAATGCCGGCAACGACGGCACATCAGGTTCGGCGGGGCGGCCGGCCTTGAAGGCCATACCGAACGACATCAGCGCGGCCATGGTTGCAACGGCCCGCGATGGATCCTCAAAACATGGGAAACCTTCGTCTTCGTATTCCTTGCAGATCTCTGGCGGCGCAACCAGCGACTGCATGAAGAGCTTGTTTTCCTGCCCCTCCATCGCCTCGGCAAGATACTTGCGCAACACTGGTGAAATCTTCGGCGAGCCTGCGACTGACGTCCAGAAACCGATCAGAGCATCGTAATTGCCGCGATCGAGCATGAGCTTCGTGAACTTCGGCACGAGTGTCAGATCGTTGAAGAACTGTGCCGTCACATCAACCGGGTTGCGCGGCGCGGCGAATGGCACGAGTTCCTTCATCTCGGCCTGAGCATCGGCTGGCATTTCCGCAACGTCGAGATCGTGGTCGGCCGATGCGTCGGCCATAAGCACACCGCCGCCACCTGATACTGTAACGAGGCCGATCCGACGACCAACCGGATAAATCTGGGGCCGACAAGCATAAGCGATGTCCAATGCTTCTTCGGTGGTTCGTGCACGGTGAGCACCACACTGTTTGATGACAGCGTCGTAAATGACATCTTCTCCGGCGAGTGACGCCGTATGCGAGCTCGCGGCGGCAGCGCCGACTTCCGAGCGTCCAACCTTCATGAAGATGACCGGCTTGCGCTCGGCACGCGCGATTTCAAGCCCTTCGACAAGGACATCGCCGTCCTTGATGCTCTCGGCGTAGGCACAGATCGCTTGCACGTCTTCCTTTTCGGCGAGCAGCTTGATGGCCTCAGCAACGTGGACATCGCATTCATTGCCGGTGGTGATCCAGTAGGTCATGTCGAGACCACGCAGGTGCGCCAGATAAAAGATGTGACTGCCGTAAGCACCCGACTGACTGGCGATAGCCAATCCGCCCGGGTTCGGCTGCTTGCGCTCAATCGTCGTCGTGAATGTCGGATAGAAATTGATTGCCGAGTTAAACACGCCGAGGCAGTTGGGTCCGATGATGCGGACGCCACTTTCCTTGGCGATCGCGGTCAACTCATCCTGCGCCTGCTGGCCTTCTTCGTTCATTTCGCCAAAGCCGGATGAAAAGATCATCACGGTCTTGGCCTTCTTGGCGGCTGCATCACGAACAACCTGGACAACGCCCTTGGCGGGAACGGCAACCAAAACGAAGTCGACAGACCCATCGATATCGTTGAGAGACGGATACGCCTGCAGTCCCTGGACCTGATCGCGGTTCGGATTGACCGGATAGATCGCACCTTCGTAGCCGAGGTTCTTAAAGAATGAGAGCGGCCGCCCGCCGATGCGGGATGGATCATCAGATGCGCCGACCACGGCGACAGAATTCGGAGTGAGGAGATCGTCAAGCTTTGTCATTCTATCGTCTCGTCGTTTCTGATTTGTTATGTGAGTGTTTTGCTAAAGATTATTGCGGGAATGTCAGCGAGCCCGTCTTCGGTGCTGGTCTTGGCCGTGAAGGTAAATCCAACGCGCTCGTAAAATGCAACAGCGGCGTCGTTGCCCTCCAACACTTCAAGCCAAATGCGATTGCCCGGCGCGTGTTGCTTATCGACGTAGTTGAGCATCGCGCGGCCTACGCCGCCGCCCTTTAAGCTTGGTTCAACGTGAAGGCGCTCAATGTACGTGCCTTTCTTGGGATAGGCATAGCAATGGCCAACGACCTCGCCGCCGCGTGACGCGACGAGGAACGTTTGTTCCGGATGGCTTGCCTGTTCTGCAAACAACTGCGCGGCGTGCCGGGTCTTGATAATCTCCTGCGTGACGTCTTCGCCGATCAACGGCGCATAGGTCGCGAGCCACGAGCGATTGGTCAGGGCCCGTGCGGCCTCGACGTCATCGCCCGACGCTTTGCGAACCTGCACCTCAGTCATTATCAGACAGTCCCGATTGGTGTTGCCGGCGAACCAACGGCACCGGGCAGACGCAATGGCGGGGCGGTTAGTAGGAACCGGTTGCGGCCATTCTCGCGCAGATAGGCGCACAGTTCGGAGAGATACCAAATCTCACCGAGATGAATGCCAAGCTTGAACAGGCAGAGCTCATGGATCGGCAGCATTGCCCGGCGGCCTTCGCCGGTCGTGCTCGGAGTCCGCTCAACAGCATAGTTGTCTGCGATCAGGACCGAGAGACCGCTGTCGCGGATCCAGTTTTGCAGTTTTGGATCACGTCCTTCCAGCGCCGCACAGGAGTTGTGCAACACATCATGATCGGGCTCTTTGTTGCGCTCCAATATGCGGGTCGAAAAGCCAGTGTGCAGGCAGACCATGTCACCTTCTTCAACGACGACGTTCTGGTCTTTCATGACCGCTTCCAGGCCGTCGAAATCGACATCGGATTTGGCATCGCCGTAGACGGCGTGAAGGTCGATCATGACAGCTCGGCCCTGGACGCATTTCTCGGCCATGTTCTCGATGCCAAGGCGCTTGGCTTCGGCACTGTCGAGGCCGCCACAGTCGGAACACGTCGTACCGCCGATAATGTCCTCGCCACCGCGCCAGCCATTATAGAACACATGCTCGGCAACACCGTCGCCGTCGGCGTCAAATTGATGGCCGACATGGGCCAACGCGTCCCACTGGGTGGAGTACTGGGTGTGAATCAGAACGCGGTCATCGTTGACGACATCTGTCAGGTCATCGTTACCCAATGCTTCCTGAAGCGGGAGGAGGTAGCGGCGAACGCCATCTGGTGTTTTGGTCGGAAAGCGCTCCGGCGGCAGACGAGCTGGGTTCAATTTGTTGCCGCCCGGATAGTCAAGTGGCAACGACAGACAGAACGTGCGACCTTCCTTGACCTCTGCTATCCCCTGCAGGACTTTGTCCTTGGTGATTAGGTTGAGGCGTCCGCATTGGTCGTCATCACCAAAGTCACCCCAGTTCGAACCTTCCGGCCGATTTTTCCAACGCTTTGCCATTGAGGCTCTCCACTCAGCTTGGTGTGTGCACGGACAAGCCGAGCAGAGCCCGGCGCTTGAGCCACATTGTCGGGCGGTAACGATCCTCGCCTGTGATCGCTTGCAGGCGATCCAAGATCTGCAAACAACGGCGCGGCTCGAGGTCAGCTGCCAGCTCCAGCGGGCCCAGCGGATAATTGAGACCGAGCTTCATGGCGAGATCAATGTCGTCGGGGGTTGCCAGCGCGACTTCAGCCATATAGCAGCCGAGATTGGCGATCATGGCCGACATGCGCTGCGCGACGAAACCCGGACTATCTTTGATTGCTGTGACTGCCCGGCCCGTGGCAACGAGTGTTGCTGCCGCCGCATCACGCACGTCGGTGTCGGCGCCAGGCGCAGTCATGATGGTCACGCGCTTCGACGTATCGCAGGAGAGATCAACACAGACCAGGCGTTTGAAGTCGACACCCGTGCGCATCGCGGTGTGCGTGGCATCATCACCGAAAGGAGCCGCGAAAATCGGACACGACCCGTCGTCATCGCCAACGGGCAGGCCAAGCTCTTTACAGAATGCCTCAAGGGCTTCGTCCGGTTCGGCCAGTGCGATCCGCGATGCCACCGCAGCACCCGTAACGTGATCGGGAGAAGGTGGGTCGACGACCTCGCCGCCATCGTACTTGAACCAGCCACCGTCTGTCTTGCGGCCGAACTGGCCAGAGTTGTACATCGCCTCGTGGTTCGGCGCCGTCTTGATCCGTGGGTCCTGCATGTAGCCGTTGTAGATGATGGTGCTCGCCGGGAAATTGATGTCGATCCCGGTCAGATCCATCAGCTCAAACGGGCCCATGCGGAAGTGACGGCAATCGCGCATGATGGCATCGATCTGCGCCGGTGTTGCAACTGCCTCATGCGCCATGCGGAGGCCTTCGGAGCTATAAGCGCGGCCGCCCATGTTGACCAGAAAACCCGGCATGTCCGCGACCGAGACCGGCACACGGGTCATCCGCTTGCCTAGTTCGGTCAGCGCAGCGACGGTGTCGTCCGACGTCTCGGCAGCGCGGATCACCTCGACCAGCTTCATCAATGGCACCGGATTGAAGAAGTGCATGCCGGCAACGCGATCGCGCTTTTCACAGTTGCGCGCGATCGAAGAGATTGGGATCGAGGAAGTATTGGAGGCGAGTATGCAGTCCTTGGAGACGACACCTTCCAGGCTTTTGAACAACTCCGCCTTGACGTCGTAGTTCTCGAAGACAGCTTCGACGACCGCATCGCAATCGGACAGAGCACTGATGTCATCGACCGGTACGAGGTTGGCTTTGGCTGCGGCGGCATCATCATCGCCGATCCGGCCCTTTTCAACGAGGCGGTCGATCCGCTTGCCGATCTGGGCCGCGCCTTCGGCTGCGCCGCCTGGACGGGCATCAAACAGCAGTGTTTTCAATCCGCCCTGGACTGAGACCTGGGCAATGCCCTGTCCCATGGCGCCCGCACCCACAACGGCAACGGTATAGTCGGCCGCGCTCACCGGCTTCATGCTGTCTTCCCCCAAAATGTCGTTGAATGTCTCTTTACGAGATATTCCAACAACCTAGCAGCATGCCCGGGAGACGGCCTAGTCCCGCTGCATCAGAGGGGTGATGGATATTTGGGCTGGTAAAGATAAAGAGGCAGCCGTGGGTACGGCCGCCTCCTCTGATGGATGTCTGTGGGATGATTGAGTTAGGGGACCAAAGGACAGGTTGGTCGGCGTACGACCCCATTGTCGAATACGACCTGGCCGGTAAAATCGGCAGGACCGCCAACTCCTCTTATGCACTTCGCCGGCGGCGCAAAGCCTGTATTGTTGATGTTGCCGACACTACCGGCTTGGATATTTGTCGTACCTGTTCCCTCGAATGTGAAGAAGAAGCCTCCGATCGGACCGTTGATGGTGTTGTTGGCAACAAACACGGTCGAACCATTGGCATCCTCGAACCGAAAGAGATCGTCACTGACCCGATTGAATACTGAATTCGTCACCGACAGTGTGTTGCCGCGGTTTGCGATATCGAAGACGTCATCAGTGATACGCGAGAATGTCGAGTTTGTTACGGATACCTGGTTACGTCGGCCTTCCACATTGACGACATCAGAGCTGTTGCGGACCAGAATTCCTGATACGGACACCTCATTGCCATCCAGGTCAAAGACATCATCGTCAACACGTTCAAAGACCGTACCAGTGATCGACGCGATGTTGCGGGAACCACTGAAGTCGAAGGCATCACTATCGACTCTCCTGATCAGGCCGCCAATGACGTTCAACGTGTTGCCACTGCCATTGATCCGGAATGCGTCTCCATCATCGATGTTTCTGATATCAAGATCCTTGGTCGATACGGTATTCCGACTGCCAATCTGGAGACCATGGTCACCCGCGCCTCTGATCGACCCACCCAGGATTGCTATGCCCTGGTTGCCGTTGCCAATTTCGATGCCATCGTCGTCCGGGTTCAAGATGTTGACGTTGATCAAAGTGATCCCGGAGTTGCGATTGTCGATATCGACACCATCGTCGCCAGTGTTACGAATGTTGAGATTGGTCAGGAAGACGTTGGACTTGCGATTTCCGATGTCAACGCCATCATCAGATCTCCTGCCTCCGACAATTGTGATGCCTGAGACGTGCGTGTTTGAGCCGTCGATCTCGAGGTTATCATTGCCTCTGCCTGGATCAACCAGACGGCCGGAAGATCCCGGTGCCGTAAACGGCAGGACCAGACCTGAGTTCAGACCGCGAACAGCGATTGTCGAGCCGCCGCCCTGCAATGTCTGATTAGCCTGCAGCACTTGTTCTCCTCGGTTGCGGCCATTGAGAATGATCAGCGAGTTGTCACCTGCTGCATTCGACGTGGTTGTCACATCATTGCCGCGGGACGCATAAGCCACCCGGTCGAAGTCTGTACCGGTCAGCGCGTCTTCGACTTTTTCCGCCTTACTGCGAACCGTGATGATATCGGTATCGCGTTCGATACCATCGAGCATCCGACGCTGTTGATGTGAGAGTGAGGCGAGTGTGCGACCGGAGCTGCCGCCGTTGAGCGGGATCCGCAACCGCATGCCGACTTCGTGGCGGGTATCGCGCACGTCGTCGTGTGTGATCTCGTACTCAGCTGTGAGACGTGAGCCTGGCACCGCGGCAAATACATCGTTGATGCGCAATTCCACACGGCCTTTGGCACCCGCCACCTTATCAATCGCATCGTCGTGGTCGAAGTGGTATCCGCCGGCATAGGCGCGCAATTCAAACCGGTTGGGATCGATGCGGAGAGCTTCGATCGGAATACGAAAACCGACTTCACCGTCAAAACCTTTGAGGCCAACTTCCTGGCCACCGGTCATGAAGATCTGATTGCCCTGCAGATGCAGTTGAGCGAAGCCAGCAATGCCAGCTTGTGGATCGGTGACTGGTCCGTACCAGTTCACTCGGAAATCGACATTCTTCGACAGGGCTTCAAAACCACCGGACAGCTGCCAAAAGGTGTTGTCAATTTCCGTGCGCCGAACGTCGCCGCCGATCCAGGCGCCGAGATTGAATCCGCCCCATGTCATCCGGCGGTAGCCAATCGCGAGGTTGCCTTCCTTGGCAGAGCCTTCGAAAAACTTGGCGGTCACCTGGCCGAACAGTAGCGATTTCTCACTGCCGGATATCGGGGCGAAGATCGTAGTCTCGCCGCGGTTGGTCCCAAATGAGCCGGTGCCATCATCATCACGACTGTTGTGATAGCCGCCAATCTCAAACCACGGATGCCAGTATGATGGCTTATCGGTTGGAGCACTCGCGTGCACCGGTGATAGCCCTACGGCAGACACCGCAACAGACAATGCAACCACCATCATCTGACGGCGCGCATTCAGCAAATCCCGCATGATCTCAGCTCCCCACGTCATCCAGGGCGCATTGCATGAACCTCGATCACCGAGTGTTTGGTGGCCACGCAATGTCCACGATTGTGGGCTCGCTGATGTCCAGCAAAGCCCTAGGGACTGGGCTAATGTGATTCCGAATCTCACCGTTATGCGGAAAGCGCAAAGTTGGAAATTAGCTAAAACCGCGAAAACACGGCTTTTAGACTCAAACTCGAACCGATATTGCGCGAAATTCGCAAAAATGTTGCTGACCTGCGCCAGATCTTCAGTAAAGTGGATTTTGTTATTGCAAAATTAGCGAATCATCCCGGGAAGCCCATAACTTGGTCCTGTCAGCACGACGGACTGAGAATTGTCGGTCGATCACCCAACCAAAGCCGGTTGGGGCGCTCCATCGAACTGCAATGCTCCCTTCACAAGCAACGGCACGCGGCTCGATTCTAAATTGGCGATCATCTTTGTGCTTTGAGTCGGGACCCACTGCGTGGTTTTGATTAAAGGCACGTTGATCTGAATCTATTCCCAGGAATTTTGGATTGTGCTCCGAGTGAGATTGCTTTGCCGTCTCAGCTCCAGCTTGAACCCGGACAAGAGCGTGCAGTCTGAGGCACACCGCGTGCTCCCCGCTGGCCAACGTGTGGCAGCCACGCAGTGCCCGGCTGATGCCGGTTCGCCTCAATGTGGCTCTCGCCACAGTCATTAGAAGTAGACCAAATTCCAGCTGAATCGTTATGCTGAAAACGAAGAACTTCACAGCTTGATCATAAAGAAATTGATCTTCAATTTTGGAAATCGGACCAGAGCCCTATGCCATGAGCGCCAATTCACGGGATACTGGCCAGACCGCGCAATTCTGAATAGTGAGATTGTCATTCCGAGGTCAGGTCGTTGCGCGGAGGGTCAGAATTTGACGCTCGCGCGCAACCGGCCGTCGAGGCTGGTGATATCTGAGCCGAGCCCGTAAGCGCCAACATCAGCCGAAAGATTGAACGCGCCGGACTTAATCTCAAACCCTGCGCCCAGAACACCGCCAGTGCGTGTTGGGTCATAGTCGATGGCATAGAGCGCGATGGTGTCGTCGCCATCCGTTTTGATGAACTGGACGCCACCCAGCACGTAGGCATGCGCGCCGGCCATCACTGGCAGCTTTGCCTTGGCCGTGGCACTGACCTTGAAGAAGCGCGCGTTCTCGACGTCACGGCTGATCTCGCCAGCATGCCACTGATCAATCTTTTCGATCACCCCCGACGCCGTCAGGTTTGGCAACAGCGCCAACGAACCCCAATTGTAGCGTCCTGTGACCGAGGCTGAGCCAAAGAGGCGGCGGCCGGTGTCGGTGTGGATGTCGCGCAGAAAGACCAGATCGAAGCTCTCATAGTCGACATGGGCATAGCCGACGGTCGCGGTCGCCGTGAGGTTGCCGAAGCGAACACCGGCATAGGGCGCGATGGAACCACTCTTGGTCACGAGGCCGACATGGCCCAGCGTGACGTCGGCCTTCTGATAACTTGCCGACAGTCCGACGATAACATCGCCGAACTTCAACAGGTCAGCGCCGAACTGGATGCCGTAGTTTTTGAGATCGAGATCGCTGCCGATTTCGCCGTCGGCTCTGCCACCGATGACGCTGCCCCAGAGATTGCGCTTGCTGCCGGACTTTTTGCGATGCGCAGCCTGTCCGGCATGGCTGTGGACGTTGCCGGCGAAAGCGGATGTCGTGACAATCGCAGCCTCAGTAGCCGCAATCTGAATGTCATCACTGATGCCCGACTTCGCCGGGATGACGAGGACGGTCATCCCATCGACGATTGAGCCAGTGGAGTTGGCCGAGTAAGCGACGCCGTCTGACGCGGTCTCATTCTGGATGCCGACCGTGGCGCCTCCGCCATTATCGGAGCTCGCAAATTTGTGGGCCATGATGATCGTGCCATCGCGCAATAGAGCGACGTTGTATTCTATCACGATGTCTTTGTCCTGACCCGCATCGCATAGCCAGTAACAGGCCTTCCACTGGGCAATGAAGGCCTCCGTTCCGAAGCCACTCGATGCCGCGGAAAAATAGGCACCGTAGACACGCGCCACCGTATCGTCGTGGTGGGGATAAATGCGGGCGCCGCCGCCTGTAATCAATGTGCTAGGAAGCGAAGCATCGTTGCTCCAGTCGAATGCCTCACCTCCACCTGCCGTCGATGAAATCACGCCATCGGTGGTAAAGTTGAACCCGGCGTACGTCTTTCCGTAAAACGGAAATAAGAAGCCGAGCGGTATGATGCCTGTTTCTTCTTGATCTCCAGAGGTGAGAAGCGGCAAGCTGGAGATGTCGCGGAACAAGCGGCTTGGAATGTGGCTGCTGACCTGCGAACTCGTGATGGTGTTACCGAAGGTGTCTGTTCGAACACCTGGCAGCACCTGAGCAGTGGCTGAAGATGACATTGTGAAGGCCGCTAGCGCGACGCCGGCAAGCGCCGCCCCATAACTCGAAATGCTATTCGAACGCGATCGACTCGACATACGCTCCCCCCGACGGGTTCTTATAAGACCTGGTGATCTCTGCTTGGAGGCCGACAAGTGGTCAGTCTCAAACACAATTGGCTTGGTGCGTTTTGAGTGTAGGCGTAGATCGATACGTGGGATTATCGCGCGAGCGAATACTCGACGTGCTGCTTGCGAAGTTGCCCAAGACTGAAATATTTGGGTGATCGCAAAGGCATTAAGCCACCAGCGCAGAGGCGTGTCCTTGGGGCCACACGACGAGGTTCCCCGCAAGCGTGATCCTGTCGTCGCAATCCACGCGGGCGGGGCCGTCGCAGCGAGCCTAACAATTCGGCAGGTTCACGGCGAGGCCGCCCTGGCTTGTCTCTTTGTATTTCTCGTCCATGTCGCGCCCGGTATCGCGCATGGCAGCGATGCAATTGTCGAGTGGCATGAAGTGCTGACCGTCGCCGCGCAACGACAGTGATGCCGCCGCGACAGCCTTGATCGCACCGAGACCATTGCGCTCGATACAGGGTACCTGGACCAACCCTTTGACCGGGTCGCAGGTCATGCCGAGGTGATGCTCCAATGCGATCTCGGCGGCGTTTTCGATTTGCGCGTTGGTTCCGCCAAGGACCGCGCATAACCCTGCGGCCGCCATCGCTGACGCCGAACCGACTTCGCCCTGGCAACCCACTTCCGCGCCCGAGATCGAGGCATTGTGTTTGACCAGGCCACCAATCGCCGCCGCAGTCAGGAGAAAGTTGCGCACGCCTTTCTGGTCAGCGCCAAGGCAATGGTCGAGATAGTAGCGGATCACCGCCGGCACGACACCTGCAGCGCCATTGGTCGGTGAGGTGACGACTTTTCCGCCGGCTGCGTTTTCCTCGTTGACCGCCATGGCATAGCAGCTGATCCAGTCATTGATGACATGCGGCGGTGCGATGTTGAGGCCACGTTCGGCTTCGAGCTTGCGATGGATTTCACCGGCGCGGCGTTTGACCTTCAGTCCGCCGGGCAGTTCACCCTCGGCTGCAAGGCCGCGGTCGATGCAATTGGTCATGGCCGACCAGATATCATCCAGCTGACTATCAAGCGCTTCAGGCTGCATGTGCGTGCACTCGTTGGCGCGCTTCATGTCGGCGATCGACTTCCCGGACTGCTCGCCCATCTCGAGCATTTCGGCGGCGTTGTGAAATGGATAGGGCACGCCTTCCAATCCAGCATCGTTAGCGTCGGCACCAGAGCGTTCACTGCGCAGTTCGTCGTCGGTGAGAATGAAACCGCCACCGATCGAGTAGTAGACCTGTTCGTGGCGCAGGCGCGCTTCGGCGTCAAAGCACTGGAAGCGCAAACCATTGGCGTGGCCGGGCAAGGGCGGGCCGTAGTCAAGGATGACATCTTGTTCAGGGTCAAAGGATAGAGCCGGCAGTCCTTCGATCTCCAATGTCTTGTCGTTTCTGATCCGCTGCAGTGATTGCTCGGCCTCGTCAATGTCGATTGTTGCGGGATGGTAACCGGCGAGCCCCAATACAACGGCGCGGTCTGTTGCGTGGCCCTTACCGGTCCAGGCCAGCGATCCGTGCAGATGACACGTCACATGGGCCGGTTCACCCGTGCCTGGCTCCGGGTTCTCGCGACTGCGCACAAGATCCAGAAAGCGCGCTGCTGCCAGCATCGGTCCCATGGTATGCGAACTCGATGGGCCAATGCCGATCTTGAAGATCTCAAAGACAGACAGGAACATGTGCTTTCAGCCTATTGCGACGGACGTTGAGCCAGAATCGGACTGAGGCCAACTCAAGGTCCAAAGTTGCTCCACCGTTGAAGTGTTGATCATCGTTGCGCGATAGGTCTGATTGCACCGGTTTTCATTGCAGAGCAACACCAATTCCTTGGCACACCCTGGGTATTCATTGGGCAGGCGAGGGGGCAGGCCCTGGGTAGCTTCTTGGTAAGCCTTCTATAGACCTTGGGGCATGTCACAAGTCGCCGGCACACAATCGAAGCGCTGCCGGTGTTGCTTGGCTGTCTTCGGCGCAGCGGCCTAAGTGAACAGCGGTTGCCCGCAAAGATGACCTCAAACCATCTCATCCCTACGCCAGAACGCGCCTGCGTACGGGCGGCACCGCTCACTGAACCACTGAGCTCATCCTTGACACTTAAATTGCCGGACAATCATACTGCGGCGGCAGCGCAACAAAGGTTGGTTCGGTCATGGCGCCTTCAGGTCCCCTCACTCAGACCCGCATCTCGGAGCCGTCCGCATGGAACGGCGCGCAGATTGGCAGCAACCCTGCCTGGACCTCCGAGCTGGATAGCGTGCAGCTCCGCCATATCGCTGCCGGGATTGAAGCCTTCGCGAAGACCGGTCTGCCATGGGAGGCAGCCAACCGCAGCAATCTCCCGCTCGCAGACTTGGGCGACTTGTTCGACCGCATCCGCGATGAGCTTGAGGACGGCTCCGGCCTGTTCCGATTGCGTGGTGTTCCCGTTGAACAGTACTCGCTGGAGGAACTCAAAGCCTTTTATCTGAGCTTTGGCGATCATGTCGGCCAGCCGGTTTCGCAGTCCGTCATCGGGCAGCGGTTGATGCATATCGAAGATGAAGGTGAAAAGTCGAGAGACTACGGCGTGCTTGATACAGAGGGCTCTGGCGAGGGATTCCGCTCATCGCGCTCGCGGGCGCTGTCCACCGGCGGCCTGCGGTTTCATACCGACCGTTGTGATGTCGTCTCACTGCTGTGCATACGCCAGGCGAGCGAAGGCGGGCATTCCAAAATTGCGAGTGCCGTCGCCATCCACAATGCCATGCTGGAGCGCCGGCCGGACCTGTTGAGCGAGCTGTTCACGGCTTATCCGCGCAGCCGTTTCGGCGAGGAAGTCGGCGACGTGTCCGACTACTACATGCTGCCGGTGTTCAATCTACGCGATGGCAAATTCACGACGCATTATTCGCGCACCTACATCGAAGCCTCGCAGGCGAATGAAGATGTGCCGCGCCTGCGCGCGAGCCAGGACGAGGCGCTCGACCTGCTTGCCGAACTCGCCAATGAGCTGTGCTATGAGATGACGCTGCAGCCCGGTGACATCCAGCTGCTCAACAATCATGTCATCTATCACGCGAGAGACCCGTACGTGGATGATGCTGCGACGGGCAACACGCGCCTGCTGCTGCGCTTGTGGCTCGCCATGCCGAATAGCCGGCCACTGCCTGAGAGCTATGAAGTTTTGTTCGGCCCAACGGAGGCGGGCGTGCTCCGCGGGGGCATCTGGCCACCGGGCAAGTCATATCAACTGCCTTTGGACTGAACCTGGGGTCCTGCCAGCCTTTGTCCACCTCCTTTGCTCCGCCGCGAACTGTGATTGGGACGTTGCCAAATGACAGAGACCGAAACGACCTATCGCGGCTGCCGCATCTACAAAGGACCGGATCACCGCGGCCGTACGCAATGGCTGGTGTCCGTGCCGACGCGGCTGGGCAACATCGAGAAGGCCTGCAACTCATTTGAAGACGGCAAGACGATGATCGACGAGCATCTGGTCGCGTCGGCACCCGAAAACCGGACTGACCTGACTGCGCCGTTTGCCCTGGTGCTCATGCTCGCGATATTCGTAGCTGTCTTTCTGCTGTTCTGAAGCGCGGGACACAAAATGCCGGACGAATTGGCGCCAAGCATCGCTGCCACTTGAAGCCTGCGTGATACCTCAGCTAAACAGCGCCAGGAGTTCCTCGATTGCTTTCATCTGATTGCCGGCTGCTGACGACGGGACCAGGATCGGTGTCTTGATCCCGGCATCATACCAGGCATCGAGTTCATCCAAGATGCGTGCCGGCGGACCGAACAAGGTACATTGGGCCAACCAGTCATCGGTCAGGAACTTCGGCACATCATCATATCTCTTCTCAGCGACGGCCGTCTCGATCGCGGTCATCTCTTCGACGAAGCCCGCTTCTTTCCAGTAATTTCGATAGTTTGGTAGCAGCGCGTAGTTCGTCAGTGTCTTGCGGTTCACCGCTTTGGCCGCTTCGATATCCTCACTGATACATGTCGGGATCATGTTCGCGATCTGGAAGCTATCGTTGCTCCGCTGATCCTCATTGAGCACGGCCAGTGACGCTGGCACATGCGAGCGCGTTGCATTGGCAAACACCAGGCCATCACCGATCTCACCGGCCAGTGCAATCATCTTCTTGCGCAGGGTTGCCAAAATGACGGGAGGCAATTCACCCAGCTTATCATGGGCTTTGAAATTGGAAACGAAGTCACGGATATCACCCAGGGGCTTGCCGGGTGTTACGCCCATACGGACGTGCGATGGCGCGTGCGCGACGCCAATGCCAAGGCTGAAGCGGCCGCCGGAGACCTCATGCATGAACGCGGCGCTTTGGGCGAATTCCAACACAGTGCTGGCGTAGATCGGGGCGATCGACGTCGCGAATGGGATCGTCTTCGTCGTGTGTGTCAGAGCGTGGCAGAAGGCCAGGTTGGAGAACATGCTCGGTGACCAGATCCCAGCAAACCCGCGCCGTTCAATCTCCTGGGCGACCTCGAGCGTCTGTTGCCGGCGTCCGGGCACCGCCACCAAACTCACGGCAGGCATTCGTTTGGACATGGTGGCTTCCTTCCGGTTCAACTTGGCCGATTGCGTACCGGGAGGAAGTGAAGCACACGGCATGAGCAGCACGAAAGTCACCCCCAGAGATCATCACGAATGAGGTCAGTGATGAAGCGCAGGAAAGCGACATTATTCGCATTGTTGACGTGTGAGTTTATGGCGGAGCAGGGCGGGCCGGGCCTGCTACTAACTCTCAGCCAAACCGCTTTTCGATATAGTCTTCGACGATGTCCTTGAACTCTGTCGCGATATTCGGCCCGCGCAACGTCATCGCCTTGGCGCCGTCAATAAACACCGGAGCGGCTGGCTGTTCGCCGGTGCCGGGTAGTGAAATGCCGATATCCGAGTGCTTGGATTCTCCCGGCCCGTTCACGATGCAGCCCATGACAGCGAAGTTCAGGGATTCGACACCAGGATATTTTGCCTTCCAGTCCGGCATGCGATCCCGGATCATGTCCTGCACGTCCTTCGCCAACTCCTGGAAGACGGTAGACGTTGTGCGCCCGCAGCCCGGACATGCCGTGACGACAGGGACGAAGGCGCGAATGTCCATCGTCTGAAGCAGCTCCTGTGCGGCGCGGACTTCCTGCGTGCGGTCGCCGCCAGGTTCCGGCGTCAGCGAATAGCGGATGGTATCGCCAATGCCCTGCTGCAGCAGAATGCCCATCGCCGCCGATGACGCGACAATACCTTTCGAGCCCATGCCAGCCTCGGTCAGGCCGAGGTGGAGTGCATAGTT
The DNA here is from genome assembly GCA_965215755.1 of Hyphomicrobiaceae bacterium. Lineage (GTDB taxonomy): Bacteria > Pseudomonadota > Alphaproteobacteria > Rhizobiales > Hyphomicrobiaceae > Tectiglobus. The sequence continues at coordinate 5,270,332 of OZ244119.1, forward strand.
GCAGCGCGAGGCGAGCAGCGTGTAGACACTGACAAGATCCTGCACCGCCGAGACCTTGGCTGAGATAATGATCCGGTCTGCACTCAACCCCAGTTCCTCAGCGCGCTCAGCTGACAAGAGGGCAGACTGCACAATAGCCTCATGCATGATGGTGCGTGCCGGCAACGGGTCAGCGGTCTTTGCGTTCTCGTCCATCAAATGGGTCAGGAGTTCTTGATCAAGCGAGCCCCAATTGACGCCGATCCGGACCGGTTTGCCGTATTCGAGGGCCTTTTCGATGATCGAAGAGAACTGCGTATCGCGCTTTGCCTTGAAGCCGACGTTGCCGGGATTGATGCGATACTTTGCGAGCGCTTCCGCGCAGGCCGGATTCTCGGCCAGAAGTTTGTGACCGATATAGTGAAAATCACCAACAATCGGAACGTCGACCTGGATCTTATCGAGGCGCTCGCGAATGTAGGGGACAGCTTTGGCCGCCTCATCACGATCAACGGTGATACGGACAAGTTCCGAACCGGCCCGGGCCAGCGCCGCCACTTGCTGAACAGTGCGATTGATATCCGCTGTGTCCGTATTGGTCATCGATTGCACAACGACCGGCGCATCTCCGCCTACAGTGACGCCACCAACCTGGACCGCCGTTGTTTTATGGCGCGGTTTGCGGAGATCGGTCATCGTCTGTGCCTCTTGCTTCATCCCACTCCCTCAGTGAGTTGGGATGCGTATGATGTCAACGCCGCAAACGGTCCATAAGTTCACTGGATGGATAGGAATCCGCCGGCAATCCGAAGCGCAATTGAGCCTTTTTCACAGCCGCCCTGCTCTTGGCACCGTGCTTACCATCAACACCGCCGGTATCGAACCCTCGCCGATTCAGCAACCGCTGCACTTCCCTGATGCGCTTGTAGTCAAAATTCTCGACATTTCCCCGCCCGGGGCTGTAGCGCGGTTCGCCGGTCAGGCGCGTTGCGAGGTAAGCCGCCGTGATTGCGTAGTTAAGTGACTGGTTCCACTGCGGATAGATCTTGAAATTCTCGTAGGCCAGAAAGGCCGGGCCGTTGCGTCCCATTGGCAAGAGCAGTGCAGCCGGCATTCCATCTGCCTTAAGGCGCTTACCCGAGCGGGTACGGACGCCCCAGCCGTCCCACTTGGAACGCGGGTGATAGATTGCGAGGTCCGCCTCCTTCCAAGGCATTCGGGCCGGAACCCTGACTTCCTGCAACCATGGTTCTCCACGCCGCCAGCCCAGATGTTGGATGAAATTGGCGGTTGAGAAGATGATATCGGCATCAGATCTCATCATGTCGCGTATGCCATCACCATCAGCATCAACCGAGTGGTTCAGATAATGATCGGGCAGAAACTGGGTCTGACCAAGCTCGCCGGCCCAGGAGCCGACCAGACGGTTCAATGGCAGGTAACCGCGATCGACAATCTTCAAGGCTGCGGTCAGTTCACGACGGAATAACTCGGGCCGCCGGCAATCATAGGCGAGTGTCGCAAGCGAATTGAAGATTGGATACTGCTTGGAAATACCTTTGCCGAAGTCACTCTCAAGCGCCCAAAATGCCGTAATGATTGCACCCGGCACGCCATACTTCTTTTCTGCGGCCCGAAACAATCCGGCTCGCTGCTTGAGTTTCCTTGCACCCGTTTTGAGACGGTTTGAAGAGACTAGGCGTTTTGAAAACTCAGCAAATGATAGTGAGAAGAAGCTCTGGCGGCGATCTCGCTTGATGATTGCTGGGTCAAATCTGACAGGGTCATAGACCTTGCGAATCAAGGACTTGGAAATGCCCTCTGCAACCAACTGTTTGCGGAAATCCGCTTTCCAGGTTTGAAAGCTTCCCGTATTCCGGCAATTGGTTTTTGCCGAGGCTATTGATGGGGTAATCGCCATGATGGCGAAAGCCGTAGCCGCGATAGTCAAGCGGGACGTATGCATTTGTCGTTTGATCACTTTGTTGTTCATCACTTGAGCGAGCCGGATCCACACCAATGGAAATCAAAGGCAAACGCCCCTCGCGTCAAGCCTGATTGTCGGTGCGCCGCGGTAATTCCTCATGAGCGCCTGTTTGAGTACCCGTTTTTGCCAATTTTGGGCGTATGATCGCGCGGCTCATGGAGAAAGCCCAGTTGTTGGGCTACTCCGGCCGGGAGAGGGGATGGCGGTGCGCCGCGGTCCTTCGAACGAGACGAGAACTGTATGGCGTTAGAGCAAACAGGCCAGACCTACATTGTCGCTGCTAAGCGGACCGCGCTTGGCCGGATTGGAGGCCTGCATGGCAAACGTCGTGTCGAAGAGCTTGCTGCGCCTGTTATTTCTGCTGCACTTGTTGACGCCAACGTCAGGCCGGCACAGGTCGATGAAATCCTCGTCGGCAACGCAACAGCTGGTGGCAACCCAGCTCGCCTGATTGCCTTAGCTGCGGGCTTGGCTGAGACGACCAACGCGATAACCATTGACCAGCAAGACGCATCTGGTCTTGTCGCTATCGTTCAAGCGCACAGGCTGATCAGCCTAGGCGACGCCGACGTCGTTGTCGCTGGCGGGGCTGAAAGCTTATCAACGGCACCCTGGCGTATTGCGCGGCCCAGAAATGTCCATCAGAGACCGCGATTCATCCATCACGAGCCCTTCTCGACGACCGACTTAAACCTACCGTTTCCGCTGGAATGTACAGAGAAGTTGGCGCGCGATCTCGGGATCTCTCGGGCTCGGCAAGATGCATTTGCGGCCGCAGCGCTACAACGAGCCGTTGCTGCTCGCAAAGCAAACCGGTTTGAGGATGAAATCGTCGCTCTGAAGCCGCGACGCGAGGAAGGACGGGATCAAAGCACTGCCGGATTGGACTTGCAGGAGTTCCAGGACGAAGTGCCGTTTCTCGAAGAGGCCGGAACGTTGACGCCGGCAAACACCAGCACCTGGCACGATGGCGCGGCTTTTGTTGTTATGCTCTCAAGCGAGCGGTGGCACGAGTTTGGCGAACCTCCGGCTCTCCGACTATTATCAAATGCGTCGGTGGGTGTTCCGCCAGGGAGTGAGGCCGCCGCCCCGATTACAAGCGTGAAAAAACTATACAATCGGCTGAACGGCTTTGATCGCTCTGCGATCTCGCTCCTCGAGACCAGCGAAACCTCGGCTGCGCAGGCAATTGCACTCGCCGAGGCCTTGAACTTTGATGAAGCCGCAGTCAACGCCGAAGGAGGCGCGATGGCACGCGGGCACCCGTTTGGCGCTGCCGGTTCGGTTCTCGTGGTTCGGCTCTTTGCGCAAATGGTGCGACATTCCGGCAAAGCAACGCCGGCTTACGGCCTTGCGACTCAGGGCACACTTGGCGGTCTCGGTGTAGCGGCTCTTTTCGGCTCTGAAACACGGCCTTAACCATTTTTAACTATGTTTTACCGTGTTGCATGGACGCGCGTCGTGGCTGCGCTTGCTGCATCGTCGATGAGTTGTGTTGATGATCAGCCTCAAAATTTTGAATTCGGAACAAATGCATACTACTTTCGTTGATAATGTGCCGTCCTGGCGACGTCTCAGTCATGTCTGTGTTGGGCGTACCTGTGGATGACAGAGGTGCCGAACCTTTGCCTGCCCCAGGACGGTCACACGATAATGCTAGGCGGAGCACAAGGGTAGCGTACACCGGTTTGATGCCTATTTCATGGGTCGGTCTACGTTGAGGACGTCAGGTTTTCAGCCGGTTCGTATCACGAATGGCTAGATGTCGTGACGCTGGAGGATAGAGAATGGACGTCATTGCGATGGGTCAGGAAATCGGCACGTTTCTGCCTTCAGGACAGTCGCTGGTCACATTCCTGATCGTCTGCTTGGCGCTTGCGCTGGTTTATTCATCCAGCTTCGGCAAAAAACTGCGTGAAACGCTGACCGAAACCGTGTTTACGAACTGGCGCCTGGCGTTGCTTGGCGCGACCGGCTTGGTTCTGTCACTGGCATCCGGCTGGACGACCTGGGACGGTATGCGGAATTTCACCCAGGAGCCGGTCCTTTCGCTGATGATCACCTTCGGCATCCAAGGCGTCATGCTGATCGTTGCCTGGTTGATTGGTGAGAGCTTTGCTACGGGGATGAACTTTCGGCCGGCGGCGCAGACATCCGACCGGACGAGCAAGCAGGCGCTACACGCTATGCAGCCGATTTTCGGCTCGATTATCGGCGTGCTGCTGTTTACTGCTATGGCCTTGTTGGTCTTGAACTACGCTGCTCCTTCAGAGTTGACCAAGCAGAACTGGGCATCCAATAGCTGGATGCTGCTGCCAGATAGTCTGTTGATTGGCGCGATCGTGATTTTGATCGCAGCAACCCTGCTTTTGAATGCCGGCAGCGACATCGTCGGGGACTATCTTCAAGCAATCCGGGTGATGGTTAGAAGCGCCGTCCTGTGGGTTATGTTCCTGGCCTGCATGGCAACGTCCGTCTTTTTCTCGTTCGACTCTCTGTTCTCCACCATCTTCCCGAAAGAAGAGCGGACACGTGCCGCTGAGTTGCGTGCGCAGAACCAGGTTGCAGGGGTCGTCAACGACATTGGCGGTCTCGCTGCACGCCGCCATATCGAAGAGCGTGACCGTCTGTTCGAGACCGATGGCTGGAAGCAATACGATCAAACGTTGGAACGCTTAGCGTCTGAAGCACGGCAAGCCCCGGATGCCATCCGGAACTACTTCGAAGACAAGATGCGCCAGCGCCAACAGCTGGTTGCCCAGCGCCAGGGCGAGAAGGCATCGGCAGAAGGCCAGCAGGTTCAGCTCAACCAACGCACGTCGATTTTGAACACGCAGATTGGCCGTGCCCGCGAAGTTGCCAACCAACTGAAGCCGGTTATTGAAGACCTAAAGTCCAAGATCTTCGCGAAGGATCGCGAAATCGTTGCCAAGAAGGCTGAAGCGGACGCTGAAGCCGGCGGCATCGGCGTCACCGCCAAAGAAGGCAAAGGGCCGAAATACCGCGAGATTGCCAAGGAGCTGCGCAACCTGGGCGCTGAAAAGCGTAACCTGCAGCTGCAGCTGAAAGAATACCAGCAGCGCCTGGACACAGCTTTGACTGATGTCAGCAATGGCGAGCGTGAACTCGCCAGCGCCCAGGCCGAACTCGCAACGCTAAAAGGCCGGGCGAGCACCGCTGACCGTTTGATCCAGATGGCCGAACAGTCCAACCAGACAGTGGAGCCCTCGTTCGATCCGACAAACGGTTTGCGGCAGCTTGAAGTGGCTCGCATCCAATTTCGTCAAAAGCCGACGCAGCCGGCGCTGGCGAAAATCCAATCGCTCTGCACCACGCTCCTCGGGGCGATGTCCGAAGTCCCAACACTCAAGGCACGTGCTCAATCTATCAACTGCGATCCAGGTACAGCCTCCGAAGCGGCAGAGCGTGTGTTCGCGCTCAATGCCGGTCTGCAAGTCCTTGGATCGAATTGCATCGGTGGTGATAAGCTGCCGAAGACTGGCGGTGCTGACGGTCTGTTCAGGTTTGCGCGCCAATGTGTGCAGGACTCTGGTCTGCCGAGCCGAGACACCGACGAGCTAAGAACAAAGATCAACTACCTCGAACTCAACCGTGATGACAAAGCCCACCGTTTCGTCGTCACATCAAACGCATTCCAGGATGGCAATAAGCTTGCCTATCTCGCGCTGGCGATTGCTATCGCGATTGACGCGCTCGTCTTCATGTCCGGCTTGTTTGGCGCCAATGCTGTGCGCTCACCGTTGTCGGATGTGCCCAGCCATAAGGGCCGCAGCGCACAGCAACTGGAAGCGATCATCGATACTGCGCTACAACCGCAGCCGTTTGACAATGCCAAGCTCGTCCTCGATTACCTGCGCCCGATTACGCCGGAAGGTGGGTTCACGGGTCAGATCGTCGTCGAAGATCATGACTCGAATAGTGCCGCCTTGAGAAAAGTCCTCAATGCTGCGAGTTCAATCGGAGCGGTTCGCCACCTCGACCAAAACGAGCGTGCGTATCAGGTCCGCTCAGAGTTGTTCGAGTATCTGTCGCTTGTCGCAAAACGCGCCTATGAGCGGGACGAAGGAATCGCGCAACTGGCCGAGCTGGAACGAACGGTGCTGGATGCTTTGGCGCCAGAAGTTGGTGACAACGCCAAGATGGTTCTCAGCCACATGCATCCGATGCTGGAGCAGCATGGCTTTATGGCTGAGGTGAAGCTGCAGGAAGTGGCGCATCCGGATGACGTACAAACGGTGCGCGGTGCACTGAATGCCGGTGCCATCTATGAGCGTGTTCAGCGTGCCGGTGATGATCCACATCACTTCTACATTCACGCCGACTTCTTCAAGACGCTCTCTTCGCTGCGCAGCCGCTACATGAATACGGGCTCGCGAATTGCAGAAGAGGCAGGACCAGTGCCGCTGCAGGCCCGGATTGAACAGGAGTTGATCGGGCAAGGATCCGTCCCTGCACCGCTGCCGTCGAAGCCATCGGATAGGGCGCGCGGATCCGCAGCTGTGACTGCACAGTCAGAACCAAAGCAGATCGCCAACCAGTCAGCGCAGGCAACGCCCCCACGAACGCGCGACGACTTCGTGCGATCATTCCTGACGGCTTTGGAAATTGACCCGGCCCGGCTCGCAGACGTGCAAGAAGAGGTCTACGGCGCGGCAGCGGCAGCAAGCGAGTCCTTCAAGCGGCTCCGCGAGGGCCATCGGGCTCTGAGCAATCAGATTGAGCTGGAAGACGGCAAGGCACGTGACATGCTCGAAGGCGTCTACGCCAAGCTGAAGTACTCGATCCCGAGCAACGATCCGACAGAGCAGCGCGAACTGGATGCTGCGTTCGAAGAAATCCAATCGCTTTGGTCGGTGATCATGCTGCTGCCGCATGGTCCTGTCGAGCGGCTCGTCAACAGCATCGTGCACGACATGGAACCGGACAATGCTGAGGGCAATCTCCGGCCAAATGAACAGTCATTGTTTAATGTTGCCAAGCAGCTTGATAGCGCATTGAAGAATACCGACCGCAACACGATCACAGCCTGGAGCAGCCTCGGCGGTGCTTTCGATGATATAAGCGGTCAGGGAGACAACGTCCGACAGTTGCCCAACATCGCACAGCGATAAGCTCTGATGACTATTAAATAAGAAAGGCGCGGGGCCCTCGGACCCGCGCCTCTTTTTTTTGATCGTTTGCATCTGGGCAACTGACGATGGCTTCGACTTGTTTAACCCGCAAATGCAGTCGTGACATCTCGGATCAGTCCCGCTATTGACCCTGCGAGTGATCAATCCAGACGGAGGCAACGTCTACCGCGGTTCGACGACTTTCTGTTCCTGTTTGCCAAGCCCCTCGATTTCCAAGGTCATGGTATCGCCGACGTTCAGAAACACCTGGGGATCCATTCCTAGGCCAACACCAGGCGGCGTACCTGTCGTGACAACGTCACCAGGCTCAAGGATCATGAACTGGGAGATGTAATGCACGAGATGCTGAATCGAGAAGATCATCGTGTTGGTATTGCCGGTCTGCATACGCTTGCCGTTGACGTCCAATGACATCGCCAGATTCTGCACATCGCTGATTTCATCGGGTGTCACTAACCAAGGTCCTAAAGGTCCGGATGACTCGAAGGACTTGCCTTTCATCCACTGTCCACCCCGCTCGGCTTGGAAGTGACGCTCTGATACGTCGTTGCAGACGCAGTATCCGGCGATGTGAGACAGAGCATCGGCTTCGCTGACATATTGTGTCTTTTTGCCAATCACGAACGCGATCTCGATTTCCCAATCGAGCTTCTTCGATCCACGCGGCATGATAACGTTGTCGTTCGGACCGACGATGCAATTGGCCAGCTTGTTGAACAGAATTGGTTCCTCCGGAATCGGCGAACCGGTTTCGCGGGCGTGATCTTCATAGTTGAGACCCACCGCAATGAAATTGCGCATGCCGCTGACAGGTGCACCGATACGCACTCCGGCAGGGGCTGCCGGCAGACTCGCAACATCGATGCTCTTGATCTTGGCCAGACCGTCCGGACTGACAGTCTCAGGGCCGATGTCTGCGACGTGGCCCGAAAGATCTCGGATGTTCCCATCGCCGTCCAGAATGCCGGGCTTTTCTGAGCCAGAATCACCAAAGCGCACCAATTTCATGTTCGTCTCCTCCAGGCGTCGTGATTATCGCCTCAGCCTTACGCCCTGCAGCCGCCTGCGTCCAGAGCCTGCGGGCCGGGCTTGCTGCATTCTGAGGTGCCACAACACTTCCCTCACGATCAAATTGCCATTAGGACTGCAGATAACCGAGGCGAACGCGCATAGACCGTATCGCCGGACATGTTTCGAGCAACGGATCTCAATTCGGAATCAGACTGGTGCCGACTTAAGGTCCAAAGTTGCTCTAACCTTTAAGCGTAGTTCATCGTTCAACTTATCGCACGATGATCGAGGGGAGGACGCGATGGCACAAGCCGCTGCTACATCGGGAGAACGATCAGTCAATATCAGTCCGGCTGACATGCTGGCCAAAGTTGGCCACGAGATTGGAGTGTCGGAGTGGATCACGGTTGATCAAGACATGATTAACGCGTTTGCCGACACGACGCTTGATCATCAGTTCATTCATATCGATCCCGAGCGCGCCAAGGCAGAAACTCCATTTGGTGGCACTATCGCGCACGGCTTTCTGGTGCTGTCGCTGATGGCAAAGATGTCCTACGACGCAGTTCCTGGGATTACCGGCACAACCATGGGCGTCAATTACGGTTTCGAAAAACTACGTTTCATCACGCCGGTGCGCAGCGGTGGTCGCGTGCGGGGACGCTTTATCCTTGCCGAGGCCGAGGAACGCGCACCTGGCGAACTAACGATGAAGTACAATGTCGCGGTCGAAATCGAAGGTGCGCACAAGCCAGCGATTGCAGCCGAGTGGCTAACACGCGTTTATTTCGGAGATGAGCAATGAGCATCCGTTTCGACAACAAGGTCGCAATTGTTACTGGCGCCGGAACAGGCCTAGGGCGTTCTCACGCCATGGGGCTGGCAGCACGCGGTGCGAAGGTTGTCGTCAACGATCTCGGCGTTTCCCGAGATGGGACTGGTGCATCGCAAACACCTGCCGAAGAAGTGGCAAGCGAGATTGCCGCCGCCGGTGGCGAGGCCATCTCCCATGGCACCAGCGTAACCGATGCAGCTGGAGTCGAGGATATGGTTAGCCAGGCCATGTCAAAGTGGGGACGCGTCGATATCCTAATCAACAATGCTGGCATTTTGCGCGATAAGACCTTTGCAAAGATGACACTTGAGGATTTCCAGAACGTCGTGGATGTCCACTTGATGGGCACAGTGACCTGCACTAAGGCGGTCTGGGAAATCATGCGCCAGCAGAACTATGGCCGCATCGTTTTCACCAGTTCGTCATCAGGGCTGTACGGAAACTTTGGCCAATCCAACTATGGTGCAGCAAAGGCTGCCATGATGGGGCTGATGAATGTGCTCCATCTTGAAGGCGCCAAGTACGATATCCGCGTGAATACGTTGGCGCCGACGGCCGCAACCCGGATGACAGAAGAACTCATGCCACCGGAGATGCTCGCGGTTCTCAAGCCTGAATCCATTACTCCCGGCGTTCTCTACCTGGTCTCCGAAGATGGACCATCGCGCTGCATCCTGGCAGCCGGTGCCGGCTGTTTTGCACGTACAATGGTCTACGAGACACCTGGCATCTACCTTAGTGCCGAAGAGAACACTCCAGAGGCTGTTGCCGCACAGTTTGACAACGTGTCAGCGCCGGATGGTCAGCTTGCCCTGCAGCAAGCCTTTGAACAAACGGAAGCCTTTGCTGCCCGTGCAGCCAAGGCAATGGGAATCACGCTGCCACCGCGGCAGGGTGGGAGCTGACAAGCGGGCCGTCGGCCACAACGAAGTTTCACGTTTGATAGTAAGGAGAAGCGCCCATGAAGTTCGGTCTCAGATATTGCAACACTGGGCGCTACGTTGATCCCAATGAGGCCATCGCACTTGCCCAGGCAGGTGAGGAAGCCGGCTTTGAATCGCTTTGGACTGTCGAGCATACGGTCGTGCCCGCCAACTATGCGTCCCGCTATCCCTACTCTGAGGACGGGCGCATGGCGGGCGGTCGCTATGATATTCCACTTCCGGATCCTTTGATCTGGATGACTTATGCGGCGGCTGTGACCTCCAAGATCAAGTTGGCCACAGGTGTATTGATCCTGCCGCAGCACAATCCAGTGATAACAGCCAAGCAGGTTGCGACGCTCGATTACATGTCTGCGGGTCGCGTCATGCTGGGCATTGGCGTTGGATGGTTGGAAGAAGAGTTCTCCACTCTCGGGGTGCCATTCGAGCGGCGCGGTCGCCGGGCTGATGAGTACGTGGCCGCCATGCGCGAGTTGTGGAGTGCTGATGCGGCGAACTATCAGGGCGAGTTCGTTAACATCAAGGATACCTATTGCCGGCCTCAGCCACCGAATAAGGCGGTGCCGATCATCGTTGGTGGTGATTCCAAGGTTGCTGCCCGCCGGGCCGGACGTCTCGGTGATGGCTATTTCCCGGCTCGTGGTGCACCGGAAGACCTGTTCCAGATTGTTCGTGAAACTGCCGTCGCACATGGCCGAGACCCGGACGCAGTCGAGTTCACGGTCAGTATTCCAGACGACCTTACTGAGATTCCACGCCTCGCTGCGCTAGGTGTCAAACGCGTCCTCGTCTCCGTCTCACCGATGGCCGGTATGCCTGCCAAGGTCAAACAGGCTGAAGATGCGCTCAAGTGGAAAGATATCATCGAAACTTACGCAGACGCCTGATGACACCGCTTCGACAGCGGTTATAGTCGGGGCAAGGATACAGAACAATCAAAACGCAAGAGCTAGAGAGGAACAACCATGCGCGAAGCCGTTATCGTTTCCACCGCCCGCACCCCGATCGGCAAAGCCTATCGCGGCGCCTTCAATAACACATCAGCACAAGAGCTTGGTGGACATGCCATCAAGTCTGCCGTGGAGCGCGCCAAGATCGATCCCGCTGAAGTTGAAGACGTTATTGTTGGCGCTGCCCTTCAGCAGGGTTCAACCGGCTACAATATTGGCCGGCAGGCTGCCTTGCGTGCCGGACTGCCAGACACCGTCGCAGGAATGTCAATTGATCGCCAATGCGCATCCGGCATGATGGCCATTGCGACCGCGGCCAAGCAGGTTGTCCATGATGGGATGCAGATCACCGTCGGTGGCGGGCTTGAGTCAATTTCGCTGGTCCAGAACGAACATCGCAATGCTTATCGTTCGCAAGATGACTGGCTGAACAAGCACGTTCCAGCTGTTTATATGTCTATGCTGGAGACAGCAGAGACGGTTGGTGAGCGTTACGGCGTTTCTCGCGAAGCGCAAGACGAATATGCATTCCAGTCCCAGCAGCGTACTGCCATAGCCCAACAGGCTGGCCGCTTTGATGACGAGATCGTACCGCTGACATCGACGATGCTTGTTCAAGACAAGGAAACCAAAGAAATCTCCGAGCGCGAGTACACTCTGGAGAAAGACGAAGGCAATCGCCCGTCGACGACCTTGGAGGCGCTGTCTGGCCTGAACCCGGTTTTCAAGGACGGCATGGTCATCAAGGAAGGCCAGCATATCACTGCCGGCAATGCTTCCCAGCTGTCGGACGGTGCGTCAGCCTCTGTGGTGATGGAAGCCAAGGAGGCCGAGAAGCGTGGTCTGCAGCCACTGGGAATCTACAAGGGTATGGTGGCTTCTGGCTGCAATCCCGATGAGATGGGGATCGGTCCTGTTTTCGCTGTGCCGAAGCTGCTTGAAAAGCACGGCCTTAAGATGGATGACATCGGCTTGTGGGAACTCAATGAAGCCTTCGCTGTGCAGGTACTCTATTGCCGGGATAAGCTTGGCATTCCTAACGAGAACCTCAATGTCAACGGCGGTGCGATCTCTGTCGGTCATCCGTATGGCATGTCTGGTGCCCGTCTTGTCGGACACGCCCTGATCGAAGGCAAGCGCCGTGGTGCAAAGCACGTCGTGGTGACGATGTGTGTTGGCGGCGGCATGGGTGCAGCTGGGCTGTTCGAAGTCGCCTAACTCGGAAGTTAAAATCGGAGGCGCGGCCACCTGTGCCGCGCTTCAATGTACTCATGCTGCTGGCTGCTTTCATCTGTTCGGCGCAATGCAACTTGAGAGGACCAGATGAAAATTACGAATATTACAGCCTTCCCGCTGTCCTTTGAAATTCCTCCACAGTTCCGCGTGACATTGGGTATAGGCAGCGCCATCAAACGAGACTGCGTCCTGATCAAGGTTGAAACCAGTGATGGCCTAACCGGTTGGGGCGAATCTCATGCCGGCCGTGCGCCAGGGGCCGTGGCTCAGCTGGCCAACACGACTTTGAAATCACTCGCTCTTGGAATGGACGCGTTTGATGTCGTCGGCGTCTGGAACAAGATCTATAAGATGCAACTGGCGAGCCACGGCATGGGAGCGGCCTGTGCGATCGCGATGAGTGGCCTGGACATGGCGCTCTGGGATATCCGTGGCAAAGCGGTCGGTTGGCCAATCAGCAAGCTTCTCGGGGGCAATTCGCAACCCATCAAAGCGTACGCCGGTGGGATTGCGCTCGGGTATCAGCCTCCCGATGAACTGGTTGAGGAAGCCAGCAATGTCATTAAGACAGGCTACAAAGCCTTAAAGCTGAGGCTTGGGGATACGCCAGCCAACGACATCGCACGCGTCGAGGCCGTTCGCGACGCCCTAGGTGATGACATTGACATCCTGACGGATGCGAACACGGCCTACTCGCTGAGTGATGCGCGCCGTGTGATGCCGGCACTTGATGCTGCCAATATCGGCTGGCTTGAAGAGCCATTTCCACCACATGATCACGCGCTCTATCGAGAGGCGCGCAGTTATGGCCGAACACCACTGGCGGCAGGTGAGAACCACTATACGCGCTTCGAGCTACAGCGTGTTATTGAAGATCGCAGCATCACCATCTTGCAGCCCGATTTGTCTAAGACCGGCGGCATAACTGAAGGCATGCGCATTGCTGCAATGGCATCTGCCTGGAAATATTCGTTCAACCCACATACATCGCTAACCGGTCTGAACATCGCAGCAAGCCTTCATACACTGGCGAGCGTCGACAATGCCGGATACTTTGAGGCCGACCTGTCACGTTACAATCCGTTGCGTGACGAGCTTTGCAGCTGGACTGCGAATATCCGCGACGATGGCACCGTGTCGTCGCCAGATGGACCAGGGCTGGGTGTTGAAATCGACGAGAGCCAACTTGCAAAATTCCCGCTGATCGACGGCCCCGGTTACGTTTGAGCTTTCAGGTCATGCCCCATGATCCTGAGATGAGTTCTCATCGCGCGAAAGGGATCACATGGACTACCCCTTTGACCTTGGAAACTGGACACGGCCAATCACAACAACTTCTGATGCCGCCCAGCAATGGTTCGATCGCGGACTAAATTGGACATATGCCTACAATCATGACGAAGCGGTTGCCTGCTTTCGCCGTGCATTGTCCGACGATCCGAAGTGCGCCATGGCCTGGTGGGGCGTCGCCTATGCCTCGGGTCCGTTCTATAACCGGCCATGGGTCCGCTACTGCGATGCGGAAATCGCCGAAATCCTTCCGGTTTGTTTCGAGTCAAGCCAGTCTGCCCTCTCGCTGTGTGATGATGTGACACCCGCCGAGCGCGCGCTCATTGAGGCCTTGGCGCGGCGCTATCAGAGCGATACCGAATTGGACCGCGATGTCCTCAATCGATGGATCTGGCAATATGCCGATGCCATGCGCGATGCCTGCCGAGCATTTGGCGATGACCCGGATATTGCAGCCCTCTTCGTTGAAGCAGCTGTCACTTGCACCCCCCGCCAACTGTGGCACCTCAGGACAGGGGAGATGAATGGCGAAGCCCGAACGGACGAAGCACTTCCAGTTCTGGAAACCTGGCTGAAGAAGTCCGACGGTGAACAAGTCTGTCATCCCGGCCTGCTTCACATGCATATCCATGCGTTTGAGATGTCACCCTTCCCGCAGCGCTCGTTAACCGCCGCCGATAACCTTCGCGGCTCTTTACCGGATGCGGGTCATCTCGAACACATGCCGGCGCACGTTTATGTTCTTTGTGGCGATTACGCCCAGGCAGTGTCACAGAGTGAGGCCGCCGTTACCGCCGATGACAAATACCTGGCATTCGCAGGCGACCAGAATTTCTACACGACAGCACGATGCCACAACCTACATCTGCTCATGTACGCTGCAATGTTCCTCGGCCAGCGCGGCAAAGCGATTTATGCAGCCCGCCGATTGAACGAGATGGCAACGCCCGATCTCATCGCTCAGAGCCCACCTTTCATGGCTTCAATTCTGGATGGCTATGCTGCGATGCGGGCTCATGTTCTGGTGCGCTTTGGTTGTTGGAATGAATTGACGAAGCTGGCACCGCCGGAATGTCCCGAACTGCGCCCGATAGGCATGGCAATGCACGCCTATGCCCAGGGCGTGGCGCACTCAGCGCTAGGACAGATTGAAATGGCCGAGCAGTCCAGAGATGCGTTCATGGCAGCGAGCGAAAGGATCAGCGAAGACGCAATCTTCCTCAGCAATACTGTCCGCGATATGCTGCGGATCGGAGAGGCCATGCTCGACGGTGAATTGGAATACCGAAAGCAGAATTATGCGGAGGCGTTTTCCAAACTCCGTCTTGCAGTCGCTCGCGATGATGGGCTCAACTATACGGAGCCCTGGGCCTGGATGCATCCGCCACGTCATGCTCTCGGTGCCCTGCTTGCGGAACAGGGCGCATTCGACGAGGCAGAAGCCGTCTACAGAGCCGACTTGGGTTATGACACCAGCATTCCGCGATGCTGCCAACACCCTGACAATATCTGGGCGCTTCGGGGGCTCGTCGAATGCGTTGGAAAAGCTGGTCGGGCGAATGAGCTAACTCTACTGCAGCAACGCCTGGACTTTGCCAGGGAACGAGCTGACGTTCCCATTGATGTCGCATGTTTTTGCCGGCAGCGTACTTCGTCGTAGAGCGCAGTCGAGTCAAAGAGGTGATGTAGTACCGGCTCTCAAGCGATACGCTGGTCTGGCAAGACTTCTCCAAGAGGTATTCGTGCTCAATTGTTTTTTGCGCACCTGGCCTTCATTGCCCGGCGGAATGGCGCGAATTCGGCAACACCACGCGCAGCCGCTCTGTGTCCCTCCGGGCTCGGGTGACCATCGCGCGGGAACAGATAAGCTTTCTTGGGATCAGCAAGGTGAGCAAGGAGAGATGTTCTGAGATTAACTGCCGGAATTCCCAGTTCTTGGGCTGTATTGATCGCCCAGTCGTTATTCTCATAGCTATACCAGCCGACAGATGGACCGGTTTTTGCCTCAGCAGCCTCAGGCGGCCGCAGATTGGGATAACCCGGATAAACAATGAAGAACAGGTCGATGCCCCGCTGCTGCAAATCACGATTGATCTCTTCCAGCAGTGTTCGGTATTGCGACTTCATTGCATTCAACAGGTCGCGCTGCTGCTGCATCACCGCTTCGGATACATCTCGATCGACAGCAGCAATGTCCTGGTCCCCGCGCAGGCGCGCGTAAGCGTTTTTTGCCAAGACGTAGATGGCCGAATTCTTGATCAAAAAAGCATGCAAATTAAACGGAAAGGTTTCCCTCAAGCTTCTGTTTTTCTCAAGGATATTCCAAACCGGAGACTGCAGGTCGACCAGGTCGTTGTCGTGAAAGCTCAAGACAACGATATCCGGTTTGATCGCAATTGCTTTTTTGATAAGAGCGGCATGGGCCGTTATCGTTGCGCCAGCCATTGCCCCATTCACGACCCGGACCTTTTGACATTCATCGCGAAGCGTTGTCTCGAGGTAATGAGGCAGTGTTTGGTCGTCATTGACGAGATCACCAAAGATAAACGAGTCACCAGCCATGAAGATGCGTAGTTCGCCATCCGGTTTGGCTGCAGAGAAGTCGGTGCCGCGGTAGCCGAGACTGTTGATTGTTATGTCGTGCGGAAGATTGGGTTTAATTCGCGATGTCGTCGTTGAAATTGGTTGATAGATGCCCGGGATCGTCGCGTATTGTTTTGCATCCACCGATACTTTGACCGGCGTCGCGATAAAGAATGACCTGAGCACGACCTCGGCAATCAGAACGGCGACTGCTAAGGCAATTCCTAGCGTCAAGCAGATGAACGCAATCTTCTTCGGTGTGGAGATTTCTGCTCCATTCTTAACGACTGACAATGACTTAATCCCATAAATTATCGATCGTTCATTGCTTTCGTTACCCGCGATGAGATGACCAGAGAACGATTTGCAGCAACTATCTCGATACCGTGATCGATCAAAATATGCGACGCAACAATTGCATTTTCGGAAGGTGAATGTGGTTGATTTTGTTGCTGGATCAACTGACTGTTGACCTTATCGGTCGTTGAATCGTCATTCTGGTCTATCAGGAATGCAGACCGACCGTGTCACGCCAAGGCCGATCCGAGCACCTGTCTGGCTCGTGGAGAACACGGGCTCGTCTGAGGCTTCGTTCAACTTAAGTGCGTCGGCTGCTTGATCACTTCGCTCTGCCCGGTCGCACGCCAAGACACACAAGTTCGGCAGTGGATTCCCGGCGTCACTTAGCAGCCCGAACGGGATCACCCAGAACGTGCATTAGGCGATTGGCCCATCCAAACAATGCCGTCGAGAGAATGAGATCGAGGACTTCGGATTCATCAAGTCCGGCTGACTTAAGATTGGCGATATGGCTCGCACTAGCTGCACTTGGCGTCTTAGAGAGCGCAACAGCAAAATCAAAAATAGCCTGATCTCGCGGCTCAAGCTGCGCAGCAACACCCTTTTCGAATATCTCGTCCGTCACGCTTCCGGACTTCTCCAGTTTCATATGCCGGTCAGCATGGACGGCGGCGCAATAGATGCAGCGATTGACGATGGAACAACCGATCGCGCCAAGCTCTCGCTCTGCCCGGCTGAGCCCCCCCTCATCATACATGATGGCGTTGAACAGTGGCGAACGAACTTTGAGTGACTCAGGATCATGCGCCAAGACCAGGACATAGTCAGAGACTTTGGTGTTCGACGGCGTAATCTGCAATGCATCACGCTGTTCGGCCGTCGCCTCGTCCAGATCGACCGGTTTCACCCGTGGCCGCCAATCCGGAACATTCTTCGTGAACTTGTGCAAGACACTGCTCATGATCCTGCCTCCGTCAACAATGCCAGACCAGCAACTAATCTGATCTGATAGGCGAGAAACGCGTTCAGCTCTGATAGTCTCACGATATCGGCATCTGCAATGCCAGCCCCCTGCAGGGACCGGATATCTGCTTCAGTCATGTCCGCGGGCGCAACGGCCACGCGATCGACAAAGTCAAGGCATGGTTTGAGATCAGCCGGGGCATCAGCTGACTTTGGATCAGCAACGCCCAAGTCTTTGTCGTGCTCAATCATTGACTGATAGTGATCGGCTAGCTCTGGACAGTTGTTGAGGCGAGCTACGCGGCAGGCCAGAGCCGCGCGCAGTCCGTGCGACCAGCATCCCGGCTGGACAGGTTTCAGGACCGCATCTTCTGCTGTCTGTGTCATGCGCAGAATGTTCTCGCGGAGCGCAACGGCTTTTCCGATTGAGCCGCCTTTCGCCGCCGACGAGACCGCCAGTGCTGTTGTTGTCCATATATCTTTGTCGTCTGCCACGCCAGACACTCCTTACATCAATTCAGCCCATCAACCGCTCTGCCAGACTATACCGAACGGTTGGTCGCGCATAGCCGACGTGCCCTTGCAATGACGTTAGATCGAATTCGAAACACAGGCACCGCAAAGTCGACGGCAGTAACGGTGCTGGAAGCGCTCGTCGCACGATCTACTGGGTACGGAGACGTTGAAACTCATCGACTATGATCGTCGCGATGAGCTGGCAATCCTCTTCGCTGAATGTCAGAGGCACCCGGAGATCGCATGTTGTCGCGAGCGTCTGTTTCGTTTTCGGCAACTCAGGGATGTCATTCAAATAAGCCCAGGAGTCGTAGCGGCTGGTGAAGGCCTTCGGTTCATCGGCACCAAACCACTTGATGTCCACACCCCGATCGGCGCAAGCAGTTAAAAATGCCGGAACACCCTCAGGACTGAGCGCGCGCGCCTGGAACTGGATCGACGATCCGACAAACTCCTCGTGCTGCTGGCGCTCCGGTAGATACAGGCCTTCAATCCCCGACAGGCCTGATTGCAGGACGGAATAACGCTCATTCCAGCGCCGAACATTGTCATCCAACCCAGGCAGTTGGGCACGAATAAGAGCCGCCCGCAGATTGTCCATTCGGGCTGAGCAATTCGGGCTTTCTAGTCGTGTCGCTCGAAAGACGTCCTCGTCAGGAATGGCCCCGTGCGCTGCATAGTTCATGTATGAACCGGAAATCACAACTGCGCGCGAGGCTAATTCGGCATCGTTGGTCGTTAGCAGGCCGCCTTCCCCGGAATTGATATGCTTATAGGTCTGGGTCGAGAAACAAGCGACATGGCCAAAGTTGCCTGAGCGGGTCCCCTTCCACCGCGCGCCCATGGTGTGGGCGCAATCCTCAATTGTGGTTACGCCAAATTCCTGACAAACCTCAGCGATCGCATCCATGTTCGCAATGTGCCCGCGCATGTGCGACAGCATCAAGAACTTGGCGCCGCTGGCTGCGGCCTTCGCCCGCAAGTCAGCGACATCCGTATGCCAATTCTCATCAATCTCGATCAGCACTGGCTGCCCACCGGCGGCATGGATTGCGCCCGGCACGGGTGCCAACGTATAGGCATTTGCAAGAACCTTGGTACCAGATGTTACACCTGCGGCACGCAACGCGATCTGCAGCGCCTGACCGCCCGAAGTCGTAGCGAGGCAATAGTCTGCCCCCTGCCAGGCCGCGTACTCTTCTTCCAACAGCGATGCTTCGGACGTTTCACCCGCCACTACGTTGTATCGGTGCAGGCGGCCTGATCGGAGTATTTCGCTGGCGCGCTCGACAGCGGCTTCAGGCATCGGTTCCTGTTGAGTGAATGACTTTTCAAACCGCGTCGACATTCGGGCCCTGCTTACCGTTATTGCTAGTGCGATCGCGATGATCTGAACGTGATCCGTACTGCGATCCTGTCTGCAAACCTGACATGGCCCAGATTTTCAATTTGCGCAACGACCTCCGATCACATCGAAGCTCAAGCGGTGGCGCCAGATCCGCAATACGTGCCCTTGCCCTGCTGGCCTAGAGTATCGCTTTTTTGCCTTGTGAAGCGCCGCACTAACGCTCTTGCCTTACTCAGTCTCTTCCAGCACCGTCTGCTCGAACCGGTCACTAAGGTGAATGTCGGTGGTCTCGAGGCGGCCTGGCCCGAGGTTCTCAAACTTGTGCGGGATATTCGCCGGGCCAAAAACGATTTCGCCGGCCTCGGCTTCGAACGTCTCCGCACCAACTGTGAAGCGCGCCCGGCCCTGACGCAAGATGAACACCTCATCATAGGTGTGGACGTGCAACGGCGGACCTGCGCCAATTTCTTCGCTGGAGTAAAACAACACAGTCACGTCGGTCCCGACGCTGATACCCTCGAACCGACCGACCCACTGGTCGTCTTCGCGTGCCCACTGCGATCGTCTAATTAGGGCTGGTGCCTTGTCCATCTGCGGTCTCCACTGACTTCGCCACTTCAAACATAAATAGCGCGCCACTGCCGCAGCACAACACTGGCTCACCTCTTCCGCTGAACAGGAACAACAGAACCATCATCGTTCACAGGTAACAATTGCCTCTAGTTGCGCTAAACGTGCGCAGCTCGCCATCGCAACTGGGACTATAGAAGATGGGTTTCGTGTGAGGATCTGAGGTTATATGCAGACCGCGCACAAGATCTTGCAATGCCTCGCAATCCGTCGTCACCTCGCTCCTCGTGGGCGGGGTCTATCTCGCAGCTTGGTCAGTGTTGGAGATCCAGACGCAGACACGGCAGGCATCATCAGTGCCATCCGTGCTGCTTGATGGATGCCGCGCACACCGCACGGCATGACTGCGGAGCGGTCGATTAGCGCCCGAGTAGCACGTAGGTTTGGTGTTGCACGGGGCCGCGTCAGATGCACGTCCATGTCGCCCCGGGCACAGATCTCAGAATGGCAAGCCGACCTTCAAGCTGCCGCCATAGGCGTTGTAGCCGTCAGCGCCGATGCCGTCGTAGAAGCCTTCGCCGGTGACTGACACACCTTGCGGCAGGCGCACGGATAAACCGGCTTCAGCACGGGCCCGCACCTTGTCAGTGCCGATGACCGCCAGGCCGGTATCGATGTCGACCTGATCCGTGCGCTTGAAGTCCCAGATGCCTTGCACTGCTATGAACGGCGCAATCGTGGTGCCGTCAGGTCGCGTGAACGACGTCGACACTTTGGGACCGAACGTTAGACGGCCAAGCTCGACCGTCTGCGCTCCGATCAGGTTGCCGTTGCTGTCAGTGTAGGCTTTCTGCTCTTCTTCGAAGTAGATCACCCCGACGTGTGGCGCGACGTGGAGAGCACCGAATTTGAAGTCGCCCGTCAATCGGCTACGCACCAACCAGCGTTCACCCTCGAAGTCGTCGGTGTAGGTCTGGAGCGGGCTGACCTCGTTGTCGGACCGGCCCCAAGCACCGCGCGCATCGAAGATGAGGTTGGAACTGAGGCGGGCAACAATGTAGGGCCCGGCCATCCAGCCTTTGCCTTCGATCGCGAAATCGTTGACCGAATCCGTCTCATCCATGCGGTCAAACTGCGCGATCACGCCGACAACGAGGCCGGAGTTGAAACGGTAGTCGGCACCGACGTAAAGCAGACCGAAGTCGCTTTTAGCGCTGTCGTCCTCAATCCGCGCCCAGGTGCCTTCGGCCCACAGACCGAAACCGGTTTGCGGTTGCGCGCTTGCACCTAATGCCGGCTCATCCTTGAGGCTGCCGCCATCGCCGCGCGCACCGAGCGTCATCATCGCACCGGCGTCACCGAGGCGCTTGCGCTTGGCAATCCGTGTGCTGCCCGCGATCTGACGCGCACTGGTCGCGAACGCGACATTGTTGTTGTTCGCTGTGCCCTCGCCTGTGACACTGACCGGACCGCCACGAGAGCTATTGCCGCCATCACTGAGGCGCTTGGTCAGGTCAGGTTCCCTGGCTACGATCTGCGCACCGCGACGGCCCATGAAGTTCGCGATAATGCGCTGCGTGCGCCGGGTGACCTGTCCGCTGTCATCAGTTTGACTGGCGGAACCGCTGACGGTCAGGCTGAACAATTCATTCGCCGAGCTGCTAATGTTCAACACAAAACTGAAATCCGCTGGTTGCTCGGGTGTGAATATGGCCGTGAAATCGATACACTTGCCTATGCCCATTGACCTACCTTGACCGAGATCTGCGTTGTCTGTGATGTCGACCAGCGCTACTGGGTTCGGCCCAATCAGGTTTTGCGTGGCTCCGACGCCGACGTTTACACCAGACAACTCTTCAGTTCCGGTATTGCAAATCGTGTAGGTTTGCGTGATTTCCTGCCCGGGTGTCTGCGCACCAAGATCGTCGATGTCGCCATCACTGGCCGAAGTACCGTCTTTGCGACGAACATTCAGGGCCTGCCCGATGGTCATCACTGTCGTGCCGCCGAACTGACCGCCGGCCAGTACCGATTCTGTAATAGAATACCCGTTCCCTGAACGGCTGAGTGTTCCCCCTGAGAACGAGACACCGTTCAAACCATCATTCCAGAGGATACCTAACTCGCACGACCCACCGTCAGGTAGTCCAATTGTCGCGACCGGTCTCCCAATGCCTCCAGTCGCTCCGCCGGTACAGCCAATCGATGTCACGTTCAGCGCAGTGGCTGATGCATTGCGAACAATGACCTTGACAGGCTTGGTTGCACCGCTGACAGGCGCATCATCCGGGAGGAATAGTATGAATTCATCACTTTGGATTGTCGGAAAGTCATAAGCAATACGCAGTGTAGGCGTGATGTTCGTGCACGTTGTAGAGGCATTTCTCACCCGCAACACACGCACCGCATTTGGACCGGAGTAATTCCCGCTTGTCGTGGGGCAAGTGACCTGTGCCACCGCGCGATCGGGGACCGTTATGCCAAGACATATGAGGATTGCGTAGGCAATGATGGTGATGCTTAAAAAATGCAGACAACGCATGGTCTTGAATTCCTAACCACTCAAACTGAGAACTTAACAGCCAGCGGTAGGGGGAAATCGGCGCGATCTGTTAAACGAAAAGCGCAACTTGTTCGATGCAGCTGATGCAGACCAATTGCCTTTTTGCTGGCGATTGGCGAACCGCGTATGCAACTTGCGCAAATTCGTATCCAAACAGACACTCCGCGAAAAATTCGTCAGCTTGGGATCGGCGATAGATCTGAGAGCTTCGCAGGCGACCAGACTGGTCGACCGGCCTGCCGATCCAATAGGAAGAAACTGACACGATTGTTCTGGTGGCGCGTTCTAGCCGAAGCGGAAATCTGGGCACTACCGCGGGACGCCTGATCAATGCCGTTGGTTTGGTTTAGGATGATGGATGCCGTGCACAGGCCTTGGCCAACACTGACGGGGTGTCCGGACCTATATGTCATGGGTTATACGGTGATCCAGACACGCATCTCAGATCGCTAAGGTCCACACCAATGGCAACACACTCCACCAGCAACACGGTCTCTTCAGAGCAACCTTACGACGCCGTTGTCTTTGATCTGCTCACTGCGCTGATCGACTCCTGGACGCTGTGGAATGACGTGGCAGGCAGCGAAGCCGACGGCATGCGCTGGCGCAAGGAGTACCTGAGGCTGACTTATGGTGCCGGCGTCTACCGTGACTACGAAAGCATTGTTGCCGAAGCCGCAGCTGCCGCCGATCTGCCCGATGATGTCGCCACCCGTCTTGCGGCGCGTTGGGCTGAACTCTCTGCCTGGCCAGGAGCATCTGATAGTGTTGCGGCACTTGCTGAGCGCTGCAAAGTTGCCGTTGTCACGAATTGCTCGATTGCGCTTGGGCGCCAGGCAGCTCATCTGGTCTTCCCCGCATTCGATGTCGTTATGACTGCCGAAGAAGCTGGCTTCTACAAGCCGCGGCGTGAACCCTACGCGAAAACGTTATCAGCACTTGGCACCGATCCTAAGCGTACTCTGTTCGTCGCGGGTTCAGCAGCGGACGTTCCGGGTGCTTCAGGGCTAGGCATGCCGGTCTATTGGCACAATCGGATCGGCCTGCCGGCGGTAGCAAATATCAAGCCGCTATATCATGAGCGCACGCTCAATCGCCTGCACGAGATAACATAGGGACAGTTCGACTCCCATCAATGTGCTGTTAGACTGCAAGGACTAACAACAACCATTCATAAACCTCAGGAGGTGCGCCGATGGATATTGGCATCATGATTTTTCCGACCGACAAGTCGATTCAGCCGATCCAATTGGCGAAAGAGGTCGAGGCACGTGGATTTGAATCGCTTTGGTTCCCGGAGCACAGCCACATCCCGACCAGTCGCGAAACACCATGGGGTGGGCGCAAGGGCGCACCGGAGCTACCTGAGATGTATTGGCGGTCGCACGACCAGTTTGTAGCACTCGCTGCCTGCGCCGCAGTTACCAGCAAGATTCGTCTAGGTACTGGCATCACATTGGTAGCGCAGCGCGATCCGATTTGGCTTGCCAAAGAGGTTGCCAGTCTCGACATGATTTCCGGTGGCCGATTCGAGCTTGGCATAGGGTATGGTTGGTGTGTTGAGGAAATGCGCAACCATGGGATTGTCTTCAATCAGCGCCGTGAACTGTTGCGCGAGAAGATTATGCTGATGAAAAAGCTCTGGACTGAAGATGAGGCCAGCTACGAAGGCGAGATGCTCAAGTTTGAAAAGAGCTGGGCCTGGCCGAAGCCAACGCAAACGCCACATCCGCCGATCCTGATGGGCGGTGCCGTAGGACCGAAGACGGCCGCGCACATTGCAGAGTTCTGCGATGGTTGGTTGCCGCTCGGTGGTGCCCACAACATCGATACGGGCCTGGTGCAGATTAAGGATGCCTGCAACGCCATCGGCCGTGATCCGGCCAGTGTTGCACTCTCAATGTTCTATGCGCGTTCAGCCAAAGAAGATGACATCAAGGCCCACATGGATATGGGTGCGCGACGGGGAATCCTCCCGCTGCCATCTGAGGGCGCTGACGTTATCCTGCCGTTGCTCGACAAGTATGCGGCGTTGATCAAGTAGACCGCTCGCGCTCGCCCAGAACAATAGACCTTAAGTCGGAATCGGGCTGATGCCGACTTAAGGTCCATAGTTGCTGCATGTCTATCTGGCTTGTGTGTTGCCTTCCGTTGCTTTCGCATTGAGAAACGGAAGACACAACAGTCCTCCCAGCAAAAATGCCAAGCCTCCGAAAAGGAACAACAGAGCGTAAGAGCCGGTTGCGTCCAGCATAGCGGGGATGAGCACACCGCCTACTGCTGCACCCAGACCATTGCCGACGATCGTCGTGCGCATCATAGACGGAGTCTGAGCTGCACTTCCCAGGTCGCGCGCGCGGGCAGCAATCATCGTTGAAACACCCGGCTGTATTCCAAAGATCACCGTCGAGGCGACAATCAAGCCGTAGTCAACCGCGAATGCAGGCGCGGCGACGCCAAACGCAAGCACAAAGAAGATGGCTGCCGTCGCAATGGCGGTCCCAACGGCTTTCGATAAAGCGGCAATCAGAATGGGGCCCAGAATACCAAAGACTCCGATGGCGACCCAATGCGCACCGGCGACGTCGTAACCCTGGCCAAGCCAGCGCGCGATATAGTCGAACCAGTAAATTGTATGCGGCACCAAACCGATGGAGAATAGGCAACTGGCCGCCACAAGTGCACGCCACGCCATTGTATTCGGGGGCCGGGCGGCTTCCTTTGACTCAGGCTGTGGAGTAGGTGGAAGAATGCTCAATGCCCAATGGGAAACCGCGGCTGCAAGAGAGCCAGCCAATGCCACGCCCCACCACGCTTCCGCCAGACCCAAGCGCAGAAGCATCGGCACCGCCGTGCCGCTGAAAAGAATACCGCAACCCACGCCGACGAATACATAACTTGCAGCCTGTGGTCGGCGATCGGCCGGTGCGTGCAAAGTCATCAGTGCGAGGCTCTGCACCATGACAAAGCCTGTCATCACGCCGATAACAAATCGCCAGACGCCAAGCCAAATCACACCGAGATTGATTGCCGATCCAATCAGGGCGATGACTGCGATCCACACGGCAAATGCCATCAACCGGCGAAGGTCGCCGCGTTGTGCCACACTGATGGATAGTATCGCGCCAACCAGATGACCAATCAGATTGGCCCCGCCGATGTATCCGGCGACGATCGCAGTCATTAGTCCCTGCTCAACCAGAGCCGGGATCATGGTTGAATAGGAGAACCGCCCCAGCGCCATGCACAGGAACATCGCAGCGCCACAGCCGACGCCAATGCGTTGCCAGTCTGCGAAGCGCGCCATCGTCAAGCCCAGGCCGCCATGTCGACCAGCACATCACAAATGACTTGCGCACCTGCTGCGACGTGCTCAGGCTCTGCGCTTTCCAACTCGTTGTGGCTGATCCCCTTCCAGCAAGGGATGAATACCATCGCAGTTGGACAGCTCGCAACGAAGTGACGGGCATCGTGGCCCGCGCAGGAAATCATGCGACGCGACGGGAATCCGTGGCGCGAGGCAGATGCTGCAATCAAATCTGTGACGCGGTTTGAGAATTGCATCGGGTCAGCGCTTGATGCCTGCTTAACCGAAACGCTGCATGGCCCGGCGTGCTGATTTGCGACGATAGCAATTTGATCTCCGAGTTCAGTCAACACCAGCTTCGACGGGTGGCGGAAATCAATGAAGAAGTTGACCTCTCCGGGCACGATTGATTTCGCACCAGGCAAGACCTCAAACATGCCAATCGTGAATCGTGCAACGTCTTCTTCATCCCAGAAAACATCCCTCAGCGCGACAGCGATATCAGTGGCAGCGACGAACGCGTCTTTGCGGCGTGAGCGCGGCGTGGTCCCGGAGTGTGCGTTCTCGCCTTTGACTTGCACCTCAAACCGGCGGTTGCCTTGAATGTCGGTCACAATGCCGATGACTTCGCCAGCATCTTCGAGAATAGTGCCTTGTTCGATATGGGCCTCGACAAAGCCAGCATATGGCTGACCGAGTTCGCGGTGGCGGGCATTCGGCAACGCTGCGTGCAACTTTTCTACGCAGCTGCGCATTGTGATGCCATCGCTATCAGAGCAATCGAGCATCGCATCGAGGTTTAACACACCGGTATAGGCGCCGGAACCGGAAAGGCCAGGAAGGAAACGTGCGCCCTCCTCGTTATTCCAAACCGGCACTTCGATCGGACGCCGGGTTGTGACGCCGGCATCTTCGAGTGCTTCGAGCGCTTCAAACGCTGTCAGAACACCCAAAGGCCCATCAAATCGACCAGCATATGGCTGGCTGTCTGTGTGCGAGCCACTGGCGACTGGAACTGCTTTCGGATCATCGCCTGCGCGAAGAATGAACATATTGCCGATGGCATCCACTTCAACGCCGAAACCACGCGCGTCCGCCCACTGCGCAAGCTTTACATGGGCTTCAATATCCGTGTCAGAAAGCGCGAGGCGGTGGACGCCTCCACCAGCCGTTTTGCCAATCTCGGCCAAATCCATGTGCCGCTGCCAGACCCGATCCGCGTTGATTTCGACGTAGTTTGGCAAGGGCATGAAGTCATCCTGTTGCGGATAAGTTTGGAATGGAGGCGCGATAGCGATGCGAGATAGAAGCGTCGACCGTATCCTGTCGTTCATTCCGTCGCCACCCCATTGCAGCAAGTATCCGAAAACACGATCCAATCCAGCGAGGCTATGCCAATGTTCCGTTCGATGCTGTTCGTACCCGCAACCAACGAGAAGTTTATTGCTAAGGCCGCAGGACGGGGTGCCGATGCTATCATCCTTGACCTGGAAGACAGCATTCCGCCGGCCGAGAAGCTCAATGCACGCGCTGCTTTAGAAAGTGCGATCCCCCGCTGCCGCAGCGAAAAAGGACAGGTCTGGGTGCGGGTCAACCGACCGCTTCGTCTTTGTGTCGGCGATCTTGAGGCGGCAGTACGCGGTGGCGCGGATGGGATCATGCTACCGAAGACCGAGAGTAGCGAGCACGTTCGCTTTGTGGCCGAAGTGTTGGAAGACGTGGAGCGTGAAATGGGTAAGGTCGATCAGACACCGCTATTTTGCATTCTCGAAGATCCGCAGGCCGTGCTGACGGCAACGACGATTGTTGGATCGCACGCGCGTATCAAGATCGCGTCGACGGGCAGCGAAGACCTCGCAACAGCCCTGGGCGCCGCCCCGCTACCGGAGACACTGAAGGTTGCCAAGCAGATGGTTCATCTCGCAATCAAGGGAGCGGGGCGCTATTCATTCGGCCTGTTCGGTACAGTTGCCAATTATTCCGACCATGACGGCATCCGTGCGCTCGTCGCCGAGGCCAAGTTACATGGTTTTGATGGTGCCACCTGCATTCACCCCGGCGTCGTTCCTCTTCTCAACGAAGGCTTTCGTGTTTCAGACGCAGAATTTGACGAAGCCCAGCGCATTATTGCGGCATTTGATGAGGCGGAAAGCCAAGGCAGTGCATCGATCAGTGTCGATGGAAAAATGGTTGATATCCCGGTCGTCGAGCGCGCGCGCGATCTTGTCGAAAAGGCGAAACGCTGGCGCTAATTGAGAAGCCTCGAAGCCCAGCGCAGTTTCTCGCACGATCATCTAGCCGCCTGTCAGATACCCGTTTTTCAGCAGATAAAGCACAGCCGAGACAGTAAAGAGTGACAGAACAGTTGTGACCGCAATTGATGCTGACAGCGTGCCTTGAGCGCGTTCGTATTGCGCCGCGAACAAGAATGGATTGGCGCCAACAGGCAAGGCGGCAAACAGGACAGCGGTCGCGAACCAAACCGGCGGTAGCGGCCAAACGAACATCGCCAGTCCGATCACAATGGCCGGCATCAGCAGCAACTTGAAGACCGTCATCACGATCAATGTCGGTGTCTGCCCTTGAAGCCGGAATGTCGACAATGTCATGCCCATGGCAAACAATGCTGTCGGAACGGCCGCACCGGCAAGCAAGTCGATAAACCGCTCGGGGATGCCATGAAGCTGCAATCCTGCCAATCGTCCTGAGACACCAGCAAGCGTCGCCAGGATGATCGGGTTCGTGAACAGTCGCACGATGACCGGCTTCAACGCGGCGAAAGAAAAGCGCCGTTCTCCGGCCAATGCGACTTCAATCTGCGTGACGGCTACCAACCACATGATCGGCGTATCAATGGCTATGATGATGGCAGCCGGGATCGTGGATTCAGGGCCGAAGGCCGATAGGCTGAGCGGCAATCCGAGCATAACGGAATTTGAGAAACTCGTTGCCATCGAGATGGGCGGTGCATCCGCCGCCGGGCGCCTCAACAGCACGATTGTAAGGATTGTGATCGCGATCCAAACGATGGCAACGGCGCCGAAGTATACAGCAATCATGGCTTCCGGAGCGGCCGGCAGCTCGTCGACAGACAAGAAGGCGCGGAAGATCAATGCCGGCATTGTTACTTTGAATGCAAATGCTGGCAGGCCGGCGATCGCCGCTTCAGGCAAATAGTTGGATCGGGCAGCTGCATAACCGAGCAGCACCAAGCCAGCGACTGGTGCCACGATCATCAGAATTTCATGCATAAGGGTCCCGTCCGGTGCTAGCCACAGTCACAGGTGTGGCCTCACCCTCTGCCATCGCACGATCGATCGCAGCTCTCCAGGCCGGTTGATCACTGCGCCGCAGGCAAGCAGCCGGCTTCAACGTTGCCTTTACCGCTCCAAGCTCGCTATCCTAGCCCAAGCAATACGTCGGCACCCGGAACCGAACCGATGCCGAGTAATAGCGCACATCTGATTACTTCCTTAGCGCGATGATCAAGAAATTGACGGCGTCAGGCCGTGGAGCACAAACATGAAAATTGGCGTTTTGCATCCAGGAAATATGGGTGTCTCGGTTGCAGCCAGTATCCGGCAAGGCGGGCACACGGTCTATTGGGCCTCTGAAGGGCGTTCGCCTCAGACCGCTGAGCGCGCTAAGGAAAATGGCCTGACCGATGCAGGCACGCTCCAAGGTGTCTGCGATGCCAGCGATATCGTCTTCAGTATTTGCCCACCAGAAGCTGCAAGCCAGCTGGCGTCTGATGTCAAAGCTTCCGGGTTTGGCGGAACGTTTGTTGATGCGAACGCCATTTCGCCTGTTCGCATGACCAGCATAGCCGCGGACCTGGAGCCTGCAGGGATTACCGTTGTCGATGGCGGCATTATTGGTCATCCCGCGTGGAAACCCGGAACCACATGGCTTTATCTTTCCGGTGCTGCTGCCGGACAGGTGGCCGAAGTCTCCAGTGCCGGACCTTTACACACCGAGATCATCGATGGTGATATCGGTAAGGCTTCCGCGCTTAAAATGTGTTACGCGGCGTTCTCAAAGGGTACGACAGCTCTGACTTGCGCCATTCTTGCGACAGCTGATGAGTTGGGAGTCCGGGACGAACTCAATGGTCATTGGGAACGCGATCAGGCCGGCCTGGCTGAGAAACGCGAAATGGCGACGCGTGGTGTAACGGCCAAAGCATGGCGGTTTGTTGCAGAGATGAACGAGATCTCCGAGACCTTTGACAAAGCCGGACTGCCGGGTGGCTTTCATGCAGCTGCCGCCGACTTGTACACACGCCTCAGTCACCTGAAGTCGGGTCCGCATCCATCCGACCTCCGCGTTGTGCTTGACGCCCTCAAAAGTAAGTAGACGATCAATTCTTTCGTCGGTTTCGCAACACGCTAACAATTCGTTAACCCTGCTTGTTTACGGCTGAACCGACTTAGGTTCAGTCAAAAAAGTAGGCGTCGATCGTATGCGTGGCTTAATCAAAATGCTTCTAGCCGGCGGTCTCATGACCTTCACGGCCTATGTATTCTATGTCGAGCCCAATGCCTCGGACGATCCAGCTGGAGCCGTCTCAAAAGCAACCCAGCGCCTCTCGACAATTTGTGAGCGCAACCGGGCCGAGTGCGAATTCCTCAGTGACTTTGGCAATGGCATCGGACAGGCCACAAGCATTGGGTGGAGCCTCATCACGGGGCAGGGCCGTCTCGTCTACGTCTCCAATGATGGACAACAGTTCGATGTAGCCCGGCCGCGCCAACCAGGCGAGGCATCAGGCTCTACCGCGGGGCCGCTGAGCAGTTTGGTCCGCTCGACAGGACTGTTCGGAAACAGCGATTCCAGTGACCGTCAGAACCATTACTCAGAACGAAACGCGCAATACCGGCGCGATCGTCAGGCTGATGCTCCGACGTCCAGCAATTCGCTTGGGGATCTGATCAAGTCAACCAACCTGTTTGGAAGTGGTCAGACCAGGGCCAATGAGCGAGATCACGCCCCCGGCCACAATTGTGGACCAGACGCCTATGGCCGCTATCGTCAACACTGCAATTAGCAGTCTGCCTCAGTCAATTGCCGGTGCGCCCCGCTAAAGGCAAGAGCCGCAAGCTTCTGGTCCGCGTGCTCCTTAGACACTAAAAACCCCGCTGAGAACTGAGACTGTTTCTCGTTCCTGCGGGGTCAAATATCTTAGTGTCGGCTCCCTCTGCACCCGCCAGTTGGAAATGCCACGGCTGAATGCATGAGGCTGGAAGCCTACACCACCACGGAATATTGCGAACGCAGATCATTCTGTCCGCGCAAGCGCCTCCGAGAAGCATCGTGAACTTAGCAAATTCTGCCAAAATGTCAATTATCGTCGCGCGAACCCGGACGTCGCGCCAGGCCCTTGAAGGCTATGCGGCGGTTAGGTTCTCCAGGATAGAAACGACGGAAATCAAAGGGTTACCTTTCTGATTTCTGCCGACCACTTTGACTTCTATCTTTTGACCTGACTGGAAGACCTGTTCGATATCCTTCCCCTGCAAGAAGGGCTGTACGGTTTGAAAACTTGGCATGATGCGCACTAAGTCCGGACCATTTTCAACCGATATGCGCAGGCCATGGCGCGAAACTTTCCGGACCGTCGCATTGTAGTGCGCTCCGATGTCCAGTGACCTTGTTGTTTCTGGGATGTCATCACCAAATCCATCATCTGAAGTTGGGGTTTCTGCCTGGGTAACAGGCGCTGACTGCGGGGCTCGAGCGGCTGCCGTCCTGCCTGTGTTCTCATCGGGCTTATTCGTTCGGCTGAACCATTTCGATGGCTGCGATAGTTTCCGCGTCAGAGTGCGATCAATTACGATATCACCCCAGACCGAGCCGCTAATGCCGTGTGGGCGTCGCTTGAAGCCAACATGAATGACGCGCTTGTTGAAATGGGTTTGCAACGCCCGAACAGCAGGCACGTAGTCGCTGTCTTCGCTCAGTAACAACGCCACATCATAGGTGTCGGCTGACGCGTGCAGAAAGAGGTGACTGATCAGACTCGTATCGACCCCCTTTTCGTTTGACTGCAGGTCACCGTCAGCATTGCGTGTTGGCGTGCCATCCTCGAACTTTAAAGTACGGTCAGAAATGTGCACGGCGTAACCTGGGATAAGCGCCACGTCGGTCTCAAGAAAGCGTCTTCGACGATAGAAATAGGCAGTATCGGCCTTATGATCCTCACCATGGAGGGCCAACAGCTGATAAGGAATGTAGCTCTCATAGAGCTCGGCACCGGCGAAGCACAGTTGCTCACGCTTGACACCAAGCAACACCGGCAGTTCGTCGATCAGCACCTGAGGTAGGTTCTGCCATGAGATAGCATCAACGCGGACCCTGCCGCGGTTGAACGCCTTCCAGTTCATTTCGAAGTTTGGCAGATCAATGAAAAGGCGCACACGAAGAGGCCTGCCTTGACCGCCATCTGTATTCGAATTGGCAAGCGCAGGCGACGTTCGCACGGCCGGGACAGTGTCATGGACATCGATGCGGCGCAGCTCCGATGCCATCTGACGAGCTAACTGCCAGGCGCTTGTATCATCGAGCTGCATCGGCAAGCTTCGACGCCAAAATCGACCAAATACGAGCCCCGCAATCAACGCAGCAACTGCAATAGCAGCCGTTTGGTAGACGGATGGCTCCAGGAAAATGCTAAGATCGAGCACAAGCTCTCCAACGCGAACAAGTCGTTTTTCGAGTGTTTTGAACCGGTTACAATGTTGAGCACAAGTCGGCCAGCGATCTACTTGCGCGGCAGAAGGCAGGGTGTTGCGGAATCAGCGCATCACGGATCATGCTATCGCTGAACACGTCGGTCGATTACCGTGTGACAAGCCGCGAGGGCACTGATGTCCGCAAGTTCCCGTCCGGCCTACTCGTTGACCTGATGAACTTCGACAATGTTGCCTGCCGGATCGTAGAAGAACACCTGATGCCACTTGTCCATGAACGAGCTGCCGAAATCAGAGAACGGAATGCCCTGTTCAGTCAGTCGCTTCTTGAAGGCCTCAATGTCATCAGTCCGGAACGCTAGGTGGCCACGCTCTAGAGGATTGATCTGCTGGCCGGTGCGGAAGCCGACACCCAAATCGGTCTGCGCATGATGAAATTGGATATTGCCATCGGTGTGAAACGCGACGCCGCCATCATAACCGTCGTCACTGCGCACCCGGTACGCTTCCATTGAAGGCTCTGGCTTCATGTCGAGCACTTCTTGATAGAATTTATCCATGCCCGGCACATCGCTGGTGCAAAGATTGACGTGGTGGAATTCGATTTTCATGTCTCGCTCCCTGAGTGGGCCTTGAACAAGCCCATTATTCCAGCCCTGTTCGAGCGGGCGTTTCCAATATTTTCTGCCGCGTACTACGATGTCCCAAAATACGTGACCAGGGAAGGAATTCACATGCGGCTGAAAGACAAAATCGCCATTGTGACCGGTGCCGCATCAGGCATGGGCGCTGCTACGGCCAAGTTGTTTGCCAAGGAGGGCGCTCGAGTCGTTCTGACAGATATACTGGAAGCTGAGGGCCCGGCCGTTGTGGCTGAGATTGAGGCCGCCGGTGGAACAGCGATGTTCATCAAGCATGACATCAGTGACGAAGAGAACTGGAACGCCGTTGTCGATGCGACTGTGAAAGCCCACGGGCGGATCGACATCCTGATCAACAACGCTGGCGTCAGTGGTTCCTATCCTGATCTCCTTAGCCGGGAAGTTTGGGATACGCAGATGAACATCAATGCAACCGGGACATTTCTCGGACTACGAACTGTTATTCCGGTGATGCAAGCGAACGGTGGCGGAGCCGTCGTCAACATTTCATCGATCTCGGGGGTGACGGGGCAGAGCTTCGTACATATGGGCTACAACGCATCGAAAGGTGCGCTTCGGACGATGACCAAGGCAGCTGCTGTGCAGTTCGCAAATGACGGGATCCGGGTCAATTCGGTGCACCCCGGACTGATGCCGGCGATGCGGACATCGAAGCTAACGGCTGACCCGGAAATCCGCGATAAGATGCTCAGTGCCGTACCGATGCGCCGGGCGGGGGCGATCGAGGAGGTCGCCAACGCCAATCTGTTTCTGGCCAGCGACGAAGCCTCCTATATCACGGGCGTCGAGCTGCCTGTCGATGGCGGGTTTCTCGCGCTCTGATCAGGCGAGCAGGCTGATGGCGAGCGGTCGGGATGGCTATACCAATCGACGAGAATGGGGTGTCGATTGGCGGTGGCTGGCAAAACAGTATTGCTAAAGCCAGTGATCTCTAACCCATGGACTGTTCGCGATCGCCTTCGAGCCTCCCGAACAGCCATCCCATGCCACACCAAAATAGAAAAGAGATCAGGCTCGCCAGTAGACACATGCCGGCAAGGTCGAGGGCTTGCTCGACTGACCGGTACCGACCGCGCGCAAATCTGATCCACGCATCCGAGGCGGCGATCTGGGCACGCACTTCGTCCTGGCTCCTACCTGCTCCAGCTGATGCCTGTGCGCGTCTGGTCAATTCCTGCGCGATTTCAGAGCGGTACTGAAGGTAGCTTGACCCGCCGAAGCAGAGACATACGAATGCCAGCCCGAGAAATACCAAGGCAACGGACACGCCTAGACGATTGAAGCCCTGACGAATGGTCATATCAGATTTGTTTCGGTGCTCTTTGCAATTGACTCAAACAATAAGCAGCTGAATTTCGGTCAATCAACTACGGAAGCTGATTATTCCATGTGGTATGTTGGCGTTCCAGTGCCGTCATGGAAGCCGCCGGAGCCGTTCTGGCGGACTGTGCCGCACGATGACTCGATCTCCCAACTGAATAGTGCCTCCTCGTGCCACTGAGCACGCGACACCGCCCCGCCAATTGGGATGCAATGCCTTTCGCAATCCTGCATGAACCTTATCCATGCGCCCACAGGGGAGCAGCTGCGCTTCAACGACGAGTTCAATAACCCCGACGCTTAGACTGGCGCCCCGCGCACGCGGCAATCGTATGCCTTCTACCAGCAGGTTTGCCCGGCGATCCGTCCAAGGCAGTTCGATTGGCATACCTTCAGAGGCGCTAAGGTCAGCCAGTGCGGCCTGCCAATCCTCGATCGCCATGATCGTAATTCGCCGCTTAGGAAATTTCGGCCCCTTGTGATCACCGCACAGGCCCGAATCCATCGTAATAGCGCCTTCTGATACCAACTCCATCGGTGCATGGCGTTCGCTACGCCGTGCTATCCCTGCAAGGCAGCCTGAAGGACTGACTTGTTGTTCCCCGCCTGGATCGCGCCTATCGCACATCACGGCACCAAGGCGATGCCGATCAACCGTTCATGAGCCCAGAACATGAAAAGCACATAGACGCCAAGGCCGCCAACTACAGCGACAACGTCACCAATGATGCTGCCCTTGCGGTCTCCGAGAGGGCCCCGGCTAGAGCGCGATTTAACAGAAATTCTATCAATGACCGCATAGGCCAGGAAGCTGCCGAATAGGATCATGGACGCCAGATCTCCATTCGCCAAGAGGTGGGCAAGCGCCCAGATCTTGATTGCCGCCAGCATCGGATGTCCGACGCGATCGCGAATATTGCTCGGCACATAGGCGGCAATCAACAGCACGAAGACGGGGATCATCAGCAGGAAGACGACGTGCTTGATCCAGGTCGGCGGAACCCAAATCTGTGGGTTCCCCGTGCCAGCCGTTTGCAGCTCACCGTATCCCATAACGATCAAGACGAACCCGATGAGGGAAACGATTGAAAATAAAGCCTGATACCCCACGCCCCCAAGGGCGGAAGCCAATTGCGTGCGCGTTGACGTGAGTATCGGAACAAAATGAATTCCGAAAAATACGAGCAGTCCCAGCACAAACAAGCTCATGCACATCACCAATGCTGTTTACGGTCTATTAACCATGCACGCGCTACGCCGCAGAACGTCGCGAGATGGGTTGATATGGCCTCGGCAAGATCCATAACATTCTTTTCGCCGCGTGCCACATCTTTGACAGAGATGTCGATGACAATCCGAATGATGGAGAGTATACCTGGAATGTCGAGCAGTTGGGGATGAACTGACCGGCAGACTTCAGGAGTGTAGGGCTCGCCAGCCGGGGAGTCTTAAATAGCGCTTAGTAACGCGTGTGCGCCGCTGCTGTTATCCGAAACGTAAATCACGTCCGGATCTCGATATGTGATGCAGATTGTGTGCGTTGCCCGCCCGACGTAGCGTAATTTGGGGGCTTACATCTATGAGTGCAAACGGTAAACGCGTTTTGCCCACAACTGCGGCATCAACAGCTGCACTCGTTCCGTTTTCTCATCCCGGTTACGCGACCGGCCAGCCTGGCAAAGGCGGCGATAACGAGGACCTCATCGACCAGCTCGTGGGTGGTCTCGTTCAAGCGGACCGAAGCACTAAGTCGGAAGCCAATTTTTTCAATCAACGCGAAGATGCCGGAAACTACGGCAGGACCTACAGCATTGATGATGAAGAAATCGACGAACCGCCGGTCCCAATTCCATCAACCTGGCAGGCCACGGCGGCAACGAAAGAACCAAGCTGGCTTGCGGAGCAGCTCAAGGCATCCGCATACGGCTTCATCATCGGCTTATTCGTGGTCATTCCAGCTGTCATGCTGTTGACCGGACAGACAGAACGGCTGCCGACCTGGGCTGCTGTCTCACAATATGCAAGCACAACTGCGACCCAACTCGGGTTCAATCTCAATCTTGAGGGTGACAAAGCAGCCGTTGCATCGGACAGCAACCCGATACCGAGCACGACTGCAAGCCGGGACATCGCTGCAGCACCCAATCGCGCTCCTGCTCAAGCTGAGAATACCTCAGCCAACTCGGTCGCAGCTCCTGCCGCTTCACGCGAAGTATCAACGACTACGACAACACCTCCGGTGGCTGCTGAGACACCGCCCCCTGCACAACAGGCAGCTGAGGCAGAAAAGGCCGCAAGCCCCGCTCCCGCGGCTCAGCCAACTGAGACGGTTGCGCTAACCCAACCCAGTGCTGCGAAGCAGACTCCGGCGTCTGCGCCGGAGCAACCTGTGGTTCTGGCTCCGGCACAGCCCCTGACAAGTCCAAGCCGTTCCTCTTTGGATGATCCAGCTGCGCCACCACCGGCCGCCCCAGCCGCCAGCCAAGTCGAGTCTGCCGATCCTGCCGCTCAGCCGGCCCAACAGCCTGGGCTTACCGAACAAGAAACTGCTAGCCTGACGGAATCGCTCGCCAATTCGTTCGGTGAAAGCGCAGCACCAGCGTCAGCTGTTCCGTCTGCCCTCCCAAGTGCCGGCGCCACGGACACCAGTAGCCAGACTTCTGATCCGATGCCGGATGCGCTGACAATCGAGACAGCTCAGTTCCTGATGAAGAACGGCAAGATGGAAGATGGCCGCGGGATTCTGGCCAAGCTTGCCAGCCGTGGAAAC
Organism: Hyphomicrobiaceae bacterium; assembly: GCA_965215755.1. Taxonomy (GTDB): domain Bacteria; phylum Pseudomonadota; class Alphaproteobacteria; order Rhizobiales; family Hyphomicrobiaceae; genus Tectiglobus. Next base: position 5,307,308 of record OZ244119.1, read on the forward strand.
GCAGCAGCCATCTTCGCTTTGGCAGAATCGTTCGACCCCAACGTGCTGGCGGCCTGGGGAGCGAGTGGTCAGGTTGCTCAACCGGAAAAAGCTAAGATCTTCTATTCCATGGCACTGTCACAGGGTGTTGAGGCTGCAATTCCACGTCTCAAGGGCCTGGAATAGGCCAGCAGGCATCAGGCGTGCCGCGGGTGTGGTCTTTCGCGCCAATTGCAACACTCTATGCTCGATCTCGCCGATCGGGAGGCGAGTTGCCTGCAAAGCTCTGGAAATCGAAGGCGTGACATCTACCTGATTGCAGAGAATCGCTCTAGCGGTCACGGATGGCTGAACTCAGAAAGATTCCGGTTCCAGACTCGGTCGTCGATGCGATTAGAGATCAATTTGAATCGTCGGCTGCTTCGGAGCAGTCCGCGTCAGTCGAGCCAATGGTCCGGCACCCCAAAATTGAACGGCGCGCCGTCGTTCAGCCCAATCAGGCGAATCACAACGCCCACGATCTTACCCATCAAGCCGAAAAGCTGAAAAAGAAGCTGACGAGCGACTGGCGCTTGGTTAAGCGTGCACGGTTCAACGCGGCAAAGCGCTTGCGAAACCGGCACGAAGCCGGGCAGTTTGCGTTCGCGATCTCAGGGATTTACGGGTTTCTTGTGCCCCTGTTCCTGCTTCAATTCGATAGCTATCTCTCGAACTTCGCGGCAATGGTCATTTCATTTGTCGCCGCTGTTGCCGGTGCCCTGTCTTTCACAATTGCCATGCAATACCAGCAAAAGGACTTTAAACGGCGTTCAGCGCAACTTCACGAGTGTGGGCGGAAGATCAACAATCTCTCCCGCCATCTGATGGCAACCCCCATCAGTCGTACCGAGGATCTGCGCCCCTTTATTCATCATTATGATGACATTCTTGCTCGGTGTGAGAACCACGACGAGATCGACTTTGCCCTCGCTCGTTTGTCTGACAATCCTAAGCGCCTCAACGCTCAAGACCTTGTTGAGTGGAAGCGAGAGCGCTGGATATTGAAGTTTCGCCTTTACCGGCAGACGTATACGATTTGTGCGGTTGTATGGCTGCTTCCGTTGGTTATCGGCGGCATTATCTGGTGGGCGCTTTCGCCAACCTGACCGCTGCGTCCCATTCAGCTGTGTCCCATTGATTGCGTGGTCATGAGTGCTCCGCAATCACACTCGGTCTGACTGGCGAATTCTCGAAATTCTGAAGAAAATTTGTGCTTGTGACCCAGGTAACAGCGGGGCCCGGCAATCTGTTTCATGGTCCTCCCATCAACGGCGGCAAGCAGTTTCTGCCTCTACCGCCCAAACTCAACACGATGGAGCAAACACGTCCTCCATCGCAAGATATGAACTGGAGAGTAGACATGAGACTGAAATCAATTATTGCCGCTGCCATGGCCTTGTTCGCTATTGCGACCGTGTCTGTTTCAGGCGCCCAGGCAGCCGGCGTGAGCGGCCTGTCCGGCCTCAAGAGCGCACCGGTTTCTGAAGCAGGCATCGTCAAAGTCGGCCATCGCCGGTTTCATCGGTGGCGTCGTTGGCACCACTGGCGCGGTCACCACTGGCGTCGCCATCACTGGGGTCACCGCGGCTGCAGCTTCTACTACTGGAAGTGGAAGAAGACCGGTTACCATCACTGGAAGCGCAAGTACTACCGCTGCAAGCACTGGTAGTCCCGAGTTTCGGTTCTTTGGCTAAGCGGCGTCGCCTCCCTCCCTCCTCCCGTCCCTCGGCGCCGCTATCCGCGAGGCCCCACCGCCCAAAGGCGGCGGGGCCTTCTTTGTGTTCGGCCGGCTGGATCGTTGCGACGAGCGCCATCACACGACGAGTTGAATGCTTATCGGCTCGCAAGGCGGCACACTTTCGCAAGTTGCATAACGCTTTTTCGCCTCTGCTGTGATGATGGACGATTACCGAACTTGATTTGCACGTATGCCGTCTGGAGGAGAAAACTGAATGCGACTTTTCATGATATACGCCGCGGTCTCAGCCGTGCTGGCTGCTGCAGCGACTTCGCTTGCTGGGCCATCGATTGCCTTGGCTAGGACGGAGCATAAGAGTGAGCTCAATACCGGTCACGTCCATCACCACACCGTTGAGCTCAAACATGGTCAGATCTCAACGATCGAAATCGATGCAAAAGTCGGTGAAGTCGTGAAGATTATTTATGATGACCATAATGGAATTCACAAACTCTATGCCAAAGAAGGCAACTACGAGTTTGATCTCAGCCACATGAAGCGTGGTGACCACTACGATCTGAAGTTGGATCATACTGGAAAGCTCATCGTGCGGTGCCATGAGATGAAACACATGACGCTGGTGATCAACGTGACCGAGTAACTTGGCAAGGCAAAAGCTAGATTGTTGCGCGGCCGCAGGCATCAGGCGTCTGGCCGCGCCACTTCAATCAATTACTTCAAGTGATTTGCGGATTCTCCGCGGCCTTCCAGTTCTGACTTCTGTTTGTTGATGAACTTCGCCAGTCGTTCCGGCGGAAATCCCAATCCGGCGAGTCCCGTCACTGAATTTGCGACTTCGGAGTAGTGAGCGATTTTGCCGTCCTTTAGGCGACAGACAGCGACACCTTCAAAGAGTGCGCGCTTGCCCTGTGCACCATCCAGTTTCGACTCGTAGCTGAAGACATAACGTGCATATCCAATCGAACCGTTGTCGACGGGATCGTGTATATCCCAACGGAAATTACACCCATCTCGATGGAAGTAGTTGTCGATCATGTCCGCGATCGCGTCTCCCTGAAAGGCGCCGTAGAACACGTCGTCATAGACCCCATCCGGAGTAAAGCAATCGGCGACGGCCTTGCCGTCACCGCGGGCTGCGGCGGCGGCCATGGTCTGAATGAGTGTTGCGAATGCCATCCGATCAATCCCTTTGCCTATCCCATATGCCCGCTTTAGCGGCCCTTGAACGTCGGCTTGTTCCGGTTGGCAAAAGCATCAATGCCATGCCGCCCGTCTTCCGTCCGAGAGGTCTGCGCAATCGTAACGGTTTCATCCTCAAGCTGTGTTTCCATGCTGGCGTTAAAGGCGGTCAGCAATAAGCGCTTGGAACCGCCATAGGCCTTGGTTGGACCAGCAGCAAAAGTAGCCGCAAGTTTAGATGCTTCCACCATCAGTTCGTCGCCTGGCACGACACGGCTGACGATCCCCCACTGGTGCGCTTCATCGGCTGTGAGTGTTCGATTGGTGAGGACCAATTCCTTGGCACGGAGCAAGCCAACGTGCTTCGCTAGGAAATAAGTCGAGCTACCATCCGGCGTCAGTCCAGAAGCGGTATAGGCGGACACGAACTTTGCTTCCGGTACCGCCATTACGAAATCGCCGGACAACGCGAGACTGAAGCCGGCCCCTGCAGCCGTGCCGTTCACCGCCATGATGACCGGCGCGTCCATGCGCTGGAACCGCGTAATCGCCATGTGCAGAGGGGTTGCGGTTGCTGTGAGGAATGCGGCAATATCCTCGCCCTGTGCATTGAATTCTTTGAGATCACCACCGGCGCAGAACATCTTGCCCGTTGCTGTCACAATGACCGCACGGATGTCTGGTTGCCAGTCACAGGTATTGGCAACGTCAAATAACTCCTCGCCCATTCTCTTGGTCAGAGCATTGGCATTGTCTGCGCGGTTGAGCGTGATCGTTGCGACGCCATCAGCGACATCAAACGTCAGTGTTTCATAGCTCACGGTGTGTTCTCCCGGGTCTTTGAGGCGACTTTAACAGGTGACTGGCCGGGTGGAAGTGGAGCTTCAATCAGCGATCGGATGGCTGTCATGGAGATCCTCGTTTTGTGACTGGCCTTTGCCCGCCTTCAGCGATGTCGCACCAGATGGCCTGCTAAGAGCGGCCGTCGACATGCAACTGGCGAATGAACCCCTCCTGAACATGGCATTCAAAGGGCATGCATGTCGCACATGTTTGATTGGTTGTGACGATGGCGCTCAACAAGACAGTCCAGCGCCTTCAATATCCAGTCGGCCCGTTCTGCTTGATTCCAAGAACCGGGCGTCGAACCAGGGGCAATGATGTCCCGCGGAGTTTTCACATGTTCAAATCAGTTTCGACACACACCACAATCCGAGCCACTGCAGCAGCTCTCATGCTTTCTGTTGCGGCAACAGTCATGACATCAAATTCAGCCCAGGCTGCAAGCCATCCGAGCTTCAGCTGTCGTTCGGCGGATCACATTACGGAGTATGCGATCTGCAGCAGCTACTGGCTTGCCAAGCTCGACCGCCGCATGGCCTATTGGTATCGCAAGTCAATGGTTCGGGCGCGGCACTTCGGTTACGCCCGCTCCGAGCGCAATGAACAACGCGCGTGGCTACATCAGCGCAATGCCTGTGGCGGCTACAAGAAGTGCATCGCGCGCAAGTATCGCCAACGTATCCGAGTGCTCCGGAACCGCGCGACGCATGTTTAACGCGCTCACGATGCTGTTCGCCGACCCATTTGGTCGGCGGCATCTCCGCGGGGCGGATCAATGATCCGGGTCGCCTTGCTCCCTGCGGGCTTAACGCGCTCACGATGCTGTTCGCCGACCCATTTGGTCGGCGGCATCTCCGCGGGGCGGATCAATGATCCGGGTCGCCTTGCTCCCTGCGGGCTTAACGCGCTCACGATGCAGGTCGCCGATCCATTTGGTCGGCGGCATCTCCGCGGAGCGGATCAACGATTCCGGTCGCGTTTGTCCAAGGGGCGGTGAGCGAACCCAAAAGAATGCACCCCGGCTGCTGCAATTGGCCAACCTCGATCAGGTTCCAGCACCAGATGCCAACTTTCTGCCTTGGGGTTGATTCAAATTGGCATAGGTTCGGATGAGGTTGCGGGGCCTCGGGTAGTCAAACAGTCAGTGGGTCTCAGCCCGCTGGCTGTTTTTGTTTTGAGCCCTTCCGTTGCTGCATGTCAGCCAGATTGTCCGTGATGCTGGATTTGCGCAGCGATCCCGCGTAAGGCTATCGCCTTTGTGTCAATTTCGCAGCCGATAGAGTCACGCCGCGTCATGCAACAGCGCCAGCAAAATAACGCCCTTGGATGGCTGACGAACAACGGCGTGTTGTTGGCGATGATCTGCACTTTGATCTGGGGCGGGAACGCGATCGCGGGCAAGTTCGCGGTCGGCAACGTCTCACCGCTCATGCTGACGATGCTGCGGTGGCTTCTGGCCGTTGCGATCATGCTTGTACTGGGGTGGCAACACCTGCGTGACGACTGGCCTGTGATCCGGCAAAATATAACCTACTTGTTTTTTGCTGGCGCGCTTGGCTTTGCCGCGTTTAACGGGCTGCTTTATTCAGCCCTCAAGTACTCGACGGCGATCAACATCACGATCCTGCAATCGGCGATGCCGATGTTCGTCTTCCTGCTCAACTTCCTGATTTTCGGCGTCCGTATGCACTGGGCGCAGGCACTCGGATACTCGATCACGTTGATCGGCGTTTTGCTGATTGCCGGACAGGGCGATATTGCGCGCCTTGCCAGCCTTGATATCAACTTCGGTGACCTCATCATGTTGGTTGCCGTGGTTGTCTATTCGGCCTATTCCGTCGCCTTGCGGGCCAAGCCGGACATGCACTGGATGAGCTTTTTGACGGTGCTCGTTCTGTCAGCGACAATTGCTTCCATCCCAATGGCTGCGGTTGAATACGCCATGGGCGAGACCATTGTTCCGACCAATCTCACAGGATGGACCGTCGTGTTCTACACGGCACTCTTTCCATCAATTGTTTCGCAGGGTTTCTGGATCAGGACGAACGAATTGCTCGGCGGCAATACGGCGAGCCTGTTTTTCAACATGGTGCCAATCTTCGGGGCCATGCTGGCCGTCCTCATCCTTGGCGAGACATTCCATCTCTACCACGCTATTGCTCTAGCTATGGTTGTCGGTGGTGTGGTGATTGCCCAACGCTTTACGCGGTAACTCTGGAAAACGTCATCGAAGTCATGATGTTTCGACCCTGGCGTTGCCGCGCATGATGTTGAGTTGTAGCGTCTCCAAACACGACAATCGACCGATGCGGAGATAACCCATGGCAGATGCTCGCGCTACCACCGCAGGACGCGACTGGCCATTCGAGATTAAGCCACTGCACGACAATTTTGGCTGTGAGATTATTGGCCTACCACTTGCTGACGCCGTGGCGCCGGAGCTGTTCGGCAAGGTCTATGAGGCGTTCCTCGACCATCAGCTGCTGCTGTTTCGCAATGTCGATCTCCCGCCAGCCACGCAGGTGGCCTTTGCGCGCCGCTTCGGAGAGGTTCAGGTGCACGTGATGAATCAGTATCACGGTTACAATGCGCATCCCGAAATCTACAAGCTGACCAATTTGGATGAACACGGCAAACCGAATGGGCGGCATCCGGACAAAGGCACGCTGCATTGGCATACAGATGGGTCGTGGCGGCCGACGCGCGGGCTCGCAACAATGATGTATTCTGAAGTCGTGCCGAGCGAGGGTGGCCTGACCGAGTTTGTTGATATGTATAGCGCCTACGACAACCTCTCAGCGGATTGGAAAAGGCGCCTGGATGGCTTGAATGCTATTCACAACCTGGACTTTTCGCGAACGCGTCGGCACGGTCACGAACCGATGACCGAAAAGCAAAAGGCAGAGGTGCCACCGGTTCCGCATCCGATCGTTCGCGTGCACCCTGAAACAGGCCGCAAGGCTGTTTATCTCGGTGATCATGCAGAGTCTGTTGAAGGCATGGACTACAATGAAAGCCGCGCCCTGATCGAGGAACTAACTGCTCTCATTGCGCCAGACGATCAGGTTTTCTCGCATACCTGGTCCCCGAACGAGTGTATGGTTTGGGACAATCGATGCCTATTGCATCGCGCAACGCCGTTCGATACGGCGCGCGAGATCCGTGTCATGCGTCGCTGCACGACAATGGGTGAGACGCCGACAATCTGATATTTCTGCAAGCTGCGGAACAACTGTGACAAACGAGACCTGTATGAGCGATACGCAAGACATAACTGCTACCTATGATGCCGTCATCGTGGGAGCCGGCTTCAGCGGCATGTACATGATGGTCCGCTTGCGCAAACTTGGCCTATCAGCGCGCATTCTCGATACGGCCACCGACGTCGGCGGCACATGGTATTGGAACCGGTATCCAGGCGCGCGCTGTGACGTTGAGAGTATGCAATACTCGTACTCGTTTTCTCCAGAGTTGCAGCAGGAGTGGCGCTGGAGCGAAAAGTTCTCTGCCCAACCCGAGATCCTGGATTATGCGCGACATGTGGCCGATCGCTTTGATCTGCGCCGCGACATGCAGTTCGAGACGACTGTCACATCTGCTGTTTTTGACGAGAAGACGAATAGATGGCTGGTCACGACCGACAAGGGTGACCGGATTTCAGCGCGGTACTGCATCATGGGCACCGGCTGTCTTTCGACGGCACGTACACCCGACTTCAATGGCCTCGAAGATTATAGAGGCGAGACTTATCACACAGGATACTGGCCGCACGAGCCGGTTGACTTTACCGGCAAGCGTGTCGGTGTCATTGGTACTGGCTCATCGGCCATTCAGGCAATTCCGGTGATTGCGGAACAAGCCGCCCATGTCACTGTCTTCCAGCGCACGCCGAACTACTCGATCCCTTCGCGCAATGGGCCCATGACAGACGCCTATGAGCGCTCATGGAAGGATGACTACGACACTCATCGCTCCAACGCACGCAAAACCAAGAATGGTATACTTGCCAACCTGAACCCCGTCTCGGCGATGGAGGTTGCGCCGGATCAGCGACAGGCTGTTTATGAGGAGAGATGGACCGACGGCGGTACGCGTTTCATGGCTGCGTTCAATGATCTCGCCGTCAATCAAGAGTCCAATGATACTGCCGCTGAGTTTGTGCGCGACAAGATCCGCGAGATCGTCAAGGATCCTACCACTGCCGAACTCCTTGCAGCAAAAGATTATCCGATCGGGACGAAACGGATTTGCGTCGATACGCGGTACTTCGAAACCTATAATCTCGACCATGTTGATTTGATCGATATCCGGCACCAGCCGATCGACAGGATTACAGAAACAGGCGTCCAACACGATGGAACGGATTACGAATTCGACGCCATCGTTTTCGCAACAGGGTTTGATGCGATGACTGGTACGCTCGATCGTATCGATATTCGTGGACGCGGTGATGTTGCCTTGAAGGCCCAGTGGGAAGAAGGGCCTAAGACCTATCTCGGTATGATGTCAGCCGGCTTTCCCAACCTTTTCATGGTCACCGGTCCGCAGAGCCCATCCGTGCTATCCAATATGATTGTCTCAATCGAGCAGCATGTCGACTGGATGAGCAACTGCATTGCGCATATGGAAAAGACCAATCGGGCGACGATTGAACCAACGCCCGACGCTCAGGAAGAATGGGTGACCCATTCCAATGAGACGGCCTACCAGACGCTCTATCCAAAGGCGGCATCTTGGTACATGGGGGCCAACATTCCTGGCAAGCCGCGAGTATTTCTACCGTACATCGGAGGTGTCGGAGCTTATCGCGACAAGTGCAACGCCATCGCTGAGGAAGGCTACACAGGTTTTGTTTTTGATGCAGGTACAGGGACTTCTGTGGCAGCCGAATAGATGCGCGCTGCACGCGCGCACCACACTCAACCCGGGAGGCCTGCTATGTCCGAAAAGACCAAGACCAATCCAATCCTTGAAGCAACCAAGATCCAGGCTCGTGCCGTCATTCCCATTGTAAAGGAATTGGAAGTAGAGATCGGTAAAGACCGCGCACATGCTATTGTTGGCGCTGCCATCGCCAAGAATTACGTCAAGTGGCGTGACAAACGCGGCTTTGATGTGGACACGCACCCCGGCGATGACGCCAGCAATGGTCCCGACTTTCCGATTGAGCAGGAAGTTGTCGAAAACACTGAAGACAATTACGCTCACAATGTCACTGGTTGCGCGTTTGCCGAGTATTTCCGTTCTATCGGCGAGCCAGAGACCGGCGCACTGATGACGTGCGGTGTCGACTTCGCAGCCGAAGCCCACATGCGTCCAGGCTGGGAGTTCTCAAGAACGCAGACATTGATGCAGGGTGCACCGCATTGCGACTTTCGATGGAAGCGCAAGTCAGTCGATTAGTCTAACAGCCCGCGTCGCACATCACTCTCTATTTGCCCGATCAAACAAGCCCGCGACAGTCTTGCTGCAGTGCCTGCGCGTTGGCTTCGAAGTCTTCCAGCCAAGTCATCAACGTCGCCTGTGACATGAATTTGCCCGCTTCGATATCCTTGGTAATTGCGCGATTAAAATAGGTGATGCGCTGTTCCATGCTCTTGGTCGGCGCTACGATTTGCAAAGCAGCCGATGCCACGCGCCAGTTTTCAACGCGTGGCCCATGCCGCGCCTTGAATGCTGCGTTGCCCGAGGGCAGATTATAGTAGAAGCGATTGAGAGAATAACGCCCGTTCGGCTGGCCCTTGGCGACAATCGCGCGCCCATCAGCGCGCGCCTTGTCAAGCAGCGGCTCGATCGCAGCCATGACCTTTGAGCAGGCATCGATGCGTTGTGCAAAGACGATCGCACGCGAAACTTCACCCCGCGTTTCCCACGAGACATATGCTTGAACAGCCGATGCCACGCCTGCCAGTCCGGCAAATACAATCGCGACAAGTTCCGTTACGGTCAGGTTCTTCATTCTCGTCCCTCTCTGAATGCAGCCGAAAAGTACTTTGCTGACCATTTGTCGACTTGCGACGTCATTTGGTTCAACCACGCAATAGCTGCATCGACGCAATTTGAGAGAGACGAGGAAGACGCCTTGATTGCAGATCAAGTGGAGTGAATGGCAAAGCTGACTGGCATTGCTTTCGCAACCCATTCACTCCAGCGCTGGATGGACGACGTCGTGAAACACTTACTTTCAAGATCAATCGGCGGTTTTGCCGAGCAAGATCGATGCCCCAGTCAGTCCATACCGTTCTCGTTGATGTCCTTGAAAACCTTGCTGGCCGTCAACATAGCCTCGCGCACAAGCGGTGCACCGACATATCCCGTCAGGTGGAGGAGGGCCTCAGACAATTCCTCTTCTGACCATCCCTGCCTGCGCGCCATTCGCAAATGTAGGGCAAGTTCCGGTTCGCGGCCGGTTGCGGCATCTGAGACAACGCAAACAAGCGTCCTCGTCTTGAGATCCAGACCAGGTCGCGTCCAAAGCGAACCAAAGACGCTCTCCGCCGCAACATCGCGGAACTTCTGCATGATGGGATCTTGGTAGGTGTTTTGGTTCATACGCTCGACGAACTTCTCACCCAACAGCTCCGCCCTGAGGGCCATACCTTTCTGATGACGTTCGTTGTCCGACATTTATGCCTCCCTTTGTCAACCGAGCGCAGATCGTATCGCGGCTCGCAGGACTAGGCGAGGGTATTATCGTTCAGCCAGTGCCCAACGCTTTCTCTCGTGGTCCGCGGTCTCTTTGCCCACCCAGAAGACTCGCGCGAAAGCGTTCTCCCGTCAGTTGGAGGTACGCTGCCCCCGACGCGTGAATGTTTGGTGAGCCTCCGATGGCAGTGTTTTTCGTATTCACACTGATCTGATCGCTTCTGGCACCAGTACTGAGTATGGGACCGTTTATTATTTGATTGAAATTGAGCCAATTTATGCTTGAGGAAGACGCAGAAAGCACTGAAAGCGCGATAGGTTTGGGGCGGGATCGCCAAGACATTGATCGTTATGTCGGAGGGCGGGTTCGGCTCCGGCGCAACCTGCTAGGCATTAGCCAGGAGCGGTTGGCGCAGGGGCTTGGTCTATCGTTTCAGCAGATACAGAAATACGAAAGTGGTGCCAACCGTATCGGTGCCAGCCGCCTCTATCAACTGGCGCAACTGCTTGATGTTGATGTGAATTACTTCTTCGATGATATGGATGGCGATGAGATGGACACTAGCGATCGCGTCTCGGGACGCGGTGCGATCGACAAGCTGTTGAACGATGATCAAGGTGTCATGCTTGTTCGCGCGTTCGCCACGATCTCCGATGAACGACAGCGTGCTGCGATTATTGCATTTGCACGCAGCCTGGCTTTCGATCGCCAAGGCTGACCGTTAAAAGAATGAAAACCAGACTATTGGGCGGCGTAGCCGCCATCAACATTGTAGTTGCCACCAGAAGTGTACGACGCGCGGTCTGAACAGAGCCAGCAGACCATCTCCGCGATTTCGGTCGGATTGCCCATCCGCCGGTAGGGTACCATATTCAGGATTTCTTCCCCGCGGAGGTCCATTGCAGTCTTGGTCATGTCCGTTTCAATGTAGCCCGGGCAAACCGAGTTTACGCGAATGCTTTGCTTGGCATATTCGATCGCCGCTGTCTTCGTCAGGCCTACAACACCGTGCTTGGCAGCAGTATAGGCCGATGACGTCCGAATTCCGAGCAAGCCCGCAACCGAAGCCGTGTTGACGATGGCTCCACCGCCATTCGCCTCCATATGCTTGATCTCTGCGCGCATGCAGAGCCAAACGCCTTTCAGGTTCACGGCGATCATGCGATCGAAAGAGTCTTCAGACCAATCCGCCGTATTCTGCCCAGCAGCGTCGACCTGATAGGGTGCAATGCCGGCATTGTTGAAGGCGCAATCGAGAGCACCAAAGGCTGTGACGGTGGATTGCACCATCTTATCGACATCTGCTGCAATCGTAACATCACCAGGCACCGAAATAGCCTGGCCACCGGCGGAGTTGATCTGCGCGACTGTTTCCTCAGCGCCATCGGCTGACAAATCAGAGACTGCTACACTGGCTCCCTCTGCAGCAAACAGCAAAGCTGCCGCCTGGCCGATCCCACGGCCACCACCGGTGATCAGCGCGGTTTTCCCTTCCAGCATGCCAGCCATATCCGCCTCCGGTTCACTTCAATCCTGAAACTGAAACTCTATGAGGTCTTGATCATTGGCGACAGCACAATCCACCAAGTATCCGAACTCGGATCAGGGAGAGAGTTGCTGTTGCAGGGGCTGATGTGGTCCACTCGTTCCGAGCGTCGCGCATCTGACGCTCGATCCCTTTTGGCGAGCTCGTGGTCAAATGCCAGAAGCCAAAGCCCCGGTCATCTACGTCTTCGGAGAGAACAAGCAATGCGATTTCAGGATCAAGGTGTCCTCATAACGGGCGCAGGTAGTGGAATTGGTCGGGAAACGGCCATCGAGTTTGCGAAGGAAGGTGCCGTCGTCGCGTGTACAGATATCGACAGCGATACAGCAGAACGCACCGTCGAAGAGATCGAGAAGAGTGGCGGTCGCGCCCACGCGTTTACCCTGGACACGACAGACCCTGAAGCCGTGACGTCTATCTTTGCAAGCGCAGCAGGCAGGCTCGGTCGCTTGGATATTCTCATCAACAGCGCAGGCGTGCGCGAGATCCAACCCGTCGTCGACCTACCTTATGAAGAATGGTGCCGCGTCATTGATGTGAATATCACAGGCGTCTTCCTCTGCTCGCAGGCCTTCGTGCGCCAATTGACTAAAGAGGGCAAACCGGGAGCCATTGTTAATCTTGCTTCCACACTGGGCTTAACGGCGGCACCCAATCGACCAGCCTATACGGCTTCAAAGCACGCTGTTGTTGGATTGACCAAGGAAATGGGCCTCGAATTCGGTGAAAGCGGAATTCGGGTCAATGCCGTCGGACCAGGCGTGACGCGCACCACGTTGACGGAGCGCTACTTCCAGGACCCTGACATGGCTGATACGATCAAGTCGATCCATGCCATGAACCGCTGGGGGGAAGCCCGTGAGATTGCGCGCGTCATTCTCTTCCTCGCTTCGGAGGATGCCAGCTTCATGACCGGTGTCACGGTGCCGATTGATGGCGGCTGGCTTGCCGGCAAAAAAATGTAACTGCAAATCTGACTCTGGAGTTGACCCGATATGTCTGACGCTGACGCCAAACTACTCCCAATGCTTGAGCGCCGCCGCATTGAGGCGCAGATCCTCAAGCATGTCTATGACACGCTGAACGACAGCCATGGCAAAGACGTTGCAGAGAAGACCGTTGCCGATGCCGTGAAGGCGTCCTCGATTGAACAAGCAGAAGGTATGGCAGCGGACGTTGGCGGCAATACTTCAATGCAGACCTTCGTGGACCGGCAGTCTCAATGGACAGCTGGCGGCGCCCTGGAAATCAAAGTCCACGAACAAACTGATGACACGTACAAGTTCGATGTCGTGCGCTGCCGCTATTCCGACATGTACAGAGAGATGGGTCTCGGAGATATCGGCCATCTTCTGTCATGCCAGCGGGATGGGACCTTCTGCGAAGGCTATGACCAACGCCTCAAGCTGACTAGGACCCAAACGATCATGGGTGGGGCGTCACACTGCGACTTCCACTATGAATACGAAAAAGACGGCAAAGACTAACTAGCCTCTTTCGCCCTTCCAACCTGATATTGTGAGTATGTCCCGAGCAGGCGCGCGTGTGCCTGTTCGACGCCTGTCTCCGTCGGTCTTTGGCTGAGCCACAGCTGACTTTTCGCGTCACACGAAAACGGTGACCTTGTTACCGAGGTGACAGCGGGGAGAAAAAAGGGAACTTAGATTGAACCTTGTCAGCGGAAGGAACGACCTACTCTTCGCAGGGCTAAAGAAAGGAGACGAACGTGCTGAACCACTTGATCAACGTCAAGTTGACCTCATTCACAAACCAGCATCGTTTCGAGCCAGAAGGATGATCTCATCGTAACTTCAACTGCAGTCCGGCAAGTGCAACACCGCGTTATCCTCCCCTCCCCCACGGTCGAGCACTGACGGTCTTACTAAGCCAAACCGTTTCCCCCGTGACGTGTTTGGCCAAACCCCTGGCAAACAGCCCGGGGCCTTCTCCCGACCCAACGCCGCTGGTTGCCCCCCGTCAACCAGCGGCATTTGTATGGATCGTCGGAATTCGGGGGATTGATCTTTCGCCTACATCCCGATCACCATGCCACCATTGATCGATAGATACTGGCCGGTGATATAGCTGGCAGCTGGTGAAAGCAGGAAACAGACCGGTGGGGAGACTTCGACTGGATCAGCAAATCGTCCCATTGGCACCTGCGCAATCATCCGATCACGAAACTTCTCCGAGCGGATGACCTCGGTCATAGGCGTCTCAACAACGCCGAAGCATACCGAGTTCACACGAATTCCGTTGGCGGCCCATTCCTTCGCTGCACTCATCGTGATGCCGAGAACGCCTGATTTGGCTGCGCCGTAATTGATCTGACCGATGGTTCCACGGCGGCCTGCGTCCGATGATACATTGACGATTGATGCCGGGCTGGTGTCGCCGTCTTCAATGCGTTCATTCATGTGACGGCCAACAGCCTGCAGGCAATAAAAAACACCAGATAGATTGACGTCGATGACCTGCTGCCAATAATCGATCGACATCTTGTTGATCATGGCCGCGCGCACAATACCTGCGTTGTTGAGCAGTCCATGGATTGCACCGTTGCTGGCCACGGCTTTTCCGACCATTTCCTGGACGAAAGCAGGATCTGCAACGGAACCGACGTATGTCTCGGTATTCTCGGCACCGATTTCGGCTGCAGCTTCTTCCAGCTTGTCTCCTTGAATGTCCACCATGATCGCCTTGGCCCCCAAGGCCACGACCTGACGCGAAACTTCAGCGCCGATGCCCTGGCTGGCCCCCGTGACGATGATATTGTGGTTGCTGAGGTCCATTGGATTGTTCATTGCGGCGTTCCTTTGTTGTTTTAGCCCGAGCAGCAAGTCTCAGAACGCAGGAAGTCTAACCCGATTGCACCGCAAGTGAGAACAGGGACACAGAATAGATGAAGCTACAGCTATATCGACGCAGTTTTTTGTACCAGAGGACCGCCTGGACTTAGACGCAACGGTGCTGCTCTGTCTTTATGACGGAAGTCAAAGCCAGCGGGATGCAACCATCCCCTGCCGGCGGTTCAAGATCAACTCACGCACTGGCGCAGCAAGTCTCCTATCTCGCGTGCTGCCCGTGTGCTTGATGAATTGTCTGGCCCGTTCCGACCAGGATTTCCCAGATACTGATTGAGCCCGTCTAGGTTGGTTTGAGCCATTCTCGTTTCGGCATGATCTGAGCCGTGGGACGCCAGATATAGGCGCAAAGCATCGGAGTATAGAGCTTGCGCCTCACCAATCTTGCAGTTCTGGAGGCTGATCCGCGCGAGGTTGTTCTTCAATTCGGCCAGTTGGCCGGAATGATCACCATCGAGTTTCTCGACAATTCTGATCGCCGTGTGAAAGTTCTTTTCGGCCTCCGACAACTCATTGTTCAGGCCCTGGAAGAGTGCCCAGTTGTTGAGGGCTTGTGCATACTTGAGATGCTCACTCCCGAAACGGCTCCGGGTTCCGAGTGCCACCTTCTTCGAGATGGCCTGGGCAGCAGCAATCCTACCGGCCTGGTATTCATAGATTGTCTTTTGCGTGAGGACTTGCAGCTCTTCGAGCCTTGGCGCTTGCTTGTCAGCGTTCGCAGGGAGAATTGATAGCAGAAGAAAAAGAAGGCCAAACCACTTGCAGTTCGACATGCCACCGCAAATACAACGCATTCACTCGGCTCCACGCAATAACAGAACTCAAGACGCTACAACTCAGTCGTAATGAGGCATTGGTTAACAACTGATTAAGGCAATCTGCAGTCGCCAATCGCAGTCGGCTGAACCGCACACTCGCTCGCGTTCTCCCTGACGGTCGAGGCCATCCTCGCAACTGCATTTCGTTCGTGATTGCATCACCTGTGGACTTTGGCGGAGTTCCCGATGAAGTTGACCGAATGTCCAAAACCAAAACCTCCTCTTCTGCCGGCAATGGTTGGCACGCGATCATCGGCTCATCTTCCATTATGTCTTTGGCGCTTCTTGGAGATGCGCTGCTCTACGCGGTTCTACCAGCCTATGCAGATCAGTTTGGCCTGACACTGCCCTGGGTGGGCGTCATGCTGTCTGCCAACAGGTTCATCCGCGTCTTCGCTTATGGAGTAATCGCGCGCCTCACGAACGCGGTCGGTGTACGGCGGATGTGCATTGGCGCGGCCGTTACAGCAACCCTTTCAACCGCGCTCTACGCTGTCTCGCAGGGCCCATGGGTGATGTTGGCGGCAAGGATATTATGGGGCCTCACCTATGCAGGGTTGGTCTTGGCGACGCTTGCCTATGCGGTCGAATACCGCGAGAACGCCGGCACTCGCGTCGGTGTCAGCAAGGCCATTCAGCGTGCCGGACCTATCGCCGCCCTTTTTGGCGGAGCCTGGCTCGTCGGGCAGGTCGGCCCAAACATGGTGTTCGCAGTTCTGGCCGCGGCTACAGCATTCGCCATCCTTATTAGTTTTTCGCTGCCCGCCGATCGCATTTCAAACTCACCGTCAACGCCAGTAGCGTCGCTCGACCGACCCAGACCGGTGGACGTGATTTTCTTCATGCAGGGTTATGGGGTCGACGGTGTTTTTGCCGTCTCAATCACGCTGATCCTGGCTCGGGAAGCCTCACTATCAGAAGCTGTTCTTGGCGGCAGTGCCCTATTGGCTATGCGCCACTTCGGTGAAGCCATTGCGGCACCGTTGTTTGGTTGGATCGCAGACCGCGTCGGTGCCCGCAGTGTGTTCATTGCATCGTCTGTTTTGACCATGCTTGGCTTTGTCTTTGTCGCCGCTGGGCTGACGATTATCGGCGCACTTATCATGCTCTTGTTTCGCGGAGCACTCGCGTCTTTAGGCCCCGCAGTTATCGTTCAGGAATTGTCCCTCGATGCAGACGCCATCGGCCCGCTCGCCCGAATGCAAGCCTGGCGCGATCTCGGCGCAGCCTGCGGTCCCCTTGCGACCGGTTTTCTTTTGACGCTTGTTTCCGCAGAGTTGCAGCATGGTCTAGTAGCGGTTGCGTTGGCTGGCAGCCTAGTCTACTGGCTCAGCGTTTCGTCGAAGGGCTGAAGGATGGCGTATCTGTCCGCTCCATATTCACTCCGACGCCCCCTTTTGCACGAGGTCAGCAAGCGAATTAGGTATTTCTCAAGGAGGCTGTGATTAGACTTGGCTCTATGGCTCCAACCTACAAATTTCTTATCTCAGCAATCGGAAGTTGCATAGGCCTTGGTGTTTTTTTGACCTGGCCGACGTGGATGGGTTTCGCCGGATTTGTCGCAGTGTTTGTAATCTCAAGCGCACTTGCAGCCGCTGTCTTCAAGCGGACAGCGACGTTGGAGCAGGTGAAGCAGGATCTGCAGCACCGCAGCAAGTTCGGTAGTGGCTAAGCTCAGACTTGCCTACTGTCGATCACGACACGCCATTCTCAGGCATCCTTCGTCCAAAGAAGCCAAACAGCGAGCAACGGTACGTCGCCGGCCTGCATCGCGTGCCAAACGAACGGTGTATTGTGAAACAGATCGCCCGTCCTCAATTGCTGGAAGGGTTGATCCTCGTGCATCCAGGCGCCAGGTGAGAGGACGATGTAATATTCCTCAGGTGCGTGGCGATGGCGAGGATAGTGCTGATGCGGGGCCACCAAACTCACTCCGATGCGGACATCATCGCGTACTTCCAATCCGCCCTGGCCGACTATTGAAGCATTCGCATGGTTCTGAAAGAAACCATTCGGCTCGTCCTCAGTGCCGGGTTTGGGAGCCCAGTTTAGGAACGGTTGCAGTGCCGCAAAGGCATCAGTGAGCGCCGGCAAGGACCCAGGACCCGTGCGTGCCTGATGGTACGCTTCATGTAGTTGCGCACAGACAGGCTGTTGTTGTGGCGCATGATCCGGATCTCCATCCACAGGCTCGGATAGCGCCACAAACAATTTTTGCGCCAAGGGTTCGACAATCGGCAACGACGACACACGCTCTGTGGTGACAGCTTCGGCTGCATCAATCAGCGCCTGCAGTTGCGGCAAGCGTTCCGCCATCCCTACTCCAATTCTGTTTTGCCCAGCCAAGCTGAGCGAGGTATTTGAACATTGATGGCGCAAAAACAAAAGGGGTGACCGTCAAGGCCACCCCTCATGCTGATCGAATGTCATGCCGGCGTGTTATCGCGACGGCAACATTACTTTGTCGATGACGTGGATGATACCGTTACTTGCGCGGATATCGGCTTTCACAACGTTGGCCTTATCGACCGTCACGCCGCTGCGTGACTTACGTACGCGCAGAAGACGGTCGCCGCCGCTCTTGATGGTGCGAACGTGAATGGCCTTGTGTGGCAGCTGGTTAGACGCAAGCTTACGTGGCAATACGTGGTATGACAGGATTGCTGCCAGCTTCGACTTGTTCTCTGGCTTAAGGAGAGACTCGACGGTTCCTTTCGGCAGCTTAGCGAACGCGGCGTCGGTTGGCGCAAAAACGGTTAGGTGTTTGCCTGTTGCCAGCGCATCAGCCAGACCGGCTGCCTTAGCAGCTGCGAGAAGGGTGTTGAAGGTTCCGGCCTTAGACGCGGTGTCGACAATGTTTGCTGCACTCGCTGGTGCGGCTAGCAAGCTCGCTCCGACAATGGCTGCTGAAATAAATGAAAATCGCACGTTTCT
Source organism: Hyphomicrobiaceae bacterium (assembly GCA_965215755.1). GTDB lineage: Bacteria > Pseudomonadota > Alphaproteobacteria > Rhizobiales > Hyphomicrobiaceae > Tectiglobus. The sequence continues at coordinate 5,325,855 of OZ244119.1, forward strand.
CTCCTCTTGTACCAACTCAAATGTTTTTGGTTGCCGACCGCGGTGGCGGTCACAAGGAGGAAAACGGGGCGATTGCAATGGTGGATGAGTCGTTAATTCGCTTTTATAGTCACGATGTTTTGCGTGATCCAACGCGAGCTCGGCCGCGTTTAACGTCCTAAGTGTCGTGTTGGATCAACAAAACCATGCAATCTCGTTGCGGTTGTTTAGCGCATTGGCAAATCTAGCACCTGCTTCGCGAGAATGTTGCGCTGGATCTCATTAGACCCGCCGTATATGGGAGCCGGCCGCGCTTTGTAGAAGGGCGCCAGAACATTCACATCGATGTTGCCAATCCGCGTGTCCCCTTTCATGCCGCCAAGCGGACCAGCGGTCTCAACTACGAGGTCGGCAATCTTGGAGAAGGTCTCTGTCGCCAACACTTTGAGCATCGAGACATCAGGGCCCAGCGTCTCCCTACGCGCCACAATTCCAGCATAGTGCTCATAGGAATGCGCCAGATGCTCAACGTCCAATTGGAGGCGCACGTACTTATCTCTGAAAACAGGATCATCGAGCACGCCGCGCGCGCTCGCGACAGTTTCAAGGATTTCCATTGCATATTCGGGAAGCTTTGGACTGCCGATATGTATCCGCTCGAAGCCGAGTAGCGATTTGGCAACCGTCCATCCTTTGTTAAGTTCCCCCACGAGATTATCGACTGGCGTGCGGACGTCATCGAAGAAAACCTCGCAGAACTCAGCCTGGCCAGAAATATCGGGAATTGGCCGTACTGTGATTCCAGGTTGGTCCATATCCACCAACAGAAAGCTGATGCCTTCCTGCTTTTTTGCTTCGAAATCCGTGCGTGCAAGCACAAAAATATGGTCAGCATCGTGGGCTAACGTTGTCCAGATCTTCTGGCCATTGATGACAAATTCGTCGCCCTCGCGAACAGCTTTGGTTTGTAAGCTAGCAAGGTCAGAACCAGACCCTGGCTCGGAATAGCCCTGGCACCAGATGTTCTCGCAACTTAGGATTTTTGGAAGATAACGTGCGCGCTGTTCGTCAGTGCCCCATTTGATCAATACAGGGCCAACCATGAGGATCCCATGATCCTGGAAGCGGGCAATACCGGCACGTTCCACTTCTTCATGGAAGATGAGCGCTTTGCGAGGTTCCAGACCCATCCCGCCGAATTCAGCCGGCCAGTTGGGGGCGATCCAGCCTTTCTGCGACATCCGCAAATACCAATCACGCAACTCTGTCCAGCGCAGCCGGCAAGGTGGAAAACGGAGCTCATCCGGATAATGTTCGCGGAAGTCCGCGCTAATGATATCGCGAAACGCCTCGTCACTGAGTGCATTCCAGTCGTGTTCCTGTGCGACTCCGAATGTCATGCGGCAGCTCCTGCTTGTTGTTTCAGACCGCCGTAGCGGTTGCGATGGTCGGCAGCGTTTCCGAGGTAAGGAACGCAGGTCAGTATGCGATTGACATACAGACCTAGATCATACTCGTCAGTGAAGCCGATCGCGCCGTGTAGCTGCACTGTCTCGTTGGCCATTTTCAAAGCCACTTCACCAACCCGCGCCTTGGCGCTTGAGGCAGCTATTGCCCGCGCGACCGGATTGATGCCGGCTGCACCGACTGCGCGAATTGCTGCTTCAGTTGCGTGACCGGCCACCTCTTTCTGCATCCAAAGATCGACGGCTCGATGTTGTAGAACCTGGAAGCTACCGATCGCCTGACCAAACTGTTTGCGCACCTTGAGGTACTCAAGCGTGATGTCGAGGGCCCGATCCATCAACCCCATCAACTCTGCACAATTCGCAACAATTCCGTAATCGATAGCCTCACTGAGAAGCTCCCGGCCGACCGTTGGACTTGCGAGTGCAGCGTCTGGCCCTACGGCGACATTAGCCAATCGCAACCATGCGGTTCGGCCTCCGTCCGCCTGCTCCTCAGCTTCGATGTTGACGCCATCCGCTTCCGCAGAGACCCACCAGAGCCCCACGCCTTGGTCTTGCTTTGCGGCCACGATCAACGCGTCAGCAGCACTCACCGGAATGAAACGCGCCTCGCCTGAAAGCGTCGTCGCTCCATTGCTCGTTACTGATGTAATTGCGATATCGTCGAGTACGAGGCTGCCAGATGGGTTCTGCCATGCGACGGTCGCGGTCTTTCTCCCCGCTACAACGTCCTGCAGTGCGGAACTGCGTGCTGCACCTGGCTCGCAACATGTCAGAATTTTTGGTGCAACCACGCCTGCTGCAACGAATGGTTCAGGTGCCACCGCCTGACCAAGCGCCCGGGCCACAACGGCCGCAGCGTCAAGACCGAGGCCCATGCCACCAGCTTCCTCATCTGCCAAAATACCGAACCATCCCTGCTCAGCCATCGCCCGCCATAGTGCAGGATCGAAGAATGGATCCGTATTGCGCCAACTCCTGACGCGCTTCGCATCAAAGCTCGCAAAAGACGATGCCGCGTCCTGAAGAAGCCTCAAGGTATCTGCGTCGGTCATATTTACTCCGCTCATAGCGCGCCTGGTTGTCTTTCTGGGTCGAGAAATGCGCGCTCAGCAATCATCATATGCAAGTTTGCCAAGTCGGTTTGCTGCATGCAACATCCCGCCTGAGATCAGCAATCACCACTGAAATATCGGGAGCGACAACGATGGAACTGGAACTCATACGTATAGATGTCACTGACCATGTCGCCCTCGTCACTATGGATGCACCGCCGGTCAACGCGCAGAATGCACAGTTTAATATTGAGATGGCTTACACCATGGATAGTATCAGCGACCGCGATGATGTGCGTAGCGTCGTTTTGACTGGCGCCGGCAAGGTTTTCTCAGCTGGTGCTGATATCAAGGCGCGCGGCAACATGGGAGATCCCGGTGAGAAGTGGCAGCATAACCGGCGCGCACGAGAGAGCTACCACTCCATTCGGGAATGCACCAAACCGGTGGTCGGTGCGCTGAACGGTGCTGCTCTAGGTGCGGGTCTCGCTGTAGCGGCATCGTGCGATATTCTTGTTGCTGCTGAAGAAGCATCCCTCGGCCTGCCAGAAATTGATGTCGGCCTGTTAGGAGGCGGTCGCCACGCGCAGCGGCTGTTTGGACATTCAACGCTTCGGCGAATGATGTTAACCGGCTACCGGGTGAAAGGTCCCGAGCTCTATCGCCTGGGAATTGTTGAAGCATGTGTACCGCGCGACCAGGTTGTTGCTGAGGCACGTAGCATTGCTGAGACTATTGCAGCAAAAAGTCCAGCTGCCATTCGTCTGGCCAAGCAGTCACTTAATGTGATCGAAGACCTGAGTCTGCGTGATGGATATCGCTATGAGCAGAATATGACGGTCCAACTCTCGACCCATCCGGATTCCAAAGAGGCCATGCAGGCGTTCATCGAAAAGCGAAAGCCAAAATTCCAAGGCTGAGCTTTACACTGACGGCTATCTATCATGGGAACTAGCAGGCATGGAAGTTAAACTAGCACTCAACATGCTCGCGGCGCTGTCCCAGGAAACCAGGCTGCGCATCGTTCGCTATCTCGTGCAATGCGGACCAGAACGAGCATCAGCGGGTGATATCAGCACGCATGTTGATGCCGCTGCTCCTCGTGCCTCTTTCCACCTCTCGAACCTCGAGCGTGCCGACGTAATCACCTCAGAACGGCAGTCCCGAAAGATCATCTACCGAGCCAACTTCGAAAACCTTGGCGGCTTGATCTCCTTCATGATGAAAGATTGTTGCAACGGCCATCCTGATATTCTCTCCTGCTGTGGTCTTCCGATCGAAAGCAGTGAGCTATGACCCTGCACCACGACCAAGAATGGCCTATTGCCTCTGCCGCAGCCTTGGCAGTACATCTTGCGCAATGCGCTCAAATACATCCACTTGCTTCGGAATGGTTGGGTAGTACAGGCTCAGCTCACTAAAGCCTGCTTCCATGATCTTGCCGGCCGCATCTTCAAATGCTCCAGGAGATTCATAATAGCTGAACGCTCCGCCGCTGGAGCGAGCTGTCGGGTCAAACATATGATAGGAGCGGCGCAGTGACTGTGGGTCACGCCCGATCTTTGCACACGCCTCATCGCAGATCCGAACCTTCTCACCAATCTCTGCCAGCTGCTGATCAAACGTTGCGGCAAAACTCATCGTGTTCCAGGTGTCGGCCATGCGTGCAGCAAACCGAACCATGACAGGTCCGAGCGCGGCAATGGTTATCGGCGGTCGTGGCTTTTGGACAGGGCGCGGTTTTACGACAGCTTCGTTGATCGTGTAATATTCGCCAGCGAAGCTTGATGTCTCGTTGGACAGTAAGCGATCAACGACTGCAACATATTCTTTGAATCTGACGACCCGTTCTTTTCCATCCCAATTTGGAATGCCCATCATGTCGTAACTCGGGTCAATATTAATCCCTGTTCCCAGGCCGATGTCGAGGCGTCCACCTGAGATGTGGTCGATGGTCAAGGCCTGACGTGCCAACATTGCCGGATGACGAAGCGGAAACTGTGTGACGTAGGTTGCGATCCGAACCCGTTCCGTCGCCATGGCGAGTGCTGCCAAGACGCTCCAGCCTTCATGCCAGAGCCGCGAGGTGTCACTCCAATCCACGAAATGATCAGCCGTCGAGACCAACTCGAAGCCAAGATCTTCGACGTGTTTTGAACACCGCAGGATCTCCGACCATTCCGTATTCGGCAGAACGAGTACGCCAAAGCGCGGTGCATGGGCCATCGCAACAACTCCGTTAGCAACGATCTTGTTAGCTTACGGGGAACCTGACCGCTCGCAAAGACTATTCGTGTGTCAGGACATTGATTAAGCGCCCGAATGGATCTCTTACGTAAAACCGACGGACACCCCAAGGCTCACTCACAGGGCCGTACTCGACAGCAAAGCCACCTGCCTGCATGCGCGAAAGTGCTTCATCAAGATCATCAACTTCGATCGACAAGTCCGGCACCTCGGTGCCTGAACCACCTTCGCTAGCAAAACTGATCTGTGATGCACCAACGGATGTGCCTTGGACCGTTATGATCCATTCCATATCCATGGCGACTTCCAAACCCAACGCATCGACGTAAAACGCGCGCGCTCGTTGCGGATCGGCAGCTTTAATGTTTGGAACGATGCGTTTGACCTGCATTGCGCGTCTTGTCCTTCATGCTCTGCACCGCTCTGAGTGCCATTCAGTCGGCCCATCTTATCCTGGGCCTAGAACAAGTTTTCCAGATCGGCCTTATCGTCCGCGACAGCTGTCAAATCGATGTCCTCCTGGCCCGGCACTCGAATACGGACATACTTCATGTCAGGGGCATCAAGCGGGACCGTCAGATCAAATCCGAGCTTCGCACAAATACCATTCTCATCCGTCGATGGGTCAAGTTTTGAGCCAAGCGTGCCATCGACCCTAACAAGGTCCTTGTCTGCCTGAAAGCGCGTCGCCAAGGCCCATTCAATCTGTCCGGGCGCATGGATGTCTACATCCTCATCAACGACAAACACATGCTTGACGTCATAGTGCGCGGCGAGTGCACCTAGGATGACATTCTTGCCTTCGCCTTCAGAGCGTTTCTTGATTTGAACATAGAGATGGTAGCGGCAGGAGGCTGCGAGCGGCAGATGAACGTCCAAGACGCAAGGAAAGCTGTGCTGCAGTGCCGATAAGATCGTAGCTTCTCGCGGAATTCCTCCAAGCAGGAGATGCTCGCGGCTGCCGCCAACAATCGTATGATAGAGAGGGTTCTCGCGTGTGGTCACACGGTCGACCTCGATAACATGCCGCTTGGCGCGTTCCGCGTAATATTGGGGAAATTCACCGAAGGGCCCTTCCAACTCACGCTTGTTCGCAACAAACCGCCCCTCGATAATGATTTCGGATGTGGCTGGGACGCGAATTTCGCTGCCGAGGCACCGGGCAACCTCCAAAGGCGCGCCAACCAATGCACCTGCAATTTCCAGTTCGTCCTGATCCAATGGAGCAATGGCCTGGGAACAAAGCAACGCTGCCGGACTTGAACCAATAACAATCGCGACATCAAGGTCTTCGCCAGCATGCTCCGCCATTTCCTGGAACGCTAATGTATGGCGCGGCAAGAGCAGGGCGCCGAGTTGCTTTGGTCCTTGCACCTGCAGGCGGTGGATTGCCACGTTCTGACGTCCCGTTTTTGGATTGCGAACAATCACCAGGCCCGCTGTGATGTACGCCCCGCGGTCATGTTCGTTGTGGGTCGGAATCGGTAGCAACGATGTGAGATCAGGATCATCATGCACAACCTGCTGGCATGGCGGGTTTGCTATTTCCTTCCAAGGCAGTGGTCTGGCTGCCGCTTCTTGAAAGTGGCTCAGGAGTTCGCCGTTGCTGACGCCGAGGGCTTCTGCCATCCATTCACGCTGGGAGAGCAATCCGGATACAACCGTTCCAATGCGGTTGCCTAACTTCGGAAAGACGCTGGCTTTCGTTCCATCCCAACGATTTGCAATGCCGGCAATCTCGAATTCCAGCTGCCGGCCCGGTTTCATGACCGCAAGACGGCTCTGATTGTCGAGATGTTTCAGCCAACTACGCAGATCCAGACAAGCGGGCATGACGATGCCTCCAGGTTATTCACCTCATTGAACGAAACACAAAACGAGATGACGCTGGCCCGGTTGTCAATGGCGGCACGCCGTGCTCTGCTTGGTTAGCGCAACCATGATCGATATCGTTGATGTCCAAGACTACAGTCACCCCACAACGCCTAATTGTTGGAATCTCCGGCGCTTCGGGCGTTGTTTACGGGATTCGGCTGCTGGAACTGTTGCGCGATACCGACTTTGAAACACACCTTGTCATGTCGCGTTCGGCGGAAGTTACAGTTGCACATGAAAGCAGCCGGAAGGTCGCCGCCATCAAGGATCTCGCAAATGTCTGGCACAAGAATGAAGACATCGCCGCAAGCATCTCAAGCGGGTCATTCAAGACCAAAGGCATGATCGTTGCGCCGTGTTCCATCCGGACACTCTCAGAGATTGTCAGCGGTGTCACATCGTCTTTGCTGACGCGCGCTGCAGACGTCGTTCTCAAAGAAAACCGTAAGCTGGTTCTCATGGTACGTGAGACGCCGTTGCACTTGGGCCATTTGCGCTCGATGACTGCCGCTGCTGAGATGGGCGCAGTTATTGCACCGCCAGTCCCTGCATTCTATGCCAGCCCGCAATCGCTCGATGATATGATTGACCATACGCTGGGCCGCGTACTCGACCAGTTTGATATTGAGACGAACACTGTGCGGCGATGGAAGGACAACAATTAGAACTTGTCATCTAAGCCGCCAGATCAGTTGATACACGCCTCTACGAGCTCGGTCAGCAGACCCCGAGGATGGCGCGCGCCGACCGGTAGAACGAGATTGATGTAGCGTTCAGCATTCTGCATTGCGAGCTCGGAGCTTGAAGCTGCCGGACCATTGGCCATTCGCTCTGAAAAGAGCGCTGCTACCGCCGCGGCCAAGCTTCTCTGCTGCCACCTCTCGCTTTCGATTTCGATTGTCTTGAGTTGCGAGCGGAACTCCTCAATGTCGTTTTCTTCACCCGCAATACTCCGTCCCTTCATGGATCTGCGGGCCGATCGCAAAGGACGAACGATATCGCGGTGCCATTGCCCCGCTTCCCCTTGGATAAGCTGGGACAATTGATCAGTGGTCAATGCCAGCCCAGTCTGTCCGCACCACAGGCAGAGCATAAGCATGTTCACATCCACACCGAACACATCCTGAAGATCAAGGCAGACCTTGCTCACGCCGTCTCTGGCGTAGCGGTCCACTGAAAACTCCCAGAACGCATCCGCGGTCATTTGCTCCACGACTGCCTCATCTTAATTCCGCATCTGATTTGAGCTGGGCGACATTGCGAATAAACTCCTCAATCGAAGCTACCTTTGGCCGGTTGCACGACCGTGTTAGTGTCGCCGGCATGAAGCATATTGCAAGGTGAATCCGCACGTGTTGTGCTGCTCAACATGAATCTGCACGAACCCAAACCGCAACAGCGCTGGATTGGACAATCCATTGAGCGTCACGAAGATGCTGCGCTTCTGTCGGGGAAAGCGCGGTTCCTTGATGATCTCGGCGTGGCGCCCGGCACGTTGCATGCAGCGTTTGTGCGATCGCCCGTTGCCCATGCCCATATTCGCGGAATCATAACAGGTGCGGCATTGGATATCGACGGTGTGCATGCCGTCATCACCGGTGATGAAATCCAGAAATTCACACGGCCATTCACAGTCGGTGTCAAGGCTCCGATGCAGCATTGGTCGCTTGCCATTGATCGCGTACGTTACCACGGCGAGCCTGTTGCAATTGTTCTGGCTGAAACACCCTATCTTGCTGAGGATGGAGCTACCGCTGTCGCGGTGGACTATGAGCAGCTCCCGGCGGTCGTTGATCCGGAGCAAACTTTGAGCGGTGACGCTCCTTTGTTGCACCCGGACATCGGATCGAATGTCATTGCTGACCGCAGCTTCCGTTACGGCGAGCCCGAGCAGGCATTTGCCGCAGCGCAGCACGTCTTCGACATTAAAATTCGCTATCCACGGAATTCAGTCACACCCATTGAATGCTATGGCGTCATAGCCGACTACGATGCCGGGGCGCAAAGCTATGGCGTCACATCGAACTTCCAGGGACCGTTCGCACTTCATCCTGTGATGGCTTTGGCGTTGAAGGTCCCTGCCAGCCGGCTCCGGTTCAAGTCGCCGCCGGCATCGGGAGGCAGCTTTGGTGTGAAGCAGGGGGTCTTCCCCTACATCGTCGCGCTGTGCGTCGCTTCCCGTGTCGTCGGCCGCCCGATCAAATGGATTGAAGACCGGCTTGAGCATCTGATGGCCGCAACATCGGCAACAAACCGGGTCGCTACACTTCGCGCTGCAGTTGCCGACGATGGCAATATAACTGCGCTCGACTGGGACCAAATTGACGATTGTGGTGCCTATCTGCGCGCGCCCGAACCGGCAACGATCTATCGGATGCATGGCAACATGACCGGTGCCTATGACATTCGCAATCTCACCATCCGAAACCGCAATGTGTTGACGAACAAGACACCAAGCGGGCTGGTCCGCGGTTTTGGAGGTCCACAGGTTTATTTCGCGCTTGAGCGGCTCATGCAGAAAATTGCGTTCGGGCTTAATCTTGAACCCATCGACGTCATCAAGCGCAATCTCATTGCAGCCGACGCATTTCCTTATCGCACGGCGTCCGGCGGCCTCTATGATAGTGGAGACTATCAGGCTGCGTTGCGGCTGGTCGAAACCGATGACGGGATTTCCGAGCTCAAGCGTCGGCGGGACACAGTGCGCAACAATGGAGGCCTCTACGGGATTGGCCTTGCCGCTGTCGTGGAGCCATCGATCTCCAATATGGGCTACATTACGACGGTCATGACGCCCGAAGAGCGTGAGCGGGCAGGCCCAAAAGGCGGTGCAGTTGCAACGGCGACCGTCAGTGTCGATGCGCTCGGCAGTGTCTCGGCTCACGTTTCGTCGGTTCCCCAGGGACAAGGTCATGAAACCGTCATCGCGCAAGTTGTGGCAGACAGCCTCGGGCTTTCGCCTGGCGATGTGTTTGTCAACACCGAACTCGATACCGGACGGGATGCCTGGTCGGTTGCCAGTGGCAACTACTCCAGCCGATTCTCGGGTGCGGTGACTGGCGCCGCCCATTTGGCGGCTGAGCGGTTGAAAGGCCGGATTGCCGAGATCGCAGCAACTCACTTTGGCTGTGAGGCTGACGACATTGCGTTCAAAGATGGTGGTCTTTCCGTTGGCGAGCATGTAGCTGGAGCCGTTTCTGGGAGTGACGTAAAACCTGTTCCATTTCGCCGTCTCGCGGCGACGTCGCATTGGGCGCAAGCAACCCTCCCGCAAGGATCGGAGCCTGTGATACGCGAGACCGTGTTTTGGTCGCCAGATGTCTTGACGCCTCCTAACGCTGCTGATGAGATCAACTCGAGCGCGGCACATGGCTTTGTCTTCGATGTCTGTGGCTTGATGATTGATCGTGATACCGGTCAGATCACGATCGATAAGTACATCACGGTTCATGATGCCGGTCGTGTTCTCCACCCCGGCATGGCTGACGGACAAGTCCGTGGCGGCTTTTGTAACGCGCTCGGCGCCGCCATGTACGAGCACTTTAGCTATGCAGCAGATGGCAGTTTTCAGACCGGCACACTCGCTGACTACACCATTCCCACGACAACTGAAATGCCCGAGCTTGATATTCGGCACATAGAAACGCCCTCCCCGGTCACGCCGCTCGGCGCGAAGGGTATTGGCGAAGGCAATTGCATGTCGACGCCGGTTTGTATTGCCAATGCAGTGGCCGACGCAGTGGGACGGGAGGATATCGAGCTACCGTTAACGCCATCGCGCGTGCACCAATTCCTCGCGCTGGATGAACCGGATGCACCGTCGAGCAGGGCTTTGAGCGATGAGGACCTTACACTCACGCGCAACAACTTTGCGGTGCAAGGACACGGCTCGACGTTCGTGACCGCATCACCGGAAGCTGTATGGTCAAGTCTGCTCAACGTTGAGACCCTACGCGCCATCGTACCAGGCTGTCGCTCGATCCAGGAGACCGATCCGTACCAATACTCCGGTCAGGTCGAGCTTGGAGTGGGCATTGTCAAAGGCGTGTTCGATGCCGAGGTCAAGATGCATGATCTCAATCCACCAAAGACCTTGAGGCTGACAGGCAGCGCAAGCGGTCCACTAGGGGATAGCAAGGGCGAAGCTGTTGTACGCCTTCAAGCCGCGGCAGATGGCACACATGTTAGTTACCGTTACGGTATCGATCTTGGAGGCAAGGTCGCAGCCATTGGCGGGCGCATGATCAACGGGGCAGCCCGTGTTCTCATCAGCGAATTCTTCAAGCGCCTAGCCCGGCACGCGAACCCGGCCTCAGCAGCGAAAGACATGCCACAGCCCTGGTCCGGGGCCGCGTTCATTGAGTTTATCCGTTCTATCATTGCGGGTATCAGAGGGCGGCGCACATGAAGCCAGCTCCATTTGATTATGCCCGGCCACGGACGATTGCCGAAGCGACTGCCTTGGCTGCAGAAGGTGGTCGCGACGCCAGTTACCTGGCAGGCGGGCAGTCATTGATCGCGATGCTCAATATGCGTGTTGCAACTCCCAAGCTGCTAATTGATATCAACCGCCTGGATGAAGGACAGTACATTCGCAATGGCGATAACCATATCGCAATTGGCTGTGCCACACGCCAAGCCGAACTGGAGAACTGGCCAGAGCTCAGTCGTATGTTACCTCTGGTATCGAAAGCCATCCCATGGGTCGGACATCTTCAAACACGCAGTCGCGGAACGGTTTGCGGTTCGATTGCGCATGCTGATCCATCGAGCGAGCTGCCGCTTTGCCTAGCCATATTGGATGGTGAAATCGAACTAGCAACCCGCCGCCGGAAGAGATCGATCAAGGCCCGGGATTTCTTTGTTGGCGCGCTGCAGACTGCGAGACGCAACGGTGAACTCATTACCGAAGTTCGCTTCCCCATTGATCCAGAGATTACTGGAACTGCGTTTCGCGAATTTGCTATCCGCCACGGTGATTTCGCGATTGTTTCGGCTGCTGTTATTGCCCGATCAGATGGCTTGACAATCGGCATCGGTGGCGGCTCTGATCGCCCTATCGTCCGCGACTGGCCTTTGCTGGAAGAGGCTGCGCTAGATGAAGCCTTGAATGAGCTTGCCTGGTCGATTGATTGTCAGGATGACCTCCATGCAACCGCCAGTTATCGTCGCCATCTCATCCGTACGCTCGGCAAGCAGGCCGCAAAGGAGGCTTTGGCATGAGTGTTTTCACGTTCGACACCAAACACAAGATAACGATTGAACTCAATGGCCAGCGCCGTCGTGGACATGCTGAACCACGCTTGCTGCTGAGTGATTTCCTGCGTCATGAATTTGGTGCAACGGGTACGCATGTTGGGTGCGAGCATGGCGTTTGCGGGGCCTGCACAGTGCAAATCGACGGATCGCCTGCGCGCGCCTGCCTCACACTTGCCATCCAGGCAGATGGATGTCGTGTTGATACAGTCGAGGGCCTCTCAGACAACGACGGCCGCCTGAGCACTCTCCAACATTGCTTCCGAAAGCATCATGCGCTGCAGTGTGGATTTTGCACAGCCGGTATCCTGATGTCACTCGACGCTTTCCTCAAATCATGCCCAAAGCCGACAGACGACGATATCAAGATATTATTGTCGGGCCATATCTGCCGTTGCACCGGCTACGCGCCAATCGTAACTGCCGCTCGCGAAGCAGCGGAATTGCTTCAAGGAGTTGATGTAGCGGTTTCAGATACAGAGGGGCGAGGATAGACGACAATGTTTGATCTCGGCCGAACTTTGACGGCAGCTGCTGCGCGCAACCCCAATGCCCTTGCAATTGTCGACCATGACATTCGCTGGTCTTATGCAGATTTGCTGGACAATGCAGCACGGCTCGTGAGTGGTCTGGACCAGATTGGTCTGAAAGCCGGTGATCACATTCTCATCGTGCTTCAGAACCGTGCCGAATTCGCATTGTTACATTGGGCAACGCAACTCGCCGGCATCATCGCAACACCGATTAACTGGCGCGCCAACGCCGAGGAGATTGCGTTCTTTCTCAAGAACTCAGAAGCGAAGGCCATTGTCTTCGAACCTGTCTCAGAGGGCGCCGTTGCGTCATGCTCGCTTGCGCAACAATTGCCACGCATAGCAGTTGAGAATAGCCAAGGAGGTTCCGTCAGTTTTGACGAACTTCTTGCTGCAACGCCAGCGCAAAACCTTCCTCGCGCGACTGCTGATGACATGTCGTTGATGCTTTACACGTCTGGCACAACGGGTATGGGCAAAGGCGTGCCCCGGCGTCATCGCACAGAGCGAGCCGCAGCAATCGCGCATGTTGCGCAAAACGCCTATCAAAGCGGAGAAGTCACCCTCGGTGTCATGCCGCTCTACCACACCATGGGTGTGCGATCACTCCTCGCCATGGCCGTAATCAATGGCGCCTTCGTGTGCCTTCCTCGGTTCGACGCCGGACGTGCCCTTGAATTGATCGCAGAACATAAGGTCTCAAACCTCTATCTTGTGCCGACGCTCTATCATGACTTGCTGGCACATCCGGCATTTGCCTCAACAGATACAAGTTCCGTACGAAAGCTTGGCTTTGCTGGTGCGGCCATGACTGACGGACTTCTCAAGCGGCTTAACGATGCCTTTCAGCCCGAGCTGTTTGTCAATCACTATGGCTCATCCGAGATCTATACATTTACAGTTGAGCAGCATGCCGTCGCCAAGCCTTCAAGTGCTGGCAAAGCCGGGATCAATACTGAGATTCGGGTCATCACGATTGGATCGACAGACCCGACAGAGACTGCACCGGCTGGTGAGGAAGGTCAGATCATTGCAACACTGGCCGGCGACGAATCCTTCGAGGGCTACTGGAAGCGGCCCGATGCCGATGCCAAGGCGCTCCACAATGGCTGGTATTTCACCGGCGATATCGGCTACTTTGATGATGATGGCGACCTATTCGTAACAGGCCGCGTCGACGACATGATTATTAGTGGTGGCGAGAACGTGTTGCCGGCCGAGATCGAGTCTGTGTTGTCGCTCCATAGCGCGGTCACCGAAGTTGCCGTTGTTGGACTTCCTGATGAACGCTGGGGACAGCAGGTCACGGCATTTATCAAACGCTCGCGCCGCGTGGATAATGAAGAGCTTGACACCTGGTGCCGCCAGTCCGCCCTCGCAAATTTCAAACGTCCTCGTGCATACATTTTTGTCGACACCATCCCAAAATCTCCAGTGGGCAAAATTCTACGTCGGTTACTCGTGGCCGGATCTTATTCACTGGAAAGCGATCCGCCGAAATCCTAACACCAACAGAAGTCACAAGAGGGAGCTGCGCATGCCTGCATTCCAATCCACACTACTCGATCCTCTGCAGGAGCTTGATGGTTTCCGGGTCGATATCGATGCGGACCGGCAGCGGGCTGACATCGTCCTTCAGCGACCTCCTCTGAATGTCATTACCATGCCGCAACGCGATCAACTTCGCCTCGTGTTCGAGAGCCTCGACATTGACGATCGGGTCCGCATCATCGTGCTACGGGCTGAAGGCGAGCACTTTTCATCCGGCGGAAACATCAAAGGCTTCCTGGAAGCGACACCCGAAACTGTCTCGAAACTCGCCTGGAACATTGCCGCACCAGCCCGCTGCTCGAAGCCGGTCATTGTTGCCAATAGAGGCTATACGTTTGGCGTCGGATTCGAAATCTCGTTGGCCTGTGATTTTCGAATAGCATCCGAGACAACCCAGTATTCTTTGCCCGAGCAACGTCTTGGTCAGATCCCCGGCTCGGGTGGGTCCGCGCGGCTGCAGAAAATGATAGGTATCACGCGCACCAAAGATATCGTCATGCGATCCAAGCGGATTAGTGGCCAGCAGGCGTATGACTGGGGCGTTGCAACGGAATGTGTTGCGGATAGTGAATTGGAAAATGCGACGGACGCACTCGTCGAAGAGTTGATTACGTTTGCTCCACTCGCTCAAAGAACCGCGAAGAAGTTGCTCAACGACACTGAAGATGCGCTCTTGACGACATCAATCGAACTCGAAGGACATGCTTACAGCCGTCTGCGCTCATCGGAAGATTTTCGCGAAGGCGTTGAAGCCTTTCACTCCAAACGCAAACCGAGCTTCAAAGGCTTGTAGGAAGCTGGCCATCACCTCAGCGATAAGCAATCGTCACGCCTATGATCGCTATTCCAACGCGGGCATACTGATTGGCAACTCGGTTACACGTTGGAGTAGACTGCGATGGCTGGAGTTTTGGACGGATTGCGGATCGTTGAAGGCTCAGCATTTGTTGCAGCGCCACTTGGCGGCATGACGTTGGCCGCACTTGGAGCGGATGTGATCCGCTTCGACAACATCAGCGGCGGGCTCGATGCAGAGCGCTGGCCCGTTACAAACGAGGGCTACAGCCTCTACTGGGCCGGCCTCAACAAGGGCAAAAGATCATTCGCGGTAGATCTGCGCAACCCGGAAGGACGTGAACTTGTCACTGCCTTGATTGCAGCGCCTGGGCCGGATGCCGGCATCTTCTCAACAAACTTGCCTGCAAAGGGCTGGCTTGCATATGAGGCGCTCTCCAAGGCGCGCGAAGACCTTGTGATGGTCGCGATCTCAGGTGCGAGGGATGGATCTGCCCAGGTCGACTACACCGTGAATGCTGTCTGCGGGTTCCCGATGATCACTGGACCGGTTGATAGTGAAGGCCCGGTTAACCAGGTTCTGCCGGCTTGGGATATCGCGACTGGTTATGCATCAGCGACGGCTATTCTGGCCGGCGAGCGCTATCGCTCGCGCAAGGGCAAAGGCCAGCTGATCAAGCTTGCGTTGCAAGACATTGGACTGTCGGCAACAGCTGCTCTCGGGTTTCTGGCTGAGGGCGAGATCAATGATGTCGACCGACCGCGTTTCGGCAATGAAGTCTACGGTACATTTGCACGTGACTTTGCGACGAATGACGGCCGACATGTAATGATCTGCATATTCACCACGCGTCAGTTGACGGCACTGGCCGAAGCGGGTGGCTTAGAAGAGCAATTCGCTGCTATTGAGCTCAACTACGAAATGGACCTCAAGAACGAATCGCATCGTTGGGCCTTGCGTCAGGAACTGGCGGCCTTGATCGAACCTTGGGTTGCTTCACTATCGCTTGCTGAGGTGTCTGAACGCCTGACAAAAGCGAATGCACTCTGGGCGCCTTACAAATCACCGCGAGAACTCGTCAATGGTGATCCGCTACTTGACGACCACCCCATGTTCCAACGCATCAATCAACCCGGTGCAGGCGAGATGTGGAGCTCGGCCAGCCCATTCGAATTTGCAGCTGAGGAGCGTCTCCCGGCGATGCCTGCGCCTCGTCTCGGCCAACATACCGATGAGATCCTTGCTGATGTCCTTGGGCTACCGGCTGCTGCCATTGGCAAACTCCACGACAATGGCGTCGTGGCCGGTTAAGCAACCTTGTCTGCCGACGTGCGCTTGGACATCTCACAGTGATTGACGTATCGGATTGGCGGCAAGTTAGTTCAAAATCTCGGCCATAGCTTCGCCAGTCGCGACGACTTCGTCTTTCTGATTGACCATGCTGACGTTGCACACGAACCACTTGCCTTTGCGAGTCTCGCGCTTGTGGCTCACCTCGACTCTCACCTGAACTGTATCACCTGGATAGACGGGACTGCGGAAGCGAGCCTCAAGACGGCGGTGGTCGCCGTTGTCAGGCCAAAGCCAATCCGTCATTGTTCGCACCATAAACGAATACGTCATGAGTCCGTGTCCGATGACGGAATCGAAGTTCTTGTGACCAGCAAACGTCGTTTCTGAGATGAACTTGTCATCCCAATGCAATGGATTGTTGTCAAAGGACGCCATCGCGAATTCTTTGATCATTTCCCGCGTCACATCGATCTTCGGACCTTCGAAGCGATGACCAACGGGAATCTCATCATAAATGAATGTCTCGCTCATCGATCAATCTCCTAATGCGGACGCATTGTCCAGCCACGACCGGAGCAAACGACCTGATCGTTCTGATTGCGAAAAACGTTGTCGTGGATGGCGAAGGTGTTGCCTTTGCGAATGAGCTTGTCGAGACAACGCGATGCGAGTGAAATGGTATCGCCTGGACGCACCGGCTGATGTATCCACCAATTCTGCCCCATGTTCACTGTACCCGGTGTGCGCATGAAATGTTCATGCGTGGTACAGGCAAACAGGAAAAGTGCATGGATACTGGGTGGTGCGATCAGTCCACCAAACCGTGTTGACTTCGCATACTCATCATCAAAATACAGCGGGTTGAGATCGCCGATCGAACGCGCGTAGCGCTGGATGATTTCTTTGGTCATTGTTATCGGATGCGATTCAACGATTTCGCCCGGCACAAGATCATCCCAGCCGGCTCGCAACTCTGCGCCCTTCCAGAAGTCATAGTCAAAATCATCGGGATCGAAGTCCGCCATGTCACGCACATCCTGGTGTCAACTGCGATTGAACATTCACTTGGAAGTCTACACTGGCTGCCGTTACGACAAAACCCAGCGGCCAACAGAACCCTGATCGTTCACGCGGTGCGTAAGGCCAAGGTCCGCTCGTAGACGGTCATAGAATTTCGAATTTTTGTGACCCTCGTAACAGACACGCTACGCCGTTTCCGTCATCTCTCCCGTCCGAAACGACCGGTGATCCTCATCGGTCAAACAAGAAATGCGGTCGCTAAAAACAAGAAATGACCGCTTCACATTGAAGGAGCTTGAGATGATAAAGCAATTCATCCTGGCCGCCGTCGCAGCATTTGCGTTTGCGGTCGCAACTACCGGCTTGCCGGTGACTAATGCAGGAGTCTTAGCACCAACCCAGGCGCATGCGTGGAATCCGATTAAGGCAGTCAAGAAGGCAGCCAAAAAAGTTGGCGGTGCCGTGAAGAAGGGCGCCAAGGCTGTAGGCGGTGCCGCGAAGAAAGTCGGTGGCACAGTCAAGAAAGGTGCAAAGGCCGTCGGCGGCGCCGCCAAGAAAGTCGGTGGCACAGTCAAACGAGGTGCTAAAGCCGTTGGGCGTGGTGCGAAGACGGTTGGGCGTGGTGTTGTGAAAGGTGCCAAGGCGGTTGGCCGTGGCGCTGCAAAGGTTGCAAAAGGCACCGCAATTGTAGGTTGCCGGGTAGCCAACCCAACGGCTGCCGCCGGAGCCTGCAAACGCGCCGTTGAAACCGTTGCCCGCGCCGGCAAGAAAGTTGCTGGAAAGGCGATTGGCGCAGCCAAAAAAGTTGGTGGTGCTATCAAAGACGGTGCCAAGAAAGTCGGCGGTGCGGTTAAGAACGGCGCTAAGAAAGTTGGCCGCGGTGTCGTCGCTGGTGCCAAGGCTGTTGGTCGTGGCGCGAAGAAGGTCGGCCGTGGTGTCAAGAATGGTGCCAAAAAGGTTGGCCGTGGTGTTGTGGCAGGTGGCAAGGCCATTGGTCGTGGCGCCAAGAAAGTCGGTCGTGGTGTCGTCAAAGGAGCGAAAGCCGTAGGTCGTGGCGCTAAGAAAGTTGGCAAGGCGATCCTCGAAGACCGCATCCGCATCGGCTTGCCATCCGGCAAACTGACACCGCGCAACCGCCGCCGTGTCCGCAATGTTCGCCGGGTCCCGGGTGTTCGTGCACGGAACGTACGCCGGCAGACAGCTACGCCAACCCGAACACGCAACACACGGCAGGTTAGGACGAATGTTCGGCGAGCCACTAGCCGTGCAGCCAAGCGGGTCAATATCCGCAACAAGCGCCGCATCCAGAGCCGGATTCGTGTTCGTGGTCAGCGTCGCCAGTCGCGATTGCCGCAAACTCGTCGGAAGCAGTCGAAGCTTCCTCAGGCTCGTAAGCAGCAGCGCCGGAAAGTAAGTGGCATTCGCAAGAAGGACGTTGTCCGCCGCTAGTGCAGCGCATCTGACGCTTGGTCTCCACTTGCTGCTAAGCTCGACTCCAAGCGTCAGTTGCAAAAGCTACACTAGAAACATGGTCCGGCTAGTGTTCCTTTGGCTCCGACATTTGAACTGAGACAAGCAGGAACGGGAATCAAATGTTCGAGCCGGAACACTAGTGCTCTCAGTCAATGACCACTGCCATTCAATGGCTTCGTGTCATCCAACGCAAAGCAGCCACCCGACTGAGGGTGGCTGCACTAATTGTTAGAGCTGGCACGACAGCTTCTTCGGCATTCTCACGCCGGACAATATTGCTGTCGCTCTTGTTTCTTCCTCAGCTTGGAACTGGCGAGCTTCCTGATGAGCAAAGGCGGCGGCGCTCGTATCGTTCCAACTTCGCGCAGGTTGGTCGGCTCGATCTAGTTCATTTCCGGACAAGCCGGAATCGCATCACCTGCACACGCCCCCGCCCGACCGCCCAAAACCACGATCGAATGGGCGGTCGGGCGGGGGCGTGGGATGGTTTGAGCTAAACCTGAAATGCTCTAGTGGGTGAAGCCGTCCGCCAAAGCAAACATGAACACAGTGATGGCCGCGGCCAGTGCTAGCCCAAAAATGGTCGGCCAAACACCATAATAGGATGCAATGTCCTTATCT
Organism: Hyphomicrobiaceae bacterium; assembly: GCA_965215755.1. Taxonomy (GTDB): domain Bacteria; phylum Pseudomonadota; class Alphaproteobacteria; order Rhizobiales; family Hyphomicrobiaceae; genus Tectiglobus. Next base: position 5,345,023 of record OZ244119.1, read on the forward strand.
TCGTCACCGATCATATTCGATCTCCAATTCTTTCAAACTCTCGACGGTCAATTCCGGACACCAGCTGACCCTTAACTCTCGCGGCGTCCCGCTCCCATCATCAACTTGGGCTCAATGCTTGCGGGAGCCACAATGCTATCTGCGGGAAGAACATCACGAGCAGCATCCCGATGATCTGCAATGCGATGAAGGGTAGAACCGAGATGAATATCTCCTGCAGCGTTATGTCTTTTGGCGCCACCGATTTAAGCCAGAAACAAGCAGGTCCGAACGGCGGCGATAGGAAGTAGATCTGGATGTTCATCACGAACAGAATGCCGAACCAGACAGCCGCCCAACTTGGCTCCATCCCGAGTTCCGGACCCATATCGCGAACCACTGGGGCGAACACCGGGACCGTGATGAAGATAATTGCGATCCATTCCATAAAGGTGCCAAGCACGACCAGGATCGCCATCATGACAAACACGATACCGAGCGGCGGCAGCCCCAGGTCAGCAAACAGCGAGCGCATGAACGCCGCACCGCCTACCAGATTGTAGAGGCCGGTGAATGCGACGGCACCGATAATGAGCCAGATAATCGTGCCGACCACGGTCATGGTGTTGGCCAGCGAGTCACGGAGCAGCGCGTAGTTGAAACGGTTGCGAACAGCCGCAACAATGATAGCACCGAACACACCGACACCAGCTGCCTCAGTGACTGATGCAATGCCTGCATAGATCGAGCCCATGACAAAGGCGATCAGGAAGATACAGAGCGCAACAGCGACGTAACGTTCTTTGCTGAGGCTTGTCTTCTCGGTTCCCAGCAATTCTGCGATTTCTTTTGCTGTTGGTGCCATCGATGGGTTGAGATTGACGCGGACCAGAACGTACGTGACGTAGAATGTTGCCAGCATCAGACCTGGAACAAAGCCTGCCGCGAACAAGTCGCCGATGCCGACATTGGCACTCAATCCGTAAACGATCATCACGATCGACGGTGGTATCAGGGTTGCCAACGCACCAGCAGCACAGATCAAGCCAATTGAGAGGCGGCGGTCATATTTGAGGCGCAGCAACTGCGGCAGGGCGACCAGACCCAGCATTACAATCTCACCGCCCATCACACCTGACATTGCTGCGAGGATAACGGCCACGATTGTCGTCTGCAGAGCGACACCGCCGCGAAGGTTGCCCGCGAAAATCGACATGGCATCGAAGAGGTCTTCGGCAATGCCGGCCTTTTCGAGAATGGTTGCCATCAAGACGAACAGAGGGACGGCGACCAACGGGTACTTCTCAAGAAGATCGAAGGCGTTGACCGAGACCAGGTAGAGACCATTGGTGCCGAAAAAGAGGAAGGCACATACGACTGATATAATGAGTGTCACGATGCCTAGTGGCATCCCGGTCATCATTAATGCCAGTAGCGCTGCCACGATGCCGAGACTAACGACACCGATGCCGTAGCTTCTCACATCGATTGAGTCATTCAGGTTGAGTGTGCGTTCCCCGACGGCCAAAATGGACTTGTCGATCTGGCCGAATAAACTGGTCTCACCGAGATAGTGATGACCGATCTGAATGCCGTAGCGTAGAACTATCAGCGCTGTGACCGAGAGGACAATGAACTCGATCATGCGGCTCTGGAAGTGCCGCGATAGATTCATGAGAAGCTGGATCAGGTAGATAAACAAACCAACCGTCAAGATCGTCTTCAGGATCATCGGTTGCGGCGAATTCCAGCCTGTCCCGCCACGTTCGACAAGATCAATCGACTCAAGTGCCCGGATCAAGGTGTCGCCGACCATCATGTAGAGGGCAAAGACACCGACCACCATGGCAAATAGGTCGAGCCACCAGCGCACGCGGTCACTGGCCATGAGATAGAATACTGTGATTCCGATGTGGCGCTTCTGCAGAGTGACAAAGCCAGCCGACAGCATCCATGCTGTGGCACATAGCGTCATGACGACCTCAAAGGCCCACTGCGTCGGAGAGTTAAAGACGTAGCGTGCAACCACTTCGTAAAGCGTGACGAAGGCGCAGATGATGTAGAGATTGCCGACCGCTAGGCCGAGAAATCGACTGAAGTGATCAACCCCGCGGGCAATTGCTGTGCCTTCGCGCTCTTGCATAGCTTGCGTGGATTCGGCTGCCGCAACCATAGCAGGGCCTTTCTAAATAGTTGTGAGTGTCGTTATGAATGAGAGAACTGATTGCTCACGAAGTGCCGGCGCAACATGGGTCGGACCAGATGCACCGGCGCTTCAGAGTGTTGTGCCCGAAGACACATGCCCGGTTTACTTGAGCATGCCAGTCTTCTTCATGAACGCCAGGTGTGCGTCCAAAGCTTCCTTGGCGAGAGGCGTCTTGGCAGCAAAATCTTCCCATGCCTTGACTGAAATCTCACGGAACTTGTCGCGCTCCTGCTGAGCCCAATCGACCACCTGAACGTCTTTGCCGTCGGCATACTTCTCGGCGATCTTACGGTCTTGCAGGTCAGCTTCACGGCGCATGGCGTCGTATGCAGCTGAGTACCAGACTTCGAGTGCGGTCTGACCGTCTTTGCTGAGCGAGTCCCACTTCTTCTTGTTTATGATGAACTGGAGAACAGCCATCGAGTGAATGCCAGGATAGATCGGATACTTCGCAATCTTATGCATGCCGTGCGCTTCGTTGTTCACGAAGGCTGATGCGTCTGCTGCATCAATCAAACCCTTTTCCAGAGCGGTGTAAACTTCGGAGAACGGCAGTGATACGGGAGCTGCACCAACACGCTTGAACACCTCAGCAGCCAGGCCTTCAGGTGAACGGATCTTGACGCCCTTCAGACCATCAACAGTGGTGATCTTGTTCTTGGAAACGAGAGCTTCCTTGGCATACGGGCCACAGCCGATGACATGGACTTTGCCCTTCGTATACTTGTCGTACAGCTTTTGAAGGATCTCTTTGCCGCCGCCGTGCATGCAGAACGTACGGACTTGATCGACCGTATCGTAGCCGGCGATCAAATCGCCGAGGATGGCGTAGGCAGGATCGCGGCCTGAGAAGTAAGAGACGGCGTTGAGGTCACCATCAAGAATGCCGTTGGCTACCGCATCGATGGTTTCGCGGTGCGGGACGACTGCCTTCGTCGGTAGAACTTCGATCGAAAGCTTGCCGAAAGTCATGGATTTGAGCCGTGGAGCCCACTGATCCGTCATAAAACGGTGTGCCCAGTCGCCAGACTTTGAACTTGCCTGGACTTTGATATTGGTCTGAGCAAATGCAGTCGAAGCAGCAACGACACCCAGCGCAACTGCCGATACAAATGTTAGTTTTTTCAAGGTTTCCTCCCAGATTATCGAGTAGTTCTCAGTTTTGGGAATCTGCACCTTAGGCAAGTTGCCGTGATCACGCAAATGTCAATTTGATATCTGAAAGACAATTCATAACAACCATTCGACGGCGCTCTAAGCACCGCGTGAAGCATCAGTTTATGATCTTCGGCTCTTCGCCTGGCACCGGGCTCGCCTGGAAAACGCCGCGTGATAAGACCGCTTCGCGACCGCCATGCTTATCGATCAGAGCAGCCTGTTCGCGCTTTGCGCGCTGTTCTACTTCCGCGGGGTCACAGATCGTCAGCAACTCGGCATGCAATTCCTCGCGGACAGCTGCATAATCCAGGTCGCGGCCCAAGTCCGACAGTTCTTCGGGATCTGCTTTCAGGTCGTAGAGTTCCGGATGCTCGAAACCAGCATAGAAGTTGTACTTCCACTTGCCTTTCCGGATCATGAACCCTCCAGCGACAGCCCCCATCGCGTGGTACTCGCTGAATGCCACACGATCCTGGTCTGATGCGGCGCTGCCGATCGTGAAGATCGATTTCCCAGGATGTTCTGCATCGGGCTGGCCATCGCTTAGACCGGCGCAGTGCAGGAATGTTTGATAGCCATCAACGAGCGTAACAGGTGTGTCACAAACCTGGCCGGGTGGGATGTCAGGACCAGCTGCAATCATCGGAATAGCAACGCTTTCCTCGAACATGTTGGACTTGCCCCACATGCCGCGCGCGCCAAGATTTTCGCCGTGATCGCTTGTGTAAATTACGCGTGTGGTCCCGGCCAGTCCCGTCTCCTCGAGCGTCTGCAAAATCTCACCGACGTTCGCATCGAGGAATGAGCACAGCGCATAGTAACAGGCGATGCCTAGCTTGCGATTGTCATCGGTGAAATGACTGTCGTCGTTCGTGTTCTGGCGTAGAGCTTGGAACCATGGATGATAGCGTCTCTGCTCGCCGTAATGCTTCGGCCACGGCATCTCGTCAACGTCATAAAGATCGAGAAACTCCGGACGCGCTACCAATGGATAATGTGGACACACAAACGATGAGAAGAGTGTCCACGGTTTGTCTGGTGGATTTGCTGCCATATCGCGCAACCAATCACACGTCTGTTTCGTGATGTCCTCGTCATAACCTTGATACGACGACTCGCCGGGACCAATCTCGGTTGCCATCCGACTGCTGCCTAATGGCGGGGCAATTGGATCTTTGAGCGCATGGCGGATGGCACCAACACCGCCGACAACATTCAGTGGAATAATCATTTGCTCGAAACCGCAAGGATCTGTTTCGAAGCGATAGTGCAGCTTTCCGATCGAGTCACAGCGATGCCCCGCCGCCATCAGCTTATGTCCCCAACCCTCGACAGCGCCCTCGTACGGATGGGCGTTCGTCCAGTAGCCCATCTTGTTGACGTACTGGCCTGTCGCGAAGCTCGCGCGGGCAGGAACGCAAATCGGACTATTGGTATACGCGTTCGTGAAGCGGGTGCCGCGTGCGGCCAGCCGATCAAGATTGGGGGTCTTGACGATGTCATGGCCGGAGCATCCCATGGCACGTTCCTGATGCTCATCAGACATAATGAAGAGCAGGTTGGTCGGCTTCAGATCGGTCATGGGATACACCTAGTGCTTCACACAGCGCTGCTTGGACGGCTTAATCGAGTTCGAGGCCGTCCATGCCGGAGTTCTTGCGCACTTTCCCTGCCATCTCATGGATATGCGGCCCAATCTCGTTCGGATCATCTGACTGCGCAACCTCTGCTCCACGGCGCCAGCCTTCGCATACCGCGACGATGCCATTGCCCGCTTGAATCACACGTCCCGTAATATCCTGAGATTGTTCGCTGGCAAGATAGGTGACGGCGGCGGCTACCCATTTGGGATGGCGATTGTCGATTTCTTCCTGTGAGTACTCTCGCAGGTTTTCGGTCATACGTGTCTGGGCTGATGGCGATATCGCATTGACGGTAATCCCATAGCGGCGTAGCTCGCGTGCCGTAATAACGGTGAATGCTGCGATACCAGCCTTGGCCGCACCGTAGTTGGCCTGACCGATATTACCGTAGATGCCAGACGTTGAGCTGGTGTTGATGATCCGCGCTTTTACGGGTCCGCCTTGATCCTTGGTGACCTGACGCCAATAGGCAGCCGCGTGCCTAGCAGGTGCAAATGTTCCCTTCAAGTGGACCCGGATGACAGCATCCCACTCGTCTTCGCTCATATTTGTCAGCATGCGGTCGCGCAGAATACCGGCATTGCTGACAACGACATCCAGTTTGCCGTAGGTGTCGACAGCCTGTTCGACCATCCGCTTGGCGCCATCCCAGCTGCTGACGTCATCGCCATTGACGCACGCTTCGCCGCCGGCAGCTTCGATTTCGTTGACGACCTGCTGAGCGACCGAAACATCGCCAGCTGCACCGTCCAACTCAGCGCCGATATCGTTGACGACGACTTTCGCGCCATGCTTGGCCAGCATGAGGCAGTGCTCGCGGCCCAGTCCTCTGGCGCCGCCTGTCACGATGGCAACCCGTCCGGCACATAGATCTGACATTGCTTCTCTCCCTATCTTGTTGACTTCGGCGCTGACGGCCTTGCCTTCGCCAGCCGGCCGTCACGCACCGGCGCATAGATTATGATGGCCAGTCCGGTCATTCCGGCGAGCGCTGCAAACGCTGTCCGGTAGGCCAAATCCGGCGATGCTCCATTCTCAATCGGAAACAGTCCGACAATCCAGCCAAACACGAGCTGTGAGACAGCTATCGCAGACATGATGCCCATATTGGTCACGGCAACACCGCGCCCAACAAGTTCGCCAGGCACAAGCGCGCGTGCATGTGAGAAGGCCAGCATCGGATACATCGCGACAAAGGCAATGCCAGCAAAGATGGCGGTGACCAACCATAGAGGCGGTCGCTCGACAAGAACCAACACCAGGTCAAGAGCGAATATGATCAATGAGCAACAAATGATGACCCACTTTATTGAACCGAAATAGCGAGCGAGAAAGCCTAGAAAACTGTGCCCGAAGACGCTCAACACCGCCATCACGAGCAAAACGTTGCCACTGCCAATATCGTCCAAGCCATGCACATCGCGCAGGTAGGGCGCTCCCCAGACACCAATCAGTGTGGTTTGCCCCGATAGCGGAATTCCAACCACCGCAAGGCGCTTCATTCCTGGTTGGGCAATCGCCCTCGATACGCCGACTATAATGTCTCCGAACGTTTCCCGACGTTGCTTGCGGGCTGCCACTGCGTGCGACGGCTCGCGCAAACCAAGGGCGACAGCGATCATCAAGACGGCGACGCCGACTGTGAATGCAAGGAAGCAGTCGCGCCACGAAAAGACCGTGATCAGCGCAGCTAGAGGCGCTGTCGCACAAAGGCCCCCAACGGCTGCGAAGCTATTGAGGACTCCGGTCTGCGTGACAATCTTCTCAGGTGCCACCCACTGATTAATGACAAAAAACGCACCGCTGAATATTCCGGCACATCCAATCCCCATCAGCACGCGTGCCAGGATCAATTCACCGGACGTACTGGCAAACGAAAAGAGCGCCGCACCAGCCGTTGTGAATAGTAAGAGCGCGGAAAGGGTCCAGCGGGCACCGAACCGATCTAACAGCATACCGCTTGGTATCTGCATCAGCGCGTAAGCGAAGAAGAATGAGCTTGCAACCAGGGATAGCGTTTCTGGACTGAGTTGCATCTCACTCGAAATGGTCGGAGCGAGAATTCCAAGACTGCTACGCAAAAACAGATTGGCGAACCCGAGGGCATAAAGCACAAGCAGCATCGACAGAGCAACCGTGGCGCGCGTGTCGTGCTGGATAGGGTTGGCCATGCGTTCGACTATCTCCGGATTGGCAGAGGCAGCACAATTCGGCCGTTACGCCATACTTCGACCAATGCACTGAATTCATTCCGCTTCCAGGTCGCCCTCTCAGCAATCACATCTGTGGTTGAGGGAAGGCTGCGAAAGCGATGATGTCCTTGAGTCGTGCCGACAATATCATTTACGGTCAACTGACAATGAACTATCGCAAGGTCCTCCACACTCATGGCTTCCACGACTGACGAATTGCCACTTGCCGGCATCCGCGTACTCGATGTCGCGACATTCATTGCGGCACCCGTCGCGGCGACGATCCTTGGTGACTATGGTGCTGACGTGATCAAGGTCGAAGCCTTGGATGGCGGCGATCCCAACCGGCACATCTACCTCAATCCTGCGTATCCGAACCATGACGTCAACTATCCATGGCACTTGGATTCACGCGGCAAGCGCTCGTTGGCAATTGATTTGAAGAACCCAGATGCACGGACCGCCTTCGAAAGTGTCATCGCCGGTGCAGATGTCCTGATCATTAACTTCTCAAAGGCGGTCCGCTCGCGTCTGCATCTCGACTATGAAACTATTTCAGCTGCACATCCGAACTTAATCTACGCGGCTTTCACAGGCTACGGTGAAGACGGCCCCGATGCCGATCAGATGGGGTTCGATATCAACGCGTACTTCGCTCGTTCAGGCATTCTTGATGGCGCGCGATATGACGACCAATACCCCGCTGTCGCGATGCCGGCGCAAGGCGACCGGGCTGCGGGCGTCGGCCTGGCGCTGGCCATCATGATGGCACTTTGGAACCGCACCCGCACCGGCAAGGGCACTTTGGTGTCAAGCTCGCTACTCGCCAACGGCCTCTGGGCCAATGGCAACTTCGCACAGGCCGCTTTGATCGGTGGAACAATGCCAAAGCGTCCTCCGCCGGAGGCACCGCGCACGGCTGTCGCCAATGTCTACCGGACGAAAGATGACCGTTGGCTGCAGTTGACGTTGGTCCGCGAAGACCGCGACTGGCCAACACTGTGCAAGGCACTCAACCGGGAAGATCTCATGACAGATCCCAGGTTTGAGGAAACCCTGACACGCCGGGCGAATGGCGCTGCACTGGCTGGGATAATTCAAGAAATCATTGGTGCCAAGGATGTGGAAGAATGGCGCGCCTGCTTCAAGAGCTTCGGCCTGGCCTTCGCTGTTCTCAATCGTGCGGTTGACCTGCCGGACGACGAGCAGGTGCTCGTCAGTGGGGCCAGGTCCCGAACTTGGTGAGCACTCGGTTGATGTCTTGCGTGAGGCCGGGGTTGATGATGAAGTGATTGCTAGCCTCAAAGACAACGGCGGCATTCGATAGTCAGCTAAACTGCTAAGCCGTGAGCGTAACCGCGACGCCATTGGGAGAGTGATGATGAAACTCGGTATCTTACTGGGCTACAAGGGCGATGCCGGCGGACCCAACATGGATCTTATCCTCGAAGCGGAACGCCTGGGTTACGACTCTGCTTGGACAAGTGAGGCTTGGGGATCCGATGCCGTTTCTCCGGCAGCCTGGGTCCTGGCGAAGACTTCCAAGATTAAAGTTGGCACAGGCATCATGCAGATGTCTGCGCGCACACCGTCTTGCACCGCCATGTCAGCCATGTCGATGCAGGCCATGTCCGGGGGCCGGTTCCTGCTCGGAATTGGACCGTCCGGGCCGCAAGTCATTGAAGGCTGGCACGGTGAGGTGTTTGGCAAACCATTGAAACGCACTCGCGAATACATCGAAGTTATCCGACAGATCTTTGCGCGTGAAAGACCGCTCGAATTCCAGGGTGAGTTTTACCAAATTCCCAATACCGGGCCTGGCACTACCGGTCTCGGAAAGGCGCTTAAAACGATTATGCATCCTGACCCGGCAGCGCTGAAAATCTATACAGGATCCTTCGCCCCGGCAGGGCTGCGTACGGCAGGTGCGGTCGCAGACGGCGTACAGCCGATTTTCATGATTCCGGAAAAGACTGAGCTGCTCCGGGAACATGTCGAAGAGGGCCGCACGAAAGCTGGCAAGAGCACCGATCTGTCGGACTTTGATATTGCTCCGTTTGTCCGCATTCACATGGGCGATGACCTGCAAGCCTGCCGGGATGCGATCAAGCAGGAAATGGCGTTCTACATCGGCGGCATGGGCGCACGGAACAAGAATTTCTACAATGACTACACCAAGAGGCTGGGCTACGAGGATGCCGCCGTCAAAATCCAGGATGCCTTTCTGAGCGGACAACGCCGGGAAGCAGTGGCGGCCGTCCCCGACTCGCTGATTGATGAGACCGCATTGGTCGGACCGGCCGATCGGATCAAAGCACGACTGAAAGATTGGAAGGCAGCTGCAAAAGACCATAGCGTGGGTTCGCTTTTGATTGGCATCCGAGATATCGATACATTGCGCGTTGTGGCTGAAGGTGCAGCTTAAATCTCGCCGCAGCGCGACGTTGGAAGATGGGGTCGCATTCCCCCATTGGATCGCTACGAACGCCCTCAAATGACCGATAAAAATTCGGGGTACGCAACAGGATGATCGACATCGAAGGCCGCACGATCTCGCAGGTTCTTGATGATGCTGCAAGTCAGTTCGGACAGGCTCCTATGCTTGTCGTGCCTCCGGACCCTGGTCGGACGTATGATCCCGGCGGCAGGACGATTTCGTACTCTGAAGCCGGTGAAACTGTTGACCAGTTTGCTGCTCTCTTCGCCAACGCCGGATATGGGTACGGCCATCGCATTGCTGTCTTGCTGGAAAACAGGCCGGAGAATCTGTTGATCAAGCTTGCCTGTGCCAAGCTCGGTGTGTCCTGGGTTCCAGTTAATCCCGACTATCGCCCTGCCGAGATCGCCTATCTTCTGCAAGACTCTGATGCCGAGCTGGCTATCACAACGGTCGATCGTGCCGAATTGATGCGCCAAGGCATTGCTGAAAGCGGGCGAGATGTTCCTCTGGAGGTCTTCGAGACAGATTTGGCATCTGTAACCGCAGCACGACGTGATCCTCCGATCCGGGCCAACGTCCACGGCCTGACAGAGGCGAGCCTGCTTTATACATCCGGCACGACCGGGCGACCAAAAGGGTGTATCCTCAGCCAGGAGTACGAGCTCCTGGTCGGCCAGTGGTATGCTAACCGTGGCGGCCTGGCTGCAATCGATGAACGCGTTGAGCGGATCTATAATCCGCTACCGCTGTTCCATCTCAATGCCGGTATTGTCTCGTTTTTTGGCGCTGTTCTGACTGGCAATTGCCAGATCATTCCGGAGCGGTTCAGCCGAACGCGCTGGTGGTCGGAAATCCGCGAGAGCGAAGCAACGATCATCCACTATCTGGGCGTTGTCATCCCCGTCATCATGAACGAACCATCAGGACCTCAGGATCGCGATCATAGGGTCAAGTTTGGATTTGGTGCAGGTCTTGAACCGTCGATCCATGGGGCATTCGAAGAACGCTTCGGGTTTCCGTTGATTGAAGGTTGGGGCATGACGGAAATGTGCCGGATCCTCATAACCAATGAAGAGCCGCGCAACATCAATACGCGCGCAATGGGGCGTCCGCAGCCGGGCCTTGAGGTCCGAGTGGTTGATAGCGATGACAATGATGTGCCGGTTGGTGAACCCGGCGAGATGATTGTTCGCCATTCCGCAGACAGCCCCCGCCTTGGTGCGTATTCGGGTTACTTGAACAAGCCTGACGCTACCGACGAGGCCTGGCGAGGTGGCTGGTTCCATACAGGTGATACCGTCTCGCAAGACGAAAGCGGCATGCTTTACTTCGTTGACCGCAAGAAGAACATCATTCGGCGATCAGGAGAGAATATTGCAGCAGCCGAGGTTGAGGCCTGCATCCAAGGCATTGAGGCAGTCGCGCAGGTCGCCGTCCTGGCCATAGAAGACGAACTCCGCGATGAGGAAGTTTATGCGTGCATCGTCCTATCAGCAGGGGGCGAGCGAAATCTGCAGACTGCACGGGCAATCTTTGATCAGGCCTATGCGCAGCTCACCTATTTCAAGCCGCCGGGTTGGATTTCGTTCGTTGACGAATTGCCAGTTACGGGAACGCAGAAAATCCAGAAGCATATGATATTCGCTGAAGGCGAAGACCCATTTGCCCGTCCCAACACCTATGATTTCCGCGACCTCAAGAAGCGCTCATAGAGCAGTTATGGCCCCCACAATGTCCCAGCCAAAGGTCTACCTCGCCGGCCCAGAAGTTTTCCTACCGAACGTCGCGGATGTCTCAGCGCAGAAGCTTGAGCTTTGTGCCAGACATCATTGCGAAGGCATCTTTCCATTTGATGCTGAGATCACAGACTTAGCTCAACTCACAAAAGGGCAGCAAGCTGCGCGCATCAGCGAAGAGAACGAGCGTATGATGCACGAGGCGGATTGCGTCGTCGCCAATTGCACACCCTTTCGCAGTGTCAGCATGGACATCGGCACAGGATATGAGATTGGTTTTATGCGCGGGCTTGGCAAACCTGTGTTCGGCTATACGAACGTGCCGGGCTCATTGGCCGAGAGGACAGCACTATACAACGAACAACTCAACCCGCGGTCGATCGATCCATATACCGCCGGGACAGATATTGAAAACTTCGAACTGTTTGAGAATCTCATGATCGGGGTGGCGCTGAAGAACTTTGACTGCGATGTTGTTGTCACATCCGTTGCACGCGGTGCCGAGCTCACTGATTTGCAGGGCTTTGAAGCGTGTCTCAGGCAGGTCAGGCAAGTCTTCAACGTTCGCGAACCGTAACGCGTCTATTCCCAGACAGCCACATCTTGCAGGTTTCTCTCGTGTGGCTTGAAGGTCGGACACTCATGCCAGCGCAAACAGCAAGGGTTCGCAAGTGCGCAGTCAGACCCGGTCCAGACGACCCGCCACTTTAGGAACAATAGCCATCCATTCTGACTGGCTCTGTACTATGTCCCCATGAAGATCCCTCCATTGACATGGATGATCTGACCATTGACATAAGCCTGTTGAGGATGAGCTAGAAACATTGCTGCAGACGCAATTTCCGCGACTTCTCCCATTCGCGGCACCGGTGGCGGGTTGGTCATTGGTGGGCGCTCACCAGCGGAGGCCGGACGCACGGTTTCAATTTGGCCCGGTGAAATGCAGTTGGCCGTTATACCGCGATCTCCGAACTCGGCTGCGAGCGCACGAGTGAGTCCAACCAGTCCAGACTTGGCCGTGAGATTATGCGCGCGCCGCTTAAAGCCGACATGCCAGGAAATGCCGCCCATCGTTATGATGCGCCCCCACCCCTTCTCGATCATGCCAGGTAATGTTGCTTGCGCGAGATTGAACGTACCGTCGAGAGAGATGTCGATGACATTGCGCCATTGCTCGTGGTCCATGTCCAGAAAATCCACCAAACCACGGGCTGAAGCATTTGCGACGACAATATCGACGGAGCCATAGGCTTCAATGCCGGCAGCAACCATGGCATCGACCTCCTCGCGCTCAGCCACGCTTCCCATTTGAACAATCGCATTTCCGCCGGCAGCTTCAATCTCAGCGACAACAGCCGCGGCAGCCTCGCTATCCTGCAACGAATTGACGATCACGTTGGCGCCGGCCTGTGCATAGGCCAACGCGACAGCCTTGCCGATGTTTCGACTTGCGCCTGTGATCAGCGCCGTTTTTCCTTCAAGTGCTCGCTCGCTCATGTCTCATCCCCTTCATTCATTGTTGGCATTGTTCGCAAAGCGGGCATCACGCCAGGCAATCGCAGCCTTGACGCCCTGCTCCTTTCGGATGCGGGAGAACTCCTGTTTCTCCCAGGTTGGCGTCGAATTGATATCCACGTCCACATCCAGCCCCATGGCTAAAGCATTGCGCAGGCCCATGATGTCGTAGCTGCGGTTGATCGCCTGCTTGCTCTTTTGCACTGAGTCCGGAGCCGCTTTTGCGATTTTTGCGGCCAATTGCCGGCCTTCGACAATGAGATTGTCGGCCGGGACGATCTTGTTGATCAGCCCCATCTGCAATGCTCGCTCGGCGGGGATACGGTCATCCCCCGTCAACATGATCTCTTTTGCGTATTTCGGACCAGTGACCCAGGGAAACAACATCGCAACGGCGCCTGAGCCGAACCGGACTTCCGGCTCACCAAAGTAACTTCCTTCGGCCGCAATCGTCATATCGCAGGCGAGAGATGTCTCGAACGCACCCGCCAGGCAATAGCCATGGGCCAGAGCAATCGTCGGCACGCGCGCGTTCCAAAAACTCATGATGAAATCGAACTGCAACTCAAGCTGCTGGCGCCATTCCTCACCAGTTTCGAGACTGCGATCTGAAGCTGCCTTGAGATCAAAACCAGCCGAGAAAGCCCGCCCCTGACCGGACACCAAAATCACCCGCACGTCAGGATTTCTGTCCAGCTCTTCCATGGCAGAGATTGAAGATGACATGAGCTCATTGTTGAACGCATTTAGCTGCTTTGGCCGATTGAACTGAACATGCGCGATTCCGTCTGCGACTTCGACCAGAACTGTTGGTTCCGACATTTGATCCGATAATCCCTTCGTTTGCCGCGCAGGAACTTTGCATGGCGTTACCTTGGGTCAGCTTACCATTATGGGACGCCCTTCACCCGGATATTAACCAGCATATCAGCGCTGCCACACATCATGGGCGCGCCGTGCCGTGTTTTTAAGGTCTTTCTGGCTCAATCAAGCTGGTCAATCCTACCTGTATCCCGGTTTGGAGGAGCAATGTACGCGTTCGGATCATTTGCCATCACCAAGTGCCTTGTCAGCATTCTCATGCTCTCGCTTTTGATGACGCACAGCTCATCAAGCGCTGCATCAGAATTTGCCCGCCAATCCGATCAACTGAAGACACGCAAGGTTGGAACGCTCCGAACCAGGTTTTATCCAAAGCGCCGTCGTGCTGTCCTCTTTTGGAAAGGCAAAATTGACCGCCCAATGGCCGCCCAGTTCCGCGCCGCCATCGACAAATGGAAGTCGGAGGCAAGTGGTGGGTTCGTTGTTTCGCTGGACTCAAAAGGTGGACGCGTCAGGGTGGCGTACGAAGTTGCCAAGATGTTGCGCAAGCTGCGCCAAACCCACCGCGTGACGACACATGTCGGACAGGGTCGCGTCTGTGGATCAAGCTGTGTCCCGATATTCTTGCAAGGTGAACGGCGGTCGGTCGCGTTTGCGAGTTTGTGGCTGTTCCATCAAATCACCAGCAAGAATAAGTCCGACCCGCAGCGGCTCGTGGTCCGAAACAAGAGCACGAACAAGATGTTCGCAAACTACTTCGCACCGGCAGGCGTTCCCGATTTCTGGATCAAGAGCATCAAACTGAAGATCGACGGCGCCGACTATTGGATGACCGGCGCCGAGTTACTCGCCTCCGGCTCGAAGATCGGCACACATTACCTGAGCAACCGCAAGCGGCGGAGCTTTCGCAGGTCAGTGACTCAGTAATCGTTATGCTACGGAGAGCGTACCGATTGCCATCGTAACAGCTGCCTGTGTCGGGTCGATCACTGGGATACCTAAGGCTTCTTCAAGCGATCTGCGATGACGCGCCATGCCAGCGCATCCCATAACCAGGACATCAGCGCCGTCTGTATCGCGCAGCTCGGCGCCGACCTCGATCATCTTCTTCAGGGTCAGTGGGCCTTCTGCGGTCTCGGCAACTGACATATCGAGCGGACGTTCGCCAGCCAAACGATCCATCAACGACATTTGCCTGAGGTAGCGGACGTGGCGGCGGATTGAACGTTGCGCAATGGCGAGAACACCGAAGCGGTCGCCTCGCGCCAACGCTGTTAAAACGCCGCACTCGGCAATGCCAAACACCGGCCGATCTGTTCCTTCGCGGCAGACATGCAGGCCGGGGTCTGAATAGCAGGCAATGATAAAGGCATCGCTTGAATTGTCCCCTTCGACTAGCCGGCGCAGAGGCAATGCCACTGAATCCGAATCGGCCTGGCTCTCGATGCCATAAGGCCCGTCTTCCAACGTCGAGCATGCGATGCTGGGACCGTCCGAGAAGCGCAGGGTCTCTAGCGCCTCCGATATTCCATCTGTGACTGTCTGATTTGAATTCGGGTTAACGACGTGAATTCTCTTGGGCATCGGCTTGCCTCCGGCCGCGGAATGGTCGACTGTGATCTCAATTCAATATCAAACGCTGAATGCATGATCTTGTCCATCCGGATTATCTGCTCAGCGGCATTCGTTCCAGGAGGCATCCATGTCCAACTTCGATTTGATTATTCGCGACGGCACGGTCGCAACGGCTACGGATACGATGCAAGCGGACGTCGCGATCAAAGATGGCAGGATAGCTGCCCTTGGTTTAAGCCTCGGAGATGCGCCCCGAGAGATCGATGCGAAGGGGAAGTATGTGCTTCCTGGAGGCGTCGACACGCATGCCCACATCGAGCAGCTCTCATCCAGCGGCATCATGAATTCCGATACGTTCGAGACAGCGACCAAGTCGGCAGCATTTGGTGGAACGACGTCAGTTATTTCGTTCGCCTGCCAACATCGCGGCGAAAGCCTCAGAACGATTTATGACGATTACGCTGCACTCGCAAAGAAAGGTGCGGTGATTGACTACAGCTTCCATCTTCTCCTGACAGACCCAACACCGACGGTTCTCAACGAAGAGCTGCCCGATCTCGTGCGCATGGGCAACCGGTCGATCAAGGTCTTTATGACCTATGACCTGATGAACGTTGGTGACGAAGCCTTGCTGGATATCCTGCTCAAGGCACGCGAACTCAAAGCCCTTGTTGCCGTTCATGCCGAGAACCACGGCATGATCAATTGGATGGGCAAACGGCTCGTCGCCAAGGGCTATACTGCACCGAAGTTCCATGCCATTTCACATCCACGTGCATCCGAACCTGAAGCCTTCCAAAGACTGATTGCTTGTTCGGAGTTCATTGACCAACCGATTATCATCTACCATGTCGCCACGGGTGAAGGCGCAAGCGTTATTCGGGAAGCACGCGGTCGCGGCGCCAAGGTTTTTGCTGAAACCTGCACGCAGTATCTCTTTCTGACGGCGAAAGACCTCGATAAGCCTGGCGGTGAAGGTGCCAAGTGGGTGTGCAGCCCGCCGCTTCGCACTGAGGCAGACCAGGAAGCATTATGGCAGGCTCTGAAGCTTGGTGACCTGCAGATCGTTACGTCGGATCACTCCCCATTTGCCTATAACGAGCACGGCAAACTCGTTGCAGGGCCGACTCCAGGATTCAAAGAAATCCCAAATGGTATGCCCGGCCTTGAGACGCGCCTGCCAATGCTGTTCGACGCGATGGTCAGCAAAGGCCGCTACGGCATCAATGACTTTGTAAAGTTCACAGCAACTGACCCGGCGCGGATCTATGGACTGGCCCCCAAGAAAGGCACGATCGCTATTGGCGCAGATGCCGACATTGCGATCTGGGATCCGGATAAGTCTGTTACATTGAGTGACGTGATGGTCCACGACAAGACGGGATACACTCCATTTGCCGGACGTGAACTGCAGGGCTGGCCAACAACCGTACTGCGTCGCGGCGATGTGATTATTTCTGATGGCAGCTGTTCGGCAGAGGCAGGTTCCGGTGAGTATCTGCCTCGAGAAGGAGGCTGGGCCTGCGAACCAACAGGTCGGCTCGCGCCGGAGTTTGACCCGGCCAGCAACTTCGGTGCAGATCTCTACTGAGACCAACCACCATCTTAGACAATA
Source organism: Hyphomicrobiaceae bacterium (assembly GCA_965215755.1). Classification (GTDB taxonomy): domain Bacteria; phylum Pseudomonadota; class Alphaproteobacteria; order Rhizobiales; family Hyphomicrobiaceae; genus Tectiglobus. The sequence goes on from OZ244119.1 coordinate 5,361,904, forward strand.
CCTTAGACTTCGGGGGACTGCGTGGAACTTTGGATTCCCATAACGATCTTTGCCGCCTTCATGCAGAACTTGCGGTCGGTACTTCAGAAGTACCTTAAGGGGCGCCTTTCAACGACTGGAGCAACATTCTGCCGGTTCGGTTATGCTGCGCCGCTAACTGCACTCTATCTTTTCTGCCTGGTTCAATTCGCAGGATATGAGGTTCCTGGCGTCAACGGCAGGTTCTTCTTGTTTGCCTCGATTGGTGCGATCGCGCAGATCCTTGCAACCGCTGCTCTGGTCTCTTTGTTCTCAATGCGGAACTTCGCTGTCGGCACAACGTTTTCAAAGACTGAGACGATCCAGGCGGCGATCTTCGGGATCGTGGTCCTCGGTGAAACGATCAGTGTTCCCGCAACCTTCGCCATCCTGCTGAGCCTCGTTGGCGTGGTCATGATATCGATGACCCAGAGCGCTCTGACGGCACGAGACCTCGTTACCAACCTACTCAACAAGACGGCACTGATCGGTATTGTATCAGGTGCATTCTTCGGCGTATCAGCCGTGACGTACCGCGCCGCAGCCCTTTCGCTTGATGGTGGCGACTTTGTCATCAAGGGCGCCACGACGTTGGTGTTTGTGACAATTTTCCAGACCATCATCATGGCGATCTACATGCGTATTCGTGAACCAGGGCAGCTGACTGCTGTACTCACATCCTGGAAAGTGTCGTCATGGGTCGGCCTCACAGGCATGCTTGGATCTGTCGGTTGGATTACCGCTATGACAATTGAGAAAGCGGCCTATGTCAGAGCCTTGGGCCAGATCGAGTTGGTTTTTACATTTGCCGCGTCCTATCTTTTCTTCCGCGAGCGCAGCAGTCCCATGGAAATGGCAGGTATTGCAATCGTGACGCTGGGAATCCTGGCACTGTTGCTCTTTCGATAACGCAAAACTGGAGTTCCGCCATGCAGTTCGAAGGCCAAACGACGGTCATAACCGGTGCCGCTTCTGGGATCGGTGCCGCAACCGCCAAGTTGTTCGCTGAGCGCGGCTCGCGCGTGCTGTTGGTTGACCAGAATGGCCTTGGACTTGACGAGGTTATCAATGATATCCGTAGCAGTCGTGGCACTGCCCAGCGCGCCGTCGCGGATGTCCAATCCGCACTTGAAGCTGAAACGATCATTCAGGGTGTGCAATCAGACTGGGGTAAGATTGATCATCTGGTGACATGCGCCGCCGTCTCAACCGGTGGCGGCACAATCCTGAACCTTAGCGACGATGACTGGGAGCGAACATGGCAAGTCAACGTTATGGGCACGGTGCGATGGGTACGCGCCGCGCTCCCACATATGATTGCAAACGGCGGCGGCTCGATTGTTACGCTGGCTTCCCAACTGGCGTTCAATAGTGGCGGCAACAGTTGTGCTTACATTACGTCCAAAGGTGCGATTGTGTCTTTCACCAAGACAACAGCGGTCGATTATGCCAAGAGCGGCATTCGCATCAATACCGTAGCGCCTGCCGTCATCGACACCCCGATGTCACGGGCGTCGCGCGACAAGGCACCGGACCCGCAGGCGATAACGGACTGGAGGCTCACACGACACCCAATGGGGCGAATTGGCGAGGTTGAGGAAGTGGCCAAAGCCATCGCTTACCTTGCCAGTAGCGAGTCGAGTTTCACGACCGGGTCCGTCCATTTTGTTGACGGTGGCTGGACGGCGGCCTGACAGAACCAAATCGGAGTGTCAGCTGCCCCCCAGTTACGAGCCGATCACGACTTCAACACTGCCCAGTCCGTCGATTTCACCGTGAACCGTTTGCCCTTTCTCGATCCAGTGCAGTCCTGACAAGGCGCCCGTTGTCAGAAACTGTCCAACCTGCAAGCCGCCACAATGATCACCGGCAACTTTCACAAAGCCTTCGAGGATCTCGAATGCGCTGCCACCTGGAACTGTGCCCGGGCCATCTGAGACCAGCTGACCGCCCGAAGTGAATGTGTGGCCTGGATTGGTCAGGTTGAGGTCTTGCCAGTCCGCGACTGGGGCGCCGTAGACAAGCCCCGTATTCGACTGATTGTCCGCAAGCTTCATCATGGGATGGCAGGTCTCGAGGAATGCGAGGCGCGTGTCGACGACTTCGATAACCGGGTAGGCAACGACAGCCGTTTTCAACATGTCTGCAAAATCCGTGTCGTCGAGAGCCGGCAATGGGTGCTCGACGCGGAACGCGATTTCGAGTTCGATGCCAATCTGAACCAACTCTTCGCCCGTGAATGTCGCACCATTTGGCCTTACGTCACTTGCCGGGATCGGTGCAAGTATCTGAACATTTTCCGGCGTCTTGCTCGTTTTGAATGCACCAACGTCACCCAACTCAGCCATGACAAGCGCGTGCACGGCCATGGCCTCCTCAAGAGTTGTTGCCTCTTGGTCAATGTCTGTCGCTTGTAGCTGGGTGCGAGAGCGCCGCGCGGCAAGAAGCTTGCCCGCTACAGCAGTTGCATCAAACGTCATGACCTATCCTTTTCTGAGTGAGCCGCCCAATATTCATCGCGAAGCTTGCGCTTATAGAGTTTACCATTGTCCTGCCGTGGAAGCTCGTCGCGAAACTCAATTGTCCGCGGACATTTGACATGACTGAGACGCTCCCGGCAGAATTCCAGCAGTTCAGTTTCCAGTTTTCCGCCCGCCATTTCCATGCGCACCGGCTGTACGACTGCTTTGACCTGTTCACCGAACTCCGGATCGGGGACGCCGAACACAGCAACGTCCATGACGTCGGGATGGGCGCCAAGCAGGTTTTCAGCCTCTTGCGGATAGATGTTTACTCCACCCGAAACGATGACGAATGCGCGGCGATCGGTGAGAAACAGGTAACCGTCATGATCGACATAACCAACATCGCCGAGTGTGGTCCAACCATGCTTGTTGTATGCCGTGGCGGTTTTCTCCGGGTCATTGTGATACGCGAATTTCGGCCCATCCTCAAAGAAGACTGTCCCTTCGGCACCTATCGGAACCTCATTGTCGTCTTCATCGCATATCCTAAGTGTGCCGACTTTCGCGCGGCCGACCGAGCCCTTCTTTTGCAGCCACTCATGGGCGCTGATCGCAACGTAACCGTTTCCTTCCGAGCCGCCGTAGTACTCAAAAATGATAGGTCCCCACCAATCAAGCATCTTCTGCTTGACATCGACAGGACAGGGTGCAGCTGCATGAATAGCAACACGGTGTTTGCTGCCTTGATACTGCTCTCGTACCGCTTGCGGCAGACGTAACATCCGGACAAAATGCGTGGGCACCCATTGACTATGGGTGACGCCGTAATAATCCATCATGGTCAGCGCACGCTCTGCCTCGAACTTTCGCGTTACAACGCAGCAGCCGCCAAATCGAATGACCCTGAGATGACCGAGCAACGGTGCAGCGTGATAAAGCGGCGCTGGATGGAAATAGACGGTGTTCTCATCAACGCCGTAGATATCTGCGAATGACTGGTAGGCAGGAGGGGGCTTTCCGAACGGTGTCTCCGGCAGTGGTTTCTGAACCGCTTTTGGGCGTCCTGTCGTACCAGAGGAATAGAGCATCTCTACGCCTTCGGTTTGGTCGGCAACTGGCTCACTCGGCTGTTGATCCAAGGCCATTGAGAGATCAGTGAAGCCAGGCACCGACGGCCCCAACATGAATTTACGATCCGAGGACAAGACCTCTGCTCGCAGCTGAATTGCCCGATGCGCCATCGCCTCTGAGGTGAAGAACACGCGTGCGCCGCTGTCACTCAGGATGTAGTCAATTTCCTCGGGCGATAAATGCGTTGCCACCGCCGTCACACGCAATCCCGTTCGCAACGCGCCCCAGGCCAGTATCAAATACTCGGCATTGTTCTCCATATAAATGGCAACGCGATCGCCGCGCTCCAGGCCGAGGCTTCTCAGAAGATGGGCGGCCTGGTTCGATCGTGCCTCGTACTGCGCGAAAGTCACAACACGGTCACTATCGGCAAGAACGATTGCAGGCCGGTCAGGCGTGCGTTCAGCGAACACTCCGGCATGCACTTCGTACTCTTTAAACGGCATTCATTGCGCCCGCGCTGTTACTATCTGCTTCTGCCAAACCCAAAGCGGCAGGCGCTACTTCTTCTGCCCCGCAAGAAATTCGTAGATAACTGAGAAGTCCTTGTCGGCATAGCCGCTGTTCAGCAGAAGTTGATACATCGCGCGGGCCTGCGCAGCGAGAGGCGTCGACACTCCCGCAGATTGGGCTGCCTGTTGCGATAGCGTCATGTCTTTGGTCATCAGTGCAGTTGCAAAACCAGGCTCGTAATTGCGGTTCGAGGCTGCAGCCGGGACTGGGCCAGGTACCGGGCAATAGTTGGTTAGCGCCCACGATTGGCCAGACGACTTGTTGATGATGTCATACATGATTGCAGGATCAAGCCCCAGACCCTGACCAAGATGCAGCGCTTCGCAAAGCACAGCCATGTTGGTGCCAGCAAGCATGTTGTTGCAGATCTTGGCGGCCTGTCCGGAGCCTGCCGGCCCGGCATGAATGACATTTGTCCCCATGCCTTCAAGAATGGGTTTTGCTCTCTCGAAAGCTTCCTCAGTGCCACCGACCATAAAGGTCAGTGTCCCGGCGACCGCTGCCGGTTGGGCACCTGAAACAGGAGCGTCGACCATCATGTAACCAGCCTCGGTCGCAGCCTTGTTGACTGCCCGGGAGGTATCGACATCGATTGTCGAGCTGTCGATCAGGAGTGTTTCCTTGGCTGCATGTGCGAGAATACCGTTTTCGCCCAGATAAGCAGCGTGGACATCCGGTCCTGCAGGGATCATTGATACGATGGCGTCTGCACCTTCCAAGACGCCCTCCAAGCCATTGGCGATACGACCACCTTCCTCGGTATAGCGGTCGCGCGCAGCCGGCGTCAGATCCCAGCCCAAGGTCTCATTCCCTGCCTTTTGTAGATTGAGGGCCATGGGGCGACCCATGTTTCCAAGCCCAATCACCGCGACTTTTGCCATCTATCAATCTCCCACACCATTGTTATGAACATTTCGAGCCGCTCGCGTGCAGCGCTACAGACATTCTCGGTATTTTGATGCGAGCCTACACGGCAGTCCACCTGCTGCAAGCCAGCGCACCCTTCGGCACGCGTTTTACGAATGGCGAGAGCTGCGCTATCAGATAGATGCTTGGAAATCATTGTTGCCTGGAGCTGGAAGATGAACAGAGCGCTCGGCCGCTTAATTGAAATGCCACGTTGTCCGCTCGCTCATCTGCCGACTCCGATCGAGCCCATGGGCAACCTCAGCCGCGCAATTGGCAATGCCACCATTTCTGTCAAACGCGATGATTGTACCGGCCTCGCGCTCGGCGGAAATAAGATCAGACAGCTTGAGTATTATGTCGGTGCGGCCGAGGCGGCAGGTGCTGACACCTTACTCATCACCGGTGCGGTGCAATCAAACTACGTCAGGTCCACGGTCGCAGCCGCCGCCAAGCGCGGCCTCGCTTGCCATGTCCAGTTGGAGGAACGTGTTCCTGATCCGACAGATCTCTATCTAACGTCTGGGAATGTGCTTCTGGATGAGCTGATGGGGGCCACAGTTCACTACTACCCCGACGGCGAGGACGAGGCCGGTGCCGATCGGAGGTTAGGCGAGATTGCGGATGAGCTGCGCACACAAGGACATTCGCCTTACATCGTACCCTTGTCACCAGGGCACCCACCCTACGCTGCACTCGGTTACATCGATGCTGCCAAGGAACTTCTCGATCAAATATCGGCGTCATCCGAGCGAATTGATCGGATCTTTGTTGCGTCCGGAAGCGGCAACACACATGCTGGCTTGCTCTACGGACTTCGCGCCTACGGATCGTCAATTCCGGTGACTGGTGTGTGCGTGCGTAGAATGGCGGACGTGCAGGTCCCGCGGCTGACGAAGCGGTGTGATGAAATCGCCTCCCTCTTGACGGCAGACAATCCGGTTTCCAGCGATGACATCGTGGTCGACGATACCGTGCTCGCCCCAGGTTATGGCCAGATGAATGAGGCCGTATCAGAGGCGATCAACCTGGCTGCAAGGAAGGAAGCAATCCTGGTCGACCCCGTCTATACGGGACGGGTATTGGCGAGCCTGATTGCCTACGCGAGAGCTTTGCCCAGCCCGGAAAATCTGTTGTTCATTCATACTGGTGGAACGCCGGCCATTTTCGCTTACGAACAAGAGCTTCGCGCCGGCATGGCGTAATCGTTCCGCCCAACTGTCGCACAGATCACAATTTCCTAATTGGTTCCATGTTACAGCTGCCGTGATCACCTCGGTTGTGGGTGCTGTACAAACGGGACAGTTGTATACGAAATGCAAACGACCTGGACTTTTCAGCCAACTCGCCTGCTGGCAAGCGGACTGGCTTTGGCCTGTGCTTTCGCCGCCACGTTGGTCCCGATGCCGGTTGCAGCCGAACAATCAAAAGTAGACCGGCAGCAATCACGACCCGACCAGGCCATCCACAAAAAAACCGATCCAGCAGTTAAGTCGACGAAGAAGTCCAAGCCTGCAGATAAACCAATGACCATGGCGATCTTCCTGGACCGCCTCATGCTGGCTGAGTCCGGCGGCAACGATTTCGCACGCAACCGGCGATCAACCGCCACCGGTTCCTTCCAGTTCATCGTCTCGACATTTCTTAGCGTCGCAGAGCGGCATTTCCCCAAAGAGACAGAGAAGCTCTCACGGGCAGAGATTCTGGCTCTGCGAACTGACCGGAAGTTTGCCCGAAGGGCGGCTGAGGCCTACACCAAAGACAACGCCGCTCACCTTGCCGCAGCCGGCCATAAGCCAACCTTCACCAATCTACGTTTGGCATTTCTGCTCGGGCCAGGTGGTGCCAATCGCGTTCTGTCCGCCCCACCCAAGGCCAAGATTGGATTTTTACTTGGCCGCGCAGTAATGCGCGCCAACCCTTTTATGGCTGGTATGACGGCCTCCGATCTGATTGCGCGCGCCGCCCGCGATATCTCAACAGATCCGCGGTCAACTGCCGGGATCAAGGCCGGAAAACTGGCAAAGGGCGCGCGACGCCGCCCTCGGATCCGCGTCAGATGCAATTTATCGCGACCGAGTTGCAAGCGTTGGCTAGCACTCAAGCGCCGCCGCCTTGCCAGATCCGCCAAAAGAACAAAACGCGCCAGTGCGCGGTCGAAAAACTAAGCTGTCGCTGTTGTATGAGCATGGCGCAACACCGGCGCCTTCAAAACTACTCTAACTATCTGAACTTCAGTCCTTTATTGACTTAAGCACCAAATCTGCGATCGAGCTACGTGTTTGCCCGGAGAGCCCTCTGAGGCGGTTCGTGGCGATTTGGCCACAATTCTGTTCCCCCAAATCAGCAAATTGGCAAGCGTGCCCCATTCGTTTGCTATTGTGTGTGCAATCGCAATATGACGTGATTGATTTAAATACAGAAACCGGCGTGACCGCTGTTACTAGAACGGCCAATCGGGCGGATTGGAGAGACGGATGAAACGGATACTCATCGCGGTACTCAGCGCCGCAGCGATTGGCGTTACCAGTCCAGCGTCGGCCGACAGCTGCACACCGGCCCAGTTCGGCGAAGTTGTTGACCAAACCGGTGAGCAACTGCGGCAAGCCAATACCAAATCCGAAGAAGACACCCGCGGCAAGTTTCTGCGACTAGCCAAGCAAAAGGGTTGGTCAAAGGAGACCGCCGTCGAACGCGGTTTTGAGTTGCTGACAGACAATGAGATCCGCACGCTCGATGCGCAAGCTAGCGAATTGCTGATCCGCCTCGATCAATTGGGTGATGCCGACGATCAGAGCGCCACTTGTGAGCGTCTGAGCGAGTTGAAGGAAGTTTCGAAGCAGCTTCTCGAAGTGACAGCCGCAAAGCGTGCGCACATCTCAGCCAAGTTGAACGTTGCCCTCAGCCCGAAACTGAAGACAAAGCTGCCCCAGTCGCAGAGTGCGCAGACCAGGACACGGCCTGAGGTCGGTTCACCGGCAGAAAAGACATCGCGCAGGGTCGCAAAAAAGTCGGCGCCACCACCTGCGCCCAAGGCGACCCCGAAGAAAACTGTGAAGCAGCCTTGGACCACCAGCACCAGGACCGCCAAGGTTCCGCCGCGCGAAGTTATGGCAGCTTTGCCTCCGCTCCAAAACGTACCGACTGACTATACTTATGGCTCGCACGAGATCCGCGCCGTGGGTCAGGATCTCTTCGGAAGCATCTCTGCTGAACTGGCCAGCGTGCTCAAGTTCGCGTTTGATAGCTACGGTCGGCCAAATGGATATGTGCTGGGAACTGAGGCTGGAGCGTCGTTCCTTGCCGGCCTCAGGTACGGTCACGGCGAGCTCGTCACCAAGCAATTCGGACAGCGTAAGATCTACTGGCAGGGGCCGTCTGTCGGAACCGATATCGGCATCACGGGATCACGGATCATGGTCTTGGTTTACAATCTGAACGACCCGCGCCAGATCTTTAATCGATTTGTGGGCGTTGAAGGAGCTGCCTATCTGGTGGGCGGCGTCGGTATTACATTCCACAAGCAGGGTAACCTCGTACTTGCGCCTATCCGCACTGGCCTTGGTCTGCGACTGGGCGCAAACATTGGATATTTGAAGATTACTCCGCGGCGGCGCCTCAATCCCTTCTAAGTCTCGCGGCCCACGGCTGAGCTGTTTATTCCGACAGAGCATTGATCGCCCCAGGCGATCCCATAGTATGCTCATTCATTGTCTCGCTTGAACGTTCTGGAAGGACTCCCAAATGAATCTGGTCGATCGCTTGCGCCGCGCGAATGACGGCGCGATTGTTCGTCGAATGGGGGAGCGCGCTGGCGTGGAGCCGGAACAGGCTGAAGCCGTGCTCGAACAAGTTGTTCCGGAACTGGCGCGCTACATTGAGCGCAACACGCTTTCGCGTGGCGGCCTTGCAGACATGATTGATGCGCTTTCGCAAGAACACCGCGCCAGGTACTTGGGCGATGCAGACCTTGTTGGTCATGAGCAGGCCCGTGAAGATGGCAAGGCGCTCTTGGAGCAGATCGTCGGCACAAAGCATCAGAGCCGCAAGATTGCTGCGCGAGCGTCTCGCGAGACCGGTGTGCCGGCCGACAGGATCGAACATATGCTGCCTGAGATTGCAGCTGTGTCGATGGGCGGGCTATCCCAGCAGACCTTCGGACCACTCGGCGATATTTTGAATAAACTGCCGGGTGGCACTGGCATGGGTTTCCCGCAATCAGGCGGCAACATGTCAGGACAGAGCCCGCTCCCGATCCCTGGAGAAGCTCCGCAGCGCGATTACTCGGATCAGAATTGGTCTGGGCAGAGCGGGCAAAACTCTGGCTTGCCGGACATCAATACCGGTGGCGGTCAGTTTGACAATCAGAGCCCACTTCCCGTTCCAGGTGGAGCTCCTGGCGGTGGTTGGGGCGGTACCGGAAACACCGGCCAACAACGCGGTGGTTATCGTGATCTGTCAGACATTCTCAGGCGCCGTGGCGGTGGGCTGCCGAACCAAGGCGGCGGCTCGTTATGGTCGATCGTCCGCCAGATTCTTGGCTCAGCTCTGGGCTTTCGCAATAGCGGCGTCATGAGCTGGATTATCCGCTTCGTATTATTCCGCATCGCTTGGCCAATTCTGAAGCGGGTTCTGCTTGGTCGGTAACCCATAGAGCCGCACGATTGGTTGGCGGCGTGCCGTGGCAATGCTCTTGAAAGCGCGTCAGACCGCGACAGGCGCCTTGATGTGTGGGTGAGGATCATAATTCATGACCTCAAAGTCCTCATAAACAAAGTCGAATATGCTGTGCACGTCCGGGTTAATCTTGATCTGAGGCAAGCCGCGCGGTGACCTTTGGAGCTGCTGGTCGGCTTGCTCAAGATGGTTCAAGTAGAGATGCGCGTCACCGAACGTGTGCACGAACTCGCCTGGCTTGAAGCCGGTGACCTGCGCAACCATCATCGTCAGCAACGCATAGCTCGCGATATTGAACGGCACACCGAGAAACACGTCAGCGGAGCGCTGGTAGAGCTGGCAGGATAGGCGCCCGTCTGCGACGTAAAACTGAAACAGGCAATGGCATGGCGCCAGGGCCATGTCCGGAATATCAGCCGGGTTCCAGGCCGAGACAATCATGCGGCGGCTATCGGGAGATGTCTTCAGCGTCTCAATGACCTCAGTGATCTGGTCGATCGCCGCGCCATCTACAGCAGGCCAAGATCGCCACTGTTTACCGTAGACGGGACCGAGGTCGCCCGTTTCGTCCGCCCACTCATCCCAAATCGAAACACCATGCGTCTTGAGATAGGCAATGTTGGTGTCGCCTTTCAGAAACCATAGAAGCTCGTGGATGATCGACTTCATATGCAGCTTCTTCGTCGTCACCAGCGGGAAACCCTGGCTGAGATCAAATCGCATTTGATGACCGAAGACACTTAACGTGCCTGTGCCTGTCCGGTCGCTCTTGCGCACGCCGGTTTCGCGAATGCGGCGCATCAAATCCAAGTATTGTTCCATCAGGACTCTCCCCAGTGGGTCTTAGACACACTCTCGAGTGTCGATAGTATTCGTTTGGGCCCGGCAATGTTCACAAACCGTCCCTCGACCAAGACGGATACTCTAGGTCATCGACACGATTATACTGAACACAGCTGCGTTGTAGATCCCATGCATAAAGAGGGGCACCCATAAGCTGCCAGTTCTCCACAGAGCCCATGTAAAGAGCAGGCCTGCAGCAAACACATAGACCATCCCGACGGGTGAATATCCGTAGTGTAACAGCGTCCATCCAAATGATGAGAGGACGGCGGCCCAAACCGGTCCGAGCACCGACTTTGACAGATGGCCAAACAGATATCCGCGGAACAATAGCTCTTCCGCCAACGGCGCTCCGATGCACAGGACGAGCAGCGGTACGATCAAATTTGATTCTGCGATCAGGTTTTTGAATAAGCGCAGGTCTCGTTCGACATCCGACCAGAAAAAATTGAAGGCTATCCAGGATAAGCCGGCCAGCGCGGCAACGACAAGGCTGACGGTTGAAGCAATCTCACCTACCGACGCATAAGGACGCTGCAAAGCAAACGTAAACACAATCTGCCCCGGAGCGAAGCTTTGGACGTAAGCCAGTATCAAAAGCACAGCTAGAGTTTGGAAAGTCGCCAGCGTGAACCAGATCAGAAAAGCTTTCGAGTATTCCCAAGTCTGTGGATCCAGACCTTCAACCGGGAACAGCGATAATCGCAGAGAACTGGCCAAGAACAGCGAGATCAGAATAACACTCCCGACCACAAGGCTCGGCGCTATGATCTGGTTCCACCAATTCGGCATGTTCGCGTTCATTTGAGATCCAAAACTGTCGTTTTTGGGCATCAATTCGCAACCTTGTCCCGATTCGTTCGTTCGATCACCGTTGTCCCGTTACAACGGTTCAGGCATGCAACATTGGACGCAGGCACATCTGAGGAATGACGGACGCCATGCAAGAGACGTTACGTAAGCTCTATCGCGGGAACTCTGAGCAGGCCCGCCTATTCCGTTTCGCGATTCTTGCCTTCGATGTTGTGACGATCGGCTTCTTCATAGTCTCATCGCTGATGGATGACCATCTCTGGATTTACATTGTCGACGCCATTGTCGGACTTGTTATTCTGGCTGATCTTTCAGCCCGTTACTGGATTGCCGAGCGCAAATCCCGGTTCATGATGGAAACTACGACCTGGGCCGACATCATTGTCATCATAACTCTGTTCCTGCCCGCCCTGCTTGAAAGTCTGTTGTTTCTCCGAGTTGTCAGGGCCCTGCGTCTGTTGCGATCCTATCGGGTTCTGAAGGACCTCAGAGCTGAGTTCACTTACTTTCGACGCAACGAAGAGACCATTCAAAGCGCAGTTAACCTCGGCGTGTTCGTGTTTGTCATGACGGCGCTCGTTTATGTCGTTCAGGTCAATACCAACCCGCAGATCAATAATTATGTCGATGCGCTCTATTTCACCGTCACGGCGCTGACGACCACTGGCTTCGGTGACATCACACTGACAGATACGTCCGGGCGCATTCTGTCAGTTCTCATCATGGTATTCGGGGTGGCGCTCTTCCTGCGTCTCATCCAGACGATCTTCCGGCCGTCCCGAGTTGCTCACGACTGTCCGGATTGCGGGCTACATCGCCACGATGCTGATGCCGTGCATTGCAAGCACTGCGGCCGGGTCCTGAATATCTCGACTGATGGGGTCGATGCCTAACACGCGCCTGAAAGCCATTTAGTAACAATAGCTTGCTGTTATGCGAGAGTGAGCTTTTTTTTTACACGTTCGCATCTTATATTAGGGGTGTCGGATTCGTCCGACTATGGCGATAAATGGTCATCGTAATAAGCTCATCGGACCCGGGGGCAGTACCCGGCGCCTCCACCAAAGCCCGTAAGTTCTGATCTTCCGACAGTGGCTGAAGATTGCGGGTTTTGGCGGGGGCGAAATAGGATCGACGAGGGTGTAAAGGGTGTTCTTTCGCTCGGCATGATACCACCGTTATCGGGTCATCTTAATAGTTGCAAATGACAACTATGCTGAGCCACAGGCCGTTGCTGCTTAAGCGACGTACTAGGTTCAATCCAAGCCCTTGAAAATTAAGCACTTTCAAGGCGGGGTTCGGGGAGGCACCTGGCAACAGAAGCCTCCCTATTTGATTCTAACCGGTCAGTGTTTCTGATAAAAAATCCAGCAATTGGTCCGACAGCAAAGCGGACTGACACGGACGCTCCATAGTCCTCGAGATCCGCTCGGGTGGGTGCGGTCGCCGGTACAGCGCACGAGAGATGGTGGACGACAATCCGCTGCAGTCTTGAAAGGGTTGTGAATCGCACGCTGAAATTGGTAATGTCTTTCAGAGATATAAGAACTGCAGTTTAGTTGCGCCCAGCGTCGCCCTTCGTTCGTCAAGTTTTTCACCTGTTTGAAGGCCACGTTGACCGCAGATCCAATTAGCCGGGAAGATCACGACGGCATGTCAGGCGACGGAACGATTGATTACGAATCGCTAATGCAGGACGCGATGCGCGATATCGTGCGACGCGTGTTGATTATTGCGGCGAAGGACGGCTTGCCGGGTGAGCACCATTTCTACATCTCTTTCGATACCCTGGCTCCGGGCGTCATTCTGTCGAAGCGACTGCGCGACAAGTATGCGGAAGAGATGACGATTGTTCTTCAGCATCGGTTCTGGGACCTGGAAGTCAACGAAGACCGGTTTGAGGTCAAGCTCACCTTCGATGGTATCCCCGAGCGCCTCGTTATTCCTTACAATGCGATCAAGGTCTTTTTCGATCCAAGTATTCGTTACGGATTGCAGTTTGATACAACAGACCTTCTGCAGGAGCCGCGGCCATCTCCGGGCATCGGCAATCATGAAGCTCCGTTTGATGCCGCATCACTCGCTCCCGAGGCAGGCGAAGCTCTGAATACGCACAACCAGGATACCGCTGGGCCGCCGGCTCTCGAAGATGACCTGATCAAGCGAACCGTACCAGCTATTGTCGCCTCTCGGTTATCTGATGAGCAACCGCAAGCTGATCAGGACGGTGAATCCACCGAAGAAGACGTTGATGATGATCAGCAGGCTGGCGCGGAAATTGTCAGCCTTGATGCTTTTCGCAAGAAGTAGTTCGCGATCCGCAATTCCGTTTGGCTGCGGACGTTTGAGCTCAGTGTTTCAAGATCGGACCCGACATGATTTATGAGCTTCGGATTTATGACTGTGCTCCAGGGCGCCTTCCCGCCCTGCTCAATCGCTTCGAAAATACAACGCTCAAGATTTGGGAGCGGATGGGCATCAAGCAGGCCGGTTTTTGGACGACAGTTGTCGGCGAGTCGAACCATCAGCTGATCTACCTGCTGCAGTGGGAGTCGATGGCTGAGCGCGAACAGAAATGGAATACCTTCCAGGCTGATCCAGAATGGCAGGAAAAGCGCGCCGCATCCGAAAAGGACAATCCGATCGTGGCGAATGTCTCAAGCCAGTTCCTCGCACCGACGTCCTTTTCAAGCGTGCAGTAAGCCCGGCCTGCAATCAGACAGCTCGTTTTACACTTGAACACGGAGTAGCTAGCCGATCGGATCGGTTGGTTGCGGTTTGACCTTGGATTGCTTGCCCTTCTGGTCTCGGCCGTCGCGGGACTGATTGCGGAATTTCAAGCGCAGGACGCCATCGTCTAACGCGGCGCACTCTACATGCTGAACGAATGGATCCGAGGCCTCGACATTGGCTGCCGCTATGCAGCTTTGTGCGGTTTCGAATTGCCTGACGTGCACATTGCTATCCCCAGCACCGGGAAGCGCCAGCATCGTGATCATGACGATTATCTTGGGTTCCATCGAGTTTTCCAATCCACGCGCAGTATTGAGCGCATTGGCGACCTGACTGACGCTGACCAAACTTCATTAGGCCGAATTAGGTCTTGCTGCATTGATGTGGAGCAAGCCATTGATGCATCCTGATCAATCTGCTTCTCGCACGCTCACGCAATACTGAGTGAAGGTTCCTTGGAACACAGGCCGAATCACTTTGACCTGCTATCTGTACGAGACGCGACAAAAACGGCAGTATTTTGAGGACCTTAGACTCAGTTTGGTCAGAAGTCTGGCGAAGCAAGCGTCCGCCTTGGCTAAATGCCGCCCTTAGCGGCGAAGTCTGGAGCTTCACCAGGCGGCGTGCTAACTGCAAGGCAGTGACATTCCCAATTGAGAGACATGAGGCTTCGCCATGAGCGCTACGCGTACCGAATCAGACACATTTGGCCCGATCGAGGTTGCCTCCGACCGCTATTGGGGTGCCCAAGCGCAGCGTTCATTGGGCAACTTCAAGATTGGTTGGGAGACGCAGCCTTTGCCGGTTGTGCGGGCACTCGGCGTCGTCAAACGCGCATGCGCCGAGTCCAACATGGCTCTTGGACGTCTCGACGAGCAACTCGGCAAAGCGATTGTTGCTGCCGCGCAAGAAGTGATTGAAGGCAAGCTCGATAGCCATTTCCCGCTTGTCGTCTGGCAGACAGGCTCCGGCACACAGTCCAACATGAATGCCAACGAAGTCATTTCGAACCGCGCGATCGAGATGCTTGGCGGTGAAATGGGTTCGAAGTCGCCGGTCCACCCAAATGACCATGTCAATATGAGCCAGTCATCAAACGACACCTACCCGACGGCAATGCATATCGCGTGTGCGGTCGAAATTCACGCCCAGTTACTGCCGGCCCTGCAAAAACTGCGCAATGCGCTGAATGACAAAGCACAAGCCTGGACCGATATCATCAAGATCGGCCGAACCCATACCCAAGACGCAACGCCGCTGACGCTCGGGCAGGAGTTTTCCGGTTACACGCAACAGCTCGACAATGGCATCGCGCGCATCAAGAGCAGCCTGCCGGCGCTAATGGAGCTCGCCCAGGGCGGTACCGCCGTGGGAACAGGCCTCAATGCCCCTGTTGGATTTGCCGAGAAAGTTGCCGAGCGGGTCACCGCAATCACCGGGCTCAGCTTCACGACAGCACCGAATAAGTTTGAAGCACTCGCGGCCCATGACGCGATGGTCTTTAGCCATGGAGCGATCAACACGGTGGCAGCCTCGCTGTTCAAAATTGCGAACGATATCCGCTTCCTGGGTTCCGGACCGCGTTCCGGGCTTGGTGAACTGTCACTGCCTGAGAACGAGCCCGGCTCATCAATCATGCCGGGCAAAGTCAATCCCACACAGTGTGAAGCGCTGACCCAGGTCTGCGTTCAGATTTTCGGCAACCACTCAGCACTCAGCTTCGCTGGCAGCCAAGGGCATTTTGAACTCAACGTCTTCAATCCTGTAATGGCCTACAACTTCCTACAATCCGTTCGGTTGATGTCGGATGCCGCTGTTTCGTTCACCGACAACTGTGTGGTGGGAATCGAGCCGCGTAAGGAGAATATCAAAGCCGGCCTCGAACGATCTTTGATGCTGGTAACCGCCCTTGCACCGAAGATTGGTTACGACAATGCTGCGAAGATCGCCAAGACTGCGCACGCCAATGGCACAACTTTGCGCGAAGAGGCTGTTGGCGGCGGCTATGTCACGGAAGCCGAATTCGATGAAGCGGTGCGTCCAGAGAAAATGATTTCACCTGCTTAGCGGGCGAATGCAAAAACCAGGTAGTCGCTATGACAGGTGACGTTATCAATCTAAGATCTGCGCGCAAGCAAAGGCAGCGACAAGACAGAGAACGACGGGCGGCCGAGAACCGAAGTAAATTCGGCCGCACGAAGGCTGAAAAGCTGCGTGATCGGCAATCACAGGATCGCCAAGAGCAACACTTGGACAGCCATCGCCTGGATCATCAGGTACAGGACCGGGATCATGACACATGACCCCGGTCATGAAGGCAGTCCCCAGGAGGATGACCACTTAGTCGGCGCAGATGAGGTTACGTTCGCCCCAACGAGACCGGTGAAGCGCTCATTTTCTATTGCCGGACACCGAACCTCGATCTCCCTGGAGGCTGCATTCTGGGATGCGCTTCGGTCAATCGCTGGTGATCAGGGACGTTCGCTGGCTTCGCTGGTTGCAGAAATCGACCGAGAACGCGGTGACGCCGGTCTGTCTGGTGCAATACGTGTCTGGATCCTCAACTTCTATCGAAACGAACGTGGAGGCGGCGTCGCGAAGGGCGATAGCAATCTCACACAATAAAATGTTCAAAGCGGCTGGCCAGATCCGTCTCGTCTTTACGGGATTCAACTTTTATTGGCCCGTTTTTGGCGACACCGAATAGACGACCGTTGCGGCCGCGAATATAGCTGAGATGGTCCATCAGCCGTTTGAATGCCCGATCGTAGGCAACTGGATCACGCTCGGCGACCTGCCCATTGTTCGTTAGATGCCGGCGAAGCCCCTGATAAGACAGGACGGTAAGAAAGAGCACATAGGTCTGGTTCATGCTATGGGCCGCGTTGGCCCGCCGTAGCAAGCGGATAAGAAACCACACCACGCTCAAGAGCATGCGTAACAAGAAACCGCGTAGCGTTATACTCGCTCCTTCGCTTCTCGGCTTTTCAGGCTGTTTGCTTGACTTGTCTTCGGCCCGCTGCTTGGGATCGAACAACGGCGTAAAAAACATCATGCGCCAACGAGAAAATGCAGGTCTCTTGTGGAGCGACCAACTTCGGCCGACATGTTCGTATCCAGCCAGGAACATGGTGACCAGGCTCACGGCATCCAACGAGGCCTCGACGCGGATGGTTCGGTTCTTGAGGCCGGGGATACGCTCGTATTGCTGTTTGAATTGCTCCCCGCCAACTTTGGGTGCGCCAAATGTAATGACAGCTCCGATATTGTACTTTTGGTGATAGAGGCCGCGGGCATTATCCGGATGGCTGGCGAAATGAAAAGCGGCGATCTTGGCAAGTGCGCCGCCGAGCGAATGGCCTGAGAATACTGTGCGCTTGATCAATCTTTCTGCGATGAGATGATCGAGCCACCTCTCCACATCGGGCCTGATGCTGCCCCATGCAATCGCAAATCCAGCATGGCGAGCCGGCTCAAGTTGACCGATGACTGGACCATCGCGCAATTGGCGCTCATCACTGAGTTCGGTTGTCAAAACCGTATCAAAGTCCGTTGTCCAATCCCGAAATGTGAAAAACTCTGTCCCTCGGAATACAAGATAGGCTGTTTCATCCAGTACGAAACCGTAGGCCTGTGTATCCGAAACCGCTTCGCGCGCTTCGAAGAAGCGGAAGTTGCTGATCCCTATAGGATGGTCCTCATAGAGGTTGCGTTTGATAGTGCCTGATTTGTAATACGCGAGAGCTGACTTATAGGCCAGGAACTCTGTCAGGATCAGCGGGGCCGAGCCAGTGTCCCAATCGAAATTCTCATCGAAGACCTTGAAGCCCGCGTTGTATTGTGTTGGCGGATTTCGCTCCAGGAACCAGATGTAGCGTTCTGCCCTGTCATGGGAGATCAGTTGTAAGTCGAAGTCCTCGTGTTCTTCATTAGCGATGGCAGCCGCCTCGGCACCACCTGGCCGGTCTCTTGGCAGCGCCAATTCATCGACCAACTTATGCGATCGACCGTTCACGTAGTTCGGCTGGTCCTGTAGAGAGACAGGCTGTTGGGGCGAGGCTTTGCCTTCCAGCGCCTCAATGTACTTCCGCGTGCTGGACATGATTGTCGCAAGATTCGAAACGTTTTGATCGGCCCGCACCTTAAAATACAGACTGAGAATAAGATTGGTCAAATCATTGAACAAGTTAACATCTTGACGGCAGCGCTGCGGCGCGAATTGAGATACATTGCAACGTATGAAATGGAAGAATGATGAGCGAAAACGGCGTGGTTACCACCATGGCAACCTACGCGAAGCCTTGATGGAGGCCGCACTCTCCCTGATTGCTGAGAAAGGCCCCGCGGGCTTTACGTTTGCCGAAGCCGCGCGCGCTGCAGGCGTTTCGGCAGCGGCGCCCTATCGGCATTTTCGCGATAAAGATGCCTTGCTTGCCGGTGTCGCCCGGCTCGGATTCGAGCGATTTGGCGATATGCTCGGCAAGGCCTGGAATGACGGCAAACCATCGGTCGAAGTCGCATTCAACAATCTAGGCAAGGCGTATCTGTCGTTTGCCCGCCAGGAGCCAGCATTCTTTGCGGCTATGTTCGAATCCGGGCTCGCGCATGCTGACTATCCTGAATTGCGCGAAGCCGGCGACCGCGCTTTCAACGTGTTGCGCGAGGCATGTGAATCAGTGGTGGCAACCCTGCCGGCAGGGACACGTCCGCCAGCGATGATGATGGCGCTTCATATATGGTCGCTATCGCATGGGATTGCGTCGTTGTTTGCACGCGGAGACAAGGCACGGCGAGCCATTCCGATGGAGCCTGAGGACTTGCTGGAAGCTGCAACACTGATCTACATGGACGGCCTCAACAAAGACCGCTGAGCCACAGCGGTCCCAATGGTCTCCAGAGCCACCTGGCCTTGAACTCAACTGAAATGGCCTACGCTTCGACGTCATGGATCGCTCCAACTTGAGGCTCGATCCATCTTAACGATTTGTCCGAACTTGGAGACCAGCGTGAGCACATTTGAAAACGGACATAAAAGCTGCTAACTCATGGACCGTATACTGATATTCTTCAGTAAACTAGGAGCCAAGCTGACAATGGTCGTTCAAATGAAGCAAAAGTCTGACAGTTCTTGTTCTACTCGGTTAGAGCGCACTCTGGCTGCCTCGTCACATGTCTTTGTTGCCATCGGTTTTGCGGTCGCCTTCTTGGTATGTATCCCGGTTGCCTCCGCCGTCGCACAAGTAAAGGAAAACTTTTGTGTTGATGACGGATCCTGCCGAACAGTAAAGATCCAAAACGGAGCGGGTACTACCGTGCTGTCGGTGAGGGTTACTCAGAAGAATTCTTCAAACAATTGTCCGAAGGACTCGAGGTTAGTTAAGAAAAACCTCAGCGGCACTATCTCGATTGGCGGGGCAAGCTAAGACGTCAAGCTAAGAGACGAATGCGACTATCGGATCAAGTTTAATACTACGTCGGGCTGCACCGGTGATAAGGCCGTAAATTACAACGAAGATGACACACACAAAGTGGTGAAGCTCAGTGCTGGTTGTGGCAGTTTAAAAGCGGCAAAGCGCGACGCAGAAGAATAGCAGGCTGTCGAAAATCAACTCTCGGTCTTTTTGCGTTGGCTGCGATATACGAGGGCAGCACGCGCGAAGTAAATCTCGGCAAACCCATCAGGCGGGCCGATTTGCGCCTGATGCTGTTCTGCACCTTGAATGTCAATCATCATTGCTCGTTTCATCAGTCTCACCTCCGGTGATCCCGATCATACGCCCGGCAATCTAGCGGCCTTCGAAAGTGGGGGTTCGTTTTTCGAGCCGTGCAGCGACCCCCTCAACGGCATCACGTGTGCCGTAAGTGTTCAACGCTCGATCATCCAGTGCGGAGTGTTCGGCGTGGAACTGGACATCCATCTGGCG
Organism: Hyphomicrobiaceae bacterium; assembly: GCA_965215755.1. Lineage (GTDB taxonomy): Bacteria > Pseudomonadota > Alphaproteobacteria > Rhizobiales > Hyphomicrobiaceae > Tectiglobus. Next base: position 5,381,927 of record OZ244119.1, read on the forward strand.
CAGCATCATGGCTTTCATGGTTCGCATTGATAGTGGCGCATTCATTGCGAGGCGATCGACAAGCTTTTGAGTGACAGTCTCCAATTCATCAGGCGCAGCGACACGGGCGATAATCCCAAGATCGTGTAGGCGGCTGGCCGGCATCGGATCGCCAAGCAGTAAGAACTCTCGCCCCTGCACAGGGCCCGCACTCGACATGATCTTTTTGGTCAAGAACCAAGTTGTTGAAACGCCCATCTGCGCCAACGGCATCATCAGGTAAGTTGTGCTGGATGCCACCACAAAGTCACAGTGCAGCGCCAGTTCGCAACCTCCGGCGATACCGGGTCCATGAACGACCGCGACCACAGGCAGAGGATACCGCTGCACCGTATCAAACATCTGCTCGATGATCACAGCTTGTTCGGGGTCAACGCCGGTCGATGCCAGTTGCAGTCCGCCGCAGAACGCAGGCCCCTCTCCGCGCAAAACGGTGACGCGCTCATCAGCCGGCGGCTCAACCGCGAAAGCGGCGCGCACCTCCTCCATCATCTCTTCGTTCAGAGAATTGCGCTTTTCCGGGCGGTTCAACGTGACAGTCCGCACAGAGCCGTTGGTCTCGATCTTTACGAGGCTCATGACATGTTCTCCAAACTATAAGAAAGCTATCTCGCTCAGTACGAACGCGGAAGACCCAACTCCCGCTCTGCGATAAAGCAACTAATAAGCTGTTGGCTGACCGGGGCCAGGCGCCCGATTTGGACCTCCCGGAACAAGCGCTCGACGTGATATTCCTGAGCATAACCCATGCCACCATGCGTCAGGACGGCACGCTCGCACGCTTTGAAGCCAGCCTCTGCGGCGAGATACTTTGCCATGTTTGCCTGGGTACCGCAGGAGCGACCGGCATCATAGAGCATCGCTGCCTGAAGCGTGGCCAGCCAAGCCGCTTCGACCTCCATCCAGCTATGAGCCAGTGGATGCTGTATCGATTGATTCATCCCAATCGGGCGACCGAAGACCGATCGGTCTTTGGCATACTGCGAGGCGCGAGAGATGGCTTGCCGCCCGATCCCAACGACCTCGCCTGCGATGAGGATGCGCTCCGGATTGAGACCGTCCAACAGCTGGTAGAAGCCACGCCCTTCCTCGCCAACAACATCGCTTGCCGGCACGCGCAAGTCATCGATGAACAACATATTTGAGTTCACCGCGTGCCGCCCCATTTTCGGAATCTCGCGGATCTCGACCTTCGAGCGATCGAGTTCACAGAAGAACAGGGTCATGCCGGCCGCGCGCTTATCGCCTTTGCCAGCTTCTTCCGTCCGCGTTAGCAGCAGGATGCGATCTGCCTGTTGGGCGCAAGTATTCCAGATCTTGCGACCGTTGATGACATAGTCATCCCCATCGCGCCGGGCAAATGTCTTGATCTGCGTTGTATCAAGGCCGGCATCTGGCTCGGTGACACCGAAGCTGGTCATCAGATCGCCCGAGATGATAGGTGGAAGGAAGGCCTTGCGCTGTTCATCTGTGCCGTATTTGACCAGCACATTGGGTCCGAAAATGTTGAGGTGAATGGCACTCGCGGCGGTTTGGGCGCCGGCAGAGTTGGCGACCGCTTCCATCATCACTGTGGCTTCGGCGATGCCTAGGGCTGATCCGCCAACCTCCTCTGGCATACAGATGCCCAGCCAACCGCCTTCCGCAATTGCCTTGCGGAACTCATGTGGATAGTTGCCGGTCCGATCCGTTTCAAGCCAATAGTCGTCATCAAAGTTCCCCATGATGCGCTTGATTGCGTCCTGGATCTCCTGCTGCTGGTCAGTCAGCTCAAACGGCAGGGTGTCTCCGCCAGCTGTTGCCATTCCATCCATTGTGACTCTCCTCGCTATCTCTTCAGGTCGGTACGATGACCGAGCCTGCGGCGATCAGTTGTTCGATCTTCTCTGATTGTAAACCGACTTCAGCCAGCAGTTCTCGGGAGTGCTCACCGAGATGTGGACTGAGCCGGGTATTATTGGTGAGCCCCGGCGTTCGCGGAACTGGCCCTTCCCCCGGAGTGGCCACTGGTAAAACGGGGGCTGCCTCCGACCCTTGTGTCTGCGGATGGGCAAGCCACTGACCGTAGTCGTTGATCGGACTTGCAAGGACACCTTCCTCAGTCAGGCGCGCCGCCCATTCCTCTGTTGTTGCACTCCTGAGGATCTCATCAAGAGTGCTTGTGAGTTCGGCAATGTTCTCCGAGCGCTTCTCGAAGCTTGAATATTTGGGATTATCGATCAGATCTTCGCGCTTGAGCGCGCGGCAGATGGCATGCCAATCACTTTCGCGGACAAGGGTCAGGGCCAGCCAACCGTCCGATGTCGGGTAGCTACCTGCTGGCGGATTGAGCTTTACCGGCATGCCACCAATGATGCCGTACTCAAGAATTTTCGGGCCCTGTATCGCTGCCGCCGACTGGGCCAGCGACACATCGATATGTCGAGCTTCGCGCTTAGCTGGATCGCCCCAGAGGGCCATACTCGCTGACTGAAAAGCATAGAGGCCGGTGATGGCATCAATGATAGTCGTGTCGATTTTCGCTGGAATGTCAGCCCGTCCCCGGTTGATCATCATCATGCCTGAGTGCGCCTGGGCGACCGTATCGCTCAACGGCCGCTTGGCCTGAGGCCCGGTCTGCCCGAGGCCCGAAACGGAAACGTAAACAATCTTCGGCTGGCGTGCTTTAATGGCATCGAAGCCAATCCCTAACCGCTCCGAAACGCCCGGTCGATTGTTCTCGATGAAGACGTCGCTGTTTTCCGCGATCGCAAGCACCGCTTCAATCGCCCCTTCGGCTTTCAGATCAAGGGCCAGGCTTTCCTTGCCACGGTTGTAGTATATGAAACCGGCTGAGCCGTTCTCGAATCCCGGCCCCAGTGGTCGCATCCAGTCGCCGCCGGGTGGCTCGATTTTCACAACACGCGCGCCATATTCTGCAAACAGGCCGCCACAGTGTGGACCAGCAATCCCTTGCGATAAATCGAGGACACGAAGCCCTTCAAGCGGGCGGAGATCCAACATTGTTTGATCCGAACGTGGCTAGAATGAAATTGGGATGACCCTATCGCTCCGGGACACCGAGCGCAAAGCCTGCATGCGCCATGAATCAGGCAGATGATCCAGACACTTTGCTCAACGTTTTGGGTGGGCCTGTCAACATGGCCGCCAGCACCGCGGCCGAACCAAGACCGGCAAATACTGTGAGCGACAGAGTATAGTTGCCGGTGGTGTCATAGAGAATGCCGGACAGCAAGGGGCCACTTGCCTGTGCAATGACCTGGATGCTCAGTGCAATCCCACGAATGGCGCCAAAACTCTTCCGCCCAAAGTAATCTGCCCAGGCAATCGGGAGCACCGTCAGAACGCCGCCCATACCTAGGCCGAAAATCAGCGCTGTCGCGTATCCTTCGAGGTTGCTATCAATCCAGATCATTCCTGCGGGCGCGGCCGCCGTGCATATCGCCGACAGTGCAAGGCTCAAGCGTACCCCAAACCGGCGGACAATCAGGCCGTACAAGATGCCTGACACAGCTGACGCGAGCGAGAATGTGCTGATCATCAAAGCAGCCTGGGTTGGATCAATTCCGCGCTCGATGAGATGCGGTGCCTGGTGCAGTGAGACGCCTGCTTGTACGGGATAAACCAGAGCGGTGTAGAGGGAGAGGAGCCAGAATGCCGGCGTACGCAACGCCTCTGCACGCGTGAAGGCCGGTTCTTCTTGAGGCGCTGTGGGAGCATCGTACCCACCAGCGGGGACCTGGTCTGGCGGCGGTCCGCCGTCTGGTTTGAGGCCCATATCTTCAGGCCGACGGACCATCAACAACCAGTTGGGAATGAAGCCGACGATCAGGACCGTTGCCCCAACAGCGAGCCAACCCGTACGCCATCCATCCTGTACAATTGTCAGCTGTGCGATGAGCGGGACGCAGACCAATCCAAACATCAGCGAAGCCGTGGAGACTGATGTTGCGACACCACGGAGACGCACGAACCAGTTATTGATTGCGCCGTAAATCCCGAGGTCAAAGGGGCCTGCGAACGTCAACCGGCCGATGCAGAAGAAGACAGTAAAGTAGAGCAGTGACTGTGTGAGCGACAGCGCCATGGCACACGCTGCCATGATCAACACGGACAGACAAAGCATGGCGCGCGCACCATGGCGATCCAACAATGGTCCCAGTACGGGCGACGTTATCGCAGCCAGCACGCCACCCAGTGAGACAGCGGCCGACATTCCTGTTCGTGACCAACCGAATTCGCTGGTCATAGGCTCAACAAAAATGGACAGCGTCGCAACGGCCGAACCTTGTCGCGCGAAGCCGGCACAGCAGACACAGAACAAGATGATCCAGCCGTAAAAAAAGGGCAGGCGCGGTTGCAGCAGAGCCGGAAGGCCTTTCTGGCTCATGCGAAGGCTGCCTTTCTCACGTCGGCGTTGTGATGTTCTGCTCGATCATCATGCTTTCCATCTGGAATTCACAACCGGTTTCAACTCAAAGCACAACCATGACCCCGAATTAAAAGCTCAGCAATTTCCGTCCCTAGGCTGCTCAGCTCCAAATACGGAAATGGCGCAGCTAGTGTAGCTTTGGCCCCGACATTTGAATTGAGACAAGCAGCAACGGGAATCAAGTGCCGGAGCTGGAACACTAGCTAAGTTGCTGCTGCAGCGATATCGTCGAGCACAGGATAGAGGTAACCCGTGAACGTTTCCGGATCTTCGCTCATCGGGAAGTGCCCTAGGCCCTTCATGATTGTCAGCTTTGCACCATCAATCTTGGCCGCGGTCGCCTCACTTGCAGCTGGTGTGCAGGAATAATCATACTCACCGGTCAGCATATAGACGGGACATTTGTTGGTATCGATCTCGTGAAGCTTGCCGCTGATGTCACCATCAATGGAGTAGAAATAGAGATCTCCCATGAAGACGCCGGGGCCGCCCTGCATATAGTGCCAGAGTGTTTCCCAGCGATGCTTCAAGGGAGCACCGGGGCCGACAAGGCCGTAGCAATAGGCTGCACTCATCTCACCGCCATGGACCGTTGGCCGATGCAGCCAGGAGAGATCGAAGTAGCGTTGTTCTTTGGCTGCTGACTGGAGGCCGATGATGCAGCGCCAATAGTCGGGATGACGCCGGGCAAGCTCCAGCACGACCCGGCCGCCAATGGAGCAGCCTGTGACGACTGGATTTTCCAACTCCAAGGCTTGGGCCACCGTCATCACCAGCTCAACGTAGGAGTCTGTCGTCAGCTTGTATTCTTCGTCCTGCCAGCCCTCAGGGGGGGATGACTTACCATGCCATGGCATATCAAAGACGATGACACGGAAGCGTTCCGTAATATTGGGGTCATTCAACAGCGCCCGATACTGCCGGCCATCTGAGCCTGCGGTATGCAGGCAAACCAGGGGGATTCCCTGTCCGGCTTCTTCCCAGTAGAGACGATGCGGCCGACCATGAATGTCCAGTCGCATGTAACGACCGGTGATCGGTTCAATCTCAATCGCACTCATGATGCAGCTCCCGCCTTGCGAGGCTTTTCGAGCATTAGCTTGAGTGTCAGAAAATTCTGCATGGCCATCTCAATGTTGCCTTCCATTTGCATCTTGCCCTCGCGGATCAGGGCAATGATGTCATGGTGGCGGGGTTTCGGGAGAGGCTTCCAGAACTCCTGCCAAGCCTCTTCAGTGCCTTGGATTTTGAAGTCGTAAGACGCGACATAGGCGTTGGCTGGACTGACGTTCTCAATGCGGCCGTCACGTATCTTGACGAGGTGGCCCGCATCGCCAATCTGCAGCAACATATCCGCGCTCATCCAGCGCCCGCGATGAACAAGCGCAGCATCGCCATTGACCAATTCCTGAAGTTTCTCAATCACGTTGATGGGGCCTCCACGGCTACACACATATCTAATTCATCTGAATGCACCTCGCCTTTGGGACAAGGTTCGAAACATCCATAAGCCAATGCCGGCTGAGCTGCGGCTATCGATACACCGAGAGCAAGAATAATCGCGCATAGTCGCATAGATCGATTTTCCATTGCTGGTCTTGGCCTTCGCTCACTTCCGCACGCGAATTTCGCTGTCGTCTTTGAGAAGCTGGTTGAACACATAGTCATTCCAGTCGCCAAGTGACGGGCCGAGACTTTCGATCGAGCCTGGCGTTTCCGACAATCGCGGTAGCGTGCTCGGCACAGTGATATCGCCATGCAATGCGTGCTGAAAGGTTGTCATGGTCTGGCGAGCTGCAAAGTGCGGATCGTTGAATATGTCAGCGACTGAATTGACCGATCCACATGGCACGTCGCCATCAGTGCACTGCTGGACAACTTCGGCCATCGGGAGAGATTTGGTAAAGGCCTCCACTTCGCCTTCAATCATGTTGCGGTCGTCAATGCGCTGTTTGGTAGTGGGGTGGCTGTCAGCCAGCTCCGGCTTGTTTAAAACATTGCGCGCCATGCGGTCCCACATCCGGTCGCTGGTGCAAGCGATCGCAACCCATTTCCCGTCGGCGGTTGGGAAATGACCGTGCGGGCAGGCATTGCGTGTGCTGACGCCCTCGCGCTCGCGAACGATGCCATGCTTGCCGTAGAGCGGCGCCATCTCATCCAGGACACGGAAGATGGATTCAAACAAGGCGACATCAATTACCTGTCCCTTGCCTGTCTGCTCCGCAACCCGCAGAGCCAGCAAACCACCGAGCGCGCCATAAAAGCCCGAGATATAGTCAGCCAATGATGTCGAGCCTGGTGTCACCGGTGGCGTATCGTTGCCGGGAAGTCCGGCTAGATATGTCAAGCCACCGACAGCATGGGCAATTCGGGCAAAACCCGGCCGCTCCCGGTAGGGGCCTGTCTGCCCGTAACCGCTGATCCGGATGATCACCAGTTTGGGATTGATTTCATGCAGGACATCGGGGCCGATGCCCCATTTCTCCAATGTGCCAGGTCGAAAATTCTCAGTCAGAATGTCGGAGCGGCGCACAAGCTCCTTGAGCTTGGCAACGCCCTCCTCTGATTTGAAATCCATAGTTACGGAGTGCTTGTTGCGGGCTTCACTCAGCCAGGCCAGCGTTTCGCCGTGGACTTCGGTCGGCGTGCCAAACACACGCATTGGATCGCCATCTGGATGCTCGACCTTGATCACCTCGGCACCGAACTCGCCGAGGATCGTGGCTGCAAATGGTGCGGCAATGAATGTCGCCAGATCCAGCACGCGGATACCGTCCAATGGCTTCTTGGGTGTCTGTTCGGCATCTTGTGGCATCGGCGCAGGGCTCCCTGACAGGTTACGGCTGACTATCTAATTCATGGTCAATTCAGTTGGAACCAGACTCACGGTGCCGGCTGAAAGTCTCAAATGGGTTGGCTCTCTAAATCGAGTGGCTGCGCAGCCAAATTCGGCATTGCTTGGTTCCAAGGAAGGTCGCGTTATTCTAGGCATGCCTCGCGCAGCCAGGGAACGCAAGCGATCGCACCATCCACTGCCTGATCTTGCGTCCCAAAATGCTGTTCGCCATAGCCACCAGACACTTGCCAGCCGCGGCCATCTTCCGGATCCCGGCGGTACTCCTCAAATCCAAAGCTCGCATCTTCACGGCGAAAGATATCGACACATCGCACGCCGTCGTCCGTCTCGATGGAGCGCAAGACAAGAGGTTTCTTCATTTGGCTTCCAACGGTTTCACCTGACCGATCCGAGCGAAAACCTTGCTCCACTGGCACCAGACTACCTCACCCAGTGCCTCGTCTACCTACAGCAGTCGTATCGGTGCACCGGACATCCAGGCAGACAGATCCTCAACGGTTTCGCCGTAAAACTGACGATAGGTTGCCTCGGAGACGTAGCCCAGATGCGGCGTCAGAACGGTTCTGGGACATGATCGGATCGGATGATCTTTGGCTAAGGGTTCGCTGTCGTAGACGTCCAATCCGGCGCCGCCGATCTGCCCCGCCTTGAGAGCAGCAATAAGGGCATCGTTGTCGATGATTGGACCTCTCGACGTGTTCACAATGAACGCAGTTGGTTTCATCAGGGCCAACTCAGCAGCACCGACCAATCCGGTTGAGCGCTCGGATAGCTTGTAGTGAATGGAAATAAAATCTGATTGCCGGAAGAGATCTTCCTTTGAAACGCGTTTGGCGCCTGCTTCTGCAGCTTTTTCATCGTTTAGGTTTTGCGACCAAGCAATGACGTTCATGCCGAATGCATTGCCAACCTTGGCAACCATTGCACCGAGCCGACCAAGGCCCAAGATTCCAAGCGTGTTGCCAGCAAGGTCGACGCCCAACGTCGTGATCCAGTTGCCTTCCCGCATCCGTTGGTTCTCTGTTGGGATGTGGCGTGCCAAAGACAACATTAGTCCCCAGGCGAGTTCCGGCGTCGCGTTGGTTGAGCCGCCGGTCCCACTCACCGGGATGCCCCGCTCCTTGAGGTGCTCGACGTCCAAAGCGGCGTTACGCATCCCGGTTGTTACGAGGTACTTGAGATTGCCGAGTCCTTCGAGTGTCGCGCGATCGAACAGTGTCCGCTCCCGCATGATGCAGAGGACATCATAGTCCTTCAGGGCTGACGCGACGGCATCGCGATCGCCGATCGGTTCGTGAAAGAACGTGACTTCGTGAGCTGCCTCGATTGGTGACCAATCAGCCATTTCGCGCGCAATCTTTTGATAGTCATCGAGCACAGCGATCTTCATTTTTTTCTCCATAGTCCCGGGCTTTGCGGGTCGTTGCTGAAATACGTGGGCAGCAGATTTGGACGCATATCAGGCGCCGCAGTGGAATGCGATAAGCTCTTTGTTGATGCGGTCGGCGGCTTCATACATCGCCCAATGACCGCAGTCCTTGATGATGAGACTCTGGCCATCCGGCCTTGCCGCCAGACATTGGTCAATGCGATCTTCGATGGACGGGAAGGCAGATGCATCATGTTCGCCGTAGATGATCTTGAGTGGACAGGTTGCCTCGGCCAACCAATTTGGTGTCATGCCCGACCAGCTAAATTTACGCGAGTTCCAGCGTGTCCGGGCAACGTTCTCAACCTGCATATCGACGGCCAGTTCATCGATCTTGGCTTTGTCCCAGACCATCAGCACTCCGAGATTGGAACGGTGTAGATCACGCAGTTCCTGCAGCGTTGGCTCGCGTCCCAGCTGTTCGCGTTGCCGCCGGGTGCTGACAAGCGGCAACGTGCGCCCGCTCGGGCGCTCGAAGCCGGCGGTCCCAGTCAGACTGATGGAGGCTGCCCGGTCTTTCAGATGCGCAGCAGTTGCGGAAGCCAGCGAGCCGCCAAACGAGAAACCTGCGATGTGAATGCGTTTCCCCTCGGCAGCGACCTCATCAATCGTGCGAAAAATGATGTCCAGGTAACTGTCGTTATCCATGTCCCGGTCGACATCATCGGAAGCACCGTAGCCGGGTGCATTGAGGGCATTGACCTGGAAATGCTGGCCTAACGCCTCAATGTTGCGGACCCAATGGCTCCAGGATCCAGAGCCTCCGTGAAAGAGAAAGATTGGCTCGCCGGTACCGTAGCGCACGTATGCCACGCCGGTTGACGCTTTGCGGCTTTCCGCTCCCAGATTTGGGAGGAACCTTTCGACGGTTGGATCAATCATGATGCTCTAAACTGATTCAGGAATGAGAATGCTGCCTTCCATCAGGCGGCGCTGTGTGCGCACAACGCGGCAGTGCCGGACGGACCATTGATTGCCTGCTGGCTCGACGTGCGCACCGGCTACAATCACCCCAGACGGGTTGCCAAGACGGACATCTGATGTGTCCGCGATCTCGCGCATAACCTGATTGGGAATTGTGTCTGGAGTTTTACAAGCCGTCGCAAGGCACATTGAGAGAGTTAACGGTAACGCGCGGTGGACGTTGCCCATCGAAACGGCACGGGCACAGATATCGACCGTCTCAGCATCGTGTGTGTTGCCACTCAGATCCGTGAAGTCTGCAGGTGGACCGACAACCGCAATCTTCGGATTGGAAAGTGCGGCACTTTCTGGAGACTCTGCCAAGCCCATTGCCACAGCCGCTGTCCTGCGGATGTCATCCAGGCGATGCATCAACTGATCATCGGTATCGAGATCTGCTGGCTGGCGGGAGATGTCTGCTGCAAGATCTTCGGCCCGCACAAAAACAACAGGGTTTGTTGAATCAACGAGTGACGCTTCGATTTCGCGACCGTCTGAAAGGCCAAGGCAATCCGTAACATTGCCTGTTGGCAACAGAGCAGATGTCCGTGATCCACCAGGGTCAAGATACTCGAGGGCAATAGGTGCGCCGGTGCCACTGACACCCGGTATCGATTGATCGCCGATCACGACTGCAGTTTGAGCCTCAACTTGAAAGCGTGCATGATAGATCTTGGATGTATTTGTGTTGAATACACGAACAACGGTCTCGCCATTTTCTGCGGTGATCAGCCCCTCATCGATCGCGAATGGGCCGACGGCCGACGACAGGTTCCCGCAAGTGGCGGCATAATCGACGATCGCCTCATTCACCGCGACTTGGGCGAACGTGTAGTCGATATCCGCGTCGGGATGGTCTGAAGGCGCGATCACGACAGCCTTGGATAGTGAAGATATACCACCACCCAGTCCATTCAGCTGGCGCTCATAACCATCTGGGCTGCCCAAGGCTTGAAGAAAAACCTTATCGCGCCGTTCCTGTTCAACTGGAAGGTCGCGATCATGAAAGAACACGCCTTTGCTGGTGCCGCCCCGTATAAATGCTGCCGGTATCCGCTGTTGCGCCATGCGTTCCCGTCTCTGATGACTTGATTTGTCGGCTTGCCGTTCGATTGGGCGCACCCTAAACCTAGCCGGCTTTCCTCAACAACCCGTGGTCACCTTTGATATGCCATCTGATGCACAAGCGCAGTTCGGATCTCCCCTCTGGCAGGCGTTATTTGCGCCAGAAAGCATCGCGCTGATCGGCCAGTCGGACAATCCTAAACGCCCCTCAGGGCGGCCACTCAGATATCTACGACGTGATGGCTATCAAGGCCGGGTCTTCCCAATCAATCCGCGACGGGAGACTGTGCAAGGGGAAGCAGCTTACAAGGATCTCGCGTCGCTGCCGCAACGACCCGACCAAGCCTACATCTTGCTCGATACCGAACTGGCCATGACCAGCGTTGCCGCTTGCTGCGATGCAGGTATTCCGGTCGTCCAGATGCTTGCCGATGGATTTGCTGAATCCGGTCATGAAGGCCGCGCCCGCCAGGATGAGCTCGTCCGCCAAGCCAGGGAAGCCGGTGTGCGCCTGCTCGGCCCCAACTGTATGGGCGTTGCAGACCTCAACAGCGGTCTTAGCCTGACCGTGAACGCTGTCTTCGACGAAGGTATCGTGCGTGGTGGCCGCACCTCATTGATCTCGCAAAGCGGCAGTATGATGGGCGGCCTGATGTCCCGCGCTGCCAGCCTTGGTGTGACCTTCTCCAAAATTGCAGCCGTTGGCAATGAAGCTGACCTCAGCGTCGGCGAAATCGGCCAGATGTTGGTCGGTGATCCCGAAACCGATGTCATCTTGCTGTTCCTGGAGACGATCCGCCGACCTGATGAAATTGCAAAATTTGCTGCTGCCGCGCACGCCGCTGGTAAACCAATCATCGCGTTTAAGCTGGGGCGCTCTTCCGTCGGTCAACAACTGGCTGTTGCTCACACTGGTGCGCTTCTTAGCGAAGATAGCCTGGTTGATGCCTTCTTCAGTGATCTTGGCATCGTTCGCGTTACGGTACTTGAGGCGTTGCTTGAAGCGGCCGCACTGTGCCGCGGAAAGAGGCCGCTTAACAAACCGAGCCCGAAAGTTGGCGTATTGACCACAACAGGTGGTGGCGGCGCGGCTGCTTGTGACCAGCTTTCGTTTGTTGGTGTCGATCTCCTCACTCCAAACGACGAGACGGTCGAGAAAATTCGGGCAACAGGGATCGACATCGGCCAGGGTCCGATGACCGATGTGACCTTAGCCGGAGCACGGGCTGACATCATCGGGCCTTCGGTGAGCGCAATGGCGGAAGATCCAGACTGTGATATCGTGCTCGCAGTCCTCGGTTCTTCTTCACGTGCCGCACCTGAGACGGCGCTTCCTCCTGTTATCGAAGCGGATGTTGGTGACAAAACACTGGCGGCTTTCCTGGTGCCGGACGCGGCCGCCGGGCTGCGTCTCCTCACCGAGGCCGGCGTTCCAGGATTTCGAACACCAGAAAGTTGTGCAGATGCCATTCGCGCCTATTGCCGGTGGCAAAGCCCCCGCATCAAAGCTATCGCGCCTATCCCGAGTGGAGATACGCATCAGACATTGAACGAGCACGCGTCGCTGCGTGTGTTCGAGGAGCTTGGTATTCCAACGGTTCCGAGCCTCGCTGTCCAAGTCGGCGAGATCGAGACCTGTGAGTTGCCATTTGATTTTCCAGTCGTCGCAAAAGTCTTGTCCGACGAAATTGCCCACAAAACGGATGCCGGCGGCGTCGTTGTTAACATTCCCGATCGTAAGGGACTGGTGGCGGCGGCAACAGACATCAAACGCAGCGTTGAAGCAGCCAGCCCGGGCGTGATTGTCAATGAAGTGCTGGTAGAGCCAATGCTCATGGGCGTGCAAGAGGTTCTGGTCGGTTACCACCTTGACCAGCAAGTCGGGCCGGTTGTGACCGTCGCGCCTGGTGGCATTCACGTTGGAATTTATGATGACAAGGCTGTTCGCCTCGCTCCAGTCGATTCTGCAACGGCGCAAGCGATGATCGACGAAGTTATCGGATTTGCACCACTTCGGGGCCATCGCGGAGCACCGCAAGGCGATGCAAAAGCTCTCGCGAGTATCATTGTTGCGATATCGAAGCTTGCAGACCGATCTGATCTGCAAGTTGTGGAGGCAGAAGCAAACCCGGTCATTGTTGCAAGAGACGGTGCCACAGCCGTCGATGCATTGGTCAGGATTGCTGCCTCAAGCAAACCCTCTCAACAATAGTGTTTTGCCCGATCGCTGCCGTGCTCAGTGATGTCTTCTCAGGTCATTCAAGGCAGGCCAAACTGCGTTTTGCAATGGTGATCAGCCTGATCCGTTAGGCATATCTCGCAGGACGTGAGGATCGTTGAAAAAATCACGAAATCACCCCTTGCAGCATTTTTGGATTTCGCGCATGGTTCGAGTTCGCTCGTATTGGACAAAAAAATGCGCGCGCCTCACCGGCAAGCGCGAACGAAAAATACGAGCTCGGGGAGGAACTGTAACAAGGCAGCGTGGTCAATCGCGCTGATGGTAGCTCGTGACGAAGCTTCTTGAGATCGACAATCTCCAAACACATTTCTTCACTTCTGCAGGCGTGGTCAAGGCCGTCGATGGTATTACCTACGACGTTGCCCCAGGCGAGACCGTGGCTGTTGTAGGTGAGTCTGGCTGCGGAAAATCTGTCAGCGCGATGTCTATCCTGCGGCTCATTCCGAACCCGCCAGGTCGGGTCGTGGGTGGCAGTATTCGATTTGATAACAAAGACTTACTCGCTTTGACAGATGCCGAGATGCGGAATATTCGCGGTCGTGACATCGGTATGATTTTCCAGGAACCGATGACGTCTTTGAACCCGGTTTTGTCGATTGAGCGGCAGCTGACAGAGACACTGGAACACCATCTCGGTTCGACTAAAGTTGAAGCTCGAAAGCGCGCTCTGGAGCTATTGGGACTGGTTGGTATCTCCGAACCTGAGCGGCGTTTGAAGCAATATCCGCATCATCTCAGCGGCGGCATGCGTCAGCGCGTGATGATTGCGATGTCGCTGGCCTGCAATCCAAAGCTGATTATTGCAGACGAGCCGACCACAGCGCTCGACGTGACGATCCAGGCGCAAATTCTGGAACTGATGAAGAACCTGACGCGCGAGCTTGGCGTTGCGATGATCATCATCACGCACAACCTGGGCGTGGTGGCACGATACGCTGACCGTGTGAATGTGATGTATGCCGGACGGATCGTTGAAAGCGGAACTGCCGAGGAAATTTATCACAATCCAAAGCATCCCTATACCCTGGCACTGCTACGCTCAGTACCACGCATGGATCAGCCTCGCGGCTCGAAGTTGCAACCTGTTGGCGGGCAGCCGCCCGATTTGACGAAGCTTGATGCCGGCTGCTCATTCCGCCCGCGTTGTGATTTTGCACAACCAGGCTGCGCGCAGTCGCGTCCTGAGCTGGAAGAAGTCGCTGAAGGGCATATCACGGCCTGTTTCGAAAAAGCATCTGTTGGTTTGGGAGCTTAATCTATGAGCATGGATGCACCGGCTCCAGCTGAAACCCTCGTTCAAGTCCGCGACCTCAAAATGCACTTTCCTATCACGGAAGGTGCGATTGTCCCGCGCGTTGTTGCCCACGTTAAGGCTGTCGATGGCATCAGCTTCGACATTCGCAAAGGTGAAACCCTCGGCCTGGTTGGTGAATCAGGTTGCGGGAAGACAACAACCGGCCGTTGTATTTTGCAGCTGGAAAACGCCACGAGCGGCGAGATCATCTATGACGGGCAAGACTTAAACAAACTCAATAAAGAGCAAATGCGCCCGCTTCGTCAGCGCATTCAGGTGATTTTCCAGGATCCCTACAGCTCGCTCAACCCGCGCATGAAGATCGGCGATATTATTTCTGAGCCGATGATGGTCCACCAGACCGAGCCTGACAAAGCCGCCCGGGATGCGCGTGTTCGTGAACTGCTTGGTGTTTGTGGCTTGAACCCGGCATTTGCCGATCGATACCCGCACGAAATGAGTGGTGGTCAGCGTCAGCGTGTGGGCATTGCGCGTGCGCTCGCTGTGAAGCCCGAATTCATTATTTGCGACGAGGCCGTCTCTGCACTTGACGTGTCGATCCAGGCACAGGTGATCAACCTTCTCGAAGAGCTCCGCGATCAATACGATCTGACATATCTTTTCATCTCGCACGACCTGTCCGTTGTCCGTCACCTTTGCCAGCGTGTCGCGGTGATGTATCTCGGAAATATGGTTGAGCTGGCTGAGACAGATGAGTTGTTCGACAATCCGATTCACCCCTACACAAAAGCCTTGCTCGAAGCTGTGCCGATTCCGGACCCAGTGATTGAGCAGTCGCGCGCCCACCAAGTTATCCAGGGCGAAATTCCGAGCCCGATCAATCCGCCAAGCGGATGTGTTTTTCACCCGCGATGCAATATTGCGGTTGAAGCCTGCAAGGGTGCTGCACCAGAATTCAGAGAGATCCGCCCAGGTCACTGGGTGGCGTGCTCACAAGTTTGATGAGCGCTTGAACAAACCCTCGGCAAACAGAGGGATTTCAAATTAGAAGACATGCCAAGTGTCTCGTCGGTAACTTAACTGCAACCGGGAGGACTGAATGAAATCCCCATTTATGAAGCTCGCGATTGGCGCGACGACAGCCACTGCGCTGACGTTTGGCGCCATTGGCGGTGCACAAGCCATCAAGAAGGGTGGTGAGCTGAACTTTGTGGTCGGCTCAAAAATCCCGTCTTACGATGGCCACGTTGAAACGACGTTCGGCATGATTCATCCGATCCGTCCGTTCTACTCACTTCTGATCCGGGTCAATCCGGATGAGCCGACCTCACCTGACTTCGTCTGCGATCTTTGCGAAGGCGATGTCCCAGAAGGTGAAGACGGTGGCACAACTTACAAGTTCAAGATTCG
Source organism: Hyphomicrobiaceae bacterium (assembly GCA_965215755.1). Classification (GTDB taxonomy): domain Bacteria; phylum Pseudomonadota; class Alphaproteobacteria; order Rhizobiales; family Hyphomicrobiaceae; genus Tectiglobus. Next base: position 5,397,619 of record OZ244119.1, read on the forward strand.
CACCGGCGTTAAATTCCACGATGGCACGCCGCTCACCTCGGCAGACATTGCGGCAACATTCAATAAGATCATCTTTCCACCGGAAGGCGTTGCGTCATCTCGCAAAGCCTATTTCCGTATGGTTGAGTCGGTCACAGCTCCGGATGCAACAACAGTTGTGTTCAAGCTGAAGTTCCCGTCCGGTGCGTTCATGCCGGCCGTCGCTATGCCGTTCAACTTCGTGTACTCGAAGAAGGACCTCGATACGCACGGCTACACCTGGCACAAGAAAAACATCAACGGTACAGGCGCTTTTACCTTCGTTGAGCACCAGCCTGGTGCGTTCGTGAAGGGCAAAAAGTACGCTGACTACCACCACGAAGGTAAGCCTTATCTTGATGGCTTCACTTCGATTTCTGCGCCGAAGATGGCTCTTCGTCTGCAGGCGATCCGTGGTGACCGTGCATCCATCGAGTTTCGCGGCTTCCCGCCGAAGGCTCGTGACGACTTGAAGAAGGCTCTTGGCGACAAGATCACGGTTCAGGAAGGTGACTGGAACTGTTCACTGTTCATCACGCCTAATCAGCTCAAGAAGCCTTTCGATGACCCTCGTGTCCGCCGCGCTTTGAACCTCGCGTTCGACCGCTGGGGTGGCTCCAAGTACCTATCAAGGATTGCGATCGTAAAGACAGTTGGGGGTGCTGCGTTCCCCGGCCATCCGCTGGCAACATCAAATGAAGAGCTGGAAAAGACGGAAGGCTATTGGAAGGATCTAAAGAAGTCCCGAGAACTAGCCAAAAGTCTGCTGAAAGAAGCCGGTCAATCCAATCTGAAGTTTGTCCTCTCGAACCGAGCCGTTGACCAGCCGTACAAGGTTGTCGGCACATGGGCGATCGACCAATGGAAGAAGATTGGTGTCGAAGCAAAGCAGGACGCTGTGCCAACCGGTGTTTGGTTCTCGCGCATGCGACAAACTAAGGATCATGACGCCTCGACGGATGCCAACTGTCAGGCGGTCGTAAACCCAATTGCGGACGTTTCGAAGTTCCTCTGCACTGCCGGCTCCAACCGCGCAAATTGCAAGGACCCGAAGCTGGAAGAACTTTACGACAAGATGCTACGCTCAGGGTCGATTGAAGAGCAAAAGAAGATCATGCGCGAGTATGAAATTCAGGCGCTTCAGACCCAGGCCCACATGATTACAACCTTGTGGTGGTACAAGATCAATGCCTACCGTTCCTACGTTAAGGGTTGGAAAATCTCACCATCGCACTACTTGAACCAGCACCTCGATACGGTTTGGTTGGACAAGTAGAGACGACTTCGTTTCTCGGGGTCTTTTTTGATCCCGGGGAACTCTCCAACGACCTTGTTTCGCTTAGCGGAATTGGCTGACCGTGAGAATCGTCAGTACTGTTTAGAAAATTTCAAGGGGCTTTGCACACACGATGCTGCAATACATCACCAAGCGGGTGTTGCTTATGATCCCGACTTTGATCGGGGCGGCGATCTTCATCTTCTTCCTCTTGCGCTTGATTCCCGGCGATGTCTGCGAGCTTCGTCTTGCTGGAACAGGCGCCCAGGTTAGTCAGGAACAAATTGATCTTTGCCGCGTAGAGTTGGGGCTTGATCAGCACATTCTATGGCAGTTCTGGGACTTCGTCGTGGGAATGGTCACGTTCGACTTTGGCAATTCGATGTGGACCGGTCGCCCGATCATTCAAGAGATCGGACTGCGCTTTGAACTGTCGCTTCAGGTTGCCATTATGGCGACACTGACGTCAGTCATCATCGCCCTGCCTTTGGGAACACTGTCAGCCGTCTATCAGAACACATGGATTGACTACGTCGTGCGTACGTTCTCAATTGCTGGAATTGCGATCCCATCATTTTGGTTAGGTATTCTCATTATTCTTGGATTGCTGACCTTTACCCAATACGCGTTTGGCACAGGGTGGATGCCGCCTATTCAATTCAAACCCCTATGGGAAGACCCCTGGCACAATTTATCCCAGCTCTTTTGGCCGGCGGTGGCAACTGGCTATCGATACTCAGCGGTTGCAACGCGCATGACCCGCTCTTCCCTGTTGGAAGTGCTCCGCGAGGATTACGTCCGAACTGCGCGGGCGAAGGGTCTGTTGGAAAAGATCATCATCAACCGCCACGCTTTGAGCAACGCGATGCTGCCGGTCGTCACAGTGATCGGCATTGAGTTCGCATTCCTGATGGGCGGCTTGGTCGTTACCGAGCAGGTCTTCAACTTGAACGGAATTGGACGTCTGTTCGTTGACTCCGTCACGAACCAAGACTTCGCCATGACACAGTATCTGGTCATGCTGGTGGTTGCGATCTTCGTGTTCACCAACTTCATCGTTGACGTTATGTATGCGTGGCTCGACCCGCGCATTCGCTACAGCTGAGGATTGCGGAAATGGCTACGGTTGACACTAAAATTGACCAACTCGAAGACCTTCGCGATCGCTCCGGTTGGTTCAAGCAGTTCCTGCGGTTCCTGCGCAAGCAGCCACTCGGCTCGGCAGGTCTCCTGATCGTAATCGCTATGATATTGGTTGCGATCTTTGCACCCTATCTTAGTCAACTCGACCCTGAGGCAAACTCATTTGAATCGATGCTTGTCGCGCCAGGGGCCGATCACTTTCTTGGTACGGATGAGTTTGGCAGAGATGTTCTGACCCGTATTATGTACGGCGCGCAGACGGCCCTATTCGTTGGTTTGACATCCGCCTTTATCGGATCAACGATCGGGTTGGTTCTTGGCGTCGCCAGTGCCTATTTCGGAGGCCGTTTCGACCTGATCTTCCAAAGGATCATGGACGTGTTCATGGCTTTCCCGATCATCATCCTGGCACTGGCTATCGTTTCGATCCTGGGTACAGCCACCCACAACGTGATCGCGGCAATTACATTGCCGTTTATTCCGCGTTGCGCGCGTGTGGTGCGGTCCTCCGCCCTGGCTATCCGTGAGATCCCGTATATTGATGCGGCGCGGGCCAATGGTTTCTCAAATACGCGGATCATTCTGCGCCATATGGTGCCAAACGTGATGGCACCGTATCTGATCATGCTGACGGCAGCGGTTGGTCAGGCCATCCTGCTGGAGGCATCGCTGTCCTTCCTTGGTCTTGGCGTGCAAGAGCCAACACCTGCATGGGGACTGATGCTGCGCAACGCTCAGGATTATATTGAGAGCGCCCCGTGGGTTGCCATCTGGCCGGGCTTTGCGATCACCCTCGCGGTGTTCGGGTTCAATATGTTCGGAGACGCGGTCCGAGACTCGCTTGATCCTCGGTTGAGGTCGCAATAGCGGCCCACCCGAACTGACTGGAATCGAGAAGCCCGGGCTGCGAAGCCCGGGCTTTTTTGATGCTGTCATGGAGCGCCTCGAATGACTTTTTCAGCGGCTCAACCAGTCTGTCCTATTCAGCACTGTGTTCCGCCGTTAACCTGGATCATATCGCCGTTCACGAAACCACCAGCATCCGAAGCCAACATCGAAACAACGGCTGCAACTTCCGTCGGATCACCGAGCCGGCCTACAGGAATCTTTGATGCCTGTTCATTGATATGCGCCGTCATGGCCGGGTCGTCATGCTCGGACTTGATTGGACCTGGTGAGATGATGTTCGTCGTAATTCCCTTCGGTCCGAACTCCTTCGCGAGCGACTTGGTCAATCCCCAGGCCGCATGCTTCGATGCCGACACATGTGGGCGGCCGTTGTAGCCATTGATGGCGTTCATGCCGGCAAAGTTGACGATCCGCCCCCATCCCCGCTCGACCATGCCGGGCAGGCAGGTTTGCGCCAGCCAAAACGTTGAATTGAAGTTGACGTTGATGACCTCATGCCATTCGGCCGCATCGATCTCCAGAAATGGCTTGTGCGGCCGGATCGCAGCGTTTGTAACCAGGACATCGACGCCGCCCAGTGCAACAATCGCTTCGTTGGCTACGCGTTTGGCAAGGTCAGGGGTCCCAATGTCGCCCATGGTGACAACCGCCTTGCGGCCCAAGGCCTCCACTTCTGCCGCAACTGCATCACACTGATCCTTTTTGAACCGCCCATTGATCGCGATATTGAATCCGTCAGCCGCCAACTGCAGTGCAATGGCGCGGCCGATGTTCTGGCCTGCGCCGGTGATTAACGCGGCACGGCCATTTCCTTCCGTAGAAGTCATGCTTGGTTTCCTGTCTTAGTCCTGCAGCCGGGGCCGGCTTTACTCCGCGGCCTCGGCTTGTTTTTCGCCAGCGAACTTAACGCGGATATCGTCCCAGTAATCCGTGTCAAAGCGGGCGAATACGTCACGTACACCGATACCCTGATTGGGATCGGGCAAAGTGTTGTTGTGCTTGAGATTGGACAGCAGGTTCTCGCACTCCATGATGACGCTGCGCATCAACATGCCTGGTAGAATGGCGATCTTAAATCCAAGGTCGCGCGCCTGATCCATGGTGAGATCGGGTGTCTTGCCGCCTTCAACATAATTGAACAGGCACGGTCCTTTGACCTGTTGAGGAACAGCCTTCAGTTCATCCATGGTCTGAGGCGCCTCGACGAATGCGATATCCGCTCCGGCTTCCAATGCCGCATTAGCACGATGGATCGCTTCCTCAATGCCGGACTTGGCCCGCGAATCTGTGCGGGCAATCAACATGAAGTTGGGATCGGATTTAGCGCTCGCTGCTGCGCGGATTTTGGCCACGTACTCCGACAGTGGAATGATTTCCTTGTCATCGAGATGGCCGCACTTTTTGGGAAAGCCCTGGTCCTCGATGTGAATGGCGGCAATGCCCGCCTTCTCAAACTCGCGCACTGTCCGCGTCACATTCAGCTCGTTGCCATATCCCGTATCAGCGTCAGCAACGACAGGCAGCTTGGAGGCGTCAGCAATCATGCCGGCATTGGCAACCATCTCGGTCATGGTCAGCAAACCATAGTCCGGCAGGCCGGCTCGCGACATCGATGTCCCGGCTCCGGTCATGTAGGCCGCGTCGAAGCCTGCATTTCCGATCAAAGTTGCAGTGACACCGTCAAAGCAACCTGGGGCGATGACCATGCCCTCACTCTCGATCATGGAGCGGAACTTCTGGCGTACGGGAAGTGTAGTAGTCATGGCATTTCCTCCTCGACAGACAAAACCAATTGCCTTTGCCTAGCATTTGGCACGGGCCAAATCGGGCGGGCAAGTCCGCGTGCACCAAATCAGATATCGGTTGAGCGAGGATTGTAGACTTTACCTGGGAATCGCGGCGGTTTCATTGGCAGGGCCGGTGGCGGAACGATCTTGGTGTTCAGGCCGCCTTGTTGCTCGAATATTTCGTTGGTGAACGGCTTGATGACCATCAGTTTGCCGTTCTGCTTGGAGGCTGCTTCCATGTCATCCTGAAGAGATTCCGCAATCTTCCGGTTCCAGGGAAAACTGTAGTAGCGGGGCTCAATCGAGCCTGGCAAACGCATCCAAAGATAGATCGCCTTGCCTTCAGCAAAGCTGATCCCAAGGATGTGCGCTCTTGAGACGTTTCTCTCGAACCACGCCAGCTGTTTCGGCTTGGGTTTCGACATCAGCTCCGCCAACGCCATATAACCGAGCGGTAGCATGGCGATGCCAACGGCCAATGCGACAGTGCGGATCCACAGGTGGCGGGGTGACCAAATCGCAATGCCGGCGAGCACCATCATGCCAGCGGCAGTTCCGACGAAGAGAAAGAACATGGCATCCATGGGAAACAAATCCTCGACTTGTGTTTGAGGGAGTTGAGGGCGCTACTTGGTTGCTCCGCCTGTGATCAATGGTCGGTAGAGCGTCGACACACTGTCGTCGATGAGATCACCGTCTTTCGTCAGACGAAATGAGAAGATTGTGCGTTCCTGGTTGTGCCTGGTCAGGACAACACTGCTCTGCAGGAGCTGCCGGGTCGATTCGTATTTCGTGCGAACGCTGACCACGACTTTGACCGGGACGATCGTACCTGGCGGGATGTAGCCGTACATGTGCGCGTTGACGGTATATTCGCCTGCCGGAATTCCGCGGCTATACGAGACTTCGTAGTTGAGGTCCGTTGCGTCACCGTCGACGCCAAGGTCGTCGCGCAGAAGGTTGAATGTCTCGTTACCCTTGTTCCAGAAGCCGACAGCATCACCCTCCGGCCCCTGAACCCATAGATCGACATCATAAGGTTTTTCAACGGGCCAGTGCATTTCGATAATGACATTGCCAGGTGCCTTGTGATCCTGGGCTTCAACCTCCGCTTCGTTGATGTGCGGCAACAGCATTACCACCATTGCGACAAAGCCAATCAATGCTAACAGGATGACGTCGCGGAAGACCGTATCCGACCCGATATCATCGAAGTCGTCGAGATCATTCATTTGCGGCGCGCCTCGCCCTGCTCGACAATGGCGCCTAGGAGATTGACGGTCCCGGTCGCCAGCATGCGGTAATTTATGGTCAGCCAAAGATTGAGCATCGCGCCCAGCAGAGTTGTATAGAGCGCAACCGACATGCCTGAGATGAGCCGCCCGATCATACCGGCAACATTACTTGCGTCAGCCGCCGACTTTGCATCGATGCCCGACAACGCAATTATGAAGCCGATCACCGTACCGATCAGGCCTAGGAAAACCAGGATGTTGGCCACCTGGCGCACGATCGAGATTTTGTGCGTCAGTCGCATGCGCAGCAGGTTGATCTGGATCATGCGGTTATCTTGGTCTGAAAAGTCAGCCGTCTCGAGATAATCCTGCGCGCGCGATCCAGGTCCGAATTGGCCACTCTTCACATCATCCAACGCAGCCGTTGTTTGCCAGATTTTCACGGCGCATAGAGCCAGGCCATAGAGGAAGACAGCAATGATGATGAGTGCTGCAATCCAGACATTCTCAGCGAAGAGCCCGTTCAGCCAGCCTTGAAAATACGCAGCGACCACAAGGGCGAAGCCAACCGCGTTGATCAAGCCAAACCGCATCAGGAGAACATGGCGGTGCTGACGTCCGCCGAGTGCATCAACCGCCATTCGTTCGTTTGCTCGCAGCTGTTTTAAACGCGATGATTGACGCATGAATAGCCCCCACCATCAAGCGAAAGCTGCGCAATTCACATCCACGTTACGCGTGCTGCCAGAAGCCTGGATTGATGAGCGCCGATAAGCCGAATACGCTCTTGGGCTAACGATCAGACGTTTGAATGCCACCACTCACCGCCGACGACCACTGCGTCAGCATTGATCTTCTGTCCGCCCTGCATGATATCGCCCGTGACATCCTCATACCTGTACTCACCGTCTGCAATCGACAGCACCGAGGCATCGCCGGCTGCACCCGGCTTAAAGGTCCCAAGATCCGGTCGGTTTAGCGCCTTTGCTGCATTAACGGTCGAGCGCTCGACCACCTCAGGCAACGGCATGCCGAGGCACAAAAACTTCGACATCGTCGTTACTTGATCATAGGCCGGGCCATCGATGCACAACTGGTGCACGTCCGATGAGATCGTATCAGGAGGAAATCCATTTGAGAGCATCTGGCGCGCGATCTTGAAGGAGAACGAGCCTTTGCCATGGCCAATATCGAAAATCACACCACGGTCCCGGGCTGCGAGAACAGCGGCCTTGACCTTGCCTTGTCCCGTTGTCGGACTGTTTGGGAATGGCCGGAAGCAATGGGTCAACACATCGCCCGGGCGCAGCATATCAACAACCTCATCATAGCTCGGTGGCGGATGATCAATGTGTGCCATCACCGGCATGCCGATTTCTTCGCCAACCTGCAATGCCGCCTGCAGTGGCGCTGTTCCCTGATCGCCCGAGGCATGCAGACCGACGCGAGCTTTAATCCCAACAATGACATCGCGGTTTTCGTCGGCGACCTTGGCACAATCAGCCGGTGCCATCAGTTCTAGATTCCGGCTCTCGCCATACATGATTGAGTTCGAGAAGGCATAGATGCCGGCATAGGATACGTGCAGATAGGCAAGGATCCGGACCTGGCTCGGTTCGATGACGTGTTTGCGAAAACCAGCAAAGTTTCCAGGACCGGCCGATCCGGTATCGATCGAGGTGGTTACGCCGCTCGTGCGACAGAACTCTTCCGCGTCGATGCCCAGGGAGGTGCCGCCCCAATAGACGTGGGTGTGCAGGTCAATCAGGCCCGGCGTGACGATCTTACCCGTGACGTCGCGAACGTCGGTGTTGGCGCCGGCTTCCAGGTTCTCACCTACGGCTATCACCTTGCCATCGGCGAAGGCAACGTCTCGAATGCCGTCGATACTTTGCGACGGATCGATGACACGCCCGCCACGTAGAATGAGATCAGCCATGAATCATTTCCCCTCAAAGAAAAATATTTGCTAGGCCAGTTCGCTGACGACGGCGAAAAAGTTGGCCTTCCCCTCGAACCCTAGTCCTGGCAGTTCCGGTAGGCCGACATAGCCATCCGCGATTTCCAGACCATCTGTAAAACCACCGACGGGTTGATGCGTTCTTGGATAGGCTTCCGTGCCCCCCAGACCGAGTCCCGCCGTGATGTGTAACGAGAGGAGATGGCCGCCGTGCGGGAAGATGCTGCGGCGTGACCAGCCTTCTTCCTCAACCATATCAATCGTTCGTAGAAATTCGCAAATGCCGTAGCTCAGCGCGCAATCAAACTGCAGAAGATCTTTGCCTGGTCTCAACCCGCCATAGCGGAGCAGGTTCTTTGCATCCCACATTGATAACAAGTTTTCACCTGTGGCCAGCGGGCCTTCGTACTGCTTCGCCACTTCGGCATGCAGATCAAAGTCGAGAGGATAGCCGGGCTCCTCGTACCATCGCAGGCCAAAGGGTGACAGCGCTTTGCCGTAAGCCAGTGCTTCGTCCAAAGACAGACGGCCATTCGCGTCGACTGCGAGCCGTTCGGACGGCACCAACTCGAGAACCGCTTCAAGACGCCGGACATCCTCGTCGATTGGAGCACCACCGACCTTCATCTTGACGATCGTAAAACCGTCATCGAGATGACCGCGGATTTCGTCTTGCAATTCGGGGAGGCCACGACCTGGCGCGTAATAACCGCCACCGACGTAAACCGGTACGCGGTCAGGCCATGTGCCTGCTCCAAAATTCTTGGCCAAGAATGCATAGAGAGGCTCGCCGGCGATTTTGGCTGCGGCATCCCACACGGCCATGTCGAGTGTTGCGGCAGCGACCGCGCGATCGCCGTGACCGGCTGGCTTCTCCTTTTGCATCATCGCGGCCCAAACCTTGAACGGGTCGAGATTATCGCCAGCCTCATTGAGCAGACTTTCTGGTGGGGCTGACAGGATGCGCGGGATCAAACGATCGCGGCAAATGGCATTCTGACTATAGCGTCCGGTACCGCTGAAGCCGTAGCCAACAACCGGCTTACCGTCGCGGACCACGTCCGTCACGACGGCAACGAAGCCGGTTGTCATGTCAGAGAAATCCATTGCCGCGTTCGAACGCTTCTCACCGGTTGAGATGGTGCGTTCCTCGATGTCGACAATCCGCATAGGGTTCTCCGGTATTGCGTCTTCGCGCAGGCCTGCGTCGTCGTCTAGTGTTCCGGCTCCGACATTTGATTCCCGTTTCCGCTTGGCTCGGTTCAAATGTCGGAGCCAAAGGAACACTAGCAAGATCTCGTTGCTAGTGTAGCTTTTGCATCTGACGCTTGGTTGCGAGGCTAACGACAAGCGGGGACCAAGCGTCAGTTGCGCTACACTAGTAACTCCGCGGCATGCCCAATACATGCTGACCGATATAGGCGAGGATCATATTGGTTGAGATCGGGGCTGTCTGATAGAGCCGCGTCTCTCGCCACTTGCGCTCAATGCCGTACTCTCGTGCAAATGCAAAGCCACCGAATACCTGCATGCAAGCTTCTGCTGCATGCCAGGCCGCATCGGCTGCCAGCATCTTGCACATGTTTGCCTCAGGACCACAGTCACGGCCGGCATCGAACATCGCGGCAGCTTTCTGGATCATCAATTCTGCAGCGCAGGTCTCGGCATAGGATTTCGCGATTGGGAACTGCACACCTTGGTTCTTACCGATGGGAGCACCAAACACGACCCGCTCATTGGCATACTCAGTGGCGCGCCGGATGAAGTACTTGGCATCTCCAAGTGACTCATGGGCGATCAGGATGCGCTCGGCATTCATGCCATCCAGGATGTAGCGGAATCCACGACCCTCCTCGCCGATCAGGCTGTCGGCCGGAATTCTCAAGTTGTCGTAGAAGATTTCAGTCGTGTTGTGATTGATGGCGGCATCGAGTTTGCGGATTTCCATGCCATTGCCGTTGGCCTCGCGCATGTCGACCAGGAATGTTGAGAGACCATCACTGCGGCGCTTGACCTGGTCAGCCGGTGTTGTGCGGGCCAGCAGCAACATCAGGTCCGACTGTAGCGCGCGGCTGGTCCACACTTTTTGGCCGTTGATTATGTAATGATCGCCGTCGCGCTCGGCACGGGTCTTGAGCTGAGTGGTGTCGCTCCCGGTCGTTGGTTCTGTAACACCGAAAGCCTGCATCCGCAGCTCGCCGGTTGCAATGCCTGGCAGGTATTTCTGCTTTTGCTCTTCGCTGCCGTGACGCAACAATGTCCCCATGGTGTACATCTGGGCATGGCAAGCAGCAGCGTTGCAGCCGGAGCTGTGAATGGTTTCCAGGATCGCGCCCGCCGCAGAGATTGGCAGTCCCGTCCCGCCATATTCTTCCGGTATCAGGCTTGAGAGAAAGCCGGCCTCGGTCAGCGCATTGACAAAGGCCGTTGGGTATTCGCTCTTCGCATCGAGATCCATCCAATAGTCGTTTGGATACTCTTCGCAAATTTTGGCGACCGACTCGCGGATCTCCGACCACTCTTGTTCGAGTGGCATTGTGATGGGGGTGTCATCGCTATCAAGCATGTTGGATTACTCCGCGGCGACTTGTGTTGTCGCAGGTACGAACCCTTTCGGGAGGCCGGCTTTGAGGATGGCGCCGTGCGCCGCTTCGTCTGGCAGAGCACCGGTGAGGATTTCCCGGGCCTTGCGCAGTGCCATGACATCGATGCCGGTTTTTAATCCTTCGGCTTCGAGCAGGAAGACAAGATCTTCAGTGACGATATTCCCTGTAGCGCCAGGTGCAAACGGGCAGCCACCAAAGCCTGCCAGCGAGGCATCGAAGCGGGTGCATCCGGCTTCTAGTGCGGCGTAGACGTTCGCCAGGCCAAGCCCACGTGTATCGTGGAAGTGGGCTACAACAGGGATGTCACCACAAAGCGGAATAACTTGCTTCAGTAGTGAGCGGACTTGAGTTGGGGACGCATAACCGACAGTGTCCGGGATCATGATCTCGTCAGCGCCGGCATCAAGGATCTGCTCTGCAACCTTAAGAACTTCAGACTCAGCAACATTGCCTTCGAGCGTACACCCAAGCGCCGTTGGCAGACCGCAACCGACCTTCAGGTTCGCGTATTCCGGTGTATTGTTGCGCAACTCGACGATCTTGCGGAAACCCTCGACAGACTCATCGCGCGTGCGCCGGACATTGGCTTCGTTGTGGGTCTTGGAAACCGACACAATTCCATTGACCTGCGGGCTACCGGTCTCAAAGGCCATTTCGGCGCCTTTGAGGTTCGGGACCAGGACCATCGCATTGATGCCGTCGATTTTCAGAGCTTCGGTGGCGACCTCGCGCGCATCGGCGAATTGCGGGATAACGCTCGGCGGTACGAAAGAGGTGACCTCGAAGTCGATCACGCCTGCTTCAGCCTCGGCCTTGATCCAGGCGATCTTAGTCTCGGTCGGCATGAACGTCTTGACGAGTTGCAGGCCGTCACGAGGTCCGACTTCACGAACTTGGACATTTCTTTCCATTGGGCTCTCCTCTTCGGAGTTGAGTGGCTATCAGATTGCTCTGCTATTTGTCTGCAATTTGCAGATGAGAGTTGGCTAGCGTCCCTTGAACACTGGCTTACGCTTTTCATTAAAGGCGCGGACACCTTCCATGCGGTCTTCTGATGGTACGGTCAGATTGTAGGCTTCGATCTCAAAGGCATACCCCGAATTGCGATCAAGCTCGGTCGCCTTATCGAGCGACTTCTTGGCCTGACGAACGCCGATTGGCGCATTCTGAGCAATTGTCCGGGCCGTCTCTATGGCATCACTGAGCAATTCGCCAGGCTCGCAGACCTGATTGACGATGCCCCAATCAGCTCCGGTCTCAGCATCGAATGGCTTGCCGGTGAGAACGATTTCCTTGGCGCGCCGCACGCCGCATGCGCGCGGCAGGTTCTGCGGGCCGGCTGCGCCTGGCATAATCCCACGGGTCACTTCCGGCAGCGCGAACTTTGCTGTCTTTGCGGCATAGATGAAGTCTGTCGCCAGCGCGATTTCGAATCCACCTCCCATGGCCGCGCCATTGACCGCCGCGATGATCGGAACCGGGCAGGCCATGATATTGCGGATCATCTGCTCGACGATGGCATGTTGTTTTTTCCACGTCTCGTCGGTCATGCCATCGCGCTCTTTGAGGTCAGCGCCGGTGCAGAAACCGCGATCGCCGGAACCCGTTAGAATCACGCAGTTGGCGAGACTCGGGTCGACATAATATTCCTGAAAGCAATCGCGGAGCTCGATCATCATCTCAGTGTTCATCGCGTTCAGTGCCTGAGGCCGGTTCATCGTGATCACGGTGATCTTGGGATCGTGGATCTCAATTTTGAGATGCTGGAAGCTCCGCTCCATCGCTGGTGTCCTCGCTCGTGTCTTTCGGCAATTCATTGATTTGGTTGTGTTATGCCACGACCACCGGGAAATCCCTATCCGCTGGGTGATTTGCGTCTGCGTCCGATTGCGGGTGTCGGGTCGTCACAAGTAGGGTCGACGCAATCCAAAACACGTTGTCAGAGGCGAGCTAGTCTAGAGCATGCAGGAGCTTCACCGATGAGTGACACGGCCAATGGGGCAAATGCCGAGCTACCCCTTACCGGTTATACCGTGATCGAGCTTGGCCATAGCGTTGCAGCGCCCTACGCGGGTCTGATCCTCGCGGAACTTGGCGCGGAAGTCATTAAGGTCGAGCGTCCGGTTGTAGGCGACGACGCGCGCGCCTGGGGACCTCCGTTCGTCGACGAGATGTCAGCCGTGTTTCATGCGCTGAACCGTCACAAGAAATCGGTGCAGGTTGATCTGAAAACACCGGAGGGTGTCGCGACCATCCGTGAACTAGCGCGCAACGCAGATGCGATTGTTCAGAACCAGCGACCTGGCCTGGCCAAGGAGCTGGGCGTCGGAGACGACGTTTTATGCGCGGACAATCCGCGCCTCGTCTACGCGTCCATTCACGCCTTCGGCAAAACCGGACCACTATCGGCGCGCCCTGGTTATGATCCGCTCATGCAGGCGTTCGGTGGTGTCATGAGCACCCAGGGAGAGCCGGGACGACCGTCTGTCCGTGTCGGCACGTCGATTATTGACATGGGTACCGGCATGTGGACGGCCATGGGCATATTGACAGCTCTGCTGCGGCGCGAAAAAACCGGCAAAGGTGGCGTTGTCGATATGTCACTTTACGAGACCTCGCTTGGCTGGATGACATACTTCCTGCCGATGTTCGCGATGTCCGGCAAATTGCCATCCAAGGCGGGCTCGGGCGTGGCGATGATATCGCCCTACCAGGCCTTCCAGACCAGCGACGGTGAACTCGTAATTGGCGGCGGTAATGATAATCTCTTCCGCAAGCTGTGCGGAATTCTCGGTCATCCTGAATGGGTGGACGATCCGAAGTTTGCGAACAACGGGCTCCGGGTTGAGAACAAACCAACGCTGATTCCAATGATCGAAGAGGTCACGAAGACCAAGACGGCCCAGGAGTGGGCCGACCTTCTCGACGAAGTTGGCGTCCCCAATGCGCCCGTGCAGACGATCGATCAAGTCGTCGCCCACCCGCAGACCCAGGCACTTGATATCCTGCGTGGAGAGCCGGGCTCAAACCAGCAATTCTTTGGCCTGCCGATGACGTTTGACGGTGCACGCCCGGGACGTGATGAGCAAGCGCCTGCATTGGGTCGCGATGATGATGAAATCGCTGCGCGCGTGAAGGCCAAGGCGGCAGAATAGACCTTTAAGAGCTCAAGCCAACTGGAGGACAGACCAGTGAATATTCAAACCAAGATTGATAGCCAGACCGAAACGAGCGACCAACCCATCGTTGCGACACTGGCGGAATTTGTCAGCAACCTCAGCCACGAAGATATTCCCAAGACCGTCAGGACTCGGGCACTGCATCACATGTTGGATGCCGCTGGCATCGCACTTGCCTCCACTCGGTACGAGTTTGCTCACAAAACTCTGGCAGGCCTCCAAGCCGTTGGCGGGCAAGGCTCAGTTCCTGTTCTCGGTATGCCGGCGACACTTCCACTACGCGACGCAGCCATCATGAATGGCTTCCTGTGCCATGGCCTGGACTACGACGACACACACGTCGCAGCCATTGTGCACCCAACCGCCAGCGTGTTTCCAGCGGTTCTGTCGGCTGCGGCTCATGTTGGCGCGACAGGTGAAGAGCTGGTAACCGCGTTTGTTGCCGGCGTTGAGACCGCAGCACGTGTCGGCATGGTAGCGAAAAGCCAGTTCCATCAGGTGGGCTTCCATCCGACCGGAATGGTTGGCATCTTCGGCTGTGTCCTGGCTGTTGGCAAACTGATGGGTCTCAATAAGAAACAACTTATGAGTGCTCAGGGCATAGCTGTCTCAATGGCGTCAGGCAGTATGGAATTCCTCGAAGACGGAGCATGGAACAAACGCATCCATCCGGGTCTTGCAGCCGGGTCGGCCATTACGGCAGCTGCTATTGCCAAGGAAGGATTCAAGGGCATTACCGACCCCTACACCGGTCGGTTTGGCCTTTACAATGCCTATCTCGGCTGCGGTCCACGCACGAACGATATCGACTTGTCATTGGCGACTGCGGGCCTCGGTGAAACGTGGGAGCTGCTGGCAACAGCCATCAAGCCCTTCCCAACCTGCCATTTTTCTCATGGCGCAATTGATGCGGCGCTGGCGTTGCGAGATGACGTCGGCGATCCGGCTAACATCAAATCGATTAAAGCACTCCTTCCGGAGGGCGTTCACAAGACCATCTGTGAGCCGGTTGCCAACAAGAAGCGACCGCAGAACGACTATGATGCCAAATTCAGTACTCACTATCTCGTTGCAGCATCGCTGCTCAAGGGGCGGTTAACACTTGATGAGCTTGAGCCGGATGTGCTGCGTGATCCTGAAATTCTCGCACTTGCAGACAAGCTCGATTACGACGATGATCCGGACAGCCCGTTCCCAGATGCTTATTCTGGAGAGTTGATCATCACGATGAATGATGGGCGCGAACTCCGCCATCGTGAGCATATCAATCGCGGGGCTGCCGATCGCCCGCTGAGTAACGAAGAGATCATTGTCAAATTCGACGACAATGCCATCATGGCGGTGAACGCAGCGACGGCAGAGAAGCAGAAATCAGCAATGCTTTCACTGGATAGTGCCGACGTCGATGCCGCTGGCTCTCTCAGTTGCTTCTCGCAGGCGAAATGCTAGAGACCACAACAAGCCAGACGAGCCCGGGCATAGACCCGGGCTTTTTGCGACAATATCAGGAGCTGCAATCGCCATGACCGAACCCGTCGTCCCACGCCTGTCTGCCACGGTTTTGTTAGCCCGAGACGGCAGCGAGGGAATGGAAATCTTTATGGTCGTCCGGCACCATCAGATCGATTTCGCGTCAGGAGCCTTGGTGTTCCCAGGTGGATCACTGGATGCCAGTGACCGCGACGCGCGGATCCGTAGTCTCGCTGATGGCGCGGAAGGACTAAGCGATGACAATCTGGCACTACGTGTGGCAGCAGCGCGCGAGTCCTTCGAAGAGTGCGGTGTCTTGCTCGCGCGCGACAACACCACCGGATCCATCGTCGGCGGCGCCCGCACGGAAGAACTTGGCGGCAAATATCGCGAAGCGCTCGAGGCCAACAAGATCGGGATGGCTGATGTTATGGAGACCGAGGGGCTGAGGCTGGCACTCGACGAGCTCGTACCATTTGCTCATTGGATCACGCCAATTGGATTGCCCAAGCGCTTTGACACGCAATTTTTTCTAGCGCGCGCGCCGCAGGACCATCTGCTCGCGCATGATGGCAATGAAGCGGTCGATTCTGTCTGGATAACGCCGCAGCAGGCTCTCGCTGATGCGGATGAGGGCCGGCGCACGCTGATCTTCGCCACAACGCTCAATCTAGACAAAGTCGGACGCAGTGCAACAGTTGCTGATGCCTTGGATGTTGCCCGACAGGATCAGATTGTGACGGTTCTGCCGAAAGTTACCAAGACCGAGAGCGGGCGCATTCTTGAGATCCCGATCGAAGCGGGATACGGCAAAAGTACCTATCATATGGAAGGGGGTCCTGGCAGCGTAAAGCTTGCACAGAAAACCTAGGACAAGGGGCGGTTACTGGTTTTGCACCGGTCTACGCAGCTATACTGAGCCCGCCGGTTCAGGCTGCAAAAGCCCAGTCGACACCCCACACAGTCCTATGAATGGACCGGAGTTTCCGAGAATCTCATCCAACGTTTGAACCATTTCGATGGTTGCAGCGACCTACCTGCAATCACCGACACGGAGCAAACTTATGCATATTCTCGTATCTCTCCTCGGCGCCCTTGGAATGGCAATTTTCGTCCTATGGCGCTTGCAACAAGCAGCCTACATGGCGCGTGACGTTGCTGATGCCGCTGGCAGCGCAAAAGGCCTTTTCCGGCGCTGGAAATGGCGGCGTAAGACCAACGTGAGCCCGATTGACCTGATCGAAGACCCCCGTGAAGCTACCAGCGCCTTGATGATAGCGATTGCGCAGGCAGACGGTCGTATCAGCGATGTCGAGCGTCAGGCCATTGCACATCAGATTAAGACGTTCTTTGGGGCGACATCTGATCAGGCGGATGCGCTGACCGCACAATCTGAATGGACAGTGCGAGACGGCATCGATGCGTCCGAAGTTATGCGCCGGCTCACGCCTCTCCTGCAACGCACTACGACCCAAGTTCAGCGCGGGCAAATTATCGCTATGCTGACCGCAACCGCGACAGCGGACGGCCGCCTCGACGATATGACGGCGTTTGACATCCAACGCTTCGCCAAGCAGCTCGGCGCCGGCGCCTAACCATGTGCTTGCGCTTGATCGCGGGGTCCCCCCGATGACAGCTAACAAAGGAGTAGTCCTATGAAAAGGGGATATCATCAGCCACCGTACGATAGCGAATTTGGCAGTGACAGCTCTGTTTCGTGGCGGGGCATCTTGGGCGCGGCGTGTCTGTTCCTGGCCGTTGGCGGCATCGCCTATATTCTCTGGTACAGCGACATCGTGCCAAAGCAAGTCGCGAGAACCGGCAGCATTGCCGTTTCGCTCCCAGGATCTCAACAGAAAGTGATCGAAGTCAGGACACGGTCGGTTTATCTCCCCCAACGTCTCCATCGGCCTCAGGCGATGTCCAGGAACTTCGATCCAACAGCCCCACGCGGGACAATGGAGCAGGTCCAGCTACCGAACCAACAATGGATTGATTGCCGTGGCAATCGTGCTGCAGCCTTCCTCAGGCACCATGCGGTCGTGCACGAGCAGGGCTGATAGCTCAGGCACGATACTCCCGCTGCTCGTGCCTCAAAATCGGGAATCCTAAGGCGTAGGCGCCGGGATGCAGTTTAGCTTTACCTGGGATAACAACATGATAAGGTGAACCCAAGACGAATCCAGTCGGACGCCTGAAGACAACAAGCGCGAAGAAAATAATCGCGCAGACATTGAGCCAGGCGCTGGAGTGAATGCCTTGGAGGGAATCAGGAACCAAGGCCGTGATGCCCGTCAGGACACGGCCGGGAATCCGCGCAAGAACGAGCCGAAAGGCCCTTGCGAAACCGATTTTGCGCCTAGCGGTGGCAAACGCGGACAAGCACGGTTTGGCCGTGATAAATCCGATTCATCTACCTACGCAGCGCTTGATCTCGGGACAAATAACTGCCGCCTTCTCGTTGCCCGCCCAACGCGGCGCGGTTTCCATGTCATTGACGCTTTCTCACGGATCATAAGATTGGGTGAAGGGGTATCAGCGACAGGTGCGCTGTCCGATGGCGCGATGGAACGCACGATTGATGCTCTCAAAATCTGCGCATCAAAAATGATGCGCCACAACGTTGTCCGGTCGCGTCTTGTGGCAACGGAAGCGTGTCGTATTGCGACCAACGGGGAAGCCTTTATCAATCGCGTCCAGCGCGATCTTGGTATGAACCTGGAGATCCTCACGCGGGAACTCGAAGCCCAGTTGGCTGTTTCGGGTTGTGCTCCGCTGATTGACGAGCATTCCGATCACGCACTGGTTTTCGACATCGGAGGCGGTTCATCCGAACTTGTTTGGTTGGATCTAGCGCAGCGCAAGAATAACTGGCGGCGCTCCTTAGCGGACCGACTTGAAGCGACTGATTGCATCGCTGCATGGACATCATTGCCAGCCGGTGTCGTTACTCTGGCGGAGCAGTTTGGCGGCCATGACGTGGATCGCGGCGGCTTTGAGAACATGGTCAGTGAAGTCGAGCGCCTGCTAAAGCCTTTTGAGGCGAAGTATCAGTTTGCCGACCGCATTCGCGACGGTAATGTCCACTTCCTCGGAACATCCGGGACAGTCACAACAGTTGCTGGCATTTTGCTCAATCTTGCACGCTACGACCGTAACCGCGTTGATGGCTGTTGGCTGGCGGCCGACGATGTCAGGCGGGTCACGTATGATCTGCTTGATCAAAGTTATGAGCAACGTGTCGCCCAACCCTGTATCGGAAAAGATCGGGCTGATCTCGTGCTGGCGGGGTGCGCTATTCTGGAGGCCTTGATGCGGACCTGGCCGGCGCGTCGCCTGCGCGTTGCCGACCGGGGCCTGCGCGAAGGGATCCTGACGCTCCTGATGGCGGAAGATGCTCAAAAACGCACGTCACGGCGACGTAGTGGGCGTCGCTAAGGGTCGAATTGTGACGATTGCATCTGCTTTGGGCCTGCCCTGAGTCAACGTCAGCGCCGTTAAGAAGACTTGCAAGTTTTCATAGCCCGTGTTGCTCCTATATCTGACATAAGACTGCAAGCTTCACCGGAATGGACAGCTTATATCAGCAACGCAGGTCTACCCACTCGGAAGCACGGTTCAACTGGAAGAGAGATGGCAAGACGATCCAATAAAAGCGGTCGAAGCGGCGGTGAACGCGAGCTGACGGTTCGGGTTAAAACCGCGCGCGGACGGACAACGTCATCGCAAAAATGGCTGCAACGGCAGCTGAACGACCCTTATGTGGCTGCGGCGCGGCGCGCCGGATACCGCTCCAGAGCCGCATTCAAACTGCTTGAGATTGACGACAAGCACAAACTGCTGAAACGCGGCTACTGTGTCATTGACCTCGGTGCAGCACCCGGCGGATGGACACAAGTCGCCGTCGAGCGCGTGAAGTCTCAGGACGGCGAGGGACAGGTCATCGCGATCGACATTTCCGAGATGGAGGGAGTACCAGGCGCTGAGGTCATTCATCTCGACTTTATGGACGAGCAGGCACCAGAGCGATTGATTTCCCTGATGAACGGTGAATATGCCGATATTGTCTTATCCGATATGGCAGCGCCGGCGACAGGCCACTCACGCACTGACCATTTGCGAATTATGGGGCTGGCGGAAGCCGCTGCTTATTTTGCCAAAGACGTGCTCAGGCCTGGCGGTGCATTCCTCTGCAAGGTGTTCCAAGGCGGGACCGAGAAAGGCCTTCTGAACGACCTCAAACGCGATTACGAAAAGGTCCAACACGTCAAACCACCGGCTAGCCGTTCCGACAGTTCCGAACTCTATGTGCTTGCCACTGGATTTCGCGGCGAGCGCAATCCAGAGCTGCCGGATTAGTGCAGCCGAGATTCCCAAGTGTTTCCCCAGTGCGGCACAGGCCCCCTTCCCCAATCGTGCGGGACGTGCTATCCGCACTGCGAAACCGCTCAGAATAGCTGATCGCTTTCAGCAGTTATGGAGAGATTCGATGGCTGCAAGCCCGCGCGTTATCGCATCGGACGTCGGGCTGACGTTTGATGATGTACTTCTCATTCCACAGGAATCGGAAGTTATGCCGACACATGTCGGTGTCACAACAAACGTCACCAAAACCGTCGCACTGAATATTCCGATCCTGTCGTCGGCCATGGACACTGTGACCGAGGCCAATCTCGCGATTGCCATGGCGCAAGCCGGCGGCGTCGGTGTCATCCATCGCAATCTCGAGCCAGCTGTCCAGGCTAAAGAAGTTGAGCGTGTGAAGAAGTTCGAAAGCGGGATGGTCATCAATCCTGTAACGATTGCGCCAGAATCCAGACTGTCAGATGCCTTGGATCTCATGTCAGAGCACAAGATCTCCGGCATCCCTGTTGTCGAAAACCCCTCTGCTGCCGGACCAAGCAAGCTAGTCGGTATCGTTACCAACCGCGACGTCCGTTTTGCCACTGATGCCGACCAGCCGATCTCTGAGCTGATGACCAAGAATCTCGTGACCGTCAACACCAATGTGTCACGGGACGAGGCCAAGCGACTGCTCCATCAGAATCGGATCGAAAAACTCCTTGTTGTCGATGAAGCATACCGGTGCGTCGGCCTGATTACGGTTAAGGATATCGAGAAGGCCCAGAACAATCCGCATGCCTGTAAGGACGAGCAGGGCCGCTTACGCGTGGCTGCTGCGACGACCGTCGGCGAAGATGGTTTTGAACGTACCGAACGCCTGATAGATGCTGGTTGTGACCTTATCGTCGTTGATACGGCGCATGGCCATTCGGTCCGTGTTCTGGAAGCCGTCAGCCGGATCAAGAAGCTCTCCAACAGCGTCCAGGTGGTAGCCGGGAACGTCGCCACAGGCGATGCAACGCTTGCGTTGATTGACGCCGGAGCCGATGCGATTAAGGTCGGTATTGGACCAGGATCAATCTGCACGACACGCATTGTTGCTGGCGTCGGGATGCCTCAGCTGACCGCCGTGATGAATTGCGCGGAAGCGGCCAGCAAATCAGGCACGCCGATCATTGCCGATGGTGGCATCAAGTACTCCGGTGACATCGGGAAGGCCATTGCGGCCGGTGCAAGCTGCGTCATGGTTGGCTCGCTGCTAGCGGGCACAGACGAAGCTCCGGGCGAAACCTACCTGTTCCAGGGACGGACCTATAAGTCCTACCGCGGGATGGGTTCGGTTGGTGCGATGGCGCGCGGCTCGGCGGACCGATACTTCCAGCAGGAGGTCAAGGACGCACTGAAGCTTGTTCCGGAAGGAATTGAGGGACAGGTGCCGTACAAGGGTCCGGTCTCCAGCGTTCTTCACCAATTGGTCGGAGGCTTAAAGGCCGGCATGGGCTATGTCGGTGCCTCATCTCTGAAAGAACTGCAGGATCGTGCGCAGTTTGTCCGTATTTCACCATCTGCGATGCGCGAAAGCCACCCGCATAGCATCGCGATTACAAGGGAAAGCCCGAACTACCAGGGCAATATTTAATCCGTGAAACCAGGTGCTCGTCTAGCTTCTGCTGTTGAGGTTTTGGGCGAGGTCCTGAACCGACATCGCCCCGTTGCATTGGCCCTGAGTGATTGGGGAAAGTCTAATCGCTTTGCCGGCTCCGGCGATCGTTCTGCGATCGGCAATCTTGTTTACGATGTTCTCCGCAGGAAGAACTCTCTTGCAGCGCAAATGCAGACAGACGCGGCGCGTGCTCTCATAATCGCAGCAGCTCCGCGCGCGTTCGGCATAACTGCTGATGATGTTCCGAAACATGCTGATGGCTCGAAGTATGCCTTGAGCCCGCTGACGGATGCCGAACTCTCCGGCCTGCAAAATTCTCTCTCTGAGGATCAGCCAAGCCATGTGCTTGGCGACTTTCCAGAATGGCTGGCGCCTTCGATTGAGCGTGCCTTTGGATCGGCGACGGTTACTCAGACGCAAGCGCTGAGCACACGCGCCTCAGTTGACCTGCGTGTAAATTCTCTGAAAGCCACGAAAGAGCAAGTCTTTCGAGCTCTCTCCAAGTTCGACATCGAAGATGGGGGCTACGCGCCGCACTGCTTACGCATTCCTGCACCGACCGGAACGGCTCGCACTCCCAATGTGGAAGTCGAAGCATCGCACGGCCGTGGATGGTTTGAAGTTCAGGATGAAGGCAGCCAAATCGCTGCCGCCCTGGCTGGTGCTGGACCACGAGATCAGGTGATCGACCTCTGTGCAGGCGCTGGCGGTAAAACACTCGCGTTTGCGGCGCAAATGCAGAACACCGGTCAGCTCTATGCCTATGATGCAGACCGGCAGCAGCTTCGGCCGATCTTTGAGCGGCTGCGGCGTGCCGGAGCGCGCAATGTCCAGGTGATGGATGCAGGCGATGAAGTCGCGCTGGCTGAACTCGGCGCGCGCTTTGATACGGTTTTTATTGATGCTCCTTGCACAGGTTCGGGCACTTGGCGCCGGCGCCCGGATAGCAAGTGGCGGGTCAAGCCTGCAAATCTCGCAACGCGAATAACAGAGCAACAGCGGGTGTTGCAATCCGCAAAGGACCTGGTTCGCCCCGGCGGACGTCTGGTTTATGTCACTTGCTCGATCCTGCCGGAAGAGAATGCTGATCAGGTCAAATGGTTTACTGAGGCAGTGCCAGACTTCTCAGTTGTTCCAATGGACCAACATTGGTCAAAAGTGTTGCCCGGTGATGCACCACGGTCAGCTGATGGATCAGATGAACTGCTGCAATTGACACCGCATGATCATCGAACCGATGGCTTTTTCATTGCCGTGCTTGAAAGAAGCAAATGAGCAGCCCTCATCAGGCGGAGACAACTGTTCGGGAGTTGGGGCGCCCGGGCCAGCGCATTCTTGGCGTGACAGAGTTTGGTGATCCGGAAGGCCATCCCGTCCTGGCCTTTCATGGTATTCCCGGAACACGCCTGATGTTCCGCGTTACCGATCAGATCGCCAGAGATCTGGGCTTGCGCATTATCGCATCTGACCGCCCAGGATTTGGACGATCAACACCGCAACCCGGCCGGAAACTGCAGGACTGGCTGCCCGAAGTCGATGCAATCCTCGACGCCTACGAAATTGATCGTTTCTCACTGATAGGTGTGTCCGGAGGCGCGCCCTTTGCGGTGGCCACGGCAGCGGCCTATGGTACCAGAGTCCCGGCCATGATCCTGTTTGGTCCTGTCGGTCCCGTGCAGGACTTGAAAGAGAGCATCTCGCTCAATCGTCGTGAGCGCTTGATCTTTCTGCAGGCGCCGCAGATTGGCTGGTTGCTGCGAGCCAGTCTTCTGCCCATGAACACTCTCTTCAGGATCGCGCCGCGAATAAAATACGATCTTTTTCTTCGCCTGCTACCCAAGGCAGATCGCATCATTATGGATAATCCTGCTATTCGCGCCCAAGTCATCGATGATGTGGGCGAGAGCCTGAAGCAAGGTGGTGAAGGGATGCGGTCCGATCTACGCATCTTTTCCGAACCTTGGCACGTGAACTTTGATCAGATCGGGGCTCGCACAGTGTTGTGGCAGGGCATGATTGACAACATCGTTCCTGTGCAAGCTGCCCTGCGCCTTGGCGCTCTTATCCCAGACTGCACCGTTCATAAGATTGCCTCAGGTGGTCACTTCTGGGTCTACGAGAATATTGAACTCGTTTTGAGCACTTTGAGGGATCTCGCGGAGCCTCCGGCCATTTCCGGTGTGAATTAGGGCTCTTCGGACGAATTCCTGCGCAAATGCCCGTTGAATGCTTCAGGTTGCGCGTTGCGCCCTGCGCACAGTTGTCGTAGCTGCTTGATATGACCGATACCGTTCTCATCATCGACTTTGGCAGCCAAGTCACGCAGCTCATCGCCCGACGGGTTCGCGAGTCGGGAGTTTACTCCGAGATTGTGCCTTTCAATAGCGCAGAAGACGCGCTTGAGCGGCTCAAACCCAGAGCTGTGATCCTTTCAGGCGGCCCGGCGAGCGTAACCGAAATGGGAACGCCGCGCGCACCCGATTGGGTATTCGAGTCAGGTCTTCCCGTCCTCGGGATCTGCTACGGTGAACAGACCATGGTCGAACAGCTCGGAGGTGAAGTCGAGGGCGGCCATCATCGAGAGTTTGGCCGAGCCGAACTGGAAGTGAAATCGACGACTCCGCTATTCGATGGCGTCTGGCAGGCAGGCGAAAAGCATCAGGTCTGGATGAGCCATGGTGATCGTGTCACGCGTTTGCCCGATGGCTTCGAGGTGGTGGGGGTTTCGTCGGGAGCACCATTTGCTGCGATCGCTGATCAGAAGCGGAAACTCTATGCCGTACAATTCCATCCCGAGGTCGTGCACACGCCCGATGGTTCGAAGCTGTTGTCGAATTTCGTCCATCGGATTGCCGGTATCGCCGGTGATTGGTCGATGGCACACTTCCGCTCGACCGCCATTGAGCAAATTCGGGCCCAGGTTGGCTCGGGCAAAGTCATCTGCGGCCTGTCGGGTGGTGTCGACTCATCGGTTGCAGCCGTACTCATCCACGAAGCAATCGGCGATCAACTGACCTGTATCTTTGTCGATCATGGCTTGATGCGCCATAACGAGGCCGATGAGGTCGTCTCGCTGTTTCGCGGTCATTATAATATTCCCTTAGTGCACGTCGATGCGTCGGACGTCTTTCTGAAGGAACTCGCCGGCGTCACCGACCCTGAGCAAAAGCGCAAGACAATTGGCCGGCTATTTATCGAGACGTTTGATGCGGAAGCGAAAAAGCTCGGCGGAGCGGAGTTTCTCGCGCAAGGTACGCTCTACCCTGACGTCATTGAGAGCGTGTCCTTCACGGGAGGCCCCTCGGTCACGATCAAGTCGCATCATAATGTCGGCGGTTTACCCGAGCGCATGAACCTGAAGCTTGTCGAGCCACTCCGCGAGCTGTTCAAAGATGAAGTGCGGGAACTCGGCAAAGAGCTCGGTCTGCCCGACACGTTTGTCGGACGCCATCCGTTCCCGGGGCCGGGCCTTGCCATTCGCATTCCCGGTGATATCACACGGGAGAAGTTGGATATTCTGCGGCAGGCTGATGCGATCTATCTCGATGAGATCCGCAATGCCGGCCTTTATGATGACATCTGGCAGGCCTTTGCCGTTCTGTTACCGGTCAAGACCGTCGGCGTGATGGGTGATGCCAGGACCTATGACCATGTTTGCGCGCTCAGAGCCGTGACCTCTACCGATGGCATGACCGCGGACTACTTCCCGTTTCCCCACGACGTGCTTGGGCGAACCGCCACCCGGATCATCAACGAGGTCAAGGGCATCAATCGCGTCGTCTACGACATTACGTCGAAGCCGCCCGGTACGATTGAGTGGGAATAGTCTCACGTTATCTTTGAGTGCAGTGTCATTAACAGTGTGACTGCTGCTGGAGGCCGATATGCCGGATGATCCAAGCGATGGGTTCATCGCAGATGTTGCCTTCACAGACTCCGTGAAACGAGCGCAACGCGCGCGCGGCAGTCGCGACATGTTCCAAAAGCGTCTTGAAAAGCGCGACTGGCCGGACAAGATTTCCGCTGACTTCGCGGGCTTTATTTCAGAACGTGACAGTTTCTATCTCGCAACGGCTTCCGCTGATGGACAACCCTACATCCAGCATCGCGGTGGGCCTCCCGGCTTTCTCAAGGTGATTGACGAAAAGACGCTTGGTTTCGCTGACTATAGCGGCAACCGACAGTATGTCAGTCTCGGCAATTTGGCTGAGAATGATCGTGCCTTTATCTTCTTCATGGACTACATGCACCAGAAGCGCGTGAAAGTCTGGGGACGCCTCAGTGCAATCGAGGGCGATCCTGAGTTGGTTGACAAGCTCATGCCTCCTGGATATCAGGCTCGGCCCGAGCGAGTGCTTATCTTCAAAGTCTCAGCTTGGGATGTGAACTGTCCGCAGCACATTCCACGCAAGTTCGACATGGATCTTGTCAAACACCAGTTCGACAAGATGACTGCGGAGATTGAGGCGCTCAAGGCCGAGGTGGCGCGGCTTAAGGGCGAGGCGTAATAATCGGTCCTGCTACCGTTGTTACCCTAACCGCTGATTGCCAGAGCGCCTGTACGCGCAGTGTCATGTGTCCCTGCGCATTCGACCACTTTTAAAGGCGCTAATTGATCTTATTCCACAGACGGACGTTGTACGGCACGAGTCCGTTCTTGCGGAAAAACGCGAGCGCCTGCTCGTTGAACGTCCATGTGTCCAGTGCCAACAATGTGATCCCAAGGGCCTTGCCTCTTGCTTTGACGGCGTTCAGTAGCGCTTCTCCGATACCGCGCCGTTGAGCATCAGGCCGGACGCTGATGTGATGGACATAGACCATAGCGTGAGCATAAACTCGCCCTGATTCCGGATAGTCTCGCGTTTCGGCGACAATGTAACCTTTGGGGTCTTTCTGCTCGAGGGCCAGGTATGCGAAGCGGTTGGGCCGGCCAATGAAGTCCGCCGCATCGTCGGCGGTGAAGCTATCAGGCCCGGGCTCTTTAAACCGCCAAGGATGCACGTCCGAGTGCAGCCGTTGAACATCAGCGTTCAAGACTGAAATCATATCAGCATCACTTACATCGGCTTCGCGGACCGTGATGCTCATGGCTTTTGTTTCACTTTTTTGTCTTTGATTTTGTCTGGCGCTTTCTTCGATTTGCCCGAGCAGACATAGTACCGCCGTTGCTCGCAGCGCCGCTCTCTTTCGTTTGAACAGACCTGCCGTGGCACTTGCTTGCAGCGTCGTTCAAGCCGGCGATCGCAAACCTGGCGGATGACACGTTGACAGTTACGCTTCGTCTCATAACGGCATTCATTGCGCCCGCCGATGTTGCGGCAGACCTGGCGGGTTGCAGGCGAACAGCGCTCCACGAGTTTGTCGCGGCAACGATTGGCCGGGCGCATGGCACAATCCTGCTTCATGACCATACGACACCTGAGGCGGGGGACGTCACGGCAAACGCGCCGGTACCGTTCGATACAGTTCTGATCCTTCTTTGCCGATGATGTTTCTGCTTTCCCCTTGTCCGCGGCCCAAGTCGGCGCTCCCGCACCAATGGTGAGCGACAGCAACGTCAATATCACTAGGCGCAACGCGGGACTGCTGAAGTCTCTCAAAGACATGAGCAGACTGCTCTTCACATCAATCATGGTTCCGAATGCCTTATGACCAGCTATCGCGACCTCTAGTACTCCGCTGCAATTGTGGCGCCTTTCGCCTCGCCGGCTGCGATTCCGGCAGTGATGGCACTCAAATCTTCGAGATACTGGCTCATTGATGGCACATGCAGCATCGACATCATGCGGTGCAGTGCCTTTGGCTTTTGCAGAAGACCCGGGACCCAGCCCTTCTCTTGCATGTGTTCAGCGATCGCAAAGACGTCCAGCTCGTCCGACCCGACGGCGACAATTGAAAGCTCTGGTGTTCCCAGCACGTTGAGCCCCTCGATGGCTGCGATGCCGTCGCGATAGTGCTCGATGCCTGTCATCAGTCGGTCAGCAATCTCTGTGTAGCCATCACGGCCGAGGTGGTGGAACAATGCCCAGGCTCCGGCTATGGCCCCGCCAGCCCGGGTTCCAACGATGGTCGTTGTTGCAAAACGACCATTCGGCCAGTCATGAAACTCGAAACCATGATGGGCGGCTTTCTCAGGATCGCGGTAGAACACGGTCGAAATCGGTTTCGGCGCGAAGCCAAACTTGTGAAGATCGGCCGACATCGAACTGACATGCGACAGGGAAAAATCAAACGGTGGAATATCGCGACCGGATTGACGAACGAAAGGAGCGAGATAGCCGCCAACACAGGCATCGACATGCAGCCAGATTTGGCGACGCGCCGCGAGATCATTGAGCTCTTGAATAGGGTCGAACACGCCGTACGGAAAACAGGGCGCAGATCCCACCACCATGATCGTGTCGGTATCAATAGCCCCTTCGATGGCGGCGACGTCCGCGCGATAGTCAGGGCTGCACGGTACGCGGCGCACTTCCAAGTCCATCAAGCCAGCGGCTTTGTCGAATGCCGGGTGACCAGAATACGCCATGACGATATTACCGCGATGCGATGGCCGATTTCTCTTTGCACGTTGATAGTCGCGGCAGGTCTGCACGGCTTGAATAATGCTCTCAGTCCCCCCGGTCGTCACGAACCCCGTTGAATCTTCCGGGGCTTGGAAGAGATCCAGCGCCATCGCGATAATATCCTGCTCCATCTGCAGGATACTCGGGAAGGCCCGAGCCCGTCCCAGCGCATTCTCCGTAAAGAAGATGTTGTAGGCATCCTGCGATATGTCTGCTGCAGCCTCTGAGCCTTTGAAGACGAACAGTGGGACGCGTCCACCCAACCAGTCGGCATCGTTCTTTTTGAAACCACGAAGCTGCGTGAGAACGTCTTCGCGGGACTGTCCTGAGGTTGG
This sequence comes from Hyphomicrobiaceae bacterium, assembly GCA_965215755.1. Classification (GTDB taxonomy): domain Bacteria; phylum Pseudomonadota; class Alphaproteobacteria; order Rhizobiales; family Hyphomicrobiaceae; genus Tectiglobus. The sequence continues at coordinate 5,426,110 of OZ244119.1, forward strand.
AAACGGCTTACGCATTGGCTGCTCCTAAAGAGATGTTGGCTATCCGGCTTGTGCGCAGAGCACGAGGATTGATGCTCCAGTTGGACTGTTTAGTAGATGGGCATTGTCGCGTTCGTGGTGCGGCCATCCTTCGTCAAGCCAAGCGATAGCAGGATCAGTTCTTGACGTGGACTGCACGCGGAAACTCCGTCAAACATACCGCGTCATTTGCCCTGATATGGATCGTTTCACTCAGTTCCATACCCCAGTCCTCCATCCACATGCCGAGGATAACATGAATGACGGTGTTTTCGGGAAGCGGTGTCCTATCTCCAGGGCGCACACTCACGGTGTGTTCGCCCCAGTCCGGCGCGTAGCCAACACCGATGGAATAACCAATGCGGCTTTCCTTGGTGAGCCCATAGCGGTTCAACACGCCCTGCCAGGCTGCATGCGCCGCATCTCCGGTCGCGTTGGCCTTGAGGGTTCCGAGTACTGCCTCGATGCCCTCTTCAACCGCCTTTGCTGTCTCGAGCAGCTTAGTTGGTGGGCGACCGAGATGGACCGTACGGGCGAGACCACAGTTGTAGCGTTTGCGGCATGCACCGAGCTCAAAGGCCACCGTCTGATCGTTCTCGAACGGTGCATCGGTCCATAATGGATGGGCTGTTGAAGCCGCCTCACCGGCTAAAACAAGGGGATGGAGTGCCGGCATGTCGCCGCCAAATTCCGGTGTACCTCGGATTTGTGCGGCGGCGACCTCGGCCATCAGATCGCATTGCCTGACGCCCGGTTCAATTCCGTCATAGGCGGTCTGCATGACGCGGCCTGCGATTGTCGCGGCCTGACGCATCATATCGAGCTCGGCCGGGCTCTTCACAAGACGCTGCCAGTTGACCAAAAGATTGGCATCGCTCCACTGGGCGTTGGGTAGGTTCTGTTTCAGGCAATCTAACATGGCGGGCGAGAAGTAATAGACATCGCTTTCATACCCGATACGCTTTGCGCCGTAGCCGGCCTGAGCGATCCAATCGGCGACGAATACTGCTGGATGTGTATCCGGGCGTTGGACCAAGTCCTCTGGAAACGGTACGACCTGATCTGCACTCAAGTACGTCGTAAACTTCGCTGCACCGGCATCCATCAACCGACCGATCCAGACCGGACCGATCTCAGGTCCGATAATCAGAACCTGTGGCGTATAGAACGACCAGGCATCGTATCCCGTTAGCCAATTGATATTGGATGGATCGCCAATGATGACCGCATCCAGCCCACGATCTGCAATCGCCGCGCGTGTCCGGGTCTGGCGATCTTCGTACTCTGCCGCGCTGAACGGTGGGGCCATGTCAAAATTCCTTTATTCGATGTCTGCTGCAAGCCACTCGCCAAGCTACGGGGTATGCACTATCACGTTGGTCACGATCCTTTATGAAAAGACGGCTGTCGGCAATGAACAAATCGAACCTGGGAAACACACCACAACCGGACAGCGACCGCCTGGTTGCAGACCTTTGCGAGATGGTGGCGTTGCAGAGCGTCAACCCGTTCGACGGCCCCACCGGACCGGGACTGCGCGAGGAAGAATTCGCATGCGATCTGCGCGCGCGGATGGAGGCCCTTGGTCTTGAGACGGATTGGCGTGACGTTGCACCAGGCCGGCCGAACGTGTGGGGACGCCTAAAAGGGAAAGGCCACGGAGCAACCGTGATGTTGGCCGCTCATACGGACACTGTTGCTGCGGAAGACTATCCGGAGGCGTTCAATCCGGTCGTCCGGGATGGCCGCGTCTACGGCCGCGGCTCCTGCGATATGAAGGCTGCCATCGCCTGCTATCTCGAGGTTGTCCGGCTCATCCGCGAAAATGACATCCTTCTTGATGGTGACCTCATTCTTTGCGGTGTCTGTGATGAAGAGCACACGATGATCGGTTCAGCCGATGCGGGCCAGCATGGGCCCCGTGCCGATTATGGGATCGTCGGCGAACCAACTGAGCTTGCAATCTGTCCGACACATAAAGGTGAACTCTGCCTCAGCTTCATCACACATGGTCGCGCCGCTCATTCAAGTCTGCCAGAGAATGGGATCAATGCGGTGGAGGCGATGGGGGCCGTGATTGGAGCCTTTAGCAATTACAATCGCGAGCTTCAGGAAATTGCCGATCCTCACCCGCTTTGTGGTGCTGGCCGGTTTTCCATGACCGTGATCCGAGGTGGTGATTTTGTATCGGCTATTCCTGCACGTTGCGAGATGGAGGTTGACCGCAGGTATCTACCCGGTGAGACAGCTGAGAGCATTATCGCAGACTACCGGCAGCGTCTCGAAGCTCTCAAGCTAAGTCGGACGGACTTCGACTACTCGATCAGTGAGCCCAGTCTCAATGTCCTACCTCTCGATATCTCGTTGGGTTCGCCACTGGTTGCAGCCATGCAGGACTCAGTGCGTTCCGTGCTTGACCGCGCTCCGGAGATTGCCGCGTTTCCAGGCGGCACTGATGCGCCGAACCTCGGTTTCCCCTGTGTGATCTGCGGCCCGGGCTCAATCGCACAAGCCCACACAATTAATGAATTCGTATCAATCGAGCAGATGGTCCAGGCGACGGCGATCTATCTTGACGCTGTCCAAACACTGACGTCGTTGCCCAAGCCGGATGTCGTCTAGCTCGGATGCACCGCGGTTGCGCCTGACAATTCTGCAAGATGTGCTGCAAGGGCAGAGTTGCTCGAAAATGCCGGCACACCTGCTTCCGTTTCGATCTCGGCCAAGACGTCGTAGGTTTTGAGGTTCGTACAGGACATGAAGACTGCGTCGACATCGGTCGACTTGGCGAGTTCAATTGCTGCGCGCTTGGTATAGACCGGATCGATGCGGGCAACTTTGGCATCGTCGCCTTCATTAAAGGCACCAAAGGCGCGCGTCTCGATATCAGCAGCAGTGAGAACTTCCCGCAGTATATTGCTCACGCTCTCAACATAGGGCGATAGGAATGCCAGGCGTTTCACGTTGTGCTTGCGGCACATGCGGATGAGCGCGGAGACCGGATCTGTGGCCCCTGCTGTTCGACATCCGGCGCGCATAAGACTGCCCACCTTTGCGGGGCCAATAACAGCCGACCCAGACGTGCAACAGTAGGCCACCGCATCGAAAGACAGCGAACGAGGCAGCAGCGTCGCAGAGCTTTCTATGTAGTTCGCCATGTCGGCCAAAGTCTCCGCATTGACGTCGGGTGCGTTTGGGACGCGACTGACATAAACATCGGCCGCTGTCGGCGGAAAATAGCGGTGAATGTCAGGCTCCAAAGTCTCGTCTGTCTGCAAAACGACCAAGCCAATCGTCGGCCGGCGATCGGAGTCATTCAATAGTTCGTACGAATATGCAGTCATGGACGATACCTTAGAGAAGATGCCTCAGAATTGTGCAGCGTCGAAGCCTACAATTGGAACAGGCGATAACCAAATACTTTTGCCAGAAGCATCCGATCACCGAGATGTCATCGAATACAAGGTGCACACGCACAGCTTTTGCTTGGCGATGGCGCCGCAACAGGGGATGCTGGCGTGTGCGTCCCATTCAGTGTTGCAGGCCCATCAGTATGCATTGCCGAAACATCCTCATCCAGACGTCGGTTCTCGTGTTCGCGCTCATCCTATCGCTATCATCCACGACGGCGATGGCGCAGCAAGGTCATCATGGTGAAGGTCACGACGAACTGCACCATTGGTACCTGACGCTGAAGGATTGGAAGGGGCGCCCGTGCTGTGATGGTACGGATTGCCGACCGACTCGGAGCCGTGTTCTCAACGGAAGATTGGAAGTTCTAGTCGATGGAGAATGGACGCGGGTTCCACCGCACAAAGTCTTGTCGGAGAGCAGCCCGGACCTACAAACCCACGTGTGCAGTCCCGGGCCCGATAGCAACTATCCCCGCGGTTTTATATTCTGTGTTGTGCTCGGGCCGGGCGTCTAACCGGCCCCCGGGGTTGCGCAAACCGTCCTGACGGCAGCCCGATGCATCTGTCGTTACGCTGGCTTGTCGCCTTTGATTGTTACCCGGAAGCCGGAACGGACATTCGGATAGTAATCCCAGATCGCCAGATGTTGCACACACCGGTTGTCCCAAAACGCGACCGAGCCTGGCTGCCAGCGGAAGCGGACCTGAAAATCGGCTGACGCGCAGTGCTCGTGCAGCATTCGCAAAATGGAATCGCTTTCGAGACGCGGCACATCATTGATGCGGGTCGTGAAAATCGGATTGACGAACAGGCATTTGCGCCCGCTGACGGGATGCTTTCGCACAACCGGGTGATCTGCAAACGGGTAGACCTTGCCAGCATCGTTGACACCGAGGTCCGCATAGCGCCCGCGGTACTGCGGTTCACCATCGTGACGTGCGGTCAAGCCTGACAAATACTCCTTCATTCGATCGGAGAGCGCATCATAGGCTGCGTACATGTTAGAGAAGAGCGTATCACCGCCGTACTCAGGAACAGTCTTGAGATATAGAATTGATCCAAGAGGTGGTTCCTGATCGCATGACACATCTGAATGCCATCGTTCGCCCGCGATGTAAGTTGAATTCTTGTCTGTATGGATCGGCAGGATTTCAGGATGACCCTCCGGACCGGGAATAGCGGGATGGACGTGGAGTTCACCAAAGCGGCGGCCAAAAGCCTTGTGACTTTCATGATCCAGATCCTGATCACGAAAGAAAATTACACAATGTTCGGTGAGGGCATTGTGGACCTCTTCGAAGGTGCGATCATCCATCGGCTTGGCGAGGTCGACACCTTCGATCTCAGCTCCCACTCGTGCGGTGACTGGATTTACTTTGATTTTTTCATATTGCATCGGCTTATCACTCCCTTTGATCGGGCAGACCTTCAGTCTCAACTGGCAGTTTCAATCGAAAATTGCGCCCAGACTAGGTGGTCTTGGTGTTTCAGGTCAATTTTGGATGAGATGAATGCCGCCCAAACAAGTTGCCTGCGCAGTTATCGAGCCGGCCAGATGCATTGCAACGTGAGGGGCGCTCCCGTGTTGTGCTTTTGATAGCCGCAAACGCGCGTAGACCAATCGTCATTGGGGGCATTCGCGCGACAGTTGTTGGCTTCTGACAACGAGCCAAAACTAACGACCATGACGTGCCTTCCGGGCGCTGTTGTTGCCATGAATTTAGCGGCGACTTCGAAGCCTGGCGCCTTGGAGACGTACGGCAGGTAACTTTGAATGCACCAGCCACCGTAATCCTCGTCATGGCCGTCGACGCCACATACATCGAGATTGAGATTGGCGTAACTTGGGCCCATCCCATCCTCGGCCTCCGCCCGCCATTCCTCTGCTGCGATCAGCATCTGCGAGCCAATTCGATACCCCATCATTTCGCGCGTCAACGGGGGCTGTGTTGGCTTGATTTAAGCCGGGCTCGGATTAAGAAAAGTTCGCGTGTCTTCACCACCAAAGAACGCAACAAAGCCGCGCTGGTTTCCGCTCGCGTTTTGGTCAAGCGCTAACGGCTCACCATTACTGCCAACTACTTCGTAATGCGATGCCCAGGTGTATCCCGGGCGGGCGAGCTTTTCCGGAATATGCACATCGTGAAACCAATCGAGATATCTCGCCTCGTTGTCTGCAGCAATGTCGTACATGATCAGCCAGATGGCATGGCTCATCGTGTTCTTCCTTCTCTTTGGCTCAACGGTTGAATGTATTGCTTGACGAGGCAGCAATCATCAGATGGGCCGATCACCACAAACAGTCACGCGATAGCCGAGCCGCTTCTTCGGGAAGTAATCCCACAGTGCATAGTGCTGGGCGCAGCGATTATCCCAGAATGCTATCGACTTCGGCTGCCACCGGAACCGGCAATGAAATTCGGGCGTGCGGACATGATCGAACAGCATATCCAACAGGGCACGGCTTTCCTTTTCCTCAAGGCCGTCGATCCGGGTTGTGAAACCTGAATTGACGAACAAGCACTTGCGTTGTGTGACCGGATGAGTGCGCACCACGGGATGCAGCGATCTCGGGTACTCTTTGGCTTCCATGCCGAGCGTTCCGCGCAGGACATGCTCAGACTCATGCCAGGCGTTCAGGCCGGACAGGAACTCCTTCATGGGCTCGGACAAGGCGTCGTAGGCGGCATACATGTTGGAGAACATTGTATCTCCACCGGATGGCGGCAGCTCGTGCATGTGGAGAATGCTTCCCATGGGCGGCTCAGCATCGCACGACACATCGGAGTGCCAGCGGTTGCCTGCGATCGCTTTGGATTCGCCATCCGCCTTGATAACGAGTATCTCCGGATGGCCCTCCGGAGAAGGTGCCGTTGGGTGGATATGCAGTTCGCCAAAACTGCGCCCGAACGCCTTTTGTTGATCCCAATCGATGTCCTGATCGCGGAAGAAGATTACGAGATGATCGGACAAGGCATCGTGAATCTCCTGATAGGTCTGATTGCCGAGCGGCTGGCGCAGGTCAACACCACTGATCTCGGCGCCTATGACGGGGTTGAGCGGTTCAACCTGGATTGTTTCGTATGTTCGTTCAGCCATTGTTGTCCCCATCTTGTCTGATCGCAGCCGCGCTCCTTTGCGAACCACACGACGGCTCAATGCCAACGCTGCGAAACGAATGTCCTGAGCGCATTTCACTTTAGTTCGGTGCCGCAAGCCAGAGGTTTTCAAATATGGATCTGATCAATCCATCCCTAATGGCCTGTCGTCTTCTCCATCATCGCATGCTCAGCACACCTTGTTTGCAAAGGATCCGCTGCGGTTGGACGGATCGATATTTGCAGAATGCGGCCAGCGCTGGTATCCGACCAGGCAATGATCAGTTCTCGATAGTTCAAACGGCGGAGGCAGATGCTCATGGTGACGCGACTTGGCTTTATCGGCTTCGGCATTATGGGCGAACGGTTGTTGCGCGCTGCCCTCAACCACGACCAGTCCGTAATTTCCGTGACAGGCGCTTATGATCCAAGTGCAGGGACAGCAGCAAGGCTGCATGAGATCGACAGCGGTCTCACCGCTTTTTCCAGCGCTAGTGATGTTATCGCGGCCTCTGACTGCCTGCATATCGCTTCACCGCCACTGAGCCATTTGGATTATCTCAAACAGTGCCATGATGCCGGAAAGGCAGCACTTTGCGAAAAGCCGCTGTCGACCCACGTTGATGAGGCAAGCGCTGCTGTTGCGGACCTGAATGGCCAGGGCATGCGGGCAGCGGTTAATTTTCCTTTCGCGTCATCCTTCGCAGGAGACTATCTGCAGAAATGGCTCGATGAAGACGCGATTGGCGAGCCGCATCGTGTCGACATTGAACTCGCTTTTCCAAGTTGGCCACGTGCATGGCAGATGGATGCCGTCCAATGGCTTGACCGGCGCGCAGAGGGAGGCTTTACGCGGGAAGTTGGTTCACATTTCCTGTTTCTTTCGCGGCGGTTTTTCGGACCACTCACCCTCAAAAGCGCAACCTGTGAATATCCGGATGTGGACCATAGCGAACGCCGCATCTCTGCAGAGCTAACTGCTGGTCAGTTGCCGGTCTCCCTCGTCGGCGCCGTTGGTACGACAGACAAACCTGACCACAATACCTGGACGTTGACCGGACCCAAAGGCCGTATCCGCCTGCGCGACTGGGCCATCGCTGAACGGCAGATCGACGGTGAGTGGCAGGCGCCTCCGGATGCTGTCCCCAATGAAATCGCCCGCCCACGCATTCTGGAACGGCAGCTCGACAAGGTCGCGGCGATGACACGTGGCGAAGAGACTAATCTCGCCAGCCTCAACGATGCTCTCGAAGTCCAAACTATTGTTGAGGCAATTCTGCAGTCACAGCCGCAGTAGCGAACACAGTTGAGGCCCCTTTTGTGGAGCACAGCCAAGTATTGTCAGACGGGAACCAACAGCAAACCGGTGAAGTGATCGATGATCTGTTTCTGTTTGCACACCAGGATGACGAGTTTGCAGCTGTTCATATGATCGAGCACGGCGTTCGCGCCGGTCACCGACAGCTGATTGTGTTTCTGACGGATGGACAAGTGAAAGGCCGAGCCGGCAACGAGACTCGGAACAACGAGACGCTTCGGGCCCTCGGTCAGCTCCGTGTCCATCGCGAGCACATTGTCTTTACTGGATCGCATTTCGACCTGCCAGATGGAAAGCTGGTTCTACACTTGAACCGCGCGTTGGACGGCCTCGGTGAGACGATTGGTGAGTGCAAAATCCGGCGAGTTATCATGCCTGCATGGGAGGGCGGACATTCTGACCACGATGCCGTTCACCTGATCGGGCTAGCGCTTGCACGCAAGCAAAACTGTTTGGACACCAGCATCCAGCTGCCGTTTTATCGAGCCAAACAGAGCTTCCCCGGCCTTACGATGTTTTCGCCGCTCGCTGAAAACGGTGCAGCAGTTGCCCATAGCCGAACAATGGCACAAATTTTGTCTCACTTGGCGATGGCCCGGCACTACCCTACTCAGGCCCACATATTCGCCGGCATCATTCCGCTCACAATTCTGCACTACTTGAGTGACCGCTGCCTCTACAGCCAATCGATCAACATCAATCGTGTTTTTGAGCGACCGACGCAACGTATCAAATACGAGAAAAGCCACGCATTGACATATGAAGAATTTCAAAGCGCATCACGAGACTTTATTGCTGCGGAGATCATTGGCAAGCGTGACGCTTGATCGCTCGTTCGGACTGAATAGCTGTCAGCAGAGATTCAAGCTTTGTTGGGATCTGGTCGGCCCCACGCAGACATATCACGCTCGCATTTTCGAACTCCGCCAGGCGGATCGCGTACTGCGCTTTCAGCCGTGATGATCTAATCAGATAAAAAGTTGCACACCACCAGAGCACAGGCTGCGCCAACCAACTGCGCAATGATAAACATCGGAACATGTGTTGGGTCGATGCCCGCAAAAGTATCGGATAATCCACGTGCGATGGTCACAGCCGGATTTGCGAACGACGTTGAGGCCGTAAACCAGTAAGCTGCGGTGATATAGAGACCGACAGCCGCTGGCACCGCGGCTGCATTGGCACGTAATGTCAGCAAGATGGTCGTGACCAGACCGAACGTCGCCACCCATTCCGCAAACCATTGGCTATTGCCCGTCCGCGCCTTTTGCGATAGCTGCAGCAAGGTTTCATCAAACATCAGATGAGCTGCCCAGACACCCAGAATACCGCCCACAACCTGCGCGATTACAAAACCACCAGCCTCTTTGCTCTGAACATTTCCCTTGAGATAAAAAGCAAAGGTCACCGCCGGATTGAAGTGAGCCCCCGAGATCGGTCCGAGCATCGTGATCAAAACGTAGAGGATCGCGCCTGTCGGGATCGTGTTACACAGCAAGGCCAGAGCAGTGTTTCCATCAGCCAGCCTTTCAGCCATGATGCCCGAACCGACGACCGTGGCCAGCAAGAATGCTGTACCCAGGAATTCAGCGCCAAGCTTCTGTTGCGACGTTGCGTTACTCATGTGCTTCCCTGTCCGCATGACTGGTTGCGGCCTTGTTCTCACTGAACTGGCCACTATCGAATGGTAGGATTAATCTCGTTTCAATCGTGCTGCCCGTGCTTCACGTAGTGCCATCACGACGCCGCTTGCCACAACAATGCTTGAGCCAACGATGGTCCAGTACTCCGGAATATGATCCCAGACCAGATAACCAATAATGACGGCCCAGACCAGTGCCGTGTAGCGGAACGGCGAGACCAGGGCTGCATCCCCGACACTCAAGGCATAGATCATCAGGAAGTGCGCCGCGGTATTAAGCAATGCGACGACCAGGAAAGCCGCGTAGTGTATGGGCACAATGTCCACCCACTGAAACGGGATCGTACATAAGCCCGCGGCAACAACGGCGACGTTTGACCAGAAGAGGATGGCCAGCGTGGAATCTGTGCGGCTGGCCCACCGCGTTACGAGATCACGCGTCCCTGATGAAACCGCCGCCGCGACAGGCAGGAGTAGAAGATAGTCAAAGCGCGGGCTGCCAGGTTGCAGGATGATCAAAATCCCTGCAAAGCCAATCAGGATTGCCGTCCACCGCACCGGTCCGACACGTTCGCCGAGAAATGGTCCGGACAACGTCCCGACAACCAACGGACTTGCAAAAACCAAGGCCAGGACCGTCGGCAGCGGCAATACATTCAGGCTTGCGACGATCAAGACCGTTGTGGATATGAACAACAGCATCCGCAGCCCGACGGCTGTGAAATTGTTGACTCGTAGTCCGGACCAGCCCGTTGAGAACTGCACAATGAGAATGAGCAATGCGAGGCTGAATGCCTGCCGCACCGTTACGAGCTGTGTAATGGAGTAGTATTCCAGAAGGAGCTTGGTGCCGGTGTCGTGGATCGTGAGAATGACCGCTGCAAGCGACATAGCTGCAATGCCGCGCAGACTGGGGGACAGCGTGACCGCTTTTGCCATTGGCCAACGCTCTCCTTTATAGTCACTGTGAACATTCGCCAACCGCCCCTACTACAACGGTCTACAGCAGTCCAGTTATGAGCAGCACAGAATGAGCAAAGGTACCAGTCCTGCACCGGATCATATTCTGATCGATCACGCAGACGATGCGTTTCCAGTTGTCACAATTAACCGCCCGGCGAAACGCAACTGCGTGACCTACGCCATGTGGAACGAACTGGCACGCGTCTACCACGATTTGGGGACAAAGCGAGAGGTGCGTGCGATTATCTTGACTGGAGCCGGTGGCAGCTTCTGTTCCGGGGCAGACATTTCAGAGTTCGAGGACATCCGTTCAACCGAAGACGATGCAGCGCGCTACGAGCATGCTGTTGAAGCTGCAAACGACGCGATCCAGCGTTCTCCCAAGGCGACGATCGCCGGAATATCAGGAGCCTGTGTCGGCGGAGGGTGTGGCTTGGCCCTGGCATGCGACTTCCGCATTGCAGATGAGACAGCCTATTTTGCCATACCGGCCAGCCGATTGGGCGTGGTGTATGAGCTTGGCGAGACGCGCAATCTTCTGAATGCGGTTGGCTATGCCAAGGCGAAGGAAGTACTTTTCACTGCGAAGCGATACACTGCGCAGGATGCCCTCGCTATGCATCTGATTGACGAGGTTGGTGGACCCGACGGGCTAAGAGCGGCGAAGACTTATGCCGAAGCAATGCGCAATTCAGCGCCCCTGACAATCGCGGGTGCGAAAACGATGCTGGATGTGCTCTCAAGGGGCGATGCCGCGCAGCGGGCCGATGAGATATCCGACGCGATGGCGCGCTCTGTGAAAAGCGCTGATTATCAGGAAGGAATTCGTGCGTTTTCCGAGAAACGTGATCCCAAATTCCGGGGGATCTAGATTTGCTGCAGTAGCAACCGCTTCCGGCTGCTACTGCGTTAGCGTAACGCCTGCGCGCTTGGACTTACCAGTGACACCGATATCGTGGACGGCAAATACGGCGGACGCGCCACGACCAGCGAACACAGCGCCCTCGGTGGTTCCACACACGGCAACGGCGGAAACGCCGGAGATAGCAGCGACGGCCGCGGCGATGGCAGTGACGATAACCACGGCGGTGCACCTTATTCAACAAGGGCGCCGACTGCTGCGCAGTGGTCTGCGGCAACAACGTCGTCAACGGGCTTAGATTGGTGGCGCCGGCCTGAGAGGTCAGGCAAACCGCGACAAGGCAGGCGACTGCCGCCACGATCGATTTTGCAAATCGCATAGAGTTCTCCCCTTTGTGTACACTTGGTTGTAACCAAGCAGGTTTTCCGATTCTAACGCAATTGAAGAACGACACAATTTGTTTCAGGTCAAACGGCGCCTGCATTGTGGGCTATCGTTAAAATGCCACGTTCAGCACCCAGCTGATAACACTGCCCCGGCACTGGATTGCAGCTGTTGCCGCTTCTATTCTGAAACCCGAGAAACCGGTTGCAGTTGGCCGGTGGTAGAAATGAAACACCAGCGCAAACGGCGGACCAGACCATGGACAATCCTTTCTCACTCAAAGACCAAGTCGCAATTGTCACCGGCTCGACAAAGGGGATCGGACTTTCCATCGCCGAGCACATGGCATGCATGGGTGCGAAGGTCGTGATCTCGTCACGGAAGGGCGATGTCTGTGAAGAAAAGGCAGCAGCCATTAACGAGTCAGGTGGGGAAGCCATCGCCATCCCGTGCAATATCTCGCGCAAAGAGGAATGCGAGACCCTAGTCGCAAAGACCGTTGAGAAGTGGGGCCGTCTTGACAGCTTCGTCGCCAATGCTGCGGTCAACCCGGTTTACGGTCCACTTGAATCGCTGCCGGATGAGGCTTTTGACAAGGTTATGGTCTCAAACGTGCAAAGTGCGATTTGGTTTGCCAACCTTGCCAATCCCCATATCGCAGAACAGGGTGGCGGCTCCTTTACGATCATTTCGTCAATCGGCGGCCTAAAAGGATCGAATACACTTGGCATGTACGGCATCTCGAAATCCGCCGATTTCGGAGTTGCACGGGCTCTCGCGGTCGAGTGGGGGCCTAAGAACATCCGTGTCAATGCCATTGCACCGGGATTGGTCGTCACGGATTTTGCCCGGGCGCTCTGGGAAAATCCCGAATTGCGCGCAGACAGAGAAAAGCGTACGCCGCTGCGCCGTATCGGTGAACCCAGGGAAATCGGTGGCATCGCGGCTTTTCTTGCATCATCGGCCGCGTCCTTCATTACAGGTCAGGTGATTGTCGCGGATGGCGGCACGACAATCATGTAAACTGATCTCATCGGCGCAAGCCGGAGTCACGGCAGACCATTACGGCCGTGCATCATGTAGGCCGGTCGCGTGCTCAGCTGCTCGTAGTAGCGGGCAACGGCCGGGTGCTCTGGGCGGTCGAATTCGAGATAGTACCAGCGATTGACAACGAGACCGATCGGGATGTCCGCGACGGTGAAATCATCACCGGTGATATAAGGGCCGGTTGACTGAAGGTGTTCGTCGATTTGCCCGACTTCCTTGGTAATCAGGCGGCGGCCGGTTTCAATAAACCAGTCGTTGTTCCAGATCTCCTCACGCATCACACCGGCCAGAAACGCGCCGCGCAATGAAATCGAGGTTTCATAGTTCGCCCAGTCCATCCATGCCTCGCAGGTCGCTCGTTCGACGAGGTCCGTTGGATAAAACTTATCATCACCGTATTTGCTCGCGAGATACCGCACAATCGTATTGGATTCGCGGAGGACAACATCGCCGTCGACAACTGCCGGCACCAGACCATTTGGATTGTATCGCAGAAACTCCGGATCATCGGTTGAGCGATGGCCCCTTCCCCAGTCTTCACGCTCGTAGGCTATGCCCAATTCATCACAGGTCCAGAGTACCTTCCGAACATTGAATGAGTTCGCGCGACCGAGGATCCTGAGCATGGCTGCCTCCCGGATGTTGGTTGAATTCGATAGCAAAACATTGCGAAGTGCGTGGTTTAGCTTATGGACAATGTCATTGTGCAAGTCGAGAGGCGACGATGAAGATCTATGTTGACGCAGATGCGTGCCCCGTGAAGGCAGAGGCTGTTCGTGTCGCAGAACGTCACAAGTTGCCGACCGTCTTCGTGGCGAATAGCTGGATGCGATTGCCTGACGGCGCACAGGTTGAACGCATCGTCGTCGAAGAAGGCGCGGATGCAGCGGACGATTGGATCGCCTCCAACATTGGACCTGGTGATATTGCGATCACAGCCGACATTCCACTTGCATCGCGCTGCTTGAATGCTGGTGCGAAAGCGATCGGACCAACCGGCAAACCGTTCTCAGACGCCAACATCGGCATGGCCTTGGCGATGCGGGACTTGATGTCAGATCTCAGAGAAACCGGTGATGTAAAAGGCTATAATGCGGCGTTCTCAAAGCAGGACCGGTCAAACTTCTTGCAAGCTCTGGAACAGGCCGTGCAGGATTCCAAACGTGGACGCTAATTCAAGCAGTCGTCAGGGACACGACGTCATGACACCTATTCCGAGCGTGATTGACGCCGTGCGCCCAGCAACGGACAATGCTCGATGAAGACAGGATCGAATTGTCGATCTAACAGAGCTTGGGGACCAGCCGATGAAACTCTCCCACCACCAACGTTATGATCCCATTCCACTACCCGATCGCAAGACATACGAATGGCCGAACGGCACACGGCTGGCATTCTCGCTCTATAACAATATCGAGCACTTTGCCTACCGACAGGGGCTCGGCGCAGATTCTGCGGTGCCCGCACCTGCCCAGCAGACCCACCGCAGCTGGGCCTGGCGCGACTACGGAAATAGAGCTGGCATCTGGTACTATTTTGACATGCTCGATGAGTACGAACTCCCGGCATCTCACAACGTCAATTCAATGGCCTTGGATGCCTATCCCTCGATTGCCAAGCGGATGGTTGCGCGCGGTGACGAGTTCGTTGGTCATGGCCGGACGAATTCCGAGCGGCAAGATGTACTTTGGGAAGAAGATGAAGCCCGCCTGATTGAAGAAGCGACAGCTGCCATTGCCAAGCATGCGGGATCACGGCCAAAAGGATGGCTGGGCCCCTTCCTGGCGCAAAGCGCTGTTACGCTCGATCTGCTCAAGGAAGCCGGCTACGACTACTGCATGGATTGGCCTGCAGATGATCAGCCCTTCTGGATGCGCACCCGTTCCGGACCAATCCTGTCGGTGCCTTATCCAGTCGAGATTAATGACGTCCCCGCCATGACCTCGCGGCAGGAATCGCACCGTGCGTTCGAGGAGATGATCATCGATCAGTTCGATATGATGCTGAAGCTTTCGGAAAAGCGCCCTTTAGTCATGGGCGTGACGTGCCATCCGTTTGTGATTGCTCAGCCCTTCCGTCTGGCGAGCCTGAGACGCGCCCTTGAGCATGTTTTGAAACACCGCGACCAGATCTGGGTGACGACACCGGGTGAAATCGCAAAGTACTGCGCCAGTCTGCCGAAAGGCACGATACCCGGCTCGGAAGAGTTCTAGGCACACATAGCAGATGGCGACTTCGAATGCGGCGGCAAGTGATCCCGGTGCCGATCAGGAGAGTTCTCCCGATGCCATGCGTTGGGCCGTCTTGGCTGGCGTCTGGCTGATCTACCTGACGTTCGGCATGGTGGCTGCCAGCCTCGCACCGCTTGTCCCGCCGATTATTCACGACCTCGACATCGGTCACACGATGATGGGAGCCATCTTCGGCGCCTGGCAACTCGTCTTTATCTTTGCTGCCATTCCCTGTGGTTCCTTGCTCGACCGAATAGGTGTCGAGCGCGGCCTCCTTCTTGGCACACTCGCGATTGCCGCATCAGCAATGTTTCGCGGCATTGCGGTAACAGACTGGCAGATGCTGTTGGCTGTTGGCGTGTTTGGAATTGGCGGGCCGATTGTCTCCACCGGTGCCCCGAAAATTATCGCGCAATGGTTTAAAGGTAGCGAGCGCGGGCTCGCGATGGGCATCTATATTACTGGACCGGCACTCGGCGGAGTTGCGGCTCTGGCGTTCACTAACTCGCTCCTCATGCCCTGGTTTGAACAGGACTGGCGGGCTGTGCAGTGGTTCTGGGCGGGCTGTGCCATTGTCGCCGGCGCCGTGTGGTTTGTGCTGAGTACGCATCCGAAGCTGCGTAGTCATGCGCAGAGTGGTGGACCACGCCAACAAGTCTCGCAACTGCGTGTTGTCGGTGAACTTCTGCAGATCCGTGCCGTCCAGATTCTGATGCTCATGAGCGTCGGAATTTTTGCGATCAATCATGGCTTGGTCAATTGGTTGCCCGAAATCCTGCGGGCCAAAGATCTTTCTGCAGTTGAAGCGGGCTATTGGGCGACAATTCCGACACTGTTCGGCCTGGTTGGATCACTTCTTATCCCGCGTCTCGCAACGCGTGAGCGTCGTCATACGATCCTAATGGGCCTATGTCTTGCGTCCGCATTGGCAACTCTGTGCTTGCAGGCCGGTCTGGGGACCACACTTGTTGCAGGTCTGCTACTGCAGGGGATTGCGCGATCCTCGATGATGACGGTCGCGATGCTCACCTTGATCGAGACGCCGAAGATTGGCGAAGCGCGCGCTGCAACCGCGAGCGGTCTGTTTTTCTCTGCCGCTGAGATCGGCGGCACTGGTGGCCCACTATTGCTTGGATTGCTGCATGCAAGTTCTGGTAATTTCGCGTCCGGCCTGATGTTTCTAACGCTGGTTGGCTTCTTGCTGGTCGGCGGTACGCTCTATCTCAAACGTGTAAGCCGGGAGGCAGACTAAATGGCTGAATTGCAATTCAAGGGTGGGCGCATAGCCTACGATACTGCTGCGCCAAAACTGCCCTGGGCCGAGCCTGCACCGGCGATTGTCTTTGTTCACGGGATCGGAGCAGATCGTAACATCTGGTCTGGCTGGCGGCAGGTTTTAGCGGGTCACTTCCAGACCATCGCACTCGATATGCCCGGCCATGGCCAATCCTTTCGACCCGGTGCAGATTTCAACTGGGACATCAATGATATCGCTGAGATGGTGCTTGCCGTCGCCGAAGATGCAGGCGTCGATCGGTTCATCCTGATTGGTGAGTCGATGGGGGGCACAACCTGCCTCGTTGCTGCAGCGAATAACCCGAAAGTAGCTGCCATCGCGACCTGTTCAACCGCCCACATTGGCAGCACGCTCGGTCACGTTCAAGGCTGGCGCAACTTGATGTCGGAGCAAGGCTTGGAAGCCTGGTCCAATGACATGATTGAGAAGCGCTTTACGTCCTGGCAAACCTCCGACGAGGAGCGTGCCTGGTTTCATGACGCACAAATGGCCAGTGATGGGGCGACCATTCTCGAACTCGCAGATGTGCTGGTCGGCCTGGATTTCACCGACCGCCTCTCTGAGATAACTTGCCCGGTGCTGCTGATGCATCCGGATTCCAGTCCGTTCATTCCGTTGGACATTCCGGTGAAACTCAAGAATGGACTACCAGATGCCGAGATGATGGTGATCCCCGGCGCAAGGCATGGCATTGCATTATCGCATGCGCATCAATGTGCAGGCGCGGTTGCCGATTTCGTCCGCCGCCATGAGATCCGCTAGCCGTTAGAATCAACCCAATTCAGCCGCGCGTTCCAGCGACGCCAGCATAGAAACCCGCTTGAGGAACATTCGCGTTTCCTCTCGGCTGGAGCTGGTACGGCGCAGCCGCTCACGAAATTCTGCCTGCCCCTTCGCATCGCTCGCCTCAAGATCACGCTTGTTTTGGACGGTCTGTACCTGGACGGCTTCCATGGTGACGCCTCGTCGTTGGGCATCGTAGCGATCGAGGATGCTTTCGTCCTCCTTGCCATTCCACACCTTGGTTAGTGCATCCGTTAGATTGACGGCGTCATGGATACCGCCATTCATGCCCATGCCACCCAATGGATTGTTGATATGAGCCGCATCGCCGGCAAGGAAGACACGTCCCTTGCGAAATGTCTCTGCCACACGCTGGTGGACCCGATAGAGTGTTTGATGGGCAATCTCAAAGGGGCCTGCTCCCGGCACCACGCGGTCTAATCGGCTCTGACCATAGGCCGGATCCAATGCGGCATCATCTGACATGTCAGTCCCGACCGGAAACATCATGCGCCAAAGATCGGGAATCTTCAGCGCAAAATACCATTGCTCCGGATCTGCCACATAGCTGACGGGATCCAGATCCGGGATCGCCTGGACAAAATCATAAGGCGTGCTCAAAACCAGGAAACGGTCGGGCCAAGTGAAGCCATCGAATTGAATGTTGAGTGCGCCGCGCACATTGCTGCTTGCGCCATCCGCCCCGATCAACCAACGCCCGGTTCGTTCAGTCGTCCCGTTTGTTCCTGTCAAAGTCACAGTGACACTACTGTCATCCTGCGTGCAATCACGCACCTCGGTTGAGAATACGATTTCAAAGTTTGCCTCGTCCTTGAGCTGATCAAGGAGAATTCGAGTCAATCGCCATTGCTCACACTGCAGGCGGTATGGATGCCGCGTCAGGTCCTTTATCTCACCAAAGTCAAATCGGGCAATGAGGCCTTCGCGGCTGCAGCGATACTGCAACTGAGGCGCACAGAGACCCTGCGCTTCGAGTGGCGCAGCCGCCCCCAATTCATCCAGCATATCGAGTGTTGACGGATGGAATGTTGATGCACGCGACTGCTTATTGAGATCATTGCCAGCTTCAAAGACTGAGACCGGAACACCTTCGGCGACCAGCCTGGCTGCAGCCACGAGACCGACAGGTCCGGCACCAGCAATAAAAACGCGATCCTCAATCATGCTCAATTGTCATCCTGCATTTGGGCGTTTCTAGGTGTGAAGCTTCACACCTCGTCAGTGTGCACCACGCTAGGCATAGTAGTGTACTTCAAAGAGTATGCAGCCGGTTTCCGATTTGAATGGGCCGTGGGAGACGCCTGGCGGGCGACATGCATATGTGTTCGGCGTAAATGCTTCGCTGCCGCCGGTTTCATCATTTCCCACCGTCATATCTCCGGAAACCAAGTAGACCTCTTCCCAATAGTCATGAACAAACGGCTTGGTCGTGAAGGCGCCCGGATCGAACCTGAGAAGACGCGTGCGATTGCCCTGCTTGCCCTCTTCATCCAATGCGCCAGCCAGTATTTTCTGCTGGATTCCTTGCGGATATCCATCAGGAACATGCCAACCACCTTGCATGTCGATCGCGTGGAATTCCTTGTGCTCTTTGACAATCGCCATACGTCAACTCCTGGTTCCAAACGACAAATATTAGTCCTCGAATTTGATACTCAGTGCATGGTACATTGTCTGGTCGCGCTGCCACGGCTCCTGAACAATCCATCAAGCTGGAAATACTATTCACACGTTGGGTCTCACATTGGGCAATCCGGCGAAATAGCGTTTAAGCTCATCGCATCGAACCGCGACGGATTCTCGGAAGCAGGAGGCTGACATGAGTGCCACAGCTGAAACAGAGTTGAGCAAACCCCTTGATTGGCCAGAACCCGGCCATACGAGCGTGCCGTATCGGGTCTACTCGGATGAAGAGATCTATCGGCTGGAACACCAGAAGATCTTTCGCGGGCCGATCTGGAATTACATCTGCCTGGAAGCTGAAATCCCCGAACGCGGTGACTATAAAACATCCTGGATCGGGGAAATCCCCGTCGTTGCCACGCGAGATGGTGATGGCAAATTACACGTGCTGGTCAACCGTTGCGCGCACAAAGGCGCATTGGTGTGCCTCAAGGAGCGCGGTAATGCGAGTGCGTTGACCTGCATCTATCATGCATGGACCTATAACCTGGACGGCCGGTTACGCGGCGTCGCGTTTCGCGATGGCGTCAATGGTCAGGGCGGCATGCCTGAAGACTTCGACAACACCAAGCATCGTTTAGAGGCGCTACGTGTTGAGACGTTCTGCGGTCTCGTCTTTGCAACGTTTTCAGATGAAACGCCGCCGGTCGAAGACTATCTCGGTATCGACATGGCCAAGTTTATTCGGCGCAATCTCGGACGACCGCTTATAGTGCTTGGTTCGCACTCGCAGATCATTCACAACAATTGGAAACTCTACTGCGAGAACGTGCGTGACTCCTATCATGCCACGCTTCTTCATACATTCTACACGACATTCAAGGTGAACCGCCTTGATATGGACGGCGGTATTATCCTTTCCGATAACAAGTGGCACCATATCAGCTACGCAAAGCGGGCCACGCTGGACGAAGCAGAAGAGTACAAAAAATCGAATGTGCACTCTGCTCAATTCGACTCCAAATTGTCCGGTCCTCAGCTGCTCGATTCCTGGAATGAGTTCGACGACGGGATTACACATTCCATTCAAACAGTCTTCCCAACGGTAGCCTTGCAATTCACTCTGAATTCGCTCGCCCTTCGCTTCTTTGTGCCGCGAGGCGTCAACAAGACCGAGTTATTCTGGTTCTACCTAGGCTACGAAGACGACACCGAAGAGCAGACCGCGATGCGTTTACGGCAGGCCAATCTGACGGGAGCAGCTGGATTGGTGTCACTTGAAGATGGCTGCATCAACGAGTTCGTGCAACGCGGAACGGCTGGCAGTGAGCACGAAAGTTCGTTCATGGAGATGGGCGGCCGCGACGTCGAGTCGAGTAAAAACTCGCGCGCCACGGAGGTCTCCATCCGTGGATTCTGGGACGGATATCGCCGTATCATGGGCTTTGCGTGAGGATGAAGTCATGAGCAATGCGAACCAAGCCGATCGGCAAAAGCAGCGTGTTTCAGCGGAGGTCCGTCTCGCAATTGAAGACCTGATGAGCGACTATGCGTATGCGCTTGATGACGATGCACTCGAGCGATGGCCCGAATTCTTTACTGACGACGCCCGTTATAAAATCATCTCTCGTGAAAACTATGAGGCGGGACGCGTGCTCGGCATCATGTCTTGCGACGGGCGTGGAATGATGCAGGATCGCATCCTTGCATTGCGGACTGCGAACGTCTTTGAGCCGCACACCTATTGCCATATCCTCGGCCCAACGCGCATTGAAGCCGATGGAGAAATCTATCGCGCCCGGACCAACTTTTCTGTGATCCGTACGATGCAGAGCGGCGCAAGCACGCGCTACGTCACCGGAAAATATGTCGATGAATGCGTTATCAATTCGGGAGACGCACGGTTGCAATCGCGTACGGTTGTGCTGGAGTCCCGGCGGATTGATATTTTGATGGTTATCCCGGTGTGAGCATTGATCGTGTTCTCTGCTCGCCCCGCTACTATCTGACAGTTGTCACGGTGCATGATTGTCGACAGTCGAAGCGTCAGGATTGCTACGCTAGACGCCTTAACACCTACACATAGCTCTCCCCCCATTTGCGCAGCGCGAGCAAGATCGGCTTCAGCGTTTTCCCCTTGGCACTGAGGCTGTACTCTACATGCGGCGGGACAACGGGGAAGACTTTGCGGTTGACCAAACCATCCTGTTCCAATTCGCGCAACTGCTTGGTCAACATCCGCTGTGTAACGTTGCCAACGTCGCGCTTGAGTTCATTGTAGCGCTTGGGGCCCTCAAGCAGATGGTAAAGAGCAACGCCCTTCCATTTACCACCGATGCGTTCGAGTGCCGCTTCGACCGGGCAACCACCAGAGCAATCATAGCGTGCAAACCGCATGCTGCCTCCACAGGATACTTTTTGTGCCTACCGCACTAAAATGTGCGTACTTGCAGAACTGTGCCTTTCTTAATATCTCGCTTCTCAGAAGACGGCAAGGCGCATTCGGCCTTGCGAAGAGGAACTCAAAGAGATTGACGATGGCGAACCTGACAATCCTGGCTCACATTCATGCAGAGGTCGGAAAGATCGACCTGGTCAAGGCGGAGTTGATCAGATTGATCGACGTAACGCGCGCGGAAGACGGCTGCCTCCAGTACGACCTGCATCAGGACAACGATGATCCTACGCACTTCATGTTCTATGAAACCTGGACAAGCCGGGAACTCTGGCAGAAGCACATGAACGCACCGCACCTGGCAGCTTATGGTGCCGCGACTGAGGGTGCGGTTAAGAAATTCACACTACATGAGATGACCCAGGTTGTTTGAAGTACTCAATCCAAAATCCGTGCTTTGCGAAGACTGATGCGGTTCTCTTCGCAGTTCTTCCGGCCTTGGACCAAACGATGACCTCGACTGAGGCTTCGATTGAGGAGACGAAACATGCAACAGATTATCCTGATAACCGGCTCAACTGACGGTATTGGTTTTGAAGCTGCCAAGATGTTGGTTGAAGCTGGTCATGACGTGCTTTTGCACGGACGTAGCCCAGACAAGCTCAAGTCCGCCATGGCAGCACTTTCAAAGACTGCAGGCGGCCGCAGTGTTGAAGGATTTGTCGCGGATCTTTCGCGCATGGCAGACGTCGAACGGTTTGCTGGCGAAGTCTCAGAATCTCGCGACAAGATCGATGTGCTCATTAACAATGCTGGCGTTTATACACCGGGTGCTACAACGGCTGATGGCCTCGACAACCGGTTCGCAGTCAACGCAATCGCGCCGTATCTCTTGACGCGGCTTTTACTGCCCACGCTGGGTTCGACGGGGCATATCATCAATGTCTCATCGGCAGCGCAAGCGCCTGTTGATCTGAAGGCTCTGGCTGGGCCCCCGATGCTTGCAGACGGCGCGGCCTATGCACAGAGCAAGTTGGCGATCACGATGTGGTCACGTTATCTCGCCGCATCATTCGGGGATGCTGGCCCAGTCATCATCTCGGTCAATCCGGCATCCATGCTTGGTAGCAAGATGGTCAAAAACGCATTTGGTGTTGCGGGCGGCGACATCCGTATCGGCGCTGAGATCCTGCTGCGCCTCGCCGTCGAGAGCGAATTCGGGTCTGCGAGCGGGAAATACTTCGACAATGACATTGGCCAGTTCGGCCCACCGCATGCGGATGCACTGAATGACTCGAAGTGTGCGCAGATTACCGATGCAATCGAGATCATTCTCACTCAACTCATCCCCAGTTATTCAAAATAAGCCGAGTTATTCAAAACAGGAACGATTGCCATGAAAGCCGTTGCGTTCAAACAGTACCTGCCAGTCGACAACTCTGAATCGTTTATCGACGTTGACGTTCCAAAACCTGAACCGACCGGCCATGACGTTTTGGTCGCGGTGAAGGCGATTGCCGTCAATCCTGTTGACACCAAGGTGCGCGCCGGTCGCGGACAGCCTGCCGACAAAGTTGAAGACCCGCCGCGGATTATTGGCTGGGATGCAAGCGGCGTGGTCGAAGCCGTGGGCGATGCCGTGACAATCTTCAAGCCCGGTGATGAGGTTTGGTATGCAGGTGATATCACGCGCCCGGGCTGCAATTCTGAGTATCAAATTGTCGATGAGCGGATCGTCGGCCACAAACCCAAATCACTCAGTCACGCCGAAGCTGCCGCGCTCCCATTGACGACGATCACCGCCTATGAGGCATTTTTTGATCGCCTCTTGATTGACCGTGATGGTGCCAACCGCGGCGAGACGATCCTGATCATTGGAGCTGGTGGTGGCGTCGGATCGATTGGGATCCAGCTCGCCAAACATGCCGGCCTGACAGTGATTGCAACTGCGTCTCGGCCGGAAACAGAGGCCTGGGTCAAGAAACTTGGCGCTGACCATGTCGTCAATCACCGCGAAGACATGGTTGCCCAAGTGCGCTCACTCGGCATGTCACATGTCGATCACATTGCCATCTTCAACGACATGCGCCACTGGGATGCTGCCGTTGAGTTGATCCGACCGCAAGGTGGAATTGTTTCGATCGACGATACAGATCTGCCCATGCCGATGGAAACAATGAAGTCCAAGGCGGCAAGCTTCCATTGGGAGTTTATGTTTGCGCGCGCAATGCACCAAACCCCGGATATGATTGAACAGCACAAGCTGCTCAGTTGGACAGCGGATGAGATTGATGCTGGCCGCATACATACAACCGTCAGCGAGGTGCTGACACCGATTAATGCTGCCAACCTGCGAGAAGCGCACCGCCTGATTGAACTTGGCACCGCCAAAGGCAAGATTGTGCTGGAAGGCTACTAAGCCAAACCTCATCACAGACTGCAAACTCCCGGACAGCCACTCAACTGTTGCCGGGAGAAGATGCGGTTTGCCGGGCCATTTCCAGCCAGGCCGGGACTGGTCGAGTGTTCCGGCTCCGGCATTTGATTCCCGTTCCCGCTTGTCTCGATTCAGATATCGGAGCCAAAGGAACACGAGCAAGTTATCTGTTTCTAGTGGAGCTTTTGCAGCTGACGCTTGGATTCGAGGCTATCGACAAGCAGGGACCAAGCATCAGATGCGCTACACTAGTGGCCAACGACAAAATCATTGCGACCCGTCTGATCCTTGCCTTTTACCAGCCACAGTGGACGTGTCGCGAAGGCGACGGGGATGCCACTGTTGCCATCGGCGGGATTCAAGTTGCGTTCGAAGACACTGGTGGCCGGCATATAGCGTAGCGCCACGCCAGCGCGCCTACGCGGTGACTGGTTCGCTCCGGCACCATGGATCATATAGACATCGTGCAACGACATCTGACCGGGCTCGAGTTCGAGCGCGACTTCGGCCGACGGATCAAACGCATCATCAGCCGTGCGCTGCGATAAGACGAGATCCTCACGGTCTTCGGTCATATGAGCGAGCAATGCTTTATCTTTATGCGAGCCCGGGATGACTTTCAGGCAACCGTTCTCGCGATCCGATCTGTCGAGTGCAATCCAAACAGTGCAAGTCGCCAAGGGCCTGATTGGCCAATAGTGACCATCCTGATGCCAAGGCGTCTCGTAGCCGGTTTCTCCTGGCTTGCAGAAAACATGGCAGCCCCAAAGGATGACGTCGTCACCCAGCACCTGGGCGACCATGTCGACGATATCGGGGGACTGAGCGAGTTCAAGAAAGTCGCGGGAACCTTTGACGCCCTCGTCGTTCTGGCCCTCAATGTGGGCGGATACCAGTTTTTCGGGACGTACGCCTGGGTTATCTGCGATCAAGCGATCCAATGTGGCGCGCAGTGCGTCGGTGCGCGCAGCATCGAGCCTGAATTTCGGGATAACATAGCCCTTGTCATTATAGTGCTCGATCTCGGTATGCGTCAGTGCCATCAGTAAGTTTCCTCGAATGATCGCTCGTTATGGGAATTGAGTCATGACCTAGCTTGCGCCACCGAAGCCCGATCCTGCTTCAGAAGGTTGCATGCGCACAAGGCGCGAGTCCAATACTGCCGCCTGGCGATGCTTGACGGCTTCGCGGTAAACTGGATCGCGGATCATCTCGACAAACGCAGCGACGGACGGATACTCGGCGATAAAGCACTCGTCCCACTGCTCGCTTTGCGGTCCAATCAGCATATTTTCGAAACGACCACGCCAGACGATGCGCCCGCCAAGCCGTGAGAACACTGGAAAACTGTCGCGGCCATAAGCGGCATAAGCCTCTGCTCCGGTCGCCCGGCGTTCATCCGGATAAGCCGCCTCATCGCGGAAGCGGACCAGGTTCAGCATATGGATTGGGCCTGATCGGTCATTCTCGCGGAACTGCGCAAAAGTCTCCTTGGTCGGATCGACGAAGCCGGTCATTCGTTGGTATTCCTCACAGACGTCAATAATCGAAATTCGGGCTCACATTGTGCCGCGATTGCCAGCATGTGTCGAGACGATTGGATATCCGCCAGCGAACACTCAAGCCAATTGAGCATCACAAACGCATCTGCTAGAGCAACGAACCTAAAGTCGGCATCAGTCCGATTTCGACTTAAGGGCCGTTGCTCTATCCGCTTAAGTGTAGATCATCCTCGTGCGATAGGTTGGACTCACCATGAGTGCCTCCAACCTAACGCACGATGGTCCAGGTGGAGCCGTCATTGCAATCCAAACCGCGCAGCCAAAAAGTGCGGTCCCAACCCAAGAGCCAAGTTGATCATGTCCAGCCTTCTCTTCTCGCCAATCAAACTGCGTTCGCTTGAATTATCCAACCGCATTATCGTCGCGCCGATGTGCCAATACTCAGCACATCAAGGTTCAGCTACTGACTGGCATCTCATGCACCTCGGCCAGTTTGCCGTCTCCGGTCCGTCTCTGGTTTTCGTGGAGGCTACAGGTGTAGAACCTGAAGGCCGAATAACTCCAGGTTGTGTCGGCCTCTACAGCGATGAGAATGAAGAGGCACTTGCCCGCGTCATCAAATTCTACCGTGATTTTGGAAGTGCCAAAATCGGCATCCAGCTTGGCCATGCCGGCCGTAAAGCGTCCGCCAAACTACCGTGGAACGGAGGCACTTCGCTGACCGCTGAGGAAGGTGCTTGGCAGACGGTGGCACCATCGGCGATACCTTACGGTCCAGGCTGGCACATGCCTGAAGCGCTCGGTGACAACAGCCTTGGCCGTGTCAAGCAAGCCTTTGTACAGTCGACCGAACGTGCTCAACGCCTTGACTTTGACGTGATCGAAATCCATTGCGCCCACGGCTATCTTCTGCACACGTTCCTGTCACCAATCTCAAACCAACGAACAGACCAATATGGCGGTTCGCTGGAAAACCGGATGCGGTTCCCGCTTGAGATCTTTGATGCTGTGCGGGCTATCTGGCCTGAGCATAAACCGCTCGGCGTGCGGTTTTCCGCGACCGATTGGATTGGCGGCGGCTGGGATGTAGAGAGCAGTATTGCCTTCACGAGCGCGCTGAAGGAGCACGGATGTGACTTCGTCGACGTATCCAGCGGAGGACTTGCACCTGAGCAGCAGATCCAGTCTGCACCGGGCTACCAGACGTCATTTGCTGCAGATGTTCGCCGGGCGACCGGTATGGCAACCATGGCGGTCGGACGTATCACCGAAGCCCATCAAGCCGAAACGATCCTGCGCACCGGTCAGGCCGACATGATCGCGCTTGCCCGAGGCATGCTCTACGATCCTCGTTGGGCTTGGCATGCAGCCGAAGCCCTCAGATCGGACGCTAATTTCCCGGCCCAGTATGCGCGGTCTCACCCGACAATGCAGGGCGAGCCCGTTCCCGGAAACCCTCCCGTTCCAAAAGGCTAGATCCACGTGATGTAGTTTGGGCCGCGCTGTCCGTTGCAACTAGGAACTCAATGCTGATGCCATATCAGCAACAAGCCGCGGCACTCCCATCGCTGCCGGGCCAATCAGGGCTCCGGATACGAGAAGCGAAGCAAATTGAAATCTCCGCTTCTCGCACCGTCACCCGGGCGATATAGTGCGCCCGATCTCATATTCTCTGTTACGCTGAGGAGGCGCGCCATGGCAGGCTCAGGCGAAACCTGGACATATTTTAAAGGCGATTGGCATCAGGGCGACGTGCCTATTATGGGGCCCAGATCTCATGCGTTCTGGCTCTCATCGTCCGTGTTCGATGGCGCCCGCGCTTTTGAAGGCGTGACACCGGATCTTGACCTTCACTGCAGCCGCATCAACGAGTCGGCCAAGATCATGCACCTCAAGCCAGATGTCTCTGTCGACACCTGGATGGGGCTCGTGGAAGACGGGCTCAAGAAATTCGAGAGCGACGAGGCGATTTATATCCGGCCGATGTATTGGGCCGATGAGAGCGGCTATATGGGCGTACCGCCTGACCCAGACTCGACGCAACATCTCCTCTGCCTCCACACAGCCGCGATGGTATCCCAGCAAGGCTTTTCGATGACTGTGTCGCCTTACCGGCGCCCGACACTCGAGACAATGCCGACCAATGCCAAGGCCTCCTGCCTCTACCCCAACAACGCGCGGATGTTGATCGAGGCGAAGTCGCGGGGCTTCGACAATGCACTGGTGCTGGATATGCTTGGCAATGTCGCCGAGACGGCCGTCTCCAATATCTTTATGGCTCGCGATGGTGTTGTCTTCACGCCGATGCCGAACGGTTGCTTTCTCAACGGCATCACACGTCAACGCAATATCTCATTGATGCGCGAAGCAGGTGTTGAAGTCGTTGAGACAACACTCACCATCGACGACTTCAAACAGGCTGATGAGATCTTTTCGACAGGCAACCATTCCAAGATTGTGCCAGTCACACGCTTCGAAGAACGTGACATGCAGCCCGGCCCTCTCGGGCAAAAGGCGCGACAGCTCTATTGGGACTACGCGCATAGCTGAGTGGACGGCCGCTCGTTAGCGGCTAGATAGGCACGAACGGGATAGACAAAATGGCCAAGTATCGCCTGCATTGCTTCTGCCAGTCCGGCAACGCCTACAAGGTGGCGCTCTACCTCAATTGCGCCGGCCTCGACTGGGAACCGGTGTTCGTTGACTTCATGAACGGTATGACCCGCGACCCACAGTGGCGTTCAAGTACGAATGTTATGGGCGAGGTACCGGTGCTGGAAACTGACGGTCAGCGGCTGACGCAGTCAGGGATCATCTTGAACTATCTGGCTGACAAGACCGGAAAGTTTGCGCCGCAGGGAGAAAACGCGAAGCTTGAGGCCTGGCGCTGGATCTTGTTCGATAATCATAAGTTCACGAGCTTCTTTGCCGCCCACCGGTTTATGCGGAGTTTCACCCCGACCCCGACTGACCCAGCCGTACTCGCAATGCTCAAGGCTCGGGCTGAAGCCGCCTACACGGTGGTTGAAGCGCATTTGTTGGGTCAACCGTTCATGCTAGGGGATGAGGCCACCATCGCGGACTTCTCATTGGCGGGATATGTCTATTATCCTGAAGATGAGACCGGGTTCAATATCGCCCAGGACTACCCCAACATTGACGCTTGGCGAAAGCGTATTCAGACCCTCGATGGTTGGGCTGATCCGTACGATCTATTGCCGGGTGAGCGCGTCGCGCCCCGCGCACAGCCATAGCGTTGCTGGAATAAGCTGACAGGAGCCACCATGCATTTCGCACCAACAGAAGAACAAACCGCCATTCAAGACATGGCCCTGCAGTTTGCCAAGGACCGACTTGCTCCGAAAGCGGATGAGTGGGACGAGAAGAGCCACTTCCCGGTTGATGTTATTCGGGAAGTTGCACCGCTCGGCATGGCCGCCATCTACGTCGACGAGGACAACGGCGGGTCCGGGCTTGGCCGACTGGACGGCGCGCTTATCCACGAAGCCCTCGCCTATGGCTGCCCGACTATTGCGGGCTACATATCGATCCACAATATGGTGGCATGGATGGTGTCGAAGTACGCCAATGACGCCCAGCGCGCGCAATGGATGGACAAACTCACCAGTATGGAGTGGCTCGCGAGCTATTGCTTGACCGAGCCGAGCTGCGGATCCGATGCCGCGGCGCTGAAAACCCGAGCCGAAAAACGAGGCGACAAATACGTTCTCAACGGTTCGAAGCAATTCATCTCCGGTGCCGGCACGTCTGACTTTTACTTCGTGTTTGCGCGCACCGGTGATGAAGGCGCCCACGGCGTCTCTGCGTTTGCTGTGATGTCTGGCACGCCCGGCCTCACATTTGGCGCGGATGAGCGCAAAATGGGGTGGAACGCACAACCGACGCGACAGGTGATATTCGAGAACGCCGAAGTCCCAGTTGAGAACCTGATTGGTAAAGAAGGTGAAGGCTTCAAGTTCGCCATGAGCGGGCTTGATGGTGGACGGATCAATATTGGTGCCTGCTCACTGGGGGCAGCCTGGTGCGCTCTCGACAAGACCCGTGACTATCTCTACGAGCGCAAAGCATTTGGACAGGAGTTAGCCAACTTCCAGGCCATGCAATTCAAGGTCGCCGATATGGCAACTGACCTTGAGGCCGGCCGCCTGATGATCTACCGCGCGGCCGATGCCCTTGACCGCGGTGATGCCAATGCGACGATGTACTCCGCAATGGCAAAGCGCTACGCCACTGACCTTGGATTTGAAGTTTGCAACCAGGCACTTCAGGCCCACGGCGGATACGGATATCTCAAGGATTACGGCCTCGAAAAACTTGTGCGGGACTTGCGTGTGCACCAGATCCTGGAGGGCACAAATGAGATTATGCGGGTCGTCGTCTCGCGCAAGGTTCTGAGCGGCAATCGCGGTTAGGATGAGGGTCTGAAGGCCGCGCCGTTTGCTTGCGATGTAAACAGTGGGCTGCGATGCTAACCTGTCTCCTCGACTCTGCAACTGATGGATGTTGACCCTAAATCAAATGACAGAAGAAACAGATCTTATCATTCGGCAGGACGGCCGTGCTGGACGCATTACACTCAATCGTCCGAAGGCGCTGAATGCGCTAACCTATGATCAATCCTTGGCTATCGAGCGCACCATTGATCAATGGGCCAATAGTGACGACATTCAATTGGTCATTATTGATGGTGCAGGTGAGCGCGCCATGTGCGCCGGCGGAGATGTTCAGGCACTCTATGAGCAACGCGCAGATGGCGGTGTTTCAGCATCGCAGTTCTGGCGCGATGAATACCGATTGAATTCCAAGATCAGCCGCTATCCAAAACCGTTTGTTGCGCTGATGGATGGTATTGTCATGGGCGGGGGCATCGGGCTCGGCGGACATGCCAGCCACCGGATTGTCACCGAACGTTCCATGCTTGCTATGCCGGAGACGACGATTGGTTTGATACCGGATGTCGGCGGCACCTGGCTGCTGGCCAACGCACCGGGCCACATGGGCGAGTATCTCGGCCTACTTGGCGAGCGGATGGGCGCTGCGGACGCAATCTTTACCGGGTTTGCCGATACGTTCGTGGCGAGTGAACAGCTGGAGAAACTGGTTGCTGCCCTCTGTGAACCGGCAGGAGATCCAATTGGCGTGACGGTCGCATCATTCGCAGATGCCCCACCACCAACAGTTCATGCTGACCGGCAAGCGGATATCGACGCTGTTTTCTGCGCAGCCAGCCTGGAAGACATCATCGCAAAGCTGCAGGCATCTGATGCGGATTGGAGCGATCGTGCCGTGAAGGCAATCGCTCAACGATCGCCATTGTCGCTCAAGCTGACTCTGGCTGCCGTGCGCCAAGCTCGGACGTTCAAATCGCTCGAAGACGCCTTGAAAATCGAATTTCGTTTATGCTCCAAGCTTGCCCGTCATGGAGAGTTCTTTGAGGGGATCCGTGCGCTACTCATTGACAAGGACAAAGCGCCGAAATGGAATCCGGAAACTGTTGCTAGCATTAGCGATGCAATGGTTGCCGATTTCATGGGGCCATTGGAGGGCCTGCCCGAACTCACCTTCGACACCACATAGCCTTTAGATTGCTCGGCGGACGGGTATGCCCGCCTATTCGATTTACTGATGAGGTTTAGTGATGACACAGACAGAGCGAACCGGCCCACTTGTTGGCATGCGTGTACTTGACCTCAGCCATGTGATGGCAGGTCCAGTGTGCGGGTTGATGCTGGCTGACATGGGCGCCGACGTCCTCAAGATTGAGAATATTAAAGGCGGTGATGATACGCGGGCGATGGTCCCGCCTGAGCACAACGGCGAGTCCGGTTCATTCATGATGATGAATCGTAACAAGCGCGGAATTGCATTGGACCTCAAAGCCGAGGCTGGCAAGGATATTCTCAAAAAGCTGGTCAAGACAGCAGATGCGCTGATTGAAAATTACCGACACGATACAATGACCCGTCTCGGGCTCGACTACGACGTGTTGTCCGAAATCAATCCAGGTCTGATCTATTGCTCGGTGTCCGGCTTCGGTCGAACCGGTCCCTTTTCCAGTCAAGGCGGCTTTGATCTCGTCGCACAGGGGATGTCCGGACTGATGTCTGTAACCGGCGAGGCGCCAGGACGCCCTCCTGTTAAAGTGGGCCCGCCTGTAACCGACATTACGGCCGGTATACTGGCTGCGATGGGCGTTTGCGCTGCCTATTCCCACAAGCTGAAAACCGGCAAGGGCCAAAAGGTGGATACGTCACTGTTTGAAGCGGGTATCACACACACCTACTGGCAATCGAATATCGCTTTTGCCACCGGGGTCTCGCCGGGACCGATGGGATCGGCCCACCCGTTATCAGCGCCTTACCAGGCATTTGAGACCGCCGACGGCTGGATTAATCTGGGCGCATCAAACCAAAAGAACTGGCTCGCCTTTCTTGATATTGTCGGCGATCAGGCCATCACGGATGACGCGCGCTTCTCGACCAACGCGGACCGGATGGGCAATCTCGATGCCTTGGTCGAGACGTTAGCACCCGTCATGAAGCAGCGCACAACCGAAGACTGGCTCAACGCGTTGGAAGGCGCCGGCATCCCGGCCGGTCCCGTTTTGTCGATCACGGAAATGCACGCTCACCCTCAGACATTGGCACGCAACATGGTACCATCGGTCGAGCATCCGGTCGCAGGCAGCGTCAAGACAATCGGTCTTCCCGTCAAGTTCAGCGCTACCCCTGGTGGCGTCCAGCACGCGGCACCGACCCTCGGACAACATACGACAGACGTGCTGCTCGAGCTCGGCTATAGTGAACAAGAGATTGGCGACCTCGCGAAAAGCGGAGTTGCAGGCGCACCCAAGGCCAACTATTAGGCTCGAAAAACTTTGCTTCTTAACCTTATTTGCATGCAATAGATAAGTGGAGCGAAATCCCGCACCCTGTTGATTTAAATGGTCTTAATCACTATTCGCTACGCAGGCTTGGCGGCGTAGTGAAAACCTGACAGTTTGTGCGCTGTGCAAATGGGCCGACACCGGCAGGTATTGCGTATGACAAAAGACAAGCTGCTCATCATTGGCGCAGGGCCGGTTGGCCTGGCGATGGCCAGTGCGCTCAAAACGCATGAGATTCCCTACGATCAGATCGACGCCAAGTCCGGTCTGGGCGGAAACTGGTACAGCGGTGTCTACGACGGCGTGCACCTCAATTCATCGCGCAAGTCGACGGAATTCGGTGATTATCCGATGCCCAACGACTATCCTGATTTCCCCAGCGCTGACCAGATGAAGGACTATCTGGAAGACTATGCGCGCGCCAAGGGTATCGATGTTGGGATTGAGTACAATAAGAGCGTCATCGAGGCACTGCCGCAGGCGGACGATTCCTGGCGGATTACGTTTTCGGATGGTGAGCGGCGCACGTACAAGGGTGCCGTCGTTTGCAACGGCCATCACTGGGATCGGCGAATGCCGGACCTGCCTGGCACATTCGCCGGTGAATTAATCCATTCCAAGGACTATACCGGCAAGGCGCAGCTCGAAGGCAAGCGCGTCCTCGTGATAGGTGCCGGCAACTCGGCCTGTGATATCGCATGCGATGCGGCCAGGTTTGCAACGTCAGGCGACGTCAGCATGCGCACTGGCTACTGGTTTCTGCCGCGCGTCGTTTTCGGCCGCCCTATCAACGACGTTCCAATATGGCATCTGCCGGTCACGGTACAGCGCTGGATCCTCCGCGGCCTCATCTGGGTGACGCTTGGCGATTTCCGTAAATACGGCCTTGAAAAGCCGACCCATAGGATCTTCGACCGTCACACGACGTTCGGTGCCGAGATGCTGCATTACATGACGCTTGGCCGGATCAAACCGCGTCGCGCGATCACAGCGGTCAGCGGCAACACGGTGACGTTTTCGGATGGTGCCCGTGCGGACTATGATATGATCGTGGCTGCAACCGGCTTTAACTTCCGCTTCCCATTTCTCCCGGATGGCCTGGTGGAGGTGAAGAACGATGTCGTTCAGCTGTATGGCTTTGCCTTCCCACCGAATGTGAAAAACCTTTACATTATCGGAGCCACGCAACCGCGCGGTGGGTTCGGCTACTTGCTGACGCCGGCCTCAGATCTTTATGCCAGGCTGATGAAGATGCAGGACGAGCTTGAGCATCCGGTAGGTTCGATCCTCGAGTATATGGGCGAGAAAATACCGAAAACGCACCTTGTCGATCCCGGTGGTGCACGACGTGAGATCATCATCTCAAAAGCTGTTATCGGCGTGGTCCGATGGATGGGACGCCGACTGCAGAAGAAGCGGCCCTGGCAAGGCATGGGGTCTTACACATCAACTGAAGTCTCACCATCGCCCGTCCTCAGCGCGATGAAGGACGTTCCGCAAGCCGCGGAATAAACCAGCACACTCGCGCTATTGATCTATTTCCGGTTCTCCCCCGTAGTACTTGCGTGGGAGAAAAGATATGCGCGTTTTGCTGTTCTCGATTTTGGTTGCCTGGTCATTCGCATTTGTGAACGCGCGGGCGCAGCAGTCTGACCCATCCACACCCCATCCGGTCGAGCAGATTATTACCAAGCAGATCGCGGCCTTCATGACCGATGACGCTGAAACTGCCTTTTCCTTCGCCTCTCCGATGATCCAGAATCGCTTCCGGACGCCGGAGTTCTTCCTGCAGATGGTAGCGCGCGGGTATCCACAGGTTTACCGGCCGAAATCATTTCGTTTCGGGGAGCGCGCAGAAACCGACAGCGGCATCTTGCAGAAAGTCATCGTGGTTGGCCCCGCAGGTTCACAGGTAACAGCCGTTTACGAGATGCTTCAGGTCAACGGGGCCTGGCGTATCAATGGCTGCCAGATCCTGAAGCCCCGCGGCCAGGACATCTGATCTGATTGCCACAAACGGCGATCTGATCAGACGTTCATGCCTTCGCGCAGGTTAGGTCATAGCTGCCAGTTTCTTGGCAACGAAGTGCACCCGGTCCTGCCCCCACATAATTTCTCCGTCTTCGAAAGCATAACTCGGCGCCCCGAATACACCACGGGCAACTGCTTCCTCGGTATTCTTGACGACGATCGCATCGAGCTCGTCATCATCGGGGCCAGCTGCGCGGACAGCATCGGCGTCAACGCCTGCTCGCGCCGCTGCATCCTTCAGAACCTCCCAGTCACTAAAATCCCGATCCTCTTCCCACAGCACTCTGCCAATCTCGGATGAGAGCCGTACGGCATCCTGCCCTGCAATATCCGCGGCAATGACCAGGCGGTATCCGAGAGTTTCGTCCGATGGGAAGTGTTTGGGCTCGAGGATGATCGGGATATTGAGTTCGTCCCGCCAGCGCTTGAGTTCCATCATGCGATAGGCACGGCGCTGCGGCGATCGCTTCGGCAAGGGCAGTCCACCTGTCTGCGAGAACACATCTGAAAACCGTGTTGGCTTCGCTGCTGCCTCAACACCGTACTTGTCGCGCAGTTCCAGGAACCGGCTGCTGCCCAGATACGTCCAAGGTGAGTTCAGCGATAGGTAATAGTCGATCTTTGTCATATTCACTCCTGCGCACGCGCACCATGTTGCTGCGATAAGCTCTACGCGGATGGTCGCTATTTCTCAAGCCATGGTGGAGCAGGTGTGTCCAAACCCGTCAATCGCCGCAGCGCCACTTGCTCGATGAATGGTATGGACAGCATGGCTGGTGCCAGCACCCGACGAGACAACCCAATAAGTGGGCCACGCTGGAACAGTTGATCGGTCTGCGTACGCGTGAAACGGATGATGCGCTTTGCAATTGGCAGGCGCTCCGGCGAATAGCGATGGGTCTCGTTTTTCTCAATCAGCCAAGCTAACCAGGCTGCATCTTCGATGCCGAGGTTCATGCCACGCGCGCCGACGGGGGAATGGATGTGGGCGGCATCACCCGCAAGAAACACCGAACGAACGTTCATGCTTTCGACATGACGAAAGCTGACGTGGAATTCCGATTCCCAGAGCACACGGTTACCGGCTCTGCGATTCTTGATCAGCGATACAATATCAGAACTTGTGCCAACATGCCGGACGACCTGTTCATCGATTGGAAACGAGGCGACAGCTCCGCCAGGTAACACTTCGATCGTTGCTGCACCCGGATCGCGAGGCTGCTGATATTCAATGTCCGCCAGCGCAAAGACGATTGGATAGTTGCTGCCGCCAAATTCCAAACCGGCAAATTTGCGGGCTGTGCTGTAGGCCCCATCTGCGCCGATGATGTAATCAGGCGTTTCATAGGTGCAGCTCTCTTCCGTGGCGATCACGACTGTCACCCGCCCATCGTCGATGGTCATTTCCATAAGTTCCGTGTTCCACTCGACTTCAATCCCGTGTCCCCAGAGCGCGTCATGGAGAAATTGCTCGGTTTCTGTCTGAGGGACCACCAACATAAAAGGAAAGCGGTGCTTCAGTTTGGACAATTGGAGCGTGAATGCGGTGCGGCCGTCTTCAACGATATAGTTGCGGTGGAGCTTATTGCCCGCCGCGAGCAGGCGGTCTGTCAGTCCGGATGGCTCCAGGATTTCCAGGGTGCGCGGATTGACACCAAGGGCCCGAGAATGCTGTGCGGGACCAGCAGCCTTGTCGATTATTCGTGGGTGTATCCCGCGGCGTTTAAGCTCTAGCGCCGCAGTCATTCCAACCGGACCGGCCCCGACGATGAGAACCGATGGCGTTGGCGTCGTCATCACCGGTCTCCTCTGTTAGGGACGCGAAGAATGCATCTCCGCACCAAAAGCTCGCGGTATCGCCATTATGACGCCAAATCCTTACTGATTGACAACCCTATTAGTGCTGGAAACCAATATGCCAAAGCATTGGGAACAGAGTTAGTTAAGTAGCGAAATCAAAATCTGGAGCTTCCCGAGCCGGCAAGATGTCGTAGACCGAGCCGATCGAGTAGAAAATCGTGCTACGCCCGCCGGTATGACCATGAACTCGACGTTCACAGCCCAACTGTCAATCAGAGTTGTCTCGAAGGCTTATCGCCGGGTTTAAACCGATCTGCAGGCAGCGTTTCCCAAACATTCTTTGAATGCGACTGAGGCTTTGCAGAACCTCGGCGCCTTGCCCCGCTCGGTCACCAGCGGTCGCGTCGGCACGCATTACAACGCAAACTCTCCGACGCATTGTGCCGCTTGGTAGACGCATCAGCGATGCGTGCGACACCCGTTATCTAACTGATTTGGATGAACTGAATCTGAACGAACAGACAGTGCGCTGCTGCAGAGCCCCCAGACCAGTGCGCCCAGTCCCGTAATCATCGAAAACGTGCCGACAGATCTGCTTCGTTGATAGACAAGGTCGTGCGTTGCTACGCGTTCGATTTGCAGGCGGCGCAATCATGCCGGTGCGGCCAGTTATTCTTTGCAAAGATGAGAATCTTTTACGCCAGAGAATGCAGTCGGAGGCGCGCGATGCCCATTGGGCACCATCTTCACTTGCGCCTCAGACTATTGATGTACGCAATGATCTGATCAATCTCGGCGTCCGATAGAAGTAGCCTCGGCATGTTGTCATGGGGCTCTACAATTGCTCGTGAAATCGGCTGGCGCAAGTTCAGGACCGGATGACGCCGATGAATATCACGAAAAGCTGGCGCATCCTTGTTGGGACTTTCGCCCCGAGCCCCGACCGCGTGACACCAGGCACAACTTTGTTGTGCAATCGCTTGGCCCGCTGCGACACGTTTCGTGCTTTGCTCAGCAAGGTCTGACGCAGCGGATAGTCTGACGAGAGCATCGCGCGCACCAACGAGCGAGGGGTCGATCGCCAAAGCATTGCGGAAGTCATCTATGGCTTTGGATTTCTTGCCCAATGCTTCGTGAACATAGCCGCGGTTGTTGTGGGCCAGGGCATAGAGCGGGCTCTTCCGGATAGCCTGCGTGAAATCGTCAGCCGCACGGTCATACTGACCAAGCTTGCTATAGGCCAAGCCGCGGTTGTTGAAAGCGACAGCGTTCGAGGGGGATATCGCAATAGCCTTGGTGAAGTCCACGATCGCTTCTTGATGCTTATTGCTAACGATTAACGCATATCCCCTGGCAACATAGACTGACCCATCTCGCGGCCTAAGCCGAATTGCTGCAGCAAAGTCCTCAATCGCCTCAGAAAACTGCCGGGCAACGAGTCGGGCGTGACCGCGGCCAATCCATGCGGCTGCATGGGCTGGTTTCAGACGAATGGCTTGCGAGAAATTCTCAATTGCCGCTTGCACTGATCCCTTACGGGCGTATGCGTTCCCGCGATACGTCCAGGCATTCGCCAGAATGTCCGTGCCGGGATTCTGATTGATAATACCTAGGCAGGCCTCGATCTGTTTTTCGAGCGACGCATTCTTCCGGCAGGGTGCCATCTGGTCTGCGCGAACAGGCAGCACTGCAATTGCAATGATGGCAATGCCGAGTAACAGCCGAATGATCATGCTGACTCCCTTGTTTGGATCGAGCCGTGATCCATCGACCGCTTACCGGTCAATTTCGTACTGGATCTCAGAGGCTCATATCTCACTATGCGCAGCAGTCGCAGGTCGGCTTGCTCACTCGAAAGGCCGACGCCTTGACTGACGCCGCGCGTCTGACTTCGAGTTGGCATCGGCCCGAGTGATGTCGTCGCGACGTTCTCCGTGACGCCTGAACAAAACACTAAGCCGCAAGCTTCTCTGCTGCCTTCTGACCTTTCACATAGGTCTCGTAGATCACGACCGGAATACCGAGGTCAGCCAGATGCTGCTTGATCAAAGGCTCAACGTCATCCCAGGATAGCCCTCCAACTCCGGTGGCCAGTTTCGGCAGAGCCAGCGAAGTAATATTCTGCTCCTTGACGACACTGGCCAACTCCCGCAGAGCTCGATTGACATTGTGTGTCGTCGCTTTTCCGGGATGTGCCTGATTGCTCGGCGCGGGTTCCTGGGTTGTCAGACAGACAATGACCCGTTCTGGTCCGGCCCACAGCCATGCATGTCCCGGCTTGGGGTTTTGGACATGGCAGTAGTGCCGAAAATCCTTCGCCATCGCAGGGTGGTTTTCGCGTAGAGCTAAGGCGAGGCCTTGGTTGAAGTGATCATGTGGCGCCACTCCGTGTGCAATTGCCTGCGCGTCGCTTAACAGGATATCGCCTGTTACTTTCGTGATCATCGTCGAGCACCCTTTCACTATTGCGCTACGAGTCTGCTCGCGCATCCCACCACCGTCATTGATCTACAACAATTGACCGATCCGTTGGTCCGCTATGGCGCAAGTGATATTCGCTGGGTAATTGCTGTCGCGGTAACGGACAGGCTGCCACCTCATTGCTGATCTTTGGAGCAGTAACCGTTCAAGTCCTTTAGCGGGATTTGTGCCTCGGGCAATCCTTGGACTTTCACGCAAAATACCTGGTCGCGGTTTCCCTTATGTCTCCAAAGCAAAGGTGCATCTGAAGAACCAACAGCTTGCGATGCCTGAGCCGCAATCACCAAGGATTGCGCCAGTTAGATGGCCAGGCAGGGCATCGATAATTCATCGATCACTAGGCTCTCGGTCACCTGCTGTTTTGCGCCTTGGACGCTGCGCCGCTCATCCTATGCCTACATAATTTCAGCCAGCACTATTTCTGACGGCTGGTTTTTTATCGACCACGCCTGTCTGCGAAAGAGCCGCGTCCGGCG
The DNA here is from genome assembly GCA_965215755.1 of Hyphomicrobiaceae bacterium. GTDB lineage: Bacteria > Pseudomonadota > Alphaproteobacteria > Rhizobiales > Hyphomicrobiaceae > Tectiglobus. The sequence continues at coordinate 5,464,839 of OZ244119.1, forward strand.
ACTTTGGGAGTGACGACCTTGGGTATGGTCCGCTCATAAGAGTAAGCAAAAAGCGTAGTGATTCCTTTGCGTTAGCGTACCGATGACTGAACATCACCTTGCGAGGGAACCGAGGTGCGCAACGCTGATACGCTCCAGGCGAGCGAACCAAAACGCACATTTACGCCACGAAACACTGTCCTCACAGCAATCGGATTTGCCACCGCTGTGATGCTGCATTCCGGCGTGACTCAAGCAGCCGATTTCACGGTTCAATCCGGTCAAACCGTTGGCAGTCAGACACTCAACACACCGGGCGATCGCGGGACGATCAATGCTGGTGGAACGATCAACTCCGCCGGTGACGCAGTCGGTGATGTTGGTGCGGTCGACAATCTTTCCGTCTTCAATTTTGGTACGATTATTTCCAATTCCGACGGCATCGAAATCGATGGTGCCAATGCGCTGATCCGAAATGATGGCGTTATAACATCCCGACTGGACGGGATTGATGCTGACGGTAACAACTCCACCATCATCAACAACGGTAGCATCACGGTTACGACGAGCAACGATGGAATTGAAGCGAACGGTTCCTCCGGACACACCATCACCAACAACGGAACAATCACGGTTCAAGGAAATGGTGACGGCATCGATGTTGATGACAACAACTCGGTTACAAATAACGGCACGATCAACGCCGGTGACAACGGCATCGAAGCCGACGACAACAACACCATTTCGAATAGCGGCCAAATTAACGCCACCGACGACGGGATCAATGCCGACAACAACAATACGATCTCGAACTCAGGCACAATTATCTCAACCACGGAACATGGCGTTGACGTGGACAACAACTCAACCGTCATCAACACCGGTAAGATCATCTCCCGGGTTAACGACGGCATTCTGATCAACAATGGTACGGTTTCGAACTCTGGATTGATCCAAGGCGTGACCGGCATCGATAACTCAAATAATGGCCCGGACGACCTGACTGTCACGAACTCTGGTACGATCATCGGGACGGGCGGCAACGCCATCCTGTTCCGGACCGGTAACGATACCCTGACACTGCAACCCGGCTCGAACATTCAAGGTGCGATTAATTTTGGTGGTGGTACTGACACGCTCAATGTCGAAAACGGCCTGAGCATTGTCAGCACGTTTACGAACGGTCCCGAAGTCTTGAACGTCAATGGGGCACCCTTTGCCCGTGTTGGCAACCAGATCGCTGTCATTGATCCAACATTGTTCTCGGTCTCGGATGAGATCGTGACAGACCTCACCAATGGTATCCACAATGCTATCCATGGACGGCTCGGGCGGTTTGGCCGTGGTGGCTTTCCCGGCTCATCCTCGCTCACTGCACTGAGAGCAGCACGCATGTCACTCGGTGCGCGGGACGCCTCATTGTCGGATGACGATGTCACGACAGAGAGCGCTGGATTGCAAGGTTGGGCTCACGGATTTGGCGCCTATCGCGATCAAGACGGAGATGGAGTTTTCAGAGACACACGTCACACGACTGCTGGTTTGGTCTCCGGTGTGGACAAGCTGATCGCTCGCAATACTGTTGCCGGGCTGTTCATCGGCGGATCGATTAGTCGCGTCGAGCATCGACAGGGCACACAGGATGAAGATGTCGACAGCTTTTTTATTGGCGCCTATGCCCGCGCCACTGTTGGCAGACTAGCATTCGACCTGATGTTGACTGGCGGGCTAACGGCGCACGAACGAGACCGTCAGGTTGCCAACAACCTTGCTGCCGGTGGCCTGCAGACGGCAAGAGCCGACTACGATGGCATGTTTATCTCGCCGGAGATTGCCATCAGCTATCATCAGCGCTGGACTCGCACGATCGCTTTCCAACCAAGCGTGCGCTTAAGGTATACTGGGCTGTTTCTTGATGGCTATGCCGAGACCGGCGCTGCCGACAACTTCACGGTTAGCGACCGCGACATCCACCAGCTGCAGGGACGGCTTCAGTTTGCATTCCCGATGCAGTACGCGTTTGAAGGCAAACGTATTCGCTTCGTACCACGGTTCGGGATCGCGGCCCGCTCGATTGACGGCGATGATACGATAAATGCATCGTTGCTCGGCCAGTCGATTGTTTTTGACCACGGTGGTGATGATGACATCATGAGCGGCTTTGCCGGAGCGGACCTCACGATCCAATACGGTGACTCGCTGACCGTTTTCAGCACACTCGAAGCGAATGTTGATGATGACAGCCATCATCTTGTCGGTCACGTCGGCGTGCGCATCAAGTTCTGACCGGGTCAGGCATCAGGGGCGTCATTGACTGCCGATCATTGTGGTGTCTTCGATCCTTTCGCACAATGACCCAACAGCGTCAGCGCGCCATGAAAAAGGCCAACAGGTTTCCCTGATGGCCCCGACTACTTGCTGTTGGACGTTCGACACTGTTGAGCCGAAGCCCCTACGCCTGATCTTCCTGACCACGAATGAAGCGGATGATGCTTGAAAAGTCCGTACCGCCCGCGCCTGTGCTCATGTACAGACGATAAAGATGTGCAGCCTCGGCGCCCATTGGTGTCGATGCACCCGATTCCAGGGCCGCGTTCTGCGCCAATGTCAGGTCCTTCGCCATCAAAGCTGTCGCAAAGCCTGGCTTGAAGTCATTGTTCGCAGGTGAGGTTGGGACCGGCCCTGGCACCGGGCAATAGCTGTTGACGGCCCAGCAACTGCCGGTTGCCGTTGAGACCACATCAAACAGAGCCTGATGCGAGAGGCCGAGCTTCTCACCGAGACAGAAACCTTCTGCTACACCAATCATCGTGACAGCCAGGATCATGTTGTTGCAGATCTTGGCGGACTGCCCGGCACCACCATCTCCGCAGTGGACGATCTTCTTGCCCATGCCTTCAAGGATCGGTTGACCAGCGGCAAAGGAGTCGCCGGACCCACCGACCATAAATGTGAGAGTTGCACCTTGGGCGCCGCCAACTCCGCCTGAGACCGGCGCATCAAGGGACAGCATCCCGGCTTCGCTGGCCATGGTGTGAGCCTGCCGCGCATCCGCGACGTCGATTGTCGAGCAATCAATCAGCAGTGTTCCCTTGCCAGCTGCCTCTAACAAGCCATCGCTATAAACGCCGAGAACGTGTTTGCCAGCCGGTAGCATCGTGACAATCACGTCGGCACCGTCCGCCACAGCATTGGCCGAGGTCGCCGTTCCAACACCTTCTGCCTCGGCTGCCTTCATATTGGCATCAACGATGTCATAGGCCGTGACGGTATGACCGGCCTTGACTAAGTTGCCGGCCATTGGCAGTCCCATGTTTCCCAGTCCGATAAAACCGATCTTGGCCATTGCCTCTTCTCCCTCGCGGTGTTTCTGGATTAAAGTGGGTCGAAATCTAGCTGGCCTTGGGTCGAAACTGCAAGGCCGGCGATCATCTCAGCGACCTTTCAGCAATCATCGGAGTACTTTTTGATGGCATACGCCCCGCTGCCGCCTGACGCCAACCAGCCGCCTGTGCGCATCAACCTGTATTCAGACACACAGACCAAGCCAACTGCTGCCATGAAAGACGCAATGATGGCGGCTGAAGTTGGTGACGAACAGCATGGCAGTGATCCGACCGTGCGGGCGCTGTGCGAAAAGTCCGCCGCACTGCTTGGCAAAGAAGCCGCAGTCTTCCTGCCGTCAGGAACGATGTGCAATGTGATCGCAATTCTGGTCCACTGCCAGAAGGGGCAAGAGGTCATTGCGCATGAGACCAGCCACATCTTGACGAGTGAAGGAGGTGCACATGCGGCACTTTCAGGCGTCCAGATTCATACGGTGCAAGGGCCCGCGGGCACCTTCGACGGCGATACACTGCGCCAAGCCTTCAGGCCTCAGTCGCGCCATGCGCCCGAACAAAGTCTACTCAGCCTGGAGCAGACAGCCAATATTGGTGGTGGCACGGTTTGGCCGATGTCGCAGTACAGCGATGTGATTGCAATTGCACGCGAGCAAAACCTTGCCGTGCATGTCGATGGTGCACGGTTGATGAATGCCGTCGTTGCAAGCAACAATTCGGCCAGTGCCTACGGCGCATTGGTGGATTCGATCTGGATCGATTTCACTAAGGGGCTGGGCGCGCCACTTGGTGCAGTGCTTGCCGGAAGCGCTGAGTTCATCGACCAAGCCTGGCGCTGGAAACAGCGCCTTGGCGGCGCGATGCGGCAAGCCGGACTATGTGCGGCCGGCTGCATTTACGCGTTGGATCATCACGTCGAACGTTTGGCAGAAGACCATGACAACGCGCGCCACCTCGCCGAACAAGTGGGAAATATTGACGGTGTCGTTGTCGAGCAGCCGCAAACCAATCTGGTCTATTTCGACCCGACCAATGCTGGTCTTAGCGCGATTGAACTGGTTCAGCGTGTACGCGGAAGCGGGCTGCTGTTATCGGTTCTTGGCGGCCGCATACGCGCCTGCACGCATCTCGATGTCAACAAGGCGATGATTGACGAAGCTGTATCGATGATGGCGGACGCGCTCAAGACATGATGCGAATCTCCGGAACGCAGCGGTTCTGAGGTCACCGCTGCGTTTCGAACTGAACTTAACTCAGCTTTATTGCTTGTGGCGAAACTCAACGCCGAGCGCCTGTTCATAGATCTTGAGAATAGAACTCTTGGGCTCAGCACCGTATCCCGCCGAGATGGCGGCCTGGTAGCTTGCGACCATGGCATTGACCACCGGTAGCATGGCCTTTTTCTCAACGGCCATTTTCTGCATGTTGACGATGTCTTTGTATGCGTCCTGCATAGCAAAATCAGAATCGAACTTGCGATCCATCATGCGCGGGACAAAGTATTCCGACGCGAAACTGCGCGAACTCGCCGATGTTACAACGCGCGCCACTTCGTCCGGATCAAGGCCGACCGATACTGCCAGCGGCAGGATCTCGCAAAGTGCAACAATGTTGACGTTGTAGATAACATTGTTGAGGGACTTCATGGCCTGCCCTGTGCCGAGCGGTCCGCAATGGATTATGTCAGTCCCGAAACTCTCGAGGTACGGCTTGGCGTCATCGAAAGCGTCTTTGGTACCGCCGAACATGACGGTCAGAGTGCCGTCATGGGCTCGGAACGGCATACCTGAAATCGGACAATCCCAGTACGCGATCCCTTGCGCAGCGGCTTCTTCGGCAAAGGCCAGTGCGTCTGTCCGATCCAGCGTCGTCGTGTCGACAATGGTTTGCCCCTTGCGGCCTGCGCTCGCGACCCCGTTTTCGCCAAACACGACAGTGCGAACTTCCGGTGAGAATGGCAAGCAGAGCAGGACGAGATCACATTTGGCTGCCAATTCGGCAGGGCTCGCGCAAGCCGTTGCACCGGCTGCTACAAGTGGTTCGGCCGCGGCCGGCAGGGGATCGTGAACGTAAAGTGTTCCAATTGACTTGAGCAGGTTGGCTGCCATGCCACCGCCCATGCGGCCCAATCCGATAAACCCAACTGTCTTTGACATGCTCCATCCCCTTGATCTGAATTGGCTGGCAGATTACGGGGCTAAACGCGGTCTTACAATCGTCCGTGCCTGATCGTCTCAGTTGGTGACTTGCTCTTTTTGATCAGGTGCTGCCGATCTTCTCGGCTTCGGCCAGTTCGCGGGCCACACGTTCTGCTTCAGCGTTGCGCGGGTTTACGAGGCCCGCGATCAAGACGTAAAGCGCAGGTGTCAGGAATAGAGTAAATATGGCTGCCATCGCCAGGCCACCAAACACAACCCAGCCAATTGCAGCCCGCGCTTCAAAGCCCGCACCAGTCCCGAGAATAAGAGGCAAGCCAGCCAGGACCGTTGATACCATCGTCATTGCAATGGGACGCAATCGGACGATCGACGCTTCGCGCGCCGCCTCGTAGACCTTATAGCCCTGCTCGCGCAACTGATCGGCAAACTCCACCATCAGAATTGCGTTTTTCGCCATGATACCGATCAACATCAGGACACCGATCTGGCTGTAGATGTTGATTGTGGTGCCGGTCAACCCGAGGGCGAAGATCGCAGCACAGATGCCGAGTGGAACAGTGAGAAGCACAACGAGAGCGCTGGTGATACTCTCGAACTGGGCAACCAGAACGAGAAAAACAATCAGGAGTGCAACAAGATAAGTGATGGTGACGCCTGATGTTGTCTCATTGAGCGCTGCAGCCTCATCTAGGAACAATAGTCCAATGCCCGATGGCAAAGAACTGTCGGCCATATTCTGGACGGCGTTGACGGCCTCGCGCAGTGAATACCCATCAACCGGGTCTGCGAAGATCTCAACTGCGCGGCGCTGACCGTGGCGGTCCAATTCGGCAGCAACGGCTGTCTCGCTGAAGCTGATGAGTTGCGACAGGGGGACCAACTGACCGGACGTCGACGTGACGAACAGGTTCTGCAAGTCGGAAGGATCATCAATGGCACCAGCCGTTGCCTGCAGGATGATGGGGATGCGATCATCATTGACGACTAGCTCACCAATCTCATCGGTGTCGACCAGTGCCTTCATTGTTTCCGCTAACGCCTCGATGGAGACACCCAGATCGTTGGCGCGGCGGCGATCAATTTTGACGGACAGCTGCGGTTGCGTTGCGCGAAACTCGACCCGCAGGTTTTGAACCTGTGGCACTCGTTTTTCCATTGCAACAACGAACTTGTCTGCTGCCTCAGCGATCACCGCATAGTCAGAGCCAGTCAGTGCGAACCGCAATCCCCCGCTGGCGCTTCTGAGCTTGAGGCTGTTGCTGCGCCGGACACGCGCGCGCGCACCCGGGATCTTGCTCAGTTTCCTATTGAGCGCCCTGGCAATTTCGCCTTCAGTCTCGCTGCGCGTGGACCAATCGATCAATTCCGATGTGATGTATCCTCGGTTGAGATCGTACCAACCGGTCACTGAGAAAATATCCTTCGCCGTTCCTTTATCAACGTATGACCGCAGCAGGTTTTCGGCACGTTCCACTTGACGGTCTGTGTAATCGAGACTCGTCCCATCCGGGCCGAGCATGCGGATTGTGATGCGGCCTCGATCCTCGGTAGGAACGAGCTCTTCGCCGAGGTTTTGGTAGGTGATCGCGGCTGCAACGATGATGAGGCCGCTAGCCCCGACGACAATCAAGGGAGCGTAGAGGACCTTGTCGATCACACCGGCGTAGATCCGTTGCAGGCGTCCCTGGTGTGTCGGCGGCGGAGACACGTCTGACGTTGATGCGGAGGGTGCTATCGACGTCGTTGAGAGCCTGGAGGCGAGCATCGGCACGATTGTCAGGGCAACAAACGATGAAATGCAAACCGCGACTGCCAGTACAAAACCGAATTCGCCGAACAACCGCCCCGCCGTTGATGGCAGGAATGAAATCGGCGTGAACACGGAGATCAACGTCGCTGTCGTTGCCACAACGGCAAAGAAGACCTGGCGCGTCCCCACAACGGCTGCGGCGCGGGCCTGCATACCCTTTGCTTCGAGGCGCTGGATGTTCTCCAGCACAACGATGGCATCGTCTACGACCAGACCGGTGGCGAGCACTAGCGCCAGGAGCGTAATCAGATTGAGCGAAAACCCGAGTAGCCAAATGGCAGCTATGGTGCCGACCAACGCGATCGGGATCGCCACCGCAGGAATGAGTGCCGCGCGTAGGCGACCTATAAAGACGGCGATGACAATGACGACGATCAGCACGGCCAGCGACAGGCTGAACAGGACTTCCTGTATGGCGCCACGAATGAACACAGCATCGTCTGACGTGACAACAATGTTGAGGTCCTTGAACCGGTTGTTCAAAACCTCGACCGTCTTTTTGACATCAGCGGAGATTTCAACTGTGTTCGACTGTGCGCGACGAATGACACCCAGCGTAATGACGGACCGCCCATTGAGGCGCACAACACTTTCCCGGTCAGCCGGACCGAAGTGAACATGGCCGATATCTCGGATGCGAACCGGTTCACGCACGATCAGCTTCTCGATCGCGTCCGGCGATGTAACCGAGGCATCGGCGCGAACAATGACCTCCTGTTCCTGTGACTTGAAGCTGCCGCTCGGAATGTCGTAGTTGGCGTTCTTTAAGACCTGGACCACTTCGGCAATAGACAGCTTGTAGGCCGCAAGCCGCATCGGGTCGATCACTACGCGCAGGACCTTTTCGCGCCGCCCCCAGAGCGTGACATCAGCAACACCATTGATCGATGTCAGCTCCGGTACAATTTCATTCTCGACCGTGCGCGTGACCTCGGCGACCTCAAGTTGATCACTTGAGACGGCAAGCCTGACAACCGGGACGGCATCAGCGTCCGCCTTAATGACCACGAGATTTTCTACGGTATCCGGGAGCTGGCGTCGGACCCGGCTGACTGCCTCACGCACATCGTTGGCTGCAGCAATAAGGTCAATCGACGGGCGGAAAACGATGCGAATGCGGAAGTTGTTTTCCTCGCTGGATGATCGCACTTCCTTGACGCCATTGACACGCGCAACAGCCCCTTCGACGAGGCTTGTCACTTCAGCATCTACAGTTTCTGGAGAGGCGCCTGGAAAGTCGGCCCGAACCGTTACAATGGGCCGGTCGACATTAGGCAATTCACGAATCTCGACACCGAGGACGGCTGCCAGTCCAGCAATAACGATGAGCAGATTGAGGACGACAGCAAGGTATGGTCGCTTGACGCTGATCGCGGGAAGATCATTGGCGATGCTCATAACATCACCCCTTCGTTGCGTCCCGGTCACGGGCTGATCGCTTGACGGCCTTTTCGCCTGTCGGCGTGTCCTTCGGTGGATCATAGTCGACACCCCGGCCATCCCTCAGGCGCTGAACGCCCTCGGTCACCACGAGATCATTTGCAGCGACGTCGCCGTCGACCAGGACAATGCCGTTCCGGCGCCGGACTGTTGTGACCAAGGTCTTGCGCGCTTTGCCATGCTCCACCAACCAGACGTAGCTTTCGCCCTTGCGCCATTGCAAAGATAGCTCAGGCACCACCGCGAATGATTTGCCGGGCAGAGTGATCTCGACTGCAAATGACATCCCCGGCCGCAACAGATCGTCCGAATTTGGAATGACGGCGCGAACAGTCACTGTGCGCGATGTCGGATCGACGCGGCTGTCGATATACTGGATATGGCCGGAAAACTTGCGGCGCTCATAGCTCGGGGTGGTCGCAGCGATCTTTTTTCCGGGCTTGATCCGGGCTGAATAACGTTCCGGCACCTGGAACTCAACGAGCAACTCCCTGCGCATGTCAAAGGATACAATCGGCGTGGTCGACGTTACCCTGTCACCGGTCTCGGCCTTCGGTAGGCCAACAATCCCGCTGAACGGCGCAACAATCTTCAGATCACTCAAGGCCTTGCGGGCTTGAAGCTGTTCCAGCTTCGCTCGGTCGAGCGCGATCTCTGCGTCAGCGACCCGCGCATCAGAATTAACCTTCCGCTTATTCAGGCGACGAACACGGGATAGCTGACGTTCCGCCTCCGTGACCTTTTTCGCAGCGATTTGGGCGGCCAGTTCCGCCTGGCGCGAGTCCAATTCAAAAATCGGATCACCCTTCGCGAGGCGTTGGCCCGGCTTGGTGGGGAAGTCCATGATCACGCCGTCGGATTTAGCGCGGATCATGACTGACTTTCGTGCTCGCGCGGTCCCGACAGCTGCAATCTTCGTGTCATCATTCGCCAAAGCAACGCGTGCCACAATGACTGGTACACCTCGCTTGCCACGCTTCTTTTTAGATTTGTGCGCCGATCCCTGTGCAGCCGACTGGATGCCGGGCAGATAATCACGGCCAAACCAAAGCCCACCGCCGATAGCCACAATCGCGGCGAGCGCAATGGCTTGGGTGCGTATCGGCATCGGATTGTTCAATGCGGGTCCTCAAACTTGACGTCCGGCGTGATGACGCGAGTCCCAGTTGCAGTGGCAGTCGGGCATTCAGCGCGTGGAGCCTAGGGCAACAAATCGCACGATGATCTGGTGCCTTTGGTTCAGCAGCGCGCCTGAACGGATGCGACGCCGAAGAGCTTAACCTAGCGCCGAAGTGGGGCCGCGCCTAGCGAATTTACTATCAAGCTTTACGAGCCGCCTGCTGAACCGGAACTGAACAAGGACTGATCAGGGTCTGATCAGGGCCTGGCCCGACCACCGCGCCTTTGCTCGCAATCAGCACAAGACTGCTCACAGGTGCAACACTGGTCAACGACTTAGCGCATGGACGTTCTGAGGATGTCATCAACGACGCGCTCGAGATGCTTAATCGTGCTGCAGGTTTTGGCGACATGACAATAGGGCCGGTAGCGCAGCATCTCCGAGTCGCCGATGCCCCAAAACGTTTCTGGTTCCGGATTGAGCCAGACGACGCGGCGACTGCGGTCATTAAGCCATTTCATGACGTCACTGCGCGGATCACGGTAGTTGGAGCGAGCGTCACCGAGAATGATAACAGTCGTCCGGCGATCAATGGCATCTGCAAAGTTCGACTTCAAATCATCCAACGCGCGGCCGTAATCCGTAGACATGAAGCCGATTTTTTCGAGAACCTTCGGGATGGCCTCCTCAATTTGGTGCTTATCAAGCACGTCTTCAATTTCAGCCAAATGCGAAGAAAAAGCAAAGCTGCGAAGATCGGCCAGCACCTCGTTCAAGTTGTAGAGGAACATCAACAGGAACTGCGCAGCAGCTGCGACTGAGCGGCTGACATCGCAAATCGCAACAACCTTTGGTTTTTCAACCCGCTTCTGCTTCCAGATTGTCTCGAACGGCACGCCATCATGAGCCATGTTGACCCTGAGAGTGCGGCGCACATCGAGGTGGCCGCGCCGCGTGCGCTTACTGCGATGGCTGTGCTTGGCGGCAAGCTTCCGTGCCATGCGGCGGATCAAACCGTTCATGCGATCGAAATCACGTCGGTCGATCGCCGCCAGCGGTGTTTTTTCTAGAAACTGTGCACGTAGCTCCTCGGCAGCGTTCTTGCCAAATAGCTCATGTTGGCGTTCGACGTAGTTGCGTGCCTCGGCAATCAGGCTTGTCCGTTGGCCCTCGAGTGCACCGACCATAGGCTCGCCACCAGGGACATCTCCGCGGGCGACAGCGGAAATCAAGCTTTCCAGATCGCTGATGCCCATTTGCTCAAGCATGCGCCGAGCGAGGAAATTAACCTGCGTGATGTAGCGCACATTGCCAACGCCGGCAGCCTGGCCGGCTGCCTCCATCGCGGCGGCCAACCCTTCACGGTCACCCGAAAGAAGCATATCGGCAAGCTGGTTTCCGGTCTCGCCGGCCGGCTTATCTTGCTCACTGCCCCTTGAATCATCATCGGAAGCGTCAGACGGTGTAAACTGGTTGCGCGTGAAAAAGAGATCGAATGCCTCGGAGAAACGCTCCTTTTCGTCGACGGTTTTGGCCACAGTCAAACCGAGAGCGTCTTTCAGCAGACCGCGATCGCGGTAACCCAGCGTTGCCACAACTTCATGCGCTTCCATGGCCTCCGCAACAGACACCCGGACATCGGCGGCACGGAGTGCCCTCACGAAATCTTCAATCGGGCGTTCAGCCACCGTCGCCACCTGCAATGCCGTAAGAGGCCTTCTTGGCACCCACAACCAATTCATTGAGTTTCGGGTTGGTTGCTTTGATGTCCTCCTCGAACTTCAGGAGAACGTTGAGTGTCTCACGCACCAGCGGCGTCTCCAATTCATTCGCGTGCAGCAGAACAAGTGCGCGCGCCCAATCGATAGTTTCGCTTATTGATGGCAGTTTCTTCAGGTCAGTGTCGCGTAGTGACTGCACGAATGTGACCAGCTGCCGACGCAGACGCTTGTCGATGTCGGGGACACGCGCTGTTACGATCCGCTCTTCCAGGCGGGCATCCGGCAACGGAATATAAAGATGAAGACAGCGGCGCTTGAGGGCATCCCCCATGTCACGCGTGTTGTTCGACGTCAGAAAAACAATTGGTGGCTTCTTTGCCTTCACGGTGCCGATCTCCGGGATGGTCACCTGAAAGGCTGATAGCACCTCCAAGAGAAACGCTTCAAACTCCTCATTGGCCTTGTCGACCTCGTCGATCAGCAGGACTGCACCAGCTTCTTCCTGCAAAGCCTTCAGCAACGGACGCGGTTCGAGAAATTGCTCCGAGAAGAAGACGTCACTGAAATTGTGCAAACGCCCCATGGCTGCCTGAAGATCATCCGTCGCCTCCAAGACATCGCCGATTTTTTCCTTCAGGATCTGCGTATAGAGCAGCTGCTTGCCATACTTCCATTCATATAGTGCCTTCGACTCATCAAGGCCTTCATAGCACTGCATCCGGATGAGCGGCAGGTCGAGATAGGTTGCGGTGGCAAGTGCCAGTTCCGTTTTGCCGACACCGGCCGAGCCTTCCACCAGGACAGGTTTTTCCAGGCTCTTGGCAATCAGAATGGCAGTGGCGATTTCGCGTGAAGCGATATAGGAGACCGTCCCCAGTCCCTCGATGATGTCGTCGACGGACGAGAATTTTTCGACCTGCTGACCGCTCAATGCGTAGCTCCTTCGCGAATGAACACGTCGGCACGTCTTGCCGACTGGATGCGATGCGCTGAGGCAGCGATCTCGAATGATTTGACGATATCGCGACGCAACATCTGCGCGCTTTGCGATAGCACAAGGCTGTGACGCGCAACATAGGCGTCGATATCGTCCTGCAGATATTTGGTAAACGCGCGAAAACCGGCAGCAGCGGCATTCATGCGTTCCGGGTTCTCGGCATCGCGATCCAGCTCTGAAGCGAGCCCGGAGGCCAGCCCTGCCAGCGCATCCGCTCTGTCTTTTAGCGAACCGAACTCAGCAAGGGCTTCCGCCTCAACACCTGTCGATAGGTCGGCAACGAAACGCAGTTCCGCCAAAAGCGCTCCAGCCAGTGATGAGGTTTTCAGGACATCTTCAACCGCCCGCATTGGCATGGAAATCTCTGCAAACCCGCCGCCGAGCGAGCCCAGCAAGTTGTGAGCCGGGACGCGACACGCTTTCAGTTCCAAGCCGCAGTGAGGAGATGGCCGCAGGAAATCTATCTCGATGCCCGGTGTCTGCTGTAGTCCCGCTGTCTCCCGGGGCACCAGTATTGCAGAGAACGATTTACGGCCCGCAACTTCATCCGTAATGGCCAGAATAATGAAGACATCCGATAACGGACCGTTGGTCAGGTAGGACTTGTGACCATCGATGACAAAATCGTCCCCGTCTCGGACAGCTGTCGTTTTGAGGTGTTTTGGATGGGCACCTGCGCCTGGCTCCGAAATGGCAACGCAGACAGACGTCTCTCCGCGTGCCAGGCGTGGCAGCCATTCTGCTTGCTGTTCGCGACTGCCTCGGCCTTCGATATGGAGTCGAGCGTTGATACTATGCGCCAGCCATGTTGTTGTGATTCCCATGACGGCGCCGGCCTGAGACAGACGCTGTGCCACCGTCGATAGGGCCCGATAGTCTCCGCCGAGCCCGTCATATTCACTGGAGAGGCCAAGACCGAGCAGTCCGGTCGCTCCAAGCGACTGCCAAATGTCATGTGGGAAGTCCTGCAAGGTGTGCAGGCTGGCTCGCTGGTCGCGCCAACTGTCAACAAAGTCATCAACTTTGGCGAAGAGTTCGTCTTGTGTTGGCAATGGCATCGGCCCTCCTGACTAGATTGTACGGTAACCACCGTCGGCCATGATGATCGTTCCGGTGACATAGGCCGCCATATCTGACGCCAGGAAGACAGCAGGGCCGACGATATCTTCCGCCTGCCCTGCACGACCGAGCGGCGTATGATCAAGAAAGACTTTGACGAGGTCCGGATTGTTGGCACGGGCGTGAGCGTTCAATGGTGTTTCGATCAAGCCAGGGCCGATTGCGTTAACACGAACGCCATCCTTGCCGAGTTCTGCAGCCAGTGCTTTCGTGAAACCGAGCACACCGTGCTTGGAGGTCGTATAAGCGGCGGAGTTTGGCGTGCGAACATGTACGAAGGATTGAATGGAGCCGATATTGACGACGCGGCCCTTATTGGTGCGCAACTGATCAAGGAAGGCATGTGTGACGTTGAACACGCCTTTGACGTTGATGTCGATGATGTCATCCCAATCCTTGAAGACATCAGCCTCGTCAGCCGTGATCGGATTGCGGCGATTGATGCCGGCATTATTGACGAGGATTGTTACTTTGCCGAGTTCAGATGTTGCAGCCTTGGCAACATTCGCGCACTGCTGACGGTTGGCGATATCGACCTGGAAACAACTCGCGTTGCCACCGGCTTCAGTTGCCATTCGGGCTGTTTCTTCAGCTGCCGATTTGTCGATATCAAGCAGGGCTACGTTGGCGCCGTGCTTCGCATATCCGACCGCGATAGCCTGACCAATACCCGAACCTGCACCGGTGATAACGGCACAATGGCCTTCCAACAGCTTAGTCATAGACCCCTCCTCTGATTAACCGACTGCTTCAACGCAAAAGATATCAGGCCGATGCTACCATTGACTATGGAGATTGGCGCAATTTGGTGCCAAAACTGACAAGGACAGAATATTCGCGTGCTGCGCCAGTCCGATTATCTCGGTTGTGGTTGGCTGCGCGCCATTTGGGAGAAAATGCTATGACACCTGAAGAAATCCTGTCATATCCCGCACGCGTCCTGACGCAGGCCCAGCGCGAGCATTATTTCGAGCATGGTTATGTCGGTGTCGACAGCCTTGTCCCAAAGGACACGTTGGATGCATTGATCAAGGTGACCAATGAGTTTGTTGAAAAGAGCCGAGCAGTCAGTGTCTCCGGAGATACATTCGACATCGGTCCTGGTCACTCGGCGGACAAGCCTGTTCTGCGGCGCTTGAAAAGCCCGGATGACCAGCACCAGACCTATTGGGATTTTGCATCCGGTATCATGGCGGACGTCGCTGCAGATCTCGCCGGGCCGAATGTGGTGTTCCACCATTCAAAGCTGAACTTCAAATGGTTCGATGAAAGCGACACGGTGAAATGGCATCAGGATATCCAGTTCTTTCCTCATACCAACTACAATGTCTTCACGATCGGCACCTATCTCGCAGACACCGACATGAGCAACGGCCCATTGGCCATCCTGCCCGGCAGTCACAACGGGCCGCTCTATGACCAGTATGACAAAGATGGTGCGTGGTCGGGTTGTCTCAATGAGGCTGACGCAGCAGCAGTAGACATGTCGAAGGTCGACTATCTGAAAGGGAAAGCCGGTTCCGTCAC
Organism: Hyphomicrobiaceae bacterium; assembly: GCA_965215755.1. Classification (GTDB taxonomy): domain Bacteria; phylum Pseudomonadota; class Alphaproteobacteria; order Rhizobiales; family Hyphomicrobiaceae; genus Tectiglobus. The sequence goes on from OZ244119.1 coordinate 5,480,052, forward strand.
CATTCACAATTGTCGTGCGTTACATTATTCGCCATCGAGCAAGTCGCCGGAGCCCCGGCCGCTGCTGCTCAACTGCTATTCATCCGGCGATGCCAAGGCATACACTGCCCATCCACAACCGACGTCACACACTTACGAAGTTGTCCGGGGTGAAGCCGTGCGATGGGCGGCTCACGACCCGCGCCCTTGCCAGATCCCACCAGATTGGTCCGGCGGATACACGTCAATATTCGCGGCACAATCGGGTGAAGATAAGCCCCAGTCGGCAGGCATGATGTAAAGCCGGGATAACGTCAAGCTCGGCCCAGCAGTTTAGATTTCGCAAAAGACCAATGAGACACGCATGAGCAACCAAGACAGTACTGTGCGGCCAAGGCGGAGCTTTATATTTTCGCCAGGCCTTAAACCAGAGATGTTCCCGAAGGCATTGGCATCCGGCACGGACATTGTCTGTGTTGAATTGGAAGATGGCATTGCGCCGAAGGACAAAGATGAAGCGCGCGCCAAAGGGTTGGCACTGTTTGCCGAACCACAAGCCGATGATGGCGTCGAGCGGATTGTGCGCATCAACTGTCTGCGCACAGCCTTTGGTCTCGCGGATGTCCAAGCCGTTATCGCAACGGATACGCCACCACCGGCATTGATGTTACCGAAGGTGATGTCCCCGGATGAGATTGTCTGGCTGGATGACCTGCTCACCGAACGCGGCCACGATGATGTTCGCCTGCACATCATCATTGAGACTAACGCTGCCCTCGAATGTGCTTACGATCTCGCGCATGCCAGCACGCGGATCGATGCGCTTTTCTTCGGCGGTGTCGATATGGCCGCCGAACTCAGGTGCAAGAACGAGTGGGAGCCTTTGCTCTATGCGCGCTCTCGTGTTGTCCATGCAGCAGCAGCTGCAGGAATTGACGCGATTGATGTGCCGTACCTTGATCTGGAAGACCCAGACGGTATGCGGCGGGAAGCCGAGCTAGTCCGAGATCTCGGCTTCAGCGGCAAAGGCTCAATTCATCCGAAGCAGATCGGAATTTTGAACGACGTGTTTACGCCGAGTGAGGAGGCGATTGCGCATGCACGCCGCGTCCTCAAGGAGTTTGCAGAGGCTGATACAGGCCTAGTCGTGATCGACGGCAAGTTGATTGAAAAGCCGGTGCTGCGCGATATGACAAGAATAGTTTTGATCGCGGAGCGCATTGCCGGCTGATATCGACTAAAGCGTCAAACAACTTCACGACGCAACTTGAAACGGCAAAGTCAGTCGGGCAGCATATCCATGAGCTGTCCGATCATATCAAGGCGTTCGCGCATATCGTTGGTATCAAATCGCAGTTGCAAGCCATTGATACCCGCATCCCGGTAGATCTCAATACGTTGCTTCACCATGTCGGGCGTGCCGATCGCGCTGAACGCCGTGACCATCTCCTCAGGAACCCGAGCGATGGCTTCAGCGCGCTTTCCTGCAAGCCACAATTCCTGCACCGCAATCGAGTCATCAACATACCCAGCACGACGGAATGCATCGTTGTAGAAGTTGGTTGTGGCCGAGCCCATGGCTCCGAGATTGAATGCTACGCTGCGCTTACGCTTTGTGATTTGTTCTTCGACGTTGTCGCCAATTCCCAGAGAACAGGCTGTGATAAGCTCAATGTCAGCCAGCGTTCGCCCCGCAGATTCGGCGCCTCTTCGAATGTGCGCCAAGTGGGCTTCCGGGTGATCCGGTGAAAATGATGTGCCGAGCCAGCCATCGGCTACCGCGCCGGTATATTCCAATGAGCGTGGAGCTAGGGTGGCCAGGAATATCGGAATGTTGGCTGGCTCATGGTCAAGGCGCAGCGCTTTGCCTTGCCCGCCAGGACGCGGCAGCTGATGTCGCTTGCCATCAATAACGAGCTTCTCGCCGCGAAACGCCATGCGGAGGATTTCGACATTCTCACGCAACCTCGTGAGCGGGGCGGAATAATCGACACCATGCAGTCCTTCGACGACTTGTGGGCCACTCACGCCTAAACCACAGATGTATCGCCCACCGCTCAGTAGGTTCAGAGATAGCGCTGTCATCGCCGTCATCGCCGGCACGCGTGCACTGATCTGCAGGATGCCGCTGCCGAGTTTGATCTTTTCCGTCTTGGCCGCGAGATACGACAGTGCCGTGATTGAATCCGGTCCCCATGCCTCAGCTGCCCAGACACAATCGACGCCGAGGCGCTCGCACTCCTGGATGAACTGGACGGTCTCATTGATCCCGTCCTTGGCATATCCCCCGACCGAGACGGAGACCTTCATGCCACGATCCTGATGTTCATTGCAAAGATCATCTTTCTGGCATTTCATGCATCGCTGCAACGACGCCGCGCTCCGTTCCTATCACTCACACGACAATAGCTTTCAGTGACAGGGAGAGTGCAGATGGGCCGTCAGGTTCCCGCATGGCTGGAACCTAGATACCGAGGTCCTTCAAATTATAGTCCTTGATGTCAGCCCGCGCGTCGTCATTCCATTTCAGTTGCGCTGCCATTTTAGCCAGTGGTTGATATCGAAAAGGCGTCTCGTCTGGATACTTCTGCCGCCGGGCATCGATTGCGTAGGCGATAACCTTCGAGCGCTCTTGAATGTAATCGGCGGTGTACTTCTGGATCGGGTTATGGACGCCACCGCTTTCGACATCGAGAACCGATGAGCGTTTGTGGAACCCAAGATTGAATGTCACGCGGATATTTGGGCTGGTGTTGGCGAATGAGCCATGCGCGGCCTGACGGTTGACGATCGCGACATCGCCTGGAGCACAGATCAGCGGGACGGCATTCGGCAAACGATCCGAACCCGCAGCTTGTGCCATCGCCTTAATATCAACCTTGCCCTGTTTGTGCGTCCCCGGCACAACCCAAAGCCCATTGGCGGCATCGCATCCATAGAGCTGTGCCATGAAGTTAAAGCCGTGGGTGTTTTCTTCCAGGTCTGGATTGTTCCAATGCGTCCAACCATCCTGGTGCCAGGACACGGAGCCGCCGAGATGCGGGTGCTTGATCCAGATGCCCTCATTGAAAGGCGTGAAATCATCGCCGTTGATTGCTGCAGCGACGGCCAGCAGTTCCGGATGGCCGTAGAGGCGCAAGTGCGCATCGGAGAATTGGAGTGAGCCAAGCAACAACTGCAAGACGTATTCCGGCGCGTCTTGTGGGGCCTCAGGCTCAAACATCTTAACCTGATGGCGGCCATGGCTGATATCGGTGCCGCCGACGGGGTCTGAAAGCGGCTTGACCATTGTCACGGTGCGACCCTGACAATCAGAACCGAGAGCGGGACGGCCATGCTTGTCGACCTTGGCATCCAGGCTGACCGGCGCGCGCTCGAGAACGTCGGCGAGGTCCCTTTCGAGATCTGCACGCTCTGCAGCACTCAAAACACCTGTGAACACGTAGAAGCCGTACTTTGAATAGGCATCAAGAATGGCCTGATCCAACTTTCCGTCTTTATCAAATTTGATCGGCCCGCGGTTGTCCATCGCAAGAGCACGGCGCGTTCCTTCTTCGCGATAGCGCTCAAGTTCGATCTGTTCATCGCCGTAATCAGCTTCGGATGTCTTGTGGAGTGGTAAGGCGACCATCTATCAATCCTCCTTCTCGTACGCGGTAGTCAGCAAGCTCGTCAGACTTACCCTTTGTTGGCATATGGTGGTGGTGCGAAGTACGGCGGGTAGGGACCAAATTTGGTCATGTCCACCTCGACAAGAGCCGGGCCTTCGACTTCGATGGCTGCTTTGAGGTTGGGGCCAAGCTCGTCCAAGGCACTGATACGCCAGAATGGCATGCCGGCGAGCTTGGCCAGACCTTCAAGATCCGGACCTATGGGATCGGCCGCGAAATGACGACCGCCGTACATGCTGGTCTGAATGTCCTTAATGACACCATAGCCGGCATCGTTCATGACCATTACGACCACATCAGCCTTCTCCTGCACAGCCGTCCAGAGTTCGGTCATGTTCAGGAAGAAACCACCGTCGCCAGTCATTGCAACAACTTTTCGGCTGCCATCCGCCAAGGCCGCGCCGATGCCCATCTGGAAACCGGGTCCAATGGCGGCACCAACGGGATAAATATTCTGCTCGGGTTCTGTTAGCGGAAAGTAGCGGTTCCCCCAGGTGGAATTTGAAATCGTAACATCGCGCACCCAGAGCGCGTCATCCGGCATCGCTTCACGAATGACGGCTGGGAAGTCCACGTAAGGACCAAGCGTCTTGCGGAAAGCTGCGTGGACCGTTTCGCGCGTGGAAGCGATCGTCTCCTGCCAATCGTCCGCGACGCTCATCCGGCCTTCCAGGCGATCCGCCAACGCACCGAGCGCTGCGCCAGCCTCACCAACATGGAAATGCTCGCACGTATAGGTCCGGCCATTGGCTTCCGGATCAATATCGATCTGTACGCGACGCTCAGGCAACTCAAGGGTGAGATCCTTGGTTTCGTGTCCACGCATCCGTCCGCCAGCGATGATCATCAGGTCAACGCTCTTATAGAGCTCTTCAACTGCGGGAGGTGCATGGAAGGCCGCAAGTGACATTGGATGATCTTCGGGGATCACGGCCTTGCCATTCACAGAAGTAATCACCGCGAAGCCCATGTCGGCGAGGCGCAAGACCTGTTCGCGCGCAAACTTTGCTCCGGTTCCACACCAAAGCACTGGCTGTTTGGCGCCGGCTGCCATCTCGGCAATCGCATCGAGACTGGTAGGGTCGCCTGCATCCGGCTTCGGCACCGGCAGCACAATGCTGTCGAGTTGATCCGGCCGCTTAATGTTGGAGCGCTGAACATCAATCGGTATTTCAATACTGACAGGGCCCATCGGTGGTGTCAGCGCCTCAGTGGCAGCCTTGATCAAAATCCCGAAGGCCTGGTCCGGATTGCTGATGCGATAAGCCGTTTTGGAGACCGACTTCAACATGGCGAGCTGACTGGGAACGTCGTGCACGGCGCCATGTGCTTCATCGAGATCGGCTGTCGCTGTCTGGCCGGTCAAGTGCAGAACAGGCGCGGAGCCAAACCGTGCTTCGACCAGAGCTCCGGGGGCGTTGGCAGCTCCCGGGCCGGTTGATGTCACAAAGCAGCCCAGCCCCCGACGGGCGCGGGCATAGCCATCTGCCATGTGACCAGCTCCCATTTCACCGCGCGCCGGCGCAAAGCGCACGGTGTTACGGCGGCCGAGGCCGTCTACCATCGGGATATTATGGACAGAGACAACGCCGAAGACGACATCAATACCAACCTGATGCAGGAACTCAGCGACCAGGTCGCCCACGTTGTAATCGGACATGTTCACCTCTTGAACGAATTTCCCATAGGCATAGCTATTGCCCGAAGGCTACTGCTTCGACGGTGGGCGGCCAAGTAATCAGCTCGCGGTCATCCGGTCGATGATCGGCTGACGCATGCGCTTTTTGGTTTCGGCGAAGGCTGCCGGATCTAATTCGAGCAATCCTTTGGCCGCGGCTTGCGCTTCACTCATCAAAGCTTCGGGCGCAACAGCTTTGTCGAGATAGCCGACGACTGCTGCTTCTTCCGGTGGGTAGAGCTTCGAAAGAACGACGGCGGAAGTCAGTGCTGTTGGTGCGAGGCGATCGCGCGCCAACTCAATCCCCGCGACCGGCAAGGCAAGTCCAATGGCGACTTCATTGAGACCAATCTTGAAGTCACCCTTTGCTCCGATGCGCACATCTCCGGTCAACAGCATCAAGCCGCCTGCGGCAACCGAATGTCCGGGACAGGCAATGACCAATGGCAATGCGGACAAGTAGAGCCGCTGTAACAAGACCATACCAGCGTTGCGCATGTCGGCTTTCGCCGCCTCATCATCGCCGCGGATAACCTTGAGATCGAAACCGCCGCACAACACACCGGGCCGCCCGGCCAAGATGATGACCTTGGCTTCCTGCTCGGCACGATCTAGGCCTGCGCCGATCGCCTCTGACATCGCAAGAGACAATGCATTGGCCTTGCCGTCATCCATGGTCAGCGTTGCAATGTCATCTTTTACATCGACAGTGACGAGATCAGACATCAAGATTCCTCTCGGTTGATAGACTGCGCCTGCACGCTTTGATTTTCCGGACCTGGTTATGCCTGACCAGTTCCCTTCAACCCTTTGTGTGAAATCCAGGATGCCACTTTGTCCTTGCTGCCGAAGCACATCGGCGGCGCATACGTGCGCAGCCAGGCGCAGTAAGCATCCAGGGCATCGAAATTGCGTTCATCAGCGCGACCAACGCATTCCATTAAATCGTTCTCGAGCAGCGCCGTCAGGAAGTGATGAACCGGCCAACCTTCCTCGACGTAGCGCTTGAGATCTTCACCTTGTGGCAGGACGGCGAACATCTCGTTGTTGTAGCGGTCCTCACTCATTTGGCTGGCGTTCCGGCTTAAAGGGAGATGTCAGACTTGAGCTCGCGCAACTTGCCCCCGCTCTGAGCCACATCGCGCAGCAAGGCCGATGGCTTCCAGCGATCGCCGTAACGTTGGTGCCAGGCTGCAATCTGATTGTAGATCTCCATTGCTCCGATGGTGTCACCCCAGTACATCGGGCCACCGCGGTAGCGCGGGAAACCAAACCCATTGAGCCACATCACATCGGCATCGCTGGCACGGATCGCCTTGCCTTCTTCAAGGATCTTGCAGATCTCATTGATGGACGAGAACAGCAGGCGGTGCAGCACTTCCGTATCGTCGAATTCACGCTGCTCGAAACCATTTTCCTGGGCGACATCCTTGATGATTTTGTGAACCTCGGGATCGACGTGCGGCGTGCGATCGCCTGATTCATAGCGATACCATCCAGCACCAGTTTTCTGACCCTTGCGGCCCAATTCGACAAGACGGTCCGTGATTGGCAATCCGCGGTAGTTCGGGTCAGCTGCGGCGCGGCGCTTGCGTGTGTCGTAGCTGACATCAAGGCCTGACATGTCGTTGACTGCAAACGGGCCGACGGGATACCCGAATCCAACCATGACCTTGTCGACCTGTTCGGGCAAGGCGCCCTCTTCGATCATGAGGCCCTGCTCGACATTGAACGGCGCACGGCTGCGATTAGCAACGAAGCCATCGCAATTGCCCGCATAGCCGCTTATCTTTCCGATGTCGCGGCCGAGCTTCATCGCTGCTGCCAAAGTCTCGCGGGATGTCTTCGAACCGTTGACGACTTCAAACAGCTTCATAACGTTTGCTGGCACGAAATAGTGCGTGCCCGCCACGGCTTCCGGCCGGTTGGTGACATTGGCAATTTCATCGATGTCGAGTGCCGAGGTATTGGTGAACAGCAACGCTCCGTCTTTCATAACCTCATCTAGCTTGGCAAACACTTCCTTCTTGACAGGCATGCGCTCGAAAACCGCTTCAACGACAGCATCGCAGTCACCGATCTCCTCCATTGTCTGGACGGATTCGATGCGGCCAAACCGGTCATCCATTTCGTCTTGCGAAAGCGAGCCACGCTGCACGCTGGTGGCATAGTTGGCCTTGATGCGTTCCAAACCCTTTTCAAGCACCTCAGGCGATACATCAACCAGCTTCACCGGCAATCCGGCATCAGCAAAACTCATCGCAATGCCGCCGCCCATGGTACCAGCGCCAACAACGGCGATCGTATTGATCTCCGGTGTTTCAACTTTCTTCGGCATACCCGGCAGGCGTGCAATTTCGCGCTCCGCAAAAAACGCATAGCGCATTGCGAAGGCTTCGTCAGAACTCTCCAGTTCTCCGAACAGACGGCGCTCAGTTGCGATACCTTCGTCAAACGGCTCGGCGGTCGCTGCTTCGACAGCCTTGATGGCATTTTCGACGGCCGGTTGCCCGCGCGTCTTGCGTGCCACCTGCTTACGCTTGGTGTCGAAAATTTCAGGCGTGGCTTCAGCCAGCCTGTCAGAGCGATCTCGGACACGCGGGATCGGCCGGACGTCTGCAACTTTCTTGGCGTACTCCAAGGCGGCAGCCAGAAGCGCATCACGATCATCGCCGTCGATGACTTCGTCAATGATGCCCAGGTCTTTGGCTTCTTGAGCGGGAACATGGCGACCGGAGATGATCAGGTCGAGTGCCGCCTTGGGACCGACGACACGCGGCAGGCGCTGTGTGCCGCCGCCACCGGGAATGATCCCAATGAGCACTTCCGGCAAACCAACTTTGGCACTGGGCACAGCGATACGGTAGTGGCAGGCGAGTGCGTTCTCGAGACCGCCGCCAAGGGCATACCCGTGGATTGCCGCGACGACCGGCTTCGTGCAGGGATCGAGGACATCATAGGTCCGTTTCTTTGGTTTTGGCCGTCCCTTGCCAAAACCGCGAATATCGGCCCCGGCAATGAACGACCGTCCAGCGCCGATCATAACGAAAGCTTTGACGTTGGGATCTGCTTCGCCCTTTTCCAACGATTCTATGATGCCCTCGGCAACACCTGGACCAAGAGCGTTGACCGGAGGATAATCGATCGTAATGACACCGACTCCGTCGGTGACATCAAAGTGGACAACTGGCTTATCGTTCATGTCAGGCCTCGTTGGTGAAGACGATCGTACCGCTGGCGGCGAACATGCCTCCGACACCATGACAGACGGAGATCTTCGCGCCTTCGATCTGTGCGGGGGACGTGCCGCGCATCTGGCGGACGCTTTCCTGCAGTGCGTACATGCCGTACATGCCGGAGTGCATATAGGAAAGGCCGCCGCCGTTTGTGTTGAGCGGAAGCTTGCCGCCAGGACGGGTGTTGCCCTCCGCAATGAAGGCACCGGCTTCGCCGCGTCCGACGAACCCGAGATCTTCAAGACCGTAGATCGGCAAGTGTGCAAAGGCGTCGTAGATCATGAGGTGATCGACATCATCATGCGAGATGCCGGCTGACTCAAACGCAGACTGACCTGCAACCCGGAAAGCGCGTGAGGATGAAAAGTCCTTCATCTGGCTAATCATAGGGGTCTCAGCACTTTCACCAGTGCCTCGGATATAGACAGGTTTGGTCGGGAAGTCCTTGGCGCGGTCAGCTGAAGTCAGAATAAGGGCTCCGCCGCCGTCGGTCACAAGACAGCACATCAGGAGGCGGAACGGATAGCAGATCATCTTCGAGTTCAAGACGTCGTCTGTCGAAATCGGATCCTTGAACGAAGAGCGCGGATGTTTTGCAGCCCATTCGCGCTGTACGACGGCCACCATCGCCAACTGCTCTTCGGTCAGGCCGTTATCTTTCATGTAGCGCATGACCGGCATCGTGAACCGGGTTGGTGGCACTGACACACCATAGGGCTGCTCGAACTGAGTCTGGAACAACGACGGAAAGACAGCACGATTGAGCTGACCAACACGATGGCGCCCACTTTCGCCGTGCGTGATGAGCACGGTATTGCAGAGACCTGCCTCGATGGCTGCAGTCGCATGGCGCACATGAACCATAAACGAGCAGCCACCGACTGATGTTCCATCCATCCACTTTGGCGTGATGCCCATATAGTGGACTAACTCCGTGGTGTCGTGCCCGGCCGTGGCGACACCGTCGATATCCTTAATCGTTAGACCGCAATCCGCGAGCGCGTTCAGCGCAGCATCCGCATGAAGTCCGATTTGCGAAAGACCGGGAACCTTACCGAGATCTGTCGATTCAGCGGCCCCGACAACAGCAACAGCGTTCTGTTTCATTTTGATGTGACTCCCGCTTACGACTTGGCTGGCTTGAATTGCGGCAGCGATATCCCATCGCTCAACTTCTCGAATGTCACCTCGAGCGGCATGTCGAGTTGCAGCGCCTCCGGCGTCTGCTCGCATTCCAGGATGTTGGTCATGATCCGCGGACCTTCTTCCAACTCGACTACGGCAACCGCGAATGGCGGCTCATAACCCGGCGCCTTCATGTGGTTGATGATGTAGCTGTAGAGTCGGCCCTTACCTGAAGCCTTGATGACCTCGACGTCGCGTGAACCACATTCCGGGCAGAATGGCCGCGGTGGGAAGTAAGTATGATTGCAGCTCTTGCATGTCTGCAGCAGCAGCTCGCCACGCTTGGCGCCATCCCAATAGTGCTGAGTTTCCGGTGTTGGTTGAGGAATTATGCGATCGCCGCTCAAGGTTGCCTCCCATGGTTTTCTTACGCTCTAGTCCATTACCGCCACCCTACACGGCGGCTGTCTTTGCGCGAAACCATAGATGCGATGAAACCGGCTTTGGATGGTCAGAATCCGGAGGGATCACATCGGCGATTATCTCCATCATAAAATTCGCTTTGCTGGACAGCACTGGCCGGCAGCCGCATTTTCGTACGCCAGTGTCATAACCGCGGAGATCGCCATGTCATTGAAGGACATTCTGCAGGACGCATCACCACAACAGGCTGTCGAGCGATGGCTTGAGCAGTTCGAAGCTGCTGCGCGCGCCAATGATATGGATGCGCTGATGGCGTGCTTCGTTGAAGACTGCCATTGGCGCGACCTGCTTGCGTTCACTTGGCATCTTAAGACCTTTAGCGGAACAGCCTCGATACGATTGGCGCTCGAGGAAACGCTCGCTGCGACACAGCCGAAGGCTTTTGAGATTGCAGAAGGCCGGACACCACCACGTGTCGTCGTGCGAGCTGGCGAAGAAACGCTGGAAGCCATCATTACCTTCATAACAGCTGTCGGAAAATGCAGCGGCGTCTTGCGTCTTGTTCCCGATCAACGACAACCATCCAAGCTTGGTGCCTGGGTGCTCCTGACGGCACTTGACGAGATTAAAGGGCATGAAGAACGCATCTACGGGCGTCGTCCGCGCGGCGATGAATTCTCTGGCGGGTTTGGTGAAGAGAACTGGCAGGACGTACGCAATCGCGAAATAGCCTACGAAGACCATGAGCCGACTGTGCTTGTGGTTGGTGGCGGCCAGGCAGGTCTTGGTATTGCAGCGTGCCTGGGTGTTCTCGGCGTTGACACCCTGACGATCGACCGGCACGAGCGGGTCGGTGATGCCTGGCGCAAGCGCTATCACAACCTGGTGCTGCACAATGAAGTGTTCGTCAATGACCTGCCGTATATGCCCTATCCGCCAAACTGGCCGGTCTATATTCCGAAGGACAAACTCGCGAATTGGTTCGAAGCCTACGCGGAAGCGATGGAGTTGAACTTCTGGACGAGTACGGAAATCGTGTCAGGAACGTACGACGAGCGGGCCGGGCAATGGACCGTTGAACTGAACCGCGATGGCAAGAAACGTATCGTGAAGCCGCGCCATATCGTGTTCGCGACCGGCGTCAGTGCGATTCCGATCCGACCCGATTGGCCGGGATTGGATACGTTCAAAGGCAAACTGATGCATTCCGGCGAATACCAAAACGGTCATCAATGGAAGGGTAAGAAAGCCATCGTTATTGGTACTGGCAACAGCGGCCATGACGTTGCACATGATCTCTGCGAGAGTGGTGCCGAGACGACGTTGGTTCAGCGCGGTACGACGTTGATCGTTAGTCTGGCCGAAGCCCAGCGCGTCTATACCATGTACCATGAGGGACCGCCTGTCGCCGACAATGATCTGCTCGCCACCGCTGCGCCCTATCCTGTGCTTGTCAAGGCCTACCAGATGGCCTGCGAGGTCAACCAGCAGAATGACAAAGATCTACTAGAGGGCCTCAAGGCGCGCGGTTTCAAACTTGATTATGGACCACCGGACAACACTGGCTACCAGATGAAGTATCTGCGGCGCGGCGGTGGATATTATTTCAATGTCGGCTGCTCTGAGCTTATCATTGAGGGCAAAATAGATCTGGGACACTTTGAGGATATCGAGCGGTTCACACCAACTGGCGCGAAACTCAAGAACGGTGAAGAGATCGAGGCCGATCTGATCGTCACAGCCACGGGATATAAGAACCAGCAAGATGTTGCGCGGCTCTATCTTGGCGACGACGTGGCCGACCGCATTGGCACGGTGTGGGGCTTTGGTGAAGATGGCGAACAGTGCAACATGTGGCGGCGCACCCCTCATCCGGGCCTCTGGTTCACCGGCGGTGGCCTCCCGCATGTCCGCATCTTCTCGAAGTATCTCGCAATGCAGATCAAGGCCTGCGAGGAAGGCTTGATTGAGCTTGACATGCCGGACGACATCGCGGGCGCCGCCGCAGTTGTTCCAAGCCCGACGGATGGCCGGCTGGTCTCCGCCTGAGCTTTGCGCGGCAGGCAAGTGTCAGGAGACAATGCCGGCTGATCTCAGATCAGCCAGCGCAGCATCCGTCATTCCGAGAACATCACGCAGAACGTCATCGGTGTGCTGGCCGAGAAGTGGCGGTGGCGTGTCCTGCCTTTCTTCCGTATTTGCGAGTTTGATCGGACTTCGCATCAGGCGGATGTCGCCGGCCGTTGGGTGTTCGAGTGTCTGCAATAGTCCTGCCTCGGCCACTTCCGGGCTTTCCATTGCTTCCGATAGATTGCGCACTGGACCTGCTGGTAGTGCGGCCGTCTGGATACGTTCAACCCAATGATCGCGCAATTTGGTTGCGAAGACGTCTGCCAGGATATCCATGAGTGCCTGCCGGTTTTCTACACGGGCCGCGTTCGTCGCAAAGCGTGGATCTTCGACCAATTCCGGGCGCGCAATGACATCCTGCACCAACTTGACGAAATGTGGCTGCGTACTACAGGCTGTATAGAACATCTCGCCGTCGCTGCCCGCAAATGCGCCGACAGGGACTGCGCTCGGATGTGCGTTGCCGGAGCGTGGCGGATTTTCACCGCTTGTAAGGTAGTATTGCGCGACGTTGCCCATCAACGAGAACGCGCCGCCCATCAGCGAGAGGTCAATGAAGTCGCCCAGGCCTGTATCCTTGCGCCGAACCAGTGCTGCTGAAATGGCAGTAGACGCAAGCAGACTGGTCATCAGGTCTGTCAGAGACACCAGGTGCCGCATCGGCGTTCCATCCGGTTCACCATTGACAGACATCAAGCCCATTTCGGCTTGCAGCACGGGATCAAGGCCTGGCCGCTTCGCCATCGATCCGGTCTGTCCGTAGGCCGACACCGAACAATAGATCAGACCGGGATTGCCCTTTGCCATCGTCTCATAGTCAATCCCCAGACGCTTGACGACACCGGGTCGGAAATTTTCGATCATAACGTCTGACTTGGCGGCGAGTTGGTGAATCAGCTCGCGCCCCGCTTCGGCCTGCATATCAATCACGATGCTTTTCTTATTGCGATTGTAGGCTAGATAAAAGTGCGCCTCGCCGTTCGCATCGGGCGGCCGCATGTTTCGTGTATCGTCACCATGTCCCGGTCGCTCGACTTTAATGACTTCAGCGCCGAGGTCAGCCAGCTGCATCGTGCAGTTTGGCCCTGCAATGATCCGTGATAGATCAAGAACGCGGATGCCGGATAAGGGTGGTGCTTGCTTCATGGTCGCCATCTTGCCGAGTTGCTTGGTTGCATGCTTGGCGACGTTACCTGCGCGCCGTGCTCCACGCCAATTGAAGCCAGCCATCATCACATAGGAGAAGTCGATCAATCGGAGTGCGTTTTTCTGGTTGGCATGCGATAGACAGGACAGCAACCCCACACACCCTAGCCGTCAGAGGTCTCAAAAATGAAACTCTATGACTTTGCACTGGCTCCCAACCCGCGCCGCGTTCGCATGTTTCTTGCCGAAAAGGGCATCGAGGTCCCGAGCGAGCAGATCAACACGCGCGAAGCTCAGCAATTCAGCGATGCGTTTCAAAAGATCAATCCGCGCGGAACGGTACCGGCGCTGGTGCTGGATGACGGCACGTCGATCACGGAGTCTGTTTCCATCTGTCGATACTTCGAAGAACTGCAGCCCGAACCCGCTTTGTTCGGCGGCAACGCAAAAGAAAAGGCCGTCATCGACATGTGGAATCGGCGTGTCGAAATAGAATGTTACGCGCCAGCCGCTGACGTTGTTCGCAACTCTCTTGAGATGTTCAAGGACCGGGCAATCGCGGGCTTACCGAGCGGTGTCCCCCAGCTCCCTGGCCTTGTTGAGCGCGGACGCGCAAGCTATGCCCGCTTTATGGATAGCCTTGATCCAGAGCTTGGAAAGACCCAGTTCATTGCAGGTGACACGTTCTCAGTTGCGGACATCACGGCCTTCATTGCCATGGATTTTGCGAAACGCGGTGATCTTGAAGTGCCGGCAACGGCGAGCAACATCTTGCGTTGGCAAAGTGAAATTGCAGCGCGTCCCAGCGCATCAGCTTAAATACGCACGTCCCAACGTGGTCAAAGATCAATTTCATTTGTGCGGAGCGCGGAACGCCTGCGTTCCGCTCAATGTCAACGCTAATCCGTTTAGGACGGGTTGGACACTTGCTGATCAACCTTACTGCGCCGCGAAGGCTGCAACCCCTCGACGAACGGTATGAAGGCCAAACACATCGTCAAACAGAGGCAAGCTGCACTCGCAGCCCAGATAGGTAATTCAGAAGTCGTCGTAATGATTGCTGTGATAGCAAAATAAATCGTTGCAAAGCCAAACAAAACGGCAGCAACACTCTTTAGTACAAACTTACGCATACGCACTCCGTCACTCAAAAATCTGTCTGGCAGCTGTCCACTTCCACGAATGTGTGACGCCACCGGGCGCTCTGCAAAAATGCTCGGGATAGTTCCCACTCACCCTCTATCCGGGCGCAGGTTTTCTCAACCTCCTTTACCGTTAGATCTAGCACATGCAGAATGGCAAACAAAGTTCCATTCGTGGGCTCAACGCACAAAAAAATAGCCAACGTTTAGCTGTCAAAAGAGCAGATGGATTGCGACGTCTTGTGGGGGCAGATTCGTCTGGGGGAAGAATGAGCGGACATATTCAGATCAGTTTGTTTCATATCATTTTTGTCGGTGGCATGTTGCTTCTCGTCATCCTGTTTCATGGCCTGCCGCTGACCGTCTTTTGGTCGATCTTTGCCGCCATGATCATCAGTGCATGCTTTGCGCGTGGGCGCGCATTTCTCAGTACAATTGCAATCTGCACCACGCCGTTCTTTTTCGGCCTGCTGGTCGTGGCGCTCTATTTTCAGATCCATCAGATTGAATTTGATAGTCTGAAGTTGCCGTTCGTTGAGCTTCCAATCGCGTTCAAGGGATCTGACTGGCTGAAGTTCGCGGAATTCGAAGATACCTATAAAGAGCCATTCTACACGGCCATCTCAACGCTCTATGCCATCGTCGTTGCGCTTGCCCTTGTGAAAGGGTTGGAGGATCGCGATGACATCAACAAGGCCTTGTCAGAAGAGGCCTTTCACATTCGCAACATCTTCAATTACCTGAAATACTTCGAGCCCGGCGACGTCTGCGAGCAGACCAATTCCGCACTCAGTCGGATGCGGGAAATCCTGCGCTCGTATGCCTTCAGCATCACCAACAGTCCGAACCTATCGAAACGATCGCGCAAGGATATCGATGAGAACCGGGCCCGCATCGACCAATGCCGGCAAGTGATCCTCAACATTAAGCCAGCCGATGAGGATGACCGCATCGTCTATCCTGAGATCATCAAGAACCTGGAGCAGTTGAACATTCTCAGGACCCGGCGCGTTGAAGGGCCGAACCAGAGCCTGTCATGGTATTTAATCGGCGCTCTTTGGTTCATGTCAATTGCGCTCATCCTGCCTTTTCTGGCTGAACCTGTCTGTGTTGAT
This sequence comes from Hyphomicrobiaceae bacterium, assembly GCA_965215755.1. Classification (GTDB taxonomy): domain Bacteria; phylum Pseudomonadota; class Alphaproteobacteria; order Rhizobiales; family Hyphomicrobiaceae; genus Tectiglobus. Next base: position 5,495,697 of record OZ244119.1, read on the forward strand.
CGTGCTGCAGGCGCGAACACCGGGGCCATTTCGCAATCGGTGGCTGGCACCCAGCAAGCGCCAACGCCCGCAGCGACAAAAGTGCCTGAGACGGACGCATCGACCTGGCTTCAGTCACTGGTTTCGTGCGCTGCCGGTCAGCAACCAAGCCAAGGTCGTTACAGCCAGTACTATATGATCTTCATCATGGTGGCCTTCTTCAGCTTCATGATGCTGATGCTGCATGACATTGCAACACCAGACAAGGGCTTCTGGAAGCTTGACCGAGAGCCATTTGAGAATTTGGTACGGGACCTCGATGCGGAAGACGCTGCGATGACCGATGCTAGCAATGCAACGGCGCCAGGCTGACAGTTAGTGGCAAGTATCCCGCGGCTAGTATTTGCGTCTTAGCTACCGGATCACAATGTCTGTGGCGATCATTTGCTAGGACGCCCTATCCGGCGCGGCCTGCACTCCTCTTACCAGGCGCCCCGGCAACGCGCCGGTGGCTTGATCGTCACGCCTCGCGATGACTCCGGAAACGATGGTTTCCTCGTAGCCGGTCGTTGACTGCACAAGGCGGCGCCCTCCTTCCGGCAGGTCGTAGTGCACGCGCGGTGGGGACATGGTGAGGCGATCATAATCTATGACGTTGATGTCCGCCTTGTAGCCCGGTTTCAGCACGCCGCGGTCGTGCAGTCCGACAGAAGCCGCCGTTCGCCTTGCTTGTGCAGCGACGATGAAGGGGATGGAAAGCTTCTCACCACGGGACCGGTCACGCGTCCAATGGGTCATCAGGTAAGTCGGGAAACTTGCATCACAAATAATGCCACAATGTGCGCCGCCGTCGGACAAGCCTGGCACCGCATTGGGGTGCACCATCATTTCGCGCACGGCATCGAGATTGCCCGCCTTGTAGTTGGCAAAGGGTACGTAAAGCATGCCGCGACCGCCGTCCTCAAGCAGCGCGTCATAGGCCATATCTGCTGGATCGCGACCCTGCGCCCTGGCTGCCGGTCCCAATGCCTTCTCCCAAGGCTGCTCGTAATCTGGCGGATCTTCAAGACGGAAGACGCGGTTGTAATTCGGTTTACGGATGAGCGGATCATCACTCTCAATCGGATCCTCGCCGAGGATACGGGCACGGATCTCCGGATCGCGCATGCGGGCGACGCGTTGGTCGAGCGGGAGATGCATGATCTCGCGGTAAGTCGGATGGCCAAGGAACGGCATGCGCGCCAATTCGAGGCCCAATATCAGGCCGATCGGGCGCGCTGCGACTTGTGCGTGGATCCTAAAACCTGCTGCTGCATGGGCTGCAATATCATCCATGGTCTGACGCCAACGGTCCGGGTCTTTATCGTCCTGGATGACAGTCAGGTTGATCGGGCAACCGGTAGCTTTGCCGACGCGTAAGAGCATTGGCAGATCATCATCAATTGTTTCACGGTCGAGGACAAATTGCAGAACGCCATGCCCCTCAGCCTGCATCGCCGTCGTGACTGCCAACAGCTCCTCTTCGCCCGCTTTGAGCGTCGGCGTGAAATCCCCGTCTGATGTGCGGTGATTGATGGTGCGAGACGTTGTGAATCCAAGCGCGCCGGCACGGATCGCATCACGCGTGATAGCAGCCATTTGTCTGTTGTCGTCCGCCGTTGCCGGTTCGCGTTTGGCGCCGCGCTCGCCCATGACATAGACGCGGGCTGCGGCGTGCGGCAGTTGAGCGGCGAAATCAATATCAAACTGGCGACATGCGAGCCAATCCATGTACTCGGGGAATGTCTCCCAGGTCCAGGGAAGGCCGGCAGACAGGACCGGCTCGGGAATATCCTCGACACCTTCCATCAACCGTACCAGGCGATCTTGATCGTCGGGGCGGCACGGGGCAAACCCGACACCGCAATTCCCCATGACCGTTGTCGTCACGCCGTTCTGAGATGAGGGCGACAAGTCATGCCCCCAGGTTACTTGCCCGTCGTAATGGGTGTGGACGTCGACGAAGCCCGGTGTCACCAATTTGCCCCTGGCGTCGATCTCGTCTCGGCCGCGGCCACTGATTTTGCCGACAGCTGCAATGGTGTGACCGCTGATTGCAACATCACCGTCAAACAGATCGCCCCCGGTGCCGTCAGCAACACTGCCGCCGCGGATGACAAGGTCATAGTCAGCTTCGGACATCGCTCAAATCCTCCGGCCGGACATCAACACAAATGCAAATCTGCGATAAATCATCCGCCGTGTCGCTGCCGCGGTCAATCAGAAAGCAAATGCTGTTGTGATTGTTGCCGTGCCATCGAATGGTCTTAGCGAGAGGTTAGGGGCTGGGGGCAAGAGGCAAGCTGCCGATCAATTGTGGGACCTGTGGAATGAGATACTCGATATTCGTGGCCGCCGTACTGATGAGCCTTACAACGGTCAACGTCATCGGAGCGAAGCCGGCTATCGCGGCCAGTAAGAGTGGTAAACTGACGTGCACGGCAATTCGTAAGCAGTGCTTCAGAGGCTGCCAGAAAGAAGCGCCGCGCGAGTTCTGCCTCGGTTACTGTCTCGACAAGAAACATGAGTGTCTGACAACGGGCAACTGGATTGGCATCCGGCGCACATTTCGGAATGTCATTCGGAAATAGTCATACCGGCAGTGTAGTCACTGCGAACAAGAGACAGCCGGAAAGCAGAGTGCTTCCCGGCTGCCCGTCTCCCAACTCTCTCCCCCCGGAGCGTTGGGTCATCTGATGTGTCCTATTCGCTTAGAACAGTCCCTCGATATCACCGTCTGCGTTGAACTTGATCGACTCAGCCGCGGGCACTTTCGGTAGTCCAGGCATGGTCATGATCTCACCGCAGATGGCGACGATGAATCCTGCTCCTGCCGACAGACGTACCTCACGCACCGGAATTGAAAACCCTGTTGGTGCCCCGCGTTCATTCGGGTCCGTGGTGAAGGAGTATTGGGTTTTCGCCATGCAAACCGGCAGATTCTTGTAGCCGGCCTCTTCCCACTGCTTGAGCTGGTCCCGGATCTTCTTGTCGGCGATGACCTCATCAGCGTGATAGATCTCTTTGGCAACCGTCTCGATCTTCTCGAACAGCCCCATATCGTCCGGATACAACGGCTTGTAGGCAGCAGTTCCGCCCTCAACCAATTCGACAACTTTCTTGGCGGTCTCGGTGATGCCGTCGCCACCATTGGCCCAGTGGGTATTCAGAATGGCCTCAGCGCCGACGCTGGCGCAGTACTCTTTCATTGCTGCCACTTCAGCATCGGTATCCGTGATGAAGTGGTTGATGCCAACGACTGCAGGAACACCGAACTTCTTCAGGTTTTCGATATGTCGGCCAAGGTTGGCACAGCCGGCCTTGACGGCATCGACATTCTCAGCACCGAGATCAGCCCGGGCAACGCCACCGTTCATCTTCATCGCGCGCACTGTTGCGACGATCACCACCGCATCTGGCTTGAGGCCGGCCTTGCGGCACTTGATATCGAAGAACTTCTCGGCACCTAAGTCGGCTCCGAAACCGGCTTCCGTGACGACGTAGTCGGCGAGTTTCAAAGCAGTCTTGGTTGCGATGACCGAGTTGCAACCATGGGCGATGTTGGCGAACGGGCCGCCGTGGACAAACGCAGGGTTGTTCTCAAGCGTTTGCACCAGGTTAGGCTGCATGGCCTGCTGCAATAGGACCGTCATTGCGCCGTCTGCTTTGATATCGCGACAATAAACCGGTGAACGGTCACGACGGTAAGCAACGATGATGTCGCCAAGGCGCTTTTGCAGATCTTCCAGATCGTTGGCGAGGCAAAGAATGGCCATAACTTCGGAGGCGACAGTAATGTCGAAACCAGCTTCGCGCGGATAACCGTTTGCAACACCGCCAAGAGAAGCCGTGATCTGACGCAATGCCCGATCGTTCATATCCATCACACGACGCCATGCGACCCGGCGTGAATCGATGCCAAGCTCATTGCCCCAGTAGATGTGGTTATCAATCATTGCCGACAGCAGGTTGTGAGCTGACGTGATGGCGTGAAAGTCACCGGTAAAGTGAAGGTTCATTTCCTCCATCGGGACGACCTGCGCATAACCGCCACCTGCGGCCCCACCCTTCATACCGAAGCACGGTCCGAGAGATGCTTCTCGAATACAAATCGCCGTCTTTTTGCCGATCTTATTAAGACCATCGCCGAGACCGACAGTGGTTGTCGTCTTTCCTTCCCCGGCAGGTGTCGGGTTGATCGCGGTGACCAGGATCAGCTTGCCGTCAGGCTTGTCGGCCAGCGACTTGATGAATGTTTCTGAAACCTTGGCCTTGTCATGACCGAATGGAAGTAGATGTTCTGATGGAATGCCGAGTTTGTCACCAACTTCCTGGATGGGACGTTTCTGGGCTTCGCGGGCAATTTCGATATCCGTTTTGGGCACGGCTGGAGCCTCCCTTCTCTGGCCAAATAACTGGGTGAGACTGTTCGGCAGAGCGCCGGACAGCATTAGTCTAGCCGCCGAGTTTTGTCCCGGCAGCGACACCTGCGGCGGCGGCCCACTCTGAGGCTGCAACTTTGTCACCTCCTTTGGGCCTAACCCGCTTGATCAAGATGCGGCCGCCACCGGCCTGAACCAGGACGCCTTCATCGCTCACCGAGACGACTTCTCCGTTGGTGCCTTCCTCGCCAGCGATCTTGGCCGAGTCATAAATCTGGACCTCGCCGCCGTTGTGCGTGGTCCAGGCGCCCGGCTGCGGGTTGCCTGCGCGGATCATATTGTAGACGTCAGCGACCTGGCGGTCCCAATCCAGCTGGACGTCTGCTTTGCGGCACCATGACTCGTAGGTTGCCTTGCTTTCGTCCTGGGTTGAGCGTGGTGGATCACCGGCACGAAATGCATCGATTACGTCGAGGACGGAATCCACTCCTGCCGGGAAGATTTTCTTGAAGTAGACATCACCCAAAGTTTCATCAGGTCCGATATCAACTTCGCGCTGGATAAGAATGTCACCTTCATCGAGGCCATCCGTCGGGTAGAACCAGCTGAATCCGGTTTTGCTGGCGCCCCACATAATCGGCCAGTTGATCGAGCTTGGACCGCGATGCAGTGGCAGCAATGATGGATGGAAGCAGATCGACCCCATCTTCGGAATGTCACGCGCGGCTTCCGGGATGAAGATGATGACGTAGGCCATCACCATAAGATCAGCGTTCAGAGAGCGCAGCATCTCGAGGTTTTCGTCATCCTTATAGTTCGACGGCTGGAACAACGGCAGTCCATGATCTAGTGCCGCCTGCTTTACAGGATCGGGCGGGCGGCCTTCCTTGTCAGGTGCCGTAAAGACGCCGACGACTTCGTCTTTGCCAGCTTCCAATATCTTTTCAAGTGCGGCCTTCCCGAACGCCTGCTGTCCGTTGAGGATAATGCGCATGGTGTTTTGCCTCCCGGCTATGCTTGTTTTTCTTCGGCTTGTTTCTGGGATCTATTTCTGGAGTCTGTTTCTGGATGAATTATTCCGCAGCAATTGGCGCGATATCACCGACTGCTCCGGACTTGGCTATGCGCTCAAACTCATCGCCCTTGTAACCGAGCACATCCTGCAGGATCTCAGCGGTGTGTTCGCCAAGCAGCGGTGAACGTTTCACATCAGCAGGGCTGTCGGAAAGCTTGACCGGGCAGCCGACAGTCAGATAGGGGCCGCGCTCCGGATGATCGACTTCGACAATTGTTCCCGTCTCGCGCAAGGACGGTTCTTGTGAAAGTTCCTTCATCGACAGGATCGGCCCGCAAGGAATATCCAACGGGTTGCAGGCGTCCATCACTTCGAACTTTGTCTTGGTTTTGGTCCATTCCTCAATGCGATCGAACACTTGCGGGATTCTATCGAGACGCGCATCCGGCGTTGCATAGTCAGGATCTTCCTTCCAGGCCGGTTCGCCGATCAGATCGCAGATCTTCCCCCAGACAGCTGCCTGCGTGATGAAGTAGACGTAGGCGTCAGGATCGGTTTCCCATCCTTTGCATTTCAGGATCCAGCCGGGCTGGCCGCCGCCTGAATCATTGCCGGCGCGTGGGGTTGTTTCGCCAAACGCTACGCCTTGCCCGTATTGGCTGTATTCTTTAAGTGGGCCTCTCTCCAGGCGCTGCTGGTCGCGCAATTTCACCCGACAGAGATTTAGTACACCGTCCTGCATTGCGGCGAGCACACGCTGCCCACGGCCCGACTTTTCGCGATGATAGAGTGCGGTGACGATGCCGAGTGCCAGATGAAGCCCGGTTCCGCTATCTCCGATCTGTGCGCCGGTGACTGTTGGAGGGCCGTCGAGGAAACCTGTTGTTGAGGCTGAACCGCCAGTGCACTGGGCGACATTCTCGTAGACCTTGCAGTCCTCATAAGGGCCGGGTCCGAACCCTTTCACAGACGCCATGATCATGCGGGGATTGAGTTCCTGGATGCGCTCCCAACCGAAGCCCATACGATCAAGCGCGCCCGGTGCGAAGTTCTCGACCAGGACATCGCACTCCTTGACTAACTTCTCCAGGATTTCCTTGCCGGTCGGATCCTTGGTGTTGATCGTGATCGACCGCTTATTGTGGTTGAGCATTGTGAAATAGAGCGAGTCTGCACCGGGCACGTCGACCAACTGCTTGCGGGTTGCATCGCCGACACCAGGGCGTTCAACCTTGATCACATCCGCCCCAAACCAAGCCAGCAATTGCGTGCACGTCGGACCAGACTGAACGTGCGTAAAGTCTAAAATCTTGACGCCCTTGAGAGCTTCCATTTTTTGCTCCTGTTTGCGATGGGTCGTCGGACCCAATCGAATGCTCTAACCTTATAGCCAATTGGCCCACCAACTTGGGGCCAGTTATTCTGTGGCGACCTGTTTCATGGTCAGCCGGTGTTATGGCCCGCCTTCCAAACGACCTCAGTCTAGTTCGACATGTCTGGCAACATGCTCATGTAGCTTCATCGTGTGTTCCCGGACGAGCCTGCTTGCGAGATCACCATCTCGCTTGAGGAGAGCCCTGACGATTTTGTCGTGATCCCGAACAGAGCGCTGAGCGCGGTCACGCTCAAAGATCGTGCGACGGCGAATGGCCCGAACATGCATGAAGAGACTGTCGGTCATCTGTGCGATCAGTTCGCAATCAGACAACCGGATGATGGTGCTGTGAAAGCGAATGTTGTCGTCCGAGTATTCCGTCATGTATTGATCGACATGGGAACTATCGTAACCATCGATCAGGGCCTGCAACTCCGCGAGGTCTTCGTCCGAGGCCGCTTCACATGCGAGCCGTGCCGCCATGCTTTCTAGGGCCGCCCAGACCGTAATCATTTCTAGAATTTCAGCTTTCGTCTTGCGGACAATGATGATGCCGCGACGCGGTAGGATCTTAACGAGGCCATCCTGATCAAGCCGGGTGAGCGCTTCGCGCAAGGGCGTTCTGGAACTTCCGAACTGATCCGACAGGCTGCGCTCATCCAAACGCAATTCCGCGTCAGGATCGTATATATTCATGTTCAGGATTGCAGCTTTGAGTTGCTCATAAATCCGTGTGCTCATATTCACGGATTCAACGATCGGCTGGATCTTGAGAACGTTACTCGTCATCTGAAATACCGGAATGGCACCGACAAGCCGCGACATCCCACAATGCGATATCAACTCCTGCCACTATCGCTGGTGTACCACATACCAATTTGATTTCAAGAGAGGATCCCGCCGCTGGATCAGAAAAGATGGCTGATTGCTCTCTGAGCCAAAGTTTCGTGGGTCTCAGCCTAGCGCCTCTTTGCGCGCGGCAAGAGGCATAGCCCGCGAAGCATCTTGGTCGCTGAATGGACAGATCGCGTAAGACCAAGGGCTCACGAACCGCGAACTGATGAGTTCGCCAATACCCTCAGCTCTTAACCGGAGAGCCGGCACGGGCCGAGACCTCGTAAAGCAGAATGTCGCAGTTGTGCTCAAGATCACGTCGGATCTGCAACACTTCAAGTCAGGCAAACAGGCGAGGAGGCCCTTATTGGCGGGTAGAATTCAAGCTGTACAGTGCGACTTCACTCGCAAACGGATTGATGCCGGGGGAAAATACACAGTTGCTCGATTCTTACAGGGCGCTCATCATCATGCTTCAGTCAAAGCTCACAATGCGGATCCATTTTTGAAGCATAGTGATGATCAATCACCAGGCCATCACGAACGACGCTTTTCCGCTGAACTTATCTATGGCATCTGGCATGCCAGATTGCTAAAATGCCTTTACTTCCAAGGGACCAGTCCTCCTGCCGAGCGGTAACCACAAAACATGAATGACATGACGCAGAACTCAGATACGCGACGCATCCATCCCGGCTCCGGTCGTCGCAAGGCACCGGTATTCAATAAAGGACGGCTGTTGCGGGCCGAGGAGACAGAAGCCGTGCGCGGCCTGCTCGGTGATCGTGCCTTGAGGCGTGACGAGCTGATCGAGTACCTGCATCTCATCCAGGACAGCGAAGGATGTCTTCCAGCCGGGCATATGCATGGCCTCGCCGAACTCCTACGCATACCGATGGCGGAAATCTACGAAGTGGCATCGTTCTATGCACATTTCGACCTTGTCCACGATGGCGATGCCAAGCCGGCGCCTGTCACGATACGCGTTTGTGAATCGCTGAGTTGCACACTGGCTGGCGCAGAAGCGTTGATTGGCGCTCTCGAAAACGATGGCAATGCCGACGTGCGCGTTGTGCGGGCGCCGTGCATGGGGCGATGCGATACCGCTCCGGTTTGCGAAGTCGGCCACCATCACGTCGATCATGCGAACGCCGAGAATGTCTCCGCGGTTGTGCAGTCGAAGCACTTTCATGCTGACGTCCCGAACTATGAGGATCTGTCAGCTTATCGCGCGAACGGTGGCTATGACATGCTTGCAGCCTGCACGTCGGGCGGAAAGTCTGTTGAAGATGTGATGGCGACGTTGTCTGACGGTGGCCTGCGCGGGCTTGGTGGTGCAGGCTTTCCGACGGGTCGGAAATGGGGATTTGTACGAGCCGCGCCGAAGCCACGCCTGATGGCCGTCAATGCCGATGAAGGCGAACCTGGAACCTTCAAGGATCGGTTCTACCTCGAACGTCATCCGCATAAGTTTCTCGAAGGCATGCTGATTGCTGCATGGGCCGTCGAGGCAGACGCTATCTATCTCTACCTGCGCGATGAGTATCCAGCTGCCCGCGAAATCCTGATCAAGGAAATCGCTGCTGTAGAAGCGGCCGGACTGGCTGGTCATACCAAGATCATTCTGCGACGTGGTGCGGGCGCCTATATCTGCGGAGAAGAATCCGCAATGATCGAAAGCATCGAGGGCAAGCGTGGACTTCCGCGTCATCGACCGCCTTACGTCGCTCAGGTCGGCATTTTTGACCGGCCGACATTGGTCAACAATGTCGAGACACTTTATTGGATTCCTGAGATCCTGAAGAACGGTGCCGAATGGTTTGCCAGCCAGGGCAAAAACGGTGCGTTGGGGTTGCGGTCCTATTCTGTTTCGGGCCGTGTCAAGAATCCAGGTGTGCAACTGGTACCAGCCGGGACCACCGCGAAGGAACTCATCGAGCTTTGCGGCGGCATGCTTGATGGCCACCACTTCAAGGGCTACCTACCGGGTGGCGCTTCCGGCGGCATCTTGCCGGCGCATATGGCGGACATTCCGCTCGACTTCGGACAGCTTGAAAAGCATGGTTGCTTTGTCGGCTCGCACGCAGTTGTTATTCTCTCGCATCAGGATGACATGAAGGCTGTTGCGCTGAACCTCATGAAATTCTTCGAGGATGAGAGTTGCGGACAGTGCACGCCGTGCCGCAATGGCACGGAGAAAGCGGTCAAGCTGATGTCCGGCGATAACTGGGATGGCGACTTGCTCGAAGAGCTGGCGCAGGTGATGGCTGATGCTTCGATCTGCGGTCTGGGTCAGGCCGCCCCGAACCCCTTACGCTCGGTTCTGAAGTACTTCCCGGAGGACTTGAGATGACCACGTCTGCCGTTCCGACCATCCAGGAAGACAATGACCGTGTCCGCGTCACCGAGTGGCGGTTTGCGCCCGGCGCAGAGACTGGATTTCATGTCCACGAGATGGATTATGTGGTCGTACCGTCAGGCAATGGCCAGCTAAAGCTTGTCTCACCAGAAGGCGAAGAGAGCTTCGCTGAGCTCAAGCATGGACAGTCATACTTTCGCAAAGCCGGTGTCCACCACAACGTGATCAATGCCAACGACTACGAGTTTGCATTTGTTGAGATCGAACTGAAGTAGCAACGCAAGATTGCTCTCATTGCGAGCGCCATTTGGTGATCGCGAACGAAAAGGGAAATGAAACGCGATGACCAGGATCACGTTCGAACTGGACGGAAAGCAGGTCGAGGCCGAAGAAGGCGAGACCATCTGGCAGGTCGCCCAGCGTTACGGTACAAAGATCCCGCACCTTTGCTGGCAGCCCGAAGAGGGCTATCGGGCCGACGGCAACTGCCGCGCCTGCATGGTCGAAGTGGAAGGCGAGCGGACGCTGGCTGCATCCTGCGTCCGAGAACCAACCGATGGGATGAAGGTCAAGACATCGACCGAGCGGGCGAAGAAGTCGCGTGAGATGGTGTTCGAGCTGCTGCTATCCGATCAACCGGCTCGAGAGCAGGCACCCGATCCCCAGTCAAAATTCTGGAACTGTGTCGACGACATGGGAATAGCTGCCAGCAGCCGACTTCCCGGCCGCACCGCGGTTGAAACGGATCGCAGTCACTCCGCCATTGCTGTCAACCTGGATGCCTGCATCCACTGCAATCTGTGTGTTCGCGCGTGCCGCGAAGTGCAGGTGAATGACGTTATCGGCATGGCCTACCGGGGACATGGCTCCAAGATTGTTTTTGACTTCGACCAGGGCATGGGCGAGAGCACCTGCGTCGCCTGCGGTGAATGCGTGCAGGCCTGCCCGACCGGTGCCCTGATGGAATCCAGTCTGGTGAGCGAACAGAATGTGCGCACCGGATTCGAGGAGAAGAGTGTCGACTCACTCTGTCCTTACTGTGGAGTGGGTTGCCAAACGACAGTTCATGTAAAAGACAACAAGATTCTGTACATTGATGGCAAGGATGGTCCAGCGAATACTAACCGGCTGTGTGTCAAAGGACGGTTTGGGTTCGACTATATTCACCATGCCGACCGCCTGACTGTTCCTCTCATCCGGCGTGACGATGCACCCGCAAAAGCTGGTGGCGTAAAAATTACACGCGATGAAATCTCTCAGTATTTCCGTGAAGCGACCTGGGAAGAAGCACTTGAGAAAGCTGCTTCCGGCTTGAAGGATGTCCACGCTCGAGAAGGCGGCAAGGGCATCGCCGGCTTCGGGTCAGCGAAGTGCTCTAATGAGGAAGCGTATCTGTTTCAGAAGCTCATCCGGCAGGGGTTTGATACCAACAACGTCGATCACTGCACGCGGCTTTGCCATGCATCGTCGGTGGCGGCCCTGATGGAAGGCTTGAACTCCGGCGCGGTGACAGCTCCCTTCACGGCAGCCAAAGACGCCGACTGTATTATTGTCATTGGTGCGCGGCCTGCCGAGAACCACCCGGTGGCGGCAACATTCCTGAAGAATGCGGCCAAGCGCGGCGCGCATCTCATCGTTATGGACCCGCGCGGCCAGACCCAGGGCATCGCAAAACATGCCAACCAAGTCCTGCAGTTTAAGCCAGGCACCGATGTCGCGCTGCTCAATGGCATGCTGCACACAATCGTCGCCGAAGGCTTGTACGACGAGCAATATGTGCAGGCCAATACCGAAGGCTTTGCTGATCTCCAGGCCAATATCCAAAACTTCCCACCGGAGAAAATGGAAGAGGTCTGCGGAATTCCTGCTGAGACGATCAAGTCCGTGGCACGGACCTATGCCCGCTCCGAAGCCTCACTCATCTTCTGGGGTATGGGTATCTCACAGCATGTGCATGGCACGGACAATGCGCGCTGCCTCATCGCTCTGGCGCTGACGACTGGTCAGTTGGGCCGTCCAGGATCCGGGCTGCATCCATTGCGCGGTCAGAATAACGTGCAGGGAGCGTCCGATGCCGGACTGATTCCGATGGTCTACCCGGATTACAAGTCGGTTGAGAGCGTTGAGATCCGATCGAGTTATGAGGAGTTCTGGGGCAAAACGCTTAACCCGGAGAAGGGCCTGACAGTTGTCGAGATCATGGACGCCATTCTGGCCGACGAGATCAAGGCCATGTACATCCTTGGTGAAAACCCGGCGATGTCTGATCCAGATCAGAATCATGCTCGGGCTGCCCTGGCAAAACTCGAGCACCTTGTTGTCCAAGATATCTTCCTGACTGAAACCGCCTGGCATGCGGATGTCATCCTGCCGGCAACAGCACATGCTGAAAAGTGGGGCACCTATACGAATACCAACCGTCAGGTCCAGATGGCTCGGCCGGTTGTTGATCCGCCTGGCGAAGCCCGCCCGGATTGGTGGCTCGTCACTGAAATCGCACAACGTATCGGGCTGGGCTGGACCTACCAGCATCCGAGCGAAGTTTTCGCAGAGATGACTGAAGTGATGCCTTCGCTTAAGAACATTACGTGGGAGCGTCTTGATCGTGAGAATGCCGTTACTTATCCGTGCGACGCACCAGACCAGCCAGGCAACGAAATCATCTTCGGAGATAGATTCCCGACTGAGAGCGGACGCGCCAAAATTGTTCCGGCCGATGTCACGCCACCTGATGAACTTCCAGATGATGAGTACCCGATGGTGCTCACCACTGGACGCCTGTTGGAGCACTGGCATACAGGCTCAATGACGCGTCGAGCAGCCAATCTTGATCTGCTTGAGCCGGAAGCCATAGCCGGCCTTAACCGTCACGACATGGCGCGCATGGGGCTGGATGCTGGTGACTGGGTGAAGGTCGAAACGCGACGAGGGGAAGTTGTTCTCAAAGCCCGGCAAGACCGCGATGTGCCTGAGGGGATGGTCTTCATCCCATTCTGCTTTGCCGAAGCCGCGGCCAACCTGCTGACAAACCCGCAACTTGATCCGATGGGTAAAATCCCGGAGTTCAAGTTCTGTGCGGCAAAAGTTGAGCCAGTCCGTGAAGTTGCCGAGGCTGCTGAGTAGCGGAGACCCCAGTCAAAGACGAAGCTTCAGTCGTCGTCTTTGACGCGCAGTGATCCTCAACCGGCTGCGTCACGACTTCTGTTCCCGGACGCTGCCTACAGCAAGCCGGGATCTTTCATGATCATGAGGACTTTGGAGTTCCCGATGCGTGGGAAGATCCAGGATAAGCGCTGAAGTCTTACCCGGGAACTCATCAGTGATGCCGCGGGTCACAAGGCAGTTCCAAGGTGACGCTGTATTGTAAGCAACTTGCAGTGCCGTCTTGTTTGAGGGCTGTGCCCTAAAGCGGAAGAGAACGCGGCAACTCAGCCTCGATTGACAAAGTCTTTTGCACAGCAGGGCGTTGCATCATCTGATCATGGTGGCGTTTGAGGTTTGGCAAACTGCCCGTTGGCAACTCGAACTTGTTCGAAAATCGCCAATAGAGGCGGAACAAGTGGATGTCCGCGATGGAGTAATTGCTGACCACCCACTCGCGATCACCCAGACGGCTATCTGCCAACTCGTAAGCCGGCAGTGCAACATCCGGGCCTTGAGACCAAACCGTGTGAATGCCGGATGCAACAAAAGACATCCACGAAACGACCTGGGCCTGCCCTGCGATGTCATGATCAGGCGGCAGCAGCTGCGCATCCGGATAGGTGCGTGCAATGTAAAATAGTGTACCTGCGACTTCCGTCAACAACGCGCCGTCAATCACCAGGGCAGGCACTTTGCCATGTGGATTGACGGAGAGATAATCGACTGATCGTGTTTCTTGATCTGCTATCGACAGCAGGCGGCTTTCAAAGTGTGCATTGGCTTCATGCAAGGCGATGTGGGTTGCAAGGGAACTCGATCCCGGACTGAAATAGAAGATCATCGACATCTCGCTCCTCGCGTTCATGATACACCAGTTTTCCGGTTCAATCGTTGCTTAAGGCATCGGCCGGCTGACTTCATTTCAGCATCGAGAAAGCATTCAGATGCTCTGCACTGGCAAGCCGTTGGAATCATGCCTCAGACGGAACGACGGCCTCGCCTTTGGTCTGTGTCCGCCACATGAAGCGTGCTTTGGATTCGTCGAAGGGCTTGCGCATGTGCATCATCATCCGATTGTCCCACACGACGACCTGACCCACTTTCCATTTGTGGTAGTAGCAGAACTGCTCTTGCGTGGCATGCGCCCAGATTTCGTTGAGCAGGGCCTCGCTCTCATCGAGCGGCAGCCCCATGATGTAACCATTGGTCCGGCGCCCGAGGAATATTGCTTCATCGCCGGTACTTGGCACCTTGCGTAGAATAGGATGCGGATAACCAATGGCCTCGATCGGTGAAGCCGGCGCAGTCATACCGGGGCGTGGGATGCCGCTACTGCCATAGGTCGAGTCATGCTTGATCCTGTGCTTCAGTGCTTTTTCCCGAAGCGCCGGTGGCATTTCCCGCGCTGCCATGACCTGACTGCAAAAGCCAGTGTCGCCACCATCCTCTGGAATAACGCGCGCGTGCAACAAGCTGAAGGTCGGTGGCACTTCAATATATGACATATCCGTATGCCATTCCCACTCACCAAAGAATTTCTTGTCGACTGCCTTCTCGTCCAGGGTCTTGGGATTGAGATTGCCGATATATGTCATGAACGGATCGCGACCCTGGGCATATAACCGAGTGACCTGTTCTTCGACCGTGAGATGCTCCTCACCTTCCGGCGTCTTCTTACCAAGGCCATTGATGATGCCTGGTGCATATTCGTTTTCGCCAAACACCGACGTCAGAGCATGCAGCTCATCTGCCTCCAGAAGCCGATCGAAATGGAAACAGATCAGCCCATGGCGGTCCTTGTAAGTCTGCCAAATCATGGATCTATCGGCTTCGGAGATGTTACTTGGATCCAGTCCTGTAATCTCTGCACCGAAGCGCGCGCCCTCTAGTGGGCTAACCTTGATAACCGACGAGGTGGTGTTTGCTTGGTCCTGCATTGAACGTCCTCCTGCGTTTCAGCTAACGATAGTGGGTCTGGCAGACGAGAACAAACGGGTCCTGCTGACGATCACGTGGACGCTGGATTAATGGTAGCCGGCGCAGGCGTGTGATTGAATCTGATGCTGGCGCAAGCTTCGCGACCGCCGAAAGCTTCGATGCGGCGGCGCTGGTCGGCAAACGCCTCCGCATTGACGGCGTCGGGATCGCAGATTGCGCGCAACCGGCGCTCGCCTTCTGCTCGCGCGGCTATGGCTTCGCTGGTATCCACCTGACCAAGGTCACGGACTTCATTCGGATCGGTTGCCAGATTGAATAGCTGAGGCGGCAAACCGGCATAGTAGACATACTTCCAGTCGTCCCAGCGCACCATA
Organism: Hyphomicrobiaceae bacterium; assembly: GCA_965215755.1. Classification (GTDB taxonomy): domain Bacteria; phylum Pseudomonadota; class Alphaproteobacteria; order Rhizobiales; family Hyphomicrobiaceae; genus Tectiglobus. The sequence continues at coordinate 5,511,136 of OZ244119.1, forward strand.
TAAAAGCCCGTTGAGGAGCCGCCGTCGTGATACTCGCTGAAGACTGTGCGATCCGGATCATCAGCTGCATTGGCAAGTGCCGTGAGCGAACACCCAGGTAGGCCGTCGCTGAATGCGCGCGCGCCGAATAGATCGGCAGCGGTTGGCGCGATATCGATCAGGCTCGCCGGCGTCGCTGACGTCTTTCCCGCAGCAATGCCGGGACCGGAGACAATCATCGGGATGCCGACTGAGGCTTCGTACATGACTGACTTGGTCCAGAAGCCGTGGTCGCCCATCATGTCGCCATGGTCGGACACATAGACAATCAAGGTATCGTCGCGTTGGCCGGTTTGGTCCAGAGCAGCAAGAACCTGACCTAGGCAATCGTCCATAAATGAAACCAGGGCATAATAAGCTGCCTTGGCTTCTCTGATGCGTTGCTCATCGAAGTATCGATCGTAATCCCAAAATGAGTGGAGATGTGCCAGTTCGGGATGGATGGGCTGTTGGCCGAGATCATGTGCGAACGGGAAGTCCATATCCTCGGGCTTATAGAGTTTGTGGAAGTCTTCAGGCGCGGTCAGGGGATAGTGTGGATTGATGAAGGAAACGAATCCTGCCCAGGGCTTGTCAGAGTGCTTGCGATTGGCAAGCCAGTCACAAGCTGCGGAGGTTATCGCGCGGTCGTAGTGGGTGTATTCGCTCTCACCGGGACCGACGTCGGCGGCGAGTTCGGCTGCAGCATCATATGGTGGCGGATCATCACGCAGCAATCCGACGGTCCAGCCCAAACCGCCGCCTGCGACATGCATCGGTATGATTTCTTCAGTGAACCCGTTGTCATCCTCGCCGGAGCGGAAGTGCAGCTTGCCAATGGAGACGACGTCAGCACCGGTGTTGCGGATGGCGTGCATCCAACTGTTTGGTGTTCCCGCGTACGGAGCGGCACTGTCCCAATGTCCGGTACGATGAATGTATTCCCCGGTGGCGAGCGCCGCGCGAGTCGGCACACAAATTGGCGACGGTGTGTAGGCGTTTTCGAAAACGGTCCCGCTCGTGGCCAGTTGGTCGAGATGCGGTGTCCGGACAATGGGATGGCCCATGCAGCCCATCGCATCGCGGCGATGCTCATCCGAGATGATCACAAGGAGGTTCTTGGCTTGTCCCAACCGGCCCGTACTGTTTTCAGGTCTTGCGCTCATTGCAGGTATTGAGGTTCGTCTTCGTCTAAAACCTCGCGGATTGCCGACAGGTGCTTCTCGGCAGCACCGGGATACTCTTCCCACTGGCGCGCAGTTTTCTCAGCCACGGCATCCGAAGCAACATTCAATTCTTTGCCGGTGGCTAAGGCCGTCATGTACGTCTCGGCAGATTTCTCAAAATAATAGATGTCATCAAAGCACTGCGCGACCGTGGGGCCGGCAACCAGAATTCCGTGTTGGCCCATCATCATAATTGACCGATTGCCAAGCACGCGGGCAAGGCGTTCTGCTTCATCGCCCAGTCCCATGCCGTCAAAGCCATCATCGTTGGCGACACGATTGAAAAACCGCATCGCGTTTTGGTCAATCGGCGGGAGACTTGGATCCTTTAGAACCGCCAGTGCCGTCGCGTACTTCGAATGCAGATGCATGATGCATCGAGCATGCGGTACCTTACGGTGCATGGCGCCGTGGATTGCCCAGGCGGTGGGATCAATGTCACCGCCAAGATCATCAGGCTCGACATTGGCATCCAGTTCGACAAGGTCGCTGGCGCGCATCTTTGACCAGTGACGGCCAAAAGGATTCATCAAGAACGTTGCCCCGTCGGGCGAAACCGCCAAACTGTAATGATTGGCTATTCCTTCATTCATGTTGAGGCGCGCGGTCCAGCGGAAGGCCGCGGCCAAGTCCCGTCGTTCTTCAAGGTAGTTCATGTCCGAACTCCCGGCATTGTAGTTGCGATTTGTTTGGACGCACTCTGGCTTGTCGGTCACCTAAAAGCAACGTTCTAGTGGGCGTTTCGCACTGATGACATGCTGCTGGAGGCCTATGGGCTCATTGCCCGTGGGATACCTGAAGTTGGCCTCTGGCATATCAACTGCACGCTCGAAGAAAATCGAGAACCATCTTGTTGAAAGCCTCCGGCGCTTCCCAATAGGGTGCGTGACCAACTTCGCGCAGCGTTGCTAACCGACAATTTCTGAGATGCTTTGCCACCCGGTTTTGCAAGGGTGGTGGTGCGAAGAGATCCGCTTCCCCCGTCAGCAAAAAGACTGGAATCGTGAGTTGCTCCAGTTGTTGCCACGTAACGCGAATGCCGACCTGTTGCTTGCTTGGTTCCTGTGTGAGCGCCTCGTGAGACAACGTAGCAAATCGGCTGACACCTTCAGGATGCATGAGGCGATAACTTGGTCCGAGTTCGAGAAATTCTGTCGATACTCTACCGCGGACGGCTGCGATCCCAAGGCGGTCAAAAAACTCTTTCCAATCCGGTTCGTCGATCTGGAAGATCGTACCGGCCAAAACCAGAGAATGGATGCGTTCTTGATAACCGACAGCGAATCCAAGAGCGGTTATTGCACCTGCAGCCGCTCCGAGAACATGTGCCTTCTCAACATCGAGATAACTCAACAAACTGAGCAGATCCCCGACTGACGTGCTTTGCTCGCTTTGAGTTCCCGCTTCCGAATTCGCATACCCGCGGCGCGAATATCCAATGACACGGTAGCCGGCATTGGCAAAAGCATCGCATTGGTGACTCCAGATCTGGCCGCACTGCAAAGCCGGGTGGAGTAAAACGATGGGCTCACCTGCGCCGCCGGTATCCCAATACCTAAGACGCACGTTTGGAAGAGCGGCAAAGCCTTCAATCAACGTCAACAGCTCCTGTCTGGCAAGGAGCAGACATACTTCACCCGTTCATCAAGACGATATCGAAGACGACGCGCTTCGCGCCGTCGTCCATGCCAGCGAGCGCGTCTTGAATCGGCATAACAATCGTTTCCTTCGATCGAGAAGATTGCAACCAGGTGTCGTTCTCATGATGCCGATCGCCAGCGAAATACATCTGGGTGACCAAGCGCTCCAACTTGCCGAAAACTTCAAAGTGTATGTGTGATGGGCGGATGGTGTTTGGGCCCGTGGGGTAGGCACCCGGCTTAATCGTTTTGAGATTGTAACGACCTTCATCATCCGTGTTCACGACCGCGAAGCCGTCGAAACTGGGGTCCAGTGGGGCCGCATTGTCGTCGTTGGGATGGTTGTAGCGGCCGTGCGTGTTGGCCTGCCAGATTTCCAGCTTGGCACCTCTCACCGGTTCGCCGTCGCGGTTCAGCACGCGACCTCCAAGATAGATGACCTGCCCTTCCGCCTGACCAGGTCGGCCTTCGACGTGCGTAAGATCTCCACCTTTGGACGGTTGCCCCAAGGGATAGAAGGGTCCGAGAATTTGCGGTGACGTCGTCTTCAGACGCGTGCCAGCGCCATTACTTTGACTTTGCTGTGTGCTCATCTGATACCCACCTTACTGGCCTTGGCCTGCGCCCACGTCACGGTATCGGCCAGACCTTGATTGTGCAATCGGAAAGACATCTTCGACGTCTTATGAATCGTCTTCGACGGGCACAGCCAGCACCGAGGGTCGTTTGTCGAATTCAGCATGCCAGGCTGCAAGTTGCGGATGATCATCACGCCAATTGTCTTCGTTGAATCGGAAATCGAGATAACCTAATGCCGTACCAATCGCGATGTGGCCGATGTCGAACGGACGCCCAGTGAGATTTACAATGTCGGCTTCTAGACGATCGACGGCTGCGCCCGATTTACGCTCGTTGGAAGCGACTATTGCTGCCGTGCGTTGAGTCTCCGGCTTGAGGCGTTCTGTCAAACGCATCATTGAGACATCCAGCAAACCATCACCCAGAGCCTGGTTGCGCAGAGCCAACAGACGCTCGGTTGGATCACTCGGGAACAGCTTGTTGCCGTCATGCCTGGTGTCGAAGTACTCACAGATGACCCGGTTATCGAAGAGCGCCATACCATCATCCAAAACCAGGGTCGGCAGCTTGTTGAGGGGGTTGTCGGCAAACAATTCTTCGGCTGGCTTGAACATCGACACGACCGTACGGACGCATTCAAGCTCTCCAGCGATGCCAATTTCGTGCGCAACGATCATGACTTTGCGGACATAGGGTGATCGCGGCGACCAATGCAATTTCATCGTGCCAGGCTCCTTGCTCCATCTACGCGGACAGGCCACTATAGCTGTCGAAAACTATTTGGCGAAGGAACAGGATAGATGGCCGACACAGACGTTCAGCAGATTCCAGGCGTTTATCATAGGCGCATCGGCGAGATCGTTGTCACGGCAATCGCCGACGGCTTCCTGGATGGTGACGTCGATGTCCTCCTCAACATCACGCAGGATGAGGCGCGTAGTATTCTCTCTGCCAACTTTCGACCGGCCCGGCGCACTGCCGTCAATACATTCCTGATCCGCTCAGGTGACAAAGTCGCGCTGATGGAAACAGGATGTGGTACGTACATGCAGCCGACCGCTGGTAAGCAGATCGCCAATCTAGCGGCAGCAGGTGTCAGGCCTGCTGACATCGACGCGGTTCTGCTCACTCACATGCATCCGGATCATTCTGCCGGCCTCACTGACCGCGACACGGGCAAGCCGTTCTTTGAAAATGCCGAGTTGATTGTCCACGAGAATGAGCCCAAGCACTGGCTGGACGATGCCAACTTTGCCAAGGCAACGGATCGCGAGAAGCTGCTGTTCTTTCAATGCACCCGCGAACAGATTGCGCCATATCAGGATCGTATGAAATTGTTCACAGGCGGTGAGGTTTTTCCCGGCGTGACAGCTATTCCGCGTCCCGGGCATACCCCGGGTCACACGACCTATCTGATCAGCTCCGGTGATGAGCAGCTGCTGATCTGGGGCGACACGATCCATGTGCCGGAAATCCAAACCGCGCGACCGGAAGTGTGCATTGCATTCGATACAGATCCTGCGCAAGCGGAGGCCTCCCGCCGGGCCGTATTCGATATGGTTGCGACTGACAAACTGCTTGTTACAGGCATGCACATGCACTTCCCGGGCTTCTCTCGACTGATTCAAGACGGCAGTGGGTACCGCATTATTCCGGCTGCCTGGGAGCACGAGATTTAGTCCAAGTGGAGTCTGCCTGCGAACTGCAAACGTACTTGCGCGGGGCGGGCAGGCCCGGGAAGATACCCAAGGCATTCTCGCCTTGATATCGCGGTAAGTTCAAATCCGCTTCCATGTTGAGACGAGGTGAATGTGTCTGAGAGACGATGGTCCGGAGATATTGATCCGCAATCCGGTTGCCGGTTGCCGCTACCTGATCGTGAGCAACTCGATGCTCGTGGGCAGGCGGTCGTTGATCGCCAGCTATCGCCCGAGCACCAATCACTGGTTGGACTGCGAGGGCCAACCGGCATAAGATTGCATAGTCCGGTGCTTGCCGAGCATGCCCAGGCATTGGTGAACTATTTCCGCAACGACAGCCTGCTCGACAAACAAGTTCAGGAGATCGCAATCCTGATCACGGCCAGGGTCCACAATAGCGAGTTCGAGTGGGCAGCCCATGTTGAAACAGCACGCAAAGTCGGTGTGGCGGAGCCGACGATAGTTGCGATTCTGAGTCGGTCTACTACGGATCCATTGTCAGATCGTGATGCCTTGGTCATCGCCGTTGGCCGCCAACTTTTCACCGAACGCCGGTTAAGCAATGAGCTTTATCGCCGGGCTCACGATCATTTCGGGGAGCAGGGTTTGGTTGAACTGATTTCGTTTATGGCGATGTATGCCGGAACGGCGTATCTGCTTGCGGCGTTCGACATGCAGTTGCCGCCTGGCAAACAGAACGCCTTCGACTAAACCCGTTTCCGATTCAGCAGGGCCTCGATCATGGGTTCAGTTTTGTGAGGTTCGAAAAAACCAAACTGCTGGAAACGAATCATGCCGTCCTTGTCGATGATGACCATCTCAGGCGTGCCACGCGTGTTGTATCGCTTCATGGTCTCCGGCACGCGGCTTTTGCTGCGATGTCGATCGACGCCGACGGGGATCGTAATGCCCTTCTCGCGGACGTAGTTTTTCAGGCGCTTCACCGTTTGATAGTTGTGTCCTTCAAACACAGTGTGAATTTTGATGAATTTTAGTGTTCCTTGATCAAACTTCTGGGCATATTTCTGCTGCCAGTACGCCATCAGTGGACCGGAGAATTTATTGCAGCCAGGACACCATAGCTGGAAAAAATCAATGATGATGACCTTCCCGCGCAACGTGTCGATGTTGCCGCCATCACCGTTGATCCACTCCAGGATGTCCCATTGCGGCGCGGGTCGAACTGGGGCCGGCGCCAAAGTCTGAGCTTGAAGCGGGGCTGGTAGCAACGGTATGGACATTGCCAACCCCGTCGCCGCAGCGCCCGCCGAGCCAGCCAAGAATCGGCGCCGATGATGATTGCATTGATCAGTCATGCCATCTCTCCCAACGCGTTGCTGATTGGCAAGTGACGCGTGCACTTGAGGCTCAGGCATTCGCTTCACGTCTGAGTTCAAAGCGATGCAAACGCCTGGGCCGCTGCACTAGTTTGTTGTATTGAAGATGTTACTGAAAGGCTTGTCGCTCGGGGTTGAACTACTCAGCGAAGCGACCCTGTATTTCTTCCAGGTCGCCTTGACCTTGGCTCCGACTTTCACCCGATTGTAAAGCTCAACAACGTGTTCGTTGTGCATGCGGATGCAGCCTTTGGACACGTTCTTTCCGATTGTCCAAGGTGCGTCGGTCCCATGGATTCGATAGAGCGTGCTGCCTAGGTACAGGGCTCTGACACCCATCGGATTGCGCGGGTGGCCGCCTGGCACAAACGCCGGCAACTTGGGATTTTCGCGGCGCATCGATGCCGTTGGTGTCCAGGATGGATTGACCTTTTTACGGGAGACGCGTTGCGTGCCCTGCCAGCGGCTTTGCGCGCGTGGCACAGCGATTGGGTAGCTCACGGCGCGGCCTCGACCGACGACGTGATAGAGCCGGCGATCACTGAAACTAACTACAATTTCACCCGGCTTGTAGCTCTTTGAGAATGCCACTGTTTGCTTGTCATAGACTGAGTTTTTCTCGGCACCGAACCAGCTACTTTGCGCTAACGCTGGAGATTGTGACAGGGCGACTGCCAAGGCGGCAGCAAGGACTGTGTTGATTGTGGAATTCATAACTTTGTTTCCCTCTGGGCATGCGATGTCGGCGTACCCATGTTTGAATTTTGAATTGCTTGCAGATCTGAGACACATGCGCCTGTTCGGTCACTTCACCGAAGGACCGCGCATTGCAATTCAGGGAAACTAGTTGCGTAACCGTGGTGCCGTCGCGAACACTGTCCAGAACGGCGCCCGGCCTCCCGGATCGCTGCGCGGATCAGCCGTCAAGGAGAACTGTCGTCCTGTCGTGGCACTCACCTCTACGAGAATGCCACCGCCAATGTTACCAGAAAACAAAGACAGGTCAGCGTCGTCTGGTCTCAACCGCCCGGTTGCTGGTGTGGCGACGACGGTCACACGCCCGCATTTCTTGCGCTCACGCACTGGAATCGTGAGCTTGTCACAGGCTCTTGTTTCAACGCTTGTGGTTGCAGCCATACTGGCAGGGGTGTCGATACCGGAAGAATGCGCGGACAGGCCAGACACGCAAACGGTCGCCATCGCCAAGATGGCGAGGCATAGCGCGAACCGGATGTTAAACGCCGTCTGCATTTGTCGAGTTGACCGTTTAGCCGTGTTTCGGATCAGATCCTGTCAAGTTTCTACCACATTCGACAGATGCTTGGCAGCAACACTCACAGAAACGTGTGTACGTTTGCCAGTATCATTTCCCGCCTGCACACGCTTCAGTTTTCAACACCACAGAGCCCCATTCTCGACCGTCTTGGTCCTGATAGCGGCACGTGCTACCTGTTCAACCTTAAAACTGAAGTTAATTTGCCGCTGCTTTGTCACAACTTGAATTTGCGTTTACTCGCGAAACCCGGCGCGTGACGAGGTAGGTATCCGCACCAGAAGCTAGCGTGGAGAACCGGATGGACCTGACCGTCAATGGCAAGCGCATTACTGTAACGTCAGATCCGGATACACCACTGCTTTGGGTGCTGCGTGATGAGTTGGGCCTGACAGGGACGAAGTACGGTTGCGGCATTGCGGCCTGCGGTGCTTGCACTGTCCAGATTGATGGCGAAGCCGTGCGGTCATGTTCGTTGGAACTGGCTGATGTCGAAGGCGCCGTCACGACGATCGAAGGCCTTGGCACACCCGAAGCCCTTCATGCCGTACAGGCGGCCTGGATCGAACATCAGGTCGCTCAATGCGGCTATTGCCAGTCTGGCCAGATCATGGCTGCGGCAGCATTCCTTAGAACTCATCCAGATCCTACAGACCAGGACATCGACGACGCCATGTCCGGTAATTTGTGCCGTTGCGGCACCCATGTCCGCATCCGAACTGCGGTAAAGGCAGCAGCTACCAAGCTCAAGGAATCAAAATCATGAGCCGGCTTGGCAGAATTGCACGGCGAACTTTTCTGATTGGTACGGCCGCCATTGCCGGCGGTGTCGCCATTGGCACCCTCGCTTATCTGCGAGACCCAGCTAATCCGTTGCTCGATGACCTGAGCGACGGACAAACAACCCTGCCCCCGTATGTCATCGTCGACCAAAGTGGCGTGACTATCATTACACCGCGAGCCGATATAGGTCAGGGTGCCCATTCAATTCTCGCGGCATTAGTAGCCGAGGAACTCGACGTCGCACTGCAGGACATCAATGTCGACCACGGTCCACCTAGCGGTGTCTACTACAATGGAAAAGTTCCGGCCGAAGGATTCCCAATTGCAGCAACGAGTGACGGGCTTCTCGCGAATGCCGGCCGCCAGCTGGGTGATGTCGTCGGTAAATTCATGAGCCTCCAGATCACCGGTGGCTCTTCAACCGTTCCCGATGGCTACGAAAAGATGCGATGGGCAGGTGCAGCCGCACGCCATGCTCTTCTCGAAGTTGCCGCGATCCGTACCGGCATTGATAGGGAGAAACTGAAAACCAGAGATGGTACCGTCATCACACCTGACGGAACGATCATCCCTTATGCCACGCTCGCACCTGCAGCCGCGAAAGTCGCAGCGCCTTCCGGTATTCGACTCAAGCCGGAATCGGAATGGCGTTACCTTGGCACCGATATGCGTCGTCTAGACGTTGTCGGCAAATCTACTGGTACGGCGAGGTTCGGCATCGACTTCAGATTGCCGGGCATGGTTTATGCCACCGTCCGCACGAATCCGCGTCTGGGCGGTCCCGTCACCGGCTTTGACGGCAGCGCTGCCGAGGCATCTCCAGGCGTCATCAAGGTTGTGCCAATTACTGGCGGAACGGGCGTTATTGCCGACTCTACGTGGCGCGCGTTCAAAGCTTCGAAACTGATCAAATTCAGCTTTGGGGATGCTCCTTACCCGGCCACCACGAAAGAGATGTTCGAGAAGGTCAGCCTGAGCTTCGTCGAAGACAACCAGGACAGCCGCTTCAAAGACGATGGTGACATTGAGAAGGCGCTGGCCGAAGGCGGAGTAACCACTGCAGAATACCGCATCCCCCATCTCGCCCACGCGCCACTGGAGCCGATGAATGCAACCGTTCGATTGCAGGACGGGCGGCTTGACATATGGACGGGGACGCAGATCCCGATGTTTGTTTTACAGTCAGCCGCGGAGGTGTCCGGCCTATCAACATCAAATATCCATCTTCACGTTGAGATTTCCGGCGGTAGCTTTGGACGTAGGTTGGAAAATGACTATGTCCGGCAGGCCATTGAGTTGGCGATGGCATACCCTGGGCGCCCTATCAAAATGACCTGGACGCGTGAAGAAGATATGACTCACGACTTTCCGAGGCCACTCGCGATTGCCCGGATGCGCGGCAAGGCGGCGGACGGCAAGGTTGATGCGTTTGATCTCGATATCGCAACGACATCTGTCATGGAATCTCAAATGGGCCGGCTTGGCCAGTCCATCCCCGGCCCTGACCTTTCAATCGTTGCGGGCGCCTGGGATCAACCGTTCAAGATCCCACACTATCGCGTCACCGGCTATCGCGTGCCTGCAATGGTTCCGGTCAGTTCGTGGCGCTCTGTCGGGGCGTCAGGCAATGGCTTCTTTCATGAATGTGCACTAGATGAATTAATCCATGCTGCCGGCGCCGACCCACTCGCAGAGCGTATCCGGCTGTGCTGGCATGAGCCATCGCGCAAGGTCCTGGAAGCGGTTGGCGAAATGTCAAACTGGGGGAGCAAGCTCGGGAATGGGCGTGGCCGTGGAATCGCCTTCACGCTCTCATTTGGTGTCGCGACTGCTGAAGTCGTGGAGGTCACCAACACCGATGATGGAATCAAGATTGACACAGTCTTTGTTGCTGCCGAGGTCGGCAAGGTTCTAGATCCCATCAATTTCGAGAATCAAGTCCAAGGTGGTGTTGTCTGGGGCTTGGGACATGCGATGAATGCAGAACTCACATATGCTGATGGGATGGCACAGCAAACCAACTTTCATGAGTTCGAAGGCATGCGCCTCAATCAGGCCCCCAATATCCACGTACGTGCCTTGACCAACGATGACGAAGTCCGGGGAATCGGTGAGCCGAGTGTACCGCCGGCCGCTCCGGCACTCGCCAATGCAATCTTTGCGGCAACTGGCAAACGCATCCGCGAACTGCCTTTGAACAAGCACATCGACTTTGTGTAACGGAACAGCCATGTCTCAAGTCCTGGAAATTGAAGAAACAGATATCGAATATCTTCGACATGGCGAGGCATCGCTGCTTGCCCGCGTTTACCGACCCGTTCGGTCTGGGTCATACCCAATGTTGGTTGACCTTCACGGCGGCGCCTGGTGCAACGGAGACCGATCCAACAATCAACTGCTGAGCCGCACTCTTGCCCAGTCCGGCGTTGTTGTTGCCTCGCTCGATTTTCGCCAACCACCGGTTGCCGGCTATCCTGATGTGATGGCTGATATCCACTACGGGGTCAGATGGCTTAAAGCCAATGCCAAAAACTTCCATGGTAATGCTGAAAAGGTCGGGGTTGTTGGCATCTCGAGCGGTGGGCAGCAAGCAATGCTGCTCGCGATGCGGCCACACGACTCGCGCTACAGTTCGATTGAAGGGCCAGATTTCGGCAACGTCGATGCCTCAGTCCGCTTCGCTGTTTTGTGTTGGCCGGTGATTGATCCGCTTGGACGCTACCAATATGGAAAGGAGCGGATCGCCAGCGGTGCACCACATCCACCGCACCTGCCGGACGTGCTGCCTTGCCACGAGCGGTATTGGGGTGATGAGGACGCCATGTCGGAAGGCAGCCCGGTTCGCATCCTTGAGCGCGGCGAAGACGCCGTGTTGCCGCCCACGCTCTATCTGCAGGGCGAAGACGACCACATGCATCCGCGTGCTCATCTGGATCGCTTCGTAACGCTTTACCGCGAGCGCGGCGGTGAATTGGACCTCCAAATTTATCCGGGAGAGGCCGAAGGCTTCATCACACGCACACCGAATTCTGCCGCAACGCAGGAAGCCGCGATCCAGCGGATTATTGCCTTTGTGCATGACAAGTCAGAGCGCGTTCAAGCCTAAAGTGTGTCGCATTAAATAGGAGCCAGAATTCGCCCTAAGATTAGGCGTTTTCTGGCATATCTTGAATCGATTGAATTGCGACAAGCATTGGGTCGGCTTCACCGAATTCTGTACCACGGATGCGGAGCGCCGGGCGTTTTGACCCGCAACGTATAGACTCCGGTGTGCGCACAGCACAAAAGCGTTCGCAGATCCGGTCCACCAAATGCAAAATTGACTGCCTGCTCCGGCCATCGGATTATGCCGGTCCGCTGCCCATCAGGCTCGAATACCCATATGCCCCCTGGTCCCGTGCAATACACCCGACCTGCACTATCAACTTTCAGGCCATCAGGAATACCAGGCTCGTCACCTTCATTCATGTCTGCAAAAATACTACGCCGGGTCATTCGACCGCTGTCATCGAGATCAATGGCATGGATGAATTTGCAAGTCCGCGTATTGGCAACATAGAGACGTGCCTCATCAGGTGAGAACGCAAGGCCGTTGGGATATTCGCATTGCACGACCAGCGACAGGTCGCCGTCTGGCGTCAGCTTATAAACCCCTGCACCGATCCACATTCCGTCGATACCTTCCGGCCCTGGGATCTCGCGCTCATGAAACGCAATGCGTTGATCCGGGTCAGTGAAGTAAATGTCGCCATTGGAATGGCAGACTGCGTCATTGGGCCGGGCCAGGCGTCCACCGTTAAAACGATCTGCAATTGTCTCAACAGTGCCGTCATCATGCGTTCGTGTCACGCGGCGGGCGAGCCCCTCACAATTGATCAGCCGCCCCTCGAGGTCGAAGGTATTGCCATTGCCGCCATTGGTCTCACGCACCAATTGCGGATCCTCGCCGATGACCATGCGGAGCAGCTTGTTTTGACGGATGTCGACAAAATACCAATAGTCATCAGGATGCCACAACGGCCCCTCTGTGAAGATAAATCCACTTGCAACCTGCTGTGGCTCGGTTGTTTCCAGAACTGCCGATAAATCGCCAATGTGTTGCATGTCCGTCCTTTCAGTTTCTTGATGTAACCACATCGTGGCCCGTCGCCACCCAATCGTATAGCAGCGCGGTAGTCATCGAAATGTCGAACAACGACAGAGACCGGATGATTGAGCCTCTCGCATAGACGGCTGCCCATACTTTGCTAACCTCAAGACAAAGTACGAACGGGGGCTTCGGTGCAGCCATCAGAACCTGAGACATATGACTTCATCGTGGTTGGAGCAGGCTCGGCTGGTGCTGTCGTTGCCAACCGGCTTTCTGCCAACCCACGCAATAAGGTTCTGCTTTTGGAAGCCGGGCCCGCAAGCAATATCTGGTCACGCATTCCGATTGGGTATGCCAAGACACTCCACAACCCGGATGTCAACTGGCGCTATTCGGCAGAACCAGAAGTGAGCACGCGAGGGCGCAGACTCTATGTGCCACGCGGCAAGATCCTTGGTGGGACGAGCACGATCAATGGCATGGCATTCGTCCGTGGCCAGGCACAGGATTTCGATACGTGGGCCCAAATGGGTAATACGGGATGGAGCTATCGCGATGTCCTTCCGTGCTTCAAGCGAATGGAGAGTTACAGCGAGGGAGAGGACGAGTTTCGTGGCGGCGATGGCCCATTACGAGTCACCAACCCTGAGCCCAATGACCCTTTATACAAAGCCTTGATTGAAGCCGCTGCCGAGGTCGGCATTCAGCATAACCCTGACTACAACGGCACGAACCAGGGCGGCATTGCGATGAGCCAGGCCTCGATTGCTGATGGCCGGCGCATGAGCACCGCCCATTGCTATCTCGATCCCATACGCCAACGCCAGAACCTTCACATCGTCACGAATGCACTCACGCAGAAGGTTGAGCTGGACGGTCGTCGCTGCGTTGGTGTGACTTACGCGATAGGAAACAAAAATCAGTTCGCGCGTGCTCACAACGACGTCATTATATGTGCCGGATCGATCAACTCGCCGCAGTTGCTGGAGCTTTCCGGAATCGGGCAACCCGAGCGTCTGCGCGATCTCGGTATCGCAGTGCAGCTGGAACTCGGTGGTGTCGGTGAGAATCTGCGCGATCACTATGCTCCGCGAACCCGCTGGGCGATTGCTGCCAAGGGCTACACCTTCAATGATCGCGGACGCGGACTCGGTCTAGTCAATCAGGCACTGCGATACGCAATTTCACGAGACGGCATGCTGAGTATGGTCGCGGCTCCAATTCGAGCCTTTGTCTGTTCACGCGAAGGCCTAGAAACGCCGGATCTCCTACTTGGCTGGGTCCCGATGCTGTATGAGCCGGGCCCAAAACTCTCAAAACAATCCGGCATGACCTGCTACGCTCACCCGATGCGCCCCGAAAGCAAGGGGCACATTCATATCGCCTCCGCAGACCCGCGGGAACCACCGAAGATCCACTACAACTTCCTGTCGGCATCGATCGACGCCCACCTCACCGTCCAGGCTATTCGTATCGCTCGCTCGATTATGAATGCCAATGCTCTGGCCCACTTAGGTGTCTCCGAATTGGCGCCAGGTCAGGACCTGATAGAGGATGACGAGATCCTCGATTGGGTCAAAGACGTCGGCGAGACGACCTATCATCCCGTTGGCACCTGCAAGATGGGTATCGATACAATGGCTGTCGTCGACCCGCAGTTGCGCGTGCGCGGTATTGATGGATTGCGGGTCGCCGATGCGTCCATCATGCCGACATTGACGTCGGGCAACACAAATGCGCCCTCGATAATGATTGGCGAAAAGGCAGCAGAACTCATCCTGAGCTCAAATCAGCTTTAGTTCGTTCCCGGATGATACGAGTAAGAGCGTGAGCTGGTTCCAGCCTCATCCGAAAGCCATCGGCAGCTCTCGCTCGACCTTCTGAAAGGGCCACACTACGCCTTCGTACCTTGACCAAATGCTTCTGCGCCGCTGTCCAGGAAGGCGAGTTCATCGGTTGTGCTCTCGCGCCCCAATACTACGTTGCGATGCGGAAAGCGGCCAAATTCGGCAACGATGTTTCGATGCCTGGTCCAACCATTAATGCTGTGCTGGACGTACGGTTGCCACTCCTCTGGTGACGATGCCTTCAGCTGCTCAAGGAGCGACAGACCGTGATCCTGTTTGGTTATCTCTTCTGAGTGATGATAGGGATGATAAAGCCAGATCCGGGATATGGGATGTAGCTCACGATCGAGGCCGTTCGCAATTGCGGTCTCAACAACATCCATTGCACAGGCGTCACCACCATATGCGGCGGGCGAGTGGCGATAGATGTTTCGCGTGAATTGGTCGAGCAACAAGATGAGCGCCAGCGCGCCGTCTGACGATTTGGACCAGTCCATAAGTCTGCGCTCGCAAGCTTGTTCGACGAAGTCACCGAAGCGTGCGCGGATTTCATCATCGACAACAGCGCCGCCGCGATACCACCAGTCTTTCCGGGCTAATCCTGCCTCCGGCGATGACTGACTGTTGTCCAGCCAGAATGTGTTGATCGCGGCAATAGTTTCTCTGCTCAATTTGGGCTACCCATTAGTGTGAAGAGGTTCAGTCACAATCAAAACGATGGAGTTTCCGTTGAAGACCACGCTGATAACAGGCTGCGACTACGGTATCGGGTTCGAATTTGCGCGGCAATACGCAAAGGACAATTGGCGAGTGCATGCTGTTTGTCTGCAGGACAGCAGCCGTGACAAGGTTGAGGGGATTGCTGGTGACGTGAAGTTTCACAACGCGGATGTCTCTGAGACAGCAAGCCTCCGGCAACTTGCAGAACAGCTCGGCGATGAGCCCATTGACCTGCTCATCAACAATGCGGCGACGTTTGCGCCCGATGGTCCTGGAACCCTCATGCTCCCCGACATCGAGGAGTTCACCAGAGTGATGAAAGTAAATGCGGTGGCACCCATTTTCGTCGCGGACGCCTTTGAGCAGAACGTGGCCAAGAGCGCGGGGAAGTTGATGGTATTTATTGGCACGCGTTCGGGATCAATTGGTGACAACACATCTGGTGGTCACTACGCCTACCGCTGCAGCAAGACTGCGCTCAACATGGCCACCAAAAGTATTTCGGTTGACTTTGCGAAACACGGCATTTGCGCGGCGGTGCTACATCCAGGTTCTGTAGCGACAGAGACCCGGAAGGGCGGGCAGATTTCAGTTGAGGAAAGTGTGACGGGCATGCGTGGGGTGATCGATCGCCTCGATATGCAGTCGAGCGGCAAGTTTCTGCGCTATGACGGAGGAGAGATTGAGTGGTAGTGCGGATGCGCGAAGGGCCAATCTCCCGTTCGGGGCAGTTCCCAAAAAGACATGTCGCGTGGGGCGTTTCATCTGATGGTCGCAGTATTATAGACCTGCGCAAATCAACTGGCACACTCGCATCAGCCGCATTGCGAGGAGCCGCATGATTAACGTTAAATCTTCGCTGAGTGTGAGGCAATTCACTGCTGCTGGACTCTTCTACGCTTAGAACAGCCTAACAGACGAACAAAGTAGTGAACTCAAGAGAGCTGCCATGCCCACGCAACGCAAACAACCCTCCCATCCGCAGACGAGCGCTTCTGCTCATGCGGGAATCGAGTCGGCACTGCAGAGACACATACAGATACTGCATGATGCCAGAACAAGCAGCACAACTGATGGCATGCCAACGCGCGGCAAAGACCCATGGCTAGGCCTCATGTCCTGAAGCATACGACTGCGCAGCGGCGACGTTGCGATTGGAACGCCACGCGAGGTCACAAGCAATCTACGTCTCTCAGCTGACGCCTCACTTAGCTTCGCAAGAACTATCCGCTAATTTGTCGCCAGGAACCCGTGTATGTGGCGCAGCGCAAGCTGGATCTTGCGATCATTCTCCTTCCAAGGATAGAGGCTTACCTGGGCCTGAGGAGCCAACATGGCAGTCTCCATGGCGGCAGCGTAAGGATGTGCGGGTATATCGTCAGGCAATACGAGGACCGGTGTCTCGCAGCCTCGGACAAAATCCCGATCGACGGTAAACACAAAGTCCGCCCGCTTGGTGTACATGTTGTTGAGGTAGTCCTTGACATTCTCAATCGTAATGTCCGGCCGCTGTTCGATGAACTTGGGCGCCCATCCATTGATATTGTTGTTGTAGAAAATGTCCGGTGCACTGGAGTTAAAGCCACTCGGATGGACCAGCACGGCTGATATCACACGATCACCAGCGCGCTTCAGCATATTCCAGATCAATGGGCCGCCGATACAGAACCCAAGAACTCTGAATTGGTCGATACCGAGATGGTCCATCAATCCAAGCTGGTCATCTGTTAACGCATCCCAGGTCCGGTCGATGTCAAGAGGCCCGACCGACTGCCCCTCGTTGGCGTTACGCAAATCGAGCGCGATGACGCGATGAGTATCATTGAACTCCTTGAGGGGATTGAAGGCATGATTGGCCAGACCAGCGATGGTTGCGTTGAGACCGCCACCCGGAATAACAAGCAGCGGAGGACCTGAGCCGGCTTCTTTGTAATGGATCTTTGTGGTCCCGTTTTCGAATATCGGCATGACGGCCCATCCTCTCGTTCAGCACTTCGTGGTCGATAGCAACGCACCTCTCAACCATCTGGTCAAGTTCGCTTCGTAGGAACTCGGTTGAGTTTCGCCTCCTGGCCCTTTTTCTTGGGCCGACATCCGAAGAGGAATTGTTTGGCTGCCCCAACTCAATTGCCGGACTGCGATATGGATCATTGCTGGCGGCGGGTGGTACAGAGGGACGATCGCCAATTTGCTCGACGAAGGATCTTCAACATGCTCCACAACCCGCCGCTTCTGACAATCCATCGCGGACATCACCGCCCGAAGCCTGAGCTTGTAGCCAAGTTTCAAGGCGCACAGACATCGCACCTTTGCGACGCAATGGATGGGCGCGGTGCACTGGACTACAGGATCAAGCCTCTCGATCCCGAACAGTCTGTGTTTGCCGGGCCGGCAGTCACAGCTCACGCCTACCCAGCCGACATTGTCGGTATGTTTGGTGCCGTGTCCGAAGCCCAGGCTGGAGACGTTATCGTGTTGGCCAACGACGCCTACACTGAGACAGCTGTGACTGGCGATCTAGCCGTTGGGATGATGCGCAACAAGGGTGTTGCAGCTTTCGTGACGGATGGACTGGCGCGCGACAAGGCAGGTATTATAGAGACGGGAGTACCAGTGTTCTGCCAAGGGATCTCTCCAAACTCTCCTGGGACCTACGGCAAGGGCACGGTCGGAATTCCCGTCACCTTGGGTGGCGTGAATGTCTGCCCGGGTGATATTATTGTCGGCGATGCAGACGGTGTTGTTGTAATCCCGCTGGAACGGGCAGAAGCGATTGCTGCCCGACTTGCTGAGATTCAGGCGGCGGAAGCCATAACCGTAAAGAGTGTTGCCGAAGGCTTGACCATGGCTCCGGCATTGGAGCCGATCATCGCAAATGCTGTCATCGTTGAAGACTGAGCATGTCGCGTTGTGGCCCTGACGTTTGTCAGCTCGCTTAACCGGAAAATGAGGGCAAACGTCAAACTGGCGGCGTTAAGCGAGCAGAGACGAGTCGACGTCTCGAAAAACGGGCGTTCCGGCCAACTTCATTGTCAGCTTCAGCTCATCGATCAGGATGTCCAATGCGCGATCAACTCCTTGGGGACCGGCAGCGGCCCCGAAGAGCGGGACACGTCCCACAGCGACAGCGCTTGCTCCTGCGGCTCGAGCTTTGAGGATATCCTGTCCCCGGCGCACGCCAGAATCAATGATCACCGGCACCTTGTCACCCACTGCAGCGGCGACCGGTTGCAAAGCGTCGTAAGTGCCCATCGCGCCATCGAGCTGGCGCCCGCCGTGATTGGACACCCAAATGCTGTCGGCGCCAGCGTTCACGAGTTCACGAGCGTCTTCTGGGTGCATCACGCCTTTGACGATTAGCTTGCCCGGCCAGTGATCGCGAATCCGCGCGAAATCCTGCCAATCGAAACCAGCGTGAAGGTTTGCACCAACGCGGGCGGCAATCGTCATCCCAGCGCTTGTGTCACCCAACAATCCTCGAACGTTTTCGAATTGCGGAAATCCGCCCTGCAGTAAACGCAACGACCAGCCCGGATGCGTAACTGCCTCGACGATCTGCCCGGTTGTCAGGCGCAGGGGAATAGAGACGCCATTGCGCAGATCTTTTTCCCGCTTACCGCCAGCCGGCAAATCAACAGTCACAACTAATGTCTGGTAATCATTCGCGCGAGCCCGATCGAGGAGCTGGAGATTGAAGTCCATGTCTTTCAGAACATAGAGCTGAAACCAGAGCTCGCCATCAATTGAACGTGCCATCTGCTCGATACTCGTGCTTGACATCGTTGAGAGTGTATAGGGCATGCCGCGCACTGAAGCTGCGCGCGCAATCACAATATCAGCGTCTGGCCATACCAGTTTGCATGAGCCCATTGGCGCGACGATTATCGGCGCCTGCGAGACTTGTCCCATGAGTTTGGTGGCGATATCGGGATCGCTCACATCTCTGAGAACGCGTGGCTTGAAATGGCGGCGCTGGAAGGCTGCCCGATTCTCTGACAGTGTTTGCTCATCTTCAGACCCGCCATCAACGAATTCAAAGACAGACTTTGGCAATCTACTCTTTGCAAGTTGGCGCAGATCCTCGTTCGAGACGACGTCCGCAAGTCGCTTGGGCATGTTTCTGCTGATCCGGGCTGAATTGCATGGTTTCCAATCGACTATAGCCTGTTTGATGCTGCTAGTGGGAGTCCGCCTATTGCTTGTTTGAAGTGCTGCTGAGACGCGCTGGAACTTCATGACAACTCAGAGCCGTGCGGATTGTTGTGGAGTGAACTGGTATCAGTTTTTCGCCTTGAACCAGCATCCTTCCACAATTTGCGCCAAGCACAGGGACGAGAGACTTATTTCTCCCCACCCTCGTTTACGGAAGAAAATTCTACTTATATTATGTTTCAATCTATTTTTTGGAATTTATTTCTCTTATCTTTTCATCAGGTGATGACTTCGAAAGATGAAGAGATGCGGCATTTCCCAATCTATCTGGACACACAAGACACTCTCATTGTGGTCGCTGGTACCGGCGAGATTGCAGCCGCAAAGATCCGACTGCTGCTTAAGACGGCAGCGGATATACACGTCTATGGCCACTCCCCGATTGAAGAGATTCGAACCTGGGACAGCCAGGGCAAGATCACTCTCTTCGAACGCTCAGTTCAGCTCAGTGATCTCAATCACTGCCGGCTCGTTTACGCAGGTACTGGCGATGACGTTGAAGATGCGCGGGTCGCTGCGATCGGTCGCTCAGCTGGTGCCATTGTCAATGTCGTGGACAATCTAGAAGCCAGTGACTTCATCACACCGGCCATCATTGATCGTGCGCCGGTATCAATCGCGATTGGCACAGAAGGGTCTGCGCCGGTTCTCGCTCGCCAACTGAAAGCCGAATTCGAGCAACAACTCGATAGCCGGCTTGGTGTTCTCGCCCGAGTTGGGAGTGAGTTCAGGGCCGCTGCAGCGACATTGCCGCGTGGGAGAGCAACAAGAGTCTTCTGGTCTGCCTACTACGAAGCGGTTGGCCCAATGGCACTGGCTGAGGGAGGCGAGGCCAACCTTCGGTCCGCACTCAGTGAATTGCTGCAAGCCCATCACAAAGATGCCGACACTGCAATCGCTCCAAATCAATTGGGCCATGTCTGGCTCATCGGTGCCGGACCAGGCGATCCGGACCTATTGACGAACAAGGCCCGCCGTGCGCTGCACGGTGCTGATGTTGTTATACACGACCGGCTTGTCTCACGGGACGTGCTTGAGCTGGCGCGCCGAGAAGCCACTTTCATTGAGGTTGGAAAGACACCAGGCGGTACAAGCTGGAAGCAACAGGATATCAATCAACTCATGGTCGTACAGGCCCACAAGGGTCTGCGTGTGGCCCGGCTCAAGTCCGGCGACTCAACAATTTATGGCCGCCTCGACGAAGAGATGGACGCACTGGATGCCGCCGAAATCTCGTTTGAAATTGTACCTGGCATCACCACGGCGGTTGCAGCAGCGGCGAAATTGAAAGTCTCACTGACCAAGCGTGAGCGGAACTCCGAACTCCGCCTGCTTACCGGGCATGACATCCAGGGTTTCGCTGACCACGATTGGCGTACACTCGCGAAACCAGGCGCTGTGGCAGCAATCTACATGGGCGTTCGCGCAGCCCGCTTCCTTCAAGGTCGTCTGCTGATGCATGGCGCAGATCCAACCACGCCCATCAGTATCGTCGAACATGTGTCGCGCGCTAACGAGGCAACCGTTGCCACCACACTTGCAAGCTTCACGTCAGATCTTCAAGCATCGAATATCCGTGGCCCTGCCATCATTCTGTTTGGGCTCTCACCGCGCACTCAAGATCAGCATATGCGCGCGGCCCAACCAATCACAACGACCACAATGACAGCCATGGGAGCTTCATCATGAGCCGAACAACAAAACGTATCGTCAGCGCGAATGATCTCCTCGATGGTGATGTTGTCTACTTAACGCCGGGCGGCAGCTGGAGCCGAAGTCTCCAGGACGCCGCTGTTGCCGATGATGACCTCGCCGCCAACGCGCTTCTCGACATTGCAAATCGCCAACCTGAGGCTGTCGTCGGCCCCTACTTGGTCAGCATTAGTCAGAGTAGCGGCAGCGTTTTGCCAGGTCTCGTTCGTGAACAGCTACGCAATGATGGACCATCGGTCTTTGCCGGCAGCCTGTAACAATCCAGATGAATGGACGTGAGGATTAGCTATGTACCGCTATGATGAATTCGACACTGCGTTTGTTCGCGATCGCGTCGCGCGGTTTCGCTCACAAATTGACCGCCGCATCTCAGGTGCGTTGACGGAAGATGAATTCAAACCGCTGCGACTGCAAAACGGGCTTTATCTCCAGTTGCATGCCTACATGCTTCGGGTCGCGATCCCCTACGGTACGCTCAATAGCACCCAGATGCGGCAGCTGGCTATGATCGCCGAGCGTTGGGATCGTGGCTACGGCCATTTTACGACACGACAGAACATCCAGTTCAACTGGCCAAAACTTCGTGACACAGCTGATATTCTGGACGCTCTTGCAGATGTCGGGATGCACGCCATTCAGACCTCCGGAAACTGTATCCGCAATGTGACGGCCGACCACTTCGCGGGAGCGGCCTCCGATGAGATCGAAGACCCGAGACCAACAGCCGAGCTCTTGCGACAATGGTCTACTGATCATCCGGAGTTTGCGTTTCTTCCGCGCAAGTTCAAGATCGCCGTGACCGGATCACCAAACGACAGGGCAGTCACAAAGGCACACGATATCGGCTTGCGTATGTTGCGGAACGCTAACGGCGAGGCTGGATATGAAGTCATCGTCGGCGGCGGGCTCGGTCGAACGCCGATAGTCGGCGCGATTGTGCGACCGTTCCTACCGAAAGATGATCTGCTCGCCTACATAGAGGCGATCTTACGCGTGTACAATCTGCAGGGACGTCGCGACAACAAGTACAAGGCCCGGATCAAGATCCTGGTCCATGAGACAGGACTTGAAGATTTCCGGGCGGCCGTCGAAACTGAATTCTACGCGCTTAGAGACTTGCATGGAGGGTCGTCAGTTACTGTCGACCCGAAAGAGGTTGCGCGTATTGAAGCTTACTTCACGCCACCACAATTGGAAAACTTGAATGACCATGATGCGGCACTCGAACAAGCCCTGGCAGCAGACGATGCGTTCCGCTCCTGGGTCGAACAGAATACGTCTGACCACCGCCAGCCCGGCTACGTCATTGCAACGATATCCTTAAAGGCCATAGGCGGCGTACCGGGAGATGCGACAGCAGAGCAAATGCGTGCCATGGCGGATCTTGCCGATGCCTACAGTCATGATGAGATCCGCATCAGTCACGAGCAGAATCTCGTGCTACCACATGTGCGCGAACGTGACTTACCGGCAGTTTTTGCCAGACTACAGCATGCCGGACTGGCAACGGCGAATGTCGGACTGATTAGCGATATCATTGCCTGCCCCGGCATGGACTATTGTGGTTTGGCAACCGCCCGGTCGATCCCAATTGCACAGGATATATCACGCCACTTTTCTGATCCTGCCTATGCCAAGACGATTGGCGAAATGAAGATTAAGATATCCGGCTGCATCAATGCCTGTGGCCATCATCATGTCGGGCACATCGGCATCCTCGGCCTGGACCGTCGTGGCGTGGAGAATTACCAAATCACTCTCGGTGGTGATCATACCGAAACCTTGACAATTGGAGAACGAGCGGGACCCGGCTTCGGCGCTCAAGAAGTCGTTCCAGCCTTACAGAGGCTGATCGACACGTATCTCTCGATGCGCACTGGCCCTCAAGAGCCGTTTCTGCAGGTCTACCGGCGCGTCGGAGCAGCACCGTTCAAAGACGCACTCTATGCAAGGCAAGATCCCGTTCCTGAGACTTCTCCAAAGACCAACATCGGGCTTGCAGGCCTTGCCGGCTAAGCCATACCCCCTGAATTGCAATCAAGGATACGTACATGCCGCTCGTCACGACCGATGGCTTTCGCCCGGCCTCACCACCGCCCGAACTTGCTTTCGATGGGACACAAGGTCTCCAGCAAGTGAATGAGCTGGACCTTCAACCTGATGCAGATGTTGCCGACTACCTCGACAGGCTGCCTGATACCAGGCTTATCAGGATTGCGTTTCCCTCATATGCGGACGGCCGCGGATTCTCCCTTGCCCGCCGCCTCCGCAACGTCGGCTACAAAGGCCACCTGCGCGCTGCTGGGTATGTCATTTCTGATCAATTTCG
Organism: Hyphomicrobiaceae bacterium; assembly: GCA_965215755.1. Taxonomy (GTDB): domain Bacteria; phylum Pseudomonadota; class Alphaproteobacteria; order Rhizobiales; family Hyphomicrobiaceae; genus Tectiglobus. The sequence continues at coordinate 5,534,603 of OZ244119.1, forward strand.
CTACGCACTCGCGTGTGGCTTCGATGATGTCGAGATTACCGAAGCACTCGCGGCGCGCCAGCCAGAAGCTGACTGGCTCGACAATCAGGCGCCCCTCACTGGCTACCGGGACCGGCTTAAGGGTCAGCTGTCGACTTCGCCCACCGAGCTTGGGAAGACGCATGAGCTTTACACGTCTCAGAACGGCATTTTCGAGCAGCAGGTGACAGCGGTCGAACACTTTTCAGGCGAACTGTTCAGCTTCCGTGTGACACGCCCTGCAAGCTTCCGTTTCCGCTCGGGCGAGTTTGCCATGATTGGCCTGCCGAATGCCGCTCAACCAGTTTTCCGAGCCTATTCGTTGGCCAGTCCGTCCTGGGGTGATGAGCTGGAGTTCTATTCTATCAAAGTGCCTGGCGGGCCATTGACGCAGCACCTGCAAAACATCCAGGTCGGTGACACTGTTCTCCTCAAAAACAAGGCAACCGGCACATTGGTTCTTGATGCATTGAGCCCCGGCAGCAGATTGTTCCTGATCTCTACTGGGACAGGCATTGCCCCATTCGCATCCTTGATCCGTGACCCTGAGTCTTATGAAAAGTTTGACGAAATCTTTCTGATCCAGACATGCCGCACAATGGCGGAACTGAGATATGGAAACAATTTGATCAGCAATATCGAGAATGATCCAATAGTTGGAGATGAAGTCAAAGGTGGTCGCCTCAAGTTTACGACCAGCCTGACACGTCAACCTCACGCTCTTGAGGGGCGTGCAACAGACCTGATCAGCAATGGGCAGCTGTTCAGCTTTTTGAGTATTCATCCGATAGATCCAAACGTTGACCGCGCAATGGTCTGCGGCTCTGTGGAAATGCTCAAAGACATGCGAGATATTCTTGAGAGTATGGGCCTCGAAGAAGGCAGCAATTCACGCCCAAATAGTTACGTGGTTGAGCGCGCATTTGCCGGCTGAAGACTCCGAATGATCAGAGGGGGGCTTCGTTGCCTGCTTTACTCTTTCGACCGAACTATGCTTGCTCTTGCTTCGCCTTACGCCGGATCAGGACCCGCCCGACGACGAGTAGATCCATCTTGGTTCGTAGAAAACAATCAAGCGCTTCGGACGGACGGCAAACAATCGGCTCATTTTCGTTGAAAGAGGTGTTGAGCAAAACCGGCACACCCGTCAGTCGATGGAAGCAATGGATGAGTTGCCAGAATAGCGGATTGGTTGCGTGCGATACCGTCTGCAATCGACCTGAGCCATCGACATGGACGACCGCCGGAATAACTGTGCGCTTTGCGGCGCGTATCTGATAGACCTCCGTCATATACGGCACATCACGGTCGTCCTCGAACCACTCCGCTACGTGCTCACGCAAAATCGCAGGTGCAAAGGGCCGGAAATCCTCACGGCGCTTGATTTTTCTGTTCAGCCGGTCCCGCATCCTTTCGTCACGCGGATCGCAAACAATGGAGCGATTTCCAAGCGCCCGCGGTCCCCATTCCATGCGCCCCTGAAACCAACCAACAATATCGCCCTCAACAATCCTCTCGGCCACGACTTCGCACAACCGCCGCTCGTCGGAAATACGGTCGACCGCACAACTCGCCTGCTCAAGTTGTTTCATGGATCGCTCTACGAGCTCATCGATCTCTTGGTCGGTTGACGATGGTCCCAAGTTGGCGTGGCTCATGATGTGCTGACCAACGTGCTCACCATCCCACCTTGCCAATTTGGCACTTTGTCTTCCTCGGCTGCGGAGTTCACCATGACGACTCGCAACATGGAGCGCTGCCCCGAGTGCGCCACCTGCATCACCGCTTGAAGCCGGTACATAGAGGTTCTGAAACTGCGTGAATTTGGTGATCTTGCCATTCGCGACAGAGTTCATGGCACAGCCGCCAGCCAACGCAAGCGCGTCGCATTGATGTTTCGCGTAAACTGCAGAGAGCAAGCTGAAGAGCGCTTCCTCGTATAGACGCTGAACAGAGCGCGCTACATCCAAATGCCGCCGCTGTAGCAACGCCCCCGGTTTCCGAGCTGGCCCCAGCAAGGCGATCAATTGGTTTGAGAATAACCTGCCGAAGCAAGGAGCGCCGTCATCGGTATGTTGCGTGGTTGCGTTTGTGTGATGACGAAAGAAGCGCGCACCCAGCTCAAACGATCCGTCCACTCGAATGCGCAACACTTTGCGTAACTCTTCCACATAGGCCAGCTGCCCAAATGGTGCCAAACCCATCACCTTGTATTCGTCACCGTAGTTGGGAAATCCCAAATACTGGGTGAGAGCCTGATAGAACATGCCGAGCGAGTGTGGGAAATAAATGCGACCGTGGCTCTCAATGCCATCGGCGCCACCTCTTCCCCAAGCCGTGCTGCAGAAGTCACCGAACCCATCAATTGAAATGACACTCGCTTCATCGAACGGGGACACAAAATACGCCGACGCCAAGTGGGCCTGATGATGCTCAACATGCTCTATGGCATGGCGGAGTTCACCAGGTATTGCAGCCTGCTCTAGCTGTTGCCGAAGCGAAAGCTGCCGCCTGCGCTGTTGCCACCGTTCCCGCAGTAGACTTAGGCTTGCCCGAGATGAGAGTGCAAATGTCATCTTTCTTAGGAGCTGAGCTCTTGGGTCAGTGTTGACTGCAAGATGATCGAGGTCTGAGAGCGTTGCGCCAGCTACTTGCAGGCAATGTTTGATCGCCTGAGATGGGAACCCTGCCCAGTGCTTGACGCGACAGAAGCGCTCCTCCTCAACAGCAGCCAGCAGCCAGCAGCCAGCAGCCGACCGTCTCGAATGATGCAAGCGGACGCATCTGCATGATGCGCATTTATTCCAAGGATGAGCGACATCGGGTATTGGCGCTGCAAGCAGGACAGATTTTATGGTATCGGCTCCCCTTTGCTGTCCGAAATTCGCAGTATTGCACGAGGGCTCTCGCTAGATTCTCCACGTCTATCTTTGAAGTCCTTTGTTGATCGCTATCGAAACCAAGCGGACCATTCGCAATTGATTGCCTACTTGCGTTGGTATGTCCGTCGTCACATAATCTGGAACAGTTGAGCGTTTGATCTAAGCGAGTGATTGGCTCATCGTTTTCAAAGTTATGCTACGGCGTTGCGATGTTGCAAGCGCCGTGTTTCGAATGTCTTTCGTTTGATCCTTTCTCTCTCCAGCAAGATGATCTTGTTACGACCGAAGTAGACGTCTGCGGGCGTCACGTTGTTGAGGCTTTCGTGGTAGCGCTCGTGATTGTAGTGGGTCACGAATGCTTCGATGCTTGCCTTTAGATCCCCGGGCAGAAAGTAGTTCTCCAACAGCACGCGGTTTTTCAAAGTTTGATGCCATCGCTCGATTTTTCCCTGCGTCTGAGGATGGTATGGCGCACCACGAACATGATCCATCGATTGATCGTCGAGCCATTCTGCCAGATCACCAGAGATGTACGATGAACCATTGTCCGACAGAAGTCGCGGTCGATGTCTGACGTTGACTTTGTCACAACCTGACGCCTCCAATGCAAGTTCAAGCGTGTCAGTGACGTCACTGGCTTTCATGGTAGTGCATAACTTCCAAGCGATGATGTAACGCGAGTAATCATCAAGGACGGTCGAGAGATAGAACCATCCCCAGCCGATGACTTTGAGGTAGGTGAAGTCTGTCTGCCAAAGCTGATTGATCGCCGTTGTTTTGTCGTGGAACTCATCAGCAGCCTTGACGACGGCGAACGCGGGACTTGTGATGAGGTCGAGCGCTTTGAGTATTCGATAGACGGAAGACTCGGATACGAAGTAGCTCCGAGTATCTGTGAACTTCACCGCCAGCTCGCGCGGCGTCAGTTCTGGCTCTTCGAGTGCGAAGTCGACAATTTGCTCTCGGACATCGTCCGGGATGCGGTTCCAGACGTGGCCAGGCATCGGCTTTCGATCTTCTAATGCATCAAGTCCACCGGTGAGATACCGGTCATACCAACGATAGAAAGTCGTACGTGGGATGCCGAGCGTATCCAATGTGCGTTTTGCTGGCAGATGTGATTGCTCGACAAGGCGAATAATCTCCAGCTTCTCCGTCGCGGGATACCTCATGTGTCGTTGCCCCCACTTCCGATCATGCTTTTTTTGAGCAGCCGAAGTTCCAGGGCCTGCTCCGCGACAACCTCCTTGAGGTGTAGCGCTTCGCGTCGTAGATCCTTCACTTCATCAGAGGTCGCTGCCCGTGCGGTATCACCGGCTAGCCGCTTTTTGCCAGCCTCCAAGAACTCCTTTGACCAGCTGTAGTACATGCCCTGTGCGATACCTTCCTGACGGCACAGCTCGGCAATGCTGTCTTCGCCGCGCAGTCCTGCAAGGACGATCCTGATCTTCTCCTCGGATGAATATCGCTTCCGAGTTTGACGCCGGATGTCTTTGACGGTGCGGTCAGAAGCTTCAGTTCTACGTCCCATGTGGCACTCCTCAGTGGTGAGGATGAGCCTAGAAACACTCAGTTAAAAAATGATCTCAGAAGGTTCCAGGGGGGCTGACGTCAGACAGTTGCAATTAATCTGCCAACTGTTTTTTAATGCATGAGTTGCCAAGAGATCGGAGAATGTAATGCCTCAGAAGATGCGGCGCGTACCGATGTCAGGACTCATCGCAATAAACTCGACTGGCTATTGTTTTGCGTTGAATGGACAGACATGGATCCAGCGGCTCACAGCTCCGCGCGAAGCCCGGAAGCCTACTCGCCAGACCAATTCAGTGCGAGACGTCCGTCGGTTGACGACGTGCGCCATGTCAGTACATGGAAGATTTCCGTCCAACAATACGCATTGGCGATTTCGCAGGGCCGCCAGCGCAAGAGTCACGCTCTTCTCAACTTCTGAAATTATTCCAATTGCCGAAGACGTGAGCTTTGGGCTCCATGTACTACCTGACGTGCGGGTAACCGTACCGCCTGATGGCCCGGGACGCAGCATTGTCGGCATCTCATGCGATAAGCATGAAGCTGCCTGTCAATTATCGAACCCGTCGTCAATGATCGGATACCGCTGTCTTCAGAGATAATGCCACCTGGTTGTCTGGGCCACCCTCGGCTTTCTGCGCTGGCAACGCCTGATGATAACTGGCTTCTCCAACTGGCACGCCACTAGCACTCGCTGTGTCGGCACGATGGTCTAATCGATAAATGAACCGTTTCGGCATCGACAATCAAATAGCCCCACTTGCTCAGCAAGACCAATTGGTTCTGACTGGTGGGCCGCCCACTGCTATCCCGTCTCTCAGGCATGGTGGCGTTCGCGGTGCGCCTTCGTCTGTTGTGGATGACACGGGTATTCGCCTCCGCATTCTCAGCTATTGGAGAATGGTGCGGCGCTGGCTGTGGTTGGTTCTTCTGATCACAATCGTTGTCGTCTGTCTGGCAATGAGTTTGGCGTTGTTGCGTATTCCAATCTACACGGCATCCGTAAAATTGCAGATCAATGAAATGCCGTCTCGTGTTGTTGAAAGCGGTCACGTTGCTCCTGAGCGCTCGGGTAGCATTCGTGAATTGCGCACCTTTCACCAAATTCTGAAAAGCCGATTAATTGCTGAACGTGTTGTCTCCTCACTTGATCTTGCAGAGAACGAGAGCTTTTTGACGGCACATAGACATTCCCGCCTCCAATCGCTCTTCGAATGGTTGCCCTGCGCAAATCGGCCACGGCTTCCCGCCAGAGATGAGCTTCGGAAGTCGACTGCTGTCACCATAATCATCGATAATCGACGGGTGCGCCCCAGTCCTGGGGCACGGTTGGTCGATGTCGAATTCCGTGATCCCAATCCCGAGCTGGCTGCCAGAATTGCAAATGCTTATGCTCAAGCGTTTATCGATGGAAACTTACAACAGCGCGCAAATACAAGTGCATTTGCTAAACGATTTCTTGAAGATCGGTTGCAACAGCTCAGGTCACAGCTCAAAACCTCAGAGAAATCGCTATTGGACTTCGCTCAGAGGGAAGAAATACTCGACGTCTATGATCGCGAAACGACGGCTGAAGCTAGCCTAGCAAGTGCCACTTCGGAATTGGATCGCCTTGTCTCAAACCGCTTGAAGAGCGAACAGCAGTGGAAGCAAGTGGCGGAGACAGACGCCATCCACATTCCTCAGTTTCTGGCAAACGGTACCGTCGGCAAACTGCGTGCACGGCGCAATTCTCTCATGAGGGAGTACCGCGAGAAGCTTGCGACCTTCAAGCCGAGCTATCCCGCAATGACCCAGATCCGAAACAAGATTGCCGAAACGAACCGGCAGATTGCCAAAGAAGTTGATCTAATTCGGGGCACTCTCAAGGCGGCTTTTACAGCTTCCGCCCAGCAAGAATCTGACATGATTGCACGGGTCAAATTTTTGCGCGCGGAGGTTCTGGCACTGCAAAGGCGTGGTATTCAATACAATGTTCTCAAGCGAGAGGTTGAGACCAATCGAAAGCTCTACAACGACCTGCTCCGTCGTTATAAAGAAGTCGAGATTGCAACCGGCGTCGGCGCCGATAAGGCCTTTGTTGTGGACTACGCGCGGGTCCCCACGCATCCTTCTTCACCGCACATTGGCCAGACGGTTCTCCTTGCCGTCGTTTTCGGGCTGGTCTTGGGGCTGGCAGTATCTTCCTTGCTGGAGATTATGGATGACCGTTTTCACACACCAAAGGATGTCGAAGACGGTCTTGGCCTCAACGTTCTCGGTGTCATCCCGAATGTCAAAGGTGGCGCAGTCGATCATGACATCTTGAATTTGCGATCAGCTTCCACCGACGCTTATCGTGCACTTGCCACGACACTCCAACTGTCACATCGACAGGATGGTGGGCAGTCAATTTGCGTTGCGAGCGCTGGTCCGGCCGAGGGAAAGTCAATCACAGCGTTGGCCGTCGCCCGGATCTTGGCGAAACGCGGATTGAAGGTCCTACTCATTGATGCCGATCTGCGCCACCCGTCTCTGCATACGAAACTCGACCTTCGGAACTCCGAGGGACTGACTGACTACCTTGCCGGAATGCGCGCGCCCGGAGAAATTGCTCAAGCTACCGACCTACCTTCGCTAGCGTTTATCGCGAGGGGACGACTTCGCGCGAATACGTCAAAGCTTCTGACGGGAGACGGTCTGGCCAATCTGCTGACTACCGCTCAGTCCGTCTTCGACTTTATCATTGTCGATGGACCACCGGTGACCGGTTTGGCGGATGCACAGCTGCTGGCGAATGCTGCCGATGCTACTTTACTGGTGGTTGCAGCGGGGCAAACCAAAGGCAGTACCATACGCTCGGCTTACCAGCGTCTGCGACTGTCCAATGGAGCTATCATCGGCGTTGCAATGACCAAGTTTAGTGCGCCTTCGGCAGTCAACCAAAGAGTGTCGGATTCCGCTACGGCTGCAAGCGACACCCGAGCCATTGCACGCCGGAGGCCTCATCGGACACAGCCGGGACAGGCTGCTTACCGTCACGAAAGCGTATCACTTCGCCAATCAGCTGCGACTGGCTCCCGGGTTCGATGAGACTTCACCGCACGACTGCAGCGACGAATGTTGCTCACTTTTCCAAGCACGACGTCATCGTCTCAATCGTTTGCGATACGTCTCAGCCTCAACATCGCAATGACACCGAATACTGGCCCAACTGCTAGTGCTGCCAGGACCAGCGGCCAGCCGAACATGGATGCCATCACGGGCGTCAGCTGGACCGTGACGATGGTCAGCGCAAATCCAAGAGCGGTTTGCAGAGTCATAAGGCTCCCCACTTGATCCGGAGGAGCAGCATCCGCAACCAATGCAGAAAACTGCGCCGAGTCCGGGGCAACCGAAAGCCCCCAAATGACAACGAGTGAGAAAGTAATCCAAGCCGGTCCACCGAACGTCAGGCCCGTTAAGATTGCAGAGGCGCCACTAACAATCATCGCCAGTATAGCAATTTCCGCTTTGCCCCAACGATCAGCAAAATATCCAGCGGTCACACAGGTGAGACTGCTGATGCCAACCGCTGCAAACGCTGTGAGCTTTGCCAAGTCCTGAGCATCAGAGGCTGGCATCGTGATTCCATAGGAGACTGTCACCGCGGCCCCGATCCATGCCCACATCGCGAACATCTCAAACATATGGCCAAGGTAACCAGCGTAAGCCAATCGTACGCGGCGGTTCCGCCATGCTGTCGGGATGACACTTGGGTCGAATCGTGCCGCCTTCGTGTGATGCGGTCCGAGTGAAATGCCGATGCACAAGAAGCCCGCGAAGAACGCAGCGATTGATGTCGCGATAACAGTGATCTGCCAGTCTGCGCCACCGAACAACGCGATCAAATGCGGCGAGGCAGACCCAAGTGCCAGAGCGCTTGTCAGGGCTCCCACCAGGAATCCGCGATCGTCAACGCCCCAACCGACAATAATTTTCATGCCGACAGGATAGACCCCCGCGAGCAATGCGCCGGTTGCCACCCTTGCGGCTATTGCAATGACTGAACCGGGCTCGGCAATCAACAGCGCTAGATTGGCCAAGCCTGCTGTAACCGCACAAGTCGAGAACACGAGGCGGGGATCGATACGATCTGGCAGACCAATGATTGCCAATGACAATGCTCCGAGTACGAACCCCGCTTGGACACCACTGGACAGCGCTGCTTCCTGAAATGGTGATATCGGCGCGCTCTTGGTCATCTCCGGCACAATAGCGGCCGAGACAAACCAAAGGCTCATCGCAGCAACTTCTGCCAGCAACAAGAAGCAAACCGAACGGACCTTCATTCGAATCGTGTTCCTAGACGATCGACACCAAGGTCGGCATCCTGATTCGGACAACTTGCGTCGAGTGTCGAGGCCTGATTCCCCAGGGTATGGGCTGCGAGTTCGGCGGCAACAAACGCCCCGTCGATAAGCCCAGGGCTCTGGCCCGCCAACTCTGCCGAAGCAAAGACCAGTTTATTCCCCCAGATTGATTGACGCACAATCGCAGGGGCGACATTCGGATGATTTTGCGGACCGGTAAGATCCTGCGGATGGGTGATGAGGTCGTTGTCTGACCAATCCTCTATCATGATGTCTTCCGGTGCGGCCGCTTCTTCACCGAAGCACCCCACCAGCTGCCGCTCTATAAGCGAAGGCAGCTGATCCTTGTGTTGCGTACGCATCGGGCTTGGCCAACCCACAAAACCAAATAATGCTGCAATCTCATTGTTCGCGCTACAGTGGTCGTGAACCTCCATCAATGGACCGACCCGACTAACAACACGGCCGGACAGTCCTCTCCTTCGCCAGAACGGATCCTTGTACACGATGACTGCTTTTGCATGAGGTGCCATCCATGTTGGTAAGCCATTGAGTGACCGGGCCAGATTGGTGGACAGAGCTGGCTGCCATGCAATCGAATTGACTGCGATCCGTGGTGGGATAGCTATAACCACCTGGTTTGCCAAAACGCGTTGGCTCTCGAAACTGAGATCAATCCCAGGCTCGTTCAATTGAACTGAAAGCAGTCGTGCATCTTTCGAGATGACATCGTTTGGCAGTCTCGAAACAAGGCGCTCAACTAAGCTTATTGTTCCACCTACTATGCGAACGCTACCTTGCTGAGCTGGAAGCAACATAGCCCTTGGAGGCTCATCCTGAGACGTCTCGACTATGGAATTCCCGGCGGAAAACTGCTCAAAACTTCGTACGTTTAGTCGTCCCATCCATTGCGCAACCGTGGGCTGAAACTCTGGCCAGACCCAAGTTGGCCCGCGGTCGCCAAGCACTGCTCCGCTCACTGGGTCGCGGAAAGCACGGATGCGACCGCCGATTTCACTTGCAGCCTCGAAGATCCGAACATGACGCCCTGCCTGATGTAGAAGATTGGCTGTAGCGAGGCCGGTTAATCCTGCACCAATAATTGCGACGTCAATCTTCTGGGTCTGGTTCAGATCTGAAAAACTACGGCTTGATCTCATTGCTCTAGCGACCTCAGCACTTCTTGAACTGCTCCATCGAAGATCCGGTGCTTGCCAAGGCTTGCCGCCAACATCATGGCGCCTTGCAGTGAGGCAACGGTATACTGCGCCTGCTTCCTTCGCTGGGCCAATGGGCGGTCTTTGGGCAGATTAGCGACGAGCCATTCAATATTGTCCTCAAAGAATCCGGCGACCGCTTCGGAGACCACCCTCGGCAAACCGCAACTCTCAGCACCCAGCATCCCGCAAAGGCAGATCTTGTCGGATGCCATCAAAGACTGCCGATAGACGCGAGTAAATGCGCGTACGCGATCATGAGCCGTCTGCGCCTCTTGGAGCTGGACCTCAAGCGCAGAAAAGAACCGTTCGCGATACCGATCAACCAACGCTAGCCCGAGGTCTTCTTTCTGACGGAAGTAGTAATGGACACTCGAACTCTTGATTCCAAGATCGGCCGCCAGCTCGCGAAAACTGACGGCATGATAACCGCGCAGCCTCATACTGTCTTCGGCCGCATCAAGCAACGTATCCAACGTGTTCGGCATATCATCACCGTCTCGTGTGATTATCTATCAGTAGATAGTCTTGACAGCATTGCCCACCACTGACAACATGAATCTACCTTCTGATAGATAAACGGATCATTTTGGCGGCACTCCAATGAGAAGATTGGTAGATAGGCGTTCATGCGATCTGGATTGGTTCATGCTTCGCTGCTGCAATCGATGTGCGCCTTCTGACTGCGTTTATCATGAGAACCCGTAAGCAGAACGCATTGGAATCCTCCCAGTGCGTTCTGCTAGACAGGACCAGCAAGATCGTGTGCAATCGAAACAAGGAGTAGCGCATTGGAACTCAACGCAGATTTCACAAAGCGGGTTGCTATGCACGGTGCGGATATCCCGTGGAAAGCTTCGCCGATGGCTGGTGTTGACCGACGCATGCTTGATCGACTTGGTGATGAGGTGGCGCGGGCGACATCAATCGTTCGCTATGCCCCTAGCAGTTCCTTCTCACCTCATGTCCACACCGGCGGCGAGGAGTTCCTTGTCCTGGAGGGCGTATTCCAGGATGAACATGGAGACTTTCCGGCCGGGAGCTACATACGAAATCCTCCGGAATCAAGCCATACGCCAAGTTCGGCACCAGGCTGCACTATCTTTGTCAAACTTTGGCAGTTTGATCTGGATGATCGAACACATGTCCGTATTGATACAAGTGAGAGACAGTTCGAGCCAGCAGCTGGACGTCCCGGCGTTGAAATACTGCCCTTGCATCACGATGATCGCGAAGAGGTTCGCTTGGAACAATGGACTGCTGGGCAAACTGTCGAACTGAACGCACCCGGCGGCCTAGAAGTTCTGGTCTTGGATGGCGGCTTTACTGAGCGGGGCGAAAAATTCGCTGCACAATCCTGGCTTCGGCTGCCGGCTTCGGCAAAGCTTCAAGCAAAGACTAGTTCTGACGGTGCGCGCGTGTGGATCAAGTCCGGGCATTTACGGGAACCCCCGAGACCACCACAGCAGCCATAATTGCATTGACAAGGAAGTTGAAATCAATGGCGCTGTCAGGTTGGGATCGCGAGACATCTCCGTTTCACGCTGGTGAGCAAGAGCTACAGGCACGTCTTGGTCGCAAAGAGCGACAGGAAGCAATTGCACGAAAAACATTTCGGCCATTTATGCCGGATCAGCATCGAACGTTCTTCCAGCAGCTACCATTCTTCGTGGTCGGCAGCATCGACCGTGAACAGCGTCCCTGGGCGTCGCTACTCTTCGGCGCCCCTGGCTTTATATCTACGCCAGATGATAAAACTCTCAAGGTTGCCGCCCAGCCACTTACCGGAGATCCACTCGCCGAAAACCTCGTGAAAGGCTCGCCACTTGGCCTACTCGGCATTGAATTGCCGACACGCCGTCGCAATCGTGTGAATGGTGTTTTGCAGCACCACACCAGAGATGGCCTTGAGGTGCAGGTTGTGCAGTCCTTTGGCAATTGTCCTCAGTACATTCAAACGCGGGAAATTGCTACTGAACATCCACCTGCGACAAGCGAGTCACTCGAGGCAGAACGTTTGTCAGGACTGGACCGGCAGTCCACCGAACTCATCGAAAGAGCCGACACATTCTTTGTTGCAAGTTTCAATGGCCGTGATGACAAGTTCGATACCGGAGGCACGGACGTCAGTCATCGCGGTGGAGAGCCTGGCTTTGTTCGGGTCGAAGGCCAAACCCTGACGATACCGGACTACAAAGGCAATTTTGTTTTCAACACATTTGGCAACTTTCTGATTCATCCGCGAGCTGGCCTTATATTCATTGATTTCGAATCGGGAGATATTCTGCAACTTTCCGGAGCGACTGAACTCCTGTGGGATATGCCGGATGACTGGAAATCGCATCACAAAGCCGAACGTGCCTGGCGTTTCCATTTTGATCAGGGTGTACGGTTGCAAAGGGCGGCACCGCTTAGATGGCGCCGTGTCAATTAAAGTAGCCAACACTAGTGTAGGTCCTGCCGAGCGCAGAATTCCTGGACAGTGATCGAGCGCCTGATAGCTGGAGGCCTGCGGTCAAATTTATTGCAAATCCGAGTGCGATAGAGCGGCTCGTTCTTCAGTGCTATAAGCACGCACTGATTCTAAGGAACAGCAGCATCCACGGACGGACAGGACAACCGTATGACCTCGATCGATCAGCGCATTGCCAAAGAACTCAACGTTCAAGTTTCGCAGGTCAGCGCCGTCGTAGAGCTGCTCGGCGAAGGCGCCACGATCCCATTCATCGCTCGCTATCGGAAGGAAAAGACCGGCGGCCTAGATGATACGCAACTGCGCAATCTGGAACAGCGCCTGAGTTACCTGCGTCAACTGGATGAACGCAAGACGGCTGTTCTAAAATCTATCTCCGAGCAAGGCAAACTCACTTCGGAGCTTGAGCAGGCTATTGCGGCGGTTGAGAGCAAGGTTGATCTGGAAGACCTTTACGCTCCCTACAAGCAAAAGCGGCGGACAAAAGGACAAATTGCGCGCGAAGCCGGACTTGAGCCATTGGCTGACGCGTTACTCGCTAATCCCACACTCTCTCCCGCAACAGAGGCGGCCAGCTATTGCAACAAAGACAACGGCATTGAGACCACCGAAGCGGCATTGGAGGGAGCCCAGGCGATCCTCGTTGAACGCATGGCCGAGGAACCGCAACTTGTTGGTCGCCTCCGCGAGTGGCTTTGGACAGATGCCCGGATCATGTCTAAGACGGCGCGGGGCAAACAGGATGAAGCTGCCAAGTTCTCAGACTACCTCGACTTTCAGCAAAACATTCGCGACATCCCCTCTCATCGTGCCCTCGCCCTGCTGCGTGGTCGCAACGAAGGACTTCTGACCCTCAAGATTGACGTCGAAGATGACGGTACCGATACGCATCCGGGGGCGCGGAAGGTGATGTCTCACTTCGGAATTGCCAACCAAGGACGGCCGTCCGATCCATGGCTTTGTGAAACGGCGTCAGCGACATGGAAGGGGAAACTGCAACCCGCATTGACGACCAGCCTTCTTGCACGAATCAAAGAGCAAGCTGATGCGGCAGCGATTGATATCTTCAAATCCAATCTCAAAGACCTGCTGTTGGCCGCGCCTGCAGGGCCACGGACAACAATGGGCCTTGATCCCGGCATTCGAACAGGAGTGAAAGTTGCCGTCGTTGATAAGACTGGGAAACTTCTCGACACGGCTACGGTCTATCCGCATGAACCGCGCAATGATTGGCGTGGTGCCATCGCAACTCTGTCCGGGCTTTGCACAAAGCATCATGTCGATCTGATTGCTGTTGGAAACGGGACCGCAAGCCGCGAAACAGACAAGCTGGCTGGAGACCTCATCAATCAGCTTCCGGCGCTCACCATTCAGAAAGTCATGGTGTCAGAAGCTGGCGCATCGGTTTATTCAGCTTCGCAATTGGCAGCCGATGAATTTCCAGACCTTGATGTGTCTTTGCGAGGCGCCGTCTCAATTGCGCGCCGATTGCAGGATCCGCTCGCCGAGCTTGTTAAGATCGAACCCAAAGCTATTGGTGTTGGCCAATACCAACACGACGTAAATCAAACAGAACTCGCACAATCTCTCGAAGCTGCAGTCGAAGACTGCGTCAACTCTGTCGGTGTCAATGTCAATACAGCTTCGGCGCCATTGCTTTCGAGCGTTGCCGGGCTCAATGCCACCATTGCGCAGAACATTGTCAATTACCGCAACGAAAATGGTGCCTTCAAGAAACGCACGGAGATGAAGAAGGTTGCGCGGCTTGGCCCCAAAGCCTTTGAACAAGCGGCCGGGTTCTTGCGGATCATGGAAGGTGCCAATCCACTGGATGCTTCGGCCGTTCATCCGGAGGCCTATGCCGTCGTGGAAAGGATCGGCAAAGTCAAAAAGCGATCCGTTAAATCGATGATAGGCGATGGCGCGTTCCTGCAATCTCTGTTGGCGGAAGACTTCGTTGATGAGCAATTCGGGCTACCGACAGTGCGCGACATTCTTGCCGAGCTTGAGAAGCCGGGTCGAGACCCACGACCTGAGTTTAGAACGGCTCGATTTTCGGACGAAGTCGAGCAACTCACTGATCTTCAAACCGGCATGCTGCTTGAAGGCGTAGTGACGAATGTGACCGCATTTGGAGCGTTCGTCGATGTCGGTGTTCATCAGGACGGACTTGTTCACGTCTCTGAACTGGCGGACAAATTTGTCAAAGATCCACGCGACATCGTTAAGGCTGGAGACGTCGTCAAGGTCCGCGTTAAGGATGTTGATGTTGCCCGCAAGCGCATTGCACTCTCAATGAAATCTGCATCCGGCAGATCAGGTACCGAAAGCGGTCGGAAGCAACCTGACACCAGCGGAGCTCACGAGGCAAGACGGCCCAGCCAGAATCCAGCGGGCGGGCAGAATCGGCCGGTCAGCCAAACCCCGAGCAGCGAAGGTGAATCAGCTCTCGCGGCAGCCTTGCGGCGCGCGCAAGGCAGTGGCTAGTTCTATCGGGTTGCATATTTTGCAAGGTGAATGAGACCAGTCTCGCGAAATTGAGGCCATTCCTGCATTTGCCAACTGGGCATTATTAACGTTCTGCTAGCCAAGACTTTGCCGTTGAGCGGCTTTGTCACCATATACTTTTCCGCGTAAGCACTATAAGAAGCCCTGAAACCCCAATACTGCCGCCACTAATTGGTTCGGTCGCGTCATTTGCGCGACCCAGTTTTCGAGGCATTCCGGTACGGGCCGCTCCACTTGGACTGCGGAGCTTGAAAGGTATTCAATGAGCGAACTCGAAGGTGTCGTGCCAGCACTGCGCGACGCGATAGCGGCACGCGGCTATCACGAGCTGACCCCCGTCCAGAAGGCGGTTCTGGATCCTGAGACAAACGTCGGCGACATGCTGGTCTCGGCCCAAACCGGGTCTGGGAAGACCGTCGCGTTCGGTCTTGCCCTTGCAGAAACTCTGCTCGCCGGGAAAGAGAAGCTCGAGAAAGCCGATGAACCTCTAGCCCTTATTGTTGCACCGACGCGGGAGCTGGCGCTGCAAATCAAGCGCGAGTTTGAGTGGCTTTATGCGTCCACTGGGGCAGTCATCGCTTCGTGCGTGGGCGGCATGGATATGCGTGCAGAACGACGACGCCTGGAGCAAGGATCGCATATTGTCATCGGGACTCCAGGACGTTTGCGCGACCACATTCAACGCTCTTCGTTGAAAACGCATGACATACGCGCCGTCGTGCTCGACGAAGCCGACGAAATGCTGGACCTCGGCTTTCGTGAGGATTTGGAGTTTATTCTTGCAGAAACGCCCGAGCATCGGCGAACATTGCTGTTCTCGGCGACCGTGCCGCGTGGTATTGCGAGCCTGGCCGAAAAGTATCAGCACGATGCAAAGCGCATCACGACCACCGAAGAGAAAAAGCAGCATACCGATATTGAGTATCGGGCGCTGACGGTGGCAGCCAGTGATCGTGAAAACGCGATCGTAAATGTTCTGCGATTTTACGAGGCGCAGAATGCCCTGATTTTCTGTGCAACGCGCGCAACCGTGAACCACATTACCGCACGGTTTCGAAATCGCGGGTTCTCTGTTGTTGCCTTGTCAGGCGAGCTATCGCAGAGCGAGCGCTCACATGCCTTGCAGTCAATGCGTGATGGTCGTGCTCGCGTCTGCATTGCAACCGATGTTGCTGCTCGCGGTATTGATCTGCCCAATCTTGAACTGGTTGTGCATGCGGACCTGCCGACGAATGCAGAGACACTACTACACCGCAGTGGCCGTACCGGTCGGGCCGGGCGCAAAGGTGTCAGCATCCTCATTGTCCCATCCAATAAGCGCCGCGGTGCAGAGCGCCTTCTTGGTGCAGCCAAAATTCGCGCACATTGGGATCGCCCCCCCTCTGCCGATGATGTTGCGCAACGTGATGACGAGCGCTTGCTCGAGCACGAGGCCTTAACGCAGGCCACACAAGACGGCCGTGATGAATTGATCCAGCAATTGCTAGCCAAACACGGCGCGGAACAAGTAGCGAGCGCTTTCATCGCTGTAGTGCAGGATGGGCAATCTGCCCCTGAAGAGCTGCAGGAGATTACAATCCCGGAGCCAAGGTCGCGGCAGCCGCGCACAGATTTTGCCAACAGTGTTTGGTTTTCACTTTCTGTGGGACGGAAGCAGAAGGCAGAACCAGGTTGGCTCTTGCCAGTTATCTGTAAGGGTGGCGCCCTTACCAAACCGGAAATTGGCAGCATCAAAGTCCAGCAGGATCAGACACTTGTCGAAATTGATGCAGAATGCGTGGATCGCTTTCTAGCTGCCATCGGACCAAATAAGACGCTGCAGAAGAATATTCGTGTCAAACAAGTCGACAAGCCTACTGACCTTGGCGGAGACAGGTTTCATAAGGGCAAACGACTGCGCGGCTCTCGTGGGCCGGATCAACGCAAGCCTCGCAACGCATCAGACGCCAAGGCGAGACCTTATGCGGGCAAATCGTCTAAAGCGAAATCGAAAGACACCAAGTTGTCTCCAAAACCCGGCAAACGAAAAGGCAAGCCGCAATCGGCAGCCCGCGCAAGCAAGTAAGAAACCCTACCAGGACGTCACCCTTCTGTTTGGCAACCCTCGGATGCCGATGTCCGACGCAAGCCACCGGACTTAATTTGATCTCTTTACAATCGCGGGACCGGACCGAGTGATTCCCGCTCAACTATCTCAGTCTCGAATTCGGCGCTTGCCAGGTTCTTTTTGCCGGCGATCCTGTCAAGCAGCATACTTGCTGCTGCTTGCCCCATGCGTCGGTGCGGAACGTGAACAGTTGTCAGAGGTGGCTCCACAACAGTTGCAATGTCGATATCATCGAAGCCAGTGACCGAAACGTCCCCCGGTACATTGAGCCCCATCCGCCGTGCCTCGCACAGCGCGCCAGCTGCTAACACATCGTTGCCACAAATGATCGCCGTCGGTGCTGGACTTTGGCTCATCAATTCTCGGAAGGCACGAGCGCCCTCTTCAATCGTGTATTGCACCTCTACGACCGGAAGCTTGCTTGTTCTCAAATGCTTGCGCTCAAGCGCTTCTACAACGCCGGACAAGCGATCGGCAGCACGGTCATTTCCCTCGGTGATGCCGGCTATCATTGCGATACGCTCGTGTCCGAGTGCGATAACGCGTTCAGCGATCTGCCGCGCGGCCTTGTGATTGTTGAAGCCTGAACAGTTCCACTGTCTTTCCTGCCGCATACTCCAGGCAATGACCGTGGGAACAGCCCGCTTCTGCAGGAAATCGAATACCTTCCTTGGACGCTCCGAGCCAATCAACAGCAAGCCATCGGATCCGCGCGCCACCAACTTCTTGATCTGTTCGAACTCACGTTCCGGATCATAGCCCGTGCTGGCCACCAGCAGCGTGAAGCCCTTCTCGGCAAGCGCTTCCTCAAATGCCTGAAGCCCGCGGGCAAAAATCGCGTTCTCCATCGTCGGTATAATCGCACCGACGGTGTTTGTTCGGCGTGATGCGAGGACACGGCCACCAAAGTTCGGTGTGTAGGAGAGCTCTTCAACCGCACGCATGACGCGGTCGCGCGTTTCCGGAACGACACGATCCGGCTCATTGAAGCAACGTGAAACAGTTGCTGTTGAGACAAGCGCGCGCTTGGCCACGTCATTCAGCGTTGGTGAAGAGTTTGGCGGCATGTCTTTCACAAATGATGATTGAGCACGCCCGACACCCTATCATGCAAGCGCTTGCATTCCAAAATGTAAGCGCTTACAAGAAATGCGACATCGAGCGTGACGCTGAGGAACGTGAGAATATGCCTGTGACTTGCCGGAAGCGCGCCACTAGGCCGGCTGAGAGCAAATCGGACGAAAACCTGAAGCCGTGCCCAAGCGCCCTTCCGCATTCTGGGTGTGGGGTAGTGCTCAGAGTGCCGGACCCAGTGATAGGGCGCAACGATAGCCAGCCAACATGAGAGCAATGGTCTATACTGCGCCGCAGACTTTGGAGATGCGCGAAGTAGCAATGCCCGAATGCGCGTCGCCTGATGATGCCATTGTTCAGATAGAAGCTTGCGGAATCGGTGGTTCTGATCTGCATGCCTGGCACGGTCACGACGAGAGGCGGCCCTCACCAATTGTACTAGGTCACGAAGCAGTTGGTACGATTGTCGAAGGCCACGATGCCGGGCAACGGGTTGCCATCAATCCTCTGGTGACTTGCGGCACATGCCGCCACTGCCTTTTAGGACGCGAAAACCTCTGCGCAGAGCGCCAGATCATCTCCATGCCACCACGACCTGGCGCCTTTGCGGACTATGTGACAATCCCCATGCGCAACCTCGTTCCCGTGCCGAATCATGTTGAACCAACTTCGGCAGCATTGATCGAACCACTCGCCTGTGGGTGGCATGGTGTTCGCCTTGCCACCGAGGTATCAAAAGTTGATCTCAACGATGCAATTGTCGTTGTTATTGGTGGTGGCGCCGTCGGCATCGGTGCGGCACTAACCTTGGACATCTTTGGTGCCAAAAACATTTGTGTCCTTGAGACCAATCCCAAGCGTCACAGAGCCATTCAGTGCGCTGGTCCGTTCAATGTGCTCACGCCCGAAGCCTATGCTTCCAACGAGGGTCACATGCCCGACCTCGTTATTGATGCAGCTGGCTTCGCTTCTACACGCGCACTCGCTTCATCGATCGCAGGCAGCGGAAGTGTCATTGTGCACGTTGGTCTAAGTGACGCTTCTAGTGGCCTCGATGTCAGACGAATTACGCTGCAAGAGATTACCTTTATCGGCAGTAACACGTACTCTGACGAGGACTTTCGCGATACAGCTGCCGCACTATTCGAAGGTCACTACGGCTTGCTCGACTGGATTGACGTTCGCCCGCTCTCAGATGGCCCCGATGCTTTTCGCGAGCTTGGCACCAGCGAAACTGCTGCGCCCAAGATCGTACTCCAGCTGTAAACCGATGCCGCTTAATTGATTGTCAGCAGGGCAAGAGCCACTTGCCCCTTTCATGGTCACTTAGGCTAGGGATCCAGCTGCGAGCTTCTTGAAATCGCGGGGCTTCAATCCAACATCCGCCAACGTATAGGCATCGAGGGCTGCCAGGAACTGATCTCTGGCCTCGCTCATAACCGAAGCCAACTTGCAGCGACCTGCAATCACACAAGCATTCCCGGTGTCAAAGCACTCGACAACATTGAAGTCCGTCTCAGTCGCTCGCACAACTTCCCCGATATGAATTTCGGAAGCGTCTTTGGCGAGTTGCAGCCCACCAGACCGGCCTCGGACAGCGGTTAGAAACCCGCTTTGCGTCAAGCGATTGACCACCTTTGTGAGGTGAGCACGTGAAATTTGATAAGCCTCTGCCATTTGATCGATTGTTACGAGGCGACCACCAGCACTGTCGGCGAACATAAGAACCCGAAGGGCATAGTCGGAAAACTTGGTGAGCTGCATCAGTCAGTCGCCCTTTGATTTGAATCGATACATTCAATGTTCATTGTTAATTTGCCGACCTGAGTGAAACAAGCCAGAAGACAGGTGATCAACGCCGGACCATCGGGAAGAAATACCGTTGATGCTTCAATTTTACACTCGCATAAAAGATACATATTTATTACATCTTATTTTATAATCTGCCCAATGTGGCTATGCCACCGCATGCTCATTCCCTACGAATGGTTGAGCCGGTAAAAACTGGACTAACATTGAATACTCTGGCTAGTCTGCAGCGCGAAACGGAGGAAGCATGTCAGATCATCTGGCCGTTCGCAGTGCGAGTGTGAACAGACAACCTGTGCATCCCTCGATTACGCGCGAGCAGATCTCAGATCTGGTTGAAGAATTCTACGGACGCGTACGAGCTGACCCGCGATTGGCGCCGATTTTCGAAACTCGAATGACCGGAGATTGGGCGCCGCATCTCGCCAAGATGAAGGCTTTCTGGGCTTCTGTCTTACTGCGAACCGGCGAGTATAAGGGCAAGCCCGTACCCGTGCATGCGCGGATGAGCGAGGTCGAGACCGAAGACTTTGCACTATGGCTGCGATTGTTCCGCGCGACGGTCACTGATGTTTTCTCAGTCGAAGCACGGCCGCTCGTTATAGAGGCGGCAGAGCGCATTGCATCCAGCTTGTGGATTGCAATGAGTGGCAATCTACTGGCAGAGCCGCCTCAATGGTCTGAGATGTAGGTCTGCAAGGAACCGTGCCGCCTGCCTGCTCTTCGAAAATGCAGTATGCCAACCACGACTTCGAGGCAATCACTTCCAGGTCCAATGCTCAAGGATTGTCTAACATATTGATTGGTCAAGGCCCTACGAGCGACCACGGAAGCCCTGTGATCCCCCCTGTTGGAACTTGCCAGGACTGTGGCTTCATGCGCAGGCCGGGCATTTGCAGCCATCCGGACCGATCAGGTCCTCAAGATACTCCCGTCCATAGTCATAGGTGATTTCTTCTCCCGCACGAATTTTCTTGATGGATCGGATATAGATGCGGTCATCCGACTCGTCATGCTCTGCTTGCGCATTGGGGCGGCAGGCATGGTTGATATAACGCGACTTGTTTTGTCGGCCTTTGCCGTCGATGACAAGCTGATCAGTAACGGCGAAGAGATAGCGACCACCACGGCGGTCTGCCTCTTCATTGGAGATGCGCTCACCGGTGTATTCAACAATCAAACGGTCCTTGGGAATATCCTCAATGGCGAACAACCCCAAACCTGTGCGGCTGCGTTTGACCTGAACCTGCGGCCGTGTCTCATCTCTGTGCATTGATGTCGTGCCCATGTGTGGTGCCAGGATACTTTAAGCTCAATTCTGTCCGGTATGCTGATTTGCTACAAAGCTCAAGTGCTCAACCGCATCAGTTGGAGTTGAGATTGAGAATGCGTGCTGTCTCCACATCACAGCGATTGCCCTGCCAAGCGATCCGGTTACTG
Source organism: Hyphomicrobiaceae bacterium (assembly GCA_965215755.1). GTDB lineage: Bacteria > Pseudomonadota > Alphaproteobacteria > Rhizobiales > Hyphomicrobiaceae > Tectiglobus. Next base: position 5,555,992 of record OZ244119.1, read on the forward strand.
CTGCAGGCTGATGGTCGCCCGGCTCAAAAAGCTGAACGTGGGAAATCTTCGCTCTGATGAACGGTTGTTTGTGAGCTGTCAGGTTGTCACTTTGAGGGGCGGTTCTCTCAACGCGCGATGATGCCGAGACGCTGAAATTCATCCATCAGTCGACGCGCCGCCTGCTGGTGGCCAGCTGCGTTCCAATGCCCATCAACGGCGTAATAGAGCTCGGGACGGGCGGCCTTGGTTGGCAAATCAATGAAGTCGACACCAAGTTCGCGGTAGAGATCCCGCATTGCCCTGAGACGCTTGCCGGTCAGGCCGACATTCATTGCCAGGACCGGCCAGCCCTTCTCTTGGGAGTATTGAATGGCGGAACGAACGATGGCCGGTGTCAAACGATCCTGAGGCGAGAGTTCATCGTTGGATGGTACTGTTTGCGCCGCAGCACCGTCAGTCGGAGCGAAGTCAAACCTGACTTGTCGCAGCAGTCCGATCAGGTTGCTGGAAGCGAGGCCGGGAACGGCTTCGATTGTACGCTGGATCTTACGTTTGATACCAATCTCAGGAACTGGCAGCTCGACTAGCTTTCCGGTTTTATCGTCCAGCCTGAACAAGTTCTCACCAGGATTGTCATAGAAATCATTGTCCAGCACCTGCATCACGACAAGCCGCGGCTGAATTTTGTCGCCCATTGCGCGCAAGATCTTGATCCAACGTCCATTTCCTGAACCGCCTATTCCGGCATTAATGACCGGCACCGGTTGCGCAGAAGCGGTTCCCGCGCGCAGTTTGGCTGTGATGATCGCTGGATATTCTTCACCATCATTGACGCCATATCCCATGGTGAACGAGTCGCCCAGGAACAAGATTGCATCTTTGGGGAGTTCTTCCATCGGTGGACCACGAAAACCAAACTTATTAGTGCTGATGGTCATCGTAAATTCGGGGGTCGTTCGAACGGTCGAGAAGTTCGTTTTCAAATGCTTGAAGAACTCGGGATGATGCGTGGAAAACGACGGCCCGACATTGCGGATTGTCACCAGATAGCCAACTGCGAATTCGGCAACCAGCAACGCAAAGACACCGGTCATCAAACCCAATGCAATGTTTGCCATCCATTGCCGATTGGCATTTCTGCGTTCCATTCCGTTTTCCTCTATCGCGCTGTCTGGCGATACTGGGCCCATGCAAAGTTAGGGGTGAAGACGATCCCGGGTTCCAACTTTCAACTTCCCATCTTCGTTTATTGGCTGACGCGCCAAGCAGCGCGGCCATTCACGACTGCTCCCATCTCCGGCTGCTGCTGGCGTATTCGGATCAGTCGAGTTCGAACTTGTCTTTGTAGTCGACGGCGAGGGCCGGATCCTGGTCGGCTTTGCGCAGGATGCAGTTCCCGACAACCAGGGTCTCCATCTCGCAGCCCATGAAGCAGCGGAAGGCGTCCTCCGGTGTGTTGACGATCGGTTCACCGCGCACATTGAAACTGGTGTTGACCAGAACCGAGCAGCCGGTCTGTTGCTTGAATGCTGACAGCAGCGCATGGTAGCGCGGGTTGGTCTCCTCGTGCACGGTCTGCACACGCGCGGAGTAGTCAACATGCGTGATCGCCGGAATGTCGGACCGCGGCACGTTCAACTTCTCAATGCCGAACAGCTGGCTTTCCGAGTTTGTCATCTTGCGGCGTCGTTCCTCGACAACGTCGGCAACGATCAGCATGTACGGGCTCTCGCGGTCGAGCTCAAAGTATGACGAGACATCCTCAGCCAGAATGGAAGGTGCAAACGGCCGGAAGCTCTCACGATACTTGATCTTGAGATTGAGGTTCTTCTGCATCTCCGGATTGCGCGGATCACCCAGGATGGAGCGACCGCCAAGCGCGCGCGGACCAAACTCCATGCGTCCCTGGAACCAGCCAACCGCATCGCCATTGCTGAGGCTGGTGACGGTCTGGTCGACAAGCTGATCGAACGGCAGCACATCGAATTCAGCACCGGCTTCGCGCAATCGCTTTTCGATATCGTCATTGTCATAGGCCGGGCCCAGATAGGAACCGACCATCGCATCACCATTGCCGGAGACCGTGCGCGGTTGCTCCAGATGCTGGTAGTAGGCAGCCAATGCGGCGCCAAGCGCACCACCGGCATCACCGGCTGCCGGCTGGATCCAGATATTCTCGAAATGGCCGTCCCGCAGGACCTTGCCGTTGGCGACGCAGTTCAGCGCCACACCACCGGCCAGACACAGGTTCGGGATCTTGTAGGTCTCGGCAAGGTTGCGCGTCATACGCAGCATGATCTCTTCTGTCACCGCCTGAACCGAGGCAGCCAGATCCATCTCGCGCTGCTCAAGCAGCTGCTCCGGCTTGCGCGGCGGTGCTCCAAAAAGATCATGGAACTTCTTGGTCGTCATCGTCAGGCCGGTCATATAATTGAAGTAGCTCTGGTCAAGCCAGAAGCTGCCATCCGGCTTCAGGTCAACGATATGCTCCAGGATCAGATCCTTGTATTTCGGCTCACCATAGGGCGCCAGGCCCATCACCTTGTATTCGCCGGAGTTCACTTTGAAGCCGGTGTAGTAGGTGAACGCAGAATAAAGTAGGCCGAGAGAATGCGGCCAGCTGATCTCACGCACCGTCTTAAGTGTGTTGCCCCGGCCGATCGCCACCGAAGCCGTGGACCATTCCCCGACACCGTCAAGCGTCAGGACGACAGCTTCATCGAACGGCGATGGGAAGAAGGCAGATGCCGCGTGGCTCTGGTGGTGCTCCGCAAACAGCAGTTTGTCTTCGATGCCATCCCCGCCATTCTCCGAAAACGCCTTCAGCGCCTTGATCAGATTCGGCTTCTGGAACAGCTTCTCCTTGATCCAGATCGGCATCGCAACGCGGAACGACTCAAAGCCCAGCGGCGCATTGCCCAAATAGGTCTCGAGCAGGCGCTCAAACTTCAGAAGCGGCTTTTCGAAAAAGACAATCTGGTCGACGTCATCAAGACCAATGCCGGCTTCGTCGAGACAATAGCGAATGGCATGCTCAGGAAATCCCGGATCATGCTTCTTGCGCGTGAAGCGCTCTTCCTGCGCCGCCGCTACAATCACCTGATCTTCGATCAGAGCCGCAGCACTATCATGGTAGAAAGCTGATATTCCAAGAACACGCATGATTGTCTCGTTTTTATCTCGTCCGGTTGAGGCGGCCTGCAGAGGGATCCCTGCAGGCCTGATCGACACACAATTGCGTCGACCGGAAAGTTGGCCGATGTATTCCTCGACCGCTTAGAACACTGTGTAGATGAACGGTGCGATAGCTGAGCCTTGGGCCAGAACCAGCAGTCCGCCAATCACGACCAGCACCGTAATGATGGGGAACAACCACCACTTCTTACGCGCACTCATGTAACTCATTAGTTCTTTAATCAGACTCAACACGTCGGATCCCTTTCAATCAGACAGGTAAGATCAACTGACTAGCTCAATTGGCCACGCACCAACGCCGACAGAGCGGCAAGCATCCGCGCGGCTGGCTGGCCAGATCAAAACTGGTTTTTCATACTCGACTTCGTCTCTTCGGATCGATCGATCCAATACGTGTCGTTCTCGGGCTCGCGCTTGCTGCGCATCGGGTCATACCGCATCCGCATCAAAAAGCCGGCCGGTACAATCGTGACCGCGAACAAAATAAACATCACCAAAGGACTGATGATCTTATTCAGCAACATGCCGAATTTGAACCAGACAATATTAAGCGGTCTGAGAATGCCGGGAACCGTGAAACTGACGGCCAGAAAGCCAAGCCCGATCGCCAACGCCGGCATCCAAACCGCCGAGTTGCCCCGCCACAACAGGGCAACAATCAGCGCTACGCCACCAAAAACCCAGCCGACAGACCGGTCTGAAGGTAACGGAATATCTTCCTTGGAAGAAAAACTCTCGTGTAAATTACTGGCCATTTTGAACCAACTCGCAACAATCACAGGAAATCCTGACACACAACTATCAAGTTCTATGCCAGCGCCTCAGTGAAATCTCATGCGCGACACGGATTGGAAAGCAACTATTCTTTTCTCATCACTCGTGTCGTTCCAGTATCCGGCATTTGGCCCGCTTTTCGGTGAAACTTGCAGGCAGATGCTTGAGGCAGAACACGAAAACCGTTGATGCACATCGTGACTTCGACCCAGTTATGATTAACGGAGATCAGTGGCAACTCTGGGTCATTGCATCAAAGAAACTCAATTTACGGCACGCTTATTGTCTTCCTCTGAGCCATCACAATTTGGTTTCCAGAATGCTTCGGGTCGCCGCCTGTCGCTAGTTGATCCTGAGCTCACGCTAATCGTCTCCCCGCCCTCTCCGAGAAGCGCACAGGATTGCGCCAGTTTGGACGCGAATGTCGCCTTTCGCCTATCTCTGTTATAGGCTGCCGGTGCGCTCTAAGCTGCCAAGGGACACCCTATGATAGACCCGAAAAACCTCATCATCTTCCTGTCAGACAACCACGCCCGAACCATGCTCGGGGCAGCCGGTCACCCGATTGTTCAGACGCCTAACCTGGATCGCATTGCGACCAGCGGCGTCCGTTTCACAAATGCGTATTGCGTCAGCCCGTTGTGTTGTCCTTCGCGCGCGGCCATTGCGACAGGACGTCACCCCCACGAAACCGGTTACTGGGACAATTCCCTGGCATATGACGGCGCCGTTCCGACTTGGCAGCAGCGAGTTCGCGATAGCGGGCACCACGTGACCTCCATCGGTAAGCTGCACTACCGATCCGGCGACGTCGACAACGGGTTTTCAGAAGAGATCATTCCACTGCACATTGTTGATGGTAAAGGCGCTCTGATCGCCCTACTCCGTGCGACACCGGAAGGCATGCCACCACGCAAAGGCCACAAGAAAATTTACGAGCAATCGGGAGTTGGCGAGGCCGATTACCAAATATACGATCGCGAAATTACCAGGCACGCAATCGAGTGGCTGGAAAAACACGGCAAGGCACACGACAAACCCTGGGTCCTACTGGTTTCCTATGCCAGCCCACATCCTCCGTTTTCTGTTCCCCAACGGTTCTGGGATCTCTATCCACTCGACAAGGTCCCAATGCCGGTGCAATGGCGAAAGGCCGATCAACCGCAGCATCCGGCCGTTCAGTACCTTTCGTGGATGAATAGTTTTGATGAAGATTTTGAGGAAGATTTCATCCGACGCGTCGTGGCCGGCTACTGCGGTTTGATTTCTGTTGTCGATGAGCATGTCGGAACCGTCCTCGACGCTGCAAACGACCTGGGCCTGATGGGCGACACCAGAGTGTTATATACCAGTGATCATGGCGAAGCGGCCGGTCATCACGGCATTATGGGCAAAGCCAACCATTATGAGCATGCGCTCGGCGTTCCATTGTTGATATCAGGCGCTGACGTTCCTGCCGGCAAAGTCGTGGATCAAATTTCATCGCACGTTGATCTCTTTCCGACCATTGCCGAGGCGGTCGGAGCGCCGCTTCAACACGAGGATCGGAATTTGCCTGGCACCTCGCTTTGGCCGGCCATCATCGGGCCCGACCAAGAGCGTACGGCGTTTGCCGAGTATCACGCCATGGGTTCACGCAATGCCGGGTTCGCCTATCGAAAGGGGCGGCACAAGTTAATCTATCATGTCGGAATGCCACGGCAGCTTTTCGACCTTGAAAGCGATCCGCAAGAGGAGCGTGATCTTCTGTTGGATGATGCGGGTGTTGCGATCGCAGATCAACTTGAGGCCGAGTTGAGAACAATGATCGACCCGGAAAAGGTTGACAGCGTGGCCAAGGCCGATCAGCTAGCCCATGCGAACAAGTTCGGTGGTGTCGGAGAAGTTGCGAAAGCCGGCGTGTTTTCAGCCTCACCAATACCGGGCAAGTCGGTTCAGATTGAAAAGACTTGAGCGTTCTGGTGACGACTGCCCCTAGGCAGGGTTTGCGTTCCGCCCGATCACTCCGGATTTGATCGATCCGGAGGTCGAGGCTCGCCAGTCAGACAAACCTACTCCAGAGCGATCGCCGGCTTGCTTCCTTGCGAACTCACACAATCTCTCAACGCTTGGCGACCAAACACGCATAGTTATGGGCTGCTGTCGGATCGTCAAGATTGTGTTCGAGATGGGCCTTGGATACGGGATTGCTAAAGCCGGCCTGACGCAGGTAATCGAGGTGCAAGCTAATTTCGAACCGCCCAGGTTCATATTCCCAGTCGGTCCCGTCAGGTTTGATGAAGTCTCCATTTGCCAAAACACCACCAACTGGCAGTGTCTCGTAACAGCGCGCATACACATCAGCGACGGGCTGACGTCCACCCAGATCATGGAGAGCCCATGTCGAGATAATCGCATCCGGCTGCCGTGATAACTTGGACGGCCATGTCTGCTGCATCAGGTCTGCATTGGTGAACGTCACGCGATGTACCAGATCACCGATGGTCTCACGCGCCACATCAAAAAAGACCTCAGAAAAATCTAGCGCTTCATAGGTCAATGCAGCATCTCGTTCCAGGATATGTCGTGCCATGTAACCAGGTCCAGTCCCAAGTTCTACGACATGCGGTGCATCTTTGCCTGTGGCCCGCACTTCATCCAGGATCATGTCGAACAGCTGCAGACGCGGTTCCGTGGGAACAAACCGGCTGGCCCAACCACGCACGAACTCCGCATCATGAAACTCGTGCTGCGCACCTACAAACCCGGCCATGCCCTATCTCCACATCTCAAAGTCAATCGCAGGGACAACGTAGTACCACGTAGAACGTCAACGCAATCGCATGTTCGATATGTATAATCGACAGTTGCCGGACCAGGGATACCGGGTCGGCAGGGAACTGAGCCGCCGGGTGTCAACCGAGACATAGTCGTTGTAAGGCCGACGTGACAGGCTACTCCGCTGCGCTTCGGCCTACGGCCCCGGACATCTGGTGAGCAACGAGTTGCGCATAAAGCCCCCCCTTCGCGAGCAGTTCCGCGTGCGTCCCTGTCTCTGCAATCTTGCCTTCATTCAGCGCAACGATGATATCTGCGTTACGTACTGTCGAAAGGCGATGGGCAATCACGATGGTTGTGCGTTCCGACATCAATTCCTCGAGGGCTCGGCGCACAAAGCGTTCGTTGACGGCATCGAGATGGGACGTAGCTTCGTCAAGAATGAGTATGGGTGCGTCTTTGAGAAATGCGCGGGCAATTGCGACGCGCTGGCGTTGACCGCCCGACAGGCGCATCCCGCGCTCACCCACCCTGGTTTCCAATCCATCTGGTAAGCCCGCAACAAAGTCTGTCAGTGAGGCGCGCTGAAGGGCGCGCTCCAATCGCTCATCGTTGGCGGATGGATCGGCAATTAGCACATTTGCGCGTAGCGTATCGTTGAACAAGTAAGTATCTTGGGCAACGAGGGCGACACTGTTGCGAAGCGCATCCAGCTTGAAGGAACGCAAGTCGTGGCCGTCCAAGCTGATCGTGCCCTCGGCGGGATCCCAGAATCGCATCAGCAGGTGAGCAATTGTCGTCTTACCCGCTCCCGACGGACCCACCAGAGCAATGGTCCGCCCGGCGGGCGCATCAAACGAGACCTTATCAAGTGCCGGCTGATTGGCTGTTTCATAGCGAAACGTCACATTATCAAACGCGATCGGGAGGCCGATTGTTCCTTCTGGACCTGGAACACCGGGACCATCGACAACGGGGACAACCTCATGGTCGACGGCGTAGAGCCGCCTCGTGGCACCAAGCGTATCTGCAAGCTGTCGACTGACATTCGCAATCTCTGAAATCGGCAGAAAGGCCGCCATCGCCAACAGCGTCAGCATCGGCAGAATACCACTGTCGATTTGACCACCCGCGGCCATGCTGGCAGCGGTCATAATGACCGCCAATCCGCCCAACCCGGTTGCCACTTCCAGCAGCGAAGTCTGGAACGTCAAGTCCCGGAAAAACGGCAACCTTATGTTGTGGTGCAGCTCTGTCTGCGCGATCAATTCACGCCGCCGGGCATCGCTGTTTTGGAACGCGATGATCTCGCCCAGGCCCTGGATCGAATCAACCGCATGCGCGTTGAGTTCGGCCAATGCTTCCCGGGCTCTTGATCCTAACTCATCGACCCGCTTGCGCATCAAGAACGGACTCAATCCCACCACGATCAGAAATGGCAACAGAGCCAGTGCAAGCGGCCAACCAAATGACAGCAACGTCATAACAACAATAGCCGGGATCAAAACTGCGACGAAAGCCGGGGCAACGGTGTGCGCGAAGAAATACTCGACGAGCTCGACATCATGCGTTGCCATGGCGACCATGTCACCGGTTCGGCGCCTGACCATGTAGGCCGGAGCCAACTGATCCAGTTTCTTGAACAGAGCGATTCGCATTTCGGCCAACAGGCGGAAGGCCATGTCATGTGCAATCCATGACTCAAGCCAGTGAAACAGCCCTGCAACGGGCGCCAGAATGGCGAGCAGAATGAGCAAATCACCGTAAGACTCACTGGTCTTCACTGCGAGGACAGCGAGCGCGCCAACCACTCCGATACCAATGAACGCAAGAACCCTGGTCACGCCGAAGAAGAACGTCAGGCCGAGCTTGGCCTTGTACGGGCCAATGTGTTTCATCAGTTCGCGTGCAGCAGACAACCAGCCCAGTCCTTCGGCCTTAACAATCGCATCCATTGGGGCGAATTGCGCCTCCTCGCTGTAAGTTGGCTGAACCACCTCGACACCCTTGTGCGGGCTATCTATGCGCGCGCTGGAACCGAATTCAGACGATTCCTCAGCCTGAGCCGCCATCAAGTCATGATATACTCCGTGCCGCTCCATGAGTTCCTGATGGCTGCCGGTCTCAACGATTCTCCCGTCACCCAGAACGAGAATGCGGTCGCAATCAATGATGCTGCTCAGGCGGTGCGCAAAGATCAACGTTGTGCGGCCATGCATCAGGCGATCAAGCGCATCCTGTATGATGGCTTCGTTTTCCGCATCGACGGCCGACAGAGCCTCGTCCAAAATCAGGATAGGCGCATCACGCAGGATCGCCCGTGCGATGGCGATGCGCTGGCGCTGACCACCAGACAGCCGAATGCCTCGCTCACCGATGACCGTGTCATAACCATGCGGCAGTCTGGATATGAAATCATGCGCATTGGCTGCCCGGCAGGCTTCCGCCAACGCTTCGGCGGTCGCGCCTGGCCGACCAACCCGCAAATTGTCGGCAACCGTTCCATGAAACAGGTAAGTGTCTTGATTGACGACGGCGATCTGGCTTCGAAGCGTGGATAAGTCGAGAGCCCGAAGATCATGTCCTCCAATCCTGACAGCGCCGGCGGTCGGATCGTAAAACCGCAGCAGTAGCCTTACGATTGAGGACTTACCAGCACCACTTGGGCCAACGAAGCCGACGCGTTCTCCAGCTTTGATTTCAAAGGCTAGGCCATCGTGGGTCTTATCCGAACTCTTTGGATAAGCAAATTTGACGTCATCGAATGATACAGTCGGCATTAGAGCATTGGTCGGTGTGATTGGTTGAGACGTACCAGCCGCGCGCTCTTGGACGACAGGCTTGGCGTCCAACAAATGAAAGATGGTCTGCGCCGAGGCCTGCGCAACCATGCCGTTGTGCATCAATGATCTGAGGTCCCTCAACGGACGATAGACCTCAACACCCATCATCAAAATCACAATCAGCGCGGCAAGGCTCATCTCACCTTCGGTGACGCGGTACGCACCCAGCGCAAGGGTTGCCGCCGCCCCAACTGCGATCCCCGTATCAGTGATGCCGCGGGCGAGAGAATTGGTCGCGAGAACCCACATCGTCGATTGGAACAGATGATCGGCTTTTTGTTTCAGAGATCGGGCCCGCTCGCTGCTTTGCCCAAATGCTTTCAAAGTTGCGAGACCTTGGACAGAATCCAGGAATTCAGCGGCAAATGCCTTGTAGGCACGCGAGCGACCCAGGCTGTTGGCTGCATCCCAACTGTGAAAGAGCTGTGGCGCAACAAGCGTCAAGAGAGCAGCCGTCAGCACGACCAGTGCAACCTGCCAGTCAAGAAACACGACGAATCCGAATATCAGAAACGGCGTCAGGGCTGAGATGATGAGCTGTGGCAGGTACTGACCGAAATAGATCTCCAACTGCTCGACGCCATCGATCATTGCCATTATGGCATCGCCAGTTCGCTCCAAACCGAAATGCGCCGGGCCGAGTTCGGTAACTTTGTCGAATATCGTGGTGCGCAGGTGGACCTGGACTTTAGCGGCGGTTTCATGTGCCACCATCGTGCGCAAATACTCCAGCGCGCCGCGTATGACAATGACGGCGCCAACACCCAGTGCCGGCCATAATAATTCGGACGGGCCGGCGCCTTGAAACGTCAGGCCGATCAACCAGCCCAGAAGCGCTAGTCTGGCAATACCAAACACGGTTGCCAGTACGCCAATGGCAACAGCCGCAGCGATGCGCCACCGGACGCCTCGCGTGAATTCCCACAAACGCCAGTCGAAATACATATGCTTTATCTCAAATCTTTTGTGCGATCACGCATGCTGGAGTGAGTTCGCCTAACGACGTCATCACGCCCCAAGTCTCCCACGGTATGAGTCCAGAATGCAAACCGGAAAGTCGTTCGTCCACCATACCAACCCGACCGGCCAGAGCTCCTGATCCCGAGTCTCTGAATCTGGCGCCCCAGCCTATTGCGCACCACCTCAGAGACACGCAGACCGCATCGCAACGTTCTGCTTTTCTTTCGTTCCTGCCGCTCGCTGCCGGCTACTTTAGAATTAGAATTATTCCAATTCTAAAGTACTGAAATAATTGATAAAATCACACTTTCCTTCTTGACTTGCCCCGTCGACATTTGTCAACTTCTCCTGCGACGACACCGATTGAATCGACTTGCGCGGCCATGATCACAGCCCGCACGCGAATTGGTGAATTGGGGCAACGGGAAATCAAAGTCAGGCCTCTATGCAGTGTATCAGAGCAATTGGTTCAGCCGGTGTCCCCGGAATGATGCCTGACAGATCCGCCGGGACAGCTTCATGCCAACTACTGCATGACACGACGTGGGAAAACGCGATGCGGCAGATACTTACACCTGAGCAGCTGGTTGGCTTTGGTTTCCGCGGCTGGATGGCCGGATACCAGTACTCCGATGTCTCATGTTGGGAGGAAGTCTGGAACCAATACGCCGTTGCGTTGGGCCAGAAGGCGGCGAAGTCTACCATCTCAGACCTCAGTTCATGGGTCCGTGAAGTCCGGCATTCGTCCTGTCGAACAATAGAAACCTATCCACCTGGATGCTCCGGCTTCTGCCGAGATGAGTGCATTGCAATCTCGGTGATCGCGGCGCTCCAACACGATCATTGCCCGGCACTGCGTGCCTGTGCATTCGCGCTGATGGGGACCTCAGAAATCGAACCGATGCTTGATCAGGCACTGGAGTTTGCCGGCAAGCTCCGTGAATCCAAGCAGATCTTATCAGCGTCTGTGATCTGCAACGTCGCTGATTTCGCCACGGATGGGCTGTCAACCGAACGACCGAACTAAACAACAATGCGATACTTACAAGGCCACCTTGCGAGCGACACGCCATGATAGTTTGTTCCTGTAACTACATTAGAGATCGCGACATCCATGAGGCTGTCGACAGCCTGACAGTCGCCGACCCGACCCGCGTTCTGACACCGGTGAAGGTTTACAAGTCGATTGGCATCCGCCCGAATTGCGGCTCCTGCCTCAGCCATGCGGCCGATATCATCCACAAGCGGGTGGCCTGCCTTCGAAATGGCCGACGCAGTAACGTCGAGCCTCTAAGAAATGGGCTCAACGGTTCCGTCATTGAGACTGAGGAGGAGTATCAACAAGGCATGGAGCTGACACGATCGCACAGGCAATTCTCGGCACAGGTGACTACCTAAGTGGATTTTTATAATCCACAACAAATTGGCCGTGGGTTGAAGACCTCCCCAGATTTTGAAGGCCTTTGACCAAAACCGCGCTATAGCACTTAGCCATATTGGAATTGCAGTAGCGGAGAATGATCGCAATGAAAGGCGACAAGGACGTCATCGAAGTTTTGAATGAAGCACTCAAGCATGAATTGGGGGCCGTCAATCAATACTGGCTTCACTACCGTCTTCTCGACGACTGGGGATTGAAGAAGCTTGCCAAGAAAGAGCGCGAAGAATCGATCGAGGAGATGCAGCATGCCGACAGCATTGTCGAACGCATCATCTTTCTGGAAGGGCATCCGAACCTACAACACGTTGCGCCGCTATTGATCGGTGAGAACGTCAAGGAGGTTCTGGAATGCGACCTGAAGGCAGAATACAGCGCGCGTGATCTCTACATGCGGGCCCGCAGGGTTTGCCGGGAGAGGGAAGACTTCGTCACCATGGCGCTGTTTGAAAAGCTGCTGGAGGACGAAGAAGGCCATATTGATTTCCTGGAGACGCAGCTGGAGCTTCTCGGCAACATCGGCGTTGAGAATTACAGCCACTTGAATGCCGTATCGGCGGACGATGCGGAGTAACCGGCGGTGCTATGTGTCTCAGGGTGCACTGGGTTCCGCTACATAGCCGTCGTTTCTTGAAGGAGACTTCGATGATGCGGAACTCAGTTGCTCTTGTGCTTGCAATGATCTGCCTGCTCTCAACCGCGCCGAGGGCTCAGGCCAAGACGACGGCACAGGACGTCATCAACACATATGCGGATCTCGCGCTTGCGAAATATCAAGACTCGCTGACGACAGCGAAAGCTCTCAAGGTGGCGGTCAGCCAGCTCATCGCGCGACCGACCCAGCCCAACCTGGAGGCAGCGCGCAAGGCCTGGATTGCGGCACGTGTTCCGTACCAACAAACCGAGGTTTACCGGTTCGGCAACCGGATCGTTGATGACTGGGAAGGCAAGGTCAACGCTTGGCCGCTCGACGAAGGGCTGATCGACTACGTTGCTGCCGACTACGGTACAGAATCAGACGAGAACCAGCTCTACGTCGCCAACGTGATTGCCAATAAGAGTCTGAAGATTGGTGGTCGCTCGATTGATGCTTCCAAAATTACCCAGTCGCTGCTCTCAGATGTACTGCAGGAGGCCGATGGCGTCGAAGCGAATGTTGCCACCGGTTATCATGCCATCGAATTTCTGCTTTGGGGTCAAGATCTCAACGGGTCCGGGCCCGGCGCAGGCAAACGGCCGGCCAGCGACTTTGACACCGGCAACTGCACTGGCGGCAATTGCGACCGGCGCGCGCAGTATTTGAGGGTTGCCACTGATCTGCTCATCTATGATCTGACTTGGATAGCGGCGCAGTGGACCCAAGATGGTGCAGCTCGTAAACAGTTACTCGCGGGCGATGGCTCGTCTGGCCTGATCGCGATTTTCACCGGGATGGGCTCGCTTTCCTATGGCGAACTGGCCGGTGAGCGCATGAAGCTCGGACTGATCCTCCACGATCCGGAAGAAGAGCACGACTGCTTCTCTGACAACACGCACAATTCGCACTTCTACAATGTTGTCGGCATTCAGAACGTCTATCTTGGCCGATATAAACGGATTGATGGCACGGTCGTGAGTGGCGCGAACCTGTCTGAGCTCGTTCGCTCTGCCGATCCTGGAATTGATCAGCGGATGCGTGCGGCGTTATCCGCGAGCGTTGAGACATTCGCTGCCCTGGTGAAACGGGCTGAGACGGTGGAAGCCTATGATCAAATGATCGGAGAAGGCAACGCAGCAGGCAACTCGGTCGTACAGGCAGGCATCGATGCCTTGCTCAACCAGACCAAGGACATTGAACGCGCGATTGCGTCACTCAAGCTGAAGGCAATCCAATTCGAAGGTTCCGACAGCCTTGATGAACCATCGAAAGTGGCGCAATGAGTATTGGATGTGAGGCCACGGGCGTTAACTCTCAGCAACTGACGTTGTGTGCCAGCCCCGTCTATAACCGGCGGTCGAATTCTATTTGTCCTTGGCCTTTCTCCAGCCAATTGTCGCAGTTTGCGGGTGAGAGATCTGGCTCCCGCCCGCTCCTGTCGCTCAACTCGTTGAAGGCCTTCAATAATTGTCTGTGAACGTAGATTAGAACTGTTCTTAGAATAATTCTAATATGTTGTTTTTGTTGAATTTTTTCTTGACTAACCTACGATAGAGCAGCACATCTTGATCTTTATGGAATATAAAATTCTACATTTGACGCGAGCGTTTAGAATATCCGTAAAGGCCTCGTGAAAAATGTTGAAGGAAGGAACAAGACGATGAGATCAAAGATTGGGACAATGTTCGCCTCAGCATCGATGGCAGCAATCCTAGCGACAGTCCCTTTGGCGACAGCTTCCGCCGACGATGTGTACGGCCCGTTCCCGGTTACAGTGAAGGGCTACACCGGCGCACAGAAAAACTCGGTCGGCTACTCAGGTCAAATCACGCGTCATGTTATCCATGACAGTCTTAAGAAGCTGGCCGGCCAGGGGAATGGTAAACCCAATCCTGAGCTCAAGACCAAGATGATGTCGTATTTCAAAGGCAAAGACGCTGGTCGTGAGATCCTTGCTCCGAAGACCAAAGGTGACTTTGTTATCTTGCAGGCGGGCATTGATGACATCAGCAAGAAAACTAATCTGGCTGGCAAGACTTTCAACGGCACCGTCACGGGTATGCCGAACGGCATGACCGGCAGCGAGTTGGTCGAATTCTGGATCGATAAGGCCTCGTCCGCCGACAAGGGTGTCGACATGGCGAATGGCATGCACTACCCGCAGCTTATCTCTAAGTTCATTATGGGTGCGGTCTCCTATAATCAGGCTGTCGACAACTACCTGGATGAAAAGCTCGAAGCCGACAACAAGCCAAACGATCAGCCTTATAGGAAAGGTGCCCACTACACCGGCAAAGAGCATTCTTGGGATGAAGGTTTCGGCTATTTCGGCACGCCGGCTCACACGCTGAAGCTGACACCGAAAAATGTCTACGACATCGCGAAATTGAAGGATCTCGCAGCCGCGGATGCTAATAAGGATGGCAAAGTTGATCTCACATCAGAGATGACGTTTGGCCCGGCTTACTATGCTGCTGGCTTTGACGCTTCAGTTTATGGCAAGAGCAATGGGACCAACTACCTGCACACGATCACAAAGGCTTATCTCGATGGCCGCAAATTGATTGTGAGTGCCAAGGGTGCCAAGCTGACCGATCAACAGCGGGCTGAACTCAAGCAGCATGCTTCAGTCGTGGCCTCGAACTGGGAGAAAGTCCTGGCTGAGGCGACCTACAAGTATGCTGGTTCCGTCTACAAGGACATGACAAAACTCAAAACAATTGTTGACGCAAATGGTGACCCCTCCAAGGTCATGAAGGATTACGTCAAGCATTGGGGTGAGCTCAAAGGTTTCAGTCTAGCCCTGCAGACCGGCAAGACAAATCTTGGCGAGACAGCAACCAAGCTGAACCGTTGGATCGGAGCCGGTCCGGTTTTGCTGAATGCCAGTCAGGTCGTCGACATTGACAGCAAGGGCAACTATGTCCGCGACCAAGGCCCCGCCTGGGGCGAGTACATGCTGCACTTGGCCAAGGTCCAAAAGCTTTTGATCGACAAGTTTGGCGTCAAAGCCCGGAACAACTCTATCTCGGGCGACATTGCTGACCTTGCCAAAAAGCTGGGCGCCGGCTCAGGCGCCGAGAACGACTAAATCATATACTGAAGAAGCGGCTGTTGGACAGCATCCCTCAACAGCCGTTTCCGGCAGTCGCTAATCAACAAGGATGAGATGACGTGACAACAACCAACTCCTCAAACACACAGCGCGCAACTCTCATTGGTGCAATTTGCTTGGTGTCCGCTTTGGTTGTTTCGCCATGGCTTGCATCAGCCGGAGAGCTCAATATCTATTCCCATCGCCAGCCGTTTCTGATCAAGCCATTTTTAGAAGCATACACGAAGCAGACCGGCACGAAGATCAACGTCGTCTATGCGTCAAAGGGGTTGGCCCAGCGCCTACAGGCGGAAGGCTCACGGAGCCCGGCCGACGTTGTTCTTACCGTTGATATCGCTCGCCTGTGGGTCTACGCGGACAAACAGCTGCTGGCCAAGGTGAACTCTAAGATTTTGGAGAAAAATATCCCGGCGCACATGCGTGATGCTGACAACCACTGGTTTGCGTTCTCCAAGCGGGCCCGGGTCATTGTCGTGAGCAAATCTGCGAAGGATGCCCTTGCGATCAAATCATACGCTGAGCTGGCTGACCCGAAGTGGCGGGGGCGTATTTGCGCGCGTCCCGGAAGCCATGTTTACAACCGGGCCCTGGTTGCCTCTGTTGTTCATGCAAAGGGGGCAGCAGGTGCCGAGACTTGGGCGAAGGGTGTTATTGCCAATCTGGCGCGACGGCCTCAAGGCAATGACCGCGCCCAGGTGAAGGCCATATACGAAGGCGTCTGCGATATCGCCATCATCAACAACTACTACTTCGGCAAGCTGAAATATTCTGACAAGCCAGCCCAACGAAAGTGGGCTGAGGCGGTCCAGCTAATCTTCCCCAACCAGAACGATCGCGGCACACACGTCAATATCTCCGGGGGCGGGATTGCAAAGTATTCCAAAAATAAGGAAGAGGCTGTGCGATTCCTTGAGTTCCTCACGTCGGATGCCGCACAACAACTCTATGGAAGTGTCAATTTCGAGTATCCGGTGAATCCATCTACCCCGCTTTCGAAAGAGCTGAGCTCCTGGGGACGTTTCAAAGAGGACGAGATGCCAATTGCTCGGATTGCAGAACTGGCGCCTGAAGCACAGATGATCATTGACCGTGCCGGTTGGTAGATCCACCGGGCGTCTCAAGATCTGTTAGCCCATCGACTGATCCAACACCAAGTGCTTTCTAACACGTTCGAGGTTGAACCAAATGGGACCTCGATGGATAATGTGCAGTGCCTGGAGCGTGCGCTACGGCGTGGCTTGTCAACCAGCGGATTACGACTGGTGGCAGCAATGCGGCCCGGGCATCTGCGGCTAGGCGACAATGTAGCTTTGCGCATTCGGCTAAACTGTGTCTCTATCTGCTTCGTCTTTATCCGACCGATGCCAGACCACCAAGCGAGGGGACATGGACGCGCACGATCCCGTAACACTCACGCAAGCACTCATCCGCTGCCCATCCGTCACACCGAAAGAGGCGGGCGCTCTATCACTGTTGGAAAATGTACTGGAGCCCTACGGCTTCGAAGTACATCGAATGACATTTTCGGATGCCAACACGCCGGACGTCGAAAACCTCTATGCGAGATTTGGCACGCAGGGGCCGAACCTGTGCTTCGCAGGACATACCGACGTCGTCCCGCCCGGCAAGGAAAGCGACTGGACTTATCCCCCGTTTGGCGGCGAGATTCATAACGGCTTTCTCTATGGGCGTGGCGCAGTAGACATGAAAGGTGACGTTGCCTGTTTCGTCGCCGCAGCCATTCGAACAATCGAGAAGAAGGGCGGCCTGCGCGGCTCGATTTCCCTCTTGATAACCGGAGACGAAGAGGGCCCGTCGGTCAACGGAACGGCGAAAGTCCTCGAATGGATGAAAGACCGCGAGGAACGGATCGACGCCTGCATTGTCGGCGAACCGAGCAATCCGGAGCAACTCGGTGACATGATCAAGATCGGTCGCCGCGGCAGTCTCACCGGCAAGCTTGTCGTTCACGGCAAGCAGGGCCACGTCGCCTATCCGCAAAAAGCTGACAATCCGATCCCCAAGCTGGCCCGCATTCTCGATCGTCTCGCAAGCACACCAATCGACAACGGTAGCGATGATTTTCAGCCATCCAACTTGGAGACGACAATTATCTCGGTGCCGAATACAGCAGCCAATGTCATTCCCGAAGAAGCGCATGCCACATTCAACGTGCGCTACAACGATCATTGGTCGCGGCCGACAATTGAAGCGTACCTGAAAGAACGATGTGCCGCCGAAGCAGAGGCAGCCGGTGCGCGTATCACTGTTTCGTTCCACGGCACTGGCGATGTCTTTCTGACCCAGCCTGGTCCACTGGTCGAATGTATGATCGATGCGGTGCGTGAGGTGACAGGGCGTGTGCCGGCGCTCAGCACCGGTGGTGGAACCTCGGATGCCCGGTTCATTCAGGAGTATTGCCCGGTGGTCGAGTTTGGGCTGGTCAATAAAACCATTCACCAAATCGACGAGCATGTTGAGGTCAAAGACCTCCACCGCCTGACCGAGATCTACGAACGCATGATCGAGGCTTATTTCGCGTAAGGTGACTCAGAAGAATTCGGTTTTGAAGGCATCTCGAAATCATTGCAGAATGGGGTGCGAGAGCTTCCTGTCGGGAGCGCGCCCAAGCGAAACGGAAAGTGCCAGAATTGGACCACCCACAATCAATGGATAGCACGAGTATGCGCAATCATCGAGATGACACTAAGAGGCCAACGCTGAGCATCGGAGAAAATCTTTCGCGTACGGAGCAAGCAATTGCTTCAAGTTGGTCGTTCTGGCTAAGCGTGCTTTACACTCCCATCGGCTTTTACCTGGCTTTCGGTATTGCCCCCATCATCCGATTGCTGGGAATGTCCACGGCAGACAATCCAAACCTCCTCATAATCGCGCTTTTACTTGAGATTGTTGTTTGGATTGGCCTGCCATTTGTTGCCGGAATCTACATCCACAACCGCGTGACCAAGCATACCAAATGAAACTCGAACCTTCCCCCTTCTGCTTGAAGAAGCATGCTTCCTGTTGGGTATTTGGCCTACTCGTCGCGTTAGGAGCGAGCAATGCAATCGCCCGTGATCTGCCCGATCTTATGATTGTTGGTGCCGACCTACGTCACAGCGGCGATTGCAGCGGCAGGCAGCCACTGATTGTCGGACCGGTCAAGGTCAAGAATATCGGTCTGGGCCGGGGTCAGATCTTCACGACGAAGGTCATGCTGCGAACACGTGCCAAGGGTATGCCTGCGATTTCTGGTGACGATCGTTTCGTCAATTCCATGCGTCCGCAAGAGGTTGTGATTGTCGAAGCTCGGATAGCGGCAGCAACACCGCTCACGATGAACGGTCAGGTCGAATTGGAGCTCACCGTTGATCCAGTCAATGTGTTCGCGGAAGAGAACGAGGACAATAATACGGTCCGTGTCACACTCGACGTTCGCTGCCAGAAACAGTGATGGCCGCCCCGTGTCTTACTCAGACAAAATGCTTCGATAGTTTGAGCCCTTGCGCCTGATAGTGGCTGCCGAGATCGTCGCCATAGAGCCAATCCGGGATCTCGGTCATACGTTCGTAGATCAACCGTCCAACGATCTGGCCATCCTCGAGCACGAACGGAACTTTGTGGCTGCGGACTTCGAGAACAACACGGGCGCCGGCGCCACCAGCCGGGGCATGCCCAAATCCGGGGTCCATAAAACCAGCGTAATGCACGCGAAACTCTCCGACTAA
Source organism: Hyphomicrobiaceae bacterium (assembly GCA_965215755.1). Taxonomy (GTDB): domain Bacteria; phylum Pseudomonadota; class Alphaproteobacteria; order Rhizobiales; family Hyphomicrobiaceae; genus Tectiglobus. Next base: position 5,575,421 of record OZ244119.1, read on the forward strand.
TGGATTGAACGGTACCATCTCGGCAGCATGCGTTGGCGGAACGTGGACGGCTTCTTTGGAAGCAAGGATGTAGAACTGATCGGGGTCCAGCACCAAGCTGGAAGAATTGCCGCGATTGATCGGTTCCCAGTATTCCGAGATGGCGCAGGACTTGGGCGCATCGACATCAACCAGCCCCGTATTGCGTTTCGCGCGATAACCGACCAGTCCTCCCGAGGCAGCTGCCAGTTCGTTCGAGAGATCAACCGAGAGCGCGATGCCGCTTTGGATGTCCGTTTCTGAGCCACCGGCAATCAGTACGTCGCGGGCATGCAATTCGCGCAACTGTTCGTCTGTTTCTGTCGGCTGGCCAACGCGAAAGCGGATCTGGCTGAGCGTCGAACCAGTTCGCACAATTACCGGAAATGTCTGCGGGCAGATCTCAGCGTAAAGCGGACCTGAATACCCGTCAGGTATTTGGTCGAAAGCGTTGACACCGTCGGCGATCACGCGCGTAAAGACGTCCAGCCTTCCAGTTGAACTTTTCGGGTTCGTCGCGGCTGCGATGTGTGCCGGCAGATCGAGGCTCTCTAACAACGGGACAATGTAGACGCAGCCGGTTTCAAGAACGGCACCGGCGGTTAAGTCGATCTTATGCAGGGCAAACGCATCAATCCGATCTTGGACATTGATGCCTGGCCCGGGCAGAAAACTGGCCCTGACGCGAAACGCGGCCTCTCCCAGCCTCAGGTCCAGACTGGCCGGCTGCAATTGCCTGTCACCCAGTGGCTGGGCGAGCTTGACGATACCCTTATCCATCAGGTCATTGAGGGCTTGTGCCGGCAGAATGCCGTTGGCGTTGTCCATTTTCACTTGACCTCGACTGTTACCTAGCTGTTCCCCGGCTGTTCAAAGTCACCCGCGATTCGCTCCAAATGTCAGTGATCTAGCACTTTTTGATAGGTCTTGCTGGCAAGTCTGTAAGTTTCTCACACCAAGCTCTGCGACACGAAGGCTTGACGGCAAGCGGCAATTCCAATTATTAGATGGCCATCGTGGTGATTTGGCCGGCCGGCTTGCAGCCACGTAAAACAACTCGCTAAAAGGCCGTGCGCGGACCTGGTTCTGACTGCTCGGCATTTTCGCGGGCTTCAAAGAACCGGGTTTTTTGTTGCCTTGATGACAAGGAGATCGCGCAATGGCATGGGAAGCACCCTCGACCAATACCCCGAACTGGAGTCCTGAAACTGAGTTGGTGCACGGCGGAACCGTGCGCTCTGAGTTCAATGAGACATCCGAAGCACTCTACCTCACGCAAGGCTACGTCTATGACAGTGCCGAGCAAGCTGAGCAGCGCTTCAAAGATGAGAGCGGCGGGTTCATCTATTCACGTTATGCCAATCCAACCGTCGCGATGTTCGAAGAGCGGATCCGCCTGTTGGAAGGTGCCGAGGCTGCCCGGGCGACGGCTTCCGGAATGGCAGCCGTCAGCGCGGCGATCCTGAGCTACGTCAAGGCCGGCGACCATGTCGTGGCAGCCCGCGCCTTGTTCGGCTCTTGCCGCTATGTTGTCGACGATATCTGCCCGCGGTTCGGTGTTGAATCCACACTCGTTCATGGGCCTGATATCGAACAATGGCGCCAGGCTGTCCGGCCCAACACCACAGTGTTCTTTCTTGAGACACCGTCCAATCCGACGCTCGATCTCGTTGACATCGAAGCCGTCTCCCAGCTCGCGCGCAGTATCGGTGCGATCGTCATCGTCGACAACGTGTTCGCTACACCGATGCAGCAGCGGCCATTGGCTCTCGGAGCAGATGTTGTGGTCTATTCAGCCACCAAGCACATCGATGGGCAGGGGCGCTGCCTGGGCGGTGTCGTTCTAGGCTCTGCCGAGTATGTCAAAGACCATCTGCACCCATTCCTGAAGCATACCGGCCCGTCACTCAGTCCGTTTAATGCCTGGACACTATTGAAAGGCCTCGAAACCCTGCCGGTTCGCGTTGAGAGGCAGACCCGGACGGCTGCATGGGTGGCCGATTTCATTGCTCAGAGCTTAGAGGTTGCGCGAGTGCTCTACTGTGGTCGGGAAGATCACCCACAGGCCGAGCTCGCACGGCAACAGATGAGCGGTGGTGGCCAGGTCATCTCGTTCGAATTCCAGGGAGGCAAGTCGCAGGCTTTTGCGTTTCTTAATGCTTTGCGTCTTATCAAGCTCTCCAACAATCTGGGCGACGCTAAGAGCCTGATCACACATCCTGCCACCACAACCCATCAACGCCTGACACCGCAGGAGCGCACCGAACTAGGGATATCGGACGGCCTCGTGCGCTTGTCGGTTGGCTTGGAGGCACCGCAGGATCTCATACACGACATCGAAACGGCGCTGAAGAAATCAGCGTGGCGCGCGACGTCATCACGGCCTGCTGCAAAATCAGGCAATCTTCATAACCGCCAGTGCGTTGCATGACACTGGGCAACCTACATCGTGCGACGTAGAAGTTGCACGATTGTACGTTGAATGCCGCAAAGGCTGCTGAGGCGTGTCCACATTCGACAGGCCTCGAACTTCGGTGCTGCAAACCTGGAGTGTTCTCACTGTCCCGCAAAGAGTTCCGTCTTCCCGAAGTCAATCACTCCACAGGCCCTAACATTAACGCATTGCCTGAGCGCTCGGTATTGCGTTGACGCTAAAAGTCGTACAACTAATATGAGCCATGCGTGGGAGCACAAAACGGAGGGTTGCCGGTATGTATGAAGCAATAACGCGCAACATTCGTGTGAGTGTAACTCCACAATACCTGGAGACAGAGTCGCGACCGGATCAGAACCGCTACTTCTGGGCTTACACCATCGTTATTGAGAATGAAGGTGACGAATCCGTTCAGCTGCGCTCACGCTATTGGCAGATTACCGACGCAAAAGGGCACGTCGAAGAAGTTCGCGGCGCAGGGGTCGTCGGCGAGCAACCGCATATTGAGCCCGGTGGATCCTATCAATACACGTCTGGCTGCCCGCTCGAAGAGCCATCCGGAATCATGGTCGGCTCGTATCAGATGGTGTCGGAGGCGGGTGACAAGTTCGAGATCAGTATTCCGGCATTCTCGCTCGACAGTCCAGATGGGCTAGGCAGCATCAACTAACACATCGCCGTCCCAGTCGGCTCGACCCGAAGTAGCAGAAACCGTGAGGGATCACTTTATGAGTGCGCAAGACGCAATCGATATACTCGGCAAGCTCGTTTCATTCGACTCAACCAGTCGGAACTCCAATCTACCGATCATCGATTACATTGAAGGCTATCTCGATCAGCACGGTGTCAAAAGCCACCGAGTTCCCGATGAAACGGGTGATTACGCGTCTCTCCATGCCACAATCGGCCCTGAAAACGTCGCTGGCATCGGACTGTCAGGTCATACAGATGTAGTACCGGTAGACGGGCAGGACTGGGATACGGATCCGTTCACGCTCACAGAGAAAGATGGCAAACTCTATGGCCGGGGCGCCTGCGATATGAAGGGCTACCTGGCCTGTGTCATGGCAGCGGTTCCGGATCTCAAGCAGCGCAACCTAAAAGTGCCGATGCACATTCTGTTCTCGTATGACGAGGAGGTTGGCTGCACGGGTGTGCGTCCGATGATCGATGAGTTTGGTGATCGCTTCGTCAAACCACGCATGGTTTTTGTCGGCGAACCAACCAACATGACGGTGGTTGATGCTCACAAGGGTCCGGTCCGCTGGGGCGTGACACTGACCGGTCGCCCAGCCCATTCCAGTATGGCACCGCTCGGTGTCAACACGATCAGCTATGCGGCCGAGCTTCTGGCCGAGTTGCGGGTCATGGAAGAGGAACTGAAGAAGGCACCTTACGACGAGCGCTTTGATCCGCCCTACACGACGCTGCAAGTGACTGAGATCAAGGGTGGTGCTGCATCGAACATCGTGCCTGCCGAAACCTGGTTCGGTTGGGAAATCCGAGGAATGCCCGGTGTTAACCCGGATGACGTCGAGGCGCGTTTCCGCAAAAAAGCCGAACAGGTCCTGGCAGTCATGCGCGAGACAGCGCCAGAAGCCGATATCGAAATCAAGCGCTGGAACCATGTCCCGGCGTTCGCTGCTGATCCAGAGTCAGAACTGCTGCCACTTGCACTGCGGCTTGCCGAGCAAAACGAGACTTACGCTGTGTCTTACGCAACAGAAGCCAGCTTGTTCCATGCCGCCGGCGCGTCTTCGATCGTCTGTGGTCCTGGCGATATCGCTCAGGCGCACACGCCCAACGAGTGGATTGATAAGCGCGAGATCGACAAGTGCATGGCTTTTCTCGGTCGGCTGGCCGATTGGGCCGAGCAGCAGTAAATTCTTCCCATTTGCAGTCGTAACGTGAGGTGGCTCAATGTCTCGTCAGATTAATCCGTCAAGCTTTCCGCCGCCCCAATCGAACTACTCGCAAGGCATCGCACACGGAGCCACTTCGGAGCGATTAGTCATATCAGGTCAGGTCGGGGTGAAATCCGATGGCAGTGTTGCCGACGGCCTCGACGCTCAGATGCACCAGACCTGGCAGAATTTCATGACTGTACTATCCGAGGCTGGGTTCGCGCCCGAGCATGTCATCAAGGTTACGATCTTCACCACTGTGCCAGCGCTCGATGAATTCCGCCGGACGCGTGAAGAATATCTGGCCGGGTACGCTCCGGCCGCCACCTATGTGCAGGTTGCCGGTCTCGCCAATCCGGACTTTATCGTCGAGATTGAAGGCGAAGCGGTCAAGGAAGCCTGAACGGCTGAGCACGCGTATTGGACCGGTCAATAAAGAGGCTGGACCTTAGCAACAATCATCATGCGAGTTGCCCTGCCGGGCACCTGCGATAGAATCTCCGATGAACCTGCCCCGTAGCAGGAACATCGGAGAATGTGGCATGAAATTCAGCTTTACCGACGAGCAGCAGGAATTCCGTCTCATGCTGCGCCGGTTTCTTGAAGATAAATCACCGACGTCAGAAGTTCGCCGCCTGATGGCCACAGACACGGGATGTGATCCTGATGTCTGGCGCCAGCTCAGTCAGGAACTCGGCCTCACAGCAATTCACATTCCGGAAGAATATGGTGGACAGGGCTTCGGCATCAGTGAACTCGCCATTGCCGTCGAAGAGATGGGGCGGGCCCTGTTGTGTGCGCCTTATTTTGCATCCACGGTTATGGCGGCCACAGCCATTCTGAAAGTCGGAACGGAAGAGCAAAAGCGCGCCCTGCTTCCGAAAATCGCGTCAGGAGAGACTATCGCCACTCTTGCGTTTGCCGAACAGCAGGGAAGCTGGACTGCAGACGGCGTGACCATGACAGCAACTCCCGCAGGCGATTCCTACAAGCTGGATGGCACGAAGAGTTTCGTTCTCGATGGCTGCTCAGCAGATCTTTTCGTCGTGGTTGCACGCCAAGCTGGCAGTAAAGGCGCTGACGGATTGACTATGTTGACCGTGACCTCCGATGCCTCCGGATTGCAAAAGACACCTCTCAATGCAGTTGACGATACGCGCAAGCTGGCGCGTGTAACCTTCGATGGCGTCACGGCCGAATTGCTCGGCCAAGCTGGCAACGCTGCAGCCCCTCTGCAGGAGACCTTGGACGTTGCCGCGATTTGCCTGGCGAACGAAATGGTCGGCGGCGCAGAGCGCCTGCGTGAGTCGTCTGTCGACTACGCAAATTTGCGCGTTCAGTTTGGTCGTCCAATTGCTTCTTTTCAAACCCTAAAGCACAAGTCTGCCGACATGCTGCTTGATGTCGAATTGGCGAAATCCGCCGCCTATTATGCTGCCGCAGCAATCGATGAGGGCGACGAAGAAGTCCCGGCTCTTGCATCGCTCGCCAAGGCCGCTGCGGCGGATGCCTATATGCAAACGGCGGTGCATACCATCCAGATCCATGGTGGGATCGGATTTACTTGGGATAACGACACGCACTTGTGGTTCAAGCGGGCAAAGAGCTCGGAAGTGTTTCTCGGCACAACCGACTATCACCGCGAACGCATGATGCAGAACTGGCAACGGTAGGGGGCGCGACGATGTCTGAATTTACCGAACAGCAAGTCCGCTCCGACGTCAGAGCCTGGCTTGAAGCCAACTGGGATCCGAAGCTCGGCCTTATCGAGTGGCGCAACAAACTCGTCGACTCGGGTTGGGGTGCGCCGCATTGGCCGAAGCAGTGGTATGGCATGGACCTGCCTGTCGGCCTGGTCCCGGTTGTCGAAGAAGAGTTCGAAGCATTCGGCGCGATCAGCGTTGCCAAGATCGGTATCCGCACGCTCGCTGCCGCAACCATTCTGGCGCACGGTACAGATCTTCATAAGGAGAAGTTTCTGCGCCGGATTCTGACGGGTGAGGACACCTGGTGCCAGCTCTTCAGTGAGCCGGGTAGTGGTTCTGACCTTGCTGGTGCCATGACACGTGCCGAGTTGAAAGGTAACAAGTGGGTCGTCAACGGACAAAAGGTATGGACGACAAGCGCACACAAGGCCGAGTACGGGCTTCTATTGGCGAGAACTGATGTCGACGTACCAAAGCATCAAGGGCTTACGTACTTTATCCTCGACATGAAGCAGCCCGGCGTTGAAGTCGTGCCGTTGCAGCAGATGAATGGTTACGCGTCCTTCAACCAGGTCTTCATCACTGACGCTGAGATTGCACCGGAATTTATGCTTGAAAGCGAAGGTGCCGGCTGGCAGGTCGCCACGACGACTTTGATGCACGAGAGACGCGGCGCCGATGGACTTCGCAAATACGCTAAGGCGTCGGATCGGCCGGAACGCATCTACAAGGAAGAGGCAGAGGAAATCGCCGTCGCGTTGGAGCCTTACAGATGGTATCCGCAGCGCGCCGGGCGTGTTGACCTTGTGATGCAGCGCGCCAGGGAAACCGGGCGCATCAACGATCCGGTTGTACGTCAGGAAATCGCCAAGCTGCTGATCATGGACAGCGCGGCCGAATGGACCGCCAGGCGAGCGCGGGCTGTGCAGGCGCAAGGCCGACCGCAAGGGCCGGAAGGGTCGCTGGGCAAGCTTGCATCAAGTTATATTGCGCGGTTTGCTAATCAGGTTCACACACTGATCAGTGAGAGTGATGCGATGCTGACCGGGGAAGATAGTCCCATGGACGGTATGATCTCGGAGATATTGGTGTCGACACCTGCGATTTCAATCGCTGGCGGCACCGATGAGATCCAGAAGAACATCATCTCAGAGCGCGTCCTCAAAATGCCAAAGGAACCAAGGTCAGACACGGATCGACCGTTCCGGGACGTACCAAAAAATATTGTGTCCTAAGAGCTTTGGACCAAAAACAAACCAGGAGATGATTGGATGGAAACCCGGCAGCTCGGCCAACTCTGGCCTGTCAGTTCGTTGGCACTTGGTGGCGGCGGTGTCGGCCAGCTATGGGGTGAAACCACACGCGACGAGTGTATATCGACAGTCCGCGAAGCAGTCGACCACGGCATAACGTTGCTCGACATGGCGCCGCGCTACGGAGATGGTGAGGCTGAAGTCGTCGTCGGCGAAGCCTTTCAGGGGAAGCTGCCGGTAGGAGTTCGGGTAACGACCAAGCATCGCCTCGGAACACCGCAGCGCGGCGAAGTCGAAGGCCATCTCATACAAAGTCTTGATGAAAGCCTCGCGCGCATGCAGTTGGAGCATGTTGATCTCTTCTTTCTCCACTCCAACATCATACCTGATGACTATGATGCGAGCGCCTATACGGACCGGCCGGCCACGCGCTGGACCACCTATATCGAAGAGTTTGTTCCGGCCTGCGAAAAGTTGGTAGCCAGCGGACGGATTGGCGCCTGGGGGATTACCGGCATTGGTATTCCTGATTGCATTCTCCAATCATTGACCCAGTCCGTGAAGCCAGCAGCAGTGCAGTGTCTTGCCAATCCGATCGATTCAGCAGGCGAACTGCAATACTTTGCTGGTCCCAGTCGCGCGCGTGAGCTCATAGATGCGACGCAAAAGGCCGGTGCAGGCGTCCTTGGTATCCGACCGGTTCAAGGCGGGGCTCTCACCGATGCGCTGGATAGAGATCTTCCGCCGGATCATGGTGTCGTGCGAGATTTTAATCAGACGACGGGATTTAGGAATCTCGCAAAGGAAATGGGTACGAGTGCGGCCGCACTTGCCCATCGTTATGCATTGAGTATGGCAGGCGTCGAGACGGTCGTACTTGGCTGCAAGAACCGCAATGAACTCAAAGAATGCATTGATGCGGCCAATTCCGGCAACCTGGATGCAGAGACAATGTCCAAAATTGACGCCGTCGTCAGTGATGCTGTCGTGCGGTCCTGAACAGCGGAGCGAATTTATGGAACCCCTATTTCATCTCTCTATCCCTGTCGACGATCTTGATCGTGCCAAGTCGTTTTATCTCGATACACTTGGGTGCAAGATTGGCCGTGAAACTAAAGGCCGCTTCGATATCAACTTCTTTGGACATCACATTGTTGCCCATCTGTCAGTGCGCGAGGCTCAGAAAGAAAACGGGACCATTCCATCCGACGGAGATACCGCGCCTCTCCGCCATTTCGGCGTGATCTTGCCACTCGACGATTGGCAGGAAATGGAGACGCGACTTACCGGGCGCGACGTTGATTTCGTGCTCTCGCCACGACTGTCATTCGAGGGCAAACCTGCTGAACAGCACATCATGATGTTGCGAGATGGTTGCGGCAACATCGTCGAGTTCAAGTCACAGCCTCGGGAGCGCGTGTTTGCAACAGATGCGCCGACATAGAAGTTTGGACAAGGGCTGTATTGTACGTGACCAATGCCGTAGTCCAACGCATGTCCACTCCAGATATGCAGCCGCCATCAAACGTACAATTTATTTTAAATCAGGGACTTGCTACAGCGCCCTGGCGGAGAGGGAGGCCGCCGAAGTGATTGCGCTTAGCATATGAATATAAATGCATTTCTTGAATATGTCCTGCGGTTGATATCCGAATTCGTATCCGTTTCGGGGTGACACGGCTGTTCATCCAGTCGTCCGTCATTGTAGGGTCTCGATTCCTGTTCAAGCAAGTTGCCAGCGCGGCTTTTACTGGTGTTCGCTGACTGCTATCGGGAAATCGAAAATTAGTATGGGGGTTGTTGAATTGCTTACACCAATGCTGGTTGTGCGGCTTGCGGAGGAATATGCTTGTTCAGTTATGCAACGCGCAGATGTTTGTCGAAGCCCATTGGCAGAAGCAGTTCGAGATCATCCCAGAATAGCTATGGCTTTCGACGTCCGCTTTACCCCTGAAAGCGGAGCTGTTAATTTCAGTTTGCGTTCTTCGGCTTCGGGCCATGGAACGAACCCGCTTACGCGGGAGTGCGCTGCGCGCGGACCATGCGGTGGGGCGAGTGTCGGAGTAACCAACTGAGGAACAAGCGGTAACGGTCGGAGGAGGCCGTCTTGAGGATTGAGGGGTTCCCAACTCCAACCTCAAGACAGGAGCCCCCGATGACCGACAAGCCGATTACCGATCTGCGCCGGCGTATGCTGCAGGACATGACGAACCGCAACTTCGTCGACAAGACCAAGCACGACTATATCCGCCATGTCGAGGCATTGGCTGATTTTATCGGTCGATCGCCGGACACAGTTACCAGCGATGATCTCAGGCGTTTCCAGGCGGCCCAGATTTCCGGGGGTGCGCAACCGCCGAAGATGAACACGCAGGCCTCCGCGCTACGCTTCTTTCTAACCGTCACGCTCGGGCGGGCCGATCTCGCCCATCAACTGGCGCGTACGAACTATCCGAGGAAGCTGCCGCGGGTGCTGCCGCCCGAGGATGTCGCCCGCCTGCTCGACGCCGCTCCGGGACCCGGCCTCAAGTACAAGGCGGCGTTGAGCATCGCCTACGGAGCGGGCCTCAGGGGCGGAGAGGTCGTCATGCTGCGCGTCAGCGATATTGATTCCAAGCGCATGTTGATCCGCGTCGAGATGGGCAAGGGGCGCAAGGACCGCCATGCAATGCTCTCCCCACACTTGCTCGAACTCTTGCGTTCATGGTGGCTGCAGTGCCGCTCCAAGGGCTGGCTGTTCCCGGGCCAGGATCCGCTGCGTCCCATCACCGTGCGGCAGCTCAACCGTGTCTGCCACATGGCAGCGGAAGCAGCCGGCCTCGGCACGTGGGTGACGCCGCACACACTCAGACACTCGTTCGCGACGCACCTGCTTGAAAGTGACATCGACGTACGCGTAATCCAGGTCCTGCTCGGCCATGCGAAGTTGGACACGACGGCGCGCTACACGCAGGTTGCAACCAACACGTTGCGCTCGGTGATGAGCCCGCTCGACCGGCTGCATATTGCCCCGCTGGACAAGGACGACGAGCCGGACAGATAGCCGAGCCCGATCGTGTCCCGTCCATCGCTGGAGGTCGCGGATATCTTCCGTGCCTTTGGTCCCGCATGGCGTGATGCCAACCGCGGTCACGTCAGTCTCGACCAGATGAAGGTCATGTCGGCCATCGAGCGTTGCCGCACGGCAGCGCTCGGCGGACACGTTGCGCGTTGTCAGAACGGGGCGTGCCGGCACACGCACATTGCCTACAACTCCTGCCGCAACCGGCATTGCCCCAAATGCCAGGGCGGCAAGGCACGCGAGTGGATGGAGGCGCGGCAGGCCGAACTGCTGCCGGTCGACTACTTCCACGTCGTGTTCACCCTGCCTGCCCGGATCGCCGATATCGCGTACCACAACAAGCGCGTGATCTACGATCTGCTGTTCAAGGTGTCGGCCGAGACGATGCAAACCATTGCCGCCGATCCCAAGCACCTCGGCGCCAGGGTCGCGATCACCTCGGTGCTGCACACCTGGGGCTCAGCCATGACGCATCACCCGCACGTCCATATGATCGTGCCGGGCGGCGGGATGTCGTCGGATGGCTCACGCTGGATCGCCTGCCGCAAGGGCTTCTTCGTACCGGTCAGGGCGCTCTCGAAGCGCTTCCGTAACGTCATGATCGATAAGCTCGTGGCAGCGCACGTGGCCGGCCAGCTCAACTTCTTCGGCGCGCAGGCCCATCTTGGCGATCTGCGTGCCTTCAAACGCTTCCTCAGGCCGCTGCGCCGGCGCAAGTGGTTCGTCTATGCCAAGCGCCCGTTCGCCGGACCGAACGCCGTGCTCGCCTACCTGTCGCGCTACACCCACCGCGTCGCCATCTCCAACCGGCGGCTGATCAAGGCCGATGCCGCGCGTGTTATGTTCCGCGTCAAGGATTACCGCCGCAATGGCAGCGCCCGATACACGACGATGATGCTCACCCCGCACGAGTTCATTCGCCGCCTCCTCATCCATGTCCTGCCCAAAGGGCTCCACCGCATTCGCCATTACGGCCTTCTCGCAAGCGGCGTGAAGGCTGTTAATCTCGCCAGGATGCGCGATCTCCTTGGGACCCCGGAGCCAATCGTCAACGATACCTCTAACGGCAACGACGACGCTGAGCCTGGGGCAACTCCCGATGACGCCTGGCCAATGCCATGTCCTTCATGCGGCCACGCTATGCGCATCATCGAGACCTTCGCGCCCGGCACAACGCCAAACAACGTATCGGAACCGGCAGGCATCGATAGTTCATGATCTCAACGCGCTGCCAGAATAACGTTGTCATAAGGCGGCCCCCGCGCTGCAACGCTCGGCTGCGTCCCGATCGCCTCATCATGACCTCGACGATCGCAAAAATGTTCTTACCAATGACAGGCAAGCCCCGGTGGCTCACCTTGCATGCCTCACACAACCGTGCGGTATGCACCCCTCACCAATCCGACAGGCCACGCCCGGCCGCCAAAAACCCATAGCAGTCGCGGCACGCTCCTCGCCCAACCGCCCGCGGGTTCCTTCCCTGACGACTTTCGGACGCCGGCTCCAGTGCGTGTGGAAATCTCATCGATCGCCAGCATCCGAAACTCTTCACACTGAACGAACCCGCTTACGCGGGAGTGCGCTGCGCGCGGACCATGCGGTGGGGCGAGTGTCGGAGTAACCAACTGAGGAACAAGCGGTAACGGTCGGAGGAGGCCGTCTTGAGGATTGAGGGGTTCCCAACTCCAACCTCAAGACAGGAGCCCCCGATGACCGACAAGCCGATTACCGATCTGCGCCGGCGTATGCTGCAGGACATGACGAACCGCAACTTCGTCGACAAGACCAAGCACGACTATATCCGCCATGTCGAGGCATTGGCTGATTTTATCGGTCGATCGCCGGACACAGTTACCAGCGATGATCTCAGGCGTTTCCAGGCGGCCCAGATTTCCGGGGGTGCGCAACCGCCGAAGATGAACACGCAGGCCTCCGCGCTACGCTTCTTTCTAACCGTCACGCTCGGGCGGGCCGATCTCGCCCATCAACTGGCGCGTACGAACTATCCGAGGAAGCTGCCGCGGGTGCTGCCGCCCGAGGATGTCGCCCGCCTGCTCGACGCCGCTCCGGGACCCGGCCTCAAGTACAAGGCGGCGTTGAGCATCGCCTACGGAGCGGGCCTCAGGGGCGGAGAGGTCGTCATGCTGCGCGTCAGCGATATTGATTCCAAGCGCATGTTGATCCGCGTCGAGATGGGCAAGGGGCGCAAGGACCGCCATGCAATGCTCTCCCCACACTTGCTCGAACTCTTGCGTTCATGGTGGCTGCAGTGCCGCTCCAAGGGCTGGCTGTTCCCGGGCCAGGATCCGCTGCGTCCCATCACCGTGCGGCAGCTCAACCGTGTCTGCCACATGGCAGCGGAAGCAGCCGGCCTCGGCACGTGGGTGACGCCGCACACACTCAGACACTCGTTCGCGACGCACCTGCTTGAAAGTGACATCGACGTACGCGTAATCCAGGTCCTGCTCGGCCATGCGAAGTTGGACACGACGGCGCGCTACACGCAGGTTGCAACCAACACGTTGCGCTCGGTGATGAGCCCGCTCGACCGGCTGCATATTGCCCCGCTGGACAAGGACGACGAGCCGGACAGATAGCCGAGCCCGATCGTGTCCCGTCCATCGCTGGAGGTCGCGGATATCTTCCGTGCCTTTGGTCCCGCATGGCGTGATGCCAACCGCGGTCACGTCAGTCTCGACCAGATGAAGGTCATGTCGGCCATCGAGCGTTGCCGCACGGCAGCGCTCGGCGGACACGTTGCGCGTTGTCAGAACGGGGCGTGCCGGCACACGCACATTGCCTACAACTCCTGCCGCAACCGGCATTGCCCCAAATGCCAGGGCGGCAAGGCACGCGAGTGGATGGAGGCGCGGCAGGCCGAACTGCTGCCGGTCGACTACTTCCACGTCGTGTTCACCCTGCCTGCCCGGATCGCCGATATCGCGTACCACAACAAGCGCGTGATCTACGATCTGCTGTTCAAGGTGTCGGCCGAGACGATGCAAACCATTGCCGCCGATCCCAAGCACCTCGGCGCCAGGGTCGCGATCACCTCGGTGCTGCACACCTGGGGCTCAGCCATGACGCATCACCCGCACGTCCATATGATCGTGCCGGGCGGCGGGATGTCGTCGGATGGCTCACGCTGGATCGCCTGCCGCAAGGGCTTCTTCGTACCGGTCAGGGCGCTCTCGAAGCGCTTCCGTAACGTCATGATCGATAAGCTCGTGGCAGCGCACGTGGCCGGCCAGCTCAACTTCTTCGGCGCGCAGGCCCATCTTGGCGATCTGCGTGCCTTCAAACGCTTCCTCAGGCCGCTGCGCCGGCGCAAGTGGTTCGTCTATGCCAAGCGCCCGTTCGCCGGACCGAACGCCGTGCTCGCCTACCTGTCGCGCTACACCCACCGCGTCGCCATCTCCAACCGGCGGCTGATCAAGGCCGATGCCGCGCGTGTTATGTTCCGCGTCAAGGATTACCGCCGCAATGGCAGCGCCCGATACACGACGATGATGCTCACCCCGCACGAGTTCATTCGCCGCCTCCTCATCCATGTCCTGCCCAAAGGGCTCCACCGCATTCGCCATTACGGCCTTCTCGCAAGCGGCGTGAAGGCTGTTAATCTCGCCAGGATGCGCGATCTCCTTGGGACCCCGGAGCCAATCGTCAACGATACCTCTAACGGCAACGACGACGCTGAGCCTGGGGCAACTCCCGATGACGCCTGGCCAATGCCATGTCCTTCATGCGGCCACGCTATGCGCATCATCGAGACCTTCGCGCCCGGCACAACGCCAAACAACGTATCGGAACCGGCAGGCATCGATAGTTCATGATCTCAACGCGCTGCCAGAATAACGTTGTCATAAGGCGGCCCCCGCGCTGCAACGCTCGGCTGCGTCCCGATCGCCTCATCATGACCTCGACGATCGCAAAAATGTTCTTACCAATGACAGGCAAGCCCCGGTGGCTCACCTTGCATGCCTCACACAACCGTGCGGTATGCACCCCTCACCAATCCGACAGGCCACGCCCGGCCGCCAAAAACCCATAGCAGTCGCGGCACGCTCCTCGCCCAACCGCCCGCGGGTTCCTTCCCTGACGACTTTCGGACGCCGGCTCCAGTGCGTGTGGAAATCTCATCGATCGCCAGCATCCGAAACTCTTCACATTTGCAGTCATTTACCGACGCTTAGCCGTACTCCTTAGAGGAGGTTGCAAAGTTGTGTTGTCTATAGTGGCTCATGTCGGCTTTGAACGAGCAAGTCTTTTTGGGTTACACCTCAGTTGCGGTCCTGGTATCCCCGATTGGAGATGCTGGCGACGGTCTAACAAGTACTGATTCAATCCCGTCATTGATACAGGAGCCAACGCCGATGATTATCGCCCAAGTTAAATTTCCGCGCACTGAACCGATCTCTCTTGAGGACGTCACCGAAATCTTTCGCAGCACCGCGCCGAAATACAAAGGCCGCCGGGGGCTCCAAAAGAAAATGTACACGCGCTCGGAAGATGGGATGACCGTTGGCGCGATTTATTTCTGGGAGAGCCGCGCGGATGCGGAGGCGACTTACACCAATGAGTGGCGGGCGATGGTAACGGACAAATACGGCGCCGCCCCAGAGATTACTTTTTTCGATGCGCCAGTGGTGGTGGATAATTTGGCAGGGTGAATTTTATCTCGATTAAAATTGCGCATCTGTCGGGTTGCCGCGCCCATCACCAGTCGAGTCGGACGTGGCCGACTTAGCTATGCGGTTCTTCAGAATGACGCCGCAGGGCAATTCGAGCGGCTGGAACAATGGAACTTGATGGTTGTTGTCCAAGGCCCCTACATAGCACAACTACCTCTGAACTGTCCTCGCCGACTTCAAAGCGATTGTGGTGCGAATGTCTCAGTCGGGTCATTTTGGTAAGTGGCGCCGATCGACGGCCATGGCAGGGCTTACCCTAGCTGCGGACACGATGTGCTAAACGACCCATAAATCAGATGGGCCATTTTCGACCATTGTCATCAAGTCGAGGGCGATCACGCGAAATGGCGAGATTGATAGGAAGCCGACATCAAGATCGATGAGAACATTGCAAGACTGCGTCGATCACTTACAAAGTCGAGAAATCCCAGAAGGAGACCGCAATTGCCGTAATGCCGGCGTGTCGATTATGTCCGCAGCTGGTGTTCGCTGCCATTGCACGGCAACATGGGCATGTCGCCTTGAGTCATTAGTCGAAACGGATCGCGGGATCGACTTGTCTCTCGCCTATGAATTCAGTGGATAAGGTTGCCGAACTGCGCGTAGATTAGCCCCTCTTCCGGTGCTTGAAAAATTGGTCACAATGGCAACAGAACGGGTTCGAAGACGACTAGCGGCTATTCTTGCAGCCGACGTGGTCGCCTATTCGCGCCTCATACGCGCGGATGAAGAGGCCACGCTTGCCGCCTTAAATTCTGTGCGATCTGAGATCATCGAACCGAAGATAGTCGAACATAACGGACGCATCTTCAAACTGATGGGCGATGGCATCTTAGCCGAATTTCAAAGTATCGTTGATGCAGTACGCACCGCTGTAGAGATCCAGCTGGCGTTGGCCGATCGCAACGCTGCATTAACCAGCGCGGTTCGACTCGATTTTCGGATCGGCGTAAATCTCGGCGATGTGGTTGTGGATGGAAATGATCTTCAAGGCGACGGTGTCAATGTAGCTGCCCGGCTCGAAGGTATCGCGGAGCCCGGAGGTATATGCATATCCGCAGCGGCACACGAGCAGCTTCGGGATCGTACGGAGTTCGTCTTTGAGGATTTGGGCGAGCGGAAAGTAAAAAATATCGACCGGCCCTTGCGCCTGTGGCGTTGGGCTAGAGAAGTCTCATCGGTTCGAGACGCGCATTCTTCTCCGCCGTCGCCCCTGCGAGAGAAGCCGTCGATCGCCGTTCTGCCTTTCACAAACCTGAGTGGTGATCAAGAGCAGGAGTATTTTGCTGATGGCATGGTGGAAGAGATTATTACGAGCCTCTCCCGTATTCGTTGGTTAACCGTGATAGCGCGCAACTCCTCATTCTCGTACAAAGGAAAATCTATCGATGTGCGCCGCGTTGGCCGTGAACTCGCGGTGCGCTATGTGGTCGAGGGGAGCGTGCGAAAGGCAGGGAATAACGTACGCATCGCGGCCCAGCTCATTGAGGCTGAGACCGGGGGGCAGCTCTGGGCCGACAGATTCACAGGAACTCTAGATGACGTTTTTGACCTTCAGGATCAGATCACAGCTGGCGTGGTCGCTGCCATTGAACCATCGGTGCTTCGAGCAGAGATTGAGCGAGCGAAACGCAAGCGTCCTGATAATCTCGACGCTTACGACTTATATCTTCGCGCATTGGAGCAATCATACACTTATACTCCAGAGGGGAGGTCGGCGAGCCTTTCGTTCCTGGACGCCGCCATTGCACTCGATCCCAACTACGCTGAAGCACACGGCGTCGCTGCCTATTGCCTTCAGCAACGATATCTTTGGGGCGGACTAGCGCCAGCGGATCGGGAGGCAGCACTGCATCATGCTGAAGTAGTGGCGAAAGTTCAGACACAAGATGCGACTGCGCTTGCGCTCGCCGCCTTAGCCTTGAGCGCGCTGGCTCGGCGACATGATACGGCCCTGACGATGATAGAGCGCGCACTGGACCAAAATCCAAGCTCAGCTATCGCACATAATGCCAGCGCCTTGATCAACATGATACTTGGCCGACCAGAAAGAGCCCAATTTCACGCCGATCGATCACTTCGCCTGAGCCCGTTCGACCCTTTACGCCATATACCTGAGATGACATTGGGCGCGGTTAACTCGCTGGCAGACCAGAATGACGCTGCTCTGATTCACGTGCACAGAGGCATAGAGGCATAGAGGCCAACCCAATGTTCACACCTGGACTGATAACCCTTGCGATCTGCCAGGCTCGGTCCGGTCGAATCGAGGAAGCTCGAACAACTGTCCAGCAACTGCTGGAGATTGCTCCTGACACTCGAATTGCCAATTTGCAAGAACGCTATCTTTTTGCAAACTCTCTCGGGATTGACAAAATTGCTGTCGACCTCCGCGACGCCGGGTTGCCAGAGTGACTGCATCTTGTTCGCGCGAGTTAGCGCGCTGCGCAGCGAATATCCGCAGCTGGTGATTGCGGACACGCATGGTGCCCAAGCGGCCTCGGATCCAAGAGGCAGCAATCTCTGCACCTAATCTTTCGTGCTGAAGAGAACTAAGTGAGATCGGCAAGCCGTTCCCGATGTCCGCAGATTGCACACAGGGAGCGTCAGCCGGTCTGAAAGTTAGCTGATGCTAAACGGCAGCTCCGGGTCATTGTGTTCCTCAGATGGCCTGCATGCAGATCTTTCGCGCAGCCGCAAGTGTAGTCTTTCGCCAGTTGGGGCTCGCAGGCGCGAACATTTCAAGAAGATCGTCGGTAGCTGTTTTCATAGAGCAACCAAGCCTGCCCCAATGATAAGATCGGTTCTCGGCAACAAGTGATTGCAAAACACGAATGGCAGGATAAGTACCAAACTCGGCAGTCAGAGTGAGGTAATGAACGTCTGAGAGCAATTTCGGCAACCAGACCGACATCAGACCATGCGCTGGATAGACAATTCCGCTACGCGCCAAAAACCTCTCTAGCGGCGACAACACTGTTCTACCCGATGGACTCTCCACCTCTCTGGGTTGGGTTTGTGCTGCGGCATTCCCGATCACCTTCGCTCCAAATCGTTTATTCAATTCCGTCAAAGCGGATGTACTCAACGGTGTGCTTAGCAGTAGAGAGTATTCGCCCGACCTGCCGAGCCCGGTGTGGAAATCCAAATGCATAACGTCGCTGGCAGAACCAATCCATCTGCGCAAGTTCTCCTCTAGTATCCCCTGGGTCGCTGATGGAGCTTGGCCTCCATAAAACAGTCCCATCGGATTATCGTACTGTCCGACAGGTAGCGTGCGCTTCAGTTCAGAAAATCCATGACGTGCAATGAACCATGCTGCAGTGAGTGGAAAAAAATCAAACCGATCTGGAGGCCGTCTAGGGTTCAAAACAGCATCGATTTTGTGGAATGCTGGCAATGTCTCAGGGCGCTGCTCCATTTCCGAGAAAAAGCTGCGGTTCAAGTCAACGTTGTCCTCGTTCCAACGTCGCTTCCACGCGAAACCGAAGGGGTTTAATGCATGGATCATGATGATTCTCATACCTTCAGCTTCACGATCCCACTTCTCATCATTCAATAGAGCTATCTGAACTGCGGAGCCAAAAAAACCTTCGACACCGTGAAGGCCACTCGATATGACAAGTGCGCGCCTTGAGGCGGTTGAGCCTCTGATGCCAACATCGATTGTTAGGTCTTCTCCATTAGGACCAACGGCACGAATGGCATGGGCTTCATGAACAAATCCTGCCGCATTCAGCCCGTCGACGAAACGCCGCCGCGCCGTCTCATAGCTTTCTGAGAAGCAGACCAATGGCTCCATCGAAAACTGCTCCGATTTTGTCGGACCGCATACCTCTGGCAAAGCGGGTTCCCCACAGCATGGCGCTACGCAT
This sequence comes from Hyphomicrobiaceae bacterium, assembly GCA_965215755.1. Lineage (GTDB taxonomy): Bacteria > Pseudomonadota > Alphaproteobacteria > Rhizobiales > Hyphomicrobiaceae > Tectiglobus. Next base: position 5,594,363 of record OZ244119.1, read on the forward strand.
TGCTGCTATTATATTCCCTTCGAATGATGAATGCTGCAATAGTCCATCGATTGATCTTTGAGCCAGTCTGTCAGATCGCCATAGAGGAAGGATGAGTCATTGCTGGATAGCATTTGTGGCCGGGCGCGCAAGCCAGATTGTTGTGAGAGCCGCCCTAGGGTGCAATGGGCATTTCTAGGCTTGATTGGCAAGTGAGTTTTGCGGCTCCCGGCCCGTATCAAACGATTGTACTTTCCTCGATCCACTAATTGAGCAGTGCTTCCTTTGGCGCAATCCCTAATGCATCTTTGATCGCTTGTATCAAGCTCAACTCTGGGATTGGCCGTTCTAGGATCATAGTCATACACGGCAGACGTTGCACTGAAGCACTCAGCGACCATTGACGATAGACCATTCCAATTGTCAGCAATCGGGGGGCGAAGTCGCAGACTTTCTGCACCACGACTCCATGTCGATCACTTGAGACGCTGAGTTCCAACAGCATGCAACCGGCGTCTGCCTCAACTGCAGTGTCGAAAAATCCCTCAACTTCGTTGTATGTTGCAACTGTGAAGCCCACGCTCTCCAGCAAGCAGCGGAATGAGTCACGCACAGCCTCATCACGGTCGACGATGATAATCGTCTCCTGAGCTGTTCTGTGCATCGCATTGGTCTGCATGGTTGACTCCCTGCCAACCCTACATGGAACGCCGCATATTGAGTTCGAGGAAGATAAGCTAATGCTTGAGTTGAGAACCGCGTTGATCCATCCCAAGCAAAGCACGGTGAGTTTCGATAGCATTGCAGCATTGCTTGACTTGGTGTGATGGTGATCAGCAATGTCCGCATTGGACATGCCTGTTGGCGAGTTCCAATAAGCTAATAATCGAGTGGACTTTCGCCTAAGCAGTTGACGTGATGTCCGTGTCTCAGCCCCCTAGAACTGTGCCATCATTTGGTTAGGAGTTGGAGAGATTGGCATGGCTCGGAAGCGGTATTCGGACGAAGACATCCTGAAACTTTTGCGTGAGATCGAGTTACATCTGGCCGGTGGTGCGGATGTTGCGACGGCGTGCCGGGCCGCCGGGATAAGTGACGCGACTTACTATAATTGGCGCAAAAAGTTTGGCGGCATGGGGCGGTCGCAGCTGTCGGAACTGAAGGCGCTTGAGAAATAGAACCAGCGGCTGAAGAAGATCGTTGCTGATCTCGAACTCGACAAGCTGATCTTGAAAGAGAGCCTGGATTTTTTAAAGCCGAAGGCCTGACGGCAAACGATCTTCGTCAGGCGGTCGTCCATGTGCGTCAAAAGCTCGGCACATCAGAGCGGCGCACCTGCCGTGAGATTGGCGTGGCACGCTCGACGCAGCAGTACAAATCTAAGCTTCAGAATGATGATGACTTGCGCCTGGCGCTGATCCGGCTGGCCAAGCAATACGGGCGCTATGGTTATCGCAAGATCGGTGAGTTGCTGGCCGCCGAAGGCTGGCGTGTGAACCACAAAAAGATAGAGCGGCTGTGGCGCGAAGAGGGGCTGCAGCTGCCAGCCCGGCATAAGAAGCGCAAACGTCTTTATCATCATGACGCGTCGGTCATCCGGCTCAGACCAAAGTATCCCAACCACATCTGGGCAATTGACTTCGTGCACGACAAGCTGAGCAATGGGCGTCCTTACAAGATGCTCACCGTGCTCGATGAATATACGCGTGAAGCTCTGTGCGTCACGGTTGCTGCCAAGATGGGCGCCGCTGACGTCCTGGAGGTACTCTATCCTCTGCTGCTCAGGCGTGGCAAGCCGGACTACATCCGTTCGGACAATGGCCCGGAGTTCTCAGCAGCGCCGTTCCAGGACTGGCTCCGGCGTGTTGGCATCGAACCAATCAGGATCTATCCAGGCTCACCATGGGAGAACGGCTACAACGAGCGTTTCAACGGCACGTTACGACACGAGGTGCTCAATGCGGAGTGGTTTGCAACGATGCGTCAGGCCCAAGTGGTCATCGATGGCTGGCTCAAGCAATACAATCACATCCGTCCGCACCACGCCCTCGGTATGCGTGCGCCGGTGCCTGAAACACTTTTAGAGAAACCTCAAATCGGTGGCCCAGACATAAGGGGCTAGACACTCCCGCGGCAGCGGGTTCGTCCAGTGGCCCATTTGTTTCATAGGGAAAATGAGCACATCACGTATGCTATGGGGATCAACTTCTGCAGTCACGTATTCAGCAATGGGATTGAACAAAAAAGACCATGAGCCGTCCATTAGCACAGGCTAGCTCTCGATGAGCCTGACGCTCACTGTGTGCAGAGAGTGCCAATCTGAGCCGGCTAACGACGCAAAATGGAATTGGTGTTGCTCATCTGGCTTAAGCAATCCAACATCAAACATGCTCTAACGACACAATAGTGGGTTGGTCTCATTGAGTGAGCAGACGCACGTAAGTGGATGTTACAAATGGTTGTTTCAGAATTGACACGCAATCCGGGGGAAAATCATGCGCGATATTCAAGGGAAGGTTGCCTGGGTGACGGGCGCAGGTACCGGCATCGGAGAAGCAGCTGCGATTGCGTTGGCCAGGGAGGGAGTGAAGGTCGTGCTGACAGGGCGACGCTCTGCTCCGCTTGAGACTGTTGCAAGCAAGATCTCCAGTGAAGTCGGCGACGCAACAACAAAGACTGCCGATCTTACGGATTGGCCGTCAGTAGAACGCGTAGTCGGCGAAATTGAAAGCGACTTCGGGCGTATTGACATCCTATTCAACAATGCGGGCATCAACGTTCCAAACCGATCCTGGGATCGACTTGGCCCCGAAACGATTGACACACTAATCCAGGGCAACCTAACAAGCGTGGCTTTTTGCTCTCATGCTGTTCTACCAATCATGCGGCGACAAGGTGACGGTCAACTCATACACACATCGTCAATGGCGGGCAAAATCGTTGCTCCGGTCTCGGGGCCTATCTACACTGCTGCGAAGCATGGCGTTGTGGCACTCAGCCATACGATCAATTTGGAGGAGTGCGAGCATGGTATCCGCTCGACCGTTGTATGCCCCGGTGCAGTCGCGACACCCCTTATGGAGCAACGTGATCCGCCCGAGCCGCCGGAAGAACTACGTCAGATGGTGCAGCCCGATGATATGGCAGCAGTGATCGTTTTTCTTGCCGCGCAACCGTCGCACGTATGCATCAACGAGATCCTGGTCACGCCAACACGCAGCCGAGGATATATTTCGCAGATGAAGGCGCATCGCGCCCGCAACAATGGATCGTGAAGTGTTCATGCATGGTCAAGCGGCAGCGAGACCAAGGAATCAAGGAACACGTCGCCTCTAACGACTTCCTCTTGATCTACAGCTAAGGCAGATTTGTGCGCTATACTGCGATTGCTCACGGCAGAAGATGGCCCATCTGTTTCATAGCCAAAGTGAATTCAACATGTCCGCCGAAGCGATAGTCTCTGGATGAGTGATCAGGATTGGTGAATGAAAATCCCAGTCTTCTCGGCGGCGAAGCATCAGGAGAACCGTCATGGACGGACCACGCATTGGCATTATAGGCGTTTGGCTGGAGAGCAACAGGACGTCGCCGGTTGCGAACTACGATGACTTCCACAGCTTTTACCTGTTCGAGGGTGACGAGCTCCTCAGACAGGCCCGAGCACCTCATCCAATCGTCATTGGTGAAGCGGCCGGGTTCATAAAGGCAATGGACACTATGGGGCCTTGGCAGCCAGTTCCGGTACTGTTGGCGGGGTGCCATCCATGGGGGGCGATCGATGGTGAGTTGATGAACAGCTTCCTGGATAAGATCCGCGCTGGCCTTACAGCGGCTGGCCCACTTGACGCAGTTTATATTGCGAACCACGGCGCCATGGTCGCAACAAACACTGATGATCCCGATGGGGCGATTGTGGCGCTTGCCCGGGAGATTGTCGGACCCAGCGCAACCATCGTCATGACGCTCGATCTCCACGCCAACATCTCCGAGCGTATGGTTGATGGAACCGACCTGATCGTTGGCTATCGGACCAATCCACATGTAGACATGATAGAGCGCGGTGAAGAGGCAGCGCTGTCCATGCGACTGATTCTCGGTGGGCGGGCTAATCCCAAGTCAGCCTTCATTCGCTTGCCGATCACATCGGCTCCTGTGTCGTTATTAACGGCATCGGGTCCGTATGGTGCTCTCATAGACTACGGGACGCGACGCCGCGCTGAGCTGGCCGGTGACATTCTGAATGTGTCGATCTTCGGCGGGTTTGTATTCGCCGATAGCGCCAAGAATGGGCTGGGCGTGGTTGTGACGGCGCGCGATGACGAAGATCGAGCAAAGATGTTGGCTAAGGAGATCGCCGAGCTGGCGTGGGATAATCGCGCTGGCTTTAAGAAGGAGCTGACTTCCGTCAAGGATGCTGTTGCCATCGCACTCGACCGTGACCGCGCGCCAATGATCTTCGCTGATACCGGCGACAATCCGGGCGGCGGTGGCACAGGACGAACGACGGAGCTATTGTCGGTGCTCGTGCGCTCAGAGGCGAAGGATGTGCTGATCGGCAGTTTCTTCGACCCGCCGCTGGCCGAGCGTGCTCATGCGGCGGGCGTTGGCGCAACAATCAAAGCCCAGTTTAATTCTCACGATGTGCTGCCATGCGATGCGCCGTTTGAGGCAGAGGCGGAAGTCATAGGCCTTCACGATGGCACCATCGTCGGCCGGCTCGGCTACGCGCAAGGGCGAACAATGGTGCTCGGTCCTTCCGCTGCGATCAGAATTGGTGATGTTACGGTCGTTGTGATTTCTGACCGCATGCAGACGGCCGACCCGATGTTTTTTGAGATGTTTGGCCTCGACATTGGAGATGCGCATACGGTCGTGGTGAAATCGCGCGGGCATTTCCGCACTGGCTTCCTGCCCTGGTTTCCGCCCGAGAATGTTCTAGAAATCGACACTGAAGGTCTGACTTCACCTGTTCTGCGTCGCCGACAATGGTCCAACCTAAAGCGTCCGGCCTATCCACTAGATGAAGACGCATCATGGTCTCCGCCCTGGTGAGGCCGCCTCTGATGCCATGTCTCGCAGTATTGCGTAAAACAGCCCGCGCAGATCCAGAAATCCTGATAATCGACTTACGCTGCGCGCATTCGACTGGGCCCGCATCTGAGGTGATGAGTGACACTATGCAGCTAAACTGGGAGATTGCTGCGAATACTTGGAAATGACCGGCGTCTGGCATCACTTCTGAGGAGCAGTTCGGCGATTGCCTCTGCTGCACCTGCTCAGGTCCCTTCATGGCCCAGGACCGAAAAGGTCGATCTGAGCACAGCATGATCGAAGATGGGGGTTAAGCGGAAGCGATCTGCTCAGGCTCGGCCTTTCAGGAGGTGACCCCAAGCGGGCATGTAGCGCCGACAAGCTCTCGAGGAGTCTCGTTCACATCCCCTTATCGCGATCGGTATCAAGCATCAATTACCCTAACCGAGTTGAGCAGTGAACCTTTTCGCGCTCCAACTGAGATGACGATTGCTAAATGAGCCACGAATATTCTCTCTCAAAGTGAACCAGCTCACTGCGAATGAACGGTGCCCACCGTAGTCTCCTGATCATTGAAGGCCATCATCACAAGGAGACAAAAGATGAGCATTCGAAAACTAGTAATGACTTTTTGCGCTGCTATTGCAATAGGCGCAGGAAGTCTCGGAGCAGCCACGCAATCTGCCGAAGCTCGGGGCGTGGAAACTAGTCCCACAATTCAAAGCCTGGGGTCGGTTGCGGGCGCCAAGACAGCGTTCCGTGGCCTTGCTCCTGTAGCCAATGTCACTTCTGGCACACAGAAGGTTGCAGGCATCTGGGACAAGGTTAAAGGCGCAGCCAAAAAGGCAGGTCGCGCAGCGAAGAAAGTTGGTCGTGCAGCCAAAAAGGCAGGTCGTGCGGCGAAGAAAGGAGCCAAGTGGGTTAAGAACAAGAGCCGGAAAATCCGGGAGAAATTCGAGAAAGGCAAAAAGTGGTACCGCAAAGGTAAGCGCGCTTACAACCACATCAAAAAGCGTTTCTAACCCGGCAAAGGATTGGTGGCGACGCAACATCGTCGCCAATCCACCTTCGATAAAGGAAGACTGCAATGTTCGAACATCCTGCTCGAATTTTTCTGTGCGTTGCCTTTGCCGTTGTTGCGATATCAAGCGCACAAGCGTCCAGAATAGACTCTTTGACTTATGCGAATTCTGGAAACGGTGTGGTGCTCCACAGAGCAGCGCATCCCCCTGCAATGCAAGTCGCCGGGCTTTGGGGGAAGATTAAGCGCGGCGCAAAAAAGGTCGGCCGTGCGGCAAAGAAGGTTGGCCGCGGCGCAAAGAAAGTTGGCCGTGCGGCGAAGAAAGTCGGTCGCGGGGCAAAGAAAGGCGCAAAGTGGGTAGGCCGGAAAGTCAAGAAGCACAGGAAGCTCATCGTCTGCGACATCGCAATTCGCGCGGCTTCCAAAGCTGTCGCTGCCAAAACCGGCGGCGCCACGAAACTAATACTGAGAGGCGCAACTAGAAAGGCAATTCGCGCTTGCAAAAAGCGAATTTAGTTCGGTCTTCCGGTAGCCACTATTGAGGCTGGTGCTTTCGGGTGCTCGCCTCATGATTCTTGTATCATTCTGCTACCTTATCTGATCACCCTTGCGCTAAGGGTCATGGTCTCTTCATGGCCCCTTTGATTTGTAGGGGAAACGAGCAGATCTTGTCCGCTGTGTGGGTCAACTTGGGGTAAGCTCGGGATACGTGTAATAGGTAGTCACTTCGCCCGGCGCGTCCGCTTCTGATGCAAGCTCTGCCGCCCTATGCTCAGCTCCAAGATTAACCCTATTGACCCTGGTTGTGTCAAAAGGCGAATACTGATTCAGTTCTTCCGTGGCTTTGCGGGGGCATGGCATGAAGCGGTTCATGGAAGGTCAGGATCGGGATCAGGCGACGCTGTTTCCGGAATGCCTTGAGGATTGGATCGACGAGGACAATCCAGTTCGTGTGGTCGATGCCTACGTGGAGGGGCTCGATCTCGGTGGTCTCGGCTTTTCTGGCGTTGATCCCAAGTCGACCGGTCGGCCTGCCTATCATCCTGCCGTACTTCTCAAGCTCTATATCTATGGCTACCTCAATGCAGTGCAGTCGAGCCGCCGTCTGGAGCGCGAGGCGGGCCGCAACGTCGAGGTGATGTGGCTGCTTGGCCGCCTTGTTCCTGATCACAAGACGATTGCTGAGTTCCGCCGGCACAATGGTCCAGCGATCGCCAAGGTATGTGCGCAGTTCGTCGAGTTATGTCGACGGATCGGGTTGTTATCAGTTGCTTCCGTCGCCATCGACGGTTCGAAGTTCAAGGCGGTCAACAACCGCGACCGTAACTATACCGCCAACAAGATGAAGCGGCGTCTGGCGCAGATCGATGAGAGCATCGCGCGCTACTTGCACCAATTAGAAAGCGCCGACCGTCAGGAGCGCTCGAAGGCGCGGGCAATGCGCATCAACCGGCTCAACGAGAAGCTCGACAAGCTGCATGAAGAGATGGAGCGTCTGCAAGTACTCGAAAAGCAGCGCCTGGAACAGCCCGATCAACAGATCTCCTTGACCGATCCGGATGCCCGTTCCATGGCTACCAGTGGCCGGGGTTCCGGTGTGGTCGGCTACAATGTCCAGGCTGCCGTTGACACCAAGCATCATCTCATCGTCACCCACGAGGTGACGCAAAGTGGCTCGGACCGGTCTCAGCTGGCGCCGATGTCGAAGAAGACCAAGCAGGTCCTCGGCGTCGATAAGCTCGATGTCGTTGCCGATCGCGGGTACTTCAACAGTGAAGAAATCCTCAAATGCGCCAACGCTGATATCACGGTCACTTTGCCGAAGCCGCAAACCTCGAACAACAAGCTCAAGGGGCTCTTTGTCAAAGCCGATTTTCGCTATGTGCCCGAGCATGACATGTATATCTGCCCGGCAGATCAAGCGTTGCTGTTCGCCGGTCACAAGCGGGAAACCGATGGTCTGAACTATCGGCGATACGCAACCAGGAAATGCACGAGCTGCAAACTTCGCAAACAGTGCACGACAGCCAGGCAACGCATTGTCACCCGGTGGGAACATGAGCATGTTCTTGAAGATGTGCAGCGTCGCCTTGACGAGAACCCGCAAGCGATGCGCACCCGCCGCGAGACGGTGGAGCATCCGTTCGGGACGCTCAAGGCACGCATGGGAGCCACGCACTTTCTGATGAAACGATTGCACAACGTGAAGACTGAGATGTCGCTTGCCGTGCTCGCCTACAATCTCACTCGCGTCATGAACATCATCGGGATTGAGCCGCTGATCGCCGCAGTCCGGAGTTTTTGGCGTCTGTCTTGGCGATCATGGCGCGTCGAATGCGGGCAGGAGCTTCTCACGCTCCACAAGGTCGTTACGATGCCAAGTTCCGCTCAAATCGCAACTCAAACCGCCCAACAATATGTGCTGCATGATCAAGGCGAGTTTTGACACGACCAAGACCCATAGCCGTCATGCCAAGCTTTGTAATTTCGCATCGCAGCAACAGCTTGCGCGACCTAAAAGCTGACCTGAGCAACTGCAACATCGTTCGTCTCAGAGATGGCAGCAAAGATCAAACCAGCTACACTACCAATATCGAAGATGAACCTGCTCGTCTCGAGTTTCGCATATAGAAGCAGCATGCTCGCGCTAAGGTGCCAACAGGCCGCTCCCAGCATCTGCTGAAAACGGCCCTACTTCGGCATTAATCGGCCACCGCAAGATTGCAGGTGGACGATTTGCCATTTCTACCAGCTTCTTAATCGTAAATGACTTTCTGGCCTTCACGCAATCCGGACAATCCCGAAGCCTCGACCGCAGATAAATGCACGAACGCATCGTTCGATCCATCATCGGGCTGGATAAATCCAAAGCCACGAGGGACGTCAAACCATTTCACTGTACCGGTGGTCATAGTTACTCCTTACACATTGGACCAAACCCACAGGATTGATCCATCTGAAAAATGTCGAGGGTAACTGGGCCAGGCGTTTGAGTGTCTAATCGAGACACGAGCAGCTTCGGTGCACGGATAATGTCCAAGTGGAGAGTTGGTTCCCCTATTTCAAGGGCTGACAGTCCATTTCATTGAAATGATAGAATCGAATGAAGTGGAAACTCTCGCGCGATCCAATCGCATAGACCAAGGCAATTGGTGGACGAGCAGAGTCCTCGCATATCCTGAAATCATTGCATTGGTGGATAGCGCGCGCCCTCTCTCGTGTCAGCAGCATTGGGATCACGATCGTTCACATAAGCCTGGAGTTCAAAACGGTCCTACTTGCTCGACTTGGAGAGCGTCGCGCTGCTGACCCGAGTCCCCTAAAGTTGCCGACCTCTTGCAAAGGTTTCCACGATTTGCTCGGCCTGTTGCTGATCGAGACGGTACTTCCTGCTCAACTTGAATGCGAGATCCCGATTGTTCTCAAGCGCTGCAATCTCGTCAGCACTAAATCGTCCCCACTCTCTCCGGATATCTGCTCTAAATTTTAAGTCTGGGTCACCGCATATCAAGCCACCATCCGACATGTAATTTGATATCGCAATCCCTGACACTTTCCAAATTATAACCACAACGAATACAATAGGACTAAGCTCAAATTAAGTGACGCGTGGAAATTGCGTGTAACTGATCTGTCTACCGGCAATCGCTTCAACGGACTATATTCTCATTATTCTCAAATAGTGGTCGGCGTGTTGATAGAAATTCTCTGCCTCTACAAGATCACCGCTGGACGCAGCGTTTCGCGCGAGGGACATATAATGTTCGAATCGACATTGATTGCTTGAGAAATCTTTTGAACTTCCTCGGCGAGCGCGCTGATTTGGTGACGTTCGTGTTGAACGCCTGGCCTCGGAGCGCTGGTCCGTCTTATGCCCGTTCGTCAGTCGAGATCTGGATCTATTCATCCTTTGGCTTTCTGCTTTAGGCGTTGTTGTGAGTTTTGCAGGATCGATCTGCTGACGAAACTTCGGAGCTTAACTCGTAAGATCTGTCAGCGCTGCGCTTCAATCGTAAAGGCCAAAGTTGTCGCCAGCTCGGCAATCCGGCGCAACTTTTTGATGGCAGCTCTCTTGTCAGCTTTTTCCCCTGTCTTCAGTTGTTCTGCAACTTCCGTCAGTAGATTCTGAATGGTCAACATAGTGTCTTGCATGTGTATCCAATCGGTTTTGCTCTAGGCAGTCGTGCAGCATCGTTCGATGGAGCAAGAAGCGCGACATTGGTTGCCTTGCGTAGGCCAGCTATCGCCAGGCGCTTGAGGTTGGCAGTAATGCGGCAGTGCTGTGCTTAAGCAGCTACTGCCAGAGCGACTCGTGCGCCGGCAATTTGCGGTGATCCTCAGGCGTAGCGATCTACTGTAAAATAGAGTTAACAATTCGCTGCTTGAAGTAGCCAACCTAGCAAAGATTTTCGGAAATCTGCTTCAAGTGATAGATGCTCAACTTCTTACCGGAGCCATTATTCGTCCACGAGCCGACCACATATCTGTAACCAGCCGACAGCCCCTGGATACATTTGCTCAAATCGGCTGTGCGTCTCTCCAGGCGACATGCCTGTTACAAATTCGCCGGTTTCGATGTTGATTTTGATATAGCGGTCAGCCGGCACGCCGAGTTTTACGAGAGTCGGGGATATCCTTCGCAAATAGGCTTTGCCCCTCTGCTCAGTTTCTTGAGCTATTTGCTTCTGCTTGGGGTGTGCAGGTTTTCGTATCCGGGACTTTCGGGTCAATTCTACATCCGATTTTCAGGAAACGAGAGGCTAATCCTCAACGGCCTACACCAACAACAATTTCTTTGGAACTTTGAATTTGCAATCTGCAACTATTCAGTCGACCCAGAATCTTATGGGCGGTCGCAGAAAGTAAATTGTCCAACATATATGGTGCTCTGCACTTCCGATTTCAAGTCCATCGTGCGGGGCCGATGGTAACGACATCATGCCACTGAGTTCACGCACCTACCCTTGTTGCTAAGTCTTAAGCACTACTAACACCTGGCCGAACACGATTACGCAATGGGCTAAAACGAGCGCGCGTCAATCCAGGAACGGCCTCGCGCCGAGAAGTCAAGGCTGCCAATGGTCCCCAATATCAGCGGCGAGGTCGGCGCGACCTAGAAGCAAACGGACTTGATAGAACATCAAGTCTCAACCGCGACTTGCTGCTTGGCGCATTCGTGTTGTTTGCGCCCCCAAACGTCTTAGGGTAAGGAGTGTGCAGTTCGCTGAACTTGAGCACAATAGTTTTTTACATCCAGAATTGATTGGCAATGTTGCATTAGGACCTGAGCAACCTGTTCGGGCAATGAAGCCTGCTCAGAAGACGCCGCATTCGAGAAGTGCACTACAGCTGCTTCAAAACCTCGTGCGTCGCTCTGATCCCATTGACAAATTGTTCCGAAATTGAGTTGCCCCCTGAACACAAGGCGCTTGATAATTAGATAAGACCTTTTGGAACTCACCGAAATACGTTCACCGTTCGTCAATTGAAGATGCACACGGTCATAGTGCCTATTAACTACTGTGCTCATTTTGCAGCCTCTTTATCCTTGGAGAAAGCTTTAAATCCTTTCTCCAATCTAACATGGTTTTTGATAATCGGATCTTTGATGATTAAATGTTAGCCTCGAAGAAGTGCTTCCTCTGTGAGTGTTAGTATTATAGTGGCATACCAAGCACAGTTGAGACCCAGGGCTTCATTCAGGCCTGAATCGCGATTGCTGATATCTATGCGGGCCGAATGAATGCTAAGTAAGATCCAATTCAAATCTCCAAGCTCAGGAATTGTACTGCTTGAACGCATAACTACAGGAGAGCCACTTGTTCTTTGATGCGTCCGCGCATCTGTTAAGAAGTAGCCGTTTCCCTGAAACCGAACGCCATATGATGATGCGACACTCGCTTGCCGCGCCACCGGTAGACGATGAAGCGAGTCATGAAACGCAAGAGGGTAGCCAACAACCAGCAATGATGACCCTGTCTCGACACCGTCGGGCATATGCTGTTGTGCAGCAATCAAATGTTGCGGCGTATAGGCGTAGTAAGTGGCATTCTCGGGCGATCAACCCTTGTTAATTTCAACTGCCGCCACATCAACGTCTCCCGGACCAACTGTTGCCTGTCGCCACAGGCATTCTCCATAGTCGAAGAGTGGAATGGAAACGACAGCCATCTTGGTTAAGTTCTTATAGTCAACGTCACTTCAATCTCGAGCCAGTCCGGATAGTGCTGACTGGGTTCGTCGATAAGCACATGTCTGCTCGTTATTAGAAATAGGCGATGGCCGCGCGCAAAAAAAGAAACCGCTGGCATTGGTTGCAGGCACGCCGCAGACAACGGTTCTTATGGGGGCTGTTCTTAGAAAGATAGGTTCAAGCATTGGCTCCACTCATTGGTTAGCCATTATAGGCTTCTGCGCAATCGTAGTCGTCGCGGCGTCCATCCAGTGAATAGTTCGCGTAAATCAGAACAAGAATTGCCAACACCAAGGTCCGCTTGCCTTTACACGCGAGGCTCAACATCCATGAAAGCAGTTTCGCTACGAGCCGACTGAAGCCTCTGACCCCCAGCTTTTGATATGAGTTGTTTTGCTACGAAAGGCGATGTCATTGCCCTCAGAAGGGCACTGTAGTTTAGTTGAAATTCCAGCTCATCGCCGACGGCCAATGTTCCAAACGTTGATCGGACGACGAGATGATCGCTGCTAACACCCAGTATTCTGACACCTGCAGGCGGTTGTAGGTCACTCGCATCGAGGTCTTGTCGCCCTACGGCAAGGATTGCCTGGCAAATGTTGCCGCGATCAACACGGCTTCCAACGTGCCCAAAAGCGCTTTGGCCCAATTCGCCCCACGGAATGGAAGGTTTCATCTTCGCTTCAATCACTTCAGCAACGAGTGTGATCGCGTCGGTATGGAGACCGCTGATTGGTCTGCAATAAGATGGATCTTTGCCCAATAAGATCGACTCACCAAGGCGGAGATCGTTGATTCGTCCAACCTGTGATGCGCTGAAAGCCCAGTCCAGATTACTGGAGTTTCCGCCAGTAACGGTGCCTATAGCAATACAGAATTGAGCTTCAATCGCGTTGGCTAGATCTGACAAATGGGCCATGTTTTTGGCGTCTGGTCTGACGCCACTGCGGCACGCAAGGTTTGCTCCGATGCCTTTGAGAGAAACGTTTGACAACTGGAGAGTATGGCGAACGACACTAGCTAGTTCGGACGGCATAATGCCTTCACGCAGATCCCCAAGCTCGACCATCAGTAGGACATCGTGCATGCGACCCGACGCCCTTGCTGCCAATGATAGGGCACTAATCACTTCGGGCTCGGTGTTGAAGCTCAAGTCCGCTGATGCAACAACGCGCTCGACTTGACTGAGCATAGGAGAGCGGATCAACATCATCTTGGCCGCCACATGACCGCGGCGCATGGCTTCGATATTCTCTATCCTTGCATCTCCTAGCGCACAGACGCCGGCGTCAACGAATGCTTTTGCCAATTCAGGCAAGCCGAGAAATGCTTTGGTGACGCCAGTGGTGGCAATGCCGCGCCGCTTTAGCTTTCTGATTAACACTCGGGCATTATGTCGGATCTTAGTGAGGTCGATCTGCAACCTTGGCGCAATCATTGCACAAGGCTTGTCATCTTCTGCTCGAGATGAGGGTGAGCTGCTGTTACCATTTCGACTAGGCGCTTGGATGTGTCGAATAGGGGATCTGTCGCAGGAATCCCAAGTTTACGACTGTACAGCTCACAAGCAGACACAACTTCTTGGTTGCTCATGTTCTCGTGATTGATCGTCAGGCCAATGACCCGTGTGTCGGAGAAGCATTCGATCAGCCGGACTTCATTGGTAGGATCCGGCATACTCATCCCATCAAAGTCGCAACGATGTGCACGCCCTGGTGCATGCTGGAGTATCACGCTATCAGGCTGACTACCACGCAGGATAAGTGCTGAAGTCGAGAACGCTGGGTGACTGAGTGCGCCTTGTCCTTCGACGACAATCAAGTCAGGATTTTCACCCTCGAATGCTGCAATGACTGCCGCTTCCAGCTCACCTGAGCAAAACTGTGACGGGATAGCATCAAGAGCAACACCGTATCGTGCACCCTGGATCAATCCCGTCTGTCCAGTGCTCACCATAACGGCCTTTAGACCACTGTCGTTGAACGCTTTGGTTACTATTGATGCTGTCGTTCGCTTGCCAATGGCACAGTCCGTTCCGAGAACCGCAATGACCGGACAATTAACTTTGGAAATGTTGCCCGTAAACGTCTTCAAGAGCGTTTTGTCTGCCGGCTTGCGAACATCATGAATCTCGACGTTGTTGCTTAAACTTGCCTCGATGAACTCATCGTCTTCACTGAGAAATTCGTGGAGGCCGTTCACGATGTCCATGTCAAGCTCCATTGCAGCTAACATAATTTCTCGTTCGCCTGGCGAGAATATTCCGCTCGAGGGCGCCATACCGTATATGAAACAGCTCGGCATTTCCTCTACACGGGCAATTGCATCTGCTAAGTCGCGACAAATCGGAATGCCATTCGGCACTCCTTCAAGAACGGTACCGGCGTCCTTTCCGCAGTGTCGACTGTCAATCACCACGACGATTCTGTATTTTTCCGAATGGCGGACAAGTCCATTTGCGGTCTTTCCGTCTGCTTCTCCAAAATTCGCTTCACAATAAACGACGGCTGCCGGCCCTTCTTGGGTCTCGCTTGGTGCATTTGAGGTTCGTCGACCTTGCAACGCGTCGGCTTTCGTTGTGCTTTGCCTCCTTGAAAGTATCCTCGTATTGCCACTTAGCTCGTCCTGAACAACGGGCGCGCCATTGCTTGTCAGCCTGGACTTTGCGGCGTCGCGATTACCTTGCTCACCATTCAATTGTGTTGGAAGCAAATGTGTTGGAAGCAAACCGGCAGCGCTACTGTTCGTAGATGAGTATCCTCCAGTAAGGCGATTTACACTGTCTTCTATCGCCTCAACTAGGCGTTTCTCAACAGCATCATGTTGCGCCTTTATATCATCCATATCAATGCGCAGCTGCTGCAGCTGCTTGCGACGAAGGACTTCTAGTCTTTGCGCTGCAAGCGCGCGATGAGTGTCCAGATCAACTGGGCTATTGGTCATTGAATGAGTCTTTCAATTTTCAATGTATTGGTGCCAATCGCTGTTGAGCTTAGGCATGCGGTTAGGGCCTGACGCACAGATCACCCTCTTTCTGATGTGAACGATGACATTCCCAACCTGTGCCGGAGTAGTTGAGGTGTGCATTTTCAGGCAGCTCGATCGCCACGCAGGCATCGCCGGTGTTTCGATAACCTCTCTCACACTCCCAGGCCGCGCCGTATGGGGAGTTGATCATGAATGCGTTCTTTGGGACGACAATGGCTGCACATTTGCTCAATCTCTTCCGGTAACCACGGTTGCAACGCCAGCCATCACCATAGGAGTTCAGGTAGCCGTTCTCCGGAACGTCAACTTTCGCACACCTATCATCGACCTCGATATAGCCGTGTTTGCATCTCCAAGCTTGGCCAAAAGATGAGCCCGTAGCGTAAGCATTTTCTGGAATGGTAATCTTCACACAAGCGTCCATGACTAGCCGAAACCCCTGCACACACTCCCAACCATCGCCTGTTCGCGTCAGTTGGGCATTGTCCGGGAGCGTCGTGGATTGCCCGCTGGCAATTGAACCGCCAAACGATGCTCCAAGAAAAAACAGAACTCCGAAAGCCCATGTTAGCAAAGGCTCTTTATTCTGATACGGTACATGCATGACCGACACTCCAAATTAAAACGGCTAATTTTTTTGCAGCATCCGAGACATTGAATGTCGCTTCAGTGCTCAATGGTGTCGACAGTAGAACTGACTTCTTTGTGCTCTTGCACAAGTGCCCTGTGCGATGGGCAAAAGCAGCAATTACCAACAAAGCCTTGGCTGAGCGGCATCAGCTAGCTCAGATGTCTTCGGCAGTAAGAACGCAGGTATAACTTCCCCTCGGGCTAAGCTTATAGACGCGCTCTGCGGTATGGTGGAGAAGTTGGCGAGAGCCATCAAAAACTGCGAGCAACTCATCCTCCGTAGAAGGCATTGCCTTTGATAGGTGTCGGATCGCATCGGCCTCTACAAAGAAAGAAACTTCGATTGCGCCATCATATGCCCAAAACCTTATCCGATCGCTTGCTTCATCAAAGCTGCGGCGCTCGTTTGGAAAACTCAGTGTCTGGTTCCGACGCTTAAACATTCATCATCTCACTCTCCACGATGAGCACGCGTCAACTCGTCCAAATCTACCACAATGGTGGTTTCTGATCCCAATTCATGAGGCGTTGAGCGCCGGGTCACATAAGTCTGCAAGCGCCGAAAGGCAGGGAACGAAACACCGTCAATTTGTTCTTCCTCCGTGGCAACGTCATAGATCCCCGCAGGGAAAAGCTTATCGATGCCTGAGAGTCTGAAAGGGCGGTCGAATATCATTGTCTTTCTTACGAGCCTAGTTGTCATTTCGGTCATTTATCACATGACTTGATAGATGAGTTCGGCTTCACCTATCGGTTCATTTTTCCTGGACAACAGCTGGTATTTGCATTGTCAGCACAATAAGATTGCATCGATTCTCGTTAATCTGAATCTAGACCATGGGATTTTCACCAAAACCATCCGGAAACCTTTCTCACCACTTTTGAATTTCTTCTCATAGACTTGACCTCTGGCCAAATCCTGCTGCGCTTGACTTCATTATTGACAGGTGAATACTTTTTGGATGGTTTCAAATTTGCTCTCGGGGAAAACCTCTCTCTCTTTCGCTTCTGCGCTGTAATAAAATTATTCGTCGCCAAAAATAGAAAAAATGATAGCGGAATAAGTAATACTATGAATACAAGATACTTATACATTAGAAACCTCTGCATCGCGGACGTAATATGTGCTCCTGTCGCCAACCAGCCTCCAGTTGCAGATTCGGAGGCGGCGAGACAAGCGACGTCGCACGACAGCAAGGTTAGTTTGTGCTGACATTGGTTTTGCCTCTGATCTCAACGCAGGCTACGGCCTACACCATGATGTATCGGGCAGATTTTTTTAGGTCACGTAGAGTCCGGCTTCGCGGTCCAATTGGATGGATCTGTCGGATAAAGTCATAACTGCGCATGACAATTAATTCTAGTCGCGGTCCACCGGTTTACCTTCCGGATCAAGCTGTCGTCCGCGATTAAGGATGTGTGCAATCCAATTGACACAACATCGACTGGCACACCATGGAGTGTTCCCAGGTGGATAGCAAGCACAATCGTGCGGTGCTCAATTCCTACGACTTCACTACCGCATGGTCTTTGTCGAGCGGCCAGGATCGCTTTAGAAGACTTGCAAACGTTGGGTTGCTGGCATTACTGATACTGTTGCCGCCGTTTACCGGCTATTGCGTTCGTCTTTGCCGCTCAACCTATTTCATGGCTATTGATTTTCCGAAACACGTGAATTGCATCTGGTCGAGTGGAGCTCCCGGAACACAAGAATGGCCTGCTGAATGAAATGATATGCTGGACATTTGCAGCTAATCGCGATCAGGATGACTCCGACGAGGACCAGCTACGCGGGAAGCGAATGCCGTTTGCGAAGAGTCGTAGTCGTTAAAAACAAGGCTTGCATTTCACCAACATTGCCAGTCGACGCCGTAAAGTATCAACCGCTTCAATGCCTCAATTGTCTTTTCTTGGCTGCAGTGCGGTTTGTTGCTCTGCTTGCACTGCCGCAAAAGTCATCCGCAGAAGGCTAACGTTGCACAAGTGTCGGAATACACATCCTCTGTCAGTTTAACAGAGATACCATGTGATGCTGACTGCAAGGAGGAACTTGAATGACGCCAATGATCTTCGCAATAGCAATGGCTGTTGGCACATTTCAATACATCAATGCTTCTGCTGCCCAATCCAACAAAGATGTCATGCTGGTTCAGGAGCACCTGATCCACTATAGGGCACGAGATGCAACCGGTATCCCGGATTCATCTACGCGTAGTGCCATTCAGGCTTACCAGTTTGACTGGAAAATTCCTCAAACCGGCGACATTACTCCCGAGTTGATCGCAATGCTTACACGTCGGCATTCCCTCACTAGACCGCAATGGTATCGAGTAAAGAACCAGAATTGCGCAATCTGGAATCCTGGGCCGGAGCCCCGCGCGGTCGCAACCTGGTCGGGCCAATGTGCGTCAGGGCGGACAAGTGGAACCGGCCAGCTCGTTTGGACATTCATTCGTTACGGCCGGTCGATCCGATACGTGTACGACGGGCAAAGGCAAGACGGGAAAGCTGCCGGACATGGGCGAATGAACTGGCACGATGGATCGTACTACGTCGGCGGCTGGGCAAACGACAACCGACATGGCCATGGGTCAATGGCTTGGGCCAACGGGGAACTCGCTGGCGTACGCTATACAGGCAGTTGGAAACATGACAGGCCCCATGGGAAGGGTATCTTGATTCAGTCAAATGGAGAGCGTGAAATGCGTGAGTGGACCAAAGGATGCTCGTTGAAAGACGGTCGCAAACGGGCCATTGAAACGACGATCAAAGCTTGTGTCTTTGGATCACGAAAATAGGCGCTGCAAGTCTAGTGCCCGCACCTGCCCCTTCATTCTATGTTTCGGCACTTTGAATCTTGACCGCTCCGAGCTCACAGCGGCGAGGAGCTTCCGTCCACAGCTGGACATGGATCTGAAAAGTCGCGTTTCAGAAAGAAGCTGATCGCTGAAATTTGGGATAGTCAAACTCGTGCTAAAATGATCGTTACTTGGACCGTAGATTCTCGCGCGAACCCATCAGTGCGATTTTGCACCAAGATTGCAAAAGTGACGTGCCTGCTAAGCTTACGACCGTTTGAGCATTGTCTATTTGGTTTCTCGTTCAGTCGGGGGGACGGACGGGCTGGTTCTTGATGATTTGTTCAAGACATCTCTCAGCTGTTGTGTAAGCAGTCCGTCTGTCACAATTACCGTCTGCTGCGGTTCCATCTTCTGCGACCACGCAGACTCTAATCTTGCCCTTTTCAAGTACCGTTGAATATGTGCCGTAGTGTACCTTATCGCCTAGACGTACGATCACCGGTTGTGGAACTTTGTTTTCCCCTCGCCAGTAGCGCCACAGCGAGTACATCAACACAGAAGTTGCGATGGCGGCAAATCCCTTAGTCATACTTCCTAGCTCATAGGTGGGTACTCCTAGCGCACCGACGGCGCATACCAGAGCTAGAATCCTGTACTCTGCATTGTCGAAGAATCCATGGGTCTGCATATCACTTGATCCCTTCCAGTAAACCGAGGAAGTGACCAACTTTGCGCGGGAAATGGTGGATCATTACCTCGACATTGACCTTCACACCTAGCGCCCGCTTGATCACCAGTGGACAGTAAAGTGGAGATGCTCATGTTTCAAACTTAGAAGTCCGATTGTGCGCACCGCTCTATTACATGGCTCGCTGGATGACCGCCTTGTGGACCTCGTATCGTTAATGCGATGTAGCACCTGAACCCGCGAGCATTTCTGCTTTCGCGATTGAGTATGGCCGCCTTGCTCGGAGCGTGCTGAACCTGCTCAGGGCAGGTTATGTGAAGAGTTTCGGATGCTGGCGATCGATGAGATTTCCACACGCACTGGAGCCGGCGTCCGAAAGTCGTCAGGGAAGGAACCCGCGGGCGGTTGGGCGAGGAGCGTGCCGCGACTGCTATGGGTTTTTGGCGGCCGGGCGTGGCCTGTCGGATTGGTGAGGGGTGCATACCGCACGGTTGTGTGAGGCATGCAAGGTGAGCCACCGGGGCTTGCCTGTCATTGGTAAGAACATTTTTGCGATCGTCGAGGTCATGATGAGGCGATCGGGACGCAGCCGAGCGTTGCAGCGCGGGGGCCGCCTTATGACAACGTTATTCTGGCAGCGCGTTGAGATCATGAACTATCGATGCCTGCCGGTTCCGATACGTTGTTTGGCGTTGTGCCGGGCGCGAAGGTCTCGATGATGCGCATAGCGTGGCCGCATGAAGGACATGGCATTGGCCAGGCGTCATCGGGAGTTGCCCCAGGCTCAGCGTCGTCGTTGCCGTTAGAGGTATCGTTGACGATTGGCTCCGGGGTCCCAAGGAGATCGCGCATCCTGGCGAGATTAACAGCCTTCACGCCGCTTGCGAGAAGGCCGTAATGGCGAATGCGGTGGAGCCCTTTGGGCAGGACATGGATGAGGAGGCGGCGAATGAACTCGTGCGGGGTGAGCATCATCGTCGTGTATCGGGCGCTGCCATTGCGGCGGTAATCCTTGACGCGGAACATAACACGCGCGGCATCGGCCTTGATCAGCCGCCGGTTGGAGATGGCGACGCGGTGGGTGTAGCGCGACAGGTAGGCGAGCACGGCGTTCGGTCCGGCGAACGGGCGCTTGGCATAGACGAACCACTTGCGCCGGCGCAGCGGCCTGAGGAAGCGTTTGAAGGCACGCAGATCGCCAAGATGGGCCTGCGCGCCGAAGAAGTTGAGCTGGCCGGCCACGTGCGCTGCCACGAGCTTATCGATCATGACGTTACGGAAGCGCTTCGAGAGCGCCCTGACCGGTACGAAGAAGCCCTTGCGGCAGGCGATCCAGCGTGAGCCATCCGACGACATCCCGCCGCCCGGCACGATCATATGGACGTGCGGGTGATGCGTCATGGCTGAGCCCCAGGTGTGCAGCACCGAGGTGATCGCGACCCTGGCGCCGAGGTGCTTGGGATCGGCGGCAATGGTTTGCATCGTCTCGGCCGACACCTTGAACAGCAGATCGTAGATCACGCGCTTGTTGTGGTACGCGATATCGGCGATCCGGGCAGGCAGGGTGAACACGACGTGGAAGTAGTCGACCGGCAGCAGTTCGGCCTGCCGCGCCTCCATCCACTCGCGTGCCTTGCCGCCCTGGCATTTGGGGCAATGCCGGTTGCGGCAGGAGTTGTAGGCAATGTGCGTGTGCCGGCACGCCCCGTTCTGACAACGCGCAACGTGTCCGCCGAGCGCTGCCGTGCGGCAACGCTCGATGGCCGACATGACCTTCATCTGGTCGAGACTGACGTGACCGCGGTTGGCATCACGCCATGCGGGACCAAAGGCACGGAAGATATCCGCGACCTCCAGCGATGGACGGGACACGATCGGGCTCGGCTATCTGTCCGGCTCGTCGTCCTTGTCCAGCGGGGCAATATGCAGCCGGTCGAGCGGGCTCATCACCGAGCGCAACGTGTTGGTTGCAACCTGCGTGTAGCGCGCCGTCGTGTCCAACTTCGCATGGCCGAGCAGGACCTGGATTACGCGTACGTCGATGTCACTTTCAAGCAGGTGCGTCGCGAACGAGTGTCTGAGTGTGTGCGGCGTCACCCACGTGCCGAGGCCGGCTGCTTCCGCTGCCATGTGGCAGACACGGTTGAGCTGCCGCACGGTGATGGGACGCAGCGGATCCTGGCCCGGGAACAGCCAGCCCTTGGAGCGGCACTGCAGCCACCATGAACGCAAGAGTTCGAGCAAGTGTGGGGAGAGCATTGCATGGCGGTCCTTGCGCCCCTTGCCCATCTCGACGCGGATCAACATGCGCTTGGAATCAATATCGCTGACGCGCAGCATGACGACCTCTCCGCCCCTGAGGCCCGCTCCGTAGGCGATGCTCAACGCCGCCTTGTACTTGAGGCCGGGTCCCGGAGCGGCGTCGAGCAGGCGGGCGACATCCTCGGGCGGCAGCACCCGCGGCAGCTTCCTCGGATAGTTCGTACGCGCCAGTTGATGGGCGAGATCGGCCCGCCCGAGCGTGACGGTTAGAAAGAAGCGTAGCGCGGAGGCCTGCGTGTTCATCTTCGGCGGTTGCGCACCCCCGGAAATCTGGGCCGCCTGGAAACGCCTGAGATCATCGCTGGTAACTGTGTCCGGCGATCGACCGATAAAATCAGCCAATGCCTCGACATGGCGGATATAGTCGTGCTTGGTCTTGTCGACGAAGTTGCGGTTCGTCATGTCCTGCAGCATACGCCGGCGCAGATCGGTAATCGGCTTGTCGGTCATCGGGGGCTCCTGTCTTGAGGTTGGAGTTGGGAACCCCTCAATCCTCAAGACGGCCTCCTCCGACCGTTACCGCTTGTTCCTCAGTTGGTTACTCCGACACTCGCCCCACCGCATGGTCCGCGCGCAGCGCACTCCCGCGTAAGCGGGTTCGTTCAATGGCCCTTTTGATTCATAGGGAAAGTGAGCACATCGTGTCCGCTTAGTGGGTCAACTTCTGCCGTGACGCTCAGTGAGCCGCAAATGGCGAGATTGACCCTTTGCCGACGAAGGCGATTGCCGACGAGCATTCTATGCGGTCACTGACGCAGCCGTGATCACGGCTACCGGCACGGCAGACAATAGTCATCCTTTGCTGCAAACTTCTCAGTGACCGTCTTCGTTATCTGACTTCGTATTGCCTCGACTGCTCCAGCGTCTCGGAGACGTCCTCGCCAAGATGATCAATGTGTAAGCTTCGCTTTGATGGGCTGCCGCGGCGACCAAGCGGCATTGTCGAGTGAGCGCATGGCATGTTGCGACCTGGTCACGTTGCGGCAAGACATCAGGTTGCCGTGGATCTGACCATCACAACGACTGCCAGAAGAAAACCCATAAAACTCAAAAAGGGACTCGCACGGAGCGTGTCGCGACGATTTTTCTGCTCGAAAGCAGCGAGAAGAAAAATATTTGCGTTGCTGTTAGCCGGTTCACAGCCAACATCGGGCGCAGTCTTGTATCTCCATTGCAAAATCAACAGATCTTTGTCGCTCAGAATTCTCACGGACAGTCAGCGGCAGCAAGAACGGAGATAAACAATGGCACTGATAGAAGGCAGTAAAGCCAACACGACATTAATTGGCACCCCATGGGATGACAGTATCTACGGTTGGAGTGGGAATGACCGGATCGCCGGCGGTGACGGCGATGATTACCTTTGGGGCAGCAGCGGAAATGACAAAATCTTCGGAAACGATGGCAATGACGAATTGGTCGGCGGATCAGGCAATGACGAACTTCACGGCGGCAAAGGCAATGACGAATTAGAAGCTGGTTCCGGCAGCGACAAGTTATTCGGTGGCGATGGCGATGATAAGCTGACTGCAGGCGCTGGTGGCACTTTCATGGACCAGCTTTATGGTGAAGATGGCGACGACACACTGGTTGGATCGAAAGATCGTGACCTTCTTGATGGCGGAGACGGTAATGACGTGATCATTGCCGGACTGGACAACAAGACCGACATTGTTTCTGGAGGCAACGGAAACGACGAAATCTCGAGGGCAACGGCGCGAGACAAGGTCGATGCCGGCCATGGTAACGATACGATATTTATGGATCAAAAGAGCTACCACAACTTCATGTACATCGATGACGGTGAGCACATGGAAGGTTACGTCGATGGCGGTGCTGGTATCGATACGCTCCGGGTCAATGAGGCCGGTGATAAAGGTGCCTATGTCGACCTTCAGCAAGGTGTTGGCAACATCAATGGCAACAACTCTTTAACTGATCATACCGGCTACCGTTTCGAAGTTGAAAATATCGAAAACCTCGTCGGCTCGTCTGAAGATGATAAACTATATGGCAACCACCTCAACAACGACATTTTCGGAGGAAGTGGAGACGATATCCTGCGTGGGCGCGGTGGCGATGATGAGCTGAGCGGAGGCTTTGGCAATGATCGCCTGATCGGTGGTAGTGGTGATGACGAGCTCAGCGGTGGCTTTGGCAATGACCGGCTGTCTGGCGGTTCGGGAGACGATCTCCTGAAAGGAGGCCGTGGCCGCGATACTTATGATGGCGGCAGTGGAATTGATACGGTAGACTTCGGGCATGGCTACTATAACGATGAAGGCGATATCGAAGGAAGGCAGTATGTCAACCTAGATGACGGTGTTTCCTATTCGCCTGACACCGGCACTCATGAGTTCTTGACCAGCATTGAGAACGTCTTGCTCAGTGATCTCGACGACGCTGCGCTCGGCTCAGATGTTGCCAACGTTCTTGATGGTCGTGGTGGCAATGATCGGCTCTCTGGCGGTGGTGGCAATGATACGCTCATCGGTGGCACTGGAGACGACCAACTGACTGGTGGATCCGGCAACGACTTGTTCGTGTTCGATGACACGTCCGGTGATGATGTCATCACGGATTTTGGCAACGGCAACGACCAGATCGACCTGACCGATTCTTCTGACGTATCCAGCTTTGAAGATCTCGAGATGAGGGCAGTTTACGAACAGGGTGTTGGCGGCAACCACCACTTTGTCGGAACCGAAGTGTCCTATGGCGACAATACGATCCTGCTGGAGGACGTTCAGTCAAACGAAGTGACGCAGGACGACTTCGTGTTCGCATAGACTGCGGGCTCGTTTTTTATGACAGCGTGATGCCCGGGGCGAACACAACATTCGTCCCGGGCATCACGCAGGTAAACTTGGGAGACTCTGCATGCGATGGACTGAGAACGACAAGGCTCAGTCAGGCTATTTCTTGGCTGCAATGATAACGGCCCACTTTGGCGCGATCGCCTGGATTATGGTCAAGATTACTTCGCCCATACACATTGTTGCGATCAGCATGACGCTTGGCCTCCTGATTGTAGCCATCGAAGCCGTTCGCACGCCGCAAGGCAATCTGAAGACTAAGGACGGATGGCTGTGGCTCAGACACCTCGATCTCTTGCCACTCACTATGGCGGGTTGCATCGCGGGCGCTGGCCTTAGCCTTCTGTATCACGGCTTGGATCGCCATGCCGTAGTACCGCTCGCCATCGCGATGGGGTGGACTGTCTGGTTCGCTTATCGGCTTGTGTTGGGGCCACCGAGTGTTGAAAGGCGAAATCAGGAGTTGGGTGAACGTGAACGCAACAAACCTAAGGCTCCGATCGTGGTGACTGACCCAGAGAAGCTTCGGCATTGGAAAGCCGTCATTGCAAAGACTGAGAACGAGACAGCGGAAGACGCCAAAAAGCCAAGCACGTAACAACGCTCGATGCGAATGCAGTCAAAAGCACCGATCCGCCGGCCTATGCCGCTGACTGACACTTTCATGGCCGCAACCTTCAGGTGCCTCGATCCAGTACTGATAAAGCGGGAAGATCACTAAGAGATCCGCGGAAAAATTGATGATCCTCTCAAGGCGCGCCAGAATTGGGTCAAAAGAGAATACCAGAAGATGCCGATAAAGCTCAAAAGAACGGCAGTCTTCAGCGAGCAGGCTGAGCAGGGACAGCTACTTCATCTCGACGATAGCTGCCTCAAATCGCTCTGTGATTTGGACCGAACTGTATGTGATGCGAATTATGGACGAACACAGCCGGACAGCCCATTTCAAGAAATCGATGAGTGGTTCAACGACGGGCAGTATTGGAGCGATGCATATAATGCGCGCTGGAACCTGGCCGTAGCACTCTATTACCTGGCTACGCATCCCGGTGCCTATGATTTCGGCCGGCTTCTCGCCAGCTCTCTAGACTACCGGGACAACTGGTCTGAGTGGAGCCACGAGAAGAAAAGCACAGTTGCTGATACGCTCCTACAGTTATGGTGCTATTTGTTGGAACAGCCACCCGGTGAACCGATCGGCTCAGACACCGACCTTAGTTGGTCTGATTCATTTGCCGGACGCATTTTTGATTTTGCGAACGCGATCGAACTCTTGGACAGGCGGTTCTTTGAGGCGTTATTTCAGGCCGATGTCACCTCAGAGAAATTTTTCTATGAGTGTCGGTTCGTAGCGCAGTACAGGGAGAGAATCAGCGATCCTCACGATCCATGGATGCAGTTCTTGCCACCGCAAGGAGAAATTCGCGACTACCTGCAACGAGGATTCTTCGAATTTCCAGAACACGAAGAAGTTTCTAGTTTGGCAGAACAATACATTGCTTGGAAGGCTACAGGATGCAGAATGATTGACAAATAGTCTGTCAGTTTTGATCGTCATTGCCAAAGACCTCTTGATTGTCGGAATAAACCAACGTCATTTACACACCCCTCTACGTTCGGCCGCAGTCGTGTTTGAATTCTATGTAACAGCAGTATTTGGAATCTTGAGATGGCCGGTCTGGACCGCCATCGCTTACATGCCGTTCGCTGTGCTGGTCTATCTGAGCATTGTCTACGGTTGGGAGCTTCCAGATAACCTCACCACGTGGAACCCGATATTTGCGAATGCTTTTCGACAAGTCGCGCTGTTTTCGCTAGCGCAATGTGCCATCGGTTATGCGCTTGGCCGCAGCGTACGATTTCTGGGCCGCCGCCTCTTTCAGAAAGGACGTTAGCGAGCATTTCCGTTGATGGCCCACCTGTTCCATAGGGAAACTGAGCCCATCGCGTCCGCTGCCAGGGGTATTGCTGCCATCATGCTGCAGTGCAACCCATTCACCAAACTGACCCTATGCGGACTCCACCTGGACCCGAACGTCCATTCCTTCGAAGGCATCCGGGTTGCCAATGAAGCTGCCTGAGACCGGAATCGTTTGAGCAATGGTCCTCGCTACCGCGACGGGAATTAGATTGAACCCTCCGACACTTCGGTTGGTTGGATCGAACGCGATCCAACCCGCACCAGGCACAAAAACTTCGGCCCACGCATGAGTGGACCCGGCGCCCTCAGAGCCCATGGAACTCTGATCGGGATCGTGCAGATACCCCGATACTATTCGTGCACCGAAGCCAAGACTACGCACAGCATCTACAAACAGGACGGCCATATCCCGACAGGAACCGCAATTTCGATTAAGTGTGCATACCGGTGTTTGAGCACCTTCGCTTTCGCGAATTTCATAGACAACACGCGTTGCGATTGCCTGACTTAGAGCTTTGAGAAGCTCAAGCGTGTCGGTAGGAGTTGCGGCAACGAATCTTTGAGCCCACTCACGGAGCTGTCCGCCGCTATCGAGATAGGCTTGGAGCCTCAATGCTCCAAGGTCGAGCATGTCATCGTCGGTGAGCAAGAACGGGTAACTTGCGGCAGAGGCCGCAATGTTGAAAACGGGCCACTGCTCGACGTCGAGTTCAAGCTCCGCAATGCTATCGAAAACGAGCCTGTCCGAGCTCTCGCGAAATGCGGCAGTTGCCACGACATTTCCGAAAACATCTTGAGCCCAAGTGACTGTGGCATCGGGCGTGACCTCTACTTCGTGACTTATCAGTCTCAGGCTACGACTTTCGCGAGGACGAAGGATCAACTTGTGCAAACCGAATTGCAGCACTTCGCTGTACTTGTAGGTGGTTTGGTGGTGAATTCCGAGCTTGGCCAACGGTCGCCTCCATAGCGATCGTATCACATCGCTCACACGTTCTCATGCAAATAGGGTTGAGGCAAAATATGGCCCTTCGCTGCAAATAATGAGCGGGCACACCTTCTAAAATTGCAAAGTACTTCCCATCTATCGGGTAACCCCGCGTCGTTAGTTTAGTGAACTAACCAGCTCTGGTGCCATCTTACTGGTAGCCATGAGCTTAGACGCCGGGGCGTTAGATTATTGCGTCACTCAATGACCGCGCCCGTCCACACTCAGGCCACATGAATCACTTAGCAAGATGATGTCGCGCGCATCACTGATGCGTTTTCCCAAGCGGCACAGTGCGTCGGAGAGTTTGCGTTGGAATGCGTACCGGCGCTACCGCTTCGCTTTGTAGGCTCTGATCAGCGAGCCTCAGCCTCGAACCCTGCTAGATTGGCTAGTGACTGTCCGTCGTCACATAATCTGGAACAGTTGAGCGTTTGATCTAAGCGAGTGATTGGCTCATCGTTTTCAAAGTTATGCTACGGCGTTGCGATGTTGCAAGCGCCGTGTTTCGAATGTCTTTCGTTTGATCCTTTCTCTCTCCAGCAAGATGATCTTGTTACGACCGAAGTAGACGTCTGCGGGCGTCACGTTGTTGAGGCTTTCGTGGTAGCGCTCGTGATTGTAGTGGGTCACGAATGCTTCGATGCTTGCCTTTAGATCCCCGGGCAGAAAGTAGTTCTCCAACAGCACGCGGTTTTTCAAAGTTTGATGCCATCGCTCGATTTTTCCCTGCGTCTGAGGATGGTATGGCGCACCACGAACATGATCCATCGATTGATCGTCGAGCCATTCTGCCAGATCACCAGAGATGTACGATGAACCATTGTCCGACAGAAGTCGCGGTCGATGTCTGACGTTGACTTTGTCACAACCTGACGCCTCCAATGCAAGTTCAAGCGTGTCAGTGACGTCACTGGCTTTCATGGTAGTGCATAACTTCCAAGCGATGATGTAACGCGAGTAATCATCAAGGACGGTCGAGAGATAGAACCATCCCCAGCCGATGACTTTGAGGTAGGTGAAGTCTGTCTGCCAAAGCTGATTGATCGCCGTTGTTTTGTCGTGGAACTCATCAGCAGCCTTGACGACGGCGAACGCGGGACTTGTGATGAGGTCGAGCGCTTTGAGTATTCGATAGACGGAAGACTCGGATACGAAGTAGCTCCGAGTATCTGTGAACTTCACCGCCAGCTCGCGCGGCGTCAGTTCTGGCTCTTCGAGTGCGAAGTCGACAATTTGCTCTCGGACATCGTCCGGGATGCGGTTCCAGACGTGGCCAGGCATCGGCTTTCGATCTTCTAATGCATCAAGTCCACCGGTGAGATACCGGTCATACCAACGATAGAAAGTCGTACGTGGGATGCCGAGCGTATCCAATGTGCGTTTTGCTGGCAGATGTGATTGCTCGACAAGGCGAATAATCTCCAGCTTCTCCGTCGCGGGATACCTCATGTGTCGTTGCCCCCACTTCCGATCATGCTTTTTTTGAGCAGCCGAAGTTCCAGGGCCTGCTCCGCGACAACCTCCTTGAGGTGTAGCGCTTCGCGTCGTAGATCCTTCACTTCATCAGAGGTCGCTGCCCGTGCGGTATCACCGGCTAGCCGCTTTTTGCCAGCCTCCAAGAACTCCTTTGACCAGCTGTAGTACATGCCCTGTGCGATACCTTCCTGACGGCACAGCTCGGCAATGCTGTCTTCGCCGCGCAGTCCTGCAAGGACGATCCTGATCTTCTCCTCGGATGAATATCGCTTCCGAGTTTGACGCCGGATGTCTTTGACGGTGCGGTCAGAAGCTTCAGTTCTACGTCCCATGTGGCACTCCTCAGTGGTGAGGATGAGCCTAGAAACACTCAGTTAAAAAATGATCTCAGAAGGTTCCAGGGGGGCTGACGTCAGACAGGAGATTGAAAAGGCGAGCTGCAAAGTCTGGGGCGGGACGCAACCTCGAGCGGAACCAGGATCCTTTGCCTACCCATGCTGCATCATTCTCGATCAGACCTGCTCCTTCAAGGCGATCAATCACTCGAATAATGAACGTTCTTGTGTAATGAGATGGGTAATAGAAACTGACAAATGGACTACTGTAGTGATTGTTATCCCGAGAGTAGAAGATCCAGTGTTCGTCTCGAAGGACTTGAGGGCGCATCAGGTTCGCAATGATCATTCGCATTGCGTCCCGTTCCCGTGGCTTGGTCGCCAGCGCCTGCAATTCGAGCAACTCCAGAACTTCGGGGAGCTCAATCGTCAAGAGTGGGGCAATAGGATGGTCAGCGTTGCGACTTGGTTTCTCTGATCGCCGCAATGGCTTTGTCAAAGGATCAAAGCGGTCATCATCGTATCCAGGTGACCACGGCTCGCCGAATGGGTTATCCGGCTCGACTGGGGCATCAGTCATTAAATGTTGTTCCTCAGGCTTGGCGCGCGAGCGCGCGCCAACCAAAAGCAAAGCTCCGGTTGCTACGCTGCTTGGCAGCCAGTCAGTTTTTGGGTTGCGGTTCACGACGCTCATCGAGCAAAGCCTGGGCTCAAACTCGAACAGTCGGTTCCTATGTCTTATAAAGTCGGGTAGCGCGGAGCATAATTACATGCGGTGCGCGCGTAAGAACTTACGCACTTCATCCGCACTTACATGCGGCTCTGTTGGTGGCAACCGATACAATCGGGTCCTAGGTCTGACGACACCGCGCCGCTTTGCATCAAGGAACCCAGGATCTGTTAGAGGTAAATCGACAAGCCGGTTCGTGACCCCAGCCGCCTTCAGTCCTTTGAACAGACTGTCAGGATTGAGTGGTCGCATTTTCATCTGTTCATTGAATTCTTGAGCAGATTTCTCAATGACGAGTCTTTCAAGTTCGTCCGTGCAACCTCTCTCTGCAAGCCAGTCCAGGAAGTGATCGATGTAGTCCTGACGATCAAATACAGCGCCTTCTGGTCTTCGCTGCACTCCCACTGAGATATTCATCATGCCCTTAGCTTCACCGGCCTCAGGCGGATTGTCATGAGCCAGACTAAATCTGTGGCGTCCAATCATCCGTCGCATGGCTGCCTTCAGACGCTCGAACCAGGTCCGTATCGAGCTCAGTTCTGACACGCGTGTCCAGATTTGACCTCGAGCAGCTGATCGGAGGTCAGTCTTCGACTGAGCAGGTTGAATTGAACCAGTTTTTTCTGTCTTGGATCTATCACGGCGCTGTGTCATGCCACTCCCCTTCCATCCAGCGATCGATCTCGCTTTCTCGCCATCGGACACTGGAAGATCCTTTGATCCGAACCTGTTTTGGGAACGCCCCATTAGCCATGTGCGTGTAAATGAACGTCTTTCCCATACCGGTCCGACGGATCACTTCCGGGAGTTTCAGTAAGCGCTCTTTCGGTTTCATTTCGTCGCCGTTCTTGATGTATCTGTTTCGCCAAAATCTGCTTGCGAGCTGACACATCGATAGGCATCAGGACGAAACGTCTGCAATACTCATAGTGAGACAATCATGCTTTAAGCAGCTGTTTTTGTTGACAATTCCTCAACAACAACAGTCAATACTGCAACCGAGCGGCCATGGAACGGGAGTTTTCAGCTTGATCCAAGCGGGAAATTGCGACAGCCAGCCGCAGATTGGACTTCGCGGTGGATATTTACAGTCAAGCGTTGTCATTTAGCGTAAGAAAGTCCGACCAACGTTGCAGAAGGTCTTTGCGGCTTTCGAACATCGTCCCACGCATGTACGCGCGTTCGACCTTTGATTCGACCTGATGTGCGAGACAGAATTCAGCCACGGCGCTTTCGTTTGCACCCTGATGCCCTGCCCAGGTTTTGAAGGATGCGCGCATGCCATGCGGCGTTGCCTTGCCTTTCAGGCCAAGCGCTTTGATGACGCCAGCAAAAGCATTTTCTGAAAGTTTCTGACGTCGCTTCTTCAAGTTCGGAAAGATCAAGCCAGCTTTGTTGGGGTTCAGCGCGGTAGCTCTTGCTAGCACTGCCAATGCGGCCTCCGACAGAGGTACAACATGATCAGGGGGATTATTTCCTCGTCCTTTCATACGACCATTCCAGCCTCCTGGAACAGTCCATGTTGACTGATCAAAATCAATCTCTTCCCAATTTGCTCCCCGCGCCTCATTTGAACGCGTTGCAGTGGTGATCAAAAATTCAAGACAAAGGCGTATCTCGAGTTCGGCTGAGCTGCCACGTAGCCTTACCAGAAAGCTGGGGAGTTCCGAGTAAGACAGTGATGGATGGTGTTTCTCGGTTCTAATTTGCGCAGGTAGCGCCAACCGGGCGAGCGTAGCCGGATTATCATCACGGAGGCTGGAGGCAATGGCCCAGTCGAAAACCCGCTCGATTGCCTGGCGTGTACGCAATGCTGCTTCCTGTGTTGTGCTCCATACTGGCAGGAGCGCTGACCGAATTTCACCGGTTGTGACTTCCACGATGGGACGACGTCCAAACACGGGACCGCAGATCCGCTCAATACGGCCGATCCATTGAGCTGAGGCCTTGGCATTCTTGAATGTCGGTGCAATCTCGGCATGCTTGCGCCGCGCCGCCTCCAAGAAGGTTATGCTAGTGACACGGCTGTTCCTCGGATCGCGGCCTTGCCTAGCGCGCCTAGTATAGTCGATCGCCATCGCCCGAGCTTCGGCCAGCGTGACAACGTCTGGCGACCCCAAACCAAACATGGTTTCTTTTCCCGTTCCTCGAACTGTGCCGCGCCAGATCCACTGCTTGCGTCCGTTCGGATGGGTACGAAGGATGAGCCCGTTGCCGTCACGTCTATCTTGGATCTTGGGTCCCGGCTTGGCCTTAATGCTCGCTGCACTTAGTCTGTTTGTGAGACGGCGTCCGTAAATCTTCATGGCGGCCTCGTATCATCGATTGTGGGGACCAAGCGTCCCGTTTGTGTCGAGGGTGAGAGCCGCACCGTCAGATTTCAATATCCGAATTGATATCCGAATTCTTCCCGGTCTGACACGAACCACTGCGAACTGCTGTGAACTCTGATCTATCCACAATAATCTGATTTTAAGTGATAAAAGAGGAATTCTTACGTTCGGGAGGGTTCGCAGGAGTTCGCGTGATTCTTGCCTCTGGCGGAGAGGGAGGGATTCGAACCCTCGATACGGTCTCCCGTATGCCGCATTTCGAGTGCGGTGGTTTCAACCACTCACCCACCTCTCCGGATTTATCGCACCAGCGGCGAAGGGCCTGCTTTTAGCGCGCCTGAGCGCCGGTTTCAAGATTGATGGTGCGCCCCTCAATTTTGGACACCGGACCGGTTAACGGAAGCTCAGCCCGCAAGGCATCATCAATCGTGGGATCGAGAAACTGAAAGCCCAAACTGAGCGCACGTGCCGGGACAACTTGCTGACCAGTCAATAGTAATTCGCGCGCGAAGTCTCCGAGAACCGTTGCCAACGGCCAAGCCGGCAGAGGCAAGAACGCCCAGCGTCGCAAAGCCCGTCCGAGGGCAGCAGCAAACTCGCGATTTCTGATGGGCTTTGGGGCCGTCGCATTCAATGCCCCTCTAACATCAGGATTGGCCATTGCGAATGCGATCAGACGCACCAGATCTCTGCGGGAAATCCAGCTCATCCATTGCTCGCCACTTCCAATCGGACCACCCAGCCCCAGATCGAACGGCGGCAGCATGCGGGCAAGAAGTCCACCGTCTCGACCAAGAACCAAGCCGATCCGAAGATTAACCGTGCGAACACCCAACCCGGTCATAGCGCTCGCTTGCCGTTCGCAGATGGCGCATGAGCGCGCAGAAAAGAGACGGCGTGGGCCGAGCGTTGCCGCCTCGCTCAGTGGACCGTCATCATCTCTCGGACCATAGGCGCCAATTGCCGATGCTTTGATATAGACATTGGGCTTCTTTGCCAGGCGCCGGACGAGCGTTTGCAATGCGCGTGCAGACCGCACCCGCGAGGCGATGACATTGAAGCGCCGCCGCATTGTCCAAAGGCCGCCGGCCACGGGTTCACCCGCGAGGTCAACAATAGTATCAACCACTGCTTTGTCATCGATCTGGTCGAGGCTAGTGATCAATCGAACGGGCGTTGCAAGATGCAAAGCATTCCCGAGATCCCGCGTTTGCACAGTCACATCATGACCGGCATCGGCAAGAGCGCGAACAAGCTCGGTCCCAACAAAGCCCGTTCCACCAGTTACGAGGACACTGCCTGGCTGATCAATCAAGCCACTCAAATCAACCGGATCTCGAGGAACGAGGTACTGCGCCCGATGAGACGTATAAAAGTCGCGCAACGCAAATACGAACACGCCCGCGGCGGCGAAGGTGAGAATGGCACTGCCCCAGCCATAGCTCACCAAGGCCAGCCCCGTAGGCTGCCAAGCCCAACCAAAAATGGCCGGGGCAATCAGAGCCAATATGGCTCCATAGTTGATCGCAAGCAGTGTGTGCAGAACCCGCTCACTCGGCGGCAACCTGCGCGTCATATCCTCTTCCACGAAGTCCCAGAGCGTGATGACAATCTCACCGGCAAGAGTGATGACCAGAGCAATGGCAAACCATCCCTGGGGTTGGGCCCAGGCAAATGTCAGGAACAGGACTGCATAGAATAGATTACGCCAAGCATGCAGGCGGAGCTCCTGTGCTGCATTCTCTTTCCAGGCCAACCGCTCGGTCATCTCGTGATGGAAGACAACATCAAAGCCACCCATTGCAATCTGGACCGCAACAAGTGTCCAGAGCAAAGGAGAGAGCATGACGGCGTCGGTGATGAGAGGTGTCGTCATTCGTCAAGCCTCCTTGAAAATTGCGACCTGGCGAACGATCAGGCCAAATAGCTTGTGGTGGAGTTCAAGTGTGAAAGTGAAATGGCCATGGCCGATATCACGATGGATCACGTCGCAACGACCGGGGCTGAGCCATGCTGGGAGACGCATCGCCCTGCCAAGTATCTCGATGGCGTACCCCGTGCTACGAAAGACCAGAGCACCGTGATCCTCCAACAGGCGCAGGCGCATCAGTAATCCGTGACCAAGGCACTCTTCCAAACCCATCGGACCTTTGAAACGCTTGGCGCTGGTGATGACCTGAGGGAACTGCCCCTCGCGCGCATAAACACGAGTCCAGGTTTGTGCTCCCAAGGTCGCGTCTTCCGTCACTATCACGTGGGCCGGACCGACAGCATCCGGAGTGAGTGGTAGAGGACCGCCAACCAGCCGGGCGGCGCAGGCCAGCCAACGTCCAGCAAAGTTCATCTTTGTTTCGACGACTTCACCTTTGTAAATTCGCGTCTCGCCGTCATTTAGCTTCTTGCTAAAACGGTCTCTCACCACCCGCGGGAGCCGAAACCAACCAACTTCACCGAGCAGTGTCCGGTAGCGCTGATCCTTTGCGTCGCCATGAATGCCATCGTGATCGGTGTAGTCCTTGACAGGTCGTGGCAGGAGCTCACCAGCGTGCGGATGGACTTCTTTCAACATACCAACCTCCTCGCCCTTGCTTGTTATTATTGTTATTTCTGTATCAACAGAAATAAATGATCCAAAAGAGAGGGCGCATACGACGCCCTTTGCGATTTCCTTTACTCTTGTTGCGCGACCTCAGCGCACTAGGCTCTAGGGTCCGGTTCCGATATTTGATCCCGCATCCGCCTCCATTAACTCGAATCTCGGAGCCCAGAGGAACACGAGCAGAACAGTGTTTCTCGTGCAGCTTTTATCTCTTACGCTTGGTATCGAGTTCAGCTGCAAACGGGGCCTAAGCGCTAAACACGCGACACTCGTGTCTAAACGATCAGGTTATCCTTTGGCCTTACCGCGCCCGACGAACTTTGCGAGCGCCCCTCCCATTTTGATCAATCGCATCAGTGTCCCGCTTGGCAGCCTCATAATCTCATCGAAGCCCTTATCCACCGTATCCATGAAATCCAGCATTCCGGCTAGACGGGCTCTGGCATGGGCCGAGACACGTTTGTCAGAATTTGCCTCAATTACGCAATCTCGCAGCATCTCGATCGTGGGATCGATTTCACGTTGCTTGCGGCCATGGGCAATCCGGCGCACCATCTCGAAAAGATCAGCTTCAGCCTCGTAATGATCTCGGCGATCTCCCATGACATGAACGCGGCGGATCAGCTTCCATATCAGAAGCTCTCGGATCGATGTGGACACATTGGATCGAGCAAGCCCAAGCTGAGCTGCAATTTCCTCCGCTGTCAGCGGCTGCTCGGTGACAAAGAGCAATGCATGTATCTGGGCGATTGATCGGTTCACACCCCAGGTGTTGCCCATCTCACCCCAATGCAGAACGAAACGCTCCACACTCGGCGCTAATGGTCTTTGCTCTACGTTTATTTCTGTCATGACAGAAATATATGAAATAACTGGACTGAATGCAAGAGCATTCTACCACCATTGCAAGGAGCCGAAGCGGGCGAGGCGATCCGGGCTATTTTGCGCGCCGGATCACCTCTCGCACCACATCAAATACGATCTTCCTCAATAACTTTTCTCCGGGATCGCGATCAGTCGTCATCCGCCATGCCATTGAGATATCAAACTTGGGAGAGCTGAAGGGCAGGTTTGACGATCGCAGCGCGTTTCGGCGGGCCAACTCATTGGCAACGTAGGCTGGGACAGTCGCCACACGGCTGGTGCCTCGCAACAGATACGGCAAAACAGAAAACGACGGAACGGACAACACAATGTCTCGCGCGCCATCGCTCTCAGGTAGCCCTTCATCGATGTAACCTTTGAGATCTCCAGCAAAAGTTACAAGAACATGGTCGCTCTTCAAATAAGCGGACAGACTGTTGAGGGAGCTTGCATGATTGCACATGACCGTACGGTATCCCACTCGGCCAATCCTTTTGATCTTAGCTTCTGCCGGCAGACGATCCAGGTAGCCAATTGCGATCGTCGCTGCATTGTCTGAGAGCAACTGCCCCGCTCTCAAGTAATCGGTTTGCTGCACCACGAGCCGCGCTCGTGGCATCGCAAGCATCACTTGTTCGGTGATTGCTGGCAGACAACTGACTTGAACATCATCTGACATGGCGATGCGGAAGATGCGTGTTTCCGCCAATGGGTCAAAAGGAGCACTGCTCCGCAGAGCCTGTTCAATCAGATCTAATGCCGGCTTGAGCTCGAGATGCAACGCAACGGCTCGCGGGGTTGGCTCCAGCCGATTGGCCAGGCGAACGAAGAGTGGATCATCCAAAACCTGCCTAAGCTTTGCCAGAGACCGCGATACAGCCGGCTGCCCAAGAGATATGCGATCGGCCACGCGTGTGACGCTACGCTCCTGCATCAGCAGATGGAAGACCGCAAGTAGATTCAGGTCAATGGAAAGGACATCATTTTTTGGCATGAATTCTATGAATACTATCGATTTGAGTCATCCACTGTTTGTACCCCAGTATGCAACGAGTCAATACTGAGGGATTCAAGACATGATCAATCACTCGCTCTCGTCACGCTTTGAAACATTCTATAATTCAGCTTTTCAGGATGACCTCGCAGCCCGCAGCAACCTTAGCGATGAACAAAGATTCGCTGTGATTGTTGCCGGCTTTGCATCGCTTCCTCTAGACACCGATGCACTGACATTTGAGTGGGCAGAACTGCTACAGGCGGGTTGTCCGCCAAAGCTTGCTGAAGACACGATTGCACAGATGGCAGCCTATATTGGCTTCCCACGTTCAAAGCAGTGCTTGGCATGCCTTGAGGTTGCGCTTCAGCAGCGCGACCAACTTTCCGAGATTTCGACTCGCTCTGCGGACGGTCGAAGCGCCCAAGAGCGTTACCAAAGAGGCGTCGCTGTCTACCACCAACTCAACCCGCATGCATTGGACAACATCAAAGCGGCCTTCGACGACCTTGCCGGCGATGTCGTGCAGCGTACATTCGTTGCCTTTGGTGATGTTTATGCGCTTTCGGACCAGACGCTCTCAGTCCAGCAGTTCGCTACGATCTCGGCCCTCGGCACGCTTGGCTGCGCTGCTCCACAACTGCGCTTTCACATCGGCGCCGGCTTGAACGTCGGGATTTCAAAAGAGCAGATTGTCGAGATTATAGCCTGGGTCCAGTTTTTTGCCGGCGCTCCAGCGGCCTACAACGCACTAACTGAATTGAAGGCCGCACTTACCGCTGGGAGCAGCGCGACACCTGGATATCAGTAACGCGGAATTCGATAGATTGAGCCCGAGCAAACTGGCATGTGGCTTGTCGCTTCAATAGCGGACCTGCGGACTGACCACGTCACGCCTCAATAGTAAAGGCCGGCCCGAACTATTTCGGACCGGCCTATCTAGTTTGATTTTCGATGGCATAGTGACGAAGGTCCGAGATTGCAAACTTAAACGCCCTGCTCATCGCCGGATGCGATCAACTCCACCATAGACCGCAGACACAATCTCGGAACGATCAATACCGATACCTGCCAGCATTCGGTCGTCGAGTTGACGCAAGTCGCCCACCGCCTTGTTCTTGCGATAAGCGGCAGTCATCCAGCCGAATAAGCTTGCCACCGCTTGGCCAATACTGTTGGCGGCCTGTTCGGTTTGGTCTACCACATTGTCTGCGCTCATGGTCATCTGCTTGACTGCCTCTGACATGGCAGCTCTCCTTTTCTTGTATTGGTTTTTATCAGGTGTTTGAGCTGCGAGATCAAAGTGCCCCCGCTGCTGTTGGTCGTGTGATCTCATGTGATCTCAGCACGCGCTGTTCCTTCGGGAACACGATAAAATTTTCTTTGAAGTATCCGGCGGTCGGCTCACCCGCGTGGTTTTGGAATATCCAAACTCGCGATGACGTGCTCATAACACTCACGCACCTTGTTTCGTAACCAGAGAATGGCCGGATCTGCGTTGCGACTGACATGCCATACGAATTCAAACTTGAGGATGGGCGATTCAATCGGCAATTCCAATACCTTGAACCGATAACCCTTTAGTGCGGACGGCAACAGCGCTCTCGGCAAGAGCACCACCAAATCCGTTTCGGCAACGAGCTTGACTGCATCCGAGTATAGCGGAACGCGAACTTTAACATTTCGACGCATCCCACTTGCGGCGAGTGCGTTTGTTAGGAAACCAGCGTCAGCATTCCCTAAGGTAACCATCACATGGTCAAATGACGTAAAAACTTCCTTCGCCATACGAGGCTGAAATTTTCGATTGCCGGACCGCGCCACACAGACGAAGTCCGTACCAAAGAACTTTTCACTCGCGAAGCGTTCGGGCAAGTCCCACTCACGCATGATGAGAAGGTCGATGCGGCCCGTATCAAGATCCACATGAGCATTGTTGGCACGAAGACTATCGACAGGATCGAGGGAGTGGACGAGCCGCAAATCCATGAGCGGCGCCTCCCGCAGCATCCGTTTCATGAGCTCTGACAATATGAGCATCGATATTATGTTACTGCCGATCCCGAGCTGGAAGGTCGATTTGCTTGTCTTCGGGTCGAACACATGCTCGGCACCGAATGCATTGTCGATTTCCACGAGAGCATTGCGAATAACAGGCGCCAACACCAAGGCGAGAGAAGTTGGCTCCGTTCCATCAGGCGTGCGCACGAACAACTCATCTCGGAAGATCTCGCGCAAACGGCGGAGGGCATGACTCGTGGCCGGCTGAGACAGGCCAATTGACTAGCCAGCCCGCGTGAGATTTCGCTCCGTCGCCAACGTCAAAAAGACCTTCAGCAAATTCAAGTCAACGGCAGTGATATTCTTGAGATTCATGGCGCCCATAATAACTATGAATTTCACATTCTGCACCCGCCTACTTAGCGTCAACGCAACAATTGCTCAGGGCGTAGCAAGAGCGACCGACTACCAGCACTTGCAGCTCTTCGAGTGAATCAAGCGATCCAGAGAACCCGGACATGACGCAATCTTGGTTTCCAGACGGCAACGTCAGACAGAATGTCCCTTATCTAAAATGCTACGCGATTGATAACCTCGACATGCAGTCTCGTTGCGAGGGCGGTTTTTACGATGGCTTCCAGCTTGGACAAGGGCGCTTCGATGGCCGCGTTGCCGCGGTCAATCTGGGGGACCAAGCGATCTATAGCAGTTACTCCAATCAACCGATTGCGAAGCAGATAGATAACCGATCCTCGGACTATTTTTTTGTGGTAGCGCTCGACCACCACCCTGACGCTTCAACGCGCAAAGGGCTGATCTATGGCCATAAGACTGAACCATCGCAGCTTGTTGGCATCGTCCCACCCAATTCTAAGTGCGTGCGAGGCACGCCGCCCCACCTGACAACTCTAAAGTTGCGAGTGTGCCGAAGGACGCTTTTGGCACAACTCACATCCTATCCGGAATTGGCCGAATGGTTCGAAAGTCTAACTGATTGCACAACGGTTCATTCTCCTTTCCTTGCAACCCGACTGCGACAAGACCTGTCGCTGGTGTTTGATAGCGCTGTTGCCGTTGGAAATGCCAGGACAGCGCAGATCTTCAATCGTGCTGTTCTGACCAGCATCGTCCAGTCGTTTGCTCTAGAGTTCGTCAAGCACTCCGAGTTCAAGGCACTTACCCACTCACAATCGTTTACAACACTTTGCTTAGCTCTTCCGAAGATCCATAGGCAACTGGAGGAGTTCTACGAGAACCCGACCGCCGAGCCATTTCAACTAGATCAGCTGAGGGAATTTGGTTCCAGAAGGTCGATTGAGAAATCGTTTGCCGACTGTTTCGGTGTCGGTCCTCGAACTTATAGCCGCATCGTACAGTTGCACCACTTTCGTCGACGGCTCATCACTGAAGCGCCACGCAAACCTAAGATCGCCAACTTAGCTGCCGAATTTGGCTTTTGGGATGCCGGCCGGCTTTCAAGTCATTATCGACGCCATTTTGGCGAAACTCCTACCAAGACGTTGCAAAATGCATCTCGGAGAGAGGATGACAGATCAGCAAAGTTGAGATTAATGCCTGCACATCAAACAACGCACAGCAACGCCCGACAGTCAGTCAGGCCCATACTCTCTTAGAGGCGTCGGAGCGGAACACACGCGTGGCTGGCTGGAGATCCTCCAATCCACGTGCAGAGATCATGCCCTGTCCGGCATCAGCGATCATTGCCAATCGGGTCAGGTCATTCAGAATGGGAGGGCTCAGCCAGGTGAAATCATCGGTCAAGGGCGTGCAGGGCTCGACAACATCGCGCATCATCTGCTGACTACGACCTGGATTGTCCAAGCCGCGATCGCGACCAAACCAGTCAGGCGCCTGCCATGCGTTTGCTGCTGATCCTGGTCCATCTCTGACAAAGGCTTCGGTTTCGGTCCGCTCAATGATGCAGAGTTCGTCGGGCTTGGTCCCGGCTAACGAGAAGATTGCCGGCGATGCGATGGGGGTCTCTATCAACAATCGGCGCGCGGCTCCATAGCTGTCAGCTTCTTCAAATACGCTACGCAAAAAATGTGCAGGCGTCTCGTGTGTCGTCTTCCATACCTTGATCTTGTTCACCATCCAGTCGATAGGGAGGATTCCGCCACCGGATTTCGGCATGGGCGCCTGGTTCAATGCCGCAGAGAAGCGCCCAGGCGCCATGGCCTGCAAGACACCCGAGTAGCCAGGCCATGTCATGGATGTAAACGGGCCTGACGCGCCTGCAACCTCAGCTGCAATGATATAGCGACCAAGACCCGGCGTGCGCCAATCAAGAACCCTGACCAACCTGGCCGACTGACCATCTGCTGACGGGTGCACGCCAACGGTGCACCCCCATTCATAGTTGACCGATAGAAAGTAAGCTCCGGGACGTGCGAGGCGTTCGGCAATTCGGTCAATTTCGGTCAAATGCGCATTGCTTGACTTCACCAACCATCGCCGCGACACACGGTCCAGCGACCTCAATAGCGACCGCGGAATCCCTCGGGTTGCATCATCAAGCAAAGCATGGGCATAGCCCTCCTGGGCGAGCAGGGTCTCAAATGCAAAATCTCCTCCAGTTTGCACAACTGGAATATCAGGGAGTTCGTGCTCTGACCGCTGCTGCATTGTGGCAAACCCATCTCACCCTACTGAAGCTCTAAAGTAGGCGTTAATCGTTGACATTTCGAGGCGTAGAGAGGATAAGACAAGCCTCGCGCGATGCTGTTTGACGGCATCGTGGCTAATGCGCTGCCCGAGGCCATCCGGCATATCGCCGAGGATCCTGACAATTTGGATCTCCACCTAAGTCCGCTCTAAGCGGCGCCGCAGGGCGTGGTAACGAAGGATAAAGAGATGTACGCTGTTATTAAAACCGGCGGCAAGCAATACCGAGTCAGCGCGGATGACGTGCTGCAGCTGGAGCGCCTGGACGGAGATGCGGGTGCGAAAGTCGAGTTTTCGGAGGTCCTGATGGTCTCTGAAGGTGAGAACGTCAAGGTTGGCACGCCGATCGTTGATGGCGCAAAAGTCGTCGGGGAAGTGGTCGAGCAAATGCGCGGACCGAAGGTTATCTCCTTCAAAAAGCGCCGCCGCAAGAACTCGCGCCGTAAGAAGGGACATCGCCAGGAGCTGACGAAGGTCCGCATTACTGAGATCGTCGCAGCCTAGGCGTTGGGCGCGATACGACAGCAACGAATTTCTGAGGTTTATTAGATGGCACATAAAAAGGCAGGCGGCTCATCAAGAAACGGTCGCGATTCTGAGTCGAAACGGCTTGGTATCAAAAAGTATGGCGGTGAGCTCGTGATCCCTGGCAACATTCTTTGTCGCCAGCGTGGAACCAAATGGCATCCCGGCCGCAACGTCGGTATGGGCACGGACCACACCATCTTTGCGAAGATCGAAGGCCATGTAAAGTTTGACACCAAGCGTGGTGGACGGACCTATATCTCGGTTGACCCGGCAACGGCAGAGGCGGCCGAGTAACCCATCGCCTTTGGCGACCGAAGCAATTGCAAGGGAGATGGGGCACCATCTCCCTTTTTGCATTTCTAAAGACACGCAGTGCCATGGCACATGATGAAACAAACTTCTCAAGCAAGCGATTGGGGCTGCACGCTCTGCGCCCTGACGATGCGACCGCGATAACGGCAGCTCTGCAAAACTGGAAGGTTCTGAGCATGCTTTCAGCACCGCCTCATCCGTACCGCCCAGCTGATGCGGAGAGCTTTATTGCGGACCGTATGGTCAAAGGAAATACGCCTGCGGACTGTGTTTATGGGATCATCCTGGATGGTCAGATTGTAGGTATCATCGGCATTGAACCCAACGACCGTGGAGCGTCAACACTGGGCTACTGGCTGGCCGAAGCACATTGGGGCAAAGGGCTGATGAGTGAAGCTGCCAATGCAATCGTCGCCCACTACTTTGAGGCGTCGGATGCCGCAGAAATATTGAGTGCTGCATTTGTCGAGAACCCGGCATCCATCCGGGTTCAGGAGAAAATTGGGTTCACGTCGGTCGGCAAAACGGAATTATTCTCCCGATCGCGCGCTATGATGATGGACAGCGTGGCCACAAAGCTCACGCAGGACGCATTCGAAAGACAGAGACTGCAATGAAATTCCTCGATCAAGCGAAAATCTATATCAAGTCGGGCAAAGGCGGCGACGG
This sequence comes from Hyphomicrobiaceae bacterium, assembly GCA_965215755.1. Lineage (GTDB taxonomy): Bacteria > Pseudomonadota > Alphaproteobacteria > Rhizobiales > Hyphomicrobiaceae > Tectiglobus. Next base: position 5,637,270 of record OZ244119.1, read on the forward strand.
CTGCCTCTCATTCCGGCGTGAAAAGTTCATTGAATATGGCGGACCGGATGGTGGCGATGGTGGCAAGGGCGGTGACGTCTGGGTCGAATGCGTCGACAATCTCAATACCTTGATCGACTACCGATATCAGCAGCACTTCAAAGCACAGGCTGGCCGCCCGGGCATGGGCAAGAACCGCACAGGAGCAAACGGAGAGGACTGTGTTATCAAGGTGCCGCCCGGCACGCAGGTTTACGATGAGGACCTGGAAAGCCTTTTGGCTGACCTGAAAGAGCCTGGTGAGCGAACTCGGATTGCAAAGGGTGGCAACGGCGGCTTCGGAAACGCGTACTTCAAGTCAGCCACCAATCAGGCACCACGCCGCGTCAATCCCGGCCTTCCTGCTGAAGAGCTGACAATCTGGCTGCGCCTTAAACTGATTGCGGACGCCGGACTCGTCGGACTACCCAATGCCGGCAAGTCAACCTTCCTTGCCACCGTTTCCGCAGCGAAACCCAAGATCGCGGGCTACCCCTTTACGACGCTGTATCCCAATCTTGGCGTTGTCCGTGCAGGTGAAACAGACTTTGTACTGGCTGACATTCCGGGCTTGATCGAAGGTGCGAATGAGGGGGCAGGCCTGGGCACACGTTTTCTCGGGCACGTCGAGCGATGCCGCGTGATCCTGCATCTCGTCGACGGGACTCAGGAGAACATTGCTGCAGACTATCAAACAGTCCGCGAAGAACTCGAAGCATACGGTGCGGATCTGACGACGAAGCCGGAAGTTGTGGCCTTGTCGAAGTGCGATGCACTCGATGATGAGACATTGGCAATGCGAATGTCTGAACTCGGTCAAATCAGTGGAACCAAACCAATCGCATTGTCGTCTGCATCCAATAAAGGCGTGCGAGAGGCCTTGTTTGCCCTGGCGAATATTATCGAGCAAGCACAATCCGATGACCGCGAACTGGAATTGGCGAATTCAGAACCGCAATTATGGCGACCGTGACGCACGACCTAGTCCGCTTGTTCCAACCAGGCCAGCGGCTCCGCGTTTCGCCCATCCATCAACTTCTCACTGCCAAGCCTCCACATGACAAACACCCGCCAAGAATGGTCCAATGCCAAGCGGATCGTGATCAAGATAGGATCTGCACTTCTGGTCGATAAGATCAGCGGCCGCCTGAAGTCGACATGGTTGAACTCGCTCGCTGATGATGTCTCGGACCTCCATGCTGCCGGCAAGGATGTGGTTGTTGTCTCATCTGGCTCTATTGCGCTCGGCCGTAAAATCATCGGCCTACCGCCCGGTGCACTCGAGCTTGAGCAAAGCCAGGCTGCAGCATCTGTCGGGCAAATCAGTTTGGCACATGCCTATCAGGATGTTTTTCGCCAGCGCGGCCTGACGACTGCCCAAGTTCTATTGACGCTTGGCGATACAGAAGAGCGGCGACGCTATCTCAATGCTCGCCGCACGATCGATACATTGCTCGCTCACCGCGCCGTCACGGTGGTCAACGAGAATGACACCGTTGCAACGGCAGAAATCCGCTATGGCGACAATGACAGGCTGTCGGCCCGGGTCGCAAGCATGATCAGCGCTGATTGCCTTGTTCTGTTATCCGATATTGATGGCCTCTATACCGCGCCTCCTAATCAAAACCCGGACGCGAAGCGTGTGGATGAGGTTCTTGAGATCACACCCGCTATCGAAGCCATGGCCGGGAGTGAAGGATCGGAGCTTTCACGCGGCGGCATGGTTACAAAGATTGAAGCCGCCAAAATTGCACGGGCGGCAGGCACCAACATGGTGATCGCTAGCGGACACAAGCTTCATCCTTTGGGCACGCTCAACGATGGCGGTCCATGCACATGGTTCCTCGCATCTTCAGATCCGGTTGCAGCTAGAAAGCGATGGATCGCGGGACAGCTCGAACCATCAGGATCCGTCTTTGTCGACGAAGGCGCAGAGAAGGCGTTAGGTAGCGGCAAGAGTCTTTTGCCGGCTGGTGTCCAGCGTCTCTCTGGATCATTTGACCGTGGCGATGCGGTGGTCATCCGCCGTCTCGACGGTACGGAATTGGGACGTGGTCTCGTGGCCTATGCGAACGACGACGCGCAGCGTATTATGGGTAAGAAGTCAGGCGAAATCGCAGGAATTCTGGGACACAAAGGCCGCTCCGAACTTATTCATCGTGATGATATGGCGCTCAATCGGGTACGAACAAAATGAACAAGGTCGAACAACTCTCAGCGAACACGCACGACGTGATGGCCGAGCTTGGCAGGCAAGCCAAGGAGGCGGCCTCTGTACTTGCAATCGCCAGACGCGAAGAAAAAGATGCTGCCCTTCTGAGCGCGGCAGAAGCCTTGCGGCAATCGACAGCACAAATTACCGAGGCGAACGAGCTTGATCTCGCTGCGGCCCGCGAGGCGGACCGCCCGGCTGCGTTCGTCGACCGGCTTGCCCTTGATCAGAAGCGGATTGAAGGAATTGCGAGCGGGCTTGAAGCAATTGCTCAGCTGGATGACCCTGTTGGATCGAAAATTGCTGAATGGCGGCAGCCAAATCAGCTCAAGATTGAGCGGGTCCGCACTCCACTCGGTGTAATCGGCGTCATCTATGAAAGCCGCCCGAATGTCACGGCAGACGCTGGTGCATTGTGCCTCAAGTCAGGGAACGCTGCTATTTTGCGGGGCGGCTCCGAGAGCTTCCATTCCAGCCGCGCGATACATGCCTGTCTTGTTGCTGGTCTCGAGGCAGCCGGACTACCGCAAGCTTCCATTCAGCTCGTCCCAACCACTGACCGCGCCGCCGTCGGAGACATGCTGCGCGGCCTGGATGGCGCGATCGATGTGATCGTCCCGCGTGGCGGCAAAAGCCTTGTCGGGCGTGTGCAGGATGAGGCCCGTGTCCCCGTCTTCGCGCATCTCGAAGGCATCTGCCATGTTTATCTGGATAGGGGGGCAGACCTCGACGATGCCATACCCATCATCATCAATTCCAAACTTAGACGGACCGGCATTTGCGGGGCGGCAGAGACCTTACTGGTCGATCAGGAAGCCCCTGAAGAGTTCCTGAGATCAGCCGTTACAGCATTGCTCGATGCCGGATGTGAGGTGCGCGGTGACGACGCCACGCAAAAAGTGGATGCCCGCGTCAAGGCTGCCACAGCAGAAGACTGGCCAACAGAGTATCTTGACAAGATTATTTCAGTGAAATCCGTCGACGGCGTTGATGACGCTATTGCGCATATCGCAGCCTACGGTTCACAGCACACCGACTGCATCCTGACGGAGTGCTATGGCACTGCGGAGCACTTCCTGAAGCGCGTCGACTCCGCAATTGTGCTGCACAACGCGTCGACGCAGTTTGCTGACGGTGGAGAGTTTGGCATGGGCGCGGAGATAGGCATTGCCACGGGCAAGATGCATGCGCGTGGTCCAGTCGGGCTTGAGCAGTTGACGAGCTTCAAGTACGTCGTGCGTGGAGCCGGCCAAACGAGGCCGGAGTGAGAGCGGGATAGTTGAGATCCACTTCTCCCAGATTTGAGTTGAGATTGAGCATTGTCACGTAAGTCCGCGCCGGTGACTTTTGGTTCTGTAAAACCAAAGCCGCCACTCGTTATGCCGGGGCAGCGCGTCGGCCTGCTGGGGGGATCATTCAATCCACCGCATGAAGCGCATCAGCTGATTACTGATACTGCGCGCCGTCGTCTCAACCTAGACGCCGTATGGTGGGTTGTGACACCCGGCAATCCCTTAAAATCTCATGGCGAGCTTGCTCCTCTCGATGAGCGCCTTGCACTTTGCGAGGATATGACACCGAATCCGGCGATCAAAATAACGGCGTTTGAGGCTGATCTTCCCAGCGCCTTTACAGCCGCAACCCTCAGATTTCTAAAGAGGCGATTTCCCGCCGTCCGGTTTGTTTGGTTGATGGGAGCTGACAACCTCGCAACATTCCATCTTTGGCAGGACTGGCAAGCCATCTCTGACCAAATGCCAATCGCTGTTGTTGATCGACCTGGTTGGCGCTTGAAGGCGCTTTCGGAGAAAACCGCGACTAAGCTCAGGCAAAGTTATGTTCCTGAGTTGTATGCCAAGTCGCTTCCAATGATGAGAGCACCCGCCTGGACGTTTCTGACCGGACGCCTCTCACGCCTTTCGTCCACTCAAATCCGCCAAAAACGCAGACTTTCAATTGGCAACGAGAAAGCAATGATTAAGCCTGCCATGCTTGCAGAGCAGGCATTCTGACGACAGATATTGTCCAACGTGCCCAGATGTGCGACAATTCATATGTTTCAAAGCCGATTTGCGTTGGAAGTTGCGATGAATGTGCCCCAATCGATGGGCGCGAAAACGGGAAATCGCTGAAAACGGACCGAATGGCCAAAGGATCTACACCACAACATGTCAATTGCACTTGAGGGCGAAATAGTGCGTTCGCCCCTCCTCGACTCTGTTTCACAAGGCCAAGACTCGAAGGCCTTAGTTGATCAAATCATCAACTGGCTTGATGAAGCAAAGGCAGAGGACATCATCACCATCGATCTTGAAGGCAAGTCATCCGTTGGTGACTTTATGCTAATTGCTTCAGGCCGTTCCGCTCGGCACGTTGGCGCCGTGGCTGACCAATTGCGCCGTAAGCTCAAAGAGAGCGGTCAGGGCAACATTCAGGTTGAAGGCACAGATAACTGCGACTGGGTGCTGCTAGATACGGGCGATATCATTGTCCATCTTTTCAGGCCCGAAGTGCGTGAGTTTTATAATCTTGAAAAGATGTGGCAGGCTCAGCCGCCGGCTGACGATACGACCCACTAGAGGTTCGTGCGGCTAAGGGGTATCGGGACGATGCCGGTAGCAGGCACCAAGTCGCCCTAGTCTCAAGTTGCTAAGATAGTTGTTGTGTTGGGCTTAGACGGCATCCGCGCTTACGACTGATAGCATGTTGTATTTGGCAGACTGATTGCTCGCCGATTACAGTTTTCTTTGGGACAGCATGCCTTCCGGTATCGCATGCTGCTGGGTCACTTATGCGCCTCTCCATCATTGCCGTCGGTCGTCTCAAATCGGGGCCGGATCGTGAACTTTGCGATCGCTATTGGGATCGCATCGGCAAGCAGGCGCGTACGCTCGGTCTTTCCGCCAACAAAGTCATCGAGATCAATGAGGCTCGATCGGGCAGTGCCAATCAGCGCAAGTCAGAAGAGGCCAGCTCAATCCTTGCGAAAGTCCCTGCCGGAGCAAAACTTATCGCCCTGGACGAAGCAGGCAAGCAGCAGACCAGCGTTGCATTTGCTCAGTCTATCCGCTCGATGCAAGAAGACGGCACGGCTGACCTTTGCTTTGTGATTGGCGGCGCTGACGGTCATGGCGATGCAGTGAAAGATGCGGCCAGCAACATTCTTTCGCTTGGCCGGCTAACCTTGCCGCATGGATTGGCCCGCATTGTCCTCGCTGAGCAGATCTACCGTGCGACCACGATCATTGCCGGCCACCCCTACCATCGCGAATAGCCTACTGCTGCTGAATAGGTCAGCCCTCATGATCTAGTTTCGGGCAGCGAACCAATCCAGCGCAGCCATCGGCAGAAGCCGGCGTGCGATAGCGACGATGTAGGTTGGTGTCGTGACATAGTACCGGCGCTTCGGCCGGCGACTTTCGACAGCATGAACAAGCTTCTTGGCAACTGCTTCTGGCTGGAGCTTGAAGAATTGCTTACCACCCTTTTCCATGCCTGCGATGATCATCTTGTAGCGTTCGCGATGCACGGAGCCTTCAATGTCTACATTTGCTCGAGCCGCCGCCATAGCGTGATCGAGAAATCGCGTATCGATCGGTCCAGGTTCAATCAGCGAAACATGAATGCCGGTGCCAGCCAACTCAAGCCGCATTGTGTCAGCCATGGCTTCCAAGGCGAATTTTGATGCGCAGTAGGCTCCGCGATAGGGCGCAGCGATCAATCCCAGAACGGACGAACAATGCACGATCCGGCCCTGACCATTGGCCCGCATGAGCGGCAAGGCGCGCCGCGTGATCTCATGAGCAGCAAAGACATTGACCTCGAATTGTTCACGCATGGCCGTGTAATCGAGATCTTCGAGAGCCCCTGGCTGGCCGTAAGCGCCATTGTTGAACACGGCAAACAGTTTGCCATCAGTCAGGCGCGTGACTTCGTCCATGCAGTGGGTCACAGAAGTTGGGTCGGACAACTCAAGCTCGACTGCTTCGAGGCCCTCTTCATCAACCAGCCGCCTAAGATCATCAGGATGCCGGGCGGTTGCCAGAACGCGCCACCCACGTAGCTTGAGCGCACGCGCCGAGGCCAGACCGATCCCGGACGAGCAGCCGGTAATCAAGATCGAGCGCTGCTGTGGCGTCCCACCGGACACAGCCTAGTTTGCCCCTTCCAGCAAACGGCGGGCAATGACCTGGGCCTGGATCTCAGCGGCGCCTTCAAAAATATTGAGGATCCGCGCATCGCACAAAACGCGGCTGACCGGATACTCCAGCGCAAAACCATTGCCGCCATGGATCTGCAGCGCATTATCAGCAGAGGCCCACGCAATCCGGGCGCCAAGGAGCTTGGCCATCCCGGCTTCTAGATCGCAGCGGCGCCCTTGGTCCTTTTCGCGCGCAGCAAAATATGTCAACTGGCGGGCGATCATGGTCTCTACGGCCATCATGACGATCTTGTTGGATACACGTGGGAAGGCAAAGATCTGCTTTCCAAACTGTACACGATCCAGGGCATAGGCCAAGGCGAGATCCATGGCTGATTGCGCGACGCCGACCGCACGTGCGGCCGTTTGAATGCGCGCTGCTTCGAAGGTAGCCATCAGCTGCTTAAAGCCCTGACCTTCGACGCCGCCGAGCAATTGCGATGCCGGCACTTCGAACCCGTCAAACGAGATATCGTATTCCTTCATGCCGCGGTAACCGAGCACCTCGATCTCCCCTCCCGTCATGCCTTCGGCGGGGAATGGATTATCGTCAGTCCCACGTGGCTTTTCAGCCAGGAACATCGACAATCCGCGGTAGCCCTTCTCGTCCGGATTTGTTCTGACAAGGAGCGTCATTAGATCAGCGCGAACCGGGTGAGTGATCCAGGTTTTTTGACCAAAGATCCTGTAGACATCACCGTCCCGTTCGGCGCGTGTCTTGAGAGACGCCAAATCAGAGCCAGTATTGGGCTCTGTAAAAACGGCGGTTGGGATGATCTCGCCGGACGCGATCCGCGGCAGATACTTTTCCTTTTGCTCCGGTGTCCCGTTCGCCAGGATAAGTTCACCTGCGATTTCCGAGCGCGTCCCAAGAGAACCAACGCCGATGTAGCCGCGTGACAACTCCTCAGAGACGATACACATTGCCTCCTTTCCAAGGCCCAAGCCGCCAACGTCTTCCGGCAAGGAGACTCCGAAAACACCAAGCTCCGCTAGCTTGGCGATTGTCTCCAATGGGATGTAGTTGTTCTGGAGGTGCCATTCGTGGGCGTCCGGTAGAACCTCGGCCTCGCAAAACCGCTTCATCTCCTCCTGCATGGCCGCGTGGATATCATCCAGGCCACTTTCACCGAACGTGGTTGATCCCGGCCGCTCCGAAATCAATGTCGCCAGGCGCTGCTTTGCGGCACTGTCTTGGCTGGCGCGAACTGCAGTTTCGGTTGCGTCTTCGAACGCTCTGATGGCGTCGCGGGAAACCCCGAGATTACTGAGCCGAACGGTCTCACCCTGGCTCATCGGGATGCCGCCTGAAATCTGCGCTGCGTACTCACCCACACCCAACTGCACTATGAGCTGTTCGAACTCGCCGAAATTCTGCTCTGACTGGATGCGCTCGCCCCAGCCTTTGAGCTGGCGCAACGCCTCGACATAGGTCGCAAGCCAGGCGAGCCCGTGTGTGATCTCCTGATGCGCGTCTGCAGAGGACTTGTCGCCAACGCGCTCCCGCACGGCTTGCTTGGCATGCGTTAGCAAACGTTCGGCTTCAGATATGACAGTGCTGGCACTCCCCAGTGGATCATGCGCATTCCCGGGCATTTCGGTCATTGCGGCAGAAGCTGCAGTCATTGTGGTCTCGCCTCCGTCTTTCGGGCGTGTTGGTTTCGTACAAAGAGATCATTTTGCAGCGCAGCATGCGATGTGGTGACAAGACGCAATCGCCTCGTTTGCCTTCGCATTTGAAGGTCGGTCCTATCGATAAACGCCCTCAACTCCTCTTGGGCACACGCGCGCACTAACGTGCTTTCTTCGATCCCGTCAAAGCATCAAGGAAACGACGGGCCGATCGATTGGTTTGCGGGGCTGTGTCCGAAGCTCTCGGACTGGATCGGTTCATGGATTGCGGCCCGACGGCTTGCTCGCTGCTCTGTTGTTCAGACTGTGATGGCGGGGCTGATCCATCATTTGAGCGAATGATCTGCACACTCGCCTCTTCGATTTCACCGTTGAAGCGAATGAACTGATCGTCCTCATCGTAGGTCGGCCTGGCCAAGGTCTCCATGCGCCTTGCGAGATCATAGGGTGTTGGATCTGCCTCGATCCGGACCTCTTCGTCAGCGGGATCCTGGCGCAAGTGTTGCCCGTTGAGGTGGCTATCGTTCTGACTTGTCCTCTGCTCAACAGTCCCTGCCGCAATAGCTGGCGGCGGGGTTTCGCGCGGCGCGACTTTCACAATCTCGACGGCTGCCTCATCCCAGGTCGCGTCGTCCGGCTCAGATTGCCAATCGAAATCCGCAATCTCTGGCCGTTCTTCAGCAGCCTGGTCAGCCGTTTCGATCAGCTCGGGCGGTTCGACGACTATGGATTGCGGCAGGGATGGCGGGTCGGACGGTTCGGTTCTGCTGGCAAGCCGGTCCACCTGCTGTTCGAAGGGCTGCGGTCGGCGAAGATCTGGCAGCGCAACCTGGGTCATAGACCGCTCGAAACGCTCAATCCGATCGCTCAATGCAACGTGTTCTGCCGGTTCGTCGGTCTCATCTGCTTCCCGGGTCTCGACACCGTCATTTGGATCTACCGGTTCATCCAGGTCGGGCACGTGCGTGTTGGGAGCTGCGACCAGCTCCGTGGCCGAAACATTGTCGTCGTTCGGCTCGGCGGTGTCGGCCTCAGTAGATGGAGCATCCTGCGGGTTGGGGACTGCATCTAGATTCGACGCCGGTTCAGCAGTATCAGCCGGCTGGCTTGGAGCGCTACGTCGCGCCGCCTCGATGGCCAGCAAGGAGACCAGTTCTTCAATGTCAGGCTTCGGAGCGGATGTGGCATCTTCTGCCAGCTTCGCCGCTTTTGTCTCAACTTCGGCACCGACTGGTTGCTGGGCTTCCCCTGCAGGTTCGGTCTCTGGCTGTTGTTCTGGCTGTGGCAAAAGCGGAAGCGGCAATGACTGCGATTGCCAAGTCGGATTGCTCGGCTGTTCAACGAGGCAATCAGCCAGATTGCGATGACCGCGACGCACAAAGCTCGTTGGTTGACCCGTCGCCAGAATTGCAGCTTGCTCGATCCATTGCTCTTGCGATAGGCGACGTGATTGCGGCAGCACTTCTCGCAACGACTTGACCTGTTCAGCCGTCATGTGCGCGATCTGAGCGTAGCTGGCGAAGCCAATGCTGCGCAGAGCTTCCTCGTCTTCCGGATCGACCCCGCGGATCCGAGTGAGTTCGTTTGGCAGCTCTTCAACTGCCTCTGATCCCTGAGAAGGCTCTTCGGTAACGGCGACAAGCGCCGCGCTCTCTTCGGGCTCTGCTGCGCAATTTTCGATGGTTGGCTCGCAAGAGACTACAGCCAATTGCGTGGTCAGTTGATTTTTCGCATTGGCGCGACGTGCCAGCAGCGCTGACATTTCGCGCATGAGCGCTTCGTTGTCCGGTCGCGATTGCGTGATGTCGTTCGTTGCTACGAATTGCGATATCGGAGTGTGTGGCTCGACCGACGGTGAAGGACTGACGATCAGCTCTCCCATCGATTCAGCAGGCTGCTGATCCGACTTTACGACCAACTTGGTGCGAAAGGCTGCAGGTTCCGGTGTCGGGCTTACCGCAGCCGGACCGGAGGACCTGATCTCATCGCCTTCGCCAATCTCTGTCCCTTCGTTTTCGCCCGGCTCCGCATCTGGACGATCGTTCTCGTCCGGGCCAAGCAGTTCGCGCAGGGAGTCCGACGCGACCAGTAAGTTCCTCCAGGCATTGTAAAGGCGATTGCTGCGCAGACTTTCGACGATGTCGGCTGAAAGCCCCTGTTCGATCTCCGCGGCAGCGGCAACCGACGCCGTCGGCTGTCCATCGGCTTGTTCACGGTACGCAGCCCAAGACGGATCCGAGGCCATCAGGACCTCCAATCTCTTGCGCTCCACGTCCAGCCCTTCAAGCTGGTTGCGTATCCCGTCCTTCATCTTCTAACCGTATGCGAGGCTCTCACTTTGCCGACCTTCGGAGAAAACACCTAATGGCGTTGTATGACCAATTATCGACGGATTGCCCTGATTTTTGCCCTGGTTGGACCCAAAGTCTTTGATTCCGGTTAACAATATGCTTGCGTCCTGGCTTCGTCCATCGTTTCAGAACAACGGGCACGGTTGACCATTGAGCCTCACAGGCGACAAGAATTGCCAATCGCGCAGAGCCTTGTCATTGTGTCGGACAACCAATTCCTGATCGTATCCTCATCATCGCACGCGGACCACAGCCGCAATTACCGCTAAATCACCACCTGTGTCATGGATCAAACAGACGATAGTCTTCGTCAGCAACGAGAGCGCGAGAACGCGGTAGTGCTACGCGCCGAGGCGCCGGAGCGGAAACGTCACAGCCTGCTGCGTTATGTCGAAGATATCGTCCGGCCAGTCTTCGATCTGCTGAACGCTCAAATCGGCCACAACGTCAGTTCCTTCATAAGGGACCGGCAACCCCTGGTGTGGCTTCTTGCGTTAGCGATCGGAGTAACAGTCGCCTATGTCGCGGTTGCCTTTCGTTGGTCGATCGGCATGTTCCAGCTGCTCTGGCTAGGGACACAGTCTGAAAAAATCGCCAGTGCCGCTTCTGAAGCCGGTTGGCTGATCATCCTGCTGGCCCCCGCGTTCGGTGGTGCCATTGTTGGGTTCATATTGCAGTATCATATGCCAGGCCGGCGGGCCCAGGGTGTTGCTGATGTCATTGAGGCACGAGCTGTTCATGACAGCAACATATCGGTCAAGTCGGGCGTGTGGAGTGCCATTGCCGCCTCCGTTTCACTGGGCTTTGGTGCGAGCGCAGGACGGGAAGGTCCCGTGGTTCATATCGGCGCAACGATCGCGTCGGTGATCGAGAATTTTTTCCAACTGACGCATGGCACACGGCGGACGCTCCTGGCCTGCGGCGTGGCAGCTGCCGTTGCTGCTTCCTTTAATGCTCCCATGGCTGGCGTTATATTCGCGCACGAAGTCATTCTCGCTCACTATGCCTTGAGTGCCTTTGTGCCGATCGTCATCGCGTCGGTAGCCGCAACCGTTGTTGCCCGGATCCACCTTGGCAACTTTCCGGCATTTGTTGTGCCTGACTATCAAATCACGACGTATTGGGAGTTTCCGGCATTCGCGCTGCTTGGCGTGACCTGCGCCGTCGTGGCGATCGCTTTCGAGACCGCGCTTATGGTCACTGAAAAAGTGTCGTGGAAGTTCAATGTGCCGCTCTGGTCACGGCCGATTATTGGCGGATTGATGATCGGCAGTATTGCGATCTTCTTCCCGCAGGTCCTCGGCGTTGGATATGAGGCAACAGACGCCGCTCTGACGGCGCAGTATCCGCTTTGGATTATGCTTGCGTTGCTGGTGGCGAAGACAGCGGCGACGGCAATAACGTTAGCAACGCGGTTTGCTGGCGGCATTTTTTCGCCCGCGATCTACCTCGGCGCAATGGCCGGTGGTTCCTACGGGTTGATTGCCAGTTCTGCCTTTCCTGAAATGGCATCGAGCCACGGCCTCTATGCGATTCTCGGAATGGGAGCGGTTGCGGGTGCCGTGTTGGGCGCGCCAATATCAAGCACACTCATTATCCTCGAGGTTACCAAAGGTTATGATATCTCGCTTGCGCTCATGTTGACTGTCTCGATTGCGCATGGCCTAACGCGCGCGGCTCTTGGATTGAGCTTTTTCCACTGGCAGCTGTCAAAACGCGGCCTTTCCGTACAGGAAGGACCGCATCAAGAAATTATGAGATCTCTGCTCGTACGCGATTTCATCACCATGCCAGGCGACGATGCCAAAGCCCAAGACAAGCGCCGCGATCCACAGTCCCAACCGGATTGGCTGACCGCAAATGATACCGTTGAAACCGCACTTCGTATGTTTGACCGGACCGGCCGCCATCGCCTGCCGGTTGTCTCAATGGCCGATGAGAACCAAATCGTCGGCTGGGCGGAGCGGATGTCGGCCATGGACGCCTTCAACAAGGCCTTGATTGAGCGCCATGTTGAGGAACACCGATAAGTTGCGTGAACAAGGCCCCGACGTGGTCTGCTTCTACGAGAATAATAGCCCTGATATTTGTCATAGATTGAGGATAACTGTGTCTGATGTGCCTCAATTTTTTGCCCAACCGACATGCGATGCTGGACGATCGGGTCTCCCAGGATTAGGTTGCGCCGCCATCCTTATGTTGAATTGTGGTGCAGAGTGCCTGAATGGACAGCAGACTCACCGTCATCGGGGCGATCTACCGCCTCTACGAGCATAGCCAGTTTTCTATGGCAGGTGCTGTTGCGTTCTCATTCCTGGTATCGATCTTTCCGTTCTGCATTCTCCTCGGTGCACTCGCGGGTATTCTAGGTGGCCCAGCATTGGCTGAGACCGCGATTGACCATCTCTTCAAGGCGCTTCCCGGTGACGTCGCGAAAGGCCTCGTGCCGCAAGTCGAATCCATCATGAACAGCAGCCGCATAGACTTGCTGACAATTGGTGGCGCGATTACCCTGTTCTTTGCAACGAGCGCGATTGAAACGCTCAGAACCGCACTGAACTTTGCGTATCGTGTGCAGGAAAAGCGGCCTTACATCGTGTGTCTCGGTATGAGCATGCTCAACGTGTTTGTGGCTGCCATTGTGCTGCTGATCCTGGCCTGGACGGCGCTTGTGGCACCGAACCTCGCAAAACTGATCAAATCGGATTTGCTGAGCAGTTTCTTGAACTCCAGCTGGGTTAGCTCGGGTGGTGTTTATGCTGTAACGGCCGCGGTCATCGCGTTGCAATTGTTTGCAGTTCATCTGTGGCTGGCCGCAGGCCGTAGGCGCATCGCTGACGTCTGGCCCGGCATCGTACTGACTGTTCTGTTGTGGATGCTGCTTGGTACAGCTTATTCCTACTATCTGGGCTTCAGCAACTACTCACGGTTCTATGCCGGTCTGTCGCAGATCATGATTGCTTTGATCTTCTTCCAGGTCACCGCTGTTGCCATCATCCTCGGTGCAGAGCTTAATCGGGGTTTGATTGAACTGAAGAAGATGAGAAACGGTAGTGATTCACTGCTGAATGGTGACAAAGGCTCAGGCGGCGGTGCGCTGCGGACGTAAGCCACACCTGACGATCTGAAACTACTCGCCACACTGCACTCGAATTGTTCCAGCCGACTAAGACATCATCGAGCCAGTGTTCGACAATGGCAGCATGATCAGCCGGTGGACAGCTGGCTGCATTGGAACTGAGCTACCTTCCGCTATTAGAGACGATCAATGATACCTCAAGCTCGCAGACGCTCGTTGTCTGGATCGAAAGGGCTCTCGTCTATGATGGTCGCGGGATACCGCTTGCCGAGGATATCAACTTCCAAGGCTATGCCACTTGCAGCCAGCTCTGGCTGAACCATCGCTATCGCCAGACTCTTCTCAACGCGGAAGCCATAGTTGCCACTTGTTACGCGGCCAATCACCTTGCCATCCTTGTAAATCGGATTATTGCCAACAGCATCGGCATCCTTGGTGTCATGGACTTCCAATGCAACAAGTGAATTGGCAAAGCCTCGTTGCTGCCACTCCGTCAAGCCTGCGCGACCATTGAAATCATTCTTGTTTAGATTGACGAAACGATTGAGACCGGACTCGAGTGCAGCGTACTCGATCGACAGTTCCGCACCCGGCATCCGGTAGGTCTTTTCCATCCGCAGCGAGTCCATGGCGCGGATCCCAAACGGTTTGAGACCTAGATCCTGACCGGCCTCCCAGAGGGCATCAAAAATGTGGTTCTGATACTCTATTGGGTGATGAAGTTCCCAACCGAGCTCACCGACAAAGTTGACCCGCATGGCGTTGCACGGCGCCATGTTAATCACGACGTTCTTACCGGTTAGCCAACGGAAAGATTCATTGCTGAAGTCATCACGAGACACCCGTTGCATCAATTCGCGTGACTTCGGGCCGGCGATGACCAACACGCCCATCGAGTTCGTAAGATTCTCGAATTGAACCGTGCCGTCTTTTGGCATGTGTTTCTTCAGCCAATCATGATCGAGCCGCTGATAGACGCCCGCCGAGACCAGATAGAAACTCTGTGGCCCTTCTCGCATTACCGAAAATTCAGAATGAACGCCGCCCGCCGGCGCGAGCGCATGTGCAAGCGCGATACTGCCAACTTTTTTGGGAATGCGATTGGCAACAAGCTGATCCAGGAATGATTCTGCACCCGGACCCGAGACGCGGCACTTTGCAAACGCCGTCATGTCCAGGATGCCAACGTTTTTGGAAACATTGCGGCATTCATTACCCACATGCTCGAACCACTTGGAGCGGCGGAACGACCAATGATCCTGCTGTGGCGTGCCTTCCGGTGCAAACCAGTTCGGGCGCTCCCAACCGAATTTCTGACCGAAAACCGCGCCCAAGTTCTTCATGCGTTCATAGCAAGGCGCCGTTCTCAATGGCCGCCCGGCTTCGCGTTCTTCGTCCGGATAGTGAACCGTGAAGACATTGGCATAAGCTTCTTCGTTCTTGGTGACGAGAAAGCCCTTGGTGGCGTAATCGCCGTAGCGGCGCGGGTCGACGCCGAGCATATCAATCGTTGGCTCACCTTCAACGATCCACTCAGCCAACTGCCACCCGGCGCCACCGGCCGCTGTTACCCCGAAACTATGTCCCTCGTTGAGCCAGAAATTCTTGAGATCCCAAGCTGGCCCAACGATCGGGTTTCCATCGGGCGTATAGGCAATCGCGCCATTATAGACCCGCTTGATCCCGGCTTCCCCAAAGATTGGGACGCGTCTGATTGCGGATTCAATGTGCGGCATGAGGCGTTCGATGTCTTCCTGGAACAACTCATACTGGCTGTCTTCTGCTGGGCCGTCGACGTAGCATGCAGGTGCGCCGACTTCATAGGGACCAAGGATGAGACCGCCAGCTTCCTCGCGCATATACCAAGCGCCATCCGACTCGCGTAGCACACCCATTTCCGGGAGCCCCTGCTCATGGCGCTTGGTGATCTCCGGATGAGCCTCTGTCACAATGTACTGATGTTCGACCGGAATAACGGGAATGTCGAGGCCGACCATCGCACCAGTTTGTCGAGCAAAATTGCCTGTCGCGCTGATGACGTGCTCGCACAGGATGTCGCCTTTGTCCGTCTTGACGAGCCACTCACCATTGGGGCGCTGCTCAATTGCGGTCGCAACCGTTTCCCGGTAAATCTCCGCACCGCCTTCTCGCGCTTTGCGGGCCATCGCCTGAGTAAGGTCGGCTGGTTGGATATATCCATCTTCCGGGTGGCGGATCGCTCCGACAAGCCCGTCCGTGACGCAAAGCGGCCAAAGCTCCTGCACCTGTTTGGGGGATAGAAACTCGACATTGACGCCGATGGTCTGAGCAACGCCTGCGTACTGGTGATACTCATCCATTCGATCCCGAGTCATGGCCAGTCGAATGTTGCTCACCTGGCGCAGGCCGATGTCTTCGCCAAGCTCTTGCCCAAGACGCTCATAAAGGGCCACGGAGTACTTGTGGATCTGGCCGACTGAGTAACTCATATTGAACAGCGGCAGTAGGCCGGCGGCATGCCAGGTCGAACCTGACGTCAGTTCTTTGCGTTCGAGGAGCACAACATCGGACCATCCCTTCTTGGTTAGGTGATAGAGTGTTGATACACCGACAACACCTCCGCCAATCACGACGGCACGGGCCTGGGTCTTCATGAAGTTGCTCCCGATAGCTTGTTACTTGCGTTTGTTGGCTCCCTGGTGGAGAGGCTGCCGCGGTCGTCGACGAACCGGCAGCAAGCCGTCACGCACCACCTTACCGTTTAGTGGCTTGCGCGAAAGTCCCGCATCCAATTCGCAGAATTCGCGAAACCACCGAATGAGAAAACATGCAATCCGGCCAACTGCGGATTGGCCGACTGCAGCTTGTAGGCCTCGAGCTCTTCAATCACTGATGCCGGAGACCAACTACCCAGCAGCATGCGCGCTGTCTCCGGACGGCGGCTCAACGCACGGGCGGAATTGGCAATTCCGCACTTCATTGCAAAACTGAGCAATGACCGCATCTTTGCGGGTCCGGGAATACCGACGCGGACGGGAATTAGAATGTCCATGAGAAGCAATCGATCAAGCCAGGCTGTGATCGGAGCTGCATCAAACGTGAATTGAGATGCCAACCAGATTTCTGCGCCAGTCGCCTGGGCGTAGGACGCCTTGAGGCGCAAGGCATTGTCGAGTGCGGAGATATCAACAACGGGATGGCCTTCGGGATGTGCCGCAAAACCGATCTTGCGAATGCCATGCTTCTCCAGCTGACCACTCGCAAGAACTTCCAACGTACTCGTGAACGGGACTGCTGGCTTGGCAGCATCGCCGGCGACCAGGAAGACTGCCTCGACGCTATGTTCGGCAAACCGTGCAAGCGTCTCATCAAGCTCGGCAACGCTCTTGGTGGCGCGCGCTGCGATGTGAGGCACCGGTCTCAAGTTGGCCGTCTTTAAGCGTTGAATGGCAGCAAGCGACTCGCAGTAACTGGCACCCGGTAGAAAAGGAATATAGACCGACGTCCCCTGAGGCAGGCTTTCGGACAGATTTCCGACTGTTTCAATCTGCTGTGCAGTCGCCTCGATTGAGAAGCCTTCAAGGAGGCTTGCCTGAGAGGGAACATCGGCGTGATGGATTTGTGTCTGCTGCGTCTCGTTCATGATCGCCCGACCAGTGCCTGAGAGTTGACGACCAGGAGGGTGCTGCCTGCGCACAATACCCACCCGCGGTTTGTCTTGATGTGACAACGGACGAGATATTTTCAGCGCAGATGAAGGGTGACTTCTCTATGTGCGACGATAACTGTCGCGGAGCTGTCACCGTAGAATGAGATGCTGGGGAATTGATCGTTTTACCGGCATTAGGCGGCTGGGACACCCCTCGGGGGCGTCCCAAGCAGTTGGTGGGGTTGGCTGGGTAGCGTGTTCGCCCCCCGCACCGTCCTAACTCGCAAACTTTTCCTGACTGACCTCAATGGTGTCCTCGAAGGTACGAAGACCGGTTGTCGGCGCTGTCACGAGCACAGCCATATTGCCGGGCTGATGCTGGTTGCGCATCATGCGCATATGTGCCTTCGGGATCTGCAGCCACGGGAAAACCTCCGACATACACGGGTCGATGCGCCGATCCAGCACCAAGCGGTTGGCCTGGCTTGCCTGTTGAAGATTGGCAAAGTGTGAACCCTGAACACGTTTCTGATGCATCCAGAGATAGCGCGCATCCATTGTCAGATTGTAGCCCGTTGTGCCGGCACAAATCACTACCATGCCGCCACGCTTAACGACTTGGACGGAGACCGGGAAAGTGGCTTCACCGGGGTGCTCGAACACGATATCGGGATTGACGCCCTTGCCGGTAATGTCCCAGATCGCCTTGCCGAACTTCCGCATCTCCTTCAGCCAGTCACCGTATTGCTTGGAGTTCACCTCGGGCAACTGTCCCCAACAATTGAAGTCCTTGCGGTTGATGACGCCTTTGGCGCCTAAAGACTTCACGAAGTCGATCTTGTCATCTTCCGAGACCACGCCAATCGCATTTGCGCCTGCTGTCGCGCAAAGCTGAACCGCGAAAGAGCCAAGTCCACCGGATGCGCCCCAGACCAGCACGTTCTGGGCGGGTTTCAGGGTATGGGGCCGATGGCCGAACAACATCCGATAGGCTGTTGCGAGGGTGAGCGTGTAGCAGGCACTTTCCTCCCAGGTCAGATGCTGCGGCCGCGGCATAAGCTGGCGATCCTGGACGCGCGCGAACTGAGAAAACGAGCCATCTGGTGTCTCATAGCCCCAGATCCGCTGCGACAGCGAATACATCGGGTCACCACCATTGCATTCCTCGTCATCACCGTCGTCCTGGTTGCAGTGGATGACGACTTCATCGCCCACTTTCCAGCGCTTGACCTTGGAGCCAACCGCCCAAACGATCCCGGATGCGTCGGATCCCGCTACATGAAACGGATTCTTGTGGACATCGCGTATCGGTGAAATCGGTGTTCCAAGCGAGGCCCAGACGCCGTTGTAGTTCACTCCTGCGGCCATCACCAAAACCAGCACATCGTGACTATCGAGCTCCCATGTCGGCAGAACCTCGACCTGCATCGCAGTATCCGGCTCACCATGGCGCTCTTCACGAATAGCCCAGGCGTACATCTTTGAAGGGACATGCCCGAGTGGCGGGATCTCGCCCACTTCGTAGAGATCCTTTTTAGGCGCTGAAATTATTGGCGGACCGGCGACAATCTCTTCCTTTAGGGCTGCAGCGTTTGCCATTGGTTCTTGTCTCCCAGGCACCCTGCCAGCTGCGGCAGGGCCTGCCTTCAATTGACCGAACGAAGGCCACAGCCGCACTCGGTCAGCGTTTCTTATTGCGATGCATCACGAGGACAGGCCCTTCATCGCGCATCTTGAGACAAGAAATATTGCGCCGCAGCATTTGTCAATTATTCGTTAGCCTAGTGTTGCGCAACTGACGTTTGCCGCCATTTTTCGGCGAGGCTCGCAAGGTTGAGGTTAGGCAAGGAGAGATAACTCAACCATAGATTGATATTGTCGTACATATTCAATTAAGCATTCGGCGTTAAGCTGACCCATGGCTTGAATTTTCCCCCAAAAGGTCGGCGGAGTAGATTAATGGACTGGGATACGCTGCTGGTGAGTGCGCTGACGCTTGATGGCTCGATTATCGCCATCATCATTACCATCGCAGCCTTAATGTCATTCACGATCCACCACTACTTCAAGACAGGCCTCTATTCGACGCCGGTCGTTCTGGCCGTAATGTTTCTTGTCGGGCTCTTCGGCCATTTGACGTTCTTCCTGAGCAACGTCTTTTTCAGCTACGAGCCCGGACGCAATGCCGTTATTGGCGCGAGCGTGGCCATGGCGGTATTCGGCGTCTTGGCGATCACCGTCTATTGCTTCTACGCTATTTTGTCCGAGCAAAAGCGCGCTGCTCGTGCGGCCCGCGCCGCGCTTGAGAGCAACCAGCAAGCTCCGACACAGACCAGGGTCTTCAAGGTCAACGCCTGAAATCTCGCCAGTCCGGAACAGCAAGTGCGGCGAAAGTCGTAGATGCAGGCCTGATTGGTGCGCTATAACGTGCCGATTGCTGCACTGCAAAACGCGCGTCAGGACGTGAGACCGATGGCCCAGTCTTCTACCAAAACCAACCGAGACCGCCCCTGGATATTCCGGACTTATGCCGGGCATTCGACCGCACAGAAGTCGAACGAGCTATATCGCTCTAACCTGGCGAAAGGTCAAACCGGCCTCTCGGTTGCCTTCGATCTACCGACACAAACCGGCTACGACCCCGACCATGTGCTGGCGCGCGGCGAGGTTGGCAAAGTCGGTGTCCCTGTCAGCCATCTCGGCGATATGCGGGCGCTGTTTGACGGTATTCCGCTCGATCAGATGAATACATCGATGACAATCAATGCCACGGCGGCTTGGTTGCTGTCGCTTTACGTAGCCGTCGCTGATGAGACGGGGGCGGACCGCGGCAAGCTCAGCGGTACGATCCAAAATGATATCATCAAGGAATATCTTTCACGCGGGACTTACGTGTTTCCCCCGGAACCATCGCTGCGCCTGATCAACGACACAATCACATTTTCATACCGCAGCATTCCGAAGTGGAACCCAACGAACGTCTGCTCCTACCACCTGCAGGAAGCCGGTGCGACACCGGTTCAGGAGTTGGCGTTTGCGTTGGCGACGGCTATGGCTGTGCTTGATCGCGTCAAGGCGAGCGGAGATGTGCCCGACGAGGACTTTCCGAAAGTCGTTGGACGGGTATCCTTCTTTGTTAATGCAGGGCTCAAGTTCATTACTGAGATTTGCAAGATGCGGGCGTTTGTCGATCTTTGGGATGAGATATGCCGCGAACGGTATGGCGTGGGCGAAGAGAAATTTCGCCGATTTCGCTATGGCGTCCAGGTCAACTCCCTAGGACTGACTGAGCAACAGCCGGAAAACAACGTCTATCGCATCCTCCTCGAAATGCTTGCTGTGACGCTCTCGAAGCGCGCACGGGCGCGGGCTGTGCAATTGCCGGCATGGAACGAGGCGCTTGGTTTGCCGCGCCCATGGGATCAACAGTGGTCGCTCAGAATGCAACAGATCCTCGCGTTCGAAACCGACCTCCTGCAATACGGTGACATCTTCGATGGCTCTGTCGAAATGGAGCGTAAGACAGAGGAACTGAAAGAGCAGGCACGCGTAGAGCTGGCAGCAATTGAAAAGATGGGCGGCGCGGTTGCTGCCATCGACTACATGAAGCGGCGCCTGGTCGAAAGCAATACGGCGCGCCTGAGCGATATTGAGACCGGTGATCAGGTCGTGGTGGGCGTCAATGCCTATCAGGACGGCGAAACTTCACCGTTGTCGGCCGGTGATGACGCGATCCAGACCGTCGATCCGGCTGTCGAGGCTGAACAGCTCGAGAAGCTGGCTGCCTGGCGCGCACAACGTGATGATCATGCGGTCGCCACTACGCTCGCGGATCTGGAGAGTGCCGCCAGAGAGGGCCGCAACGTGATGGAACCATCTATCGCCTGCGCCAAGGCTGGCGTCACAACCGGAGAATGGGGTGCAACGTTACGGTCGATATTTGGCGAATACCGCGCACCAACGGGTGTCGGTCAGGCATCGCCTGCACAGCAGGACAACGTCGTTCAAATCCGCGGCGCAGTTGAAGACTTCTCGCAGCGCCATGGCCGCCGTGTAAAATTCCTGGTCGGCAAGCCGGGTCTCGACGGGCATTCCAATGGTGCCGAGCAGATCGCCGTCCGCGCCCGGGACTGCGGCATGGATGTGGTCTACGAAGGCATTCGACTGACGCCATCACAAATCGTACGAGCTGCCATCGATGAAGGTGTGCATATCGTCGGCTTGTCTATCCTATCGGGCAGCCATGTTTCGTTGGTTCAGGACGTGCTTGAGAAACTAGATGAGAACGGCGCTGCCGGCCTACCCGTCATAGTTGGCGGCATCATCCCACAGGAGGACGCCGCGCTCCTGAAGGACATGGGCGTTGCGGCCGTCTACACGCCGAAAGACTTCCAACTCAATGATATCATGAGTGACATTGTCCGGTTGGCCGATGCCGGTGCTGAGGCAGCTTAGAGCAGGGATCCAGAGTCGCCGGCTTCGTCAGAGGCGACCATCTTTGTCACCGAAGTGGATCCAACAGCGCTTTTCAGCCCAATCTACTATGCTCTCACGAGCACCAGGAACTCCCAGTCTGCTGCCAAACTCGCGCTTGTGGCCGACAATCTTGCGGATCTGACACCGCGACCGTTGACGTGGGAAGTGGTTTGACTATATTGCGCGCTTTCCGGCATCAAGCGACGACTTAGCCCCTGTGGCGGAACTGGTAGACGCGCGGGATTCAAAATCCCGTTCCCGCAAGGGAGTGTCCGTTCGATTCGGACCAGGGGCACCAATAAATTCAAGATGTTAGCTTGCATTCGGGCTGTCGCACCCGTAGCCGGTTCAGCACCAGACATTGTTAAAAAATGCAGCAAGATTGATTGCCGGGCTATGTGATGAGGTCTGGTTCCAGCCTCAAACGTCGCCGCTCCCTTAAAGAGCGCCTGGAGCTTAGGTGCGTGCTTGACCAGTTGATCACTCCGAAACTTGCTCTCAAGGGTTCGAACGCCGATGATCCGACCTAACCAATGAGGGAGGGACGGATGAGGCTCAAAGACAAGGTTGCAGTGATAACCGGCGGCGCGCATGGCATGGGCGAGGCAGAGGCCCGGCTGTTCGCCAAAGAAGGTGCAGCCGTGGTGATTGCCGACGTTCTCCAGAACGAGGGCGAAGCGGTCGCCGCCGACATCCGTGCCAGCC
The DNA here is from genome assembly GCA_965215755.1 of Hyphomicrobiaceae bacterium. Classification (GTDB taxonomy): domain Bacteria; phylum Pseudomonadota; class Alphaproteobacteria; order Rhizobiales; family Hyphomicrobiaceae; genus Tectiglobus. Next base: position 5,659,572 of record OZ244119.1, read on the forward strand.
AGGGTCAGGCAACGTTTGTGACAACAGACGTCACGTCGGAACCGGCCTGGGAAAAACTGATTGCAACAACTATCACGACGTATGGCAGACTTGATATCTTAGTGAACAACGCAGGCATCAGCGGCAGTTCGGTCGGAGACGAAGTTACGCTGGCAGGGTGGGAGAAGCTGATGGCCGTCAACGCCACCAGTGTATTCCTGGGAACAACTCTTGCTGCAAGCGAAATGGCGAAGACCGGCGGCGGTTCGATCGTCAACATTTCATCAATTATGGGTTTCATCGGGACCCCAGACGGTCACCCAGCATATGGGGCATCGAAAGGTGCTGTGCGTCTGTTTACGAAGAGCGCCGCGGTGCGGTTCGGACCGAGCGGAGTACGCGTCAATTCCGTGCATCCCGGATACATGCCGCCAATGATCAACCGGCCGAACAATGCGGCACGTCTCGCAAAGGCTGATGTCACGCCGTTGCGCCGATTGGGTGAGGTCAAGGATGTCGCCTATGGCGTTCTGTATCTGGCATCGGACGAGGCGTCGTTTGTCACTGGCACAGAGCTAGTGATCGATGGTGGGTATATAGCGCAGTAGGCTCTGCGCTATCAGATGATCGAGCTCCCTTCCGCCATCGCCTCGGACGCGTTTACAAATTGAAACCGTTGTTGCGATGTCGGAAACGGATGCACAGGTCTAAATCTGCCTATACCTTCACCGCATGCCCAGAATGAATTCCGTTAGCAGCAGGGCAGTGCCTTGCTTGCACATTAAATCCAGCGCAACCAGCGCATCAAGGCAAACTCGCCTACGCCCAGAGTCAGCAAACCAAGCGCTACCAGCCAAAATGCATCATGTGTGTTTGCTCCCGGAATACCGCCGACATTGATACCAAGTAATCCTGTGACGAATCCGAGCGGAAGGAACACTGCAGCCGCAATCGTAAGCACCAGCATCGTTTGGTTCATGCGCTCGGCGTTTCGGCTGGTCACGGAGTCATGAATGATGATGAGCCGCTCGCGCGATGCCTGGGCATCCTCGATGAACCGGGTTGCTCGATCCGTGAGTTCATGCAGTCGGCTACGATGGGCGGCACTCGGACGAACAATATCCGAGTCAAAAAAATCTACCAACGCATCACGCTGTGCTTTCAGGTAGCGCTGCATCGGAATGGTTTTATGACGGACCGAGATTAAGCGCTCTCGCAGGCTTCGAATGTCACTGGTATCTTGCTCATCTTCGAGACTGTCTACTTGCAGACCGATGTCCCGGATCAGTTCATCCTGACGCTGGGTTGCCCCACCTGCGATCTCTGTCACGAAATCGAGAGGTGTGACGGGCCCCTTGCCTCGCAGAAAGCGGGATCGCATTTCGTCGATCGTATCACTCGGCTGGCGGACAACAGTGATGATGCGGTTCTCGTCGATCCAGATACTCACAGGCACCAAATCTTCCGCCTGCTCATCTGCCGAGTGCTTGACATCACGCAGTATGAACAGAGCACCTTGCTGATTGCTAGTGAAACGGGGACGTGATTCCGGCGCCAACATCGCTTCGACTATGTTTGTGCATAGCCCGCTCTGATTCTCGAGCCAATTCCGTGACTTCCGTCCTAGCCGATCAAGATGCAGCCATTGCCAATGTGTTGCGGATGAAGGCAACGAGATTCCGGGCCAAGAGATTTCATGCGCTTCACCATCGGCTGAAGTATTAAATGCGCTTATAAGGCCGTTGTCGTGCATCCGCCTCCCCCACGTACAATACCTATTGCTATGGCACCAATCAGTAAAAAAACCTGAAAGCATTATTATATCTTTCGTACAAATTTTCTTATTTGCTTATTTCTAATTTAACCAAAAAACGGTCCCTTTAGGCTTATTCTCAAGTGGGGCAATCATGTTAAGAAAAGTATTTCGTGAGCAGGCGATTGAGGCGCAGCAACAGCTGGACGATCTCCCGCAAGCTATGACTGTCATTGGTAGCTGGGTTCGGCCGACGCTGTTTCTCCTGTTCATTGCACTGTGCGCTGCAACGATCTGGAGTGCCTTCATCCAGGTTCCCGTAAAGGTCAGGGGGCATGGGGTCCTGGTCGACCGAAGTGGAGAGTTGCTGCAACCTCTTCGCGCGAGATCCGAAGGGGTGCTCAGCACCCTGCAGGTCGCCATTGGCGATCGCGTTTCAAAGGACCAGCCAATTGGACGAATGAAGCTCTATGAGCGCGAAGCGACGCTTGAGAAATCAAAGAAAAGCTTCCGGCTTCTAGAGAAAAAAATCGAACTCAATAAGAAACTAGAGAAGCTAGAAGTTTCGTCTGCAAACGACATTTATAATGAACGCCAATCAAGCCTGAACAAGAACATCGACGATTTGCGCAAGCGAATCGACTGGCTGGAAAAACGCCAGCACGATGCCGAAAAACTACTTCGCGATGGAGTCGTTACACGCAACCGAGTTCATGGTGAGCAATTCGAACTGGTTGGAGCACGTGAAAAACTCGCCGGGCTGGAGATCGAGTTCAGCGGCATAATGGCGAACAAGAAACGCTTAAGTGATGGACATCGCCGAAAGCGGTTGCAAATGCAGTCTGAACTGGCCCAGGCACGTGAAGACATCGCAAGTCAGGAGCAACTTATCAAAGACCTGACAACGATTGTCAGCCCGATCGAGGGAACGGTCACCGAAGTCATAAGGGATCGCGGCGATTACGTTAAGGCCGGTCAACCAATCATCCGCATCCTTCACTCGGATGGAAAGATCGCGAAAAACCTGGAGGCATTGGTGTTTGTCCCCATGGGTTCGGGCAAGCGCGTGATGCCAAGCGACTCCGTCTTCATCAAACCTGGTTCATTGCCAACCGGCACGCATGACATGCTGCGCGCGAAAGTGATCAGCATCTCGGAAGCGCCTGTCACGGCTGATGCCCTCAAGCACGCATTAGGGAACGAAGGCCTAGCGCATGTTACTGCTGGTACCGGCGCCCCCTTTGCAGTCCGCGTCAGGCTTGATGTCGATGAGAAAACCAAGTCGGGTTTTGCATGGACCTCCGGCAATGGCCCGGCTCTCATGTTGACGCCCGGCACACCGCTCTCAGCTCATGTCGTGATTGAGCATCGCCCGCTACTCGTCCTGGCCCTGCCTGCACTGAAGCGTCTCTTGGGCGAAAAAACCTCGATATGGACGGCGGACCCCGCATGATTTTTTTCAAAGAGAAGGTTCCGGTCGTCCTTCAGATGGAAGCGACCGAGTGTGGCGCGGCTTGCCTTGCCATGGTGCTAAGCGCTCACAAGCGTTGGGTAACACTGGAAGAAGCCCGGGCTGCTTGTGGTACGTCGCGCGACGGAGTGAATGCTGCGAGCCTGCTGACTGCAGCTCGCGCATACGGGCTGACTGCAAAAGCATTAAAGCGCGAACCCGAGCAATTGCGTGAACTGCCGATGCCGCAAATTCTACATTGGCGGTTCGAGCATTTTGTTGTCCTCGAAAGCGTGCAAGGCGACCGCTACACGCTGCTCGATCCAACCGTGGGCCGACGTGTTGTAACAGGTGAGGAGATGTCTCGCTCCTTTACAGGTCTAACGATCGCGGCACAACCGAACAGCAGTTTTGCGTCAGGCGGAGAACGTCCGTCAGTCATGAAGCAGTTGATTGATGTGGCGGCCCAATCGCCCGGGGCGATGACTGCGGTTGGCCTTATCAGCCTCATTGGCGTCTTGCCAGGTTTGGCCTTGTCAGGGGCAATCGCGGTGTTCGTCGATCATATTGCACAAGGTGGTCAAACTGCTTGGCTACCTTATGTGCTCGCGGCTTTGTTTGCTGTCGCTACAATGACGGCTGGCCTGTCTTATTTCAGCGAGCGATGCATCGCTGGGCTCAAGGCCAAGGTGGCAACGCTCTCTGCCACGCGCTCATTCTGGCACGCACTTTTCCTGCCGATATCCTTCTTTGCCCAGCGCAGTTCTGGTGAGCTTACGTCACGATTGAGACTCGGGTCAGAGATTGGCAGCCTCGTAGCAGGCCCGCTAGCCAATATGGTTCCCTCGATCTTGGTCAGCGCGATTTTTGTTGCGTTCCTGGCCATCTACAATCCGACGCTTGCAGGTGTTGCACTGATTGTCTGCCTCGTCAATTTATCGATCCTGACATTCTTGTCTGAACGCGTGGCCAGTCGTAACCGCGAATTGCAACTCGCCGAGGGGCGGGCCAATGGCCTCGCTACATCTGGACTGCACGCACTCGATACTTATCGAATGCTCGGCCGGGAACAGATGCTGGTTTCGAAGTGGGCAGTCGCAGAAGATCGTGCACTCAACACCGAGCAGCGGTTGGGACTTGTCAGGTCTATCGCTCAACTGGGGCCCACTGCTTCGCATCTCATATTGTCTGCAGTTGTTCTTGGCGTTGGGGCATTTCTCGTCATGAATGGTCAAATGACAATTGGGGGGCTTGTTGCCTCTCAAGTCATTGTCGGCCTGCTCAACCGACCAATTGCGTCATTGGCAGCCAGTCTTTGTCAATTGCAGGAAGGTGCCGGTGCACTGATGCGGATCCAAGATCTGCAGTCTCATCCGCTGGATGAAGCGTATGTGATTGCAGAGAAAGATGCACCGCCTCAAGATACTAGCGGCACACTCACGCTCAACAGCGTCGCATTTGGCTACGCACCCGGTCAGACAATCGTTTCTGACATTGAACTCAAGATCCAACCTGGCCAAATGATTGCCGTGCTTGGTGCATCAGGCTCTGGGAAATCAACGCTTGCTCGTCTTGCGGCCGGTCTCCTGTCCCCGACATCAGGGGAAGTTCTTCTCGATGGAAGACGACTACCAGATTGGCCGACTGAGGAACTTCGGAAACAGCTTGTGTTCGTGACCCAGAATGCAAGTGTCTTTACCGGGAGCGTTGCTGACAATATTCGCATGTGGCAACCGCACATCTCAACGAAGGAGGTTGTCGAGGCGACACATGCGGCCGGTCTTGATTCATCTCTTGCGCGCCATCATCACGGCCTCAACACTCAGGTCTCCCACCTTCAAGGCGGCTTGAGTGGTGGCGAGTTACAACGCATGACTTTGGCCCGGGCGATCGCCCACAAGCCATCCGTCATGGTCCTCGACGAGACCACAAGTGCGTTGGATCCTTCCACAGAAGCTGAAGTGCTTGAGGGCCTACGCAACACCGGTGCAACAATACTCATTGTCACCCACAAGCCAGGAACGGCGATGCGCTGTGATGAGGCAATCTATCTAGAGGCTGGACGCGTTGCTGCCCATGGTCGTCCATCCGACTTGCTGAATCGAATTTCGGATCAGCCGTTGGGCAATCGTTATCCTGCAATGCCTTCATCTATTGCAACAGAGCCGAGGTTGGCCCAAGCATGAGCCTGACAGATACACTTTCGGACAGGATTGATCAGTCGCCAATTCGCCAGGCCTTGGAGCGAACTCGCAGTCTGCTTCAGATCAAGTCAGATACGCTATTCGGTCATGAGCATCCCCTCGTCGGATGTTTAAAGATCACGGCTCGGGAATTCGGCGTGGAGAAAATCAACGCACACAGCCCACGAGACGGTGAAAGCTTTGAAGCAGCCCTGGCGCGCAGTTGTAAGGCGTCCGGCCTGCTGATGCGGTCGGTGTCATTCACCGATGCGGCAACGTTCAATGCGGCGTGTCCTGTGATTGTCATCAGACAAGCAGATCAGCAACCTATCGCTGTCATCCAGAAAGGCCGACAGTGGTTTGCGATCGACCCTGTCACAGGGAGCGCAACAGCTTTGGCGAAGTGCGCGCAAGACTTCGAACCGGTTGCATATTTAATCAGCCCGGCACTACCGGAAGGAAAGATCAAGCCTTCCGAACTCGTCAGATTTGGCCTTTTCAGAGCGCGTTACGATCTGGCTGGTTTTCTGTTGCTTATGACGATGACAGGGATGATCGCTGCAATGCTGCCGATCGTCAGTCAGTGGGTTGTCCGGGACATACTTCCCGGCCATGAGACCGTCTTAATGGTCCAGGTTGTGATCTTCCTTTTGCTGTTATTCGGCGCCAACCTCGTGACTCGCCTTGCCGCTTCGCTTGCGCAACTGCGCATTGACGGCAGAACAGGCTCGATGTTGCGCTTTGCCGCTGCGGACAGATGTGTCCGTATCTGCACGAAGGCCGAGCACCCGCCGCCGCCACCTGTTGCCGCATTTGCCGCCCGTTCAATGACGACATGGCACCAAGGCATATGGCACTTGCTGCTGACTTTGGTAGCAAGTTTCCTGATCGCTGCTCCGAGCCTCGTTGTCGTAGCATCGAGTGCGCCGTTGGCAGCCATCTTGATATTCGCCGCTATCAGCGTCCTACTCGCCCTCGCACTTCTGATTGCAAGGCAGCAGTACAAATCCATGATGAAAGGGCGCGCCGGTCCCATGAGTTGGATGACAGGCGCCTTTGAAACGTTGAGCGAAATTGAGACAGTCCGTTCATATGCTGCAGAACAGACACTCTTTTCCCGTTGGTCCGACAGTTTCCTTGGTCTGCGAGAAAAGTTCCTTCGTGGCGACAGAATTGCTTGTGGCCTGCACGCGATCAGCGCTGCTCTTGAAGCTGTTCTGATACTGGTCGCAATAACCGGAATCTTCGTCCTTCATCGCAATACTTCGACTGCTGAGACAGTCGCCTTCGTGATGGCCGTCACGACAGTTGCTGGAACAATGACCGCCCTCATCAGCGCCTGCTCTCACGTGAGCATGCTGGCGCTGCAAAAGCGCCTGATCACTCCGCTTCTCGAAGGTGAGTCGGTGGTCGCTCCTCAAGGTCGCCCAATCACCAACATCAGTGGCGCAGTTCAAGTCAAAGACATCTGCTACCGCCATCAAGGAAATGCCCCTCTGGCGCTTGATCACGTGTCGATTGATGCGGCAGCGGGTGAACACATTGGGATTGCTGGTCCGTCAGGAGCAGGTAAGTCGACGTTGTTGAAAGTCCTTCTCGGATTGGAGACGCCGGAGAGCGGTCAAGTTCTCTACGACCAGAACGATGTATCCGAGCTTGATAAATCGGAGCTACGCCGGAAGATCGGCGTGGTTGGTCAGGCGGGAAGACTATTCCCAGGCTCTTTGTTCGACAACATTGCCCTCGGCACACAGATAACGCGCACCGAGGCCTGGCAAGCGTTGCATCTGGCCGGACTGGCGGAAGATGTGGCGGCTATGCCTCTCGGTCTTGCAACGCCGATTGGCGACGCCAATCCAACACTCTCAGGTGGCCAGATACAGCGCGTACTGCTGGCGAGAGCATTCGCCAGCAAGCCCAAACTGATTGTCCTTGATGAAGCCACAAGCGCACTGGATCCCCGCGCCCAGGATCGCGTGCAATCTGCGCTTGAGCAATCAAAGGCCACCGTCATATCGATTACGCACCGCCTCGAAACACTGCGCAAATGCGATCGCATTTACGTTATGGAGGGTGGCCGCGTTGTGGAGTGCGGCAACTATCAGTCGTTGCTGGAAGAAGACGGTTTGTTCGCCCGTATGGTCAATGTCGAACAGAATGCCGTCGCCCCGGTGCGCAATGTCGCCCAGGACGCTCTCAATCGAATTTTGCGCGAGCTCGGTCCCAAGACAACCTGATCCGATCTCCACGACTTCCGTTTGGCAACTCTCGACAACAGTGCAGAAATCTAGATTAACGATATGAGCAAATTACCCACAGACGGCCTAGACCACGTCGAAGACGATTTCACACCATCAGAACTTGAGCAGGTCGTCGGCGGTCGCGGCCCGACAACTCAGACACCGGTCCATGCAGAGGCTTTGCTACATGATGGCTTTGATGCCCATGCCACGACAGAGGCCAACAATCATCACCACAGCGCTTCCGCAGTCTCATCGCCAGCGCATCATGTTGACCTTCACGGATGGCTGGGCTTAACGGGTCACTCTATCGATGATGCCGTCGGCCGGCTCGATCATGCATTCGCGGAACTGACAACCAACCAGTCCGCACACGATATTGATTCCCACATCCAGCTTGGTCGCGCAATCTCATCGCATATTTCAAGTGGCAACCACCCTTACACTTTCGGTGGGATAGATTCCGTCACATTAGCCCATCTTCCACATGCTTCCGGTCAGGCAGTCCACCAGCCACATCTCCCTGACCATCGCGGTGGCCCAAGCAATGCTCCCCGCGCCACTGCATCAGCCACACCATCACCACGTTCAACACCCGTCCGGCAGTCCTAGAACGGCTCATCTGACCTCGCGACTGCACATGACAACTGGGACATTGAAAGATGAAACTACCGGCTATTTCGCATCCGATTGTAACGAAGTTTCGAGACTACCTTCGCGGGTTCGTTGCCCGCTCGGCCAAGACCGCTGGCTGGCCAGATGCTCAAGCGATTGCAATTGCACTCAAGGCAGATGAAGTTGCAACTGCTCAAATCATTGCCGGCATACCACCGCATGACGCTTTGGCTTACGCAATTACAACAGCTGATCAGATCGTCACCCTCGACACATTTGAACGATTACTGACGGAATACGATAACGACGTCGAAGCTGCTTTCGTCGCGATTAGTCGATTTAAGAACCAGACGCCCTCACAATCGAAAACGGCTTCGATACTCACACCGCTCTCGAAGGTCGAATTTGAGGCTGCGCGCAACGAAGGGCTCTCACCAGCCGCAGCATTGATCTGCGCTCACCGCTCAAGCAAGGCGTTTGCCGGCTTCAAGAAACTATACGGTTTGAGAGCTGCCGCCTGATCACCTTCCAGCCAACCAGACCGCACGCTTGAGAACAGTAAGATCACCTCCTTGCTCGTCCTCAAAAGCGATCCAGAATTAGCAAGAAATTATGCGTTTCGGTTTATTCCTGACGCCGGCATAGCCAAGAGTAGAGTAAAGGGAGTAACGCTATGGAGAATCCAAATGCTAACGCATTGGACCTCATAGAGGATGAGCTCACAACGGATGAACTGCGAGACGTGGTCGGCGGTATCCGGGTCAATATGGGCAGTCACGACAATCACGGTGATGTACTTGATGGGTTGTTCGATGACGATTCATCGGACAATGATTCTGTTGCGCTTGCCCCTGGATTTGACGGCGAGAGCGCAAGCTTTTCCGGATCACTTGGCAGCGAATATGATGGTATGTCCGGCTCGGCCGGCACCAGCGTCGGTATGAGCAGCCATGTCGGCGGTGGCTCCGTTTCAGGGTCGATCGGCGCGGACGCTAGCGCTGAGGGACAGATCACAATCGGCGACGCAGACAATAATTTCTCCGAGTCGGGCTCGGCGAATGTCGGTAGCGGGCTTGCCGGTGAAGCACATGCTACATCGTCATCATTCGGTGCCGGTGCAGCCGGCGGCGCATCCGCCGAGGCAGATGCCAGCGCCACGGGAACGGAAACTGCACACGGTGTCGGACAGTTTCACGAATCGATCGGCGTCAGCGCTGAGGCCGGCACAAAAGGCGAGGCAAGCCTCGGCACACATTTCGGCCATGGTAATTATGGCGGCGAAGCTGGCGGGGGAGGCCTCATCGGTACAGAAGTCACTGCCGGTGGCGGAGCCGGCATTTCCGGTAGTGCTGGGTCGGCATCAGGTCATGGCGCGTTCGAAGGCGGTGAAAGCGTCGAAGGACACTTTCATGTAGGTGGCGGTTACAGCGACCACCACGTCGAAGTTGGTGTCAGTTTTGGTGCTGAACTGGGCATCGGCGCGGAATTCGATCTTCATTTGAGTCTCAACACAAAGCCTATCGAAAATGCAGCGAACGCCGTTGGCAACTTTGTTGGCCACGAGGTGGCACCTGAGCTAGCCGAGATCGGGCATGACATTGCGCACGTCGGGCAGGAAACAGCGCATGCTGTGACTGACGCCGCACACGACGTTAGTCATGAAATTCAACATGCCGGAAAGGCCATTGAACATGGTGCCGAGCATGCTGCGAAAAGTGTCGAACATGGCGCTGAGCACGCTGCCGAACATGTCGGGCACGCGGTCAATCATGAACTCCACAATGTGGGCAAAGCCGCTCACAAAGTGGGACATGCCGTGAAGCATTTTTTCCACCATTGGTAACACCAGCACAGAACTTGGAGAACGCACATCATGAATGCACAAGCTGAAGTCAATACAAATGCGGTTGAGAAAGTTCGCGACATCGTACGCGGAACGGCAGCTGCCGGAGCCATCGCGGCCGGCTGGGACGACGAAAAGGCACTGCTCATTTCGCGTAAAGCGGAAGAGGCAACCGTCTCTCGTATTGTTGCGGGTGTAGCACCCGAAACAGCTCTCGCGAATTCGATTGTCGAAGCGGATCTCATTGTGACGTTGGACACCTTCGAGAAAGCCTATCAGCAGAGCGGCGATGCCATGCTGGCGTTCAACACCGTCGCCAAGATCAAGCGTCAAGCCACAAATGATCTTCCACAAGGCGACAAGATTGCGCTGGCCGCTGAGCGAGAATTTGCGCGCTCTATGGATCAGGGTCTGTCGCCTGCGGCAGCACTCGCGAGCGCCTTCAGCACTGCCGGGTCGGTCAGCCGTCTTATTGAGGCTTCTTCCCAAAGCTGAGCCTGTTGACGGTGGTATCGGCGCACTCACCAAGCTTGTGTCGATACTGAGCCGGCTATCGGACCGTTGATGGTTTTGTGCCTAGCGTTCTACCTCGGACATTAGCCTCCCAGAGCAGCTTGCCCTGGATCTGATGTCAGGCTCGCAAGACCAGGCCTCAATTGTTGTCCGCACCCATTTAACAAGATTGGTCAGGAGTTATTTCATGGACCGTCCAGACGGAAACGTATTTGAGCAAACCAAGAGCGACTTTAGCGTGGAATCGCTTGAGCATGCTGTTGGCGGCCTCACAAAAAGCAATCGTGACGATGCGAACTTTGATGACTTTACGGGCTATGAAGCCGGCATCGAAGGAGATGTTGAAACCGGAACTTCTGGCTCTGTAGGCTATGCTGATGCAGGAGCCAGCGGCGAAGCAATGGCTCTGGCCGGCGTCAGCACGCACGTTGGCGATGGTTCTGTCTCCGCTGGCGCTGAAGCGGAAGCGGAAGCTCATGGCTCAGCCCATGCTAGTGCCGGATTAGATACGCCTCTAGGCGGCATGGATGCTTCAGCAGATGCGTCTGGTGAAGCCCTCGCTATCGCCGACGCTTCGGGTGAAGCGCATTCGACATCAACGTCGACCGGCACCTCAGCGCAAGCCGAAGCTATTGTTGAAGCCCAAGCGGATGCCGGCGCCAATGCAACGCTGGTACCGCATGTCGCCAGCGCAGATGCCCAGGCTCATGCCGAGGCAGAAGCCGGGATGCAGGGTGATGCCGGTGCGAATACAAACTATGGCCACGGCGTCTATGGGGCCTCCGGCGGAGCCGGCGGCTGGGTCGGCGCCCATGCCGAAGCTGATGCGTCGGCTGGCGGCCACATCCTGGGCAACACCATCGGAGCATCATCGCAGGAGGGCGTTGAGGCCGGTGGTCTCGAAGCACATGCACGCGCTTCGGCCGGCTACGATCATGGCGATGTACATGTTGGCGTTGACATCGGCCTGGAAGCCTTGATCGGCGTCCACGTGGAATTCAATATGGACGTTAACCTCGTACCGGTCGAGCACGCGCTCAAGGATGTGACTCACTTCTTTGGTCACACTCTGGCTCATGATCTCAGCTCTGTTGGCCACGCCATAGATCATGACGCGGCGGTTATTGGCCACGGCGTTTCAGACGCGGCACATGCCGTTGCAGATGGAGCAGATGTGGCGGAACATGCGATCGACCATGTCGGCCATGAAGTTGGCCATGCAGTCAGCCACACCGCGAAAGCTGTTGATCACGCCGTGTCCCATGAGGCGCATGCGGTTGCACACGCGGCCAGCCACGAGGCCCATGTCGTCAGCCATGCTATTTCTCATGAAGCTCACAAGGTTGGCCATGCCGTGAAGCATTTCTTCCATCATTGGTAGGAAGCAGCATCGGCAGATGCCCGATCAGGCATCCGGGCCGCAGCTGCAGGCTGGTCCGGATGCGATAGTGCGACAATTCTGAAAGCAGTTTCTGAATGCAACGCCTGTGGTCCAGAGAGTTGCGCCCTGATCACAACGATTGTCATCAGGGCTTCTTTCCACCTGGAATGCGACCACCAGCCAGAATGCCTGCTGGGTCGAGGGCGGCACAAACACGTTGCATCACATCACCCCAATTGCCGACGGCATTCGGGACAAGATCTAACGTTGGCAGTGCCAGCCGATATGGTAGAAAACCGCTGGCGAATAGATCGCGCGCCAATTGCTCGTGACAGGCCATAGCTTGCTCGTCCGCGCCCGGCTCATCACGATCCCAGGCGAGGGATACATAACCATGTAGGGCATGTGCCGACACTGCCTGCAAGCCGAGCGCTGCAAATACGCCATGCTGTTTTGCCGTTTGAGACAGCTGGCTTGCCACTTGCTGAATAGCCTCTCCTGAAAATGGCATCGTCGGGCACAACCATAGAAATCCACAACCGTCACGCTCTGGATTCATATCATGGCCGTTGCCAGCAACTGATTCAGAGATCGGTTCTCGCTTGCCGGCATAACAGCTGCGCACATTCTGACCATCACTAAATCCCGTCATCAGAGATCGTGCACGCTGGCCGGTTTCGTCGCGATCGGAATGGACAGACACTTCTTCGCATACCGACTGCAGCGCATCGCGAACACATGAAACGGTTGCGTCGAAGTGCGCCTGATAGGAACCAGTGACAAAGAGCGAAATACCCCACCCCTGGCTGCCAGACACATCCCGCATATCAGAAGGCATGCTGCGCCCTGTGACGAGAGACGACCGTCTCTTAGCGCTATCCCAAATGGCAATGCTGAGCGGATCAACAACTCCGCCGGATACCAGCGAGCGCACTTCTTGGACTGCTCCAATCAGGTTGGATTCAGATCCGATTTCTGCAATCACAAGGGAAGCAAGCGGCAGTGTTGGCGCCAACGTCACTCGTCCACTCAAAACGATCCCCAGGCCACTTTGACTAAACAGGCCATCCAACAATGGGCCCGCAGGACGTTGGTGCCATCGCGCAGACGTCGCACCATTCCACCGTCCATGTCCTGTCCGGAGATGCTCCCCTGACGAAAGCATGACTTCAAGATCACTCAGCCCCCCGAAGCGATCCCCGTGTGCGCCCAGCCCTTCTCCACGTTCCAGAGCATTGGCGAGCACACTTGCATCAATTGGACCACCGAAACTCGGAAGGTGATAGGCAAGCCCTTGTTCATGGAGAGCCGTTTGAAGCTGCTCAAACGTTACGCCGGGCTCAATCCTGGCGGTACCATAGTCAAAATCAATTTCGAGAATACGATCGAGCCGCGACAGATCGAGTATGATAGCGTCAGTGGAGGGCAAACGGCCACCCAGCCCCCAACTTCGGCCACGACTGATGGGGTAGATGGCAATGCCGTGCTGGCTGATAGCCTCCAGACACTTCTGTACCTCAATCGCATCGCCCGGCATGACAACCGCGTAGGTTTGCTGCGACCAGGGAAAGGTTGACCGTGAGCAGTTGGCCAACTTCCCTGAGTCCGTGATCAGATTGTCTTGACCAACGATTGCTTCGAGTTTTCGCCAACAGGATTCAAACTGGTCCAAGTCTCACTCCCGAATCAATTCAGGCCGGATCGTTACCTTAGTTGACGTCTGGAGAACTGCCACAGTTTGTATCGCGCTGACCAATCTTTTGACTGCTAGGCGGGCGTTGGCCTTCACTTTGATTTCCTTGCGGTTTGAGCTGCTTTCCTCACATGCATCTCGCGACCAAGCGACACTTTTCAGTCGTCGCTACCGCGCAACCTTTTCCGGCAAAGTTGGTCAAATGACGGTACCAGCCGGATGGCTTGGATCGGTCCTTGCTCAGCCAGGACCGACTTCAATCGGCGCGTCTGATCGATCTCTGTCAGTTGCTGGTTAGTCAGAACCGCTGCTCGCGGCCGAAAGGCAATGTCAAGTTCTTGGCGTTGCGCGATTGCCGTGGACAATAGGGCCTCATGGTGTCCAAACAAGCGCCCGTCCAATAGTCGATCCAATCGATGCATGACACGAATGCTATCCGCATTCTGTCGGCAGATAGCGTCTGACACGAGTTCCCGAATGAGTGGCGAAGCAGGTTCACCGCACTGCGGCGCGGCCGGCCGATGACGACCAATCCTGTCTGGCCGCCATTACGCCAACGCGCGATCCCAACCGGCAGACCTCACTTTGATGCTCCCAGAGTGAGAGACAAACCTCTGCTTGACCTGCACCATTAAGGCCTCGACACGCACTGCTGTTTCATCGGGAGTGGGTGATCGTGCATGAGAGAGCGACGAGCCGGTCGCCAGAAGAAATAACCACACAAGCGTGCGAGTCGTCCCCGTTTGCATCCGTGCCATCACACTCGTACCTCCCGCAAAGGAGCTGCAAATGGAATCGAAGAACCGACACCCAAGCGACAATTGCCAAGTGCCATGTCATCTGTCGCTAGCCCTAAGATCTGCAGGCTGATCTTCGCATGCAAAACGAACGCGGGAAAGAGGATGATTGATGACCTACAAGACGATTCCACGAGAACCGCCGCAATCTCTGCAGTGCTGGTCGTGACAGAATGCCAAAAAGGCAAGCACCACTAAGACGATTTAACCTGTTCAAACTCCGTCAACTCAACGCACCACGCTCAGGGGAAAACCTTGCCCGGATTCATGAGGTCTGCGGGATCCAAGGCGGCCTTCAATTCCCGCATGACATCCAGCGCGATCGGGTCTTTGTGGGCCTGCATGGCATGCCGCTTTGATTGGCCGATGCCATGCTCTGCGGAGAAACTCCCACCGAGTGAAACCGCGATCTCATTCACCAGCGTCTCAAAGCCATCGGTCTTCTCAATCCAAGACTGACGATCGTCTGACCAACCTTCGGGGGCCTGGAGACCAAAGTGGATGTTGCCATCACCGGCATGGCCAATGGCAGCAATACGGCCATCCGGCCAGCGCTGCTCCACTTCTCGGATCGCCCGGCTGAGAAACTCCGGGACGGCTGAGACGGGAACTGCCGTATCGGTTGCAGCCATTGGGCCTCCCATGCGCGAGCACTCGGGATAGTCCTCACGGATCTTCCAGATACCGAGGCGTTGGGCCTCACTTTCAGCCAAGGCGGCATCCGTCACCTCTCCAGCCTCCATGGCCTTACCAAGGGTTTCCTCCATCATTTCCCGCAATGGAACGCTGGCGTGAGCCGCTGATATCTCCACCATCACAAACCATGGACTATCGAGAGGCAATGGCATCCTCAAGTCGGTGCCGTACCGCTCAGCGGTTTGCATGCAGTGCCGGCCACAAAGCTCAAAGGCGATAAGCTCAGCACCCGATTCCATCATCCGGCCATAGAGCGATAGCGCAGCGTCAGGGCTCGGCACCGCGACGAACGCTGTTTCAGTTCGCTTGATTTCCGGCTGCAGCCGCAATGCCGCTGCTGTAATGACACCCAGCGTACCTTCGGCACCGATAAACAAGTGGCGTAATGCATAGCCGCTATTGTCTTTCCGGACACGGCGCAGGTCATCGAGGATACGGCCATCCGGGAGCACCACCTCCAGCCCGAGGACGAGTTCACGCGCATTGCCCCATCGCAGGGTGCGAATGCCTCCGGCATTCGTGGATAGCATTCCGCCAATCTGAGCGGTTCCTTGGGCGCCCCACTGGATAGGGAACAGACGGCCGGCATCGGTGGCCGCTTGTTGCACGTTTTGGACGACGCAACCGGCCTCCGCCACGATGGAAAAGTCGCGTGCATCGACATCGCGTATCGTGTTCATACGCTCCAAGGAGAGCACAAGAGAGGGAGGGCCGTTATCCAATACAACAGCACCACCGCACAATCCTGTTCGCCCGCCCGCAGGCACAATCGGCGTGCTTTGTTCTGCAGCGCGGCGGACAACCTCGGAAACTTCTTCTGTCGAGGCCGGCTTCAAAACGGCAACTGGTGTTGCGTGGTAAGCATTGCGCCAATCGACTGCATATGGCGCAACATCATTTTCGTCCGTCAGGATGCCTTTATCGCCGACAATCGGTGCGAATGTTTCGAGAGCACTCAATGGTTGTTTCTCCGTCTCTTGAAGACTATCTGAACATCTGCCTGTCAGGCTGAGGATCGGTCCCAGCCCCACCATTCGCAGATCGCATCGCCCATCACCAGCTGTTTGTCCGACGGGCTGAGCCATTCGAGCTCTTCGGTGAACATTGCCACGCAGTGCTGCCAGGAACACGGCATCTTCGAGATATCAGTTCCCCAAAAGAACCGCTCCGGGCCAAAGGCATCAAAGATCTGTTTGAGATAGGTTTGCATGATCGGAAATGGGTAGTCCTCACCCGAATAGCCCGGAGCGCCGGTCGCCTTAACCGCAACGTTGGGAAATCCCGCAAGCTTCATCAATTGCGGAATGTGCTGCATCGCTTCATGATCCTTGAGGGTCGTCAGTCCACCACGCCCACCAAGATGATCAATGGTGATGCGCAGACCAGGATGGCGTTGTGCCATGTCCGCAAACCGGTTGAGCGAATCCGTGGCCAAAACTGAAACCGGGACAGACGCTTCTTCACAGGCCTGCCAAAGCCAATCCAGCGTGCCGTCCGCAAGCCACTGACGGGCTGGATCATGCAGGAACAGATACCTTAAACCCAGCATGCCCGGCTGCTGTCGCCAGGTTTTGATCCGCTCCCGCGTTGATGGTGCATCAAGTGGCAACGCTCCCATAATCGCGAAGCGGCCGGGGTAATCTTGAACGGCTCGAAACGCCATTTCATTGCTATCCGGATCCCAGCTCGGAGGATGGATGACAGCACCGTGGACGCCGGCTTCGTCCATCATCTTTACCGCTTGTTCCGTTGTGAATGATGTGACCTGCCAATGGGACGGGTTGGATGGCAGCCCGCTGCCCCAAACGTGAATTTGTGCGTCAATTATCTGCATAGCTTTGGAACTCGGCGAAACGCTTGCATCTGCAGGCTGGAAACGCCTGCGGATCAGCCACACGTTACCGTCATCTCGGCAAAGTTCTACTCCTGCCAATATTTGATCGCTCACCTGCTCAATTGCGCTCTCAAATCCGTCGGGCCGAAGCTTACACTTGCCTCAGCATCCCTGGTCGCGCTGTGATGAGGCAATGGCCTGGCGGAACGGTGATGTGATCGAAGCATCGGACGCACGGCCATGGATGGCTCGGCGGAAGTGATTCCGGCTTTACTGGTTTAACAATGTCTTCGAGCGAATAGGGAGAACCCAATGAAGATCAAGCGCGTGGAACACATCGCTGTCGCTGTCAAAAGCCTACAGTCGATGCGTGAAGTCCTGGAGGATAAGCTCGGGATCGAGATGGAGTATGAAGAATACCTGCCTCAGCACAACACACGTCTTGCCATGTTTCCTATCGGTGAGACCTATATCGAGCTGTTAGAGTCTGACAAACCGGACACTGGGACAAGCCAATGGATCGCGAAGCACGGCGAAGGGCTGTTCCACATTTGTCTTGAAGTCGAGGATATCGATGCGTCCATGCGCGAGCTACGTGCCAAGGGCATGACGTTTCAGCAAGACGAACCATTGATTGGGCACGGCAATTCGCGGATTGCTTTCCTTGACCCGAGCTGCACCGGCAATCTGGTGATTGAGCTGGCAGAGTTGCCAGCAGAACCCCACGTGCATGCAGCTGAGTAGTCGAGAGACACTCTTACAGGGCGAAATGAGCCAGTTCGACGCGGGTCTAGGTCAGCCCCGCGTTGCATAAGAACACCGCTTGTCTTCTTACAGCACTCGGTGGATTGCTGGAGCCTGGGCACCATGTTACTCGATCGATGATCGCTGAATGGACAAATTCGAAGACCATGCCCTTTCGATGGATTGCCATAGCTGTTTTGGCCCTGGTGGTTGTGCTGCCGCATCGCGCGCTGGCGAACCCGACGCTGCTGTATGATCCAGCGAACGACAAAGTGTTGTATGCCGAGCAGATCGATCGACTGTGGCATCCGGCATCGGTCACCAAGATTATGACTGCCTATTTGGTGTTCAAGGCGATCAAGGCCGGACGGTTCACCCTGCAGTCCAAGATCCCTTACTCAGAACTTGCCCACAAAATGCCGGCCAGCAAGATCGGTCTGGCTGTCGGCGCCGAGGTTTCGCTAGATTTCGCGCTTCGGGCCGTGATCATTAAGTCAGCCAACGACATCTCGGTCGCAGTGGCCGAAGCCGTCGGTGGTTCGCACGATGGTTTCGTCGCCCAGATGAACGCCACTGCGAAACGTTTAGGGATGACGCGCACGCATTTTGTCAATCCGAACGGTTTGCCGGCCCCTGCTCAGGTCACAACAGCACGCGACCTCGCACGCCTGGCACGGGCGGTCATCCGTGACTTTCCGGAGTATTCCAATTACTGGACGTTGTCGTCGATGCGGGTGGGTAAACGGCGACTGCGATCTCACAATTCGCTGCTGCGCAAGTTCGAAGGCGCGGACGGCATGAAGACTGGTTTCATTTGTGATTCCGGCTACAACATCGTTGCGACGGCGACGCGTGAAGGCCGCCAACTCGTTGCCGTGGTCCTTGGCGAACGATCAGGTGGCACACGCGGCATTCGCGCTGCCAGCTTATTGGAGCATGGCTTTAACACCTATGATTGGAAAATGTATTTCCAGTCGACTGGTCTCGATGCAGCGCCCGTTTCGACGGGGTCAGCAGAGACCACAAGTCTGCGGCCCACGGTATGTGGCCGCCGGCGGCGGATCCGCCGCAAAAGGCCGAAAGCGCGACTCAAGAAGGCTGTTATCCAAAAGAAGAAGTTCGTCGCTAAAAAGGTCTTTCAAGCCAACAATTGAGCGGTGCCATGCATGCCGCAATGACAGCTCCCAGCGCAAAGGAATGCACTGGGCTGTACTTGTAATTGGTACTCAAGGCTTATTCAGATCCGTTCAGCGTCGATTTCTCAGGGCCTTCGCTGTCTGACTTTTTCGGGCTCGGAGCCTGTCAGGACAATGCAGCGTTACACGATCAGCTCAAGGCTCTCGCCGCCGCGATAGCGGCATCCAGGTGTATTGTCGTGCTGTTGCTGCTCGCGTTGGGTCGCGGCGTCATTATCAGGCTGTTGCTGCGGTGCCTGCACCAGAATGCCTGAAACCTGCGTGCCAAAGCCATTGGAGGGCGGTATTTTTCCTGAGGCGTGTGCGGCGCTCGCTATCGCCAGGCCCGTGGCGAAAACGGCGATGAACTTCGCTGAGTTAGTCATTCCAGACCCTCCTATGGGCGTCTCGGATTTGATGGCGTCTTGTTACAAGATGTCTCGTTCTGACGCATTCGTGATTCCAGGTTGTAGCATCATGCGTCACTGCGGAATAGCTGCATCAGAGCAAACCTTGGTGAAGACGACCAAATGCCTTTACTCTCATTGTCCTCCCTGTCCAGATCATCCATTTTACCGGACTTTCTGGGTAGCCCATCAACGATTTGAGTGATTGGCGCCGAACTTGCTTCCTCCATCACGAAAACACTTGATGGAAAGCACAACTCATGACCGCTACAGGCTGGCACCCTGAAATCGACGCTACACCGACGCCATCGGACGTCCTCAGCATGGTCGAGGTATTGGAAGCGCAGCACGGAATGCTTGCCGAAGACATTGCGAATTTCTTCGCAACCAAGCACAGCCTCGATGGTGATGCCGGCCGTTCCTGGGCTTGGGCCGGTGTTGCCGCGCGCGTGAGGCAGCGTACTGAGAAGCGGCTCAACGAAAAATTACAGGTTGGCTAGGCATAGTCTCGCACGACTTGTTGACGTCCCGGCGGTGAGATCCGCTGAACCAATTGTGAAATCTTCCCTCCAGCACTCGGAAGCCAATGGCAGCCCCTATCGCCATCCATTCGCTGCTTGATCTTGCCAGGCAACTGCCAGAGTTCGCCCTGGACATCGTGCGTGGCCAGACTGAGCGCGCGCGCACCCAGCGCAACGCCGTACTTGCCTTTGCTATCCGGGTTGCCAGCGCCGGCATGCTCTATCTCTCGCAGATTTTCTTGGCGAGATGGATGGGCGGCTTTGAATACGGCATTTATGTCTATGTCTGGACTTGGGTCCTTGTGCTTGGCGGGCTCTCCCACGCCGGCTTAGGCCTGGCCATGATCAAGCTTGTTCCGCAGTATCGCGAGACGGGTGAGTTTGGTCTGTTGCGAGGTGTCTTATTGGGCGGACGCCTTTTCGCGGTCAGCCTCGCAACTGTTATTGCTGGCGCCGGCATGCTCGCCCTGTGGGCATTCCAGGACGTGTTTGCCCACTATACACTTGTGCCGCTGTTTCTAGCTTTGGTTTGTATACCACTCTACACTCTGAGTGATTTTCAGGACGGCGTGGGCCGTGGCCATGCCTGGATGATCACTGCGCTCTTTCCGCCCTATGTGCTACGCCCGTTCCTGGTTTTGCTGGTTATGGTCGCTGCCTGGCTGCTGGGCTTTGAGATGTCGGCTCCGACAGCGGTTGGCGCAGCAATTATTGCGACTTGGTCGGCTGCGATTGTCCAAACAATTGTCCTGCATCGCAAGCTTAAAGAGACGGTGCCTGCTGTCCAACGGAAATACGACTTTCGCGCCTGGTTCACGATCGCTCTACCATTGCTAGTCATCAGCATCTGCGAAATGCTGCTTCAGAATGCCGACGTGCTGATCATCTCCCGCTATGTTGAACCGACCCAGGTCGGCATTTACTTTGCGGCAGCCAAGACGATGAGTCTGATCTTATTTGTGCATTTCGCCGTCGCGAGCGCTGTTGCGAACCGATACTCCGCACTCCACGCCCGAGGCGATGAGCATGAGCTCAAGGAGCTCGTGAGAGACGCTGCAAACTGGACCTTCTGGCCTTCCCTAGCAGCGGCCATCGCCATTCTGGCGCTTGGTCAGCCTCTCTTGTCCTTGTTCGGAGCGCAATTCACCGAAGGCTATCCTGTCATGTTCGTGCTGGTGTTGGGCTTCCTGACC
This sequence comes from Hyphomicrobiaceae bacterium, assembly GCA_965215755.1. GTDB lineage: Bacteria > Pseudomonadota > Alphaproteobacteria > Rhizobiales > Hyphomicrobiaceae > Tectiglobus. Next base: position 5,680,589 of record OZ244119.1, read on the forward strand.
CGCTCGGCTGTGGGGCCTGCCGAATACCTCCTCAGCATGCTGGGCGAGCAGAGCCGCTGCGCGTTTGCCTTGGGCGTGGGGGCAGCATTGAGCGTCATCCTGAATTTTGTGCTGACACCGCAATTTGGCATCATGGGTGCAGCCTCTGCAACCGCGATCGCGATCGCCAGCGCTGCATTGCTAAATTGCTGGTTTGCCTGGAGCCGCCTTGGATTAGCGGTCGGAATTTGGTCAAACTTACCAATCCGCAAGTCACAGACACGCTGATTTCAAGCGTTTATCAGTATTGGGATTCTACCCAGAGCTTTTCGCTAGATGTTCGATCCCAGAACGAGCGTCCAGAATGTCCGGAACTCCGTATTCGGAGCCTGGACCAGGGCAATGCCCATATGCTCAGCATCACGGAGCAGCAGGTTCTTGTTGTGGCCCGGGCTTTTCTTCCAACCGGCCATAACTTCCTTCAAGCTGGCCTGTCCGGTACCGACATTTTCAGCCGCAAGGCGCGCCTTGTAGCCTGAACGCTTGACGCGATCCCACGGGTTAGAGCCGTCTGAGCCAAAATGTGAGATCCGGTCCCATTTGGCCAAATCCCGCGAATGCATTTTCGCTGCCTTGTTCAGCAGAGGATGCAGCTTTAAGGGCTTTAAGCCGTGCTTCTTGCGATAACTATTGATGAGTTTTCGGGCAGCTTCACGATTGAGCGCACTGCCCGAGTAATCGCGATCGGCGAGCGCGCCGCGTGGGGCCTTTCGGTACGAGCCCGGGGGAGCAACATCACTGCGCTTGGCGACACGGACGCGCTTCTGCGTGGACTTCTGCGATCCTGAATCAAAGCCACCATTCAATCTCTGACCAGCTACCCGGGGACGATCTGAATCATTCAACCCCAAAGAAACAGAGCCCGAACCCGAACTACATCCGGCGGCTGCAAGTGCAGCTAAACACAGTGCTGGAATGACAACGCGCACAACTATCCTCACACATCCACTCGGCCCCAACGGCAGCGTGTCGTTGCAAGATTCAGCAAAAAAATTAACTGGCCGTTAACGATGACCCGTTTTGCTGCGCTTTCGCGACCGCCCCCGTACTCCGAAGCCGCACAGCTTTCCACCGTGGGCCCGGATTTGAGTTAGCAATCAAAACCATGACGGCAGTGGGGCAATCCGGTGTCCTGGCGACGGCAATTCTCCAGCGTTGCTAAGAAGCCAGCCCCGAAGCAACAATCGACGCCTGGCCGTCGCAATCCTGTTGAGCAGTGGCCAAGGTTGTATCTGCTGATTGGACAAACAAGGGCAAATCAAGCCACAATTGTTTTGATTTTCAGTGATTCGCGTTCAGTGGCTTTGACCACATTCAGCTGCTCTATCTGTGTTGATGATGGGGCTGGCACAAGTGCCATTGTTGCGGAGAAGCTTGATGGGCAACGCCTTGCGCGCCCCGAATATTGATGATGCGACTTGCGACGGTCCCTTGGACGCCGCAGTTCTTTGCCGTGTCGCCGCCGAAGGTGGTGCAACGCGTAGTGAGCTGACGAAAGACATTGGTCCGCTCGTATCACAAAAGCTCTCTCCCTCGGAACTCAGAGGGATGCTAGATGCTGCGCTCGATGCGGCACTCTCCAACGGCATGATTACAGCGGCGCGCAACCGTTTTGCGCTGACACCAGCCGGGCTGGAAACCGCCAAGGTCCATCTTGGCTGTCAATCGATACCAAGCGACTGGTCGACGATACGCGATGTGCGGCTTGTTGCTACTGCGCTTGGCCTCCCTGATCTCAGTGAGCGCCGCGCCAAACAGCTTGCGCGTCCCGATGGCCTTCGAGCTGCGATTATCCAGCAGGCCTATCAGCTATCTCCGCGCAAATGCGGCAGCTCTGCCAAGTTGCGCAGCGCCTTAGCGGCGATCGCGTTGGAGCGCGCGTTTGGTAACAAGCTGAAAAGCGAGTTTGCATCAGGTAAGGGTCTGAGCGCCCGAGCAGGTCGCCTGTTGGCTGGCCAGCTCGCACGCAAGCCGCGCGACTTCGGAACGGACACGCGCCTAATTGCAGCGCTAGCCGCTGAGGCATGCGGTTCGGCGCAACCTGACGCGGGATCGCTCAGGCTTGCTATTTTGCGCAATGCCCTTGGTCGGCGAATAGATGCTTCACTTGGACGAACTCCGGTGCAAAAGCCGGCTGAGCGTACAGCCCCACCTGCATCGCAGTCCCCAACCAATACCCAGAAGCCGGCAGCGGCAAGCCGACCTGATCTTCCTGGCTTTGCAAAGGCTGTGAAGAAGGCCGCCAAGCAACATGGTGAGGGTTGGCCCGGCAATATGAAAGCCTTCATCTCTCACGTCTGGACATCCATTCAGAGTGGCCATCCGGAATGGGGCGTCACGGAAATCGAGTTCAAGGCCATGCTGGCTGAGGCTCATCGTACGGGTCACATCATGCTGGCCAATGCCGATCTCAAGTCGAAAGACAAGGCCAAAGACGTCCAAGAGTCGGCGATCAACTACAAGAACACTGTTTGGCACTACGTGCGCGTTGACGACTGATCGAGAAAACTTAGAAATTGACGAGGACCCGGACTTAAGATCCGGAGACAACATTCAATGAAGCTTGCCACGCAAGAGGCGACAAACCCCGACGTTTTTGCAGCCGCGTTCGAGCATTCGATCACGTGGGAAGATGATGTCTGGCAGGCCGATCCCGTCGATGTCCAAAGTGTTCATGAAGCAGCGCGCAAAAAATTCTTTGAGCTCGTCGATCGCATCACAAAGGGCGGCGGTGGAGCGTCACAGGGCCGGATTCTACTGTTTCACGGTCAGTCAGGAGCCGGGAAAACCCATCTTATTCGTGCGCTGAGAACGGGCGCGCATCGCAACGAGCAAGCCTACTTCGGCTATGCGCAGATGACGCCGGACATCTCGAACTATGCCGATTACTTTCTGAGACGTCTAATCAACTCGCTCGAAAAACCTTATGATCCGGATGAGCCTGTTGAAAGCGGTCTAGCCCGCCTCACGCGACTAATGGTCGAGACGGCGCTGCCTGCCGATGATGTGCAAAAGCTCCGCGAAGATGATCTCAACGAGACCGAACTTGCGATGCTGGTCATGAATCTGGCAGATGACATCGTCGTTCATGAGGAATTCGCTGACAAAGAACTCGATATCAATATCGTTCGCGCACTGCTTTACCTTCAGCGCAGCGATCCACGTATCGACCAACGCGTTCGCCAGTATTTGTTCGGTCGCGAGCTGAACGAGTTGAGCCTGCAGAGCGTCAAGGCGCTTGACCCCAATTCAGGTGACGGCCGCGCATTCGAGATCATTGAAGCCATCGGCGCAATTATCTCCGTGGTGGACAATGCCGCCCTTGTATTCTGCATCGATCAGGTCGAGGACCTTCGGAACTTTGATGATCCAGAAGAGCGCTTCACCAAGGCCGTCGGCAACCTGATGCAGATTGCCAACCGGGTTCCATCGGCGGTGGTCATCATCTCGGTGCTCGAGGAATTCTACGGTCAGGCGCGGGCCCAGTTGCACCAATCCTACATTGACCGGATCGAGAAATCAGGTCCGGTGGCGCTCTACGAAAGCCGCTCCGCGGATGAAGCCCGGCAGATTATTGCCAAACGATTGGAGCATCAGGCCAAACAGCACTCGGATGGACCAAGCTTCCCGGATCCATCTGCGTTTTTTGGACCAGAGTTCTTTGAAGAGTTTGCCGGGCTATCGACCCGTCGCCTGCTTGAGCTCGCGCAAAACAGAATCCGCCAAGATGGCGATGATGATGATAATGCCAGTAGCAGCCCGTCGGGCGGAGACGGAGGTTTCATTTCAACTCTGGCCGAAGCGCTTGGGTTCGCCTCCGACAACGATGAGCCGGCACAGAAACCACAATTTACCATCGACTACCGAGAGATGTGGGACAGCTTCTGCAATGCGTCGGAAGCGGAGATGCCTAATACTGACCAGGATCTGCTTGATGTCCTCGTTGCCTCGCTGAACCTGACTTCGTCTGAATGGGACAACAAACTCATCACGAAGGCCAAGCGTTCAGAGATTGCGGACGATCTTCCAGCCATCGACATTACGGTTGAGCATCCGACTGGCCACTCCTATGACGCGCGCGTCTACTTGTGCAATCGCCCGACGCAGGGTGGCGGCCTGAAGCGGCAGCTGGATAAAGTGCTTGCGACGATGCAGGGACGGACCTGCTACATGCTGCGGGCCAGCGACTTTCCTCCGAACAAGAAGAACCAGACGGCCCAGGCTTACAGAAAATTCCGCGACAACGGCGGCCGATCCGTTCTGGTTCCCATTCCGGAATGGGAACGGATGATGATGATCCGTGAATTCCACGCGCATCATCGCAATGATCCGGGTTTCGCAGATTGGTTCGAGCAAGCCAAACTGATGTCCGGACTGATCTCAATTATTCAGTTGCTCCGTCTCGATCTGCTTGGTCGGCCACTTCCACACATGGCCCGCAAGAGCGAAGGCGCGCCGGCTGCCATTGAAGCGGGCCAAGACATCACTTCGCTGACCGGTTCGCTTTCGGGCGAGAGTGAAACTCCGACCGTTGCGCCGAATGTGACGCCGATACGACCAGGCGAGAACACAGCGACAAGCTCGGGTGCACCATGGGCCGACTGGCTCGGATGGAACTCCGGTGCCGTGCCGCCACAAGCAGCTCCGGAGCCTACTCCCGACAATGATGATGATCTGCCGTTGTCGGTGCTACTTGATGAGAGCGGCGACAACGTTAACAGCATCTTCGCAGGTCGCGAACTGACGTCAACGAAGCCTGTGACGCTCAATCGCGGTGTGATGAAGCGCCATTCTGCCGTTCTCGGTGGATCAGGCTCGGGTAAGACGACGCTGGCTTTGAGCCTGATTGAGCAGTTTCTAGCTCGTGGCATCCCTGCGATTCTAATCGACCGAAAAGGGGATCTCTGCAGTTACGCCAATCCGGATGTCTGGCGGGCGGATGATGATGAACCCAACGAACGCACGGCTGAGCGTGAGAAGCTTGGTGACGCGATTGATGTCGCTGTTTACACGCCGGGACGTGCGTCCGGGCGACCGATCTCCATTACGCTGCTGCCGAACGGCATGAATGAACTACCGGAACATGAGCAGCAGCTGCTAGCCAACTTGTCTGCTGCTGCTCTCGGTGACATGCTGCATATGAAGAAGTCAGCCACGCATCAGAAACAGTCCGGAACGCTCTCGGTTGCGCTGCGCATTCTAGGCTCGCGATCCAGTCATGAAGTCTCATTGTCGGATCTGATCACGTTCCTCGAGGATGAAGATCCTGAGTTGACTGATCTTACCCAGCGGATGGACCCGTCGGGCAAGATCCGCCGCGATCTGGTGGCTCAGCTGGATAGTTTACGCTACCGCAATGCTTCACTCTTCGATACTGACGGCGAAAGTCTGCGCATGGACTCCCTGCTGGGTCTTGGCGCCTATGCCCGGCCAGGCCGGACGCGCCTCTCCATCATTTACACGGGCTTTCTTGGAGACAATGAGAACATCTTGTTCTGGGTAGCGCAGTTCCTTTCCGAAGCCCTGCGTTTCTGTCAGCGCAACCCGAACGATGAATTGCAAGCAGTCGTCATGTTTGACGAAGCAGACCTTTACATCCCGGCCAACGCAAAACCGGCAACTGCTGAGCCACTGCAAAGTCTACTCAAGCGGGCACGATCAGCTGGTTTGGGTCTGATGCTGGCAACCCAGTCGCCTGGCGATCTCGACTATAAGTCTCGTGACCAGATCACATCTTGGTTTATCGGCCGCGTCAGGGAAGATACTGCGCTACGGAAACTCAAGGCCGCCTTCCAAAGCGAGAGCGGACTGGATCCCGCAGCTGTGCTTCCGCATCAGACTGTTGGTCAATTCCACTTGGTGCAGGAAGGACTGGTGCGTGCCATGAAGGCTCAAAGGTCTTTGATTATGGCGGAGCAGGTTCCATTTGACCGAATCGAACAGCTCGCACGTGAGACCAAAGGATATGATCAGAGACAGCTCAAGCTGTTCGATTTGAAGTAAGGCGCCACGTTGCTGTCGTGAACAATCTGGCGCGCACGCTCGAAGGCCAGTTTGTTCACAGACTTATCCTCAGATCTAGTTTTGATGAATTGTTCGTTGCGCGGACTAGCTTCAGCTCTGACTGAAGCAGAATACAATCTCGTAAGCCACTCACTAAAATATATTTTCACGCCATGGAAGTTTCTTCCAACTCGTTCCGTATTTCACAGCGCCTATTTCATTTGATCGGAAAACACACAAAAGCCTTGTGTGCTGATTAAATTCAAGTAGGAATTGTCGCAATCTTTTGTATCGTAGGCTGCAGTGGGCACAGATTTCACGAGGACTGGATTCGTTCAGATCTTGGGAAGAAATTGCTGCTTTGGCGGACAGCAGCCTGCAAGTGGGGTTCTGCTTATGTTGGGTAAGCCAGTTGCCATGATGGTCGCTTTGTCCGTCCTGGCGCCTCTCGTCGGTGTAGGCGTTTTTGTAATACTGCAGGGTCTATAGGGCCCTGCCGATCTGTTCCATCAGGATACGGCACTTGACGTCGCCGCGTGATGTGCGCACGCTTGGCGGAAAAGCAACGCAATATGCCGGGTTGGCCTTTAATGTCGAGACGCCTCCTTGACGACTGCTTCTACCACGATCCGAATGATGCCAAGCGTCTCTCTCACAATGAAGCCGTCAAGCTTCTGAGCGAGCGTATTCAACCTGTCGTTACTGCGGACCGATGCTCAATTGAGTCTGCCGCGGGAAAAGTTTTGGCGCAGGACGTATCGTCTTCTCTTGCTGTTCCAGGGCACACAAATGCTGCGGTCGATGGCTATGCGTTCCGCTTTTCGGCACTTCAACCAAACCAAGAGAATGAGCTTCGCATTGCCGGGCGTGCTGCCGCCGGACGCCCGTTCGACGGCACGATCCAGACCGGAGAGGTCTGCCGTATCTTCACCGGTGCGGTACTCCCGAACGGCTGCGACACTGTCGTTATGCAGGAAGACTGCGAGGCGGCCCCTTCGGGCCAAATGGTCAAGATCCCGAACGGAGTGAAATCCGGCGCAAATGTGCGCCAGGCCGGTGAGGATGTTGGGCAGGGCGAGCGGCTCTACAGGGCCGGCGACCGCCTCAGACCTCAGGATATTGCTGCACTCGCGTCCGTCGGCATCAGCGAAGTCCATTGCTATCGTCCACCCCGAGTTGCGATCGTTTCAACAGGCGATGAGGTTGTTCGGGTAGGGCAGGCAGATCTTTCACTCGGCCAAGTGTACGATACCAACGCTCCGATGCTTGTCGAATTGGCCCGGCTTTCGGGAGCAGATGTTACGGATCTGGGCGTCTGGCCTGATGATGCCAAAGTGGTTGAAGATAATCTCGACGCAGCCACGAAGAGTTTCGACGTTGTCCTCACGTCAGGTGGTGCGAGCCTCGGTGAAGAAGACTACATGGCCCGCTCGATCGAGAACCTCGGCGCGCGCCATTTCTGGCAAATCGCAGTTAAACCAGGCCGCCCGCTAATGTTTGGGCAGATTAACGACACCGTCATCGTTGGCCTGCCAGGCAACCCAGTTGCGGTTTTTGTGTGCTATTTGCTCTACGTAGCGCCGATAATCCGCCGACTTGGCGGGGCGCATTGGACCGAGCCGCGCAGATTTAAGCTACCGGCTGATTTCTCTGTTGCTAACCGCAAACTCGGTCGGCGCGAGTTCTGGCGGGGCATCACTGTGCCCACAGAACACGGTCTTCGGCTCGATAAATTCAAGCGCGACGGTTCAGGCCTGATTTCCGGGCTGCGTGCAGCGGATGGATTGATTGACGTTCCGGAGGATGTCGCGGGTGTCGAACCCGGTCAATTGCTTGACTTCATCCCATTTTCAGAATTCGGCATCAACAATTAGAGATGGAAGTGATCAATCATGGTCCTACCGGTGCCACAAAACCGGCATAGATGCCGTCTGTTAGGCGCTTAACCCAAGAACCCGTATATGCTGACGATTTTGCGGTCGACAACCAGGCTTATCGAGGCGTTGATCGCGTTTCCGCTTTGGCTGATCCGCGTCGGCACGATCGGGCTTGCGTTTCATCCTAATCTTCGCCCGCTCCGATACCTCGTGGCTGGAGCGCTCATCTACATTGGCTTGGCGCTGATGCTGGTCTATGTCGTTGCACCGATCCGCGGCATTACGGGCGCTGCCTGGCAGGGACAAAACATTCGGTATGCGGCAGAGCGCTGGCTCGCCACCGCAATTTACGACACTAACGGAAATTTCGCAGGAACCTATGACCCGCGTCTCGATAGTCAGCGCGATGTCAATTTTACAGGCAAAGCCATTGAGGTCGGCAGTTACGTTGCCAACCCTGATCACAAATCCATCCCCGTTCAAGCCGTCCCGGAGATGTTCTGGCAATGCCTCAAGTATCACGAAGACCGCAATCTTGGTGGATGGCTCAATCCTTTCGGCATTGACCTGCTCGGGGTGCTCAAGATCCCCTATTCCACTGTGTCGCGATCGATCGCCAAGCGCCGGGTTTCGTTCGGAGTTGGTGGCTCAACCCTACCCATGCAATTCGCACGCGTCATCTATAAGACGCCGCCGCGTTATGATGAGAGCCCCTGGGAGAAAGTCGGCCGCAAACTGTCAGAATGGTGGACGGCCCCCGTCATTTACTTTGAATTGACACGAAATGGGGATGACGAGGCCCTGAAACGCTGGGCTGCCAATCATCTCTGGCTGGCTCAACGCACGGGTGGCTCCCCGCTGCATGGAGTTGAAGTCACCAGCCGGATCGTATTTGGCAAAGAAGCCAAAGATCTCTCGATCGCTGAGCAATTGGTGATGGCCTCAGCCGTTAACAAGCCAATCATTCTTCTCAAGGGCAGTGACAGATTGAATGCGGTGCGCATAGATCGGTGGCAGTACCTTCTGGAGGTCCGAGCGCGGATTTGCGCTGAAGTCCTGATCAAAGACCCGCAGCTGAAGAAAGACGCACTGTTCGAGTTGGTGCAGATGGCGAGTGGGCCGCCTGACCCAAAGGTCAAGCCGGGACTTCAGGCAGCGCTGAACCGTTTTGCGCCGGCACTTGCACGGCGTGCGGAAGCTAATCCGAGAATCCGTGCCAATGCACTACTGCCGGCCGTCCGGATCGGTGTGCGCGAAGAGATGAAGCAGGCATTCGGCTTCAACTGGCGGAATTCTGTGCGCGGTATCACGACAACGATCGATCCCGGTGACAACTTGGCGTTTCGTTCGCGTCTTCTCAAAGAGCTCAAGAAGCTAGATGAGAAGTGGAAGAACCGGTTAATCCCGGGCTTCACTTTGGATCCAGCCAAGGCCGTTGATAATGATCCGGCTGTTCCTGATATCATTGTCGTCGCGAGCGATCGGTTTGGTCGTATCGTCCGCTACTATGAGAGTTCTCAGCTCGCGCCATACTTCGGTTCGGCCAGTGCCCGAGACCCTGTCAATGGGCGCTACATTCGTGCCAACGAGCCCAGGCAAATCGCGTCTGTCGGAAAGATCATCGCTGCCATTTCGATCGGCAATCAGGTGATCGACACCACCGACACCCCATACATTGACGATCAGGCACCGACTGCCGGCCTCGAGACTTGCCGCCGGAATGGCAATCTCAGACGCGCCCGCAAGGCCATTGTGGCATTTGCCTGTTCGCTTAATCGCCCTCTTGAGTGGCGGCTGGCCAAGATTCGTCAATCGCGGACACGCAGTATCATTGATGGCTTTGGCTTCAACATGCCGCCAGCGCCTGATGCCCTCAGCGAAACCCCACCCTCAACGGCCGCGGTCCGCGGCTTCATAACCGGCTCTCCACGACGCGTCCACCACATGTCGAGCGTGGTTCTCGCGGCCCTGAGCGGCCGACCAGGACAGGACGTTCCACCACCAACGCTGGTCCAGAATTACGATTTCACAAGCAGCACGGAAGCCGAGAAGTACAGCAAGGCGCCACGCGAAACGATCGCAGCAAAAGATATTATTCGTAGACCTGCGCATGCTGCAATCCGCGCATTTCTTCAGGCTCCGCTCTGCTACCGCAGCGGTGGCCGCAATCACGGTACTTTGCGTCAACTCAATGCCTGGTGTGCGCCATCGAGGAAAGGACTGGCTTTACACTTCGCCAAGACAGGGACTGCTGTTGCTCAGGATCCCAACTCAACCATCGATACATGGATCACCGGTGGCCTGCGCTTCAATAACGGGGCGGAGTATTCCTATGTCGTAGTCGTCGGCACCGGGTCTGTCGCCAAGCCAATTGGGCAGCGTCTCCATTCAAGCCAGCTTGCTGTTCCGCTTTTGCGTGTGCTTCTGCGAGATTTGGAACAGCATTCGCGCGGGTTTGCCCAGGTTGCACGCAAAGTCAGGCAGCGCACGCGCAAGAAAATTGCAGCCCGACAGAAGAAAAGACCGTTCTCAATTCGCGACTTGATTGAAAACAGTTTGCTCAACGCGAATTGACGCCAACTTGTGTTGCGGACCGGAGCACAAACACCAAACAACCACTTTCTTTTACCTTTGCAGTTTCACGGTACTCTGCGACAGGCCACACCACCCACTCGACAAATCATGCCGGTCGTGGATAGATCACTATGAACTTGTGATTGCCTGCCAAGGCCTAGAAGATCCGGCCGGCGCTATGAACTAAGCGAACGACTTGCACGTCCAAATATTGGCTCTCGGTACGACATTAGATGCCCAATCCCTTTACTGTCCTGCGCAAGAATGTAGCGATTGACTGGCATTTGCGTGCCAACGGTGGCGACTTTGTGCATCGCGGCCTCCGCCTCTCGATTCCCTCATCGGTGAAACGGGACGTCCGCCACATGATCGTCAGTGAAGATTACGAGAACGAAGAATTTGAGCTGATTACGAAATGGTTACCTCGCGACCTACCGGTGATCGAGTTTGGCGGCTGCCTCGGGGTGGTGAGCGCGCATATTCGCAGGTCAATCGCCGCCGACGCACAATTGATTGTTGTTGAGGCCAATCCTGAGATTGTTGATGTTTGCGAGCAGAATGCAAAACGGCAAGCGCCCGACAGTCCCACCAGAGTCATTTGTGGGGCAATCGCTTACGGTGTTGCAGAAGTCTCCTTCCAAATGCGTCGCAATCTTCATGTCAGCCGGATAGCGGATGACGGCGAGGGAAATTTTGTTTGCCCTGCGTTCACACTCGAAAAGATCGTTGAAGAGCTGCAGAGTAACGGTCCGTTTGCCCTCGTCTGCGATATCGAAGGCGGCGAATACGAGATGATGGCCACTGATACATCTGTGCTGGCACGATGCCAAACGGCGATTGTTGAAACTCATGCGCAGCAGTTCGAAAACCCAAAAGCGAAAACTGAGCAGTTGATTGCAGATGCGACAACAGCTGGGCTCAGCCTGGTCGATCAGGTTGGTGACGTGATCGTTCTAACCCGGAAGTGAGTTCGGCTATCTGATTGAAGAACTGGATCAGGATTCCAGTCTTGGGCTGACCGAACATGGCTTATCGACCATCGTCAGTTCCTGTGTTGACTTGGTTTTTGCACAGCGGCTTGCAGTTGTTAACACTTATGACAATGGATGCCACGACGCCTTGCTTCGGCCAAGGTCCCGGCCAACTCAAGCCCCAAACCACCGTTACTTATTCTCAAATCATTGACGCCTTCTCGCTTTGTTGTGAGTGCCGCGAGGTCAGTAAACATGCGTTTCTGGCAACGGCCAACTTTTGCCGATGCGCAGCACAATCGCCTCCATGAGAGAGGGAATTGGAAGCTGGCTTCGGCGCAGCGAGTGTGAACACCTAGCATTCACCTCGCATTCAGGCGTCACCGTCCACTTCTATGATGAATAGGGTCGCAGGCTTCCGCGAGAGACAGACCAGTGTTGTGTCAGGTCTCTTCTTGGGGGTGGTCTGGTAGCAGGTGACGGGTCAAAGACATGCGTTCGACGACGTTCTCAAACTCCGGCGCAAACGGGCAAGCCGATTACGAAGACTGGGACGATGGGAGCTGGCAGGAACCAGCTGCTCCTCCGCGTGATTGGAAAAAGATATTCCTTGTTCTAGGTCTTGGAGGCTTGTCGTGGGTCGCCACCTATGTGGGCATGCTCGAGCTTATCCAGTCCAATATGGGCGACCTCGGCCTGAGCCACAAAATCATCATCGGCTTTTCCGTCGCTATGTTGATGACGATGATCATCTGGTTGCTCGATCAGATGTTCGCGCCTCTCCCGATTATGACAAAGCTGGCCTATGTCGCCGGATATTTGTTTCTCACCCTTATCTCTGTTGGTTTTGGTTTCGGCTTCTATTGGAAAGTTCTGGAAAGCCGTTCCGAAGCTTCGCGTTCAGCAGAAAGTGCGGTGTCGCAAGTCAAGACGTCACTATTTGCTGCCTCCTCCCGCCTCGACCAATTGCAGACGACGCTTGAGCAATTGACTGCTCTGTCTGCGGCCAAAGCTGTCGAAGAACGCGAACGCGGTACGACCTGCCCCAATTCACGTCCCGGCGATGGCCCACGCCGACGCCTGAGAGATGCAGATGCAGCGCGCTTCTCATTTGCATCCGAGTTTGTGCGGACGCGGGCGGCGAAGGCGAAGACTGACATGAACGCGCTGGACGTTGATCTAAAGAAGATTGCCAACGTTGATCCATCAACCTTCGATCCCAAAACAGGGACCCGCAACAAGTTTCTCAAAGGCCTGAGCCGTAAACTTGAGCTAACAGCGACAGGCTTCAATGCATTCCGGACAGATCCTCAGCTGAAGCAGATCCGGGCGGAACTGGCAGAGCGCTCAGCCAAAACAGTTTTTCCGACGTCACGAGGCGGCACTTTCAGCTGTCCTGACCCGCAGCTGCAATCGGCTCTGCGCGGCGTTGTCCGCGCCATCGATCAGCTACCTACGCTTGGCAAGCCTGAAATCGCAACGGTCGAAGGCGCGCAAGCTGTGGTCGAGGCATTCCGCCGCTTGACTGCAACGTTCTACGGTGTCCTGACATTCAAGCTGCCGCCATCTGCAGATGAGCTTCGAGCTCTTCGCCAGAAGGCGATCCAATCCGTTGATAGCAACCGCGGCAACGGCCAGCTCGCCTCCAATCCGAATCATGGAGGCCTCGCCAAGCGAGACTACATCCCACTTGCGATTGCACTGTTTGTCGATATCTGCCTGCTGCTGGTGTCAATCGGCCGGCCGATCAACCGTCTGCATGGACTGCTTCCGAAGATGCGCGAAGCCGAACGTGGGCCGGTTTATCAAATCCTGACCCGCTTCGACGATATCCATAAAGATCAACAAGTCCGCGAGAAGTTCGAAGTCTTCCGGCATGTCGTGTTCGACTACAACGGCGACTACTACGTTGCGGTACCTCTTGATGCACCTCGCAACCAGAATCCGGCCGAAGTCAACTCTTTACAGCAGGAAGCGCACCTGCTCGCCAATCTCTTTGCAAGCTTTGAGAAAGAAAAGATTTTTGCCCGTGTCTACAATCCACTGCTGACCCGCAAAGTCATCCAGAAGAAGTTGTGGCGACAAGGCAGCAAGTTCGCAAATAGCCAGGCTTTCCGGACATACCGTTTCCGCGATGGTGCGTGGTCGGAGATCATCCTAGGCGCAATCATGGGTGCGTCTCGCCGCTCGGAAATGCGCAAACGGAAGCGCGCAGCAGAACGCGGCCCCGAGTTGGATTTGCAAACTGGCGTCCCCCAACCCGAAGAGTTCACTGAGGCTCCGATGCCGACTTATGATGATGAACCTCGACGCAGACCGACCGCCCCTGCTGCTGCCGCACGCATGCCAACACCGGAAGGACCTGTCGATGAACGCCTCTCTGAGCGGTTTGGACCTTATGCCAGGACGTTGCGAGAAGACATTCCCGCTGAGGATGAGCAGCAGGCGACACCGGAGCATCCCGCGGCCCATGGCTGGCCATGGAGGCGTCCACCCACGCCGCCATCCGAGGCTGAAGTTGCACTACAGGATGCGGCCAACTCCAATACACACACGAATTGGCGTGAAAGCCTCAACCCCGGTAATGTTATTCCGATGCCGACCGTGCGTGGAAGCCAGCCGGAACAGCCGCAGCCCGTCGCTTCCTCAGACACGCATGCCTATGCAGCATCGCCTGATCACACACCGATTATTGCGCCATCTCCTCTTCAAGCCGCCGCAGTTGCCGGCGCAGCCTCGGCCCAGCTAAAGCCAGCAGCACAGCCTCTTGAGAGCGCTGATGCGACAGTCGTTCTGCCGGAGATTCAAAACGTCGCGCAACCGCAAGCCGTCTCTGAACCGCAGCGTATTAATGTGCGGATAACAGAGCGGACAGCTGACTTCACTCTGCCAACAACAGAAGCACACATTCCCCAGCGTCTATTTGAAAGCATCGGCCAAATAGATACAGATCAGCAATTGTTGCTGGACCTGAGTGCCGAGCCTGCCGGCAGCTTGGTTGTAGAGATCAATGAGCCAACCACGTCACCAGAACTGCTTTCAATAGAACCGGAATCTGAGGCAATCGTCCTGACAGACGAGAGTGCTGCCGAAGTCATCGAAGGCAATGAATTTGAGCCAATTGACGTTGATGCCGAGCAGTTCATCTACGGGACGGAAGGCGACGATCCAATGTTGCGCGTGGCGCAGAAATTTGCTGCTGACCGGACCCAACGCGATTAAACCGGAGATGCCGGGACTCGGAGTCAGACAATGACTGGCGATGGCCAAGACGACAGCACCTTCGCCAGACCAGGAATTTGCTCGGAATTGTTCAAGTTTTGCACACAGCTCAATCCTTATTTAACTCAACTGGTGTTTAGTCACGCCATAGCCCACACACCATCCTTTGCCGACTAACCACTTGGACGGCCAAGACCACAGAAGGGACCGCACGTTGATGCAGACCAAGTCTCCACCCCGCATGCAAGTTGTGAAGTGTGATGATAAAAAAGAAAAACTGATCTCCTTCATTAACGAGCAGCTTGAGCGCCGTTCCAGCGCTGGAGACCTGCACGCCGATGATGAGTTGCAGGTTGTTGCCCTGTCGGTTCACAGCCCGGTGGTTTGTGCCCTGCAGCAGGTTATCGGGAGACCGGAACTCGAAGGCGTCAAGATCAAGCTGATTGTGGCCGATACCTCGTCTGATCAATTCCTGCATCAATTGGCCGGCTTCCCGCTCATCTCTGTTCGTTGGGCTCAGAACATCCGTCTTCTAGACGCCCATGAACAGCTCGTCTTGAGCGATAGTTGCTGTTGGACCGGTGACTGCATGCGCCGCGAACCAGCCAAGCGTGATGCGTTTGAGTGCTTCGCAGACGACTGCAAGGAGACGGCCCGCTGGGCTCGAATCTCTTTCGAGCGGCTCTGGTCCGTTTCGATTCCGTTAATGGGGAACGTCGACGTCGCCGATGCGGACGATCCGCAACAGTCCAATGGTGTGGTCCCGGCTATCGCGGCGAAGTCCAGTGGCTCTGTGTTTGGTACACTCCACTAATTGACACTCTGCAATATACTGACTGCTGGCATGAGCCTGCCCTGCTCTTAAGCCTCTCCCGCAGCCAGACTTTTGCGCAACGAGCGGTATTCTCCCGCAAGCGACCGCAACAATGCGCATTTTGAGTGGAATAGGCGGCGGGCTGCCCCTATTCCACCACTCCCATTTGCTGCACTCTTGAACAACTGATGGTCTGTTTTCACAACAGTCACGCGATGTTCGATTGATGCTGCCTGGGAGCTAAGCACGTGCTCAGATTCGCCGCCGTACTCTTCTCTTCGATTTTAATATCCGCAGTTGCACTTGCTGCCGACAATCCCCTGCCCTTCAAACATGAAGGTGTTGCGCGAGACGCCGGGCGCTATGAGGCCTGGCTCCAGAAGGCCTACAAGAACGGCAAATCTCCGCAGAATAACCGCAGTCTATTCTTCGAAGGCCGGCGAATTTTGAACGCTGGTCAGGACCCACGTGGAGCCGCCCGCAAATTCGCCCGGGTCGTGACCATCGATGCGAACAATGCCCGTGGATGGCTGTTACTCGCGCGTGCTCTCTTGGCGATCCCGAAAGACCAACAAAAAGGTTCCGAGCGCTACTCCATTCCGGTCAACGCCAGCGGTGCCGCCTATCTTGCGTATCAACGCGCCTCTAAAGTTCAGACACAGGCAACTGCTCTCGGCGTTCTGGCACAGTCCATGGTGCGGCGTTCTTATTGGCGACCCGCGCTTGATGCTTACAAACAGAGTTTGAAACTCGACGATGATCCGCAGGTTCGTCAAGCTTATGCCAAACTGCGTGCCGAGCGCGGATTTCGGATCGTCAACTATCGCGTTGAGAATGAGACGGCTACACCGCGCCTGTGTATTGAATTTTCCGAAACGCTTAAGACAGGTGACTTCGACTATGCGAAGTTCATTTCGGTCAATGGCAAGGATCCGGAAAACGTCAATGCGGAGGGCCAAAGCCTTTGTATTGACGGCCTCAAGCATGGTCGACGGTTCCAAGTCGACGTCCGATCGGAGCTGCCGGCGCGGATTGACGATAGATTACCGAAGCAATCACAGCTGACAGTCTATGTCCGTGACCGCTCACCAGCGGTGCGTTTTACGGGACGCGGTTACGTCCTGCCGAGCCGAGGTCAGGCGGGTATTCCGGTCGTGTCCATCAATGCAGAAGAGATCGCTTTCAAGATCTACCGAATTGGCGATCGCAGTCTCGTTGGCGCGGTCGCCAGTGGCACGGTAGGCAATCAACTTCGCAGCTGGGACTTACGCGAATTGAAGAACCGTACTGGCGAGCAGCTGTTCGCGGGCAAGCTGGCGGTGAAAACGGATCTCAACAAAGACGTCACGACGGCTATCCCGATCGACAAGGCACTGCCCAACATGAAGCCGGGTGTGTATGCCATCTCGGCCGCCGCGACAGGTGGCAAGAACGATGGTGAGCAGCTGGCAACACAGTGGTTTGTTGTCTCTGATCTCGGTCTGACGTCGCTCAAAGGCCGCGACAGCATTCATGTCTTTGTGCGCTCACTCGACTCGGCCACGGCTATTGCCAAGGCCTCGGTCAAACTGGTCGCGCGCAATAATGAAGTGCTTGGACGAGCACAAACGGATGCTCGCGGTTATGCCAGGTTTGATGGTGCGCTTGGCAAAGGAGAAGGCGGGCTCTCACCAGCGATGCTGATCGCTGAGGGTCCTAATGGTGACTACAGCTACCTTGATGTCAGTCAGGCGGCGTTTGACCTAACAGACCGTGGCGTCAAAGGCCGCGCAACTCCAGGTCCGATTGACGCTTACATGTATACGGAGCGTGGTGTCTACCGCCCTGGTGAAGAAGTCAACGTTACATCACTGGTGAGAGACCGCGACGGTGCAGCAGCAGCGGTGCCGGTCACGATGGTGGTGCTGCGGCCAGACGGGGTCGAGGACGTACGGCATTCACTAAAAGACCAAGGTCTGGGCGGGAGGTACCGTACTATTCATTTGTCACCCGGTGCGATGACGGGGACATGGCGGGTCAATCTCCATACCGATGCCAAAGATGATCCTATTGCGACTATTGGCTTCCTGGTGGAGGACTTCGTTCCCGAGCGCCTTGCGATGGAACTGAAGCCCACCGAGTCGACACTGAAGCCAGGCGTTACCGGCAAGATCAGCCTGACGGGTAAGTTTCTATATGGCCCTCCAGCGGCAGATCTTGCCGTTGAAGGCGAAGTCATCGTCCGGGCCAGCAAGAAAGATGTTGCCGCCTTTCCGGGTTTCAAATTTGGTCATTCGGACGAACGCATTGATCCGGTTCGTGAACCACTTTCGAATGTTCCGCGAACAGATGCCAAAGGATTGGCTGAGTTGCCAATCAAACTGCCGAAAATAAAGCGGACGGCGCGCCCACTTGAAGCGCGTGTGATTGTCAGAATGCTGGAACCTGGTGGCCGCGCGATCGAGCGCAGCATCAAGATGCCGGTTGCAGCAACCGTGAAACGTATCGGTATTAAGCCGGGCTTCGACGGTCAGGCACTGAGCGATGGCTCGGAGGCCACATTCGAAATCATCAGCGTGAATAGCAGCAGCCAGCAAATTGCAATCCCTGGTCTCAAATGGGAACTCGTCCAGCTGCAGCGCAAGTGGCAATGGTATAAGCGCGATGGGACCTGGGCTTATGATGCCGTCACGATATCGCGCAAGGTTGCGAATGGCGATATCGACACAATGGCTGATGGGATTGTACGCATCGCTGCTCCTGTTCGATGGGGCCGATATAAACTCACCATTCAGTCCGACGATCCGACAGGGCCTGCGTCCAGCTTTGACTTCACAGCCGGATGGTATGCGACCTCGGAAAACGACAGCCCAGAAATGCTCGCTGTCGCTCTGGATAAGGAGAGTTATCAGACAGGTGAGACTGCAAAGCTCCGTATTGCGTCGAAGCATGGCGGTCGAGCTCTCATCAATGTCGTGAGCCATGATTTGGTGCACTCGTTTGAGGCTGACATTCAGAAGGGCAATGCCGAGGTAGAGATTGATGTCGGTAAGGATTGGGGAGCAGGCGCCTACGTGCTTGCAACTCTCTACCGAGCAATGGACCTCAAGGAAAAGCGCATGCCTGAGCGCGCTCTTGGTGTGGCCTGGCTCGGCATCGATACGTCACCACGAACTTTACAGGTTGATCTTGGAGTGGCTGACAAAGTGCGCTCCGGTGCCAATCTTCCAGTGCCAATGACGATTCAAGGTCTGGACCCTGGCGAGAAGGCGCGCGTAACTGTTGCAGCCGTTGATGTTGGCATCCTCAATCTGACGCGGTTTAAGTCACCCAAGCCCGAGACCTGGTTTTTTGCACAGCGTCTGTTAAGGACTGAATACCGAGATCTCTACGGGCGCTTGATCGACGGCATGCGTGCTGAGCGAGGAGCACTAAAGTTCGGTGGAGATGGCGCTGCCGGTGGCGTTGAAGGTAGTCCACCTGTCGAAGAAACCGTGTCCCTCTTTTCCGGAATCGTCACCGTCAAGAACGATGGCACGGCGCAGGTGACGTTTGATCTCCCCAACTTCAACGGTACTGTGCGGGTCATGGCCGTCGCCTGGAGCGGCAAGAAAGTTGGTCACGGTGTGCGGGATGTCATTGTGCGTGACCCGGTGACGCTAACCGCGTCCGGACCGAGATTTCTAACACTGGGTGACAAAGCCCGCCTGCAGCTCGACATCCACAATGTTGAAGGTGCCAGCGGGGATTACAAAGTCAGCGTTCTGCGACAGGGCGCGTCTTCGGAAACGGTTGGCAGCGGCGCAAGCGCCATCTCTGTTTTTGACAAAACGGTTGCCATAGAGGCCGGTCAGCGAATTGCACAGAGATTCGAGATTTCACCAAAGACACTTGGACTTGTCTCCTACAACGTGCGCGTCACCGGCGAAAACGGCATCGATGTCAAACGAGAGCTCGTGTTCGACGTGAAAGCGCCTGCACGAGATGTTCGCCGGGTGACCGTCAGCAAACTCGAAGGCAATGGTGGGCAGATTTCGCTGTCCAAGGACCTACTCCTGGATATGCTGCCGCAGCGTTCGTCGATCTCTTTGTCTGTCGGACCGGTCGCGCAGTTCAACGTCCCAGCGCTGTTATCGCAGCTCGACCGATATCCCTATGGCTGTGCCGAGCAGACAACGAGCAAGGCCCTGCCACTCCTTTATGCGAGCGCATTCGGTAGCAAATCATTGCCGATATCGGGATCGGAGACCAACGCAAGGATCGGTAAGGCGATAGCTCATCTGTTCACGATGCAAGACAGCTCAGGCGCGTTCGGCGTATGGGGACCAGGTAACGCCGATATGTGGCTCACATCTTATGTGACCGACTTCCTGGGCCGTGCCCAATCAGCGGGCCACAAGGTGAATGCACGGAAGTTTGAGAATGCACTCGATCGGCTGCAGAACTTTGTCAGCTACGTCTCTGATTTTGAGCGTGGCGGGGAAGATCGGGCATATGCGCTGTACGTACTTGCGCGCAATGGCCGGGCACCGATTGGCGAACTTCGCTACTATGCCGACACAAGATTGGAGCGATTTGCGACCCCCCTGGCCAAAGCTCAGCTCGGTGCAGCACTTGCCATGATGGGCGATCAAGAGCGCGCGCAGCGATCCTTCAATGCCGCCGTCAAAGACCTGGGTGCAATGACAGTTACCGGCCTGCGCAAAGACTACGGATCCGGCGTTCGCGATGGAGCCGCAGTTCTCACATTGGCGTCAGAGAGCAACATGCTGCAACAACAACAAACCCGGCTTGGAGATGTTCTATCCCAGGCCTTTGCCAGCCGGCAACATACGTCAACCCAGGAGCAGGCCTGGATGTTGCTCGCAGCAAACGCCATGCAGAAGCAATTGTCCTCGACCACACTCAGCGTCGATGGCGTGCCGCACAGGGGACAGTTGCGGCGTCAGCTCAAAGCAGCGCGTCTGCAGAACGGCCAGCTCGTTATCGCCAACCAGGGTCAGGAAGCGGTTGATGCCGTTGTATCTGTCATTGGTACGGCCTTGACACCCGAGCCTGCAATTGAGCGCGGCTTTACGATCAGCCGGTCTTACTATTCGCTTGACGGCCAGCCGATCGAGTTGAAGAGCGCGGAAGGCGGCCAGTCTCAAATTGGACAGAACAAGCGCATGGTCGTGGTTCTGAAGATTGCCAGCTCGGAAAGGCGCGGCCGCGTGCTCTTGGTCGATCGCCTGCCTGCCGGGCTTGAAATTGAGAACCCACGCCTCGTTACGAGCGGTGACATCTCCGCATTGGCCTGGCTCAAATCTGACGTCGGTGCCGAACACACAGAATTTCGTGATGACCGGTTCATTGCGGCGTTCGACTTCTTCAAGAACGGTAGCAAGCAGACCAGCGCCACTGTCGCCTATATTGTGCGAGCGGTGACGCCAGGTTCATTCGTGCATCCTGCCGCTCTGGTTGAAGATATGTATCAACCGGAGAAGTTTGCCCGTACGGCCAGCGGTCGACTTGAGATTACGTCGAGCGCGGAGTGATGAACGGGAGATGCGGGTCTTGATGGATCATAGGCCAGTGCTACGGCGCCTGATCATGGTTTGCGCGGTCGTCGCAACCGTTGGGATGGGAGGGCTTGCGGCACTCATCTATGCCGGGCTGCAAGAGGCGAAACGGCTTGGCCCGCCACCGACTGCGATGGCTGAGCACGTATCGCCAATCCTGCAGGATCGCAACGGCAAACTCCTGCGTGCCTTTACAACAGCCGATGGAATCTGGCGTCTGCCTGTCACAACCACGGACGTCGATCCAAACTATCTGAAACTCCTTTTCGCTTTCGAGGACGGTAGGTTTCATCAGCACGGCGGCGTAGACCCCTATGCAATCGTCCGCGCGGCACTGCAATTTGCATGGCACCGTCGCGTTGTCTCCGGCGGATCAACACTCACCATGCAGGTGGCCCGCTTGCTCGATCGCCGTTACGGGCGGTCAATCCATGCAAAATTCCGACAGATTGTCCGGGCTTTGCAGTTAGAGCAGAGGCTTTCCAAGGCTGAGATCTTAAACCTCTATCTCAGACTGGCGCCGTTCGGCGGTAACATCGAAGGTGTCCGTGCGGCATCGCTTGCCTATTTCGGCAAAGAGCCTCGTCGCCTGTCGCTGGGCCAAGCAGCTTTGTTGGTTGCGCTCCCACAATCACCAGAGGGACGCCGACCGGACCGTCACACCGATGCAGCCCGGCAATCTCGTGCCCGGGTGCTCGCGCGTGCTGTTGCAGCCGGTTTGGTCACGGCACCAGAAGCGAAGCGTGCCAATTCAGAACCAATCCCAAAGCATCGCATGGCGTTCCCCAAGTTGGCAGCGCACTACGCCGATGCTGTTCTTGGGCCTAACCAGACGATTTCGGTTGGGCGCACGACTCTTGATAGGTCGCTTCAGCGACGCCTTGAGGCCTTGGTGCATGCTCATGCTCTCATCCAAGGCGAACGCCTTTCTGCGGCCCTGATGGTGGTTGACCACACCAACGGCGAGATCCTGGCGCGGATCGGCTCCAGCAATTACTTCGACAATGACCGCTTCGGTGCGATCGATATGACAATGGCAATCCGATCGCCAGGCTCTGCCCTGAAGCCGTTCATCTACGGACTTGCGTTCGACTACGGCATCGCGCATCCGCAAACACTGATCGAAGACAAACCATCGCGCTTTGGAACCTATGCGCCAAAGAACTTTGACAAAACCTACCGCGGCACGATCACGTTGACGGAAGCGCTTGGAAAGTCGCTGAATGTTCCGGCCGTAAAACTGCTTGATGCTGTCGGACCCGGCCGGTTTGTCGGCCGCCTCCGTCATACGGGAACGGCCGTGCACCTGCCAGATGATGCACAACCCTCATTGGCCGTTGCTCTGGGCGGAGTCGGTCTCACGCTGGAAGATATGGCCGGGCTCTATGCAGCACTGGCACGCGGTGGGCATTCGGTTCAGCTGAAGCAACTGGTTCGAGACCGCGCCGAAATTGATATGACGCTCGGCCCGTCGCAAAAGCAACGTCGCGTGCTGAGTGAGAAAGCTGCACATTATGTCACCGAAATCCTGAGGCAAGCTCCACCGCCACCCAATGCACGGCGCGGCGCCATTGCTTACAAGACGGGTACGTCTTACGGTCACCGTGATGCGTGGGCTGCCGGATACGACGGACAACATACAATCGTCGTGTGGGTTGGTCGCCCGGACGCCGCAACCACACCAGGATTGCTGGGGCGCACTGCGGCAGCCCCAATCTTGTTTGACGCGTTCGCGCGTATTTCTGAACGCCGCGCCGCCTTTCCGAATGCACCAGATGGCGTCCTGAGCGTTACAGGTGCGGAGTTGCCGGAACCGCTCAAGCGATTTGATCGGCGCGTGCCATCTTCGAATGCCGGCGGGGCCTATCTAGACGAGCCGGTACGGATCATGTTTCCGCCGGACCGTTCAGAACTTGAAGCGCCGAGCGACGAAGATGTCATTGTTCTTAAGAGCAAAGGCGGTGCTTTGCCTTTAACTTGGTTCGCGGATGGTGCGCCGATTGCCACGCACGCGCGCCAACGACAGTTCCTCTGGCCTGCCAAACGCCGCGGCTTTGTGCGGCTTTCGGTGACGGACGCACTTGGTGAAACCGATAGTGTCGTTGTCCGGCTACGCTGAATGTGTTGCTTCATATGTTGCGTCCGTAGTTTTACTTATGCGACTTTGAGGTGCTTTCTCTCCTAGCTACTCTTCATCTATCAAAGAGGAGGTGATGCGTGGCATCTGACCGTGGATGAG
This sequence comes from Hyphomicrobiaceae bacterium, assembly GCA_965215755.1. GTDB lineage: Bacteria > Pseudomonadota > Alphaproteobacteria > Rhizobiales > Hyphomicrobiaceae > Tectiglobus. The sequence goes on from OZ244119.1 coordinate 5,703,868, forward strand.
GGGGATCAGAGACATGGGTTCAATCGCCTGGCGACTAGAGAACGCCATTTGGGGGAGCAAGCTACCCTCTTCATCAAGGTCCAGCCCGACCACGTGGTTGGGGTTGGCCGCGATGCTCGTGCTGATTGCTTCGTCCCAGTATCCAGACACATTGACTTCCAGTGAGCCCGAAGAGGCAAACGGCAAGTCTGCGGCGACATCTCAATTGTCTGATCCATCCAAAGCCGCAGTCGGCGGCCATGATTGGATGATAGGCGGTTACGGTGGCGTCGCCTACACTCATCCGGCAGATGTCCGGATCGTCAATCCCGGCCGGACGGATTTCACGGTCAACGACTTCGGGTGGATCGGTCGGCCATTCAAAGCGCCGATCTACTACGGCCTCCGGATCCAGCGGTGGCCAGAAACCGGCATTGGCGGAACGATGCTGGACTTTACGCATGCCAAGGCGATCTCCAAACGGGAAGACATTGCTACGTTTCGTGGCACCCACAATGGCAAGACGTTACCTGCAAAGCAGAAGATGGGAGATTTTTTCCGGCATCTGGAATTCAGTCATGGCCACAATATGCTGACCCTCAACGGTCTTCTGCGACTTTCACCTCTGGCTGGCGGCATTCGTCCTTACCTGGGCCTTGGTGCCGGCATTTCTCTTCCCCACACGGAAGTGGGTATCCGGGCAGAAAATGCGCGTACCTATGAGTATCAATTCACCGGGTTTGTCGGCCAGGCTTTGGCGGGTATCCAGGTTCGGCTAGGCAGGTCAACGTTGTTTCTGGAGTACAAGTTCAGCTACGCACCCTATGAGGTCCCGTTATCGCATGAGCCGCGTGGCTGGTTGTTGGTAACGGACCTCTGGCGACAGTTTTCTGCCTGGTGGAGTGGAGAAGCCCCCCCCGGTGGATGGCTGACGACGACCCTCATCAGCCATCACGGCATTGGCGGCGTAATGTTCCACACCCGGCCCGCTCCTGTTTCAACGCCATAATGTGGTAGCGTGCCGGGAGTTGTGCACGCCACTGGGTCACATTCTCGACAACGCGTCATTCGCCAGTTGGTGAATGGACGAACTTCGGTCATTATTGCTTCCACGTTCAACCGAAGCGGACGATCAACACTTGCGGAAGCGTGGATATCCAAATCGCAAATGGCGATGGCAGAGGCGCCCCCCCTCAGACTGGCTGGGTGTGCTGGCACTTGCATTTACTGTCCTGATGTCGACGTCCCTGAATGTTCGCTCGACCATGAACGTGGACCTCGCCCTAGTTCTCGCTCTGGATGTTTCGGCAAGCGTTGATGAACGCGAATTCGATCTGCAGAAATACGGCGTTGCGACAGCTATCACCCATCCATCGGTGATCGAAGCTATCGGCTTTGGACGCAACAAGCGCATAGCTATCACGGTTGTTCAGTGGGCGGGATACCAGAAGCAGTTTATCATGGTGCCCTGGCATATCGTCGAAGGACCCGCTAGTGCGACGACATTCGCACTCAAGGTTGGTGACATGACGCGTGTCATGACGAATGGCTTTACCCATATTGCGGGGGCTATTCGATATTCCGTCCGAGTTGCACAAACCACAGAATTTACTGCCGATCGCAAAGTGATTGATATCTCGGGAGACGGTACAAACAACGTCCTGCCACGCCCGCAAGCTGAACGCGACAGTGCCATCAGGGCCGGGTTCACAATAAATGGCCTGACAATTGTCAATGAAGCCGCCAACCTTGATGACTATTACAGAAAGAATGTCATCGGCGGCCCGGGCTCCTTCGTCATAACTGCACAAAGCTATGACGACTATGCCAAAGCCATGACCCTCAAGCTGGTCCGGGAAATCGCAGATCAGCAATTGTCGTGAATTGCGCTATACCTGTCGACGTCTTGACATCTGTCCGGCGCGTCATCGAATTCGCTCATGTCCTGTAGAAGTTCGGTTCTTCATCCAGCGATACTGCAAGGAGACGCACAGTCGACCGTCGAAGAGCGTGGCAATTGCCTGTTTTCCGCCTCTAGCCGATAGTGAGCCCATGGACCCTCAGACTTTGCTCGTACTTGCCGGCGCTCTCTTGGGTGGCTTCGTTCTCGGGCTGACAGGCTTCGGCAATGGACCGACCGCGTATGGGCTTTGGCTGCACTTTTTGACACCACAGGTGAGCGCACCACTGGCCGCAATCGGCTCAGTCGTTGGACACGTGGTAATGTTCCGTGGTTTTCGCCAAGCAATGTCACGAGACCGAATCCTGCCACTCGTTGTTGGGGGCCTCGCCGGCGTTCCCATTGGTGTCTGGCTGTTGACAATTATTGACGCTGAAGCATTCCGCCTTATAGGCGGTCTACTTCTCACGGCTTACGCACTGGCGTCGCTCGCCGGAGGCCATCGCATCCGCGTGGCAGGCGAGACGCCCAAGCGCGATGCCATCGCTGGTTTTCTCGGCGGAATCTGTGGTGGCCTTGCATCCCTATCCGGGCCGATCGTGACCATATGGAGCGGTCTGAAAAACTGGTCCCCAGACGAGCAACGAGCCGCGTATCAACCCTATAATTTTGTTATCCTGTCAGCTGCCTTTGTCGGATTCGGTTCAGCGGGGCTCCTGACGTGGGAATTGGCCTACACCGCGGCTTGGACACTCCCGGCAACACTTCTTGGTGTCGTGTGTGGCAAAGCTTGCTACGGATATGTCGATGCAAATCTCTTTCGCCGGATTGTCTTGATCCTGCTCACGCTCTCCGGCTTCGCCCTCATTGTGCGTGGCTTCTAGTATTTACGGTTCGGACTGAATAAGTGGTAGCCGGATACCATTGCCGCGGTCTTCTGCTCCTCGGCAAGTCGGGGCCTACGCATAATCCCGAACACACTGACCCGACGCTCGGGCGCGGCTGAGCAGTTGCATTCAAACGTACTCAAGCCGCGACCGCCTGGAATGCGCCTATGGCAACAACATGCGCCGTTGAGGATATAGGCACCGTGGTATCGCGCTACTCAACGCGCACGAGCAGCTTGCCTGTATTCCTGCCTTCGTAAAGCATTTTTATCGCGCCAGGTGCAGCTTCGGCGCCTTCGAGAACGTGCTCATTGTGAGACAGTCGGCCTTCCCGGATCCATGTGGCCAACTGCTTGATCGCCTCCCCGAAACGCGGCTTGTAGTCAAGGACGAGGAAGCCTTGCATTCTGGCGCGCGCGACCATGAGCTGGCGGTGCACGCGGGGGCCGATCGGAAGCGGGTCCCAATCTGTGATAGCAGCGGTGCCGCAGATCGTGATCCGTGCGCCGAGTGCCAATTGGGCCATGACAGCATCGGAGATTGGTCCACAGGTGTTGTCGAAGTAACAATTCACACCATCCGGGCAGGCAGCCTTCAAGGCGGCTGAGATATCGCCGTCCTTATAGTTGATCGCCGCGTCGTATCCGAAGGCCTGGCGACACTGCTCGACCTTGTCCGCACTCCCCGTGATTCCAACCGTGCGGCAACCTTTGATTTTTGCGATCTGCCCAACAGCCGAGCCGACAGCGCCTGCTGCTGTTGAGACGACGACGGTCTCTCCCGCCTGCGGGGCGCAGGCATCCAACAAGCCGTAATATGCGGTCACACCATTGAGCCCAAGAACACCTAAGGCCAATGAAGGCGACAGATCGGTTTCCTCAACCTTGCGGTCGACATTGCTACCATCACTGATGGCGTAGCTCTGCCAGCCGAACATGCCGGTCACGACATCGCCTTCGCTGTAGAGCGGGTTCCGGCTTGCTGTCACCGTGCCAACTGCGAATGAGCGCATCACCTCGCCAATCGCAACGGGGGGAAGATAGTTTGGCGCGTCATTCACCCATCCGCGCATGGCAGGATCGATCGACCAGTACTGGTTTTTGATCAGTATTTCGCCTTCACCAGGCTCGGCAACATTGACATCCTCGATTGCGAAATGGTCTGCCTCTGGAACTCCTTTCGGGCGATGACTTAGAACGACACGGCGATTAGTCTTTGCTGAGCTCACTTCAGTTCTCCTCGTGTTCTGGTTCTAGTGTGGCTATTGCAGCTGACGCTTGCATTCGATTTCGGCCGCAGGCGGGACCAAGCATCAGATGCGCTACACAAGGTCATCAAGTCGTGGGAATTCGATAGCAGCCATGTAGGATCTCATCGATCAAAGACTGTGCCTGAGGCGACCAACCAAGTTCTGGTCCTGCCCGCTTAGCGCGCACTCTGCTGTTCGACCCCATGGTATTCTTGGCGCCGTTTTCGCCCCACTCGTCGGCGGCTTCAGCGAGTGTCATCGCTTGAGGCTGGCCTGTAAACCCAAGCATGGTGTTGATCGCCTCACAGAGCTCCCGCATTGAATTCTCACCATTCTCGGCAAAATAGAAGCTCCCGGCTGGGGCGTGGTCAAGGGCGCGGGCATAGAGATCTATCAAATCGTCGATGTGGACGTTGGACCAAATGTTTTCGCCCGGACCAAAGTGCTTGGCGATGCCATGTTTACGGGCAACATCAATCAGCCACGGCACCTGCATGCTATGTTCCGTCGCGCCGTGACCGAGACCGTAGATCAAGCTTGGACACACAATGATTGGTCGAAATCCGCGCTCTTTGCTTGCCAGGATGCGTTCGTTAAGTGCTGCTCGTGCGGCCCTTCCGGATGATGGTTTGAACGGTGTCTCTTCATCGTAGATGTCATCAACCCGATGCCCACCCGTCTGGGTTCCAACGACACTTGAGCCACTTGTATGGATAAATGGCTTGCCGGAACCTTCAAGCGCCCAGGTGAATGCACTGACGGCACCTTCATGATCGGCACTGGCGGCATTGATAACGGCATCCGCCTCCAAGGCGGCCTGCTGTAATACTTCTAAGTCATCGAGTGAGCCCATCAGTGGCTCGATTCCCAGGCGGCGGACTTGGTCTGCCCGCTTTTGCGAGCGCACCAGACCAATGACATGATGACCAGATTGCATAAGACGGTTGGCAACGGAACCGCCGATATAACCTGCTGCACCCGTGCACAAGATCCGCATAGTCTCTGCCTCTGTCAGTCACCGACGGCTATCAAACCAGCTGTCAGGTCGGGATATGCATCGTCGCCAAGGTTGCACCAACCTCACACTCAGTCAGCTCCCATTGATTGGCAGCCATCCGGTCGGCTCCAGCTCAATGCTCAGCGCTCGCAGCTTATCGATTGATGTCTTGGATGCCATCGAACACCAATGATGGCCTTGTGAAAAGTGCATAATAGGAATTGGGCTTGTGCCGAAAAATCATCGTGTCTGTCGAGTGGATGTCTCAACAGCGGCCTGATAGTCATCAAAGCCGAGAAAGGACGCTTTAGAGGGCAGTTCCTCGGACAGAAAATCGACAAAGCTACGCACGCGCGAAGAAATCTGTTTCTGTTTGAAGAAGATGGCATAGATCCCCTGCAGGTCTTGCGGATGAAACTCCTCCAGTAGAGGGATCAGCCGACCATCGCGCACATCAGCGCCGATCTGGAACCAGGCCAATCGCGCAATTCCGGCTCCGGTCAATGCGAGATGGCGCAGCGTCTCACCGTTGTTAGCCGAAATATTGCCACCGCCGGCAATGGTCTCAATGCTGCCGTCAATCAAGAATGGCCAATCGTTCAGCCGCACATGTGTATTGAAGGCAAGGCAGGCGTGTTGGCTCAAGTCACTTGGGTGCTTCGGTGTGCCGAACTGACTGAGATAATCCGGGCAGGCTACGACGGCGCGGCGACTACTGCAGAGCTTTTTTGCGATGAAGGTACTATCCTTGAGTGGACCTACGCGTATGGCAACGTCGGCGCCCTGAGCGACCATGTCTACGACTTCATCGGACAACGATAAATCGATTTGCACTTTGGGATAGCGCGCAACGAATTTCGGTAGCAGCGGCTGTATGTGCCGCACGCCGATCGGCACTGAGCTGCTGATGCGAAGTCGTCCATGTGGCTCTGATTGATTGCGGGAAACGCGTTGGTAGATCTCTTCGATATCTGCAGTAATGCGCAACGCGCCTTCATAGAGTACGCGGCCTTCCTCGGTGAGTTTCAGGGATTTCGTTGTGCGGTCAAAGAGCGTTGCACCGACCTCGCTCTCGAGTCTCGAAACAAGGCGACTGACAGCGGACGGCGTCAGGAGAAGTTGCCGTGCTGCGGATGAGAATGTGCCCGCTCTGACCACCGTGACGAAACAGTCAAGCTTGTCTGTCTTATCCAATTCTCGCGGCTCCTGTTCAGACCCGGCCCGATAATAATCCTGCCTTGGCCGCCAGTATATCTTGTAAGAATGCCGACGCGAACCGCTGACCGGGCATCCACTCTTGGCCAGCGGGATGAGTGTCTAGAAACTGAGTTAGTTTTATGAATGCAAGACGCACGCGTCGATTGCCATGTCAGCGCCCGGCGCGCTGCCATTGAGAAGCAAACACGTTCGTCGTTCCGGATTGGCTGTGGAAGCAGTTTGCTGCAGCGCCTCAAACACTCACGAGATGCCAACGACCCGGGGACTTGCGGGACGGCCAGTGGTCGCGGTTATTGCTCACTGAGATGCTTATCCTCGACCTTCGCCAATGCAGCATCGATTGTTCTGCATAAGAGCTTCACAAGACTGGCCTGCAAACTGCCTTCCCGTAACTTTGATGGATCTCCCAGCGATTTCGTCATATTGCGAAATGTCTTCTTGCTCATCTCATCGGCAATGCGAGCTTCATTCTCAGGCAATGTGTTGAGTTGCTCATAGGCCCATGCAACGACCTTGTAGCCTGACTGGCGTTTGCAGATGAAATTCTGAGCTTTATCAAGCCCAATAATCGAACCGACGCGCTTGCCTTCTTCCGCGCGCACCGGCTGGCTGATCATCACCGCCAGTAGAACTGATAAAACGAAGGCTTGCATGCGATCAATCCAACATAATCTCTTGTCCAGCCCGAGCCGTTCTGCAACTAGGGTTTGCCCTGCCTTTGACGAAGTCCGCGGGCGATAGCTAAACCCGACCACCAGCGCCGCACGAACTACTCTTACACCAAATGCTTCCGCAGCAGTGAGCATATTGAGACGATTGATCCACCTGGACTACCGCCGGAGAGAAACCTGCACAGAGCATGACTCTAAGAGGCACGTAACGGCGAACTTTCGGCCATGCTGGTCTCCAATGCTGTTCAACACGAGGGAGGGGCTTATCCCAATCATGGTGACAGCAGGGCTGTTCATCGGAGGCGAAGATTTATGGATGCCGGTTTAGGTCGGTTGGGCGTGTTTCTCCAACAATCGACTGTGCTTCTCGACCTTTGAAGAAGCCTCGGCTAGTAGATCAACGATTTCGGCGTCGTCTGGATGATCGAAAGCAGCAATTGCGCGACGGGTCAGTTTTGCGACCTGTTTTGTACGCAACGACAGCGCTTCGCTCAGGTCCTGCTTGCCAGTGAGTTCTGCCGGGAAAGGAGGCAGGCTCGTGAGGGTTGCAAGTATATGAACCGTCCCCGGAGGGATTGCTCCCCGGGTGACCAATTCGGCGGCGAAAGCGTCGGCAAATCTATCGAGATCACTGTACAGTTCACGATAGTGGCTCGCCGGTCCCTCGAACTGATCACGACCCAGATTCCAGATTGCTTGTCGAGCGCTCATGGCTGAATCCAGGTAGGCTGCTGAGACCTGCTCAAGCACAGTGGTGGTCGAGTTCCGGCCGGAGGCGATTTGTACGTCACGCTTCCGTTCCGTTTCACCTGAGCTTAAGGCTTCAACTTTGCTTGCGTGCGTTGACATGTTGATCTCTTTCTCACCGCGATGGCTGTGGCTAGAGTCGCATCCCAGATAGATTGAACGGGATGCATGGTCGATGTTCGGGAAATGACAGCACCTCATTAGATTAATGAAATCGCTGTCCTCTTGTAGGCTCGATCAACGCCATGTTCCCGCATGAACACTTGAAAGCCTGTTGAGTCCCGGATGGAACGAGCCAGGCCGGTTGCGAGAAATTGCAACGATGGCTTGAGCAGCCCCATGGACCGACGCGAAAGCTGGTGGTGTCACGTTCGATGATTGGCGCTTTGAGCGACCGTCGTGAGGCTCAGGATTGGTGGAGTGATCAAACTTACTTGGCTTACTTGTCATGTTCGTCCTCCATTCCGAAGATGAGTGCAAAACTGCGCTCACCCGTTATTTGGGCCGATCGCATAAACGTTACCAATAGGAACCAACCTGCCGTGTAATCGCTGTCACCGATCAAAGTGTCTTGGGCTACCGCCGGCCTGAAGGCTGTGTACCGCTCGTTCAGTCTTCGTGTTGGAACAGCCGGTTTACCGCTCAACCTGCCAAGCTGACCGAGCAGTTCAGCACTGTGCAAAGGTCCCTCCCGGTCGCGTGCGCTGTCTTTACACATGCTAGGGACGGCAAACGCGGTGCTGTGGCGCAGCCATAGATCTCTTCCCGCAGCCCAATAGTCCACATGTTACTAGCGTAGGTCGTGAACGCGTCGGTGCTCCTGCCGACGTCCATCGGAACGACTCGCCGAGGAGAGGACAAATGGACGAACTCATCCTGTCGCGCATTCAGTTTGCTGCGAACATTTCGTTTCATATTTTGTTCCCGACGATCACGATCGCGCTCGGCTGGATACTGCTGTTCTTTCGGCTCAAGTACACCAGCACCAAAGACGAGCGCTGGATGGATGCTTATCGTTTCTGGGTCAAAGTCTTCGCACTGTCGTTTGCGCTCGGTGTGGTCTCAGGCATCACAATGAGTTTCCAGTTCGGGACGAACTGGCCTGGCTTCATGGAGAAAGTGGGCAACATCGCGGGCCCTCTCCTGGCTTATGAGATCCTAACCGCATTCTTTCTCGAGGCCGTCTTTATCGGAATCATGTTGTTCGGTATGTCCCGCGTGCCTGGATGGGTCCACACGTTGGCGACGTTTCTAGTCGCATTCGGTACAACCATGAGTGCGTTTTGGATACTCGTGCTGAACTCGTGGATGCACACGCCTGTTGGTTTTGAGCTGCGCGATGGCGTCGTACATGCAGCGGACTGGATGGCGATCATTTTCAATCCATCTATGCCCTACCGACTCGTCCACATGCTACTGGCAAGTGGTCTGACGGTGGCCTTCTTGATCGCCGGGGTTTCGGCTTACCGCATTCTCATCGGCCAGAGCGACCGCAGCGCAAGATTGACGCTCAAAGTCGGTGCTGTTCTAGGGGCACTGCTGATACCAATGCAGATTTTTGCAGGCGACATGCATGGTCTCAATACGTTGGAACATCAGCCGCAGAAAGTGGCCGCCATGGAGGGCAATTGGGAGACGCGAAGCAACGTGCCACTGCTGCTGTTTGCCCTGCCGGATGGTGAAGCACGGAAAAACCACTTCGAGGTCGGCATACCGAGTGGCGCCAGTCTTATCCTGAAGCATAGCGCCGACGGTGTTGTGCCTGGTCTCAACGACTTCGTTGCCGAAGACGGCAGCCCGCTTCACCCGCCTGTCGCTGCCGTCTTCTGGTCATTCCGAGTAATGGTTGGGGTTGGCATGTTGATGCTGTTGGTTTCGTGGCTCGTCGTGTTCCTGATCTGGCGATATGATGGTGTCGACGGCCTTAACCCGTGGATCCTGCGGGGTCTGGTCGCCATGACGTTTTCAGGTTGGGTTGCAACGCTTGCCGGTTGGTACACAACGGAAATCGGCCGCCAGCCCTGGCTGGTGCAAGGCGTGATGACGACCGCAGAAGCCGTCGGTCCAGTCACTGCGCCGATGGTGATGTCGACCCTGATTGTCTACCTGACAATCTATGCTGTTCTGACTGTGGCGTACGTGAGTGTCCTGCTTCATCTCGCCAGAAAGGCAAAAGATGGCACGACACAAACGAGGCCGAGTGAACCCAGAAGTATTGATGCAACCCGCGCACCGGGTGGACTGATCGTGCCAAGCTGAGGAGAGCACAATGGGTAATGACGAACTGCAGTGGTTGGCATTCGCATTCGCCGGCCTGTTGGGGCTGTCGATCCTCCTCTACGTTATTCTCGACGGCTTTGACCTCGGGGTCGGCATTCTGCTCCCGTTCGCCGAAGACGCCGAGAAGGACCGGATGGTTGCATCGATTGGCCCCTTCTGGGATGCCAATGAGACATGGCTCGTTCTCGGGGTCGGTATCCTGCTAGTTGCCTTCCCGGTTGCTCACGGAGTTATTCTGACAGCGCTCTACTTGCCGGTCGCGATCATGTTGGTTGGGCTCATTCTGCGTGGTGTCGCGTTCGAATTTCGCATCAAGGCGCCGAGCGAACGCAAAACCGCCTGGAATATGGCTTTCTTCGTTGGTTCCCTGATCGCAGCTCTGTCACAAGGCTATATGCTTGGCCTCTACATCATGGGACTGGAGCATACCAGCGTGCATGTCCTGTTTGGTTTGGTAACAGCGTTCTGTGTCACTGCCGGCTATGGGTTTATCGGCGCGACATGGCTTATCTTTAAGACTGAAGCAGCGTTACAAGCCAAGGCGGTGCGGTGGGCGCGATTCGGGCTCATTGGATCCGCCTGCGGCCTGGCATTGGTGTCATTGGCGACGCCGCTTGTCAGCGCGCGCATCTTCGAAAAATGGTTCTCAATTCCAGAGATCATTCTGCTGGCGCCGCTGCCATTAATCTCAGCCATCTTGATCGCGCTGATCTGGATCGCTCTTCGACAGCTGCCAAGAGAGAACAGCGATTGGGACTGGGTGCCCTTTGCCTGCGCCGTGGGTTTGTTTGCAATCGCGTTTGCCGGCCTCGCGTACTCGTTCTACCCTTATATCGTGCCTGAAAAGCTGACCATCTATGAAGCGGCAAGTGCACCTGAGAGCCTACTCATCATACTGGTAGGTACATTGGTCGTGATGCCGGTTATCCTTGGTTACACCGCGCTCGCCTACTACATATTTCGAGGAAAAGCGACGGAACTACGATATGACTAAGCAGCGAGCCGGTCGCCGAGGATACGCCGCTTGTATCCGCTTGCAATCGGAACTCCCGATCACGGGCATACCTCATACCGATTGGAACACGAGATAGCTCTGCACCACGTGATGACATAAAGGGAACAATGGCAGAGCAGAATGACATCATGGACGCCAGAGACAAAATTTGAGAATTCGAGTCTGGCGACCAGTATTGGCTGGTAACTGACATGCCGGTCATCACCATCATTTTGAGACGTGCATACGTCGTAATCACACAGCTGTCCTGGGCCGGCCTTGCAGTCATCGCGCTTTCGCACTTGATGCTGTGTTTCATTCTGCTCGCTGCCGCTGGCGAAGCCGCGCTGACCGGCAACATGCTCAGCTATGTTTATTTCTACGTCACCACCGCAACGACTGTCGGGTATGGCGACCTGGCGCCGGAAGGCCAGCTCGGCCGCTTGATCGCCTTGACGATCGTCATGCCCGGAGCGATTGCGGTTTTCACAGCGATCTTGGGGCGCGGCCTCAGTGATGTGGCGCACTTGTGGAGAGCTCGGATGCATGGATTCGGTAGTTATTCGGACCGCAGTAATCACACTGTGATACTTGGTTGGCAAGGCGGTCGTACGCGACGGTTGATCGAGCTCCTGGCGGATGATCAACCTGATGGAGATCGCATGGTTCTGGTTGCGAAATCATCGGAGCAGAACCCGCTGCCGTTACTCGTTGACTATGTCCGCGTTGACGCACTCTCGATCCCTTCAGAATTGCTGCGCGCCGGGATTAAGGACGCAAAGACGATCGTTGTGCGCGGACAGGATGATGACGAAACGTTAGCTGCCACGCTCGCAGTTGTCGCAGATGCTGACACCAAGCATATTGTCTCTTTCTTCGAAGATGAGCGATCAGCGTCGCTGGTCCGTCGGCAGTACCCGAGTGTCGAGGTTATCGGCTCAATGTCAGAGGAACTGATGGTGCGCGCGTCACGCGATCCCGGCGCATCGAGCATGGCTGAAGCGCTGTTCTCAACAGAGACGCCTAGCACCGCGTTTTCACTTGTTGTCCCAGACGCAATGCGACCCGTAAAGTATGTCGATCTGCTTCATGCTATGCGGCGGCAACACGGGATTACGCTGGTTGGCGTGCGTCATTTGCATTCGCCGAACGTCAAACTGAATTGTGCTGACGACAGCCTTATTAAAGCGGGTGATACGTTGTTTTACATCTCAGATGCCCGCCTGATACCAACTGCGATTGCATGGGAGGATATCACTCCCAGCAAAGCTGCGAGCGGCGTGCAAGCTTGAGGCACGGCAACAGGTCTGATCTCCGCTTCTGATCGTAGTCAAAATGACAACTTGAAGTTCATAGGAAACGATTATGTTCGCGGGCGTGATCGCAAGACGTAAAACGGGGCCTGCAGGCCGAATGTGGACTTGCAATCTGTTGATTGCTTTCTTCTCGCTCGGATCACCGAACGTGGCGCTGGCCTTGTCAAATCAATCACCTGTTGAGCTGCGGCGCTATCTCGGGACCTGGTATGAATACGCGCGCACGACGAACCAATTCCAGGACAACACGCTCCTTCGCGATGGCAAAGACTATGGACCGTGCTTCGCATCGCGCACAAATTACCAAGCGGAGGGCGCCGAGGCCATTCGCGTGGAGAATGCTTGCGAACGTCACTCAGCTGATGGCTCAAAAATAACCGAGCGCATCACAGGCAAAGCAGTTCTGCAGGCCGGAACGCAGGGCAGGAAGCTGCGTATTGCATTCGGTTCAGGGATTGCCAGGTTCTTCCAACGGGCAATCTCCGGTGGCGGATTTGCGTATTGGATCTATTGCATTGGTCCAGTGAATGCGAACGGCTTATACGACTGGGCCGTCGTCAGCGGACCAGACAAGGACTATGTCTTCGTTCTGACACGCCAACGCACAGTCCCAGAGAGCGAGCATACCGCAATCCTAAATTGCAGCTCCGCACAGGGACTTCCGACGAAAGATCTGATCTTTCGGCAGAGCCCCCCATCACAAAAGTGAATCTCTCTCATGGAGAGATGTTGCGGCCGCCTATGACAGTCCACTATTCATTGCTGCAGCGTGCGCAGTTGACGATTGCTCGGCTCAGCAAACCTCGCCTGGTCGCGATAGCCGGCGTATCCGCTGCCGAGACTGACTTTAACCGTTGAAAATAATTGGCGTGTCGTCCCGATTGCCCCATTCGGCCCACGATCCGACGTAGTTGCGGACGTTTGGATAGCCGAGCGCCCTCAGGACCAGGAAGGTGCTCGCCGACCGATAACCACCCTGGCAAAACGTAATAACTGTCTTGTCCGGCGTGACGCCTTTGGCTTCGTAGATCTCTTTGACCAGACCGGCATTTTGCATTGCGCCGTACTCGTCAAGATGATCGCGCCAGAACGCATGAACTGCGCCGGGTATTGTACCGGAGTGCTTCGTTCGCTTCTCGACGCCATCGTGTTCAGACTGCCGTCTGACATCGACGATCACCGTGCCCTCGTCCTCAATGCCCTCCAGGACGTCGAAGCGGGTGGCTAGCAGTTCAGGCCGTCTGCCTCCACGGAAAGGCGGTGGTGTTGGCGGCGCCTGATCTGGCGGTACGGGGGCTGCCACATCGTTGATGCGTTCTAGCGCGCGGCCTGAAGCGAGCCATGCTTGAGACCCACCATCGAGTAGTTTGACGTCCGGGTGATCGAGCACGCTGAGCAACCAGACCGCGCGTGAGGCTCGCTCGCCGCTTTCATGATCATAAATGACGACTGGGCGGTCCCTCGAAACACCTCTTGCTCCGAACGGACCATTGAACATCGCCAGAAATGCTTCGAGCGGCGCCGAAGACGTATCATTCAAACTGAAGGCGTAGATGTCGAGATGTCTCGCGCCTTCGATATGGCCGAGGGCGAATTCTTCAGCCGGGCGCAGGTCGATAAGCGTTGCGTCATTGATTTTCGCAGCCAGACCCGCGCAGTCAATGAAGTATCTCCGATCGGCATAGGTATCTATTGGCATCAGTCCCTCGTCGGCCTGCAGTGGCGCACGTATATTTGGCGCCTCAAGACGTCATTACGCTTGCGGGGTCACGATCGGAACAGTCAGCGATACGCGGAATAGATGAAGTCACCCGCCATTGGAGCAGTGTCAGACAAGGCACGAGAGAGAAGTCAGCGCAGATGTGCCATTATACCCGGCCCGAGAGACACCCTCTTTGGCTGTCTAGCAGTTCGACGTGCCTCAGCCGCGCGCATTACGAAGGCGCGGGCAATTGAGCCTGTCCTTCAGCGGGCTATTGGGATCGATGTCTTTCGAGCAGACCAAGCATTTATCGGCGCCTGATATGGCGTTCAGACCACCGCAGCTGCCCTTGATTGTTCGGCCGGTCATAATAACACCAATCGACATGCCGAAGACGGCTAGCCCGAGAACAACGAAGGCAAAAGCAAAGGTTTCCAACGTGCTCGCTCCTCAAACCTAATCTTGACGCTTCATATCTTCAAACGCGGCGCTCATCAATACGGCAAAGTTGTCGGCCTGGTTCTGAGGGGTGCTTTTATTGGCATCCTTAAAGATGAACATCGCCGCGAGATTGTGTTTCTCGGCGATCTTTAGCCCTTCATCCTTTCCGAGCACGAGCAAAGCTGTGGCCCAGGCGTCAGCGAGCATCGCGTTCTGCGCCAGAACCGTCACAGAGGCTGTTTGGTGCTTGATCGGATAACCGGTGCGCGGATCCAAGATGTGGGAGTATCTCACTCCGTCTCTTTCTTTGTAGTTGCGATAATCACCGGACGTCGCCATGCCTGGCCCGCTAATGTCGATCGTGGTCTGCAGGCGCCTACCCGTTGCGGCTGGCCTTTCAATACCGATGCGCCACTTTCTGCCCTCCGCGTTCACCCCGCTAGCAACAAGATCGCCGCCAATTTCAACCATATAGTTTCTGACATCGAACTGCCGCAGCGTGGCAGCAACCTGATCAACACCAAAGCCCTTGGCGATTGCGGACAGATTGATGGTCGTCTTGCCATTGCGCTTGGTTAGGCGCTTCGCCTCGGCATCGAGTGCCAGCAGTTTCAGCTGACCAACCAGGGCGCGCGTTGCCGCGATCGCTTCCGGCGTCGGGACTGGTGTCTCCGTCTTGCGGGCTCCGAAGCCCCACAATTCAATCAACGGGGCTAGCGTCACATCAAATACGCCGAAGCTGTCGCGGTGTACGATGTTTGCCGCAGCCATGACTTCCGCCATCATCTCGGAGATAGCGATTGGAGACGTGGTCTGAGTTGCGTTGAAACGTGATATCTCAGACGTAGGGTCCCAGTTGGAGAGATGCTTGTTGACGCGCGCGAGGCGAGCTTCTATCGCCTTACCCAGATCTTTCGATGATGTGGAGACGGGTGCAACGGCAATAACGTTGTACGTCGTACCCATCGTCTTCCCGGAATACCGAAGTGTGGTGAGCCCCTGCTGGCAGGAGCTGCACAACACCAGTGCAATGAGGAGAAACAGAATCTGCGGAAGGACTGGTTTGCGCATCAAAGCACCACTCGACATCAGGTAACGGTGTTTAGAAGTCTGTTCCGGCTTCAAGTCAACGCGTTATGCTGGCGAATTGGATCTGACACTTGATCTCTCTTTGTCGTCTGCATCGACACCGGTTGCCGTTTGCAAACTAACATGAGAAATATCATACCGGCTCACGTTCCTTTCGGTTAAGACATTTGCTTCGGGTGGGCTGAAGCAGGGAGCACATGTCTTAACCGAAACACGAAAGCTGCGGATTAGCGCCGCGCCCCCCAACTTGAGAGTATCGGTTCGCACCAAGGTCTTGTAATAAAGCAGGATATTGGCCACGGACGACCTCGATACAATTCGAAATCACCAACGCAAGGTGAGCAAATGCGAGAATTCCGACTGCGCAAAGGACTGGATTTACCGGTCATTGGCGCACCTGAACAGAAAATCTTTGATGCGCCGGACATTAGAACCGCCGCTGTCGTTGGACCTGATTACATCGGCTTAAAGCCACGCCTGGAAGTCCAGGAAGGTGACGCAGTCCAGCGTGGATCTCCGATATTTTTCAACAGAGACACATCTGATGTGAAGATCGTGGCCCCGGTCACAGGTCGGATTAAGGCGATCAACCGTGGACCGCGCCGGGTCCTTGAGAGTGTGGTGCTCGATGGTCTCGATCTCGCAGACAAAGGCAAGGATTTCTCATCGATCGGTGGCGAGACTAACGCGGCCGGGGTGGCAGAGAAGCTGAGTGCAGCGGGCCTTTGGACATCTTTCCGCACGCGGCCTTACTCAAAAGTTCCGGCATCAGATGAACGGCCCAGTGCGATCTTCGTCACCGCTATGGACACGGAACCATTGTCCCCCGACGCCGCAATGCTAATTGGGCGCGCCGGCGACACATTCGAGCGCGGCTTGAAGGCTGTTAGCAAGCTGAGCGAAGGTGCGACGTACCTGTGCCAGGACATTGGTGCCGATGTCCCGGGCGCGAATGTTGAAGGTGTTGAGGCTGTTGGATTTTCCGGGCCGCATCCGGCAGGTCTTGCCGGAACGCATGTACACTTTCTGCAGCCGCCCAATGGTAACGCCGCGGTTTGGACGATCGGGTATCAGGATGTCATTTCTATCGGACATCTGATGGCGAGCGGACATTTGGATCCGACACGAGTGATTTCGATTGCGGGGCCCCGTTGCAAGCAACCACGCTTGGTTGAAACCTTTATTGGCGCATCAATGGATGACCTAACAGAGGCGGATCGGTCTTCTGATGCGCCAATGCGATTAGTGTCTGGCTCCATTCTGAGCGGCCGGGCAGCAACAGAGACGACATCATATCTCGGACGCTATGCGCGGCAGATCACGATGATCGAAGAGGATCACACACAGAATCTGTTCGGTTGGATTCGACCGATGGCGCACAAGTTTGCGACCCAACCCGTGCTGGGTTCTGCATTCTCCCGAAAGCTGTTCGATCTGACGACCAATCTGAATGGTGGCCGTCGTGCCATGGTTCCGACCGGCAATTTCGAGCGGTTGATGCCGCAGGATTATTTGCCGACGCAGCTGCTCCGGGCCCTCCTTGTGATGGATACGGACATGGCGCAGGCCCTCGGTGCTCTGGAACTCGACGAAGAGGACCTGAGCCTCGTCGGATTTGCATGCCCTGCCAAGTATGAGTACGGCCTGGCCCTACGTGATTGCCTGGAAAAGATTGAGAAGGACGGTTAACGAAATGAGTCTGCGCTCCTTCTTCGACCGCATAGAGCCCCACTTCAACAAGGGTGGCAAATGGGAACGCTACTTCCCGCTCTACGAAATGGTCGAGAGCTTCATTTATACTCCAAAGACCGTGACGACGATGGCGCCGCATGCGCGCTCGCACATCGATATGAAGCGGATCATGACCTACGTTGTCATCGCGACAATCCCGTGCATTCTTTTCGGATGGTACAATACGGGGCTGCAGGTCAACTCAGCGATTGCGGACCATGGCGCATCTGGCTGGCGCTCCGTGATTGTCTCGTTCCTTGGTGTAGGCTTTGATCCCAATAGTGTGCTCGGGAACATGTTCCATGGCGCACTTTACTTCTTCCCGATCTACATAACGACACTGATTGCAGGTGGCTTCTGGGAGGTCCTTTTCGCCACGGTTCGGCGCCACGAAGTCAACGAGGGCTTTCTGGTTACCTCGATGCTCTACACGCTGATCATGCCACCTGACGTCCCTCTTTGGCAGGTTGCACTCGGTATTTCGTTTGGTGTCGTCATCGGCAAGGAAGTCTTCGGTGGAACAGGTAAGAACTTTCTGAACCCTGCGCTGGTTGGCCGGGCCTTCCTGTACTTTGCCTACCCCGCCCAGATGTCGGGTGATGCGATCTGGACGCCTGTTGATGGTTTCTCCGGAGCAACGGCACTTGCCGTATCGGCTTCAGAGGGCTTCCAGACGCTGCCGGCTCAGGGCATCACCTGGATGGATGCGTTTATTGGAACGATCCAAGGCTGTCTTGGCGAAACATCCACACTTGCATGTCTGATCGGGCTCGCATTCCTGCTGATTACGAGAATAGCGAATTGGCGGCTGATCGTCGGTTGTCTGGCGGGAATGATTGGATTTTCACTCCTGCTCAACGCCATTGGTTCCGATACCAATCCGATGTTCGCCATGCCTTGGTACTGGCATCTGGTGATCGGTGGCTATGCTTTTGGCCTCGCGTTCATGGTGACGGAGCCGGTTTCCGCTTCCCACACCAACCTTGGGCGGTTCTACTACGGTGCGCTCATCGGTATCATGGTGGTGCTGATCCGGGTGCTCAATCCTGCCTTCCCGGAAGGCATGATGCTAGCAATCCTGTTCGGCAACGTCTTCGCACCGTTGATTGACTACTTTGTCGTCCAGGCCAACATCCGACGAAGGGTAAATCGCCATGTCTGATCAAGATAAGGATGGCGCGAAAGAGACGCCGCGAAACCCCATCATGCGCTTTTTCGCGCAGCCGGCGGACTCAATTGGCAAGACAATCTTTGTTGCCGTCACTGTCTGCCTGTTTGCCTCGATGATTGTGTCAATGGCAGCGGTGTTCCTGAAGCCGCTGCAGGAAGCCAATAAGAAGCGTGATAAGTCCGTCAATGTCCTTCAAGTTGCCGGTCTCTATGAGAAAGGCCAAGATGTTGAGAAAGCATTCTCTGCGTTTGAGCCACGCATTCTGGAACTCGCGACGGGCAAGTTTGTCGATCAGTTCGAGGTCAGCACTTTTGACGACCGTGCCATCGCGGACGATCCAGACCTTTCCGTCGATTTGACAGATGATCCCGCCGGGATTGGCCGTCAAGCCAAGTACCGCATGATCTATGTGTTGCGTGATAAGGCAGGCAAGATCGACAAAGTTGTCCTTCCGATCCACGGGTACGGTCTGTGGTCAACGCTCTATGGTTTCATCGCCGTTGAAGAAAACGGTAACGATATCTACGGCCTGCAATTCTATGAGCATGCCGAGACCCCGGGTCTGGGTGGTGAAGTCGATAATCCGAAATGGAAGGCCATGTGGTCCGGCAAAAAGCTCGCTGATGACAATGGCAAGCTTCAAATTACCGTCGCCAAATCCGCACCGAAGGCAGGCAAGGCATTTCATGTCGATGCGCTTTCGGGCGCAACACTGACATCGGTTGGTGTCGACAACCTGGTGCGATTTTGGATGGGCGAACAGGGCTACGCAAAGTTTCTTGCTAATCTCAAAGCTGGAGAGATCTGATGTCACAAACTCGGAAACAGCTGCTTGTTGATCCCTTGGTGGACAGCAATCCGATTACTCTCCAGGTTCTCGGCATATGTTCAGCATTGGCGGTCACCTCATCACTGCAGGTTGCGGCGGTCATGTCGCTTGCGGTGATCTTTGTGACAGGGTTTTCGTCACTCTTCATCTCCATGCTGCGCCACCACACGCCCAATTCAATCCGTATCATTGTGCAAATGGTGGTGATCGCATCGCTCGTCATTCTGGTTGATCAGATCCTCAAGGCCTATGCGTTTGAGATCTCAAAAACGCTTTCGGTGTTCGTCGGACTGATCATTACGAACTGCATCGTGATGGGACGAGCTGAAGCGTTTGCCATGAAGAATCCGCCGATCGCATCATTCATTGATGGTATCGGCAACGGGCTCGGTTACGGTCTGATCCTTATGCTGGTCGGCGTTATTCGTGAGCTGTTCGGCTCTGGCAGCCTGTTTGGCGTCACAATTCTTCAGAAAGTCACGGATGGTGGTTGGTATGTTCCGAACGGCATGCTGCTGCTACCACCTTCGGCTTTCTTCATTATCGGCCTGATCATCTGGGCATTCCGCACCTGGAAGCCGCAGCAAGTCGAAGAGCGCGAATTTAAAATCCAAGCCGTGGAGGCGCACTGATGGAAGGGCTTATCTCCCTTGCTGTTAAGGCGATTTTTGTAGAAAACCTCGCTCTCAGCTTCTTTCTTGGTATGTGCACGTTCATTGCTGTTTCAAAGAAGATTGCAACAGCTATCGGACTTGGCATCTCAGTCATGGTGGTCCAGGCGATCACCGTACCAACTAATAATCTCCTGCTGAACTATCTTCTCAAGCCTGGTGCACTGGCCTGGGCAGGGTTTCCCGATGTCGACCTGACATTCCTGGGCCTGATTACCTACATAGGTGTTATTGCGGCGTTGGTTCAGATCCTGGAGATGGTGCTCGATAAGTTCTTCCCACCACTCTACAACGCACTCGGCATCTTCCTGCCGTTGATTACGGTCAACTGCGCGATCCTGGGTGGATCCCTGTTCATGGTTGAGCGGGATTATTCACTGGCTGAGTCCGTGACCTATGGCGTCTCCTCCGGCTTCGGGTGGGCCTTGGCGATTACGGCAATGGCCGGCGTCCGTGAAAAGCTGAAATACTCGGACATTCCCGACGGACTGCAGGGCCTGGGCATTACATTCATCACGGCCGGCCTGATGGCGATGGCCTTCATGTCATTCAGCGGCGTTAAGCTATAAGGGTAGATCAGCTGTCATGGAAACATTCGGACTTGGTGTCTTACTGTTCACCTTGATCATCCTAAGCCTGGTTACGGTGATCATGTTCGCACGATCCGTTCTCGTGTCGACGGGCGACGTCAACATTACGATCAATGGCGAGAAGACAATCGCCGTGCCTGCCGGCGGCAAACTTCTGCAAACACTGGCCGCGGAAAAGCTATTTGTTCCGTCAGCCTGTGGCGGCGGTGGAACCTGCGCGCAATGCCGTGTCCGGATCCACTCTGGCGGTGGTTCCATTCTCCCGACCGAGCTGAGCCATATCACCAAGCGCGAGGCTAATGAAGGAGATCGCCTATCCTGCCAGGTCGCTGTGAAGCAGGACATGGAAGTGGAGGTTCCGGAAGAGGTCTTCGGTGTCAAGAAATGGGAGTGTGTTGTCCGCTCGAATGACAACGTTGCCACCTTCATCAAGGAATTGGTGCTCGAGCTTCCCGAAGGTGAGGATGTGAATTTCCGTGCTGGCGGCTACATCCAGATCGAAGCCCCGCCGCATGCCCTGAAGTACACCGACTTTGAGGTGGATGAAGAATATCGAGAGGATTGGGACAAGTTCAATTTATGGCAGTACGATTCCAAAGTGGATGTACCGATTGAACGGGCTTATTCCATGGCGAACTACCCGGAAGAGAAGGGCATTATTATGCTCAATGTCCGAGTCGCCTCTCCACCACCTGGTTCGACCGGTATTCCTGCGGGGCAGATGTCATCCTACATCTTCGATCTGAAGCCTGGTGACAAGGTCACGATCTCTGGTCCGTTTGGCGAATTCTTCGCCAGGGAGACCAAAAAGGAGATGGTGTTTGTCGGTGGTGGTGCCGGCATGGCGCCGATGCGAAGCCATATCTTCGATCAGCTACGGCGCATCAAAACAGACCGGAAA
The DNA here is from genome assembly GCA_965215755.1 of Hyphomicrobiaceae bacterium. Taxonomy (GTDB): domain Bacteria; phylum Pseudomonadota; class Alphaproteobacteria; order Rhizobiales; family Hyphomicrobiaceae; genus Tectiglobus. Next base: position 5,725,231 of record OZ244119.1, read on the forward strand.
ATTACCTTCTGGTATGGCGCGCGATCCAAGCGCGAGATGTTCTACGTCGAAGACTTCGATGGTCTGCAGGAAACAAATCCTAATTTCGAATGGCACGTGGCTTTGTCCGACGCACTCCCCGAAGATGACTGGGACGGCTACACCGGCTTCATCCACAACATCCTCTATGAGCACTATCTCAAGGACCATCCCGCGCCAGAGGATTGCGAGTTCTACATGTGTGGTCCGCCGATTATGAACCAATCGGTCATCAACATGTTGGTCGAACTCGGTGTCGACCGTGAAGACATTATGTTGGACGACTTCGGCGGCTAAGTAGCTATGCACTTGAGGCGAATTTGAATCGCCTGCTCGCTCTTACTCGGTAAAGAGTTCTCACCCGACGAACCTAAGCCATCGTCGGGTGGTTAACTGGTAAGTGGACTGAACCGACAAACGCAAATGCTGCGCCAATAGTTCAGAGGATTTAACCGACGATCATCTGCTTCATACGTAGCGCTTCGTATTCCAGCTCGTTCAGGCGGAAGTTCACAACATCGCCAATCGTAATCAGCCCGAGCACATTGCCGTCATGATCCGTCACCGGCATATGGCGGAAGCGGCCATCAGTCATTCTACGCAAGACGCTGACAAGTTCATCATCGGGATGACACGTAACCACTTTGCTGGTCATTAGACCCTGTACTTCTTGTGGCAGGGTCTGGCCTGGCGTATCCGCCATGCGGCGCACGATATCGCGCTCAGATAAAATGCCGAGGATCTTTTTGTTGTCGTCAGTAACAAGGACGGCGCCAATCCCTTTGTCGCGCAAAAGCATCACGACGGTTTCGATCGTTTGATCGGGGCGTACGGAAAAGACCTCAGGGCCTTTCTGCTGCAAGAGAACCGAGACAGTGGAATGTTGGCCTGACAAATTGGAGCTCACGGACTGGCTGACTGTCGAAGCCTGGCTCTTGTCGCCTCGTGTTGGTGCTTGATAGCTACTGGGCACGATTATCTCCTATGTCTGGTCGGGACCTTTCCCTGCTTCCAAATTTTTGCTCGATCAACCTTATCTGGCATGTCACAACACCCTATGAAGCCATGGAATTGATCTGAAGGAAAGCGATTGTTCTACGAGGGTCTCTACTTGACGCCGCTGACGGCGAGCGCACTCGTGCTTCTGGCAGTCGTCGCTGGTCATCAATACCGCCGCAATTGGCAACAGGAAGGGCCGGCCTGGAAAGCCTGGATCTATGGGTCCGCAGCTGGCGTTGCACTTCTGTTTCTTGCCTTTACACCGCTGAGATACTGAGATGTCGGAAGCCACATTACCGACGTGCCTCAATGTCCCGCGTTGAGAAACAAGTGAACGAACTGGCATAGAGCCTTCAGCTTGGCCGAGGTCCGCGGTCTAGCCAAGTATGTAACGATCCGGTCGAATGGCAACTGCGTCAGCATTGCTCGCGGAGAGATCGCTCTCGGCCGTCGGCTCATCCTCGGAAAAAACCGGATAGCGACCGCTCTATTGCAACTCTGCCACGGCGTCACTGCAGCAAAGTGCAAGCGCGGCACACAGTTTACGGTGAAGTGATACCCACTCTCATCATCGATGCGCCGCGCGAATTGGGCCCAAGTCGATGATAACGACGTCGAATCGGGATCTGGAGAAGTCTGTTCCCGTCAACGGTCTTTGGTCAGTTTGATTGTTTGCCGATCTCGTGGAACAGCCATGGACAATCGACTGTTGGAGGAGCGCGCCGGCCGCGGCTTGCTGCGTCCATTCTCATGTCGCGCATGGCCTTACGTTGATCATCTGGCAGGTAGAGCCGCTCGTGCCCCCAGTAGCTTGGGCCATCAAACGTCTCATGCGGCTCCCAGGTTTCCGGATCAATCACGCGGCCGCCCCAGCCCGTTTCCACGAAGAACCCCGACGGCGAGTGGGAGTAAAACGATGTCATATAATCGTTAGTGTGACGGCCCAGGGTGTAAGCGATACGATCTTCGGCCTGCCCGGCAATGTCGTAGCCCTGGCCGACGTCGTCGAGGTGCTGATACTCGACCATAAAGTGGTGAAAGCGGTTTTGAGGCGCTGTAATCAAAGCGAAGCTATGGTGCCGACCGTTAACGTGAAAGAAGTACATCGGATGCGGCTTGAGCGCATAGTCGCTGACGCTGAAGCCTAGAACACCGCGATAGAAGGGCAGAAGCGCATCGGCATCGGTGACATTGAGGACGGCGTGGCCCATGCCAAACGGACCGGTGTTGAATCCCTGGATCGGACGGCCGGGCTTGAATGGGTCCGACGCAACCATTGGATTCCAGACAATCTCAATCCGATTACCCCCAGGATCCGTGAATGTGATGAGGTCTGAGACGAAGCGTCGATCCGCAAGCGCCCGACTGCCAGGTGTGACGTCGATACCGGCGTCCGACACACGGGCAGCGTAATCGTCCAGGTCGGCTTTACTTTCGACTTCCCACCCCATGAATGCGAAGGCGTCGCCAGCTTCATCTGTCACGACTAAGCGTTGCTTGCGGTCATCCATGCGAAACGCCATCGATTGGCCGGCCGCATCGATCTTCTGCATACCAAGTTGACCGTCAGCGAAATCCGCCCAATCATCCAGCCTGTCTGACCGGATACCAATGTAACCCAGTGCGTTAATCGCCATGGCCGAACTCTCAGTTGCAAACAGCCAGGATTAAGGCACAGCAGACAATAGTCAATCAGCCTTGGCCAAGCCAGCCGGGCCAACTTTGCTTACTGACCGACGTGATGCACCTGTCGACGGTCGTAAACCCTTCCGACGATACCTTTTGGCAAAAAAGGTGGTGAACGCGATCAGCAAGATATCGTAGATGTAGATGAGGAGAGGTCCACCAGCCGAATTGAGGGAGATGCCAATACCGCCGACAAGCGCTGGAGAGGCAAACATCTGGCATTGGCAATACATGGCACCGCCAAAATCAACCACACGGTTTCGATTCCCCGGCAGAAAACAAGTACTGTTTCAGATGCTTGCCGGAACACAAGTGCACTAACGTGCAGTCGCATCTCCCGCCAACTACGGAAGGCGGTTCTTGGACTATCTTGAGCTACAACAGGCTCGATCGGCCTCACTCATGGCGCATCAGTCTAGGCCTCGTTGACCGGTTGCGGGGCGCGAGAGCGCGTTGGCTCGACCGCTGCCGGGTCACTGTTTTTTTCACCATCCGCTTGGATCATATCGATCTTCTGCCAGACCTTAGCGCCGAGATTCGCTGTCACCTGCTCGATTTCCGTGATCGTGCTGATGACGAGACTGTCATTTGAATTCTGGCCATAGAGCGTCGCTACTTTGGCTGTCAGCGAGTACATTTCGGAGCAATAGTCGAGGTAGCGGATCAGCTCGAATGGTGTCATTGTCCGGACCGGAGACGACTTGGTACGGTTTGACCTGCGCAGGGTGGTGCTCGGGTCCTTGGTCAATTGATGCATGTCGATAACATGGACGATGGTGCGCAGCTCATGCAAATGACCGATGGCCTTGTGACGCTTCCAACGCGACTCGACGGTCGTCAGGAAAAAGATGGCGGCGCCCATTAAGACGATGATGTTCATCAACGCCTCAATCCCCTGCAGAACGCCGAACAGATTGTCGGAGCTGTTCTTATAGTCGATGATCGAGCCGACATAGGCGATCAGTCCCAGACCGACGATGATGACGACGGCTGTACTCAGTCTTAGGATTTCGTTGGGCTTGGTAAGAGCGCGGGTGCGATCGCGTGTTTCGCTGGCAACCTGCTCAAGTTCCTTGCAGACTTTGGCTAGGCCGGCTTCTGGAAAACGTTCGAGTATTCTTAGGTGGAGCTTTTCTAACGTTTGTACGATTTTGTCGGGATCTAAGGTTCGATAGCTCATAGTAAATATGTGAGATTGATGGCGGCGAACGTCAAGCCGAGTTTACCAATCCAGCCAGACATTTCTTGTTTTTGAGGGGCCAACTCCCAATCAGACACAAACCCGAGGGGCGAGTACCGCCTTGCCATCTGTGCCGAAAGTCCCTTCAATCTTCTCAAGCTTGCCGTTGCTGTGGCGCAGAATAGCCGAAGCTTTTGCGCCACGGATTTCACCTGCTGTCAGGTGGTTGTAATCAGCGCCGCCAGCTGGCGACTGGTCATCCAGATCCATCCAGTAAATCAACGAACGACCAACAACGAAATTCTCGAAAATCAGCCGGGCCGTTTGCCCTCCGACGGCTGCCTTCTCCACTTTCGAAACCCTTGCTGCGAGATTGTCCTTTGCAGTTGCTGGATCATAGATGTCATCGATATAGACACCGCCCGTGGCACTCGTCATATCGATATCCAAGGACTTTAGCTCGAACTTCTGACCCGATACAAAAGCCACTTTGAAAACGTCCGGCGAGTCCTCTCGGTACTGCACATCGACACGTGGGCCACAGGCCAGGGCTGGTGAAATCACCGCTCCGATGACGAGCAGACACCCCGCCATCCGAACCAAGACATCGTGAACTCTGAGCAATCCGATCACTGGACCTTGAAGCCTTCCTTCGTCAGCATTGTCACGTTCAATAGGCCCCCGCGGCCCTCGTTGTTGGCCTTAGAGAATAAGAACACTTTCACATTGGCATTGCCGCCAGCCCAGGTCGTGGTCAACAGATCCCCCTCAGGAACATCTTTGCTGGCCGGTTCCTTGCCGGCAAGGGCGCGCATGTTCTTCGTGAACACCTTGGGATCATTCTCTTCATCAAGAATGATCATACACGACGTCGCGTTGCCATTGCCTAATCCCGGGAAGGTTGCCTTCATCTCCTTGGTCATAGGGGATTGAACAACGGCAACACGGAACAAGCGCTGGCCCACTTGTGCATCCCAACCTTCCAGGATATTTGGCTTTTCGATGGTGGTGAATTGTTTGAGATCTTCGCCCTTGATGGCGCGCCATGCCAGCTTGCGAGCCATGTTTCGGATGCTTTCCAGGTTCGGAACCTGGGAATAGCAGATCCGATTGAAGACAAAGACCGGATCCGTATCCTCACCGGCTGCGGTGAGCACTTGAGGGAATGTCAGGCTGGCGCCCAAGACAAGGGCGGATGCGATAAATCTGAGACTAGTCTTTGGCATACACCTCAGTCCTTTCAACAAACCATAATCGCGCGCTTCGAACTCGCGTGACGCATGCTTCTGGCAGGCATCATGTCAAAGCCTCTTCGCTTTGCAACGACTTTTGCTTGCAGGAGACTGAAAGCCTTATGTCCTGATAGTCGCAACTCTGTTCCGTCAGTGTTGAGCGCTGCAGCATCCCACCCGATGCAGCTCACCGGACGACCATCGGACGGATTATTGGATCAGGAGAGAACGACAAGTTTCTGCTGGCCTGAAACACGGGTCTTGATTGCTTCTGGCTCAACATGGAGCAACCACAGCGCGGAACAGCTGCAGATCGTCTACACTTCGTTGGACAATGGCAGTGTTATGGCCAGGTGCCACGCCAGCGCCATCCGGCTCAGCCAGTTCACCAACGGCACAAAAGGCTCTCGGCTGTAGGGCGGTGCATTGACGACAAAGACCAGCGGTGAGCGATCCGGTCAGGATTTACTGGACAACGGGGGGACCTGACCGGATCAGTACTTGATTGCGACTGGGACGAGTCGCAACCCTCAATATAGTACATTTAATCAGCTGGCAGATCAATAGCGATCACTTGCTCATAGATGCGTTCATCGGAATTAGACGATCCAGTCGAATAGCTTCGCACATTCAATCAATGCGTTCGATCGCAGGCACACCAGTCGTTCGCTTCCTGGAAATCCCCCGCCCGAACCATCGATCGAACGAAATCGGCGAAATGCACGAATCGAAACCCACTGCGCCGTCGTTTGCGAATTGGCAGGTCAGTTAAAATGGTCGGTGATCGCCTGCTTGGCTGCCGGGCGATCAGCCACACGATCCCGATGCTCTGCAACTCGCGGCAACTTGGCTCTGGGATCAATACCGTCGCCCTCCAACCAGGAGGCAACGGTGTAAAGATAAGCGTCGCAAATCGAAAATTGATCGCCCAGAACCCAAGGGCCCTTAAGCATTCCCTCTTCGACCAACTGAAAAGCCGCCAGCACAGTCTCGGGAACTTTACGGGTCATTTCAGCGATGGCGGCTGGATCATCAGCCCAGCGCTTGCCACGCGATTTGTGGGCATGTGCGACGTGAATCGTGGAGCAGAGGTAGCTGTTGAACTCCTGTGCACGCGCGAACGCAAACGGGTCATTGAGCGGAGCCAGTCCCGCTTCAGGAAACTTCTGAGCAATGTACGCGAGAATCGCCGGGGTTTCGGTCAGGGTCCCGTTGTCCGTAATCAGGGCCGGTACGCGGCCCTTAGGATTGATTGCCAGGTATTGGGGCTGTTGCTGCTCACCAGTGGAGAAATCGACCTTGATGGGCTCAAAGCTCGCACCAGCTTCGGCTAACGCAATATGCGAGGCCAAAGCACACGAACCCGGTGAGTAGTAAAACTTCATCATGACAGGCCGATCTCTCAGGTGTGGGTTTGAGCGTTAGTCGCGCAGCAACTCGTTAATGCTTGTCTTCGAGCGGGTCTGCGCGTCGACCGTCTTCACGATAACACCGCAGTACAGGCCAGGGCCGCCCGAGGCTCCAGGCATCGTTCCCGGCACAACGACGGAGTAAGGCGGCACTTTGCCGACGTGCACTTCGCCAGTAGCACGATCGACAATTTTGGTGGATGCGCCGAGGTAGACGCCCATTGAAAGCACACTGCCCTCACCAACAATGACGCCTTCCGCAACTTCAGAACGTGCACCGACAAAGCAATTGTCTTCGATGATCACAGGATTGGCCTGCAGAGGTTCGAGGACGCCACCTATCCCGACACCACCTGAGAGATGGCAGTCCTTGCCAATTTGGGCACAGCTTCCAACGGTTGCCCAGGTGTCGACCATCGTTCCGCTGTCAACATAGGCGCCGAGGTTTACGAACGATGGCATCAGCACGACATTCGGTGCGATGTAGGCCGAGCGGCGGACGACAGCGCCTGGAACTGCGCGAAAGCCAGCTTTCTGAAACTCTGCCGCGCTCCAAGTGTCAAATTTCAACGGCACCTTATCCCAGGCCTGGACGCGGGCGCCCTCAGCTGTTGCGTACGGCATGATGTCCATATCAGACAGCCGGAAGGACAACAGCACTGCTTTTTTCAGCCACTGGTTGACGATCCACTCACCGCCCTGCTTCTCAGCAACCCGAGCTTCGCCTTTGTCCATAAGCGCCAGCGCGCTTTCGATCGCATCGCGGGTCTCACCAGTTGTCGCTGACGAAATACCGTCTCTGGCGTCCCATGCGGCTTCAATAGTGGCTTCCAAGTTATCGCTGGTCATTTTGGATCTCATGGTCTGTTTCGGCAGAATCTGTTGTGCGGGCGGCATTTGCCGTTCGACGGTTTCTTGCGCGCGCGACCTCGGCTGTCAATGGCAAGCGAGTTCAGCGCGGGCCTGCATTCGAAGTGACAAGGCGGACACGCGCGCTATTTCCGCTCAATATTTCGGATTGGCAGGTGACATTGCGGCTCTGAGAAGACCTGCGTGTTTACCCTTCCGCTTTCGCCAGAAAGCTCTTGATCAGGCGGATCGCGTCAGCACTGTGCCACTCTGCAGGACCCACCAGACGACCAAGTTCACGCCCCTGCGCGTCGACCAATAGCGTGGAAGGCATCCCGATTGTCTTGAGGGAGAAGCCCAGCTGTGCCGTCGGGTCATGGTAAAGCTTCAAGGCCTTGGCATTGATCTCCTTCAGGAAGGCGCGTGATTTGTCCGGGCTGCCGCGATCAACGCTAATGGCCACGACTTCGAACTTGTCGCTGCCTAAATCGGCCTGTAGCCTGTCCAGTTCCGGCATTTCCTTGCGGCACGGCGCACACCATGTCGCCCAGAGGTTCAGCAAAATCACCTTACCGTTGAAGCTCTTGAATGACAGCTCCTCACCATCAGCACCATTGAATGTGTATTCCGGCAGAGCCATGGGATCGTCTTTGAAGACGAATGTCGCCATTTTCCCGACGTTCAATTTGTCGCCTGCAGCCGGCACCGGGACGGATTTTGCTGCAACCTTGCTGGAACCAGTTGGCGTCCGAGCTGCGTTTTGTTGTTCCGAGCCATTGCCGCTACCGCCCACCATCAAGTATATGGCGCCAAACCCTATCAGGGCGGAAATTCCAGCTACGACGGCATAGTTTGTCCAAGACGTCTGATTTTCCGTGCTCATACCCAGGCCTTCGTGTCAGTGCGTGCGCGAATGATGTTCATTTCCGTCGATAAGGCAAATCAAAGATTTGTTGCCATCTTCGCGCTTCAAGGATGACCTCAAAATGAACGATAAGAATTCGAACAAAATGTGGGGCGGGCGGTTTTCCGTCTCTCCGTCCGAGGTCATGGAGGAAATCAACGCGTCCGTCGCCTATGACCAGAGGTTTGCCGAACAGGATATTCGCGGATCCAAAGCACATGCGGCAATGCTGGCTGCCCAAGGTATTATCACGAAAAGCGATGCGAAAACCATCGCCAAGGGCCTCGACACTGTGCTGGACGAAATCCGCAACGGCAATTTCCAATGGCAGCGATCGCTTGAAGACGTGCATATGAATGTTGAAGCCCGTCTGACGGATTTGATCGGCCCGGCTGCTGGACGGCTCCATACGGCCCGGTCTCGCAACGATCAGGTGGCGACAGACTTCCGCCTTTACATCCGCGACGCCATTGATGCCGTGGACCGTTCGCTTGCACAGCTCCAGAAGACGCTCGCTGCCAAAGCGGAAACCTACGCAGCAACGGTCATGCCTGGGTTTACTCACTTGCAACCGGCGCAACCCGTGACGTTTGGCCATCATCTCTTGGCGTATGTCGAGATGTTTGCTCGCGATCGCAGCCGACTGGCCGATGCCCGCAAACGACTGAACGAGTGCCCATTGGGTGCAGCGGCTCTCGCAGGGACGTCATTTCCCATCGATCGCAAGGCAACAGCGACAGCACTGGACTTTGCGGCTCCAACAGCGAATTCGCTGGATAGCGTATCCGACCGCGATTTTGTTCTGGAATTTCTCTCTGCAGCGACCATCTCGGCCATGCATCTGTCGCGGTTCTCCGAGGAAATTGTCATTTGGAGCACGCCACAGTTCGGCTTTGTTCGCCTGTCCGATAGTTGGACGACGGGCTCGTCCATAATGCCGCAAAAACGCAATCCGGATGCAGCCGAGCTGGTCCGTGCCAAAGTTGGCCGGATTGCCGGGGCGTTTAACAGCCTCACACTCGTGATGAAGGGCCTGCCGCTCGCTTACTCCAAGGATATGCAGGAAGACAAGGAAGTCACCTTTGACGCGCTCGACAGTTTTGTTATCGCGCTGTCTGCCATGAACGGCATGGTGAGCGATCTAGAGCCAGTGCCAGAAGCCATGGCGGCAGCCGCTGGCAGCGGCTATTCCACTGCGACAGACCTGGCCGATTGGTTGGTGCGCGAACTGAAACTGCCATTCCGGGAAGCCCACCACATCACTGGACGCGTTGTTTCGGCGGCTGAAAAGTCCGAATGCGAGCTATCTGAGTTATCTCTGGAAAGCCTACAAACCATCGAACCTCGCATTACCAATGAGGTCTTTTCGGTGCTGTCGGTTGAGAAATCTGTGGCTAGCCGGACAAGCTATGGTGGAACTGCGCCACAGAACGTGCGAAAAGTGGCCCGCAGTTGGATCAAACGCCTGGATCGTTAGCAACCGAGCCGCTAAGTAGAGATGGGCTTGCGGACAATGCAGGCTTTGAGTTGTATGAAATACGTGGGCATTCAGAGAGGCTAACGAAGCATGTTTGGACGAGCATACGCTGTTGTTGCTTGCCTCGCTCTCTGCAGTTTTGTGCTGGCCGGGTGTGGCGTCCGTGGTTCGCTCGAATACCCGAAAGAAGCCAACGCCCAAAAGAACACCGCAAGCGCTGACTCTGGCCAAGGCAAACCCGCTGGATCGGCTCCCAAACCGCATCAAGGCTTTATTCTGGATGGCCTGTTGCGCTAGCGCCCGCCTCCACTTAGAAACGCTGTTGCTGGCACCCATCTCCGAAATGTTGCAGGTCGAACGCGGCGATTGCTGTGCAGTTCGCTGAGGGTGACTATGAATCCTCCGCTTTCTGCACTCATAACCATGGCTTTGCATCATGCATCACTTCCAATACCGAAATGGCCAGCTTCATGCTGAGTCCGTGGCCGTCAGTGAGATTGCGGAGGCTGTTGGTACGCCGTTTTATTGTTACTCGACCGCGACATTCACACGGCATTTTACAGTCCTTCAGGACGCATTTGCCGGGACCGATCACCTGATTTGCTACGCGCTCAAAGCGAATTCCAATCAGGCTGTGCTGGCAACCATGGCAGTCCTTGGCGCTGGCATGGATGTTGTCTCAGAGGGTGAACTGCGACGAGCCAGAGCTGCCGGTGTCACCGCCGACAAGATCATTTTCGCTGGCGTTGCCAAGACCCGGGATGAGATGGCTTATGCACTTAACGAGAATATTCTCGGTTTCAATGTCGAGAGCCGAGCAGAATTAGAGGCCCTCAGCGCCGTTGCGTCCGCCAACAATCAGACAGCCCGTATTGCAATCCGGGTCAACCCGGACGTCGACGCAAAGACCCACGCCAAAATCTCGACGGGCAAGTCGGAGAATAAGTTCGGCGTTCCATTCATTGAAGCAGCGGAACTCTTTGATACTGCTGCCAAACTCCCCGGGATCAAGGTTACCGGGATTCATATGCACATCGGAAGTCAGATTACGGACCTGACACCATTTCGGCAGGCCTTTGCTCTGATGCGTTCGCTCACGCTTGAGTTAAAGAGGCGCGGCCACAACCTCGAACATCTCGATCTTGGCGGCGGTCTTGGCGTGCCGTACTCGTCTTCGAATGACGTCCCTCCACCGCCGAGTGACTACGCGGCGATTGTGAAGGAGGAACTCGGCGACCTTGGCCTCAAGTATGTGCTTGAGCCGGGCCGAATGATTGCGGCCAATGCCGGCATTCTGGTAACCAAAGTGATTTATACGAAATCGTCACCGGCCAAGCATTTCACCATCATTGACGGTGCTATGAATGATCTCATCCGACCGACACTCTACGATGCGGAGCATGAAATCTGGCCGGTTCGCGAAGCTTTGAGAGATGAGCCAAACATTGTTCAGGACCTTGTCGGCCCAGTGTGTGAAACTGGCGACTATCTGGCATTGGACCGGGCCCTGCCTGAATTCCACGAGGGCGATTTGATCGCGTTCATGGCAGCTGGTGCTTATGGCGCCGTCATGGCGTCGACGTACAATACACGACCGCTGATTCCGGAGGTCCTGGTTAACGGCGAACAGTTCGCAGTCGTGCGTAAGCGGCCAACCTACGAAGAATTGATCGGCCTGGATACCATTCCTGACTGGATTGCACAGACATAGCCCCTCCCAGCGCCGGACTGCCTCTATACCATTGCCTTCTCCTGTGCCAATTTAGGCCCTAACTAAAGTTTGGGGCTGTTCGACCGCGCCTGGTATCGAAACCGCTTTTTGCGGTCCGTAGCATGATGCCGTCGAATCACTCCGATACGACCAGTTTTCAGCTGTTCGATGACTGCGGAAAGTAGGCATTATCTCAGCAAAAGGGGCCCGCTTGCGGGCCGAGGCCATGTCCGAGAAAAAACCGTCTCTCACTCGCGAAGAGCGCAGGTTTAACCGTAAGGTCCGCTGGAGCCGACGCGCGATTTATATCGAGCGCCTCTGGCCGCGCCTCTGGGCGCTGATCACTGTCGCAGGCTTGTTTGTTTTGGCATCATTTCTGGGCCTTTGGCCGATGCTGGACGATCTGGCCCATACGGCGGCCCTGACCGCGTTCGGCGTAGCGGCAGCAAGTGCGCTGGTCTATGCGGCGCTGACAAAATGGCCATCTCGCGATGAAGCCGTTCACAGGCTGGAGCAACTTGCGGGCGTCCGCCATCGCCCTGCCTCCACGTATAACGATACGCTTTCGAGTGCGCCGGCCGAAGGACCCACTGCCGCCATCTGGAATGCGCATCGCGACCGCCTCAAGCGCGATCTTGAGAAACTTCAGGTCACGCCGCCTGTCCCACGGACCGACAGGACTGACCGGTTCGCGCTGCGGGTTGTTTTGACGGTGTTGATTATTTCAGGATTTGTATTTGTTGGTGACGCGGCCAAGGATCGTTTGTGGGCGGCCTTCCACGCTGGAACAATTGATCAAATTCGTGGCCTCCGGCTCGATGCATGGGTAACACCGCCTCCCTACACGCGACGCCCTCCAATTTTGGTAGCCGATGGTGCTGTTGCGACCAGCGGCCTTGAAGCCCAGGCAGCGAAACCCTTTGAAATTCCAGAAAACAGTGCGGTCGTCGTCCGCATGGGCGGCAAGCCGGAAGTCGCCCTCGAACTCGAGTACCTCGACTCTCAAGGTCAGCGAATTGGTGAGCCTGTTGGTGAAGAAGGCGAAGCCGGTCAATCTACCGTCAATCAAGTCAAAGGTGTGATTGGATTGGGCGTCGCCGGCGTGCGAGTCACGGCGAACGGTGCCCCGCTGGCAAACTGGTCGTTTTCAGTGATTGCGGATCAGGCACCTACAATCAAATTCACCAAGGAGATTGAGAAAAGCCGACGTGGCTCGATGAAGCTCTTCTACGCCATCGAGGATGACTACGGCATTGCCACCGCAGAGGCAAAAATTGAGCGCCTCCCGCTGGAGCCAGGCGATCCCAAGACGAGCTGGGCCCGCCGGGAAGAGCTCAAAGGCCCACGGCCACCACTTACTCGACCGCCGCGGATCACACTGCGCGTGCCGCCGCCAAATGCGAAAAAGCCCGAAACCTGGAGTTTCCACGATATCGGTTCACACCCTTGGGCAGGGATGCCGGTACGCCTAACGCTGATTGTGCGCGATCACGCCGGCCATACCGGGCGTAGCAAACCATTGGACATGGTGCTGCCTGAGCGCGCCTTCTTTAATCCGCTGGCGCGAGCCGTTCTTGAACAGCGCCGTCGATTGGTTTTCGACCCACGTTATCGCGATCTTGTTATCCGGGCTTTGGATGCTCTGACGCTGGAACCTGATGGCTATATTCAAGACAAGGCGGTCTACCTTGGTCTGCGCAGTGTCCGCCATCGCCTCCGCAATGACCGCAGCCGGAGCACGATTACCAGCTCTATCGAACAGCTGTGGCATCTGGCTTTACGCATCGAGGACGGCGGCGGTCTCTCTGAAGCCGAACGGCGCCTGCGCGAAATCCAGGAGAAGCTGGCGCGCGCGATTGAACGTGGTGCCTCACAGAAAGAGATTTCCGAGCTAATGCGCCAAATGCGTCAGGCGTTGGCGCAATTCCTCAATGAACTTGCCAAGCAAGCGCAGCGGGCTCCACAGCAACAACAGCAGCAATCTCAGAATTCGCAAAACCAGACGATGAGTAGCCAGGACCTGCAACGGATGCTCGATAATCTGGAGCAGATGATGCGGCAGGGCTCGAAGCAATCTGCCCAGGAGATGCTGAGCCAGCTGCGCGACCTGCTTGATCGTTTGCAATCTGGCCGTATGGCGCGTCGGCAAGGCCAAGGACAGCAAGGCCAAAGTCAGCAGATGATGCAGATGATGGATCAGTTTGGCAAACTGATTGGCCGTCAGCAGCAACTGATGGACGATACCTTTGGTGCACAACGACAGCCGGGACAGCAGGGCCGCGGACAGCGTCAACAAGGCCAGCAACAAGGGCGCGGACGTGGCCAGCGCCAAGGCCAGCAGCAGGGTCAACAGCAAGGTCGGGGCCAACAGCAAGGCCGTGGTCAGCAGCAAGGCCGAGGCCAACAGCAGGGCCAGCAACAAGGCCGGGGCCAGGGTCGCGGCCAACAGCGGCAGGGGCAGAACGGCCAGGGCGGTCGTGATTTCTCACCTCAGGGGCTCGGCCAAAGGCAAGGACAGCTCAGTGAGTTGCTCGATGGCCTCCGGCAAGGGCTGAACAAATTCGGCATGAAGCCCCCCGGCGAGCTGGGTGGCGCTCAAGAATCCATGCGAAATGCTGAACGTGCACTGCGTGACGGCCAGATGGAGCGGGCACTTGAAGAACAGGCTCGCGCTCTTGAGCAACTGCGATCCGGCACCAAAAACATGGCAGAGCAGATGATGCGCCAGATGCGCTCGCGAGTCGGCCAGGGCCGGGGCAGTGATGCACCGCTCGATCCACTCGGGCGGCCACAACGCACGGAAGGTCCAGACCTTGGCACGAGCGTGAAAGTCCCCGACCGGATCGATGCTCAGCGGGCGCGGGAGATCCTTGAGTTGCTACGCAAGCGCCTCGGTGAGCGGTTCCGTCCTGAAATCGAGTTGGAGTACATCGAGCGCCTCTTGAAGCGGTTTTAGAACCACGACCAGCTGGGCAATGCATCCAGACGACATTAAAGCTGGCTCCCAGCTGGCTGGAATGTCCGAGGCTATCCACTTCGGAGAGCTAAGTGCTTGGATTTGAGCGGTTTGCGGATGCCATCCGGCTTCCCATCTCCGTCTCGGCTGACTGCGCACGAGACCGACTACAAGACGTCACGTTCACTGCCATGCCTTCCGCCGCTTATGGCCATCGCCCACGGTGAGGCCTGTTACGGCCCTGTTCGTTTCGCGCACCGCCCCGCTTCCTGGTTCCAGCTGCAGCGGGAAACTTCTTCGTATACGAAATTCAGTTATTGCAGGAACTGCCTCAGCAATAGACTGAATTTGCGTTAGGAGTTCCTGAATTGGTCTTGCGCTAAACTGCACGACGTGGTGATTTGCTAAAGCAATCCTAATTCACTCAGCACCGGACGGGGAGCGGGGTGAAATGAGGATTTGCATGATCGTTAAGTGGCGATCATCGAGCCCAGAGTGGAGTCCGAGTGGTCGTTCCAACTCAAAGCACGATGGTCGAGTGTCGGCACAGAGCGGGTTGGCATTTCCCGTTCTCATGGGTTCTTGTATGTGGGTGAACACTATGGCTCTCGGGCTTCGTTCCATCGTTTGTTTGGCGCTCGTCGCATCTGTCGCATCCTCACCACTCCAAGCACTGGAACCCGAAGCCCCACGTCAGCTGCTGTCAGAACAAGAAGCGCGCCTTATTGGCTTGCGGCTGAGACTGGACAAGCTGCTGGTCAGAGCGCCAAAGAACCAGCTGCAGGACTATCGCGCACTCGCCAACTTCTATGCCTCGGACAGAGGGCGCATGTTATGGGTCTCCGGGGACCAGGTCGGCAGCCGGGCGAAAGCACTGCTCAGGGAGTTGAAGCAAGCCGACCAGTGGGGTTTGCGTGCGCGCGACTTCCGCAATGGTTTTCTAGAAAAAGCCGTTAATCGCGACACGCTCATATCGCGCGACCTGTTGGATTTCGAACTCCAGACGAGCCTGACGCTGCTTAAATACGCGCGTCACGCCCGCGGTGGCCGCATCGAACTGAAGCGGCTGTCGCTCGACTTTGACCGGCGGCCGCCGTTGCTCAGCCCGGCCAAAGTCTTGGTTTCGGCCGCATCCAGCACGAACGTCGCTGATTTCATTGAAAATCTCCACCCGAAGCACGAGCAGTTCCATCTGTTACGCGCAGCCTATCTGTCCACGTTGGCCGATGAGCGCGCCGGACGGGTGACATCAGCGGTCGTCCGCACCTCCAAAAAGCGCCGCAAGCGGCGGAGCCGGCGCCTCTCTGAGCGTCTGCTCATTAATATGGAAATGTGGCGGTGGATGCCTGAGCAGCTTGGCTCAAAACACGTCTGGGCGAACATCCCCGAGTATCAGGTCCGCGTCGTTAACAATGGCGGCCTTGTCCATAGCGAACGAATGATCGTTGGCAAGACCAAGCACAAGACGCCAATCTTCTCAGACGAGATGGAAACGGTGGTGTTCCGTCCGTTCTGGAATGTGCCGAACTCCATCAAGGTCAAGGAACTCCTGCCGAGCCTGCTACGTGGAGGGACGCTACAGCGACAAAACCTGAAAGTTGCACTTGGCAAGCGCGAGATTAACCCCCGATCAGTCAACTGGGCCACGACGGACATTCGTAAGTTCCATGTCTATCAACCGCCGGGCCGCAGGAATGCGCTCGGTCAGGTCAAGTTCCTGTTTCCGAACAAGCACGCCGTCTATTTTCACGACACCCCGACAAAACATCTTTTCAAGCGACAGGCCCGGGCATTCAGCCACGGCTGTATGCGCGTTCGCCATCCGCTGAAGCTTGCTGAAGTGCTGCTCGGCATGGACAAAGGATGGACTGGCGGCAAGATCAAGAACCTCGTCAACAAAGGCCGGGACAACAACTCGGTCCGACTGAGCTCCAAAATTCCGGTTCATGTGACTTACTTCACGGCCCACGTGGATCGTGAGGGTCGCATCGAGACGTACCGCGATATCTACGGTCATGAGCGCCTCGTCAAGCTGGGCATGGAAGGCCGGGCTGCAGCGATTGCGAAGCCGAAGAAAGAGAATCTGGACGAGGCCCGCAGACGGGTTGTCGCCGGAGCTGGCGGACGTAGCCGAGCGTTTAATGGAGCGCAGCGCTCTGCGCTTGGCCGCACAAACGGCTTGAACCGCCAGCGCCAGGCACAGGCCCGGCCGGTCTCACGCAAAAGGCGGGCTGCAAGCCGAAGATGGCGCAAACAGGTTTTCCGGTTTGGTGGTGATAGCTAGTAGTTTTCAGCAGTAGGTTGGATCAATCCGCCCGAGCACGCGCTCAACTGGCCAGCCGTCTCATTACTGATATTGAGATGGCTGGGAATGGCATGGGCTGGTGCTCTCGATGGGAATGAACTTGCTCGAGGCCGACACTTGATCAACAGGCCTTCGGATCAACGGGTCACCAACCTATCATTCGGCATCTGCAAACGCATAACTCTGGTTACAGAACTCGCAAGTGACGGTGACCTTGCCGTTGTCATCACGTAAATCGTCCAGATCCTCAGGCCGGAACGACTTCAGCATATTCTGAACGCGGTCTTCCGAGCAACGACAGAAAACCTCGAGCCCGCGCTCGGTGGAGGCACGAACACCTTCTTCGTGAAACAAACGATACAGTAAGCGTTCCGGTGACAGCATGGGATCAACCATCTCGTGATCCTCGACAGTCTGCGCCAGCATCTCAACCCGGAGCCAATCATCATCTTCTTCGCCAAGCAGAAAGTTGTCTTCGTCGTCTTTTTGCTCGACGCCACCGACCGGTGTTACATGCTGCAACAAGAGTCCTCCGGCGCGCCAACGTTCTCGCGTGACACCACCTTCGCGGTCTTGAAAGCGAGCGACGGATAGCTTTGTGAACGTGGGCAATTGCTCAGACTGCCGGAAATATGTGTGGGCTGCTGTGGACAATCCATGCCCCTCAAGACCAACGATTCCTTGATAACGATCCATGCCGCTGCCGGGATCGATTGTAATGGCCAAGTAGCCGTTGCCTAACAACTCCCCGGCGTTGATTGTCATGGTGTCACCGAGCTTTGCAATTTCCTCGGCATCGAAACTCGCATGAGCCCGGAGCTGACCAGGCGTAGAAAAATTGACAACAAGCAGGCTCAGCGGACCATCGGTCTTGGCTTGCAGGATGAGGTCGCCGTCGAACTTCAATGTTGTACCGAGCATGGCCGTCAAGGCGATGGCCTGGCCTAAGACAATGCTGACCGGTGTCGGGTAGTCGTGGCGCGAGAGAATATCGTCAACAACGCTGCCAAGGCGCACCAGCCGGCCCAATGCTCGCGACTGCACGGTCGAGAAAGGGACGATACAGTTATCGCGGTCCAGTTCGCCACCAGCGGCATGAACAGACGCGCTCATGCGATCCCCCCGAGGCACCAACACAGGATTGCTTTCTGCGCATGGAGACGGTTCTCGGCTTCATCAAACACGACGGATTGCGGTCCATCGATCACGTCAGCGCTGACTTCATGTCCCCGGTAGGCTGGCAGACAGTGCATAAAGACAGCGCCATTAGCTGCCGATTGCATGAGGTCCGCATCGACGACATACGGCCCAAGCACCTGCTTGCGGTATCCGGCATCGGTATCACCCATCGACACCCAGGTATCGGTCACGACACAGTCCGCATTTGCAACGGCGCTCTTTGGATCGTCGGTGATCGTAACGGCCGCATCAGAATGGCCAAGCCATTCCATCGCCTCCTTATCCGGACGCATCTGGCCGGGGCAAGCTATGCTCAGTTCGAAGTCAAAGGCAGCAGCGGCATGCATCCAAGACACTGCAACGTTATTGCCATCGCCAACCCAGGCAATCTTTTGCCCCGTGATCGGCCCGTGGCTTTCCTCAAACGTCATAATATCTGCAATGATCTGACATGGATGGCTCTTGTCCGTCAGACCATTGATCACCGGAACGGCCGAATTCTCGGCCAGCTCCACCAAAGTCGTGTGCGCATTGGCCCGGAGCATGACAGCATCCGCGTAGCGCGAAAGTACTTTGGCAGTGTCAGAAACGCTTTCACCGCGGCCAAGTTGCAGATCGCTATGGTTCAGGACAATCGACTGCCCGCCCAATTGGCGCATGGCAACATCAAATGAAATCCGTGTCCGGGTCGAAGGCTTTTCAAAGATCATGACAAGAACGTCGTGTTCAATATCTTCTGGCCGGAATTGCGCAGGAACTGCCTTACCCGCACGCTTCATGGCGTGTGCGGCATCAATGATGCTGCGCAAGACCTTTGGTGTCAGTGAATTGATATCCAGGAAATGGCGGACTGCCATTGCCAAACCCCGTGTCTTGATTGCTCTGAGGCCGGGGAGAAACTCCCCGAGCCAAGATCATGGTTCCACTTTTGGTTGCCGACTTATGCTTGCCGAACTTTGTCCAATGCTTTGCCGATCCGGCCAACAGCATCGGCCAGATCTTCATTCGTTACATTAAGGGGAGGGATCAACCGGATGACATTGTCGCCGGCGGGCACAGTCAGCAGCTTTTCTTCGAGGCATGCGTTGACGACGTCGCCGACGGCCGGCTTCAGTTTGAGGCCGGTCAGCAAACCAAGACCACGCACCTCTTCAATCATGTCCGGATATTTGTCCTCCAACTCGGCGAGCGCCTGGCGCAAGCGCGATGCTTTCTGCTGCACCTCGTCCAAGAAGCCGTCTTGCAGAACCGCACCGAGCACGGCACACCCGACTGCGACGCCGAGTGGATTACCGCCGAACGTCGAGCCATGCGTGCCTGGCACCATGCCCTTGGCGGCCTCATTCGTTGCCATGACGGCACCAAGCGGGAAGCCACCGCCGATCCCCTTCGCGATTGCCATAACGTCCGGTTTTATGTCAGCCCATTCATGAGCAAACAGCTTGCCGCTGCGCCCGATACCGGTCTGCACTTCATCGACAATCAGAAGAAGGCCGTGCTTATCGCAAAGCTCTCGCAACCCTTGCAGACATTCCTTCGGAATTGGCCGAATGCCACCCTCGCCCATGACCGGTTCGATCATGATCGCGGCTGTCTCTTCCGTAATGGCCTTCTCCACACCGTCGTGGTCTGCAAAGGCAACACGGTCAAAGCCAGGTGCTTCAGGACCAAAGCCCTCTAGATGCTTAGGGTTTCCGGCCGCCGCGATGGTCGCCAACGTGCGGCCATGGAAGGAACCTTCGAATGTGATGATACGGTAGCGCTCTGGATTGCCATCAGCAAAGTGGTAGCGACGAGCAAGCTTGATGGCACCTTCGCACGCTTCCGCGCCCGAGTTACAGAAGAATACAGCCTCAGCAAAGGAGGCCTCACACAGCATCTCGGCTAAGCGCTCTTGGCCTTCAATGCGATACAGGTTCGATGTATGCCAGACCTTGCTGGCCTGCTCGGTCAGCGCTGCAATCAAATCGGGGTGCGCATGTCCAAGCGTATTCACCGCAATTCCGCTGCCGAAATCAAGATAGCGTTCGCCATCCTTTGAGATCAGCCAGGACCCTTCGCCACGTTCAAATACGATGTTGAAGCGGCCGTAAGTCCCCATAACAGCTGGATTGGGCCCGTCGGTGACTGCCCCCGCGCCTGACGCCATCATATTGCTCCAGAGTCGACAAACCAAAAAAGCCGCCTCGAATAGGGCGGCAGCACTATCATGCTATGATCCCAGGTATGGCCTGTCAATGCAGTGGCACACCCGCGATGACGGCTTTGTCAGCCAGCTATTCCTTCGAGCTTGCCGGAAAGCCCGTCAGCCCTCTGAAAGGACCTTGGCAGCCCGATTGAGACTTGTAGAGCCATCTCAAACTCTGGCTCCTCCGTCGGGCTTTTTTGAAAAAGACAATGCCAAAGTTTCGCTTTAAAAAGAACATACACAGAATACGAATCGACTTGTGTCCAAATCGCAACGTTGATTGTCAATGGCTGGAAAGCACAGAAAGTGTGCTTGAGTGCAGAAATCTACTCTGCGTATGATCCCGCCAGTTGCAATGTGTATCTGCAGCTTTGCTGGTTTGAGTAGTTTGTATCCCAGCGCGTACCCAGGCTTGTGTATAGCCTGCATGTGTATCCAGTCAGTTTAGCGTTCCCAAGTTCAGCGTTTGTGAGCTGTTTTCGGCGCCACTCCCTGTTGCCAGGTCGATAGTGCTCGTCGCCGAAGATGGGTTGTTGCGCGCCGGCTAAGCCGTGCGCGAACGTCTTTTTGTAAGGAGGACTCTCATGTCCTGGACCGACGATCGTGTCGAGATGCTTAAGAAACTATGGGGCGAAGGCCTGAGTGCCAGTCAAATTGCAGGACGGCTCGGTGGCGTTACCCGCAACGCCGTTATCGGCAAAGTCCATCGCCTTGGCCTGTCAGGCCGTGCAACGACTTCGAGGCCACGGCCACAGCGCAGCCGCAACCGAATTGCGACGCCGAAGCGGACCGCCAAGCCAAGATTTGCGCAAAGTGGCAATCCTGTTTTGCGCTCACTCTACCAGGGTGAGGGCGAGACTTATGTCTCTCCAGCCGAGGAATTTGAGATTCCGTTGGAAGAGCGCAAAAGCCTGCAGGACTTGATGGAGGATAGCTGCCGCTGGCCAATCGGTGATCCGCAGCATGCCGATTTCCACTTCTGCAACAAGAACAAGGTGCCCGGTCTGCCTTACTGTGAACATCACAGTCGGCGCGCTTTCCAGCCGCCACAAGCGCGGCGCCGCAATCGTACCGGCGCAACCGAGCGGGCACCAGGGGCATTGCCAAAACCAGTGCCAACCGAGAAAGTTGACGCATAGTTTTATGCGCTTATCAGGGCCGGCGGTTCCATGGTTATCGTGCGCGCCCTCATTTGGCCGACGGACAACGTAGGGGATGAGGATAGGGCAGCTGCCTAACTCATCCTTTTGCGGGGGTGCCGGTGGTCTTCTGACCACCGGCAAATCTGTTTAGGATATCCCGCCTGCCGTTTACTATCCCTTGCGCTCGCCAAAAACATAACCGGCACCACGGACCGTTCGGATCAGATCGCGTTCTTTACCGCGCACAATGGCTTTGCGTAAGCGGCCGATATGAACATCCACCGTGCGTTCATCGACAAACGCGTCACGGCCCCAGACGCCGTCCAGCAATTGCGAGCGCGACAGAACACGTCCCGGGCTTTCCATCAAGAACTCCAACAGGCGAAATTCCGTCGGCCCCAACCGCACTTCCCTCGCTCCGCGCGTCACGCGATGGGCAGCGCGATCGAGTTCAATGTCGGAAACCTTCAAAACATCAGCCACCCTGTCCGGTGCGACCCGGCGGAGAATGGCTTTGACCCGTGCCATTAGTTCCGGCAACGAGAACGGCTTGACGACGTAATCATCCGCGCCCGTGGAAAGGCCACGGATACGATCGCTCTCCTCACCGCGTGCCGTCAACATCAGGATCGGGATCGACCTCGTGTCAGGCTTAGAGCGAAGGCGACGGCACAGCTCAATGCCCGAGACCTGCGGCAGCATCCAATCAAGGATGATAAGGTCCGGCTGTTCCTCGGCCACTAAAATTTCAGCGTCTTCACCCGTCTCTGCGTGGCTGACGTGAAATCCTTCCGCCTCAAGATTGTATTGCAACATCTCCGCAAGCGGCAGTTCATCTTCAACAACCAACACCCGCGCACTCATGGGCTGGTCCTCCTCAGTCAGATGATAGGCATGGAGCAAGGGACCGTAAGTTGGAATCGGACTGATGCCGACTTACGGTGCAAAGATGATCTAGTGGTGCGGAAACTGGCTCATTGATCATCAATCAACATCATGCTTCAGGCTTGAACAGCGTCACGCTCGTCGTATCGCCCTTTGGACGTGCAGCGGTGATTTCCTCGCCGTGGACAATGTAGTGTACGGTCTCTGCGATATTTGTTGCGTGATCGCCGATGCGTTCGAGGTTTTTGGCGCCGAACAATAGATGCGTACAGAAGCCGATATTTCTTGGGTCTTCCATCATGTAGGTCAGCAGTTCCCGAAACAGCGAGTTATAGGTCTCATCGAGCTGCTCGTCGCGGCTCCAAACCGCGAGTGCAAGATCAGCATCTTTCTGTCCGTAGGCGTCGAGGACGTCTTTCAACTGACTGAGAGCACGCTCCAGCATGTGCTCCAAACCAACAATGAGCGTGCGCGGGTAATTCTGATCCGCAATTGCGACGACTCGTTTTGCGATATTCTTTGCCAAGTCGCCAATGCGCTCGAGATCACCGGCAATCTTGAGGCTTGCCAGAATCTGGCGCAGTTCCGGAGCCGCAAGCTGCCGGCGGGCGATCAGATTCACAACATGCTCTTCGATATCTCGCTGCAGATTGTCGATTTCGACATCCGCCGCAACTACGCGGCGGGCAAGATTGGGGTCTCTGTTCACAAGCGCATCAAATGCCTTGCCGAGGTTGTACTCAGCGAGCCCCCCCATATGCGCAATCTTTTTGTCGAGTTCGGCAAGATCAGTGCCTGGTAAGGTCGCGAGGTTGTTGTTCATGGGAATTGCCGTTTAATCCGTTCCTGCCCGCACGCAGCACAGTAAGGGCGAATTAGCCGAATCGTCCAGTGATGTAGTCCTTGGTGCGCTCGTCCTGCGGGTCCCCAAAGATCTGCGCCGTATCACCCTCCTCGACAAGAATGCCGAGATGGAAGAACGCCGTCCGCTGTGAAACGCGTCGTGCCTGCTGCATGGAGTGAGTCACAATGACGATCGTGTAGTTGGCACGCAATTCCTCGATGAGTTCTTCGACGCGGGCCGTTGCAATTGGATCAAGGGCTGAGCAAGGCTCATCCATTAAAATGACATCAGGCTTTGTGGCGATGGCGCGGGCGATGCAAAGGCGTTGCTGCTGGCCGCCTGACAAGCCGGTACCCGGCTCATTGATACGATCTTTCACCTCGGCCAGAAGGCCTGCTCTTTCCAGGCTTGTTTCAACCAGTTCGTCCAATTCAGCTTTATTCCTGGTGAGGCCATGGATGCGGGGGCCATAGGCGATATTCTCGTAGATTGACTTTGGGAACGGGTTAGGCTTTTGAAACACCATTCCGACACGGGCGCGCAGTTCGACGACGTCCAGGCTCGGATCATAGATATCTTCCTGATCCAATGTGATCTTGCCGGATACACGGCAGATATCGATGACGTCGTTCATGCGATTGAGACAGCGCAGGAAGGTTGATTTCCCGCAGCCCGACGGGCCAATCAGTGAAACGACATTATTCGCCGGCACATCGAGGTCGACATCAAATAGGGCCTGCTTCGCCCCATAGAAAACATTGACTTTGTCGCCCTTCATTTTAACGACGTCTCCAGCCACGCCAGTGTCAGTCATAGTTTGCTCCTGTCAGGCAAGCATTCGCTCTACCAGCGGCGCTCAAAGCGCTTGCGAAGTACGATTGCGATTGCGTTCATAATCACGAGGAAAATCAGCAGCACAACAATCGCAGCTGCTGTTTTCATTTCGAATAGCTGTTCGGGAAAATCCGACCACTGGTAGATCTGGACCGGTAAGGCCGTCGCCGGATCGGTCACCCCGGTTGGAATTTCGCGGATAAAGGCAAACATGCCGATCATCAGAAGCGGCGCTGTCTCGCCCAGCGCCTGCGCCATACCGATAATCGTGCCTGTCAAAATCCCCGGCATGGCGAGCGGCAAGACATGGTGGCTCACCGTCTGCACCTTGGAGGCACCGACACCCAATGCCGCTTGACGGATCGATGGCGGTACGGCTTTGATCGCAGCTCGTGACGCGATGATAATCGTCGGCAACGTCATCAGCGCCAGGACAATACCACCGGCCAGCGCGGTTGATCTTGGTACGCCAAAGAAGCTGACAAACACAGCTAATCCCAGCAAACCGAATACGATCGAGGGCACAGCCGCAAGGTTGTTGATGTTGACTTCGATAAAGTCCGTAATGGCATTCCGGGGCGCGAATTCCTCAAGATAGATTGCGGCCATCACACCGACCGGGAAGGCCAAGAAGAAGGTCACCAGCATTGTCCAGAAGCTACCGACAATGGCGCCCCAGACCCCGGCGATTTCAGCTTCGCGCGAGTTGCTGTCCTGGAGAAAATCCCAATTTGCCTTGCGAACAATACGGTCTTCGTTCTTGAGCTTGTAGAGCCAAATCGCTTGGACATCAGTTATACGCCGGCCCTCTTCGGCGCCAACAATCTGGAAAAGTTCCCACGACCCGGCCTTTGCTGCTTCCGGGCTGGTCAGCGGCAGAATAGCGGTCCCTTCGATGACATTGCCTGAGGCTGTTTCAACCTTTATGACGCCGCCTCTGATGCGCACAAAGAAACTTGGGAGTGTTTCGTTGAGGGCCTCGGTGCCATCTTGTGCGGCTGCTCGTTCGTCGAAGGCTTGGGCCTGCTTCTCGAGGGTGTCTGCACGTTGGCGATACCCCGCCAACTCTCCCTGCATTCTTGTCTTTTCCACGTTCGACTTGGCATTTGCCAGGCGTTGCTCAAACACGCGCACGCCGCGCATTTCAGCTGCAGCCTGGCGGCGCAAGCGCGCCGCTGCGTCACCAAGCGCCGTCTTGATGGTATTGACGATCGGATCGAAGGATTTGGATTGGACAGTGATGCGGACTTTCTCGTCGATCACCTCTGGCGTCGCCTGCCCGCTGACTGGCAACTGCACAAGCTTATCCACGTAGCCTTTGATCCAAAGATCAACATCATCGGAAGCCAGCAGATCGACGGTTTGCGTTGTCCCGATCAGCGATGGATCATCCATCGCGGCCCGGCGTAGTGACAAGGCCGCGCCATCGCTTATCAGCCGGTAGAGTGCACGCAGTGCGGTGCGGCCTTTGGCATCGGGAATAGCCTCACGCAGTGCTGCGCGGACAACGCCTGTGAAGTTACCTCCTCGGATCGTGTCAGCGTCCATATCCTTGTCCGGCAGCTCCAGAACGTCACGATCGAGATGCACCGGCAGTGTGATGTAGGTCTTTTGAATTGTGCCGTAGGCATTGCCAAAGACCGTCCATAGCAGCGACACCAGCGCCAGTGTGGCGAGCAGGATTGCTAACGCACCGGCCATCTTGAACCGCCACTCAGCCCAATATCGGCGTTTGAGGCGGCGATGTGCTGCGTCCGTCTTGTGGACGCTCGCAGAGGGCATGGATATTGCCGTCGTGTCAGTCATTCAATCGGGCCCTTTAATCGTATTGCTGGCGGTACTTCTGTACGATGCGCAATGCGATAATGTTGAAGATCAAGGTCACGCAAAACAGCGTGAAACCGAGAGCAAACGCCGGACCGGCTGCCGTGTCGGCTTCTGTGTCTCCGGTAATCAGCGCGACGATCTGAACGGTCACTGTCGTCACAGCCTCAAGCGGATTCCAGGTGAGATTGGCGCCTTGCCCAGCAGCCATCACCACAATCATTGTTTCACCGATGGCGCGTGAAATGCCCAAGAGGACCGCCGATACAATGCCCGGAAGAGCGGCTGGCAGGATCACTCTGGTTATGGTTTCGGCCTTAGTTGCGCCGAGCCCGTAGGAGCCGTCTCGCAACGACTGAGGGACTGCGTTGATTACATCGTCGGAGAGCGAGGAAATGAACGGAATGATCATGATTCCCATTACGATTCCCGCAGCGAGGGCACTCTCCGAAGCCACACTCAGCCCGATGCTCTCGCCAGTTCCACGGATCAGAGGTGCAACTGTAATTGCAGCAAAAAATCCATAAACAACTGTCGGGATACCGGCCAAAAGCTCGAGTAGCGGTTTGGCCCAGGCGCGCGTTGCACTGCTCGCATAGTCCGACAAGTAGACGGCCGCCATCAGGCCGATTGGAACGGCAACCAGCATCGCGATAAACGTAATCAGCAAAGTGCCGGCAAATAGCGGAATGGCACCAACAGCATCCGGGTTCAGCTTCCCTTCGAAGACTCCGGACAGCGGACTCCAATGGGTGCCGAATAGGAATGCGAAGAGTGGAATCTCTGCGAAGAACCGCATGGTCTCACCGATCAACGACAATACAATTCCGATTGTCGTGAGAATGGCGATGGTGGCCGAGACCAACAGCACGGCTTGTATGATCCATTCCGATCGGTTACGCGCGCGGAACCGCGTCGCGACCTGTCGGCTGGTGATCCATAAGGCGATGAGCGAAAACCCGAGTGCCGCGATGGCAACAACGTAGTTTGCGACAGCAGTCTGGCTGGCATAGACGCCGGCTAATCCCTGGCGGATCTGATCTGCACGGGCATCAGCAGCCGATGAGACGATCTGGCCGTTTGCGATCGCCATGGCGTCTGCGATCAGCCTGTCCTGACGCAACTGCGAGAGTTGCCTTGCATCATCGGGGAGGGCGCTTAGGACAGCTGCATCAACCCAGAAACCCGCAATGACGGTCGCTGCAATCAGCGTCAATCCGCCAACGAAGAACGTCACGAGCGCACTATAGAGGCCGTGATACCCCGGCAGTGAATGGAGGCTGGCCAGATCGCCCGACGTGACCGCATAGGCCCGCCTCCGCGCTACAATAAAGGCCACCAGAGTCAGAATGACAACAGCCAGCGCCGCAATCTGAAACATCATGCTCCCCGCACGTCGTCATACCAACCACCTGCCCGTTGTTGGATAAGTGGTTGGGCAAAATTCGAGAAGGGTGCCAGAGGCACCCTTCTCGTTGTTCGCATGCTTACTTCAAGTTCTCATCGCCGGTCATGACGATCAGGTTCTTTGCTTTGGCTTTCGCATCTTTCTGTCCGGCAATCGGGAGCGGGATGAGGCCCTTGTCAACAAGGTATCCCTCGTTGCCGAATGTCGAGGTCTTTGTCCACTCAAGCAGGTATTCCTGGATGCCTGGAATGACGCCGATGTGTGCCTTCTTCACGTAGAAGAAGAGAGACCGTGAGACTTGGTACTTACCGGATGCGATGTTGTCGAACGTCGGAGCATTGCCGCCAACAGATGCGCCTTTGATCTTCGACTTGTTCTGGTCAAGGAAGGAGAAACCGAAAACACCGACGGCATTCTTGTTTGCTTCCAGCTTGGATACGATCAGGTTGTCATTCTCGCCAGAATCGACCCAGGCACCGTCGTCGCGGATCTGGACTTTCTTACAAGCCTTCTTATCACCACCGGCTTCAACGCAGCCCTTTTGCATGGCGAGTTCTTCGAAGGCATCCCTTGTGCCTGATGTCGGCGGCGGTCCCAGAACTTCGATTTTTGTCGGTGGCAGGGCTGGGTCAACGTCAGACCAGGTTTTTGCCTCCGAGCCTTTATGCAGGGCCTTATAGACTTGTGCGCGGGTCAATTTCAGGTCTGGCGCGCCCTTGGCATTGCCGATTACGATGCCATCGAAACCGACCTTGAACTCGATCACTTCTTTGACGCCGTTGGCCTGACAGGCCTTCCACTCTTTTGCCTTCATCCGGCGGGAGGCATTCGCAATGTCTGGTGTCGCTTCCCCGACGCCTTTGCAGAAAAGCTTCAGGCCGCCACCTGAGCCGGTCGACTCGATTTTCGGTGTCTTGAACTTTGTTGCATTGCCGAATTTCTCAGCGACTGTCGTCGCGAATGGAAAAACCGTCGAGGAGCCGACAATGTTGATTTGATCGCGTGCTGCAGAAGCCGTGCCGGCAAACGTGAATGCGCCAGCAACAGCGACAGCTGCCGTAGTTGCAACGAACTTGGTGTTCACGATAAGTCTCCCTGATTGGGTTTCGAAGCTGAGGCCCCCTTGCCTCATGCTCCTCGGCGATGTCCGCCATATCGACTTCCTAGAACACTTGGGCTTCCGTTTTATGACACCCTATATCATTGTTTTTAAATGATTTTTGCAATTCACATTGAAGATCGGCGATTCTCTCTACAATGAACTGAGTACAACGGTGAACGTAGAGCCCTTGCCAAGCTCGGAACTGATTTCCAATTCACCACGATGGCGGGTAACGATGTGCTTGACTATGGCCAGACCGAGCCCCGTGCCGCCTTTGGCGCGGCTGTCGACCGCGCTGACCCTATAGAACCTCTCGGTCAGCCGCGGAAGATGTTCCGGTGGAATACCGATGCCGTCATCCTCCACTGCAATCCGTACCTGTTCCCGTCCGGTTGCGCTGTTTGTGTGCCGCGACACGGAGATCTTGGCTGTTCCATCGGTTTCTCCGTAGCGGATGGCGTTCTGCACGAGATTCTGGAGCACCTGAGCCAGTTCCTCACGCTCACCACGGACGTGGACCGGCTCTTTGGGAATCTCAAGCTTCAAGGCGATCTGATGCGAATCCGCCAGCGGCTCCAGCGATTGGACAACACCTTCCGCCAACTCACAGATCTCAAGACTGTCACGAGGTGTCAGGTGTGCACGCATTTCTACCCGGCTAAGCGAGAGGAGATCGTCGATGAGTTGCGACATGCGCGTCGCCTGAACCAGCATCATCGAGAGGAAACGTTCACGCTTTTCAGGATCTTCGCGCGCCGGTCCCTGCAGTGTCTCAACAATCAACTTGAGTGATGCAAGTGGTGTGCGCAGCTCGTGACTGGCGTGGGCAATAAAATCGGTGCGCATCTGCGCGTGTTGCTCTTGATCCGTCAGATCCCGCAATACAATCAGAATGGCCGGTGCGCCAGGGCCGGGGTCCTCGATGTTGATGCTTGTGATTATAGCCGACATCCGCCGGGTGACTGGTACACGTTCGTGCAGCTGGACAGTCATCCGCTCGTTGGTATCGCGCACACGGTCGATGGCGCTCAGCAGATCCGGATCTCGGCTGAACATTGTCACTGGGTTGCCGATCTGCACCCTTGGATAGAGGTCGACGAGTTGGGGATTGTGATGCACGACGCTGCCGGTCTCGTCCAGCACGACAGCAGGGTCGGAAAGTGCATCAATGATCACATTCCACGTCGCTTCGCCCCTCGGATCGAGAGACGTTGCATTTAACTTCTGTTGATTGGAGCTAGAGTTGCTCATGTTGGTCGGCACTCGCTCATCGTTCCAAAGATGCCGTTGCGTTAATCGCTAACGGTCAAACCGGCGTGACGTTATCCATTCACTCGCGTGTCCGGCAATCGATTGCCCGTCAGCGGTCAACGCTGCCAGAAGACATTCAGCGCACCAGGAACAACGGGCATTCAAGCGCCGACAGCAATGGCCGGAGAGAGCCTACTTCCGGAATGGCTTGTGATCCGAAGTGGGCAATCAGAAAGCTGCCATGAAGCGCCCGGATCTGTTCGGCAACACAAGCTGCCTGTCCATGCGTTTCGCGATGGGGAACGATTGAGACATTCGGCTGATCAGCCAATACCAGCCGAAGCTCTGCGTCCGTCTCGAAATAGGTTCTTTCGTCCGGCGCCGTGATCAGCACGCATATGTCTGCTTCGCTGAGAGCCGCGATGCGAGATGCTGCCGGCAGCATGCCAGGTAGCCGATCGGTATCTTCGACAGCGACGATAACCGGTCCACCTGTTCGGCGTGATCGAGGACCGACGAGAACTATTCCGGTCGTGTCCGAAACGCTTGCAAAGAGCTCGCTTATGGTCGCGCAAGATGTGTTCGTCAGGGCCTCGCCGAGGGCCACGACATTCCAGGGGCCACGCTGAGCACAGGCGGAGGCCAGCGCCTGCACCGGCTCATCACGCACGTAACTGCGGCGCAACGGGACGTCGGTTTCGCTTACAGCCTTTGCGACCCGACGTTCAGCCTCTCGAAAGGTTGCAAGGAACTGATGACGCATGGATTGCGGTGTTAGTTTCCGACGGCTCTGCCCGGTGAGTGAAATCTCGGTCGCAAACGGAAACCGCGCCAGATCTGCTAGCTGCTCATCCTCCACGAAAAGGCTCTCGAGTTCAGACTGGAACGCCTGGGCCACCTGCACGGCGGCATGGATGGCAATCTCATTCGGCGGCTGTGCACTGAACCTCAGAACCACCCGCCCCTTGGCCTCACTGACTTCGGCGACGTGCGCGATCATTTCGTCCGTCCTATCCTTCTGTGGGTCTTAACATGGCCCTGACAGCGATGCTGAACCCATCCGCGTTACGAGCTGACTGGATCGTTATCCTGTTCGGCATCAGGCATTTGTTTAGCGTAGTAGGCAAAGTCGGCCAGCTTATCCTGGACCATACGGTAAATCGTGCCTGGTGTATAATTTCCATCGTCATCCGGTGCGCCAGCCTTGACGCCGGTCAGGATCTCGATTCCCTGATCGATATGTCCAACACTGTGGACACGAAAGCGTCCCTTTTCGCACGCCTCAACGATATCGGGTCGCAGCATCATATGCTGAACATTGGCCTCGGGAATAAGAACGCCCTGGTTTCCTGTGAGGCCGCGCTCCTGGCATATGTCGAAAAAGCCTTCGATCTTCTCGTTGACACCACCGATTGCCTGCACTTCTCCCCATTGATTGACTGAGCCGGTCACAGCGAGCCCCTGATCGATCGGCACTTCTGACAATGCGGATAGCAAGGCATAGAGTTCGGTTGATGATGCGCTATCACCATCAACGCCACCATATGACTGCTCAAAAACCAATGATGCCGCCATCGCAAGGCGTTGCCGCTGCGCAAACCGGCCAGCAAGAAAACCCCAAAGGATCATGACGCCCTTTGAGTGCAACGGGCCGCCAAGCTTGACTTCCCGTTCAATGTCAGTGACACGCCCCTGTCCCATATGCGCCCGCGCCGTAATCCGCGTCGGCCGGCCAAACGCAAAATTTCCGAGTTGCAAGACAGAAAGCCCGTTGATCTGGCCAATCTTCTTGCCCTCAGTGTCAATCAGAACAACTTCGCGGGTGATGCTTTCCTGTGCCCTGTCGCGCATCCTATCCGAGCGCTGGATACGCTCGTCGATTGCACGTTCCACGTCCTCTTCAGTGATCTCAGCGCGACCGGCCTCACCGGCACGAAAGTCAGCTTCGCGAACGATATCGGCGAGACGACCAATCTCGATCGAGAGCTTGTCGCGATCATCGGCAAGGCGTGACCCTTCGGCGATCAATCGCGCAACAGCGCCAACGCTGGCATGGCGTAGCTCATGCTTGACGACAATTGATGTGATCAGCCGCGCATAGGCTTCGTGGTTTTCATCATTGCGGGCAATCGTATCATCGAAATCCGCCTGGACCTTGAACAGGCGATCGAAATCAGGGTCATTTGCAGCCAGCATGTAGTAGAGCTGCCGGTCTCCGAACAGGATGACTTTGACGTTTAGCGGGATCGGCTCCGGATCAAGCGTCTGTGTCGACATGATCCCAGCCGTTGTTTCGGCGGGAGCTTCAATCTTGATCTCTTGTGACTTCAAGGCCCGCTTCAGCGCTTCCCATGCGAACGGTGACAACAACAGCTTTCTTGCGTCGATGAGCAGGTAGCCGCCATTGGCTCGATGCATTGCCCCCGGCTTGATCAGCGAGAAGTCGGTCACTATAGCGCCCATCTGCGCAATGTGTTCAATGCGCCCGACGATGTTGCCGTAGGTCGGGTTCAACTCTTCAACGATCGGGCGCTCGCAGACATCAGGCGAGCCGTTGGCGACAACGACATTGACCATGTAACGCCGGAACCGCGGGTCGCGCGAAACATCGACCGGCTGACGCACGACCTGCTCGACCTCTTCAGGCTGCGGAAGAAATGATGCTACGTTGCGAATGAGATCGTGTCCGGCCGCTTCAAGGTAAGCTGTCACTTCAGGTATGTCTGTGTATTCGGCTCGTAGGTCCTTCAACGCCTCTCGCACGGCGCTTTCTGCAAATTCGCCATTCAGATCAGCAAGCTTTTCGCGGCGTTCCTTATCGGACTTTGGTACAGTTTCAAGAATACTTTCGAGTTCTGTCTGTAAGACCGCAATCTTCTCCTCGACGCTGCGCCGCATCTCTTCCGGAAGTCCGCTAAAGACTTCCGGTTTGACAACCTTGCCATCATGCATCGGCGCCATCGCGATCCCGTTTGGCGTCTTTAGGATCGCGATGTTCTGTGCCTGAGCTTTTTGATTGAGGGCTTCGAAGGCTTCTTCCTGGCCAGCTCTAAAACCGTCGTCAATCTGTCGGCGCTGAGCCTGATAATCCTCGCTCTCGAAAGCTGTCGGCACCGTTTGACGCAACTCGTCGATGACCTCAACCATGCGCTTCGCAAATGCCTGCGCGCGGCCGCACGGCATGCGGATGGCCGATGGCCGATTGAAATCATCAAAGTTGTTGACGTAGACCCAGTCGTAGACCGGGGATGGTTCCTGGTTTTTCTTTTTCAGAAAGGCTTTGACCGCAGTTGTCTTCCCTGCTGCTGTCGGACCAAGCACGAAGACATTGAAGTCATGCGAATTCATGCTAGCGCCGAACTCAATGGCTTTGAGTGCGCGATCCTGGCCGATCAATCCAGTGATTGGCTGGAGTTCCGAGGTGGAGGAGAACCCGAGGGAATCAGGATTGACGGACCGGCGCAATTGTTGTGCGGGAAGCGGTGTATGATTGGGAGCATCGATTGGTGCAACTGAGGGCCTGCCAGCTGCAGGGTTGTTCGTATGAGACGCATTTTCAGACCGTTTAAAGAACATATTCGGATCTTCCCGCATTCCATTTCAGAGGACATCTCGTGGGTGCGCGACGACCCGCAAGACCAATTCACATTTGGTACTCGGTTCACGAGCCCACCTAATATAGTATTGGCAGCCGCTTGAATGGAGTCACCAATCAAGAGCTGTCTGAATCGATAGCACAGGTAGAACTGTCAGCTGGAGATGGCGAAGCCGTGACAAATGAAACGTCCAGTCAAGAAACAGAGTTCGGTCATCCGGGCCTCACTGACGGACGACAATCCGAACGGGCATTGGCAATTGCGCGCGGAACCCGCCGCCAGCTCCACATGCTCGGCCTGCAGTCGCTGCCCGAGATGCCTCTTCCCAATGGTCGGCGCGCTGATATCATTGCACTTTCAGACAGCGGAGAAATCTGGATTATTGAGATCAAATCCAGCCTGGAGGACTTTCGCTCAGATCATAAGTGGCCGGAATACTGGGAGTTTTCCGATAAATTCTTTTTCGCCGTCGATGCCGATTTCCCTATCGAAGTCCTGCCTGAAGATACAGGCCACATCATAGCTGACCGGTTTGGTGCAGAAATTGTTCGGATGTCCGACCGGAATGCCCTGCCGGCAGCCCGCCGGAAAGCTGTGACCCTGAGGGTCGCACGAGCCGCATGTCGGCGACATCATAACCTAGCAGACCCAGAATTCGGCAATCAGGTTTTTCGACAACTTTAAAAGTGGCCCGATCGGCATTTGATCGGTGCCACACGTTGTCATCAGCGTGGAGCGCGCTTGGCCAGGATACGCTGCAATGTCCGGCGATGCATATTGAGCCGACGTGCCGTCTCAGAGACGTTGCGATTGCAAAGTTCGTACACGCGCTGAATGTGCTCCCAGCGCACGCGATCTGCTGACATTGGATTTTCAGGGGGTGGCGCCATAGCATTCGGCGGAGCCAACAATGCATCCGTGACTTCATCGGCATCTGCCGGCTTGGCGAGATAGTCGATGGCGCCGAGCTTCACGGCGGAAACGGCAGTGGCGATGTTTCCGTAGCCGGTCAAGACGATGGCCCGTGCGTTGGGGCGAAGTCGGGACAATTCCGCGATGACATCAAGCCCATTACCGTCTTCCAAGCGCATATCGACTACCGCGAAAGCAGGTGGCTTTTCGCGGATAAACGCCATACCTTCGCTTACGGTATTGGCCGACCGAACCTCGAAGCCGCGCTGATCCATTGCGCGCGAAATGCGCTGCAGGAATGGTGTGTCGTCGTCGACGATCACCAGCGAGACATCTTCCGGCAGCTCTTCCTGGCTGAATGAATAATCTTCTTCCACGACGGGTCTCCTTAGTGAGCGGCGGACTATAAATCGATTGCTGACAAAACCCAAGTTCTCGGGGCGAAATTATTGGCAGAATTGTTAAATTTCGCCCTGTTAGGCTTGCCCAGGCAACCTGGCAGAAAGTTGCCTATGCGCCTTCAACCTCGGTTTCCGATTGTCCCATGGTTAAGACTGTGGTCGCCTCGAACGAGTCGCGCGGCCAGATAATCCGGACAATGGCCCCCGTATCCGGTGCCGGTCGGTTGTCAAATTCCAGTGTTGCGCCGGTTCGCTCCAGCAACGTTTTAGCGATGAAGAAACCCAATCCGAGCCCGGTTTGATCGCCGGTTCCTTTGGTTGAAGGTCGGGTCGTAACATAGGGCTCGCCGATGTGATCAATGACGTCAGGTGCGAAGCCAGGTCCATCATCTATGATTTCGACCGTAACACTGCCACCACCCCAGCTGCCGCGCACAACCACAGACGAGTTCGCGAAGTCGACGGCGTTTTCGATGAGGTTGCCGATACCATAGATCAATCCAGGATTGCGCTCGCCTTGCGGCTCAGCCTTGTTAACCGCAACCTCGTTGGGAGTGAGGTCATACGTTATGCTGACTTTGCCGGCCCGGTGCGGTTCAGCAGCCTCGTCAATGATCTGGCGCAGCGTGACATGCAGGTGCATTGGATCCTGGTCGGTTGGACTGCGGGTCAGCTTTTGCAGGATTTCACGACAACGCAGCGCCTGGTCGCGCATCAGATTGAGGTCTTCCAGCAATGGGCTGTCCGATGGAAGGTCCTTCCCGAGTTCCTTGGCGACCAGTACGATCGTGCCGAGTGGCGTGCCCAGTTCATGGGCAGCGGCGGCGGCCAGCCCGTCTAGAGCATGAAGTTGCTGCTCGCGCGCCAGGACGAGTTCTGTTGCCGATAGTGCAACCGACATCTGCCGCGCCTCATGCGACAATCTCCAGGCGTATACTGCGAGAAAGATCGTACATGCGAAGACAGCCGCGAAGAAACCAATCTTGTAAAGTTCCGGCAAAACCGGCGGACTGACTGAATTCCAAGGTAACGGCAGATGAAATACCGCTAACAATGCCGTGACGATGACGGCCGTGGTGCCGAGGACAATCGTACTGCGGCCAGGAAGCGTTGCAGCCGATACGGTGACCGGTGCGACGATCAAAACGATGAACGGGTTTTCGATTCCACCGGTCAGGAACAGAAGGGCGGCGAGCTGCAATACGTCGTAGGCCAGTAGAAGGGTCGCATAGTAGGCGTTCAGGCGATGGCGGCCTGTAAACTTGACCCCGAGATACACGTTCAACCAGGCAGAAGCTGCGATGAATAATAGACAATAGCCAATTGGAAACTGAAACCTGAGACCGAAATAGACAACGCAGACGGCTATCAATTGTCCAAGGACAGCGAACCAGCGCAGCCGGATAATCGTTTGCAGGCGCAAGCGGCTGTCGCCCGGATTCAAGGCCGGACTTGTCTGGTTTTTGAAGAGGCGGTGCGGCATGCGTTGTCATCCTCAGTGCGTTTTCTCTTCCGATCATTGGGCCGCGCAATAACGACAGCGTCGCTTCTGGCGTCAATCTGCTGTCCAACCGCGTCAGTTTGATAGCTTGGCTGGCCGCTATGGCAGTACCACATTGTGTGATCACAGGTTAATGCTCAAGCACCGGAGGCTTGGAGATGCGGTTCAAGGTTATGGCTGTCAGCGCGTTGGGCCTGGCGGTTGGCATGCTTGCCGCGGTTGCGGTCTTCCCAAATGCGATATCAAGTTTTTTCAGCCAACCCAAGACCTGGAGCGTTGGTAAAGCGCAGATTGGCGGGCCGTTTCAGCTCGTCGATCACAATGGCCAGAAAGTCAGTGAGAAAACTTACGCCGGCCAGCACCTGTTGGTGTTCTTCGGCTTCACCTATTGCCCAGATATCTGCCCGGCGGCACTGCAAAAGGTGACTCTGGTTTTGGATCAGCTCGGCGCTAAGGCGGATCGATTAAAGCCGCTGTTCATAACCGTCGATCCCGAACGGGACACGGTGGAGCAACTGAAGCTCTACATGTCGAATTTTGATGAGCGCATCGTCGGGCTGACAGGCACACCGACGCAGATTGCGGCTGCCGTCAAGGTTTACAGGGCCTATGCCAAGAAGAGGGACGACCCATCGAATTCCGACGGGTATACCATGGACCATTCGTCATTTTTGTATCTGATGGCCCCGAATGGCGACTTCGTTACTCATTTCACGCACGTATCCCCAATCGACAAGATGATCGAACGACTGTCTGCGGAACTTTAGAGGGGTTGCAGCACAGATTTGCTTGGCCGGAGTGTTCCACTCCGAATGGAACACACTTGAGGTAGTGCTGTCGCCACTCGCGACAACTCACGGAAATGTTGACGGTTTCTACCACTTCGTCAGCATAGGTATGCTATTTTCAGGTGAGTCGGCTCAGCGCTTTCGGTGCCGGAGCAGCAACACATCCGCAGAAACGCATGAACCAGTGGACATCAACCGTGCCAATGAAACTTGTCGTCGCCGCAGCTGCATCACTTGTCTGTTTGTGGGGTGGGGCAACGCTAAGTCATGCACAAGGCGATCGCAAACCATTTCAGGTTCCGGAGATCTTTATTCTCGGTGACTCGCAATTCGCGTTTGGTGCCGGACCGGCGTTTCATAAGTTCTTTACCGACTTCGCAATGAGCTGTGGTCACATCGAAGGCGAACAGGCCCTCGCCGCGGAAATCGATCAAATGAACACCGGTGTAATGGGCGTGCGCTCGACATCGATCCATTCGTGGGTGGCCCACAAGTGGGTCCGTAAGAAGATGGTCTGTGAACCGGATCCCAAATGGATGGTCAACGCAAGACTATATGGCTGGCCCGGGCGAAACAACGGAACGTACGTCCAGCTCGGAAAGCCAAGAGACTTCCAGATCTGCAAGCCGGGCAAGTCAGCGATCGAGGCCATGTTCGACATGGAGCGGAGGCCGAAGCTGTTTGTCATGTTTTTCACAGGTAATGCAGTGCACAGGTGGGCGAACGCACCACGCCGAACGGCTCGCGATGTGCGCAAGCTGGTTGAACAGCTTCCGGCCGGCACGCCGTGCGTTTTCATGACAACCGTTCCGTCCTACACAAAGAAGTCAAATAAACTGCGCTGGAAATCCCAGGCGGGAATTCGCAAGGCCTTTGATGAACACGGATCGCGATGCGAATTTGTTCCAGGCCACACCGCACTGACCGTCAAGACATTCCAGAATAACAAGCGTTACTTTAAGACCAGTAAGACCGGCAGGGTGAAGGATCCTTATCATCCAACCTCACGCGGCGCGAACAAGTTCCTGGAACTGAGGCGCGATGCACTCTGCCGGGCCGTGTTCAGCCAAGTGAAGCGCGCCAGATCAACTGCGGCGGCAGCGGCAGCGAAAAACTGAAGCTATGGCGTGTCGCATTAGATCGGAGCCAGAAATCGCCCTAAGACTAGGCGTTTTCTGGCATGCCTTGAATCGGTTCTAATGCGACAAGCATTAGCGGCAGCAATTGCGTTTGCTTCGTCAGGACTGGGCTTCGCGACGAACGCTCGAGCTGGTTCTTTACCTAACCTTTTTTCTGGATCTTCTTCCAGCTATCCTTGAGTGCAACAACCTCGTTGAATACCGGCTTGTTCGAAGTGGTATCCGGGTCTGCACAGAAATACCCCTGACGCTCAAACTGGACAGCTTCGCCAATCGTTGCTTCGCGCAGCGATGGCTCCACCATGACACCTTCAAGTGTGCGCATGGAGTTGGGGTTGAGTTCCGACAACACATCGTCTGACGCGCCCGGAAACTCGGGTGTGAACAGATGCTCAAACCGGCGCACATCGGCCTCCACCGCATGCAACGCTGAGACCCAATGGATCGTCCCTTTGACCTTTCGGCCATCAGGAGAATCCCCGCCGCGCGTAGCAGGATCATAGGTGCAGCGGACTTCCGTTATGTTGCCGGCTGCATCTTTCTCGAACCCCGTGCACGTCACATAGTAGGCATAGCGCAAACGAACTTCGCGCCCGGGTGCCAACCGGAAGAACTTCTTCGGCGGATCTTCCATGAAGTCATCGCGTTCAATGTAAAGTTCGCGTGAAAATGGAACCGGGCGCCGACCCGTCTCGGGCTGCTCAGGATTATTGATCGCGTCAAGTTCCTCGGCCTGGCCTTCGGGATAGTTTTCGATAACTAGCTTGACCGGATCCAGGACAGCTAGCCGGCGCAACGCATGCCTGTTCAAGTGATCGCGGACACAGGATTCCAGGAAGCCATATTCAACCGTGCTATCCGCACGCGCAACGCCAACACGATTGGCGAAATCCTTGACCGCCTCCGCCGGCATCCCGCGGCGGCGTAAGCCGCTGATTGTTGGCATCCTCGGATCGTCCCAACCGGTCACGTGTCCCTCGGTGACGAGCTGATTCAGTTTGCGCTTTGAGAGCACGGTGTGGGTTAGATTGAGGCGCGCGAATTCTGTCTGCTGCGGCTTGCTTGGCGTTGGCAGATTATCAACGAGCCAGTCATAGAGCGGTCGGTGGTCCGAAAACTCGAGCGTACAAAGAGAGTGAGTTACGCCCTCAATCGCATCCGACTGGCCATGGGCGTAGTCATAGGTTGGATAAATGCACCAGGCGTCTCCGGTCCGCGGATGCGGCGCACGAAGGACTCGATACAGCACCGGATCACGCAGGTTGATATTTCCTGACGCCATATCAATCTTGGCGCGCAAGACCTTGGAACCATCCTCGAATTCGCCGTCACGCATGCGCTGGAAAAGATCAAGATTTTCTTCCGCTGAGCGATCTCGATGAGGACTGTTGCGTCCAGGCTCCTTCAAAGTTCCGCGGTACTCACGGATCTCGTCGGCGCTGAGATCATCAACGTAGGCCTTACCGTCCTTGATGAGGTGAACAGCCCACTCAAAGAGCTGCTCGAAATAATCCGACGCGTAGAGTGTTTCGCCATTCCAACCAACATTGAGCCACTCAAGGTCACGCTTGATGGCGTCGATGTACTCCTGATCTTCCTTGACTGGGTTGGTATCATCGAGACGAAAATTACATTGGCCTTCAAACTCTTCCGCCATACCAAAGTTCAGACAGATCGACTTGGCATGTCCAATGTGGAGATAACCATTCGGCTCCGGTGGAAAGCGCGTGGTGACTTGGGTAACCTGACCGCTTGCAACATCTTCCCGGATGAGATCACGAATAAAGTGATTGGGTCGACTAACATCCACTTCATCGTGATTGCTGGTCGCGGTCGTCGCATTGGCTTTGTCGGTCACGGTGTTCTCACGCGGTTGCGCGTGCTCTGATTTGTTTTGATTTGCGATCTATGATCGATAGGATTAGTTCGGTGCCAGCTCGGTGTTGTGCCGGCCCTTCGATCTCGCTCCGCCACGTGCATCCGATAGCAATATTAGGGCTTTGCGTACAGGGGCGAAAACTTCATAGGCCGATGGCAAACGATTCATGATATAGTCACTCTGATGCGGTTCTGCCACGCACTCACAATTCCGTTCTGTGGCAATGCATTTGGCCATGGAAGTGTGTTGGCTCCTACTGGTACATCGCCCTATCGGGTCGTTGCCGCGTGAAGGCATCCGCGTACCATCTTTACGACAATGTTCGTGCGCAAGTCTGGTTTGGTTCGCGTAAGCACACTCAAATTCTATTTGAAAGGTTTCAGCATGGGCCGATCCTGTGCTAAGGCCGCTGTCGCACCTCTCAAGCTTGAGGTCCAGGGGCTGACTGATCCGGTGGAAATCCGTCGCCATCCAGCTGCGCGGCGTATGACGTTGCGAGTCAGTCGCACTCAGCGCGCAGTGATTGTTACGCTGCCAATGCAGTGTGATCTCAAACAGGCCGGCGAATTTCTGACATCACATCTCGACTGGGTGCGCGAGCGACTGACAAGTATGCCGAGCGCGCAGCCATTTGCTCACGACGGCATGGTTGCACTGCGTGGCGTTCCGCATCGCATCGTGTTTTGCGGCCCCAGAAGAGGAGCGCCGGTCGTCGAGGTGGTTGACCCCGATGGTGTGTCACCGGAGCTTTATGTATCGGGTGACTTTGAATTCGCGCCCCGCCGCCTTCGTGACTGGCTGGTTGCGGAAGCGCGCAAAGACCTTGAAAAGCAAGTCGTGTTTCACGCGCAACGGCTCAAATTGAAACCTGGAAAACTAACTGTTCGGGATCAAACCAGTCGCTGGGGCTCGTGCTCAAGCAATGGCAATCTGTCATTCTCCTGGCGGCTTATCATGGCGCCGCCTGCCATATTGGATTACGTGGCTGCACATGAAGTTGCACATCTCGCAGAGATGAACCACGGGCCACGCTTCTGGGCACTCGTCAA
Organism: Hyphomicrobiaceae bacterium; assembly: GCA_965215755.1. Lineage (GTDB taxonomy): Bacteria > Pseudomonadota > Alphaproteobacteria > Rhizobiales > Hyphomicrobiaceae > Tectiglobus. The sequence continues at coordinate 5,765,879 of OZ244119.1, forward strand.
GGCCACCTGCCCAACCATGGATGATGCGAAAAACTGGCTGGATGCCTACGGCCTTGACCTGCACCGGTACGGTGCACAGAGCTGACGCAACACCACGTTGTTGTTGCGAAATGGGCCTTGTTGCGAAAAGTCTTGTCGGCTCAGATCTTTTGCGGAACTCCCCAAAGCCAACGGTAGAAGGCCGGGATACCTGCGAATACGAACAGCAGTAGCAGCCGCATGACAATTACAAAGAACATAAAGACGAATTGCTGCTCCTGGATCAGGAACTTGAACCAGACATTGTAGCTGGGATCGAGGCCAGTGTTACTTGTATTGGTCAATGACGACTTCACGTGGCTCGCTTGAACAAGCATCGACTCAAGTGTGCGCGGGTATTCAATCCCGACGTAGACCATTGCGAGAGCGCCGAGCAGCAGAGAAAAGAAAATTACGCCGCCCGCGCGGACTGTCAGCCAGAAGAAACCCATCAAACCCACCCGTCGTTTTGATTTCATCCCTTGCCATAGCCTGTGACGATGAACAGGTCTCGGACCGCTCAACGCACGACCATGGCGAGCTCAGAAACAACCCAGCCTGACAAATCCCTACCATTTCATGGTTTGCCGGCCAACGCTGGAACAGTGTGCCCTGCCCAGCGCAGACAAATTATGCTCCGGCCAGGGCAAATGCGCAACGTATCCGCGAAACGGATCAGTCTTTCCAACGCATGGTCAGTCTGTAGCGAGTTGATTGTTATGAGGTGCGCAGGAGCATTCTATACATCGACACTTGCTGCCAGTGCGTTTGCCTGGATGAATTCCCGTCTTGGCTCGACGACATCCCCCATCAGCTTGGAGAAGATATCATCAGCCTCGGCCAGATCGCCAATTTTCACCTGCAACAGGGTTCGAACCTCCTTGTCCAGAGTCGTTTCCCAGAGTTGCTCGGGGTTCATCTCGCCGAGCCCTTTGTACCGCTGCATCGAAATTCCCTTTCGACCGGCGGCATAAACGGCTTCCATCAAACCGCGAGGGCCGTAAATTAATTCTTCCGTCTCCTTACGTACAAGCTTCGCGGGCTCCTTGTAGATCTCCTCGAAGTGCTCTTCACGCTCATGCATACGGCGGGCTTCAAGAGAGCCGAGCAGGGCGCGATCCAGATTGTGCGCCTCGGCAACGCCGCGGACTTCCCGTCCAAATACAAAGCCATCGTTCCCAAAGCGGCCTGACCACCCCCGCTCTGTCTCGTCAGAGATCCGGTCAAGGCGTCCGGCAACGTTCCCAGCCACCGTGTTGGCGCGATCTGCGGACAACAACAGGTCTGGATTGAATGCCTTACCGATGGCTGCCTGTTCAACGACAAAGCGCGTGTAGCGGGAGTGCATGTCGTCCATCAGCCGGCTCGTGACGCGCGCGCGCTCGACGATTTCGCGTAGATCAGGTCCGGCGCGTTCCTCACCGCTGCCAAGCACCAGCTTCGTGTCTGCTAGACCTGAATCGATCAGGTAGTCTTCCAGCGCACGCTCATCCTTCAGGTAGGATTCTGACTTGCCTTTGGTCACCTTGTAGAGTGGCGGCTGAGCGATATAGAGATGTCCCTTCTCGACCAACTCCGGCATCTGGCGATAAAAGAATGTCAACAACAGCGTTCGAATGTGAGCACCATCGACATCAGCATCCGTCATGATGATGATCTTATGGTAGCGTAACTTTTCGAGGTTGAAGTCATCGCGTCCGATCCCAGTGCCCAGCGCCGTGATCAGTGTGCCAATCTCCTGGCTGGATAGCATCTTATCGAAACGGGCGCGCTCGACATTAAGGATCTTACCGCGAATTGGCAGCACGGCCTGGAACTCGCGGTTCCGGGCTTGTTTGGCAGACCCGCCGGCAGAGTCACCCTCAACGATGAACATTTCAGTGTTGGCAGGGTTACGGTCCTGACACTCTGCCAATTTGCCTGGCAGATTGTTGACATCCAGCGCCCCTTTGCGGCGCGTCAATTCCCGTGCCTTGCGGGCTGCTTCACGTGCGGCGGCGGCTTCAAAGACCTTCGTGATAATTAACCTGGCTTCTTTGGGATGTTCTTCAAACCAGACTGACAATTGTTCAGAGACAACGCTCTCAACGATTGGTTTGACTTCTGATGAAACCAACTTGTCCTTGGTCTGGCTAGAGAATTTCGGGTCCGGCACCTTGACGGATAGGACACAGGTTAGTCCTTCACGCGCGTCATCGCCGGTGATCGAAACCTTCTCCCTTTTGGACACTCCGGTTTCTTCGGCGTACTTGTTGATGATGCGGGTCAGGGCTGCCCGAAATCCGGCCAGATGCGTGCCACCATCGCGCTGTGGGATATTGTTCGTGAAGCACAACACGTTCTCATGGTAGGAATCATTCCACCACAACGATGCTTCGACGGTTAGCCCGTCGCGATCGCCCGTCATCGAAACAGGTTCTTCGACAATCGATGACTTCGCGCGATCCAGATATTGCACGAAAGCCGATAGGCCACCTTCGTAGACCATCACTTCCTGGCGCTGATCGGCATGGCGATTGTCCGTCAACACAACCCGGACGCCCGAATTGAGGAATGCCAGCTCGCGCAGGCGATGTTCCAGCGTATCGAAATTGAACTCCGTGACGTTGTGGAATGTCTCGAGGCTCGGCAGGAAGGTTACCTGGGTGCCGCTGTTGCCCTTGTCCGGCCCGGCGACCTCTAGAGGCGCCTCTGAGGCACCGTCCTTGAAGCGCACGAAATGCTCGTTACCATCACGCCAGATGCGCAGTTCCAGCCATTGCGACAGCGCGTTCACAACGGATACGCCAACCCCGTGAAGTCCACCGGAGACCTTATACGGGTTGTCGTCCTCACCTTCGCCGAACTTGCCCCCGGCATGCAGTTGGGTCATGACGACTTCGGCGGCTGAAATGCCCTCTTCGGGGTGCATACCAACGGGAATTCCGCGGCCGTTATCTGAGACGGTGCATGAACCGTCAGGATTTAGAACCACGTTCACTTCTGATGCAAAGCCAGCCAGAGCTTCGTCGATGGCATTATCGACAACTTCGTACACCATGTGGTGCAAGCCTGAGCCATCGTCGGTGTCGCCGATGTACATCCCAGGCCGCTTGCGTACGGCATCAAGGCCTTTGAGAACCTTGATTTTTTCCGCTCCGTAGGCGTTCGAACCAGTTTTGTCAGCGGCAGGTTGCGCGGTCATATTTCAGCGTCGTCCTTGCGTCGATTCTATTGGCCGCAATCATAGCACGGTTTGAAGTTTCGTGCGCACTTTCGGGGCAAAAGCGACGCATTAGTCGCGCGCAATTTTTTATACTATTTTCAAACAGTTATGGATGTTCACATAGTTTCTTCGAGGACCTGTCAACAGCTTCTACGTTTCGGACAACTGACCGTTAGCAATATGGATAAAGGTCGCGCGCTCTTCCAGCGCCGAAAAGTCACTGCGATCAGTGCCGGTCATCCAGCATTGACCGCCCAATCTGAGTAATTCCTCGAACAAGCTGCGGCGCCGGTCAGCATCGAAATGGGCCGCAATTTCATCAAGAAGCAGGATCGGTGGAATGCCCGAACGACGATCAGCTGACATCACTGCGTGGGCCAAAATCATGCCAACGAGAAGCGCCTTCTGTTCACCAGTTGAGCAAAGCTTTGCCGGCATTTGCTTCGGCCCATGCATGACAACAAGATCTGAGCGATGCGGCCCCAACAGCGCCCGACCTGCCGCCCGATCCCGATCGCGGTAACGTTTGAGATCAGTGAGATAGCTATCTTCGACATCAATCGCGGGCTGGTCGACTAAAGCCGTCTCCAGAGTACCTTCAAGCGAAATCTCGGCCCATGGAAACAGCGCCTGCTCACCATCTCGCTGGCGACGGGCCTGCATTTCATGTTGAATCGCGCCGACCACCTCGACGCGGGCTGCTGCGATCGCAACCCCCATCTCCGCCATCATCGTCTCGAGGCCGTGAAACTGAGAATCGCTTGACACTCCTTGATCCAACAGCCGGTTGCGCTGGCGCATCGCCCGTTCAAATTGCCCCGCGCGCGAACGGAAACTCGGATCAAAGCACAATACCAATCGGTCGAGAAAGCGCCTGCGCTCTGATGCCGGACCAGTGAATAAACCGTCGGACGCCGGCGTCAACCACACCATTTCAACCAATTCGGCAAGGACACCGGAACCACGCTGCGGCTCGCCATCAATGCGGACTAAGCGCCCGGAGCGGCCTTTGTCGGTCGCAGCGCCTGACACCTGCAATCCGGTGCCAACCTGAACAATCGTGTCATTGCTGTGCAGTTGGGCTGCCACAGCCCAATCTCCAGCGCCAGCGCCGCAACCATCCTGATAGGCTAAATCGGGATATGCTGCCCGCCTGATCCCTTGCCCCGGCGCCAATAGTGACACGGCCTCCAACAGATTGGTCTTGCCGGAGCCGTTTGGACCCAGCAGGACGACAGGACCGGCTCCTACCGTGACCGTACCGCCTTTATAGTTGCGGAAGTTGGTGAGGCTCAGCCGTTCTACCCAGAGGCCAGACAACGCGCTTCCTGTCTCGGTTCATTCGATTGGCAGTGACCGCAGTTCTCGCCAGCCAGACGATCCCTCGCGCTGCAAATCCGGGTATCAGACTCGCATCGGCATGAGAACGTATAGCGCCGCCTCATCGTCGCTATCGCGGACCATCGTCGGCGAGCCTGGATCAGCCAGCTTAAAGGTCGCGTGATCGCTCTCCAACTGGCTTGCAATGTCCAGCAGATAGCGGGCGTTGAAGCCGATCTCCAATGGCTCTGCCGTATAGTCGACATGCAGCTCTTCCGTTGCACTGCCACCCTCAGGGTTATTGACTGACAGCGTGAGCTTTTCCGGCTGGAGGTTCAACTTCACAGCCCGTCCACGTTCACTGGCGATCGTTGAAACGCGATCAACAGCGCTCATGAACTCAGCATTGGAAACACGCATTTCCTTATCATTACCGCGTGGAATCACGCGGGCATAATCCGGGAATTGCCCATCGATCAGCTTTGAGGTCAGCGTAATCTGACCGATCTCGAACCTAATTTTGCTCGGCGATACACCCACGGTGACTTCCGTGCCACCGTCCTCAATCAGCCGATGCAGCTCGTGGACCGTTTTGCGTGGCACAATAACACCCGGCATACCACTGGCTCCGGCCGGGACTGGAAGATCAATTTGCGCCAATCGATGCCCGTCGGTTGCGACAGCACGAAGCGTCTCAACGCCGTCTTCGCCAGTGGAGGTGTGGAGATAAATGCCGTTCAGATAATACCGGGTTTCCTCGGTCGAAATCGCAAAGCGCGTCTTTTCGATGAGCTTTTTCAGTTCGTGGGCTGGCAACGAGAACTGATGGCCGAGCTCACCGGCCGCAAGATCAGGGAAGTCTTCTGCCGGCAAAGTCTGCAGTGCGAACCGCGACTGTCCCGATGTGAGAGAAATGCGCTCGCGTTCTGCATCGCGTTCGAGTTGAACCTGGGCACCGTCAGGGAGCTTGCGGACAATATCGTGAAGCATGTGCGCAGGAACCGTCACAGCGCCATCAGCTGACAACTCGGCTTCCGTTTGCTCCGACACCTCGCGCTCGAGGTCGGTTGCATTGAATTGCAGAGCACCACCGTGCGCGCGGAGCATAACATTTGAGAGGATCGGGATCGTGGTTCGCCGCTCGACCACACTCGTAACATGGCCGAGTGCCTTCAGTAACTCACCTCTTTCGATCAAAAGCTTCATAGTGGTTCCTGGACATTTCAGTATCTGTAGGGACGCCGCTTTTAGCGCATGTACTCGAGAATTGCGAGCGGTGTTGTATAGACGTCCACGTATTCTAGGTCGGGCCAGCCGCGGATAGATCTCCACCTCTCAGCGCCTGCTGCCTCAACAAGCGAATCATGATTTCAGCCGAAAGTGAACGATTTGGCAAGGATCATAAAGGGTTAGCAGACAATTCGCCCATCGCCTGCCAACTATGGCGAGAATCTCAAATGAGCGAATGGTACGGTTGCTTTGGGCTGGGACTGAGCCAACTCGCGGTGCGCACGTTGCTCGGCCGTGATGCCCAGACTTTGAACTCGAGGGATGATTGATTTTCGCCCTAAGCCTGACTGCCACGAAAGCTGGATATCCAACAGATCGCATAGCTGGAGCTCCCTTGCCTGATGTTAAACGTCAGGCAAGGGGACTTTCGTTTCGTTTTGTGTTTGACATTGGCCCACAGCGCAGGTGTGCTACGAGCCAAGGCGTCAAACACATCTGACTAAGGCTTACGCATTCAACAGTTTCTTGAGATCATCGATCTCATCACGTAAACGCTGATTGCCCTCGAGGGCACCCTCAATCTTGCGAATGGCGTGTAACACAGTTGTATGGTCACGGTTGCCGAATCGGCGCCCGATTTCCGGCAGTGAGCGTGCGGTGAGCTGCTTGGCGAGGTACATGCCGATCTGACGCGGCCAGACGACCGAACGGTGCCGGCGCTGTGAAAGGATGTCCGGCTTGGACACGCCAAAATGCCGAGAAACAATCTTGATTATGTCCTCGATACGAACACGGCGCGGCTCTGCTCCCTGGACCAGATCGCGAATGACAGTTTCCGCCAACTCCTGGGTGATTGGCGTGCGCATATACTGCCACTGTGCATGAAGGCGGATTGCAGCTCCCTCGAGCTCGCGCCCATTCTCAGTCAGCCGCTCAGCCAACAACTCTAGGACATCACGAGATATCTCGAATGATGGATCCATCATTCGCTTTTCTTGGATCCGCTGTTCGAGAATCTTACAGCGCAGTTCGTAATCCGGCGCCGCGATTTCCGTCACAAGGCCACGCTGCAAACGGGTCCGCATCCGGTCATTCAACTTGTCGACCTGATTGGGCGCACGCGCCGATGCCACCACAATCTGCTTACCGCCATCCAGCAAGGCATTGATGATGTGATCGAATTCCTGCTCTGTCTGCTGCCCATGCAAGAATTCGAGATCGTCAATCAACAGCAAATCGATGCTGCGGAAGCGATCCTTGAATGCCAATGCATCCTTGCTCTGCAGAGCATCCACAAACTCATAACGGAAACGTTCGGCTGTCAGATAGAGAATCTGGGCATGTGGCATACGACGGCGCACTTCCCACGCAATCGCCTGCAACAGATGCGTCTTGCCAAGACCTACGGCGGAATGAATGTAGAGCGGATTGAAGCCCTTGTTTTCTGAGAACAACGTCTCGGCGACTTGCGTTGCACCGGCATGGGCCATGCGATTGGCCGTGCCAATCACGAAGGCGTCGAACGTGTATCGTGAGTCGAGTGGCGAACCTTCGAAACCGCCCGCACGCGTTGCCGTCCGTGCTCCGGAATACATCGGCGTGTCGCGCATCAGCGATGCGATTGGATTTGCCGCTGGATGACCGGGTGCCGCATCTGGTGCAGCTTGCGGTTCGGCATTCGCGCTCTCACTGCGCTGCTTGGCGGCATTCCCTGGCTCGCGCAAGACGACCTCTACGCTGTCAACACCGGCAAATTCTTTGCTGGCTGAAGCGAGCACGTCATCCACATAGTGCGATTGGATCCAACTCTTCAAAAACTTGACCGGGACCGACAGTGTCAGCTTTGAGCCGTCGAAGCGCTCGATCTCTGCAGCATTGAACCAGCTTGAGAAGACCTCTTCGCCAAGGCGCGCACGTAGCACTGAGCGCACCTTTTTCCATTTTTCAGCGAACTTTGTCTTGTCGAGCCCCTCGCTGTCTTTCGCTCCGGCAGCCGGCGGCTGGGCCTGCTGACTGCGTGTCAGAGGCTGTATTTGATTCCCAACTGCTCGATGATTTTCGATGTCCACATAGTTTGACATTGCCATGTCGTTACCCCGCACTTGAACTTCCTGAACAGATTGGCAAACGCATTGCTGCAGGTGGCAGCCAGGTCCGCACCGCTGCCCCTCGTCAGTTATGAATTTGCCACTTTTTGATGCCTGAGCTTGGCACCCCCGCCTGCCTCAGCCGTTTGATGGCTCGCAGATCGGTTTTCGGGTCATCGACCCGTGATTGCTTCAGGCCACACCAAGACCCGACGATATCGCTCCCGCAGCAATGAAAGAATATGTGTTGGAGTTGCCTTTCGCCGGGTTCAACCGCCGGCCTGGCACACTTCTGGTGCTGCTTCCGTCAACTGTGTCAACGGCCCTAGGGCTGACACCTGGAAGACAAACAAATTCATTGCTAGCGCACATTCGATACAGACTCCCCACTTTCGCCCTCTCGCCTACAAGGATCGCGCGGCAGTCCGCATCCGCCAACACGCAACCCACAAGCTCACGATTAGGCCGCACCCGACCCCGGGCGCACCTCGTCTACGTACTCAAACGAACGGTTACTTTGCAGGACCAACCCTTGAAGCGCGGCAGGAAAAACGAGAAGCTTACGACCTTCTCAACGCATCATCGGCTGCCACGGTCGGCCTGTTTACTATTTGTTAACGATAAGCCTGGGTTGTTGATAAATGCAACCCCTCTGAATGTCTCAAGGCGCCTGCGCACCTCAATGTCACAGCCCTAATTGGTCTGCATAGAGCGCGTTTTTATCGTTTCTTGATGTGCCCAACATACTGTTTTTAAATACAAAAAATAGGCATGCAGCGACTTTGGCAAAAAAAAGGCGCCTATGAAGGCGCGCACTTTCTGAACGTCGTTTAGTTTACACCCGAGGATTGACATGCACTAAGTGCCAACAAAACTCCAGGTTGTAGATTCTCTATTTAGTCCCGTGAATCCAGAGAGTTGTTGTTCCTAGTCGAGGAGATTGAATTCTGCAGGAACAGGAGTGTTTGTGATGAAACTACAACAGTTCAAAAATCCCCTCAGAACGCGCTCTGGGTCGTGCGTTTAGGCCATTGCCTTGATACGCTTGGCGAGACGCGAAACCTTGCGGCTGGCGGCGTTTGCATGAACGATTCCCAACTGGCCGGAACGCGCGATGACGGGCTGCGCTGAGCGCAGTGCCTGAGCCGCCTCATCCTTATTGCCAGCAGCGATTGCTTCTTCGACGCGCCGAACTTCCGAACGCATGCGTGAGCGCCGCGTCTTATTAATCGCGGTTCGTTTGATTGCCTGCCTTGCCGCCTTTTTGGCAGATGACGTATTTGCCATGCGAACTTCTTCCTAACTTCTTGTTCTAACAGATTTTTAGATACCGCCCAGCGTCCACCCTCTGAGCATGATGCCGGCAACGCCAAGTGCGCCTAGAAAACGTGTTTCTGGCGCGATGAGGCAGATATACTCATACACAGCGTCATGGTCAATGAGATTTCCGCCGGCAGTCTGTACGACTTGGCCGTGTCAAGGCGTTGACACTATTTTTTGCATCAGTGCACAGCCTTGTGCGGATCTCCACATCTTCGTCAATTCGCAGCGGAACAGACAACCGAGCGGACCATACTGCTGGTCCAGGCTGAACCGCGCAAAGATGGCGGACCCCAACTGCGCTACACTAGCACAACTGATGAAACGGTTTGGACGTCTGCCGGAAAAACGTGGTTAACCACCCTGAACTGCGGCTCAACGACAGTGTTTGGCGATGGCGCTCGCTTGATTTGTGCCGCATGACAGCAATAGGTATCGGGACTAGCGCCAACCAACTGCTGGACTATCTGGGCACACTTCGGGCGAAACGACAGGGGGATAGCAATGATTATCTGGACGGCCTGCATTATCATTAGTGTGGCGCTCCTCGCGATTACCGCGGGGTCGCGGGCGGGCGACGTGAATATGGCCTATGCGAATATGGCGGTCGCTGCAGTCGTCAATCTCGTCTTCGTCCTCTTGGCTCTGCGCTCAAGTGCGGAAAAACGTGCCAGTGGTGCATCGCGCTCGGCCATTGCGGCCGACGGCGCCAAATCCATGAGCTTCATCTGGATCTGGGGCGTCATCGGCATTGCTGTAGTCTATGGAACCGGCATCCTGCAATGGAAGGAGTGGTGGCACTTTCTGATTGGGTTCATGGCCATTGCAGGTTTATGCGTTTATTCCGGCCTGATGCTGCAGCGCCGCGCCGACGCCGGCCAGGATGACGAAAAGCTGCTCAAGCAGGGCCACTACGCCACGATCGCCCAATTGGTCGGTACAATACTAGTTGTTGTCGGGCTGCTAATCGACGGCAAGATGGTACGCTTCTTCACCGAGCGCTACACCGACTGGGCCGCCAACAATATCTTCTTCTTCGGAGCGGCAGCCATCGGCATTGTTAGTGCCTATATGATTATAAAGCGCGAGAAGTAGCGCGATGACGGCCAGGTCGACCTGGTGGGGGCTCCTACTTGTTACAGCGCTGGTGAGCATCAGCCTAATGGTGGCCGCAGTAACGTTTGACGATCGTACGCTCTCCATGGTCGGCGCCACAGGATTTGTGGCCTGCGCCGTTCTCTGTGCGCTGCGCCTCAATTCGCTTGAGTGGCCGGATGCGGGTGCGAGTGTCGATCGGGCAGCCAACCTGGCCCAGCTCAATGCCGGCCTGCTTGCGACAGCTTTTATTTGGGGCGGAGCTGCGATTCTAGCGGGCTACTACCTGACGGACCTGTTCTGGCATCATGCCTGGCAATACGGCCTTGGCATGTGCCTTTCCGGCTTTATGGCGCTCGGTCTGCGCTGGCATCTTGTGCAGACTGACGGCCTACTGCGGCAGGCACACTGGTTGAAGCGGTTGACGTGGCTCAGCGGCCTGCTCGCAATTGGTACAGCGGCAGGCCTGGTGTTTCTCGTAGCCTCGGGCAAGTTGGCGCGAGACAACGTCGACTGGCTTGCCAATCATGTTTTTGTGGCTGGTGGAGTATCCGTCCTGGCCATTGCAGTGATCTCCGTTTGGAGCCAGTTGCGCAGACGGGGCTAAGCGCGCCCAGCATATGATTGCTCTGCGAAGCACTCAATCTTTGTTGACGGATCGCGTCGCGTCAATCCGCGTCTGACGCCCTATTGTAGAGCTTACCGCTCTGCAACTATTCCGGATGGTGGTCAGAATGACGAATATCCCAATCATTTGCTGCAAATCGCACGCTATCGACGTCGAGCAGCAGCCAGGATGCGAAGGCGGCAACCGTCTCCGGCGTCGCGAATTCACCGCGATCCAGATAGGCCTGGAAGGCTGCCCGCGCCGGGAACTCGGCTTCAGATTTCGCAAGAAAACCCTGGACCAAATCAGTGTCGACTAGACCTGGTTTGAAGCCGGAAATCGCCAAATTGCGCTGCCCCCATTCGGCCTGAAGCGCACGCCGCAAGGTTTCTGAGGCCGCCTGAGCAATCGAATACGCTGCAGCGCCGACTCTCGGATTGGCTCCGGAGTCAGATCCGATAAACAGGATACGACCACCGTCGAGATGCGGCACGCATTTGCAAGTGAGCGCCCAACGGGCGGTGACATTGGTGTCGAAAGAGCGCTGCCAGTCCGAATTTGTGAGAGCATCAAGATGGCCGAGTTGAAAGTAACCGGCGCCGTGAAAAATAGCACGCGGCGCTGGAAGCTTTGCCAAAGCTGCAGCCAACGCGGCCTGATCATTATCGTCCGTGACATCAGCTGCAAGCGCTGTTATCAGCGGCGAGTCTGCTGATACGGCGTCCAGCGCTTCCTGCCGCCGCCCGGAAATGATGACATTGCAGTCCCTACGCGCCAAAGCGACGGCCAGTGCAGCACCAATCCCGGAGCCGCCGCCAGTTATGAGAATTGACCTAATCATTCCGAACACCTTCTTCTTGCTGGGCTCCCAGCTTTTGCGACTGCGGCTCCACATTCGTGTGTTAGGGTCAGCTCTCACCGGTGTAAAGCTCCGGTGCTCTGACCAACAGATGCTATGGCCACGTTCCGTCTCAGCCGTTGCCGATAGGAAGTGCATTGAAAGTCGTTCTTTTTCATGAAGCTATTTGCCCAGCAGGCACAACGTGGAGCCAACGGCTTGGCGAACTTGCCGACGAAGTCATTCTGGCTGAGGAAGTGGGCTTCGACGCCTACGCGATGTCCGAGCATCATTTCGCTAAAGGTGAGGCAATTGTCTCGTCTCCTGAAGTTGGACTTGCCTACATGGCCGGAAGAACCCAATCGATCCGGCTAAGAGCGGCCTCGTTCAATCTGCTTCCCTATAACCATCCGATACGCCTTGTTGAGCAGGCCGCGACGTTGGACATGATGTCAAACGGCCGATTCGAACTTGGAGGTGCGCGATCTAACAATCCTTATACTCTTGAGGGATTCGGCGTCGATCCGGCCATGACACGGCAGTATCGTGATGAGTTTCTCAGAATTTTTGGAAAAGCTTTCACCAACGAATGGTTCGAGCATTCGAGCGAATTCTACACCATCCCAAAGCGCAGGATTTCTCCTTGGGAACCGGGACGGCGGCCGCCACCGGTGCATTTGTCAACCACCAGCCTCGAGTCGCATGAGCAGGCTGCCGCCGCTGGCGCAGGAGCCATGTCAGGCCTGAGTATTCTTGGTTGGGATCATGTTGACCACTGCGTTGCTGCCTATGAACGCGGCGTTGCCAAAGCGGAGCCCGTCGTTGGTTCAATCACGTCCCGCTTTGCAACCTTCTCGGTCGGGGTCTGCTGCCTGGAAGATCGCACAGTCGCCAGAGAAATGACGCGCCAGAATACGCTGCGGTTCGTCCAGATCATCATGGGCTGGATGTCGAAGCTGGCACAAACGGCTGAAGGTTACGAATACATGAGGCGCATCGAAGAATTGCGCGACCGGGCAACTGATCTGGATTTCCTGATCGATTCAGCACCGTATGTCATGGCTGGAAATCCGGATGATCTGATCGCAAAGGCTAAGCGGCTCTACGATGCCGGGGTCGATGATGTTGTTTGGCGCATCGATGGCCTGGGCCACGAGAATAACAAGACAACAATTGAAATGATTGGCAAACACGTGATCCCCGTGCTGCACTCCTGGCCAGACCGCCGACCTCCGCAACGCTATGGTGCGGATCTATAAGGCCCGCCCTCTTTTCCCGTGTTTCAGGTTCCTGTGTTATAAGTCGGGGTTTCACCAGTTCTTCAAGTCGGTCGAGGATTGACAGCAAGGCGCCAACTTTGACCAAGTCGTCCGGCATAGCATATCACCGCCTCCCTCATGCGCCAGGAGCCCACTCATGCAAACGCGCACAGAAGCCTTCATCCAGTCACTTGACGAGCAGGTCCTTGACATTGCGCAGGCCTGCACAGCGTGCGGTGCCTGTGCCGATGTATGCCCGACCATCTCGATGACCGTGACAGACGACGTTTCACCAGCTGTGCTCACCGCAGGTGTTCGTGACATCCTCCGCGGCGAAGACGCACCCGATGCTTCAAAAACCTGGGCGCGGACCTGCTGCAGTTCGGGCGCATGCCTGTCGGTATGTGATGAAGGGATCAACCCGCGCTTCATGCTGACGATGGCCCGGCGCGCAATGCGGCAGTCCGTTGAGCCCAAGACACGCCGCATTGAAGGTAAGGACGCCTTCCAAAAAATGAGCCGCGGAGTCAAAGTCATCTCTCGCCTGACCCTGCCGCCGGAGCAATTGGCACGCCTTACCCCGCAACCGAAAACCGACGAGGATGCAGCGGCTGACTACGTTTTCTACACCGGGTGCAACATGCTCAAGACTCCGCACATCGGACTTCTATGCCTAGATGTAATGGACCGACTGGGTGCTACCTACGATGTACAAGGCGGCCCTGGCGCATGCTGCGGCATTCTACAGGCACGACCTGGTGATACCGAGAATAGCGGTCGTCAGGCTTTCACAACGCTCGACAAATTTGCTGCCGCAGGAACATCGAAAGTTCTGTCGTGGTGTCCGACCTGCCAGATCCAGTTCGGTGAAACCATGACGCCCAAGTACAAGGAAATCACAGGAACTGATCTCGATATCACGATGTTCCCGGTCTATCTGGCCAGTCAGTTGAATCGATTGCGCGAGCATCTCAAGACGCCAGTCAACAAGCGTGTCGCGATCTACGAATACGCTGGTGAGTTGGGCGTCATGGAGGCCGTGCGTGCTCTGCTTGGCGCCGTTCCCGGAATTGAGATTGTTGAGATCGACACATCAAGCATTGGCTATAACAACACGTCGCTAGTCCCGTTGGGTAATTACCACCAGAACAACATCATGGCTGCACTTGATGATGCCGAGGCAGCTAAGGTGGATGTGTTTGTGGGAATTTATCACGGCGATCACCGGGCGTTTGCCGGCCATGAGAACAAACGGCCATTCAGAGTCGCCAACTACATGGAGCTAATAGGCGAGAGCATGGGTATTGTCGTCGCTGACCGGTTCAAGGAGTTGAAGTCAATGCAGGATGCCGACGCTATCGTTGCGGCATCGATGGACCGAATTACAACCTACGGACTTGATCCCGAACTCGTCCGGGATGTTGTTGCCTCAGATATGCTCGCGGAATAGCAACTTCACCGCCCATACAACGAAACGCACTCACGACATTCAACAATCAGTGAATGCCCGTGATAATGCGCGGACGATCGGTGTGGACAGAGCTCAGCTCAATTCGGCCTTTGGCCCGGTCCCGGCGCACTATACGGGCTGTTTGCCCGATCATGCCGCACCCAGACAGTCAAAACCGCCAAGTTTACCAGTGGGCTGAAATGCTGGGCGGCTGATACCCATGTGTGCCTTCCCAGCGCCGGAATTGCGTGACTTATCTGCTCGCCTGGAAGATTACGATATCTAGAGCAGCGGTGATCAGGATCTATGGCTGAAAAATTACGACTGGGCCAAGCCCGGTTGGAAGTCACAACGAAAGTCACACTGGCTGTGCTGGCACTCGCAAGCGGGGTCTACACCTATCTGGGGGTACGCGGCCTGCTAAGTGGCGATGCCGCCATGGTGTTCTTCGGGGCTGTGATCTATTCAACCGCAGTCTCTGTAGGGATTTATGCCTTCTGGTCCTATCTCATGCGGTTCTTGCCGCATATCGAGAGTGCATCGTCGCGAGCATGGCTGCTGCTGGCTATGGCGATCGGATCAGGCATGATCGTCGCCATGTCCAGTTGGCTCAATGCGGCGGCGCTGGCTGGATCAGCCGCTCTCGAGCAGCACATGGCCAATGCGACGGAGACCTATCAGCAGCAGCTCGATGAAGCGCACGCAAACGCACTTGCAGCACAAAGTCTGCTGCCGGACATCCAGCTTGCCTCGCGCCGCTTCGCCAGTCTGGCCCAGCAGGAAAGGTCGACAGGAGCGCTCACCGGAACATCGGGCTCGGGCACTGTAGTCCAGTTGCTTAATCAGATGTCGACGGAGCTTGATCGGCTTGCGACCGAAGTTGAAGAAAGCCGTGGAGCGGTCAAGCGGCTGTTTGAAAGTGGTGGGCGCAATCTGGCACGGATGCGTGCCCTGGTCTCCAATTCCGGCCCGATTGAAAAGCGCGCCAATGCGTTCGGCGAAGAGACGCTGAAACTCATCGGCCAAATCACGGCACTGCAGCAGACATCCGTTGCGCCGTCAGTTCGGCGCGCGGCCGAGGACCTCGGCAAAACCTTCATTGCTCCGATCGCGGATGGCAAGGACGCCGGCCTGCAGCAGCGGCAGACGGAGGTTGTTGGACGCGTCGAACAGGCGTTGCGGGCACAAAGCCGTGCGCTCTCGAATGCAGCAGATGAGATTCTGGCGCGGCGCCCCGTCGAGCCGGCACGTTTTCAGCCTCTGACGCCGCCGGAAGCCGTGCTTGTTTATGCGGCGGACTTTTTGCCAAGTTGGGCCGGAGCGATTTCGATTGACCTTCTTCCTGCCGTGCTCGTCTTCATCATGATTATTGTCGAAGGTGCAATCCGCCGCCATGACGGCATCGATCTTGACGCTGAGATGATGACGGCTGCCGACGTCATGCGCGGCGCTGCCATCTTCAAGCAAATGGAAGAGCGGTTCGGTCAGAACGCTGTCGCCACGGTGCAAGAGACGCCTCCCAGCCCGGAGGACACGGCATCGAATATTACGCAGATCAGTCTACCGGGTGGCACGGCAAACAAGGATTAATGGGAACGCGGACTGGCGAACACGGGTGCAACCGAATTGGACGAGCAACAGACCAAATCGAGCGACCAGGCTTCACGGAAAACGCCATTGAGATCGCGGCTTCTGAACGAGCGCGTTATCCTGCTGAGTTTGTTCTGGTCTTTGATTGCTCTGACCGGTGCCTTTCTTGCGCTTGATTTTCGCACGATTTACCAGGAGGCAAACGTTGCGCTTCCCGGTGAGAGCGACCAACGTGAGCCGCTAGTTATGGCCCCGCCGAAGCCGCGCGATCATGTCCGGCCCTACCTGCCTCGATCGATGCCGATTACCCGGCGGGGCAAAGGCCCACGCATGCCGGGACACGCCAAGCCTATTCAGGCGCCTGGTGTTGCAAAACGGATGACTTTCGTGCGCGGCCCGAAAGGTCAGGCCAGTGCAGTTGGCCGCATTGAGCCAGGCACTGCCAACGATTTTTCAGAATTTCTCGATGGGCAGAATGGTGAGGTCCGCGAACTCTTTCTGCATTCGCCAGGCGGATCGGTGCAGGATGCGTTGGCGATGTCAAAGCTTATTCGGGCACAGAACATCAAGACCAACGTTCCGAGCCAAGGCTACTGTGCCTCATCGTGTCCGATTGTCTTTTCCGGCGGGACGACACGAACGGTTGGCCGGCCGGCGTGGGTCGGCGTGCATCAGATCTTCGCTGCGGGTAATACGAAAGGCAGCCTTGCTGAAGGTATGTCACGCGCACAGAGCGTGTCAGCTGCCGTGGTCCAGCACATGACTGAGATGGGTGTCGACCCGCGTGCCTGGGTGCACGCTATGAAGACGCCGAGTGATCAGCTTTACCTCTTCACGCGAAAAGAACTGAAGACCTACAAACTTGCGACCCGGCTTTAGAGGTGATCAGACTTATCGGGAACCGAACCCTGCGTTCCGAATATAATTCGGGCACGCGGTTGGCGGAATAACGACCACGAGCTTGGCGATCTGCTCGTTAATTGCATCGACGCTACGAGCCTATGCTATCCGCATCCAATGTATATGGTTTTCAACTGTCCACCGAACCGGGCGAAGACCACTATTGGAGGGCTATGTCCGCTTTTCGCAATCGTGGTTACGACACTACCAATTGTGTCCGATCCATAGATGCGACTGTGGCCATCGCGAACGACCTCAACGCACTTGGTATCCACGGTCAGAAGATTTGAGAAGTCATACTGGATACTGATCGTATCGCTGAGTTCGTTCCCGTCGACCACAACATCGGTGTGGTTGTCATTAGCGCCGCGATGGCCTCTGATCTCGGCTAGTCTTCTAGATTTCCCGGGCGTCATTCCACCGGAACTGTATCAGCCGCAAAGGCGCCAAATGGCGCAAGACTCTGTGTCCTGGAAGTGGTTTGGGTTCTGAAAACGGCAGACCTAACTCAGAATGGGATGCGCCTTGCAACGCTTTTGCGAATTCCTTGCCGAGCGCAATCGACAGCGCAACGCCGCGACCGTTACAGCCAACCCAGGCAAATCCATTCGGCCCTAATTGGTGAAATCGAGGCATGAAATCTGTGGTCATACCGACGTAACCGGTCCAAACATAGTCAAAGTTAGTGTCACCGATTTGTGTGAACATGCGCTTCAGCCGAGCACGAATGCGCGTTTGCATGCGTTCCGGCCCATTGATTGGAATCATCAATGCACCGCCCGTGATCAATCGATGTCGTGCATCATAACGGGTAAAATGCAGATCACCGTGCGTATCCGACAGGGCCTGCCGGCCAGGAATGATGTGCCGACGCAGATTGTCTCCCAGTGGCTTGGTTGCCAGTTGCCAAGACACAATCGGCACGACTTCACGGGCTATTTTCGGCGCTAGGTCTTTCGAAAACTCGCCGGTATAGGCATTGGTTGCAAGCATCAGACGGTCCGCTGTCACCCGACCGGTTTGAGTCGTGACAATCCACTTACCGCCATCGCCCTTGGCATCATATTCCAGTGATTGAGCTGGTGTTTTGATGAAAATCCGCGCACCGGCGTCGACTGCAACACGCGCAAGTTCGCGCGCCAGGGCAAGCGGGTTGACATGGCCTCCGGTTGGATTAGTCCAGCCACCATGCCATAGGTTTGAACCGGTCAAATCGCGAACTTGCTCTATCGACAACAGCTCAACCGGTGCACCATGCTTCGACCATTGCTGCACCCGTTGCTCGGCGATCCTGATGCGGCCAGGTGTATGCACTGGTTGTATCCAACCCGTCTGTTCAGCTTCGGCTGCAAGTTCATATTTGCGTACGACATCGAACAAGTAGGTCGCGCTATCGCGCAGCAGATGCACAAAGCGTTCGCCGGCATCGCCGTGGTTGGCAATGATGCTATCTGGATCAGGCCGCGTCAGAGTTGGAATTACTTGTCCATTGTTGCGCCCTGATGCCCCCCAGCCAGGCTCAACTGCTTCCAGTACAACGACGTCAATGTTGTCCTCTGCAAGGTGCAGCGCTGTCGATAGCCCAGTGAAACCAGCACCGATCACGACGGTGTCCACATCAATGTCACGATCAAGCGCAGCAAGAGGTGGGCTGGGTGGGCTGACTGCGCTCCAGATCGAAGCTGGCATTTCAGATGTCATCCTGGAGATCTCCATGCCATCATTTGAGTCAGTGAAACAGGTGCAGCAGCATCAACCAAGAAAGTATGCACTTAATACCATGCGGCTTCCGCGAGCATCAAGCGCTCAGTACGCGTCCGCCAGTTCCGGTGTCAATAGGAACACTTTCGTGGCAGCTTCAGTTCTGTTGCTATTTGCAGTTGCCGGCAAGCGTGCTCCGGCAGCGGCGGATGCGTCGACCACCGCCTGGAGATGCGTCTTGGTTCGGAGGGCCCGAGCATAATCAATTGTCAACCCGACGGCTGCGACCGCCGGAATTAGAATGCTAGCGAACAACACACTCATTGTTCTTGATTCGTTGCTAAAAAATCTTAACAACATCACTCACTTCCAAGTCAAATTGAGCGGTGCCGTTGTAGGTTCCGTTAACTATTATAAATATTGAATATATAGATTGCATTTTATCCTATCTCGCAATATTCCGCCCTCCAATTTGGATAAGCCCCCCCCAATGGGGAAGTTTATTTAATATATTATAAAATATCATTTGGCAGCGCATTTCAGCCGCATGCTTTCACACGTGAGACGCAGCACAATGCGAATTCAATAAGACCTGAAAGTCACCTACTCAGACAAACGCCGACTTCATCCAGATGTTGATTGCTACCTCTTCAGCAGGACCGTTTGGACTATCTGATGAATGAATTGGCTTAAGCGGCGATGCAGCTTGCCGATACGTTCGCATGGGCAGGGCCGCTAATTGCGGGCAGAAGCCCCCCCCTTTAGAAGGTGCGCATAGCAAGTGCACGCGAAAGAATGAGCTCAAAACTGCCTAGAAGAAGATTTGGCAGAATGGAGCGCGGGGTGAGAGCCGATCAAACGAGCTTAAGCGCCAACCCGGATTGCAGTACTTAGCCGCATAAGTGTATGTCGAATCGGATGGCGCGCTGTGACATCCGCTGTCACTCAGCGCAGCTGTCCAGTGATAGTGGCACAGCGAGATGATGGCAGAAGGTTTTCACGCCATGGATCTCGTTACGACATGGAGGACAAACCGCTGATGTATTAGAGCCCCGGACGGCTCGCACCGCTCGGGGCTCTATGGCATGTCACGTTCTTGGGCAAGGATTGGATAACATTGAATCACTTCCGTTTCGTTTAAACAGCCACTTAGACTTGATTTTGTTTCGATATTCTTCGAACATCCGCCTCGCATCGACGTGGGTATAGAGCATCCAACAGTAGCCGACGCGCCTCCCCTTAAGGGGCAATCTCAGAGTATTTCAAATTTATATATAATTTTATTAGCATTGAGATTTGGAAATATTCTACAAATTCATGACGTTTTTGATTGTGTTTAGATAATTAATACAAGTGAAATCCAGCCAGCACATTCTCATCGTGCGCGATCAAACTTTCCGCGCAGCTATCGAGAGAACGTGAGATGACTGACATAAAAAAGAGAATAAATTTCTGGGGTTGGAAGCTCAGAGATTTGGACAGGATCGACAAGGCTCAATTGCAGTGACGTTTGCTTTAATGCTAACGGCGTCACTCGCCCTCGTGGGTGGTGCTTTGGACTACGGTCGTTGGGCCTCAGCCAAGAGTCAAACGCTGAATGCGATGGACACCGCTGTATTGGCAGGTGGCAGGATTCTGCAACTACCAGGCAAGAACAATGCGGACGCCGTCGCCGCGGCCAACCAATACTACGCTCGCAATAAATCCAACTCTTTGAAAACCGACAATACGACTTTTAGCGTGGACGGCAATCAAGTCGTAGGCTCCACGAACTCATCCGTTGAAACGCCTTTTCTAAAAGCCATCGGAATTGACAGTTTGCCTGTGAAGCTGACTTCCAAGGCAGAACTCGCCGTCAATGGCAACTCAGGCTCTCATATCGAAGTTGCAATGATGCTGGACACGACGGGATCAATGTCGGGCAGCAAAATGAGTGATTTGAAAACGGCTGCCAAGGATCTGGTTGATATCGTCGTTTGGGCAGATCAATCGCAATACACATCGCGGGTGGCTCTCGCACCATTTTCTGAATACGTCAACGTTAGCGCCACATACTGCAAGGCGGTAGCAGGTCCAAACGGTTGCACGCATACGACTACCACCGAGGAAGAGGTTGAAGTGCAAGTGCCTGTTGAGCGTGAGGTCTGCACAAAGACAAAGGGCAACAATGGCCACGGGAATGATGATGATGGGAATGACTCATCAAACCCGGGTGCCTCTAACAATGGCGACGGGACGGACCAAGATGGACGTCCTGGTCGGGGCAATAGAACGTGCACTACTGAAACCGTCATGGAAACCCGCACGGAAACTAGAACCGTCACCACAACGATCGACCTAACGACCTTCGGTGACAAATTCACCTGCATAAAGGAACGCGCCACCTCCAGCCGCTACCTTGATACCGCGCCTGGCACGGGCAACTACTACGGATGGTTTGGTGACGGAAGCAGCTCTTCAAGCAGAAATTCGTCCGAAGCTTCCGCGATCAAAAACGGTACGGCCTGCAAGCCTGGCAGTACGATTGTCCCGCCTTCTTCAGACAAAGCCATCCTCAAGAGCAGCATCGATGCTATGCCGACAACAGGAACCACGGCTGGACATCTCGGGACAACGTGGGCGTGGAACATGGTGTCCCCTAATTGGAAGGACGTATGGCCGTCAGAAAGTGAGCCCAAGCCTTACTCAATGACCACAGAATTGAATGAGCGTGGCAAGCCCAAACTCTATAAGATTGCTGTGCTCATGACAGATGGCTCATACAATCGCCAGTATTCAGGTGATAGCGCGACTAGCCAAGCACGCCAAATATGCACTGAGATGAAGAGAGCAGGCGTGACCGTGTATACTGTTGGCTTCAGGATATCAACGAACAGTTCACCTGATGTAACGATGCAGCAGTGCGCCACAAGTGCTGATCATTATTACAATGCAGCAACGGGCGATGCACTGAAGCAGGCCTTTCGCGACATTGCATTGAAGATCGCGGAACTCCGTATCTCTGAGTAAGTGGCCTAAAGACGAACACGGCAACAGGCGCCAGCAGTTGGCGCCTGTTGCCGAATAAAAGGGCAAGCTCAGTTTCAGTCTAGTCCAACCTGTCAAAACATCTCTTTTCTTCAAACACAGAAAGTCCGCTTCGTGGACACCGCGTCGGTCTTGGTTCCAAGTGCTTGGATCACTGGTGTCGAAGTCACAACGGAGCATGCGGCGTTGGGCATGTCCGGCTCACCCAAGTCGGTTAGCTCGTTCCTATTCCATTGAAGCTTGGCGCATATGAAGACTCGACGCCTCGTGGAAAGCATGCTCGACTCTGGCAAGGACCATGCGAAACAGGAGATAGATATGTTGCTCTCAAGGAACCCTGATGTTGAGGCAGTCAGCGTCAAAGCGATCGAGGGTGAGACCGTCTATGGCGGAGAGCTGATGGTCAAGCCTATGCTAAAAGGCGATGAGATGACGATCATGGAAATCCACTACACGCCTGGTGTCGGAGTGCCGATGCATAAGCACACGCACGAGTCCCTTGTTTATGTTGTCAAAGGCAAGGTCAAAACCAATATCGAGGGCGAGGACGAGCAGGTCCTTGAACCCGGCGACGTTGCCAGGCATCCGGCCGGCGTCATGCACAGTGTTGAGGCGATCGATCACTCTGTCACGATCGAGATCAAGGCGCCAGCGCCTGACATTGCGAACTTTTTCAAGCTTTGAGCCAGGGATGCTTTGCCGCGTAGACCACTTTTCGCCGATATCTCGCTCAATCGCACAGTCCTCACCCTGCTAATGCAAGTGAAGCACCGGCCAACACGGTCGCTTTCGAGGCGGGTTAAGTTGTCTATGACGAGAACCGCAACGACTGCGCCTAGCCATTTGCTGCACGATGGTACGATCTTCTTGCCGTCTCATCGCCGCACCTGAGTGTCGCAAGAAGACGAGAGAAAACTGCTACAGTCTCGACAGTATTCTTTGTCGGTTGAGCTATTGCCAACTTCGATGGTCCGGTCTCACGTGGCACACCGAGCATAGCGCGGAATCGGTGTACCAAAGACAGCGTTCAGCAAGGCAGGTCGTTGCAGCACAGGCAAAACCATCACGACCTCAGTGCCGCAACCAAGGGTCTCAAGATAGTTGTAGCCCCAGCCAATGTAGGCAATGACCTTGCCATCCTTCAGTATTTTCACTGTGTACTCCGATGTTGCCATTCTTGTCGGCTCGATTTCGGATTGCTTCGCTGGTATGTACCAGCCACTCCGTTTCCTCTCAAAAAATTTCTTAATCTTTGCAATTCGCGCTTTGTCCGCAATCGTAAGCAGCGGCATGCGTGCAAAGCCTTCCCGGTTTCCTGGCCAGATCTGTAGTTCGTCTACGTCACTCTCCAATGCCGCTAGAAAAAGCGGTGTTGCGCATTGACCAGTCTGCACGAGCCGCGGTGAGCTATCGCCGCAGGCGGTGATGCCGGCAGCTACAAACAAGCAAATTGGTATCAGCATGCGCATAGAAGCTCTCACATTTTCTTTGGGACCCAATTGCACATTTTGCCGTGCTCATCTGTAAGAACCGTAAACTCCAATCCTATGAACCGCGGTGCTGTGCTTACCGGCAATCAATTCAGGTGGATCCGGACCCTGCGGGCGTCGCATCGCTAGGGCTCGTGAGGAACTTCAGCACCGCCCGACAAATCGTAGAGATTTGTTGCTGGCTCATGACGTGGAAGCTGTCTGCCTCAGGCTGAGGCGCACCAGCAAGTTTCAAAGTCGCGGCGACACTCGATTCTGCTCAAGTCTGTCCGACTTAGCTGACTTGTCGGGAAGCACATGCGCCGTTGCGAATGTCGTTCAGGCACTCTGCTGGCGGAACAGCAGCCACGAGCTTGGCGAAAGCAATTTTACGGGCTGAGGTTCACTCAACATATCGAACAAATCTCAGCGGCAAAGCGGATCAGAAACGCGGATCCTCCCACACGACTTGGGACAACCCAACAGGAGGAGCCTCGCTACTTGCCTCTGCCGAGCCACAGCTTCGTTCTCAACAGTGAAGTAACAAGGAAGAGCGTTAGCCCGAGTGCAGCATACCAAAAAATACTTTGAAAGGCGGGCACGAATCCGTCACTGGCTCCAGCAACGGCGGACTGCAATTGAAAGTGTGCGAAAGCAATTGTGAGCACGCTGGCAGCAATGACAACGCCTATCGTCCGCATGACCAAAGCCAGCGAACCGGCCACCCCTCGTTGCGATCGTGGCAGCGCAGATGCCACATGCTCCAATGCCGCCACCTGGAACAAGCCAAGGCCAATACCATGGAGCAGCAGCGCGGCAGAAAGCTCGGGCGTCCCTGTTTGCAATCCCCAATGGCTGATCCAATACAGTCCAACCGCCACAAAGAAGCCGGCCACAATAGCCAGGCGCTGCGCGCCGATGCGCGGGACGGCATGGCCGGCAATATTGGATGCAATCATCATCCCAATTGGTCCAACGGCCATGATCAGCCCACTCTGCGGCAATGATAGACCAGTTGATCGGACCAGGAAGTATGGCACGAACAACATGGTCGCGAAGCCTGCGAAGTTGACGACAATGGTCGCAATATTAATCCAGGAAAAGGAGAATCCAGAAAAGACACGGAGATCAATGATTGGGTTGGCCGATCGCACCGAGAGTGCAATGAAAGCGACAACAGCTGCCGTTGTGATGGTGAACAGTGCCATAGCCAGGACCATGTTCTCCCATATCTGCCCCAACTGTGTGATGGTGGTCAGGAATACTCCGATTGTGAAAGCCAGGAGTAGCGAAGCCTTGAGATCGATATGGCCATGATCACGCTCCGGCATCGGCATGCGAAGCAGAAGTGTTAGTGCGAGAGCGATGCATGCCAATGGCAGGCGGAACCAGAACACAGCCGGCCACCCCCAATGAGCAACCAGCCATCCTCCAAGCGATGGTCC
Organism: Hyphomicrobiaceae bacterium; assembly: GCA_965215755.1. Taxonomy (GTDB): domain Bacteria; phylum Pseudomonadota; class Alphaproteobacteria; order Rhizobiales; family Hyphomicrobiaceae; genus Tectiglobus. Next base: position 5,790,440 of record OZ244119.1, read on the forward strand.
CAGTGCGCCACCGAGACCGAACATCATCGCATAAGCACCTAATATTCGCGGTCGCCAGCGTTCACCATAAAGGCTTGTTGCCAACGCAGGACCGCAACTCAGCACGAGAGCTGTGCCGATTCCTTGCAGCACTCGGGCGGTTAGCAGCCAACTATAGCTGCTGGCAACGCTGCAGATCCCAAATCCGAATACACAGACTACAAGCCCGGCAGAAAACACACGGTTGTGTCCGACCAAGTCGCCGATGCGGCCAAAGACCAACATGAGGCTCGCATAGGTCGCGACGTAAGCTATCACCACCCAGCGGATCGCCTTGAGCTCAATGCCGAAGCTTGCAGTGATGTCAGGGAACGCGATATTGACCGCCGAATCCAGCGGACCGAGGAGAGTGCCGATGAGGACGACAATCAAAAGCACTAAGCGGCGGATGTCGGGCAGATGCGGAATTGCTCGTCCAACGATGAAGCTAACTGATGCTTCAACTTGTAGTCATCATATCACGTGCCGACAAGCGGCCGATGCGGGCTTGCCGCTTTGATTGCGAAGCGCTAATAAGCTTCAAGTGCCTCCAATGCGCCGCCCCTGGCCTGCCCAATAAGGTTCGCGCAACTCCCGCCCTTTTATCTTTCCGACAGGCGTCTTGGGCAGCGGCTGATCGCTAAAGACAATCTTTCCTGGTTTCTTGTAGGACCACAGTAGTGCGGCGCACAGATCCGTGACTTCATTCTCAGTGATCGACACGCCGGGCTTGGAAACAATCACAGCACATGGCGTCTCGCCCCAGCGCTCGCGCGGAATTCCAAATACAGCCACTTCCAGAACGGCGTGATGCTCCGCGATGGCGTAGGCGACAACGGCATCTTCGATCACTTCGTCGACCGCTGCCTTGTAGCGGTAGAAGCTGTGGCGCGAGAAGCCCATTGCCTTAAATCTTACAGGCTTGGCTGACATTGCCGAGATGCTAGGCAAGCTCCAACACACCCACCTTGCTGCGGATAACCTTCTGGTCTTTCCTTACTTCGTTGTCCTCGTTCGTCACATTGAAATGATGTGCCGAACCGACAATCAAGGAAAATACGGAATGTCAGACTAGATCGTAGCTCTTACAGATAGTTCGTTTCGCAACAAGCAACAAAGCCGGTAACCCTCGCCCGGCAAATCGATGTGTCAGATCAAGTGTGGAGTTCTACACCTAATCTTCTGAACAGAAACCGCACTCCATCATCCGATGGCAAATCAGGAACGAGGCGCGTTGATCAAGCGTTTTGTCGCTCTGACGATGGTTGCTTCCTCATCGGTCGGAATGACGAGTACGTTAACATCCGATCTAGGCTTGCTGATCATTGTAGCTCCAGCCGTATTCGCCTCGTTATCCAGATCAATCCCGAGCCAGGCTGAGCGCTCGCAAATCATGCGCCGAACGCGTGAGGACTTCTCTCCAATGCCAGCCGTGAACACCAAAGCATCAAGCCCTCCGATTGTTGCTGCGAGAGCGCCGAGTTCGCAAGCTGCCCGGTAACAGAAGAGTTCGATCGCCTCGCTGGCGTGAGGATGTGAGGACTGCTCTAGATCCAGCATGTTGTTGCTAATGCCGGACACACCGAGCAGTCCTGATTCCCGATAGAGCATGTGATGAACTTCGGCAACGCTCATCCCCCGGTTCTGCAGCAGGTCAAGAACAATACCGACGTCGAGCGATCCACATCGACGCCCCATAAGGAGACCATCAAGGGCTGTGAACCCCATACTCGTTGCCATACTCTTTCGTGATTTCATCGCGCACATACTCGCGCCATTGCCGAGGTGGGCAACAATCACGCGACCGTCTGCACGAGAACCAAGATGGTCAGGAAGCGTGTCTGCGATAAACTCATAGGAGAGACCATGAAAGCCATAGCGCACGACGCCAGCATCACTCAGTCGGCGCGGCAACCCGAAGAGCTGCGCCAAGCGTGGCTGGCTGCGATGGAAACTCGTATCGAAGCAAGCCACCTGCGTCATCCCGGGGGCCATCTTTGTGATCGCATCGATTGCTGCAAGATTGTGCGGTTGGTGTGAAGGCGCAAGAGGGACAAGGCGCTCAAGAGCTTCACGAGCCAAACTATCGATGATCACGGGCAAGACGAAATCTTCACCGCCGTGAACGACCCGATGACCTACAGCAATGGGATTGAACTCGCTATACCGACCACGCAACCGCTCAAGCAGCTGTGCAATCATCCATTCATGATCAGCGTCGATTGGAATGTCTCTAAGGTCGCCAGTCGGTTCGATGGGTCCTGCTTCATCAAAAGCAGCGAGTTCGGGTTTGCGACCAATTCCACTGACCTTACCCCTAATCAGCGGTTGCGAAGTATCATTGTTAGCAGGATAAGCTGCAAATTTCAGACTGGATGAACCCGAATTCACAGCGATTACGACGTCAATCATGATGAGTAACCTAGGGGAATGCTAGCGAATATGGACGACAACAAAGCGGTGCCAATGAATGACGCCTGCAATCCGCCAAGCATGAACGCTGATGCAAGACACTAATCTCAAATCCTTTGGACGATGGCTCCCTTGCCCAAGTCAAATAGGCTATCACGCAGTGAGACATGCGATCCTTTACTCTTGATGAACATACGTTCCTGGGGCGTCCGCGAGGATGTCAATGCCCGACTCTGCGTTTCCCATCGACGGCGGGACTGATTTCTTGCCCGAGCGCTTCTTTAACCAGGCAGCCCACTCCGGCCACCACGAACCATCTTTCACCGGTGTCTGCCTGGACCAAGTCTCCGGATCGATATAGAGGTCATCGTGCTTGCGCGTGGCAACTTGATAGCTGCGGCCAGCATGCCCTGGTTCTGACACTATCCCAGCATTGTGACCGCTGCTGGTTAGTAGAAACGTGACCTCTGTATCTGTCATAAGATTCCACTTGAAGACCGACCGCCAAGGTGCGACGTGGTCGCGAACGGTGCCGACGCAGAAAACAGGTTCACGGATGTCCATCGTCGTGATGGGGCGGCCATCCACCACGAAACGTCCTTCTGCAAGATCATTGTTGAGATAGAGCTTGCGTAGGTACTCCGAATGCATGCGGTAAGGCATCCGTGTAGTATCGGCGTTCCAAGCCATCAAGTCATTCATAGGTGTGCGCTCACCCATCATGTATTCCCGCATAATACGAGACCATATTAGATCGTTCGAGCGCAACAGTTGGAACGCGCCAGCCATCTGCCTCGCATCAAGGAATCCCTGCTGCCACATGATGTCTTCAAGAAAGCGCAGCTGACTTTCATCAATGAACAGTTGGAGTTCACCTGGCTCCTCAAAATCGACCTGGGCCGCGAGAAAGGTCAGAGACCGGAAAGGAGTGTCGTGATTGCGCGACAAGGCAGCAGCAGTAATCGCTAACAATGTGCCGCCGAGGCAGTAACCGGCGGCATGAATCTTTGTGTCAGGAACAATTGCTGCCATTGCGTCAAGTGCAGCTTCGACGCCAAGTATACGATAGTCGTCGATACTCAACTCACGGTCGTCCGGCCCTGGATTTTCCCAGGAGATGGCAAACACGGTGTAGCCTTGATCGACTAGATACTTAATCATCGAGTTGTGCGGAGAAAGGTCGAGTATGTAATACTTCATGATCCAGGCCGGCACGATCAGGACCGGCTCTGGCCGTACTTTTGCGGTTGATGGTGCGTATTGGATGAGCTCGATCAACCTATTGCGGAACACGACTTTGCCCGGAGTAATCGCGACCGCCTCACCCGGTTGAAAACTCTCGGCACCGACAGGAGGTCGCCCGCCAATGCTGCGCTCCCAGTCTTCCAAGAAGTTCTGAAATCCCCGCAGAAAGTTCATACCGCCTTCGGCCTGTGCCTTGGCGAGTATTTCAGGGTTGGTCAGCAAGAAATTCGACGGCGCGTATTTGTCGAGGATCTGACGACCTGTGAATTCGAGGACGCGTTCATGCTGGGTCGAGACACCAGGAACTCCCGTGGTGGCGACATGCCACCATTGTTGAGCCAACAAGTGCGCCTGATAGAACACATTGAACGGCCATTGTTGCCAACTCTCAGATCGAAACCTTCTGTCCTGCGGTAGCGGCTCAACATAGTTTGTTTGTCGATCATCACCCGGGAGGCCCGCCATCATGAATTGCTGTAGACGGGCGAGTTTGCGGACAGCCTTCTCGGTCAATTGCAATTGCTTGCCCGGTGCAGCCAGGAGATGAATCAGCCAGTCGTAGTAAGCCGCCATGAGCGACGCAGGCGACAAACCCATTGTCACTTTGGCCAAAGATGCGTGCGTTGATCGGTTCAGCACGTCGGCCAATGCCGTTGTCGAGTAATCATCATGCTCGAATGGAGAGGCGAATGACGTAACAGGAGCTTGCGATTGATGTGTGGCTTTGTTCTCAGTCTGCGTGAGTTCATTCACAGCCGGCGGTGCCAGCGGTTGTGCGATATCTCTTTTCGACCTGGTAGTCATCACCAATACTCTATTTTGCAACCGTAATTGAGCGGCGGAACAACATGAGACTAGAGGCAAAAAATGCACTGCCAAGGCCGATCACTGTCAGAAACTGCGGCCAGACGATATCGATTCCGGCGCCGCGGAAAACAACGGCCTGGGCGAAGGCCATGTAGTGACGTGAGGGTAGGAACCAAGTGACCGGCTGGACAAAATCGGGCTGACTTTCGACCGGCGTTAGCCCACCCGAAAGCATCATCATCGGCATGATCGTCATCATCATCAACAAGGAGAATTGCGCCATCGTTCCTGCAATCGTGGCAAGAAAGATTCCAATCGCAGCCGCCGCGAACAAATAAACAGCCGTTCCTCCAAGAAGCAGAAGACGAGAGCCAGCGATATGCACATCAAGTGCTCCCTGGACAATGAGCAACATGGAGATCGTGAAAGCTACCAATATGACCAGTCCGTTTGCACAGACCTTGGCCATGGCGATTTGGAATGAAGTGAGCGGCATGACGAGCAGATGTTCGATTGTGCCGTGTTCGCGTTCCCGGATCAGTGCTGCGCCGGTAAGCACGATTGTGAGTAAGGAGAGCTGATCAAGAAGAGACACGATCGCTCGGAACCAGGCCTGCGTTCCGTTTGGGTTGAAGGCACGATGGTTGACCAATTCCACAAGAGGTTTGGCGGTCTCATCAGAGCGACTTGCGAAGCGGTTGATCTCCTGCAAGAGGATGTTCTGGATGTAGACTGCTCCGAGATTTGCCTGCGCCACGGCAGTTGCATCAATGTTGACTTGGACGGTCGGTTGACGCCGGCTGCGGACATCTTTTTCAAAGTCCGGGGGAAGCACGACAACGAACATGAAGCGGTTCTGATCCATCGCACGGTCAATCTCTGATGCGCGAATGACTTGAGGCCGCTGAAAGTAAGGCGGGTAAAAAGCATTTCGCAGCTTTCGCGAGAGGGTCGAACGATCGTCATCAACAAACGCAATCGATGCGTTGTTGACTGTCTCTCCCATGCTGGTCGCCTGAGAGTAGATTGCAAGACTGAACGAGTACGCAATCAAGACGAGCAAAAAAAAGTCGCTGAAAATGCTGCGCAGTTCCTTGGTACCAAGCCAGAAGATGTTGACCCACGTGCGCATCTCAGGCCTCCTGTTTCTTCAAGAGGAAGGCGGCGATCGCGATGAAGGCCGGTGTAAACAAGGCCAATGCGAATAGATCCGACGTTAAATCGATGAAGCTCAGTCCTTTGGTGAAAGCTCCAACGCTGAGGTGCATGTAGTAAGTCGTCGGCCACAGCGAACCGATGACATAGCCCGCGCCTTCCAGTGTCGAGACCGGCTGTAGCATGCCGGAGAACTGCATTGTCGGAAGGATCGACAGTATGGCCCCGGCGAACACAGCTGTAACTTGTGTGTTCGTGACCGATGAAATCAGAAGGCCATAACCGGTTGCCGCCGCGACGTACAACAGGGCCCCCGCGACCAACACCAACAAACTGCCCTTGAGCGGCACCTGCAGAAGAAAAATGACCAGCAGGGTCAGTATGACAAAGTTCAACATTCCGATAACGATGTAGGGCAACTGCTTGCCGATCAGAAACTCAAGGCGACTGGTCGGCGTGACGTAGAAATTCGTGATCGTGCCGATTTCCTTTTCGCGCGCAATGCTCACTGCCATCAAAATGGCCTGGAACAACATCAACAGCAGCGCTGGTGATGATGGCCCGATCGCATAGATGCTCTCGAAGGAGGGATTGTATCTATAACGTGGTTCGACTGTTGCGATCTGGCGTGCCGAGAGATCGATACCGGCACTTTGAGCAAGCTGGCTCTGATAGAGAACGTGTCCGCCCGCGACATAACTCTCGATAGTGCCAGCACGTTGTGTATTGGCGCCATCGATCCAAGCCGACACGCTCGGCGGCGTTCCCTTCTTCAAGTCCCTGCCGAAACCGGGAGGAATTTCAATAGCAAGCGTGATGTCGTTGGACTTCAGCCGCTTCTCCATCTCATCCCTATTTAAGATCTCCGGGCGTTCGACGAAATAGCGCGAGCCGGAATAATTGCGCAGGTAGTCGCGACTGTGTGGCGTCCGGTCAAGGTCCAACACGGCATACGTCAACTTCTCCACGTCCATCGAAATGCCATATGCGATGATAACGAGTAGTATAGAGCTTCCAAGAAACGAGAAGGCAAGGCGCACCGGATCGCGCATGACCTCCATCGTTTCGCGATAACTGTATGCTAAGAGACGCGACATGCTAAACCGATGGAGCATGCTCTTGCTCGCCTGACGTTCAGGCACCGCTCCCAGAGCTTCTGACAACACTACCGCCGGGGCTTCGGTTTCGTCGCTGTCATCGATGTACTCGATGAAGGCTTCTTCTAGTGACGCTACACCCTTCGCTTCGACCAAGTGTTCCGGGTCGTCATAGACAAGCACCTGACCAGCATGCATAAGCGAAATGCGGTCGCATCGCAGCGCTTCATTCATGAAGTGCGTCGAGATGAAGATTGTCACGTGATCCCGTCGAGAGAGTTCGGCAAGCAGCTCCCAGAACTCATCACGTGCGACAGGATCGACGCCAGACGTCGGCTCATCTAAAATGAGCATTTCAGGTTCGTGAATGACCGCAACGGCTAGCGAAAGACGTTGGCGAATACCCAGGGGTAGCGCTGACGCCAATGCGTCCATGTGCTGGTGCAGCCCAAAGCGATCGACCAATGTCGCAATACGTTCTTCGGTCTTTTCAGGTGTTAGGTGAAATAGACGTGCATGTAGCAAGAGATTCTGCTCGACCGTAAGCTCGCCGTAGAGTGAAAAGGCTTGCGACATGAAGCCGACACGCTTGCGAGTTTCGAGATCCTTGGCATTTACAGGATTACCGAATAGAAAGGCCTCCCCCTCGGTTGCTGGCAACAGGCCTGTCAGCATCTTCATCGTTGTTGTCTTGCCGCACCCGTTGGAACCGAGAAATCCGAATATTTCTCCCTTCTGAATCTCGAAACTCACACTGTCGACTGCAGTGAAATCTCCGAAGCGCTTTGTTAGACCTTTCGCGACGATTGCGGGCACGCCATCGCTCTGCACGCGCGTCGGAATGTTCAATTGGCGGCGCCCTTGGCGCTTGCTCTCCGGTAGCAACTGCACAAATGCTGTTTCGAGGTCTGCCATCCCGGTTTTGGCCTTTAGCTCTGCGGGAGTGCCGATATCGAGAATACGCCCGGCATCCATCGCGACGAGCCAGTCAAACAACTCCGCTTCCTCCATGTAGGCGGTCGAGACAAGCACGCTCATCTTGGGGCGCTCGGCACGGATCGAATCGATCAATTCCCAGAATTGCCGTCGTGAGAGAGGATCGACGCCGGTTGTTGGCTCATCGAGGATCAGAAGATCCGGGTCATGGATCAAAGCACAACAGAGCCCAAGCTTCTGTTTCATGCCGCCCGAAAGCTTGCCTGCGGGTCGCTTCAAAAACGGAAAAAGCGCAGTGGCCTTGGTCAGCCTTTCGATACGCGCCTTGCGTTCGGCAGGGCCTTGATTGAACAGTGAACCAAAGAAATCCAGGTTCTCCTGTATGCTCAGTTCCGCGTAGAGGTTTTTTCCCAGACCCTGAGGCATGTAAGCAATACGAGGGCCTGCCAACATGCGATGGCGGTCAGAGGCAATGTCGCCCCCAAGTACAGTCAAGGATCCTTCTTGCAGTTTTCTGGCACCGGCGATGAGGCCAAGAAGCGTTGACTTGCCAACACCATCCGGGCCCAACAAGCCTACCATTTGGCCGGCGGGAATCTCGAGACAGATATCGTCAAGGGCACGCACAGACTTATAGCTATGCGTGACATTCTTAGCGACAGCGATGGGTTCGGCATGATCTGTCATGATGACCGTCGCGCATGTGCGAGTACGCTTCTATTTCGTAGTGGACTGGCTCACCGCTGTAGGTGTGGTGCCCGCTGGTAGCTTGTCGAGAAACTCCGGCCACGGTGACGCCTCTTCGCCTGGCGGCATCGACAACCGGATATAGGCGACACCGCGAACGCCGGTTTTGACACGATCAATGTATCGCACGATGAGCTCATGAGGCACGCGCACCTTAACTCTGAACATAAGCTTTTCGCGCTCACTTGCCGTTTCTACTTGCTTTGGCGTGAACTGCGATTGCGGTGAGACAAAACTGACCTTGGCCGGCACGGCAACGTCGAGCACATCAAGCTTGATACGTGCCTCGGCGCCAATCGCAACGCGATGCGCCTGTGCTGCGGGCAAGAAGAGCTCCATGTAGACATCTGCCAGGTTCACCAGCGTCAGCACCTTTCCGCCATTGCCGAGAACCTCGCCCGGTTCGGTCAAACGATAGAGGACCCGGCCAATGGTGGGTGACTTCAGAGTGCTGTCGTCGATCTGTGTTTGAATTTCCTTGGCAACGGCGCGAGCGGCATCAATGCTGCGTTGGCGTGAAACCAGTGTTGCTTCGGCGGCGGTCAAATTGGCCTTTGCCACAGCATGTTCGCTCACACGCGTGTCATAAGTCTCCTTCGACGTATGACCTTGTTTGACGAGACGGGAGGCGCGTTCCAGCTCTTGCCCAGCCAGAAGGAGTTGTGCCTTGACCTGCGCAACAGTCGCTTCTGCGGCTGCGGCCTGACTTTGCGCGCTGGCAATATCCGCTTCAGCACGCAACAGCTGTGCCTTCAGTTGAGCCGTATCAACCTTAGCGACGGCCTGGCCTGATTGAACCAGATCGCCCTCTTGGGCTGATACTTTCTCAACGCGCCCTGCAATCTTGGTCGCGATATCAACCTGGACTGCTTCGATCCGACCATTGCCGTACGCAATGTCTGACGGAATCGCATCGCTGTTGCTTCCGAATACAATATAACCGGCGCCTGCGAGTACCGCGGCAGCGCCGATGGCCACATAGTGCTTTGTTTGCATCTGGGCCTCGCACCGTAAATATTGCGATTTCTATGATTTCAGATTGTCGTTTCGCACACTCTGGTTTGCCATCACTTGACCTGGGTCAATCGTGCCCAACTTCCAGTACATTCCGCCTATCCGTCGTACTGAATCACTGTTGGTTGGTTCCAAGCCCTTGCGACGAAGGTGCGTTGCAACAGCCTTGGCCGGAATCTCAGCCAAGGAGAGCCATGCTTAGGCCTGGGCGAACGACCTGCCCCGGTGTTCACAAGCTTGGTTTTCAGCAACTCATTTGCCCAGTCCGGTTGTGGCGGTGTTAACGCGACACCCGACGAGACGGTAACCAAGGTGCGTCAACAGCAAACGCGAGTAGCGCGAGTCCGATTGATGCGAGAGACGGCAGCCATGGTGTATGTGCGCCAGTTTCCCGATACACTCCCCAGGTCGCGGCAAGGCTTGCTGAGTAGAAAATAACGATCCCGATCGGCAACGCCCATCTCGACACGGCGCTCCGAGTTTGAATCTGACCGAATGACAGGACAATCGTAAGGAAGCCCAAAGCGAGCCAGCCGCCACCTGCGACTCTCATGAGCGCTAGAATGAGTGTCTGAGTACCTGGATCCACTTCTGCCCAGGGAGTGCCAACGGCCTCGGCATGGTAAGGCATAAACTGCTCCGACGTTAGATAGAGCAAGCCCAGGCCAATGCTCACGACCCCAACAAGGATATAAATCCCTAGTGCCACCTTCATTCGCATTGCTTGGCTTCTCTTTCAGTCAGTTCCACGGCCTCATTGAGTTTGCTCTTGGCGCACAACTGCGAACCGATAGGGCAAGCATCTCCAGTTTCAGTGATGAGAGCGAAGTCGATTCCTGCATTCTTCATAAGACGCGGAAGTATCTTATCTGCTATCGCAGCGCCTGCCGTCCAGAACCCACCAGGTAGAGCACTCTTCGGCAGGTCATGCGCCAGACAAACCGCCACCTCTCCGATCATGCGGCTGGAGGCACCGTAGCCCGGATCACGATCCCCCTTAATCGCAAGCATCAAATGTTGATCCGATTGCGTTTGTCCAAATAAGTGGAACTCAAACCACCCATCTTCACGCGCTGTCCGTGATGGTCCTTCACCAGGTCTGGGTATCACGGTGGCAGCCAGTAATGCTCGCAGAATGCTCGATCTGTATCCCCAGTAGAAGAATCGTGAAACCGTTGAGAGCACGTGAGCGGCAGCCCGGCTACCAAGGTCCCAGCCTTCGTCGTAGGTGAAATCAGTACCATACGGATAGTCCAAATGTGCATTCGTGGCATGGACCACGCGCGTATTCACGATCGCCATGAAAAAAGGTCCGAGCCACGCGCCGGAAGGGGAGAGCTGAACGGTATCGACATCGTGTTGTCTGACGCCAGTGCGCCGACCTTGCGGGCAAATGGCATAAGGATTGTCCAGTATGGCAGCCGCTTCTGGATCGCGTGCCGCTTCATTTCGCATAGTACCAAGGCTGAGGATGGTGCCGCCGCTAAACCCACCCTTAAAGGACTTCACCTCATTCGTAACGTGCGCGATCCCGCATCCATACTTCTTCTGGGAAATCTGGTTGAGAGCCCAAACACCTAGATCGGATGGTAGGGAGTCGACTCCGCAACAGTTGAGTATTCTTGCGCCAGAAGCACGCGCTTCATCCCCATGTTCGTCCATCATTTTCTGGATGAATTGCAGCTCACCTGCTAAGTCGCAATAGTCGGTGCCGCTTGCCACACAAGCCGCGACGAGGTCCTTGCCGTAGAGTGCGTAGGGACCGACAGTCGACAGCACGACCTTGGTATTCGCAGTCATCGTGTCAAGAAACTTCCGATCGTGCGCGTCCCCGACAATTATTGGAAGTCCCCCAGCGCCCGCGCCTAGCGAGGCGCGCGTAGCTTCCAACTTGTGCTGGTTTCTCCCTCCGATCGCCCAGCGAAACTCACCGTCCAAACCGAGGGTTTGGAAAAGGTGCTCCGCTACGAGTCGACCGATGAAGCTCGATCCACCCCAAAGCACAATATCGAAATCGGCATTGCTCGGCATCGTAAGAACCCTGGTTGCACCCAATCGCCTCCAGCGAAAAAGGAATGTAGATCAGTGTTCGACGCCTACTCTGATCGGGATCAAGTAGAACGGCAAGCTTGACCTGGATCATTGCGCGCAGCGTCACGCTGTGGGCGTGTTCACTTCCAGATTCGCTGGAGGGTGAAATGACCGAAGAACACCCGAATGTCTCGCTGATAAGGCGCCTAGACCCAAGCAATATTGCGCAGGCAAAGGACGTCATCGCCGAAGATGCTGTCTGGCATTATTTCAATCCGAATCTACCGGATCTGGAAGGTGACTACGTCGGCTTGGACGGCATCCGCACCTTCTTTGAAAAAGTCGGCGAGAGGTTCAATGGCACTTTCAAAGTTAACCCTGTTGCAGTCACGCCGGTCGGCAACGAACTGGTCGTTGTGCAGACGCAGAATACTCTTACCCGGGAAGGGAGGAACATCGCTTTGGACGTGGTCGTCGTCTGGCGGATTCTAGATAATCGAATTGTCGAGATCTGGGACATCGTCCCGAAACATCCGACGGAGCATGACAATGGCTGAGACAAAAAAGGCCGGCTGGGACGTCATTGTCATCGGTTCGGGCATAGGTGGCATGACGGCGGCTGCCGCGCTGTCGAAGACCGGTCACAAGGTGCTTTTGCTGGAGCAATACAAAACGCTGGGTGGTTTAACCCATAGTTTCTCACGCGATGGCTTTACCTGGGATGTCGGCATCCACTATCTCAACTACATCGCGCCAGGCGATCTTGAACGACAGCTCCTGGACTGGATTTCGGATGTACCGATTGAGTTTGTATCGATGGGAGCCGTCTACGACAATCTGCATATCGGCGATGCCCCACCATTAGCGTTGTCGCGGCCTTATGAGGCTCAAGAAAGAGATCTCAAGGACCGCTTTCCCGATGATGCCGCAGCAATAGAAGCCTGGACACAGGCCCTTCAAGCAGGTCGCGAAACCATGCTGAAGATCTTTCCCACGCGGGCTATGCCCGAGCTGGTGGGAGACGCGATCCAGTGGTGGAACGGCCGTGCAATTGAACAGTGGTGCGGACGGACCACGCAACAGGTCATTGATGGCATCACACAGAACTCCGCTCTTGCAGCCGTATTTGCAGCACAATGGGGCGACCACGGCGGTCGACCCAGCAAATCCAGTTTTGGCATGCATGCCACGATATCTGGAGGGTATCTTCAAAGTGGTGCCTAGTATCCGGTCGGCGGTGGTACTGCCTTCGCGGATCGTATCATACCCACCATCATTGCTGCAGGTGGTGAGGCACGTGCGAATACAAGAGTGGCTGCCCTTCTCCAAGAAGATGGGAAGGTCATTGGCGTTCGCACCGATGACGGTGAAGAGATACGCGCCAATGCCGTCATCTCAAACATTGGTGCCCGGGAGACGGTGAACCATCTGGTTCCCAAAGAGTGCGCGCAAGATGATTGGATTGAACAGATAAATTCGCTCCCTCGATCCATTGCACATTTCAGCTTATATCTTGGATTCGAAGGTGACGTGGAAGCTGCCGGAGCGACAAGGTCAAATCACTGGGTTTATCCAAACGGTGAAGTCGATGTTATCTGGGACGATGTTGCTGGAAGCAATCCTCCAGGCTTCTTTGCCTCATTCGCATCGCTTAAAGATCCGATGCATGACCCAGGCCGCAGGCAAAAACACACCGGCGAAGTTGTGACCTGGACCGATTGGTCAACCGTCGATAAATGGGCAGCAATTTCCTCAGGCGCACGAGGCGAGGACTACAACAGGTTCAAGCAACAAGTAGAGGAAAAGCTGTTTGGGCAGTTTGCAAGATACTTCCCCAATCTGGCTGATCTTGTCGTGTTCCGCGAGCTCTCAACGCCACTCGCAACGACCGCAATCACTGGTCACGACCAAGGTGCTTTCTATGGACTGGATGTTACACCTGAACGGGCGCTGAGTGGAGCCCTCCAAGCCAAGACACCAATAGGTGGGCTTTATCTCTCAGGACAGGACGTCGTCAGCCCGGGCATTCCAGGCGCTCTTTGGGGTGGCCTTCTTGCTGCGGCCAGCGTTGACCCACGGATTTTCAAGCACCTCAGAGGCTGATTGTATGCTGACCAGCGAAAGGCTGCATCATGCCTGACTACAAGATGAAGAAAGTGGAAGCCGTTCCGTATCTCTACGTCGAGCGCTCATGCTCGATGGATCCTACGGACATCGGAAAGAACATGGGTATTGCGTTCGCCACTGTGGCCGAGTTCATCGGAGCGCGTGGTATTTCCAGCATGGGGTATCCCTTGTCGGCCTACTATGAGCATGACGGAGTGACGATGAAGTTCAGAGCTGGCTTCATCGTATCCGAAGTGGACCGAGAGAAGGCCGAAGGCGAGATATGTGGCGATGTCCTGCCTGCTGGAGAAGTCTTGAATTTCATCCACAAAGGGCCCTACGCGAAGCTGCGTGATAGTTATGCTGATATGATGAGATACTTGGAGACCCGCTCACTTACAGTAAGTGCTCCTACGGTTGAGATCTATCTGAACAACCCGGACAGCGTTGCCTCGGAGGACGAGCTTGAGACCGATATATACGTTACCGTGGCGCCAACCTGACCTGAGGATATGGAGCCCTCGGCGCATTGAACCTTAACAAGCCCTGACAACAAATTGATGGTTCTGCGTCTTTGCCTTCGTGCTTCATGCCCGATTGATCTGGATTACTGCATGACGCACCGTTTGCAGCCACATTCGAAGCAAGTCATTTTTTGGGTAGTTGACAGAGGCTCGATCGATGCTGACTCGAAGAAGCATTCTTATCGGAACCGGAGTCATCGCCGCCGCTGGCGGCGCAGCCTACGCTACATGGCCGGACGATGACCCCCGGTATTCGTCGATCTCAGAACAAATCCGAAAACGCGCCGAGAATTGGCCAGACGCCGAACGCATCCGTACGCAGCAACTGGTCAGATATGCGACCTTGGCAGCAAACAGCCACAACACGCAACCGTGGCTGTTCGTGGCAACTGGGAGTTCCATTCGCATCTCTCCCGATGCGAACCGCCGCTGCCCCGTCGTGGATCCCGACGACCGACATGTCGTAGCATCGCTTGGTTGCGCAACAGAGAACCTCGTTCTTGCCGCCAAAGCTGCGGGCCTTGATTCACAGGTCGAGTTCGATCTGTCCTTGCGACAAGTGCTTGTTACTATGACCACCGGTCAGCCAAAGAGTAGCGCGGCGTACGAAGCAATCATCAAGCGACGGACAACGCGTGCGCCGTTTGATCCGACGTCTTTGGCAAAGGAAGAGTTGGCGGCTTTTGAAAAGGCAACCGAGCGAACTGGCGTGCGCTCACGAATTCTGACTGCACGCTCCGATCTGCAACGTCTTAAGCAGTTCGTTGTCGAGGGCAACACAGCCCAATGCCACGATGACAAGTTTGTGCGCGAGCTGCGCGACTGGATTCGGTTTAACCAAACGCATGCCTCCGATACGCGTGACGGGCTCTATACTGGTTCATCAGGAAATCCCAATGTCCCGCGCTGGCTTGGAGACAATCTCTTCCCGTTCGTCTTCACTGCCGATGCAGAAAACCCGAAATACGAGGCCCAGCTCGACGGCTCTGCCGGAGCGGTCGTCCTCTATGCCGAAAAGGATGAACCGGAAGGCTGGTTCAACGTCGGTCGGGCAAGCCAACGCTTCCAGCTTGAGGCAACAGCGAGGGATGTTCGCACGAGTTTCATTAATCAGCCCGTCGAAGTGAGCACTGTGCGAAGCGCATTTCAGCAATGGCTTGGTGATGGGCTTCGCCCGGCAATCGTTCTGCGCTTTGGACGCGGAAAGGCATTACCGCCTTCACTTCGCCGGCCCGTTTCCGCTGTTCTTAGGTATGCCTGATCAACGGTCATGCTGAACCAAAAAGCGAATCGAACGCGGATTTAGAAACTCACACCGATGGGTGCAAGAACCGTCAACAGCGTCTCGCAGGAAGGGCGCAATTCATGGAAGCTCATCATCCATTCAGATCAGAGGCTGCGAAACAGACGTACCTCGCATTCTACGATGAGAAGGCCCGGCGCTGGCCCGTTGAGTCAAAGAACAAATTGGTTGGCACGACTTTCGGAGACACGTTTGTCCGCGTTCAGGGCCCTGTTGATGGTCCGAGGCTTTTGCTTATTCCCGGGGACTCGGAGAATTCTTTGTCCTGGATACCCGTTATCGATGCGCTATCGGCAGAACACAGGAGCTACGTTGTTGATCACATCTATGACAATGGTCGCAGCATCTACACCAAAGACATCCAATGCCCGCAAGATCTCGTGCAATGGTTGGATGAGTTGATTGTGGCGCTCGAGCTGACACATCTCAGTCTTATTGGCTACTCCTATGGTGGCTGGCAGGCAGCCCTCTACGCTCTTGCGCATCCAAACCGAATTGAGAAGTTAGTCTTGCTGGCCCCGTCTGCAACCGTCCTGCCACCGTCAATCGGGCTTTTGATCCGGGCGTTGCTGTACTATTTCATCCCTCTTCACACTGTGACCAAGTCGTATCTCTACTGGTGGGGGCCTGATGCGGCACGAGACTTTCAGGCACGTTTACTCGTCGACGAGATGATCGAGGAACTGGAGCTGACAAGAAAATGCTTCAAGCGCAGGACATTCATCTCTCCTACAGTTCTGACTGATCAAAATTGGCAAGACTTGGACGTCCCGACTTTGTTCCTGGTCGGGGAGAATGAACTGAATTATTCCGCATCCAAGGCTGTTCAGCGATTGGCGTCAGTTGCCCCCAGTGTCGAGGCGTCAGTAGCTGCGGGAGCGGATCATTATCTGACTATCGTGAAGCCCAAATGGGTGACCGACACAATGCTCAAATTCCTACTCGCCAATTGAAAGCATAGGAGCGTGACATGTCTTCTAGTGGCGCAGCGTTCGACAAAGAAGAACAGATGCCTACCAAACCGGTCGATGCCATGGGGAGCGACCGGCACGACCACCTCGTCAGGTCCATCACTGTACTTTCGTCCGGGGCAGCCGAGGCGCACCCGGAACACCAACGCGGAACATGGCTACCGCAGTGGTGGTGGTTGCTCACATCGCAAAGATGGATGGGCATCCCGATTAATTTCTTTGTCATCGAGCATCGGGAAGGCCTCATTCTGTTTGATACAGGTCTTGATCCCGCAATCTCTGTCGACCCGAACTATATTGCGCATCCGGTCGGCCGCTTCCTATTGAAGAGGCTGTTTCGGTTCCACATCGCCACGGAAGATCGACTTGACAGAAAGCTGCGCCAAGCAGGTTTTTCGCCGGCAGACGTAACAAAAGCCGTCTTCTCCCACCTTCACTTCGACCATGTCGGCGGGATCGCGCAAATCCCGAATGCCGAACTGATTGTGAGTAGGCCGGAATGGGACATTCTTTCCAGTTCCCAGCCTGAACGCGAGTGGATCTTGCGTGAGCATATCGAACTGCCAACAGCGAATTGGTGTCCGGTCGACTTCACGCCGAGCGACGATCCGCTATTCGCTCCGTTTGCAGGCTGTTACGACGTCATGGGCGACGGCTCGCTTATCCTGCTGCCGACACCGGGCCATACACCGGGCTCAAGCTCGCTCTTTGTGCGTTCATCGCAGCTGCCCCCGATACTTCTGATCGGTGATCTTGCCTACAGTGCCGATATGCTGATGCAGGATAAGATACCAGGCACAGGCGATGCAAAGCTGTTGCGCCAATCTTATGCGAGAGTGCGTCAGATGAAGCGGATGCTGCCAGAACTCATTCTGGTTCCGTCACATGACTCCACGGCATCGCAATTCCTCACGAAAGTCCTAGCAGGCACTTAGCACTGCGTTCCTGCGATACTCGACCTGATCTTGTCCTGGATAGAATCAGCGAACATCCACGTGCACATTTCCTCAACCAGAAACGAACGCTGTCTGTCGTCCAGTAGGTGATCTTGCTGAATATCTGCCAAAAGTGCGTCAACGCTGTCACTGCCGCAAGCGAGCTCGATTCCACCATCATTCAACGTATCAAATCTTTGGAAAGTTCCATCCGGACCATAGACTGGCCATTCAGGTTCACCAGAGCAGGAAGGAGCGCCATTGCGAGCAAACGACGCCCAATAGCGCCCCATTGCACAGCTCAAGTGTTCCCGGTCGCTTTGGGTATTGCTTTGGAACAGAATGCTGTCAGCACGACCGAGGTGTTCGAAACGGTTAAAAACGAACGGAAGTTCAAACCCATGTGCTGCACCCAGCATCTTTTTGAAGTCCATAAATAGAAACCGCCCCCCATCGTCCCAGTCGAAGCGATAGGCGTACACATCAGAGTGCCCAGCTCGCGCCATCATCTGTGCTGGTTCATCCACGGATCGGATCCGCCACATCCTTGTTATGTATCCGGTCAGCAGGTCGTAAAACTTCTGGTCGCGTGCAACGGGAAACAGCCACAGAATCTTCTTCGTCAATCGTTTGTCGCGCAGATAGAAAAGCTTCATCTCATCACGGTTGGTTCCCGCAATGATTGGCACAGCATTGAAGGTGTCCTTGGAGGCAAAGGCATCGCGCAGCGGGCCTGCAGGCAAAACGACGCCGTCTTGAATAACCCTAGGCACGTCAACGAAGCCAGGCCGGCGCTCGCAGGCAAGCAGGAGTTTGTCGACAGCAATCGCACGCAGGGCGTCAGCTGTTTTCGCATTCAATTTATTGGCGATGTCGCATGCTGTATTGACATGGCTTCCTGTTTCTCCTTCGGCGTCGGCCAGTGAAACACTATCGAAGCTGCCCGACTGAATGATCGCGCGATGGAACAATCCCACCGCAAGCGGCGCGGCAAGCAGCGTGACGACGTTGTGGCCGCCCGCGCTCTCTCCAAACAGTGTCACGCTGCCGGGATCACCACCGAACGCTTCGATATTGTCGCGAACCCACTTCAATGAGGCGATCAGATCCAGAGTCGCGAATGCTGCGGCAGTATCCTCCCGTGCGAGGGCTGATTGGCGCAGCACCTTATGGGCAAACCACCCAAGCAACCCGACGCGATACTGGACGGCAACAACGATAACCTCCTCATTGGCACTTAGCCGGGAGGCATCGTAAGAGCCTGACCGCCCCCATACATTACCACCGCCGTGGATCCAGACCATTACGGGCAGTGACCGGCCAAGCGCATCGTGTGGCGCGTAAACGTCAAGAGTTAGACAATCCTCCGTGCCAACGACAAGTCCTGGTTTCAGGCCTTCGTCCGCATCGAATTCGTTCGTAAGCTGCGCACAGCGTTCTGCAACAGCAACGGCTTCGCGGTCGCCACACCAAGACTGCGGTGGCTGTGGCGCGCGCCAGCGATTTGCGCCTGCGGTTGATGCCCCATAGGGGATGCCGCGCCACACATGTGCGCCATTGTCTGCGCAAAAGCCGATGACATCGCCATGGGCGGTGGTGCGTCTCGTTATCGGGGCCGGCCGCTGCGTTTCGCGTTTTAATTTCACTGTGCTTGCTCGTTATGTATCTGCGAGCCAACCTGCATTTGTGTCACGTGGCAATTCCCCAATCGACACGGCGATCTTGCCCTTATGTTGGCCGGTGCCAAAATAGGTCAGCGCCTCGGGGACTTCTTCAAGCCGGTAAGTCCTGTCAATAATCGGGACAAGCTGCCCGAATTCGAGGAAACTGGCGAGCTCGGCTAATCCTTTGTTCGGCCCCTCGGCGACCAACCGTAACTGCCTCGTCTCACTGGTGAGCGCATCAAGCGCGCTTTGGAACCACATCTGATAAACGCGTTTCATTTGTGCACCCACCACGGCATAGGTTCCACTTGGCTTCAGCGCGCGCTTGATAGACGAAATCGGCCGCGTGGCCTGACAGTCAATGATCAAGTCATAGCGACTGCCGATTGATGTGAAATCCTGTTTCGCATAATCGATAATATGGTCAGCCCCGGTGTTTCGAACCACATCCAGTTTGTGGGCGGCATCGACGCCGGTGACCTGCGCTCCCGAGAGCTTGGCCAATTGGATTGCGAATGTGCCAACCCCGCCACCGGCGCCGTTGATCAAGATTTCGTCGCCAGGGTTGATCTGCTCCACCCGCCGAAGTGCCTGAAGCGCGAGCACGCCGGCCTGTGGCACGCTGGTGGCATGCTCGTACGTCACGTTTGCGGGCTTGAGCTCGACGGCAGATTCTCCGATGCAGGCAAATTCGGCGAAGCCACCCCACTTGTCCCAAAGGTCACCAAACACTTCGTCGCCAGGCTGAAACCGCGTGACGTCACGGCCAACAGCCACGACGACGCCGGCGATGTCTGCCCCGAGTCTCTGCTTTCCGGGCTTCGGCTTGAACAAACCGAACATGAGGCGATTGATGAACGGGATTCCATTGAGATACTCCCAATCCCATGAATTGATCGATGACGCCTGAACGCTCACAAGTAATTTGTTTGCCTTAGGTTCGGGTTGGGGCACGTCCATGAGTTTGAGACACTCTGGTGGTCCATAGCGGGTAAAGACAATCGCTTTCATGGTGGTCCCCCTGTCGCATACGACTCTCTCTGAGTGTAAGTGACAGGCAGCAATTGAGCCTTGCGCGGGATCAAGGTAACCAGTGTCGAAGACTTATTGGTTGGATTGCCTGGAGGTGTTTCAAACTATGAAGGCATCAGTCAGTGCGAGGTACGGATCCGCAGACGTCACCGAAATACGAGATATCCCAAAGCCTGTGCCCGCAGAGAATGAGGTTCTCATTGATGTCCGCGCTACGACGGTCACTCGGACGGACTGTGGCATGCTGGAGCCGCATCCATTCTTCATTCGCGCTGCAATCGGGCTGTTCCGGCCCAAAAATACAATCCTGGGCCTGGACTTTGCCGGCAAGATCGAAAGCGTAGGCGGAAGTGTTCGCGAGTTCAAAGCTGGCGATTGTGTGTTTGGTATGTCCCCGAAGGTCTTTGGCGCGCATGCCGACTATCTGTGCGTCCCTGCAAACGGACAGATTGCCCACATGCCGTCTGGCGTCGCGTTCAAAGAAGCTGTCGTCTGTGAGGGTGCTTGGTACGCCGATACCAACCTGCGTTGGCTGGGCGTGGAAGCTGGGCACAGCGTTCTAATCTATGGTGCTTCCGGCGCGATCGGCGTGGCCGCGGTGCAGCTCGCCAAGGCCCGCGGCGCAATAGTAACGGCGGTTGTTGGCACGCGTCACCTGGAGTTGGCCACTTCCCTCGGCGCGGACCGGGTGATCGATTACATGACTGAAGACTTCACGCAGATCAACGAAACGTTCGATGCAATCTTCGATGCGGTCGGCAAGACCACATACGGTCAATGCCGCAAACTGATGAAGCCAAACGCCCGCTTCAGCACTACCGACCTGGGCCCTTGGTGGCAGAACATCTTCCTTGCAATCTGGCATCACCTCAATGGTAGCAAGCGTGTTGGCATTCCGTTTCCCGTTCTGCGTCAGGAATTCGTTCACGACATGAGGGGGCACATGGAGAACGGAGCGCTCCGCGCTGTAGTTGACCGAACATATCGTCTGAAGGAGATAGCGGAAGCTTACCGCTATGTGAGCCTGGGTCAGAAGACTGGGATTGTGGTCATTGATGTGAAAGCAGGCTGAGAAAGGCGCCTCTACGGCATGTGGACTGACCGGGAAGAAGAAGCGAAGTCCGTAGACGATTGCGTTCATTTACGATGAGTTTGCAGCTTGTTCGCGTATGGTGAATTGGAACTGTCGGATCTCGCCCAGTGCGGCGGTATCCGGCGAACGTTCGATGAAAATGCTGAGGTTCTTAATGCCGCGCCGATAGTCTCGTTGTATGGCGTCGCCAAAACTACGGATCGTCATATCCTCGATTATGCGTTGGCGGAATGGGCTGACGGGATTGTCTGACATCGAAGGGCTCCCGTCTTGGGTGAGGGCAGAAACCACTCGATCCTCAGGAAGAGGACGCCTGCACCGTCATCTCATGGTATTTAGATGATTAGCATCATAGCTGCCACGCCGCTCAAATTGCGCATAGCGCACTCACGCGAAAGCGGGTTCGTTTGCGGGAACAATGTGGAGAATCAGTTCTTTTCAAAACGGGTCGCACGATAGCGGCTGAATAGATGACGTGAGGCTCTCAATAGCAGTCGCTTGGCGCATATCCGCGCTCGCCCTACTTTTCAAATTGCAGCGGAATGCTCTCCTTCGTAGAGCCTGAGGATGTTTTGGCCAATACGCTGAACGGATTGAGCGCATGCACACGTCGATTTCGCGTGCCACGAAGTGAATCAAGACCATGGCCGCAAGGACAACGACAGCAATCTTGAGGAAGATGTAGTCGCGCCGGTGCCGTGGGAATGGCAGCTCTTCAGGATGATCGTTCTTTGCAGTCTCGGTCGCCTGTGTTTCGGACATGTAGCCCTATTCGGCATTGAGAATAAAATGAATTGCAAGAAAGCCGATATGATTTAGCGCAAAGCACGCCATCCTGTCTGCAGTAGCATGAATGCTGAAGTCAGAAGACCGAGCAACCGAGGAGGGCCCTTGACAATGCTCACTCACTCACTGCAGCGGATTCTTGTTGCATCCGACCTAACCGAACAGGCCAATATTGCCATCGATCGAGCGATAGAGCTGGCTTGCGAACACCAGTCAGAACTCATTGTTCTTCATATCATCGATGAAGAATTGCCACCGTACGTTAAGAACTATTTGATGACAGCAACCGATCGCAGCATACGGGGCGCGCTGGCCAGAAAACCGCACTCAGCAGAAGTAACAATAACAATTGATATTGTTGTAGGCAGGCCCGATCTGGACATTGTAGAACGCGCCGAGATCGAGGAGGCTGACTTGATTGTGGTCGGACTACACGATCGAATTCTTGAAGAGAACCTGAAGGTCCAAGATACTATTGTTGATCAGGTCATTCAGGAAACCAGCTTGCCAGTTCTTGTTGTCAAGAACCAGCCACGCGAGCCCTATAGCTCGGTTGTGGTAGGAGTGGACTTCTCAGATATTTCGCAAGCAGCCGCACGTTCTGCAGCAGTCGTCGCACCGAACGCTACATTGCATCTCGTGCATGCATGTCAAGACTTGGCGAGTGATTCTTCTCAGCTGAACGATGCCGGTCCAAGCTCAAGTTCAATCGCAGAACATGCAGCACAGCTGAAGAGTTCAACAATGTCCAAGATGACGACCTTTGGAAACCAGGCTGTTGAGGGCATCGACAGGAAACCAAGTCTGCATCACGTTCTGGAGGGTGGGGAAACTCATACAGTGCTCAAGGCACAAATCTCCAATTCCGACGCCGACTTGGTCAGTATTGGAACACACGGTAGAACGGGCATCGCGCGATCGCTCCTTGGTAGCGTCGCAACGGATATTCTAAATGACCGATTGGTAGATGTTCTCGTCGTGCGAGCTCATTCGTGAGACGGCCTCGTCGATTCGTCCTACAATTCAAGTCGTGTGAAATGGTTCGTGGAAGGCGGCATCGGCAGTAGATGTGGAGTGCAATAACGAAGGGCCGCGCCGCAAACTGGTTTGACAGCGTATTTGTAGACCTGATCCGACAGTTTCACTGGTCGTACATTCCGCCATTGATGGTCTATTTCGCAGCTGGCGTGTCAGGACTGACGGCCATCGTTGCAACGTTCTTTGTCAAAGAACAGCTTGGCTTGTCAGCTGCCTATCTTGCTGGCCTCGCATTTTGGGCCGGATTGCCGTGGGCACTCAAGATGCCGCTTGGACATTTGGTCGACGTGATCTGGCGTTGGAAGTTTCTCCTCGTCTATCTCGGAGCCACGTTAATTGCGGCAAGCCTGCTGATCATGTACGCACTGGTCACACATCCCGATTTCATGGCGACAATCATGGATCCGACATCTTGGTTTGTGCTGAGCGTACTGCTCGCACCGACAGGATATGTTATCCAGGATGCCGTAGCCGATGCTATGTCGGTCGAAGCGGTGCCGCGCATTGATCGGCAGGGGCGCGCCTTCGACGAACCGCAAGTCAAGGCCATGCATACGACGATGCAAACCTTCGGCCGCATGGCAGTGATAGGCGGGCTCGTCGCCGTTGCAGCGGTTAACATCTTTCTGTTTGATGATGTCGATCTTCTGAGTGACGCGGAAAAGACTGCCGTTTACGGCCATGTCTATCTCATTGCGCTGATCGTTCCGTTAATCTCGGTCAGCGGTGTCACGCTTGCCCAACTCTTGAATCGGCGTCTTCGCAAGTCACTTCGTTCTAACGGTATGACTGACAACGAGATTGATGAGAAGTTCCTAGGGCAGGCGGAGCCAACCCAGCCCAACTACTGGTACTTCATCGGTGGCGGTGCGTTTGTCTTAATGACGCTTGTGATAGGGCTTGCCTCACCGCCGTTCGCGCAAGAGATTGTTTTCGTAGGCTCGATGGCAATCGTTATTTTTCTGATGCGGCGATTGCTACTGGAACTTGATCCCAATCAAGCTCGAGTTCTTGTCGGCACAGCTGTCATAATCTTTGTGTTTCGTGCTGTGCCTTCGGCAGGTGCAGGAGGTACCTGGTTTGAGATCGATGAACTGGGCTTTGACCAACAGTTCCTGGCAGTGCTGTCCTTGCTCACTTCGGTGCTGACCCTTCTGGGTATGGTCATCCTGCGCCCCTTGATGGCCAATCGTACGATTGTTTACATTATAGTCCTTCTGACCATTGCAGCGGGCTTGCTCTCGCTACCCAACATTGCGCTCTACTACGGACTGCATAATTGGACTGCGCCGATGACTGACGGCATTGTCGATGCACGATTCATCGCGGTGATTGATGCTGCGGTGGAATCCCCGCTGGGGCAGGTGGCGATGATTCCCATGCTGGCCTGGATCGCAAAGAACGCACCCGACCATCTCAAGGCCACTTTCTTTGCAGTTATGGCGTCCTTCACCAACCTCGCCTTGTCGGCAAGCAGTCTCGCGACGAAGTACGTCAACCAGATCTTGCCGGTGACCCGCGAAGTCCGAGATCGGATAAACGGAAATGTCGTGACTGCAGCTGACTACAGTTTGCTTGGCTGGCTTCTCATTCTGGTAGCTGCCATCTCAGTCTTGGCGCCGCTCGCGACGATATTGATAATACAGCGCAGTTCTCTACGAACGAACGAATAGGTACGCCTCTTGCTTTTCACGACTATTCGCTCGCGATTGCTAGCTTTCACGTTCTGAGATTCGTGCTCCGTCCTCAATTCGGTCGGACGGATGCAGTACGACGACATCATCTGGTTTCAGGCCTGCTATGACTTGCGCCTGCCTGGAGTTCTGGCGCCCAATCTCAACCACCTGAAGCTTTGCCGACCCGCCATCGTCCACAAATACTGCCCAATCACTACCTTTCCTGAAAAGTGCACTCAAAGGGATAGTGAGCGCATCATCGCCTGACCACACGATGATGCGTGTGTACACACGATATTGATGTCCCAGCCTCGCGTGCTTGGACACCGGCTCGTTGAATGAAAGTCGAACATTGACGCGCTGCTCATCGATGCCGAGAGCGGAGACCTTCTGAAATCCTGTCGGTTCGATGCGTCTGACCTTTGCAGCAAGGGTCTCGTTTCCGCCCCATGCCTCGATGACTGCATGATCTCCCTCTTTGACTTTCACGGCATCCGCGGAGAGCAGGTCAACAACGACTTCGAGGTTTTTCGGATCTCCAACCTCCAGAAGTGCTGCACCGGATTGCACCACTGTTTCGCTTTCGGTGATGATGCGTGTGACCCGTCCCGATACAGGAGAGAACACGTCGACACAGCAGCTGGCCTGCGCATCGAGTTCTTGTTCGTCACCAGGATCGATGAGCTGCGCTCGTGCGCTTTCGAGTTCACGTTGCCTGACACCGAGTTGTGCGATTGCTGTGCTCAGAGTAGCTCTGGACATTTTTTCCGCCATAATGGACTCGTCCAGGCGGCGTTCGCTTGTAGTCTTGTTGGCGAATAATTCCTTGGCACGCACCAACTCCTTTTTACGGAACTCCAAATCTGCCCGCGCTCGCGTGACAGAGGCCTCAGCGAAGGCAACGCTGGCTTCTGCAGCGGCTGCCCTGGCGTGCAAGATGCTTCGTGTTCGCCTGTCGAGGAATGACGGAATAACCGGTTCGAGCCGGGCCACCACTGTCTTTCCTCTTTCGACGACATCACCAACCTTCAGCCGAGAGCGCATCACACGCCCGCCGATGGGTGCTGACACACGATAAATATCTTTGATTTCAGTAACCGCCTCTTCGTCGATGGTGACCTGCATTGGACCGGGCTTGACCGTGTGGAGGTCGACGTAAACCGGATCTGGTCGCAATAACCACCAGACAAACAAAACAGCACCCAGGACCGCAGCAGCGATGTACGCAGGCTTGCGCCATTCAGGTTGGATGACCAGATTAGTAACCATTGCCTACTCCCTGGTTTTGAGCACTCGAATAAGGTCTAGTCGGTCGACCCTCAGGCGAACGATGAGTGCTGCAACAAACGCGGCCAGAAGCATGATGAGGGATGCATAAACGTATGTTTGTCGCGCAATCACAAAAGGCACGCGGTAGAGATCTGTATCGAAGCCGCTTATCAGCAGCCAATTGAATGCATAGCCAAATGCCCAACTGAAGGGCAGGGCGAGGACTGCAAACAATGCGATCTCGCCAAGTAGAATAGCTGAAACTTCCGAGCGTCGAAAGCCGAGCACGCGTAAGCTGGCAAGTTCGCGGCCGCGCTCTGATAGTTGGATGCGGGCACTGTTGTAGACCACGCCGAATGTTATGATGACTGCAAGCACGATAAATGTAGTCATCATGATCGTTATGTTGCGTGCAAGGGTTTGCCGGAACATGGCAAGCGAGCTTTTCTGCAACATCACCGCAGAGACGGCAGGCATATCCTTTAGCTCGCGATAGAGTTGATCGAGATCCTGGGTGTCAATCAACAGATCTGCGGCAGAGACGACTTCCCCTTCACCGGCCAGGCGATTCAGCACGTTAAGCTGCATGACCGCCTGCAGTCCGATGTAGCCTTGCAGGATAGAGGTAACTGGTAGCGAAAACTTCCGCCGTTTGCCTTGCGTCAGCTCGACGATTATTTCATCACCCAATCCAACATGCAGCGTCTGTGCAAGCTTCTCACTGAGCGCGACCCCGACATCAGGCACAAGAACAGGCTCAAGATTGAGACCAAGAGTTTTACGCAGGTCCGAGTGACGTTCCAATCCTTCCAGAGCAACCCGCTTTTGCCAATGTCTATGGCGCAGTTTTGCGGGAACAAAACGCACTGCCTCCACGCGTCGCACGCCGACCATCTTGTCTAGGTCGTTGACAATCCGCTTGGGTTTGAGCTCACGAAATGTCACGGTGATATCCTGCCTCTGCAGGCGAAAGTAGGTGACATCGATCATGAATTCGATCGAGTTCCAACTCGACATCGACATGATGAGCAGACCACCTGATGCGGCGATACCCAAAATGGTCAATCCTGATCTGACTGGGAAGCGCAAAGTGTGGCGCAGGACCATGCTGGCGGTGCTCGGTAGAAGACGTGCCAATCGCGGTAACGCGAAGACGTTGCGTCCATAGTTGGGCGGTGCCGGCGGCGCCATAGCAACTGCCGGCGACAAGCTCACGGCGCGCCGCACGGCGCTCAACGCACCGAACCAGGCCGCGGCCAGGCTCAATGCAATAGATAGGAAATACACCAACGTGGAGTAGTGAAAGTACAAGAATGGAAAGTGAAAGAATTCGGCATAGAGCCGCGTCATGCCTCGGCCCAGATA
Organism: Hyphomicrobiaceae bacterium; assembly: GCA_965215755.1. Classification (GTDB taxonomy): domain Bacteria; phylum Pseudomonadota; class Alphaproteobacteria; order Rhizobiales; family Hyphomicrobiaceae; genus Tectiglobus. Next base: position 5,817,664 of record OZ244119.1, read on the forward strand.
GTTTCCAGCTACAATCCCGATGACCACGCCGATGATGGCTATGACCGTGACAAACTTTAGGTAGTGAAGCGCGACGGACCAAGATGAGTAACCGACGGCTTTGAGCAATCCGATCTGCTCTCGCTCCCGAACAATCAGGCGGGACAAAGCCATGTTGATCAAGAATGCAGCTACGGCAAAGAAGATTGGAGGAATGATCTGGCTCATCGTCCGCAACTGATTGAGTTCGGCGTCGATGAATGCGTGCGATTGTTGATCCTTGCGGACAAATGCGCCTGTCCCCCCGTAGCGGTCCAGCAGCCTGTCGATATCCGCAATGACGGCATCCGGCACAGACGATTTGTCGAGCTTGGCAACAATCGCATTGTACGCACCGTCAAGATCGAAAGCCGCTTCTGCAGCGCGCTCTCCCATCCAAATGATCCCGTATCGTTGATCATTAGGGATGAGATCGCCCGGCCCAAGCGCGTAAATAAACTCAGGGCTGAGAGCTATGCCGACAACTGTTAGGCGTTTCTTGCGGCCATTCAGGATCGCCCGAAATTGGCTTCCGGGTTTGAATTGATGGGCTTTGGCGAAGGTGTCGCTAATAATGACTTCACTGTCTTTCTGCCCGTTGGGGAGACGTCCTGATTTCATGACCAGTTCGTTAAGGCGCAAGCCGCGATCCGGTGGCAGCGACAGAATTCGACCTGTCGCGGGTTGATTAAAACCATCAATGTCGAGGACGGCAGACTGCTCGATACGCCCTTCAGCAACTGTTACGCCATCGATCTTTGCGATCTGATCGACAACCGACCTGGGGAATCTCTTCGCCGTCGCAAATAGATCGGCGAAGCGGTAACGCTCATAGTATGTCGCCCGTGTCTCATCGAGCGAACGATAGGCACCATTGCCTAATACGACAGTGGCGACACCGGCTGCCAAAACAAGCGCAATAGCCAGTCCCTGCGCCCAGAGCTCGCGCAAATCACGCAGAAGCTTGCGATCAAGGGTTTTCACCAGCTCACCTCCGCCGGCGCAACTTTCTGTGCGTTGATCTCGCTGCGAAGAACTGTTCCGTCCTGCAGGTATATGACCCGGTCTGCAATCTTCCGCGTGGCCGCATTGTGCGTAATGATGGCCGTGGTTGTTCCAAATTCCTTGTTGATTGCGACGATTGCTTCAAGAACTTTCACGCCTGTCTTAGAATCCAGCGCACCGGTTGGCTCATCACAGAGTAGAACTTCTGGCCGTTTTGCGATCGCCCGCGCAATCGCAACTCGTTGTTGTTCACCACCAGATAGTTCGGCTGGGAAATGGTCCATGCGCTCCGCCAATCCAACAATCTCGAGCGCTTCTTCAGGCGTCATTGGGGCAGCGGAGATTTCAGTAACAAGTGCAACGTTCTCTCGGGCAGTCAGGCTTGGCATGAGATTGTAGAACTGGAAGACAAATCCGACGCTGACACGCCTAAACTCTGTCAGAGCGTCTTCGCTTGCATGTGTGATTTCATTGCCCTTGAAGATGACACGGCCGTCGCTACCCCGATCCAGTCCTCCGAGAATGTTGAGTAGCGTTGACTTGCCGCTTCCTGAAGCACCAAGCAGAACCGTCATCTCGCCGGCGAAGAAAGTTACGTCGACCCCGCGCAGAGCGTGCACCGCAACGTCACCAGTACGGTAGACCTTGGTGAGATTCTGGGTTTCGAAAACCACTTCTGGGTTGGGTTCTGTCATCAGCCAATCTTAGTGGACGTGCTGCCGGTTTTCCGCTTTGACGCACGTCAATGCTTGTAAGGGGGTTAGCTGGTTTCTTGACATGACGTTGGGCTGAAACTGATCCAAGAGGCGACGGCAATGAAACCTGTAATAACCTGGATTTTGATTGCAGACGGAGCCCGTGCACACGTTCTTGAAAACACTGGGCCAAACAAGGGCGTATTCGCGAAGGACGATCTCGTCTTCGCAGGTGACCATCGCCCGTCACGCGATGTTAGGCATGATAGGCCAGGGCGGACGTTTGAGTCTGTTGGCACGCTGAGACATGCAAAGCAGCCCCCAACTGATCCACATGACAAACTCAAGAGTGAGTTTGCACATACCGTAGCGGAGGCACTGGATCGACATGCGGGTAGCTTTGATAGATTGATCTTGGTCGCACCGCCATCCGCCTTGGGAGCTTTCAGGAAGGCTCTCACTCCAAGAGTCGCAGCGAAGGTCACTAAGGAAGTCGGCAAGGACCTGACACATATGCCAAGCACAGAAGTCGCGGCGCATCTTGCGACGACAATCGCACTCTAATTCGGCGCACGTAGCCAAATCAATGGGAGCTGCAAATGGTAGAAAAATCGCACACTGCAGGTTCATCACCCAACCTGTATGAACCGCTCAGGAATATCGGTCAGAAACTGGCTGACTGGTTCGCACCCGCATCGGAAGCTTCGGCATCGGAGCAAACCTATGACGTCGTGCTTGAGCTGCCTGGCGTCAAGGATGAGGACATCGATGTTGCCGTTCATGATGGCAATCTTGTCGTTCGAGGCGAGAAGCGAAGTCACCGTGAAGAAAAAACGCGCACCTATTTCTTCTCGGAGCGCGAGTACGGTGCCTTTCAGAGAACATTTCGCCTCCCTCCCGATGCGAACACAGACTCCATCGATGCGATCTACGGGGATGGTGTGCTGACTGTACGGATCGGTAAACGGGATGTTGAGACTGGCGATCACAAGCGCATCGAAGTCCGACGGAGCTAGTCTGGTTTGCCCAGATTGACTGCCAGAACCCGACATGGAGTGAGGCTAGTTGGGTTCTACTGTTTCGCTTGCTGAATGATGCAGAGGACGAGGCCACTAGTTGCGTGACAGATATGGATCAGTCACCGGCTCTGAGTGCATAGCTTAACGGAGAGGCCTGCAACATGCCTGGGTTCAACATCACGTTGTTCAAGATCTTTGGACTTGAGATCCGCGTGAATATCAGTTGGGCCTTTATCGCCATTTTGCTCGCTTGGTCGCTAGCGCAAGGGTATTTTCCAAGCGTGTATGACGGTCTACCAAAAGCTACATATTGGTGGATGGGAATTGCCGGTGTTATCGGTCTTTTTGTGTCAATCGTGCTGCACGAGCTTGCCCATTCTTTGATTGCGCAATCGTATGGCATGAAGATCAAGGGCATTACATTATGGTTGCTTGGAGGGGTCGCCGAGCTCGGCGACGAGCCGCCATCGCCGGAAGCCGAGTTCTGGATGGCATTGGCTGGTCCGGCAATGAGTATTGCCTTGGCACTCGTATTTTATGGCGCGGTCTTTGTAGCGTCGTTAGGCACGATTTATCAGCCTTTGATTGAAGTCTTGCATTACTTGTCGTTGGTCAATTTGGTCCTAGCGCTTTTCAATCTGATACCCGCATTTCCAATGGACGGCGGTCGAATACTTCGTGCCTGGCATTGGCATCGAACCGGCGACGCACACAAGGCGACAACTTTATCTGCCAAAGTTGGCAGTGCGTTTGGGTTAATCCTGATTCTGATCGGTCTCTCAACAGTTCTATTTGGGGCAGGCTTCAATGGTTTTTGGTTCGTAATTTTAGGAATGTTTATCCGGTTTGCCGCCGACTCCGCACGTCAGCAGTCCGAGGTCACGCATACCCTCAGAGGTCAATCCGTTCTGGATTTTATGTCGACTGATCCAGTTTCTGTTCCGCCCAACATCAACGCTCGGCAGTTTCGCGATGACTGGGTTCTTCGCTATTTCCACAAAGTCTTTCCAGTTGCAGTTGGATCGCTGGTGAAGGGAGTCATATCGACTCGGCATATATCGGACCTCTCCCCCGACGATCTCGACGATCGAATGGTTTCAGAGATCATGGAGTCCGTGACTGACGCGAACTCAATCGCTGCATCGGCGACGGCAGAAGACGCAATCAAATGCATGCATTCGAATGGCAATAGCCGATTACTTGTGCTGGAAGGTGATGAGTTAGTGGGTATCATTTCGCTAAAAGATCTCGCCCGTGTGATCGCTGTTCGTGCTGAGGTCGGGGCATGATCCCTTTGGGCTCTAGCGTCCCCTGTGTGGATGCTTGAGTAACGTGTCGCGCAGCGAATTTCTTGAAGCAAAATGTGCTCGTATCGGATGCCTGAGGATCTATCATAATGAGCCAATCGGCCAACACTCCATCGCAGCCAATTACTATTGACAGCCTGATACCGCAAGAGATGGCCGTTGCCTGCGAGGCGGCTGGCGCAAGCAAGGCAGGTCGCGATACTGTGGCGCTTGTTGTGCTTGGGTTGCTAGCTGGCGCATTCATTGCTTTTGGCGCGCTTTTTATGACTGTTGTAGTGACTGAAGCTACTGAGCTCCCATGGGGAATCGCACGTCTATTAGGTGGGCTTGTATTCTCGCTCGGGTTAATTCTTGTAATTGTCGGTGGCGCGGAACTCTTTACAGGTGATGCCTTGATGGTTGTCGCCTGCGCCAGTAAACGCATTACGATCCAAGCTCTCCTACGTGCCTGGGCACTGGTTTACCTCGGCAATGTCATCGGGGCGGTTATCACTGCGATGCTTGTCTTTCTGTCTGGAGTGCATGGCTTCTCTGAAGGTGGAGTTGGTCAAACAGCCCTGATGATAGCCAATAGCAAGGCAAGCTTGCCAACGGCACAGCTCTTCTTTCTCGCGCTGCTTTGCAATGTTTTAGTTTGCCTTGCTGTGTGGATGTCTTTCAGTGCTCGAAGTACGACAGATAAGGTTGTCGTGATTGTTCCACCCGTCGCAGCCTTCGTGGCTGCAGGCCTGGAGCATTCCGTTGCAAACCTTTATTTTCTTCCCTACGCCCTGGCTATTAAGGTGGGAGCTTCGCTTGAGTTTTGGTCGAATTTGGGTCAGTCGCCAGCTGATTATTCTGGGCTCACCTTGGCGGCAACGTTTCACAATATCGGTATAGCGACGATCGGGAATTTGATTGGTGGCAGCCTCTTGGTCGGAGCCGTTTATTGGCTGGTCTATTTGCGTCCAAGAGCACGATAACCCGGTTTGAAGGCGTCGCGATTTCATACGCAGATCGCACAAGGGCGGTCGGCTGCTACCTGTAGATGATCGCAAAGACGCAGCTGGTCCCCGAAATTGGGACAGGTCGCTAAGGTGGGTCAAATCCGCAGGAAATTCGTGATCAGATCGTAGCCATTGCAATAGCCGAGCGCAGCGTTGTTCCGGTCAACACGCGCCTCTCACAAGCGTAGATTGCATTCATCGTCGACGATTGTGAATGCGCAGCAATCCTCTATGACCCAGGTCTGTCCGATCTGTTACCATCTATCGTTGGTTGCAGACTGATCGGTTTTTGGAGAATCCGCTGAGACAGCTCCCGCGTGGGAGCAGCTCATTGGCTCAAGCGAACCGCTTGAAGCAGCAGTCGCTGGCAGCAGTGACAACGACGTTGCCCATATCTTTGACACGGGTGACACCACGGGACGATCAAAAGACGTCATGCTGGGGTATTGGAACCTGCAGAGCCAAACCAAGGCTGCATTTGTCGACGGTTGGTTTGAAACTGGTGATCTTGGGCGATTGGACGAAGATAGATTCGTGTTCATCGTCGATCGATCAAAGGACATGATTATTGCCGGCGGAGAGAATGTTTACTCAACCGAAGTCGAGGTAATTATCTATGCACACCCCGCGGTTGCCGAAGCAGCGGTGATTGGACGACCAGACGAAAAATGGGGAGAATCTGTTACCGCCTACGTTGTGGTGAAGGAGGGCGTAGTGCTATCGCAGACTGAGTTGATAGAGCATTGCCGAGCCCGACTGGCTACTTACAAATGCCCGAAAGCGGTGATCATCAAAACCGACTTACCAAAATCGGCGGCTGGAGAATAGAAGACATGATGGCGATCGATACCAAGACTGTTGCTGTTACCAGACTCGTGATGGGCGCCGACGGTGACATCAGGTTTGAGAACCATGCGGTCATGCTAGAATCGGGTGATCCTGATGATCCGCCCCTATCCAAGTCCACGGCCCTGCCGGCAACCTCAATCAGTTTTCGTTGGATGTCAGGCGATTGCGCTCTCGATTTTCATCGCGCACCACGTCGACATTTGATCATCCTGCTCGAAGGCCGGCTCGAGGTTGTCATTAGCTCGGGCGAGAGCCGTGTTTTCACGGTTGGTGATCTACTTGAAGGAGGTGGTTTAACCGATAAGAGGCTCACAGGTCGCGCCGTTGATGATCAGCCAATTCTATCGGCTTTCATCAATCTCGATAATAACGTGGCCACGGAGGGCACCCGCCCGCTCACTGATGCCGTTGAGCCACGGGCGGTCTCATACTTGCGAACCTATGACGGTGTAGACGGCAAGTCTGAGACGGAACGTCGAGAATTGCCCTATCGGCACGTTGGACCAAGTGGCTACGCTACGGATGAAATACCAATAACTCAATTTCAGTTCGTCCTTGCACCGGCAAACCTTGACTATGCGTGGCATCGCGCGCCGCAGCGACAGTTCGTTATCCCAATAACCGGCGGCATGGAAGTTGAAAATGGACAGAGAGAACGTCACAAAGTGATGCCCGGAGAAATCTACGTGGGGGAGGACGTCACGGGCCAAGGGCATGTAACACGAGCTGTGGATGGCAAAGAGCGACTGTCAATTTTTGCACACCTCAAAGGTAGCCTTGCGTAAGGCGGTCCGCATCGGAGCAGATAATGCCAGCAACGCGATCCAAAGACGGACAGGCATCAAGCATGCATGATACGAAACTCACAGAAGATATTTTATCGGCGGTCGACAACCTGTTTGAACGGCAGGTTGCATTCACCCAGGATCTAATCCGGTTTCCGTCTGTTCGTGGTCAGGAGCATACGGCACAGGACTTCATCTTCGATGCACTGCAAGAGCGTGGCTACGCAATGGATCGTTGGGCGATAGACGTCAACGACATTCAATCCCACCCGGGTTTCTCTCCTGTCGCCGTCAACTATGACAACGCTATCAACGTCGTCGGCACACATCGACCTCAAAGTGAAACCGGACGATCACTCATTCTGAATGGCCATATCGACGTTGTGCCGGTTGGCCCACACGATATGTGGTCGCGCGATCCGTATGATCCTCACATCGAAGGCGACTGGCTCTATGGTCGGGGTGCGGCAGATATGAAAGCGGGGCTCGCGGCAAACATCTTTGCGATGGATGCACTCAAGTCCCTTGGCCTGCAACCAGCTGGCCGGGTGCATCTTCAATCCGTAACTGAGGAAGAGTGCACAGGTAACGGCGCATTATCCTGTCTGGTGCGCGGTTATCGTGCAGACGCTGCGATCATCCCTGAACCCGAGGATGATATGCTCGTGCGCGCCAACGTCGGTGTGCTCTGGTTTCGTGTGAATGTCCGCGGCCTTCCTGTGCATGTCCGCGAAGCCGGAACGGGAGCCAATGCCATTGAGGCGTGTTTTCCACTCATCCAAACACTTCGTGAGCTAGAGAAGTCATGGAATTCGGCGAAAGCCTCAATCCCGCACTTTGAAAACGTAGACCAACCAATCAATTTCAATGTCGGCAAGATCATCGGTGGCGACTGGGCGTCGTCTGTCCCAGCATGGTGTTCATTCGATTGCCGCATGGCGATTTATCCAGGCTGGAACCCGCATGAGAAATCCCAAGAGATTGAGGCGCATTTGCGCGCTGCCGCATCCAACATTCCATTCCTTGCCAACAACCCGCCGGAGATTGAATGGAACGGCTTCTTCGCTGAGGGCTATGTGTTGGAAGAAGGTTCAGAGGCCGAGACCACACTCGCTCGTGTGCATCTGAAGTCATACGGTTCGCAATTGGAGACCTTCGTAACGCCGGGCTATCTTGATGGGCGTGTGTTCGTTCTCTATGACGATTGCCCTTGCCTCGTCTACGGTCCCTATTCGGAAAACATTCACGGCTTCGATGAGCGGGTCCGTCTGAGTTCAGTCCGTCGCATCACCAAGTCGATCGCCCTGTTCATAGCCGAGTGGTGTGGCCTGGAGCGCATCTAATCCGCCAATGTCGGCGCGCCCGTTGAGACGGCATGATCTCTCGTATTCAAATACGCATCTCAAAATCGTTTCTGGGATGAGCAGGAATGCTGTATCTTGAGGAGAACGCGCCACCCGCTCAAAACAGACGAGATACAGATGCTCCAATTCTACTACAACGCCGGCCCCAATCCGCAGAAGGTTGCATTGTTTCTGGAAGAAGCTGAACTCGATTACGAGCCTGTACCGCTGGAGACCCGGAAGGGCGATCAACATAAGCCGGAATTCCTTAGAATTAATCCGAACGCCAAGGCGCCAGCGATTGTCGATGATGGAGTGGCGGTCTTTGACAGCAACGCAATACTTCTTCATCTCGGCCGTAAAACCGGCAAGTTCATGCCGGCAGCAAGCCCGCAGAACGATGCTGATCTGCTTTCTTGGATGATGTTCGTTGCGACCGGTGTCGGGCCTTACTCAGGTCAGTCAGTTCATTTCCAGCTTCATGCCCGCGGCACCATCGAGTATGCCGTGGAGCGCTACAAATTCGAAGCAGAGCGTCATTATAAGATCTTGGATGATCGTCTTGCCGACAGGGAATGGCTGGTCGGCGACGACTATTCGATTGTCGATATGGCGCTCTGGGGATGGGCGAAATTCGCCCCTCGTGTTTTTGGCAATGACGAGCCGTTTGCATCATTCGGCAACGTCTCCCGCTGGTTCGCAGCCATCAATGGACGGCCTGCGGTCGGTCGCGTCGATGAACTGATGCAGCGTTACAAATTCCTGATCGACATCGACGAGGAGGCCCGCAAGCACATGTTCCCCGGCGCCTATCATCACAAATCCTGACGATCGCGCTCGCAACCAGCTTGGGCGTGCGCGGGCTCATGCGTTGCGCGGTTGGATGGCTCGCAGATTGAACACTGCTGCAACAGCGGTCCATGCAGCCGACCAACCTAAGAACCGGTGACTGTTGCGGAGGAGCGTGCTGACTTTAATTATGTGGTTCATGCGGATATGCGGCAGCTGAAATCTATGGGCATTTCGCCTGCATTTTCGACCGGAAGGCCACCATGTTTGCATCGGTTTGCAGGCAACAGATCAGCCGCAACGCGATAATTCTGCTACCGGACATGACGGGCACGAGATAGTCGCAATGCATCAACGACGCTGCGGCCACAACGCGGTCATGCTACAATCTAGTTCTTTGTTAGAGTTCCAATGCCGGAGCCGACACTGTTACCCTCTTAAGGTACGCAACTGTGTGCGATAACCGGACGCGTCAATCCTTGCATCTATCAGGCAGGGACCGGGGGTCGCAGCGGCAGCCGATGCGGACGCGCGCAATTCTTCGAGGTTGTCGACGCGCCAGATTGCAAAACCAAACCCTTCCGCGACCCGCGCAAAGTCAGGCGCCTCCCAGGACAGACCAAGGTCGTGCATCTGGCGGTCTTCTCGCTTGATGTCAATCAACGAAAGGCGCGCGTCATTAAAGACCACGACCGTCACGTTTGCGCCCACAGCCGCCGCCGTTTTTAGCTCACCCAGGCACATCAACAGGCCGCCATCTCCCGTCATCGCGAGGGCGCCGCGTTCGGGGTCGTGGAGTGCTGCTGCGATCGCCGCTGGCAAAGCGAACCCCATGCTGGCAAGACCATTCGATATGAGAACATCGAGTGGGTCGCGCGCTTGCCAGAACGCGCAAGCAGAGAACATATGGGCTCCGGCATCAACAGTCAGTCGCGGAATAAACTCGTATGCTTGTCCAACTTCGCGAACAACGGCTTCTGCTGTTAGTCCATCATCGTTGGCCATTGCCATGCCGGCGCGGAATGTTTCCCGATGAGCTGAAATCTCAGTTTCGCTCCAGTCACTGGCATTTATTTGCTTTGCTATCGCAAGAAGCGTTGCAGCAAGATCGCCCGCGACGCGTGCGGTTGGTTCCAAGTAATGTGGCTGATGCGCATACGCGCAGAGGTCGACAACGGGTGCACTATACGGCCATGGCTTACGGATCAGCTCGACAGGGTCAAGGCCGGCCAGAATAATGAGATCAGCCGCTCCAACCGTTGCTTGTTCGATAGCCCCACCGGTAAAGATACCCGCGAAGTTGGGATGCGCATCAGGCAGAACCCCTTTTGCCATGTAGGTTACCAGCGTTGGTGCGCCAAGCGCTGCCGAAAGTTCGCGGACTCCTTTTGCGGCAGCCTGTGTCGTTGCTTCCAATCCAGCAACAATCACTGGCCGACGCGCCTTCTGAATCAAGGCGCAGGCGCGTTCGATACTCTTGGAATCCCAGTTGGTGGACGGCAGTGACGTGATAGCTGGTTCGCTAATGGGCGAAGTCATGAGCTTGGGATCGCCCATTAACAGTGCTGGGCCCTGGGGTGCAGACATCACAACGTCAAGCGCTGGCCCGACCGCCTCGGCCCTTGGCTCCAGGACCGTGGCCTTGCCACCTGCCACATCGCCGAACAGGCTCGTAGCCAACGCGGACTGGTCGAAGACTTGATGAGAAAGATAAGTGAGTTCACCCGCATCAAAGTTTTCTGTGACGAAAAGAACTGGCATACGGTCAAGCAATGCCGAAGCCAAACCATTCGTCGCTGAGGCAAGTCCGGGACCCTTGGTCGAGAATGCCAGACCGGGCGCGTCGGTGAGCCGACCGGCGACACCAGCCATCATGGCGGCCGCATCTTCACGCGCCGTGATAACCGTGCGGATGCCGGCGCCTTGTGCCGCCGCTAAAAGATCAAGGCTGACGCCACCGCCTGGAACGCCGAATGCAAACCTCGTCCCGCGCCGAAAGAGTTCAGCCGATAGCCAATCGACGAAGCGTTGCGATTCTTTCGTCACGATTACTTCCTCCGCCTTGCTACCAGATTGCGTGCAGCATCAACAGCAAGTGAAAACTCTGGCGGCACAATGAGGGTCGACTCATCTTCCTCAATGACAGCTGGACCAGCCACTTCCTGGCCGGGAAGCATGTGCTCGCGGCGGTAGACCGGGGGCTCACAGAAGCCGCCATCAAAGAAGACTTGCCTTTGGCCAGTGGGCACCGGCGGTCCGGCTTGGTTCTGATCTTCAACGGCCAGCGCAGCTGCAAGTCCGGGGCGCGGTCCTGATGCAACAACACGCCAGGACAGAATTTCGGGTGGTGCCGTTTCAGAACGCCCATAGCGCGCCTGATAGGCAGCCTGAAATGCGGCCCCAAGCCTGTCGGTTCGATCGCTCAAGTGGTTGTCTGGGTCGACTTCGACTTCAATTTCGTAGCCTTGGCCGACATAGCGCATCATAGCGCGCACCTGGCTGCGAATGTCTCGTTCATCAATTCCGGTGGCGGCAACCAGGGCTTGAGCTTCCGCACTTTGCTCGGCCAGCAAAGCGCGCACTGCGCCAAGATTGAGCGCATCCAGCCGGCAGGGCGCGGCACGTCCAACCTCGAACGAAACCGGCGCGGCCAGCATACCGATGGCTGAGGCAACTCCCGCACCCACCGGGCAGACCAGACGGTCGACGTTCATCTTGGAGGCCATGGCACAAGCATGGACTGGGCCGGCCCCTCCGATCGCCAACATCGCAAAGCGCGTCACATCAAGACCACGTTCGATTGTGTGTATAGTCGCGGCCTGCGCCATGTTTGCGGTGACTGTCTCGTGCACCCCCCAGGCAGCTTCGACAACAGATAGTCCGAGCGGCTGCGCCAGATGTTCATTGATAGCGCTCTCGGCGGCCGCCGTATCGAGCTTCATCGTGCCGCCGAGAAATGAATTTGCATCAAGGTAGCCGAGGACAAGGTCACAGTCTGTTACTGTCGGCTTGAGGTTGCCGAGACCATAGCAGGCCGGACCAGGTGAGGCACCAGCGCTACGCGGGCCGACCTGAATCAAACCACGCGCATCGATTTCGGCAATCGATCCACCACCAGCACCAATCTCAATCATATCGATTGCGGGAATTTGCAGCGGCAGTCCGCTGCCTTCGGCAAATCGCGTTTCGCGGGCCACCTCAAAGCGGGCCGTGCGTTCGGGTTCGCCAGAGCTGATCAAGCAGGCCTTGGCTGTGGTGCCGCCCATATCGAAGCACAGCACATCTTTCTCACCAGCCAACTCGCCGAACATGCGCGCCGCTTCAGCGCCTGCAGCAGGACCTGACTGGACAAGGCGAATGGGATAACGCTTTGCTGTCTCGGCCTTGATAGAGCGCCCATCGGACAGGACGAGCAACAAGTCGCGACGGTAGCCTAGTCCTTGCAGTGCCGTTTGTAATCGCTCGACATAGTTTGCAAATATCGGCAGCACATAGGCATTCGCCGACACTGTGGAGCTGCGCTCGTATTCACCGAGTTCTGGGCTGACGTCGCAGGAAAGCGAGACCTCGACACCGGGTAGTTCCCTGGCAAGGATCTCGCCGGCCCGTCGCTCATGAACTGGATTGCTATAGGAATGGAGAAAGGCCACCGCAACGGCTTCGACACCGGCATCGCGCAGTTCGCGCGCACCTGCAATAACATCGCTCTCATCGAGTGGAGTGTGGATGCTGCCATCGGCGAGTAGTCTTTCCGTGGCTTCCAGGCAAAGCGCACGAGGAACGAGCGGCGCCGGCAGAGCGATTGATAGGTCATAGAGATCGTAGCGCCATTCGCGACCAAGTCCCAGCACATCACGAAATCCACGCGTCGTGATGAGACCGGTCTTGACGCCACGGCGTTCGATCAGAGCATTGGCGACAAGCGTCGTGCCGTGCACCACCGCGCCGAGATCAGAAGCGCTTAGGCCTTGGTGTGTGAGAGCACGTTGGATGCCTTCGACGACCGCTCTTGAGGGATCATCAGGGGTCGTGAGCAGCTTCTCGCGACGCATTGCGTCCGCGCCGTCACGCCACAGAACCACATCGGTAAACGTACCGCCGATGTCAACACCGATCGACCATTCGGCCTTTCGTTGCTCATTTGCCAACGCCGTAGTCCTTTGCTGCTGAGGCCGCTGTCACGAGACCGGCCTCGACGTCCTTCTCGATTTGATCTGCCAGTCGTTCGGATGGAGGGAAAAGTCCGCCGCCGCCAGGTGTCTGGAACGTCACCTCGTCGCCCTCCGCCAGTACGGTCCGTGACTTTGCAGCGAGCGGTTCGCCATTCAGAAGATCGATACCCGCCGCGCCATCTGCACCGCCTAGCAATCCGCGCGGAGGAAACCGAATCCGCTCGTGGCGTATCGTCATCGTCAACGGAGCCTTTGAGAGTGAACGGAACCGGATGCGTTGTGCGTTGCCGCCACGATAGCGACCAGCGCCTCCGGTATCGGGCACAAACGCTTTCTCGGCCACGAGCATCGGCGTTTGATTCTCGAAAACCTCAGTTGGCTCATTCGAGACGTTGCTTGGAAAGCTGAGACACCCCGGGCCGTCACCCATTGCCCGGGCACCGTGACCACCATTCATGAAGTACATCTTGACAAAGTTGCCGCTGCCGTCTGGGCGTGCACCGTTGAAATAGACGTTCCAGAGCGGTGAACCTGACTCGGCAACTGCCCGTTCTGGAACAACCTGCGACAGTGCACCGATCACGGCAGGTGGCACGTAGTGGCCGGAGAGGTGACGGCCCCAGACAGGTGCGGGCGATGTGGCATTGAGGAGGCATCCTTCTGGCGCGGTCACAGTGATCGGGCGCAGAGACCCGGCATTATTCGGTGCCTCTGGATCGAGCAGGCACTTGACCGCGTAGCGCGCATAAGCCTGCGTGTAATTGAGTACGCAGTTGACCGGCCAGGGAATCTGATCGGACGTGCCGGTGAAGTCGATCACCATTTCATCACCAGCGATAGTCACCGAACAGGCAATATGCAGACTCTGATCGAACCCGTCCGTATCAAATCCGTCCTGCCAGGTTCCATCTGGCAGAGCCGCGATCGCTTTGCGCATGCTGTCTTCGGAGCGCTGGATGATTTCATCGGAAACTGCCTCGAGGTCAGGCAGGCCCTCATCATCAAGCAATCCAAATAGTTTATTTGTGCAATCGGCATAGGCGGCAAACTGGGCGCGGATGTCCCCGAGCGTCTCATCTGCCATCCGCAGATTTTCCTTGAGGAAGTCGATCACAACCGAACTCTCTTTGCCGGCCTCGACAATGCGGCAGATCGGTAGACACAATCCTTCCTCAAATCGGTCACGTGCCGTGGGCGACGGGGCACCGCCGATATCGACCGTGTGTGCGGTGCTCGCGGCGAAAGCAATCAATTGGCCATCGCGATGAATTGGATGCACCATCGAGATGTCGTTGAGATGACCTGTGCCGATCCACGGATCATTTGTGATGATGACATCACCAGGCACCATTTCGTTCGCCGGAATTTTAGCGAGCACGGCTTCCAACGTGCGCGGCAGCGTTCCGGTAAAACTCGGGATGCTGCGCTTTGACTGTGCGATCAGGCGGCCACGCGCATCGAAAAGGCTGAAGGCCATATCGTAGTTGTCCCGAACGACGACGGAAAAGGCAGCGCGCAGAAACGTCTCGGCAACCTGGTCAACCAAACCTTCGATGCGTCGCCAGATGAGACCAATGCGGATGGCGTCCATTATGCCGTGTCTCCTGTGCCCGAGATCGTTTTCCACACCGGTGTCAGCCAGTTTCTGTAGCGCTCGACCTGTCCCCGAACGACTGCGTCGTAGTGCTCTTGCAAGCGCCGCGTCTCAGGTCCGGGCTTGCCATTCCCGATAGGTTTGCGGTCGAAACTCAGGATCGGCACAATCTCCTGACCGGTGCCGCAGTAGAACGCCTCTTCAGCGAGATAGAGCTCGGTCCGCCCGATATCACGGGCAGTTACGTCCGGGCCGACATCGCCGGAGATATCAATCAATGTCTGGCGTGTAACACTTTCCAGGATGCCGGATGTCACGGACGGCGTGATCCAACGCCCCTCGCGCATCAAGAAGATGCAGCCGCCGGGGCCCTCGCTTACGGTACCGTTCCGATTGAGGATAACAGCCGCATCGAAACCTGAGCGCTTGGCCTCCAATCCGGCCAAACGGCTGTTCAGATAATTTGCCGAAGCCTTGATGCGCGATGGGCTGGCATCATCCTCGTTGCGGCGCCAGCTGCTGACACAGAAATGCACGCCGTTCGTAAAGGCGGCGACACGTCCACGCGCACGACAAATGATTGAGCTGCCAACCGGCGAGCGCGCTGCCATCGCGCCCCAGTCGTCAACGTAGGATTGGATGCGGATATAGCAATCCGAGCGCGTTTCGCAGGCCCGGATCAACTCAATCATCTGATGCTTGAATGCTGCTGCATCCGGCGCATCGTCAATCTCGATGACCGAAGTCGAAAACGCCAGCCGTTTCAGATGTTCCGGCACGCGAAAGACAAAGAGCTCCTGCTCGTCGTCATTCCAGTAGCCGCGAAGGCCTTCGAACGCCAGTACGGCGAAGGTCAGTCCTGGTGCCATGATCGAGATTTTGGCTTGATCAAAAGGAACGATCTCGCCATTCATCGTCGCAAATGGGGGGCGCTCGGGCTGGGTCATACGTGTGCTCCCATTGCTATTTCACGCATCAGCTCTACCTGTCATTCCGGAACGCCGCCGTCGCCAAACGACAAAAGCAATTGCACTCCCCATCAGAGCCAGCAATGCAAGAAATGCAGGGCGCTTGAAGACAAAGAGTATGCCCTCATCATACGTCGATGAGAGCAGCAGTACCGTGCGCAAGTTTTCTTCGAGGAGAGGCATCAGGATGAAGCCGATGAGGAGCGGTACCGGTGGAAAGCCATGCCGCATCATGACGTAGCCCATCACCCCAAAGACAAAGACCAATTGGACATCGAAGACAGAACCGCGAAGCGCATAGCTGCCGGCTGCGGCAACGGCTAAAACGCTCGCGAGCAACAGGCGTCGTGGAATTGAGAAGGCGAACTGTGCAACACGGATCAAGCCAAAACCGAGTACGAGATTGACAAGATTAGCGAGGATCAATGCAGCGTAGATGGCGTAGATCGGCAGCGGGTTCTGCGAAAAGGCCAACGGCCCCACAGTCACGCCCTGCACCATCAGCGCACCAAGGATTAGCGCCGCCGCGATATCACCAGGAATCCCAAAAGCGAGCAGAGGAATGAGATTGGCCCCGGATACGGCATTATTGGCAGCCTCCGGAGCGGCGATACCTTCCAGTGACCCCTTGCCAAAGTCCTGCGGTCGCTTCGAGGTTCGCCGCGCCTCGCCGTAAGCTATGAAAGCCGCGACGGTCGAACCAAGACCCGGCATTGAACCGATTGCGGTGCCAATCGCCGACGAGCGAAACAATACTGGAATGCAATTCTTGAATTCGAGCCATGAGACGCGGTTGTCTTCGCGCTTATCGGAATATCGGATCGCGGTTGCAGAAAGGTCTGTGTTCGTACCGCCCATCTGACGGAAGACTTCTGAAACGGCAAGGAAACCGATGAGCATTGGGATCAAGCCGATCCCTTCCTCAAGTTCCGGATTGCCAAACGTGAGCCTCTCGGTCGCCGTAATAGGATCGAGCCCGATGATGCCGATCACCACACCAATCAGTGTTGCGACGAGGCCTTTCCATACCGGTCGGCTCGACAACATACCAAGAGATCCGAGCGCCAAGAGGATGAGCAACGTGTACTCGGCCGGACCAAACTTAAGAGCAACCAGAGCAAGCACACTGGCGAAGAAAATCAGACAGACGTCGCTGAACGTATCACCAAACACTGAAGAGTAGAGTGCCATCTTGATCGCTTTGGCTCCCTTGCCCTGCTGCGCAAGGGGATAGCCATCAAGTACGGTCGCGGAAGCTGCCGGCGTGCCGGGCGTTCTGATCAGGATGGCGGTGACACTGCTGCCAAACAAAGATCCCTTGAACATGCCGAGTAGCATCGGGATGCCGACCCAGGGATCGAAGTAGAAGGAATAAGGAATGAGCAGCGCAACAGCCATCGACGCCGTGAGCCCCGGGATGGCACCCAGCATCTGGCCGGCAGCAACCCCGAGGATGACGGCGAGCAAACTCTGCCATGTCAGCGCTAGACTTATCCCTTGGAGTATCAGATCCATCTGGTCATCCACCCCATAACCATCCGACAGGAAGCTTGATCGAAAAGATCCTGTCGAAGAGCACCCATATCAGACCAATCACCGCAAATGGTTGGCCAACGATGTAAAGCCAGCGTGTTTCACCCATGACCAGCATCAGTGCGGCAATCATCGCGATGCTCGCAAGGTAATATCCGATTGCCGGAACGAGCACGAAGGCAAAAAGCAAAGCGCAAACAATACCGGCGAGATTGCGCGGGCCATTGTCGCTTTGAGCTGAAACTGTCGCTGTGTCGGCGTCCGATTGTTCGACATTGGCTGCTGCAGGATTGATCAGCAGCTGAATGAGGCGAAGGCTCAGGATGACGCCAATCAGTATGACAGCGATCCGCGCCGCGAAACTTGGCGGAAGACCCTGACCAATCCCAAAACCATCCGGATCAGCAATGCCGTTGGGAATCACGAAGAAGTAGAAGATCGCACTGGCCGCAAGCAACACGAGCAGGAGCCAGATCTCACGCCGCGCAAATGCATCGGTCATCACGCTTCAATCTTCTCCGTAGAGGTTGACCTGGCAAGAAATCAAGACTCAGTCCGCCCAAACAGCCACAACCGACGGATTGTCGGATGTGGCAAGCTTGTTGGTCATTGTTTTACTTCATACCGATGTCGGCAATGGCCTGTTTCGCGGCTGCATAGTCTGCCGCAACAGTCTTTGTGAACTCGGCATTGCCGGCATGCTTGACGGCCCACTTGCGTTGTTCGGCGAGCTTTTTGAACTCTGGGCTGGCCAACACTTTCGGCAGCACCTCATCCCATTTCTTCAGAACGTCCGCTGGCAGCCCGGCAGGTCCGGCAAAGCCGAAGAAAATCGCTGGTGCGATTGGATAACCTGCCTCGGTGAGCGTCGGTGCTTTCGGATTGACCGGGTTTTTCGAAGGCGTGCCCTCTGCAAGAATGCGGGTTTGCCCATCGAGCGTCGCCTTGTTGCCTTCTGAGATCATCGCAAGGTCGATCGTCTCGCCGAGCAGCGCAGCCAATACTTTGGAGCCGCCCTTGAATGGCACGAAGGTCGCCTTGACGCCCTCCTTCTTGAACATGGCTTCGACAGCAACATGCGGTCCACCACGCTGCACCGAAGTTGACCAGCGGAGCTTTCCAGGGTTGGCTCGCGCGAAATCAATCACGTCTTTAAGTGACTTGAAATTGCTGTTTGCCCGCACGATTAGCGGCTGATTGCTGGATACAATCTGGCCGACATAAGTAAGATCCTTAATTGGATTATATGGAGCGTTCATCATATGCGGACGGATTGTAATCGGGCTCGTTGAAATGAAGCCCAGTGTATAGCCGTCCGGTTTGGCCTTGGCTGTTGCACCGATTCCGATCGTCGCTCCGCCACCGGTCTTATTCTCAACATTGATCTGCACGCCCATGATGTCGCCGGCGAGCTTCGCAACAATCCGCGTTGCTGTATCACCGCCGCCGCCTGCGGAATAGGGACAGATCATTGTGATTGTCTTGCTGGGATATGTATCGGCGATTGCAATCCCGGACATTGGTAGTGTGAGAAGCAATCCACCAAGAATACTGGGGGAACGAAAACTGGCGAGACGAAACATGCTGGAACCTCCCTATGGGCAATGGTGCCGTTTCCGATGGCGATCGGTCGCCGACGGGTAGAATTAGATTAACGTCCATCAACTCATGATGTAAAATGCTGTGAGTTCATCAACGCATGAGTATCTGTCATGAAGTCTTTGGCGTCAGTGAATGCCTAACCCGGATGATCTGAGCGCATTTCTAGCCGTCGCTGAGACGGGAAGTGTGACCTTGGCCGCTGAACGGCTGGGTCTCACGCAATCGGGCGTCAGCCGAAAAATTGCCGGACTTGAGGCGACGCTGGGCTTCAGGCTGTTCGATCGAAGCCGAGGGCGTGTCGCCTTGAACCGGCAGGGTCGCGCCTTCGCACCGCACGCACGACAGGTCGTTGATGCCGTCAGCAATTTGCCTCGAATTGCGCGAGCAATCGGCGATGGTGCTTACGATCGGGTGCGGGTCGCGGCAACGAGTTCAATCATGCACGGCATGCTGCCACCTGCTCTCGCAATGTATCTGGATGAGCGCCCCGACTTGCCTCCGAGCACGGCCATGCGCAGTCTGACCGAGATTCTCAATCTCGAAGCAGGCGACACATTCGATCTCGTCCTGGCCCCGCTACCAATGCGTCCGCTCGCATTCGAACTCGTTGCGGAGTTTCCATTTCAGCTCGTCCTGGCCGTTCCGCAGGCGTTGTTGCCACCCAATGAACAGCCCATCAACGGAGTATGGCCGAACCTGGAACGCATTGCCGAGCTTCCTTTTATCTCGCTCGACCCGTTCGCGTCATACCAGGAGAGCACCGAGGCGATGCTCAATCGATTGGGCCTCAAGGTCAGCTATGTGGCGGAGACGACATCAGTCGTCACAGCTGCGTTGATGACCAGGGCGGGAGTCGGCTGCGCGTTTCTTGATCCATTCATCGTGGCAACGTTCGCCGGGCCTGAGGTTGTTGTTGGGCAAACACAGCCAGCCATGCCTCATGCCTACGGAGCACACGTACCGCAGGGTGCAGACATCGCCCCGGAAGCCAGTAGGTTGCTTGCCGCGATAGAGCACGTCGTAGGGAGACGTCGAGATGAGTGATCTCGTCCATATCGCTGCGCCGTTGCGCAAGGGGCGTCTTCAGCTGAAGAACCGGATCATCCATGCTGCAATTCTGACCCGGTTCGCAGAAAACGAGTGCGCGACACAGCGCTTGATCGACTACCACGCCAACCGCGCCCGCGGTGGCGCTGCAATGATCATAACGGAAGCGGTTAACGCTTTACCGATGCAGGCAGGTCGATCGCAGTATCTTAACGCGCATTCGGAAGCCGGTATCTCTGAACTGGCGAAGCTGGCCGATGCAGTCAAAGCCCATGACTGCCAGATCCTTGCCCAGCTCCAGGAACGCGGTCGTGGCAACTATGACCGTAATACTGAGCGGCAGCCAGTCGCGCCGAGCGCATTACCTGACGATCTGGCTGGCGTCATACCGCGCGCATTGGAGACGAACGAAGTTGAGCAGATGATCGCCGATTTTGCGGCAGCTGCAGAGCGTCTCCAGCGGGCTGGCTTTGACGGCGTCGAGATCTCAGCTGGTCATGGTCATCTGTTTCATCAGTTTTTGTCGGCACATTCTAATCAACGAACCGATCGGTTCGGCGGTGATCTCGATGGACGTATGCGCTTTCTGAGAGAGACGATCGGTGCGGTGCGCAGCGCATGCGGCGAAGCGTTTATCATAGCGTTGAAATTGCCTGCCGAAGATGGCGACAAGGCCGGAGTCAATCTTGTCGACGCGGCCTACATCACGAAGTCGCTGGCAAAACCGGAGACCGTCGACATAGTCTCCTTCGCGTGGGGCGGACAGAACCAAGCGCTTTACTGGCATGTCCCCGATGCGCACACGCCACGCGCTCCGTACATGGAAAAGATCGCTAACCTCCGTGCGTCGGCAAACGGTGTTCCCGTCATGGCGCTTGGGCGGATAGTCGATCCCAATGAGGCCGAAGCCGTTCTCGCTGCCGATAAAGCCGATCTCGTTGGTCTCGGCCGTGCCTTGATTGCAGATCCAGATTGGCCGCGAAAAGCCTTTGACGGGCACGGTTATTCAATTCGTGCCTGCGTATCGTGCAACACGTGCTGGGGAGCGATTGCCAAGTCAGAGCCACTTGTCTGCGATGCGAATCCCGACGTCGGTCAACCCTTCGAGGTTGCGCAGCTGCCGCGCCTTGTGCCCGCATCGGATCGACGCCGCATCGCGATCATTGGTGGCGGCGTCGCTGGTATGGCCGCGGCCGCAACTGCCGCCATCGCCGGCCATGAAACGTTCGTCTTTCATCGTGGCCGCGAAACCGGCGGCAAGGCGGCTGTGGTGGCGCGCTTGCCAGGCGGAGATGGGCTACAGGGTGTCTATGACTTTGATGCTAAGGTCGCGGAACAGGCTGGCGCGCAGATTGAACTCGGCGTCGATGCAAAGGTCGATGATATTGTCGCTCTTGCACCCGACCATGTCGTGCTTGCAACCGGGGCGGAAACGCCGTGGCCGCTGGATGGCAACGGCTATCATCTCGATGACAGTATCGCGCCCAGCCTAGATAATTTACTCAAAACCGCATTCCGGAGCTCGACGCATCTTGGCGACCACCTTGTTGTCATCGACAGGGTCGACAGCATTTGGTGCTACAGTGCGATTGAGTATTTGGAATCCAGGTTCAATCGTGTTTCGGTTCTCAGTTGTGCGGAGGCACCAGCCAAGGATGCACCTCTTGTCGTGCGGCAGGGCCTCCTTGAACGATTGGCAAAGTCCAAAATTAGCCTTCATCTCAGTTGTGACGTCGATCCCTGTGACGAGGAACTGATGATCGGTCAGTTCGGTTTTCGCAACACATCGACCGGCGACCGCCACATCGTTGATGGCGTTGATGCCCTCACGCATGCTTCACCGCGACGACCGCGACTGGAGCTTTTGGCTGATCTTCAACAAGCAGGCATCGGCTTGACGTTGATCGGAGACGCCCAAAGACCGCGCGATTTGCTGAGCGCGGTAACAGAAGGACGTGCCATCGGCAGAACATTTCATACGTTGCGAAGTGCACGGAACCGCACTTGATACAATCAAGACTTGGTAGTGAGTTTCTCTTCAATGGCGCGAGCAAGACAAAGGTTCGAGCTCACGACTGGACGCTTAAAACGTTCCTCGGCGGGTGCCAGGGCATTCAGTGTCGGAACACCAGTGCCGCTAATCAACACACAATCAGCCGCTCCAACGTCAAAGTCTTGCAATTCACGCAAGATGTCGGCGCTACCGAGGCGATAGATCATGCGTGTATCCTTGGAACCCAGCTCTATCCGCCGCATTGCGGTCACTCGGAAGCCAACAGCTTCCCAATGCGCGACTGCAGCATCAACGAGGTCGGCTGGATAGGGGGCAACAAGTGCCATGCGCCGGGCGCCATGCGAACTGAGAACACGTTCAATTGCAGTTGCGGCGGTGATGATCGGGTAGCCGAATGTCTTCTCGGCGGCTTCAACGATTGTCGCTTCTCGATCCCTTCCGAGCAAATACGTTGACCCCGTGCAGGCGAAGCCGAATGCCTGGAGCGGAAGCGTATCAAAGGTTCGCAAATAGCTAGGCAATCTCTCGAGATAGTCTATGAGGCGCTCATCCGACGATTGTGCATCACTCGTCAACCGGGTTGCCAATGGTTCAACGTCTGCGGGCAACAGACGGCGCATCTCCATTTCAACTGTGGGATTGGCTTGAGGTGTTCCTATGCCAACCCAACCGCCCGGTCCGTACTCTGGGCTACTCATTGAGAGAACCTATGATCATCTTCATTCGTCCGTTCCCCATCGTGATGTCCTCCGGTATGCGAAAAATTGCGACCGACCATGCGCTTGCACGGCAATGCTGAGGATGCCGAGCAAGGTCTCTCATTCAAGCCTTCCAGTCGGCACATGGCAATGACTTCAATTGAAGTCACCGGGGTCCGGGACGGGGCCTTCTACCGGCGAACCGAGCAGCGCATCTAGAGTTTCGATCTTTGACCATTCCGGCTTCTCAACTCACCACTTTTCGGATCTGCACCAACGACCCGCCTTGCCAATTGCGCCAATGGCTTCTTGTTCTGCTATAGAAAATGGCTCTGTTCATCCAAAGAGGAAAGCTCGACAATGTCGATAGTCTGGCGTGGCATGACGCAACAGGAACTAGACAACGCTTACAATCAGGCCGCCTACGCACCAAACATGCAGGATGTGATTGCCAGGTTCGCATCCAAGAGCGAGGGCGTGCGCGAGCGGATTGGACCTCCCGCGCGTTACGCTTACGGACCAGGCGCAAATGAACGGCTGGATGTCTACAGCCCCAACTCAGTCGTTGCAAAACGACCGATCAATGTATTCATTCACGGTGGCGCATGGCGAGGGGGCGAAGCAAAGAACTACGCCTTTCCAGCAGAAATGTTCACCGCTGCCGGCGCACACTTCGTCCCGATCGACTTTGATAGCGTCCAAGATCACGATGGCGACCTCATGCCGATGGTCGAACAGGTCTCTCGCGCACTTGCTTGGATCGGCCACAACGCCCACGAATTCGCGGGAGATCCAAATCAGATCCATATGTCGGCTCACTCTTCGGGTGCCCATCTTGCTGGTGTTGCTTTAACGACGGACTGGCAGAACGAGTTCAGTCTCCCTAACAACTTCATCAAAAGCGCACTGTTGTGCAGCGGGATGTACGATATGGAACCGGTTCGTTTGTCGGCTCGCAGTGCGTATGTCAGGTTCGCAGATGAGAGTGAACACGCGCTTAGCGCGATCCGGCACTTGGACAAGATTACGACTCCGGTTGTCGTTGCCTATGGATCAATGGAAACGCCAGAGTTTCAGCGTCAATCACGAGACTTTGCGACGGCGCTGCAAGAGCGCAACCATCCCACAGAACTCCTCGTCGGTGAGCGCCTCAATCACTTCGAGATCCTTGAAACGTTGGCGGACTCGCAAGGTCTTCTGGGTCGAGAGGCACTTCAGCAAATGGGTTTGGTTGCCTAAAAAGACGCCATTCCAGGGAATCCTCATCCCATTGCTGATCAGACATCCCTTTCGCAAACCAGTGCTGAAAGCTACAGTTCGCCGGCAGCTAGTGTATGGCGAGGGACCGCGTGTCCGAAGACATTCTTAAATTTGAAGACGTGGTGGTCCGGTTCAAGTCGGAAACCATTTATGATGGCCTGAGCTTTTCGGTGCGGCAGGGTGAATTCCTTTGCATCCTGGGTCCAAGCGGTTGCGGCAAGTCAACCTCGCTTCGGCTCATGGGAAATCTCCTGCAATCCCAAGGCGGCGAGGTATCGGTCACCGGCCTGCCGCCGGAACAAGGCTGGGACAAGCTCGCCTACGTGTTTCAGTCTCCTCGACTTGTGCCTTGGCGCACCGCCAGGGGCAACGTCGAACTCGGCATGGAATTGCGCTTTGGTCGTGGTGCACAGGCGGAACGGAACAAGACTGCCGAACGGCTCCTCACAATGGTCGGCCTGCAAAAGGACATGGACAAGTATCCGGCAATGCTCTCCGGCGGAGAGCGTCAGCGCGTTGCCATCGCGCGTGCACTGTCAGTCGAGCCTGAGATCATCCTGATGGATGAGCCGTTTTCAGCGCTCGATCTCAATACGCGGCGACGGATGCGATCGGAGATCATCCGCATTTGGCAAGAGACCGGTAAGACGGTGATTTTCGTTACGCATGATATCGAGGAAGCGCTAGTTCTGGCCGACCGCATATTGTTGCTGTCAAACAAGCCGACGCGCGCGCTTGAGACGATCGACCTCCATGAGCCGCGGCCGCGTCAGATTGATGAAACGCCAAGTCTTGCCGAGCAGAAACAGAACCTGATTTCGCTGTTCCGGAAACTGGAAGAAAACTTCGAGCCGGAAGCAGTGTGAATGTCGGTCAGATGCAATTAGTCCAATGAGAGGAAGACCAAGTATGATGAAAACTGTTTCAAACAGGAGATTTCTGGGGCTGATGGCAGCGTCGGCATTGGCCATTGTCGCTGGATCAGCGATGGCCAAGGAAAAGATTACCTACGCATACCTTGCCGACCCTGCACTTGAAGGCGTTCTTTACGCGATCAAAAGCGGCAAGGTGAAGTCAGACAAGATTGAGATAGAAGCCAGCGCTTTGCAGATCCCGGCGTTGATCTCCTCGACACCTGCCAAGAAGTACGACGTGATCATGAATGCCGTCATGGCAATTCCTTTTGCGAAACGCCGAGGACTTGATCTTGTTGTTCTCTCCTCTGCCTTACGGTCGGCGAAGGGTCGCCTCGGCGCCGGCATATGGGTGAAGAAGGATAGCCCGTACAAAAATTTGGCAGATCTTAAGGGCAAGACAATCGGGAGTTATTCGCTGCGTGCCACTGGCACGACCTGGATCCGGATCGCACTTTGGAAAAAGCATGGCGTCAATGTCTCTTACAAAGGTGGCGACTACTCCTGGGTTCAGATCCCGGCACCTGCCCTCCTGTCGGCTCTCGAGTCGGGCCGAGTCGATGCGGCTACTTTGATCCACTCACAAGCTTATAAGGCAAAAGGCAGCGGCAATTATCGCGTGCTGGCTTGGACGAACCAGGACAACAAGGAACTCTTTGGTGTCGATACGCTCTCGGCTGTGAATGTCACCTATCCAGAAAAGCTCAAAGCACGTCCCGAGGCCTTCAAAGAGTTCAATCGCATGCTGCACGAATCTGTGAAGTATGCGCTGGCCAACACCGATGAAGTCGGAGCAGCTATCGCCAAGTCAACAGCCAAGATCACACCGGCCTATTTCAAGGCTTGGCTGGCGGACTACTCCTACTTCCCCGGTGCAGTTAGCTCCGACGATAAGAAGGCTATGACGACTGTTTGGACCATGGCTAAGGAAATGGGCATCTTGAAGAAAGTCCCAGACGCCGAGCAGGTCATCTGGCAACATGCCATCAAAGAATAAACTCCATCCGAGGCCGGTTCGCCTGTGAATTCACCCAACTCTCCCGCGGGGCGGCGCGCTCGTCTCGCGGGACACTTATTTATGCTGGCCTTCCTCGCCGCCTGGTCAGCCTACAGCTCGGTTGTCGACAGTTATGTCATGCCGGGCCCGTGGGCTGTGGCTGAGCGGCTTTGGCAGATGTTTGGCGACGTGCATGAAGTCAAACATATGTTCTATTCCTTCGGGCATATCCTGGCTGCAGTCGCTATCTCCTTTGTTATCGGCAGTGCCCTAGCCTTTCTCGCACATTACCTGACCATGACCGAGCACGCGGTGCACGGGCGCCTCAGCCCGTTCCTCAACTCCTTCTCCGGTATTGGCTGGACCTTTCTGGCAATCATTTGGTTTGGCATTTCCGACGTCACTGTTGTGTTCGTCATTTCAATGGTGCTGGTTCCTTTCGCGATCATCAACATGCGCGAAGGCTTAAACAACCTGGATGGTGAACGACTGGAGATGGCTGCAAGCTTCTCTCGCTCTGGCTGGCGGCGTTTCTGGTTGGTTGTTCTGCCATCGCTGCTGCCGTTTGTTTTCGCCACTATTCGCATCAGTTTCGGTGTCGCCTGGAAGGTGGCACTGACTGCAGAGCTGTTCGGCGGCAATACCGGCCTCGGGTATTTGTTGAACCTCGCGCGGCAGGACTTTGATATGCCGTTAGTGCTCGGTGTCATCATCATCATCGTTGCATTTGTTTACTCAACCGACCGCCTGATCTTTGCGCCAATTCAGACCATCCTTGCGAGGCATCATGGCGCAAACTGAATCCGCGATCAGAACTGCTGAAGGTGAGCGTAGCTGGTCGTATTGGCTGGTGTCGCGTTTGATCGGCGAAGGCTTGTTCGTTCTGGCCGTTGTTGGCTGGTGGCTGCTCTCTCTGACGATGCCAGACTATATTCTGCCTGGACCTCAGGCCGTAGCGGTGCAAATGTGGGATCTGTTCACGAAGCCCGCGTATCTTGGTCACGTGGCGACCAGCACCCTGCGTGTCGTGATCGCGGTTGTGCTGGCCGTCCTGATCGGCTCGTTGTTGGCATTTCTGCCGCGCTGGCTCCCGGTTACCGAAGTCATTGTGCACGAACGCATCAAGCCGCTGCTGAACTCTTTCCCATCGGTGGGCTGGGCCATCCTCGCGATCATTTGGTTTGGTCCCTCACACGGCACCATTGTCTTTATAATGGTGATGATCTTGATCCCATTCTGTCTGGTCAATGTGTCCGAGGGACTAAAAGAGATCGACACGGAAATCCTTGAGATGGCGCGCAGTTTCACGCGCAGCCGATTGCAGGTGCTATTGAAGATTACACTGCCTCTGCTGGCCCCATATCTTATATCCGCATTACGCATTGCCTACGGTGTTGGCTGGAAGATCGCGCTTGTCGCCGAACTCTTCGGGACCGAAAGCGGAATGGGCTTCCTGCTACAGCAGGCACAATCCGTGGCGGACGCAACGACAGTGTTCGCGACCTGCTTTGCGATTGTCATCATTTTCTGGATCGGCGAAAAGTTGATTATAGATCCGCTATCGCGCAACTTTTCGCATGCATCTTAAGTGATACAACTCTTGATCGCTCCAATGGAGGTCACCATGGTGAATATCAAAACCGAACGCGTTCTCGCCAATCCCACCATTGCCATCGATCACGCAGGAGAGGGAGAACTTTTGATCCTGATGCACGGCATCGGTGGTAATCGAACCAACTGGACAGAACAAGTCGAGGAATTCTCCAAGCATTTCCATACAGTTTCTTGGGATGCCCGCGGATACGGCGACAGTGATGACTATGATGGTCCACTCGACTTCGGCGACTTCGCACGCGACCTCAACGCTCTTATTGATCACTTCGGCGTGGACAAAGCCCATCTTTGCGGGCTCTCAATGGGCGGCCGCATCGCACAGGATTTCTACCTCCAGTTTCCCGGACGCGTGAAAACCCTGACGCTCGTTGCAACTTTCGCCGGATTTCGCAACTTCTCCTCGGAGGAGCGGCAGCGCTTCATCAATCTTCGCAAGAAACCGCTTGTTGAGGAAGGAAAAGAGCCGAGAGATATTGCGCCAGTCGTTGCGAAGACGCTTATCGGACCCGCTGCATCCGAAGACAAATACCAACGCCTCGTCCAGAGCATGGAGAAGCTGCATAAGGAGAGCTATATCAAGACGATCGAAGCGTCGACCATGTATGACAAGGCGCTAGAACTCGAGACCGTTGAGGTTCCAACTTGCTTGGTATTTGGCGAGCACGACAGCCTGACGACACCTGAGACCGGCAAAGCAATGGCTGAACGCATTGCGGGCAGCGAATTCCATGTCGTGCCGCGGTCGGGTCACCTGATAAATATTGAGGAGCCTGAGATCTTCAATCGGATCGTATTGGACTTCCTGTTGCAGAACCACGGTTGAGTTCAGCTAACGACCAACGCAGCGGCTTCCATTCCAGTTCGGACATCACCGAATTGCTGGATGAATGTTTCTAATGTTGCGCGGTGCTCGTCGTCCGAAAGTGCTGCGGTGCAGTCTGATAGCATCACGACATTGAAGTCGAGCATCATGGCATCACGCGCTGTCGCCTCGCAGCACACGTTTGTTTTCGTTCCGGCAATGAGCAGGTTTTTGATGCCACGACTTCGCAAAACGCGCTCCAGCGACGATGAGCCATGGATCAATGCGCTGTAGCGATTCTTGAAGATGTGGACATCGCCCTCGGCAATCGAGAACTCGTGCCAGATTTGCGTGTCTGGGCTGTTCTGCGCGAGGCTCGCAATCGTCTGTGCTCGAACTTCATCTGCAACAAAAACATTGAAAAAACCGTCCCAGTCGCTGCCGGAACCTACCGCACTATTGGCATGAGTGATCCAGACAATGAGGCCACCTTTGTCCCGCAGAGCGGTTGCGGTGGCTGCGATATTCTGAACGATGCCACGTGCTGCAGGTACTTCGGCGGGGCTGCCTTCGGCGACAAACGTCCCTTGCATGTCGACAATGACCATCGCTGTTTCGTTGGCAAGGAATTCCTCAAAGAGGTGCACGCGGCCACGACGCGCCAGCACGCGATCTATGATTTCCTGTCGAATGCTGATGTTATGCACCATGGGTCCTCAAGCTTGCTGACATGCAAAGAGATCACACGGCTTGACGCCCATCTCGACAAGCCTTCACGTCAATCTATGACATATAATATTGCACCCTGCACGCCCACCGATATTGATCGCACCTCTCGTGCAAATCATGTGAGGACCTCCGCATCAAACACTTGCACACCAAGCCCTACACCCGCGGACGAACGGCAATGCAGAGCGCTTCATCCAAACCTCCATATGCGTACCGGCCATACCATCGCTGTCGAAAACTCTGAGCAGCGAAAACAGAAGTTGCCGAGATGGCTACATCAATACAAATGGCATCGCGCACATGCTAGCCTTGGCAAACAAACACCAATCAGTAGACTCGGACTGACCGAGGACAACCATTGAGGCACCACAACTAGTAAGGCTATGGCTCTCGTATTGCTTTCATATCTGACGTTTGCCAGCGAACCTCACTGAAAAGAGGGGCGAACGCCAGATACGCAACATTGGCGCAATTGGCCCTGTCCCTCGCCTGAACTACAATCCGGTTCAGAATGAAATTGGAGATAGTATGCTATGCCATTCACGGATCACTACGGTTTTCACTTAGCAACGGACAATCAAGAGGCCGCTACGGCTTACGATCTTGGTGCACGTTCGTTTGTCGCTTGGAGGGCTGATGCCATGGCTCACCTGGATGCGGCCATCGAGCTGGATGCTGGCTTTGCTACTCCTAAACTTCTGAAAGCCTGGATCTTACACGCCGCCCGAACACATAAGTGGAAACCAGTCGTTCAGAAACTACTAGCGGAGGCTGAACCACTTCTTGCCGGGGCCTCACAAAGAGAGCGCGCCCTCGCCGAATCAGTCAGAGCGGCCAATGCTGGCAATCTGCAAGGTGGGGTGGCGATTCTCGAAACATATCTTGCTGAGAATCCACGCGATGTGGTTGCTCACCGCCTCGCCCAATTCGAGCTGTTTTGGAGCGGCGAGAGCAAATGGATGCGGGATATTGCCGAGCGCTCAGTACCCTTTTGGGATGCGGCCACGCCTGACTTTGCCCACTTCCAGGCCGTGCGAGCCTTCTCCAATGAAGAGGCTGGAGACTACGAAACTGCAGAGCGTGCCGGAAGGGATGCCGTAGAACGGGAGCCGGAAAGCGCCTGGGGGGCACATGCTGTTGCCCATACTCTCGTGATGCAAGGCAGAGCGAAAGAAGGTGCGGATTTTATGATGGCGCTTTCTGACAATTGGGGCAAGTCCAATCAGATCGGACATCACAACTGGTGGCACCTGTGTCTCTTCCTTATTGAACAAGGTGACTTTGATCGCATTCTGGAACTCCTGGACACTAAGATCCGCAACCCGGAATCCCCATTGGTAAAGGCTATGCCTGACGCCACAATTGATCTGCAGAATGTCGCTTCTCTGCTCCAGCGCTTGGAACTACGGGGCGTAGATATCGGCGACCGCTGGGACACAATTGCGGAGATATGTGCCGGTCGCGTTGCGGATCATGCCAATCCCTTCAGTAGTGCACATGATGCCATGGCTCTAGCCGCTGTCGGCCGTTATGATCTCGTGGATACATTGGTCAAAGACATGGAACGCTTTGGTGAAACCCATAGTGTTCTGGGCGCGGTGACGCGCACAGTCGGCGCACCAGTGACGGAAGCAGTATCGGCTCATCGCCGCGGCGAATATGACAGGGTTGTCGACCTCATGTGGCCGGTGCGTCGGGACCTGCATCAAATCGGCGGCAGCCATGCCCAGCGTGACGTCTTCTTTCAGGTCTTGGTCGATGCAGCTATGCGGGCCGGCCGCAAAACAGAGACACGAATTTTATTGCAGGACATCGAAGGGATAGGATTCGAGCGAGTTAGCGAACGCTCGCTCTATGCAGATGCTGCCGCCTTTGCCACTTGAAGCAATGACCCGCGTCTTAATCAAAGTCAGTTGAATCGAGTGTAATGGGATTGCCATGCGGCGTGCGGTCAGCTGCACGCCCCCAAGCTTTCGAATACTCTTCGAGCGTTCCCAAGCTTGTCAGACCTTTCTCATCGACCAATCTTTCGAGCGTTGCCATCCAATGGTTGTAGTAGGTGCTCCCATCATCCGGGTCGCCCAATGCGCGCGCCTTGTTGATCTCGTCGCCAAGCGTTTCCGCCCATTCGCTCCATGTGAAGACACCGGCCTGGTGCAGTGAGAGCGCGATTGCAAAGGCTTGTGCATGCCACGGCTCGGCAAATACCGGGCTTTCACCATCAATCGGAATGCCTGGCACCGCCGCAATCGCGTCACGCACCTGAGCAGGATCGGGTGCCTTTGTCATGCCGCCTCAAGATAGGGTTCGAAGGCCTCGATTGACACTTCCAGTGTCGGATCAGAATCGGGTCCCCAAAGCTCCTGGCCATCGAAGACAACGGTGTAGAGCCACTGCGGATCCTCATTGCCCTCAGCAACCACAGCATCGGGATAAACATGGCACCCCTGAATACGTTCAATGACCCCGATATGCCCGCGTGCGAAACGCGGCAACCGCGTATGAGACTTTGGGTTTAGATTCTTCGCACGGACTCGATCACCAACCTTGAAAACTGCAGCAGCGCTCGCCTCTCGACCGTAACTTCCGCGGATCAGGGTTCGATCAATATCTTCAGGCGTGAGCGCCGCTCCGTCGATTGGTTTGGGGGGCGTGCTTGCATGTCCGGCTTCGAGTTCATCCGCGGTTACCAAGCCTTTCTCCAGGCAAAGCCTTTCGTTCCGCAGGAACCATTTCTGGTAGTAGGTCGCAGCCAGATAGAGGTGAGGCGTCATCCGTTCGATGCCATAGCGACCGACATCAATGTTCCAGGCTCCGGCAGCGCCTAAGGCACGGGTCATTGCGAGCACGCGGCCTTCCCAGGCCTCACTGAACGGCGGTTTATCATCTGGTTCGGGCTGGACCTGGCCGAACCCATCCATTCCCCCAAGATCATGGACGCCATTCATCTGTCAACCTCGTCAAATCTTTCTAGATCATCGTGCGTTAAGTTGGACTTTGAGTCAGCATCAGTCTGACTTCGACTGAAGGTCCGTTGCTTTGGGCAAGCCCGTGCCAATCATACTGTCGCGTGTAACCAGCTTAGCCAATTGCTCTTCACTCCAGCCTTCTGTTCCATCGGGTCGATTCGGAACAACCATGAAACGCGTTTCAGCAGTCGAGTCCCAAACACGAATTTTGGTATCACTTGGTAGAGACACGTTGAAGTCTGCCAGCACAGAACGTGGCTCCTTGACTGCGCGAGAACGATAAGCCGTTGACTTGTACCAGACCGGTGGCAAACCAAGTAGATCCCACGGGTAGCAGGAGCACAGCGTGCACACGATCATATTATGCGTCTCGGGTGTGTTTGCGACCGCAATCAAGTGATCGCCCACATTACGTTCGACCCCGAGCGATCTTACTGCTTTCGACGCATCGGCCAGCAGAGCTTCCTTGAAAGCTGGATCAGTCCAGGCACGGGCCACGACTTTGGCACCAACATGCGGCCCGACACGATGCTCATAGGCCTCGACGATCTTATCGAGTGCCTCCGCGTTGATGTAGCCCTTCTCTGTCAGAACAGTTTCAAGAGCACGTACCCGGCGCTGCATTTCGCTCAGTTCTGATCCATGGTCATGGTCATGGTTTGCGTCGTGAGGCATATTGGTTCCAATGAAGTTACAAACAGCGGACAAGTCAGCTTAGTGCAATCGTTGACGGGATAGGGACCTCCCGACTGTAGTATTCCACAGTCGCCTTGTACACACTGTAGCATGAACGAATGAGTGCAGTAACAC
Organism: Hyphomicrobiaceae bacterium; assembly: GCA_965215755.1. Taxonomy (GTDB): domain Bacteria; phylum Pseudomonadota; class Alphaproteobacteria; order Rhizobiales; family Hyphomicrobiaceae; genus Tectiglobus. The sequence continues at coordinate 5,850,183 of OZ244119.1, forward strand.
CGGAGCTTTGGTAGATTACTTGCTCACATTCACGTCGGCATCGATCGACCGGGCTGTAGCCAGGCGGGGCGTTCGCACTCTCTTGCTCAGTCAATTCCGAAGTGTTGTCGTACGGATGTTCCCGGTCGTCATCTGGATAGGCCAGACAATGACAAGCTTTCGGCACACATTGATTGCGCACAGACTGCTTGCGCCAAAGGAGATATCACGTGGACACATCACATTCGGCAGTCAGCCGAGAGCTGTATTGGCCTTTGTCTGGCGAGTGGGCCCGCCAGTCTCCACAAAGCGCCGGACTTATTCCGGAAGCAGTTCAAGATGCTGTGGGGTTTGCCATCTCATCTGAATCAAAGATGTTGCGCGACATTCGCCGTGCGCTGGAAGAAGGGCACTTTGCCGAGCCTCCACCAATCAATGAGATCATTGGACCAGTCAAAGACCGTGCAGAACCAAGCGGGGTCATCGTACGCGACGGTCATATTGTGGCTGAGTGGGGCGACATTGAACGTGTCGATATGACGTTCAGCGCAACGAAGAGTTTCCTATCGCTATGCGCAGGTATCGCATTCGACCGAGGCCTCATTCCGGACATTCATGCACCGGTTCGCAACCTCGTAGACGACGGTGGTTTTGATAGCGATCAGAACCGAACCATCACCTGGGCACACCTGCTGCAACTCACTAGTGAATGGCAGGGAGAGTTATGGGGCAAGCCTGACTCAGTCGACCATAACCGGGATCTTTCGTTGCCGCCCGGGCAAGCCAGTGACAAAGGCATGCGAAGAACGATGCAATCGCCTGGTACGCACTGGGAATACAACGATGTCCGCGTGAACCGCCTGGCACTGGCTCTCCTTCGCGTGTTCAAGGAGCCTCTCCCAGCCGTTCTGAAGCGTGAGATCATGGATCCAATTGGAGCATCCAACACGTGGCAATGGCATGGCTACCGCAATTCCTACATCGAGATTGACGGGCAGAAGATGCAGTCCGTTTCTGGCGGAGCCCATTGGGGCGGCGGGCTCTGGATCAGCACCCTCGATCAAGCGCGTGTCGGCCTCCTTATGCTCAACCAAGGGCGGTGGAACGGCAGACGAATACTCTCCGAAGAATGGATTGCACAGTCAGTTCAGCCGTGCGCTCTCAACGCGAACTATGGATTCATGTGGTGGCTGAATGCCATCGGCGAACAAGCACCGGCTGCATCTCGATCCAGCTTTTTCGCAAAGGGTGTCGGTGCGAACGTTATCTGGATTGATCCCGAGAACAGTATGGTGACGGTCACACGTTGGATCGACAAGGAGAGTTTTCCAAAGTTTGCAGAGAAAGTCGTCAAGGCTATCCGCTAGTCTGCTGGTTCAGAAAACTTTCTCGACGTGCTGCATGCCTCAGAACAATTGTCTGAACCGAACAGAATAGTAGCATAGCGCGTCTGTATCAGGAGAAATGCTATGGCCAAGTGTGTTCAAGACCCTGGTCGAATTCGGGAACTGGCGCGCCGCATCAAGGCCGGGGAATTGTCACCCGTAAGCCTTGTGCAGCACTACCTGGATCGCATAGATGCCACACAATCGCTTGCCGAAGCCTGGCGTGAGGTTGACGGTGAGCGAGCGCTCGCTGTTGCGCACGAACGAGAGCAACAGGTGGGGCGTGGACAAATACTAGGGCCATTGCACGGCATTCCCTTCGCCGCCAAGGATATCATCGATGTCGAGGGGCTACCGACCCGCTGCAATTGCGACGCCTTCCAGAATCGAGACGCAGCCAAAGCAGATGCGGAGGTAGTTCTCTCGCTCCGGGCCAGCGGTGCAATCCCCCTCGGCAAAGTGCACACAACCGAGTTTGCATATTTCGATCCATCACCTGCACGCAACCCTCACAACACAGATCATACGCCCGGCGGTTCCAGCAGCGGTTCGGCAGCTGCGGTTGCATCAGGAACGGTGCCTTTAGCACTCGGGACGCAAACAATGGCTTCGCTCAACCGCCCAGCAACCTACTGCGGAATTGCAGCCTTTAAGCCAAGCACACGTTCCTTGAGCACGTTCGGCGTTAGTCCACTTGCTCCAACCTTCGATACTGTCGGGTTTTATGGTTGGAGTATCGAAGATGCCGTCTATGCCTACCAGGCTGTGATGCCAAAGGGATTGTCGCCCATCGGGCAGTCGCAATCATTCCAACACGCGCGCGTTGTCATCATTGAAGATGATCTCATTGCTGACATGTCATCGGACATGAAGGCTGCGCTCGACGCAAAGGCTGATCAGATGCGGTCGGCAGGACATGTCGTTGAGGCGGTCCCCACGCCCATCTCATTCGCCCGCGTTGGTGAACTGCACTGGACCATTCTCGCCTACGAGACAGGTCGCTCGCTTGCGCATATGCTGGAGTATCCATCAGAACGTATGGGTGAGCGTATTCGAAGCCTGATCCTTGAAGGTCAAGCCATTTCTGACGAAGCTTACTTGAGTAGTCGGTCAGAACTATTGTCGGTGCAGAGGAGCCTGTTTGAATTCTTCAATCCGGCCGATGTTTTCCTGTGGCCAGCTACTCCTGATCCTGCCCCAAGCGGTATCGCGTCAACCGGAGAACCTAAGTACATTGCACCATGGACCGCCCTCGGTGGGCCGATGATTTCGCTTCCATGCGGGTTCTCGGAGGGAATGCCAATCGGATGCTTCATCAGTTCAGCGCCGGGCACCGATCATGCCTTGGGTGAGTTCGCGCTTCGCGTGGAAGCGTAGCCTAGTACCGCTCTGCGATATCCAACAAATCTCCGGCTACGAATGCGAACCCGCCATTGCATCTGGCGCGAACAACTCCTCGATCCCGAGCCTGCCGTCGATCAAGCCTTGATCTTGCAGGTATCGGATAAATGTCTCGAGCACGTGCCGATTTTGCTCGATACCATAGGGCCAGAAATCCCTGCCCATCGTCGTCATCGTTGACTCGATCTCGCTCACCAACCAGGGCAGCATAACATAGAGAGCATCGCCATTGTACAGGCGATTGAACGACTGCTGCTTCGCAATTTGGAACGCATCGGTCAGTTTACCCGCAAGAGATGGATCGTCTTTATAGCGCTCCTTCCGAATAGCAAGCATGTGCATGATCGGAAATACTCGCGTTCTCTCGAAGTATTTGGTTTCTTCAGCTCGTGGATCCTCGAACAATCGTCTCGTGCAACCGTCACCAAGGACAAAGCTTTCGGGTATCTGCGGTGCTATGATGGCATCGATTTCGCCCGCACATAGCATCGCGTCCAAAGTGCGGTGTTGTCCGATCGATTCAATTCGGTATTCCGGTGGAGTTCGCAAGTCGATGCGCTCCATACGCCCGGGCTTGTTAACTCCTCCGGTAAACCACGCCACGGATTCAGGCATCACGCCGTAGTCATCCTGCAGAATGCCGCGCATCCAGACTGCTGCCGTCATTTGATATTCCGGCAGGCCTATCCGGCGTCCAGCAAGTTGCTGTGGCGACCGTATTCCAGAGTCGCGTGATACGAATATCGAACCATGTCGGTACATTCGGGAGGTAAAAACTGGAACACCAACAAATGCGCTCTCGCCTCGCGAAGTCAGAATTGCGTGTGCAGCAAGCGACATCTCGGTGATGTCGAAAGCATCTTCCTTCAGGGCCCGCCAGAATATTTCGCTTGGCTCCGCCTGAGAAAATTCAAGACTGTAACCATCGACCGAAACATCACCGTTGAGCACCGGGAGCATACGATCGTTGCGCGCCATCCCGACCTTCAAAACGGTTCCGAGATCAGGTTTCATTGTCCATCCTGACGAAGGTTAGGAGCCAGTCCAGATAGGCTCCACTTGCGGTTATATTAGCTGGTGCATGCGGCTCTGGCGAACTTTCGTAAGATTGACCTTTTCCGACGTGCTGCCTGCCGACGAGCCGCCTACTTGCAGACACGGGCTTTCTCCCGACGGCACTTGTTTCGCCAGTTCCTTGTGCAGTTGGTTGAAGGAACGCGCTTGCACACCCTGGTCATTCTGCGGCGGCACTCGCGCTTAGTGCCGACTGTGCATACACGTTCCATCCTTCGCGAACAAACCCGTTGACGCTTTGGTTTGCACTGCGTCGTCCACGTTCTGTTGCAGGCGCGCTTACCGCGAACGACCCTGCAGTTCATCTTTGGGACACGCGTGCAACTGCGAGTGAACTGCGTCCGACAGACTTGTCTTGGCACGGCACGGCAAGTCCTTGTTCGAACATTCCTGCACTCTGATTTCGGCACCTGGGTACATGTCGTTTTGGTGACTTTGCGGCATTTCTGCTCGGGCACACGCTGACAGGATGTCCGCCACTCCATGCGGCATCGTGATGGATTTGTGACCTTGCTGCCAACAGTGCTTGTCTGACCAGTGGGCCTGACACCCGTGAAGCCGCCTGGATGCGGCTCAACAATACGGTTGACGCACCGGAAATCACGATATGCAACCGCTACAGTCTTGTAGGAGCCTGTTGTGTTAGATCCGGTTCCGGGTGGGAGTGCAACATTGCATTTGTACATCGCTGCTTGACTGACGGTGAACGTCTCGATTGCCGGAGCGATCCATCCGCCGCTTGAGTGTGGCGCGGATTGAGCGACACCTTCCACCAACCCACCCAATGTGCATCTGATACGATAGGGAATTGGGTCCGGCCGATTGGTCTGAAACGCGATAACAGTACGACCTTCGCGTGGGCACGATTTCTTGCCGGTGAGGTCCTGCAGGAAAACTTCTGCCTTGACTTGGTGTGGCGGTTGCGGTGGCACAGGATCCTGCTGTGGCGAACCAACTGTGAAACCTCCTCCGCCGGCGCTCGTACAGGTGAGTGTTATCGTCTTCCACGGCGTCGATTTGTTGACTGGATTGACCAGCTCTTCTGCCTTGAGTTGCACGTACGTCTGCTTATTGACCGAAATCACTTCGGCATATTCCGCCTTAAAGCCACCACTACCATCATGCTTTGCTTCGAGTACGGTCTCTTTGGATGTCATTGCGGCATTGCCGACCTTCTTCCAAAGCTTAAACTTGACGGCTCCGTTGCGGTTTGCCCTTAAGCGGACAAGCACGCGGAGTTTCTGACACTTTGCGCCGGCATTTGGGTTATGGTTGTAACCAAATGTCGAACGGAACAGCTCGATATCGGTCACTTTGATATCGCCATGCTCAAGTTTGAAGCCCTGTCCAACTGTCGGCGGAAGCAGCGCACGGCAGACGATTGGTATGGCCAATGTCGCAGTGTCTGATCCGCTGACATAGTTGGCGAGCAGCCCAGCCCGGACATTGAACACGACCGGCACTGAATACGAGATGGTCTGATCAAGCGCACTCGGGCCACGATCGTTGCACGCTGCAATTATGCGGGCCCGATGACCTCTAAGCTTCCACACGGGCAATATGACATTGGGAGACAGATCGAGCTTACGTGTCTCGTAATTCTGAGTCAGCAGTTGGTAGGTCCACTGCTTCTGGGACTCCGAATCTTGTGGACCCGCGCGGGATCCGGCTGGTGGCCGAATGACAAGGTGGGCATTGAAGATCTTGTGCAAGTGTGGTCGACCACCTCTCACTCGTGCCTTGACCGTTGCTGAGAAGTGCAAGTCCTGGTCGACTATTTTGTCGTATGTGCCGCCAGTGCCACCGACTTCGAGCCGGGTTGGCTGAATCCCGTCTGTGCCAACAGAAAGTGAGACTTCGCGCATTCTCAGTCCCGCTTCTACCGGCTGGATATCGGACATCGCGCAAAGCACTGATAGCGATATCCCGATCAACAGTTTCCGCATTTGAATGTCTCCTGAGAATTTGGCGCACGCTGTCTTCGCCCCTACGAACATTCGGGACTGCAAAGTCTAAGTCAGTCGAATGGGGAGCAGCGCGTTGGCAACTGCCATACAGCTCCGTGTCCGGACCAAAGGGCCTGGCTCAACGGAAATCTGGCAGAACTACATGTGAAAGAAGTTCAGCTTGTTGCCATCGAGGTCGCGAAAGTATCCGGCGTAGAATTCGAGGCCGGCATTGCGTCGTGGCCCCGGCACACCTTCGTCTGTTGCGCCGAGCTCGATGGCCTTGGCATAGAGCCGATCAATACTGCCTTGGTCTGGAGCTGCAAACGAAACCATGCATCCGTTCCCGCAAGTTGCCGTTTCACCGTCATACGGCTCTGCAACACCAAAGAATGGCCCATTTCCGCCAATGGCATAAAGCGAAACGCGGTCGAGATCCATGACACGCTCGGCTCCGACCTCAGCCAACAACTGATCATAGAATGCGGTCGCACGTTGGCGGTCTTCGGTGCCGACAAGGGTGTATGCAATCATCGTTCACTCCTTCATCCATAATACCAAGCAGCCTGACGAGACTGTTTGCAGGCTCGAAGCGATTTGAACCAAGCGTGCCGAGCGCGCGACCAATGCAGTGATGCGGGCAAGTTCTTTGGCATCAATTCGGAAAGCGGCTTGCCGACGGGGGCCTTGGAAGAGGCTTCAACGGCTTGGTTCATCGTTGAACACGAGCCATTTGAGCGGATGGCGAAGGTCATCTCAATCTGTTAGGATTACCTAACGTGCAGTATGCTTATATTTTGGGCGAGCTAGCATGAGAGCCTTGGACAGTTTGACTTTTCCCAGCGATCCGCAATCCAGATTGGCTTCGCTGCGCGAATTGCTATCGTTGCCGACAAGCATCTCGGTGTTCTATGCATTTGGTTCGCCACTACGAGCGGGACACAGCGACGTAGGCCCGCGCTCTGAGCTCTTGCTCTTTGACTCCAGAGTTGAAAGTTGGTGGCAGGAGTACAGGCAGGATCACAATCGTTATCGCGATGACCCTGTTAGAAGAGCACTTCGCCGAACAACGGCGCCGGTCGTGTGGAGCACACTCGTTCGCGGCGGGCAGATCGAACGAACAGACGACGAGCTGTGGGAGACGGTTCGCAGAAACGGTATCCGGGCCGGGCTATCGATCCCGTTGCGTGACCCACTCAGGCAGCAACATGGCTCGTTGGCATTTGTTGGTTTCTGCAGCTCCCGATTATTCGATGAATGGTGGCAAGATTTGTCTCATGAAATCGTCGGCTGTGTGCATCTGTTTCATCAAGGCCTCATCGAAGAGAAAGGTCGACACCGCGCAGCTCAATTGTCTCCTCGCGAGAAGCAATGCCTCACCTATGTTGCCCGCGGCATGAGCAGCAAAGAGATTGCGCGCAGCCTCGGTTTATCGCCGCGCACGGTCGACTTGCACATCGCGCGTGCAGCTAAGCGCCTGGGTGCTGCTAACCGGATCGAAGCTGCCGTCACCGCCTTACGCGGTGGCCAACTTTAAGCGAAAGATGTCATCGCGCTGTCGAAAGACTTACCGGTAGTTCAGCTTTCGGTGACTACCGCCGAAGGATTGCAATCGGACCTCGCGAACCGCCAAAGTTCGACAGCTGGCAAATACAGCATGGCAATCGCCTACGATCGCCTACTCATGCCCCATGGATCAGTCGGTTGAGAAACACATCTCCTCTCAGACAGGTGTTCCTGCAACATGGTTATCAATGCTGATTGATCTATGTCATTGCAGCGTGGCGACAGACTTGCCTTTGATAAGGTTGCTGCAAAAGGTAGATTTGTGATTGGATCAACCAGCATGACTTCGCATCCGGAAAGAAAGCCGCCGAACTATTCAGTCGGGCCCGAGCCTGGTCTATTCGATGCCATGGCTGATGTGGCGCATGTCGACCTTCAACTCGTCGAGCAAGGCGGTAGCGGCGAGGCAATTTCTCGCGCGCGGAAGAGGTGCGAAGAATGTGAGGCAGTGGAGGAGTGCGAAGCCTGGTTGGAGACCAAGGTTGGCATCCCTTTGCCACCGGCATTCTGCCCGAATGCACCATTCTTCCATCTCTGCATTGCGGCCAAGAACGACCCGACGTTCGAACCCCCTTGAGAGTTCACCAACCTCCAACTGGAACGCATTGCTTCTTGCTTTGCTCAACCTCTGCATTGATCGCCCAGCCTGTGGCCACCACGGGGTGTCAAAACGGTAACGCAAGCGTTCCTCTTGCTCGTGAAACGCAGGGGCAGAATACGCGCTTGCGATCATCTGAGTTCAGGCAAGTATCTTTGTGATCGATTGTGCCTTCAACATATTCAGTAGCGCATTCTCCACAACCGCCAGTCATGCAGCCTGGCTCGATCGGGACCCCGGCCTTTTCCAAGACAGCGAGTGCCGTTTCGTGTGCGCCCACGGCAAGGCGTACATCGGACCAGACCAGCCAGATTTCGAAGCTCTCGTCGCTATCAGGTTTCGACAAACGCTGAACTCACAATGCTCTCATTGGGGCACGTGGCTCGATCATGCTTTCCCGGATATTTGAATTGGCGTCGAGTCTCTGATTGATCCAATCGACAAGCATGTTTTTTTCTGGTTGCAACTCGTCTGCAAAGCCATCGGCAAAGGATCGCCAACTATCGAGATAGGCAACATTGACCCCAATGAGTAAAGGTGTGTTGCACAAGAGCGCCTGGCCTATCACCTCTCTGAAGCCGTCGCCTTGTGCCTCCCGCTTGCCGAACTTGTTGATAATGACGGCATCCACACCACTTTCCATTGCGACAGCCGTTGATGCCACGAGAGTTTCGAGCTTACCGGGATCAAGTCGGCAACCGCGCGCATTGGGGCCGCGATCCTCCGAGATTTGCATTTCTAAGCCTGTCGAGAGATCGCGAACCATCATATCGCAAGCGCATCGATCAGTTCGCTCGGCAGCACGCTGCACCGTACCTGCCAGCTGGAACCCCTGATCCTGAAGATGATTGGCAATGTCTGCAAGAACACGATCAGCACGATCGCCGTCCCCAGTTCCGTAGATCATCGCTGCCAGGTGCTTTTGCTTTCTGTCCATCGTCATGCTTTCTGCTCAAGTGAATTCAATCCGTGTCAGGCTTGTCCCGACCCGCAATGCACTGATCGAAGAAGTCTGCGTTGCTGCAAAACTCCGGTGGGAGGGGCAAATCCGATGAGGCCTCGATCCAGTTTCGACAGTCACCGGTGAATGGGCAGCGCAAACAGTTCTCGGTGGCCTTGCGGAAAGCCTCGCCACCGTCGATCCGGGCGCCAATCGACAGATCTGCATCCAAAATGTCCGCCATGCTTTCGAGGAGTTCGGCTCTCCGCCAAACCCTGCGGAACATCGGCCATCGGACCTGCTGACGGGACACCATTATGTTTCTCCTTTTCACCCCCCCCCCCCAATTAGACCTGCTTACGTACGCACTTTCATTTCATGGCTAAGGCTGACATCGAGATCGCGCAGCAGGCCATCCGCCAATCCGTAGATCCAGCCATGGATTGATAAAGCCTGACCGCGCCGCCACGCGTCGCGTACGATGGTTGTACGGGCGACGGAGGTAACCTGCGATATGACGTTGAACTCGCACAAGGCATTGACCTGGTCAGACGATTGGCGAATGGCATCAATATGCGTGCATTCCGCGCGGTAAATCTCTCGGACAGGCTCCAGCCAATGATCAATGACGCCGTTGCGGCTATCGTGGAAGGCCGCCTTGACCCCACCGCAACCATAATGACCGCAAACGATGATGTGCTTGATCTGGAGCACGTTCACCGCAAAGGCGAGGACAGAAAGGAAGTTGATGTCCGTCGGGACTGCCAGGTTGGCAACGTTGCGGTGAACAAAGATCTCACCAGGGTCGAGGCCAACGATTTCATTGGCCGGGACACGACTGTCGGAGCAACCGATCCAGAGATACTCCGGCGTTTGCTGGCTCGACAACCGCCGAAAGTAATCAGGGTCTGCCGCTTGCTTTTGGACGGCCCAGGCTCGATTGTTTTGCAGCAAGTCTGAGATCATGACTTCAATCCTGGTCGATTGCATCCAAGAGAATACCGCGACGGGCAGCCATGCGAGCAGCCAGGTCGTTCAAGTCTCGGTCGCTCAATCGAACCTTGGCAAGCGGCATCACGGTTGCATTTTCTAATGCCAGATGGCGCCGTTCGTTCTGCGCAAAGTCCCTCAGGCTCTGCTTCAGCTGGTCACGAAGCGGATTGTTTGGCAGAGCAAGAGCATCGCCGAGCCCGTCCGTAATGGCCTTGGCAAGATCCTCTTCGTTGGCGTGTTCACCGGACAGCTGGCCGAGGGCATCTTCAATGTCGTCACCTTCCTGCGCGCGACGACGTAGGAGAGGGAACAGGTCCTGCTCTTCATCGATCACATGCACCACCATGTCGGTCTTGAGGTAATTCATAACTTCAGTTGCAATCCTGACATCCAGTTCGTCAGCGTCAGCAAGCTGCTCGCACAGAATGCAAAGAACACGTTGTCTCAAATGATCCGCCAGGATGTATTCCAGCGGCTTACGCAACAGTTGTTGTGGCAACGGCTCGAGATGTTGTTCGCGATGGTTGGATGCGCTCATGGCGGAATCTCCTTCACGTCATCGACGGCCTTCCTGAGGATTGTTGCGACGACTGAGCCCAACGCATCTGCATTCCTGTTGGCGCCGGAAGTCAGAGAGGCCCAATCTTCATCGCCAGCCCGCTCCATGAAGCGGCGGATCGCAAGTGACGCGAACGCGTTTGGTGCCATTCTTAGCTTGTCCGCAGCTTCATTGACTTCAGCAAGGAGTTGTATGTCACCCGCGTTCAAGAGGACGGTTTCAAGTCCGCCCGGTTGCTCTAGAGCGGCAAAGCTGTTGGCAAATTCAGCCGACATTGATGCGTCTCCTCATTGCACGAGAGGGCTTGTGGCACCGCCGAGTTGGATACCTTCGATTTGCGCCTCACCAGCCAGCAGAGTAACGAACTGAGTGACGGCGCGATGAAAGACAGCATCAGCCAGGTAATCCGCAACCTTGTCGCGAACGGCCTGAAACGGAAGTGTTCGACCGGGGATGCAGCGATCAAGCCGAATGATGTGAAAGCCGTAGGGCGTTTCGATAGGTTCGCTTGACAAGGTGCCAGGTGCCATAACTTCCAAAGCTGCTTCAAATGCCGGGGTCGTTTGGCCTGGGCTGATCTGTCCAAGGTTGCCGCCCTGTTCGCGTGACGGACAGACGGAAAAGTCACGAGCCAATTGTTCGAATTGGTCGGGTCGCGCCAGCAGCAGCGTCGCAATCTGGTGGGCGTCAATTCTAGCGAGGTTCCGTGCCGCCTCATCGTGTTGCGAACCGCCAATGAGAATGTGAGCCGCCTCCCAAATGGTCGGGCTGCGAAAACGCCTGATGTTCTTTCTATAGAAGCGCTCACATTCATCATCGCTCGGCGTCGGCAGCTTAAGTTCAAGATCAAGGAGTTGACGGACCAAGGCATCCTCGTGCGTCTCGTGCTGAGCATCACCCAGGTTGGCAGGCTGAGGAGCGAGACCCCGCTCATTTGCAGCTTGAACAAGAAGCTCGCGCACCACGAGCGCCTGCACAGCTTCCTCTCTGGCATCGGCTGCAGTCGCAGCAGGGTGGTTCTGTATCTCGCGTGCGATTTCTACACGCGAGATTTCTTTGCCATTAACCCGCACTGCAGGAGACGGTGCTGGTGGCGCGCGATCTTCAACATCAAACAACCGCATGGTGCTACTCCGTCGCCTCTGCTGGATGCCCCGCAGAGGAGGCTGATCCTGCGGGACGCATGGCCTGTCCGCCCGGATGGTCAGGATTTGTGGTGCGAACGACCTGATAACCGGGGCGTGCCAGATACTTGACCGGAGCAGACCAGATGTGGACCAGGCGCGAGAACGGGAACAGAAGGAAGATTGTCAGCCCAAGTATCAGGTGAACCTGATACGGCCAGTCGAGACCTTGTACGAGGGCCGGTGTTCCATCCATTCGGAATGTCACGATACGCTGTGCCCACTCAGAAAGACGGAGCATGACTTCGCCGTCAGCGTGAGACAGTGAGAATGGAACGGTTATCAACCCCAGTGCGAGCTGCACCCATAGGATCAACAGGATTGCGATGTCCATGCCGGTCGACGTTTTGCGAATACGTGGATCTGTCAGCCGGCGATGCACAAGCAATGTCAAACCAATGAAACAGGCAATCCCCGCGATCGATCCCGCGATGATCGCCAGCAACTGCTTGTTCTCAGCAGTGATGACATGGTGATAGACGCTATGTGGCGTGAGCAGGCCGACGAAATGACCAAAGAACAAGAACAGAATGCCGACGTGGAACAGGTTTGAACCCCACATCAGCTGCCGCTTGCGCAGGAACTGGCTAGATTGTGATCGCCAGGAATAAGGTTCGCGATCGTAGCGAATGATTGAACCCAGGATCATCACAGCAAGCGCGATATAGGGATAGATCCCGAAAAAGAATGTGTTGAGATAGTCAGGCATATCTAACTCCCGGTGCTCGGGGATTCACTGTGTCAAACGTTCGTTTGGTGGTCTCGGACGTCACGAAGCCCGGCGCGAATGCGCGTCGCAATCCGCGTTCTTCCGCAGGCAGCGTCGTCCTGCATGCCCGGACCAAAGGTCACCGCAGTCTCCTCCCACTCCTTGTCGAGTGCTTCGAAGTCATCAGGCTCTGTTTCGATCTCAGCCAGTAGTTCGGCTAACCGCCCCGGATCGACCTTTCCCCGCGATATCGCTCTCAACGCTTGGAATACAGATCTGTAGATCGACCGACGCTTACGCAATCGCTCGTCTAGTGTGGCAATGATCTCGAGTGGTTCGTCGAGTAGGTCTTTGGCTTCATCGACAGGCAGGACGGACAGAAACTCCAGAAACAATGGCAGATAGTCTGGCAGTTCTCGTGCTGAGACAACGAAGCCATGAGATTCATAATGCTCCACTAGGTTGACCATCGCCTGTCCGCGGTCACGGCTTTCACCAAGCACATGCTCGAAGAGGTGCAGGGAAAGTGAGCGTGTGCGATCGAACAGGAGTGTATAGCGTTCCTGCGCATCATAGATGTCTCGGTCGCGCAGGTCGTCGAGCAATGCTTCGAGGTTCCGGAGATTGGCGCCTTTCACAAGAGCCTCTTCACGCAACACATGGCGAAACTCTTCTGCCGCGGATTTCAACTCTTCTGTCGGATAGGAGAGAAGCGCAGAGAGGACCTTGAAGGTGCGTGCACGTTTTTGGTTGATCATTCTGAAACCTCCATCGGGGTTTTCGCCTGTTTCTTTTTTGGACCGCCAAAGAACAAGGTTGCGTCACTCACACCGGCGGAGCAGTTGTTTCCGAATGAGAAACCGCATGAACCACGCATCTCGTATGCATCAGCACCGACTTCACGGTGCGTGGTTGGAATGACAAAGCGATCCTCATAGTTCGCAATCGCCATCAGTTGATACATGTCCTCGATGTCCTGACCTTTAAGACCAACGCGTTCCGCGATGCTGTTATCGATTACGCCGTCAACCGTCTTGGCGCGCATGTAAGCACGCATCGCAAGCATGCGTTCGAGGCAGCGCGCGACTGGCTCTTCATCACCTGCCGTCAACAGGTTCGCGAGATACTTCAATGGAATGCGAAGCGAGCGGACATCAGGCATGTTGCCATCGATACCCATCTTGCCAGCTTCGGCTGCTGACTGAATGGGTGAAAGCGGTGGCACGTACCAGACCATCGGCAGTGTGCGATACTCAGGATGGAGCGGGAATGCCACCTTCCAGTCGATTGCCATCTTCCATATCGGAGATCGACGAGCCGACTCAATCCAGGCTTCTGCGACGCCATCCTGACGAGCTTGTGCGATGACATCTGGATCATTCGGATCAAGGAAGATCTCAAGCTGCTTCTCGTAGAGGTCCTGCTCATCCTTAGCGCTCGCCGCAGCTTCAATACGGTCGGCATCGTAGAGGATGACGCCGAGGTAACGAATGCGACCGACACATGTTTCCGAGCAGACTGTTGGCTGACCAGCTTCGATCCTCGGAAAACAGAAGATGCACTTTTCTGATTTTCCGCTCGACCAGTTGTAATAGATCTTTTTGTACGGGCAGCCAGAAACGCACATGCGCCAACCGCGGCATTTCTCCTGGTCGATGAGGACGATGCCATCCTCTTCCCGCTTATAGATAGCGCCGGAGGGACACGAAGCAACGCAGGTTGGATTGAGGCAGTGCTCACACAGTCTCGGCAGATACATCATGAATGTGTTTTCAAAGGCGCCGTAGATTTCCTTTTCAACACCTTCGAAGTTCGTATCCTTCGAGCGGGCGGAAAATTCTCCACCAAGGATCTCTTCCCAGTTTGGTCCCCATTCGATCTTCTCCATCCGTTCGCCGGTTAGGAGCGAGCGAGGACGCGCTGTCGGCATCGCCTCCTTCTCCGGTGAGGATTGAAGATGCTCATAGTCGAATGTGAACGGCTCGTAGTAGTCGTCAATCTCCGGCAGGTCGGGATTGGCAAAGATCTTCGCCAGGATCCGCCACTTGGAACCTTGCTTGGGATGCAAGCGTCCACCACGCGTCCTTGACCAGCCACCGTTCCACTTCTTCTGGTTTTCCCATTGCTTGGGATAACCAATACCCGGCTTGGTCTCGACGTTATTGAACCAAGCGTATTCCATCCCTTCGCGATTGGTCCAAACATTCTTACAAGTCACCGAGCAGGTGTGGCACCCGATGCATTTGTCGAGGTTCAACACCATTGCGATCTGCGCACGAACTTTCATTCTGCAGCCTCCTTACCGGCGTCAGCATACGGCCGCTCCAGCCAATCAATGTTTTTCATTTTTCGGACGATGACGAACTCATCGCGGTTTGAGCCGACGGTTCCGTAGTAGTTGAAGCCGTAGGATTGCTGCGCGTAACCCCCAATCATGTGAGTGGGTTTCAGTGTGGCACGTGTTACCGAGTTATGAATGCCACCCCGATTGCCTGTGACTTCCGAACCTGGCGTGTTCACGATCTTCTCTTGGGCGTGATACATCATGACCATGCCCTGATTGACCCGCTGCGAGACAACCGCCCGAGCAGTCAGCGCGCCATTCGTATTGTACGCCTCCACCCAGTCGTTATCGACGATGCCGGCAGCCTTTGCATCGGCCTCCGACAACCAGACAACCGGTCCACCGCGATTGAGTGTCAACATGAGAAGGTTGTCGGAGTACGTGGAGTGGATGCCCCACTTCTGGTGCGGCGTGATGAAGTTCAGCACGACTTCAGGATTGCCATTTCCGACGCTGCCTTGGATACGCTCAACGGTCTTGAGGTCAACCGGCGGCTTCCATGTGCACAGTTCCTCGCCAAAGGCCCGCATCCACAAGTGGTCCTGGTAGAGCTGTTGCCGACCCGTCAGCGTTCGCCATGGAATTAACTCATGGACGTTCGTGTAGCCGGCGTTGTAGCAGACGTGCTCGCTTTCAAGGCCGGACCAGGTTGGTGACGAGATGATCTTGCGCGGTTGTGCTGCAATATCCCGAAAGCGAATCTTCTCATCTTCTTTCTTGATCGCCAGATGCGTATGTTCCCGGCCGGTTTGCACGCCGAGCGCCTCCCAGGCCTTGACCGCAACCTCACCATTGGTTTCTGGTGCGAGCATCAGAACGACCTCGGCTGCATCAATGTCAGTCTCGATGCGCGGCATGCCTTTCGTCGGACCTTCTTCAGTCACGACGCCATTGAGATCGCCGAGGTGCTCGACTTCGGTTTCGGTTTTCCAGCCGATACCTTTGCCGCCATTGCCAAGCTTGTTCATTAAAGGCCCAAGCGCAGTGAAGCGTTTGTAGAGATTGGGGTAGTCGCGTTCGACGACCGCAACGTTCGGCATGGTCTTTCCCGGGATCGGATCGATCTCGCCGCGTTTCCAGTCCTTCACATCGTAGGGCTGTGCGATTTCTCCCGGGGTATCGTGCATGATCGGCGTGAGCACGACATCCTTCTCCACGCCGAGCACCTCGGGTGCAACTTCAGAGAATTTCTTGGCGATGGATTTATAGATGTCCCAGTCGCTCTTGCACTCCCACACCGGGTCCGTTGCTGCTGTCAGCGGATGGATAAATGGATGCATGTCCGAGGTGTTGAGATCGTTTTTCTCGTACCAGGTTGCAACCGGCAGCACGATGTCGGAGTACATGCAGGTCGTCGACATGCGGAAGTCGAGTGTAACAAGCAGATCGAGTTTGCCTTCCGGCGCCTTCTCATGCCACTTCACTTCAGTCGAACGCTGCTCGCCCTCAGCTCCAAGGTCTTTGCCCTGCACACCGTGCGTCGTGCCCAGCAAGTGTTTGAGGAAGTACTCGTGCCCTTTGCCTGAAGAACCAAGCAGGTTCGAGCGCCAGACAAATAAGTTGCGTGGCCAGTTGGCCGGATCGTCCGGATCGTGGCACGACATTTCGAGTTCGCCTGACTTGAGAGACTGAGCAACGTAGTCTTTAGGCTCAAGGCCTGCTTCGGCGGCACCCGCAGCGATCGTAAGGGGGTTCTGCTTGAGCTGTGGTGCTGATGGCAACCATCCCATTCGTTCGGCGCGAATATTGTAGTCGATCATCGTGCCGGACCAATCGCCCTTCGGAGCAGTTGGTGACAGGATCTCGTTCACAGTTAGTGCCTCGTAGCGCCACTGATCGGTGTGCGCATACCAGAAGCTTGTTGAGTTTTGCTGGCGCGGTGGGCGGCCCCAGTCGAGGCCGAAGGCCAATGGGAGCCAACCGGTTTGCGGGCGCAGTTTTTCCTGGCCGACATAATGTGACCATCCACCGCCAGACTGGCCGACACAACCACACATGATCAGGAGGTTCATGATCCCCCGATAGTTCATGTCCATGTGGTACCAATGGTTCAACCCGGCACCGAGGATCACCATCGAGCGGCCGTTCGTTTTCTCCGCATTGGTGGCAAACTCACGTGCCGTTGTAATGATCTTGTCGCGCGATAGACCGGTGATGCGTTCCGCCCATGCGGGTGTGAAGGGCACGTCGTCATCAAATGACGTCGCCACGTTCTCACCGCCAAAGCCGCGATCCAGACCATAGTTGGCACCGAACAAATCAAACACGGTAACAACGTAGGCCTCGCCGTCGGCAAGCTGCACCTTCTTGGCAGGTACGTTGCGGTCGAGGATGTCACCGTGGTCCGTTGCCACGAAGTTCTCAGTTGCCCGGCCTCCGAAATATGGGAAGCCAACCGAGACCATCTCATCATGCTCATCGGCAAGTGTTAGTCTCAGTCGCGCGTCACGGCCCTGGCCATCTTTTTCCTCGAGGTTCCATTTGCCCTTGTCACCCCAACGGTAACCAATCGAGCCCGTCGGCGTGACGAGTTCACCGGTCGTATCATTGACGGCAACAGTCTTCCACTCGGCATTGTTTTCCTCGCCCAGTGAACCTGATACGTCCGCTGCTCGCAGCAAAGTCGATGGAATCAGTTTGCCGTCTTTTTCTTCAAGCCGGACGAGCATGGGCATGTCAGAATATTTGCGCACGTAGTCTTCGAAGTATTCGGCTTTCCGGTCGAGGTGATACTCGCGCAAGATGACATGCCCCATCGCCAGCGCGAGGGCAGCGTCGGTGCCTTGTTTCGGGTTCAACCACATGTCGGCAAATTTTGTGGCCTCAGCGTAGTCCGGTGACACGACAACTGACTTGGTGCCCTTGTATCGAACTTCAGTATAGAAGTGCGCATCGGGCGTTCGCGTCTGAGGCACATTCGAGCCCCAGATCATCAGGAAACCGGCGTTGTACCAATCTGCCGACTCCGGCACGTCCGTTTGCTCGCCCCAGGTCTGCGGACTGGCCGGCGGCAGATCGCAATACCAATCGTAGAAGGAGCCACAAGCGCCACCCAGAAGCGACAAATAACGGGCGCCCGCCGCATAGGAGACCATCGACATCGCTGGAATTGGCGAGAACCCGAAGACGCGATCGGGGCCGTAGGTCTTGGCGGTGTAAGCGTTTGCCGCTGCGATGATCTCAGTGACCTCGTCCCAGGTCGCCCGGACCATGCCGCCGTGGCCGCGCACCTTGATGTAGTTCTGCCGCTTCTGCGGGTTTTCAACGATCGACTTCCAGGCCTCTACGGGCCGCATCGTAGCCCTTGCGGCGCGCCAATGTTTCAGAAGGCGAGACCGCACAAGCGGATACTTGAGGCGTGCTCCCGAATAGAGATACCAGGAGTAGCTGGCACCTCGTGCACAACCACGCGGCTCATGGTTCGGCAGATCAGGACGCGTGCGTGGATAGTCGGTCTGTTGCGTCTCCCAAGTGACAATACCGCCTTTGACATAGATCTTCCAGGAACACGAGCCCGTGCAGTTGACGCCGTGTGTCGAGCGTACAATTTTGTCGTGCTGCCATCGCTGACGATAACCCTCTTCCCATGCACGGTCTTCATTCGTGAGCACGCCGTGGCCATCGGAAAAGGTATCAACCTTCTTGGAGATAAAGGTCAGTCGATCGAGAAAGTGAGACATGTGCCGTCCTCTTTGATGTGAAACTTGGAGACGGCGCGCAACTCTCACGCGCCGATCGAACGGGCGTTAAGGGTTCCGAAACTCAGCGCCGGGGCGCAGATAGAACCACCAGTTGATGACGATGCAGACTGTGTAGAAGGCAGCAAAGCCGTAGAGTGCGTATTCCGGTGTGGTTGCAGTGATCTGCTCGCCGAAGACCTTCGGGATTATGAAGGCACCGTAGGCTGCCACTGCAGATGTCCAGCCGAGAACCGGACCTGCTTGTTCGCGGTCGAAGACCACTGCGATCGTGCGGAATGTCGAGCCATTGCCGATGCCCGTTGCCGCGAACAGGATCAGGAATAAAACCAGGAACGGAACGAAGTACTCTTCCGGCGTTGCTGATGCGTAGGCCTGCTTCATGAAGTACGCGACGCCGAGTGCACTTGCGACCATGACGACCGAGATGATCTGCGTGACTTTTGCACCGCCAAGTTTGTCAGAGATCATGCCGCCGATTGGTCGGATGAGTGCTCCAATGAATGGGCCAGTCCAGGCGTACATCAATGCACTCGGACCGTTCGGGTTGACTGTGCCGTGGGTCATCACGCCATCAACTTCGATATGCTGGAAGCCGAAGATCACCTTGATGGCCAGACCAAACGCAGCGGCGTAACCTATAAAAGAGCCGAAGGTCATCGTGTAAATGACCGTCATCGCCCAGGTGTGCTTGTTACCGAAGATCTTGTACTGACGTGTGAGGCTTTGATGGATCTTGCCTGGGATCATCCAGAGCAGTCCGACGGTGGCTGCAATGATGGCCGGTAGCACCAACCACTTCGAAAGCAACAGTCCAGATCCGCCAGTGGTTGCCGGTAGCATCAGCCAGAGGCCAACGGACGCGGTAAGCAAGCCAATGAGGAGCATGCCGCTGATCTTTCCGAATGCCCCGATCGGTGATCCGACATCCGGAGAGACGTGTTCGTCGCCAATGTTGTTCATGCCGATCCAGGCGGCAATGACGAGTGGGATTAGGATCGCGACCCAGATGAAACCAGCGTTGTGAATGAACGTTTCAGTTCCGGCTGGGATCTTGCCGATCAAGGTGCCGGACGTGTTCTTTAGTATCCGCGCCGTGCCGCCAAACACACCGGCCGTCATAACCAGCGGGATCAGGATCTGCATTGTGGTTACGCCGAAGTTTCCGAGCCCGGCATTCATGCCCAGTGAATAGCCTTGAACCTTCTTGGGAAAGAAGAAGCTGATGTTGGACATGGATGACGCGAAATTTCCGCCACCAAAGCCGGACAGCAAGGCAACAAGTTGGAATTGCCAAAGCGGCGTATCCGGCTGGGTCAGGAGATAACCGGTTAAAGCCGCCGGAATGATCAGCAGGGCCGTCGTGAAGAAGATCGTGTTGCGGCCGCCTGCAAGTCGAATGAAGAACGTCGATGGAATGCGAAGCGTTGCACCGGACAAACCTGCAATCGCAGCAAGTGTAAAGAGCTCCTGCTTTGTGAACTCAAAACCAAGGTTGATCATCTGGACCGTAATGATCCCCCAGTAAAGCCAGACGGCGAAGCCGCAAAGTAAGCAGGGAATTGATATCCAGAGATTGCGGTTGGCGATGGCTTTGCCTTCACTCTCCCAGAACTGTTCGTCTTCCGGGTTCCAGCCGGTGAGCGTCGCACCCTTGGTATTGGCTGGGCTGCTCGATGTTGTTGCCATGGTCTCTTCCTTGGAGGGCAAATGTTCAGTGGGGCAGGCCGCCGATCATGCGGCCTGCTTGCTACGGTTTATTGTGCGAGATTGGTGCGTGAGACGTTGGCCATGGCTGCCGGTGAGCCTTCCGGCATCGGCACGGGCTCGTCCGGCACATCGGAGAGATACTTCTCTTCTTCGAGCCCGGGGTGACGGCGCTTTTCCATCCTGCGAATTGCAACGTGCATCCAGATCGTCGACACGGCGACGATGCCAAACATCAGCATGTAGGGAGCCGTCCAAACACCTGTGTAGTCGAGCAGGATACCGAACGAGATCGGGAGCACGAAACCGCCGAGGCCGCCGATCATGCCAACGAGGCCGCCAACTGACCCGACATGGTGCGGGTAATACACTGGGATGTGCTTGTAGACGGCGGCCTTGCCCAGGCTCATGACGAAACCAAGAATGACCGTCAGCGCAACAAAGAAGGTGACGCTGATACCGAACTTGAACTCAATTGGTCCTTTGATGCCCTGCACGGTGTAAGTTGTCTCTGGGTAGCTCATGACGAACAGGCAGATAAGCGAGACGATGAAAGTCAGGTACATCACAAACCGCGCGCCCCATTTATCTGACATCCAGCCTCCGAGAGCGCGGAAGACAGAACCAGGCAGCGAGTAGAGTCCGGCAAAGACACCTGCCGTTGTTAGCTCCAGCCCATATGCGCCCACGTAGTAGCGAGGCAGGAAAGACGCGAGTGCAACGAAGGCGCCGAAGACGAAAAAGTAATAGGTTGCAAAGCGCCAGACCTGAATATCTTTGAGCGGCTCCAGCTGTTGCGCTGCCGACACCGGCGCAGAACCTGTTCGTCGACGCGCGATCTGGGCTGGATCATCCTTTGCAAAGATGTAGAAGAGCACAGCTGTAATCGCGAGGACGATCGCGTAAACGCGGGCGGTGCCTTCCCAGCCCATCGCAACAACAAGAAATGGTGCAGCGAAATTGGTGACCGCTGCGCCCACATTGCCGGCACCGAAGATGCCGAGAGCCGTGCCCTGGCTGTCTTTCTCAAACCATTGCGAGACATAGGCGATGCCAACAATGAAAGAGCCGCCGGCGAGACCGATGCCGAGTGCTGCCAGCAGAAAGACTTCATATGTTCTGACCGAGGTCAGTAGCCAGACCGCTACCGCGGTGATGAGCATCTGGAGAGCGAAGATGAGGCGTCCGCCGTATTGCTCAGTCCAGACACCGAGAAAAATGCGGCTGATTGATCCTGTCAGCACAGGCGTGGCAACCAACAGGCCAAACTGGGTATCTGACAAACCAAGCTCGCCTTTGATCTTGACACCAATAATCGAGAAGATCGTCCAGACCGCGAAACAGACAGTGAAAGCGAATGTGCTGAGCCCCAACGCCCGGTATTGGTCCGAGCGGGTGACTCCATCTAACGCGTGCATGATAGGTCTCCCTCGCGTGTCGCGCAGCCGCTTCGACGTGGCCGGCAGGAGGAAGATTGCCCAGGCATACGACGGTCAGGAGTTGATCTGAGTCAATCGAACGATAGCTTCGTGAGAAATAAATCCGCCATACAATTCAATGGGTTCCGCGATTTCCATAGTTTGCTTTCCAGCTTGATCTGTCATGGATCTGAATTTGACATTTATCAAGAAGTGACGATAACTTTATCAATCGCTCAGGGGTGGCGGCGAGGGGATTGCAGATTAATGAGAGCTGAGGATGCAAGTGAAATCCGCGAACTCAGATTGTTTCGCGACTGCGCAGATTCGTCCTTCGAACGTCTGGTGGAGGCTGCCTTTCTGCAACGATTTCCACCCGGCGTTGAGTTGATCCGTGAGAGTGAGCCGGCCGATTTTCTCTACGTGGTCGTTGAAGGTCTTGTCGAAATGTTTGCGACACATCTCGACCGGGAAACAACAGTCGGTTTTATTCATCCGCTCGGTACGTTCATTCTTGCTGCAGTGCTTAAGGATCAGGTTTACCTGCAGTCGGCACGTACAGTGGAACGCTCTCGCGTGCTCATGATCCCGGCTGAAAGCGTACGCCAGGCGATGTCAACTGATCCCGCGTTCATGACAGCGATCGTTGCCGAACTCGCCCAGTGCTACCGAAATCTTGTCAAGGACATTAAGGATCAAAAGCTTCGCTCGGGCGCTGAGCGGTTGGCGAACTGGATTATCCGTGCACAGAAACGAACACCCGATGAGGGGATCGTCAGGCTGCGCGTTGGGAAACGCGCGCTCGCTGCACGACTGGGCATGACCCCGGAAAATCTGTCTCGGGCGTTCAACACTTTGCGTCCGTACGGGGTTGAAGTGAATGGGCCTGAGATCCGGATCATCGATCTTGAGGATCTAACCAAATTTGCCAAACCATATTCGCTTATCGATGACCATTCGGCGTGATGCCTGACCGTGTGAGTTGGCAACGATCATTACGGCATGGTTCGTACCAGACTTCTTTGCTGTGTTCCGGGGGGCAAGGCATCCGTTTTGGATAAGGCGTGCCGTCGATGTCGATTGAAGTGATGCTAGCAGAAGCAAATTGCTATTGCTTGAGGTCTTTATCCGCGCCGCGCTCCGAGGGAATGTGAAGCGGTCATCCGGCATTATTTTGAGAGAGGAATTCGTCCAAGACATCGAACACCAACCGGATCCGGCGACTGGTGTGCAGTTCGCGATGTGTCGTCAACCAAACCGGGAATGTGAACGGGTCGATCTCAGCAAGCACGCGCTTCATATCGGGAAATTTGGCTGCGATCTCAGTTTCCATTACCGCAATACCAAGACCGTTGCGTGCCATCTCCCAGGCCACGAAGCCAGATTCTGATCCGAGTCGAAAATTATCGCGGTTAAGACCAAGTTTCAACGGCTCCAAGTATCCAAGCATGCGATCGACGTCACCGAAAGCAATGAAGTCATGGCTCGCCAGCCCGGCTTTGACGCTTGGCAGACCACGCGCATCCAAATAACCCTGCGCAGCATAGAAATGTGCTGTGTCCTCCCGGACGAGCCTTGCAATCAAATCGGGTTGCTCGGGTCGGACATGCCGAATGGCAATATCGGCTTCACGTTGCAGGAGGTCGCGTACGTCATTGGCGGCGACCACGTCAATCTCCAAAAGTGGCGCCGCCGCTCTCAGCCGCTGCAAGGCCGGCGGCAGAATGTATGCCGACATCAAATCAGACGCTGTGATGCGGACCTGCCCCTGGATCACCTGCGACTGACCTGAGGCCGCCAAAGATACCCGATTGGCAGCCTCTGCCATGGTCCGGACATGCTCCCGAAGTTCGACACCGGACTGCGTTAGGGTCAATGACCGGCCAACGCGCTCAAACAGCATGACACCCAGTTCGTCTTCCAGCGCTGCAACCTGCCGACCGAGCGTTGGCTGTGTCAGGCCAAGTGCACGCGCAGCGGCCGACAACGACCCTTCTTCGGCGGTGGCCAAAAAGGCGCGCGCTTGGTTCCAGTCAAAGGATATTGCCTGCCAATTCATGCATTTTTGTATAACATATGAACTTATTTCGGCAATTTATCTTTTAGGCGTGCATGGGTAGGTACATGCCGAAAAGGAGATCGATCATGCAGCAAGCGGCAACGTTCTGGGATAAGGCTGCTGAGTCTTATGCCAAGTCCCCAATCCAGAATGTCGAAGCCTACAACTACACACTGGAGCGGACATGTTCCTACCTCTCAGCGACTGACCGCGTCCTTGAAGTCGGGTGTGGAACAGGATCTACGGCTCTGCTTTTGGCACCCTATGTCGATCAGATAGTAGCCAGCGATATTTCAAGCAAAATGATTGATATCGCGAAGAGCAAAGCCGGCGAGAGCGACGTATCCAATGTCCAGTTTATTGCAGCAGACGTCTTCGGCAGTGCACTCGGCAAAGGTCCATACGATGTCGTGCTCGCATTAAACCTGCTGCATCTCATCGAAGACACCGGGTCGGCGCTGCAAAGGATTCATGGACTTCTGAAACCAGGTGGGATCTTCATTTCCAAGACGGTTTGCAAGCCAGGCAAGGGTTCCCCGCTCAAGTTCCGGTTCCTTCGCCTCGTCGTTCCTATCATGCAGCTACTGGGAAAGGCCCCTTTTGTCCGGTTCATGGACGTCCCTGAGTTCGAGGACCTCATCACTTCTCATGGCTTCAGAATTCTTGAGTCAGGAGATCATCCTGCGCCCAGCCGCTATGTTGTTGCGCAGAAGCTCTGACGGGTTGAAACCATCGTTATCTTCCAACGGAGGGCCGACACTCACGGTCAGTGTCGGCAACCGACGCTCGGACTGGCTTGCAGCTGAGCAGGTGTCGTCATTGTTTGTTGGGCCTGCCCATCGACGCCAACAGCACCGGTTCGCTCGTCAACGGCAGATTAGAACCGGCACTTTACTCTGAGAGACAACGCTATTGGCTTGGCTGCCCAGCAGCAATCGGGAAAGGCCGCGGCGGCCGTGTGAGCCCATAACGATGAGGTCGCAGTTGTTTTCCTCAGCAGCAGCAAGGATGCCATCGGACGGATGGGCGTCTTTCATGTGAACGACGCTGCATTCGACACCGGATTTTTCTGCATCGGCTTGGGCACGCGAGAGTATCTCATTAGCAGATTTTGTCGCCGAGCGTTCGTACTCGTCGATTGGAAAAGCGATGGCTGCGTCGCCCGTAATGACGGTGGTCCAAGGCTCCGTTACGGTCGCAGCCGTGACTTTGGCCCCGACAGCTTTGGCGAGTGCGAGGCCCTGCTCCAGCGCGCCAAACGACAGAACCGATTCGTCGACTGCGATTAAAAAATGTTTGTACATTGGAGCTCTCTCCTTCGTTGGCTCTGAGGATGTTTCGGTCAATCCGCTGATCGGATTAAGCGCAGGCATAGGTCGCTTCAGTGTCCTAAGAGATGGACCAGAATCATAACCGCAAGGACAACGACTGCAATCTTGAGAAAGATGTAGTAGCGCCGGTGCCGCGCAAATGGTGGCTCTTCGGGATGATCGTTCATTGCAGTCGTATCCGCCTGTGTCTCGGACATAACTCTCACTTCGGATTTGAGACTAAACCGAGCCGCGACAACGCTGATATGATATAGCGCAAAGCGCAGAACTCACTTTGCAATAGCATGAATGCGGAGGCCGGAAGAGCGTTCAACGAAGAAGCCGATAAATAGTGTGCTTTCGTTGAATTGGTGCGCACACGCACCGAAACACACAGCACTCTTTTGAGCCACCGCAACGCCTTACTCAGGCATCGTCGCGAACGAGATCGGCTCCTTTTTCACCAATCACAATCGAGGCGGCATTGGTGTTCGAACTCGGCATTGTGGGCATGATCGAGCTATCGATGACGCGCAAGCGTTCCATGCCGTGAACACGTAGACTGTAATCAACAACCGAGAGCGGATCACGTCCCATTTTGCATGTTCCAATCGGGTGCCAGGAAGTCTGTCCGGTCGTTCGGGCGAACTCCAGAAGCGCGTCGCTTCCCTCCAGCTCCTTGCCGGGCCTGACCTCACGGACGACGTACGGCTTTAGGGCTGGTTGACTCGCAACCTCACGCACCAATTGTAGACCACGAACCGTCACCGCCCGATCTTCTGGATCAGATAAATAGTTGGCGACAATTTTTGGTGCGGTTGCTGGATCGGGTTCTTTGATGTGAACCGATCCCCTAGACTTCGGATAGAGTTGGAAGACACCGATATTGAAGCCTGAAAAAGGATCGGCGCCGAGTTCTCGGTTTCGTGCGTAGCGGTCCTTGCCGGAGTACAGCATAATCTGAAGTTTCACATCAGGGTGCGCCAGGTTCGGCTGGCTGCGCATGAGCGCGTGAACTGTCGCCGAAGAGATCGACATGATTCCATCACGTCGGATCAGCCAACGTGCCATCGCCATGGCGCCGCGCACCCGGCTGTTGAGGAGGTCATTAATCGTCACGCGCAAGTTCGTCTCGAATGTAAGCCGCGTCTGGAGGTGATCCTGCAAGTTTTCGCCGACACCGGAAAGCTCGTGCACGACGCCAATGCCAAGAGCGCGCAAATGGCTTGCGTCACCGATACCGGAGAGCTCCAAAAGTTTGGGTGAGTTGATCGGCCCGGCAGATACAAGAACCTCACCTCGCACCATGGCTTGGCGCACAATGCCGTCCACTTCGTACTCCACGCCGATGGCGCGCCGACCATCGAGAAGGATGCGCCGAGCCGTCGCGTTTGTCTCAATGTTCAAATTCTGACGTCGACGCGCAGGTTTGAGGTATGCGCTCGCCGTCGACATGCGCAAACCATTGCGGGTCGAGTATTGTAGCCACCCGACGCCTTCAAAGTTACCGTTGTTGTAGTCGTCGTTTGGCGCTGCTCCAGCCTCAATGCAGGCGCTTCTGAATGCAGCAGAAAGTGGGTCGCAGTAATTGCCACTCGAAATGTTGATTGGTCCACCAACCCCGCGTGTTCTAGGATCACCTTCAGGACGGTTTTCGAGTTTCTTGAAGTATGGCAGCAATTCCTCGTAGCCCCAACCTGGCTCGTTTCCATTGCGCCACATGTCATATCGATGCGGTGCGCCCCGCGCGAAGATCATACCATTGACCGAACTCGAGCCTCCGAGCATCCGGCCCCGCGGCCAGTACACCGTCTGATTATTGAGTTCAGGCTCGGGTTCAGTGTTGAAGCCCCAGACGTAACGCGTGTCTGTCAGCATCTTGCCGACCCCAATCGGAATATGGGTCCAAGGGCTGGTATCCGGGCCTCCTGCCTCAAGTAGCAAAACCGAAGTCTTTGCGTCTTCCGACAAGCGCGCTGCCAATGTCGCTCCGGACGATCCAGCACCGACCACGACGAAGTCGTACTCTTCAGGCATTCCATTCCCAACGATTCTTAAGCCCAACACAGTCAAGTTTGGGCTGGCCGACGCCATTTGGCAAAACTCGTTCGGAGCTGAGCCGCGCAACGCCCAGTTCATTTGCAACGACTGAGATTGAGCGAAACGAACGCATCACGCAAGCGCCTGGCAGATCACGGGTGAAGGCAATGGCGACATGCCCCCCTTTGCGCTCGCTGCGATTACGACTGGTCTTGTCGGTTCACTGCATCGTTTATGAGCATGAACATCGCCAAACCAGGCATCGTCGTGAAGGGGCTTCTCAGAACTTGCCTTCGGTCCAAAAATCATCGTCGAAATCAAACATGTCATCCAGGTCAAACATGTCGTCGAGATCGAATGGCGGGAAGTTTTGGCTCCGTCGGAAGGAATCTGCAGGGCGAGAACGGCGCGATCTGCGTCGCTTTGCGCGTCCCCAATATTCGGCACCGGTGATCGCACCACCGATCAATTCCTCCAGCACCCGTTTCGCAAGATCTTCACCTCGAAATTCCGTGGCACTGTCATCATAGTGGTTGCGGCGGAAATCTGCCGCTATTCGTAACAACTCGTCGCGCCGCTCGAATGTCTTTTCAAGTTCCACAGTTTCGCGATCATGTTCTGCACTCAGCTCAGCAACACGACGATCGAGGCCGGAAATTCGTGCAACGATCTCATCATCGCTCGACGTCTGGGTCTCGCTTGCGACCTCGGCAAGATACTCTGTTGCATGCTGCTGGAGAAACTCCGTCGCTAACTCAATCGCTTTGGCAAAAGCGGGATCGTGACCTTCTGCATACTTGTTGAGCTGCTCGCCAAGATCGGAGAGTTCGGCGGTCACCGCAGCGATAGCCTGAGTGGCCGTTGCTTCTTTTTCATGTTGTCGCCGGAGCTCATCCGATAGATTTCCATCTGCAAGCTCACGGATCTTCTCTGCTTCGATCCATTCAACTGTTTCACGGATTTCGGTGAGCTTATCGGCCAAGCGTTCCACATGCTCATCGAGACGGACCGGAATCTCGTTCAGAACAACATAGTTGGCACGCGCATCAGTATAGCCGACAAGCCGTGCAACCCAGCTGTCGAGCCAGCGTGTAACGCCAGTGTTGCGATACTCCGCCTGGCCGTAGTCGCGTTGCCACAAATACATGAACAAGGGGTCGTCCTCGTAGGCACTGCCCTTGGCATCCCGGTCGTCCTGGGCACGCTCCGCTTTGTCGGCAGCTTTGCTATGCACCGCACTGAATTCATCAAGCGCTTTAACGTTGGCATTGTAATCGGCATCACCCTTCAACTCATCGCGTGCCTGCAGTGCCAAATCGTCTAATCGCTGCTCAAGTTGATCGATACCAGAAACGAGTTGCGCCCGCGCATCGATTGCGGTTTTTCTCTGCTGGTCCGCTGCATCCTGACGACGATGCAAGTCATTGATCGTCTTCTGGCGCGCAGACAGTAAGTCTGCAACCCGCGTCGACAGTCGGTCTGCTTCGTCGATTACGCCATCCGCGACAGCATTGCGTGCTTTCACTTCGGCAAGCTCGCGGTATGCGTTTAAGCGCTTTGTCACTTCATCGGCACGGGTCGCCGTTAACCTCTTGAGCTTCTTTTGCAGCTCAGTTTCCCTCTGGCGCAGATCCTGGATAGCTCTTTCGATTGATTGCAGCGTTTCCCGCCCGGTTGTGACAGCATGGGCCGTTTCATGACGGCGCTTGCTGTCACGCGTCCGGTGTCGGCTTCGCTTACGATCCCTACTACGATCCTTATCGCGGTCTCGACGGTGGTCGCGGTTTCTGTTGCGGCGGCGCTTTACCATTGCGTAATTTCGCCTCCCGCACGCTGGATGCGCCAGTCGGGTTCAATTCGTCCCCGTGCTTTAACCGCGACAACGGGCTGATCGATAATACCATCAGCTTGTTTGTCGGCGCGCACGCGTTCGAGCACGTCTGCTGGAACGCGAACAGCCCATTTTTGAACCTTTTCGCGTTGACCATTCTCTTCGTTCAAAATCGTCTGTGGCAGGATTTTCCCGTCGGGTCCCACGGCTTCCACCACCAGATAGTAATTGCGGCCCTGGCGATTTGTTTTTGGCACCCGCCACAATCCGCTCACCTCGCCGCGGCGCGAAACGATGCGAACTTCGTAAGCAGATCTTAGATTGGTCAGCAGGGTCTCAAGCTCTCCGCGCGCCGCGCGCGCTTCAGTGAGGTTGCCTGCGCTGGCAGCAGCAAGCCCCCGGCGCACCGTCGCTTCAACATCGGAGGCGGTCCCACTCGTCATCTCGGCACTGATCTGCGTTTGCAGGTGTTTGATGCGCTCTGGAATAGTCTGGGTGAGTTCGATTTGCCGAGCTGCGATGCCACTCTGACGCGGGCCTTCATAAAAAGCGTACCACGCGATGAACAGCGCCAGTAACCCGACGGTAGCACCAATGACATATCTGCCCCAACCGAAGCGCGTGACGTACAAACGAGCCAATCGAGTTTCGAAGGTATCGGCCGGCGGCTTGTAGACAAATCGATCTTCTTCGAGTGCACTGACGCCTTCTTCGAGGATCCGATCAGGTACCTCAATGCCTTGACTGCGGTAGATATCGCGCAATCGTTCGATCAGCTTCGCCTTGCGCTCGTCGGCGTTCAGTTCACGCTCGACGATGTAGGCGTCACCGCGCAGCGTATCGACGACGTCCATAGCAATCATGACGTCATCAAGCGGCGCGTATGCAGCATTCGATGATGGGGTCACGTCCGCCTGAGTTCGTTTGGCCTCCGGGGTGCTATCGCGATCCGCAGTCATTCGGTTTCATCCCCGTGGCGTCACACGAGCCCGCTCCAGCAACACTCAGGCTACGCCCTCAAATGATGAGAGCATTGCCTTCTGCAGCAAGTCGGGCGAGGCGGCGCTTACCATCTTCAACAGCTTCCTGTATCTCCTGCGAGTTGCGTGTCGATTGTATCCGCATTTCTTCGATGATTTCGCGCGAGCGCACCTGAAAGTTGATAACTGAGTCGACAAGCTTCTTGACTGACTCGGCTTTGACGGTCGGTCCGTATCCGGCCTTGATCGCCTCTTCCTGGACTGCGGCTCCAACTTCCGAAAGTGTCTCAAGACTTTCCGAAATACCTTCTTTCATGGCTTCGAGCGTTTTAGTTGACTCATGGAGACCGAACATGCCGGTAAAGGACGCCTTCAAAGCCGTTAACACCGCCTCGTTGGTCGAGAAGAATGAAACCGACTGCGCGTAAACGCGTTCCTTGGCACTTGTTGTTTGCATCAATCGGGACATGATGACTTCCGAGGTATTGTATCCAATCGTCAGATTGTCAGCCAGATCTTTAGCAATCTGATACCGCTTCTCCTCTTCCTGAAGGGCGCGGAGCTGATCATCTCGCGCCATCTCAAGCTCCGCCGCCTTGGACGCCTCCTGCCCCTTGAATTTTGCGACCTTGTCCGACGCTTTCTGGAGCAGTCCTTTTGCTGCGTTGAGCTTCTTTTCAGCTTTCTCCAACACCTTCAGCGCCATGACCTGGGCTTGTTTGTAAGCACCTCGGAAGTCGCGATAGGCATCGAGAATGCGTCCTTCGCGGACAATCTGGTCCTTCGAGTCCTTGGCGACTTCCTGATAGGCGTAGCGGATCTCATCAAAGCGGTCGGCAATGTCGCCACGCCGTACTTTCATCCAGACATTGGACATCCGCTCGAACGTATTGATCTGACCGTCCTCCAACTGATCCACCAATCGCTTGGCATCGTCGCGAATGGAGTTGAAGGCGGTGACGATATCGTTGTAGCGGCTGCCAATCTCCATGGCCGAAATCTCATTACGAACGATTTCGTTGAACACCTGCGCTTCAGCCAGCGTGCGCGCAATGATGGCGACGCTCTCTTTATCAATCTCGTAAATCTGGTCGAGCAGGCCTGCAATTGGAGCATCGCTCGCGGGTTCCGTGTCAAGGCCAAGGTCGCGCAGGGCGCGTCTGGCACCGTCGAGCCGTTTCAAAGCAGAAGTTTTAGACATGGGGACGCTCCGCGAAGAGAGAATAATTCAAGTTGGATATTCGTCAGGGTGCTGGCTGTGGATTGGCGCCATATGGTGGAGGTTCGTTCGGATATAGGTTCTCCATCGCGCAGCAGCAAGCTTTGCGCGCTCGGATCAGGTCACGAGTAACACTTCAATGCTAGGTCATGAAACTCGGCCGCAACAGCAGACGGCGGACGGCTCAAAGACAACGCTCGACTCGGAAGCTCCGGCCGCCCGCACGACCTTTGGACACGAACGAATGACCGGTCCCGTCAGCTCGCGAACGTTACCGGTTCAATGCGTGCGCGGGAGAATGCTGGACGTGCGGTCAGCCGATGCCACCAATCACAACATCTTGGATAGTCTTGCAGGAGAATTCCGCGATCGGTGTGTTCGCCGATCCTCACGATGTATGGAGAAAGATGAATGTCCGCGAGCGAGAAGCTGGTGCCCGCGAGCCAAGGAGCTTCTTTGAGATCATCCTCCATGCGGTCAAGTGTGCGGCGAATATTGGAGATGGCATGCTCAATGTCAGCTTCGCTAAACGGTTGACGTGCCATGCGTCGCCAATCTTCCCGACGATCGGGAACCGGAATAGCTGCGAGTTTCTGTTCAACTTCGTCGTCCGTCCAATTGCGGGCAACAGGTGCCATCATCCTGTTCCAATTCGCGACCTGGAATGCACGGATGACGACTTCATCGGTCCACTTCGCCCAAACCCGCATACGCGCTCTCTCGTGTGGGCCCTCTGGAACTAAGGATGGACCGGGGAATGTCTCATCAACATACTCGCAAATAACACTACTTTCGACGACAGCTACTCCGTCGTGGACCAGCGTTGGCACCCAACCATTGGGGTTCAATGCGAGATATTCAGGCGTGTGCTGCTCAAATGCCAGAAGGTCGACGAGGATGCCTTGGTATGCAACTTCCTTTTCCTCGAGTGCGAACCGCACGCGGCGGGAAGCACTTGACACCCAGGCATGATAGAGAGCGGTTGCTGACTCAACTTTGTCCATTGAAACAAGATTCCGTACATTCAAAAACTAACAGTAGTTGGGAAATAGTCTGTCCTCAAGTCGAGCAACACAGGCAGAGAACGTGTCGTTTTTGAAAGAAAGTATGACCTTTCGCGAGCGCCTGCTTTGTCACGCCTGACCCACGGTGAGGTCATAATCCAACCAGATGGCATGGACTTTGGCCGGTGTTCGCATCGGTGTTCTTTGGCAGAGCGAACGTCGGACAGGCTGACAGCTAAGGGCAAGGCCGTGGTGCACGATAGCCGGAAACAACTCGGTTTGTCGCTGATCTTGGCAGTTCGGTGTATAGAGAGTTCCCTATTGCAGATTGATCGCGGCCAGAAGCGGCAAACTGACCGTGAAGAATATGTTGCAGGTTTTGCAGTGAGCGACTAAACAAGCGGCTTCGTTGCCTGCGAATGATGCAGGAACAGGGGAGTGCTCTGCGTTCCCCGTGCAGTAGGCGCGAGACACTGACAGATTTGCTGTTTAAGTGTACGATACATGTCGGAATTTGCTTATTTTTGAGCATATCCGACAGGGCACCGGTAGCTCAGCTGGATAGAGCACCAGACTACGAATCTGGGGGTCGGGAGTTCGAATCTTCCCCGGTGCGCCAATGAAATCAATTACTTAGATACTCTCTCAAAATCAAAAGAATTCGCCATGGACGCACTGTGGACGCAGTTTCACTCGTTCGCGGGTGATCTGTGATGTCGCACCATGTTCTGAATTCTCAAGAAGGAGAAGAAGGAGGAGTTTGGCTGCCTGGCGTTTATTGCTGCCCCGGATCCCTGCACGTATGATCATCAGTTGTCGTTGTCCGTGAGTGGCACGCCATGCTCTATCGACAGAGATTCTCAAATATCTTCGCCGTAGGAAGAAGATACCGTTGCCGTACCAATCCGAAACCAGCGGATGGTGGGGCAGATACGACGCCACCAACACTCTTATGTTCTCTGATTCAAAACTACTCAGAGACAGATCTAGCATATCAAACTGCAGACTATGCCTACAATTTTGGCACATTGATCAACTCGGCTAAGTTGAACGGCATTGACCCACCGACAACACAGAGAGCTACAGCATGAAGTATCAGGTGAGCACAACGCTCGTTAGCTTGCTCGCACTTGGCACTGCTATCTTGACTGGATTGATATTCTACTCTGGATCACACTTCACTGCATGGCTCAGGCCGGACGGTGATCTGGTAGCCAATTCTATAGCTGAATTGTTCTTTATGATTATAGAAATCAGCCTAATTGTGGGTCTATTGACCTATCTAAATGATCGTCAGTGGCGACCTGCGCGCGAGGCTATAAGATCTTCCGTCCGGAAAGAGTATAGATTGATTTTAAAACACATTACTAAACTCGCTCGATGGGAACGCAGCGGTATCAACGTGATTACAATTGAAGATGAGTTAGAGGAATTCAAAAGAAAGCTACCAGGCGCAGAATTAGAGAATACTATTCAATGCTTATCCAATGCAATGACGCCAACGATGGCAAGAGAAACTGCAGAATACTTTGAATATAGAAACTCTGTATTGCAGAGCATCTCGCAGTTAGATCGCCATCGACTTTCTCACCTATTCGATTTTCAAACTAGCGAATATCGCGAACGTTTCAGGCCAAGGGACGCACAAGTAGCAGTCAAGGAGGTTGGTCATCTTCTCGAGTTCACTTATGCCCACGAAAGCATTCCTCTCCTTAAAGGTGTGCTTGATGGGTTGGAACGGAACCCTGACAGCGTGTCTTACGAGGAATACGTACCTCGCAACCGATGGATGTCTGTGATCCAAGACTTCTTGTCTCGTAATCACCGTAGGCTGCACGACCTGGATGAAAAATGGCGAGATGACGATTGGTGAAAACAAGCCGCATCTCAACTTGTTCGCCCCACCATGCCAGTCAGCAACATTCTGGTTGTTTCCCTTCAGGACGTGCTTTCTTGATCGGGTTTTGATTAAAGGATGGTTCAGGGAGGCTTAGCCTCTAGCGCAACTCGCTGTCCTCAGTCTGCGTGTGAACATCATTTCTATATTTTAAATCAACAGACTAGTGAGTTGTCGAAGCCGATATGTGCCCCCAATACTGCGATCTCCCGGGTTTGCTGGTGATCTGCGATGTCGCAGCATGTTCTGATTGTGGGGAAGAGAATTTTTCAATTGCACACGTTCTGCACGACTGCTTGTTTGGGGCGTAACAACAGGCAAACAGTTGCGTGAACAAACGTAGTACATATATACATTGCACACGGTGATTCGCAGCCGCAGGGAGCAAGATGGAATGAAGGTAGCAGGGTACATAGCTGTCTTCATCGCCGGCGTGGTCTTTTGCTATCTTATGCTGTCTTTGGGTGTGGTTGACACTATCGATGGTTTACCAGGTACTCAGAAAGCCCCGGCACTCAGCCTTCCCACCTATCTCGACTTTATTGCTGTAATGATGACATCAATAACGGTCGTTCTTGCAGCGGTGGCTATCGGGATCGGTGTTGTGGCTGCTGTCTGACGTCAGCCCCCCTGGAACCTTCTGAGATCATTTTTTAACTGAGTGTTTCTAGGCTCATCCTCACCACTGAGGAGTGCCACATGGGACGTAGAACTGAAGCTTCTGACCGCACCGTCAAAGACATCCGGCGTCAAACTCGGAAGCGATATTCATCCGAGGAGAAGATCAGGATCGTCCTTGCAGGACTGCGCGGCGAAGACAGCATTGCCGAGCTGTGCCGTCAGGAAGGTATCGCACAGGGCATGTACTACAGCTGGTCAAAGGAGTTCTTGGAGGCTGGCAAAAAGCGGCTAGCCGGTGATACCGCACGGGCAGCGACCTCTGATGAAGTGAAGGATCTACGACGCGAAGCGCTACACCTCAAGGAGGTTGTCGCGGAGCAGGCCCTGGAACTTCGGCTGCTCAAAAAAAGCATGATCGGAAGTGGGGGCAACGACACATGAGGTATCCCGCGACGGAGAAGCTGGAGATTATTCGCCTTGTCGAGCAATCACATCTGCCAGCAAAACGCACATTGGATACGCTCGGCATCCCACGTACGACTTTCTATCGTTGGTATGACCGGTATCTCACCGGTGGACTTGATGCATTAGAAGATCGAAAGCCGATGCCTGGCCACGTCTGGAACCGCATCCCGGACGATGTCCGAGAGCAAATTGTCGACTTCGCACTCGAAGAGCCAGAACTGACGCCGCGCGAGCTGGCGGTGAAGTTCACAGATACTCGGAGCTACTTCGTATCCGAGTCTTCCGTCTATCGAATACTCAAAGCGCTCGACCTCATCACAAGTCCCGCGTTCGCCGTCGTCAAGGCTGCTGATGAGTTCCACGACAAAACAACGGCGATCAATCAGCTTTGGCAGACAGACTTCACCTACCTCAAAGTCATCGGCTGGGGATGGTTCTATCTCTCGACCGTCCTTGATGATTACTCGCGTTACATCATCGCTTGGAAGTTATGCACTACCATGAAAGCCAGTGACGTCACTGACACGCTTGAACTTGCATTGGAGGCGTCAGGTTGTGACAAAGTCAACGTCAGACATCGACCGCGACTTCTGTCGGACAATGGTTCATCGTACATCTCTGGTGATCTGGCAGAATGGCTCGACGATCAATCGATGGATCATGTTCGTGGTGCGCCATACCATCCTCAGACGCAGGGAAAAATCGAGCGATGGCATCAAACTTTGAAAAACCGCGTGCTGTTGGAGAACTACTTTCTGCCCGGGGATCTAAAGGCAAGCATCGAAGCATTCGTGACCCACTACAATCACGAGCGCTACCACGAAAGCCTCAACAACGTGACGCCCGCAGACGTCTACTTCGGTCGTAACAAGATCATCTTGCTGGAGAGAGAAAGGATCAAACGAAAGACATTCGAAACACGGCGCTTGCAACATCGCAACGCCGTAGCATAACTTTGAAAACGATGAGCCAATCACTCGCTTAGATCAAACGCTCAACTGTTCCAGATTATGTGACGACGGACACAGGGAACGTGCAGCTATTGAAATACTGGCTCGCATGATTGATCAACACGTCGAAAGTTATACCTCAGATAGTGAGATGCAGCCCTATCTGGCCGGAGCAGCCAGGTCAGAATGCACAACACAAGACGCGTACACTCGCTCACTCGTGCTCGGTCAATACATTGATGCGCTGATGGACAGTCTCAACTGGTCACCGCAGGTTAAGCGCGAGTGTCGGGAGCTGTTGGCAGCACACGGCAAACCAAAGCGCAGGCGTTTGAATTGACGTTAGGCTGTTTGCTCGCTCTGTCTCACCAGAGGGATGCCTCCTCCTCCACCGACGCCGCTCGCCAATTCGGGCGAGCGAGCGCCGTCGGCTCCGGAGGGATAAGACCGCCCTACCCTTTACGTTAGGAAACGTCTATTTGCTGAAAAGCCCCAGAAATCCTCGCCTCTTCTTGTTCCCTGGAGCGTTTTCTTCGCGCAATTGATCCATAACGCGGTTTTGGTTTTCGATCATGAGGGTCAGATTCTTCTGACTATCCATAGCCACTGTCAGATTCTCACGCAGCATCTCGATTTGTTCTTCAAGCTGTTTACGTTCACGCACCCTCTCCTCTGACAGGCTCTCGACCTTCGCGCGAAGCACTGCAAGCTCTGTACGTTCATCCATGGTCAGGCCATTTACGGAATTTTCCGTTTTCTGAGACCCCTGCTTTACGTTTCCTGACGAAGCCTCCGAAGCCCTGGTTTCCCTCGGTTCGTAGAGTCTTCCCAGTTCAGCTACGTTAATCTTCCGACGTTTCTTGTCGTCAATCTTGAACGACAAGTTTCCGTCAGACATATCTTTATAAAGTGTCGGTTTGCTCACAACATAGTGTTTAATGGCTTGTGTAGGGGAATAATACATAGTCAAACATACAATAAATTCACGTTATAAACTCAGCATGCATGTTGAATTTGTTCAAATCAAGCAAAAACAATAACGCAACTGAACGTATTGAGACGTCAGGAAACGTAAGTCGTTACGTATTTTTACGCGTTAGAAAACGTTTTTCTTGCTGATGTATATAATTTCTGCAACCATTAAGTGTCGATTCTTATTTTCGACTCAACAACGAAGAGAGGAGGGCGCAGAAAAGCAAGAAGAGTATAGAAAAAGAAAAACCGCGGTTGCAGCCGCGGTAAATCACAATTCGAATATTAATTTCAAATCTAATCGTATGGTCACAATGGCCAATTTGCAAGAATTATTTTCCTGCGAACCAATTTCTTTATTCTAAATTTCTTAATTGTTGCGCGTTTAGTTATGCAGTACGTGACAAACTCACACGAAGCACGCCGGGATGTAGGCGTGCCCATGACACAAAGTCGAAGACTTCAAACTCAACAACATCCGGAATTGAGCGAAGGGCTCGATCGTGACGTTCGACGCTACGATCTACTCACGCAGGTCAAGAGAGTAGGGAAGTCCGGTGGATTCACACCGCGCATGATCCAGTTGCTGGATTACTATATGGCGTACACTCGGGATTGCGATTGGGAAGAGGGGGCTCAACCGATCGTCTTCCAATCTGTCACCAATACAGCAATGGACCTTGGAGTCAGCGAACGTCAAATACAGCGCATGGAGCAGCGCTTGTTTGAGATCGGTGCTATTAGATGGTGTGACAGCGGCAATCATCGTCGCTATGGGAAGCGCGATCCGGAAACTGGCATGCTGCTCTATGGCTTCGGCGTA
Source organism: Hyphomicrobiaceae bacterium (assembly GCA_965215755.1). Classification (GTDB taxonomy): domain Bacteria; phylum Pseudomonadota; class Alphaproteobacteria; order Rhizobiales; family Hyphomicrobiaceae; genus Tectiglobus. Next base: position 5,887,855 of record OZ244119.1, read on the forward strand.
GATCTGTCGCCCTTGGCATCCCTTCAGGCAACATTGGAGAGCATACAAGCTAAGAGAGCCGAAGAGGCTGAGATCTGGCGCGGTGTTAAACGGCAGGTCTCTTGGTATCGCGGTCAGTTACGCGCAATGATTTCTTCGGTTGAAGATGAGCAGGGAAGGGGGAGCCGCTTCTTCGCAATGCACGATCGATATCAAGAGATTACTATGCCCATTCGGAGCACGTTCCCAATTGCGAAACTGAGAACGCTTCTGGAAGCACACAAGGAGTTGCATGCAGCGTTCACAGAAGAGCTTAACCTGTGTGTGCCGTGTGAATTGTCTTCAGAAAGGTCGCACAGTGACGACGAAAATGTCGGCCACATAAAAAATACAAACCAACCACCACTTTTTGAAAAAAACAGTAGTCCGGAAGACAAGGTTCTGCAGGAGGACGAACGCGATCGGTCTCAGATTCAGCAGGAACCAATGAGACAAGCTGAAACATCCCAGAACGTGCATAGGGCAGGGGGGAGTGAGCCCAACACCGAAGAAGACATCATTCTCAGCACTGGCTTGCAGCATATCACGCTTAAACAGGCATTGAACGCAGCGAGTGAGACGTTCCGTTCTTATATTCCGCATGCTCAACGACCAATGAATTGGTCAGATATCGTGGAGGCTGCCTGGAAACGCCGTCAATCTCTACGTATATCGCAATCCCTATGGGCTGAAGCTTGTGAGGTTTTGGGAAGAACCGGCGCGGCCGTGGCTATTCTGATTGTCGATCAAGCCGCCGATCGTGAAGACCGTCCCGTGAAGATACCGGCAGCATACCTCCGGGCGATGGTTTCTCGCGCACGGAACGGGCAACTCAACCTGCAGGCATCTGTGTTCGCCTGGATGAAGAAGAGCTTCAAGCATGATGAAGAATACGGTGTCTCGTAAGGTCGCGGCGAATATGTTAGGCGGATTGAATGAAACATCCGCTCTTGCAATACTTGCCATCTGTGGACGATGCGCCGCCCAATCACTGGTATTGGGATAGCCTAGGTCATGAATATGGACCATGGCATCGATTGCATCGTTTAGGTGATTTGGTCACCCAAAGCCGAAGGCGGTTCATCTACTACAAGCGTTGCGATGAGGCTGTGAAAGATCGATTGGCGATGCTCAATGCACAGGCAGTTCAGGATCAGCAGGATGCTATTGATCTCGCACGCAAACGCCATCCGCGAGGCAATCGGCAGGTGGCAGCCAAGCAACACTTAGACGAACTCTTTGCTGATGCGGGGAAAGTTGTCGAACGGGCGAGGGGAGAGGTTGATGCCATCGTGGCGGAACATTTGGAAACACTTTCACCTAAGCAAAAGGCTGTGAATGAAGCGACTTTTGATGAGTATATTGAGAATGAGCGGTTCGATGCCGCACATGCCAAGTTCCGGCAAGGTCAGCCTTTAAAGGTTCCGCATTTTCTTCGTCGCTCAACGAAGCCGCGTTTGCTACACTAGTATATGTCACGCCATGCTCGGAAATCTTGCAGGGTTATTAGCGCTGTCCCACCCGCCCACCCAATGGCGCAAATAACACCGTGCAAAAACCTTTTACAATGATAATCAGAATGCTATTCTGATTTTATGTTACGTTTATTTTATGCTTTATCTATTTCAGTAATTGTCTCAACTCCAGCACTAGCCTGTTCTGGTCCATTCGGTGCACAAGGTCAGATCATCTACAATATCGACCATCAGATGATGCAATTCTGTAATGGAACCATCTGGGTCGGTATGGGGGGCGGGACTGATGTCACTGCTGCCAGTCTCGATGAAATGGCAGACGTCAATGCTGGTTCGCCCGGGGATGGTCAAATTCTAACGTGGGATAATGGAACGGGTCGTTGGATTGCATCTGATGGCTCAAGCAGTTTTCAGATTCCGGACGATGCCAGCGTGTGTAATGCAGGCACAGACGGAACGATTAGGTATAATTCTAGCAAGCTTCAGCTTTGCGTAAATGGCACGGGCTGGAGCGATGTCGCGGGTTCAGGCGTGACGAACGGAAAGTTCGTTGATGGTACCGACACAAATGAAGCGGTCTATACCCTCGGTAATGTAGGGATTGGGACAAATGACCCGGATCAGCCTTTGACCGTAGTCGGGAACACTTCAACAACCAGCATAATCGTCGGCTCAACGACAGGAGCAGCACCACCGGTAAATGCACCAAGTACTTGGCAAGTGGTAGATGATTCAGGTGCATGTGATGCCAATAGCGACGGAACGATCAGGTATAATTCCGGTAAGCTTCAGCTTTGCGTAAACGGCACGGGCTGGAGTGATGTTGGTAGCGTTGGAATGGTCAATGCTCAGCCAAACATTAGTTTCTCGGGCGGTGGAACACTGCAAGTTACTCTGGCAACCGGTTTGCCGATCTACCAGAACAACACGCACGATCCTTGGGCAACATATGGAACACTACCGGATTTTCTTGTGGGTGCGACAGGTACGGATACAGTCAATGGCACGCCTGACGGAAGTGCCGTAACTTTGACTATCTCAGGAGGAATGGCCCTATGTTATTTGCTGAGGCATAACGTTTGGGCACCTGTGAATGATATGACTGGTTGGGCCCTGAAGGGAACTGGCGGTGTTGAATTCACAGAGTTTTCCCCCGGCATCAACAGAATTTATGAGAGAGTGTTTGCGCCCGGTTCGTACACGCTGGATACTTTTAGCGCTATGTACGCTTGCTCGACCAGTCCAGTTGGAGGCAATGGATACTAAGCCTCTCAATTGCAGTGACAGTTGCCGACTATTTTATTTCCGCATATGTCCAAGATAGCGATTGCAAACCCTATGGAACGCTGCTGACATTCGGTGAGCTGATGCTACGAACCCAGTGCGCTTGTTCTCTGAGCACCAAGTCGGCTTCGATCAGATAAGTAACATCGCTCCCGTTGGACCATTGTCTGCTACTCCACGCCTATGGTGATCATGCTAACTTCATGATCTCCTATCTTTGCTCCATCTGCGGAATGACGCGATGGCAGAAGTAAGCATTTGGGCAGCCAAAATCGAAAAGAAATTCTGCATTGGCCATTTGACTTACCATCTTTCCATCCAAGGTCGGAGATCATGAAGTTAGCATCAACGGAGCGAATAAGTAGCTAACCGATTCACTTGATCAATTGGTATTACCAAATTGACAATGCTATTGTGGTTTATCCAATTTGATGATATGAAGCCAGCCCTTGCCACTTGTCGTGCTTCAAGAAGCGCTCAAGTTCGCAATGTGATCCAAGTTGAGTGCCTTGAGCCGCCCGCCTCTGATGTGGATACGGCTCGGGATCGAGACCACGCGCTCGGTCGGTGCTGTCAGTACAAGCTCTAGCAAAACCCGCGCATGAATGCGCAGTTTCTGGAGTGATTGACATAGCGCTCGACCGGAACATGGCGGAACAACGGGCTGGAATGAAGATGAGAACTGTGAAGGTCAATGACATCGAAGTTTCGCAAACTCTTTATGGCTTCATTGAGCATGAAGTACTACCTGGCACAGGTATTGATGGACCATTGTTTTGGTCATCTATGGCGAAGCTTCTGCATGAATTTGGCCCTCGCAATCGCGAGTTACTCGGCATTCGTGACAAGCTACAACTGCAAATTGACGAGTGGCATCTTGCCAATCGTCAGAGGCCGCATGACCCAGCCGAGTATGGGTCATTCTTACAGGACATTGGGTATTTGCGCTCTGACGGTCCTGATTTCGAAGTGACGACGTCCAGTGTTGACGAGGAGATCGCGCAAATTGCAGGACCGCAGTTGGTGGTGCCGGTATCCAACGCGCGATACTCAATTAACGCCGCGAATGCGCGTTGGGGGAGTCTCTACGATGCACTCTATGGGACGGATGCAATAAGCGGCAAACCGGATGGTGAAGGGTATGACGCAAAGCGTGGAGAACACGTCGTTAATGCCGGACGTAGCTTCCTCGATAGTCACTTTCCGTTGACGATTGGCTCACATGCTGACGTTACTGCTTATAAGGTCTCAAACGCGTTGCTTGTTGCAGAAGTGGTTGGTGAGAATGCTCCGGTCCAATTACGCAATGCGGACCAATTCACCGGTTATGTTGGTGACGCGCAAAGTCCAGAACGCGTTTTGTTGACCAACAATGGTCTTGGTGTGGAGCTATTGATCGATCACGCCCACATTGTCGGCCGTGATCACCCAGCAGGACTCGCTGATATCCTCTTGGAAGCGGCGCTTACCACGATTTGTGATTTGGAAGACTCTGTCGCTGCGGTTGACCCTCAAGACAAAGTTGCAGCATACCGAAACTGGTTGGGCCTGATGAAAGGTGACATATCGGAAACATTTACAAAGTCCGATAAGACAATCACTCGAGAGCTCGTTGATGATCGGGAATACATTGGACCTAACGGACAGAGCTTTACCCGCCATGGTCGGGCTCTACTGCTGATCCGGAACGTGGGCCTTCTGATGGAGGATCACTCGATTCTTGATCGCGATGGCCGACCAGCCATGGAGGGTTTGGTCGATGGACTAGTTACCTCATTGATTGCCTTGCACGACCTCAAAGGTAACGGCAGGTTTAGCAACTCACGCAAGGGCTCGATCTACATCGTAAAGCCAAAGATGCACGGCCCAGACGAGGTGGCATTTTCCAACGATGTATTTGATGCGCTCGAGGACGCATTACGACTGCCGCGCCACACGATCAAGATGGGCATAATGGATGAAGAGCGACGGACATCGGTCAATCTAAAGGAATGTATCCGCGCAGCACGCCACCGTGTCTTCTTCATCAATACTGGGTTTCTCGATCGCACTGGCGACGAGATCAGGACGTCAATGGAAGCAGGCCCAGTGATCCCCAAAATGGCCATGAAGGATACAGCTTGGATCCGCACCTATGAGAACAGGAACGTTGACATTGGGTTATCATGTGGGTTCCCGGGACATGCCCAGATTGGCAAGGGCATGTGGGCCATGCCTGACTTAATGTCTGACATGCTTGTTCAAAAGAGAGCTCATCCAGAGGCCGGCGCAACGACTGCTTGGGTTCCTTCGCCAACGGCGGCCACGTTGCATGCAACCCACTACCACGAAGTGGCAGTCCAAGACTGTCACCCTGTAATTGCCGCTCGACAACCCGCTTTGCTCGACGAACTGTTGAAATTGCCGCTCGCTGGTGATGCCAACTGGACTGCGGAAGAAGTCGCTCGGGAGCTGGAAAACAATGCGCAAAGTATTCTTGGCTATGTTGTTCGATGGATTGATCAAGGAATTGGATGCTCAAAAGTGCCGGACATTAACGACATTGGCCTAATGGAAGATCGCGCTACTCTACGCATATCCTCACAGCACATGGCCAACTGGATCCACCACGGTGTCTGCAGCGAAGAACAAGTCATGGCTACGCTCAAACGGATGGCGTTGGTTGTCGATCGTCAGAACGCGGACGACCCAAACTATAATCCGATGTCACCTGACCTTGAGACTAACGTTGCGTTCGCAGCAGCATGCGATCTGGTGTTTAAGGGCGGTGAACAGCCGAACGGCTATACAGAGCCGGTACTACATAGGCGGCGCTTAGAGGCAAAGGCAAGTTCGACAGAACAACAATGAAGTAGCAGGCAGTGAATTTTGACCCTGTTAGCAACCAGAGGTACGCAACTTACCAAGGCATTAGAATTGTCTCTTGAGTAGGACTGTGTAATGGCAAGATTTAAGTCCAAGCCAGCCCCGTGGATCCCAGTCGGCAACGAGTTTCCGGATATTGTCTATCATTGCTGGGGCAACTACGTGTGGATTGCTGATCGAAGTGATCCCGAAAGCACGAGATTTGGACCGATCGAAAGTAAGGGCAAATCAATCAGAGAGTGCATTCGACTGCTGATGTCCAACTTTCCTTTCAGATCACAGTGAAGCCAGTTGCTTACTTCAGTGATGCCATGTCCGTCACTAATCAATAATGCTTAGCAGCCAAGAGTCTGTCGGCAATTGATGTCCGCTACCGCGGATGATTGTGTCAGATGCCAATCCTCTGTAAGCCAGCCACCGGCCGCTTGAGACAATAGCGACCAATCAGCGACCATAGCCTGACAGTTACAGGAAACGATCAACGGCGCCTCCGTGGATTGAGCGACATGCTTGACGAGCGATCCGTGGCTCGATCGAGGTCAAACATGTTTTGTTTCGGTGCCCAAATTAGGGCACTTGAAGCTGTTGACTCTCCAGATTGGATATACCAATGTGGAATCTCCAAGTTGGATAATCAATCGAAAAGCACCCCCAGCTTGGGATGATCAGAGTGTTCGGCGACTTGCGCGACCGAACAGGCAAATCCGTGACAGGCAATGACTAGGTCTGTCTTGGGTCGCCTTGATCGGTCGCTATAAACAGGGAGGTTTTTGATGTTAAGAAAGCGAGTCATACTTCTGGCAGCTGCGATGTCACTGGTCGGTTCTCCTGCGTTCACCGCGCAGAAGATTAGCATGGCGACACCTTGGCCCGGCGGCGAGTGGATCGAATCCATGGAGCGCATGTCAAAGCAGATAAAGTTGCTGACAAATGGCGAGGTTGACATTGAGGTGCTGCCAGGTGGTGCCATTGGCAGTGCATTGAAGGTAACGGAGGCCGTAAAGAAGGGTCTCGCCGGTGCAGGCCATAACTGGTCAGGATATGACTGGGGCATTGACACAACATCAGTTCTTTTTGCCGGGTATGCAGGAAGCCCAAATTCAGAGTTGATGCTTCACTGGGTAACGCAAGGCGGTGGAAGAGAACTCTTGCGTGAGTGGCGCAAAGAGAAGTTCGGAGTCATTGCACTTCCTTGCGGCATTGCCCCTGCAGAAGTCGGCATGATATCGACTAAACGCATCCAGAAGCTAGCTGACTTTAAAGGTGTGAAGATGCGGACATCTGGTGCATGGGCCAAGATTGGCGCTGACCTCGGGATGTCAACTGTATCGATGGCCGGTTCAGAGATCTATCCAGCTCTAGAGCGTGGTGTAATTGACGCGCTTGAATGGGGCACACTAGCATCAAACTTGCGCCAAGGCTTTCACCAAATCGCGAAGTACAACATCTTCCCGGCATTGCACCAGCCGACTGCCGTGGTCGAGTGTTTGTTCAACAAGAAGGTGTGGGACAAACTTGGAGAGCGAAACCAAAGATTGATCGAGATCGCAGCGGCGTTTGAACTTCGTTACTCCTACGAAATAAGAGGAGATGAAGATGCGAAGGCCTATCAAAAATACGTCGAAGAGAAAGTTGAGTTCGTTGTTCTTGACGACGAAGTCGTCAAGAAAGCCAAGGAACTGACTGCTAAGTGGTCAGATGAGCATGCAGGTAAGAACTCGTGGTTCAAGCGCGTTCTTGAGCATCAGCGAGCTTATGCCAAGAAATGGCGAGCTGCTCACATCTATCGCTAGGCCCCATGCCAACACTGGGTTCTGCGAACAACATCTAGGACTTACTAAGGTGCCGAAGTACTTGCTGAGCAAGAACCACTCCGGCCCTTCTTGTCCCATCAGCCAAAGTGCAAGGCACAAGGATTTCCATCAAGGATGTCAAAGTGCCTTGCTGCAAGACGCTTAATTTAGCTGACATCGCAAGTAGACGCTCACCGCTTGTCCAGCTGAGTCCAGTTGGGAGCTGAAGCGAGAGAGCGCCAGCCTGCTTGGCGCGAACCACACCTGCCTCAGCGGCTGAGTTTTATCGAGCGATCTTAGCTGCGCGAAAAGAAAGCCCAAACACGCTCTCAAGAGCAGGAGATCAGAAGGTTGAGATATCTCTTGGATAAACTAGACCTGTTGGTGAAGTGGATGGCATACGCTGGAACGCTACTTCTAATACCGCTTATTGTATCGATGATGACGGAGGTTATTTCTCGATACGTTTTTGGCGCGCCAACTCTTTGGGCCTACGAGACGGCCTATTTTCTAACTGGATCCTTTTTTCTCCTAGGGATTGGTTACACACTTCAAGTTGGAGGACACGTAAAGGTGGACCTCATGACTGAGCTCTTACCGGATCGTGTCAACGGCATTATCCATACTATAGGTTATGTATTTGCTGGTCTCTTTTCGATCTGGGCCACTTGGGGGCTGACGGAGAGTTTTATTGAAACGTATCAAACAGGCGAAACCACGGGTGAGTCTGCTTGGAATCCAGTCATCTGGCCGTTTAGAGCAGTAGCCGCATTTGGTTTCTTGTTATTCTCAATACAAATCTTGATTGAGCTTTACCGAACTTTGTCGCGATTAATTCGTGGCGAGCCATTCTTGAGAAAAGATGGAACCACAAATTAATCGGGAGTGAAAAATGGAAAGCTATGCTCTTTTAATGCTCCCGGCTTTGATCCTGTGTATCTTCTCAGGAATTCCGGTAGCGCTAGCAATGATGAGCGTATCCTTAGTGTTTGGATTTATTCACTACGAGGAAGCCGCCGTTTATCTGTTTGCGACAGAGATACACGATGTTGCAGGGAACTACGTACTGGCATCAATACCCTTGTTTGTTTTTATGGGATCACTACTGGAGAGTACAGGCGTTGCCGAACGCCTGTTCCGCGGCATTCACATTTGGACATACAAGGTGCCTGGAGGCTTAGCAGTAGGCACTATCCTGATGGGTGTTGTTTTTGCAGCCAGTAGTGGCGTGGTTGGAGCAACTGAAACAGTTATCGGCCTTCTGGCACTGCCAATTATGCTGAGCTACGGCTACAATCGAGCATTAATTTCTGGAACGATCTGTGCTGGAGGTTCGCTGGGTACAGCCATACCTCCTTCAATCGTTGTGATTGTTCTTGCACCTGTCGTTGACATCTCTGTTGGGTCTCTTTTTGCTGGAATCTTGTTTCCCGGTCTGCTGATGGCGTTGACATTCATTTTGTATATCGTGATCCGTTCAGCACTTGACCCCACAGTCGCTCCCCGGAAAGCTGATGAAGTCGAATCTCTGACACTCACACAGAAACTGGTAATTACTATTTCCGGACTAATACCTCCCGTATTTCTCATTTTTACAGTTCTGGGCACGATTTTGCTTGGTTGGGCTACGCCAACCGAAGCCGCTGCCTGCGGCGCGGTTGGGACATTGTTTCTGACTCTGCTTGCAGGAAACCTAAAGCTCGATCTGATATGGCGAGCCATGAAGCAAACCATGATCGTGTCGACAATGATTTTGACGATCCTGGTTGCGGGTCATATTTTTTCTGGCATCTTCGTGGCAATGGGTGGCGTTCGACTAACGCAAGAGCTCATCGAAGCGGCGAATCTCGGGCCATGGACCGTGCTGAGTATTATCTTGTTCATTGCCTTCGTTGGCGGATTTGTACTGGACCTTGTCTCTGTCGTTCTGATCCTTGTTCCGATTGCTGTTCCAATCATGAAAGCCATGGGCTTTGACCTGATTTGGTTCTCCGTCCTGTTCTTGATCGTCCTGCAGACGGGTTACCTCAGCCCTCCAATGGCGCCATCGATCTTTTATCTAAGAGCAATCGCCCCTCCTGAAATCAGGCTTTCAGACATGTTTGTGGGCGTCATGCCATTCATTGCGGCGCAGGTGCTATGTCTTGCGTTGGTGATGGTATTTCCCGAGATAGCATTGTGGCTACCAAGGGCGATCTTTGGGAACTGACAGGCAAGTTCAAGGGACCGAGTCTCCTAGTTTCTACTGCTAGGCAGCCTCGGTCTCGATAAGCCGATTGAACAATACAGATAGACTACTCTTGCCTTGTTTTCTCGACTGATCATGGCGTGCGACGGCTCCTCGGACGCGATATTGAGCCCACTTCACTAAGCGAAACTACCCTCGAATGCTGCGGTCAGCATCTGCGGAAAAGTTCACAAGCTGATTCCTTTATTGAGGCAAAAAGGATCTAGACAGTCGTTGGACTTGCAATTATGGTAATCAATATTGGTACTACCAATTAGCCCTGATGATGCATTCAACCGCGAATAGCTGACGCCAAGCTACGTGGCGTGAAAAAGAGGAGGCCAGCAATGGCACAGGCAAAGACAGGTTACTACGGCAAGAAGCGGAAGTTCTGGTCGTGGGGTTATGAAGATGAAGGAATTTCGGGCGACGAGATCCAAGTGATGGCCGAGCGCGTCAAGGACCGCTTGGGACTTGAGAATGTAGAAGTTAAGAAAACTCCGACGCTGGATGATATTGAGCTCAAGGCACCGCGAGTCAAAATTCCAGCCAGTCTCGAGAGTTTTTGCACGTCCGATAAGTGGGACCGCGTGGTTCACACTTATGGCAAGGGCTTCAAGGACATGGTCCACATCTATCGCCGCGACTATAGCCGCGCGCCGGATGTTGTAGCCTACGCGCGTGATGAGAATGATGTAGCGGCCGTCTTCGACTGGTGTGGAGAAAACGGCTACGCGTGCATCCCGTTTGGCGGCGGATCGAGTGTAACTGGTGGTTTCTGGGCGCCGGAAGATGATGCCTACAATGGCGTCGTTGTGATCGATCTAGGCAACTTGAGTCAAGTCCTCGAAGTTGACGAGGTGTCCAGATGTGCTCGCATTCAAGGCGGTGTGTTGGGACCGTCATTGGAAGACCAACTCAAACCACACGGATTGACGCTTCGTCATATTCCGCAGTCCTGGGAGTTTGCTTCGCTTGGTGGATGGATTGCCACACGCTCATCTGGCCATTACGCGACGCATCTGACTCACATCGATGACATGGTTGAAAGTCTGCGCGTGGTAACGCCGGCGGGTACGATCGAAAATCGCCGCTTGCCAGGCTCGGGTGCTGGTCCTGATCCGGATCGCTTATTCATTGGTTCGGAAGGTACACTAGGCATCATTACGGAAGCTTGGATGAAGCTGCAGGGCCGCGTTAAGTTTCGAGCAAATGCTTCTGTCTCATTCGATAGTTTCTACCAAGGTGCTAAAGCCGTTCGTCAAATTACGCAGGCCGGACTTTATCCAGCCAATGCTCGCTATTTGGACGAACAAGACGCGAAGTTCTATGGTGCTGGTGATGGCAAAGAGTCAGTTCTATTGCTTGGTTTCGAGTCGGCAGACCACCCGGTTGACGCATGGCTCGCGCGCGGAATTGAAATCTGCCAGGATTTCGGCGGGACCGTAACAAGCAAGGCAGACTCGACCACCGACGCATTGGAGAATAGCCGCAGTGGCGCCCAAGGTAACTGGCGGCATCAATTCCGCTATCTGCCTCGTCTGATGCACACCCGCGCGGCCATGGGCATTGTTTCCTTCACATTCGAGACGTCCTACACTTGGGATAAATTCGAAGAAGCTGACACCGAGATCATGAGCCGCGTGCGCGACACGCTCAACAAGGTAACCGGCGGAGGAATTCTGTGCCGCCGCTTCTCGTTCCTCTACCCTGACGGTCCTGCGCCCTACTACTCTGTTATGGCACCATCGAACCATGACAACGCGCTTGAGGCCTATCAAGCTCTGCATGACAGCGCATCCGATGCGCTGATGGATGTGGGCGCCACGATTACCCATCACCACGCAGTCGGTCGGACCTTCCGTCCCTGGTATGACAAGGAAGTGGATCCGCTCTATCGCCAAGCCCTCGGCGCGGTGAAGAAAGAGTTTGATCCGAACTGGATCATGAACCCAGGCTTGCTAATTGATCGGCCAAAAGGGCTGAAAATCGTCAGCTGATCCAGACCGAGACCTACAATGATTGACCTCTATTTTTGGCCAACGCCGAATGGGTACAAGGCTGCCATAATGTTGGCGGAACTCAGCTTGAGTTACAATGTTATCCCTGTCGACATTACTGCGGGCGCGCAGTTCAAACCTGAGTTCCTGAAGGTCAATCCAAACAACAAGGTGCCGGCCATCGTCGACCACGATGGCCCGCACGGCCAACCCTTTGCTGTGTTTGAGTCCGGCGCCATTTTGATCTACCTGGCAGAAAAGTCGGGCAGGTTCATCCCTGACGACCCGGCGGCACGCTACGAAGTTCTCCAGTGGCTATTTTTTCAGAATACAACTCTGGGACCAATGCTGGGCCAGGCGCACCATTTCATGGTGTATGCCTCAGAGGAGTTGCCGTACGCGATTGAAAGGTATGATCGCGAGACAGGACGCATCTACGATATTCTTGAGCGCCGGCTCGACGGTAGAGAGTACTTGGTGGGCGAATATTCGATTGCCGATATCAGTACTTTCCCATGGATACGTACCCGCAAGCTGCACCGGCGTGACCTCAGTAACTATCCCAATGTTGCACGATGGTATGAAGCCATTAAGTCGCGACCAGGTGTGCGCACTGGGATTGACACCCTGAACAAGCAGAAGAGTTGGGAGGCGAAGCCTGGCTCGGATGAGTGGAAGAACATGTTCGGCAAAGGTAAGGCCTGAGTTGAACGCAACTGAATTCGATTGTCCCTAGGCCAACGGGAGCAGGACGTAATGGCAAGTGAGGCTGTATTGGATACGCGCAAGTTTTACATCAATGGCCGGTGGGTCGCGCCACACATGTCGCGAGATCACCGTGTGATAAATCCGACAAGTGAGGAGCCCTGCACGGTCATTTCACTTGGCAGCGAACAAGATGTCAATGACGCGGTGGCTGCTGCCCGCGCGGCATTTGACGGTTGGAAAGCGACACCGGTTGCGGATCGCATTGCCGCTTTGGAACGCCTAATTGAGCATTATGAGGCAGGACAGGATGAAATGGCGCAAGCCATGACTCTTGAAATGGGTGCTCCGATCGATTTCTCACGCAATGTCCACTTTGCCGCCGGTTTGGGTCACCTGCGCAACTTCGCGAAGGTAGCTCGCGAGTTCACGTTTGAGGAGCCACTCAGTCAAGACTCACCTGACAGCTGGATCATTTACGAACCTGCTGGCGTGGCGGCGCTGATTACGCCTTGGAACTGGCCGATGAACCAGGTGATGCTAAAGATTGGCGCCGCTATCGTCTCCGGTTGCACAATGGTATTGAAGCCATCGGAAGAGAGCCCACTGAGTGCGCTTATCTTGGCCGACATGATTGACCAGGCAGGCTTTCCACCAGGTGTTTTCAACCTAGTAAATGGCGATGGTACTGGCGTCGGAACAGCATTATCAGGTCATCCTGATGTTGACGTTGTCAGTTTCACTGGATCAGGGCGCGCAGGCAAGCTGGTCTCAGAAAATGCCGTTGGAAACCTAAAGCGTGTGCACCTGGAGTTGGGGGGCAAGGGCGCCAATTTGGTGTTTGCCGATGCTGATCCCCAGGCCGTCGAGCGTGGTGTGCGGGGACTCATGATCAACTCGGGTCAATCCTGCATTGCTCCAAGCCGCATGGTGATCGAAGAAGGCGCATATGATCAAGCTGTGCAGACTGCCAAAGAGGTAGCTGACAGTATTAGCGTGGGTCCCGCAGATGAGCCCGGCCCGCATCTGGGCCCGGTTGTCAACAAGGCACAATTCGAAAAGATCCAACGCTTGATCCAGACAGGTATCGATGAAGGTGCACGCGTTGTCACTGGAGGGGTAGGTCGCCCCGATGGTTTCAATCGCGGTTTCTTTGTCCGCCCAACAGTTTTCGCCGATGTGACAAATGAGATGACTATTGCCCGAGAAGAAATCTTTGGCCCGGTTCTCGTCATGATGAAGTTCAAGGACGAAACCGATGCAATAGACATTGCCAACGACACTGAGTTTGGATTGATGAACTACGTGCAAACGCAAGATGTCGAGAAATTGAAGCGCGTTTCGCGAAAGTTACGGTCCGGCATGGTTGAAGGTAACGGTGTACGTCGTGGGCCAGGAGCACCATTTGGCGGGGTGAAGCAATCCGGCAATGGTCGTGAAGGCGGCAAGTGGGGAATGGAAGACTTCCTCGAAGTCAAACTTGTCTCAGGCTGGTCGTAAGAACTCAGCACATAGTCCATCAAGCTGTGCGGATCATACTTACAAGGGGCTGCCGCTTACAGGACCTTCGTTCATCCTTAGTGCAGCGTAGAACGCAAAGATCAGCACTTGGCCAGATCTACAGAGTTTGCAAAGGGAGGCAATTGAATGCGTAGTTTCAGCGTGATGGAACACAATCGACCGTTAGTCCCGGTTGATAACAAGATGCCAGAGCTTGAAGGAAGTCAGACACTCATAAAGATTAGCCGTGCTGGTGTCTGCCACACTGACGTTCATCTCTGGGAAGGCGAATACAATATCGGCGGTGGCCAATCCTTAAAGATTGCAGAACGTGGTATCAACCCACCGATCACACTAGGTCATGAGATTGCAGGTACCATCGTCGCGGTTGGACCAGAAGCTGATGAAGTAAAAGTTGGTCAGTCTTGCGTCGTCCACCCATGGCTTGGCTGTGGTGAGTGCAAGACTTGCGATCGTGGTCAAGAGAACCTTTGCTTAACTCCAAACTTTATCGGTGTCCAAAGTCCAGGAGGTTTTGCTGAGTACGTGATCGTTCCAGATCCAAAGTTCTGCGTAGAAATAGGAGACCTTGATCACTCGCAAGCCGCGCTCTTGGCGTGTTCGGGTGTGACGACGTACAGCGCTATACGCAAGTTTGGCGATATCTTGAACGACGAGCCTTTAGTTATCTTAGGTGCGGGTGGCTTGGGCTTCATGGCTCTCTCGGTTGTCAATGCCCTCGGCTTCAAGGGCGCCATCGTCGTAGACCTCGACGACACCAAACTTGCAGCGGCAAAAGCGGCTGGAGCACTGGCTGTCGTCAACTCAAGAGATTCGAATGCTTCAGATCAAATCAAGGATTTGACGGGCGGCGGGGCAGTTGCCGTGCTTGACTTGGTTGGCGCCGAGGCAACAGTACAGCTCGCGATCGCAAGCGTGGCGCGTGGCGCCCAGATTGTAATATGCGGTCTCTATGGCGGCCAACTCGTCGTACCACTCCCATATATTCCGATGCGGCCGCTACACATTCAGGGAAGTTGGGTTGGCAATTTGAAGGAGTTGCGTGAGCTAGTTGCCCTAGCCCAGGAGCACGGCTTAGCTCGAGTGCCGGTTCAGGAGAGACCACTTGCCGAGGCCGGGCAGGTGCTAAGCGAGCTGCGAGATGGACAGTTCGTCGGCCGCGCCGTGTTGGTGCCTTGAGGTAGTGCAGGAGGACCAGCCCGTGAAACTCGATGTTACGAAAGGCCTTCCCTCAAGAATTCATAACGTTTTGGACGAGGGTGCCCAGTCTGGTAAGGGCAGAATTGCCTTTGTCGACGAAACTGGCAAGAAGTGGTCGTTCGCGGAGACGATTGCTGCAGTCGACGATGCAGCAAAGGAGCTAGTGCGATTGGGTGTGCGCCCGGGCGATCGCGTGATGCTGGTTTGCGAGAATGCTATTGCTAGTATTGTTTTGCTGTATGCGATCACCAAGATCGACGCAATTACGGCAGTCATTAATGCTCGACAAAGTGCACGCGAAGTTGATGCAATCATCGATGACTGCAGTCCTCGACGTGTGATTTTTTCTGACATTGTTTCAGACAAGGCAAAAGAACACGCAGATCGTCACCAGGCCTCACCGCATGCTTTCGGAGCCGTTGGTCCGATGATGGTGAGTCCGCTCAGTGAAACTTGTGAGCCGATCCAAACCTTTGAGGACCCTGCTAAACAGGTCGCAATCCTAATCTACACAACTGGCACGACAGGACGGCCAAAGGGCGTCATGCTGAGCCATCAGAATTTATTGTTTGTAGCGGCCCGCAGCAAACGAACAGGCAAGTTGAGCTCAGCCGACGTCGGCATGTGCTTAATGCCAATTGCTCACTCCTATGGTTTCTCCACCATGCAGGGTCACATTTTCGCGGGCTCGCGATTACACATCATGCCACGCTTCTCAGAAGAGAAGGTCTTCGAGCTCATTACATCTGGCACGTTGACGGTGTTTATAGCCGTCCCGGCACTCTACAACCGACTAGTCGATACCTGCCAAAAGCACGGCCGAACACTCCTTCCAAATAGCTTAAGATTTATGCTGACCGGAACAGCTCCGCTGGACAAGAACCTGAGGATGACAGCCGAAGAACTGTTTGGGGCTGTCATGGAGAACGGGTACGGCTTAACCGAAACTTCTCCAACAATCAGTCGAAGTTCATACGCATACGGAACTGACGACGTAAACCTAGGCGCCCCAATTGAAGGTGTCGAAGTCAAACTCCTAGACAATAGCGGCAATGAAGTTGCCAACGGAGAGGCTGGGGAACTGTGGGTGCGCGGGCCGAATGTTATGCTCGGCTATTTTGGTAACCCCGAAGCCACCGCCGCAATTTTTGACGAGGATGGTTTTATGAATACAGGAGACGTCGTGCGCCAGGATGAGAATGGCGTCATGACAATTGAGGGGAGAACCAAAGAGCTTATCATTAGGTCTGGCTTTAATGTCTATCCTGTTGAGGTAGAAGCACAGTTGAATTCACATCCCGACGTACTTGGCTCCGCAGTGATTGGCTGTGAAACCGGCTCCGATGAAACGATTGTTGCGTTCATCGAGGCGGTTCCTAATGCCCAAATCAATAAGGACGAACTTCTGGCTCACGCTCGTGAGCGGCTAACCGCGTACAAGGTGCCGTCGCACATATTCGTTGTCGATGCTTTGCCATATTCGCCGAACGCCAAGATCTTAAAGAAACAACTCAAAGAACAGGCCGAAGAGATTCTCGCGCAGAGTTGAGTAGGTCCAATGAATGCTGAGTGCGTGGTTTCACTGATAGGCTCGATTGGCCGCAGAGCGACGCTCCGAAGTGACGGTGCATTAGAGGTTTTGCTCAACGGTTGGAATCCACCAAGAACCCACCAGGTGATGGCTTCAGGTTTAGCTGCGTGGTAGAGCTTTTGTGCAGCAGGAGGCAGTTTTGTCGAACGATTATGACTACATTATCATTGGTGCGGGGTCGGCAGGGTGCGTGGTTGCCAATCGCCTAACCGAGGATGGATCGAAGAAAGTCCTTCTGCTTGAAGCGGGTGGCAGTGACAAGAATTTTTGGATCTATCTCCCGGTTGGCTTTGCCAAACTGATGACAAATCCGAAATTCAATTGGCTGTTTGAAACTGAGCCTGATGCAAGCGTCAATGGTCGACGGATACCAATACCGCGCGGTAAGGCTCTAGGTGGTTCGAGCGCCATCAACGGCATGCTCTTTGTGCGTGGTCAGCCACTCGATTTCGATACTTGGGCACAGCTCGGTAATCGTGGATGGTCATACGATTCGATTCTGCCGTTCTTCCGCAAAATGGAAAACTTTGAGCGAAAGCCGGACGATCGCGATGAGTCACGCGCTGACGGTGGCCCGCTCAATGTCATTGATAGCTCCTCAACCAGCATTTTGGCAGATGCTTTCATTGACGCCGGTGTGTCGCTCGGCCATCCACGTAACCCTGATTATAACAATGGGACACAAGACGGATTCGGCTACTATCAATGTACATTGAAGAATGGCGTTCGTTGGAGTGCCGCACAGGCGTATTTGGATCCGGCAAAGAAACGCCCTAACCTGCGCATCGTACAACATGCGCACGCACGACGAATTCTATTCAATGGCAAGCGCGCCAACGGCGTTGCTTATGATGTCAGAGGACAACAATACCAAGCCAGAGCAGCCCAAGAGGTCATTGTCTGCACTGGCGGTGTGCAATCACCGCAAATGTTGGAGCTCTCAGGAATTGGCCAAGCTGATCGCTTGTCGGAACTTGGAATTGGTGTAGTTCACGATCTGCCAGGTGTCGGCGAAAACTATCGCGACCACGTTGCTGCACGCCTCAATTGGCGTGTTTCGAAGAGCGTCTCTTTTAACGAGCGAACGCGCGGATTGAGACTGGTCGGCGAGACAATCAAGTATGTCTTGACTCGGCGTGGCATGCTGACGTCGGGAGCAGCCCTGGCGCACGGCTTCGTCCGGAGCCGACCGGAACTTGAGACACCTGACATTCAGTACTTCTTTATGCCCGTTAGCTACAACAACCCGAACAACCGGGCGGAAATGGACCCTTTTCCTGGCATGACGCTAAGTTGCCAACAGCTGCGACCAGAGTCGAGAGGGTCGATTCACATCCGGTCAGCCGATCCTTTCACAGCACCAGCGATTGTACCGAACTACCTAACTGATAGGGAAGACATAAGGTGCCTTATTTCGGGCATCCGCATCGGTAGAGAAATTATGGCACAATCTGCGTTGGCGCCATATCGCCTTGAAGAGATGAACCCGGGAGAACAGGCGCAAAGTGATGACGAGTTGATCGAATTCTGCCGACAGACAATGCAGACAGTCTATCACCCAATCGGTACATGCAAGATGGGCCAAGACAATATGGCAGTCGTCGATGAACGATTGCGCGTCCGTGGAGTTGAAGGACTGCGCGTAGTCGACGCTTCAATCATGCCAACCATTACTTCCGGAAATACCAACGCCCCTGTCATCATGATTGGTGAAAAAGGGGCAGCAATGATCCGCGAGGACGCGAAGATGGAGACAGCTAGCGGAATTGCTTGACCCAATCTAACTAGAGGGCTCCTTGAACAAGGGGCACTTTGCTGATGATCAAACTCCAGAGTTCAACCAGCAGTTAGTCTTGCGGCCAATCCGCCAAAATGGTCTTCCAGTGACGTGAGGTTGATGACAAATGGCTCTCCATTGCCTGGGCGCTGTCATCTGGGTCGCCGCGCTCTAAGGCGTCAAAGATTTTTAAGTGCTGCCGATGAGAAGCTTTCGATCGTTTCAGTTCAGCGAAGTACCGAAGGCGGCGTTGCCTTGAAAGTTCATAAAACCAATTCAACATACGAAGGAGCAATGAGTTCCCAGTGGATGCTGCGACACTCTTATGGAATAGCTCGTCCTCGTCATTGATTGGTTGACCTTGTCGAATACGCTCTTCGGAGTTGGCCAAGATTCGGCGAATTTCTTCAAGATCATCACTACTGCGACGGGTAGCTGCAAATCGAGCTGACGCAACTTCTAGCAGGAGACGAACTTCGGTTGCATCTTCAATGTCTTTTGCGGATGGCAATATGCCATTCTGTACTTCAAGTACAAGAGCATCAATGCTGCTGTCTGCACCTAGATCGCGTAGGAAGATGCCTGATTGTGGGCGGCGCTCGACAACTCGCAACGCTTCGAGTGCTGTAAATGCCTCTCGAATGGCAGCACGCGTTGTGTCGAACTTTTCCGCGAACTCGCGCTCGGAGAAGAGGCGCTCGCCAGATTCAAAATGGCGTTGACGGATAAACTTTATGATTTCGCCCTGTAGTCGCGCTGTAGCTGACGCCATTGTGCCTCCTGAATACCAAGCCGTAACCCTCTCGTCATAGTACGACCAGCACCAATAGTCCGTAGCAAGTTTGCGCGACTTCACGCGCAGAATGGGTAAGTTTCCGAATCACCTCCCTCAGAATACATATTTCTTAAGCAACCCATTGACAGACAAGTCAACACTTCCATATTGGTACTACCAATATGGAAGTGCCAAACTTGACAGCTTTACCGTACCGACAGATCGCTTTGCTGACAATCTCATAGTTGGATACAGGCGCTCAAGCTAGGCAGCCGCTGCAGCGAACGAGGTGATGAAATGGCTGGTCCACTGGTAGGTATGAAGGTCCTGGACATGTCTCGGATACTGGCAGGGCCTTGGTTGACGCAAATCTTGTCGGATCTCGGTGCTGAGGTCTGGAAGATCGAGCGCCCGCGCAGTGGTGATGATACCCGTCAATGGGGCCCACCCTACATGATCGATGAAAACGGAGATGATCTCGACGACTCCGCCTATTTCCAGTGCGCCAATCGCGGAAAGAAATCCATCTGCGTCGACATCAAGACGGAAGAAGGGCAGGAGTTCATCCGGCTCCTGGCTGCAAAGGCGGATGTCTTCGTTGAGAACTACAAGGTCGGAGATCTGGCTAAGATCGGTCTCTCATTCGATGACGTGTCGCAGATCAATGGGCGGATCGTTTATTGCTCTATTACCGGGTTTGGGCAGACCGGTCCCTACAGCAGCCGGGCCGGCTACGATATGGCCGTCCAGGCCATTAGCGGGCTGATGAGCATCACCGGCGAACGAGAGGACTTGCCGGGCGGTGGGCCGCAAAAAGTAGGTGTACCAATTGCTGACTTGATGACGGGAACGATGTCTGCAGCGGCTGTTATTGCGGCGTATCACCATGCCCAGAACACGGGCGAGGGACAACACGTCGATATGGCATTGTTAGATGTGATGGTGTCGTCGCTGGCCAATCAAAACATGAACTACCTGTTGAGCAAGAATGTGCCAAAACTCATGGGCAATGCTCATCCAAACATCGTTCCTTACCAAGTCTTCAAAACGAGAGACGGCAATTTTGTTCTGGCTGTCGGCAATAACAATCAATACCACAAATTCTGCGAAGCAGCTGGATGCCCGGAACTCATTGATGACCCGCGGTTCGCGACCAATTCTGATCGCTTGGCCAACCGAGATACCCTTGCCGAATTGATTCAAGCAGTCATCGTGCGAGAAACAACCGAGTATTGGGTGGACTTGCTGTCGAGCAGGGGAGTGCCATGCTCTCCCATCAATAACCTACAGGAAGTCTTCGCCGACGAGCAAGTCGTGCACAGAGGATTGTTGTACCACGGCAGGCACCAACAAAACCCGGGCCAGCCATTGGTCGGTAGCCCAATCAAGTACTCAAGGACCAAAATTGAGCACCAGAATGCTCCACCAGTTTTGAACCAGCACCGCGACTATATTTTGAAGGATGTCCTTCAACTATCTCAGGATGATGAAACGCGATTGGCCAGAGGATTGCCCGGCTAGTTAGAGAAATACCTTTGCCTTGACGCTTCTCTGGACCACCGAAGATTCCGATAACGAACTGGCACGATTTTCATGCATTTTGTTTACTTGCCCGCTGTCGACTGCCAACGGGATCGTCTAAGCCTTTTCCAACTTTTCTACTGCTGGAGCTGACGTATTAATGTCGGAAGCTACTTTTATTATTCGACACGGTATGCCTTTCAGGTGCGGTATGCCTTGTTCCCTGTCCAGATAGTCGTCATCATCTCGGCAGAGCAAAGCGTCTGCATACTTTAATGCACCGGACAAGTGTCCGACCCCTTGCTTCATTTCCGGCTTCCACCAGCCATGGGGAACACGCACAAGGCCATCGGGCATTGCATCCTTAATCGCAACTTTAATTGAGATCTTGCCGACGTCATTTTCAATCTCAATCCATTCGCCTTCGAAGAGACCATTGGCTTCTGCGGTTGCCGGACTGATGAAAGCCAGCGGCTCTGGATGAAGGTCGCGCATCTCTTTGATGTGCCTATGGCCTGTTTGGAAGTACCCATCCTCTCTGACACCGGTAAACAACTGCAGTGGATAGTTAGATTCATGTGGTGGGTCTTCACGGAAGTAGGGAAGTGGGTCAAAGCCCAGTTTTTCGAGCACGGAAGACTTCAGCTCAACCTTGCCACTTGGTGTTGCAAACCCAGTATCTAAATACTTTTGGTATTTGGCCTTAACAAAATACACGTCGTGGTTCTGCGTGAATTCGCTGAACGTCATGCCGGTATCACTCAGGCGATAGTCATAGAATGCTTCGAGTGTTTCCCAAGGTACAATCTCTGGTTGGCCGAGCGCCGCCGCCAGATGCTTCCAAAACTGGAAGGTACTTCGCGTCTCTCCCGGCGGCTCGACGGCTCTCTCAGACGCTCTATATGTTGATATCCAACCGAACCCATCCATCAGCCATGGCCGCTCAAGCCAACTATCAGCCGGTAGGACATAGTCGGCCAGTTGCGCAGATGGCGTCATGAATTGCTCGTGCGCCAAGATCAAATCCTGATTCATCATCGCGTCAATAATGAGCGGCATATTCGCAAAGCTCATCATTGGGTTGTTTCCGAGAAAGAAGAATGCCTTGACTGGATAGGGGCCCTGTCCTGCCATTGCTCGAAAAGTGGCAGACGGTGTCGCCATATAGCACCCCATGACTTGGTTGGGGTATTCGTGGCCCCAAACCCGCTGCATGGGTTCTCGGAAGGCTTCTTGGCCACGGTATGTGAACGCTGGGTGCTTTTCGCTGCCAAGTTGTTTCAGCTTTTGCGTCTGTGGCAAAGCTTCGTGCATCTCAATAATAGATTCCGGGATGATGTCCGGATTGAAACCTTGGAGCGTTTCACCTCCTCGAACATCGACGTTGCCGCAAACTGCACGCAGAATGCACTGCAGCCGAATGGCCGATGTCGAATTGCGCTGCATGTCAGTAATCGGCGTCCATGGAATGACCGCTGGTCCTGACGTAGCATACATCCGGGCGGCTTCTGCAATTTGGTCAGCATCGCATCCTGTTAGCTTTGCCACGCGATCCAGGGGAAATTCGTCAACGCGGGAGCGAAGCTCGTCAAAGCCAACGGTCCAGTTTTCTACAAAGTCTTTATCGTAGAGACCCTCGTCGAAGATCACCTTTAGCCATCCGAAAAGCATCGCAGCATCGCTACCGGCCTTGAGTGGTAACCAGATATCAGCGCGCTCGGCACTTGAACTGCGTCGCGGATCCGTCACGATCAGTTTTGCACCGCGACTTTGAGCAGCCCGCACTTGATTGTAAATCGGTGTCCAACTATTGCGATGTGGGTTGTGCCCCATCAAGACAATGCAGTTTGTGTTCTTGAAATCGGCCATCGGAAACCAGCCATAAGTAAACCGATTGACGGCCGCCGTGTTGCCGGCGCACAGGGCGACACCGCTGATCCAATTGGGTGAACCGACATGGTTCATGACTCTACGTCCTAAGCCATGATCTGTTGCCGTATTCCATTGACTGGTTGAGACGGCCCAAGCTTCCGGTCCATGATCGGCGATAATGCGATTGAGACGAGACCCGATGTCTGCCATCGCCTCGTCCCAAGATACCTGCTCCCACTCTCCAGAGCCACGTGCACCGACGCGCTTCAAGGGATGGAGAATGCGTGTTGGATTGGCAAACCCCTTTGGGGCAATGATCCCCTTTACACAAATGTTTTCGCGAAACACGCGATTGTCTGAAGCGCGGACACGCACAACTTGTCCGTCGTCAACTTCCGTAATGACGCTACAAGCAATGTCGCAGCTTTGACATATCGTACGTTTTGCAACCGCACCGGGGCGAGTCGCCCGTTTTTCGGTCTCTGCGTCTGATATGTCCTGAGGATCCAATGGAACTGGTGATGGCATGATTTACTCCCTCGACATTGCAGTTAGTCCAAAAATTGGACTTAGTCAACATGACGTGCTAAGAATGCCGCCAGAAAGACAGAAGGTAGGCGAATGAAGTGGGATGAGATAAGCGCTGAACAGTGCTCTGTCGCGCGTGCAAGCGCTGTGCTCGGTGATCGATGGACGCTTGTCATTCTGAGCGATGCGTTTCTGGGAGTTCGCAGGTTTGAGGACTTTGAGGAGCGATTGGGCATTTCGCGGACAACTCTTGCGAACCGCCTAAAGAATCTCGTCCATCATGGGGTCCTGCAGCGCAAGAAATACCAAGACAACCCTGCGCGCTATGAATACAGGTTCACCGACAAAGGGCGCGATCTATACCCAGTCATAACGACGATTTTGAATTGGGGAGACACGTATTGCAGCGATGAGGCGGGGCCGCCGATACTTCGCAAACACATTTCATGCGGCCTCGACATGCTACCAGTACTCACCTGCCCAGAATGCAAAGAAGAGGTCACTGCTCGCGACGTTCAAGCAAGAGCCAGGCCGCCCCATGATAGGTTTCCACCGATACTTCGCGGTCCGATGACAGCGAAGGACTAGCCGCTGAACACTAAACAAACGACTATTCGTTTTGGCAACTCAGTTCAGTGTCACTCAATTGCTCCTCAAAGTGGATCTTGAATGTGTCCAGCAATATCTGCGAAACAATTTCCAACCGCACTGCATCGGGCCTCAAATGGTTAAACCGAAGTGCAGCTTCGCAGAGATTGCGGACATCACTATTGCTGCCCGAGGATCGTGCCGCTACATCGCGGTGGTTGTCGGCTGCGCAGCCGATAGCAGACCAGAGCGGGCAGAGGAATAGCAGATAGAGAAAAGAAGACCGCTACTACTCTGTGTAGAATGCGGTGGGGTCTTTCTTGGGTTCGGCACCCAGGACTGAGAGTACATCATTCAACGTGGATTGAGCTTCGTAGCTGTCGAGTTGCCAATACTCGTGGTCGTCAATCTTACTCGGCGGCACCTCAATCACAAACTTTTCCATGAAGTTCCCGTCTAGCCTTATGGCCATTGCGTGATAATCATCAATGACACTCCGTAGGTTAGCATACGCCTTGATTATTGCTTGCGCCTCGTTTGCTGGTAGCATTCCGATCCTTCCAACGTTTTCGGAATACACTCGAGTTACGTCATCAATCGGAAAGCGAACAAATACAAAAGCATCCGGCATGATGCGACCAAGGTGCCCTTCGTGGTTTTCGAATGCGGCGCGAAAGGCGCGCAGCTCAGCAATGAAGCCGGACCGCAAGCTGTTGATCTCTGACTGGCGGTTTTCTTGCTGGCGTATCCGCTCAAGCCGAGCGTTCCACCAAAGCGTCGCGCATACACCAACAAATCCGACTAGCGAGCTGATCAAAATTGCTGCGCCAGTCACAAGCGGTTGGAGGTTGGTCTGCTCTAGAGGCATACTTTACAGTGACAGTTCGAGCATCTGAATTCTTCCAGAATGCAGGGTGAAGGGAATTGGCCCAACCACGGACTTTATTGGCTCTGCGTGACCGAAGCTTCTACCGATCGCCTTGTTGATGGGTGATTTGCAGTATCGATTGCTTAATTCGGCGAATATTATTCACGGACTCACGCAGCTCAGCTAGGCCTTCAAAGGCAGGTTGAGCGTCGCGTTCGTCTTCGCGATCATCGTCAGCAAGAGGCTCTGGAGGCATGATCAAGTCGACATCGCCGCCTTTGTCCAGGAATTCGATGAGTTTTGTAACGGCACGACTGAGAGCATTCCGGTCTTCACCGTTGATGCCTTGAGGGGCTTGGCCTGCAATATCTTCGATTATGGCGTTAATATCAGCCTGGCGCTCTGCACCCTCTTGTGCCTCCAGAGCACGCACGGCCTCATCATTCTGGAGCTGCAATGCTCTTATCTCCTCGGCTTTGAGCCGAATATTCATTACCTTCTCGGTGCTGCTGAGCGCATCGTTTATGATCTTACCTATGACTTTTGCGAAGCCCCAGGCAACGGCCAAATCGAAGATAACAGAGCCCGTGGAAGCGCCAACAACTCTCACCGTTTCTGGAGCTTCACCTTGGGACATGGCGATCCCACGACCGATATCATACCAAGTTTCCGACCAGGCCTTTAGATCAGCAACGTCGTTTATGGCTGCTTCGTTGCCGAATGTAACGCGCACGATGACAATGTCTGCATCGTTCTCTGGAAGCTCAAAGAGGCTACCCAAACCTTCAAGAGTTTTCTTTGCTTGGGCAAGTGCAGTATTAAAGTGACCGACAATTTCGTTGAAGCGGCTGGCGGCGGTAGCAACATCGACAACATTACGGAAGAGAATATCCTCGGTAGCGCGAACACCGTTCGGGCCGAGATAATTCAGAACGTTCAATTTGGCAAGATATGCTTGCTGCGCTGAGCTGAGGGTTTCTATTGGTAAAGATTGCAGCGCCTCAATGAGCGAGTTCTTCTCGTCCTCTAAGGGTTGGGCTTGCTGGTTCGGTTGGGCATTTGTGTGCAGCTTCTGCTGTAGGGCGTGATACTTTTGCTGGATATGAGATTCACGGAGATCCTTATCGATCCAGTCCAGCAGCTCGTAGAGTTCAGCAACTTGCACGGTTGGTCCAATTCTTCTGCGCCCACCGTTGCCATGGCGCATAACAGAGCGTTCAGGCGGCAGGCTGAGCATCTTTCAACATGTACCGTCGGTGATTCGGCTGATGTTTTTCGAAGAAGGAGCGCTAGTTGTCCCCACAATCCCCATATTCCACAATGGCATAGTCGCTGGATCGTCTACGACTCGAGCTAATCATAGAGCTGGCGTCACCGATGCGCATAGCCATGCTTGTTCATTTATACTTGAACAACCGCAGAACTAGCTAGTGGGGATCGCGCAATGGAATTTGAGAAGACTGCGATCACTGAAGAGCTGAAAGCTCTAGCCGTTACTCTAGCCGACTGGTCCTGTCCGGCCACCTCAGCGATAGTGTACGTGTTCGGTAGCAGGGTCCGAGGGGACCACCGACTTGACAGCGATGTCGACATCAGCATTGGGTTTTCTGATTATTCCCACGAAGACGTCCACTGGTGGACCAAAATCAACGACGACAACTTTGAAAGCATAAATGTGAGACTACCGGGGCGACTGGAGATTCTTGAAGAGAGCGATCCCATTACCCATCGAGTACGTTCCGCACCTGTCGTCTATCAATACCGCAACGTCCGGTGCGTTTACTTGCCGCCAAAAGAAGACGCGACCCTAGGTTCCAAGAAGAAGAACTGTTAATCAAAGCGTCGAGCCACCTTCGATAAGTTGGGCTCGCGTGCGAATGTACGATTGTTGACCAATTGCTGACGTTCACCTGAAGTTTGATAGATGCACGTCTTCGGTCGTCATCAATGTCTCCTACTGGGATGTTACGACGTTTCTGCGTCGCATTGACTTGGTCCTCTGAAATGGCAGCTTTGATCGGTTTCTGGAAGTTAAATTCGCCCCCGACGAGGTCTGAGGTGGGGAACGAAACACTTCTATCTCTGTTGGGTGCACTAGAAAAATGCTTGCAGTCCTGTCTGAGAGCGCCCCAATATTAGGGCATGCATATCGTGAGTTCCTTCATAGGTGTTGACAGTCTCAAGATTGATTATGTGACGAATGACATGAAGCGCACCGGATAAACGATAGCGCCCTGGTGGCACGTGTCTTCATACCCCAGGATCCGACTCAGCATCCGGCTCAATCAGACCGAAACATCCGCAATGTGAGGCATTCTGCCAAAAGCAACAACCGCTTGTGAAACAATGTGCTCATCTTACGACAATGACTATACATGGCCAGTGAGAAATCTCCGCCATCACGAAACTTCCCGTGAGGCCATTGCCTGAGCAACGGCTTAAATCCAGCACTCGTCTCCGCAGAATTTCTTAGAGATTAATCAGTTCAGCTTCGCGAGCCAGTCGGCCAATTAGTGAGGCAACCTGCTTGCGCGCTTTCCCACCCGCCCACCCAGGGCGCTGATCGTGAGTTGCCTAACATTATCGTTCCACTTGATGAGTGCTTCTCGCATCTGATCGAGATAGCGATAGCGATTGTAGACCCCGGCTACGCCGCCAAATGTGCCGGTCGAGTGGTTGAGGATGCATTCCACAATGTGCGGCTCGACGCCGAGCTGCGCCATGCCAGTGGCGGCGGTTCTGCGGAGATCGTGCAATGTCCAATCGTCTATGCCAACCGCATCATTGAGTGTGCGCTTCCCCTTTGAATATCCACTATAGGGCTGATCGAGCTTTCCGCGTGCCGGGAACACATAGGGACTGTTGAAGCGGGGTAGGGCGGTCAGGATCTCGATTGCCGTTTCTGATAACGGAACAACATGCGTCTTACCGTTCTTGGTGCGCTCACCCGGTATGGTCCACACCTTCTGTCCTAAATCAATCTCATCCCACTGCATGGCGCAAACTTCTCCGCGCCTTTGTGCTGTGAGTATGAGAAGGCGCACTATCGTGCCGAATGTGTCGCCATGTTCTTCACAGCACTGCCAGACTGAGACCAGTTCATCATTGCTGAGCACGCGGTCGCGGCTTTGATGCTTGCCCGGTGCCTTAAGGTTCCGGCAGGGACTGTCTTCAATCAGACCTTGCTCAACTGCCCAGTTGAAGAACTTACGAATGGCTGCGAACGCATGACGGGCAGAAGAGGGGGCTCCACGCTCCATGATAGGTTCGAGAACTTGCAAGACATCCGCCTTGGTGATGTCTGCAACAGAACGCTTCTTCCAATACGGAATGAAGTAGGTCGATAACAGTCGTGCCGTCTCTGCTGCCGTGCTGGGACGGTTATGCCGATAGCAATGCACCTGCACAAACCGATCAACGGCTATAACGAAGTCATTCAAGCCAGCTGACTCGATTTCTTCATTGGCGCGTGGATCTTGTCCTTCCGAGATCTCCACTAAGGCCATCAGAGCTTTGTTCCGGGCCTTTTGCAAAGTGATCACCGGATAGCGCCCCAGGTTCATGCGTCGAGACCGACCGGCGAAGCGATAAGCCAGGTAAAATGACTTCACCCCATTGGCTGTAACGCGCAGACCAAACCCCGGCACTTTGCCATCAGGCACTTGCCGCACGCCTTGTTCGGGTGCACTGAGTCTACGGATTATTACGTCATTCAGCATCTATGCGTCCATCGAGTCTGGGGGTCTCCATGGACGCAGTATGGACGCAAATTCGCGGTTTTGTCGAACTCACGTATTTTCTAGTATGATTATGTAATCAATTGAACTTCAACACTGAATCAGCGTTCGATGTGATGCTATGAATCGCGCTGAATCGGGCATTAGGCAGACTACGAATCTGGGGGTCGGGAGTTCGAATCTTCCCCGGTGCGCCAATAAAATCAACGACTTAATTCATTTTATTTCAAGTCTGTCCGGCTTGTAGATCCCATATAGATCCCACCATGTCTCGCAATTGTTCGAAGCATGTGCCGTTAGTGTCGGTAGCGGAAGGCTAGACGGGATCTAAAATCGTGGGAGCATCTACGACCCAGACTGGCGAGGTCGCGACATCAATTTGAAGAGCTATTAGTGCTCTGGCCGGGTACTGGCTGTCTTCGTCCCTTACGTCAATGTTGGGCCGGCAGCGACGCGCATGTTTGAGTGAAAGCAAGTAGAACGATGGAGATATCTACGCATGGAAGAGTATGGCTCTTCGCTGAAAACGGGGCATGCAAATGGAGCCGTCGTAGCTGGGTTGACGAAATCTGGTGCTGTTGGACGCTCGCATATTATGGACTCGCTAGCAGAACTGGAGGAGTTGCTGAAGCTGGAAGCAAAAAGGGAACCCGCGGGTAGAGATGGGAAATCATAGCAGGTCTGAACGGTGATCCCGGAAAGGTACGCGTCGGAGGATGGACCAGCCGTGCAAAGTCAGAGATGCGCCCACAGAAGACCAGCCCGCCACCAAGATCTTGATTTCTGCGCATGCGAGGGGTCTATTTCCGCTGTTGAGGTTAATGCCGACGCGCTCGTTTGAGCAAGTTCTTTGAAGTGAGGGTTGGGCGACACGGTATGAGTGGAGACGGGAACACGGGCGCTTAGATCAACAACCGACCGTTTGCTTGGCTATAAACGTTAGTGGCATTTCGCTAAATTTTTATGCACCTAACAATTGGGGAATTACACTACCCTTAGGTTGGAAGATTCTGCGGTCGACCATCTGGGTATGCCACTTGGGTCGTTGCGGTTCGCGGCTGCTATCCACCAGTGCTATTGTGGCATCCAATCAGCGGCCAAGACTGAACCGCCGTTGGCCGATTGGATCAGTATAACGCATCGTTCTCCACCACCGTGGAGGAGATCCTGCTTGAGTAGTCGAATAGTGGCGACCTCGCCGGACCACATGCCAACCGGGATGATGTTCCGCACAACGTTGTGAAAGGTGATTTGGCGACCCTGATTTTCGCCGCCTTTGATGTTGACCGTGACCGATTGGCTGACGGTTGCAACATAGATCGTAGCGGGCTTGTCCGGCCTTACTCCTGGACCTACTCTAATGGTGAAGCTGGATTTGTCTGATAGCAGTTCCAGTGTGACGCGATCGCCTGAGAGTTGTCGAGCTGATTTCGTGATCGCGCGTTCGATCTGTGAACGATCAGAGCCGACTGCAACGGCGAGGCCGTTAGCGACGATTTGCGGTGTGTAGATCTTGCCATCGCCGCGAGCGCGAGAATACGCACGCTGGCGGCTCGAATGCGCGGCTTTCCCCAATGTATCCTTCCAACCCAAGTAGTCCCAATAATCTACGTTCAAAGAAAGCGCGATGACGTCAGGGCGGTCAACGAACGTCTTCAGCACACTCTGAGCGCGAGGACATAGGGAGCAACCCTGACTGGTGTAGAGTTCGATGACGTTCTTGGGATTGCCGGCGGCAGCTGCGGCTGACCAGATAGTGCAAAGAATTGCGCAGAGCAGCGCACGTTGCAGGGGGCGAATGGGATTAGTCATGGTTCAGACCGACTTCTGCGCAACTTAATCAGGCGTTTGATTAGGCCTATTGACGGATCAAAAGCGAATAACGTTTGGGTCATAGTGTTGCTCTTTGAACGACAAAACGGGCTTGCATCCCGAAACTATAGTTCACTCTTGCAAAGTTCAGCGATGACTGTTGGCCGGTCCATCAGACACGACGATTTGCAGCAGGATTGTCGATTGAACGACCGCTGCAATGATCGAGATCGCGAACACCGTCATCAATCCGAACATGGAAGCAAGAACACCGGCCAACAGAGGAAGAATGAACGCCGGCGCAGTAATCGCATTGAAGTAACCGCTGTAAGCCGGCCGCCGATCGTCGGGAGAGATCTCCATCAAGAAGCCGATCACCGCAATAGTCAGGCCATTTGCCAAAGCGCCGAGGACAAAGAACACGGTAATGAACGTATAGAGCATCAGTTCACTCGGCAACGTCACCAACGAACCAAGCAGAAGGATTGCCGCCGGGGGAGCGATCCTGCCAAAAGCAATTGCTCGAAGTAGGCTTACCTTTCCAAGCCGATCGCCCCACCATCCCCACAGGAAATTTGAGGCAAGTGCACCAGCAGTTTGGGCGGCAAGGAGCAACGCTACACGTTCGAGATCGAACCCGGCAACATTGGCCTGCACAACGTAAAACGGCATGGCCATCAGGACCGCACCACCGCACCATTGCGCAAAGACAAATAGTCTGAACCGTTTATCGGAGTTAAAGACGGACCATCCTTCGTTGAGATATTGAAAGAATGTTGGCTTGGTGTCACCGGTCCTACGGGAGGCTGGCTCGCACATCGCGGTAAATACGCCCGAGGAGATGAACATCAGGATCGATGCCATCCCCAATATGGCGGCGTAAGAGATTGGGAAGGCAAGTGCCCCCACCAACGAGTCGGCGATTACGGCGATCAGTAAGGCCAGGACGCCTCCACCAAAAAAACGGGTTGCCAGCAGTCGACTACGCTGCTCGGAAGGCACTGATCTCGCGACGATATCGTTGTACGGGACAGCTACAATTCCGCTAATGAACGCATACGCCGTCCAAAGAGACATGACAGCGATTGACAGCACAACCCGCGGCCAATCTGATCCGAAATAGAGTACTGCTGACAACAATGCGATGCAGCAAGCACGCCCAAATGCGCCCACCACATAATATTTCATACTGGAACCGCCGCGTTGCGCCAAGAAGCCAACGAAGAGCTGCGGAAATAACCAACCGAAGCGAAGAACAGCTGTTACAGCACCCACGGCGATGGGACTTCCCGTCAGTTGATGAACGAGGGCCGACATGATGGTCGCGGAATCGACAGCAGCAGAGCCCCCTTGAAACGTGATTCCGGCCGCAGCAATTTGCGTAAATTTGCGCCGCGTTTGTGGTTTGATGTCATGCTGGTGCGATTGCTGGATGGCTGGCAAAGTTATTGACCTTTCCAATTCTGTGGATCGACAAAGAGACCAAACCAAATTGACCAAATGCCCAGGCCGACGAAGATCAGGCCGAGCAGCCGATTTCTTCGCACCAGCTTCTTTCCAAAGGTTTCGAGCCAGTTTGATAGGCCAGGCAACAATGCCATCACGATCAAGGGTGCGCTCAGCGCGAAACCGAATACGGCCATTAATGCGAACCCCACTATGATTGTGTCGCTGCTGGCTGCCAGACTGAGCAAGCCAAAAATAATCGGCGCGGCGCAGGCTGGAATGTTGAGCCCAAACGCGATACCCAAGGCAATTGGATTGCTTGCCAATTGCCAGGACGCGGGCGCGATTTCGAATCGCGTCTTGATCCGAGATGATTTCCCGGAAATGAAGATCAAACCCAACACCAGATATAGGATGCCGAACAGCAGCCAGACCGTTGTTTGAAATCCAATCAGCAATTGTCCGAGAACTGCAGCAAGTGCCCCTATGGCACCGGTCGTTAGAACGCGCGCCGTGATGAACGCAAACGTAATGGCGATCTTGCGCCGGATCGGTTCGCCTTGAATGCGGCCCAAGAAAAGAAGATGACTGCCGACAGTGCAGGGCTCGATGAACCCGAGGAGGCCAAGACCGGCTGCAACCAGGAACGATGTGCTCATTGCCGCCCCACTATCCCAACTGACCTAAAACCGGAAACACATCGAGCAGCCAATATGAGAATGCTGACAGCATATCCGTGATCATCGCGACGCCCATTACAATCATGATCACACCGGCAACCTTGTAGAGCCATCGACCGACACGACGGGTCGACCTTACGCCGCTCACTAGTTTGTCGGTGAAGATTGCGGCCACGACGAAAGGCACGCCGAGGCCAGCTGAATAGATGGCCAGCAGTATCACACCGTTACTGATATCGGCGGAGGCTGCAGAAGCTGTTAAGATGGCACCCAGGATGGGACCGATACACGGAGTCCATCCGAACCCGAAGGCAAGCCCCAGAACGTAGGAAGACAACAGCTTGCCGCCCGGAAGTGAAGTATGAAATCGAAAGTCCGATTGTAGTTGATTGATCGAGACGGCGCCGACCATGAATAAGCCAAAGACAGTGACGATGATCCCACCAACGATGTTCAGCTCATAGCGATGTGTTAATAGCAATGTCCCGATCGCGGACGCACTAGCTCCCAAAGCGATGAAGACCGTTGAGAAGCCCAATACAAAGCCGAGACTGAGACCAACGATGCGCAGACGCTGCCATGACGGAACATCGCCATCTGAGGTATTCGTGATACCCCCCGCGACGTAGGACACATAGCCTGGCACGAGCGGCAGGACACACGGTGATAGAAACGATACGATACCTGCCACAAATGCGAGCGGCATGCCGATCGAAGCTGCATCGGTCATCGCTACTCCTTGCCACGTGCCTTGGCCACAAGCTGTTTCAGTGCCGCAAATCCAATCGCTCCCGGCACAATTTCCTTGCCAACTACGAAGGCGGGCGTACCGTTGATGCCAAGCTCGGTCGCAAGCGCAATATTGCGCTTCAGAGCGGCTTCAATTTTCGGGTCTGCCATATCTTTTTCGAGTCGCTTGATGTCAATCCCGAGTTTTCCGGCGGTTCGTAGAACGGCTTCTTTGGTGACAGTGCCGCGTCCCTTCATCAGCGCGTGGTGAAGTTTGACATACTTACCCTGACGATGGGCAGCGAGCGCGGCTTTCGCAGCGAATGTCGAATTTGGACCCAGGATCGGGAACTCTTTGTAGACGATCCGAAGCTTGGGATCGGATGCTTCAAGCTTCATCATGTCGGGTGAAACACGACGACAGTAGGGGCAGTTGTAGTCAAAGAATTCGACGAGACTGACATCACCGTCGGGATTACCTGAGACTGGCGTGGCCGGATCACGAAGGAGTTCGTCAGCGCGCGCAACAATCATCTTACGCGCAGCCTTTACTTGGTCGGCACGTTGTTTTGCTTCATACCGCTGCATTGCTTCAACGATGACTTCGGGGTTTTTCAGCAGGTAGTCTCGAACTTTCCGTTCGAATTCACCCGGGGGCTGTTTGCTCTGGTTGACCTGTGCGCTAACGCGATCGGACCGCAGTTCAATTACCGGCGGCAATGCAAATAGTGAGAGCGCTAATCCAAGCGTGATCGCGAATATATAAAAGGGGCGCCAAGTCCACGTTCGCAATGATTTGTGCATGGTGTTTATTCCACTAGTGTTTTGGGTTTAGGGGTTCGTCGCGCCCACCAGAATCCGGCCAGTGGAATGATGATCCACTGCAAGATAGGTGAAAGCCCTGTCTCAATGAACGGTATAACCGGCATCAAATCAGAATAGGCCCACGACTTGCGAACGACGACATTGAGCCATTCGCTAAAGATCGTGTATCCGACGCCAAATAGGATTGTGAGCGTTGCAACGATTTGGAATCGGCTCGCGGGCCACGATTGATTGCCAGCAATGAATAGGGCCAAAAAGATGGAGCTCAACGCAATAAGTACATCGCCGCCCGTACAATGAACGGCGGCGAAGATAATTTCATTTATGGTCCCTGTGGTCGCTATCGTGTAAAGCGGGATGTGTGCAAACTCCCAGAGAAGGTTTGCGATTGCGACAACGATCATGTAACGGCGCAATGCGGAGAGCCAGTCGAAGTCGTGCGGCGTGAAACTCAATACTTCTTGTCGGTGTTGCAGGCGCTGATCCGCCAATCTAATTTCGCTACTCATCTTTTGGGCCCAGCGATGCAATTGAAAGAATTGGTACTTGGACGCGAACCTGCTCAGCATTCTGGAACTGCAATACGAGCGTCAAGTGTTCGCCTTTGCGCAGGCGTTGGCGAAGACCTGTCAGCATGAGATGCATACCTGCTGGTTTCATCTTGATCACTTGGCCAGGATCAATTGCTAAATTCTTGACGACCTGCATCCGCATGATGCCGTCCTTGGATGTCGTACTATGAACCATCACCTTTTCTGCCCAGGGTGAGGTCACGCCAAGCAATCGATCTTTCGCTTTCGCATTGTTTCGGAGAGTGATGTACGCCACGCCCGGTCGCGAGGGCAAAATTGATGCGCGCGCCCAGGGTTGGGATACCACTATCTGCGGCTCACTTTGAGCAATGCCCGGCGCTTGATTGACCAGAATCATTAAAATCGAAAGGCAAGCCAATCGTCTATTCCGCATTCGTCCTCCAACTTCTCTCACAACCGCTGTCTAATCGCAGCAGCAATCTGTGCCGGCGTATTGCGTTTTTCCGTGAACACGGCCTCGTATTTCCCAGCAGGTGTCATCAAGCAAATGAAGCCCGAATGGTTCATAAAATAGCCATCAGGTGCATCCTCCTTTTCGACTTTCGAGTAGTAGATCCGAAAGGACCGCGCGGCCTTTTCGACTTCGCCTGGTGTGCCTGTGAGGCCAAGCAAGTTCGGATGAATTGCTGTGAAGTATTCCTTGAGGACGTCTGGAGTATCGCGCTTTGGGTCGACGGTGATGAATAAAACGGCGACTTTTGCGGCGGCGTCGCCAAGCTCGTCAATGACTTGCCCCATCGCTGCTAAGGTTGTTGGACATACGTCCGGACAATAGGTAAATCCAAAGAAGACGAACTGCCATCGTCCCGCAAAGTCATTCTGGGTCACGCGCTGACCGTTGTGGTCGATCAAACTGAACTCGCTCTTGACGAGCGCTTTTCCAGTTTGACGGACCGGGCCAAGTAAATATTGGTTGACCAGCTGCCAACCAACCACGCCTGAAACGGCCACGCACAAAATTGCGATAGCGATCCAGCTCGCATGGCGAATGGTCGTCAGTTTCTGAGAATATTGAGTTCCCGTCTGAGCCGTATCGCTTCTATTACTTGTGGACGGGTTATCGCCCGTGGCCAATTTTTCTGTGTCGTTGCTCATCACGCAATCTTCGTTATGTGATTTACTCATGTTGCGGCCAAGGTTGGCCGTGTCTAAATCATTTCAGTCACGGCTGCAGCCTTAGTGAGCTGCTAGTTTGATTTGTCGGTCTTATCGCTCGCGCCACCCTTGCTACAGGCGAAGCATACGCCGACCGCGCACATCACCAAGCATGGCAGAAGGCTTAAAAGTACTGGAGCAACGCCGATTGCTAGCAACCACGACCAGTTTAGTACCAAGCCTGTTACGATTGCGACGATGGCAAGCACCATCAGGCCGCGCCGGGTCATCATGAGCGCCAAGAGCGGGGGCAGAATCGGCAGAGACTGTGTGCTCTTATCAGTATTATCGACCATCACAATTCACCTTTCATTGTTTGGATTGATCAACATGGGACTTAAGAAACGCGACCATCTCAGCCGTATCCCACTCGGCTGGCCCAATGAGGCGTCCGATCTCTTCTCCTGACGGAGAGATCAAATACGTCATGGGCAGACCAATAACGCGGAGTTCGCGCATTATCCGCATCGTCGGATCAATCACGATGCGAAGGTGCTTGATGCCTATTTCCGCGTAGAACTTGCGCACGACGCGAGTGCCGGCGCGGTCAACCGACAATGCGACAACTTCGAAGCCTTCGCCGCCAATTGATTTTTGGAGCCGGTCCAGAGTCGGCATCTCTTTGCGGCACGGTCCGCACCACGTGGCCCAGATATTTAAAAGGACAGCCTTGCCTCGATAGTCGGCAAGTTGGGCCTTACCACCACTGCCATCTTGAAACTGAATGTTGACGATCGCCTTGGGTGATGGATGAACGATGAACCCGTGAGGAGCTTTCGCGCTTTGTGACGCTGTGGCTTTTAATGCAAAAACTACAGCAAACAGCGCGATCGTGGAGACGAGTTTGGTAAGCTTCATTTCGCGAGACCTTTTCGTGCTTGCAGCTCTGCGACCAACGGAAAGATTTTATTCTGCAGGACGTCTTCGCTGATCGGGCCGATATGTTTGTAGGCAATGACCCCGTCGCGGCCGACGACAAACGTCTCCGGTACGCCATAGACGCCCCAGTCGATTGCCACACGGCCATTGAGATCCGCGCCAATTCGCGAATAGGGATCACCTAACTCGGCGAGCCAGGCGAGCGCATGATCTGCTTGGTCTTTGTAGTTCAAGCCGTAGATCGGCAGACGGCCCTCTTTCGCAAGGCGCATAAAGATTGGGTGTTCGAGGCGGCAGGCCGTGCACCAAGACGCAAATACATTGACAAGTGAGACCTTGCCTACGAGGTCGCGGGTCGCCAGGCCAAGCTTACGGCCTTCAATGGGCGGCAGGTGAAACTGCGGTGCTGGTCTACCAATGAGGTTTGAAGGAACATCGCGCGAGGCGATCGTCAGCCCCCAACCCAGGAGGAGCGCAAGAATGGCAAATACAATACCAGGCACTAGCAATACGAAACGCCTCGAAGAACGTGGCTGTTCTGGTCTGGCTTCAGATGTGATGGGGGTGTTCATCGGTGTGGTCCGAATCAATTGAAGAACACGTACTTGGCGAGCGCTGCAATCGCCAAGACAACGAGGACCAAAGACAACAAGCCAAACAGGCCCATGCCCCACATCATCGGACCGGTCATATGATCCATCATCCGGCCACCCATCATCGCGATCATTATTTCGTTCTCCCTTTCATTGCATCGTGGCGCTGACGAATGTGGATCGGCCAAGTGCTCTTGATGAAGGCAAGCACAGCCTGGATCTCGGCATCGCCGAGAATGTTCGCGAAGCCAGGCATGTCGCTCTTATAATCGCCACCGACGATCTTTTCGGTACCGAGTTTTGTGATCCGAAAGAGCTGTTCCATAGAGTGGTGCCAGGTGTGGCCACTGGCATCGTGCGGAGGCGCCGGCAGACGCCCACTGGCTTTGCGCTGTCGCCAGTTCGGTTCGCCTTCGAGATTCTTCCCGTGACAGGCAGCGCAGTGCTTGTCGTAGATCAGCTTACCTTGTGCAATTTTTTCTCGTGCTGCCTCATCAGCAAGTGCGCTTGATGAAAGCGGAACAAGAACAACTGCAAGAAGGCCGCGGGTTGTACGCGACATTAGTTGACCCTCCATCTGGAGTGATCAAAGACGTACTTGGCCAAGGCTGCAATCGCGAGCAGAAGCAGTAACCCGATGCCAAACGCCAAGCCGCTCATGATCGCCATAGAAAGCCAATCAGCCATCGCGCACGGCGTGTTGGATAAGGTATGCCCGGTCATCGCCGCTATTCCGTTGCGTAAAGCGTCGGACGGCCTTTGCCGACGGCATAGATTTTCCACGGCTCCGACTTAACACCGGACATTCCAGGTGAGCCTTGCGGCATACCAGGAAGTGAGATGCCCTTGATGTTGGGTCGCTCCTTCAACAGTTTTCGGACTTTTGCAACCGGCACGTGGCCACCGACGACGTAGCCATCTATGAACATCGTGTGGCAGCCCTGAAAGTCTTCAGGCACACCCGCCTCCCGGCTGATGCGGCTCAGTTCATGCGTCGGCTTAACCACGACTTTGAAACCGTTCTTGCGCAAGTAGGTGGCATAACCTTCACAGCAGCCGCAATTGGGGTTTTTGTACAGTGTTGCCGTCCCTGGCGCTGCATTTTGAGCCATTGCCCAAGTCGTAGTAAAAGCGACGAATAAGAGGGTGAGAATTGACTTGTTCATTTGTCGGGTCCTTTCGGTGT
This sequence comes from Hyphomicrobiaceae bacterium, assembly GCA_965215755.1. GTDB lineage: Bacteria > Pseudomonadota > Alphaproteobacteria > Rhizobiales > Hyphomicrobiaceae > Tectiglobus. Next base: position 5,926,098 of record OZ244119.1, read on the forward strand.
TGTGGTGAGCCTGGCGACCTTTGGCTGTCAGCACTTTCTGGCAACAAAACGCGAGATCTCTTCGATGTTGGAAAAGACGATCGAAACGCGATCTCCAACCATGCCGGCGCCAACGATGACCGGAATATCAGCTGCCGGACCGGTTGCTCTGGTGTCCACCTTCAGCCGTACATTCATCTCCCAATATGCGGTTTCGCGGCCGTCGCGCGTGGTGACAAAAAAACCATCGCCGCAGTGACGAACCGATCTCACTTGAGAACTTGCCGGGCGCGACTTGAGCGGTTCGGGAATTTGTCCCTCAGTGAAGTGCCGTGGGACCAGACCGCGCTCGACTGCTGACGCGGCTCCCCCCGGCGCCATTGCAACTTTCAGAAATGCAATGAGATCAGCGCGGTCCTGCTCCTTGCGCATGCCGCGATAGGTCATAAACGTGCCAGCGACGGTTGCGCCGGGATTTGTGATCCAGGCGTTCAGACTGTCTGCGTTCCAGATTATCTTGGATGACCGCAACGCCTTGGAATAGCGCCCAAAGCCCTTGACCGAGCCGGCGGTCTTTCCCCAGAGCTCGGCCAGACTTGGTCCGCTCGTATGGACACCTGACTGTAGCGCGTGGCAGGCGGCACACTCTCGATAGATCTGGCCACCTCTCTTGGCATCTCCGTTTGACTGGGCTGCCGCGGGTGCTGCCAACACGATCGAAAGTGGAATCACCAGAATGACTTTGGACGCCCTACTCATGTCCGAGTGCCCCCGCCCTTGACACGTACGACGCCCATCATCCCAGCTGCTTGGTGTTCAAGAATGTGACAGTGGAACATCCAATCGCCAGGATTGTCGGCAACGAACGCGATCTCGACACGCTCACGTGGGCTCATCAAAACCGTGTCTTGCCATTCTCGGTGTTCGGTCGCTTTGCCGTTACGGCTCACCACCCGAAATGAATGTCCGTGAAAATGAATAGGATGATGCCAAGCGGTGTCGTTCTGCATGTCAAGGACATAGGTGCGGTCCTTCTCAAGAGTGACCAAAGGGTCCATCACATGTCCCGTTGCAGCAACTCCATTGATGAGCCACATCTTGCCGCTACGCATCATCTGCAACATGTTCGCCATGCTGCCGCTGTTGCTGCCGCGCCCCATCATCATTCCGCCCATCATGCCGCCATTGAAACGCACTTCATGACGTTGAGCGGATCCCATATCGGGCTCCGGCATCGTATTTGCCGCGAGGTCAATAGAAGTATCGAGCGGTTGTTCTCTGAGGACAGCCGGTTCGTAGACGACGTCGAGAAGGCGGTACGCAAGGCGACTGTAGAAATTGTCGACAACCGATATGCGTTGCCCCGGTTTGCCCATCATATCGAGAACAACATCAGCTCGCATGGCCGGGCCGAGTATGATGCGTCCGCCGGGCGGCGAGTGAGGTTCAACAGGTTGGCCGTCAAGTGCGATCACCTGCGGATTAAACGCCCCCAAGTCGAGACCAAAGATGCGTGCATTCGCAGCGTTGATGAGGCGCAATCGAATGCGCTCACCACGCTTTACCTTGAACTCCTCCGAGATCCGGCCATTGATGGTGACAGTATTGCCGACGCGACCATTGTGGCTCATGTCGTGACGATTGCCAAAGTCGTCGCTGATCTGAGCATCGCGTCCAAGTCGCCAATCGTCCAAGACCCACGTGATGTCCCGGTCGACAGCAATGGGCTCGCGTTCTTCAATTATTAGAGGTCCGTATAGTCCACGACCGACTTGCTCGAAGCTCCTCTGGTGCGGGTGATACCAATAGGTTCCGGCATCCGGAACATCGAACTCATACGTAAATGTGCCGCCCGCCGCGATCGGCTTTTGTGTCAAATGGGGAACCCCGTCCATGCTATGGGGCACACGTAAGCCATGCCAATGAACGGTAGTCTCTTCTTTCAATTGGTTCTCGACAAGGATCTTGACACGTTCTCCTTGGCGGAGACGAAGTTCTGGACCTGGCACTTGTCCGTTGTAGGCCCATACGTTGGTCGAAGCTCTCGGCTCCGGTGCCAAACGGGCCTTCCCGCTACCGGTTCGCAGCGTGAATGTCTTTGGCTCTTTACCGTCAGCCGCGTTCCAGACTGATGGTAGCGCTAATGCTGTGCCGGCAGCCGCGCCGGCGAGAAGCACACGGCGACGCGAAAGCGCCAATCGGTTGTCGAATGTCATTATTTTCCATCCCAAACATACTTGTTCGTGCGATAGCCACGATTTCGCGAGTATTAAGCGACACTCGGCGCGCTTCGAGCGGCCAAGAGCGTCTCGCGCTCATGATCACGAGCAACGACAAAGCGCGAACACGCTCTGCCGTCAGGCGAACAGGATTTACTGTTTGGGTGGGTAAGGATCGGGTGGCGGTCGAAGGCCAGACAATCGCTCAAGTTTGATTGGACCGCGCTGTGCAACAAGAGCTGGCACGTAGAAAGCAATCGTGAGAGCAGATAACCCGGAGGCTGGCGCGACGCAGCCTGCTGCGCAGTTTGCACCGGCGTCGCCGGAACCATTCGGACAATTGTCGCATCCGCCAACGCTGCCATCGGCCATCGTAGACATCATGATGTCCATCGTTGTGGCCTGGGCAGATTGCACCGCCGTACCGGCCGCAAATACGACCAGAAGCAGTACAACAAGGGATTTTGCCCAGTTAGTCATTCTCCAAAACTACACCAAATTTGTCGGCATGAGTATGTTCATGCAGTCACACCAATGCAAGTAATGTACTTAACGGCAACTGAATTAATCCGCCAAGCTCGGGTCATCCGCTCAGTCTATCTCGCAAGCTCGCTTGACTAGCCACTCTAGATCTCGACGAAAGGCGTGGAGTTCGAACTCTTTATCCTCTACACATAATATGCTCATCAGCACGCGTTCCAAAAACTCTGCCTCACCGATATTGGGTTGTTCGCTCAGCTTCAGCACCTCTTGGCATTGCGCAATTGAAAACCCTAATCCGCGTGCTTGCCTGATGAACCGGACCTTGTGAACATCACAATCACAAAATTCTCGATATCCGTTAACCTGACGCCGCGCTGTCACTAGGCCGAGATTCTCGTAGTACCGGATCGTTCGTTCCTTCGTCGCTGTCTGTGCGGCCAACTCGCCGATTTTCATGATCCTTCCTCCGCCAACCATAATTCTTATCGTTGTTTCACCAGGTGGAAGGTCAAGCGTGAATTTGGTGAACAATCAAAAAGCCTAAGCTGTCGCGATTAAGCTTTAACTTCAAGCTCAGGCTAGGGAACAGATGTCCGGCTGTCTTTCTTTGCCACGTCGCAATTCATCGCTATGGCCGATGCGATATCGACAGCAGACGCGATCCGCAGCGCCTTGTTACAAAACGGAGGTGGGCCAGCTTGATTTTGACAGCTTTTGTTGGTGTCGTGGCGTGCAACCTTCCAGGCCACGCAGGAGCGAGGCGTGAAATTGACCATTGGCGCAGCCCTTGCCGTGGTTGGCCTGGTTCTCATTTGGCAGGTCGCAAGCCTGACAGGACAGAGGCCATCTGGCACAAGCTAACCCGCCAAAGACATGCGCACGATGCGCCAACGGGAATACATCGAACTCTCAATTCGCGGCTCCGGTCCCAGGTGTGCTCACGGCCGCGTCCACCTGCATAGATCACATCAGGACCGAAGTTTTCCAATCAAGGGACATGATGAATTGCGTTCTGTTACAAGTTGAACAACCAATAACGCGATTAACAGAGATTAAGTTTGGGAGGCCTGTTGCACATTCAGCAGCTCGACTTGTTCTAGGTGTCGGCGGGATTATCACCGATTGCCCTGCTCTCGGTCGAAAGGCCACTAACGATTTTCCGCTTGCACAAAAGCACATTTTTCGAAGCTGCAACTAGATCGTGCTTTGTCGGTTCGCATATTTAGAACGATCCCGTTGCTGCACGGATGGATGCCAGACCAAGCGCATGGCGACGAGAAGCAGTATAATGGTAAGATAGATGAACGGTTCCAAGTGCCATACCTTCGCCAATAGAATGTAATGCAAGGCTCCAAGCGGGGCGGCAATATAGGCGAGAAGGTGCAGGCGTTTCCAGGCTGCAGTACCAAGCTCACGCAGGGACCAATCGTTCGACGTGAGGGCTAGGGGGAGTAAAAGTAAGAAGCTTGCCAGGCCAATTGTAATGTACGGTCGCTTAAGGACATCGACCCAAATGGCCGACCAGTACAACTGGCGGTCGAGAAAAATATAAACCGTGAAATGCAGTGCCACATACGCAAACGCAATCAAACCCAGTGCTCGACGAAACTTGATCAGTCGAATCTTGGCAAAACGTTGCAACGGCGTGATGGCGAGGCCCGCGATAAGAAACCATAGCGCCCATTCTCCGAGCGTGTTCTCCAGAGTCCGAACCGGATCAGGTCCCAACTGGTTGGTCAGGCCGGCATAGAACAACTGCACTGCCGGAAACAATCCGAACGAATATACCAACCAACGGTGAGCGTAGGCCGTCAGTTTTGCTTGGCTTATCATCGACATCTACACCATCGATTTTCCTGTTTTGCGGATACTTAAGTATTAGTCCTAAATGGATGAGTTGCCGCGCTTTCTCAACAAAGAGCCAGGTTGCAATCTACTTCACGACGCAGCTCCTTCATGCTGGCGCTTTGCAGATCCAGCTGAACTTGGATTGCGCTCAGACACATGCATCTTATTGGCCAAGTCGCACTAGTAGAACTTCTGCAAATCCATGCCTTTATAGAGGTCTGCAACCTGGTCGCCGTAACCATTGAACATGAGCGTCTCGATACGTTTCGAGAACAAACCACCGCCAATAACGCGCTCCGTAGCTTGACTCCAGCGCGGGTGATCTCGATTGGGATTGACGTTAGAATAGAAACCGTATTCGCGCGGTATGAGGATGTTCCAGGTTGATGGCGGTTGCTTCTCGGTCAGGCGAATGCTGACAATCGACTTGATGCTCTTGAAGCCGTATTTCCACGGCACAATGAGGCGGACCGGCGCCCCATTCTGGTTCGGCATCGTTTTACCGTAGAGCCCAACCGCCAGAATGGTCAAAGGATGCATGGCCTCATCCATGCGCAGCCCCTCAACAAAGGGCCAATTGATGCCACTGCTGGAGGACCTTTGGCCCCTCATCTCAGATGGGCGCACGAGGGTTTCAAATGCGACGTACTTTGCGCTTCCCTGGATGTCAAACTTCTTGAGGACTGAGGCCAGTGGAATGCCGACCCAGGGAACGACCATGGACCAGGCTTCGACACATCGAAAACGGTATATTCTCTCTTCCAATGTGTATTTCACAAGCAAGTCTTCGAGGTCGATCTGACCTGGATTATTGAGCAATCCGTCCACCTTGATTGACCAGGGTACCGTAGTCAACGCCTCGGCGAAGCGAGCGGGATCAGTCTTGTCTAGGCCAAACTCATAGAAGTTGTTGTAACTCGTAATATCATTGAAACTGGTGGCCTGCGCTGTGGTTGACAACGAACTCTTGACCATTCTGAGATTGCGCAACGGGGACTGGCCTTTCGCATGCGCCGTACTGGACAAGCCCGCAATTGAGAGGCCTGCAGCCCCTACCAGGAATTTCCTACGATCAAGAAATGTTGTTTCCGAAGTCCATTCGGACGACGGCGGAACAGGAAATCGGTAAAGGCTCATCAGAGTGTCTCTTTACAAGTAGCGAGGTTGGTTAAGCAGCGGCGCGCGCAAACAATAAGCGGCTGCAGGGGGAAACGCCAATCAATGCCAGATGGAGTTATCTCACATAGGTGTGATCCGCAACGAAGCGTGGCGCCCCTCGTTCGTCTCGCGCCAGCCATAATCTTTCATGACGAGCCCGCTTTTAGTCCGAGTGCCCCGCTTACGTAATTTTTGAAGAATCGGCTCGAAATTGTAAGCCCAAAGAGACGCTGCGCATCCAGTCATTCCAAGACTGGCCAGCCATCGACAGTCCAAAAAGATTGTTCGACGAGTTCGGCGTCGATCACTTCGAAGAGCGGAACCAATTCCATGCGCAATCCACGCGGTCACTGCTTCGCCGAATAGGTCGCGAAAATCTCGGACGAACCATCCCTCTTGATCAGCAGCACGCTGTACGCCTCTCGCTCGGTACCGACCTCCATGCCCGGCGAACCAATGGGCATGCCCGGCACGCTAAGGCCAACCGCATCGGGGCGTTCCTTCAACAATCTATTGATCTCGCGTACTGGTACATGACCCTCGATTGTGTAACCGCCAATACGGCCGGTATGACATGAGGCATGTTTGGCGGAAATCCCATGGTCGAGCTTGAACTTCATCAAACTGCCCATGAACATATTCTCGGTCGTTACCTTGAAACCGGCCGCCTTCAGTCTGTCGACCCAGGCCTGGCAGCACCCGCATGTGGCTGTTTTCTTAACGTCTATGTTCCTGGATTCTGCTTGAGCAGAACCCAGAAGAACAACGAAAAAACCGATCGCCCAGATAATTCTCTTCATCGCGAATCTCCTGTTCGGAAGTGATCCTTATGCTCGCTGACGCAAGAGCTAGTCCTAATCACATAAAACACATGAAACACCGTGTTGTGTAATATTGCCCCCGCCGCATCCTGACGCAATGCGCCTGTGCCCAATTTGCCGGACATGATTGACGGGCACCAAACGTGTCACCTGTTGATCCAACCCGAGGCATGTTCTAGACCTGATGGACTTTGGCAGTTGGACTTGTGCAACTGCTCATCTATGAGTGGCAGTAATGATCTATTGGGCTGCATCACAAGTCATCAACCCCTTCGCACCAACGGTTGCACCACTAACCATCCGGCCGCGAACAAACACTGCGAAAAAAATGATGTAGAAAACCGCACCGATGCTTTCAGCCGCAATTCGGGTGCCTTGTCCCACGAAATACCGCAGACGTGACAATTCATCAGGAATGAACCAGAACGGCGCCACGAACGGCAAATAACTCAGCGCGGCGACAAGTACATTCTCGACAGTTAGTTTCAAAAGAAGCAAGAAAATGTATAGCTTTATACTTTCTGCAAAAGGGATTGAAGTCCACCCTTTCGCCCCGCCTGAAGGCGGCAAGGGCATTGCAGCAACCAATAACCATCGTACGCCAAGATAAACGAGCAAGATCTTCATGTAGACGAACAGCAACAGATAGACGCGAACTGTTTCATCTGAATAGCTCTCGGCTCCGTACTGCAGGCGATGCTGCAGCAAATCAGCGCTCAGAATTGCACCTGCGACGATGGCACTCCCCATGCCCCAAAGGATGGCAAACGGAACAAGCCCATTTCGGGAAGTAGAGCAGTCACTTATCATGAGCAGCCGAACGCCAAGCCCAATGAGACAAAGCCGTAGCCATGTCAGTACGGCGGTGACAAACAAGGCGTACCAGGTCGCAGACACAAAGGAGGAAACAGGCAACCACCTGTCAATCCTCGTGATTGCAAAGCCTTCCAGTGCTAAGAAGGCAGAATACGCAATCACAATTAGCGAGCCCATTGGCAGCATTCGTTGCCATTGGGAAATGCGGCAGATTTGAAGTTCCGACAAAATAGTTGTTTGACGCACTAAGGTTTCACTTCGACCTGCGTTGACCAAAAACCATTTTGTTCAACCAACTTGTAAAACTTCTCTGCATTTCTGATGCTCAAGCGAATGCAACCGTGGGAAGCTGGTCGTCCGAGCTTGCTTGTCAGGTAAGTGCCATGGATGGCCGTACCGTCTTCGCCGATCCACGTCACATACGGCATTTTCATGCGCCATTTTGTTGAGTAGAATTTTTCCCGCTGCCCGAAGGGAGTGTAGAATCCCGGTTTGGTCCTCCAACCTCTTTTTCCTGTCGAAACGACCCAGGAATACTTCTTCTTGCCATCGATGTAGACGTGCATCCTCTGCGACGACAGATCGACTGTTGCTTTGATCGTTGCAGCATGTGCGGTTGATGAAATGACAGACAGTGCGGCGGCAGCCGTAGCCAATTGATATCGCGGTTTCATAAAGAATCCTCTGCTCAAAAGGGACAGGTTTTCTTGTTTTGAATCTGGATTAGAACAATGAGGTTGCCAGCGTCAGAACGCTGGCAGTGGCCAGTATATAGACCTAGAGGAGTAGGACTCTCTTGCCCCTGAAAATGTCACGGAATGCAGTCTTTGCACCCGGCCTTGGAGTGATCTTGCGGCCAACTGGCCGCTGATTAACTTCGCAATCGTAGCAGTCTTGGACCAACCATAGTGCCGGACGTAGACCCAATTCTTCCGACGGTTTGCGCTTGTGTTTTGAGGAAGCTGCCGTTTGATGCCGGGCAACACTATGACACAAGCGATCGTGGTCGTGAAACGGCAAGCGATCTTCGCAAGAATGCATTCCAAAGTTTGGATAAACCGAAGAGGAGCCTGCCGGATCGACGATGCCGGCAAGTCCGACGCCAAACACAACCGCCATGACAAGAACAAGCATAAGCGGAACGGGCCTTGATTCAGTCGAAACCTTAGTGAGTCCATGTCGTCTCAAACCGCGCGCGCCCCTGTCCAACCAACACGGAATAACTAGCATAATTCTCAAGAGTCGAGCGTGTTCAGAAGGCCTCACTGGCAATCATATGCAGCGTGCCTCGTTACGACCCAACAGCAGACCTTGCGAATTTTATTTTACTTTACAGTATCTTAGAGCCTAGCTTCCATTAGACAAAACTGTATAACTCGGAAGCACAATACCGTGAACGGTCGTCGCGCTCTGCATGTTCCGATCTGCGAGCAATGGTCAAATCCGCCCAGGAAACAGTCAGAAGACGCCGCAGTCAGATTGCCAACGGTTTGGAAGCCTCAATCGGGTGTATCGATGGTTTAGAGTTGAGAACCCTGAAAGCAATCTCCGCCAACTTCGGAAATCGTGCCGGCTTTCAAGAAAATTCGATACGTAGAGGTTAGTCTGCACGATCAATGCTCGTGCGCACACATGCCATGGTCAGAGAGGGCCTGGAGAACATAGCAATGCCCAATCTTGCCGCCGTCGCATCCAGAGGCAATGCGCTCAAGTTCGGTTTCTAGTCGCTGCAGCTTGGAGATTTTTTCCCGAACCGTCACCAGATGTTCAGCTGCGATGCGATCCGCGTCACAGCATGGCTTGTCCGGATGGCCACTCAACTCAAGCAGTTCTCGGATAGCCTCGATGGACAAACCAAGCTCGCGCGCATGCTTGATGAAACTTAGACGATCCAGTGCGGTCGACAGATAACGTCGTTGATTGCCGTCAGATCGCGTCGGCGCAGCAATGAGCCCCATTTGTTCATAATAGCGAATAGTCGGAACCTTGACCCCGGTCTGTTTCGACAGCATCCCAATAGACAGCATCGATTTTCATCGTCCTCTTGAACCTATAGTGACTAGAGCAGTTAAATATCGAACTGTCTTAAAATCAAGGGATTCTGAGAGATGGTCAGCGATCACGAAGCTGCCCGTGTGACGCGCTGCGGACTGGCTGTGTTTGGCGTCCCGTTTCGTGTCACGTCCCAAGATTCCATTAACTTCCTTGTGCCATATCTTGGTTGTTAGTGTGAAGGAGATAGAAGTGCGTACGTATCTGTTTCTCAGCCTTTGGATTGGACTTGCCATGCTGCCGAGCTCGGCCATGGCCTCCATGCCGTTGCATGGAACATTTGCCAGAGTTCACGGTAGCGCTACGGCCCCAGCAGGATACCTGCAGTTTTGTGCAGACAGGCCCCGTGAGTGTTTTGCTAATGATACCCGTCGTGAGCGGGTCAAAGCTACACCAGCTCGACTTGCCGAGCTTGATCTCATCAATCGACTTGTTAATTCCCAAATTGCTCCGGTCGAAGATATTGAGCAGTATGGCCGGGAAGAGGTCTGGACACTCGCAACGACAGGAAGAGGCGACTGCGAGGATTATGTTCTCGTCAAACGTAAGCGGTTGATTGCAATGGGTTGGCCACCAAGTGCTCTGCTGATCACAGTTGTTCTTGATGAAAACAATCAAGGCCACGCTGTTCTCACGGCCCGAATGTCGCTTGGCGACGTTGTGCTCGACAACAAGCACAATGAGCTGGTGGGTTGGTCCGATACGCCCTACACCTACATTATGCGTCAATCTTATCTTGATCCAAACAGTTGGGTCTCACTCGCGCCGTTAACCCAAAAACCGGGTGCCGCGACGGCAGGCATGACACGACGATAGTTTTGCAACCGAAAATTTAGTTAGTGTTTCCTATGTATTCGTCTTTCCGCTATCTCCAGTCCGAGTTGAGGTTCTTCTCAAATCGTGCAGTTTGCATCTCTCAGGTAGATCGGTGTCCGAATAGCTCCACAGCGCATTTACTTGCGACGAAAACTGGTCGGCGCCGTCTTCCTAATCGGAGGTACGGCAACTCTCTCGCTAGGCAGTTGTTTGGATAGATCTGGGTCATGCGTACGTCTCAGCAATTTGCGTATTTCTGGATCTGCCTAGCTTTGGTGGTATTCGGTTCTGCCGCGTTTGGTGGCTTCATAAGCTCGAGTAAGTTTTCTTCGGACTACCATGTCGTCCGGGTATGGACGAGCCAACCGCCGACACAGGCAGCGGTTCGTTGTCACGATGGGTCAATCCCGGACGAAAACCACGTTATTTGCAAGCCGCGGTCGCGACTATATGGTCAAGGCCGCGTGGTTTCGTCTTCTCTCAGTGCGCGGTTTGTAAGTCCAGAGCGCTTCGAGTGTCTGGATCACGTCGGTGAAGATCGACTTCCAGATACCGAACGCGAGAGCTGGCTGTTGGGCACGACACCGTTCCGCGCGATATTCCGAGTGACATCGAGGTTTCTGAGCTGAGACCAGCTCTACGTCCAGTCAATTTGCAGACATTATCAACCTCAATCACGAGCTAAACCCGTACCTGTTGCGGGTTCGGAGATCGCCATGTCACGTATCCTAAAACTCTTCCGCCAATTGGCGGTAAGCATCCTCTTCGCTATGTCACTGTCTACTGGCGCCCATGCACAACTCTTTAACTGGGGAGCTGAAGCAGGCAGTAGCTACGGTCAAAACACGGTTGCAGACCGACAGGTCGTTGCATTCCCGTCCGATTACGGTCCGAATCAGATCATTGTCAGTTTCGGTGACCGACGTCTCTATCATATCATCGGCCGCGGCCGGGCCATCAGTTATCCTATCGCCGTGCCGCGACCAGAAAGTCGGTGGGATGGTGTCGAACGTGTTTCCTACAAGCGTATCAACCCGCGTTGGACACCTACCACAGAAATGCGGATCGAGAACCCGAAGCTTCCCGCAACTGTCCGAGGCGGCGATCCGCTCAATCCTCTTGGTAGCCGTGCAATTTATCTTGGGAACACATTGTATCGAATTCACGGTACGGACGCACCGTGGACAATCGGCAAAAACGTGTCCCGGGGGTGTATTCGGATGCACAATGCACACGTCGAGGAACTTTATGAACGCGTAAGCCAAGGGATGAAGGTGACATCAACTTGGCAACGTTTCGCAGCACGGCCTTTGCCCAGTGAAACAAATCCGATCGAAGAGCTCTTCGCCGCGATATTCGACAATTCATAACTTGTAAAACAGCTATGCTCGTGCGCACGATCAAGTATTGTGATGCTCGAGCGATCACAGGAGTTGCTATGATTAGCAAACGAGCGTTTATCCTCGGCAGTCTTGCCAGCCTCGCCACTACGGTTACCAACTCGAGCGCTCAAGCGAAGCGCTTTCAGCTCGCCAAACGGTTTCGCCCCCAGGTCGTGCGGTTTAGTGGTTACCAAACCGGCACTATCGTGATCGATCCTCGCCGCCACTACCTCTATTACGTCCTGGGCGAAGGACGCGCTCGCCGTTACGGTATAGGTGTGGGCCGGGCAGGTCTTGCCTTTCGTGGGCAGGCTGTCATTGGCCGAAAGCAAAAATGGCCGTCCTGGACGCCTACCCGAAACATGATCCGACGAGAGCCCCGGAAGTACGCCAGATTTGCCCGAGGAATGCCAGGCGGGCCGGGCAATCCTCTCGGGTCCAGAGCGCTATATCTTTATCGGGGCGGTCGCGATACGTTGTATCGCATCCATGGTACGACCCAGCCCTCGAGTATCGGTCGATCAGTTTCGAACGGCTGCATTCGAATGTTGAATAGTCATGTGAACGATCTTTATCGTCGCGTGCGTCCCGGGGCACTGGTGGTCGTTCTGTAATTGACAGGACAAGAACCGCAGGAGATGCGCGATGCAATTTTGCGCCGCGCATTTCTGGTTTAAGTGCGCTTGGTCTCAGCAGCTTGTGTCTTCGAGGTTCCCGCAGTGTTGGGATCTTCGCGTTGCGCGCAAAGCCTTACCGCATCAGATCTATCGTTCGTGAACAAACCAGGCTAATTGGCCACCTTTGCGAAAGATGACATTAGCTTGCTACAATCTGCAGCCGCCTAGGCTTTCGTTCGCGCCACAAGCTGTATCGACACCACTTTAGAGTGACGATACTGAAGTGGTGGTACAAAAGATGAGCCTGACGGTTGCTTAGGCTCCTCTTCCCACTTCTTGAAGGTCCTGTCGAAGCGATTGCACTTCATCATGATAAAATCCGTGACGCTGCATTGGAAGTTAATCGATGCGTCCGTAAACATGAAAAAGAAGAACAACAGCAGAGCAATTAGCACGCCCGCAATTCCCAACCGGTCCTTCCAAGCAGCCCAGCTGTTGTCAAATCGAGATTGTTTCGGTTCCTGTTCGCTCATTGCTTGACCTCGTGAGCTGCCATGTCCACGGCCTGTACGACTGCCTGCCGGTCTGCAACCGTCGGGCCACCGTACTTCCTGCGCCGCTGCAGCTACGGCGCCCGAACCACCACTACCTCACCGCTGTCTTTCGCGACCGTCGTGGGCGATCTCTTGGTCCGTTGTCCGGTTGAGGCGGAAGCTGTCGAGAAGCAAAATGGCGACACCGCAAACGACTGCCACGTCGGCAAAGTTGAATGCCGGCCAATGATAGCCGGCAACGTGAAAATCCAAGAAATCGGTGACCGCGCCATGACGCACTCGATCCAATATGTTACCAAGCGCACCACCGATTAGAAGTCCCAGTCCAGTTGCCAGGGTTTTGCTTTGCGCCCGCCAGAGCCAGTTTGACAGGCCGATCACCAACAGGCTACCGAGCGCTACAAGAGCCCACCACGGTGCGATACCACCCAGTAGTCCAAAGCTGATGCCGTCATTGCGAACAAGGACGAAGTTGAGCACTGGCAAGACATCAATGCCGGCGGCCAAGGCTGATGTGCCAAGTACCACTGCCTTGCTGCCTTGATCGACGAATAGAGCAGCAAAGACCCAAAGGATTCCGACACCACGTTGGCTCATTTTGCCTCGCGCAGGTCGGCTTGGGCATCTCGAACGATGACCCAAGATGCTTGCAGAAAAAGACCAGCAATTATTGCTGCGACGACGAGATCCGGCCAAGCCGTTCCGGTCCAGGCGACTAGGCCTGCAGCGGCGACGACGGCAACGTTTCCTATTGCGTCATTGCGAGAGAACAACCACACTGCTCGAACGTTGGCATCGCCATTTCGATGCGGCAGCAAAGCAAAGGCCGCCAATACATTGACGACAAGTGCCACTGCACCCAACACACCCATAAGTTCAGCGTTGGGTTGATTGAGGACAATCACCCGATAGGCGGTGGAGGCGAGAACGCCCACGCCAAGTGCGCCAAGAAATACTCCTTGGACTAAGGCCGAAAGCGCTCGCCAGGTCAAACTCCAGCCGATCGCCAGAAGTCCGAGGGAAGTGATCAAGCCGTCACCGAGGAAATCTAAGGCATCGGCTTTTAGAGCCTGAGAACCGGCAATGAAGCCGCCGATGATTTCTATGATACCGTAGCCAACATTAAGCAAGATCACGACCCAAAGGGCGCGCTTGTACTGAGACGTAACATGACTTTGAGAACCGGCCTGTGCACCGTCGCGACCGTCTTCGATCCCGTCCAGCTGATAGCCAAGATCGGTAACTGCACGTTCAACGTGCGGCAGTTGTGATCTGGGGTCATCCGGGCGCAAGGTCATAATTTGCGACGCAATCGAAACTCGCACGTCATCGATGCCGGCAGATCGCACGGCTCTTTCGACTTTGGCGGCACAGGACGGACAATCCATGCCCGTAACGCGATACCGCTTGGCAACGTTGTGAGTAATGGCATTACTATCGTTCATGATTAGCAATCTGTCTGGCGCAAATTCGTAAGCTTGTGCATCTATACTCTGGCCGGCGAGAGCCACGGAACCGATCAACCACGACTCTCGCCCTTGCCTCTGCGACAGGATGATCTTACGATCTATAGTGACTATAGATGCAAGAGGAATTTTGCGCATGGAAAAGCTAACAATAGGTCGTCTCGCCGAGGCGACCGGCTGCAAGGTTCCAACGATTAGATATTATGAGCAAATTGGATTGTTACCAGAACCACCGAGGTCATGTGGCAATACACGACTATACGGAGAGATGCATCGAGAGCGACTGTCCTTCATCCAACATTGTAGAGATCTTGGTTTTTCTCAAATCGCTATTCGGGAACTTTTGCAACTAAGTGATCATCCGGACCAATCGTGTGGGGCTGCTACTGATATCGCCGTTGCGCGGCTAAACGACATCGATCGTCGTGTATCAAAACTGATTGCACTCAGCTCCGAACTGGAAATCATGATCAACAACTGTGCGGGAGGCCGTGTCGACCAGTGTAGAATAATCGGAGCCCTGGCGGAAGATCACCGCGAACGTGGTGACATTTAGTGAACGCCATATTTTCTGCGGAACCAGACCTTTAAGCATCCCATTTTACTACACGATTTTCGTCTGCCTCATCGGAGGTCAGATAATTTCTTGCCTGCGCAACAGACGCGAGAGCGACTTTTGTGTCAGCTGCTTGAAGAAAATTGGAACTATTCTTTTCTGACCGCAAATGTTTGCTGGCATCTCGGCGTTGGCAGCCTTTTTGATCTCTGCCTGCGCACCGTACAATCGCTGGATGCTGCATGCCGACTGGTTGCCACATTCTCGGAGTCACCTAAGTTTCTCGAGAATTGCATGCAACAATTGCCAGTTGTCCATGCAATTTCAAGAGGCCAAGCATACGCGCAACCCGTTAGAAGTTCGCGCGGACTGCCTCTGCAGCCCTTCGTTTCGCATCCATGGTACAAACGCGCCATGGACGATTGGCAAGAACGTAGCAAGAGAGTGTATTCGAATACAAACGCGCGTGGTTGAGCTGTACATTTTTTTGCGGGCCGGCATGAGGGCATAGCGACCAAGAACAAATCCGAAAGAGCTATGCGGCGAACCTCAATTCTTCATCGTCGTCCAACAGGGCAGAGAAGTTCTACTGGTTTTAAGCAATCAGGAAGAGAAGATCGGCGCGGGCGACTTAAGCCCGTGCTTTGATCTGAACTAGTTTGGAATTCCTGCGCTGATCGTTGGAGTACTGAGATCATGTGGCCCGAGCGCCACCCAACGCTTAGGGTCCATATAGGACTGTCGCATAACAAACTTGTAAGGCTTCTGATGCCAGAGCAAGACGGTGTTGTTTTTGTTGTCGAGAATATAGTCACCAGTTGAAGTTCGTGCGGTTAGCACAGCGTGGCCGTCGCCATTCTCGTCTATAACAACCGTTATGAGGAGCGATGCTGGAGACCATCCCCGATTGATGAGCATGCGACGCTTGAGGAGGACGTACTCCTCGCAGTCACCCCTGCCATTTGTTGGAATGGTCCAAAATTCTTCGATGCCATATTGGTCTCGATCGGTAACTGGCTCAATCGCTTGGTTTACTCTTCTATTGACGCGATCGAGCTCGGCCAGATTCTCAGGAGAACCTACAGCACGGACATATGATGTGTTGAGCGCAGCGCAATCATTCGAATGCGACGCACAAAATCGAACGAATCCATAAGGAGCGGACGCATGCCCACTTGTCACCATAAATGGAGATTCGGGTCCGTCGTGAGCAAAAGTTTGTGAAATAGTAAGCAGCATAGAGATCGCGATTGCTGCAATGATCGACACCGGCCGCATGTGTTACTCCTGAAGAACTACGCCACGCTATTCTCCGCGGTGTCGATTAAGAAAAACCTACCCGGTGTCGAAAATCGGAACACTGCGAATAAATGAACAAGCAATTTAGAGGATGAGTTGCGGAGTGTGTTTCGAGTGTATGCCATAAATAGTGTACAAAGTTCTGGCCTCCATCGCGCTTGAAGTGTTGAATTGAGCCAGCCTGTGTGCCAAAACTTGTCATGTTTGGTGTCGAAGTTAACAATTCGGCCTTGAGGGAATTCGGTGTCACCAACCCGATTTAGATTGGTCAATCCGAAGCCGCCCCCGCGACTGTAAGCGGAGAGAGCACGTCCTAAGTTGCCACTCGGGTTGCCGGGGAAGGTGGGCGGAGTTCTAGGACCCGCAAGCCAGGAGACCTGCCAAATGACTTGGATGCGAACGCAATTCGTCGGGTGAGACGATAGGAGCACTGACATGACAACAGCAACGGCGACAACCTCTGGCATTTCAAACATTGCCGCGGTTCTGTGCGCGATGATCCTGGGGCTGACAATAATATACGCGGCAGGCCACGTTCAGGCGCAAGCTCTACACGATGCTGCGCATGATGTGCGTCACGCAACCGGCTTCCCCTGCCACTAAAGCAATGTTTTCTCGAATTCTATCCAGCGCGTTGTTCGCTGGCGCTGCGGCAGGGCTAATTGCGGCTTTGTTGCAGCTGTATTTTGTGCAACCCATTCTACTCCATGCTGAACTTTACGAAAGCGGCGACTTGGTCCATTTCGGATCGGCATCCAAGGTGGCTGCGGTACAGCAAGTAGGAGGCATCGATCTTGTTCGCGATGGTCTCAGTGTCGTGTTTACGATGCTAATCTATACGGGCTACGGCTTGATCCTTACGGCGCTGATGTCACTGGCCGCAGATCGAGGCGCGGAGATCAACGCTCGTACAGGTATTCTGTGGGGTCTGTCAGGATTTATCGCAGTTCATTTTGCGCCGGGATTGACATTGGCACCAGAGGTGCCAGGCGTCGCCGCAGCCGACGTCGACGCCCGGCAAATCTGGTGGTTTGCGACGGCCGGTGCAGCGATAGTGGCAATGTGGTTGATCGCATTTGGTCGAAATTGGATGTACTGGGGTTCCGGAATAGTCCTGCTGATCGCACCACACGTTATTGGTGCTCCAATGCCTGAAGTCTTCAGCGGTCCTGTGCCGACTGAGCTTGGCGCCCTATTTGCTGCTCGAGCATTCGGCGTTGGTATGGCGGCATGGGTTGTGCTCGGCGCTTTTGCGGGCCACTTCTGGGCTCGTGCAGAAGGCCGACTGCAGCAAGGACAGCCAATGCAAGGTGCTGCGTAATCGGGTGCTAATTGCTAGTGCTGGTCGCAGTCCTGCGTTGGCACCCGAGGTGTTTCTGCGTCGCGGCCAGCCAGCAGAACCAGGCTTTTCTGAGATATAGAGGGCTTATGGATCGATCTATCCCAATGCTACTGCTAGGGCTCGTATTTGGGTCAGGAATTGGATTCACAGTGGCTGCGGGAAACGGAATCACGCTCAATGAACATGACCATGCAAACCCGCTTCACCACACGACGCAAACGGGGGAAGCAAATGCAGCGCAAAAGCACGCCAGCCGCGCTCATGGTAAGCGATACTTTGTTAAGCAAGGCCCCAAAGCCCCGAGCATAAGAATAAAACTAGAGCCAGATCTAGTTGCAGGTTGGAACCTGCAGATTTCTACCAATGGTTTTCGCTTCGCACCAGAAAGGGCGAGCCTCGATCATGTCGAAGGCGAAGGTCACGCACATGTTTACCTGAATGGAAAGAAGCACTCTCGCATCTATGGCCACTGGGTGCATCTGAGTAATCTTCCAATCGGCCCTCGCGCTCGTACGACGATCCGAGTCGGACTCTACACCAATGATCACCGCGCAATTTATGTCGGCGGCCGTGTGATGGCCAACGACATCGTTTTGACTTCTAGTCAAATCCAGCAAGCGCTTGCGAAACAGGCAAAGCCATAACTCTCGCCTTCAGGCAATGCCGTAAGCGGCCACAAGTACTTCCATCCTCGATCCAGCCGTCAGTTTTTTTCAGATAGGATCGAAGCGTTGCGATCAAATCATTCGTATCACAGGGTAAGTCCACATCACCGAATACGTAGGTTGCACGGTTTAGACCTTGAATTGCCACGGCGATTGGACTTCCGCAGACGTTAAGACATGCCTGCTGAGACACGACAACCGATTTGTCGAGCCCGGCTAGCCCTATGGCATCCGCAAGCTGCCCGACAACTTGGTTCGGCATGTTAGCTTGGCACGACGAACATATGACGACCACTGCTATGGCTGATTGACTTGTCATTCAGTCGCTTTGCCTTTGTCTCATCATTCCAACCACCTACCAGATTGCAATTTTTGTTGTGGTGTACGAGTCGGCACAGAAGATTCCTCACTACAGCACTAACCACATGCGGATTTCTCAGAATCTTGCTCCATCCACCAAGACAATCCCGCTGCTTAGCGTTTGCTTAGTCTGCTCATTTTCTGCGCTGCGACTTTCCGATCTTCATGCAAATCGATCGTTCCAACAAACTTGTGACTACTGTCGAGCAAGAAGACGGTCGCAGTGTGATCCATAGTGTATGAGTCCTCGCCGTCCTGCGTAACTTTTTTATAGTGCACGCGGAATGCCTTAGCTACAGACCGTATTTCAGCGGCAGTACCGGTTAGTGCAAGGAAACGAGGATCGAATGACTCCATATACGATTTCAATGTCTCTGGTCGGTCACGTTCATGGTCGACGCTGATGAATAGAACTTGAACCTTGGCTGAGGCACCACCGATCTTTTCCATTATGACGGAGAGGTCACTTAATGTGGATGGGCACACGTCTGGGCAATAAGTAAAGCCAAAGAATACAGCTAGTGGCTTCCCAGCGAAGTCGGTGTCCGAAACGCGCCGACCGTTTTGGTCGGTTAGCGTGAAAGGTCCGCCTATTTGCAACGCACCTTGTTTCGGTCGAGGGAACATTGCCACCCCACTTGTGTTATTCCCGCGAAGGACAATGACGACCATGACCGCGACGGCAGCAAACACGGCGATCCATGCTATGCGTCTCACATGAGTTAGGTAGATCATCGGCACTTTATAAATATCCCGTCCTGACGCAGCCTGTTGAATTTCGGCCCAGGAGTCACTGCGACGTTGCGTATTCGAAACGACCATCCTTTCATTCTGGGACCTAATCCAGCATTAGCTTCAAGTGCGACACGTCGCCTAGGCTTTTTGGTGGGAAGCTTGAAACTCAAGCAACTAGAGGATCTATCACATAGTCATTTCGATTCGATGCGTAGTCTTGTTGCTTAGGTGTACTGCGCAATGATGCGTCGCAGCGCGGCAGGGACCTAGTTCCCCTCAAGGCTACTCATGCGTTTGACAACATTATCGAGCCGCTTCCAACATAGCTCAAGTGGCGGAGATAATTGCAAAACAGCAAGTTGTTGCTTCAAGAAATGGAGGAAGAGATTTGATAGTTGGACGAACAATGAGAGCCTACTGGCCGGCGTGCATTATCTTGCTATTCTCATTCACGGTTGCTCCTATCAGCTTGAGCCATGAGCTCCGCAGATTAGGCATGAGTGAGCTGTTAAAAGCTGGAGGTCCTAATGACTTCATACTTGGAAGTCCAAAAACGGACTTGAAGGTGTTCGCATACGTATCTCTTGCATCGAGAGCTTCTGGAGACTTTTACGAATCGAGGTTCGAAAAGCTGAAAGCAAGATTTATTGACACAGGTAAAGTTAGGTGGATTGTGAGGGATTTGCCAATCGGTGCTCTTGCCTTGGCCGCCACTGCAGTGACGCGTTGCGCTTCCAGCAAGCGACGGTATGCAATATGGATGAGCCTGATGCGTCAACAAGCGTTGTGGCTGGACGCTACTGACAAGCTGAAACCTTTGCGCAAAATTGCGCGTCAGCATCGCATATCCAAGCGAGGTTTTAATAGGTGCCTCACGGACCCTGGTATGGAACATGATTTAGTAGTTAAACGCGACGCTATAAGAGGCGCATTTGGATTGAAGGTTACACCTACGTTCTACTTCCAAGGGCAGGGGTATGAGGGATTGCGATCTCTTGATGAGCTAGAGACTGCGTTAGCCGCGGCAATCAAAGAGTAGCGATGCCAATATTCGTAGTGAAATCTTATCCCGCTAGCTGTGGCTCGCATTTTTGTTCTGCTCTTCTCGGACGGTCATACGGCACAAACGGCAAACTGCTCGTTAGAACTGACCGCAACTTTATCCAGCCTAGCTGTGATTTTTGTTGCAAGACGTTCGTCCGCGATATCGGTTCGCCCAGTTCAGTCCTTAGCAGTACATCAGCTAAGAAGGCATAACGGCGGCACAGAACACTCGAACGCAAAGCTATCGATAAATTGTGCGCACACTATCTGGTGCAAGTCTAGGGAGGTAGCTTATCTCCGAACAATCATGAAACGTGCAAAAAATCATGATTCATCGTGAATAAATTTCAGCGAAGCGTTCGTCGAACAACGGCATTCAAGAGCTCAATCATCATTACAAACACCACGATCACAATCGTCAGCGTCGCAACTTTTTGGTATTGGAACGTTCGTACGTATGTTTGAATGTAGAGGCCGATCCCACCGGCTCCGACAATGCCCAGGATGAGCGATTCGCGTAGATTCATCTCGAATCGGAATAGAGTATCGCGCACGATGTTGGGCGCCATTTGTGGCCATGCGCCATACCGCAACCGTTGCATCATCGATGCGCCGCTACTTTCAAGCGCAGCCAACGGTTCCTGATCAACTCCCTCGATCGCTTCAGCATAGAACTTTGCAAGCATACCGGTCGCGTGAAATGCAATCGCAAGTATCCCGGGCAACGGACCAAGACCGACCGCACCGACCATTAACATTGCCACGAGGATGAGCGGGATTGAGCGGACAGTGGCCAGCAACCCTTTGATGGGCAGGTGCACCCATGCCGGTGTCAGTGTTTCAGCTGCCAATAGTCCAAATACAATTGAAAAGAAGACGCAACCAACAGTTCCTAGCACGGCGATGCGAAGCGTTTCGGCCGACGCTTCAACTACAACAGGCAACACCGACATGTCCGGTGGCACCATTCGCGTGAGGAACTCAAGGAGCCTACCCCCGCTGGCCGACAATTTGCCAGCATCGATGTCGCTCGCAATCCACGACCACATGACAAGCGCGGCGATACCCAAAGAAATCGAAAAGCTTGCCCATGAAGTATACCGGGCCTGTCGATCGGTGTTCTCTTTCGCTGGCTGCTGCAGCCGCTCGCCATCCGGTTCCTTCGGTCCGCCCGTCACGCAACGAGTTCCAACTTTGCCTGCCCGACTTTGTCCCCATAGATCCGCAAAAGACGATCATCGTCGAGTTCACCTGACGGGCCATCGTACGCGACCTGACCACCATCAAGCGCGATAGTCCGATCAACATACTCCCGGACAAGTCCTGGTTGGTGCGATGACATCAGGAGCGTTGCGCCGCGTTCTTTCGCGCAAGCGGCAAGAAGCGCGAGAATTGACTTTGCCGTTACAGGATCGAGATTGCTGACGGGTTCGTCAGCAAGAATGAGACTCGGCTGCTGCGCAAGGCAACGCGCAATTGCAACGCGCTGACGTTGCCCGCCACTCAGTTTTTCCACACGCCGATCAGCCATATCAGCAATGTCAACATCTCGCATAGCCTGCCATGCTTCGTGATGATCATGCTCACTAAACCTACCGAACAACGAAGCTAACATATCGGTCCGCCCAAGCCGTCCGTTCAACACGTTTTGCAGGACAGTAGCCTGCTCGACGAGAGCAAACTCTTGGAAAATAAACCCTGTCTCACACCGCAATGAGCGTGGCGGTTGCGAAGTTGGACTTAGTGCAAGCCCCAGGATGCGCACTACTCCGCTCCAACCGCGTACGCGGCCATCCAGAATGCGCAGGAGTGTGCTCTTGCCCGCGCCAGACGCGCCGATGAGCGCAATTCTCTCGCCCGCCCTGACGTGGAGTTCGGGTATTGAAATGGCCACGTCCCGCGATCCCGGGTAGGAAAAATCCAAGTCTGCAATTGAAACAGTGTGTGCACTCATTGACGCGAACCTATTTTAGCAAGCCATAGGCCGTCGCCATTTTCCGGACGCCATCGTAGGCGGACGGCTTAGCGATCACATAACCATCGGGGCTGTAAACGTGTTTGAGGAGAGGACGGAACTTAGGCTCATTCAGTTTTAGCATCGCCTCTACGAACTTTGACCGAATGCCTGCTTCGAGCTCCTTGCGAACGATAACGGCGTGAGATGGGATTGGCATGGACTCGGCAATCCATTTCACCTCGGTCTGTTGTTGCGCTGATAACAATGCCTCGGCGTATTGGCTGGCACCTGCAGCATCGACAAGGCCAGCCGCAACGGCTTGGACGGCCTGTTGGTACCCGCCAGCGAAATAGACTTTGCCAAAGAACTTCTTTGGGTCGTCATTGCGCTTGAGCAATCCTTGCTCAACAAAGAGATCGAGCGGATAGAGGTAACCTGACTCCGATAGCGGATCGGAGAATGCGATTGACTTGCCTCTAAGATCGGCGAGCGTTTGAATAGAGCTATCGCGGCGGACAAAAACGCGTCCCGTATAGACTGGCTTGCCGCGATAGATCTCGGCAAGAACGACTTCCGCACCAATCATCTTATTGGCAAGAACGTAGGGTAATGCACCCATGAACGACACATCCGCATCCCCATTTCGCAAGGCCTCTACGGCAGCAGCGTGGTCCGTCGTAACAAATCCCCGAACTTGCA
Source organism: Hyphomicrobiaceae bacterium (assembly GCA_965215755.1). Taxonomy (GTDB): domain Bacteria; phylum Pseudomonadota; class Alphaproteobacteria; order Rhizobiales; family Hyphomicrobiaceae; genus Tectiglobus. The sequence continues at coordinate 5,948,966 of OZ244119.1, forward strand.
CTCCAGTTTCTTTGCTGAGCCAGGCCGAAATCGCCTTTACGTCGATCAGCAGCTTCTCGGGGTTTTCTTGCGGAATGAACGCAAGCACGAGTTCTTTGTTCGTGCGCGCAGCTGCTCGGCTGCCCACAAGAGTAACTAATCCACCAATCGCCCCAGCAAGAACTTGACGTCGATTGGCGTTCGTCAGGCCGATATCAGTACATTTCTGCATCGTACCTCGCCTGAAGTTTCTTGAATTTTTCCCAATCGGTAGCGGCCCTTGCCCAGTCTTCAGCAACGACAAATTTTCTCACACCTTCAAGCAAACCCGCCAACTCGTAAACCTTTGGCTTTGCTGCCAAGTTCGTCATTCCGCTTGCGTCCGCAGCCAAGTCACCTGCTACCGTCGCCAGAAGCAGCTCAGCGTGTTTCACATCTCGCTTGGGTAACAGAGTATCGAACGTGCTTGCGAACGTTGTTAGCTCCTCCCAGCCCAGTCTGAACACGGTGTTTTGTCGGTCGAAATTTTGATAGGGTTTATCTGCATCGCCGACCGCATTCAGATACGCAACAAGATCCGAACGATCAGCCGGGCTCAATGCTAACTCATACCGCTGATTAAACCAGACGACGACGCTTTCGAGCGTTGGTAGCGATCCGTCGTGAAAATAGGGGGCAGTAAACTTGGCTGCCAACAACGTCGGCGTGTCGAACGTGCCTTCACGCGCATCAGGGTAGCCCGGCTTGGTCGAACCGATATTGTGTGCCTTGCGATCGAGGAAGTTTGCTGAAGGAACATGACAAGTGGCGCATGACTTTCCGCCCATTTGCTCAAAAGGCTTTGCAAAAATGATTTCGCCTCGCCTCGCAGCTGCAGAAGCCTTGTCTGTCAATCGTCCCTGACGATCCAGCTTCGAGTTCGGCAGGAAATCAAACTCCAGCATGTAGGCCACGAGAGCGTCCAGGATGAATGGTGTTGGCTCAGCGCCGCCAAATTCGCTGACGATCACGTTGCGTGTGAAGTCGCGAAGGCTGGCAAAACGACCATCACGTCCGTAAGGCCCTGTGAAGCGCAGCCCGCGTAACGATGGAATGTCGAGACTATTGCCTCGACGATCATTGAAAAGCGGATTGAAGTACGAACCTCGCACATCGATCGCACCCCGTTGATGGCTAATACCCGGGATGAAAAACGACTGATTAATGTCACTGCGGTTGTGACAGGTCGAACATGCGAGCCCCAGCGAACGAGCAGGCTCACCGAAAATCAACGGGCTGTCGAACAGCATGTCACCGTATGCGATGAGCGGGAGTAACTTTTCGTCAATACCCCGTTCCTCAAAATTGAGGACTAGTTTGGGAAGTGGACTTTGATCGTTCAGATTTGTGCCAGGCGGCAACCAAGGAGCGATATTGATCGCCTTTCCAGTCGCAAGGATTGGTTCCGGGACCGGTTGATAAGTTGCTCGTGCAATAAACGTCTTCGTCTCAAAACTTGCTGAAAGATATTGAGATATTTCTCTCTCAGCTTCACGGAAGCTCGCTAAGTCAGCCGCAACTTTACCCGCACCCAAAAGGCCTTTCGACCCCAACGCGCTCGAAAGTCTGAGCCACGCCAAACCAAGTTTCTTATGAGCCGCGGGGTCAACCTGGGCGATAAAATCGGCAAATCCGCGGTACGCCGCTTGAGCGGCTTCGAGCTTGGACCGAGCGACCGACTGATCGGATAGACTTGTCCGCGCTTGGGCAATGTAATCGCGAATTAGGACGGAAAGTCCTTGGGTAGCGCTTGCGTACAGAGCATGACGGTCCTTTGAGGCAATTGCGCGCCTAATCGCTGTGCCATGACTCGCAATATGGCCTACGAAAAAAGTACCGGCAGATCGCGCAGTCGCAGTTGCCGGGTGTACTTTCTCATATGAATTGCTGATGCGCTCCCAAGGGACAGGCACGAGATTGCTAAAAAATAACATGGACCTGTAGGCTGCAGGAACGGGGTGCCACAGTTTGTCTGCCACGATGTGTGCCGAGGCGGGTTGACTGAGCGTTGAGATCGAAAACGTAGCGATCGTTAAAATGGCCAAGATAGCGCCTGCTTGGCTCGAGCATTGTTTATTTGATTTCAATGTTATGTGGCGTGACATGAGACGGGCATTCATGGGACGCAACCTGAAAGCGGCTTCAATTGTATTAGCTGCTTACATTAAAACATCATACTTTAAAAGTTAGCAAGTGCTAAATTCAAGCAGAGCTAGCCACACTGCCCTAACAATCAGTGGCAGCACCGATAAGCTTGAGTTCGCAGATTCTAACAAATCCGGACCAGGTCATAATTCATTCCGCCAGGAATTGATCATGTACACATGACCCGCGACTTAGACGAGACGCGTACGATCACCGCTGAGCAAAGTCGCGAGCGCCATCGGATAACAGAGAACCTACTTCTATCACTTGTTATTAGTGAGGAAATTGCAAGGCGTGACGCCGAGGGGATCGAGCGTCATGAGTCCGGAGACTTTGGTCGCGTTTGAAAAGATCGGCCGCATTCTGGAGTGAACACTAATCACGTTTCATTCAGTCTTGCTGACAAGAACGTGTGATCCAAAGGATTTTTGTTTAGCTGCTAGTCACGAGACATGGCACGTATTGTCTAGCTCCTCAGCAAACGAGCGGACTCAGATTCAGCTGTATATTAACACGCGTTCCAATTTATCGCTGATACGTCCCGAGCTCCAATGACTATGTGTACAATAGCTCACTCACGCTAAGTCACAGTCCTGCCACTCGCTGCTTTACGAGGTCATAAAGACCTTGAGCACTGAACCGCTGCAATGGCTGACCATCAACAAAAAACGTTGGTGTCTGGCGTACTCCTAATGCTTTCACATCAGCAAAGTCTTGGTCGATCACGGCAGTAACGCTTGGATGTCTGGCATCAATTTTTGCGCGATCAATATCGAGCCCAGTTCCGCTCACGAATTCCCAAGGTGATTGGCCTGGTCGTCCGTGTGGCGCCCATGCAGGTTGTTTCTCCAGCAATGCCTCAAGCACGGGAACAAATCTGCCCTGCTTGCGCGCTGCCTCGAGTATCGCAATTGCCTCTTTTGAAGGTCCATGAAACGGTGTGTAGCGTACCGCCACGCGAACCTTCCCTGGAAACGCGTCAATGATTTTTTTCACTATCGGATGAAAGGCACGACACGCTTCGCAGGCCGGATCGAAGAATTCCGAAATGGTGACTGGCGCATTTGAAGGACCCAATATTGGCGTGTGTGGCCGGATGTACGGCGCGGGAAGTGAAGCTCTTGTGGCAGTCGGCGCCGACGATTTCGCAGACGCTGGGGTCAGGCTCCGCGACGTTTCTGGTTGCGATTGATAGTACCAAGCTCCGGCAAAAAAAGCCACTATTGCGAGGACCCCAGCCGTTACGACGATCTTGCGACGATCCATGAGCGTAATCCTTCAGTTAGTCCCGGAACGAGAAGAGTCGCTATCAGGGCAAAAGCTGTTAGCGAAAGATAAGGGATTGGAACTGTGTCGAATAGAAGTTGTTCGGTACCCGTACATGAGGGACCTTCTGCTGTGCATGGGACAATTGGCTTCGGGAGGATCCCGGCGTAGAGCAGACTGTGCCAAACAGCAAATGCTAATCCTGCCAAGGCAAGAGGCATCGTGTAAATCCATGCGCTCTCATCATCACGAAGCAGTCCGATACCTAAGACTACGACTATGGGAAACATCGCAATGCGTTGGTACCAGCAGGTGACGCAGGGCATCTGCCCCATGACCTCACCTATGAATAAGGCTCCGAGTGTCGAGATGAGTGCAACAAGCCAAGCGCCAGTCATGCCTAATAGCGCCAAGTCTGTCGACCGAGTTTGTTCAATCGTCGGCTGCTTAAACACTTCCAGCTCCAATGGTTTTTGCCCACAAACATAGTAACCGTAGCGAGCACTTCGTCGACGACAAAATATAGCCAATTGATGTGTTCAATCGGATTTATCGACAGCTTGTTTCCGCGACCCTTTTCCGCAGTGACACAGTTATCCTCCGGGCTATCTGCCCATTGGCCAAATGCTGTCACGATCGGAACTACGCTATATTCGGATCGATTGGAAAGTGAGCTGCTGTGAGTAAGACAATAAACTTTGATAGCCCTCTCCATCTCTGCACGATTAATATAGCTGAATAGCAGACCTGAGGCCATTCCGATGGTTGCTCGCTTTGCACGACGCTGATCTGGCGAAACCCTTGGCAAATTATTGGGAGCCGCAAGAATTAGATTGATTTTGCCATACGTAATTATTTTTCTTGCGGGGGTATTAGCAGTAATTGCGTTGCCACCCTTCTCTTTCATTATTGCAGCTCCCGTTGCTTGGTCACTCCTGTTCCTGGTTGTTCAGGACCGAGGTGTTAAATCTGCCTTTGTAATGGGTTGGCTATTTGGGCTATCACATTTTGCATTTGGGCTTTGGTGGATAACTGAGAGTTTCATGGTCGACCCGGATAAGTTCGGGCCATTTGCAATACCTGCAGTTATTGTGCTTGCGACAGCTCTGTCATTCTTTCCAGCAATCTCCATGGCTCTGTTCGCTGCAATAGGCGTTAAAGGTATGGCCTCCGCCGTTGCTTTCGCTGCATGCTGGACAGCGACTGAGTGGTTACGTGGACATCTGTTTACGGGGTTTCCTTGGAACCTGGCAGGGTACGCTGTTACCGACTTTGCCGCGTTTCGCCAGGCCGCTGCATTGGTAGGAAGTTATGGTGTGAGTTTTCTAGTCATACTTGCAGCTGTCCTACCAGTGGCAGTTCTCGGTTGCAGGCGACGCGATTTGGTCGTGACTACCGCCTTCCTTGTGAGCCTTGTTGCCTCAGTTTGGGTGTTTGGTGAACTTCGATTGGCCAGAACTGAAACCGCGAACTCCGGCGTGCAAGTCAGGATCGTCCAAGGCAATGTTCCTCAACGGGAAAAATGGCAAGCTTCCAAACGCGGTGAGATCTTGAATCGGTATGTCTCGCTGTCGGCCCAACAAGGTGCGCCAGACTTAATCTTATGGCCAGAGAGTGCCTTTCCTGGCTTGCTTGACGAAGATAGAGCTGCTCAGCAAAAGATCCTTAGCGCGATACCTAAAAGAACGATGCTTTTGACTGGCGTGCCAGCTCGCGTGCAAGTCGGCCCGCAAATCAAGTTCTATAATAGTGTTCAAGCTTATTTGCAGGGATATGGCTTGATTGACAGCTATGCAAAACACCATCTCGTACCATTCGGGGAATACGTTCCCTTCCGCAACTGGTTACCGTTCGACCGTATGGTCGGCGGTACCTCAGATTTCTCAGCAGGCCCGGGGCCCAGAACTTTGTACTTGCGTGGATTGCCGCCTGTTGGAATAGCAATCTGTTATGAAATCATATTTCCTGGGCACGTGATTGACAGGACCCAACGACCTGCCTGGATTTTCAATGCCACAAATGATGCTTGGTTTGGCGCATCAATAGGGCCAGAACAACACCTGGCCTCCGCTCGTATGCGGGCAGTGGAAGAGGGGCTCCCCGTCATTCGGGCCGCAAATACTGGTATCTCGGCGGTCATCGATGCGAACGGACGTGTGATCGACAAATTGGGCATGCAAGAGACAGGGACCATCGATGCCCTACTGCCTTCTCCCTTAAGACCCACTTTGTATGCATGGTGGGGAGATTGGAATTTGTTACTCCTCATTGCAGCCGCATCGCTTCTCGCTTTCCTGGGGCCGCGGAGAGCTGCCAAGTAGTTTGCTACCGGTCTCTTTGCAACGGATTTATTTCGGCGGCCCGGCTGAACCAATAGCTCCAGCTTGAAACACAATGCGAACGCGGCCTGCATTTTCGAACACAAGCACGGCTGAAAATCTGTCACCTTCGGCTATGCCCCCCCTTAAACCAATGAACATGAGATGATCGGCTCCGGGTCTAAGTGCAACTGATTCATCTGGGCGCAGTGCAATGCCGTTACTAATTGGACGCATCCGCATAATGCCGTTCGTAATGCTCATACTGTGCATCTCGACGCGCTCGGCAATTTGTGATTGGACAGATATAAGGCGATCCGGCTTGGAGCCTAGATTGTGTATTGTCAAATACCCGGCACCAACCCGTGCGCCCTTAGGTGTCGCGCGGGACCATACTTTACTTATTTGAATGGTCCCCACAGAAAACTCTCCTGCAGAGGCTCCCTCACTGATGCTAATGAAGAGATATGTGCCAAGTAGCGCGAATACCAGCACGCGCTTGGCAACTAATGAAGAAAAAGCTTGGGCACAATTCATGATCGATCCTTGGAATGAGTATCAAAGCACTGCAAGATAGGCATCGAATTCCTAAGCAAATCTCCACTATTCAATAAGGGCTGAGAGGCGACGCATGACAACTTTCGGATTTGATTCTGCGCCCATATACAAGGTGCCCGACTCATGTCCATTTTCATCCAACAAGTACGCAAAGATCACGTGCGCCATCTCATAGCTTCCGCCCGTACTTCTTCGCTTCTCATACTTGGTGCCAAACTTGCCAGCAAGTCTTGCAATGCCCTTAGCCGAGCCTGTGACACCAATAACCCTGCTGTCAAAATAGCTTATATACTGCTTTAGAGTATCTGGGGTGTCTCGCTCAGGATCAACCGAGACGAAGACAAAATTTATCTCGTTTGCGCGTTTGCCCAATTTTTGCATATAGACGGCAACACCGTTTAGCATAGTCGGGCAAATGACTGGGCAATTTGTGAAGCCGAAATGTACCACACTTGGCTTGCCGATCAGGTCATCAAATTTAAATGGAGCGCCGTGCTGGTCTACAAGAAGATGATCGTTCTGCTTGGGCGATTGAGAATAAGCTGATAAAGGTGCCGTCAACATTAATAGACATAGTACGATATTGAGATAATTCCAATGGAGCAATTTGGTATTGCGCATAGTCGCCTCGTAAACAATGGCGAAAGTCGTCGATAAGCAGAAGTTATAATCGTTGCAACTTTCTCTTCACATTCAATGACGCTTTTATTTGCTGGACTCTCTTTGGCCGGACAGCCTCCGATTCAAGGTTTGAGAGCGGATATAAGCGATCACTTCGGCAGCATCTGTTTCGTCTAGGCCAAGGTATGGCATCACTACATTTTTGTATTGTCGCCTCAGCGCTAAGGCAATTGGATCCTTGTTAGTGCGCAGCTTTGTTGGCTGGCTTATGTATTTCTTGAGCCAGTCAAGTCGTCGACGTTCCGTTACGCCTGCTAAGTCGGGGCCAATGCGAGTTCCTCCACCAATTTCATGACAAGCAGCGCAGGCCTTGATGAAGAGTGCTTGCCCGGCATTGTTGGCAAGCTGTCTCGACAACCGCGGTGCATTAAAGCCAGTGCTATCCAGGGAAGCTTTCTTGCGCTTGTTTCTGTGGTTCGGATCCATGTCCAAAATATCTCTTGCGAGTAACTTAATATCTCTCATCATCGAGGTTCGCCCCCACTCTCCAGTTCGGCCGTTACCAAGCACGGCGTAGTTCTGGTGTTCTGACAGCTTGCGACTGCGCTCGCCGAGCTTGAACCTGATGTGATGAATTTCAGAAGACTTTCCTGTAAGGAACAACCAGCCGGGCTTCGGATTGAATGCTGAAGCGTAGTCTTTTAGGACTCTCGCCGTATCTCGATCCGGGTCAATCGAAATTGAATAAATAAATATATCTTTGCCTAGCCTGTCACCTAGGTACTCTTGCACGAGCGCCATTCTCGCAGATTGGAGTCCGCAAATATCTGTGCAAGTTGTGTAAATAAAATTTATAATAACAATTCTCTCTTTGATGAGATCGTCATAGAATTTAAAACTTTGTCCAGTGTGCGATGTCACGGTGTAGTTCGTGAAATATTTTGCCCCGCGTTTCGCTTCTACAGTTTGAAGTGGAGTAATAAGATACGCGCATGTCAAAATGGCCTTCACCATGAGCGCCCGAAGTGACATCATTTCCATCATTTGCCTCCCGGATCTCGCTATCAGCGCACCAGCTACAATGTTGGCAAATCAACTCAATCTTCGCATCGGACTTTGGTCTTGGGAAACGTCATATGCATTAGCGGTTCAATAGAGATTGCGGGCGTCGCGATTTCAGACAAAAACGGTGTCAAGGCGATAGAGCACTGGCGGATGCAGGAGTGGCCGCATCACTTACCTTTGCCAATGAGTGTGAACCATCCCGCCGATAAATGTCCGATCGAAACTGAACCTTGCCGTCTTTTTGCACCCAGGCTGTAATATAAACAAACTTTACGGGCACGGGTCGGTTGAGGCGAACATCTAGGTTCTTTGGTCGCTTCTTGCGGAGGCCATCTGGATTGATGCTTTCGACGAACTGCTTGACTGCGCTTTTCGTGCCGATCTTTTTCTCATCCTTGGCAAGCCATGCCACGAGCCCTAAGATATTCTGCACCCTCACGCATCCCGCGCTGAATGCTCTGTTGTGATGCTTGAACAGCGACTTGAGCGGCGTGTCATGAAGATAGACAATATCTTTGTTCGGCATGTCGATTCGCACCAAGCCAAGTGCATTCCACGGACCTGGTGCTTGCCTGAAACGTACGTTCGTCGCTTTAAATTTGCGCCAATCAAGGTTCTTGGAATTCAACTCTGGGCCATTGTAGGAACCGCGCGCCGCCCGGATGTGTTCACGCGCCAGGTACTCAGGATCTCGCACTAAACGGGGAATTAGATCACGTTTTGCGATGCTATCCGGCACACGCCAGAAGGGGAGGAAATTGACGGCTCTTATCATGACATCGAGCGTCGGCGTTTGACGATCGGGTTTTCCAACAATCACACGGTAGCGATTGATGACTTTGGCGCCCTCTACCGCTTCGAGTTGGAAGCCGGGAATATTCACTAAAACATAGCGTTTCGGATTCCTTCCGTGGACTAGTTGCGCGACGCGCCGGCGGTTCAGCTTCAGCTGCCGCAGTCGCGCCTTTGGTGAGACACTCAATTGCATCCGGGTAGAATGATCGAGACGACCGGTTACGCGGAGCCCATGACGTCTCTGGAATCGTTTAACACCGTGCTCCAGCCATTCGTCGAAGTGCTTACTTCCCACATAATAGCGCGCAGCTTTGTCCGGGATATCACCTGTGACAACTAGTTGCCGCCGGACAGATGGCAACGTTTCATGGTCTTGTCCTCGGCGTACAAAGCGAAGCTTCTTTGGGTGGCTCCAGCTTCCTGCCTTTACAATTTCCTCGTAGCGGGTGATGGCATTGTCTATGCGATCTAGCATTTCATCACTACGTAGCGGCAAGGGGTCTGCCTGCAAAGCAGATTGGCTGTCTGAACTTGCTGACAGGCTCCCAACTTCGTTGGAAAAATTACGATCGACAGAAGTTGAATTGAAGATCGCCTCATACCACCTCTGCTCGCCAGCGCGCGCTTCTTCCGTTCCCTGGCAAACGCCTAATACGGCGACAATGCAGGCGATCGTCCGAAGAAGCACCTTGGTGGGACAGCTTCCCATAAAAACAAATGCAGTCATCTATTATCTCTCGTGTATCATCCGCCATTGTGCATTCAACTGCCGTACTGCGAGAACAATCGCTGGCGCATCCAGGCTGGCTGAGACACCTACGCCACAAAGTCGTACGGGCTGCACTGTGCATCATGTTGGCATTCAGTAAGGTGCTGAATGCGCTAACTAATTTGGCCTGTCCCTTACTTGATACTGCACGACTTCGAGTGTTGAATCGCTAGCATTGTTGCACGAGTAAGAAAGCAACGGTTGCTCAATTGCCAAACACTTGGCGTTGCCATGAACGATCAGATGATCTGGCGGTTGGTCGTGCGCGCGATACTACTCTCCGTCGCGCCTCGGTGAGATTTCTTTTCTGCTTAACGATCAAATGCGTTTTGCCTTCAAGGCCCATTCGAATAAGGCGCTCATGGCCATAGATATCTTTGAACTGAGTCAGTTTTCCTTCGTCATCGACCCAAGCCGTAAAGTACATAATATGTACTGGCACTTTTGAACTCAGGGAGATTTGATTGTTCTTCGGGCCAGCTTTGACTAGCGAATCAATTTTGCTGCGTCTCCAGCCTTTATCACGGGCCAGTAGAACTTCCGCAAACTTTAATGGATCGCGAACGCGCATGCAGCCATGACTGTAGGCGCGAGCTTTCTTCTTAAATAGATGCTTGCTAGGCGTATCGTGGAAATAGATTGCATGCTTGTTGGGAAACATGAACTTCACGATTCCCAATGCGTTACGTCGGCTCGGTGGCTGATAGACGTGAAACTTTCGAATATCGGTCGCTGCCCAATCAACCGAACGCGGATTAATGTCACGACCGCGATACTTAATGCGCAGGCCTTGCTTTTCGAGAATATTTCCGCCGCGTAACAAGCTAGGAAGCAGCTCCTTCACTTTAATAGAATTCGGAACCCCCCAGAACGGATGAAATACAATCCTTTCCATTTCGTCTGAGAAAATTGGAGTTTTGTTTTGAATTTTTCCAACAACAATGCGCTCCTCGTGAACGATCTTCTCGTTGTCCATGACACGGATTTTATATTCAGGGATGTTTGCGGCTACGTAGCGAGAACCCAAATCCCGCGGCATCCAGCGCCACATTTCCATATTGTACAGCAGGCGATTAGAGAGAGCTCTCTTTGAATTTCGATTTTGTTTGCGACTAGGTTTCTTTGTCGGATTTTCTGTACTCGCCGCAGTGTTTTCTTCGGCCTTTGTAATGTCATTCACGACTTTCAGGTAAGCGGCTCGCAGCCTAACAAATTGGGGGTGCTGCGGATGGAGTTCTTGGAGATATCTGACTGGGTCAGCCGACGTGGACAAGCTGGATATCACGGCCTTAGGCTCTTCCAACGGAGGAGTCCGATCCATATCGATCGAGAGCTGCTTCGGGTCCATCCTCCCTCCGCGCGCATGACGGGCGTATTTTAGAATTGCTAAGCTTGTACGAAGCTCCATTTCAATGAGTTGCGCATTGTCAAACTTGGCCTTCGCAAACGTAGGTATATTAAAATGCGATACGTCGAGACCCCAAGCATTCGCTCGCGCGATCTCTTTCAAGATTTTCCTGGCACGATTGGTTAGGCCTTCCTGATCAATCCATAATGGACGGCTTGATCTGCTCGCATAATAGGCGGCCAAAGCGTTACGGTCGGCTTGTTCGCCGTATTGTCTTGCTGGAGGTAGCGCATCTATTTTTAGTCGTACGCCAATTTGAAATGCTTCTGCTTGTGTAATGAGTGCTTCGGGCGCGTCTGGCTCGACCGCAAATGCGGAGTTGGCAAATGCGATGCACGCGAGTGCCATTGCCCCAGAATGGCGGAATCTACGGGTCATTGATTAGTCTCCGAGAGCAGATATTGGGCGCTTGTACGGGATTGCGCGGCCAAGAACTTCAGACTTCGTGAAAGACAGCCTTGCTCGGTTACAACTACTTGGCTGAATAGGTGCAGCGATCAAGTGTGATCCGGCTCAAGGTTGCTGCCGTGTGCAGTCAGTGCGACAAGCGCTTTGCGGACGACTGGCTGCTAGCGCAATTTATTCAGCTAGCGGATTTTGGTGGATCGGGCTCGGGTAATACATTTCTTCCGATCAATATTGGAGTAGGAGCATGCCAAAGGTTGCTTCTCCGAGAATCCAGGATAATTGACGATGCAGCATTAATAAGACTAGCGACAAACCAGGCGCAACCAGTTGAACACACCGCATGTGCGTGAGACACTGTCGATGGACATTCCTGGCAGTTTAGCTTTCCCTCTACTGCAACCGAAGATTCCGGGGCTGTCATGGTAGCTTTATGAAAGACATGACTACCGGCACCCGCAACCAACCCGAGTGCAAGCAAAATCAACAATCTCGACAGCCAAACCTTCATGACAACATCTTGTTGCTAGTGGGCTGAATTGTCAATCAGGCACTCATCAACTGGCAGTGACCTAGTTCGGACCAACATACCAATTTGCTTCTACCGCGCACCAAGCGAACATTTTTAACCTAGAAGCGCGTAAGTTTCAGGTTCGGCAACTGCAGTGACTGAGCAATCGTTCTTATAAGATCCTAACTCAAATACTACTCCTCGAATGTTTGAATTTTTGAATGTGTTCACGCTTGAACTACCCAAATCCGCTTGGGTCGAACTTTCTAACACCAACAATGACGAAAATTTAGTCATGTAGTATCGTGTTGAAGTGTCTTACAGCGCCTTCATGGTGCCGGATCACGATGTCTTCGGCAGACGGTAAGTCCGACGCTAACAGCAAACGAACGAGGTGGGCGTACACGCTAGCCAACTCGCTACTGGCTGAATCCCATCCAATGGCAAACTTCGTTAAAATCTGCCGGCCTGAAGTAATGCCAGGCTATCTCAAACCGATGAGTAAAGATCCTCTTTTGTACCACTGCTCGACCAAAGGAAAAATCCAGCTTGGATGGTACAGAATACGATCTCCCGCGCGACGGTTTCTCGGTCAAGATGGCCAGGGATTTTAATCAGTCACCACAATAAAATCTGTATCGCGTCCGGTTTCGCGGTCATGGCCGCCGTCCGCAACAATCAAGGATGAGCCAGCTGTCAACATGTCCTCGATCTTCAATCTAACATGATCCGGGATACTGATGCGGTCGAGAGCCTGCCTCATCGTCACAGGTTGAGCGGCGTCTCCGGCATCTGCCGCGCTTCGCGCGAGCCGCACCCGAACACGGCCGCGCGATTTGACCGTGATGCCACTCCACGAGGCTGTGCCAGTCGCTTCATCAAGGCCAATTACAGTGTAAAGATGCGTTCCTAACGGCTTGTCGGGATCATCTAAAGTGATAGGGACAGCGTAGATATCCTTTTGGTTCTGGCGGACGTAGAGGAAGGCATCATGCTCGCCCGCCTTGCCGACGGCACGATAAAGGTCTTTGTAGAACTGCTCGTTAGGATAACCGCTGACCGAACGACCAACGCCTTTCTGGAAAGCCTTGATTGCAGCAACGGTCTGATTGCCAATATAGCCGTCAGACGGCCCGACATCATAACCCAATGCCATCAGCAGGCTTTGGGCTTCACGTGTCCTTTCGCGTTGCGACCGGCGCGTAATTAGCATTCGAAGCGGTGCAGCAGAGCGTGTCGCTCGCATGAGTTGACGATGAACCTGCAATTCTAAGTCATTCATGCCATAGTTTATGTTACGGCGGTTCGGTGTAGCGTTGACCAAGCTGGTTCCGACTGCTTCTTTTGCAATCGATTGTGCCGTTGACTTCGCAGCTGTGGAGTAAGAGCCCTTGCTTTGCACGAACGCAATGGGCGCCCGTTGCGAAGAAGACGATCCGGCCGGCCACTTACTAGGCTTAAATAGTACGTCATGCTGGATGTCTTGAGGAACTGGATTGGCTTGCGCCACAACGACATGACTGCGGCGACGAGAAAAGCGAAAGAGTGCGCGTGCAAAACCACTCGGAAGCCGGATGCAACCGTGAGAAGCCGGATAGCTCGGCACAACTCCCATATGCAATGCGATGCCAGACCACGTCAGGCGCTGCATAAAAGGCATCGGTGCACCGTTGTAGATATTTGAAAAGTGGCGGCGCCGCTTATGGATAATGCTAAAGATGCCCTTAGGTGTCGCGTAGCCTCGCTTGCCAGTGGAAACTCGCGATCTTCCGACCACTTTACCTGCCTGATAGACGGTCATTCGCTGCTGCCTGAGCGAAACCACAATTTGCACCGGGGCGTTCACTGCAGGTCTCGCTGGTAGGGATAGGCGTCGAGTCGGATTTTTCTTGCGCGTGCGATTACTTCGCTTGAGGTGTGCGTTGCGCTGCCGAGAGCGACGTTGACGAGCTCGTCTTTGCCTAGCTCGACGTTGAGCAGCTCTGCGCCGTCGTTGAGACGCGCTCAAATAAGATGGGCTCTGCGAAGTCCAAAAAGGGGAATTTTGTGCTTCGGCACCATCCGGTAACATCGTGGCAGGGACCAACCAAGCAAAGACAAAAGCCATCCCCAGAAGGGTCAACCGCGCTGCGGTGAACGTACACTGCATGGTGCAAACATCCAGCTAACTTGGCGCACAGCCAACTCATTTATTTGCACATTAGATTGAGACCTTGACATCGCCAAGCTCGAACCACTCATAAACTGCGCAATTCCTGCAAGGCATCCAGCTCAGTCGATTCCTGTCAGCTCGAATCTACGCCAAATCTATCGCTTAGCTCCCGCCTTCAATCGATCAGTGCAGATTTTGTCGGCACTCAGTTCTCCAAGACGCGGATATCAACTGCGCTGCCAGGCGAAACTAGAGGCTAGGTGATGATGTCCGCGGATTCAATTCTCGCCTATTGCGACGCCCAACACTGTTTCGTCGGTTAATTTCCTTCCTCTTCCTGCCGTTTTTTCTTAGCCGAGAGGTTCGCCCCTAGGCTTCGCAAATAACTCGATTGAGTTACCCAAAAACCTGATCGATTGGGTTCAGGCCCGGTAAGTCGGTTGGCTGAAGCAAGGAAAGATTACCCGCACCGACGATGGCGAAGCGAACGACTATGTTTTCGTACGATCCAAGATTGTCGATAGTTGCGGCCTCGCCATTAGCAATAGTCGGTCAAGCTCCTTACCTTCACTCACAATACGTTGCGCCTCTCGGTCGCCTTCTAGAAATGTAAGCAGGCGTATCTGGTCTGCTTTAGGCCAACGCCGGTGATCACCACCGTAGGCCTCGACGACCCGACTAAGCCGCCTCAACAATTTGCTCCGGTTTGTCGGTTCATTCATTGGATTGCCTTGTCAGCGCTTTGCCTCCGGCAAGCCCTGTACCTGTATCGACTTGAGCAGTTTGTAAGATTGGTCTCGGTCATCTTCGTCAGTCAGCGTAGAGGGTGAACGAATTCTTGTGCGGCTCCAGTTTTCGATCGATCAGATACTCAAGTCTTCGTTATGTTTGTGGTCAGCACAACGCCACAATCACACCGGCATCTGTAAGCCGTGTGAGCAAACACGCGTGTCTCGTCTTCTGCAAGTTGAGCCTAACTCGCGGTTCAAAGAGGTTAGGAGTATTTCAACCTGACTCTGCATCATTTTTGAACCGTAAATGCTCTAGTACCTAGAGGGTCAAGCAACTAGGTCGTCCAGAGATAGTGCAGGTTGCTGTGGCTTCACAGGCTCGCCAATAGCATGGTCATCTCAATTCCACGGAACTTTGCGTAACGTTGCATGATGCTGACTTGGCCAGTGCAACGTGTCCATCGCTGTCGGTGAGAACATGAACACCGTGACATTTTCGGTCCTGTGAAAAGCAACGGAGCTGATGTAATGGCGCAAGGCTCGCGATGCTTCCGGACCCTGGTCTAGCAACTCAATGTCACATCCTCGTCGGTGACATCGAATGAGAACGAAATACTGCGATTGCGATACAGGTCTCGCAGAAAATGAGTACCCGTTGATTTGCAATTCTCCTCATACGGTAGACCTTCACAGTAGTATTGCTAGCCCCGTCTTTCTGGTCGACCAGTGAGCAGGGAGCGGCAGTTAGACGACGATATGTCATCGCAGCACGGACTTGATACTACTGAGCAACTTTACCCGGATTATCGAGACTTTGGGAACCTTCAAATTTGACCGGTTTCAGCTTCAGTGCCGCAATCGCACGCTCGATTTCCTTGGTTTGAGCGAGGAGTGCACCGATTGCGGTCTCGACGATCCTGTTCCCAGCTTCGTTGTCTTCACCAATCATTTGATCATAGGCTTCGATCGTCTTGGCGCGTTTGACCAGGGCCTGGAACTTTTCGATCGTGGCAGCCAATGCACCGCGCATTCGCTTGTCTATGTCAGGATCGGCAGCTTTGACCAAATCGGAGAGGCTTGGACCTTTCACCACTGAGCCATCAATGCGCCTGTAGAGGCCAAGATACACGTTCTGGATCCCGACAACATTGTAGTAGTGCGAATTGTGGGTGTTGTCCGAGAAGCAGTCATGCTCCTCTTCAGGATCATGCAGAAGCAGGCCGAGCTTCATGCGCTCACCTGCAAGCTCACCATAGGAGAGCGAGCCCATGCCGGTAAAAATTGCAATCAACCCTTGTGCAGCATCGCCGGCGAAAAGTGCTTTGCGGGCTGCGCCATCTTTGGACCACTGGGCAACCATCCAGGTTAAATCATCGACGAGGAGATCCGTTACGGCCTTGAGATACTGTCCGCGCCGATCGCAATTGCCCCCGGTGCAACGACGCGTATCAAAATCGGTTGCAGGCCGCCGTCCCGCACCCGCCGCCGTTCCGTTCAGGTCTTGACCCCAGAGCAAAAACTCAACTGCGTGATAGCCAGTCGCGACGTTGGCTTCGATGCCGTCGGCTTCGTGCAGAACCTTCGCCAGGAAGTCTTTGGTGATTGGATCTGCGGATACTTCGCGGCCACCAATCTTGAGCTTTCGATTGGCGATGACGTTCGCAACGTAGAGCGTATTCTCTTCCGACTCTTCACCATACGATTTCGACACGTAGTCGATCAGGCCTTCATCAAGCGGCCAAGCATTAACTTTCCCCTCCCAGTCATCAACGATCCGATTGCCGAACCGATAGACCTCGGTCTGCTGATATGGCACGCGCGACGCGATCCAAGCCTTGCGCGCCGCCGCAAGTGTCCCGGCGGTTGGCCTGGCAATCAATAAGTTGATTGAATCTTGAAGTGCCTTCGCAGTTATCAGCGAGTCCCGGTATTTCGCAAAGGCGATATTGGCATACGCACTGACCACGTCCTTGGTGCTCGTTTCGGCAGAAGCCGGCTGAACGAACAGTGCAAATGCAATGACAAAGACAGTTCTAAGCGGCTTCATGTTCATTTTTCCAACTGGAGCAAACTACTCTTAACTATACAGGCCGCCAGGTCAGGGCAATCTGCCTTGGCCATATACGGCTGTTGTACTTGTCAACAATAAAACACCGGACTTCTTTGGCTATTGTAAGCTCGACATCGCCGCTCGTCATTCAAGTGCCGATGTCGACGAAAATTGGGCTCCCGATATGCTCCGATGGATCAGGATGTGTGCTGAGTGGACAAATTGCATCTGAAAGTGAACGCGATCGGCCCGACCACCGCGCAAGCGGTCGGGCCACAATTTATCAAAACGGATCGTTGGCTCGACGATCTCTGCTCTCTGTTACTTCGGATACAGGCAGTGTTGGAACGTCGTAGAGAACAAAATAACTCTTGAGGCATGTCCATGGATTGCAAATCGCGGGGGGTTTGGAAGGGTACTTTTCGGCGAGTGCCAGTGAAATTCAGCAATGGCCGATTACTGAGGTAGTCACACTTCCCGTGTTTCATTTGCTGTGATAGAAACTGCGATCTTTTACGCTTCCGAAGAAGCGTGGGATAGATCCTATGATTGAATTGACTGTTTTGGCATAATCCGTGCTAATTACTCGGTTAAGTGATTAATGGCGCGGCGGTACACTGAGTGACCCGCTGTGGACGTTAAGTTCGGAGCGGTAGATGCAGGATGAGTGAGCAGAAGGAATATCGGTCGTACGTTTTGAGCCGGATCGAAGAGCGGATGGGCACTGATCTGTTCCGCAGCTATTTGGCAGACGCCAGGGTCGATGTAGACGAGCTGGAACCTTGTGTTGAAATCTCGGTCGGCTCGCCCTTTCGAGCGCAGAGGTTGCAGACTGAATTTCTGTGTGACGTCGAGCATGTAGTGAGCGAGGTGCTCGGTCAGCACTGTAAGCTGCGCATTACGACGTTTGATGCGGATGTCTCCCCTACCCTGTTCGATGAGCAGCTCGGCAGCGAGCAGTATAGCTTTTTCGCCCCTGCCCTATCTGAAATGCCGCTGAAAGATGACGTGCATCTGATGGGTATTGCGCCTTTCACGTTGCAGCCGCGCGGTGAAACCCGTACTCGGCTGTCCTATCGAAACATTGAAGGCATGGATGTCGATATCAAAGCGCATCCAGATTACGGGCTGCCAACGGCGAATGACTACGACATTGTGACGATGATGGAGAGTAATCTGGCGGCGCGTGCCAACATGTATCGCACCGCCTTGAAATATTACGAGGCGCAAAAGGCCGCCGGAAAACGAGCCGAAAAGCCAGAGCCGCCGGAACGTAAGTTTCGGCCTACATTGCGTGATATTCAAGAATTTGTTGGGGAACACGATCCCAGCTTAGGCAAGCGCAGTGGTGGCAAGCAGGCATCGCTTTTGGAGCGCCGACTGGATCGCTTAAAGAACACGACGACCAAGGTCAGGCAGACCGGGCATAAGAGGCGTCGGGTTGGGACATTCAGCTATATCAGCGATTATCGAATTCTGTCAGAGACGGAGTCCGGCTATATCGAGCAGGTCGAGATTGACATTCCAACATGGATTTACGAGGGGATTGTTGAATCGCCGAAGCCAACCATTTTGACATTTGATGACGGGTACAAATCGCTCAAACAGCCGATGATGAAGTTCTTGTATCGGTTGTTGCGGTTGACGGTAAAGGATCAACCCAAAACCTTTGGATTAGAAGAGCTGCACCGGCGAAGCGGGTCGCGCCAGACATTAAAGGAATTCAACCGTGATATGAAGAAGAAGGTTGCGGAAACTCAGGAGCAAGGGTTCTTCGATTGGGGGCTATCTATCGAAGGAAATGCTCGCAAGCGTGAGCTTATTGCCAAGCCCAAAGAGCATATGACGGAGAATGGATGAGCCAGAAGGCTGGCCAAAAAGTGTCGTACTGTGCCCCACCATTGGGTCTAATTGTCAAGAATTTTGAACGTTAGAGTATCGCGTTGCGTCAAGCTGGGTCATATTTTCAGCTATCGGCGCTTGCCGGTTTGTACCATGCCCCACCATGAGACCGGAAATGTCATTATTTTTGCTCACGCTACGTACTATGCCCCACCTTATGAAGCGAGTAAGCGTGAATTCCACGTTGGATTCGGGTTTTGCGTCTTTTGCCCGGAACGTACTGTGGCCCACCAAAAAGAGATAGAAGATACACCATATCCAGGGGATGAAACACCAGTGCTTTGATCATGCTACACTATCTATCGTACTATGCTCACCGACAAATTCATAAATTTTAGCATGTTGAGGCAACCTTCTTTTTCTTTATCTTATATCATAATACTGCAATTACTGAGTACTATGCTACACCTTGTTAAAATGCATTGGCCTGGTCGGCCAATAAAACATATATATATGGCGTCTGGCTTCGCCAGACAATCCGCCCCCTCGCCTCCTAACGTCGGCGACCCGGCACCCTCCCATAGTTGTGGCCGCTAATCGCGGCCATAGGGCATGCAAGTTATAGGTGCGTGCTGTTTGCTCAGCGTTTCGCCGATAGCAATTTATTTGGATTGAACTTGATTGCTTTGTTAGATGAGTCTTATCCACCAGGCTACGGAATGAATGACTTTGAAGATGCTAAGCGATGCATTTTGAGATAGGCTTAGTTTGGCAGATATTATCTAGCATTGTAAAATGTTATGCTACGAATGCTGTGTGGCGCAAAATCTATTTTCAATAACGAATATATTATTGTTAATATTAATGATATTAATATCATTACCGTTAATAATATATATAACAGAAACATATTCTTTGTTGATAATATTAAATATATCATTGCATCTCTTTGATGCGCACCGTAAAATCGCCTTTTATGATTTGAGTGCGTGCTTGATTTATGTCGGTAATTTCATTTGCGAATAAAAAGGGAGGGGCGGGTAAGAGTACGGCGGCGCTGATCTTTGCAACTGAGTTGGCCGCAGATGGGGCGACAGTCACAGTGATTGATGCTGACCCGACTCACGTCGTCTATGAAGATTGGGCAGGCGGTTCAGAAACTGGTCCGTTCAAATCGCTTACCCATGAGAAGGTCGAGGTCGTTCGGTTCGATCCGATGATTGGCAAGGAATCGAAGATTCGAGATGTCATCGCGGATGCCAGTCGGCGATCGGCGTTTGTTGTGGTCGATCTGGAGGGCACGGGAAATCCAGAATCGGGCCATGCGGTGGCGCTTTCTGATTTAGTGGTGGTGCCAATCCAGATGTCATCATTGGACATTAATCGAGGCAGTAAGACCCTGAAGCTTATCGCGGCGCAATCAAAGGTCGCCAAACGTCAAATTCCGTTTCGGTTTCTGGTGACACGATTCAATCCTGCGATCATGTCGGACTCGGACAAGAGCATCGAACGGCGTCTTCGCGAGAGCAATGTGCCGATGCTGCGTACGAGATTGGTAGAGCGTTCGTCGTATCGGGACATGTTTCTGCGATGCAAGTCCTTGCGGTCGATGGATGGCAGCCTTGTTAAGGTAGCGAAGGCGCGGGTGAACGCCCTTGAGTATCGCAACGAGTTGGTGGATCTGCTGGCGGCGCTGCGTGCGGAAAGAAAGGGAAGTGAGAAGGCTAAGGCCAGGGAGATGGCGTAGTGGATACCCACGACAATCTTGAGGATGATGTTGAAGAAAAGGATTCATTGAACCTTGTCAGCCTGAATGACTTTTTGGATCCGATAGAGGCGGAAGATTTAGTTCCTATTGAGGAAGTTCAAGCGGCGATTGAGAAGGTCAGCTATGTGCGCAAGCACGACACGTCCGATGAACCGCAGCCCCAGCCGGACAAAGCCGAGAAGCCTGTTCGAGAGATCAGCAGGCCCAAAGGGCGGATCAGTTTGAAGCCCGGTCGCAAACCATCGGGTCGAAATGATCTAATTGGAATTCAGGCGACAACGGAAGTCAAAGAGCGGTTCAAGCAAGTAACGAAAGAGCGCGGCTGGGCGTTGGGACAGACATTGCAGTTTGCTCTGGAAGCGCTGGAGCGCGAGCTTGAGCAGGGCAAGCCACCAGAAGACAACTAACTATCAGACTTGGCTTGTGGCGATGCGATTGCCTGCAAGTCCTTTGGTCGTCGAGACAGGATGTGTGACAGCGTCTCGCGCGACGGCTTAGCTGCTGTCATCAACGACGCAACAATGCGTTTGATCCTTGTTGGCCTGCTAGCGGGCTGCCTCCCGTAGGACGTGCCAAGCAGGTATCCTCCTGTGATGAAGGTCAGTGTGGATAGGGCGCAATAGAGCCAGGCGGTATAAAGCCCCATGGCGTCCATCGGTGGCCAAGTCACGGTTCCGATATGCGGTATGTCATGAAGAACGGGCAAGGGCAGGGGATCACCGGGATACAGTAGAAGAAACGATCCGACTAAGACGGCGTCCAGTGGGAGTGGCCAGCTACGCTGGGGCAGCAGTAGAAACGACCCGGCAAAATTGGTGCGTGGGGGCAGAGGGCTGAATAGAAATTTTCTAAGAATAGCAGTGACCGCCCAGATGCATTGTATGGCAACGCCGATTGCGGTGAGAGCAAGCGACGGCATGATCCAGCTACTATCATCGGGGTGAATCGCGCCGATCCAACTTAACATCAATGATGCGGCAAGCAGCGCCACAATGTGAAAGCCGGTAGCAAGAAACAATGTGATGGTGAATTCTCGTCCCCACCATCCGCGAAGGCACAGCCAGTATGGCGCGGTGATACTGACTAAGAAAAAAACGATCGGAGCGGGAAAGATCGATGGGCGTCGGTTCATGGCAATCTTCTGCTAAATTGCGCGAGGAGGAATGTCTCTCCGGACGACCATGTTTTCCCGGTTCGAAAGACAAAGGCCTGAGCGATGCCCTTTAATCTTCGCTGGTCGCGCGACACATCATCGGTACCAGTTGCCAGACGGGTGAAGTCGGAGGCTTCCAGCGCGAAGTCCATGGCAGTGTTTTCAGTATGTCCAATGGTCTGGGATTGGTTGTCGCCATAGGTTTGATTGGTGCCATCTGATGATGACGCCTGAAATTGCTCGCCGTTACCCGAATAGCCTTGGCTGTTGTTGTAGCCATGCGAGTAGGTATCGCCCCAGGTTTCTGTTTGATTGTAGCTCATACGAGCAATCAAGCGTTTGCCGAAGAGTTTTTGGGCATGCTCGATAGTGGTAGGGTCGGATTGGGCATGGAAGATGTGGGTTTGAAACAGGCCCATCAGCCAGTTGGTCATATCCGCTGAATTGCTCGCGCTTAGGCTCGCGCGGTACGCGCTGATATTTTGCGTCATGCAGACCGTGCAGACACGAGCCGCACGGGCGAGCGACTGAAAACGATTATCATGCTCGGTGACAAAGAAATGCGCTTCGTCCATCCAGAGAAAAACGGGCCGCGTCTTACTATCTATCAGTTCCATACGTCGTAGCGCAGCCGTTTGCCAGGCCAATTTAAACAGTGTCTGTGCGGTAGCATTTGAGCGACTGAGTACGGCTGGTAGATCGATGACGATGATTGCCGATTCGAAGGTGTCCTCGGGGAAGAAGTTGGTGCTGGTGGCGAATAGCTCACGTGGTGTGCCGACCAGCAATTCTTGCAGCATTGCTGATAAAGTGAAGGTCACGCTGGAGCGTGTGCGATCGGCGAGTGTTGGAAATAGCCGTGTAAAATAGTGATGTAGGGCGTCATAATCGGATAGGCGGCCAGCAGCTTCATAGGCGATTTTTGCATCTTGCAGATAGGCGGCTGTGTCGGAGTGATTCCACTTCTCGCCTTCGGTTTCCTCCAGGCGTGTCGGGATACCGTGGATGAAGCGCTGCACATCAAGCAAGGAAAATTCGCTGCGGGCGGCTGCTAGCACCATGAGAACATTGCGCAACAATTGTTCTGCGGCTTGCTGCCAGAACTGGTCTTCGCCATTAGTGCGTCGACCGGTTTGCTCAGCTAGATTCATCAAGATCGTGACCAGGTTTTGCACCTTGGTCGTAGTGTCACCGTGGCGTTTGAGTTCGTATTGGATGACGTTGAAGCGCCAAGGGGAATCTTCTGAGACAATGATGAGGTGATTCTGCCTGCCGCACTCTTTGGCGTAGCGCTCCCAGTTGGCGCGTTCATCGGGCTTGGCACATAAGACCAGTCCACCAAAGCCACCGCGCAAAAAGGCCTTGGCCATCGTTTGTCCGGAGCCACTGGTTTTACCGCTACCATTGCCGCCGGTGACATGGACGCCCGCAAAGAAATCTTCGATGGTCAGTCTATCTTTGGGTGATAGGCGAACCAATGGTGTGTGGATGTTACTCAGGTAGCTAGCAGGATTGGCGCGAATGGTTCGGTTAGCAATTTTGACAGGCTGAGGTGGCGAGGGCAGGGGTGTTGCGACGACCGGTTTAGGTTCGCTTGGTGCATCCGCATGTGCGTGTTGTACCGGAAGTCCGGACAGGCGGGTGAAAATGCGATCGATATACCCCATATTGAGTCGAACCAACCATCAAAAGGTTTGCTCATGCTCACCGATGAACAAAAGCGAATGTTAGAAGATGACGCTGCTCGGGATATGCGACGCCACTGGGGAGATATCAAGCCCAATGCGCTTGCTGCAGCGATCGATGATATTAGAGCACGCGTTGTTGAAGAGGCATGGTTTGGAAAACCGCAGATGGAGTTAAGCGGAGAATTGCAAAAGTCCGTTCGATTTGCCGAACTATATGGGCAGCAAGAAAGGACGCTTGAGCAAGCGCGTGTCGCAGAGCATGAAAGAGATGATGCATTGGGGCGATAACATGGTTTTAAACCGACATTATAATGGTTTGAAAGCTCCAATATCCACCTGTTGCGGTTATTCCGACCGCTATGCAGCTCATTAGAAAAGCCCGCATCCAAATTTTTCGGATTATGGCTGGGGAGACCGCTGTCGCCCCATCGCTTTGCGTTGGTCTACTGGCAACCGCCTTTTCCAACTCTTCGATGGTTGCGGTGTTCACGCGGATCTTGCCGGCGAGATCTTCAATGACGGCGCGTTGCTCCTTGCTGCGTCCGTCTACCAATGCTTGCAGTTCCAGCAGCATGCCCTGGGTATCGATAAAATCGCCTTCTGCACCTGTTGGCTCACGCAGGGCCACACCCGGCTCGACGTTCTTGAGAGACGACAAATAGCGTGACAGGCTGGAGACGGTGGTATCTAATCCATGACGTGCTTGCAGGATACCCACGACCTCCTTCAACTTTTTCTGGTTTGCACCAGGTCGTCTGAGGCTGATGATTTCGTCCCGATATGGTTCAAGATTTTCAAATGCCATGTCGAAAGCTTGGATCGTTAGAATTGCAGGAATTCCCTTACCATTTGGGGGCATGTTGCAATTTCCGCAACCTTGGTCCTGCCAAGGGGAGACGTCTGCTTGATCTTATCTCTAAAATTTCGCATCAAGATCGATTATATTGCCAATAAATGTTGCGAATTACCAAATGCAAATCCGTTGGCGCTGCGGCTGATTATTACCGCGATATTATTCGTCGTGCGCAATATTATGGTAGTGCGGAGTTGCCATCCGCATGGGAAGGTGTGCTTGCAACGAAGCTTGGTTTGACGGGACAGGTGACCGAACATGATCTGATGGCGCTGTTGCGCAACCGGACCCCGAACGGCGATCGACTGACGCATCGTGATGATGCCAACCGGGTTTGTGCTATCGACTTTACCGCCAATGCGCCAAAATCCGTTTCGATCCTTTGGGCGATGACCGGTGATGAGCGAATTGTGAAAGCGCATCGTGATGCCGTGCAATGGATGATGCGCGAGGTGGAACGGGATGTGAAAACTCGTGTGCGCGTCGACGGTAGGAATGAGGACCGCAAAACTGGCAATGCACTATGGTTGCCCTGCCTTGAGTTTTTATCTCGTCCGGTGAGCGGGATTGAAGACCCGCATCTTCATACGCATGCACTTCTGATCAACGTGACCGAGGATGCGGCTGAGGGTAAGCGCAAGGCGGTTCAGATTGGCGATATCAAGGGGGAGGGCGAGTATTATCAGTCGGTCTATCTGGCGGTATTGGCTAAGCGCATGGCCGAGCTGGGATACGGTATCGAGCGCAATGGCAAATGGTGGGAGATCGCTGGCATCAACCGCGATCTGATTGAGTCGTTCTCCAACCGAACCCAACAGATTGAGGCTGCCGCTGTGGCGGCTGGGATTATCTCACCGGAGACCAAGGCCACGTTGGGTCAGCGAACTCGGGAGCACAAAACAGGTGCGACGCCGATCGATGATTTGCGCGGTATTTGGCAGGCGCGTATTGGGCCGCGTGCCCGCTATATGATCGATTGTGTGTTAGGTGGCGCGAAGCGCGGATTAAACAAGGTCGCCGAAATCAATCTGCGCCAGCTTGGTCGCATTGTCCTCAGCGACGTACTTGGGTCCGAAACCGCTACCGCGGAAAAGAAGGTGCTGCAGAAGATTTTGCAGCGTGGCTACGGGGCGGTATTGCCATCTGAGGCTCGTGCAACGCTCGAAGCGCAAGGCATTTTGCGCGGCACGGTCGGCGGTCGGGACTGGATTACGACGCGAGAAGCTTTGACCATGGAGCGGGCAATCATTGCGTATGCACGCGACGGTCGCAATCGGTGCGCTCCGCTTGGTTCGGATAGATATCGTATTCAAAGTGAGTGGTTGAATACGCAGCAACGCTCAGCAATCGCGCATATCTGGTCATCGCAAGATCAAATCTTGTTGGTTCGCGGTGGGGCAGGGGTTGGTAAGACGACATTGATGAGTGAAGCCGTGGCCGGTGTTGCTGCAGCAGGGCACCAGAACTTCGTGTTTGCGAGCACGGTGCCTGCCACAGAAGTGTTACGCCAGGAAGGCTTTGAAACAGCGCAAACCGTCCAGCGCTTGATTGCGAGCGAGCAGGTGCAATCGCATGTTGGCAAACATGCGGTCATTTGGGTCGACGAGGCCGGGCTGATGGATGTTGGTACCATGCATCAGCTCTTCGAGCTGGCGCAGCGATGGCAATGGCGGGTCATTCTGATGGGGGATGAGAAGCAACACAAACCCGTTGATCGTGGCGATGCAATGCGCATCTTGCGAGACCGGGCGCATTTGCCAGTCGCTGAAGTGAGGGAGATTGTTCGTCAGCGCGGTGCTTACAAGCAGGCGGTTGCAACAATTGAGCAAGGTGATGTCCAGACTGGATGGAAACAGCTGGAAGCGATGGGTGCCGTGATTGAGGCGCAAGGTGCGCAGCGCGTGCAGTTGCTGTCGTCAGACTATCTGGCAGCGAGAGAGCGTGGCGAGTCGGTGTTGGTGGTCGCGCCGACGAACCGAGAACGAATGGAAGTCACCGACGCGATCCGCTGGTTGCTCAAGCATGAGGGCAAGATTGGAGCCGACGATCATTCCCGTCCTTTTATGCGCAACTTGTATTGGCGCGAAGAAGCCAGGATGGACGTGGAAAACTATAAACCCGGACAAATCGTGCGGTTCTTCAAGCATGCGCCAGGTGGCATCCGTGCTGGTGAGAGCTATGTGATTGAAGGCAGACAAGCGGATGATCGGGTCGTGATGCGTAGCAGTGATGGCTCGGAAACGGTGTTGCCGCTTGAGCATGCGGATCGATTTCACGTTTTTTTCGCCTTGGAAGAGCGGGCCTTTGCCGTTGGTGATCGAATTCGCATGGTAGAGACCGGTACGACCACTGGCGGCAAGAAACTTACTAAAGGTTCATTTCATACAGTCACTGGATTTACCGAGGCTGGGGAATTGATCCTTACGCATGACCGTATCTTACCAAAAGACTTCGCCTTTGCGGATCATGGCTATGTGACCACTTCGGTATCCAGTCAGGGACTGACGGTAGATACGGTGCTACTTGCCATGGGTGCCGACAGTATTCCCGCCATGAGCAAAGAGCAGTTCTATGTGTCGACTTCGCGTGGTCGGCGCAATGTGCGTCTGTACGTCGATGATGTACAGGAGGTACGCGAAGCGATTGCGCATAGTTCCGCGCGACCAAGTGCGCACGAGCTGATGGATGGCATGATCCATCGGAAAGACACGCGTGATGAGCGGTTGCGAGCATGGAGAATGCGTGTTCTGCGTGCAGCCGAGCAACAGGCGCAGGAGAAAGCTGCCCTTGTTGATGCCGTCTTGCAGCAAGATGTTGCGCAAACTCATATCGGCGATATGAGCTATCAAGGAAAGATGAAGGATTATGCGGCGGAGCTTGGGGACTGAAGATCGGCAAGAGCCTAAGGCGTTTCGGGTATTTACCGATCGCGCTTATGGTTATGGCATTGATTTTAGATTGGAGAACGGGCGCTGCCGTTTGTTCGATTATATCGAGCGTCAGGACATGGATTACGATCCGGATGCTGGCACAATCACTTTGGTGGGCACGAATAAGCGCGTGACCATTCTCGGCATAAATCTGAAAGGCCTGTATCAGCTGATGCTTGATCGCGAGGTCGGCGAAATCACCGAACGGCATGAGCCCGAGCATATGATGCAGGTTATCACCACAGATGGAGGTTGCTACATTCAAGAGATTCGTTGGGAAGCGGTGTGATCTCTTGCGTCAGCGATGGGAGCCCGAATGGGACGAGACTGCTCCGTGAGCAGGCTCGGTTTACGACAGCGCGACCTCGCCTTAAGCGAGGTGACGCTCAAAACTATTCTAACCAAATGCGAATTTTACAAAACCGAAGTTGAGCTCAACCTTCATATTTAGAGAGCGTCGTTCTTCAGGATGGAGAAATTTGCGGGTTTCGAAATCTGCAATATCCTCGCTGTCTTGTAGTGCGCGGATCGGGAACATGATGGCTCCATTCCCCACGACGGGATAGGTTACCAATAGCCGATCATTGATGGTATGAATGTCAGGCGGCAACGGTTGCGCGATCCGATTGAACTCATTTACGGGGATGTAGCCCTGCGGCAGGACGAAGTGAAAGACGACCGCATCGCTTTCACTAATGGGGCGAAAGCTCTCGTCAATCACCGGCCAATCAATTGGCAGTGTCTGAGTCATCGGGAATCCGGGCATGAGCTCCAGCTGTGTGTCGCAGTGGATCGTTCCGGACGCATATTGGTACAGCCCGGGGGCTCGCTCTCCTTCCCCCCAGCAGAAGTAGGGCGTGTCTTCACTCCCTGGCGGAGTTCGGTAGATGTTGCGTGTCGCCTCGACTGATTGATCGGTGGCGTCTAATTCAACGGTCACGAGATTAGTAAAGAACCCCATGATTGTTTTCCCAATGGTGACAGGGCATTGAGTATAGGCCGTCTGTAATTGCTCCATATCATCGTTTCGTTGCTGGTCGCCTGACAGCGATGATCTGCGGCAAGAGACTTATGCTCGATGGCATCGCTTCAGTAAATTTCGCGGAGCTGATGCCAGTTGAATGGTCTCATTCCCTTTTCCCGGCTGGTGCGCATCAGCTGACCCATTGCCGTTTGATCGGCAGGGAACGGTTCGGCCCAACCGTGAGCAGTGTTGTGGTTGTCGACGACTTCAATGGTCCCATGGTCGTCTTTTTCGTCGTAGTCGACTTGCCCATCAATAGTCAAAACGCCGTGCCGCGTATCGGCACTCAATGGTGCTTGAGTATTGACGCAATTGTTTTCTGATTGACTCATCATTCTGGCTTGCTGTCAGCATTCAATTAAGAGCTTGAGGCAGGTTGGGAAGCTTCACAATAGGCAACGAGACGGCATATGGCTTATTCCACCGTTTCGTAGAGGCGCATCGCGACAATCTCAAACGCGAACCATGCCAAGTGGTTCTTCAGATCGCCCTGGATTAAAAGGGCTGCGCCGGTGTCGTCCTCATATTGTTCGCGCAACGCTTCGATTTCGTTATAGTGGCGATCGAAGAAGGCATGGGTGTCGGCGTAATAGATGAGAGAGCCGACCATGCCGCTGATGCATCCGTGAGCGAAGAGATTTTCAAACCAAATGCGATAGTCATCCTCGCAGCAATCCAGGATAATGGTTGCGACCTCCTGATGTAATGCGGACGAGTGGGATGTGGCCACGGCGCGCAATTGCGCGCCGTAGCGTTGATCATCGGTGCGGTTGCTCATCGGTCGCCTCCTGTCGGAAGCGATTCAACGATGTGTCCGGCAGCGCTAGCTGCACTGGCGTATCGGGACAATGCAGCGATTGGCTTGAAACATCGATCGCGCTCGACGGGTAGTCCCAGGCGACCGCGAAGGCCAGATATCTCATTCAGCGAGACCCACCCCAGTTCGGGAAATCCCAATCCGAGATCGCACAAGCCGAAAGCATGGTCTTGATCATGGGGATCGATTTCGGTGAGCAACCAGGTTGCGTTGGCATCTGGCGTGAAGAGCTTGACCACTGGTTTGGGGTCAATGTTCTCTCCGGAGGCACTGCGCCTGCCGTTTTCCAGCAGGCGCGCACGTTGTGCTTTAGTGATGAGAGGGCTCATTGGCCGGCTCCCTCGTCCTTCGCGCGGATTTTGCGAATGACGATTGATTGGCCAGGTGCAGGAAGCACGTTGGGGACGAAGGTGAAGCCATCGCCGTTTTTGTGCGGCCAGACAGGTCCGAGTTCGTGCCAGCGTGCATTGTCGCCTTCGCCAGTGATGAAATAGGCCCGATGTGTTGGGCGATTAGTAGTTTTGTCAGTCATGTTGATCTCCATTGTTTGGTTGTGAAGCCACGACCGTCGCGGCTTGATGGAGACCGGTTGGGATCAGGAAAGGGGAGGGTGTCATAGGATTTTGAGGGCTTGCCCGGCGCGAGGAAGCCGCGTCAGCGGCGGGGAAAATCCGTCATTGACACGCGATCCGACTGAGCCAGGTTCCATCTTCCAAGCCGCCAAGGCGGTGGTGAGTACCTTTAATATGGAGTAGGGTCCTGCTGAAACTCAGCGAGGAGAAAATTGACTAAGTAAGTCAATCGTGATTTTACTTACTTTCACTTCAGCGACGTCGATCGTTAAGCCGTAGCAGGCGCACAACGCGCAACAGACTAACTGATGCCAACCGCTCTGCGGCCTGATGACTGGACATGACATGTGCCACCGAGTGCACTTGATGAGATGAGCGACTGTGGATGTATCGTGAAATCAGCGATCAGGTCAAAGCTATCATGGAGCGCTTCTTTGCCAGACAGTTTGTGCTCTTGGGGCTTGATGAAGAACAACGCAGTGAGACCCTGAGCAAGCGGGGGCAAAAGCACCGCTCAACGGCATTTCGTGTTTTTGACGATATCAGCCTTCCCGAAGCGTTGGATCATGGACGATCAGATTTCCAGCATCCATGGATGGATCAGGATATCTATCGGATTGTCAATTTACTCAACTTTAATATCAACCCATCTGGAGGTTTGGCAAAGCATGACATCCAGGCAGTATGGATCATTCCTGCTCCGATGAAAGCTGCAAGAGCGATTGTTAATCAGAGCATCCCGCGGCACCCGATCGTGTTTGTTAACGAAGCGGAATTGTTTATTGCAGAAATCTTGCTTGATAGTCTCGCTACCGATGTTGTGCCTTGGATCACCGAAGTGAGCGATATTGTGGATTTCCAGCGATCGGACAGCGTCGCAACTGATGAGCAAGAGCAACATCGCCGTACCGTTCAAGACCTTAGGAGTCTGTTTGCACATAAGGACCTGGTGGCCTTATCGCTACAGACCAGAACACCACTCGCTCGACACCTTTGTCTAATGCTCGATATCGTTGCCCGCAAGATGTCGCCTGATTATTGGTCATTTGACTGGCTATCAACCAGCATATCTTATGGCAGTCAGAATGGAGAATCCACAGAGATGGTTTCCTCCGAGTTTGCGCGCGACTATCTGCTGTCTTATTTGCTGGACTGCGTCAGTCATGAATTCGGACACCTCGTAAATAACCACTTGATTGGTGAATCATATGCCAAAGATGTCAGGTCCTATTTTGGATTGACTGGGTCCAGACGCCTAAGTTTGGAGCTCGAGGCTGATTTGGCAATCAGTACGATGCAGCACCGCAAGGCTAACGTGTTTGATGCGAAGTCAGTGGCGGCTGGTTTCGGATTGTTCGATTCTTCTTCAGGATCTCTCCTTAGAGAGGATCTGTCTTTCTATATTCAGTCTGGAGGTGCTGAGGTCGCAGCCAAAGAGATATTGGACCTACTGTTGCTGCTCGACTTCGCATCTTCCTATGAGAAAGTCTTGGGCGACTACCCATCGCCATACGAACGGCTCATTATAAGAAGCACAGCAATCACATTAATGACCAAGTCCTTGCGTGGGAATCAAGACTATAATGCTCTATTGATTCACGTCATGATGAGTTGGATGATTGTCAACAATTTGCTCTCCCATATAATCACTCAAACCGATGCGTCGGATGAACTGCGCAACATGCAGCAAGCCGACTATCCACTCTTAGGGGTAAGCACCTGTTTTCGCAGGCTTGGTGCACTGGAAAAGCTGGCATCAAAGGATCGGAAAGAATTTGACAGGTTACTTGCATCGCCTTGGGAAGCGATCGTTCCCGCGTTGAATAGTAGTCTAATTGATGTCGATGTCGATCCACAGGTGACCCAGCGAATATTGGACGCGATTAGACCTCATGTCGGATGAATTGAGAGCCTTTAGGAATGCGATTGTCGGCAAGAGCAATGCGGCGCAAGAGCTGCGCGCACTGGTTGATGAGTTAATTGTGTTGTTGCCGAGCGATGACGGTCCGGAACTTGGGTTTAGTGCCAGGCAGACAAGCGTTGAACAAGCTCTCGATCTCGCACAAAGACGGTTCAACATCGACATGGTTCGAGCTTTCTATCGAGATATTGCTAACGACCCGATGGCCGGCAACCAAATCGACAATGTTGTTATCATGTTGTCGGACCTGGCCGAAGCACAACTCGGCAAAAGACCGAAGCGAGCCAAAGCGAAAAAAAAGAATGATCTTTCTCAAGATTTATTGTATAATGATAATTTAAAAACAGAAACAATTAGCAATATTAAAGAAGGTTATACATCTGAAATTGAAGCGATTAAAGCATTACGTCAAGACTTTGAGAGATACAAGTCGAGGCAGGCCCTGCTGCCAATTGAAGTAAAGTTGTCATCCAAAGCAAAAAAATGGCGGGGCGTCCATGCAGAAGGGATGCCCGCGTCTGAGTATATAAAACGAGTGTTTGCTGACGAATTGAAGATGGGCCTTAGGCTTTCAGATCTACAATCTCTCGACCCAAAACTTGCTGCTGCGCTATTCTCGGAGGGCAATCGGTTAGGCAAATCAATAGATGAGCTGGTTGAAATTGATAAATCGCGAGAGTTTTCACCGGCTCGGCGCGGTTGGCTCGCTGAGATCCTTGGCCAAGATCCAGATGATCCACTGCTACATGACTACCTTAGTGGTTTGACAAATCCGCATGTGTCGGCAGCTGTGCGTGCCAACAAGACTGGTCGCGGGCGTTAGTATCCCATTTTCTACATGAGAACCGCGCATCCAAACGAGAACGCGTGACAAAAAAATAAGTGACCATATGGACACTTATTTTTGCCTGAATTTGCGTCTATCTTTTGTAGGATCGGGGGCGAACCGAAACGAGTGTCGAAGCCAGTTGAAGAAGGTAACAGCCATGAATGAGCGTTTGCGTGTAGCTGAGCATCAGCATATTGGCGAGCATGTCGTTCGACATGATCTGCCGGTCGAGATTATTCCGCCGCCCGAGAGCGTCAGTACAACCACGACGACCATTCGCCAACAGATTACGTTGCCGCCGGATGTGCTCGCGGCAGAGTCTGCCGCGCGACGAACATTGATGACAGTAAACTTGGTGCGGGGTTGCGCCCTCGAACGAGGAAAGCTGGATCAAGCAGATCTGGATGACTTGCGCGAACAATTATTCGGTCGTGCGCCTGCTCATCGATCTAGGGCGACAAGCATTGGCATCGCGATGTTGGCTGCGATGCTGGCCTTCATACTATTGTTAGCAAAGTAACGGGCCTTCAATCGAAAAATTAGGAAAGCAACTATCGAGAACTTTGCTTTCCAGGAACTGAGGAACTTGCCGCGAGATGGTCTCGGGCGAGAGCGGGGCAGCTTAGCCCGAAATCTGGAGAAGTCCGATGGAAGATGACGTCTGGTTCAACATGGGCACGGTGATCGGTATAACGATTATCCTTGTGCCTATGTTGGCGGTCGGCGCATGGAAGCGACACGGCCGAATGCCGCTTGGCACCTATACGAAGCGTGTTGTGGGTTTGTGGTTGGCGTTCCTGATCGCTGTTTTCGGCATCATGATCAGCCAGTCGCAGATTGCTCACACATGCTCATTCGAGCGGTCTGACGAAAATGAACTGCAGCTGTGTAACGGCGACGTGGGTGGCTCCACGTCGCCGTTTGTCGTTCAGCACTAACCCCTGTTGCAAGAAAGGATAGAACCATGAATGAACATGTCCGTGTAAAGGAATCTGAGGTTGAGTACCAGTTTCCTGTCGAAGTGAGTGCCCCTGCGAGACTACCGAGTAAAGTGCTGGTATTTGAGCAACGGGCCAAGCAGGCTGTCGCGAATACAGAGAAGTTTATCGGGTATGCCGATGGGCTGATCGGGCCTGTCGGTTGGGATGGGTTTTTGGGCCTTATACCCGGCATTGGCGCGCTCTATACCTTTTACGGGTGGGGCGTTCTGATGAACTATGCGGCCGCGACACGAGCAAGTTTCGGTACGCGTGCCCACGGAACGATCCTTTGTGGGTCGGACTTGCTCATCGGAATCTGGCTGGGCGTTGGCGATATCATCGACTTCCTTTTGCGGTCTCACCACCTGTTCGGAAGCCGCATCATTGAAGAAGCCAGATTGAAACTGGATGCGATCGAGCAAGCCCGGATGCGTGCGCTGCCCGATGGCACGATATCGGCCGAAGAGTTAGAGGAGCTGAACGGGATCATCTTCCGAAATGGCCGATCCGAACAGTCCAATAACTTCCGACTCCTTCTCTACGGTGGCGTGGCACTGCTGATCACTTACGGCGTGTTTGTCGCATAAAGGGAGAGCGTCATGCCTCACGATCCGACAATCTACCAGGACTACGCGAACCTTCAGGGACATCAACAGCGCTGTAATGATCTCGAACAACAGGGCGAGCCAGAACGAAATGCACCGACTGTAGATGTTCGAAGACCCAGCATCTCGATGCGTATCTGCAGGGGCGTCGTCGCCATCATATTTTGGGTTGTCTTCGTTAACTTCCTGCAAGCCTTCTGAGCGGACACTCAGATCGTGATGTGAGCGGCCCGATCACGAGATCGGGCCGTTTGCTTTGGTGGCGAAATGGATAGCCATCTTGTTTAGATGTTTTGAAGAACGCAGTGTTTTGTTGCTGAATGCTTGTCACGTGAATGCACAGTAGATTTTTGGACTGAGAGCCGTCGACAAATGCGTGCTACACATGCCTGGCTCCAAGTGGCGAACGCACAAGCCAGATTGATCGCTGCTGGAAGTCGCAGTTTCGAGTGCGATAGTCATGGTCACCGCTACTGTTTGGAAGGTGTGCGATTGCGGTCAGATTGATAGTTGGGTGAGGTTAGGTTTTGATTGAGTGCATCGAGAGTATCGCGCGCGTTGACACGATCACGCGGTTGCCCTTGGACCGCATTGGCGCCAATTGCCGCCGCCGCTGCATGCACATAGATCTTCTCTGTGACAATAGAGATTTGTCCTTCGGACGCGCCTGGGTGCAGGATTGCAATAGCTGCATCCTTACAGGCGCGCCGAAGGCTGAGTAATTGTTTTTGATCCATAAGAGGAACCTATTGCATTACTCTTGGTCTGCTAACGTTAGCCGACCTCTCGCTGGGCTTCGCCAGCACGCTCAGATTCGACCTTGTCGGTGAACTTGCCTTTCGGGATCTCGATCTCGAAGTTGGTGGCAAGATGAGCTGCCACTTGCGCGCGCGCCATGGCCATTTGCTCTTGCCGCAAGTCTTCTGGCATTTCACGTGGCCCACTGCGCTTAGCTAAGAATGCAGCCTTTCGAATTGCCTCGTCAGCCTGCTCAATTGTCAAATTTGGTTTAGTCATAAAATACTCCTTTCAGTTATTAACACGTCAACATTACGTTTTATTTCTTAATATTATATTAAAAACCTAATCAAAAACATTAAATACTTGGAATATTGTAATAATATATAGCTATAATTACTTCTTCGATGCTTTGTTTATTTGTTGATTGCTTTGTTGATGCTGTTGTTGAGCGTGGATTTTCTTCCAACATGTAAGGCCAATAGGTTTTCATTGTGGAGTGTCATAGTGCGCTGGTTTATTGTTGTGATTGGATTATTGGCGACGATCGGCTTTATTGGTGTTTCCGGCTGGATGAATTTCCGATTTGGGGTTTCGCTTGGAAAGGAGCCTCTAGACGGCCACGTGTTTGGTGTGGCAAGCGTATGCGCCGATGGCATGAAGGCAATTTTGCCGTTCGTGATTGTTGGAGCTTGGCGCGTCATACGACCGATTGTGTTGGTAACATCCATTGGGCTTTGGATGCTCTGCTCAGCCTATTCACTGACATCCAGCTTAGGTTTCGCTGCGAGTAATCGAGCAGAGGTCACAGATGCGCGTCGACTGGAGGCAAGCAAGCTTGGTGAGTTAAGCATTGCGTTTAACCGCAAACAAACTCAGCGAGAGCACTTCGGACGCCAACGTGATCCATCAGCTATTGCCAATGACATTGCTGCGCATCAGCAACATCGCAGATGGCAATCCACGAAGCAATGTGAACGCGCGACGGTGTCCTTGTCTCGCCGTTATTGCGAACGCTATTTTGAGCTGCAGTCGGAACATGCCACTGCATTAATGGCTCATCGGCTTGATGTGGAAATCGATCGGTTGCGCGAGCGATTGCAAGACTGGAAGGGCTCTACGGGCAGGTCAGTTGATCCGCAAGTGTCGATCATTGATCAAATGGTCGGTCTAGGTGAAGACCGGGTCACGTTGGCGATTACCATCTTGTTGAGTTTGATGTTGGAAGTTGGTTCGGGTTTAGGTTGCTTTCTGGTCCTTAGTCGTTCGAGGTCGGAAGACCGACAGCCTAGTGTTGTGCCGCCAAGAACGGTTGAGCTATTGCCAGCTGAAGCCGCACAGGGGGAGCCTACGAACTGGTTGCGAGAGAGATTGCGTTCGGATCGTTTAGCGTCGGTAGCGTTGTGGGAAGCGTATCAGGATTACTCGAACTGGAGCGAGTTAAACCGATATCGCGATACGCGAACGCTGACGGAATTTGAAACCTGGCTCCGCGATGAAATCGGTCTGTGTGTCAAGCAAGTGGGCGGGCAGCAGCAAGTGGTTGGAGTAAGCTTAGTAGCGAGCGCTTAGCGTCCGGTCGCACCACACTCTAACCTTCTGATATTTATATCTTATAATATATCTTATGGAAAATTGATTAGACCGCTCGTTTTGCAAGCGCAATGTCTTTTCCGTTACGTTCAATAAAGCCACGCTCGACTAGCCTCTTCAACGAAGTGCTTAGAGTTGATTGCGGCATGTCGAGATCGGCTGCTAGTTGGCGAATCGTGGAAATGATATTGCCGTCGTTCTGACGGAGGTGTTCAAGCAGTCGACCGTCAGAATTCGCAAGTTTTAGTTTGCGACGGGGAGCAACTTTCTTGACGACATGAAGTCCGCCTGACAGGCCGAGGCTTTCCTTGATGCCATCCTCCCATGCGGACAGCATGCGCTCACCGATTTCATGGTCTCGGCCTTTGAAGTACTGCCGTAATTCTAGGGAGGTTGTTGACAAGGCGTCAGCTGCTGCTTCGAGATGCTGTTCGGCGCGCCTGGGCATCAATTGGCAGCGCGTCTGTGCAAGTTGTACCAGTTGCTTGCGATTGGGCCATTTCGTGCTACCGCCCAGTGTTAGAGCCATTGGATCTTTAGGAATGTAAGCCCACGTCGTGACTAGATCATAGACTGGCGCGAGACTGAGAGGGGCATCTATGCCGGGATAAGTCAGACCGAAATTCTTTAGATGCGCATCACCGTTGCGTATCGCACAATTTAGTGCGAACAGTTTGTATGCTGTTTCAAGAGCTTGCGGTGCATCAGCTGGTTCTAAGAACTCGCGAATACGTTTGAACAGCCGCGTTTCATAGCCACCCTTATATTTGTCGGCGGTCCCCAGACCGTTGAGCACACAGAAGTCCTCAAAGCCAAGGTAGCCCTCATCTATCCGATCAAATCGCTCAATGACGATCGCACCACCATCGTCGGAGAGTTCGAAATGGGGAACGGTTAGGCCAAGTTCCTTTGCTGCAGTCAGACAGAAGTATTCGTTTGCTGCCAGCTCAGGGAATTCGTCCTCGTCCCACATCTTGACGATATGGGTCGCGCTCAAAATACTCGGCGATTTTCGGAGTTTTGGATCCGAGGCTTTGTTAGCTACGCCCCTGATCATGACTTTGGGTTGAACCCCGGACAGGCCTGAGTGCGGCGCATATTGCTCAAGCAAATAAGTGAATAGATCACCATCGCGCCGGGCTTTGAGGATGTCGTCTATGGATTGGAATGGAACTTCTTCTTGCAGATCTTCGTCAATTCCAGAATATCGCAATCGCCCTATCTGGGTTCTTCCGACAACCGCGAGCAAGTCAATGTCGTCGAATGTTCCTGTAGCTTTGGCAAAGCGGCGCACGAGGCGTTCGCGCAACGCCCCTTCGGGCAAGTTCATCTCAAAGATTGGTAACAATCCGAACTGCTGGTCCCACGAGGGCAAGCGTACCGGCATGGTCACCGATATGGCCCGTTCCTTTGGTGCGGCAGTGTCGTAGACGAATGCTGAGCCACGCTGACCATGTCGATCCAGAACGCCCGACGTATTTCCATCTGACCAAACACGGATCATTTTGCCCCCTTTGCCTCTTCGGCTTGGAGGTCTTCAAGTGTTGGCCGACTCAGATTCAGTGCAGTCAAACGCAGATCAAGCTCGAGAGCATGTAGGATGCGGAGTAACTTGATGATGCCAAGCTCGCCCAGCTGCTGTCTTTCCAGATTGGCGATGATTGAGCGGCTGACCTGAGCTCTTTCGGCCAGCTCATGCTGGCTCAGTCCTTGTTGTTTGCGTGCTTCGCGGATTGCTGCAGCGAGTTCCAGCATATTCATCATCAGTGTATTATACTATACAAATTGGCGCTATACAAGGAGATTGTTTAGTATGCAATACAGATGATTCTATGGTCAGTATAGTATGCTAAACAAAATTAGCGAAACAGGCATGATTGTCTAGTATACAACACAATAACAATGCTCGTTACGCCTGCCGAAACTAATAGCAAGAGCTTGAAATCGAAATACTTTGCTTTGCAGATGGCTGCTCGGATGTCGATCAGATGATTGGCAGCTGCCAGCGTCGACCGTTCGGACGCATGTTGTAGTTGAAGGCGATGTGCGTGCCCCAGCGGTGGAGGATGAATTCGGCGCTGTGCTGCTAGATCATGATGCAAGAACAACTCGCTCTACACTCCCTGCACAAGCGTGGGCTTACTGTGCACCTACGGCACCGCCAATCGGCTGCGCCGATAGATTAGTATTGCTAACGTATCAGGCGAGATCAAATCGTTTGTGCGCCCAACCGAATTCTAGTCAACTCGGCTGATAAATCTGATCCTTAAAGAAGAATTGTTGATCATGAATGCGCTCAAGACCAGCCCGATTTCAGGGCTCACAGACGATGAATGGCATAACTTAGAACGCTTTATTCGCATCGAACATACGAGAGCAGTTGGTGAGATTCTATCAATTCTGAGAAGAGCACTTCGTTGCTGAATCGGCTAGGCTTACGTCGGACTAGCTTCACCGCACTGACAGTACAATACGTCCACGTCTAAGGGGTTCAAACGACATGGCTGAAAAACTTGCAATCGGCGATACCATGCCGGAGGTGACGATAAACCTGGTCGATGGCTCTAGTCTCGCCCTACCAAGTGGGCTCGACAGCGATATGACATCTTTATGTCTCAGACAATTCGCGATGCGGAAATTGTTCTAGGAATTTACGATCTACTTGATGAGTTAGGTTATGTTGTCTTCTGTGATTGGGTGGAGGCTCCAACAGCTGATCGCTCCGCTGTCACACCTGCTAATGCGGATGCGATTAGGCGCGTTATGTCGTTAAGCGATACGTTGCTGTACCTTGACACTGAAAATGCCGACGCTTCTCTGTGGATGTGCTGGGAACTGGGTTGGTTTGACGGCGCCAAGGGACATGTCGCAATCATTCCAGTCGTGGCAGATGATCAGGATTGGTATCGGAACCGAGAGTTTTTGGGCCTATATCCTTTCGTCCGGTTGAATGAAGAAGGTCAGTTAGAGATTGTTCGCCCTCCTGCATCTGATGGTCGAGGATTGACCATGTTTGAAGCACCAAACTCACGTACGTACTATCAATGGCTAGACGGAGATGCTGGCTTTATGCGCCCCCGAGTTCTGTCAACTGTCACCTGAGGTAAGTCTCTCAACGATAGGCGCATTGGAGCTGGGTGTGACAATAGAACGATCCATCTTACAATCTCTGACGCATCAACGCTTCTTGGCTGCGTCCGTATCAAGTCCCATCGAGAGGTTCAGCCTCAGTTTTCGAACGACTGACCTAATTGCCGGCTCTCACTGTCGCATACGATGTTTCTTGTGCTCGCTACTTGCTCGCTAGAGTTTTTTTGGCACTATCTACCATTTGTCGACACGCCGTAGCTTACTGGAATTCGTACGAGGCTTTTGCAGTGGAGGAGGGACTTGAACCTCCGACACGCCGATTATGATCAAGTGTGTCCCGACCCACCAACACTTCCAATACTAACTTCTTTTTGTCTTTCGACAACGTTTACCGAGTAAGACGTGTCGCGCCAATCCATCTTTTGATTGATCCGAAACGCGGAAGGCAGTTGTCTTGTTTCCCAATAATGTATTGGCTCGACCAACCTTGAATTTCTGTGTTTTGGTCTGGCACCTGCGCGTTTCCTGCGCACGCCAACAATCGGACATCGATAATTTCGACAGTCGGCAGCGAACCAACACGTGCTTTTAATCTAGTTTGTGGACTATGCGTCGACAGTGCAATGCAGCACATCCGAATAAGGTCATGTCAGCTTTGGTTACAAGCATCGATGACGCGCTCCGAACATGCTGCGCCTGCTCGCAGCAGGTCATAGCCCATCGCCGACGAAAGCTGGCTTTCCGCTCCTGAAGGTGCAGCTGCCGCGCCTTACAGGGAACGATTGCCCAATATCCGCGACATGGCAAATGTCTGCAAACCCTGCACTGCGTCGATCTTGTCACTACTCGCGGACCAACTCTGATTTTTCAGCTGCAGCAAGCGGTTTCCTCAGATGCGATTATTGTTGCGCCGTCCGCAATACCCACTGCCAATGCCGTTAAGGCTTCTTGCTGCTCTTGGGGCAGTCGGGTGATTGCACGTAGCAACTCACTTGGCGGGATTGACCGATCAGGCTCAACGTGTTCCCAGTCACGCAATGAAAAGAGCTGTTCTATTGGTGCCCCTGTTAGTTGCGCGATGACGAAGAGCCGACAGGCTGAGACCCGATCTATCGCATTCTCGTATTTGGACAGCTGCTGAGTGGTTATTTGCATTGCGTCAGCTAATTCAGATTGAGTGAGGCCAGCATGCAAGCGTGCCAACCGAATATTCGCGGCAATCACGTTCCGGACATCATATTGTTTCAGCTGGTTTGCACTAGAGCTGCTCATAGAGCGCCTTCTGTGGTGTCTTGTTCGCAGATTCATCTTTTGGTTGGGGCCATGTCGAAATCCAGCACAAACGGCTGGCGAGTGCATGCTCTTCTGGTCCAACAGCTTGACGGTAGATTGCGGTCGATTCAGGCCGAGCATGCCCCATCCATCTTTGGAGTATCGGTTGGGGAATGCTCTGTTGATCGGCGTGAACTCCGAAATAGTGTCGCAAGGACTTTGGGCAAGCTTTCGAACCGCAAATCTCTGCCCGTTGCATAACCGTCTTGATGCGTCGCCAAACGGTTGTCCGTGAATAACGAAATAGTGGTGTGTCCCGGCAATGAGTGATCAGTTGCAGTCCTTGAAGCAATTCGCTGGGTACGGGAACATTGCGCCAAACTGTTCGTCGACGTTTGAGGGTCCGAAACCTTACGACGCTATCGTCCAAATCGATTCTGGCAGGTGACAATTCGAGCGCTTCTGACACGCGGCAACCGGTCAAACAGTAGACGAGGCACAATAGGAAGAATGGTAGCTCTTCTTTCGCCGCTTCAGCGAGGAAGCGATTTCTCTCGCTCTCGGTCAGGTATTTGCGCTCCCCCTGCCCCGTATAAATTGATTGCGTCATTGCATTGCTCCGAATGTTACATCGCAACAGAATGATCTATACGGTTTCAACCCTGCAACTGCTCTTTCTTTGAGTATTTGAAAATCTCGGTCGAGGGAGAATATTCGGATCGTATAAAATGAATTATTCGCCATAAATATCATTAATTGTTTCATTCGAACAACAATATAGATCATACGGTATCTTTGTTGCACCCAAAACCACGTCACTGTGCATAACAAGGTGCAGCATTGATTAGATTGTTGTTGGCTTGGTCGGTTGGAAGCGCGCTAATGGCTCTCGTGAGTAGCGCGGCCGCATCGGCTCAGTTGCCGGAAGATTTTGCTATTCGAACGCTCGGGATCAAGTCTGACCGCAACCTTGGTGCGAAGCATGTTGGTTGTGCGTTCGGTGATACGCCAATAATCATGCGCAAATTTGTACAGACTTACCCAAGGCATGCCTACACGGTTCCTGATGTTGCTGAGTATTGCATTGCGGTGCTGCGTGAGGCAGCCAAACGAAAGCGGCAGGGTTATGTGTATTCTCGAATGCAGCCCGGTAAAGCGGTTCAGGAATGGAGCTTGATTGTGCGTGCTGCATGGGCGGCACAAAATCGATATTTCAATGCCGAGGGACAGGCCAAGATACTGAATTGCGAACTAGCGTTCGATGCTGGTTACGTCTATGGGCTGCGACATCCGGATAAGCCGATGAGGCTAGAGCAGAATGAGAGCAGAGCGGAGGAAACCGCGCGTCTTTGTTTCCGGAACGCACGAGCGGTCTCAAGCAAGGACGCGTTTGTCGCTGGAGCAGAGCTGGCTCAGCGTGATTATAAGGCGGGAGGCTAAGTCACTGGCTAGTTTGAAGCCCGGTCGCACCGCTTTTACGGTGCAGAACGCCCAACGCTGTGAGGGTGCTTCGTTCCAACGGGACTCGGAGAGGTGCCATCTTGTGATTTGTCTGGATCACTGTCTGGCAGCATCGCGGGAGCTTGCCTTGCTACTGTAAGTGCTTGCTCCTGGGCGTTGGCGAGTGGATCTGCCGATGCACTTGGGGCCGTTGAGAAACTGGATAAGTCTGATTGTAGGTGTGGGCCTTTAATCGTCTGGCGGGCAGTGTCAATGCTAGGCGAAGCATGCCGCTGATTGCTATTTTCCTTCTCCAGATGAATCAATCCTACGCTTGCAACCGTTGCGTTGCTGAGCTGGTTGGCTTGTATCCCGATTTCAGCAGCAAGCTTGTCCTCTTCTTCACCTAACTCTTGTTCTGCTCTCGTGCGGGATTTGGCGATATATTGTGTGGCCTGCTCGGGTGACATGCCAGCACTTCTGGCTTCCTGTCGCGCCTGTAGTTCCACCTCTTTGAGATAGCGCATTCTCGCATCTTCGGCTTCTTTTCGTGCGCGTTCTGCTTCTTCGGATGTTGCACCGGATTTGACCAGGCCGAAATGGTTATTCGCGGCAACCAGGGCATCGGATTTGAAGTAACCCAAGCGATCGCCATTGGCTTTTGCCTCGTTTCGTTCTTTGATCAATCGATCACGAGCCATGCGCCAACCGGAAACATCCAGGCCATTGTTTCTAGCCAAAGCTTCGATGCGCACAGAACTTCGTCGTTCGTAACTCTGGAATAATCCCGTCTCACGATCATGCTGCGCGTGCAGTGTGGAGACCTGATGATCGGTCATCTCGTAGATGAGATGGGCAGACTCCAAAGCGGCCACGGAAGTGGCATGAGTTGTTGCGTTGATTGCAGAGCCAGTAATCGCAGGCAAGTTGCGGCTGAGGCCTATCAGTGCGCCAATGCTGCCGTTTTGAGCGGCGGTCAACTGAGCTTCCAAAAAATCGAGGCGTTGTTTGAGCCCTTCGATTGTTTCCGAGAGCTCACCATCAACCTGTTGACGCTCTATCGCTTTGATTTCTGCTTCAATGAGTTTCTTTGCGGTTTCTAGCTCAAATACTACGGCTTCTCGCGCGGCTTCCAGCTGCAGATTAGGCGACAAATCGTTACTGTCGGTTAGACTGCCGAATGGCGACTTGTCGAATTGATTGTAATGCCTAGTTTCCACATTCCTCCAAAGTTATTTTTATATCGCTTCTAATTATAATGTGATATTATTAATAATTCATTAACTAATTTCTCATTTGACCATCTTACTCAATTCAATTTATCGGCCACTGATGAATATAGGTCACATGACCTGTTTCAATTTTAGCGGCAGGAGGGCCGCGGCTGATATGATGTGGCATAAGATTTTTATCTTTCCTCGATGTTGGCGATTATTTTTCTTACCTCTTCATTCGCAATATTTACGGCTTCGTCCAATATAGAGATGCAATATTCCTTTATTACGGTCTCGATGTCTTGATGTGCGCCATATTTCAGAGCTATTTGTTGAGTGAGCTTGCTGTAGGTTTTTGATCTGATGTATGCCGCGAAAGCTCTCAGAAAAGCACATGTCAATTCATTCTCAATTAGCTCATCGATAATGGTGGGAGGCTGATCGTCGACTTGTTCGCCTGACTGCTGGTAATAATGCTGCACTATTCTCACGCATATATCTGTCACTTCATTAGTAAAACTCGCTATATCTTGAGCATCTTCTGCATTGAAGACGCCTTGTGTATTATAAATAAACCAAGAAACAAATTCCTTCTTTGCCTTATCTCGTAATTTCGCGTGCATTGCACCGCGCGCACCAAACGCAATGATTGAAGCTGCATTCTTTTGTATGCCAGATCTACGTAATGATTTTTGCAGCCTCGTAAAAATGTTTGCTATCGTTTTCGCTGGTTGTATGGCTATTTCGACTTGTTTGTGCATTGTCGTGCCTAATTAATTGATATGCATTTACAATTCAATTATTTAATATTAATATGGAAATATGGCAGAAGGTGGATGCAAAAGACTTTGGTTGTCTGATGGTGTGACAGGTGGCGCAGTTGTTGCTGCGGTGGCAGTCGCATACTCGGAAGTCCGTTGCCATCA
Organism: Hyphomicrobiaceae bacterium; assembly: GCA_965215755.1. GTDB lineage: Bacteria > Pseudomonadota > Alphaproteobacteria > Rhizobiales > Hyphomicrobiaceae > Tectiglobus. The sequence goes on from OZ244119.1 coordinate 5,993,033, forward strand.
AGATTACAGAGAAGCATTGAAGATCGCCTCTGTCCCTGAGGGTGCAGACTTGAGGCAACGCTACAGCAAGTATTTCTCATCGGTGTTCGAGCCTACATTTCCGTGTGATCTACGTAGAGACGTGGCAAGTATCTTGCGGAAAAACGGAGTGCCTGTACGGCAAATGCGCTCGCCATTGTTTGTGGGATCAATAGCTTTCTGTGCGGCTGCCGCTCTGACGACAGGGTTATCGACGGTATTGCGCACGCAGTGTACCAATAATGTGTCTGCAATGAGCGATCAGCAACGATCTAAGTGACTACGTCCATCAAATGGGGCGGGGGCAGATCCGGAGCTCGTCGCAGGCAATCTGCTGGGCAGCCATATAATCCCATGGAAGTTTTCTTAGTCTATCGAGGTTCTAAGCTTTTCTGTGTGCCAACCTCCCTGCCACTCTGTCTTTCGTGTACGTCAATGGACACTCGGATGTCGGCAGACATCGCCACGGGTAAGGCGGATCATGCTGGCAAGTAGTCTGCGCTGACTGGCGGGTTTCAACGTCATCAACCTTCGTTGGCTCCGGTAGTGCAGCGTTGACTTGGTTGCTTTTTTCTGAAGCGCTTTTAGCCGATCGCCGGCAATTACCCGCAAGCCCGATGGGCTCCTTCACGTTCGTTTTGGTCTTCTCGCTTGTGCTCGCGGATGCGGGCAGCCGTTCGTCGTCTGGTGACAGCGTTACAAAAGCACCCGGTGGTCGGGACGCTTGCAACCACAAGAAGGAGAATGACCATGAATCAACCCGTTACCGAATTGCAATTGCAGGGCAAGGATGAACCAGAACTGCTTGCGATGATTGCGAGCGTATCGCAAGAATTGGCGCATCTTCGACCCTATCAGAATGACCACCAGATCACGGCAGAAGGCCTGGATACCCTACGTAAGGTATTGTTTGAGGTGCGTACCAGAAGTTGGATGCGTCGTAGCAAAATTGGCCGGTCTCGTTAGAGACAGCCGTGCTGCTCATCCCCTCGGAGCCGCCGTCACTCACTCATCCCGTCTGGTGAGTGATGGCGGCGTAGAGGGATTAACCCTTCATCCCCTTGGTGAGCTTGAGCGAAACGTTATCGCCACATGGTGGCGCGCAAAAGGGATCGTGACGCCGATGCGCTGAGACTCGATCAACGAGGCTCAGTCGAACGGATGTGAGATAGAGCCCGGCCCCGGCTGCTGCCGGGGCTGCCCTACCCTAACTGTTTGGACTGCAACTACGCATACTCTGATGTGGACTGGTAGGTCTGTTCTTCCAGCCATTGGATAAGATCTTCATAGTGATAAAGCACACGGGATCGTTTGCCTGGTCCTGCTTTTCGGTAGCGTGGTCCGGTACCGTCAACGCGCATGCGTTCTAACGTGCGCGCGGATAGGTGCAGCAAGTCGGCTGCTTGTTGTGAGTTGAGGTAGGTAGCTGGTGCTTTCGAAGTCATTGCCAGTTCTCCTGGGGTTAATGAGGAACGTGACCTGAAAGCTGGGTGGGAAAAATCGCAACGAAAGGGGCTTGCAACTCTTTCAAAAATAATTGCAGAATTTGCCAGTAGAAAGACCGTGCAATCAACGACTTGCACGTTATGATAGAAAATCTTTTGGGCATTGTTGGTAGCGTTGCAGTCGATGCTGGTCGTTATTGACGCTCATGATTGCAACGACTGCAACCATGCGCCCAAACGCATGAGGGTGGTGGGATTTCCTGACGCGCAGGCATATCATAGCCATGTAGACACGCTCGCATCCTTTCCATACACGACTAAGAAAGCCGATAGGTGATGCGAGCAATAAATCCTCAAAGCGACAGGCAATGACGCGAAACGTCAAGGCCGCTCTCCCGATTCAAAGATGTCGCTTTGACTCAGACTAAATTGATCGACGACGACTCTGCTGCTTCTCCGTTGACAATTTACCTTCGTGCTGGCAGCAAGTAATTGACGTTTTTCCATCCGAAACTTTAACCCTATGCTTGTTGTTCGTTTCGGCTAGACCCTCTGCAACTTGACCTTTCCTATCGGAAATTTTGATGCCGAGATCAGCGAGGCGAATGTCTGTTTTTCGGGTCTGATGAGATAGACCTGCTTGCAGGCCTCCTAGTCCAATAAAACCAATGTTCAATGGGTGGCAAATATAACTGAGTAGCGGGATTCTGGGTTTAGAAAACATTCGGTGTAGAGCGCTACCGACAAGAGAAATGACAAAAGCTACACCAGCGCCTTTGGCAACGTCGTAGGGCAATGATGCATCAGAATACCGCTCCTTCAGCCCATCTATTCTTTTCCTTGCTTCTTCATCCAGGTTCAAAGTGTCCCAAAGATCGCTCTGACGAATCTCAGATGCGACCTCGCGATCGTCATTGGATGTTATGATTTTAATAAATTTCTGCATTGTATTAAAATTCCTACATTAAATTATGCATTATATACAAATTGCAGGACATGTTTATGAATTTTTTATTACATTTTTTGATTTAGAAACGTGTTGGATGAATAACGCGAATCGAAGCAATGCAAGTACGGTTGCCCACAGAAGGAACATCTTGTAAATCCATAATTTTTGCCAATAGGCCGAATTGACAGTGATTAGGATCAAAAAACATACGCTGAAAAAGAACGCGACGATGAATATGAAAGGATTTTGAACTGCAACCTTCTTGGAGCATACATAGTATGTTTGTTGCAAGAAGAGCGCGGCCATTGAAGCAGTCAATCCATAGCCACTATAGGCTAGTCCAAAAGATGTTCCATCGAGAACTAATGGGCTGAGAGAGAAAATAATAATTAGCCCCGTTAGTAGCAAGATTGAGTTAAGATAATGGGTTTCTTGTGCTCTGCCTTGGACTTGTCGAATTATATCTATGGCGCCACAGAAACCTGCAATGCCAAACGATATTCCGGCCAAGCATACGAAAAAACTAACAGACGAGTTGTCTGTGCTTAGATTGAGTGTGTCCATGGCAGTCCTATGCGCCTAGCTTCTCAACAAATCTCGCAACATCAGCTGGAGATGTGACAGAGGTGTTATTCAGTGCGCTAGGGCTACCGCTACCGCAGTTGCCTTGCGAACAACCGGTCCCTTTGTGTTAGCTGCCGCGGCTACTTTGGAAATGTTCTGCATTATGGACTGACTTAGACCGTCCGCCAAGCTGGCTCCTCGGACTTCCGTCGGAAATAGTTGCTGCCAGGCGCTCTTTGCTGTGTCAATAAGCGAGTGTGTATCATCGTCATCATCTTGGATGCCATGCTGAATTGCCAAGATTACAGCGTCGGAGCAGTTGAATGTGTAGAATGCGTATTTTGGCTTCTTTTGTTTTATTAATAGAATGGCTTCTCTGACTGCATCCTCATTGATCGAGCCTAACGCATAAGAGGCATGGCGTGTGCCGTACGTTTCGATGTCATCATCAATGTTACTGGAGAAGCATCCGTCGAACTGGGCGTTAGACAGCAGATCCCGTTCAGACGCAATGCTCAGTGGATTGAAGCCGCGCGGGTGAAAGCTCAGGTATTGATCGTCAGCCCAGACAGAAGCATGTCCGACAATATTATTTGTCCAAGTATATACTGTAACCATAACAAGGATCCTCAACAGTTGACTGGCTAGACAGCAAGCAATGACTACGTTGTCCTCAGACGTGATGACGATGCTAAAGAGTTGAGACGCCAAAGATGGCTTGGTGCCTTGGCACTCTCTCGTCGTCATCGACCATGCAGATTGCCAGAAGCGACGCGAGTGGCATCTTGAAATTCAGATTGTTGTGTCGGATCGAATTTGAAGGGGGTTGTTGGTCACACATTGACTATATCGTGACAAGTATGTGGTTTGATGATTGCAGCATTGTAATTTGACAGAGCGTCGAGTTGTTCAACGAGAAACGAGCTTCTTCGAATTCGACCGCGTTGCACCACAGAAATCAGTAGCTGATTGTTCGTTAGGATCTTCTCCGAGAATGGTAGCTAGCAAGTAGCGCCGACGATCGATCGATTTATTGGTCTGATCAATGCCAAGTTCGCTAATGTCTTTACCTGCTGCTTCGTTTCTAAGTGAGAAAAATAGGTGCTCAAGCGCATGATGCTGGAGGATGTTTACTGAGAGCGCGCGGCCACGAGTTTCCAGACCTCTTGCCACTCTTGAAACTGTGAAGGTCTGATTTGGTAGCGCGCAAAGTTCCCTTCATGCAATGAGAGCAGTTCGCTTTCGGCGACCTCAATCAAGCGGGCTCGCTGATCGGACTCCATATTTTCAGTGGCCCATTGCGCGATGTATATTGCAGCATCCTTTTGGCTCATGTTTGAGCTGACGACGTGTTTGACGATGCCCTTAAGCGCTTCGCGGTGGCGTAGTCGGAATGGATCGGGTTCGCCTAGCGTTTGGCGTATGGCGGCGTAACGCGCAGCCGATCGTTCATAAGCCCAAAGGAAAACATCACGGAGCAATTCGATTCGATTGAGCTCATAAACGCCCATGATGCCTCTGGTGTAGGTGTGGTCGGGAACGTCAACGAACGACAGAGGCGCTAGATTATGTCGAATGAGGGGGATGTTAGCGGCTAGGCGGGATACGCGTTTGTTGACGTCCTCAAATGGCTGCAGATAGGGCAGTTGAACCATGACGAAGATGGCTTGTTCGAACGGATCGGTGATGGCGGTTGCGGTTGCCAGGATCTGATCGAGATATTCCTCCAGTAGTTGTGGGATCTCTAAAGGCATGAAGGTTGATTGACCGATGGACACCGGTATCGATCGTATGCGTCCGGCAGCGGCAGGGTCAGGTAGCAAGTTTTCAGCCAGCAGGGCGTGCAGGTTGAGGATGGTGAAGCGGTTAAAGCCGATATCGGGTGCTGATTGGACAAGGAATTCGATGGCAGCCTTGTGGTTGAGTATCATTTGGGCTTCAAGCGGTGCTTTTTCATCCGCTTCTTCACCCGCCAGAATCAGACGCTGAGTATCCAATAGTGAGTAGGTGTTGCCTTCCAATCGGCTGGAGTTCCAGGACAGGTCGATCAGTAATCGGCTAAGGATTTGCTGCGCATGTGTTCCAGCCGGTTCGTTTGGTACGGTGGTTTTGCCAATATCGTGTAGTTTGCGTCGCTGGGTATCAGTGAGGTAGGTGGTGCTATTTGGCCGATAGTTATCGAGGAATGCTCGATCGTAGCCAACTGGCTTGCGTCGTATGGGCGGAGCTGAGACCTGTCTGAGAACGTCGCCCCCTGCTTTGGAGAGTGGCACAAATAGATCGGGTTGGATCGTTGGGGGGCGTGTTTGGGGTTCGGCGGGTTCGTTTTGACTGTCAACGAGCGTGTATCGGGTAGATCTGGAACGGCCCGTTTTGGTGATCAATCCACGATCGACCATCGTTGCCAGCCGGCGCATGATGGTGCGCTCTGAAATGGTCAATCCGGCATTGGCGATGACTTGTTCAAGCGATGCCCCGTCACTGCCAAACGGTTGCAGGGCCTGGATGATGGCAGCGATATCTCTGTCGGTTTTGGTGCTGCGCTTGCTGTTGGTTTTGTCAGTCATTCTGTCACTCATTGTCGTTTGAGTGACAGAATCATGAAATTTTGTCAGTTAAGCAAGCGTTGAGTGACAAAACCGCATGGAATCGGCAGTTAAAACCAGTTGAGTGACAGTTCTGCAGCAGGTTGCGCCAACCATTAGTCAGCGTGTTGCAGACAGCATATCGGCAAGCTGTTCGCCCACCATGTCATTGAGCTGTTTGACAGGTTCGGCTGCCAAATGAGCGTAGCGTTGTGTGGTGGCTGCTTGGCGATGCCCGAGCAGATTGCCGATGAGTGGCAGTGAACCACCCTGCCCTGCTGCGATGCTCGCAAAGGAATGGCGAAGATCGTGAATACGCACATCATCCAGTCCGGCTGCTTTTCGGATGCGGTTCCACGGTTTTTGCAAATTGATGAGATGGCCTCCTGCTTTTGCTCCTGGCAGTACGTGTGGATTGTCGGCGTGTCTTGGCAGGCTCGAAAGCAAGATAGTGGCAGGGCGAGATAAGAAGAGCGGCTTGGGTCCTGTTTTTGATTCCGGCAGAAAAATCATGCTGCGATGCAAATCGACATGCTTCCATTGCAGGGTGAGAATTTCATTTTTACGTGCACCGGTCAGAATGAGTAATCGGATTGCAGCGATGGCATAGATGCTTTCGCTTTCATCTTGCTCAGCTTGAGACAGCGCCTCCCCTAGTCGTTTGAATTCATCAGGCGACAAGAAGCGCTGATGTTTGTTCTCAGGGAAGCGCTTGATGGATGCGCACGGGTTGGAGTTGGTTGGTCGCAACTGATGTTCTTCGGCCCAGCCGAGGAACTTTGAGATGATCGAAACGGCAAAGTTTGCTTGTCTGGGTGTGTTTTTGAGTTTGGTGTGTAAGCGTTTGATCTCGGTGGCATCCAGATCATGGATTTTGCGAGTGCCGATTAAGGGCAAGATATGATTGTTGAGCAGCCGCTCATATTCTTCCCGGGTGCGTGGTTTGAGCGTTGGTCCGTGTTGTTGCAAAAATTCCGTTGCGCATTGACGAACGGTTGGCGCGCTGCGCTCGCGTGCTTTCATTTCTCCGGGATCGCGACCGGCTTGGATTTCAACCAGCAACCGCCTCGCCTCTCGCCGCGCGGTTTCAGGTGTCCAGGGAGCAGCATGTTTACCGATGGTGAAGAAGCGCCGCCTACCCTTTACGTAAGTTTTCAAAAAGTATGCAGGACTTGATTTTTGTTTGCGAACGCCAAAGCCGGATACATCGCTGTCCTGGATCGTATCGCTGGGCTGCATACGATCCACGAGCGCCTTGGTGATCCGTTTGGTGGTACCTATGGGCATGGGGTCTGATGTCCTGTTCAACTGAAACTAGCTCCCATATAGCTCCCGGTCTGGACCAAATTACGTCGTATTGATGAGTGATTATGATCAACACAACTGCCTATAAATAAAGGTTTTGCGTGATATTGCGTGTAGCTGGGAAGACTAAGATATCAGACTACGAATCTGGGGGTCGGGAGTTCGAATCTTCCCCGGTGCGCCAATGAAATCAATGAGTTAGACACTCTCTGAAAATCATCAAAAGTCGCCATGGACGCACTGTGGACGCAGATTCACGCGTTCTGCGGTGAATTTCTGTGTTCCGGTATTGTGACCTTCCGAAGGGTATTCGGGCGCACGTAGCACGGCCATCCGAAGTTGATCACAGCTCTTCCGGCCGAGTTGACTGAAACCCCTCCTCAACGTGAATCCTCAATGCTAGGCTAACGAATCGGACTAATTAAGTGCCGATGCTCCCGGGAGGCAGAAGAGGTGGAGAGAAGAACGTTTATTGAAGCAATTGTTAGGCACATCTCGAGACTGAGGGTTGAGGTCGAGAATTCGAACGCTCTGAACCTGACCGACATCAACATCCATGCTGAAGATTTCTATCGTGAGTTTCTGAACCTCGTTTACGGTTCGAACTATCGGAACATGAATTTCGCCGCCGGCAATTTCCCAGCCATCGACCTCGCTGATGATGAGACAGGTGAAGCAATACAGGTCACTGCCACGTCGGAATTGTCGAAAGTTCGAAAGACCGTTCAAGCCTTCGCTGGGAAGAAGCTTCACGAAACCTATGACCGACTAACCATTCTCAACATCGGCAAGATCACAGAGCACAAGAAGCAAGAGATCAAGTCACATTGCGGTAACGTAGTCGTCTGCACAAAGGATAACATCCGAACTACCAAGGACCTGTTGCGCGATATTCAGGGCTTGGATTCCGAGGGCGTTCGAGCAGTCCATGAGTTTCTTGAAAGACAGCTGGGGACGAATCCGACCGAGACTGTGCCGAAGGAAATTGAGACGTTCATGCGTCTCATTGAACTTCTCAGTGAAGACGCAGCAGCGACGGGTGGCGAAGAGTATTCAGACGAACCTGATCCGGAAGGGAAGATTGAGGATCGCTTCGCCGGTCACTCTCATTTCCTGAAATCGCGTTACGTCGAACTCTACCAAGAATACGGCGCAACATTAGATGCCACCTTGCGAGCTACCGACATTGGTGCTGCACGGATTCGTCGACTGGGGCTTCACTTAAAAATCGAGAGCGACTCCGTCTTGCAGAAATGCAATGGAGATCCAAGTGCAGCCTTCGATATTCTAGAACAGAGGTACGCGGACCGCCTCGGAAGGAGCGGAGTAGAATTCGACCTTTCCGCTATCCGCTTCTTTCTGGTGGACCAGCTCATAAAATGTAACGTTTTCCCTAACAAGGAGGTCGCTCATGTCTAGCCTCTTTGTGAAGGAGGAGCAGATATCGGCAAGCCCAGTCATCGTGGGCTACCGGATCCTTCAACATCTCGAGCAAAGAGATAAAACACGTGTTTCCGTCTTTGACATAGCCTCAGCCTTCAAGGACTGCGACTGGTACACACCCAAGAATCTTTACTTCGGCATGATGTTTTTGCATGCCATCGGGGTTATACGGTTTGAACCGCCGTATATCGAGCGCCATGTTTAGAATCCGAAAGCTTTATACTGAGCCAGAGCAGATCGACCCAGTCGAATTTTCGGATGGTGTAAACATCATTCTGGGAGAAAAGGACGAAACGAGCCAGAAAACAAACGGCGTCGGAAAGTCCCTTTGCGTTGAGTTCATCAATTTTGCACTCATGAAGACGGGCAACAGTCGTGTATTCAAAATACCCGCCACCGCATTCAACCCAGAAAACTATATCTGCCTAGATCTTGAGATTAACGGTAAAGCATACACGATAAAACGATCGGTGTCCGAAGAGGCTCGGCCGGTGATCTACGGCTCAGACCAGGTGCATCGCTTCGATAACACCGCGGATGCTACCAAGTTCTTGACCGAGCTGGTGTTTGCCAGTGTCCGTTCAATCACGCACCCGAGCTTCCGAAAAGTTATGGGGCCGTTGATGCGTGATGAGCGATCCGAGTTCAAATCGATCATCAGCTGCTACGACACAAAACATCGTATTCCCGACGATTATGAGCCCCACCTCTATTTCTTCGGGCTAGAGTTGACGCGATTCACCGACGTGAAGGAAGCCATCGGTCGGTACGACGAATTGAATAAAGAGCAAAATCGCATAAAGCAAAATATCTCCCTTATCAGAAATCTCACGATAAAGGACGCCCGTTCTGAGCTGAACCAGCTGGACGCGGAAGTGAAAAGTATTGAAGAAAGCATCGATCAGCTTGAGATGATGGCTGGGTTTGACGCTGTAAAGAACGACATAATGGCGCTTGAGGAGCAAATAGAGCAAACACGTCGGGATCGGGATATCGCCCGCCGACAACTGCGCAGGTTACGTCCTATCTCTCGTACGGTAGACATCGACGTAGACGAGGTGACTGAGTTTTATTCCGACATCGCCGCACGTCTAGGTGAAATCGTTCAGAAAGACCTTGCTGAAGTCCTTGAGTTCAAGGAAAAAATTGACGACTTTCAAAACAATCTCATTCGTGAGCAGCGAGAACGCCTGAAGGCAGAAGCTGGCAAAGCTAATGAAAGGCTCGTTCATCTAGAAGCACAATATCGCAAACTTCTCAGTGTGTTGAACCAAGAAGGCAATCTCCGTAGCCTCAAACAAACATATGCCGCCTACAAGGAAAAAGCGGATGAATTAGCGCAGCTTCGTTCATTTGTCTCGCGTTTCGATAAGCTCGATAGAGATAAGCAACAGGCAAGAATTGACCGCGAAACGCGCCTCCTCGCACTACAAGCGATGATCTCCGAATCTGAGTCTACCGTGGACGACTTTGAAGAATTTATCCTCGATATGCATCAGTTCATTCAGGGGAATCGCAAGGCCTCTTTCGCCATCGATACGACCAACACGAAACAAGTTGTCGATTTTGTTATGCGTATCGACGACGATGGCAGTCACAGCGTCGAGCGCGAAAAAGTATTTATGTACGATCTTGCGCTTCTACTCAGTCCCGCCACGAGGGACTTGCATCCGGGCTTTCTGCTGCATGACAATATCTTTGATGTCGACGATGACACGTTACGACGAAGCTTGGAGTACGTCTATAAGAGTGGAGATTTCGCACTCGATCAACAGTACATCATCACCTTTAACGCGGACCAACTGAGCCACGTCTCTGAGGGTAATGATCTGGATGAAGAGATTAACAGCGATATACGTGCCAGCTTCACAAAGTCAAAACGATTTTTAAAGGCGCAATATCAGGAAATCTAACTACAGAAAATTTTGACAAAATTTGCCAAAACCTGCCATAATATTCCGTGAAAGGATAATTTATGGCTACTATGAATATTTCGCTTCCCACCGAAATGAAAAAATGGGTGGAAGCACAAGCAAATAGCGGACGTTACGGAAACACAAGCGATTTTATGCGTGATTTGGTTCGTCGTGAACAAGAGCGGCAATCGACACTCGAACAACTCGGCCAGCTTCTCGACGAAGGCTTCGCAAGTGGCCGAAGCTCTCGCAGCATGGGCGAGATTCTGGAGAACGCTCGCAAATTGGCTTCGGCACGCACGACCGTAGATGCTTGAAGTTGAATTCACGCAACGTGCTGAGAAGGATTTGACTGAAATCTACGAGCACACGGTTCAGACGTTTGGAGAGGCCAAAGCGGCCGTCTATTGTGCTGACCTCGCAGAGACCATATCGCTCTTGGCGCAGCAACCGAAAATGGGGCGCGAAGTTTCGATTCGACCTGGCGTTCATAGGCACGAACACCGCAAGCATACGATTTTCTACAAGATCGACAGTGACGCCATCGTCATCGGTCGGATCCTTCATTCAGCCAGCGAATGGCGGAAATATCTCTGATAATTTCCGTAAGATATATTATCACACACATATACATGCAATTTCGGCATTAATGTTCTTCCATCAATATCCACCTTCTGGTTAAAACAGCTGACCTGTTTTCCGCGTCCTAGGGCTTCGGCCACGTTGTGTGCAAATCATCGATGATATAGGCGTGCTTGTGATGCCCCGGTGCAATGTTCGCCCCCTCTGACCAATGCTTATGGTCAGCTGGCAAGTCGTCATGAGTGTGCTCGATCAGTTCCGGATCTGTTGATGGCCAGAAAGATAGAGTTATTGTCAGGCCAATTGCAGCAATCCCCGCCAGCACAAGCATGGTTGTGGTCATGCCGAACTGAACTCCCAACCATCCCGCCAGTGGATACGTTATCAGCCAGCAGGCATGCGATAGCGCAAACTGGGCAGCGAATATTTCTGGTCTGTCACCAGGATGCGCCGAGCGCCTCAACAATCGCCCGGATGGCGTGAGTACCGTTGAGTTTGACAGTCCCAGGAAAAACCAAACAACTAGGAATATTGACCACGCCGGTTGGAGGAAGAGCGATAGAGATCCCAGTGTTAGGAGCCCAGCAATCAAGCCGGTGCCACCGCAGATCATAATGGTTCGCTCAGGTTGAGCTTTGAGTAGTTCCGGTAATGCGAGCGCCGCGATCATCGATCCGGCGCCAAACGTTGCGAGTGCAATCGCGACATCCGTCTCGCTGCCCCCGAGCATGCTACGAACGTAGACAACGGTATTCACAATAACCATTGCACCCGCCGCTGATACGGCCAGATTCAGCCCCATCAATCCACGTAGTCTAGGCGTTGCGAGATAGAAGCGAATGCCTCGCGTAGTCTTGTCGTAGATCCCGGCGTTGCGCTTCTGAGCTTTAACTCGCGGCAGGATGACAGACATGATGAGTAATGCTGAACACACAAAGCCAAGGGCAGTGCCGGCAAACAGCCAGTGGAAGCCAATGACGGTCAGCAATGCTGCGGCAAGTGCTGGCGAAATCAGATTTTCAAGATCATATGCCAGTCGTGATAGCGACAGCGCCTTTGTGTACTCGTCTTCATCAGGAAGGATGTCAGGAATGGTGGCTTGAAAGGTTGGCGTGAACGCAGCGGACGAAGACTGCAACAGAAAGATGAGCACGTAGATCTGCCAGATCTGATCCACGAATGGTAGCAATAGAGCAATCGCGGCGCGCAAAATATCCAGGCAGATCAGGAATAGACGTCGGGGTATGCGGTCTGCGTATGCTCCAGCGATTGGCGCAATGCCCACATATGCGATCATCTTGATCGCGAGTGCGGTACCGAGAACCAGACCGGCGTCTGCACCTGATAATTCCCATGCGAGAAGTCCAAGTGCGACCGTAGATAGCCCAGTACCCAGAAGAGCAACCACCTGGGCAACAAAGAGTGTTCTAAATGTTGGCTGTCGCAAAGGAGCCAGCATGTGATCCTCATTGTTCAGCTGGCATTTCCCCCGCCGACGAACGGAACTCAGTGTGAACTCCTGTGAGAAAACCACGCATATTCATCTGATTTTAGCCCATTTGAGCCTGCGGACGCCACTTTTGTGAATGCGGACTATGATTGCAGCGCCACACATCGAACAACAATTGCGTGGATACGACTTGCTCAAAGAGATATTTGTACTTATCTGGCACGCCGTGAGGTCCTTCTAGGCGATTGTGTTGAAGAGAACTGTCTTGGCCAGGCACCTGAGATTGCTAGCAGTCAATGCAACTCAATGTCTTCGCATCCTGCTTTGCGTTGCCATTCTGGCTTGGTCTCTCGCTCCTACGACAGGTCATAGCCCACGCGTTGCGGAAGTGCTGACTGAGCACGCCGAGATGGTTGCCGATCACGGTCATTCTCATGGCCTTGCTGAAGACCTTTGGTGGGCCATCCACGGCCATCATCACGATACAGTCGATCATGATCACAGCCCGGGGGTTCTATTGCGCCCCCTTCAAGAGAACACCGTTCCGGTGAAACGCGTCCGGTGGCGACCTTTGATGGTCAGCGCCGTTTCCGATACGCCCGATCCTCCCAGAAGACCGCCGCGCGCCTGATTGATTTCTGAGTTCCAAATTTAAATCAATCATCGACGGAGTTTTAACTCATGCCACTGGTCTTTGCCGGTGGGATAGGCTCGACCCATCGGGTTGCGCTTGTCCTGCTGCTAACGGCTGCTGCTTTGTCCATTACAAGCGGTCAGCTCTTAGCCCACAACGTCACTCCGGGTGACGCCGGTTACGTACAAGAAATCTGGGGGGTGCACTTAATCCCCTACACATACCTTGGTGCCAAGCACATGATCACCGGGTACGATCACATACTCTTTCTGCTAGGCGTCGTTTTCTTCCTCTACAAGATGAAGGATGTGGCCATCTATGTCAGTCTGTTTGCCATCGGTCACTCAACGACAATGCTTGCCGGGGTTTACTTCGGTTGGAACGTCAATGCCTACATCATTGATGCCATCATTGGACTGTCGGTCGTCTATAAAGCGCTCGACAACATGGGGGCTTATCAGCGTTGGTTCGGCTTCCAGCCCAATACCAAAGCAGCGACACTGATCTTTGGCTTCTGTCACGGTCTAGGTCTCGCTACCAAGATTCTTGAATACAAGATCTCGGAAGATGGCCTGTTACCCAACCTGCTGGCCTTCAACGTTGGTGTTGAGATTGGTCAGCTTATGGCGCTCGCCCTGATCCTTATCTTCATGGGGTATTGGCGCAAGACAGAAGCCTTCTGGCGTCAAGCTTACACCGCAAATGTTGTCATGATGTCCATGGGTTTCATCCTCATGGGCTACCAGATCACCGGCTACGTAGTCGGCGCATAAAGTTGAGGGAAATACGATATGTTCAATTCTGAAAAACCAGCTCCGGAAGAGCTGCCGAGTTCGGCGCAACTTCTGCGTTCAACAATAATCGCGCTCATTGCTGCGATTGTTATCCTCGTTACGGTTGTCCTACCGGCAGAATACGCGATCGATCCAACCGGTGCAGGTCGCGTTCTTGGCCTAACCGAGATGGGTGAAATCAAAGAAAGCCTAGCCAAGGAAGCAGAGGAAGATAAGAAGAAGCACGGCAACCAGTCGAACGCTTTCGATCGCATCTTCCAGCTGTTTGTCTCGTCGGCTCATGCACAAGAAGCTTGGAAAGATGAAGTGACCTTTACGCTTGAACCCGGCAAGGCGATGGAACTGAAACTGACGATGAAGAAAGGCGCGACCGCGCACTACAAATGGTCAGCCGAAGGTGGTCGCATGAACTTTGACCTGCATGCTCACGGCAAAGGCAACCAGGCTGTCACCTATAAAAAGGTTCGGGGCAAGCAAGGCGGTGAGGGTAGCTTCACGACGCCATTTGCAGGTGATCATGGCTGGTTCTGGCGCAACCGCGACAAGAAACCGTCAACCATTAAGCTACAGCTGCGTGGCAATTACAGCGAAGTGAAGCAGACGGCGAAGTAAGGCTATCTCAAGTGTCTGGCGGCGATTGCGTCGCCGGGCACACTTATCATTCTCGTCAAGTACCCGCCGCTTCCAGCTTGATCGATTGGGAGACATTCGATGGACCAGACTGAGAAAAAAGTTGAATGGGAATCTGTGATCACCTGTCCCCAGTGTGGTTACCAATCTACAGAAACTATGCCGGCGAACGCTTGAGTTCGCTCTCACCTCTGTACGGGGTGTGGCACCACATTGAAGCTCAAGCAAGGCACTTGCTGCGTTTTCTGCTCATACGGCAGCGTACCTTGTCCTGATGTCCAGCAAAGCGGTTCTTGCGTTAGTAACTGACGATCGATGGTTCAGTGCTTAGCTGTCCGGAACGCTCTGCATAATCCGCTTTTGTGTTTGCCAAATACCTCATCGTCTCTTCCTCTGACTTGAGTTGGCTCGCAGTCCACGCGAATTCCGCTCGGGCTGTGCTCAGGCTCCATAGTTCATAACCGTGCCCCCTTCACCCAGACGTCTTCCGCACCACTCGGCTGCAGGCATCCGACCGTGAAGAGTCGGCTTGGGTTCAGAACATGCCCTCTTGGAGACGCATCAGCCGCGGCGGTTCGCGGTTGGCAACAAACTCAAGAGGAGAAAATCATGAGTGACAATTCAAACAAACCAACACATCGCGTCTTTGCCGTGAGGAGTAATGAAGACAAAAGCCGCTGGACCGAGATCGGTGCGCTATGGCCTCACAAGGATGGCAAAGGCTTCAGTCTGAAGCTTGACCTGATACCGATCGATGGCAGCGATCTCTCAATCCGTCTCAATGAGCCCAAACAGGATGATAGTCCCCTGAATGAAAACGGAGGTTCGCAATGAACCTCCAACCCTTTCAACATTTGATCCAGGAGGAGACTACCATGACTACCGTCAAAGACTTTATTGCAGATCTAACCAACTACTATGATCCGGAGGATCAGATCGCTATTTCCATTTGGCAAACCGGCGACATAGTCGGTCGAGCCAAAGATCGAGGCATGAGCGTCAGCCAAGCAACGGCCGAGGACATCATAGGCAAGATCCACAGCAACCACGATGCTAGCATCGGGATCAGCTGGGACACGATTGACTATTGGCTCGACACTGTCGCTCAGGAAAGTGAGGTGATGCCATGACCGAAATGCTCATCGACGTTTATTTCGAAACTCGCGGCTACGCTGAACATGTTGCAAGCTTCACTAATGAGGAGATCTATGTCGCCTGTTGCGAGGCACTGGAAATGGCCGCTGCTTCCCATGGCTTTATCAAAGTGACTGAGACCATGCGGGTCGACAGCTCGTAGAGGCCCGACAATCGGGGTGGCAGGATATAGGAATTGTCAGACATTTGCCCGGGGAAAGTGGGTGACGCTAATTAGGAAGCGTCACCCGGACTTATGTCCTTCACGCCAGAAGGCTTCCCAGCCTGAAACGCCACTTTAGAATAATCTTGAGTTTCATTATCTGCAATAACCGCAATTCTATTTTTCGATTATGTCCCGATATTTTCATGCTCGCCCCTTCCGGGTCCGGGCTGTCGTGGATCGAGCCCAATCTTTCAATTGGTCTCGCCGCTTCGCGCTTCCATCCCTCTCGGCAAGATAAGAGCCTAGGAACATTGTCCTGTTGCGAGTGATGCGCCCTGTCCATAATCTCGTTGCAGGTATTATTGATTATGTTGATGTATTTTCATTTGCAGGAAGTTGATCCGGGATTGAGTAGGATCTGGATCTCTGATTTTCAGGAAGACGAACGCGCCTTCTTGACCATTGATGAACCTGGCGATCTGTTCTTGACATTGGAAGAACATCCTAGCGTTGTGGTCGGCGCTCGCGTTGATCCCGGCCAGACCTACTTCCGCACATTGCGTGACCTCCACTTCTACGCTGTGGACCTCGATCAACCGGAACAGCTCGGACCTTTGCTTGTCCGCATCCGCAATTATGAAGGCACGCTTACCATGCCTTCGCTTTCCAAGTACATCTACCAGCTGCCTCCATCTGATCGCGTCGTCTCGCAGAGAGCTGCTGCCAATCAGCCCCCTGCTCGCCCTGTTGAGGCGGTTGCACCAGGACCGCAACCTATCCGTTCTCAAACACAAGCTGCGAACGATGACGGAAACTGGTTCGGTTTCTTGCGCCGGTTGCCCGGCCTTCACCGATAGGCCGGATCTCGCTCGTACTTTCCGACAAACTCCGCATGCTTGTAATAGGCTGCACGATCCAACTGGATCGGCGCATGCCCTGCCAGCTTGATCAACTGGTTCCAATTATGCGCTGCGAAGTAACGCTCGATCTCATCGGGCTGCAGCAGCTCCGTATTGATGCGCGATGCGTTTATCCCGCTCTGGCCGGTGAGCTGCTGCATCATCGATACTTTCTGCTGTGACGCAGTTGCAATTGTCACCTTCCCTAATCTGCGCGCCAGGAACTCTGATGTGGCCGGATCGGTATTGCCGAAGCTCTGCAATACTGAGGCATTGCCGATAAAGGTCTGCCATGTTGAACGGTAGTTGGATTGCAGCTGCTGTAAGTCTTGCAGGATGGGCCAGAGTTTGACGCCGTATCCTGCCATGAGCCCTGCTGCCTTCTCAATGCGCTCCATGCGCCCTAGTGAGAAGAATTCATCCATCAGAAACAATACCGGATCTTTTGGCTGCTTGCGGGTTCGCTCCATGGCTTCCAATGCACAGTTGATCATCAGGCGCAGCCACCGACCGTGCGTTGCAAAGCGCATGGCCGGGAGTGAGAGATAGATGGTCGTTGGCTTGCGCTTCACATCATCGAAACTGAAGCTCGATGATGAGAGCACTTTCGCCATGGCTTGTGAGTCCAAAAACTCTGTCTGGGTGCGCGCTGTCGATAGGATTGATCCCCTTTCCTCTTCCGGCGTGATCACGAATGCAGCCACCAGCTGCCGGGCTATCACCCAAACATGAGATGTTGGTTCGGTTCGAACAAAGCGTTCCAGCTTGGCAAACAGATCCACATCCATGAGCAGTCGACGCATGCCGATCAGATTGCGCATCTGATGTCCGGGCGGGAGTGTGAGAGCCAGCACCAGGATCAAAGCTTTGATCAAGTGACGGGCTGAAGTGGTCCAGTGATTGTCACCATTGCCCGTGGAGATGATCAGACTGTCGGCAATCAGCCCGGCATCATCCGCACCGTTCTCATCGTCGGCTCGAATGCGATCCATGGGGTTGTATGTTGCCCAATATTCCGGAGCGTTGTTTTGAGCCTCGCCGTATGGATCAAGCAGATGCACCTCCTGGTTCATTCCTTGAACTAAACTTGTTCCCCTTCCCCGCCTTGCAGCAGTGATTGTTGCCAGTTCCGCCTTGGGATCGATGGCAATGATCGATCCGCTATAGAGCAAGAGATTGGGCAGGATCACGGAGATCCCCTTCCCTGCGCGCGATCCGGCAAAGGTGATAAGATGCGAACGTGGCCGTACCCCGATCAGCTTGTCCTGCAATGTACCGAGATAGATCATGCCCTGGCGGAAGCGCAGATGTTCCAGTACGTCCTGCTCATCCATCCAATGTGCGGTAGCAGAGAGCGGAAATTCTTCCGCTCCTGCATATCCTCTGGGAAGCTCAACGGTCATTGTCGTCTCCCAGGCCGCGTAGTGGATTGGATTTCTTGGACTTGCGCTTGGTCTTTTGCTTCCGAATGTCTCGCAGCGGCTCGTACATCAGGCAGACTGAGAACAACATTCCAAGCGCGCCTGCGATCTGCAGCCAATTGAACACCACCCAGAACTTGAGGCGCAGGATCTTGTAGCCGCCTTGCGCGTGGATCCAGTTTTGCAGGCCGTGTTTGGCGATAGTCACGAGCACTACGATCAGCAGAGAGAAGCCCAGCCAGCCGAGAGCATTGAGAAACTTTGATGATGTCCAGAGCGATACTACGCCTACGTTGAGCATTGCGGCGTTGGCTCTTTCACGCTCCGCATAGGCAAATTGCCAACGTGCAAAGTGATACGCCGCCACAAACATCAGAAACGGCACATGCACGATGAATATGACCCAGCACATAAGCTGTATCATGCCGACAACCATGTTCTTTGCCGGACCCATGCCGACATAGAAGGTGCCGAATATTGCGAGAATGACGAAGGGTATGCATTTAAGAGCTTGTGTGTTCATGGCACAGCTTCTCCGCTCGGTGACATGGGTTGCACGCCACCGCTGGTCAGAATTGAGTTTTGAAGAAAGATCAGAAGTGATGAGCGGCAATGGATGCCGCCATCAATCTCCTATGCCCCGATCGGTTCGAACTTCTCGCGCCAGGCTTCGAGTTCGGTCTGATACCAGCCTTCTTGATCCTCGGGGCCGCATCTGCGCGGCGGAATACGCTGCGTCTCTTCCAGCCAATCGATTTGCTTTGCCGGACAATCCAGCTCTCTCATCAGCTGCGCCACCGTGATGAAGACGTCATCCTGTTCCGGAACAAACTCTGTCACTGCATCGATGCTCAGGCTTGGCGGCAAGGCTGAATTCCGACGCTCGGACATGCGCTGAACGATCCAGTCATCCACCTCATGTTCGATCCAGCCCACACGGTTGGGGCCGAGCTGAACACGTGCAGGGAAGCGACCTTCCTTTTCCATGCGCAATATCTGCTGAGGCGTATAAGGAACTTTCTTCTGAAGTTCTTTCTTGGTCAGGATACGCAGACCGGACAAGGGTGATGGATTTGTAACTGACATGCAGTCCCCCTTTCCGTTACGACAAGCAGTATTGCTCGTGTTTGGATAAAACGCCGTTACAGGCCGGGATTTGTCAAAGGGTAAAGGGTTAAAATCTATAGTTAAAGGCGAGTAAACACATAGTAGTCCTTTGAAATTCAATCAAAAAATATTCCAACAAGTTAATCTCCCTTTCTGAAATACCTTATTGTTGCCCAATATGTTAATCCGCAACCGGTTGGGTGTTCGGCCAAGCAGCAGCAAATGTTCTGGTATTTTCTGATTATCGAAGTAGAGGCGAACGAATCACTTGAGTCGTCGAGGTATCTCGGCCGACCGCCTTCGATGTCGCCCATGTTCTTCGTCCAATATCCTAGCTGGGGTCTGGGGCGGCAATGAGCGCCCGGCAAAAACCATTCAAGCGTGAGGCGCGATAGCGCCGAACTCAATTCCGCCGCGAGGCACGAGCGGCAGCGCCGATCCGCGAAGCGGTTGGGGCACGAGCCTGTGCGTGACCGTGCGCAGCCGGTCTGTCGCGCAGGCGAAGAGCAGGCATAAAACTATCCCCAAGAAATAATAAAAATAATACCGCTTATGAAAACGAAGCATAAGAACAATTGAGAGAACGACAGAGCACAACACAAAACATTACGGAAAAACCCAAAGGCTTGCAGGGTGTCTGACGTCAGCCCCCCTGGAACCTTCTGAGATCATTTTTTAACTGAGTGTTTCTAGGCTCATCCTCACCACTGAGGAGTGCCACATGGGACGTAGAACTGAAGCTTCTGACCGCACCGTCAAAGACATCCGGCGTCAAACTCGGAAGCGATATTCATCCGAGGAGAAGATCAGGATCGTCCTTGCAGGACTGCGCGGCGAAGACAGCATTGCCGAGCTGTGCCGTCAGGAAGGTATCGCACAGGGCATGTACTACAGCTGGTCAAAGGAGTTCTTGGAGGCTGGCAAAAAGCGGCTAGCCGGTGATACCGCACGGGCAGCGACCTCTGATGAAGTGAAGGATCTACGACGCGAAGCGCTACACCTCAAGGAGGTTGTCGCGGAGCAGGCCCTGGAACTTCGGCTGCTCAAAAAAAGCATGATCGGAAGTGGGGGCAACGACACATGAGGTATCCCGCGACGGAGAAGCTGGAGATTATTCGCCTTGTCGAGCAATCACATCTGCCAGCAAAACGCACATTGGATACGCTCGGCATCCCACGTACGACTTTCTATCGTTGGTATGACCGGTATCTCACCGGTGGACTTGATGCATTAGAAGATCGAAAGCCGATGCCTGGCCACGTCTGGAACCGCATCCCGGACGATGTCCGAGAGCAAATTGTCGACTTCGCACTCGAAGAGCCAGAACTGACGCCGCGCGAGCTGGCGGTGAAGTTCACAGATACTCGGAGCTACTTCGTATCCGAGTCTTCCGTCTATCGAATACTCAAAGCGCTCGACCTCATCACAAGTCCCGCGTTCGCCGTCGTCAAGGCTGCTGATGAGTTCCACGACAAAACAACGGCGATCAATCAGCTTTGGCAGACAGACTTCACCTACCTCAAAGTCATCGGCTGGGGATGGTTCTATCTCTCGACCGTCCTTGATGATTACTCGCGTTACATCATCGCTTGGAAGTTATGCACTACCATGAAAGCCAGTGACGTCACTGACACGCTTGAACTTGCATTGGAGGCGTCAGGTTGTGACAAAGTCAACGTCAGACATCGACCGCGACTTCTGTCGGACAATGGTTCATCGTACATCTCTGGTGATCTGGCAGAATGGCTCGACGATCAATCGATGGATCATGTTCGTGGTGCGCCATACCATCCTCAGACGCAGGGAAAAATCGAGCGATGGCATCAAACTTTGAAAAACCGCGTGCTGTTGGAGAACTACTTTCTGCCCGGGGATCTAAAGGCAAGCATCGAAGCATTCGTGACCCACTACAATCACGAGCGCTACCACGAAAGCCTCAACAACGTGACGCCCGCAGACGTCTACTTCGGTCGTAACAAGATCATCTTGCTGGAGAGAGAAAGGATCAAACGAAAGACATTCGAAACACGGCGCTTGCAACATCGCAACGCCGTAGCATAACTTTGAAAACGATGAGCCAATCACTCGCTTAGATCAAACGCTCAACTGTTCCAGATTATGTGACGACGGACATTCAGACGGCCCTGTATTCACATATGCCTTCCGGGCATCGCCAACGAAGTCAGCCAGTCCGTCACCGTTAATGTCTGCAAGTCGAGTTCCAACAGCATCATCTGCATTGGTGAGTTCGTAACTCTCACCAGTATCACTGGTGAGGAAATCTTCCCATCGATCTTCTACTCGCTCCCAACCAGCGCCAGTGTTGAGGTGAACATAGGTATCCCACTCACTGGCCATTACCGGATTGCGATGGTGAATAACTCGATCCGGTAGACCGTCACCGTTTAAGTCGGCGAACTGGGCGTAATCGTCACCGCCAAAGCTACTGAGGCTCCATGTACCGTCGAGCTCGAAGGTGGAACCTGTATTCAAATACACCTGCCGAGCATCACCAACGAAGTCAGTTAGTCCATCACCGTTGATGTCTGCCAATCGACCTCCAACAGCATCTTCGTCATGAGTGAGCGGGTAACTCTCACCAGTATCACTGGTGAGGAAATCTTCCCATCGGTCATATACTTGTTCCCAACCATCTCCGGTGTTCAGGTGAACAAACGTATCCCATTCACTAGCCATTTGCGGATCATGATGGTGGATAATTCGATCTGGCAAACCATCGCCGTTTAAGTCAGCGAACTGCGCGTGATCATCATCAGAGAAGCTAGCCAAGTTCCATGAACTGTCCAACTCGAAGGTGGAGCCTGTATTCAAATACACCCGTCGGGCATCACCAACGAAGTCAGCCAGTCCGTCACCGTTAATGTCTGCAAGTCGAGTTCCAACAGCATCATCTGCATTGGTGAGTTCGTAACTCTCACCAGTATCACTGGTGAGGAAATCTTCCCATCGATCTTCTACTCGCTCCCAACCAGCGCCAGTGTTGAGGTGAACATAGGTATCCCACTCACTGGCCATTACCGGATTGCGATGGTGAATAACTCGATCCGGTAGACCGTCACCGTTTAAGTCGGCGAACTGGGCGTAATCGTCACCGCCAAAGCTACTGAGGCTCCATGTACCGTCGAGCTCGAAGGTGGAGCTCTCAACTGCCTCGGATTCAAAGCGTCGTACTTGCTCAGTCTCAATCACACCATTCCTGTACGCTGCATGCGCTATCTCACGTACAACGTCGTCAGTTGCATCAAGTGAATAAGAAGTCGATCTACTTCCCTCGACTAAGGCATCAATGCCGCTCACACGGTAGTTGGTCTCTACTCGGAAGCCTGGCGCGTACGATACAGCTAGGTTCGTTGCGGCTTCTCGGACAAAGACAACTTCGTAGATGTCGCTGTACCCAATACTCGCAGGGTAGATTTGGTTTTCGTCTCTAAAATAGCTGTACGTGATCGTGTTGCCGTTTAGGTCTTCAACTTTTTCAAGGTACCACGTATGAATTTCGCCCAAATCATCGCTGTTGTCTCTTCGACTTGTAGTGGTGGCACCAAACGTGTACGTCACCCCTTGTTTATCAATCATTACCCAAGTGTCGTTCGTGAACTCATAGTACAAGTGCTCACCTGACCGCACCTTCGCTCTATACGTACCACTAGCAACCTCAACCAACTCTCCTGACACACTCGAAAAGAAGTATGGGCTCGAACTGTCGTAAAGATATTCCACGCCCTCCCTATTCTCTCGTTCGATGTATGGAATATCAATCGACCAACCAAAACCGAACACACCGATCGTATCAGCTCGCTGTGAGTGGGAGTACAGGTTGTGCCTTGGTGTCAGTCCGCGAGGACTCTCCGGCACCACTATTGGGTATTCATACGTCAGTGCGCCCGTCTGTGTATTTACAAAATCAGTAGCCGAGCGTTGGTCAATTTCTTGGCGCGTTGTGTTCTCGTATGTCGGAAGCGGATCTTCTTCGCTGGCCAACCCGGCTTCAGGAATGACATCCTCTATAGCTTCTATGTCTGTCGGATCGGCTTCGTCAGCTACAGGGTCAGTATCTGTAGTGTCTTCCGAATTAGTCGTGTCAGTTTCGACTATTTCAGCGATTGGTTCAGTCAGGACTGTTTCGGTGCTGCTACCAGATGATGATTCGGAAGTTTCTTCTTGAGCCTCTACCAGACCGGCGGGGATTGCGAGTAATAGAATAGTTAGCGCGGTAATCCCTTTCTTTATAAACGATTTCATAAAATTTTTATTATTGTGAATAAAGCGAAAATAAAAACCTACATATAGTAGGTCTGAACGTCCCCCTATTGTAACGAAGCAGTCAAAAGAAAAACCGCCAGCAAAGAACACGCGGTTATCTTGCGCTCCATGATTCCAGCCATACGGTTGCATGGCGGACATACATTAAAATATTTTTCTGCACCCATACTCTGTTCGTCTTACACTACTAACGATTGCGGAGAAGTCGGTGTTTGAGCAGAAACATAGAAGTGAGTTGTGTGTGGTTCACTAGTCTCAAGATGAGACGCTGTCCGCTCGCCTTTGCCTGAACGCAAAAAGCCCGGCACCAAGAGAGACCTCCCGAGAGAGAATCTCCTACACAAGTTTCCCTATGCAACCACACGCGGCCCTGATGACGGGTTTTTAATTCGCGTGTGGGTTCAACCATACCGCGGTGCGGGTTAGGTCATGGATTCATTATACATGGTGCAGAAATTATACAAGTGGACGTATGTATACAAATTTGATCCACTACACGCACTGCAAGGATATACTTACCAAATAAAGCGCAATTAAAGCCGTTGCTCTGCCGGCATCAATGACGAGTTGGAGGTATCTTCTCGGCCGTGCATCGCTTCGATGTAAACGTACCAGGCACACCCTTAACCCAATACCGTTCTGTATATTCCTTGACGACGAGATCGTACTTTTCGTGCAGCTTGATCACCACCTCGACTATCTCGGTCTTCATTTCCGCACACTCCACACAATAAACGTGACCGACACCACGGATGATGTCGGTCATAGTTCGTTACATATCTCCTCAACTGGAATGTGTCAGCTTTCGTTCGGTCGGCTCACCGTCACCATTTCGGGTTTCATGGTCTCGATAACGTTGACCACGTCGTCCACTTCCTGACGGTTCAACCACATCGATTGTTGCGTCCATTCACCATCGACTTTGTAGCTCCGTTCGAGCTTGAGGTTGTAGGCGTCGTATTGATCTCCATCGTCGCCCTCCTTCCTTTCAATCCAAAGAGCCAGTTTGACTCTTCCAGACTTAACCTGCACCACCGGTTTGTTGCCTTTCGACTGTTCAGTCGGCGCGCCTTGCGCCTTCTTCGAGCGTGCTGTTGTCATTGGCAGTACTCCTTTCTGCCGGGATAGAACTAGGGATCTATGTAACGCTCGAAGTATACATTTATATATATTTTTCAGTAGTTTACGGATTCGTAGTTTTATTGTAATGCGACTGCTAATGTGACTGCTAATGTGACTGCTGATACTGGTGTTTAGTGGGGCGATGCCCCTTCCCTTTCGGTCAGGGTCGGGCTCTAGTCGCTAAGTAGCGACCGGAACCTCTTGGCCCGAGCGAAGAGTTCGGACCAACAGTTTCCGCCCGTTCGGGTCACGATCCCTCACGCACTCCATGCCCTCGCACTCACGCATCACTACAAACACCCACACAAAGAAAAGGGACGGCCCCGAATCAGGCGTGCGATGCTCCTTCCGTCCGCTTCAACCGAACAGCAGACATGCCCCTACAGAATTCTATGTTGCGCTTTTGACACCCGTGATCTGACTGTCCGGAAACGCAATCGACGCAAAGTCCAGAGGCTGTGTGAAAACATAGCCCGGCGATCATGATATTCTTGCTTCATTGATTCTCAGCAGGGGCAGATCATGAAGCGGTTCATCGAAGGTTCTGATCGCAGTCAGGCAACGCTATTTCCTGAAAGGCTGGATGACTACGTCGGCGCTGACAATCCGGTTCGCGCGATTGATGCCTTCGTTGATGCACTGGATCTGAGTGGGCTTGGCTTCGATGTCGTGCCGGAAGCGACGGGCCGGCCGGGCTATCATCCGGCGACGATGCTCAAGATCTACGTCTATGGTTACCTCAATCAGGTTCAGTCGTCGCGTCGCCTGGAGCGCGAGTGCGGTCGCAATGTCGAGCTGATCTGGTTGACCGGTTCACTGAAGCCCGACTTCAAAACCATTGCTGATTTCCGCAAGGACAACGGGCCGGCGATCCGCAACGTATGCCGGCGGTTTGTTTCGCTGTGCCGTGACATCAATCTGCTCAACAGTAACAGCGTTGCCATCGACGGCAGCAAATTCAAGGCGGTGAACGCAAAGGCCAAGAATTTTACGCGCGAGAAACTGCGCAAGCGCTTCAAAGAGATTGATGAACGCATTCGGCGCTATCTGTCAGAACTCGATCGCGCCGACGACGTGCATTCTACAACCGGCATGCCGGTCAGCGACGCGCAGATCAAGCGTATTGTCGACAAAGTAGCTTGGCTTAAGAAGGAAGCCGACAAACTCAATGAGGTCCAAGCCGAGATGCACCGGACAGGCGCCAACCAGATCTCGGAAACGGACCCGGATGCACGCTCCATGGCGACCACCAGCCGGCATCCCCGCGTCGTTGGTTACAATGTACAAAGTGCGGTCGAGACCGAGCATCACCTCATCGTTGCTCACGAGGTCACCAACATCGGAACGGACCGCAACGCCCTCTCAGACATGGCCAATCAGGCGCGTGACGCACTCGGCGTCGAGAAGCTCAATGCCGTTGCCGACAAGGGCTATTACAAGGGCGAGGAGATCGTTGCTTGTGAAGATGACGACATTACAGTCACGCTACCTAAGGTGACGACATCGAATGCCAAGGCGCGCGGACGGTTCGATCGCAGCGCCTTCATCTATGACGCCGAACAGGATCTGTATGTTTGTCCGGCAGGCCAGCATCTCACACCGCGCATGACGCGGCAGGAAGACGGCAAGGTTCTTCATCGCTATTGGACGACCTCTTGCGAGACATGCCCGGTCAAGCACCACTGCACGCCGAGCAAAGAGCGCCGTATATCGCGGTGGGAACACGAAGATATTCTGGATCGCGTCCAACAGCGCCTCGAAGACAATCCCGATAAGATGTCTCTGCGCCGGCAAACGGTCGAGCATCCCTTCGGCACGATCAAAGCCTGGATGGGTGCAACGCACTTCAAGATGCGAACGCTCAGACACGTTGCCACCGAGATGGCGCTCCATGTCCTGGCCTACAACATGATGCGCGTGATCTCGATTGTCGGCGTACCAGAGTTGGTCAAGGCCATACGGGCCTTTTTATCGTGGTTCGCGGCAACCATCCTCCAGGATAACGTCTTCTGCCAGAGGCAAGAAAGCTTTCAAGCGATTTGAAGCGAAAAACCCAAATCGCTGCACACCTCATGCATTGCTTGAGCAAAAGCACGAAACAGAGGCGTTCTCACACACCCTCTCCACCAAGCCGACATTATCGTCAAGAATTGTATCAGACGCCCATTGAAATTTGCGTCTTCGCTATTGACTCGAATCCGGCCGATGGCCCGGTGCGCGGGTTTCCGCTACCGGACAAGTGACTACGTTGCGCCAATGCCTGAACCGCCGGTCGATTCTACGACTACTTCGTATGATCGGCCACCGCGATACGGCTCGAGAAATCTTGCTCCTTCCCGTGTCTGCCCAAATTTTTTGTTCTCCCGGATGTAGGTTCCCGACCGGCGGTCCAGTGAGTTTCATAAGAGTTTAGTGGCAACAACGTATTCGTATTAGCATTGCAGTCAAACTGGATTGGCGCTGCGATATCCTGGCAATTCGTTCAGAGGCAATCGACTTCGCACGAATTTGCCGGAAGCCCTGCCAACTTCGTTTCCCTTATCGTTAAGTGCGACGGCCTCAATAATGATATTCGACTCATTCTGTTCGACAACTTTGGCCTTTGCGCGAATGCATCCCTTGGAAACCGGCCTGAGGAATTCCGTCGAAAAGCCGGCCGTGACAACGCAGTAGTCGTTGACGAGAGAATTGGCTGCAAGCATAGCAGCATTGTCGAGTGCCAGGAAGTACAACGCCCCGTGCACAGCGCCCGCGCCGTGAAATAGGTCTTCTGTAATCGTGAGTTGAAACTCTCCCCTTCCTTCGCCAACTCTAACAGAGCAGTCAAACTTTTGAACAAACGGTGCGCTCAACATCAGCTGCTCAAGAGCCTTGTAATGTTCTTTCATTTTTCTCATACCGATCTTCTTGCAGTTTCTAGTTTATCGCGTGCAATCATCGCAAATCCGGTTGAGCTACGTTTGATTGATTAAGCAAGCTCAGCGCAGATGAGTGACAAAGCGAAGGGTACGTAGGACCAATCCGGCTGTCGTTTGCCTAGTTTGGCATCCACAAGGATTGTATTATGGGTCGCAAATTATCGACGGTCCAAGTGTGCCGCTATTCCCCGACGATAGGTGCGCTCCGCCGCTTTGTGCTTGTCAAGCTCTTGGCCCTACCGGCCATCCTCACCAAAAATTCGTAAATGCTTTCGACCAATGCGTTGGCTGAGCTTCCGATATTAGAAGTCCTTGCGGCCTGAATACCTCGCGAGGCGGTGCAGACCGGATTACTCTGCACCTCAACGGAAAGCTAAAGCGCCAACCTGGGCCGTGCACGGCTCCAGATCGAGTGTCGGTCAACAGATTTGGGTCATGTGAGACGAAGCTCGCTGACCACAAGGCAGAACCAGGAGACCGCCCTGTAGATCAGCTTGGTATCGGTCGGAAGCGCAATAGAATTCGGCTGAACCGTGGTATGGACACACCGGACCTGCCAAAAAGCTCAGAGGGCGCAAGACCCAAGCTGCCTCGTCAGAGGATATTGGGAGCACTCCACCCTTGCTTTCTGATCGTTGGGGGTGTTCAGGCCACCAGTTCCATCGGCGGCGCGACTTCTATGTCCAGTTTGCGGCTCAACAGGCCGACCTCACACGCCTTGATCTGCAGGGCGAGGTATTTCGAGAAGATCCGAACGTGTGGAAGTCCGCCACCGACGAACCACAGGCCTGGCTGCGGCGTGCGGCACCACATATTGCGCAATTCACCGCCCTTGTCGAACCCCCAGACCGGGCCGATGCGATCGGCGACTTCATCACCAAGGAAGTGACGCACAACCTCTTGCTGGTTCTTGTACCCGGTGGCGGCGACAATGACGTCCGCTTCCAAAACGCTGCCATCCTTTAGCAGCAGGCCATTCGCGACGGCTTTGTCGATGTTCTCATGCTGGAGTAGTTTTATCTTGCCGTCGATGATGAGTTCCGAGGCGCCGACGTTGAAGTAGTAGCCGCCGCCGCGCCGCAGATATTTCATTTGATAGCCAGTATCATCCGGCTCGCCGTTATCGAGCTTGAAGCCGCGGGCCTCAAGGCCCTTGAGCAGTTCCGTATCGGCTTGCTGGCAGGCAGCTGCCGTTTGCTGATAGGACTTCACAAGTACGGGGTAAGGCGCGGCGGTCGCGAGTAAATCGCACTGTTCGATGGACCCTCCGTCCTGGTAGATGTCATAGATCCGTTGTGCTTCCTTGATGCTGACGACAAGCGTCGAGTTGCGCTGGACCATTGTCGTATCGACGCCGGATTTGCATAGATCATGCGCAACGTCGTGGCCGCTGTTGCCGGTGCCCAGGACAATGCCCTTTCCGCGCTTCCATTTGGCGCCGGAATCGTATGCACTCGAGTGCAATAGTTCACCCTTGTAGTCACCCAGCCCTGGCAGGTCTGGCATAATCGGGATGGCGCTCACACCCGTTGCAAAGATGACATGGCCGGGGCGCAGAATGCGCTCGCTGCCATCGCCCCGGTGCACCTTGAGCGTCCAGCGGTCGGTTGCTTCATCATAGCTACCACCTGTGAACTCCGTGGAGGTCCAGATGTTGATCTCCATGGTGTCGGCGTAGAATTCCAGCCAGTTCGCGATCTTGTCCCGCGGAATGAAGACGGGATAGTTCTCCGGAAACGGCAAATACGGCATGTCGTCTACGAACACCTCATTGTGCAGCACGAGGTTGTGGTAGCGCCTGCGCCAGGCATCGCCGACACGCTCATGCTTGTCGACAACCAACGTATCGACGCCCAGGACATTGAGACAGGCTGCAATGCCCAGGCCGGACTGGCTGCCGCCGATCACGACGACGGCCGGTTCCCGGTCTTCGTACGCGATCTGCTTCCTGCGAACGTCCATCCAGTTCTCGGAGCCGAATCCTCCGGACCATTCTTCACCGCGCG
This sequence comes from Hyphomicrobiaceae bacterium, assembly GCA_965215755.1. Classification (GTDB taxonomy): domain Bacteria; phylum Pseudomonadota; class Alphaproteobacteria; order Rhizobiales; family Hyphomicrobiaceae; genus Tectiglobus. The sequence goes on from OZ244119.1 coordinate 6,022,405, forward strand.
GGCGGCGCGCGCCGATCTGCTGCTCGTGCCCCTTGATCTCGTTCAGTGCCGTCAGGAGCACCCAGGCTGAGAACTTCGTCGGGTCCTGCGAAGTCGGCAGGAGCCTGAGAACACCGCTGGCCTGGCCGGTCTCCGTCTCGAACCTTATGGTTGCTTCGATCGTGTCGACTCCGGCCCGCTTGACCCGATGTGGAGGGGTGTGATTCTCATTGATGCGGAAGTTGCGAGGCTTGGCCGAAGCCGCGAGCTCTACCAACTCGCCCGCAATCGCATCGCGGCCGCTGAATGTGCGCAAATGCCAGGTGAGGGCTACGAGGTCACGCCAGTGACAGTCATCGTTGAACAACTCGGCCAACCTGGACGCGTTGGGCTTGGCCAGGGCTGCTTCAAAGTCTTCGAGCCAAGCGGCGACTTGGTCGCTGGGATTCGCTGCTGCATCTCGATCTGTCATAGTCTCTCGTCTCATTGTTTATCTACCTTGGTAATTCTCTCAGAATCTTGGCGGCCTGATCCGCCAGTCTTTGCACGACTTCTCCCGCCTCTTCGACGCGGTCGATCAAACCGGCGCTTTGCCCGCACGGCAGAACGCCGTTTTTCGTGTCGCCTTCGATCCGGCCGCGGTGCGAGGCCGGCGCTCCAACTTCGTTCAGCTGCAGCGGATAGGGCTTGATCTCATTTTCACGTCCGACCCAACTCTCAGTGAATTCATTGCGGATCATGCGGTTGGTCTTGCCGGAATGCGCGCGCGTGACGACGGTGCCGTCCTCGTCGATATCGGTTATGCGGCGCTTGTAGTTCTCGTGGCCGCGCGCTTCGGCGGTGGCAATGAAGCGAGTGCCGAGCCACACTCCGACCGCGCCAAGGGCCAGTGCGGCAACGAGCCCGCGTCCATCCGCGAGCCCGCCAGCGGCAACGACCGGCACCTTCACCTTGTCAACGACGCGAGGCACCAACGAGACTGTGCCGATACGACCGACGTGGCCACCGCCTTCGTGACCAGACGCAATGATTGCGTCTACACCTGATTGCTCGACTTTTATCGCCTGCCGAGCAGTGCCGACGAGTGACATGACTTTGACACTGTTTTGACGGGCCTGAGGCATGATCGCAGCTGGGTCTCCTAGCCCCGAGACAATGATCGGAACCTCTTCATCGAAAGTTACTTCGATGTGTTCGCGGACTTCGCGCTGATATGCCTCGATTGATTCACCGCCGCCCTCCACTTTGGCAAACAGGATGTCAACGCCGAATGGCTTGTCGGTCTGATCTTTGACTATTCTTATCTGTTCTCGCAGTTGGGTAGGGTCCATATACGCGGAACCGATGACCCCAAGCCCCCCGGCGTTCGAAACAGCCGCTGCAAGAGGACCATAGGCGACCTGATACATACCTGCCTGGCAAATGGGGTACTCAATGTTAAGTAACTTACAGAGTGGATTGTTCTCGAAGATTGAATGGATTTCAGACATTCCAGGTCTCCAATTTCGCGCTCGAACTCTGGTCACGCAGAAAGAATTCGAATGGCTCTACCTCAATTGCTAGGTGCGTTTCAGCCCGTTGATCTCATACTCATTCGTTCGGATATCTCCCAACGCTTCCGCAGTATGTTCTCCGAGCGATGGCGGATAGCGTGACAATCCGCCGGGATTCTTCGAGAAACTGATTGGAAAACTGAGATTTGTATATTCGCCACCGTCAGGATGGATGTAGCGTTGAAAGAACTGGCTCTCGCGCAGGTACTCGTACGAAACCAGATCTGCCAGGCTGTTCATTGGAGCGTTTGGAACGTCGGCTTCGTCCAGCCGCTCTGTCCACTCGCGCAACGTCCGATTGCGAATTGCCTCTCGAAGAATGGCGTAGAGTTCGTTAACGTTTGTGCTTCGGCCGTCCATGTCGACAAAGCGTGGATCGCCTATGAGGTCATCACGGTTCGCGGCTGCAAACAGGCGGTTCCATTGGTCAGTTGTGACAGCCATTATGCAGATGTAACCGTCCGACGTTTCCAAGGGGCGGCGGTCAGGGCTGAACATTCTCGGGTAGCCGGCGTCTTCGGGGCGGTCCGAGTAGGTCGCTTCCCACATGTGATCGGCAAGATTGAACGAAACCATCGTTTCGAACATCGGCACATGGACGACTTGTCCGCCGGCGCCGCGTTCGCGCGCCAGCAGCGCCGCGTTGATTGCAGAGGACAGATAAACACCGCAAAGCTTGTCGGCGATCGCATATGGAACGTATGCGGGTTCGCCACTGGCGCGTGCGATCAAACCGGACAGACCACTCTCGCCTTGAATGATGTCGTCGAATGCCGGTCGGTCCCGCTTTGGCCCATCAGCCCGGTACCCTGTCGCGTAGGCGTAAATGATGTTGGGATTGCGCTTTAGGACAGGGTCAGGTCCGATCCCCAATCTTTCCGCAGCCATTGATCGCATGTTGTGCACGAGTACGTCGGCAGAATCTATCAATCTCAGCAGGGCATCGATGTCTGCCGGCTTTTTCAGATCAAGAACAACGCTTCGTTTGTTACGATTGAGATTGAGAAAGTGGGAAGCCATGTTGGGATTGCGTCGTGGTCCGAACGAACGCATCGGATCGCCCGCAGGTGGCTCGATCTTGATCACGTCGGCCCCCATGTCACCAAGCATTTGGGTTGCCAGCGGGCCGAGGACATTAATTGTCAGGTCGATGACACGAATGCCGGAGAGGGGACCGGGTCGGTCGGGAACCGCAGCATTGCTCATGATTGTCCGCTCGCTTTGCGGCACTTGATCATGCGTAGCGGGGTGTATTCGATTGCCAAGGTCCCATCTTGCTTGACGATGCGATTTCTCGTCCGCACGAGCCCGCGCCCCGGTCGGCTCTTGCTCAACCGGGCTTCGATCACTTCGCATTCGACGTGGATGGTATCGCCGGCAAACACGGGGTTCTTGATTTCCAAGTTCATCCCAAGGAATGCAAATCCCGTATGCTGCATTGTCGACTGAACGAGAAGCCCCTCCGCCAAACAATAGGCAAGCGCCCCTGGTGCAACTCTTCCTTTGATGTCCGATTCGGTTTCTAGAAAGTCCAGGTCAGTGAACAAGACTTCTAGCATGCCGGTAGTGCTCACAAAGTTCACGATGTCAGTTTCCGTGACGGTTCTACCGATCGTTTTGAATTTTCTGCCTAGCTCCAGGTCTTCGAAAAAGAAACCCAATCCCACGGTTTCCATATGCTGGTCCTTTCTTTAAGTCGCAAGTAATTAGTCGGAGATGATGTTTCGCGAAATGATGTTTCTCTGAATTTGATTTGTCCCTTCAATAATCTGAAGGACTTTTGCATCGCGAAAGTACCTGTTTATTGGGTACTCATTCGAAATCCCTGAGGCCCCGAACAATTGAACGGCGTCAGTCGCCACTTTCATTGCAGTATCGCTTGAGTGGCACTTGGCAATAGCGGCAAGCGAAGCAAGTTCATTCCCCGTAACTCCGTTATCAACTGCCCGGGCTGCGCTGTAGACGAGATTGCGTGACGCCTCGATCTGGATTGCCATATCGGCGATCATCCAGCGCACACCCTGGTAATCTGCAACGCATTGACCGAAGGCCTGCCTGTCTTTGACGAACGCAACGGCTAGGTCCATCGCTCCCTGGGCGAGGCCGACGCCCCGAGCACCGATCAGCGGACGCGATGCGTTCAGGGCTTCCATGACGATTTTGAAGCCCTGCCCCTCCTGGCCAAGACGCTGATCTTCAGTGACGAATACGTCCTCGAAGAAAATGGCATGCGATGGCACGCCCCGCGCGCCCAGCTTTTCTTCCTTCTTTCCCACAGTGAAGCCGGGCGTATCGCGTTCGACGATAAAGAAGTTGATGCTGCCGGCCCTGTCATCGGTGCCTGTCTTGACCGCAACGACGAAAAAATCCGCCAGTGATGCGTTGGTGCACCAGATCTTACCGCCGTTGATACGGTAGCCGCCGTCACAACGCTCTGCGCGAGTTTGAATGCGCGCGACATCGGAACCACTTTGCGGTTCCGTCAGTGAAAATGCAGCTCGCATATCCCCGCTTGCAAGTGCAGGAAGATAGCGCCTTTTCTGCTCTTCGCTGCCGCCCACCAACAAGGCTCCGAACGGCACCCACTGTACAATGAGCAGATAGGCAGTGTTGTAGCAGATCCGCCCTAGCTCTTCGAGTGCAACACAACCCGATACCAGGCTGCCGGTGCCGCCATACTCGGCCGGAAAAGGAAGTGTGAACAACCCGAGTTCCTTGAGCAGGTCGAACATGTCCTGCGGATAGTCACCAGTTGCATCGATCTCGGCGGCCCGTGGGGCCACGCGCTCCGCTGCAACGCGGCGCACGAGATCTTGGATGTGCCTTTGTTCTTCGTTGAACTCAATCAGCATTTGCGTGCCTTTCAAATTGGAGCATGTTGCTGGAACCGCACGAGGCGGTGTTGTTGGTTGCGGTCAATGCGTCCATGCCATCAACTTGCCTCTCTGGAGTGCGCGAGCAGAAGGATGAGTGGAAGGGCGAGAAATGCGGCCCAAGCAGTTAAGTGAAACACGTTGAGGTAGCCGACCAATTGAGCTTGCTCGGTGATGACCTTGTTCAAATAAGCAAGTGCATTTGTTGTGCTTCCACCAAATGCGCCGGCCAGTGGCAGATCTCGGAAGTCAGGATTGAATCTCGAAACATGCTCGACTAATTCTGTACGGCTTACACCTGTTGTCCGCGTGACGATGAAGACAGCAACGGAAATACCAATGCCGCTCCCGGCGCTTCGAACCAGGTTCCACATTGATGCCGCTTCGGTTCTGTATTTCGGATCCAGCGTCGCGAAGGTCACCACACCAAGCGGGACGACGATCGAACCGGCGCCAATGCCTTGCAGGACGCCGGTCCAAATCACGTCGAACGCCTCAACTTCGAGGTTCCAGCTAGCCATGTACCAACTGGGCAACCCGGTTGCCGCAAAGCCGAAAATCAAAATCAAACGAGGATCAACTCGGTCTCCGATGCGCCCCAGGATCATCATCGCCACCATCAGGCCAACGCCTCTGGGAGATAGCAGTATGCCGACGGTGGTCACCGGATAGCCTTGCAGATCAGAGAGGAATGGGGGCAACAGGATCATCGGCGGCAAGGTCAACATGCCGTACAGGAACGCGAACAGCAGCCCGAGACCATAGTTACGATCAGCTAGGAGCCTCAGGTTCACGATCGGCGATCTGTGCGTTAGGCTGTGGACCACAAACACATAAAGTCCAAGCAGACAGATGCCCGCTTCCACTTGGATTTCTAGCGACTCGAACCAGTCTTGACGTTCGCCGCGATCGAGCATGAGCTGAAACGATCCAACGGCCAAGGCGAGGGTGAAAAACCCTAGCCAGTCGAAGCTCGATTTGGCGCTGTCGGCGTCGTCCCGCGGCAGGAAAAGAATTCCACCTGTAAGGGCTAAGATACCAATTGGTATGTTGACGTAGAAGACCCAGCGCCAGGAGTAGAGATCGGTTAGATAACCGCCGATTGTTGGGCCTATTACCGGCCCGAGTATGACTCCCAACCCCCAGAGCGCTGTGGCCTTTGCATGTTGCTCCTTGGGATAGGTATCAAGCAGCATGGCCTGCGAGATCGGAATCAGAAAAGCACCGAAGCTACCTTGGCCCGCCCGAAACAAGATCTCAGCTTGTAAGGAATTCGCGGCGCCACAGAGAAATGAGAACACCGTGAATCCACCGATCGCAATCAGAAAGAGCAGCTTGCGACCGATCTTTGCGCTCAACCAGCCGGTAGTTGGCAGCGTAATGGCGCTAACGACGATGTAGGAAGTCATTACCCAAGCGATCTGGTCCTGGGTGGCTGAGAACGTTCCCTGCATATGAGGCAGTGCGACAGCGGCAATTGTCCAGTCGATCGAATAGATCATGCTGGCAAGGATTGCGGTGGCTGTCACCAAGCCGCGCCGGACAGTCGGTGCAGCGGCCTCCATATCGACATTCACTGTCTTCCAGCCCTATCTCTCCATACTCGCAATCTCCAGGTCAGGTCATCGGTGCGATTTCCACTCCCAGTCCAAGGCATGTTAACTTCTCCAGTGATCAGCCGCGGATCGAGAAAGAGATTGGCAACGATTTCAACCCGCGAGTGATTAGCTCATCGCGCCATTCAACGTTTGGCTCAACCAGTTGGAAGTCTGTAAACCTCTCCAGTAGCATTCCGAATGCTACACGTCCTTCTAGTCTGGCAAGTGGGGCCCCGAGGCAGGTGTGTATTCCCATACCAAAGGCCATGTGTTTCTGATCCGACCGGCATACATCCAGGTCTTCCGAATTTTCGAAAACCGCGGAATCGTGGCTGGCGGAATTTAGTGCAAGGAAAATGCGCTCACCCTCATTGATCCGCTGCCCACCGAGTTCCATCGGCTCCACTGCGAGACGGACAACGACGGCGGCGGGCCCTTCAATCCGAAGAAACTCCTCAACGGCGGTGTCGATGAGCGAGGGATCGCTTTGCAGCAACTGCAACTGTTCCGGATAGCGCAGTAGGCTCAGCATGCCGTTGGCGATGAGGTTGGTCGTTGTCTCGTGGCCGGCAAAGAGCAGCAGAACCAATGTTGAAACAATCTCATCATCAGTGAGGGGTTCGTCGACACCGGGGCTTTCGATCATGCGGCTCACAAGGTTGTCGTGCGGATTGCGGCGCTCCTTCGTCACGAGTTCCTGGTAGAATTCGACACATTCGACGAGTGCTCTATATGATCGATCGTATTTGTCCGGTGTGCTGCGCCCCTGCAAGACGAACTTGCCGATATCATCGGCCCAGTATTTTAGGCGCTCGGCCTCACTCGCGGGAACGCCGCACAATTCCCCGACGACGATCGCAGGCATTGGGAATGCATAGTCCCACACGAGGTCGACACGCCCTTCCCTGGACTGCTTTCTAGCAAGTTCTTCAAGCAGTTGGTGTGAGATTGCCTCCACTCTAGGGCGCAGTTTCTCGATCTCTTGCGGCAAGAATGCGCCCTGCATGACCGTGCGCAGGCGCGTGTGATCAGGCTGGTCCTTGAAGACCATCCAACCGCCGATAATCTTCGTCAAGAACGCAATTTTCTCCTGCAGGTCACCATGGCCCCGTGCAGCAAACCCGTGCATCTTCTCGACGCTAAGGTTGCGATCCATCAACGCACTGCGGACATCCTGGTAACGCGTCGCCAGCCAGCCCTTCAAAGACTCGTTCCAGTGGACGGGAGTTTCTTCACGCATCTGCGCAAAGATCGGGTAGGGCCGCTGGATCGCTTCCGGTATCGTCATGTCGGAGTCTGGCAAGTTTTTCTCCTTGTCTGGAGCCGGCCGTCGCCAAGGTGCTACAGAAGCACGGCGTTTCCCGGCTGACGTTATTGCTCTAGAGCCAGTGCAGATTTGATCTCTTTGTGAAAGTGTTGCAGAGCAGGTTCGTTGCGGCCGAAGTGAATGGAGTTTTGCGCAGGTGAATGGAAACCCACCTGAATGCCTTCCGCCAATGGGAAGTCCTCATCTTCGACCGTCGCCATGAGCAGATCGAAGTTCTTGTTCCAGTACTTTCTAGCCTTTTCGGTTGACGCTGCTTCCGGCGTGTAGAACGAGACCCGCATTTTCGATTTGTTGGGGTTGCCTGCGTCCGGGTACGAATGCCAGATTTCGATATGATCGCCTTGGACAATGAAGGTCGTGCTCGGAAACAGAACGTAAATGACGGCGGTTAGCGGAATGATGTTCCATTCCTGCTGAGGGGTGGTTCGAAGCTGGTCGATCGTTCTGCGTGCTGCAATCATTCGAAGATTGCGACCATAGCCGTCGAAAGTTCCGATATTGCTGTGAAGGATCGGATAGATTGTATTGGAGTGCAGATACTGTAGGTGATAAGTTTCCAGGAATGTATCGATGACCATTTTCCAGTTGATATCTCTCTCGAGTATCCGCGTTTCGTAATGGTGGTAACTTTCAAGATTGTAGGCGCTGAGTTCGCTTGCCAGCCCGCCGAGAAGAGCATCCGGATCGATGGTCTCCCCGTCTGGTGTCGGAGTGACCCAAATCAGACCGTATTTCTCAGCGACAGGGAGTTGTCTTAGGCCGAGGCCTTCTTTCTTCAAATCGCAGAATGAGTGATCGTCCGGTCTCCCCCGCATGCGTCCATCCAGTTCATAGGTCCAGGCGTGATAGGGACACGTAAAGAGATTCAGATTTCCACAACCCTCGGCAAGCCGGGCACCACGATGCCGGCAGACATTGAGAAAGGCCTTTAATGTACCATCCTTCTGCCGAACAACGAGGATTGGCCGACCCGTGAGGTCGTGCGTGATGTAGTCGCCCGGTTTGTCAATCAGGCAACTCATGCCGATGATAATCGGGCCCTCCACGAAGAAGGTTCGACGTTCGAGAACAGCCTGCTGCGGACACGTGTAATCACTGACATTGTGTGCATAGACACTAGGCGCCATTGCCGTGGTGCTAGTGTCGATGAATCGCAGGAGTTTTTTGCCCTGACGGATTTGTTCTTCGTGTCTCATACCATCACTCACTGTTCGAATTGCGCTGGCAGCCTGAGAACAGCGCGGTGTTGTTGTTAGCTACTCCACTCGAATTGAGCGCTCGCCATCGGCTAACGCTCCTGTGTGGACGAATTCAATTGGCGTCAGTCCAACCCTGCACGATCGCGGCCTCGTGCCGACAATGCTCAGGTGCTCCTAGGAGTTGTCTGTTGAGAGCTATGCGTTTCAGCCAGTAGTGCAGGCCCAGGAGATCAGTGAACCCCATACCACCATGCACTTCGGTCGATAGCCTTGCGATCTCGCGCCCGACATCGCCGAGGTGCGCCTTGGCCTGGAGCGCCGATACCCGCGCTTCGTCTGACAAGGCGTCTTGCGCATAGGCTGCAAACCAAACGAGCGAACGACACGGTTCCAGATCGGTGACCATATCGGCAAGCGTGTGCTTGACGCCCTGGAACGAGCCGATCACACGGTCGAACTGAACACGCTCCTTGGCGTATTGCACTGCCTTGTCAAACATCGACTGCGCTGCCCCGAGAGTGTCTGCTGCTAACAGGACCCGGCCCGCATCCAGAACCGCTGTACGGGAGGCCTGCGCGTCGTTTGCGGCATCAAGCAACAACACTTCAGTGCTATCGAACATGAGGTCGGTCAAGGGACGGGTTCTGTCGAGGTTTCTCTTCACCTTGGTTGACAGGCCCTGCGCATCAGTCTCCGCGAGAACTGCCTGGCCATCTGAGAGATAGATGATAAAATGCGTGGCAGCACCACCGTCGATCGCGTCGGCAACCTGGCCGGTGAGGCGCTGCCCATTTAACTCGACCTGCGAGTGTCCAACCTGCCCGCTACCCCCTGCAAACGCGACGCCGATGCGTATCTCGCCATTTGCTAGCCGCGGGAACCAATCGCGCTGTTGCACACTGTCTGCGCTGTTGCGCAGTGCCAACGGAGCCAGGGCCAAACTTCCGATGAAAGGCGAGACTGCCGCATGGTATCCAAAGCACTCTGCCACGACAGCTGCGTCTAGTACGCCCAGTCCTGCGCCACCATACTCCTCCGGTACCAACAGGCCACAGACGCCCTGTTGCATCAGGCCTTTCCAGAGCGTCTCATCGAACCCGTTACCTGATTTGGCGTTGAGGCGGATATTTTCGATGGGAAGGTTTTGCGCCAGGAAGCCATCCAGTGAATTGGCGAGCAACATTTGCTCTTCGCTTAATCCAAACTCCATGGCTTAGCTCCTTGCATCCGGTTGGATCTTGGCATTCGGTTCGCGCGGCAATCCCAGCCCGCGTTCGCCAATAATGTTCCTTTGAATGTTTGAGGATCCGCCGCCGATTATCAGGCCGACGTCGTACATGTTGTCGATCTGCCAGGTTGTGGCAGGGTCGTCCTCAGCAGTCTCGCCTAAAGGCTCATAGTGCATACCGGCGGCGCCCAGGACATCGATCGCCAACGACGATAGGCGGTATCCGATCATCGTTCCGTTCAGTTTGACAATCATCCTCTTGACGCCGGAGTCATCACCCTTGGCCTGCTCGGTCAGCAATCGTAGGCCGTGGTACTTCGATGCCAATACCTCGCCCTGCAGTCGCAGCAGGCGATCGCGGTACTCCGGAATGTCTATGAACCGGCGGCCATCAACCTCTGTCGTCGACATCAGTTCGACCAGTCTGGCCAGGCGGTGCGTCAGCTTGCCGGGATCGCCAAGCAGGAGGCGTTCGTATTTCAGTGTCACGTTGGCAACGTGCCAACCCTCCCCTCGACCCAAGACAGTCTGATCTACTGGAACGCGCACGTCGGTAAAGAACGTTTCGTTGAACTCCGCGCGCTCTGTCATTGTAACCAGCGGGCGGACTTCGATACCCGGCGTATCCATCGACAAGAGCAGGTAGGACAAACCGCCGTGTTTTGATTCTTCCGGTTCCGTTCGGCACAGTAAAAACATCATATCCGCGTAATGGGCGGAACTCGTCCAAATCTTCTGCCCGTTTATGACAAAGTGGCCGTCCTCGATGCGTGCGCTGGTTTTGGCGGCTGCCAAGTCCGAACCAGATCCCGGCTCAGAGTAGCCTTGGCACCAGATAATTTCCCCGCGAATTGTTGGCGCCACCCATTCTTGACATTGCTCAATCGTGCCAACCTCAAGGAGTGTCGGAACGAGCATCGAGATGCCTTGATTCATGATGCCGGGAGAAATGCCAGCATCCGAAAACTCGCTTGAGATGATCGCGTGTTCGAGGACATCCAGAGGCAAGCCCGCTCCACCGTACTCCTTCGGGATGTTGCGGGCGAAATAGCCGTGTTCTAACAGTAGTCGTTGCCACTCCAGCGCCTTTTTGTCCGGCCTTTTCCTCCCACCGCCAGTTGCGGGCGACTTGTGGCCATGCGCAGATATGAAACTGCGAACTTCCTTCTGCAGCGCTAAATACTGTGGGCCGTAGGTGAGATCCATAGGGCTTTCCTCATAGCACTTTCGTTATAGTGACGTTGCTCGGCCGAGCATGCGTCAGTTTTCAGGGACGATCCGATAAACGACTGTCCCGCGGGCGACGACGTCGGATTTGTCGAGTGCGCCAACCTCCACATCGGTCCAAAAAAGTTCACCTTCGCGATGAATCACTTTTGCACGTGCCTCCAGATCTTCGGCTGGCGGCAAACCCAGGAACTGTGCCTGGATCGATGGTGTCACTGCCCTTTTCGCAGGCCTGCCGACAAGCGGAAAGCAGGCCATTGCGCCAGCCGTATCGAGGAGTGCCAGGATGGCCCCTTCATGTATGGTACCCTCTGCCGATTTGTTTCCTTCAGCCGACGGCATTGTAATTAAGCAATACCCGCCCTCTTGAAGGGCCATTTCCATACCTCGTGAGGCAATAAATGGATTTTTGCGAATGCGTTCAGCCATGGGTGCTTCGCCATGTCTGGCGAGATTGAGGCTGCCACGTGGTCGACTGACGACTTGATTGTCACCATGGCGGGCACGAACGAGCAGTAATGATTGCGCTATCTTACGTCCATCATCACTTTTAATTTCGACTGCGGAGAAACAGAGATCTCGCCCCTTCTGGGCCAAAGCTGCATCAGCCGAAAGAGTTTCCCCCGTCGCTGCGGCAAGATAGTTGATTTGAATATCAGCCGTATACCATGGCCCACTATCAACTCCGAGCGTGGTGTATGCTACTGCTTGTCCAGCCATGACGCTCAGCGATGCCGCAACACCACCATGCAGTATTCCGGTGGGATTGGCGTTCGCTTCGCGAAATGGCAGCCTCAGCTGGCAACGGCCATCTGCAAATGCCACATCGTCAATGCCAAGCGCATTGCAATAGGGCGTGTTTACTATCCAGCCTTCTGCTGTTGCCATGCAATTCCTCGCAACGCCACCAATCGATTAGGTTAGGGCTCGCCCTTGCCGCTGTCTTGACGATAACAGGCAAAAATTCTAACGTTCGTTCAAATTCACTATCCGAAGTTCTGCTTCGAACGTCAAGGGAGGGGCAGCATGGAATTTTCGTTGTTCATGTACTGTACGATCGGCCGCCCGGCTGAACTCCAATTGGTCGGAGTGGCGGAATCCACTTAGAGTCGGTCCGAATTGGGTAGGAATTATCAGGGAGGTTGCTTTGGCAATAGACTCGCTAAGAGAAAAGGTGGCTGTCACCGGCGTCGGTGAGACGCAGTACAGCCGCGGTTCCGGTAAAAGCGTTGCAGCCCTGCAGCTAGAGGCTTCGCTCAAGGCGATCGAGGATGCGGGGCTGTCGCCAAAAGATATTGATGGCATAATCCCCTACGGAAATTCGCCTGTGGTCGCGGAAGATTTCGTTACGAATTTTGGCATCGAAGACCTACGCTTTTCGGCGACGACACCGCTTGGAGGGGCAAGCTGTGTGGCCGCGTTGCAGTGTGCACTGCTCGCGATCAGCGCCGGCTTGTGCAACCACGTTCTGCTTCCCATCGGGCGCAATGGAGCATCCGGCGGCAGGATCGGCTCGCGCGTGCAACAGATGCCGCAGTTCAAAGTTATCGGCGAGTTTGAAATGCCGCTGGGCGCTATCGCACCTGCTCAACTCTACGCTCCAATGGCGCGGCGCCACATGGAGCAATACGGCACCACCAGCAAGCAGCTCGGCGAGATCGCCGTATCGACGCGGCACAACGCAATCCTCAACGGCAACGCGATGATGACCAAGCCGATGACAATCGAGGATCATCAGGCGTCCCGTATGATCTCGGACCCGCTGCGCCTGTTCGACTGCAGCTTGGAAAGCGATGGCGGCGCCGCCGTTGTGGCCAGCGCAGCGGAAAGAGTCAAAGATATGAAGGCGCCGCCGGTTTATCTCATGGGCGTCGCCGAAGGTCATCCAGATTCACCCAGTGTCATCACTCAACGCCCGGACATGACCCGGCTCGGCATCGCAAAGGCGGCACCGAAGGCGTTCAAGATGGCTGGCGTCACACCTGAAGATATTGACGTTGCCGAAGTCTACGATTGCTTCACTTACATCGTGCTGTGCCAGCTTGAAGATATTGGCTTCTGCAAGAAGGGCGAGGGTGGTGCGTTTGTCGAAAGCGGAGCCATCAGGCTGGACGGCAAGTTGCCGATCAATACACACGGGGGTCTGCTGTCACAGGCTCATATGGTTGGAATGAACCACGTGGTTGAACTGGTGCGCCAGCTCCGTGGAACGGCGGGCAACGCTCAAGTGGAAGATGCAAAACTGGGATTGGTCACCGGCTATGGTGATCTCGGCGATGGATCTATCGCCATTATGCGAGGGGCCTGATGGTATGGACCAAAATGGATACGCGAAGCTTGTTCCTGACCCAACGCCGGAAACGGCGCCTTACTGGGATGGCCTGAACGAGCAAAAGCTGTTGCTTCAAAAGTGCGCAAACTGCGGCAAGATCCGCCACTATCCCCGGCCGGTCTGCGACAGCTGCCATTCGATGGATATCGAATGGGTTGAGGCCAAAGGCACCGGCAAGATTTACAGCTGGACAGTAACGCATCACGCATTTCATCCCGGCTACAAGGCAGACCTGCCCTACATTTTGGTAACCGTAGAGCTCGATGAAGGCGTACGGCTCCAGGCCCCCCTTGATGCCGACCCGGATACGCCATTGAGCGTCGATATTCCGGTTGCCGTCGGTTTCAATCGGGCAACATCAGAACTCACTTTGCCGTTCTTCACCTTGGTCAAGTCGGCAAGTTGACGATTTGGAGAGAGGCCAATGTCCGAATCAATAGACATCGATGCGCTACGCACGCATATCGGAACAAAGATCGTCGAGGAGGATCTGGCGACCCAGTCTCTGCTACGGGGGCTGGTCGTGACCTTCGATCGAGAAGATCGCGTGCCTGATATTGGTGAGCCGATCGAGCCGGGCTGGCATTTGACCTATTTTCATGCGGCAGCTCGAAAGTCGACGCTGGGCGATGACGGATTGCCGACGACGGGCGGCGTGATACCGGAAATGCCGTTCCCGCGCCGGATGTATGCCGGAACGAGCTTTACGTTCGAAAGCCCGATACTTGTCGGCGACACACTCAAGCGCGAGACCGAACTGAGCGACATTTCTCTGCGCGAAGGCAGCACGGGAACACTTATATTTGTCACGCAGACCCGCCGGATTTCCACTCCGCGCGGATTGGCGGCGATTGAAGAGAGCTATACTGTTTTCCGTGAAGCCGTGAAGTCGGGCGAGAAAAGCGGGGTGCCGAAACGCAATTCACCACCTGACGATCTGCCCTGGAATCGGACGATTACAGCGGACCCGGTCTCCTTGTTCCGCTATTCCGCGCTGACGTTCAATCCGCATCGCATTCACTACGACCGGACATATGCGATGGAAGTCGAAGGCTACCCCGGGCTCGTCATCCACGGTCCATATTCTCAGCAATGCATGATCGACCTCATCCGGGACAGCAATCCGGGTAAGTCGATCAAGACCTTCAAGCAGCGCGCACGCGCTCCGCTGTTTGACACTGCGCCGTTCGGCGTCGTGGGACGTCCCGCGCAGGATGGTGACGGTGCCGAAGTTTGGGCGGTGACGCCCGAGGGGACGATCGCCATGCAGGCGACCGTCGAGTTTGCTTGAGCCGGCAGTGCTTCGCGATGCGATGGACCGGACCACGGTGTTGAGGTCTCAGTCGAGGCGTCGAAGTCGCATGAGTAAATGACCAGTGTCCTGTGCCCCTGTCGGCTGCTGCGCGAGTTCACAGGCGCTAACGGCGAGAGCGGAATACGGATCCAACGAGAATGGGGAATACTTGGAGATGCTTGACGATCATGTGCACGGGACTGAAAAGTCCTCTGATCATGGGCAGGAAAAACTGGATTATGACGCCATCATAATCGGTGCGGGGATTTCCGGACTTTATCAACTTCATACCCTGCGTGAACTCGGGTTGAGGGTTCGTGTTTTTGAGACCGGGACAGGCGTCGGAGGGACCTGGTACTGGAACAGATACCCTGGAGCCCGCTTCGATTCGGAGAGCTATTCGTACGCATTTTCGTTCTCGCAGGAACTTCTCGATGAATGGGATTGGAGCGAGCATTTTGCACCCCAGCCCGAGACCGAGCGCTACTTGAATTACGTAGCCGACAAGTTCGATCTGCGACGAGACATCCAGTTCTCGGCGAAGGTTGCGGCCGCGCAATATGACGAAAATGCTCGCTGCTGGAGCGTTACTCTTGAAGATGGCAGTGCCTACTGGACGCGGTACCTTATTACCGCTGTCGGCCCGCTGTCTGCACCGACGTTGCCCCGCGTCGAGGGAATCGATGATTTCAAGGGACAATCGTTTCATACCGGCTTGTGGCCGAAGGAGGCTGTTGATTTCGAAGGCAAACGTGTCGCTGTCATTGGTACGGGGGCTACCGGCGTTCAGGTAATCCAGGAGGTCGCGAAGACAGCGGGGCATCTGACTGTATTTCAGCGCCGGCCGAATTGGTGCAAGCCGCTTCTCAACAGCAAGATTTCAGCCGATGAGATGAAGACCATTCGGGCCGGCTATCCGGAGATGTTCAAGAAATGCAGGGACTCCGCTGCCTGTTTTATTCACACCATTGACCGGCGCAGCACGTTCGACCTCAGTGAAGAAGAACGCAACGCGTTTTGGGAGAACCAATATGCCACGCCGGGATTTGGTATGTGGCAGGGCAATTTCCGAGACATGTTGACTGATCGTGCCGCCAACAAGCTCGTTTCAGATTTTGTGGCAGACAAGATCAGGCAACGCGTCAATGATCCCGAAGTCGCCAAGCTGCTCATTCCGACAGATCATGGATTTGGGACGCGTCGCGTCCCACAGGAGACGCATTATTACGAGGTCTACAATCAGCCCAATGTTCGGTTGGTCAGCATTCTCGAGACGCCGATCGAACGGATTACCGAGACCGGCGTTAAGACGAGCGAAGAATCTTTAGAGTTCGATATAATCATCTATGCAACCGGCTTCGATGCGATAACGGGCAGCCTGGACCGGATCGATATCCGCGGTGCCGGCGGAAGCAGCTTGAAGGAAAAATGGAGTGGCGGTCCTGAGACGTTCGTTGGCGTAATGGTCGATCAATTCCCGAATATGTTCATGGTCATCGGGCCTCATTGTGCGCTGGGGAACATTCCAAGGACAATTGAATACAACGTCGAGTGGGTGCGGGACCTGATCGGTTACATGACCGACAATGAGTTCACATTTGCCGAGGTCTCGGCCAAAGGCGTTTCTGATTGGATGGACTATGTCAGGCTGAAGAGCGAAGGTTTGCTGACAAACGAAGTTGACTCATGGATGACAGGCGTCAATCAGAACGTCGAGGGCAAACAGACACGTATCCTGGCCCGCTACAGCGGCACGGCCCCCGATTATCGGGTCTGGTGCGATGATGTTGCGTCCAAGGGGTATCCAGACGTCACATTCAGCTGATGGGGTGCCCCTCGCAGTTGGCGGGCTGTCGGCTATTATGTGGCCGCCTGCCGGGCGGTGCGACTGGCTCACAGAGCGCACCACTTGAAGCCCTGGCCAGCGGGTGACCGAGTTTGAGACTGATCAACTCACGTTGGGAAACGAACGGGAATGCTGCGCGGGCCTCGAACCTGACCACCCGCCCATCTGACCGCGTCCGGGTCTGACAATTCGAACTCCGGAATGCGGCTAAACCAGACACGAAGTGCCACGTCCATTTCCATTCTGGCGAGGTTCGATCCGGCGCAGCGATGAATTCCGACACCAAAGGCAATGTGCCGGTTGCGCTGGCGATCGAGCACGACCTCGTTTGCGCGCTCGAAGACTTCGGGATCGTGATTGCCCGCCGGAAAATTGAGAATCAGTTTGTCGCGCGGCTGCATCTCTGAGTTCCCGACCGATACAGGCTCCAAAACGCGCCGTGCCATCATAACCGGTGCATAGTAGCGAAGCAGTTCTTCGATCGCTGTTGGAAACAGATCCGGCTCAGTAGTCATACGCCGCCTATCGCCCTGATTGCCGGCAAAGTGCCACAGCGAAGAGCCGATTGAACTCCACGTCGTGTCAATACCCGCAACAAGCAGAAGATTGCACATGCCTATGATGGTATGATCATTGACAGGTTCACCGTTGACTTCGGCTGCAATCAATTGAGACACCAGATCATCGCGAGGTTCGGCGCGCCGAGCGGCAACGAGTTTGCCAAAAAAGTCACGGATGATATCGCGGTAGCGTATCCGCATCTCAGGGTTCGTCTGCCCGAATTCCAGCAAACCACGGGTCCATTCGGTGAAATCGTCTCCGCGGTCGGGATCAATGCCGATAATGCGAGCAATTACTCGGGGCGGAATTTGTTGAGCATATTCTTCTGCTGCATCGCAGGCGCCGCGAGCAATGAATTTGTCGATAAGCTGGTGGCATAACTCTTCAGCGAATTTGCGATGTCCCTCCACGGCCGCCGGCGTAAAGTAGGGCAAGATGAGCTGTTTGAATGGTTTGTGTTCTGGCGGGTCAGACGTAATGGGAGGATTCTCGCTGCCGTAGGCTTTTACTTCCTCAATGAGTTGATCACGAAGTTCGGGCGGCGGCGGCACAACCGTTGGCGCACGTGACGAAAGAGCGGGCACTTGCCTGACGAGATTCTGCAGGTCGGCATAGCGCGTTGCCATCCATGACCCGCCCCACCGTTCAGATCGGACGAGGCCGCCGCTATCGCGCATTTCCTTCCAAATCCGATATGGATCGCTTGCGTAATCGGGATCCATCACATCGTAGTCGGTTGTCCAATCCTTGACCGGACATTCGTTATCTTTCACGGACTTGCCTCCCTCTCCATATGGAGCAGTGAGTTTGAGACTTCAGATGCCACCAGCAAGTACGGCGCTGCCGAACACGCCAGTGCTTCCCAAACTCCTGACCTTTATTCTTTGACAATTTTGATCGCAAACTCGGGACAATTGTCGATAGCCAGTTCAACGGCTTCACGGTCTTTCGGAGCAACTAGACCGCCGTTGGCGGCACTTGCATTGCCAAATTCGTCAAGGTCAAATAGGTGCGGGGCGACCGCCTTGCACCTGTTGTGACCCTGACACAATTCCGGAACCACCCGCACTTTCAATGGTTTCTCTGGCATTGCCTTGTAACCTTCTACCTAGTGATGTGCGGCTGGCGGTGCCGCCGATTGCCGGGGAACGATCCGGCCCGAGCAATCAATACATCCGGCTCGCATGGGACTAGCCGCTATTTGAGATACTTCCGAAACTCCGGCGGGCGCTTCTCGTTTAACGCGTTGACGCCTTCTTTGGACTCTGCGGTGTCGTAATACAGACGAAGAGCCTGCATCCCCAGACTGCCAATTCCGCGGATATTCTCCGTGTCTGCGTTGAACGAACGCTTGGCGATGGCAATCGCCGTCGGACTTCGCTGAACGAGTTCTGCGCACCAGTTAGTTACTTCTTCATCCAGTTGATCATCCGGCACGACAGCATTTACCAGCCCCATATCGAGCGCCTGTTGCGCTGAATACCGGCGGCACATATACCAAATCTCTCGAGCTTTCTTCTCGCCAACGACGCGCGCGAGGTAAGCCGTCCCAAACCCAGGATCTACAGATCCCATCTTTGGACCCACTTGCCCGAAAATGGCGTTGTCGGATGCGATGGTCATGTCGCAGAGTGTGGCCAGGACGTTGCCGCCACCAATGGCATAGCCGCGCACTTTGGCAATCACTGGTTTTGGCACGTCGCGGATGACCGAATGCAGTTCCTCGACCGGCATACCGACCGTGCCGCGGGTATCCTGACTTCCGTATTGACCGTCGTGGTCTTTCTGATCCCCTCCGGTGCAAAACGCCTTGCCGCCGCTGCCTGTAAGGACAATCGCTCCAATCGCGCCGTTCCAGCCGGACTTCAAGAATCCATCGATCAACTCGATGCATGTCTTCGGCCGGAAAGCATTGTAGACCTCCGGGCGATTGATCGTGATCGTCGCCACGCCATCAGATTCTTCGTAGAGAATGTCTTCGTAGTTTGCCACAGCACCGCTCCGCGTCCGCCCAACCAGATCTCATTTTCTAATGTTAGTTAGAAAATGAGATCTGGGCAAGACACGTCAGTACGACATCGCATTGGGAAAGGACCAATAGCAGCTAGCACGCAATTAACGCTCTTTGGAGCATTGTGGCACGCCAATTCCTTCGAAAATGAACAAAGCAGTTCGCTTAACTAGTGCGTCGATTGAGTGCTCTTCAGGCTCGAACCATTCGACTGTCCAGTTGAGCGCGCCGAGCACAAAAAGGCGCAGTGGGATAATTGAGATATTCTCGCGGATCTCTCCACTCTTTTGAGCCTCCGCAAACAGGTCGTCCCAGAATTTCGAGTATTGGTTGCGGCGTCGGCGATGCTTGCGCTTTACCTCTTTGGGTAGTTGGCCGTACACACGAATATATGCAGAAGTATATACAGACTTCCCCAACAAAGATCGCAGATGCCCTTCAATTGCACACTCGATTCGTTTTCGATGACTGGCATCCGGACCCGCAGCCTCGACGTACGCACGAGCTGAACTCATAACTGCCCGCTCGCCGACACGTAGGACCTCGCTGAGTACGTCATCTTTGCTCTCGAAGTAGTAATATATGCTTCCTGCCTTCATGTTGGCCGCTTCGCCAATCTGCCTCATCGACGTTGCACCATAACCTTGGTCGCGAAATAGTTTAGCCGCGGCATCCAAGATCTGCTCGCGGGAGACCTCGGACTTCTTGCCGGGTTGTTTCGCTTCGTATCTCTTCATCAAGCAATTCTCGTCATTCCGTAGGTTCGCCGCAGGATACGTTCAGCTACCAGCGGGGCAGCTAGATCGCAGGAAGCATTAACTCCTGACGTGTCACTGGACAAGTCCGACAAGATGAACTAATTTCTAACGATCGTTCAAATATCGTGTTACGACGAGAGTTTTGACCGCAAGGCTTCTAAATATCGTAGCCTTGACTATGGACATGGCGAAGTGGAGCGCACCGCAACAGCGGCCATTCGGCGGTTGAATTGAGACCAGATCGGCCAGTTACACTTTGAGGAGAGTCAATGAAGGGTATCAGAGGACGCAATGCCATTGTGACCGGCGGTGCGAGTGGCATTGGACAAGCAATCTGCAGGAGGCTTGGCGAGGAAGGCTGCAATGTCGGCGTAATGGACCTCAATGCCGATGGGGCTCAGGCCACATGTGGATCAATCAAAGAAGCCGGCGGTCAAGCTGCAGCATTCAAGGCAGACATAGCCGACTTGGCTGCGGTAAGGCAGGCCGTCGCTGATTGCGAATCTCAATTTGGCCCGACGGACATCCTTGTCAATAACGCGGGCTGGGACCGGATCGTCCCATTTCTGCAGTCCGACACAGACCTCTGGAAGGAGGTTATTGATATCAACCTGTACGGTCCACTGAACATGCATTTCTCGGTTCTGCCTGGCATGGTTGAGAGAAAGACAGGAAGCGTCATTAACATCTCGTCCGATGCCGGACGTGTTGGCTCATCCGGCGAAGCCGTTTATTCGGCTGCAAAGGGTGGCATTATCAGCTTTACGAAGACCATGGCGAGGGAACTGGCGCGGAGCGGCGTGCGCCTGAACGCCGTCTGCCCTGGCCCGACAGACACGCCGCTCTTCGCAGAGGTGGCAGGCTCCGGAGAGACTGGTCAGAAAATTGCCGAAGGCCTGCGCCGGGCTATCCCGATGAAGCGGCTTGCTACGCCCGATGACTTTCCCGGAATTGTCGCATTTCTTGCTAGTGACGATGCCGCGTTCATTACAGGCCAGACAATCAGTGTATCCGGCGGTCTGACAATGCACGGCTAGTCTTGCGCCGACTGACTCGGTAATTGGTTTGTTGTACCAAGAGCCAGAAAGGAGACGAGCTTGGATTTGCACCTCAGTGACGAGCAAAATGCTATTCGCGAGACCGCACAGCGTTTTGCTCGTGATAAGTTACGACCACAATATCAAGAAGCCGACAAAGCTGGCGAACTCAACCGAGGCCTTGTCAAAGAAATGGGGACGTTGGGTCTAATCGGCATGGAGTTGCCAGAGGCCTTCGGTGGCATGGGTGTCGACAGTGTCACGGCGGGAGTTGTGATCGACGAGATCGCTTACGGCGATTTTCCGATGAGCTACGTCCAACTCGTCGGTGGTTTGCTTGGGAGTATCCTTGCGAAACACGGTAATCCCGATGTCGCAAAGGAATGGGTCCCGAAAATTGTCAGCGGGGAGTCACTGATCGCCCTTGGCTTGACCGAGCCACGCGGCGGCTCCGATGTGGCCAACATGGTCGTGACGGCACGCCGCTCCGGAAACGGTTACGTCATCAGAGGTGAGAAAACCTCCATGAGCTTTTCCATGGAGGCGGATTTTGCGCTGATTTTTGCACGTACCGGTTCAAGCGCGGAGGGCGCACGTGGTGTCAGCGGTTTTCTGGTTGATCTCAATCAGAAAGGCGTCACGCGAACACGCTTCGACGATTTTGGGACTAAGAGCGTGGCCCGAGGATCAATCTTCTTTGATGATGTCTTCGTTCCACCGGAATGCCTGCTAGGCGAAGAAGGTCAAGGGTTCATCCAGATTATGAGCGGCTTTGACTACAGCCGTGCCCTCATTGCGCTCGAGTGCCACGGTGCGGCGAGAGCGTCGCTTGATGAGGCGTGGGAGTACACTCAGGAACGGGAGGCATTCGGCGCTCCAATTGCTCAATACCAGGGCGTTACGTTCCCTCTGGCTGAAGCGGAAACGCAGTTGACGATGCTGCGTCTTCTGGCATTTCACACGCTGTCCTTGCGCGATACCGGAAAACCACACACTGCCGAAGCAGCGATGTGTAAATGGTATGGGCCGAAGATTTGCGTGGACGTCATCCATCAGTGCCTGCTGACGCATGGGCACTATGGCTACACGATGAACCTGCCGCACCAACAACGGCTTCGCGACGTCATGGGCCTCGAGATTGGCGACGGCACTGCTCAAATCCAGAAGCTTGTGATAGCGCGCGAGAAGATTGGACGTATGGCCGTCCAATATTCAAAGGAAGCTCGTGCCCACGTCGAGCGCAATTTGCAACAAAGTTGAAGGCTGCTGCATGAGCGACCCAGTCCTCTGTTCAAAATCCGGTCCCGTTGGCATCATCGAACTCGCGCGACCGGAAAAGTTCAATTGCCTCTCGTCACGGGCGTGGGAACTCATTGACCAGGCTCGCAAGGATTTCGAGGCGGACGAAGAGATCCGTTCAATCCTTGTAAGAGCGCAGGGCAAAAACTTCTGTACCGGAGCGGATCTCGAAGAGGTCAAGGGCCTCCGTTCGAGTACCGAGATGACACGAAAATTCATTCACCGTGGGCACGAGGCGCTCCTGGACCTGGAGGCAAGTCCTTTGCCGATTGTTGCCGCTGTGCAAGGGCTCTGCCTTGCCGGCGGCATTGAATTGATGCTTGGCGCCGATATTGTTTTCGCTGGCAATTCCGCCCGCATCGGTGATCAGCATGCCCAGTTTGGTCTTGTACCCGGTTGGGGCGGCAGCCAGAGGCTTGCCCGAGTTATCGGCATGCGCCGCGCTCTGGATTTGATGTTCTCTGCACGATGGCTGAATGCCGAAGAAGCACGCGCCATTGGGCTGGTCAACTACGTGGTGGACGATGATGATTTGTGGGACGAGGCGCAGGCGTACACCCTCAAGTTGGCTGAGCGTAGCCGCGCTGGTCTTGCGGAAATGAAACGCTTAGCCCGCGAGGGCCTTGATCTCGATTCGCGCGCTGCGATGAATCTCGAAGCAACCGCCGCTGCTGACCATATCCTTGGCCCAGATACTGAAGAAGGCCTGGCGGCCTTCGAGGAACGTCGCAAGCCAAATTTCGCTTAATTGGCATTAAATCCAATGCAGGACGAGAAAAAGGAAAATCGATCATGAGCGATCGCTACGCAGCCTACGACAAATTGTTAGTGGAGCGGCCCGAGGACGGCATTCTAAAAATCACCTTCAATAATCCGGAGAGCTATAACTCGGTCGACGCCGAGACGCACCGGCAGATTACGTACATCTGGCGTGACATTGACGAAGATCAGACCGTTCGCGCCGTCGTGGTTACCGGTGCAGGTAAGGCATTTTCAGCTGGCGGTGACTTTAGTCTCGTCGAAAAGATGCTCAACGAACCCAATCAACGAATGATATCCTGGAAGGAGGCCAAGGATCTCGTTTACAATATGCTGAACTGCAGCAAGGTCATCATCTCAGCTATCAATGGCCCCGCCGTCGGCGCGGGCCTTGTTGTTGGGCTCATGTCGGACATCCCAATCGCCGGCAAGGCGGCACGAATCGTCGATGGCCATACCCGGCTGGGCGTTGCCGCCGGCGATGCAGCCTGCATCATCTGGCCGCTGCTATGCGGCATGGCCAAGGCGAAGTATTATCTGCTGACTTGCCGTGCAATGAATGGTGAAGAGGCAGAGCGGATCGGGCTTGTCTCAATGTGCACCGACGACGACAAGCTGCAAGACACCGCGATGGATGTGGCACGGGAGATCGCTGGTGGAGCCCAAAGTGCGATCCGCTGGACCAAGTATTCCCTGAACAATTGGCTGAGAATGGCAGGTCCGACGTTCGACACTTCAACAGCCCTCGAAATGCTCGGGTTTACAGGCGACGAGGTCCGGGAAGGGCTGGCATCGCACAAAGAAAAGAGGGAGCCGCAGTTTCCGAAGGACTGCCCCCTGTGATCCTGAGCTGATCAGTTCAACGGTAAATCCAATACATAACTGCTCAATAGGAGACTACATGCGCGAATCTTCGCGGAGGCTTTCGCTGACGGGAGCTGTCGGCAACGCACTTGTTGCCGATGCTTGGGGGGATCACTGCGGTGATCCAGTGATCTTCCTTCATGGAGGTGGACAGACCCGGCATGCCTGGGGGGGCGGCGACACGTGTTGCTGAAGCCGGGGCCTATGGTGTCAGCGTCGATCTGCGCGGACATGGTGAGAGCGACTGGACTGAGCAGTATGGTCATACCGACTTTGGCAATGACATTATAAGTATCGTGCGCCAGATCGGTGGCAAGCCTGTCCTGGTTGGCGCATCACTTGGAGGCATTTCAGCATTGGCTGCGCAAGACATTGCGCGTGGTGAGCTGTGTCATGCACTCGTTCTTGTCGATATTGCCCCACGTACAAATCCGGAAGGAGTTGAACGGATATTGCAATTCATGAGGGACGGCGCCAAAGGGTTTAATTCTCTCGATGAGGCAGCGGATGCAGTTGCCTCCTATCTGCGTGAAAGAAACCGGCCAAAAGACACCAGCGGATTACGTAAGAACCTGCGGCAGAAAGAAGATGGCAGATGGTACTGGCATTGGGATCCCAAGTTTCTGAGCCATTCTCCTGAAGAGCGCAAGCAGGCTGCGGTCAAACTCGCCGAAGCGGCGAAACGGTTGCGCGTGCCGACGCTTCTGGTTAGAGGCGGTTCAAGCGACGTGCTGACATCAAAAGGCGTTGAAGCCTTTCGGGAACTTGTTCCTCATGCGGAGTTCGTTGACATTGCCGGGGCTGGTCACATGGTTGCCGGAGACCGGAACGATGCCTTTACGGACGCCATCTTGACGTTTCTTCGCAAACATCGGGAAGCCGCGGCCGCCTGACCGCAACGTCCTGCCAGGCGGCGAATCCAGAAGTCGCCCTATTTTGAAGATTCACCCGACTAGGATCGAATGGAGCAGACATGAGTGAGTCTCGTGCACCGGAAGAAAACAATATTCGCCCTGCATCGACCGCCATAATCCTGCGTGATACGGCAGTCGGCTTACAGGTGTTCATGGTTGTACGTCATCACCAGATCGACTTTGCATCCGGAGCTTTCGTTTTTCCTGGTGGCAAGGTCGATCCAATTGATCATGATATTGCAAGCACACAAGCAATCCCCACGGTTGGCTTGCACCCTGCGCCATCGTTCTGGATTGCTGCGATTCGGGAGACCTTCGAAGAAGCCGGACTGATGCTCGCCAGAAAAGAAGGCGAACAAGAACTTCTAGGCGCGCAAGAGACTCGTACTCTGGTTGAGCGACACCGCTCGGACGTTGTGGCAGGGAAGCTCCCGTTCTCGGAGATCCTCCGGGAGCATAACTTGACGCCGGCGTTGGATCTCCTTGTCCCGTTCGCACATTGGATCACACCGACAACTCAAAAGAAGCGGTTTGACACGCACTTCTTTCTCGTTACAGCGCCTGTCATTCAGTTCGGAGCTCACGACGGTGGCGAAGCAGTCGAGGGCGTTTGGACAACACCACGTCAAGCCCTCGCCGAGGCCGATGCCGGGCAACGCATCATGCTGCCGCCGACCCGCCTCAACTTGGAAAAGCTTGCGCAGGATGACACCGTGAAAGACGCCGTTGCCAGCGCGCACGCAGCCAAAGTTGTGACAGTTCTTCCTCGTGTCGAACAAGTCAACGGAGGCCGGAAACTACATTTGCCCATTGAGGCTGGATACGGAATGTCGGAACTGTTCGTGAAGGCAAGTTCGTAGATTGCTCAAATGGAATAGTCTTTCTGATGCGCATCAAAAAGGATGTTCTTCTCCGAACTTCTGAAGTACGTCGTGAGGCATTGCCGCTCGCTGACCCGACTTCTTTCATCCCAACAGAGTAGAGTATAGCAATGGCTAAACATTATGGAATGTCAGACAACGAGATGCTATCTCGTCCAACGGTTTATCGCGACGGACTTTTCAAAGATCAGATTGTTGCAGTCTCGGGAGGCGGGAGTGGTCTCGGCAAGGCGACGGCAATTCTCTTTGCGCGGCTAGGGGCCAAGGTCATAATCTGCGGGCGCAATGAAGAGAAACTGCAAGCAACGGAGAAACTGTTCGCCGAAGCCGGCCTGTCATTGGAAACTCATTCCTTCAGCATTCGCGACCCTGAAGCCGTGGCCGCCTTTATGGATAGTGTGTGGGAGTCACATGGCCGGCTCGACGCTCTCGTCAACAATGCAGGCGGTCAGTTTGCCCAAAACGCTCTCGATTTTTCCATCAACGGTTGGAACGCGGTTGTCGACACCAACCTGAACGGGACCTGGTACATGACGCAGACAGCGGCAAAACACTGGGTGTCACAAAAACAAGCCGGAAACATTGTCAACGTGGTGGCGGATATCTGGCGCGGCGTACCGCAGATGGCACACACGACGGCAGCTCGTGCCGGAGTAATCTACATGACCAAGACCGTGGCTATCGAATGGGCGCCTTACAATATCCGCGTCAATTGCATGGCACCTGGTTGTCACGAATCGTCGGCGTTCTCGCGCTACACACCGCAAGGCAGGGCGTCGTTCAAGCAATCGAATCCGATGAAGCGAACGGGCGACGAATGGGATGTGGCAGAAGCCATTGTCTATTTGGCTGCGCCGTCGGGCAAGTTCATCACGGGTGAGGTTTTGACGGTCGATGGAGGTCAGCAGTGCTGGGGTGAAATCTGGCCTGCGGGGCGACCGGAGTATTTCGAGCTGGACTACGATGAAACCAGGGTGCCGGAGTTGGGCAGCTCTTTGGCACGATGAGGCCAACGGCCGTCCAATCACTTTACTAAACAACTTATCTGTCTCAATTGTGTGAGTACGCAGTTGTTGGCAGAGGAGGGTTTCGTGCAAACCAGCCGAAACCCTAAAGTTCCTTCGGAGGCACTCAACAAGGCACTCGTTCGCTGTGCCGTCTGCCTCCGTACGTCACCTTGCTCGCCGGGAGAGTCCACCAATCTCTGCGCCGCTCTGCTGCGATCGCTCGCCTACTACTTTGCTACAGTATTTGACAGGCGCTCCACGGCTGCCGCGTAGTCCTCCATAAACTCGTAGACGACGGAACGGGCGGTTTGCTCCGTATTCATTAGCCCGACACCCTGACCAACGAAATACGCGGCAAGCTCCTTGGCCCCTGCATGACCGCCCTCGGCTAGCTTGTCGACTTTTGCCATCGGCGGCCTGGCCAACATTCCCTGCAACGGCATCGGTAGAGGATCGGGAGCACCATCGGCACCCCATGCGTCGGACCAGGCCGACTTCAATTGTCGCGTGGGCTTGCCGGATCTGCTGCGCGAACGAACCGTATGACGGGACGTCGCTTTCAGCATCTTCTCCTTGACAGTCGGTGTCGTCTCCGCTTCCACCGTCGTCAGCCAAACAGAGCCGCACCAGGCGCCGGCCGCACCCATTGCCATGCAGGCAGCCATCTGCCGGCCCGTCACAATGCCGCCGGCTGCAAGCACATCAATGTTGTCGTAACCTTCGATGGCCTGAAGCACTTCTGGGATAAGCACCATTGTCGAGACTTCCCCACAATGGCCGCCGGCTTCCGTACCTGCAGCTACTAGAATATCGACGCCTGCCTCGGCATGTTTGATCGCATGTTCCCGCGCGCCGGTTAGCGCACCCACAAGAACTCCATTCGCCCTCGCGCGATCCATGATCGATCGTGGCGGAACACCAAGCGCATTCACGAACAGTTTGATTGGATGCTTGAAGGCCACATCCAGCAATTCAGCGGCTCCGGACTCACGCATGTAGTTCGAATTGCGGTCATCGTATTGGCCGCTCCAGAGATCCCCAGTATCGATGTCATGCTGATGGAGCAAATCCTCGACGAACTTGATGTGGCCGCCGGGAATTTGAGTGCGCAATTCCTCGTCAGTCGTGACGGCGTCCTTATCCGCCATATTGTTCGGGATCAGTAGGTCGAGACCGTAGGGTTTGCCGTTGACGTGCTCGTCGATCCACTTGAGCTCGACCTCCAGGCTTTCAGGCGTGTGTCCAACGCCGCCGAGGACACCGAATCCACCCGCGTTCGTGACTTCTGCGACGACGTCCCGGCAATGCGTGAACGCAAAAAGCGGAAAGTCAATGCCGAGGCGCTCGCACAATCTTGATTCCATCTCTGGTAGCCTCTCATTTTTCAAACGAACGTTTGAAATTATGCACAGCCAGCATAACTGTCAACCTGCCTGCCCATTCCGAATAGGCATCGTCGCAACAACGGTAAGTACAATGCTGGTATTCTGGACACATGAACGCGACCTGACCATCACGCGCAATCAAGCGTCCTGCCCGCAACCGGGCGTCCCAATGGCGCGAGGACAAAGCCATCTGAAATTCCGCGGGCTCTGTCTTTTCAGTTGCCGACGTCGACCTATGCTCTGGCACCATGCGCCATCGGATCAATCAATCGCTACAAGAGGCCGGGACGGCCAGGAGGTGAAGGGATGACAGCAATCGGTTTCGAACTGCCGGATGATATTGTGGCAGTCCGCGAGGGAGTTCCGGCATTCGCCGAACTAACGGACTTGTCCGCCCTGGTCGCAACCGCACGCCACTATCTCAAGCCTGGATGGCAATTATTGAACCACTTCCTCCAAGGAAGCTTCAAATTCCAATTTGCCCTTTCGCGCGCTGGTGCACTGAGAACGGGATCGAACCCAGCAACGTTACACAGGTCCGAGTTGAGAAATACGGTGCCCTGCTTGAAGAACATTGTATGCGTACCCGACCTCGCGAGGCATACTTGTCCCTCATACGGGCATGGAATGGTGCCAGGGAATTCTCGCCAAACTGTCCAAGTCCTTGCTTGATCGACGACGATCGCCGCGATCACTACGCCTTGCCTTGGAGCACGTTTCCTCCTTCCCTTCGTGACGACATCGACGCAATGATCACGAAGTCAGCCAGCGGAAGCGGTCGTCGATCGAAGCGCCGCAGCAAAATTAGTCCCGTAACTCTAAGAAACCGTGTAGTTCTATTACGCGCATATACCTCAGCAATGGTTCATTCGGGCTGGGATGCCAGCCGCATACGCTCAAACACGTTGTACTCATGTGTTCTGCGGTCGACGAGATCGACATGAGTGCACTGGAGTCGCTGGCAGCAATTAATCAGTGCCTGTCAGATGCTGGCGTGAAGCTTCATATGTCGGAGATCAAAAGTCCCGTCATGGATCGGCTCAAGCGGGACCATCTCCTCGATGAACCCAAAGGAAATGTTTTCCTCTCAGTTTCAAGCCCTATCCGCCTTGGACCCCGAACTTGAAACGCGTGAACCAATCAGCCTGCTGGATTAAACACATCATCGAGCGCCATTGAAATCGTCGGGCTCAATGACCGGTTATTGATCTTCGCAACCGTGTGGCGAGCGCGTCCGTCCATGTGTCGACGAAGCACCAATCTGCACCCTCGATGGCGATACGTGTCCGCTTTCACCAGCAGCGGTCGTTAAAGTGATAGAAGTTAGGCGGTGCAGCGATTGACCGCTTTCTGACAACTTGAGACGATTCTACTTAGTTGTAACCGACAGTATCGGCGCCCGCCCCCCGGATACAACCACCCGCCATTAAAGAACGATCCCTCACACTGTCCGTGCCCTTGCATTCGTGCATCACTACAACACGCAGAGAAAGAAAAGGGACAGCCCCGAAAGACTGTCCCCCAGCCCCTACACAGGGACTTCACGCATACGCTTTTCGATCCAGTCGTGTACTGCGTCTTCCGGCCAGGCCACTCGACCGCGTCGATGATTGGACAAGCGAATCCGTTTTGGAAACTTACCGTCCGCTTCCAAGCGTCCGATGTGGGTTCGACTTAAAGACGTCAGTTCTTGCACGACCTTCATTGGGATCAAGCGTGGTCTTTTCTTTGACATTGCGAAAGCTCCTAGCAGGAAGCATTGCGCAATGCCTCGTGGTTATTGTCCACGTAGACGTCCCTCACATGGTGAGCTCAGGCTCCTCACTCAAGATCTGTTCGAGGAAAAAGCTGTTCATTTTCTCCATCGCGTCCGCCATCTGCTGGCGATACTTCCAGCGGTCGTAGACACGCGACACCGGATTTCCACCAACTGTATGGCTCATGATCCGATCACGTATCTCCGCTGAAATATCCAACCGTCCACAGTTCGTGGCCCAGGTGCGTCGTAAGTCGTGCAAGACCCACGGGTCTAGCTTCAGTTTGGCATCGAGTGCCCGCTTGTTCTTTGACCAGGCGGTGAATGGTCTTCCCACCATGCCAATCGGCGAGAAGTAGTAGCCTCCCACCGGCACCGTTTGCATCAGCACAAATTTGCCCAAACTACTCAATGGACAAAAATGCGCCTGACCATTCTTCATGATGCGGTGGCGCTCGCCGTTCTTTATCACGAACGCCGGAAAATCAATACCATCATCCCCTACCCACGCCTCTTGCAGTCGATCAAACTGACCGCGACGCTGTCCAGTCAACATAAGCAGCCGAACGATCTTGCCGTACTTCCCCATGTCTTCAGTCGCTTGCCAAATAGCAACCAACTCCCAATCCTCCAGTACTCGTTCGCGCGAAGAAGGTACACGCGGCTTCTTCAAGTTCTGGAGTGGGTTCGTTTTGCAGTACTCGCGTGACACGCACCAATTGAAAAAAATCTTCAACACCGTGTATGCATGAGAACGGTTCGAGTTACCCTTCACTCGATCTAACGCATCCGTAAGCTCATACGGTCTGATCTCGCTAACGAGGCACGGGAACTCAAACCTGCGCAAGAACCGCTCGTACTCCTTTAAAGTACGACCGCCAATTTCTTCTCGTTTGACGCGCAGATAGCGATCAACCGCCTCCGTGTAGGACATCTCATACTTCTGACCTTCACGTTGAGACCCAAACCTTTCGAGAAGCACCTGACGCGCCGCTTCCCGCGCCTCCTTGAGTGTCACCGTCGGATAGCGTCCGAGGTTTTTCCGACGCCGATTGACCCAAGCAAAGAACATCATGCTTCCGCCTTGCGACACGCGGATGCCAAAACCGGGCAAGCTGTTGTCCCAATACTCCTTCTGCCCCTTAGCCGGACGCTTGAGGTTTTGGATTGCCAGATCAGTGAACTTAATCTTTGCCATTAGGGTGCAACTAGGGTGCAACTTCGATGTTTAGTGACGGTCACTATGTACGCATCGAACCTAAAAAATTCAATGATAATAATAACTTAGTGTCAGTAAGGTCGCTATGGTTTACCCGAGCTTCTAACTACGAATCTGGGGGTCGGGAGTTCGAATCTTCCCCGGTGCGCCAATGATTTCAATGGGTTAGCTAGCCCATAAGTCTCTGAAAATCTAAAAAGGTTCCATATAGGTTCCAAAAGTGGCTCGCTAATGCTTGTCACGGCAAAACTCGTGTATCCCTTTTTCCGCGTTCTTGCTCCTAGCCGCAAATCAGATATAGAACATACCATGAACATTGAAGCGGGGGATGATGGCGCGTGCAGTAGTTCGTATATGGCCGAGGTGTGTGCAAACTCTTGGCGAGATGGTCTCATCTAATGTGGAAGTCATCGCTCGATGCCAATCGTGCAACACTTACTTCAAGGTCAACGTGCCGCTTCTACGCTCTCACTTTGGAAGCCACTTCTCTCTTATAGACAAAGAAGGGGAGTGTAGGATCGCCACCTGTGATGGTCGCTGTACCTTCCTCTACACTACTTCAGCCTCTACACCGTTTCGGCCACTAAAGAGCTGAATTCTCCTGCTCTTTCTCAGCCGCCTCAGTTCTAGCTAGCGTCACCGAGAACCAGAGCCCACTTAACGTCTCGTATTCCTGCTCAGCACCTATCTTATGAAAACCCTTGATACTATTGACATCCAACCTCGTAGCTAGGCGCAGGCTATCAATTGATAGCGTAAGCCCATCTTCACTCATCTCTACTGGATACGTATGCTCACCGCGCTCAGCCCAGTCCACCACCTTAAACACCATGAGCCTTGTTCTTCCGCGCCACCGAACTTCTAGGCCGATCTTATCGCGGTTAACCAAACTCGGCAGACTAGCGACTGGCACAAAAAATCCATCTTTAGAGACAAGCGCATCGACTTTCTTATCACCCTTACCTGTCGCCTCAGCTTTGTTGATGTTGATCACGTAGCAGTTAGTTTGCATCTTTCCACGCTGCTCGACATCCAACCACTTGTTCTCTCGAAGTTTCAGAACTCCCTTTACGATTGCGCTTTCACTACATCCCAACATCAAAGCCAATCTCTCTTGTGAAGGGAACACCTTCTTGGACGACATTCGGTGAGCTTCGAGTGCTAGTAAAATTCCTCTTTCTACGAACCCCATCTCTTTCCGACGCTTTGTAATGATGAAATTCGGCCATTGATTGTTACCAATCAGCCTATAATCGTCCCCTCCAGACACCTTTACAAAATCACTCTGTTCTATCTGCTCCCTCAACTCTCCTACATGGAATTGTGTTCCGCTATCTTTGGCCACCCGGCAATTAAAGTTATACGCCTTGGGTCGCCCCACGCCATGGTTTTCAGCAACAAGAAATTTCTTCTCACATAACTTCTTAAGCCGTCTATTGCATAGCCCCAGACCTAAACCCACAGTCCTTGCCACCTCGTCTTGAGCTTCCCGGACTTTACTATTTTGGCGACCTATATACTTCAACCCCGCATACACCAACCAGTCCTTATAATCGACTGTGCCAGGGCCAAATATTATATTGGCGTAAATTAGAACATTAGGCATCTCAACAAAACCTTCTTCAGCCACTCGGTCACCATTGACCTCGTACCCTGAACTTAAGTTTCGAGATTCAAAGCCTTTCTCTGTCATGTGGTATATTATAGACTTTGGTTTTCAAAAAACATCGTGGATAATTTCATAATTGGGAAGATGGACTGTCGCAAAATTACCAGTCACCCGTCATCAACCTTTGCAAAATTAGGAAGACGGAAAAATATGATTATCCACAGCAATAAGAAGTGGTTGGTAAATTTGGATGTCTAAAATTCCGCATGAAGATTATTGATTTTCCGCTTTTATTCTCTCATTTTTCCGATTCATTCTATTTAAGAAGAATATATAAGAACATTACTTAAACACTTTTTATAAACAACGATATCCACACCAGGCACCAGATATTCTCTGTACTACATTGTGATACACTGTAGTACACACAAACAGCTTATGAACATCACTAGAAAGAGTTACTCGATCAGCTTGCTACGAGAAGCAGACAAGAAGCTTCAGCTCGTCTTGCTGAAGAACCCTGATATGAAACGCTCTGAGGTCATCTCTCGCCTTTTACATGGTGGGATTGATGATCAAGGTAATTTCTTGGTCTAATTTCAGGTATCAGAAAAGCCCGCAATAGATGCAGGCTCTCTGCTGTAGGCACCACGAGGCACCTAAAGCGAAGCTTGTACACGTTCGACCAGTTTGCTCCTCATAGAGTGTGAGATAGCCAGGCAGACTGCCTGTTCTGATCTAAACGGCCCAAGCCATTTTCGGCCTTCGGGGTTCTGACAGATGTTGAGGCCACGATACCACCACTGACCATTGTCATGGCGTGCCAGATCGTAACCGTTGAGTGTGTAGCGTTTATACTGCCCACGTCTCTCTTCCATGCATACTTTCTCCCATGCCTAGACCGAAGTCTCATTGAGTGAGACCCCGGTTGAGACCTGTGAGGTTTTGGAAAGAAGTTGCCCCTGTTTGGAAAAGTATTTCCAAGTGAGGGAAGGGGAGTAAAGACGCGAGATCCGCGTATAAAGACGAGCAGAATTATATCACGTGAGCACCAGTGCTTAAGTGGTTACGGTCAGAGACCGCCGGGCTCTAGTTCAGGTTCGCCTGCCGGCGCTGTCGCTTGCAGTCTCATCTTCACCGGAGCCGGCGCTACGCTTGTCTCCGCACATACGTGTCACGATCCCTAACTTAGGGGATCAATAATCAAAAGACTGTCTAGATAGATCCAGCCACAGATCCAGACCCTCACCAAAAATGAGGGGCGGGTCTATAACCCCTCATTTCTCGTCGCCGTGCCGGGGGCGGAGGCATGGCCCGGCTCCGAAAATGAGGGGTAGGATAGAGGGGGCTACCCGCGCTAAAAGCGGGCTTCAGTGGGCAAGTTTAGCACTTGTGGATAGACTGATCATAGTCATTAAGAGGTCTTGATATGAGTACAGACAAGTCTGATCTCAGCACCAATGATTCGACTTTGCTATACTCTCAAAAAAATCATGAACCATCTCGAAAGAACGTTCCAAGACTGGGCCAAACCACCTGGTAAAACCGAAGAACAGCGCTGTAACAACGCAGTAACTGCAATCACAAAGTAAGCGGTGTCCCGCCCCCACCTTGCTCTGATCTTCAGCTCCCGTAATCCTGCAGTGTCATGGAGCACGAGCCAGAAGCCCTTAATGAGGACCTTAGTGAGCTAACTAAGGTCGAGGCGATGCGTCGGATTGAGTTAATCACCGGCGTTGAGCGGCGGCGCAACCGGTCGCATGATGAGAAAGCGTCGATTGTTGCCGAAAGCATGGTGCCGGGTGCGGTGATTGCGGAGGTCGCACGGCGACACGGCTTGTCACCGCAGCAACTGTATGGCTGGCGTTCGACTTTTCGAGCCAATGCGCACAAGCAGACCGATCCGACGTTCTCATCAATAGTTGTTGACGGCAGGCCTGCGGCACTTGCCCAACAATGTGATCAGACGATGGGCATCGAGACACACAATGCGGTTGCTGCACCGTCTATCGAGCTGACCGTCGGCCGGTCCCGTGTCATCATTCGCGGTGCCGCCGATCAGAACACCCTCGCTTCCGTCCTGAAAGCGTTGAAGGGGCTGACGTGATTGTTCCACAAAGTGGTGTGCGTGTGTTGGTTGCGACCAAGCCAGTGGACTTCCGCAAAGGCATCGATGGGCTTGCTGCACTGGTGCAGGAGCATTTGCGCCTCGATCCGTTCACCGGCACGGTGTTCGTGTTCAGAGCCAAACGCGCTGATCGGGTGAAGCTTCTGATCTGGGACGGCAACGGTTTGGTGATGATCTACAAGCGCCTGGATGACGGCAAGTTCCGTTGGCCTCGGATCGAGGATGGCGTCATGCGCCTGTCGCCGGCACAGCTTTCAGCGCTGCTTGAAGGCATTGATTGGACGCGTGTCCACAGTCGCCGTGTCCATCGGCCAACAGCGGTGCAGTAATCGACGCACAAATTCTGCGAAATGCTGGCCAGATGGCCGGCAAATCAGCTTTGCTTCGGCCATGATAATCACTCCTGACCACCTACCCAATGACGTCGCGACGTTGAAAGCCATGGTTTTGGCCGGGCGTACCGAGAACAACCGGCTGGCAGCAGAGCACGAACGCCTGGCGCATGAGGAGAAAGTTCTCACCGCCGAAGTGCATCGTCTTGAAGCGCGCAACGCGCGCCTCGATCACATTGTCTCCGTTCTGCGCCGGGCCCGGTTCGGGCGACGTTCCGAGAAGCGGATCAGCGACGACCAGATTGAGCTGGCACTCGAAGACATCGAGACGGATCATGGCGTTGAGGATGCTAAAGCAGAAAAGGGCGATGCCATCGTCCGGCGAGAAGGTGTCAAAAACCGCCGCGCCAATCGTGGTCACTTGCCAAAACATCTGCCGCGCGAAGAAGTCGTCATCGAGCCGGACAATAAAGACTGCCCGTGCTGTGGTGGTGCTCTGCATGTCATTGGCGAGGACGTCTCCGAGCGTCTCGATCGTATCCCGGCAAAGCTGAAAGTGATTGTGACGCGGAGGCCGAAGTATGCCTGCCGATCATGTACGGACGGTGTCGTTCAAGCCGCCGCACCATCCAGACTGATCACCGGTGGCCTGCCAACCGAAGCTTTCGTTGCCGATGTCTTGGTCTCGAAGTATGCCGATCACTTGCCGCTCTATCGACAATCCCAGATCCTGTCTCGTGACGGCATCGAGATCAACCGCTCCACCCTCGCCAACTGGGTCGGCTTCGCCGCCTTTGAGCTAGCGCCGTTGCATGACCGATTGATGGAGATCCTCAAGGCATCACCGAAACTGTTCGCCGATGAAACGACCTGTCCAGTCCTCGATCCGGGACGTGGGCGGACCAAGAAGGGTTATCTGTGGGCGGTTGCCCGCGATGATCGCCCTTGGCAGGGAGGTGGGGGTGGCAGCGATCCACCAGCCGTGGCCTACACCTATGCACCGGGCCGCGGCGGCGAACACGCTCAACGCATACTGGCCGGCTTCACCGGTGTCCTCCAGGTAGACGCCTATGCCGGCTACAACAAACTCGAACCACACGTCACGCTGGCGCTGTGCTGGTCACACTTCCGGCGGCGCTTTTATGACATCGCTAAGGGCGGCAACGCGCCGATCGCGACCGAAATCTTACGCCGGATCGGTGAGCTTTACGACATCGAGGCCGAGATCAGTGGTCGCTCAGAGCATGAGCGCCACGCTGTCCGACAGGCGCGCGCCAAGGGCCTCGTCGACGAACTCAAGACATGGCTGAAAGAGCAACTTGCCCGTGTTCCCAAGAGTTCGACAATCGCCACAGATATCCGTTACGGCATCACCCGCTGGGATGAACTCAGCCGTTACCTTGATGATGGGCGCATCGAGATGGACACCAACACTGTCGAGCGATCAATTCGGCCGATTGCGCTTAATCGAAAAAATGCGCTCTTCGCCGGCTCCGACAAAGGCGGTGCCAACTGGGCCATCATCGCCTCGCTCATTGAGACCTGCAAACTCAATGACGTGAACCCTCATGCCTGGCTGACCGACACACTCACCAAACTCGTCAACCACTGGCCGCAAAGCCGCATCGATGAACTGATGCCATGGGCCTACGACAACACCGTCAAGGTGTGATCGCTGCACCGCTTACATCACAAACGCTATAAATCGGCACCCCGTACTGAAGACCAAAAAGATCACAGTCCTTACCCAAGGTTCCTACGCGAACAATACAAATGTCCGCAAAGACAGCGATGTCGACATTGCAGTCATCTGTGGGAACACATTCTTCAATACATATCCTGACGGCATGTCAGCAGACGACTTCGGTCTTTCCCCGGCAAGCTACAAGTACTCGCAGTTCCGCTCTGATGTTTTAGGGGCCTTAGAAGACTATTTTGGGCGATCTGCGGTGAAGGACGACGGCGGCAATGCCTTTGATCTCAACGAGAACACGTACAGGGTTGATGCAGACGTTACACCGTTCTGCACGCACCGATACTATTCAGTTGATGGCTACTACATCGAGCCAGAAGGTACAGCGCTGTACTCTGCAAAGAATGGCTTGATCTATAATTGGCCATATCAGCACCTGACCAACAGCCGAGACAAAAACGTCGCTACCAATCAGCGATACAAGAGAGTTGTTCGTGTACTCAAGACCTTCAATCTTGCAAGATATGAACCGCTACCCGGCTTTTTGATCGAGTGCCTAGTCTACAATACACCTGATCACTTCTTTGGATCACAGACACTGACGGAAGATGTCATTGATGTTCTGGAGTATCTACGCTTACAGCTCACCGCTGGCCTGGGAAGGGAATGGACTGAGGTGAGTGAGCTGAAGTATCTCTTTACGGACAAGCAAAAATGGACACGCAATGATGCATTGGAGTTTGTCACCCTTACTCAAGAAGTAATGAACGACCAATGAACCAGCTTGTCCTACAACGCCTCCTAACTGTTCTCATTCCAACTGCCATTGCAGTAGCTATTGCAACTGCCTGGATTAGAGATCTTCCTCTCACGGAAGCTGGTACTTGGTTCAAAGTACTTCCAAGTACGGTAACAGTAACGCTCTTCATCACTGCCGCGTTTGTAACATACGGCTGGAAGCTCCCAATTTTTCAAAAATGGTTGGTAATTTTCCCTGATCTCTCTGGGACGTGGACAGGAGAGATACACTCAAGCTTTAAACAACGTGGCCAAGAACCAGCACCCATTCCAACCACCCTCACAATCACTCAAAATTTCTTCTCCATCCACTGTAAACTCGTCACCGATAAGCGAACGTCACACTCCTACGGTGAAAGTCTTACAAGAGATGAAGAGAAGCAAATAAACCGCCTGACCTATCTCTATGATTCAAAAACTGACGTTCACACTGCGCGCAAGAACCCACCACACGAGGGTGCTGTCAGGTTTGAGATAGAAGGTGTCGGGGAGGCTATGACACTTAGAGGTACGTATTGGACTAGTGCCAAAACAAACGGCACGATGGTTCTTACTCGTAAGAATAAGTAGAGATCTATACTTGAATTGTCATAAGCGTCGTAACATTAGCAGATTATGCGGTTCACCCACGCACAGAGCAGGCCTACGCAGTCAGCAGAGGCTCGTTTAAGAGCCAAATACAGTACGTAGATCTCCAAAGAGACTGAGAATATCATTGCGGAAACTCTCATCTTCTCGAAGCAGATGAACAACCATCAGCTGGTATGCCCTAGCGTTTTTGAATTCAAGGTTTTGAGCTATGATCCCTGATACACGCGATGACCGTATCTTATACCTACCAATCAGTGTTTCGAGGTCTCCTGCATCGATTGCAGCCTGATAGCGTTTCTCTTCGTCCACAGTAGGGATTGGTACGTAAGTATCAATGGCTGCAACCTCACGAGCAGCTAGCGCCTTTCTGGTAGGAGCCAGGCTTAGTAGCTTACCTCGCACCAAACCGCTGACGCGGTACGAGATCAAATCATTCTTGCGCTCTTCAAAACCTAGCTCAGCAAGACACTCAGATTTGATCTTATCTAACCTGGTGCTGGCATCGAACTCAAAAATCGAAGCTTGATACTCAGCTACAGCTCTTCGGGATCTTTCACCGTAGTACAGACTTTCGACTGCATAGACATCGAGAGCGTAAATGCCCCTGCTCTTGAGAGCATTTATATCTAAACCCTCTTCACGCTTTTGATCAGCATCCACAATCCCAAATGCTTCAACCCAGTGCTCGTCGGTTGCTGCGTTCAGACCATCCACAGCTTGTTCGACTTCTTTGCAAGATCCAACGCTACGGACTGAGATTTTTTCGAACAACGCCGAATAGATGGGTAGATCAAGACTGCCACCATCGCCTTCTACAAAGAGAATTTTACGCCGAGAACCTAGTAGAAGCCGCCTACTCTCCTCTGGGATTTCAAGAGAGTTTTTTAGTATGTCAAAGTCCCAGCTAACCGGGTTGTTGTTCTCAATCTCTACGTCACGTAACAGAATGATCTTGTCTTCAGGCATTGATGAGACAAGCTCAATGTCATGCGTTGAAACCAGGAAGCTGCAATCTGGACGCTGAGCGAACAGAGCTGAGAGTAGGGGAGCAGAGATAGCACGCTCTAAGTGACGTTCCGGCTCATCGACCAAAATGCTTTGACCTGGTGTTGCCAAAAGCACTTCGGCAATGAGAAGCAAAGCTGCCCGCTCTCCATCTGATAGGAGTTCGATTGCAAACCAATCTGTACCATCGTGTCTGGCCTCAAAGGTCTTCTTTCTCGACCTCACTTCAAAAGTTAGCGTGCCTTCTGCTAGCAGTCGGTTGCAGGCCGTCAGTGTCTTGGGGTGTTCTCTATCGTATTTAAAAAGCGCCGCTGTGTCCTGTCTAGAAGTCAGTTCTTCAATCGTATCTCGTCGCTCTTCATCAGCCTCAGAAAGCTTATAAAGCAGCTCATTGATCCTAGGAGCTATACGATCATCGGAATAACGAGCTTTGGGAGAGCGATCATTATTGCGCGTAGTAGTGGCCTGCGACTCGTACTGGGCTGGTGTGAGACCAACTTTGCTTGACGGGAGATTTACGTGTCTTTGAGCATGGACGCGAACGCCTTCACCATCAGGGATCTTGCCGTATATGGTCTGCATCAAGCTTGATTTACCAGCACCGTTAGGCCCCACTATAAAGGTTACGGAGCCAGGGATCAGTTGCAACGGTATTGAAACGTTGTCGCCTGACTTTGGTATCTCGATTGTATGCCCCGCTTGATCACTCATGTTCTTATTCCTCAAAGAATTATACCGCGCCGCAACCGCGAGGCCCTATCCTCCTTGTGAGGTTAAATTGAGACAAAGAAAAAGAGCCAGCAGTGCGATACTGCCAGCCCCTTTAGTAGTGGGACAAACCCCGAGTGAAAGGGAAGTCTGGGCTTATGCAGCCGCCGCTTCACCATCTGCAGGTTGCGAACCTTCTTCACCTTGATCCTTCGGCGGAAGGAGAACCAGGCGACTGTTCAAAGGCAAGGCCTGCAGCTGGATATTAAACCCTTCTTTCCCATCCCGGTGTTTCCACGCTGCTCCGATTTTGAGCCAGAAGGCATTTCTGCCCTCACCGTCCAGCGCATAGACGTTGAAATCTGGCTTTGATACCTGACGTTGTTGGTCAGCCATCGCACGTACTCCCTGTATTGTGGAAATAGTCACTACCGCGGACTTAAACCGCTTTATTCATTATACCAATTAATTGCCAATAGCGCAATTTTATGTATTTATTCCAATATCTTATTATAATCTAGCAAACTCTTCATTTGAGCCTGCCTCACCCTCAAAATCATCGAACTGGTGCTGTACATCCACCTCTTGAAAGGTGGATCTTTTCTTATCAAACATCAGCTCCACTGAACCCGTTGCACCGTTGCGGTGCTTCTCAATTAAGAGCTTGGTTTCAGCTGCACGACCGTCACCATCTTCGGCTTTGTCACGGTGAATGAAGATCACTACATCTGCATCTTGTTCAATTGATCCACTGTCTCGAAGATCTGCCAAACGTGGATGTGCATTCTCTCCTCGATGCTCAACATTACGAGAGAGCTGAGAGAGCGCCAGCACAGGAACATCTAACTCCTTTGCAAGTTGTTTAAGACCACGAGAGATCTCAGTGATTTCAGCAACGGTATTGCCATTGGTCTTGGAGAGGGGAGCGATCAGTTGTAAATAATCGACGACAACCAGGTCGAGCCCTTTGCGGTGTTTTAAACGCCGACAGGCAGACTTAATACGCAAGACATTGTTGTACGAATTGTCATCAATAAAGAACCTGGTTGCAGCCAGACGACTACGAGCATCTTTGACTGCTTCCTTATCACCAGCGTCTTTTAGATTGCCAGTACGGAAGCGCCAGGCATCCACTCTTGCCTCTGCTGCAAGCATACGGTCAGTCAGTTGGTCTCTACCCATTTCCAGGGAGAAAAACCCGATAGAAAGCACATGATTGACTGCTGCCTTGCGACAGATATCTAAGGCTAGTGCTGTCTTACCAACTGAAGGACGAGCCGCCAGGATAATGAGATCGGTCTTTTGAAAACCAGAGAGCTTGTTGTCGAGATTATCAAAGCCAGTAGGAACGCCTCTGAGATGACTATCACTTTCACTGACACGTTCAGCCCGAAGCATTGCTTCTTCTAAAACATCACTCAGCTCATGAAAGTCAGAACTACCTACCGCTTGTCCTACTTCTGACAACTCATGTTCAGCTGCATCAAGCAATTGCTCTGCACTGCCTTCAGGAGCCATCCCTAGATTGGCAATGAGCTGACCCTTCTCAATAAGACTACGCCGTATAGCTTTGTCTTTGACGATCTCAGCGTAGTACTCAACGT
This sequence comes from Hyphomicrobiaceae bacterium, assembly GCA_965215755.1. GTDB lineage: Bacteria > Pseudomonadota > Alphaproteobacteria > Rhizobiales > Hyphomicrobiaceae > Tectiglobus. The sequence continues at coordinate 6,063,780 of OZ244119.1, forward strand.
TAGCCGCAGAGGGAACAGCAGTAAGTAGATCAGCCAGGTAGCTATCACCACCGATAGCTTCAAGCCTACCTTGATCATTGATGAGCTGAGACACACTCAAAAGATCAATGGGTCTCTCTTCACCAAACAACTCACACATTGCAGCGTAGATGATCCGGTGACGATCTAAGTGAAAGTCTTGAACCTGCACCATAGTCACGACATCAGCCATGACTTCAGGCTTAATCAGAACAGCACCAAGTACTGCCTGCTCTGCTTCATTAGATTGTGGGGGAGTGCCTGTATTAGACATACCCCAGAATTATATCACCCACAGAGGTCAATTGCCCGAAAACCGGATAAAAAGCCGATAGAACTGACTTGTGCACAGTGATTTGCCAAATCCTCTAAGCTATTGTCGTAAAAGCGTATTTCTAGAGTGGTTTTTACCAATCCGCTGTAAGGATTTCAGGTTTTTAGAATTATAAAAAAAAGCTTATTTCACATAGTGCTAGCGCACTTGGGCGGCTGTCGGGCTGCGCCCGACCCCTTAGTTCCATCCACCTAGAAAAGCGAGTAAGCGCAGGTTTTTGACGGTGGACTACTTCAGTCACCGAAGGTGTCCTTCTCTGCGCTCGGCTTCGGTTCCTTACGTGGCCGGTCTGCGGGCACTCCCTTTGGTCGTGTCCTCGACTGGAACTAAGGGGTCGGACACGGCCGACAGCCGCCCAGATGATCCTAGATACTTCACCGCACAAAGCACTCACGTATCCACATGCCAAAGCTCTAGATCATGAGATATAATTTTTGACGTTAATTGTTCCCCTCAAAAGCAGCCGTTGTTTCTACGACGGAGGCTATTAGCGTGCCCACGCTGACCGAACCAGCATAGGTTCAAGTCTTATTGACATCAGTGACATCAATCGCATTCCCGAAAGGAACAAAGGAGTCTCGATTGGTGTTATGAGCTTCCAACTCGTATGCCCATGTTAGTGGCATCCGTCGTATGAATTACGAACAAAACGTCTGTGCTTTAATTGGCAATACCTACAACTCTTGGACAGAGACTGAGCGTGCTGTTTTTCTATGTAAAGAGCACGTAGAGACTGGTCACTACATCCAAGGAAAATCTGGATCAGGAAAGTCTACTTACATGGAGCACCTGATCATTGATGACATCCGTAAAGGTCGTGGTGTCACCTTCATCGATTTTCACGGTGACAGTAAAAACAACATCCTTGCTCACATACCAGCACACCGCATTGATGATGTTATCTATATCGATCCCTCTGACCCAAACTATGCAATTGGTTTGAACATTCTCTCTGGTATCGACACTGACCCTATCAAGCGGGAGTTGTACGTAGATTGTCCGTCGTCACATAATCTGGAACAGTTGAGCGTTTGATCTAAGCGAGTGATTGGCTCATCGTTTTCAAAGTTATGCTACGGCGTTGCGATGTTGCAAGCGCCGTGTTTCGAATGTCTTTCGTTTGATCCTTTCTCTCTCCAGCAAGATGATCTTGTTACGACCGAAGTAGACGTCTGCGGGCGTGTCCGTCGTCACATAATCTGGAACAGTTGAGCGTTTGATCTAAGCGAGTGATTGGCTCATCGTTTTCAAAGTTATGCTACGGCGTTGCGATGTTGCAAGCGCCGTGTTTCGAATGTCTTTCGTTTGATCCTTTCTCTCTCCAGCAAGATGATCTTGTTACGACCGAAGTAGACGTCTGCGGGCGTCACGTTGTTGAGGCTTTCGTGGTAGCGCTCGTGATTGTAGTGGGTCACGAATGCTTCGATGCTTGCCTTTAGATCCCCGGGCAGAAAGTAGTTCTCCAACAGCACGCGGTTTTTCAAAGTTTGATGCCATCGCTCGATTTTTCCCTGCGTCTGAGGATGGTATGGCGCACCACGAACATGATCCATCGATTGATCGTCGAGCCATTCTGCCAGATCACCAGAGATGTACGATGAACCATTGTCCGACAGAAGTCGCGGTCGATGTCTGACGTTGACTTTGTCACAACCTGACGCCTCCAATGCAAGTTCAAGCGTGTCAGTGACGTCACTGGCTTTCATGGTAGTGCATAACTTCCAAGCGATGATGTAACGCGAGTAATCATCAAGGACGGTCGAGAGATAGAACCATCCCCAGCCGATGACTTTGAGGTAGGTGAAGTCTGTCTGCCAAAGCTGATTGATCGCCGTTGTTTTGTCGTGGAACTCATCAGCAGCCTTGACGACGGCGAACGCGGGACTTGTGATGAGGTCGAGCGCTTTGAGTATTCGATAGACGGAAGACTCGGATACGAAGTAGCTCCGAGTATCTGTGAACTTCACCGCCAGCTCGCGCGGCGTCAGTTCTGGCTCTTCGAGTGCGAAGTCGACAATTTGCTCTCGGACATCGTCCGGGATGCGGTTCCAGACGTGGCCAGGCATCGGCTTTCGATCTTCTAATGCATCAAGTCCACCGGTGAGATACCGGTCATACCAACGATAGAAAGTCGTACGTGGGATGCCGAGCGTATCCAATGTGCGTTTTGCTGGCAGATGTGATTGCTCGACAAGGCGAATAATCTCCAGCTTCTCCGTCGCGGGATACCTCATGTGTCGTTGCCCCCACTTCCGATCATGCTTTTTTTGAGCAGCCGAAGTTCCAGGGCCTGCTCCGCGACAACCTCCTTGAGGTGTAGCGCTTCGCGTCGTAGATCCTTCACTTCATCAGAGGTCGCTGCCCGTGCGGTATCACCGGCTAGCCGCTTTTTGCCAGCCTCCAAGAACTCCTTTGACCAGCTGTAGTACATGCCCTGTGCGATACCTTCCTGACGGCACAGCTCGGCAATGCTGTCTTCGCCGCGCAGTCCTGCAAGGACGATCCTGATCTTCTCCTCGGATGAATATCGCTTCCGAGTTTGACGCCGGATGTCTTTGACGGTGCGGTCAGAAGCTTCAGTTCTACGTCCCATGTGGCACTCCTCAGTGGTGAGGATGAGCCTAGAAACACTCAGTTAAAAAATGATCTCAGAAGGTTCCAGGGGGGCTGACGTCAGACACTGCGGGCGTCACGTTGTTGAGGCTTTCGTGGTAGCGCTCGTGATTGTAGTGGGTCACGAATGCTTCGATGCTTGCCTTTAGATCCCCGGGCAGAAAGTAGTTCTCCAACAGCACGCGGTTTTTCAAAGTTTGATGCCATCGCTCGATTTTTCCCTGCGTCTGAGGATGGTATGGCGCACCACGAACATGATCCATCGATTGATCGTCGAGCCATTCTGCCAGATCACCAGAGATGTACGATGAACCATTGTCCGACAGAAGTCGCGGTCGATGTCTGACGTTGACTTTGTCACAACCTGACGCCTCCAATGCAAGTTCAAGCGTGTCAGTGACGTCACTGGCTTTCATGGTAGTGCATAACTTCCAAGCGATGATGTAACGCGAGTAATCATCAAGGACGGTCGAGAGATAGAACCATCCCCAGCCGATGACTTTGAGGTAGGTGAAGTCTGTCTGCCAAAGCTGATTGATCGCCGTTGTTTTGTCGTGGAACTCATCAGCAGCCTTGACGACGGCGAACGCGGGACTTGTGATGAGGTCGAGCGCTTTGAGTATTCGATAGACGGAAGACTCGGATACGAAGTAGCTCCGAGTATCTGTGAACTTCACCGCCAGCTCGCGCGGCGTCAGTTCTGGCTCTTCGAGTGCGAAGTCGACAATTTGCTCTCGGACATCGTCCGGGATGCGGTTCCAGACGTGGCCAGGCATCGGCTTTCGATCTTCTAATGCATCAAGTCCACCGGTGAGATACCGGTCATACCAACGATAGAAAGTCGTACGTGGGATGCCGAGCGTATCCAATGTGCGTTTTGCTGGCAGATGTGATTGCTCGACAAGGCGAATAATCTCCAGCTTCTCCGTCGCGGGATACCTCATGTGTCGTTGCCCCCACTTCCGATCATGCTTTTTTTGAGCAGCCGAAGTTCCAGGGCCTGCTCCGCGACAACCTCCTTGAGGTGTAGCGCTTCGCGTCGTAGATCCTTCACTTCATCAGAGGTCGCTGCCCGTGCGGTATCACCGGCTAGCCGCTTTTTGCCAGCCTCCAAGAACTCCTTTGACCAGCTGTAGTACATGCCCTGTGCGATACCTTCCTGACGGCACAGCTCGGCAATGCTGTCTTCGCCGCGCAGTCCTGCAAGGACGATCCTGATCTTCTCCTCGGATGAATATCGCTTCCGAGTTTGACGCCGGATGTCTTTGACGGTGCGGTCAGAAGCTTCAGTTCTACGTCCCATGTGGCACTCCTCAGTGGTGAGGATGAGCCTAGAAACACTCAGTTAAAAAATGATCTCAGAAGGTTCCAGGGGGGCTGACGTCAGACAATGCTTGAAAAAGCACGCAGGCGCAGACCGCAAACACGATCCACGTTAGATTTTTCCCACATGTCATCAAGTTAGCTAGCATTCGTATACTGTGACCGGTTGCCCTGATTGCCAACCTCCAGAAGCTAAGTAAACGAACCGTTAATGTCGAGTTATCTGTACTAGTTTTTATGTTCGTTGTGTGCTTGCAAACACATAATGCGAGGTGGTTTCGCACCAATTGTGCAGTACTGCGCCAGCCATCAGGCGGATACTGTTCGACTGAAGTATCCAGATGCATCTGCTGCATCCGTCACATCATGCCCAATTTTGCTTGCGACGTCGCATGCGTGAGCGGAGCATTCGAGTTCCAACGTAGAATGAAAGATATCGAAGCGTCTAAGCAGTGACTGTTTAATCTTGGCCTTGATGTTGTCAGCTTCCCCCCATGAGCCCGTTTCAATAACGACGTGAGCATCAACTGCGTTCGCGTGTTCATTCAACTGCCAGAAGTGCACATGATGGACGTCTGCAACCCCCTGGATTGATCTCATCTGTGCCAAAACCTCGTCTGTAGGGATACTGGGTGGGCTTCCCAGCATGAGTATCCGAATAACGGGGCCGATCTCTACTGATGACTGCCAAAGGATATATCCGGCAATCATTACGGTAACGATGGGGTCAACCAGCCGCCAGTCATAAAGGATGATTAGGGTCCCCGCGATAATTACCGCTATTGAACCGAGAGCGTCGGCAACATTGTGCAGGAACGCAGCTCTGATGTTCACGCTTTCTTTGGACAGTGAGTATGTAAGCGCAGCGGTAATCAGATCTACCAACAGCGCGATGCCGGCAATGATGACAACTAACCAGCCATCAACTCCTTGCGGATCGATGAAGCGCGCCACGGCCTCATACAAGAGGTACAACCCAATGACGATGAGCGTGGTGTAGTTAACAAGTGCGGCAACAATCTCCGCTCGCCCGTAGCCAAAGGTCATTGTTTCGTCACTAGGTCGTCGGGCAATCTTGCGAGCGCCAAACGCTATAACAAGCGCAATCGCATCAGAGAAGTTGTGGAGAGCATCTGCGATCAGAGCCAAGCTACCTGAGAGGATGCCGCCAACAAATTGAGCGATTGTCAAAATGAGATTGACTAGAATAGCCCAGAGCACACGGGCGTCTCCTGCACTGGGATCAATGTGGTGATGATGGTGATGGCCGCCCATCTTGCGAAGCCTCTTGCTATTGAAGTTCGTCCACCATAATTGCTCTAGTTGCTATAGGTTCAAGAGGAAAATTCGATGCTTTCGATTGGAGTGTTGTCGAAGCAAACGGGCGTCAAGGTTCCGACTATTCGCTACTACGAACAGATGGGTCTACTACCGGCACCAGCGAGATCTGACGGAAACCAACGCCGATACCCGCCCGCAGCACTTGATCGTCTCAGTTTCATCAAGCACGCTCGAGAATTGGGTTTATCTATTGAGGAAGTGAAGGAACTTCTCGAACTCAGGGAGCACCCGGAAAAGACATGCCGCGACGCAGACCAGATCGCAGCAGAGCACTTAGAAACTGTAAGAGAGAAAATTGCAAAGCTTCAGCGATTGGAAGCCGAACTCGACCGCATTGCATCAGGTTGTGAAGGAGGAAAGATTGAGCAATGCTACGTGCTGCAAGCTCTAGCTGACCATGACATGTGTGCTCATGAGCATTGAACACTTTAGGGTATACGTCTCCTGTTTGATCTTGGTCCCTGCCTTGTTGAACTGCCGCTGAGAGTTGCCAATTAGTAATCGCACAGGCAGTTGATGCCCGTTGTCACCGATAGCGGACACAATGCTCTGAAAAGTTAACTCCGGTTAAATAGCAGTGAAGGGTCAATTTTGTGAGTGAATTGCACTGCAGCGCGACGATCGCAATTCCCCTGATAGCGTCGTCAATGGAAAGAATTAGCTCCTTACTACAACAACGACGCTTCTGGTTATCGATTGTTAATATGCGATGCTGAGTGCTGCTGGGATCTGCAAATAGTCGGATACCATGCCGAGCAAGACCGCAAGATGAGAAGCTCGCCTTTAGAACGGAGAACTAAAATAACGCGCAACGGGGAACTAGTTCCGCTCGCTGCCATGCAATTGATTTTATCAAAAGGGCAGGCTGTGCGGATGCTGCTTTCGGTTCCTACGGATTATCAAAGTGAGTGCCGATTTATTTGAGCCACCGGCACTCGGGTTTCTTACTTCGCGGCCTCAATTGCGATTACGCGAAATTGCTTATCTCTACCCTGCTTAAGTGTGAAATTGATCTTTGTTCCTGGCTTTACCGTAGAAAGATCAACACGACGTGTTACAGGGAGGTCCATAGTCATCTTTGGCCACCCCAAGGCTGGAACCGGTTCATGGGTGACATTGATCTTACCTGCGGAAGAATCAACTGAGTTGATAACACCGACGGCCACCGCTTCCTTTTTGCCTTCAGCTGCTTTCATCTGTCCATGACCAGCGTGGCTGCCTTTACTGCCGCTAGCTATAGCTGGAACTGCCCCGATAGATAGGGCAGCAAAGACAACACCGACTGCAAATGTATTCTTCATCTCAACTCCGTAGTCTATAAGGTGGGAGCCTCCCACCGCCATTGGGCCGCTTTTAGCGGCAACGCCTGCTCAACTTGAGCAGAGTTATTCGGCCGGTTGTGCGGCCATACCTCCGCCAGACGGTAACGCCGGACTCGAGGATCTTGGTGTTCTGAAACGTCGCCCTTCCCAGAGGTAATAGACAACAGGGATTACGACGAGGGTTAGGACTGTTGTTGAAGCCATTCCTCCGACCATGGGCAGTGCGATGCGTCGCATCACGTCTGAACCCAGTCCGTCAGTGAAGAATATCGGCAGGAGTCCAGCAATGATTACACCAACTGTCATAAGTTTGGGTCGAACCCGCATGACAGCGCCGGCGACAATCGCATCAAACAACTCCTCTCGTGTTTTTGGAGGATGCTCGCGAACCTGTTGGTCAATGTACAGGAGCATAACGACGGCTGTTTCGACAGCAATGCCGCCAAGGGCGATAAAACCAACGGCGACTGCGACGGATAAGTTGTAGCCCGCTAGATATACGGCCCACATCCCTCCTATTAATCCGAACGGCAGTGACAGCATTATGATTGCAGTCCTGTCAAATCGTCCAAAGTGCAACATAAGAAGCACGAAAATGATCAAGACGGCAGTGGGGATGGCTATCGACAATCGTTCCCGGGCTTCGATCATTTGCTCGAACTGACCAGACCAGGTTATGGCATAACCCGGCGGCAGCTTAATCTTCTCACGTATAATCGATGATGCCTCGTTGACGTAAGTTCCGATATCACGGTCGGCAATATCAACGAATACCCATCCGGTTAATCGCGCATTCTCCGATCGCAGCATTGGTGGGCCATCTGCAACCTCTATCTTCGCAACTTCACCCAAGGGAATATGCTGACCTGCAGGCGTTGGTATCAATATCTCAGAAAGCTGCTCAGGTGTTTCCCTGAACGGACGATCGTAACGCAACATTATATTGTAGCGCTCGCGTCCCTGAACGCTCTCGGTCAAACGCATGCCTCCGAGAGCTGTCTGTATTACGGATTGAAATACGCCGAGATCAATGTTGCGACGTGCCAACTCGCGACGATCCGGTCGGATCTCAAGGTACTTGCCGCCAACTACGCGATCCGCGAATGCTGAGCGAGTACCAGGGATGTCCTTGACGCCAGCTTCGACCTGTAGCGCTATGCGTTCTATCGTCTTTAGATCATTGCCAGAGATCTTGATGCCAACCGGTGTTCGGATGCCGGTTGAAATCATGTCCATGCGAATCTTGATCGGGTACCCCCAAGAATTAACCAGACCTGGAAGTTTCGAGCGCTGATCAAGCTCGGCGATCAGTTTTTTGACGGTAAGACCTTCGCGCCACTCATCTTTAGGCTTCAATCGGATCCAAGTCTCAATCATCGAAATTGGAGCGGGATCGGTAGCTGTATCCGCACGGCCAACCTTACCAAACACTCGCTCGACTTCTGGCACTGTCCCGATCAGTCGGTTTGTCTGGGCCAATACTTCTTTGGCCTTAGTGATTGATACTCCGGGTAGGGTTGTGGGCATGTACAAGAGTTCGCCTTCATAGAGCGCAGGCATAAACTCTGAACCTATTCGTTGGATTGGAATGGCAACGGATGCGAGTGCTGCAACTGCAACGAGCAGGGTAGCCCAGCGGGCCTTCAGTGCTAGCCATAAAATTGGTCGGTAAAGCTGTACAAAGACCCAATTGAGAGGGTTGGCCATTTCGCGCCTGATCTTTCCGCGAATCAGCCACAACATAAGCACGGGCACTACAGTGACTGACAAGATCGACGCGAATGCCATTGCATAAGTTTTTGTATAGGCAAGCGGGGCGAATAGTCGGAATGATTGGCCAGTCAGAGCAAACACTGGGAGGAATGACACGGTAATTATGAGCAATGAAAAGAAGAGGCCTGGTCCAACCTCTTTTGCTGATAATAGAAGTGCCGCCCGACGCTCGGCGGGGGTGGCTTCTTCGCCCATATCAGATAGTTTGCGGTGTGCATTCTCGACCATCACAATGGATGCGTCGACCATGGCACCGATTGCGATGGCAATACCTCCCAGAGACATGATATTCGCGGTGATGCCTTGATAAGACATCACGATAAACGCGCCGAGAACCCCTAGGGGCAACGTGATGATCGCGACAAATGCTGACCGTACGTGCAGAAGGAAAATCAGGCAAACGAGGGCGACGACCAAAGCCTCCTCGATCAGCTTATGTTCCAAATATTTGACCGCTCCCTCGATAAGTGGTGCACGGTCGTAAACCGTTACAAACTCAACTCCCTCTGGAAGACCTGACTTAATCTCCTCAATCTTGTTCTTCACGGCCTTGATTACGGTTAATGCGTTTTCACCTGAACGCATAACCACTATTCCACCGACGACCTCACCCTCGCCATTAAGCTCAACGACTCCGCGCCGCAGCTCAGGACCTTTGACAATGCGAGCGATATCCCCCAGCACAACTGGTGTGCCGCTGTCGGAGTAGACAACCACGCTTTTGAGTTGTTCAAGGTTCTCGATATAGCCCGTCGAGCGGACGATCAGCTCCGTCTCAGCCTGCTCTATTACTCGGCCACCGACCTCACCGCTCGCAGCCCTGACCGCCGACACAATTCTTGATATAGAAATATTGAAAGCGCGTAGCCGATTGGGATCGATAAGAACTTGATACTCTTTCACGAAGCCGCCAACCGACGCCACTTCAGAAACACCGGGTACAGTTGCCAATTCAAATTTGACAAACCAGTCTTGTAGCGAACGCAAATCAGAGAGGTCGCGTTTTCCGGTCCGGTCGACGAGGCCGTACTGGAAAACCCAACCGACGCCTGTCGCGTCTGGGCCGATCCGCGCGTTGGCCGTTGCAGGTAAACGACCACTGATAGATGACAGTGCTTCTAGTACCCTCGACCGTGCCCAATACTGGTCAACACCGTCTTTAAAGATCACGTAAACGAAGCTTGTGCCGAACATCGAGAACCCGCGGACGTCCTCTGTATTAGGCAGACCTAGCATTGCCGTAGACATAGGATAGGTCACAAGATCTTCGACAATCTGCGGTGATTGGCCGGGGAAATCGGTCCGAATAATGACTTGCGTATCGGTCAAGTCGGGGATCGCATCCAGTGGCGTTTGCTTAACTGACAACCAGCCTCCGACAATCAGAGCAAGGGCGCCAATTATGACAAGCAGCTGGTTGCGCACGGACCAATCAATGATCGCTGCAACACCTGACTTCGTTGGATCGTGTCCTGCTATGTCATGACCAGTGGAATGGGGATCACTGGCCATTATGTGACCCCTTCATGCCAGAGTGGCTACTTCCAGATGTAGTATTTTCCGGCGCGGAATTGGTCGACTGGTTGGAGGCAGTTTTCTGGTTTGTTGTTTGAATTGGCCATTCTATTGGCTCAGATTGACCGCGACTGTAGGGGTTAAGCGGCTTGCCATTCAATTGAACCCAAACACGACCACTCTCTTTATCGGTGAAAAGAGCTACTTTGCGAGATTTGTAATGCTCCGGGGCACCATCCAACATCCATATCTTTAGTGCGTTTGTAAGCCGAGCAAGGGCTGCCTGGATTTCGCTTTCAGACTTTGCTTGCTTAGCAGCACGCAATGCTTCGGCTGAGTCATTCAACACGAAGGCGAGCTTGGTATTCTTGAAGCGAGGCCACATCGCCGCGCGGACTGCAATCGCCGGCTCTAAAAATTTGGGCTCTGGATCGTAGCCATCAATGAGCGTTTCATGCAGGTAGATCGCAGCGTCAACAAAGTGATCGACCATTGCGAATTGGTTCTTGGAAAGCTTCAAAAGTGACAATGGCAGCTGGAGCCGCTTGAGCTTCTTAAAAGATTCTCGGAGAGCGCTTTCCGAGTCCAATAGGAATTGACCTGACACGACAACGCTATCACCTGGCGCCACCCCTTTTGTAACCTCTGTCCAGCGACCGGACACGAGGCCAGACTCAATCAAGCGGGGCTCGAAGCGTCCTTCACCCAAGGAAACGACAACATACTTGCCCTCTCCACTCTTCAATATAGCTTCGGACGGAACAGCAACCCGATCCTTGGTAGCCACCTGAAAGTTGACATCGGCATAGCTCCCCGGTCGAATTTTTCCGTCGGGGTTATCGATAACAAGACGTACTTGCCCTGTTCTCGTTCTGGTATCAATTGTCGGATAAATGTAGTCGACCTTGCCCTCGACCTGGCGGCCAGTAAGATTTGGGAAAGACACCACAGCAGGTGTAGCTTTTGAAATGAAACCGAGATCCTTCTCAGCGACGCTGACCCGCAGCCATACAGATGCATAGCTTTGTATCGTTGCGAGCATCATTCCACGCTTGGTATAGCTGCCTTGCTTAAGGGCAAGCTGTGCCACTACTCCGTCGCGTTCTGCAAAGAATGGGATACGTTGCAGTGGGCGCTTGTTTTGTCGAATGAGGTCGAGTGCTTTCGGTTGCACACCGAATGCTCGTAGCTGTGCAAGACCGCGCTGCTGCACACCGCGTATTCCACCTGCAGTCAAAAGATCATTCTGAGATACGATCAGCTGAGGAGAATAGAGTTCGAAAAGTTTTTGCCCAGCTTTAACCTCATCACCAACAGCAGTAACATGTAATTGCTCGACCCAGCCTTCGACACGCGCTGTCATCTCCGTTTGGAGGCGTTCGTTTTCATGAACGATGCCATAGCTACGCACTGAACGCCCGAAGCGCGAAGTCTCTGCTTTACCCAGTCGGACGCCCATGCTTTGAATTGTCTCTGGCGCGACGGTCACGACGGTTCGCGTTTCTGCCGCTTGAGCACTAAAATCCTGATCTGAGCCTTGAAGCTTAACGAGGTCCATACCGCAGATTGGGCAGGTCCCAAACTCATCAGCGATGTAGTGCGGATGCATCGGGCAGGTCCATTTGGTAGCTTTTGCAGCCGGCGCATTTGACGCTTTTGCTTCACCAGCAATTGCTGATCCCACCCGGAGTGAAGAGACTGTCGCGATACCTGGCTTAACTGTTTGCAAGGCTGCAGGTAACGCAGCATCGACCAAAACAGGCCCGAGTACGAGTATTGCCGGTACAGCTGTCGCTATGGCAGCCATTTTACGATGAGTACAGTTATGGCGTGAGCACATGAAAGCACCTCTTGATAGGCAGAATTTGTTGGTTTGGTTTTTAGTCTGACGCGTGAATCCACTGAGCTGCTGCGGTCAAGAGTGCATTGACCTGCTAAGAGCCGTGGCGTGTGCGTGAACTAGTTCCGCAATCTAGACGAACGATGAATTACGATCGTTCGCCAGTCGCAATCTGCTTCAACACAAGATGTAGGTTTAAAATGCGTTGGAATATCTTTTGCGCAAAGTAAAGGATGACCTGCCGAGTATAATGTAGCGGGAGCCAACCAGTTGATATTATAATCCGGCATGACATCCCGACGTGGCATCCATATTGTAACGATAGCCCGAGTTACCGGATGATCACAGCAGGTCTCGTGATGATGCTCTTTTCTCTGAACCTGATTGGAAAATGTACACGACTGGTGAGATCGAGAAGCTTCTCGGGGCTGAGCCGCGATATCTCTGGTGCTGATAGATTGGTTTTTCGCTGAATTGGAATGATGGTGTTGATGATGGTTCTGTAGTGCTTGCGAAGAGTTTCCGACTGCATCAATCAGCACGAACAATGCCAACACACAGAGCAAGGTGCAGACTGAATGGGCAAGGTTGCGGGCGGCTAGATACATGTATCCCTCAAGTAAACTTATGGCTTGATAGACGTTCCAGCGGGTGGAAGGTCAACACCGAACTGCGCGCTCACATCAATTTGACCCACTCCTCACGATCAAAAGCCGTTAACCGCTTAGAATTTCCGACGGGAATTGGGGCAAGCGTATGGCGCATCGGGAGCTATTCTTGGGAAATACTAGCTTGATCCGATTTTGCCCGCCTCTGCATCTTGAAGGTTACGCTGCTCCAATCGGACTACGGTCAAGCTGGCTTGGCTGCTATCGAGTGGAGGAATTTCATCGGCAGCCAGTTATTCCACTTCTTACCTGCAGCCGGCTTGGATCTCGTTGGAGTAGATCCTACCGCTCGCCTAGCTCTCGACCTCGCCTTTCGTCAAATCGTTGAACTTCACGGACAAAGGTAATGATGCTGCCAACTTCATTACTCGAGATCCCCTTCACGGGGGGCATGTCGCCGTACTTCCAGTGATGTTGTTTGACGCCTTTAGAAACCGCTCGGTAAAACGTTTCATCTGAATGATGTGCACTGCCATATTCGATCAGGGGCGGACCATTTGTTGAGCCACCGATAGTTTTGCCGTGGCATCCGGCACAATGCTGCAGGTAGAGTCTCTGACCAACGCGAGCTTCACTGGTCAGGTGTCTTGGCACTCTTACATCAAGCAGAATAATTCCGCCCGACGTTTTGTCTTTAGGTTCTTCTTCGGGATCACACGCAGACACGAACGTCGCTATCATTAGCAACAAAGTCACTTCGCGGAGCTTTGAACCTCTTAACCAAATCCTAATGGTCCTAGCTGAAGCCTTAAGGCGACCACGATCAAATACGTTGTCAGCTACGGATGCTCCTATGTAAATCGTGCCAGTCTTGGTTTTCGTGAAGAGTGCCAACATTCTCTCCTCCATAAACAAGCTCACCCAGGTTATGGAACACTTTGCATCAGGGAGAAGGTCAAGAGTGTAACGAGAACTTCATGCCGAGTTTGAAGGCCGGGACGGATTTCACACCTCAGTAGCATCGGGAAATCTGACAAGCATATGCGGTCATCCGGTCGGTTTGAGAGCGATTGAAGATTTTTTTCAAATCGTCCTTGACCTTTCACCTACTGGAAACGTTAGCGTCTGAGAGGTTAAGTACCAATCAGGACTTGATCTATGAATATCGGCAAGGCTGCTAATGAGTCCGGCATGCAGACGCGAACAATCCGCTTCTATGAGCAAGAAGGATTGATTACGCCAGCTCGCAGGAATAATGGTTATCGTGAATATTCAGATGCGGACGTCCACAAACTCCGATTTCTACATCGTGCACGGGGCCTTGGTTTTTCACTCGAAGAATGCCGACAGCTAATGTCACTTTACGCAGACAAAAGCCGTGCCAGCGCTGATGTCAAAGCTATCGCCAATCAACACCTTGAACATATACGGATTAAAATCATCGAGCTGCAAAGTCTCCAGGGGACGCTAGAGCATCTCGTGAAGTCTTGCCGAGGCGATCGGAGACCCGAATGTCCTATTCTCGATGACCTATCGTCGAATTTTGAGAGAGATTGAATTTGAGCAGCAGCAGAAAAGTGTACACTCCTACCAGGCGAGAATTTTTACTTGGCAGCGCGTCAGCTGCGCTTTCAGCTTCTACCATAAAGCCTTCGACGGCAACGGCGTCGACGAACATCGCACTGATCCCCGAAGTTGGTGCCGCTAGGCTCCTCGGCGCTGATAGACCGCAAACGGAAATCTGGGGCTACAGTGGTAGGGTGCCTGGCCCACTACTGCGTGTTCAACAGGGTGAAACACTTAATGCCAGCTTGATCAACGCGATCGGCCAACCCACTACAGTGCACTGGCATGGAATCCGTATTGCTAATTCAATGGATGGCGTCCCTGGTCTTACACAAGCTCCTGTACAGCCAGGTGGAAAATTTGACTACTCGTTTGTTTGTCCCGACGCGGGAACTTACTGGTATCATCCGCACAAGACTGCCTCCGAACAAATCGCGCGCGGCTTGCATGGTATTCTAATTGTCGATGAACTTGAACCGCCAAAAGTCGACCAAGATCTTACGATGGTGTTCGATGATTGGCGGTTGAAGCGCGACAACCAAATTCATTCTGAGAGTTTTGGGTCAATTGGCGAACGCGCACATGGTGGGCGCTACGGCAACGTTTTCACACTCAACGGTTCATCGGATTATGTCATAGATGCTGTTGCTGGTGAACGGCTGCGTTTGCGGATGTGCAACGTTTCAAACGCAAATATTTTTGCGGTTACGATTCCTGATCACAAATTGACGATTATCGCCATTGATGGTCAGCCAGTTGAGCCAGTTCTTGCTCGGAGCAACCGGATAGTTCTGGCAACTGGTCAACGCGCAGACATCATCATCGATCTGGAAGGAGCACCAGGCACTAAATCACCGATTGAGGTGAGCGCGTTTCGGGAACAGTTTACTGTTGGGGCTATTTCTTATCACGCGAGGGAACGGAAGAGAGAACAACCGCTTGAAGCGCCAATCCGTCTGAAACCAAATCCATTGAACACACAGTTAGATACTGTGTCCCCTAAGAACGTGACATTAATTATGGAAGGTGGCGCAATGGGGCGTCTGGACGGCGCTCATATCGGAGATAAGTGGCTGAGCATGAATGAGCTTGTGCGCCAAAAAGGTTTCGTTTGGGCGCTCGATGGTCATGCCGGTATGCCTGACAAACCGCTGTTCAGCGTCAAGCAGGGGCAAACTGTTGTAGTGAAAATGATAAATAAGACTGGCTGGCCACATGCCATGCATCTACACGGTCACCACTTCAGGACACTTAAATCCAGCCTTGACGCCCAGCCTCAACCCTGGTGGCGGGACACGCAGTTAGTATTTTCTCACGAAGAAGTATCCCTGGCCTTCGTTGCTGACAATCCAGGGAAATGGATGCTTCACTGCCATATGCTGGAACATCATGAAGGAGGTATGAGCACATGGTTTGAGGTTCAGGCATGATCTCCCATTGCACCTTTCTCTCTCACGAACCGGCCTTATCAGGAGAATATTACACTACGAAATGGCACTATGTATCTTTACCACCGAACCAAGCCAATCTGGCTGCCAAGCGTTCTGGAAATTCTCCACGTATGCTACCCAAATGCTTCCTTGGCTGTTCGATCACACAAATCAGCCTCGTTGTTGTTCGTTGACAGAAGCCACGGAGAATTCTCCGAATATAGCTGCCTTCTTCGACGAATGTGCTATCCGCCCAAACTGTAATACTGGCGTCGGCCGAAATGATTCTGGCGCTTGCTCGAGAAGTGGAGTTGGTGAACAACACGCACCCAACGCCGGAAGAAATATGAAATATGCAAAATATGAACCTCGGTTGAACAGGCGCCACAGTCTGTGTTCAGACGCTCTAGTCCATCTACTTCGGAAGCTTTTGGAAAAAGACCGGCAGACACCGAAGGAGATGAAACATGCTGAAGTCTGTTATGCTTGCAGGCATCACAGCCGCCATATCTCTTCTGGCAGTTGCTCCGGCGAGTGCACACACGCCACAAAAGGTAAGACACATGCTCCAAGACAGGGGCTACTACCGCATACAATTCACGGATCGCGTCCTGCCCACGTTCCAGGTAAACGCCTGTCGTCGCGGAATGCGCTTTCACCTACACGTCAATTACTACGGGGAAGTCACCCGATACGATCGAATAGGTTGGTGCAAGCACCGTCGTCATTCACGACAATTCTACCGTCGATACTGAGGCAATCGGTCAAAGGAACTGCGAACAGTTTAGTTTAGGCGGAGGGATGTGCAGGCATCTCGACCGCCTTTTTTTGCGTTTAAAGCTAAGAAGGAGATGAAAGAATGCAGTCGAAATTCTCAAAATTGGCGCTTGTACTTGTCGCCGCTTCCCTTGCTGTTGGTACAACGGCTGTGCTCGCTCATAAAGGCGCAAAAGGAATTGTCGGCAAACGCATGATGACGATGAAGCACATGGGCGACGGTATGAAAGACCTTGCCAAGCTGGTGACCGGCAAACAGCCCTTTAGTACAAGTCGCGTTGAAAGCATTGCTGGTATGCTGAAAATACACGCGGCGGAGATCCCGTCTCAGTTTCCCAAGGGGAGCTTGCAAAAGCCGACAGAGGCTCTGCCGATAATTTGGGAAAAATGGGATGAATTTAAAGCTTCGGCCGATGAACTTGCGACGCTCGCCGTTGAATTGGAGAAGTCGGCGGCAGTCGGCAAAGCTGCATCGCTGGCCGTATTTGCGAAGATCGGCAAGTCCTGCTCGAGTTGTCATGAAGTATTCCGGCTGAAGAAAGAATAATCATCTGACTTTTTGCGAGGTAAAGAGTTCCGCACCAATTCGAGACATACCGCTTCACGGCTCGGATCTTATTACTCGCACGGATTGACAACTAGAAGACTATTTTGTCGGAGACAGCCCTATTAGTTCACTAAGGCGGACGATGTGCTACGATTCATGCGCGGGCAATATTTGCCCGCACACCCAATTCGAGAACCGCGTCGTATAGCTTGACGTCAGAGCTTCTCGGCCCAACGAGATGACAACAAGGAAGAGCTGTTAGCAGAATGTATAGCCTGCTTTATACTTATCGTCAGTCGCCATAACCTTCATACCGCCCTGCACTTTCTTATAAGTTGCAATGACTGCTGATTATGCGGGCGATGTCTCTACGCTTGCTGTTCGCTGAATGTGGTTAGGAGCGTGCTCTCCGATCATCAGTTCAATAGGCTGGCCTGTCCTCCATTCATCGGAAATCACGATCCGCTTTCCTGCGCCTTGCGAGCTGCGTTCAGTTTGTCATGTCGAGATTGAATGTCAGCTGGCCATGTCGACTTAATGTATGAAAGCACAGCTAGTATCTCCTGATCGGACAATTGATTACCGTATGCCGGCATTCTGGTTTTGAAGTTCTTATCCCCCAAGATCACACCAAGGCCGTGTTTTGTTAGTTCGAAAAGCTGTCGATCCGAGTGATGCCATGTATGACCGGAAGCATCGTGCGGAGGTGCCGGCAAATAGCCCTCTTCGTCTCGTTGTCGCCAATTGGGCTGTCCTTCCAATTGCGCTCCGTGACAAGAGGCACAATTCTCTGCGTAGATCAGCCGCCCCTTGCTAACGACCGCAGCATTCCCTGGCTTCAGGGCAATCTCGTGATCTCCAGCGAAGTATAGGAGGTAGGCCGCCAGTATGCCGGCAGCCACGATTAACAAAGATACCAATGCTTTTACCATGAAGAAGCTTATCGAGCAGCGATGAATGAAATGCCAAAAGAACCAGGATAAAAGTTCCACCAGGTGAAAGGTCAAGAGCCAATTTCTGAGGGTGCCTCACTTGCTACACCAGCGGAAAACGATAGCGTGAAACACGCTGCATTTCATTGTCACTTGCAGGTTGGGCGTGCTAATCAACAATGATCCACAACTCTGGATCCGTAGATGAGACACGCGATTTCAATACTGATGATGATGGTCATGGTGCTCGCATCATGTGCCGTTGCTCATTCTGGAAGCGCGTCTTCTCATCATACCAACATGATGCCGATTGCCGAAGACCAGCTTTCGCATCACAAGCAACCGATTGAGCCGAAGACGGCCGTTGATCATCATCAAAATTGTAGTGCCGACAGCGAAGAGCAAGATCAATACCATTGCTCCAACGGATGCTGCACGTTGCAACGGGTGACCTCCCTAAGCGGTCTTATTTCACTTCAGGCGACCGACGAAGAGCCGTTGCTATCGGATGCAATCTTATCGGCCGACAGCCGCATCATATTCGACTCCTGGTCAAACCAGGTCGTCGACTTAAGGCGGTTTGATACGCGCAAAGATTCGAAATCCGTCCTGCGGTCGACGGCTCGTCTTAGGTTGTAAGACACTTCTCTGCAAAAATTAGTGCGCGCTTTTGGTCGCTTCGATTAGGCGAACATAGAGAGCGTGTTCAGAAATTTCCTCAGTGCCCAGGGGGGCAGAGATCGTGCGCACCTTAACCATGTTTACGCTTGTATCTACTTTTGCATTACTCGGGTGTGAGCCTAGAAGTCCTCAGGTCCATCTTCCCGTGGGGCATCCGGCCAATCCGCAATCGGCCTCAGGTCTGCCGATAGGTGCGCCTGGCTCATTGAGACCCGAAGTGAAGCAGGTCCAACCTGATGCTTCGAGACCAACCCCGAATGCTCCTAATCCGTTTTCGCCCACCGAACGTCGGCGCAAGGCGGCTGGTCATAAGCATTAGTTGGGTGGGCACCATGAAATACATCAAGAAGTTACTAGCTGTTGGATCTGTCGCCGTTTTGGTTTCAGGATGTGCGGCAACACTGTCTCCAGATGGCGCATTCCAGGATGTGGCTTCGATTGTGCAGGAGCGCACTGGCAAGGATATCGAATGGGATAGCGGTAGTGAAGAAGACCAACGCGTTCGCAGCCATATTGATCACCTCCTAACACGGCCTTTGACTGCAAGTCGTGCTGTTCAGGTCGCATTGCTCAACAATCGAGACCTTCAGGCTTCCTATGCAAGCTTAGGGGTCGCACAAGCTGACCTTGTACAAGCTGGCCTCTTGACCAATCCCGTTGTTGATGGATCTTTTCTTTGGCCGTATCGGCCTGAGATTGGGGCTGTTCAGACGGCAACTGGAATTATTTTCAATTTCATCGAATTATTTTGGAAGCGCTACAAGCTGGCTGTGGCCGAGTCGGCACTCGAAGAGGTCAAGTATCAAGTGTCGGGTATGGTCATTGACCATGCAGCTAAAACGAACTTGGCCTTCATCGATTACGTCGCTACGCGCCAACAAATCGAACTCTTCCGCAAAGTGGTGCAGTCCGCACGTGCTGGCGTTACAAGTGCTAAAGCCGTTCGCCAAGCTGGCAATTCCACGCCGCTTGATTTCGAGCAACAGCAAAACGTTCTGACACAGGCGAAGCTCGATTTGGCGAATGCGGAAGCTGCTGCTGCCTCGACCAGAGAGCGCCTCAATGTTGCTATGGGCCTGTCCGGTAGACAAACGAAAATCTGGCGCGCTCCGGCTCGGCTGCAGACGACCAAGGGAAGCACGTCACTGTTCGATAAAATCGAAACAATTGCGGTTGAACGCAGTATCGAATTAGCGGCGTTGCGGCAGAAGATTATTACACTCGGCTACAAGCATAAGCTGACGAGCAAGCAATCTCTTATTCCAGATATTGGGATCGGCGTTGAGTTGGAAACAACGAAGTCCGAAGGAGAGGCTCGCGAGTACGAGGCTGGACCAATATTCGATGTAACGCTGCCGCTCTTTGATCAAGGTCAAGCGAAGAGGGCGCGTGGAATTATGGAGATTCGCCAAGCTCAGGATGCTTACTGGGCTATGGGAGTACGCGTGCGATCTGCTGCCCGACTTGCTCGCGCGGAGCTTCTGACCGCACATAAAGCGGTCAAGTATTACGAGCGCGCAATTCTACCACAGCAGGCGCGACTGTTGCTTGCGACAACACAACAATACAATGCAATGCAAGAGGATGTGTTCCGATTAATCCGTGCCAAGCGGGAGCAGATTCAGGCTGGTCGTGGTTACATAGACTCCTTGCGCTCTTATTGGCGAGCACGATCAAATTACCAGCAACTGAGAAGTGGTCGTCTCCCTGACGGCAGCGGAGGCCCTGTGATGGTTGCCGCGGCCGACGGTGGCGGCGGTAATGAAGGAGGTCCTCACTAATGAGAAGTCTTAAGAAGCTATCACGACGCAGGTTCCTGGCAGCTGGCGGGATTACTGCAGCAGGAGCCCTAACTGCAACGACCAGCGTTCAGGCTCAAAAAATGGACCATAGTAAGCATGGCGGCCATGGGAGTCATGCCGGTCACAACATGGGAACTTCGACTAAACCCAAAAAGTTGGCTCTCGCTCCAGCCAGTGGCTATGCGACACCTAAGGGAAATGATTGGTACGCTCGGACCGTCGACCCGGACGGCACTTATGAACCGGGTATGCCAGGCAAGGACTACACACCAGTGCATAAACCCAATGGTACCACTGTGCCGTGGAAGATCGTCGATGGTGTCAAGGTTTATCACCTGACCGTATCAGAGTTCATGCACGAGTTTGCACCGGGCTTTAAAGCAATTGTGTGGGGCTACAACGGTGAAATGTCGGGACCGTTGATCGAGGCCGTCGAAGGCGATCGCATCCGTATTTATGTCACGAACAAGCTGACGGTTGGAACGACTGTTCACTGGCATGGATTGATTCTGCCTTGCAATATGGATGGCGTGAATGGACTGACACAGTCTCCGATACCACCGGGCGAGACCTGGGCTTATGAGTTCCCCTGCATACAGCATGGAACATTCATGTATCACAGCCATAAGGATACGATGACCCAGGAGGGTATGGGGCTCTTCGGCATGTTCGTGATCCATCCTCGCAGACCTCAGCATCCTCGACCGGATCGAGACTTTTCCCTGATGCTGCACGAGATGGATATCAAACCCGGCACCTACCGTCCTGATACAAGCGTCGCGTCCGGTTTCAATACGCTAACCATCAACGGTCACGTCTTCCCAGGCACCGATCCCATCGTCTGCCAGACCAATGATCGCGTACGCATCCGAATAGGTAATCTTTCGGCGATGGATCACCACCCGTTCCATGTCCATGGTCATTCGTTTCGCATCACCGAAACAGACGGCGGGGTCGTGCCGGAAGCTGCGATGTGGCCGGAGACAAGTGTGCTCGTTGCAGTCGGGCAAACCCGTAACATCGAGTTTGTCTCTGACAACCCGGGGGATTGGGCCTGTCACTGTCACATGACCCATCACACGATGAACCAGATGGGGCATGGCCTTGCCAACATGGTGGGTGTGAAAGCAGCCTCCGTCGACAATGCAGTCCAAAGCCTAGTGCCGAGCTACATGACCATGGGTACAGACGGCATGGGGGAAATGGGCAAGCACGCGAAGTATATGGATATCCCGGAAAACTCGATTCCTATGGTCGGAGCAAAGGGCCCGCACGATTACATTTCTATGGGTGGCATGTTCACCATTTTGAAAGTACGCAACCGAATTGAAGGGTTCAAAGATCCAGGTTGGTACCAAGCGCCTGAAGGCACAATGGTACGAGCAGCTACACAAGCAGAATTGCGTCGAGACGGGATAAAGGCTTGAGCCTCATATTACCGAATTAGCAAAACTAATTACGTCCTCCCCCCGCAGAAAAGGAAGAGAACCATGAAACATCTGAATTCTTTACTACTGGTCGCAAGTCTTGCACTGACCCTGCTCTTCGCGCCGCTTGTTACATATGCGAGCGGTGAAGGCCCAATGGTTGATGGAGAAGTCACGGAGGTCCGACCGGGCGGCGAGCTAACGGTTAAGCATGGGCCATTGCCTAACCTCGATATGCCGGCAATGACAATGGTGTTCAAGTTAAAGGATGCGTCTATGGGTAAAGGCATCAAGAAGGGAGATAAGATTAAGTTTCACGCCGAGGATGTTGGTGGCAAACTGACAATCATGCATCTAATGAAGTAAGATCGACCTCCCCCGCCCGCTGCCGGGAAGCCTAGCTTCCTGGCGGCATCTCTAATCATTGCTCAATTCGGCTATTCCACTTTGAAACAGAATAAGCTTTTTCTCATTGTTTTAGTGGGCGGACTTCTCACTGGAATGGCGTGGTTTTTATTACCTAGCGATCGCCTCCCAAGGGAAGAGTCAGCCACTGAAACTGTAAAGCTGGTTAAGTTGTCGAAGTCTGCTGAAGAGGGGCGCTTGCTTTTTAATTCCAATTGTGCCGTTTGCCACGGACAGAATGCATCCGGCTCAAAAAACGGGCCTCCGCTCATTCACAAGATCTATGAGCCCAGCCATCATTCTGACTTGTCTTTTCATCGAGCTGCCAAGTTCGGTGTCAGGGCACATCATTGGCCATTCGGAAATATGCCACCAATTCCGGCTGTCACAGAAACCGACGTAACACTTATCGTTGCCTACGTGCGCGAATTGCAACGTGCAAACGGAATTCGATGAGGCTCCTCGATGGATTGGAATGAAGTTCTGAACGCATTGGATCATCTTGCAATTTCGTTGCACCTCGAATCACCACTTAGCCGAGTTGTTGGTGCCGTATCGGTTGGCGCAGTCAGCGCCGCTGCTTTCGTAGTTTGGAGGCAATGGAGAGCATACAAACAAGCAGCCGCTGAATTGCCTATGCTTTCTGCAGAGGAACAGATGGGCAGCCATGATACCTTACTTGTCATGCCGGATATCAGTGGTTTCGGACAGTTTCTATCTTCTGCCAAAGGGGCTGGAATTGGGGCAGCCAGCGAAACGATTGTCTCGCTACTAAAAGCAATCATCGAGTCCGTCGACAGTCGTCTTAAAGTCGCGAAGCTCGAAGGTGATGCGGTTCTTTTCTACGCTGATAGTGGTGATCTCAGTCGCGAAGAACTCGGAGACGTCATTCTTGGCATGTTCTTCGCGTTTGACCAAAGGAAGCGTGAACTAGAAATCGAGACGCGTTTGCCCGGTCTCTCTAGCTTAGATCTAAAGGTTGCAGTTCATAGCGGTCAAGCGCGCAAACTATCGTTTCGAAATTCGGTTGATTTGGTCGGCGCCGATGTTGTTTTAGTCTATCGCCTTCTGAAGCTGAGTTTAGCTAAGCGCCGCTATATTGTTGCAACCGAAGAGGCTAGCCAACACATCCAATGGTCACTGCCGCTTGCAATTGAAAAAAGTGAAATTCCAATCGCGGAGTTTGGCAACCTTATGATGTCCATTATTGATCTTCCTGATTCGGACCAGACAAACGTTAAGGATCAAATCTCAAAAACAATTGGCAGCGGGGAAAATGCTGCACCAGTAACGTTCGGGAGCAAAATCCGACGGGTCATCAAAGAAAGGACAAGTGCATGAGGAATCGAAGCGTTCCATTTCTCCTCTCTATTGCGACAGCGTCAGTCGCGGTCTTTGCACTAGGTGTTTCGATCGGTTGGGCCCATAAGGGTGCAAAGGGCGTTGTCATGGAGCGCATGATGTCGATGAAGAGCATGGGGGACGGCATGAAGGTGCTGTCTCAAATGGTGACTGGAAAGGTCGCGTTTGATGCAGCTCAAGTCACAATTATCGCAAAATCATTGAAACAGCACGCCGCCAAAATTCCTGAACAATTCCCGAAAGGCAGTCTGCAAAAACCGACTGAGGCTCTCGCGATCATATGGCAGAAATGGGATGACTTCAAAGAGCAATCCGGCAATCTCGAAATGCTTGCTGGTGAGTTGGAAACTGCTGCTGCATCTGGCAAGACGGCATCGCTCCTCGTATTTGCAAAGATCGGCAAATCCTGTTCAGCATGCCATCAGGATTTTCGTCTTAAGAAAGAATAACTCTCTAAGCTGGATGGGAGGGTCCGTTGGCTCGACTTCTGAAAGGTATCTTTTGGCTTGGTGCTCTGGGTCTGATCGTTGCGATTGCTGGATATAGCCTGATACTGCCGCGCCTGGGTCAAGATGATCTCTCTGCCGGCGTTGGCGGCCTCTCCGGTGATGCCACTAGAGGTGAATATCTCGTCATCGCTAGCGGCTGCATCGCCTGCCATACTGACCTTAAGAACAAAGGCAAATTTCTTGCTGGCGGGGCGGCACTCAAAACGCCTTTTGGGACGTTCTACGCACCGAACATTACTTCCGACAGAACCTATGGAATTGGCAAATGGTCTTCAGACCAGTTTGCAAAGGCCATGCTGGCTGGCATTGCACCTGACGGTGGGCACTATTTCCCATCGTTTCCTTACACGTCTTATGCTGCGATGAAGCCCCAGGACGTGGCCGACATTAAGAGCTATCTTGATAAAGTTGAGCCAGTTTCACAGCCGTCCAAGCCGCATGAACTCGGTTGGCCCTTTTCTGACCGGAGCTTCGTCGGCGTCTGGAAGGAACTATTCTTTGAACCCAACGCATTTAAAGAGCATTCAGATAAGAGTGAAGCCTGGAACCGAGGTGCTTACCTCGTTAACGTGCTTGGCCATTGTGGTGAATGCCACACGCAACGCAATCTAATGGGTGGGCAGTCCGGCGTTCCGTTGGCAGGGAACTCTAACGGACCAGACGGTGCTCGTGTCCCAGGCATTCGTGGACTGACTGCGCGCAAGAAGCCGTGGAGTAACGACGATTTGTTGCTCTCATTGCAGGTCGGCATGATCCCATCTGGAGACTTTTTGGGCGGAACGATGGCAGAAGTTGTTGCGCACTCAACCAGTAAACTGAAGCCGTCAGACCAGGCGGCGATGAGCGAATACATAATGCGCTTGAAATAGCCCCTCTGATGCGAAACACCCAACGTCAGTTTTTGTCGGACAGCACGGATAAAATTAGTGGGAGAATCGTACTGATCGTGGCGGGCGGTGACCTTGCCAATATTGTCATCAATAGATTCACCGATAGCTTTTCCGAGCTTGTGGTCTTACGAGAGTTACCGGAGACCAAGGTTGCTGTGATCAGACGAAGATGGAGGCTCCTTGGACCCTGGCAGGCGTTCAGTCAGGTTGCTGCTGGGGCTTTGACGCGAATTTTGGGGCGCCTGAGCAAACTCCGGCTAGACAGAATTTGCAGTCAGTACTCCCTCGACCGTTCTGACAATGGGGCGGTCCAAATCATAGAAGTTCCGTCGGTCAATTCTGACGAGTGTCGCGAGGCGCTGCGCCGGCTATCACCAGCAGTAGTTGCTGTCTATGGTACGCGCATCATTGGATCGACGACGCTCGCCTGCGTAAACGTACCGTTTATAAATTACCATGCGGGCATCAACCCTAAGTATCGTGGTCAACACCCGGCTTACTGGGCATTGGTCAACAATGATAAAATAAACGCCGGCGTCACGATCCATTTAGTGGACGAAGGGGTCGATACCGGTAGCATCATTGTGCAGGCTCGTGTCGCTTTTGAAACGAGCGACAACATTTCGACCTATCAATTTGTACAGATGGCAGTCGCATTACCACTATTTATATCGGCAATGGAAGCGGCACTCCAAAAACGCATTGAGGTCCGTGAATCGGGCCTCGAGTCCAAACAGTGGTTCCCACCAACTTTAGAACAATATACCTTCAACGGGTTGACCAAAGGTGTTTGGTGACGGAGCTGAGCCCGCCCTTTTGAATATGTTGTCAGTCGAATTTGTATTGCCAAGCGATAAGCGAACACAACATCAAGGCCTTGTCTACTTAGCAAGACAGATGACATCTAGCGCTGCTGTAAAGTGAATGATGCGGCCCAACCGTCATAACCGTAAACGTGATCGAAATCTAAATATCTTCCTTCGCCTTGGCACCATAACGATCGCAGACTCGCAAAGGCCAAAAGTGTCGAATTGTCTCTTCGCTCGAAGCACGCCGGACACGACTTGACCTTCCATCGAGTGGAAGCTTCAAACTCTCACTAGCGAACATTCATGAATTGGTGCCAAGGAACTGCGTACTATGGAAACCCAAGTACATCACGGAGATCGACCGATACAAAAAGGGCAGATTGAGATTCATCGTGATCCCGTCTGTGGCATGCTTGTCGATCCGGCCTCGAGTGCAGCGCAGGTTGAACACGCAGGACACGAGTATCACTTTTGCTCTGGTCATTGTGCCGACAAGTTTGCTTCTAGTCCAGAGGAACACATTTCAGCGATCGATCCGGTTTGCGGCATGACGGTCATGCGAGCATCCGCACGGCATGTGGCGAAACATGGGGGTGAACACTTTTATTTCTGCTCTGGACGGTGCGAGGAAAAGTTCATCGCTGAGCCGGAGACGTTCCTTTCTGATAGGCCAGTCCCCGAGCCGATGCCCGAAGGCACGCTGTACACCTGCCCGATGGATCCCGAGATCGTCCGTGAAGAACCCGGCGACTGCCCAATCTGCGGCATGGCATTGGAGCCTATGGGGGCAGCTGCAGCCGATGCAGGGCCTAATCCTGAACTAATCGACTTCACTTTTAGATTCTGGGTTGGTCTTGCATTGTCGGTCCCTTTGCTAATCGTCGCCATGGGACCAATGGTTGGATTGCCGATCCGGGCATGGCTCGGAAATAGTGCAGCATGGGTCGAACTAGTACTGGCAACACCGGTCGTGGTTTGGTGCGCGGCCCCATTCTTCAAACGCGGCTGGGCGTCAATCATCAATCTCAGCCCTAACATGTGGACGTTGATTACACTGGGGGTTGGAGCCGCATACGGATTCAGCATCGTTGCGACTGTAGTTCCCGAGGTATTTCCGTCGGCCTTTCGTGATGCCAGCGGTCATGTTGGCATCTACTTTGAAGCAGCCGCGGTCATCATCGTTTTGGTGCTGCTGGGACAGATTCTGGAACTCAGGGCGCGTGAGCGCACAAGCGGTGCCATCAAGGCCCTGTTGGAGATGGCGCCTGACACAGCTATCCGTATCAATGACGATGGCAGCGAAGACGAAATCTCAATCGAATCCGTTACTGAAGGTGACAAGCTTCGCGTTCGGCCGGGTGATAAAGTACCGGTTGACGCCATTGTAATCGAAGGGCGCTCTGCCATCGACGAGTCAATGCTGACAGGCGAACCTATTCCAGTTGAGAAAGCATCCGGTGACCAGGTTACCGGAGCGACGTTAAACGGAACGGGATCGCTTATCATTTCGGCAAGTCGGGTTGGAGCAGACACTACATTGTCTCAAATCGTGGAGATGGTCGCTAACGCCCAACGTTCGCGTGCACCCATTCAGAAACTTGTCGATGTCGTAGCCGGTTGGTTTGTTCCGACCGTTGTCCTAACGGCAATCATCGCGTTCGTGGCTTGGACGTTGCTCGGTCCGCCGCCGGCGATGGCTTATGCACTAGTTGCATCAGTCTCTGTCCTCATCATTGCCTGCCCGTGCGCACTGGGGCTTGCAACACCAATGTCGATTATGGTTGCGACGGGCCGGGGTGCCGGGTCCGGCGTATTGATCAAGAATGCCGAAGCATTGGAACGGTTTGCAAATGTCGACACGCTCATTGTCGATAAGACCGGAACTCTCACCCAGGGTAAACCAAGGCTAGTTGCTGTGCATTCTCAGCGTGGCATTGATGAGGATGAGATCCTACGGCTTGCGGCTAGTTTAGAGCGCGGCTCCGAGCATCCACTCGCTGCGGCTATCGTCGGTGGTGCCGAGGAGCGTGGCATTGCCATGGCTGAGGCCACGGACTTCGAAGCGATTACTGGCAAAGGCGTTAAAGGCATCGTCGATGGCAGAACCATTGCTCTCGGCAATGACAAGATGGTCGAGGAACTCGGCCTTGATGCCACCACACTCAATAATGACGCCGACAAGCAACGCGGCGATGGCGCGACGGTCATGTTTGTAATGGTGAACAAACAAGTCGCCGGATTTATTGCTGTTGCTGATCCAGTTAAGGAAACAACACCGACAGCTCTGAGTGCTCTACATCATGAAGGGCTCAAGATTGTGATGGCCACAGGCGATAATGAGCGCACAGCACGTGCTGTTGCCGGGCGCCTCGGCATTGACGAGATCCGAGCCGGCGTATTGCCTGCTGACAAAGCTCGCCTCATTCGTGAACTGCAAGAGGCCGGTCGAGTCGTTGCCATGGCGGGAGATGGTGTCAATGATGCACCCGCCTTGGCGCAAGCTGACGTTGGAATTGCCATGGGAACAGGGGCTGACGTCGCTATCGAAAGTGCCGGACTGACCTTGGTCAAAGGTGACCTTAATGGCATCGTGCGTGCACGACGGTTAGCCAAGGCGACAATGGCAAACATTCGCCAAAACCTCTTTTTTGCATTCGCCTATAACGCCGCTGGCATTCCAGTTGCGGCTGGAGTTCTTTACCCACTGTTCGGAACTCTTCTCTCACCAATGATTGCAGCTGCTGCGATGAGCCTATCATCGGTTTCCGTTATTGGTAATGCGCTGAGATTGCGTTCGGTCAAATTGTAAAGGAATGAAATCAGGTATCATTTAGTCAGTTGAAGTTCCACCTACTGGAATGCCCATTTGAGGGACTGTTGGGTCCTTCTAAGGAGCATTGCAATCGGCAAGCTGGTGGCAAGGAGTTAGAGCCATGCATGGTTACGACATGATGTGGGGCTGGGGCGGAATGTGGTTTCATCCGGTCGTCATGATCCTCGTGGGGGTCGTGGCGGTTGTACTGATCGTTTGGCTGATCAATGCGGTCGCCGGCAAGAATCCGAAGCCTGGCAGTGCCGATTCAACTGGTTCGAGTGCGCGGCTCATTCTCGATGAGCGATACGCGAAAGGCGAGATCGACGATGAAGATTACAGGCGCCGACGCGCGGCGCTAGGAAGTTGACAAGGTACCTGCCATGAGCCTGTCTCGACGACAACTCTTAAGTCAGGGAGCTGCTTCAACTCTAGCACTCCTTGGTGGAACGCAACTTTTGAGTGCCCAGTCGCAAGCACAGATTCGGTCGTTCGCCGTCAATCCCTTGCGCATACCAGAACTTCTAGAAGGTACGGCGGAAGGCGGTCCAAAAACATTCAGCCTCGCTGCGCAAGCTGGAGAAATGGAGTTTTTCGAAGGGATCTCAACACCAACAATTGGGATCAACGGGCCTTACCTTGGACCGACGCTGAGATTTCGAGCCGGCGACAACGTCAGGCTCAATGTCACGAACCAGCTGCAAACCGATACGACATTGCACTGGCACGGGCTCCACGTTCCCGCAGAAGCCGACGGAGGCCCGCATCAGGTTGTCCGCCCCGGCACCACCTGGTCGCCCGAATTCAAAGTTAAGCAAAAGGCGGCTATGTTCTGGTATCACTCGCATCTTATGGGTGCGACCGGCGCCCAGGTCAACCAGGGCCTCGCCGGAGTCATTCTGGTGGAGGACGACGAGAGCGATCGCCTGAAGCTGCCGTCAGAGTATGGTATTGATGATATTCCATTGGTCATCCAAGACCGACGCTTTACGCGTGATGGCCAGTTGGCATACCTAACCTCGATGCATGACCAAATGATGGGTTTCAAAGGCGACACGATACTCGTCAATGGTACCGTGCGGCCCTACTTCAAAGTTCGCCGTCAGCGTACCCGTCTGAGACTCCTCAACGGCTCCAATGCCCGGATCTACAATTTTGGTTTTTCTGATAAGCGCAGCTTCTTTCAGATTGCAAGCGATGGCAGCCTGCTAGAAAAACCGGTGTCAATGAAAGCGATCCGGCTTTCGCCTGGCGAGCGCGCAGAGATCGTCGTCAACATGGTTTCCGACAGTCGCGTGACCTTAATGAGTTATCCCGACACCGCCCCCGTGGGAGGAATGATGGGCGGCATGATGGGGCGCATGGTCGGCAATGATCAGACATTTCCAATTCTCGAACTGCGTGCCGATCGATTGGAAACTTCCATTACGCAGCTGCCCACACGCTTAGTGGACGTGCCGCAGTGGTCGGCTTCCCAAGCACACCGAACCCGAAACTTCGAACTCAACATGCCAATGATGGGCATGATGGGAGGACGAGGAAGTATGATGGGCGGTGGCATGATGGGCCCCGGTCATATGATGGGGCGTCGCGGAGGATCAAGGTACTCAGGCAACTTGATGGGCATCAATGGACGGTCGATGGACATCGATCGGATCGACGAACGTGTCCCCTTAGGGGCAGTCGAAATCTGGTCAATAGTAAATGACTCACCCTTGGCTCATCCCTTTCACATCCACGATGTCCAATTCCGTCTACTTGATCGAGATGGCAAACCTGCCGGTGCTCACGAGGCCGGATTGAAGGACACCGTTCTGGTCGATCCGGGCGAGATTGTCAGAGTGATTGCCGAGTTCTCCGACTACGCCGACGATAAGCAGCCTTACATGTACCATTGCCACATTCTTGAACACGAGGATGCTGGCATGATGGGCCAGTTTGTTGTCACGGCATGAAGAAGAAGAAGTGCAGAAGGAGATGATAGAAATGCAGAGCATGATCCGCTCAGTCGGACTTGGTGCCGCGATAGCCAGTATGCTGGCACTTGTTCCAACTATTGAAGTCAGCGCGCAGAATGCGAAACGCATCGAAGTTTGGAAGGATCCTTTTTGCGGATGTTGCGTAAAGTGGATTGATCAGATGAAAGCGGCGGGCTTTGAGATCAGCGTCCATGACACACAATCGCTCCGTGCAATTAAGAAAAAACACGGCATCCCACCACGGCTGCAGTCATGTCATACCGCGAAGGTTGGAGGTTACGTCGTTGAGGGCCATGTCCCAATTGCCGACGTGCAACGGCTACTAAAACAAAAGCCTAATGTTATTGGAATATCGGTGCCAGGCATGCCACTAGGATCGCCGGGTATGGAGGTGTCAAGCGGTGAGAAAGAACCGTACGAGGTTTTGACATTTGATAAAGAGGGCGCCACTAGCACCTTCGCCAAGCACAATTAGGTTGCAATGGGCTGCCGCCGCGCCGCAGCACGCTGTTGAAGAACTGAACTACCGATGCAGCAAATGCCTCATGACATGATGCACGGCATGCCGTTCCATATGTTCTTCATGTGGGCTGGTCTGGCCTTTGTCGTGCTTGCTGCAGTCGCTCTTGTCTACGTCCTCCGGCGGCCGGCATCAGCTGCCGACATACCGCTGTCCGAATGGAGCAACGCTAGACAGCTCATGTTGCCGGACGCTGTTGATCAGGTCGGGAGCACAGACAATGCGGCGGCAGCTGCCGTGGATACCATCTTTGTGCTGCCTGACATCAGCAATTACACACGGTTCATGACCGGCACGCAGTTTTCGTTGGCACATGCCCAACACATCATCTTCTCATTGATCAATGCGATGATCCGTGCCGCTACGGTCAAGCTAGAACTATCGAAGCTCGAGGGCGATGCCGCGTTGTTCTTCGTCGATACTAACAAACACACGGACATTGAGATCGGCGAGTCAGTGATGGAGATTTTCGCAGCTTTCTTTCGCGAGCGTGAACGTCTTAAGGCATCAAATATTTGTCCATGTCATGCATGCCGTCATATCGATACACTTGATCTCAAAATTTTTGTTCATCGAGGTAAAGCTGCCCGCTTCCGTTTTCGGGGGGCAGTTGATCTATTCGGAACAGACGTCATCGTCTTACATCGGATCATGAAAAATGACGTGAGCGGCAATCGCTATGTCATGCTTACCGACGCGGCCACAAGTTCAGTGACGCTTCCGAACATTCCGGCAAGTGCCGTTGTTGAACAGCAGATTCCACACATTGGCCCCTTGAGAGCGACTGTGATGGAAATCGACGATCAAACGGCTACACTGCTCGCGAGAAAAACGGACAGCCCAATTTCTGAGCGCGTGTCCGTTTTCCATGAAAGTCTAAAAAAGCTTCAGGGAAATTTTCGATTATTTCGATTGTGGTAATTCTTTTGGAACGCCTTGCACCAACGGCACCTACCGGCTGACTACCCGCGAATGGACGGCAACTCAGCGTCAAAACTTCAATGCAGAGCAGGTTATTCGCAGCCATTATGCTTGCGCCACATCGCGATATTGTGCCCCTTCGGCGGTGATCTACAAGGATTAGATTGCTCGTATCCGCGCAATCGATTGTAGGTTGCGACTTGCGCTTCTGAGAGGATCGGGCGAACCTTCAAATGTGCCAAAAGGTGTACGCCACGCAATTTGGCACGCAGACGCGAAATACGTTCCAGTTGAGTTCTGAGCGTCGCCTCGGTAATTGAACCGTCACGGAACGCACGATCGAGTTTGCTTTCTCCTTGAATGAACTCACGACCAAACTTGGTCGCGGCTTGCCGCATCTGATTGTAGATCTTCGTAACGTTCGCCACCTGATCTGGCGTAAGATCTATATGATCTTTCATCTGAAGGAGGTGGAGGGGGCCGGGTACACCGTTCAACTCCGCAACCTTTGCGAAGCCCCAGCCGGCACCACGCGTGAGTTGGGCAATGTCTTTATTTGAAAGGCTCTTTATTGCGCGCCGCTCTTGACCAGCGTATTTCGAGTGGCTTTGTGCATCGACCCTTTTGGGCACTGCTGAGGCCGAAATCAACCCAAACATTACAAGCAGTGAAGTCGATGCAGTCCTTATCATTTGAGTCTCCAGCTTGAATACTGGATTGTTAGTTGCCAGATCCTGATAAAAGGAAACATGATTGCTATCATGTCTAGCGAACTTATCGATTGCCTAAGATCTTATCCCCACCGAACACGCAAGGCCCTGCCTGCCTCGGTCGTGTTTAGACGTGATGAATACGTTCGCAGCTTGTTTGTTGTGGTCGAGGGAACCGTCGAGCTACACCGCACTACTGAAGTGGGAAATACTCTTGTGCTGCAGAGAGCGATCAGCTCTACTGTTCTGGCCGAAGCTTCGATTTATTCAGAGCGCTATCATTGTGATGCCGTTGCGCTCGAACGCACAAAGTTGCTCGAATTCTCGAAGCGAAAACTGCTCGAATCAATTTCGGAACACGCGCAGCTAGCGCATTTATGGAGCGCATACCTTTCGGCAACGATTCAAGACGTTCGGCAGAGAGCAGAGATATTGTCAAGACGGTCCGTGGCGGAGCGCGTTGATGGTTGGCTGGCAATGAATGACTCGCAATTGCCAGCAAAGGGTCAATGGAAGCTTATTGCTGGTGAAATCGGCGTTACGCCTGAGGCGCTTTACAGAGAGCTGGCAAAACGGCGCTAATGTCAGCTCATGTGAAGAGTTTCGGATGCTGGCGATCGATGAGATTTCCACACGCACTGGAGCCGGCGTCCGAAAGTCGTCAGGGAAGGAACCCGCGGGCGGTTGGGCGAGGAGCGTGCCGCGACTGCTATGGGTTTTTGGCGGCCGGGCGTGGCCTGTCGGATTGGTGAGGGGTGCATACCGCACGGTTGTGTGAGGCATGCAAGGTGAGCCACCGGGGCTTGCCTGTCATTGGTAAGAACATTTTTGCGATCGTCGAGGTCATGATGAGGCGATCGGGACGCAGCCGAGCGTTGCAGCGCGGGGGCCGCCTTATGACAACGTTATTCTGGCAGCGCGTTGAGATCATGAACTATCGATGCCTGCCGGTTCCGATACGTTGTTTGGCGTTGTGCCGGGCGCGAAGGTCTCGATGATGCGCATAGCGTGGCCGCATGAAGGACATGGCATTGGCCAGGCGTCATCGGGAGTTGCCCCAGGCTCAGCGTCGTCGTTGCCGTTAGAGGTATCGTTGACGATTGGCTCCGGGGTCCCAAGGAGATCGCGCATCCTGGCGAGATTAACAGCCTTCACGCCGCTTGCGAGAAGGCCGTAATGGCGAATGCGGTGGAGCCCTTTGGGCAGGACATGGATGAGGAGGCGGCGAATGAACTCGTGCGGGGTGAGCATCATCGTCGTGTATCGGGCGCTGCCATTGCGGCGGTAATCCTTGACGCGGAACATAACACGCGCGGCATCGGCCTTGATCAGCCGCCGGTTGGAGATGGCGACGCGGTGGGTGTAGCGCGACAGGTAGGCGAGCACGGCGTTCGGTCCGGCGAACGGGCGCTTGGCATAGACGAACCACTTGCGCCGGCGCAGCGGCCTGAGGAAGCGTTTGAAGGCACGCAGATCGCCAAGATGGGCCTGCGCGCCGAAGAAGTTGAGCTGGCCGGCCACGTGCGCTGCCACGAGCTTATCGATCATGACGTTACGGAAGCGCTTCGAGAGCGCCCTGACCGGTACGAAGAAGCCCTTGCGGCAGGCGATCCAGCGTGAGCCATCCGACGACATCCCGCCGCCCGGCACGATCATATGGACGTGCGGGTGATGCGTCATGGCTGAGCCCCAGGTGTGCAGCACCGAGGTGATCGCGACCCTGGCGCCGAGGTGCTTGGGATCGGCGGCAATGGTTTGCATCGTCTCGGCCGACACCTTGAACAGCAGATCGTAGATCACGCGCTTGTTGTGGTACGCGATATCGGCGATCCGGGCAGGCAGGGTGAACACGACGTGGAAGTAGTCGACCGGCAGCAGTTCGGCCTGCCGCGCCTCCATCCACTCGCGTGCCTTGCCGCCCTGGCATTTGGGGCAATGCCGGTTGCGGCAGGAGTTGTAGGCAATGTGCGTGTGCCGGCACGCCCCGTTCTGACAACGCGCAACGTGTCCGCCGAGCGCTGCCGTGCGGCAACGCTCGATGGCCGACATGACCTTCATCTGGTCGAGACTGACGTGACCGCGGTTGGCATCACGCCATGCGGGACCAAAGGCACGGAAGATATCCGCGACCTCCAGCGATGGACGGGACACGATCGGGCTCGGCTATCTGTCCGGCTCGTCGTCCTTGTCCAGCGGGGCAATATGCAGCCGGTCGAGCGGGCTCATCACCGAGCGCAACGTGTTGGTTGCAACCTGCGTGTAGCGCGCCGTCGTGTCCAACTTCGCATGGCCGAGCAGGACCTGGATTACGCGTACGTCGATGTCACTTTCAAGCAGGTGCGTCGCGAACGAGTGTCTGAGTGTGTGCGGCGTCACCCACGTGCCGAGGCCGGCTGCTTCCGCTGCCATGTGGCAGACACGGTTGAGCTGCCGCACGGTGATGGGACGCAGCGGATCCTGGCCCGGGAACAGCCAGCCCTTGGAGCGGCACTGCAGCCACCATGAACGCAAGAGTTCGAGCAAGTGTGGGGAGAGCATTGCATGGCGGTCCTTGCGCCCCTTGCCCATCTCGACGCGGATCAACATGCGCTTGGAATCAATATCGCTGACGCGCAGCATGACGACCTCTCCGCCCCTGAGGCCCGCTCCGTAGGCGATGCTCAACGCCGCCTTGTACTTGAGGCCGGGTCCCGGAGCGGCGTCGAGCAGGCGGGCGACATCCTCGGGCGGCAGCACCCGCGGCAGCTTCCTCGGATAGTTCGTACGCGCCAGTTGATGGGCGAGATCGGCCCGCCCGAGCGTGACGGTTAGAAAGAAGCGTAGCGCGGAGGCCTGCGTGTTCATCTTCGGCGGTTGCGCACCCCCGGAAATCTGGGCCGCCTGGAAACGCCTGAGATCATCGCTGGTAACTGTGTCCGGCGATCGACCGATAAAATCAGCCAATGCCTCGACATGGCGGATATAGTCGTGCTTGGTCTTGTCGACGAAGTTGCGGTTCGTCATGTCCTGCAGCATACGCCGGCGCAGATCGGTAATCGGCTTGTCGGTCATCGGGGGCTCCTGTCTTGAGGTTGGAGTTGGGAACCCCTCAATCCTCAAGACGGCCTCCTCCGACCGTTACCGCTTGTTCCTCAGTTGGTTACTCCGACACTCGCCCCACCGCATGGTCCGCGCGCAGCGCACTCCCGCGTAAGCGGGTTCGTTCGTTTGATCTTAACTGCCATTGTCCCTACGGCTACTGCTGCATTTGCTGAGGTCCGCTTTTGGGAGCGCGTGTTGTTGTTGCGATGAGAGAGCAAAAACTAGTCGATGACCGAGATGGGTCATCAGGTTCAATCTCGCCGCTGAGCATAGCGTGTTCGCTTTCCTTCTTATCGCTGCAATGTATAACAGACGCAAGGGGCCCATAATAGCTATCCGTAGCACTATGTCATGATAAGCTGCGGATGAATTAGTTTTCGAACCGATGTGGCAATCCAAACCGCCGACAAATTGTGTAATGCATTCTTGCCACCTTCTACAGACACCTCAGCAAGGGATGGGGGAGTATGCATATGGCTCGACAGGCTACCAGTCTTTTTGAGATGGTTGGTCTTGTGGTGGTAAAGTTCAATACCATCAACTTCAAGATGAACAGACTTGTCACCCGCTATGCGTGGAAGCTTGAAGACACACCAACTGCTGGACTTACAAAAACGCTTTCAGATCTTCTGTCTCCGCACGACAAGCTTGAGATACTAAGAAGATCGAAGAGCCTTATGGGGCTCTCAGATCAAATTCTTGATGACATTCAGACCTTACTCGATATCAGGGCAAACTTCTGCTTTGCCTTAGAGCAAGAAGAAGGGCAGGGGAGTTTTAGCTTCTTCTATAGTGACAACCTAAAACAACCAGGTCTCACGCCTGAACTTCAATACGAGCTGTTCATGGAACGATATGAACGTATCAACTCTGAACTAGATACCAAGCTTGCGTAGTTAAAGGCACCGCTAGTAGTCATACTAAGTGAAAGTTCCAACTTTTTGAGCTTGTTTGAGTACTCTCAAGCGATTAGCATAATTATTATTGATCTAGCTCTCTCATCTGAGTAGGCTTTTCCGCTAAGAGAAGGGCAGAAAAGTAAGAATTATTTAGGTTTGCACAATCTAGGTAAAACAAACTAGATGCTATTTCAGCCTTATTTTTCAACGTTTTTGACCACCGAAATATGATCACTGCTGTCTGTGCTATACTATTTGCATGAGTGACAATCCCGTAATTGAAGCTGTAGACTCTCTGGCAAGACAAGTTGCTGAAGGTTTTTCACATACTGAAAAGCGCTTTGACCGTGTTGATTCAACAATTGAGGGAATGACCAAGAGTCTAAACAGTGTCACTACAGATATATCTTCAATCCAGAGAGATCTGGAAAAGCTACGTTCTGATATCTCAGATGTTAGAGGCTATTCAACCGAGATCGACCAGCTGACTCAGCGTGTCAAAACACTTGAACAAGAAGTGGCTGGACTGGTTGGAAGGTCTGGTGATGTCTACGCTGCTGCTGCCTAGTTTTTATAACACCCGCTGATCGAAATCACTTTTTGGAATTGCCTTGATCAGCTCTTTCCAGAACAACGATACTGCCAGGTCTTCGGCATTCTTTTTTAGTATGCTTTGATTCCAAGGCTTAAGCTCTTGAACACAAGAGATCACTTCCCCACCAATCACAAACGAGACTACCAAAGCACCGTCCTTCAATGAGGCAGCTTTCTTTCGTGTGACTTTGATCTCTCCATGCATAGCCACATGCTACCAAGCCAATGGTAGGAATTGATGCCAACTTATCCCCCACCCGAGTCTTTACGATGTCAAAGAGCTAGTACGCCTACACAAACCAAAGTTACTTGATCAGAACCACGAGCCAGTTCGCTCACGCTCACCATGCTTGTAGCCTTTGTGGTAAGCAGCGTTTGCCAGAATAGCTGTGCTGGATAAGTTCAAGTGGCTATGAGGAGGCTTGCACTTCCCTCCTGACCGACCAACTGAGTATCCCCAATTGTATGCTCTTGCTTCAATCGCGTTTACTTCGCTTGTTTTCTTTTTCATTGAAGTCACTCCTTGCTGACCTCATGCAGATAAGATCCTTCTGACAATTCCAAAGCCAAACTCTTAGATTTTAAATCTGGAACTATCTCCACTTCCCTCCCCTACCCCACTGAAACTACCGACAACACTTCAGCATCTCGGAGTTCGCCAACTCTCTTGCCGTGACAGCATCACTGCTTACCTCAACGTCAC
Organism: Hyphomicrobiaceae bacterium; assembly: GCA_965215755.1. Lineage (GTDB taxonomy): Bacteria > Pseudomonadota > Alphaproteobacteria > Rhizobiales > Hyphomicrobiaceae > Tectiglobus. The sequence continues at coordinate 6,101,823 of OZ244119.1, forward strand.
AACAGACGAAGGTTTGCTCGATGAGCTATCACACACATGAGACTGCAAAGTTCATCATCACCCCGAAGGCATATAACAAGAAGCTTGGGCCAATCATGGTAACTATGAGCCCAAGGTCTACCTGCCCTATAACTTGCCCCTTTTCTGCTAGAGCAACTGGTGAACTTTCAGGACTGTGCTACGCAGAGCATGGCTTTATCGGTCAGTACATTTGGGGCGCACTTGATCGCCTTGGTATTGGCGAGACTTTCAAGTCTGATCAGATTGAAGTGCAAAGCCTAGAGCAGCTCGTCCATGCCATCCGATCACTACCGGAAGGTACACTCTGGAGACATAACCAGGCTGGAGATCTCCAAAGTGAATTGGGAAATCGAAGATCGATCTGTTCAGTAAGCCTAGGCCGACTAGTCAAAGCCAACATTGGACGACGTGGCTTTACCTACACTCACTTTGACATCCAAAACTCTCAACACAACAGGGAGTGTGTAGCATCAGCTAATGCTGAGGGTTTTGCCGTAAACCTCAGTGCCGATAGCGTTGAGCATGCAGACGAACTGGCGGATCTTAACGTCGCGCCAATTGCTGTCACCTTACCGGCAGCACAACTTACGAACTTCAAAACGCCTCGCGGCAGGACAGTTGTGATCTGTCCCGCAGTGACCCACAGCACGGCAACCTGTGCCTCTTGCGGACTGTGTGCCAGGCCGCGCTCCACAATCATCGGCTTTCCTGCCGTTGGTCAGAATAAGTATCGCGTTAGTCCCCTTCCCCATACAGCAACAAACTATGGAGACTGATGTGGTTGATTCAGTTCTTGAACAAATACGTCAACTTGAACAGCAAAAAGCTTCGCTCATTGATGGAGCACGTGATGAGGCAATGGCTCAAGTTGCTTCCGGTATTGAAGTACTAGGCGAGCTTGGCTTTCACTATGAAGTGGTTCCTGAAAGCCAGAAAAAGAGAGCTGGTACTCGAAGCGTCTCACGTAAACCACGAGCTGACAAAGATTGCCCTATCTGTGGTTTTCAAACAGACCCGCCACATGATGCGAGGCATCACAAAGGCCAAGAGATCAAAGCACCTTTCACCGACCAGGAGCTGGAGGCTCGCGGGTATAAGCGGGTGCATAAGGATGCTGAGGCTACGGACATTTCCGCAGATGTAAGCCCCTCAGATCACACAGTCCTAGAGCCGGCACAAGAAGCAGCTCATCAGGATCATCTCTAATGGAGATGAGTGTGCACCGTAGCCAGAGCACAGGCTTATTCGGCCACGTACAGTTTGCTGTAACGGTTCAAGTATCACTTGACCACACGGAGCAACTTGCAGCGCAACGCTACGGTCTACTTTTTTCAATCGTCTACACAACGATTGATACCGAGATGCGTTCTGATGAGAGTGAGTTGCTGTGGGCAATCCGGCTCTTGGTTGCTGAACTCACTGGTCAGATTGTTCGTCTCGAACATTTCAGACAAGGCGTCTCGTTTGCTGCACAAAGCATCACCGAGATCCTTCAGATTGAAGAGCAGATCACCTCTTCTCTTCAAACAATCGAGGCTTCGCTTCTCACTTCATCAAACTACTTCGGCCAGGAGATCCGCAAGGTCGGACTACCAGGTCAGTCCTGAGTGCTCTGCGTTTTACAGACCAAAGGAATGATCAATGACTACAGAACCAACACCAGAAAGTTCTGAAGATACTCAGACACCGACGCTACCTGACACACTTATCGCAGTGTCCGATGATCAGCGGCAGTCTTACGAAAACCTGCTGAACTTCATCAAAGAAAATGCAGATCCAGACAGTGAGCTGCACTGCATGTCACCTGATGAACTCTTCAAAGAGGAGGATGACTAATGCAAGACTTTGGAAGCATACGTAGAGTGGATCTTCACTCACATGGCAAAGCAGCAGCTGACTTAGCCATTCCAGAACACTTTGAGGCATACTCAGTTCCCTACCCCAATGCCGTTACATTCAAAAAACTCCACTTCGAGATCCTGGACTGGTGCATGTCTCGAAAACTTTCGGCTACGCGTGATAATGCTGCTCGCATGCTCGTCATCCAAGGAGAACCGGGTTCTGGTAAAACCATTACGACCGCCAATGCTATAACGACAATTGGTGCTCATGCCTGTCCCGTTCCTGCTGATTATTTAGCGAGCCCTGAAGAAGCAGGACATACCCAAGCCCTCAAAGAACATCTCCAAAGCGTGGTGCATCTCTCTGAGTGTCAACAACGCTTGAAAAATGACCCACTCCAACGGCTGAAATCTGACCCAGGAGTTTGGCTAAGTGTCATTGGGCTGCGCGCAGCCCAATGACACTTTCGCGCTTTTTGACTATGGTAGCGATTGAGGGATAAGCGGAAGCGCCGTGCTCGGGAGCAGAATTGAACCAGATGATCCGCAGCCCACCTAAATCGCAATTGCGAGCAAGCTCGATCGACCGCGAAGTCGCACCTTCTGACGGTAGTTCGCAGCTGGCGAGTTATGAACGCGTTCAGGAAAGACTGTTCACCCGGAAATGGCTACAAGAGATCCATCGCGCCCCTCTCCGATCAATCCAGCTGCTGTCCGCTCGGGCCATCCCGCTCATGAATGTGTCACGGCCGCCAGAATATCCCTATTCTTGTGACGATGCGTAGCTGTTCATCTGGGTGGAGGTTCAGGCGGTAGGCCACCGTTGATACGACGTACATCATCGCGATTGAGCGTTGCGCTCGCTGACTTCACAGACCGTCCTCGACCATCAACGACTGTCGCAAAGAACCTGCAATCGCCGAGCTGTGTCTTCTCTATCCAAGGTAAAGCGAAATCGAATTCTCGTTGGATATGGTGGCCTGGTGGCAGGTTGCCATCATCGAACCGACATTCTCCAATTGTGTAGCCGCTACTATCCTCTACGCTGAGCCGCACAATCCGAGATTCAACAAAGCCGACGTTGCGAACATCAACCAAGCATCGTAGCCCAATTTCGGCGGCTTCTTTGTTTCTAGGATCGAGATTGACTGCCTTAGCGAAACTGATGTGCAGATCAATGTTCAGTCCCTTGAAATGATTGCGCCGCAACACGCTGAGTCCCGCAAGGCCATCTGCTGTCGCAATCAGTGCGCGTATACTTCTGAACATGCGAATTCAAGCACCTTGAGAGTCGAACGGTAATTGCCAATCGATTGCAATTCTCAGCTTTCGCATACTATGGGCTATCGGCAATACGCGGCAACAGACTTTGTTGCATTGACCATTTGGCAAGTCTGACGTGATCATCGAAACAAGAACATTGCTTATGCCGAAAGTCGGGTCAATTGACGGATTGTCTTAAGGCACGAGAAGGTGAGTCAATTCTCTCAAAACGTCATTGAGCAATAGATTGGTCAAACTGCACTCCTATCCCGGATCGACTACGATGCCTGACTTCACAGTCGACTGTGCCAAGAGCTGTGCCGGTAATGAGCTGGAAAACATTTTCGGCAGGCTGAGTGACCTCGAATTCCAGCAATGCACCACCCGCCGAGATATCTCTTATGACACACGGTATGAGACTCTGGCCCTGTGTTCGGATGAAAGCAAGATGTGACAACCGTTGCCGGACAAACTGGCGGCGATCACCCTCAGGATTAAGGGGTTTCATATCGTCGATCCTAATAGTTCTTTTTTATTGGGAGCCAGTATAGAGCCAACACCTTGACGATTAAGGTCTAAACTCGATCGAGTTTTATACAAAATAGCGCCAAACCAGTATCAATAGATACGTCAAACCCCAGATGTAGCGGTCACTTTGGATTGTGAGGTTGGCTTGACTGGCAAATCCATAACAAGGAGTGGGGTGCCCGACCCCGTGTATCGATGATATCAGCAGGTGGGGCTAAAAGCGGCAGTTTGTTACCCTTGGACTACTCTTATTTGACGGCCGCTTGAGTGATATGGTTACATTTGTGTTGCGGCTCTGGGGTGTGTCCCCGCAAACATTTCAGAAGTCGAAAAAGGGCGGACATGGTGCCCTTGATTGAGGGTATCCATGTTCGCCGTTTGCAATGCTTGTAAGCCGTTATTTGTCAGTGTTTGATAGCGCTTTTATTGTAGCAGATCTTCAATCGCGTCGGGATCGATTGGCTTTTCAAGCAGAGATTTAAATTCTGGACAGCTATAACGGCCACCCAACTCAGCGATATTGTGAGCAGTCAATCCGATGATGGGAGGGATCATATCTTTGCCGAGCGTCGCATGGATCTGTTGAGCGGTTTCGAGCCCAGAAATTCCGGGCAACTCGATATCCATTAAGATCGCGTCAAATGAACCTGACGCAACTTCTTCAAGCGCTTCCTCGCCACTGACAACGGTTATTGGCTGATATCCAAGCCGCTCAAGAACCACGCGTGTGATCATTCGATTGACAGGCTCGTCCTCAACGACAAGGACCCGCCCCTTTGGTTGAGCGGCATTGCATTCTTTCGCCGTCCTCGATCCCTCAAGTTGGTCATTAGCCTTCGCATGGGGCAGAGGAAGTCGAATTCGAAAAACTGTTCCGCTTTCAAGACCTGAGTTAAAGCCGACCTGACCACCCATAGATTGGGCAAGCTGGTACACTATCGATAGCCCCAATCCTGTTCCGACACTGCTTCGTGCAGCATCACGATCGAATTGCTGAAATGGTTTGAATACCTGCTCATAATTCTCAGGGGCGATACCGCAACCACTGTCGATTACCTCAAGTAGCCAATCTCCATTGGGCTGCAATTCGGAGCGCAATTGAATAAGACCCCAGTCCGTATGCTTCAATGCATTAGACAAAAGGTTATCCAACATCTGCCGAATTCTGTGTGCATCACCAACCAGAAATTCACTTGCGGCGTCTGAGCAAACTCCGAACTCGAGCCCCTTCGCCTGGACTTGCGGGCGCCAGAAAGCATCAACATCACTGATCAATTTGGACGGGCAGAAAGAATGTGACTCGATAGATAATTGCCCAGCATTGAGCTGAGCGTCATCAAGCAAGTCGTTCATCAAGCTGCCAGCCAGCTCCGCACTTTTCAGTGCGGCCTGCAAGTAAGCATATCTCTTTTCACGAATTGGCTCGGCTTCCATAAGTCGAAGCAGGCCCGCAATACCAGCCAAGGGCGTCTTTATCTCGTGTGCGACAATTGCCATTAGGTCGGGACGCCCTGCTGCGACCTCGCGCGCAGCATGTCCCGCATTCTTCCCATGCGGCTTCATCTGTAACTCTCATCAATCCAAGAAAGCGATTTTTCGTTTGTTTTCGAAAGAGATCACTCAAATTTATTGAATGATTGCAAACAGAACTGTTCAAAATTGAAGTAAAATCTGCGCAACGGCGGATTGCGGGTGAGCCAACACAGAAACAGATTGCTTAGGAATCTACAATGCTCTGAAAACAATAGAAAATATGCCTCGGTAGCGGGTGAGAAGTGAGAATCTTGTGACACATCAACGCTGAGGAATTTCAATTGTGCCAAGAGGCTCGGAAGCGGCCGACCGCCGTCTGTGTTTCGCAATTCATCTCTAGCGGCTTAACACCAAGCTGATACTTGCTGGTCGCTTGTCAGCGAAGTTGCAAAAACAATTATTCCGTTCATCGCAGTTTACATGTTCAATCGATATGACAGTGAAGCTATATGCACATCTTCGCAGTATCACGAGCAAATGTTGAAACAGTCGTGCCTGGCCAACTGCTATTCGTCTCGGCCAATGGTGAATCTTATGCGCGTGAAAACTTTCCTGTAGATGGTGCGATCATCTCAAGAGCACTCGTTCAGCTCGCAGACGACCGTGGATTGCTCGTCTTCGCGGATGATGGTCAGATCTGGCCCTTCAGCTTCGAGATGGCCCAGAAGGTCATTAACCTATTCGCTCCTCGGCACGTTCATACGTCGCGTCTGCATGAATTGCCACCACGAGATCAGGCTGCGTTGTTTGAAATGACATTGCAGCGCGCATTGGAAGCGGAGCCCCAAATAACGTACATCTTCGCCCGAGCGAAGTTCGAACGCTAGACCGCTCCAATCTTATAACCCTAAGTACTGGCGACCTGAACCGCTTCGTAAAGCGATCAGCGACCGCTCAGTGGCGCATTGTCCGATGAATTTCCCAATGGCCCGCAACAAGTCTTGAATGTCTCGCCGCGTGTCGCGGTTCCGACAGTTAGACATTTGAATAAGGTTCAGAGCCGTCAGCGAGATTTCAGCAATAGCAAATTGGACATTGTTGGCGTCCAAGTTTGATGCCACCTCATTGAGCGATCCGATGGCCGCCTTAATGGAAAGTTCGTTATCTGCGTCACTCCTTGCGAGTACGGCAGCAAGTCGGAAAGAAACACCTTCAGCGACTTGTTGCAGTTGACTATCAGAATAGCGGCGCGTCAAAGATCCCATGATCAGGCGCCCTCGCCGAAGTGAGGCGCTCAGCCCCATAGCTTGCTCGTTGTCGTTCCCTGCTTGCATCTACCTTGTCTGCGCAATTAATCTGCTAGGGAATCAAGCTTATTTGCCGACGTTTGAGTATATGGTTCAACGGCAATATAGTTCCACTGCAGCGTTGAGGACCTTCAGGACTTTGGCGGCAGTAACCTGAGTTGCTCATCGGTAAGAACCATGCGCCATGATGCGCTGACCTTTGGGCGATGCCTAGCCAATGGCCAGACCGGCCCCTAGCCATCCAAGCGAGTTCAATTTGCTAAAGAAAGAAATAGTTCGTTTCGTTGAATTGGCTGCGGCTGAAGCGTTCTTAGTGTAACGCTCTCATTAAGACTGCTCTGTCAGTCTGCTCAATGTCAGCCCATAGAGTTTCTGGAGTCTGACATCATTCCTCTCCCCGTGGACGCGTTTGTGGATGATATTTTTCCGCAATGTCCATCCTAAAGCCCTACCCGAAATACCTCGGGTAGGGCTCTTTCGTATGGAAGTGGGTGTGCATACCCAAAGTTCGAGACTTTACCACAACAATAAGCGGCGCAGTCGATTAACTCGCAAGGGCCATTATCATTCGCGCAATAAGAGCAGTTCTTTCGAGTTACACAACCTTAAGTTAGGGCTCTGTTAAGCAAGTTACAGCAGTCTAGATTGCGTCGGGTCTGCGTCCCCCTCGGTTGATCTGACATTGATCCACTCGATGAATGTGCGGCGCTTTCCAGCTGGCCCAACCGCTCTTTCACTTGGTGGGCATTTGTGGGTATCCCGTCCCACAATCTCAAGACCTACCTGATTGCGATCGGGTAGGTCTTATTTCTATCTATTGAGCCAGATCGCATGACCGCCCTCGACCTGACGATGATGCGCTGATCCAGAGGAACTCAATGCGAGCACATTGGGTACAAAGCCGAGGGACAAGCGTGCTACGGTGGTCATTTTGCGCGGGTCTTGGCAACTATCCCAGCCTTACGCTTCTCTTTGAGCCGGAAGCTTTCGCCCTGGATCTGTATGACATGGCTGTGATGGAGCAGGCGATCCAGTAAGGCTGCCGTCAGCGCGCTGTCACCAGCCAAGGTCTGATCCCAGCTTCCGAAGTTCAGGTTGGATGTCATGATGATCGAGGCGTGTTCGTAGAGTTTGGCGACAACCTGGAAGACCAGATGGGCCTGGGCACGCTCCATCGGCAGATAACCAATCTCGTCAATGATGAGCAGTTTGTGCCGGGCAATGGATCGATCCAGCACTTGCTTGTATCGATCCTGACGCTTGGCCGTCTCCAGCAGCAGAACAAGATCGGCTGCGGTGATGAAACGAGCCTTGATGCCACGCTGCGTTGCTTCATAGCCAAGCGCAATTGCAAGATGCGTCTTGCCGACGCCAGATGGCCCGAGGAAGATGACGTTCTCTCGGCGCTCAATGAAGGCCAATGACGCCAGTTCCTTGACTTTCCGGTTCGGAACACCTGTCGCGAACGCAAAATCAAACTCGGCAAGGGTCTTAATCGTCGGAAAGCCGGCCATCCTGGTCAGCGTCGCCTGTGTTCTTGTTCGTCTGGCTTCCCGTTCCGCGGCGAGAACGGCTTCAAGAAATTCGGCGTGGCTCCAATCCTTGTCGGCAGCCTTCTGAGCCAAAGTCGGATAACTCTGGGCAACATCTGCGAGGCGAAGTTCTCCACACAATGCCTCGATCTTCTCATGCTGAAGGGTGCTCATGATGCCAACGCCACCACATCATCAAACACCTTGAGCGGCGGTTGGAAGCTGCCTTTCATGTTGGTGAGCGAAACAACATTGGCAGGTAGTGCTGCAGTGGTCTTGCGCCAAGGTGGTGGCAATCGTTGCAAGTATTGCTGCTCCTCCAACAAGACTTCCGCCGGAACCCTGCCTGTCGTGCCGTGAATGCGTGGGTTGGCAATCGTATTGAGCCAATTCAGAACTTCGGCATTGGCCGTGTCAGCATCAATAATCAAGCCAACATGAGCCAACCGTGTTCGCAGTGGATGGTAGAAGCTTGCTTGCAGATAGTGATTAAAGCGCTCAACCTTGCCTTTGGTCTTGGCCCGGTACGGCTTGCACAACCTGGGCTGAAAACCAAAATGGGACGCGAACATGCGGAAAGTGGGCTGGAAACGATGCTCGCCAATGCCATAGGCATCACGTTCCAGCACAACTGTCTTCATGTTGTCGAACAGAACATGCCGGGGCACGCCGCCGAAGAATATGAAAGCGTCTTCCAGACAGTTGAGTAGCGTATCGAGTTCTTCATTGGTCGCGAACTGCACATAACTTGCACGGCTGTGGCCCATAGTGGCAACAAATGCCGTCAAACGGTTCTTGCCTCGGCGCACTTGACACCAATCGACCTGCATCTGCTCGCCAGGCTTCGTCTCAAACCGGACAACCGGATCATCTGCCGGCTCCGGTTGTAATGTGCGGAGATAGTCTCTGAGAATGGTGAGCTGGCCGTGATAGCCGCGCTCTTGGATCTCGCGCATCAACACCGTTGCCGGCAATCTCACTGGATGCGCCGCGTTCACCCGTTCAGTCAGATACGGCTTGAATGGATCGAGCAGGCTCGGCTTTGCCGGGCGAGGCCCGTAGATCGGCTCAGTTGTCTCTGATCGAATATACCGGCGCACCGTATTGCGCGATTTGCCAGTCCGTCGAACGATCTCATGAATGCTTAAACCCTGACGCCACAAAACACGAATATCCATTACGTCTTCCCCAGTCAGCATGGCGTCCCTCCCTCCACTCCACCGGACTAACAGGGTGGGTCAAGATTGGAACGCTGATTGGGTCACTTTTGCACCGTTGGCGACATCTGAGACCACCGAAACAGAGTGCATTGTAATTATTGATGACAGTGATGCGGTGCTGTCTCGTGATCCTTCTGTCCAGACCACGATCAACCAACCCCTTCTGGACGTCTTTTTTCAATGGTTCGCGTCAGACAAAACGAACTATCTGAACTATGACGGATCTCCGATTGGTCTTGTCTTTACGGGCAATGATTTTACGCACACTCGTTCGCCTGTTCTGCGATTTGGAAGAGCAGATATTGTTACTCACGCTCCAAGTCTAGAAGAGAAGATTGAGGTAGCTCAGTCTGTCTTTGAAGCTGCCACAGATCAGGAAGTACAGCTGATCAATCGCCTGGTGACTAAACATCAAGATCAGCAGTTAGCACTCTGGCCTACTCTCGCGCGAGATCTCCACAAGCAGCGCAGGCGTGAACTATACGCAATCTATGGTGTTGATCTTGAAGCCATCGATGCAGCATTAGCGGAACCGCTAACACTGACCGAGGCTCTTTTGAACGAAGCCTTAGACAACCGCCTTTCAGACGGCGTGAGTAAAAACTTCCTCTAACTACATACATTCATTGGAGAGAACCTATGGCCCGTGTTCAGACACAGGTGCAGGCGGTTGCTGTCAATAAGCATCTTGCCCGCGTGCAAATGGCTGGTGAATTTGCAACTCACCTTGGCGGCTCCAAACGCACAGTGGAGACGACCCAGCGAGGCATTGCTGAGCATACTATTTCAGAGATTGTCGTTCTTGGTATCGATAGCCAAGGCAATGCTGTCATGGATCATACCTTTGAGGTTGATCATGCCAGTCATGAAGGTGATGTGCTGATAAATTCAGCTGAAGGTATCAGCATGCTTCAGGCTGTCCGTCGTCACATAATCTGGAACAGTTGAGCGTTTGATCTAAGCGAGTGATTGGCTCATCGTTTTCAAAGTTATGCTACGGCGTTGCGATGTTGCAAGCGCCGTGTTTCGAATGTCTTTCGTTTGATCCTTTCTCTCTCCAGCAAGATGATCTTGTTACGACCGAAGTAGACGTCTGCGGGCGTCACGTTGTTGAGGCTTTCGTGGTAGCGCTCGTGATTGTAGTGGGTCACGAATGCTTCGATGCTTGCCTTTAGATCCCCGGGCAGAAAGTAGTTCTCCAACAGCACGCGGTTTTTCAAAGTTTGATGCCATCGCTCGATTTTTCCCTGCGTCTGAGGATGGTATGGCGCACCACGAACATGATCCATCGATTGATCGTCGAGCCATTCTGCCAGATCACCAGAGATGTACGATGAACCATTGTCCGACAGAAGTCGCGGTCGATGTCTGACGTTGACTTTGTCACAACCTGACGCCTCCAATGCAAGTTCAAGCGTGTCAGTGACGTCACTGGCTTTCATGGTAGTGCATAACTTCCAAGCGATGATGTAACGCGAGTAATCATCAAGGACGGTCGAGAGATAGAACCATCCCCAGCCGATGACTTTGAGGTAGGTGAAGTCTGTCTGCCAAAGCTGATTGATCGCCGTTGTTTTGTCGTGGAACTCATCAGCAGCCTTGACGACGGCGAACGCGGGACTTGTGATGAGGTCGAGCGCTTTGAGTATTCGATAGACGGAAGACTCGGATACGAAGTAGCTCCGAGTATCTGTGAACTTCACCGCCAGCTCGCGCGGCGTCAGTTCTGGCTCTTCGAGTGCGAAGTCGACAATTTGCTCTCGGACATCGTCCGGGATGCGGTTCCAGACGTGGCCAGGCATCGGCTTTCGATCTTCTAATGCATCAAGTCCACCGGTGAGATACCGGTCATACCAACGATAGAAAGTCGTACGTGGGATGCCGAGCGTATCCAATGTGCGTTTTGCTGGCAGATGTGATTGCTCGACAAGGCGAATAATCTCCAGCTTCTCCGTCGCGGGATACCTCATGTGTCGTTGCCCCCACTTCCGATCATGCTTTTTTTGAGCAGCCGAAGTTCCAGGGCCTGCTCCGCGACAACCTCCTTGAGGTGTAGCGCTTCGCGTCGTAGATCCTTCACTTCATCAGAGGTCGCTGCCCGTGCGGTATCACCGGCTAGCCGCTTTTTGCCAGCCTCCAAGAACTCCTTTGACCAGCTGTAGTACATGCCCTGTGCGATACCTTCCTGACGGCACAGCTCGGCAATGCTGTCTTCGCCGCGCAGTCCTGCAAGGACGATCCTGATCTTCTCCTCGGATGAATATCGCTTCCGAGTTTGACGCCGGATGTCTTTGACGGTGCGGTCAGAAGCTTCAGTTCTACGTCCCATGTGGCACTCCTCAGTGGTGAGGATGAGCCTAGAAACACTCAGTTAAAAAATGATCTCAGAAGGTTCCAGGGGGGCTGACGTCAGACACATGGCCATTTAAAGCGGCTCTGACGTCCATACGACCAGGTTTGGCAGCAGGTGCCGGCATCGACCGCAATTGGCGGACAAGGCCGTGCATAGCCTGTAAAGGCACTGCATTTTCAAGCTCCGTCAGAAGCCTTTGTGCCTTGCTGTAAATCTTCACCAGACGAGCACGAGAAGCGTTTGAGCTACCACCGGCACCCAACTCACGCTCATACTCTGATGCGATGTTTTGCAATTGGTTGGCTATTGCCAACCGCTTACGTTCACCGCTCCCAAGTGAAGATACTGTCCGCCGAATGGCTGTCGCCATCGCACGCAGTTGAGCAGTCATCGGACCGGCACCAGGTCGGCCGCTAACAATACCACTACGCTCTTCACCTTGAGCCGTCGAAACGGCCCATGATGCGATGGAGTTGGCAACCGGAAGAAGACTGCTGGCACCAACCGAAGTCTGTGTTGCAGTCTGTTCTGCATGTTGAATGGCAACTAACGGAGCACGCCGTGACAGCGACTCTGTTGACTCATACGCCGTCCCGACAAAGCCGAGTGACCCAACGAAAGCCACCATGCCAAGCAGGTAAAAAACGCATGCGATCAACGCCATCCGCGAACCGTTAGCAACCAGTTCCGCGCCTTCATGGAAAAGCCACTTGTTTCCGACGAAGGATACGAAGAAGGCCAGAACAGCCAGAAGCCCGACCTGCGAGTAGTGACCAAGACCTTCACCTGGGATCACCACATGGGCGCCAACTGCTACCGACAGACAAACGAACAGCGAAATCCAAATCAAGTAAGGATCAATCGCGTGCTCATTGAGGTGCTCTTGTTTTCTCGCCGCTTCTTCCGCGCGGCGTTCCTCAATGCGATCATAAAGCGAACGCTTGTACTTCGTCTTCGCACCGAAGCGAATATGACGAAGATGCTCTAAATGTTCCAAGACGTTTTACTCCTATAGACACACTCCGAGTGGTCACAGAAACGGTGTTTCTGATCCCTCTTCTTTCTGTTTCTGAAAATCCGTTTAGACGTGCGAAAGCGCGCGCTGAGAAAATGGCCTCAAGCGTTTTTGCTTTCCGAATGAACGGTGTTTTATGTCGCTGTGAGAAATGCTTCGGTCGCTATCGATAAACAATATCGCCAAAAAGCCTTCCCCATGACAGTTTTGTGTCATGGACAGCGCTAATCTGATTTGCTAGAAAAGTGACGGTGCTCCTCCTACGGAATTCGGTCCGTATCCGGTAGCACCTGAATTGATGACCTGACCTGGTCTCATGATCGGGGGGGGATAGCTTTTTTTCGGTCCTGCCAGACTCTACTTTGCTATACCACACCCCCTACTCCACTCCGAACGTGCTACGATCCGACGTGCAGTCCCATACGTCGACCTTGGAAGTTGTTCCACCGCCTGGAGTGTCTCTCCGGAAGATCCGGGTAGCACAGAGACACCGCGATTTAGGATCGTATCCCATGGTCGACGAATTCCGACCATTCGAGTCGTAGATTCTCACGCAAAGTCTGTCAACACCTTGCCCAGGTAAATATCATATTTTAAAAACGCAGGCTGATTATGCGGTGGCCGGCGTAGCGTGACGCCCCTTCGACGGCGCCCTGGTGCGTCTGCGCTCTTTGTCTTCAGGTAACGCAGCCAAACCCAATTCATTCAAGCGACGATCGTAGTTCGCATTCGCCTCTGTTCTACCTGGCAATTTCAAAACACCATATGGAATGCGTTCGCCTCTTTTGATTTCTTCATTCCATAGTTTATTATATGCCTTGCGATCTATTTGCTTGAGAATACCACGATGCATCGAATAACCGTCGAGGACCTTATATTTGTCTCTGAACACGCGATTAAGGTGGTCGATTATACAAGTGCCTTTGACATAGTAGTCTTCTGGACCCAACTCCGGTATAGGCTTGCGTAAATCAACAGCAACGGTCTTTCCGCCGGTTGCGGCTGTAGCTGCCGCCCATGTTTTGGCTATGCAAATGGGGTCGTGCATATTGTGCACTAACGTAATTAATTCTTCTCTAGTCGGCATATTCAAAACGCCCTATATAAACGAGAAAATAAAAAAAGGTCAACAATGTTGACCCTTATGTTCGGCAAAGCGCAATTGTGGCGTTGGATGCTGTATGTAGTTTCGCAAAAAGTGTGCAGCGCAGAATGTAAAACTTCCAGCTGCGACAACGGCTGGGCGGCCCAGCACTTGCGCATATCCATGGTTCGTCCTATTTGCCTCCGCACACTACAAACGGCATCCGTGCCCTTGGACGCCTCGTGATCGGCGGTCTAGTACCCCACTACGATCAGCAATCTAAAACGTTTCCCGCTGAACATTATTTTTTCTACTCTCACTCCCAGGACATGTCAACTCTCATCAGGAATTGTCTTTGCGCCGAGACTTTTATGTCCTGGAACAGGAATTCCTGGTGTGTTGAGTAGTTTTCAGTTGTGCGCACACCCGTCACATGCGACACAAGAAAGCCGTCATTGAACTGTCGTGCAACGCGGCAGGAGGCGTCTAGAGCACTGATATTAAAGCAATAATGGTACTGAATTCCTACTATGAACATTATGAATCAAGTCTACAGATTGCGCGATCTGTATGAGCAAGGCATCCGTTTCGGCATGTTTAATGACTTCGACGGCTACGAAGCCTTCCTTAAGAAACACGACAAAAAGGTCGCGAAAACAACTGTGGAGGCCTGGCTTAAAGGTTACGTCGCCGGAGCCAATCGACCACAAGCGAAGACGATTAAGAGATACGCGAACCTGTTGGACGGGCTCAGGGGAGAAGACTTTAACGTCGAAATATCAAGGCGCTATGATCTCAACAAAGGATGGCCGGAGCCGATCGTAGATCTCGACGAATGGCTCCCCACCATTCGCCACTTACGCGGCGCCAACCTTGATAAGACAATACGCAATCATCCCGGTGACTACATACTGTTTCAAGCGTCATCAAGGCACGCCCGCAAGCTCGCCATCGGAAGCTTCTCTATACGGCCCGCCTATCTTTATCCGCTGAACACTAAGCCCGACGAGGATGCGGAGCCCCCTTTGGACACCGCGTTCTTGGTCAGACAGGAATTCGAAGGAGACGGGGTGGGCGTAGAGACCTTCACCGGTATGGCCATGTACCCACACATGAATCCATGCTTGTGCTTTATAATGCGAAACGATGCATCTAAAGGGCCGAAATATATGATGGAGCGGGAGTCCGGTCCTGTTAATCCATTTAGTGGCACCGGGAGACGCCAAATAAATACCCGCGATAATGAAACGGGATGGATTTCATGCGAAACTTATAAACATCAAAGATGGAGTAAGTCGCGCCATTTCACAGGAACGTATTTGGTAAACGTGAAAAACTTTCCCGATGACGTCGAATTACCAACGTGGGTCCATTTCGTTGATCATGTTTATGCGGTCCTTCCGGAAATAGCACGGCGTATCGACAGCGAAGTGTTCACAACGCGGACCCAAGCCAAAGATGAAACATATTCGGAAAGACCATTGGCAGATAGGCGAAACACATTGAGAGCACTGCCTGCTATCGAGGCACCACCGCTTGATGAAATGGTCAACGTCCCTCGCCGATTAATGACCAGGACTAATGATGAACCGAAAGCACCGGCAAAAAAGACAACGCCTAAGAAGCGCTCCACCAGGAAGAAGACGACCTGATGTGACGCGCCTTCAGATCGTCAAGTGATCCCGCAGGTCACGCCTCGAGACAGAGGAGAGCACTTGCACGGCTCCCTCCTACACAAGCTCATCTGTCCCAATTGATCACATATCAAATTGGACTGCCTCATTGGCGAAGTGACCCTTCCTGACGCCACCATCACGGCAATGGAGTTTAACAGACTGGGCGAAACAGCGCTTTGTAACATCACTCAGATTATCTTGATAACCGCGCCACAAGACATCGAGCCGGCACCAAGACAACTCACTCTTGGATGATATTTCAGAGATGACCGGGTTGTGTGGGTAAAGCATACATCAGGGCAAGCTTTGAGAGGGGTGCTGAAAGCAAAAATGTTTAATCAAAAAGACCGGGGCGCCAAGTCGCTGAACGAGTTGCGCTTGGAGCACCAGTCCACCGAATGTCAGCGCAATTCCAATGGTGAAAAGTCCACCTTGCGAACATTGACGAATGGAGATGTGCTTAGCACAAGGGAATCACGTACTCATTCGTCCGTTCAAATCGGCAATTAGTGGTTCTTTGATTCACCTGACAACTTCAAACCACGTCGCCATCCCACCTTCCTGATGTTCCAACATATGGCAGTGCAGCATCCATTTTCCGGGATTGTCGGCAACGAAAGCAGTGGTGATCTCCTGCCCTCGTCTCAGCACGATCGTATCGCGCCAAAGGGAGCCGTAGCCATCGCCGGCAGTGCCTTTGATTTGTTTGAAATGATGTCCGTGAATATGCATGGCATGTGGCCAGCCGGTATTGTTGATCATGCGCAGCCGCACAGTCTGGCCTTGCTTGATGCGAGCCAGGGGCTCATCCGGCATTCCTGCTGTTCCGTTGAATGACCAAACGTAGCCGAATTGTTGCACCAGGCGGCGCATGTCATAAAACTGCCCATCGACCTTGGCGCCACGCATTCCGCCCATGGCACCGCCCTCCATCATCAACGTCGCGTTAACAGCGTTCGGCAAATCTAAATTGGTCGGAAGTGGATTGGGGGGCAGTTGGATGTCTGTATCCAGCACCGCGCTTCGCGCGATCTGGCTCGCTGCATACACCAGGCTTCCGACAGAAACTTCCTGTTCAAAACCAAGCAAGCGAACTGTACTCATCGAACCGGGTTTGCCGGTCATGTCGACTATCGCGTCGACGCGCTGACCAGGTGATAAAAGGATCACGCCCTTGTCCGCCTTGAACGGACTAACCGGCTGTCCATCGATCGCGATGATGTGAGCGTCGTGGTCTGCGATTTGCGCTGCGAACGAACTGGCGTTTGCGACATTGCAGAAGCGAAAGCGGATGCGTTGACCGGCTCTGACCAGGATTTCGTGATGGGTCGAGCCATTGCATGTAAACGTGTTGCCAAAGCGGCCACCATGAGCGCGTTCGCCGATGGAAGCGAAACTTGCCGAGTGTATTTGCCCTTCTTTATCGAGACGCCAGTCATCGAGAACGATGAGACGATCTTGATCAACTTGCGGTGGATTCTTCTCTTCAACGATCAAAATGCCATGGAGACCACGGGCCACCTGCTCCGCTGCAAGCTTGTGTGGGTGATACCAGAACGTTCCTGCATCGGGGCAGGCGAACCGGTAGTCGAAACTTTCTCCTGGCTCGACGGCTTTTTGTGTAAGGCCGGGAACTCCATCCATGGCATTTGCTATGCGGATGCCATGCCAATGAAGCGTGGTCGGTTGGTGCAGACCATTTCGAAGTCGAACCCGAAGTTCATCTCCCTGCCTGATCCGAAGAACAGGACCCGGCGCGGTACCGTTATAACCCCAGATATCGACCGGCTGTGCCTCCTTGCCGCGGAGTGCGGCTTTGCCGGGCTCGGCCGCTAGCTTGTGCAAGGCAAGAGTTTCGGAAGATGCAGTTGAGCGATGTCCCATCAGCACCAAACCACCAAAACTGGCGGCAGCCGCGACGAATGTTCGGCGAGTCAAATGGTTGGACAAATCAATACTGATCATTTCTTCGCCTGCTTTCTCTTTGATGCCAAATCTTTGAAGATTGGACAAACGGGCCATCGCTCTCGTGGCAGGATCATGAAAGAGAATTCTCTTGGCGTCGATCGTGACGTTTCAACATCTCGGCTCACGGACATCTTACTCAATTGTGAGCCAGCTCGGTGGATCAAAGTGTATTCACGTCTAAGGTTTCGCTTTGTAGCTGGCAAATACTTCAGCGCTGCCGTCTTTCTTAAGGAGCAGCACGTTGTAGGCATCACGTTCTGTTCCGACCTCCATTCCAGGCGATCCAATTGGCATGCCTGGAACGCTCAGACCAATGGCATCGGGACGCTGCTTGAGGAGGCGTGCAATGTCACTGGCCGGGACGTGGCCCTCAATCGTATAACCCGCAACACGACCTGTGTGGCACGACTGATGCTCTGTGCCAACGCCATGCTTTCGCTTGAACCGAGCCAACGCACCAAGTGCCATGTTCTCGGTCTTGACATTGAATCCTGACTGATTGAGATGATTGACCCATGCCTGGCAGCATCCACACGTGGCCGTCTTCTTGACATCCACTCGAAGAGGTTCGGAGTGCGCCACGCTGTACGTGACAACGAGCGTAAGAAAAATTGCTGCAATTAACTTCATCGGTCGGCTCTCATTCGAGTTAAAATGATGATATCAACGCTTGCCAGGCGCGGACGCCAGATCTTCAATGATTGGGCAGTCTGGCCTATGGTCGCCTCGGCAGGCACGCACCAACGTCTCAAGCGTCGCCTTCATTGCATTCAGCTCGGCAACTTTGTCATCGATTTCCTTAAGATGCAGCCTTGCAAGGGCTTTCACGTCAGAACTGGCGCGACTCTCGTTTTCGTAAAGCGACAGAAGCTTGCGACACTGCTCGATCGTAAAGCCGAGGCTGCGGGCACGATGAAGGAACTTCAACTTGTGCAATTCCTGCTCCCGATAGGTGCGATATCCATTTTCACGACGCGGTGGCGTCAGCAGCCCTATATCCTCATAGTAGCGGATCGTTTTGGCCGGCAGCCCGCTCTGAATAGCGACGGCGCCAATACTCATAGTTTCCATCGAACTCTCCTAGGGTTGCCGTCGTTTGAGAAACTTAATCTTTCCAGTTGCTGGAGGGTCAAGCCCTTTCACCCGACAGGATCGTCGGTCTCGAAACGGACTATTGACGAACTATCCGCCAAGTCAGCCACAACGCGGCCGTTGGCACGACCAGCCATTTTGCCAAAGGGCTCACACCGATACCCGTCCCGGAAACGATAGGCATCGCAGTGGCATAGCTCCAAGACTGTAGGACATAAACGTTGTGCCACTCAATGAAAGCGGTATAGCCGACGCCAATCAAGATCGCGGTACCACTCCCCCCGCGCCAGACAGTTCCGGGCCAGTGGTACCATCCAGCCACCACAATTGCCGCCAGGAGGCTAAACACTGCAATCATCATGTCCCCAACGGCACAGTGCAGCCCATTGTAGATGATCTCGCCTGCCGTTCCTATCTTCCATGCGCCTTACAACGGCATGTGGGCGAATTCCCAAATGAGATGCAACGGCAATGACACCATGAGATACATCGCGACCACGCGCCAAAGTGAGCGCTCACGCAACCTCGCAGCGGTTGATCTCAAGCTTGGCAAATCGGATTGCCTCACGGTTACACCACCGCGAACTGCCCCATCATCCCGGCATCCTCGTGTTCGAGAATATGGCAGTGGTACATATAAGGCCGATCGGGGTCGGTGTAGTCGCCGAACTTCGAGATAACGCGGACGGTCTCACCAGAGTCGACAAGCACCGTATCCTTCAGACCACGCTCGTGACCGCCGGGTGTCCTTCCATTGCGATCAAGCACCAGGAATTGAATATCGTGGATATGAAACGGGTGAGCCAGCGGCGTATCGTTGACAATCGTCCAAATCTCGATAGCGCCAGACGAAACCTTCTCATCGATCCGCCTCAAATCCATAGATTTTCCGTTGATCCCCATCGTGTCGGCCATGCCACCACTATGCGATCCGCGACCCATCATGCCGTGGCCACGCATCATGCCCATCATGCCGCCCATCATAGCCATGTTGAGCTGGAATTCGCGGTTGCGTTGAGCCATATTGGGCTGCCAGTTGGGCAGGGATACAAGGCGTTCCGGGAGACCGCTCCCCATCTCCCCCACTCGCCCTGCACGTAATTCCAATACCTCGAAGGTTTCGTTGTTGCCGACCATACCACGCATCATGCTGCGACCACCGGAAACATCCGGATAACTCATGAGTTTGATCGTTTGGTTGGACGCGACGTCGACAATGATCTCGGTACGTTCTCCGGGAGCGAGGCGCAGCCGCTTTCGCTTGACAGCACGTTCGAGCAGGCTTCCATCAGACCCGATCTGGGTGAAACTTCGACCATCGTCGAAACCGAAGTTATAAATCCTGGAATTCGAGCCGTTTAGTAGCCGCAGTCTCGTCCGGCTGCGTTGCACAGTGAGGAAGGGGCGCACCGTGCCGTTCACCAGCAGCGTATCACCTTTGAAGCCCGCCATCTCGTCATGCATCGACGACACATAGGCAAACGAACCATCTGCTTTGAAACGGCGGTCTTGAATGACGAGGGGAATGTCGTCGACCCCGTATTGCGATGGCAATCCCAGTCCGCTGCTCTCCTGGTCATCAACAAGGATTAGACCCGCAAGACCGAGATTTACTTGGGCGCCGGTTTGGCCCATGAGGTGGGAATGGTACCAGAACAATGCAGCCTTCTGCCTGACCTCAAATGCCGGCGACCACTTTTTACCGGTCTTGATGACTTGATGCGGTCCGCCGTCCGCCTTGGCCGGAACATGCATACCATGCCAATGCAAGGTCGTGTCATACGTCAGCAAGTTCGAGACGTTCATGGCAACGAGGTCACCATCATGCAATCTCAGCGTCGGGCCGAGAAAAGCACCGTTGACACCAATGGTTGGCGTCTCAAGGCCGGGCAAGAACCGAGAGGTGCCTGACTGTATATCCAGGTCGAAATGCTTGACGCCGTCGCGAAGGGTACCCTCAAGAAGCGGTGGAATTCGTAAAGGACGTCGTTGTCCCGTCGCATCAAACGCACTGGATTTGCCTGCCAACCAACGTGTTCCGCCGACGCTCACCAGACCAGCAACCGCACCATATGCTAGTAGGTTTCGCCTAGAAAACCTCATATCATTGCTCCTTAGCCGTCAAGCGCAGACCGGCGACGCTGATACTCTTCATCGTCGATTTCACCTTTAGCAAAGCGCTCATCAAGGATTTGCCGTGCACCGTCAGTTCGCCTTGACGAATTCGCATGACCGCCGGTCATTGCTCTGACAAGCCAGATGACTAGAACCATCAATACGAGTGCGATGAGAAACATGTGGATCGGTCCGAACCACATGCCGCCCCAACCCGACATCATGTCATAGCCGTGCATAGCGGCGCTTCCTTTTCGGTCAAACGTAACTCTTTTCAATCACTCACAACATCTATCTGGGTGTTCCACCAACTAGAAGGTCAAGAGCACGTTGCAAGTCGATGAGCTCCACCGGCCGCATGATTTGCCATTGCTTGCTCCTGTCGTCTCAAATGCGAAGTCATAGGTTCTGCGATCGCAGTCGAAGCGCATTGCCGATCACAGATACTGATGACAGGCTCATCGCTGCGGCAGCGATCATCGGCGATAGCAGAAGCCCAAACATTGGATAGAGGATGCCGGCCGCGATCGGCACGCCGGCGGCGTTATAGACAAATGCAAAAAACAAATTCTGTTTGATGTTCCGCATCGTCGCGTCAGCCAGACGCCGCGCTCGTACAATGCCGCGAAGATCGCCCTTAACGAGCGTGAAGCCCGCACTTTCGATCGCGACGTCAGCGCCTGTGCCCATCGCAATCCCGACATCGGCTTGCGCCAACGCCGGCGCATCGTTGACGCCGTCGCCGGCCATGGCGACTTGGCTTCCGGCCCACTGTAACTCCTCGACAATACGTGCCTTGTCCTCCGGTGAGACATCAGCACGGATTTCATCAATGCCCAAGCGCGCGGCGACGGCTCGGGCAGTTCGCTCATTGTCGCCAGTCGCCATCACAATGCGCATGCCTTCGTCATGTAACGTCCTGATAGCATCGGCGGTCGTATCCTTTACAGGATCGGCAACGGCAATGAGACCCGCAATTTCGCTATCGATGACAACGAACATCACGGTCTCGCCGTCGTCCCGGCGACTGTTTGCAGCTTCTACAAATCGATCGCTCTCGAGCCCCAACCGATCGACGAGTTTCGTATTCCCAAGCGCAACGTTGCGCCCATCGATTACGCCTTTGACCCCCTGCCCTGTAATGGCCTCGAAGTCGTGTGCTCTCGAGAGCGTAATCCCAGCCGCCTCAGCGCCCTGAACAATCGCATCTGCAAGAGAATGTTCCGATCCCTTTTCGAGACTGGCTGTCAGGCGCAGGACTTCGTCTTGATCGTGACCGCTTGCGGCAACCACGGCAGTAAGTCTGGGTTTTCCTTCCGTCAACGTGCCCGTCTTATCGACAATCAACGTATCGACCGCAGCAAAGCGTTCCAGAGCTTCGGCGTTCTTGATGAGAACGCCGGCTTGCGCACCGCGCCCCGTTGCAACCATGATCGACATGGGCGTCGCGAGGCCGAGTGCGCACGGACACGCAATGATTAAGACCGAGACAGCAGCCACGAGCGCATATGCCATGGCAGGCGGTGGGCCAGACAGGGACCAGGCAGTGAATGCGATGATCGCCACAGCCACCACAGCGGGTACGAACCAGCCCGCGACCACATCGACAAGCTTTTGGATGGGAGCGCGCGAGCGTTGCGCATTGGCGACCATCTCAACAATCTGAGAGAGCGTCGTGTCACCACCAATACGCGCGGCCTTGATGATTAGCGAGCCGGTGCCATTCAATGTTGCGCCTGTGACGTCGTCGCCCGCCGTTTTCTCGACTGGAACTGGTTCGCCGGTTAGCATTGATTCATCGACCGCCGACCGGCCCTCGACAATCGTTCCGTCGACGGGAATTTTCTCGCCAGGCCGGACCCGCAATGCATTGCCGACGATGACCTGCTCGATCGGCACATCTTCCTCGCGACCATCAGAATGGACGAGCCGGGCTGTGTCAGGGGCTAGATCAAGAAGAGCCTTGATAGAACCACCAGTGCGTTCGCGCGCACGCAGCTCTAGGATCTGTCCAAGCAGCACAAGTACGATGATGACGGCAGCGGCTTCGAAGTAGACACCAACGTGTCCGCCCGCATCGCGAAAGGTGTCAGGAAATATACCCGGAGCGACCGTCGCAACGACGCTGAAGCCGTAGGCCGCGCCGACCCCCAATGCGATCAACGTCCACATGTTGGGACTGCGATTGACTATGGACGCACAGCCTCGCTTGAAGAATGGTGCTGCACACCAGAGCACGACGGGTGTTGCAAGTAGAAGCTCCAGCCAACTGGCGCTATCGCCCAGCCAATCGCGCAGCGGCAGCCCGACCATTGGCGCCATGGCAAGTACGAGTAACGGCAAGCTCAGGGCGACGCCGATCTTAAAGCGCAATAAGAAGTCGACGAGTTCTGGATTGGGGCCTGTATCATTTGCCGGCACACCCATGGGCTCAAGCGCCATGCCACACTTCGGACAATCACCAGGGCCTTCCTGAAGGATCTCGGGATGCATCGGACAAGTATAGAGCGTGCCTTCCGGCATTGGCTCACGGGCGGTTTGGTCACCCAGGTACGTTTCAGGCGCCGCATCGAACTTCCCGAGACATCTTGAGGAGCAAAAATAGAATCGCTCACCATTGTGCTTCGCCATGTGCTCGGCAGAAGCGCGATGGACCAACATGCCGCAAACCGGATCGGTTGCCGTAGTGTAGACGGTGGGATCGGATGTGAATTTTTCTCGACAGCTTGCGGAACAGAACACGTAAATGTGCCCGTCGTGTTCGACAGCGTGCTCGCTCTTCTCGGGATCGACGATCATCCCGCATACTGGGTCACGCACGACAATCGCGGTGCCGGCCCGTGTCGTCGAATGCTCCATCGATTGTTCATTGACAACCACGGCGCGTACTCCTTTGCATCGGACGTACGAGACAAAGTGGGGTCTCCAGTTGCTGGAAGGTCAAGCATACTGTCGTTGGTATTATGATCAGTCCGACCGTCTGGCCGCGTTAATCTTGTCGTGCCGGGCCTGCGTTGCTTTCGGCCAGCGCGACTTGATGTAGGAGAGAACAGCAATGATTTCGCTATCGCCGAGAACGCCCTCGTAGGCCGGCATGCGTGTTTTGAAGTGCTTATCGCCCAACATGGCGCCGAGGCCATACTTAGTCAGGTCGAACAACTGCTTGTCCGAGTGGTGCCAGGTGTGGCCAGAAGCATCGTGCCGTGGCGCCGGAAGATAGCCGTCAGTATCACGCTGTCGCCAGTTGGGTTGTCCTTCGAGATCCACGCCATGACAGGATGCGCAATGTTCCGCGTAAATCGCGCGGCCTTTTTCAACGATTGATCTATCGTCAGCCGCCAAAACGATTTGCAACTGGTGAGTTGGCCACCATATCCAAGCGACAGCACCAATCCCAAGCGCGATGAGCAACAGAACTATTGGCAAGCGATGATACTGAAACATCTGTCCGATATGAGGTTGAAAACTAGCGGACAAAAGGTTGCTCCACCATTTATTGATTTCATGTTAGTAGTCCTTCGTTTCACGCTTCAAATGGTAATTGGGATGCAAGTCTTGAGTTACCGGCGATGATTTTTGCGACACTTGGCGTGCGGACGACAGAAGACATTATTTCGAAGACCATCAATGCGTTCCTGTATGCCCCATTGATGCTCGAAGCTCATATTTGCCGCGAGCACAAACAACCGATCATGGGCGGGATCAAATAGCGCTACTGTGTAGATACCTAGATCGCGTCCTTCGTGGCCGTAGACACTTAAGCCGCACGGCAATACGAATGTCATCACTCCGAGACCGTAGCGATAGAAGCCATCATGATCCGACACCATTCGATCAAGCATTTGCTGCCGGGTCGAGTAGCTGAGAAACGGTCCCTGCAGAATGTACCTTAGCATCTGCGCGGTCTCATCTAGCGTCGAATACAGACCGCCATCCGAACCGAGAAAATAGTCGTGCTTGGTGACGTCGATCAGCGCTCTTCGGTTCTTGAATGGTCCAGCCTTCGTGTCCCCAGGCACATATCCGTTCAGTCGCCTGTATGGAACTTTACCAGCAGGATCAGCAAATCCAGTTCGCTTTAGCTGTAGGCCTGCCACTATCTTCTCTTGAACAACGGCTTGGAAGGTCTTTCCGGTTACGCTTTCGATGATCATGCCTAGGAGAAGATAGTTGGTATTTGAGTACGCGTGCTGCATTCCTGGTTTGAATTGCCGTGGTTGTTCACGCGCATCATTCAGTAGTTGGTCAATCGATCTTTCGCGAAGCAAATTTGCCTGAAGCTCATTGGCGGATACATTGAACGGAAGCTTCGGAGCCACGAGATAGTCCGGTATGCCACTTGTGTGGTTCATAAGCTGTCGAACAGTTATGCTGTCTGCCAGCTCAACGATGCCTGGCATATACTTCGACAGTGGATCATTCAGCTCAAGCTTGCCTTCTTGCGACAAGCGCAGAACGATCGCGGCGGTCACCAGCTTCGTCACGCTGGCAATACGCCATACGTTAGTTGTCTTAGCCTTGCGGCCTCTGGATAGATCCGCGATTCCAGCGGCAAATTGGTGTTGTGTGCTTTTTGAACGAATGCTCGCGAGCACAGCTGGTGGGCCACTCTCAATGATGCTCGCAATTTCACTACGAAGAGTTGCCGTGTCATTGGATTTAATCTGCGCATGGACAGGCGTGAAAGGGAAAGTATAAACTAATCCTATCGCAACAAGCCAAAGCGCCGATGTCATCCCTGACTGCCTAGCTCTTGCAGCTTCAATCTTGGCACCTTTGTTGGTCCCGTCCCGATTTTCGACACCAGGTAGTTCTTTCTTAATCGACATCGCGGAGAATAGCGTGGCGTAGTTCTTCAGGAGTAACAAATGCGTCCGGTGTCGATCATTGCAGCAATTGCGATTTCTATGCTGCTCACTACTCCACAGTCTTCTGCTCACGATGGACCCGAGTCTCCGTTCATGGTGACAAGTGGGCATGCGGCCGCTCCCTATGGGTTTGTTCGATTTTGTGCATCGCATTCAAGTGATTGCGCTGCGCTTAACACATCGTATGTCCGAGCCGTAGGCTCTCCTGAAACCCTAGCTGAACTCGATCGCGTGAATAGACGAGTGAACCAAGCGATTGAGCCAGTAACCGATCGAGACCAATATGGCATTGAAGAATTTTGGACTATTCCGACCAATGGCAAAGGTGACTGCGAGGAGTATGTCCTCCTAAAGCGCCGTATGCTCATTGAGCGTGGATGGTCTCCCGCATCGCTCCTGATAACAGTTGTTATTGACGAGAACGGTGACGGTCATGCTGTGCTAACTGCACGGACTTCAACCGGTGATTACATTCTCGACAATAAAAACAACACCGTCCGGCTCTGGCATCAGAAGCCTTATAAATTTGTCATGCGACAGTCTTATATGGATCCTAAGCGTTGGGTAGCGCTCGAACCGCATGACCTTAGCTCTCCAACGATCAGCGCCGGAATTCGCAACTAAGTTCAAACTGCTGTGCGGACAACTCTTACCCGCACAGTCCATTCGAAACGCGCCTTCTCTTTAGTTTGAGGACAAGAACTTCTCTGCCCAATTCGACGATGAAGAGGAAGAGCCGGCGGAGGCTACATAGTTTGTCTGGTACTTATTCCAGGTCGCCGTAACCTTCATGCCAACCCGGACTTTCTTGTAAAGCTCAACGACATGCTGATTGTGCATTCGAATGCACCCCTTTGATACGTTTTTGCCAATCGTCCAAGGTGCGTCCGTACCGTGGATGCGATATAGGGTGCTGCCGAGATAGATGGCGCGCACGCCCAACGGGTTGCGTGGATGGCCACCCGGTACAAAGTTCGGCAACTTCGGATTTTCCCTGCGCATTGACGCGGTCGGTGTCCACGAAGGATTCACGCGCTTTGTGGACACCCGCTCTACGCCTTGCCACCGGCTTTGAGCACGCGGAACCGCGATCGGATAGCTGACGGCGCGTCCCTTGGCGACAACGTGATAGAGGCGACGATCACCAAAGCTTACAATGATCTGACCTGGTGAGTGCTTCTTGGGAAAGGCTACAATGTGTCGGTCATCGACCGAGTTCTTTCCTCCGCCGAAGAGTGATTGTGCTTGTGCTGTCGCTATACCAGCTAACAAGATACAGGCACTCAGAGCTGCTCGGTGCAGCCAACGTGGACTTAAAAGGTTCATTTGATGTGCTCCGGAGAATTCATGAAAAATACCAGCGAGTGATCGCGAACACCTATGGTTGCGTGGATCGCTGTACTTAGATGGCAAACTGTAGGGAGTGAATAAGAAGCGCTAGTTGAGCAAACTGCAAGTCTGCGCAAACGTTGTCCAGAACGGCGCTCGCGACGCCACACTCCCGCGCATGCAATCAGTCCACAAGCCGACAAGCTGAGCGCCGCCAGCGAGCTGAAAACTAACAATGGGCCGTGTATTGTCTATGTTCGGAGTATCATCTGACTCCGAACCGGTTGGGAAACGCACTTTGACAACACTGCTAAGCCGAGCATTGTGCTCACATCGATGATGCGGCGAGTGCGGATTGATCGGATGGCCGTCGCATCTGTGCGAATTGACGTTATGTTTAGTCGATTGATCAACTACGAAAACAGTCTCTTGCGGGACCGCAGAAGCACCGTTTGCTTCAAACACCATGAATGCGCAGACCGCCACCACGATCCACGTTAGAATTTTCCCAGATGTTCTCAAGTCAGCTAGCATGCGCATTCGGTGACTGCTTTTCTAATCGCCAACCTCACGAAGCTAAGTAAACAAAACCTTAATGTCGAGTTCCCTGTGATAGTTTTGATGTTCGTTGTGTGCTTGCAAACACATAGCTCCGAGTAGTGTTGCCGACTTTGGCAGTCCTGCGCCGGCCATCAAGCCGACACTGTTCGGTTTGGGTCTCTAGCTGCAACCTCTGCACTCGTCACATCATGGCCTATCGGGCTTGCCTCGTCGCACGCGTGGGCGAAGCACTCGAGCTCCAACGTGGAATGAGAAATGTCGAAGCGCTCCAGCAGTGAGCGCTTGATTTTGGCCTTGATGGCGTCAGCTTGTCCCCATGAACCCGTTTCAACAACGACGTGAGCATCAACGGCGTTTGTATGTTCACTCAACTGCCAGAAGTGAACATGATGAACGTCGGCGACACCTCGGATTGATCTCATTCGTGCCAATACTTCGTCTGTAGGAACACTCGGTGGACTTCCCAGCATGAGTATCCGAATGACGGGGCCAATCTCTATCGCCGACTGCCAAAGGATGTATCCAGCAATCATTACGGTAACAATGGGGTCAACCAGCCGCCAGTCATAGAGGATGATCAGGGTTCCGGCGATAATCACCGCAACTGAACCGAGCGCGTCGGCAACATTGTGTAGGAATGCCGCTCTGATATTCACGCTTTCTTTGGACAGAGAATACGTGAGCGCAGCGGTAATGAGATCTACTAGGAGCGCGATGCCGGCAATGATTACAACGAGCCATCCGTCAACTCCTTGCGGATCGATGAAACGTGCCGCGGCTTCGTATAAGAGATACAGGCCAATAACAATGAGCGTAGTATAGTTGACAAGCGCAGCAACGATTTCGGCGCGCCCGTAACCGAACGTCATCGTCTCATCGCTCGGTCGACGTGCAATCCTACGGGCACCAAAGGCTATAACGAGCGCAACCGCGTCAGAGAAGTTGTGCAGTGCATCCGCGATCAGCGCTAAGCTGCCTGAGAGGACACCGCCAACAAATTGTGCGATAGTCAAGATGAAATTGACTAGGATAGCCCAGAGCACACGGGCGTCTCCTGCGTCAGGATCGATGTGATGATGGTGATGACCGCCCATCTAGCCAAGCCTCTTGCAATTGACGTTCATCCAAACATAATTGCTCTAGTTACTATAGGTTCAAGAGGCAAATTCGATGCTTTCTATTGGACTGCTGTCGAAACAAACTGGCGTCAAGGTTCCGACTATTCGCTACTACGAACAATTGGGCCTAATCCCCGCGCCTGCGAGATCGGACGGCAACCAACGCCGCTATCCGCCCGCAGCACTTGATCGCCTAAGTTTCATTAAGCACGCTCGTGATCTGGGACTATCGATCGAAGCCGTAAAGGAATTGCTTGAGCTAAGTGGACACCCGGATAAGGCATGCAGCCACGCAGATCGAATCGCAGCAGAGCACTTAGAAACTATAAGAGAGAAGATTGCGAAGCTTCAGCGATTGGAAGCTGAGCTAGAGCGTATTGCATCGAGTTGCGACGGAGGGAAGATCAGGCAGTGCTATGTTCTACAAGCGCTAGCTGACCACGGAAAGTGTGCTCATGAGCATTGACCGGAAAGTGGTGTCTGGCCGACGATTAGTTTGGTTAAAGGAGCGCCATTGCGCGTGCAAAGCTAGATAGATCCTTCTTGAATTTGCCAGAATATGTGCGCCGTGTATGGACCGAATAGACCAAATATTCTTGGACGTTCGACATGTCATCGAAGTCGAGTTCATTCTTATCTGTGCCGCCTGCAAGAGCCTGCTCCAACCACCCAGTCTTCCAGTCAACTAGTTCTTGATTCGCACGGCGTACTTTCTCGGACATCTAGGCTTTCGTAGACCGATTTCCAGATCATCTTAATTGACACAGTGTTTGGCACTGATGAACTGCGCGGCATTGAAACAAATCTATTAGCCGGTCTGGTCGAGATTCACTGGGTGACAATAGTCCTCAGTGCCCCTCAAGCTCTACCATATGCTTTGAAACGGAACGCCACGCTTCTACCGCCGGCACGGTCGATGCGGAGCAATGACGACTTGCCGCGCTGCTTCTCAAGCTCATCCCAAGGAACGAATTTGCGATCAAAACGATTGCACTTCATCATCACGAAATCTGTGACACTGCACTGGTAGTTGATGGAAGCATCCGTGAACATAAACAGTAAAAGCATGACTAGAGCGAGCAGCACCGCGCCAATGCCTAGGCGGTCTTTCCACGCCGCCCAACTGTTGTCGAAGCCTGTTTGTTTTGGTTCTTGTTCAGTCATTAAACTTCCTCATGAGTAACGACACACCTCAATCAAAGCTTTCACTATGTCGTATGCTCTCCCTTCTTGAGCGGCGCATCTCGTACTCGAATTGGTCGCCAGCTATCGAGAAGCAAACCAGTGATACGAGCGGTCATGTTACCTCGCGGAGATCAGTGCGGGCGTCGGTAACAATCACCCAAGACGATTGCAGGAAGAGTCCGGCGATGACTGCGGCGACCACAAGGTCCGGCCAAGCCGTCCCCGTCCACGCTACAAGAATGGCCGCAATAACAATCGCTACATTGCCGATCGCGTCATTGCGCGAGAACAGCCACACGGCTCTTACGTTCGCATCACCTGTTCGGTGCGGTAGCAAGGCAACCGCCGCCAATACATTGACGACCAGTGCAATCAAGCCAAGCACGCCCATCAGTTCGGCGTTGGGCTGATTTAGAATAACCACGCGATAGATGGTGTTGATCAGAACTCCAATACCAAG
Organism: Hyphomicrobiaceae bacterium; assembly: GCA_965215755.1. Classification (GTDB taxonomy): domain Bacteria; phylum Pseudomonadota; class Alphaproteobacteria; order Rhizobiales; family Hyphomicrobiaceae; genus Tectiglobus. The sequence continues at coordinate 6,131,832 of OZ244119.1, forward strand.
CGCACCCAGAAATACGCCTTGGATCAACGCTGAACGGGCGCGCCAAGCTAAACTCCATCCAATCGCCAACACACCAAGGAACGTGATCAATCCGTCTCCAAGAAAGTCCAACGCGTCCGCTTTCAATGCCTGCGAGCCAGCAATGAAACCGCCGATGATTTCAATGACGCCGTAACCAACATTGAGCAGGATTACGATCCACAAGGCACGTCGGTACCCCGGCGTAATGTGACTTTGGCGGTCACTTTTTTCCGCTGGTGGATGTCCGACACCGCCGTCGATTTTGTCGAGTTGGTAACCGATACCTGTGATGGCCCGTTCAACATTGGGCAACTGGGAAACCGGGTCGTCAGCGCGCAGGGTCATAATTTGCGACGCGATCGAAACGCGGACTTCGTCTATGCCAGCAGATCGCACTGCTTTTTCAATTTTGGCAGCGCACGACGGACAATCCATGCCCGTAACGCGATAGCGCGTGGCATCTTGGGTGTTAATGGAAGCCCCCTCGTTCATAGACAATAATCTCCCTAGCAAAACCGCATTGCCGTTGCGTCTAGACCTTTGCTGTCGCAGGCGAGAACAGCGGAACCGATCAACCACAGCCCTCGCCTTTGCCTCTGCAATGACATCAACATACGATCTATAGTAACTATAGATACAAGGAGATAATTCAATATGGAGGAATTTACGATCGGACGGCTGTCGCGAGCGACGGGTTGCAAGGTTCCGACGATCCGTTACTACGAGAAAATTGGCTTGCTACCGCAGCCCTCACGCTCGTCTGGAAATACGCGCCTCTACGACGAAGCGCATCTGTCCCGCCTCGGGTTCATTCAACACTGTCGCGAGCTTGGATTTCCGCAGGCTGCTATTCGCGAGTTGATCGAACTAAGTGATCATCCCGATCAGTCGTGTGAGGCGGTGACGGACATCGCGCGAGCTCATTTGCGCGATGTCAACCGCAAGATCGCAAGCTTGACCGCACTCAAGGTGGAACTGGATAGCATGATTGAAAATTGCCACGGTGGTCCTGTCGAACAATGCCGTATTGTCGAAGCCTTAGCTGATTACTCGCGTGCCGACGCGTAAGAGTGCAAAACATTTCACGTCTCAGCCTGTCAGCTTCTCGTCATTTGCAATCATGGAGATGACTAGTCTTAGCCCGGCAGGCCGTGTCCGCTATATCTCCGATCGCGATGAAGTTGCAAATTTGCTCGAGCTCCCAAGGCATAAGTGGATCAGAATGGCAGAGGTTTGATCATAGTGCCCGTGTGGCGAGTTAGCTGCGGCGTGTGACCTATTTGCGTCCACTGGTAAGCGACTGACGTAGTCTAGTGCCAACTGCTTGACTGAGATCCCTAACAGGATCTGCCACTAGATGTGCGTATCTTTGCGTGGTCTGCGGCTGCGTATGACCGAGTAGCTTTCCAATCATCGGCAGTGATGCACCGCTCTCTGCAGCTAAGGATGCGAACGAATGCCGTAGGTCGTGGAGGCGTACATCATCGAGTCCGGCAAGCGCTCGGATTCGGCGCCAAGGTTTCTGAAGATTGATCAGATGCTGTCCTTCGACATCGCCGATAATCACGAACGGATTGTCCGGCTGTCTCGGCAGCCCGCGAAGGATTTCGGCCGCGTCTTCGTTCAAGAATATTGGTCGCTGACCAGTCTTCGAGTCCGGCAACAGCAATAGCCCTCGCTGAAGATCGACGAAACGCCATTGCAGCGTGAGAATTTCGTTGAGCCGCGCACCGGTCAGCAGAAGAAGACGTATGGCTGCGATAACGTACGGACTTTCTTGATCGTTCTGCTCCAGCTCATGCAGGACGTTGCCCAATCGATCAAGCTCCTCGTTCAGGAGATAACGCTGCCTTTTGTTCTCAGTAAAGCGTTGGATCTTCTGACATGGATTGGAATTCTCCGGTCGCAGCTTGTGAAGTTCGGCCCAACTCATGATCTTAGACACGACGGCAAGTGCAAAGTTGGCTTTGCGAGGCGTTGCAGCGAGCGATGTATGAAACTTCGTGACGTCGGCACGCGTGATGTCGTTCAGTAGTCGTTTGCCGAGCGCCGGAATGATGGTCTTGTCGATCAGTCGTTCATATTCTTCAAGGGAGCGCGGTTTGAGCTTGGGGCCGTGATCAATGAGGAAGCGTTGCGACGCGTCCGCCAGGGTTTCCGCATCGCGATCGGCTTGCCGTATCTCAGCAAGGTCAAGTCCATCATTGACTTCCGATAAAAGGCGAAGTGCCTCTTTTCGAGCTGAGACTGGCGTCCATGGTGAGCCATGTTTTCCAATCGTCATCCACCGAAGCCGTCCTTTGATGCGGAGTTGGAGGAAATAGATTGGAGGACCGTTTCGACGCCGGACACCGAACCCTTTGATCTCGATATCGCGGATCGTATCGCCGGCCTTCATGGCCTGTACCGTTGCGTTGGTGATGCGTTTGGCGACGGATTTTGAACTTGCACTCAACATCTTCTGTGGTTCACTCGGCGTTGCTGATGGCAAACTTATGGCGAACATTTTGGTGCGAAATGAGGCGATCCGGCGCGATGCGCCTCGAAAAGAATCATTGATATTATTGGATAAATTGTATTTCTGCGTAGTACTGGCGGTAAGCAAACACAAACTACGAATCTGGGGGTCGGGAGTTCGAATCTTCCCCGGTGCGCCAATAAAATCAATCACTTAGACTACCCCTCCTTCTCAGAATTTTCTCCTTAGGCTCGCCTTAGGCTCACCCCTGGACAAGTTCTGGGGTAGTCACCATGTCACACTCACCCGGGCAACTGGGTAGCGCGCTACTCTTCACACAGAGGAGTGCGCGTGATGTTGCTTTCAAAAAAACAGGTTCGAGAGATGGTTCTCTACTCACCCTCTCACATTGACCGACTAGAAGCGGCGGGACGGTTTCCAAAGCGAGTTTCGCTTGGCCCGAACCGCTGTGCCTGGGTCAAAGAGGAAGTTGAGAATTGGATCAAAGACCGCATTTCTGAACGCGACGCCGGCCCCTCCACGTGAGGGGCCTTGGGGCGGCCAGGCTGTCCGTCGTCACATAATCTGGAACAGTTGAGCGTTTGATCTAAGCGAGTGATTGGCTCATCGTTTTCAAAGTTATGCTACGGCGTTGCGATGTTGCAAGCGCCGTGTTTCGAATGTCTTTCGTTTGATCCTTTCTCTCTCCAGCAAGATGATCTTGTTACGACCGAAGTAGACGTCTGCGGGCGTCACGTTGTTGAGGCTTTCGTGGTAGCGCTCGTGATTGTAGTGGGTCACGAATGCTTCGATGCTTGCCTTTAGATCCCCGGGCAGAAAGTAGTTCTCCAACAGCACGCGGTTTTTCAAAGTTTGATGCCATCGCTCGATTTTTCCCTGCGTCTGAGGATGGTATGGCGCACCACGAACATGATCCATCGATTGATCGTCGAGCCATTCTGCCAGATCACCAGAGATGTACGATGAACCATTGTCCGACAGAAGTCGCGGTCGATGTCTGACGTTGACTTTGTCACAACCTGACGCCTCCAATGCAAGTTCAAGCGTGTCAGTGACGTCACTGGCTTTCATGGTAGTGCATAACTTCCAAGCGATGATGTAACGCGAGTAATCATCAAGGACGGTCGAGAGATAGAACCATCCCCAGCCGATGACTTTGAGGTAGGTGAAGTCTGTCTGCCAAAGCTGATTGATCGCCGTTGTTTTGTCGTGGAACTCATCAGCAGCCTTGACGACGGCGAACGCGGGACTTGTGATGAGGTCGAGCGCTTTGAGTATTCGATAGACGGAAGACTCGGATACGAAGTAGCTCCGAGTATCTGTGAACTTCACCGCCAGCTCGCGCGGCGTCAGTTCTGGCTCTTCGAGTGCGAAGTCGACAATTTGCTCTCGGACATCGTCCGGGATGCGGTTCCAGACGTGGCCAGGCATCGGCTTTCGATCTTCTAATGCATCAAGTCCACCGGTGAGATACCGGTCATACCAACGATAGAAAGTCGTACGTGGGATGCCGAGCGTATCCAATGTGCGTTTTGCTGGCAGATGTGATTGCTCGACAAGGCGAATAATCTCCAGCTTCTCCGTCGCGGGATACCTCATGTGTCGTTGCCCCCACTTCCGATCATGCTTTTTTTGAGCAGCCGAAGTTCCAGGGCCTGCTCCGCGACAACCTCCTTGAGGTGTAGCGCTTCGCGTCGTAGATCCTTCACTTCATCAGAGGTCGCTGCCCGTGCGGTATCACCGGCTAGCCGCTTTTTGCCAGCCTCCAAGAACTCCTTTGACCAGCTGTAGTACATGCCCTGTGCGATACCTTCCTGACGGCACAGCTCGGCAATGCTGTCTTCGCCGCGCAGTCCTGCAAGGACGATCCTGATCTTCTCCTCGGATGAATATCGCTTCCGAGTTTGACGCCGGATGTCTTTGACGGTGCGGTCAGAAGCTTCAGTTCTACGTCCCATGTGGCACTCCTCAGTGGTGAGGATGAGCCTAGAAACACTCAGTTAAAAAATGATCTCAGAAGGTTCCAGGGGGGCTGACGTCAGACACCGCGTTCCTCTTGGTCGCCACCCTTGGCTCTACCAACTCCGCCGCAGCAGCACGACGTGCTACCGCCTTGTTCGTCGGCTTCACAGCTACTATGGCGGCGTCAGACTTCTCACGATCGTGCATCATCGGCTACGGCTTCTCACCTTCCCGATACGGACCAGAGCAGCACGCGAAACGATTGCTGTTGGTCGACCGCGAGATCTCCCGGTTCCCGCTCAAGGAGCTTCTGCACATGCCAGGGTCTCCGACCACGCCGGGTCGTCCGGGCACTTGCATAACGCACCCGTCCGTGTTGCCTTCCGCCTTCTGCACGGCGTCAGCACCCGAAAAGAGGGCACTTTCGCGGCTCGATGGCTGGCCTATGCATACCCCTGTCAACGCTTCGCCGACACCCTCGCGAGTGCCTGCGCATGACTCGGGGCCGATGCGGTTTGCTAATCCTTCATCGCAGTGGACTTGCACCACCTACTCCTTGCCGGTCTCCCGGCGCACGCAGAAGTTGCCCCACATAGCGGACACGATGTGCTCATTTTCCCTATGAAACAGACGGGCCATTTTCTGCCGCGAGCAGGTACAACAAGCGCCGACGACGTCATCAAGTCTCATTCGCTAAAGCGGACATGACCTTAGGTCCGGGTGATGAGTCGCACCAACGACGCAAGGTCCACATAGCCGTCCAAATGAGCTCGCGCTTGTTCTTAGATTCAGCCCCTTAAGGCCCCTGCTCCAACTTGACGAAGATCAAAGGACTGGTCGCGCATCTCCATTACATTCATAAATACGAATGTATATATGGAGGTTCGAAATGGCTCTCGACTGGAAACTTGGAGGACTGGCACTTGGGCTGGTCTTCTTTCTCGCGGTCTTACTTGTCAAACCGATTGGGGTCTCGACGCAATTTGTGATCCTGGATGGCATTGTGTGGGACGCTGTTCAGCCCAACGTAGTAACCCAAACCGCCGAGGGTTATACGTCGACGAATGCCTATCTCGCTAAGTCCGGCGGGAAGTATGCGAAGTCTGTAGCAAACCCTATCAATTACAGTTTCATTTTTGTCCTGGCCATGTTGATAGGTGGTGCTGCCTCTGCCTGGCAGCGCGGCGGCATCGGTCGTGCGGAGCGCAACATCCCTTCGCTTTGGCGAGCAAACTTCGGGAACAGCGCGATCAAGCGATATGCGGCGGCATTTGTCGGCGGCTTTATTGTCTTGTATGGCGCACGATTAGCTGGTGGATGCACGTCAGGCCATATGATGTCCGGCATGATGCAGACAGCACTTTCAGGTTACGTGTTTGCGGCAGGCGCTTTCGCGGCGGCTCTACCAACGGCGATGTTACTGTATCGAGAGGAGGGCTAACACATGGAAATCGTTCTTGCTCTTTTGATCGGTGGCGCGTTCGGCGCAGTCCTGGATCGTATTGGCGCATCAAACCCGAACCTAATCGGACGCATGCTTAATCTGACAAACCTGCACCTTATGAAGACAATATTGCTCGCCATCGGCACTGGATCAGTGCTCATGTTCGGCGGCCAGATGCTCGGGCTCGTTGATGTGGGCCATATGTCAGTCAAAGCAGCCTATGCAGGCGTTTTCCTTGGCGGATTGCTTCTCGGATTTGGATGGGCTCTTTCGGGATATTGCCCAGGTACAGGTGTGGTTGCAGCTGGTGCAGGCCGAAAAGATGCACTCGCCTTCATCGCTGGAGGCTTACTTGGCGCAGCTGCGTACATGGCGACGTATCCGACCGCCAAAGCAACCGGACTGCTAGGGCCAATCTTGGGCGGCAAGGTCACGCTTGGAACAGTGCCAGGCTCCGCATATGCCGGGTTAACTGCACTGCCTGGCGACGTTGTTGGAATCGTGTTGGGACTGGTCTTTGTGATTGTAGCATTTGTCCTGCCGGACCGTTTCACGCATGCAGAACATCGAGTACCTGCAGAATGATCAGTCACAATAAGAATTACTTCGGTACTGCAATTGGCCGGCTCACTTTGAGCCGGCCATCATGTCACGTCATCAGTGTCGACATTGGTACTGAGCCTGCACGTGAAGAATCTTGTGATGTCACTCTCATCTGAATTGTGGCTGAGACACAACGTGGCCCAGAGAACTGCAAGACAAGGCCCATCACCGCAATCTTGCAACGTGGATTCTGCTAGAGGGTAATCAATCAAATTTTCTAGATTTGTTGCTGGTCGCAAAGCTTCGGCTGCTTGATCATCGCGTCGGTCACGGCGGTCGGCGATGCTGCGCTTGCCCAGGTCCGCTTTAGAGAAGACAGCTCTTTGATGCAGTGCAAATTGAGAGAACTGTCGATGACCGAGATGGGTCAAATCCGGCTAAGTGCCTGACGAGCATAACGCTTCCGCTTATACCTCAGCTTCGAGCATGCTGTGCTCGAACTGAGTTTTTTCTGGGTCGGGCCAGGAGCAGTCACGGAGATCTCATTTCTAATTGGCCTAGTTCTTGGTCACTACTTCCTTGACGCCAGTAACGAAAAGTCTCGTTCCCTGTCTTTGCAGCGAGAGCTGCACTCGACCATTTCCAGTCGCCGTTTTTGCCCTGTTTCGCAGCTGATAGGTAAAGTCATAGACGACAACCAATTGACGTTCAGTCTGGCTCAAAACTCTGATGCTCCCCTGGACCAAATCGTACTGACGAACGGGCCACCTACGAGCGTATTTTGCCTTGTCTCGCAGCACGAATGAGCGGTCGATTCTGCCCTTATCGTAATAGTCAACCACGTCGGCAAACTGCTCTCGGTCTACCAAGTAGATATTGGTCAAATAGGAACGGACGTCAGCAATAGAGATGTCTGGGGACTGGCGCTGCTGCAATCCTACTTTTGGAAGCTTTGCTTGAGGCAGATTTGACGGCGCGTTGCGCTGTTCGTTCAATCGAGCGATCTCAATCCTGGCGATCTCTGCAAACAGACCAGCGGGGAAGCGCCGCAAATATGCTTCGTACAATCCTTTGTCATTGCGACTTTGGATAGATTTCCAGAATAAGCGGTCATCTTGGGCTGATGAGCTTACCGTCGCTTCCGTCACGCGTTTCGTCTTTGGCTGGCTTGCACCATTACTACTCTTGCGCAACACCAGTCGCAAATCGAGCTTCGATAGACGCTCGGGACGTTGCCGGTTACCTGTCGCTTTACGGACGTCTCGGGTGACATCTTTCAGAATGATCTCAACATCCAGATTCGGGGTCTCAATGTGGCGAAGGACAGCTTCAGCGAAGGGGCTATTCCGGCCAACACCATCATCTGCCACTTCACCCGGCGCTGTTGCAAAAACGAGCAGCGTGTTCTGACCGCTAACTGTCATTCGCGCGAGACCGCTTCCAACTCGTACATTGCGCGATCGACGTTGCATTGAACGGAACAGACGCTGAGCCAGAGGGTTGTTGCGGCAAGCATCGATGAAAATCAGGTTGATCTTGGCATAATTTTCCATGACCGAAACGACTTCATCAAAGGGAACGGTTTCACGTCCAATGGCGAATTCATTCTCTAACTTCGCATCAACCGGGATCATGTAGTTCTTCCCTTGGTATTGAATGCCATGTCCTCCATACCAGAGTAGACCGACGTCTGCGGACTGAAGCTCGTTCGAGAACTTAGACAGGGTAGACGTAAGTGAGGCTACGGTCTGATCCTTTGCTGTAAAGACTTTGAAACCTAATCGTTCAAGTGCAGCTGAGACGTCATTTGCATCATTACTGGGGTTCTTGAGTGATGTAGTGTGCTTGTAGTTAGAGTTTCCGATAACGAGGGCTATGCGTTTCTGAGCTACTGCGGGGGATGCAGCCAGGATCACGACAAGCGCAACAATGAGTCTTTGCCAGAGCTATGACCGAAACTGGGTGACAGAATCTGAGAGAGGCGGCGTATCGTGGCGGTTGTCGAGACCAGCCATAAACTCCAGAGGAGCGATACGCCTATGTCGAACACTACAGTCATCCCGCTGCGCCAGCCAGATGCAATCGATGGTCCACTGACCGAGGTACTGCGCGCGGGTGCCCGTGAACTGCTGGCCAAGGCCGTCGAGGCCGAGGTCGAGGAGTTTCTTTTAGCCAACGCCACCCTGCGCACCGCCGATGGCCACCAGCGCGTCGTGCGTCATGGTCACGGCCCGGAACGCCAAGTGCAGACCGGCATCGGGCCAGTTGCCGTCCGCCGCGCCAAAGTCCGTGACCGAGGTGGCGATGAGACCGCAGGCGAACGCATCCGCTTCAGCTCAGCGATCCTGCCGAAGTGGGCTCGGCGCAGTGCTTCGTTGGATGCCCTGTTGCCGATCCTGTATTTGCGCGGCATCTCCACCGGCGACTTTCAGGAGGCCCTGTCAGCGCTACTCGGTCGACAGGCGCCGAACTTGTCGCCGCCGGTCATCGCCCGGCTCAAAGCCGATTGGAAAGCTGATCTGGCTCGCTGGCAGGGCCGAGATCTCTCAGCGCGCCACTACGTTTATATCTGGGCAGACGGCATTCACATTCAGGCTCGCATGGAACAGGACGCGCAATGCATTCTGGTGATTATCGGCGCAACGCCGGAAGGCAAAAAGGAGTTGATCGGTTTTCAGATCGGCTATCGTGAGAGCGCGCAGAGTTGGCGCGAGTTACTCGTCGATTTGCAAGCGCGCGGGTTGTCAATCACGCCAAAATTGGCGACTGGTGACGGCGCATTGGGGTTTTGGAAAGCGCTTGACGAAGTGTTCCCAGGAACACGGCATCAGCGGTGCTGGGTGCACAAGATTGCCAACGTGCTCAACAAGCTGCCGAAGTCGATACAGAAGAATGCCAAGGCCGATCTCATGGAAATCTGGAGCGCGCCGGACCGGGCCACCGCTGAGACAGCCGTCGGTGTGTTTGCCGAGAAGTATCAGGCAAAGTACGCACCGGCGGTCACCTGCTTGACAAAAGATCGTGACGTTATGCTCGCCTTCTTCGATTTTCCAGCCGAGCACTGGCAGCATCTGCGCACGACCAACCCGATAGAAAGTGTGTTTGCGACCGTGCGGCACCGAACCGTGCGCACCAAAGGCAGCCTCAGTCACGGCACCGCTCTCGTGATGGTTTTCAAACTGGTAATGGCGGCCAGCAAAACATGGCGCCGATTGAAAGGCAGAAACCACTTGCCCAAGATCATCGAGGGCGTCAAATTCACTGACGGTATTGAAGTAACTGAGCCAACACGAAACGTCGCCTGATCAGGTCGTCACCTAAATTGCGGCATAGCTCGTCTTTGCCACATGGGGAGCACTACCACTTGCTTTCGTGTGTTCGACTTCTGGTCTTTCTCTTGAATACAAGAAGACATCTTCTACGTTGATCTAAGCGGTAAGCCTGCAGTTGTGCAAGCGGCTTAGTTATAATCTGTGCCACTCGCTGGCTCCCGGTTAGGGTCACAAGGTTTAATCGGCTCGGTGAACACATCACGGTAGAAGTTGACCTACACAGTGGACACGATGTGCTCGTTCTCCCTATGAAACAGATGGGCCGTGGCGGGCCGCGGGCTTGCCCGGTTCATGAGAGGACAGATGCTTTCCGAGCATGATCTCGCTAAGTCTGAGCCACAGTGGCGTAGAATCCGCTCACATCCGTTTGACTGAAATCAAGGCTCAATGGGACCAGCCCAGGCTCTATCGCCATTCAACGAATATCGAAAGGCGCCGTCATGTTCGAGCAATCTGGAGATAAGCGGCGACGCGTCATCATTATGGGGGCTGCCGGCAGGGACTTTCACAACTTCAACACGGCGCTGCGATCCGATCCGACGCGCGAGGTCATTGCCTTCACCGCAGCGCAGATTTCAGGCATTGCTGGGCGCACTTATCCTGCCTCGCTTGCTGGTCCGCATTATCCGCAAGGCGTTCCAATTCTCCCAGAGGACGATCTCTCCAAGCAGATCTTCGATCATGACATCGAGGAGGTTATTTTCGCCTACAGTGATGTCGAACATGGATCGGTAATGCACAAGGCATCGATCGCATTGGCAGCGGGTGCTGATTTTACGTTGCTGGGCCCGAAATCGACGATGATCTCCTCTAAGCTGCCGGTAATAGCCGTTTGTGCTGTGCGAACCGGTGTTGGCAAATCCCAGACGACGCGTTGGCTCGCACGCATGATCAAGGCGCGCGGTCTCAGACCCGCCGTGATCCGACACCCAATGCCTTACGGCAATCTTGAAATGCAGGCTGTGCAACGCTTTGCAACCATGGCTGACCTCGATGAGGCACGCTGCACCATCGAAGAGCGCGAGGAATACGAACCACACATCGCCTCCGGCAGCGTCGTCTTCGCTGGTGTCGATTATGCCAACATCGTCGAGCGCGCCGAACAGGAATCCGACCTCATCCTCTGGGATGGCGGCAACAACGATTTCTCGTTCATCCAACCGGACCTTAGCGTTGTGCTGGTTGACCCGTTGCGACCAGGCAACGAGACAACGCATCATCCCGGTGAAGCCGTGCTGCGCATGGCAGATGTCGTCGTCGTGGCCAAGACAAACTCAGCAGCGTCTGCCGATGTACAGACGGTTATCGACAACGTAATGGCGGTCGTGCCGTGCATACCGATCGTGCGGGCGGCATCAGCGGTCCGCCTCGATGACCCAACGCAGGTAACAGGCAAGCGCGTACTGGTCGTCGATGACGGCCCGACCATTACACATGGCGGCATGCCCTATGGCGCGGGATTTGTTGCGGCAAGTGAAGCCGGCGCCGCTGAAATCGTTGATCCGAGAGCCTCAGCCCAAGGCGAGATCGTTGATGTCTTCAACAGTTACACACATATCGGCCGAGTTCTACCGGCGATGGGTTATTCGGACAGCCAGCTCACCGATCTCGCGGCAACGATCAACAGCTCGAACGCGGATGTCGTCGTTGCCGGCACGCCCAGTGATCTCGCGCACTTAATGAAGCTCAATAAGCCGGTCATTCGCGCGCGCTACGATTTTCAGGAGGTAGGCGAGCCGAGGCTCAGCGATTTGGTAAGCCGGTTTCTCCAGACGCACAGAATTGCCTGAGAAGGTCCGATATAGGTTAAGCCGAAACAAGCACTGGGTGACTGCCATGCCCGTCAATCTCAAGACCCTACGATTGTTATCAACAAACGACCTCTTGCTCTGCAAGAGCCGGATGCACACCATTCAGGCGACGCTGGAGGCCTAAGCAAAATGCGCATTGTGGCGGCACTCGGGGGAAATGCGCTGCTGAAGCGAGGCGAACCGATGACTGCGGCAAACCAGAGGGCCAACGTGAAGCATGCCGCGCTTGCACTCGCCCCGGTTATCCTTGACGGCCACCAGTTGATCATCACACACGGCAACGGACCGCAAGTCGGGCTGCTCGCGTTGCAAGCCGCACGCGCTCGCCTACAATCTCGGCATGTTCCTACATAGTGCCGATCTTCCCGACGAGGTTGCGACATGGTCGCTGACGAGCCTGCAAACGCGACTGATCAAGATCGGCGCCCGCGTCGTGCGCCATGCCCGCACGATCACCTTCCAGTTTGCCGAGGTCGCGGTCTCCGGCGAACTCTTCCACCGCATCTTGGCCGCCATTCATCGGCTGCGGCCTTCACCGGCACCGACATGACAAGAAACTTCGATCCGATCACGCTTGCCGAAGTTGGTCTTGGCGTCTCGACGGGCCGCGCAGGCGGAGCTCGCAGAGATTGGCAGGTAGACGTAGCGTTCTGCGTTTCCAGAGGTAGCAACCGCGGTGAAATCGCGTCTTCACTGACATGGGAAGCACAGAAGCACGCTGAACATGATTGTCAGGCACCGTGGAAGCGAGTAGCATCGTTTCAACCAAGGGTTACTTGGGGAATGTCGGATGAAGACGTCTACAAGCGTGACGCAAAGGTCCTAAAGGCACTCGATGCAAAATTTCGCCCGGTGGCCCGTTAGTGGATTTTGAGCACAATCCCGATATCAAGTGCAATACGACGGATATCCCTAGCCAGTTTAAATAAGTATCCGCATAGTCCAGCCTAGAACATGATTCAATCCAGACGAGCTGGCAGCATCCATGAACGATATCGATTTGATCGCGCTTCAAGTTCGCGAGAAGCACGAAATCCAAGCGGCCATATCGGCCTGGCTCAACGCGTTCGAAGTGGCCTTGGCAAATGCCGACAGAGCCGCCCTAGCCGACCTCTTCATAGACGATTGCCACTGGCGAGATGTCCTAGCGTTCACATGGCATCTGACGCCGAGAACGGGCACTGAGTCGATTGTTGACGGATTGTTATCGCGGCAACCCGCTGTCCAGGCACACAACTTTGAGATAGATCAAGACCGGACACCTCCCCGCCGCATGAAACGGGTCGGCCGCGATTGCGTAGAGGTCATTTACAAGTTCGAAACAACAGTTGGCCGCTGCGCCGGAGTGTTGCGCCTTGTATCCTCCAACGAGGACGCGTCTGGTACTTACCGCGCATGGATGATCTCAACCTCTTTGGACGAACTCAAAGGCTTTGAAGAAAAAATTGGTCCACGTCGCCCAACTGGTGATGCGTATTCCAGAAACTTTGGCGGCGACAATTGGGAAGACGTAAGGCGTAAAGCACAGATTTACGATGACCGCGACCCAACCGTCCTTGTTGTTGGCGGTGCACAAGCTGGTCTCGCAATATCCGCCTGCCTCAATCAACTCGGTGTCGACAACCTCGTTGTCGAAAAATGGCCGCGCATTGGAGACAGCTGGAGAAAGCGCTATCATTCGCTCGCGCTCCATAACGACATCAGCGTGAACAATCTCCCATATCTCCCGTTCCCGCAAACGTGGCCTAACTACATCCCGAAGGACATGCTCGGCCTTTGGTTTGAGTTTTACGCGCAGGTCATGGAGATCAATCATTGGACCAATACAGAGTTCACCAAAGGTGAATGGGACGAGCAGTCCCAATGTTGGAACGCAACTCTGCGCCGCGCAGATGGTAACGAGCAGATTTTACGACCCCGCCATATAGTTTTCGCCAACGGTGTATCAAGCTACCCATATACCCCGGATATCCCTGGATTAGATGAGTTCGAGGGAGAGGTCATTCATTCTGAGGGCTTCGACAGTGGTGCTCCATTCGCAGGCAAAAGAGCGCTCATCCTTGGAACCGGTTCATCGGCAAACGACATAGCGCTCGATCTACACAGCTACGGTTGTGACACGACCATTGTACAGCGGGGATCCACAACCGTTGTATCAATCTACCCATCTGCAAAGTTGAACTACGCGCTATACGAGGAAGGTCCGCCTGTCGAAGATTGCGATCTGATTGGCTCAGCGCCAACACCACCGCTCATTCTCGAAGCTTACAAGCTCGGCGTTAAAAGGATGCTGGAGCTGGACCACGATATGATCGAGGGTCTAAAAAGCATCGGCTTCAAATTCGATGTTGGTGAAGACGAGACGGGCCACCAGATGAAGTATCGACGACGAGGCGGTGGTTACAATCTGGATGCTGGTAGCTCGGCCCTCATGATCAACGGCGAAATTGGCCTCTTGCAGAATGACACTATCGAGCGTTACTGCAAAGAAGGCGCATTGCTGAAGGATGGCACCATTGTTCCCGCCGATGTCATCGTCCTTGCAACGGGCTACTATCCACAGGGCGAACTTGTTCGTCGCGCACTCGGCGAAGAAATGGCAGAACGCATAGGTCCGATCTGGGGCGAAGATGAAGATGGCGAGCTAGCGAACATGTTCAAACGCACACCGCAGCCCGGCACCTGGTTCATTGCAGGAAGTCTTACTCAGGCACGCATCTATTCAAAGCTCATGGCTTTGCAAATCAAAGCGATCGAAGAAGGTCTCGTGGATACAGATCCTTACGCGAAGAACTGAAGCCCAAACCGCAACGCTGGCTGAACCAAAAAGCAAACGCCGGCATTGCACCAAGTTCACGTTTTCTTCCAGCCATAGTCACGCTCAGCCGCTTGATCGGTTATATAGCCGTCCGCAAAATCCTCTGTGACAGCTTCACTGACTCTATCAGAGGCATTGCCGTTCAAAAGGAAGGCCATCGGATAGCCGATCGAACAGCTTTGGAAGGAGCCGATCGTGAAAGGTTTGTGATTGCGATTGAAGAGATTATTGAGGTGGTTCTGGATGGTGCTCAGAGCCACGCAAGAAAGCGCAAGAGGAACTAGTCTCACCATCGCCGAGCAGCAAGCTATTGGGTCAGTCGTCAAGTTGTCGAAGCGAGATCGATAGTGTTTGAGCTTGGCGAATGCGTTAGGGAGCTATGCCGCAATTTAGGTGACGACCTGATCAGGCGACGTTTCGTGTTGGCTCAGTTACTTCAATACCGTCAGTGAATTTGACGCCCTCGATGATCTTGGGCAAGTGGTTTCTGCCTTTCAATCGGCGCCATGTTTTGCTGGCCGCCATTACCAGTTTGAAAACCATCACGAGAGCGGTGCCGTGACTGAGGCTGCCTTTGGTGCGCACGGTTCGGTGCCGCACGGTCGCAAACACACTTTCTATCGGGTTGGTCGTGCGCAGATGCTGCCAGTGCTCGGCTGGAAAATCGAAGAAGGCGAGCATAACGTCACGATCTTTTGTCAAGCAGGTGACCGCCGGTGCGTACTTTGCCTGATACTTCTCGGCAAACACACCGACGGCTGTCTCAGCGGTGGCCCGGTCCGGCGCGCTCCAGATTTCCATGAGATCGGCCTTGGCATTCTTCTGTATCGACTTCGGCAGCTTGTTGAGCACGTTGGCAATCTTGTGCACCCAGCACCGCTGATGCCGTGTTCCTGGGAACACTTCGTCAAGCGCTTTCCAAAACCCCAATGCGCCGTCACCAGTCGCCAATTTTGGCGTGATTGACAACCCGCGCGCTTGCAAATCGACGAGTAACTCGCGCCAACTCTGCGCGCTCTCACGATAGCCGATCTGAAAACCGATCAACTCCTTTTTGCCTTCCGGCGTTGCGCCGATAATCACCAGAATGCATTGCGCGTCCTGTTCCATGCGAGCCTGAATGTGAATGCCGTCTGCCCAGATATAAACGTAGTGGCGCGCTGAGAGATCTCGGCCCTGCCAGCGAGCCAGATCAGCTTTCCAATCGGCTTTGAGCCGGGCGATGACCGGCGGCGACAAGTTCGGCGCCTGTCGACCGAGTAGCGCTGACAGGGCCTCCTGAAAGTCGCCGGTGGAGATGCCGCGCAAATACAGGATCGGCAACAGGGCATCCAACGAAGCACTGCGCCGAGCCCACTTCGGCAGGATCGCTGAGCTGAAGCGGATGCGTTCGCCTGCGGTCTCATCGCCACCTCGGTCACGGACTTTGGCGCGGCGGACGGCAACTGGCCCGATGCCGGTCTGCACTTGGCGTTCCGGGCCGTGACCATGACGCACGACGCGCTGGTGGCCATCGGCGGTGCGCAGGGTGGCGTTGGCTAAAAGAAACTCCTCGACCTCGGCCTCGACGGCCTTGGCCAGCAGTTCACGGGCACCCGCGCGCAGTACCTCGGTCAGTGGACCATCGATTGCATCTGGCTGGCGCAGCGGGATGACTGTAGTGTTCGACATAGGCGTATCGCTCCTCTGGAGTTTATGGCTGGTCTCGACAACCGCCACGATACGCCGCCTCTCTCAGATTCTGTCACCCAGTTTCGGTCATAGCTCCGCTGCAACTCTTGCAGCATCATTATGTCGGGTCGAAATTCTCTGGCGAACGGGATGAAACGGCTCAAATGTCGTGACCGTTCGATATTCAGGCTTAGTAGTTTGATCAAGAGCACCCTCGAACTTCGGTGGCGATTCTGTCGCTCGCGGCTGATGTTGGCGTGATGAAACGTCAACGCCTGCGTACTGCCTTTTGAACTCTAATGCCACTGTCTGCACCTGCAATGTGGCGTCTGTTCTGGTTGGCATTGAAAAGCGCAAGACGGAATTTTCAGCGTAAAGTTGGATTTTCGCCGATTTCCGCGACAGTCATGACCGGCTCATCAGAAGCTTCAAGCCGTCGATATTTCTTTGATGTAATCAGACCAGAGCTGAAGTGCTGACCGGCGCTCATCGAGATAAAGCGCACGATTGTAAACGCCAGCCACGCCGGCTTTGGCGCCACCGGTGACGTGATTGACAACGGCTTCCACGATGTGTGGCGCCACGCTGAGCTTTTCATTCATGATGGTGACCATCGTCCTGCGCATGTCATGCAGGGTCCAATCTGGTAGTGCCGGCAGCCCGTCATTCGCCGTCGTTTCGGAAATTGTCAGATCGACTCGCGCTTTAGATTTGCTGAAACCCGATATCGGCGTTTTGCCTGTGCTTGAAAACACATAGGGTCCGATGTGATCCTGACCAGTAATGATTGCCCGCATGCTTTCTGTTAGCGGGACTAAATGAGTCCGCCGGTTCTTGGTCCGCAGACTGGGGATCTCCCAAATTGCATCATCGGTATCCATGTCGCGAAGCTCATCCCACCGCATGCCAGCGACTTCATTGCGCCTCTGGCCGGTGAGCAGCAGAAGCTTGAAGAACGAACCGAAAATTCCGCCTTCTACATCAAATGCATTCCAGACAATCTTGATTTCATCATCAGATAGTACACGCTCGCGCGATTGCAGCTTTCTGTCCAAGCGCACTCGGTCGATCGGCGAAGAATCGATGATCTCTCGCTCAACGCACCAGTTGAAGAACTTTCTAAGATAGGCCAACGACAAGGCGGATGCTGATCGTGCACCTCGCTGATCGATGGCATCCATGAGATCGATGATGTCGCGCTTTCGAATAGAGCTGACAGAGCGGCGTCGCCATCTTTGGGTATCACCGCCAAACAAGATACGACGATACTCACGCACGGTCGTGCGCTTCAGGTTGGGCTCAACGTGCTTTGCCATGAACTCTTCAGCAAGCTTGCCGAACGTGTTTTCGTGGTCACGCTTATTCTTAAGCCGCTTCTCTTCTTCGGCATGGCGCGGATCGATACCTTCGGCCGCGAGCGCAATGGCCTCGCGGGCCAGCTTGCGTGCTGCTGTAAGGTCGATAGCCGGGTGGCGACCAAGCGTGATGCGGGTCAGCTTCTTATTCACTCGCAGTGTCACAAACCATGCTTTCGTGCCGGCATGGGATATCCGCAGTCCGAACGAGGGCAGAAGTTCGTCGAAATACTCGATCTGTCCAGATGCTGGTGGTCGGAGTTTATCGACGCCAGGTGCTGTCAGTCTTTTGATGGGCACAGTTTTAGGTAACGCCTAGGTAACAAGAATGATGTGTTATAGCTTGTTATGGTATGTTAGCGTCTACAAGGCAATAATGGCCATATTTTGGGGATTTTTGGCGATAGTCCACAAGTTCATGTGATGGTACGTTATGTCTTGATATGGTGGATCTGCTTACTACGAATCTGGGGGTCGGGAGTTCGAATCTTCCCCGGTGCGCCAATAAAATCAATGAGTTAGTATCCGAGTCTTCTGTGCCTAAACCGCCCGGGGTAGCAGCGGGGTAGCAATTTGGTGGAGCTGGTGTGACACTGGCTGCTACCCGATGAGATAAATCAATATTAGCGGCTGCAGCCCTCCGACACTTCTCTAAACAACTATCCGGCTATCTACAAATGTCGTACCAGGGCTTTTGAGCCGTCCCATTGGGCACGTTGCGCTGCTGGAATGGGCCTGATTTTAAGTGCAGACAAGGGTGGGGACTTGCAAGAATGCACTGCAGAAAATAGTTATGAAAGTCCAATTGCACGAGCCACGGTGTGTCTTGACGAAATTAAATGCCCCTTGCGACCAGCCTCCTTTATTGACGGATCTATTGTCGGCTGAATTCCTCGATCTCTCTTCGGAGGGCATCTAGTCGAATGGCTTGATGTTCGGAAATTCCGCGCCAAAGATTGTAGTCGTGAACACTGCTGGACGCTTCCTCCAACATCCTTACGTCTAGATCACTAAGGTTGTAGTAGAATTTTGCTTGCATCAATTCTGAGCAATCTTTATCCGCGCCTGATGCCTTGGCTGTTGACGCTTTTGTTTTTGCCCGCTGCAAGGCAATTCTTGAAAGTCCACGATGAATCTTACTACGTTCAAGCGATAGTCTCATGCGCCAACGTGATTTGTGGCCTAAAGCTTTCAAAGCGGGCTCTGCTTCTGTTAGATATGAACGGGCGGTCGTTAGAGCTCGCCATCTCGACGTTAAGCGCAGCTCGAGTTCATTGGTTTGCGCATCCGGTGCCAATGAGGCTAGGGGATCTCGAATGAGCAGGCGCAACATCGAAGCTTCTAGTAGTAACATTGCAGCGCGTTCGCGATCGTATCTGAAAAGATGCGAAGAAAGTACGGATGCACCATAGCGTGCTTGGCGAACAAAGAGTCCGTCTGACCCAGCTGCACCCCAATACAGTTCCGTTCTTCGTCTATGATTTTCGAGTTTGAGAGCGACACGGATCATTTGCCTTGTCGCATGTCCAGATCCAAAAAAGCGATCTGAGGCAGGATCAAGTCTAAAGGATTGGAGACGGAATTGTTCGGCGATGCGAAAGAGCGCTAAACTTCGAGAGAACTCGAGGATCCAGGAATTGCGATCATCGGGTTCTCTGCCCGCGAACAGCGAGTTTATCGAGGCTTCTGTTTCAATCTGCGGCGGGGCATCTGCATCGAATGCACGGACTACATTTAAATCTTTGTGATCGGCTCGAACCGCGATGAACTCTGCCAATCTAAAAATTATGTCTGCGAGAGCTGATATGCCATGGGCAGATGAACTCAATTGGCGTTCGGACTTGCCCATAATCCCTATTATGGTAGCAACTTGTTCATCTATTGCGATCTTCGGTTGGTCAATGCCCGTTGCAAAGAAATCCAATTGTTCGACGATTACAGCTCTTAGTAACTCTTCTAAACAGACCACTGCCTCACGACCTAGGACCTCGTAGAGGAATTTGGCAGTCGCTTCTTGTATATTATCGCCATGAACATTGTCAGCGCGTTTCAGGAAGTCTGCGAATGCTCTATCGGTGCCATCGATCCGGGCTAGGCAAATGTCCAGATCACGTTTTAGGATTGATAGGTTGCTATCTAGGCCAAGTATACCAACTGTGTTGCTCATCCGAGTGAGAGCCGTTTCCGCATTAGGAATGCGACCGAGGGCCAAGTTGGTAGTTAGGACAGATGTATAGTGGGCAAGGAGCATGCGCTTCCTTCCCTTAACCTGAGCAGCGTGAGGGCTGTCAGTCTGCTTGTCTCCAAATTCGGCTTCGAACAGAGAGGCCCCGCTTAACTCAACCGATACAAGTGCAGGCGGGAGTAGAATCCAAGGCGCATCGAATGCTCTGAGAAGCTCTTGCTTAAATGATTGCATTCCATAGAGTCGGGACACGTTGTAGGCGGGTGGTCGTTCCATCTGGCGCCGATAAGCGAAGTGATAGATATAGCGATAGAAACTTTGTGAAGTAGCATATTGATATGGGTGTTCGCTTGTGAACCGATCATAGATGTCCGAGATTGCGAACTGCCCTTGTCGGTTATCTTCCTCTAGAAAGTCTAGGGGAATGCTTTGTAGTCCAAATAGTATCATGCTGATTTGGCGGCGCCATGGGCGCATCAACTGGCCTTCAGGGATGCCTTCGTGGCGCAAGGCTATTCCTTGTTGATCCATAGCTTCAAATGCGAGAAACCGGCAGGCAAGCTGGAAGGCTTTAAGCCCGAACTGCCCAGCCAAGGCATCCCTAACGGCCATGCGAAATTCTGGGTAAACAAAGCTTATAGAAACTGTGTCGTCGTTCCGATCATTTTGGTTTAGCCAATCTAGTTCGGTTTTGGTGTATTCGAAACCGCGTGATTTACCATCAAAACCGGGGAAATAGTCACCCTTGCCTTCGACGACTAGACTTGGAAAGTCACTCAAGACATTAGTAATTGCCTCATCGATAACCCGAGGCGATTCTAGCTGGCCTGGAATCTTTTCGCCATAGCGTGCTATGTCGTCGGAACTAACCAGGCCGAACTCCTGTGGAAGATTCAGGAAAGATAACGACAACCGTCGTAGTGTAGACCTTCGGATCCCATCTGGCACTAGTGAAATGATAAAGAGGAGCTTCAACTCTAGAAGGGATCTCTTTGACCACGCTTCGACAAATTCGCGAAGCATAATCGCATATACTGGTTCTTCGTTTGCGCTGTCGGACAATCGGTGTGTGATCACATCGCGAAGCTGTGTTATCGAATCTGCATCCTCTTCTAGTTTTCGCTCCAGTCCTGCAAAGAAGCTGTCGAGTGCGAAATAAGCGAGATCATCAAAAAGCACTTGGAATTCTCTGTGCTTCTGGCGAAAGCTAAGAATTTCCGTTTCGTGTTCGAGCCGGTGGTTTTTTACAATCGTATCTCCGGCATCATTATCCGGAGGGCTGAACTCCCAGCCCTTTGGTCCAGCAGCCGAGAGCGGTAAGGACCAACTTCGTCCAAGAGGTCGGCTGCCTAACGGACGGTTAGTCAAAAGCAGGATTCGATTGTTTGAGTATTCCTGCAATTGTGCAGGCGTCATCTCTGCTAAAGGAAGGTCAATGATGCGCGATAGGATTCCTAGCATTGTGTTACCGCTTGAGAACCGTTCCAGGGTGTCAAGTGGAGTAGCCGCTGAGCTTTCGATCCCGTCGATGATCAAAATTCTCGATCTCTGCGTCATTCCTATTCGGATTTCATGCATGACGTCCTTTAAGTTGTCTTGCTGAGTCCAAGGAAGGCGATACTCGATCGTGTCGTAAGAGCGAGTATAAAAATGACGCAATAGAGCCAGGATATCGAGTTGACCAGCCCGTTCCGGTGTTAAGAGCGTTGCCCCTAGTTTCGGAGCAATAATCGTCGCTTCGCCCATTGGTAGGAATAGGCATCGACGAGGATCTTGTTGAGAAGTGCAGTCGAAATTGTTTGCAATGGCCTGACCAAGGGCAGATAGACCACGCCACATTCCTTCGGCATGAACTGAACGAAGAATATCTGATGGATCTTGCGTTGCTCTTGGTCGCAGTTGAAGCCATGACATTACATCGTCAAACAAAGCTTGCCGATTGGGATTGGCATTGACATCCCAAGCAGCTGGAACCTCAAATAGTTGACGGCCCTGCTCTGTTAGGGAGACGACATTAGCGTACTCACTGATCGCTTTGGGCCCGGTATAAGGTCCCCACAACTTTGCAAATGTCAGTTGTGCTGCTGATCCTTTTGCTCTCTGTTCATGGAGAATGCGCAAGTATTCCAGTAGAATTGTTCTTACTTGGAACCGCACCATAGAGTAGTCATCAGCACTCGCTGTCCATCTTAGGTCGGGCAACTTGGCAATGCATTCAAGGCAATGCTTACCTCTTGAGGGGCTCAGATGAGAAACAAGATCACTCAGCGGGGCACCCGTAACTTTTGCAACATGTCCCCAGAATCGATCTGACCACCCCGATCTACGGCCCTCATCAAGCTCAACCTCCGAGGTGATTCCGGCCGCAGCTGCTCGAATAGTGGTTATTCGCAGTGCGTCTCCGAGGTTAAGCTCCGAGCCATCCGCTCCGTCGATCTCTTCAGCTAATAGGGCGATGTCGGTCTTAGTGCTCTCGCCAGCCCCAATGTTGTCCCGCCAGTGTTGATCAGCATCGTAGTGGTCTGGATGAGCTGACGAAATTGCTACAGCTGACTTTGCGAGTGTTGCAAGAGGCACATTCTCAAAGTGCTTACAGAGCCGCTGCCAAATTATCTCGCCTCGTGCAAGGTCCGGAGGCTGGTTCATAAAATTCTCGCGTATGTCAATATATCTTTTGTTCCAAAACAGGGAATTTTCAACTCCTGCACAGCGTAACCTGGCTATTAGCAGCTGAAAACCGTTTTTATGCTGAGAGCGGCGCGGAGGGTGAAAGAAAGTTCCTAGTTTCCCAACTAGATCCTCACGAGTTTCCATCGCATGTGGAGCCAGTAGGTGCGCACTAATCGCATCGTACAGACCTACGGCAGCTTGCACGCAACTGTCGCCAAAGGTCTGAGAGGCGTCAGTTGCTGGAAAGGTTGGTGAGTAGATGCAGGATATTACCGAGTTCAACGCCGCTGGCGGATGCTCATGTAAGTTGCCAGCGGAGCAGCTTGAATCAATCTTAGATTTTGGCGCTGCCCTGCAGCATAAATCGCCAGAGGCAGCAGATGATGCTGCTTTCTCTACGCTACCGTCAGGCGATATTCTCGCGTCGTCAATCGACTTTCAAAATCCTATTGTGGCGAACGCTAGGCATGCCGGGCATATCGGTGCGCTGAACGCATTGAGCGATATATTCGCCTGTGGTGTTCAACCATCTGCTGCAGAAGTTGTGCTAGCAGTTCCGCAAATCGACAGGGATGCGCAAGTTCAGATGGGTCGTGATCTGATGGATGGCATCAAGGAAGCCTGTCAGATTTCTGGTTGTGAGATTGTAGGCGGGCATACTGTCGTGCTGCAAAGTCCGATAGTCGGACTAGCAGTGCGTGGCGTCGCGCCTCCGCATCAAATTAAACGCAAATCTGGTGCACTGCCGGGTGATCTTCTGGTGATGACCAAGCCGCTCGGCAGCGGAATTGCCGTTGCCGCACGCCAGTCTGGTTTTTTGGGAGATAGTGCTTGGCACAGCGCGCTTGAAGTAATGATGACGCCTAATGTTGTAGGGCGGGTGTTCGGCGAGCATGAGAGCGTGACCAGTCTAACGGATATCACGGGATTTGGCCTACTGGGCCATGCTGTTGAGGTCGGCAAAGCCAGTGGTGTGTGTCTGGATATTGAAACGCAATCAGTACCATTGCTGCCTGGGATCAAGCGCAGTGCAGTCTCGGGATACGCCCCGCTTCTAGCGCAATCCAACTGGGACTTCGCTGCCTCAACAACTGCCGGAGCGGCATCGTTGTCGGAGGCGGAGCGTATAATTTTCTCTGACCCACAGACCAACGGAGGTCTGCTTGCTTCCGTTCGACCGGATGAGATCGACACCGTAATTGCCGCCTGTCTTGAGGCCGGTCATTCGGCCACCCTCGTAGGCCGTGTCACCCAGTATGACGGCAACTTCTGTGGACTTAGAAAGGCGTAGAGTATGACTAGAGCTGACATCTACCTTGATGCACAAGGAACTGAGAGGCCGCGACCAGAGGCCATCGCAGAAATAAAGTACTATCTTTCTGAGGGCTATGGAAATCCAAGTGCAACAGCAAACGCTAAGGGCCGGTCTGCGTTGTCGAACCTGGAGAGTATGCGCGAACGGACTGCCGAAATTTTCGGTGTTGCTGCAGACGGAGTGATATTCACTAGTGGTGCAACTGAGGCCAACAATTTGGTTCTAGCTTCTCTTGTTGGCGGTCAAAGGGGCCTTATTGCTAGTGCTACAGAGCATAAATCTGTGCTGGAGCCAGCTGTGCGGTTGGCACAGAGTGGGGCTCGAGTGGACATCTGTCCAGTTCTGCCATCCGGCATTCTCAACATGGATGCGTTGTCCACCATGTTGAAAGGTGGAGACTCTGTCGTCTCAGTCATGCATGCGAATAATGAGATTGGCGTGATCCAACCACTTTCAGAGATAGCGCTGATGTGTCAGAGAAAAGGCGCATTGCTTCACGTCGATGCAGCACAGACGGCTGGCAAGATGCCGGTGAACTTGTCGGAGATCGGTGCGGACGCATTGACAATATCGGGACACAAGTTTGGTGGTCCTGTCGGCTCCGGCGCTCTTTTGCTAAGTGCTCGTGCATACGATCAAATCGTTCCACAAATCATCGGTGGAGGGCAAGAAGCTGGCTTGCGGGCAGGCACTACACCTGTGGCGATCATTGCCGGCATGGTAGCCGCACTTGAAAAGTCAACAAGTGAACAGGCGGAAGCTGAAGCTGAGATTCGTGCACTAAGAGATCGACTGGTGGCAGGCATCTGTGACTTGCCGGGCTACTTTTTGAATGGACATCCCGTCGAGCGGCTGGCTTGCAACTTCTCTGGAGGGTTTGAAGGTGTCGAAGCGACACTTCTAATGCGACGGATGCCGAATATCAATATTGCAGCTGGGTCTGCCTGCACAACCGGGCGTTCGACAAGTCATGTTCTCAAAGCCATTGGACTGTCAGACGCTCGCCGCAGAGCGACAATGCGTATTAGCCTCGGATGGTCCACGACTGCAGCAGAAGTAGCATCCGTAATCGATCAAATTCGAAGGGTTGTTGCGGGTCTCCAGAACACAGCGTCGACCTGAGTTTTCTTAGATGTCTAGATCTACCGAACCACTGCGTGACGATCGAAAAAAGACGTTGCGCGGTGGGTTTGACGGCAATGGAGTTATGTAGATGCAGAACGATCAACCCAAATACCTTCTGCCGATACCAGATGAAGCGTTAAGCAAGACCAGAGAACTCCTCTGCTCTGGTGATCTATTTCGCTACGATCGCCTTGAGAAATCCGAAGTGTATGAACTTGAGGAGAAATTTGCGAGCGCCGTGGGTAGCCCGTTCGCCCTGGCAACCTCTTCTTGTACGTCGGCGATGTTCCTAGCACTCAAAGCGCTTGGACTTCCACCTGGATCGGAAGTCATAGTACCGGCCTTTACCTTTTCAGCGGTACCTTCGGCTGTCCTACAGGCTGGGCACGTCCCCATACTGTGTGAGATGACGGATGACTACCGAGTAGACCTTGATGCCTTGCGTGGGCTGTTAACGCGGAAATCTGCAACTTGCTTGCTAATCAGCCACATGAGAGGTCACTTGGCTGATCTTGATGGCTTGCAATTGCTTGCTCGAGAGCACGGCATTCCCTTGATTGAAGACGCCGCTCACGCGCTTGGTGCCACATGGCGAGGTCGTCAAGCTGGTACGATTGGTGACATTGGATGCTTTTCTTTTCAATCGCACAAGCTAGTCAATTGTGGCGAAGGCGGTATGCTTGTTACTCGGGATGCCAATCTGATTGCGCGAGCGATAATAATGTCGGGGGCCTATGAAGAGAATTGGCTCAAGCATCCTGCGGTTGGAGCGCCTTTTCGCCAATGGCAGAATCGATTGCCAACGTTCAATGTTCGCATGTCTAACATGGCTGCTACTATTGCTGAATCGCAAATTGATGCCATTGATTATCGCAGTGAATGTGGGAGATCAGCTTATCAGATAATGGTTGAACGGCTGGAACAATGTCGAGGCATTCAACTGCCACGACCTGGACCGGTTGAGATGCGGGCTCCAGACTCATTGCAATTCAATATGCCTCAACTAAGCGAATCCAGCTGCCGAATACTGCTAGATGGATTGCTGCAAGACGGATACAAAGCCCAAGTCTTTGGGCTCGGTCGCGGTAACGCACGGGCCTACTGGAATTGGCAGTTTCTCGCTGATCAAGAACTACCGCGGACTCGGCGTATGCTATCGCGAGCATTTGATCTGAAGTTGCCCATTTATAGTTCAAAAGTTCTGTTACGGAAAATGGCATCTTCGGTGGCTGCGCAGATAGATAAGGCGAATCTTCTTAGTGGGGTCGCATGAAAATGACAGCGGTAGCCCAGAAAGATGACGTAGCAAGATTCAAGTCGGTTGCGGTGATTGGTGGTGGGAGTTTTGGGATTGCTCTTGCAATGATCTGCGCCCGGGCAGGGTGTCAAACGCTTCTATGGGGGCGCAATACAAGAAAGACGGAACAGGCTTTACAAGATTTGGGCGAGTCGCATTCGAACCTTATTCTGACTGGGAATCGGAGGACAGCAGTCGAAGGCGCTGACGTGGTAGTTTTAGCAGTGCCCTCGCAGGCAGTCAGAAGCGAATGTGCAAGGCTCCGATCTTTTGTAGGACCATTGGTACCTATCATATCTAGTGCAAAAGGGATTGAGAGTGGCACAGCGCTGCTGATGTCTGAAGTAATTGCAGAGGAGCTTCCTAATCAAACTTTTGGTGTCGTTTCGGGACCGACGTTTGCACAAGACTTACTACACGGTGATCCAGCGGCATTGATAGTAGCGAGTCCCACGGAAAGGATCGGAACTGCCGTTGGCTCTCCCGCGGAGCGGTTTTCGCGGACAGTATCAAGTGATGTGTTTCGCGCACTCGTGCTGCGCGACGTAGTGGGCGTGGAAATAGGTGGAGCCATGAAGAATGTTATTGCCCTTGGATGTGGGTTATGTCGAGCAGCAGGATTTGGGGAGAGTACTCTTGCCACTGTGGCAACGAGAGGCCTGAATGAAGCGGGCGAACTAGCAGCTGCTGCAGGTGGTCGACGAGAAACGATGACAGGCCTTTCTGGTCTTGGGGATATACTATTGTCATGTAGTTCCGAGCAGTCACGAAATTTTCGATTCGGTGCGCATTGGCTCAATCGGACCACCAACAAAGCAATGCATGGCGGAGACGAGATTCTTGTTGAAGGCATTAGGACCGTGGGTTCAGCACTAGCTTTTGCTAAGCGATATGGTTGCACACTCCCGACTGCTAGTTTTGTAAGGGAAGTCTTATTCGAAGGCTCATGCATCAATCGTTCCTTGAATGATTACTGGAAGAGATTGGCATAGTTCAAGCGCTAGACTGCCTAAATATGAGTGTGGAAATTAGAGACGCCGATTTTCGTTCCATGATCGATTGGCGGATATAGAATGTACCATAAGGCTGAATATGAACTTCTATGAGCGCCTCATTGAGCCACGGTTGATCGATGTAATGTGCGGAAGGAAGGCGATCAAATCGTATCGAGAGGCCTTAGTGCCAATGGCTAGCGGATGCGTTCTAGAGTTAGGAGCAGGATCTGGTCTGAATTTTGCGTACTACGACTCTGGGCGAGTTGAATTTTTGTGGGCACTTGAACCTAATGAACGTATGCGCGCCCGAGCCGACAAGCGCCTTCCTGAAGCGACAGTAACACCACATTGGTTAGAAGCTTACGCAGAGGAAATCCCTTTACCGAGCGCTTCAGTCGATTCGGTGTTGACGACATTTACACTTTGCTCCGTCAACGACTTGAGTGGTGCACTCGATGAAGTAAGACGAGTACTGAAACCGGGTGGCAGACTGTTGTTCTGTGAACATGGTGCAGCGCCGGACACTACTGTCAATCGCTGGCAACAGCGACTTAATGGGATCGGTCGATGCATGCTAGGCGGCTGCGACATTACCCGAGATCATGTTCAGGCTATTGAAGCCGCGAGTCTTTCGCTTGTTTCTCTGCGAACCGAGTATACTCCAGGAGTACCTAAATTTCGTGGCTTTACTAGTCTCGGTGTTGCGACAGTGAGCTAGCCTTGCTTTGTGTTTCGGAAACCACGGTTTCTGAGACATGGATTTGCAAATTCAATTGCCCTCAATAAACTGTGTCTCAGATAGTGTCCGAGGACACCGTCCCATAGTCCCTAAGACATTTGAGACATGAAGATTGGGTATGCCCGAGTATCTACTTCGGGACAGAACCTGGAGACCCAGGTTGAGAAACTTCAGGCAGCTTGAGCCGAGAAGATTTTTCAGGAGAAGAAGTCGTGAGGTTCGAAGGCGGATCGTCCGGAGCTCGAACAAGCGATGACGTTCATGCGTGAGGGTGATCAGTTTATGGTTACGCGTTTGGACCGCCTGGCCCGCTCGGTCCGCGATTTGACTGATCTGACCAAGCAGATGGTTCACAAGAACGTAGACCTGGTGGTTCTTGATCAGGCAATCGATACGGCATCACCGACATGACGCTTGCTGTTTCATGTGCTCGCAGCCATCGGTGAATTCGAGCGTGACCTCATCCGAGAGCGTTCATCGGAGGGTGTGGCACGAGCAAAGGCACACGGTGTGAAATTCTGAGCGAAGCGAAAACTGTCTGACAAACAAGTTGCAGAACTGAGAAGTGAGTTTGCCAACCCATCGATTAACCGCAAGGAGCTTGCTCGCAGGTACGGGATAAGCCGATCGACGCTCTATCGCCTTTGCGGTGGAGCTAACTGAGACTAGGCGTGAACTCGCGCCGTTAAAAAACCGGCTCCCAGACAGATCGGCCCAATAAGACTCAATGCTGGATTGAAACCGAGAGCGATTGCGATTGGCAAGACCATTACCGCACCAACGGGCCCGTGCCAGAGTGCCCACCGCGCTTGCTGTCCGACGAGATAGCCAATGCATGCGGCTGTGATCCCGAGAGCGAGATAGATCATCGATAGATCTCCGACCTCATATTGTTTGGGGAGTTTTGGGTTCAGGAGAAGAGTGAGCGAAAAAACTCTCTGAGGACCCAAAGCACACCATAGAGCGTTCCTAACATCAACGCGATATTGAAAAATATCGTCGCGAGTACGCAGATTCCATTCCAGACGACAACGGCGATCGCGACTATCATGCGACCAGTAGCGGTCGCCATCTGTACTACAAGCTGAGCGATCGACTGAATGACCTGCCAGATATAATTGATGGCTACGCGAATGATATGGAGAGTCATCGCCCGGGTCGTTGAAACCGGTGTAAGCAACAGTTTCAGGAACGAGTTTAGCAACCACCATATCAGCCTGGTTGTCGCCCACAGGCATGAGAAGGCAGTCGAGGCAAGTCCTCCCGAAAGAGTGAACCTTCGTTTGGCCGAGGTCGCCGGCGCCGTTTTTTGCGTCCATTGCGAACGAGCCGACTTGTGATTGAATAGCTTTGGCAAGCCCTTCTTCTCCATGGCACACCATGGACACTGCCTGGCACCTGAAGGGTAAGCGTGGTTTCCGTTCTTGCTGCAAGGCTGGAGCTGATGGCGATAGCGTTGAAGCGCATCATGCCAATCAGAGGCGGAAGGACGGTTCTTCGACCCGAACGCGTTCGAGAAGAGATGGACCAGTTCGTGGGATACGATATCCGTCGGCTTGATGCCGGTGATATCGAACACAGTCGGATGCGGTTTCCGACTCGAAAATATGTGAGCACGTTTGGCGATTGCTTCAGGTATCGTGAGATTGGCGTGGCCACCAAAGGGGTGCCTGCCAAGCACGAGAACTTCAAACAAAAGAATAGCAAGCGCAAAAGCGTCATGATCGGGTGTGCGGATGACACCCTTCAAGCTTCGTCCTTGAAGTTCAGGGGCGATATATTCCTCGACGCCAACACCGGAAGCCCAGTCCCTGTTGGAACCTACCTGCATGCTGTCGCAATCGATTGCTTGTATCGTGCCATTGGCATTGACGAGGAAGTTCTGTCCGTTGATATCGCCAATGACAATGCCGGCTTTGTTCAAGCCTGCTACCGTTCCAGCGACGTTTTCCGCCACTTGAACAAGTTGAGGGTAAGATAGACTTGGCATCTTCGCGAGGCGTGTCTTGGGTGTTCGCAATAGATGAAGTGGTGTGCCGCCTGAGACGAGAGGCATTGCGAAGCCAACCACTTGATTTCTGGATGTTGCGAGAACATCGACAGGCCAAGCTGATATGGAACGCACTTCGGGCGAGCCAAGCGAAACCATATGGGAGAGCTTCTTAATCTTTGAGCGAGTGAGCTTATTCCCATAGATCTTGCCGGCTAACGGTTCACCCCCTGGTCCTTGAGAGTCGAGGCGGTAAACTCGTCCCTCACCACCGGCCGCAATGAAATGAGTAAAGCGGTGGGTGCCTTTGTTGACTAGACCTTTGAATTTCCCCTGTGGGGGAGTGTGAATAGTCATGATGAGGCTTCCATGAAGATTGCCACGATCGAGGTGTCGTCATCGCTGCGGCTGGTGACGGCTTTAGATGTAAGCATCCTTGAAAGCTGCTCCGAAATATCGGGCTGCACTCCTACTCGGTCCTTTGCGGCACCGAAAGCCGTACCGAGATAATCGAAGAACGGTGGATGAACGGCAAGATCCTTCGGGCTGATCAAAAGGTCTTCGAGGCCGTCGGAAAAAAGGACGAGCAACTCCGGTACAGCGTCAATGACCATAACCCGCAGCTCATCAATAGCATCCTCGTCAGTCAAGAATGCTGACTGATTGACGAAGTCACCGTGCTGCGGCTTGAAAGCAACGCGCCGGTTTCTGCCAATGCCGAGCACGATTGCACCATCTCCGATCTGTGCCAGTGCGATCCGGTTGCCGTCACTGACGCAGACGAGCAGGGTCGTTGCGTAGTCTACGATCAGACGATGTTTGTTTTGGGAAACCTCCACAAGCACGGATCGTACGAGGCTCACGCCTCGCCGAACGAGATCAGAGAGATCAATCTTGGTTCGAGTATCGGTCTCTGTGATGGCTTCCGACATAAACTGAGTGAAGCAGTCGGTAATGTACTGCGATCCAAATTGCGAATGAGTGGCGCTACCAGCACCATCTGCAACGGCTGCCGCAATCCACGAATTACCGTCTCGATCCGCAAAGTTGCGGACCGAGAGGGCATCCTGACATGGTGCACCAACGGCAGTATGTGACGGCCCCGTCGATGCCGCCTGTGCCCAGAGGAAAGAGGTCATGCGGTGAACTCCGCAAACTCCTCCACATCGCTTTTGGCAATGCCGATTTTCTCGCCGGGCCGAGAGTGGGTAACAGTACTCATTACCTTGGAGACGAACTCGAACATCTCCTCGAAACGAGTCTCTTTGAGTTTGACTGGAGGTCTAGCCGTGAACTGTCCGAGGCAGCCGATGTCTGCACCATCAACGCCCACGCCGAAGCCCATTACCTTGCCCTTCTTGTCGAGGGCTTGCATTCGCTTCGCTGCCGATGTCCAACTGTCGGTCGGACACCCATCTGTAATGAGCCAGATCCAAGGTGTGTATGAAGGCACACCATTGGCCTTGTATTTGGCCTGCCGAGCTTCAATGAGATCGAGAGCCTTGTCGACGGCGGCGCCCATTGGAGTGGATCCTCCGGATGACAGGCGAGGCATGGAGATCTGATCGAGCGTAGCGAAGTCCTGGTCCACCTTCACGGGACCAAACGAAACGATTGCTGCTTCGACGCGCTTTAAGGCCATCTCATCAGATGAGATGGCTTTGCTAAAGACATCCAGACCATCATTGAGCGAAGCCAGTTTAGCACCGCTCATCGAGCCGGATCGGTCGGCGACTATGACACACGGCAAGCGGCGCTCGCCATTGAGAAAGAAATCCTCTCCATCGAAAGGGGTTTGCGGGAGAAGTGCCATTTGAATTGTTTCCTTTTCTAGAGTTGGACGCGCGCAACGCCACTCATGTCCACACGTCTGCGCGGTAGGCGTGCGGCACCCTGTTTCGCGAGCCTCATGAAATGAGGCAGAGCGAAATACGGTTTGGTTTTGATAAGTAGAGGTTGGCGGTTGGCTGATATGATCAGCGCTGTATCTGCAGGCAGTGTTCTCACCTCGGACGCGTTGAGAAGATTATACTCGCGGTACTGGTCGGTGTGTTTCGTCCAGCTTTCCTTCTGACGTTCGCGAACCTTGCCTGCGATGCCTTCGAAGAATGCAGCCGTCTGCGGATCGGCGCCGGGATAAGTCATTGCCGTGTTGAAGCCGCCCTGGATCGCATAAGCTGTCTCGCGGCCGTAGCGATCTGAGAGCTGCGAGATCGATTGCAGGACAATGGTCAGCGAACATTTGTAGGCGCGGATCGTATTTGCCGTTGAAACGAACCCTGGCAGCGTGGAGTGCCCAAATTCATCGTAGAGCACATGCCAAGGCAGATCCGATTTGGACGGCATCTGGCGCATCGCGGCGTTGAATACGCTGCGAAAGAACACTGAGACCAGGAAGGAATAATACTCCTGATGTTGGGCAGGTGTAATGAAGTAAAGGCATGTCTTTTCGCGTCGCATGTCCTGCAACGAGAACTCGGAGACGGATGTTAACCAGGCGAGATTGCGGTTGGACATCGCACGCAACGCTGTCAGCGCATTCAGGACGAACGACTGCACGCCCTCCGGATTGCCGGTCAGCGCACCCTTCCACTCATTCCACAGCGTTGGATCATGTGGATCGTCAGGATCGATTGAGGCATTCGACATCCAATCATTGACGGGACCACCATCAGCACCGAAGTTCTGCAACAAGAGTGTCAGGTTTGCGAGCGTGAGGACGGGTTGCCCCGTTGAACGCTCAATGTTGCGTAGTGCCTTAAGAAGAACAGCAACGAGCCTGATTGCACCTGAATTCCAAAAGGCGTCCTTGTCCTGCGGATTGCCTGCTTTGACGATGATCTCAGCAACTTGCTCGAGCTCGATGTCGTCACGGGCCTCCGCCAACGGATTGAAGCGAGCGGAAACTTCGGCATCGGCGGGATTGATAACAACGATGCGATAACCGGCGCGCTGCATGGCAGCAGACGTCGCCTTGAACACTTCCCCGCGCGGATCATTGATGATGAGCGAAGCGTTCGCCTTTCGCTTGTCGAAGACGTTCGGAATGATGTTGCGCGAGGTCTTTCCAGCTCCGGTTCGCGCCATGACAACGATGTTCTTTGAGGTCTCGTCCTCGGAAAGACGCAAGGCAAGACCATCTAAAAGAGCGCCTAAATGGTGTTTGCCGATGAAGTCCTTGTGCTGCTTTGGCTTCGCGATCTGAGCGCCCGATTTTTCGGTCAGGGCCCACTCCTTGAAGAGCCGCGTCCCACCGACGCCTATCGCCTTGAACGGGAGCGTGAATGCTGCTTTGACGGTGTCTGTCGGTTTCATAGTTGGATCTCGTTAGGGGCTAGGAACTTGGCAAGGCTCGGCCGCTTCCCGAGCGCGGTCAGCACGCGGGATTTGACGTCGCGATAGATGGATTGGAGGACGTCTCAGCGTCTCCGCGTCATGGACGCTTTCTTCGTCTTTTCACGTTCGGCACGGAGCTTTGCGATTTCGGCGCGTCGGGCATCGGCGATAATTTCGTGATCGCTCTTCTGAGCAACCATCTTCACCTGCTCTTGCTTCCTTGGTCGCTGGCGGATTTTCGATTGCGTCTTGCCCGGTGGCGATACCTGCTGCGTGTTCTTGTTTTTCTCGCCAGCTTGCGGTGCGATGCCGACAGAGAGCGCATCGGCGAGTGAACCGACACCCTGCAGTAAACTCGCCAGATCCATGTCATTCTCCTTTCTGATCCTATTTGCTGGAGGAGTCTCACGAGCAGGACGGTCCTCCCTGTTTTGATCTTTACGCGTGGGCACTTGCTGAAGCTGGGCATACGCTAGCAGTCGTGTCTTCATTGTTTCGTAGTCGCTATCGATACCAAGGGTTGGAAGTCGGTGACGCTTGCCGGTCTTGGTATTAATTACGCCGACGATTCTTCCGCGCTGATAGAACGTCAAGTCACGCAACTTTAATTGCTCGCGGAGCTCGTCGATCGAGCCAACGGATTGGAATACTTGAACCAAATCGTTGGCCAATGTTTCCTGCTTGGGCAATCCTCCGGTTCGCGCTTTCATTGCGGCGGCTTTCTGCGATTGTTTAGCTTTGGCTTCCTTCTCGATAGCGACTTCCTGCTTTAGTTCCGGATAATCGGCGAGGACCCGGCGTTCCATGTCGATCGCAATCTTGCGGAACTGTGCCTTGGTCAGCGAATGACGATTGGTTCGACCCAACTCATTGGCACTGATCAGCAGGTGCACGTGGATGTGTTCATCGTGGTCGTCATGCAGTGCACCAAGGGCGATGCAGTTTCCCGCGCGAAGGCTAGTGTATCGCGTTGCGATCTCGGTAAGCTTTGTTTTTTGTTCCTCTTTGCTCATGCCTGGCACGCAGCGGATAGAAACCACTTCGTGATAGGCGACATTCCCGTTCTTTCGCTTTCTCAAGAGCCTGGCGTTCTCCTCGAACTCCGAAATCACCTCATTGCGCGTTCGTCCAAGAAGGTTATGGTGCAGGCTATGACTCTGATCGCAGGCGGCATCGCGCAAAAGATAGTCGATGATGTCTGCGAACGATGAACCCTCCTTTCTCGCCATGCTCTTGATGATCATGGGCTATTTCAATCTGCCGCTCGTGTAGTCCACCACATGGCTTTCGAGCGCCTTGAGCCATCGGAACAATCCGCGCTCATCGGCAACGTGTTTGATGGTGTTGGAGTGGTGGGCGAGCTGGTTGATGTTGTTCGAGATGTTGCGGACGAGATAGCGGAAGGCATTGAGTTCGGCCTGTATGCCGGACGGAATGCGTGCCTCGCGATCCATCGAGGTGAGGAGGTACTCGCGAGCTAGCGTTGCGGGCTTCTTGCCCTCGGCTTTCGCCGCAGCTTTGAGCTTCGCGAAGTCGTCCAAAGGCAGTGTGACCTTCACTATCTTCGCGCGCTTTTTGTAGCCTGCGCGATAGCTCCTCATGTATGCCGATCTTTCCATGCCGTTTTCCGTCAGGAACTAAGAGGGGTTTCGGGGAAGCTTCCCCGAACGGGTCCAGGGCTGGTCCTGGCAAGATGAGTTTCGGGCCGGACACTTTTCGGATTTCGGTCCGAATTGTGATCCGCTTTTCGCCCCGAATACTCAATCTTGCTTTCCTCACTCGCTCTGGCTCGTTCGGTTGTTACGTCCGTCGTTTTCTGCGCTAATCATATGAATTCGGGCCGGACGCGCAAACAAAAAACCGTTGACAAACAATGAGTTGATTGTCTGGTTTGTTTCGATGTGTCTCTACTCAGACCAGCAGGCGTCAACAAAGCGATTAGGCGCGAGACGCGGTGGCACACAGGTGGAACACGGCGTGCGAGAAACTCAGCGCGTGAAAAAGAAAAGAACCAAATGACGCTGAGCGTCATCGCGTTTCTGACCCGGTGACGCTCAGACGTTGTCCTGGTGCATTCGGTCAGACAACCTGGCTTAGGATGAGCGATAAAACGGCCAGTTCCGAGGTTTGACGTGAACAAAAAAATGGCAGGGGTATTCTGCCTGATTAGTTGTCGACTCGGTGTCGTTGTCGAACTTTGCCCTCTAGCTGATATTCCGAGACCGAATAGTTCATACCGCATTCGCAACGGACAAGTGTGAGTGAAAGCTCGCCTCGCTTCTGGTTTGCTTTGCCGCAATGCGGGCAGGTGTATTGCAGCAGGCGCTCGTGCACAATTTGAACTGAGCCCATTGGATTGATTCAGTACTTTTCAAAGAGTGGAATGCATTGCTTGCACACTGAATGCTCGCACTCTAGCGCATCAAGTGGAACCCGATGGTGTCCTTGCTTGCAATAACCAATGCGGGTGATTGCGCCATCAGTGAGTATGCTCAGCTTATGCGATGATGTCGCGCATATGCCGTTGCGCAGGCTCATGCGTGCATGAAATTTTCACGCCTCAAGATCAACTCCGAACAGCTCAAACTGAGTGCCGTTATCCGTTTGAAGGTCAATGCTGAAGTCAGAGTTCTTGTTCGTGCAATACTCGATGGCACGTTGTAATTCGGTAGCGGTCAATATCACGCTTCAGGTCGCATCTATGAGTTCTTTCATAGTCAAATATGTCCGTCGTCACATAATCTGGAACAGTTGAGCGTTTGATCTAAGCGAGTGATTGGCTCATCGTTTTCAAAGTTATGCTACGGCGTTGCGATGTTGCAAGCGCCGTGTTTCGAATGTCTTTCGTTTGATCCTTTCTCTCTCCAGCAAGATGATCTTGTTACGACCGAAGTAGACGTCTGCGGGCGTCACGTTGTTGAGGCTTTCGTGGTAGCGCTCGTGATTGTAGTGGGTCACGAATGCTTCGATGCTTGCCTTTAGATCCCCGGGCAGAAAGTAGTTCTCCAACAGCACGCGGTTTTTCAAAGTTTGATGCCATCGCTCGATTTTTCCCTGCGTCTGAGGATGGTATGGCGCACCACGAACATGATCCATCGATTGATCGTCGAGCCATTCTGCCAGATCACCAGAGATGTACGATGAACCATTGTCCGACAGAAGTCGCGGTCGATGTCTGACGTTGACTTTGTCACAACCTGACGCCTCCAATGCAAGTTCAAGCGTGTCAGTGACGTCACTGGCTTTCATGGTAGTGCATAACTTCCAAGCGATGATGTAACGCGAGTAATCATCAAGGACGGTCGAGAGATAGAACCATCCCCAGCCGATGACTTTGAGGTAGGTGAAGTCTGTCTGCCAAAGCTGATTGATCGCCGTTGTTTTGTCGTGGAACTCATCAGCAGCCTTGACGACGGCGAACGCGGGACTTGTGATGAGGTCGAGCGCTTTGAGTATTCGATAGACGGAAGACTCGGATACGAAGTAGCTCCGAGTATCTGTGAACTTCACCGCCAGCTCGCGCGGCGTCAGTTCTGGCTCTTCGAGTGCGAAGTCGACAATTTGCTCTCGGACATCGTCCGGGATGCGGTTCCAGACGTGGCCAGGCATCGGCTTTCGATCTTCTAATGCATCAAGTCCACCGGTGAGATACCGGTCATACCAACGATAGAAAGTCGTACGTGGGATGCCGAGCGTATCCAATGTGCGTTTTGCTGGCAGATGTGATTGCTCGACAAGGCGAATAATCTCCAGCTTCTCCGTCGCGGGATACCTCATGTGTCGTTGCCCCCACTTCCGATCATGCTTTTTTTGAGCAGCCGAAGTTCCAGGGCCTGCTCCGCGACAACCTCCTTGAGGTGTAGCGCTTCGCGTCGTAGATCCTTCACTTCATCAGAGGTCGCTGCCCGTGCGGTATCACCGGCTAGCCGCTTTTTGCCAGCCTCCAAGAACTCCTTTGACCAGCTGTAGTACATGCCCTGTGCGATACCTTCCTGACGGCACAGCTCGGCAATGCTGTCTTCGCCGCGCAGTCCTGCAAGGACGATCCTGATCTTCTCCTCGGATGAATATCGCTTCCGAGTTTGACGCCGGATGTCTTTGACGGTGCGGTCAGAAGCTTCAGTTCTACGTCCCATGTGGCACTCCTCAGTGGTGAGGATGAGCCTAGAAACACTCAGTTAAAAAATGATCTCAGAAGGTTCCAGGGGGGCTGACGTCAGACAATTGTCAATGAAGCAAACACGAGAGAGCGACATGAACACGCAAGTAATCGACAAATCTGCAGGCGCGCCGGGCGCGAGCCTAGCGCAAAGCGACGGCCAAACGATCGGAATAGGCAAAGGGTTTTCGGCCCAAAGCTACAAGCACACTGACTTTTCAGGGCTGATGGACCCGCTGATCATGGTGGATCACTTCGTCAAGACCAAGCCTACCTTCGGGACACATGCCCACGCCGGGCTATCTGCGGTGACGGTGATGTTCGAAGACAGCGAAGGCGCATTTCACAATCGCGACTCTCTCGGCAACAACATCGATTTAGCGCCTGGCGATCTTTATTGGTTCAAGGCTGCGCGCGGGGCGCTCCACAATGAAGAGCCACGTCCTGGCGCAAGGACCCACGCGCTTCAAGTATTCGTCAATCTGTCTGCAGAAAGGCGTCATGACGCGCCTGCTGCATTCCATGTCCTGGCGAAAGACATTCCACGAATCTCCGGGGACCGGGCCAAGGCCCGGCTTGTTCTCGGCAACAGCAACGGTATTGCGGGTGCGGCTGCACCAGACGTTGCGCTGACTCTTCTTGATATCGACCTCCAGGCCGGCGGACGCTTCCTGCATCAAGGTGAAAGCGATCAACACGCATGGATCCTTGCCATTGAGGGGGCGATTACCGTTGCGTCGGGGGTGAAAACAACAGTCCTGCAACCTGGTACGGCTGTCGCTTTCGCAGACGCCTCAGACATCTCGATTTCCTCTGAACTTGCCGCACATGCTGTTCTGTTTTGCGGACACCCACTGCGGGAAGCCTTTGTTCAACGCGGCCCATTTGCAATGGGCAGCGAAGCCGAACTTGATGCCGCTGAAGCCGACTATCGCGCCGGCCTTCTTGGCTCCATCGACTGACAACTCAAACCCACTGCTCAGGACCAATCTTGAAAGGAGAAGACCATGACTTTCCTATATAACCCAACGCCCTTGAGCCGAGACAACGCTGCCTTGGTGCTCGTCGACCATCAGGTCGGTCTGATGACTGGCATCCGCGACTATTCCATTGCCGAATTGAAGCACAACGTCGTCGGGCTGGCTAAGGCTGCGAAGGCGCTCAACCTGCCAATCGTTACAACGACGACATCGTCAGAGGCGCTTTGGGGGCCAGCCTTTCCAGAACTTGCAGAGGCTTTGCCGGGGCAACCTTTCATCGACCGGACAAGCGTGAATGCCTGGGATGATGCACGGGTTGCCGAGGCCATCCGCGCAACCGGGCGAAGTAAACTGATCTTTGCAGGTGTGTCACTGGAGGTCTGTGCTGCATTCCCGGCAATGCGCGCCGTTCGCGAAGGGTTCGAGGCCTACGTCGCAGTCGATGCAAGCGGAACGTTTAATACGACTAAACGTGAGACCGCTCTTGAGCGTTTGTCACAAGCCGGTGTCGTCGTCGCCGATGGCGCAAGCCTCATGGTTGAAATTCTTGCAGACAATGCAAGCGCAGAAGCAGGTGATGTGTACGCAGCACTTGGCATGGACTGGTCAATACTTGTCGGCCAAGTCCGTAGCAGCGCAGCATAGCATCGAAAGGCAAACAAAAATGACGGACCAACCTATCCTTGTTATCGGCGCCACTGGAAAAACCGGCGCACGCGTTGCCAGAAAACTTGAAGCCAAAGGACTGCCCGTCCGGTACGGCGCGCGGCGCTCTACCACGCCGTTCGATTGGGAAGATCCGGCCACATGGGCGCCCGTTCTCAGCGGCATCGCCAAAGCCTATGTGACTTTCTTCCCCGATCTGGCTTTCCCGGGCGCGGTGGAAAAGCTGGAGGCCTTTACGAAAGTTGCAGCGGAGAACAAGCTTGAGCACATCGTGCTGCTGTCGGGCCGCGGCGAGCATTTTGCCAACCTGGGCGAGGAAATCGTTCGCAACTCGGGCGTTCCGTTCACCATTGTTCGGGCCGCATGGTTTGCACAGAATTTCAGCGAAGGATATTTGCGCGACCCGATACTTGGCGGGGTGCTGCCGATGCCGGGAGGCGACGTTGCCGAGCCGATTATCGACATCGACGATATCGCTGACGTAGTGGTAGCGGCATTGACTGAAGATGGTCATCTCGGCATGCGATACGAGGTAACTGGTCCGCGACTGCTTACCTTTACCGAGATGGCCGAAGTGCTGTCCAGCACTTTGGGCCGCAGGGTTCAGCATATTCCGATCTCGTTCGATGAGTTCCACGACAATGTCACAGCGTCGGGAGGTGAGTTTGTGGCCGACGTCTTCACCGCGATTGCGCGTGAAACACTAGATGGCCGCAATGCCCACACATCCGATGGTGTTGAGCGGGCCCTGGGTCGTAAGCCACGGGACTTCTCGGAGTTTGCGCAGACCGCAATGGTCGCCGGTGTCTGGTCTAGGGCTGCATGATCCCACCACAACACAGGGCAGGTGGCAATGTCCCCTGCCCACCCCGCAATGAGGAGTGACTGACATGGACACCGCATTCTTCTTTCTGATTCATTTCGCCGTGATTGCCTATGCCCTTGTCGGCGGCGTCTTCCTTGCGTTCTCTGACTTCATTATGCGCTCATTAGTGCTCACTGGCGGTCATGGCGGCATTGAAGCGATGCAAACGATCAACCGCGAGGTTTTTCGTTGGGTATTCATGGCGCTGTTTCTCGGCATGGCAGCGGTTTCTGTTGTCGTCGCAGGCTACGGAGCTTTCGGCCTGTCAGGTCCGGCCGGAACGCTGATCATGCTCGCCGGGCTGGTGTATCTCATCGGTTGCTTCGCCATCACAGTCGTTTCTAACGTTCCGATGAACGAGGCGTTGGCAGGAATGGAGGTGTCGCTCGAGACCACCCGAGACTACTGGTCTCAGACATACGTACCCCGTTGGACCTTCTGGAACTCGGTGCGAGCATTCGCCTGCGTCGTGTCAGCTGCGCTGCTGCTCGTCGGGCTCGTTTGGCTGACCCAAAACCAAGCACAACCTGCTTGATGCAAATTCGTTGGTGGGTCGCGACAATCGATTTTGACGCGACGCCCGCCCTTACAATCGAACATTGATGAGGCCTTCAACTTGCGACCTCAAATGTCTCTTGTTTGATCACAGTCTCCGTCATAGGCGGGCGCGATGTTGCACTTGCGAACGGTCACTCTTGGGTGGTCTGTGACGCTGGATAATAACTCGTCGACGGTATTCACCAAAAGCCGACCTCTATGTCGAGGGATTTCCTCGTGCAGACACACCCTGGGCTGTTCCCTAACAGAGGAGACAGACCATGGAACATCATCAAGATCTTTCAAACGAGCAGCCAACTCGGCGTGTGCCTTGGAACAAGGGCAAGATCGTAGGAGCCAAACCGCCCTTGCAGCCGAGTCACGTTTGGTCAATCAGAACCAAGTTGCAGATGGAAGGCAAGACGCGTGATCTTGCGCTCTTCAACCTTGCCATCGATAGCAAGTTGCGAGGTTGCGACGTGGTTGCTGTTCGCGTCGAAGACGTTGCACCGAACGGCTATGCACTCGACCGTGCTACAATTCGACAGAAAAAGACTGGTCGACCAGTCAGGTTCGAACTGACCGAACACACGCGCAAGGCGATCGACAACTATCTCCGATTGACCGAACGCCAGCCAGGGCAATTCTTGTTTGCTGGCCGCGGTGGTCGCGGCGGTCTAACGACTCGGCAGTATGCTCGGCTCGTACAGGAGTGGGTTGCCAAAATTGGGCTCGACCCAAGCAAGTTTGGTACGCACTCGCTACGCAGAACCAAGGCGGTTCTGATCTACAGGCGAACCGGGAACTTAAGAGCGGTTCAACTGTTGCTCGGACATTCGAAAATTGAGAGTACCGTTCGCTATCTCGGCATCGAGGTGGATGATGCTATCGAACTCGCGGAGAAGACCGACATCTAATCGCGCGACGTGATACCTCTAAGAACAGACATGGTCGGCGGCGCAGATTCCGTCGCCGATCTGCCACCCGTGAATGGCAGCTTCTGGGATTTTTCTGCCTAGCCAACGGCTCAGTCGCGATCAGGTGCTCTGGTCCGTTCGAGTATCGTTTGTTTCACTGGGGAACTGGGCACATTGTTTTTGCTATGGGGTCAACTTCTAACGTGATCTGGTCAACAAAGATGGATCACGCGGTCCCTTCTGGAACTTTGCTTCATCTCGGATCCAGTATTGATATCGCTGGTCACCCTAAACTGGCAACGGTGACCCAAGATTGCCGTAGCATCCAGTGCATATAGTCTCCCTACCTAATACTTGAGTCTTACAGTTTGTGGCTAATGCCGTTTCTAGCAATACATCCGCAATCACGGTTGCCCAAAAAATGTGCCTAACCACTGACAAATGGCTGAATGAATCATCAGTTTCACCGGCGCACCAACTCAATTCAAAATTCACAACGAAAATGCTTGAGCCTATGCCGCCAGCTTGCTTAGCTCCCGCTGTCCAGTGTCTGCCCGGATGCTGGGCAACTTAACGGAATGGCGCAACTGGCTTCGCTTTGTCCCCGCTTGGCGCTGCTGGTTGCGCTCCCGCCGCACCTCGCTTCTACAAACTCAAACGCAAATCCGGCTTGGCATTGCCTGCGCGTCACGCCCCCGCCAAGCAACCGGAAATCAGCATATCACCAAGTGGCTTGATATCTACTCGGAAGATCTCATATCGGCCGTAGCCATGCGCCGGATGATGCCTGCTTTAATCGGGAAGAGCAGAGCAGCGAAGCCGCAACTGCTTACGCTCACTGTTGACCCAACTCGTAAGTCGGCGGACTTCTGACTTAGCATTGCGCCAACGCCCGACACTCCTCAAGAAGATCTGAGTATGAGCAAATTGAGCCTTACTTGCCTTCACTCGGTTTGTCGGCCGGAATTGGGCAGTTGCTGCACACGCGTTTATCGCAAAGGCGGCAGAGTGTGAGGCGTTCCATATTTGTGGTCTCCATCGAAGACAACATCTTGTGCAGTAGCACTGAGAATGTGTCCTGCTCGTCAGCCGATAACGTTTCCAGTAGCGGTCGAATTACTGCGAGGCGTCCCTTCAAGAGTTTCTCGCGAACGGCCTTGCCGCGCTTGGTTAGGTGGAGCGCGATCGCCCGCTTGTCTCGACCTTGGCGACGCTCAACGAGACCGTCAGCGACGAGCCGATCAACCAATCGGACTGTCCCCGGGTGAGATAAGCCTAGAATGCGGCGCAACATATCATTGGACGGACCAAACCCGTATCCGATCATAATTAACGCTGCGGGCGTTTCACCTGTGTGGCCTAGAATATTGCCCACGGAATCTTCGATGCGATCGGTGAGCGCGACCGCCACAACACCAAGCAGGTTTGCTGTACGATTAGTCATTCAATGACAATAAGTGCGTTGCGCACATTATTCAACTTGACTTTATGTGCGCGACGCACATATTAAGTACGCGTGCGATACTAGTCTGTTTTGCCGGTAGCAACGGAGAGCGCTATGCCTAATGACCAAGCAACCTGCCTCGTCCCCGAACATCAAGACTTCTATGATCGTTTTAAGTCTTTCTGGGCAGCGCCTTCCGGATCACGTGTGCCGGATTTGATTGCACCAGACGCTGAGATTTACTTCACTGGTCAATCTAAGATGTCGGGTGCGGACTATGTTGGTTACATGAGTGGGATGCTCGCTACATTTCCTGGCATAACGGTTACACCTCTGGACAGTGCCGGTAGCGGCAATATGCTCTATATAGCCTGGCAGGCATCAAGTCTGATACACGGACAGCAGCGCACGTTTTTGGGTGTCGACCGGTTTCGGATTTTCAACGGCATGGCCATTGAAGAACATATCATTTTTGACTCAGCTGTGCTTCAGCCGGAGGGAAGGGCCGGTATCGATCATTGACGATTAATCGCAATGCAGGTCACTCTCTATGAACTACAGAAGTTTACCTCTGTATGTCCGCACATGTCCGGAGTTCGCTCACCCGATTGAAGCTAATATAGATGGTTGCGGTCCGGTTTCTAAGCGCACCGCTAGGAGCTCGCGATGCTGCGAAGCAGGCTGTCAGATGCCTCATCCACGGGGAAGTAGAGTTCGATCTTGAAATCGTCGAGTGTCACATCTTCAGGTGTGCCAAACTGAGAGATAGTTGCAAACATTTGTAATCGCCCGCTTTCCAGTCGAAGGATGGTCGGCACCACTGGTCCGAGGGGCTGCGAAGTGCTGCTGTCAAAGCCCGAGAGATAGTCCGCCACGCGGTCGAGTTCCGCCACACCGCCTTGCGTAATGCTTTCTGTTCTAAGACGGGCAGAGGCATGGCGCGCTACATCGGGCCAGTTTTCGACAACTTGAGGCATCTGATCTGACATCATCAAGTTGAGAAGACTATCGCCGACACCCATTGCGAACTGTCCGTATAGCAGAGCCGCAGCTTCGTTCATATGCCGTACGGTCCAGAGACGGTCGACAGCAATCCCGGGATAAGGATGGTGATGAACAAGCATCAGATCGATAGCTCTGCGAATTGGTGCCATGTCATCGCTATCCCATCTACGACTCGGGTAGCGCGCCGCGAAGCTCGCATGGATCAGCAGTTGATTTCGCGCATCCAGTGGCAGCTGCAATGCTTCTCCTAGCCGAGCAATCATTTCTCGGCTTGGTTTGGCCCGACCATTCTCAAGAAACGACAAGTGACG
Organism: Hyphomicrobiaceae bacterium; assembly: GCA_965215755.1. Lineage (GTDB taxonomy): Bacteria > Pseudomonadota > Alphaproteobacteria > Rhizobiales > Hyphomicrobiaceae > Tectiglobus. The sequence goes on from OZ244119.1 coordinate 6,175,804, forward strand.
CGTTGAGATTTCGGCTTCCGTAGCGAGGTCCAGCTGACTGAAGCGTCGCGCCTCGCGCCAAGCTCTGAGGGATTCGGGAAACTGAGACATGATTTAGCTTAGCATACGAACTGACCCCAGTCCTTTACCTCGCAGGTAATTGCCTGCTTGACCGTCGGTGGTCTAGTTCATGATCCAACATCATGGGTGGAGAACCGTTAATGACACATGCTGTCCACAAATTTTGGCTCAAAGTCACGGCGGTCGTTGTTGGGTCATTCGGCCCGGTGTTCTTTCTTGGAACGATGGAGGCGACGCAGGAGCCAGCACGGTGGAGCCTCGATCTGTTGAGCTGGCCGATAGATGGCGCGACGACCTTCGAACATCCTGACACGCGGTTTCTTTCAGCTTTGACAGGCGGCTTTCTGCTGGGCTGGGGGATTATGATCTGGTGTCTGTCTGCGAGGGTTTATGATGCCGCCCCCGATGCTGTACGCAGAAGCGTACTTTTAGGGCTGTTGTCATGGTTCATCCTTGACAGCGCGGGATCAATCGCTTCGGGCAATGTTTCGAACGCGCTCTTCAATATCGTCGTTCTTCTGATTGCAGTCGGTCCGCTTTGGAGGCCGGCGCGCGCTTGAATTCCAGCATAAGGGGGCAAGCACCATGGCATTATTTCGAGCCATACTGCTGATCATGCTCGCCATCATCGTGATCTATACCAGTGTTACAATCTCGATGCATGGCCTGCACCTACTGCCGCATTTTTTCGGGGCGATCGCGACAATGGATTGGCAAGGCCAGTTCAATACCGACTTCATGATGTTCCTCATGTTATCGGGGCTTTGGACAGCTTGGCGCAATGGTATGACGGGTGGCGCCATTGCCCTCGGAATTGTTGCCGTGTTTTTCGGCATACTCTTTTTATCGGTGTACCTGCTCTACCTCAGCTATCGAAAAAACGGCAACATGAAGCAAATCCTACTCGGAGTTCATGCTGACCGTTGAACACTGAGCAAACAGGTCCTCGCAGGTTGGCCACCATTTTGCGGAGTTGGCCCAACTCGGTCATTGCCAATCTCAGCGTTTCGCATCGCAACTATGGCTGCAGGTTGCCAAAGCGGCTGCAAGCAAGTTCAGCATCGCTTCGGCGCGTGTATGACGCGAAGATCGTTGCCGGCCAAATAGGGCGCAAAAAAATGCCAGTTGGTGCAAACGATCGCAGGAGCAATCAATCATTGCGCCCAACTGAACTAATGGCCTTCCGTGCCAGCGGCAGCACGGCATCCGCGATGACGGCCTGTCCTTCGGCTGTTGGATGAAACGCTCCTCCGAACGTGCTTGCCTTCAAGAGGTCCTGTGGTCCGTTGCGTTGACGTCCGCGACGCAGTCGCTGGCGAACATCGCTGGATAAGTCGATATGGGCAGTCAGATATGCATCGTTCGATGTTCTCATCCAACGCTGTCGTTGTGAATAAGGCCGATACAGAGACGGCCGATAAGGGAACCAGTTGCGCCCAGTCCAACGTGGTAGCCTAAGCTCGTCTTGCACGCGACTTCCCCCACCCTCTATGCCGGCGCAGATACCACGACCCGCGAATTGCGCGCGATGCGTGATCGCGAATCGCCAACCGTACTTGCGTGCCACTTCGCGCATCAGATCATTCAGTCTTTTGCCAACGGTTTCAGAGTGTGCGGTGCGTCGGGGATCGAGGCGATAGCCAGGAAATCCATCGAGGCCAGCTTGGTTTTCTGCACCGCAAATGCTTCTACCATCCCTCTTCACAGCGATCGTTGGATAAGCTGTCAAGACTATGCGCCCGGATTCATTCCATGGGATGTGAAGATGATTGTGCAGCGCGCGTCGAAGTAGTTTGAAACGCGATCTCAATTCGCCGAATCTCTGCATGGCATCGCGTGGCGCGAATGCCTGGTCCGTCGCCTGACTCAATCGGCGCAGAGGTGTGCGATCTTTCAGGATGCTATAAGCGATCAGCTTGGCAAAGCCGATATCATTGCCGCCGATGTTGAGCAGGACCAGGTCAATTTTCCGGGCCCGCTCTGATGGGCAGCGTTGCAATGCCAACCCCTCTAGACTTGGGACGCGTCCACCATCCATAAAGCTCGACGCATAGTTACGAATTCCATAGCCCTTGCCACCGCATTGCGCGACAGCAGCATCGCCGATCTGCGAACGGCGGAGTTTGACAGGAAAGCGCTCAACACCTTTCCAGGGTGTGAGCAAGCCGGATGTTATCTCCGCGCCCGAACATGACAAACCAAGAAAGGTTACTGCACGGTGCGGATCTTCAAGCGCGAGTTGAAGCGCGACACGCAACTGATGTGAATAGAGGGATCGATGACATGGCTGGCTTAGCCAAAAGGCGCTTGGTCCAATCATCTGACGCCCCTGATATCTGATTGATGTGGACTTTCGTGCCGGAAATCCACTGAGATCAAGATCGCGGATACGCCCAAAACTTGCAGCCTTATCATCTCGCCAACGAACCGGTCGATCAGGGTTCCCTTCTCCCGACGCATACGAGTCGCCAAGTCCGACAATGAAAACATCTCGAACTCGAACTCTTGTATTGGCTGCCTTTCCCCCCGACGCGCGAACAGTTATCCTCGCCCCGGTCGGAAAGGGCACGTTCATTCGAACCGCTTCATGACAGGGGCGACGGATTGCTCGTCCCTTCCATGCCTGGCCAACCCGCCTTTCTAATCGCCAAATACACATCGCCCTTGCCTGCGAGGCGTGACTAACCCGCGCGACAATTCGATGAGACTTGGGGAAAACAAAATCCCGAAGACTACCACACGCCGTATGGCTCTGTCGCCGGAGGTCCCAGCAGGTTTGCCGGAACGAGCTTTCAGCCCAGCCGAATGGATGTCGAGCAGCAAGCAATCGCTCCGACGCCAAAACAGGAGAAGAGGTGTATCCAACCTCTCGTGAGACACGGCGATGGATATCGGTAACTTCAGTATCCGCAAAAAGGCGAAATGGGTTCTCAAGCCGCCACGAGATCTCTAGTGACCAGGCTGTGTTCGGACACATAGCGATTAGGCCGGCAAGGGAGACAAGCAGAATTGCATAGGGCATGTATGGTCTCGTATTGCTGCAATCATGGAATAAGAACTGGAAGCCGGGCAAGTCACCCGTCCTGCCCGGACACGTCAGTGAAGTGCCCCGCGGACCTTGGCTAGAATAGATACTTGGCCGTGATAGAGAGCTGCCTGGTAGCAGGTACGTCGACCCGGCCTTTCTGGAAAGTCGGCGGACTCATCGGGCCAATCGAGGGATTGTTGGCAAGTCCAACCCCTGACAACGGCATACCCATGAAGTTCGTCTCGGGTTTGCCGAGGAGCTTCTCATCATGAAACATCGAGACCGCGTATGTGCCCGCCGGAAGCTCTGGGAAAGACACACGCGGTTGGGAGGCTGGCGCCGAAAGAGTTTTCCAAGGTTGCCCCTTGGCGCAGTTAGGGAACCCTTGGTCGTTTGCGCGCCACAAACATACGACGACGTTTCCTTGCGCATTACGCAAGCCGTTGACGGAAACTTCGAGGCCGTGTGCGGCTGATGTGAGTGCAAAGCAGCTTGTGAACAGGCCGAGCAATAGCGTTAGCCGAGTACGTGGTTTCATCGTACGACTCCATTTAACAAGATTTGTTGATGTGTATTGTGTTGGCCGGTTGTACCGCCTCAGGAGAAGCAAGCGTCCACCCGGCCCAGGCTCATCTCATCGCTCGTCTTTGACTATCCTACCGTCCTCCATTGTTATGATCCGATCCGCCATTTCGAGGATGCGATTGTCGTGTGTGACCATCAGGATCGTCGTACCGCGATGTGCGGCGAGACGTTTCAACATCGCAACAACGTCGCGACCCGTATCTTTGTCCAAGGCAGCAGTAGGCTCGTCTGCAAAAACAATGTCCGGGTTGCCGATAAGTGCGCGAGCGACGGCGACGCGTTGTTTTTGGCCACCAGACAGGTTACCCGGCAGATAGTCGATCCGATCTTCCAATCCCAAGAGTGTCAGAAGATGCGTGGCCGCATGTTGCCAGCTGGTCATCGCTTGCGGGCCGTGCACCTCCAAACCCATCCGAACATTCTGAATGGCCGTCAGGCTTTCGTGCAAGTTGTGAGCCTGGAAAATGAACCCGAGACGACGGCGGGCATGCACCAGGAGGTCTTCGTCAGCTTCGTGCAGTTCATTGCCAAATAGTTTCACGCTGCCCATCTCGACCCGTCGCAAACAGCCGACGAGTGTCAGCAACGTGGTTTTGCCCGACCCCGACGCGCCCATCAGGATCGTCAGCTCTCCGCGGTTGATCGTGAGATCAATATCAAACAACACCTGCTTGCGTGCTTCACCGTTTCCGAAGGCATGACCTAGCTTGGTGGTCACAATCGGAGCTGCTTCGCGCCCGAACGAACTGACGCATTCGGAAGAACGTTGCTTCAGGTTTTTGTTTTCAGGCTCGGCTAAGAGATCGTCCACGGCAATCTCCCTAGAACAAGTCAGCCGGATCGGCGGCAGCGAGGCGGCGCGTGGCAATCGCACCAGAAACCATACACATCAATACTGTGCCAGCGAGGACGAGCAGCGGACGCGTCATATCCATCACAATCGGCAAACCAGTTGCCGAAGAAGCTGCCCCATAGAGCGCTATCGAAATGAGGACGCCGGGGAGAAAACCAAGCAGCGCGAGTATCAATGCCTCTTCGAAGACAATGCCAAGAAAGTAGCTGTCCCGATAACCGATGGCTTTGAGCGTTGCATATTCAGCCAGGTGATCAGCGACGTCGGTTGATAGCACCTGATAGACGATGATGATCCCCACCATAATCCCAATGACAACACCAAAGCCGAATACAACGCCGATCGGTCGTTCGGTCATTTGATAGCTTTGATCTGCATTCGCCGTCTCACCCAAGGTGTTCACGACAGTATCGACGGATGGCAGAACGCTTCTGAGTTCACGAACGACTGCAGGCGTATCCACCCCAGGCTTGGAATTCAGAAAAATGTAGTTAGGGGCACCAGAAGCGCGCGTGCCGAATAGACGAAGGAACGTTTGATCCGATACAACGAGGTAGCCATCTGCATCAAAGCCCGCGCCAACGTCGAATACGCCCTCAATGGAAACCGTCTGTCCTGCCGTCTCAAACCTGTGTGGTTGACCCGAGGCAATCGACTTGATGAGTGATGGAGGAACGCTTCGTGTTTTTGCATCGAGCAAGGCGACGTTTTCAAGGCGCAGGCGGTCACGCATCGCCAGGATTGTGGGATTGCGTAGCGGCGCGGCGTCAGGATCAATTCCAAAGACCCGCAGGCTACTTGTCCCGCCATCTTCTCTTTCCCAGGTGAGCGTTCCGACGTAGAGCGCGGTTGCGCTCGCGATTCCATCCACGGAGAGCGCTTGATAAAGCCGACGTCGCGGCAGCGTCCCTGCATCGCCCAACGTGTTTGTCTCGGGCGAGTAGACCAAAATGTCAGCGTCAAACAGCAGGTAGGGAAATTTTGTCGACTCAGACAGAGCTCCCATGAAGCCCAACTGCATAAAGATCAGTATGTTGGCAAAGGCAACGCCGGCGACCGCAGCAAGCAAACGCATGCGATTGTGGACGAGTTGCAACCAACCAATAGGTAACCGTCCGAGTAGTCTTGCAAGCAAGCCGGTCATTCTGTTGATCCCGTAGAGATGCGTGCTTCGACCTGCAAATTCGTAAAGCGAGATGCAACTTTGGACGCCTCTTCATCGAGTGCGACAATGACCTCAACGATGCGCGCATCTGTATTGGCGGCTGGGTCTGCATCGATGACGGATTGTTTCTTGATTTGCAGTCCGATCCGTTCGACGCGACCGTTCAAGTCTTTGGGCAGCGCAACCGCCGACAATGTCACGGCGGTACCTTTGATTACCTGGGCAGCCTGGCTCTGATAGACTTCGAGCTTCGCCGTCATTCGGGTAATGTCGCCAAGCTCAACAACGCCCTCTTCGCCAGGTTTCTCTCCAGCCCTTGCGTGAACCTCAAGGATAGTTCCTGCGAACGGTGCTCTAACGTAGGCCTGTTCCAGCTCCTCCGTTGCCTGCTGCAATTCAGCCTTGGCTGTTGCGACATTGCTTAGGGCCACAAGCACATCGGACTGCTTATCAATGTTGCCGGAACCATATCGGCTGAGCGTTGCCTTGAGACGCACGACCTCGTGCTCTGCCTCTTTGGCTGCGGCAAGCTTCTGATCATAGGTCGCTTTTGAGACAACTCGTCGGTCGAACAGACCTTTGGTTCTATCAAAGTCCTGTTGCGTTCGCCCAGCCGTCGCCTCGGCACGTGCGAGTGCTGCTTCGGACTCGCGACGACTGGCAGCAACTGATGCCCGTGTCTGTTGCAGAGATGCGGTGCGCAAATGAACTGTCGATGTCGCACTGGCGACTGCTGCTTTCAGGCGGGCCTCATTGTCGAGTACCGCTACAACCTGCCCACCCTCGACCCGATCACCCTCGTTGACCTTGAGAGCTTGTAGGCGCGCGTCTCGAACTCCGGAAGCCGGCGCCAACGTGACGACTTCTCCTGCTGGGAGCAGTTTGCCGAGCGCGACGATGGTAACTCGACCATTACTATTGCCTATCCTACTCGCTGGCCGATCGGCTGGAACGGCAATCGGTGTTGATGTTCCAGCACCTGGTTCAAGCCCGAGGGACTGCATCGCCCACTGTAGGCCTGGTGGCTGTCGGTAAAGACCAATGAGACCGCCTGCGGCGACAGACACGACAATTGTGAAGCATAACGCAGCGCCCCAGGCTACATTTCGATAGCTCAGAGTGAACCTGCCGTTGAGCTTTGTGCGAGCTGCGGGGCGCTCGACGACTTGGAGAGGCAATTTCACGGTTGCATTGTCATCGTTTCCGGGCGAACTGCGATGATCACAGTTGACAGTGGCAACGTTAACTTGGGAACTGCTCATGCACTCAGCGCCTCATTTGCCGTCATTGGCTGCGGGGTCCATATTTAGTGACTGACTCGTCGGTCATTAAATAGGCTAGGCGTCTTGAGCTTGCAAGAGTGAACGAAAAGGCAACTTCAAAAATGAATGCAAAACGCGGTCGTCCTGCCCGGCGCGGGCGTGACTCAGAGATACTGAGCGCAGGGTTTCAGGAGTTTGCCGAGAAAGGGTTCGACGGTGCGCGCCTGGATCAGGTCGCTGCCCGCGCAGGTATCGCAAAGGGAACGCTTTATCTTTATTACGAGAACAAGGAGGCGCTTTTCGAAGCCGCAGTGCGGTCCCGCATTTCACCAATTCTTGGCAAAGTCACGCGCCTCGTTGATTTTTATCCTGGACCGACGCGTTTGCTTTTGCGCGTGATGTTTCGCTTCATGTATCGCCAGATCGAGAAGGGCGACATGCGAACCGTTATGCGAATCATGATTGCAGAAGGCGAACGGTTTCCTTCGCTGACCGAGTTCTACTACCGCGAGTTCATCTCGCAGATGTTAAAGGTACTTGAAAAGATAATCGACAAAGGAGTAGCGAGCGGCGAGCTCCGTGATGGGGCCGCCACCCGCCTACCGATGGTTGTCATAGCACCAGGTATCATGGCGTCGATCTGGCAGATGGTTTTCCAGCCTTACCATCCGATCGAACTTGACGAGTTTCTTGAAGCCCACATCGACCTCATCATGAATGGTATCAGTCAGGAACGTAGCGCCGAGAGGTGACTGCGGACTTCAAGCAGCTTAAGGAGTTTATGAATGAATTGCTGATTGATCCGCTCCTCTGAAACTGGAGGAGGGCGGAAGATTTTTCGGGATTAATTGGTCTTTTGCTGGGTTTGCCCTAGTTTTCCACCCCGATGCAGTTCAGACTCGATTCATGGTCCAGCAGTATTCAAAGAAGGAGCTTTCTGTTCGCCTGCGCAACGCCCTCGAAGAATTAGAGAAGGTGTGTGACGAGATTATCATCACATACCTCGATGAGAAGGATGACGCAGTCTCGACGAAGATCGAGGAATAGACGGCACAATGCATAGATAGTTTGAACGCGTCTTGGTTCAGTCACGAATCAAGCGCTTCCGTGATGGCATCTACAGCTTCGGGAGCAGTGCTCTTTGCAACAAATCTCAAAATCAGATTACCTGCTGTTTTTGCGCCATCCAGCATGGCTGTGGCTGAAGAAGCATCGCAAGAGCATTCTGCCTGAACCCGATGCGGCGCTACAAGCTCTGTTCGCCTCCGGACATCGTTTTGAATCGTTTGCAGAACAGAGATTTCCAAACGCGATTAAACTTGGCTTCGACAATTATAATGCATATCGCGATCTGCCACAGCGTACGCACAAGGCGCTTACGGATGGTGCCGATGCGATATTTCAGGGCAGATTTGAGTATGGTCGCTCGACCTGCATCATCGATGTTCTGAAACGAATCGAAGGCAATCTATTCGATCTATTCGAGATCAAGGCGAGTACGTCGGCGAAGACGGATCATATTCCCGACCTGGCCTTTCAGGTGATGGTGCTCGAGGGTGCCGGCATCAACATCCGTAACATTGGCGTGGTCCACGTCAACCGCGACTACGTCCGTTCTGGCCCTATCGATGTGAACGGCATTTCCGCTTTAACGAATGTCACGGAGAAAGTCCGTGAGATCGGTGGTCAAACCATAGCGCAGGTCGATGAGGCACTCAGAGTGATGGATCTGGCTGAGATGCCCGATATTTCTCCGCGTCACCTCAGCTCGGGTTCGATGGCCGACTGGAAGGAGGTCTTCGAGGCGGTGAGCGGGCCGACCGAAAAGTACAGCATCTATAATCTTGCAAGCATAAAGGCTGAGCAGGTCGGCCTGCTCGAAGACGCTGGCGTGCAATCAATCTCCAGTATTCCAGATGATTTCTCAATGACGGATCGGCAGGAACGCCAGGTCAAAGCTGTCAAAACCAATCAGCGCGCAATTGATGTTGAAGCGATCAAGTCTTTCATCGGTGCGGTCCAATACCCTATCCATTTTCTGGATTATGAAACCTTCTCGGATGTGGTTCCGGTATTTGATGGCACGCGACCTTATCAACAGGTGCCGTTCCAGTATTCGCTTCACATACGGCGTGCTCCGGGTGCGGAACTCGAGCATCGCGAGTACTTGCATGAGGAAAACACCAACCCCGTCCCTTCCCTGCTCGCACAACTGGTTAAGGATATTGGTGACACGGGCAGCGTGATTGTCTGGCACGATCCCTTTGAAACGCGTCGCAACACCGAGATGGGAGAAATGGAGCCGGCTCACGCCGAGTTCCTGGCAGTTGTCAACGCGAGGGTCATCGATCTGATTGATCCATTCAAGTATGGCTGGTTTGTCGACAAGGACTTCTTCGGCAGCTCATCGATCAAGAAGGTGCTACCGGTCCTCGCTCCCGATTTGTCCTATGGCGCTTTGGGTATTCAGGATGGTGAGACCGCGAAGCAGCAATGGATGGACGTAGTCCTGCGCGGCAAACATCCATTCCGACGGCGGAAGGTTTTGGAGGATCTGCGAACATACTGCACGCTCGATACGATGGCGATGGTGCGGATCTTCGATGTTTTGAGCGATCTGTAGAGTATGGGGTGTGGGGTGTGCGATGCCGGAATCGAAGCGGGCAATTGCCCAGGATGCACTATCAAACTTAGCTTGCGCATTCTGCGGCAAGAAAGAGCTTTTGGGGTGTCTGACGTCAGCCCCCCTGGAACCTTCTGAGATCATTTTTTAACTGAGTGTTTCTAGGCTCATCCTCACCACTGAGGAGTGCCACATGGGACGTAGAACTGAAGCTTCTGACCGCACCGTCAAAGACATCCGGCGTCAAACTCGGAAGCGATATTCATCCGAGGAGAAGATCAGGATCGTCCTTGCAGGACTGCGCGGCGAAGACAGCATTGCCGAGCTGTGCCGTCAGGAAGGTATCGCACAGGGCATGTACTACAGCTGGTCAAAGGAGTTCTTGGAGGCTGGCAAAAAGCGGCTAGCCGGTGATACCGCACGGGCAGCGACCTCTGATGAAGTGAAGGATCTACGACGCGAAGCGCTACACCTCAAGGAGGTTGTCGCGGAGCAGGCCCTGGAACTTCGGCTGCTCAAAAAAAGCATGATCGGAAGTGGGGGCAACGACACATGAGGTATCCCGCGACGGAGAAGCTGGAGATTATTCGCCTTGTCGAGCAATCACATCTGCCAGCAAAACGCACATTGGATACGCTCGGCATCCCACGTACGACTTTCTATCGTTGGTATGACCGGTATCTCACCGGTGGACTTGATGCATTAGAAGATCGAAAGCCGATGCCTGGCCACGTCTGGAACCGCATCCCGGACGATGTCCGAGAGCAAATTGTCGACTTCGCACTCGAAGAGCCAGAACTGACGCCGCGCGAGCTGGCGGTGAAGTTCACAGATACTCGGAGCTACTTCGTATCCGAGTCTTCCGTCTATCGAATACTCAAAGCGCTCGACCTCATCACAAGTCCCGCGTTCGCCGTCGTCAAGGCTGCTGATGAGTTCCACGACAAAACAACGGCGATCAATCAGCTTTGGCAGACAGACTTCACCTACCTCAAAGTCATCGGCTGGGGATGGTTCTATCTCTCGACCGTCCTTGATGATTACTCGCGTTACATCATCGCTTGGAAGTTATGCACTACCATGAAAGCCAGTGACGTCACTGACACGCTTGAACTTGCATTGGAGGCGTCAGGTTGTGACAAAGTCAACGTCAGACATCGACCGCGACTTCTGTCGGACAATGGTTCATCGTACATCTCTGGTGATCTGGCAGAATGGCTCGACGATCAATCGATGGATCATGTTCGTGGTGCGCCATACCATCCTCAGACGCAGGGAAAAATCGAGCGATGGCATCAAACTTTGAAAAACCGCGTGCTGTTGGAGAACTACTTTCTGCCCGGGGATCTAAAGGCAAGCATCGAAGCATTCGTGACCCACTACAATCACGAGCGCTACCACGAAAGCCTCAACAACGTGACGCCCGCAGACGTCTACTTCGGTCGTAACAAGATCATCTTGCTGGAGAGAGAAAGGATCAAACGAAAGACATTCGAAACACGGCGCTTGCAACATCGCAACGCCGTAGCATAACTTTGAAAACGATGAGCCAATCACTCGCTTAGATCAAACGCTCAACTGTTCCAGATTATGTGACGACGGACAGTCCTATATGAAAGACCAGGCCGGCTACATCATCCCGCCCATGCCGCCGCCGTGGTTGTGGCCTACATGTGCATCCGCCTCACGTGGCGCTTCGGCCACGCCTGCTTCCGTCGTAATCATTAGGCCAGCAATGGAAGCTGCGTCCTGAAGAGCGATGCGCACGACCTTGGCCGGGTCAATGATACCCTTCTCGATCATGTCGCCATATTCATCAGTTTGTGCATCGTAACCGAATGAATTCGTTCGGTCCTCCATCACTTTGTTGACCACGATCGATCCTTCGACGCCAGCATTGTTAGCGATCTGTCGGATTGGTGCCTGCAGGGCTCTGCGAACGATATTTATGCCGGCTTCCTGGTCTTCGTTCTCACCTTGCGCAGAGATCGCCTTGATGGCCTTCGCCAGCATAACTCCACCGCCCGGCACAATGCCTTCCTCAACCGCTGCGCGGGTTGCGTTCAGGGCGTCATCGACACGGTCTTTGCGTTCTTTGACTTCGACCTCGGTGGCACCGCCGACCTTGATGACGGCAACGCCACCGGCAAGCTTTGCCACTCGTTCCTGGAGCTTTTCGCGGTCATAATCTGAAGCAGTGTCTTCGATTTGCGTACGGATTTGACCGATGCGAGCTTCGATGTCTTTCTTCTTGCCGGCGCCATCAATGATGGTGGTATCGTCCTTGGTGATCGAAATGCGCTTGGCCCGGCCAAGCATGTCGATCGTCACATTTTCCAGTTTGAAGCCCAGGTCTTCCGAGACTGTTTGGCCCTGGGTCAGAACTGCAAGATCCTCAAGCATGGCCTTGCGACGGTCGCCGAAGCCTGGCGCCTTGACGGCTGCAACCTTAAGGCCGCCACGCAGTTTGTTGACAACGAGAGTTGCGAGAGCTTCGCCCTCGACGTCTTCTGCAATTATGAGAAGCGGTTTACCGGTCTGGACAACGGCTTCGAGCATCGGCAGCATTGCCTGAAGGTTGGACAGTTTCTTTTCATGGATGAGGATGTAGGGGTCCTCCATTTCCACAATCATTTTTTCTGCATTCGTGATGAAGTAAGGAGACAGGTAACCGCGATCGAACTGCATACCCTCGACGACATCCAACTCACTCTCGAGGCCCGTGGCTTCCTCGACGGTGATCACACCCTCGTTGCCGACCTTCTGCATGGCGTCAGCAATCATGTTGCCGATGGACGGCTCGCCGTTAGCAGCCACAGTACCGATCTGAGCAATCTCAGTTGAATCCCGTACCTTCTTTGATTTTTTCTGGATTTCATCGACGACCTGACTGACGGCTTTGTCGATCCCGCGCTTGATATCCATCGGGTTCATGCCCGCAGCAACCGACTTCATACCCTCGCGCAGTATAGCGTGGGCAAGAACCGTAGCAGTAGTCGTGCCGTCACCGGCGAGGTCGTTTGTCTTTTGCGCGACCTCGCGCACCATCTGTGCGCCCATGTTCTCGAATTTATCTTCGAGCTCGATCTCCTTGGCAACGGTGATGCCGTCCTTTGTCGTCCGTGGAGCACCATAGCTTTTGTCCAGGATAACGTTGCGGCCCTTCGGGCCCAGCGTCACTTTCACGGCATTGGCGAGTACATCCACACCACGCATCATACGGTCGCGAGCGTCGCCAGCGAACTTGACTTCTTTGGCTACCATTTTTGAATTCCTGTAAAAATCTGCTGGGTGGTGTTTGTGAGAGCAAAGGTGAGGCGGAACCGCGAAGTCTTACTTTTCCAGCACACCCATGACGTCGCCTTCCTTGATGATGAGCAGTTCATTGCCGTCGATCTTGACCTCGGTTCCGCACCATTTACCGAAAAGCACTTTGTCGCCCTTCTTCAGGTCGATTGGCACGAATTTGCCGGCCTCATCGCGGGCGCCAGGCCCCACAGCGATAACTTTGCCTTCCTGTGGTTTCTCGCCCGCCGAGTCCGGAACAATGATACCGCCCGCAGTCTTGCCCTCTCTGACGGCGCGTTTAACGACAACCCGGTCATGAAGGGGACGGAAACTCATGCTGGTTTACTCCAAGGTGAATGACACCGCGCTCAGCAGGGGGCAAGTAGCGGTATTGTTTGAAAATTTCCGGCGATTTGGCACTCACATTGCGCAAGTGCTAACGCTCAGTCGTACATGGGCGTGCGCGTCTGTTCCTACAAGTAGGCTGCAGTGCGATTAAACCGATTTAACCTCATTGCCGTCATCGACTTTGTGGTCCGATACTGAGGGTGCATCCGACATCGCCTTTCACGACATGATACGGCTGTTGCGGCTCGCATAATGATTCCGCAATTTGATGATGTTGTTGTAAAAGTCTGATTTGGAGCGTTGATCTCAGTTCTTGCGCGTTTCGGCCTTATTCCAACGCGGAGTGCACTCGGTGCTCGGCTCTCTAGATCTGTTTGTTCAATTGCCACCGACCATGTGCGCCTTGAGCTTCGCCATCCGCCTGAGATTTTGTGCAATGGCTGCAAGTGTGAACTCATTCTGCGCACCCTTTGGTCCGCGTAATCTCAGTCGATTGAGACCAAGAATGCGTTTGAGGTGGGCAAACAGCATCTCAACCTTCCTGCGATTGTGACCTGCGCGCTCATGCGCATCAGTTTTGGCCAAAGCTCGGGCGACATCACGGGCCGGCTCGAAGATGTGGCGCGGCACGCGCCGTTGCGGTGTCTTCGGACAGCAGATCGGTTTGAATGAACAGCCCCTGCAGTCACTGACGCGAGCGAGATATCGATAGGTGTCATCAGATCCAGGCCGGCCACTCGACTTGAGCTTGCAGCCTGCTGGACAGAAGTAGCAATCGTGCTTGGAGTCGTAGCGAAAGTGTGCGCGTGAGAAGGTGCCGTCGTTGCGTTCGGATTTGTCGATCACCGGTATGTATGGATCAATCTGCTGTTCGTTGACCAACCAGTTGAGATTGGGTGCGCTGCCATAGGCGGTGTCGGCTGCCAGCCATTCGGGCTTCATGCCGAAGCTCTTCGTAGTGCGCGTGATCATCCGGCGAGAGGCTTCGACTTCGGCCTGACGAATGGCACGTGATGCTTGAACATCCATGATAATGCCGAACTTCACGTCGATCAGATAGTTGTCGGAGTAAGCGAAGATCGCCTTATCCCGTTTAGCGCCAGTCCACTGTGCGGCAGGGTCGGCAGGTGAGACAAACTTTGGCGTGACCTTTGTTGCTGTGCCGTAGGCGGCATCATCCAGTGTCGCGAGATACTCGCGCGTTGCACGGCTAGCTGTCTCGGGATCAATGTCCTTACGCCAGTCCTTGCCCTTGACCGAGCGCGCCCGATTGGCATCGGCCTGGATCAGGCTGGCGTCAACGGCAAAGCCCTCACCACCGACTAAGTTCTCTGCAATGCATGACGCAACAATGCGTTCAAACACAAGCCGCAGAACATCACCATCGGCAAAGCGTTCATTGCGTGCGCGCGAAAATGCCGAGTGATCAGGCACCGCGTCTTCAATGCTGAGACTGCAAAACCATCGGTAGGCGAGATTGACTTGCACCTCGCGCACGAGCGAGCGTTCCGAGCGAATGCCGAAGACATAGCCGAGGATGAGCATGCGCAGCATCAGCTCGGGATCAATCGATGGCCGACCGAGATTGGAATAGTGACCAGCCAACTCAGTATGGACCCACGACAGGTCGAGGACGGCTGCAATCTTGCGTACAAGATGATCGCCCGGCACAGCATCATCAAGATTGAAAGAGTAAAACAGTTGATCCTGATCGCTATTGAGCCGTCCCATCATCGCCCGTCTCCCTTCTCAGCGCTGAGAAAACGGAATCATTGTTCGCCGACAGCTTCAATGACTTTTACAACAATATCTGATCGAAGCCGACTTGGTGCCCGGTTGCTGATTGCGTTGCGCGCTGAGCACCAGCTCGCCGACCATCAGTTCAATGAGAATGGAGCTTCGTCCACAATACGGACGTTTAGCATAGACTAACTTCGATGTTGAATGAGCCAAAGATCGAGGTCCGTTCTAAGAGGAAAAGCAGCCTTGGCTTGACTCTGGAGCGTCATAATCGAGAGATTCATGAGGTTCCCCAGAAGGATGCGTTTACAGGTTGCTACGGGCTTCTACGTGCTTTCATCGGCAGAGCCGATCCATCCGGTCTCCAGTGCACTCGCCCACGCTGGCATATTGTGTTTTCGAGCCAACTCGGCCATTGGCCGCGAGTCATAGGGCACGTAACGGAAAGTCACATTCCATGTCGTCGCTCTACGCTCCAGTACCGCATAACAAGCATCCGGTGTTCCGGTCTGAACGATATGTTCGACCGGCTCTCGACCTATGTAACCCGGCAATCCAACGCTGCCCGGATTGATGACAACTCTGCCATCCCGCAATCGCACGACACGCGGGATATGAGTATGCGCGCAAAGAATGAGAGACGCCGTGATGCCGGCAGCCTCCACTTCTATTTGATCAATGGTGGTCGGCCGAATGGCCCCGTCAGCGTCAACCTGGTCGAGCCAATACGTCGTGTCGCTTCGAGGCGAGCCGTGGCACAAGAATACATCGCCGCGATACGTCATTGTTTTCGGTTGCCTTGCCATCCAGTCGAAGTGTTTGGGCTGCAAGGTCTGGAAATCGATGCGTTTCGATGCATCTGGTCCTCTTTCGTATAGTTCAAGTAAGTGCCGGTCCTGGTCACCTTGGATGGATGGAAAATCGTGCGCCATGAGGAGATCGGCAGCTCCACGCGCATCCATGGGGCCACTTACATGGTCTCCGAGATTAACAGTCTCTTCGATGCCAAGGGAGGCGATGTCGGCAAGGACGGCCTCAAGTGCCGCGCTATTGCCATGGACATCGGCAATGGCTGCAAACTTCATCGATCATCACCACCGCAAGTTTCAGGAATTGAACCGGCGAAACGCAGGTCAGCGTCCAACATTACGGCTGCTCCTATTTGTCAAGGCTCCTTGCTATCCGAGCATTTTTCGACCGGCTCGAAACGGCAATGCGCAATGCGTACAGCCCCTGGGCACCGATTCCATTAAGATCAACCGGTAGAACTGCGGCTCGCGCAAATGAAGCGTTAAGCGACAGTACCCTTCGCCGCCCACGCGCGCGCAGCAATTAGGATCTCTCCATCGGGGCCCGTCGGCAGCCGTTTGCGAAGTGTATCTTTAATCCGATTACGCGTATCATCGTCCACTGACATACAGTATTTTGGTGCCGATCCCGTGCCTCCCAAAAACGGTTCCCAGTAATCGTCGAAGTCGCGAAACTCGGTTGTTATGTCGAGTGCGGTGATCTCGACATCGTTGAGACCAGCTCCCTTGAGGGCGTCGGTCAACGGGCCAGGTCTGCAGACCGGCGCGTTCTGTCCGTCATCGAAAGCGGTCGATGATGGATCGATATCGCGGGCAACATCGAAGAAGTAGCGCATGATCTGCATGTGACCAGCGTAGTCCCATACATATAGGCCAACGGTACCGCCGGGTCTGACTATCCGTGCCATTTCACGCAACGCTTGATCCTTTTCAGGAATGAAATTGAGCACCAAAGCGCTAACAGCATAGTCAAAAGTGGAAGCTGTAAGTTCGGTCTCGGTGGCATCGCCGACGGTAAATGTGCCGCTTGCAACGCGGTTCGCCGCGAACTCAACAAATGGCTGAGAGGTATCGACCCCGTGTAAGAGTTGCGGCGCACAGGTCTCGGCAATTTGAGCGCTTAGCTCACCGGTGCCGCATCCAAGATCGGCCCATGATTTGCCAGGTTGGGCACCAATCCAATCAAGGAACATCGGCGCAATTCGGTGGCTCCAACGTCCCATGTAACGCTCATAGGCATCAGTAGCGCCCCATAGCTTCGGTCGATCTGTCGCCATTGCCCAACTCCTCTAGCTGTTGGCTATTGAAAAAACCCTGGACCGCAAACAGGATGCAATCGGTTGTTTCCAGAAAATGCTTTTCCAGCCTCTGGGATGATGGTGGTGTTCGCGTCAAGCACTTGTGCTGCTTGGGTTTCCAGACCTCAGGTCTAGCCTCGCAAGTCAGTGATCTGATCATGACACCTCAGCACTCAAAAGCTGCCGGTTTTAGAACAAGTCGTGACACCGACTGAAGTTCCCCTAAAAGCTGCCGGTCGCCGACAGGCAGAAGAGGGTCAACAACAGCTGTCGTTGTGTACATTCTGGTTCCTCAAACCGTTGTCGTGGCAACAAAAGAGCGAAACGGCACCTCCAAACTACTATCCTTCTGATATTCACTGAGCTCGTTTTCGATCTGTCGCAACAATGAGTTCTGAGCCTCAGTATCGAGCTCGAAGTAGTTGCCACGGGATAGCGGTGGAAGGGCCTTTAGATGGTCGGGCACGTATTCCATGATCGGCGGCATCGATACCGTCGCCTCGACAAGCTCTATGCTTGTTGATCCAAGGTCTGCCGACTTGAACCAGCCCCGAACTTGATCTTGACCGCCGTTGGCAAATACCTTCGCGTTGGCGTTTGGGTCCGCTCCGCAATGCTGGGTTAGCATGCCAAATACAGATTGAAGGTACGGTGATTGTTCCTGTTCTGCCCAGACTGTTGCCGCCAAACGACCACCGGGTTTAGTGACACGTGCCATATCGCGCAGACCGGCTGCACTGTCGGGGAAGAACTGTATGCCTTGTTGGCTGATAACCGTGTCGAATTCGCCGTCGGCAAATGGCAAGTCAAGTGCGGATGCTTGTTGCCAAGTGATATTGCTTCCTTCTCCAGAAGACAATGATTTGGCCATAGCAATCATATCCGCATTGAGGTCGCTTCCTATCACGCGCCCGGATGCACCTGTCACAGTTGACGCCGACCGCGCGGCGAAACCAGTACCGCAGGCTACATCGAGCACAGCATCTCCGGGTCTAACAGCTGATGCGACGAGTGAGTGAACAAACGGCGCCATGAATAGCTCAACGTGGCTCTCGTAATAGCGCGGTGCATTGTCATCAACTTGAAAACCTGAATTGTCGCTCATCGCCTGCCTCCATGGATCCGATGTTCGGCGAAGACTAGCTCACTGGTGCCGCATCCAAGATCGGCCCATGATTTGCCAGGTTGGGCACCAATCCAATGAAGGAACATCGGCGCAATTCGGCCGCTCCAACGTCCCATGTAACGCTCATAGGCATCAGTAGCGCCCCATAGCTTCGATCGATCTGTCGCCATTGCCCAACTCCTCTAGCTGCTGGCTATTGAAGAACCCCTGGACCGCAAACAGGATGCAGTCGGTTGTTTCCAGAAAATGCTTTTCCAGCCTCTGGGATGATGGTGGTGTTCGCGTCAAGCACTTGTGCTGCTCGGGTTTCCAGACCTCAGGTCTAGCCTAGCAAGTCAGATCGAACCACGCGGAATTGACGATCGCACACCCATTCGCTCCGACAATGAACTTTTCGCCGTCCCGTGACCGTCGAAGTTATCTGGGCTCAGCCAGTTCTGAATGATCGACCGGATTTCTGGCCAGTCACTATCGAGCATAGAATACCAAGCTGTGTCGCGGTTCATGCCTTTGAATATCATGTGATTGTAGAACGTCCCTTCGTACTTGAACCCCAAGCGGATCGCAGCGTCGCGTGACTTCTGATTGAGTGCATTGCAGCGCCATTGCATCCGCCGGTATGAGAGGTCGGTCATGGCATAATCGAGCATGAGGAATAGCGATTCCGTAGCAGCGCGCGTGCGCTGCATGTCGGGGGCAAACCAAATGCCGCCGATCTCGATCACGCCCTGTGTCGGTTGGATGTCCAGGTAATAGGCCATCCCCTTGATCTCACCGCTGTCCTTCTTTCGAGATACATACCAGATCTTGTCGAAACTGGCGGCGCAGCCTACCAAGAACTGCCGGAATTCATTCTCAATCTCCCACGGCCCCCACGGCAGGTAAGTCCAAATCTTTTTGGCTTCTTCGGACCCATGAGACGCACGGTACAGCCCGGCGCAGTGCACGAAAGGATCAAGTGGTTCAAGCGCGACTTCCAGTCCGTTGAGCGTCTGCCGTGCCGGGATCAATCCACTCGGTATTTTTTGTAGTGGCTCACCCCATAGCGGCCGTTCGAATACCGGTTCATGATTGTTCAGCATGCCCAAAGCTTTTCTCGTACAAGTAAAAGTTGCACCTTGTTCGCCTTCGAACGAGATCCGAGCCCTTCACGCTACCGCTTCGATGATGTGGCCTTGGATCTTGGCTGCGACCTCGCGCGCTCCATGTTTGCTGGCAATTGCAGAGGCTGCATGATCCGTCGCGATATCGATTTTGGCTGCATCGCGACTCTCGATCTCATTGCGTAAGGGCGTACCTTGACAATAGGCGACAGCTGGGTGCCGGGGAGATGGCGCACGGCTGAGTTCCTTGCGGGTTACGATCGCGATGTCGCCGAAGCCGGCTTCCTTAAGCTCGCGGTCAATGAGATCGACGTCATGATAGCCATGCGGTGTGCGAGCCAGAAAGACCGGAGGATCATCCGGAAAGATGTCCCGTAGCGCATTCGTAACATCATCGGCAAACACGTTCTGGCTGATGTGATCCCATACGTTGAAGACGAGCTTGCCGCCTGGCTTCAGAACGCGCTTCGCCTCCCGATAGCCGGCAATTCGATCAGGAAAGAACATCACACCGAATTGGCAGCACACAGCGTCGAACTCATCATCAGAGAAGGGAAGCTCAAGCGCGTTGGCCTGCTGCCACGTGATGCGTATGTCATCGCCTTGCTTTCTTGCTGCATGATCCAGCATCGGCTGATTGAGGTCGGTCACCACATACTGCGCCGAAGCCATCAGATCTGGTGCCAATGCTCGCGTGACAACGCCACTGCCAGCCGCCGTTTCGAGAACGCGGTTCGGGCTATCGCGCGTGACACGCTGCGCCATATCCGCAGCAAATCCTTCGAAAATCAGAGGTACCAAATAGGTGTCGTAGATTTCTGGAATTGAACCAGCAAATACCTTGTCAGTGTCCGACATTGCACATACTCCGACTTGTCATGGCTTCTGGCTAACGGCGAACTGTACCCGTAATCAGATTGGCCTCTTGAGGAGCGCTCAGTTTTCTACCCTCGATACAGTGTGAGAGCTCGCTCATAATCTCATCAACGATCCGTCGCATGACTGCGGCGCCCTTCTGAGAGACCGCCGGCCCAACGGGATTGCTCAATATCTCTTTCGGAATTGCCGTTTCAGGATCGTAGATCTCACGAACAACAGAGAGCTTCTGGACGCTAATGCCCTCAAAGCCAATATCGGAGAGGCGGTTCGGCAACGAAGTCATCCCTGCGTATTGGAATGGTGCCAGGGACTTCTCACCAACTTCCTCGCTGACATGGCGTGATAGCGCTGCTGCCAGCGACTTGAAGAACTCACTTGCTCCGGCCCAAACGGTGATGGCGATCCGCCCGGCTGGCCGTAGAACTCTATAGATTTCACGCAATGCTGCGTCTTCATCTGGAAAGAATTGCAGACCTTGCTGGCAGATCGCGAGTGAAAAGGTGCCGGCATCGAAAGGCATTGCTGTCACATCGGCCATCTGCCATTCGAACCTGGATGCGTCTGACTGTGTGAGTTCCCGGGCGACATCAATCATGCCATCGTTCAGATCAATGCCTGAAACGGAACCGTCGGAGCCAAGTCGCTTCATAACCTCGCGACCGACGACGCCGGTGCCACATGCCACATCGAGTACTTTGTCGTCGTCTCTGATTGAGAGCACGTCCAAGCTTGCGAGCGCAAGCGGGCGGAAAATTGCTGGCACCTTCTGCTCTTGATAGATGCCTGCAGCATTGCCACTCAGCTGAAACGTGTCTTTGGCCATTTGACTTTCCATCTCCCCGCGTACGCGAACTCCCGAAGCTCAATTACTCTCAGCAGCAATAACCGCCAACCGCTCTATGATCTGCGGGATCTCATCTTCATTGACGCCGCCAACACTCAATCGAATGCAGTTTCGGTGAAGACACGCTGCAGAGAACAGGGTTCCAGGAATGAAGGTGATTCCGTCATCACGCGCTCGCTCCAAGAGGGACATGCTGTCAATGCAATCTGGCATCTGCACCCACAAAGCCATGCCCCCTTTCGGCGACGTGCATTTTGTGCCTTCTGGAAAGAATTTCAGAACTGCGGTTCGCATCGTTTGTAGGCGTGCCATGTAGACTTCGGCGGTGTGTCGGCATATTCGATCGAACCTCTTTCGCGACAGTAGGTCTGCGATTGCCAGCTGTGGCAGCAGAGAAGAGCCGAGGCTGGAAACAAACTTATGGCGAAGAAACGGATCGAAGTTCTTACCTGGCACCGCCCATCCGATGCGAGCACCGGGAACCAATGTCTTTGAGAATGATCCGCAATGGATGACCTTTCCCGTCTGATCGAACGCCTTTGCCGGTCGCATTGGGTTGAGGGTGAGCGGACCGAACACGTCATCTTCGATGAGCGTCACATCGTTCTTCTCGAGGATGGCTACGAGGCGTTGCTTGTCACCATCAGTCATATTGAAGCCTAATGGGTTCTGATACCTCGGGGACAGAATGCATGCCTTCACGCGGCTATTTCTGGTCGCCTGATCGAGGGCATCAAGATCGACCCCAGCCTGGGGATCCGTTGGAAGTTCAATTGCGCGAAGACCTAGTGCTTCAATGGCTTGGAGTGTTCCGAAGTAAGTCGGGGTTTCGACAGCAACAACATCGTTTGGCTGTGTGGATGATCGCAGGGCCAATACAACTGCTTCCTGAGCCCCATGCGTAATCACAACATCATCCGGTAAGACGTTACAGCCGTCCATTGCAAGCAGGCGAGCAACTTGCTCCCTCAATTGCTCACTTCCTTGCGGGTGCTCGTAGTTGTTGCAGACGCGACCATGCGTTCTGGCGACGCGAGCCATTGATTTGGCGAAGGCCTCAACTGCTTCCGTCGTTGCTTGGGAAGATGCCAGCGATACGGAGCCCGGACGTGGCGTTGCCCAGTAAACATCCATAACTTGTTGCGTGACAGAAACCTTCCGTGCCCTAAGGGAAGGCTCCGTACGCGCAGGAAGACTCACGGGAGTTTCCGTAGGCCGCACGAAGTATCCCGACTTAGGCCTGGCCTCGACCAGCCCCTTGATTTCTAGCCGGGAGTAGGCCTCCAAGGCAGTCGCTACGCTAACGCCGAACCGATCCCGAAGCTGGCGGACCGAAGGCAGGCGAGCGCCCGTCGGATATGCGCCACTGATAATCGCAGTTTCGATTTCACCAGCCACTATTTCGTATCGGTGCGTCACTACCATTCGCTCCGCGCTTTGGCCGATGCCAATCGCCGACTACATGTCATTGTTGAACGGTACGCCAAAACCAGGTGTGCGAACAGATACAGTTTCGAGGTTTCTTGACCATAACAGTTGACCCGGCTTTCGATGTAATGACGCTGCAAGCTCTGCCAGGAGGTTGTCGAAACGCACACCCAGTATCGGTAGTGAAGAAAATGCAACTTTGACAGTGTGTGAAGATCTGGTTCGACCAGCATCGCGTCACTGGCTTTGACGGCGAGGTTGCTGCTAAGATCCAAGGCCACGTCATTGAAGCGATAGTGTAAAGGTCTCTCCACCATGGAATACCACGGTGACATAGCAGTTGTTCAACGAAGGGTTGCCGAAACTTCCGATCTGTATCGCCGGCGCCTGGCAATGCTTGAAGCGCTCTCTTTGCAACCTGGAGACAGCGTGCTCGAGGTCGGCTGCGGTGGCGGTGGACTGCTACCTGCCTTGGCTGCATCTGTCGGGTCGTCAGGCCGCATCATCGGCATTGATATCAGTCCTGACCAAATCAGGGCTGCCAACGACGCCTGTGCGCCATTTGAATTCGCACGTGCAGAGGTTCAGGATGTCAACAACCTGCCCTACGAGGATGGCTGTTTCGATGTCATTGCCGCCATTCAGGTGATCGAGTACCTCGACCAGCCTGAAGCCGCGCTTGCGGGATTGCGCCGTGTTTGCTCGGACAGGGGGCGCATCGCGATCCTGGCGACCAACTGGGACACGATGTTTTGGCACTGTGATGCGCCAGAATTAACGGCGCAGATCCAGACCGCATGGCGCGAGCATGCGCCCTTTCCGAACCTACCCGCTGAACTGCGAAGCATGTTCTCGAACGTCGGATTTCAGATTACGCAACAAACACCAGTGACAATCATCAACAATGCCTACCACGAAGATGCATTTTCCTACTGGATCGCACGTCTGATCGTCGCCTATGTGACAGGGCAAGGTCTCGTTTCGCAAGATGATGGCGAGCAATGGCTGGCTCAACTTCAGACGGCCCAAGACAAAGGCCGGTTCTTCTTCAGCTCGACACCTGTTTTAACGGTTGGAGTGCCATTCTAGGGAAAGAGAACTTTATCACGGCCTTACAAGAAGCTGGGAGACTTAGCATTTCAGAACAACCAAAATGGTTTGGCGGCTGCCTTTGCGGAGATATCCGCTATCAGGCTTCCGGTAATCCCGAATGGGCTGGGATTTGCCATTGCCGTTCGTGTCGAAAGCATACCGGAGGTATTCTGAATGCCGCGGCTGGCTTCCAAAGAGCAAACGTCAAGTTCACACAAGAGCCAAAGGAGTTCCATTCTTCAACGGGCGTCCGCCGGCTCTTCTGCAATCGCTGCGGGAGTGCCTTGGCCTACCTGAACGAGCAATGGCCGCGGGAAATCCACTTGTTCGTTGGGACCTTCGACAAACCAGATTGCGTTGAGCCTCAGTTTCATATCTTCGCACAAGAGAAGCTGTGCTGGCTTTCATGTTCGGATGATCTGCCGAAGTACAA
Organism: Hyphomicrobiaceae bacterium; assembly: GCA_965215755.1. Taxonomy (GTDB): domain Bacteria; phylum Pseudomonadota; class Alphaproteobacteria; order Rhizobiales; family Hyphomicrobiaceae; genus Tectiglobus. The sequence goes on from OZ244119.1 coordinate 6,199,768, forward strand.
GACAACACCGTCTGCCGGTGAATTGATCGCTTAATACCGGAGGATGATCTGAAATCGAGGGAGGCTCGTCATTGATCGGTGGTCACAACCACCCGATGGGTTGCTTGAAGTTCCCCCGCAGGGCAAATGCCGTACGAGGCGGACGGATATTCTCGGCCAATACCGTTCAAGCCCTGACCGGCTTGATAAAGTAGTCTATGGACTCAATCGGATCTCGTGCATTGGGAGAATATGTTAGGGAGCAACCATGAAAACCATCCTTTGCTACGGAGACTCTAACACTTGGGGACGTAAACCAATTGCGACCATGGGGGCCATCGAACGTTTCGATCCGGATACCCGCTGGACAGGAGTTCTAGGCCAACAGCTGGGTGCAGGCTTTCAAGTCATCGAAGAGGGCTTGAACTCTCGAACGACGGTTCATGACGATCCGATTGATGGCGCTCACAAGAACGGCAAGTCTTATTTGTTTCCCTGCCTCGAATCCCATGCACCGTTAGATCTCGTCATCATCATGCTGGGCACGAATGATCTTAAGCGTCAGTTTTCACATTCGGCGTTCAATGTTGCCAGAGGCATCAAATCGTTGCTGGAGACCGTCGCCGCAGTCGCGCCCAAGAACTGCGGGGTCAAACCGCAAACGCTTGTGATCTCACCGCCACCCTTTGCCCGGCTCAGTGTTCTGGCTGACATGTTCGAAGGCGGTACAGAGACATCCAGGCAGTTGGCAACGCAGATTCGACCGATCGCAGAGCTGTCTGGCAGCCATTTCCTTGATGCGGGTGAGATCATCAAAATGAGTGACATAGATGGTATTCATTTCGACGCAGATCAGCACCAAATGCTGGGCGCGGCAGTGGCGGATAGAGTGCGGCAGATCCTTGCGACGAGTTGAATTTTCACCTGCGAACTTGATCCTGTGTATGCAGCTTCTCTTGAGCCAACGTCTTCTCCGAACGACATGCCGCGAAGCGGCTTTTGCCGGAGCAAATCAGTCTTCTTGATCTTCGCGGACTTGCTGCTCAGCTGCAGCTTTTGTCGAATTGCAGGATATATATAGGAACAAGGTTTATCTTTAGTCCGGAAGGCCGGCTTCGCGTAAGGCATCGACCAGTTCCTTGTTGCGCTGAGTGGCCGTTGGCCAAACACGATGCAATACTTCCGAGAAACTATCGAGGGTTTTGTATCTTTGCGCGTTCGACAAGAGGTTCGACAGGGCAGTATTCGCCTCCTCTCGTCGCCCCATTTTCATAAGTGCCGCCACTACGAAATGATAAGTCGTAGCTCTCGGGTTCGGGCTTGAACTCGCACGTCTTGCCCACTCCAACGCTTCTTCATAACGCCCTTCATCGAAGTAGATAAGCGCACCGGCCTGCAAGTACCCAGGGAGAAAGATATCCCGCGGTCCGAGACGAACGGCAGCTTCGATATGCATCAGCGCCTCCTTACCGTTCCCCGCCTGCCCGAGAACAAACCCAAGGGCATAGCGGCACATCGGTGATGACGGATTGAGCGAGACAGCGTCTCTGGCGTGTGCAATCGCCGTTTCGTGGCTACCGAGAAGACTGTGCACCCGAGCACTAACCAATAGACTGTTTGGGTCACGATTGTCTAAGCCAACCGCAGTCCTGGACTTCTTGGCGGCCTCATCTAGCAATTGATCCTGTACGCCGAAATAATGGAGCATTTTCCGCAGACGGGCATCAGCGGCATACGCAAATGCCGGTGCAAATTCCGGGTCGGCTTTTGTCGCTCGGTCGAACAGGTCAATTGCTTTTTCGATCCCATCTTCTGTGGTCGCATGATATGCAGTTAGCCCTTGTTGGTATAAAGTCCAGGCATCTAAGTTTTCTGGTGATTTCCGCTGTGCACGCGCTCGCTCGGCTTTATCAATTTCCGGCGAAATCGCCGAAGTAATCGCATCAGTTGCTTCATCCTGCACCGCAAATATATCGACGACATCACGATCGAAACGATCGGTCCAGAGGAGATCACCCGTGCTTGAATCTATGAGCTGCGCACTGATTCTGATGCGGTTTCCGGCCCGTCTTACACTACCTTCAACCACATACCGGACGCCGAGTTCTTGTCCGATTCTTTCAATGTCAGGCACTTGACTTTTATAAGAGAACGTCGAATTCCGCGGAACAACAGTCAAAGATCGAAAACGTGAAAGAGCAGTGATGAGATCTTCGGCCATACCGTCTGCAAAGAACGCCTGTTCCGGATCGCTGGATAGGTTCTCAAAAGGCAGCACGGCGATTGACGGTCGATCAGAACGGCCATGAAGGGCTTGATCTTCTGCATCTTCGATTGCGATATCTCGCTGTTTGAGCCGATTGGTCGTGGGAATATCATCCAATTTCACGGCTTCCAGCACAGCTCTGGTCTCAGCAGACGGTGCAACACCAAGCTCATCTCGCAGAACTCGTTCGCATTTTTCAAACTGGCGAACGGCTTCGCTGCGATTACCGCTTTCGGCATACAATCGCATAAGGTGCCGATGTGTTGCCTCATCCAGTTGATCAAGCGCCAGCAGACGCTCAGCTGCAGAAATCGCGGACGACAAGTCCCTGTTTGCTTCCGCCTGCTCGACCAAAGAGCGAAATGCAGTACATGCGGCCCCTTGATACGCAGCGCGTTCGGCGCGCAGCCATTCGTCGAACACTTCATCCGGTGACACGAATCCATCAAGTAATGGTCCGGCATAGAATTCTGCTGCCCTATGTAGATCGCCGTCACGGGCTCCCCGAAATGACAACGCATCGCATTCCACTGCCCCCGCGAGCAGGCGGACCCGCTCGCTGTCACTTTCAATCAGTTGTTCGCCGGCTTTTTCGCCAAGCTTGCGGATTGTACTCAAAGCTTGCGTCAGGCTATGTCGGGCCTGAGCCTGCTGGCGATCACTCCAGAGCAAACCTGCCAGCCGCTCACGAGTGTGCCAGCGATCTGCCTCAACAATTAAAAAAGCCAATAGAGCACGCGTCTTCCGCGTGCGGAGCTTCAGCTCCTCACCATCCTTGTCTCTGAGTTCAAAGTCGCCGAACAACGTGGCGTGGAGACATGTCATCGTCGAAACTTGTGGCAAGTGGATTTGCCTGTAGGAATTCAAGTCGACGATCAGACTATCGCCCTCTGCTGTTAAAGACGAGGTCATCAGTGTCAATATCCGGCTAAATATGAGCATAAGTCAAAGCGCCCCAGCCCGCACGAGTCGAGGCGCTTGACGGAAGGGCTCGCAGTTCGCCAATCGTCAGCGTGTCATTTCCTTTACCTGAGCAGGATTTGCGTCGTTGCTGGTCAGTTTGTTCCAAGCTTGGACCAGGGCTGCCCGAATGCCATTTACTGTTTCAGCTTGCAGTGTAGCTGCCCTCTCCTCGATCGCGCGCTCGATGCTACCATTCCCGAATTCACGAGAAGCACCTGCTGGGATGTTGACGGAAGTTGTGTGGCGGGCGGCTTTAGCTTCTTCGATCGTGAACATCTTGGTCTCTCCGGCATGTCTGAGGCGGTTGCCTCGTTGGTGATGTGGAGAGACTAGGCGTCGGGTCTCAACTGGCACTGCGGACGAGTCGCAAAAGGCTCAAAAAAATGGCTCAAAGCCCAGCAAATCGTAGTTTTAGACGCTCAAAGCCTCGTTGTTGGTTCAAGGACCAGCCAGTTCATTATTTCTTACGTGCATTGCTGGAGGCAGGCCCACCGCGATTGTGTTGAAGTCGATTGGCTCGAAGTGAACTGACCAAATGTCTCGGAATTGATCAAAGTGACCGTAGTGCCTAGCCGATACACTGGCTGTGCTTGGAGCACCAGCTCACCGGATGTCAGCGCAATACCCGCATCGGGGGCTCAGTCAGGACCTTGTACATGTCGTCTTGGTCAAGGAGACCCATTCAGAGATCGGCACCGCAATGTTAGCTTTCCGCCCGGGTAATCCGCCTATGAGAATGGCAGCGAGTTCGTGTCGGCCCTCGGAGTTCGTGAATACAGGGCCACCCGAACTTGATTGATGGGTATCACAGTCAACGAACCAGAGGGGACCGACCAAATCCGCGCGCAGCAGCCGGCAGTTGTGATGCGCTGAAAGCAGGAACCGGCGATCGGCGGAGTAAGCCGCATGGACCAGGTTGAGCCCGGATCGAGGCACGACGCCGACGTCCAAAGGCGCGGGTTCGACGGTCAGCTTCTTGTTCAGAACGATTGCCACGACATCTCTGATAGCACCACTCATCGGCATTTTCTTAAGTGATGCAGACGGTGCGAGCTTTGTAGGACCGATCGAACCGTGGTCTTGCAGAAACTTCAGGCACTTCGCGGTGGCGTGTGCTTCCCGCTTTCCCCGTCGAACCCCCGGAAGGAAATGGATATGATGCACTGGGAAGGGTTTCTTCTTGGCGTAGTCCATCACGCAGTGAGCAGCCGTCAGCACGAGATCTGACCGGACCAGGGTTCCGGTGCATTGGCGATGTGAACGGTACCCGCCAATATTCACGTGCCCGACAGCGCTCCAGGGATGCCCTTCATCCTGCACGATGACCCGGTCATCTCGGCCGATTATTCCTGGGTACAGATCTCGATCTTGCGCTGATGCGCCATGGTAGGCGCCAGCAGCTAGTACGAACCATGCCGGCACGGCGACAGCCCGCATGGCTAACGCGCACTTACGCGGGGAGTGACGCCGCCTACCACTGAGCACTTATTTGCTGCCCCCAAGCCGAAGAAGTCGGAACCAGGACCGTTACAGCGTTAGTATCCGCCGACAAAAATGCCCGTTGGCGTGTGCCAGATTGAAATGCTTCCGCTCGTGATCTGGTCGCCGCGGCGCTTAATGAAGCCTTTGATCAAACGGCTGGTGCGAGTTGTGTTGAATGGCAGATAATAGTCTGGAATATCGTCAGGTGTGAGGTAGGCGTGAGGGCGATGCGAACGAGATGCCGAGCTATTCTGCGACTGGCCTTTCAGGTCCCCGCCTGGAAACCGTTTGGCCATTCCGGCTATTGTGGTCTCTGGATTGGCCTGTGCCGCCGAGGCCATTATCAGTCCGGTGGCCGTCAGTGCAGCAATCATCATAATCCGAAATGTTGCGCGGTTCATTGAATTCTCCTTCGTGCCCCTGAAGTTCCACGGGACGTCACGATTTACCCCTACATTGTGCAACCTCGCACTTATTGCCGCTAAATTGGGCCGTTAGTCCAGGTTAATGTCCTGACCATGGTCAAGGGACCTTATCTCCGAATTCGATCAAAGTGAGCCCCGGCCATGCTGCCGCCGACCGGCGTCAGGAGCACCCGATCGTCAACCCTTGGTTGGCGAACGGGTAATGAATTTACTCTCATGATAACAAGCCAGAAACCAGACTTCTGAATCATCGACAATCTTCGTCCGCCATGCCATTGGGAGGAGATCGAGTTGTTTGATTGTCATTCGTGATCCAGTGGTAAAGATACTTGTAATAACACCTGAAACGGCTCACTTGCGCACCGATGAATTGGACGAGGCATACCGCCTCCGCCATCGCGTCTTCGTTGAGGAGCGGGGCTGGGAGGCATGGCGAAAACCTGACGGCCGTGAAGTCGATGAGTTCGATCCCAACGGCAGTATCTCCTTTTTGGTTATGGAAGGCGGGCAGGTCATCGCATGCCTCCGTATGGTACCCGGCGGAGGTCTCAACAATGAGCTGGCGACAGCTCAGAAGCGACAGCTTCTTCTTGATCGACCGCATCTGTGCGGCGTCGGACGCTACTGTGTCGACACAAGCCTGCGCGGGGGACCACGCCTGCATGGCCCGAATACTGAATACCTGGCACCGCAGCTAGTCATCGCTATCCTTGAGTTTGCACAAGAGAATAGGATTCCTGAGCTATTCTTTGAGACCGACCCGGTCTTCTTCAAACTCGTTCGAGTGTTAGGCATTCCCGTGGAGTTCATTGGCGAGGCGATGCCTTATTACGGCCGCGAGATGGTCATGGGGATCGTTGCAGTCAACGAACAAGTTCTCAATGCGGCCCGCCGGAGACTCAAAGTGGCCGACCGGCTACTTTCAGATCGATAGCGCGCTGCAACAACTTGTGTCGAGGCGCCACTCATAAATGGCGCCTGTAGCCGATTCCGACCCAAGCATTTGAGTTCCACTTCCGGGGCTACTTCGACCACGCCAGCACGGTCTGGCGCAATACAATGCGCTAAAGTCGCGATCTTCCGGAATTTGATGATGTTGTTGTAAAAGTCTGATTTGGAGCGCGTTGACCTCAGTTCTTGGGCGTTTCGGTCTTTTTCAACGCGGAGTGCACTCGGTGCTCGGCTCTCTGGATCCCCTTTTTCAATTGGCTGCAACCACGTGTGCCTTGAGCTTTGCCATCCGCCTTAGATTTTGTGCAATGGCTGCAAGTGTGAACTCATTCTGCGCGCCCTTTGGTCCGCGTAATCTCAGTCGATTGAGACCAAGAATGCGTTTGAGGTGGGCAAATAGCATCTCAACCTTCCTGCGATTGTGACCTGCGCGCTCATGAGCATCAGTCTTAGCCAAAGCTCGGGCGACATCGCGAGCCGGCTCGAAGATGTGGCGCGGCACGCGCCGTTGCGGTGTCTTTGGACAGCAGATCGGTTTGAATGAACAGCCCCTGCAGTCACTGACGCGAGCGAGATATCGATAGGTGTCATCAGATCCAGGCCGGCCACTCGACTTGAGCTTGCAGCCGGCTGGACAGAAGTAGCAATCGCGCTTGGAGTCGTAGCGGAAGTGGGCGCGTGAGAAGGTGCCGTCGCTACGTTCGGATTTGTCGATCACCGGTATGTATGGATCAATTTGCTGTTCGTTGACCAACCAGTTGAGATTGGGGGCACTGCCATAGGCGGTGTCGGCTGCTAGCCATTCGGGCTTCATGCCGAAACTCTGCGTGGTGCGCGTGATCATGCGGCGAGAAGCTTCGACTTCGGCCTGACGAATGGCACGTGATGCTTCAACATCCATGATAATGCCGAACTTCACGTCGATCAGATAGTTATCCGAGTAAGCGAATATGGCTTTGTCGCGCTTGGCGCCGGTCCACTGTGCGGCAGGGTCGGCAGGTGAGACAAACTTAGGCGTGACCTTTGTTGCCGTGCCGTAAGCTGCATCATCCAGCGTGGCAAGATACTCTCGCGTTGCACGGCTGGCCGTCTCGGGATCAATATCCTTGTTCCACTTGTTGCCTTTGACCGAGCGCGCGCGATTGGCATCTGCTTGGATCAGGCTGGCGTCAACGGCAAAGCCTTCACCACCAACCAAGTCGGCCGCAATGCATGATGCAACAATGCGCTCGAAAACAAGTCGAAGGACATCTCCGTCAGCGAAGCGCTCATTGCGCGCTCGCGAAAATGCCGAGTGATCAGGAACGGTATCTTCGATGCTGAGGTTACAGAACCATCGGTAGGCGAGATTGACTTGCACTTCGCGTACGAGCGCGCGTTCCGAGCGGATGCCGAAGACATAGCCGAGGATGAGCATGCGTAGCATCAGCTCGGGATCAATCGACGGTCGACCAAGATTGGAATAGTGATCGGCCAACTCAGCGTGGACCCAAGACAGGTCCAGGACGGCTGCAATCTTGCGCACGAGATGATCACCCGGCACCGCATCATTGAGATTGAAGGAATAGAATAACTGATCCTGATCGCGATTGAGCCGTCCCATCATCGCCCGTCTCCCATCTCAGCGCTGAGAAAACGGAATCATTGTTCGCCGACAGCTTCAACGACTTTTACAACAACATCTGATCAAAGCTGCCTTGATGCTCGTCGGTTGATCGTGTGGCACTGGGAGCACCAGCTGTCTGACCAACTGTCAGTGCAATCGACGCGATGTCCACAAAGCGGACTAAGTGATCCCTGTTCCCTTGCCTATAACAGTGCCCGGAGCCACCTAAAGCCTGGAGCCACCTAAATCCCGGGGGCGCCTGATGCCATGAAGCCGCCATCGACCGGCATGGTGATGCCGCTGACGTACCCGGCTTCTTCTGAAACCAGATACTTCACGGCGGCGGCGATTTCATCAGTTGTGCCGTAGCGGTTCTTCGGAATTGCCTGGCTGTACTCTTTGCGGAACTGTTCGGTGTGCATGACGCGGGTCATTGGCGTGTCGACCGGCCCTGGCGCAACAGCATTCGCGGTAATGCCATGTTCTGCAAGTTCGACTGCCATTTGGCGGGTCAAGGCGATCACGGCACCTTTGGATGTGCCATAAGCCGTGCGGCCTTTGCCGACAGCGCGCATACCGGCAACCGATGCGATCGAGACGATGCGACCCCACCCTTTGCGCACCATCATCCGGGCGGCATGCTGTGAGCATAAAAGCGTGCCTGTGACATTAACGTTCATGGTTGCAGAAAAATTTTCGAGCGGGAACTCCAGAAATGGATAGAGCTTGGCGACACCTGCGCTGTTGACAAGGATATCGCAGCGTCCGTGCCGCTCGTCGATCTCGGCGAACGCATGCTCCACCGATGCAGCTTCGCCAACATCGATCGTTACCGTTTCGATGGATAGTCCTGATGCTTCCATTTCGGCGGCGGTCTTACGGGCAGCATTCGTATCACGGTCTGCGATGACCACCCTGTTGCCCGCCTCAGCAAGCGAGCGGCAAATCGCGGCACCAATTCCCATCGCGCCGCCGGTGACGACGGCGATCCGTTGCTCGGAGATCTGTGTTTCTCTCACGGTTCGTTCCATTTCTACATATGTTTGACCGAGCACCAAGGCTCCATGGGTTTGTTCTTGGCAACTGTGAAGAGCGCAGTTGCATCATTGCGCATCGCTCAGCCAGCGATGGTAGTCTTCAAGGCCTGCGCGAATATCGGCAAAACGTGGTTTGAAGCCCAATGTCTGCCGCGCCTTCGTGATGTTGAGGGGGGAGTTTCGGTCGAGAAACTTGCCCGGTCCCATTGTGACATCGGTAGGCTCAGTAACGATCTCCTGGACGTGACGGACGATCTCACTATGCGGTATGGCCTCGCCTGTGGAGATGTTGAAGGAGTTGTCGCTAGCATCTACGGCATCGAGAACCGCTACGACGCCCTTAGCGGAGTCACGGACGTGGGTCCAGTCCATGGCTTGCTCGCCACCTTTCGGCACATGGAGATTGCGCAATCCTTCAAGAGGGCCAAATAGGACCTGGTAGAGTTCGTGCATGCGAGATGGCAGGCGGCCAGGACCGTAGACGGCCATCAGTCTGGCGTTGCGCACATCCATGCCGTAGGTGCTGCCATATTGGAGGGCCAGTACCTCGTTGGCGATCTTGGTCGCGCAATAGAGATCGGTTGCCATGTAGGGCGTCTCTTCAGTCTGGCCGCTTGGGCTGTTGCCATAGACAGCGCCGGAGCTCAGATTAACGAATTTCGGTACGCCGAAGATACGGCAGGCCTCAATAACGTTGAGCATGCCGACGGTGTTGATCTCGATGTTTCGAAAGGGACGCTTGGCGAACGTCGGCCCAGCTATAACCGCGACCGCGAAGATGACGGCATCGATTTTACCATCGTAGGTACGCATCGTTTCGAACAGCGTGTGCGTGTCGAGAATGTCGACATTTTCGAGTGCAAACCTATCCCGGTTAGGCCCGAGATAGTCGAGACTCAGTCTTTCGAACGCCGCGGCGCCGGCGTCGAGGACAGCGACGTCATCGCCGCGTTCAACAAGGTCATGGACAATCCACGAACCGACATGGCCAAGGCCACCAACGACCAGTACTGTCATGCAACTGCTCCCCCCGTGATTACATTTTTCTGTCGCTGAATGAGGCCAGTGCTGAGGCCAACGCTGGATGGGTTTCCGCGTATTCCTCAGCCTCGATTCCGGCCAGCGCTGCCTCCCAGGCTTCGCGCAAGCTGGTGACGCCGGCCTTGGGCCCATCGGGATAACCCATAATGCCGCCGCCAGCGGTGTAGATCAGATCAACCGATCCAAGCCGGCGGTACGTCTCTGGCGGTTGAACCGCGGTCTGCCCTGACGAAAAGACGGGCATCGACAAGCAAGGCTTGTCATCGAACATTGGCGTCAGACATTCCTTGGCGGAACGGATGACACTGTCGTCTTCTTCCGAGAACTTGTTGGCCAGCCCATTGACGTGCATGTGATCGGCGCCCGCCAGCCGCCAGATTTTCTGCCAGGCAATGTAGGACCAACCGAGCATCGGGTGCCTCGACAGGTAGCCCCAGCCATTGCGATGGGCATGTATTGGCATCTGGGTATGGCGTGCAAAACCGATCAAACCGGCAAGGCCAATGGAGTTGAGACTGACCATCGCGCATGTGCCGCCAAGCTCGAGCAACATGTCATGGCGGGACCGCATCTGGTCGATATCGCCGGTCAGGTTGCAGGCGTACATGACCTTCTTGCCGGTTCGATTCGCGTGGTCGTTGATTTCATGCATGACCGCCTTTGCACGATCCTCGAATGAACAGTATGGGCCGTTGGCCTGAAGTTCGTCGTCTTTGATGAAATCGATCCCGGCTTCAACCAAGGTTTTAACAAGAGACGCTGTTTCCTCAGGGCTGAGGCCGATACTTGGCTTGATGATGGTGCCGATTAGCGGGCCGTGGGTGACGCCCGATAGCTTACGCGTGCCATCAATTCCGAACTTGGGGCCGGCATAGGCGTTCGCGAACTCTTGCGGCAGGCGGAAATCAAGAATTTTCAAGCCGGAGAACTGTTGGAGTTCGAAAAGATTGCCCGTTACCGTCGCGATTAGATTGGGCAGATCCGGCCCGATATTGTCGAGGGGCCAGGAGAGCGTGACGCGTGCTTGTTCGATCCGATGGCCCGCGGTGGCGCCCGGCATCGACGGATGATCGACATCGCCAAGTATTTCGATCGTCTCAACCCGTGCTGCAGACCGTTCTTTGAGTTCGGCCGTCTCGCCTGGTAAAGAAACGAACGTTCCCGAAGATTGCTCACCCGCCATGGCCTCTGCGGCCCTCTCGACACCCACGGCGGTCTCTATGAGGTAGTCGGCTTCTATGCGTTTAGGTGCGTTAGGCATATCGTGGTCCGTCTAATAATTTTGGCTTGGCTTGCACAGCGAGCTTATCGCGGCCCGCCACCATCGCGTATCCATCCAAAGAAATCTTCTGATCCCATCTGGCCGCCCTTCAGCGCGATCTGTAGGCCATCGTGCTGAGTGTCGCCGTAGCCTGTGCATAGGGCCGCGCCCGGTATCGTTGGTGCCAAAGCGACAAGGGCCTCCAGTCCGAGTGCGTGCATTGCGTGACCAGATGTGTCGCCACCTGCTACGACAGCGCGGCGAATGTCGCTACCTGCCAGAACTTTGTCCAGCACGTTGCCCAAGGACCGTCCGATATGGGTGTTGGCGTCTTCGCTGGTCATCGTGGAATTCGATAGTGCCGAGCGGAATCTTTTGACGACCGGATCGTCAAGTCCTGCCGCGGAATGGACAAGCGGCGAGGCTCCGCGTTGAGCAGCCTCGAGGGCTAGGCGCGCTGCCTTCTCGATCTCAGTTGCCATTGTTCTTTCGCCGTCAATCACCTGCGATGGGTCGAACGGGACGAGTGCGAAACCGTTTGCCGCCGACCATTCAAGTTGCTGTGCGGTTGTCGGGGAAACTGAGCCGGAGACGCCTGCAATCTGCGCCATACGACCGGCACTCTTTAATTCGGGGCTTTTACTGATTAACCCGATTTCCCGCCAATGGCGAACCAATGCGCATTCCAGGCCTTGGGATCCGACGACGAAACCTAGGCGATCGCGGTTTTCCCAAATCAAGCGACCGGCGGCAGTTTCGCTCACTTGTTCCATGCTGTCGATGGAAAGGATGCGCGCGTCCAGTCGCAATGCCTTTTCTAAAGAAGCTTGCGGATCGGACCACAAAGCCTCGAGATCGATCAGCGCAGACGGCAATGATGTTTGCTGGGCGAGATGCAGCATCAGATCGGCTTCGTCCATCGGTGTGACCGGGTGGCGAGACATGACCGAATGCCGGTCGAGGCGGTGAACACCATCGAGGCTGCCAGCGAAAAGGTGTCCGAACGCTTGATAGCGCCGTTGCTGCGGTGCGGCGGTCAACACTGGGACGGCTATAGAGGGTCTTATTGCAAGGCCGATCTCGATTGCGGTGCCGATATTGCCCGACTGGGCTGATGAATCGAACGTGGAGCAGACCTTGTAGTGCAGGATCGGAGCATCCAGCCTGTGCAGGTAAGTCAATGGCTCCGGTAGATTGGCCGCCATCCATCCAGGATCATATGCGCGCGCTGTCGTTGCGATGCCAACGGCCTGTGCATTGGCGAAACGAGCCTGCAGCTCAGCAGACGGAATTCCTGAGAACAGCACGGCATCAAGGCCGGCAAATGCCAACACCTCCATCACCGCCGCGGACCCGGTGAAGTCATCGCCCAACCACGTCAGTAGAGGCGGCATCCGATCGTTCAAACCTATAGACATGCGGGTAGGGCCTGCCTCGCTGTGGTGACGTTGAGCGGACAACATGGAGAACGTCGCTGCTTACTCTGGAAGACTAACAGTCTTGACTCGTGGAACAATGCGGCATATTGAATTCAGAATTCGGAGTTCATCATGAAACCAATTGAAACCTCTCCCGGCCGGACCGAATTGGTCTACCAGGCAATTCTCGACGACATCAGTGACGGCGCGCTGCCGCCCGGTACGCACCTTGTGCAAGAGCAGTTGGCTGCGCGGCTTGGCGTCTCACGGCAGCCGGTGCAACAGGCAATGGCACTACTCAAAGCCGACGGCCTGGTTGAACAAGCGCCGGGGCGCGGACTGCGGGTGACCAGTCTGAATGTGGAGTTGATGCAGCAGCACTATGAGATTCGCGCTGCACTTGATGGTCTCGCGGCGAGGCTTGCGGCAGAACGCGTGAGAAACTCAAGAGAAACCGGACTTTCTATCGGAAAGCGTGGCGATGCGCTTATCTCGTCGGCACATGCTGCCATTCGAGCCACGAACATCAAGCGTCTAGTCAAGCTGGACGCAGATTTCCATAGTTTCGTCTACGAGAGTTCCGGGAATACGCTGATCGCGACGACAGCCGAACCGCATTGGCGGCATCTGCGACGCGTCATGAGCGAAGTGCTTCGCCGGGCAGAAGAGCCCGATGCGATTTGGAGCCAACACGAAGACATTCTTGCGGCCATCGTTGCGGGGAATGCGAAACAGGCCGAGGCGACCGCGATCCAACACATCGAGAACGCGGCAAAGCGGCTCAAGGCCGCCTTTGAAGTTGAACTGATGTCGACTTGATCTCGAAGAGTTCACGCAGGCGAATGTCGGCAGCAATCAAGCTACATCTCATCGCTCACTAAATTCAGAATGTCGAGTTCAGCTGAGATGATGCAAATTGGATAACAGAGGTACACACGACAATGCCGAATAAAGGTCCTCTGGACGGAATCAGAGTGTTGGAGCTTGGGCACTTCATCGCGGCTCCATTTTGCACGCGCTTGCTTGGTGATCTCGGTGCAGAGGTTATCAAGATCGAACCGCCTGGCGGTGATCCGGTACGCACCTGGGGTGCTCAGATCGATGGGAATTCAGTATGGTGGAGCGCGCACGGGCGCAACAAGAAGTCTGTCGTTGTTGATCTGAAATCAGAAGACGCCAGTGACATCATCCTAAAGCTCGTCGCGAAATGCGATGCTGTGGTCGAGAACTTTCGGCCTGGTTACTTGAACAGGATGGGTCTCGACGACGATGCGTTACGTAAAGCACGTCCCGGGCTTGTCATCGCGCATGTTTCCGGTTTCGGACAGACCGGGCCGGACCGTGATCGAGCTGCGTTCGGTGTTATTGGCGAGGCCATTGGTGGACTTCGCTACCTGTCCAACCACGCCGAGGACGAGAGCGACTTGCCGCCGGTCCGTGTCGGCATCAGCATTGGTGATACCGTTGCTGGAATTTACGCGGCGCTCGGTGTTGTTTCCGAACTTTTGCGGCGCGAGCGAAACGATCCAGTCGATAACGGTGGAACGGTCGATGTGGCGTTGACCGATTCCGTACTCAGTCTGATGGAAGGGCTGCTGCCCGAATACGGCAGCCTCGGTCATGTGCGCCAGCCGACCGGTTCGCGCATTGCAACGGCGGCGCCGACCAATGCTTATCCGTGCCGCGACGGTAAGTGGGTGCTTATCGCAGCTAACTCGGAACCGCTGTTTCAACGTCTGATGGACCTTATCGGCCGCCCTGAACTTGCCAGCGACCCACGCTTTATCGGCAACGGCAACCGGGTCGCGAATGTCCATGCCCTCGATGCTGAAATTGCGGTCTGGTCACGCGAGTACACGGCGGAGGAAGCTGATCGTCTGTGCAGTGAGGCCGGCATTCCTTCAACGCTGGTTTACACGGCCAAGGAGTGCGCCGAGTCGGTTCAGTTTCGCGCGCGGAACATGGTGCGTGAAATAGACGATCCCATCATCGGCAAAACGTTGCACCCCGGCATCGTGCCACTAACCTCAGGTGGGGAAGGCGGCATCCGTTGGACCGGACCTGCGATCGGCGCCCACACCGAAGAGGTTTTGCGAGAACTTGCCGGTATAGATCTCGACCGTTGCAACGGCGTCCCGAGCGACAACCCACCGAAGGACCAAGCATCAGCAAAAGGAGGCCAACATGGCACGCATTCCAATATTGGATGAGAACGATCCCAATCTCGACCCAAAAGTGCGTGACGCGCTTCTGGACGCTGGCCGCTCGCGCGGGCGCTTAGTGAACGTCTATCGTGCATTGGCCAACCGCCCGGAAGCCATGACGGTGCTCTCTCAGTTGATGCAGACGGTCTATCGCACGAACTCGACGCTTGAACCGCACCATGGTGAACTCGCTTACATGACGGCCACGTCGGTTAACGACTGCTTCTATTGAATCCCAACACATATAGCCCTCGGTCGGGGGCTTGGACTGACAGACGAAAAAATGAGCCACCTCACCGCTGATCCTTTGCCGGAGAATGTTTATACGCCGGAAGAGGCTGCGATCATTAGCTATGCGCAAAAATCGACGCGCCTCGAGCCTATTGACGACGCCACCTATGGCGCGCTCGAACAGCATTTCAGCCAGCAGCAGATCATCGACATTTGCTTGACGGTTGGCCTCAGCAACATGATCAATCGATTTCACGCGACATTTCAGACGGACGTCGATGAAGACACATTGAACGAAGTTGCTGACCGCACGCCCGATGGCATGAGTTGCCCGATCAGATTGCCAAAACGGCCCGGCACCTAAAATTCAACGAAGAGCCTAGAAGACAGAATGGAGTATGTCATGAAACTTTCGCAGGAACAGCTGGATCAGTTTGAAACCGAAGGCTGGATCTTCATCCCCGAGTGTTTTTCCTCAGAGGAGATCGCCGTCCTAAAATCCGAAGCAGACAATCTGTTTGCTGAGGAGCGTGAAGAAATCTGGCGCGAGACATCAGGTGCACCGCGAACGGCTTTTGCCGCGCATCTTTATAGCGAGGTTTTTGGACTGCTCGGCAAACACCCGCGACTCATCAAGCCACTCGAGCAGGTCTATGGCGAGCAGGTCTACATGCATCAGTACAAGGTGAACGCGAAAGCCAAGTTCACCGGCGATGTGTGGCAATGGCACCAGGATTTCGGCGTCTGGCACCGCGATGATGGTATGCCGGAGCCGCGCGCGATGAACATTTCCGTTTTCCTCGACGAGGTCTTCCCGTTCAATGGACCACTCATGCTAATCCCGAAGAGCCACAAGCATGGCGTGCTCGAAGCCGGCCATGACACCGCAACGACAAGCTATCCGCTCTGGACTCTCGATAACGACACGGTGGAACGCCTCGTCGACGAAGGCGGTCTGGTCGTGCCCACAGGTAAGCCTGGAGGTGTTCTCATGTTCCACGGAAACCTCGTGCACGGATCGGCCGGCAACATCACGCCGTTCCCCCGAAAAATCGTTTATCTTACACTCAACGCGGTCTCCAACTACATTCGAAAACCGACACGCGAGAACTGGATCGCGCATCAGGATTTCACACCGATTGAGGCGTGTGACGATGGCGACCTGCTCGAATTGACCAAGTCTTACGCCCAGGCTGCTGAATAAGGCTGCTGTTCGAACAGTGTAGAATAACGAGACATCAACAAACACCTGAGAGGAAAAACCGATGACCGAGGAAGAGTACCGCAGAGATGCGTTAGCCAAGGGCTATATCGAGCCAATCCAGAAGACATGGGGCGCCGACCACGGCAATGAATTGCACACACACGAACAGTCAGCCTACTTGCTGATCAAGGAAGGCACAGCGACACTTGGTGTCGACACGTCCGCTGGCGTGGTCTCGACCACGCTCGCGGCTGGCAGCACGATCGAAGTACCTGCCGGCTGCCGGCACTTCGAACAAGCTGGCGGCGCTGCGGTGCGCTTTCTCGTTGCGACAAAGTAATTTGCGCGCCGAACGTATCGAGGGGACTGCGCGCGCTAATCTTTCTTGCGCTGCAGCCGCCTTTGACAGCGCTGGGCGACGACCTCGCGATCAGCTCATTCAGGCATGTCGTATGATTTTTTACCTGGCATCCAAGGTCAGTAAAGATTGGGAGATCACACATGAAAGGCATTACTTTTACGGGAAATCGCGCGCTCGATGTGATGAATTTTTCGGATCCGACGCCCGGCCCCCGCGACGTTGTCCTTGAAGTCAAGGCGTCCGGAATGTGCGGTACTGATCTTGGCGCATACCGTAGCCCAACGGGCCGAGTGGCGGTGGGTGAGCAAAGAATCGAGGGCCCGGTCATCGCAGGCCATGAGCCATGTGGTGTGGTGGTGGCGGTCGGCTCTGCCGTGGACGAGCGCGAGGCCAAGATCGGCGACCGGGTCATGGACCACCATTATGATGGCTGCGGCGTCTGCCGCCATTGCCATACGGGGTGGACGCAGATGTGCCTGGATGGTGCCGTCGCTTATGGCTATGGTGGACACGGTGCGCATGCAAAATTCATGGCCGTCGCAGCACACTCGCTGGTTACTTTGCCTGAGGAAATTTCGTTCCCGGCAGGAGCAGCTGTCGCCTGCGGCACCGGTACGGCATATGGCGCGTTGAAACGCATCAGCCTTGAAGGTGACGAGACGATTGCTGTATTCGGGCAAGGACCTGTCGGTCTTTCAGCAACGCTGTTGGCTGTTGAGATGGGCGCGCGGGTCATCGCTGTTGAGATGTCGCCTGAACGTCGTCAACTCGCACTCGATTGGGGAGCGGATGTGGCGATTGATCCGAATGCCGTTGATCCCGTCGAGGCAATCAAAGAGCTCACCCATGGCGAAGGCGCGGATAAGACGATGGACTGCACGTCTTCGGTCGACGCGCGACGGGCAGCCGTGCGATCCACTCGGATCTGGGGAACAGCGTGCATGGTCGGTGTCGGCGGTGAACTCCAGATCGAGGTGATGCCAGATCTGATCTTTCGTCAGTTGAACATTGTCGGGCACTGGACATTTTCGAAAACAGTGCAGGCCGACTGCGCGCGCTTTATCGCCGACCGTAAAATTGACCTGGATAAGATCTTCACACACCAATGGGAGATTGCCCAGGCAGCAGAAGCTTATACGCTGTTCGATGAAGGCAAGACCGGCAAGGGTGTTTTTGTAACGTTCGACTAAGACGCGCTCGACTGGAGCCAATAAGATCGCCGCGCAGCGTAATGTCGGGTATTTGATCGTAGCTGCCGTTACTGCGACCGGCGATGCTGCGTTTGCTCAGGTCCGCTGTTGAGAACGCGTCTTGTTGTTGCGATGCGAGATCAGAATTTGGTCGATGACCGAGATGGGTCATTCTGTCGAGGATCAGTGCTCTGACGGCTTCTACAGCTCACCCCTCAAGAGCGGTCGCGATGTGCTCGGATCGGGCTTTAAACCTCCGGGCCAGCAGCGGACCTAGAGCCTCACGTGACAATCACAAATACTAGAGCATTGGTTAAGGCAGACAGCTAGATAATCGCCTCTTTGGCGTCACTCTATGTTTTGCCGAACACTTCAAGAAAATAGTGGAACCGTTCTGTTCAGCGCTGTAGCTCCTAAGTTGGGTCGCATGATCCGCGCCCAATCAGTTTGGATAAATATGATGTCGATCCATACAAGGCTACCAGTGATCACGCTTGCTGCAGAAGCACTTATTGAATCTGCGCGCTCTGCACCGGCATTCCTTAAAATCCACCTGTTGCCGATGACAATTTACACACTTGTGCTGACGGTGGCACGTGTCGCGTGGTTTGAGTATGGCGGACAACCGCACATCCTACCTTTCTGGGTGGAAGTCATCTTGTACGTTCCGTTCAGCGCGGTAATTTCGATTATGGTCTTTCAATACTTTCGATCGGGCATTCTGCCGAGATGGCGGGATGGGTTCCGTATTAAGAATGGGTTCTGGGTAGCCGTTTCGGTCTTGCTGGTTGTCAATCTCGTATTTCGTTACACACCCATTTGGGAGTCGCACTTAGTGGAGACTGCCTTGCAAATCCAGTTCGGTCCGGACTGGACGCGGGTTGCGATTGATGCCCCCCAATCGGCTACATTAACGCGGTTTACGGTGCAGATCTGCGGGTTAGTAATCAACGCATTTGTCGGCATGCTTTCTATGGGGCTCGTATGGTTCATCGCGAACAAGGAACGCGTGGATATCGCAGAGCTGGGTCGTCTCATAAGTTTTTTTCCAATATCTCTGTTGGCCTATTTTCTACTTTTCGAAGTTGTTAGCCACCAGATCAATGTTCTTTACGCACATATGATTGATTGGTTGGGCATTTCTCTGCCGGCTCGGCCAAATTCACAAATATGGCGAGAACGATTTTTACCGGAGTTTCTAAGGGAGCTTCCGTTTATTGTACAAAGTTATGTTGTAAACCTTGTCTGGTATGCGTCGATCGCAATAGTTTATCGATGGTTGGACAAGAAGCAAATCGAAGATCGATCCGTCTAGATTACTGCTGGCTACCAGAACCCGTCCGGCAAGCTCATCGGCGACTGTCAGCGTCTTTGACGAAGATGCGTGACCGTTGAGACGGGCGGAATAAAAGTCGGCCATTACGCCTACCTCCAAGGTGTTCGGCACCATAATGCAAGCGCCTGGACTGCAAGCGCTGATGCGACGCAGACTGCTCGCGCTTTTGTGCGGTGATTACGATGGTATCGATGGAATTTTGTGCGGAAACTTCGATGGCTCCTGCGGCTGCGCCCGTCGACAGCGCCAAGGTTACTAGTATAATTTTCATATTAAGTCTCCTCTCGCAATTACGGATTGGCTCATCATCCTGTGCCAGCTATGTCAGATTTGGACCAAAGCCCGAGCGGCACTAATCCAAATCTGCAATCCACCGAGCCCGAGGATAGAATAGTGAGAGATCGATCAACGTTGGCGAATACGCCTGATGCCACGCATTTGGTTAGCCGACTGCTGCCTGAGCACGCGAACTCTGTTTGACCGCTTCCACTGCTTCGAGCGAGATTTCAGTCCACCTATAGACTTCGAATGCGAGGCTTTTGAATTGCAGCATTTCTCGGCGCGTTCGATTGCAAACTGGTTGCATTTGAAGTCCGAATATCGCCGCTTTCCGTTAGCCTTGATCACCTTTGCACAAATCGCGAAGCTCGCATTGTAAACATTCTGCCGTCTATCGTCATTTTTTCCTGCTATGGCCGCTCCAGCATTGAGGCACCCGATAGTAGCGGCCAGCATAATTATGGTTTGGACCGAGCTTTTCATATTTCCAGCTCCCTGGTTTGAGTTCGTGACCTCCTGTCAGTCGCGGTAAGGACAGGAAAGGTTCAACATAGGATTAAGGTTTGGAAGAAAACTTTGACCTAGAAAATGTAGAAACACTCAAAGGCAGCTGAATCCAATGTAAGCAAATCGCGTCTGCTATACTCTTGCTAAGCAGACATGGCCCAGCGCTGGAGCGACAGTCGCGATGGGCCACCGCACTAAATCGCTGCCGCGATACCTGTCGCTTGGCGCGGGCTTTGTGCGATCTGTTTACCGAATGAGCTGACTGTCGGCGTGAACGGCACGCTGACGCTGAACACTGGGACGTTCCAACAACCCCAAAGGGAAGGAACATTCCATGAAGACCTCAAAGACCGCCACCACTCCGCTGCGCGCACAGATGATTGCCGATATGGCGGGGCGCAATCTGAACCCGCACACGCAGCGCTCGCATATTCACAGCTGTAAGCGGTTCGCCGCATTCCTTGGCCGCTCGCCCGATACAGCAACGGCCGATGAGGTCAAGGCGTTCCAGCTGCATCTCATAGAGAGCGGGGCAAGTATCCCGAACCGCAATCGGATCATGACCGGCGTCAAGTTCCTGCTCAAGGTGACGCTGCGCCGGCATGATCTGGCAGCCGAGATCTATCACCTCAAGGAACCGCGGAAGGTGCCGGTGGTTTTGAACCAGCAGGAGATCGAGCGGTTACTTGCCATGGCGGTCTCATTGCAGGCGCGGGTGATGATGACGCTGGCCTATGGCTGTGGTCTCAGAGCCGGTGAAGTTGTTCGTCTCAAAGCAGGTGACATCGATCGCGAGCAACAGATCATCCGCGTGATCCAGGCCAAGGGTCGTAAAGACCGGCACGTCATGTTGCCGGCCGATGTACATGCGCTGCTGAGACAATGGTGGTCAGAACGCACCCACAATTATGATTTGCAAGTGCCGTCGCAAGAGCGATGGCTGTTTCCAGGTCGCTGCCCAGGTCATCATCTCACACCAAGTCAATTCGGTCGCCTGTTCCGACAATCGGTTGAGGCAGCCGGTATCAAGAAGCTGGTGACACTGCACACATTTCGCCATTCCTTTGCAACGCACCTCCTGGAAGCCGGTGTTGACATCCGCAAGATCCAGAGCCCCCTAGATGACTTGATTGCACGGCGGAGAAAGAAGCGGTCGGCGTAACGCACCCGCTCCATGTCCCGTCCATCGTTGGAGGTCGCTGATATATTCCGCGACTTCGGGCCCGCTTGGCGTCATGCCAACCGCGGACACATCTCAGCTGACCAGTTGAAGGTCATGTCAGCCATCGAGCGCTGTCGAACGGCAGCGCTTGGCGGTCATGTTGCGCGTTGCGAGAATGATGGCTGCGGCCACACCGTGATTGCCTACAACAGTTGCCGCAACCGGCACTGTCCAAAGTGTCAAGCCGCAGCCTCACGCGACTGGCTGGATGACCGGCGCGCCGAACTTCTGCCGGTGCCCTATTTTCATGTCGTCTTCACGTTGCCGGCTGAGATCGCTGACATGGCGTTCACCAACAAGCGTGTCATGTACGGGATCCTGTTCAAGGCAAGTGCTGAGGCCACGCTCACCATCGCCGCCGATCCCAAGCATCTCGGGGCAAAGATCGCGATCACCTCGGTGCTACATACCTGGGGCTCAGCGATGACACATCATCCTCATGTGCACATGATCGTACCGGGCGGCGGTGTCTCTCTGGACGGCCAGAAGTGGATCTCATGCCGAGCGAACTTCCTGCTGTCCGTCCGGGTTATCTCGCGGCTCTTCCGGCGGTTGTATCTTGAGATGCTGACCAAAGCCTACGAGGCGGGCGAGTTGAACTTCTTCGGCAAGCACTCCAATCTCTGCGACCCGGTATCGTTCGCTCGTATCCTGCGCCGGGCACGCAAAGGCGATTGGGTCGTCTATGCCAAACGGCCATTCGGTGGACCTGATGCGGTTCTCAGCTATCTCTCACGCTACACCCATCGGATCGCCATCTCGAACCGGCGATTGATATCAGCCAACCAACATCACGTGGCGTTTCGTTATAAAGACTACCGGGCTGATCACAGCGAGCGCTGGAAGACTATGCGACTGACAACCGGCGAATTCATTCGCCGGTTTCTTAGCCATGTCCTGCCAAAAGGCTTCCATCGTATCCGGCACTACGGCCTGCTCGCTAATGGCAATCGTGCGGCCAACCTCGCCAAGGCGCGAGAGTTGCTTGATCTACAATCGCCACAAGGCCAACCCGAAACATCAGAGCCAACCTCTCCTGACGAGCTAAAAGTTCTTCCCCAGCCTTGCCCATGCTGCGGTGGGCGCATGATTGTCATTGAGACATTCTCTGCCGGCTATGCACCCAAGCAGGCACCATCCGTTATCGGAATCGACAGCTCATGAACCATCGCACCGTGCCAAAGATTGCTGCCACGACATCGCTGGATACACTCTGGCAGAGGTGGCGCTTGGTCGATCGCCAGCAAAAGCTCTATTCAAATCTCGACAATCAGACAATCTCAGGCAAAAGTGCCTTGCGAGACATCCTTGCAGCGCTTTCAATCAACCTCGGGCTCAGCCATAACAGCACTGGCCTGTACTGCGATTCCGCCCGCGCGCGGTCAAATACCCATAGCACTAGCGGCACAGCCTGAGCATCATATCCCGCGATTTCCTGCCTTGGCGCTTCTCGAACGCGAGCCCGAGCCGTAGCATCAAAACGCGCTCATTGGCGCGTCCGAGAAACCTGCACAACATCAGTGATGGCTTTGCGCCGATCAATATGCAAGGCAGCGAATGATAGTTAGCTGACGTGGAGCAATTGCGTCAGATCACGGCGCTTCTGGCTTCCCGCAATGTCTGCCCCTGTAAGCTGTGCACAAGTGACGTTGGCCCAGGTGACCACCGAGGGCTGTACTCCTGGTATCACGTCAGTTGCTTCCCGGTTTCAGTGCAAACTCTCCATTGATCTCCACCGGTATTCCATGAGGTAACTCGAACATGCCTATAGCTGTGCGGGCATGCTGCCCCTTCTCCGGCCCAAACAACTCATAGAAGAAATCTGACGCCCCATCGATGACATCTGGCATCCGATCAAATCCTGGAGCAGCATTGACCATGCCGAACAATCTCGCGACACGGTCAATACGATCCAAGTCGCCTAACTCCTGTTTCAAGCTGGCCAGCATCGACAAAGCCACAGCGCGGGCGGCTGTATAACCCTCCTCAACCGTCAGATCCTGTCCAACTTTCCCAACAGCTTTAACTCCAGGGCCTGACAGGTCCCGGCCGTGCCCCGAAAGCAAAGCAAGGCTGCCAATGACAACGCAGCCAGTTCGATTCGGATTCGGAAATACAAACGGCGCAGGTAGCACCTCACCCATGGCCGCAATTCTATCCTCGATTTTTCCCATAAGCGCACCTCCTTCGCTACCCTTAGACCAACAGGCCACATTGCATTACCGATACACTAATCTAAAAGGAAGCGTGCGCAATCTGCGGCATCGGGGGAAGTAATGCGTTGGGTTGATGCGATCCTGCAAAGCAGCAGGATCAAATGGTTTCTTGGCCTGATTTCACTCTATCTTTGCTACCAGATCTGGCGGAATTACCATTACTTTGGGACGAATTGGATGTGCTGGGATTTGATGATGATCTCGGGTTTCCTTGCGTTCATCCTTGCCGTGTGGCTGGCGGCAGACCTCAATCGGCGGCTCAACCTTGCCATCGATCAACTCCGACTTAACAACGTCCTCATCATGGACGATGCCCAAGTCAGCCTCCTGAAGGTGGAGATTTCGAACCGGGGCTCGTCGGTGCAACTATGGTCTGGCGTTCTGATTACGCTGGTCATTTTCGCATCCTACTGGATCGCGTTTGGTCCCTATGTGATCAGGGTTTGGGACGCCTGGCAGGCAGGGCAACACCCGCAAGCCGGCCCGATCCTTCTCCAGATCGGGTCTTTTACTTTTGTTAGCGCAATCGGCGCGGCGCTGGCCGGATTGCTTTTCGGCCGGCTGACGTACTACGGCCGGCTCGCAGGCGTCCTCGGAAAGAGCGAGAACTCGCTGCGATTCATTCCCAGCCATTCGGATGGCGCTTGCGGCCTGAAGCCCATCGGTGACTATTATCTCTACCAGGCTCTTGTGTTCGCAGTGCCGATCATCTGGCTTGGCGCCTGGTGGGCGTGGATCATTCCCAGCTACGACGGCATGGTCTGCTCTCTAACCGGCCAATCGTTACAGCGATATGCAAACTGGCAGAAGCCATTCTTTATGCAGTGGCTGGTGGTACTGGTATACTTCTACATGGGCTTCGTGTGGCCATTCCTTATACTGCGCCGCCGCATCAAGCAGGCACGGAAGTCGTTCAACGAGAACGAGGCGAGGCGGTTGAGATCCGATATCATTGCTTTGCAGAATCAGCTCTCCCAGCTTAGCGGGGCCCGGGCCGCAGAGGACCGGCAAGCACTGCTGTCCGTTCTCGATGGCAAGTCGCAGGAACTTTGGTCGATCCGTAACATGAGTGGCTGGCCAATGGATGCTGGTACTTTGGCCAAATACCGCTCTCTATTGGCTGGCGAGGTAGCATTGCCTGTCTTGGCGGCGCTCATCTCAGCCTCGAACAAGGAAGACGGCTCAGGGCTACAGTTCTTCGGTACCTGGTTGGGCAAACTCATATAGGATTAGGGTACTCTTTTTTGAGAGCGCTCCTGTTGCAATGCCGAAAGCCGCCCTCCAGCGACAGGCTTTAAAGATTCTTTGGGAAGTACTGGTCGCACTTCCCTCGCCGGTCTCTGAACGGATATACCTTGCCCTCAAGTCCGGCGAAGACATCAATCAGAAACTGAGCAAAACCGTCGGCGAACCGAAGCTTTTCGAGCTTAAATGTGCAGGCGACGGGGTTCGCATCGCCTGCAACAAAGATGTTCTGCTGGTCGCGTAGTGGGCTCAAGGGGCCGAACGAAGCGATTGCCACGACGGTTCCTTTGACCCTAATTTGGGTATTCGACTTCTTGTCCATGGACACGCGGATGACCTGCGCGCCTTTCTTGTTCAGCGGCCCACAGAAGAACTCTGTGCAGTTCGTTTTCCATTCCCGATCGACGGTTTGGGGAACTGCCGTTCTCGTAAGGATGAACTGGGTAACATCCTTTTCAGCTGACCAAGCAGGTGAACACGCAAGAACGAGGGCCGCGATCGCAAGAATTGGCTTAGTGAGAGTGCGCCGATTGGCGTAATAATGCACGTTTGTTTCTCCTGGGTCAGGTTCCAAAAGGGACCCATCGTTGCCAGCTATAACCGCGGCGCTTGGACCATGGAACCGAGGAATAATCCGCCTCGGCATGGTACGGTGAACCGCCAAAGGTAAGCGTATCGCCTGTAAAACGGAGCGTGAACCTGGCTCGCAATTTTATCTTCAACTTGGCCAACTTATTCGGGGATAACCGCAATGGCTAGACCACGGAACACGCCCTTCAGGAATGATGCGATTGACAGCTTCGAATGAATGAAGAAGTCCAGAAACGCTGCATAGCCAGCGCCGATGATCAGTCCAATGGCTCCTACAATCATGAATGTCTGCAGGCTGCTGCGCCTATGAAACTAATGCCGCTCCCAGTCGGATTCTGGTAGCGCCTAATACGATTATCTTGAATCTATAGTACCTGCCGTTTCTGAAGGACGTCAGCGGCACCCGACAGACCGCCTTGGGGGCCGTCTAGCGCCCCGATATTAGATACGGTTTACCGACACCAAGTTTGTAGTCTTGGTTGCCGATCAACAACGCGACGCGTTTCTGGGCAAGCGCCGGAATGGTCCACATCAAGACCAATATAATGGATGTAACGCGTGCCAGCATGACTGAAGCAGCGAACTAAGACGAATGTTTCAGCTTAACGCTTATCTATGGTACCGCCTTCGAAGCGACGAGCCCGATGCAAATATCCCAGTCAGCGCCCCGACGGGACTATAAGCGACACGGACGTGCACGCACGCGACAGCGATTGCGCCGAGTACTATTTCGTTTCACATTCCAACAACCGATGCTCTTGTTAGACGAACGCGTCCAATTCGCATAGCGTGAGCCGTAACGTGCTCTCACCTTTCGACGCCAAGCCTTACGGGCACCGATGCGTGCACCAGCAGTTGTAATGTTCCAAGCGCTAAGACCGGAAACGTAACCACGCTTGCAAACTTTGGCACTGGCTGGCGCCGAAAGACTGACGAACACCAGCGCAGCGCAAAATGCAATCCACAATCTATTCATAAGGTACTCCCATCGATCACGGAGGCATGCCAAGTGAGATTGCAGAATACTCTCAGCCTTCCTGGCACTCCTGATTGACCACACCTGCTCGCTTCATTTCTATGCGAGAGACACATCCTTCTCCTATTCGAGGGCATTCGCACTCTCATTGATCACGGTCAAAGTTAACCCGCGCCTTCTTCTGCTACCGGACCTGATGCAGCTGCCTCTGGCCGGTTCGGTAGTCAGCACGCTGCTATCCGGCTTTGGCGAAATTATTGTCTAGTTCGTGTCCGTTGCGGGTCTTGGCCGTGTAAAAACATGGTTCCACGTGGCGTTGTCGATGGTTGAGCTTCCTTCATTCGGATTTTGCCAGAGATTGACCTAGTAGTTGATTGTCGGCGAGCCAGAAAGCCGTTCTGACGATTTGTGCAACATGCTCGTCAGAATAAGCGCCAAGAACTCCTTGAGAGCGGCTATGAGCGGCCCGATCCCGATGATGTTGATCACGCGGGTGAGATTGTAGGCGAGGACGGCGAGTGACATTTCCGTCTTCACGTTATGCAGGCGCTTCATCAGGAAGTGGGTTGCTCCCATGCGCGCCTTGATCGTCCCGAAGGGATGCTCGACCGTCTCCCGGCGCACTCGCATGGCTTTTGGATCTTCATCAAGGCGGCGTTGGACGTCCTCCAGAACGTATTCGTGCTCCCAACGCGAGACGACGCGGTGCGCAGCTTCTGTGCACCGTGTCTTGAGTTTGCAGCCCGAGCATTGCTTGGTCGTGTATCGTCGGAAGTTCATCCCTCCATCGCGCTTATGCGAGACGAAGACCAAGACCTCGCCCGCCGGACAAATATAGAAGTCATAATCAGGAACATACCTGAAGTCCGCTTTGACAAAGAGGCCCTTGCGCTTGTTGTTCGAGGTTTGCGGTTTCGGCAACGTGACGATGATATCAGCCTTGGAGCACTTGAGGATCTCCTCGCTCGAGAAGTATCCGCGATCGGCGACAACATCGAGCTTGTCGACACCAAGGACCTGCTTGGTCTTCTTCGACATAGCCGCCAGCTGTCCCGTGTCATTGCCGGTCTGGACAACATCATGTGCCACGATCAGATGATGCTTGGTGTCGACGGCAGCTTGAACATTGTAGCCGACAACACCCGAGTGTCTGACGTCAGCCCCCCTGGAACCTTCTGAGATCATTTTTTAACTGAGTGTTTCTAGGCTCATCCTCACCACTGAGGAGTGCCACATGGGACGTAGAACTGAAGCTTCTGACCGCACCGTCAAAGACATCCGGCGTCAAACTCGGAAGCGATATTCATCCGAGGAGAAGATCAGGATCGTCCTTGCAGGACTGCGCGGCGAAGACAGCATTGCCGAGCTGTGCCGTCAGGAAGGTATCGCACAGGGCATGTACTACAGCTGGTCAAAGGAGTTCTTGGAGGCTGGCAAAAAGCGGCTAGCCGGTGATACCGCACGGGCAGCGACCTCTGATGAAGTGAAGGATCTACGACGCGAAGCGCTACACCTCAAGGAGGTTGTCGCGGAGCAGGCCCTGGAACTTCGGCTGCTCAAAAAAAGCATGATCGGAAGTGGGGGCAACGACACATGAGGTATCCCGCGACGGAGAAGCTGGAGATTATTCGCCTTGTCGAGCAATCACATCTGCCAGCAAAACGCACATTGGATACGCTCGGCATCCCACGTACGACTTTCTATCGTTGGTATGACCGGTATCTCACCGGTGGACTTGATGCATTAGAAGATCGAAAGCCGATGCCTGGCCACGTCTGGAACCGCATCCCGGACGATGTCCGAGAGCAAATTGTCGACTTCGCACTCGAAGAGCCAGAACTGACGCCGCGCGAGCTGGCGGTGAAGTTCACAGATACTCGGAGCTACTTCGTATCCGAGTCTTCCGTCTATCGAATACTCAAAGCGCTCGACCTCATCACAAGTCCCGCGTTCGCCGTCGTCAAGGCTGCTGATGAGTTCCACGACAAAACAACGGCGATCAATCAGCTTTGGCAGACAGACTTCACCTACCTCAAAGTCATCGGCTGGGGATGGTTCTATCTCTCGACCGTCCTTGATGATTACTCGCGTTACATCATCGCTTGGAAGTTATGCACTACCATGAAAGCCAGTGACGTCACTGACACGCTTGAACTTGCATTGGAGGCGTCAGGTTGTGACAAAGTCAACGTCAGACATCGACCGCGACTTCTGTCGGACAATGGTTCATCGTACATCTCTGGTGATCTGGCAGAATGGCTCGACGATCAATCGATGGATCATGTTCGTGGTGCGCCATACCATCCTCAGACGCAGGGAAAAATCGAGCGATGGCATCAAACTTTGAAAAACCGCGTGCTGTTGGAGAACTACTTTCTGCCCGGGGATCTAAAGGCAAGCATCGAAGCATTCGTGACCCACTACAATCACGAGCGCTACCACGAAAGCCTCAACAACGTGACGCCCGCAGACGTCTACTTCGGTCGTAACAAGATCATCTTGCTGGAGAGAGAAAGGATCAAACGAAAGACATTCGAAACACGGCGCTTGCAACATCGCAACGCCGTAGCATAACTTTGAAAACGATGAGCCAATCACTCGCTTAGATCAAACGCTCAACTGTTCCAGATTATGTGACGACGGACAGTTGGTGTTATTTGAGATTCTAACATGATGCCTCGTTACTAAGCGCTTATGCCCACAATCGGAAAAAAGAGCGAGCATGTGCTCAGCGAACACACACTCGCAGTTTTGCCGAGGCGGGAGGAGCCTCGGTGAATTTAGCTACAAGCTGTCGACAAACTTGACTGGACTAATCATACAGCCATCCCGCCAATCCGATCGACTATTGGTCTTCGAGGCGATCATTGGCTGGGGGTGGCGTCGGTGACAGAGCAGAGATCTGCGTGCGCAAGTCAGGCGTTATGTCCACGTCGATGCTTTCGAGAGACGGTCGAAGTTGCTCAAGGTTTCGGGCACCAATGATTGGGCTTGTTATCGCCGGGTGCCCGCCAACCCAGGCAACAGCTAAACTCACTGGGTGGACGCCCATTTCTCTTGCGAACTCAGTGAACGACGCCGCCACCTCATAAGTTCCTTCAGCGCTATAGCGTTTGGCGTACATTTGATTTGAGACCAGTCGTCCTTCGTTGGGTCGTGTTTCTGGACCGTATTTGCCACTTAACGCTCCACCTCCAACGGGACTGTAGGAAATCACGCCAACATTTTCTGATTGTGCCATCGGCAGAATTTCAGTCTCAGCCTGTCTCTTAACAAGTGAGTACATCGGTTGAATAACCTCGAAGCGCGACCAGGCGTTGCGAGCGGAGATACCCAGGGCTTTGGCAACCTGCCAAGCCGCATAGTTGCTGGCACCTATGTAGAGAACCTTGCCGGACTGCACGACATTTTCCAATGCGCGCAATGTCTCTTCAAGCGGCAGGCTACCGTCGAAGTGATGCATAAAGAAAACATCAATCCGATCCGTATTGAGTCGCTTGAGGCTTGCTTCGACCGCGCTTACAATATGTCGACGGCTCGAACCGCCGGCATTCATGTCGTCGCCGGCAGACTGCGTGCACTTCGATGTGATGATGAGATCATCTCGATCACTGGCGATCAAACGACCAAGAATTTCCTCTGATCGACCGGCGCTATATACGTTGGCGCAATCAAAGAAATTAATACCCGCTTCGCGGCAGGCCCTGAACATACGACCTGATTCTTCTTCGTCGGCATCGCCGCCAAAAGACATGGTGCCAAAGCATAATTCGGATACCTTCACACCAGTGTTTCCGAGTAGATTATATTTCATGGGTAACTGGCCTCATTGAGTAACGAAGTGATCCAAAGGATCAGTTGGTTTCGGTTGCAGCTTGCAGAACTGAGATCAGATTGGCTTTCTCTTCGAAGCCCACACCGGGACATTGGTGTAGCCCGACGAGGGAGTCTTCGACTTGTGTTTCGTCGGCAAATCCCCCAAACGGCGCGAACACGTCTGGATAGCTTTCATTGCCACCAAGCCCGAGGCCGGCAGCAATGTTCAAAGACATCTGATGGCCACCATGCGGAATGCAGTTTTTTGCACTGAACCCATAGTCAGGTAAGAGATCCAGAAAGCGCTTGTACTCGACAAGACCGTATGACAGAGCACAATCGACTTGGATCCAATCTAGGTCCGGACGCATTCCGCCGTATCGTAAGAGGTTACGTGCATCCTGGTGAGAAAAGATGTTCTCGCCTGTCGCA
This sequence comes from Hyphomicrobiaceae bacterium, assembly GCA_965215755.1. Lineage (GTDB taxonomy): Bacteria > Pseudomonadota > Alphaproteobacteria > Rhizobiales > Hyphomicrobiaceae > Tectiglobus. The sequence goes on from OZ244119.1 coordinate 6,230,007, forward strand.
AGTGGAAACGGATATACTTTCCCTAGTTCGGCTTGAAGCTCGAAATCCAGCGGGTCACCAGCCTCTTCATACCAGAACAGATTGTACGGTTTGAGCGCGTCTGCGTAAGCCATTGCCGTCTCAAGGTCGAACCTCCCGTTCGCATCAACTGCTAAGTTTCGGCCGCCCCCTACGACCTCAATGGCCGCATCGATCCGGTTGATATCTTCGCGGAGATCAACGCCACCTATCTTGATTTTGCAGACACGATACCCTCGATCGCGATAGGATCGTAGTTCGTCCTGAAGCTCACTAGTTCCTTTGCCTGGATAGTAATAGCCGCCTGCCGCATAAACGAACACGCTCTCATCAAATTCTCCTCCTCGCCAGAGATCAGCAATGAGCTTGTAGAGCGGCACATCCACGACCTTGGCAGCCAAATCCCAAAGCGCCATATCGAGAACACCAACGGCAACAGACCGCTCGCCATGGCCACCTGGCTTCTCATTCGACATCATGGCCGACCAAGCCAGTTCCGGATCTATCTGCCCCTTCAGATCAGCTGTCTCGAGTCTGGGGATGAAGCGCTCATTGAGCAAGCCGTGTGGCGCGTAGCGACCATTTGAGTTGAATCCATAGCCGACCAGCGGTTTGCCATCCCGGGTGACGTCAGAGATGATCGCAACGACGCTTGCAGTCATCTTCGAGAAGTCTATGTAAGCGTTCGCAATGTCCGATGAAATCGGTACGACAGCACTACGGATCTCTTTGATTGAGGGCATACGAAGCTTTCGGTATCAATTGAGGTGTGGCTCAGGAAATTTTGTCGCCGGGACTACAGATCATTCAACAATGTTTCGGCACTGGTTGCGCCGAACTCTCCAGGCTCTTCCACATGCATATGTGTTACGAGACCATCATCGATGATCATCGAGAAGCGTCGGCATCGCGGCCCAAAACCGTTGGCACTGAGGTCGGTTTCCAAGCCAGTCGCTCGCGTAAAGTTCAAGCAGCCATCGCTGACTGTTGATACCTTGTCATCTGCGCTGAGCATTTCGGCCCAGGCACCCAGAACAAACACGTCGTTGGTCGACATGCAAACAACCTCGTGGATGCCGGCAGCTTTTATGGCATCTGATTTTTCGACAAAGCCCGGGAAATGTTTTGCAGAACAGGTTCTCGTGAAAGCACCGGGCACTCCGAAAAGTGCGACACGCCTGCCACCAAAGAACGCGCCGCAAGTCGTAGCGGATGGTCCGTCATCGGTTAGTGTGAAAATCTCGACGTCCGGAATTCGTTGACCAACCTCAATCATCGCGTTTTCCTTGCTTTTTGATTTCATCTATTAGAATGCGCTATTGCAACGCCTCGCAAATCGCATCGCAACATGCTGTCGTAGAAGCACTTCCTCCAACGTCTGCCGTAACGTTCTTTCCCTCTGAGAGAACACGCTCTGTGGCAACCTCAACACGTTGAGCAGCTTGTTTTAGCCGATCATCGTTGTGAGTTGTGCCGATCCAATGCAGCATTCGGGCACCGGAGAGTATGCAGGCAATGGGATTTGCTGTTCCGTGGCCTTTGAGGTTAGGAGCGGAGCCGTGCGACCCCTGAAACATTCCATGCCGATCGCCCGTCTCACCAGACGGAGCCAATCCCATACCGCCCATCAAAGCCGCACCGAGGTCCGATAGGATATCGCCAAATATGTTTTCGCAGACGATGACATCGAAGTGCTGTGGGCGTTCGATCATGTGAACTGTCATAGCATCAACGATGACGTGTTCAGATTCTAGATCTGGATACTCTGACAGAACCTCATCTGCGACTTGCCGAAAGAATGCATAGCTACGCAGGACATTTGCCTTATCAACAATAGTAACACGCTTTACACCATCGGCGGGCGCGCCATTTCCACTTCGCGCAATTTCAGCCGCCCGTTTCACAATTCGTTCGATGCCCTTGCGCGTGACCACGAGTGTATCCGTCGCGAGCTCATCGCGCAGAATGTTGCCGCCATTTCGGGCAGCATAAAGCCCTTCGGTATTCTCCCGTACGATCGTGAAATCGATATCCCCGGCGTTGACCCCAGCAAGTCGCTTGGGAGCCCCATTCATAAGCTTGATCGGCCGAATATTCGCGTAGAGGTCGAGTGCAGCTCTGATCTGCATAGAAAAATCCTGACCGGCCTCCGTGCCGTCAGGATAGAGAACGTTTGGGAGACCTGCTGCGCCATGTAACACAGCATCCGCTGACTTACAGGCTTCCAGTGTCTTTATTGGAAATGCTGAGCCTGTTCTCGTGTAACAGTCTGCACCAGCCTCTAAGGTGCTGAACTTGACGAGCGCTTCGCTATCGATCGCTTGGGTTAGAACAGCAACAGCTGCGGTGCTGACTTCAGGACCAATACCATCGCCCGGCACGACCGCGATACTGTAGCTCTTGGCGTGCTCAGATACTTTCATAGACGCTGCCTCACATATTCTTATTGAAATATATTTCAGAACATGTTTGGTGATGTCAATAGGTTTATGCATAACAGGATGGAGGATGACGGCGTGATCGCATCCGCTACTAAAGCCAATGTAAAACATCTAAAGGTCGTTGGGCCTGGGATGGGCAAACCTTCTCAAACTGATATCGCACATGATCGATTGAAGGCCATGATCATCTCGGGAGAAATTGGACCTTCAGACCAAATCGATGCCAATAGATTGGTTGAGGTTCTGGGACTGGGACGCACGCCAATTCGAGAGGCACTACTTCGTTTGCAGATGGAGGGTATTGTAAGAATTGTACCCAAGCGCGGTGTGCAAGTTGTTCTACTCTCAGCCGATGACATCACGGAAATTTACCAGGTCATTTCCGCAGTCGAGGTCGAAGCGGTTCGCTTGCTTTCTATGTCAATGCCCACGCTTGACGACCTACAGTTGCTAAGCGAAGCCAACAACAAAATGGTTGTGGCGGCTGAGAAGGATAAACGCGAAAATTGGGTGTTGGCCGATGAAGAATTCCACCGCGGGCTTCTGGAACTGAACCCTAACCGTCGGCTCCGTGACGTTGGCCTAACACACCGAGATCTTGCTCAAAGGGCACATTTTGTTGCCCTTCGCCTGCTAAGCCCCGAACAGGTGATTAGATCGGCAAAACAGCACAAGCGCCTGATCAAGCTAATTGCATCAGGTGATGAAGCGACCGCGGTTGAAAGCCACCAAGTTCAACGGGATAGAGGTGCAAACATGCTTGTTGGCGTCCTGCGCAAGTATGGACTGACACAACTCTAAACTCATCTGCTACCAATCCTTTGGATTGATAAGAACTGTGAAAGGGACACCATGAATTTGTACGCCAAGATGAACGAGCGTGCTGAAAACAGAAATCCAATTCGCGTAGGCATGATTGGTGCCGGCAAGTTCGGATCGATGTTTCTGTCTCAGGTGCGTAGGCTTCCAGGCATTCATCTGATTGGCGTCGCCGATCTTTCTCCAGAGAACGCAAAGTCGAACATGGAGTTTGTTGGCTGGTCACCCGAGCAGTTCTCAGCAGCATCACTCGACGATGCGGCACAGTCAGGGGCAACACACGTTAGTGATGATTGGCAAGCGCTGATATCCCATCCGCGCATTGATATCCTTATCGAATGCACAGGTTCACCGGTGGCTGCGATAGAACACACCCTGACGGCCTTCAGCAATGGTAAGCACGTAGTAAATGTAACAGTTGAGGCAGATGCGTTCTGCGGCTATGCGCTGGCTGCAAAGGCCAGAGAATCTGGTGTAATCTATTCGATGGCCTACGGAGACCAGCCAGCCCTGACTTGTGATCTTGTCGATTGGGCCCGCGCATGCGGTTTCAACGTGGTTGCCGCTGGCCGCGGTCATAAATGGTTGCCAGAATACAGAAAGTCTACTCCGGAGACCGTCTGGGATCATTGGGGTGTAAGTCGAGAAGTGGCAGAACGCGGACGCCTCAATCCTAAAATGTTTAATTCGTTTCTTGATGGCTCCAAACCAGCAATTGAATCATCGGCAATTGCCAATGCGAGCGATCTGGACGTGCCTCAGGATGGTCTGAAGTTCCCGGTTGGTGGCGCAGAAGACCTCGCCAATATTATGAGGCCAGAGTCCGAGGGCGGATGCCTTGACCATAAAGGAATGGTTGAAGTGGCATCATCACTCACACGCAGCGGTGAACCGGTGCCCTACGACATCAGGCAAGGTGTGTGGGTCGTCTTCGAAGGCGATACCGAGTATCTGCGCAACTGCTTCCAAGAATATAAGGTCCAAACGGACACGACTGGCAGGTATACGTCACTCTATAAGCGTTGGCATCTCATCGGACTGGAGCTTCCAATTTCAGTTGCCTCCGTCGGTCTGCGCGGAGAGCCCACCGGTGTCGTCAGGAAATTCAACGCTGATGTGGCGGCAATAGCGAAGCGGGATTTAGCCTCCGGCGAAGTTCTAGATGGTGAAGGCGGTTATACCGTCACTGGGGGCTTGCGCGCAGGCAAAGCATCGGTTGCCGCTGGATATTTGCCACTGGGGCTAGCGCACGGCGTAAAGCTCAAGAGGGCAATCTCGGATGGGAACCCAATCACATTCGCTGATGTCGAGATTGATCAAACCACAACAGCCTTCAAGCTTCGCAAATGGATGGAGGGTCTTCCGTGAAATATTGAGGCAGGTTGGCGCGATTTCAATAGCATTCTTAAGACGAAGCTTGCCGATAGAAACTGGCTTTTGGTTTGCGTCTTCGATCTCTGAATTGAGAAGCGGCCAACGGCTATCGAGCGCCCTGGAGCCAGCGAAAGTAGTCCATTGGCCCCTCGCGAATGTCACCGAAGCGAGGGGCAAAGCCCAACTGCTCGCGTGCCTTTGAGATATCACGTGGTGGGTTCCGATCAAGGAACTTACTAGGGCCCATTGTTACGTTTGTCGGCGTGCCTACGATTTCCTCACCACGCCGTACAATATCCTTGTGCTCGATCGCCTGACCACATGAGACGTTGAAGGACTCTCCGCTTGCATTGTCGGCATCCAGATCCGAACACCGCGTCACCGACAGTAAGCTCGGTTACGTCCTTGCCAACCTGCACAATCTCGCCCGCAAAGTATCCGCCGAGGACAGGCTTCCTCGGCTTCAGGATGCCGACCGCAAGTCTCAAGGGGAGCCAGAACCATTTGACCGAAAATTTGAAGCGCCGAAGCTCACAGTCAGCTTTTGTTGCCTCTGCCGCCCGCACCCGAATGAGAACCTCATCATCGTGGCATATGGGTTTTGGCACATCCTTCAACTTAAAAACATCAGGCCCGCCGTAGGCTTCGTATGTGATGGCTTTCATGGGATCGACACTCCATAATGCAATAAGGTCAATTGTCTTCAGCAAGCCATTTCCGGCGCGACCTGTTTTACATAGCGCCACCAAATACTGATATTTATACGGCTTCGATATTCTTCGCTTCTTTGCGCAGGGACGTGGCTGCGAAATCGATGAACGTTCGGATCTTTGCAGCGCTTAAGTGACCTTCGGAATGCATCAGATGGATCGGCAGACGCCGATCTTCGAATTCAGACAATACTTCAACGAGCTTACCGGACTTCAGTGCGTCGCCAACCTGATAGGACAGCAATCGTGTGATGCACCAGCCCGCGCAAGCCGCATCCAGGGCGACATCTATCGTGTTACAGCTGAGGGCCGGAGCTAAACTGACGGCGTGATGATCTCTCTTGGAGACAAACTCCCAATTCGGCGCTGGATTGAGGCCGACTGGCATGATCACTTTATGCCCGGTCAGGTCTCGTGGGTGTTTCGGCCGGCCGTTCTTCTTCAGATAGTCACGACTTGCAACAGTGACCCGTCTGATTGAGCCAACACGAACCGCCCGCAACGCCGAATCTGGCAGCTCACCTATGCGTATGGCCACATCGAGCCCTTCCTCGATCAGATTGACGACGCGATCAACCAACAAGGTGCGCGCGGTCACTTCTGGGTTCAAATCGAGGTAGTCGCGGATGATTGGCGCAATGAACCGATGCCCGAACATCAGAGGCGCCGTCACGGTCAGGACACCCTGAGGCTCAACATGTGCTCCAGTGGCGGATGCTTCGATTGCAGCAAGCTCCGACAGAATACGCGCAGCATCCTGGTGGAGGCGCTCTCCGGCCTCGGTGAGTGCGACCTGTCGTGTGGTGCGCACCAAAAGGCGCGTGCCGAGCCGCGCCTCCAACTCTGCAATCAAGCGGGTCACTGATGGAGGTGACATGTGCAAAGCGCGTGCAGCCGCGTTGAACCCACCTGCATCGGCAACAGCGACGAAGGTCTGCAACTGTTTGAAGCGATCCATTATTCTGAATTCCGGAATAGATAGTTGCGAATTCAGCATATTAATTTCTAATTCGGAATGCGCAAGTTTCTGCTCATCAACACAAGACATCGAGCTGAGCAGGAGACAGACATGGCCCGGGCATTTGCAGAGATCACGTTCACGCCGTCCGTTCAGGAGATCCAGGCAGCACAAGGGTCAGCCGAGAGCTATGCAAAATTCCTGAAGCCGGACGCCGAACGAGGCGATCGCCTGAGCGAACGCGAAGCAAGCTTTGTCGCGGCACGTGATGGCTTCTATCAGGCGACGGTGTCTGAGACTGGCTGGCCGTACGTTCAATTCCGCGGTGGCCCGGTTGGCTTCGTCAGAGTTCTCGACGACCGCACTCTCGCCTACGCCGATTTTCGCGGCAACCGCCAGTATCTGAGTGTTGGCAATCTCAATTCCGATGATCGTGTGTCGCTGATCCTGATGGACTACGTCAACCGGCGCCGCCTCAAGATCTGGGGCCACGCAAAGATGGTTGATGCAGCGGATGATCCCGAGCTCATCGAAGAGCTGCGCATTGACGGATATCGGTCTCTCTCGGAACGCGCCGTCATCATAACGGTCGAGGCCTACGACTGGAACTGTCCGCAACACATACCGCAGCGCCTCACGCTGCAAGAGCTTGAACCCCATCTCACACCGCTGCGCGAAGAGGTCGACCGACTAATGGCCGAAAACGCAGCGCTACGATCTTCGCTCATGGCGACCTAGCCTGAGCGCAATGCCCGACCGCCACCGAGCGGTCCCCGTCTGAACCTGAGAGGAAAGTCAAATGTCTAGAAATTCCAAGAGAATCATCTCCGCGGCCGCAATAGGAGTAAGTCTCCTTCTTGCTCCCCACGCATCCGTGTCTGTTCTGGCAGCCAGTTCTGCACTTGAGCAAAGCATAGTGCAGACCAACTATCGCAGCGAGCAGATCGACGGTCTCAAGATCGCTTACCGGGAGGCTGGTGATCGCACGAAACCAACAATCTTATTGTTGCATGGGTTCCCGACCTCTTCGCACATGTTCCGGGATCTGATCCCGCGCCTGGCCAAACGCTACCATGTACTCGCACCTGATTATCCGGGCTTCGGCGCTTCCGATATGCCGGACGTCAAAGATTTCGAATACTCGTTCACCAACATAGCGCGCATGATGACGGAGCTTTTGGACCGTAAACAGGTCAAACGCTATGCCGTATACCTGATGGACTACGGCGCGCCGGTCGGATTTCGAATGTTTGCGAGTGATCCCAAACGGGTATCCGCATTCGTTATCCAGAATGGCAATGCTTACGAAGAAGGCCTTGGCAAGTTCTGGGATCCAATCAAGGCTTACTGGGCTAACCCAACGCTTCAGAACGGCGACAAACTGCGCGGCTTCCTCACCTTGAAGGTTACGAAATGGCAGTTCACGCATGGCACAAAACTTCCCGAGCGGATCAACCCAGACAACTACTGGCATGTGCAGTATCTGCTTGACCGGCCTGGCAACCAGGACGTCCAATTGAAGCTGTTCCTCGACTACGGCACCAATGTGGGGGAATACAAGAAGTGGCAGGCGTTGTTTCGTAAACATCAGCCACCGACATTGCTAATGTGGGGCAAGAACGATTACATCTTTCCCGAACAAGGTGCGCACCCCTACAAGCGCGATTTGAAGAACCTGGAGTTTCACCTCCTAGACACCGGACACTTCGCGCTTGAAGAGTTTGGCCCAAATATCGCCGATCGCATTCTGGCGCTACTTGATCGCGTCAACCGATAACTGGTCTCGTGCTCGTCGAAGTCACGCCCTTCGCTCGGTAGCGTGACTTCGGTCGCGCGATCTTGCGAGGATTGCCGGCTTATGGGTATGACCTCGATGAGCTTTGGACTGCGCGGCTACCGATCGACGTTGCACATCAACGAGAGAAGTTGCCCTGCCACTGCGAAATTGCGGGCGGGAAACTCAATTCCGCTTCTGAACCAACTTCGACCGAGCTAACTGAGTATGGCAGAACACTATGCGACTGTGCTTTAGACTTCTCCTATTTGATCAAAGCGTCGATCACGAGTCTCGACGATGTTGCACTTGCTCAGGTCCGCTTCTGAGTGGGGCGCTTGTTGATGCGGTGCGAAATGAAAATTCCTGCGACAGCCGGTTTGGGTCAATTTGTTTAATCTTTGTCAAGAGTATTATACGGCAGCAATACCCTCGATAGCGGACACACGGCTTAGATGATAATCAACTGGGCAATCATCGCTTTGCAAATATTCACCTGACATGTGCTGATGCGTGGCACCGAGAACACCAGATTGCCGACCGTCAGTGCAATGCCAAGGTAGTAAGGTCCACCAAACGGACATGAAAGGCGCCAGGAAGAACTGATGCCCCAACGCTCCAGCGTAATTCTCAACGATACAAGGTGCATCGTGGATTTCTCGGCAAAGCGGCGGCCGGCAAGGTTGCCGTCTTGGGGTGGCCGATCGTGGAGTTGGTGGAGCGGTAAGATTGTTGGATAATGGCTGGCGTAGGTTGGCCTACGCCGCTTATTTCACCGCTGCAGTTCCCTTCCAGATGAGTGCCGTCGCCGCTATGAATAGAAGCCAGCGGTAGAGAACAAAATACCGCTCGGGCGATAGCCTGCCAGTCAGCCGTCTCCCGATCCAAACGCCAGCGTAAACAGCGGGCATCACGAGTAGCGCCTCGACCGTGAGTTTGATCGTAATCAGTCCTGCGACAAGCGTAACCAACGCGCGCCACAAGTTCATAAACCCCGACATGACGATGTTGGTGGCCCGAAATTCGCGCGGCGTCGGCGCCGCCCAGCGAATATAAAAGGACAGGAAATAGTTTGATCCCGCACCGGCGACGCCGGAAATGAGACCTGCTAGGGTCGCCAGCGAAAAGGCCATTGCAAATCCATCGAGACGCAACCTAGATGCCGAACGCTCGGCAAGCCGAGCCATATCGGTCAGGACGGCGACACTGAGGACCAGTCCCAACACGATGGTTAGCCAGGCCGTGCTGAGCGAGACAAAGATCCAGACGCCAATGACAACGGAAACGATCGTTCCTGCCAAAATGGGTTTTGCGACTTTCCAATTCGCATCGTGGAAGCCCTGGGGCAGCAGTTGAACTTGGGCGAACACCGACGTCAGTAGAGCGAGCAATACCGCGTCATGCGGCGGTAAAATCCAAGCGGTACCCAGAACTGCCGGCATAGCAGAACCAAAACCAAGAATACCTCGGATGAAGAAGGCGACAAAATAGATCGCGAACACAATGGCGATTGCAATACCATCAAGATTCGCAAATGGATTGGAGTCAAGTGTCATTCACAGGCATTAACTCGTTGGCGATCCATGCGCAATCAATCAAAGGCTGGGCTTTGCATTCGGACAACGTGTCAGGGGCGCGCCAAGAATGAGCATCCGTTCTTGCTATCGTTTTGCAACGCGCATCTATCTTGGTCCGGCCAATTCAAGCAGCAAACGTGAACAGTGAGCCGACATTGCTCGTCACGAGTTTGTCCGGCATGCGCCTTTGCATGGCGTTGATGAAGTTTGTGCCTGAACAGTGCATTGGTAGCACGACGTCCGGATCAAGGGCTTTCAGTTCGTCAATCGTATGCTCAATGTATTCAGGTTTTGCAGGTCCCAGATGGAAGCCTCCGATCACGGCGTGCAGCTTCGAGACGCCTGAAACAGCCATCGCGGCCCTGGTGGTATTGATTAGGCCAACATGACCACACGATGTAATGACGACGAGGCCCTTGCCTTGGATAATGTAGCAGGTCGCGTGCTCGTCCGGGTGCAGATCCTTGACAAGCTTGCCGCTGAGCTCAGCTTCGGTGAAATGGTTGTACGGCGCGTCATCTTCAAGGACCATCGAGCCACCTGATACGGTCTCGAAGGAATTGCGCTCAATGTAGCCGGTTGTGAATGCGTGTTTGATGTCGTGCGGCTCGCTGCAGCAGGTCGGCACAACCTGATGTGCCGTCAGCATCATCCGATCGACGGCCCCCCAGGACATTGGCGCGTCTTTGTCACCGACCCATTTCTCGCGGAATGCCTCTTCGCCCCCGACATACAAAGCCAGATCAGACGGCATGTGTGCGCGGTGATGCATGACGAAGCCGGACAAACCGCCATAATGGTCTCGATGCGCGTGGCTCAGGATTAAGCCATCGATTTTCTTCGGGTCGATATCAAGAAGCTCGAAATTTCGGTTTATGATCTCCGACGTGTAGCCGAAGTCGAGTATGTGCTGAGCCTTAGCCCCGGCCCTCTCGGACGTCAGATGTAAGGACAAGCCCCACTCACAGGCCAAAGTTGACATCTGTCTGTTGCGGGTCCGCTGGAAGTGGTCAACGGCAACGTGCCTATGGGCCGATTTAGGTGCAAACAGATCATAAGCAGAATCTACGACAACACGAATGCTCAACCGATCAACCGCCGGAGGAGCGAACGGTGGTTTTGGTGCAAGAGATTGAGACATGTTTCATAGCCCTGTTTTCGGGGTGCTGCGATGGTCTGCGTGTCGCCGGTCACAATCAGTCTGCCAGATCCTGCTGTTGCCTGTTTCGTGGGAATGGCTATGAAAACTGCTGTGATGCTCAGCCAATGTTCAACGTGTGCTATCTGAATTCAAGCTCGATCGCAAAATTGCAGCAAAACCGCCAAGCCATAATACGGATCAAGAATACGATCATGCTCACCGCAACGTGGGCACTAGCCCGCGGCGATGCGTAGAATACCTGCGGGCTAGTGCTCTCGTTTTTGGTGTTGCCTCTAGATCAGGAAGAGCGAGATGATATCTAACGGATCTGCTTTAGCCGGTGTTAAGGTCCTGGATCTAACGCAGTTCGAGGCGGGGCCCGCCTGCACCGAAGTGCTGGCATGGCTCGGCGCTGAGGTTGTCAAAGTTGAGAACCCCAACGGCGGTGATCAACTTCGTCGCCTAGGATCGATTGATGGCGAACGGGACTCATATTTTTTCGTTCTGTTCAACGCCAACAAGAAAAGTATCACTTGCAATCTGAAAGCAGAAGCAGGCTTGGCGCTCGCCAAGGATTTAATCAAGCAGGCAGACGTTGTCGTTGAGAACTTTGGGCCCGGCGTCATTGAGAAATTGGGACTTGGCTACGATGACGTGAGAGCTATCAACCCGCAGATCATCTATGGCCAGTTGAAGGGGTTTGCCGAAGGAAGTCCCCACGAAGACCTTCTGGCATTTGACATGATTGCTCAAGCAACAGGCGGTATAATGTCGGTGACCGGTGAAGCAGACAGGAAACCGGTCAAACCCGGCGCAAATTTCGCTGACACAGGCACCGGCATGCTCATGGCCATCAGCATTCTCGGCGCGCTCTATCAAAAGCAGGCCACAGGCCAAGGTCAACGGCTGACCGTCGCGATGCAGGATGCGATGATGCAGTATGCACGTTTTCCGCTCTCTGATTTCATGGCAACCGGTGAGCCACCTTCGCGTTCTGCCGAAGGCATTATCACTGGGGGCAATGCGCCAATGGGACTGTTTCCATGTAAGCCCGGCGGCTCGAACGACTATGTATACATCTACGTCAATCGGGCAAACAACCGACAATGGCATCGGTTGCTAGAGTTGATCGGCCATGCCGATCTAATCGGCGATGCGCGTTTTGAGACGTCGGCTGACCGCTATGCACGCAAAAACGAAATTGATGACTTAATAGTGCCGTGGACGCAGCAGCGCACAAAGGATGAGGCAATGGAATTGATCGGGCGTGCGGGTGTGCCGGCCGGAGCTGTGTTTGACTTTAAAGAACTGTCAGAAAACCCTGACTTCGAACGGCGTGAGATCTTTCAATGGGTCGATCACCCAACACTGGGGCGTGTGAAAATGCTAGCCTGGCCTGTAAAAATGTCGGGCAACAACGTATCACTTGAAGCAGCTCCGCTCCTTGGCCAACACACCGAAACGGTCCTCAGTGAGTGGCTGGGACTGTCGCCCCAGAAAGTTCAAGAATTGTCGCGCAACGGCACGATCTGAATTACAGACCCAGCAGTGCCCTTACCTTGTCCTGATTGAGCGAAGCGCCGGCGTAGATTTCGCCGTCAACCTCAAGTGCCGGTGTCGAGCGAACTCGTGCCTCATCGAGGCGGTCCTGCGCATCTTCGTCCATGAGCAGGTCCTTAACCTCGAATGATACGCCGTTCGAGGTCAAAAACTGCTTGAGCTGTTCGCAAGGCGCGCAGAACGGTGACGTGTAAACAATGATATCCCGTTTTGCTGCAGTCATTGGTTCAGACTTTGCCTTGCGCTTTCAACTGCCGGTATTCTTCTTTTCGGGCCATCCACTTCTCCTGCAGCTCCTTGGTTTGCCAAGGCTGCTCTTCTGTGAACACGAGCCTCTTCCAATCGTCACCCTTGCTCCAATTATAATCGGGCGTGCGAGTCGTGCGCGGTTCTTGCGCCTCACTCAGAAGATCAAGCGCTTGCTGGAAAATATCGCTTTGCTGCTCAACATTCCAAGGCTCTCCGCATGGACTGCCCAACGGGAAGTCGACGAATAGGAACCTGGCGACACCGCAGTGTTCGACAATGTCCCTTGCGGCGCCGATGACAACTGTCGGTATGCCATTCTCTTCGAGATACCGGCTGATCAGACTCACGGTCTGATGGCAGACAGGTCAGACAGGCACCATGATCATGGCGTCAAGTTCATCGCGTCTGGCAAAGTCCAGGACTTTCGGGGCTTCTTGTTGCAGGACCTTGCGTTGTGAATAGTTATTGTATGCGCCGTAAAACCAGTCTGGCATCGAGCCAATTCGGCCATCGGCGACGGCTGCGCGCATCTGATCAATTGGATAGAACGCGTTAACATCGTCCAGGTTAGTGGCGTTGCGGTCAAAGGAGTTCGTGCGACTGTAGAATTTGTCGGTCGGCAGATTGGCTGGAATTGAGTAGACGCCGCGGAAGTCTTCTTCAGAAATTGGGTTCTCTTCTGTTTCCGGGTCGAATTTTACTGCAACCTCGCTTGTGCCAATAAGGCCAACGCGTGATTGTGACAACGGCTTCTTCAAGGGCGTGAAAGGCACATCGTCGAATTGCGCCCATTGGTAAGACTTCTCGTAGCCTTGCCGAAGGTAATCCTCGCGCGTTCTGTCGATATAGCGGACATGTTCCATGAAAAGGTCTCGCATTTTTCCAAATGAATGGCGATTGGCAAAGCATGACGCAAACAGTGTCGTTGTCAATCGGGCGAGATCAGATGTGTGAAATCTCAACAACACCTGCTCCTGGCTCAACGGTGTCAGCACGTTGGACATGAAGTAACTGGCAGGTGTTGGGACACGATGGAACCGCCAACGCTTTGGAAGTTGAGCAACCTGAATAATCGGGGCAAAGTCGCTTGTTCGCATCGAGGTACCCAGAGGTTCTAACGCAAACACCGATCCATTTTGATGCTGTCGTCGGCATTGAGTTCTTGTGCTGTGTTCGCATGGTTGCCGGCTGCGGCTACATCCACAACACGCTCGGCAACAGACCGTGCGTGCGCCGCAACATGGAGGCAGAAAAGCTCAGCCAAATCACTAGCGCGAAACCGGCCTACCATAGTGCGGTAGAAATTGAGGAGATGCATCGCCACGCAGACGCGATCATCAATCCAACAATTGTTGAGAGTGTGTTGACCTCAGAAAAGTCATGCCACGCCAATCGAAAACCTATTTGCTGAGGAGATCATTGAAGTGCATGTGATGATGGCGTGGCTTGTTAATCACCAATATGGCTTGCGCTTCTGAGAAATTTCAGATGCGAAACTGGTCAACAGCAATCTACGATGGATCGAGAGTCCATGAATGCGAACAGCTGGGCAACCATCTCCTCTTGTGCACGCGCCGCGCTTTCTGGTATCGCGACCAAGACAGTTCATTGGATACAATGCAAAGGGCTCGACTATGAATAGCGTGACTGCGAACACCCGCGAATTACCGCCCCTGACTTCACTACGTCGTCAGCTAGCAGCGGCACTGCGTCTTGCCGCCAAGCTCGAGTATCACGAAGGCATCTGCAATCATTTCTCTGTCGTTGTTCCAGGTGGAGGCGAGCGGTATCTGATCAATCCTTACGGCGTTCACTGGGGCGAAATGCGTCCTGACCATCTCCTGATGATCGATGGCGAAGGCTCGTTGCTCGAAGGTGACGGTGAGGTAGAGGCGACTGCGCGTAATATTCACATCGCTGGCCATCGTGCCAATCCCCGACACCAATGCATCCTGCATGTGCACATGCCTTACGCCACGTCCATCACCATGGTTGAAGATGGCCGCCTCGAGATGGCTCATCAAACAGCCGTACGATTTTGGGGGCGCATGGCGCACCACAAGTTCGGTGGTTTGGCTCTTGACGAGGAAGAAGGTGCGCGCATCGCGGAGGCACAAAAGGACAACCCGAACGCCGATATATTGTTTCTCGACAACCACGGTGTTTCGGTTGGCGCACCGACAGTTGCTGTGGCGTTCGACGAGCTCTATTATCTGGAACGAGCTTGCCGTCAGCAGGTGATAGCACAATCATCAGGCAAGCCACTCAAGATTTTACCCGACGAAATTGTCCGCGAGACACATCGACAGTTCATGCAGCAGCTAGACTGGAGCGCCGAAAAGCATTTCGGTGCGTTGATGCGGATGCACGGGCTTTGATCAGATCGGACACACGACTAGGGAATTTCTCCGACGCTCGGTACAGCTTACATACTACTTCACAAAGCCCACCTTCTGGACGTTGACACCGTCCTGTATGCGTACCTGTCACTCTGGCCTGCCTCGCTTTGGTACTCAACTGACAATCATCTACGAGGTTCGCGAGATCGCGCAGATCTATATGACCCTAGGCTTCCAGCACAAAGTAGTTTGTCCAACACAATGGTACGTGCGGAGCAATGAAGTTGCTAGCCAATCCATTCCATTTTCGGCCTAAGAGCAGAGGTAAATCGGCCAAGCTAACTATGTCGACTAATCTCACGCAGCGCGCTGCAGACATTGTCCGTCGACGCGGCATCGCCCTCGATCCTATACCAAGCTCTCGATCTCCTGCGCAGTAAAACCGAACTCCGTAAGTACGGTTCGTGTATGCTCCCCGGCCAAAGGTGCGCGGTGCCAGACGCCACCTGGGGTCCGATCCATCTTGATCGCAGGGGCGGCAAGTTTGACCTTTTGCGCCGCTCCGGGATGCTCGACCTCGACCAGCATCTCGCGGGCAGCAGTGTGCGCGTTTCCAAAAATCTCATCTGCTGTTTGAATGGGCCCAAATGGAACTTTGCCGCCAAGCGCATCTGCTATTTCTGTTTTTGTCCGCACTGAAGTCCAGGTTGTCACAATTGCCTCAACCTCATCGCGGCACGCAATACGATCAGCGTTGTGTCGGTAACGCGGGTCAGTGCCTAGTTCGGGCTGCCCGATCAGTTCGGAGAAAAGCTGAAAGAAATGATCGTGCGGAATGCCAATGGCAACCCAGCCATCCTTTGCCTCGAAGATACCATAAGGGCAAAGTAGAGGGTGGCCGCTACCTTCTGGACCCGCAACGTCCCCACTGTAGGAATATTGGTAGATCATTCGCTCGCAGACGGCCATCACAGCATCCACCATACCAACATCAACAAGCTGCCCATAACCCGTTCGTTGTGCATTCCAGCAGGCAGCAAGAATTCCGATCACACTCTGCATTGCCGGCATGATGTCGCCCACGCCTGGACCGATCTTGGTCGGCGCGCCGCCCTTGAGCCCAGTGATGCCCATAATCCCGCCCATAGCTTGGCTCACGACATCATAGGCTGGCCAGTCTACTAGTGGACTTTTGCCCGTGCGCGGATCACCAAAGCCGCGGATGGAGGCATAAACAAGCTTCGGATTGCGCGCGATCAGGCTCTCGTAGGAGAGATCTAGCCTTTCCATCACGCCGGCGCGAAAATTCTCGATCACAACATCTGCCCGATCTACTAGACGCCGGAACGCCTCCTTTCCGGTCTCTGATTTTAGATCAAGGATGATCGATTCTTTATTGCGATTCGTCGAAGCGAAATAGGCTCCGTATCCCCCGTCCTCCATCCTCAGTCCACCAGGAGGAAAGGGGCCAAACAAGCGCGTATTCTCGCCCCCAGGCGGTTCCACCTTGATAACTCGGGCACCATGGTCGGCGAGCAACATGGTCGCAAACGGCCCTGCCAACATGACGGTCAAATCAATTACAACCAAACCGGATAGAGCGCCGGTCAACAATGCCGTTTGGCTCATTCTAAATCCAATCGAAATTTGCGACGACTAGGCGAATATAAAGATCTGATGCGCATTGTCTCGTCTCATCTGCCAACCAGCAACCGCTGGCGGTATGGTCGCAAAGCCGCGGGGCCTTAAACTGCGCAATGGGTCCGACAGAGCCGGAGACTAAAGACGCCTCACGCCGTTGTTCACCGACTAACGAAAGCTCTACAGTGATCGCCATGCAATCATAATTGCTGTGAACAAAGCTATCATTGATGCCCTGAAGATGCCCGAAAGTATTCGTCTGTTCTGGCTGCACGAATACCATGCCGGTGCTTTCCTCATTGCAGCCTCATCGAGCGTAGCATTCACCCTCGTCGAGGCAACTGTCTATCCAGGACGCACTATCGAGACAAAGCGAGAGCTCATTCGTGCATAAATTCCGAACTCGGGAGAACGGGCATCGTCGTGAGGATATTCGTTTCATGCTGTACGATGTGCCTCGTGATAGCTGGGGTCTGAGAGGTGGCACTCCAGCTATTGAGATCGAGTTGGTTTTGAAGTTGAGATCTAGTCACGACACTTAAACTGTGTGTCTTTTAAACCGGGCGCAGTCCAGAGCGCTCTGCCCATCCCGGTGAGTGTGTCCGGACCAGCTGCGAACCTCAAACCGGCGCAGGCTCAGAATCGAATAGCCTGTACGTTAGAAGTTGCTAGAATTGCGCCCAACAAAAAGCCTTGGATAGCGTGTGCAAGATGAAGCAAAAGCGTTGGCAGCTCGAACTACTCGGCATCCCGTTCATTGTTATTGCGGGGTCGTTGCTTCATTTCACTTTTGCTTGGTCCGGTTATTGGTCTCCGATCGCAATGATTGCCGCCGTGAATGAATCAGTCTGGGAGCACCTGAAGCTCGCTTTCTGGCCGGGCCTCGTTTGGGCCGCTGCTGTGTTTGCTGCTCTGCGCCCCAATGCAAATCAATTCTGGTCGGCAAGAGGTTACGCTCTCCTGATCGCACCACTGCTTATTGTTACGATTTTCTACACTTACACAGGCATCCTTGGTCGTAACTTGCTGGTGCTCGACATCGCGACATTCGTGATTGCGGTTGCAGCTGGACAAATTGGTTCGGCAACACTGGCGAATGTGCTCAAGCCGTCATCCTTCTCACTTACGGCAGGAAGTATTCTCCTTATCTGTCAGTTGATCGCCTATTCGACGTTTACCTACTACCCTCCACCGTTCTCACTCTTTGTGGACAACCGAGATGGGTTCCGCGGAATACCAACTATAGTCACTAGATAAGGTTGGTTGTAGATTGGAGGAAACTTGAGAAACTTTGGTGGGTGGACTCTCGACTGCTACTCCCAATTTGCCCCGAGCCTCATAATAACACTTCGTGCCCGCTTTTTAGTAGCACGGCAGACATGATGTACTCGCCATCGGTTCTTCGGAGTTAGCCCTAACCGTAGCTCACTCAATATCGAATTGGTGGAATCAGAAAATCGGTTTCGACCAGAAGCGGACACGAACTTGCTGGCGGTGTTGTTATGATCAAGCCGCCTACGAACCAACCATCAGGTAGCATTTGTCAATGCAGCATCGACAAATCTGAACTCAGGCTTGGACATTGATATTGTTGATCGTTGCATGGATGTGAGATCAAATCTTCTCGCCGTCTGAAAGAAACCATCGAAAAAAGCCAGTTGCGAGCACAGCTGCAACCAATTGCACGGCAACGAAGGCTGCTACGTTGGCAGGATGAATGCCGGCGAAGGTGTCGGAAAAGCCCCTAGCTATGGTCACGGCCGGATTGGCGAAGGAGGTTGAGGACGTGAACCAATATGCCGCCGTGATGTATAACCCAACACCCATCGGGACGAAATCAGGGCGGGCCTTGAGACAGCAAAGGATCGTACCAACAAGCCCGAATGTGGCAACGAATTCGCCGACCCATTGTCCAATGCCTGTTCTGCTTGTGGTCGATGGATCAATGAGTGGATTGTCAAACATAATGTGCGCAGTTAGGACACCAATTATGCCTCCAAATACTTGCGCAACAACGTACAGCGTTGCTGCCCATGGCGTAATTTCTCTACGTAGTGCGAAGCTGAGGGTCACCGCTGGGTTGAAGTGTGCGCCTGACACCGGTCCGAAAACCGTGATCAGGACTACGAGAATGGCTCCAGTCGGAATGGTGTTGCCCAGTAGTGCAATAGCAATGTTGCCGCCGGCCAGTCGCTCGGCCATGATGCCGGAGCCGACAACTGTTGCCAAAAGTGAAAACGTACCGAGCCACTCGGCTACCAATTTGCGTTCCATTATTTGTTCCTATGATTGAGGCTGGTCGTTCAAGAGTTGACAAAAGCGAACGGCATCAACATTCCCACCGGTAACAACAGTCGCTATGACTTTGCCCTTGATTTCGATTGCACCGCTGAGGACGGCTGCTAAGCCAACGGCGGCTCCGGGCTCTACCACGATCTTGTAGTGCTGGTAGGCGAAACGCATTGCGTCACGAACCTCGTCATCACTCGCCACTACGCCACCAGCAAGAAGCTGGTAGTTGATTGGAAAGGTCACTTCATTGGGTATCGGCGTCATGATGGCATCGCAGATCGTGCGCTGACCCTTGGGGTTTGCTATGCGTTCACCTGCTTCGAGCGACTGCCGCGTATCGTCAAAAAGTAGGGGCTCGGCGGCGTAAACGGACGTCCAGGTCGAAAGCGCATTCATGACGACTGCAGTCGCGGCGGTCAGTCCGCCGCCGCCACATGGAACGAGTATGGCGTCGGGTCGTGCATCCAGATTTCGTGCCTGGTCATAGAGTTCCAAGGCAACGGTTCCAGCACCAGCAAGAACGCGAGTATCGGCGCTCGGAGGAACGATGATCCGGACAGTCTCGGCCCGCAGCCGTTCAACCACCTCATCACTGTTCTCATGGTCGCGCTCGAAAGTTGCGATCTCACAGCCTAAGTCCTGGACCGCCTTCATCTTAGCTGGCGGGACATCACTCGGCATAATGATAAGCGCAGATGAGCCTAGTAGCCGCGCAGCAAGGCCAACACCAAGGGCATGATTTCCTGAGGAGTAGGTTATGGCTCCCCTGGTTCTTTCACTGTCGCTGAGTTGACGAATACAATTATAGGCGCCTAGGAATTTGAAGGCACCGGTGCGTTGGAACGACTCCGCTTTGATCAAGAGCCGACCACCAAGCATTGTGTTGACTTCAGTATTCTCCAGAAGTGGCGTTCGCATCACCACACCTCTTAGAGCCGAACCGGCGGCGCCGACGTCATCGAGTGTTACTTTATGGTGCAGCGAAGCGCTGTGAGATGCCGTATGTCGTCCAAGAAGTTTTGCGGCAGATCGGGTGTTGAGAGTGGAGTGCTACTCAGCTCCAACCACCACAAACCCGAAATACATCTTTAATTCGGGAAGTGCCGAACTATGATGTTTGGGCTAATGCTCGATTGCTAACTTATCAAGATTCGTTACTTCGGGAATTATCGTATCATGGATCAAGACACTGCCATAGAGGCGTTTGCTGCGCTCGCTCAAACATCTCGAATAACCATTTTCCGTTTGCTTGTTCGTGCAGGCCCGGAGAGCCTTCCTGTCGGCGAAATCGGGCGTCTGCTCGACATTCTCCCCTCAACGCTGTCAGGCGACCTTGCAATCTTGAAGCGAGCAGGTCTCGTGACGGCTGTCAGACATCGACGGGAAACCCATTACGCAGCTGATCTCAATGCCGTTAATGATCTAATTGGCTTCTTGCTTGCCGACTGCTGCGAAGGTCGCTTCGACAATTGCACTCAAATACTGTCGCTATTGAAGTCGCCTGTTTGATTGAGTTGACTATAGTGTCAAATCGCGGAGTGGGTTGCGATTGCAGTGCCAGTTCACCGACGATCAGTCGAATGCCGTATCAAAATCGTCCCCAAACTGCCGGCTCTTGAGCGATATGGTATAAAATTATGGGTTGTGTAGATATCTCATTTCGTGCGGAATCTCTCTTCAGGAAACACTACGAACCGTGAATTCTGCTTTTGAGAAGAAAGCGGCTCGGCTGCGCTAATGCATGATATCGGCTGCGCATTCGGGCTTAGGAAAGGGGGCCTGTCGTGGGTGCCAAGGGAAATTCTTCGATAAACGAGCGTCCTCGATTATCACTAACGCACTTTGGTGCAGCAGGGTGGTCCATCACTGACGGCAATACGACAGTTTTGCTCGATCCCTATTTGTCGAGAATCCGCTTCAAAGGACGCAAGTACGGACCGCACGATGCAACCGAAGTGCCGGGAGATGCACGCCCGGTCATCAACATGGGCGAGGCTCCAGTCATCGATGCAGCCACCGTTGATTTGCGGGTTCCGCATGCCAACTACATACTGCTATCGCATGCGCACTTCAATCACTGCATGGACGTGCCCTATATTGCCCAGAAGACGAGAGCCGTCGTTATAGGGACTGAGAGCACGGCAAATGCAGCGCAGAACGGTGGAGTGGCAGAAGAGCAGACAATCGTCGTGAAAGGCGGTGAGGATCTCGAATTCCCAGAGCTCTCCATGAAAGTCATACCCAGCCTGCACTCACCACTTTCTTGCAAGCTCTATCGCGATTTTGGAACGATCCCGCTGCAGAACGATCCACTCACGCTGGACGAGTATGTTGAAGGCGGAACGTTGGCCTATCTCCTGCGGTTTGCAGGCCGAGAGATCCTGCTTTTCGGATCGATGAACTACATCGAGCGCGAAATGGATGGCCTGAGGCCAGATATTGCAATTATTGCCTCTGCGCCACCTCGCCTCGACATTCACGACTATACTGGTCGTCTGTTGCGGGCAATCGGCAAACCTCCGATCGTCATCGCAACGCATTGGGATGATCAGGGACTGCCGTTCGGCGCGTCGCAGGAAGCAGCGCTGTCGCACACAAAACAATTTATCGCTGAGGTGAAGTCGGTCAATCCTGCCGCTTCAGTAATCGTGCCGCTCCACTTCCAGACGATCGAGATTGAGGAGACGATCCGGGTTTTGGAATAGCGCACGCCCTTCGCTGCCAACGAACCTTGCCGGCGGCGGATGTTCAAGGCTGCCGAGATCACGGACAAGGGCTGAGACGGAAGCTCGTGAAGCGATTCAAGGATGTAAGACCAGGGAGGCAGCAATGGCGGACCAGAGTTGGGAAATGAGCGGTGATTACATCGAGAGCTGCAACTGTGATTATTTTTGCCCGTGCATTTATACCAACCCGCAAGGGCCGGCAACGAATGACAATTGTATTGCCTTGATGGCATTCCGCATCACTCAGGGCCGGTTTGGTGATATAGCGCTGGATGGGAAGAAATTCGCGTTCATCATACAATCCGGCCGGGTCATGGCGGATGGAGATTGGGTCTTTGCCAGTGTCATCGATGAGACTGTCAACGATAACCAGCGCAATGCGCTAAGTTTGATTGTTGGTGGTCAGGCTGGTGGTGTTCCAGGTTTTATCCATAGCAGCTTGGTCGGCGACTACAGGGGCGTACAGTTCAAACCGATCGAGTTCGTTCAGGATGGCCTTCGCGGAACCATCAACATTCCCGACATTCTATCCTATGAAATAGAAGGCGTGCAGTCTCGAAAGTTCGAGGGCCAGCCGCTCTATATTGACAATACCGGCCATCCGGCGAACAGCCGACTGGCTTTGGCTCGATCCGACCATACGCGAGTACACGGCTTCGGCGTTGATCTCGAAATGTCCGGCCAGGGTAACAACGGTCATTTCGCGCCGTTTACCTGGTCAGGCTGACCGCCACGGACCCGTCTACTGCGAAATCATAAGTGCCTTGTGAGCAGGCAATGGTCGCACTAGGCTGTTCAAGGCTTACGGCTTCATCATTCCGTGCCAAGCAAAGTGGAGGTTGCCATGTCAGACACGCCGAAATGGCGCATCGCCGGTGATTGGTTTGATAACTGCAGTTGCGACGTCGCTTGTCCCTGCACGTTCGCGCAGGCGCCCGACAACAACTTCTGCGAGTCGGTCTTGTTCTGGCATATTAAAGAGGGTCACTACGGCGACGTCGCTTTGGATGATCTCGCTTTCGTGCGCGTCGGTCGCTTTGATGGAGACCTGTGGGCCGGCAAGGTTTCGGGCAAGTTCGGTGTATTCATTGATGATCGGGCGAGCGAAAGGCAAGCTAATGTATTGCCAGAAATCTTCAGTGGACGCGCGGGCGGTTTTCCAGGCCAGGTCAACGCGTTGTTTGCAGGCGGGCGTGAAATCGTTGGGATTGAGCGCGCCAGCATTTCCTTCGAGATTACGCCAGATCAGTCGCGGTGGGGCGTTGACATCGGCGGCAAGGTCAAAGCCTGGGCAGAGGCATTGACCGGACCGACCAGCAATCCCGGTGACTATCCGCGAATGACCGGCGCTCCTGGTTCGGAAACCGGACCCGGACAGGTGGTCACCTGGGGCAAGTCGACGGTCTGCAGTGTCGATGCGTTCGGCTACAAATTCTCGTGGACTGTCAATTCAGCGAAGCATATCCCGTTCGATTGGTCGGGGCCATAGCCTCCAAGCCTGACAGGCTATATGCCGGCACCTGCGTCAGAGTAGATTCGATAGGCCAGCAACCACCAAAACGCCACCCAGTGCATTCGTGGTCCATGCGGGAAACCTCGGCCATTTTTCAAGAGCAACGATGACGGTCAGAAAGACGATCCAAATCGGGTTCATGGCGCCAGCCACGAACAGCAATAGCATCAGCGCCCAACAACAACCGCAGCAATAGAGCCCGTGTTTCAAACCCATTTGCCAGGCACCGCGAATGCCGTCACGCCATTCCGACATTAGGAATCCGATGGGCGAACGACAGTAGTTCAAGCAGGAATGCTTCAACGGGGTCATCTGATAGACACCAGCAAGAACCAACAGGGCAGCAGTAAGCCAGTTAGAACGGCTCAGGATCATTGGCGTCAGCAGGCCGTAGTGCTGCAGAAGCCACTGCACGCCGGTTGCAACCGCGGCATACGAAATCCAAATGAACAGATAGGCGGCGGCGAAATACAAAGACCTGATACGCACGCGCTCAGTTGTGGAGTTACGGCGCTCGATAGTGTCAAACATCAGCAACATCGGTGCGGCTGACGGCAGCATCATCGCAATCATCATAACCGCCCACATCACGAACACGGCAGCTAGAGTTGCCCACGACCATGACGCATCAATAGGCATCATCATCCTGACGACAGGATGAGACATGTCGAGAGTCATCCAGGCAACGAATGCCCAACTCGCGGCAAGCACCAATGCCATCGCCGTGACGATCTCAGCGTGTATTGCCAGCTGACGAGGAAACGCTTGCATGAGAAGATACGATTCGATCGTGGTTTGAGACAGGACGATACTATCAGCGATGCCTCAGCTTGTCCTTCTACTTGGAAACCACCAGGCATGGGAGCGTCGAACGTGCCATTATAGTGCGACGTGAAGGTTGGAATAGTCCGCCCATTGATCAAAGCTGCCGTGGTCGCGATCAATTCTAGTGCAACGCACAAACGTCGATTTGTCCAGAGGGCGTGTGAGAACATGCTGGGATTGAGTTCTTATTCGGGTACGGCCAAGCCCGTGCAGAAATTTGGTTTTCGGTGACTCTAATCGCCATGGAATCTCTCTGTGATCCGCCAAGTGCTTGCCCTGGGACGATTATTGCCGAGAGCCAAGATAAAAAGGCCCTGATGGCCTTGATCAGTGCCGGTATGCCGATGATCGCGATGACTCTCATCATATTGTAGGCAAGGACGTGCAACGCCATTTCTGTTGCGACGTGTTTGAGCGTTCGCATCTTGAAGTGAGTTGCACCCATCCAAGCTTTGATCGTGCCAAAGGGATGCTCGGCGGTCTCGCGGCGCGTCGCCATCTTGTCCGGGTTATCTTTAAGGCGCTGTTGCACACGCTCAAGGACATCTTCGCGTTCCCACCGGGAGATGCGCCGCTCTTTGCTGGGTGTGCAGTGATGCTTGACCGGACAACTTCCGCAAGCCGTTGTCCAATAGCGATGTAGCACCTTGCCGCCTTCCTTGCGTGTCATGCGAGAGGTGAGATATTGCCCCGCCGGGCAAACATACCTGTCCCTTTCGGCATCATAGATGAACAAGCTGCGGTCGAACCGGCCATGTGCCTTGGCATTCGATGTCGTCGGTTTGGGGAGCGTGACCGTGATGTCATCGTCTTCGCAAGTAACGATCTCCTCGCCTTTATAGTAGCCTTTGTCGGCAACGACATCGAGTTTATCGACACCCAGTGCATCACGTGCCAGGTTGGCCATGTCCGCCAATGCGTTGCGGTCCGACCCGATGTTAGTAACTTCGTGCGCAACGATCAGATGGTTCTCGGTATCAACCACACTTTGCACATTGTAGCCGATGATACGGGGATGCCGGCTGGTGATCGCCATGGAGCGTGCATCCGGGTCTGTTTCCGAGATCTGGTCGGCATCAGTGCGATCCATCTCGGCTTTGATCGCTTCCAACTTTTCGGACTCCTTCTTGAGCCACGCCATTTTGTCGGTGATCCGCCGAACCTCCGCTTCGCTGACTGGCATGCCGGTTGCCGACTGAACTTCATCAGCGCGATCGAGTTCCGACAGATAACGTCCGATACGTTCGTCAATCTCTTTGAAGCGCTTGCGCAACTTCTCACGCGTGAAATTCTTGGCCTTGGCGTTCACCGCCTTGAACTTGCTACCGTCAATGGCAACGCTGGCACAATCGAGCAGCTTGATGTCACGGCAAAGTGCAATGAATTGGCGGCACACATTACGGATCTCTGGCCCATTGTCCTTGCGGAAATCGGCAATGGTCTTGAAGTCGGGCTTGAGTGAGCCTGTCAGCCAGATCAGCTCGACATTGCGGCCGCACTCGCGTTCCAGGCGGCGCGAGGATTGGATCTGATTGAGATAACCGTAAACGTAGATCTTGAGTATCGTCGCCGGATGATAACCTGGCCGGCCAGTGGTCTCCGGCACAACATCAAAACCGAGTGCGCTCAAATCTAGTGCATCAACAAACGCATCGATCGCACGTGCCGGATTATCTTCGCTGACATAGTCGTCGAGCCGCTCGGGAAACAGCGTCGCTTGATTGCGATCAGCACCCTCGATGAACCGCTTCATGATCCACACCGCAGAGAATCAACGAAATAAGTCTATCACAAGCGACGAGCTGTCTTTTCACACACCCTCTCCACTTAGCGGAAGTGATAGCCGCTCATGAAGTATGTTGATGACGCTGAGCCGTACACATAGTCGAGAGTTATAGTGTGACGGTTCGAAAGCGGATTGAAGCAGCTCCTGACAAGCGTACTCGTACTCAGTACCCTTTGTTCAGAACTACTTTCAACAAGCCTCTGCACAAACCGATCATTGATCATCTGCAGCCGACTCAGCATTCTACACTGTTGACGGCGCGCCTTTTGAGGGGCGTCGCACAGTAAGCGCCTTAAGTGCGAGCCGAGTCGCCAGTAGTCCTGCAACCAGGCCTGCCACAAAGATCAGAACTTCCGAGCGGCCGGTGCCAACGGCGGGGATTGCACCGCCTGGGCAGAATCCAGCAATGCCCCAGCCGATGCCAAAAATTGCCGCTCCTGCAATCAATCGGACATCGATATCGTTGCGATCCGGCAAATGGAATTGGTCGGCTAGAAGGGGCCGGTCACGCGTCAGAATTACTCGATAACCGATCAGCGTTGTGAGCAGAGCGCCACCCATGACAAACATTAAGCTCGGATCCCAGAAGCCGGCAATGTCGAAAAAGTTAAGAACCTTGGCCGGGCTCGCCATGCCAGAAATCATGATGCCAACACCAAAGGTGATGCCGGCGAACAATGCCATGATGATTTGCATCGCTTAAACTCCCATCACGTGACGGACTAGGAAGACTGTGATGCCTGTTGTGACCATAAAGACAAGTGTTGCCACCAATGAGCGGGCGGACAGGCGCGCAAGGCCACAGACACCGTGCCCTGAGGTGCAACCGGATGCCAACGTCACGCCGCAACCGACAATGATGCCACCAGCAATGAGCATTGCAGAACCTGTCGGCACGACAATCGGCTGAACGGGTAAGGCCGTCATTGCCGCCACTGTCGGTGCTGAGACCATTCCAAGAAGGAATGCCGCGCGCCAGCCCCAATCTTTGGCATCAGAAGGGAAAATAGTGCCAGCAAGGATGCCCGTTGCCCCGGCGATTCGACCGACAAATAGCATCAGTATGAGTGCGGCTATGCCGATCAGAACACCGCCTGCCAGCGATGCCAGTGGTGTAAAAGTTGTCTCCACAGAACTCTCCGATTTGTTACGGTTCTTAGGATAGCACTGCGATCATCGTCATCGTGGCGACGGCGCCCCAGACCAGTGTGTTGACGAACATGCGGAAGATCACGCGATGTTCGTTCGCGCCAAGTCCCATCAGGTCAGCTGCAAAGTCACCTGGCGATAGAAGCCTTAACATTGGTTGTCTCCCATTACATTCTAATTATTGAATATATAATATAGTTCGACATGAATGTCATGCCGTGGTGTCGCGGATACCAGTGCAGCGTCGAATAGCGTTCGCGCCCGCCAGCTCACTGTTCACTAGCTACAGCTGCATCACCTTGTTCTTGACCCACATCAAGATAGTTCCATTCAATACATGCAAATAATCGCATGCAATGAATTGACAAGGAACCCGAGCATTGGACGTACTGTGGTTAGCTGACCGGATTGGCGATGCTGGCGTCAATGCCGTTGGTGGTTTTCTGATTGGAGCCATGTTCGGTTTCTTTGCCCAACGCAGCAGGTTCTGCTTGCGCGCAGCAACGGTTGAGTTTTGGCGTGGCAGTTTGGGACCCAAGACAACAGTGTGGCTGTTGGTGTTTGGGTCTGCATTGCTGGGCACGCAATTGCTTTTTGAATTTGGCCAACTTGACGATGGCAACGTTCGACAGCTCGCGCAGTCAGGCACATTATCTGGAGCGATGATCGGTGGCTTGATGTTCGGCGCGGGTATGATCCTTGCGCGGGGCTGTGCAAGCCGGTTACTTGTCCTTTCGGCCACGGGCAATCTACGCGCACTGTTGGCCGGCCTCATTCTTACTGTTGTTGCGCAAGCTTCTTTGCGCGGTGCGCTTTCGCCTGCGCGTCAGAGCTTGTCTTCTGTCTGGCTTGTGGAAGCCGATGCCCGCAATCTTATGGCGCATTTGCCGGACTACTCAGGACTGCTGCTCGGTAGTGCTGCAGTAGTGTTTGCGATCATGCTTTGGCGACAGCTCGGAATGTCGAATGCCAGTCTGGCGACTGCAATCAGCGTTGGAGCGACGATTGTCCTAGGCTGGTGGTTCACAGCTCATCTGTCGGCCCAAGCCTTCGACGTGATTGCAATTCAAAGTGTCAGTTTTACCGGGCCATCTACAGACACGTTGATGGCTTTCATAAATGAGCCCAATGTGACCTTGAGTTTCGGTCTGGGTCTGGTGCCGGGTGTGTTCGCGGGCTCTCTTGTAGCGGCCTTGCTAGCTGGAGAGTTCAAGATCCAAAGCTTTGGAGAGAACGCGCCACTGCCACGCTACATCGTTGGGGCGGTGCTCATGGGGTTTGGCAGCATGTTGGCCGGGGGCTGCGCAGTCGGAGCCGGAGTGACTGGTGGAGCGGTCTTAGCGCTGACGTCTTGGGTTGCTCTTGCTGCCATGTGGGTCGGCGCGGGTTTGGCTGATCTGGTGTTTGATCGACGGTCTGACAATCTTAAACAGAGGCGGTTTGTGGCTGTAGCGCCAGCATAGTTGGAAGCTTCATAGGTCAGGCTGTCCTCGCCCAGTGTATCAATCAGATGGTGCGCGAAACATACGACGATATGGCTTCTTGGTCGCGTACCTTGCTAGAGGAGGAACTATGACGATGAATAGGACAAGCCAGTTGGCAATGTGTGCCGCAACGTTTGCTCTCGCAATAGTCGGCTCTATTTCACCAACGCTTTCCGGCAAAGAATTTGCCCCACAACACTACACGCGTAGCGGCTCGTTTGAGGACGTGTTTGCGGACCTGAAAGACGCTGTGATCAACCGAGGATTGGTGATCGACTATGTTGGACATGTTGACAAGATGTTGGAAAGAACCAGCGCAGCAGCCGGTAGCGTAACCTCGAGCGGCAGCAAGTCTCCCTACCTCAACGCCAAGTACGTTCAGTTCTGTTCGGCCAAGCTGACCCACTCATCTGTCAGCGCCAATCCTTTCAACTTGTCGATCTGTCCCTACGTGATCTTCATTTTCGAAGCCAAAACCGATCCAGGCAAGATTGTTGTTGGATATCGGCGACCCATACCACCTGGACCATCGCGCCTCACGAAAAAGGCGTTTACTGCGATCGACAAACTGCTCGACGGTATTACAAAGGAAGCCGCGAGCGAGTAGTTGCGCGCTCGGTTAAGGCCTCTATTCAAACTCCATGGAACGGTAGATCCTGCCGGCATTCTGGAGGGCAAGAAACTCATACGTATCGAGGTGGCGGTAAGCAGATTGATCGATCTTGTAGGCATCTTGCTCACTGCCACCACTGTCGAGAAGCTTTTTTACTTCACTGCGCATGTAGACCAAATAATCACGGGTGTACTTCGTCACCGTTGCGTAGTCCGTCGGTCCACCGTGGCCGGGAATGACATGCTTGGCACCGAGCGCCACGAAATTCTTCCAGCTTTCAATCCAGCCAGCCGTGTCTGTGTATTCGAACACCGGTAGCATGCGAATGTGAAACGCCATATCGCCTGCGATCACGACTTTTTTCTTTGGCAACCAGACGCTGATGTCGCCCGGGCTGTGTGCTGGTCCGAGGTTCAGGATTTCGATCCGTTCACCGCCCATCTCAATCACCAGCTTGTCATCAAAAGTCTTGTCAGGCATCACGACCTTGGTGTTGAAGAACTTATCGCGCAACCGGGCTTTCGCTGCGTCGGCAATATCGTATTGTTTCTTTTCAATTTCCGAAGCTGCGTCTGCGTGAGCGATGATTGTCGCACCTTGCTCTTTCCAGTAGTTGGAGCCGAGCATGGCATGGCCTTGACCATTTTCCAGGACCACGTATTTGACCGGCTGATCCGTCAGCTTCTTTATCTCTGCGTGTAGTGATGCGGCGAGCAGATAATTACCGCCAGCATTGACAACCAGCACGCCGTCCTTGGTGATAACAAACGATAGATTGTTGTTGTGGCCAGAGTTCTCATAGGTTGAGGGCGCCGTTGCGCCGATGGACGACCACACGCCGTCGACAATCTGAACGGGCTTCGAATAGAGAAACGTATCAGTTGCAGCATCCAGCGACGAAACTGGCAAACCTGCCTTCTTCCAAGCAAAGTAGCCGCCTGGATAATTCATGACGTTCTTATAACCCATGCGCGTCAACATATCCGCAGCAAGCGGACTGCGCTGGTTGGTGCCGCAATAGACAACGATGGGCTGATCTTTGTTGCGGACCAAGTCTTGAATGCGAAACTCTAGCCAGCCTCTCGGGATGATCGTTGTACCAGGCGCCCCGATCATGCCGCCGACAATATTCACTTCCCGCTCAGTGCGAACATCGACCACTATAAGGTTCCGATCCTTATCGAGCATGGCCTTGAGTTGCTCGGTCGTAATGTTCTTTATCCGCGCGTTGACTTCCTTCAGCAGTTTGTCTGGGCTTGAAGTTTCGGCCGAAGCCCACGACGCCAAGGCGACTTGGAGCAGGGCAATCAGAGCAAGCTTCTTAATTGCCGTGACGGATTGAATGAAAGTATACCTCATGGCTAATTTTCCTCTCGGAGCAACCTGCGAGTTGTTCTCAGATTTTGAAGTGTCTGGATGTTATTGCCGTATGATTGATGGCTAATCATTCGTGTCTTGAATCGAACAGTGCTTTCAGCCCACCGACGATGGTTCCTTCCATAAGATAGGTTAGGCCAAGCCAAACACCGCACCAGACGGAGACGAGAACAATTGGGGCTGAGAACGCCAATACCGACGCGCCGGAAAGACCTTGGCCAATAGTGCAGCCGCCGGCATAGACTCCGCCGGTTCCCATCAGCACAGCACCTATTAGGTGCCGACGCATTTCGTGGGCGTCATCCGGCGCCTCCCAGCGAAACTCTCTTTTGATTGATGCACCAATAAATGCGCCAACCACCACGCCGAATACCGCGGCAATCCCGAACGTCAGAGCGGTGCTGCTCATGGTCATGACAAAGATGAGGGTCTGCCCAAGCGGTACCGAATAAGCATGCGAAACGAGTGGCTGGGGTTCGAACGGATCCGCACCAAGCCAGCCTGTCGCCCACCAACCCGAAACAATAGCGAAGCCAACCGCGATGGCCCAAAAGACATGCTTGGTTGATTGACGGAACTTTGCTGAAGAAAGGCACCAGGCAATGAGTGCGAGCGCAACGAGCCATGTCACAGTCGTTGTCATCAGCGAGCCTGCACCGCCAATCTGCTCGACTGTTCGTGGGAGACCGCTACCACTAGAAGATAACGCCAGAGGATTGAGAACTGCAATTCGCAGCAGCGCTGTTGGACCGGCGATAGCTGCATACGCAGAAATGGCAAGCACGAGAAATGTGAAAAGTGCGCGCAAATCCCCGCCGCCAATCCGGGCGAGGGTGCCGTAACCGCAAGTACCACAAAAGGCCATTCCTATTCCGAACAGCACGCCACCAATGATCCAGACGACCGGGTTGAGGCTCAGTCGATGATAGAGCGACTGCGAGAAATCAACGAGATCCAGTGCTGCGAGAGACCAGACTCCGAGGATGGCAACGGCCATTGCTAGGCCCCACATCCTGAGTCTCAGATAGTCTTGCGCAAAGATGGCGTCTTCAATCGCAGCCAGCGTACAGAACCGCCCGAGTCGCGCTGCGAGTCCCAGTACTATTCCGCCTAGTCCGCCGATAACAGCGACGAGTATTGAAGTCGGCCACTCATCCATAGCGGCCTCCCAACCAGCTCAGATAGTGCAGACATATATAATTTTTTGAATATTATAGATTGAAGCGGACAAAGCCTGCAATCACTTTATTCACTCATAGGAGTCAGACTCGGGACCACAATAGAGATCGTAGACGGTCTCCATCATCTTCTGGGCGCGCGCATCCTGGATGCTGTAGTAGATAGCTTTGCCATCGCGTCGCGCTTCAATAATCCCCTCAGCGCGGAGTCGTGCCAATTGCTGCGAAACCGCAGGTTGCCTGAGCGAGAGGATCTCTTCGAGCTCGGTTACCGACTTCTCGCCATGTGCAAGATAGCACAAGATCATGAGGCGACCTTCGTGGCTAAGCGCTTTCATCATCGCTGTCGCCAATTTCGCCTTCTCCGACATAGCGTCGAGCTGCTCGTCATCTTGGAAGATTGTAGAAAGTGGAACTACCACAGCGCAATCCAATCAGTTCTTTGTCTCGGTCAGCAAGTTGGGCTTTGGTAGCTTCTTAAGCATTTGACCCAGAAGTCCCCAGAAGAAGTCCTCTCCAGGATAGCCGCGTATGCGACCAATCTCTCGACCCTCGTCCACAAGTATGAAGGTCGGTGTGTATCCTCCTTTTACAAGGAAACGCAAGTCAACGGGTAAAGGATCATGAATATCCAAGCGACGCAGTGGCGCCTGCCGTCCTTCCGGTGTCTTATGATAGATCACTCCGATCTCTTCATCCCACCGTTCGCACCAAGGGCAACCGTGTTCTTCGAGCATGACTAGTTCGGCGGCTCGCGCCTGATTAAATGCCAGCGAGATCGCCAGGATTATCATTGCGAGATTGAGCGCATTCCGCATGACGTGCCACCGATGGTTGGTCTGCATTCCCTAACACTTAGCATATTCGAAGGGTATGTGCTTCGTTGATCGCCGCGTCTACCGGACACGTCATTCACCCTGGTGATTTAGTTCCGGTTGTGTGCGGCCATCTGAAAGAAATGTCCGACAGAGACTTTCCTTGAGCTAAAACTTCACATATAAAAGTATGAATATATTAGGCGCTCGTACGTCAAGTTGCAACAAGGCCAAGCCGCAATGGACTTCGACATTTCCGTGATCGGTGCCTTTCTTGCGGGGCTTTTATCGTTTCTTTCGCCCTGCGTTCTGCCGCTGGTGCCACCCTACCTCTGCTTTCTGGCCGGAGTGTCATTCGACGAATACTCGCGCGGTGATGGCGCGGTGACGGGTTCAGTGTTTCGAACAGCGTTGTCCTTCGTTCTTGGTTTCACAACCGTGTTCGTAATGTTGGGTGCGACGGCGAGCTTTGTTGGGCAGGCGCTTACGCGCCACTTGGATACGCTCTCGATTGTTGCTGGTGCTGTAATTGCGATTATGGGTTTGCACTTCTTAGGGGTGCTCCGCCTATCCTGGCTCTACACCACAAAGAGGGTTGAAGTGGAGCGCAAGCCGCCCGGCATGTTAGGTGGCTATGTTATCGGTCTTGCCTTCGCGTTTGGATGGACCCCCTGTGTTGGTCCAGTGTTGGCTGCAATCCTGTTCCTGGCGGGAAGTAAGGATACTGCTTGGCACGGAGCGGGGTTGCTACTTGCTTATTCACTTGGAATTGGCTTGCCCTTTCTGGCTGCCTCTCTGTTTGCGAAACCATTCATGCAAATGATGGGCAAAGCCAAGACGCACATGGGGCTCATCGAAAAAACGATGGGTGGCTTGTTGGTTATAACAGGTGTGCTGTTCATGACCGGGATGATGTCAACGATGGCTTTCTGGTTGTTGGAGGCTTTTCCAGCGCTCGGAAAAATTGGTTGAGCCAACTCACTCAGCTCAGCAAAGCAGATGTCGTAGGAGGAAAGACAATGCGATCGGTGATCTTGGCACTTGCCATATTATTTGCCGTTGTCCCGGCAAAAGCTGCCAAGCTTGGCGAAGACGGACTGCACAAGCAGCCTTGGTTTTCCGTGACGTTCAAGGACATTAAAGAAGATATC
Source organism: Hyphomicrobiaceae bacterium (assembly GCA_965215755.1). GTDB lineage: Bacteria > Pseudomonadota > Alphaproteobacteria > Rhizobiales > Hyphomicrobiaceae > Tectiglobus. Next base: position 6,263,517 of record OZ244119.1, read on the forward strand.
CTTGCAGCGAAAGAAGCCGGTAAGCGGTTGGCGATCATTGTCGAACAGCGTGGCTGCATTTACTGCAAAAAGCTTCACGAGACGGTGTTCTCAGATCCCAAAATATCAAAATATATCTCAGACAATTTTCTCGTCGTCCAGTTCAACATGTTTGGAGACGAAGAGGTCATTGATCTGGATGGTAAGACGCTGACAGAGAAGACTGCCGTCCGGCGCTGGGGCCTCGCATTCACACCGACAATTCTATTTTTTCCGGAAGATTCGCCTGAAAAAAAGACTGCGAAAGATGCTGCCGTTGCCCTGATGCCTGGCGCGTTTGGTCGGTTCACTACGCTTCACATGTTTCAGTGGGTGAAGGAAAAGGGATACCTCAAAGATGAGCCCTTTCAGAAGTACCACGCACGCAAACTCGCAAAGGCAAAAGCCAACTAGGACACGCGCCTTTGGTCGGATCCCGCTGCGTGGTTCCGACCAAAGGCACGATGATCTCTTGCAAACGCTGCTCGGGTTGAATGTTGCGCTGCAACATATTCAATCATTCGAATTTATGATTGAATCATGATCCGGAATGATTGTATCTTGGAGCCCAAGGCAGGTTCAACACTGCAAGCATAAGGGTTGATGACCCAAAGAAGGGGAGGCGCAAATGCGGCCAGGGAAACGAATCGGTAGCCTCACAGCGGCTGCTGGGATCAGCATCGCAATTGCTCTTTTTCCCGGAGCAGTGTCCGCAGAGACAGTCGCGCCGGGTGCCATTAAGATTGCGGATGGCAAGCTGGAGAAGTCTTTGACGGGCAAAGCCGGGGATCCCGCTGCCGGCAAGAAATGGTTTGTTGGCCGTAAACTTGGCAATTGTCTCGCCTGTCATGTCAATAAAGATACGTCAGACCAACAGTTCCACGGTGAAGTTGGTCCGGCAATGGACGGCGTTGCGGATCGATATGGCGAGGCTGAATTGCGCGCCATTGTCGTGAACTCCAAGGCTGTTTTCGGCGATCAAACTCTGATGCCGTCATTCTACCGCAACACGGGCTTCAATCGCGTGAACAAGAAGTTCAAGGGCAAGACGATACTGTCAGCTCAACAGGTTGAAGATGTTGTTGCGTATCTGCGCACTTTGAAAGAATAGCGATGGCCATGCATCGGCAAGCTATCGAACTCCCGCTGACATCGGCGGAATCTGAATCCGAGGAGTCCATCTATGAAACTGAATAAGAGAGAGTTCCTGACTCTGGGTGCCGGCTCTGTCGCCTTTCTGGCAGTTGGCGGCGTTGCAACTCAGGTAGTTGCGGAGGCAGGCGAAACCGAAAAGCAGATCAAGGCATTTGCTGGCGGTAAGGAAGTCAAGTCCGGCAAAGTTTCTCTAACGACACCGGAGATTGCTGAAAATGGCAACACGGTTCCCATCAGTGTTGATGTCGAGAGCCCAATGACCAAGGACGATCATGTCGCTTCGGTCATGCTACTGGCTGACGGCAACCCCTTGCCGGGCGTTGCGACGTTCCACTTTTCTCATATGAGCGGAGAAGCTTCAGCCACTACGCGCATCCGACTCGCAAAGACGCAGAATGTGATCGCTGTGGCCAAGATGAGCAATGGCGACGTCTACATGGACAAGAAGGAAGTTAAGGTAACGATCGGCGGTTGCGGTGGTTAATCAGCTTGATCATCAGGCAAAACCAAATCCGATCACATAGAATTTTGAGGAACTGACCATGGCAAGACCCAGAGTGAAGGTGCCACGCACCGCTGAAAAAGACGAAGTCATCACGATCAAAACGCTAATCAGTCACAAAATGGAATCTGGTCAGCGCAAAGATAAGAAAACCGGCGAGAAGATTCCGCGCAAGATCATCAATAAGTTCACCGCGAAGTTTAATGGTACGCAGGTGTTTGCAGTCGATATCGAGCCAGCTGTTTCGGCAAATCCCTTCCTGCAGTTCAATGTCAAGGTTCCGGAAAGCGGTGAATTCGAGTTCACCTGGGTCGATGACGACGGCAAATCATACTCAGCCAAGAAGTCGATCAAAGTCGGCAGCTAACCCACTCTGAGGCGGCGCAAGACATTTGAGGGAGGAAACATAAATGCGCATCACAAAAAAAATTATGAGCGCTGCAAAGCTGACCGGTGTCGGTGTCACAGCAAGCCTGTTCTTGATTGGCGTCGCCCAGGCTGATCCGAATGACAATAAGCTGGTGGTTGACGGCAAAACGCTGACCACGAGCGTCAAAGGCGCGAAGGATGGCCCATTTGATGAGGTCTATTCTGGTTGGCGGTTCCGTACACCTCAAACTCAGAAGTTCCAAACGGATGACTTTGAGAACCCTGGTTTCCCGCTTGTGGATCTAGCTTCTGAACTGTGGGGCAAGGTCGATGGCACTGCCGGCAAGTCTTGCATGAGCTGTCACCAGGATGCTGCAAAATCTATGAAGGGTGTACGCGCGGCGATGCCCAAATGGCATGAAGCTGCCGGTAAGCCACAATCGCTGGAACAACACATCAATCATTGTCGCACTGAGCGGATGGGCGCGAAGCCCTGGAAATGGGAATCCAGTCAGATGCTCGGTATGACAGCGTATGTGGGCCTGCAATCCCGTGGCATGCCAGTCAACGTGAAGACGGATGGCAAATACAAGGCGTTCCACGACAAGGGCAAGGACATCTACTACACCCGGGTCGGTCAATTGGATATGTCCTGTGCGGGTTGTCATGAGAATAACTATGGCAAAATGATCCGCGCCGACCATCTGAGCCAGGGCATGATCAATGGCTTCCCGACGTATCGTTTCAAGTGGCAGAAGATGGGTTCAATCCATCGTCGCTTTAAGGGCTGCATTAGCAATATTCGTGGCACGCCGTACAAAGTGGGCAGTGACGAGTTTGTAGCGCTCGAACTCTACGTTGCATCGCGTGGCCAGGGCCTTTCCGTTGAGACGCCGGCCGTCCGCAACTAACAACCGATTGTGTTGAATTGGCCGGTCTCCAGCATTGTGTCTCGGGGCCGGCTTTTTTGTTGGTCTATGAACAGCTGCACTTGGGATGCTTGCCATACGCAAGAGCCAAAGTGTGAACGAGTGAAGTGCGAGGTTTCACCATGATTTCACGGCGAGAGTTTCTACAAGCAGCCGTTGCCGCTGGCGCTGTCGTCGGAGGTGCCGGGACTGGCAGTTGGACGGCGCAGGCTGCCACTCAGAAACTAATGAGTGAGGCCGATCTGCTGAAGTTCCCAACTTTCGGGAATGTGTCGTTGGTTCACATCACAGATATCCACGCGCAATTATTGCCGATTTATTTCCGGGAACCGTCGATCAATCTGGGTGTCGGAGAAGTCAAAGGCAAACCTCCTCATCTCTCAGGCAAGGACTTTCTGGATCAATACAAGCTCAAGCCGAACACGCCAGAAGCCTATGCACTGAGTTCGGTTGACTATGCGTCTCTCGCAAAGGCCTACGGTCGGATGGGTGGGATTGATCGCATTGCCACGGTGGTCAATTCAATCCGGGCTGAACGGGGCGATAACATGCTGCTCCTGGACGGCGGCGACACCTGGCAGGGCAGTTACACGTCACTCAAGACCCGCGGCCAGGACATGGTCGATGTGATGAATTCGCTCAAGCCCGACGCAATGACCTCACACTGGGAATTCACGTATGGTATCGACCGGGTGAAAGAGATTGTCGATGATCTGCCATTCGCATTCCTGGGCGGGAACATCTTTGACAACGAATGGGACGAGCCGGCGTTTGAGGCGATGAAGTTCTTCGAACGCGGAGGGGTTAAGATTGCCGTCATCGGGCAAGCCTTCCCATACTTGCCGATTGCCAATCCACGTTGGATGTTCCCCAAGCTGTCCTTCGGCATTCGCGAAGAAGAAGTGCAAAAGCACGTTGACAATGCTCGCAAGAAGGGCGCGCAGCTGGTCGTGCTTCTCTCGCATAACGGCTTTGATGTAGACCGCAAAATGGCGGGCCGGGTCAAAGGGATCGATGTCATTCTCGCCGGTCACACGCATGACGCGTTGCCAGAGCCGGTTGTCATTGGAAACACCCTCGTGGTTGCCAGTGGATCGCACGGCAAGTTTCTGTCGCGTATCGATCTCGACGTACAGGGCGGTGCCGTTAAGGGCTACAAGTTTAAGCTGATCCCGATTTTCACTGACGTTCTTTCATCGGATAAGGCCACAGCCGATCTGGTCAAGAAGGTTCGAGCTCCGTTCGCAGCCGAGGTGACCAAAGTTGTCGGCAAGACTGACTCGCTTCTCTACCGGCGGGGTAATTTTAATGGAACGTTTGATGATCTGATTTGTCAGGCACTGTTGTCTGAACGGGAGGCAGATATCGCGCTGTCGCCAGGTTTCCGCTGGGGCGCAACGTTGCTGCCGGGCAGCGATATTACTGTCGAGGATGTCTACAACGCGACCAGTATGACGTATCCGAATGCCTACCGCACTGAGATGACAGGAAAGTTCATCAAGGAGATTCTTGAGGACGTCGCGGACAATCTCTTCAACCCGGATCCATACTATCAGCAGGGCGGTGACATGGTTCGTGTTGGCGGCATGGGCTACCGCATCAACGTTGGCGCCAAGATGGGCGGCCGAATTTCGGATATGACGCTACTCAAGACGGGCAAGCCGATTGATCCAGCCAAAACCTACGTTGTTGCTGGTTGGGCATCTGTCAATGAAGGCACCGAAGGGCCGCCGATCTGGGACGTCGTCATCAACTATCTCAAGAAGGCCGGGACGGTGAAGTTGGAGCCAAACCGGTCAGTCATTGTTGACGGGATTTGAGCCGGCTTCTGTTCAAAGAATAATCAATGAAGAAACCTGATTGCATTTTCACATTCATATATTAGAATGTGTAGTTGTATTGAGATCACGGTCAACGCGATCACATAGGGAGATTTCACGTGACCAAGGAAATCAAAGCCACTGGCGGTGGTGCTACTGCATCTCGTCGTGCCTTCTTGAAAGGGGGCCTGGCTGCAGGCGGTGCTGTCGTTGCGGGAGCTGCCGGCGCAAAGGCGGCCGGTTCCGACAAGGCCATCACAGAAACCCAGGAATGGGCACAGGTTCTCGGCGAGGGCGTAGATGCCAGACCCTACGGCACGCCATCGCCGTTCGAGAAACACGTTAAGCGCCGCAATGTTGAATGGTTGACCGCATCTCCGGAGTCGTCGGTCAACTTCACGCCGCTGCACGAACTCGATGGGATTATCACGCCGAACGGTCTCTGCTTTGAGCGTCACCACGGTGGCATTGCGGAGATTGATCCGTCCAAGCATCGTTTGATGATCAACGGTCTGGTCGACAAACCACTCGTTTTCACGATGGAAGATCTGCGCCGCTTTCCGCGAGAGAATAAGGTGTATTTCCTCGAGTGTGCTGCAAACTCAGGGATGGAATGGCGTGGCGCGCAGCTAAATGGCTGCCAGTTTACCCACGGCATGGTGCACAACGTCATGTATACCGGCGTGCCGTTGAAATACATTCTTGAGGAAGCTGGCGTTAAGACGAACGCCAAATGGTTGATGCCAGAAGGCGCCGACTCTTCAGGTATGAATCGTTCGGTTCCGCTGTTTAAGGGGCTTGATGATTGTATGATCGCCTTCGCCATGAATGGCGAAGCACTCCGTCCGGAACAAGGTTATCCGTTGCGGCTGGTTGTGCCGGGTTGGGAAGGCAACATGTGGGTCAAATGGATCCGCCGCATTGAGGTTGGTGACGAACCCTGGCACGCCCGCGAAGAAACATCAAAATACACGGACCTGATGGAGAACGGGAAAGCGCGTCGCTTTACCTGGGAGATGGACTGTAAATCGGTCATTACTAATCCATCACCTCAGGCTCCATTCGCGCATAAGAAGGGCCAAACCGTTATCACAGGCCTTGCATGGTCTGGTCGCGGCACCATCAAGCGAGTCGATGTGACACTCGATGGCGGCAAGAATTGGCAGACAGCGCGGCTCGATGGCCCAAGCCTCGACAAGTCGCTGCACCGCTTCTATTTCGATTTTGATTGGGATGGCAAACCTCTTCTTCTGCAATCGCGTGCAATCGATTCGACTGGATATGTGCAGCCGACCAAGAACGAATTGCGCAAGGTGCGCGGGGAAAACTCAATCTATCACAACAACGGCATCCAGACCTGGCATGTCCGTGAGAATGGAGCGGTGGAAAATGTTGAAGTTTCCTAAGCTGCTGCTGGGCATTGGTTTGGCCTTCACCATAACTGTCGCATCGGCTGAAGCTGGCAAGTTCGGGTTGGGCCGACAGGCAACGCAGGAAGAGGTCAAGGCCTGGGACATTGACGTACGTCCGGATGGTCAAGGCCTTCCAAAGGGCAAAGGCAAAGTCTCTGACGGCGAGAAGATTTATGCCGAGCAGTGCGCCTCTTGCCATGGTGACTTTGGCGAAGGTGTGGACCGCTGGCCGGTGCTGGTAGGCGGCAATGATACACTTTCAAGCGATGATCCGGTCAAAACGATTGGTTCTTATTGGCCGTATGCTTCGACGGTATTCGACTATATTCGCCGTGCGATGCCGTTTGGAAATGCTCAGTCGCTCTCGGCCGATGATACATATGCAATTACGGCTTACCTGCTGTACATGAACGAGATCGTTGACGACGAGAAATTTGTGCTTTCGGATAAAAACTTCTCATCGATCAAGATGCCGAATGAGAAGAACTTCATTCAGGACAGTCGACCAGATACACCTCTTGTATCGAAGAAGACCCCTTGCATGAAGAATTGCAAGCCCGAGGTTAAGGTCGTAGGCCGTGCGCGCGTGCTTGATGTCACGCCAAATGACCCTGACGCAAAGCGGAAGAAGGCCGAATAGCGCTAGAACTACGACTTCTATCGGAATCAGAAAAGGCGGATCGAAAGATATCGATCCGCCTTTTTTTGTTTTGGCGTCTCTCTAGCTCTGGACGGAGAAACGCTATTCCTTCTTTTTGGCTTCCGCCTCTAGGAATGCAATGACGTTTGCGCGGTCTTTTGGATTCTTGAGACCGGCAAAAGCCATCTTCCCGCGTTTGATGAATTTTCGGGGTGCTTCGAGGTACTTGTCGAGGCTTTCCTTGTTCCAAACAAGGCCTTCGTCGGCCATTTTCTTGAGGGCTTTCGAGTACTTGAATTTCTCGACGACGCCAGCTTTCCGATCCAAGATGCCAACGAGATGCGGCCCGACCCGGTTCTTCTCTTTGTTGTAGAAATGACAAGCGGCGCATTTCTTGTAAACGCCTTTTCCTGCCGCTACATCGCCCTCCTGGGCGAAGGCGGAGACAGAACCGATGGCAATGGAAATTGCGACGGCTGAGGTGCGGACAAGCGTATTCATAGGGCAAACTTCCTTGTTGGTATTCTCTGAACCCGGCTGCAGCAAAATAGTCGATCTTGTCAATTCATGCAAATATTAGAATATGTACTGTAGACCTCAAGGCGCGCATAAAGGCGTGCGACCTACCATCGTCTAAGCAGCAGTCTTGTTCGTGGATAGCATTGATTCAAAATCACCATAGCGGCACTGATTGTCGGTGTTGCAGGGCGATAAACGAGCCACGGTTCATCGAATGCAAAACTCCATTTCGTGCTTGATATTCATTCATTCGAATGTTTTAATTTATGCTGTCAAGCGCACCGGGTCTATGTTGAATGAGTGGCGCGGACGAGGGATGAAACGAACTAGGAAAGTACAATTGGCCAGACTGCATATTTTACTGGTTCATTCGGCAGCATTGTTTCTGATGATTGGGTTCTCAGCGCCAGCGCAGGCGGCTGACGCTGCTTTGGGCGAATATCTTTCGAGCCAATGCACAACCTGTCACCAGCTATCAGGAAAAGCGTCCGGCATTCCGTCGATTGTTGGATGGGACCAGGAATCGTTCATTGCTGTGATGCAGTCCTACAAGAAAAAAGAGCGCGATAACAAGGTGATGCAGAATATCGCCGGGACATTGAGCACCGAAGATATTGCTGCTTTGGCAGCTTACTTCGCAACGATCCAACCAAAAGAAGACTGACGAAACGCATCTTTAAAGGAGGAAGTAATGACTAAACTATCGAGACGTTCGTTCTCGCAGATACTCGGAGGTAGCGTCGCAGCCACAACGCTTGGAATGCCGTTTGTCGCGCGTGCCGCAAACCCCAAAGTGGTTGTTATCGGTGGCGGCGCAGGCGGTGGAACAGCTGCGCGCTATATCGCAAAGGATTCTAAGGGCGCGGTCGACGTAACACTGATCGAGCCCTCAAAGACGTACTACACGTGCTTCTTCTCTAACCTCTACCTTGGCGGCTTCCGCGACTATGCATCGATCGGCCATACCTATGAGACGATGTCGAAGCAGGGTGTTGGCGTTGTTCATGATTGGGCAGAAGCGGTCGACCGCGACAAGAAGATGGTGCACTTGGCATCAGGCGCCAAGGTCGCTTATGACCGCCTCGTCGTGTCGCCAGGCATCGACATGAAATACGACTCGATCCCGGGCTATTCGGTCGAAGCCTCGGCCAAGATGCCTCACGCTTGGAAGTCCGGCACACAGGTCCAAGTCCTCAAGTCGATGGTCGAGAATATGAAAGACGGCGGGACTTTTGTCATGGTCCCACCACCTAACCCGTTCCGCTGCCCACCAGGTCCCTATGAGCGGATTTCCATGATTGCTCACCTTCTCAAGCAGAAGAACCCCAAGGCCAAGATCATCGTGCTTGACCCGAAGGAGAAGTTCTCCAAACAAGCCTTGTTCCAAGAAGGTTGGGAAAGGCACTATGATGGCATGATTGAATGGTTGCCGGCGTCTATCGCCGGTAAGATCGAGATGGTCGATGCCAATGCAATGACTATCAAGGCAGGCGGTGAGACTTTCAAGGCTGATGCTGCTTCCATCGTTCCTGCCCAGAAGGCCGGACAGATTGCACAAAAGGCTGGACTGACAGACGATAAGGGCTGGTGCCCGATCGTACCGAAGACTATGCAATCCAAGATGGATGAGAATATCCATGTACTTGGTGATGCGTCGGTTGCTTCGGCAATGCCAAAGTCGGGCTTCTCGGCGAATAGCCAAGCCAAGGCAGTTGCGATGGCTGTCCGGGGCGCCCTCACAGGATCCAAGACCTTCGACCCACGGTTTGCTAATACGTGCTGGAGCCTCATTGCCACCAATGACGGCGTCAAGGTTGGCGCGGCCTACAAGGCGGGCGCCGAGAAAATCGAAGTCACGAGTAAGTTCATCTCGAAGACTGGCGAAGACGATGATCTCCGAAAGCAAACCTACGAGGAGTCGGTTGGCTGGTATGACGGCATCTCGAAAGACATCTTCGGTTGAGGATGAGCATTTAGAATGAAGTAAGGGCGGCCCATTCGGCCGCCCTTGCCATTTTGCGAATGAGAAGGTTCGAAGTGATGGTTCGAGACAATGGCAGCGATACACATCAATTCACGAGACGCGCTATTCTGAAAGGCACGGCTGCACTTGGTGTGAGTGCCTTTGCGGCTTGCCCCGTCTCTGCTGCAAAGCAAACAACTATTCAAGTCGGTGGTCTCAAGTTGACGACCGTGAGTGACGGTCATCTCAATTTACCGTCGACAATGGCTGCGCCGGGTATTGATGAGAAACTGCGTACCGCTGCGTTTCAGAAGGCAGGCCAAAGTGGTGATACCGTACGATCACCTTTGAATGTCACGCTGATTGAATCTGGCCAAGAAAAAATCTTGGTTGATGTTGGCTCCGGCCCACATTTCATGGGGTCTGCCGGCAAGCTTGCGGAGAACATGGAAAGCGCCGGCATCGATCCTGAGGCTATTACCAAGGTCGTCTACACCCACGCCCATCCCGACCATGTCTGGGGCACGGTCAACGACTTTGATGAGCTGAGCTTTCCCAATGCCGCTTACTATATCTCAGAGGCGGAGTGGAACTTTTGGATGTCAGGTGATGTTCTGACCAAGCTCCCGAAAGAGCGCCACGGTTTCGCAGTCGGAGCTCAGCGCAATCTCAAAGCCGCGAAGGAAAAACTGACTACGATCAAGCCGGGTAAGGAGCTCATAGCCGGTGTCAACATTATCGACACATCGGGTCATACGCCCGGTCATATATCATTGGAGATCGGTGCAGGAAAAGACCTAGCAATTATCCTAGGAGATGCCCTCACTCATCCTGTGATCTCGTTTGAACATCCCGACTGGAAACCTGCCGTCGACCAAGAGGCTGACAAGGCGGTGAAGACGCGGAAATCACTGTTGAATAAGCTGGCAAGCGAAGGACATCGCGTTATCGGTTATCATTTGCCGGAGCCTGGCGTTGGCCGGGTTGCCAAAAGCGGTTCGGTGTTTACCTATGAACCTTTGAAGTGAGAACGCTGCTGGTTGTCGTACGCCTGCGCGGGTTGACGGGGCGAAATCTCTGACATGGCTAGGAGCTACGGACTCAAACTTTTTATTGCCGGACTATCATCAGCCTGTGGGCTGGTCGTAGAGATTGTCGCTGGGCGCATGATCGCGCCTTATCTCGGGATGTCACTGTATACGTGGACAGCGATCATATCGGTCGTTCTGGCCGGTTTCTCCGTTGGACATTGGGTTGGAGGGCTTGTATCCGAGCGGCCAGCAAAACAAGCCCTGAGATTGGTAGCCTGGAGCTTGTTATTGGCTGGCGCATCGACAGCGCTGACACTCATATCCATTCGTGTCATCGGGCCATCAATCATTGCGCAAGGTTGGAGTGCTGTGCCGACAGTGTTGTCGGTCGCGCTTTTGCTCTTCTTTCTGCCAAGCTTCTTCGTTGGAATACCTTCGCCGGTGCTCACGAAGCTGGCTGTCGATCAATGTCAGCCGGGGACAGCCGGACGAGCGATAGGTGCTTTTTTTGCTGTCGGTGCGGTCGGCAGTATAGCCGGGACCCTGGCAGCCGGCTTTGTCTTTATTGCCTGGCTCGGAATAACCCAAACCTTGTTGTTGGTTTCAGTTACTTACGTCGTGCTCGGAATTGCTCTTCTGATGCCGCATAAGGTCAGCGAGTTCAGAACACTGGTTGTGCCACTAGCGGTCGTCATTGCTGGTGGTGGATTGATTGCTCTGACCGGCAATCGCGTGAATGCATTTAATGAGCCATGCAAAATCGGCAGCAGTTACTATTGCATTCGAGTCGTTGATGTCAGCCGACAGTTCGGCCAATCATCACGCCTTATGGTGCTCGATCATCTTGGTCATGGCGTCAATTTGAAATCTGAGCCACAGAAGATCGTGTCGCCGTATGTCGAGTTGCAGGATATTCTCGCACGCATCCATTCAGGTCGCAGCTCGCCATTCCGAACCTTCTTTATTGGTGGGGGTGCCTATACGCTGCCGCGTGCCTGGGCGGCGGCGCGGCCTGATGCGGAAATCGTTGTGGCGGAAATCGATCCGATCGTTACGACTACGGCCGTCAACGAACTTTGGTTGTCGCGGACCGACCGTATCACGACCGTTGTCGACGATGCGCGTAACGCACTTCGCAATGCACAGCGGGGTAGGTTCGACGTGATCATTGGCGATGCCTTTCATGACATCGTTGTTCCGCCACACCTGGTGACGCGAGAATTCTTTGAACTGGTGGCAAGCCGGCTCAAAGGGGATGGAATTTATCTAATGAATGTCGTTGATCACAGGCATCGACCCAGGTTGGCATTGTCAATTTACCGGACGATGCAACAAGCCTTTGAGAGAGTTGAGATGTGGGTCTCGAATGAACCGGGCGCGCGGTCAACATTCGTTCTTGCCGCAGTGCGAGCAAAGACACCATACGCCTCAATCGCGTCACGCAACACTCCAGGAGTTCAATTTCTAAGGCTTGATACAGCGGACACCGATAAGAACGCAGATAAGCTCTCCGCCATCCTACTGACCGACGACCACGCCCCAGTAAATCGGCTTATTGGTGTGCAGTGAAGCGTCTCGATAACGCTGACGGTTCGATGATCAATCGGTCCCGGCTGATGTGAGATGTGCTTACGATTTCTGTTCGTCTGCGAGAAACCATCGGAAGAAGCCGGTCGCGAGTACTGCTGCAATCAATTGTACAGCAACAAAGGCCGCTACGTTGGCAGGGTGAATGCCAGCGAATGTATCTGAGAAACCCCTTGCGATAGTCACGGCTGGATTGGCGAAGGAGGTCGAAGACGTAAACCAATATGCTGCGGTGATATAGAGCCCGACAGCCATGGGTACGAAGTCAGGGCGGGCCTTGAGACAGCAAAGGATCGTACCAACCAGCCCGAACGTGGCAACAAATTCGCCAACCCATTGGCCAATACCTGTTCGGCTTGTAGTCGACGGATCAATCAGCGGATTGTCAAACATGATGTGTGCAGTGAGAACTCCAACGATACCCCCGAACACTTGAGCAATAACAAACAAAGTTGCTGCACCTGGTGAGATCTCTTTTCGCAATGCGAAACTGAGTGTTACCGCCGGATTGAAGTGTGCGCCTGACACCGGCCCGAAAATCGTGATCAGAACAACAAGAATAGCTCCGGTTGGGATGGTGTTACCCAAAAGCGCAATGGCGATGTTTCCGCCGGCCAGCCGCTCAGCCATGATGCCGGAGCCGACAACTGTTGCCAGAAGTGAAAATGTACCGAGCCACTCGGCAACTAATTTGCGTTCCATTGCTTGTTCCTATGATTTGGGCTGGTCGTTCAGAAACTCACAGAAGCGCGCGGCGTCAACATTTCCGCCGGTAACAACTGTTGCTATGACCTTACCTTTGATTTTGATAGCGCCACTGAGAACGGCTGCAATGCCAACGGCAGCTCCCGGTTCAACCACGATCTTGTAATGTTTGTAGGCGAAGCGCATCGCGGCGCACACCTCTTCGTCGCTTGCCACCACGCCACCGGCCAACAGCCGACGATTTATTGGAAAAGTGACCTCATTCGGTATCGGCGTCATGATGGCATCGCAAATCGTGCGTTGCCCCTTAGGGTTCGCAATGCGCTTACCAGCCTCAAGTGAGCGACGTGTATCATCAAAGAGCAGGGGCTCGGCAGCATAGACGGACGTCCAGGTCGAAAGCGCATTCATGACGACTGCGGTCGCGGCGGTCAGTCCACCACCCCCGCATGGAACAAGCACGGCATCAGGTCGAGCATCAAGATTTCGCGCCTGCTCATAGAGTTCCGAAGCAACGGTCCCTGCACCAGCAAGGACGCGAGAATCGGCGCTCGGTGGAACGATGATCCGGCCAGTCTCAGCCCGCAGTCGCTCAACCACCTCGTCACTGTTTTCAGTGTCACGCTCGAAAGTTTCTATCTCGCAACCCAAATCACGTGCTGCCTTCATCTTGGCTGGTGGCACATCGCTCGGCATAACGATGAGCGCAGACGAACCGAGTAGGCGAGCAGCAAGAGCGACGCCAAGGGCATGATTGCCTGAGGAGTAGGTTATGGCTCCCCTGGCCCTTTCAGTATCGCTGAGTTGACGGATGCAATTGTAAGCGCCTCGAAATTTGAAAGCACCTGTGCGTTGAAACGACTCTACCTTGATCAGGAGTCGACCACCCAAGGCCTCGTTGACGTCGGCATTCTCAAGAAGTGGTGTTCGCGTCACCACACCCCTGAGTGCCGAAGCGGCAGCGGCAACATCATCAAGTGTCACCGTATGGTGCGGCGGAATGCTGTCAGATGCCATGGGTCGTCCAAGAGGTTGGCAGCCGCCGGGTGACTGGGTGTGGAGCGCGTCGTAGTCCCAATCATCAGCATGCCCAAAATATATCTTTAATTCGGGAAATACCGAATTAATTTGATTGAGCTAACGGCTGGGTCTTGGCTTGTCAAGATTCGTTGTTTCGGGCATTACCGAATTATGGATCAAGAATCGGCCATAGAGGCGTTTGCAGCTCTTGCTCAGTCATCTCGAATGACGATCTTTCGGCTGCTCGTCCGGTCGGGCCCGAAGAGCCTACCGGTTGGTGAGATCTCGCGCCGGTTGGGCATCGTCCCCTCGACGCTTTCCGGCCACCTTGCAATCTTGAAGCGAGCTGGCCTTGTGACGGCTGAAAGGCATCAACGTGAAATCCATTACGCAGCCGATCTCAATGCCGTGAATGATCTAATTGGCTTTTTACTTGCCGACTGCTGTGAAGGCCGTTTCGACAATTGCTCCCAGATACTCTCGCTGTTGAAGTCGCCAGTTTGATCATCGCGTCGGTCGTGTCGGATCGCTACAAGCGTGATGCTGGGAGCACCAGTGATCTGAAAGTCTACCCAGCACATCGACGCGAGGTCCTGTGTGGATGGCTCCTGCTCCACCGCCGTCGTAATGCGCAATATTGAAGTTTCCATGTACTGCCGACGAGAGGAACCATCCACGTCATCAAATGGCAGTCACTCAGCAGCAAGCGCCATCCGGTTTTGCCGTTGCACACTCGTTGTACCTAGTGACAAAAGTCATTGCTCGTGACTAGAAGCAGCAATCGAGAAACACAGAGGGTCAAATGAATATCGCGCGTGAAGAATTAACTCCAGAGGAGAAGCTGGCAGAATTGGGCATCACTTTGCCTCCTGCGCCTGACGCTTTAGTTGCAAGCTATGCGCCCTGGGCAATCACTGGCAACTTGCTGATGACTTCTGGCCAGTTTTCGTACCAGAATGGCAAGCTCGCCTATTCAGGGCGCATCGGCTCTGATCTAAATGAGGAAGAGGCCTACGAGGCGTGCCGTCTGGCAGCGCTAAACGGATTTGCCCAGATACGATCTGCGCTAGGCTCGCTGGACAAAGTCAGCCAAATTTTACGCCTTGAAGGCACAATGCAGGTTGCGCCTGGTTATCGCGATCACCCTCACGCGTTGAATGGCGCTTCAGACTTGATCGGTGAAGTCTTTGCCGAGCGCGGCAGACACTCGCGCATGATCTATACTAACCCAGAAATGCCTCTTAACGCACCTGTTCTTCTAGTGTTCTGGGTAGAGATTCTGACGTGAGTGTTATCAGCGAATGCTCTATGAGGCTCGATGGCATATCAACGTCAATGCTGCTGGCCCAAGCGGGCTGATACGACATTCGGACGAAACAAGCCGATATGGTCGCACCTAACGCGATGCGGTAGTCGGGGCGCGAATACCGTCGGCAACTATGGACTTGATAATTAACCCTTTCAGAAATCCTAGATTACAATCTAACCAGCAAGGAGCTTCGTGAGCAATGGTGCAAAAGATCCAGGCCAACGGCATCAACATGGCCTATAGATTTGACGGACCCGAAGATGCGCCTGTTGTCATGCTGAGCAACAGCCTGATGTCGAACCACACGATGTGGGACCCACAGATGTCTGTTCTAACGGAATCGTTCCGTGTATTGCGATATGACACCCGTGGCCATGGCCAAACAGATGCACCCGCCGGCCCCTACACGATCAAGCTGATGGCCGAAGATGCGGTCGCACTGTTGGACGCGTTGAAGATCGACAAGGTGCACTTTGCCGGTTTGTCGATGGGGGGCATGATCGGTCAATATCTTGGCGCCAACCACTCAGACCGTCTTATCTCCCTCCTGCTCTGTGACACGGCAAGTGAGATGCCAACGCTCGAGATGTGGAATGACCGCATTTCAACGGCCGAGAAGGACGGAATTTCCGCATTGCTGGATGGCACGTTGAAGCGGTGGTTTACAGAGCCATTCCTGAACAGTGACAAGGCTGCCGTTGGCAAGGTCGCAGAAATGATACGCACGACAACAGCTGCTGGCTACATCAGTTGTGCGAGTGCGGTTCGCGATATGAGCCAGACCAGCATTCTATCGCACATCGATGTACCAACGATCATTATCGTTGGAGAAGATGATCCTGCCTGTACGGTTGCGCAGTCGCGCGTCCTCGAGGAGCATATCCCAGGTGCCAAGCTCGTTATTTTGAAAGAAGCTTCTCATCTTTCAAACATCGAACAAATCGATGCATTCAATAACGCCATGATGGGCTTCTTGAACGGACAATAGACAGCAGCGCCGAGCAACCCGACGGTTAGTTTAGTCGTGTAAGAGTCGAATCTGAACCGCATCTAGCGTTACGGGGCAATTCGACGATGGCTTAGCCATGACCAATCCATATTAAAAGAAAAATGGACCTCCAATGGATTCTTTCGACTTCAGCTACGTTGATTCACTGCCAACTAAACGCGTCGGACTGGCACGAATGACGATCTCGCCTGTGCCGGAGACTGCTGCGAGACCGGCTCTGGTATTTATCCATGGCAACATGCAGGGAGCCTGGATTTACACGCATTGGCTAAAGGTTCTGCACGAAGCAGGTATAGCCGCAACTGCTGTCGACGTAAGAGGACACGGAGGACTGCCAACCGAAGATCTTTTAGGAGCAGGGCTTAGTGATTACGGCGACGATGTTGCCGGAGTAGCTCAAACTTTTGTTCATCAACCAGTTCTGGCAGGGCATAGCATGGGCGGCGTGATGGTCGGGGTAGCGGCATCACGCACGCCTGTCGCGGGGCTCATTCTATTAACTCCATCGCCACCAGCAAACCTTCCCGGCGCCCAAGCCGTCACGCCTGTTGACGAGACACGGCCTCTCCCGCCAGCCGATGAAAAAACTGTTCGTGACAAGTACCTACCCAATCATACCGGACATGACATATCCGAAATGCTCAAGCGGCAATGTTCAGAAAGTTCCACCGCGGTCAACGATCGATACAAGCTTCGCGTGTCAGTTGACGTTAGCAAGATCAAATGTCCTGCGCTGTGTATTGCTGCGGGACGTGATTGGCCGGCCACTCATCCACCAGGGCAAGATGCAGCTGTCGGCGACTTCTACGGCGCACAGAATATCAACCTGCCGGAAGCCGCACACAATTTGATGCTTGACGTCAATTGGCGGCCCGGCATTGAACACATCCTGGAATGGTATTACCGCGTGATCGCAGACAAAGAGGCTTGACCACCTCGATGACTGGGTGGGCTCAGAAACCTATGCCGAGGACGGTCGACCGGGTGAGAGATATCAGCGCTATCATGAAGAAAAGACCATTGGTGGCCTCGCCATGACCATGTTCGGTGGGGCGTCATCAATCTCTCCTGACTCGCCTCCGTCGTTTGGGCAAATCCAGGTCGGCGATGACGGGATCATTCCTTACTTCAAAGCTTTTGCAAAACGCATTCACGCACATGATGTCGGGCTGATGTGCCAACTGAGCCATGCTGGACGCCGCACGCATGCGGAATTGGGAAATTGGCTTCCTGCAATTGCCCCCTCACACATGCGTGAGCCAGCCCACGGGTCAGTCCCGAAGCAGATTTAGGCAGCCGGCATCAAACGTGTGATTGCCGACTACGCCGAGGCGGCGCGGCGGTGTCAGGACGGCGGGCTCGACGGCTGTGAACTCCTGGTTCCCGGTCATTTGATTGGTCAATTCTGGAGCCCGATATCGAACCGACGCACCGACGCCTATGGCGGGTCATTTGAGAATCGCATTCGGTTTGGCATGGGGGTCTTGGAGAGAATTCGTGAGCGTGTCGGTGACCGCTTTATTGTCAGCCTTCGGTTCACTGCTGACGAACGCGTTGACGGTAGTATCAGCCAGGAGGAAGGGATTGAGATTGCCAAGGCCTATATCAGAAGCGGACTGGTAGACTGTCTCAATGTGTCTGGTGGCCCGAACTGGACGAAAGCCGGCGTTGCCGAAACGGTGCCGTCTATGGCCTATCCGTCTGCCCGTTCCTCATGCTGCTGGTGTAGCCGATCTTGCAACTGCAAATTTTGCAGTTTCCGAAGGGCACGTCGACCTGATCGGAATGACACGATCGCATATTGCCGATCCGCATCTGGTCCGTAAGCACCTCGAAGAGCGAGACGACGAAATCCGTCCGTGTGTCGGCGCTGGATTCTGCGTCGATAGAGTTTATCGGGGCGGCGATGCTTTGTGCCTCCACAATGCCGTGACTGGGAGAGAAACGCAATTCGCGCACAGTATTGCAGCTTCCGATGATCCAAGACTTTCGAGCGCGATCGTTGGTGCCGGGCCGGCCGGGCTTGAAGCAGCCCGAATTTGCGCTGAGCGCGGACACAGGATGAGTGTGTTTGAGGCACAAGCGGAACCGGGGGGCAGGTGTTGTTGGCCGCTGGGTTGTCCTGGAGGAACGATTTGATCGGGATCGTTCGTTTCATTTACGACCGCTGCAAGGCGTTAGACGTTGAATTCCGTTTCAATCACTATGTCGAGGCAAGCAATCTGTTCTTACAGAAATCTGACGTAGTCATTCTTGCGACTGGCGGAGTTCCAAACCTGCACGAGATCGAGGGAGCAAACGAATTCGCGGTGTCTGACGTCAGCCCCCCTGGAACCTTCTGAGATCATTTTTTAACTGAGTGTTTCTAGGCTCATCCTCACCACTGAGGAGTGCCACATGGGACGTAGAACTGAAGCTTCTGACCGCACCGTCAAAGACATCCGGCGTCAAACTCGGAAGCGATATTCATCCGAGGAGAAGATCAGGATCGTCCTTGCAGGACTGCGCGGCGAAGACAGCATTGCCGAGCTGTGCCGTCAGGAAGGTATCGCACAGGGCATGTACTACAGCTGGTCAAAGGAGTTCTTGGAGGCTGGCAAAAAGCGGCTAGCCGGTGATACCGCACGGGCAGCGACCTCTGATGAAGTGAAGGATCTACGACGCGAAGCGCTACACCTCAAGGAGGTTGTCGCGGAGCAGGCCCTGGAACTTCGGCTGCTCAAAAAAAGCATGATCGGAAGTGGGGGCAACGACACATGAGGTATCCCGCGACGGAGAAGCTGGAGATTATTCGCCTTGTCGAGCAATCACATCTGCCAGCAAAACGCACATTGGATACGCTCGGCATCCCACGTACGACTTTCTATCGTTGGTATGACCGGTATCTCACCGGTGGACTTGATGCATTAGAAGATCGAAAGCCGATGCCTGGCCACGTCTGGAACCGCATCCCGGACGATGTCCGAGAGCAAATTGTCGACTTCGCACTCGAAGAGCCAGAACTGACGCCGCGCGAGCTGGCGGTGAAGTTCACAGATACTCGGAGCTACTTCGTATCCGAGTCTTCCGTCTATCGAATACTCAAAGCGCTCGACCTCATCACAAGTCCCGCGTTCGCCGTCGTCAAGGCTGCTGATGAGTTCCACGACAAAACAACGGCGATCAATCAGCTTTGGCAGACAGACTTCACCTACCTCAAAGTCATCGGCTGGGGATGGTTCTATCTCTCGACCGTCCTTGATGATTACTCGCGTTACATCATCGCTTGGAAGTTATGCACTACCATGAAAGCCAGTGACGTCACTGACACGCTTGAACTTGCATTGGAGGCGTCAGGTTGTGACAAAGTCAACGTCAGACATCGACCGCGACTTCTGTCGGACAATGGTTCATCGTACATCTCTGGTGATCTGGCAGAATGGCTCGACGATCAATCGATGGATCATGTTCGTGGTGCGCCATACCATCCTCAGACGCAGGGAAAAATCGAGCGATGGCATCAAACTTTGAAAAACCGCGTGCTGTTGGAGAACTACTTTCTGCCCGGGGATCTAAAGGCAAGCATCGAAGCATTCGTGACCCACTACAATCACGAGCGCTACCACGAAAGCCTCAACAACGTGACGCCCGCAGACGTCTACTTCGGTCGTAACAAGATCATCTTGCTGGAGAGAGAAAGGATCAAACGAAAGACATTCGAAACACGGCGCTTGCAACATCGCAACGCCGTAGCATAACTTTGAAAACGATGAGCCAATCACTCGCTTAGATCAAACGCTCAACTGTTCCAGATTATGTGACGACGGACACGGCCTCGCGTTGGAAGTTGCATTGTGGTGCCGCTACTGTGCAGCCGATGAAGGTAGCGGAGCGCTCAAGGATCCTCGGTCAAGTGTTCTGAGTGAATGCTCTCGCGCTGCGAAATCTGACCCAGCTGCTTTTCTGGCGATCAAAGATGTCTTTGGCGAATTAGGTGAGCATCCAGTTTTCTCGACCGCTTTTGCAACATCGCTGACCTCGCTCTGGCAGAATGGCACATCCGCTACGCTTGCTGCCTACAATAGCGATTGATGTCGGCTCTGTGGAGAGGGTGTGTGAGAACGTAACCTTCCACTCATGATACGCTTACTTCGTTGATGCATTGGACTTGAGCGTATTGGGTTTTGACATTGTACCGGAACCGATGGGGCGGCCTGGATATCATCCATCAACGATTCTCAGGATCTACTTCTACGGTTATCTCAATCAGGTTCAGTCGTCGCGTCGCCTGGAGCGCGAGTGCGGTAACATTGTCGAACTGATCTGGCTGACAGGTTCACTAAAGCCCGACTTCAGAACCATTGCTGATTTCCGCAAGGACAACGGGCCGGCGATCCGCAATGTATGCCGGCAGTTCGTTGCGCTGTGCCGCGACATCAATCTACTCAACAACGATAGCGTTGCCATTGATGGTAGCAAGTTCAAGGCCATGAACGCCAAGGCCAAAAACTATACGCGTGAGAAACTGCGCAAGCGCCTCAAAGAGATTGATGAACACATTCGGCGCTATCTGTCAGAACTCGATCGCTCCGACGACGTGCATTCTGCAACCGGCATGCCGATCAGCGACGCGCAGATCACGCGTGTCATCGACAAAGTTGCGTGGCTCATCAAGAAGGAAGCAGACAAACTTGCTAAGGTCCAAGCCGAGATGAACCGGATAGGCGCCACCCAGATCTTGGAAACAGATCCCGATGCACGCTCGTCATGTCGAAGACATGCTTGCAGCATGATGGCGATCACCAGCCGGCATCCCCGTGTCGTCGGTTACAAGAGCTCTGACGATAGCCTCAAGTGCAGCTTGCGCTTCACCCCCGGCATGCTGGAGCCAGCGAAGATAAAGGGCGTCATAGTTTAAGCCGATCACTTATAGATCGCAACGAGATCATGATTGAGAGATGCAGATGTTATCTGGTTGACCCAATAATTGTTCATGGCCTTGGCGATGCATCAAGCGAAAGCTGTCATCAAGCGGTAAGCCTGCGCGGCGCGAAAAGCCTGGATATCATGAGTTCTGCAACAGTGAGATTAAGGCCCCATGCCGCGATCATTAGGCCGTCTCGCGTCGAGGCTAGGGGCTCAGTGCCGATGACAGCCATCCAGCCAAGGCCCAGTAACGCCTGCGTGGAAGCACCTTGACCGATGGCGTAAGCCCGGAGCATTGAGGCACCGTGCGCACGCATATCCCGTGCCCGAATGGCCATCATGGACCAGACAATCAAGCCCAACATCGTAATGCTCAGAACGATCCTCACTCTATAAAGCAAAGGACTCTGAAGTTCCGAGAGGAATACAAAGAAATGTGTCATCCAGAGCCCGGTCAGTGCGCTCGTGCAGCCTGAAGCTGCTACCACGCGGCCGGTCATGCGATGTGGGCTTGGATGATAACGCCTTATGCCCGGCAGGAACTGCAATGCACCCAACAGACAGAACAAGAAGCTGCTCAGGATGTGCAGAACAATCGGCAAAGGCTGCGCGAGCGCACGTGAGTTTGCTGGAATGATTGTAACCCCGCCTAAAAGCTCGGCTACGCGGAAAAATCCGCCAAAGGTTGGCACGAATGAGTAGATCAGGATGATCGTGAGGAACACCCATTCGCTGAAACTGATAGATCTCATTTCTTAGCTCTCGGTGCTTTTGCCTGGCGTCAAGCATCA
Organism: Hyphomicrobiaceae bacterium; assembly: GCA_965215755.1. Classification (GTDB taxonomy): domain Bacteria; phylum Pseudomonadota; class Alphaproteobacteria; order Rhizobiales; family Hyphomicrobiaceae; genus Tectiglobus. The sequence goes on from OZ244119.1 coordinate 6,285,201, forward strand.
GCGCAGCGCGCAGCAGTAGTGTCCCAGAACTTAGTGGTGAGATTGTCTAGACTTATTGATTGCATGGTTCGCTTCTCCTCTTCAGAGGGCGATATACCCATGAACCGAGGATTAACCTATTGCCCAAATTCCTATGATTGATATACAAATATGCATGAAGTGGAATACGATTGCCGTTAACTGAAACCAGGTGCGATCCTTACTTGCAACGGTTGAGGAAGGATCGTTCCGTGACGCCACCCTGAAAGAGGATAATCTGTCCAGGCACAGTCTAGCATGCGCTGTTCCCAAAAGTGACACCGAAGTTGAGATCACCGAGGGGCCTACATACGCCCTCACCGCTCCAGAGCACTTGAATGATCTTGCTGACGAATCGTAGGTGCTTCTTGAAGGCCTCGCACGTCTTCGGCGCACGGCCGCACTCCATTCGGGCACCGAACTCATACTCATCGGTTACAATTGTACAGTGTTCTATCGGCCTGATTAGCTCAATCGCGGTTTCGGAAATGGGCCGCGGACCGCTTCGAATGCGGCACCGATGCGTAGCGCCAGCGGGTCATCAAAGCGACGCGTGACGATCTGGAGTGAGGTGGGTAAGCCGGCATTCGTGAGGCTCATTGGCACCGCGAGAGCTGCCAACTCCAAGTAGTTCCCGAAGCGCGTGTGGCTGGACATCCGCATGTCGGCTTCGTCGACGTCTGAAACCGAAATCGCTGTGAACGCGGCTGTCGGCAAGATGACGGCGTCGGCACGGTCGATCACGGTTTCAAAGTCTGCGATGGCTTGCCTGCGGTCTCGTTGAATACGTATCAGTTCGGCAGCTGACACCGTCTTGCCTCGCGACATGCGCATTCGGTTGGGTGCAGCCAGTTTCGATTCCGGACTATCAACCAAGTCGGCGTAGGTCGCATAGGCCTCCGAAGCCGAGATGATGCCGCCCAAATGCTGATAATCGTCGAGTGCTAACGGCAGCTCGACATCTGTAATGGTCGCACCCGCTTCACGGAGTTGGATCAAAGCCTGATCGAACGCCTCTGCGACGTCGGCCGTCAGATGTGGCATATGCTCTGGCTTGATCCGCGCAAGTCGCAATCCTTGCATGCCTTTGTACAAGTCGCGCAAAGGACACTTAGCGCTCACGCTTAGCGTTGTCGGGTCAGCCTCATCTGGCCCTTGCATCACGGCCAGCATGCGGGCTGCCAGCTCTACCGAATCTGCGAGCGGTCCGATCGTGTCAAGCGTATCGGAAAGGGGTGTCACACCGGCCCGACTGACCAGCCCGATGGATGACTTGTGGCCAACACATCCGCAAAACGCGGCTGGAATGCGGACAGACCCTCCGGTATCGGTACCAAGACCGGCCGGTACCAATCCGCCACCGACAAGCACACCCGTACCACTGGAAGAGCCACCCGGTACACGATGGGTTTCGAGATCCCAAGGATTGACCGGTGTGCCAACGGTTTCGTTGGTGCCCCACCCACCAATGGCAAACTCCACCGTATGTGTCTTGGCAACGGGTATAGCACCGGCTCCTCGAAGAGCTGCAACAACCGGTGCGTCTACATGAGCTGGCGCTTCGTCTGAACGCGTCAGTGAACCGGATTGAGTCGGCACACCGCCGAAATCAATGATGTCTTTAACCACGATCGGCAGGCCGTGAAGCGGACCGGCTGAAGCACCCGCACCCTCCAGAGCATCGCAATGCCGTGCTGCCACAATGGCCGTGTCATCCAACATTCGGACGACGGCTTTGAGTCTGGGCTCGTGCCTTTGAACGCTTTCAAGTGTGGAGCGTATATACTTTTCGTGCTGGCCTTCGCTAGTGTCATTGGTCATGTTCGATCGTCCAAAGCTATAATCTGCCGAAAGTGAATGAGCGAGAGGGCGGGCATAGGCCAGCCTATTGTCAACCGGCTCTGGTAACCACCCCTCCGTTTAAACAGGATGATAGCAGGCAGCCATATGTCCCTCTGCAATCGTCTCAGCGGGTGGCGGGGTCGAGCCACAGGTCGAATCTGCACTTCTGCAGCGTGGCGCGAACGCGCAACCCGAAGGCAAAGCTGCCAGATCAGGCGGAGAGCCGTCGATTGCCAGCAGGCGCTGCCCCTTGTTTGCTCGCTTAACGGTGGATGCCATCAAGCCATGAGTATAGTGATGAGCTGGTTTGGAGAAGACTTTTGCGACCGATCCGGTCTCAACGAAGCGGCCTGCATACATGACGGCCAGTTTGTCGGCGACCTCTACTGCAACGCCAATGTCATGGGTGACGAACATGATCGCCATTCCCAGTTCGTCGCGCAGCTTTCTGAGCAGCAACAAGATCTGGATTTGTACCGTCGCGTCGAGAGCCGTAGTTGGTTCATCGGCCAAAAGCAAAGACGGCCGACAGGACAGAGCTAGTGCGATCATAGCCCGCTGGCGCATGCCGCCTGACATCTCAAATGGATAGTTATTAAGTCGGCTTCTTGCCGAAGGAATCTGGACGAGGTCCAGTAGTTCCAACGCGCGGGCCATCGCGTCTGCTTGCGAAATGCCTTCGTGACGTATGATCGTCTCTGCGATTTGCTGCCCGATCGTGAATACAGGATCAAAAGCCGTCATGGGCTCCTGAAAGATCATCGATACGACCGGACCGCGAAGGTCGGAGATTTCTTTGTCACTCATGGCGACGACGTTGCGTCCTCCGATCGTGATCTGACCGGATATGCGGGCTGTGTTTTTTGGAAGCAAGCGCATCAGCGCGCGCATGGTAACGGACTTGCCTGATCCTGACTCGCCTAAGATACAGAGCACCTCTCCAGGATCGAGATTGAACGAAACGCCATTGACTGCATTGATTTTAGAGTCACGCGAAGCAAATGTTACCTTCAGGTCGTTCACTTCAACCAAATGCTTGCTTCCCGAGATAGATGGATCCGTGTTCATCGTGCATCTCCACTTAGGGCGGCTGAATGGCCGGACTTCGGGATATTCATGTGACACGCCGAAAAGTGGTTCGGCTTGTCGGATACCACATGCAGGCTCGGTTCAATTTTGGAGCACAGATCTTCAGCAAAAGCGCAACGAGTATGGAAGCGACATCCTTTCGGCGGGTCAATCGGGTTGGGCGGATCACCGGAAATAGGTGGTTCTGTCGCTCGATTCCCGGGATCCATGGACGGCATTGCGGAGAGCAGGGCGCGTGTATAGGGATGCGCCGTTTCCGAGTAAATCTCGTCGACCGTGCCGATCTCAACGACCTTGCCGAGATACATGACCAACACGCGGTCACTGACGTAGTGCACCACGTTCAAGTCGTGACTGATAAAGATATAGGTGAGGTTCAGCTGCTCCTTGAGATCCATCAGGAGGTTGAGAACCTGGGCCTCGACAGACTTGTCCAACGCTGAAACGGCTTCATCAAGGATCACTATTTCAGGCGCAAGGGCGAGTGCCCGCGCAATGTTAACACGCTGGCGCTGGCCACCGGATAGTTCGTGCGGGTAACGGCGAATGAACAGGTTGGGATCAAGTCCGACACGGCCAAGAATGTAACGTGCCCTCTCTCGCGCTTCGGACAAAGGAACGCCTTGGGCGCGGGGCCCAAATGCTATCGTTTCTTCAATTGTCATGCGCGGATTGAGCGAGGCGTAGGAATCCTGAAAAACCATCTGCATAAGGTGGCGCATGTCGCGCACGGAGATTCCGTTCGGCGAGCCAACCTGCTGCCCATTGAGCATGACCTCGCCGCTGTCGGGTGCCATCAGCCGCATAAGCACTCGAGCTGTGGTTGATTTTCCGCAGCCTGATTCTCCAACGATACCCAAGGTCTCGCCCCGGGCGAGTTCGAAGCTCACCCCATCAACCGCAAGGACTTTGCCAGTCTGACGATGAAACAGGCCACCCTTGACGGTAAAGTGTTTGACGAGATCATTGATCACCAGGATAGGAGGCTGCATTCCCGCAGTCACTGGATCTGTTGGCTCGGCTGCGGCCACGTTTGCTGTCTCCGTCATAGGCGAATGTCCATGGCGCTGCGCAAGCCGTCACTCAGTAGATTGAAGCTGAGAGACGTAATGAAGATCATTACGCCAGGCAGGGCAGCGAGATAGGGATTGACATAAATGGCTTGGCGAAGCGTGTTCAGCATCAGGCCCCATTCTGCTTCGGGGGGGCGCACGCCGAGCCCGAGGAATGACAGCCCGGAGGCCAGAATGATTGAAACGCTGATCAGGCTGGTCGAGTAGATAAAGATCGGTCCGAGGACGTTCGGCAGAACGTGCGCGCGGATAATCGTAAATGTCCGCGCTCCCGAGGCACGCGCCGCTTCGACATAGTCCAATGACCGGACCTGAGTGGTGACACTCTCGGATATTCTGGCAATGGGCGGGATGAAGACAATCGTCAGCGACAAGACTGCATTCTCAATGCCAGCGCCCAGAGCACCTGAGATAGCGATTGCGAGCAAAACCGAAGGGAACGCATAGAAGACGTCCATGACGCGCATGATGAGCATGCCGATCCAACCACCGGCAAAGCCGGCGAGGATACCGAGGACACCGCCGATAATGAGCGCATTCACGACCGGGGCAACACCCATGAACAATGACAGCCGACCGCCGTACAGCAATCGGCTCAGCATGTCGCGGCCTGTTTCATCAGTTCCAAGAATGTGTCCTGGTGTGCCGATAGCCTTGAGCCGGCGGATCATGCTGGCCGCTGCGGGATCATGAGGCGCAAGCAAAGGTGCAAATATGGCTGACAGAACAATGAGCGCGAGTATCACACCAAACGAGATGGTTACGGGATCTTGCCGCAAGCGCTCCAAGACTGTCGCCCAGTAGCTTCTAGACTTTAGAGCGACCTGGGCGGTATCGACACTGGTAGCCTGCTCGTCGATTGAGTTCGGCTGGGAAAAGGTCATCAAATCAGCTCCGTCTCATGCGCGGGTCGACGAGCGTCTGCAGAATGTCGACAATGAGGTTTAGAACGACGAAGAACATGGCGAGCACCAGGATCGTGCCCTGCAACATCGGAATGTCGCGGCGGAAGATTGCATCGTTCAAAAGAAACCCGGTTCCCGGCCAGTTGAAGACTGTCTCGACCAGGATCGAGCCCCCAAGCAGATAACCAAGTTGGAGCCCCATGACGGCGAGCACTGTCGGTGCTGCGTTCTTGATGACGTGAAGCATGATCCGTCGATGAGTCAGGCCCTTGGCGTTCAGTGCCTCGACGAACTCCTGACTGAGTACCTCCGCAACGGCAGCGCGAACCGTGCGCGTGATAATCCCGCAAGGGATAACGGACAGCGTGATGGCCGGCAAAATGATGTGGCGGATGTGGGCCCAGTCGAACGTCCAGCCATCCGAACCGCCAGGACCAATACCTGTCGCTGGCAGTACGTTCAACTCCACCGCGAAGACGATGACGAGAACAATGCCGAGCCAGTAGTGAGGAACAGAGACACCTGAAACGCCGAAACCGGTCGCGAACTTGTCAATCCATGTGCCTTGGAAGTATCCGGCGAGACCGCCGAGCACGGCGCCCAGAACGAAGCCAATCAGTGTTGCCGTTAACGCCAGCATTAAGGTATTCGGCACCGCGATGGCAAGCGCATCCACCACCGGCTGATTATTGACAACTGATAGACCGAGATCACCGGTTAATGCTCGACCAAGCCAAATCGCATATTGAACGGGAAGCGGCTTGTCGAAGCCATAGTCCTTCTTAAGCTTCTCAACGACTTCGGCCGGCGCATCTGCACCGACAACGGCGTTCAGCGGATCACCCGGTGCGATATGCACGAGACCGAAAACCAGGACCGTCACACCGAGTGAAATCGGGATGAAATAGAGCAATCGGCGAAGAAGGTATTCTAACAACGTTGAATGCTCCAGAAGATGCGATGAAGTAGGAGAGGCACGCTCGGCGCCACTCCAATTGTCGAAAGTTGAAGTTCAGATTGAGACCTTGACGGCTATTCTATGTAGACCGTGGACAAGCTTTGGAACCAGTTCCGGGCAGGCTTGAAGCCTTTGACCTTCGGGCTTAGGCCACGCGGCGCAACGTCGTGAACCACCCAAAGGAACAGCGCCTCGTCAACTTCCTTTGTGTGCACCTTGGCAAGCAGTGCATCACGCTTGGATGGGTCGAACTCAAGCTGAGTCGCCTTCAGAAGTTTGTCCATTTCCGGGTCGGAATAGAACCCGAAATTGACGCCGTTCGGTGCATGCAGGTCTGAGCGCAGGAAGCGGGTAAACGCGCTGTAAGGGTCTTGCGTAGTGTAAGATACGTTGACACCATGCGCACCCTTTGCCTGGGCCGATTTTGCACCCGCCCGCCAGATATCAAGCAGCGCCTGCCATTCCACGACATCAAACTCGACTTTGATTCCGACCTCGGCAAGGTTCTGTTGGATATATTCATTCATTTGTAACGGCAGCATCTGGCCGGAACCGGAAGCAGAGATCGCCATTTTGACGGTTACTGGCTTCTCTTTGCTGAAGCCTGCTTCCTTCATGAGAGCCTTCGCAGCTGCCACGTCCTGCTTGATCTCGAAGCTTGGAGAACCGTACCAGACATCTCCCTTTACAACGTGTCCGGTTGCTTCAACACCATAACCTCCGAGCAACTGTACGATGCCTTTACGGTCGATCGCCAGGTTGGCCGCTTTGCGTATTCGGACATCATTCCAAGGCGAACCTTCGACACGGGAGAAATGCCAAGGCCATACATGCGGGTAGACGCCTGACACGATTTGCATGCCCTGCTTCTTGATGCGCGGAATAGCATCAGGCGCAGGCGCTTCAATCCAGTCGACCTGGCCGGAAAGTAGAGCTGCCGTGCGTGCGCTTGGGTCAGGTAGCGGAACCAGAACAACGCGGTCGAGCTTCGGCACGCGTTTGGGATCCCAGTGCTCCTTGAATGGGACGAGTTCAAGGCGCTCGCGCGCCGTTGACTTGTCAAACTTAAAGGGGCCTGTACCTGACGGTTTGAATGTCTTCCAGTCCTTTGTCTTCGCCCATTCCGCGGGCGATGCCATCAAGAAATAGCAGATCTGAAACGGAAAGAAGCTGTCTGGCGTTTTGGTTTCAAACTCAACCGTGTACTTATCGATTTTCTTGACAGCCTTGAAGCCTGGCATTCTGAAGTTTACGAGCGATGCCTGACGAGCGCTGTACTGCGGAGACTTCTCATTAAAGAGCTTCTCCATGTTGAAAACGACAGCGTCGGCATCAAACTCAGAGCCATCATGGAATTTCACGCCCTGACGCAGCTTGAACGTCCATTTGGTCTTCGACTCATCAACGGACCAACTTTCTGCAAGCCCAGGTATGAGTGTGGATGGCTTGTCTGTTGCCGTGAGATCAAAGTTGATTAATGCGTCATATATTTGGAGCCCGACAAAACGAAAACCTTCAAATCCGTTGTCGGGCTGGCCCCAAGCTAATGGGATGTCGTTGGCGGTCATTCCGACCCTGAGTGTGCCTTGCGCCTGAGCCGGCGCAGTCGCTACTAGCGAAGCAATCGCCAACCCGGTGACGGCTCCAGCGGCGAGACTTCGAAACCATTTCCTTCGCATCGCACAATACTTCCTTTGCAAGTGAGAGGTCAGGAGCTCTTCGCCGATTGTGTGAGGCAGAGCCACAACATCTTGAAAATACTCCCTTGCGAAAGAAGGCTATCGAATTTGAGCATCGTGTCTTGTTTCAAGTTTGTGCATTTGCGAATTTTATTGAACCAATTTTGTGCATCGCAACATTTGGGCTCCATGCAAAAATTCAAGTCGAATGCTCGATGAAGCCCAGACCCACAACCGCCTGAAAGCAGATCGCAAGGAGTGAGACAATGGCCCTTGATATCAACGCCGATCGCGTACTGAGAGATCTCTATCACCTTAGGAAAATCGGATCCTTCAAGACGGGCGTGCATCGCCCCACTCTTTCCGATGACGATATGATTACACGCAATTGGCTCACCGATGAGCTGCGCTCGATCGGACACCGAGCCGAGATAGATGGCATTGCAAACGTCATTGGATACTCGCCGGCGCCAGGACGTAAGCTCCTGGCTGGCTCACATATCGAGAGCCAAAACGAGGCTGGCTGGCTCGACGGCGCACTCGGTGTTGTTTTCGCACTTGAGGCTGCACGTGTGATCGCGGAGACACCTGGCTATGCCGATGTTGGTATCGACGTCATTGCGTTTGCCGATGAAGAAGGGCACTTCGGAAACTTTTTCGGTAGTTACTCATTCGTTGGTGAGTTGGAAGAGGCATCGATCGACGCTGCGTTCGATCGCACCCGGGGCACACCACTACGGCAGGCTCTGGCCGATGCTGGTTTGGCGGGCCGTGAGCGGGCAATGATGGAGAGAGATCGGTATGTCGGGTTTCTTGAGGCACACATCGAACAAGGTGATCGGCTGGAAAGCCGCGATCTTTCAATCGGGATTGTTACCAGCATCGTTTCCATATCCCAGTTCAAAGTCATATTCGAAGGAACGCAAAACCACGCGGGTACGACTCGAATGGCGATCCGTCGTGACGCTGGCGCTGCAGCAGTAAACTTTCTTCACACACTCCAAGAGACCTTTGCCAAGCATGCAGGCGAGCACACCGTATGGACAACGGGGTGTATATCGCTCGATCCCGGCGCTCCGAGTATCATCCCAGGTCGGGCTGAGGTTCTTTTTCAGTTTCGCGATGACAACCCAGGTAAACTCGCGGAGTTGGAGACAGTACTTACAGAAGCTGTTGAGCAAGCCGATCAGGACGGCCCTTGTTCAGCTAGCCTCGTGACCATCTCGAAAAGTATTCCCGCCATCATGGATCACAGCATCCAATCTGCACTTGAGAGTGCTGCCAGGAAGCACGCCGCAGACAAATACATCCACATGCCAAGCGGCGCTGGTCACGACGCCCAGATTATTGCCAGGTATTTGCCCACCGGTATGATGTTTGTACCGAGCATCGGTGGGATCTCACACCACTGGACGGAAAACACATCTGACGCTGACATCGTGTTGGGCGCGAAGGTCTATGCAGAGGCTGCTGCAGCAATTCTTGTGCCGAGGAAATAGCCACTCAAGGAAAAATGATATGCGGTAGTCGCCCCCGAGATTATCTCAAAGACACATTTGATATCCTCATCGAGGAGAGACATCAGGTCTTCTCCAGAATGATGTCGGTCGGACGTCATTGCCGCATAAGCGGTCTCCCTGGTCGGACAGCAGAACCTCGCCGATTTATCGAGCACATGAAGTCATGCAAAGACGTTTGGTTTGCTCGGCCGATCGATATGGTGAAACATTGTTGCCAAGTGCACTGTCCGTCGTCACATAATCTGGAACAGTTGAGCGTTTGATCTAAGCGAGTGATTGGCTCATCGTTTTCAAAGTTATGCTACGGCGTTGCGATGTTGCAAGCGCCGTGTTTCGAATGTCTTTCGTTTGATCCTTTCTCTCTCCAGCAAGATGATCTTGTTACGACCGAAGTAGACGTCTGCGGGCGTCACGTTGTTGAGGCTTTCGTGGTAGCGCTCGTGATTGTAGTGGGTCACGAATGCTTCGATGCTTGCCTTTAGATCCCCGGGCAGAAAGTAGTTCTCCAACAGCACGCGGTTTTTCAAAGTTTGATGCCATCGCTCGATTTTTCCCTGCGTCTGAGGATGGTATGGCGCACCACGAACATGATCCATCGATTGATCGTCGAGCCATTCTGCCAGATCACCAGAGATGTACGATGAACCATTGTCCGACAGAAGTCGCGGTCGATGTCTGACGTTGACTTTGTCACAACCTGACGCCTCCAATGCAAGTTCAAGCGTGTCAGTGACGTCACTGGCTTTCATGGTAGTGCATAACTTCCAAGCGATGATGTAACGCGAGTAATCATCAAGGACGGTCGAGAGATAGAACCATCCCCAGCCGATGACTTTGAGGTAGGTGAAGTCTGTCTGCCAAAGCTGATTGATCGCCGTTGTTTTGTCGTGGAACTCATCAGCAGCCTTGACGACGGCGAACGCGGGACTTGTGATGAGGTCGAGCGCTTTGAGTATTCGATAGACGGAAGACTCGGATACGAAGTAGCTCCGAGTATCTGTGAACTTCACCGCCAGCTCGCGCGGCGTCAGTTCTGGCTCTTCGAGTGCGAAGTCGACAATTTGCTCTCGGACATCGTCCGGGATGCGGTTCCAGACGTGGCCAGGCATCGGCTTTCGATCTTCTAATGCATCAAGTCCACCGGTGAGATACCGGTCATACCAACGATAGAAAGTCGTACGTGGGATGCCGAGCGTATCCAATGTGCGTTTTGCTGGCAGATGTGATTGCTCGACAAGGCGAATAATCTCCAGCTTCTCCGTCGCGGGATACCTCATGTGTCGTTGCCCCCACTTCCGATCATGCTTTTTTTGAGCAGCCGAAGTTCCAGGGCCTGCTCCGCGACAACCTCCTTGAGGTGTAGCGCTTCGCGTCGTAGATCCTTCACTTCATCAGAGGTCGCTGCCCGTGCGGTATCACCGGCTAGCCGCTTTTTGCCAGCCTCCAAGAACTCCTTTGACCAGCTGTAGTACATGCCCTGTGCGATACCTTCCTGACGGCACAGCTCGGCAATGCTGTCTTCGCCGCGCAGTCCTGCAAGGACGATCCTGATCTTCTCCTCGGATGAATATCGCTTCCGAGTTTGACGCCGGATGTCTTTGACGGTGCGGTCAGAAGCTTCAGTTCTACGTCCCATGTGGCACTCCTCAGTGGTGAGGATGAGCCTAGAAACACTCAGTTAAAAAATGATCTCAGAAGGTTCCAGGGGGGCTGACGTCAGACAAAGCTAAGTCACATCAAATCGGAACCGCAGCAACTCAAGCATCTCCAAATCATTTGGCGCGAAGCAAAATTCTTGGCATCTGTTAACTGGAAGTGCAGTCACAATGCTGGCATAATGGCATTAATTCAGAGCAGAGTATTCCCAGACGGTGTATATGTGAAAGACCTACTATCAGTGTTGTATCAATTGAGACTCGTCCCGCTTCATGCGCCCATCCGCTCCAACTATGGCCATTGCTCAGCGTCACTAGGTAGGCCTCCAAGCTATTCTATTAGTCGGAGCTTCAGGTTTTGCATCACTCTTTTGATTTGCTTTTTCCTAATCACTGAAAAGGCGTCTGCACAATCTAATGCGAGCGGCCAATCGTTTTCGCCCGGCGAACTAATTATCGGTTACCACTCCAGAGATCAGCGCGACGCTGCAGCTAGGGAGTTTCGATCAACTCATAAAACTTTCAATTTGGCGTCCAACCAGATCGCACGGGCCAGCAAAGTCTTCGACATGGGCTCAAAAGCGATAAGGCTGCAGTTAGATCTCCCCTCTGCCCTTCAAGCGCAGGCTAGCCGGAATCCAGAACTTGAAAAAGAAATTCTCTTAGAAACAGCGCGTCGAATAATGGCATCTGACAAACGGATCAAGTACGCGCATCCCAATTGGATCCTTAGCCTACCGGCTCCCAAGTCTATATCTCCAGGTATACAGCTCAAGCGCAAGCACTTGAATTCCAAGCAAGAGCGGTCAGAACACCAGAGTGCAAATGACCCGGCGTTTAGAAGAGAACTTCACTGGAATTATTCCCCTCCACCAATGGGAATGAATGCTGAAGCCGCCTGGAGTATTTCGAAGGGGAGTCGCGAAGTTTTTGTAGCGGTTATCGACACAGGCATCAACTCGAAGCACAAAGATATTGCAACCTCAGGGAATGTAGTGGGTGGTTACAGTTTCGTTGGCCGACGCGGAGAACAAAGAAATCCAAAGTTTGAGGATGCGCACGCAGGATCTCACGGCACACACGTCGCTGCACTTATTGGCGCAGCTGGCACCAACAATCGGGTCGGCATCGCTGCGATCAACTGGAAGGTCTCAATCGTTGTCATTCGCGCGATAGCAGCTGACGGAAGTGCCTCTACAATGGATATCGCAGATGCCATTCGTTGGGCGGCTGGCTTGTTAGTTGAAGGCGTTCCTCGCAATCCGCATCCGGCTCACGTGATTAATCTCAGTCTCGGTGGCCGAATCCATTGCTCACAAGAGAAAAATGGTTATCAGCTAGACGCAATAACTGATGCAATAAAAGCTGGCTCCATAATCGTTGCTGCTGCTGGCAATAGCGGAGACGATGTCGCCAAATACAGTCCCGCCGGGTGCCAAGGCACCATAACCGTGGCAGCTCACAATCGACGTGGACATCTGACACCTTATTCGAATCATGGCGATATCGATGTGTTGGCACCGGGCGGCATGATTATCGATGATGACTACAGCGGTGGCGTTTGGAGCAGTGTCCGTCAGAGTAGTAAAGCTCCCCAGGGCATCGCAGCCTATCAAGGCACGTCAATGGCGGCGCCACACGTCACGGCCGCAATTGCAATGCTTCTATCTGCCAAACCTGAACTGAGACGACAACCAGCCAGAGTTAAACGCCTATTGAAACTGGCTTTACGCCCCATAGCCCATGATGCGTGCGCCCGTCCATGCGGAAGTGGTCAATTAGATGCCGCGCGCCTCCTAATCCGAGCATCTGCAGAAAACACGAATATTGTATCGTCTCCCGAGACACAGCCTAAATTGGGTACAGATATTGTGGCCTCCTCACCAAAGCCGATCGAGTTAGCCCAAGCAAAAGTTACAACGAAATCGATTTCTGGAAGATGGATGTTGCCAAGCCTATTAGGCGATATAATCATCAATGAGCGTGAGTGGGTTCACCCGTCATATGGCATTGCAAGGACGAGTTTTAACAAACCTTCTGGTGTACTAACCGTAGTTTATCCGCAAGCAACTGGCGTCCGTTGCAAGTACACATACAGCCTCTTGAACGATGGCACGCAACTCCGACTAATCGCGCTAGATAATACGCAACCCTCGGATCTATGCCCAAACGGTCTATTAACACGGAGACCACAGTAAACAGCGGATCGCAAGGAAGCATCATGCCAAAATTCTCTCACACTAATATGTGCAACAAATTGGCAGCCTCGATCGCATTGCTGCTACTAACCGTTACCGCAGCCTCAGCACAGGAGCATGTTAACATCAGCACGGCCTGCAGCTACTTCGGCGAAAGTCTGCCATCTTCAATCCTAACAAACAAGGCGGACATCGAAGCAGATCGACTCATTCAGCAGATCGTGGCGGCGTCTGGGCTGGCTCAAAACTTTGAGGTCCGAACGGCCCCCGTCCCAAACGCTGCAGCAGTCATTCTCGGCGAAAAACGACTGATACTCTATAATCGGGAGTTTATTCGCAGAATTGCAGCCGCATCAAGAAGCCGTTGGGCGGCTATGAGCATCCTCGCTCATGAAGTTGGACATCATCTGAATGGCCATACGATCCGCAGCTCCGGCAGTCGTCCCAAGCTGGAACTCGAAGCGGACTACTTTTCAGGCTTTCTCTTACAGCGTTTAGGGGCAAGAATGAAAGACGCGACAGCCGTTATGGGCATCATTCCGGGTAACTTCGCGACTACTACCCATCCTGACAAGTATCGCCGCCTCGCTGCCATAAGACGGGGCTGGGTTAAAGCCTGCCGTGCAGACAGTGATTGCAGTATCGAACTTCAAGAGCAGTCGCCGAATGGAAGCGAAGTGATAGTTGACAGCGAAAATGGCACTGACCTTCCTCCAAGCTCGACAGCAGATCGAGAAAAAAAGAAGCGAACGTTACTGCAGATTATTCGCTAGTCATTTGTGGGAGGCAACAGTGGCAAAGCCAAGATTTCTAATCTGCCTCGCTGTATTTGCACAAGTCTTCATCACAAGCAAATCAATTGCAGCAATTTGCTTCGTTCAGGAGCAGGCCGAGATCACTCGAAAGGTATCGTCACAGACATACCAAGGGCTGGAAACACTAACAGCCGATCTATTATCTCGCTCACTGAAGAAGTTTGGCAAAGGCAGCGAATGTCACGCGGAAATACTGCAGTCACGGGGCCTTGTGCTACAGCTTCTGGCCAGACCTGCAGAGGCCGAGCCTCTCTTGGAAGAGTCGGAAAAATTACTGCGTAAGTTGACTAGAGAAGGCGATCCCAGACGGCATTTAGCCCTAAACAATCTGGGTTCCAATAGATTTTGGATGCGTCGTTACAAAGAGGCTGCGCGGCTCCACGAAGAAGCGTTGACACTGCGAGAAAAGACTCGCCCTGGCGAGCTTTCAGATATAGCGGAGAGTCTTCACAATCTGGCTGACGCTTATCGCTATCTGCGCCGCCCTGCAAAGCACGTCAGAAAACTATACGAGAACTCAATCAAGATGCGAACGCAACATCTTGGCGCCAAAGATCCCAGCATTGGCCAGAGTTATCAGAACCTAGCCAGCACATACGAAGCAGAAGGTGATTACCAAGAGGCAGCTGAAGCCCTCAAGAAAGCTCTCGGAATATATAAAGAAAAACTCCGCAAAGACGACATACGTATTGCCAGCGTATCGAGCAGACTTGCCGTCCTCGCTCATGTTCGAGGTGAATTAGAAGCTGCAACAAAGCTCTTTGAGAGCGCACTTCGCATTCAAGATTCGGCCAAGAACATACATCTTATGACGTTAGCAGCGACCTTGGATGATTACTGCGTAAATCTGACGGCACGAGGGAAGTTGAAACGAGCAAAGAAAGCTTGCTCACGAGCGTTATCTGTCCGGCAAGGTATCCTTCCAGGCTCACATCCGACAATTGCTCGAACACTCTCCAACATGTCGGAAATTGCATGGCTTCAAGCCAACTTTCAAGAATCGCTTAAACTTAGTCGGCAAGCCAGCGCCGCAACTCTAACCCGTAATCAGCTAGACCCTGCTGGACGCTTTCGGCTTCATCGTCATGTACGTGCGCTTTGGTGGTCTCTATCCAAAACAAAAGGTCGTGCTAGGCAGCAGCTTCTCGAGGAAGCTTTTGAGTACACACAACGTGCTGCTCGCTCGGACACAGCTGCCGCAGTCACACAAATGTCACAGCGATTTTCAGCCAAAGATCGTGGACTGGCAAGTCACCTTAAGCAACTCGCCGACTTAAACCGCGAGCAGTTGATCCTCGACGAACGCCTAAGCCAGCTGGTTGCCAACAACACTCGCTCGTCAAGAAAACTGATAACGGAGATTCGCGAAAGACAAAGCGAGATCGAAGAGTTTCGACGAACCACGAACAGCCAAATTCGCACCGAGCATGCGGAGTTCTTTCGGTTGACGACCACGGATCCACTGACCATCCGGCAAACACAAGAATTACTTGGCCCGAAAGAAGGCCTGTTGCTCTTCTTGGAGGGCCCTAACGAAATTTATGTCTGGGCATTGACGGCAGTTGGAAAGCCAAAGTGGACTAGAGCGAAGATTAGCCGAAGTCAGCTCGTTCAAGCAGTGGCACAGCTACGCGCTAGCCTCAATGTTGAACCGACAGATAGCCGCGACTACGATAAGAAATTATTTAATCTTGGCCTTGCTCATGAGCTCTTCAACCGACTACTCGGATCCGTTCATCAGACCGTGCGCAAAAAATCTGAATTGCTCGTTGTTAGATCTGGTGCACTAACAACTTTACCAATTCATTTACTTGTCAGAAAGAGACCAAAGAAGCTCCAACCGACGCGTAAGGAACCAATTGTATATGCTAAAGCAGATTGGCTGATTAAAAGCCACTCTGTAACGGTTTTATCGTCCGTGGAATCCTTACAGGGCCGCGCTCGACCGATCACCCGAGAAGATAGTCGACAGCCATTGATTGGCTTTGCGGATCCACAACCCAATCCCTCTGGCGGCACAGCGATTCCTGCGTCAATAGGACGAGAACGGCTCGGAAGCCAATCCACTAAACGACCTATCGATTTTTGGAAGGGGGACAAAGTAGATATTGCCGGCTTACGAAACTATCTGAGACTGGAACCTCTAAAGGAAACTGTGGGGGAACTGAAAGAGGTCGCAAGCTTCCTGGGTGCCAAACCAGCTGATCTTTTCACTGGGGCGAGTGCTACCGAACGGGCCTTCAAACAGGCTGATTTATCTCGTTACAGAACGGTCTATCTAGCAACCCATGGGTTTGTTGCGGGCAAATGGGGCAGTGGTGAACCTTCCTTGGCCCTGACTGTTCCTGACAACCCAACTGCTGAATCTGATGGTTTATTGACTGCATCAGAAATTGCACAGCTTTCACTAAACGCTGACCTAGTAGTCCTATCAGCTTGCGACACAGCAGCTGGTGATAGCTCTAACGCAGAGGGACTGTCAGGGTTAGCGCGGGCGTTTTTCCACGCAGGCGCAAGACAATTGCTCGTATCTCATTGGGCCGTAGATAGTATTGATACTAAGAAACTGATGATATCAATCTTCCGCAAACTCAGTCAGGATAAGGCAACAATTCAGAGCGCACTGAGAGATGGGATGCTCCAGCGGATCGCTGCAGGTAAAAAGGACAAGGCTTGGGACGCCTACCCCGGACGTTGGGCACCGTTTGAACTCGTTGGATCCACTATATCCAATTGATAATGCAGTCAAATCTTTGAACTGGGCTCGCCACAGCTTGTGCGAGCCTTAGATCCAATCTGATCAAGAATTGCTCTTTCAATTGATTTAGTCTACTGGATTTCAACACTTTAGATAAATTACAGCAAGCTAAAATCTAATCTTCCCACCAACTCTTCCGTTAACACCGTAATAGTCTTCCCCCGCTCGACCGCTCGCCTCAAGAAACAGCACAGAGCCATTGAGAAAATCGAACTCATTGCGCAGGGACAGGGACATGCGCAGCTTGCCCTCATCATCTAATATTCCAAGAGGTGAACTGCCAGTTGCATTTCGGACGTAACCATCAATCAAGACGTCAGAGTATAAGACTGCTGATAGCGAACCAGTCCAAAGCGTAGGCGTCGAAACACTTTGGAAGAGCTTTGACCTTCCGAACTTTAGCCCTCCCTGAAGCCGTAGTATGTGACCATCCTCCAGACCAAGAGTGCTTGCATCGGCTCGAAAATCAGAAAACGTAAATCGAAATCCAAGAGCCGGTTCGAAAAAGTACCCTGCACTGCTTTCGTAACGATAACCGATATTGGATCCAACAATGTAATTTTGATAATTAGTCGTATTTTCTGCTGTACCAGTACCACCAGCAATTGTGACATTATTATTATCAACAGCGAGATTAAACAGTTGATCTTGCTGACTTTGACTAAGTTGAGCATTGCCTGCTCCAACGATTGCAGCAGCGCCGGCTCCCGTAGAAATACAACCACCGGGGTGGATTGTTCCCACAGGAACCACGGCGCCACTACCATCCGCCAACTGATAGTTTCCACCGCCGACACTATTAAAAACCTGGCCGCTTGCAGTGACGATCGTTAGGGGCACCCCTGCCTCTTCGGGATTCTCTCCATTCGTCGATGATAGATTGATCGTGACATCGGATGGTGCAGTAGCACTCTCTCGTCGAATACGACCAAAATCTACGCTAAACAGCCCATCAAAGAAAAAGTTGTTCTTTGAGTAGCTACCATATAAACCAACGGTTGTTGCATCCAGGCGTTGCTTAATATCACCTGAAATTTCAAATGGCAGCGCATAATTTACCGATTGCAGCACAGGGCCGACACCTGATTCCAAGTCGAATTGATATGATGGTCGTGAGGTGGACGTTCCTGCTCCAGCATCAATATTCTGCTTTGTCGTGCTGCCCCCCCCCATTATTCCAAGTACAGATCTTCGATTGCCCGATACTGCCACTCTCTCAGTTGAGACTAGAGCGCCATAAGATTTCTGATCACGGTCTACAGCCCCTGCCTCGCTAGGAATGTCATTTCTCACCTCAAAATCATAAAATCCTTCAAGGCTTAAATGATAAGTTCTTCCCTGGTCGTTCTGGGCAACAGCTGAACCTGATGAGCCCCCCTGGCTGGTCGGAGCTGGTCGGTTTTGCTGAGTCTGGCTAATACTCGGGGTATTAGCGCTAGCTGATTGTCTTGCGCTCGGATTTTGCTGACTCGATGACCCAGTCGTTGCGGACCCTGAAGAAGCCGACGCTTGAGCATTGCTAGGGTTCGCGGGAGCTGCCGTAGCAACCTGAGTCGCTGGCTCACATAAGCCGTCAACATTGGCAAATCCTAAGGGGCAGCTCTTGTTGCGTTTCTCGCGTTGATTGCCCAAAAGCTCGAATGCACGTGTGGTGGAAGTTTCTGCTGCTGACAATGAGGCCAGCCCAGCGATGGTAGTCTGCGTGCTGAGTGAAGTGTTATTGTCTACGTTGCCTAAAACGTAGCAAGGAGCAGTCTGAGCACTCGCAGTACTGATCTGACTGGCACTAAAAGCCAGAACACTAATCCCTGCTACTGTCGTGCGTATCCAGACAACCGATCGTTGCCTACAAGGCGCGCAAGTTCTTTTGTTCATATCGCCCCTGCCATATAAATTCAGAGCGTCAATGCAATTCGCTCTTAACTCGTAAATTTCTATGTTTGAACTCAAGATAAGGAAGCGGCAGGAGTTCGCCATGCAGTACTGAGGGCGCGCATCGCCATACTGCGTATAACTAAGAATGCGATTCGTGCATTCGCTCAAGAGAGCCGAGTACTACGATTAGGACGCTATCCGTTTTCCGAACATTCGTGGTGCGGGGGAGCCACAAGTCTGCAGTGCGCGGACCTCAGAGGCATCAAACTAATTTTCAACTGCAACTGTCTCGGCCCCGTAAAACTGGGCCATCATTTAGTTAGCAGTTAGAGAGATTGAGCTTGCCTCAGTTCCTGGACCACTTCAGGCCGGAACTTTGTAAGCGGTGCGGCGATCACACCTTGACGGTGTCGTCATGGTTCCATGGCATCAGCTCATCGATGCGGCTTTGCGGCCAATGATTGACGAGTTTGGTGAGTGTGTCGGTCAGCCAGGCATGAGGGTTCACGTCGTTGAGTTTGCAGGTTTCGATGAGCGCAGCGATGATGGCCCAGTTGGCGCCGCCTTCATCGGAACCGGCGAAGAGTGCATTCTTTCGGTTCAGGGCAAGTGGCCTGATTGATCGCTCGACGGTATTGGTATCCATCTCGATGCGGCCGTCATCGAGGAAGCAGGTTAGCCCGTCCCATCGTTTGATGCCGTAGCGCATGTCCTCGGCAATCGTCGAACTCTTCGGAACACGAACAAGCTGCTCGTCGAGCCAGTTCTTGAGTTCGTCGACGAGATCCTTGGTTTGCGCCTGTCGAACGGCACGGCGCTCTTGTGCGGAGCGACCGCGGATCTCAGTCTCGATGTCGTAGAGTTCGCCGATCCGGCGTAATAT
Organism: Hyphomicrobiaceae bacterium; assembly: GCA_965215755.1. Lineage (GTDB taxonomy): Bacteria > Pseudomonadota > Alphaproteobacteria > Rhizobiales > Hyphomicrobiaceae > Tectiglobus. The sequence goes on from OZ244119.1 coordinate 6,304,469, forward strand.
CTCTGTCGCGATCGGCGCGTTGCCACCCTTAGCGATGTCATAGAAGCGCCGCCGCTCGATGTGAGTGTTCGAAACATCGACACTCAATAGTGCGACCAGCACAAGGCCAATGTCACAGCTGGCTGAAGCTTGTTGTAGGCGGCATAGCCATCGACCTGGAGGATACCACTGAAGCCGTCAAGCATGCGTTGGGCGTGCTCAGCCCCGCGGCCAGGTGCATACGTGTAGGCGACCGCCGGTGGATCGCTGCCGCCCCCCGTCCCCTGCCATGGCCGGTCATCACGGGCAACTGCCCAGAGATATCCCTTCTTGGTCCGGCCACGTCCCGGATCGAGTACCGGGCAGGGTGTCTCGTCGGCGAAGAGTTTTGGTGATGCCTTGAGGATCTCCATCAGGCGGGTATGCAGGGGTGCTAACTCAAAAGCCGCGAAGCCAACCCAGTGGGCCAATGTCGAACGGTGGATCACAATGCCGTCGCGGGCCAGGATCTGGCTCTGACGGTATAATGGCAGATGATCGGCATACTTCGAGACCAGAACATCGGCAACGAACGCCTCGGTCGGCAGCCCGCCGGTGATGAGCCGTGCCGGGGCCAGCGCCTGGGTCACCCCGTCCGTACATAACCGGCAGGCGTACTTCGGCCGGCGCGTGACGATCACTTTGAGCTTTGCCGGAATGCGGTCGAGACGCTCGGAGACATCTTCTCCGATGACATGCAGAGCCCCGCCACAGCACGGACAGTCTTTATCTTCCGGTTCAATGACGACTTCCTCGCGTGGTAGATGTTTCGGCAAGTAGCCGCGGTTCTGGCGGCGCTCGTTGGTCCCACGCTCCTTGGCCGTCGCGTCGGCTTGCTCCTGCTCGGCCTCGATCAAGGCAGCGGCCGCTTCCAGGTCTTCCAATGCAAGGTTGAATTGATCGGCGTCGAGCTACTCAGACTTGCGCCCGAACTGCAGGCGGCGAAGCTGGCGAACGATCGCCTCAAGACGCACGTTCCGCATCTGCCATTGATCGCGCTCGGCGGCATGGGAGGCGCGTTCGGCCAAGATGAGAGCCTGCAGGCTCTCGATATCATCCGGCAATGCTGACGGCCTAGGCATCGCTCAACACTGGCTGATTTGCCGACCCGAACGCCAGGACCGATTGTCCATTAGGCGTTCATCATTGCACGGCTGTGGGCCGTGGGACACGACGACTGTGGACACGAGCCCAATCAATCCCTTCAAGCAGAGCTGAAAGCTGTGCCGGCGACAGGCGCATGACGCCATCCTCGATCCGAGGCCAACGAAACTTGCCCTCATCGAGGCGCTTGTAGATCATCATCAGTCCGTTGCCGTCCCAGACCAGCAGCTTCACACGGTCTGCCCGCTTGGCCCGGAACACGAACACGGTGCCGGTGAAGGGATCGAGGCGCAGATGCTCCTGCACCAGTGCAGCAAGTCCATCGATGCCTTTGCGGAAGTCCACCGGCTTGGTCGCAACCAACACACGCACACCGCTTTGTGGAACAATCACGTCAGCCCTTTCAACGCCTTCAGCACAATGCCAAGCGTGTCTTGATCGACAGCACCGCGAATGACGACCCGCGCATCGCCGATGCTCAGGTCGATCGATGGTGCAATATTAGTGTGGAGTGCCTCGGTGCCCGTCGTTCGGTCGCCTCGCTGGGCAACCGACGCAGGTTTATCGTCATCAACAATCGATGAAAACGTCGGATCGCCCTGCTTGTGCGCATTGGCTCGTAAAGTTGAACGCCAGCCATACAGTTGCTGTGGTGACAAGCCGTGTCGCCGCGCGACCTCTGCAACCACGACACCCGGCACCATGCTTTCGGCAACAATCGATGCCTTCTCACTATGCGACCCGTTCCGCCGCCGCTCAGTGCCGGTGATCAACTCAATCCGACGCATCGGTTCGACCTTAGTTAGCTCACTAAGGTCCTCACTAAGGGCTTCAGGTTCGCTCTCCATAACATAGCAGGATCAACGGTCAGACTGTTCAACGCAATGTGGGAGCGCGGCACCGCTTACGGAACTTTCCGCCTGGCGCAGAACAAACGCAATCTGCGCATCCGTAAACTTCGATCGTCGCATCAGTTCTCTCCTCATGAGCCCGAAAGATCTTAAGCAGAAAATTCTGGCAGATGGCGGTCCAGTTTCCTGGGAGCAGGTCATGAGAACGTTTATTATCGGGTAAGGGGCAAGCTACCAAACGCTAAAACTCTCAAATCTCTTATGGAGCTAGTAGCATTCAGCAAATTCTAGCAACGGTATCAAAACAGTCTGCGTCCGCACATTTGCCACGATACTGATTGACCCCAGTGCCTTTCCCATACCTAGCTGCAGCATTACAATGTGTTGGCGTCTTCCCACAGTTGAGTACGGCCACCATCACCACGGCTCGGATTTACCATGAAAGCTCGCCGCTACAGGAACTTTGCAGTTTGATAAACCGAGGGGGCTGTCAGCCCCCCCCCCCGCTCGGGCAGAACATAAGAGTTGCTAGCCACTTAAATTGACAAATTCTACTCTCCGGTTCTTGCTTGAGTAAGGTAGAGACGGCACGCTCAGCTTGCTGTAACCGTACCCAACAGTGAACAAACGACTGGCGTCAATATCGAAATTCCTTACGAGATGACTCGCGATTGCATCCGCACGCATTTCCGACAATCGCTTATTGTAACTGGCCGTTCCCTTGCGATCTGTATGACCCGCAATAAGAATGTCCTGGCCATCGAACTCGACATCAGACAGTGCTTCTCCGATATCGCGAAGTTTGGAATAGGCTTTATCGGTTATATCGGCAGAATTGAAAGGAAAGTAGATTTGGAAATCGATTCTAGGTTTCCTGAGTGTAACACCATAAAGTTTATCGAGTTCATCAGGTCCTAAGCCGCGTCTACTGCGGCGCATCTCCTTAAATTGCTGAATAGTCGCGTCCCCTGTGGGCTCACCTCCGCCACCGCGCCGTCTTCTCCGGCGCAAACGCTCCTTGATATGTATGACCGCATTGGAACCGGAAGCCAGCGCAAATTCGACTCCGAAAAGGGAAGCAGTCGCAAGGCTTGCACTGCCGGCACCAAAGAGGCGAAACAGATCACGCCGGTCAATACTAGAAAAACTATTTACTGCCATCGACTTGTTCCTTTCATAGCTCTGACTTCAACGATATCACTTTGGTTCTGTCCTTTGCTGAACGGTCCCACTCTTCAAAGACGCCGCGACGCGAAACCCAACACGGTTGAAGCGCTGCGTCGCAACACCAGCCCAACGGTATCCCGAGCGAATATCCTTGGCCCAATCGCTCCAGCCGCCTCCGCGCTGAACCCGGCGCGAACAATCGCCAACTAGTCGCGCTGTAGAGCTAGAGTTTCCGGTATCATAAGTAGCGTTCCAACAATCTTGTACCCAGTCCGCTGAATTCCCGTGAACCTGAAAAAGTCCCCATGGATTCGAGTTGTATCGATCAACCGCAACGGTCCCCTTTGCAGCTTGTCTTGATCCAGGTTTTCCAAATGCTCGAGCTTCTTTAGGTAGGTTTTCTGGTCTCTGCGATCGCTGATGGTAGCGAGCTCGATTGGGATCTACCCGGTTGCCCCACCAGTAAGCAGTCGTGGTACTAGCCCGTGAAACATACTCACGCTCAGCTTCTGACAAGAGTCGGTAGGATCGCTTTGTTTTTTTGGACAACCACGCAACATACCGTTGTGCTTCCTGCCAGCTGACGCAGACTACCGGATGGTCAAGAGATTGCTGAAAGCCGGGCGAACGAAACGTCAGCCCTTCACGCTCCTCAAGCCGACCGCCAGCCTCAACGACACAGGACGTTCCCATCGATTGCCCTGTCTCGCGAGCAAAACGATCAAACTCACCCAGTGTTATAGGATAGCGACCAACCGCAAAGCCCGCTGAAACCTTTACGGTGCGCACCGGCTGTTCAAATTTTGGATGGGCACGTTCGTGCTTCGGTGAGCCCATTTTGAATTCACCTGATGGGATCACAATCATCTCAGGACAATCTTCACAATCACGGAAGCTAGAGAGGGGTATTGGAGCTTTTTGCTCTCCTGCATATTTTTTCTCGCGCGACGGCTTCCTCTCCTCGTTATCCGAGGCAACCTCCGCACGCTTGTCCTGCCTATCAGCAGGCTGGGGCACTCGCCTCAATACGCCCAGCTCGCAATCATCCTCACTAGGCCGAACAGCGACAACAAATGCGATCTCATCATTCGAATACTTTCTAACCTGGTAGTGACAGTTAAAGTGGTGCTGACGATAGCGAATGACGAAGTAGTCCGCATTATCGTGTTTAATATCGCCAGAGCCCAGCTTATAGTGGTGCACCGAGCTGTCATCGTGAATGACGATCCGCAATTGCGTTCCCTCCCTGTCCCAGGTACCTGCCAAAGGTGCAATTCGGTCTTGAGCGGCGGCGCATGGTGGGTAAATTAAGCCAGCACCAACAAATGCCATAGCTCCGCTCATGAGCAAGCTTCGAAGCTGGCCCGACATACTAGCCTCCATTTTAGTAAGTGCTGTGGGGTCGCCGCCTCAACCCCACATTCACGATCACTGCCGTGTTCGATTCAAAGTACCATTGATACAGCGGAACTTGTCTTTGAATTGGGGGCTGTCCTCACTAACTAAGCGAAGATTAATTTTATTACCTTCGCCGCCCGAAATAATGCTGATATTGTATCTGCATTTAAATCCTTTCGAGTAACGCAATACGTAGCCCGCTCCACTGTCGTCTTGCCGATAGGCACCCGTCAGAACCACACCGGGCTCGATCTCATCCTCAAATACGGCGTTATTGTCACGTATCCGAAATGAAATTGTGCGGCCACCTCGATCTGAAACCCATTTACCGAGCAAGTTTCTCAATGCCTTATCGGCAAGTGTTCCTTGTGCACTAGCTTCGTAGGTAAAAGTCACGGCTCCAATGGCAACAGCGATTGCAGCTGAAATATTTGCAGCAGATTTCATCATCTTCTTTCACTCTGTTAGACGTTCTGAACGGGATCAACAATCAATTGCTCACGCGTTGGAGCTGACCAGATGGGCAAAAATCTGCGCTCTGCGTTTCGTCTGCAACTTCCAGATTCAGCAACTCACCAAATGCTGTGGTAACCATCCGGTAAGCGCACCTGGTGCCTTGGTGCTTGTGATAGTGAATTTCATAATCGGCTGAACCCTTTCCGCGCTTAATTGTGGCAGCACCGAATTTGGGATGGAACCAGCGGTTTTTCCTAATGACGATGACACCTGCACCATTTGGCATCAACCAACGACCTGAAAGCTTTATTCGGTCCGCTTGGGCTGCGGTTGTGCAAAAAACGCTGGCCGCAATTAAGCTAGCCATGCCGATTGTCTTCGTGAAATGCATGTCTTCCATCTCCTCTCATGAACTTTTGTGGAAGTCAGAATTTGGATCAATTCCAACTTCTTGTAGTTCATTTCCTCGTATCCAATCCAATTTACGCCTAGCCGATGAACGTGACAACAAAGCTTCGTTCGTTTGGTTTCAGCCTTCTGTCACCGGCCAGTTGCCTGCTGCTGATCGGGACAACCTGAACATCGGCGATTTTCGTGGCATAATCTAGGGCATCGGACGGCCAACTGCTTGGTGCTCTCCAAATTATTTGGAAGCCGCAACATTCCTCGTCAAAAATAAGGGATATTTGTCACGCGTATGGATGCAAATTCGTGACTTAACCATGCGATTGAATTTTCTTTCGAGCGGTTCTCAAACAATCTCCATAAATCCCTTCAAGTATTCCGTTGGGCCGAACAAGAACAACCCTGAAAACTGACAACTCACGTTCTATCAGCCCAGCTTTACCACACGCTACAAGTGTCTTCCGAGTGGTCTCATCCGACATTACGGTCACTAGAAACCTAGCCATGCTTGACTGGTCAATTGCTCCGTTTTCGTCGCTCCAAATCTTTAGGGCTCGCGGGCGTACTTCACCATCAAATATTGAACTAAGGAGCCGGTCTTTCCGCAAACCCATTCTTTGGCATTTGTCGCGATCCTTCAAAAGATTCGTAATATATTCATTATGACGCTCAATAAGCCCATCGAACTCAACTTCCGTATTGATCTCGAAGCTGACGATTAGGAAAATAAACTCGGCTAACTGGTAAGTTGCATCGCTGCGAAGCGCAGCAATTGTCTCCCTTTCACTTGTCTGATTGAATTCGACTACGCGATTGCTGAACTCGAGGCGTGCTTCGCGATAAGCCTGAAGCGCCTCAAGATCTAACCGAATTTCGTCGGCTTCGTTGTCTGTCATTCCTTGGTTCGCCTATTGCACTGGCTTGCGAGGCCGCACAACATTAATCAAATCCGTCTGACCTTCGACAGGTGTTGCTGAGGACTTCATACCGTCAGATTGGTTTTTGTCAGGCTCAACCGGTTTAATTGACTTCTCAGCGTCCAGCTCATTAAGCTTGGAATCAACATGTGACGCAGCCTGGCCTGATTGAGCGAGGACAATCGATCGTGGGCTGCCGACTGCCCTGCGGCGATAGAATTCTTTCCCATTCACAGGCTGAGCGACAGGCGCGCTCTTGATACAGCCATACTCAGCCGTGTCGAGCTGGATTGGCCCGTTGTCGATCAGCGAGGCTGACATCACGGACAATAATAGAGCAGACACAGAAACCATCAGCAGACCTACGCATTGGCTAATACATGGCAATCCAGCCCTTGCCGCCAGTAGAAGGAGAAGCTCTTATGAAGCCCCTCTTAGGGAAGTACTTATGGGTTCATCCATTCAAAGCCAACCACCTTACAAACAACGTAGCACACTCGGCGCCAGTAAACTTCAACAAGTTGATAAGGTCCTGTCAAGTCTGATTGGTTTGACGTTTGCGGGAGCATAGTTCCAGAATTGAGTTTAGCAGCCATATGGCCCTAATTCCCGGGCTTAGAACTATACCGGCACTTCCCAGGGCGGCCGTTAACTGATCGCCAAGATCAATGCTCTCTCCGCGGAGTAATTGACCATTTCAACATCCCACTGCTCAGCCTTGCTAAGTCGTCGAATAAATTTCTTGCACAGCTCCAAGAACGATTTCGATTTCTGGCGGGATGGTCATAGCTGATAGCCGTTGCAACTCACACACAGTAAATGCGGTATTTCACATACCGAAGACACCATTTCAGCGTCCAAAGTTGCACTACGCAGATGCTGGCTGGTCGGAAAGTTCAAAGTCAAAGAACACGACTGCAGTAGCCCTTAGACACTAAGAACCAAAGTTAACGACCACTTCTGTGCATAGGCTTACTAACGATCCCATTTACGATAATGCGATCAAGGCCCGGTCCGCCGCGTTTTCTCCTAGAACGATTGGATGCCGCAAACCAGTTCCGCACGCCTATCGCAACTTGGAAATTATAGTCGGCAGCCACAAGTGCTGAGCCAGTGCTTCTCTGACCACAGCGAGTAGAAACTGATGGTGGACTACCAAACGGGACCCCAATTGGAAGGTTTCTGAACCAACAACTTGCTTCGCTCCATTGCGCGCCTTTAGGAGGTAACAATGGCGCCGCATTTGGCCACTGAGCCGTGGAATGGCAGGAAACACAAGAGGACTGAGGATCGTCAATTGGACCGTTCATACGTCCTCCACGGCCCAACGTACTTCGAAATCTTGTCTGCTCCAAGATCCGACTCTCTTGCGGCCTTAATCCCTTGTTGGCCTGCTCATCCGAAAGCAATGGGTCATTACCCCACATCAGGCCAATCGGTCGCAACTTTGATAAGACGTTTGCGCTTGGACTCGTCAATCCATCGTACGCAAAACTCCCGAAGACCCAGCCGGTGTGGCTATTCGCTCGGTTGTCTCGGACGGCAATATCAACTTGCAGCAACCTTAATGTTGCAGGCTCTCTTGCCCCGCTCCCCGGGCACTGATTTGGATCTACATCTGTTCGGACATGAATGTTGGCAAGAATAGTTGGAGAATCACGAAGCTCCGGAACTTCATTAACAGTGGCTTCGGTAAATTGAAACTTTGCAATGACTGACCCATCTCCAAATGGCAAGCGACCCAAGTCTGGAGGTCCTGACTCTTGGCGAACAGGCGCCCAAATCCGCGCGAGCGTCCGCGCAGCCGTTCCATCGAAAATTACCAGAGCCCAGTTCTGACGACACCCGCGGTGTTTTTGACCAAGCTCACCGGCCAATGAATTTCGACCGCGTGTCAGGCCCGAGATGAAGTCCCTTCCATATGGACCCGGTCCCATCCAAGGTGCATGGTACCATAGCCTCCTCGTATTGTCGCCAACACGCCAAGTCGAATGGTTCTGGCCCTCCATAACGTATTCAAGAAGCTCAAATAGGTATTCACGTGGATTTTTCCTAAAATCGAACTCTTCCCAAGGCCGCGATGATTGTCTTCGTTTCCCCAGTGGAAAAGCGAAGTTCGGTACAAAAACCGCACCTTTCCAATCGCGTGGCGGTCGCTCAGAATTGTCGAGCTCAGCTGCAATCGCAGGCCTATCGGACATCGCCTCATCAACTAGAGAGAATGCCAGCACGCAGCCAATGAATAACTGCATCAGTCGGATGCCGTGTTTGAACACTCTGATCTACCTGCTTTCCTCTCGAAGAAACTTTCCACTAGGGCAATAGTCACTGGATTGAGTTGCGTTTATGCTTTCGAGGTTAAGCACTTGCTCGGAAAGAAAGCGATACCGATAAATACATGTGACACCGGTCTGCTGAGAGTATGACACACGAATGATGTCCCCCTCGACACGGAGACGAGCTAAGCCAAACTGAGCATGCAACCATTCCCCGCCTGAAATCTCAAAAATAAATTCGCCACTTGGCGCACGCCAAACAGCTGCAAGTACTGGTTGTTCAGCCTTTGCCACCTCATCCACAGATCGGATCAAACGACCAGCATCAAGCTGGCCCGGGCCACAAGGTTTGCGACAAGCGCCCTTCACCAATGGGGCAAGACTTTCAACCAACCGTTTCGTGATAACCTTCGGTTTGCCTATCAACTCAGGCTCTACCGACAGGAGTAGAGCAAGCGCGCCTGAAACATGAGGCGCCGCCATTGACGTGCCTTCATAAGCTACGATCCCCAACTTGTTAAGGCTAGTAGGCGCGATGATGCTCCATACTCCCGCCGCGTTGCCACGACGGTCCTTTTGCCGAGTATTGCCACCAGGAGCGATTAGCGTGACGTCGCCAAAATTAGAGTAAGATGCTAACTTTCCATACTGGTCATGAGCTGCAACAGAAATTACTCCCGGGCATCCAGCAGGGAGCTCATTTTTGATATTCTGCTTGTCGTTTCCAGCAGCGACCACAACAACGGCGCCAGCCTTCCTCGCGTCATCTATCGCATCCATCAGATAGCCGGCAACATCCGGAACGCAAGGCATCAAGCCACTCAGGCTGAGATTCAATATCTGTGCGGGCCGCTTGTTTGGCGGCACACCATCAACATTAAGCCCTGCAGCCCACCTTATCCCATCCGCTATGTCACGAATCGAGCCGCCTTGACGACCTAGCACTCTTATTGGAACTACCGTTACTCTCCAATTTACACCTGATATTCCTATCCGATTGTTTGTTCCAACAGCACCAATTGTACCGGCGACGTGTGTGCCGTGTGAACCATCTTGTGGAAACGGGTCTTTGGCATTTCCATTTCGTTTCTCACCATCGATTGAAACAAACGAATAGCCTTTGGCAACATTCCCAGCCTTCGAAATATCAGGGTGAGCATCATAGATTCCGGTATCCAGTACTGCCACGACAATCGAACGTTTCCCTCGTATCTTCCGCTTCCAGGCAGCAACGGCATTCATGCCTGTGGGTGCCGGCATATAGTGCCAATGGCGATCACCCAAAAACACTGGATCATTCGTAAGACCCTCTCCCCGATGGGACTGCAATTGATTTGAAAGTAACGCCACACCACCCAATTGGGGATTGCCTGGGATGCTTAATATCCAATTCGGATGAACGAACTTAATTCCCGGATCGCGACGCTTCAAAGCTATCGCTATGTTTTCAACGATATCGGCTTCTAGCGCTGAATCGTTACGTATTTGCGACTGAACGCCAAGTGCAAGACCATAGGAGATTGTGAGATTGCGGACCCCGACCCGACTCGGCTGGGCGAGCTCAACATCCCCAGCCTGTCCGACACTAGCTAGACGATAGTTTTGTCCAAAGCTCGCCATCCCTTCTTCGCGAGCTTCTTCCGAGACGTAACCGATAATGAGCTCACCTTTCACGTAAGGCACGTGACTCAGATTCTGTGCTACGACAGCGGAACTCCAGAGCACTATGAAGGTCAGAAAACTCATTAGAAAAGATTGGGGCATTTTTTCCACATTAGTAACATGCTGGCTGACAAATATAAACTAGTGTGACACCTGGCTTAAAATGCTTCGGTTTACTGCCAATGTCTTCTGCAAGTACTGGATCATTTTTACATATCTAGAACGCAAGCTCTCAAACATGCCTAGGTGATAGAAAATGACGCATGGAAGTATGTAGAACAGATACGAACGAAGAAATATTTGCTTTGCATCTTCCAATCGTGCAATCTCTTCAGTCATAATCGGAGCATACTTCTGGTACCACTGAAGTTGTTCCTTGCCATCATGCATAGTTGTCAGGATATTGTCCCTGAAAGCTCTTAAAACGCTTAATTCCCAACAGTCATCATGAAGCCCCACTGCTGAGCAACATGCCGTCGTCAGAAAGCAACCATTGCTATCCGGCTTGCATTCTTTACCACGAAACATCTTCCTGAGTTTTCTTTCTGCAACTCTTACTCTTCGCGACAACTTGGTGAGATCGCTAAGTTGCATCCTCAACGATATGAGCACATTACCTTTCTTCCCAGATAACAATCCATCCACGTCAATCAATTCCACCCTAAGAGACTTACCTTTCCGCATCACTGCTCGCGGCAAGCGAGGATTGCTGACGGCACGTGCGCGGGCACCATTTACAACTTCAACGTCATCGACAATAAAATTAGTCGCGAGGGCATCATCATTGAACCTTTTGCCGCCAAGATAGTGGAAAAACTTTTTACTCTGCTTATCATATACACCCACCTTCAAATTGAAATCGTAGTAGTATTGGACCGAACTAAACACCAGAGTGTATTCTCGAGCCAACGTATCAACTTGTGAAACTTTGAATGGTGTATTCTTTGGTTCATCGAAAAAGGCATCAATGGGCGCATCCCCCGGCTTCTTGATTTGAGCTTTTGTTAGCCAGATATCTGCGGTTGCTTTAATTGATTTCTTGCCCGCCCTACTTTCTACCAATGAAATATCGGCGGTCCAACCTTTAGTCGACAATTTGGTTCGGCAAGCAGGGAGCGGTTTCGCAACTGCAGCACCACAGAATAGATACCGCGGAGCGGCCGATGCAACGAGGCCAGCAGCCAACAGTCTGCGGCGGACAGAATCAACCTGCTTCTGAATTTCAGAACTTTGCGCCATGCTACTCTCGCCCTTCATGTCACTGGATCGCGTTAGGCATGGTTACCCGTTTAGCTCAATGACGCAAGCAAGGTGCTTTCCCAATTTTTTGGAGCCGTGGCTTCGATCTACGATTACTTGCAGGCTGTAGATGATGCATATTCAGTAGGAGCCGTCTCTATGGCATGCGTTATGCGAACCAGATCGGCTACTTACTCAATCGGGCCTTAAGCTAGTCAGCAGACAGGCTGTTTGATCGGACGGAAAAACGGATGTTACAGCGAATGTTTGAAGCTTTTGGCGCGACCGCGGCATCAAGATCTATTAGTTTCGACACAATATCCGGCACGCCAAGACCAGGCTGCGTAACCTTGCAGAAATGCATTGATAGTCCGCCCAAAGTGATTTATCAGCTTCCAATTCGCCTGCCGCCTGAGCTCACGCGTTGGAGACAAACCACAAACTCGACACAGGCGGCGTGCCAACCAATCCACTTACAACAACAGGCCTTTCGATCATACAATTCTCTCGCTAGCAATTGAATAACTGAATGATTGAAAGATTGCTCAATTGGTCCGCTCAGATATACCGATCTGTCGGATCAGATTAGACATCGATTTTCCTTACCGGCCGAGGCATTCGACATGACACAAGCGGAAAATGACCTCATCTGCTCACCACGCATGCGGATTGCCCCCCTCCTGTACCTTTCTTTTGCGGTTCTTTGAAGTGATGATGCTGCTGGCCGCGCTTGGTGAGGCGTAGCGCAACGAAGGAACCACGAGAGATTAACTGCTGTTTGTTTACAGGGCGGCGACGAACGGCAATCCGAAATGCCTCTTGATCTACAACACGCCGGCTATCACAAAGAGGCTGACATGATCGAAACTTACTGATAGCCCACCAAATAGTCCGCAAGCTGAAGTTTGGAATTAGAGCGTCTTGAGATTTAGATTTCTGCACAGAGTTTTGAGGGTCGCCCCACGCCGACCAGATAAAGTTTTGTGACTCCGGCGTGCGTTTGACCCCACCCTGCCTTTCTGTGTACACACAAATAAAGAAGGCACCCCCACCCCTTGTCCGATTAGGCGATCCATTTCGATGTGGATTCAGCCAGGGGTTAGCGTTGCCATCGCTCTGCAAATCAGATCCTTTTCGGCAGATGGATGATGTCACCGATAAGCTGGCCAAGGCTGGCGCGATGCTCAAGATCAGCGAAGAGATTGTCCGAGCTGATGGCAAGGGTACGCCACATGTGCATGTGCTGGGCTTTGATGAGCAGGCCGAAGCATTCCGAGATCTGACAATGGTCACTTATATGAAGGGTCAAGATCCAGACTTCGATCCGAAGAAGGTCTACGCTCTGCTGTTCACTGGCGATGGCAAACCGCTCAATGATGACGACGGCTTACCGGTGATGGCCTCGCTGCCGGTCACGACTGTTCATGTTACCGACTACATGCTCGACCCGGATAAGGCGATCTCTCAAACCAAAGCCGCTGAGCTGGCAGGCGTATCCAGGCAAACGATCTGGCGCGCAATGCAGAAGGGCGATCTCGAAGTGACGATGGCCGGTGGCGATCTCCCGCGGCTGACAGAGAAGAACGTCCGAGACTGGATCAGGGCAAGATCACGCAAACCCGGCGAGCGATAGGCCGTTTCTCGTTGAGCAGAATTCGGACGACCGCGTTTTGCTACAGGCAGAGCGGCGAGATCGACTGCTTTTGAGGGATCATTACGTAGTTATCGTAGGTAGCGAATCGGTTGGCGCCAACAACCACGGGGCTTCGGTAACCGGCCTGCTGGTTCATCTGGAAGATCCGGCCTGATTTAGGTAGCGCATCACGATGTCAACGTGAGTCGTTTTCCAATAAAATCAATGGGTTAGATCTGTTGCGCGGGCACATTGTGTCTAGGCAGGCCGATATTGCGCCTATTACCCAGCGCTGCATTGAAGGCCGCTGTTCCAAAACGTTGACAATGAGCGGCGGCGGCCAAGGCAAATACCATATGCATACCATTGAATCAGTTGCATATAATCGTCTGCGGAGAATAATACCGATGTTTATTGGTACCGCCTCCCCGGTTCGAACGGGGGACCTCTAGATCCACAATCTAGCGCTCTAACCTACTGAGCTAAGGCGGCAGCCCTGGTATCTTACATTTCCGGCCGGCAGATTGCCACTACCAAGGTGGCGCTAGCGGCATGAAATTCGCACCAAAAATGGTCAATAAACACCATAATCGCGTGTGAACTTGATTGCAGCAGCGGTGTATAACCGGTCTGAGCGTTCAGGTCTACTGCCTTTCACGACACGTCACGCTTCGCCGCATCGCCTTCTCCGTCCGGCTGGCGACACAGGCCAGAGCTGGCCGACCGCCTGCGCCACGATGTGTTGTCCAGATTGCTAAGTTATATTGCCGTGTGTGGCGTCTAGTTGCGCCTACACAAATCATCACTTCGGATATGGCGTCGGCCAGTAACTGTTTGCGGAAACTCTGTCCCGATGAACCACGGGGCGGATTTTCCAGATCTACTGACACAGGAAGCTGGTCAATCGAGTGAACTTGGCTGAGACAACCATATCTGCCAAACTCTCAATGCTGAATTCTTAGCTCCGAATTCCAGGCCCGACATTGGCAGATCGATATGATCTTTCAGAGCGCCTCACCACTGTTCGGAGCAATTGGAGCTTTGATGTCGAAACGCCGACAATCCACTGTCGAACTGCATGGCCATCGTGGTGCCCGCGGCCTGACGCCGGAAAACACGCTTGCATCATTCCGAGAAGCACTACGCCACGACGTTGATTGGATCGAGATCGATGTCGGCATGACCAAAGATGGCGCCGTTGTCATTCACCATGATCCTGGCCTCAACCCGGCGATCGCGCGGCTTGCTGGAGAATGGGTTGATCATGCGACACCGCTCAAAGACCTCACGCGGCGTGAGTTGCGCGCGTACGATGTCGGAAGGCTCCGACCAGGCAGTCACTACGCACAGGTCTTCTATAGACAGGTCCCAACCCCCGGTGAGTGCATTCCTGCACTCGACGACCTATTACTCATGCCCGAGCTTGCAGACGCAAAACACGTGGGGCTCAATATTGAGATCAAAACGTTTGCTAACAGGCCTGACGCGAGCTTTGCCCCTGAGGTCATTTCAGACGCGCTAATCAAAAACCTAAAGGCACACAAGTACTGCGACCGTGTCCGTATTCAGAGTTTTGATTGGCGCAACCTCGTTCACATCCAGAAATGCGCACCCGCCATCCCGCTCGGGTTCCTGACGACGGGAACCTGGTGGCGTGACGATCACGCGGCCGATGTGGCGGTTCCGCCAGCGCAGATTGTCGGCATTGACCTTGATGGCCTTGCAGACTCATTACCTGCCACGATCCAGCAACTGGGCGGCACTATCTGGGTGCCAGACTATCGAGACTTGCGGCGGGTGGACGTCGATGACGCACACGCGCTTGGTCTCAAAGTGATTGTCTGGACGGTGAACGAGACGGATGCGATGCAGGCCATGCTCGCAATGGGTGTCGATGGACTTATCACCGACTATCCCGATCTGGGCCGCGGCGTGATCGATGCTTGGATCCAAAGCAAGTAGTGCCGGATCTGCGTTTGGGCCCAGGGTTTCCCACCAGCTCAATGTTTATTGACCAAGAGGCGGCGAACTCATGTCGTGCGTCTGGCGCTTTACCCCCACTCGCAGCCAAGCTCAAAACCAAACATCCACGAGAGAGTTTCAATAGCCTGTTAGGTCTGTGGCACAGATATGATCTTGCCCTTGCAGTCGTCCCGGGTTCAGATATCCAGACCGAGGCCAACCCCAGAAACACAAGGTGATCAGAACGATGAGTGACGACTTTCGCGCGATCAATGCCCAGGCGGACATTCATCATCAGTATTTACTCGGGCTGCAGCTCATGGTTGCCGTGCGCGAGGGACCTGAAGTCATTGGGGAATGGATGTTCCGTCTTTTCCGGCGCCAGCATGAGGAAAAATTCCTCTCGAGCTTTGAAAAGCTCGGCCTTGCTGGTTTGCCGGATGCTGTTGCCTGCGCGCGGTATCATGTGCTCTCGAACAGCATGGGTGGCGTGCCGGTCGAGTACATGGAAGAGAGTGACCAAAAGGCCTGGGTGCGATTTCGCTATCCGAGGTGGATGTATGACGGGCCAACGCTGTGCGGAGTGCCTGTGGAAGCGAGCCGTGGATTTCTCAAAGGCTGGTATGCTCAGAACGGCGTGTCGTTGAAAAACCCCAGACTTGGATTTGTCTGCGTCTCGGAAGATATGACTGGGCAGTTTGGTCTCTGCGGTTACTTCAAAGAATATGCGCATGACCTCAGCGAAGATGAGCGGCTGCAGTTTGCGCCAGACGAGATGCCGCCTGCTTTTGACCCCGATGGTCAGCCCACACCTCCTGATGATCAATGGAATGAAGAACGACTTGCCCGGGCGGCCCGCAATTATGCCGTCGAGTATATCCGCAATGGTGTTCGCGAGCTTGTCGGCGTCATAGGCCAGGAGCGTGCAGTGGAACTTGGTCAGACAGCAGCCCGATTGACTGGTCTACAAAACAGCCGGCACTTGGCCGAGGCCATCGGCACGACAGATGGTGGTCCGGATCAAGCCGCGCGATTGCTGGCGGCAATGTTCGCAGGCATGGGTGATGACGTGAGTCTCGAAGGTACTGGCGATGGCTTGCGCCAGACCATCACCCAGCGCGGGCTGCGGGTCGTTCGCGGAATGGCAGCCCAAGACAGCGCCGATCTCCTGGCATGCTGGATTGCGCTATGGCACGGCGTTGTTGACGGCCATCGCATGTTTATGGATGTCCACGCGACACCGACCGAAGAGGGCCTCACGTGGACGATCTCGAAACGTCAGCCGTGAAACTGCAACAGATTAATTACGACCTGAAAAGTCATGGCGAGGTCGCCGCGTCTTAGGATCATCCAGGCCCAGACCTGTCACTTCACCTTTACTGCTTTGGCCGCAAGCTCAGAATATAGGCGATCACATCGTCCTGATCTTCGCCGGCAATGATCAGATTTGGCATCGTCTTGTGCGGCGTTCGGAAGAAAACCCGAAGAGCCATTTCTGTCATGCCAGGCACTTCCGATATCTTTTGAAATGGCGTTGCGGCAGCAGTTGGAGATAGGTTCTGGCGCGGTAGTATAGCGTGGCATTCAGCGCAGTTCTGCTTAGCGAATTCAAGCCCCTGATCGCTCTTGCCTATAGTGGCGGAGTTCGCTTTGCCCACTAGTAAGAGCCCCATGAAAAGAGCCCAGACCGGAACCAAAATCAGTTGCCAACGATTTGCTTGTTGCATGATGTACTCCCGTTGATCGGTCACGTCTCAATATTTCATCACGTTAATGACCCCGCCTCCCATGGGTTCTTTTAGGTTCTGACGTTGGCCTGCATACCTCGCCGAACGGAAGGGCCAAACGTCAGACTCGCAGCACGAGCTGCCATCCAGAACGGCCCCGATCACGAAGGTTGGGGAAACTTGAGCTTTCCGTCGCCTTTTCGCTGTTTCAGAAGAGGCGGCCCTGCATCCGATCGACGCAATTGGTCAAGATAAGCGATGATGTCCAGAATCTCGAACCGGGATAACTGCATGTTAGGCATCGGCGCGTGGGGTTTGATCAGGACGTTGACAACGTGCGCGCTGGTCTGCTCAGGCCTGTTGGCAATGGCACGAAACGAAGGAATTCCGGCGCCGGCCGAAGACGTCTGATCGGGGCTCACAATATGGCAATTGCTGCAAAGCTGCTTCGCTAATGCAACGCCGCGCTCGGCGTTGGGGCCTTTCAACGGCGGCTTCTTATCTTTGTCCTGCGCATTTACAGCCAACGCGCTCAAGCCCATGCCGAGTGTAACCAGACCGCCGATGCAAATCTGTCTAATTCTCTTCATCTTCGTCCATTCCTTCCGAAGTCGCGCACGACAAAAGCAATTCGAGATTAGGGCAGAAGTCCGGATGCTCGGTCTCAGCATGATCTTCGCGCAGCCATAGCAGGCAAGCGTCGGCTGCGCGGCATTGGAGACAGGTTTCGTGGATGCGGCTGTACTCTTCTCCCCGGTTGAGACGGACCAGCTTCAACGGGTCGACGCGCAGACGCTCGATCATTTGCTGGGTTCTGCGCGCCCGTCCTTCGACCTGATGCAGCATTGGCCAGCGTGGTAGGCTTTTGGTCATCACTGCTCCAGTGCTTCTCCAGAGCGGCTTCAACGTCTGTTCTTCTATTTTTCTTTTTTCTTGCCGAAGCCAGCTCGCATATAGGCAATAATCTTCCAGATGTCGTTGCGAGACAGCTTGTCTTTAAATGCCGGCATGGACGTCTGGAACTGTTGGCCACCATCGGAAATCGCCCATAGCAGATACTCGTCCGCCGAGATCGGCCGGTTGATCATATACGACAGCAAAGCCGGCGATGGCATGAGCGACTTGCCGGCATCGCCGTTGCCCAGGCCATTGACACCATGACAACTGGTACAATGTTGGTTATAGAGCTGGCCGCCTTCAAGAATGGCAACCGAATCGCGCGTGATCTTCGAACGGGCATTCTGGTAGTCCTCCGGAACACCGTGGTTCACATATGTCCAGTGCCTCAGTAAGCGCACCTGCATACCCTTTGGCATGCGACCCGGTCCCCAAAGCTCACGCTGCATCCACTGGGGTTGCCAGTAGTCGACTTTGCCTTGCCACTCCGGTGTAGTTTTGCCTTGTGACGAGGCCAGGCTACTGCAAAATATTGACGCGATGAGCCCGGAGATCAGGAGTGCCGACAGCCGCTTCATTTTCTACCTCCGTTGGGAGCCCCTCAAAAAACAGATTGACTGCAGGTCGCAATCGGGTCCTTGACCCTGATCAATTCGCGACCTCGCATTCGGGCGTGACATCCACAATGGTCCTGCCACTTGCATTTGATCTCGAAACACACTGCATCAAACAAAGGCCGAGATCAGAAACACCAGGCAGCTCAACAGCCCGACAACAGGAACCCACGCCGATACGATAAAAGTGTTGGGTGGCGCAGGTTCTTTGCGCCGCTTTATTGCGATGAGAGATAGGTTCACAAACGCGAATATCGTCAATGTGAGTTGGGATGTTGCTTCAGCTAATCCGCGCAGAGGGATCGCAGTTGCCAGCAGCAGAACACACAAACCAACCAAAGCCGTGGCCAGAACTGGCGTTCGTGTTACGCCGTTGACCCTTCCCAGGATCGCCGGGAGGCTGCCCTGCCGCGACAGGCCGAAGATCACACGTGACGCCATAATGATCTGGATGATCACGCCGTTGAGCGTTGCGACGATCGCAATCGTACTGATGACACCGGTTGGCAAACCAGTTGTGCGCTGAAAGACGAGACTCAGAGGTGCTTCTGATGCGGCCAGCTGGGTGATAGGGACATTCAATACAGCCACGACAGCTACTAACACGTAGAGTGTCGTCGATACGGCCAACGTCAGAAAGATGGCTCGCGGCAAGGTGACGGCTGGCTTCTCGGTTTCCTCGGCCATATTGACCAGGTCTTCGAAGCCAATGAATGCGAAGAATGCGAGGATACCACCGCCGACAACGCCAAAGGCAATCTGAGATAAAGGAATATCCGGGAGATCGGGCAGAGCGTTACTGCTCAGCATGCCTGCGCCGACAAAGCCGCCACCAATGATGACAATCAGCCCAACGATTTCAATCATGGTCATGGTGGCAGCGAATGTCACCGACTCACGCACGCCCCACGCCGCGATCAACGCCATCGACACGACTACGATTGGTATCAATGCGATCGCGGGCAGGTCGATGAATTGCCGAATGTAACCGACACTGCCGATGCAGATGGCAGCTGCGGAGACGGTCCCAACACAGACAACCATTAGCCCGATCGCAACCGATAAAGCTTGTGATTTCAGTCCGGCCCGGACGTAGGCTGCTTCACCAGCGCTGAGCGGATGCCGGCCGACCAACTCGGCAAACGAGCAAGCCGACGGCAGCATGACCAACGCCGCAAGCACAAAGGACAGCGGGGCATAGACGCCGGCGATACCAGCGGTTGCGCCAACAAGGACGTAAATGCCTGCGCCAATCGTGACGCCAAGGCCGTAGAGGACCACGAGCGGAAGATTGAGTGTTCGCTTCAGGGTCCTCGTTGGTACTGCTTGTTCAGCGATTGATGCCATAATAATTCCATGTCGCCGAGTTGGTATCTGGCAGTTGACTTGAAGCGCACTGGTTCAGTGGCTTCAGGCAGCGTCAGCCAACAATTCGTCCGAGAATGCTGCTGGATCAGGGATGGCAACACGGCCGAAAGGAAGCAGCCGGATTTTGTTGTCACGCTTCAGGCGGCTAATGACGCGGCTCACCGTCTCGATGGTCAGGCCCAAATGATCAGCCATGTCCTGACGCGACATCGGCAAATCGAATGCGCCGTCGGTGCCGACACCAATCCGGTTACGCAGATTGTAGATGAATTGTGCAACCCGCTCCTGCGCTGACAAGCGGCCGAGAGCCATAACCTGGCACTGGGTCTGGTGCAGCTCATCAAGGATGGCGCGCATAACCAGGCTTTTGAGGCATGGTGTGGCATTCATTTCGCTGTCCAGGACATGTCGCGGGATGCAACGGACTTCTAGAGGTGTGATGGCTTCAGCAGTGAACGGCATGCCGGGATGCTGCGAATATTCCAGCAGTTCACCGGTGAAAGCAAAGCGCGTGACCTGGCGGCGGCCATCAGACAGCAACTTGGTTCCGCGAACGACGCCAGAGACGACGAGGTAGATGGTGTCGGCCTTGTCGCCATCCCAGAAGATGACATCACCCTTGTTGAAGGTCTTGAGCTTTCCGACACCGCGCAGGAGCGAGCACTGCGCAATCGTGCATCCGGCCTTGGCGCAATGTTGCTGTCCACAGGAGGATGACTGCGTGCGTCCCTCGTCAGCGCTTACAACATGCAGAGTTTGGGTATCCTGAAAATCCAGCATCACAAGTGTCCTCACCGCCCGGAAATTTGTCCTAGATCATTGCAATCAACAAATTCAGTTAAGCGTAGTTCAGGGAGAGACGTGAGTTGGGAATGTTACGTATAAGTAGTTGTACGTAGGCCGGACGGTGCTCTTTGCATGAGCTCAGACGGTACATCGCCTCCGTAAGTAGCGCAGCCTGCGCGAAGACCTGAAGCGGGTGATGCCGCACCGGATAGCAGCCTTGTCAGGTCCGGCCAGGTGAACTCCTGTGCTTACTCGTCGCCAATTGCGTCTGCGATTGCCGAGAACAGCTGCGTTTCATCAACTGGCTTGAGCAACAGCGCTGACGGGCCGGGGACCATATCCTCCAGCTTCGGCAGTTCCAACCGATGATTAGCAAGGATAATGGCGGGGACCTGTGCCCGCAATTCGTGGATGCGCTTTAGCACCTGCTGTGCGTTGAAGTCAGGGAGCTGCGAGCCCAATAACAGCACCGAAAGGCTGAGTTCCGGCAATGCGGCAAGCAGATCAGCTCCTGTCGGAAACGCGCAGACCGAGTACCCCACCCCTTCCAGCAATGGAAAGAACGAGTCACGGACTGCGGCATCACCATCGACAATGGCAATCGCCACCTGTTGTTGATCGGTCATAGCTGCATTTTGCTCATTTTTTCCCGCTCATTGGTTGAGCGATGAGCACTCATCGTGGGCTAAAGCCATGACCATTTCTACTTGTGGAATCTACGTAGGATGGATGCTACGCTGGCCACCCTGCCCGCCGTCCCTTACCACTGGCGTAAATCCGCGGTGGATGGCAGGCGGCCCTGGTGTCATGCTGACCGGCGCATGTCGGCCCGCATATTGGGTTCCTCAGTCGACATCCGCCATGATCGCGATGCGAACCAGCTCCGATAGGCTTTTCGCCTCCGTTTTCTCCATAACGCGCGCGCGATGGACTTCCACCGTCCGTGGACTGAGTTCGAGTTCATATGCGATGATCTTGTTTGGACGACCGAGCACGAGCTGCTGCATCACTTCGGTTTCGCGCGGGGTCAGGCGCGATAACCGCTCGCGCGCAACTGCCTGACCGTTCTTGGATTTGCTCGACTGATCGAATTGGGCAACGGCCCGCTCTACAGCCTGCAGCATTTCATCTGGATCAAATGGCTTTTCCACAAAGTCTGAAGCCCCAATGCGCATAGCTTTGACTGCCATCGGCACATCGCCATGGCCAGTCATAATGATGGTTCGTGCTGCGCAACCGCGATCCACCAGTCGCTGCAGGATATCGAGGCCGTCACCATCAGGAAGCCGGACATCGAGCAGAATACACTGTGCGTCATCGTGCGTTTCGGCCAGGAAGGACGTCGCATCCGCAAAGGTCTTGGTTGTATAGTCTTCCGCTCCTAAGAGCACATCGAGTGAGTCGCGCACGGCGTCATCGTCATCGAGTACGACTATCTGTGCCTTTGAACCCATTCATCCCGTCCTATTCCTGGCTGACCGGTAGATTGACGCGAAATACGGCCCCTCCTTCCGGTCGATTTTCACCACGCAGCCAGCCACCGTGCGACTCGATTATATTGCGGCAGACCGACAGTCCAACTCCCATACCATTCTGCTTCGTCGTCACAAATGGCTGAAACAGTTTTTCTTTGACTTCGGCCGACAAGCCAGCCCCAGTATCCTCAACCGCAACTTCGACGCGATCGCCCGGCAGAGCCTGTAGCTTTATCCGGATGCAACGCTCACCGTCGCACGTTGCCAACTCATCAACCGCGTTTCGGACCAAATTTTGAATGACCTGCTGAATCTGGATTTTATCAATCATCACCAGCGGCAAGGCATTGTCGTGGCTGAGTTCAAAGGAAATACCAAGACTGCGGGTCCCGAATAGACCGAGTTGTGCAGCTTCACGCGTCGTTGAGACCAGATCTTGCCAACTTCGTTCAGTCTCTCCTCGCTCAATAAACTGACGCAGACGGCGAATGATCTCTCCGGCACGCAGCGCCTGTTCTCCAGCTTTGAGAACGAGATCCGTCGCATCATCCGTCTTGCCGCGGTTGAGCAGCCGCCTTGCAGCATTCGAATAATTCGTGACTGCGGTCAGGGGCTGATTGAGTTCGTGGGCCAATGCAGACGCCAGTTCTCCCATGGCACTCAGGCGCGCAACATGTATCAACTCGTCCTGCAGCTCCTGGACACGTTGTTCCGCCTCGACGCGGACCGAGATGTCTTCAACCATCCCCGTAAATAATGTCCGGTCATCGAGACGAACTTCGCTGATCGTCAGATGCAGAGGAAACTGAGTCCCATCCCGCTTCTCACCTAGAACTTCCCGGCCGAAACCAATGATTTTCTTTTCACCTGTCGCGAGATAGTTCGCCATGAAACCATCGTGCGCACTTCGGAAGGGTTCGGGCATGAGCATGCTGACATTTCGGCCGATGACGTCATCGGCGCCGTATTGGAACATGGCCTCCGCCGCCGGATTGAATTGTTCAATCAGGCCACTCTCATCAATCGTGATAATGCCTATAACAGCCGCTTCGATAATGGCTGCAAGGCGCTTGTTGGCGTCATCCATTCAATCGTCAATCAATTTGCGAAATACCCGGAAGCATTCAGGTCGGCAGCATTGACCGGCCCGAGCGGTTTCGCCTGCGTCGAACCGGGCGAGTTTAGCTACTCGGCGCTGGCATTCAAGCTCGCGGCAACCTGCATTTGTTCGCAGCGTCAATTGTTCAGTTGGAATAGACGATCCGGCCGAGTTGTATCATCACTGCCTGGTTGGCCTGAGCCACCGCCGAAGCACGCGTTCCGCCGGCATCGATGCTGTACCATCCTGTAGTGCGGCGGCCTGCTATCAACTGCCGCCGAACAACGTCACCATCCGCATCAGAAGCATCGAACCGGCGGTCCGTCACACGCTGAATGAGCAGATCCTGATCTGCATCGAGCCACAAGCCGAGGAAGCCACAACCGCTCCGGGCAGCGACCTGCTCAATCCAGCGGCGGTGCACTGGCTCCAGGAAGACCGCATCCACGATCACCGAATGTCCGGCCTTGAGAGCATTCTCGGCTCTGTTGCACAGTCGCCGATAGACGTTCTGGCTGACTTCCGACGTGTAAGCCTGCCGTGGTAGTTTCTTGAGAACGGGCGAACGCATCATACGTTTGCGTTCGACATCACTGCGCAGATGCAGTGCTCCGGGGACATGACCGAGACCGGGCGCCATTGCAGCTGCAAGCGTGCTTTTTCCCGTTCCCGAATAGCCGCCAACAGCGACCAATACAGGCTTGCTGGTCTTGAGAAGACCTTTTGCCAAGGCGGCATAAGCGCAGGCCTCCTCAATTGCGCTCTCATCAGCCTCACTGCGAGCAACATTGGCCTTGTCGATTGCGACAACAGCGCGGATCGCAGCACGCATAGCCATAAACAGCGGCACTAAAGAGAGCCCCGATAGTTCCGCGGCCGGCATCGCACTGCTGACATAGGTATTGAAGCACCTGTTTGCCTGGCTTTTCAGATTGCGATGCCAAAGATCCATCAGCAGAAACGCCAGGTCATACAGGATGTCCGTGGTCGCGAGCCTGTTGTCGAATTCGAGAGCATCGAAAAGCTCAGGTTGCCCTTCGTTCAGGACGATGTTGCGAAGATGAAGATCGCCGTGGCAGAGACGTACGAGCCCTGACTTTGATCTTGTCTTGAGGAGCCTTGAGTGTCGATTGAGTTGTTCGACCAGACCAGCAGCCAATTGCTGTGTCTCACGCAAACCCAAGATGTCCGTTGCCTGCGACAGCGCAGTTACAATTTGAGTGATAACGCGGGCCGCGATTTCGTCACCGTCACTGTCGAGGCACTTCCGGGCGCGTGCATGATACGCTGCGATTGTCTCTGCCAACGGATCCATCAACGACATGTCAATTGCATTGGCTGCCGCCATGTTCGCAAGAAGGTCGGCCTGTTCGAAGCGGTTCATGAGAACAAGCCAATCGACCGGTTCGCCCTGGCCTTCAATCTTGAGAGAACCATCCGCTTCGCGAGTGACAGGGATGGCATCTATGTAGATATCTGTTGCTGCCGCGGTATTGCGCTCCAACTCGTTTCGGCAAGCTGCAGCGCGCTTCTCGACCGTTGAAAAATCTAGATAAGGCAGCCGCAACGCGCGCTTCAACTTATAGACTTTGCTACCGGCCAGAAAGACAATAGCTCCATGCGTGTCGATCCGCTCGACGGTCTCGATGTCCTCAGGATAGCTTTCAGGACTCATCAAGAATCGCACGACTTCGGCCTGACCGGATTGCAGGTCGAGGCTCTTATTCTCGGAACTGCTGGTGTGCATGGGCATGCCTGAGCGTGAGCCATTTCTTGGCTTGAGGCTTTGACACCAATCAATTTGCCGCCAGAGGCGCACGACGCACAGAACCTTTGACCTGGCTCAACTGTCGTTGTGGTGACGCGGTCTACGCTATTGCGATGGCAACGCGCACTTACTCGAAAACGGGACGATGCCGAGCATAGGCTCTCAGTCAATGGAAACTGAGGTGGTGATCATCCGGCTGTGAGTTCGAACAGACGAGGTGGTTCACGCTTCCATGCGTGAAGACCTGGGCATGAAGACCTGGGCACGAAAACCTGGGCGCCAAAATCTCGGCACACCTGCTGCTTGCTTGGTTAGCCGGCGAGCTAACACCAAAGAAACCAAAGGGAGTCCAACATGTCCTACAAGACCATTCTGACCTATCTTCCTGACAAGGTAACGGCCAGCCGCCTGTTGGATGCTGCGATTTCGACGGCGCGCAGCAACGATGCGCATCTCATAGGCTTGCACGTCATTCCGCGCGTTCCGATCATGTATGCCGTTGCAGCCGCAGAGATTCCTCAGGCGATCGTGCAACAGCAAGAAGAAATGCTGCAGAGCGAAGCCGAAGCTCTGCGTGAACATTTTGAAGAGAGCTGCCGGAAAGGAGGAGTAAAGGCGGAGTGGCGGTGCAATCGGATTGAGCATGCCGATATGGCCTCCGAGATCTCCAGCCAGTCGCTTTGCGTGGACCTTATCATTACAGCCCAAAACGAGCGGGACACGTTGGGTCTGGATGCCGATCTCCCATCGCGCATTGTTACCGAGACCGGGCGGCCGGTCCTGATCATCCCGCGCAGCGGGACCTTCCCAAAAATCGGCAAGAATGTTGTAATAGCCTGGAACGGTAGTAAGGAAGCCACGCGCGCCACTCTTGATGCTCTGCCATTCCTGAAGGCAGCAGACGGTGTCAAAGTGCTTGCCATCGATCCTCAATGCCGGGACGGTTATGACAATATCGCGCTTGGCGACGAGATCGCGCTTTGCCTGGCCCGCCATGACGTCAAAGCGGAAGCAGCTGTCAGTATGAGCGGACCAATTTCAGTCGGAGACGCCATTCTTAACCGCCTGGCAGATGAAAACTATGATCTGTTGGTTATGGGATGCTTCGGCCATTCACGCCTGAGAGAGACACTCTTTGGCGGCGTGACGCGTGACTTGCTCGAACATATGACGGCACCGGTCCTAATGTCTCACTGACCAATGCTGCCTCTCGTAGCGCTGTTGAGTAGCTTCGTGCTTTGCGTTGGAACCGAAAGCGTGTTTCACATTTGAGATGCGAAGCTCTCATCGAGATGACGACGCAAGTGTTTCGGCTCTGACGTTTGATTCCTGTTCCCGCTTGTCTCAATCCAACAGCCAGTGCCAAAGGAACACTAGCAAGACTATGTTTCGAATGTAGCTTTTGCATCTGCGCCACGATGGATTGTTAGGATGATTGGATTGCGCCGAATTCTATTCACGAGCCTCGCGATCCTTCTCATCCTGGTTGGGCTAGTTGTCCTGCCAATGCCGATACCGCTCGGGGCGATAATGATTGCCTGTGGCCTGATCCTCCTGATCTCGGTCAGCGCCACTGCCGTATGGTATGTGCGGAAATACCGTCAGCATCACCCGAAGGCCGACAGATTAGTGCGGGCGGCAGAAGAACGGCTGCCGGAAACTTGGAAAAAGATCCTGAAGAAAACAGATCCGTAAGCCCGCTCAGGCTGGTCCGGGCGGGCGTTCTTGCGTGATAACCGAAAAGGGTTACCAACCGCCCCTTGACCATAACGGGCACTCTAAAACTCGAGCCAGATTGTCACTGGTCCGTCATTCGTTAGACTAACCTGCATGTCGGCTCCAAATTCACCGGTTTCGACATGGACGCCAAGATTGCTGATCTGGTCGCAGAATGCCTCATAGAGCGACTTGCCCATCTCCGGATGAGCCGCGTTTGAGAAGCCCGGTCGATTGCCTCGCGAGGTGTCTGCTGCCAGCGTGAACTGACTGACAATCAGCGCTTCGCCCTCCACATCCAGGAGAGACTTGTTCATCTTTCCAGCATCATCGCGGAAAATCCGCAGGTTCACGACCTTTTTGGCGAGTTGGACGAGATTCGCCTCGCCGTCATCCTGCATGGCACAAACCAGAACCATTAACCCTTTGCCGATCTTGCCGACTGTGCGACCATCGATGTCCACCTGGGCGTGAGATACTCTTTGAATGAGGCAACGCATTTTATGCTTTCTGTGCTGACAGCCGAGCTGCCGCTGGCCGGGCGCTCGTCGTGGCTGTGTGTTCGTAGCGCCAAGTATAGCAACTCGGCCAGTCCCTGCGCGCGACATCATGAACGGCCGAAGACGGGAAATTCTGCCCATCTCAAGCGCTCCTATGTCGCTTGGGTTTTGCTTGCCGCGTGAGCACCTGCGCGTGATCCACTCCCTCAAAATTCACGTAATGCTCCCATAGATAAACGTGGCTCTGGTGAATAATGGTTCCTCCCCTCAAAATTGCGGTGATCGGCAGCGGTATATCGGGTCTGTCAGCAGCCTGGCTGCTGTCGCAAAAACACGATGTGACAGTGTTTGAGAAGGACCAACGCCTGGGTGGCCACAGTAATACGGTCGAGGTGGCGCTGCCTGAAAGTCCGCCGGTGCCGGTGGATACCGGCTTTATCGTTTACAATACCGCGAGTTATCCGAACCTGGTGGCGATGTTCGATCACCTCGACGTTCCTACCACGAACACGCGAATGACATTCGCCGTTTCGATGAATAACGGGGCGTACGAGTATTCGGGGACGGGTCTTTCGGGCCTGTTTGGGCAACGATCCAATCTGTTGCGGCCAGGTCACTACAAGATGATCGCCGATGTCTTTCGGTTTTACCGTGAGGCACGTCAACTGCTTGAGGCCGACGATGCGACGGATATCGCGCTCGGTGCCTTCCTGAGGCAGAAGGGGTTCTCGGATGCCTTCGTTGACCGCCACATCCTGCCGATGGCTGCCGCGATCTGGTCGACGCCGTCTCAGCAGATCCTGGACTTTCCTGCCGCAGCCTTCGCCCGGTTTTTCGACAATCACGGCCTGCTGCAGGTTGATCAACCGGTCTGGCGGACCGTGGTTGGTGGCAGCCGGGAGTACGTGAAGCGGCTCAGGCAAGCGGTGCGGGGCTCCGTCCACACCGGGCAGGGCGTGACATCCCTGAAGCGCTTTGACGGCGGCGTTACCGTTGAAAGCGATCGTGGTGCTGAGGCGTTTGATGCCTGCGTTGTGGCTGCTCATGCGGACGACGCGCTTGGGCTGCTGGCCGATGCTGACGAGCAGGAGCGCAGTCTCCTGGGCTCGTTTGGCTACGTGCCGAACCACGCCGTTCTGCACAGCGACGCCAGGCTGATGCCGCATCGCCGCCGTCTCTGGTCCAGCTGGAACTATCTATCGAATGAGGGGGCTGATGATGACGCCTTGTCCGTCACTTATTGGATGAACAAACTTCAGCCGCTGAAGACGTCGACTGACCTCTTCGTCACGCTGAACCCCGGTCAGCCAATTGCGGATAGCATGGTCATAGACGAGTTTCACTATGCCCATCCACTCTTCAACCAGGCGGCCATGAGAGCGCAGCACGACCTCTGGCAGCTCCAGGGACGCCGAAATACCTGGTTCTGTGGCAGCTACTTTGGTTATGGTTTCCATGAGGACGGACTACAGTCAGGCTTGGCTGTTGCGGAACAGCTGGGTGGCGTGCGCCGGCCATGGAGTGTCGCGAACGAGTCCGGCCGGATCCATGTCCAGCAGTCACCTCATGGCGAACCTGACTACCCCATTGCTGAGGCGGCAGAATGATTGCAGATGCAGCATGCGCCTATGTTGGCAAGGTCGGCCATCATCGCTTGGCTCCGCGTAAGCATAGCTTCACTTACAACGTGTTCGCGTTTTGCCTCGATCTTGATCGGATTGACGAGGCCGCGGGGCGCCTGTCACTGTTTTCGCGTAATCGCTTCAACGTCCTGAGCTTCCATGACAGAGATCATGGCAATGGTACGCAAGAACCACTTGGCCGGCAGGTGCGCAGCCTCCTACAGGACGCTGGTTTGGAAGATGCCGGGGACCGGATTGCTCTCCTCTGCTATCCACGCATATTCGGCTACGTGTTCAATCCCCTGAGCGTTTATTTCTGCTATCGCGCTGACGGCGAACTGGGCGCCCTCATCTACGAAGTGACCAATACGTTTCGCGAGCGCAAGAGCTACATCATCCCGCTGAAAGCCCCAGCGCAGAAAGCAAGCGATGACGTCTACCTGCAGACCTGCGCAAAAGAAATGTACGTCTCTCCGTTCACTAGCGCCGAGGGTTCGTATGATTTTCGGATTACCCCACCGGATGGGTCGGTCAACGT
This sequence comes from Hyphomicrobiaceae bacterium, assembly GCA_965215755.1. Taxonomy (GTDB): domain Bacteria; phylum Pseudomonadota; class Alphaproteobacteria; order Rhizobiales; family Hyphomicrobiaceae; genus Tectiglobus. Next base: position 6,333,667 of record OZ244119.1, read on the forward strand.
AGGCGTTGATTTTCGCGACACGAGCGGTGGTGTGCTCAAAACCTACTTTCGAGGCGAACAGCGTGCACTTAGTGACCGATCAATCCTCGGTCTGCTGTTGCAGTATCCCTTGATGACGTTGAAAGTGACTTCAGCGATCCATTGGGAGGCGGCACGGCTCTGGTTCAAAGGCATTGCCGTGCGCGACCGTTACGCCTCGCCACGCTACTCGCATACTATTGTAAATCCTGTCGAACGAGCTGCCGCCCATGCAACAGAGTGAAATCGCCAGAGCCACAAGCCGCGTTGGCGAATTGCACAGCAACGCCCTTGTTTATCGCTGCCTTGACCGGTACATCCTTTCGGCGCTCGAGCGGACCCTCAGCGCTGCAACATGCGGTCGCCTGCAGGTGACGATGCCGTCCGGTCTCAGCACTGTTATCGGTGCTGAGGGTGAGCAAGGTATCGACGCTGACATTGTTCTCAACAATTACGGCATGTTCCGCAAATCTATGAGGCGCGGTGCTCTCGGGTTTGCCGAGAGCTATATGGCTGGTGATTTTGATACAGACCAGCTCGGCCATGTTTTCGAGTTCTACATGGACAACGAGGCCGCCTTGCTGAGCTCGTTCAGGCGGTTTTTCCGCTCGACATGGCTAGACAAGGTCTTTCATGCTCGCCGCCGCAATACGCGAAGCGGCAGCCGCGAGAACATTGCCGCACACTATGACCTAGGCAATGACTTCTACCGCCTCTGGCTCGACGACAGCTTGTCTTATTCGAGCGGGATCTACACAGCTTCTGCCAGCACGCTTGAAGCGTCACAGGACGAAAAGTACAGCCGGATACTGGAAGCCCTCGAACTCGAAGGCGACGAAAGTATTCTGGAAATAGGATGTGGCTGGGGCGGTTTTGCGGAAGCTGCGGCGGCTGGCGGCGCGAACGTCACCGGCATCACGATATCACAGGAACAGTACGCAGCAGCCGTTGATCGTATTGCGAATGCCGATCTCGTCGGCTCCGCTGAGATCGTTTTTCAGGACTACCGCGATACCACTGGTTCGTTCGATCGGATTGCTTCGATTGAGATGATCGAGGCTGTTGGTGAAGAGAACTGGGAAACCTATTTCGGAGTTGTCGCTGAGCGTTTGCGCGCTGGTGGCGTTGCAGTCCTCCAAGCCATTACGATTCGCGAGGATCTCTACGAGGATTATCGTAGCAATCCCGACTTTATCCAGCGCTACATCTTCCCAGGCGGAATGCTGCCGACGGTCTCGATTATGCAACGACACGCCGTACGGGCGGGCTTGGACTTCGAAGTTCATGAGCAGTTCGGCCAGTCCTACGCTAAGACGCTGGCAGATTGGAGAACGCGCTTTGTCGACATGTGGCCGCGGATCGAGGCGCTTGGCTTTGACGACCGCTTCCGCCGGATGTGGATGTACTACCTTGACTACTGCGAAGTCGGCTTTGCACGCGGAACAATCGATGTCGGTTTGTTTCGCTTACGCAAGCCACACAACGCCATTGACGCAAAAACATCGAACTTACCACCTGCTGGGTGATTTCTGAGCAAGGACCATTGAGAAATGCCGCAAGACGTTAATCCTGCTGCACCAGAGCCGTTTGAGATCACGACCTTCCTGCATGGACGAACCACAGCATGGGGCGTCTTCGAAGATCGATTTGGCCGCCTTCGTCGCCGCTTTACTGTCGAACTGGTCGGTTCCTGGCAGAGCAATGTCTTCTGCCTTGAAGAAACTTTCACATTCGACACCGGGGATGTTGAAGTCCGGAAATGGATGGTTCGCCCACAAGGTGATGGGCAGTTCGTTGCGACCTGTGACGACTGCATCGGCGAACTTCGCGGAACAACCGAACCGAATATGCTGCGAATGCGCTACAAGTTCCGGCTCGATCTTGGAACAACCGTCATCAATGTTGACTTCGATGACCGGATCTATCGGATGGGTCGTCATACAGCCGTCAACCGGGCCACCATGCGGAAGTTTGGTGTCAGACTTGGTGAGCTCTCTTTGTTCTTCAGCAAGGAAGTGAATACGGTTGAGAGCAATTTCCATGAGACGATGCCTGACCTGGTGCTCGACCCTGCAGCTTAAGGCAGATGGTCGAGTATTTTTTGAAGAGTGTCAGGAAGCTCGCTCATTGGAAGCTTGACGGACACGCGGGTTGGTTCCTCGGGCAGGGCACGAGCCATGCAACCACGGCCTTCCTATGCTACTGGACGCCGTGAGGAAGAGGCATGAGCGGGTTAATTGTTTTCCTGCGTCCTGTGCCTGTCCGGCGCGCTCTGGTCTGTCGACTCGCACGACATGGCGAGTACAATCCGCCTCAGATAGGCAGCTCAACCGCTTCCAAACTTCATATGGTATTTGATGAGGCAGACAGGAGCCGCTCCATAGGAGCTGCCGCCATGTGATACCGTATCAAAGTCTGGCAGCTGCCCCGCCAAAGCGGGAATCCTGGCATATTCTGGTTTCAGCCAGTCCGCGCTCAGCCCTCACGCGTCATGCGACGCGCGAGGGGGAAATAAAGCGAGTATGGTAACAAGCGCAGGAACTTTAGCGACCAAACCAGTTGCCAGGGAAAAGCAATTTCAAACTTCCGTCGTTTCAGTCCCTTGAGGATGCGCTCAGCCGCATCGTCCGATGAAATAATATAAGGCATCGGAAAGTCATTGACGGACGTCATCGGCGTCTCGACAAACCCCGGATTGATCAGGCTCACATCGATGTTTGTGTCAGTCAGTTCGAGCTTAAGCACCTCGGCCAAACTGATGACCGCGGCCTTGCTCGGCGCGTAGGCAATCGCTTTCGGTAGCCCGCGGTATCCTGCTACCGACCCGACCAGTCCGATATGCCCCTGGTTCTTGGCTAACATGTCAGGAAGCAGAACGCTCAGGGCGTTGGTAATCCCACCGTGATTGACGGCCATCGACTGGTTGCATTGCGTGACGTCAAACTCTTCGACAGTCATTGGATGCCATACGCCTGCATTGAGGATGACGAGATCCAGTGAGCTAAGCTGACTGATGATGTCGGCATACGCCGCAGCTACGTCTTTGGCATTCGTAACGTCGAGTGGAAACGCGTAAAGATTGTCGCTGGTCGCGCAAAGCTCGTTGAGTTTATCCGCACTTCGGCTCGATACAGCGACCTTGACGCCAGCTGAGGCCAGCTTCACAGCCAGGTCACGGCCAATGCCGGTACTTCCGCCGACAATCCATGCTGTATTCCAAGGGCCGAAGTTCTGGGTCACAAGGGCCTCGCTGTCCGGGCAGGCTACATGCCCGTCCAGTACTGTGCAATGCGGTAGACAACGCCTTTGAATTGGGCAGGTCGCTCACTCGCAATCAGACAAATGCAGCCTGTCTCTTTGTCAGCGACTGGCTGATGCTCAACATCATCGTCGAGATCCTGCATGTCGCCGCGGGTATAGCGACCTGTTTCATCGGCATACGCGCCGCTCAAAACCAGAGTCAATTCACTTCCGCCGTGACCATGCTCGGGCATTTTCCGACCAGCTGAAATCTTCAGCAGGCGCAGATCACCCTCGGTTCCATCTGACAACGGCAACTGGTAATGCCATATCCCAGGCCCCAGACGGCGCCAGGGGATAGTGTCCGCCGATAGAGCGAAATGATGTGCAACCGGCTTTGGAAGCATTTCGCAATCCGGTGCACGACCCGCGCCTGTTTTTGCAACCACATCGCTTTCTTCCGGTTGGGACGTTTGCGCCGGCGGCGTCTTTATACCGCTAATGCCCACAGACGGCTGCTGCTGAAGCAGCAGCCCGCCGAGCATTTCTAGCGACTTGAGCTCGTCCTGGCACTTACGGCACATCGAGACATGCGCGGCTGTGACAGCAGCAAGTGGCTCTGGCAAGCTACCAGCTGAATAACTCATCAGCGTTGCGGCATCGGGATGATGTTTGATCGTCGTCATCATTGCAGGTCCTCAAGTGCATCACGCACTTTCTGATATGCAAGCCGCATGCGCGACTTGATCGTACCGATGGGCGTATCGAGCTTCTCGGCTATCTCTGAATGCGACAGGCCTTCGATGTAAGCCAGGGTCACAACTGTTCTTTGGTCAGGCGGCAAATCTGCTAATGCAGCCTGTACACGGACGCGCCGCTGATCTTGCAGGACTGTTTCGTCCGGCCCGGCGGCTTCACTCGGTATCGCTTCCGCCTGTTCATCCGGCAGCGACTGCCACCGGATATCCTTCCGCAATCTGTCGATCCGCAAATTCCGCGCGATTGTGAAAATCCATGCCGCAGCTGTGCCTCGGTCAGGCGAAAACTGAGAAGCCTTGCGCCAAACTGTCATCAGGGTTTCCTGAGCCAGTTCTTCGGCCAATGCCGCGTCAGCACCTTGCTGCATCATGTAGCTTTTCACACGTGGCGCGTATTCGGAGTACAGCTTTTGGAACGCATCATCGCTGCGCTCCTGGGCTATTTGCGTTAACAGATTCGACATCAGAACCCGTGTGTTAAGGCCTTTCGGCCATGAACTTGTTTCGGGAACTACCGATGTCAGCATTAGACTATCTCCACGTCGTCTTGTGGGGATAACGGGCGATGACCCGGATTGGATCACGATGCGTAAAAATCGGTAGTTCGCTTTCTGCAGCCCAATGTAGGGACCGGACTGGTCCAAATGAACCGAAATTGCGTTGCTGCTATTGGGATGCGACAACTCATCGTCCCGATCAAGTGCGAATTGTGGCGAGCACAGGAGCTTTGGCATGCAGAACGTGAGGGCCTACTTGGCTGCACTGGTAACTTTTCTCATCCTGGATGTCATTTGGCTGTCCGTGATCGCATTTGAGATCTTTCAGCGGGAGGTCGGCGGTCTCCTGCGCGCAGAACCCAACTTGGTCGCAGCCGGTGCGTTTTACTTGATTTACATGTTTGGGCTGGTGGTTCTGGTCATCAGGCCCGCTCTTCAAGCGCAATCGCTGAAGATGGCCCTGTTTCGCGGCGGCGTTTTGGGCCTAACAGCTTACGGCACATTCGATCTGACCAGCCTGGCCGTGATTGAGGGTTGGACGGTGACAGCCACGGTCGTGGACATGATCTGGGGCGTCGCCGGCACATCATCGGCAGCGCTTGCCGGTTACCTCGCTGCCGGCCGCGGCGCAGACCAAAGTACAAACGCTGAGCCTCGGACAGGATGAGCGGGCAAGAGATGACCACCTCATCCGCGATCCTGGCTATCGTCCGATATCAGTTGGTTTGGCTGGCGTTTGTCATTTCTGCCGGTTACGGCATGTGGTGGCCCGGAATGCTGGCGGCAGCCATTGTGGTGGCCATCCAGCTTGCCCGCTCGACAAACCGCGGCCTTGAGCTTCTAGCCTTTGGCGGTGCCTTGTTGGTCGCCTTGGTCGCGGAGTTAATCTTCGCCAGCTTCACCACCATGCGATATGCCGCCCATTGGCCGGGGGGCTTGTTTGCCCCTCTCTGGATATTCGGGCTATGGCTGGCACTTGCGACTGCTATACCCGCGACCCGGTTCCTGCTTGGTGCGCACGCGGTTGCGAAATCAATCCTGCTCGGACTTGTATTCGGGCCACTGGCCTATATCGGATCCGCACAAAACGAGGCGATTACGATCGGTGCACCGTACTGGCAGAATGTCGCGATCATCGGGATCGTCTGGGCTGTCGCGTTTCCGGCGATGGTTCTGATCTACGAACGCTTGTTTCCTAAAAGTGGCCGGGCGCAGACTTGATCTGCCCAATCCTCAAGTCGTGATATCGATGGCGTGATTGTCCCAGGCCCAGTTCTCGCGATTGGATTTTGTCGTCGGGCCTGAGCCGGAAAGCCAGTCGCCGTTGCCGCCAGTTACGACAAAACCACCTCCGGCGTGCGCCGCGATGCCTGAGATATCTGGAAACCGGGCCTGACCTACCACACGCTTGCTTTGAACGTCGACATAGACGACCTGCTGGCCTCGCGATGAAGTCACTCCTGCAACTTCACCGCTCCGATCGACGGCAATCGAACTAACGTACTGGCGCAGCGCGCGCGTTGCAGGTACGGCACCTGGCAAAAACTCGACCGCTTGCCCCCGACGATGAAAACCTATCAGCTCGACGGCCTGCCATTTCGGCCCCTTGAACTGGCAACCGAAGATGATCGTGCCATTGCCGGCCACGTCAAGATGACGGATCGAGAGCTTTTGCTGCTGTCCTGTTAGCCCGTGGCGTTCCAGCAGTTCCCCGTTTTCGCGATCAATGTAAGCCAGCGACGAACTCATCGTTGCGATGTTAAGTGGCTTCCGCCCGGACTGCGGGTGCGTTTCCAGGCCGCCGTTTGCGACCACCAGTGTGCGGCCATCACTCAATAAGGCCAAGTCGTGAGGGCCGATCCCATGCGATGCATGCTCACCAATCCTTTGAAATCCACCAGCCACATCGTAGACACCGATTTTACCTTCTCCATTCTGGAAGTCATTTTCGGTTGTGTAGAGCAAGCGGCCGTCATGCGAAAACACACCATGACCATAAAAATGCCGGTTGGCCGGTGTTGTAAAAACTCGTGGCGGGAGGCGATTGCGATAGTCAAAAGCAACCGCGAAGTTGCCTGGCCTCCGGGCGAATGAGACCAAAAGCCCGGTCGCCCGATTGTAGCTCAGATCATGACCACGGCCTGGTAGCCGGACTTTGCGGATCACACTTTGGGCCGTGCTATAGGCGACGGCGGAACTGGTGCCATCAGGTTCAACGACGTTCGCGGCGAAGAGTGAGCCCAACCGTTCTTCAGCCGAGGCCCTGGATGAAGGCTGCAGCATTGTTGCAGCACCGCCTGCCAAGAAACTCCTTCGATCAATCACCATCGGATGCATTGAACCCTATCGCGAGCCCGGCGGCTGATTTGAGCTGGGCGATGGCGTTATGGCGGATATTTCTCAGCGGAAACCCGATTGGCACCAGCCGCGCTGCGATATCTGGCTGCGCGAACGGATCCGGCTCATCTGCCATCTTGCCCGAAATCCCGAGCGTCAGTCCGAACTCATTACGAATACTTTCCATCAAGTCGGCAGCACGATCGTCGTTGCTAGGCCTGCTCGCGATATAGGCCTCCGCCAGCCCACCCTGAAACAGAAGATTGCGCAGGCCCTCAATGTTGGCATGGACCAGCACCATCGTATTCTTGCTGCGCCACAATACGGGCCGGGCCTTTCGGCGCCGGTTCTTGCCGAAACCAAGCACTGGGGCTATTCGCCTGTCACGCAAGTTCTCGAGGCCGTGGTCCAGTGCTTTGACAAGTTCCAGCGTTACCTCGCTGGGCTTCAGGTAAACCTGATTGTCGGGTCCCGGTGAATGCCAAACCCTACCGAACTCTGCATTTGGCTGCCACTCATCCAGGATCGCGCGATTGATAGCGACGACGTTATCCGCAACCGCTGCACCGTAGCGACAGGCATAGCCGTCCGCCCCACTCTCGGATAACTCATTCGCCCTTTTGCCGAACAGCACAAGTTCGAGCGCCGTCAGGCCCTGCACAGCAACACTTTTTTGGGCGAGGTTCTTTCGGGTCAGGGCACTCTTGTCGGTGGCCGATATCAGGCGTCGGACTTGCCTGCTTCCACGCCCTTTGCGATCCGGCCAATAGAAGATCCGCTCCAACCGGTTGGCCTTTGTGACCGGGCCAAATTGAATGATCTCGACTTTGCCCCAGGCCGCGATGGTGCGGCGGTAAGCCTGTCGAGCACGTTGCAGGTTATCGATCGAAGGAGATCGACAGAGCGATCCGATGGTTGACTGCAGCGAGGCCAACTGACGGCCGAAACCTTTATACCCCGGGATGATCAACTTTTCGACGGCGACCTTGGCCAGCTGGCGATGCTTGAACTGCGCGGGCACGGCCGATGCCGGCAATGCGGGAAGCATAGCGGCACCCAAAACCGCAAAGGCAAGACATCGACTGCGAGACCAGGCGGCATTGCTCCGTTCCATTACAGCGACTCCACAAAGGCAATCAGGCGCTCACGATCTGCCGTCGACAGCTTTTCAAAACGCTGCCGTGACTGCCGGGCTTCTCCATCATGCCACAAGATCGCTTCAAGTAGGCTGCGGGCGCGCCCATCGTGCAAAAACTGAGTATGTCCGCTCACGATTTTGGTGAGGCCTATACCCCAGAGCGGAGGCGTTCGCCATTCGCGGCCATTGGCCTGGCCTTCCGAACGGTTGTCAGCGAGACCGTCGCCCATATCGTGGAGAAGCAGATCTGTGTATGGCCAGATTTTCTGATTGCGCAAATTCGGATCTGGGCTGTCCATCCCCGTGGTGAAGGATGGCCGGTGGCACTGCGCGCAGCCTGCCTCGTGGAACAGCTGCTTGCCGGCGAGAACATTTACGTTCGCTGGATTGCGGCGGCGCGGCACTGCGAGATTTCGCGCATAGAATGCGACCAGGCGCATCAACGAACGCTTAATCTCTGGATCCTGGCCGCTTTCTCCGTGCGGTGCGCTGAGACAGGCTGGTTGTCTGGCCGTGCAATCGCCATGTGGCTTGCGCACTAGATCGCTTGAGATCCCAATGTCACCGGCAAAGGCGTCCGCTGACTGCTCCAACACCGTCGGCGAACCAGCTTTCCAACCGAAGCGCCCTAACATACGCCGACCTTGGACCGGCGACCACACCATGTTTGGTTTTCCAGAAATGCCGTCACCGTCTTGATCGTCCGGGTCTGCTGCAGCAAGAATATCCGCTTCCGGTATGGCCTCCAGCAGCCCCAGGCCAATCATCTGAGGCGCTACACGAGGAGACAGCATTGTCTCAGAGTGCAGGGGACCATAGCCAAGATCTGTAACCCGGTACTGAGGCACGCGGAGTGAGACGCTCTGCCCGTCTGCCAGCGTCATGCGACGCTCGGAGTATGTGATGTGCATCCGGCCTTCGCCGCTCAGTCCCTGAATGGCAAGGTCCTGCAGCTGCGTACCATAGGTTGGTTCCGCGATGACATTTATCCGGCCCTCTCTCAAAAGCTTTCGCTCTCTCTCGGTTTGCGGTGGCACCGAAAGACGTAAGAACATGGACACGGCATTGTCGTCCGGCCAGTTGGCCTCAGGCGTGTGACCACGCCCATCTTTCAAATGACAACGCTGGCATGAGCGTGCGTTGTAGAGCGGACCAAGGCCATCAGATGACCGAGTCGACGCGGGCGAAGAAACCCACAACTTGCGGAACATCGCGTTGCCGATTTTAAAATCGAATTCCTTGGCGAATGCGAGGTTGCCGGACGCGTGGGAAAACGCATTGCGATTGTTCGTGCTGGCACGCGATGTGGCTGCACCGCCCGGCAATTCCTCTCCGGCCTCAAGTTGGTTCTTGTCGGCGCTGTGGGCGCTTTGAGCGGCGGCCAATGCGATAAGCGCAGCGACAAAGAGACAATTGGTAGAATACCAAACAGTTTTGCTCATGACACGTGCTGCGTCCGATGCGGTTATACTGCTGATTGATGAGTTTTGCACGGCTCGTTCCGCACTGAACGATGACACTTCGACCCGGCTTATATTTCTCAACCAAAATAGTCAACAACAGCTGTTCGTGGCCACGTGCAGCTCTAGGGTCGGCCTCATTATGAAAGGGCCTCACCATTGTCCAGAAGCGGACAACAATCGGCGTTGATCTGGGTTGAAAATGCCCGGCACGTCCTGCGCCCGGCCAAGCCCGCAGAAACGAATTGTCCGAGTCTTGCAACGGATCTTTTCCAGTGACGCCCTGGCGTCGGTCATTCGCGCCAAAAGAGTGGTTTGATCGGTTACCATACGGCGCCTAGTCATAGCTCGACCCAGAGCGAGGGATGTCGCGGTACTACGGGCCTTGTTTTAATCCCGTCAATGCATTGATATTGCTGACATAGTTTATCTTCTGTGGTTGCCGATTCCTGGGTTGCATACACTATACAAAACAGACGAAAGTCGGCCAGCGTGACCTCGTTGCAAGCGACATGGCCCGACTTCTCTCGTATACCTGAGCCATACGGCGTTGCGGATGTGATCCTGAGTGCAGCACGCCCTGCCCCAGAAGCGAAGCTATGGCGGGCGAAGGCGAGGAATTTGCCCAGGTTGTAAGTGGCAATCGTGTTTGTGCTTAAAGCGGCAGCCGATCGATGAATGGGACGACTGAGGCATTGGACAACGACAATAGCGCTATCGCGGAAACGGCTGGCGGCCTCGCTGATCTTCTGACTGACTACAACAATTCCGCGACCGGTTTTGACGAGATGGTCCGGCCGGACGGATCTGTTCGCCCGCACTGGCAGTCACTTGTGGCATTTCTTGACAAGCAAGGTCCGGACAGAGGCCACGCCACAACGGAACGCATCCAACGCCGCATCGTTGAAAACGGCCTGACGCTTGATGGATTTTCGGACCCGGATAATGCCGAGCAGCCCTGGCATCTCGACCTTATACCGTTCATTCTTTCAAGCGAGGATTTCGCTTTCCTGGAGCGCGCCACGATACAGCGCGCGCGTCTCTATGAGGACATCCTGGGTGATCTCTATGGCCAACAGACTAGTCTTGCTGGCGGGCTTCTTCCGCCGGATCTCGTCTTTAACGATCCCTCGTTCCTCAGGCCTCTCCATAGCATTGACTACCAGGTCCCGCGACTAACCTTCCTGGCCCTCGATTTTGTCAGGGATACAGCGGGGCACTGGCATATCATTGACACGCACACAGAGACTTTGGCCGGCCACGGGTATGCCCTCGCCAATCGCGTAGTGCTTGCCGATGTATGCTCGCAGCTCTTCCGGGCATGCAACTCACGCCGTATATCGGGTTTCTATCAGGAGCTTGCCCAGGAACTTGGCGCCCGCGCAGGCAACAGTGTTTCGAATATTGCGATTCTTGGTCCATCGCCCGATCACGACACGTATCTCAGCCACGCCTATATGGCACGCTATCTCGGCTACCTATTGATCGAAGGCGCCGACCTCAAAGTTGTCGGTGACCAAGTGTTTCATAAGACACTGGCTGGCCTGCAGCAGATCGATCTCCTGGTCCGTGCTGTCGAGGCTGGCAAGTCTGATCCACTGGAACTTGATCCGACTGGCTTCTCGGGGCCTGCAGGACTGGTGCAGTCAGTACGCCAGAACCCGTCGCTGTTGGCCAACACACTTGGCACCGCGATTGTCGAAAATCGTGGACTGCCGGCTTACCTGCCAGGTCTGTGTCGACATTTGACGGGCGAAGACCTGGTTGTTCCGGATGCGCCGCGCATCTGGCTCGGTGATGCGAATGCGCGGCGGAAGGTTATTGCGGAGCTGGACTCCTATCTCATTCGATCAGCCTATGAGGAGACAGCACGTCCAGGGCAGGCAAAGAGGCCTAAGGTACCAGCCGAGCTTGATGCTGAGGCGCGCGCGGCGTTGATTGCCGAGCTCGAACTGAATGGCACGGCTTATGTCGCCCAGACAGCGATGCCGCTTGCGACCGCGCCGGTGTGGACAGATCAGGGGATCCGCCCGAAGCCGAAAGCCATTCGCCTCTTTGCAGCATCGACAGCTGAGGGTGTGATTGTCATGCCAGGTGGTCTGGCAATGGTGCTTGATCAGAGCGATGCGGTCGGGCTGACATCTCACACCGGGCAGTCGAGCGACGTCTGGGTTCTTGGCACCGAACCGCAGGGTCCGCACTATTCGCGGTGGCGAATCTCGGAGGAGGAATCTCAAGTTCAGCGAGTTGGCGCGCGCCTGCCCAGCCGGATCGCGGATAATCTTTACTGGCTCGGTCGATATGTTGAGCGCGCAGATTGGACCATGCGCGTGATGCGCAACGCACTCAATCGCGGTGACGAAGACCTTCGCCCGATCCGGCGCACCGAGGCCGCTGAGAACGCCATCGGCATCATTGAGGCGAAGTGGGCCGACAGCAACGGGCCGGAGTCCGCAAGCCCGCCTGAAACACTCGAAGACCGGATTGAGGAACTCTTCTCGACGGCGCGTAATCCTTATGGGATTCGCACGACGTTCCAGAACATCCGCCGTCTTGCGCGACAAACCCGCGACCGCCTCTCGCTGGATGCCTGGCGGATGCTCAATGAGCTGACGCGCAAGCAGGTTCCAGCCGCATCCGACGATGATGCGTCACAGCTTGTTGACCGCCTCAACCATAGCCTCTCACAGCTCGCGGCTTTCAACGGCCTGATGCACGAGAACATGACGCGGAATTTTGGTTGGCACTTTATGGACCTTGGCCGCCGGCTTGAACGCGCTACGCAAATGGTCGAACTCTTGCAACGCATTCTTGTCGAGAGCTTTGATGATAGCGAAGAGACTGAACGGCTGGCCTTCCTGCTTGAAACGGCCGACAGCTTCATGACCTACCGGTCCCGCTACCGGTTTGCGCCAACCTTCCCGCTGGTCCTCGACCTGCTGCTCATCGACGAACAAAATCCACGCAGCCTCGCCTACCAGCTGAGCGCTGTTTCAGATCACATGACGTTGATGCCTCAGGCTTCCACGGACGCCGTCCGGACACCGGAGCAGCGGCTGGCGCTCGACACCCTGACACAGGTCCGCCTGGCAGATATCGAACGATTGCGCCTCGCCGACAACAACGGTGTGCGGACTGAATTGGCGGCCTTACTCACCGATCTGCTTACAAAGCTGCCGGAACTGTCCGACACAATTTCGCGGCGATACTTCAGCCTGACCGAGGATCAACCACAGCGCGTTCACACACGGCTCCTGCCATGAGCGCTTCCACACCGATAAGATACCGGGTCGTCCATCGCACGTCGTACGACTACAACGCGGTCGTTCACCAGTCCTTTCACGTCCTGCGCCTCAGTCCGCGCACCGTCGACAATCAAACCGTCATTCGCCATCGCCTGTTCACCGAACCGCGGTTTGACATCACCGCCAGCCATACTGATTTTTTTGGCAACCCGTTCAGCCTGTTGCAAATTGAATCCGATCACAAGATTCTTGTCGTCACGTCTGAGAGTGAAATCGATGTCGTACCTCGTTCGCATATCGACCTCGCTGCAACGACCGATTGGCGCGCTTTGACAGATGACATAGCGGGGACAACCGGATACGCGCCGGAAGACGACTCCGTGGCGCCCGGTGGTGCCGGTGTCAGTGTGAATGTCGGGCAATATCGTGCCAATTCTCGTCACGGGCGCCGCTTACCGCAGCTTGCAGAGTATGCGCGGGTTTCGTTTCCCGATGGCCAGCCGATCCTGCAAGGGGCGTCCGACCTGACGCGGCGGATCTTCGAGGACTTCACGTTTGACCCAACAGCGACAGATATCTCAACGCCGGTCGAGCGGGTATTGGAGTTGAAGCGTGGTGTTTGTCAGGATTTCGCACACCTGCAAATCTCGGCGCTGCGTTCTCTCGGGCTCCCTGCCCGCTATGTCAGTGGCTATATTCTCACGCATCCGCCGGAGGGACAGGAGCGGCTGCAGGGCGCCGATGCCTCACATGCTTGGGTCGCTGTCTGGGCACCGGAAACCGGCTGGGTTGATTTTGATCCGACCAACAACATGATCCCCCACAATGAACACATCACTTTTGCCTACGGCCGCGATTACGATGATGTGGCACCGATCAGCGGTGTTCTGCTCGGCGGCGGCGCACATTCGGTCGATGTCTCGGTAGACGTGTCGCCGTTGAATCCCAATTAAGCGCGCGGTCGTTGGGATTATGATACCATCACCGCCCGCTCATTCTCTTCTCCAGATCCTCAAATTGGCTATCCATCGGCAATGGATCTGGCTGGATGAATTTCTCGATTTCACTGCGCGACAATTCCCAATGCTGCAGGGCCAGTTCTGCGGATCGTTCCGGGTCCCGCGCCTCAATAGCCGCGATCATAGCATCATGCTGCTCACAAGCGGTTTCGACACGGTGAAAGCCCGGATCCTTACGCGGACGGTAAAACCTTTGGCTCATGCGTGTATGGTCGATTAGCAATCGATTGAGGCTTGGCGAAAGATATGGGTTACCCGCCATGGCACCAATTACTTCATGAAAGTTGTGGTTGAACATACTCATGTCGCTTGTCGCGTTTTGACGAACGGCTTTGCGAAACCGGGCCTGAATTTTCTTCAGCACGACAACTTGGTGGGTCACCGCATTTTCTGCGGCAAGACGCGAAGTGGCGACATAGATCAATGGCGCTGTTTGAAAGAAACTGCGCATGATGCCGAGGTCCATTGAAGAGACCGTCGCTCCGCGATTTGCTGCGATATAGACGTAACCCTCGCCCGAGAGACGCTGAAGAACTTCACGCAACGGCGTCCGCGACAGACCGTAAGTTACGGACAAAGCCGTCTCATCCATCGGCATGCCCGGCGCAATTTTCAGCTCCAGGATGCGCCGCTTCAGATCTTCAAAGCACTGATTCTTGCGATCTGTTTTCATGGGTTCACGACGAAACACTCTTGCCAAACAAGTGCGATGCCTATGGCGCAATTGGCATATTTGTATTTTTTATGTATACAATCTGAATGCCGAAATGCAACATATTTATATGTACACGTTGAGGCTGTGCGGGCCATAGTCCCGCGTCGCAGGTGACAAGCAGTTTGCCTGATCATCGACACCTGAAGGGAGCGAACTAGAAAATGAAAAAGATTCTGATTGGCATGGCGGGCGCGTTGTCCGTTTCGATGCTGTCCACCACGGCACACGCGGCCGACTGTGGAGAGATTACGATGACTGAAATGAACTGGGCATCCGCTCAGGTTGTTTCTGGAGTCGCAACATTCATCCTCGAGCAGGGCTACGGCTGCAAAGTCAAAAAGGTGCCGTCGGCAACAACGACCGCGATCGCGTCACTCGCTGAAACCGGTCAACCCGACATCGTGACCGAGCTTTGGGTGAATTCCACCCCGTCCTACGGCAAGCTCGAGTCGGCAGGCAAAGTGAAGACAGCGGCCAACGTCCTGTCGGACGGTGGCGTTGAAGCATGGTGGATTCCAAAGTATCTGGCCGATAAGCACCCGGAGCTGAAAACCGTTGAGGATGTTCTGAAGAACCCTGAACTCGTCGGTGGCCGGTTCCACAACTGCCCGGATGGTTGGGCATGCCGCAAGATCAACGACAATCTGATCAAGGCAACGGGTCTGGATAAGAAGATGGAAGTCTTCAATCACGGCTCCGGCGAAACTCTGGCCGCTGCCATCGCCTCCGCCTACGCCGATAAGAAACCTTGGTTCGGCTACTACTGGGCTCCAACGGCAATCCTCGGCAAGTACCCGATGGTCAAAGTCAAGATTGGAAAGCATGATCCAGTTGCTCACAAATGCAATGCGCAGGGCAAAGAGTGCACCAAACCAGGCGTCTCGTCCTATCCGGCCAGCCGCGTGATCTCGGTTGTTACGACAGGGATGGCAGAGAAGAATCCTGCCGTGATGGAACTCATGAAAAAAGTTTCGTTCACGAACGAGCAAATGGGTTCAGTCCTGGCGTGGAAGCAAGACAACAAGGCTTCAACAGAAGAAGCTGCTGTTCACTTCCTGACCAAGTACAAGTCCGTTTGGGCAGACTGGCTCAACGACGACGCTAAGAAGAAGCTCGCGGCAATCATCAAGTAGGCCATGGCGCTTTTGGTGCAGGCCCCTGCTGTTCGTCAGCGGGAGCCTGCACAATTCTTTTTCATCCGGGAAAGCAAATAATATCGACAAGGCGCCGTTTCACACACGTGCGCGGTCGAAGAATTTTTCGACCCCACAGGGAGGGGCGCTACGGAATGAGTACGTACAAGGGATTCTTTGATGCACTGGGGCTGCGCGAATGGTGCGGCGATGCTGGCGGAACGACCAGTATGGCTGACCTACTCGCCAAGGCAAAAGGGCAAAAGGCAGAGACATCATGGTGGGACCTCCCCTTTCCATCGCTTGATAGCCTCAATGCATCGTGCAGCGCTTTTCCAAGAACACGGGATATGACGGCCGGCGTTGAAAGCCTGTTTCTCGCTGTTAAAGATGCTCTTAAGTTTGTGCTGGATCCGATTACCCAGCCCCTCAGCTGGATCCTCAACGGCGCGCTCTACGCATTTCAGGCGACACCCTGGTTTATCCTGATCCCACTCATGTTGCTCCTTGTGCAGGTGGTTGCACGATCCTGGTCAATCACGCTGTTCGTTGCGCTCTCATTCGTCTTTCTGGCGTTCATCGATCACTATAGCTTTGCCATCCAAACACTTTCCATCATCTTCACTTGTACAGTTTTAAGTGTCTTGTTCGGTGTCCCGACCGGCATTGCCATGTCGAAAAATGACGGCCTTCAAAAGGTGATGATACCGATCCTGGACATGCTGCAGACGCTGCCGTCGTTTGTGTATCTGATCCCGCTGATCTTCCTGTTCGATGTCACGGAATCCAAACTCTACGGCATCGCTATCATCATGTACGCCATCGTGCCTGTCATACGCTTGACGGATCTTGGCATCCGGCTTGTCGACAAGGACGTCATAGAAGCTGCCGATGCCTTTGGTATGACGGCTCGACAAAAGCTGTTTGGCGTTGAGATCCCACTCGCATTGCCGAACATTATGGCGGGCGTCAACCAGACGATCATGATGGCACTGGCGATGGTCGTGATCGCTTCGCTGGTCTCCGCACCCGGCCTAGGCGTGCTTGTTTTGCGTGGCATTCGGAACCTGGAACTTGGTACGGGATTGATATCCGGCATCTGTATTGTGTTGCTTGCCATCATCCTCGACCGTGTCAGCAAAGCATCGCTGGCTCGTATCGATACATCTCAAAAGCAGTGAGGATGACATCATGGCGAACGATTCCAACAAGGTTGTCATCAAGGACCTCTATAAGATCTTCGGACCCGACCCAGTCAGCGCACTGGAAATGGTTCGAGGCGGTATGAGCAAGGCTGACCTTCTTGAGCAAGAAGGTCATGTGCTCGGACTGCGTGATATCAACGTTGATATGGGTGATGGTGAGATCACCGTGATAATGGGGCTTTCTGGCTCCGGTAAATCAACGTTGATCCGTCATCTCAACCGGTTGATCGAACCGACTGCCGGCGAGATTCTGGTCGACGGCGTGGATGTAATGTCTTTCTCAGAAGACGATTTGCGCGAATTGCGCCAATCGCAAATGTCGATGGTGTTTCAAAAGTTTGCTTTGCTTCCACACCGCACGGTCCTACAAAATGCCGGCCTGGCTCCGCGCACGCGTGGAGAGGCCGAAGGCGCCGCCAATACGGAAGCTGCCAAGTGGCTTGACCGCGTCGGCCTTAGTGGCTTTGAGCAACACTACCCGCATCAGCTTTCCGGTGGCATGCAGCAACGCGTTGGCATCGCGCGTGCGCTAACGTCGAACTCTCCGATCATGCTCATGGACGAAGCGTTCTCTGCGCTCGACCCTTTGATCCGGACGGATATGCAAGATCTGCTTCTTGAGCTACAGAAGGACCTGCACAAGACGATCGTGTTTATCACGCACGATCTGGACGAGGCGCTTAAGCTGGCAGATCACCTCGTGATCCTGAAGGATGGCGAGGTTGTGCAACAAGGAGAGCCGCAGCATATTCTGCTCAATCCGAATGATCCGTACATCGAGGACTTTGTCAGTGATATCAATCGAGCGCGGGTGCTCCGTGTTCGCTCGATCATGACACCACTCAGCCGTGACATTCCGAGCAATGCCCATGGCGAAGTCGACTCTGATGATACGCTTGAAAGCATGATCGCGCGCTCGGGCGGAGATACGACCCATTCCTATGTCGTGATGCAGGATGGTCAGGCCATTGGCATTCTTGAGATGACGAACCTCGTCAGAGCTCTCGTGCCACGCGTCTCATCAACAGCCGGGGCCCGGGTTCTCTAGAATTCTGCTTCGCTGGCGTTGACCTAAACGGCGCTCAACTGGCGGGCATGCAATGGCGGCTTCCCGAATTGGCGCTGAAAAGCGCGGGCCAGTGCTTCAGAGCTTGCATAGCCATAGCGGTGCGCAACTGTTTTGACGCGATCCCCGCGTTCGATGTCCTGATGGGCCAGTGTCAAACGCCAATGGCGGAGATAAGACTGGGGAGTGCTGCCAAGGCAGTCCTTGAAGACATCGGCAAAGCGGCTGAGGGACAGACCTGCCACTTCAGCAAGTTCGTCATTGCGCCAGGAGCGACCAGGGTCGTCATGCATGGCAACGATGGCCCGGCTAATCCGAGCATTTGCAAGCCCAGCAAACAATCCGCTTTCGGCGGTGCCCCGCTCGATTTCCGAGCGAACCAGGCGTACGAAGATCACTTCACCCAGACGGCTGAGAACAGAATTGACACCGCAACGATTCGCCCGGGCCTCGGCGAGGATGACACGGACAAGTGCGCCGGTCTCATCGTCAGGGCTGACCGGCAGGCTGATCCGACCGCTGAGGGCATTGATCAGAGGATTAGACTGCCCGCCCCAGTCAGCAGTTAGACTGATCAGGATGACCTCGTCTCTGCGTCGGTTGGAGTTTGTTCCTTCTGCACGGAATTCGATGCGCTGCGGCTGGCCGGTCGCAAGATCGCCGAAGACAACGAGATTTCCGCCTTCCTCGGGCGCCAATGCGACCGTCATATGAAAGTGCATCAGAAGTGATGACAGGCGATCGATGCGGGACATTTATAGGTGTTTTGATCTTGAATATTGGATTTTCATAGCACTAACACCTGCTATATGACCTTTCAATGTGCGGCTCTGGATCACTGGCCGATCTGATGGGGCCCACCCCGCGACGTCGATTCAAGGCAAACTGATTTGAGTGGCAGGCCGTTCATGCCAGAGTGTGGCCCGACCTTTAACTCGCTTTGCCTGACTGTTTGAAAGGAAATGACATGAGCCTGAGTGATATTCGCGCCCTGACGTTTGATACCGGAGGGACGATCCTCGATTGGCATACAGGCTTTAAGACCATCCTGTCGGAGACTGGCGCAAGACATGGTCTTGACCGCAATTGGCATGACTTGGCAAACAGCATTCGTCGTCAGGGGCTCGGCAAGATGCTGAACCTCGGCAAAGACGAGCCGCCTGGCTACAACTTTGACGGTGCACACCGGATGGCGCTCGAAGAGGTTATAGCTGAGCACGGCCTCGAAGCTTTCACCGAGGAAGAGCGCCATGCCATTGCGTATGATGCGCCTCACAATTTCGAGTGTTGGCCTGACTTTCCAGCCGTCCTGCCGAAGCTGCGCGAAAAGTATATGTGCGCGTCATTCACGATTCTGAGCTTCCGGATTATCATGGATACAGCGCGCCGCAACGGTCTGTCATGGGATGCGGTGTTCTCGTGTGAAGCCATCGGCAAATACAAGATCCTTCCCGAAGCCTACGATACGGTCGCTCACTACCTGCAGCTGGAGCCATCGCAGATCTGCATGGTGGCCTGCCACAACTTCGACCTCGATGCTGCCAAGGGGCAAGGCTATAAGACCGCGTTCGTCAAGCGTCCACGTGAGTGGGGCAATGACAGCCCTCCGGACCCTGAGCCCAACCCGATCCACGACATCATTGTCGATGATTTCCCAGCGCTTGCGAAAGCTCTCGGCGTGAACGCCTGATTGCATCATCAATTTGGAACAAGGAGTTGGATGTGTCTGAAGCGGCCTCCGAAGTCATTCTGCATAACTACCCACAATCGCCCGTTGCTGAGAAAGTCCGCGTTGCTTTCGGCATCAAAGGCATCAGCTGGCGTGACGTGGAAATTCCACGACTGCCGCCGAAGCCGCTGCTCACGCCACTGACGGGTGGATATCGTAGGACACCTGTCATGCAGATCGGCGCTGACATCTATTGTGACAGTGTTTGCATCATTCGCGAGATCGAGAACCGGCATCCAATTCCGACCTACATGCCAACATCCGAAGCTGGCCTGATGTGGTGCCTGAGCCGGTGGACTGATGGCGGCCTCTTCGATCTGGCCGTGAAACTGGTGCTTGGCTCAGCCGGTGACGCCCTGCCGCAGGAATTTGCCGAGGACCGCGGCCGTCTCTACCTTGGTGCCGACTGGGCCGAGGGTCTCAAACAGGCAAATGCCCAGCTTCCTCACCTTGTATCGCAGATGCGTGCACCACTGTCCTGGCTTGATGCGCAGCTCAAAGATGGCCGCGACTATCTTCTTGGGTCAGCCCCCGCGGCGATTGATGCCCAGATGTATTACGTTGTCTGGTTCATCCGTGGGCGATGGGATGGCGGCCCGGCAATGCTGGCGGAATTCCCCGACCTGGTTCGGTGGGAAGAGAACGTGCGCAAGCTCGGCCATGGGCCCTCTACGAGTATGAGCCCGGAAGAGGCCATTGCGCGCGCGAAAGACCTTGAACCTGTGACCAAGCCTGGCGTTGCCGCCAATGACCCGCAAGGCCTCACAGTCGGGATGCCAGTCACGGTGCAGCCTGATGTGGATGGCGGCGAGCAACCTGTCGCTGGCAATGTTCGGTATGCGGATGCGGAGACAATTGCTGTTGAGCGGCAAAGCGAAGAAGCCGGAACAGTTTGTGTGCATTTCCCGCGCGCAGGCTATCGTGTCGAGATCGACTGACCATCACTACGTTATCTCTGATGCTTGAGCCCCGGCCCAAAGCCGGGGCTGTTGCATTTATTGCGAACCAGACAATCCCCGGGTCGGCTGCCCACATTTGTGGTCAATCCAGAAGCAATGCTTCAAAGCAAAGAGAAGTACTCGCGGTGCTCCCATTCCGAGATTGTCGAGATATACCGCTCCCACTCGGCGCGCTTCAGTTGGACATAGTAGTCTACAAAGGTCTGCCCAATGCTCGTGCGATAGAGTTCGCCTGCTTCGAAAGCAGCAATCGCATCGCCGAGATTTGTCGGCAGCAGTGGCGCCGAGTTATCGTAGGGTTCTTCGACGGGCCCCGGGGCCGCGAGTCTGTTCTGAATACCGCTCAGGCCGCTTAGAATCTGACTGGCGAGCACATAATAGGGATTGGCAGCCGGCTCGGCGACGCGGTTCTCGATACGGCTCGCACGATCGCCTTTCTGCATCAACGCACGTATCATGGCCCCGCGATTGTCGTGCGCCCATTGGATCCGGTTTGGTGCGAGTTGATAAGCTTGATAGCGGCGATACCCATTCACCGTTGGGGTCGTCAGAAGGCATGATTCCGCTGCATGCCTTAAGAGACCGGCAATCCAGCTCCCGGCCAGCATTGGTAGATCGCCATCCGCTCCCGGCATAAAAATGTTGCGCCCCGATTCTGTCTCCACCAGGGATTGATGTAGATGCCATCCGCTTGCCGCGCAGCCATCCAGCCTTGGCCGGCACATAAACGTGGCGTGCAGGCCCTGACGCGCACAGACCTGCTTCACCATCGAGCGAAGGAGTACCATTGCATCTGCCTGCTTCAGCGGCCCTGCAGGATCAAAGACGAATTCCAGTTGGCTTGGCCCAAACTCTGCCTCGATCGACCGGATCGGCAGATTGAGTGCAAGACAGTAATGGCGCAGTTGGTCAACGATACGCTCGAAAGCATCGTACCTGGCCTCGCCCAAAAGCTCATTGTTCCGCGTGATGTGAGCTACGTCCGGCGGGTCAGCAGGCATTCCACTGCTGGCTGGGGCCTCTCGTGGATCCGTCACTCTGAAGATATGAAATTCAATCTCGAGGCCGGCAACCATCTGATAGCCCGCGTCCGCGAGTTGACTGATCGCATGCTTGAGCACGGTACGCGGCGCAAATGAGATTGGCGAGTCGTCCTTTTCCGCGACGTCGCACAACACCCAGCCTGTTCTCGGAGACCATGGCAATATCTGAAACGTGGACAGGTCCGGGACAAGCAGAATGTCTCCCGATCCCGTCATCGTTCCGCGGCCGAAACCCGCGTCCGCCCCCCAGACCGGAAACGCAGTACGCTGCGATGTGTCTTTGAGTAATATGGTCGACGGGACCGTTATGCCGCTCTCAATGGCTGAGCGCACCGCTCGTGCAACGACGGTTTTACCGCGCAATATGCCATGCTGATCTGGAAAAACGACGCGCACTGTATCCAGCTGCTCGGCATCAATGCGAGATAACAGACTCGCCATATCGACTTCGGAACTCGTCACTGGGTGTCTACCATCTGCGCTTGCATCGGTGTTTTGGGACATTCGAAAATACTGCTTCCAAGTGGCAAATGGCATGGCCAAAAGTGACTATGATCTGCCGGCACACCATGTACTTGCGTCGCGACGCACTTGGTCGCTACTCCGCCAGACTTCTTCCCAAGCTTGACCGACACCCGCAATGGCATCAATTGAGATTGGCCCCCTGATCTCGCCAACAGACCCATCTCCGTACATCGGAAGCGTACTGGTATCGCCATCCGCCAGTTTCCGGATCGTATCACGCAGCAGACGGCGAAAACGGATAATACCGACGTCTGTTTTGCCCAAATGCTCTTGAGTGCGGTCCTGAATGCGACCCATGGATTCAACCGCCCATTGATCATGGACATTGATATCGAGGCCCATGCCTGTGTAGGTCTGCGTCCTTTGCTCTTCCGGATCGAAGCCGTACTGATTTGAAGCATTCTTCAGCGGCGCATAATCCGGCAGGCTATGCTCCTTTAGTCGCTGCTCGCGCATGACGTCCTTGTTCACCGGATTGCCAAAGCTCGTGAACATCGAATACCAATAACAGGTCTCATCATCGACAGGGACATGCCATTGCGTAATCGTCATCTCATTCGAGAGCGGAATGCAGATTGCCTGGGGAAAGATCTGATTGGTGACGCGAACGTGTGTGCGGCCATCGTCAAGTTCACGCAGTGCGATCAACTGGAGCCCGTAGTTCGTCACTTCGACCTTGATGTCCGGACGCGGATACTCCCGCAACAGCTGGGTCATCGGGATTTCGGTGTTGGCCGCCTTATCGCGAAACTGCTTGCCGTAGCCTTCGCTTGGATCTTCGTCTTCGAGAAACCGATGCAAGAATGAAGCATGTGCGGGATCAATACCGACCTCCAGCGCCTGCAGCCAATTGCAATTCCATCGCCCCTTGAATGCAAACACGTGACTATCAGGGGCCGCAAAACAATCGAGCTCCGGAAAGTCCGGTGGATCACCCGGTCCCATGTAGGCAAACACGATCCCATTGCGTTCCTCAACAGGATACGCTTTGGCTTGAATGTTCTCATGCATCCGGCTGCCTTCCGGCTCTCCCGGCTGCTCCACGCACTGGCCGGTTGAGTCGAAATGCCAACCATGGAAGGGACATCGCAAGCCATTGTCTTCCAGTCGTCCATAACACAGATCCGCACCGCGATGCGGACAATGACGGCCAATCAACCCGAGCTTGCCGCCGGTGTCGCGAAACAGAACGAGGTGCTCACCGAGCAATGTCACCGGAACAACCGGACGTGCGCCCTCTAGTTCAATACTCAAAGCCGCCGGCTGCCAGTAACGCCGCAGGACAGCCCCTGCGTCAGTCCCCGGACCTATCCGGGTCAGTTCATCATTCTCCTGCTGACTCAGCATAAATGTGGCCCCTTGACTGTATGGCGCTTCCAACCAGCCAGACCTCTTCTGGTCACACTTGCGGAGCGAAAATTGGTTTGCACGATAATCGCGCAACTAGTGTAGCGCAACTGACGCTTGGTCCCCGCTTGTCGCTAGCCTCGCATCCAAGCGTCAGATGCAGAAGCTACACTAGAAACAAATCTTGCTAGTGTTCCTTTGGCTCCGACATTTGAATCCAGCCAAGCGGGAACGGGAATCAAATGTCGGAGCCGGAACACTGGATGCAGTTCGCCACCAAATCATAGAGTAGCTCGGCACCCCTTTTCGCACTGCTCTGCGTTTGGGTTGACACGCTCGATTCTGGGATGCGGTTTCACGATGTCTTGTTCGCGGGTATCCATTGGCCTCAGGGCAAGGTTGTCACTTCCGGTATCGTTAACACCAGCTTGCCCGCGTGTGCCTTGTCCGTGAATTCTTCCTGCGCTTGAACAATTTCATGCAGAGGGAATGTCTTGGCAACTACGGGCCGAATTTCGTCATTTTCAATGTACTTCACAAGGTTCTCAAAGACGACGTCATCTTGAAACGTGCACCCCATGAGCGTGAGGTCTTTCAAATAAAGTGTGCGCACGTCGATTTGCGAGATTGGACCGGCAATGGCTCCAGCTGTTGCATATCTTCCGCCGCGCCTCAAAACATCCAGAAACGACGGCCACATCGGCCCCGCAACGAGGTCAACAATAACATCCACCGATTCTGCGCCTAAGGTCTCAACCAACTTGATGTCTCGATCGAGCACTTGATCGGCACCAAGCGCTTTCACGTCCTGGGCCTTGGCTGCTGATGATAAAGCGATGACAGTTGCCCCGCGCCGCTTAGCCAGCTGCACCGCTGCTGATCCAACGCCGCCGGACGCGCCGCTAATGAGAACGGTTTCGGCCCCGATGGATGCGCGATGCAACATATTCTCAGCCGTCGAATACGCACACGGAATGGAAGCCAACTCAGCATCCGACCAATTGCAATTGACCGCATGGGTTTCAATTGATGGCGCCACGACGAACTGTGCAAAGCCGCCGTCGCATTCACTACCTAATGTCCAGCATTCGTAGGGCCGATAGTCAACATAGCTGCGCAGCATGTTGCGTACGATCACCCGCTCGCCTTGACGGGACTGACTAACGCCCTCGCCGGTAGCAACGATACGGCCACACACATCCGCGCCTTGAATCCGAGGGAATGCCATGGCTGCACCAGACCATGTCGCATCGTCTGACTCGACGCTGTCGATACCGGTCAAGCTACCTGCATTGGTGTCGGTCTCTACCGATTTTGAATACCACCCGATCCTCGTATTGATATCAGTATTATTGATGCCGGCTGCCGACACATTGATGAGAACTTCACCCTTGCCAGGTTTTGGCACCGGAACATCTGTACGGAACTCCAGCTTGTCGAGACCACCATGTCCATTCAGAAGTACGGCTGCCATTCTATCCGGGATCATTGCTAAACTCTTTCCGTTGTTCCGTTAGGACTGACAATAGTATCCGTCACGGGCAATACCATTTCTGTTCGGACTGACGCTGCTTCGGTACGGCACCGGCTCCAAGCGCCTCGCTATGGCCGGGTGGCCATCGCCATTCCTCGCCAGAGAATGCCTCAAGTCCGAACTCATGGTGGATTGGTAGAGAACTG
Organism: Hyphomicrobiaceae bacterium; assembly: GCA_965215755.1. GTDB lineage: Bacteria > Pseudomonadota > Alphaproteobacteria > Rhizobiales > Hyphomicrobiaceae > Tectiglobus. The sequence goes on from OZ244119.1 coordinate 6,358,781, forward strand.
TTCAACGAAAAAATCAATCGCGGCGCGCAGCTTTGCCGGTGGCCTGCGGTTGGCGGGATACATGGCGTAGATCCCATCAAATGCTATCGGAGGTTCGTCCAGCTTAAGTTCAACCAGTGCGCCGGCTTCAAGCTCTGCTCTCACTAGGAAAGTCGGTTGATAGATGACCCCTTGCCCGGCCACTGCTGCAGCAACCAACACGTCACCGTTGTTGGCTTGGATTGCACCGGCGATCGCAACGCTTTTCTTACCGTCCGGGCCGAAATGCCATCGATCAACGCCAACCCAGCGCGATAAGGTGTAACCCAGACAATTGTGTTGTGTGAGGTCCGCAATCTTCTTTGGTTTGCCGTGCTGCTTCAAGTAGCTCGGCGAGGCGCAGACCGTCATGACACAGGGCGCCAGCCGACGTGCAATCATGCTGGAATCCTTGAGCTGCCCGATTCGAATAACAAGATCCCAACCTTCTTCGAGCAAATTCACCTGACGGTCGTTGAGACCCAGATCAATGGTTAGCAAGGGGTAGAGCTCGGCAAACTTAGGCAAAAGTGGTGCGATTTCGCGAATTCCGAATGACACCGGAACGTTGAGCCGCAATCTCCCTCGCACTTCTGTTGCCGATTGGGATACCTTGGCTTCTGCCTCGGTAACGTTCTCGAGTATGCCCTCGACAGATTCCAAATAAGTCTCACCTGCCTCAGTCAACGTCATCTGGCGCGTCGTTCTATGCAGCAGTTTGGTACCGAGGCGATCTTCAATGGCCGCGATATGCTTCGTGGCCATGGTTTGCGACATATTCAGTGAACGCGCTGCAGCCGAGATGCTCCCCAGAGCTGCCACCCGCGCAAATACTTCCATCGCAGTCAATCGGTCTGCCATACCACCTCACACTATTGGTGTGATATAATATGCATTTAATCGATATTATCAAACCATTACTGGTGAACGATATCTGGTTGAAATCAAAACACAGGAGATTTCAATGATTGATCATCGCACCGCACCCTACGCTGCACTGCTGCTTAGAGTTGGATTGGGCATCCTTCTGCTCGCCCATGGCTTGCTGCTGAAGGTCTTCACATTCGGCATCCCGGGCACAGTCGGTTTCTTTGAGAGCATCGGCTACCCGGGTTTCTTTGCCTACCTTGTCATTCTTGGTGAAATTGGCGGCGGCATTGCGCTTATTCTTGGGCTTTGGACCCGCACAATTTCACTCCTCCTGCTGCCGATTTTGATTGGGGCCACTCTACAGCACGCTGGCAATGGCTGGCTGTTTTCAGCACCGAATGGCGGTTGGGAATTCCCGGCCTTCTGGACGCTGGCCTTGCTTGTTCAGGCCCTTCTCGGTGATGGTGCCTGGGCCTGGCGCCCTTCATTCTTGCAGCGCCACGCAATAACCGCCTAACGCACCGCCACATTCGCACTTCGCCAACAGGAGACTGACTATGAGCGCGCTCCAAGCCCTTCCTGTATCAGAACCAGACCTCACGCCGAATCCGATCCATCCTGCGGTTACGATCGGACATGTTCATCTCAAAGTTGCCGACCTCGACCGGGCGCTGGCCTTCTATTGCGGTGTGCTAGGCTTTTCAGTCAAGCAACGCTATGGCGACGAAGCTGCTTTCATTTCAGCCGGCGGTTATCATCATCATATCGGGCTCAATACCTGGCACAGCAGGGGAGGAGCGCGGCCGGCACTTGGCACGACAGGGCTCTTCCATGTTGCGATCCTTTATCCTGATCGCCCGACACTTGCCCAAGCCATGCAAAGACTGATCAACGCTGGCATCAAACTGGATGGGGCGAGTGACCACGGCGTCAGCGAGGCTCTCTACCTCACAGACCCGGACGGTAACGGGATCGAGCTCTATCGTGATCGTGATCCAGCGGATTGGCCGCGTGGATCTGATGGGCATCTTGCTATGACCACAATGCCGTTGAAGATCGATGACCTTCTCGCAGATGCACCGTCGTAGGACCAGCCGTCTGAGGGTTCGCAACTTCTTCCTTCCCCCTGCCTCGACACAGTTTGCCGGCAGAGAAACGCAGCCTGAGTTTGAGCTTGTTCGGTGGTTCCAACTTAAGCCACTTTGATCTAGTTTGGACGTCATGAGTGTCTGGCCGCCACGCCGGGCACTTTGTTATTTTAGGTCCGTGCGATTCGAACCTGAGGCATTTGAAGTCCCGGCACATGAAACTGTGTCTGACCAGCGGGAGATCCCCTATGCGAACCGTCGTCCTACCGAATGGTGAAGCGGTACCTGCGCTCGGATTGGGCACCTGGCATATGGGTGAAAGCCGTTCCGAGCATGCGCGTGAGGTCGCGGCTATTCGCGCCGGGATCGAGGCGGGCATGACCCTAATCGACACCGCCGAAATGTACGCTGAAGGCGGCGCGGAACGGGTTGTTGGAGAAGCGATTGCAGGACAGCGTGACAAGGTTTTCATCGTCAGTAAGGTCTATCCGCATAACGCGTCTGCAACAGGCGCGATCAAAGCCTGTGAGCGCAGTCTCAAGCGACTTGGCACAGATTGCATTGATCTTTATCTGCTGCACTGGCGCGGCGGCGTTCCTCTTCAAGAGACGGTTGATGCGTTTGAGCGCCTTAAGTCGGAGGGCAAGATTCGCCAGTGGGGCGTCAGCAATTTCGATACTTCGGATATGGAAGAGCTGTCCGATGTTAGAAAAGGCGGATCCTGCGTCACGAACCAGGTCCTCTATCACCTCGGCGAACGCGGGATTGAATGGGACTTGCTGCCTGCCTGTGAGGGCAGTGGAATCCCAATCATGGCTTACTCTCCGCTTGGACAGGGAAGAATTCTTGACGACCAGGTTCTCGCCCATGTCGGGAACAAGCATGGCGTGACATCCGCTGCAGTCGCGATTGCCTGGGTCATGCGCAATCCAAACATCATCGCAATTCCCAAAACCTCAGATGCCACGCGCGTGGAGCAGAATTTTCAAGCTGCCGACTTGGTTTTAGATCCTGATGATTTGGCACTTTTGGATGGTGCGTTCCCACCTCCCGCGGGGCCAAGTTCACTCGCCATTCTCTGAACCATCTCTGACAGCCACCACGCAAGTGATGGCACCTGCGGCTCCGCATCTTGCTCAATAAGGACCGGGTACGATCTTCGATCCATCGGAAAAACGATTGGTTCGAAAACGATTGATATTGTGCCCTGATGAGCGTCCGCAAACCAGGTCGGCCATGACGCGCGCTGCCCCCGGCCCCATACCGAATCCATGACCACTCAGGCCCGTCAAAATGAACAGGCCTGGCTGTACATGGCTCTCTCCGATGTAGGGAACGGCGTCCGGCGTGACATCAATCATCCCAGCCCAGGCTTCAGCTATTCCTATTCCCTGCAATGCCGGCACGCGCCTGGGGAGGCTCTCCTGCAGTCGTCTCACAACGCTCTCAGCCGGTGGAGGATTAAGGACTCGCATCTTCTCAAACGGCGTTTCATCATCTGCTGACCACGTGCGCTTCATTCCCCAGCTTCCCGGGTAGTCTTTTGGCGCACCTACACGGAGCTTGATTCTATTGCTGGAGCCCAGCATCAGGTGACGAAACTTAGTCGCGAAGCGGATTGAATTGGGCGATAAGTAATGCTCGGCCAGATCTCCGGTTGTGACTGTATATCCACCATCGGCCCGTCGGCGCATGGCGAGTTCCGGCGCCCAGAACATCGGCCCAACCACATCGGGAGCCACGTTGGTGCGGGCTGCCGTTGACCGCACGGCCAGTTGCGGCAACGCGATGCCTGCATTCGATGCGAAATGCGTTGACCAGGCACCGCCTGCCAGAACGACCTGCTGACAGGCTATGCGTCCCGTTTCGGTGTAAACGCCTGTAATGTTGCCGCCTGATGTATCGATCGTACGCACAGCGCAGTTTTCGCGAATACGCACACCGGCACGAGCAGCAGCACGTGCAAGCGCTGGCACAGCCACAAAAGGTTCTCCGCGGCCGTCGGACGGCGTATAGATCGCACCAAGCCAATTGCCTGAGACGCCTGGAAACCTTTCGGAGATCTGCTTGGGCGTCAGCACTTCCGAGGCCAATTGGTGCTGCTTGGATACTTCGACCCAGGCTTCGCACTTAGCCATAACGCTTTCATCTTCGATGAATTGCACGCACCCACATTCGGTGAAACCAAGATCTGCCTCACCGGTTTCCGAGGCGAGGCTGCGCCAGATGCGTGCCGACTCCATGACAATAGGAAGCTCGGCGGCGTCTCGTCTCTGCTGGCGGACCCACCCCCAATTGCGACTCGATTGTTCCCCTGCGATACGGCCTTTCTCACAGACCACAACGCTCTTGCCTTGTTGAGCCAGAAAGTAAGCTGTCGCCACACCGGCAATACCGCCACCGATCACAACGACATCGGCGCCGTCATCGATCGCGTCGTCGAAAGCAATAGGCGATTGATCCGTGATCATTGAACTCATGATTTGTCCTGCTTGATTGAGCTGGCGTCGTCTGCTTGGACAGTAGCCTTCGCGGTGCAAGAGGTGACTGACATCACTGACACCTTGCTCTGAGCCATGCCGTCGATCACCTCACGTGGCTGCGCGTTCAAAGTATAGATCCCGCCTCACGTTCGCGGCCGGACGAGCAACAACCCAACCATCATGCTGGCGGTGGCCGCAATTACCCAAAGAGAATGGCTCTCGCCGAACAGCAACATGCCCCACGCCACACCGGACAGCGTCACGATGTAGGCCGTCTGGCTGGCAAAGACAGGACCGGCCGCATTTACCAGATGGACAAACGTACCGTAGGCAAAAGCATTGAGCAAAGCCAGTCCAATGATCGACCATTCAATAACTGCCAACGGCCACTGCGGCCACCAGAACGCGCCGAGAAAGACAGTCACGGGAGCCAATAAGATTGTGGCAACTGCCAGCATCCCGCAGAGAATTGTCAGGGCTTCGCCGGGCGGCATTCGAAAATCGATGTAGACATTTTCAATCGAGTAGCAAAGTGCGCACAGAATGGCCAACCCGACAAAAGGCGCGGCCGATGCATCCGGCAGGCTCGTGTCCGGGACCAGTATCAGCAAGATCCCAAGTGCTCCCATTGTTATACCAACAGCGCGGGCCAGCGTGAGGACCTCACTACCCAATGCCCGCGATATAACCAACGTCAGCATTGGCACCGTTGCAATCGTGATCGCGAGGACGCCAGCAGGCAGTTGGCGCGCAGCCACGAAATACAGAACCCCGGGTATGGCTGTCCCAAGTATTCCAGCCACCAGATAGAATTGCAGGTGCGGTTTGGTGAGCGGCAAAGTGCGTCGTCGAACGGCCGTATAGAGGAGCAACGCAATGCAGCCGAAAAATGTTTGCCAGAGAGTCAGCGCCAGGGGATGGACATCTCCTTGCGTTGCGATTTTTGCAAGTGAGAACGTTGCGCCCCAGGCAAATCCAGCTGCAATCAACAGAAACCAGTGTGATGCTCTTGAACGACCAGCGCCCGAATTCCGGGCGTGTGGACCTGGCAGTGTGCCGTTGTTTGACAAAGCAAGACCTCAGTTGATGTCATGAGAGACGCAGTCGCGGTCAGAGGCTGATAGAAAGGCGACCAGGCATACCCTGGTTATTCACGCGTCTTTGCCGACGTCGTCGTTTGCAAGATCGCGGTGATCTACTAAGTCGTTAATCCCAAAGCTTGACCGGCGCATGAGACACAAACGGTGAATAGGCGCTCGCATCCGGGCGAAGTCGCTTGCTTTCATCAAAGTCGGTGTCCCGATTATAGGGCACGTGAGGCCGACTTGAGAATTGCATGAGCTGCAGCGCCCACTCTTGCTTGTAGTGATCAACTCCGCTGGTCCCGTCGTCCTGTCCCTCGACAAACGAGACGCCACCAATACCGTGAAAGATAGCAGGTGTCAGGACATCAAAACCAATGTAGCGAAATGGAAACAGTATCGGCCACATGTGCATCCGCGTATCACCTTCACGACCATTGAACGAGCACGAGGCTTCGGACGCGCCAGTGGTCACACACGCCAACATCTTCTTGCCCGCGCAGATTCCAGCGTCATAACACATCGCGCTACGATACACGGCACCATAGACAAATACCCGGTCGATCCATCCCTTGAGGATAGCCGGCATGCCAAACCACCATAGCGGAAAGTGAACCACCAGCAGGTCACAACCCAGGAGGCGCTTCATCTCCTGTTGCACATCGTCCGGTGTCGTGCCGTGATCCGCATTGAAGCGTTGCTCGGTTTGCGCGTGAAACCGATCTGTATCCGCTCTCGCAGAGTAATGGACGGCTGCCTCGCATGGGTCGAAGCCCAGGCCATAGAGATCGGACAACGTCACCTCAGCTCCGGCCTCGACCAGAGTTGTCTTGGTGGTGTCAGCCAGCAGACCGTTGAAGGACTGACGGTCAGGGTGAGCCAGAACCACATGCACTTTCACGACTTCATTCCCCTCGGGACCACACGCGACTATGCGCCATGCGAACCACTGTACGCGGATTGTGATGGTGACTGCCAATCCGAAAGGGTCCCGGCGGCCGGCTCATAAATCTCGACGGTGAGTGGTGCGCAAGCAGCGGCATCGCTCGAATGCCCAGATGAACAATCGCCGCCCGGGCAGGCCGAAAGTCCGCCCAGAAGGTCAATCTCAGCAAACAACTCCAGATAGTCTCCCGCGCGCACCGGACTGGCCTTGATGAAGTACTGTTTGGTGTCTGGCGTGAACCCTGAACACATGAAGACGTTCAGTACGTCATGAACATATGGCTCCGCCTCCTCCAGGCTTTGACCTGTGTATTTGGCAAGTGCGCGGGTAAGATTGGAATGGCAACAGTAGTGATATTGCTCGCCAGTCAAATATGCGTTGGTGTAAGGATCGCACCGCGTACCGATGACATCATGGACGCTTCCGCCATACTGGTCCCAGCCATACCAATCCAACGTATCGTACGTTACCGTTGCAAGTGGCCGAAGATACGGCATGTTGCTCATGAGCTTGTCACCGGTGCTGACGTGCGTGCCGTAAAGTGCGCGCGTCTTACCACTGAAAAAGCGCTCGTTGATGTTCTCTGCATTCCAAAGATTGAGATCTCCGACCTGAGAGTCACCTGGACAGACAACACGGAAAAAATGCCCCTTTGGCACACGAAAGATCTCGGCGTCTCGCGGCTGCACTGTCAATTGCTCAATCAGCGTCATGGATGCACGTGCTGCTGCAAACATGTTAGGATCATAAGCCGGCAGCTTGTCGACCGGATAGCAGATAACCGGTGCGAATGCTTTTCTCACCTCGGCGTCGGTTGGGGCCGGATTGTCAGGTTGATACTTCATCAGATTGTCACTCTTTTCGATCCAGTCTTGTTTCTGCGATCCAGAATGCCGTTGGACCAGCCTGGTGGGAAGCCGAGATCAACTTACGTTGCCTTGTTTGTCGCCCTCTGACTTCTCCGGATTTAGCTGCTTGCAACACATCGGCAAAACAGAATTGGCATCACGCTTGCTAAACACTCCGCTGTTTGGGACGTATTCCTGCAACTGCGCGTTGTTCGGTGGTATGGCGCAATTCAATCGCAACGGCAATGCTCTCGCATCCTTCACATGTGATGGGCAGAAAGTTGATAAACGCCTGATGTCAGACGAGGGTGATGAGCGGCACAGGGCTTTGATGCGCCGCTCCCGCATGGTGGTGGGAAAGCTCCGATCGCTGAAGCCTGGCTTGCGTCAGTCCGTCATGGATATGACTGCGATACGGCTTGGAGCAACGTTAGGATCATCACGAGCCGGGATAGATGCCTCCCTGAAGCTCGCCGTGGCCAAGCTCTCCAGTGCCAAATCCAGATTGGAGCCGATATCGACGGATTGGCTGATTGTTGAGACAATACTGGTTTGCCTGGAGCTCCTGGCTGAGCCGGCAGGCCTGCGGCGCGAAGAACAACGTGAGACCACCGAGCAACTTCAAGTTTTGAACGAGCTGATCTCACGGCATACGAGCGAGCCACCTCTGACCGCATTAAGAAGTGCAGCCGGCTGGCCGTTCAATGAGGCATAGTTCGTGTTCCGTTGGCTCCGACATTTGATTCCCGTAGGCGCTTGTCGCACTTCAGCATCTGACGCTTAGATTCGACATTAGCAGCAGGGGGGCCCAAGCGTCGGATGCGCTACACTGGCAAGCCTTGCCTCAGTACCCATAGCGGCGGCGGCGTTGACGCAATTGTTGCGCGATGATGCGGCTGCGGACGGCTTGCATGCGGCGATATTCACGGCGTGTCCGAGGCCTGTTAAAGCGTACGATCTTGACGACACGCCGGCCTATTCGAACGCGGCGAACCGTGAACAACCGACGCCCCCGATAGCCGCGGCGACGCAGCTTACGTCTGACTTTACGCACGGCCCTGCGCTTGTTCTGGCGTTTTGAATGGGCCTTCCGCGATCGACGTACCTTTCGTTGTTTTGCCCGTCTTGTGATCGGACGCACTGGTGGTCGCGCTGCATCATTCAGTGAGCGATCCTTATCTCCTGCTGCTGCGACATCGCCTGTCCGGGCAGATGTCAGCAAGGTTGACCGCTCAACTGCCTCTTCCCTTTTACTCGCGCCACGGGTTCGACCAGCAATATCTTCTTCCTGCAAGCCGGGCATCGCTGCTGCTGGCGCATTGTTCTGCTGATGCGTCGTCGGCGTGTATTCTGATCTGCGTTCGAATTGCAACTCCTTCGCAGGGCTGGTCGCCGGCCGCCGAGCGGACGAACTGCTCTCAACCGCAACAGGCGCTGTGCGACTTGCCACGCGAGCGGAAGACTCGGCGTTCAACCGGACTCGTTCCTGTGTGGGTGCGTCTCTGACGGTGGTGGATGTCGGCTTATAGTTCGCAATCGCGATTGTTCTCGGGTTGCCGGACTTTGCCGTGACCGTGCGGCTGTTTATTGCACCAGTAGTAAGACGCGCGGTTGAGATTGATTTTCGGGATGGCAGAGGCGGCAATCCGGCCGGATGCCGTATGCTGCTGTTTTCCGTCTCGGCGATTGCGAAGCTACTGACAAAATCTGAGGCCAGATTGCGGTGCATAAATGCAGCCGTTGCGGCTGCGCCGATTAGGGTGACGCCAACCAGTGCCGCAGCAATCACGCCAAACCGCCGAGGCCGAGACTGCGCAGCGGCCGGAGGTGAGTTGGAGGTCTTCATGCTGGATGCAATTGGAGCACTTGCTTTAAGCTTGTAGCGATCCGTCAGATGCGCCTTGGCAGCGGCAATCGCGCTCTCTTTCGTTGCGCAATCTTCACTAATCCGGGTCGTGTCGACGTAGGACCACCACTGGTCACCACAACGCATGACTGTGATTGAATGGTCCGCGCCCGAGTTTGGGTCGATCCATACAGTCGTGACGATGTCATCACTGCCGCTACCGGTACTCGTCATGTCGCCTCTCCCCCAAGGCAAAGCCTTGTCTCAATATCAGGATAAACGACACGAAAATTAACAACCGCAAGCGAAGAACTGAATTCGTCAACAACTACTTGACTCTTGGCTCCAACGAGGAATTCGCAACCATACGATTCTGTTTTTCCAATATGCTCAGTTTACTTGCTGGCAGACGATGGCAGTAGACAAGCATGCGTATTGTTGCTGTGACACCTGATTTTAGTGACTTTGGCGTTCCAGGCCAGGTCGCGCTGGTCCTAGCGAATGGCACCAGCTACATGCGCGAGCATTTTCCGTATGACTGCAGCGCGGTAGCTCGCGCATTGGCTCAACTTCCAACAGACCAGGGCCTCATTGCATTGCTTGACGATGGACGGGCATGGCCATTTTGCATTGATGCTGCGCAGAAGATTGTTGATGTGTTTGCATCGCCTCTTCATGAAATACCGAACTTACGCTCTCTATCAGCGTCAGACCGAGCCAAGAGCTTTGAAGAGGCGCTGACATACGCCCTAGAACAAGAGCCGAGCATTCCGCGGATATTGGTGCGCGCGCGGCTTGCATCATGATTTTGCAGATTGCCATCCCAGAGTCGGGACGCCAACTGGCTGGCCTAAACCGGCGTGCGATCGCGGCTGACGCCTGAGATAAGCTTTATCGTTGCGATGCCTTCATTCGCGTGCCCGCTGGGTCGAACGCCGCGCCGATGATAACCCGCCCGCGATGCCGCTCACCAGCAATATCAATCTCGACCACGGCCTCGGCCTGACGCGCTTCACTGTCATACAAATCAGCGATGGCCACAGGTTTTCCGATGCGATAGCCAAATGCTGCCGATGTTGTCTTACCGACGATGGCATCGCCGATGTAAACCGGTTCATTGCCCAATGGCACAGCGACTGGGTCATCCAATACAATTGAGACAACGCGATTCTGCCGCCCGTTGCCCTTCTGGGCTTGCAGCGCATCCCGTCCGATGAAGTCAGTGCCCCAGGCAACAGCGAAATCCAAACCGGTCTCGATCGGACTCATATCCGTGTCGATATCGTGACCGTAGGCGAGAAAGCGTTTTTCGATCCGCATGGATGTTTGGGCCAGTGTCCCTGCTGGTCGTGCGCCTTGGGCATAGAGCGCGTCATAGATGGTCGTCGCCTCGTCAGACTGGCAGGTGATCTCCCATCCGGCTTCACCAACATAAGACAGCCGAACTCCCAGGACAGCACAGTCCGCAATCTTTGCTGAGCCGGATTGGAAGTATCCGAGTTCATTGAGCGCGTCCGCACCAACGCTCCTCGCGATATTCATTGCTTCCGGCCCCATCAGGCCGATAACAGCGTAGTCATCGGTCACGTCCTGCAAGGAAACGTCATATTCATCTTGGTGGCGCTTCAACCAAGCGAGATCACGGCGAACAGCGGTTGTGCCAACCAAGAGGCGATAGTGATCGTGGTCCAGCCGCACGGCTGTTAGATCGCTCTCTACGCCACCACGCTCATTCAGCATTGCTGTGTAGATGGCGCGACCAACCGGCTTATCCATCTGGTTTGCGCATAGGCGGTTGAGAAACTCCGTTGCATCCTTACCGTACACATCAATCTTGCCGAATGAGGATTGATCAAAAATGGCGGCCCGTTGATGGGCCTGTTCGACTTCACGCGCTACATTGTCGAACCAGTCCGGCTTGCCGAACGTCAACTCTGGTTCAGACGTTTTGTTGAAATACAGTGGCCGCTCCCAATCGTAGACCTGAGCGAAATGAGCCTTCTCATCAAGCCACCTGGAATGAAGCGGCGTCGGCCTCAAGCCTCTTGTTGATGACCACTGCCGTGATGGGTAAGTGATCTCGTAGTGCTTGCCGAGAACCTCTGGCACGCGTGCGGTCAATGCCTCCACCGAATTGAACGACGATGCAAAGCGCTTTGGGTCCGCCTCATGGAGATCCTTAGGCGTTGCTCCATGAATAACGGCGTGGGCGAGCGCCATCCCGGCTCCACCACCGGTCGCAACTCCGACCGAGTTCATTCCGCAACCAAGGAACAGACCCCGTGTCTCAGCTGTTTCTCCAAGAAGAAATGAGCCATCCGGCGTGAAGCTCTCCGGCCCGTTCAATAGCATTTTGACTTCAGCGGTCTCCAGAGCCGGCAGCCGGTGAAGTGCATTCATCATCATGGGTTCGAACTGTTCCCAATCCTCAGGCAAGAGCTGGAACGCGAAATCGTGCCCGATTATTTCCGGAGAAATCGGCTTCCCCAAAGGCTCAAAGCATCCAACCAGCAAACCGCCAGAGTCATCGCGGATATATAGATGGCCATCATGATCTGACAGAGTGGGCATGTTGCCAGCGATGCCATCGATCGGCTTGGTCAGCAGATAAAAGTGCTCGCACGGCCAGACCGGCACATCCGCACCTGCGAGGTGAGCAGCTTCGCGGCTCCATAGCCCCGTACACAACGCGACTGCATCACACTTGATTGTTCCGCCGGGCGTCTCGACGCCGACAACTCTTCCACCATCAGTCAGAATTCCCGTTACACCGGAATCTTCAAAGATCTTGGCACCTCGTGTGCGTGCGCCTTTGGCGAGTGCCGCACACAGATCGCTCGGACTGACCCGGCCATCATCCGGTGACCAAACCGCGCCGATGACGTCGTCTGCGTTCATCAGCGGCCAACGCTCTTTCGCCTCACCGGCTGAGACTGACTGGGCTTCTACACCGAACAGTTTTGCCAATGCTTCCTGGCGCCTGACGTGAATCATCCGATCTTCATTTGTCGCAATCGACAGTGAACCTTTGTTGATCCATCCCGTCGCCTGGCCGGTTTCGGCTTCCAACTCTGAGTATAGAGAAATTGAATAGCGGATGAGGTCCGTGAGATTGCGGGTTGATCGAAGCGCTCGCACCTGCGCTGCCGAATGCCACGTTGTTCCGGATGTGAGCTTGTTTCGCTCAATTAAAATGGCATCTGAGACGCCCTGCTTGGCAAGATGATAGATGGTGGAGCATCCCATCACACCACCGCCGATCACAACAACAGACGCGTGACTTGGAAGAGTTTGATCAGCCATTCTTACCTCGGCTTTAGGCGCGCAACCGCATCACTATTCATCCGTGATGCCTGATCTCAGATCATCACTTGCCATGACATGGTTATGAAACGTATGTTTCATAGGAGTCAAGAATGGAATCATTTGCATCTTTCACGTCCAGACAAATGCAATCACCCCGACACAACAAAGCCTCTCTGCGCGATATCATTCTGCCGAAGCTACAAAACTTGAGCCCGGCTTTGAGAGACGCTGCAGATTATGTGTTGAAGAACCCGAATGCAGTTGCGATGCGTTCGCTGCGGCAGGTCGCCGAGTTGAGCGGTCTGAAGCCACCAACTTATACCCGCCTGGCTCAATCTCTCGGATTTCGTGCCTACGAGGAGCTGAGGGAATTATGCCGACAGGACATGGTTCAGAGCTCGACATCGATTTCAGACAAAGCACTGGCACTTCAGCAGCTCAAGGGGGGCGGCCCTGGTTCGTTTCTTTCGAGGCATGCCGCCGCCAGCATCAACAATATCGAAAAACTGAGCAACGATTTAGACCTATCCGCTCTCAGTCATGCGGCAGATGAATTGGCTCGTGCTCAATCCGTGGTCCTCGTCGGCGCGCTCAGCTCCGCGTCGTTAATCGACTACCTCGGCTACATGGCGCAAATGGCATTCAAAAACTGGCGAACATCTTTTGGCAATCATGAGACCGTCGGCGTAGCTTTGAGAGACATTGGCCCGAAGGATATGGTGGTTGTCCTTACCTTTGAGCCTTATGCATCCCGCGCAGTTGAGACCGCAAAGCGCGCGCATGATGCTGGCATTCCAACGCTTGTTGTCACTGATGGGTACACGGCTCCCGTCGCGGCCTACGCCTCACACCTGTTCGTTGTCCCGACAGATAGTCCGCACTTTTTCGCTTCAGCTGCATCCTTGATCGTATTCTTCGAATCACTGGTCAGCATGGTCGTTCGGCGCGGAGGCAAGAAAACGCGTGATCGCATTGCCGCGATCGAGAAGGAAAATCATGAAGCCGGTGAATATTGGAAGGACTGACGGCTGGGCAACTCGATTATCCAATGCGTGCGATCTCGGCTTCGACCGCGACCTTACCTGCAGCATTGACCAGCGCTAGATGAGTCGCTTGCCCGCTGGCATCACGCCGTTCCATGACATCAAGTGTTTCATCCCAGAACATGGGGCGGCGGAACCGAATTCCGATATCAATTTCATGCGGAGGTCCGCCGTCGTGACAGAGAGTGGCCATGATGGAGCGCACGCCCATCAAGCCTCCTGCAATCGGTGCGCGATAGCCAAAGCGAGACGCCACATCTGGGTCGTAATGGATCGCGTTACGGCCCTCGCTTGAATAGTCAGTGACTCGATCAGGTGCGAAGCTACATTCGGAAACTTTGCTATAAAGCGACATCTCAGGCTCGGTTCGAACCTGCCGCGCGATTGACTGGTCGACTGCACCATCGCGGTTCAGGCGCGTCGAAGCACGTTCGGTTTTCAGCGCAATCGTGCCGTCGGCCAATGTGAATGTGAACTGTGAGGTGATCAGTGTTCCTCGCGCCGTTGGCTCTGTGCGTATCACCTCGCCAGACATCACGATGGGTTGGCCAAGCCGAACACGCTGAGAGCACATGATCCGATCGGTTGTGTGGACGTTGCCGTTGATCGATAGGCCGGACTTTGTCGCCGCGAGGATGGCTTCGTTGCAGAAATGAGTCAGATCAACAAACCCACCGTATAGGGCAGGATCGATCAGGCAGCTCTTTAACCGGCGTTCCTGCAATTGTGGCGTGATGCAGAGCTCCACATCGCGGTACTTAAAACCAGCCTCCAGGTCATTATGGTCCTTGGATGAACTCATCGCATGCAATCCTGTCAATACTCATTCGCTATCTGCTGATTGATTAAATCATCAATTCTGATCCAAGGCGATTGAAACCAGGTCAACTGCAAGATTGTATTAGCCCAACACACGTCACCCTCCATAGCAACATAGGATCAGTGAGATGTCTCAAGTGCCAACACGCGTCGCTCTTATTACGGGTTGCGGCAAAGAGAATGGAATTGGCGCAGCAATCGCGCAGCAACTCGCGCGAGATGGCTTCATCGTCGCTGTATCGGATATCGCTGCCGCCGGTGTCGACAATGACAATGCGGTCGCTCGCGCGGGCACAAGCTGGCAAGGCCTCGACACATTGGTTGCGCGCATCGAAGACATGGGCGGGCAAGCGCTTAGCCTGACAGGTGACGTTTCAACCGAGGCCGGCGCCGCTGAATTGGTTGCCAAAACCATTGCGAAATATGGACGGCTCGACGTCCTCGTCAACAATGCTGGTGCTCCGCATGGTCAGGACCGCGGCCAGATTGAGGATGTCCCGTTGTCAGCCTGGGAGGCTGTCATGGCGATTAACGTGCGCGGTGTCTTTTTGATGAGCCGGGCGGCCGTCCCTCATATGAAGAACCAAGGGCACGGCCGGATTATTTCGATGTCGTCCGTTGCAGGCCTGACCGCGCTGCCGGAGCGCGCGGCTTACTGTGCTTCAAAAGCCGCCGTAATCGGTTTCTCGCGTTCACTTGCTCATGATCTTGCGCCATCGGGCATCACCGTGAACTGTATCTGCCCGGGGTCCATTCGCACAGACCGCGCCATCAGCTCTACATTACGCGCTGGCTGGAGCGACGTCGACGCAGGGCTGGCAGAGCGCGCCAAAGTCATTCCTATGGGGCGGCATGGTCAGCCTGAGGAAATTGCAGCGACTGTTGCGCATCTCGCTTCAGACAAGGCCGGCTTCATCACTGGTCAGGCGATTGCGATCGATGGCGGTGGATTGCCGGCCAGTGCATTCTAGCCTGAGCCAGCCGGCTGCTATCGTCGCATATCCGGCATCGCCATCTTGGCCAGCACTCTCTATTCGTGCCGTTGCCAACCATAGTCGCGCAGTGCGGCTTCCTCGGTGATGTAACCGTCGGCGATATCCTCTTCGATGGCGGCCGGATCGCGCTCGTCAGGTGGACCGTAGCCACCGGCACCTGACAATCGGAAGCTCAAAACATCACCTTGTTGAATGCTGCGCGTTTCTTTCGATTGAAGCGGTTCGGCATTGCCATCCGGATTGAGCAGTGATTCAGCCAAGGCACCATCCTGACCGCCAAAGATTCCATACGGCGGGAATTTGTGTCGATCGCCCAGATGAGACAGGACCGCCGTCGTGTTCAGAAGCTCAATGTCCTTGCGCAAGCCACAGCCTCCCCGCCAACGCCCTGCTCCACCAGTATCAGGCATCAATGCGAGGCAATGAACGCGCACAGGGTTCAGCGCTTCATGAACCTCGACCGGAATATTGGAGCAGTTCATGACCGGCGACATGGCTTCTTCGCCATCACTGCCAAACTTTCCGCCGTAACCTGCAAGTGACACATCATACATGACAAATGGACGGCCGGTACGGTCGTCAATGCCGCCAATGTTGGGATTGGACCAATGTGAAAATGCCCCCATCGCGCGCTCGGGCAATGCTTGTGCAAGCGCGCCATTGATCGTGTCAAAGATCCGGATTTGAAGGATCGGCCGGCCGCCCGACGGGGCTGGAAACTTCGGATTAAAGAACGATCCCTCACGCGCAGTGATCTTTATGGGCCGCATACTCCCTTCGGTCTGAGGGTCAAGCGCATTGCAGAACGTCTTGATGGCGAAGACCGCATAGGCACGGGTGTAGTTGATATAGGAATTGATCGCTGCCGGTACGGTGTCGGATGATCGGGAAAAATCAAATTCGACTTCGCCTAGGCCATCAAAGGTAATGTCGACCGCCATGCGGATTGGATCGGTGTCCGGCCCATAGTCATCCATCCGGTCTTCGAAGCTGTAGGTTCCTGCCGGAACCTTCGCCAATAACTCGCGCATCGTCGCTTCCGACCGCTCCAAAATCTGACCGAATGCGGCATCAATGGTTTGTGCACCGTAGTCGGAGAACAGCTTTCTCATTCGTTCAGCAGCAGTGAGGTTGGCCGTATGTTGCGCCAGCAGATCACCACGCACCTTATCGGGCATTCGCACGTTACCCAGAACGATGCGCATGATGTCATCATCAATCCTGCCCTCGCGAACAAATCTCACCGGTAGGATACGAAGACCTTCCTGAAAGGCCTCCGTCACACCGTGAACCTTTTGGGACCCGGGCGCGGCACCGCCCATATCGACCTGGTGGGCTGAGCAGCACACGAACCCGATCAATTCACCATCCAGGTGCACTGGCATCAACTGATAGGTATCAGGAAAATGCCCGGCCCCGATGAAGGAGTCATTGACCAGAACCGAGTCGCCAGGCTTGAGCGCAGTTTCCGGAAAGTATTCGAGAACATGCTTGGCCATGAACGGCATTGAGCCGAGGTGGCCCGGACTAAAGTTGCCTTGCGCAATCATAACGCCCCTGCGATCGAACAGGGCCGTTGAGAAATCGTCACCTTCACGGACACCTTCTGAAAATGCCGTGTTGCGCAGCGTGACTCCCAATTCCTCGGCTATTGAAATCAGCGTGTTCCAGACCACTGTGAGAGTAATGGCATCAACGCCGTCCGTGGTGTCAGTCTGCGAGCGCATTGCCTTCATCCTTCTGAATATCAATCAGCAAGTGGCCGTCTCGGCTGAGGCGCACTGTGTCTCCGGGAGGCACGACGACCGTGCAGTCGGCATCCTCAATGATTGCGGGCCCTGCCACAGGTCCATGATCGGTGAGATGGCTACGTGTCATGATGGGGGTTTCAATGTACCCACCGGCATCCGGGAACCAGCACTGTCTGGTTTCGAGCTTCCGTGTCGGCCCCACCTCACTGGTTGCTGGATTGATCTGGCCGTTCGTCGATTGTGGGAGTGTGGCGACCAGGCTCCAATCAACGGCTTCGACCCGCCCCTCATCGTCCAGGAACTTGTTACGGCGGAGATAGGCCGCGTTAAACGCAGATTTCACGTCCTCGGAATAATTGGTATCAATTTCGGTTGCCGGTAATTCGACTCGGATTTCAAAGCCCTGCCCCGCATAGCGCATCTGAGCAAACCGCGACCATGTTGGTTCCGCCCCTGGAGAGACCTTCTCAACATCCTGCCTGGCGCGGCCTTCCAAACCGGCAAATATATCCGCGATCCGTTCAACGGCGTTTGCATCGTCCAATTGCAACAGACCTGTTGTTGACACTTCCAGGCGGGGTTCGGCCTGCAGCAGCCCGATCGCGGAACCGACACCGGCTCCGTTTGGCACAATAACAGTGGGGACGCCAACGTTGCGCGCAAGACGTGCAGCATGAACCGGCCCCGCGCCACCGAAGGCTACCATTGCGTAGTTTCTTGGATCACGACCGCGCTCAATCGATACGAGTCGCAGCGCGTTCTCCATATTCGAAGTTGCGATCAAGTAGACTCCCCAGGCAGCATCAACATCACTCAATCCGAGGGGACCGCCGATCGTCGTTGCAATCGCCTCTCGTGCGGCCTCAACATCCAGTCGCATGGCACCATCATTGAACGTGTTCGGCGATAAATAACCGAGGATAACGTTCGCATCCGTGATCGTTGGATACTCGCCGCCCCGGCCGTAGCAGGCAGGGCCAGGATCGGCTCCGGCGCTATCTGGGCCGACGGCAATCATGCCACGATCAACCCGCGCGATACTGCCGCCGCCGGCACCGATTTCCAACATCTCAATGGATGGCACGCTGATCGGGAGGCCGCTACCGCGCCTGTGCCTGACAAGATCAACTTCAAGAGCCGGCATAATGGCCGGCGTTCCGTTGTCGATTGCGCCTAGCTTCGCAGTCGTACCGCCCATGTCGAACGTAATGACTTCGCCCAATCCCTCCGACTTGCCGATCTCAGCACACATCAAGATTCCTGCTGCCGGGCCGGATTCGATGATCCGCACTGGAAAGTCGCGCGCAATCTCTGGTGACACCAGTCCACCATTCGATTGCATTATCAGGAACTCTTTGTCGAAACCCGAACGCCGAAAGGCAGAGGTGAGTTGCTCCAGATAATGCATGACGACCGGTTGGACATAAGCATTAGAGACTGTTGTATTGGTGCGTTCGTACTCGCGGAACTTTGGCGACACTTCACTTGATATTGAAACCGCTATGTTCGGCGCCCGCTTCTGCAGGCGGTCGCGAATGGCCTCCTCGTGGTCTGGATTGGCGTAGGCATGCAGGAGTGAAACAGCGATCGTTTCGCGACCCAAAGCCAGCAGTGCATCAATTGCTGCATCGACGCTATCCTGATCGAGCTCTTGGACGACATCTCCAGAGGCGCCGACCCGCTCAACCACCTCAACGATGTGGCGCCGTTTCACCAGTGGCTTTGGCTTCGAGATGTAGAGGTCATAGGTCTCATAGCGCTTTTGGCGGCCGATGATCAGAACATCGCGAAACCCGGCTGTTGTGATCAGCCCGGTTGGTGCGCCTTTGCGTTCGAGAATCGCATTCGTTGCGACAGTCGTGGCATGTAGCAACGCTTCAATATCGCTGAACTGCCGGCCGGCCTTTGCCAGGATCTTCTCCAAGCCATCAAGCACAGCAACACTTGGGTCTGACGGCGTCGTGGGAACTTTGAGTGAACAACTCTCGCCCGCCAAGGCGTCGTTCAGTACGAAGTCGGTGAAGGTGCCACCAATATCAAACGCGACGGCAATCATTTATTACCCCAACAATGTCATGCCGGACGCGACTTGAACACATCATCGCGTGGCTTCGGTTGAATGCTGCGGAGACCTTGCAAGTGCTACCAGAGCATAAGTTGCAGTTGCGACAAGTGCGAAGGCAATCACAGCGTAGGGCACCAGGTAGGTTTGAGACAGCGTTACGAGTATGCCGAACAATAACGGAAAGGTCGCGACACCTGCAAACATTGCAAACTGCAACCCACCTGCAGCCTCACCTGTCTTTTCCGGACTGACATGCCTGGTAAGTTCGGAAAACAGAACTCCGTTGAAACCGTGACTTGTGATCCCGAGAAACACACTCACAACGACGATACTCCAGAGAGGCCAGTTTTCATCGAACAGACCTGCAAGCAGGGCAAGCACAGGCGTCGCAAACCCCAGACCAGCCAACACCAGGTTTCCCTGCACCAGCCGGTCGGCGATGCTCCCCCAGATCAGTCGAC
The DNA here is from genome assembly GCA_965215755.1 of Hyphomicrobiaceae bacterium. Classification (GTDB taxonomy): domain Bacteria; phylum Pseudomonadota; class Alphaproteobacteria; order Rhizobiales; family Hyphomicrobiaceae; genus Tectiglobus. Next base: position 6,378,402 of record OZ244119.1, read on the forward strand.
CGGCCACGGCGCTCAACTGCAGGGCTGTATAGATGAGCCCAGCGGTCTCCAATGGCATGGCGAGCGTACTGGTCAGGTGAATGACATAGAATGTCGCAATCGCAACCTGAGAGCCACCATAGACCAGACCAACGGCAATCAGGCAACGCAAACTCGGGTCGCGCCAGACTAGCGCCAGCGGATCGACGAAACTGGCCAGGCTAATGGGCCGCTTGACACTGACATCAGCGGCGAACTGCGGCTGCAGTGGTTGGACTGCTACGGCGATTAAGATTGCCAATCCACCGACAAGAACAATCGCTGTCTGCCAATCGAAAGCGATGATCAGGAGAGGTAGCACGGCCCCTGCCAGCGCCGCGCCGGCCGGCATGCCTGTCTGCTTGGCGGAAAACACAAGCGGCCGTGTCCGAGGCGTCGTCACCCGCGCGAGTATCGCTGTGCTTGCCGGATTGACCGGACCATAACTCAAGCCCAGAAGAACCGCACTTGCGATGGCTGCCAGCGGTGTGGAGATCGTCAGTGCGACGACGCCGAAAAACACTAAAACCATCGTCAACTGGCAGATCCGGATGGCACCGTACCGACTTGCAAATGCCCCTGTCAGTAGACCTGCCAACATGCCGAAGCCATACGCAATGGCTGAGAATGTGCCGATCAATTCAGCTCTGACACCGATAGACGGCGCTGCCACAGGAGCAATAACCGCGACACCAAACATCGCCATTGAGACAACCGTCTGCACAGCGAATGTGCCAGCGAGCGGTCCAACAAAGCCCGGTGGCGCGGAGGCGGGTTCAATCTTCATTCAATTGGCAGTCTTCTCGTTGAATTTGGAATGATCTATCACCCTAGTAAGCTGAGTGTTGTCCGGCGGAACCTAGGCATTTTACCCTGGCCGGGATTCGTTGATCACACGCCACAAACGCTCTGGCGTTGCCGGCATCGGCAGCTCGGTCACACCAAGGGGTGCCAGGGCATCGAGAAGCGCGCTGGTTAGGCACGCGACGGCACCGACTGTTCCGGCTTCGCCGGCTCCTTTGACACCAAGAGGGTTGCGCGACGTCGGGACACCACTATTCACGGTCTCGAAGAATGGCATGTCATCTGCGCGCGGCATGTTGTAATCCATGAAGGATGCTGAAAGTACCTGGCCGTTTTCATCCCAGACAATTTCTTCACTCAACACCTGACCGGCGCCATGCACGATACCTCCGTGGATCTGACCATCGAGCAGAAGCGGGTTGAGAACCGTGCCGACATCCTCGACAGCGATATAGCGCGTGATGCGCGGTGCTCCAGTGTCGATCTCAATTTCGACTTCCGCAACATGGCAGGCATTGGGGAACGTGGGTGCTGGTGCCATGAAAGTGGCAAAACCTGAGAGGCCGCTGTCCATCCCGGGCGGCAACAGAGCCGGCTGGAAGGCGATACTCGCGACCTCCTTAATATCAACTCCGCGATCCGTCCCGATAACAACGAAACGGCCTTCCTCAAACTCGATATCCTGCTCGGCTGCTTCAAGCACATGGCCGGCGATCTGCTTGCCTTTCTCAACAATCTTGGCAGCCGCTCCAACCAATGCGCTCCCGCCGAGCGCTGCAACACGCGACCCACCTGTGCCATGGCCATAGCTCACAACATCGGTGTCGCCTTGGACAAATCGGATATCTTCAAATTCAAGTCCCAGGCGCTCAGACACGAGTTGCTTGAAAACGGTCTGATGACCTTGACCATGCGAGTGCGTTCCCATCAGAATTGTCGCCGTGCCCTGCCGATCAAATCGAATTTCACCACCCTCATCGCCACCGCCAGCAGACTGCTCGATGGTATTGATGATGCCTAACCCAAGCAGGCGACCGGCGGCCCGAGCCTCAGCCCTGCGTGCTTCAAATCCATCGGCATCAATCAGCGCCAACGCCTGATCCATGTTGCGCTCAAACTCGCCGCTGTCATAGTTGTAGGTCAATGGTGTCTGATAGGGCATTGCGGTTGCCTCAATCAGATTGCGACGCCGCAAATCGACACGATCGTGTCCGGTTTCACGAGCCGCCTTATCAATGATCTGTTCGATCAGGGAAGTTGCTTCGGGACGTCCAGCGCCGCGAATTGGTCCGCCCGGACCTGCGTTAGTGAAGACGCCGGTGACCTGGGCGTGGATGGCCGGCGTCTTGTAAACACCCGCCACACCGGCGATATTGGCAAACGATGCGTGCGGCCCAAAATTGACGAGATATGCGCCCATGCTGGCCGTCACTTCGACACGAAGGCCGAGAAAGTCTCCGGCGGAATTGAGTGCCAGCTCGCCGTCAAAATGGAAGTCGCGGCCCTGCTCTTCCAATATCCCATCGGAGCGCTCATTGACCCATTTGACTGGGCGACCCACTTCACGCGCAGCCCAAAGCACAAGCGGCAGTTCCGGAAAGACTGTTGATCTTAGCCCGAAAGATCCCCCCATGTCAGGACTGACAATGCGCAGGTTGGCCTCCGGCACGTTCAACACGGACTCGGCCATCCAACTGCGCATGTCGTGTGGAAATTGATTGCCGGAATAAAGGGTGTAACGTTCGTCGGATGGCGAATACTCGCCGAGTGCGGCACGCGGTTCCATCGCGTTTACTGCAACGCGCGGCATCGGTAGTCGAATGCGCGTTACATGGTCAGCATCTGCGAATGCTCTGTCAGTTGCGGCGTTGTCACCAGCCTCGAACCGAAAGCAGATATTGTTAGGGCAGCCAGGCCAGATTTCCTGCGCTCCGTCAGTTGCGGCAGTCCGTGCATCGGTGTTGGCAGGCAACTCTTCATAGTCGATGTCGATCAGCTCCGCCGCGTCTCGGGCTTGTTCGCGTGTTTCCGCGACGATGAAGGCAACAGCATCTCCAACGAACGCTACTTTGTCCTGCGCCAAGATCGGATGCGGCGGCACAAAGATGGGCTCACCATCCGGGCGCGTCAAAGGATAGACCTTGGCACTCATCGACGGCAGATCACCGAAACCGGCTTGTTGGACATCGGTGCCTGTGAAAACTGCCAGCACACCCGGTGCCTGGCGTGCAGCTTCCGTATCAATAGATTGGATCCGCGCATGGGCAAACGGCGAGCGTAGAAGATATGACCCAACCTGGCCTGGCAGATTGATATCATCGGTATAACGACCACGACCTCGCAGAAATCGTTGATCTTCCTCCCTCAGCACAGACTGTCCAAGACCAAATTTCATTGCTTCGTCACCCCCGTCGGTCGAACCACTGCAAAACCGAAGCACAATTCTGCCAGGAAAAGCGATCGGGCGTGTTGCAAATCACAGCTGTAATATCGAAGCTGGCAACAGTCATTTGCACCGGCACGGACTAGAATGTCCTGTGCAATCACTCCCGGCATTCCGGAGATGACCGGGGCTGAGGGCGTTCCAACTTTGCAAACGCGCAGGACCCGACAATTCTCATCGAGTCCAAGTCATTGACTGGGGTCGTTGGCCGGATGAAATCAACATGAAGCGCCCGATCCATTTAAACCTGTTTATCTATTCCCGCGGTCACCACGAAGCAGCCTGGCGCCATGAACTCGCCAGCGACCGCCTCCTGACGGATATCGAGCATTTCGTTGACTGCGCCCAGAAAGCAGAGGCGGCTTGCATGGACTCCATTTTTCTGGCCGACACGCTTGCTCTGCCACCCGACACGGACCGCACAGCCCGGATGCATATTGAGCCGCTCACGACCCTGTCGGCCGTTGCGATGGCAACAAAACGGATTGGCCTGATCGGAACAGCATCGACGACGCATTCGGAGCCTTACAATCTTGCGCGCATGTTCGCTTCGTTGGATCATCTGAGCCGTGGACGCGCTGCTTGGAATATCGTGACGTCGTTCAGCGAAGCCGGAGTTGCGAATTTTGGCAGCGAGGGCCGTCTGTCTCATGCAGATCGCTATGAGCGCGCTGACGAATTTGTCGACGTGATGAAAAAGCTATGGAACAGCTGGGGCGATGATGCTGTTGTTGATGATCGCGAAGCTGGCCTCTACTACCGCAGAGAGCAGGTCAAGCCGATCAATCATCATGGCCACTACTACGACGTTGCAGGCCCGCTCAACATACCCCGATCACCGCAGGGCTGGCCGGTGCTTGTTCAAGCCGGTTCATCAGACACCGGCAAGAGTTTCGCTGCACGACATGCCGAAGCGGTTTTCACGGCCCACATGACCAAGGAGACCGCGAAAGAATTCTATAAGGACCTGAAAGCGCGGGTTGTGGCGGAAGGCCGAGCTGTCGACCAATGCCTTATCCTTCCCGGCATCAGCATGGTCATCGCAGACACTGAGACCGAAGCCAAGCGGATGGAACAGGCACTCAATGAGCTTTGCGACATTGAAACGAGCCTCTCACGTTTAGCCCAGCGCTTTGATGGTCATGACTTCTCGCACATCCCTCTGGACCGCATTCTGACGGTAGAAGACTTTCCAAACCCAGCTGAAAACCAAAGTTCGAGAGGCCGCACGGAGCTTATTGTTGGTGCCGTCGATCGAGAAAACCTGACCATGCGGCAACTGCTCGGGAAGCTGGCCGGTGCTCGTGGGCACTTCGTCGTTGCAGGAACACCTGAACAAATCGCCGATACGATCGAAGAATGGATTGATGACGGTGCAGCGGATGGATTCAATGTGATGCCACTACTGCTGCCGCATATGCTTGAAGTTTTTGCACGTGAGGTCGTTCCCATTCTGCAACGCCGTGGCCGCTTCCGCTCGGAATATCAGGGTGAAACTCTCAGAGATCACTATGGCCTTCACCGCCCATCAGTATAAAGAAGCAAGACAAAGCTTGCTGGCCTCATGAGATCCAGCACTAAAGGAAAGATGACATGGCGCAGCCCGCTTCGGAGCAGAACCGGTTGAGTACAAATGACAAGGCCGCTGCAGCAATAAATGATGCTGTCCGGACTTTTACTTTGAACTTTGGTGACCCGAACAAGCATCTCACGGCCGCACGGGAAGCAGATCCAGATTGTGCCATGGCTGATCTGATGCAGGCGTGGCTGCTAGCGCTGAGCAATGATGGCGAGCAAGTGGCCCGCGCGCGACAATTGCATCAGGGCGTCGATGAAGCGGGACTATCGGATCGCGAAGGGCAACACCTCCGGGCTGTTCGCCTCGCGTCCGAAGGACAATGGCCATCCGCTGTGGCCATCCTTGATCGCCACCTGATGAATGATCCCCACGATCTGGCTGGCCATCAGTATGCCATGCGGCTTGATGGATATCTTGGCCGGTTCCACCGTGTTGCCGGACGCTCAGCGCGCGCGCTTCCGTCATGGTCAAAGGACGATCCGAACTACGGGATCATGTTGTCCTTCTACGGATTTGGCTTGGAAGAACTCGGTGACTACTCGCGCGCTGAAGATATCTCCCGTGCTGCAGCAGAATGTGAACCCTATGCCTACTGGCCACACCATGCGGTGTCCCACGTTCTTGAGATGACGGGACGTCCGCAGCAAGGCATTTCGTGGATGGACGATCGCAAAGCCTACTGGTCAGACGCCCAGTGCAACAACCGTGTCCATATCTGGTGGCACAAAGCCCTGTTCCACATTGAGCTCGGACAGTTCGATGAAGCCCTTGCCATCTATGATGATGAAATTCTCCCTGTCATGCGCCCGGTCGGTACTCAGCTCTGCAATCCGACTGCTCTCTTGTGGCGACTTGAGACGCTTGGTTGTGATGCCGGCGCGCGCTGGCAACATCAGCTCGCTCTTTGGCAGAAACAGTTGACTGGGATGTCGAGCCCGTTCAACGAAATCCATGCGGCCATGGCCGCTCTGCGGGCCGATGACCGAGTTGCTTATCGCACGGTCGTCAACGGCATGAAAACGTCGGCAGCTGCTGGTGGTGAGCTCGTCCCCGCGTACCGAGACGTTGCAATCCCGATTGCAACAGCACTGGAACGATTTGTTGACGAAGACTACGCCGGCGCTGTCGACATCCTGCATCCGGTTGAAGCCGAGCTTTGGCGAATGGGCGGAAGCATTGCACAACGCGACCTTATCGAGTGGACGATGACAGAGGCTGCTATTCGAGCCGGTCAGCGCGATGTCGCTCTCTCGCTCACGCATGAGAGACTGGCTCTTAGACCTGATAGCGCCGTCAACCAGCACTTTCTGAAAGAAGCTGAAGCGATCAGAGCCGCATGATCGCTCGATGGGTTCGCCAGTGACAACAATCCCGAGGTGAGCAAACGTGTCTTCGGTGCCAACGCAAACAGCTCATGGCGCGACCGCGCGGCAAAGCACAGCACGGCGGCCGGACATTTCCAACAAGCGATTGATTATTGTTTCGTTGGCCATGTTCGGGTTCCTTGCGGCCTACTTCATGTTGCTGCCCGTGTTGCCAGCCGCTATGCGCGAACCTGGCAGTCCGATCATCTATTTGCTCGGAACCGCAGGGACCGCTCTTCTGCTGGTTGCCGGCGCATTCGTACTCGTCAAACGCACAGGACGGGGTGGCTCGCCTATTCATTGGTTCATTGCCCATGTCGTGTGCGGCAATCTTGGTTTTGTCATGGTCGCGATCCATACGACCGGCAAGCTTGATCAAATGCCAGCGCTGCTGTTGCTCAATCTCGTTGCTCTCATCGGCCTGGGGATCTGGGCCCGCATTCGCGCGTCGCGTTCAATGGCTGATACCTTCGGCACCAAACTCAGGGGCTTTACAGCCGCTGACGAGAGCAAACGTACCGCACTGCGCGACCTCATAGCGGAGAAGTCGAGCCTGCTTGCCCGCCTCGATCCTACTGCGCAAGAAGCGACTTTCTCAGTTAGACTTTCCCACCTTGTCAGACGGCCGCTCTCATCTCTGTCCTACATCCGGCTTGCGCGGCGGGAACAGCAATTGATGGGTGCCCGAGAATCCGTCGGATGGGGGCAAGCCTGGTGGCGGCCTGTACATTTGGCGCTGGCTGCCGCTTTCATTATCGGCGTCTTAATTCACATCGTGATGGTGACGTTCTTTGCCGGCTACGTCGCTGATGGTGGTCCTGTAACCTGGTGGCATGTGACGGCGTGGAATTTTTGACCGAAGAGGACGCATCTTTGACACAAGCTTCCGACCATCAAACCGCAAACCAATCTGAGCGCCTGGCCCTCATGATTGATCTTGAGCGCTGCATCGGATGCAAGAGTTGCGAGGTTGCATGCAAGCAGGAGCACGGGCTTGGGCCTGGCGAATACCGCAACCGTGTTGTGTGGTTGGGCGCAACTGATCAACCGGCACTCGACTTTCTGACCGTCGCCTGCCAACACTGCGATCGGCCTGCCTGCCTGCGCGCCTGCCCCGTTAATCCCAAGGCCATCACCAAAGATGCCAGAACCGGAGTAGTTTCGGTTGATGAAAGCAAGTGTACAGGTTGCGGTGAATGTATCGTTGCCTGTCCGTATGGTGCCATGGGTTATGACGCGCACGACCACCATTCAGTGAAATGCGATCTTTGCGCGGACCGTAGGGATACTGGCCAGACAACCGCCTGCGCGAGCGTCTGTCCAGGCTATGCTATTTCGTTTGGCCTACGCGATGAGCATGTTGCCTATGCCGAACAGAACGCGCGCACGATACGCGACCACGATCAGTTCCTGCTGGGACCGGCAACGGTCTATCTTGACCGCATGCATGCGACCGAAAGCGGTCAACGCACGATGATCGAGACTCGCTCTCCGCCTGCACTTGTCGACGATCCGATTGCACGACGCCAAATCGGCGATGATGCGGCCGCGTTTCCATATCGGCACCCTCGGGACGAGCGTACAGCAGACCGCGTTGAGCCGGGCGGCTGCAACATCTGCTTCAACTGCTGCTCGACCAAGTTTCACTTCAAAGACGACAAACTTGTCCGCATCACGGGAAACGAGGAAGACCCGCTTCTGAAGGGCAAGGTCTGCCCAAAGTCGCAGTTGACGGTCCAGCTCTATGCCAGTGACAACCGCTTGACCCAACCACTTAAACGCGTTGGTGCCAAGGGTAGCGCAGAGTTTGAACCGATATCATGGGACCAAGCACTTGATGAGATCACAGCTAAGCTGAACCAACTGCGTGAGCGGCACGGCTCCGAGACGCTGGCGGTTTTCTCCGGCACACGGACCGGCATTCTCACCAACAAAGGCTATATCAGACTGTTCACCCAACTGTGGGGCACTGCCAATATCGAGAGCACGGAACCCTATTGTTCTGCCGGCAAGAACCTCGCATTCGGTATCACACAAGGCAATGGCGGGTGTGGTAACAGCTATACGGAAACTGATCTCGGAAGCGCAGAACTCTACGTCTACATCGGTGACAACCAAGCCGAGACACGTCCAGTTTACTTTGGCCAAATCAACGACTGGCGCATCAAGCATCGTGCCCGCATGGTGGTCATCGACCCGCGCCTGACCGTCACAGCCAGTAAGGCGGACAAGTGGCTTGCCTGCCGCCCTGGTTCCGACATGGCCCTTGGGCTGGCGTTGATCTATCATATCTTCGCGCACGACCTGCAAGATCAAGCCTACTGCGAGAATTGGGTGCTCGGCTGGGAGCAGTGGCGAGAATTCATTCTCAATCAAGGATACACGCCTGATTGGGCCTCCCCGATTACCGATATTGCCGCCGACGACATCCGCGAACTTGCTGAGCAAATTGCAAAGGCCGATGGCTGTGTCATCTTCGGCAGCCGCGGACTGAACCAGCATACCTACTCGACGCAGGTCAACCGCGTCTTCATGTTTCTGGCTGCCATGACCGGTAATTGGGGACGGAAAGGCGGCGCCTACATGAACATGTCGGCCAGCGTGCCGATCGAGGCCAACGCACCACCCGAACGGCGTGCGCCCGTTACGCGACCTGAAATTCGAAAGAGCCCATCGGGTTGGCTGAAGGCCATGACCGAACATCGCCCGTATCCGCTGACCGCGATGATCGCAAGCAACAATCCGCTCTCGCTCTGGCCGGATCGTAATGCAACGACCGAGGCCCTCAAGGCGCTCGAGTTGCTGGTTTACGTCGGACTGTTTCCGAACGAGACCAGCGCTTTTGCTGACTACGTTCTACCGGCTGCCACCGGCATCGAGAAAGGCGAGATCGGCCGCGCCAACGATGACCGCCGCATTGTTTGGATTGACCGAATGATCGATCCCCCGGGCGAGGCCAAACCGGATGACTGGATCTGGATCGAGCTCGGCAAGCGGCTTGGCTACTCCGATGTCATGAAAGAAGAATACAAAGACCCTGCGTACTTCTGGGATGAGGTCCTCATCCAAAACGACCATATGCGCGGCATCACCCAAGAACGTCTCCACGCGGTTCCGTGGCGATGGGTCCGGTTTCCAGTCGGAGAGAATGGAGGGGCCGAAATTGAAACACTCTATGAGGAAGGCTCGACCGCGGTCGGTGCGCCGCAAGGGCATCGCTTCCCAACGGCCAGCGGAAAACTCGAATTCTGGACGGAGGCTCTTGAACAGAAGTTCCAAGCCCTCGGTCTTTCAGCACTGCCTGAGTTTTACGGCGAACGGGAGACACTGCACGATGTTGCCTATCTCGAAACGCTCGATGATGATGATACGGACGGCGTCCCTTCACCGTTTTATTCTGAGGCTGCTGCCTCACGCGGGCGCATCGTTCAACCAGACACTGACACACCAGGACAGCATCTGCGCGAACAGGGTTTTGACACTGAACTCGTGACCGGGCGCCCAGCTGCGCCGCAGTTCCACTCCTGGACCCATTACGCCTGGCAGGCACAGGAAATGTGGCCTGATCTTTACGTTCAGATCCATCCAGAAAAAGCAAAATCGCTTGGAATTGAAGATGGAGAGAAAGCGCGGATCGAAACCGCGCATGGATCAATAGAGGCACGCGCCTGGGTTTATGCCGGCATACGTCCTAACGCGGTTTTTATGCCGATCGGGTGGGGAGAGCGACAACCCTTTCATCCCTGGCGGCCGGTCAACTATCTCACCAATGGCGGCCAACGAGACCCCGCTTCCGGGCAAACGAATTTGAAGGCACTGTTGTGCCGGATCAGCAAAGTGGCTTGATCGCAAGCCAGCGCCACTGTGACCGCGTCTCCAGGGTCGCCTCCAAGGGATGGCCGGGAGAGCAGCGGCCGGTGGTGCGCTTCCAGCGAAACCCAACATGCCCCAAGGCGACGACAGTTCGCACTGTCGCCGCGCTTTGTTTCGTTATCCAGTCCGTCTGGCAATGGTGTTATTGGTAGGTCTTTTCAATCTCGATTGCTTTTTGGACGGATGGCCTTGCCAGCATGCGATCGTGGTGAGCCTCAAGCGCCGGGTAAGTGCCGGGCGCTGCTTCGATTGTGGTGCGGAACCGCCAAAAAATCCGGAACAGATGAATGTCTGCGATCGAGAATTGCCCTGTCGCCCAATCGCGGTCCCCGAGCTTGATGTTCGCAACGCGGAAAGCATCCGCGATGGCTTCAGGCCCCTGCAAGCGAGATCCATGCATAGTCGAGGCCGCGAATGACATCCAACCAATCGTGTCGGCCTGTGCTTCAAGATCATCCGCGGGCCAGAGACCAGCGGCAGGATACTTGTTGGCGAGGTAATAGAGAGTCGCGGCAACTTCGGTGATTACGTGACCGCTGTCAGTAACCAGTGCCGGCACTTTGCCATTAGGATTAATTGAGAGGTAGTCGGGTGCTCGCGTTTCTTTTTTGTCCATAAGAGTTGGACAGAGTTCGTACTCAGCTTCGCATTCGACGAGTGCGATGTGTGTCGCAAGCGAGCTCGTCATCGGCGAGAAATAAAATCGAAGCATAGCAATTGATCCTCTCTGCATTGATTGAACGAGAGCATCGGATACCTTTGCCGGAAGAGCAAGCCATTGAGTGAGATGTCCTCACAACAGCCGAGCACCGCAGCCATCTGCAATGGCCTTGTCGCCGATGGCGCGATGAACTCCGTGAGGTTTGGCAAGTCTCTCAGAAGAGCTGGTGCCTACTTCGATTGATGTAGTAGCTGCTGTCGCATGTCATGTTCGGCCTCGAAACTCAGGCCGTCGCGCGCACCCGCAAGATCGTAGAGTGGCGCAAAGGGAGAGGCCTCGTAGACTGCCGGTGCCTTGATGGTGACAGGTCCACCATCCATCTTGCTGGCTAACCGTTCGATGGTTGGCTCCGGCGCCAATGTGTTTGGGCCACAGATGAAGAATGGTCCGAAGGGAGGCTGCTCCGCTTCAAGGGCAAGCCGGAACGCGCGAGCCAAATCGCGCGGATCGATATAGTGCCACATGACTCCGCCGCCGGCTGGTTGACGGCCGCCAGCCGCCGGCCCTTTGTAGTTCTCCGGATCGGCTGCGCGCGCAATAACTTCGCATTCGAACTCGGGATAGAGCACATAGACCGGCCGAAGCACCGTCACTTGGAGCTTGCCACGCTCAAGAAACGCTCTTGCTGTTTGCTCGCAGAGAACCTTGCTCAAAGCATAAGGATCTGTCGGATGAAGCGGATGTTGATTGTCGATTGGTAAGTATTCGGGAGGGATCATCGCACCCTCGAGGACCGTAAACCCAACGACCGAGTCACTCGATGTAATGACCACGCGTTTGACACCCGCGTCCTCAGCGGCCTGCAATACATTCCAGGTGCCTGTCACGTTGGTACGGATGATGTCATGACCTTCACCGCTCCAAATGTTGGGTCGTGCAGCGACGTGAACCACCGCATCGCATCCCTCGACCGCCTCACGAACGGCGGTGAAATCTTCGATGCTACCCTGGATGGAGCGGCCAACGGCCGGATTGTCCACCGGAGCCAAAATGTCGAAGCCAACGATGTCCGCTCGATTGGCGAGCTCTGAGACAACGTACGATCCCATTAATCCGCTGGCGCCTGTCACCAAAACCTTGCCCAAATGCATTATCGTTATTCCACTGTTTTATTGATCGATGCCTGAGTTACTCTGCCTGATGCTGCGAGCGACTAACGCTGTCCTGTGGGACAACATACCGGCATGCAAACCTATGACGCGCAAGCCAGGCAGTTACTTCGGACGATTGTTCGAGCCATCCATCACGTCGCATTGCGGTTGGCAGCGGTTTGCTCCACGTCGACCGTCAGATCTTCGCGTATCGAGACACCATAATCCCGCTCGGCGGCCTGACGGCTGACAAGCCCATGGCGCACATCATCAAGCACAGCCTGAACGTCGCGCGCCATAGGATCACCATACCCGCCGCCGCCGGGCATTTCGACAATCAGGCGGTCGTTCTCCGGGATGACCTGGAACCCTTTGTTTCGCAGCGTCGGTCCGGATGCCAGTGTCAGGCGACCAAGCGCGCCTGCTGCAGCACCCTCGCGGCCACGGGCTGCAAATTGCGTACGCTCGAACGTGGCGAAGATGCCGAAGGCCGCGCCTTCGCGATTTGTAATCTCCATCCGTTGGCCGAGACCACCGCGATACGTACCGGCACCGCCTGAGTCCGCACGATATTCCTTGCGCCAGATTACAATCGGAGTGATCGCCTCCGTAATCTCGATCGGGACATTGCGAACACCGCTTGGAAATGGCGTCGCGGACAGGCCGTCGATCGTCGGCCGCGCACCGGCCCCACCACTATGGAAGCTCATCACCATGAACGGCGTTGCCTTACTGTCCGCTTTGGTCGTGATGCCATGGCCGGCGCCGAGCTTGATATTCCAAAGCGCGGATGTTCCCTCGGCCGGCACGTGCCCCGGCATCGCCTGATGTAGGCAACCAAATACGGCATCAGGCAGCATGTGACCGACGTTGGATCGCGCGACGACAGCGCAAGGGTGCGGTGCGTTGACGATCGTGTTTTCCGGCGCCGTCACGCGAATTGTTTCCATCGTGCCGGCATTGTTCGGAAGTGACGGAGCAACAATGCATTTTACGCCGAAACTTGTGTAGGCCTCGTTGTAGCACATCGGGCAATTGATCCCGAATTCAGAGATCGACGACGTGCCAGCGTAATCCACCAGAATTTCACCATCACCAATCGTCAGCGCGGTCACGAGATCAATCGGCTCATTAAAGCCGTCGATGCGCATGCTGTGATGGTACGTGCCTTTCGGGAGTTTGTTGATCGCCCGAGCCATTGCCGCCCGGCTGTTGTCGATGATGTAGCGGCCGAGATCATCGAGACTATCGAGTGCGTACTCGCCCATCATTTCGACAAGACGTGCACTACCGGTTTCATTGCATGCTGCGAGCGCGTAAATATCTCCCTCAACTTGGACGGGCTCTCTGACATTCGTACGCACGATCTCGAGAAGCCACTCGTTCATCTTGCCTTCTTGCGCGAGCGGCATCAGTGGGACTTGGAGGCCTTCGTGGTAGACTTGCCGGCCATCTGGCGACTGCCCAACGCCCCCAATATCGACAACGTGTGATGTGCAGGCAAAGAGCGCAACGATCTTGCCATCCTTGAAGGTCGGCGACACCACCGTAAAATCGTGCAGATGCCCGGTGCCCATCCAAGGATCGTTGGTAATGTAGACATCACCCTTGCGCATCGTATCGATTGGGAAGCGTTCAATGAAATGAACAACGGACAGTGCCATCGAATTTATATGGCCGGGCGTTCCCGTCACTGCCTGGGCCAGCATGCGGCCTTGCAAATCGAAAACACCGGCTGAAATATCTCCGGCCTCCCGCGCAGATGTGCTGAATGCGGTCCGCACAAGTGTTTGCGCCTGCTCTTCAACAATTGAAAGAAGCCGGTTCCACATCACCTGATTGGCGATCCGTGTGGCCATGTCGTGCTGAGTTGGTTGATCGCTCATGCTGGCTGCTTCCTTGTCAGTACGATGTAGCCATGACTGTTGACACTGGCGTCGAAGCGCGCACCAACAAGCGTCGCGGTCTCGGCTTCGGCAATGATCGCTGGTCCGCTGATGTCACTGCCGGGTTGCAGGTCCGGCCGCGCATAGATTGGAACCTGCCTCTCCTCACCCGTCTCTGAGTCAAAGACGGTCCGTTGCGAAACAGGTTCGACTGCGCGTTGTGTTTGCTGCTCTCGGAGCGATTCCGTTGGCAACTCCAATGTTGAAAGCGCAAGGCTCCAGCTCACAATCTCCACGTCGAGATTTGGAATTGTGCGGCCATAGTGTGTGGCATAGATCTTTGAGAACTCTTCCTCGAAGACATCGATGTCGGATTGCTCGAGTTCACGAACCGGCAGCTCAACGGCGATTTCATGCCCCTGTCCCCGGTAGCGCATATAGGCTGTTCGCACTTCACGCAGCTCACCAGTCGGAGCGCCCAGTCGAACAACTTCGAGCGCCTCGGCATGCATACCAGTGAACAATTGATTGACTGCCGTGCTCTCGAACCTGCTCAGAGGCATGAAACGCGTGCGCACCACTTCGTAAGCGATCGGCGCGCGGAGAAAACCAATTGCTGATCCGACACCCGCACCGGTTGGGATGACGATGCTCTCCACACCGAGTTTTTCAGCCAACCGCGATGCGTGCAGTGGCGCAGCGCCGCCGAACGCTATCAGCGTTCTAGAGCGAAGATCCTTGCCACATTCAATCGCATGAACCCGAGCCGCATTGGCCATGTTCTCATCGACGATTTCGCTGATCCCGGCGGCAGACCCTGCCGTCGTCAGACCAAGTTCACTTCCGATGACGCGATCAAGCGCTGCTTCTGCGTTTGGCTGACTGAGCTCTACTTTGCCGCCGGCAAATGTGGACACATCGATCCGGCCCAAGGCTAAGTCCGCATCAGTGACTGTCGGTTCGGCACCGCCAAGCCCGTAGCATGCCGGCCCTGGCACGGACCCGGCGCTGTCCGGGCCAATTGTGATCTGTTGTAGTTCGTTGACACGCGCAATCGAGCCGCCGCCGGCTCCGATTTCAACCATGTCGATGACCGGAATTCGGATTGGAAAACCACTGCCCTTCAAAAAGCGGTACATCCGCGCGACTTCGAAGCTACGGGACAGTTGCGGCTGGAAATCATCAATGAGGCAGATCTTGGCGGTCGTTCCTCCCATGTCAAATGACAGGACATTGGATAACCCGCACTCTGCAGCGACGTTCCGAGACAGAATAGCACCGCCAGCCGGGCCGGATTCAACCAACCTGATCGGAAACATCATCGCCGTTTCCAAAGTCGTCACACCACCACTGGACATCATCATCAACAGTGGGCACGCCATGCCTTGCCCAACCAGGCCGTCCTTCAGCCGTTGTAGATAGCCGGCCATAAGGGGTTGGACGTAGGCATTCGCACATGCGGTCGAGAGCCGGTCATATTCGCGAATTTCAGGGCAAACCCTGGACGACAGTGTGACGGTTGCTTCCGGCATCGCTGCCTGAATGATTTCACCTGCCCGGATTTCGTGCGCCGCATTGGCGTAGCTGTGCAGAAAACCAATTGCGACGGCTTCGATATCTGCCGCTCGCAGAGATGACACGAGCTGTTCAATTGCAGCTTCGTCCAGCGGCAAAAGTACCGACCCGTCTGCTGCCAACCTCTCGGGAACTTCGAAACGAAGATCGCGCGGCACCAGCGGCGGCGGACGCACCATAAAAACATCCGATTGTTCGAAGCGGTGCTCATAGGCGATTTCAACTGAATCGCGGAAGCCATCGGTAACAAGAAGCGCAGTCTTGGCGCCTTTACGCTCGATAAGAGCGTTTGTCGCAAGCGTGGTGCCGTGAATAATGAGTTCGATGGCGCTCGCGGGAACGGCGCTGTCAGCCAGCACAACAGCGATACCATCCAGGACACCTTTTTCCGGTGCTTCCGGCGTTGTCAGGACCTTTGTCGTGAAGCGTTTGGCTGGAGTTTCCAGAACCACATCGGTGAACGTTCCGCCAATATCGATGGCCAGTCTTGTCTGAAGTGTCATTTATGTCGGTATTCCAATTCTAGCTTTGCGATAGTCTTGCAGATGCTTTTACCGGAGTCCATTTGCGTTCATCCACCCTGGCTTTCAGCCGAAAATCACATGCTGGACAGACACACTGTGCGAGCGCATGCTTGGAATTGTGCGTGCGTGGACTGCTATTGTCGTCAGTCTTGTCCATCGGGCCAATAGCTGGTCGCGAATGACCCTTGAAATATAGGAAGATCATTGATGCTGAAATCGCAATGGCGCACGAAAAGCCCCGCAGCTTTCGATTGCGAGAAGCAGCCGGTTACTGGTCGCAATGGCATTGTTGCGGCCAACCACCCGCTTGGTGCTGCGGCCGGCATGCAGATGCTTGCGGCAGGTGGCAATGCTATTGATGCAGCAGTCGCTACACTTTTGACGCTCACTGTCGTTGAACCGATGATGGTTGGCCTTGTCGGCGGTGGCATGATGCACATTCGAACGGCCAGCGGAGATCATGTGGTGATTGACGGCCAAAGCCAGGCGCCTCTGGCCGCAACGCCGGATATGTTCGAATGTGTCTCTGATGACATCGCGCGACGCCTGGAAACGGTGGGCCGTAAGAATGCCGTCGGTCCTTTGTCAACAGCGACTGCCGGCAATCTCGCTGCCTGGTCAATGGCACTTGAGCGATACGGGACACTATCTCTGGCAGATGTGATTGGCCCGGCCATTCATCACGCGGAGCATGGCTTCAGCGTTTCGCCTTATCTTTCCGAGTGCATTGCTGAAGCAGCAGACGACCTGTCATTGGATCCGTTGATTGCAGATCTCTTTCTTCCTGGCGGTGAGCCTCTGCAGGCCGGGCGCCACCTCCGGCAACCCGCTGTCGCCGAAACCTTGAAGGCTGTCGCAAAGGATGGCGCAAGCGCCCTGCATGGTGGAAGCATCGGGCAGGCCATTGCTGCGTTCATGTCTCAGAAGGGCGGCATTCTCTCGCTGAATGACTTGAAAGAATATCGGCCGCTCGAGCGGGCACCTGTGCGCTGTGACTACCGTGGTACTGAGATTGTCGGCCCGCCGCCGCCCGCATCCGGCGGCATACATGTCATCCAGATGCTGAACTTACTCGAGGGGTTTGATCTCACCGAGATGGGTTATGGCTCAGCCGATTCCACTCATCTCCTTGCCGAAGTCATGAAGATCGCGTTTGCCGATCGTGATGCGTCGACTGGTGATCCGGCATTCCTCGATGTACCTGTCGCAAAACTGATTTCCAAAGGCTACGCCAATGAACGCCGCGGGTCTCTTTCGATGTCGCAGGCGCAATCCTGGACAGCAGCTGTCGGTGAAGCCTCTATTCCGAAAGAATCACCGCACACGACGCATATGACAGCAGTTGATCGCGACGGCGCGGTCGTTGCAGCGACGCATACGATCAACAGTTTGTTTGGTGGGCGCTACATTCTCGGTGAGACCGGGCTTATTGCGAACAACTACATGAATTTGTTTGATCCGCATCCCGGGCGGGCCCTGTCTATTGCACCAGGCAAACGCGTGCCGACCTCGATGGCGCCAATCATGGGGATCAAAGACGGTGAGGTAGATTTTGCACTCGGCCTCGTTGGCGGCATGCGGATTTTCCCATCGGCGATGCAAGCTGTTGTCAATCTTGTTGATCACGGCATGTCGCTGCAGGAGGCCGTGGAGGCGGCGCGTGTTTGGACGCAGGGTGATGTCCTGGAATTGGAAACCGGCATAAATCATGAGGTTACCAAAGAACTCGACCGTCGCGGTCACAAAGTCATGCCGGTTTTACACCTCGGTGGTGGCATGAACGGTGTCAGGCGGAGATCGGACGGCTCCTGGGAAGGGGCTGCCTGCTGGCGCGCTGACGGGACTGCCATTGCGTTAGGTGGCGGCATGGCCCGGGCGGGTGTCAGGTTTTGGCCGGATCAGGCGCGCAACACTTGAACACCGCCTTGATCACGTGCCGCTTGTCGCACAATGATCTAGTGTAGCTGGTGTTCCTTTGGCCCCGACATTTAAATTGAGACAGGCAGGAACAGGCATCACATGTCGGAGCCAGAACACTAACGCTTCCTCGCGTGCCAATCACGCTCGAGGCCCTCACGAAACCCAGGCGGAGCGACAGCAATGAGGGCCTTGGCCTTTTCGTCCATGTCCTTGTGCCGGAGGTCAGCTACGCCATAATCCGTAACAATATAATCGGTGTCCGAGCGCGTTCCGGTGATGACGCTGCCGGCAGGGAGGTGAGATATAATATTGCTGCGTGAGCCGTCCGGTGAGGCACCGGTCATCAGCACGATTGAACGGCCGCCCCTCGCCAACCGGGCGCCCCGTTGGAAATCGCTATAGCCTCCGGGACCGCTAATCTGGCGCCCACCGAGATTGTCAGCGACGACCTGTCCGTAAAGATCAACCATCATCCCGCCATTTATCGAGACAAAATTATCGATGGTCGCGATAACAGGCACTTCGTGAGTGTGTCCGACCCCATGCATCCGCACGCTCGGATCTGTCGCAAACTCATGAAGGCGTTCTGATCCAAAAACAGCGCCGGTGACGATGATTCCGTTATCAATTGTTTTTCGCGCACCGGTCAATGCGCCAGCCTCAACCAAATCCAACGTTTCATCGGAAATCAGACCAGAGTGAAAGCCGAGATCTTTGTGATTGCGCAACTCACGCATAGCGGCGGACTGAAGGCGCCCAATCCCAATCTGCAAGACATCACCATCGCGAACCAGTGATGCCGCATGGCGACCGACGGCTTCGGCCTGTTCGCCGAGTTCCGGTGACGGGAATGTGGGTGGCGCGCGATCGGTTTCCACAATGTAGTCGATGCGCTCCAACGGCAAAGCCGGATCACAGTGCGTATAGGGGACGGCGCTGTTCATTTCCACGACGACTGTGCGTGCGCTCTGCAAGGCTCCCGGCGCATGTTCCGAGGCAAGACCGAATGAGCACATACCGTCTTTGTCGCCAGCTGCCGCTTGGACCAGCATCATATCGAGATCCGGCATGTCTTGCAGGTAGCGGTAGATGGCAGAATAGTGCTGCGGGATGAAACGGATACGTTCTGCGGCCGGTGAACGACGCAGCTCGGGTGTCATAAAGAATGTCGTCATCCGCGCTTCAGGATGGAGCGCCGCCGGATCGAACCGGTTGTAGCCCGGTAGCGGTACGCCCACGTATTCAACGCCACGGCTCCTATCCGGATTGGCCGACAACGCTTCCAGAAGCGTCGGCGGCTCCGCTGTGCAGCCCTGGATGAAGACTTTCATGCCTGGGTTTAGAAGCTCGACAAACTCAGATGAGTTGATCACTTTTGGCATGCGTTCGCTTCCATGTCTTCCGCTACGAGGCTGTTTGCTGTTCTGCGAGGGCCCGATCGGCCTCGAATTGGTAACGCGGTGTCGTATCGCGAGGTTGGCGGGAATCTCCCTGCGCCGGATCTACGGCCTCGGTTCGCCATGAATTGTCATCGCTCCAGTGTGTTGGCACATGGATGATTTCCTCTGGCGTTTTGGTCGTCGCCAACGCATCCAGCGCTGCCGTTACGATCCGCAGCTGATCTTCCGGATCGAATGGGCGGCCGCTGGTATGGCCGAGAGGGTAGTCGACGAAAACACCGCGTGGTGCACGTCCGGCCTCGATGATATCGAGCGCGCTTGCGAGACAAACGGTGGGGAGGCCTGCTGCTTCCAGGTGTCGTGCAATCAGACTCACGGTCTGATGACAGACTGGTCACATAGGGACCAGAAGAACAGCATCGACATCCTGCTGTCGAAATCGCTCCTCAACCTCGGGGATCAACTCCTCACGGACCCGGCGTTGCGAGTAGATCCCTCCCATACAGGAGAAGATTTCCTCAGCAACTTCGCCAATGTGCCCCTCTGCTTCCAGTGACCTCAGAGGTTCGAGCGGAACTGTGCAGTTGGGATCTTTGCGCGAGTTGACCAGATAGTTCTCGGTGATGTGAGCAAACCGAAGATCGTCACTCGGCGTTGCCTTGGGTATCGCGCGTAGTGATGTGTCGTCCTTGTAGTGGTAGGCCACTTGTCCGGCGACGTACGCACCACTTGTTGTCAACACTCCGAGCCGAGATTGCGACAGCTCCTTTTGCAACGGCGTGAATGCGGGCGCTGAGTCGGCTTCAAACCACCTGTAAGGGTCGTAGCCAAGCCGCTGGTAGCGACTTCGGATTGCCTCCATGTAGCGAACAGGCGCTGTATCCTGCATGGTGTGTTCTCCTTGTGGGCTGGCCGGCGCATCAGGTGCACAACTGCCATCGCTAGCGGTGTTGATGAAGCTGTGTCAAGAACACCATGTCGGTCATCGGCAGCGCGACCAGCCTGAGCGATGTTGGATCAGAAGACTGATGCAACCAGACTGATCTTCAGCACGTGCGCTTCAGCTGAGAGCTCGCCATATCAGATGATCGATCGCGACTTGAGGCTTTCAATTTGACCATCACTGAGACTAAGCCAACTGCGAAGAATGTCCCGGTTACTCGCACCGGTTTCGACCGCTGCACCGTCGTATCCAGTGTCCGCGGCGCTGAACTTGAGCGGAAATCCGGCAGCCTTCAAACCTCCAAGTGGGCCTAGCGAAGGATGATGAACGACATCGATCATGCCTCTCTCGCGCAATTGCGGCCAGTGCAACAGATCTTCGATGTTGTGAACCTGGCTTGCCACAACACCGGCAGCCGTCAGACGCTCAACGGCTGCCGCGCCCTGCTGTTTCATGCTCCATTCGCGTAGCAGTGACTCGACCTGATCATTATGTGCCACGCGCCAAGCCATGCGACCCCAATCGTCGTGCTTCGCCAGGTCCTGACGGCCAATGATGGTGCACATGTTCTGCCACATGGCGTCCGTTCCGCAACCGATCACAATCCAACCATCCTGAGTAGGAAACGTGTTGAATGGTGAAAACCGCATGACGCGGTTGCCCTGGCGATAATCAAGCCCGAGCCGCTCATAACAGTCGAGAGGCTCGTCAAACAGCAAAGAGAAAAGACCATCGACCATTGATATATCGACGAACTGACCGATCCCTGTACGTTCGCGATGGAAAAGTGCTGCCAATATTCCGGAGAATGCGAAAACGGACGATATGGTGTCTGCCAATGCCGAGCCAGCTTTGGTCGGGGGAGATCCGGGGGTGCCTGTGATACTCATCAAACCCGAAAGGGCCTGCGTTGTTACATCGTAGCTTCGGCGGGTAGCGTCCGGCCCCGTTGCTCCAAAGCCAGTGATAGAGCAATAAATGAGCTTGGGATTGATCTGCTTGAGGCGCGGCCAGTCAATCTTCAATCTTTCCGTGACGCCGACAGAAAAATTTTCCACCAGGATATCGCATGAGGTTACCAGCTGTTCCAACAGCTGGCGACCCTCGTCGGCCTTTAGGTTGATTGTGATACTTTTCTTGGCGCGCAGTCTTTTGAGAAAGGCCACTCCCAGGTCTGCTGGATCACGTTTGTCAAAGGATGGCCCGTCGGCGCCGTAATAGATGGGAGAGTTGGATAAGGCATCACCGGACGCGGGATTATCCACGCGCACAACTTCCGCTCCAAGCCCCGCAAGCAGAAGTGTTGCGTGTGGACCAGAAAGAAACTGGGTCAGATCCAGAACCCGGATGCCTTCAAGTATCCGCTGCGGCCCGTTGTCATTCGGCATTGTTGACTACCCTGGCAGTACAGTTGAGCTTGCCAGGCCATCGAACTGTGGCGATCAAACCAACCTGCCGAATTCACGGCAGATTGTTTTCCGCTGTCCAGATCGCGATACACTCCGAGACGGCCTGCTTTGCGCGCGATACTAGTTGATCTTGCGAAGCACTACTAATCGGATGATCCACGACAACGAATTGATGCCCTTCTGCGCCAAGAACACGTGCCATGAGTTCGGCAGAACTTACGAACTGCGTTGTCATGACCCCGGCGGACGGGACACCGAGCCGCTCACCTATGATCGCGTCATGCAAACTGCACGACGAACAGCTGCCTCAATCTCCAATGCCTGAGATGATAGCTTGCCATTTTTCGGCTTGCTCAAGAAGTTCCGGCTCGACCGGCGCACTGTAATTCGATTTGACCAATCGCACGACGTTGGACACGCCATGACGCTCTTTGAGCTCGGCTTCCATGGCGTCGAAGAATGGCCGTGTATTCTTCTTGCCGTTGGAGATGATGGCCACGGTCGCCTTGTCGAGTGATGTTAGACGCGGCGCAGGTGTGAATTCACTGGTACTGGCTTCATGAGTGGGATCAAAGAACGTGATGCTCACTGGCAGTTGCTCCTTCTGGATTAATTAGGCGTCATCCGCAGTCGACACATGCTCCAATGGCAACTGTGACGGCTTTGCTTTTTGGTCCAAGCCACGGTGGGATAACGGCGCCAAACCCTCCTGCTGGGCCACCAGCCGCGATCACCAGCAGATGATCCGGATCGGGCAAGGCCGGGTAGATCTTTTCTCCCTTTGAACCGACGACAGCTCCCTTTCCGCAATCCGCCCATTCCTTTCGCGAAATATATGCGTTCTGGTGGACGTAGTTCCGTATGTCCTTTTTCGACCAGCCGGCGCTTTCGAAATGCTGCCTCAGTTGCGGTGGAATGACGATGGCATAGTTGCCGGGCCAGATAGAGTAGTGTTTCTGATTGGCCTTCATCTCACCGATGAAGGTGTCCAGAATCTCTTCTGGCTTTGTCGTCCACTCATTCATGATCTGACGCGGTGCGCCCGCGGTCATGACGGTTACGGCAGATAGTCCAGTTGGTATGCCGCGCTCTTCGGCCAATGGGAGCCACGGCGAATTGGCCTCGTCTTCTGCGACGCAGAAGCTGATTTTCCCAGGATGCCCCAACGTTGCCCGGTCGGCTGCACCGGGACGCACATCAAGCATGTTGTACATGGTCAGGCGGATGGCGCGACCAATTGCAGTGGACCCGCGGTCGCTGGCAGCCAGGGCATTGAATGTGCCGTCCAACCCAAGCTCATCGCGAATTGGCCCGTTCACAACAACAAGAACTGCACAGCCGCCGGTACTGGCAGTAGCTCCGTGCAACAGGAAAGGGTCTTCCAACATGGCTGTGAACGCGGCAACGACGACTGGGAAATGCATCGGCAGGCAGCCTGCCATAATGGCATTGATCGCGAGCTTCTCAGCGGTAATTCGGCGTTCCCTGACCGGTTCAATTCCGATCAGCTGGTCGCCTGGCATCACGACCCAGTCGAGCATTGTCTGAATGGCCTCTTCGGTCGGCGGCACAATCGGCAGCCCATCCGTCCAATGCCGGCTGTGGAAGAACTCCTGCACGGAGCTGAAATTTTCGCTCGTATAGCTTTTTGCAAGTGTGGGCATAATCAATAACCAGTGGTCGCGTATCGGCTGCACTGATCCTTGACATCTGCTGACTTATTGTCAATTCTTCATTGATTACAAAAATAATTGCGAAATATGCAATCTATGGACAACACACCTGACTTATCGGTTCGCCAACTCAAGGCTATTGTTGCCGTAGCGCGGTTTGAGAGCTTCATTGCTGCTGCATCGTATCTGGATATCTCACAATCCGGATTGACGCGCCTTGTGCAACAAGCTGAGAAGCTGGTTGGCGCACAGCTCTTCGTCCGAGGCACACGCAAAATCATGTTGACAGATGCCGGCGAACTCATGGCCAGGGTGTCTGAACGCGTTCTCAATGACCTCGGGCTTCAGGTTCAGGCGGCTCGTGCCATGGATGGAGAGTTGAGAGGGCAGGTGTCCATTTCAAGCCTGATGTCGGTGTCGCATCGGGTTCTTCCGGAAGCGCTGATGGCGTTTCGCGGTGAACACCCCAATGTTCATATCCAGGTCCGCGAACGGCTTGGCGGTGATGTGCTGAATGATGTCAGGCGCGGCACCGTCGACTTTGGGATCGCGAATGTCGAGAATGCTCCAGCCGACCTAAACGTTATCGCTTCGGTTGACGAGGCCTGCTTCCTCATCGTCTCGAACACGCATGCCCTCTGCTCATTGAAGTCGGTTGCATTCCAGCGCCTGGCGGATGAGCCACTTATATCGATGCCTACAGAATCGGGCTTGCGCACAACTATTGATGCCGCCGCCAGTTCTCAGGGCATTGCCTTAACCCACAGCATCATCATCAATCAATTTAGCTCGCTGTTTGACTTCGTGAGCAGCGGGCTGGGGGCAGCCATCGTGCCGGCCCTTGCTCTGCCTCGCGAGACGACGTCGGCGTTCGCTGTCAAGCCACTTCGTCCGAAACTCACCCGGAAGATCGGCATTCTCCATTTGAAGGATCGACCACTGACCTCGATTGCAGCCGCATTTCTGGAATTATTCGAACCACTGTTCAAAGGCGCCATCCGTTGAGCCACACTTCTGGCCACACCTCCTGCGGTCGAAGCTCGGATATTGGCTGGCAATCATCCTCAGCGCGTAACGATCAACACACACCCTATGAATATGATCGTGATGGCCACGAAAGATGTCCAAGTCACTCGCTCCCGGCGGAAGAATAACCAGCCAATGAGCATCGTGAAGACCGGTGTCGTTGCAATGAGCGGCGAAACGACCACGACGCTACCTAAATGAAGTGCCGTATTGATCCCAACAAGGCCGATCGCATTCAGCACGCCGAGTAGTGCAAACCAATAGTAGCCCGGCCCCATTCGTGGGAATCTCTGACGGCGAGCGCCATTGATTGTCAACAGGATAACGAGCGAAACCGTCGACGTAACCAATGCCGCCGTCATCGGACTCGGCAATTCGCCAAACCCAAACTTCAGGATGTTATGGGCAATACCACGCGCCAAAGCCGCTCCAAGCGGAATGAGCACGGCCCACAATGGCCACGAGACGTCGCCTTTTCGGGAGTATAGTGCGATGAACCCGATGCCGCCGACGACAATCGCCGTGCCGACCAATATTCGCCCGGTCACGATCTCACCCAAGACCGCGACGGCGATGACCATAGCAAAGACCGGCGTAGTTGAGGTCAAGCCTGCTGTAATTCCCGGCCCGATCACCCGCACTGACAACGTGTGCAAGGTCATTGACAACGACGGTACGATCAACCCGGCAATAGCAAACAACAACGCCGCCCGTGTCCAAAGCGTTTCTGGAACCAGGAAGAGTGGGGATGCCAACCAGAGCAACGCCGCAGTGGTTGCCACGTTGACGATTGTGCCGGTGCGGACATCCATGTAATCGAGCGCGATGTGCTGGACATGATTGGAGACCGCAAACACAATGCTTGCCGCAAACGCGATGGCAGATACGAGATAAACGCTCTCGGTCAAAGTAACTGTCCCAGCTTTCGGGTAGCGGAGCGTGCGGTCGCATCACCCTCTGTCGGACGTGTGTCCCGACTGATCGGCAACCGGCTCAGTGTGAAGAATGCACATTACAATAAACGTGCGATGACTGACTGCAAAGGTCAAAATCTTCCACAGCGCATCCTGTTTGGGGCCGCCATGACTGCCGGCAGCAGAACCCGCCCTGCCTCGTCGACCTTCGCGGGGCGAATTAAATGCCTGCAACTTTGTTGTCGCGATTGCGCGCAAGCATCATCAGCGGCATGAGCGTGACAAGCAGAACGACACTTGCAAGAATGAGTGGATAGGCAAAGCTATCAGTGGTTTGGAATGCCCATCCGGCCATCGGCGGGCCGATAATTTGACCGAAAGCAAACGCCGCCGTCATGGCCGCAATCAGGGACTGAGGGTTGCGCCCGTCGGCAACCCTGTGCGCTTCCTTTATGCCTGCCATCGTGATCACCATAAACGTACCACCAACACAGACGCCGGCGATGGCTACTGCGCTGATCTCACTCCATATCGCTGGCAACACGAGGCCGAGCGCCATGATGACCTGGGAACTGACCCATACTTGCCGATTTGAAAAAATCCGATAGAGGCGAGCAGATAGGACCGTTGATATCGCAGCAGCCGCCCCGAAGACGGGCCAGACCCAGCCAAAGACGAGCGGTGAGTCCACGATGTCTCTCGCCATGATCGGCAAATAAGTTGCCGGAATAATGTAGCCAGCCCCCATCGCGCCATAGGGGAGAACAATCTGCCATGCAATGGGGGATGCGGCCGCTTCTGATGGAGCCGCCTCTGAGGGCGACCTGAATACGTCTGAACTCATTGATAGATAGACCGCGGCACAGGCGGCGAGTGTCGCAAACCCGAAGATCTGCCATCCCAGTGCGGCCTCCGCCCCGGAGAGCATGAGCGGAAGTGCAACCATACCAACCAATGCGGTGCCACCACCGACACCAGCAAACACCCACCCTTGTAGCTCTGCTCGATCCAGTTCCGCCAACCGCTGAATGAACTGGGTACTCACCACAACCAAGGCCAAGGCGCTGCAAACACCTGCAATCCAACGGGACGCTCCCCAGATCATGAAATTGTTTGATACGCCCATGGTGATCGTTGATAGCCCGATGAGTAGCAGTGAGACGATCAATGTCAAAGCCGGTGACGAACGCAAACGCACCGCCGCAAGCGCGCCCATCGCGTAACCGACGAAATGCAACGCCGCCAGAACACCACCATCAGATACGCTGACCAAGCCGTCTGCCTGCATCAACGGCAACAGCGGCGTGAATGCAAAGCGTCCAACTCCCATTGAAAATACAAGGATCGTAAATCCGAGTATTGCCATCGGCCAGGCTGAGAATTTGCGTGCCATTGTGACTCTCCAAAAGAGACAAGGACACTGCTTTACATCATTTATGATTTCTGAAAAAATGAATATAAATGATACTATCATTCACAAATAGAGAAACCATGGCCCACCTGGATCTATCTGCGCTTGAAATCTTTCGCCAGGTCGCGATCGATGGAACAATCTCAGGTGCCGCAATACGCCTGAACAGAGTGCAATCCAACATCAGCACCCGCATTCGCCAACTTGAGGAGCGATTGGGATTTGTCTTGTTTGTTCGCCACCAGCGAGGCTTGTCCTTGACGGAGGACGGCGAAACTCTCCTGCAATATGCAGAACGATTACTCGCCTTGTCGGACGAGGCCGTGGAGGCGCTTCATGCCGCCGTCCCAACTGGTACGTTCAGAATTGGTACCATGGAGAGCACCGCTGCATCGCGCCTACCTGCGGTCCTGTCGCGCTATCATGCAGACCATCCGGGCGTCCGCATCGAGCTAACGACGGATACCGCCGGAGGCTTGGTGCGGCGCCTGCTGGACAGTGATATCGACACTGCATTTGTTGCTGAGCCACTGACGATGGCCGGAGTTCGTTCGGTACCCGTATTCGAAGAGCAGTTGTTGCTGGTCGCACCATCGTCCTTCCCTCCAATGAAGAATGTGGAGGAGATCAGCGGAAAGACGATGATCGCATTTGAAGAAGGTTGCGCGTATCGCAGATATCTCAACGAGTGGCTGGCTGATGCGGGAATTGTCCCCGGACAGGTCATGTCTGTTGGGTCGTACGTTGCCATTCTGGCCTGCGTCTCAGCTGGAGCAGGTTATGCCGTCGTTC
Organism: Hyphomicrobiaceae bacterium; assembly: GCA_965215755.1. GTDB lineage: Bacteria > Pseudomonadota > Alphaproteobacteria > Rhizobiales > Hyphomicrobiaceae > Tectiglobus. Next base: position 6,405,768 of record OZ244119.1, read on the forward strand.
CGAAGTCCGTGTTGGATGTGATTTCGTCGGAGGGCGAATTCAGAGAGCACAAGCTGCCAAGACGGTACTGCCGGATCAAAACCCTGTTGGCCTGGCGAGAAGACTACGACTCGAACAAGCTAGCGGCGCTCAGAGACATGCTGGAGGGTTCATCGCGATAATAAACATGCGGGATCCTAGTCTTAACCATCAAGTGTCGAGGTCTGGGAGCGCGCGCACTGACCATCATTGCGACCGCGCAGAGCGCATGACGAGCCGCGACTGCCGAATTTTTCTCCCCCTTTGATCCTAATCAACGCGGCTACCGGCTCATCGGCTAATCTCAACCTTGTCGCTTACTTCCCTCGCAAGCACACGACCTGTCAGGCAAGCGCGTTGGCACCGTTCATCTCCGGTATCCTCCCAAGCGCGGGCTATGGCGAAACTGACAAACCCGATGGCGCTCCGACTGTCGGGTTTTTTTCCGTTTGCATTGACAATATCGCGATTTCAGGAACTCTTGCCGCGTGCAGAAATGCTTGGAACTGACACATCGCTTTGTCAGGATCGTAGGGGTTTGAGACCCGCTCGTTACTATGAGCTTCAATAAAACACAGTCCACTAATCGTCGTTTGAGGAAACGTCATGAGCTTGAGCTTAGCAGCCCGTATTCTTTGGAACATGGTCCGCGTTGCAGCCAGGGAAGAGTGGCCGCGCGATCGACTTGAGGCCTATCAGAAGTCTGCACTCGACCAGCTGCGCCAACATGCTTATGAGCACTCCGCATTTTACCGTGAGCTTCACCGCGGCCTTGAAGATGCCCCGTTGGATCAATTGCCAATCGTGACCAAGCGGCAGTTAATGGAGGCCTACGACGATGTCGTGACTGATCCGGAGGTTCGGCATGACAGCTTGCAGAAATTCTTAATGCGAGAGCACGACGACGAACTGTACAACGGCAACTACATTGTTTGCGCAACATCCGGAACAAGCGGAACCCCGGGGCTGTTTGCCTACTCCGAACAGGAATGGGCAGTTCTGTTAGCTTCTTTCGCGCGCGCCAGTCGCTGGGCCGGCTCGCACGTTCGGCTGTTTGATCCCATGCGGCTTGCCATTGTCGGATCAGACAAGCTTTCGCATCAGTCGCGGGTCGTCGCGGATAGCTTGGACAGTCCATGGGTGCCAACGCTGCGATTGTCTGCAACGGAGTCAATTGACGCAATCATTGACAAGCTCAACGATTGGAAACCCGAGATGCTCGTCGCGTACTCTGCTCTGGCGGGTGTTTTGGCCGACGAGAAGATCCGGGGTCGGCTCGATATTTCACCTCGAATCATTATGTGCGTTGCTGAGGCGCTCAAACCGTCGGTGAGAAGCCTGATCAAACAAGCCTGGGGTGTCGAACCCTTCGAGAACTATGCGGCGACCGAACTTGGCGTCGCGGCTGCCGAATGTAGCGCCCATGAAGGTCTACACATCTTCGAAGACCTGACGATTGTTGAGTTCGTTGATGAAGAGGGGCGTGCGGTGCCGCCCGGGACAATGAGCGCGCGCATCCTGATCACACCTCTGTTTGCAACCACCTTCCCGCTGATACGCTACGAGTTGGATGATACAGCGGCGTTTACGAGTGAGCCCTGCAGTTGTGGTTTACCATTCCGCCGTATCACGAAGATTGGCGGGCGGATGGCTGAGACACTCAAGATTGCTGCACAGGATGGAGGAACCGTGGTGATCCATCCAAGCGACTTTGATGGCGTCATGTCGACGAGTGACGTGAAAGCCTGGCAGGTTGTCTGCTATGAAACCTATATTGACGTCCTCATCCTCGGCCCCGTCGAACAATCCCAGATTGAAAAGATCGAGACTGACATCGCAGAGCTTCTTGCAAGCAAGGGCCTGCTAGAGTTCGGACACAACGTAAAGGTTGTCGAACAACTGCCGCGCCTCAAGTCGGGGAAAATGGTGATTGTCCGAGATGCCCGCCAATCCCCGGACCATGCATCCGCAACAGACGGGCCATGATCTATCGCGCTTCAACATGACGGCACTATTTCCCTACCCGTTTCTTGCCGGCGCAGGAGAGCACCTTGATGTCATCATCGCCTGATCGGTGCTGCCCGTGCGTGCGCCCATTCGAAGGCTCATCTTTCGGTAAAGGCGGTGTTTAGGGACTGATGCAGCGGCTTCAGGAAATAAGTCATGAGTGACTTTGCCCCCGTAATCAAACTCGCCTTGACCTCCATGCCGGGAAGAATGCTGTTGCTCCCGGACTGCGCGCCAACGTAGTTCTTTTTCATTGAAACCAAGACTTTGTAGTACGGCGTATTCTGCTCGGACAAGAATGTTGTTGGCGAAATACTGACTACTTTGCCATGCACGACACCGAAGACATTCGGGTCGTAGGTCGAGATGCTGAGCTCGGCATCACTACCGGCGTGAACATGGCCAGCGTCTTTCGGGTCCAATCGGACTTCAGCAAACACGTCGACACCGATGGGTACGATTTTGGCGACCAATCCACCAGACTGGACGACCTCACCGGGTGATTGACCGATGAGCTGCTGAACAATTCCCCGTATCGGTGCACGAACATTCAGACGCTTCACACGATCGGACTGCTTCACGATGTTCTGGTCCAGTTCTGCCAGCTCACTCGTAATCTTGGACTTTTGCTCTGTGTAAGATTGCAGGGCGCGCGCCTTGCTTTCCGTAATCTGCGAGCGTGCCTGAGACAACTTTTCGATCGCGTCATTCAGTCTGCCGTTCACAGAGATTGATTCACTCACGGCATTTTCGTAACTGACCTGCGCCTGAGTAAAGTTTCCCTGGGTCGTTAGTTGCTTCTTGTGCAGCTCGGAGACCCGTGCAACCTCCTGCTTTTGCAATTCGACCTTTCGGGCCCGGCTCTCAACTTCTTCACGATATGATTTGATCCTGCTTTCCTGCAACGCGATGTTTGAATTCAGGATTTCTTGCTCCTTGCTTCGGAACTCGATCTCCGACCGGTACAGGTTTTCTTCGGCGAGGGTCTGGGCAGGATAACGATCGCGGAACCGCTCAAGCTTGGGTGCCGAGCCATTGATCAAGGCATTGAAGCGCTCCAACTGGATCGACAGGTACGCCCGCCGTGCGTTGAGCTGCTCTAGGTCGCTCAATGCAGACGTCAGACTGAGCCGCATCAGCGGCTCGCCCTTATCGATAAGCTGGCCCTCTGACACAAAGACCTTGTCAATCAACCCGCCCTCGAGGTGATGCACCAACTTGATGCTTCCCGAGGGAATGACTTGACCGTGGGCAACCGAGATCTCGCGGATCTGTCCGATCGATGCCCATACCAGAAAGAGTCCAAGGAGCAACGTTGTCAAATAGGCGACGTTACGAAACAACCCCGGGATTTGACCGTCCTCAAGAGCAAGCGGAAGAGTGAGTTTGGCGTGACTAGGTTCAGCCGCTAACTGGCGAGCACTCGGGGATTGCGATCCCGCGGATTTGCGTTTTTTGGAAAACAGGGTCACAGAGTCTTTCCTTCGATAGGCATCATAAATGTCTTAATCTGAGATCGCCGGACGTATGCCAGGGCATGATGGTGTTGTCGTGTGATGTTCGGCGCGCAATTCAAGATGGGCCTTTCATCAGAAGTGGCACAACTTGCTCTGGAGGACCTGAGGCGACAATGCTGCCGCGCTGCATGATGATGACCCTATCCGCAAGCCGCAAATGGCTCGGCCGGTGCGAAGCCAGAATGATTGTTGCCACACCCTTGGTGCGCTTAAGCAGTTCCATGAACAGCCGGTCACTTTCAAAGTCGAGACTGCTGCTGGGCTCATCAAGAATGTAGAGTGGGGCAGGCTTGATAAATGCCCGCGCCAAAGAGATCTGCTTCAGAAAACCCGATGAGAACCTCTGGTCTTCCGACCCGTGAATGCGCGTATCAAGCCCCTCTGGCAAACCGCGTGTCTCTTCCAGTGCACCGACCATCGCCAGCGCACGCTCAACATCATCACGAGAGGCCGACGGGTAGGCGAGCGTTAAGTTCTGGGCAATTGTCCCGTAAAAAAGCATCAGCTTTTGTGGAACGTATCCTATGCTTTGATGCACTTCCGCGGCATCGAATTGTCGGATGTCCAAGTCATCTATTTTGATCGTACCGGCCTGGGGAACCTGCAATCCGGCGGCAAGCTTCAATAACGTCGACTTGCCCGCACCACTAGCACCCGCAATAGCCACCATCTCACCAGGCTCGACATGAAACGAGATACCACGCAACGCCGGGAGAGACTTGTCGGAGTAGCGCAAGCTGACATCGCGGAAGTCAACCTCACCTGCAAACGCCCGCCCTTCCGAAGGAACAGATCCAGGAGTGCGCTCGAGTGGAATCCGAAGGAGATGATTAAGCTGCTTCAGGCTGGCCGCAGCCTGACCAATCTGGCTCAGGCTCAGGAAACAACTTTGCAGCGGGGCCAGGCCTCGCCAAATCAATGCCGTTGCCGCAATCAATGCGCCAAGCGATAAGTCTCCGTTCATGGCGAGGAGCGCGCCGAGACCAACAGCTGCAGCGCCTGCAACAGCGACGAGCGCTTGCGAAAGTGTTTGCGTGATCGCGCTGAGTTTTCTGAGTTGGAGTTGATTGACGTATTCATCCGTGCTCAGCTTACCAAGGCGCTTGAGCCAAACACTCTCAGCCTGGCAATCGCGAATGGTTGCGTGGTTTGATGCCATCTCCAACAGGAAATTGCGGCGGCGGCTTTTCGCGATACCGTTGCGTTGCACTGCTGAACGCATGAGCGGCACACTGACGAGCCCCAATAGGACGTAAGCCACAATGAGGCTGAGCGGTATGAAGCCCAACGGCCCGCCAATTGCAAAGACAGCCACGACGAATATCGCAAGAAACGGAATATCGAGCATGGCGTTGGCTATGCTGCCCGAGAATACGTCGCGAAGCCCTTCAAACTGGCGGATTTTGGCTACTTGGGCTCCAGCCGGCGCGGACTCGGTCATCGACAAGGGCATGTATAGTAATTGTTGAAATGTTCGGACAACAATAAGATTCTCAATGCGCGTGCCTAAATACGTCAGCGCGCGCCCGCGGACTTTGCGCAGAAGAAATTCCAGCGCCAGGACAAGGCAAACTCCGGCGAACAGAGAGGCCAATGTCAAAAAAGACTTGGCGCCAATAGCCTGTTCGTAGACCGTCATGATGTAGATCGGCAGTGCCAAAGCTAGAACGTTGATGACCAACGTGAGTGCGAGCAGTGTCAAGAACGTTCGCGAGAACCGTGAAAGCAGGCTCCAAGTCCAATTTTTCGCCTGCTCTCGGTTCACTTGAGCCGCCGCTTCGCTTGACTCGACGACGTATGCAGTACCGAGACCCGGTGTTGGATCGATACTCCTGAAACGCCGCGCCTCGGCGTCATAGACATAAAACCGGCCGTCCGGATTAATCGAAATCACGACCAACAAAGACTGGTCTGCACGCTCAAAGAGACATGGCAGCAGCTCTGCCTGTATTTCAGTCAGGCACCTTGCGTGCGGTACCGTTGCCAAGTTCATGTTCGCTAAGACGCTACGGAGATCATCAACGCTGCTGATACTGTCGAAGTGGGGCAAGGCCTCAGCAAGTTGCCGCGCACCGCCAACCCAATTCAATGCTGCCAGGAGGGGCTGCAGGCATGCGGCAGGCGCACTTGATCGATCGATGAGGTGGTCATGACAACCCAGAAAACGAGATTGACCAAATGTCGAAAAGCTCCGGATGGTCGCTTGGGAGTCAGCCAATGATCGCCGGCGAGTCCGGTGTTCTTCTGCGTCGTCGTTCACCTGGTGCCGCGGGCTGGGCTCTGCCAATGCTTGCATCATTGCGGGACTCGTCATCTTTCAATCAGCTGCCAGTTGCTGGAGTTTTTACTAATTCTGCGCCTCAACAGGGATGAGGCGGCCGTCTCGGAATTCGAAAACCCGGTCGGCAGTCTTCAAAAGAGAAGGGCGATTGGTGATGTATATCCGCGTGACCTGTCCACCTAGTCCGGCAAGCTCATCGGTCAATAGTTGATCCGCCCTGAGATCTAATGATGTGTTGGCCTCATCAAACAAAAGCACCTTGGGCTGCGCTGCGAGTGCGCGCGCGATTGCGATCTGCTGCAGAATGCCGGCCGGCAGAACGGTACCTGCACCATTGCCAATCTGCGTCTGGATGCCATTGGGAAGTTGATTTACGGCATTATCCAAGCCGATCGCACGTGCCGCCGCCCTTGCCCTGACAACGGCGTCACCTTCCTCGAACATCGAGATATTCTCTAGGATCGTGCCAGTAAATATTTGTGGCACATTGCGCACAAAGCGGATCCGACCCTTCAATTGGATTCTATGAGGCCCATGGATATCATGACCATCGACCAAAACCGCACCGCTCTGTGCAACAAGCTCTCCGGCGATGATTTTGAGAAGTGTTGACTTGCCGGTCGACCGTCCACCACGAATGCCAATTGCCTCACCCGGCCGGATCTCGAGATCGTCAATTGTGATTTGAACCCGATCATCCCCCTCGTAAGAGAAACGGATGTCCTTGAGTTGGACGTGCCCATCAACTCCTGCGAGGCGCGCGCATCCGGCTTCATGATCTCGATCATGACTGTCGGAGCCGACTTGAAACAGACTGCCTGCCCTTGCCTTTGCAAACTGTGACGTCTGGCGCTCCATGACCACTGGAATACACCTCACAATCAGTTGTGCGAGACGACTGGTCAACAGGGTGGCACAGGCCAGCGTACCGATGCTCAGATCACCATTCAGCACCATTGCGGCGCCAGTTGTAACCACAGCGACCATCATGATGCCAATCATAAAGCTAGTGGTCGTGGTGAGATTGTTACTTAGCAGGTTCTTCCGGTAGGCAACGGCGGCTGACTGCTTCTGAAGACGCTCTAGTCGGCGCTCCATCTGTGGTTCCATCGCCATCGACTTGATAGCTTCAATGCCGGCCAATGTTTCCCCAATAAAATCATAACGCCGTTGGTCCAGCTCAGCACGCTGCGCCAGAATGTTCTTGATTTTTCGAGTTTGCCAGGTGAAAGCAATTGTGAAAAATATAGCAATTGTAATGACCGCAATGGCAAGTGGTCCGGCGACAATGTAGATGACGGCCAGATAAAGCGCGATAAACGGCAAATCAGCAAGAGCTAGGCGAGATTGGCTCGATGCAAATGCATTATACTGTTGCAATGCCTCGAATTTATCCATCCAGGAACCTGTGCTGTCGCGTTCCAGGTCGCGCGTTGGCGTAGACAGAATATTGTCGCCAACAATTGAATCCGAGAGGTACGCAACTCTGATCGCGAACCAGGACAGCAGGTACGATCGGATAATCTTCAAGACGGTCTCAGCCGCGACAACCGTGACCAGCCCGGCAATCAACCAGGCCAACGTGCTGTAAGCGTGATTGGTAAGAACACGATCGTAGACCTGCAGAATGACAAGCGGCAGAGCGAGTCCGAGAATATTAATCGTGGCCGATACGACGATCACGGAAAGCGGAAATCTGGCGTTCAGATGATGCTGTTCTCGCCCATTGCCCGCAAAGTCCGATGTGGGAGTGTCAGCGAAATCAGCGACTGCCATGATCTAAATTCCAATACCGGAAACAAAAAAACACAATTTGCAGCGTTGGCAGGGCCACTTATAAGGACGTGCCAATTGTCAATGCTACCCCTTCATTAATGTCAAAACAGGATAACCAAACCGTAAAAGTACAGCCTAGATAGTAAAATATATTCAGTCAGGATTATAGTTTTCACCTCTGACGATTCGTAATATTCATAGATTATTAGGCATGATCTCAAGGTTAACGCGTTGCGAAAAGTGCAAATTACCATCTTAACTGAATATTCCAGCAAACAATTTAGCCTGCTGATCATCGAGTTTCATTTCCTATCTTCAAACTAGACCAGCAGTGTATATTACAATGTCAGAAAACAATCCGAAGTCGTCGAATATTCTGGGCAAAGAGACGGAACAAAATGTCGTTGATCCGACGACGGCTGAGAACCACGATGCCAGGCAGGAGGTTGTTGTCCCGGGCGGCTCAGCCCATGACGCGCTTGGCGATGGTGACAACGAAGGCGGTGCCGCACAGATCGGCGGCCGTAGCTTTGTCGGAAGTCGGTCCGAAGATCGCCATAGTGCTACGGACGGATATGACCGGCTTCTGGGCGCTGGTGGCGACGACATTCTCGACGGTCGGGCAGGCAATGATGTTTTGCGTGGCGGCAGCGGCTCTGACACTCTCAATGGCAATGCCGGCGATGACCGATTGTTCGGCGGGAGCGGCAACGACCGCATGAACGGTGGCACTGGCGACGACCGATTGTTCGGTGGCAGTGGCAACGACCGCATCGCCGGTGGATCTGGCGATGACACCGTTCGTGGCGGGAGCGGCCAAGATCGGATCAACGGCGGCGCCGGCAACGATGTTCTGTTTGGCGGAGCGGGCAATGATCACATCAGAGGCGGCCCAGGCGACGACGTTCTTCACGGCGATGGCCCTCGTCGCTCGGCAGTTAATGAAGCGTTTGAAGATGCAGCCGATGGCGAGGCGAACAATGAGCGCATTCCAAGCGGCCCCGACAATGATTACCTGTCCGGCGGCGCCGGAAACGACCGCATCTACGGTGAAGCCGGGAACGACTACTTGGACGGTGGAACCGGCGATGACAGGCTATTCGGCGGAACCGGTAACGACCGCATGAACGGTGGCGCCGGTGACGACCGCTTGTTTGGTGGAAGCGGCAACGACCGCATCTCCGGTGGATCGGGCGACGACGTCATTCGCGGCGGAAACGGCTCTGACACCCTCCATGGCAATGCTGGTGACGATCGCCTCTTCGGCGGAAGCGGCAATGACCGCATGAACGGCGGCGCTGGTGACGACCGATTGTTCGGTGGCAGTGGCAACGACCGCATCTCCGGTGGATCAGGCGATGACGTCATCCGTGGCGGCAGCGGCTCTGACACCCTCCACGGCAATGCCGGTGATGACCGGCTATTCGGCGGAAGCGGCAATGACCGTATGAGCGGTGGCTCCGGAGACGACCGATTTTTCGGTGGCAGTGGCAACGATCGCATCTCAGGCGGATCAGGCGATGACGTCATCCGTGGCGGCAGCGGCTCGGACACGCTTTATGGCAATGCCGGCGATGACAGGCTATTCGGCGGAAGCGGCTCGGACACGCTCCACGGCAATGCCGGTGACGATCGGATGTTCGGCGGAAGCGGCAATGACCGTATGAGCGGCGGCGCCGGTGACGACCGATTGTTTGGTGGCAGTGGCAATGACCGGTTGAACGGTGGCGCCGGTGACGACCGACTGTTCGGAGGCAGTGGCAACGACCGCATGAACGGCGGCGCCGGTGACGACCGATTGTTCGGTGGCAGTGGCAACGATCGCATGAACGGCGGCACCGGTGACGACCGATTGTTCGGTGGCAGTGGCAACGATCGCATCTCAGGTGGATCGGGCGACGACGTCATTCGTGGCGGCAGCGGCTCGGACACCCTCCACGGCAATGCCGGCGATGACAGGCTATTCGGCGGAAGCGGTAATGACCGCATGAACGGTGGCACTGGCGACGACCGATTGTTCGGTGGCAGCGGCAACGACCGCATCTCCGGTGGATCGGGCGATGATGTCATTCGTGGCGGAAGCGGCTCGGACACCCTCCACGGCAATGCCGGCGATGACCGGCTATTCGGCGGAAGCGGCAATGATCGCATGAGCGGTGGCGCCGGTGACGACAGGCTGCTTGGTGAAAGTGGGAATGACCGCATCTCCGGTGGATCGGGCGATGATGTCATTCGCGGCGGCAGAGGTTCCGACACCCTCCACGGCAATGCCGGCGATGACCGACTATTCGGCGGAAGCGGTAATGACCGCATGAACGGTGGCACTGGCGACGACCGATTGTTCGGTGGCAGCGGCAACGACCGCATCTCCGGTGGATCGGGCGACGACGTCATTCGCGGCGGCAGCGGCTCTGACACGCTTCATGGCAATGCCGGCGATGACAGGCTATTCGGCGGAAGCGGCAATGACCGCATAAGCGGTGGCGCCGGTGACGATCGATTGTTTGGTGGCAGTGGCAATGACCGCATCTCAGGTGGGTCGGGCGACGATGTCATTCGTGGCGGAAACGGCTCCGACACCCTCCATGGCAATGCCGGTGATGACCGGATGTTCGGCGGAAGCGGCAACGACCGCATCTCAGGCGGATCAGGCGACGACGTCATTCGTGGCGGAAGCGGCTCTGACACCCTCCACGGCAATGCCGGCGATGACAGGCTATTCGGCGGAAGCGGCAACGACCGCATGAACGGCGGCGCCGGTGACGACCGACTGTTCGGTGGCAGTGGCAACGACCGTATCTCCGGTGGATCGGGCGACGATGTCATTCGCGGCGGAAGCGGCAATGACCGGTTGAACGGCGGCGCTGGTGACGACCGATTGTTCGGTGGCAGTGGCAACGACCGTATCTCAGGCGGATCAGGCGATGACGTCATCCGTGGCGGCAGCGGCTCGGATACCCTCCACGGCAATGCCGGCGATGACAGGCTACTTGGCGGAAGCGGCAATGATCGCATGAACGGTGGCGCTGGCGACGACCGACTGTTCGGTGGCAGTGGCAACGACCGTATCGCCGGCGGATCAGGCGATGACGTCATCCGTGGCGGAAGCGGTTCAGACACCCTCCATGGCAATGCTGGTGACGATCGCCTCTTCGGCGGGAGCGGCAACGACCGCATCTCCGGTGGATCAGGAGATGACGTCATCCGTGGCGGCAGCGGCTCTGACACCCTCCACGGCAATGCCGGTGATGACAGGCTATTTGGCGGGAGTGGCAACGACCGCATGAACGGTGGCACTGGCGACGACCGATTGTTCGGTGGCAGTGGCAACGACCGCATCTCAGGCGGATCGGGCGACGACGTCATTCGTGGCGGAAGCGGCTCTGACACGCTCCACGGCAATGCCGGTGATGACCGGATGTTCGGCGGGAGCGGCAACGACCGGTTGAACGGTGGCACTGGCGACGACCGATTGTTTGGTGGCAGCGGCAACGACCGTATCTCCGGCGGATCGGGCGATGATGTCATTCGTGGCGGAAGCGGCAATGACCGCATGAGCGGCGGCACTGGTGATGACCGACTGTTCGGAGGCAGTGGCAACGACCGCATCTCAGGCGGATCAGGCGACGACGTCATTCGTGGCGGAAGCGGTAACGACCGCATGAACGGTGGCGCCGGTGACGACCGACTGTTCGGTGGCAGCGGCAACGACCGCATCTCCGGCGGATCGGGCGATGATGTCATTCGTGGCGGCAGCGGCTCTGACACCCTCCATGGCAATGCCGGTGATGACAGGCTATTCGGCGGGAGCGGCAACGACCGCATGAACGGTGGCTCCGGTGACGACCGATTGTTCGGTGGCAGCGGCAACGACCGTATCTCCGGTGGATCGGGCGATGACGTCATCCGTGGCGGAAGCGGCGATGATAGCCTCTACGGCAATGCTGGCGATGACCTCTTTCTATTCGGAGAGGGCGATGGTTCGGACCAAGTGTTTGGCGGCCAAGGCTCCAATTGGATTGATACCATCGATCTCGGTGAATTGCATAACGCTGGCGAGTTGGGAGAATTTGGTCAGGATTGGACTGTTCAACTCACCGAAGGGACGATTGATCAGCAATCCGCCGACAAGCTGACGCTCAGCCAGGACGCCGATGGCGAGATCGTGCTTGCTGACGGCAACACCTTGTCGTTTCAAGATCTCGAGACGATTGAATGGTAGCATTCATCGCTGTCTTTGGCGCGCCTTGATCGCAACTATGCGCGCCAGCTCATGCCGAGACGCGAAGGCTTAACGGCTTTCGCATCTCGTTTTGGAATGGGTTCTTTGCGCGCCAATCGGACCAACGCCTTAGACGCAATCAAAGTTCTCTGTAAAGGCAGTCTGAAGTTGGTCGGCAAAACGCGCAGCCGCCACGGGTAGACTTCGTCCACGCAGCTGCGTGAGATGGAGACGCCCGGCAGGGAGATCCTGCTCTGCCACCGGCCGACTGACGATGTCTGATGCGTCGTCGGGTTTTGGCAGTCCAATTTCGATCTGGAAGGCAATGTTGTTGTTGTTGGACACGACATGCCTCAGGAATTCAAAACTGTCGGACTGCACAACAGGTTCCAATGCCAGGTTTTTCCTGGTGGCGGCCTGCTCCATCAAGGTGCGCACACCATAGGGCAAAGAGGGCAACGCCAATGGATACTGCAAGCAGTGCTCAAGTCTGACGGTTTTTCGGCGCGCCAGCGGGTGGTGTTTCGAGAGGATCGCGTGAATGCCCTGCCTGGCGATCAACAGCGTCTGGCAATCCGCCAAGTGAACCGGCTCAAATATGAGCGCAACATCTGCTGTGTAATCACGCAGCGCCTGTTCGGCAGCCTCACGGTCCCGGACTGAAATACTAAAGGTGACACCCGGATGCTGCCGTCGGTAATCCTCAATCTGTTGCGGTAAGAAGTATGGCAGAAGCGCCTGGCTACACGCAATGTTGACGTGCCCGCGACGCACTCCGGACAAATCAGAGATTTGAGACTGCACACGATCCAGGTCAGAAAGTTGATTGCGAATATGGTGCACCAGCAGCTCGCCGGCCGTACTGAGGCGGACGCCCCTTGGCAGGCGCTCGAATATCGGAACGCCGAGCTCCTCTTCGAGGCCGAGAATCTGCCTGTTGAGTGCTGACGGAGTGATCGCCAACAGATCCGCGGCTTGGCGGATCGAGCCAACTTTTGAGACAACATCCACGTTTCTGTAGACCGCCAGGTGTCTCACGACGCGCCTTCCTTCCGTTGCAAAATTTGCATCACTCGTAGTAAAAATCAGCAGCAGACGTCAACACACTTCAGATCTAGGCTTTCAAGGAAGGTTGAGGCCGCCGCGATCGAAAGGTCTCGTGAAGATCAGGAGAGTGTTGTCATGAGCAGCGATATCCATCGTCGCAACTTTCTAAAAGGGGCTGGCGCGGTCACCTTGGGCGCCCAGTTCCTCCCATTTCTCAAAGTGATGCCGGCCCACGCGGCAAAGGCAGACACGGCAGTTGTCGTGATCGGCCAAACAATCAATTCCCTCGACATCCATCGCAAAGGCACGAACCGGCCAAGCTATCAAATCGCGGTCAATTGCTACGACCGGCTTCTCTCATTTGGAACCAAAACGCTGTCTGATGGCTCGTTGTCCTATGACTACTCAGTGCTGAAGCCCGATCTTGCCGAAAGCTGGAGGATTGCCGACGACGGCATGTCGGCCACCTTCAAGATTCGCGAGAACGCTGTTTTCTGGGATGGCACGCCTGTGACAGCGGAAGACATCAAGTGGTCGCTCGACCGTGCCGTTTCGCTTGGCGGCTTTCCTGCGGTTCAAATGCGCGCCGGCTCGCTCGAAAAGCCTGAGCAGTTCATAGTTGTCGATGAAAAGACATTCAAGATCGATTTTATCCGCAAATCGAAACTGACACTGCCGGACCTGGCTGTCCCCGTTCCGATGATTATCAACTCGCGGCTCGCGAAAAAGAACGCCAAGGAAAGCGATCCCTGGGCAACCGAGTATCTGCATCGCAACCCGGCAGGGAGTGGTGCTTATAAAATTGCGCGTTGGGATGCCGGCCAGCAGATCATCTATGAGCGTAACGATGCCTGGACCAGTGGCCCGTTGCCCGGCGTCAAGCGCGTGGTTGTTCGCGAAGTTCCCTCAATCGCGACGCGACGCGCACTTCTTGAGCGGAAAGACGTCGACTTGTCTTTCGGTATTCCCGACAAAGATGCCAACGAGCTGAAAGGTAAAGACGGACTGCAAGTGACGGCAACGCCGATTGAGAACTGCATCTACTGTCTCGGGGTCAATCTCAAATTCAAGCCCTTTCAGGACAAGAAGGTCCGTCAAGCAATCGCCTACGCGGTGCCCTATGAAGAAATCTTCAAGGCCGCAGCCTACGGCAACGGTGTGAAAATGTGGGGCGGTAAGTCAGCCAAGCCTGAAGACATCTCCTGGCCGCAACCATTCCCTTACACAACTGACCTCGAAAAGGCTAAAGCCTTGCTTGCGGAGACCTCATACAAGGATGGCTTTGAGACAATCTTCTCAATCAACCAATCCCTGGCGAGCTGGATGGAGCCAACAGCACTTCTGATCCAAGAGAGCCTTGGCAAGATTGGTATCAAAACAACGATTGAGAAGATTCCGGGCGCGAATTGGCGAACAGCCGCTTTGGTTGAGAAGCGACTCCCGCTTCATCTTGAGAACTTTGGTGGTTGGCTGAACTATCCCGACTACTATTTCTTCTGGGCCTATATCAAGGGCCACCTCTTCAACTCCTCGAACTACGATAATCCCGAAATCAAAAAGCTGGTTGATGAAACACTTCACATGCCGGTCGAAGATGCTGCTTATGCGCCAAAGGTGAAGCGTTTGATCGAGATTGCTTTTGAAGACGTACCACGCATCCCGCTATGGCAACCGACTTTGAGCTCGGGCATGTCCGATAAGCTGGAAGGCTATGAGTACTGGTTCCATAGACAGTTGGACGCTCGAAAATTCAAGAAGGCCTAGTGTTCTCGCTCCGACATTTGATTCCCGTTCCCGCTTATCTCGGCTCAATTGTCGGAGCCAAAGGAACACGAGCAGGATTGTTTCTAGAGTAGCTTTGCGTCTGACGCTTGGATTCGAGGTGAGAGACAAGCGGGGATCGAGCGTCAGATGCGCTACACTAGGCCTTTCTTCACCCTAACTCTGAGCGATCACGGCGGAGATACCTGCAATGCTTGCGAGCAAGCTACAGCTCATACTCTACCGGCTCTGGCAGGCATTGCCCGTCATCTTCGGCGTGATCGTGATTACCTTCATTCTGACCAGAGCTCTGCCTGGTGACCCTGCTGTCTACTTTGCAGGTCCTGCAGCCGACGAGAAATCGATTGCGGAAATCCGCAAGTCGCTCGGTCTCGATAAACCCATGATGGTGCAATTCTGGCTCTATCTCAACAGCCTGGCGGTGGGCGACCTTGGGCAGTCGTTGTCCACTGGCCAACCCGTTGCGACTGACTTGGCGCGCCGTCTCCCGGCATCGCTGGAGCTGACTTTCACAGCACTCATTCTGTCAACGCTGATTGCACTGCCGATTGGTATTCTTGCAGCACTTCATCCCGGCCGATGGATTGACCATCTCTGCCGGTTTCTTGTGACAGCGGGCGTGTCCTTTCCGACGTTCTTCACCGGTCTCGCTCTATTATTCTTCTTCTACTACTTGCTCGGCTGGGCGCCGTCGCCCATCGGCCGGTTGGATTTCGCGTACATTCCACCGCCTCACACGACCGGCTTCTACATCGTGGATGCTGTAATCGCTGGCGATCTTGAAACTGCACAGGCTGCGGCGGCTCAGCTTTTGTTGCCAGCCATTACGCTCGCGCTCTTTACATTGGCTCCGATCGCACGGATGACCCGCGCCGCCATGCTACAAGCTCTATCTAGTGAATATATTCGTACGGCCCGAGCGGCAGGTCTTTCCCAGCGCAAAGTCATCACGGTTTATGCGCTTCAGAATGCGCTTCTGCCCGTTGTGACAACCTTAGGGATGGTGTTCTCATTTACTCTCGGAGCCAACGTGCTTGTCGAGAAGGTCTTTGCCTGGCCCGGTATTGGCAGCTATGCGGTCGAGGCGCTTGTCGTGTCCGACTATGCTGCAGTCCAAGGCTTTGTCCTATCGATGGCCTTGTTGTTTGTCTTGCTCAATCTCGTTGTCGATATCGTTTATACGCTTATTGATCCACGCATCAGGTTGGGCAGCTGATGTTGAAAAAGACAGACACAACGCCATCCACCGACCATTCGTCCCTCGCAAACGTGGGAGCAGGTTTCTCCGGTCCCAAGAGCAAGTTCATTCGGCATGTCATCTATGTTCTGACGGCCAACCCGGTGACGTTGATCGCGTTCGGCATGTTCGCAATTATCTTGGCTGCGGGAATATTCGGTCCTTCGATGGTGCCCTATGATCCGTTGACGACGAATGCGGACAATGCTCTCAAGCCGCCATCATTTGCTCATTGGTTCGGCACCGACCAACTCGGTCGTGATGTCTTCTCGCGCGTGATTGTCGCCACACGCCTCGACCTTCTCATATCAGTGTCAGCAGTTGCCTTGTCATTCGTCATCGGATCCATTGCCGGTGCCGCTGCGGGCTACTGGGGCGGCTGGCTCGATGCAGTCCTCAGCCGCATCGTCGACACGATCATGGCGTTTCCGCTTTTTGTTCTTGCAATGGGTATCGTTGCTGCGCTTGGCAACACGGTCGAGAACATCATCTACGCCACTGCGATTATCAACATCCCCTTCTATGCACGTGTCGCCCGCGCCGAAGTAAATGTGCGCCGCAATGCCGGTTTTGCGCAGGCCGCGAAGCTCTCCGGAAATTCGGACTGGCAAGTCCTTGCCTGGCATATCTTCCCGAATGCGCTCCCGCCGATGATGGTGCAGATTTCGCTCAACCTTGGCTGGGCGATATTGAACGCCGCCGGCCTCTCCTTCATCGGACTCGGTGTGCGCCCACCTACACCTGAATGGGGCATCATGGTTGCCGAGGGCGCAAACTTCATTGTGTCCGGCGAGTGGTGGTTGGCCTTTTTCCCTGGGCTGGCACTGATGCTAGCCGTTCTCACTTTCAATCTCATGGGCGACGGGCTGCGCGATATCGTAGATCCGGCTCAGCGGACATGATGGAAGGCCCTATGTTATGAGCAGCACAGGGCTGGCAAAGGCTCGATCTGATATCCATTCCGATCTTGTTGAAATCGACAATCTTTGCGTGGAATTCCAAACCCGCAATGGCGTTGTTCGTGCTGTTTCGGACGTCAGCTTCGATCTGGCAGCCGGAGAGACACTGGGCGTCGTCGGCGAGTCCGGCTCGGGCAAGTCTGTTACATCCTATGCATTGATGCGAATTCTGGACCGGGCGGGATCCATTTCAGACGGCACAGTCTACTTCTCCGGTATCGATATTCGGAGCGCCAGTGAAAGGCAGATGCGCGATCTGCGCGGGCGTGAAATTTCCATGATATTTCAGAACCCGCGAGCGGCGCTCAATCCGATCCGCAAGGTCGGTCATCAGTTGCGCGACGTCCTCGTCCAGCACGGTCAGGCCGCTGGTGCCCAGGCGCGATTGAAGGCGATTGAGCTGCTCGAACTGGTTCGCATTCAAAATCCGGAAAGCCGCTACCACGCTTATCCCTATGAGTTATCCGGCGGCATGTGCCAGCGCGTCGTGATCGCTCTTGCCCTAGCCTGCCAGCCACGACTTCTGATTGCAGATGAGCCAACAACCGGCTTGGACGTGACCACCCAGAAAGCGATTATGGATCTGGTTGCGGAACTCACTCGGGCGCGCGGCATGTCCACCATGCTCATCACGCATGACCTGGGACTGGCATCAGCCTATTGCGACCGCATCGTTGTCA
Source organism: Hyphomicrobiaceae bacterium (assembly GCA_965215755.1). GTDB lineage: Bacteria > Pseudomonadota > Alphaproteobacteria > Rhizobiales > Hyphomicrobiaceae > Tectiglobus. Next base: position 6,423,294 of record OZ244119.1, read on the forward strand.
TGCAGGCCGGCAACATCGTCGAGACTGCTGCTGCCAGGGACCTGTTTTCAAATCCCCAACATGCCTATACCCAGCGTTTGATGCGGGCTACGCCGCGCATCGGTGGCCAACTTCGCGACCTCCTGCCGCTAGAAGACGCAATAGGCGATCCACCTGCCCTGCCGGTGAACCACGGTCGCCATGAACCCAACGCGGACGGCGCACCTCTGCTCGCAGTCAAAGAGCTTGTGAAAGATTTCCCCGCCAACGACTCCGCGAGCAATAGCTGGCTCAATCGACTGCGCGGCCAAAATAAATCGGAGGCCGTGTTTCGAGCGGTCAACAGCATTTCTTTTGATATCCCGGTTGGAGGAAGCGTTGGGCTTGTTGGCGAATCTGGATGCGGAAAGTCAACCACATCATCAATGATCATGCGGCTGCTGGATGTCACGTCGGGTTCGATTGAGTTGGACGGTGAGGATCTCACCCAAACTCCTATCAATGCCTTTGCCCGCTGCCCGCTGCGCTCCAAACTGCAAATGGTTTTTCAAGACCCGACCGACAGCCTGAACCCGCGGTTTACGGCGCGGCGGGCCATTGCCGATCCAATTCGCATGTTGGGAACGGTTGAGGAACGGAAATTCATTCAACAACGTGTCGACGAGCTCGCAATCCAGGTCGGGCTCCCTGTTGACCTACTGGATCGCTTCCCTCACCAGCTGTCAGGGGGCCAAAAAGCGCGGGTTGGGATCGCGCGCGCAATCGCGTTGCGGCCGAGCCTGTTGATCCTGGATGAGCCGACGGCCGCACTTGATGTGTCAGTCCAAGCTGTTGTCCTCAACCTGCTCCATGACCTGCGCACCGAACTCGGTATGAGCTACCTCTTTGTTTCACACGACCTCAACGTCGTGCGGCTGCTCTGCGATGATGTCCTGGTGATGCGCAACGGAGAAATTGTTGAGCGGGGTCCGGCGACTGAAGTCATGGAGAACCCGCGTGCCTCCTATACGCAATCCCTTGTTGAGGCGATCCCTCATCCGCCGTTATGAGCGAAACATCCACCAGTCGAAGACCAACAGCCCTCAACAAACATCTGCCAATGATCAAGCACCTGCCATTTGACATACAGAGCCTGCACGCAGCCTACAGGGATGGTCTGTCCTTGCATGACGTCGTTGCAGAAGTCTTTCGTCGCATCGATGCCGTCAATGATGCGGGCATTTTTATCCAATTGCAGGACCGGGAACTTGTCTCGGAGGTCGAGGCCCAGCTTGGCCAGTTTGATCCGGAACAGATGCCGCTGTGGGGCATTCCATTCGCTGTCAAAGACAACATTGATGTTGCCGGCATGGAGACAACCGCGGCATGCCCTGCGTTCGCTTATGCAGCCCAGCAACATGCTTTCTGCGTCACCCGCTTGCTGGCCGCCGGTGCCATACTGATTGGCAAGACGAATATGGATCAATTCGCGACAGGATTGGTCGGTGTTCGAACGCCATACCCGGTCCCCAAGAACGCCATCGATCCGGCCCTTGTGCCCGGGGGCTCCAGTTCGGGGTCTGCGACTGCCGTCGCGCACGGCATCGTCAGTTTTGCACTTGGTACTGACACGGCTGGGTCGGGACGGGTTCCGGCAGGTCTGAACAACATCGTTGGTCTAAAGCCAACACTCGGAACAGTCTCGAAGAGCGGTGTCGTCCCCGCATGCAAAACGCTTGATACCATATCTATCTTTGCTGTGAGCGTTGGTGATGCGACTTCGGTTTTTCAGGAGATCAATTGCCCTGACGATGCCGACCCGTATGCCCGCAGATATCCAGCACGCCCGATTGGCCCTGCTCCAACGCACTCTCGTGTCGGTGTCCCCGATGACGACACTCGCCAGTTTTTCGGCGACACCACCCAGGCCCAATCTTTCGAAGACAGCTTGACTCGACTTGAGGAGTTCGGAGCCGAGCTCGTCCCAATCGATTTTAGACCATTTTATGAAGTGGCCGACCTGCTCTACGCCGGCGCGTGGGTCGCAGAGCGCAATACCGTTCTTGAGACATGGCTTCAAAGCAAGCCCGAGGCTGTTCACCCGATCACACGCCAGGTTGTCAAGGTTGCCGATCAATTTTCGGCAACGGACGCCTTTCGGCATTTCTATCGTGCCGCAGAGCTAAAGGCAGAGATCAGTCGGGTCCTGAACCAGGTCGATTTCCTCTGCGTTCCAACGACACCCACTATTTACACGGTGGATGATCTGGACGCCGACCCGATTCAACCCAATTCCCGACTCGGCACCTACACCAACTTCGTCAACATTCTTGATCTTTGCGCATTGACTATCCCTACCCAAAAGCGTCAGGACGGATGGCCGGGGAGTGTCACATTGATCGGACCTGCAGGACACGATGGAGAACTGGCGGACATCGGCCATCTGCTGCATGAGACCTCCCATGTCCGAGCCGGCGCAACAACCTGGCCAGTTGCGAAGACGCAGCCGATCGCGGTCGCGAGCAGCAACGAAATCGCACTGGCAGTAGTTGGCGCACATATGACCGGATTACCGCTCAACCACGAGCTGACCCGATTGGACGCCCGCTTTCTTGAGCGGACGCAAACAGCGCCAACATACCAGCTGTATTCCCTGGCCGGCGGTCCTCCATATCGTCCGGGACTGATCCGCGATGAAAACGGACAGGCGATTGAAATCGAGATATGGGCTCTGCCGAAAGAACGCTTTGGAGCCTTCATTGATGGCGTGCCGCAACCGCTTGGGATTGGCTCTTTGGATTTGGCGGACGGCCGGCGCATCAAAGGCTTTATCTGTGAAACAGCCGGTCTGAGCGGAGCAGAAAACATCACCGCTTACGGCGGCTGGCGCAACTACATGGCGGCCCTCTCGTAGCCGAGATAGCTCCTCGCCGCGATCAGATCTGCACAATCCCCCTCTGAAGCCTTGGCTGCCAGATCGAACGATTTGAAGACACGCCTCGGCCTTGGAGCCTCGTCACCCATATTCGAACAATTACCGGTGCCTATCGCTGCCTGATCCGTTAAACTCTGCGGCCAGAACCTCAGCAAGCTGGCCAGATGCGCCAGCCTTGCTTCAGTGAAGAAAGGGAGTCACGCATGAGCGAAGTAGAATGGGCCCGACTGAAGGCACACGAGTTGCGAGCACTAGCGAATGAGGAGACAGTCGTCATCCTACCGGTCGCTTCAATCGAACAGCACGGACCACACTTGCCCGTCATGACAGATACCCGCATCGGCCATGAAGTCGCCTGCATGGCAGCACGCAAGGCGTACGCGCGTCGCCCGACAGTCGTCACGCCGGTCATCTGGCACGGGCTCTCGGAACACCATATTCCATTTGGCGGCACGCTGACGCTGGATCATGACACGTTCTTTGCCGTTTTGCGTTGCCTGGTGGACAGTCTCCATCGTCAAGGCTTTCGCAAAGTCCTCATCTCGAACAGTCACGGCGGCAACATACTCTCGATGCAAACCGCTGCTGAACGTCTGGCGATGGCCACCGGCATGACCATCGTCGCAACCACTTACGTCGGTGAAGCTGACGAAAGCATACGCAAACTCCTTAAGAACCAGCCGCACATCATGCACGCGTGTGAAGGCGAAACGTCCATGATGTTGGCGTTAACTCCGGAACTCGTGGACACGGACGAATTGGAGACACTTGCCACCGAGCGAGGTGCTGGGTTCCTGAAAGCAGGCCATGCGTCATACCGCTGGCGCAGCTTCACGCACATGACCGGCAACGGCGTATCCGGTGATCCTGCTAATGCGAATGCCGAGCAAGGTGAAGCAATACTCGAAGCAGCTTCAGATGCCGTTGCAGAGCTGATTGCTGCACCTGAGACATGGGCGCCGATGCGGGACCTACGTGGGCAGGGAACGAAGGGCGTCGCCTTCAAGGATCGCTAACCTATCGAATGTCGCATCAAACCGGAGCCAGAAATCGCCCTGAGATGAGGCGTTTTCTGGCACGTCTTGAACGCGTTCAAACGCGACATGCCTTAGGTTCCAATACCAGGACAGGGATTTTAGGTGCGTGGTTCGATCTTGATCTGCAGCGGTCATCGAAACGTGCGTCAGGAGCATAACCTCACGAGCGACGTCAATTCTGTTGTGTTCTGGGCTAAATATGTGACCAGAACGGACTGCTGAAATAAACAAGCAATCGAAAGTCCGTACTGAAGCCTCTTGCCTTAATGGAGGACGGACTGTCTGTTACGCACGCGCCTATGGTCAGCAATTCCTGCTTCTCAAGCTGGCTCGTTCCTGCCAATCTTAGGACGTGTGATGACCAACGTCGCGTGCATGCGCAAACGAGTGTCCATGTGCGATACATGTGAAGCGACAGCGTAGTGAGGTTTGCCAATGGCGCAGGAACGTAACTCAGATCGAATTTGGGATTTCATTGACGACCGCCGAGATGACTACGTCGCGTTTTCCGATCGTATCTTTGATATGCCGGAGATTGCCTACACCGAGTTCCGCTCTGTCGAGGAGCATGCGGACATGCTCAATCGCGAGGGCTTTCGTGTTACGCGAGGCGCAGCTGGAATCCCAACAGCCGTCATTGGAGAGGCCGGCGACGAGGGGCCGGTTATCGCCATCCTTGGCGAGTTTGATGCGCTGCCCGGTCTCGGCCAGCAATCCGGCGTTGCAGAGCATACTCCGATTGAAACTGGCGCGCCCGGACATGGATGCGGTCACAATATGCTGGGATCGGCAGCACTTCTAGCTGCATCGGCACTGAAGGATTATCTGGCGGAGCGCGGCATTAAGGGGCGTGTACGCTACTACGGCTGTCCTGCAGAAGAGGGCGGTGCCGCCAAGACATTCATGGTCCGCGCTGGTTTGTTTGACGACGTCGACGCAGCCATCTCCTGGCATCCGGCAACCTTTACAGGTGTCAATCTTGCCAACTCATTGGCGAACACCCGTATCGACTATGTGTTTCATGGTAAGTCCGCGCACGCAGCAGGCGCGCCGGAGGTTGGCCGTAGTGCATTGGATGCTGTTGAGCTCATGAATGTCGGGGTCAATTACATGCGTGAGCATATGCCAGATGATGCACGCATCCATTATGCTTATCTTGATGCCGGCGGCATTGCACCGAACGTTGTGCCGTCTTACGCGAAAGTCAGGCAACTCATCCGGGCAGCATCTCTGCCTGACCTCAAACAAATGGTTGAGCGCGTTCACAAGATCGCCGACGGGGCTGCTCTGATGACCGAGACCCGTGTCGAAAAGAACGTCGTCACCGCCGTATCTAATCTTATCGGCAACCGGCCGCTCGAAGAAGCTATGCAAACGAACATCGATCGTCTCGGCCCACCGCAATTCGACGATGCGGACAAGCAGTTTGCCGAAGCGATCCGCGAGACACTCACGCGTGATGATATCACGGCGTCTTACCATCGGATCGGAACGGAGCCTGATTATGAGCTGGCTCTCTGTGACTTCATCGCGCCGCTCGACCGAAATCCTACTGGTGGTGAAGGGTCAACGGACGTTGGTGACGTCAGCTGGGCCGTTCCGACAGTTCAGGCAAGGGTCACGACATGCGCAATGGGAACGCCATTTCATACCTGGCAACTCACGGCCCATGGCAAGACCGGAATTGCGCACAAGGGTATGCTCCACGCAGCCAAAATAATGGCCGGCACAGGCCGAGATTTATTTGAGCAAACCGATAGACTGGATGATGCAAGGCGAGCTCACGAGGCCCAGCAGGCGCGCACTCCATATGAGTGCCCAATGCCAGACAACGTCCTGCCGCCCCTGGTTGCGCGCCCCTCAGGTGCGGACTGACCTCGATAGAACTAGAAATCGCCTGGCAACTGATGGTGGTAAACCTTGGTTGCCACGACCACCGCTTGACTCTAATTTCCGGCGCCATTCCGGCTGGTCTCAGACGTTCTTATCGACTGGTCTAATGCCAGGCCCAAAGCCGGAGCGGGCTGCCGAAAATTCCATCAAGCGATTGCGGTTTGCATGAGAATTGGCGCTTGCAGACGCTCAGGCTGGTGATAAGCTCAATTCGCAATTCGTTGGTGTCCGGTTCAAAAGCTGCCCCGAAGGGGCTGACTGACAGTCGGCCACTTTACGTTGCAAGCAGCAACAGGTCCGTAGTCATTGAGATGTTCGGGCCCATTCTGGGAGGACTTCCTCGTGTATTTGCGCAGCAGATTGGCGGTGGCAGCACTCGCCTGTACGATCTGGACCGCCGGTCCGGTACAGGCGAAAGATCTGACAATCGCCCTGGCCTCGGAGCCAACCTCAATTGACCCTCACTTCCACAACCTTGGGCCGAACAACTCTCTTGCAAGCCATTTCTTCAATGGGCTTGTCATGTTCGATGCCAAGCAGCGTGTGCAACCAGGGCTGGCCGAATCGTGGAAGCCAATTGACGACCTGACCTGGGAGTTCAAACTCCGCAAGAATGTGAAATGGCACGATGGCTCTCCGTTCACGGCCGATGATGTTGTCTTCACAATGACCCGTGCCGACAACGTGCCCAATTCCCCTTCGAGCTTTGGGACCTACCTGAAGGGCAAGACCGCCGTCAAAATCGATGATCATACCGTTCATATCAAGACGAAGACGCCTTATCCGTTGATGGTGACGGACATGACGACCATTCACATCATCTCCAAGAAGCATGCCGAAGGTGCTACGACCGCGGACTTCAATTCGGGCAAAGCAGCCATCGGCACCGGACCATTTAAGTTTGTCGAATATGTTGCCGGCGATCGCATTGTGATGGCCGCGAACGAGAACTACTGGGGTGGCAAACCCAAGTGGGACAAAGTCACGATGAAGCCAATCAAGTCAGGGCCTTCCAGGGTCGCAGCCCTGCTCGCAGGCGATGTTGACGTGATTGAGAGTGTGCCAACGGCCGACATTCCACGCCTTAAGAGTGATCCAAAGATCGCACTGTCCAGCGGGATCTCAAACCGCGTTATCTATCTCCATCTGGACCATGATCGTGACGACTCACCCTACGTTAAAGCTGCCGACGGCGGCGCTATCAAAAACCCGTTGAAGAAGTTCGAAGTTCGGAAGGCCATTTCCAAGGCGATCAATCGCAAGGCGATTGTCGACCGCGTGATGGAAGGCATTGCTATCCCCGCCGGACAGCTTCTGCCTGAAGGCTTCTTTGGCGTTTCACCGAACTTGAAGCCAGAACCCTTTGATCTAGCCGGCGCCAAGGCTCTACTCAAAAAGGCCGGGCATGAGAAGGGTTTCCAGCTGACGTTGCATGGTCCGAACGATCGCTACATCAATGATGCCAAGATCGCTGAAGCCATCGGCCAGATGCTGACCCGGCTGGGCTTGAAAATGAAGGTCGAGACCATGACACGGTCCGTGTACTTCAAACAGGCTTCACGTGGCGGGCCGAACAAGACACCCAAGTTCAGTTTCATTCTTGTCGGCTGGGGTGCCGGAACAGGGGAGGCTTCTTCGCCACTGAAGTCCCTGCTTCACTCTTATGACAAGGCGCGTGGGTTCGGCGCATCCAATCGTGGCCGCTACTCGAATCCGGAAGTTGATAAGCTGCTGGAAGAGGCACTCGCCACAGTTGATGACGCCAAACGTCAGGATCTTCTCGCTAAGGCAACAGAAGTTGCGATTGGAGATCTGGGCATCATCCCACTGCATTACCAGGTCAATACATGGGGCAGCAAGAAGGGTATTTCCTACACCCCACGTACTGACGAGCGCACTGTAGCAATGATGGTCAACTAGGCCTCTTTGAGCACATCTCACCTAAGCCAAGCAGTCTTCTCCAGGATTGCTTGGCGCCTTCTCAATCCAATCGGCGAACCAATTCGCAACGCGGGCAAGGACTGAATCTGTGACCGCATTCCTCATTCGACGACTGATGCAAAGTGCCGTTGTGGTGATCATCATGTCGCTCGTCGTCTTCTTCGGAGTCAACGTCGTTGGCGATCCAGTTGATATGCTGGTGAGTTCCGATGCGACTCAGGAAGAGATCGACGCTGTTATTCGCTCTTTCGGATTGGATCGGCCAATCTGGGAACAGTACTGGCGTTTCCTGGTCGGTGCAGCCACCGGAGACCTTGGCAAATCATTCATCCATGGCACACCTGCGCTGCCGCTTATCCTTGAGCGGATGCCGGCGACAATGGAGCTGGCACTGAGCGCTCTTTTCATGTCGATCGTTCTCGGTATCCCACTTGGGTTGTATGCCGGCCTGAAGCCAGACGCCTTCTCATCACGAACAATCATGGCAGGCTCCATCCTGGGTTTCTCGCTTCCGACATTCTGGGTCGGGCTGATGATGATCATGGTCTTTGCGGTCATGCTCGGATGGCTGCCTTCGACAGGGCGGGGACCGACGGCCGAGTTTCTCGGCATCGAGTCGAGTCTCTTCACCTGGGACGGTCTGCGCTACGTCTTTCTACCGGCACTCAATCTGGCACTGCTTAAGATCTCTCTGGTCATCCGTCTGACGCGTGCCGGAACGCGAGAGGCGATCCACCAGGACTACATCAAGTTTGCTCGCGCAAAAGGCTTGTCGCCGCGCCGCGTAATCGGCCTGCACCTGCTGAAGAATATTCTCATTCCCGTCGTCACGGTTTTGGGCCTGGAATTTGGCGGCCTGATCGCCTTCTCAGTTGTAACGGAGACGATTTTTGCCTGGCCTGGGATGGGTAAGCTTCTGATTGACTCGATCCAACAGCTCGATCGACCGGTGATCGTCGCCTACCTGATTATCATTGTTTTGTTCTTCGTGTTCATCAACCTGGTCGTCGACATCCTCTACTCGATCCTCGACCCTCGCGTGCGGCTTGGAGACCAAAAGGCATGAGCTCAACAGCTGACAATCCGAAGGACATTGTTGTTGAGTCCGACGACGCTTTAAAAACAAGCAGCAGTAAGGTTGAGACACCGTTTCGCCGGTTCGCTTCGGAGTTTCTGGAAAGCCCGGTCGCAACAGTTGCCTTATTCATGCTGTCGACGATCGTTTTGCTCGCCCTGCTTGCGCCTCTGATCTCACCGCAGAACCCCTATGATCTTGGCCAAGTCGATATTCTTGACGCGCGACTGCCGCCAGGCGAGCAGAGTGCAGGGACAGGCATGACTTTCTGGCTCGGCACTGATGGTGCAGGCAGAGACATGTTCTCCGGCATCCTCTACGGCTTGAGAATCTCGCTAGCGGTCGGCGTGTTTTCCGGTTTCCTTGCGATGGCCATTGGCGCATCCGTGGGATTGGTCGCTGCCTACGCTGGCGGCCGCGTCGAAACGCTCATCATGCGGGTTGTCGATCTTCAACTCTCTTTCCCGGCAATCCTCATCGCGTTGATGCTGGTCGCAGTGATGGGCAAGGGAATCGATAAGATCATTATCGCGCTCGTTGTCGTGCAATGGGCCTACTACGCGCGGACAGTCAGAGGCTCGGCTCTCGTCGAGCGGCAGAAGGAATATGTTGAGGCAGCACGCTGCCTGAACCTGGGCCACAGACGAATCCTGTTTCGCCATATCCTGCCGAACTGCCTGCCACCGTTGATCGTTGTGGGCACCGTTCAAACAGCCCATGCTATTGCGCTCGAGGCGACGTTGTCGTTCCTCGGTGTTGGTCTGCCGCAAACTGAACCCTCTCTTGGGCTTCTGATCTCCAACGGCTTTGAGTATCTGCTCTCCGGCAAATATTGGATCAGTACATTCCCGGGCATTGCACTGCTGCTTACCATTATGTCGATCAACCTCGTCGGTGACCAATTGCGCGATGTATTGAATCCGAGGTTGCGCCGATGAGCAGCGAAGCAAGGCAAGTGACGCTCCGCGTCGAAGATCTTCACACCCACTTCTTTACCAAGGACGGCGTTGTAAAGGCGGTTGACGGGGTCAGCTTTGACATTGCGCCGGGTGAGATCCTAGGTTTAGTCGGCGAGTCTGGGAGCGGCAAGTCCATCACTGGCTTCTCGATTATGGGGCTCATCGACCCGCCCGGTCGGATTGTTTCCGGCAGCATCGAGTTCCAAGGGCGCAATCTTGTTGATCTGGATGAGGAAGCAATCCGGAGTATTCGCGGCAACAGGATCGCGATGATCTTCCAGGATCCAATGATGACACTGAACCCGGTGCTTCGGGTTGATACGCAGATGATTGAAGCGGTCCAGGCCCACCGCAAGATATCGCGTAATGATGCCCTTGCGCTTGCGACCGAGGCTCTTGCGCAAGTTGGAATTCCTTCACCTAAGAGACGACTCAAGGCGTACCCACATGAATTGTCCGGAGGCATGCGGCAGCGCGTAGCCATTGCGACAGCCTTCATCAACGAACCCGATCTCATCATTGCCGATGAACCAACGACGGCACTTGATGTGACAATACAGGCTCAAATTCTGTTTGAGGCACAGCAGCTCTGCCGCAAGACGGGCACGGCCATGATCTGGATCACGCACGATCTGGCTGTTGTTGCTGCTCTTGCCGACCGCATTGCTGTGATGTACGCCGGGCGTATCGTCGAAGAAGGCACGGCCGATGATGTCATTGACCGCCCGCTACACCCCTACAGCGAAGGATTGCTTGGCTCCGTGCCAAGCCACAACAAGCGCGGCCAGCGCTTGACGCAGATCCCGGGCATGACCCCGTCACTTCTCAATCTCCCTGAAGGCTGCGCCTTCCGCACCCGTTGTCCCTATGCTGATGCCACCTGCCTATCATCGCCGTCGATCAGCTCGCCAGCTACAGGACGTCATGTGCGTTGTTTCCATCCATTGACTGCTGAGGCTGCAGAATGAGCGCCGAGACTGCACGCATGGCGCATGACGCCCTGAACACGCCAATCGTCGAAGTTCGCGGCCTCACAAAGAACTTTGTCAAGAAGCTCGATCTTGCGGGACGCATTGCAGCGCGGCTGGGCTCTGATCTACGTGATGAGACTGTCCATGCGGTTGATGGCGTTGATCTCGCTGTCCACGAAGGCGAGGTGGTCGGTCTGGTGGGTGAGTCCGGTTGTGGGAAGTCAACACTGGGCCGGATGATTGCAGGCTTGCTGGAACCGACATCCGGCAACATCCTGTTTCGTGGACGCGATCGCAATGCATTGAGCGATGACGAGGCTAACCACGAGCGCCTAGCGATCCAAATGATCTTCCAGGACCCTTATGCGTCTCTCAACCCCCGGATGCGGGTTGAGGGCATTGTTGGTGAAGCACCGCTCGTCCATGGCCTGGTCAATAAATCTGAATATGCCACCTACGTCGCGCAGATGCTGCAGAACGTCGGCCTGGATGCTGACTTCCGCAAGCGGTACCCGCATCAATTCTCAGGTGGCCAGCGCAGCCGTATCGGCATTGCACGCGCACTCGCAGTTAAACCGGAGTTTCTCGTCTGCGACGAGGCTGTTGCAGCGCTGGACGTATCTATTCAGGCACAAGTCATTAACTTGTTCATGGATCTACGTGAGCGATTTGATCTGACATATCTGTTCATCAGTCATGATCTCAGTGTGGTGCAACACATCTCCGACCGAATCGTCATTATGTATCTGGGTCGCGTTGTCGAGTCAGGACCGACCGAAGAGTTCTTTGCAGCGCCGAATCATCCTTACGCAACGGCATTGCTTGCTGAGATCCCGCGCCTTGATCAACGCAAACGGACGTTCCATCCGATTAAAGGAGAGATACCCTCCCCGCTTGATCCGCCACCAGGGTGCCATTTTCATCCGCGTTGTCCGCATGCCTTTGACCGGTGCAAGGCCGAGATCCCCGCACTACGCGAGATTGCGCCAGGACGGATGGCAGCGTGCCACTTGAATGATCAGGCTTGATGGCGTTCGACCCTGCGTGCCGCTCCGGGCGCGCAAGTAGAAAGCTCAACCAAGGTTGCATCCAATGCACGACTGATTTCCTGGCTGCGCTTCTCGTCAACTGTCGAGCGACCGGCACGGGCTTCATTCTCAATTTCATCGCAGAGATTGCCAACGAGCAGTGCCCCAATATTTCGGCTGAGTGATTTCAAAGCGTGGGCCGCTGAGGCGACTTCGTCTGCGCTCGCATCATCACCCAGGTCCAGAAGTTTTTGGAGCGCAGCCGGTGCGTGCTGAGTGTACAGGCCGATGATGCGAGCAACCAAGTCATCACCCTCTCGCTGCATTTCAGCAATCCCTTCGAGGACCGCGAGATCGAGGAGCTCTGGCTGCTCTTTGGTTGCGGTTTCAACTGCAGAACTATTGGGTGATGATTGTTTGGTATTATCGATCGCGGATGATTCTTCGCTCGCAGCGCTTGCCGGGAGCAGCTGTGTGAGCTTCTCCTCAAGCGATTTCAACGTGAATGGTTTGGTCACACAGGCGTCCATATCAGACTGGTGCCAGATATTAGCCTCCGATCCGTAAGCGTGCGCCGTCAAAGCAATGATCGGCGTCCGCCCTCGTTGACTACCAGCCTCATGCTGCCGGATCTGTGCCGTCGCCCCATAGCCATCGAGAACCGGCATGCTGACATCCATAAGAATGAGATCGTAAGTGCCAGCCTTATATGCTTCGACCGCCTGACTGCCGTCTTCGACGCAATCCGCGGTAATGCCCAATCGATCGAGTGCCTCACGAAGGATCTCGAGATTGACCTCATTGTCATCGGCAGCAAGAACATGAATGCCGTCGAACCGCGGCAACTGCGCGGCCTCAGTCCCGGCTGTGCCGCGTGAGAGTTCATGCACAGCTTGCGGCCCGTCCGCCAATGCACAAAGCAGAGGATCGAGGTCACCAAGCAAGACCGGGCACGAGAGCTCGGCATCAGATACATTTTGCACCGAGGCATGCGGGTTGACCAAGGTACCCATGGTCCGAAGTGCGATCGTGAATTCGGGCCGCTCAGCCACCTCGATGCCTTGCATCGTTAGACAAACATCTTCGGTGGCGAACAAGACGTCAGCCGAGATCATCCGTTCTAACTCATCAGGCTCTTCGGAATAACAATTGGTGACGAAGCCCGCGTCCTCCAGATACGCCTGCAAGACATCACGGGTCGCACTTGGCTCGAGTACAATAGCAGCTGTCTTGCCGCGTCCAACTAACTGGGTGCTCCGGTGGTTCGAGACCAGGTCGGCTTCAATCGGCATCGTCAGAGTAAACGTACTACCTTTGCCATATTGGCTTGTCGCCACGAGATCGCCGTCCATTTCATCAGCAAGCCTCTTGCAAATAGCCAGCCCTATACCTGTGCCGCCATAGCTTCGCGCGACCGAGCTGTCTGCCTGGACGAATGCGTCGAAAATGCCGGATAGCTTATCTTCGGCGATGCCGATCCCGGTATCCTCAACACTGATCGAGAGCTTGTGGGCAGGTGCTGAACCGTCGTTTGCCTGCAGCACCAGCTCCATCCGGAGCAACACGTGCCCGGTTTCTGTGAACTTCAAGGCATTGTTGATGAGGTTCGCAAGAATTTGGCTCATGCGGACCGGATCACCAACAATGGTCGATGGTACATCAGGTGCGACGTAGGCGCAGAGGTCGATGTTCTTTTCCCGCGCGCGGCCTGAGAACAGTTGGACTGCGTCATCCGCTAAAGTTGCGAGGTCAACGGGCACCGACTCGAGTTGTAACTTTCCGGCCTCGACTTTTGACAAGTCGAGGATGTCGTTGATGATTGCCAACAAGCCCTTGCCGGATCTCACAATGATTTCAGCGTGGCGTTTCTGCTTGGCTGGCAGCCCCGATGACGTTAGCAATTCGGCCGTCGCCAACATGCCGTTCATCGGCGTGCGGATTTCGTGGCTCATGGTGGCGAGGAACTGGGACTTAGCCGCGTTGGCCTCGTCAGCCTCTTCCTTGGCGACAACGAGATCAGCCGTGCGCTGCTTGACAGTTGCTTCTAGGTTCTCGCGATGATCTGCCAATGCCTGGTCGCGTTGCCTGATCTCATCCAACATCGCATTGAATGCATCAACCAATTCACCGGTTTCATCATTGCTGATCCGTTGAGCGCGATAGCTAAAATCATGCTGCGTTTGCACATGATGCATGGCTCCTGTTAGCGCTACGATTGGCTCCGCAATCCGCCGCTGAGAGTACTTCGACACGACCATGCCAAAGAGCGCAGCGATCAGACCGAAAAGTAATGCCTGGCCAGCACTTATCCAAAGCAAATCCCGCATATCTGAGAGATCAACGATCAGCTCCAGGGCGCCTATTGTTTGTCCGCGGTAAACAATAGGCGTTTGAAACGGAAACGCACCATAGTAGATGGCATCGAATGGACCGAAAGCCGTTGATGAGGCATCATCATTCGCGCCTCGGGAAATCAGCACACCACTTCCGAGTTCGTAGAAGACCTGACCGTCCGAATTCAAGACACGTGCGTAGTTGATCGACTTGACCCGGCCAATCGCATTGAGCGCGATGGCGATGCTACGCCGATTGCCAGCCGCAAGCGGTGGTGCGATGGGTACTGCGATCGCAGCAGCAATCCCCGAGATCTCAGCTTGCTTGGATTCAAAGTGCCGATTGGTTTCACGCCATGCCGATGCTAAGGACGCGAGCAGAACACCGCAAATCACGGCCATCCCAACCGTGGTTACCAGTTTGGTCTGGATTGAGTTTTTCTGAAACAGTTGCACGTTAGTTGTTTTCGCTAGGCAATCTCACTGCGCGCACCTTATCCCCATTAGGTAAATAAAGGCGTTCTTTACGGTTTCGAAACCAACATTATCAGCACAAATTTAATCAAACCGTTCCATCTTGTTTTCAACGACTGAACGTTTGTGGAATGCGGCGTGGAAATTCCAAATCATCAAAGCGGGAAAGCGTGTGCGCACGTCTTGTGTGTGGATGACGATCCGATCATGCGTTCTCTCATTCACGCAAAAATCGGTTCTATGGTCGCCGAGTTCGATGAAGCAGCGGATGGCCTGGAAGCCTGGGGGCTCTTCCAAAGCAAGACCTACGACCTCGCCTTCATCGATCTCGAAATGCCAAACCTTGACGGCTTCAACCTCATCAGATGCATCCGGAGCAACAAAGCGACGCGGCATATGCCGATTGTCGTTGTTTCGTCGCGCGAGGACTCAGATGCTATCAGGGCGGCGCTCCAGGCTGGTGCGAGCAGCTATTTGGCCAAACCCATCAACTGGAGCCTGTTCCAACCCATGGTCGCGCAACTTTTGCGCCTTGCCGGGATGGCACGACAGCTCGACCGCATCATGGCGGACCAGGATCACGCCATTGAACAGCCGCCCTTATCAGCATCGAAAATACTGGTGGCCCTTGAGGGCAACCTGATGAAGATCTCTGATCTGGCCTCGAGAGCACGCACCGCAAATGACTCTCAGTTGATGACAGCCTATTTGTCAGAGATATCGATTCTTGCTGAAGGTGCCATGTCATCGATTAAGCATGAAGATCAACAGATCCATTCGAGCCAATAACCGGCAATTCTCTCGCCCGCGTTCCATTGCGGCTCCGACATTCGAATTCGAACAAGCGGCAATGAGCAAGTGCCTTGAACTCGAAACAAATCTATCGCTTCGACCGATGCACGACGGATTAATGCAAGGGCATTGTCCAATTCGCCGACTGGGTAATGTTTTCCGGCACGGCACCACTGTGCGCGATCAGAGTCTCGATATCAGCGCCAGTGTCTTCGTCGACTGATTTCTCGATCAGCGCCACTCCCGGATATCTTTTTGACAATTCGCTCGCCAACGCCTGTGCTTGCTTAGGATTATCAAGCACCAACATTTGGTGGGGTCCGATGTAAGTGCCGACACGCTGAAATGGGATGACGACAAAAGACTTTTCGTCTGACATGGAAAATCACCCTGCTATTGTTTCAACCTGCTGTTCTCATTTTGTTACATTGTGTTGATCGGTTGAAAGATCAAGCATTGCAATCGGTTTATGACAGCTCTGCAGTGTTGGCCGAATGGAGCTTTTGCAGCTGTCGCTTGGATTCGTGCTCAGCAGCATGTGGAGACGAAGCGTCAGATGAGTTGAGCTAGGAACCTTGATTTCCAAGAACTCTCAAGTCGTGAATGACATCGACAAAAACCAATCCATGTCGCCGATTTCCGATCCATTCACCAACTGTTTGCTGAGCCCTCGGTTTGTTGAATGGGACAAACCGCATGTGAATTCCTGACTGTATGATCTGCCGAATGCGGTACGTTCCAGGTGGCCACACATCGCTCAACAGCAAGTGCAGGGCCTTTTCAAGATCGTCTGGATGATCCACGTCTTCTATGATGAAGCGCTGTGCGCTCTTGTCGATGCATTGTTGATAGGCCAGCAGAACCGACCGCTCACGATCATCGTCAATTTTGCGACCTAGTGATTGGGTCATCAGATCTTGTTTCTTGCACGCAGTGGCACCGGAATATGCCACCGTCGATCGAAGGACATCTCCAAGTGCTCAGACCCGGACAACGTGATTGTACTGATGTGCACTCGCGGATCAATACTTTGCCCGCGATGTATCGTCGGCGTATTGGCACGCTGTTGTGCGGTTCACGCCAGATGGCGCGCTACATGCGCCGCAAGTTAGCATTGAGAATGGAACGAGCTCTGATCTAGGGCATCAATGCATCATGAGGAACGCTCAACTCGACGCGATATGAGATGCCCAAATTAGTCCTTCCCGCCATCCACGAATGCCTAAGCGACTGGAGCGACTCAAATGACACCGAATGTTCTATTTTACAGCAGTCAGGGCGGCGCAAGAGTAGTCTACACATTGCTGGAGGAAGAAGGATTCAACGTTCGGTCACTTCTTCTGCTGAGTGAAACTGCAAGGCGTGAGGAAGAAGCCGTTAAAGAGGCCATCAGCGAAGGCACTCTACCTGAACGGCTGATTATGACCTGCACCCGATATCTGAAGGAAGGTCGGGCTCTCCGCAGGCGCCTATCTTTTGCGGCCTGGAGTTGAACCCAATCGCATTGCATTGATCGCCGTAGCCAGCGGGGTTCCTGCCTTTTTCCTGATTTGCATCGCGGCACCGCTACAGGCGAGCTCAGCCTTTCTTTTAGGCAACCTACTTGTTGGCTTCGGCGCGGCTTTGTTCGCGCATACGACTCTGACAGCAACCATGAACCAGGCAACGCCCGGACAGGCCGGCCTGGCGCTCGGGGCCTGGGGTGCAGTCCAGGCAACCGCTGCCGGGAGCGCGATGGCCCTCGGCAGCATCATGCGTGACGTTATCCAACTGGCTATGTCAAACAGCGTTAACTCTGACAGTGCAGCCAATCAGGCCGTTGGCTATCTCTCCGTCTATGCCGTGGAGATCTGCCTGTTGCTTGTGACGATTGCGGTTCTAATCCCGCTGATCCGCCGCCCTGACAGTGGCCGCCGGGCAAATATGGACGCCGGCAATAATACCACGCAAGGCATGAACCCCAACCTTCAGACATCGAATCGGAGCCTGCAATCGTGCCGGTTTGTTCCGTCCTCAAGTATCCGCACCCAAAACTGCGACGTGTTGCTTTGCCCGTGACAGAGTTTGATGAGGATCTGGATGCTCTCATCGAAGACCTTTGCGACACGCTTAAGAGCGCCGGGGGCATTGGGCTATCGGCAACGCAGATCAATCAACATCATCGCGTCCTTGTGATCGTTCCGGTGCACGGGCAGGACGCCCCCCATACATACGTCAATCACGAGATCAAATCGAAAGCAGCATGGGGGCTCGTCGAGCAGAGCTCGCCTATCCGTGCCGGGAAGATCCGGCAATGTCTTTCGCGCAACAAAGATTCAGGTCACCGCCCAAGATAAGGGCGGCACGCAGTGCACATGCACACTCGAAGGCATGGATGCTATCTGCCTTCAGCACGAGGTCGACCATCTCGACGGAAAGTTGTTCACCGAACGCCTGCCATTTTTTGAAAAGGCGCGCCAATATATACAGTCACTTCTCAAGCGCAACACGACAGCTTTGCACAACCAATGACGCGCTAGGGAACGATTGATTCTTGAACCGTGACGGCGTAGCAGTAGCGACTATGACCCAAAACCTGAATGCAGAAAAAGCGCGGGCCGCGGATTGGTTCCGCGCTCTCCGCGATGAAATCGTGACTGCCTTTGAGCAACTGGAAGATTCGCAATCGGACGGCCCGACCGCAGACCGGCCGGCCGGCCGCTTCGAGGTGAGCGACACCAAACGCGCGTCAGCCGACGGCTCCGATGCCGGCGGCGGCCTGATGTCTGTCATGCGTGATGGCCGCGTGTTCGAGAAGGTTGGTGTGAATGTCTCGACCGTGTTCGGGACGCTTGGTGAACGCGCGCAATCAGCGATGGCCGCGCGCAAGGGCATCCCCGGCATGAAGGATGATCCGCGCTTTTGGGCCTCCGGTATCAGCCTCGTTGCCCACATGCAGAACCCGCACGCACCGGCGGTCCACATGAACACGCGCATGTTCTGGACACCGCATGCCTGGTGGTTCGGCGGCGGATCCGACCTTAATCCCTGCATTGAGTATGACGCGGATACCGCCCACTTTCACGACCAGCAAAAGGCCCACCTCGATCTGCATGGAGAGGAACACTATCCGCGACTCAAGGCCTGGGCGGATGAATATTTTTTTATTCCGCATCGCCATCGCGCGCGCGGCGTCGGTGGCATATTTATGGATGACCAATGCACCGGTGACTGGGAGGCCGATTTTGCCCTGACCCAGGATATTGGGCGCGCGTTTCTGCCGGCCTATGTGCCACTTGTCGAACGGCGCCGAAACACGCCATGGAGTAGCGCCGATAAAGACACGCAGCTAGTCCATCGCGGTCTCTATGCCGAATATAATCTGGTCTATGACCGTGGCACCAAGTTTGGCCTGGAGACGGGCCACGATGCCAATGCTGTGCTCATGAGCCTGCCACCGCTTGCAAAATGGATTTGAAGACGCACGACCGCGCGCAGTGGTGTGTCGGCCTAGGGGGTATTAAGAGGTAGGTCGTATAGGCCGTCCGCTCAGGCTCTGCTCGACTTTATTCAACGCCCTGGCGGACCGTGTTGATCATCAGCTGCACGTTTTCGGGATCGGCGTCCGGCCTGCCGCATCATCCAGATCGGCGGTGTCGGCAGGGTCTCGCCAGCAAGCGCACGCAATATCTTTTTCTTTGTCACCGGTGGTCATCCTAGCTGTGACCGGCCGCGCCTTGATTGGCCATTGAGGTCTCGTCAAGCCATCATGACAACACCAAATGTCATAGCGAAGCGACGTCGCTCAAGGTTAAGCCATGGCCCTCAAACTTCCGACACCTCACGCACCGTTTCGCATTGGCACCCGCGGCTCGCCGCTGGCGCTGGTTCAGGCCTATGAGACACGTGCGCGCCTGTCTGCCGCCCACGATCTTCCTGAAGACGCTTTCGAGATTGTGGTGATCAAGACCACCGGCGACCGCGTTCAGGACCGCCCGCTGAAGGAGATCGGTGGCAAAGGCCTTTTCACTCGCGAGATCGAGGATGAGCTGCTGGCCGGCACCAAGGCCGGAACATCCAGCCTGCGCCGCAAAGCCCAACTGCTCAACCGGCGCCCGGACCTCGAAGTCGTTGAGTTCCGCGGCAACGTACAAACACGCATGCGGAAGCTGGCGGATGGCGTCGCTGCCTGTACGTTCCTTGCGATGGCGGACCTCAACCGCCTCACGATGAGAGATGTTCCGGCAACGCCGATCGCACCCGACGAGATGCTGCCAGCTGTCGCACAGGGCGCTATCGGCATCGAACGGCGGCCCCCTCCACCTGGCCGGTGAGATTCTTCGCATCGATGGCTCCGAAGCCATCTCCGACAGTATCAGCGGTACCATCGAGGATAGCCCCGAGATCGGCCGCAAACTCGCCAGCGATCTCCTCAGCCGCGCCGGACCAGGCTTCTTTGACTGGCGTGCTGCATGACCTGTTGACTGAATTCAGCTTTCGTAACGCGTATTGCCACGCCGGGATGTGTCAATCGGCAGCTCCATAAAGACTGGCTGATGAGCACGCTGCGTGCACGCCTGGCGGGGACAGAGATGACAATTGATACCGATCGGACTGAATACGTCACCATCCTTTAAATTGAAACCGTTGGCGTAACCAATCTTATCTGCAAACTTGAGCTCACACCCAAGAGCCAGCGCCATCCTGTGGTCCTGGGTCTTAAAGTTGTAGACTGGCCGGTCTGACGTTCTACTGATCGTAAAATAGCGATCACCATCGGGCAGCTCGACGCATTGCGGGAGTATCACGCCGGGCAGGCACCACCGTATTCGGCAAGCTGGAACGGCGTTGAATTAAAGCGCTTGGTAACATTGCCCGCCTTATCCACCCGCAGGAAGAAGAACGGAACGCCCTGACGCCTGGGTCGCTGCAATGTCGTTAAGCGGTGGCAAACCTGCTCAAACGATACCCGGAAGCGGGCAGCCAGCCGGTCCAAATCGTAAGCCATGGCCTCTGCATCATCGAGAAAGGCGTCGTACGGCATGAGAAAAGCAGCGGCGAAGTAGTTTGCGAGTTCGACATGGCAGCGGGCTGCGCCAGGCCCCTCGGCCACACCACTTTCCTCGGTCAGCTCATCGAGTAATTGCTGCTGCTCTACGAGACACAAGACGTGGGCTATCTGAAAAATCTGATTGGGGTGATCAAGCGCTTCCGACAACAGAATGACCTTCCGCCTTTGATCATAAACCCTGAGCCCGCCCGTCATCTCTTCGGCAGACTTCTGCTCAACGACGATGCCATGCTTTTTCAGGAGGCGCGCCTTCAACACCGAATACACATCATCCGTGCGACACGGCTCTTCATCGCGCAGCGTCTCAGCAGCAACTTCGAGGTTGTCGAAATAATTCGAGTGATCACGGAAGAAGTCATGAATGAGCGTCTCTGCGGATGCTGCCAGTACTCCCTTGGAGCCCTCCTCGGGCCCTTGGCGCATAACGCGCTCGAGTGTCCAGCGATCCATGCCGTAAACGCGAAGAGAACCGCCGAGCTGTTGCCAGCCCCGCCCCGGACCACTCGTATTTCACGCGAGGCAATCGGGGTTGCCCAAAGCTCTCATCGACTGTCGTGCTTTTTCTGGGAAACCGTCGAGCGCCGCTGCCGTCGCGCTTCAGAGGACCGACAAGCGCGACAGCTCAAACATTTGCGCAACCATACATCTCGATCCACCCCGAAACTCGCGGCAGCTCCCCCGCTTTGGTTTGGATGTCCAATCGGATCGGCGGCCTGTTTCAGACCCGCCGCATCATCCACAGTCGCTCACTAAAATTGAGCCGTCCGACCGCCGGAATTCAGACCTCTTCATCGAGGATCTTGCGAATATAGTCCCGGCTTTTCCATTCGGGCTGCGGTGGCGTGTAACCCTCTCGCGGCATGTAGGGAGAGTGCTCGACCATCTCCATCTTCGGAACACTGCGCGGGCAATTGTAGTAGATGTAGTCTGCCGTGACGCGCACCAGGCGTTGGGCGCCTGGCAGGTCCGCAAACTGTTTCGGATCATCAATGATCTCAGCTTTGCCGGTTAGGCGGATCCGCGTGCTAGTTCCGTCCATTTTGATAAACAGCAAACCGACGTTGGGATTGCGCGCAATATTGCCAAGGCTACGATACATGCGGTTACCATCGTAGTCCGGCCATTCCACCTGATTTGATCCGCACACCCGAATGAAACCCGGGTGCCCGCTCTTGATAGAGCAATCAACGCTGTCGTTCCAGCTGGTCGCAAGGAAGAAAAACGGCAATGCCTCAATGAATTCACGGTCCTCGCCTGTAAATTCGAGATGCTTGCGATGCTTCTCAATTGCATCAGCGACTTTGCGGCCGCCATAACGGTCCTGCAGTTCGCGCATACCCTCATGATACATTGCCACTCTCCTTGCTTCATAACTTATCAATGTTCAGAGATCTTCCAAGCAACTATGCTTTTCGCAATCCTATCATGATCCAATGGTTGCGCAGCCGATCAAGGCAGCCACCTCATTCAACTGGAACAGCAGCATGAAAATCAAACGGGTCTACATCGATGTCTTCCGTGCCGAGGTGGAAAGGCCGGTCGTCTCATCGTTCGGCACCATACCGAGCCGCGGCATTGCGATGCTACGCATCGAAGATCACGATGGGGTCGCGGGTTGGGGTGACATTTGGGGCAACTTTCCGACAATCACGACGGAGTACCGGGCTCGGCTCGCCGCCTTTCTCCTGCCTGATCTGCTGCTGGGGCAATCCGTCGAATCAATTCCAGACTTCTACCGTGCGCTCAATGACAAACTGCACGTCCTGTCCGTTCAGGCCGACGAGCCAGGCCCAATCGCCGCGATCTTAGCCGCCGTCGATCAAGCCCTTTGGGACCTTGCGGCGCGCAAAGCCAACAAGCCATTGCGCAAGCTCCTCAATCCGGATGCTGCAGATCGCGTTTCAGCCTATGCCAGCGGCCTTAACCCCAGCGATGGCCCGGATGTTGTTGCATCCGAGCGCCAGAATGGGCACCGCAACTTCAAGCTCAAGATTGGCTTCGGCGATCAAACTGACAAAGGCAATGTCGATCGCATCATGAACGACCTCGCGTCGGGCGAACGGTTTTTCGTCGACGCCAATCAAAAATGGGCCGTCGAGCAGGCGATTACTGCAGCCGACTGGCTGGCGGAGGCCGGTGTCGGATGGTTTGAGGAGCCGATGGTGGCTGACATCCCCGATGCTCAATGGCAGGAACTCAAGGCTGCCACGCGCATCCCGCTAGCGGGCGCAGAGAACCTCCGTGGAATGGCCAACATCGAGCGTGCGCTTGCCTGGCTTGATTTTGTTCAGCCCGACGTTGGCAAATGGGGAGGTGTCACGGACTGCTTCGAGATTGCGCAGAAAGCTATTGCCGCCGGCAAGACGTATTGTCCGCATTGGCTTGGGGGCGGCATCGGCCTCCTCCACTCATCGCAAATCCTTGCCGCTGCCGGCGGCGGCGGATTGCTTGAAATGGATGTCAATGAGAATCCCTTGCGAGACCGGGTCCTGAGCGGGTCTCTTCAGATCGACGCTGGGTATGTCGATCTGCCGTCGGAGCCTGGCATAGGCGTCACGCCTGATCTGTCCGAGATTGAGCATTGGCGCGTCGAGAAGTTCGTCCTTGAATAATGCACGGCAGCGCGCTCCCGCTTTCACCACTGGTCGCGCTGGTATTGGTCCCATAACTTTTCGCCGATGAGGCAATCGTATTTTGCTCGCTTTGTTGGCGGCGGTAACCGCAACTGTGCTTTGTGAAGGAAACTCGTGCTAGCGCGCCTGGGAGGCTTTGCCGGGGACGCTGGCAAACCGGCGATTTCCTTGATCATCTTCTGCCGAATGGCTGTCGTGAATTCTGCCCTGTCCGTCACGGCCAGAACGAAGGAGCCGGGACCGCCAATGACGCAATCAGCGTAGTAGTGATCCAGATTAGGAATATCGAAATAACTATACGGGCCGTCTGGTCGCTTTAAGACCAGCGCAAGTCCGTTGATCACAATGCCAGCTTTGACGGCGGCATCGCGGGCGAGCATCGCCGTTGCGCCGGAATTGTTCGGGCCATCGCCCGAGACATCGATTACGCGGCGGAGGCTTTCGACATTGCTTTTTGTGAATAGTTTCTGACCTTCAAATATCGCCCCAGAGATCGAGGTCATCAATGCACGAGACAACGGCTTAGCTGCGAGTTCGTCAGCAAAAGCGTTGGCCTCATCGGCATTGCTTATGACCTGCCAGGGCACAATAACCGATTGGATAAAATGGCCGGCCCACTCCATGTAGGTCAGTGCAATCTTGCCTTGAGGGCCTGACTGGATCGCGCGGATGACATCAGCATGGCGGAGCGCCGCGACGTAGCCATCACGTTGCAGTCGCTGTTCATCTGCATCCATCGACAATGATATGTCGACCGCCAGAACCAACTCAAGGTCGACTGCCTGTTTGGCTGCGAGCGGCTTCGCCATTACGAACGCCGATGTGATTGCGGCAGCCATCAGCAACAAACATGATCGTGTCGCGGCCAACATCAGGTACCTCACCGTCGCGCCCGAACCAACGAGAGCGTAACCACCCTGGATCGCGCCGCCAATGACAATTGTGTCATATCCGGGCGATATCGGCGAGGGTCGGCTACAGCCCGCTCACGAATTCGTTCTCCATATTTCGGTGATTTCACCAGACTGGCCGCCCCATATTGTCCAGACTGCTTCGCAGACCTGCCTGATCAGCGTAGACTAACAATTGTCGGCCTTCGAAGCCTCCCGGATTGCAAACTTGTAAACGCCGGAGCGCGCCAAGCAAAGGTCTAGCGAATTTCGGGACGGAACACCATGAACAACAGCACCAGCCATAACGGTGAAAACACGACATCATTCGGCTTTGAGGATGTGCCGCTCGGCGAACGCCAGGGACGGGTCAATCGCGTGTTTTCATCGGTGGCTGAACGCTATGACCTTATGAACGATCTGATGTCTGCCGGGATGCATCGCCTCTGGAAAGAGGATCTGGTCACGCAGATCAACCCGCCAAAGTCGGACGCCGCATTTCGGCTATTGGACGTTGCCGGCGGAACTGGTGATATTGCAATGCGGTGTATGAAGCGTGGCGGCCTCGGCTGCTCCGCTGTCATCTGCGACATCAGCCCTGAGATGCTCGAAGTTGGCCAAAAACGGGTTGTAGATGCCGGGCTCGGAGATCAGATCGAGCTTGTCGAGGGCAATGCCGAGGCACTGAGCTTTGATGATCGCCGCTTTGATGCCTACACCATTGCGTTTGGTATCCGGAATGTCACCGACATTCCAAAGGCGCTCAGAGAAGCCTTCCGGGTCCTCAAACCAGGTGGCCACTTTCTGTGCCTGGAGTTTTCGAAGTGTACTGTGCCGATGCTCGACCGGCTTTACGACTTCCACTCGTTCGAAGTCATTCCTCGGCTTGGCCAGCTTGCTGCCAACGATAAGCATTCCTACCAATATCTGGTTGAAAGCATCCGGAAATTCCCAGCGCAGCACCAGTTCGCAGACATGGTGCGTGAAGCCGGCTTTGATAATGTGTCGTACCGCAACCTGACCGGTGGTATCGCGGCGATTCACTCTGGCTGGAAGATTTGACGTCGCGCCATATTCCCCTTGGCTTAGCAATCGGGCATAAGTGCTGGCTTGACTCGATTGAGGGCTCATGCTGAACGCCATCACCAGTTTTTTCCGCCTGGCGCGCGCCGGAATTGTGCTTGCGCAGCATGGTGTGCGCTTTGTGCCCAAGGGCATGAAGGCGCCTATGGTATTGCACCTGGCCCGGGCCCTCACGCTTCCGATCCGTATCGTCTCGTGGCCCTTTCGTATCGGGCAGCCAACAGATAGCCGCGTCTCCCGCGCCCTTTCGAAACTCGGGCCGAGCTACATCAAGCTTGGCCAGTTTCTAGCAACGCGAGGAGATCTCATTGGTTCAGAACTCGCAGCTGACCTGCGTCACCTACAGGACCGACAACCGCCGTTCTCCATGCGCGAAGCACGCCGCGCTATTGAAGAGTCTCTTGGTGGAAAGCTTGAAGATCACTTTGTAAATTTCGGCCCACCGCTCGCAGCCGCCTCGATCGCGCAAGTGCACAAAGCGACCATTCTGCAAGATGGTGAAGAACATGATGTTGCCGTTAAGATCCTGCGCCCCGGCATCGAGGACCAGTTTCGGCGCGACTTGAACAGCTACTATTTTGCTGCCCGTACGATCGAAATGGTCCACGCCCCATCTCGCCGCCTTAAGCCGGTCGCGGTTGTCGAGAACCTAGACCGCACCACTGAGTTGGAGATGGACTTGCGGCTGGAGGCTGCTGCCATTTCCGAGATGGCCGACAATATCAAGAATGATCAAGCTTCGGACATCGCAACGTTCCGTGTCCCGGACGTCGACTGGCGCCGGACGTCCAAACGCATCCTGACATTGGAGTGGATCGACGGCACACCGATTGCCAATGTCGACAAACTGAATGAGCAAGGCCATGACCTGGAGCAACTTGGCCTGACGGTCCTAAGATCGTTTCTGCGCCACGCAATGCGAGATGGCTTTTTTCATGCCGACATGCATCAGGGCAATCTTCTGGTTGAACCGGACGGCACACTGGTTGCTGTTGATTTTGGGATTATGGGTCGACTGGGAAAAATCGAACGGCGGTTCCTTGCCGAAATACTGCACGGCCTGATTACCCGGGACTACATGCTGGCTGCTCAAATACACTTCGATGCAGGCTATGTCCCAGCGCATCACCCGGTTGCGGTCTTCGCACAGGCGATGCGTGCAATCGGGGAACCTATCCATGGCCGCACGGCGGATGAAATTTCTATGGCTGACCTACTCGGGCAGCTGTTCGCCTACACAGAGGTTTTCGACATGCAAACGCGGCCGGAATTGATCCTGCTGCAAAAGAGCATGGTCATTGTCGAAGGCGTGGCGCGCTCTCTCGATCCCAGCCTCAATATCTGGACAGCCGCTGAACCCGTTGCAAAGGAATGGATGGAAGCGAATTATGGAGTCGCCGGACGGCTTCGCGATGCTGGCGAAGGAGCTGGTACCGTCGGGCGCGTGCTAGCAGATGTGCCGCGCCTGATGGCACAGGCCGAGCGATCCGCCCATGCCTTCTCAGATATGGCGCAGAACGGTGTGCAGTTGAGCGACGCTACCATCAAGCGCTTAGCTGAAGAGAATTCACGTCACGGCCGCACTGGAAGATGGGCTTTGTGGGTCGGAGCCTTGGCACTCGCTGCTGGTGCCTGGGCCATTATCACCGGCAGAATGTGAGCCTTTTAGAGCTTTTCGAACATCGCTTGAACCATCCCATACCTCGCCCGCATGCTCATTCGGACATGGCATTGGAAGGAGGTAGCCGCCGATGCGAACCCGGCATGCCCCCGGAATTGAACTAGCTGAACCCCCCTCGCCATTCAACCCTTTGCTTCCATCAGACGCACGTCGTACGGAACCGACTAAGATGCCCACTTGGTCATCTTCATGGTGATAAATAAATTCGATCAAATTCTCTATTTTTACCCTCTTCAACTATCATTTCCCGAAAGCCAAATACCGTCTGTGACGCGCGGCGGAGATGCTGACGCGCACTTCTCACCAACTCTCTGAGTGGTGCATGGATGAATTGACGGAGAACACACATGAAATGCCCGATTGATAACGAGACGCTGGTGATGGCTGATCGGCAGGGCGTCGAGATAGATTACTGCCCGAAGTGCCGCGGTGTTTGGTTGGACCGCGGAGAACTCGACAAATTAATCGAGCTATCGGTCCCTGCACCTCAACCCGTTCGTGTGCGCCAAGAAGAGCGCCCAACCCAGGACTACAAGCATTCTTACTCTCGTAAGAAGAAGAAAGACTCATTCCTGAGCGAGCTATTCGACTTCTAATTGCCGATCAATCAAATGTCGCTCGGCGTCACTCAGCTTCTTCTTTGCGGTCGCGATCTGAAACCAGGCGCGAAACACCGATGTTTCCAGCGCGACCGAGAGGAACGAGTGTGCCGAGGGACTGAAACTCAAACAGCTCTTCGGCTCGTTTTCGCGTCATTTCAGAGACGACAATCGTGACGTCGCCCTGGTGGAAATTCCGTGCATAATCTTCGAGACGGTTAGCGATGTTTACCGTGTCCCCAATGACAGTATAATTCGTTCGCTGCTCACCGCCGATGTCTCCGACAATTGCCGCGCCCGTATGTATTCCGATCCGGACGCCAATTCCGGAGACTCCAAACTCTTCAGCAACTTTCCGATGGCGCGCCATGCTCTTCGCGATCAGTAACGCTGTCTGACATGCTCGCGCGGCGTGATCATCGACTGGTTCCGGCGCGCCCCAAAACGCGAGTGATCCGTCGCCAATGTACTTGTCAATCGTACCGCCCGATGCCTCAACGCATTCTCCCAACATGGCAAAGTGACGATTAAGCAGTTCAGCGGTTTGGCGGGGCGTGAGCTTTTCAGCGATTGAGGAGAACCCCACGATGTCCGTGAACATGACCGTGACGACCCGCTCTTGAGGTTGGACGGACTGCTCGCCCTGCCGAATAAGCCCACGCACTAGAGGCTTAGGTACATAGCGCTCA